>NZ_FXAF01000010.1 GCF_900177415.1 Xaviernesmea oryzae | reverse complement strand
GGCGTCCAAACGGGACCCCATCTGCGATGGGGTTACAACAGCCTCCGGTTTCATCGGAGGCTTTTTATTTGGATGCTTGTTGTGGAGACAATTTCTGAAGATACGGCGGCTTTCGCGTGTGCAGGGCAAGTCGATCAAGGCGATCTGCCGGGAGCTTGGCATATCGCGCAAGGTGGTGCGGAAGGTTCTGCGCAGCGGATGAGACGGAGTTCAAATACGAGCGGACCCGTCAACCCTCAGCCGAAGCTCGGGCCCTGGCGCGATCAGCTCGATGGTATGCTGCTCGCCAATGAGGCCAAATCCTCTCGCGAACGGCTGACACTGATCCGGATATTCGAGGACTTGCGCGACCTCGGCTACGAGGGGGGTTATGACACCGTTCGGCGCTACGCGAGGACATGGGCGAAGGAGCGCGGCTCCGTGACGGCGGAAGCCTATGTCCCGCTCTATTATGCGCCCGGCGAGGCCTACCAGTTCGACTGGAGCCACGAGATCGTCGTGCTGAACGGCGTGACGACCACAGTGAAGGTTGCCCATGTCCGGCTCTGCCACAGCCGGATGATGTATGTGAGAGCCTATCCGCGCGAGACGCAGGAGATGGTCTTCGACGCCCATGACCGGGCGTTCGCCTTCTTGGGCGGGGCCTGCACGCGCGGCATCTACGATAACATGAAGACCGCGGTGGAGACGGTCTTCGTCGGCAAGGAACGGCAATACAATCGCCGCTTCCTACAGATGTGCAGCCATTACCTGATCGAACCGGTGGCCTGCACGCCGGCGTCGGGGTGGGAGAAGGGCCAGGTCGAGAACCAGGTCAATCTGGTGAGGGAACGCTTCTTCACGCCGCGGCTGCGCTTCAAATCCTACGATGAGCTGAATGGCTGGCTGCTGGACAAGTGCATCAGTTACGCCCGTGCCCATAAGCATGTCGATCAGACGGAGCGCACGATCTGGGAGGTGTTCGATGCGGAACGGCCGCATCTGGTCAGCTATCCCGGCAAATTCGACGGCTTCCACGCGGTGCAGGCCTCGATCGGCAAGACCTGCCTCGTGCGTTTCGACAACAACAAATACTCAGTGCTGTCCACGGCAGTTGGCCGCCCGGCCGAGATACATGCCTATGCCGATCGCATCGTCATCCGGCAGGATGGCGTGGAGATCGGCCAACACGACCGCTGCTTCGGCCGTGGCGAGACGATCTATAATCCCTGGCATTACGTGCCGGTCCTGACCCGCAAACCGGGAGCGCTGCGCAACGGTGCGCCGTTCCACGACTGGGTTTTGCCCGCCGCCATGGAGAAGGTGCGCCGCCGGCTGAAGGCCATGCATGACGGCGACCGGCAGATGGTATCGATCCTCGAATGTGTGGGCCTGGACGGGCTCCCCGCCGTCGAGGCGGCCTGCCAGGAGGCGCTCGATCAGGGCGTGTTCTCGGCCGCCGTCATTATCAACATCCTGGCCCGCAAGCGTGACCCGCAGCCAGCCGCCATCCTTTCCATTCCCGATGCGCTTCGCCTGACCCACGAGCCTCTGGCCGATTGCGCCCGTTACGACAGCCTCAGGAGGGCAAGCTGATATGGAACGATCCCAAATCCTTGACATGATGGGCACGCTAAAGCTGTTCGGCATGCGCAGCGCCTACGACGAGATCATGGCCTCCGGCATCAAGCGCCAGCACGAACCGCCGCGCATCGTCGGTGACCTGCTTCAGTCGGAGATCGCCGAGAAGCAGGCGCGCTCCATCAAATACCAGATCACCGTCGCCAAGCTGCCGCTGGCCAAGGACATCGACGACTTCGACTTCACCGACACGCCGGTCAACGAAGGCCTGGTGCGCCAGCTTGCGACAGGAGCCTTCCTCGCCGAGCAGCACAATATCGTTCTGGTCGGCGGAACCGGCACGGGGAAGTCCCATCTGTCCATCGCGCTCGCACGCGCCCTGATCCGCAACGGCGCACGCGGCCGCTTCTTCAACGTCGTCGATCTCGTCAATCGGCTCGAGACGGAGGCACGTAGCGGAAAGCAGGGGCGGCTGGCCGACTTCATCACCAGGCTCGACTTCGTCATCATGGACGAACTCGGTTATCTCCCATTCGCCCAGGCCGGTGGTCAGCTCCTCTTCCACCTGATCAGCAGGCTATACGAGCGGGCTTCGATCATTGTCACGACGAACCTGGCCTTCGGCGAGTGGCCGGCCGTATTCGGCGACGCCAAGATGACCGCCGCCCTGCTCGACAGGCTCACCCACCATTGCGAAATCGTTGAGACCGGGAATGAATCCTGGCGCTTCAAAAACCGCTCTCAAAGCTAAAGCCGAAAAGACAAACAACCCGCGCCCGCAGGCCCCTGCGCTAGACGGAGAGCTCCGGGCCTACGCGCGCTGACCCTATGCAACCAGAGGCAGGGGTCCCTTTTGGGAGCCGATAAGGGGTCCCGTTACGATGCCGATTGACACCCGAATCCAAAATGGCGACGCCTATTGGCAGGTAGGCTTCAAGCTTGTTGTGATGGTAGGTGAAGGCAAGCGGCGCTCCGGGTTTCAGGGCACGTGCCATGGCCGTGAAAGTCTTGGCGAGGCCTTCCGTGAAGTGTGACAGGTCGCGGCCTTCAGTCACGTTGACGGTGAGCTCGTCCGCGTTGCGCGTCGAGATCCTGTCGAAACCTGGGAATCCCGGTCCAACCAGTCGCCGCAGCCATGCGAAGCAGAAATCCATCAGTTCCGCGTACTGGACGTTCCCGATATACGGTGGGTCCGTGAAGACCGCGTCTAGGCTCTCCGGCTCAAGTACGGCGTCTGCGGAATTGCCGCACTCGATGATAACGTCGCGTCTTCTGGCGCCTTCGCGCTCTTCCCCGATCCATTCCCCCGGGATTGGCACTTGGATCTTTCTGCTGCCCTGTTGCTGAACCTCGAAGGGTGCATCACAATAGCGCTTGGCCTTAGCGTACTTTTCAATGATGTTGGTCCAGCCGCCGGAACCAATATTAATCCCCTTGGGAGAGACAATCCCCAAAAGGTTAGACTCACATTGGACGAGCCCGACCGGAAAACCATGAACGGAAAAGATATCCAGTGACTTCAACGCCATCGTGTCGTAGCGGCACAGCATGTTTTGATAGCGTAAGAGGTCCGACAGGTTGGTCGCCAGGGCTTTCTTGATCCGCTCATCTTTCTGAGTTGCGATAAGCTGGCAGCTTAGCTCCAGCCCCAACAGTTACCGGGAATTGAAGAGTTCATCGTACTGGGTGTAGCCCCAACGATGCAGACGATCACTTTCGTCACCTGGGAGAATTTCCTCACGCGGCACAAAGGTTTTGGCAAGCTGTTCCCAGCGGCGCTCTGCCTCGGCCACACGCGCCAGGTCTTTGGCATCCGGCTTTTTGAACAAACGACCTTTGAATTGGCCTTTCCGGGCCGGATTTGCGTATTCTATAGCAAACAACCGATGTTTGAGCGGGCCCTCGGACTCAATTGGATATTTGGAGACGGTTCCGCAGTGAGGGCACGCGCATCTGTTCCGCTTTGCAGGCCCGTTCACGACGAGCTCAGCGGCACATGAGGTGCATTGATGGGGTTCGTTTAAGTTCCTGACTTCATTTAGCTCACCACACTGTGAGCAGACCAAGACATGCTCTGGATGGCGTTTGTTTTCCGCAACCATATAGCCAGGGAAGAGATCGACCGGGCCACTGCAGGCCTCGCACGATTTGGTCTTTACCCAGAGGAAATACTTGACTGGAAGATCCTTGTCTCCGGTCTTGGGGCAGTCGGTCCGATACAGATCTCCGACTTTCTCCTCCAGGTCTTTGACGAGGAGTTGGGCCTGCTGGCGGTACAGGTCATGGTCAAGATGCTCGATCTCGTCGCGGACGATCCAGGTTGCCATAGGATTGATATCGAAACCGATGACATCACACCCCACCCGGTTTGCTTCGATGAGGGGTGTCCCCCCGCCCATGAAGGGGTCGGCAACTCTACGACCAGCAAAATCATGCGAGCTAAAATAAGAGTCCACGAGCTTTTTATCCGAGAACTCTGAAAGAAGCAGGCCGCGAAAGAGAGTGCCCGGCCTGCGGGCAAACCACTTATGAACCGCAATGATCGGCCGGTAGTTTTGCTGGATCTGCTTTTCCTTTAGAGCCAGGGAAGCTATCAGCGGGATGTCAAAGCGGCGTTCTATCGTCATCTTTATAGGTCTAAGGGGTTTGTCTAGCGGAATCTATGCTGTTTGGAAGAACAAAGGAAGAACTTTCACAGGGATTGCCTACTTAGATGCTGTAGGTCTAACCACAAATGGCCTCGTTCGTAGCGGGCTGATCGGTGGTGCGAAGCAGGCACTGTCAGGCCATCCGTCTCGATGAACTTGCAGCTGTCGCCAACCTGAGCCCACGTCAGTTCAGCCGTGCCTTCCTGGCGGAGACCGGCCAATCACCAGCGAAAGCCGTTGAGAGCCTAAGACTCGAGGCGGCAAGGTTCATGATTGAAGAGGGGCGACACACGGTGAACCTCGTGACCCATGAAACCGGCTTCGCGGATCGCGAGCGTATGCGCCGCGCGTTTCTCCGGACCTACGGTGTGCCCGCGGATGCTCTGCGCGGGAATGCTCGACGGGAGGCGGTCGCGGCTGCCTAATTTCAAGCGAGAGGCGAGCCTGATAGAAAGCTACACTCCACGTTTCGTCCATCGACGTTAACGTAGAGAAGATCCGGGACCGCCCGCAATGGTCTTCACTATCCACCCTGTCGTATCGCCGGTCTCGTATGCAGATAAGATAACGGCAGGTTCCCCAAAGTTCTCCCAGAATCTGCCTGTCCGGTGTCGGCCCCAAATTGGTGATTTCAATCGAGGCCAAGCCAATGTTGACTACAAGGAAATTGAGTCGAAGGGGGGTTTTAATAACCGGGTCGTCGGTTCCAATCCCATCAAGCGCCAAGATTCGGAGCGCGGTGCGAGCGTGCTGCGGATACAGCATGCGGATATGCTTCAGGAAGGTTGAGTCGCCTTGGAGGATTAGGACTATTCCAGTTAAGCCGCATCGCCAACAATGCGATATGCGCCGTTGTGGTAGAGAAGTGGCGACAGGTTTGCCCCGAACGCACCGACTACCCGAGCCAAGAAGACGGTGTGTGTGCCGCACACCGATTCGGAAATGGTTTCGCAATCAAGGTAGGCGGCGGCGCCATCAATGATCGGGCAGCCGTTCCGTCCTCGAGTGAACGCAACGGAGTCAAACTGATCGTCGGTCTTTGCGGAGAAAAAGTCGCCCAGATGTCGTTGGTCCTGCGATAGGAAGTTCACTACAAAGGCACGACTGTCGGAGATCAGAGGATGGCTCCTCGTTGATTGATTGACCACGATCAGAACCGTCGGCGGATCCGCACAGACACTGGAGAAGGCGGTTGCCGTCATGCCGTGCAGGTGTCCTTCATGGCAAGTGGTGATGACCGCGACGCTGGATGCTACGGAACGCAAGGCGTGGCGAAACGTGTCCCGGTCGACTGTGGTTGAGAGATCTCTGTTCGTCATGCCTTTGTTTCCCCAATGCTTTCACCGGCGACGATAACTCGTTTAGCGTTTGCTGCAATAACGAAGGATCCAGCTTGCGCTATCGCCAAATTCTCAGTGCCTGCCCGGTTAAACGGACGGTCAGCGCAGGTCGTGCGAGCTGATCGACTTGCCGCCATCGACGGAGATCACCTGACCATTCACCCAGCTGCTTGGCCGGGTCGCCAGGAAAGCGATAACCTCGGCGACCTCAGCCGGGGTGCCCATGCGGCCGAGCGGCGTGCGCTTCAGGGCACCGCTCGTCCAGTCGCTCGGCTTGCCGGGATCGGCCAGCGCGCTCTCCGTCGGAATGGGGCCGGGCGCAACGGAATTGCTGCGGATGCCGTCGCGGCCGAGTTCCACCGCGAGCTGGCGCGTCAGGCCGGTCAGGCCTGCCTTGAGGCTCGAATAAGCGGAAAAGCCGACGGAGCCCTGGAAGGCCGCGCCTGACGAAACGTTGACGATCGCTGCGTCCGAGAATGTCTCTGCTGCTCGCCGCAGGGCGGGAAGCGCTGCCTGGATGCACCAGATCGCGCCTTTCAGGCCGACATCGAGTGTCTTTTCCAAGCTCTCGTCCGTCAGTTCTGAAAACGGCTGGAAGCGAATGAAGACGGCGTTGTTGATCACTGCGCAAAGCGGCTGGCCGGAGAGGAAAGTGTCGAAACTTTGCTGTACGCGCAGGCGGTCGGTTACGTCGACGACGATCGGCTCGACCTGGAGTCCATCCACCTTAAGCTGGGTTGCGGCCTCTTCCGCAGCCGCGCGATCGATATCGAGGCATCCTACGCGCATACCTTTCCGGGCAAGGAGCCTCACGGTCTCCAGGCCGATGCCGCGGGCGCCTCCGGTGACGATTGCATTTCCTGAATGTTTTGACGGCATGAAAGCCCCTCCGATCCGCTTATTGAAGATGAGAGCGAGATGGAGGGCAGGTCCCGTTTTCGATCAAGTTCGGACAAGCCGCAAGGCACGCTTAGGAAACTAAAGGGGTCCTAGGCGAAAACCGCACAGCAGTCGGGTCAGAATTCGCCTGTATGCGGTAGGTCGTCGCGGATCAGGCGGGCGACCATGGTGAGGAACTGCGCGTGGTCCTTTTCCGGAAGCGGGGAGAGGATCTTCTTCTGAGCAAGCGCTACCTTGTCTTCCAGTTCGGCGACCAGGCTTACGCCGGCATCTTCGATAAAGAGCGCGCGGGCGCGGCGATCCTGTGGATGGACCCGGCGTGCGATCAGCCCTTTTTTCTCAAGCCGGTCGAGCACGCCGCCGATCGTGGCGCGGTCGTAGCCGATCTCATAGGCAAGGGTGGCCTGGTCGATGCCCGGATTAAGCTGGATGGTGATCATCGCGGCGAACTGCAACGGCGTGATGTCAACGCCGGCATTTTCCAGCTCCTCCGTGACGATCGACATGGATGTCTTGTGCAGGCACCAGAAAAGATAGTTTGGGGCTGAGTGCAAGGGACTTCCTCCCGTCTTGGAGCTGGTCGGGCTCTTTGCATCGTTCTCTTCGCCATTCTTTTCGTCGGCCATCAGATCCTCTCCGGGGCGGAACAACTCGGTCCGTTCCTAAAGCCCCTAGCTCTATTGCCAGCAAGCCTCAAGCTGGCCGCGCGAAAATGCTATTTAAGCTGGAAACCAGCTATAACAACCAGTGGCTTGCGCTCGCATAAAACAAGTCATTCCCTGGGAGAAAAGTGCCATTCGCCCAAGGAGGCGCAGGTTCGCAAGGCTTTCGTCAAAGCGCACAAAAGATTGCTTTGCATGTCCTCGAGGGATGACTCCGTTCCGTTCGAAACTTAGCGTTTGTGGATGTGACGATCGTCGAAGCGGCCATACGCCGGCGGTTCTCAGGTGGGAGACGATATCTTGAACGCAATTGTCCGGCTCAATGAAATCAGCATCGCATTCGGCGGCGAAACGATCTACGACCGCCTTTCATTTGATATCCGCGACGGTGAATTCATTTGCATCGTCGGGCGCAGTGGCTGCGGCAAGTCCACCCTCCTCAGGGTCATCGCCGACCTTCTGGCCGTCGATTCCGGCGAGGTGACGATCGGTGGCCGACCGGCGAAACAGGCTTGGCAAGAAATCGCCTTCGTCTTCCAGAGCCCGCGGCTGCTCGCCTGGCGAAGCGCGGAAGACAATGTCGTGCTCGGCCAGCAGCTGCGCTTCGGCCCCTCGGTCGACCGGCAGACGATGCATTGCAAGGCTCGCGAGCTGCTGGGGCTCGTTGGCCTGGGCGGTGATGGTCACAAGATGCCGGCCATGCTTTCCGGCGGAGAGAAGCAACGCGTCTCGATAGCCCGTGCGCTTGCCGTCGATCCGAAGATCATCCTGATGGACGAGCCTTTCTCGGCGCTCGATATCAAGACGCGGCATCACATGCGCTCCGAACTGGTGGAGATTTGGAAGAAGACCGGCAAGACGATCGTTTTCGTTACCCACGAGATCGAGGAAGCGATCGAGCTTGCCGACCGTATTGTCGTGCTCTCCAGCAAACCGACCACCGTGCGCCAGGTCATGCAGCTTAAAACGGAGCGCCCGCGTGATCTCGATACGCCGGAACTGAAGGTGGTGAGGGCCGAGCTGCAGACCCTTTTGAATGCCCCCTGATCGGACGATCAGACAAGACAATTAAGTCAAGAAATAACGGGAACGGAACTGGAGAACCCCATGCAGATGATGAGGAAGGCGGCGTTCTGCGCTGCCATGATGCTGACTGTCGCCACCGGCGCATTTGCCGCCGAGAAGATCACGGTCGGCGCGATCGCGGATCCGGGCTATCACGCCGCGATGTGGGCGGTGATGAACGGCAAGGTGAAGGACGCAAATGTCGAGGTCACCGTCAGCCTTATGCCGATCCCGGCGATGATCCAGGCTTCGATGACGAAGCAGTACGACATCATTCCGAACGGCGTTCTCGCCATTCCGCAGATGAAGGAAGCCGGCATCGATCCGCTCGTCATCGGTACGATGATCCGCCACATTCCGGGGCCGGACAATCACACGACAGACCTCTGGGTGAAGAATGACAGCCCGATCAAGTCGCCCAAGGACCTGAAGGGCAAGAAGATCGCCGTCACCTCGCTCGAAGCGCAGGACGTCGTGTCGCGCCGCGCAGTCCTCAGCGAGAAATACGGCATGAACGCCTCGGCGATCGGCGGCGACTTCACCTGGGTGGAAATCCCGGCGGCGCAGTTCGAGGCCGCGCTTGAGGCCGGCCGCGTCGATGCCGTCGCCTTCTCCAACGTGCTGGCCTACAAGGTCGACAAGTCGGGCAAGTACCGCTCCGTCCTGCAGGGCGCCAAGGATCTGCTGGAAATGTATGGCGGCCCCATGCCGACCGTGCTGGAAATGGGCTACAAGGAAAAGATGGCGTCCCGTCCGGAAGCCTATCTCGCCGCCGCAAAACTGCTGCGCCAGTCGGCCCAGTACATGCTGACGCATCAGGACGAGGTCTTCGCCGACGTCGCGCCGAAATACGATATGACGCCCGACCAGCTGAAGGGCTGGTTCTCCTCCTATGCGACCATGCCCTATGCGCTCGGCCCGACCGATAAGGCCGTCTTCGTCAAGGCCTGGAAATCGGGCGAGAAGCTCGGCGTGCTGGGCTCGGCCCCGACCGATGTCGAACCCTTCATGTGGGACAAGGCGATCAAGGAATGAACTGATTGACGCGCCGGCTCGAAACTGGCCGGCGCTCCTCTTCCCTTGAACGCAGCGCAGGAGCAGTAATGGCGATCATGGACGAAAAAGCGGACAGCCGGAATATCGTCGTGCCTCACCGAGCAAGCGGCCGCCTGGCTTTCCGTCTTCGCAAGAGCGTGATGGATATCCTGCCGACGGTCCTTTTCCTAGCAGCGCTTCTTGCGATCTGGAAAGTGGCGTCCGGCTACATGCCGCCGGTGCTCATTCCGTCGCCGGAGCGGGTGGCGATGCGGTTCTTCACCATGTGGTCGACGCCGGGGTTCCTCTCCTATGCGGGGATGACGGTGCTGCATGTGTTGGCCTCCGTGGCGATAGCCTTCGTTCTCGGCCTTGCGATCTCGCTCACCGTGCATTTCCTGCCGATCTTCCGTGGCGCGGTCTACCGGCGATTGGCGCCGTTCCTCAACGCGTTTCCGGGCGTCGGCTGGGCCTTCCTGGCTCTGATCTGGCTTGGCATCAACTCGCCTGCGGTGATCTTCGCGTCGTCCGCCGCCATGCTGCCGCTGGCGATCATAAATCTCGGCGCCGGCCTGCGGGAGATGAATGCCGAGGCGCTGGAAATGGCGCTGAGCTTCAGCCGCAGCACGCCGCGCCGCATCCGCATGGTCATGCTGCCACTGATGTTTCCCTACATGTTCGCGACGCTGCGCCTCTGCTTCGGCGTGTCGTGGCAGATCGTGCTGGTGGTCGAACTCCTGAGCGGCGCGCCGGGTCTCGGCGCCGTCGTCAGCGTGGCGCGGCAGCGTTACTGGACGGACATGATCTTCTCCGTCGTGGCGCTGATCCTGATCGCCGTCTTCATCACCGACCGGCTGATCTTCGCGCGGCTGCAGTCCCGCATCGGAAAGGTCTACAATGTCTGAGACGCGTAGCTTGAAGGGGCTTTATTCCGGCGAACAGGCGGTGGCCGATCTCCTCGTCGTCGGCGTCATCGCAGTCTGGTGGCTGACGGCGCGCGCCATGCCGGCGGATGTGTTTCCGAGCGTGGCGAAAGTCGGGCAGGCCTTTCTCGGCCTGGCGACGACCGGCGAATTCTGGGCGAATGCCGGCACGACGGCGCTGCGCATCTTCGGCGCGGTCTGCATCGCGACCTTCCTCGGCACCCTGCTCGGCCTTCTGCCGCGTTACATCAGATGGACCGGTGGCATCGTCGACAACATCCTCGTTCCCTTCTTCAGTTCGTTTCCGGGCATCGCCTGGGCGATCCTCGGGACGATCTGGTTCGGCGTCACCTCGCAGGCGGTGCTGTTCGTGCAGGTGCTGATCATCCTGCCGTTTGCGCTCGTCAACGTGGCGGAAGGGGCGAAGGCGATCGGCACGGAAGAGGTGGAGATGGCGCGCTCCTTCACCCGCAATCGCTGGACGGTGTTCTGGCGGGTCGAGTTGCCGCTGATCAGCCCGTTCATCATCGCGTCGGTGCGCATTGCCTACGGCGTCTGCTGGAAGATCAGCCTGATCGCTGAGCTTTTCGGGGCGCAGTCGGGCATCGGTTATCTCATGCAGCTTTCGCAGGATGTCGGGGCCGTGGACCGGATCCTGGCGATCTGCCTGTGGATCGTGGTCTTCGTGATGATCGGCGAACGTCTCATTATAGACAGGATCGCGAACTTCCTCGACCGCGCCGGCGGCCCGCCAAAACGGCCGGCGCGGCGCCTGAGCTTCCTGTCGAAAGGATAGGACATGTCCGGAAAAATCCTGATCTGGGGCGCCGGTGCGATCGGCGGGGCGGTCGGCGCGTATCTGTGGAAGGCCGGGCACGAGGTGGCGTTCGTCGATGCATCCGCCGCGCATGTCGAGGCGATCAACCGGGACGGGCTGAGCATCGTCGGCCCGGTATCCGAATTCACCGCCCACGCACCCGCCTTCCTGCCTGACGAGATCACCGATGAATGGCCGATCGTCGCGCTCGCGGTCAAGGCGCAGCATACGAAAGCCGCCTGCCGGCAATTGCTGCCGCGTCTGGCGCCGGACGGCTACGTGCTGTCGCTGCAGAACGGGCTTTGCGAAGTCGTGATCGAAGGCCTTGCCGGTCGCTCGCGGACCATGGGGGCGCTTGTCGGCTTCATGGGCGACCAGCTCGGGCCGGGTGTGGTGCGGTTCGGCCAGCGCGCCAAGTTCTGCGTCGGCGAACTGGACGGCCGCATCACCGATCGCGCCACGGCGCTCGGCGCAATGCTGCGCGATTTCGAGCCGGACGTGGAGGTCACCGACGATATCTGGGGTTATCTCTGGGGCAAGCTGACCTTCATCGCGCTGCTTTACGGCACCTCGCTCGGGACCTCGAAACTGCACGAACTCTTCGCCTCGGAGGCGCTGCTGCCGGTCTGGCGGGAACTGGCGAGCGAGATGGTCGCCGTCGCGGTGTCCGAAGGCGTCGTTGCACGCGGTTTCGATGGGCTGGAGCCCGCATCTTTCGCCGCCGGCGCATCGCTGGAACAGGCGCGCCGCAGCATGCAGGCGATGGCGGCGCCGCTCGTCAACAGTGCCAAGACCCATTCCGGCATCTGGCGCGATATCGCCGTCCACAAGCGGCAGACCGAGATCGACAACCAGATCGGCCCGGTTCTGCAGATCGCGGCGCGCAACCGGATAAAGGTCCCAGCCCTGACCCGGCTGGTCGGGATGATCCACGCTGTGGAGCGCCAGCAGATCGCCCAGTCCGATGCGCTTATCCCTGGCCTGATCGAACAGCCAACGGCGCGAACGTCCGCCTGGGGCAGGGCTTTGTGAGGAGATGGGAATGACCGACAAAGCTGACCTTGCCAAGCGAACCATTGCCGATTTCCTCGACCGGAATGCCCCGGCCTTCGCGAAGCTCAGCGACTCGCTGTTCTATTTCAGTGAACTCGGCATGCAGGAACATCGCTCGGCGAAGCTGATGGGCGATCTCCTGGAGGGCCACGGTTTTTCCGTCGATCGCAAGCCATCCGGCTTCGAGACCGGTTTCGTCGCGCGCTACGGCCGTGGCCGGCCGGTGATCGCGATTCATACGGAATACGACGCCAATCCCGGAAATTCGCAGCAATCCGGCGTCGATGAACCGCGCGAGATCGTCGCCGGTGCGCCGGGGCATTGCGAGGGGCACAATGTCAATGCCGCCTGCATGGTGAGCGCGGCGCTCGCCCTCAAGCAGGCGATCGACGAACACGAGTTTGCCGGCGAGATCCGCATCATCGGCGCGCCGGGCGAGGAACAGCTGATCAGCCGGCCCTATTATGTGCGGGACGGCTTGTTCGACGATGTCGATATCGCCCTTCATCCGCATATCCTCGACGAATTCCGCTCCGATTTCGGGCTGATCCAGGCTGCCGCCGTCTCGGTCGATTTCCACTTTTCCGGACGCTCGGCCCATGCGGCGGTGGCGCCCTGGGACGGTCGCGATGCGCTCGATGCGGTGATCCTGATGGACAGCGGCATGGCGCAGCTGCGCGAACACATGATGCCGGGGCTGACCATGCACCGGGTCGTCACCCATGGCGGCGAGCAGCCGAACGTCATTCCGGCCCGTGCCTCCGTCTGGTGGTATTTTCGCGGGCCGACGGCCGAAAGCGTCGATCCGCTGTTTGCGCGCGCCAGGGATGTCGCGAAGGGCGCCGCTCTGATGACCGGCTGCGAGGTGGAGACCTCGATCCGCGCCGCCGTCTGGCCGGTTCTGCTGACCGAGAAGGTCGCCGAGGTCATCCAGCGCAATATCGATGCGGTCGGCATGCCGGGCTGGACGGAGGGCGAACAGGATTTCGCCCGGCGCCTGCAGAGGGCGGCCGGCAAGCCGGAGATTGGTCTGCGGCCCGCCATCACGCCGTTTTCCGGCCCCGCGCAGCAGATTTCCGCCTCGAACGATTGCGGCGACATCTCTTGGAAAGTGCCGATGGGGCGGCTCTGGTTTCCGGCCAACGTGCCGCATATCCCCTTCCACCACTGGGCGGGTGGCGCAGCACTTGCGACCTCAATCGCCCATCGCGGCGGCCTTGCAGGCGCCAGGGTGCTTGCCGGAACGGTCGTCGACTACCTGACCGATCCTGCGCTGGTCGAAGAGGCCCGGACATCGTTCCGGAGCTGCATCGGCGACACGGTCTATCACCCGCTCATCCCGCTCGACCAGATACCGCCGCGCTCGCTGAATGCCGGGCTGATGGAGCGCTACCGGCCGGCGATGGAAGCCTTTTATCCGGCCGGGGAGCCGGTTTTCACCTGACAATCCACATTCGCTGAAGAGGAGACAAGGCCATGCGTGGTCCCGACAGAAAGAACTGGCACCTGCCGAACAATGCCAGGATCGCGGTTTCCGTGAACCTCGCGCTGGAGGCCTTTCGCAACAAGAGCCAGCTCACGCTGGAATCGCGCCCCGGAAAGGTCGATCATTTTTCGCTGTCCTATGCCGAATATGGGGCGAGGGCCGGGATCTGGCGCATCCTCGACCTGCTCGACGAACTCGGCCTGAAGGCCTCCATGTCGATCAACGGCAAGGCCGCCGAGCTTTATCCCGAAGCGGTGCGGGCAACCGCCGATGCGGGCCATGAAGTGGTGGCGCATGGCTGGGAGAACGACATCCTCAACGAGGACGGCGATCCGGCCAAGGAACTCGACGAGATCCGCCGCGTCACGGCCGCCATCACCGAGGCCGCCGGCCAGCGGCCCTATGGCTGGACCAGCCCGGGCTCCGCAGGCTCCGAAAACACGCTCGATCTGCTCTCTGGCGAAGGCTATATCTGGAACGGCGACCAGGCCAATGACGACCTTCCATACAGCACGATGACCAAGAATGGTCCGATGATGATCCTGCCGCGGGTGAACATGCCGCAGAACGACCTGATCATGTGGGCGAAATCGCACAACGCGCCGGGCGTCATCTTCGAAGGCTTCAAGGACACGTTCGACGAACTCTATCAGGAAGGCGTCAGGGGCGCGCCGAAATGGGTGGAGATCGTGCTGCACGCCCATATGGGTGGCCGCCCGACGCTGATCCCGACCGTGCGCCGCTGCATCGCCTATGCCCGCCAGCACGAGAGCGTCGCCTTCGTCCGCAAGGGCGATCTCGCCCGCTGGGCCGGCCAGCTCGAAGGGCTTTCGCTCTGACGGTTCGCGGCGGCTCAACAAGTCGTTCGCTCAGCCGATAGTCTCTCGCGTCGTTTCCGTATCCATGAATAGTGATTTTGTTACAATGGGTTATCCCGAAATCACTCACTCAGGACCGGAATTCAGATGCAGAAGAACATCTTCATGAACGATGGCCCGGCCTTCAAGCTCGGCCTCTTCGGATACCTCCATGACGGAGGTGTGACGATGACCAAGGCGGCCGAGCGCTGGCCCGGCCGCTGGGACGATATCGCCGCCATGGCGACCTATGCCGACGAGGCGGGCCTCGATTTCCTGCTTCCCTATGCGCGCTGGAAAGGCATGCCGGGCGAGATCCCGCAGCGGACCCATTCCTTCGAGACGATCACCCACGCGGCGGCGCTTTCCGGCATTACCAGGCGGATCGGCGTCTTCGCCACCGTGCATACCTCGATCATCCATCCGGCGATCGCCGCCAAGATGATGATGACGGTCGACCAGGCCTCGCATGGCCGCGCCGGGCTGAACATCGTCTGCGGCTGGAACCAGGACGATTTCGACATGTTCGGGATCGAGCAGCTTCCACATGACGAGCGCTATCAGCACGGCCGCGAGTGGTTCTCGATCTGGTCACGGCTGACCTCGGGCACCGAGGCGCCGTTCGACTATGACGGCAGGCATTTCACCGGCATCAAGCAGGCCTTCTCGCAGCCCGGCAGCGTGCAGCGGCCCTGGCCGCTGGTCATTTCCGCCGCCTATTCCCCGGCCGGCCGCAGTTTTGCGATCGATACGTCCGACTACCTGCTGACCGTCATGGAAGACGTCGAGGCGGGCCGCAAGGAACTGGCGGCGCTCGCCACCCAGGCAGAAGCCGCCGGCCGAAAGGAGCCTTTGAAGCCGATCGCCGTCTGTTACGTCGTCTGCCGCGAGACACGCGCCGAGGCGGAAGCCTTCCATCGCTACTACGCGGAAGAGAATGCCGACAATATCGGCGTCGATTACTGGCTGCAGGGGCGCCAGACCAGGGCCATGCTGCCGGACGCGCTCTACAAGCTCCGCTCCCGCATCGCCGGCGGCAACACCAACTTCCCGCTGATCGGCACGCCGCAGGATATCGCCGACCAGATCGTCGAACTGCATGAAGCAGGTTTCGCGGGCGCTGGGATCGGCTTCCTCAATTATCTGACGGACGTACCGGTCTTCGTCGAGAAAGTGGTGCCGTTGCTGAAGAAGGCGGGGTTGCGAGGGTAGCCGGAGATTTTCAAAAAGATAAGGCCGCGCTTTCGTGAAAAAAGCGCAGCCTTACTGATTCGAAAGGCCGGGCATCAGCCCGGCCTTATGTTCTTTCTGCTCAAGCAGACTCAACATTCATCTGCGATGACTTCCGCCACTCCGTAGCCGACTGGCCGTAACGGCTTCTGAAGGCGGCGGCGAAATGAGCTTCGCTGCGGAAGCCGACCCGGTGGGCGATCTCGCGCACCTGCAGCGAGGACTTTTGCGGGTCCGCCAGTTCCATCCGGGCGGTTTCGAGCCGCGTTGTCCTGAGATAGGCGCAGACGGATTCGCCGGACTCCTGGAATACCTTGTGGAGGTAGCGGACGGAAATGCCCATTGCCTCGGAAATCTTGTTCGGATCGAGCGCGCAATCGGAAATATGGCTCTTCACATAGGCCGAGCAGCGCTTAAAGAGGGCGTTGCGGCCGGAGGAGCCGAACATCGACTGACTGTCCGCCTCCACGGCGACGGTGACCACCTCGACGACCTGGTTGGCATAGCTGTAGGAAAGCTGCGGCGGCACGTATTTGATCTCGTTGACCAACATGCGCAACAGGCCCCTGGCGATGCGCCAGGGCAGCTCCGTGCAGGAGAAGGGATGGCCGGTCATCCGCGCCATGTTGCGCAACCGCGCGCGGAGCTGGAAGGCCGGGAGGAATACGCCCAGCACGCCGACATCGCCATTCGCCGAGAAGCGGATCTTCGCGCCGCAATCCAGCAGTGCATACTGGCCTTCGCGCAAGCTGGAAAGCCGACCGCTCTGGGCAATCGACACCTGACCACGCTCGACCAGCACGAGCATGACGCTGTCGGCGCGATTTAAGCAGAGCGCCGAAAGTTCGGTCAGCGCTTCCGCCTTGTCGCCGGAAATGGAGACGAGTTCGACATCGCCCAGCGATATCATCGTCGGGGTGAAGGGCGCCCGGAGCGGGCGTCTTAAAACTGCTGATCTTTGCATCGCTGAGCACCACGTTTGGAGTTGCTATCTGAACAAGCGATGGGAGCTTTCTGGACGCAGAAATCCTCCCTCCCGAAGGTGGTTGGCAAGCGTCGGTGAGCCGGTTCCCGTCGGCTGAATTTTGTTATTTTATTATAGTAAGTATACATACTATATGAGTACAGTCAATTCTGTTTTTGATCCGCGGGTCATGTCCGTACCGCTTGGAGACGTCTTAGGACGGCTGTTTCTGGGGTTTTCCGGGCTGTGCCTTCTCGCGAAACAGTTCATGCATTCAGACACATATGACGCGCGGATCGATGATTGCCGCGCATGTCCGCACCTCGTAGCCTCGATCCATCCACATGAACCGGAGACAGAACACATGAATGTGAGACAGCGTTTTCCTCGGCAATGGTCGTGGCCGGATGGCAAGAAAGTGGCGGTTACGGTGGGCGTGCCGTTCGAGGCCTTTCAGAACCAGAGCCAGTTCAATTTCGTCGCGACGCCCGGCAAGCGGGACGAACTGTCCCTGTCCTATGCGGATTACGGCTGGAAAGCCGGCATCTGGCGTCTCCTGCACCTGCTCGACAAATACGGCGTTAAGGCTTCCATGGCGACCAACGGTCGCGCCGCGGAACTGCATCCGGAAATCGTCCGGCTTTGCTCCGACGAGGGCCATGAGATCATGGGCCATGGCTGGGTCAACGATATCTACGCCAAGGACGGCGGTGAGGATGTTGAGCGGGAGGAAATCCGTCGCTGCACCCGCGCGCTGACCGAGGCGACGGGCGGCGTGCGTCCGGTCGGCTGGACGAGCCCCGGCAGCTCCGGCTCCGAATACACGATCCGGATTCTCAAGGAAGAAGGTTATCTCTGGAACGGCGACGATCTCAGCGACGATATCCCCTTCGTCGTGCAGACGCCGGGCGGCCCGTTCGTGATGATGCCACGCCAGAGCATCGCCACCAACGATATCACCCACTGGGTCTTCTCACGCAATCCGCCGAGCGTGATGTGGGAAGGGTTCAAGGATACGTTCGACGCGATCTACGCGGAGGCAAGCGAAGGCTGGCCGCGATCGATCGACATGACGCTGCACGCCCACATGGCCGGCCGGCCGACCTTGATTCCGGTGATTGAGAAGATGCTGGCCTATGCGGCGAGCCATGAAGGCGTCTATTTCACCCGCAAGCGGGATATCGCGGAATGGACGCTGGCGCGGGAAGCGGGGCAGTAAAGGTATCGCTTCAAAGTTTGAGGCCGGCCGCAGATGATGCGCGCCGGCCTATTTTTCGCCGAATGCCAGAATGCAGGGGCCGTTCGCCTCGTGAGATTGTGCACGAGCGCCCACCCCGGATCGTCATGCTCGGGCCTGTCCCGAGCATCTCACCACGCCTACGGTGTTGAAGGCTTAGATCCTGGGCACAAGGCCGAGGATTACGGTGAGTATAAAGGGTGGGCCTGGACAAAGCAAATGGGCGGGATGGTCTCCCGCCCATTTATCGCTTGAATCAGATTTCAGGCCGCTTCCGCCATCAACCCGTCCTCGAAAGCGAGAAGCAGCCGCAGGAATTCGTCCGGCTGTTCGCGGAAGGGGAAACTGCCGCTGCGGTTAATGAGATGGAACTGGGCTGCCCGCTGCTTTGCCGCGATGATGCGATAGAGCCAGACGCCGTGGTCGACCGAAACCAGCGGGTCGTTTTTCGCCCAGATGATCTGGGTCGGAACTTGCACGCCCTCCTCACGGCCCACCCGGAAGAACCGCGATTTTGTCCGCATGATCGAGGTGAAGAGATCGCTGTCGGAGGCCGGCAGGTCCGGCTTCGCATAGGCCTGATGGCCCGCCTTGCCTGCCGCCGCGACGGAGGCCTCGATCAGCGCCTCGTCGATATGGTGATGGCTGTAGGAGAGCCGATCATAGGCCCAACCTTGAGAGTCCGCCGACCAGAGCGGTGCGGGCGGGCTGATCAGCGAGAGGTTTTCGACACCGTCGCCGGTCGGCGAGGCGGCGTTGCTGGAGACGATCGTCAGGGAGGCGAGATGTTTTGGCGAGGTGATCGCGACCCAGAGTGCGACGAGGCCGCCGAGATCATGCCCCAGCAGGTGGACGGGGTCACGGCTTTCGGCTTCGATCAGTGCGATGATGTGCTCCGCCATAGCGTCGATGGTGAGCAGGCCGCTCGCGGGGCCCGTCTCGCCACTGCCGAGGAGGTCAGGGACGATCAGCC
The DNA here is from genome assembly GCF_900177415.1 of Xaviernesmea oryzae. Lineage (GTDB taxonomy): Bacteria > Pseudomonadota > Alphaproteobacteria > Rhizobiales > Rhizobiaceae > Neorhizobium > Neorhizobium oryzae_A. Next base: position 6,894 of record NZ_FXAF01000010.1, on the reverse strand, counting down.
GGCGCGTTTCGGCAAGCCGATCGAGTATGCCGCCCCACAGATGCGTGCCGCCGCAAAAGGGCGACAGGCCAGGCGAGCCGCCATGAAGCAGCATCAGCACAGGGCCGTTGCCCTTACCGCCGGTGAGATAATGGGTCTCGACGCCGCCGATCGAGGCGTGATGTCTTTCAAAAGCGGCCATCGTTATCCTCGCGCGCTGTAGAGATTGACGAAATTGGCGAGCAGTTCGTTGAAGCGCTCCGGATGCTCGCGATAGACGAAATGCCCGGCCTCGTTGACGAGGTTGAGTGTCGTGCGCCGCTCATGGGCCGAGACCATGTTGAACATCTCGACGCCGCGTTCGGCGACCACGGTGCGGTCATTGAAGCCCCAGACGATCTGGCTCGGGCGCTGCAGCCGGCCGTCGTTGATCCAGGCGAGCGTTTCGCGCTTATATCTGGCGAGATCCGGCAGGAAGAGGCGCGTGCTGAGTTTTTCGCCGACCATCTTGGCGACACCCTTCTGGTATTCGGGCTGGGCGAGCACGTCCATGACGATGTCGATCCACTCCTCGGTCACGACATCCGGCTTGTAGCAGTAGTTTTCGTAGACCCAGCGGGCGCATTCGCGGGTCCCGGGCTGGAAAGGCGGACTGGCGAGCGTGACCTCGTTGGTGCCGACGCCCGGGCTGAGCGTGCCACTGGAGACGATGGTCAGCGAGCGCACGAGTTCCGGAAACTGCATGGCGACACGGGCCGAGGCGAAACCGCCGCGGGAATGGCCGACGATATGCACTGGCGGCAGGTTCATCGCCCGGATGAAATCGGCGACATGCGCGACCACTGCCGACATCGTGTAGTGCTCGTCGCGCAGCGGTACGCCGGTATAACCCTGGCCGAGCTTGTCCGGCACGATCACGCGAAAACGCTGGGAAAGCGGCACGGCGTTGATGCTCCAGACGGCGGCGCTGGACGAGGCATCCGAGCCACCGAAATTACCGCCGTAGATGAACACGATCGTTTCCGGCCCCTGGCCGAGGTCGTGATAGGCGGTGCGAATGCCTTTGACGTCGATGAATGTTTTCGGCGGGAAGGCACTGGCGTGACTTGCCGCTGCCGATGCGGGTGCGTTGAGGTTCACCATCGTCTCCTTATGCGACTTTCTGTTGTTGTGTCCGGAAGGGTCGGCGCAGGCCGCGGCTTTCCAACATCGGCATCACGTCGCGGTTGAAGCGCGTCAGCCCGTCGCGGAAATCCACCCAGGTGAAGAGAATGCCGTCGAGGCCGGCATCCGAAAGCTGGTGCAGGCGGTTGGCGATAAAGTCTGCCGTGCCGACCAACTGGGTGCCGCCACCGCCGGCCGCGAAGCTCTTGCGAAGTTTCTGCAGCGTCTCTGGCGACATGCCCTGGGCGGTTGCGGCATTGCCCGCGATCCAGCCGTCGATGCTGTCCCTGTCCTCGTTCTGGACGGCATAATAATCGAGATAGGCCTGCGCTTCCTGCATCGTGTCGCGCTGGACGACCGGCGCATAGGTCCAGACCTGTACCTCGCGGCCGAACTCGTCGCGTGCAAACTGCTTGTAGGCGTCGATCTGCTTCTTCCACTCCGCTGGATCTTCCGAATGCAGGAGGAGGAAGCAGATATCGGCATTCTGGCAGGCGAAGCGGCGGCCGGTTTCCGAACCGCCGGCACTCATGATCGGCGGATAGGGGCGCTGCACCGGCTTCGGCATGGACATGCCGCGGATGATCTTGAAGAACGCGCCTTCGTGATCGAATTCCTCCTCCTCGGTCCACAGGCGCCTGATGATCTCCAGCCATTCGGCAAGGTGTTCGTAGCGTGCCGAATGTTGCTTCAGCGGCGCGCCGAACATTTCCAGCTCCGGCTTGTTCCAGCCGGCCACGACGTTCAGCACCAGCCGGCCGTCGGATATGATGTCGATCGTCGCGCACTGCTTGGCGGCGGCGATCGGGTGGATGGTCGGTGCATGGCTGGTCGCGAAGATCGCCGCATGCGAGGTCGCCTGGGCTACACCCGCCGCATAGGTGAACGGGTCGAGGATGATGCCGGCGGGATGGTCGGGCCGGCCCTGGATGTAACCCTTCCAGCGCGCATAGGCGACGATCGCCTCGTAACCGGCGTCGTCGGCGATCTTCGCGGTGTCGATGACGTTCTTCCAGGTGGGTTTGAAAATCTCCGGGACCAGCGTCTGCGCTGAGCCTTTGCCATTCGTCCCGAAGATGCCGATCTTCAGCCTGTTGGCCCCGAAGAGGGGATTGTTCGGCCGGCCTTCCGCCTCAACCATGTCTGTCTCCTTCGCCTACAAGGGGCGGTCCGTTGTCTAGAACCGCAAACGCTCCGCCTTCCCGAAAAAGACTTAGATTGAGGCAGGATCGATATCCATCCGGGCACTTTCGCCTCAGTGCCCTCATCCTTTCACCCATGCGGCCCGATGCTTTTGAGGGCGTCCGGGCCGGGTTAGGGAAAGTTCGGACGGGCGGTTTCAGAGCCGTTTCAGAGAGAAGAACGGAGGCGCACGGGATGACGTTATTCAGGTTCGACGGACGGTTGGCGGTGGTGACGGGGGCTGCGGACGGCATCGGCGCAGCGATCAGCAAGGCACTCTGGGCCGGTGGGGCGAGCCTCGCGGCGGTGGATATTCAGCCTGTAGACGAAGCGAAAATCACCGGCGGAAGCGCCGCTGAGGGGCAGGTGTTCCGGAGTTATCTCTGCAATGCCACCAAGTCGATCGAGATCGCCGAGACCTGCAATGCGATCCAGGAGGATTTCGGCCCGGTCGATATCCTCGTCAACAATGTCGGTGGCGGGGGTACGGACCAAAACAATGACATCGAGACGCTGACCGATGACGAATGGGATTTCGTCGTGTCGCTCAGCCTCGGAGCGACGATGCGCTTCAGCCGGGGGCTGGTCGGCGGCATGAAGGCGAAATCCTACGGCCGCATTGTCAATATCTCCTCATCACTGAAGGATGGCGTTTTTGGGCCGGTCGGCACGGTGCGCGGCCGCATCCCTTACATCACTGCCAAGATGGGATTGATCGGGCTGACCAAGCAGCTATGCAACGACCTCGGTCCGTTCGGCATCTCAGTGAACGCCGTCAGCCCGGGGCTGACGCTGCCCGGCGAGGATGCCAAGATCACCCAGCGTTTCCGTTCGCTGCCGCCGGAAGAGCAGGCGCGGATGTATTCCCATATTCCCGCAGGCAGACTGGCGACGGGCGAGGATATCGCCAACGCCGTCTGCTTCCTGGTCTCCGAGGCGAGCGGTTACATCAGCGGCGAGACGCTGCTGGTGGCCGGCGGCGGCGCTCGGTAATCGACGGACAATCTCATCATTACCGGGAGGAAAACCATGCTGACAGACGCCATGAAGCAGGATCTCGTCGATGCCAACCACATTCTTTACGAACGCGGCGTCGTGGACGGTTTCGGCCATGTGAGCGCGCGCGATCCCGACAATCCGGACCATTTCTGGATATCGCGCAATCTCGCTCCGGCCATGGTGGCTGCGCAGGACCTGATGTGCTTCGACCTAGACGGCAACCCGGTCACGGACGACCGGCGGTCCTATCTCGAACGTTTCATCCACGCGGAAATCTACCGCTCGCGGCCGGATGTGCGCAGCGTCGTTCACAGCCATTCGCCATCGATCATTCCATTCACCGTCGCCAAGGGCGTCTCGCTCAGACCGATGTGTCATATGTGCGGTTTCCTGCGCTCGGCGCCCCCTGTGTTCGAAATTCGCGAATCCGCCGGCGATGATACGAACCTCCTGATCAGCGACAGCCGGCTCGGCTCGGCTCTCGCACGAAGCCTTGGCGGCCATTCTGTGGTGCTGATGCGCGGCCATGGATTGACGGTGGTCGGCAGCACCATCCGCCAGGCAGTCTTCCGTAGCGTTTATGCTGAAGTGAATGCCAAGCTGCAGATGCAGGCGATGGCTCTTAGCGATGATGTCATCTATCTGACCGAAGAAGAAGCAGACACATGCAGCTCCACCATGGATGGCCAGTTGGACAGAGCCTGGAATCTATGGAAACAGGCTGCAATTCAGATATAACGACATCCACGAAACAGGCCCGCCAATAGGCGAGCGCTCCGTCGGTGCGCATGATGTTTTTAGAGGCGGGCTCCACTCCGGTGAAGCCTGCGACTGATCAAGCGGCGCGCTTCAAAGCATCGCCGAGCATGGAAACAATCGTATAGATCTGATGCTCTTCGACAATCAGCGGCGGAGATAGAGCAACGATATCGCCAGTCACGCGGATGAGCAGGCCTTTCCGAACGCAATCGACGAACACGTCATATGCCCGGCTTGCCGGTGCACCCGTTCTGGGTGCGAGTTCAACCGCGCCGACGAGGCCAAGGTTGCGAATATCGACCACATAAGGCATCTCCTTGAGCGAGTGCAGCGCTTCCTGCCAATACTCCGCCAGCCCCGCTGCACGCGTCAGCAGGTCTTCTTCGGCATAGATGTCCATGGTCGCCAGACCGGCGGCGCAGGCTGCCGGATGACCGGAATAGGTATAGCCGTGGAAAGGCACTGTAAAGTTAACGAGGTTGGGTTGCGGTTGGTGGTTGGGACATATGGCTGTTGTTCAGGCAGCCTGAAGGTGAGCGATCCGGCGCCATGTCTGCATGGCCGTGGCCCGCAGCTCACGATAATGCTCGGACGGAATATCGTGACGGGGGATACGGAAGAGGTTGGCGATTGGATCATGGATCGAGACGAAACGCTGAAGGTTCCGTGCTGACTTGAAGCGCTTCATGATCCGCTCACGCTGTCGGATAGGCTGGTGAGAATTCTCCGCCCGATTGTTCAAGCCCTTGTGCGAACGGTGTTCGACACTGGGCATGACCTCCCGCTTCGCCGCACCATAGGATCGAAGCTTGTCTGTGATCATAACGCGCGGGGCAGAAGCTTGCCCTTTCAGAAGCTTGCGCATCAAACGCTTTACAGCTTTGGTATCTCGGCGGCTCTGGACCAGAACGTCGAGAACGAAACCGTCCTGATCAACAGCGCGCCAGAGCCAATATTTCTTTCCCCGAATGGTGATGATGACGGCCTCGTCCAGATGCCATTTGTCTCCGTGCCTTCCGGCAGACCGACTGCGGATCGTGTTGGCGAATTGCCTTCCGAATTTTTCCGCCCACAGGCGGATCGTCTGGTGCGAGACGATGATTCCACGTGCCGCAAGCATGTTCTCGACCATCCGCAAGCTCAGCGGGAACCGGTAATACAGCCAGACGGCGTGGGCTATTACATCGGCCGGAAATCGGTGGCGGCGGTACAGTGGGTCAAGGCAACGGGTCATGACCTCTTTTTAACACAGCAGCAACCCAACCTCGTCAGCTTTACAGTGCGCGTTGTAGACCTGTTGATGATGCGGCCGATCGTGTCCTCCTCGATGATAGCCGAGGAGTTGAAGGTGAGCCACCGAGCGGCGCTCGATCTGGTCGCCGAACTCGGCGTCCGGGAAGTGACGGGAAGGGGAAGCTTTCGTGCATGGGGGATACTTTAGCTGCTTGGTGTCCGGCGCCGGCTCCCTGAAGCGTCTCTAGCGTCTTGCTAAACGTCGGGTTCTTGCGTATATGTAGTGTCGGGTTTTTGTAAGAAATAGGTTGACCATGAGCCAGCCGAAGACATTGAAAAAGCGAATTGAAAATCGCATCGCCAGGACCAAAAAGACAGACGTCTTCTTGCCGCGCGATTTTGCCGACCTGAGTGGCGAGGATCAGATCCTTCGCGCTCTGCGGTCGCTTGTCAAGGACGGTAGCTTGATGCGCCTCGGCTATGGTGTCTATGCCCGTGCGATGCGGTCGCGCATATCGGGCCGGCCGATTATCTCAAGCTCCAATGGTTTCCATAGTGCGGCACTTCAGGCTCTTACCAAGCTTGGTGTCGCCTGGGAGCAGAGCGACAGCACTAAGGCCTATAACGAAGGTCCGCTCGACGCAGATCCCGGTCAATCCGACGGTCAAGGTCAAGACGCGTTTCAACCGACGGCTCTCTGACGGCCCGCACGGAGCTGCGCGTTGAAAGGTAAGCCCGATCGCCAGACGCTTCTCGAAGTCCAAGAGCATTTCGGCCTTCCGTCTCCTGCGCTCGTCGAGAAGGACTGGTTTGTCGTTCAGGCCTTGGCAGCAATCCACGACGTCGAGGTCGATGGGCTTACTCTGGCGTTCGGTGGTGGGACCGCGCTCGGTCGCGCCTAAACGCTGAGAAAGAAGCCGAATACTACCGCAGCGAGATGGAGACGATCGAAACTGTCGACCAGCTACTCAGCAATCGCCGCCTGCTCGACTTCATGCTGGTGGCCGAGCGCATCGATCCAAAGTTAGTCACCACGGATTATCTCAAGAAGATCTTCAAATCGGACCTCTCGGACCCGAAGAGCTTCGCCAACACGGAGCCGGATCAGCGGTTCCGCGGCCTTGTTGGCTCGTTCAATTTCGATGCCAAAGGCAAGATAAACTATCAAGCTACCGAGAGCATCCAGAACAAGCGCGGCCTGATGGAGACGCAGGACATGCATGTCCGTCAGACGCTCGAAGAGCAGGCGGGGCAGGAAAACACGGGAGTTCGGCTGGCGCTATATTTCAAGCGGATGGCGGGCGATATCAACACGCCCTATGATATCATCGCCGATAATGCGTTGGCTGAATTTATCCGCACAACCTTCAGCATTCCGGCCGAAATGGCCAATGCCGACGTGGATATGCAGGCGAAGATCATAGAGAAGAACCTTGACATCAAGGACCTGCAGGACCCGAGAAAGTCGAGAAGCTGGTGAACCGATTCCTGGCGATGTTCGACATCGAAAACGCTGCACCGGATCCGATGCTTGTTGCTCGGAGGTGGTGGCGGCGATATCAGCGGCGATACGTTGGC
>NZ_FXAF01000008.1 GCF_900177415.1 Xaviernesmea oryzae | reverse complement strand
TCAGGGAAGAAGACGAGGTCGAGGAACCGGACGACGACGACAGCGACGAAGCAGTGGCGGAAGATGGTGAAGCCAGACCCGAAACCGTCAACACCAGTTGCGAAAGCAGCGCGACCGAGGAGCGGATCTCTAACTTCACGCATCCTCAATCGTTGATCGAGGTTTTGACCGCGAAGAAGACCGCTGCCCTGCGTGTGGAACTGGCGAACAATCCCGACGTGGCCTTGGCCGCTGTCGTCCATGCCATGCTGTTGCGGATCAGCTACGGCGGCTACGTGTCCGAACAAAGCGCCCTGCAGGTGTCGCTCACCCATGAGCGTCTGGACAGGTGGATCAAGGAGCCGGGAGATTGCGCCGCGTCGGTTGCGTTCGCAAGCCTGCAGGAAAACTACGGCCACACAATCCCCGGCAATCCCGCCGACCTGTTCGACTGGTGCCTTGAACAGGACCGCGAGGAGCTTTTGTCGCTCTTGGCCTACGCCGCCGCACATGCGGTTAACGCGGTGGAGGTGAAATTCTCCGACCGCCGAAGCGGGATCGAGCAGGCCAACCAGCTGGCCGTGCCCTCAAGGTGGATATGACCAACTGGTTCGAAACGACCGCCGACAGTTATTTCAGCCACGTCAACCGCCGAGGGATCGAGCAGGCAGTCCTTGAAGCACGGGTGTTGATTGCCACTGAGAACTGACCCGGCATAGCCTGATATTTCCATTGAGAATTGACCCATGTTTGAACCCTCCCTCGCATGTTTTCAGCGGGGGCTATGGAGTGATCGACATGGCGTTATTGAGCGTGATCCGACGCTGGCATTTTCGAGAACATCTATCGATCCGGGAGATTTGCCGCAGGACTGGCCTATCCCGGAATACTGTCCGCAAATACCTGCGCCTGGACGGGGTGGAGCCGAAGTTCAAGGTCCCGGAGCGGCCAAGCAAGCTTGACCCATTTGCGGATAGGCTGTCGGCCTGGTTGAAGACGGAATCCAAGAAAGGCCGCAAGCAGAAGCGGACGATGAAGCAGTTGCATGCCGAACTGGTGAGCCTCGGATACGGGGCTCCTATAACCGCGTGGCGGCGTTTGCGCGGGAATGGCGAGAGGATCGGCAGAGGGAGTTGCAGACGACCGGGCGCGGCACGTTTGTGCCCTTGGCATTTGAACCCGGTGAGGCCTTCCAGTTCGATTGGTCGGAAGATTTGGGCGGATCATCGGCAATGAGCGCACCAAACTGCAGGTCGCCCATACGAAGCTAAGCTACAGTCGGGCCTTTATCGTCCGGGCCTATCTTCTTCAGACGCACGAGATGCTGTTTGACGCGCACAATCATGCGTTCCGCGTATTTGGCGGCATCCCCGGCCGCGGCATCTACGACAATATGCGCACGGCAATCGACAAGTCGGCCGCGGCAAGGATCGCGACGTCAACACCCGCTTCCTGGCGATGGCCAGCCACTATGTGTTCGAACCCGAGTTCTGCAATCCAGCGTCCGGCTGGGAGAAGGGGCAGGTCGAGAAAGAACGTTCAGGATGCCCGTCATCGTCTCTGGCAGCCCACGCCGCGCTTCGCATCGCTGGAAGCATTAAACGACTGGCTGGAGCAGCGCTGCAAGGAATTGTGGGCGCAGACCCCACACGGTCAGATGCGCGGCACCATCGCCGACATCTGGGCTGAGGAAGCATCGGCGCTCATGCCTGTTTCCAGGCCGTTTGACGGGTTTGTCGAGTATACCAAGCGCGTTACACCGACCTGCCTCGTCCATCTGGGAGCGCAATCGCTACAGCGTGCCGGCGTCCTTCGCCAATCGACCGGTGAGCCTTCGGGTCTATCCGGATCGTGTCGTGGTTGCCGCGGAGGGCCAGATCATTTGTGAGCACCGCCGTGTCATCGATCGCTCTCATGATCGACCGGGACAGACGATCTACGACTGGCGGCATTATCTGGCGGTCGTGCAGCGCAAGCCCGGCGCTCTCCGCAATGGCGCACCCTTCGCCGAGCTGCCCGATGCGTTCCGAGCCTTGCAGCAATACCTGCTCAAGAAGCCGGGGGGCGACCGTGAGATGGTCGATATCCTGGCCCTCGTTCTCCAGCACGATGAACAGGCCGTGCTGTCGGCCGTGGACATGGCGCTGAAGTCGGGCGTTCCGACCAAGACGCATGTGCTGAATCTGCTGCATCGCCTCGTCGACGGCAAATCCTTCACGCCACCGACCATCGACGCGCCACAGGCCCTGACGCTCATCAATGAGCCGAAAGCCAATGTCGAGCGCTACGATGCGCTGAGAAAGACGGAGGTTGGCCATGCGTCATAATCCGGCAAGCGGCGCTATCGTCATCATGCTGCGGCAGTTGAAGATGCACGGCATGGCCCAGGCCGTCGGCGAGCTCACCGAGCAAGGGTCGCCGGCGTTCGAGGCGGCAATCCCTATCCTGTCGCAGCTTCTCAAGGCCGAGACGGCGGAACGTGAAGTTCGATCGACCGCCTATCAGCTCAAGACCGCACGCTTTCCAGCCTATCGTGACCTGAACGGCTTCGACTTCGCCAGCAGCGAGGTCAACGAGGCGCTGGTGCGTCAGCTTCATCGCTGCGACTTCCTCGACGACGCCAACAACATCGTTCTGGTCGGCGGTCCCGGCACGGGCAAAACGCATATCGCCACGGCAATTGGCGTCCAGGCTATCGAGCATCATCACAAGCGGGTTCGGTTCTTCTCGACCGTCGAGCTGGTCAACGCGCTCGAGCAGGAAAAGGCACAAGGGCGTTCCGGCCAGATCGCCAACCGCCTGGCGCATTCCGATCTCGTCATCCTCGACGAACTTGGCTACCTGCCGTTCAGCGCTTCAGGCGGGGCGCTGCTCTTCCATCTGTTGAGCAAGCTCTACGAGCACACCAGCGTCATTATCACGACCAACTTGAGCTTCAGCGAATGGGCCAGCGTCTTCGGCGACCCCAAGATGACCACCGCGCTGCTCGACCGGCTTACCCACCACTGCCATATCCTGGAAACCGGAAACGACAGCTTCCGCTTCAAGAATAGTTCGGCTCATGAGCCCAAAACGACGAAGGAGAAAAGGAAGAGCTTGACCGCAATCACTGACCCGAACGACATCTAATAGGCGGGTCAATTCTCGGTGGAAATGCCGGGTCAGTTCTCAGTGGCAATCAACACTGTGACGTAACGAAGTTTAGGATTTGGGCGGCGCAGGTTCAGGCCCCATCAAAGCATCGATGAAAGGAGCCTTCTGCGCAAGATACTCGCCAATGCCCTCCCGATTGTTCGCTTCGAGTTGAAGTTTCAGATCCTGATATTGCTGCCGGAGATCGGGGGCATTTCGCAAGAGGTCACGAAAGAGGAGCATTCGCTTAATCTGCCAATGACCGCTGACGCAAACATGCACCTTATGCGTTCGCACGCCATCAACATCGCGACGATAGAAATGGTGGCCTGCTGAAAGGTCCGTTCCCCGAACGTAGCCAACGCCCGCATGGAAGCGTCACGAGCGGCCCGGTTTCGATGCTCCGATACCTCAACCAAGAGGTCGATTTCAGGTTTCGCCGCAAGGCCGGGGACTGCCGTGCTTCCAACGTGATGAATCTCACCGAGCTCGGCGCCGAAGCTCTTTGCGATGCGGTCTTTCTCGGCGGAGAACTGATCAGGCCATCGGCTGTCATAGGGGGCGATTTTGCTGGTGAGCGCCATCTATATCTTCTTCCGTATCCTGACAGTCGGAATAATCCCCGAAGCATACGACTGATCCACATATCAGGGTCAGATGCAGAAGTGCAGCCTCAGGAGCCGTTTCGCCTCAAGCCTGAGCCGGCATCATAGAGGTAACAAAGTCTCGCCGGTGGGAAATCCTCGCGTTAAAGCGCAGCGCCGATCATCACGACCACCTCGTCAAGATGCCAAACATCGTTCGGGCTCGCCGGCTTTCGTCGCAAGGCTCCAGACAGGAGGCTCTCATGGATGCCGATAATTGCCTCGAGTGATCATGCCAATGATACGTTCAACGTTGATACCGCGCCAGCATCCTCTTCAGTTGTGCATTCTGCAGCTGAAGCTTGCGCGCCAGTTGCCCGCGGAGCAGCCTGATCTCTTCGTCAAGGCGGATCGCGTCGTCAGAAACGGTGGGAACGCCTGGAGAGGATGGCGGAACGACTTCACCCGTTGCCGCTGTCTTGCCCCGTCTGCGGCGCTTTCGCGTTGCACCTTTGCCAGTCAGCGAGGTTTTTTGTGCGTGCCTTGCGGCTGTATCGGCGTCATCGGATAAGGCCGGATCAGTCGCCTCCAAGGGCATGGCGCCTTCGATATCCGCCGTGCCATGAACACCGCCTGCCGTTTCCTCGGAATGATCTGGCTTCGCTGACACCGCCTCCGATTGGCCGTGAGAAACCGGCTTTTCGTCGGCCGGAGGATCCGTGGCGCTGGACCCATCATCGGCGGCCATTTCAGTTGGCTTGGCGACAGCCAACAGTTCCCGCGTCGCGTCGTCGGTAGAACCGTTTTCTTGCCGCTGCTGCCGTCGCGGCGACACCAACCGGGTCAGGAACTTCCATGGAGACGCCATTTTGTTCGACCTCGAATTCTAGCCCGCATGCAGGCTGCGAGCAAAAGCGTCGGCGGCAGGACTAACCACCGCCAAGATGTTCGTCTCGATAAGCATGAGAATGCGGCCAGCACTTGGCCGAAGGCTGCCGATCAAGCGAGGTTGAGCCGCTTGCGCAGATCGGCATTTTCAGCACGCAGCTTCTCGGCCAGCATCTTGCGCAGTCTTTGGTTTTCCTCTTCGAGCTGCAGAAGATCCGCAAACTCATCACCTGCCGGCACCGACGGTGCGGTCGCTTCCTGAACAGCCTTCGGAGCACGTTTGACAGGCACGCGCTTAGCGCTCACCGCACCTTCGTCAGACTTTGCCTTACGCCTTCTCTTCTGCTTTCCAGCTGCGGCATTCGAAGCCCCTGCCGGTTGCGCCGAAACAGCGGCTGAGGCCGTTTCAGGCACCGCCTTCCTGCCGCGCGGTTTGCGCTCCTTTTTCGCTACATCAGGCGCCGCTACGGGCGGCGTGTCAGCATCAGTCATCGTATTGTTTTCGTCGGCCATAATGGTCTCCTGTAAAGCTGATGCATTTGTCTCCTGCTCAATCGGCACTGTCAACAACGCCGCGGCCTGATCTTCTCCAGCAGAAGACATCTCGCTGCTGCTAATTTGAGAAGGTTGTGGCCAAAATGGCATTGCCTCGTCCTGCAGATCTTGTGCAACGGATTTGAGATCCATGTCTCCCCAGATGGAATTCGAATTGGGCTTGAGTTTTCGCCGACCAGATCTGTACTCGACGGCAAAGCTGCGCTGGACTTTTTTCACTTGAGAAGCCTTGGATGTCTGCTGTGATGTTTCGGCGACGTGTTCAGCATCGCAACATGCTGCTTGCAAATATCGGGTACCGCGCTGCCGGTCTAGGCCCTGGATGCTGCAAAGCCAGCGCTCATCATTTCCCTTTTTAGCCGCTTATCGGACCTCGGCTACCAACTCCGGTGATCAGACGACTATGCCATGGCGTCAGGCGCCGGGATTTTGCTTGTTGTCAGCGTATTTCTTCTGCTCGCTGCACGGAGAGCAAGAAGCTAGACACAGACCTTATCATCGCCGGAGCGAACTTGGATTTCAGAAAGCTGCCGCCGCGCTGCGCGGATCCGAAAGCAACCGGATGCCCGCCTATCGTCCGCTTTCTGCATCCCATCGGTCAGAGCTAAGGACCGCGAACGTGACCTTGCTAGTTCCGTTCAATCTCGCTTTGCCATAGTCGAGATGATAGTCGGGCAATACGACATCGCCGATGGCATCAAGCAGGGCGGCACGAGTTGGATCAGGACCTGCTGCACGCAGTGCGTCGATGAGCACCGCGGCTGAAGTGGAGGCGTATGCCTCGATGGTTGTCACATTATCGGTGATTGCGGTGCTCAACATCGCCGGTGCATCGAGGATGAGAGTAATATTACGTCCGCCCTTAGCAGCATCTAAAGCAGCTTGACCGCCTTCGCTGCTAAGAAGATAGATACGGATGTCGGCAGGAAGCGTCCGCAGGGATGAACGCGGCCAATCCACCGTGTTTTGCCGCAACAGCAATGCCGCGCACTTCGGCTGATTGCAGTTGTCCCTTGTCTCTGCCGGGAGGTTCAACATCAATTTTCCCTTCCAGCTACGCCGCAAGGCCTGGAGCATTGGATGATCCGGATCCGTTGTAAGGATCAGCAAGACCTCGTTCTTTTGGCGCGCAAGTTCACCGGAAACGGCCTGTGCGATATCGCGCCACGAGGGGGAGAGGCCGCGGACGAGAGTTACATCCTCATCGCCTGAGAGCGGGTGGAGCGGAAACAGGACCGGAATGCTCCGGTCCAGATAGTCTTCCATCGTCGGCTGCGTCGTCGGCGGCATGCCCATAACCGCAAACGCTTGCGCCTCCGCTCTTGTAGCGATTTCGTCAGGGGGACCGATCATAGGGACAACGCGTACTTGCCGACCGTAAAGACGCAAGGAGCCAAGCGATTTCCGCAGAGAGCCTTCCACAAGAGCCGCATAGGTCTTGGCGAATGTTTCCGTCCCAGGTGGCGCGGGCACGGCGAAAGTGATGTTCTCGTCCGTCACGCCTCGTCGCTGGCGCGCGGGAAGCTCGCGCAGATAGATGTTGAGCCCGGATATAATATCGGCAGAAAGCTTGTATCGCGGCATCACCGCAGAAAGCTTCCGCCCCGACGGGGTTCGGCCCTCCGAAAGAGCGGCAGCAAGACTTTGAATGTCATAGGCAGGACGGTCTGGCATTGGGGCGAAGAGAGACGTGCCTTCGATCGATGGCGCTCCGCTTTCACCACCGCCGCGCCCGTCACGCCCATGACACCCTTTGCACGCGAACCGCGTTCCCGGAAATCTCGTTCCACCGATTTCGGCTGTCCCCACCACGATTCCGGAGCGCCCCTCATAGAGGGCCGCGGCCGTGTCGACATCCGCGCCGGCCGCTGGCATCGCAATGCAAACCGCCAGGAGAGGCATTTGCCAGTGCTTCATCTTGGGAAAGACCGAATGATCTTCATGAGCTCGTCAGCGGTGGGCATGGATTGTGACCGATAAAATCGACCAGACCGAGGATCACCAACCAGAAAGACGGGGTCATGCAGTTCGGGATCTCCTGTTTTTATCGCAGCACTGCGCAACAGCCTGTTGATCGTCTCCCGATCTCCCGTCAGCCAAAACCAGTCGTCGCTGGCGCCGAAATCGGCCGAGGTCTCCCGCAGAACGTCGGGCGTGTCGGTTTCCGGGTCGATGGTAACAGATACGAGCCGGACCTTCGACGGTGTCTCCGAACCTAAATGCGCTTCCAATTGCGCCATGACGGCATTGCCGAGGGGGCAGAGCGATTCACAGGTCGTGTAACCGAACGTCATGACGAGAAGCCCCTTTTCGGCCACGCCCCAGGGATATGGTCGTTCATGACCATTCTGATCGGTCAGTGTCACCTTTGCCAAGTGCAGGCTACCACCTTGAAACACCCCACCTTCCGCGGCCAATGGCTTTGGCGCCGCGTGATGCTTTCCATCATGTGCCGAAACTGCCCCAGCAGCGATCGACAGAAAAACAAGGCCGAACAGAATCTGTTTCATCTTAAAACCTCCAGAACGGGCGTGGATTGGAGTGCCAGACCTTTCGGCAAGCGAAGCGGTTGCAGCGTGTAAGATCCCGGATGCGGAAAGGTGATCGATAGATGCAGAGCTCCATCGGCACCGCGCCGTGCCGTGATCACCTCCCGCCAGGATGACACCATGCTCGGTAGCAGCAGTTCCATCTCATCTGGCGTGCGGTCACGCCCTTGCCGGTCGCGCAGCGAGAGCCTCAAATCCTGGGGGACCCCGGATACGAGATCGCTTTCGGATAGAGTGACCTGCAGCAACACAGGTTGACTGGTCTGACGACGCGGATCACCGTCTACAGCGAACGGAATGCAGCGTGAAAATCCACCCGCCCCGGTCGTCAGCACAAGCTCCTGCGGGCCGGCATCGAAGGCCCAGGTCGCCTCGTAGCGACCTGGGCCGAGTTTGCGAAAGGCGCGGTCCACGGGCAGGACCGTATTCGGTACACCGCCGCGCAACCGCACGGAATCCATCGGTGGGATTTCCGATGTCGCAGCGGCCTCCGGCAGGATCCAACCTGTCTGCCGCGCTGGATCGACAATAAGTATCATCGGCGCCGGCGCAAGCGGAATGAGGAATGGGCCACGTATTTTGGGGCGCGGACTTGTTCCGGCAAGCGGTACCCGGCGGAGGATGATTTCGCGACCCGCGCCGAGTGCTTCGGAATCCATCACCACGACGAATCCACCGTCATGGCTTAGGATAAAAGCTGCATCCGCCGTCATCAGAACATCGCTGATCGTCCCCGCATCGAGCTGGAAGGATTGAACGACTTGAGCGGAGGCGACATCAATCACGGTGAATATCGATCCGCCGTGTTCATAGGCGATGACGAAACGACCATCCGGCGCCGGCGCCAGATGACTTGCGATGATGCCTGTTGAAATTCTTTGGACGACCTGCGGGCGATCGGCGAAACGGAGGTCCGCCGCCGGCTTATCCGCTGCAAGGGTCAGCACCGCGCCGTTGGAAAGGAAGGCCGCATCGACAATTCGTTCCCCGGCTGGCTGGCGCATCAGCTTCCGACCTGTCTCGGATTCGACGAGAAGCAACGTTCCATCGGCGGCAAAGGCGCCGAGCCGTGCGTGCGTCAGATTACGCGTGCGGCTCTTCGCCGGATCAGCCGCGACCGGGCGAAACGAGATCGCGCTTCCTGGAGCCGTTAACCCGATCGTCTCCAATAACTGACCGGAGGCGGTGTGGCGGGAAATCGAGCCCTTGCCTTCCTCGGCCAGCCAAAAGCCGGTGTCACCGGCCGTAGCGATCGCAGTCGGTCGCGCGAGTTCCTTCAAAAGCGTTGTTTCAGCTGATGAATGAAGCGAAAAGGACCGAACTTCACCCGTATCGGGAAAAGTGGCGAGAAGCCGCATATGGATGGCATCGGCCACACTCGCTCCAGGCATCTTTCCCAGCCGGTGCGCAGCCAGCATGTTCGAGCTACGCAAGTTCAGCTTCGGGTCGATCACTCCAACTGTGGCGTCGTCGTTCAGCGTGACAAGCAAGATTCCGTTCAGATCCACTGTTCCAAAAGCCAGAGAGCGTGTGACACGGAAGGCCCTCGCGCTCGCCTCGCAACTCGGATTGGCCGGATCGGCGGGGCGAACCCAAGCCTCGACAAGAAGGTCGTCGGTTGGTCATCCCGTCTGCGCGTCGGTGAGTTCAAGGCTGAGGCGGGTGGTTTGGCGCTCGCCGGCTCGTTCGATCGGTTGACCATCGGCATCGAGCAGGCGGAACGTCGCGTGCAGCGAAGCAACGGTTTCGTCGCCTTGCTGTGCAAATGCCGGCAGGCCTAGCAAAGCCAAGAGCCCGAGAATAACTGCCGGTCTCATCGCCTGTTCCTGGCCGCGCAGGAGGTGACATTCCGGTCATTGAGGCTCTCGGTCGCTACGATGTCCACGAGACCCCAGGCGCCGCCCGAGCGGGTCGTCATAGGCCCGTCGAACCACAGATAGCAGCCCTTCTCCAGCGGGCGGGTGAGCGACGCGGTCAGCGCCTTGCCCGGCCCCAGCAGTGCAGAGCGCGGGAAGCCAAAGCCGGGAAAGAGGTCGTCGTAGTCCTGAGCGATGGTGATGAACGCCCGTTGCCGGGCGCGGCCGCCCGGATGAACGACATGAATCACCACCTCTTCGCCAGCCGCGGCGCGTAAAACCTGCATCGGCGGATCGGTTCGCTCACCAGAGCGCAGTCGAAAGAAATCCAGGCCGAAGTCGTAGGCGTTCAGATTGTAGTGGCTTTCCATTGGCGCGCCATGCATCGTCCGCAGGCGGCGATGGAAGGGCTCGCTGCGATAGCTGACGGCCTTTTCGCCCCAATCGTAACTGTCCGTGCAGACGGTGCAGTCGGCGACGAGCTTGTGGTCTGTGCCTGCGGAAAGATGCTTGTCCTTCGTGTCACGGTCCACCAGGTTCGAACCATCCTGCCAGAACAGGGTGAATTGTCGGATACGATGCACAGACGAGGGATCGTCAACTGTTGCATTGGCGCCATAACGAGGGACTTCCATCGTCGCAACCGAGAATGGCTGCGTTTTTTCTTCGGTTGGGGCAATTACATAATAGCAGTCGAACTGCCGCGGCGATGTCCTTGGCGGCAGGACCAGCGGCAGATCTTGCAATAGCTCCGGCCGCTCCACCGGCTGCGATCGGAAAAGAGGGCGGCAGCCTGTCGAAGCGATACGCTCGGCGCGGCTGCTCAATGCGCTAGCATCCTTCGGCACGGAAACGATGGCGCCAAACAGGCCATGAGCACCATGACCGACGACATCGCCCTGGGATTTGAACGGCAAGGCACCGAAAGCATAGGGAATGAACCGCGTTTCGGCCTTTGCAGCCTCCTCCTCCACCTTGTCGGTGAATGGCGGCGAAAGACGCACATCGACAATGGATGGGATCAGTCGCTCCGAGGGAGCCTGCAGAGCCTGATCAAGGTTGAGCTTGAGTTCCCTCTGCTGGTTTGCGTTCAACCGGCGAACGACCGGACCCACCGTATTGATCCAGTTCGGAACCGCGATCTGCGGCTGCGCCCCGTGGTTTGATGGAATGCGCGGCTGCTCGATGGCGATCGGTCTGCCCGAAATCCGCCCGATATTGTCCCGAAGGGCGGGAATAGCCACCTGTTGCAGCTCATTTATCCCTGTCGCCAGCCTCCCCATGGACCCGTCGGGATCGATCGCCCGGAGCGTCGTGTCATTACCCTCGCCAACGGCTTGGGAATAGCTGTCGGCCAAGGAGACGAGGGCATTTGTCTGGATTTCGTCAGCACTCCGCTGGCTGACGGCAAGGCCGGCATAGATCTCGACTTGGGTGATCTGCCCCCAATCGGCACGAATTGGGCTCATGCTCATGGTGTCGCCCGATCCGATCGCCGCGAGCGCAGCAATCTCGGATTTCCCGATTGGACGGGGCATGGTGGATTGGGCATTCAGGACAGGCAGTGCGACGCTGACGGCAAGCCGGGCCGATGGCTTCAGGCCGTCCGGTCCGTCGCCGTTGAACGTAATCGAACTGTTCACCCCCCCTTCGTCATCGCCGCCGTTCCAGGTCACGTCGACGTTGAGTGGAGTGATCGGCGGCATGTGCGCGTCGCCCTTGCCGTCACGCAGGTAGCCATCTTGGCGTGTCAGGGCGTTCAGCACGGTGAGCTTGAGGCAATCGCCTGCCTTGACCATCAGAACCATAGGCTCCGGGCGATCATAGGTGCGGATGATTTCTGTTCGGACGCGATCGAGCGGGATATTCTGCCAGGCGGCAGGCGTGCCCGCCCATTTCATGAAGCTATGACCGTTTGGAACCGGATTCATCACCTTGCGCGGATCGACGATGGCGAAGAACAGCCCATCCGGATCGTCAAGTGCCGGGGCATAGCGAATCCGGTCGATGGCGGAGACCGTACGGCCACCATCCATCCTTAGCCTGCGAGCCTCGATCGCTACGACGGCCGCATAGACCTTCGGCGCCTTCGGATCGCACATGCCAATCTGGCGTTTTTCCGGACTGACGCCTGGTTTCTTTTGCACACGCAAGAGGCCCCAGGCTCCATTCCACAACGCGTCCGTCGACCCGAAATGCACCAGCGTGTCGGAAACCTCCGGCTCGACTTCCGGCGGCATGAGGTCGGGGATCGGATTGAAACGGCGCAAATAGGGCGTGAGGCCACCGAACTTGTTGGAGTCGTAAAGATAGGCCGAAGTGAATTCGAAATGCTCCGATATTCCCACCTCCTGAGCCGAGATGCGGCCTTCGGCATTAAAGCAGCGGGCAACGCGTTTGTCGTAGGCCTCCCAGAACCGTCGATCATTCGCCACGCTGAAGGTGGTGGCCCCCTTGTTGAACCAGTCGGCATATTGATCCGCGCGACCAAGTCTGGAGAACGGAACGCCGCCGGCATTGAGCGGTACCCTCTCACAGTCCTTCACGAGCGTCGTGTTTGGCGTGATGTCATCCAGCGGCTTCATGCCGGAGGGGAAAGGCTGGTCATGATTACGCTGCAGCGTATGATCTTCGACAGTGAAGGTGTGCTGTACCTCCTGCGCGCCCTGGATCAGCCGCAACTGCACTGTGTCGCCATCCTTGCTTTCCAGGATCGGCGTCACCGGGTCCCCATTCAGGACTGACGCGAACGCATTCGACATATCGCCGGCATCACCCGGCTTCTGCCTGTCGATCGAGCAACGCTCGGTCACGCCGGCCTGCAGCCGGCCCTCCCAGTGCGCAAGGTCCTTCAAGGAGCAGTCGCTCGAGGCGGATGACGACGTTCCAACCCGCAGCGGCAGCGGTTCTCCCCGATAATTGAAGAGATAGGGATCGTGATGGTCGACCGAAATGCTTTCAGGCCTGCGAGGCGGTGCAACGGGTTTGGCAAGCCGGCCGCGCGGGTCGTCTTTGGGATAACCGGCCGCCATGCGCCGATAGTCGATCATGTAGCTGCGCAGCTTGTCGGCTTCCGCGGGGTTGATCGCAAGCGCTACGTCCCCGGCGAGGCGATGCGCTGCCAGGTCGCCCGGCCGCCCCGCGGCGAGCCATGCAGGCGCGACGTCACCGGGCTTGCCATACATGACAGACTGATTACCGGCGTCGGCGATCATGCCGGAGCCGCAGATGCTGTTGAGGCGCGGCGGGTCCGCGGCGTGCTTAGCTTCGCAGGCCAGCATGGTCATGCCGTGAAGGGAAGCATCAGATTCCTGACTGTCCAACCTTGCGACAAGGTCTCTTTCCGTTTCGGAATCGCGTGGATCGTAAAGTGTCGCGAAGTCGGCTATCGCGAGCGCAAATTCGCGGGCCTCCCGCTCGTCGGGCGTTGCGGACGTTGTTCCGGCGACCAACGAGACCGAAGGCGATTTCGGCGTCTTGATGATCTTGCGCGCTCCGACATCGGCCGCGGCCGCAACGCGCAGCGCCCGGTCATCCCGGCGAGGCGTGCAGGTCGTGGCTTCAAGCGTCGCGTCATCGACGTCGCATGTGCGCGACCGGGACGGCTCGATCACCAACGCGGTGTAGAATCCGTGCTGCTGGATGGAAGACGGGCCGAAATGGTCGTGACTAAAGACCGTGCGCAGCGTGCGGTCCACCATCCGGTCGGCGGACGAATCGTCGGGCGAACGTACGGCAGACAGGATCGGATCGGCGAACCAGCGCTGAACCGTCGTTTGGAACAAATCTCGATCGGTGCCGATCTTCCTGCGCCAGATGTCCTTGAACTTCTCGGCGACATGCCACACGCCGTCCTTGATCTCACAAAGCCCTTCCCGCTCGCGGATGTCGAGCGCTCCCGCCGCACGGTTGGTGACAATGCGTCCGCCCACCACCTCTCCGCCTTTCGCCGCGCAGATGCGAGCGGCAATTTCATCGGCTGCGAACGTGCCGTCCTCGTAATTCCAGCCGTTGCCGGAACCGTCGGAGGCCGTGACGTCGAATTTCACCAGATGGATATGCTGACCGATCGTATCGGTTGGCGTCTTCACCTGAAAATCGTCGAGTGCCAGATCCTTTGGCAATTCGTTGGTATGCCGGAATTCAATGCATTCGCCTGACAATGCCCGGAAGAAAAAAGGCTGCTCGCCGGCGCTGACCTTCGGGGAAATGCGCCCGCCGCCGGTCTTGTAGCCCTCGGAATTTGCCGTCAGTACATTGATGCGGGCCTGTGGATCATGCCAGCCGGCACGGTTCGTCACCAGGTCGAGCTGTACCGCCGAAGCCTCGTAACGCCGAAAACCGATCACGCCCGGATCGGAGGTGAACTCGGCTCCCGTCATCGGATCGGTTTCACGGATCAGATTGCCGGAACCTGCCTCTTTCGGCTGGCCGTCGTCGATATAGTAGACGACGCCCGGTCGCGGATCACGCTTACCCTTGATATAAAGCGGACTAGCCTGTGTCGGATCGGTGGTCATCTCCGACAGGCTCGCAGCGAGGTAGACCTCGTGATCGGCGCCATTTGCGTCGGTGTAGTATACCTTGCCATCTGCCGCCTCGTGAAGCTGCCCCAGCGCATCCGGTGCGCCGCACGGATCGGCGAAGGGTGAACCAGGCTTGGCGGGCGCCCCGTTGACTGGGAAAAGCAGGGACGACGGTTCGCCGGCCGCCACATAACCGCTTCTGGTGGTATCGTAGATCGCCGTAGCCTGATTGGCGGTCTTCAAGGTCAGCGGTGTTCCGCTCGCAAGCTTTCCGTTATGATGGAACGCCATCGCGGCCTGCTCGAGGGGCGTGCCATCGTAAGGCAGGAGCATCGCGTCAACCTTTTCGAAGTGCATCGTCATATCGCCGAGGGCGAGCGCCTTCGCCATCAGACGCTTTTGCGCCTCCTCACGGCTTTTCCGATCGCTGAGAGGCGGCAGCGCGGACACGTCGAAATCCGGCTTGCGCGTTGAGCCATCCCCAAGTACGTGGCGAGGCAGACCGCCATCGAGATATTCGTCGGTGGTGGCATTGCCGTCGAGTTTTCTGGCGATATCGAGCGGTGCTTGGGGCGGACGATGACCGGCCGCGCCAGGGATGTAATGGGGATAGCCTGGAAAGCTCGCAATCTCGGTAATCGGGTCGGCTGAGACTTGCCCCGTAGCAGGGTCTAGGCTCGCCTCGCCGTCTGGATAAGTCGGCGCCAGCGGCAACGCCTGGTACGGCAGGGGAACAATGGCCGGAACCGGGGTTCCGAGCCGCGAGGCCGGCGCACCATCCACAGTGATCAATCGTCCGGTCTTTGGATCGACCGATCCCGGCCGGGCCTTGGCCTTGATAGCCGGCGCTTCCTCCTCCAGCGTCAGGCCGGCGTTCCACTGACCGTCGGGCAGCTTGCGCGTGCCGTCTTCCAGCACGTCGTGGACCCGCCACAATTCCCACATGCCCTGGGCGAAATGCGGATAGAGATGGCAATGGAAGATCGAATCTCCCGGAGTCCGATTGCGGTTGCCTGAGCCGAGCGTCTCCCACCAACCTTTGTCACCGTTCGCTCCTCGATGAAAGATCTCCAATCCGCCGCCTGAAATGTCATAGGAGAAGGCCTGCTGCGGGCCGACGGTCTGGCTATCGAGATAAGCGCCCCGATTGTTGTCATTGCCAGCGAACCATTGATGCGCGTGCAGATGGAAGACGTGGGTCTCCTTCGGACCGGCATGCACATTGCGGAAGACGACGGCATCGTTGAGATAGGAATGGTGCACATTGGAGGGATCGTCACTGAACCATTCCAGCAGTGCCGGATCGCCGTTCGCCCAGGATGTCAGGAAGAACTCCTCGTAGAGGCATTCGGCGCAGTTTGCCGCCGGACCGATGCCCTTGCGGTTGGCAAGCAGCATCGTTCCCATGCCGCTCGAACCGTAATTGATGGCAAATCCATCCCGCACGCCCGCGAGCTGCCCCTCGCCGAACATGCCGAGCTCGTCGAAATTCCGCGTTACGAAGGATTTGAGCTCGTCATGGAAGAAAACCGAGAACTCTCGGAAAGCATGGGCGGGCTGGTCACTAGAAGCGGGTGACTCGATGATGGCGTTGAGGTCGTTGTGGAAGAGCCGGTAGGCATTGTCGCCAGCTGGTTGCAAGAGGTTCAAGAGCGGCCTTCCATCGATGAACTTCGAGTAGTCCACGGCTGCGGGCGTGTCGATTCTTGCTGCGGTCATGGCAGCCTTCGAGACCTGGCTTCGATACCAGCTCGTGCCTTTCTTCTCGACCACGATGGTGCCGAAAAGCCCATGCGTGATCGAGCCACCGTCTCCCTCGCCTCCTGAAGGTGCGGCCGTGCTTGCCAGAAAATGCGGGCCTTCGCGCAGGATCTTGTAGTAGCAGTCGATCGAACGTCCGACGGCAACCGCAGTAAGACCCAGGCATTCGGGATTGAGAGGCCCGCCTTGGGGGTTGAACGCCGCCAAGCCCTGCACGGCAAAATTAAGCCCGCGCGAGGCGGGCCAGTCTGTTGGATCTTGCGCGGATGCGGGAGTGTTTCCATTGAGGCAACCTACCTCGCCATGACTGGACTGCGATTGGTCCTGGCTCTGGGACACCGCCGCCCGCAAGGTTTCGTAGGATGCATCGGAAGGATTGTTGCTGGTGCCGCAGAAATTGCCTGAAAAATTCGGAGCGGCCGGACGCAACAGATTGGTCAGCCGCAGATGCAGCATGTCACCGACATTTACCCGCAGCACCACCGGACGAGGACGCTTGCAGTCACGCAACCGCACCTGGCCCGCTTCCAAGCTTCCCGAATAGGTGCTGGTTCCATCGTCGCTGTCGCACTCATCGGAAGTCCGACGCGCGACCGGCTTGTCTGCCGGAACAACATCCCGGCGCAACGCGAACATCATACCAAAGGGATTAAAGGAGCCAAAGCGATTGTAAACAAGAGTCTGGTCAAACGCCACGACATCCGCGCAGATGGTGCGGCCAAAGATTGCCTCTCCTTCCGTCACGCCAGCATGAACCGCCGTGCATCCCATTTCGCCGGTAAGCCCGGCCTCTGAGCTCGCATCCTGTGCAATCGCCACCTCGTCAAAACTGAGGCCCGCCAGGATCGAGATGACGGATAACAAAGCCGATGCACTTCGGAAAAAGGACATTCTTCGCCTCCGGATGGTCTGGAAAGACCCAACAATGTTGCTTGTTGGAGAGCGAAAGCGGTGGGTATTTCAGCATTACGCCAAATTCAACTACACCCCGTCCCCTCACCTGCACGACAGCTCTGCGTCATGGGCAAGCAATCCAAGTAGTTCTTCTGCGTATGCGAATTCGATCTTACGTTGTCAGGTGACCGTGATCATTGCTCGGGAAAGCCCGATAACAACTTTGAGTGATATTAAGACCAACGCCTCACCAGCTGTCAACATCTTGCTGATTTGCATCTTGAGAACTTTAACGAGTGGTAACCTGGGCCAATCCTCTTAAGCCATTGCGGAGGTGCTTTGCGCCAGCAACGCTCTCTCGCCAGAGGATCGGCCGCTCCTCGAGATTGCCGTGAGCGCTTTGTCGTGCGTTCAATGCTGAAATGATGCGGGATCCATGCCAAGTCCGCACCATCATCCTGCTCTCGGTATTGCCGGTCCTTTCTGATTGCGCTGAGGTTTGCTCCGCGTAGGGAGAGGCTGGAGATAACCCTGAAAGCTTCTCTCCCGCCGCGACTTAGTTAGGAAAACCCTCTCGAATCATGCTGCCGAAAGTGCCTGATGAAACCGCTCGCATGCGAGACGATATAATCGGTGAATTCCTTGCCGATCCCGGCGTTCGAAAGGCCGGCATCCCCGCCGATCAGCCCGTGTTCATTGACGTCAAAAACGTCGAGCGGAACCAGGACTTCGGCCTCGCCGTAGCGGACGGCCGAAAGTCCCGAGGTTTCAAGCCCGAAGGCCTTGTTGGCGCTGCTCTTCTCGATCAGGTCCGGCCGCATCAGATCGGGGAAGAGGTGGTAATAGACCGACGTGATCGGATCAGCCCCGTGGCCGCCGGCCTTCTCGCCGAGATCGCCGTGCAGCCTATGCCAGAGGCTCACGGGGATTGCTTTCCAGATATTGATCGAGGGAATGATGATCCCGTGCGACTGCTTGAAGCCGCGCACCGTCTGGTCGATCAGCGCCGTGTTCCCGGTATGGCCGTTGAACAACACGATATGCGTCAGCCCGTGATCGAGGAAGGCGGTGATGGCGTCTTCGAGCAGCGCGCAGAATGTCCCCGCGCGCAGCTGGATGCCGCCCGGCACGCAGCGGAACACGTCGGCATAACCGAAGGGGATCGTCGGCGCGATCAGCGCTCCGGAGGCTTCCCCCACCAGTTCGGCGAGCTTTTCGGAGAGCATGTAATCCCCCATGGGGGCATGCGGTCCCTGCTCCTCCTGACTTCCAAGCGGGATGACGATGACGGGCTTCTCCGCCAAACGTTCCCGGAACTCCACGAATGTCATATCCTTGATGGCGACCTTGGTCATGCCTTCTTTCTTTCCAGTTTTTCGGCTTGCAAATTCACGATAGCCTCGGAGGTTTCCGGCCGCGGATTGAAGCACGCGTAGCGGTGATCGCCACTGCCGCGCATATCCGGAAATTCCTGTCCGCAGCGTTCCACGGCGAAGGGACAGCGTGAGCGGAAAGGGCATCCTTCCGCCGGGTCTCCGTCGCCTTTCACGTCTGCATCCCAGGGCCAGTCGGGCTTGAACGCATCGTCCTCCTCCGAAACGGTTGGAATAGAGGCGAGTAGAAGCTGGGTGTAACGGTGCCGCGGCGAACGGAAGATTGCGGCGACGCTGCCTTCCTCCACGACCCTGCCCCGGTACATCACCACGACGCGGCTCGCGATCACCCGCACCACGCCGAGATCATGCGTGATGAACAAGTAAGCCAGGTCGAACTCTTGCTGCAGATCCCGCAGCAGACGCAGGATATGGGCTTGCACGGAAACGTCGAGTGAGGAAGTCGGCTCATCAAGCACCAGCAGATCCGGATTGGTGGTGAGCGCGCGGGCAATCGCCACGCGCTGCCGTTGTCCGCCGGAAAGCGCGAGCGGCCGTCGGTCGCGATGTCCCGCATTGAGCCCGACCTTTTCCAGAAGCTCCCCGATCCGCCGTCTGCGCTCCGCACGGCTGCCGATGCCGTGAACATCGAGCGGCAAGCCGATCGCCTGGCCGATCGACTTGCGGGGATTGAGGGTCGAATAGGGGTTCTGCTGCACCAGCCCGATCTTCCGCCGGACGGTTTTCGACCGGCGGCCTTTAAGCTGTTCTCCCGCCAATTCGACTTCACCGCTGGTCGGTATCTCGATGCCGAGGATCAGATTGGCGAGCGTCGTCTTACCGGAACCGGATTCTCCGACGACAGCAACCGTCTCCCCCTTGTTCACCGTCAGACTGATGTCGGTGACGGCATGCACCGTCGCACTGCCCACATGGAAGACTTTATTGGCCTTGGTGACCTTCAGCAAAGGCGGGCTCATGCGAACTCCTCCTGGTGGATGCATGCCACGCGCTGCGTTCCGAATTCACGCAACGGGATCGGCTGCAGGCAATCATCGGTGGCCAGCGCACATCTCGGTTTGAAAGGACAGCCCTTGATCGGCTCCCTAGGGTCGGGCACCGAACCTTCGATCGGCTCCGGCAGCTCGTCGCTGGAAAGCCGAGGGACGGAAGCAAGCAGGGCGCGGGTATAGGGATGGCGCGGATTGGCGAAGAGTTCAGCCGTCGTCGCTTCTTCGACAATACGGCCCGAATACATCACGCAGACCCGGTCGGCGAACTGCCGCACGACGCCGAGATTGTGGGAGATGAACAGGATCGACGTGCCGTAGGATTCCGACAGCCGCTTCATGATCAGCAATGTCTGCTGCTGCACGGTCACGTCGAGCGCCGTGCCGGGTTCGTCGGCGATCAGCAGGCGCGGCCGGCTGATCAGGCCCATGGCGATCATCACGCGCTGGTTCAGCCCGCCGCTGAGCTGGAAACTGTAGCTGTCCAGAACGCGCGTCGGATCGATGATCGACACGTCGCGGAGAGCGTCACTCATCCGCGCCTCCGCCTGTTTGGCATTGAGTTCCGGATGCGACCGCGAGAGGACTGCCAGGAACTGGTTGCGGATCGTGTAGACCGGATTGAGCGCCGCCATCGGATCCTGGAAGATCATGGTCATGTCGCGACCACGCCGCTCGCGCAACCGCGACGGCCGTTCGGTGACGAGATCGCTGCCTTCGAAGACGACGCTGCCGTTGAGGCGACGGTTACGCTCCGGCAACAGGCCGAGGATCGCACGGGCCGTCACGGATTTGCCGCTGCCTGACTCACCGACAAGCGCCACGCGCTCGTGTTCCCGCACCGACAGGCTAACGCCGCGCAGCACGTTGACCGGCCCGTCGAGCGTATCGAAGGTGAGGTCGAGGTCTTTGACGGTCAGGATTTCCTTCATCCGCTCAGCCCACGATGTCGAAGAGGTCGCGCAGGCCGTCCGCGACGAGGTTGAAACCGAGCACCACGATGAAGATCCCCATGCCGGCCATGACCGACAGCCACCAAATGTCCGGCAGGTATTGCGCACCTTCCGAAACCATGGTGCCGAGATCGGGAGTCGGCGGTGGCGCGCCCATGCCGAGAAAGCTCAGGCTGGCGCCGAGCAGGATGACGAAGCCCATGTCGAGGCTCGCCTTGGTGAACAGGTTCGGTGCGCAGTTCGGCAGCAGTTCGGAAAACATGACCCGGAGCGGCGAAGCGCCCACTACTTCCGCCGCGACGACGAAGCCTTCGTATTTCAGGGACCGCACGATCCCGTAGACGAGGCGCGCATGCCACGGCCACCAGACGGTCGCCATGGCGATCATGGCATAGAGCTGCGAGGGCTTGGCGAGGCCGAGGATCGCCATGGCCAGCACGAGCGACGGGATGGCCAGGAAGATGTCGGTGATCCGCATCAGCACCAGCTCGGTCTTTCCGCCGAGATAGGCGGCGGCCATTCCGATCGCTGTGCCGATGGTGATCGAGATCGCGATGACGACGGCCCCTAACATCAGCGAGTTGCGGAAGCCGAAGATGATGCGGCTCAGGACGTCGCGACCGACCGTATCCGTCCCCAGCCAGTATTTGGCGCTTGGCGGCTGGTTGGCATCGAGGAAGTTCACCACCACGCCTGCGTGTTCAGGATAAGGCGCCACATAGGGCGCAAAGATCGCGCAGAAGAAAACGATCGCAATCAGGACTGCGCCGAGGACCGAAAGCTTGTTGCGCGCAAACCGGCGCCATCCACGCCAGCGCGCCGAAGACTGACTCATGACGATTTCAACCTGATTTTGGGGTCGATGAAGGAGACGACGGTATCGACGATCATGTTGACGAGAACGAAGAAGAACGAGATCACCATGACGACGCCCACCACCGCGTTCAGGTCCTTGCGGACGATGGCGTTGACGCCGTATTTCGCAAGCCCCGGCCACATGAAGATCGTCTCGACGAGGAAGGCATTGCCGAGCAGCGCCACGATCTGCATGCCGAGGATCATCAGCGTCGGAATGAGAGCGGGCCGCAGCGCCCATTTGAAGGCGACCGAGGTCTCGCTGAGACCGTAGGCGCGGGCAAATTCGACATAGGGCCGGTCGTAGCTGTCGACCATATTGGTTCGGGTGAGCCGCGATATCTGCGCCATGCCGGAAAGTGAGAGGGCAAAGGCCGGCAGGATGATATGCAGGAGGGCATCGAGCGCCACCCCCCATTGCCCGGCGATCAGCGCATCCACCGTATAAAGCCCGGTGACATGCGGCGGCGGCGTCAGCCATTCGCTGAGCCGGCCGCTGAGCGGCAGCCATTGATACCAGAAGGCCAGTACGATCATCATCAGCAGCGCCCAGACGAAATTCGGCAGGGCGACGCCGAGCAGGGAGAACAGCCGGGCGGCATTGTCCAGCCATCGATCCTTGTAATGGGCGCTGGCAATGCCAAGACCAACGCCGAGGATCGTCATGCTGAGGCCGGAATAGAGCACCAGTTCCAGCGTCGCCGGAAAACCGGCCGCGATGTCGGACGACACCGGCTGATCGGTATAGAGCGAGCGGCCGAAATCGAATTGCACGGCTCCCGTGATGAAGCGCGCGTACTGTTCGACGAGCGGCCGGTCGAAACCCATCTGCTGGCGCATGGCCTCGACCTGCTCATTGCTCGCTTCCGGCCCGAGCGCCAGGCGCGCAGGATCACCGGGGATGACGCGCGCCAGGAGGAAGATCAGGACCGAAACCCCGACAATGACGATAAGGCCGCTCAAGAGGCGGTGGGACAGAAATCGGATCATGGGTGCCGATGCTTTCGATGCCGCATTGAAGACGGAATGTCCGGGGTCGATCGTAAACCGATCCCGGCCGTTTCATCCACCGGAAAACCGGCTCTCACCGCCTCAGGCGGTCATGCTCATGCGGTCGTAACGGTAATTGCCCGCCATGATCGGCACGGACTGCTTGGGATCGACGAGACCGGGCACACGCAGATAGTTCTGGTAGGCGGCAAGGTCGATCGGCTGATAGAGATACACCGAAGGATATTGCTCGCGGATGGTGCCGGCGAGTTCCTTGTAGATCTTCTCGCGTTCGTGCTGATCGGTGACGGTCCGCGTCTTCTCCAGCATGGCATCGATTTCCGGCGTATGCAGCCAGTGCATCGACAGATAGGTGCCCGCAGCCGAGCTGTGATATTCGCCCCACAGCATGGAATCGACGTCCGTCGTGGAAAGCGACGTGGCGACGGAGCAGATATGCGGCGAGGATTCGGGCTTGGTCGCCATCTCGACGATCTGCGGCCAGGGCGCCGAGTTGATGTTCACTTTGATGCCGAGCTCGGCGAGGTTCGCCTGAAGCAGCAGCGCAAACTTTTCCTGCAGCGCCACGGACTTGAACCAGACGAGGTCGAGGCTCAGATCCTGGCCCGCATATTTGGAGGCGGCCAGCGCGGCCTTGGCGGCCGCGACATCCCGCTTGATGAGCGGCACATCGGCATCGTAGCCGATCACGCCCGCGGGGATCGGCCCACGGACCGGCAGGCCCTGCTTCTGGCCGGCCACCTCGAGCAAACCGTAGAGCTGGTCGTAGTCGAAGGCGAGCGCGATCGCCTTGCGGACATTGACGTCGTCGAGCGGCGCCTTCTGCGTGTTGAGCTTGAAGTGGAAAATGCCCGGCTTCATGTCCGGACCGACGGAGATTCCCGGCGACTTGGAGAGCGCCGCAACGATTTCCGGCGGCAGCGGCAGGCGAGTGAGATCGATTTCGCGGCGCGGCATCAGCTGGCGGACCGCGACGGCTTCCACACCGAACTTCGAACGGATCGTTTCCGGGGCATTTTCCGCAAAACCGCCGAAATAATCCTTGTTGATCTCCATGACCGTCTCGACCTGCGGATTGTGGCTGACGATCTTGTAAGGGCCGCTGCCGGCATCGGCACTGCCGAGGAAGGCTTCGCCATAATCGCCGAACTCACCGAAGGTCCCGTCCTTCTTGTTCGCCGTGACGAGCGCCTTGTTCACCACGGCCAGCCTTACCAATGCCGCAAGGAACGGGGCGAAAGGTCTCTTGAGGGTGAAGACGACCGTGTTCGGAGCGGCCGCCTCCACCTTCCCGATATCGGAGAACAGATAGGCGTAGCCTCGCTTCATGGTGATCATGCGATTGGCGGAGAAGACCACGTCGTCGGCCGTCAGCGGCGTGCCGTCATGGAACTTCACGCCATCGCGCAGCTTGAACGTGTAGGTCTTGCCGTCATCCGAAATCGTCCAGGATTCCGCCAGCGACGGCTGCAGTTCACCGCCCGGGAGCGGGCGGACAAGGAAGTCGTAGAGATTGAACATCAGGATGGAGCCCGGAAAATCCACGGGCTTGTGCGGATCCGCCTGACCGATATTGCCGTCCGCCAGACGGAGCACGCGTTTCTGCTGGGCAAGGGCAGGTGCGGCGGAAATGCCGAAACCGGACACCAGCCCGAAGGCCGCCGTGGTTCCAAGAAGCTGCCTGCGAGATAGATTGATATCTGACATTATGAGTTCCCCTTGTTTCGGCGTCCGCCGTGTAACCGGCGATTCCTTTTAAGACCCGCGACCGAGGACGATCCCATCGCTCGCAAGTGCCCCAGTTGGCGGGTCTTTCCGATGTGACACAGAACAGTAACAAGCCATGCCGCAGTGCAGAATACGTGCAAGCCCTTACCGTATGAAGCTCCGTAGCAGCCCTTATTTTCACCGCACCGCCGAAAGGTATCCTCGGGTCCTCTGTAAATGTAAGAGGGGACGAATGCGTCAATTTCTCGAAAGCGAGATCGAGCCCTTGGCGATCGGCGCCTGGGTTCTTGGAACCGGCGGCGGCGGCAGCCCTTATCACGGTTTTCTCAATCTGAAGAAGCTGTATCGCGAGGGTCGGACGGTGAAATTAATCGCACCGGAGGAACTGGCCGATGATGCCAATGTCGCGGTCGTCTCCTCCATGGGAGCGCCGATGGTAGGGCTGGAACGGCTGACCGATCCGGAAATCCTCGTCCAGGCCGTCCAGATGATGGAAGAATATCGTGGCGTGAAGTTCGACGCGATCATGTCGGTGGAAATCGGTGGCGGCAACGCCATCCAGCCCTTTCTCGCCGCAGCCTTGATGGGCCTGCCAGTGGTCGATGCCGATGCAATGGGTCGCGCCTTTCCGGAGGCGCAGATGACCAGCTTCGCGATCGCCGACCTGCCGATGTTTCCGCTCACCCTAGCCGATGTCCGCGACAACGCCGTCGTCGTCGCACGCGCCGCGTCGTGGAAATGGATGGAACGCATCTCGCGCAAGGTCTGTGTCGAGGTGGGCTCCGTCGCATCGACCTGCAAGGCGCCGAGGACGGGACGCGAAGTCAAGGATTTCGGCATTCACGGGACCGTGACCCAGGCGGTCGCGATCGGCAACGCCGTGCAGCAGGCGCAAAGGGAACATCGCGATCCGGTCCAGGCGATCCTGGAACAGGAAGACGGTAAGCTCGTCTTCGTCGGCCGCGTGTGGGATGTCGAACGGCGCACGACCGAGGGCTTCTTGAGAGGCAAGACGCTGATCGACGGGCTCGGCGATTACCGCGACCAGCAGATTCTGATCAACTTCCAGAACGAATACACGCTGGTCTCGCGCAATGGAGAGCCGCTCGTCACGACGCCCGATCTCATCTGTGTCCTCGACACGGTTTCCGGCGAAGCGATAGGCACCGAGACGCTGCGCTACGGACAGCGCGTCACCGTGATCGCCATGCGGGCCGCTCCGATCCTCACGACGCCGAAGGGGCTGGAGCATGTCGGTCCCCGCGCCTTCGGGCATGATGTCAATTTCAAATCGGTTTTCCAGTCATGAAGCGTATCGGTATTGATGTCGGCGGCACCAACACGGATGCCGTCCTCCTCGACGGAAAAAGAGTGGTCGCCGGCGTCAAGGCGCCGACCACTGCGGATGTCATGTCCGGCGTGGTCGCCTCTCTTCAGAAGCTCAAGACCGTGGCTCCTCAGGCGCTCGACGTCAGCGCCATCATGATCGGCACCACCCATTTCACCAATGCAGTAGTCGAACGCCGCAATCTCATGCGCGTCGGCGTGATCCGCATCTGCCTGCCGACCTGCGCATCTCTGGAACCCCTCTGCGACTGGCCCGACGACCTGCGTGCCGCCGTCGTCCCCATGAGCTTCCTCGTGGCCGGCGGTACCGAATATGACGGGCGCGATATCGTTCCTCTGGATGAGGGCGCGATCCGGGAAGCGGCGATGAAGATAAGGGATGCCGGTATCGGCGCGGTCGCCATCACCGCCGTTTTTTCACCCCTGCGCAACGATTTCGAATTGCGGGCGAAGGAAATCATCGAGGAGGTCTGCAAGGGCGTCCTTGTCACCTGCTCCCACGAGGTCGGCCGCATCGGCCTGCTGGAGCGGGAAAACGTGACGGTGCTCAACGCCTGCCTCGGAAAACATGGCATCGAGACCGTCCGGTCGTTCAAGAACGCGCTGTGGGTCGCAGGCATCGACGCTCCGTTCTACCTGACGCAGAACGACGGGACCGTACTGCAGGCGGATACGGCCGCCCGTTTCCCCGTTTTCAGCTTCGCATCCGGCCCGACCAATTCCATGCGCGGGGCGGCCTTCCTCTCCGGCATCGAGGACGGCGTGGTCTGCGACGTCGGCGGAACGACGAGCGACATCGGCTATCTGGTAAAGGGTTTCCCGCGGGAGGCGAACAGCGTCGTCAAGATCGGCGGGGTCCGCACACTCTTCCGGATGCCCGATCTGGTGTCGCTCGGCATCGGCGGCGGCTCGCTGATCGCGGAGAAGGGGCCAACGGTCGGGCCTGAAAGTGTCGGCTTCCGCCTGCCCCAATCGGCACTCGTCTTCGGCGGCAGCACGCTGACCATGACGGATATCGGTGTGGCTGCAGGCTTGATGGACGTCGGCGACAAGTCGCTCGTCTCGCATCTCGACCGTACGCTGGTTCAGGCGGTTCTGAAATCGGTCAGGGAAAGGCTGGAAGATGCCGTCGACCAGATGAAGACTTCGCCCGAGAACGTCGAACTGATTGCGGTCGGCGGCGGTGCGCCGCTCATTCCGGAGATCATGGAAGGCGTGTCCCGTGTCGTGCATCTCGAACACGGCGGCGTCGCCAATGCGGTCGGGGCGGCGTCCGCCATGATTTCCGGCGAAGTGGACCAGATCGCCAGCGGTGTCGATCGAGACAAGGCGCTCGCCGACGCGGAAGAGCTTGCCCGATTGCGCGCGATCGAAGGCGGCGCCGACGAAACGACGCTCACCATCGTCGATATCGAAGACGTGCCGATCGCCTACCTGCCGGGAAATGCGCGGCGGGTCCGCGTCCGGGTCGTGGGCGAGATCGCCGGCTGGCGACCGCAGACCGATGCTGCGGAATAATCTCCTTTAAAGACAGGGCAGATGCGGCCGCATCTGCCCTTTTTCTCCTTGCGCGGCTGGCAGAGTGACATAGGATGGCGACATGGGAGGTATGTTCAACCAGCGCTAGCTTGATCGGAGAACATCGGAGTTGGAAAAACGCGTATGCTTCGTCACCTTGGGGCAGTCTCCCCGGCCGGAGCTGATCTCCGAGGTGATGCGGACAGTCGGCGGTAACGTCGCCTTCGATCAGGTCGGCGCTCTGGACGGCCTCACCGCGGAAGAAGTCGCCAGACATGCGCCAAAACCCAACGAACATCCTCTGGTAACCCAGGTGAAGGACGGCCGTCAGGTCGTCGTCTCGGGGCCTTTCATCGAAGAGCGGCTATCGACGATCATCTCCCATGTCGACCGCCTCGGCTATGACCTCATCATTCTGCTGTCGAGCGGCATCTTCGGGCACTTCCCCACGTCCACGCCTTTTCTGCACGGCCAGCTTGCCGTGGACGAGTGGATCGCATCGTTCATCATGGGAAGCGCCCAGCTCGGTGTGGTCTTTCCGCTTCGCCGCCAGGCATCCGATCCCTGCAGTCTCAATGAATACGGCATTCTCATCCAGAATTCCCGCAGGGTCGACTATTCCGGCGAAACGAACCGGATCGAGGAAACTGCGCTGCTCCTCGGTTCGGCAGATATCATCCTCATGCACTCGGTCAGTTATACGGAGGAAATGGCGCGGCAGCTCGCGGCAGTCACCCGCAAGCCGGTCATCACCGCCCGCCGTGTCATTGCCGGAGCGCTGCATCTGCGGCTGATGGAATCGCATGCCCCGACGATCGCAGGAGCCATTCAGGCCAGCGAACTCAATCTGATCGAACGGCTGCCTTCGCCGAACGAGCCGCTGACGGGCCGCGAGCAGGAGGTGCTGTCGCTCGTTCTGGACGGCAAATCGAACAAGGAGATTGCCAAGGAACTCGGCATCAGCCATCGCACGGTGGAAATCCACCGTAGCCGCGCCATGGGAAAATACAATGCCACGACGGCGATGCAGCTCATCCGCCGGGCCATGATCCAGACGCATCAATAGCCCGGCTACGTGCGTCCACGTATTTTTCTCTTCCCTGCCCTCTTCTAAGCTGCTGTCATCAAAACGCGAAAAGACAGGGGACGCGCGATGCCGGGATCAAAAAAGATGATCAAGCTGGGTGCCTTTCTGACCGCGACAGGCCAGCATATCGCGGCCTGGCGCCATCCGGACGTCAAGGAGGATGGTGGCGTCAACCTCCAGGAATACATCAGGATCGTGAAAGTTGCCGAACGCGGCAAGTTCGACATGATGTTCCTGGCCGACAATGCGGGTGTCTGGGAACGGGATATCGACTCCGATGGCCGCAGTTCGCGGGCAGCCTATTTCGAACCGATCACGTTACTGTCCGCGCTCGCATCTGTCACCGAGAATATCGGCCTTGTCGCCACCGCGACTGCGACCTTCAACGAGCCTTATAACGTCGCCCGCAAGTATGCCTCTCTCGACCACTTGAGCGGCGGTCGGGCCGGCTGGAACCTGGTCACCTCGGCCAACGAAGCGGAAGCCTATAATTTCGGTTTCGACGTGCACCTCGCCCATGCAGAACGCTATAAGCGTGCCCGGGAATTCGCCGATGTCGTGCTTGGTCTCTGGGACAGCTGGGAAGACAATTCCTTCATCCGCGACAAGCAGAGCGGCCGTTATTTCGATCCGGCGACGCTCCATATCCTGCGTCACAAGGGCGAGTATTTCTCGGTCCGCGGCCCGCTGAACGTGCCGCGTACGCCGCAGGGCCGGCCGATCGTGGTCCAGGCCGGCTCCTCCGAGGACGGCATGGATCTTGCAGCCCTCTGCGCCGATGTCGTCTTCACAGCCCAGCCGACGCTGGAAGACGGCGCCGCCTTCTATAAAACACTGAAATCCCGCTTGCCCGCCTATGGCCGCAGCCAGGATGACCTGAAGATCATGCCGGGCCTCTCCCCAGTCGTCGGGCGGACCAAGGCGGAAGCCGAGGATAAGTTCGCGGAACTCCAGAACCTCATCGACCCGATCGTCGGCCTCGGCCTCCTCTCATCGATGGCGGGATACGATCTCAGCGGCTACGACGTCGATGGCCCCTTCCCCGACATCCCTGACAGCAATACCGGCAAGGGGCGGCTGAAGGTGCTGAAGGACACGGCCCATCGCGAAAACATGACGATCCGGCAGCTCTACATGCGGATCGCCGGCACGCGCGGTCATCACCTCGTGATCGGCACGCCCCAGGAGATCGCCGACAAGATGGAGGAATGGTTCAAGGGTGATGCGGCGGACGGCTTCAACATCATGCCGCAGTCCCTCCCCGGCAGCCTGACGGATTTCGTCGATCTGGTTATTCCGGAACTGCAGCGGCGCGGCCTCTTCCGCACGGAATACGAAGGCAGGACCCTTCGCGCCAACCTGGGACTGCGCTGGCCGCAGAACCGGTTTGCCTCCGTCGCGGATCACGCCGCGGAATGACGCCTCGCCGTTCTCGTCGAGAACGTACCGCCACGACCCGACCGGAAGAAAATCTCATGATCCCGCCCAGAATCCTCGGCATAGCGGGCAGCACGAGCTGTCCGTCGAAGACCCGCGCTCTCGTTGCGCATATCGTGGACGATGTCGCCCGCCGGACCGGCGCCTCCGGCCAGGTGAACGACCTGACCGAAGTCCTGCCGGAACTCGGCACCACGACCCTGCGCTCCACGGCCCCGGAAAAACTGGAAGCCATGCTCTCCGCGATAGAGACGGCGGATGCATTGGTATTCGGCAGCCCGATCTACAAAGGGTCCTATAGCGGCCTTTTCAAGCATCTCATGGATCTCGTCGATCCGCTGGCGCTCGTCGGCAAGCCCGTTCTCATCTGTGCGACAGGCGGCGGCCAGCGGCATGCGCTGGCGGTCGAGCATCAGATGCGCCCGCTTTTCGGCTTCTTCAGCGCCGCCACGGTGCCCTCCGCTATCTACGCCTCTGAAGCGGATTTCGAAAACGGCGTGCTGACGGCCGCTCCCGTCCGGAAGCGCTGCGAGATTGCCGCTTGCCAACTGGCCGGCATGTTAGGTGCGATCGCGCCCACACCGATATCTGCCGCCCTCTGAGAAGACCGCATCGAAGGAGAAGAAACATGTTTCGTGTGGGTATCGATGTCGGCGGAACCAATACGGATGCGGTCATCATGTCCGGCCGCACGGTGGTTGCAGGCGTGAAAGCGGCAACCACCGAAGACGTCATGTCAGGGGTCGTGGAGGCGCTGGAAAACGTGCTCGCAAAGGCCGGCATCGCTCGTGAAAAGATCACCCACGTGATGATCGGCACCACGCATTTCACCAATGCCGTCATCGAGCGCAAGCATATCAGCCCGGTTGCGGCGATCCGGCTCGGCCTGCCAGCCACTGCCTGCCTGCCGCCGATGGTCGACTGGCCGGCGGACCTGCGCGCGGCGACCGGCATGCACACCTACATGGTCCGCGGCGGTTATGAATTCGATGGGCGCGAGATCGCCGCCCTCGATCTGGACGAGCTGGACCGCATTGCTGGCGACATGAAAGACAAGGGGTTGACCGCGGCGGCTATCACCTCCGTCTTCAGCCCCATCAACAGCAAGATGGAACAGGCCGCACGCGATCGCCTGCTGCAGAAATGCCCGGGCGCCAAAGTCGTGTTGTCAAGCGATATCGGCCGCATCGGCCTCCTGGAGCGCGAGAGCGCTGCAATCATGAACGCCAGTCTGCTGACGCTCAGCGCCCGCATCGTCAAGGCCTTTTCCGAAGCGCTCGCGGCAACCGGCATCGCCTGCCCCTTCTTCATCACCCAGAACGACGGGACGTTGATGGCGGCCGAAACCGTCAAGCGCTTCCCGGTCCTGACCTTCGCATCCGGTCCCACCAATTCGATGCGCGGCGCAGCTTTCCTGACCGGCATCCGCGACGGCATCGTCGTCGACATCGGCGGCACGACGACGGATATCGGCGCGCTGCAGCATGGCTTTCCGCGGCAAGCCGCGACCGTGGTCGATATCGGCGGCGTCAGGACCAATTTCCGCATGCCGGACGTCTTTTCGATCGGCCTCGGCGGCGGCTCGCTGGTCCGGCAGTCGGATGACGGCCGCGTTACCGTCGGCCCGCAGTCCGTCGGCTATCGCATTTCGAATGAAGCGCTGGCCTTCGGCGGCAGCGTGCTGACCGCGACCGACATTGCCGTCGCGCGCGGCGAGGCTTCGGTGGGAAATCGCGAGGCAGTTGCCTCTCTGGATACCCTCCTCCTCGACAAGGCCCGCGCCGAGATGACCGCGATCCTCGAACGCGGCGTCGAGCGCAGCCGCATTTCGCCGGTCCCGATCCCGGTCATCGCTGTCGGTGGGGGTTCGATCCTGATGCCGAGCCATATCGGCGACCTGCAGGTCGTGCGGCCCGAGAATTTCGCCGTCGCGAACGCGGTTGGTGCAGCGATCGCACAGGTCAGCGGCGAGGTCGATCGCGTCTTCTCGCTCACCAACGGATTGACGCGCGAGATATGCCTCAAGCAGGCGGAAGAGGAGGCGCGCAGCAAGGCGATCGCAGCCGGCGCCAAGCCGAAAACGGTAGAGGCGATCGAACGCGAGGACGTGCCGCTTGCTTATCTGCCCGGCAATGCCACCCGCATCCACGTCAAGGTTGTCGGCGAGATGGCCGGCACGGGCTTCTGATTCAGACCAGTTCACGCTCACGCAGGAGATAGCGCCCAATGTCATCCTTCTCGGTCGGAAGCAGCGATATGGAAGCGATTGCGCTCGGCGGCGCATTCATGGGAACGGGCGGTGGCGGCGACCCTTACATCGGCAAGCTGATGGCGCAGGCGGCAATCACCGAGCACGGGCCTGTCACCGTGATCGATGTCGACGATATCGCCGACGACGCCCTCTGCGTGCCGGTCTGCATGATGGGCGCGCCGACCGTC
The DNA here is from genome assembly GCF_900177415.1 of Xaviernesmea oryzae. Classification (GTDB taxonomy): domain Bacteria; phylum Pseudomonadota; class Alphaproteobacteria; order Rhizobiales; family Rhizobiaceae; genus Neorhizobium; species Neorhizobium oryzae_A. Next base: position 511,950 of record NZ_FXAF01000008.1, on the reverse strand, counting down.
ATGCTGGAAAAGCTGCCTAACGGCCAGGAAGCCCATCAGGCGCTCCAGAAGCTCGAAGCCTATCTCGGCCGGCGCGCTGACGTGCTGGTCTGCATAGAGGCCGGCGGGTTGAACTCGACCATTCCCTTCGCGGTCGCGGCGGCGACCGGTCTGCCACTCGTTGACGGCGACGGCATGGGCCGCGCCTTTCCGGAGCTGCAGATGGTCTCCTTCACCATGTTCGACATCCCGGCGACGCCAATGGTGATCGCCGATGAGAAGGGCAACAGCTCGGTCATCAACGCAATATCGAACCGCTGGACCGAGCGGCTGGCACGTTGCCAGACTGTCGAAATGGGAGGTGCGGCCTTGGTCGCCCTTTATCCAACGAGCGGCGCCCAATTGAAGCGTAGCCTGCTCCGCCGCACGGTTTCGCTCCTGAAAGAGATTGGCGAGACCATCGCATGCGAGCGCAAGGCCAACCGCAATCCCGTCGATACGCTGACGAGCCGGCTGAACGGCAAAAAGCTCTTCACCGGCCGCGTGGTCGATATCAACCGCCAGACCGTCGGCGGCTTTGCACGGGGAAGAGCGACTTTCAAGGGGATGGACGCGAGTGCCGGCAAGACCTTCACCGTCGATTTCCAGAACGAGTTCCTGATTGCCTCGGACGAAACGGGAGCGCTGCTGGCAACGACGCCGGACCTGATCTGCGCGCTGGACGCGGATGGTGGACTACCGGTCACGACGGAACAATTGCGCTATGGCCTTGCCGTCGCCGTGCTCGGTATCCCATGTCGGGAAATCTGGGCAACGGGCGCGGGGATCGACCTTGTTGGCCCTCGATACTTTGGCTATGAGCACGATTACCTTCCAGTCGCGCATCTGCATAGTCAAGACTATGGCAAACGAGGTGTATCAGAGTTGCCACATGAACAAGGATGTGACGTTTGATAAATCCGCTGATCGGACGGTGACACCACAGCGCATATGAAATCGACGAGATTCTGGGAGGCAAGCGAAGGCGGACGACCGCCCGGCGTCAGCATCCAGACGTTCATGAAGGTCTCGGGCAGAAGCGCGCCGGACCAGCCGTTCCGGCGGGAATGCGGCCTGCCGTCGCGCGCAACGATCGGCGTCGCCGATCTAGAGCGGGATGAAATCGTTTGGAGTCGTTGAGGATTCCCAAATCAGCGATTTTCTGATTCACCGTTCCTGCTGGGAGGAGGCCAGCATGGATGGCACTATCGATGGATCTGCGTGAGCGCGTCGTGGAGGCGGTGAAGAGGGAGGGGATGTCGCGACGTGCGGCTGCGAAGCGTTTCGGGGTCAGCTACAGCGCGGCGATCGAGTGGGTGAAGCTCGAAGAGGAAACCGGCAGCGTAGCGCCGCGCAAAGTCGGCGGGTCCAAGCCGAAGAAGCTATCGGGAGCCTGGCGCAAATGGCTCATTGAGCGCTACCGCAAGCCGAGCAGGATCGCCCCGACGTAGCGCGCCGGCGGGCGCAATGGCTGGCCTATCAGAACCGCATCGATCCTGCCCGCCTGGTGTTCATCGACGAAACCTGGACCAAGACCAACATGGCGCCACTCAGAGGCTGGGCGCCAGTTGGACAGCGCATCAAGGCAAAGGTGCCGCACGGCCACTGGAAAACCATGACGTTCCTGGCCGCCTTGCGCCATGACGGCATCACCGCGCCATGGCTCATCGATGGGCCGATCAATGGCGAGCGCTTCCGCCTCTATATCGAGACCGTGCTGGTCCCGACCCTCAAGCCCGGCGACATCGTTGTCATGGACAATCTCGGCTCGCACAAGGGCAAGGCCGTGCGTCGCGCCATCCGCAAGGTCGGAGCCAAGCTTATTCTCCTGCCCAAATACTCACCCGACCTCAACCCCATCGAACAGTTCTTCGCCAAGCTCAAACACTGGCTTCGAAAGGCGGCCAAACGGACGGCCGAAACCGTCTGTCAGGCCATCGGCGAAATCCTCAACCGGACGACACCCGCCGAGTGCTCAAACTACTTCGCCAATGCCGGATACGACCGGAAATGACTTCATCCCGCTCTAGGCGATCCGCGCCGCCTGATCGAGATCGTGCAGATCGCCGCCAAGAAGTGACATTTTCTTCGCGGGCGGGCCTCGGCCCGCCCGACTACGTTTGGGACGGGACTTCTCGATTTCACCAGGCTGCGCTGGACCTGGGCGCAGGCTGCAAGCGTCATCGGCAAGGCCCTGCTCCCCTGCATCGTCAAGGGCGTTTCGAGCTCGCGGGACGCCAGGGCATAACTAGATGCCGGCGCCGTCGGCCTCTACGTCTCGAATTATGGCGGCCGCACCATCGACCGCACACTGACGACGCTGGAAGCCCTGCCGGCGATCCGCAAGGCGGTCGGCAAGGACGTTCCGATCATTCTCGATTCCGGCATCTGCCGCGGCAGCGACATCGCCGCCACCATCGCACTCGGCGCCAATGCCGTAGCCATCGGCCGCATCGTCGCCTATGGCTTGGCATCCATAAAGTGCGAGCATGGGGGGAAATGGCGGGCATAGGGTCTATTCCCCTCCATAGCCTTATTAACTGAGGCTCTGGACTGGAGCCCGCAAGTCAATGGTGTGTCGGAGAAATCCGTCTGTACCTGTAGTGGCAGAATAAGCCGCGGCGCGATGGATCACCGCGTCGGGGCGCTAACCCTGAAAGCCGCCTGCCTTGAGAAACCTGGCTTCTTCTGTGGTCGTGTTTCGCCCCAGCATCGGATTACGGTGCGGGAAGCGCCCGAAGCGGCGGATGATGTCTCGGTGACTCTGCGCATGGGAGAGCCATGGCTCGCCAAGTTTCGCATTGAGCGCCACGGAGAGGTCCTGGTCGGCGATTTCTTCCGAATGGGCGAAGGGTAGACAGAAGAACAGGCGCAGATCCACCTCGACGCGTTCCATATGTCCGGCCGCCTGCGCTTCTCGAGCATACTGCCGCGCCAGCGGATCCGTCGCATACATATGGCCTGTGCCGCGAAAGGCATTACGCGGAAACTGGTCCGTGAGGATCAGCAGCGCCAACGCACCTTCGGGCGTTTTTACCCAGTCGTCGTGCTTCCGCGCCGCGACCGCCATGTGCAAGTCGAGGAAGCGCTCCTTGAATCTGCGATCGAAGTTGTTGTCCTTGTCAAACCATCGGCCTTCATTGCCAGCTTGCTTCCAGAAGCCGACAACATCCGAAATCAGCTCGTCATCTCTACGCCACCGCGTGATGGATATGGCGATCATGACGAGGTCTCCGGTTCACCCTTGCCGGGAGCATTGCCGTGGATCAGGTCGCGGCCGGCATAGATGCCGCCGACTGTCTCGATCTCGAAGCGCTCGGCGTCGCGGCGGCGGATGTCGGCCATCAACTCAGTGGCCGCTTCCGGCTCGTCGCCGAGCACGAGCAGTGCCCGCTCGCCGAGTTTAAGGGCGGATTCGACGGTCTCACGCACTTGATAGTCGACGCTGGCGTGAACAAGTTCGATGGCATGTTCGCGGTCGATCGAGCGGGCGAGCACCGGAACGAGCGGAAATTCATGTTTCGCGAGCTCGGCAATCGTGCTTGCCGCTTTCGCGTCGTCGACGGCGATGACGATGGCTCTGGCATTTTCCGCGCCCGCCGCATGAAGGATGTCGAGGCGCGATCCGTCGCCATAATAGACCTTGAAGCCGAAATCCTCGGCGTCGCGGATCGCTTCGGTGCTCGTCTCGATGATCGAGATAGAATGGCCCCGCGCCAGCAGCGGCTGGCTGACGATCTGACCGAAGCGCCCGAAGCCGATGAGAAGCACGCTGCCGGAAAGGCCCTCGGCTGCTTCGACGCCGTCCATCGATTGCACGGGCTCCGGCAACAGCCGGTCGTGAAAGATGACCATCAGCGGCGTCAGCACCATGGAGATGATGATGATCGCGGTCAGATTGGCGTTCCATTCGGCCGTCAGGATGCCGAACTGGGTGGCGGTGGCGTAGAGCACGAAGGCGAACTCGCCGCCCTGCGCCATCAGCACCGTACGCTCCATCGCTTCACGATTGCCGGCCTTGAGGAACCGCGCGACACCATAGATCACCGCCATCTTCAGGATCATGAAGGCGGGAACGGAGATCGCGATCACGGCCCAGTTCGCGGCAATGATGTTCAGGTCGAGCGCCATGCCGACGCCAAGGAAGAACAGGCCGAGCAGCAGCCCGCGGAAAGGTTCGACGTCGGCCTCGAGCTGATGACGGAATGAGGACTCCGACAGGAGCACGCCAGCCAGGAACGCTCCCATGGCCATGGACAGCCCGCCCGCCTGCATCAGTACCGCCGCGCCGAGCACGACGAGAAGCGCCGCCGCCGTCATCACCTCGCGCGCGCCAAACCGGGCGAGCAGCCGGAACATCGGATCGAGCAGGTAGCGCCCCGCCAGCACCAGCGCCGCGATGGCGGCAAGCCCGATGGTGACGCCGGTGAGACGATCGGTTAGGGTCGCTTCGGCTCCGGAGGGCGCAAGGAATGCGACCAGCGCCAGCAGCGGAACGATGGCCAAGTCTTCCAGAAGCAGGATGGCGATTATGCGACGCCCCTTTGGAAGTCCCATCTCGCCGCGTTCCTCCAGCATCTGCATGACGATGGCGGTGGAGGTCAGCACGAAGCCGGTGCCGGCGACGAAACTCGCCGCGGTTGGATAGCCGAGCGCAAGGCCCACCCATACCAGCACAGCGACGGCGAGACCCACCTGCAGCAGACCGAGCCCGAATATCTCACCGCGCATGGCCCACAGACGCGAAGGCTGCATCTCTAGCCCAATGATAAACAGGAAGAGCACGACGCCCAGTTCGGCGACATGGATGATCGATTGCGCGTCGTGGAAGAAGCCGAGTCCGAAGGGGCCGATCGCAAGGCCCGCAGCGAGATAGCCCAGCACCGAGCCGAGACCCGCGCGCCGGAACAGCGGCACGGTGACCACGGCAGCGGCAAGAAGCACCACCACGGCGATCAGGTCGACACTGCCGTGATGTGCGGCTTCGGCAGCATGCGAGATGGTTTCGGCCGCCATGAATCAGCCTCGCGCCAGTTGCCATGCCACCAGGGCGGCAAGCGCCGCGGGCACGGCAAAGACGACGAAAAGGATCGGCAGTTCCTGTGCGACCGTGTAGCCGGCTCTGGTCACACCGACCCACATGTTGACCAGCGCCACGGCGAGCCAGGCCGGGACAAAGAGCTTCGCCCCGGCGGCCATGCCGCTGATGTCGCCGCCCCAGAGCTTTCCGAACAGAAGGAAGACGCCGAGCAGGACCACCCCTCCGACGACGACAAGAAGCATATGCATGAGAGCCCCCTGATGCCCGCCACGTGCAATCGGCGGCCTGCCGGTTCAGCGGCAGGCCGCCGATACGCTCACTTGGTCGTATAACCGCCGTTGACGAGGATGGTCTGGCCGGTCATCCACCAGCCTTCCGAGACCATGAAGCGGATGTAGGGGACGATGTCCTCGATGTCGGTGAGGCCCGTTTTCGAGAACTTCGACAGCGCTGCCGCCGTCTTGTGGTAGGCGACCGCGTCCGCGCCCTCGGCCGGATAGAAGAAGGGTGTGTCCATGGGACCCGGCCCGATCGCCGTCACCGAGATGCCGCGCTCACCGAATTCCTTAGAGGCCGCACGGGTGAAGTGCTCCACCGGCGCCTTGGTGCCGGCATAGGCGGCGTAGAAGGGCGTGAAGGCGCCGAGCAGCGACGTCACGAGCGTGCAGATCTTGCCGTTGTCGTTGAGGTGCTTTCCAGCTTCCTTGATGAAGAAGAAGGCCGACTTGGCGTTGACCGCGCTCATCTCGTCATATTCGGCTTCCGAGATCTCGACCATCGGCTTCTTCAGCACCTTGCCGACGGTGTTGATGGCGATGTCCGGCTTGCCGATGGCGGCGACAGTGTCGGCAAAGAGCTTTTCCATGGCGCCGGCCGTGGTGAGATCGGCCTGGAAGGCAACGGCCTCTGCACCCGCGGCCTTGATGGCGGCGACGGTGGCATCCGCATCGGCCTTGCTGGCCGCCCTGTTGTAGTGGATCGCGATCGCCTTCGCGCCGTGCTCGGCGAAATCGCGGGCGATCAGCCCGCCGAGGTTCTTCGCGCCGCCGGCGATAATGACGCTTTTGCCCTTGATGCTGTGGTCAGTCATGGGTGGCCTCCTTTGCCAGTGGGGCGACCACACCGGCGGCCGCTTTCATGAAAGGAAGATACTGTTTATGATTGCACGATAAAGACGATCATTCTGACATCACTTGTCAGAAAATCCGTGCAATGGAGTTGCCGCCCCGCTTGGACCGTATCGACCTGTTCCGTATTTTCTCCCGCGTCGTCGAGTGCGCGAGCTTCACCCGTGCCGCCGACACCCTCGGCATCCCACGCTCGTCCGTGTCGGCGGCGGTGCAGGACCTCGAGGGACGCGTCGGCGCGCGGCTGCTCCATCGCACCACGCGTCGCGTCTCACCGACCCAGGATGGCACCGCCTTCTACGAGCGTTGCCAGCGGGTCATCGCCGAGGTCGAGGACACGGAAAACCTGTTCCGGCAGACGGCGGCGCAACCGTCCGGCAGACTGAAGGTCGACGTTCCCGGTCGGATCGGGCGGCTCATCATCGCGCCGGCGCTTCCTGAATTCCTCGACCGTTATCCTCAAATCGACGTCGATCTCGGCGTCACCGACCGCGCGGTGGATCTCGTGGAGGACAGCGTGGACTGTGTGCTGCGGGTCGGGGCCCTGAATGACTCCGGCTTGATAGCGCGGCCGATCGGCAAGCTGGCGCTGATCAATGTCGCTAGCCCCGCCTATCTGAAGCGCCATGGCGTCCCTGAAAGTCCCAACGATCTCGGCGCCCACTTTGCCGTCAACTATGCCTCGCCCTCCAGCGGCCGGGTCGAGGACTGGGAATGGATCGAGGATGGCAAGCTGCGCACCATGCCGCTGCGAGGCCGCGTCACCGTCAACAGCGCCGAAGCCTATATCGCCTGCTGCCTGGCAGGTCTCGGCTTGATCCAGATTCCTGCCTATGACGTTCGGCACCATCTTGAAGTGGGCGAGCTCGTCGAGGCGATGTCCTCATACCGCGCGGAGCCGATGCCCATGACCCTGCTTTATCCGCATCGCCAGCATCTCTCGCGGCGATTGCAGGTCTTTGCCGACTGGCTCGAGGCGCTGCTGAAGCGCAAGCTTCTATGATGAGTCCTGCTAGGCAGGGGACTTATTTAAATTCTTGTCAAGATTGAATGATTCTGTATGGGAATGGTTATGGGGCGTGGAGACAACCGTGCGCGATCTGAGCGGCAATGGAGCCGCATTTGCCAAAAAGCCAACCGGACAACCTCCGGTCGATGACCGGCGTGTTATCAGTGGCATCCTGCACATCCTGAAAACCGGTGCGATGGCGGGTTTTCGGGTCGAACCGCGCCCTCAGCCGGTCGGAACAGCCAGCTCCCAGATTTCCACTCTGTCTCGTCCATGAGCCTTGGCTCGGTAGAGCGCCGCGTCGGCGCTGGCCAGCAGGCGCTCAATGCCAAGTGGTTCTGTTTCCGGCGAAAGCGAAAAACCGATACTGGCTGTCAGTTTTATAAGCCGACCATCACTTAGACTGATCGGGGTTCCGCTCACAGCCTCTCGGATGCGCGTCGTTATCTGGAAAGCATCGGGTTTGGGGCATTTGGGAATGACCGCCGCAAACTCCTCGCCACCGACGCGGCCGAATGCATCGCCTGGACGAAGACAGGCACGGACACGCTGAGCAAAGGCCGACAGAACCTCGTCTCCGGCCGCGTGTCCGTAGGTGTCGTTCACCGCCTTGAAATGATCAAGATCGATCATGAGCACCGCTACAGGCGTATTTCCTGCCACAAGCTTCCGGGCGTTTTCAAGGAAAGCATGCCGGTTTGCTGCTCCGGTCAACTGGTCGTGCGTGGCGAGATGATGCAGTCTGGAAAGCAGTTCCTTGCGGTTTTGCATGACAACGGCGAGCATTATCGGGCCGATTGCGATGAGAGACGCTGCCAGTCTGACTGAGATGAGCGCAGTCTCGTCGTAGAGGCCTTGTGCGCCCGGAAGATACGTCGTTGAAATGATCGCCAACGACCAGAGGCCGAAAAGCAGCGTCAGCAAAGCGGTAGGAAATACCGGATAGACGAGGCCGCACCATAGCAACGCGGGAACGGGAAAGGCGATTGCGCCGGGTCCCCCGATAACCATGGCCGCCAAGCCCGAAAACAACACCGCCAGCACCGGAAGAGCGAGTCGTGACGAGATTTGCGGTTGGACTTCCTCCCATTTGGGTAGCACCGTCCCGCGCCGTGGCGCAGACAGGATGACAGGCAAGATTGTGACATAGTTGACGAATTCGGTCGCGAACCAGAACGTCCAGCCGGATACGACACCGCCGCCAAACAGAATCGGATTGGCAAACCCTCCAACGATACCGGCAGCGGCCGCCCCGACCGCAGATGCAAGCGCTATGTCAAGCAGCGATGCCGGATGCTCCATGCGCAGCTTTGATTTAGGAAGCCGAACACAGATCGCATAGGCGGCGCCTATGCCCACCATGTTGGCGCCGTTGAGCAGAAGAGCTTTGACCAGTGTGGAGCCGGTCAGGAGATCTGCAGCCATATAGGCGGCACCCGCGGCCAGCCAGCCCGGGAGACTGGCCATGGCAGGCCTGCGAAGCAGAAGGCCAAGCATGATTGCATTGGCGGGCCATACATTGGCAAGAAATCCTAGAGGCCGCGTGTAGATCCCGAATAGACAAGCTGCAAAGATGACTGCCGCCAGTACTAGCGACTCGGAGAGGGCGGCATTGCGTCGGTCGGCACCTTCAGAAGTAGGTGATCGCAAGCTCCCATTCATTGCCGCCTCCATTGGGCAAGGTCTAGTCATACGCATCCTAAACGGGAAAAACGTAGTCTTTCTTAAGAGCGTATATAATTTTTACCTGCGGATGATCAGGCGCGATCAAGGTGTTCACGGATGTGAAGTCCGGCAAGAGCATGGACCGACCCGGTTTAGCGGATCTCATTGCCTATACTCGTGCAGGCGACACTCTCGCGATCGTCCGGCTCGACCGCGTTAGCCGGTCGTTGGCTGAACTGCTCGAACTGTGACGATTCTCCGAGGGCGCCAGATCAATCACAGTGGGGAGCTTGCATGGGGCGCCTTCAGGAGATTGATTGATTGCATCTTGTACAACCACACTCTCGCAGAGCGCTGGTCGCGGTCCACGCTTCCTAGAATCTAACGCCGAAGAACGACGTCACCCGCACTTGGCCTACCCTCTGCAACCCCGGTCAGCGCCGCGTCGGTAGAATAACTTGCGTCGCCAAGGACTTCGCCGCCGACAGGAAGCCGCGCCCAGCCGGGAGCCGGCGGGTAACTTGGGTGTGGATCGGAAGCGATTCGCGCGCGTGAGCGCCATACAGAACCGTAGCAAGCGGCGGCGCTTATTGCCACCATTTTCGCTTAGAACCGCCGCGCCCGCTGCCAAACAAAACGTCCGATAACTACGTAGTTTCAACAAGATAGAAACGTTAGCAGGCAAACTCAGCGAACGTCAGGTCTGGACGACTTCGCCTTTCGCCCCAAACTTCCATCTAGCTAATAGTCAGCCAGCAGGTATCTCTCTCCATTCCCAAAGCGAGGCTTCACCCCGAGTGGCGGAGCAGAACGTGAGATGATCTGCTTCACCATCGGAGCCGCTGTCGAGGCAGCGGTGCGGCCTCCGTGCTCTCCGGTTTTCGGGGCGTCGATGATGCCGAGGACGGTGTACTTTGGCTTGTCCATCGGGAAGGCCGCGACGAACGCGTTGAAGTTGATGTTGCCTGCGTAGCGCCCGTTGATGACTTTGTCCGCGGTGCCGGTCTTTCCGCCGACATTGAAGCCCTCGACCTGCGCTCCCCGTCCGGATCCCTTCAGGCCCTTCCACGCGAACAGGTAGCGCATGTCGGCGCTCGTGAATTCCTTGACCACCACTTTCGCCAGCCCGGCTGCTTCCTCGGGAGAACGGCGGCGCAGGAAGGTCGGTGGAAGCAGCTTGCCCCCATTGATGAGAGAAGCGGCCGTCACCGCCGTCTGGAGTGGTGTCGTCGCAACCCCATGACCAAACGAGATCGTCACCGAGTTGATCTTCTCCCATGTTCGCGGCTACGTGGGTGTCGTGACACTGGGCATCTCGGTCTCCATCTTCCAAAGAAGGCCTAGCCTCGTCAGGAATTCCTGATGCCCTTCGATACCCACTCGGTCCGCGACGGCGGCTGTGCCTATGTTTGAGGAATACTGGAAGACCTCCGGGATGGTCAGCGCCCTGTTCTTGCCCTTGAAGTCCTTGATGGTGAACCCGCCCATGCGGATCGGGCGTGATGCGTCAACCACCGTGTTCAGATTGATCTTTCCGACATCGAGTCCCACTGCCGGGGTGAAGCTCTTGAATGTCGATCCCATCTCCAAGGTCGCGCTGCTCATCCTGTTGAACCAGCCCTTCTCGTACTCCTTGTCGACGCTGCCGTCGGGCAGGGTCCGCGAAGGCTCGTTCGGATTGTAGTCCGGGACCGAGGCCATCGCTAGGACCTCGCCGGCATCCACGTCGATAATTGCCGCGCCGGCCGGCTCCGCCTGGTACGACTCCATCGCCTTGGCGGCGACACCGCGCACGATGGTCTGGACGCGGATGTCGATCGATAGCCGGACGGGTTCGAGCGGTGCCCCGCTCGTCATACCGAGCTCGCGAAGATCCGCAAGGCCCTGCTGATCGAGATACCGCTCCTCATTCGATAATTCACCTCAAAACTTCTTGGACGCCGCGACTTTTGCGCCGACAGATGTCTGTTCGTCGCCTTCGATGTTAAAGAGCAAGCTGGTGTCAAGCATCCAGAAGCTTGCCGTCTGCAGGCTCATGCCAGCTGTCACAGCTCCGAATGCCCCCGAACCGTCAAGCCCGGAGAAGCCGCCCGTCATACCGAACTTCGGCGTCAGCTTTGCTCCACTCTCCATGGTGAACGAGCGGGCGATCTCGGCGCCTAAACTCATGCGGAACTGGTCCTCGTTGAAGCCATCGATGGTGATGGCGTCGCCCGAATTGTTCTTCACCGTGTAGTTGTCGACCTTTTCCGAGAAGTAGACGGCCCTGAGCTTCGGGGAGATCGTCGTTGTTTCGTCGAGGTCCCATTGCCCCTCGATCGCGGTGTCGGCCATCCAGCGCGTCGTCTTGAAGCCGCCGTCCCAAAACTGGGTGTTGATGGTGTTGCTCGATCCGCCATAGCGCAGGCTGCCGTTCCAGAACACGCCCTTGCCCAGTTCCAGCGAGGCGTAGGGGCCCGCCAGCCAGCCATTGCCGGTCAGCTCGGCATCCTGGTCGGTCGGATCGGTCATGCGGTCGTAATGGAAGGACACGCCAACCAAGGCCTTTTCCGAGAAGAGATAATCGACGCCCATGTTGACCATGCCGAAGCTGCCCCACTTGCTGGTGCTGTCCTTCTGGCTCCTATCTTCATGCATGAGGAACGCACCGCTGATCCAGAGGTTGAGCGGCGAGGAGCCGGCATCGTTGTCGCCACCGCCGGCCCGCATCTGCGCCAAGCTGGTGGAAAAGCCAAGCGTTATGCCCTGTTCCGAGGGTGACATGCGCGTGATGATCGGATCAGTCGCCTTCTCCATCTGCCGGCGCTGCAGGAGGCCGGGCACCTCGATCGTGTTGGCGATCATGTTCTGCCTGGATTGGACGAAGCCATGGACGAGATTGTCGATGTCTTCGGCAACCTTTGCAGCGTCATAGCGGATATTGTAGGTGATGATGCCGACATTGGAGGTTCCGAGCGCGCTGACGAGTCTGAAGCCGACACGGACCTGGCCGGAATAGGCCGGGTTTGGCGTATAGTGCAGGTACCAACCGATCGGACCGGCCGCCAGACCCGCTTGCGCCAGCTGACCCTGAATGATCGTCGCCGTGCCCGCATTCGGCGGTTCCGCAAAGGCAAGCACGGCTCCGGTAAAGGGACCACCCGTGGCCCCGCGGTTCAGATAGACATCGGGCGGTGTTGAGCCCTCGGGGACATCGATGGTCTGGTTGGCAACGGTCACGGCCTGAGCGCCGACCTTCAGTGTATAGGCTGCGGTACCCGTTGATCCATTGCTGTCCCTGACCTGGATAGAGAAGCTGTAGTCCCCTTGTGTGCCAGTTGCGAGCGGACCGGTGAGCTGGCCGGTGGAGATGTTGAGCGCCAGACCGTCCGGCATCGTACCGGAGGCCACGCTGTAGATCGTGGTTCCGACGCCGCCGGTTGCGGCGATCTGCTGGCTGTAGGCCTCGCCGGCCATGGCCTGTGGTAGCGCGCCGCCTGCCGGCGAGAAGGTAAAGTTGGCAGCCGATGGCGCAATGGCGATCGTATAGGCCGCCGAGCTTGTGGCATTGTTGGCATCGGTGGCGCTGATGGAAAAGCCGTAGCTTCCAGCCGTTACCGGCGTGCCGGTGATAGCGCCCGTGGCGTGGTTGAGCGACAGGCCCGCAGGCAGGGCGCCGTTGACGCTGTAGCCATAGGGGTCGGTGCCACCTGACGCCGCGATCGTCTGACTATAGAAGATGTTAACGACGCCAGCCGGCAATGTGCCACTCGGCGGCGAGAAGCTGAGGGTCGGCGCCGAGATCGTCACGCTGACGGTTGCCGGCGCAGAGGTGCCAACGGCATTGCTCGCGGTATAGGTGAAGCTGTCCGATCCGCTGTAGCCTGATGTCGGTGTATAGGTTATCGCGGTGTCCGAGGCCGTGGCGGTGCCATGGGCCGGCCCCGTTGCCACGGCAACTGAAGTCGCGGCGCCGCCGGACAGGGCAAGCGTCACCGGATTGGCCGAGGAGTTGGCGGCAACATTTGCCGAGACATTGCCTGCAATCGGAGCCTGAAGTGGTGCGACCGGTGTTATCGAATTTGAGGCTGCCGAGGCCGAGCCCGTTCCGATGCTGTTGGTCGCGGTCACCGTGAAGGTGTAAGAGGTGCCATTGGTAAGGCCGGCCACCACGATCGGCGAAGCACCGCCAGTTCCCGTAAGACCGCCGGGGCTTGAAGTTACCGTATAGCTAATAATGGCCGCCCCGCCGTTAGATGAAGGCGCTGAGAAGGCAACAAGGGCCTGACCGTTTCCGGCGGTGGCCGACCCGATCGTCGGCGCGCCTGGCACGGCAGCCGGTGTCACGGAACTCGATGCTGCGGAGGCGCTGCCGATACCGACCGAATTCGTTGCCGTCACAGTGAAAGTATACGGCGTGCCGTTCGTGAGACCCATCACGGTGATCGGCGAGCTGCTGCCGCTGGCCGTGAACCCACCGGGACTTGAGGTCACGGTATAGCCGGTGATCGCCGCGCCGCCGTTCGAGGCTGGCGGCGTGAAAGCAACTGTCACCTGACCGTTTCCGGCGGTCACCGAACCGATCGTCGGCGCTCCCGGCACCCCGGCGCCGACCGTCCAAGGCGATCCTGTTACCGCCGTGTTTGTATTGCCGGCGGCATCGACGACGGCGCCGCCCGCAATATCCACACGTAGCGTGCCTGCGCCGGAAATGTTCTGCGCTACCACCGTGTAGGTGATGTTGTCGGCCGTCGAAAGGTTGGACAGCGTCCCGGCGGCGGTTCCAGTCGTAGCCAGGATCATGTCCGCGATCGTGAAGCCGGTCACGGTTTTGGAAAACACGATCTGGAATGTCACCTGCGTGGCGTTCGACGGCGGTGCGCCGACGACAGCCGTCACGGCGGTCGGTCCGAGCGTGTCGACCAGGACGCCGGCCGTCGGCGCGATACCGTTGAGGGTGGTGTCGGCCGCGTCCCCTCCGGCATTCTGGATGGCGCCGCCGTTCAGATTGAGGGCCCCGAGCGACACTCCGTCCAGGTCAACGTCTCCGGGCTGGACCACGTATGCGAACAGAAGCGAGTTGGTCCCGCTGCCAGCGAAGTAGTTGGCCTGACGCAATGTGCTGCCGACAGCCAAGGCGATACTGGGTGCGCCGCTCAAGATGACGTTTTCGCTGAACCCTACGGCAAAGATCAGACTATCTCCGCCGTGATAATATCCATTGGCGGGCGCAGAGACGGAGGTCACGAACGGGGCGGACTGCGCAGAAGAGGTTGCCGCACCCATCAACGTGATCGCCGAAAGAAGAAACAGACAAAGCGGACCGAACAGGGACTGCAGCAAAAACATGCTGCACGTGGCAGCGTTCGTATATCGGCTGCCGCGGCTCGCCGGCCTCTCGAATAGCTGCGGAAACGTGAGGGCGCGACAACCGAGCAGGGGAAACGGCATGAAAAACTCGCAGCGGTTCAAATTTTTGCGAATGACCTCGGTTCTGTACACTCAAAGCGCGCGGGCCGACTTGATAAAGCTTGCGGTGAAGCTAAGTTGATTTCATTTATTCATCCGCGGTCTTTGCCATTTTCAATGAGTGACGATTTCGAAAATTCCGATCCGGTTCTAGCTTACGATCCGCCCCCCGCCGGCTACGGCGTGTCCATGTTGCGGAAGGCTCCCCCGCCTCGGATGCTGGACCATCAACGGATTGCACGCGCCGTGCGCATGATCGAGCGCACTCCCGCCGCGTCCACGACGCTGAGGGATGTTTCGGGTCATCTCGGGCTCAGTCCCTTTCATTTCCAGCGGCTGTTTCAGGAGGTGATGGGAGAATCGCCAAGCGCCTACATGCGCCGCACACGGCTCGACCGAGCGGCGATGAACCTGCAGATGAGCGACCAGCCTATCACGCACATCGCCTTCAATGCCGGCTATGCCAGCCATGAGGCGTTCATCCGCGCTTTCCAGAGACAGTTCGGGGCAACGCCTTCGGATTACCGTGTCGCGGCTCAGAAGGTGCTGCCAGCGCGGCCGCAACCAAAAAAGGCGGATCTGGCGCGCGTGAAAATCGACAGGCGCTCGGAAATGAGGCTTCTGGCCATGCGCTTTTATGGGTCCTATGCCTTGGTCGAGGAGAACTGGCGGATATTCGGCGAGTACCTGAAGCGGATCGGCTTTCCGATGGGCGAGGCACGGCCAGTCGGCATCATTCTCGATACGCCGCTGATCACGCCGGGAGAACTGGTGCGCTACGACTGCGCTGTCGTGGATCAGGGCTTTCCTATCGATGACACCGCGCTGTCGCCCCTGCAGTTCCGGGCCGGCCGCTATGTTTCGACGAAGCACGCGGGTTCCTACGCCGAAATATTCCGCACGTACGAATTCGTCAGTGTCGACTGGATCGCAACATCGGGGGAGATATTCCTGCCCGACGGCAATGGTGGATATGAATTCTACAACCTGCCGCCGTGGGACCATATCGGTCGGATGCAGAATCTCGACATTGTCCTTCCCCTGGCGGGCTGAAACTTCGCGATGGCGCAGTCAACGGCGCTGGTGCAGGCAGCGCGTTCGGCCGCGGTACTGTGGGTTCCGGTATGTCAGCTCTGACACTGTCGGCTCGAGCGCACCGGGCAGTATCGGCACCGACATGACGCTATCGCTCCTTTAAAGCTCTTGAACGGATACGAACCATTGACCCGTTGGCCTATTAACATAAAGTGCTGATTCTTAGTGATATTGCCTATTGCGTTACATTGGAGATCGCGACAGCCGCCTAGCCACGAAATCTCTGCAGCGCCGTTCAGTCTGAGCGACATTCTCAACGGTGTCAAAAAACTCATGGGTATACCACCAGCTAGGACGAACTGCTCGCCGTTGGCGACCCTTCCCCTAAACCGATGCAGTCCTTCGGCGAGTTCTCGGTCGGTGGGTCGAATGGATGAGCCTCTGGAGACAGCTTCATAAAAGCATCGAAATCAGCCAGGGACTCAGGTGTCGGGACCGTCCTGTCCGTCGTAAGAGCTCGCAAGCCATCGGCGATGCTTCGACGCGTCACTTCTCCGAGAACTATGTGGCCGATGCTCAATTCGTAGCTCATGCTGCCGGTCCACATGTCGATACGTGCGTATCCGGGCGCATAGGCCATAAGTTTCGGCCGGCCTGAAACTTCGTGTCTGGCGAGCGCCACCCTGAGAAATTCCAATTCTCCGAAAAGAACGTGAGTGCGGGCCAGATCGTCCTTGATTGCCTGTAAACTTGCCGCATCCGTTTTGATACGGCGAAGAACCTTTGCGAAGGCGGTCCGGTTAAGGTGATGAAAGCCTTTATCGGCTTCCAACGCAGAAATCTTCATATCAAGGCCACCATTTGCCGCCCATTTCTGCACGTTCTTGGCACGCTCTCGCCAGGTCCGCAGAAGTTCGTAGACCGAAAAAAGCCACATCTGGCTTTGCGCATTCAGGAACATGGCACCGGCCATGTCTATGCCCTCGTCGCGTGCCCGCCAGCTTCGCGCGTCCGTCTCAATGGGCATGATGAACTTGTCGACGACAGCAATGTTCATGGCCTGCATGCCGAGGTAGGTGTCGTCGCCGAGCAGGGTCAGGCCCCGGAGGGCATGCTCGAGTTCGTGCATCTCGATTTCCTCGGGGTCCCGCGGCATCGGCGGGTCGTGATCCTCGATATCTCGTTCATCAAAGCTGTCTTCTTTGGTCATGCTCAAGCCGACGATTACTTAACAACTACAACCATTTAGGGCAAAATTAACTTTCTTAGCAATAGAGTTCCCCCCATTTACACGAACGGATATGGAACAAATCCTTTGACTTTATCATTTTAGTTTCATATTTTTATTTTGTGAAACCGCTTTGGAACATGGCCATGGCCGGAAACAACGTCATAGCATTCCGTAATCCCGCAAGTCCTATCGCCCATTTCATTCGAATCGGTGAAGCTCATAAGAAGTTCGGAGAGCTTTATGCAGCTGGGCGGTTGCCCATTCGGCGTGTCGTCATCGAGGCGTCGCGCTTTCCTTTTCAGAAGGATTTCATTGCCGACCTACGTCGCGACGGTGTTGAGATCGTCCTCGACACGCAGGTTGCGGAACTAAGTGCACGCGCGCGCTTTGCCGGTGCAGTGCGCAATGCGCCATGGGCTGTTGCCGGCGAGCTGTTAGGGCCACAACATTTTTCCTCTGACGCCTCCACCGATGTAATCGGGCAAATCGCCCGGTTCGCTGTCGCGAGCAGCGTTGATACGGTTCTCTCCCCGACCCATTTTCTTGCCGATCCGGACAATGCTGATTGGCTGGCGGTCGACCGTACTTCCTGCCTCGCGTTACGTGACGCACTCGATCGCGAGGGTGGTAAGCATATCGCCATCGACTATCCGGTCATCCATTCGCATGTCGCGATCAACGATGCATCGCAACGCAGCGAGGTCGTCAGCGCCCTAAACGATTTGCCGTTTGACAATCTGTGGCTACGTCTCTCGGGCCTCGGCCATGAAGCGCGGCCGCAAACGACGCGGCAATTCCTGCTGTCGCTGCAGGGCATCCACAATCTTGGCTGCCCGATTATCATCGATCATCTTGACGGCTTGCTCGGCCAGGCGGCTCTCGCCTTTGGAGCAGCGTCTGGACTGGCACATGGCATTATGGAGCGAAACCAGTTCGATGCGCGATCCTGGCACAAAGAGCCAGAGCCGCGTGATGAAGACAGCGGCTTTGGAAAAACAACATACGTTCCCATTCCTGGACTGGCGAAATCCCTCAAGAGGAATGAGCTTGAGTTTCTATCCAGTGCGCGCGGCGGCAAACGTGCCCTTGGCTGTCAGGATGTGTGCTGTGTGCATGGCGTCACCAATATGGTGTCCGACACCCGCCAGCATGCGGCGCGTCAGGCTTTCGCGGCCGTGGAAGTATTCACTGCCGTTCCGGATCATAACAGGGAGCAGTTTTTCCTAGAGAAACCGTTGCGTGAGACTGAACGTATCTCTAGGACCATCAAGGACCTGAGACCGAACCTCAAGGACGCCCAGAGATTTGGCATTGACGAGAAGGGAGCTGCAAGTTTGACGAAACGCCTTACCGATCATCACGGACGCGTCGTGAAGCTCAGCGATACTCTGGCTGTAATGCACGAAGCTCGTGGCAAAGGGGCACCGCGTGCCAAGACGGCGGCTAACCCAAGGACTTCTGGTCATTCCGATAACATACAGCAAATGCGATGAGTACCATGCAGGGAGCAGTACCAAGATTTTTAAACGAGATTGGCGAGGCAGGCGGTCTAAAAGGTACCGATATCGCTAATATCATGGACGTGTCGAAAGCCACTGTTTCACGTTGGCGTGCAGGCGATATAAAGCCTCAGCCACGGAACGAGTTGATCCTTTCCGACCTGCATTACGTTGTTACGCGCCTGACAGACTATTACTCGTCAGACGAGATCAGGACCTGGCTTTATGCTCGCCATCCGCAACTGAACGGTGAGCGGGCGATTGACCTTATCCATCAGGACCGTGCTATCGAAGTGCTGAAGGTCATCGACCGACTCGATAACGAGGTTTTCCTGTAAAGCATGGTCCACACTCGCAGAAGCCGGGATAATGCGCTCATCGATGTCATCGAAGCCCTCGCCCCTGTGCGGTTCGAGGGTACGGTGTGGCGTGTAGTCCGAAAGGGAAGGTCACCTGTCGATTGTGCTCGTGCGGGCGGCCGCTGGGATGACGGAACGTTTGATGTGCTCTACACATCCCAGGAACGTGATGGTGCCATAGCTGAAATGTATTTTCATCTCGGAAGGGGTCAACCGGTCTTTCCTTCAAAGGTGGAATACGGTGTCCATGAGCTGGAAGTATCAGTAGATCGGGCACTTCAGCTAGTCGATCTTGAGGCATTGCGAGCTCTTGGGCTCGACACATCCCGGTACGGCCAACTTTCTTATGATCGCGTGAGCGACGAGTACCCACGCTCACAGGATATCGCGGAAGCTGCGCACTTTTTGGAGTTTGATGGCCTAGTCGTTCCGGGCGCTCGTTGGAACTGCATGAATGTCATCTTGTTTTGCGACCGTGTGCTGCCTGATTCCATAGATATCGTCGCGGACCATGGTTTGATTGATTGGCCAAGCTGGATCAAAACCAACGCCCGATAGCTGCGAGACCTGGCTCTGGCCTCTTGTCATTATCGAGTATCACCAGAGATCCAGCAGTAAATTCCAGTTGCGATCAGGGTTGAAAGCTCCTTCCGCGTCATCGTCCGCAGACCACGCGCCAAAGAAATCTTCCACCAGCCCAGCGGTGGCTAAGGCCGCCAACGATGCGGGGCTGCTATATTTTCGGACAAAATAAGCGTAAGCGGTGTTCTTAGGCCACGGCTTTGAGTTCGGGCTTTGCGGCGTAGGCCCACGGCAGCAGGTCATCGATCTGGGTATTTGGATGCCCGTTGACGATCCTGGTGAGGATGTCCGAGAGATAGGCGAGCGGCTCGACATCGTTGAGCTTGGCGGTTTCGATAAGTGACGCGATGGTTGCCCAGTGTTCTGCCCCGGCGTCGGAACCGGCAAACAGCGCATTCTTGCGATTGAGGGCAATTGGCCTGATGGATCGTTCGACGATGTTGGAGTCGATCTCGATACGGCCGTCGTCAATAAAGCGGGTCAATCCTTCCCATCGTGACAGGGCATAGCGGATCGCTTCGGCGAGCTTCGTCTTCTGACTAATGAGGCCGAGCTGTTCGCGCAGCCAGGGAGCGAGGCTGTCGGTGATCGGTCGGCTCTTTTCTTGGCGCGTGGCGCTACGCTTCTCGTGTGCGAGGCCACGTATCTCGTCTTCAATCTTGTAAAGTTCGGCGATGCGTTTGAGCGCCTCGCTGGCAATGGGTGCCGGACCGGCCGCGGCGAGTTCATAGAAGCGGCGGCGAACGTGGGACCAGCAGAATGCCAGTGACACGGTGTTCTTTGCCGCGAGCGGGCGATATCCACTGTAGCCGTCGACCTGCAGAATACCGACGAAGCCGTCGAGATGGGCCATCGGTCGCTCACCTTTACGGTCCGGCGCGTAGACATAAGCGACGCCGGGTGGGTCCTCGCCATGCCACGGCCTGTCATCCCGCGCATAGGCCCAGAGCTGGCCGGTTTTGGTTTTGCCGCGCCCAGGGTCGAGCACCGGGGCCGTCGTCTCGTCGGCAAAAAGCTTGGACGACGACTTCAAATGATCGAGCAGCCGTTGATGGACAGGACGCAGATGCCAAGCGGCGCGGCCGACCCAATCGGCGAGCGTCGAACGGTCGAGGTCGATGCCCTGACGCTTGTAGACTTGCGCCTGGCGATACAGCGGCAAGTGGTCGGCATATTTGGAAACCAGCACCTGAGCGACGGTCGCCTCGGTCGGAATGCCGCCTTCAATTAGTCTCGCCGGGGCCGGAGCCTGAACAACGACCTCCTCGCAGGCCCGGCAGGCATATTTTGGCCGACGCACCACAAGAACGCGGAATTGGGCGGGCACAAGGTCCAGCTTCTCGCTGGCGTCTTCGCCGATGCGATGCAGGTCGTTGCGGCAGCAGGGACAGGCGTGGTCATCTATATCGACCACGATCTCGATGCGCGGCAGATGGGCTGGCAGCGAACCTCTGTTCGTGCGGCGTTTGGCGACCTGCGCCTGTCGAACAGCGGGAGAGGCTTGCTCGTTGTCCTCCAGACCGGCAGCCTCGACTTGCTCGGCCTCTTCAAGCCCAAGCAGGAGCTGATCTTCTGGGAGCGTCTCGGCACGGCGACCGAACCGGTGGCGCTGCAATTCCTTGATGATCTGACGCAGACGGGCGTTCTCCGCCTCGCGCGAAAGCACCATCGCTTTCAGCGCGTTCAGATCATCCGGAAGCTCGTCCGCCGTTATCGCCATGGATCGAGAACAGCATATTTTACCGCTCGGATCGAGAGGCTGGATGACGCTGATTCAATTGGTCGCGGCCGTCATCCAGCCTTTACCGGCGCTCGCGTTTCGCTCGGAGCATGAACGCGTTTCCAGTCCAATCCCTCGAACAATGCCGAGAACTGGGCCGCCGTCAGATGCATCGCGCCGTCCTGCATTCGAGGCCAATGGAATTCGCCATCCTCAAGCCGCTTGGCAACCAGGCACACGCCGCTGCCATCCCAGAAGATCAGCTTGATCCGGTCCGTTCGTTTGGCGCGGAACACATAGATCGTGCCAGAGAATGGGTCAGCACCCATCTCCGCCTTCACGAGCGCCGCCAATCCCTCAGCACCTTTACGGAAATCGACGGGCTTGGTGGCGATCATCACCTTTACCGCACCGGACGGACCGATCACGGCTGAGCCTTCAAGGCATGGATGACGGCGGTAATGGTTGCGCGGTCCGTACCCGATGCGATCCTGACGATCGCGCCACCGACTTCCAGCTCGATTGCCGCTATTGGACGAGAGCTTCTCGCCGTCTTTCTCAGCGTTGGGGGTAGATCTGCCGGACGATCAATTACCGCTGGCACAAACATAGGCGGTGCTTCTTGCTTCGCCTGACTTCGCACCTGCCGGCGCCAGGTAAACAATTGGCCGGGCGACAACCCATGCCGACGCGCAACAGCACTGACCGACATCTCGCCGCTATAACTCTCGGCGACAATGCGGTCCTTCTCTTCGTCGCTCCAGTCGCGGCGACGCCCTGTTCCGGTGAAAACCTCAAACCGCTGCAACGGCACATCTTCACTGGTGCCATGCGTAAACCCTGTAATCGTCATATGTCGAAGCCTCGTTCGGCGACAACATCAACAATCGCGCACTGATCCGGAAGGTGGGGTCAAGACACCGCTTACAAATAAGCGACACGAGTATAATCTTCATCGTCAATCAGAGACGCAGTGGCGCCGTTGAATCGCATTGTGTGCCACATATCGTCGACATCAAGCAGCCCAAACCGCCGATCCGAATGATGCTTCTGCATCAAGCTTTCTAAGCAAGCTAGATTGATTTGAGCGAGCTCTGTTAGAAGCCTGGCAATTCCAACCACCTCATCGACGGTCACGACCTCATCGCCGAAGATCCCCAAGCCCGTGGAAGGAAAACGGTATGAGAACAGTTCGCGCTGATCCTTTGCGGCCAGAAGCCTTGGTTTAATGGCTATCTCGTGCCGCCGATCAAGTCGCTTGAGCTTGTCACCAGTGAGATTGAGAATATTACTGTGTGTCATTTCGATCGTCGTCTCACCACGCCAATCGAGACATGGGAGCGTTAACAGAAATGAACGGCTGCAATTCAGCAATGTGTAGTACCGAAGGTATGGCAACGTGACCTGAAGATTTGGCTGCTCTGCATATTCTGCTGAGTTTGCCAGCACCGTAGATGCCAGTACATATTTCAACGCAAGATAACTGCGAATAAACCACTCAGTATTTCGCGCGTCGTCGAAGTCTCGCGCGGTGGGATTGAACAGCTCCCGGGTGCGGCGGACATAGTTCTTGATCTCATCATCGGAGCACCGTGACGGCAGCTCCTTGTAGTCATAGGTGAGCGTCGAGCCTGTCAGAGAAACGATCGCCTCAGATTCCATTTAATTGTCCCTGGGTTTATCGGGGGTAGCAGATTGCGAGCTTGCCCCAACAACCCTTGCGCGATCAAGCCAGATACGAGTTTTCTATCCATGATAATTTACGATGTCTTTTGTACCCCACCATCCAGAGCAAGCGGCATCCCGACATGTTCGCGGTATAAAGCGATGCCCAGTTTCGCCGCGAAAAACATCGAGGTAGGCCTTCGGCAGAGGACCATCGGCTACGAGAATGGTCTTGGGTGTCAGCACCCCGCTCCGCCCCCTCATCCAACTGGTCGACGCTTTCCTTGCGTCGAAGACCTCATCCCTCACGCCAGGAGCGTCCCGTTCAACAGTATGCAGCGATGTGTCGCCATCCCCGTTCTCCCAGTAGGGATCGCGGTCAGCGTTGCTGAGGCGGGAACAAAGAGCTGCCACCGCATCGGCGTCTTTGGTGCCGTTATTGCATTCCTTGCAGGCGGCGAACTCAAGGCCCTTGGGGCGCTGGCACTTCAGGAACAGGACAAGGGGCGGCATGTGTTCGATGGTGGTCGGGGCCGCCGCGCGGTAGATGCAGCGTTCCTCGGTCTCGAGAATCGCCCGCTGCGTTATCTTCTTCTGGTTTGCCTGTCCCACAGCACCTTTCCTTACATGCCTGTAGGGACAAGGCCGGCAATCGCGGCGCGCACAGCATTGACCAACCGAAGTCGTTCTTCGGGTTGCGCGATGAAGCTCTGTCGCAGGCTGAAAGGAATTTCCAGCTGCACACCCTTCTCTGTTTTCCCACGATTGCAGATATTGGATGCGTCCCGGCCGCGGAATTTGGGCGGGTCGTCATCGATTTTGAACCCGGTTTCGGTAAGCGCCTTGCCGATCGCCTGCCGTGACTCTGTGTCGAGGCCGCCCATCCAAATCGTCTCGGCGTCGTCATAGTCCTTGCGGCCATGGATGGCGATGACGAGGGTCGCTTTGCCGGCCAGGTCCAATGACTGCGGCTCGTCGAATTCCTCTGAAGGAATATGAAGCTCGAACAGGTTGCCTGCGGCCAGATTGCCTTCGAACGCATAGAATGCGTATTCCTGCCCTGCGATCTCGTCAGCAATGATCGAGGCAGTTTTTTCGATTTTGCCGCCGTGCGGTGTCATCACCAGCACGGCTTCCTGCTCACCGGTGCGATGGTGGATAAAGTAATCTGTCCCCAACTGATAGACCGCAGCAAGGTCGTTGTAATTCGAGAAACGATAGGCCATTCGCTACCCCTTATCCGCTCGTTCTCAGTCCTCAGCGCTTAACCGAATATCCCTTTGATAGAGGGCTTGATGACGTCTCGCCAGCTCCATCATCACATCGCTGCGCTGGGACGTCGGAACGGCGTCCATCAGCAGCCAGGTGCAAAGCAGGAGCGTCAACGCGATCGACGTGAACGCTTCATAGAGGTCTTCGTCGCTAATCATGGGATCGATCGTCAGCTGTCCGAAGCCATCTGCATCCTCTACCAAATGGCGGGTAATGGACGAGGCCGTCACATGCGCTGTGTCAGAGGAGATTTTCCGGTACATCAACACCAAACGGGCGAACTCGCTACCCTTTCCCAGTTCGGTAGGCTGAAGCCGCTTTGCTGTTTTATCATTGAGCATATCTTGCCGTAGACGACGGGCCTCGACGTCCAGTATCTCGGCGGGGATCTCCGCTGCAAGCGACCGTCGGCTTGCCTTATCGTCATCTTTCAGTTTCTGCAGATAGTCTGGCCAGCGGCTCGCCGCATCCATGTGCATTCCGCATTCGATGATATTGCGAGCGACGATGCGCAAATCCAGCAGCTTGTCGCTTTGGGTATGGCGGATCGCCGTGTCGAGAAAAGTCAAAAGCCGCGCGTACAACCCGAACTTCACCGAGAGAAGCTCTGGGTCGCTCACCCCATCAGGGTCGAACGCAAGGGCTTGGGTAAGCTGCAGCGCCTCACGGTGGAAGTCCTGCATCCATAACAGCCAGTCGTCTATCAAGGTCGGAGATTCGTAGGTCATGTACAAGGGAAAGCATAGTCTGAATGGCCTAGCATCCAGTCGGGCTGTCGTGAACCGAACCCGTACACGGTTTCGGCCATTTGGCTTCCATCCCTGATATGAGCCATCGCCGCAGACGCAGCGTAAGCGGGGATCCTGATCTACCGCTACCCCGCCATCCTGGCTTCGGGGAACTTAATCATTCCCACCGCCCCCATGGCATGAACGCACGGAAGACCTGGCGCACCAAATTTTCGGGATCTTGATTAGTCGCGTATGCGTATTCCTCGTCGGACAGATGCAGCGCAAAAACCAAGTCATCGTAATTAACGCCGCGTTTGTAGCCTTGGCGGAGGAGTTTGAGAAGGCGTCTGTTCAGATCCCAACTATCCGAATAGTTTGGCAGCCAGCGCGCCAGCATCTTTTCATCCTCGGTTGTCAGCATGCCGGAAACGATACGCCTGCGCAGATCGGGCATAATTTCTATGGCGATTCGCCGCGTACTTTCCAACCGGTGGCGAACGCACAAAACCATAATGAAAGTCATCATGGTCGTCTCGCCCTCCTTGTCCAGTTGGTTGCGGTGAATCTTGAAGGCGTCCATCCATATCCCTGGAGCATCCGAGGGATTTAGCGGAAAACTCATCGCGCGCGCGGCATCCACCAAGTCTTGGCTAGTGGCGAGACCAGCGACGAAAGGAACGAGCAACTCGCTGCTTTCATTCAACTTGGACCGCCATTCACCGCTCAAGCTTCCGCGCCGCTGCGCCTCAACCGCGAGCCTTAAGCAAGCCTGTGGAAAATGCTCGAGAAGTTCGACGGATTTCGTGGACGGCGCTCGTGACAAAATCGCACGC
Organism: Xaviernesmea oryzae; assembly: GCF_900177415.1. GTDB lineage: Bacteria > Pseudomonadota > Alphaproteobacteria > Rhizobiales > Rhizobiaceae > Neorhizobium > Neorhizobium oryzae_A. Next base: position 486,715 of record NZ_FXAF01000008.1, on the reverse strand, counting down.
AAGATTTCGACCGTCTCGGTCTCGGCCAAGTCGAGGTCGAGCAACGACAGCAGATTCTCGTCGGAAAACCGTCCGAGTGTTTCGAAGGAGAGAAGATCAGGTCGCCGCATGACAACTTCCAAGGCGAGACGAGTAGGGATCACGTCCGAGCTCAGGTCATCCTTGGTAAATGTCGGTAAAATCGCGCCGAAGATAATCCCGTGGCGGTCGCCGAGCCGATCTCTAAAAAGCTCCAGCGCGGTGGCGACCCCCGGCAACAATGCTGGATCGACATGACGGAACAAATCGCCAAGGCTTTCCTCCTCCAGATCATACTCGGCGAAATCGTGTTCCACCATCAGTCGGATTAGATCGTATGCCTCGACGCTTTTGACGAGAGCCGCTTTTGACGGAGCGACACCAAGAATGTCTCGCTTTAGCGTTTGCGCTTGCCCCGCGCCGAACTTCGCGAGGACCTGTCCCGCAACCTCGTATGAAGGCTTTTTTCCATCAAGCCGCGTGAAAATCTCGACTAGGTCGATGAACGGCTTTGAGACAGGATCGATATCCTTGCCGTAACGCCAGAGGAAGCGCCGGAGAGGCGTCACGGTCTCTGACACCGCGTCGAGCGCAGCGATGGGTAACCAGGTCGAATTCGATACCGACCCCGGTCGATTACCCGGCTCTGAGCGGAGCCGAAGAGTCTGGTTCGGCAACGATGAATTCGATTGTATGGACCGGAACACGAATGTTGAACGCAACCGTGGCCACTGTTGTGACCAGACTGCCAGTATCGCGCGTTCGATCTCGTCTTGCGACTGCCGTGCTGTGGCGAAGTAGGTGTCGTCATAGCACGCGACGAGCGCCTGCTCGACGATCACAAGGGAAGGCGACGGAGCCCCTCTTTGCCTTCGGCCGATCAATAGCGGCTTCGTGAATCCGCTATCCCCTTTATACCCTCCGGGTCGCCTAAGGAGCGGCGCTAAGGCCGCTAGATCAATTTGGGACGAGAGCAACTGGCGCGACAACAAAAGGACATGGCTCCAAACGCAGCCTGGCCTCTGCATTTCAGGTGCGGCCCATGTCCTTATCAATGCGTATAGCTTGCTTTCCGGCAGCCCGACGCCGGTGAGGTAACTCAATGAAGGATCGAGGGAAACGCCAGGCGCGAGATCCGAGGCGGCCGCCAACTCGTAGTTATCAATCGAGCTGAGCTGAATACTGGACGCAAGGAGACGATGGCCGTTGGAATAACCAAAGACCGCCTGATGCACTTCGTTCGTATCGTCAGTTGCCATTCAGCTTTCCAGGCCGCTGAGCCATCGTATCGGATGAGTTAGGTCGTGGTCGCCAGCGTCGTGGCCGACGACCCTGATCCTCTCACCCGCGTTGGAAATCGACAACAGCTTATCGCGGTCAAGGGCGTCCTTCGCCTTTGGGCCATCTGGAACTTCACCACCTTGCGCCGAAACGCCGTAAACTCTGACTGGCGCACCCATATTTTTCAAGTACTGGCTTAAGAGCGGCATCCGGGCCGAAAGCCACCTCGTCGGATCCCGATGCCTCACCACCTTGTCCCATGCCGACACGATAACAACAATGCGCGGAAATACGCCGACCACCGGACGGTCCTGGAGGCTTGAAAGAATATCGACCAGTTGAACATCGCGAGGTGTTAAACCTGGCGTGAAAGGAACCTCCTTGGTTTCACTTCGGGAGCTGGAAGTGCCGTCGTGCCCGTTGGACTGTCCGTCCACGTGAAGCTTCTCTCCAGCTACATCATTCCCTGGCTCGAAGTCGTCATCATCATCGTCGTCATCATCATCCGTATCCAAATCCTCGTCTCCTTCCTCCTGGAGTCCCTTTACAACGTCGATGATCGATTCGTTGTCGATGCCACCGGCGGCGCTCACGAATACGATCAGCCCATCAATATCCTCTAGAGCTTGGGCAATTGGCTCAGCCAGCCTCCGAGAGGCGAAAGCCCTCTCGAACCCCTCACCTGGCAAATCAGTAAAACGTAAAGACACCGCCCCGCCCGAGATTCGGTCGACCAGGTTTATCGAAATGGATTGTTGCTCGTAATGCTCCGTTCGTGGGACCTTGTAGCCCCTTTCCCACCGCGCCGCGATCTTGTCGAGATAACTATAGTCGCCGGTGTGTTTTCCCTGAGCGAGAACGGTGGCCACCCCTCCGTTAGAAAGAATATACCACAGCGCCGCGGCAAAGGTCGTTTTGCCGGAAGACTGCAGTCCCAACACCATGTGTTTCGAACTATCGCTCATTCCCACACCCCCACAAGGCGGTCGAGGTGTCGCGCAGCGTCTTCAACCGGCACTGGTCGAGGGTCGACACCGGCGTCAGGCAAACACCATCTATCGATCATTTCGCTCAGCCCAACCACGCCGGTCGCAAAGTTAGCCCGAGGCAGCGCGCAGACCTCGTATACTTCGAATGACGCGACCTTGCCCGCAAACTCGCCCCTCAAATCCGCCTCGTATCGACGAACTTCCTCCAAGACTTCAGGGTCCACACCTGCCCTCTGAAGTTTATCAAGCTTCGTGACGAGAATTTCGACCTTCGCGGTGGTCGGAAGCACACCGTTATCGTTCAAGGCCTTGATGGTTTCTCGGAACTTCCGCTTATAGCCGGCCCGTCTCTCCTTATTCGTCAGCTTGCCCGCGTCAAGTAAAAAACAGACGAAGTCGGCCATCGCCAGCTCCTCAAGCCTCGACAGCAAGTCCGTGTTACGCCTCGCCGCGTCAAAAGCCTCACCTGATCGATCCGAAATTAAGATGTTGAAGCGTTCGCCCGCGTTGTCGGCCACGCAGAGGTGAAAGAAATGGACTGGGGCGCCTCGACTGGTACGTGGGGCGGATGGTGATTTCCTCTGGGACTTCCGAAGTGCGCGGTGACGCCTCTCCGAGAACGCGAGTAGCGTTCGGCTATCCGCGAAAGTAAAGCGACCGACAGGGCCGTTGCAGAATTGCCCGAATAGTGACGCCAGAAGTGTCGTCTTACCTGCCTTTTGCTCTCCGACGAGGACGACGGTTCTGGTTCGGACATTGCCGCGAAACTCTGACACAGTTTCTGGCGAAATGGCATCATTCGAACGCAATCGAAGGCCTGTCACTTCGACTGGCGTCTCGAAATCTTCGCCTGGATCCAGAGTGTCATCTTCCTCGATGTCTTCTTCTCTCTTGATTTGCTCGTTTTGCATGAGGTTGTCGCTCACTTCCCTCGGATGGCCGTTCTTTTCATGGCCTCAGTGAACCAGTTCGTCTTTGATCAAGAGGCGCTCGTGGAAGAACTGAAGCGCCAATTCATACAGGCTAAGCTTGGTGTCGATGGAAAGACCCGTCGACTTCTTGAACTGCGTGGCGGATACCATCGAACCGCCAACGAGTGCCGTCGCGGCCGCGTAATGCACCGGAACCATCGCGTGATCGGTCTCGACCTCATCCGATACGATATTCGTGACGCCAGACGCGTTTAGGGCCTTCAACGCGTCGCCAAGCTTGATCTCGGTTTCGCACTCGACTCCCAACGCTTTTCTGATGACGCCATACGCCCCATAGGGACCTGGCGGTGCGCCGATGATTTCGGCGATATCGGCGGCGACCACGAAGGCGCGCGGGGCTGGGCTCAATCGATCAAGCGGCATGTCCGCCAGCACGCTGTGCCCCCCAATGTGCCACCAGAGCATGTTGACTTCAGCCATGAGGCGTGAATTCACCGCGCTCAAGCGTGCGGTGACATTGTTCGCCTCTTTGATCGCGTTATTCAGCCTCGAAAGGTATGCGGCGGTCTGCGCATCCACGAGAGCCTTTGTCGCTCCGTCCGCCTGTTCATCGAACGTAGCTATCGCCTTGGTGAGATCAGGATTGTTCTGCGTGGGGATGGCTCCCACGCCAGTCGGTTGGCCAATACGGCGGACCGCTTGAGCCAGCCCATTTTTCGCAACGGCAATGAGGTGTCCCTTGTCCACGGTTTCCCGACGCCCCGCAAAGCCAGCTGCTAGCACAAGCAGCGATGATCTGGCGTTGCCCGACAAAATTCGGTCTCGCAGGACCAGAGTCGCCATAATCGCAGCTTCCTCTTGGTCATGAGTGAGGCTAAAGGTAGGGCTGTGATTGGTCATGAAAGTGCTGAACCATTCGTTCCCTTCCGCCACATCCGGGTGTGGAAGCTTGAACGCCAATCGCGCGAGGACCACGGCGCGCGCCGGATTTTGCCGAGCATCCGCCTCGATTTCATTAAAGGAGGCTTGCCGCGCCTGAATCCTGCTTTCGTCCGCCATGGGCTGCAGGGAGCGGTAATCCGCGATAAAATTGATTTCCGACATCTTATGCTCCGCGAGCTGCGTTGAATTCATCAATGGCGCGATCGAGGTCCACCAATTTACCTCGGTCGGCGGCGCGACGGATAGCGGCCAAGGCGGCCTCGTAGTCGCGTAAATCGGCGTCCTCGTCCTCCGAGAGCATCAAATCCTCGATGATCTTGAGCTGATCGGCCTCCGAAAGCGCGAGAAGCTTCGGCGCGACGGATCGAGTAGTTGGCGGTTCCTTCGCCATAACATTGTCCTCGGCTGGAGCGATGACGTTGATGCTAGGAGGCAGAAGCATCGACGCGGCGGCCGCGGGAGGAGCTACCCAGCGCGGAAGCCGATGCGTCATCCTCCAGAAAGGGCTATCGTCCTCGGGATCGGGTATCTCGATATACCTGGCACCCTCTCGTTGCCTTACCCAGACTTTGACGATGAGCTGTCGGTTGTCGTCCTCGCCATCGACCGTCATTTCAATGAAATTGTAGCCGGGCTTCCAACCCGGTTCATCGCGCTCGGGTTGGACCGCCCCTGCTCTAATGCGGGTAAAGCTCACGTCTCGGGTGACCCGGACAGTGTGTTCGTGGCCAAACAGGTGAACCTTCGCCACCCGGTCAATTCGCTCTCTAAACTCGGCTTCGTTTCGGAGCCAATTAAACGGATGGTGGCACATCACCATGTGCGCGACGCCACTTTCGCGTTCGATCTGCGCGGCTGAAGGGTCGACGAACATGGCCTCCTTTTTGTCGTCGGCGTCGCAAACGAGAACTGAATTGAAGCCCCAAACCTTAACGGCGGACCCGTCATTCAGTGGGAATTTTCGGCTGACGTAAGGCCTGCGGGGGATTGAGTTGTCCTCGAAGCCAATGACGCATTCGAAATTTGCGGCAAAGCGATTGTAGTTGTCGATCGGCTTGAACAGCATTTCGGCCGAATCCTTGTGATTCAAGAAATCAGTGATCGCCGCATTGGATAGGTTGATAGGCGTCTCGCGCAGCGATGCCCTCGCTCCTCGCTCCATCGGATTGCTCGCGGCTCTCCTGTCCACGTCGTGATTGCCGGGGATGACCATGACATCCTCGAATTTACAGCCAGAAGCTGGACATAGTTTCTCACGGATCCATTTCAGGGCAAACGCATATTCTTCGTCATCGCCAGCGAAGGCAATATCGCCCGAGATCAAGATTGCATCGACAGGCCCGCCGATCTTCACGCGCATCTTTTGGATATCATCAATGAGATCATCACGCAGACCCAGGTTCGGGTCGTTAGACCGACCAATGTCGCGCTTCTTGAAGTGAATGTCGGAGAGATGAAGAAAAAGCATAACCCACGCGACTCTTGACTGACGTTCGTAGAGAATATGCAATTAATACGATAGTGCTCAAGTTTTTAACCCGGAAGCCAGCCTCTACAAAATACTTTTCCACTGGAACTACGTAGATCGATGCCAAAGAAAAGATTTCATTCTCAGGCAACGGCCTGCCATCTGCGGTTCGAAGAAACAACCGTGTCTACTCGTTAGATTACACCCCAAGCCCGAAACCTCCCCCTCCCCGTCATCTCGCGCAGGCCCAGTTCCGTCACGATCCGCCGCGCCGCCTGCGGCGTCACCTCGAGCATTTTGGCCACCATCCCGGCCGACACGAGCGGTTTCGCCATCACCAACTCCACCAGTTCCGGCAGCTTTGAAGACGTGCGTCGCCCCTCCAGCTTCCGTTCGAACAATGTGCGTGCCAGCACCAGCCTGTCGTGCTCCTTCATCCCGATCTCGGCCGCCGCCAAAATTCCGTGAGCGATGGCGAGGAGCCGGGTCTCGCGGTCGCGATGCCGGCGCCGATCGACCTGAATGGTTTTCAGGCCAAGATTGATCGCCGCGAGATGGGCGCCGGTGGTGATGCCGGTTTTCCGCAGGATCGATGCGGCCAACAACCGGCCAAGCCAGGGCGCGTGCTGCAGCACGGAAATCTCGTTCCAGGCATCGAGCGCGACGATGGCTCGGAACACCGCCGGCAGGCTTTCGGTCTGGCGGAGCACGCCGCGCCATTCGTCGAGCCGGGCATCCTCGTCCCAGTCGAGATCATAGATCATCGGATCTTTTTCGGGACGGCCAGCCGCAGCACGGTAGCCGCCGGCACAGCCGGGCCGGGCGGCGTTCTCGATGACGGCCTGCGATCGAGCCAGCACCGCATCGATGTCGGCGATATCGAGACCCGGGAGACTGACACCTTCATTGTCGTCGCCCCCCTCCCCTTCCGGATTGTTTGCCGCGGCCGCGGGCCGAATGATGACGGTAGCTTCCTCCGCCTCGATGCCGCCGGCCGACGCGATGTCCGATGTTTGTCGCAGAGTGCGAATTCCCTCTGCGGACAGCGCCCAGTCGGGCGACTGCCCAGCAATGCGTCGGCGGGTGCGCAACACGTCGCGGGCGATGGTGAGTTCGTGGGTCGGGGTGCGGGTATCGCGAAAGGCTTCGTGGAGGACGAGGTCTTCGAGATGGACGAGTTCGCCGTCGATCCACAACGAAGCGCAGGCGTCGGCGAAATTTTGGCGTTCGAGAAAGCCCACGCCGACCGACGAGCGGGCAATACGCTCGTCGAGGCGGGTCAGGGCGATGCCGGCGTCGAAAGCCGGCCGCATCAGAGCATTCATGCTGATTTTCGCCAGATCGTAAGCCATTGATTTTATGGTAAACGATTTGCTAAACGAACGCTATCTGTAAATTTGCGTTCGCCACCGAGTAGATTGCCCTAGGCCATGCCTAACTATCGATAAGTACAGGTTATCGATGGTTATACATCTACATTCGAAAATATACTCTGGTTAATACTTCTGAATCGGTCGCTTGTGGCTTTTGTCCCAGGGGTAAGCTTTACACGACTATCCGTATCATAGAGCCAGCGCTCGCTTCAGATCATCATGCTCAAAGGCGCTGGCCATGCGGTTGATTTCGCCGCTTCGCGCGCCGACCGCCTTGGCAGTCTCACGCCAGGTCGCGGTGACGGTCGCCACCTCTTTGATGATTATGCGTGCCTGCGTTAGCGAGAGCGCAAAATATTCCGATGCAGCCTCCAGGAGATCGAGCGAGCAGGTGCCTTCGTCAAGATCGATATTGGTGGTCAGCACCCGAGCCTTGAGATCGGTCGGAACGGGATTGAGATCGTAGGCCGGCGACAGCGACCAGCCGGCCTTGCCCGACCACAAGAATCCGTGATTGCGCAAATGATCGTCAACGTTGGAGATCAGCACGTTGAACACTACGCGCCGATAAAGTGCATGGGCGTCCGTCTTTCCCTGCGCTCCGTGCTCCGCGAGCGCGTCGACAATTTCGGGATAACTGCCGCGCTCGCCATCCCTGGCACCCATCATCGCCATCGCTGACAGAAACGGGATACGGATGACGCCGTTGCGGTCGAAGCGACGAGATAGCATAACGGCTTTGCTTGCCACTTCGATGAGCTGGTGTCGCGGAGTGGCGATGCCGGCCTGGTCGGCGAGCCGAAGGGCAATCTCCTCCCAGGTCTCCATGCTGTATTCGTCGGCCTCCTTCGGAAACTTGGCGATAGAAAGATGGCCATGCTGGTCCACGACAGAGGCTTTCGGCCGTGCGCCGCCCAATGACGAACCGGGAGCGAAAATGAGCTGGAGATCGTCGTCCGTTTCTTCGTCACGCAGAATGCGCTCGGTGATCTGCAGAAGCCGACCAAGCTCGATGACGGCCGGGACGCCAGTTTGGATGGGAGCCTGGAAGGCCTCCTCCCCGACCCACCGGAATCGAAGTGCGCCGAGACGGGTTTCGTCGGCAACACCCAGCAGGTAATCACTTTCGGCGAGGGTGCGAACAGCTCGCGCCTCCCGCTCCGCGCCGCGACGCTCGGCGCGCTGCATGAGCCGTCGTCCCCAGGTGTCGGGAGCAGAGTCGCCGATCGACCCGAACGTTGCGAATCCTGCGGGCGGAGCGAAGGCCCCGCGGGTCAATGCAAGCGCCGGTTCCAGCGAGAAGCGATCGGGATCCTTTAGCCATGCATCGTCATACTCGAACAGTATGGTCTCAGACCCGCGGATACGATTGCTCCTCGCAAGACCAATTCTGCGGGTGCCGCCAGCAAGGTCGATATGAACCTCGAAGTCAGCCATCGCGAGACGATCCCGACGCCGACTTCAGGCGAACGCGCTTCGGCAGATCGGCACTGGCAAGCGCCTGGCCGACACTGTCGTTGCTGATGTCAGCAATCTGGGTCAGCCCGTCGAGCAGCCCCAATGCCTGGAGGACGCCCGCATAAATTCCGATGCTGACATTCGTGTCGCCCGCCTCAATCTTTTGCAGGGTCGAACGAGAGGTGAATGCTCGCTCTGCGACCACCGCCATCGGCAACTTACGGCGGCGCCGAGCGTCCTGGATATCCGCACCGAGCTTTCGCAAGGCGCGCCGGACGGCTGCCGGTGGTTGATGTGGGGTAGGCATATGGGACCTTCGCGCTACAGAATTTGCTTTTATGTAGCACGAAGCTAACAATATTTCCAGTGGGCGTACCGCTCCATTAGAAGGCTAGCCATGCGTGTAGATGCTTCACTGGGCCTTTGCGACATCCGTCACTGCCTACCTGTTCCTCTGGACGTTACATCCTTTGTTAAACGAGAGCTTTTATTTCCGCTCGCCCTCGGCATTGGGGCCGAGAAGGAATATTAGCATGCCGAAACAAGATATTGCCTCACGTCAGTTTCAACGAAAAATCATCGAATTCTGTGAAGTGCGCATCGCACCGGCCACATCCAACCGGGTCCTGGAGAATATCAAGCCCTACCTCGTTTGCTTGATCATTTATCGCAAGTCACCGCCCTTGCTGAATGGCCGCATCAACTGGGCGGCCATCGCGGATGCCTGCGGGATCGAAGAGGACCTGGCGCCGGAGCTGAAAAAGCAGCTCCGTCCCGGCCTCGACGCCATCATCCGCTGGCTCGGCGCGCCGGCAGCTTTGGAAGACAGTCGACCATCAAAACGGAAAAGCAGAGCGGCCACGCCCGGTATGCGCGCACCAACGTCGACCACATCCTCCACGCGCAAGCCGCAACGAATGGGAAGTGACGGAGCTGCCTTCCAATCCGTTTCAGCACAGAGAGGCCCAGAGCCGAAACCGATACAGGAATTTCCGGAACCGCTGTTCGAGGCAGCGGACGATCCGGAGACCTTCCGGGACGCGCTCGTCTACCACATGCGCCGGTTCGGCGATAGCTATTGGCAGCTCTACCGTGCCATCGTTCGCCTCGGCGAGACCTTCGACGAAAAGACCCTGTTGTCGTGGGTCCAGGGCGAACATGCGCCGAGATCCATTGCCAGCTTCGACATCCTGTCGCGCATCGAGCGTCGCTACCAATTGCGGCAAGGATATTTCAAGGAGAAGCTGCCGCACCAATCGCGATCACGGCAAGGTCACGATCTCGGCGACATCAGCCCCGCCGAACGGCGAAGACTTACCTGGCATCTGCCGGACGATTTTGGCAGCCTGCCATTCTCGAAGCGTGAAGAAATCCTTGACTGGGTACGGCGGGTCATCATTTCCGGCTCGACCGATTACCGCCGCTACCAGGCGGCGGCGAGCAAGCAACGGTATGCCATCCGCTTTCCGGGCGTCACCTATGGTGCAGGTTCTCTGTCTCCGCGATCTCCCTTTCTCACCACTGGCGCGAACAGCAGCGCGGACGTTCCATTCGAAGATCCGGACCTGCTGTCTGGCGTTGTCGACGCGCCGCCGCAGCTGGCAATGGAAATGGCGGACCTGATCCGCTTCAAGACCTCGACACTGACGGCGATCGGTTTCCAGCGCAACGGCGTCTGGGGTGAGGAAACGGCATCGCAGAAGATCGAACATCTCGGACTGATGTTCGGTGCGCTTGCTGCTTCGCCCACCGGCATCGTCAAAGGCCGCGGCGTCCCGCTCAGCCAGCTGACCTTCGGCCTGCTGATCTTCCCGGGAGTCTGGGACTGGTATCTGCAATGGCGCGAGCAGCGGCGTGGCTTCTATACCAAATGGGAAGAAGATATGCTGATGGTGGCGCAGGCTCTTACCCGGGCAGAAGTGGGCTGGATCCGGCAGCACCCGGAGCTTCTTAAGTATGTTCTACCGATCGAAGGCCTCATCGCACCCGAAGAGATCGAGTTCGCCACGCGCGACTGGCATGGCGCCTGCGACGCGTTTCACCGGCATGCCGCCAACCGCTCGAAGGAGGTGCAGCGGGTGATGCGCGTCCATCGCGATCCGTTCGAGCCTATTATGGTGATCCTTGAGGCCGACAGCCCGCTGGCGGAGTATCGCAAGATTACCGACGAGATACTGAAGCGCATGCCGGACCAGGATCGTTATCCGCGCCCGGCCGCCGAAACCGTCCGCTCCTTCCTGATGCTTCGGCTCGGACTGCATCTGGGACTTCGGCAGAAGAACCTCCGCCAGCTCCGCCTTTGCCCCCGTGGCCATTTTCCGACGTCCGAGCGCCGGCTGGAAGACATGAAGTGCGGCGAGTTGCGGTGGAGCGATCGCGAGCGGGGTTGGGAAGTGCTGATCCCCTCCGTTGCCTTCAAGAATTCCGGCTCGTCCTTCTTCGGGCAAAAACCGTTTCGGCTGATCCTTCCCGATCTTCTCGACCTCTACAAATATCTGGAGGCCTATATCGACCGGCACCGCGGCGTGCTGCTCGGCAGCGCCCAAGATCCCGGCACGTTCTTCGTCAAGACGGTGAAGACGACGAGCTACGATGCGGCCTATGACTCGACAACGTTTTATGAGGCATGGAGGACGATCATCCAGCGCTATGGTATCTATAATCCCTACACCGGTCGTGGCGCGATCAAGGGTCTGCTGCCGCATGGGCCGCATAACTTGCGGGATATTCTCGCGACGCACATTCTGAAGCAGACCGGATCCTACGAGCAGGCGAGCTACGCGATCCAGGACACGCCGGATGTGGTGCAGCAACATTACGGTCGTTTCCTGCCGCAGGACAAGGCGGCGCTCGCGGCAAAGATCTTGAATCAGGTTTGGGAAGCCGCCTGATCAGAAAGGATGGAGCGCTCTGGTGTCCCCCGCTTCGCCGAACAAACCGCCTCGGGTGCTGCCTCGACATCAGCTCGCGGAAAAAGAGGGACAAGCTTCAACGCATTTCGAGCATGGTCAGAGCGTTTTCGATCGCGGCGCCCGAGGCGGTATTGTCGAAAACACACCAGCCATCCGGCGCTAACAGTTTTGAGAACAACCTGGTCTCCTCATCGGTATAGCTCGAATAGTAGATCTTCGGCTTGCCGTGCAGACGAACGTATTTCGGAGGCGTTTCGAAATTGTCCGCCGGCCATACCGGCGCCGGATCGGCGAGAACCCGGTCGATCGCATAGCTCTTCAGCAGATCCAGCGCCTCGGCCGATGCCCAGCTCTTGTGCCGCACCTCGATGACGATCGGTCCGTCATCGGCATCCCCTAGTGTCTTGAACGCGGTTTCGAGCACATCAGCATCGAACACGAGCCTCGGCGGCAACTGGCAGAGCAGCGGCCCGCGTTTCTCTCCGAGCGGTGCGATATCTTCAAGAAAAGTCTCGAACGGCTCGGCGATGTCTTTCATCGCCCGCGTGTGGGTAATCTCCTTGGGGATCTTGACCGCAAACCGAAAGCCGTCCGGGACGGACTCCGCCCACCGCGCGAAGGTCGATGTCTTATGCCGTCGGTAAAAGGTCGAATTGATCTCAACTCCGTCAAAGACCGATGCATATCGGGTCAGGCCACTTCCTTCCCGTGTAAACCGGTCCGCCACCTTTTTAGGAATGGACCAGGCGGCGGTGGCAATGATCGGCAATCGTCTGCTCCTCGGCGTGCAAATGCACGAGCGAAACGAAGGGCCGACAGCCGAGTTCCGTGCGCCGATCGAGCAGACACCGGAACCATCAACCGGACAAGAACGTTTGCAGAACGAATTCAGGAGATCGTTATGAGTGACAACCTGAAAACCGATACCTCTTCCAATACGCAGAAAGACCCGAACGACTGGGTCGGCGGCGAGGAGCCGATGACCGGCGCGCAGCGCTCCTATCTGAAGACCCTGTCGGAGCAGGCGCATCAGCCCGATGCCTACGCGGAGGATCTGACGAAGGCGGAAGCCTCGAAACGCATCGACGAACTCAAACAATCGCTCGACCTGGAGTGACCGCAGCCGCCGACGAACTTACCGGGACTCACCTAATTAAAAAGAACTTTTGTGCGCTGCAGCACTTATGGATCGTCGACCGCGAAAGGACGCGACGATGTCAGACCTGAAGCTTGGTGAACCGATCCCGGCAGCCATTCCCGGTATTGAGCCGGTCAGCAGCACAGAGGTGCAAGATGCCACCGAGGCGGTAATGCGGCCTTTCCAGGAGGCAGTCGGCAGGACCGCGGCCGCCGATTCCGACGGTGCGTTGTTCGATCAGTTGCTGCTCTCCCCGATCAAGCTCGGCCTGTCGATCGCGCTGGCCTCGACGGCGATGCTCGTCAGCCCAGCATTGATGGCCAAGCGGCTGGAAACGGCCGGCATCACTCAATAAGCGACAGCTCTTCGTCGGTCTCGCTTTCGCCGCCTTCCGAGGCGGCGATTTCGTTTTGAACCGCCTGTCGGCTGAGCAGGCCGGCGTCCTCGAGCGCTTCGATGTTCGGCAGGTCGCGCAGCGTCTCCATGCCGAAGGAGGAGAGAAAGTGCGGGGTCGTCACATAGGTGTACGGCGCCCCTGGCGTCGGACTGCGCGGCCCGGAGCCGATGAACTCGCGCCGCGCAGATTGCCGATGGTGTCGCGGCTGACTTCCTTGCCAAAAATCTTCGACAGTTCGCCGCGTGTCACCGGCTGGAAATATCCCACCGCCATCAGCACCATCGCCTCGAACTCCGACAGCGCCGCTGCCCCTCCCCTTGTCGGCGCCGAAGAAGCGCGGATCGTCTCGGCGAACCGCGGGTCCGGAGCTGCCAGCCACCGGCGACCGATACCAGCTCGTAAGGCCGGGAACTCAGCTCCTCGCGCAGATCGTCGATCAGCAGGTCAATGCTGCAGTCTTTCCCGCGGCCCGCGCCAGCGTCTCGCGGCTGACCGGCTCGGCTGAGGCAAAGATCACCGCCTCGACCCGCAGCATCCATTCCCGCCAGCGCATCTCCGGCGGGAACTGATCCAGTTCACGATCATAAAGAGGTTCCTCCGCGCGTTCGCCTTTCGGTCCGACGATTTGGGTGCAATTGATCCGGCCATCGTCACAACCCGAATATCCGGAAGGAGGAACGACCGGACAGCTCACGTACCGCCTCAAAGCTTTCGAGCCGCTCGAACAGTCGGTTCGCCGCCCAGCGGGACAGGTCGCCGCCTGGCGCCGAGGCCGGCACGGCATCCTCCGCCAGCAGTTTGCGGATCACCGGCTCGGCGCCTTTGGTCCGTACCTTCGATCGCACAGCCAGCAGCCGCGCCGCCCGACGATCAATGTCCGCCGCAGACCGCAGCGCCGCGTTGACACCGTCGACCAGTGCCAGGCAGATCGCCTTCGAATAGGCCGGTTCGCCGGGCCGGACACGGCCTCGCCCGCCGATGGTGCGGGAGGCCGGGCCAAATCGTCCAGGCAGCAACAGCGGCACGGGCCGTGGCCAGTTCAGCTTGTGCGCGAGAACGACGTCGGCGAGACCAAGGGCCAGCACCTCGGCGTCGGGGCGAACGGCAGAGATCGCCGTTATCAGGTCCGCCACCGCGAAGGGTGCAGCTCGCCCGGACTGGATAGCGGAATCGACTAGATCCGGGATCGCGGCAAGGCCGTCGCCCCAGTGGATCCCTAAGAGCGCGGCCAGCTCCTGAACCAACGATGTGGTGACCGTCCCGGATCGGCGTGTCAGCATTCGTGTGACCAAAAACAGCTTTCCCGCCGGGCCGGGATCCTCGCCGACACCCGTCAGCAGAACAGAGTCGCGAATGGCGGTTTCTTCCTCGCTGCGGCCGATCATCCGCGCGGCGACAGCGGCGGACTTCAGCGCCAGGCGATCACGCCAGCAGCCGAGCCATGGCGGGTCGGCACGGATCACATCGCAATTTCAGGGCGATACCGGCGGCGAAGGCGGCGTCGGATTCACTGAGGTCGCGGCCGCGCGGGAGCGCCCAGCCTGGCAGGCGGGTGACCAGAGCGAGGTGCTTGTGGCGGCGGTGGTGAGCGAATCCATGTAGCCGGGCACAGATTCAGTGTGCGGTTTGCGCCATGAATATAGCCTAACCGCACAGCCCGTCGAGATTTAAACATGTCTGATAAGATTGCATTATCAACCACTTATGGGTCGCCCCGACTGCACTTGTCTCAGAATGAGGATATCCTCAAGCAGGATCGGGTCCTATGAGCAGGCAAGCTATACGCGACCTCGGACACGTGTGGTACAGCACTATGAGCGGTCCCGCCTCAAGACCAGGCGGCACTGCCGCCGCGGCTCGCCATGAAAATAGCCGACCTAATGCGCTTCAAGGCCTCAACACTGACGGCCATCGGCTTTCAGCACATCGAACGTCACAAGGCGCGTGGTGCGCCGCCGCAGGGACGACGTCATCGGCAGAGCGCGAGATGCGCGGCCACTAATTCCGCCACCCCGGCGAACGGCATGATGCCCAACTCTCGCGGCTCCATGCCCGGTCCGGTCGCCAGAACCGGCACCCGTTCACGGGTGTGGTCGGTACCGGTCCAGGTCGGATCGTTCCCGTGATCGGCGGTGATGATCAGGGAATCCCCATCGCGCATGCGACCGGTCAATTCCGGCAGCCGGGCGTCAAAGGCCTCAAGTGCGCGGGCATAACCGGAGACATTGCGGCGGTGACCCCAGAGGCTGTCGAACTCGATGAAATTGGCGAAGACGAGATCACCCGGCGCGGCCTTATCCGTCCAGCCAAGCACATGATCGAAGAGCGCCATGTCGTCCTTGCCCTTCGACACGTCGGTAATGCTCTTCATGGCAAAGATATCGCCGATCTTGCCGACCGCGTGCACCGCGCCCCCTGCCGCCACGACCCGGCCGCAGATCGTCCCGTCGGGCGGAGCGATGGCGAAATCCTTCCGATTGGCGGTGCGGGTAAAATCGCCCGGCGCGTCTCCGACAAACGGCCTTGCTATGATCCGGCCGACATTCAGCGGATGGAAGAGTTCGGCGGCGACGCGGCAGGTTTCGAGCAGCCGCCCAAGCCCGAAATGGCCCTCATGGGCCGCGACCTGCACGACGCTGTCGGCAGACGTGTAGACGATCGGCTTGCCGGTCGCAATGTGCTCAAGGCCGAAGGCATCGATGACCTCGGTCCCCGAGGCATGACAATTGGCAAGCGTTCCCGGAATGCCGGTGCGAACGATCAGTTCGGCCATCAGCTCAGCCGGAAAAGCGGGAATGGTCCAGGGAAAATAGTGCCAGTCGCGGGTCACCGGCACGCCGGCAAGTTCCCAGTGACCGGATTGGGTATCCTTGCCGGCCGAAACCTCCTGAGCCGCACCCCAGCGGCCGATCGGGGAAACGACGGAGAAACCGGGCGCAACCTTGCCGGAAGCAAGTGTGATCGCCGCGCCCAATCCCAAAGCATCGAGATTGGGAACCTTGAGGGCGCCGCTCCTGCCGTCCTCAGCCCCGCCCGCAGCGCAGGCCTCAGCGATATGAAGGAGCGTGTTTGCCCCTTCGTCGCTATAACGCGCCGCATCCGGCGCACCGCCGCAGCCGACGGAATCGAGAACGCAGAGGAAAACGCGTGCCATTGCCGCGGCTCAGGAAAGCTGGAAGCGGCCGAGCGAACGGCGGCGGATCAATTCGACGATCTCATAGAAAGCCCATCCGATCAGCGACAGCAGCATGACCATGCCGATGACGACCGCCGTGTCGCTGTTCTCCTGTCCGGACGACAGCAGATAGCCGATGCCTTCGTTGGCGCCGATCAGCTCGCCGATGACGGCTGCGGTCATCGCCAGCGTCGTGGCGACTGCCATGCCGGCCAGAACGGACGGCAGGGCCGAAGGCAGTTCGATATGCCGGAAGCGCTGCCAGGGGCTGAGCTTCAGCACCGCAGCGAGATCCCGGAAGCTTCCCTCCCCGTAGCGCAGTCCGGTGACCATGCCTGCCATCACGGGGAAGAAGGTGACGATCGCGATCAGCACGATCTTCGGGGCCGGGCCGATGCCGAGCCAGAGAAGAAGAAGCGGTGCGATCGCGATCTTGGGAGCGGTCTGGAGAAGCAGGATCAGAGGCGTGGCAAAGCGTTCAATGCGGGGGAATCGCGCGAAAACGACGCCGGCGAGGATGCCGAAGACGGTTCCGATGACGAAGCCCGCGATGATTTCCGAGAGCGTCACCCAGATGTGCCGGGTGAGCTTGGCGTTCTCGAAAAGAAAAGCAACGCGATGGTACACTTCAACCGGTCCCGGCAGAAGGAAAGCCGGCACGTTGAAGATGAAGACGATCGCCGTCCAAAGGACGAGGGTCGCGATCAGACCCGCTATGCCACGCAAAATCATGCTTACTGACCGATGGTGGACGGATCGACGACGAAGTCCTCGGCCTTCGGGGCGCTGTCGATCACCTTGTATTCCGCCAGAATATCGGCGTTCTTCTGCCAGCCAGTGAAATCTGCCGCGCCGAGGCCTTTTTCCTTGGTCAGCGGGCTTTGCCAGACGGAGGGAACGAAGGTCTGCTCGAAGGCGGTGGTCAGGATGCCCTTCTGATCCTTCGGCCAGGTGGGCGTGTACTTCGTCAGTGCGATGTCGAGCGCTTCCGGAATATGGCCGTCGATCACCCACTCGTAGGACTGGCTCACGGCGGTGGTGAAGCGCTTCACGACGTCCGCATTCTCGGCGAGCTTCTTGTCGCTGGTGACGACAACGTTGCCGAAGGACGGCAGGAAGTCGTTCGACAGGATCATCGTGACCTTGGTGCCGTCGGCTTCAAGATTGTATTTGCGCAGTTCCGAGAAGACGATCGCGTCGACCTGTCCGGCCTGCAGCGACTGCACGATGGCGCCCGTGGCGACGACTTCGACCGATACGTCGTCGAGAGTGAGGCCCGCCTGCTGCAGGCCGACCTGGAGCTGCAGGTAGTTCGGGCTGGCAAGGCTGGTGACGGCGATCTTCTTGCCCTTCAGGTCCTTGTAGGATTTGATGCCGCTCTCTTCCTTGGCAAGCAAGGCGCCGATGCCGCGCTGGTAGGTGGTGTGGACGACCTTGACCGGCAATCCGTTGGCGGCGGCGGCAACGACGGCGTCGCCGTTCGGGAAACCGAAATCGACGTTGCCGGCGGCGATATTGGTTAGGATGTCGGCGGCGGCGGCATAGATGAATTCAACCTCGATGCCGTTCTTCTCGAAAATGCCGTTTTCCACGCCGGCGTAAAGCGGTGCATAGAAAGGCGCGGCGGCGCCGTCGATCTGCAGCACGACCTTGTCGGCGGCCTCGGCGGTCATGGCAAAGAGCGGCGAGGCGAGCAGAGCGACGAGACTTGCCGCGGTCGTCACGCGAAACTGGATCATGATTGGCTCCTGAGTTCCCATTCTGTGGAGGAAAATGCCCTTCCTGCAATACGCAGAAGGTTTCGCTGGGTTGTCTCATAGTCGTCGAGCCAATCGTCGGTGGCGCGATTTCCATGGACACCAAGTAGGCAACCGGTTTCGAGGCCGATCGCCCCGCCGACGGTCATGATGATCTCGCTTTCCATCTCGACGCCGATGGCGCCCTGGGCCTGGAAGCGATCGATGAAATTGCCGGCCACGTCCTTCCCGTCGTCAACGGGGCGGTAACGGCGGTCCTGGCCGAAATAATAGCTGTCTGCCGAAGCGACCATGCCGGGACGGCAGACGAGCCCGAGTTCCGCGGCGGCTCCCACGAGGCCGGCGACGATACGCGGCGAAGCCTTGGCCTCTCCGCCGGCGGCGCGGTAGGTCAACGCCGTGCCGGTATCGCCGATCGCGCTGTCGACAGCGACGAAGCTGCCGGTCGCATATTCCGCCACAAGTGACGACATGCCGCCGATGCGGACGACACGTTTGGCGCCCAGCATGGCGAGTTCGACCAGGGCGATCTCGGTGGATGGCCCGCCGATACCGGTGGAGCAGACGGTGAGCAGCTGGCCTTCATAGCTGCCGGTGATGACGGCGAATTCCCGCTTGCGGCCGAAATCGGTGACGTCCTCCAGCATATCGGCAAGCAGCCGCACACGGTCTGGATCGCCCGGCGTCAGAACATTCTCGGCGATATCGCCGGGGCCACAGGGCAGATGCGGCGGGCGACCGTTCTTCCAAGGGAAAGCAGCGCTCGTCCTAGCCATTCTTCGCGCCCTTCCAGGAGAGCAGCCGGTTTTCGAGAACGGTCAGCACGACATGCAGCAAAAGGCCGAGCACCACGGTCATCAGGACGGCGGCAAAAAGCAGCGGCGTCTTGTAGGTCGCCGCGGCAAAGGTCATCAGGTAACCCAATCCGAACTTGCCGGCCATCCACTCCGCCAGAACGGCGCCCACCAGCGCCTGCACGGCGCCGATCTTCAGGCCGACGAAGACTTCCGGCATCGCGGACGGCAACTCGATCTGCCGGAAGCGCTGAACGGTGCTGAGACCCAGAAGCTTTGCGAGATCCTTCATCATCGGGTCGAGAGACCGGAAGCCGGCGATCGCACCGATGAAGACCGGAAAGAAGACCAGCGAGAAGATGAGGATGATCTTCGACGTGACGCCGAAGCCGAACCAGACGACGAAGAGCGGCGCAAGCGCGATCTTCGGCGCCGTCTGGAGGATGACAAGCGGCCCGTCGAGCCAGACGGCGAGCTTGGGAAACCGCGTCATGACATAGGCGAGCGCTATTCCCGCGATGCAGCCGAGCGCGAGGCCGAGGATGATGTTCTGGAGCGTGAAGCCGAGATGCAGCCAGAGCTCGCCGGACACCGCGATGCCCACCAGCGCGTTCCAGGTGCGCAACGGCGACGGCAGGAGATAGGTCGGCAGCGCCATCGGCCCAGTCGCAAACCACCAGGCGGCGAGAAGCACGACAAGTGCCAGCGCGTAATCGATCCACGCGGTCAGGCGCCGGCTCATCAATGCGCCTCCCCGCCAGGTGTTCTGAGATCGCGGCGAAGCTGCGCGACGAGCGCATGATAGGCCGGATCGAGCTTGGTCTCCTCGCCCCGCGGGCGGGCCAGGTCGACGTCGTGGACACATTTCAGCTTGCCGGGGCGCGCGGTCATCACCATCACCCGGTCAGCAAGATAGGCGGCCTCCTCGACGCTGTGAGTGACCAGGAGGATGGTCTTGCCGGTCGACTGCCAGATGCGCAGCAGCTCGTCGTTCAGCGTATCGCGGGTAAGAAGGTCGACAGCCGAGAAGGGCTCGTCCATCAGCAGGATCGGCGGATCGTCGGAGAGCGAGCGGGCGATCGCCGCGCGCTGGCGCATGCCGCCGGAAAGCTGGCGCGGCAGCGCTTTTTCAAAGCCCGAAAGCCCGACCATCTTGATGAGGTCGAGCGCCACCTTGTCGCCTTCGGCGCGGCCGACCCCGGCGGTGTCGAGCGGGAAACGGACATTGTCGAGGATCGTTTTCCACGGCAGTAGTACCGGCTCCTGGAAAACGAAACCGACGGGACGCTTGCGGCCGGAGACGTCAAGCGTGATCGTACCGCCGGTCGCATGGTCGAGGCCGGAGATAAGGCGCAGCAGGGTGGACTTGCCGCAGCCGGAAGGGCCGACAATCGAGATGAACTCGCCTTCCCTGATGGTGATGGTCACCGGCTCCAGCGCCGTCACCGTCCCATGGTCCGCGAC
The DNA here is from genome assembly GCF_900177415.1 of Xaviernesmea oryzae. Lineage (GTDB taxonomy): Bacteria > Pseudomonadota > Alphaproteobacteria > Rhizobiales > Rhizobiaceae > Neorhizobium > Neorhizobium oryzae_A. Next base: position 466,617 of record NZ_FXAF01000008.1, on the reverse strand, counting down.
GAATGTCTTGTGAACACCCGCTATGTCGATCATCCGCTCCGATTGCGCCACCGAAAACTCCATGCCTTTAGAAGCGGGACAGCCATTGGCTTTTTGGAGGAACGATGTCCTCTGCGACCGTCAGCCCGCCTGGGAAAGCGGCCAAGCTTTCACAAAACTTTCACCGGCGCAAGAAAAATCTCAAAGTTGAGATTTGTATCAAAATTGCGCGGGCGAACTTCAACATTGGAATGGTGTTCACGCGGCGGCCTGCCGGTTCAAAACGTTCTTCTCGATGAAGTCGGCGGCCTGATCGCCCTTCAGGCTGCGCCGCCATAATTGATCGGTCATGCCGCCATAGAGATGCACCGCTTCGGCCGCTGCCGTGATGGTCGCAACACCAACGCGGATATTGGCGAAGGAGCCAAGCCGGAAAGGGCTGACGGCCACCTGCGCCTTGTCGGCCCGCTTGAAAATCTGAAAGCTCGCTCCCGGCATGGAATCGATCACGACGCCGATCTGCACGCCGATCGGCTGCTCCCGCAGCATCCGGACGATGTTGCCGATCTCATCGCGGGCCGCCGCCTGGCGCTCGGACAGTTTGACGCCTGGCGGATTGTACGCGCCGATGAAGCCGACACGGCCGAATTCCTCCAGCTCCGCAGCCGATACCAGGCTGACGATATTCGGGCGACGGCGGCGGAAGGTCTCCTTGCGGGTCTGGAGGATATCCACAAGGGCGCCGATCTCGCGCACTGCAGCTGCCCTGTCACCCACATCCTGCGGAATGCTCTCGTCCAGCACTTTCGGCAAAAGCTCGTCATAGCGATCCGTGGTCAGAAGATAGGAGACGGGACCGAACATGACGGTGATCTGGTCCACATCTTCTTCCATCTGGCGCATGCGTTCGAAGAAGCTGATCGCCGAGGCAATGTATTCCACCCCGACACCGAGCAGCGTTGGGAGCGAGACCCCGAGCAGGTCGGCGATCTTGCCAAGCGTGTCGACCTTGGGCGGCTTGCCGGATTCGTAGCGGTAGATGGCTGCGCGCGAGACGCCGGCCCGGGCGGCAAGCTCCTCCGGCGTAAGTCCTGCCCCCATGCGAAAAGCGCGAAGGCGACGCCCGACATCCTCTGTGGAACTCACGAAGTCCAAGGCGATTCCTCTCGTCACATTGTTGTCAAATCTTCGACTCTCTATACAAAAAATGGACAATTCGCAACGAAGATAATTTTCATGCGAAAAATCTCATTTTTGAGAATCGTCTTGACAGCTCTCGTATTTCCAAATTAGGCTTTGTTTTTGAACGCAGGGAGCACCCTATGACGTCCGACCGCCATTCCGCCCGACGCTGATCCTAGCGACCGGCCGCGCGCGACGAACCGGCCCCATGTTCAGGGCCAGCAGCTGATCCCCGTCGCCTTCTCCACACATATTGCCTTCGACCGGCGGACTGGAACCGCCGAAGGGGGCATTCCTTTTCGATTCCGGAAACTGTCATGTCAGCAAGCCTTTGCGTCGTTCCCGATTCAGCCCCTCTCGGCGCCTCGCCGCACGCCTCGATCCACGAGGTGGAGTGCCGCATCAAATCCCATGAATGGGTAAATGGGCAATACCGATTGCTCGTACTTGCCGCGCCACCCTCCGTGCTGGATTGCGAACCGGGCCAATTCTTCCATCTTCTCTGCCCGCAGACGGACCGTTTTCAGCCCTATCTCCGTCGGCCGATGAGCATCTATTCCTATGACCGGTCAAAGAGCGAGCTATCTTTCCTCTACAAGGTCGCCGGTGCCGGCACCGGCGCCATGGCAGAGCTTCGGCCGGGCGAATTCTTGAACGTCGTCGGACCGCTCGGACAGGGTTTCGAAATGAGGCCCGAATGGCGGCGGCCGCTGCTGCTTGCCCGCGGCGTCGGGCTTGCGACGCTTGCGCCACTCGCCCGGGAATGCGCCCGCCTCGGCAAAAGGCCGGTGGCGATCTGCAGCGCCCGATCGCCGGAACTCCTGATGTCCACCGATCTCTTTCGCTCCTTCGGCGCGGAGGTCATCACCGTAACTGACACGGAAGGCAATTCCGGTATCGAGAGCCTGACGCCTCTGGTCGAGGGCCTGGTTCGCAGCCGAGGCATTGACGCCTTCTTCACCTGCGGTTCTTCGCGGCTCGTCCGGATGCTGCAGGAGATCGGCGCCCGCCACGGCATCGGGGGCCAGGTCGCGCTCGAACAGCACATGGCCTGCGGCATCGGCATGTGTCAGGCATGCGTGCGCCCCTTCCAGCGCGATGGCGGCGCGGTCAATCTTCGGGTCTGTCGCGAAGGTCCCGTCTTCGGCCTGCAGGAGGTACTGTGATGGCCGACCTTTCCACGAAAATCGGCGCATTGACGCTCAAAAACCCGATCATGCCGGCTTCCGGCACATTTTCGGAGGAGCTTGCCGAGGTCTTCGATCTCGAATGCCTCGGCGCTCATGTGACGAAGACCATCACGCGCGGAAAGCGCGCCGGCAATCCTGTGCCTCGCGTCTGCGAAATCAATGGTGCGATGCTGAATTCGATCGGCATCCCGAGCAAGGGCGCTCGGGCGTTCATCGACAACGTCGTACCGTTCTACGCGAGTTACGACGTACCGCTGGTGATCAGCATCTCCGCCAATACGGCCGATGAATTCGCCCGCTTCGCCGAAGAGGTCAGCGTGCGCGGCGTCGCGGCCATCGAAATCAATATTTCCTGCCCCAATATCGAGGACGACGGGAAAGCCTTCGCCATGCGGCCAGGCGCGACCGGCGACGTTATACGAAAGATGCGATCCGCAACGCCTCTGCCGCTTTGGGCGAAGCTGTCGCCCAACACAGGCGAAGTCGTCGAAGTCGCGCAGGCCGCGGAAGCGGCAGGCGCCGACGCGCTCGTCACCGCCAACACCATGCTCGCCATGGCGATCGACAGCCGCACCGGCCGCGTCAGGCTCGGCAATATCATGGGCGGGCTTTCCGGCCCGGCACTCAAGCCGATCACGCTGCGCATGACCTACCAATGCGCCCGCGCCGTCTCCATTCCCGTCATCGGCTGCGGCGGCATCGCCACCATTGACGACGTGCTCGAATACCTGATCGCCGGCGCCCGTGCGGTGCAGGTGGGTACCGCCACCTTCATCAGCCCCACCACCATGCCGCGCCTCATCCGCGACTTGGACAAAGCCCTCGAAGAGCGCGGCCTTTCTTCCGTCGACGCGCTGATCGGCACGGTCGCCGTCACCGGCGAGGCCTTAACCCTTGCGGAGTATGCATGATGAACGCCGCCGTTCTCGAAAGATCCGCATGCTTCGATATCGGCAGCCTGGCAACGAAGCTGTTCGCAGAAATCGCCACGCGTACCGCGGATGTGGAGGGCGTCAGCCGTCCTGCCTTCTCGAAGATCGAGACCGAGACGCTGCAATTCCTGGCCGGTTTCGCCCGCTCGGAAGGGCTTGCCGCGCAATGGGATGCCGGCCGCAACGTCGTCTTTTCGCTGCCTGAGCATAGCGATGCGCTGCAATACATCCTCATCGGTTCGCATGTGGACAGCGTCCCGCGAGGCGGCAATTTCGATGGGCTTGCCGGCGTGCTGGCCGGACTTCTCTGCCTTGTCCGGGCCAGACGAGAAGGCTCCCGTTTCGCCGAACCAGTCAAGGTCATCGCCATGCGCGGTGAGGAAAGCGCCTGGTTCGGCCCCTGCTACATGGGTTCCAAAGCATTGCTTGGCGTACTCTCCGCGGCTGAACTCGCAGCCCGCCACAAGCAAGACGGCCGCTCCCTCGATGAACACATGCAGGCTATCGGCGTCGATATGGCGCCCGTTCGGGCCGGCAAGCCGCTTCTCGACCGCGCAGCGGTCAAGGCCTATCTCGAACTGCATATCGAACAGGGACCGGTGCTGATCGAGCGGAACCTTCCGGCGGCGGTCGTATCCGGCATCCGCGGCAATTTCCGCTACAAGAAGATCGCCTGCTTCGGCGAGGCCGGCCATTCCGGCGCCGTTCCCCTCGCCTACCGACACGACCCGGTGCTCGCCATGGCGGAACTCCTGAATGTGCTCGATGCTGCCTGGCACGATTTCGTCGCAAAGGGCCGCGACCTCGTGGTCACCAGCGGCATGGTCTCGACCGACCAGCAGAAGCACGCGCTTTCCCGTATTCCGGACAGTGTCGAATTCAGCCTCGATATCCGCAGCCAGGATCGCGACATGCTGGAGACCATGCACGCCCTCGTCCTCAAGCATGTCGCCCGCATCGAGCGCGAACGCAGCATCCGCTTCGATCTCGGCACGGCGCTGTGGACCAGCCCGGCCCTCTGCAGCAAGACGCTCATCGCAGCACTGACCCGGGCAGCAGAAACGATCGGCGTCCCGCCGGCACTCATTCCCTCCGGCGGCGGTCACGACGCAGCCGTCTTTTCCGAAGCCGACATTCCATCCGGCATGATTTTCGTGCGAAACCGCAACGGATCGCACAATCCGCAGGAGGCGATGGACATCGACGATTTCAAGACCGCCGCGTCCGTCCTCTACCAGTTTCTGAATGATCCGAACCAAGCCTTTCACCAAGCCAGGGCTGCCAGCCAGACAGCAAAGGAATCCGGTCCCATGTTCACCAAGATCACCGATATCATCCGCCAGAAGGGCAATGCGGTGCGCGCCTATCACGCAGCCGCCGTCGCCGCACAGGAAGCAGCGATCACCGATCCGGATCGAGCCGTCGGCTATTTCATGCTGGGCCTCGCGGCACAGGAGTTTGCGGACGCCAATTACGGTGAGCCCCTCCACGCCCATGTTTTCGATCAGGAATTGTCGAGGCTGGATGAGTATGCCGGCATGCTGGACGCGGCATTTGCAAATCCGGACGCCGATGTTCGTCTTCGTGCCCTCTCGACGGTGGCCCTGGGCCTGGTAAGCCATCGCCGGCGGCCCGAAGAAGCCTCATCCGCTTCTGCCTGAGGCAAAACAAGTCGGATCGGCCCTGAAACCGGGGAGGTTGCACCGCCAAGGCCTCGGCGTGCGGCCGGCGTACCTCTCCTCAACCTTCAGGCCGCTGCCCGTGAGATTGTTGCGCCTCATTTGGCTACCGTCAGAGCGTGCAACATCATCTCCGCGTGTGCGTTCAGGAGACCGTCGCGATCGACGTCCATGCGCTTGTCGAAAATCAGCCGCAACACCGTTGTGGTGAGAATGGGCGCGATCACCAGGTCGGGAAACCCGGTCGGGATCTCCCGAAATTCTCCCGAAGCCGCACCCTGTTGGAGCAACTCTTCCACCTTTGCGATAATTGGCGCGATGAACTGGTGATGGTGTTCGTCTATCAAGTCCGGAAACCTGTGGCCCTCCGAGATAACGAACCTCAGCAGTTCTCGTGTTTTGCGGTTTTCTGCTATCTGATCATAAAGAAGATCGAGAAAAGAAATAAGCTTTTGGAACGAACTGCCATGCAAAAGGGCAGCGCTTTCCAGGACCTCCTCGAACGGCACTGAAATGTGCTGGATCATCGCTTCGAAGAGTTTTTCCTTCGTCTCGAAATAGACGTAGACTGTCCCTTTGGTAACGCCGACTCTCTCGGCCACGTCCTCCACCCTCGTGGCTGAGTAGCCGCTTTTGACGAATTCCTCGAAGGCGGCCTCGAGAATCTGCAATGGCCGCAAGGCCTTCTGCTGCGCGCGGGTCAACCTCTTGGCGCCTCTCATCGCTTAATGCTCCATACTGAAGATCAAAGTCAGGACCTTCTTTCGTAATTTTATTGACTAACAAGTCAGTCAATTATAAGGATATGCCCCAGGACAGCAAGAGGTCACCCCGATGAAAGCCATCCTTGTCGCAACGGGACTCGCCGGCGCCGCTATTCTTTCCTCATGCAGTGAACAACCGGGAGCGGCAGAACCGAGGCCGAGGCAGGTGAGCGTCGTCGTGGCGGAGAAGCAGCCCTTGACCCAAGGCGGGGTCCTAACCGGAGAAATCCGCGCGAGGGTGCAAGGAGACCTTTCCTTCCGGGTAAGCGGCAAGATCATAGAGCGGCTGGTGGATGTCGGAGCATCGGTCAAGGCCGGACAGCCTCTTGCCCGCATCGACGCCGAGGAGCAGAAGGCCGACCTGGAAGTCGCGACGGCGAATCTCGAGGCGGCTGAAGCGCAACAAACCCAGGCGCAGCTCGCTTTCGATCGCCAGCAGAACCTCTTCCGGACGCAGGTTACCACCCGTGCCGCCCTCGATCAGGCCCAGGAGGTCCTGCTGACGGCGCAGGGCAATGCCAAATCTGCCCAAGCACAGTTGGAAACCGCGCGCGATGCGCTTTCCTATACCGAGCTCCGGGCCGATGCCGATGGCGTGATCACCGCCCGCAACGCCGAGGTCGGTCAGGTGGCTCAAGCCGCTCAGGTCATATTCACCCTTGCCCATGATGGTCCCCGCGACGCGGTCTTCGAAGTCGTCGAAACACTCTTCTTAGGACGCAGGATAGAGCCGGCCGTGACCGTCAGCTTGCTGTCGGACCCGTCTAAAAAAGTCGAAGCCACAGTCCGTGAAATCTCTCCGACGATCGACTCCTCCACGGGGACGGTCCGCGTCAAGCTCAGCCTGAACGGCGATGCCTCAATGCCTCTGGGAGCCCCGGTTGCAGGCTCCTTCCAATATGAACCCCAGAGCATGATCCAGCTTCCCTGGTCCGCGATGGCCTCTAAAGGCGGCAAACCCGCGGTTTGGGTGGTGGATGCCGGAACCTCGGCAATTTCGATGCACACGATCGAGGTCGGAGAATACGAGACGGGGAGCTTCACCGTCAAAGGCGGCGTCTCGCCGGGCGACATCATCGTCGCGGAGGGCGCCAAGTTCCTGAGGCCGAACGAGATCGTTTCTTACGAAAAGGGAGCTGCGAATTGAGCGTCCGCATCAAAATGGCCGCCATCCTGCTTACAGCGACGGCCCTTGCATCATGCGAGAAGCGGGAGGAAACGGCGCAGGATGTTCCTCGCCCCGTGCTTTCCGTCGTCGCCCAGCAGACGCCTGCCGCCTCGCTTCGCCTGACGGGCACTATCGAGCCGAAGATAGAGACTGAGCTCGGTTTCCGGGTGCTCGGAAGGGTCATCGCCCGCAATGTCGGTGTGGGAGATCTCGTGAAGAGGGGCGACATAGTCGCAGCGATCGATCCACTGGCGCTCGAACTCGCCGTTCGCAGCGCCCAGTCCGATCTCTCGAATGCGCAGGCCCAGCTGCGCAACGCGACCACCACGGAACAACGGCAACGCACCCTCGCCGAAGCCCGCTCCGGAACGGAGGCGGCGCTCGAAGAGGCCGAGCAAGGTCGGCGGAGTGCCGTGGCAAGCCTGGCGAAGGCACAAGCCAACCTCGACAAGGCGGAAGAGCAACTGGGCTACGCCCAACTGCATGCGGAATTTGACGGCGTCGTCACGGCGACATCGGCGGAAGTCGGCCAGGTCGTATCCGCCGGCCAGGTGATCGTGACGATTGCACGACCGGACGAACGCGACGCCGTGGTCGACGTTCCCCAGGGTGCCGCGGAGCGCTTGAAGACGGGAGCGCCGTTCGAGGTGACCCTCCAGCTCGATCCGGCGATCCGCGCAAGCGGTGTCGTACGAGAAATCGCGCCGGAGGCCGACACGGCGACCCGCACGCGCAGGACCAAGATCAGCCTCAGCGATCCCCCGACCGCATTCCGATTAGGCTCCCTCATCACAGCCACCGCGACGATCTCGGCCGAGCCACAGATCATCCTGCCCGCTTCGGCAGTGCTGCAGGAAGAAGGCTCCACGAGCGTGTGGATCGTCGATACGGTCGGAAGCAAAGTGGCCCTTCGACCCGTGAAGATCGACGGCGAGATCGTCGATGGCAGTACAATCCGGGTGACCGAAGGTGTTGCTCCGGGAGATCGCATCGTTATCGCCGGCGTCCACAAATTGAAGGATGGGCAAACCATCAGGATCGATCAGGAGATCAGCCAGTGAAGAAATTCAACCTCTCCGACTGGGCTCTCGATCACCGTTCGCTGGTCTGGTACTTCATGATCGTCTTCATTCTCGCGGGGACGTTCTCGTACCTCAACCTCGGCCGCGAGGAAGATCCCAACTTCACCATCAAGACCATGGTCATCAGCGCCCAATGGCCGGGAGCCTCCGCGGAAGAAGTGACGCGCCAGGTCACCGACCGTATCGAGAAGAAGCTGGAAGAACTGGAATCCATCGACTATACGCGAAGCCAGACCGTCGCCGGACAAACAACCATCTTCCTCGAACTGCTGCCGACGACAAAGGCCAGGGATGTCGAACCCACCTGGGCGCGCGTTCGCAACATGATCGCCGATATCAAGGGCCAATTCCCGAGCGGTGTCGTCGGCCCCTTCTTCAACGACCGCTTCGGCGACGTCTTCGGAAACATCTACGCCTTCACCAGCGACGGCCTCACGCAGAGGCAGCTTCGCGATCTCATCGAGGACGCCCGCGCCAAGGTATTGACCGTCGATAATGTCGGGAAGGTGGACGTGATCGGCGCGCAGGACGAGGCAATCTATCTCGAGTTTTCGACGCGCCAGATCGCGGCACTCGGGATCGACCGTCAATCGGTCATCGAAACCCTCCAGTCACAGAACGCGGTAACCCAATCAGGCTTCGTCAATGCCGGGCCGGAACGCATCGCCCTGCGTGTCGGCGGGCAATTCACGTCCGAGGAGAGCCTGAGGGCGATCAATCTGCGGGTCAACGACCGCTTCTTCCCTTTGACCGACATTGCCACGATCAAGCGCGGCTATGTGGACCCGCCTTCATCGCTCTTCCGGTTCAACGGTCAGCCGGCAATCGGGCTTGCCATCGGCATGAAGGCCGGCGCCAACCTGCTCGAATTCGGCAAGGCGCTCGATGCGCAGATGCAGCGGATCGTTGCGGACCTCCCCATCGGCGTCGATGTGAACCGCGTATCGGACCAGCCCGCGGTGGTGGATGAGGCGGTTTCCGGATTTACGCATGCGCTGTTCGAAGCGATCGCCATCGTTCTGCTCATCAGCTTCATCAGTCTCGGACTTCGCGCCGGCATGGTGGTGGCGATCTCCATCCCGCTCGTGCTCGCCATCACCTTCGTCTACATGGAATATGCCGGTATCTCGCTGCAGCGCATTTCGCTCGGCGCCCTCATCATCGCCCTTGGCCTGCTCGTCGACGATGCCATAATCGCGGTGGAGATGATGGTCGCTCGTCTCGAAGCGGGCGACGACCTGAGAAAAGCGGCGACCTATGTCTATACGTCGACCGCATTTCCCATGCTTACCGGCACTCTGGTGACGGTGGCAGGCTTCATCCCGGTCGGTCTCAACAACAGTGCCGCAGGTGAGTTCACCTTCACGCTCTTCGTCGTCATCGCCGTTTCCCTGATCGTGTCCTGGATCGTCGCGGTTTTATTCACGCCGCTTCTCGGCGTGACGATCCTGCCGAAGACAATGAAATCCCATCACGAGAAAAAGGGACGCTTCGCCTCCGCCTTCTCCCGAATTCTAGGCTTGGCCATGCGCTGGCGCTGGGTCACGATCCTCCTCACCATTGCGGCATTCGGAATTTCCGTGGGCGGCCTGGGCTTGGTTCAGCAGCAGTTTTTCCCGGCCTCGGACCGTGTTGAGCTGATCGTCGATTGGAACCTCCCGCAAAACAGCTCGATCGCCGAAACCGATCGGCAGATGGCGCAGTTTGAAAAAGATATGCTGGCGGGCAACCAGGATATCGATCACTGGACGAGCTATGTGGGACAAGGCGCGCCGCGCTTCATCCTGTCCTTCGATGTTCAGACGCCCGACGTTACCTTCGGCCAGACGGTCATCGTCACCAAGAGCCTCGAGCTGCGTGACAAGGTACGCGCCGAACTGCAGGACTACCTGACGAGGACCTTTCCCGGAAGCGATGCCTTCGTGAAGCTGCTGGATATCGGTCCTCCGGTCGGAAAGCCCGTCCAGTATCGCATCAGCGGTCCGGATATCCAGAAGGTTCGCGAGCTTTCCCAGCAGTTCGCCTCGATCGTCGGCGGCCACCCGCTTCTCTCGAACATGGTCTTCGACTGGAACGAGCCGTCGAGGGTGGTCAAGGTCGACGTCCTGCAGGACAAGGCGCGTCAGCTTGGCGTTTCGTCGGAAGATATCGCAACGGTCCTGAACAGCATCGTGGAAGGGGCCTCCGTCACGCAGGTGCGCGACAACATCTACCTGATCGATGTGATCGGTCGGGCGGCGGCAGCGGAACGGGGCTCCATCGAGACGCTCCAGAACCTTCAGCTTCCGGGATCGAGCGGAAAGTCCGTGCCGCTCTCGGCCATCGCCAATTTCCGTTACGAATTGGAGCAGCCGACCATCTGGCGGCGTGACCGCATCCCGACGATCACCGTCAAGGCGGCTGTGATCGGCCCTACTCAGCCTGCGACCGTCGTCGAACAGCTTCGGCCGCAGGTGCAGGCGTTCGAGAAGGAGCTTCCCGTCGGCTACCATGTGGAAATCGGCGGCTCCGTGGAGTCCAGCGCAGACGCACAGGGGCCGATCGTCGCGGTCGCTCCGCTGATGCTGTTCATCATGGCGACGATCCTGATGATCCAGCTGCGGAGTTTCAGCCGCTTGTTCCTGGTGTTCGCGGTTGCTCCAACGGCACTGATCGGCGTCGTATCCGCACTGCTCATCAGCAATGCGCCCATGGGCTTCGTCGCGATCCTCGGCGTACTGGCGCTGATCGGCATCCTGATCCGAAACTCCGTCATCCTGATCGTCCAGATCGAGCATCTTCGCAGCGAAGGGGTTGCAGCCTGGCAGGCGGTCGTCGAAGCGACCGAGCATCGCATGCGCCCGATCATGCTGACCGCAGCGGCAGCCACCCTCGCGCTGATCCCCATCTCCAGACAGGTGTTCTGGGGTCCTATGGCCTATGCCATGATGGGCGGCATTGTCGTCGGGACCGTGCTCACTCTCCTGTTCCTCCCGGCGCTTTATGTCACGTGGTTCCGGATTCCGAGAAATGAAGACGGTCAGGCCGAGCAGGCGGAGGGCGCATGAGATATGGTTGGAGAGAGATCCAACGATCATCCGACTTTCGCTCAATTTCTGCAGCGGTCAATTGTTTGCCCCCATGAAGTGATCGGACGTATGGCAAAGCGCTATTTCAGAGGGCCTTTGAAAGCAAAGCGCCACTTGCAATCGCTGTCGCCATCATGTTCCTGGCGGGCTGTGCAACGAGGCCGTTATCATCTCTCCAAGCGCTCGAGAGGACAGCTATCAAATCTGCGAGTAGACGGGCGCGGTTCTTTCGCTTAACCATCGCTCATGAAGTCGTCACTGGATCATATCCCTCCTCGCAAGCAGCGAGAACTCGAGCGGGTCCTTCAAATCCTGCACGAGGAATTCGAGGACGCCCTCAAGGGCGGCGCGGCGGAATTCAAGAAGCGCGGCAGGATCCTGAAGATCATCCTGTTCGGCTCATACGCCAAGGGCGGCTGGGTCGACGAGCCGTTCACGATGAAGGGCTATCGCTCGGACTTCGACCTGCTGATCATCGTCAACGACCGGAGACTCTGCGACTTCGCCGACTATTGGCACAAGGCCGCCGATCGCCTGATCCGCGAGAAGTCGATCGAGACACCGGTGAGCTTCATCGTGCATTCCCGGCGCGAGGTGAACACCTATCTCAAGGAGGGGCAATATTTCTTCTCCGACATCCGCAAGGAAGGCATCGTCCTCTACGAACTCGATGACGAGCCGCTGGCCGAGCCGAAGCCGTTGACGCCGGCGGATCGGCTGCGGTTGGCGCAAGAACACTTTGCTGACAGGTATGCGCTGGCAACGACCTTTCTTAAAGGCTTCCGCTTTTATTTAGGCGAGAGGGAAATTCGAGTCGCGGCTTTCGAACTCCATCAGTCAATCGAGCAAGCCTATTCCTGCGTGCTGCTGACGCTCACGAACTACGGCCCGCCTTCCCACAACATCAAGTTCCTGCGCTCGCTTGCCGAGGAGCAGGACCGCCGCCTGGCCGAGGCCTTTCCTCGGGATCAGCATCGCGAGCGCGCCTGGTTCAACACGCTCAACGAAGCCTATGTGAAGGCCCGCTATTCCAAGCATTACGAGATCAGCGCGGAGGCGCTCACCTGGTCGGGAGAGCGGACCACCATTCTCCTTGAAATCGTAAATCGGGTTTGCCACGACCATTTGGAAGCGCTGCGGAAGTGCATCGGGTAGATCGGCTTGGCGAACGCCAAGGAAGTCAAAAGCGCTGTGTCGCTTAGGAATTGTCTGGCGATGACCTTCGATGCCGAGGGTCAGGTAGGCCGTTAAGGTTTCGTTTACTATAAATGGCTTGCCGAGGCGAGAGAATCGAGGCTTATTGCAACAGCGGTAGAAATGGGGTTTGACCGCCATAAAGCGCTGTTATCGATATTGAGCTAAAAATGAAGCGAACGGCTGAAAAGAAAATTACGGCACAAGAGACCCTGGTCGAGCTTATCGAGAGGCACTCATCGGCGCTGGCCACTCAGCTTCAAGCCCACCATCTAAGCACCTTTCCCCCTGTCGCCGAAAAGGGAATTCGCCGCTTCCAACCGTCGGAAGCCGCGAAGCTGGTAGGTGTCAAGGAAGTTTACCTTCGCCAGATAGCGAACGAGATCGAAGATCTCGAGGTCAGCACGACAGCAGGGGGACGCCGTACCTATTCTGTGGAGGACATCGAAAAGATCCGCAGGCATCTCGATCGCGTTGGCCGGGCCGACAGGCGATATCTGCCCCACCGGCGCGGTGGTGAAGCCTTGCAAGTCATCTCCGTCATGAATTTCAAAGGGGGGTCAGGCAAAACCACGACGGCAGCGCATCTGGCGCAGTATCTCGGGCTGCGCGGGTACCGGGTCCTGGCGCTCGACCTGGATCCTCAGGCGAGCCTTTCGGCGCTTTTCGGCAACCAGCCCGAACTGGATGTCGGTTCCAATGAAACGATGTACGGCGCCATTCGGTACGATGACGAACGTCGGCCGATCCACGAGATCATCCGGTCGACCTACATTCCGGGTCTGCATTTGATACCCGGCAATCTCGAGCTCATGGAATTCGAGCACGACACACCGCGTGCGCTGATGAAGCGCCAGACGGGGGACGTGATGTTCTTTGAACGGGTGCGTCAGGTCTTGGACGAGGTGGAAAGCAATTATGATGTCGTCGTCATCGATTGCCCGCCGCAGCTTGGCTACCTCACCTTGTCGGCGCTGACCGCGGCGACGTCGGTGATCGTCACAGTTCATCCGCAGATGCTGGACGTGATGTCGATGAACCAGTTCTTGTCGATGGTGGCTGATCTTCTTCGTGAGGTTGCGACAGCTGGGGGGAATGTCGACTTTTCATGGATGCGCTACCTGATCACGCGCTTCGAACCGGCCGACGGACCCCAGAACCAGATGGTTGGCTACCTTCGCTCGATCTTCGGGTCACATGTCCTGAATTTCCCGATGCTGAAGACGACCGCCGTTTCCGATGCCGGATTGACCAACCAGACCCTTTATGAGGTCGAGCGGGGTCAGTTCACGCGCAGCACCTACGATCGCGCTATCGAGGCGATGAACAACGTCAACGAGGAAATCGAGACCCTGATTAAGAAATCCTGGGGAAGAGCTGCATGAGCCGAAAAAACCTTCTCAATCTCGTCCCGGTCGACGCCACGCGCCCGACAAAGACGCCAAGTCGGCCGCTGCTTTCACCATCCATGCCATCCGACCAACCTGCGGCTGACAACAAGCTCGTCAAGCAGGTTGGCAGCTCCATTCGCGAGGAAAAAGCCCGCCAGGCGCGGGCCGATGAGATCGAACGCCGTCTTGCCGAGGGACAGGCCGTCATCGAGCTCGACCCGGCGGAGGTGGAACCTTCCTTCATTCAAGACCGAATGCCGGGCGAAATCGAAGCTTTGATCGCTTCGATAAAGGAAAATGGCCAACAGGTGCCGATTCTCGTGCGCCCTCATCCGGACCTGCCCGGCCGCTATCAGGTTGCGTTCGGTCACCGGCGGCTCCGCGCGGTTCAAGCGCTGAGCCTGCCGGTCAAGGCCGTCGTCCGCGATCTGACCGACGAGCAACTCGTCGTGGCGCAGGGACAGGAAAACAACGAACGCCAGGATTTGACCTACATCGAGAAGGCGCTGTTCGCCGACAACCTGCAGCAACGTTTCTCCAGGGAGGTCATCATGTCCGCCCTATCCGTCTATAAGAGCGATCTGTCCTACATGCTATCCGTCGTGGTCCGGATTCCTCGCGATGTGATCAACGCGATCGGCCCTGCCCCCGGCGTTGGTCGTCGCAGTTGGGTCGAGCTTGCCGATCTCCTCGGCAGCGACGGCTCGCTGGAAATGGCCAGGTCGTTTCTTGACTCGACTCAGGCCAAGGCCCTCCCCTCGGAAGCCCGGTTCAAGGCTGTCGCCTCTCGTTTGAAGCCGCATCCGGTCTCCGTGGCTCCCGACGTGTGGACGGCCGGCAACGGAACACGCCTCGCGAAAGTGTTGAACACGAGCGGGAAGCTGGAAATCGCCATTGATAGGAAGGAAGCGCCGGAGTTCGCCGCGCTCGTCTTGAAGACACTTGAGGCGCTCTACCACGAGCACCGGTCCAAGAAGTAAGACACAGGATCAACAAGCCAGGGAGTAACCCCGCAAAAGAAAAGAGCCCCCTCAACGTTGCCGTCGTGGAAGCCCTTATCTGTTCTGTAGCGAGACAGAGAATCGCATTTCCATGAATCTTCGTCAAGAGTCTTTGGCACCGTTTCGGTGAGCGGATTTCTTTTGCCTTCTGAAAGGTAAGGAAGATGCATACGGGAAGTGTGACGACGCCGTTTGGGCGGCGATCGATGACGCTTGCCCTCGTGAAGCGGCAGATCGCCGCGACCGAGATCAAGCCGGGTAAATCGATCGACAAATGGAAGGTGTTCCGTGATGTCGCAGAGGCCAGGGAAGTGCTTGGGCTGCAGGATCGCAGCGTTGCCGTGCTCAATGCACTCCTCACGTTTCATCCTGCCAATGAGCTTCGGCAAGACGAGCCGCTTGTCGTTTTCCCATCCAACGCCCAGTTATCGCTTCGCGCCCACGGCATCGCCGGCGCGACACTTCGACGGCATCTCGCCATCCTCGTCGAAGCAGGTCTGATCACCCGCAAAGATAGCGCCAACGGCAAGCGATTCGCCCGCAAGAATGGCAAGGGCGAGATCGAGATGGCCTTCGGTTTCGACCTATCCCCTCTTCTGGCACGCGCAGAAGGGCTTGCCGTGATGGCCCAGGAGGTTGTGGCGGCTCGCGCGGCCTTCAGAAAGGCCAAGGAGACACTCACGATCTGCCGCAGGGATGTGCGGAAGCTGATTAGCGCGGCGATCGAGGAAGGTGTGGAGGGCGACTGGCGATCGATCGAGGACCTCTATCTTGACCTGACTGCACGCCTTCCGCGCACACCGTCACCCGCGCAGGTCGACGATCTGCTTGGCAAGATGCGGTCGCTTTACAATCAAATCCTCAGCCGCTTGAAAATCCACGAAGAAACTCGATTTCGTAGCGCCAATGATGCTCACTATGAGCGCCACATACAGAATTCAGAATCAGAATCTATCCATGAATCTGAACTTCGTCCTCGAGAGGAACTGGAGGTGAAGTCCAACGGCGCCGATCTAACCTCACGTTTGATAACGGCGTTTCCCCTAGGCGTCGTTCTAAGGGCCTGCCCGCAGATTCGCGACTACGGACTCGGCGGCAACGTCGAAAGCTGGCGCGATCTGATGTCTGCGGCCGTGGTGGTCAGATCGGTGCTGGGTGTCAGCCCCTCGGCCTACCAGGATGCTTGCGAAGCCATGGGCTCGGAAAACGCCGCAATCGCGATGGCCTGCATCCTTGAGCGAGCCAGCTTCATTAGCTCGGCGGGCGGCTATCTGCGCGACTTGACGCGGCGTTGGGAACGGGGAGAGTTTTCGCTCGGACCAATGGTCATGGCACAGCTGAGAGCCAATTGTGCGGGATCAGCTAGACGCGCCTAGCTCGGCGGCAGGACGCCTTCGCATTCGATGTCGGTAAAGGGGCGACAGGCCATACCCGTGCTTTCGCGAAGTCGGAACCCTCCAGAGGCCCCTGATGTACGGCGCCATTCACTCCCATGATTGGCCTTGGTTTCCTGCCTGCGGCCAATCCTGTCGATCAAATGCCAGCCGGTGCCGGCGCGGAGCCAATAATGAGCGCAGCGACGCGGTTTGACGTCCTTGAGAGCGCGCTGGGCGCAAGAGCCGGCGCAAGGGTGCCACCCATGCGAAACGCTGGCAATCGGCACGTCAGGCGACCATGCTTGATGAGGACGTTGTAACGCGTTGCACTGCGGTCCAGGACGCAGCTGGTACGTCGAGCTTGAACATTGTCTTGCGCGTTGTCCAATGAACATGAAGGAATAGCTGACGCTATCACTCGGCCGTCGCGAGTTAGGCGCGCCTAACTCGTCTGCCCCAGAGGAGAGGGCCCGGGCGCCTCTTCGTCGAGGTCGGTGGATGTCGGGCCACGTCCCGACACTTCCAAATCCGCAGCGAGGGTTCGACTGTGAGCGAGCATATGCGCCGCGAGATTTGATCAGGCACGATGATGCTCCAGCCATCGGCGATCGGCTACGTCGCCTTACCTGCAGTTGTCGCGCGCCATGCAAGGAGGGAACCTCATCAGCTCCAGCTGGTTGGGTGGCGAGGAGGAAGAGCAATGCCGCAGCCGCAATGGATGCAGATCTTATGGTCGGAAAACGCAACCACGTCGGGCGAGACGGCGGCAGGATTGGTGCCGGATAAGCGGGTTCTCGTATTGTTTGAAGACAACCTGAGCCCTGTGCGAAAATGGCAGTCAGAGCTTCTCAAGCTTGATCAGGAGGCGCTCCGCGCCATGGATATTGCCATAGTGTGCGTTTCCTCCGATGACGCACCGTCCATGATCAACGGGCGTCCCCAGGCTCTGCCGGTCGATGAGCTTCGCAGAGAACTGCAAGGTGGAGCCGGAAAGTTCGAGGCGATCCTGGTTGATAAGGATGCCGGAATTCTCCTCCGTTCAGACACGCCGGTCACGATAGCGCAGATTCAAGAAGTGGTCGGGCGTGATACCGGCGCCTTCGAGCGGCAGTGACGCGGCCGCCGTCCATCCGCGGCCGCAAGCCTATGCCCCGGAAGAACTTGGCTGTTCAGTCTTCAACTGCAGATCGCCAGCGGATATGGTGAACCCATCATCGCCGGTGGCGGCCAAGCCGTCGCGACCTTACGGCGAGCCGCTGCGTCGATCGCACAAGGGGAAGCGAGATCGACGAGGTTCCTAAACTATTCCCCAGGCGCGAAACCTTCCCCTTCCCGTCAGTTCGCGCAGATTCAGCGCGCCAATGATTTTCAGCGCCCCCTGCGGTGTGACGCCCAACACTTCAGCGATCATGCCGGCCGATACGATCGGCTTCTCCATCACGAGCTCGATCAAATGCGGCAGCCTGGACGACTGCCGCTTTCCGGTAAGCCGACGCTGCATCTGCTGCTTTGCCAGCAGCAGACGATCATGCTCCTTCAATCCGGCTTCGGCGGCCGCGGCGAGCGCATCGAGAAAGGCGATGAGACGGGTGTCGCGGTCGCGGCTGGCGCGGCGTTCTCGTGAGACGGCCTTAAGGCCAAGATTGAACGCCGCAAGATGGGCCACGGTGACGTCAGCCCCTCGCAATGTCGCGGCAGCAAGCAGCCGGCCGAGCCAGGGCGCATGTTGCAACACCTGCAACTGGTTCCAGGCATCAAGAAGCAACACAGTGCGCAGCAGCGGCGGCAGTCCTTCTGTCTCCGATAGGACCGCTTGCCATTCGGCCAGGCGTTCGCTCTCATCCCAGTCCGGCTCGTAGACGAGCGGACTTCTTTCGCGCGGGATCGGTGCCGACGGCGAAGGTTTAAACGTGCCGGACAGCACAGCTTCGGAACGGGCGAGCACGGCATCCATTTGGGCCAGTTCCCTTGCAAATGGGTCGAAAAAATCCTCCTCTTCCCGGAACGACCTTAATTCGTTTTGGTCTTGCGTCTCTGCGGTCGCAATGGTTGGTTGGACGCCGACGGCCCGCGCGGGGCTGCCGCCACTTTTTCCCCCGCCGCACAAGCTGCGCAGCCCTTCGGCAGTTAGCGCCCAGGTGCGGGGATGGGTGACAATCCGGCGTCGGGTGCGCAGCACGTCGTAGGCGATGGTAAGCTCGTGAGTTGGCGCGCGGATGCCCATGCCGGCGTCGTAGAGGACAAGGTCCTCGATATGTATGAGTTCGCCATCGATCCACAGCGACGCGGCCGCGTCGGCGAAATGCGCCCGTTCGATCCACCCCTTCCCCACTGGCGAGCGGGACAGGCGCTCATCGAGGCGGGTGAGTGCCGCGGTTGCCGCCGACAGTGGCGTAATCAAGGCCTGGAGGGGCAATTTGGCGAGATCGTAACCCATTGATGTTACTATCACCGATTCGCGTTATGAAAGCGAACGGGATATTAAGTTTCGCCACCGCGCATCGATCATGATAGCGTTATTTCTGCATCGGCGATCGCGATTCGGTGTTCGGCCATACTACACTGAAATCCTACCGAAAGCACCCAATTCTGAGGTGGACAGGCGCGGGCGGCCGATAGAAGTCCCCTACTCCGCCGATTCCGTCCGGCCTGATCTCATTACGGAATCAGGTGGTGGCAGAGCGGCAGCGACGATGCACTCATCGCGGCATGAATCAATCAGACACAGCAGGCGGCTCGCGATCTGACTATCCGGCCCATTCGTCGACCAAGCCTGTTCCACTGCGGCCCGCGCGCCAACCCCAGCTCGCCTGATCGTGGCCGAGACCAGAAACGATCGAACGCGCTCCTCACCAATCTGATTCGAGCTGAGCGCGATCGGTTATCGGGCGCTGGACCAGAAGTTGGAAGATGAAGCGAATTCATGCCCGACGGGACCTTTCGTAGAGGAGCGGTTCTTGTCCGCGGATCATTGAAAACAATGACATTTTCCATACGCCCTGCGCAGCCTGCTCGGATGGCGCATGCGTTCCTCGACGGGCCGTCGTCCTGATTCCTCTGGACGTCGAAGGGGAATCATGGGCATTGTTGGCGGAAGTTGGCCGATAAAACGGTGGTTCGCCGCCAAGAGGGATAGATGGCGCTAAGGAATCAACAACAAGAACCGACTGGTTTCGAGGATGCGGCAAGCAAGATCGTCCGGCATGCCGATCTGTTATCGACGCAATTGCAGGCGCTGCGAGCCCGGATGTATCCGCCGAAAGCGCAAAAAGCCCTGCGGCATTTTCTGACGAATGAGGTTTCGAAGCTCACCTCCATACCGGATTCGACGCTCAAGCTGCTATCGAATGAGGGGCGAGGTCCCGTGCCCGGCCGGCTCGAGAACAACCACCGGGCCTATACGCTTACCCAAATCAACGAATTGCGGGCACTGATGGCCGAGCAGAAGCCTGCGGAAGCCCTTCGATTTCTGCCCCATCGACGACCGGGCGAACACTTGCAGGTTCTGGCAATCGCGAATTTCAAGGGAGGAAGCGCCAAGACCACAACGAGCGTCCATCTTGCGCAGTATCTCGCGCTGCATGGATTCCGCGTGCTTGCCATCGATCTCGACCCCCAGGCATCCCTGTCCGCCATGTTCGGAGCGCAGCCCGAAGTCGATGTTCATGCGAACGAAACGATCTATGCCGCGATCCGATACGGCGAGGGCGAGCGTCGCCCCATGCGGGACATTATTCGCAAGACCTATTTCGATGGAATCGACCTCATCCCCGGCAATCTCGAAGTCATGGAATATGAGCATGAGACCCCTCGTATTCTGGCGCAGCGGGTGGAGTCCTCGGGCGGTATCTTTTTCGAACGTCTGCGTCTTGCGCTGGCGGAGGTTGAATCCGATTATGATGTCGTCATTCTCGATACTCCTCCTTCCCTCGGCTTCCTGACGCTCGGCGCGATCTACGCGTCGACGGGCATGATCATCACCGTCCATCCGGCGATGCTCGACGTCGCATCGATGAGTCAGTTCCTTCTAATGATGGGCGACCTGATGCAGGTGCTGAACGAGAGCGGGGCGACGCTCAACCAGGATTTCTTCAAATATCTGGTAACCCGTCATAATCCGAACGATCAACCGCAATCCCAGGTCGTCGCCATGCTTCGCCACCTCTTCGGCGAAGACGTATTTGTGCCGACAGCGTTCGAAAGCACCGCAATCGAAGCCGCCGGTCTCGCCAAACGCAGCCTTTACGAGCTCGAAGTGGGCCAGGTCGGTCGCGACACGCATCGTCGTGCGCGAGAAGCCTTGGACGGTGTGAATGAAGCGATCGTGGATTTGATAAAGAAAAGTTGGGGGAGAACATGACAAAGCCTCCCAGGCGATCTTCCATCACCGCAAGCTTTGGAGCTCTGACCGCGGATATCAAGGCCGCACGCCCCTCCCCTCCCGAGCAGACCACCTCTGTTCAGGCGCCTGCACCTTCGCGCGTGGGCGCAGGAGTTATAAGCGTCACGCATCGCGCGATCAGCGATATCCGCAATGAACGGGATCGACTTCAAGCGTTGCTGGATGCGGGGGCCGCCGGATCCGTGGAGCTTACTCCCGACACGATAGATCCCTCGCCCTTCCCCGACCGCCTTCCTGACGACGGCGACGCGGATTTCGCGCTTTTCAAACAAAGCTTTGAGGCCGAAGGGCAGCGGGTCCCGATCCAGGTGCGACCGCACCCCACACAGGCAGGTCGGTATCAGGTCATCTATGGACATCGGCGGCTTCGGGCCGCCCGAGAACTTGGGCGAAAGATCAAGGCGCTCGTCATCGAGATGTCCGACCATGATCTCGCCGTCTCCCAAGGCATCGAGAATGCCGGCAGACAAGATCTGAGTTGGATTGAACGAGCCCTTTTTGCCTCGCGTATGGAGCAGGCCGGCATCAAACCGCGAGATATCAAGGCCGCGCTCACGATCGACGATCCGGAGCTTACCCGTATGCGGTCGGTATATCGCTCAGTTCCACTGGATCTGATCGAAGCAATCGGCCGTGCACCAAA
Source organism: Xaviernesmea oryzae (assembly GCF_900177415.1). Classification (GTDB taxonomy): domain Bacteria; phylum Pseudomonadota; class Alphaproteobacteria; order Rhizobiales; family Rhizobiaceae; genus Neorhizobium; species Neorhizobium oryzae_A. Next base: position 445,566 of record NZ_FXAF01000008.1, on the reverse strand, counting down.
GATCGGTCGACCGCGATGGGGCGAGCTCGCCAAGCTTCTCACGAATGACGCCGCCGTTGATGCGGCACGCAGGACCTTGTCAGCTGGCAAGGTACAGAAGGATTCCAACGAACGGTTTCAATTGGTCTTCTCGGCGCTGTCGACAAAGACCCCAGCGCAACAGCCAAGCGACCTCGAATTCACCGACCGGAGTGGAGCTCGCCTGTGCAAGCTGCGCATTTCCTCCAAGGAATTGCGAATGACCCTCGAAGGCAAGCGGGGAGCGGAATTTGCCGCTTTTCTCCACGATCAGATGCAGGAACTGATTGACCGATTCGAGGCTCAGGCAGCAGGCGAATAGCTCGGCTGCCGCATTGTTTGAGTATGGAAATTAGATTTTAACCAAGAAAGAAAGGTAGCAACTGGCAAAAGAAAAGGCCCCCTAGCGGCGAACCATTCGAGAGCCTTTGGTATTCTTGTAGCGAAGGTAGCAATAGCTCTCCCCGAATCAGTTGTCAATGATTTCGCGCCGTGTCGGTGATCGTTTTCGTTTTGCCTGAAGCATAGAGGCGAAAACATGGACGTGAATGTAGGAGCGACGCCCTTCGGGCGGCGGCCAATGTCACTTGCGCTGCTTACAGCTCAAGTGAAGATCGAGCAGACGGAGCCGAAGGGCTCGGTCGATAAATGGAAACTGTTTCGCAGTTTGTGCCAGGCCAAGGATAAGCTTGGCGTGAGCGACCGCGCGCTCGCGGTTCTGAACGCGCTCCTGAGCTTCCATCCGAAAGCCGATCTCGACGCATCTGAGGCGCTCGTCGTCTTCCCGTCGAATGCACAGCTATCACTCAGGGCCCACGGTATGGCGGAGCAAACCATCCGCCGCCACCTGGCAGCGCTCGTCGCCACCGGTCTCGTTATCCGTCGAGACAGTCCGAATGGGAAACGATATGTTCGCCGAAATCGATCGGGCTCAATCGCCGAGGCTTATGGGTTCTGCCTCCGGCCCTTGGCTGTAAGGGCATCCGAGATCGAAGGGCTAGCAAGGGAAGTCGATGCCGAACGGCTAACTTTCCTGCGCCTCAAGGAAAAGCTTTCCCTCCTTCGCCGGGATATCGGAAAGTTGATCGAGTCCGCCCTGGAGGAGCGGCTTCCAGGACATTGGGAGGAGATGCACGCGGCGTTTTTGAACGCACTGCAGGACTTTCCACGGCGCCCCACGCAAGTGGAACTGGAGTTTGCCCTGGACAAATTGAGCACGATCCACGCGGACACGCTTAAACAATTGAACGATCTTGAAAAAGGAAAAAAACCAAGCGGCAATGCCCACCAAATCGAGCGGCACATACAGAATTCACAATCCGAGTCTCCTATTGAATCTGAACCGCCTCTCGAAGCGGAACAGCTTTCAGTGACAACTTTTCCATTGGGCACTCCTGGGGAAAACATATCGGTGAGCGGTGAGGGGGATGGAATTCCGTCCTGTGAAGAAGGAAAGACACCCGCCAAGTCCTCGTTCAAGTCCTTTCCCTTGAGCGTAGTGCTCAAAGCGTGCCCGACTATTTCCCACTATTCGCCGGCCGGCCGCATTTCGAACTGGCGGGATCTGATGTCCGCTGCCGTCGTGGCGCGTATGACCTTGGGAGTGAGCTCATCGGCATATCGAGAAGCTTGCGCGATCATGGGGCCGGAAAATACTGCAACCGTCATGGCCTGTGTTCTCGAGCGAGGCGAACATATCAACTCACCTGGAGGCTATTTGCGCGATCTGACGCGACGCTCCGAAAGGGGAGAGTTCGCCATTGGCCCGATGGTCATGGCACTTTTACGCGCTAATGGAGCCTCGGATCGACAGGCGAGCTGAATTGTCCAGTAAAGCGGCATCCCGTGAAAACCTTGTCAGCTGACAAGGTTTAACATCACTTAGCACCGCGCGATGGAAAGGGAGGTTCTTTCAATAATGCAGATGTCTAGTTGCGGTAAGTCCGGCAGTGGGCAGTTTACTGAGTAGCATCGCGATCACTGGCGAACGGCTCGACGTCCGAGAAGAGCGGCCCGAATTTGATCCGTCTTGGTCAATTGCGGAGGGGCGGGGGGAACTATCTTTTCGATCAAAACTTCCTCCGACCGATCCGTCTTCAAGCTTAAGAAGCGTTCCTGTGCGGCGAGCCGGTCCTCTATCGTCAGTGGTTCCACGGGATTGCCATCAATATCGTGGCGCATGGAATCGGGCTGTGCGCTTGCGAAGTAATAACGCTTCGAACGAACATAGGCTCCGGTTGCCCGACGCAGCGCAGTCACTCCGCATTCCGGCTTCAATAACAAGCGGATCTCCTGGAAAAGACCGAGAGCGAAAGGGCGGATAGGATCGCCCACATTGGACGGAAGAACCTTGATCGGATGGATCAGCATCGCATTTATCGCTTCCGACTTCTTCACGTCCATTTCGGTTGCCGCGATCGGTCCACGGCTGACTTTCCAGGGTCTGTCCATTATTGCACTCCACGGATTTCATAAGGCCCGACTGGCAATCGATGCTAAGCATCCCATGTTTCAATCGGATCACAGTGGCGCGGTATTGCCTCATAGAATTCCCCCATACAAGCCTCCTGCCTCTCTCGTCGGGCTCCTTGCCGGCCCTGAACTCAATTTGAACGAAGCCTCAGGAGAGACGTCTCAAGCATTTTTTTAGGTTTGGAATCTTTCAGCGGGGGAGGGGACAATCGCACCAATCCTGCAATACGCCGTTCGGTTATTTTCCGGCGCGGTCGGTTACCTCCTTGGGAAGCACGGTTCTTCCTCTTGCAGGGGAGGGGAGTTCCATCGGCCGCTACTTCCTCTTGGGTAACCAATTAGATGGTTGAAGGTCGCTGCTACTTGCGTGGCGCATGCTGCCGATCCCTCAGAAGTCGTTGTCTTTGAATAGCGACCGCTCTTAACTCAGAGCGGCAAGTGCTGAGAAGCCGGACAATCAGTTCATCGACGGTCCATGATGGTCCTGATTTTATCGCCGACAGGCTGTGCGGATTCCGGGGTCATTTCCTCATAAACCGCACGAACGACATGGGCGTTCGCGCTATGCCGAGACTGGCAGCGGCGAGCGTCGTGCCGCCCATTCCACCAACGGAATGGCTCAATCCGGCGCGTCGAGGATCGGCGCAAAGGTCCTGCAGTTGAACACTTCCAGCCGCGGCTCGTGCTTCGGAAAGGCCAAGATCGTCAGGCTGGTCGGGCCGGCCGGGATAATGCGGGCAGGCGCCAGCGCGAGCGCGCAGTCATGCTGCCGGTCGGCATGTTAACCAGACAAAGGGGAGGCCTCGCCGGCCGTCCCCCTCGTTAAGCCAAATGTCTGCATCCGTAGAATTCGGCCATTTCTCCCTTTCGCTGCTACTGCCCGCGATTGGATCAGCCGATGAGCTTCAGGATTGCCGGAACGCTGAGGATCGCGGCGTAATAACCCATGAACTGAACGCCGGTGTTCATCCCCAGGACACGATAAAGAAGACCGCCGACAAGCCCTACGGTCATGATGACCAGCAGCGCGAGCAAGCCGCCTTCCCAGAGCCCGATGACGAGGACGAGACCGACGAAGGTCGCAATGATGGCTTCGTGGCTGATATATTTCGCGACAAACGCCGCGGCGCTGCGCGCATGGTTCATGGCGAAGGGATAGGCGATCGCCGTAGCGATGACCACAGAGGCCAGGCCCCAGATCAGGAACTCCGGCACGGACATCATGGTATGCAGGTTGTTGACCACACCGGTTCCGGTATCGACCGTAAAGCGGGGAGGAGCATTGAACAGCGGTGCGGCGGGACCGGCTGCGACCGGGCTGAGCGGCAGGCCGAACGCAATGAGCGGGATCAGGGCTTCGGCGATATAGGTCGATTCCGTAACGCCGTTTCGGACCGCCAGAACCGACGTCAGACGATGATAGGCCTGCTTGATGCGTGCGCCGACGATCTCGCCCGCAATGACGGTGACGGCAACCGGGCTGAAGACAAATGTCGCGCTCGTGATGGCCGCTGCTGTCGCTGTCGTCGCCGTCTGGCTGCGGTCAAGGACGCGCAATGGGTTCGGGAAATAACCGCCCCAGCTCTTGATGTCCGGTGCGAGTGTGGTCTGACGCAGTTCGCCGCGGTTCATGCGCTTTTGCTCGAGCGGGGATGCCGCTGAGAACAGTTCTGCCACCAGCGGCCCGACCGCGATGCCGAGGAAGTAGCTGACGCCGAGCTTTACGTCCTGCGTGGCGGTGAACCCCTGCAATGCGACGATCATCAGAGTGAAGGGGATCAGCGCCACGACCGATGCCCAGCGACCCGCGGAAAAATAGGCGATGACGATCGCGGCCGCGATGAAGAGCCAGGGAGCGGACGCCGTGATGTAGGAGCCGAACGGCGCCAGGATGATGGCAAACAAGACCGCGAGCGGCACGGCGATGAACGCCGATATGACGGAACCGGCCAGCATCTTGCGTAGCGCCACGTGGGGAGCCCCGAGATTGCGAAGCGCGGTCGCCTGTTGAAGCAACGGCAGCGCCATCGTGTCTCCGGGAATTCCCAGCAGTGCCGTCGGCACCGCATGCGTCATATGCTTGGAAATTGCCGCGCACATCCAGAAGGTGAATACCGCGGCAGGCGGTGCTCCCAGCAAGACGACCAGAAGCGTCACCGGAGCGATGGTCGTCGTCTCGTCGGTTCCCGAAATGAGACCGATGGCGGAGAACAGGATCGAGCCCAGCAATCCGAGGGCGATGGCGAGAAATATCTCATAAAGCAGACCGTCCATGTCACTCCCCCTGCCGGTTCACGCCGCGGCCGTTCTCGTAGTTCTTGAAGAGGTCGTAGAGACCTACCTCGCGCATCTCCTGCGCCACGACGGGCGGAAGGTCCTCGACCCTGCCGATCGGACCGCCATCCTGTTCGAGCTGTTCCAGGACTTCGACCTGCCACGCCGTTCCCGTCTGGGCCTGCTCGACCACCCTTCGCTTTGGAGGAAAGATGCGGGCGCAAATCGCGCCGCTCACGACGGAACCGACGATCCCCGCGAGCATGGCGAGCGCCTTGCCGACGGCCGGTGTATTTGCCAGGGGCGCGATCGTCGAAAGAGCGATGAAATATACCGCGACGCTCAACACGGCGCCGATGATCATGGCCTTGCCGAGCTGGGGACGCGAGACCACGTCTCCCCATACTTCTGCAAGTTGGCCATGCGCGTTTGTAGTGCGCGCAACATTCTGGATTGTCATCAATATCCTCCCCAAGGTTTCGGCAAAGTGCCGGGCGGCGGGCGAAGCTCCTCCTTCGCCGGCTGCCTTTCCAGTTACTTCCTCAATTCCGCCAGTATCTCTTCGGCGCGGGCGGAGCGAACGTCGTGGTCGGCGGCGAGCCTGCGTGCCACCGCGTCGATCTCGTCTCCCTCGGCCCCGGCGCCAATCGCTATGTTGCGGGCATGGAGCGCCATATGGCCGCGCTGGATGCCCTCCGTCGCAAGCGCTCTCAGCGCCGCCATGTTCTGCGCAAGTCCGACGGCGACAGTCACTTCCGCGAGCTCGACTGCAGTTTCGACATTCAGGATCTGAAGCGCTGCCTGTGCCGCGGGATGCGTCTTCGTCGCGCCGCCGACAAGGCCGAGCGCCATCGGAATTTCGATCGTCCCGACGAGAGAGCCCTTGGAATTGATCTCCCAGGTGGTCAGTGAGGTGTAGCGTCCTGAACGCGCTGCATATGCGTGGGCGCCGGCTTCGATCGCCCGCCAGTCATTGCCGGTCGCCACCACGACCGGATCGATGCCGTTCATGATGCCCTTGTTGTGAGTAGCGGCGCGATAGGGATCGACGGCGGCGAATTCATAGGCGTCGACAATGCCTTCGATCATTCGGCGGCCGGAGAATTCCGTTGTGGCAAGGGCATCCTCCGTCACTTCGACACGGGCGCGCGCAAGACGCAGGTCGGCGAGGTTCGAAAGAATTCTAAGCCGCACTTCGCCACCGGTAATCCTTTCGACGATGGGCGCGATCGCCTCCGCCATGGTGTTGACGGTGTTCGCTCCCATCGCATCCCGCACATCCACGAGCAGGTGGAGGACGGCCATGGAGCCACGCGACGTCGAGGGGAAGACATGGACTTCGATGTCGCGGCATCCGCCCCCGAACTTCACGAGAACCGGATCCTTGGCGTTGGCGGCGGATACGATCTCGTCACGTGCGGCCAGGATGGCCAGTCTCGCACCATACGGATCAGACGCGCCAAGCACCTGGACCTGCGCACGCATGATCGGCGCTGTCGATGAGGTCTGGAATCCACCGCAGCCACGCACGATGCGCGCCATGTAGGAAGCCGCGGCAACCACCGACGGTTCTTCGACGGCCATCGGGACAAGGTAGTCCCTGCCATTGACCATGAAATTCGTGGCGACGCCGAGAGGAAGCTGAAACGTGCCGATGACGTTTTCGATCATGCCATTGGCGCGCGAGACCGGCAGGGCATCGGCTGCGGCAAGCACGGATCGTGCCTGATCATCCAACGCGGCGGCCGCGGCAACTTGCTCCAGCCGTTCCGCCGGAGACAGATTCCGCATGTTCTCGATGCGCGAAGTGGCGGTCTTTTTCGTCATATGGTCCATTCCCCAACCAGTACATGAAAACCTTGCGTTGGCGACAAACTGTCCTAGAATGCCGCCGTCAAGCAAGGGACAGTTGTACGCTTTGTTTGAGGTACTGTCCCAAAGCAAGGGCGGGACAATTAATGAAGTTGGTAGACAATATCGTTGCTCATCTGAGCGGCCAGGTCGTGTCCGGCATCTACAGGCCGGGACAAAAGCTGCCGTCCGTCCGAGGCGGGGCGGAGCAATTCGGTGTTTCCAAGAACACGATGGCCGAGGCATACGATCGGCTCGTGGCCCGAGGGCTGGCGGTCGCGCGGCAAGGTTCAGGCTATTACGTTTCCGAAAACCGTCCCGCTCCGGTGCCGAGGGTCCGGCCGGACGTCACGGCGGCAACCAGCATCATGTCGCTGCTGCGCGAGCAACTCGACCAGAACTACCAGACGCGCCCCGGTGACGGTCGCCCGCCGGCAAGCTGGACTGAAGACGCGGACATGCGCCGCATTCTTCGCACCAGCCGCAGCGCCGCCGCCGAGGTGGACTTCGGATATGGCAGTTCCTGGGGGCTCGGCGCGCTGCGGGAATGGCTTCGCATGTCGCTTGCGGAGCGGTCGATCACCACCGAGGCCGACGGCGTGATGCTGACCAGCGGGGTCAATCACGGCCTGGACCTTATCATCCGCCACTTCCTCGAGCCGGGCGATACGGTTTTCGCCGACAGCCCGGGATACTACCCTCTTTATGCCAAACTCCGCCTCGCAAAGGCGAACGTCGTTCCCATTCGCCGACTTGAGGACGGTCCCGACCTCGAAGACCTTCGCCAGAAGTTGATGGGCCATCGTCCGAAGCTGTTTTTTACGCAGAGCCAGGCGCACAACCCGACCGGCGGCACGCTGTCGCCGGCCCATGCGTTCAGTCTGCTGCAGATGGCTGAAGTCCATGATTTTCGCTTGGTCGAGGACGATATTTTCGCCGACCTCCTTGCTCCGACACTGCCGCGGCTCGCCGCTTTCGGCCAGCAGCAACGCGTCCTCTATGTGGGATCGTTTTCGAAGACATTGTCCGCAAGCCTGCGCTGCGGCTACATCGCCGGTGCGCCCGAGACGATCCGCAGCCTGGTCGATCTCAAGATGATCACCATGGTTGCGACCTCACTTCATGTCGAGCGGGTCGTGCTCGAAATGATCGAAAGCGGGCAGTACCTGAAGAACCTGCGGCGTTTGCGGGGCTGGATCGAAGACGGCGCCAAGGCGACCGCGCAGGCTCTTGGCCAGGTCGGGCTGAATGTCTCGCTGCCGAAAGTCCAGGGTTTCTATATCTGGGTTCCGCTTCCGCCGGACCTGAACGAGGCTGCTTTCTGCATTCGTGCAGCCAAGGCCAATATCTTCGTCGCGCCGGCAAGCGTTTTTTACGCCGATCGCGAGGTTCCTGTCCGGCCGGCTATGCGGGTGAACGTGGCCTATGGAGCCGATCCGCGCTTCTGCGCCTTCCTGCGCGAAGAGATTGCAAACAGTACGAGGTGTGTAGGAAACGATGGATAATGTCCGCCTGGTAGAAGTCGGTCCTCGAGACGGGCTGCAGAATGAGGCCCGCCCATTGAGCGTCGAGGATCGGGTGCGCATGATCGAAGGCCTGATCGGCGCCGGACTTCGGACGATCGAGGCGGGCAGCTTCGTCTCGCCGAAATGGGTGCCGCAGATGGCCGGATCGGCGGAAGTCCTGACCGCGCTCGGGCGGCGCGCAGGCATAAGCTTCCCAATGCTCGTCCCGAACCTGAAGGGATTTGAAGCCGCGCGCGAGGTAGAAGCGGAGGAGATCGCGATCTTCGCCTCGGCGTCCGAGAGCTTTTCCCGGAAGAACATCAACTGCTCGATCGAGGAAAGCTTCGAGCGTTTCGGACCTGTGCTCGAGGGCGCCCGTCAGGCGGGCATGCGTGTGCGCGGTTACGTGTCCTGTGTGCTCGGCTGCCCCTATGAAGGCAAAGTGGCACTTTCATCCGTCGTAAGCGTCGCGCGGCGCCTGCACGACATAGGCTGTTACGAAATTTCGCTGGGCGACACCATCGGCGTCGGAACCCCGAGAGCGGCCGCGGCCATGGTGCGGGCGGTGGCGGAAGAGGTGCCAATAGCCGCCATCGCGCTTCACGAGCACAACACGTATGGCCAGGCGCTCGCGAACATCCTGGCCTGTCTGGAAGAGGGCGTGACCGTGTTCGACTCTTCCGTGGGCGGGCTTGGCGGCTGCCCCTATGCGAAGGGCGCGACCGGAAACGTTGCGACCGAGGAACTGGTGTTCATGCTCGAGGGCATGGGGTTGCGAACCGGCGTCGATCTGTCGAAACTATGCCGGGTGGCCATCGAGACCTCCGCGAAGCTCGGCCACGATCCCGTCTCGCCGATTTCGAAAATCCTTGCCGCAACGGGCGACGATCAGGTTTGACGAAGACGCTGCGTCCCATCGCACGCATATTGATCGAGACAGTTTACGCTGCCACCTTTCCGATTGCCCGGGTTAACCCGCAGCGGCTTCCTGAGCCATGCCTTGGAGAACCCGAACGTCTCGGCTACGTGCTGCTGCTTCACGGAGACGATGGTGAACACCGTCTGCGGTCGGGCGCCGGTGTGATCGATGGTGAAGCGGGAGGCGTCGTCAGATTCCGAATGACACCGTCCCCGTGGCTCGGCGAGCCCCGAACGCGTCGTGCGATCCAGAACAGGGCGGCTTCCAAAACGAGTACGCAGCCGAGTGCCGCCAATGCGAGGACCGTCGTGTTCGCCGTCCCGATCGAGTGCGAAGCGTAGAAGCCAATGCCGATGAACAGGCCGTTCCAGACCGCGATACCTGCCGCCGAGGCAATCAGGAAACTTCGCGAGCCTCCTCCAAGAAGGGCGGCGAAGGCCGGAACGAACAGTCTGACGGTCGGCACGAGCTGGAGCGCGAAGGCCAGCGCGGTCTGGTTCCGGCGGAAGGAGGCGATCCCGCGCCCGATGCGATCGGCGGACATTCCGAATAGCCGGCCAGACCTGTTGAGAAGGCGCGACGAGCGGGCCTCGCCCAGCCTCCGGACTGCGTAGAACCAGGCAGCGCACCCGGATAAGCTGCCCGCGATGGTCGCAAGCAAAGCGGTGGACAGCGACCAGGCTCCGTCCGCTGCAGCGATGCCGATTGCCAGAAGAAGCCCATAAGACGGCAGCACCGGCATGAAGCGTTCTGCCAACGCCACGACGAAGAGACCTATGAGTCCATAGGCGCCGATCCACGCCATGAGTGTACTTACTGGGTCGAAATCCATACGTTTAGCCTCTGCTGGTTGCGGTGTGGGATGGAGGCCACCGAAGGCGCCCAGTTGCCGGATTCGGTCTTCGGTGGCCTGGAGATCGCCAGCTGATGGGGGTATCCAGCGATCTCCTTTTCGGATCTTCGGGAACGAAGGGGCGGTTCCCCGATCCGATTTCCTTTCAGTTCGTGCCGACGGGAATGGCGCTTAGCGTCGGCCTCGGCGGCACGGGCAAGCCAGTTGCTCTCCCTTAACCGAGGCCACCGTTTGCGAATACATTCTGACCGTCGATCCAGGCGCCGTCCTGGGAGCAAAGAAGGGCGATGACGTTGGCGATGTCTTCCGGCACGCCTAGACGGCCGAGAGGCGTCTGCTCCGGGATTCCTCGGAGAGCGTCTTCTCCGTGCTGACGGAGGAGCTGAGTGTCGACCGCGCCGGGTGCTATGGAATTGACAGAGATGTTGCGGCCGGCCAGCTCCTTCGCGAGGACGCTGGAAAAGTGCACCTGGGCAGCTTTTGTAGCAGCATATGCGCCCGTAGCCGGAGGCGGCGTCTTTATGATGCTCGAACTGAGGCTGATGATCCGGCCGCCGTCACGCGTGCGCTGCGCCGCTTCGCGCAGCACGTTAAAGCTCCCCTTCACATTGGTGGCCATCATTCGATCGAACGCGGCGTCGGTCATTTGAGCAAAAGGGCCGACATTCATGATTCCGGCATTGTTGACCACCACGTCAACGCCGCCGAAAGCCTCGTCATTGACGTCGAAGAGCGCCTTGACCGCTGCGGGATCAGCGACGTCTGCTTGGCGAACGATGGCGCGACCGCCAGCCGCCTCGATATCGGCCACGACCTGAGCGGCCAGATCGCGGTTGGTGAGATAGTTCACGGTTACGGCAAAGCCGTCGCGCGCCAGACGCTTGGCGGTGGCGGCGCCGATGCCTCGCGACGAGCCGGTAACGACGGCGACCCGACCGGCGCCGGGCAGGGTGCCGGAGCCGGTCGTGGATGTCTGGGCCGAAGCCGAGCTCGTCAGGGCAAGCGCTGCCGGCGCGGCGGCGGCAAGCGCCATGAACGTGCGGCGGGAGCTACCAGTATCGGACATTTCAAAGATCTCCTGTTGAGGCTGTTGCAAGACTTGCTCGGCAAGGCTGCGCTGGCGTCCAGCGCCGTGCGCCACCGCCCGGTTGTCCGCTTGGGCGGAAATACCGCTATGTTGTCGAAGGAAGCATCGACGCGTTGGTTTGAACCCACAGGGCAGGGCCGGTCAGGGCAGTTGAGACTGGCCTGCTTCCTCGAATGGAGGAGATTTACCTAGATGAACATCTATTGACCGTACGGCGGTTTCTGTCATGCTCGGCGCACTCCTCGCTTGTTTGGCACCTTCAAGCTAGATGGAGTACGCTGTGAACAGAATGCCCGAACCCTCAAGAAACTTGCCTATTCCTGCAAAGGATGATGTGTTGCCGGAGATGGATTGCGTTTCGCGCTGGCCTCGCAACCAATCAGAAGCTTCCGTGTCGTCATCGCTTCTTGCGGTCGTCACCGCCTATATCGAGGGTCAGGGTGGCGGCGAGGGCCTGTTTCCAACAATGATCGAAGGCTTCAACATTGTCCGTTCTTCGCAGGCAATGATGATGCCGATGCGGGCGATCTATAAACCATCGCTTTGCGTCGTGATCCAGGGAGGAAAAGAGATCCTCGTCGGTGACGACATGCTGTCCTACGGCGCGATGGAGTGTCTGGTCGTCAGCGTGGAGCTGCCCGCCAGCGGGCGGATCGTCGAGGCGAGCCCCGACGCGCCCTATATCGGCGTCACCATAGATCTCGACGTGACGGTGATGCGCGACGTAGTGGAACAGTTGGATGAGCCGCCTGTTCCGCCTGCCAGCCCTGGTCCCTGCATGTTCGTGAGTCAGGTCGATGAACCTCTGGCGGATTGCATCCAGCGTCTCGTCAGGATGTCCGAGACGCCGAAGGCGATCCCGGTCCTCCATCCCTCCATCATGCGCGAGATCTGCTTCTGGCTTCTGAACAGCCCGCACGGAGGCGAGCTCTATAGGCTGGCGTTACCCGAATCGAATATCGAGCGGGTCGTGAAAGCCATCTCCATGCTGCACACGAACTTCGCCCAGACGCTGCATGTGGAGCATTTGGCGGAGGTCGCGCGAATGAGCCCGTCGTCGTTCCATCAGCACTTCAAGGCGCTCACCTCGATGACGCCGCTCCAGTTCCAGAAACAGCTGCGCCTTCTGGAAGCGCGGCGGTTGATGGTCGCCCAGGCTGCAAGCGTAGCGGAGGCTGCCTACCAGGTCGGGTATGAAAGCGCCTCGCAATTCAGTCGGGAATACTGCCGGATGTTTGGCGTTGCGCCGAAGCGTGACGCGCTGAACCAGCAGCGATTGTATAGCGAATATGCCAGCCGCACGGTTCGTACGGCGTAGAACGCGCCTTTCGAAGGTCGCTCCCGCCGGTGGTGGATATCACATCAGGTTTTCACGCTTGGCCTGATAAACGGTCCGCACGACCGGTTGGAACCCGAGGCTGCGAGCAAGCGAGACATCCATGTGCAGACGCCATGGATTCTCAAGCGGCGCGGAGGACGGATCCATCGTTCCCCCAACCAATTCGACAAGCTCATAGATCGAGGTGGGTGCCTCATCGGCGATGTTGACGATGCGTCCGTCCATCGCGCCGGTCAGGGCCATATTCATGGCAGTGGCGATGTCGCGGTGATGAACCATGCTCATCCTCTGGGCGGGATGCATTTTGAAATTGGCGACCAGTCGGGGCAATTCCTCGAGATGTCCGTCCTTGTCGCCATAGACGAAGCCGAACCGTTGGATCGACCAGTTCAGCCCGCTTTCGCGCAGCGCGTTCTCGGCAGCGAGTTTGCTGGCTGGATATGCCTGTTGCGGGTTGGCTGTGTCACTCTCGCGGCCAGGGTGGGAGCTGTCGGCGTCATAGACGTTGGACGTGCTCGCCAGGATAAAACGCGCCTCGGGCGAACGCGCCTTCACTGCGGCGATGAGGTTGCGTGTGCCTTCGAAATTGCTCTTCCAGATCAGGTCGGTATCGGGTGTTCGGAAAACCGCGGCGAGATGGATGATCGCCGATACGCCTTCCACCGCCCGCATGAGCGAAGCCGGATCGAGAAGGTCCGCCTCCACCGCACTCACGCCGGCGGGTCCCTCTTTGCCGCCGCGCATCAGCGCGCGGCAATTCACCCCCGCTTCCACAAGGCGCGGAAGAAGACGGGCTCCGACGAGCCCTGTCGCACCGGTCACCAAGACTGTCATGTTGTTGTTCCTTTCTGCAGTAGGTTTTCGAGCCGTTCCGTCGCGGTCTGGAGAACCCTGACCGCGACCGCGATGTCGGCGGAGTCGATGCCATCGAATGCGGCCGAGCGGATGAAAGAGAGATCGGGCAACTCGGCCCAGAGTTTCGCGCCGGTGGCCGTCACGCGGAGAAGCTTCTGTCGCTGGTCGACCCGGTCGGGCACTTGCTCGACGAGACCCTTCCGCACGAGTGTTGCGACGATGCCGGTCATTGTGGCGCGTTCGATCGCAAGCAACCGCACGAGATCACGCTGCATGGTCGGGCCGGCGGTGGCGAGTTGATAGAGCACGTACCACTGTGCGGAGCCGAGATCATAAGGACGAAGCACGGAATCCATGACCGCCCGGCCGGCGAAGTAGCATCGCTTTGCCCAGGCCCCGACAAGGTCACGATCCGTCCTTTTCCGCTTATCAACCAACGACGCGCCTCCTGGCTTGCCCGCTACTGCTAGCTACCTAGCAAATATGTAAGGTACCAAACAAATGTCAAGGGCCGATTCGGGAGCTCCGAACTCAGCTGGCAATGGAGGAATAGGCACATTTTTTGAGAAATCCGGCATGGAGAATTGGCGCGTCATGTTCATCTTGGAAAGGAAGGCGAGACGCGGGACGTCGAGGCGCTCAGCGCGCGACGTCCGCTGAGCGGCCGAGCAGACAAGGAACTTTCATGACGAAATGGACCAACAAGAACATCACGTCGCATCAAATTCGCGGGGCAGTGGAACCACACACAAGGGCGTCGAGCCCGGTGACAATCGACCAATTTCTTTCGGGTAATCGCTTGGCGTGCCGTACAGCGCCAAAGTCATGACCGTTTCTTTCCTCGCAAACCAACAACAACAAACCGACCGCAGGCGCGAGCCTTGAACGTGTCTTGGAGACTTGCTGATGGCGTGGTCGTACGGCTACTTCACTGACCTCAACTACACCCATGGATACTATCCGGAAATGAATCCGGCCATGTTGCGCCTGGCCTGTCTTTGCAATGGCGTAGAGCCGCAGCTGCCCGCCGCGCCATCCTATCTGGAACTCGGCTTCGGGCAGGGTGTTACGATCAATATGCTCGCCGCGGCATCTCCCGGATCCTACTGGGGCACCGACTTCAATCCGGCGCAAACGGTCGAGGCTCGCAAGCTGGCCGATGCGTCCCGAGCCGACATTCATCTGTTCGACGACTCCTTCGAGGAATTTGCCGGCCGGAGGGATCTCCCGGACTTCGATGTCATAGCGCTTCACGGCATCTGGAGCTGGATATCGGAAAAGAACCGCAAGATCATAACGGACATCATCCGGCGGAAACTCCGTCCCGGGGGAATCGCCTATATAAGCTATAACTGCCTGCCCGGCTGGGCTCCGGTCTTACCGATCCGCCAGCTGATGTCCCTCTACCAGGACTATGGGGGCGGGAAGATGTCGAGACCGACCGAGATGATCGAAGGCGCGCTGCAGTTCGCGGAAGAGACCGCAAAGGCCGGCTCGTTCTATTTTCAGGACAACCCCTTCGCCAGGCATCATCTGGAGCAATTGACGAAACAGGGACGCAACTATCTCGGGCACGAGTATATGAATGCGGATTGGCATCTCGAGCACTTCTCCGACATGGTCCGGAGTCTCGACGAGGCCAAGCTCACATATGTCGGCTCGGCGCGGCTGCTCGATGGCATCGACGCCTTCCAGCTCCACGAGGAAGGGATCAAGTTCCTTTCGCAGATCAGCCATCCGATCATGCGCGAGACGGTCCGTGACTATCTGGTGAACAGGCGTTTCCGTACCGATATCTTCGTCAAGGGAGCAAGGCTACTTCCAGGCCGGGAACATCGCGACGCCTGGCACGCGCTGGCATTCGTGCTGGTGATCCCGGAAATCGATGTCCCGAAAAAGATCGTGTGTGCCAGGGGCGAAGTGGCGCTGCCCGCCGACAAATACGACTTGATCCTTGAGGCCCTGGCCGACGAGGGCTATAGGCCAAAACGTGTCGAAGAACTTGTCAAACATAACAAGCTGCGAAGTCTCAAGTCTCAGGATGTCGTGGGTTACCTGACCGTGCTCACCGGCGCCGGATTTGCGGCCCCAGCCCAGATCCCCTCGGAGAAGGTCAAGGAGCAATGTAGGGCGCTGAACCGGCACATCCTGCAGCGGGCGCTTGTCAGCATGGATCTGCACCACATGGTATCGCCGGTGACCGGAGGCGGGATCGGGCTCACCCACATGACGCAGCTATTCGTCCTCGCCTCCAGCGAGGGTAAAGTCGGCGCCGCGGCCTTGGCCAGCTATGTGTGGGATTTCCTGGACAGCATTGGCGAACGTCTCATGAGAGACGGCAAGAAGATCGAATCCAAGGATGAGAACCTAAAGGAAATCAGAGTTTTGGCAAATAAATTCCTCAAGTTTGGGCGACCGCTTCTGGAAGCCTTGCAGATCATCGATGCCCCCGAGGGCGGCGGATCGTCGGATGGGGCTGAGGAATGACAGATCTTGACGGGGCACGCTCGCTTATCGGTTGAAGACGGTAGGGAGCCCCAAGCTCCACCGCGACGGCACCATATGGGAGGCAATGGCTCATATCCCTTCAACTGCACTGCTGGACGTGAATGACCTCGTCTGAGGTTCTGCTCTCATCAAGAACCTCGTATTGCTATCCCATCTCTCAGGGCACCGGTGGCCCCGCTGATGATGTTTTTGCGATCTTGGCGGCCAGTATGAGCGGTTGAGTGTCCTCAGTCAGAATTCTCGGCCGCGGTCCGACGCTTCCCAGGCCAGGCCGTGAGCGCGATGTCGATCAGCCGCTTCAGCTGCGCATTGCAGGCGCCGTCGCATGCCTGAGCGGACATGCCCTGGATGATCGCACCATAGAAGCGCGCGAGCGTGTCGGTGTCGGTTCGCGCCGGCAATTCGCCTTCCTCGACGGCGCGGTCGAAGCGGGCCTTGAGGGTCTGGATCGACGTCTCGCGCAGGGCTGCCGTCATCCGCGCGACGGATGCATTCTCTTCTGCGTGTTGCAGGACAGCCGTCGAGACCATGCAGCCCCGCGGTTTATCCGGCTGGGTGTCCCCATCGGCGATATCGTAGAGGTAGAGGCTCAGGGCCTCCTGAATCGGAAGATCCGATTGCAGAATTTTCGACCGGCGACTGGTTTCACGGGCAATGCCGAAGTCGAGCGCCTGACGGTACAATTCTTCCTTTGAGCCGAACATAGAATAAAGCGTGGGCGGATTGATTCCCATGGCTTTCGTGAGGTCGGCGGTCGAGGTTCCTTCGTAGCCGCGCTCCCAGAACAGGCGTGCCGCGATGTCGAGCCCGACGTCGCGATCGAGAGCACGCGGTCTTCCTCGTTTGCGGATAGCCTCAGTCATTAAAATAGTGATCCCTATTAAATCATTGACAGGCGTATTTCAGCTATTATTATAGGGATCACTATTTAATTTAGCAACGGAGTGTATCAGTGTCCAAACGACTCGCTGACAAAATAGCCCTCATCACCGGAAGTTCGCGCGGTATCGGCCGGGCGGCTGCCCTTGCGTTTGCGAAAGAGGGCGCCGCGCTGATTGGCGTGCACTACACCGCCAATTCGGATGCGGCCAAAGCCACGGTACGAGAAATCGAAGCGCTCGGCGTCAAGGCCGTCGCCGTGAAGGCCGATCTCAGACAGGGCAAGGAGGCGGCCGACAGCCTCTGGGCGCAGTTCAGCGAAGCCGCGCGCAGCGAGACGGGCTCTTCCGCTCTCGACATTCTGGTAAACAATGCCGGCATCGCGCCCGCATTGCCATTGAAGCAGACGAGCGAAGCCGCCTTCGACGAGGTGATGACGATCAACTACAAGGCGCCGTTCTTCCTGATCCAGGCAGTGGCCGACGACATTCGCGACAACGGCCGCATCATCAATGTCTCGACCGGGTTTACGCGGATCGCGGCGCCGACCCATCCCGCCTATGCAGCCTCCAAGGGCGCGCTGGAGACGTTGACGCTGGCGCTGGCACCTGAATTTGCGGCTCGCGGAATTACGGTCAATGCCGTGCTGCCCGGCGTGACGGAGACCGATATGAATGCGGAGTGGCTGGCATCGCCGGACGCGCGCGCCGGCGCCGAAGCACTCTCGGTCTTCTCACGCGTTGGAAAGGCGGAGGACGTCGCCGACGTTATCGCCTTCCTCGCATCGAACGATGCGCGTTGGACGACGGGCCAGATGATCGATGCCACGGGTGGCGCCCGGATCTGATCGATCTGACGCTCCACTATGTTTGCAGCCGTTCAAAGCGACTAAAGCCTTCGACGTTCCGATGATCCTCACCGCAGTGATGCCCCGGCTGGCGCTCGCAGCCGAATGGCAGCGCGACTGGGTCCGTGCCGAACAGGCGGCAAAGATCACGGGCGTCATCGTCCAGCATTTTGGCGGTAGCGGAATTGTAGACCTCTGGGAATAGCAGTTGCTTAACACGCCAGCGCCGAAAGCTGGCGCAGGAATGTAGTCGGACTAGGAAATTGGCGAGCGAGACCCGCAGCGGCTCTCGCTCGCCATCCAGAATTTCCGCGGCAGGCGTCCAGCCGCCAACGGCTATCCGCCTTTACAGAGTGTAGACTGTCTCAGCCACTCTCCGAACCAGGGGCGAAACCTCCATAGACCCCAACGCTCGCCGGCCGATTGACGAAGGACGCAGGCACGCTGTAGCGCCTGCGCTCGAGATGGATGAGCCAGGTCGGCGCGGCGCGCTTCGTACACTCGACAAAACCGTCGAACGGGTGAGGTTGCTGACCTTCCCGCTGGGATCAAACCGGTTCAATGCCTGCCGGCCAAGTCCAGCACTTTCTCCAGCACGGGGTCTCGCCCATCAGCATAAGCGCTGAAACTCGGCTCAATGGTGATTTCCGGCGCAATCGAAATGCCGCGCGGGCCGAAGGCGACGGTGGCCCAATAGCAGGTGTCGATGTCGAAGCAGCCGGTCTCGTAATCATGAAATTGGGGGCTGTAGCGAACGGCAATCTTGGAGTTCGGCAATTCGACATACTTGCCCTCAGACCAGAACTGGCCGGCATCCCCCATCGGTTCGCCGATAAGGGTGACCTTGTCGCCTCCCTCGCCCTTGAGCATGGCGGCGGTGGTTATGCCGGCAGAGAAGGTTGCCCTGCCCACGAGCACGAAGACACGCCCGTCGCGCGGCACAAGTCGCGGTATAGCCCGGGAAAACAGGATCGTGTTGAAGAAGTCGCCGCCGTTGTTGAGGCGTAGATCGACGATGATGTGCTTCGGTTGTCCCGGCAGGATTTTTTCAAGGACGACGCTGGCAAGCTTGTCCGGCAGAGGCGTCTCGTCGACGCTCCTTGCCGTGTCGTTGCGGATGTAGAGCACCTGCTTGGAATCGTCGAGGAAGCGTGCCTGCACGTCGCTGCGTTTGCCATATATCGGCGGCAGATCCTTGCGGCCGTCGAGCAGATGCTCTTAGTGTATTCATTGGGTTAGGTAAATTGAAGCGTAGGTCCAAGGTTCAAATTCCCTCAAGAGCAAAACGTTCTTGGATATTGCTTCTCAATGAACGATGTCGTATATGTAGGTATGTTACTACATGAGGCATGATATGAGCATCACCAGTTTGTCTAGCCGTGAGTTGAATCACGATGTCAGCAGGGCAAAAAAGGCTGCACAGAAGGGGCCTGTGGTAATCACAGATCGCGGGAGACCGTCGCATGTGTTGATGACCTACAGCGAATTCGAGCGGCTGACCGGCAAGCGTCGCAACGTTGTCGATGCTCTTTCGATGCCTGGCTTGTCCACCATTGATTTCGATCCACCTCGAGCCGAGATCGCTCCTCGGGAGATCGATTTATCTTGAAGTATTTGCTGGATACAAATGTCGTCTCCGAGCTGCGCAAGGTGGGGGACGGAAAAGCCGATGCGAATGTGACGAAGTGGGTCGGTGCTCAAAATTCAGACGACTTGTTCATTTCTGCAATTACTATCCTGGAACTTGAGCGCGGGATATTAAGCATCCAACGTCGAGATGTTGCCCAGGGTTTTCGCTTGCGCGAATGGATGGACAGTCGAGTTCGCCCTGAATTCGCAGAACGAGTTTTGCCAATTGACGACACTGTCGCTACGCGTTGCGCCCACTTACATATTCCAGACCGCCGGAATGAGGCTGATGCCTTGATTGCGGCTACTGCGTTAGTTCATGGTTTAGCTGTCGTCACTCGTAATGTTCAGGATTTCGATGGTGCCGGGGTGATCGTCATCGACCCATGGCGCGGTTGAACTGGGCGAAGCATGCTTCTGCGTAATTCATTGCACACTCAGAGCGTTTGCTGGACATTGTTAGGACGTCGGTTCACATCCCTTCAACTGTAAGATCGTGCGATGCGTGGTCCCGGCTCGGGCCTCGCTTGAGATGCCGACTGACTACGAGAAATTCTCCAGCACCGCCATAAACGTGTGCCGGTCGCCCTGACCCTCCGTCAGGCGGACACGACCCTCGATGTCTGCTAGGTGGTGGTCCATCAGATGTTGTGCTTTGGCCAAGTCCTTGGCCTTCAACGCTGAGACAATCATTCGGTGATGGTCGGCGCCGCAATCGTCCCGCTTCTCCTCTTCATACAGAGCCATGACAAGAGAGAGGCGCGCCACGATCTTGGTCAGGACTTCGGTCAGGACTGCGTTGCCACCGAGATCAGCGAGCACGATGTGGAACTTGCCTGACAGCGTGGTCTTGGATTTTTCGTCGCCGTGATGATGGATCTGTTCTTCCTCGTCGGCAAGCTTCTCTAGGGCATCCAGCTGCTCGGCCGAGGCGCGCTCCATGACGAGTTCGAGGATCGCATGTTCGAGCTTTCGGCGGGATTCGAAGAGGGCGCGCGCCTCATCGATGCCGGGTTCAGCGACAAAGGTGCCGCGGTTTTTCTTGCGTTCCAGAAGGTGGTCGCTTTCGAGCACACCAAGTGCGCCGCGCACGACGGTGCGGCTCACACCGAAATGATCCGCGATCGCATCCTCGAGGATTTTGGTTCCGGGTTTCAGTGCGCCTTCGCCGATCGCGTTGGCCAGTGTCGTGCGGATGCGTTCGGACACATCGTCATTGGCGTTTTCGGCGGCTTCGGCAGCGTTGCTGGCCTTAGGTGCTGTCTTGGTGACTTGGCGACGCGCCCTTTTCATCTGCTGCTCCAAATACGATCTGGCGATATAATTTTTTTCATGAGAATATCGCTGCGTATATGCTCATTGCGCCGGGAAGCCAAGCTTTCCCGGTATTTTTGAATGCGGCATCGACAAGAGGCTTCGCCAATGCCGCATTCCTCGCTCAGGCCGCTTGTCGTTTCGCACTCGGTGTGGAGAGCAAGATCCCGATATCCCTGCAGATGGTTTCGATGTGGCGCTTCGATCCTTCGATGAACGTGAGGGCTTCGTGGTAGCCATAGGACTGGTTCTGGTAGGTCGGATAGCCGTATTGGCTCGCTTCATAGGTCTCCCAATCAGGGATTTCGCCTGCCGCGACCCGCTCGCCGTAGGCGTCGATCAGCGCGAGATAGGCTTCCAGCTCCTCCGCGTCGAGATCTGGGTGGCCGGCGCGCCAGATCGGATCGTTGATCTCAATGCACTGGCGTGGATTCGCTTTTCGTGGCTTGTCTTCGACGGAGGCCGCAACCTCGAGCGACAGGTTCAGCTCCGGATTTGCCTTTGCCAGGATCGGAATGATTGTCGCGAAGTCTACGATGCCGCCGCCGACGGGGCGCGTCTGGAAATCGAGACCGCCGGGCGCATGGCTCACATAGGCATCCTTGATATGGGTCTGGCGCACATACGGCGCTACACGCTTGGCGGCGAAGACCGGATGTTCGGCGCGCTGCAGGCCATTGGCGGTGTCGAAGACCACGCCCATGCAATCCGCGCCAACCCTCTCGATAAGGCGGAGGATCTCGAAGGAGGTGATCTCGTCATGCGTCTCCATGTTGAGATGCACGCCATGGGCCCGGGCGACCGGTGCCAGCTTCAGCAGTACCTTTTCGATGGCCTGCAGTTGCTCGTCCCAGGTCACGTCGGTGCGGAACCGGTCATTGGCCAGCCGGCCGCGATATTCGGATTTGAAATTGCCGGGCGATACCCAGAGCTCGCGGCAGTCGATGGCGGCACTGGCCTCGATCATGCGGGTGAAGCCGAGGATAACATCGCCATCACCGACGGCGCGGAATTCCGGGGCCTCTGCGCTGCAATAGGGATTGATCTTGCCGACGCCGGCCTCGAGATAGAGGTCGAGTTCGTCAGCCCTGGTGCGGATGTCACGCAGCTCGCCTGTGTCGAGCGTCGGGCTCATGTCAAGAACCGTCGGAAAGAACAGGCCGCCAAGGCCGAGTTCCTTAACATGGTCGAGGCTGGCCAGCGGCCCGCGCTTGCGGAACTCGGGAAGTTTCTGTGTGTCGATACCCAGTTTCATGATCGTCTCCTTGGATGTTGTTTCGTGTTTCCCTGGATGGATGCGCTGCGATGGCGATCCTTTGCTTGGCTTGAGAAGTTGAATGGCATGTCAGCCACGTCGCCCGGCCGCCCCTTGCGCGCCGGACGAGCGGCCCTTGGGTGCGAGATGTCGTTCGAGATAACGCTGGCCGATCGAGGCGATGGTGGTGATGATCAGGTACCAGAGCGAAGCGACACACAGCAGTTCGATGACCAGGAAGTTGCGGGCATAGATGTTCTGTGCCTGGGTCAGCAGATCCTGCATGCCGATCACCGAGACGATGGCGCTGGCCTTCAGCATGCCGATCGCCTGGTTGCCGGTCGGCGGCACGATCAGGCGGATTGCTTGCGGGAGCACGACTGTTCGCAGGGTCTGAAGGGGTCTGAGGCCCAGGGACGATGCGGCTTCGCGCTGTCCGCGATCCACAGCAGTCAGGCCTCCGCGGATGATCTCGCTCATGTTGGCCGCTTCGTGCAGGCCCAGAGCAAGAAAGCCCGCAAGCGCCGGTGTCACGAGATCGTTGATGGAGATGGACCAGGTGCCGATCCCGACCTCCGGAATGAACAATGCGATGTTGAACCAGAAGAAGATCTGGACGATCAGCGGCACGCCACGGAACCACCAGACGAAGGCGACGGCCATCGCCTTCAGCACGATGTTCTGGCTCGTTGCCATGATGGCGACGATGCAGCCGAAGGCGATACCGAATACCATGGCTCCGACGGTCAGCTGCAGGGTCAACACCACGCCGTCAAGAATGACGGGATCGACCATGTAGCGCGGGATTTCGCTCCATTGAACGGTTTGGTTTCGCCCAACGACCAGGAGCATGAGAGCCAGCGCGACGATCGCGCTGGTACCTGTGAAAAGCTGCCCGAACCAGACCGTCTTGCCGACCGGAGGAGCCATTGCCATGCTGAGAGTCTGCTGGGCGAAAGCCATGATGTCACTCCACCGGCATCGAGGCAGCGTCGTTGAACTTGACCGTGGTCACGGCGAGCGGGCCAAGCCCCCACTTTTCCATGATCGCCTTGTAAGCGCCGCTATCGACCATGTGCTGGAGCGAGGCAATAACAGCATCGCGCAATTCCGGATTGTCCTTGGAGACCAACATGCCGAGATAGCCGACGGCAAGGCGCACATCCGGCAGCGCCTGCAGTCCGACGCCCTTGCCGGTCTGGTTCTCGGTGGTATAGACGCTCGTCGCGTAGCCGTTGACGGTCGCATCAGCGCGGCCGGTGCGCACGGCCTGCAGCACGTCGGGCATTTTCGGGATCGACATGATGTTGATCGGCGTCGTCGTGCATTTGGCCGAGGCCGCGACCACAAGCCGGTTCTGGAAGGTGCCGACCGGTACGGCAACCTTCTTGCCGCAGAGGTCTTCCATGCTCTTGATGCCAAGCGGATTGCCCTTGATGCTCATGATCGTCGTCGCGTCATACATGTAGTCGATGACGTCGACCTGCTTTTCCAGTTCGACATCGTCATTGATCCCGGACAGGGTCATGTCGAAACGCTTGGACAGGATGGCCGGGACGATCGCGGCACCCGCGCCGACATTGGTCATCTGCACGTCGATGCCGAGAATGACGCCGAGGGCGGCGGCAATGTCGGCATCGATGCCGATCAGTTTGCCGGCCTCGTCCTGGAAGCTGATTGGGGGCGTCAGGTCGGTTGCGACCTTCAGCACCTTCTTGTCCTTGATGGCGGCCGGCAGGCTGTCGGCGAGCGTCTGCTGGAAGGCAACGCCGGGAAGCTTCGCCACGTCGGCATCAGGCACCATCTTCATGGCCGGGCCTTCGGCGGCATGGGCGGATACGGCAAGCAAGGCTGCAAATGCCCCGGCAAGGCCGCTCTTCAGAATTCCATTGATGCTGTGCATGTGATCCCCTTTTCGTTGTGTCGATCATGCGTGAATTCTTGGGAAACCTGATGCAACCGCCGTGCCAATTCGATTTTCTCTGAGCTAGGTAATTGAAAATACCGCATTATTTTTATAATATTCACTTTTAGATTCGTTCGGACAATTTTGCGCATGTTCGTGCGAAAATAGTCGCATATTTCTGATCGATGCTCTGCCGTTGCGCCACCATCTTGCGAGTGACGCGGCTTACGGTTTGAATTTTCATGAATTTAAGCCTCAAAACGTGGCCCCCCTGGATGTGGAGGTGGGGCAATCGGGTTCGAAAAAAGCATGAGAATCTTCGAAACTTCCTGCAAAACCGTGCTCAATAAATAAGCCGGAGGGTCGATATTTTATGCAAAAATATGTTCGGCTATTTATTTAGAAATGCATGTGAAACTTTGTGCGCAAATATTTGATTCACGAATATGGGTTTTGAATCAGTGGTGTAATGCCTTTATGCGAGCCCGGTATACGAAGTTGGCACGGTGCTTGCAATTCGTCTGGCATGAACAGGATCAAAACCAGATTTCTCGACGGACAGGATTGCAGCAGGACCCCAGCGGGCAGCCTGCGCTCCGGATCGGCGGATCATGGGGAATTTTCATGTCTCACATTCAGAATTCGATTGAGGGCAAGCAGCTCAGCGTCAAACGCCTCACCCATAGCTATGGTGGCCAGAACGCCATCAGTGATATCTCGTTCGACATTGCTGCCGGCGAGATCGTCGCGCTGCTTGGTCCCAGCGGCTGCGGCAAGTCGACGGTGCTCCGAGCCATAGCTGGCCTGATCCAGCCGAAGGCCGGTCGGATCGTCCTTGGCGATGACGATCTTGCCGGTGTCTCGGCCCGCGCCCGCGGCATTGGCATGGTGTTTCAGAACTATGCGCTGTTTCCGCATCTGACGGTCGCGGAAAACATCGCCTATCCACTGGCCTGCCAGCAAGTGCCGCGCGAGGAGCGCCGGGGGCGTGTCGAAGAAATGCTGTCTCTCGTTCGTCTCGGCGGTTACGGCAATCGACTGCCGCGCGAACTTTCCGGCGGCCAGCAGCAGCGCGTTGCCGTCGCCCGTGCGATCGCGGGTCGACCGTCCTTGCTGCTGCTCGACGAGCCCTTCGGCGCGCTCGACCGTGCGTTGCGCTTTGATCTTCAGGTGGAGCTTCTGCACCTGCAGAAGACACTCGGCATCACCACCCTGATCGTCACCCACGATCAGGAGGAAGCCCAGAGCGTCGCCAACCGTCTGGTGCTGATGAACAAGGGCAATGTCGAGCAGATCGACACGCCCATGGCCGTCTACGACAAGCCGAACACGCTGTTCGTCAACACCTTCATCGGCCAGACCAATGTGCTGGCGGGGACCGTCGCGCAGCTGGAGCCGGAGGCGACGCTGGTTACACTGTCGGGTGGCGGAAGCCTGACCCTGCCGCGACGGCTGAATTTCACCGTCGGTTCCGATGTCGCCGTCACCTTCCGTCCCGAGGAAGTCCGGCTCGCCGCTCAGCCGGGCGAGAACACACTCGCCGTCAGCGTGACCGTATCGCTACCGCTTGGTCCGACGCTGGTCCATGACCTCGTGTTCGAAGACGGGACCAACCTGCGCGCCTCCGAGGTGCGCGGGCCGTCCACAACCATCCCGCAGACAGGGTCGCGGCTGTTTGCCGAGATCGATGTCTCGCGGGCCCATGTCTTTCCGGCGCAGCCGGAAGTCTCGCAGTGAAGCCAAAAGTACGAACCAACAACCAACAGAGGTGAACATCATGACCAGCTTCAAAATGACCCGCCGCCATTTCGGTTTCCTTGCAGCCGGTGCTGCCGCAACTGCCGCTATGCCTTTCGCAGCCCGTGCCACCGGCGGCAGCGTCATCGCCGCAACCTTCCCCGGGAACTGGGAGGACGGCTACCGCTCCGTCCTGACACCGCTGGTCAAGGAAGCCGGCTACGACCTGACCGTGGCTCCCGCACTGGCCCAGGACCAGCTTGCCAAGGTCATGGCAAGCCCCGGCAACCCGCCCTACGACACGCTGCTGATGTCGCCGGGCCAGATGGCCGTCGCCATTGAGAATGACATCATACAGAAGATCGATCCGTCGAAGCTCAAGAACTGGAGCATGCTCGATCCGGCCTTCCAGGGGGAGTACGGCCCGACCGTAACGGTCGAGGTCAACGGCATCGCCTACAACCCGGATCTCGTTCCGCGCCCCAAGGGCTATCGGGATCTCTTCGAGAACCCTGCCTACAAGGGTCTCGTCTCCTGGACCGGCTTCGCATCCAACACCGGCGTCATGGCCTATACCGAGATCGCCAAGATCTTCGGTTCCGGTCCCACCGACATGGAAGCGGTGTTCAAGCTGTTCAAGGATCATCCTGAACATCTGAAGGGCGTGGTCGCCAGCACCAACCACCAGATGACTCTGTTCCAGCAGGGCGAGGTCGCGGTGTTCATGTGCTCGACCGGCAATGTCGCCAAGCTCAAGGCACTCGGCCTCAAGGCTGAGTTCGTCCAGCCGGAGACTGGCTCGCCGGCAGCCCCCGTCAACATTCATCTGACCAAGGGCTCGAAGAATGTCGATGCGGCCTATGCCTACATGGATGCTGCCATCTCCAAGGTGGCTCAGGACCAGCTGAAGATGCCGCCGCGCGAGATGTTCCCCACCAACAGGCAAGTGGAACTGACGCCCGGCATCGGGGCCTATGTCACGCGCGCGCAGCTTGCTTCGCTCGTCTACCCGGACTGGGCCGCCCTCAACAAGAACCGTCCGGAATGGATCCGCCAGTTCGACGCACTCGTTGCCGGCTGAGGTCAGACCATGAAGGCGAGCGGTTTCCCATACGTGATCCCGATGCTGCTGCTGTCGGTGGCGTTCTTTGCGACGCCGCTCGCCGTCCTCATCGGGTTCAGCTTCATCGGCCCCGAAGGGGTGGGTTTTCACAATTATGCACGCTTCCTTGGGGATGCGTTCAACTACCGCGTCCTGATCAACACCGCTAAGCTCGGCCTGCAGACCATCGTCAGCACGACGCTGCTCGGCGTGCCGATCGCGCTGCTCTACTGGCACAGCGGCAAGACCGCGCGTCAGGTCATCATCTTCCTGACGCTCATCCCGATGCTGACCAGCAATGTCGTGCGCACCTTCGCCTGGATCGTCATTCTCGGGCGACAGGGGCCGATCAGCGAGACGTTTGTCGCCCTTGGCCTGGCCGAGCGTCCGTTCACGCTGATGTCGACCGAACTGGGCCTTGTCATGGCCATGTGCCAGATCGACCTGCCGCTGATCATCCTGCCGCTGATCGCCATCCTGTCGCGCATACCGGTCACCTATACCGAAGCCGCGCAGGTCTCGGGGGCCGGACCGTGGCGCATCCTCGTGACGGTGCTTCTGCCGATGATGCTGCCCGGCCTGCTGGCGGGCTGGATCCTGGTCTTCGCCAGCACCAGCGCCTCCTTCGTCACGCAGGCTGTCATCGGCGGTGCCCGCAACATCTATGTCCCGCAGCTCATCTACCGCGAAGTGGGCACGCTGTTCGACTGGCCGATGGCGTCCGCAATCGCGGTCGTGCTGCTCTTGTCGACCGGCATCCTGCTCGTCGCCATGACCATGATATCCCGCCACAGGAGGCTTGTCGGCCATGCGTAGTTCCTCTGAAAACAGGGCTCTGGAGAATCCGCTTCCCGCTTGGCTCTACAAGGCCTTCGTCTTTGGTTTCGGCAGCCTGAGCCTCATCTACCTAGTGGCGCCGATCGTCATCGCCATCACCATGTCGTTTACCGCGGGACAGACGCTCAAATACCCGCCTGAAGGCTTTTCGCTGCGCTGGTATGAGGCGCTGTTCGATCCGGTCGCGTCCGGCACGGAACATATCGCGGCCTTCAACTCGCTGAAGATCGCCGGCCTCGCCGTGCTCGGCTCGCTGCTGTTCGCGGTGCCTGCCACCATCGGCATGGCGCGGATGAAGCGCAGCGCCGTCGGCACGATCGAGCCGCTGCTTCTGGCTCCGCTGGTCCTGCCGAGCCTCGCCTATGGCCTTGCAGCCCTGATCGTCGCAAACTTCGTTGGCTTCCAGCCGTCGCTGTGGCTGACGGTTGCCGGCCATGTCGTGGTGTTCGGGCCGCTGATGTATCGCGCGGCCTCCGTCGTTGCCCAAGGCATCAACCCGTCGCTCGCCGAGGCCTCCATCGTCATGGGTGCGACATGGTTCACCACGCTCCGGCGGGTGACTTTGCCGCTGCTTCTGCCGGGCATCCTTGCCGGCGCGTTCCTCGTCTTCATCCAGTCGCTCGATAATGTCTCGGTTTCTCTCTTCCTCGCCGATGCCCGCACGACGGTTCTGCCGCTCCGGATGTTCGCGCTGATCGAGGAGTCGCTCGATGTTCGTGTCGCCGCGATGTCGGGTGTCCTGATCTGCCTGACGCTCATCGTGCTCCTGGTCGCAAGGCGCGTGCTTGCTCCGTCGCGATAGCCCCGATCTCACACAGTTTCTTGAAGGAACATCCCCATGAACATGCACACATCCAGGTCGGGCTCCTATCGCATCGGAGCGCTGCTTGCCGATTTCCAGCCGGATTTCGATTTTTCCGCGCCCTTGCCGCTGCCAGTCGAAGAATTCGAGGATCGGCTGCGCCGCATCCGTCGCCAGGCGGTCGAAGCCGGGCATGATGCGTTGATCGTCCATGCCGGGGGTGCCGGCTGGTTCCACACGTCAAACCACTATCTGCGCTACATTTGCGACTGGATGCGCGAAGGTGTCCTCATCATCCCGACAGATAGCGACAAGCCGCTGACGCTTCTCTCCTTCTTCACCCAGTCCGTTCTCCTGCCGCCGGGCGGCGAGCCGGTTCTGGTCGAGGACATCTGGCAGATCGGTCCGATCGGCCGCGAATATGCCGATCGTCCCGGTGACAGCGTGGTGAAAACCGCCGAGAAATGTGCGGAGGTTCTGGCCTCTCTCGGACTGTCCAGGGCGCAGATCGGCCGGATCGGCGACAAGGCGGGGCTGACCTTCTGGGCGGCGCTCGACGAACTGATGTCCAAGGCGAAATTTGTCTCCGACAATGCCATTCTCGACCGGATGCAGAAGGTGCGCTCACCGCGCGAGATCGAGTTGTTCCGGGCCGCTGCCCAGCTGGTCAGCATCGCCACGCAGGCGGCCTATTATGTCGCGAAACCGGGCGTGACCGATCACGAGATCTATGCCGCCTTCACCCAAGCCCAATTGTCCTTCGGCGGCGAGACTGGCGACGGCTACCAGATCGGCATCAACGAGTTCGGTACCCATTGTGGCAAGCCCTATGGCCATGTCGTTCGCCCCGGCGACCTGATCAACCTCTACGTCTCCAACATCACCTATCGCGGTTATACCGCGCAGACCGCACGCATGATCGCCGTTGGAGAAATCACCAAACGACAGGAAGAGGTGCTCGCCGCTTGCACCGAGGGCGTTAAGCGCGCTGAAAAGCTGATCCGCCCCGGTGCCTTGATGCGCGACGTCAACAACGCGGCCTTCGAGCCGATGATCGAGCGCGGCATGCTGGCCTCGCCCGAAGCGCGCACCATGCCCTACAACTGGGCGCCGATGGACGATGGCAGCGCCCGTCTCATCCCGCGCCAGTATGTGAAGAACATCGACTGGGAGGCGCAGGGCCGCAAACTCATGCACGTCTACCCGGCGACGCACGGACCACATAATCCCAACCTTGGCCATTCGGTCGGCATGGCCGGCGGGCAGAACAGCTTCAACATCTCCTCCCACAATTATGACGTAATGGAGGAGGGCATGGTCTTTGTGCTCCATACCCAATGGCTGGAGCCGCTGTCGGCCGGCTGCAATGTCGGCGACATGTATGTCGTCACCAAGGATGGCTTCGAAAACCTCTCCCGCCATACTCCGCTTGAAACCCACCGCATCGCTGCCGAGGCCTGACATGTCCGATCATACCCATTTCGACTTCGCCAAGCTCAGCGAGCGCGAGCGCTACAAGATTCTGATCGGCACCGTGATTCCGCGCCCGATCGCGCTGGTGACGACGGTCAGCAAGGATGGCCAGCCGAACGCCGGCCCGTTCAGCTTCTTCAATGTGCTGACCCACGATCCGGCAGTCGTCGCCATCGGCGTAGAGAACTATGCTGACATGCGCTTCAAGGACACCGCCCGCAACATCCGCGAGACCGGCGAGTTCACTGTGCATATCTGCGACAACGCGCTGGTCGAGCAGATGGAAATCTGCGCCATCAAGTTCGGCCCCGAGGTTGACGAGATGGAGGAGGCCGGGCTTGCTACCGTTCCCGGCCAGATGGTCAGAAGTCCGCGCATCGTTGCCGCGCCTGCCGCCCTGGAATGCCGCCGCCACACCACGCTCCAGGTCGGGCCCGCCCGCGAAATCATCCTGGGAGAGGTCGTCGGCGTCTTCGTTCGCAGCGACGCCGTCAACTCGTCGAACCTGCATATCGATCAGCAGCTCATGGATGCCGTCGGCCGCATGGGCGGACACACCTATACCCGCACGCGTGATCAGTTTGACATAAAGACGCTGACACCAGAGGAATGGGAACGTCGCAAGTCAGTTGAGGCATTGATGGCAGAATGAGCAACAATCGGTATTTTTCGCAGGTCGGTGGCCTTCCGCCGCAGACACAGACCCTCTCCAGCAAGGCCGTCTTCCAGACAGCCTATGCGGTGATCCCGAAGGCAGTGATGAGTGACATCGTCACTAGCGTCCTGCCTCATTGGGACGACACAAGAGCGTGGATCATTGCACGACCGTTGAGCGGCTTCGCCGAAACCTTCGCGCAATATATCATGGAAGTGAAGCCTGGTGGCGGCAGCCTCAGGCCGGAGCCGGATGCTCGGGCCTCGGCCGCGATCTTCGTCGTCGAAGGCGCGGGCAAGCTCACCTATGAAGGCAATGATTATCCACTGCGGACGGGTTCGTTCGCCTATTTGCCGGCCGGAGTGAAGTGGACCTTCCGCAACGACAACGCGGCACCGATCCGCTTTCACTGGGTGCGCAAGGCTTTCAAGGTCGTGGACGGGCTGGAACCGCCACCTGCCGTCTTCACCCATGAAGACGATTGCGTCATGCACGCCATGCCCGATACCGAGGGCCGCTGGGCGACCACCCGCTTTATCGATCCGTCCGACGTGCGTTACGACATGCACCTCAATATCGTCAGCTTCGAGCCGGGCGCCATCATTCCCTTCATGGAAACCCACATCATGGAACACGGGCTCTATGTGCTCGAGGGCAAGGCCGTCTACCGGTTAAACGAAGACTGGGTTGAGGTCGAAGCCGGCGACTATATGTGGCTACGCGCCTTCTGCCCGCAGGCCTGCTACGCCGGCGGCCCGGGACGCTTCCGCTATCTTCTTTACAAGGACGTCAACCGCCATCCTGAGCTGTGGGGATGAATTCGCGCGAGAGCATGTGAGCTAAAGCATTGAAGAGCGATGGGTGCCACCTTCAAAAGGTGGCTGAAGGTTCGAGTTGGTTCAAGAGCCAGCCCCGTTCAGTGAGATATGCAACTGATCTGATGCGGGTGATTGTCGCGAAAGCCAAGGCGATCGGCTGAGACCGTCCCGGCGGGTTTTCATACACTGACAGCGCGAAAAGCAATCCGCTCCTCATAGGCAGCCCCGTCCTCTATGGGCAACCTTCGGATTGCTGCGAGAGTTCCGACCGCAGCGGAATCGAATACCGGAATACCTAGCTCCTTGCTGAGTTCTCCGGTGAGCGGATGGCCATCAAGATTTGTGCTCCAGATGAGTATTGCGTCGGGATGGTGGCTGGCGAGATCGGTCGCGCGGTGAGCGATTTCGTCCGCCGTGATGCTTGACGCTTCGAAATTGTCGTTGATGCCAAAATCATGTCTCGCCACGATCGAGATGCCTTGCGTCGCGAAGGTTGTCGACAGGCGCGCGCCTTCCTCTGCGTCGCCCTGCTGCAGGAGTACAATCCTGGTGAGCGCAAGCGAATTCAACAACGCCGACGTTTCAAGCGCAGTCGTCGTTGCCGGAATCCCGGTCTCGCGCTCTATCAAAGCGCAAAGTTTCCGATCCGGCTCAAAGCCGAGCAAGGCGCCGCGTGTCGCGTTCCAGAGGATGATCCGGGGTTTGGCCTGCGCCAGCATCATGGCCGAGTATAGGAACGGATCGAGGTCATAGCCGTCAGGGGGGTGCCCCGCATACGGGACACGGGAAAAGCACGCATCGACACCTGGAAAGTCTGCGAGAATCGATTTCGTCACGCGCTCGACTACGCGGTTGGACGAGGGCAAAATGACCCCGATTGCCGGAACTTGCATAGTCATCGGGATATTATTGCTCCCGCATGATCAGCGTGCGTTCTGAAGACCACGACGCGGTCCAGATAGCACCGGGCCGGGGAGGGGTGTTGCCTGCGTCTTCGATCGGCAGTGTGCAGATGAACTCGCAGCCAGGCACGTCGAGCCATAAGGAAAGCGACTGCCCTTTGAACACGCTTCTCAGCACGCCACCGCTGACCGCATTGGCCGTTTGGCCGGGCACTGCGCCCGCCGTCAGGCGAACGCTTTCGGGCCGTATCGCCACGAAGGCCTTGTCGCCGGAGCGGAGATCGCTTGGAACGCTGCTTTGAAATACCTGCCCCGAGGGGGCCTTCAGGGTCGTTAAACCCCCGCACTTTTCAACGACGGCCGCTGCAATGAAATTCGAGGTGCCGATGAAATCCGCGACGAAATGCGATATCGGTCGTTCGTATATCTCGCGGGCCGGCGCAGCCTGCTCGATCCGACCGCCGCGCATGACGGCAATCTGATCGGCAAGCACCAGCGCTTCCTCCTGATCGTGGGTGACCAGGATCGTGGTCAGGCCGAGTTCGCTGCAGAGTTGGCGCAGTTCGATCTGCATGGCTTCGCGCAACTTCTTGTCGAGTGCGCCAAAAGGTTCATCAAGAAGCAGGACTTTGGGGCGGTAGACGATGGCGCGCGCCAGCGCGACCCGCTGCTGCTGACCGCCCGAAAGGGCTGCCGGCATGCGATCCTCGAAGCCGTTAAGATGGGTAAGCGCCAGGGCCTGTTTGGCACGCTGGACCATTTCGGCCTTGCCGATGCCGCGCATGGACAGACCGAAGGCGACGTTTTCAAGAACCGTCATATGCGGAAACAGGGCATAATTCTGGAAGAGCATGCCCAGATTACGCCGATGGACGGGAAGCGCGGTGATTGGTCTGCCGTCGATGGCGATATCTCCCGACGTCGGCTGAACGAGTCCGGCGATCATCCGAAGTGTCGTCGTCTTGCCGCAGCCAGAAGGGCCAAGGAGGGCAAGGATTTCGCCGCTTCTGGCTTCCAGATTAACGTCGCTGACCACTTGGTTTGCGCCATAGCTTCGGCTGATGCCGCTGAGCCTGACACTGCCGCCGCTTTTCGTCGTGATTGCTGGGTTGCCCATGGGCCCTCTCCGTCAACTTTATGCGTATGCGGCCGGCCCTTCCGGGCCGACCCGCTCGGTGATCCAGCTGTTATACGGAGAAGATGCCGTTCATCTTTTCGGTCCAGGCCGAGCGTTTGGCATTAATGAATTCCCAGTCGGGAGTGAACAGGCCGCGCTTATCCA
The DNA here is from genome assembly GCF_900177415.1 of Xaviernesmea oryzae. GTDB lineage: Bacteria > Pseudomonadota > Alphaproteobacteria > Rhizobiales > Rhizobiaceae > Neorhizobium > Neorhizobium oryzae_A. Next base: position 412,447 of record NZ_FXAF01000008.1, on the reverse strand, counting down.
TTTCGGCGAGGGGATAGGCGATGTATTTCAGCGTCTCGGCGGAGAACTCGATGCCGCTGACGGGCGGGGCGGTTAGAGCGAATTCGCTGAATGCCTTCTGCACCTTGGTCTCCAACATGCGGTTCATGAAGGCAACCGCGACGTCCCTATTGGGGGCGCCCTTGACTAGGACCTGGCAATTGTTGCCTGCAAAGCTGCCTTCCTTCGGGAAACTCATGGTCACCGGCGCGCCCTTGGCGGTGTAGGGATAGATGTATTTCGACAGTTCCAGCAGGCCGATATCGGCTTGGCCCTGCGCTACTTCGTTGGCGGCCTGCGGACCGTTGTCGAAAAGGTTCATGATATTGGGCTTCAGTTCCGCTACCTTGTCGAAGCTGTCGTCAATCAGGTACTGCGCTTCGGCGAACGGCTTGCCGGATTTCACGGCGGCGGCGACGATCAGGAAGAAGACCGAAGGGGTGTTCTTCGGGCTGACCAGCTTCAGTTTGCCTGAATAGTCTTTCTTCCAGAGATCTGCATAGCTTGACGGCGGGGTGACCGACGAATTGTGGAACATGCTGGCGACGGAGATTGCAAGCGCCGTCGCCCAGCCGTCGAAGCCGAACTTGGGATAAAGGTTCGCCATTGCCGGCATGTCACCCTTCGGCAACTGCTCAATCAGACTTTCCGCCTTGCAAATCGGAATGGCGACGTCATCGATGAACATGACCGAAAATTTCGGACTGTCCTTGGTGGCGCGCATCTTGCCGACATTGGTGAGCGTGAACCCTTCTTCAGCCGTCACCTTGGCGCCGAAATCCTTCTCGAAGGCGGGAATGATCTCCTTTCTGACGAACTCGCCCTGCGAGCCGCCCCAGATTCCGATCTGAATTTCCTTGCCGGCGGCCCAGCCGTTGCGAACGAAGCCCATGGGGGCGGCCAGTGGCGCGGCGAGAGCGGTAGCGCCGAGTGCGAGCTTGCCGAAGGTACGTCTCGAAATATTGGTCATGTGATTGTCCCTTTTTGATTGAGCGAATGGCGGCGAATTGGGATGCGGATCAGCTGGCCAGCCGGGCGAGGCTGATGCCGAAAACCTTTTCAATGACGAGCACGAGAAGAAGCGCGAAGAAGATCATGAGCGAGGCGATGGCAGCGATCGAGGGATCGAACGAGCGCTCGATGACTGTGTAGAGATAAAGCGGGATCGGAAAATGATTGCCGTCGGCAAGCCACATCGAGATCGGATAGTCATCGAACGAAACGATGAAGCAGAAGATGCCACCAGCGAGGATGCCGGGCCGTACCTGCGGCCAGACGACCTTTGTCGCGACCACATGCGGCGCAGCCCCGAGCACCGAGGCTGCATCCTCCAGATTGCGGTTGATCAGCACGAAGCTCGCCGAGACGGACCGGATGACGTAGGGCAGGCAGACTACCGTGTGGCCGATGACGAGTTGCAGCATCGTCGCGCGCGATCCCATGATCGAAAACAGTTGGAGAAGTGCAACACCAGTCACGATCAGCGGAACGATCAGTGGCGACAGAATGATACCGAGCACCATATCCTGTCCCGGCACTTTGAAGCGGGTAAGGCCGACCGCGCAGGGAATGCCCAGAATAAGGGACACAGCCGTGACGATGCCCGCAAGCTTCAGCGAGAAGAGGAAACTGTCCTGCGCCTCCGGGTTCGCCAGCACGGCGGCGTACCATTTCAGGGTAAAGCCTTTCGGCGGGAACACGATATAGGTCGTGTCGGAGATCGACATGAGAAGCGGCACGATCAAAGGCGCCACGACTATCAAGAGGATGATGCCGACGACAATCTTGAGGAGAGGGCTGATTGTCTGGGTCATCGGGCTGTCTCCGTCCAACGGGCAAAGTGCCGGTTGACCAACTTCAGGAAGATGAGATTGACGGCCAGCACCATGGCGATCAGCAGCGTTGAAATCGCCGCGCCGAAGGGCCAGTCGTTGAGCGTCAGGATTTGCTGTTCGATCAGCGTGCCGAGCAGCGGCGAGAAGTTTCCGCCGAGTACCTGCGGCGTGACATAGGCCGCTGAGCTGAGCGAAAAGACCAGCGACGCACCGACCGCGAGGCCCGGCAGGCTGAGCGGAAAAATCACCCGCAGGAAGACACGTATGCGGGTGGCGCCGGCGACTTGGGCCGCTTCCTCGACCGTCCGATCGATCCGGGCGATCGCCGAGGCGAGTGGCATCACCATGAACGGCAGGTAGACGTGCACACAGGCGATCAGCACCGCCCATTCCGTATAAAGGAGGACCGGCGGATTGGTGATGCCGACCTGTTTCAGCGCCCAGGCTAGCGCGCCGGTCTTGTTGAGAATCGTCTGCCAGCCATAGGACCGGACAACGACGTTGACCAGGAGCGGCGCCAGAATGGTGATCGTCACCAGCCGCGCCAAAGGCGGGCCGCCGCGGGCAATCGCGATGGCGAGCGGATAGGCGAAGATGGCGGCGCAGAGGCTGGTCAGCAGCGCGACACGGATGGTTCGAAGCAGAATGCGGAAATAGAGGTCCGACGAAAACAGCCGCATGTAGTTCTCAAAAGTGAAGCCCTCCACCATCGTGCCGTTGACATTATGGGCGGAGAGACTGGACGCGATCATCGACAGAACCGGCCAGAGGAACCATACGGCAAGGAAAAAAAGGGCCGGCATGACCAGGAACACGCCCGTATAGCGCGTCACCGAAAACTTCGACCAGACGCTCTCGACGATCCGAAACCAGCTACCGCCTTGATTGACGTCAGGCGTTTCCGTGCCCTGTGGCAGAGAATCGAACGGCATCGCTTTTTCCGCGCTCTGCATCTGAGTCCCCTCTCAGAAGGCGCCTGCAAGGGCCCCCTCCTTGTCTGTCACCGCGACAATCAGGGAAATTTCTATTGCCGTCTATCGCAGAATAAGCAACTATCCATTCGAAGAATTAGAATGGAATGGGTCTGATCGAATGCGTGGATCTCTGGTGCCTGCATCCTTGCGTTATGCCGATCAGGTCGCCCGCTCGGGATCCATCCAGAAGGCTGCCAAGGAATTGAATGTTGCGGCGTCTGCCGTCGATCGGCAGATTCTGTTGCTGGAGGAGGATCTAGGGGTCGAACTGTTTGAGCGTGTCCCGCGCGGCATGCGCCTGACGGCTGCCGGTGATGCGGTGATCAGCCTTGCCCGTCGCTGGAAAAGCGACGAGCGGCGAGCCGCCTCGGAAATCCAGCAATTGCAGGGCATTCATCAGGGGCATGTGCGACTGGTTGCGATGGATAGCCATGTGAACGGCTTTTTACCTCAGTTCATCGAGAAGCTCGCGACCTTGCATCCGCGGATTTCACTGGAGGTGGAAATCGCCAGCCCCGATGACGCGTTGACTGCACTGGTCGCCGGTGAAGCCGATATCATTGCGGCCTTCAATCTTTCCCCCAGACGCGACGTGCACGTCCTGTGGACCGCGGAGCTTCCGTTTGGTTGCGTCGTGGTACCCGGTCATGAGCTCGCAAAAGGTAAAACGACCAGCCTCCAGGAAGCGGTCCAACATCCTATTGCGCTCCAGAGCAAGGCCCTGTTCATCCGTCGCTATCTCGATGCACGTTACGGCTGGTTGTTCACCGATCCGCAAAAAGCGGTCGTCACCAATTCCCTTCAACTCGTCAAGCAACTAGCCGGGAGCGGACGCTATATCGCTTTCACGTCGGAACTGGATGCCGCACCGGAAATCATCGCCGGCTCATTGCGCTTCCTGCCTGTCCGCGACAAGGGCGCGGAGCCGCAAACCGTAGGTTTGGCAATCGATGCGCGCAAGCCGCTGTCTCGTATCGGACGCATCGTCACCGACCTGCTTCAGCAAGAGATCACGCAATGCCTGCAATCCGTCAGAGGTTCTGTCATGGACATGGCTTCGTCGCCCGAAGCCTAGACAGGCAGCCTCGGAGAAGGGAGCGACAGTGCAAATCCTTTCAAGAGCAAAAGGGGCAGTGCATTACACGTTCCACCCTTGGAATCTGCTTGGCATGGGTGTTCTACTTCACGATAACTGTCTATCGCGGATCGCTCGGAGCTCGGCAAGGAATGCTGTCGCAATTTCGGTTGCTTCGGATGCATCGGTAGGGGCAACATCCAATCCGTGGGCAGCGCGGTTCATGATCTGCAGGGCACTCCGAAACCGATCTGCCGTTGGGGAAAGCATGCCAAGACGGTGCAACTCCGCCAGCATCGGTCCAAGAGCCAGCGGGCGCTCGGCATCCGCCTGATCCGCTACAAGCAATCGGATTTCGCGCTCAACCTCCATGCGTAGCTTCACAAGCGTCATCAATGGGAATTCGCGTGCAAATTCCGCTTCTGTCGGCAGCTCTGTCTGCAACGGCTCGGGAAGGGCGGCAGAGAGCCGGTATTCGGCAACACCCATCGGCTTTGTTGAATCTCGAAGCGCGTATTCGACAATCACCTCATTCTTCCCCTTGCACAGGATGATTCCTATGCTCGGAGCGTCGGACTCGTGACGGAGCAGGTCATCGACCGCGGAGAGATAGAAGTTCATCTTACCGGCAAATTCGGGCTTAAAGTCTTCGATCTTCAACTCGACGACGACGAAGCAGCGCAACCGCAAGTGATAGAACAGAAGGTCCAGATAGTAGTCCTGGCCACCAATCTCGAGGGGATGCTGGCTGCCGACGAACGCAAAGCCTTTGCCGAGCTCAAGGATCAGAGAGCGTAGGTGCTCGAGCAATCCTTGCTCCAGTTCGCGCTCCGACATCGCGGGGCCGAGAGCGAGAAAATCAAAACTGTACGGGTCTTTGATCAGTTCCTAGGCAAGTTCAGACTGTGGTGCGGGCAGTGTTCGAGCGAAATTGGTCAGAGCCTTTCCCTGCCGACGATGAAGTCCGCTTTCAATTTGATGCACGAGGATGTTGCGACTCCATCCGTGTTCTACTGCCTGGCGCGCGTACCAGAGACGCTCCTCAGAGTCCTTCAGCATCTCGATGAGCTTGACGTTATGGCCCCAGGGCAAATGTGCAACAAGCTGTTGCACGATTTCCTCGTTTGGGAATGCTTCAGCAAAGGCACGCATATATTTGAGGTTTCGAGGCGAAAGGCCAGTCATTTCCGGAAAATCGCGCCCGAGGTCTGCTGCCAGCCGATCGATCACGCGGGCTCCCCAACCTTCCGCCGTCTGGCGGGCGAGGATGTCGCGGCCGATGCTCCAATAGAGCATGATCAGTTCTTGGTTGACAGCAACGGCCGCCTTGAGCCGAGCCGCTCGGATTCTTTCCTTGAGCTCTGCAAGTAGGGATACATAACTACCATCTGGTGCAGGGATAAGGGTCGTCATATCGTGAGTCTTTACCAGCTGCCGTCCCAAAAAGCTTCATTTCATTTCAGCCGAGGCCGAGCGGTTTACAAATTCTTGGAAACACAACAGTTTCGCCTAAAAGATGGGATCCCGGTTCGAGTCCGTTCAAGAGCTTAGGTCGATAGTCGGTTGGCCATTCACAATCTGCTCCCGCCTTCAATATTCATTCCGGTGTCAAAGCATCCCCCCACGGTCACAAGGCGTAGAGGGATGCGACCATCCGGCTCGGCGCTGTCGCCTGGTCGAGATGGCAGGGCCCGTGTTTTTTGTTCTCTCTTCGTTTCGATACGCTGCCGGCAAGCTCAGGCGCAGTATCAATCGGCACAAAAACTGGCCTGCCACTGCTCTGCTCTCGGCCGAACTTGTCGGCGAAATACGGCCCCGTGATACACCGGCTGACACCGACCTTTGGTCCAGCCGAGCTCGAAATCCTGGACGCCGCGCTGGAGCAAAGGTGTCTCATGCATTCGGTATCGAAACGATCCGCCGATGCAGCCCCGTCGGCGGAGGAGTTCATCAACCTCTTTCGGTTACGACTGCCTCTCCGATAGGAATACGGCACATAGATTCGCTTTCGACAGTGCGCTAAGCAAGCGGTCGATAAATGTAACGCCGGGTAATTGCAAAATGACCGTTCGCCCTGCCGAAGATGCCTCATCTTGACATTCAAACTTCTTGTAGACGGCATAAAATAAACAATGGCGGCGGTTCCGATTACCTGAGGACCTTTGTCGCGGTTGGCGATCGGTTCCGGAAGTCTGCGCTTGGGGATCTGTTCTTAAGAAGAGGGTGACAGTTGAAGATCATGAATCGACTCCGACCGGTGATCGTTGTCATTGCTCTGATCGTCGCATCGGTATTCTGGATCAGGACGAGCCTTGGAACGTGCGAGACGCTGGATCGATGGCTTGGCAGGAGCGCCTGTGTTGCGAAGTACACGATCCAGGACATGCGCCCTCTTGGATTTGCGACCATGGTGCAAGCCCCCGACAATACGCTGCGCATCTTCGGTTACAATGGCGAAAAGAGTCCGCTGGTCGCCACACAGATTGCTTTCGATCTGACAACCGGGGTGGAGAAAGACCGGAAGCCGCTTCCCTTCGCGCAGATGGCCTATCGCGCCATCCCAGCTCTCGCCGGAGACAGAGTGGCCGTAATCTGCTTGAGCAGCGACATCTGTGATCGGCAGCGTCCCCAAGGCTATATTCTCTCGTCACAGGACGGCGCCGTTCTGGCAGAAGTTCCTGTTGCCGATGCCTTGAGCTGGACCTTTCCGGACGAAGAGCGGATATCTGTCCGTCTCGATGCCGCCGTGCTGGCTGACAGCCATGTCGCGGCCTATCCCGACCCCGGAACGGGAGGGATCATTTTGCGGAAGTTTCCGGGGGCTGTCGAGACCGAACGGCTTGTGCCGGAGAGCGCACGGCAAGTTCCTGCCGTCGCTACGGCTTTCGCTGTGAAGGCCTCCCTCAGCGGTCGTTACATTGCGGTCATCAACAGCGCGACCGGTGACCATGACATCGGCACCAGGCTGGATGTTTGGGATGTGGGCGCCAAGAAAATGATCAACCAAATCATCACAGATTCCGGCCACCGGCTGGACACGAACGCGATCTGGTCGAGGGATGAACGGCATATGATCGCGTTCCGGAGTTTTACCGACAGCGATCCCGATGAAGGGGCCGCTCTCTATGTCCTGAAGGTGCGGGATTAAAGGCGTGTGGTTCGAGCGTCGTCGATGGCGTGATGGCGTTGGCAAGAAGCTGAGGACGGCCGTTTCTGCCAACACGGCAAACGGCCTGTTCTGCCGCGATTATCGTGATGGCTCGGGCAAGCCACCGGTCGTGTTCGTCGTCCTCGATTACGGCATCAATGAACAGGGCGGCGGTCATCCCCGTCGCCGCAAGCTACACCGCGGCCCTCGACAAACTGCAACAGGTCGGCGGCCTATTCGTAATTTGGTGGTCGCATCCTGTAGTTCGAGCGCGCCTCGCGATCGGGGCGTCGGAGACACTCTCTCAATTACTGCCTTATCCGGATGGACCCCGGTTGGCAGCGGTGCCACTGCTTTTGATATTCGAACTCACCTTCCTTGCCGAAGCACCATCCCAACCCGCCAAGCTTGCGGGACACGGCATCGCGCTTCTCGCATGCCGCACCGGTGCGTGGATCATCACCAGATCCGCCGCGACAGAGGCGATTGAGCTCTGCTTGCTGTCGCAGGAGGGCCGCCGCCGCATCGTCATCACCTTGAGCAGCGGTGCTGCACAGCATTATGCCCGCAAGCCAGAAAACAGCGATGAGGAGCTCATGGCGCATGGTTGGTTTCGGCCTCTGACTGCCGCTCATCGGCGGGAGTGTGTCCTTCTTCCTATTTCGCGGCAATGAAGCCGTTTTCAGTCAGCGTCATGCTCGACAGGTCGACATTCATCCCCTGCGCACCGAGCGACACGGCTGTCGCCAGTTGCGGGCCTAGTGCGGGATTGGCCTTGGCCTGCTCCACGCCGGATTCGATCAGGAGGGCCTGGATGAGGAGGGCTTCAGCCATCTCCTGTTTGGCCGCGTCGCTGGCGCCTCGCAGACTGCCCGATTGGGCAAAGGCACGCGCGGCCTGATCCCGGACCGCGATCACCGTTTGCCGGTCGACATCCCCGTTGATGCCGCGGCTCGCTTGCCATGCATCGATCCACCAAAGCGTGTATGCATCGGCGACATTGTCGATCCTGAGCCCCACTTTGCCCATCGGCGTGCGCATTTCCTCGAGAATATCGCGCGATGCGAAGATCTGGGCGAGATTGTCCGCGTCGGCCGGACTGGTCGTCCTGCTCATCTCGACGAAATGCGCGAGGTTCTGGCGGCGGCGGGCGGGATCCGGACGATAGTCGAGAGATACCGTGTCGCCGGCCAACGGCTTCGATTGGAAGCGGTTGGCATGATCCTGCAGGCTGATGCGCGGCCCCTCGTAAAGCATGGGGCTGATCATCTGGTACTGCGCATGCGCCATGCCGGCGGAAAGCAGGATGATGAAGAATGAAAGAGGTCTCCAAAGCGGCAAAGCCATTTCCTCCACTTTTCGAGTGATCCGCCGGTGTTGTAGCTTGCTTATGATGGCATTGCTATAAAACTAGGACGCATGGAACGTGAACGGCATCACAGGCTCGTGGCACATCATCATCAGGATCCGGATCGGCAGAGAATGCAGCGCAGCTGCTGGTGCTTTCCTTGAAGATGCATGTGGTGCGCCGGAGATGGAGCTCGCGCTGTGAAAGAACTGCCGCAGGCTTCAATAGAGAGCAGGCGGCCGTTCCGAGGGCGCGCATTCCTGCTGGCGTTGATCATCATCCTTCTGGTGGCCGGAGCGCCCATCTATTGCGGCATCGTCGCCGAAACAATCGCTGCCGCGAATGGTTGCCAGGTCGATGAGGCAGCACCGCGACCATGTGTCATATTTGGCAGGGATTTCGGCGGGCTTCTTTATGGGCTTGGTGTCCTGCCATGGCTTGGCATAATCACGCTACCTCTCGGGGCGGCCGCTCTGATTGTCTGGTTACTCCTACTCCTGATATTCATCTTGAGGGCCCTCGCCGGGCGGTGAAACGATGGACGTATGTGAGCGACATGGGAGCTTTTAAGGAGATCGGCCTGATGTGGCGGCAACCTTTCGGTTGGCTTGGCGCCGCACTTATTGTTACCGCAGGGATCTGCGCAATCCTGGCCGGGTCGAATTACGTCCGGGCAAACCTGGCAACCTGCGAAGCCCTCGATCGGCTGCTGTTGCGAAGCGGCTGCGTCGGCAAGGTCCATATTCCCGCTTTCCGGCCGCTCGATTCCAGCGCCATCGTGCCCCGCGACGGAACGACAGCCTGGTTGTTCGGCCACTCGACCATTTTGGTGAGCCGCAGCCGTTAGTTCGGTTCATCATCAATACGAAGGAGGGCAGGATTGCCGGAGAAGGACCGCTACGATTCCCGGCCGGAACCGAATATCGCCTGGTCCGGCAACTCGGCGATGGCCGCGTCGCTATTACCTGCGTGGGCAAGTCGACATGTGAACGTCTTTCCGCCGGGGGATGGCAGCAGGGATACATTCTCTCTATTGAAACTGGCGAAACAGTGGGAGAGATCCCGGATGTGACGGCGTTTCAGTCGACGGTCCTGCAGAAGCAGGAGACTGAGATCCTGTTGAACGGAGCCTTTTCAAGGACCGCGATTTCGCAGCTTATCCGGATGCCAACAGCCAAAGCGTCGTGCTCCGGCGGTTGTCCGACGGAAGCGAGTTCGATCGGCTGAGGTGGGAGGCTGCCAACAGCGCGCCCGGGGAGGCGACCGTACTTGCCGTGAAAGCGTCTCCGAGCGGCCGCTTTGTCGCTGTGATCAATGGCATCTCCGGGGCGAGAGTGCCGGAAGCAGGGTCGACATCTGGGATATCGATGAAAGACGGCACTTGAACACGTTTACGACGGATGCCGGACACCGGATCGGTCCGAATGTAGAATGGACGGTGGATGAGCGCCACCTCGTTGCCCTACAAGAAGATCTTCGAGCGAGTACGGATCAGGACCTCGATCTCTATGTGATCAAGGTTCGATAAGCGCTCATGCTGTTGGCCAAGGGCAAATCACCTTACCTGAATTCCGACGGGCTTACCGCGCGGGAACGAACCCATGCTCCGTCAGGTCCATGGCGGTGAGATCCACGTTCATTCCGCGAGCTCCCTGCGATGCCACAGCCGCGATTGCGCGCGTAAGAGCAGCGTTGCCCTTGCTCTGCTCCATCGCTGCGGCAATCAGGGCCGCCTGGATCAGCAGGCTTTCGGCCATCTCCTGCTTGGCAGCGTCGCTGGCGCTGCGCATCATGCCCGATGATGCCATCGCTTCGACGACCTGATTCCTCACGGCGATAGCCATTGTCCGGCTGACATCTTCATCGCGGCCGTGGCTGGCCTGCCAGGCGTTTATCCACCACGCTGCGTAGGCGTCAGCGACATCGTCGATCCTCAAGCCAACTGCGTCCAAGGGAGCCTTCATCCCCTCGACCACGTCCTGAGAGGCAAACAGTTTGGCAAGATTGTCGGCCCCTTGCCGATCGCTCAGGCGGCTCTTCGCGACGAAGTTCGCGAAATTCGCAATCCGGCGCTCGTGCGACGGCGTGTAACGAAGATCCGCCGGAGCCGTCGGCGGCGTGGCAGCCGTATCACTTCCGGTGTCAGCTGAATCGTCGTTCTGAAGCCTGCCGCGTAGTGCCAGGCCCAGCGTGTCTGTACCGGCTATCGCCGGAAGCGTGGTGGACCAGAAGCCGTTGCTCCAACCGGTATCCTGTGCGCTCAGTGAGGCTGGCATGATCACGGCTAGCACAAACATGCCCGCAAGAGTTCGTCTCATTCTTGCCTCCGATGATCCATGAGCGGGTGGAGTATATAATTCGCTTCGTCAGTTTGAGAACCTGCGAGATTTCACACTTTCCGGCGAACAGGGCGCGCTATGGTCTGAGCTTGTCGACCATCTCGACATGGTTCGACGGCGAGACGTTCCAGTCTTCACTCCCATAGTCGAATTGGATTTTCAGCTCTGGTCCCGGCTGCGTCAGCTGAACAAGGCAACGCGTCCAGCGCTTGTCCTCCACAGCCATGATGTCGCTCAGCGTTTCGGCCTTCTCGATGATCTCGAAATCACCAGGCGTTTCGGCTTCCCAATCGCCATCGGCGAGATAGACGAAACCATACATGCGACGACGCGGCGCAACCTCGATGACCAGCGCCGCGCCGATCCAGTCGCGGCTGACGTAGCTGGGATCTGCGGCGATCATCCGGCCGATCTCCACGATCAAGGCGTCCGCCCGAACTTTGTCGAATGTCATGCTCTCTCTCATTTGCCTGGACTTCTTGCGCGTCTACACTGATTTTGTTGCCGGCGCGTGACTGGCAACTCTTCTGCTCTATGCCAGGCCCGATGCTCTGATCGGGTTCGATGGCCGATCACAAGATCTGGTATCGGGTGCGGATGCGATGTGGCTGTTAGCTGAAGCACGTCAGAGCGATATATTCGAATAGGCGGATCGCGGAGGCCAAAACCGGGTCGACAATAGCATTTGGGATCGGCATTACTTCCCGATGGAACGGCGACAAGACTGCGATGACATTTAGCGGGCACGCGCTGGCGACATGCCTCCGCCGTCAGCCATCCGGTAGCTCGACTTTGCGCTCGAGAAACGCCATGACACGCGACGTCTGGTCGGGAAGGAAGTGGTAGCCGTCCTCGATAAAACAGACTTCGGCATGCGCCACGTTCCGTCGCAGCCGGTCTCGCGTGTCCGTCGAGTCCAACAGCACGTCCCGCCCGCCGACGATCGCGAGAAGCGGCATCCGGAGAGCCTTCAACTGCTCGTCGGTCAGTTGCGGCATCGTAACGACACGCGGCTTGATGGCCTTTGCCGCATTGTCCATGAGAGCGGCAAAGGGCTGCAGTGTTTCCGGCAGAACATCGGGCGCAGGTCCGAACACCAGCTCGCGCATCTTGCGTTTGCCCCATGACCCCAGCAGCAGGAGCGGCAGGGCCTTTAGGAGGAAGTTCTTCTGACGCCCAATACCGCCGGGGCAGATCAGCGCCAGCGCCTGAACAGCCGACGGTCTTCGACTGCCATAGTCTAGCGCCAGCCATCCCCCGAGGGATGTGCCGACGAAAGCGGCGTGCGAAAGACCCAAACCCACAAGTACGTCATCCAGCCACAGGGCATGCGCGTCTCCCGCCAGGTCTGGCCTGACCGGCGCGCTTAGACCGGGCTCACCAATCATGTCGACCGCGAACAGCCGGAATTTCCGGGACCAGAGTGGTACGTCCGGCATCCACGCCGCCGAATTGGCCTGCGAGCCGTGCAGGAGCACAACGGGAGGTGCAGTTTCCGGCCCGCAGGCAATCACGAAGGTGGAGCCTTGGCGCGTCGGCACATGGAGCTCGGTTCTCGCAACCGGCCACCGTTCCAGCACCCTTCTATATTGCGCCGCGATCGATTCCGCTGCCCGGGCGCTGCGATAGACGGGATTGGTCATGCTCGCGCCCTTATATGTAGATGCAGCATTTCAAGGAGCCGGCCCACGTCGGACGGGTTGCCGATCGCCACCACCTTCAGCGTCTTGGCAACCGGATCGAATGCTGTCTGGAGATGCAGCGGCGGAGTGCCGGCATCGCCGGTTAACGCGATGGATTGAAGGAATGTTGTGATCCGCTCGGCTGCCTCGACCGTCATCTCCGAAATCTCGGTGATGCAGGTCGCTCGCGCGCTCATCTCCTTTTCGGCACGCCCGCTCGCGAAACCGGCGAAGGCATCCAGGTCGCTGCGGAGAATACGGTAGGACTTTCCGACGCGTGTCGCAGGCAAGCGTCCGTCCCGAATGTAGCGAAGCACCGTCTTTGGGTGGAGGGCGAGCTCCTGCGCGGCCTGGTCGACGGTGCAAAGCTGATGCGACATTGCAATGCCCTCAATTATTCCCTATAAAGTCTCATATATGGAATATTATGGTATAAAAAGGCAAGCCCGCAGGAGCATTGGTGTGATGCGAGACGCCGGACACGACATCAAAACCCGCATGCGAGCCGATCTTCGCGCCGCCATGAAGGAAGGACGCGCCAGTGAGGCGAAGCTCATCCGGGTCCTTGTGGCAGCGATCGACAACGCTGAAGCGCCACTGCTCCCGGCGGGCGATAGCAGCAAGGATCAGCATCGCTTCACCGATGGAACGGCGGAAATCGCGCGGCTTTCGCTTGGACATGCGCAGGTTCAGGCGGTCCTGATGGCAGAGATCGAGGATCGTGAGCGCGCGGCAGCCGAAATGGATCGTCTTGAAAGAGAAGATCGTGCGGAGGCATTGCGTGCGGAGGCGATGATCGCCAAACGCTATGTTGACTGATGACCAGTGCGCCGCGCCTTCGCAAACGCTCCGTTGCGACGAAACGCTCCAGCATCGGCACGATGAGCCGCGTCGGAATCGCCGCCAATGATTATCAGCCTGTGCCCATCGATTTGCGCGCGTAGCGCTGTCGAAATGTGCAACCGCAGCGCTCTCCGACGCTGCCTTATGGAGCGCCGTCCAATCGTCAGGCGGATCGCCATCAACCGATGCAACCCCTGAGAATTGTAGCCTCGATTCTCGCAGAAGGAGGGCCTTAGAAAGTTATGGAGTAGACATAGTTCTCATCATCGCCCGGTGCGGCGCGCGGGGTAAAGCGCGGGCTTCCCGCGAGGTTCACGACCGGAGCTCTTTATCGCGTGCGGGGGAAACGACGCACCACTGCGATCGGCATCTGCTTCGGTGATCCGGACAGATTTTCGTCCTATCGCTGGAAAACCGTGTTGCGGACGGCAACGAGACCGTCGAAGGACATCTGAACCCCGGCACCAGTCAGCGCATCAACAGCGTGGATATGCAGATGCGGTTCGGTCGTGTTACCCGAGTTACCGACCTCGCCGATCAGCTCGCCCGCCAGCACTTGTGCTCCAGACGCGACGGCGACGCTGCCGTGCCGCAGATGCGCGAGCTCGACTCGGAGATCGCCGCATGACAGCACGACATGGTTGCCGGCGGGATTGTCCCTGTCTCGCGTTGCTGGCGGCAGATCGGGCAGTCCGTCCCTCGCCGCGATAACGGTGCCGTCGCAAGGGCTGATGACCGTCTTGCCGAAGATGGCGTAACGGGCCGGATCGTCCGGCAGGAGGCCCGCGACACGGAAGCCGGCTGTATTCACAGCGGTGAGGTCGAGCGCGTGGCGCTGGGCGCGGTGGTCGCTGTGGTGATTGAGGAGGCCGATCCCGCCGCCCTGTGCAACGACGAATCGTCCGCCCTCGAGCGGGAAGGCAAGCGGCTGCGGGCCATGCCGGCCGAGAAGCCCCACCGCGACCACATAGGTCAGCCCCATGCCGAACAGCGACAGCGAGGCGAGCGTCGGCATGTGGCGGCGCCAGAACTGCCGGCCTTCCGTCGTGCCCCACGGCCGCCGGGCGTGCCGACGCAGGGAAACGAGCGCGGCAGCAGCGATCAGACCCATGACGGCGATACGGGTCCAAAGACCCACCATATCCCATCGGCCGACGATCAGGATCAGCGCCATGAACACAAGACTGTCGGCCAGCACGATCAGCCAGCCGAGACGGCTAGGCTCGTCGAGCTTCCACAGCCTCCAGGCGAAGCCGAGCGGGATTACGATGCAAATGAACAGCATGAGGAGGACGAGCATGGTCATGGCTTTTCTCTTCCGTGCCTATGTTGGTCCAGAAACCCAGTCTCGCGCAGCAGCCGGCGGAAATAATCCTGCATCTCCACCGCGGAAGGTGCCGGCTGCAAGGCTCGCCTTTCTATTGGCGGAAGGCCCCAAAGCTACAGCGCGTTCCGCGCGTAATAAGCCGGCGGTATGCCGACGTGGCGCGAAAACGCGACGCTGAACGTGCTTGCCGAGCTATAGCCCACGCGTTCGGCGACCTGTGCGACACCAAGCCTTTCCCGCCGCAGCAGATCCTTCGCCAAGGCCATGCGCCAGTCCAGGAGGTATTCCATCGGCGAAACGCCGACTTCGCGCCGGAAGCGGTCGAAGAAGGTCGAGCGTGAAAGCGCGGCCGCCTTGGCGAGATCCACGACCGACCAATCCTTGTCCGGGCGTCCATGCATCTCCCGCAGCGCGGCAGCAAGCCGATCGTCGCAAAGTCCGCGCAGCAGGCCAGGCACCGAAGCCGGCCCCGTGGTCGAGCGCAGGGCCTCGATCAGCAGAACCTCCAGCAGGCGGGCCAATACAACCTCGCGACCGGGCCGGTCCGCCCGCGTCTCCCCGTTCACGAGCTCGACCAGCGTCATAAGCCGGTTCTCTCCGCGAACATGGACGAGCCGGGGCAGGAGCGACACGAGCAGGTTGGCATTGTCCGAGCCGAAGATGCAGTGCCCTACGAGCATGCGGACGTCCGGCGGATCGTCGGGGCAGCCGATCCGGAATACGCCCGGGCTCATCTCCACGATCTCCGGCTCGACTCCAGGTGGCGGAAGCTCAACGCTGGAGGTGACGAAATCATAGGCCGCAGGCACGAGGACGAAATCGCCAGCATTGAGAGTGACCGGCTCTCGGCCGGCAATCGACAGGCTGCATGAACCTTCCAGAACCGCGCAGTAGAATGGAAGCCCCTCATCCAAACGATGCACCGCCCAGGCCCCGGCTGCGAGGACGAGCTTGGAAAAGGAGGTGTCCGGCTGGAGCAGCCTGACAACTTCGGCAAGCGGATCGGTCATTCGGACTTACGCCAATGCTAATCGGACTTTCAGTTGTAGTCGGTCCGATGGCGCGAGGCTATCCTTTCTGTGTTCCCCGCCGGCGCGGACTTGCCGCCTTGGCCGAGGTATCAGCAGTTCAGGAGCAAAGCTTTGATTTTCTACGACGCAAAACAGCCGGGACCGAACCCGGTGGTTGTCCGGCTCTTTGTCCACGAGCGTAAGGGACTTCGCTTCGACGTGGAGTTGATCGATCTTGCCGGCCTCGAAAACCGCAAGCCGGCTTATCGGAACACCATAAATGCCCGGGGAGAAGTGCCTGCGCTCCGGCTCGACAACGGACGGATCATCACCGAGATCACGGCGATCTGCGGCTATTTCGACGAAATCGCGGAAGGCGGCCGGCGATTGTTCGGGGAGACGCCTGAAGAACGGGCGGAGATTCATATGTGGACCCGGCGGGCCTATCTGGAGATCGTTCTTCCTTTCGTCACGTGGTGGCGTGGCACCGACGCGGCCGAGGAGGCCTATCGCGGCCATCGGATCCTCATGCCGGAGGCCAGGCGCTCACACCGGCTGCTCGCCGATCAAGGTCTCAACCAGTTCGATGAGGATCTCGAAGGCAAGACCTTCATCGCCGGGAACGATCTCACGATGGCTGACATCATGCTGTACGGCTTCATGGGAACGAATACCGCCACGGGGGAGATCCCCTGGCTCAACGTGCCCCAACGCCCCAATGTCGCCACCTGGTTCGACCGCATGGCCGCGCGAGAAGCCAGCCAGAAAATGATGACCGCGTTGCCAGCAAGCTTCTCGAACTGAACCGATGGCTTCAAGCAGGTCATGCTCGGGTCTTTGATAAAATCTCACAAGGAAAAACCATGCGACTTGATCGCCGAACACTACTCGCAGGCGGATCTATCTTGAGCGCTTCAACGCTTTTTGCCCGAACGGCTTCCAGCCAGACCGGGAGCACAGGGGCAGGTTACGCCGGCGACATGGCGGCTAGGCCCGCCTTCTCCGTAGCTCCGGTTGTACTGCCAGCACCAGAGCGGCTGGTTGATCTCAACTGCGCATTTCGGCGCCGGTCACAGGTACCGATCTTCCCATCATTCTGCTGTCGCACGGTCATGGGCCGTCCAACTTCCTCTCGTCGCTTCGCGGATATGGTCCGCTCGCTGACTTCTGGGCCGGACAAGGCTTTGTCGTGATTCAGCCGACTCACCTGGACTCCGCGACTCTGCCGTTCAGGGGATCGGACAATCCCGAGGCCCCGCTGTTCTGGCGTAGTCGTGCGCAGGACATGACGTTCATCCTCGACAATCTGGATGTTCTCGAGGAAATGGTGCCGCAAATTCGGGGGCAACTGGACCGGGAGAAAATCGCGATCGCGGGCCACTCGATGGGAGGTTACACAGCAAGCCTGTTACTTGGAGCAAGGACGATCGATCCAATCAGCGGGGCTGAGGTGAATCTGTTCGAACCCCGCTTCAAAGCCGGCGTGATAATGTCGGCTCCCGGCTTAGGTGGAACCGCTGTCAGCAAGAACGCGATAGAGCATTATCCAGTTTTCTCGGGAACGGATTTTTCCAATCTGGTCACGCCTTCGCTCGTCGCCTATGGCACCGCCGACAACGACCCGACCCAGCACCTCACCGTAAGGGATCTGATTGGTACAAGGATCCGTACCTCCATTCTCAGGGACGAAAAGTGCTGCTTGGTCTCTTGGGAGCAGGTCACAGCCTGGGAGGCGTGTCCGGCTACGATGCGAAAGAGGCAGACGATGAGAACCCGGAAATGGTCGAGGTTGTGCAGTGGTTGACCCTGGGCTTCTTGCGTCAGCAACTGCTGGGCGACGATGCAGTCTGGAACACCGCGCGGGCACACCTCGACGGCATGGCCAATCCGTTGGGGCAAATCGAAACAAAGTAGCCGGAAAGATCGCCGACACCGCGACGGCCGGTGGGCCTTACTGGCGATACAGGATCATTCCTTTCAGATTGCTCACCCGCAATCCTGCGCGGTCGATGAACATCGGCCGTCGATGGCGCGGCTGCTGTCAGCAAGGCCGACGGTTCATCCCGCTTCCGCCTGTTGCCGGCATCGCTCCTCTCCTGTTCAAGCCGGTTCAGTTCGTTGCGGGGTTGGCGGGCAGGACGACGACCTTCGCGCTGACGATTATGTGCTATTATTCAGATCGAAGCAGCGCCAACTGCGGCGACCGCGATGGCCTCGTCGGCGACGCGCATGATCGTGAGATGCCGGATGCCATGCCCGCCCGTTCCTTCGGGACCACACTGACTGAAAGCGCATCGATCAAGCGCCACGGCAGGCCGTTGCCGATCAGCAGCATTGGTAGGATCATCGGACCGCCATCTCCAGCACCGTGCACGGGCTGCATCATTTGACCAACCTCGCGTCAGCGGGGTAACTTAAACGCATCCGGAAAACCTAAATCGCTCATGAGAGGTGTCATTTCGCCCTCAGCCGGAACCGACCCCTTGACGACGCATCATGATCCCGGCGCAGCGGCCGCGAGCTTGTCGAGCAGCCATGTCAGCCCGGCGTCGGCCATCGCGGAGCGCGGCACGAAGGCGGTGAGCCGGAAATCACCGAGCGGCAACGGCGGCTCCGCCATCGCGACCCCGCCCGGCGCGAATCTTTCGGCGAAGCGTCTGGGCACGGCGCAGATCAGTTCGGTCTCGCCGACGATGGCGCAGGCGAACATGAAGTTTGGCACCGTCAGCGCCACGCGTCTTGCCAGGCCCTGGCGCGCGAGAAGCGTATCGACGAAGCCATCCGGGTCGCCACTGTGCGACACGACAAGATGACTGCTCTCGCAATAGGTCTCGATCGTCGGATGGGTGAGGAAGGGATGGTCGCGCCGCAGGACCAGCACGAAATCCTCCTCGTAGAGCACACGGCTTTCGAATCGCAGCGGCCCCTCTTCGGAAGGAACGATCGCGATGTCGACGGCGCGGGTCTCGAGTTCGCGGAACGCGCCGCCCCAAGGGCTCCCGACCTCGTCTTCGGCGAGCGGCAGGAGTTGGCGGATGCCGAGATCGAGACCCGGCGCATGACGGGTAATGTCGAGCATCAAGCGGTCCAAGAAGACTGCGGAGACCCCATCAGGCGCGCCGATCACCATGCGCCGCCGCGTCGTTGCGGGATCGAACGGCTCGGCGCGGGCCACGACCGAACGGACCTGGCGCAAGGCTTCGTCGATCCCAGGCGCCAGCGCTTCGGCGCGCTCGGTCGGCACGACGCCCTTGGGCGTCTTCAGGAACAGCGGGTCGTTGAGCATGCGACGCAGCCGGCCCAGCCCATGGCTGACCGCCGAGGTCGAGAGGTTCAGCCGTGCCGCCGCGCGGCCGACGTGGCGCTCGGCGTAGACGACTTCGAACAGCACCAGCAGGTTGAGGTCAGCGCGAGATAGATCAATTTCGTGCATCACATTCGTGAAATCATATCACTTCATTCATCACGTTCCAAGCGGCATTGGTCTTCGCGGCGGTCGCACTTGGCCGCTTTCTAGCGAAAGGACCCTGACATGATATCCACCCTTGGCCTGAGCGTACTGGCAGCGCTCGCGCTCGCGCCCGAGATCTGCAACACTTCCACGAGAGACGAAGCGCGGGACATCGAGGCAGTCACTGCCCAAGCGGCCGAAGCCCATGCGCATCTGATGCGCGGCGACATCGCCGCCTATCGCCGCACGATCCAGACCGCTCCGAACTTCGTTCTCATGGACCCGTTCGGCGGCGCTCCCACCGGCAACCCCAAGTCCGACGCCCATTGGGAGCAGATAGGTCGCTTTTTCCGAAGCGGGCGCGACGCCCGCTTCAATCTGATCGCCTCTTACCGATCCGATGACATGATCGTTCTCGTCGCGAACGAATACGCGCATGTCGCGGTGGGATCGCTGCCCGCGCAGGACTGGACATTGCGCGTGACGCTCGTTTTTCGGCGCGACGCGGACCGCTGGCTCCTGGCGCATCGCCACGCCGATCCGCTGGCAGCGGGCATCAGCCTAAAAGACGCCGGTCAGATCACGCTTGGCAGCCGGGCGTCAAACTCGGGCCTGGAGGACGGTCGATGATAGCGTCCCAGGCTTTTGCTGTCGCGGCCTTTGCTGTCGCGACCTGGTCATCGGCGCAGCTCTGGTACGCCCAGCTCGTCATCTATCCGCTATTCGCGAAGGTCGGTGCGGATGACTATGTCGCCTACCACAGATTCTATACGCGCCGGATACCCCTACCAGTCATCCTGCCGGGCTTTGCGAGCTTCCTGATGCCGCTGCTTCTGGCATGGCTTGGGCCGCCGGCGCCGAATTGGCTCACGGCCGTCAATATCGCCTGCGGTCTGGTCGGACTCGTGGTCACCGTGGCGCTCGAGATTCCCCGCCATACGCGGCTGGAGAAGCAGGGCCGCGAAGATATCGTGATCGCAGAGCTCGTTCGGTTCAACTGGCCTCGCACCCTTGCGATGACCGCCTCGGCAGGATGTTGCGTGGTCATACTCATCAACACCTGCGGATCATTGTCATGAAAAAGCGCCCATTGCTCCCGCCGGAAGCTAGAGCGATGGGACCGGCGCCGACCGCGCCAGAGTGACGCGTTCAATCTGGTTCCCGGACGCTGTCCGTTCGTGACATCGAGCGCGAGCACGCGCAAAGCTGAACTCAAGCAACCGTCGACCATCAGCTACAAGAACCATCGCTTTCCACCACAGATCATTGCCCATGCGGTCTGGCTGTATTTTCGGTTCCCTTTGAGCTTGAGGCTGGTCGAGAGATGTGACGGCCGTTCCGGTGATCTTGCGACCAGTCAGCAAGGGTTTTATATGGCTGGCGGCAACGGTGCCGCGGATGCCGAAGCTGTCGAGGATGTCAGAAACCGTCGTGGTAAGGTCCGCGAGCGCGAGATACTTGTCCGTCGTTTCCTTGGGCAGCCGCGGGAACTTGATCTTCTTGATCCGCTCTGGAGGATCTGGCCCCAGATGCGACCGGCCGCCTGTATTCTTCGTATTCTTCCGCGACCGACTGGGACGGAGCCATAGCTTTTTCTGCGAGGGTCATCAGCGTATTTCCTTTCTGTTTGGAAAGCTCATTTTTCTTGGACGACCGTCCCGAGTCCTCGTTCGTCATTAAGGCGTCCGGTGTGGCGGCCTAGCCGAGGCTGTGGAAATTGTGTGCGGCACCGTAAACTTGTATTATTCCCGCGCTGAATAATAACTCAGCGGGTAGCGCTCCAATGAGGAAATCCGGATGACCCCAGGCAAAACAGATCTTACAGACATCATCGAAAAGCTGGGGCAGATCGGCTTCTCCGATCAGGAGGCCCGCATATACGTCGCCCTGGTGCAGATCGGGCCGGCGACGGCATATGAACTCGGAAAGCAGGCCAAGCTTGCGGTTCCCAACACCTACAATGTGATGCGCTCGCTGACGGAGAAGGGGGCCGCCACCCAGGTCTCCGGGCAGCCGGCTCGTTATATTGCCGTTCAACCCCAGCAGTTCCTCGAAACGACAGCCAGCAGGACGACCCGCATCTGCGAAGAACTGGCCGGAAAGATGGGGAGCCTCTCCCCGGAGGCTAATGACGACTATGTCGAGATGTTGTCCTCGCCTGCCGCGATCGACAAGCGCATCCTGGCAACGATCGAGGACGCTCAGTCACAGATCCTTCTCAAGGCGACCTCGCCTCTGCCCGACCGAGTCCACAAGGCCCTGCAGGCAGCAGCCAAGCGGGGGGTCGAGATCCTCTTCGTCTATTACGGTGACAAGCCGAAGCTTCGCGAGGGCGCCAAGGTGCGTCTGTGGCCGCATGAGGGGAACGGCGCCAATATCGGACCTGATTTCTTCCTGCTGTGCGTCGATTTCAAGCGGGCCCTTGCCCGTGAGCCGTCAGGCCTCAACGGCGCGTATTCGGAAAACCGGTCCTTCGTCTATCTCGCCGGCGTCTTTCTGCGCCATGAGCTCTATCTCGCGGAAATCATGACGAAGTTCGAAGCCGAAATCGAGGATACATTCGGGCCGGCGCTGTACAAGCTGCGAGAATCCTACGGCATGCTCGCCATGGAGGAGGATATTCGAAGATTCGTCGAAAGCCGCCTGAAGAGGCGGCCCGCCCAGAGCGTCGACTAGGCTCCGACCTGACCGGCCGCACCTCCTAAGTCATGATATCGGCTGCCTTTTTTATCTGGTCATAAAAAAGGCAGCCGATGCCTATTGTTTGGACTTGATATTATTCAGATGCTGAATAATAATTTTCCGATCGGTGGAGCCGGCCAACCGGATCGAAGCCGAAAAGACAAAGGGGAACTGAAATGCTGAAAGTGACTTGCGGCCTGGTCGGCCGTCTTATGCGCCGGATTGCATGGGCTACCGGCACGATGTTAATCGCAGGGGTTGCTTTGCCCGTCCAAGCGGAAACGCTGACCATCGCCCTGTCTTCTTCCGTCAATACCCTCGACCCGACCCAGGCGCAGGTGGTCGGCACCGACGTCAGTGTGGCGGCCCACCTCTACTCGTCGCTCGTCGCGCGCAATGCGGATTCGAAGCTCGTCGGTGTGCTTGCCGAGAAATGGTATCCTGAGGGCGACAGTACATGGGTCTTCGATCTGAAGGCCGGCGTCACCTTTGCGGACGGCGAGCCGCTGGATGCTTCCGTCGTCAAATGGAACATCGACCGGATCCGCAATCCGGAAACCAAGTCGCGCAATCGTGCCTGGTTCGATCCGGTTTCCGGTGTCGAAGTGGTCAGCCCCACGCAGATCAAGATCCACACCAAGGGCGCCTATCCGACGCTGCCCGACCAGTTGTCGATGATCTTCTTTCTCTCTCCGAAGTGGATGGAAAGCCACAATCCGGCGAACGAGGTCTATGGAACCGGCGAGTTCAAGCTGAAGGAATTCGTCGCGGGCGACCGCCTCGTCCTGGTCCGAAACGAAGCCTACAAGGGGGCGGCCTCTCCCTTCGACAGCGTCGTGTTCAAGATTGTCCCGGAGCCTGCAGCACGCGTGGCCGCCATCTCCACGGGTGAAGCAGATCTCGCCTTCGACATTCCGCTGGAGGAAGTGGAGCGCCTGAAGGGCGGCGGCAAGACCAATGCGGGCTGGGTTGCCAGCAGTCGTTCGATGGTCGTTCGGATGAACACGGCGAAGCCGCCCTTCAGCGACAACGTCAAGCTGCGTCAGGCCGTCAACTATGCGATCGACAAGCAGGCGATCGTCGACGGGCTGCTCGGCGGCCTTGGCACCGTCAGCAATTGCCAGATCATGACGCCCGCCTATTTCGGCTACAACGCAGACCTCAAGCCCTATCCCTACGATCCCGAAAAGGCCAAGCAGCTGATCGCCGAATCCGGTCTTGTGTCGGGCACGCAGATCGAGCTGCAGGTGCCGATGGGGCGCTATTTCATGGCGAGCGAGATCAGCCAGGTCGTCGCCGCGCAGCTTCAGGAAGTCGGCCTCGATGCCGTGATCCGTGAATATGACTTCAGCTCCTGGGTCCAGCCCTATTCTCGCGGTGAGATGGGGGCGATGTCGCTGATGGGGCAGGCTTGGCCGACGCTCGATGCCGACGGCCAGCTCGGCCTCTACGCCTCCCAGAATCCGACCGCATATTTCAAGAATGCCGATTACGATGCAGCCCTGAAAGCCGGTCGCGCGACCAACGATCCGAAGGACCGGCTTGTCCATTACAAACAGGCGACCGAGATCATGTGCCGTGAAGCGCCGGTGATTTTTCTGTTCGCTCAGCCGTTCACCTATGCCACCTCGGCGCGCATCGAATGGAAGGCGCGGGGCGACGACTGGATTCGCGCTGCCGACGTGGTTCTGAAGTAGGGCGTCATGTCGCGATACTTCCTCATCCGCATCGGTCAGTCGCTGCTCGCCATCTGGGGTATCGTGACGATCGTCTTTGTCGTGACGCGCATGCTCGGCGACCCGGCGGTGCTTCTCCTGCCACTGGGAACGCCGGACAGCCAGATCCAGGAACTGCGCAGCAGCCTGGGTCTGGAACGTCCGATGGTCGTGCAATATCTGGACTTTCTGGGCCATGCGGTCGTCGGCGATTTCGGGCTGTCCTACCAGTCCTTCCGGCCCGCGATGGAGGTCGTGCTGGAACGGATGCCGGCCACGGCGATCCTGACCGCGTCGTCGCTCGCGCTCGGGGCGGTCCTCGGGGCGGCAACGGGGTTTGCCGCCGCATTGGCGCGGGGCCGGTTTCTCGAATTCGTCGTCATGTGCTTTGCGCTGGCCGGACAGGCCACGCCGGTATTCTGGCTCGGCATCCTGCTTGTCCTTTTCTTCGCGGTGGAGCTCGGCTGGTTCCCGACCGGCGGGTGGGATGGACCGGCATCGCTGGTGCTTCCCACTATGGCGCTCGGGATCTTCGTGGCCGCGAACATCACCCGGCTCTTCCGGTCGAGCATGATCGAGACGCTGTCGGAGGATTACATCCGGACGGCGAGAGCCAAGGGGCTGATGCCGCGGACCATCTTCATGGTTCATGCGGCGCGGAACGCCCTGATCCCGGTCGTGACCATGCTCGCCCTTCTGGCCGCAGAATTGTTGGGTGGCTCGGCGGTCACCGAAACCGTCTTTTCCTGGCCGGGCGTCGGCAGGCTTCTGGTCCAGGCGATCGACAGCAAGGACTTCCCGGTGATCCAGGCAGGCGTCTTCCTGATCGCGACGATCTTCGTCTGCATCAATTTCCTGGTCGACCTTCTCTACACCCTCCTCGATCCGCGAATCCGGCTTGGAAGGTAAGGTTCATCCCATGCGCGTCTCTTCCAAATTTGGCAGCATCGCAGGCATCATCGGCGTCTCGCTGATCGTGCTGCTGATCGCCGTCGCCCTGTTCGGCCCGCTGCTCGGCCTTGCCAGTCCCACGGCAAACAACCTGATGGCCCGGCTCGCGCCGCCATCCTTCAACACGACGAAGGGATTGCATCTCTTCGGCACCGACCAGCTCGGCCGCGATGTCCTGTCCCGGACGATCCATGGGGCCCGGGTGACCTTGACGATCGGCGCAACGGCCGTGCTGCTCGGCGGCGCCATCGGGATCGTCATCGGCCTTGTCGCCGGTTACTACGGCCGCTGGGTGGATGCGGTCCTGATGCGCATCGTCGACGTGCAGCTGTCGATCCCGCTGAGCCTGCTGGCCCTGCTCGTCGTCGGGACAATCGGTCCCAGCCTGCAGAACCTGATCTTCGTGCTGGCGCTCACGAGCTGGGTCCAGTACGCCCGCGTGGTCCGCGGCCAGGTGCTGGTCGTGCGGGAGCGGGAATATATCCAGTCCGCGCATGCGATCGGGCTCGGCGATGTCAGGATCATCTTCCAGCACATCCTGCCGAATGTTCTCTCGGCCGCCCTGGTGATCGCCACCATCGAGCTTGCCCGCGTCATCATCCTCGAAGCGGCGCTGAGCTTTCTCGGTCTTGGTGTCCAGCCGCCGTCGCCGAGCTGGGGACGAATGCTCGCGGAAGGCCGCTCCTACATGTCCTCCGCGCCCTGGATCGCCATCTTTCCGGGAGCCGCCATCTTCATCACCGCACTGTCCGTCAACCTGACCGGGGACTGGCTCCGCGATCTTCTCGATCCGAAGGTGACGTGAGATGGCCGAACCTCTTTTCCGGATCAGAAACCTCAAGATCCGCATCCAGAACGGCGGCGAGACCGGATATCCCGTCAACGATATCAGCTACGACCTTTGCGAAAACGAAACGCTCGGCATCGTCGGCGAAAGCGGCAGCGGCAAGAGCATGCATGTCCTCGCCATGCTCGGCCTGTTGCCGCGCGGGCTGGCGGTGGAAAGCGGCGAGATCGTCTTCGCCGGGCGCGATCTCCTGAAGATGAACGCGCAGGAACTGCGCAACGTGCGCGGCAAGGAGATCGGCATCGTTTTCCAGGACCCGATGACCTCGCTCAATCCGGTCCTCACCGTCGGCCGGCAGATCAGCGAAGTCCTGGTGCGCCACAAGCGGCTGGACTGGCGGTCGGCGCGGGCAAGGGCGCGCGAACTGCTCGAACTCGTCGGAATTCCCGACGCGGAACGCCGGATGCGCGCTTTCCCGTTCCAGTTTTCCGGCGGCATGCGGCAGCGCGTGATGATCGCGACCGCGCTGGCCTGCGAACCGCGGCTGCTCATCGCGGACGAGGCGACCACCGCTCTCGACGTCACCATCCAGGCGCAGGTGATCGATCTCATCCGCTCCCTGAAGGAGCGTTTCGGGATGTCCGTCCTGTGGATCACGCATGACATCGGCGTGGTGGCCGGCTTCGCCGAGACCGTCCAGGTCATGTATGCGGGCCAGATCATGGAGCGCGGGCCGGTGCGATCGGTCTTCTACAATCCGGCGAGCGCCTATACCTGGAGCCTCCTGAAGTCGCTGCCGCGTCCCGACCAGGTGGCGGGCGAACCGCTCTACCAGATACCGGGCCAGCCGCCCAACCCGTTCCGGCTGGCGAAGGGTGATCCTTTTGCCGAACGCAATCCGTTCGCCACGCCGCGTTGCTTCGAAGAACGCCCCGCATTGCGGCCGGTCGGCGACGTCCAGGGTCATGAAGTGGCGGCCTGGTACGATCTCAAGACGCGCATTCGTGAAACGGGAGGTGCGGAATGACACGGACAGAACCTCTCGTCAGGATCGAGAACGCGACCAAGGTCTACGAAAGCCGGGGCTGGCGGAATGCCAGGCCGGCGCCCGTCGTCAACGGCGTTTCCCTCGACATCGCCCGGCGCGAGATCGTCGGCCTCGTGGGGGAATCGGGATCGGGCAAGAGCACGCTTGGCCGGATGGTGCTGCGGCTCGAGACGCTCACCGGCGGACGATTGTGGTTTGACGGGCAGGAGATCACCAACGCCTCCCGCAATGAGATGAGGCCGCTGCGGAAGGCGATGCAGGTCGTCTTCCAGGACCCGTATGCGGCGCTCAGCCCGCGAATGCGTGTCGGCGACTTCGTCGCCGAGCCGCTTTGCGTCCATAGCGGCAGGAACCGGAGTGAGAGAGAGGAGCGCGTCGCGGAGCTTTTCAGCACGGTCGGGTTGGACCCGGCCTTGATGAGGCGGTTTCCGCATGAATTTTCCGGAGGCCAGCGGCAGCGCATCTGTATTGCCCGGGCGATTGCCTCCGATCCCTCGTTCATCGTCGCGGATGAGCCGATCACCGCCTTGGACGTCTCCATCCAGGCCCAGATCGTGAACCTCTTCAAGGAACTGCAGCAGCGGATGGGGCTGACCTACCTGTTCATCGCTCACGATCTCAGCATGGTCCGCTACCTCTGCGACCGGGTCGCGGTGATGCTGCGCGGCAGGATCGTCGAAATCGGGCCGGCGGCCTCCGTGTTCGGCAATCCTCTTCATCCGTACACGCAGGCCCTGCTTTCCGCCGCTCCGGTGCCGGACCCGGATGTCGAAAGGCGCAGGACGCGGCTGATCTATGATCCCGAGCGATATCCGGCCGGCGAGGCGCTCGAAGAGCGGGCGCCCGGGCACTTTCTCTTGGTTTGAAATCGTCTCTACGACGCAGTTTTAGTAAAGGACACATCCAATGCTTCGGATTGGAATCGATATCGGCGGCACCTTCACGGATGTGATCGCCTGGAGATCCAACGACGGTAACAGTCGCACCATGTCCCTGAAGGTGCCTTCGACCCCCCCCAACTACGCCGACGGTTTCCGCAACGGCGTCGACCAGATGCTGGATTCGATCGGCTTTCACGATGACGAGGAAATCACCGTGGTGCACGGCACCACCGTCAGCACCAACACCGTGATCGAAAGGTCGGCACCGCCGATCGCCCTCCTGACGACGGCAGGCTTTCGCGATATCCTCAATCTGCAGCGCCTGCGCCTGAAGCAGCCGACCGATTTCTTCAATCAGCGCACTGTGCCGTTGGTTCCCCGCAATCTCGTCTTCGAGATTGAGGAAAGGCTGATGTCGGACGGGACCGCCCGCAGGCCGCTCGATCTTGAGGAAGTCAGGGCCGTTGCCCGCAAGGCGCGTGATGGCGGCGCCACTGGGATCGCCATCGCCTTCTACCACAGCTACCGCAACCCCTCGCATGAGCTGGCGGCGCGCGAAGCGGCGCGCGAAGAGCTGGGCGGGGATTTCGAGGTGTCGATCTCAAGCGAGATCTGGCCGCAGATCGGGGAATACGAACGTGCCATCGTCGCCGTCCTGAACGCCTTCGTGAAGCCGAAGATGCAGACCTACATTGCCGATATCGAGCACTATCTTTCCAAAAGGTTGCCGAAGGCGAGACTGTTCATCACCCGCTCCAACGGCGGTGCGATGGCAGCGAGCGAGGCGCGCCAGTTCCCGGTCCAGACCCTGCTTTCGGGCCCCGCCTCGGGGGTTTCGGCGGCCCTCTCGGTGTCGGAGAGGCTGAACGGCGGCCAGTACCTGACCTTCGACATGGGCGGCACCAGCACCGATGTCTCCCTGATCCGCGACAGTCGGGCGACGATTTCGAGCAGTGCCGAGGTGGGCGATTTCCCGCTCAGCATGCCGGTGACCGAAATCGAGGCCATCGGCGCGGGCGGCGGGTCGATCGTCTCGCTCGACGGCCGTGTTCTGAGGGTCGGGCCGCGCTCGGCCGGGGCAAGGCCCGGTCCCGCCTGCTTCGGCCATGGCGGAACCGAGCCGACGGTCTCGGATGCCTATCTCCTCTGCGGCTATCTCGACCCTGACTATTTTCTCGGCGGCAAGATGAAGCTCGACGTCGCGGCGGCCGAAGGTGCGTTTTCCGGTCTCTCGGCGGCGATGGGCCAGGACGGCGTCCGGTGCGCGGAAGCTGCGCTCACCGTCGCCACATCAAACATGGTGGCGCGCGTTCTTCCCTATCTCGCGCGGCACGGGGCCGATCCCGAGGACGTGACGCTCGTCGTCTATGGCGGCGCCGGCTCTCTGCATGGGCCGCTTCTCGCAGCCGAGATGGGCATCCGCCGCGTTCTGATCCCGCCGACGCCGTCGGTCTTCTGTGCCTCGGGCGGGCTTGTCGCCAAGCTCATCCACGACCTGGCGATGACGGTTCAGGGGCTGGATATCGATGCCAATACGCTTGCCGCCCGCTTCGGCGAACTCGAAGCCGAGGCACGCCGGTGGCTTCTCCAGCAGATCGAGGCGCATCAGCTCGTTTCCGTCGATATCGACCGCTACGCGGAAATGCGCTACCGCGGCCAGTCCTTCCAGCTTCAGGTGACGGTGGGCGCGGACGACCTTTCAGGCGGTTCGCTGAAGGGACTGGTGGACGCTTTCCACGACGAGCACCAGCGGCTCTACACCCATTCCGATCGCGAGGCGGAGGTCGAACTCCTGCAGATCCGCGTCCGCATCTCCGGATCGCTCGCAGCACCCGGCATCGAACAGGGCGGCAGAGCTGACCAGGCCGCCGTCGCGAAGGGCAGCCGGCCGATCCAGATCGGCGGTCAATCGCTTGAGGCCGCCGTCTACGATCGTTCGGTCCTGACCGAAGAGGCCACGGTCGCCGGACCGGCCATCATCGAGCAGGTCGACACCACCATTCTCATTCCCCCGAAGTTCACCGCCTCGGTGAACGGTTTCGGCGATCTCATTCTCATCCGGGAGTAAACCCATGGACCCCGTCCGCACCGCGATCATGAACAACCGCTTCACGGCCATCGTCGAGGAAGCGTCGACCGTTCTCCACCGGACCGCGCACACCACATTCGTCAAGCTCGTGCAGGATTATCAGTGCGCGCTCGCAACCCCGGAAGGCGATATCTTCGCCTATCCCAGCCAGTCCGGCGTGACGGTGTTCATCGGGCTGCCGCTGCAGGAGACGCTGAACCGCATCGGCCGCGAGAATTTCGCGTCGGGCGACTGCTATATCACCAACGATCCGTTCTTCACCGACGGGCTCGTCACCCACATGATGGACGTGACGCTGATCTATCCGATCTTCCGGGAGGGCGAACTGATCGCCTTCGGATGGTCCTTCGTGCATGCGTCGGACATCGGCGGCGCCGTGCCGGGCAGTATTTCCCCGACATTCACCGAATCCTTCCAGGAGGGGCTCCGCGTGCGGCCGATCAAGCTCTTCGATCGGGGGCGCCTCAACCCGGATGCGAAGAACATCTTTCTCGACAACAGCCGCATCCCGGACGAGATGTGGGGTGACTTCCAGGCGATGCTCTCGGCGATGAAGAGCATGGACAAGCGTCTCAACCAGCTTTGCGACCGGTATGGTACCGCGGCCGTCAAGGAGGGCATGAACGAAGTCATCGCCTTTGCCGAGCTGAAGGCGCGGCAGGTCATCGCCGGCATTCCGGACGGAACCTATTCCTTTTCCGATTATCTCGAAGGGATAGAGGAGAACCAGCACGCCCACATCACCGCCACCATGACGGTGAAGGGCGAGGAAATCGATCTCGACTTCACCGGCACCGATCCGCAGGTGGCGGCCGCCTACAACTTCATCATTGGCGAGCGCACGCATCCTTATGTCACCCAGGCGCTCACCTATTACATCATGAGCGTCGAGCCAGGCGTTCCGAAAAATGCCGGGCTGCTGCGGCCGATCCGGACGAAGGCGCCGCGCGGCACGGTGATCAATGCCGAATATCCGGCTGCGATGGGCTCCCGCGTCGCGGCGGGAACCCGCGTCTTCGACGTGATCCTCGGCTGCCTCAACCAGGCCCTGCCGGACGGCGTCATGGCCGCGGGCGCCGGCATGGTCGGCATCATCGTCGCCAATGCGCGCGATCCCCAGACTGGCCGCCAGAGGGTCAGCGTGCTCAATCCGATCATCGGCGGCGGCGGCGGCCGCATCGGCAAGGACGGCATCGATGGCGTCGACGGCCGCTCCGGTGCCCTGAAGAGCATTCCGACGGAAGTGCTGGAGGTCGAGACGGTCATGCATATGCGTCGCTGCCATCTCGTCGCCGACACGCAGTCGCCCGGACGCTGGCGGGGCGGCGCCGCGCTGGTCATGGAAATCGAGAACACCGGCCTGGAAGCGACCATGACGGTGCGCGGGATGAACCGGTTCAAGTTCCGTCCCTGGGGATTCAAGGGTGGCTTTCCGGGCAAGCTGGGCGAGGTGATCACCAATCCCGGCCGTGCCGACGAGAGGTCGATCGGCAAGATCCGGGTCCTTCAGATGGCCCGCGGAGATGTTGTCCGGATCGTTTCGCCCGCTGGAGGAGGTTTCGGCAACCCGTTGGAGCGTGATCCGGAACTGGTCCTGAACGATGTTCGTATGGATCTTCTTTCCCAAACCGTTGCCCGGGAGAGTTACGGTGTCGTGATCGACGGCAACTCGATCGACAAAGATCGCACCGCGGAGTTGAGAGCGGAACTCATAGCGAAAATGACCGTCGGCAAATTTGCCTACGGCCCCGAGCGTGATGCCTATAACGGAATATGGACTCCTGAGGTTCGATCCTTCCTCGCACAGCAAATTCTCGCGATGCCGCGGCCCATGCGTCAGCGGACGATCGAGTTCGTCAGAGAGACGCTGACGGTGAAGGGCGAGCGCGTGACGGAAAGTGACGTTTCGCGTGCCCTTGAGGCAGCAAATGACTTCCTCGAAGGCCGTTCATACGGCGTTGCGGCGGAATGATCGGCTGGTCCAGCAATCCGCCTTGGCGCCTTGGCCAAACGGAATGCGGCGCGGTCGCCGCATCCAAAACATCGTATCTCATGAACCAAAGGAACCTTTGGAGGAAAACCCGTGATGAGCTTTGAGACCTTCCTCGACGATATGGATGCCGCCACCGCAAGGGTTGCGCGCGAAGAACCGCAGGAGCACCAGAAACTACGCACTGGCCAATTGGAGACACGCCCAGGCAGCAAAGGCAGTTATTTCACGACGCTGGACATTGCGCATGGGATGCTGCGCGACTTCACGATGTATATCGTCTACCCCATGCTTGTCCTGCATAGGCAACGCAAGGACGTCGAAGCGTCGCGTGCGATGGCTGCCGAAATGTTTCCCACAGTCTTGAACTATCTCGGCTACAGCGGCTTCGGTGAGTTGAAAGTCCTTGGGCACGGTTTTCTCAAGGTGGCCCCGACGCTCGATGTGGAACAGTTCGATCAAGCCCTGACAAAGTTTCTTCGCTACACGAATCTTCTCTATGGATGGGCTTACCACTGGTTTCCGTGGGATATCGGCGACTCGATGCGGTATGCGGATGGCAAGGAGGCCGACCTTCCGCCTGTCGTTGACAACCTGCAGCCGACCGACACCCTGTTGCGTCTGCGGTGGGAGCCGGTCGGCATAGAGGTACGCGCTTTCCTCGCGACGTCGGGCAATACCGGACTTTGCGAGGAACTGCTGTCAATAATGCCCTTCACCTGCCTCCAGACCCATGCCATGGTCGCCGGGGAATCCCTGATGGCTTACACGCCCCTGGTTTCGACGGCGCCGACGCCTTTCAAGGAAGAAATCCGTCTTGCACCTCCCGGACGATTGCGCTTCAACGCTCGCACGGGGCAGAAATTCATCGTTCAGTATGGACGCACCACGGAAGATATCCTCGCGCCGGTGATTGGATCCGTTCTCGCTGAGGATGTGCCCAAGCTGGCTGCTGTGGGGGCGGCGGTATGGGAGTCATCGTATCGAAGCAAGGAACCGATCTGGCTTACGGTAGAGCGAATACTCTAAGTGAAAGCTTCGTGCCTGATCCCGGGCCAGGCGGTGTGGACGGATTTGACCAAGGTGAAACCCGCGGCGAGCGCGACGATGGCCGCGAAGTTGCGCTTCGTCTTGTCGCATGGTAGGGCGACACGCTTGAAGCGCTTGAGCTTACCGACCGCCTGCTCGATACGTGCGCGCCCTTTGTAGATGGCTTTGGCGAAGAAGCCCGGCTTGCCCATTTCGTTGGCCTTTCGCGAAATACCGGGGATGATGCCGCGTGACCGCGCTGCCTGCCGGTTGGCCTTGCTGGCGTAGCCCTTGTCGGCGACGACCGCCCTCGGATCGACATCGGGGCCGAGGCCGAGCAGGACGGTGAAGTGCGGTGCGTCGCCTTTTCGCCGCCGGTCAGGTCGAAGGCGACCGGATGGCCGTCGAAGTCGGTCTTCAGGTGGATTTTGGTGGAGAAGCCGCCGCGCGAGCGGCCGAGCGCCTGGCCGTTCTGTCCCCCTTTGCGCCTGCGGCCGAGACATGGGCGCGCACGACGGTGCTATCGAACATCTGGATCAGATGCGACGACGACGACAGCGCCGCGAGGTGATCGAAGAAGGTTTCGAACATGCCTGCCTTGCTCAACCTGTCGAAGCGTTTCCAGACGCTGTTCCATTTGCCGAACCGCTCCGGCAGCGCCCGCAAGAGGTGTTGTGGACCGAGAAATAGTGCATCGCTTCCAGAAACAGCCGGTCGTCACGGCCCTTGTTGCCCCGATGCGGCAGCGAGGCCAGGAACACCTCCAGCGCCACCACCCAATCCTTCTCCGTCATCTTCGTGGACATTGCCGACCTCCAAATCAGTCGGCTCTCCATGAAGCAGACAAATCCCGTCAAAGGAATCCTCGCCTCTCTTCATGCGCCGATCCGTCCACACTGCCTAGATCTCTAAGGAGCAATGTACAGTGGCAGATCCTTGCTTAGCGGTTGACTCTTCGCGGAACTAAATATTGTCGATATCGGCTGCGCTTGCTGTACCGCGGGCATATCACATCGTCATGACAATGGCGAAGAACTATTCCGAAATACGGGATAGTGTGCCAGATAATATCAATGTGGCAAGAAATGCGGCGCTTTCTCGTGGCCATGTTTGTTGACAGGGGCGACGGGCATCTCTATGAATTCCAAATATGGGAGATTAAATTCCGAATACCGGGATTGAAGTGCAGTTGCATGGCGGCGGTGCCTCACCTTATGGCGCCAGCAGTGCTTCGCGGAAGCCGCAGCATCATGGAGAGGAGATCGCATGTTAGGGCAGGTCGTTGTGAGCGGGCTGGCTATGGGCGCCATTTACGCGCTTGTAGCACTGGGCTACGCCTTCGTCTGGAAGACGATGAACATCGTGAATTTCGCAGCGGGTGAATTTCTTACCTTCGGCGCTTTCATCTTTGTCGCCACCTTCGTCACCCGGATGGATCTTCCTTTCTATGTCGCGGCACCGCTGGCCATGGTCGCCATGGCGGGCCTCGGGGCCGCGTTTTCGCGCATCGTGTTCTCGCGCCTTCAAAAGCAGCGCACGATCGTCGCCATCATCGCCACGGTCGGGTTTGGCCTGTTTCTCAAGGAAACCGCCCGCATCATCTACGGGCCGGAACCGTTGCTCTATCCCGGACCGTTCGGCTTCGACTCGCTGAATTTCGGTTCGGTGAGCATTTCCAAGCAGCAGATTCTGATCTTCGCCGTCGTCTTCGTCATCATGGCGCTTCAGTATCTGGTACTGCGCTACACGATGATCGGCAAGGTTATGCGTGCCGTCGCGCAGGACCGTGAAACAGCGGCGCTGATGGGCATCTCCGTCAACTGGGTGCTGGCGGGGACCTTCGCCTATGCCAGCGTTCTTTCGGCGCTTGGCGGCATTCTCCTTGCTCCGATGTTTTTCGTCACGACCGAACTTGGGACACTGGTCGGCCTGAAGAGCTTCGTCGCGATGATCATCGGCGGCTTCGGCAGTATTCCCGGCGCC
Source organism: Xaviernesmea oryzae (assembly GCF_900177415.1). Taxonomy (GTDB): domain Bacteria; phylum Pseudomonadota; class Alphaproteobacteria; order Rhizobiales; family Rhizobiaceae; genus Neorhizobium; species Neorhizobium oryzae_A. The sequence goes on along the minus strand of NZ_FXAF01000008.1, from coordinate 378,242 downwards.
ATCATCGGCGGACTGATCCTCGGACTGGGCGAGAACGTTGCCGCGTTCCTGATCTCGTCGACCTATAAGGATGCCATCGCCTTCATCGTCCTTCTCGTCTTCCTGCTGATCCGTCCGGAAGGCCTGATCCCCGAAGCAAACGCCGACCGCGCCTGAGGAGGAGATTGCGATGAACGTATCCATGCGCACGCGCAAGGCCATCCTGGCCGTCATCCTGCTGGGCTTGCTGCTGCCTCCCTTCGTCGGTGTGAACGGTTATGCATTGCAGGTTCTCAATCTTGCCTTCATTTACTCCATCGCCGCGCTCGGCGTGACGATCGCGACCGGCATCACCGGCATGGTGGTGCTCGGGCAGGCTGCCTTCATGGGCTTCGGTGCATACACGGCCGGCCTCATCATGACCGGGCTCGCCTTGCCCTGGTGGATTGCATTGCCGGTCGCCGTTGTCGGAACCGGATTCCTTGGAGCCGCCCTCGGTCTCGTCAGCACCCGCATCAAGGGGCATTACCTTGCCATCACCACGCTCGGCCTCAACGAAATCTTCCGTCTGGTCGTGCTGAACGAATCCTGGCTGACCGGTGGACCGTTCGGGCTGCGCGACATTCCGACGCTCAGCTTTCCGGTCATGGGCGGAGGGCTTTCGCAGCAGCTTTACGTTCCGCTTTTCCTGCTGACCGTGCTGGCTTATGCCGTGGCGCTGCGCATCTACCGGACCGCGTTCGGCCGCCAGATGCGCTCGATCCGCGATGATGATCTGGCCGCGGAATCCATGGGCGTCAATTCGCGCATGGTGCGGGTGATGTCCTTCTCGCTGTGCAGCATCTACGGTGCCTTGGCAGGCGCGGTCTTCGTGCTGACCTTCGGCTTCATTTCGCCCAACAACTTCCTGATCTTCGAAAGTATCAAGATGCTGCTGATGGTGGTCATCGGTGGCATGGGATCGATCGGCGGGACTTTCCTTGGTGCCCTCGTGGTGGTCGGTCTTCCGGAAGCGCTGCGTGATCTGCAGACCTATTATATGGCGATCTTCGGTCTCGGCGTGGTTATCATCCTGCTGACGGTGCCGAAGGGGCTCGGCATAGTTGCCGACTGGCTGCTGGCGCCGTGGCTTCCCGGCGAGGAAGGCAATACGATCGGCGAAGTGAAGGCCGAGGACGTTTCCAACGAGGTGAGCGTCGAAGAGGAAGAACAGCGAGCGCTTGCGGTCGCCGCAAGGCTGCAGGCCGAGCGGGAGCAATCCGAGGCGGGTCAGGTTCGCCCGGTCGCAGAGCCGCTGCTGGTGGTCGAGAACGTTTCGAAAAGCTTTGGTGGGCTGGTTGCTCTCAAGGACGTGTCCTTCACCGTCAGTCGCGGCGAAATCCTCGGGTTGATCGGTCCCAATGGCTCCGGCAAGTCGACGATGATCAATGCGTGCTCCGGCATCGCGGGGGTCTCGTCCGGGCGCATATCACTCGATGGCCAGTTGATCTCGGGCCTGCCAGCCTGGGATGTGCATGCTGCGGGTGTTGCGCGAATCTTCCAGAACGTCCGCGTCTGGAATTCGATGACGGTGCTGGAAAACGTGATGATCTGCCATCCTGCGACACGGCGGGCACATATCGTGTCCGGCGCCATCGGGACAGCCAAGGCGCGCGCCGACGAGGAACTGGCACGCGACGAGGCGCTGAAGGCGCTCAACCTCATGGGAATCCGCCATCTGGCGACGAGGCGGGCCAGCGACCTGTCCTTCGGCCAGAGTCGCCTTGTGGAACTGGCACGCTCGGTCGTCAACAAACCGAAGCTGCTGCTGCTCGACGAACCGGGCGCCGGCCTGCGCGGCGGCCTGATCATGGAGCTGGCAGAGATACTGAAACAGCTCAGGTACCAGGGGATGACGATCCTCGTGGTGGAGCACCGCGTCAAGCTCGTCGTCAGCATGTGCGACCGTATCGTGGTGCTGAACCTGGGAGACAAGATCGCCGAGGGCTCTGCCCAAAGCGTGGCGCGCGATCCGATGGTGATCGACGCCTATCTGGGAGGAAAGGTCGTGCGCAAGCGCAGGCCTAAGATCGTGGAGAGTGCGACCTGAGGCCCGATAAGAAACGGTTCCAGGCGCAATGAGAGGAGAAGACACGCATGAGGAAGAATTTCGCACCGGTACTTCTGGCCGGATTGGTGGCCCTTGGCGGCATGGCGACGTTTGCCAACGCTGCCGACCTGACCATCGGCGCGGCAGCTCCGATGACCGGCCCTCGCGCGCTGCTCGGAAAGTATTTCAAACAGGGCGTTGACATGGCGGTCGAGGAGATCAACGCCGAAGGCGGTGTACTCGGCCAGAAGCTCGTAGTGACCTTCGAAGACGACCAGGCGGACAATCCGAACGCCGCGATCAACGCGATGAGCAAGCTCAAGGAAGTCAGCAAGGTGCCAGTTGTCGTCGGACCGCATTTCTCCGTCGCGCAGCTCGCGACGATGAAGAACTACTGCGACGGCTCGATGGTCTCGATCACCGGCGCGAGCGGCGTACCTGTTACGCAACAGGGATGCGACTACGTCGTCCGCATTCGGGGCAACGACAATCTGCAGGCCCAAGCCCTCGTTTCCTACGCCCTCGAACATCTCAAGACCACCAAGATCGGCGTCATCTCTATCCATGACGATTTCGGCAAGGGGGGTGCGGAACGTGTCGTGGCCGCCTTGAAGGACAAGGGAATCACGCCTGTCGCCAACGAGAGCCACAATGCCGGCGATACCGACTTCTCGGCCCAGCTCTCACGTCTGCAGTCGGCTGGTGCCGAACTGGTCATCATGTGGACGCATGACAACGAGTCCGCCCTGATCGTTCGCCAGGCCCGCCAGTTCGGACTGCCGTTCAAGTTTGCAGGCAGCACGTCGCTTAGCCAGCCGGCCTTCATCAATCTTGCCGGTCCGACAGGTGAAGGCGTCATCAGCGCCACCGATTTCCTGCCGGCCAACCCGGACCCGAACGTGAAGGCCTTCGTCGAGAAATTCCAGAAGAAATACGGCGAACTGCCAGAACTTTATGCTGCGACCTATTATGACAGCGTCAAGCTCGCCGTGCAGGCGATCAAGATAGCCGGCAGCGCCGATGCGAAGAAAATCCGCGAGGCTTTCGGCAAGATCGATACGCAGGGAGTTCTTGCGCATTACAAATGCGAAGCCAACGGCGACTGCAATCATCAGACCAACATCATCGAGATCAAGAACGGTCAACCTTCCCTGCTGACGGTGGTCAAGTTCTAAGGAGTGGTCATGCTGGCTGTAACGGAAAACTCGCCGACGGAAGTCGGCGATGTCATGCTCAAGCTCTCCAACGTCGATTCCTATTACGGCAAGGCGCAGATTCTGTTTGATCTGTCGCTGGAAGTGAAGGAGCGTCAGGTCGTCGCCGTGATCGGCGCCAATGGCGCCGGCAAGTCAACGACGCTCAACGTCATCATCGGCCGGGTCAAGCCCGCGTCGGGCAGCGTCACACTGGATGGACGGTCGATCGCCGGCGACAGCGTGCAGGCGATCGTGAAGAAGGGCATCACCTGCGTGCCGCAGCGCCGGCGGATCTTCGCGACGATGACGGTGAGGGAAAACCTCGAGGTCGGTTCCTATGTGCGCCGGCATGACAAGGCGGGAACACGCCAGGTGATGGAGGAAGTGCTCGATCTGTTTCCGGTTCTGGCGAAAAAGGCAAATTCGCTGGGCGGCGTGCTGTCCGGCGGCGAACAGCAGATGCTGGCGATCGGACGCGGCCTAATGGCGCAGCCTCGCGTGCTGCTTCTGGACGAGCCTTCGATGGGCCTGTCCCCGAAGCTGACGACGGAAATGTTCGAGGATATCCGCCGCATCGCAGATACCGGGCGGACGGTCCTGATCGTCGAGCAGAACGCCTATGCGGCGCTCTCGGTTGCCGACCACGGCTATGTGCTTGAGAACGGCCGGGTCGCACTTTCCGGCGAGGCAGATGACCTGATCGAAAACGATTACGTGCGCCAGACCTATCTCGGCGCATGACCACGGCAACAGGTGAGCTCCGTGAACGAGACATTCAAAGACACACTTCTGGCCCTTTTTGGCGAACGGGCTTCTTTCTCGACCGCGCTACGTGAGCAACACAGCCATGGCGAAGGCTATATGTTCAGAGGCATGCCAGATGCGGTAGTCTTCGCCGAAAGCGTGGAAGAGGTCGCGGCACTGCTGAAACTCTGCCATGCTGAGCGCGTGCCGGTCGTGCCTTTTGGTACCGGTTCGTCGCTGGAGGGGCATGTCGCAGCGGTTCGCGGCGGGGTGAGTCTCGACCTCACGCGAATGAACCGGATTTTGCAGGTCTCCGCCGAGGCGCTGGATTGCCGGGTGGAGGCTGGCGTCACTCGCGAACAGCTCAATGCGGACCTTCGTGCCGAAGGCCTTTTCTTCAGCGTCGATCCAGGCGCCGACGCGACGATCGGCGGCATGGCGGCGACACGGGCATCCGGTACCAACGCGGTGCGCTACGGGACAATGCGTGAAAACGTGCTGGGTCTGACGGTCGTTACCCCTGCCGGGGAGGTCATCAGGACCGGCGGCCGGGCCCGCAAGTCATCCGCCGGTCTCGACCTGACCCGGCTTTACGTCGGCAGTGAAGGCACGCTCGGGGTAATTACCGAAATCCAAGTGCGTCTGCAGGGGCTGCCGGAAGCGGTGATGGTTGCGACCTGCCAGTTCGACCGGTTCGAGGATGCGGTCGGCACTGTGACGACGGCGCTGCAATCCGGCCTGCGGATAGCAAGGATCGAACTGCTGGACGAAGTCCAGATCCGCGCCTGCATCGGTTATTCGAAACTGGAAGGCTTCGACGAGAAGCCGACCCTGTTCTTCGAGTTCCACGGCAGCCCTTCCGGCGTGCGGGAGGACGCTCAAGCGATGGAGGAGCTGGCGCTCGCCTTCAACGGCAGCCGCTTCCGCCATGCCGAGCGACCGGAAGATCGGACGCTGCTGTGGAAAGCGCGGCACAATTGCTATCACGCCAGCAAATGGCTGGCACCCGGCAAGGACAACATGGGCACCGACGCCTGCGTGCCTCTCTCCGAATTCGCGGCCTGCATCACCGAGACCAAGGAGGATGTCCGCGAAAGCGGCTTGATCGCCCCCCTGGTCGGCCATGTCGGAGACGGCAATTTCCATCTTGGCATCATGCACGATCCGAATGACGCGGACGAGACGGTGAGGGCGGACGCTCTTGCCGCGCGTGTTGCGGAAAGGGCGATTCGCTATGGTGGCACATGTTCCGGCGAGCATGGGATAGGTCTGCACAAGAGGCAGTATATGGCGGCCGAGCACGGTGCGGCGCTTGATGTGATGCGCGCCATCAAACAGGCGCTCGATCCCATGAACATCATGAACCCGGGTAAGATGCTTCCTGAAAATTGATGGAATTATATCCCGAAATACGGGAAAGGAGAGATCGTGAAAAAACTGATGAATGCGGCTTCCGGTTATGTCGATGAAGTGCTGGAAGGCCTTGTGCTCGCGCATCCGCGCCTGAAACTCGGCGGCTCGGCCAAGCGGGTCGTCTGCCGCTCGGAGGGAGTGCGCAAGGGCAAGGTCGGCATCGTGTCCGGCGGTGGTTCAGGTCACCTGCCGCTTTTTACCGGCTATGTTGGTCGCGGCATGATCGACACTTGCTCGATCGGCAACGTCTTCGAGGGGCCGAACATCGACAGTTGCATCGAGGCGATCAAGCTTGCCGATGGCGGAGCCGGTGTGCTCCGGCTCTACGGCAACTACGGCGGCGACCGTATGAATTTCGACATGGCCGGTGAGTTCCTCGAAGGCGAGATCGAGACGACCACCGTGCTCGGCACGGATGACATTGCCAGCGCCTCTCCGGAGGAAAGCGCGAAACGCCGCGGCGTCGCGGGCATCATCTATGCCTACAAGATCGCCGGTGCGCGCGCCGAAGAGGGAGCCGATCTGGCTGCCGTGACGCAGACAGCACGGCAAGCCGTCGCGGCAACCAGGACGATCGGCCTGGCGCTTTCTCCCTGCCAGGTGCCGGGTGCCGCGAAACCGACCTTCGAGATCGCAGCAGACGAATTCGAAATGGGCATGGGCATTCACGGGGAGCCGGGACTCTGGCGCAGCAAAATGAAGCCTGCCGACGAGATCGTCGAGGACATGATCACGCGCCTGCTCACGGAGCGTCCTGCGGGACATGGGGGCCGTGTCTCGATTCTCGTAAACAGCCTCGGCGCGACGCCGCTCGAGGAACTGCTCATTCTCTATCGCCACGCATTCCGCAAACTGAAGGAGGCCGGCCTCGCGATCGTCCAGCCGCTTGTCGGCCACTATGCAACATCGATGGAAATGGCTGGTGCCTCGATCAGCCTCTGCTTCCTGGACAGTGAGCTGGAACGCCTGCTTGCCGCACCGTCCGACAGCCCATTCTGGGAGGTGAAGTGATGGCCGGCATCAGCATAGCAACCCTTGAGAACGCTGTGAAGATCGTCAATGCCAGCATGACGACGCTCGAAGCGGAATTGAACGCTGCGGATTCGAAACTCGGCGATGGCGACACGGGGGTGATGCTGGCCCGTGTTCTCGGCAAGTTCGGCGAAACAGATATCAGCGGCAGCGATGACCTCGGCTCGGCGTTCCAGACGCTGGCGCGTGCCGCCGCCTCCGCGACGGGTTCCAGTCTCGGAACGCTGTTCGCCACCGCGCTGCTGACGATCGGCAAGGCGACGAAAGGTAGGGAGACGGCTGAATGGAGCGAGCTTTCTGCTCTGCTGCAAGCCGCACTCGACGCCATGATCCAGCGGGGCGGCGCTTCCGTCGGCGACAAAACGGTACTCGATGCCCTCGATGCGGTCGTCAAGGCGACTGCCGGCCTGAATGCGGCGGCACTGATTGCAGCGGAAGCTTCGAAGGCTGCCAATACCACGCTCGACGCATTTCGCGACAAGCCGTGCAAGATAGGCCGCGCTCGCATGTTTGCAGAGAAGAGCATGGGCATAGACGATCCAGGCATGCTGGGTTTCGTTCGCCTTGTCGATGCGCTGGCCAGCAAGCATTGAACGAAAAATACCGCCTGCAGATGATGCCGGCGGCATGTCCTTGCGAAGATGCGCCGCCCGGACCTTCCGGTTGCGGCGCTTCTCATTCCTACGGGTGGTGGCCGATACGGTGACCGATGAGGTTGGCGTGGTGGATCACCACTTTGGACAGTTCCTCGATATCCGATACGTTAATCTGCCAGCTCGGGCCGCTGACGCTGATGCCGGCTATGACTTGGCCTGTCTGGCCGCGGATGGGAGCTCCGACGCAACGCAGGCCAGGCTGGTGCTCGCCGTCGTCGACTGCATATCCGCGCTGACGAGTCTTTTCGAGCTCCTCCAGCAGGGCGGGACCGGAGGTGATCGTCTGGTCGGTATAACCCCTCAGCCCGGCGTTGATCACCTTCTGGATGACCGCTTCGGACTGCCAGGCCAGGATCGCCTTGCCGACGCTTGTACAGTGCACCGGCGCATTCTCGATGGAGGTCGAGGTCGGTGCATGATCCGGGGAGGGGTCGGCGCGGTGAATGACGACAGCGCTCTGGCCGTCGAAAATCGCCAGATGCACCATCTGTCCGCTCATGCGCTTAAGCGACTCGACGATCGGGCGCGCTTCCCGATGCAGGTCGAGGTTCATCAGGACGACATTCCCGAGCTCGAAGAGCTTCAGTCCCAGGCGGTATTTGTCACGCTCCCGATCCTGGTCGAGGAAGCCGACCTCCTTGAGCGACGCCATCAGGCGGTGCGTCGTGCTGCGCGGAAAACCCGTCTTATCGCAGATTTCAGAAAGCGAAAGCGCCCTTTCGTTAACTGAGAAACATTCGAGAACGCGCATGATCTTCATCAGCGACTTCAGGTTCTCGTCCGAGCCGCGGGATTTGGTTTTCGAGTGTTCAGTTGAAGCGTCCATAAGACTTCCATAGCACGAATCCCGGCATCCGGTACAGACGTTCCGGTTTTCCAGCAAAAATATCGATTCGGAACGGCAGATTTGCCGCGGGGCTTATTGACTTGGCTCGCATCGCTCCATATGGTCGAAATCCGAAACGTCATCCCGCATTGCGGAATTATTGATTGCGACCTTGATAGGGCGTTTCAGGCGATCAAGGAGGAGAGGATCATGAATCAGGAAAGCAAGCTCGCTCTGAAGAGCCAACTGCAAGGCATTCTGCCACCCGTTACGATGCCCTTTGACCAAAGCGGTAAACTTGTTGCATCCGGCATCAAGAAGCAGATCGACTTCATGATCGAGTCGGGCGTCCATGGCATCGTCGCAGGCGGCAGCACCGGCGAGGGACATACCCTTTCGACGGAAGAGTTCGTCGAGTCGATGGAAGCCACGCATGAGGCGATCGCCGGGCGTGTGCCTTTCGTCGCCGGTCTCATCGTCAATTCGACGATAGAGGCAATCGAGCGTACCAAGAAGATCGCGCATCTGAAGCCCGCGGCCCTGCAGGTGACCCCCGTCCATTACCTCTTCAAGCCGGGCGCAGAGGCTACGGTCCGCCATTTCCGCGAGATCTACGACCAAACCGGCGTGCCGATCCTGATCTACAACGTCATCCCGTGGAACTACCTCTCCGCAGACCTGATGCTCAAGATCATGGAAGAAGTGCCTGGCGTCGTCGGTATGAAGCAGAGTTCGGGCGATCTGAAGTCGCTTTCGGATCTCATCGGTAGCGCCAACAAGGACAATATCGTCCTTACCGGCATCGACGCCCTGCTTTATCCGGGCTTCTCGCTCGGCGCGGACGGAGCGATCTCGGCTCTGACGTCCGCCGTTCCGCAGCAGACCGTCGAACTCTTCAATGCCGTAAAGAAGGGCGATCACGCCAAGGCGCTCGAAATCCACTGGAAGCTCAACGGCCTCTGGAACGTCGTCCGCCACGACAACCTGCCGGCCTGCACCAAATACATCCAGTCCCGACAAGGTGTTGACTACTTCCTCCCGCGCGCGCCGATGGAGCCCGTCTCCGACGAGCAGAAGAAAGTCATCGACGGCGCACTCGAGGCGCTTGGCGTCTGATTGAGCGCGACGCGTCCCGCCTTTTGCCGGGGCGCGTCATCCAGCGCCGGAAGCGTGGCGTGGAACCGCCATGAGGAGGGGAAATGAAGTTCGTTCGATTTGGCGAGCCTGGACAGGAGCGCCCCGGGATGATCGATGCCAGCGGGACGATCCGCGACCTGAGCACGGTCATAGACGACATTTCCGGCCGTCATCTCTCGAAGGCTTCCGTACAAAAGCTGTCAGCGCTGAATCCGCAGAGCCTTCCCGCAGTCACCGGCGATACCCGGATCGGGCCCTGCGTGGGCGACGTTCGCAATTTTATTTCGATCGGGCTGAACTATGTGGATCACGCTATCGAAAGCAATGCGCCGATCCCGCCCGAACCTATCGTCTTCAACAAGCTCACCTCCTGTATATCCGGTCCGAACGATCCCGTCGTGCTGATGAAGGATTCGAAGAAGACGGACTGGGAGGTCGAGGTCGCCATGGTGATCGGCGAGCCGACCTATCTGGTCGACGAGCAGCAGGCGCTTTCCTCGATCGCCGGCCTTTGCATCTGCCACGACATCTCGGAACGCGAATTCCAGCTGGAGCGCGGTGGCCAGTGGATGAAGGGCAAGAGCGGGCCGACCTACGGCCCGCTGGGTCCCTGGCTGGTCACCCCCGACGAGCTGGATATCCAGAACCTCGACCTGTGGCTCGACGTCAACAGCGAGCGGATGCAGACAGGCACGACCGCCAAGATGATCTTCGGCTTCGCAACGATTGTCTCGTATCTCTCGCAATTCATGAAACTCATGCCCGGTGACGTGATCACCACGGGTACGCCGCCGGGCGTCGGAATGGCGATGACGCCTCCGCGCTTCCTGCAGGCGGGCGACGTCGTGAGCCTCGGCGTGGCCGGGCTCGGGGAGCAGCGGCAGGACATCGTCGCGCATAGAGCCGTCTGACCCGCTGGTTCCGGCGACAAAGCTTTGACATCCATAGAAACGGAGGAGGAAAACATGTTTCTCGATCGTAAGTTCAGCAGCCTGAAGCGCGGAGCCTTGCTGGCATCCGCAATCGCCCTGGCGCTCGTCGCGCTGCCGGCGGCATCGAAGGCCGAAATCCGCGAGATGCGCCTCAGGGCCGGCACCAGTCAGAGCGACCAGCATCCTGACTTTCTTGGCTTCAAGAAGTTCGCCGAACTCGTCGGCGAAAAGAGCGGCGGCAAGATCAAGATCAGCGTTGCGCCGGGTGCCACGCTCGGCACCGACGTGCAGATGCAGGCAAATCTGCAGGCCGGCACGCAGGATTTCATGAGCGGTTCCCCGGTGACGATGGCGGGCCAGATTCCACAGGTATCGATCCTCGACCTACCCTACGTATTCAGGTCGACCGAGGAATACGACAAGTTGATGGATGGTCCCGTCGGCGCGAAATTCAACCAACTGATGGAGGAAAAAGGTTGGATCGGGCTCGGCTTCACCAATAACGGTTTCCGCGAAACCACGACCAAGACGAAGCCGATCACAAAATGGGAAGACTTCCAGGGCCTGAAGATCCGCGCGATCCAGAACCCGATGTATCTCGAACTTTTCTCTACGCTCGGTGCCAATCCGACGCCACTGCCGGTGAGCGAGATTTATACGGCGCTTGAGACGGGCACCGTCGAGGCGCAGGAAAACCCGCTGCCGCAGATCGTCTTCATGCGCCTTTTCGAGGTTCAGAAGTATCTTTCCCTAACCAACCACAGCCTCAACTCCGTCGTCATGCTTGTCGGCAAGCCCACCTGGAACAAGCTGAACGACGACGAGAAGAAGATCATCAGCGAGGCGGCGCGCGAGGTCACCCTCTACAAGCGTGAGTTGGTCAAGACCAAGACCAGCGAATGGCTGGAGTCTGTTAAGAAAGCCGGTGTGACCATCAACGAGATTTCACCCGAGGAACGCCAGCGTTTCGCCGAAAGGGTAAAGCCGGTGGTCGAGAAATTTTCGGCAGAATTCGGCAAGGATTTCTCCGACATGTACTTCGCCGAACTGAAGAAGATCCAAGCGGGTTCCAACTGATGAAAAGCGCCGGCATGCGGTGATGCCTGCCGGCCCATTTTTCCGCCTGGGAGGTCCCATCCATGCGATCCCGTGCGCTCGACCGTATTGTCGATGCCTATTTCAAGCTCCTCGAATTCATCCTGTTTCTGTGCATGACGGGCATGGTTGTCACCGTGTTTGGCAACGTCGTGCTTCGCTATGGCTTCAATTCCGGCATCCTCGTCTCCGAGGAGCTTTCACGGTTCCTCTTCGTCTGGATGACTTTCATTGGTGCCGTCGTGGTGCTGCGTGAGCGTGGGCATCTGGGGATGGACACAGTCGTCAACATGCTGCCCCTGGCTGGCGCTAAGGGGGCCAAGGCGATCAGCGACCTGCTGATCATCGCCTGCTGCATCTACATCGTTTCCGGGACGTGGCAGCAACACGACGTCAACATGGATAACCTCTCCCCGGTTCTCATGATCCCGATGGAATACGTCTATAGCGTCGCCTACATTTCCGGCTTCTCAATGATGGCGATCACCACCGTCAGCCTAGTCTCGACATTCCTGCCAGGTGCCGGCGACCCACGCCAATCCATGTTCGTCGATGCCGAAGAGAAGGCTGCTCTGAACAGCGTCGGTACCGTTAGGGGAGAGTCCGATCCATGATCGTCTTCGTCTTTATCGTCGCACTGCTCGGCGCCATGGCGCTTGGCATGCCGGTGGCTTTCGCCCTTATCGTCTCCGGCCTGGCGATGATGTGGCATATCGACATGTTGAGCCCGCAAATCATCGCGCAGAACATGTTGAGCGGCGCCGACAGCTTCACCCTTCTGGCCGTGCCGTTCTTCCTGCTCGCCGGCGAGCTGATGAACGCCGGCGGCATTTCGCGCCGCATCGTCAATGCAGCACTCGCGTGGATCGGGCATTTCCGCGGTGGTCTTGGTTATGCAGGCATTGCGGCTGCCGTCATTCTCGCGGCGCTGTCCGGTTCGGCCATCGCCGATACTGCTGCTGTCGCGGCGCTCCTCGTACCGGCCATGCGCGACTCCGGCTATTCGGTGCGGCGTTCGACCGGCCTTCTCGCCGCCGGTGGCGTTATCGCGCCGGTTCTTCCACCGGCGATCGCTCTCGTCCTGTTCGGCGTGGCCGGCGGCGTGTCGATCACCCAGCTCTTCCTGGCCGGTATCTTCCCGGGTCTGCTGATGGCGCTGTCGCTGGTCATCACCTGGGGCTTCATCTGCCGCCGGGACAAGATCGCGCCCCTGCCGAGAAAGTCGATGCCGGAGCGCTTCAAGATCACCCTCGACGCGAGCATCGGGCTGCTGCTGCCGGTCGTCATCATTGGTGGCATCCGTGCCGGCATCTTCACGCCGACGGAAGCCGCGGTGATTGCTGCAGTTTATGCGCTGGTGGTCGGCCTGTTCATCTATCGCGAGATCAAGATCCCGGATCTTTACGGGATCGTGGTGCGCGCCGCAAACATCACTGCCTCGGTCATCTTCCTCGTCGCCGCCGCCATGGTATCCGCGTGGCTGATCGCCGCTGCGGACATACCAAGCTATGTCCGGGACATGCTGGAACCATTCATCGATACGCCGATCCTTCTGATGTTCATACTGATGATCCTGGTCATCATCGTCGGGACGGCACTGGACATGGCGCCCACCATCCTCATTCTCACGCCGGTGCTGATGCCGGTCATTCGTGAAGCGGGTATTCATCCGGTCTATTTTGGCATCCTGTTCGTCATGAACAACGCACTTGGCATGGTGACGCCTCCGGTCGGAACCGTGCTGAATGTGGCGGCCAGTGTTTCGAGAATTTCCGTCGATGATGCCTTCAAGGGAGTCTTTCCCTTCCTGATGACCGAGATCGGTGTGATGTTCCTGTTGGTGCTTTTCCCCGATCTGGTCCTCGTACCCCTGCGCTTCCTCATGCATTGAGCATGAATTTCAAGATAAATCGGAGGTTCAATCCATGACGATCTACCAGAACCTGATTGCCGGCGGATGGGTCGGCACCGAGGCATCCAGGAACATCAGCCTGTCCGACCCCAGTGATGTGGTCGGCATGTACGCCCAGGGCAGCGCCGACGATGCGAAACAGGCGATCGCCGCAGCCAAGGCAGCTTCCCCGCCTGGTCCCCCTCCGGCATCCTGGAGCGTCACCCGATCCTGAAAAGGACCGCAGACGAGACCCTCGTCCGCAAGGAAGAGTTCGGTGCCCTGCTCGCCCGCCAGGAAGGCAAGATCCTTCCCGAAGCGATCGGCGAAGTCACCCGCGCGGCACAGAACTTCGATTTCTTCGCCGGAGAGACCCTGCGCCTGACCGGCGAGGTCGTGCCGTCCGCACGTCCCGGCATCGGCGTCGAGATCATCCGCGAATCGCTCGGCGTCATCGGCATCATCATCCCTGGAACTTCCCGATCTGAATTACATGTCAGCGGTTCATTGCGCAATTGGCCGGAATCCTACGCGATCCTGACGACCACAGCGAATGACGATGTCGCGCCTTCCACGATCGGCAGATGGTCGTGCTGCGGCGTGAACAGCGGATGGCATGGCTTGATCTGACCTGCCGGGAGGGAAAATCCTTCAGCCATTGCGGGCGGGAAGTTTCAAGGTCTCATCCCACTCGGACGGCTGCGTGCAAGCGGCGTTTGCATTCTAGGTTTCGCGGCATGTCGTTCTCTGCTGGTTAGAACTGGAACATCGCCTTCCACGCGATGTTGGACTTGACCAATGTTCGTACGATCGGAGCGCGATATGAGCGACCCCACCCATCAGGCTCCTGAAGAGACAAACACCGATCCTGTACCCGAAGATACGCCCTTCGCCGCCGAAAATATCTGCCGGCGATGCAAGGGAACGGGCAAGATCGACGGGAATAGATGCCCCGATTGCCAGGGAAGCGGCAAGGTCATCACGCCAGTCGGAGGTGCGGGTTGAACGAAGTTGGCGATCTAAGCTCGCAGCCGCCGGTGGTTTTTCCTTCCCAGAACGAAGCACTGCGCTTCTTCGATGAACTGCAGCCTGCCATGCCCGATGAGATGATCGGTCTCTGGCAAGGCCATGGGATCGCGACCGGGCATCCTCTTGATGGTGTGCTTGAAAATCTCGGCTGGTACGGCAAGCGCGTCCATCCCGGCCTTCGAGCCGATGCGCTGCTGTTTCGGGCGGGGCCGCGGCGGCTCGCAGCCATCGACCCGGCGCGGATCCCGCTCAGGCTGGCGTTGCGGTTGAGCCGCTTCGGCCGCACCCGGATCGCGCGGAACTGGTTCACCTATCTGCAGAGGGTCCTGCGGGCGAGTGCGCCTGTCGCCAAGCTCAAACCATTATCGTTTCGGGGCGAAACCAGCACAGCAATGATCTATGATCGCAAGCCGATCATAGATCACTTCCGCCGGATCGATGACGGCACGGTCATCGGCGCCATGGTCGTTGAGGGCGACGAGCGTGTCTTTTTCTTTCTTCTCCGACAAACCTCACCCGGCCGGCGCGGGCATGATCGCGGGCAAACGCCTCTTGAAGCGTCTGCTTGCTCTTACAATATCATGCCGAGGAGAAGACCGGTGGCATTGGAAGGAGGAAGAAAATGCCGCTCAACGATGTTCTATGGACGCGTCCGGTGAGAATCCGGCTGCAGTGCGGCTTGAAGCGTACCTTCACAGGCGTCTATGATGCTCTTGATTTCCTGGAAAACGAATGGCCTCTGCGGCACGGCGAGCGTCACGAGCGCGCGATAAAAACCTGCCGCGGCGCGCTGAATGGCATTGTACCGGCCGTCATTGCGCGGGAGGCGTTCATGGCCGCCTGTCTCGAAGCCGGGATGCCGGCCGTCATGGCGCTGTGGAAGACGGCGCCGCAGCCGCTCCGAGCCGCGCGAGCGGCCTCCATATAGGCCCTACGCCTTTTCTGGAGGCGGGCCTTTGGCAGCATCGCCCGAAACAACAGCTGCCTCATCGTCGGCGGTAGATGTCGTGCGGTTGCTGGTATCCACCAGAGGGCTTGGCGCCGCAGCAATTTGAGAGCTTTCGATGAAGGCGGGGTCTTCCCGTCGTGCTTTTCGTTCGGCGGATCGGCGAGCAAGGAGGTCGATGTAGCGCTGACGCATCTCCCCAATTTCAATCTCGCCTTCAACCCACTGCTCGACGAGGGCCATATACTCCATATCGTCATCGATCGGCATTCCGCGTCTTCGAGCGCGGGCGATCACACGATCCGCGATTGACCTTCGTAACTGCATACGCATCCCTCGACTCAGCACGTCCATTAGCCATGGCTGATTAGCAAGCATGACATTTCGTCGCCACTTGAAATCGCGGTCGTCGTCCATACTTACGCTTCACCTCCCGTATCGATGGCCTCCGGCCTGGCGTTCGCTCGCCGGCGTTCGACCCTGTCCGGGTTAGAAGAAAAGGGCGCTCCCATGTGTGTTGAGCGCCCTTTTCCATTGTTCGTCGTTTCCTGATGGCGGCACATCGTCTTGTAATGGCGCCACCCGCTTCTTATCTTTCGAACATCACTCAAATACTCACACAGCCACGCCGACGTCTCGAACGTTCATGATCTCGCGCGTTTCCGCGCCATCCTGCTGTGTCTGCGAAGGATTTCAATTGAACAAAGTAGATAATGCCGCCACGCCGGCGGCGCCGAAGCCGCGCGAGCGCGGTGAAGTTACCGACCGTCCGGACAAGAACCACAAACCATATCCCTGCCTGCTCACCCGCGCAGACCTCAAAGCTATCATCGCAGAGCAATTGGGTTGAGTCACAACAAGAACAAGGAGAACAAGATGCAGGTCATCGTCAGAGACAACAATGTCGAACAGGCCATGCGCGCGCTCAAGAAAAAGATGCAGCGTGAGGGCCTGTTTCGCGAGATAAGAGCCCGCCGGGCCTATGAGAAACCTTCCGACCGCCGGGTTCGCGAAAGGGCTCAGGCGATTGCCCGCCAGCGCAAGGCCACCCGCAAGAAGATGCAGCGGGAAGGGCTTCTGCCCGCCACCAATCGCAGGGCATCGGCGCGGTAGCTGCCGGCATAATTTGAAAGGGCACATGATGGAAGAACTGCACAGCATTACGGTTTCGGACGAGCGGCTTGAAGACTGCCGCGATGTCATCGAGCCAGACCTGCAAGATCTAATTCGCACGACGATCGCCTCCGGCTTTTCGGCCGAGGAGGTGCTGATCGCGATCAGCGAACTCGTGGCAGAGGATTTTGCCGCGGTCGTTAAAGTCCCGAGCGTTCACTGAGGCGGAGAATTGCCCATGGGTTTCTCAGCGCAAGCAGATTTATTTGGGAACGCGGAACCGGCTCTGCCGCCGGGCTTCCGTTACCAACCCGATATAGTCCCCGAAGGCATCCAGTCGGACCTCCTGCATGAAATACCGCAACTGCCGCTGAAACCGTTCGACTTCCATGGTTTCGAAGGCAAGCGGAGGGTCGTCTCCTACGGCTGGAAATACGACTTTGACACCGAGAAGGTACGGCGCACCGGAGACATCCCACCATTCCTCCTGCCGGTGCGGACCATCGCAGCAGCCTTTGCCGGTATAGCACCGGATCAACTGCAACAGGCTCTGGTCACCGAATACGCGCCCGGCGCGCCGATCGGCTGGCACAAGGACAAGAACGTCTTCGGAAGGGTTGTCGGCGTCTCGTTGCTGTCATCATGCACCCTCAGGCTAAGGCACCGTGCGGGCAACAAATGGGAGCGCGCCTCGGTGATTGCCGAACCCGGCTCCGTCTACGGGCTCTCGGGGCCTGCGCGCAACGAGTGGGAGCATTCCATCCCGCCGGTCGATCAGCTTCGCTATTCAGTCACTTTCCGCGAAATCGGCTGACGATGTGCGGAGAAGTGCAGGCCCAAGATTTTTCACACCGTCTCTTGAACCGGGAAAGATCAAAACCAGACCGAATATGCCGGCAGCCCAGGAGGGGTCCGTTGCGGCAGAGGCAAGGTTTCCTCTGCGCCTCCATCCATGGTTGCCCCGCCCGCCTATCATTCCGCCTGCACGCCGGCACAAAAGGACTGATCGGGAGTTCCCAGAAAAAAGGAGACTCGACATGGCAGAGAAAAAGCTCACCCGCGGTCTGAATGGTTGACCAAAAGATATGTCGATTGGAGAGACGGCGGAAGGCCTTCCCGATGACACCGGGCGGCCCGTCGATATCGATGACGCGAAAATCGAAGCAACGAAGGAGAAGCTATGAGAGCCGGAGCAGGATCGACTTTAGCCGATTCAATATCTGCTCAGCGGAGGGTTGCCCGGGCGAACGATCGTCTCGCTTGGACCACTTGATATGGACTCGGATCACCTGATTTCAGCGGCCCGTCATCGCGAGGCGGCCTTCACCCTGGGCTTACATGACCGCCCGTGGCCCTGAGTTGCTGGACGGCTAATAGCGTTAAAAATTCCATCAATTTTTGACCAGTGCAACTGTTCGACTTTGCGCAGGAGCTTATCGTGAACGGCTGGTTCCGATGCCAGTCGGCGATGAATAATCGTCTTGCTGCCCGATCGAATCATTGCGCATCTGATATGCACCGCGGCCATCAAGACTAACTTATCACCATCTTCCAATGTTCCAAGCATCTAGGTAATCGAATTGGGTTCACTGGTTCCATTCCCTTCGAGACCTTCTAAACGAGCATGCGCTCCTGCGCCCGTCGCTGAAATTTGCTGTCCCACCGTCTGAACGACATCTTAGCGCCGTCGAAGCTGTCGCTCGAGCGAGGTATTACCGTGCTGGATGGAAGGCCAATCTGGCATGTTACGTGCGAAAGATTTGAAGCGCATCTGCCACGAGGTTGGCGTTCCCACCTGCTATTTCACCATTCGGAAGTTGGCGCCCATCCTCCAGTCCAACTCGCGTAGACCAGCGCCGTTGATGCGCGCGGTTGACGAAGTGCCAAACGGTCGTGTCGAACCCGTGTAGAAGGATTGGTCGTAGGACATTCGCGCGTTTAAGAACTTGCGCGATCCCGTCCGCAATGGCGTCAGCCTTACCGAGGGCCTGTTCTTCGATCTCGATGAGGATGCGAAAAGCCCGATGGCAAATTCCCAAGCGTAACAAATCGCTCGGCATCTGCGACCGTGGCCAACCCGCTTCGACGCCCACACCCACGCGATGCAGCAATGCGATGGTCGCTGGAGCATTCCGCTCGGAGAGATTGACAGAGGCGTAGTCGGGCAGCCGCCGCCCAGGCAGAGATGCAGTTTTGTGTCTGCTTCTCGTCGCGTTCTATCCCCGCGCCCGTTGAAACCCCGACAAGACTTCCCGGATAAGCGTGCTTCACGGCGTATATCGCCTCATCAACTGCCAGGAGGCTCTCACGTCCGTCCGGGCTGCGCGGGTGTATGTGAAGTTCAACAGCCCTCGCGGAGACGCATGCCGCACCGTCGAGGACAATGGCATCCGCCATGAGCGGTAGCCGCGGGTGATAGCCGCCAGAACGTGCACGTTAAGGCAGGCTTGGACGACCATGTTGGTCTCCAATATTTGTGGCCATGTTAGCTGTAGAGAGAAGGTCTGCAATGGGTCGATCTTTTCGGTTGCCGTGAGTGAGGAGAGGCGGAGAACGGTCCCGCGCGCAGGGTGAGTTTGAAAGCCGTCTATGACCCTGGGGCCATTGAGCGGAGGCGATGCGTGAGGTGCTCGATGGCCAGTGTAGCACTCGAGGTGAGCGTTTCGGACCGGTGAAGACGGATCTCTGCGCCGGGCAATCGCGGCACATGCCGGCCGGGATCGACGCTCCGTAGGCCGGGCGTAAGCATGCTGCCCTTCACAACCGTCACGGCCAGGCCTTGCGCGACAAGGGCCTCCACAGCAGCAAGACTCTGACTGATATAGGCCAATCGCCACGGCCGACCTGCTTGGTTGAGCGCCTGGACCGCCCATTCGCGAAACAAGCAGCCGGGATTCAACAAGGCGACAGGGAGGGGGTCGAGCTCCTCGATAGCATGATTGGCCGCCGCTGCCCAAATCGCCCTTTCGCGGCATATCAGCTCGCCCTCCGTCGCACCCTCCGGATGCATGGCGATGACCGCATCGAACGATGGGTCGAGCTTCTTCAGGAACTGAGCGGTCAGGCCGATCTCCATTTCGATCTGAACGAGAGGGAATCGCTCGACCACATCGGAAAGGAGGCGCGGCAACACCTTGGTGCCATAGTCCTCCATGACGCCGATGCGAATGCGTCCGGCAACCTTTTGATTGGAATGGCGCGCAATCGCTTGCTCGCTGAGGGCGAGAATACGACGCGCATCGATCAGAAAATCTACCCCGGCGGCCGTGAGTTCAACACGCGCTGTCGAGCGGCGGAATAGGGTGCTGCCAAGACGCTCTTCAAGGCGTCGCACCTGCAGGCTCACGGTGGCCTGCGTTCGGTTGAGCCTTTCGGCTGCCCGGGTGAATGAGAGGTGCTCGGCGACGGCGACGAAGGCCCGCAGGAGTTCTGGATCAAGGCTTGGACTACTCATTATCAAACCTTATCAAGCTCATTGAGCTTATTCGATTCCTTTTAGGCTTCGTGCTGCTTACGACTGGCTGAAAATATCCAGGAGGTGCGGCAACGATGGAAGTTTTTGGAATCTTGGCGGCGGTTCTCGGCAGCGCGCTCGGCGGCACCGCAGTGGGCGCAACACGCTATCTCGCAGGCACCCTCGATCCACTGACGATTGGGGCTATTCGGTTCGGTGGCGGTTTCCTGCTCCTGTTGGCCATAGCCTGTTGGCGGGGTGACAGGTGGCCGAAGAGACGCGACTGGCTCGGCACGGCCGCTTTGGGTCTCCTGTTCTTTGGCCTGTTTCCGGTGCTCTTCAATGCTTCCTTGATCTATACGACGGCCGTTCGGGGTGCCCTGGCGCTGTCGACCCTGCCCTTGCTCACCATGCTCGCCGGTACAATCTTAAGAGTCGAGCGGCCGACGTTGCGCAAGATGGTCGGCGTGCTGATCGCAATGAGTGGCGTATTCATTGCCCTCGGCATTGGCGCGACGACCGTTCCTGCACGCGCGTGGCAGGGAGATATCCTCATGCTGGCCGCGGCATCCTGCATGGCGCTCTACAATGTATGGTCCCGCCCATTCATAGCTCGCTCCGGACCGATTTCGTTCGCGGCGTTCGGCATGGCGGTGGGCGCAGCGTGCCTGTCGGTCTTGTCGGCTTCGACCGGTGGCCTGGCGCAACTCGCCTCGTTAAGCGCACCCCAATGGATTGCGAGCGGATATCTGGCAGTTGTATGCGGGGCTCTCATTTTCTTTCTTTGGGCCTACGCGCTTGGTCGTACGACACCCACGCTGGTTGCCGTCTCCGTCGCCATAAATCCGGTGACAGCGTCGATCTTCGGCGTGGTCCTCCTTGATGAACCTATAAACGTGAACCTGATCATCGGACTCTTGGCCGTCCTCGTCGGAATAGCCATTGCATCAGGAAGCATAGAATGGGGTGTTCTCATGAACCGACGACAGGTGCCTACAGCGGCTGATGCCGGAAGCGGTGCAGATGGAAACGAAGGGTCCCGAGAATAAGACGTTATCAACCGTTTCAGTTCAAGCCCAGATCAACAGTCAGGCCGGCAGAAGGGCGACGCCCGGAGGTCGCCAATGGATCAGTTCTGGACCGTGCCCACCGTAACCTTTACGTCCAACCATGGAGAGCCGCTGTCAGAAGCCGACCGTCTCCTCACGACCCCAAATCAGACTTCCCAGCTTAGTTGAGTTCTTGGCTCGCCTACGTCCCACAGTCCGAATTTTGTAGTACAGAGGCGTTGGTCCGGATTCCTTCAAGACCTTCGTACGCGGACCAACTAGCGGTGCTCAGCAAGTCCGACCAACGCGGCTTTCCCCGCTCCGACGAGTTGCGTCCTTGCTACGAAAGCGGCGGCTCATGGATGAGAATCTGCGATATCGGCCTGCGCCGCGAGACCGGAACGCGGAACCTCTCGACCATGTGACCGAAGCCGATGAGGGTGATGATGATCTGCGTATCGTCCAGTCCAAGCAGCTTTCGCAAGCGGCGGTCCTCGTTCATGTCGGCGCTCCAGTTCAGCATGCAGGCGCCGAGCCCCTCGGCATGCAGGCCGAGCGCCAGCGTCATGGCGAACATGCCGCCATCCACCCAGCCCTGATTCCGTTCCCCGATCGTGTTCCAGTTGCGCAGATCCACCACGACCACGAACACGCCGCCGAGCTGGTCTCCGAAACCGCGATTGCCGTTGTGATGAGAAAGCACGCGCGCGATCGAGGCCTTGTGGGTGAAGGCGAGGACCTTCGCCGTCTGCCGATTACAGCTCGATGGCGATTGCTGGGCCGCGGCAACGGCCCTTTCTATTTTCTCCCGTTCCACTGGCCGCGCGCGGTGGTATTGTCTCACGCTGTGGCGGGCGCCCATGAAGCGGGCGAAGTCGATGGACGCCGCGGCGCGGATGGCCTCCGCGCTCACTTCCTCGCTGCCGGCGGTGCAAGGCGCACCGGCGGCGTCAATACGGAGGAGCCCATCGAGCAGCGATCGCGCCTCGGAGACGTCCGCGCCCTGTCCGGCATTGTAGTCGATATAGGCGGAAAGAACGCCGATCCCGTTGTCGGTCGTCGCGTCGCGGCGATAGGCGGTAAGATAGCGCGACAGCTCGCCGGCGAGAACCCTGACCTTGTCCATGCCGAAGCCGGCACGCGGATCGGAGAGCGCCAGGCCGTATTCCAGCATGTGGGAAAGCAGGCGAATGTGCGCTTCCAGATTCTCGCGGCTGCGCACGCCGTCGATGAAACTGGATGTCCGGTAGCGGTGGAAATCGTAGAGGGAGTTCCGAGCGAGCCAGAGAAAGGATTTCAGGCGAGCGAATGTGCCGGCGGCAGCCGGGGCGGCCTTGGCGACAGGCATGGGCGGCTCCTTGTCCGGATCGACTGAAGGTTTGCGCTTCGTTCCTTCAGCATTGGTCAGCGCCCGGCAGCTTGTCAAACGGCGCCCGGGCGGCGTAATTGCCGGTCAGCAGCACGGGGTTTCTGACAAATATTTCATCAACACATTGCATTGCCTTTCTTTTGCGCAATGCTCCCTGTCCAAGAGGATAGGTTTGAGACCGGTCCCGTGACAAAGCTACCCATCCGAAAGAGGGCCGACCCTACTCGCTTCCGGCCCTTCCATGCGGGGCCGAGCTGCGACACGGTGAGCCGTCAGAGAATGCAAATGGAGGCATTGCCGTGCAGGATAGCACCGTTCACGTCCGCGTCGTCTCTCCGATCGTCACCAGGGGCTTTCGCAAGCTTGCCGACCTGAAGGCGCTTGAATATCCGGGTGTCACGCTGTCGCATGCCGAGATCGGGACCGGTCCCGGCTCAATCGAGAGCGAGTTCGAAGCGGCCGTGTCGGTGCCGGGCACGCTTGCCGAGGTCCTGCGGGCCGAGCGCGAGGGCGCCGACGCGGTGGTGATAGATTGCATGGGCGACCCCGGCCTGAGACCGGCCCGCGAGATCGCCGGCATTGCCGTCCTCGGCCCTTGCCAGACCGGCATGCACGTCGCCGCCATGCTCGGACACAAGTTTTCGATCATCACCGTCATGCGTCGCCTGAAGCCGTCCTTCGAGAACACGGCTGCGCTTTGCGGCCTCTCCACCAAGCTCGCCTCGGTGCGCAGCGTCGATATTCCCGTCCTGGAACTGGAGGAGGATCTCTCCGTCACGACGCGGCGGCTCGTCGAGGAAGGCCGCAGGGCCGTGGAGGAAGATGGCGCCGAGGCGCTCGTCTTCGGCTGCACGGGCCTGATGGGCTGTGCCGGCGCGTTGCGCGAAGGCCTGCTTGCCGAGGGCATCGACGTGCCGGTGATCGATCCCATCCCGACCGCCGTCTCGATTGCCGCCGCGCTCGTCCGGGTCGGCCTGTCGCAGAGCAGCACCACTTTTCCGGCGCCTCCGCAGAAGCAACTGGTCGGTTACGACGAGCTGCGCGCGGCGACCCTGCCGGCAGCCGCAGAGTAGAAGCGGGCAGGGGCGGACGGCATGGCGGCGACCACGACGACCGGCACGGCAGACGAGGGCACGGGAATGCGGCGCATCGGGCTGTTCAGAACGGTCTCGGCAGGGCCTGCCTTCTGGTGGCTGGTCCTGCCCGCGTTCTTGTTCTTCTTGGTGTTCTTCGTCGTTCCGACCGTCTCGCTCTTCGCGCTGGCCTTCAACAAATCCGCTGCCGGGGTGATCAGCCTGTCGAGCGCGGTGACCTTCGACAACTTCTTACGCATCTTCACCCGCTCAATATATTACGAATCGATCCTGCGCTCGATCGGCATTGCGGGGGCGGTTTCGTTCATCTGCCTCGTTTTCGGCTATCCGCTGGCCTATGTCATCGCCAAGACGACGAATCCGGGGCGCAACACGCTGCTGATGATCCTCGTCCTCTCCTCCATGCAGCTCGATATGGTCATCCGGCTCTACGGGCTGATGGTGCTGCTCGGCGACAACGGCCTGATCAACGCCATGCTTCTGAGGTTCGGCATCATCTCCGCTGCACTGCCCCTGATGTACAACGTCTTCGGCGTCATCGTCGGCCTGGTTCAGATCACCCTGCCATTCATGATCCTGTCGCTGATCGGCGTGATCAAGTCGATCCACCCCTCGCTCGAAGAGGCCGCCCGCTCGCTCGGCGCCTCGCGCGCCAAGGCGTTCTTCTCGGTGGTCCTGCCCCTTTCCATGCCCGGCGTGCTGGCCGGCACCCTGCTTGTCTTCGCGCTCGCCATCTCGTCCTACGTGGTGCCGGCGCTGATGGGGGGCTGGAAGGTGATGGTCATGCCCATCCATATCTACCAGCAGGTCGCCGAGACCGGCCGCTGGCAGTTCGGCGCGGCGATCGCGGTCGTCCTCTTCCTCACCAGCCTCATGGCGATCGCCGTTTACCACCGTGCTGCCATGCGCACCACCGGGGGGCGTAGCTGATGCGCGACGAATCTCCGATCCCGCTGATCTTCAAGGCGATTTCCGTGATCACCCTGGCGATGCTGGCCATCCCGGTGGTCATCGTGGTGCTGGCCGGGCTCAATGCGGGCGATTATCTCACGTTTCCTCCCCAGGGACTGTCGCTGCGTTGGGTGATCTCCTTCCTCACGTCGCCGACCTTCCTGTCGGCCTACGGAATCTCCTTCCTGGTCGCGGCCATCTCGACGGTGATCTCTACCGTCATCGGCGCCATGGCCGCGCTTTTCCTGACCCGCGCCGGCGGTCGCGTCGTCGCGGTGCTGCGGGCGTTCTTCATGATGCCGATCGTGCTGCCCGGCGTCGTGCTGGGGCTTGCGCTCTACGTCTTCTATGTGTCGAGCGGCATCGGGCTTGCGCGGTCCCTGGCCGGGCTCGTCATCGGCCATGTGATCGTCACATGCCCTTTCGTGATCGCGACCGTCACCGCCGCGCTGGTGGGGTTCGATCGCAGCCTGGAGGAGGCGGCCCGTTCGCTCGGGGCCTCGCCGTTCGCCGCCTTCCGCCTCGTGACGCTGAAGATCATCTCGCCGGCCATTTCTGCGGGCACGATCTTCGCCTTCATCATCTCCTTCGGCCAGTTCGAGGTGACGTTGTTCCTCTCGACGCCGAACCTCCAGACGCTGCCGATGGCCATGTATGTGGCGCTTCGCTACTCCTTCGAGCCCACCGCGGCGGCGGCGGGGATTTTCGCGATCGTCCTCGTCGTCATCTCCATGGTGGCGACATCCAGGCTGGTCAACCTGAAACGCATCTTCGGCGGCTGAGGGCCCGCCCGGAACAACGTCAACCACTGATCCATCCGTTAAAAAAGGGGAACTTGGACATGACTGACCATACATTCGATCCAGACCGCCGAAAGCTCCTAAAGCTGGGGGCCGCCGCGGCCACGCTGCCGCTCTTCAACATCAATCACGCCTTCTCGCAGGACGTGAGCTATGACGGGTCCGTCTTCGATGCCGGTGGCGCGGTGCTGCGCGTGGGAGAGTGGGGCGGCCCCTGGGGCGAACTGGTGCACAAGTACCTGCTCACCGACTTCGCCAAGGATTTCAACTGCAGGATCGAGTATGACTCGACCTGGCCGTGGTTCCCGAAATTCGTCGCCAACGGTCCGAAGACGCCGCCGCTCGACATCACCAACTGGAACCTGCCGGAGATGTTCAAGACGGCAAAGGCTGGCGACTTCTTCCATACCATCGAGGAGATCCTCCCCAACGTCCCGAACGGAAAGAACCTCTGGCCTTTCGCGACCTCAAACGGCGTCGGCGTCACCTGGGCGTTCAACCAGTATGTGCATGCCTACCGCACCGATCTGGTCAACCCACCGCCCGCGAGCTTCAAGGACATGTGGAAGCCGGAATTTGCCGGCAAACGCGGCACCTACATCACCTCCAACACGCTGCAGATGGATTTCTTCCTCGTCGCCTGCACCCTGTTCGGCAAGGACCAATACGACCTCGGGGCCGGCTATGAGGCCATGCGTGCCCTGATGCCCGCCAAGATTTCCGACTTCACCGGCAACATGCAGACGCTGATGGATCGCGGCGAGGTCGTCATCGCGGTCCAGAGCGACGCCGAGCCGATGCAGGCGCGCGACAAGGGCGCTCCCTTCTCCGTCATGTATTGGAAGGAGCTGCAGCCGATCCTGACGCAGACCTACACGGTCAGCCGCTATGCCGAGCCGACCCAGAAAAAACTCGCATACGCGCTGCTGAACCGGGCGCTGGAACCGTCCTTCATGACCAACATGGGCAAGGAATTCTACCTGCGCCCGACGGTCTGCAACGCCGTCCTGCCCGACAATCTCGTCAAGGCCGGCATCGTCAACAGCGCGGATGCGATCAAGAATTTCTGGCTGCCCGACTGGAACGCCTATCTCGAAAACGAAGACGAGATCGTCGAGACGGTAAACGAGATCTTCGCCGGTTGACGCCGGACGAGCCGGTGGCCGCGCCAGCGCGGCCGTCACCTCCAGAACTGACAGGAACGGAAGGGCGATGTCGGATATCCACTTGAAAAACCTCGTTAAATCGTATGGCGAAAACATTGCGGTCGCAGGCATCGACCTTCACATCCGGCAGGGCGAGTTCTTCTCGCTGCTCGGTCCGTCGGGTTGCGGCAAGTCGACGACGCTGCGAATGATCGCGGGGTTCATCCGGCCCACGGTAGGCCAGATCCTGATCGGCTCGGACGACGTGACGCGACTGCCACCGGAAAAACGCGATATCGGCATCGTTTTCCAGAATTACGCGATCTTCCCGCATATGAACGTCGCCGACAACATCGCCTTCGGCCTGAAGCTCAGGAAGAAGAGTCATGAGGATATCGACAGGGCGGTTGCCTTCGCGCTCCGCCAGGTCGGCCTCGTGGGCTACGAGAACCGCTATCAGCGCCAGCTTTCGGGCGGTGAACAGCAGCGTGTCGCGCTTGCCCGCGTGCTCGTCACCGAGCCGCGGATCCTGCTCCTCGACGAGCCGCTTTCCGCGCTCGACAAGGCGCTGCGCGAGGAAATGAAATACTGGATCAAGGACCTCCAGAAGTCGCTCGGCATCACCACCGTCTATGTGACGCACGACCAGGACGAGGCGCTCACCATGTCGGACCGGGTCGGCGTCATGCAGAAGGCACGCGTCGAGCAGGTCGGCACGCCCCAGGAGATCTACGAAAGACCGAAGACGCTTTTCGTCACCACCTTCATCGGCCAGTCCAACGTCATCGACGTCACTGTGCGGGGGCGCCAGGGCGAAAGGCTTTCCGTGGACTTCGGCGACAGCACCGTGCTCACGCGCGCGCCGGTCGCCGAGGTGTCCGTCGGGAGCGCCGCAAAGCTCGTCATCCGGCCGGAAAACGTGATCATCGGTGCGGCCGGCGCCGGTTTGTCGGCAACGGTCGTTTCCGAGACCTATCAGGGGGCGCTGGTCCGCTACCGCCTGTCCGTGGCAGGCCAGGAAATCGTCGCAGAAAGGCAGAACCAGGCCCATTTGGCGCGCTTTTCACCGGGCGAGGTGGTGGGCGTGTCCTGGGACCCGGATCGTTCCGAGGCGCTGGTGGCCTGAGGCCGCAGCCGCCGAAAAGTATCAACGATAGGCAGGATGTCCCGTGCGGTCAGGTGTCCGCGCACCGGTCGCCCTTTGCCCGATAGCAAGTCAGGAGAAGAGAATGCGCATAGGCATCGATGTCGGCGGCACGAATACGGATGCAGCCCTTATGGACGGACCGGCGGTCGTCGCCGCGTGCAAGAGCCCGACGACGGCCGATGTCGGCTCCGGCATTGTCGCGGTCTTGAGGAAGCTCCTCGATATGACGGGCGTCTCGGTCTCGCAGATCCAGGCGGTGATGATCGGTACGACGCACTTCACCAACGCGGTCGTGGAGCGCAAGCGCCTGCTGGAGGTGGCCGCCGTGCGGCTCGGCCTGCCCGCGACCAAGGGCCTGCCCCCCATGACCGACTGGCCGAGGGATCTCGCCGACACGCTTGGCCGCCATACCTTCATGCTGCGCGGCGGACACGAATTCGATGGCCGCAAGATTGCGCCGCTCGACGAGGCAGGACTGATCGGCGTCGCCCGCACCATCCGCATGAGGGGGCTGAGATCGGCCGCCGTGACCTCGGTCTTTTCGCCCGTGACGCCGGAGATGGAGCTGCGCGCCGCCGAAATCCTGAAGAACGAGGTGCCGGACATAACACTGTCGCTCAGCCACGAGATCGGCCGCGTCGGTTTCCTCGAGCGTGAGAATGCCTCGATCATGAATGCGTCGCTGGCCGATCTATCGCAGAAGGTCGTCTCGTCGTTTCGCAACGCGTTGCGGGAGCTTTCGATCGAGGCTCCCTTCTACATCAGCCAGAACGACGGAACCCTGATGACGCCGGATTATGTCGAGCGCTACCCGGTGCTGACCTTCGCCTCCGGGCCGACCAATTCCATGCGCGGCGCGGCCACGCTGGCTGGCGAGAAGGAGGCGATGGTGGTCGATATCGGCGGAACGACGTCGGATGTCGGCATGCTGATGCAGGGATTCCCGCGGGAATCGGCAGTGGCGGTCGATATCGGTGGCGTGCGCACCAATTTCCGCATGCCGGACGTGCTGGCGATCGGCCTCGGCGGCGGCTCGCTGGTGCGCGACGAGGGGGCGCGGATCGGCCCGGATTCGGTCGGCTACGAGATCACGTCCAGGGCGCTGGTTTTCGGTGGCGACACGCTGACGACCACGGATATCGTCGTCGCGGCCGGGCTTGAGGATATCGGCGACCGGTTCCGCGTCGCCCATATCCCGGCGAAGACCATCGAAACGGCCCTCGACACCATGCACCGCATGGTGGACGAGGCGGTGGACCGCATGAAGACGAGCGCCGATCCGCTGCCGGTCATCCTCGTCGGCGGCGGCAACATCCTCGTTTCCCGTGACCTGCCTTCCGCCTCGAAGGTCATCCGGCCGGAAAACGCCTCCGTCGCGAATGCGATTGGCGCCGCGATCGCTCAGGTCGGCGGAGAGGTGGACCGCATCTTCTCTCTTGAGGGCACGTCGCGCGAAGTCGTGCTGACCGGGGCCAAGGTCGAAGCGTCGGAGCGCGCCGCAAGGGCAGGCGCCGATCCGGCTTCGGTCAAGATCATGGACATTGAGGAAGTGCCGCTCGCCTATCTGCCGGGCAGTGCGACGCGCATTCGCGTCAAGGCCGTCGGCGACCTTGTGATCGGCTGAGGTGGAACCATGAAGCTCACGCGTGAACATCTTGCCGATCTCGCGGTCGGCGCAGCCTTTCTTGGCACCGGTGGTGGCGGCGATCCGTATGTCGGCCGCCTGATGGTCCAGCAATACCTCGATGAAGGCTGTGAAGTCGAACTGATCGATCCACAGGACATAGCCGACGACTGGCTTGTCGTGCCGACGGCCATGATGGGCGCCCCGACCGTGCTGGTGGAGAAGATCCCGTCGGGGGAAGAGGCGATCGCCTCGCTTGTCCGGCTGGAGAAGCGGCTGGGCCGGATGGCGCATGCGACGATGCCGATCGAGATCGGCGGCATCAATTCCACCATTCCGCTCGTCGTCGGTGCGCGCCTCGGTCTGCCGATCGTCGATGCGGATGGCATGGGCCGCGCATTTCCGTTCCTCGAAATGGAGACGTTCGGGGTCTATGGCGTCTCGGGTTCGCCCATGGCTGTCAGCAACGAATGGGGCGATTGCGCGCTGATCGAGGCGGTCGACAACCGGCAGATGGAATGGCTGTCGCGCGCCGTTGCGATTCGCATGGGCGGCTGCGCCTACATCGCCGAATATGCGATGAGCGGCGCCGAGGTGAAGCGCACCGCCATTCCCAACACGCTGACGCTGGCGATCCGCATCGGCGAGGTGCTCCGCAAGGCGCATGACGAGCACCGCAACCCAATCGAGGCATTGCTCGGCTTCCTGCCTTCCACGCTCTATCGCTACGGGCGGGTGATCTTCTCGGGCAAGATCGTCGACGTGATGCGCGAGACCAGGGCCGGTTTCACCATGGGCAAGGCTCTCATCGAAGGCATCGGGCATTTCCACTCCCAGATGGAGATCGAAATCCAGAACGAAAACCTGATCGCCCGGGTGGACGGCAAGGTGAAGGCCATCGTGCCCGACCTCATTTCGATCATGAACACGGAGACGGCCGAGCCGATCACCAGCGAAAACCTGCGTTACGGCCAGCGTGTGACCGTGGTCGCGGTCTCCGTCCCGGAAATCATGCGCACGCCTGAAGCCCTAAACGTCTTCGGTCCCTCCTGCTTCGGACTGAAGGAACCCTTCACCTCCATTGAGGAGATCGACTGATGCCCATCATCACGGATCAGGACATCGACGACCTGGCGGTCGGCGCGGCGCTTCTAGGTACGGGCGGCGGCGGCGATCCCTATATCGGCAAGCTCCTGGCGAAAGCGGCGATCGAGGAATACGGGCCTGTGGAGCTGCTGGCCCTGGAAGACGTTTCGGACGAGGTGGCCGTCGTCGCCTGCGGCGCCATGGGGGCGCCGACCATCCTGATCGAGAAAATCCCTTCGGGGGACGAGATAGGCCTTTCGCTCGACGCCTATGAAGATCATACGGGCGGCAGGGCCGGTGCGATCATTCCGTTCGAGGCAGGCGGCATCAATTCCATGATTCCCATCGCGCTTGCCGCCCGGCGTCGCCTGCCGGTGATTGACGCCGACGGTATGGGTCGCGCCTTCCCGCAGCTCGAAATGGAGACGTTTCATGTCTACGGGGTGCCGGCAAGTCCGGTTGCGATCGCCGACGAACAGGGCAATCGTGTCCTAATCGAAACGAACGACGCCGCGAAGGCGGAATGGTATGCCCGTGGCGTCACCATCCGCATGGGCGGCCAGTCCTACATCGTCAACTACGGCATGAACGGCAGGACGGCGAAGCGTGTTTCGGTTCCCGCGACCATGTCGCTTGCCATCGGCATCGGCCGTACGCTGCGCGAGGCGGCGGCCGGTCATCGCGATCCCGTTTCCGCCCTCGTCGACTTCTTTGCCGGCACGCATTACGGCCATGCGAAGGTGATCGCCGCCGGCAAGATCGTTGATGTCGTGCGGAAGGAGGAAAACGGCTGGTCGATCGGCGTAGCGACGGTCGAGCCGTTCGATCCGTCGCGACCGACGGTAAAGATCCGCATCCAGAACGAAAATCTCATTGCCGAGGAGGACGGAGGACAGGTGCTTGCCATCGTGCCCGACCTGATCACGGTTCTCGACCTCGATACTGCCGAGGCGATCACCACCGAGAGATTGCGCTATGGGCAGCGGGTCAATGTGCTTGCCGTTCGCGTGCCGCCGATCATGCGCACGCCGGAAGCCCTCGCCGTGTTCGGCCCCGCCCAGTTCGGACTGAAACAGCCTTACACCCCCCTGGGTCATGGCGACGATTGAACGTTCGGTCCGCCATGTTTCGTCGCCGCGGCCCGGTTGTTCGTCGCGGACGATCCGTTTGCGGATTGAAGGCTTGACGGGCGCGCAGGCCGGAGCGTTGATAGGGAGCCGGGGCGGCTGCATCCTCGGACGCAACTTCGGCCCGGACACGGTTGCGTCGACGGCCTTGAGGTCACGAAAGAAATTCGATGCGTTTTATCAATCCGATCCCTTTCGTCCGCGACATCAGCCGCTCCAAGGAGTTCTACCGGAAGAGGCTCGGCCTCAGGATATTGGAGGATTTCGGAAATTTCGTCCTCTTCGAGACGGTTTTGCGATCCACGAAGGAGCATCGCTTGAGCAGACGGTCTGGGGGAAGGCATCGGCTTGGGAAGAACCCTATGGGCGAAGAAACCTGCTGCTGTATTTCGAACACGAGGATGTCGAGGCGGCTTTCGAAATCATTGCACCACATGTCGAGCTGATACATCCTGTCGAACGGCAGGCTTGGGGACAGCGGGTATTCCGTTTTTATGACCCGGACGGGCATGCGGTGGAGATCGGGGAACCGCAAAATCCTGGACCTGCGGGCAATTCGCATGGATGATCCTCATTTCTGGCGGTCATGATGGGGCCGGCTTCAGGCTCGCTTGTGAAGCCGGCTTCTCTCCACTCGATGAGGAATGCGCGATGGCAGACCGGTCCTTGCCGGAAAAAGGGGCTCATACGGCGGAGCCGGACGGGAGCGCGAGGATGGGGCTCAGGTTCCGCCCGCCGCGCATGTTGTTCAGCGGGGTAGAGCGGCCCTATCTCCTGTCGAGGCTGGCGGAAGGCCTTGCCCGTCAGACCGTCGTCCTGCACGCGCCCCCTGGGTTCGGCAAGACCGCCCTGATGAAGGCCGCCTACGAGAAGATTGCCCTGGGCGAGCTGCCGCTGCCCGGACCCGCCGTCCGGGTCGAGCGATGCTGCTGGCTCACCATTGCGCCAGGCATGTCGCCGGAACGCTTCATTGCCGATCTGCGTGAAGCGCTCGGCCTGCGGGACGAAATCCGGGCAACAACGCTGACGGATATCCTGGAGGAGGCAGGCCAGGGCGACGGTATCACGGTTCTTTTTCTCGATGGCATCGACGAGATCGATCTGGCCGGTCAGCCGCGCCTGCTCGAGGAACTGGTGCTGGAAGCGCCGGATAATCTGCGTATCGCCTGCAGTTCCTTCCGCCAGCCGCATCTGCCGCTGGCGCGGCTCAAGGCGCGGGGAGTCCTGACCGGCATCACGGCGGGTGAGCTCGCCTTCGGGCGCTCGGAGATGCGCCGGCTGCTGTCGCGTTCCACTACGGCGGCCCTGATCGACCCGCTGATGCGGATCACCCGTGGCTGGCCGGCTCTTGCCCAGCTCGCGGCCGGGATCGTTTCCACGAGCCAGTCGGAAGAGGAGCGCGACAGGCTGCTGGCCGGCCGTCACGCGGATCTGGCCGGCTTCGTGCGGGAGGCGGTCATCCGGCGGTTTTCCACTACCCTGCTCGAGATGCTGCGAAGGACCGCGATCTTCGAGGATTTCTGCCCGGAGCTGGCGGTCGATCTCGGTTGCGAGCCGCTCGAATCCGGGGACGTCCTGTTGCTCGACGACCTGCGGCCGGTGATCGACCGGCAGGCGGCAGGCTGGCTTGCGCTGCATCCGGTATTGCGCGCCTGCCTTCTCGACGACGCGCGACACGATCTGGACAGGCTCGAAAAGGCGCTGCATACGCGCGCGGCCGCCTGGTTTGCCGGGCACGGCCTGCTTGAGCGTGCGGTGTCGCATGCCGCCCGAGGCGGGGATTTCCGCATGGCGGAGGAGATCATTGGCCGCGCTGGCGGGGTCGATATATTCCTGCGCGCCGGCCACAAGGTGCTTGAGCACCTGATCGACAATTTTCCGCCGGATGTTCTGCATGCGTCTCCGGGCTTGACCCTCTGTTATGCCGTGGTTCTGTCCAAACGCGGCAATGCTGCCGCGGGGCGAGAACGCCTCGAACTTCTCAAGGCTGAAGGCGAATGGACCGAAACGGCGTTGGCGGCGGTCGATCGCGGCGTGCTCGATCATATCGACAGCCTGATCGACGTCTATGAGGACAAGCGGATGGCGTCGGGCCAGGCGGAGCGGCTGGAAAGGGTCGCTGCCTCGCTTCCTCCGCACGCCACCTGGGAACTCGCCTGGATTCACAATCACTTATGCATCCTCTACACGCGCTCGGCGATCTTGAAGCGGCCCGGCTCTCGGCACTGAAAGCCCTGGGCTACTACCGGGAGGAGCGCACGGCCTACGCTCAGGTTTTCATGCTCGTGCATCTCGGACTGGTGGGCATGCTGGCCGGGCAGTTTTCCGCAGCCCTGCAGTTCTGCCGGGAGGCGGAGGATCTGGTGGAAAGATCCCAATGGACAGACCGCAACCTCATGGCGATCGCTCGGCTCGCCACCGCCGATATACTCTATCTCCAGGGCGAGGTGCTGCTGGTCGAGCAGATGCTGAGCGAATCCGTCGAGCCGCTGGTGCGCGGTGAAAGCTGGGTCGACCTGTTCACGCGATTGTTCTGGCTGCTGGCCCGCAGCCGACTGCAGGTGAGCGGTTTCGACACCGCCGGTGCGGCCATCGACAAGGCTGAGGAGGTCGCCGCGGAAAGAGCCCTGCCGCGTCTGAAGATAGCTGCCGGCATCATGCGGGTCGATCTTCTGGTGCGCGCGGGCATGATCGAATCGGCCGCGCAGGCGCATGAGCGTATACCCGTCCTGAGAGAGGAGGCGGCAGCCGATCAATGGACCTGGCGGGAGGCCTGCGATTTCGACATCGCATCGGCGCGGCTGGCGCTTGCCCAGGGGCAGGCGCTGAAGGCCCTCGATGCACTCGAGGATCTAGTCTCGTCCTGCAAATCTTCGAACCGGGGTTATCATCGGCTGATCGGCGAAATCATGGCTGTCCGTGCGGCATGGAAAGCGGGGCGCCAGCAGCAGGCGCTTGCCTACCTGCAGTCGGCGATCGCGCTTGCCCGTGCGCACGAGGCCACGCAACTCTTCCTGGACGAAGGCCAGGAATTCGCGACGACGCTCCGCGCCATCGTGCGCCGCTTCGGCCTCAAAGCCTTCAGCGTCGATGCCGTGGAATTTATGAGCCGGATCGTCGGCCATGGTTTCGGCCGTCAGCCGCGGCCTTCCGTTGCGACCCGCAATGCCGAAAGCGGAATTCCGGCACCAAAAGGGTTGCTCAGCACTCGCGAGACCACCGTTCTCAAACTGCTGACCGAAGGCCGCAGCAACAAGGAAATGGCGCGCACGCTCGGCCTCTCGGAAGCGACCATCAAATTTCACCTGAAAAACATCTATGTGAAGCTCGGCGTCGGCCGGCGCGGCATGGCTGTTTCGGTGGGGCGCCACCTCAATCTCACTGCTTCCGACTGAGTTATCTTGACATGTCTAAACGTTTAGGTATGATCATAAACGTTTAGGTATAGCTTTCACGGTAAAACCTAAACGTTTAGGAGGAAACCAGGTGCGAAAATCAACCCTGCGCGATGTGAGCCGTGCCACCGGCCTGTCGATATTCACGGTATCGAAAGCCCTGAATGGCGGCGAGGGCGTTTCCGAACTCAGCCGCGAGCAGGTTCTGAAAGCCGCAAGGGAGCTTGGCTACATTCCGAACCGGGCCGCCCAGGAATTGCGCAAGGCAAGTCGGGATTCCATCGCGGTCGTGACGGCCAGCACCTCCAACTCCTATTACCTGGACTTGATGGCGGGCATCCAGCAGATGCTCCAGCCGTCGGACTGGACGGTCGTTGTGGGCGATGTCGCGGTCAACGGGGCATACGATCCGGCGCTTGAGGACCGGATGATCCGCAGGTTGATCGAGTCGCGCACGGCGGGAGTGATCTCGACGCTTCGACTGAGTTTCGACAACACGCAATTGCTTGAGCGCTGGGGCGTGCCGCTCGTCTTCGTCGATTCCTCGCCGCCGGAGGATAAGCCCTCGCTGCCGAGCGTCACCACCGACAATTACAATGCCAGTCTCATGGTGGGAGAGCATCTCGCCGGCCACGGCTACAAGCGCTGGCTCTTCCTCGTCTATCCGTCGAAATGGACGAGCCGCTTCGATCGTGAGCGCGGCA
Source organism: Xaviernesmea oryzae (assembly GCF_900177415.1). Taxonomy (GTDB): domain Bacteria; phylum Pseudomonadota; class Alphaproteobacteria; order Rhizobiales; family Rhizobiaceae; genus Neorhizobium; species Neorhizobium oryzae_A. Next base: position 343,219 of record NZ_FXAF01000008.1, on the reverse strand, counting down.
TTCGCGATGCGGCGCGTTTTCACGGCGCCCATGTCGACGTCATCGAAAGCGAGAACGATCCGGCATCCGCCTCGGCTGCCTTCGCGGACTATCTGGCGGCGCAGGGGCGCCTGCCAGATGTGCTGATCACCGGCAACACCCCCTTGCTTCTCGGCGCGATGACCCTCGTTCGCCAACGGGCGATCCGCATTCCGGATGATATGGCCCTGATCGGCTTCGACGAATTCGCTTGGGCGCCGCTCATCGATCCGCCGGTCACCGTGCTGAACGAGCGAAGCGAAGAGATCGGGCGCGTTGCGGCGCGCACGCTTGCGGCGATCATCGCCAGCCAGACCGAGGCCGAGGCGCGCGGCCAGCCGGCCAATCCGCAATACCTGCCGCAATATCGGCAGCAGGTTCCCGCGGCACTCGTCGTGCGCCGCTCCTGCGGCTGTGGCGGCGGCCCTCATCCATTCGTCGCCAAGGAGACCTCCCGCTAGGGCGGTGGCGCGGGCGGGCCGTCAGGAAAACCGCGGTGAAGGTCGCGGATCAATCAGAAGGACGGTGGCGTCACCTCACGGCGGCACTCGGCGTAAGGAGGAGAATGCAATGATATCTCTCAAATATTCGCGTCATCTGGGTTCCGTCGCGGTCGGGGCATGCCTGGCTCTGGCCCTGTCCTTTCCGGCCGGTGCCCAGTCTTCGAAGAAGATCGAAAGCATCGGCCTGATGGTCCAGGACATGTCCAATCCGTTCTTTTCGGCGATGGATCGCGGCGCGAAGCGCGCGGCCCAGGCGATCGGCGCCAAGGTCAACACCCAGGATGCCCAGCTCGACCTTGCCAACCAGAACACGCAGATCGACGCCTTCATTCAGCAGGGTGTCAACCTGATCGTCATTTCGGCCGTCGATGAGGCGGGTATCGAGCCTGCCATCGCCCGCGCGAAGGAAGCCGGCATTGTCGTGATTGCGGTCGATACGCCGGCGAAAGGCGCGGATGCCGTGGTGATGACGGATGCCGTGCAGGCCGGAGAGAAGTCCTGTGAGTATCTCTTCACGAAACTTGGGGGCGAGGGCAACGTGCTTTTGGTCGACGGCACGCCGATCCAGACTATCATCGACAGGATCAATGGCTGCAAGAACGTCGCCAAGAAGTATCCCGGCATCAAGATCGTCGGCCAGCAGGCTTCCAAGAACGACCGTGCATCCGGTCTCATGGTAACGACCGACATGCTGACCGCCAACCCCGACGTCAAGGGGATTTTCGGAATGAACGATCCGTCGGCGCTCGGCGCCGTGCTCGCGGTCGAGCAAGCCGGCAAGGCAAGCGAGATTGTCGTGACCGGTGTCGACGGCAGCCCCGAAGGGGTGGCCGAGCTCAAGCGTGAAGGTTCGCCCTTCATCGGCACGGCCACCCAGAACCCCGGTGCAATGGTCGAGCAGGCCGTCAAGATCGCCCAGGATATGCTGAATGGAAAACCTCCGGCGGAAAAGACGGTTCTCATCCCGAGCGTGCTCGTCACCAGGGACAACGTGAACCAGTATCCCGGCTGGTAAATCCGGGAACGATGGCGGCATCAAAGATGCGGGAGGGGCGGTTATCCCTCTCGCATGTCCAAGAGGCGTCAAAGATGACGACAAACTCCAAGCAGCCTTTGCTGAGGCTCGAAGCCGTCAGCAAGCGCTTCGGCGCGACGCAAGCCCTCAACAGTGTTCAATTCGAACTTCGCACCGGAGAGGTGCACGCGCTGATGGGCGAGAACGGAGCGGGCAAGTCGACGCTGATGAAAATCCTTGCTGGCAATATCCAGCGCGACGGCGGAAGGATCTTGCTGAACGGCCAGGAGGTGGAGATCCGGTCACCTCGCGACGCACGGTCCCTCGGCATCGCGATCATTCATCAGGAGTTGAACACCGTTCCGGCAATGACAGTTGCGGAAAACCTTTCGCTCGGTCACGAGCCACGCACGCGGTTCGGCATGCTCGACAGACGTCGTGCTCTTGCGGATGCGCGCAGCAAACTGGCCCGGATCGGTGCCCATATCGATCCTCGGCGTTCTCTCGGATCGTTGAGCGTCGGAATGCAGCAGATGGTCGAGATCGCCCGTGCCGTCAGCGAGGACGCGCGTGTTCTCGTGCTCGACGAGCCGACCGCCGCATTGTCTCGCGGTGAGGCGCAGCAACTTTACGAAATCATACGGCAGATGCGGTCGGCCGGCGTAGGCCTCATCTACATATCGCATCGCATGGAGGAAGTCTGGCAGCTTGCCGACCGCGTCACCGTCTTTCGCGACGGCACGTTCGTCGGAACCGGAGAGATGGACAGGATCACACCGCAGGACGTGGTGCGCATGATGGTGGGGCGGTCGGTCGCCGATCTTTACAATCACTCGGCCCGCACGCCGGGTAAGATCGTTCTCGATGTCGCCGGCCTGGCCGGCGGAGCGATCGGGCCGGTCAATTTCAACGTGCGCGCCGGCGAAGTCGTCTCGATGGCCGGCCTGATCGGATCGGGACGGACCGAGGTCGGCCGGCTCGTTTTCGGGGCCGATCGGCGGAGCGCCGGCACGGTCCGTATCGCGGGCCGGGAGAGCCGCCCGTCCGACCCCTTCGAGGCAATCGCCGACGGTATCGCCATGGTGCCGGAAAACCGCAAAGAGCAGGGGTTATTCCTCGACCACTCTGTCGAAAACAACATAGCCATCAGCTCTCTCGATCACTTTACGACCGCGGGTGTTGTCCGCCGTGGCGAAGCGCAAAAGGCAGCACTCGAACAGATGAAGCGGCTGAGATTGCGCCTCAACGCGCTCGAACTGCCGGTGAAGGCGCTCTCCGGCGGCAATCAGCAGAAAGCGGCGCTGGCGCGCTGGCTCCTGCGTGATTCCGAAGTTCTCATTCTCGATGAACCCACCCGCGGCGTCGATATCGGTGCGAAACGTGAAATCTACGAACTGATCGACGAGCTGGCCAGGGCCGGCAAGGCGATTCTCGTCATTTCCTCCGACCTTCCGGAAGCCATCGGGATCAGCGACCGCATCCTCGTGATGCGGGAGGGGCGCATCGTCCACGAACTCCCCTCGGCCGGGGCGTCGGAGGAGGAAGTGATGCTGCATGCCACAGGCGCGTCATCAAAACCAGAAAACGAGGGAGCGAGGCAATGAACCCCGAAAAAACCTCTGATACAGCTTTGCGGTCGGATATGCTTGAGAAGGAACCGTTCGACTTCGCGAAATGGTGGGACAGGGTCGGTATCCTTGTTGTTCTCCTGGCGCTCGTCGCCTTGATGGCGATCATCGCGCCGAACTTTGCGCGCGTGGACAATTTTCTGAACATCGCACGTGCCATTTCCGTCAACGCCATTCTGGCTGCAGGCCTTACCTTGGTCATTCTGACGGCGGGTATCGATCTTTCGGTCGGGTCCATTGTGGCCGTGTCGGGCGTGGTTTCCGTTCTGGCCGCAATGGCGGGCATTCCTGCGCCGGTTGCGGTCATCGCCGGCATGGCGGCGGGCGCTCTGTGCGGCGTCGTCAACGGCGCACTGACCGCCTATCTGGCCCTTGCGCCCTTCATCGTGACGCTTGGAACCATGACGTTCCTGAGAGGACTTGCCTATACCATGACCGCAGGCCAGCCGATTGTGGCCAGCGACCTTAACTTCAAGGCGCTCGGCAACGGTTACCTCGCGGGCGTGCCGGTTCCGGTCATCGTCATGCTGGTCGTCTATGTGGCGGTCTGGTTTCTCCTAGAGCGGACCCGCTACGGCCGCCATGTCTATGCCGTCGGCGGCAATGCGGAAGCCGCGCAACTCGCCGGCGTCAGGGTGAAGCGCGTCGTCACGTCGGTCTATGTCATCGCGGGCGCCTGCGCCGGCCTTGCGGGCGTGATCTTTGCCGCACGCGTGATCTCGGCGCAGCCCACGGCCGGTACCGGCTACGAACTCGACGCAATCGCAGCCGTCGTGTTGGGCGGCACAAGTCTTGCCGGCGGCCGGGGCCGTATCGTCGGCACGCTGATCGGTTCCGTCATCCTCGGCGTCCTGAGCACCGGTCTCATTTTGATGAACGTGCCCTTCTTCACGCAGCTTCTGATCAAGGGGATCGTCATCATCGTTGCCGTCGCGATCGACAGCCTCAAGCAGCGCCAGTTTATCTTTTCGCGCATTTTCAAACGCTAGGCCCCGGCCTGATCATGAAAAGCGGCAGGTCCGGCAATGGCCGACGCTGCCCAGGGAGTTCGATCCATGTCTTTCATCATCGATATCAAGGACCCACTAGCCGCGCCCAGAACCCATGAACCCGTCGTCTTCCAGGTCGATGCCGATCTGCAGGAAGGCCTCTGGTGGGCGATAAACGAAAACGAGGAGCCGGTCGTGTGCCAAAGGCTGGCATCGGCTTCCGGCGGCGGCCGGACGAGTTTCGTGGCGAGCGTCAGCTTCAGCGGCTCCACCCGGCTGACGCTGAAGGAACCGGTCTCTACCCCGCAGGCGCGTGAGGTAAAGGGCATTGTCGTTCGCGAAGGCCGCGAAAAGGATTGCTTCGTCAGACTGGATACCGGTGCCTTCGATCTGGAGCTTTGCTCGGGAACCGCGCAGGGACTTGGCTCATCGAAGTGGGGAATTCGTCATTTCCGCTCGAAAACGGACGGATTCGAACTGCTGCCGTCGGGCAATAATGCCATCGGCGGGTTCTACGGACCTTTCTTCACCCCTGAAAACGGGCTGATCAATCCACCTGAGCACACCACCGTGCAGATCGAGACCATCGAGCAGGGGCCAGTTTTCCATCACTATCGGATGCATGGAACGATCCCCGATGGCCTGCTGGACGAGCTGAAAGGCAAGACGTTCTCGATCGATTGGCGGTTCACCTATGGGAGCCCGTCTTTCCAGCGGCGCTATCTGGTCGATGATTTCTCAACCGTCATCAACGGCCGCTCCGTCACCAACAAGATAACAGTCGGTGATGAATTCGAGGGCGGCCCCGGAGAGCTCGTATTCGACAGGTTCGCCGCCTATGGCGGCACCCGATATCGGGCTGGAGACCCCTATGCCGGTGAGCTGGTAGCGATGGTTGCCGAGACGGTAGCCAATTCCACGAGCAGGGGCGGGAAGCTCGAAGAGTTCCGCTCCGAGCTTTCCGACATCGAGTCCGCGCATTGGGATCTTTATTGGCGGCTGTTCTGCGCTTGGGAAAAGGCACTGCCGGAGCATGAAATCCGCGAACGCCTAGCGCGCGTGAGGGCTGCCTCACACGTTAAGGCAGACCTCAACGATCGGCCTTGGATACTGACGGAGGACGCGGTCAATGTCTCGGCTGTACCCCACGAGACGATCTTCCCCGGTCCGGCGACGAAGACGGTCGAATATCATGAGCAGTCGGGGCGTGCGATGGTCTGGTGGATGTCGGCCGCGTCTGGAGCCTTCCAGATCGTGCAGCGCCGTCAATCCGGATGGGTCAATTGGGGAACCAACGGCGAGAACGAATGCCCCGAACTTCCGGTCGGAGTGGATATCAAGACGGCCTATGGGCAGTTCGCCGATCGGTGGGTGACGATAGCCGATCAGCTCGAGACGCCGCCGACCATCATGGTTTCGCAGCAGCTATCGTGAAATCCGCCCGACAGGTCATCCGACGCAGGGGCATGTCCAAGACCGTTTCAGCTCATAAGTCCGCATGTTTCCGTAGCTTTCAATAGCGGAGCCATTGGTTCGAATCCCTCACATCAGGTCTTTTGTCAATTGTTCATGCGAGGGGCATCGAATTTCTCCTTGGTAAGCGGATCCGCGGTCTGAGCCCATAGTAATTACCGGCCCGGTTCTCGGGCCTATACAACCTCACATCCGGTCGCCGCTCTCAGCGGCTGCACCACTTTCCCGCATTCGACGGGCACGGGCTCAGGAGAACGGGACCAAACTCAAGATCGGCGTTTAAAGGCCAAAAGGATTCCCGGTCCGTTCACCTGGGCAGCTTACGCGCGAGCGCCACGATCATCGGCGTCTTTAAGCGCCGGCGTTGCGAGCAATGCGCTCTTTGAACCATAACGTTAATTTCGATTTCGGTTGATGCCGCAACCATAGCCAGGCGAGTTCGACCATGGTGGCTCGCAAACGTGGATTTCCTGCCTTGCAGACGCCCTGTTCGCGGTTGACGTTAGCGGTTTGCGCTTGAGTTTGATCTGCTGTCATCGGCATGGTTGGCCTCCAGAGAGTTTTCTAGCGACCTCACTCTGCCACCGTGCAGGCCGCTACTCACCCCTGATGGGATCTTAAGACCAAACTACTGCTTGCTTATGCAGCCAACTTGGGAATTTCGCGCTCGACCAATCGCAAGAATCGTTGGTTGCGAGCCCGAGCATTGTCACTACGGCACCCAAGTTCAGGACGGTGAACTCTCCCGATGTTGAAGCAACCACTCTATCTACCATTCTTTTCTCCTTATGGTTGGGGAAGATATTGTGTACGCGTCGGGGCGCCCCAACTGGCTGCGGATTCAGCGTGTGTGGCTTGCAATCGATAGCGGGTGTAAATCAATCAATGAAATCGAAAGATTGTGGTTCCGAACCAACGGTTACAACTTCGCTTACCGTGGCAGCTACCCGGCCAGTCGCAGAGCTGGGCTGGACGGAATGCCCGAGAAGCTTTGACGCTGCATGAAATGGATCGTCCGCTTCCACTTCAAGGATGGTTCCAGCAGGGACTCCAGGTTGGTCGATATCATCGAGATATGTCTGGACCAGATATGTCGCCACGATCGTGCCTCGAGTAAAGTTGCGTCTATGGCCACATGTCGGGCTGGGCGGATGAAACAAAAAAAGGCCGGGCAACACCCAACCTTCCAGTTGCCGGGACAATCCTCGTCAGGGCATCCGTGGCCAAAGATGGAAGCGATGCCGTTTTAGGCTACCTGCAGGTTTTCCGCGGTTACCTTTCCGGAACGCTTGTCCTCGACAAGGTCGTAGCTGACTTTCTGGCCTTCAAGCAGACTGGTCATGCCAGATCGCTCGACAGCAGAGATGTGGACGAACACATCCTTGGAGCCATCGGCAGGCTGAATAAAACCAAATCCCCTTGCGGTGTCGAAGAATTTAACGATACCGTTGTTCATAACGATCATCCTTTCAATCGTTACCTATCCGCCACCTGGCAACATGCCGGCGACAAAGGATCGATTTTGAAAGGAAAGATCAGCTTTCACACAGTCGCGTAAAAACGAAGCTCGACAAGCAATCTCGATGCTTGACCGGTAGGCTACAACTGTGTTCCCAGGAAGGCGGGGCGAGTGGTGTTTACCTCGTCAAAGGGACGATGATGTGTAGCTGTCCTGGGCCTCTTCGGCCCAATCATCAGAAACGCCCAATGCTGCGATAAGGGCATCACGCTCTGGCCCGACAGGCTTCAGATTCAGAAACGCCGGCACGGCCGTCCGTGTTTCATGACCTCCCGACGGCGCGTTCCCCCGGTGAAGGACGAACGCCTCACGGGTCTTATCATCTCGGCCGAGGAACCACCTGTCCCCATTGGAACTCGCAGCAAATTGACGAAGCCTGTTCATTGTCATATCCTCTGTTGCCATGACGATATGGCGCCGGCTTTAAAGATTGCGAGCATTTTATTCGGATGCTGGCGGAACACCATCTTTGACGGCTTGAGCTTTTAGCTTCCGTGTCGAGGCGCTTATCCGTTGCTATTGCCGCGACATGAGCGCATGCTGCGGACTTCAGCAGCCGTTTCAAGGGCGCTGCTGCTTCAGGGCTTCCACACCCTGGCCCCAATGAAAGGAGGACCTTATGTCTTCCATCCTTCATCCCAAAAGCATTGCTCGCAATCTGGTCCGGGTTAGTGGATCGGCATACCGGGAGAATATCGAAATCGGGGAAGCCGGCGAGCGTGCCCGGCAGGCGGATATCGCCATCAGACGCTTTCAGGCGGGCGTCACCGGAGCAGGTATCACGCTCTCCCATCTCGCCGATCAAGGCTACAAAAGATCCATCGTCATGGCTGCGAGGGAGACGCGCTTCATCGGCATTGCCGCTTACCTGGGTGAACGCAGGGACACCACTGCCTCCGCTATAAGTGCGCTTTGAATTGCGGTCGCGGCGAGCCGCCTGTTGCGTCGTCATGAACGAAAACAATCTTGCAGACCATCGTACAAAGGAGGCTGAAATGGCCAAAGGACAAATGCACAGCAACCGGGAAGCGCGAAAACCGAAGAAGGACAGAAACGCAACCCCGGTGACTGCGGCGCAGGAAGCACAGGTCAAGCTTGCCAGCAGCGGCTTTGGCCTGGGGAAGAAACAGAAATGAATTCGTTGAGGAGGCGCCGGATACAGCGCCTCGACTGGTTTTCAATCCATGATGCAGACATCACCGCGAAGCCGGTAAGGACGATTGCAGTCCCAGCCATTGCCGGTCGAGTTGAGATGGGCGTTCTCTGGAAGCTTGATCTGTAAACATTCATCGGCCTTCATTTCGAAGCCCCGGTCGCATTTCCATTTCTGCCCATAGGGCGCGTCGACGAAGATCGCGTTCTCCGGAACCTGAACGGCGACGCACGCCTGGTCTTTCTTCTCAAAGCCTCTGTCGCACCTCCACTCGTCTCCGCTGGTTGTCAGATAGGCGTGGGCGGGAAGTTCGAGCTTGACGCATGCCAGTTGTGTTGCGCGATAACCTCTTTCGCATTCCCAGCCGGACCCTTGGCTACTATCCGACAAGAATGCGTTTTCCGGGACTTTTATAGGGTCGCAGCCCATATTGCTTTGGCGGTATCCACGCAGGCATCTCCAGCGATCGCCGGAATACGGGTCGATATAGGCATTCTCCGGAACTTGAACGGTGAGGCATTGGTCACCCTTCTCGAGGAAGCCATAGCGGCAATCCCAGCCTTTGCCGTAAGAGGTGTTCGTCAGAAAGGCGTTGTCCGGTAGCTCCACCTGAAGGCAGGCATCGTCCTGCCTTCGAAAGCCTTGATTGCACTCCCAGCCTGAGCCATAGCGGCTTGCTCGGGCATTTTCAGGCACCGGTTTGGCGGATTGGCCAAACGCTCCGGAACTGAGCATCGATGCAAACAGCAGAAGGATGGTTATTGTCAGGGCCAGCGCCCTGTAGGATTGTCGGCGCATGAGGTGTCTCCGATAGGTCTGCCTCTCTCGTCTTCTAAACCTGAAGGCCGTGAAGACATGGAGGAAGGTGGGGCAAGAGCAGGATACGACGATGCGGACCTACCGAGGTTTTGACTTTCGTTCAGTCGTTCCGCGAACGATGAGGGCCGGTATTTCCGGACCGACAAGTGGCGGGCCTTTAAGCAGCCGCCTCTTGCAAACCGCGGGAAAGGCTATCCCGACTTTACGATTTCCGGGATTTCGCTCGCTTTTGTACTCGGCGTTCAGCAGCATTTTCTGGAAATAAAGCAGGAAGTTGGCATGCGAGGAACGGGGCGACATCGCGTCCTCCTCTTGTCGGGGCTAGGGCGCATGTATGTCCCTCAACCGGCAGCGCCCTGACCAGATGCAGCCGACATAATACCCTGGACTTCGTTTCCGCCTTTGGCAAGCAGCGCTTCGACTATTCGCATAGCGCCTTGAAAGAGGCGCATTACAACCGTATATAAGTCCTACGTTTTCAGCCTTTCGGCTACCTGATCCTCCCGGCTGTGCCGGTTGCTTGGCAAACCCTGATTTTGCGAACGTTTCGAACTCCGCCGTACTGGTTGGAGCGGTTTGTGCCGGATGTTTCATCCGGCGGCCAACATGAGGATGCCATCATGATCAACACTACCCGCCATGCCGCCGAAAGCTTGTTCAAGCGTTCTGATCCCGAAGAGGGATCCGCCGCCGCGAAGCTGCGAGATTTTCACAGCAGACAAGCTCTCCGCAAGCGGGAGATGAAACTCGCCGAGATGCAGCAGCGCCTCGAAAAGCGGGCAGCGGACACGGTCGGACTGGCTTCGTTCTTCCGTTGATGCCGCAGGAGGGGACGGTGAGGTCCGACCGTCCTCGACAATCCTTAACTGCAAGGAACAAGTTTATGGCGGTTTTCGACTACAGTGCCGGCGCGGGGCTTTACCCGTGCAAGACCATCAAGAGAAGAAGCCGCCTTCGGTATAAGAGGTTCGATTCCGCCGCCGAAGCCCTTCGCTTCGCGATCGAGGAAATGCCGGCCTCTCTCCTTCGGGGATCCGTTCTTGAAGTCGAGGAAGCGCGTTTCGATGGTATGCAGATGCGTAAACTCTATGAAGCCGAAGCATATCCGCTGACCCGCCGGAAGTCGTGAAGTGGCGGTGCCGGCGCGATCTGCCTGGCCGCTGTGATTGGATCCATCCAGCGCAGCAGAGGGACCATAGGCAACAATTTCCCTATCTTTCTACCTATGCAAGGACCGAACAGTGAAGACGATCACGCTCACACCCGCCCAGATCAGGGGTCTCAAGCTCGCCAAGAAAGGCGACCTGTTTCCGCGGGAGGCAAATAAATGGACACATCGCGATGCCTCTATCACCTACGCAAAGAACGATCGTTTTCAAGAGCGGCCGCAAAAGATCAAGTTTCTGACGTCGGCGACATTGGACACATTGCTGGAGTTCGGGCTGCTGCGCAGTCTCGATTCCGACGGGGGGACGCAAGAGGCCGCTCACGGTATTACCATGGCCGGCAAGATGTGGCTTCTGAAGAACAAGTAACCCATCGAGAGCGGCCGGTCCGGCGTTCTGAATTTTTGAAGCGGAGGAGCGCCATGACCCTTCTTTTTCCGAACAGGAGCCGCAGCTTCGACGACGTGCGCCAGGTGGTGCGCTTTCTCGGCTATGACGGCATGTTCGAGGTTCGGTTCTTCGTGGAGGCGGCGGCGCTTGCAAAGACGTCAGCCAGCATGTCGGAGACGGATTATCTCAGGGCCTTCGATGCGGCCCGCCCCGATATCCAGGAAGCCGCGACGAGACTTTATCACCCCAAGCGTGGAACGACCTATACGCTCACGGCTGCGGATCTGGGTTAGCTTGTGACTTCCGGAGCCGCCTTGCGAGGGTCTTCCATGAATACCAGGACGAGCATCAGAAAAGTCACGTTCCGGAAAGCTTTCAAGCTGCCCGGAATGGAAAAAGCACACGCACCCGGCGAATTCGATGTTCAGATCGACGAAGAGCCTCTCGACGTCATGTGGGAAGGCTATCATAGAACGCTGACCTTTTTCTTGGCCTCCGGCGGTCTTACGGAAGCGTTCGGCGTGACCGAAGCCGCGCTCGAGGAGGCTCTTGCCAGCGATCGCCAGGAATAGGGCGAGCGAGATGGAAGGCTTCCGGCGCATAAGTGGTGGTTTGCGGCTATCTCAGGCGAAAATCCGCCTGCGCGCATGCGGCGATGAAGTCATCGCGCATTTCCTCAGGCGTGATCAAGCCTTTCAGCGCGTCGTAACAACGATGGCGCGCTCTCCAGTAAGGAAATCCTGTCTGGATGGCCCGATTGTCGCTCAAATATTGAAGAGCATCTTGAGGGCCGGTTACCTTGCGGGTCGGCTCATCTCCGACGGCGACATAAACCGGCACTTTCCAACGTATTTTAAATTCAATTCGTATGATGTCCGCGTCCACGGTCGCTCCATAATTGCCGCCGATACGAGATTGCTACTGTGACGGATCGCGGAACTACCAGTCTTTGAAAATGCCGCGCTGATAGGAAACGCTCTAGTTCAGGCACGCCTCCTTTACTGCTCTATCGAAGGAGGCGCGGGCTTCCTGAGACGTCTGACGTCCGTCCAGGGCCGCCAAGATCGCCATGTGCGCCAGCGCAAATTTTGCCCCTTTTACATGGGGCCAGCGCTTCATCATGAAGTGATGCGCCTCCAAAGGACCAATGATCGAAGCATTCCCGATCTTGACCGGCGGCATCCATCGTGTGGTCGACGGCATATTCTTCCCCTCGGCCGGCTGAATTGAACCACCCTCGTGCTCTGAAGACGCGAGCGCGGCCTGCTTAGCACGTTGGCGAGACGGCGAAGGAGAGGCCTCCAGCGAGATCGTCGCGGATAGAATGCGCTCGATAAGAGCGATTTCCCGCAGATGATCTGCGCCCGCAACAGCTTTCAGGTCTGTCGTGGCATAGCGAGCGCGTTTCAGGACCCCGCGTAAAATATGGCTGCCGTCAGAAGGATAGCGGAGATCATGTGCTTTCACCATAGCCATCCCTCCACCACCATGAAGACGAGGAGGGCAAAGCTCAGGCCTGTCACTGCTCTGGGCGCCACGATGTCATATGAATTGTGCAAAAAATGCCGGGACATGGAAGACATGCCGTCCTCCTCGATTGGGGCTAGGGCACCTTGGCCGCCCTTACGACAACGCCCGTATCAGTTGTTGGCGATGGGGGACGATGGAGGGTGATTAAGTCTTAACAAAGGCCCGCGCGGCCGTTTCTCTGGCGAATATTGCGCCATTGCGAGATTTCCACGGATTATCGTCGCGATAGCGCCCGGGGGATGGGTTCCAACGGATCAAACGGGTCCGCGGACAAAGAAAACCCGCCATTTCTGGCGGGCCCATGTTCCGACCGGAAAGGGCAAAGCCGGTCAGTTCTTGCCGCCATTTCTGCGGCTCTTTTCCAGCTTGCCTCTCGCCGACGATGTCTTCGCATCATAGCCCTGGCCGAAATTCGTACCCCCGAGATGCCCGCCACCGCTGGTATTGGCGATCTGGCGTTCAGCTCTCTTCAACTGCTGTTGTACGTCTGTCTTTTTCATGAAAATCGCTTTCGTGAGAGAAAAATAAAAGGCCGGGCGAGACCCGACCTTCTCCAAAGCTTCTATGATCTGTGCCAGTACATCCGTGGTCAAAGACCGGAAGCCTGGTGGCATTATGCAGCCTGAAGGTTTTCGGCTGCGCTTTTGCCTGAACGCTTGTCCGCCACGAGGTCATAGCTGACCTTCTGGCCTTCGCTGAGGTAGGTCATGCCTGCGCGCTCGACGGCGGAGATGTGAACAAACACGTCCTTGGAGCCGTCGGAGGGCTGAATGAAGCCGAAGCCTTTTGCGGTGTTGAAGAATTTTACGATACCATCGTTCATGCCGATATCCTTTCAATCGTAAGGGTTCGCAGCCGGCCGGTCGCCGGATGCGGCTGTCATCGAGTTTGAGAGGGAAGATCAGCTCGGGCACCCGTGGTGCGAAAACATAGCTCAACAAGCAAAGTCGATGAATATGTATGGGCTTCAACTGTGGTGAGAACAAGGTGTGCGGGCGGTTAATTAAGGTTGTATCTGGAGATTGATGTCGCAACCTGAGGACCCGGCCGCTTTGGCGGCATCTCGGAACGAGACCAGCTTGTTACTCCGTTCGTCCCAGAGGACGAGCCTGACGCATCGCAGGCTCTGCCACAGGGTTATGCGGCTGATCTCCCCCAGCTCGGGCTCCCAGACCATAACATCCCGTCATGCTCTCAACATCGTTTCGTGCGCAACATCCCGCTTTTCCTCCAGAAAATTGAAGATGTCATCCAGGCTCCCATTTCCTGGATAAAGTGCTTTCTTTTCACGAAAGAGGTCGGTCAAACGGAATTGCGTCATCCTACGTGATCGGTCTGACGGCCATGATCTAGGAGGATGACGTTGCGCCTTAAAGATGGCGGAAAAGCCTCGAAGGCAACAAAAAAGCCGTGGCGAAACCGCACCGGCCTTCCTCATCCTCGCCAACCCACCAATGCCGGTCATCCGCGGTCAAAAGTCTTGAAGCGACGGCGGCGGTTGACGAGCTGGTGCGTATGCTTTGGTGGTGCGAGCCTCTGATAGTCTCCATTGTTCATCCCTCCTTGTTGGCGAAGGATGCCGGCGGCCTCGGAAGGCGACCGCCGGCCGGGTTGGATCGATCAGCTCTTGATGGCGATGCGCTTGACCTGCGACTGCGCCTTCTCGCTCTTCGGCAAGGTCACGGTCAGCACACCATTCTTGAAGCGCGCCTCGACCTGATCGTCCTTGACCTCGACGCCGAGCGGGATGCGGCGCTCGAACCGGCCGTAATAGCGTTCGGAGAACTGGCGATCCTTGTCTTCCGTCTCGGAACGCTTTTCGCCCCTCAACGTCAGGACGCCGTCGTTGAGCAGGACCTCGATGTCCTTCTCCTCAAGGCCGGGCACTTCGGCGGTCACCTTGATCTCCTTGTCGGTGTCGGAAATCTCGACATTCGGCCAGCCAGTGCTGAAGGCGGAGCCGTTTCCGAAGGATGGCAGGCTGGTACCCAAGCCGCGGAAGACGTCATCGAACAGGCGGTTCACCTCGCGATGAAGCGACAGGAACGGATCACGGTCGTCATCGCGCAGGAGACCCGGAATCTGGTTGCCGTTGTTGCGGTTCCAGGGAATCAAATCACGAACACTCATGTTTCTTCTCCTTTCCGTTGGTTCAGTTGGCAAAGCTTTCCCACTGGCGCCGAGCATCGCCCGGCGCCTTGTGCGCGTGTTGCGCTGATGGAAGGCTTAAGCCGCCTGTTTCTCGGCCTCGATCTGCTTCGTCTCGGCCTTCGGCAGAGCCATGTCGGTTGCGATCTCGATCTGGCGCGGCTTCATCTCTTCCGGGATTTCGCGCTTGAGATCGATGGTCAGCAGACCGTTGACGAGGCCGGCGCCCACGACCTTGACGTGGTCGGCAAGCTCGAACCGGCGCTGGAACGAGCGGCCGGCGATGCCACGATGCAGATATTGTACATCGTCGGCATTTGCCTTCTGGCCCGAGACGACGAGCAGGTTCTGCTCCTGGGTAATCGCCAATTCGTCCTGCGAGAAGCCCGCCACTGCCATGGCAATGCGATAGTTGTCCTCGCCGGACTTGACGATATCATACGGAGGCCAGTTGTCGATCGTCTCGATGCGGCTTGCAGCCTCGAGGGCGTTCAACATTCGGTCGAAACCGATGCTCGACCGGAACAGGGGGGAGAAATCGAGGTTTGTCCTCATAGCCATATCCTCCTTTGAAGCAACATGGAACAAGGAGACGCCAAGAGAACCGGCGTCTCCTGGACTTCGTCGATCCTCATTGGGCATCGACAATATTGATATAATTCAGCGGTTTGCGGTTTCAAGAGGGTCGAATTTCATGGGTTGAAATTGATTTTTTCGACAGCGTCACCACATCGGAGGAGAGATGGAGAGAGGAGCAATGGATATGCCAATGACTTCAGACGACGTCATCACCATCCTTGGCCCTGTCGACGAAACTCTCGTGGCCGATGTCATCGCGACAGGCGCGACGCAGGCTGAACTCGCCGAGGCATTCTCATGGGTCAGCAATGATGAAGCGTTCATAGGCGAAGGGCGGCATCTGCCGGCAGGCAGGGTGGCCGCGCTCGTCGATCTGCTGACCGCCGATGAGGAGGAGCAAGCCGATTAGCCTGGCCAGCAAGGCTGCCCCCCCGGTGCGATCGCCGAGCCGGTTCATGCCGTCGTGAGCACCCGGACATCGCCCCTGCGGTCGATCACGTCAACCATCACATGGCGACCGGAGCGGCGAAGAGCAATGTCGGCCGAGCCTTTGCCGATTAGCAGATGCCGCAAGGTAACCTCGTCGAGGAAGGCGGGAAGTTCCGGCTCATTGAAGCTGATCTGCAATGCGGTCGGATCGAAATCGAGACCCAGGCAGGATTGCAGCAGCGACAGCGACGCTGCCGCAGCCCAGGCCTGCGGTGAGCATGCGACCGGATAAAAGGTCGGGCCCTGCGCCCGCTGGCGCGGCAGGCCGCAGAAGAGTTCGGGAAGCCGGCGCAGGTCGATATAGGTCGAGGCGGCAAACAGCCCCTCGAAAATCCGTGCCGCTTCGGCGCGATAGCCGTAGCGAGCAAGACCGCTGGCGATCAAGGCATTGTCATGCGGCCAGACCGAGCCGTTATGGTAGCTCATCGGATTGTAGCGCGCCTCCGTGGAGGCGATCGTACGGATGCCCCAGCCGCAGAAGGACGAAGCGCTCATCAGCGTACGGACAACTTGTCTGGCACGCTCGGGATAGGCGATGCCGGTGAAGAGCGCGTGGCCGGCATTCGATGATCGGACCCGGCAGGGGCGTTTATCTCCGTCCAAAGCAAGCACGTAAGTGCCGAGTTCCTCGTCGAAGAAGCTCGTGTCGAAGGCGCGGCGCAGGCCTTCGGCCCGTGCGAGAAAGCGTACGGCCTGTTCTGGCCGGTCGAGTACGCGGAAGATTTCCGCCGCCGCCTGCCAAGCGCCATGGACATAGGCCTGAACCTCGGCGATGGCGATCGGCCCCCTGGCGAGCGTTCCGTCCGCATGGAAGACGGAATCGTGGCTGTCTTTCCAGGCCTGGTTGATCAATCCTTCTTCCGTTAGCCGTCCATATTCGACGAAACCGTCGCCGTCGCGGTCGCCGTGTTCGTCTATCCATGTCAGCGCCGCCTCGATGTGCGGCAGAAGACGGTCGATGGTCGCAAGATCGCCTGTCCGTTTGAGATATTGACCGGCCAGCATCACGAACAAAGGCGTTGAATCGATGCTACCGTAGTAGCGCCGGAAAGGAACCTCGCCGAGCTCGGCCATTTCTCCGGCGCGTACCTCATGCAGGATCTTTCCGGGCTCGGCGTCCGAGGCGGGGTCCACTTCGGTGGCCTGGTTCGCGGCCAGATGCCCAAGAACACCGCGCGCGATCTCCGGATCGAGCCAGAGTGTTTCCAACGCGGTGATAAGGGCGTCCCGGCCGAAGACCGTGCTGAACCACGGAATGCCGGCATAGGGGTAAGGCCCTTCCGGCTTGTCGGTCATCAGCATGTAAAGGTCGGAAACGCTGCGTCGCGCCATCTCGTTAAAGATCTCGTTCGATGTCGCGATTGCAGCCGCGCGCGAGGACGAGGCGCGCAAGGCGCGGCGGGCATCCCGCAGAGCAAGAAAAAGCGAGCGGTGGCCCGGCCGCTGTGCAGCGGTCTGATCACAACCTATCTCGATAAACAGCGATCGGGCTTCGTGCGGCGCCAGATGGAGATCATAAATGACATGGCCACTCCCGAGTTCGTTCGGCTGTGGATCGAAGGAAAGCCGGGTGGTTCGCTTCCGATCATCCAGGCCGACATAGGAGAGTAAGATCGCATCCTGCTCCATCACGGCGGGGAGGTGCCGCCCCCTCCTGGCTCTCGCGGTTCCCCGCACTTCGAAAAGATCTGCGAAATCTGACGCGAATTCGATCCCGATGCACACGTGCCGCGGCTGGTCGTCATAGTTCCTCACGCTCAATCGCTCGTAACATCGTGCATTCCAGAGGAAGCGGGATCTGCGCAGGTGGATCAGGTCATGCTCCAGAACGAGCTTTCCCTTTTCATCGAAGAGATCGGGATTGGTGAGATCGCAAGTCAGTGTGGCATTGTCGTCGCGTAGCGTCGAGGACAACAGCATAGGCCGCTTGTTGTTGATCGTCAGATAAAGATGCGAAAGGTAGCGCGTATCGCGGTGGAAAAGACCCTCCGGACTCCCAGGTCCGGAAAGCGCGTCACCGTTGTGATCGAAGACGGCGAAGGTATCGCCATGCTTCAGGGTGCGCGGCCGTCGCTCCTGCAGCGACGCGGAAGCTGGAATGAAGAACTGCGCTATCGGCGTTCCCTGGCCTGCCGGTTCGGGGACTGAATTGCTGCCTGCAGAAGCGATCGGCATGATGGCCTCCGGTTTCTATGCCACGATTTGAAGATCGAGGGCGCGGCCGTTGGCGCGGCGAAGTTGCGCGGCCTTTGTCCGGGTGCCGGGCAATTGCCGATAGATGTCGAGATAGTCCTGCGCCATCCGTTCAGCGGTGAAACGCTTCTCGAAAGTGGCGCGTACCTTCCGCCGGTCAAGCCGCAGTGCCCATTCGACATTTTCTGCAGCCTCCGTCACGGTGTCGACCAGAATGCCGGAAACGCCGTTGTCGATCACCTCCGGCACGGAGCCGCAGCGGAAGGCGATGACCGGCGTGCCGCAAGCCATCGCTTCGATCATGACCAGCCCGAACGGCTCGGGCCAGTCGATCGGGAAGAGCAGCGCGCCGGCATTGCCCAGGAAAGCCGCCTTCTGATGTTCATTGATTTCGCCGATAAAATCGACATTCGGATGGCTCTTCACCATAGGCTCGATCACCGTTTCCCAATAGGCTTTGTCTGCTTTGTCGATCTTGGCGGCAATCTTCAGCGGCAGGCCGGCCTTCGCGGCGATCTCGATCGCCCGATCCGGACGCTTCTCAGGCGAGATGCGTCCAAGAAAGGCGAGGTAATTGTCTTTAGGCTTTGCCGTGAAGGGAAGGAGATCGACCGGCAGGCCGTGATAGACGGTTCCGGACCAGTTGACCGGTGGCATTGGTCTGCGCTGATCGTTGGAGATCGAAACCAGAGGAATGTCTGGAAAGGTCCGGTAAAAGGGGAGCAGGTCCGGCAGGTCGAGCCGGCCATGCAGCGTTGTGACCGTGCGGTCGGCAAAATCCCGGATCAGCGGAAAATGCGATAGATCGATGTGGAAGTGCAGTACGTCGAATTCGTGCGCCCGTCGCCGGATCTCCTCCAGCATCACGATCTGATGCGGCAGGTGATCCCGGACGGCCGGGTTGAGCCGCAGCGCGACGTCCGAGCAGGCCACCAGCTTGGCGTGGGTGACGGAATCGCCGCTGGCAAAGAGCGTCACGTCATGGCCAAGGGTGACGAGTTCTTCGGTGAGATAAGAAACGATGCGTTCGGTTCCTCCATAGAGCTTGGGTGGAACACTTTCGGCAAGCGGCGCGATCTGAGCGATCTTCATCGGCAAGACCTCCTCTAGTGAGCAAAGAATCGTCGGTAAAAATCATGCCCGCGCTCTTGGAAGGCACGCGGCAAGTCAGATGGAACAGCTAGATTTCGAATGGTTGTCGGCGACGCTCTCCTTTCCGGTAGCTGCACAGACCAAGGCTGCCAAACCGGCGCACTTTCGGTCTCCGGCGATGGGGCCTGTGGACATTGAAGGGAGGAGACGAGCCTTGCTCCTTGCATTGCTCATCGTCCTTGTCCAACGTCTTCAGCGCTTCAATGATCTCGTCATAGGGAACGGCTTTATCCGCGCCGGGATGAAGGCGAAGGGCCGGGATGGACTCGATGGCAAAGATATCGGATGCCCACGACGCGAGAATGGCCCGCTTCTCGTCATTGCCGATGTCAACGGCGGCAAGCACGTCACGCGGGTGATTGAAATGTTTGGCCGGATGAAGCAGATGCGCGGCGCCGATCGCTGCCGTGGCTTCTTCCTGTTTCGATTTGCTGGTGTTCTCCTTTCTCATGAGCTGGCTCCATTGAGCTTGACCGATGGAATTTGTCGACGGCTTGGAGGGTAGGCCCGCCCTCGAGGGCAGGGCTGGCCTGTGTCGATCGCGTTAGAAGTCCATGCCGGCGCCGGTGGGCATGGCCGGAGCGGCTTCCTTCTTGGGCTTCTCAGCGATCATGGCTTCCGTCGTCACCAGGAGACCTGCGACGGAGGCCGCATCCTGGAGCGCGGTACGCACGACCTTGACCGGGTCGATGACGCCTTGAGCATAGAGATCGCCATATTCACCGGTCTGAGCGTTCCAGCCATAAGAGAAGTCGCCCTTCTCGCGCAGCTTGCCGACGATGATCGAGCCTTCTGCTCCAGCGTTCTCGGCGATCTGGCGCACCGGGGCCTCGATCGCACGACGTACGATGTCGACGCCGACACGCTGGTCGTCGTTGGCGGTCTGCAGAGCGTCAAGTGCCTTGACGGCACGCAGCAGGGCGACACCGCCACCCGGCAGGATGCCTTCCTCCACCGCCGCGCGGGTCGCATGCAGCGCATCGTCAACGCGGTCCTTCTTTTCCTTCACTTCGACTTCCGTCGAGCCGCCGACGCGGATCACTGCGACGCCGCCGGCGAGCTTGGCAAGGCGCTCCTGCAGCTTCTCACGATCGTAGTCGGAGGTGGTTTCCTCGATCTGCGCGCGGATCTGAGCGACGCGACCGTCGATTTCCGATTTCGAGCCGACGCCATCGATGATGGTCGTGTTTTCCTTTTCGATCGCCACCTTCTTCGCCCGGCCGAGCATGTTCAGCGTGACGTTTTCCAGCTTGATGCCGAGGTCTTCGGAGATGACCGTGCCCCCCGTCAGGATGGCGATGTCTTCCAGCATGGCCTTGCGGCGGTCACCGAAGCCCGGAGCCTTGACGGCGGCGATCTTGAGGCCGCCGCGCAGCTTGTTGACGACAAGGGTGGCAAGTGCTTCGCCTTCGACGTCCTCGGCGATGATGACAAGCGGCTTGCCCGACTGCACCACAGCTTCAAGGACCGGAAGCATGGACTGCAGATTGGACAACTTCTTCTCGTGGATCAAAATGTAGGGATCGTCGAACTCGACCCGCATCTTCTCTGCGTTCGTCACGAAGTAGGGCGACAGGTAGCCGCGGTCGAACTGCATGCCCTCGACGACCTCGAGCTCCGTTTCGGCGGTCTTGGCCTCCTCGACGGTGATCACGCCCTCGTTGCCGACCTTCTCCATCGCCTCGGCGAGATAGCGACCGATCTCGGAATCGCCGTTGGCGGAGATGGTGCCGACCTGAGCGATCTCGGAATTGCTGGTGATCTTGCGGGCGTTCGTCTTCAGTTCCTTGACGACGGCATCGACGGCGAGATCGATGCCGCGCTTCAAGTCCATCGGGTTCATGCCCGAGGCAACGGCCTTGGCGCCTTCCTTGACAATGGCCTGGGCGAGCACGGTTGCGGTGGTGGTGCCGTCGCCAGCGAGGTCATTCGTCTTCGACGCCACTTCGCGCAGCATCTGGGCACCCATGTTCTCGAACTTGTCTTCCAGTTCGATTTCCTTGGCGACGGACACACCGTCCTTGGTGATGCGCGGAGCGCCGAAGGACTTGTCGATGACGACGTTGCGGCCTTTGGGGCCAAGCGTCGCCTTCACGGCGTTTGCGAGCACATCGACCCCACGCAACATGCGTTCACGGGCATCGGTGTGAAACTTGACTTCTTTCGCAGCCATTTCCTTAACTCCTCAATAGGCAGCTATCTGACTGATGGTTTCGGGGTGGAGAGCTCAGGCAGCTTTTTTCTGCTCGGCTTGGGCCTCGATGATGCCCATGACATCGCTTTCCTTCATGATCAGCAGGTCCTCGCCGTCGATCTTGATCTCGGTGCCGGACCATTTGCCAAACAGGATACGATCGCCGGCCTTGACGTCGAGCGCCTGGATCTGGCCGGCCTCGTTGCGTGCGCCGGGACCAACGGCGATGACCTCGCCTTCCTGCGGCTTTTCCTTGGCGGTATCGGGAATGATGATGCCGCCCTTGGTCTTTTCTTCGGATTCGACCCGGCGGACGAGAATGCGATCATGAAGCGGTCGGAACGACATGTTTTCCTCCGATGGACAAACAATGATGACGTTGTTCCCCCTGACCGGACCGGATGACCAGTCCGGGCGGGTACAAAACCTCGATCGAGCGTTTTGCGCGAAAAGATCTGGTTTTGAGATTTTTCGATTTCAAGAGGGCAAGATGAAAAAATTAGCACTCCGACAGAACGGCTGCTAACGCACTGGAAAGGAACAATAAACAGGGCCATAACGTTTGGAAAAAACCGTTGATAGGCCGCAAAATTTGGCGCCATCTTCGAAGTGTCAATAAAACGGAGATGAAGCATGCAATTTTCATCAGATCTGGAACGTCAGCTCAATGGTTACGGCCTCACCACTGCCCACATCCTCTACCGCATTCCCGATTTCGAATCCGTGCTGCAGACATATGTCTGGCAGGACTACGACCTGGCTCCCGATTTTCCCGAGATGCACAAGTTCCTCGATTTCTGGCAGTCCCACCTAGACGGCCCGCTGCATTCCGTCCGCTATACGCACCAACGCCTGATCGGCCCAAATGAGTGGCGCCGCGTCGAGGGTGAGTTCAAGCTGCACTGAGACTTGAAACGGAAATTTTCCCTTCCTAGCTCTTCGGCGACCGAGGCTTGATGAGTTCGGTCAATATCCCACGTCTGTTCAGAGTGAGACTGATATGGAAGAGAAGATCAAATTCATCAAAGACCTCGACATTGAGGAGCGCGAGGAGGTCCTCTCCGATATCGCCCGCGCCCTCGAAAATACAGCACGTGAGGCCTTCATCGAAGGGGACAGGCACTTTGCGGCGCTTTCCAGCAATATGGCGCAGGTAATCCGCGTCAACGCTGATGAACTTGCCAGAGATAATCCTCAAAATGCCGAGCGCGTATTGCAGCAGGCGACGGCCATGATCTCACAGTTCAATGCCGTACATCCCTACCGGATGATGAGTTACTCTCTCCATTAGCGCACTTTTGTACGTTTGTAGTTAGAGTTCGCTTCGGCTCAACACCGATAGCTGATTACACTGCCAATTTTCGTGTTCCGCGTTCAATCAATCGCAGGACTCGGGTGTCGGGAGCTCCCGCAACCAAGCTCGCGCTAGGCCAACCTTATCTACGAGTCTCTACGACAGCTATTGGCCACTTCAGAGCGGCAACCGATCGTGGCGTGATGGCAGCTTGCGCTCAAAGTCGGTCATCTACGTTTTGTTAAGCGCCGCCCCGCAAGCGCTACGGAGCGTCCGAGTGCCAAATGACAATTTCAATGTAGATCTCCGAATCCTTTCAGCATGCGCCAATTCTCCTATTTCTACTACACCCACACCGAAAATTACCGCCTGTTGTCGCCGGAATCACGCTCGAGCGTCGATTGGCTTGCCGCTATCGTCCGGCAGACCCTCGCCGGATTGGGCAACCGTTTCATCCCTGGGGCGGTCGTTCAGGCCATTGGTGATCTTGGACATGGCGTTCTCCCTTCGAAAGGAGAACTGGCAGGTGGGCCTTTTGTGCCGCACCGTGGGAAAAAAGGCCTTCCGAGGCGTATCGAGGTGGGAGCGGCCTTCGGAAACAGTTCGAGGTGGTGGCGGGTGGGGAGAGGGAGAGGAGGGAGGGGAGATTTCATGACGGATTGAGAGGGTTGGAGAAAGGCTCCGGCCGGTCCGTCATGGAGAACCGACATGGCTCAGGCCACATCGAAAATCACCCTCAGTGCCACCCGGGATATCCCGTTCAACAAGCTGGTGCTCAGCCAGCAAAACGTCCGCAAGATCAAGGCGGGCGTGTCGATCGAGGACCTGGCGGAAGACATCGCCCATCGCGGTCTGCTGACCAGCCTCAACGTGCGCCCCGAACTCGACGACGATGGCAACGAGACCGGCATTTACCGCATCCCGGCTGGCGGTCGTCGCTATCGCGCCCTCGAACGGCTGGTCGCGCAGAAGCGGCTCGCCAAGACTGCGGGCGTTCCCTGTATCGTCAGCAAAGGCGAGACGCTCGAGGTCGAGGACTCGCTTGCCGAAAACGTCCAGCGCGCATCCTTACATCCGCTCGATCAGTTCCGCGCCTTCCAGACCTTGCGCGAGCAGGGGCTCGGCGAGGAGGAGATTGCGGCGCGTTTCTTCGTCTCGGTTGCTACCGTCAAGCAGCGCCTTCGCCTGGCATCGGTCTCGCCACGGCTCCTCGATCTTTATGCCGAGGACGAGATGACGCTCGAACAGATCATCGCGTTTTCGATCACCAACGACCATGTTCGCCGGGAGCAAGTCTGGGACACGATCTCGCGCTCGCATAGCCGTGAGCCCTATTACATCCGCCGGCTGCTGACCGAAACCGCAATCCGCGCCAGCGATCGGCGTGCCGTCTATGTCGGCATCGAAGCTTACGAAGCCGCGGGCGGTGTAACCATGCGCGACCTGTTCGACCAGGGTCACTGTGGCTGGCTGCAGGATCCGGCGCTGCTTGAGCAGCTTGTGATGGAAAAGCTCAAGGCTGACGCCGAAGAAATCCAGACGACTGAAGGCTGGAAATGGGTCGAAGCGGCCTTCGATTTTCCCTACGGCCACACGTCCGGCCTGCGCCGCTTCTACGGCGAGCAGGCCGAAATGGCTGATGACGAACTGGCACGCTATGACGCCACCCGCGCCGAATACGACAAGCTCGACACAGAATATGCGGAGGCGAGCGAGTACTCGGAGGCGAGGACATTGCCGCCCAGCATTCAGCTAGACGCAGCCGGCAACGCCACCTCATCCAGGATATAGTAAAATCGGTTCTTCTCCCGCGCCGCTCCTATGCTGTCGTAAAACGCGATCGCGGCCGCATTGGCGGCCGAGACGCTCCATTTGATGCGGAAGCAACCCAGTTCTCGCGCTTTCTCGCGGAGCGCGGCGATCAACTCGCTGGCAACACCCTGCCGCCGGCAGGCCGCATCGATGACGAGGTCATTCAGATACAGCATCGGCCTGTTCCTGAATGTGAATTCCTGAAGGAAAAAGAGGGCAACGCCTTGGATTTTTCTCTCGGCGTCCTCGCTGACCAACATATGGTAGGCCGGGGTGGGACGGTCGAAGCCCAGCCGCCCCAACGCATTCTCATCGAGGAAAAAAGTGGCGGCGTAACCTTCGAACTCGGCATGCTGCCGCATGAGCGCCAGAACGCCCGCCAGATCGCCCCTCTCGAGACCGCGAGTCGCCATGTCTTTCCCTCTCGGAGTGATCAAGACCTATCGTCGGCCGTACTTTAGCACGAATGAAGTTCGACAGCCTCGAAGCTTTCGCGAACAATGCGCGACGTCGGTGTCCCTATCTAAAGCTGGCGCGACTTTTCCGCAAACCCTCTGTCAAGGCTGATCCTTATAGCCATGCGATGTCACGATGAGGATGACAGACGCGTTCTCGTCGATGATCGACTGCCGCCGGAGGATGTGAAGTGCCGACAATGTTATCGCGCTGGACTTCTCCACGAACAGGCCCACTCTCGCCAACTCGCTCTGGGCGCGAAGCGTATCATCCGTGCTCGGCG
Organism: Xaviernesmea oryzae; assembly: GCF_900177415.1. Lineage (GTDB taxonomy): Bacteria > Pseudomonadota > Alphaproteobacteria > Rhizobiales > Rhizobiaceae > Neorhizobium > Neorhizobium oryzae_A. Next base: position 318,416 of record NZ_FXAF01000008.1, on the reverse strand, counting down.
TGATAACACGTCCCGTTGAGCGCGAGAGGGCATCGATCGCCTGATACGTGACGGTGGTTCCTCCCAACGAGCTCAGCGGGGATCGGCCGTCGAAGTGTCCGAAATAGCTTTCGCCCGCCAGGACCCTTGAGATCCGAGGGAAGGGCTCGGCGGCGTGGATCCGCGGTGGCTTCTTGATAAGACCCTGGGACGCCAGGTCATCATATCCCTTCGCCAGGCCCCAGAGTAGATCCGCGCGGGAGACGGGTACGATGATGTCGGTCGGCGGATCCTCATTGACATCAAGATGAAGCTCAAGCGCGATCGTTCTTAAGCCATCCACCGCGAAAGGATTGCCGCCAACGGCGGGCATCGCGAAATTCGTCGCCGGATACCACTCCCCCCTCATGGCCCGGGCCGAGACGATATCCCATCGCGCCATCGAGCTCGGCGCCATCACGATCTCGGCGCCATGCAGTTCGATCGCCCTACGCCAACCCTGCCCGATATCCGCGGTCGTTACCAGGACGCATTCGAGACCGGCATTGCTCGCGAACGCCGCCAGGGACACACCGGCATTGCCGCTGGAGGCGACGGCGAGCTTGCTCGCGCCAACGTCGCGAGCCCGTCGGACCAGCGCCGCGCTCATTCGGTCCTTGTGAGAGCCCGTGGGATTTGAGCCCTCGTTCTTGATCCTCAGCCGCTTGACATTTGTCTTTTCCGCGAGAGGGGGCAGGTCGATGAGGGGCGTATTGCCTTCGCCCAGTATCGGAGCGCCGGGGTAGGCCAGCCAACCGGAGAGGTCGGCCGGCCCGCTCAAGCTTGGCAAACGGTCGAAATCGGGAGCAACGCTGGCAGGAGCGCCGGCCCTGGCGCAATTGGGGCAACCGAGGAAGTAGTCGCTGGTCGGCCAGAGCCTTCGGCACTTGATGCACCGCATGCCTGAAAGAAATGGATTTGGTTTGCTGGATCCGGGTGTGGTCCTGTCGCCTGCCATCATCTTGCTAGCGGATCGCATCGGTCACGAAGGTACACAACTCATCACCTCTCTGGACCAGGGCGGGAATATGCCGGGACAGGACGTAGCCGGAGGATTCGAATCGGACTTCCTCCGGGCTACGCATCGGCAGGTCGGGGAAGTGGATGAGGCCCGCTACCCGCCCGGGGGAGACATATTCTCCCAGTTCGATGCGCGGTTCGAATATCCCTGCGACATGAGCATGCAGACGGTTCTCTGGCCCCTTCTTTACCCAGCGTGTGGCCGTCATGGCCCGCGGATCCGTGGACGCAAGTATACCCCATTGGCTGAGGATCCTCCTCACGCCATCAGTGGCAAGTTTTAACCCCCTCTGGGACAACGTCTCCCCGCCGCCAAGCTCCGCCGTGAGGCAGGGGATACCTTGCCTTGCGCATTCACCGGCAAGCGTGAGGCTTCCTCCTCCACCCTTGCCCTTACTCACGAAGCTGATGGGCGCGCCGAACCAATCGGCCAATCGAGCCAATTCCGCGGTTTCGTGCTCATCGCAGCCCTCCCGGACCAGGGCACATGGGATGAATTCCGAGGAACGCCCGCCCGCATGCAGGTCGATAACCAGGTCGGCCAGGAGCAGAAGAACCGAGCTGACATAGTGCGCGATCACCTGCGTCGGGCTGCCCATCGCGTCGCCCGGAAAGCAGCGATTGAGATTCGACCCATCGAGCGGAGACGATCGCGTTCCGGCCATCACCGCGGGGAAGTTCAACGACGGCAGGATTATCACCCGACCTTGGACGGACGCTTGATCCAGGTCCCGCGCGAGATTCATCAGCGCAACGATCCCCTCGTATTCGTTGCCGTGATTTCCGCCGACCAGGAGCGCAGTGGGACCCTTCCCGTTCTTCACCGAGATGACGGGAATCGGGACGTAGCCGTAGCCGTTGGTTTCGCGTGAATGATAGAGACGCAGGAACCCCTCCTGCTTGCCGTCCTCGTCATAATCGAAGGGTGTCTCGATCGGCGTGGCCCTCAAACGGGCGGCGAACTCATCGCGCGTCTTGATGGGTTCGACATCGCGTGCGCGATGAGGCCCAAAGGTTTGGTCATTTGCCAAGACGGGTTCCTCCTTTTCGGCGCGTCAGCTCGGAGATCAGGATGAGGATGCTCATGAGGACGAGGAGCAGGCTGGCGACCGCGGCCAACCGCGGACTTACCGAAAGCAAGGCGTCCTCGTACATGAGCTTCGGCAGTGTCGTGATGCGGCCACCAGTGACGAAAAGCGCGATGGTCAGTTCGTCGAAGGAAATGATGAAAGCGAACATGAATGACGCCGTGACACCGGAGCGGATCAGTGGGAATGTCACGCGGCGGAAGGTTTCCACTCCACTCGCGCCCATCGTGGCGGCGGCATGGTCGAGATTCCGATCATAGCCCTTGAGGATCGCGAGCACGGTCACGATGACATAGGGGATGACGATGACCGTGTGCCCGAGGATCACCCCAAACGTCGTTCCCGCGATGCCGAGTCGGGAAAACAGAAAGAACAGGCCGACGGCGATGAAGATGTTCGGTACGATCATCGGGGCGACGACCAATCCGAAAAGAGCTGACTTCCCCGCGAAGTTGTTCCGCGACAGCGCGAAGGTGCAAGGTAAGGCGATCAACATCGCCACAGTGGCCGTGACGAGCGCGACGGCGAAGGACCTCGCTGCGGCGTGGAGCCACACGGGGGAATCGAACACCAGCCGGTACCATTGCAATGAGAACAGCGTCGGTGGCCAGGTTAGGAAGGCCTCCGACGTGAACGAGACCGGCAGCACAAACAGGGTGGGAAGCGCGAGGAAACCGAGGATGAGCGTACAGACCAGATAAAGGCCGGCGCGAGATCCGGCGGCGCCACTCTTTCTCGTCATCCGCGGCGTTGAACATATCCCAATCAAGGCATCCGTGACGTAAGCAAGGGCACGGGTGATCGTTTTCCCCACGTGCGCGCAACACCGCCGAATGCTCGAGCGAGGGGCGGGCTTCGGTGCCCTCGCTCCACCGCCCATGACGGACAGACCGAAGACGCGGTCATAGAAGAAGAAGATCACCATGAAGGTGATGACCAGCAGGACGCCGATCGCGCCGGCGAACTGCCAGTTCAAGACTTCCCGGATCTGGAAGATGATGAGCTGGACGATCATCGTGTCTTGGGGGCCTCCCAACAGGGCCGGCGTGATGAAGAAGCCGAGCGAGGTGATGAAGACCAGGAGCGCCGCCGAAGCGACACCGGGCATGGTCAAGGGAAAATAGATGCGCCAGAACCGCGTCCCGCCCTTGGCTCCCATGGTGGAGGCGGCCTTGGTCAGGTTCGGATCGATGCCTTCCATGACCGCCAGGAGTGTTAGGGTCGCCAGTGGCATCAGGGCATGCGTCATGCCGATCATGACGCCTGTGAAATTATAGATCATTTGAAGCGGGGCATCGGTGATGCCGATCGCCATCAGCATCTGATTGACAGCGCCCTTGCGACCGAGAAGGACGATCCAAGCGAATGTCCGCACGAGGAAGCTGGTCCAGAATGGCAGCAGGACGAGAATGATGAGCCAGTTGCGGGTCGATCCACGCGAGATCGCGAGCAGATAGGCGACTGGATAGGCGCCTACGACGGACAGCAGCGTCGTCCAGAAAGCCACGTTGAGGGTTGTCAGCAGGACCTTTCCATAAAGTGGCACCTCGACCAGTCGCCTGTAGTGCTCGATCGAGGGTAGGCCGCGACCATCGAGAAAGCTGATTCCCAACAGCATCACGACGGGCACGACGAAGAAGGCAACGAGGAGCAACGTGACTGGCACTGTCTGCCAGTAAAGCCGGCTCCATTTCGGCCAGAAGCGCCGACGGGCCGTGGCATTCGGGAAAAAATCGACCCGAGCCATCACGCGGCCTCCTTCTGGGAGCGAGACAAGACTCTGCCCACGTCGTCATCCCAGCCGATCGTGATCCGTTCGCCTTCGCGAACCCGCTGGGATACGCTCGTCAGCAGCGATATCTTCATCAAGGCGTCTCCAACGTGGACAAAGAGCTTGGTGATGGCGCCCGAGACCACGACCTCGCTCACGTGTCCGTAGAGCCTGTTCGCCTTGTTTTCCGCATCGGCCTGGATCGCGATCGATTCCGGACGGGTAAAATGCACCACGTTGGGACCATTGGGGCGCGGTGGCGTGGATCGCGTCCGGACCGTACCCATTCCCAGCAATTCAACAATGAGACACCCGGCTTCCTCGCCGGTGATCCTGCTGGGGATCAGGTTCGCTTCGCCGAGGAAATCCGCCGCGAATAGGCTCTTGGGCTGGAAATACAATTCGTCCGGCGTGCCGATCTGCTCGATACGACCCTGGTTCATCAGGCAGATGCGGTCGGACATAACCATCGCCTCCTCCTGATCGTGCGTCACGTAGAGCACGGTCATTCCCAGCCGCTCATGCAGGCGCTTGATTTCGAGCTGCAGATGATCGCGCAGCTTCTTGTCGAGCGCGCCCAAAGGTTCGTCCATCAGGATGATCGAGGGGTTGGCGACGAAGGCGCGGGCCAGCGCGATGCGCTGCTGCTGCCCGCCGGACAACTGATCGCAGAAGCGGTCGCCGACATGTTCCAGTTTTACCATCTCGAGCGCCCGCGTGATCGCCAGCGAACGATCACGCGGGCTGACCTTCCGCATCTCAAGGGGGAAGGAGATGTTCTCGGAGACGCTCAGGTGCGGGAAGAGTGCGTAATTCTGGAAAACCATCCCGATGTCGCGTCCAGACGCGGGAACGCTGGTCGCGTCGCGGCCATCGATCCAGATCTTGCCGCCGTCGGGATGGTTCAGTCCCGCGACCGACCACAAGAGCGTGGTCTTGCCCGATCCAGAAGGGCCGAGCATCGTCAAGAACTCTCCGTCGGTCAGATCAAGGTCGACATGGTCGAGGGCCGTGGCCGCGCCATAGCGCTTTGTCAGGCCGCGAATGGTCAGTTTCGTCTTCCGTTCAGTCATCGTGAATTCCTCGAAAGCTCCTGATGGTGGCAATTGGTAGCCATGCGGCGGATCCAGCCGTCATCCGAGCAGCCAGCTCTCGAAACGCTCTTGCGCCTTGGCGCTATTGCTGCCCCACCACCTGGCATCCATCACGAACATGTCGGGAAAATACCTTGGATTTGTGGGGAGGATGTCGGCCAGTTTCGGTTCGATGAAGTCGAAGGCCCTCGGATTGCAGGGGCCGCTCGTGGAATGTTTTACGAACTCCGCCTGGCGTTCGCCGGCGGAGGAGAACTCGATGAAATCGCGCATCAGTTCGACATTCGGGCCACCTTTGAGGATCGCAAAGCCCGCGAAGGAGAACATCGCGTCCTTCCACACGATCGTGACCGGAGCTCCGTCGTCGATCGCGACTTGCGCTCGGCCGTTCCAGGTTATCAGGCAATCGACCTCGCCCGTTCTCAACATCTGCGAGGTCTGCGCTCCACCCGTCCACCAGATAGGGATATTCTTCCTGATCCTGTCGAGGCTCTTGAACGCGCGATCGAGATCGAGGGGATAGAGGTCCTCCCTCGCGATGCCATCCGCCAGCAGGGCTGGCTCGAGAGTGCCGCTGGCATGCTTGCGAAGGGAACGGGCGCCCGGAATCCCATCGACGTTCCAGAAATCCGCGAAGCTTGTGGGTGGCTTCTTGCCCATGGTATCCGAACGGTACGCCAGTACGGTCGCGTAACCCATCGCGCCGATGAGGTAATCACCGCGGAGGTCCGGGGGGATCTCGGACGCGTTGGGGCCGAGTCCGGCCGGGCCCGCGACCGTTTCAAGGTAGTCGTTGTCGGTGAGGACGACGACGTCGCTCATGTCGAGTAGGGCTCCGTCCCAGGCGTGATTGCCCGCCTCCACCATGGCCTTGATCTCGCCTGTCGGGCCGTGCGAGGACTGGACGCCGACAACGTTGATGCCCATCGCCTTGCTGAACGGCTCGAAGAACGCCTTCTTGTAGGCCTCACCGACCGGCCCGCCAGGATCGCGGATGGTCAATGTCCGGCCTTTTGAGGATGCTGTCTTAACGAAGGGCGCGGCCAGGACCGTCGCCGCCGACGCGGTCAGGAAGCCGCGGCGGCCGAAAGGTGTCACTCGCGTTCGAGTCGCTGCTTGCATTGCTGTATCCCCTTATCGATTTGTCCCGTCGTCTTGCGCGGCGGAATGGGTGGCAAGAAGTCCTGCGTTCGGCTCGGCCCTTCGCCATCGGGATCGCCCAGGTCCTGACGCGACGCGGCACGTTTCAGGGTGATGCCTGGCTCGATCAAAGGCGGCGGATGTCGGCCGAACTGCTGAGAAATTCAGCGGATCGGGCGGGAGAGGTCCAATCGAATTATGACGGCAATCCATAAATGGATGTAATGTGAGCCAGGGACCCGTACCTCCTCGGCCATATTCGGACCACCGGCTCGCGCGGAGCCCGCATGCGCGGCATGATTTCAAAGAGTATCATTACACGTCGGAGAGCGACCGACGTGGCGGACAAGTCGGACCGTCGCGAAACGTCGGTTAGATAGCCGCGAACCGGCTGATCGCTGTGTCCCGCTCTTCCGTCAAGACAGCCAGGAACTTGCGGGCCACGGCGGATTGCGGTCGCGTGCTGGGCGCGACCATCACGTAATCGATCTTGACGGCGGGTCGGAAGCGCCGCATAACCAGTCCGTGGCCTGCGAAATCGACTGCGGCGAACGGGCTGATCACCGACACACCCGCCCCGTTTACGACGAAGTTGCAGACGGTGGCAGCGAATTGCGTCTCGATATGCGGCCGCATTTCAAGGCCAACGTCCTCGAAGATCTGTTCGACCTGCCGCCGCGTCACGTCGTCCTTCACGAGCGCGATGAATGGAAGGCCAGCGATGTCCATTGGCGTGATCTCCAATTTCGCGGAGAGAGGATGACCTGAAGGCAGGATGCAGACACCATCGACGCTCGCGAAGTGCTTCGACCGCTCGTCGCAATCGTTTGGCGGGCCGGGCAGGAAGCCGAGGTCGAACTCCTGCGTCGCCGTCACGCCTCGCACGGAACCGGCGCTGCGAACCTGCAGCGAGACGTTGACGTTCGGATACTGTTTCGAGAAGCGGCTGATCACCCGCGGCAGAAAACCGAAACCGAGTGCTGGCAAGGACGTGATCCGCAAGTTGCCGGTGTTGAAATTGCTTATCGTGTCGGCGATGTGGCGGAGGTTCTCGAGGCCCACGAATGCCCGTTTGACCTCCTCGTAGAACGCCATGCCTTCAGGGGTCGGCTGCAGGCCGCGCCCGACACGAGTGAAAAGCTTCAGTTTCGAGACCCGCTCCAGTCGCTCGATCTGCCGGCTGACGGCGGGCTGCGATAGATTGAGCAGTTCGGCGCCCGCTGTGATACTGCCGGCGCGCATCACCGCCTGAAAGACTTCGATCTGTCTCAAGTTCATGACTGGCACCGGGAGATCGGGGCGGCGGCGAACTGGCCAGCTGATGCGGCGGCGTCTCGCGCGGCGTAACGGCGAGAGCGCACCTCGTGGCATGCGATGGAAGCGAGTACGGAAACCGTCAAAATAGCGCCAACCAAGAAGGAGCCCCGAAACCGTCCGGCGCGGGCTTGGCGACCTGCCATCTCGGTCCGGACGTTACCTATAGGTGAAATGCGCGGTCGTATCTTCGCGCGGTCCATTGCCGAGAAAGCAAGGGATATATGCCAGAAGATGGATCGCGGGGCAATCTGTCGGGATGGGAGAGCCCCAAAAACGGGATCGGCGCTTGGTACTGGCGATCCGCGGAAGCAGACAGGTTCCTAAGGCCGCTAGTATTTTTGTGAGTTGACAGGATGCCTGCCAGCTTCTCAAATTTCCGTTAGGTGACGAACTCCGATTAGGTGCTCTGAGGCGGGTGCATGAAGCCTTTGGTTGTGGTCTGGTCCGGCGATGCGGAATTTCATCTTCTCGCGAACCATATCCTCATGGCGGACGGTTTCCAAACTCTCGTGGCGGACGGATTGGAGGAGGCGTTGCACCTAGCGCGGGAGCGGGAGCCATTCGCCCTGGTGATGGATTGTCGGGCTGACAATTCCCCGGCCGCGGTCGAGATCTGCGGTCGGCTGAAAACCGACCCGGATACGGCTGGCACCGTGGCGGTCGCGGTGATCAGCCAGGGCGCTGAGGAGCACCATCTCGAGTTGCTCAAGGCGGGGGTCGATGAGAGCTGCCTGCGGCCGGTGGCGCCATCCCGGCTGCTGGAATTCCTTCGGGCAAGGCTTCAACGCGCCCCCTCCAAGGGCCGAGGGCTTCCGCATGGCACGGTCCTTCGCTACGAGGGGATTGAGATGAATCTCGCGTCGGTGCGGGTTCGGCGCAATGGCCGGGAAATTCGCCTTGCGCCTATCGAGTTCAAGCTCCTCAGGCTCTTGCTGGAAAGAGCCGAGCAGGTGGTCAGTCGCGACGAATTGATCGCGGCCGCATGGCCATCCACGCACTATGTCGAAGGTCGGACGGTCGACGTCCATGTGGGGCGTTTGCGCAGATTCTTGATGGGCCGCGACGATACCGACGTGGTTCGCACGGTTCGGGGTATCGGCTATGCTCTGGATGTGAAAGGAAACGGAGGCTGACGCCGACATGCACTCGGTTTCAACCTGCCGCGCCCGCATTGATCGGAGCGTGGGAGCAATGCTCGGCATGCGGGGCGAACAAGGTCAACGCAAGCGACAGCGTGGCGATGCCGCGATGGCCGTCGAACCGGCGTCGCTGATAAGCGCCACCGAAGAGCGGAGGGGCGCCGGGTCTGCGCATGATCGGATTTGAACGTCCTGTCAGCGTGGCGTTCCTTGTCGAGTCAACTTAAGTCGTGATTTTGCGGGTTCTCTATGTGGGACGGCAGTTCGAGGCCGAGGAAAAATGGACGCGCCAGTGACGCGTTTGGTGGGATAGCCTTTTGCCGAATAGCATCCTAAGGAGTTTTATCATAGTCGTCCCTACGCTTGATGATCTCATTGATCGTGGAGCTCCGCGATCCTCGCGTCGAGCAGCGCGAGCGCCTGTTCAAGCGCGGTGATGGTTTGATCGCTTCGGGGTGTCACGGCGATCACGTGCGCGATCCGATCGCGAAAGTCACCCCGGCGTAGGATAGGCGCACCTCCCAACGCATGGATCTCGACCTCGACGACACCTTTGACCGTTCGGGCTGAAGCGGGATCGCGGTACCAGCGCAGCACACCGTCCCTGCCGGGATTGAGGAAGCGGATGCCCGCGCATCGTTTTGCCCGCGCGGCCAGGTCGATGGGGTGGCCGAGAGCAAGCTTGATCGTTTCCTCCACCAGGTCGATGCCGTACGCCAGCCTGACCAGCTCGGGAATGAAGTCGCCCGCCAACCGGGGATTGATCTCAATGATGACAGGCCCATTCGGTCCAAGGCGGACTTCGCTATGCGCAGGCCCCCAATGCAGGCCGAGTGCATCGATCGCGGTCGCGACGGCGAGGGTGACCTGCTTCCTCACCCGCGCCGGTAGGCGGGCAGGGAAGTCATGGCCCACCTCGACGAAGAAAGGCTGGGGACCGAGATGTTTCTCGGTGATGCCGATGACGGCTTGTCCCATTGTCTCGATGGAGAGTTCCGGACCGTCGATATATTCCTCGACAAGGACGCCGGGCGATGTCGCGAAGTCGGCGGCTTGCAGCAGGTGGGACGTTTGCGCGCGAACTTCGGGAAGGGTCGAGCAGAGCCGCACCCCCATGCTGCCGCTCCCCACGACGGGTTTGACGATGACCGGTAATCCGACTGCTGCGGCGAATTCCGCTGCATTTCCGGGGGTGGTCGCGTATTTGTAGCTGGGAGTGGGTAGGCCTGCCGCCTTCAATCGCGTCCGTTGCTCGAACTTGTCCTGGCATCGAGAGATGGCGTCCGGGTCCGCGCCAGCAAGCCCAAAAACGCGGCAAGCGCCCGCGGCGACCACAGCATGGGCGCCGGAACTCGACAATATGGCTTGGATGTCAAGGGTTGTCTGCAGTCTCTCGCACACCTCCACCACAGCCTCAATGCTGCGCGTTTTTGCGAACACGGTCACGAGGTCGCCTGGATCCAGATCTCGGTATTTGCCGGCATCCTCGCTCAGGAGGATCGGCAAATAGCCGAGTCGCTTGGCGGCGGCATGGAACAGGCGGCCGCTCGTGCTGTTTTCGATCATGACCACGGCTTTCGTTCGCATGGCGGTCATCCTTCGTCCTCGGGCCTCACGGGCAGCTGTCTTCTTCGTCAAATCCTCGGAGGGAGATCGCCCAACACATCGGAAAGATTTCGCCGGCGCCAGGGATACTTGGCCCAACTCGTCATATCGACAGTGGGGCTCGAGACCGCAGTCGGCTCTTCCATGCGCGTACCGTTCCAGCCAGGGATGCTGGATTCGAGCCAGGCCTCGTCATATACCGTGTCGGCGTAGCGGTGCCCTTCGTCGGGAAAGATCGCGACGACCGTCTTGCCGGGATTGCTGTCGCTCCACCATCGCGCGACGCGAAACGCCGCGCCGCTTGTCGGGCCCATGAACAAGCCGTGTCTCCCGTGCAGATCATGGGCCGACGCCATGATCTCCGACGCTGGAAGCCAGTGAATTTCGTCGAACTGGGTATGATCGACATTAGCCGGAACGATGCCGCCGCCAAGGCCACTCACCTTGCGGGGAGCATTCGGCTGACCGAACAGAACGCTGTTGTGGGTGTCGACCCCGATGACCGTCAAATCGGGGAACAGCATGCGCAGATAACGGGCTGTCCCACACATAGATCCGCCAGAGCCGACCGTCCCGACGAGGCAGTCAATCGGGCCAACGGCGTCGATGAAGCACGCGGCGACTTTCGAATAGGAGATCGGATTGTCCTCGTTGTAGTATTGGGCCGGCCAGTAACTGCCGGGTCTGCGCCGCAGATGTTCCTGAAGCCGCTCCAAGCGCGCCAGCTGAAATCCACCGATCGGGTGCGGCTCTTCGACGATGTCAAGCTCCGCCCCGAGTTGGAGAAGGCGGCGCCTCAGGTTACGGTCGAGGGCCCAATCGCCGACGATAAGGAGCCGGTAGCCGTTCAGGACCGAAAGCATCGCGAGCGCAAGGGCGAAGGTTCCGGACGAGGACTCACAGATCGTCCCGCCGGGCGCGAGCTGTCCCCGTTCCACCGCCCGCTTGAGCATAAAGCGCGCGGGCAGGAGTTTCATGAGGAAGAAGCAGGCGCCGAACAGGTGCCCGCCAAGCGGCACCATCCTTGGTTCCTCGAAATCCTCGAGATTGCGCGGTCGGACACGTTCGAACATGGCCGCCTCATGCTCGCTCAAGTTTCAAAGGCGCGCTGACTAAGCCGAGCGCATCGATCGCCTTCCTCGCCAGATGCATGTTCTCCGGCGCGCGGTCGTCCTCTGGGTCGAAGATAAGGCCAGCCATCGTTCCGCTATGGGCGACTTGGAGGCCGGCGGCGTCATATCGGCTCGCGATCGCCTGGAGTTCGCGCAACCCAGGTTTCGGCAGGAAGCGCTCGTTGATCACTGCGCTCGCCGTCGCGACCCGTCCAAGCGAGCGGACGTCGCCGGAATCGATGGCTTTCCGCAGTAGGCTGCGCAGCGGCCGGAACATTTCTATCTCGGCGGGGCAATATCGCGCGGGCTCGAATTCCACCGTCGAGACGGTGCTTTCAGGCGTCGTGTCGACGCTGAGGATATTGAGCGCTGGCAAAGGCTTGCGAAAGACTTCTAGGACGATGCCGTCGCGCTGGGCGAACAGTACGGCCTGCTGCTTAAAGAGTGTTGAGTCACAAGCCGTTTCGGCGTCAACTGCGATCCGCATGATGTGTTCCGCCGTGGGGAAGACCCGCAGGTAATCAAGGACCGCCTGGATGCTCGCGAGAACGTCGGCGGTGGACGAACCCATGCCGCGCCCGATAGGTATGTCGCTGACCAGTTGAATATGTCCGCCGGTCCTGACTTGGGCGAACGACGCGATCGTGAGATCGGCAGCGCGCCTGGCTTTTTCGCGGCCTGTCGGGGAGACGGTGATCTCGGCTCGAGCATTCGGGGTGAAAGTCGCGAGCGACGTCAGCGCGGGGTAGGGCAGTGATACCAATCCCCGGCGAAGGTATCCGTCTATATGGTCGAACACGCCCTGCAGGAGCTCCCCGTGGTGAGCCATTGCCTTGCCGATCCCGGATTTCGCTGACATTCGCGCCTCCTCCCGATGCGGACGTCGACCACGTGTCGCCTATCGGATAGGTGGAAAGTTCTCAGACAGGTGTCCTGATCTCAACGAAATCGGCCATAAATATCGGCGAAAGTTTCAGGGTGCTCCGTTGCTTCCGCGAGGCACTCTTCGCGTGTACGTTGCATGATTTTCACCTTATAGAGTCGCTCCGCAGACGCTCCGCTCGCGAGAATATCTCCGCGGGGCCGGGCTTCCTTGCTTTTCATCCACTAGCGCTACGAGGTCGAGCTTCGTCGATGAGACCAAGATACGACGCAACGCTGTAATGCATCCTCGATTCCGAAATTATTCTCTTCATACCGCGGATAGGCTCCCAGTAGCGAGGCGCCGCTACAGCTACCGCCAGCCCAACTATATGGGTCGCTTCGATGATGCCTTCACCGGCGTTTCAGCACAATGTCCCAAGCGAATTCGATCTCTTCGGTGTAAGAGGCATGGTTCCGAACCCTTCGGCGAAGTAGATATTCGCGATTTGCCGAAGGCTTCTGTGCCGGGCGATGATACTATCCAACGTCGGCATTTTAGTGGGCAATGACGACTTCGGCGCGGCGGCTCTGCGCCCGCATTTCCGGTCGAGGCAGCACCTGGCATCAAATACAAAGCGGCGCTCGGTGTCGCCTATGGCGCGGGCTTGTGCGTCTCCGAGGTCGCGCACCTCAAGGTCGATGATATCGACTCGACACGTATGCTGATCCGGGTCGAACGGGAGGCGTTGAGGGGATGGGGACTCGAATGTCATGATCGGAGCCTGAACGTGTGTTCCGCCGACGGGAACGCTCTCGTTCGGACCTCATCGGCATAGGTCTTTGCAGCTTCCGCCATGAGGCTGCCGATTTCGGCATAGCGCTTGACGAAGCGCGGGGTGAAGTCGTTGAAAAGGCCGAGCATGTCGTCAGAGACGAGGACCTGTCCGTCGCAGGCCGGTGAGGCGCCGATGCCGATGGTCGGTACCGGCAGGGTATCGGTCAGTTCGCGGGCGAGAGGTTCCACGGTACCCTCGACGACGACGGCGAAGGCGCCGGCTCCGCCGACCGCCCGCGCATCCCGCCTGATCTTTGCCGTCTCGCTGTCCGAATGACCGACCGAGCGATAGCCGCCGGCCGTGTGCACCTGCTGCGGCATCAGTCCGACATGCGCGCAGACGGGGACGCCTCTCTGAACCAGAAACGCGATCGTCTCCGCCATCTCCTCGCCTCCCTCCAGCTTCACGCCGTCGCATCCTGTCTGCTGGAGGATCTGTACTGCGCTTCGAAACGCTTGTTCCTTCGATTCCTGATAGGTTCCGAACGGTAAGTCGACGATGACGCAGCTTCGGGAGACACCGCGCATCACGGCACGGCCGTGGGCGATCATCATGTCGAGCGTGACGCCGACCGTCGTCTCCATGCCGTAGAGCACCATGCCGAGGGAGTCACCGACGAGCAGCAGGTCGCAATGCTCGTCAAGAATCCGGGCAACCGGGGTCGTATAGGCGGTAAGGCAGACGATCGGCTGCTTGCCTTTCATTGCACTGATGCGCGCAGGCGTGAGGCGTCTTTCCTTTTTCTGCACGCTCATCAGGCTGCCCTCGTGACTGCGTCATTGCTCAGACCGATGACCCTGTTATCGAGCAAGCGGGCCGAGCCGATCCGCACGAACAATGCAACGAGCACGGGTCCGGCGCGCAGAGAGTGGACCGGCTCGAGCGTTTCCGGATCGCGAACCGCGACCACTTCCGCGAATGCAAGCGGCTCGTTCACGATGAAAGCGGCAAGTGCGGTCTCAAGCGCTGCCGGATCGTCGAGGCCCTCGCGGTAGTAGCGCTCCGCTTCATCGAGCGCGGCCGGCACGATCCTGGCCGCCAAACGTTCGGCCGGATTGAGATAGACGTTCCGCGACGAGCAGGCGAGGCCATCGGCCTCCCGCACCGTCGGTACCGCAACGACGCGAACGGGCTGGGCGAGATCCTCGACCATACGCTTGATCAGCACGACCTGCTGGAAATCCTTCTCGCCGAAATAGGCGGATTGCGGCTGAACGATGTTGAAGAGCTTCGTCACGACAGTCGCGACGCCGACAAAATGGCCGGGGCGCACGGCGCCTTCGAGTTGGCGACCGATATCCGGCACGTCGACGACGGTCCTCATGGGGCGGGGATACATGTCTTCTACCGTGGGCGCGAAAAGGATGTCGACATCGGCATCCGCGAGCATCTTCCGATCCCTTTCGAGATCCCTCGGATATTTTGCGAGATCCTCACTCGGGCCGAACTGCAGCGGATTGACGAATATCGACACGACGACGATGTCGTTTTCCGCCTTCGCCCGGGAGATCAGCTCCATGTGACCGACATGGAGAAATCCCATAGTCGGCACGAAGCCGATATTCCTGCCGCGATAACCTGCAAGATGGTCGCGCAGGTCGGAAATCTTCTGAAAAACGCGCATGTTCGCCTCCCAACGATACGCCGGCAGCGCCTGACGGAGCGGGATAGAAAATCGATTTTGTATGAGGGGTCAATGCACGGCCGCAATAATATCGATTAACATCCCTCCGGGGCAGGATACCGCCAATCGCGGCAATCTCGACGCCGAACGCGACGATCTTTACTGGAGGACGCGTCTGCTATGCGATGGCGCGCGGTCTGACGCTCCTGCCGCGCGTCGGCGAATGGAACTAGCGGGAAAAGGCGCTCGCCAACGGACTTATCGCCCCCTCAGGCGCGGCTCAGATTGGCGGGAAGCGAAGAGATGAAGTCGGTCAGTTGGTCGCCCAGAAGCTGAACATGATCGCTGGCGGCCTTGCGCGCGGCCTCCGGGTCGCCGGCGTCGATCGCGTCCATGATGCGGACATGCTCGCTCAATGTGCCCAGCATGCGTCCGGGCTGGTATGTGGCCCGCATGCGGTAGGCACCGATGCGCCGGCGAAGCTGCAGCGCCTGATCGGCGATGAAGTGCGTGTGGGCCGCCTCATACAGCAGGTCGTGGAATTTCTGGTTGATCTTGTAGAACGTGACCGGATCGCCCGTTTCGTAGGCCTTCACCAGTTCTTCGTGAACCTGGCGCATGGCGGCGCGCTCGGCCGGTGTCGCGCGGCGCGCGGCCAAGCGGGCACATAGACCTTCCAGCGCCGACATCACGTCGAACATCTCGATGAGGGCCGGTATGGAGAGAACGGCGACATGGGTGCCCTGACGGCCGCGCGTTTCGACGAGGCCGATCGCCAGAAGTGCCTTGATGGCTTCCCGGACAGGTGTTCGGGATAAGCCAAAACGCCGGGCGAGCTCCATCTCGTCCAATCTCTCGCCGGGGGCGAGGCGGCCGTCCAGAATCATCTGCTCCAGTTGTTCGCGCAGCTCGCCGGAACGGGTAGGCGCCCGCCCGGTTGCCAATTCCGGCGGACGCGTTTCATCCTGATCCAAATCCAGTACTCCACTCGCGTTCCGGGGAACGGCCAATCGGGACTTTGTTCGCGCCATTTATACTTTTCTTTCGCTGGTGCATTCAATGTGCGGATTGTTGGTATACCAGCCGCGTTATGCAGGTTTTGAGCTTTTCCACAATCATTGCGGGAGCCTCGATCATCGGAAAATGACCCGAATCGTAGGAGACGACCTCGGTACCATCGAAGCAGGACATGGGATCGGGATGCGCGAGGCGGGCGACCCAGACGGAATTGAGGATCAGGGCCGGGCAGCGGACCAGCGGCCAGCGTTCCTCGGCGTTCCAGGCGAAAAGGTCGTCCTTGATGTCCAGCGCGAAGTCGGCCGGTGCCGAGGCAATCATGTCGTCGGTGATCATCTGCCGAATGGCGTCACCGGTCGATGGATGGGCGATGTTGTCGATCATGGCTCGCATGCGGCCATCATAGTCGGCGGCGAAATCCTGACGACGCTGCCGAATTTCATCGTCCGGCACGGGGCCGTAATAGCCCCTGTCGGTCAACGTATCCAGACCGAGCAGAGCCTTCACCCGACCGGGAGCCAGGATCGCCGCTTCTGTCATGATCGGGCCACCCATGGAGTGGCCGACGAGCGTGGCGCAGCCGATATCCAGGTGATCCAACAGACGGGCGACCGCCGCGCCCATCGCGCCGATCGTCCGGCCGGAACGGGGCGGGGCGGACATTCCGCCGAACCCCGGATGGGAGACCGCGAGAATGCGGAAGCGGCGCGCGAGACCGGGAATGATCGAATTCCACTGGTCGGCATTGCCGCACCAGCCATGGATGAGCACCAGCCAATCTCCGGTGGTGCCGAGGGTGCGGTAGCCGATCTCTCCGCCCATCGGCGCGTCGAGCATGGCGAGGTTTCCCATGGTCTCCGTCATGGCCTAACCCTTGATGCCGCTGGTCGTCATGCCTTGCGTGAAATATTTCTGCAGCAGCAGGAAAAGCAGGATGAGCGGGAGTGTCGCGACAGTCGCGCCGGCGAAGGTCTCGCCCCAGTTTGGTAATTGTGTCGGCGAACCCTGCTGGGCGATCGCCACCTGGATCACCTGATTGGCCGGATCTTGCACGATCACCAGCGGCCAGAGAAAGCTGTTCCAGGAGAAAAGGAAGGTGATGAGGCCGAGGGTCAGCATCGGCACTTTCACGTTCGGCAGCACGATCGAGAAGAAGATGCGCACATGACCGGCGCCATCGATACGCGCAGCATCCTCCAGCTCCACCGGCAGTTCCTCGAAGGCCTGCTTCAGCAAAAAGAGGCCGAAGGGGCTGGCGACCCAGGGTATCATGACACCCAGCAGGGTATTGGAAAGGCCGAGACCGGAAACGACCTGATAGAGCGGCACCATCAATGCTTCGATCGGCAGCAGGAACGTGAGCAGAATCAGGACAAAGACGATTTTTGCGCCGGGAAAGCTGACGCGCGTCAGCGAATAGGCGGCCATGGAACAGAGGAGGAGGGTGAGCGCCACCTGTCCGCCTGCGACTATGGCCGTGTTGGCGAGTGCCGTCAGGACATTGGTTCGCTTAAACAACGATTGGTAGTTCTCGATCGTGCCTCCGACGGGCAAGAAGGCTTTCCACGACAGCGGCGTCACGTCGTTGAACAGGGTGAGCTGGTTCTTGAAGGACGAGGCCACGATCCAGGCATAGGGCGCGAGAAAGCAGCACAGGATCAGGGCAATGACGAGGGTGACGAAGAATGCGCGCCGCATGTGATGCTTCTTCATGTCAATAGTTCCAGCGAGAGCGCAACAGCGCCATCTGGGCCATGGAAATGCCTAGCACAACGAGCAGCAGGACGACGGAAAGGGCCGAGGCATAACCGGCCTGCTGCATGATGAAGGCGGTATTGTAGATATGGTAGACGATCAGGTTGGTGCTTTCCTGTGGTCCGCCCTGCGTCATCAGGAAAGCCGGTGCGAAGGCCTGCAGCGAGAATACGGTCATGATCACGACGACGAAGAGCGTCGTGCGCGAGAGAAGCGGGATGGTGACGTTCCACAAGACCTGGCGGCGGGTGGCCCCGTCGATGCGGGCGGCTTCCGTCAACTCCGCCGGCAGGCCTTGGAGGCCTGCAAGGAAGAGGATGGCGCCAAAACCGACCTGTTGCCATAGCGTCATTGCGATAAGCGCGGGAAGGGCCTGGCTGGTGGAGGTGAGAAACGGCTGATTACCGATGCCGGCGACATTCAGGACGCCGTTGATGAGACCGTTCGATGGATCGAGCAGGAAGGACCACATCGTCGCGACGACCACCGAGGAGGTCACGACCGGAAGCATGATCATGGTACGGACGAGGCCGCGGGCCGGCAGTTTTGAGTTGAGGAACAGAGCCAGCGAGAAGGCGCTCGGGATGACGAACAGCACCACCCCGAGCGCAAAGAGGAAGGTGACGCCGAAGCTGACGGAGGCATCGTCGTATTCGATCATGTCCGTGAAGTTGCGCAACCCGACGAATTTGGCCGCCGCCGGGTTGAGCAGGCTGTAGTCATAGACGCTGTTGCGGGCCATCAGCAGCAGAGGCACGTACTGGAAGACCAGCAGCAGGATCATGAACGGTGCAAGGAAGCCGGCCGCGAACATCCAGTCTCGCTTCTGCCGGCGGGTGGCGGGCTTCCGCGTCTTCGATTTCGTCTTGGCCGAAGCCTGGGAGGGGGTATTCGAGACCGACATTCTTGCGTCCATCGCTGTTAGCGGTCGAGGACCCGCTGAACTTTCTTTTCCGCGTCAGCCATCAGCTCGGCCGGGTCACCGCCAAAGGCGACGGCGCGCAAAGCATCGGTGACGAGCTTGTCGTATTGGGCGAACTTCGGGCCTGGCGGGCGCGGCTGGCCCCATTCCTGCAACTGGTCGACGAAGACCTTCATGGGATAGCTGTTATAGACCGCGAAGCGCGGGAAAAGGCTTTTCAGCGTCGGCAGGTTGCCGCGCTGGCTGACATTCATGTAAGCGTACTCGCCCCAGGACATGTCGACGACGAACTTCGCGGCGATCTCCGGATGCCTGGAACGCGCGGTCGCACCGATCGTCGTCGAGCCGGTGTGGACTATGGGCGTCTTGAAGTACGGGATCGGCGTGATGCCCCATTCGATCTTCGGATCCTTCAGGAGCGCATTTCCGGCGGCAGGAGTGTCGATGTAGAAGCAGGCCTTGCCATCGAAGAAGGCATTCGGGATGCCGACCTTGGGTGCTACACCTTCGGAATTGAACAGCGAACGATAGAATTTCAGCGCTTCGATGGCTTCCGGTGTGTTCAGGTAGCCCTCCGCGGTCTTGCCATCGGGAGAGAGTGCCCAGAACGTCTTGTAGGCGGAACTTGACGGATCGGCTTTCGGATCGCCGGCAGAACGCTGATAGATCAGGTCCTGATAGACGAGGCCCGGTTGGCCGTTGCCGAAGCGGGTCGGACCGAGGCCCCAGACGGTCGGAGAACCGGCCGTGCCCTGCTGGCATTTCTTGAAGGCTTCGAGTGCCTGGGGCCATGTCCAGGCATCTTGGAGCGTTTGCGGCGGCTTGATGCCGGCGGCTTCCACCAGCTTCTTGTTGTAGTACATGGCCACGGTGGTCTGTTCGATGCCCGGCGAATAGACCTCGCCTTCGTAGCTGTGCTCAGCCTTGGTGGCCGGCAAGATGTCTTCGTCCCAGCCTTTCGGAAGGTATTTGGTGATCGGCAGCAGAATGCCGGCCGCGGCATAGGACTGCGTGTTCGGACCGTCATAAACGATGATGTCGGGCGGATTGGAGCTTGCTGCCTGGACGGAAATGGTGTCGGCGAGCTGGGCGAAGGGAACTTCGTTGATCTCGAACTGGACGCAGGGATTTTGTTTCTGCCAGGCTTCCATCGGTGCCGGATAGGGGTAGTTGCCAGGCGTGCGCAGGATGCGCAGCGTCACCGTTTCGCCGGTGCAGGTGGTGTCCTGCGCGTAGGCGCCGGTGCCCCAGAGGGCCGTCGCGCCCAAGAGGCTCGCGAAGAAGAGATTGCGGGTATTCATCAGCTGTTCTCCTTGTTCTTGATGATTGTTATCGGCATGGGGCATCGGGCGGCCGCGTCAAAGTGCGTGGCCGGTCTTCGGGTCGAAAATCGACATTCGATCGAATGCAATGCGCAGCGACTGAACCTCGCCTTCGGGGGCTGCGAGTTCCGGCGGCAGCATGGCGGAACAGGTCATGCCGGCCAGCGTGAAGTGGACCAGCGTCGTGGGGCCTAGCAGTTCGGCCATGTCTATGGTCGCGCTAAGGTCGGCAGGCCCGTCGACCAGGAAGTGCTCGGGCCGCAATCCGATTTCGATGTCCTGTCCGACCCGCTGCAGCACCGTCTCTGCCTTGTGTGCCGGAACCGGAATGGTTGCCTCGCCGATCCTGAGTGCCGGCCGCGTGCTCTCGGTCACGACTTTTGCCGGCAGGAAATTCATGGTCGGGCTGCCGATGAAACCGGCGACGAAGCGGGTGGCCGGCCGTTCATAGAGTTCCTGCGGGGTACCCTGCTGCTCGATTTTGCCCTTGTTGAGCACCACGACCCTGTCGGCAAGCGTCATGGCTTCGACCTGGTCGTGCGTGACATAGACAGTGGTCGCCTTCAACCGCTTGTGAAGCCGGCGGATTTCGGCCCGCATCTGGCCACGCAGCTTGGCGTCGAGATTCGAGAGCGGTTCGTCAAAGAGGAACACGGCCGGATCGCGCACCATGGCACGGCCCATGGCCACGCGCTGGCGCTGTCCGCCGGAGAGTTGCTTGGGGCGGCGGTCGAGCAGGGGGGCGATGTCGAGAAGCTTCGCCGCTTCCTCGACGCGGCGGCGAATTTCCGCTTTGTCCATGCCGGCGAGCCGCAGTCCGAAACTCATGTTCTGCGCCACCGTCATATGCGGGTAGAGCGCATAATTTTGAAAAACCATGGCGATGTTGCGATCGCGGGGCTCCAGTTCGTCGACGCGGCGGTTGGCAATCCAGATCTCGCCCTCGCTCAACTCCTCCAGACCGGCGAGCATTCTGAGCGTGGTCGACTTGCCGCAGCCGGACGGCCCGACGAGGACGACGAATTCGCCGCTGCGGATGTCCAGGCTGAGGTCCTCGATCGTGTTGGCCGAGGCGTTTTCGTAGGTTTTTCCCACCTTCTTGAGGGACACGTCTGCCATGAGGAGATTTCCAGCCGTCCTTGTTATGCCTTTCGAGATCGGCGAAACATTGATGGGTTTTTTGTATTCGTGCAATAGCGTTGCGTATACAAAAAGTCAATTTGTGCGGATTTTCGTGATTTTGCCAAAAATCCGGGCAGAGAGATATCATTTTCTGCAAAAATGATAGGCTTTTTGCGCACGAAAGAGGTTTTCACCTTATGTGTAGAAAAATTTCTGCCAGCGGGCCAAAAAAATTATGGACAGGATGAGAAATCAGAGTATGCAGAAAGGAGAAAAGTGTATTCATTTAGGAGATGCAGGTGGAACTCAATCTTGCTGGCAAGACGGCGCTGATCACCGGGGCCTCGCAGGGTATCGGCTACGCGATTGCCAAGGTGCTGGCGGCGGAAGGATGTCATCTTCACCTCGCCGCCCGTAACGGCGCCGCGATGGAAGAGCTAAAAGCGGATCTGGCTCGATATCCGGTCAACGTGACTGTCCACGAGGCCGATCTCAGCACGACCGAGGCCATGGTCGCGCTCGATAAGGCTTGCGGCGACTATGACATCCTCATGAACAATGCCGGGGACATTCCGGCCGGCTCGATCGAGGATGTGGCCGACGAGGCGATCCGCCGCGGCTTCGACCTCAAAGTCTTCGGCTACATCACGCTTTCCCGCGAGTTCTGGAAGCGCCGCAAGGGCAAGGGCGGCGTCATCATCAATGTCATCGGCAATTCCGGCGAGAACTGGGATGCCGCCTATTTTGCAGGCTCCACGGGCAATGCCGCGCTGATGAGCTTCACCAAGGCACTGGGCGGCCGCAGCATGGACGAAGGCATCCGCGTCATCGGGGTCAATCCGGGGCCGGTCGATACCGCGCGCATGCTGAAGATCATGAAGCGCAAGGCCATCGACATGCTGGGCGACGAATCCCGCTGGGAGGAGCTCTACGACAAATATCCGGGCAAGCGCCCGGCGACGGCCGAAGAGGTCGCAGATCTCTGCGCCTTCCTCGCTTCACCCAAGGCCGGCTATATCAGCGGCACGGTCGTTACCATCGACGGCGGGATTGCCGCGCGCGGTTCGGTGATCTGATCCGCCATGGCTGACGCGCGCACCCGCAACCGTTATTTCGACGACCTGTTCTCCACGCCGGATCTGGCATGGATGGGACAGAACACCAATCACGTGCCCGCCCATCCGGCGGTCGCGGAAGCCATGATCCGCTCGGTCGAGGCGGGCGAATTCAATGCCTATGCTCCGCCGATGGGCTTCGAGGCGCTACGCAGCGCCATCGTCGCCGATCTCGGTGCCGGTTCGGCCGAGGCCCTGGTGACCGAGGGCGGCGTCAATGCGCTCGCCATGATCTGCAAGGCGCGGGCCAAGCCCGGCACGACGCTGGTGACCACCGATCCGACCTGGAAGTGGCCTTGCCTGTTCGCCGAACAGGCCGGTGCCGAAGTCGTCCAGATCCCGATCTACGATCCGGCGACGAGCTTCAAGTTGACGCCGGAGGCGTTGCGTGCAGCGGTCGATGAGCGCTGCGCGATCATCTACATTGTGGACCCGAACAATCCGCTCGGCATCCGTTACGAGCGTGAGGAGATCACTGCCTTCGCCGAGATCGCCCGCTCGGTCGGCGCGCTGATGATCCACGACTGCACCTATCGCGACTTTGCCGACGGCCACACGCCGGTCCTGCAGGTGGCGCCCGAAGGGACGGTGGTGTCGCTCAGCTTCTCCAAATGGCTGGGGCTCGCCGGCATGCGCATCGGCACCCTTGTCGCCGAACCCAAGCTGGTCGACGAGTTCTCGGCTGCATCGACCTCGGTTCTAGGCGCTTCGGTCGTCGCGCAGCGAGCGGCCATGGCCGGTCTTTCGGTCAAGCCGGAATGGATGCAGGAAGTCCGCCGGCTCGACCGCGCCAACAAGGCGATGATCGTGACGGCGGCGGAAACGGCCGGTCTCTCGGTTCCGGTCCCCGTATCGCACGGCAACTTCCTCGTGCTCGAGACAGCCGGCACTGGCGTATCGCCGGAAGCGATCGTCGAGGCTGCGCGCCGCGAAGGCGTGATGATCCGCCAGGGCCGCTATCACACCGCTGCGTTCGGCGACCGCTTCATCAAGGTCTCGACATCGGTGCCGGGCGCCTGGGCCGAACGCTTTTGCGAAGGCCTGCCGCGCTACATCGAAACAGCGCGTACGCTCAACGACATACCGGCCCTATTCTAGGGCCGGACAACGCTTCGACCAGACCATGCAAAGAGGTTCTTACATGTTCGCGACCGCCAACGATGGAATGAAGCTCTACTACGAGACGGCGGGAGAAGGCGGCACGCCGATCCTGTTCATCCACGAATTCGGTGGCAATTACGACGCCTGGGAGCCGCAGATGAGCTTCTTTGCCCGTCGCCATCGCTGCGTCACCTATGCGGCACGCGGCTATGCGCCCTCCGACATTCCGACAGAGGTCGAGAAATATTCTCAGGCAATCGCGACCGAGGATGCTGTGGCGGTGCTCGATGCCCTCGGCATCGAGAAAGCGCATATCGTCGGCCTTTCCATGGGCGGCTTCGCGACGCTGCATTTCGGCCTCCGCTTCCCCGAGCGCGCGCTGTCGCTGACGGTTGCCGGTGCCGGTTATGGAACGGAACGGGCAACCGCCGATTATTTCCGCAACACCTCGCTCAAGGTGGCGGAGAATTTCGAGAAGGATCCGGCGGCCTTTTCCAAGATTTACTCGCTCGGAGCGAGCCGGGTGCAGTTTCAAAACAAGGATCCGCGCGGCTGGGCGGCCTTCGCCGAACGCCTGTCGCGGCATTCGGCGATCGGTGCCGCAAACACCATGCGCGGGGTGCAGTGCCGCCGGCCGTCCTTCTGGGACCTTGAGGACGAACTGAAGCGGATGATGGTGCCGACGCTGGTGATGACCGGCGACGAAGACGATCACTGCCTGCAACCGTCAATCTATCTGAAGAAGATGATCCCGGCCTGCGGCCTTGCTATCCTGCCCAAGACCGGCCACACGCTCAATCTCGAGGAGCCCGGGCTCTTCAATGCGCTGGTATCGGATTTCATCGCGCAGGTGGAGCAGGGCGCGTGGAAGGTGCGAGATCCGCGTGCGGATCCCGGCCAGGTCATGCGGACGGAGTGACGGCATGATGAAGCCCAGGATTTCTCCCGACCGGCTCTGGGGGCGTTTGATGGCGCTCGGCAAGGACGGCGCGCTTCCGGGCGGCGGTGTGGACCGCCAGGCTCTTTCCGCGGAAGAAATCCTCGCTTGGCGACGGGTGATCGCATGGGGTGCCGAAGCCGGGCTTACGGCCTCAACCGATCCGGCCGGCAACCTTTTCCTCACCCTGGAAGGCAAGTTTCCCCACCTGGCGCCCGTCGTCGCCGGCAGTCATATCGACAGCCAGCCGACGGGCGGTCTTTTTGATGGGGCTTTCGGGACGTTGGCCGCACTCGAGGCGGTAACGGCCATCGCGGAAATGGGACTGACGCCCGAGCGCTCGATCGCCGTTGTTGCGTGGATGAATGAGGAGGGCAGCCGTTTCGCGCCGGGCATGATGGGCTCGGAGCTCTTTGCCGGTCTCCGCACCATGGACGAGGTGATGACCGTCCGCGATGCCGACGGCATCAGCGTCGGCGAGGCGCTGAAGTCCGTGCACGACGCCTTTCCCGATGTGAAACGCAGACCGCTCGGCTTTGCTGTGCATGCCTATATCGAACCGCATATCGAGCAGGCCGACCTGCTCGAGACGACGGGCGCCGTCATCGGCGTGGTTACCGGCATCCAGGGCAAGAAGACCTGGGAGATCACGATCTCAGGACGCGAGGCGCATGCCGGCACCGAACCGATGGACCGCCGGCAGGATGCCGTGAAGGCATTCGCGGCGATGGCCACGAAAATGCATGCGGCGATGGATGTCGACGACCTCGTGAAATTCACGATCGGCCGCGCCGAGGTTCAGCCGAACGCTCCTTCGGTCGTGCCCGCGAAAGTCGCCTTCCGCATCGATCTTCGCCATCCCGACAATGATCTGCTGGACGCTTTCGGCACGCGCATCGAGGAGATCGCCTCTGCAGAAGCCGGTTCCTGCGGGGTCTCCGTCCGCCGCCTGGTCGATGCTCCGTCGAACGGTTTCGATGAGGGCCTCAGGAGCCAGATCCGGGCATCGGCGGAGCGACATGGCTTCGCTCATCTCGATCTTTTGTCCGCCGCCGGCCATGATGCGCGGCAGATGGCGCCCCTGACGCGTAGCGCGATGATCTTCATACCGTGCCGAGATGGCCTCAGCCATCACCCGGACGAATGGGCGGAGCCGGCCCATGTTGCGGCCGGCGCTACAGTCCTTCTCGACCTGCTCCTCCAGGAAGCGGGTGTCTCGTTCAACCAAGGAGATGCATGATGAGCACAGCCAACGACATGGCCGAAATGCCGGTCCAACTGCCGCGCAGCCCCGCAAACGGGGCGGAGGCGCGCAGCCGCTACTTCAATTCGGGCAATGCCTTCAACATCAAGCTTCCTCCGGTGCCGGGCCAAATCTTCACGGACGAACCGGCCAGAGCCATGGCAATGGAGAAGACCGGTTTCATCAACTGCGACCAGTCCGACAAGATGCAATGCGCCTTTCCGGCGACGACGCCGCTGATGCTGGCGCGGTATGCCGTGGTGAAGGCGGGTGAGAGGCTCGACACCACGCTCGTCAATACGGCCTCGATCTGGTACGTCATCAGAGGCAGGGCCGGCCTCGTCGTTGGAGACGAAAAGGCGGTGCTCGGCAAGGGCGACGTCTTCCTGCTGCCGGGTGGCGTGACGTCCGCGATCACGGCCGACGAGGATAGCGTCTTCTGGGCGGTCGGCAACGATCCGCAGCTGAAGTTCGACACCTCCGTCCCGGCCACCGGCAAGGACGCTGCGGTCGAATTCGTGCACTATCCCGCAGGCGAGATCTCCTATCAGCTCGATGTCGTCTACGGATCCAACGCCAATGCCAACACGTCCGGCCACGCGCTGATCTTCTCGGCCGAGAAGACGCAGGCTGCCCGCAACATCACGCCGACGATGACGCTTTCGCTCAACACGCTGAAGCCTAGAAGCGAGCAGCCGCCGCACAAGCACAATTCGGCCGCGATCACACTGGTCGTTGCCGGCGATCCGGCCTATTCCATGGTCGCCGAGCAGAAATGCGACTGGTCGCCCTGGGCGACGCTGGTCACGCCGCCTGCGGCCAAGCACAGCCATCACAACGACGGCAACAGCCGCGCCGAGTTTCTGATCGTCCAGGACGGCGGCTTCTACTATCATGCACGCACCATGGGCTTCGAGTTCTACTGATGCGGCTGATCATCGACACCGATACGGCGGGGGACGACACCTACTCCCTGTTGCTGGCCATGAAGACGCCGGGCTCGACACTGGAGGCGGTCACCGTCTGTGTCGGCAACGTGCCTTTCGATCAGCAGGTCGAGAATGCGCTGGCGACGATCGAGGCCGCGGGTTTCTCCGGCAAGGTGCCGGTGTATTGCGGCGCGCGCCGGCCCATGGTGAAGCCGTGGGAAGCCTCGACCATGCATGGCAATGACGGAATGAGCGGCGCCAACCTGCCGATCGCCCGCCAGCGGCCCGAAACAATGCATGCCGTCGACGCTATCATCGAGAAGGTGATGGCGGAGCCGGGCGAGATCGACATTCTCGCCCAGGCGCCCCTCACCAACATCGCGCTCGCCGTGATGAAGGAGCCGCGCATTGCCAAGGCGGTGCGGCATCTGTGGATCATGGGCGGCACCGACAATTCCGTCGGCAACATTACGCCCTGTGCCGAATACAACTTTTTCATCGATCCGGAGGCCGCGAAGATCGTGTTCGAGGCAGGCTTCGACATCACGCTGTCCACCTGGACACTGACCCTGCGTTCCAGCGTGTTCGAGGCGGATCAGCTCGAAGAGATCTTCGCCATGAACACGCCGCTCTCGGAATTCTATCGCAAGGTCTCGGCGGTGCCGCGCCAGACTGCGGAGAGGCGTTACGGGCGGCCGATGAGCACGCATCCGGATTCACTGACCTGTGCGATGGCGCTCGATCCCGCCCTCATCGAGTCTGCGCGGGAGGCCGTCGTGCGGATCGAGATGGCGGGTGAGATCACCCGGGGTTTTTCGGCGATCCATCCGCCGGTACTCGGCAATCGCTGGCCGGAATACAAGGTCAATGCGCGCGTCGTCGAGCAGGCGTCGAACGAGGGCTTCTTTCGAATGATGAAACGGGCGCTGTCATAGCCGGCAGATGGCTGCGAGAAGATCATGTAAAAGGCCGGGCGCAGGGTCGTGTCCGGCCTTGTCCATTCTGGCTGTCTGTTTTCCGTCCCAGGGATACGCGCCTTGCAGGCTTTGCGGGCGCTTCATGCGACCTTTTAGGCCATCTTTCAGCATGGCTAAAAATCAACCAACCCCTGCACAATAAATGTGAAATTCTGCACGCAGATAATTATTTTCTGAATACATAAAATTGATATTCTGCATAATATGTAATTCGATTACGCTCGCTGCGAGAGTGTTTTGGGCACACTGAGGGCTATGCGTGCAGAAATAGCTGATTGTGCATCGGCATTGCGGCATATCCGAGTTTGGCATGAGGCTTGCTTGTATTCTTTGAACAAAGAAATGCATACGTAGGGGTGGTGAGTATGATGGAAAGGGCGATGGCGCTGACGGAAGAACACCTTCGTGGTCCCGCTGCCGGTGCGATGGGGCTGATCGACCTGCTGAAGCCGTCGAAGGGGAGGGCCGTCGCGCAGGTTCCGGCAAAGCTGGAGACAGCCGAACCGACCGATGCCGGCAAGCCGCTCATCGAGCTGCGCAATGTCTCCAAAACCTTCGGGACGGTAAAGGCCTTGCAGGATCTGGAAGTGTCCATTCGTCCCGGTGAACTGGTGACGGTCGTGGGGCCATCGGGCTGCGGCAAGAGCACGCTCTTCAACATCCTGGCGGGGCTGGAAGAGCCGGATCCCGGCAACGTCCTCAGGCACAAGGGAATAAGCTCGGTAGCGTCCGATCTGCTCGGCAAGGTCTCCTTCATGCCGCAGCGCGATCTTCTCCTGCCTTGGCGTAACGTGATCGACAATGCCATTCTCGCGCTCGAGATCGAGGGCATGCCGCGGGGCGAGGCGCGCAAGCAGGCAATGGCAATGTTGCCGGAATTCGGCTTGGCCGGTTTCGAGGCTCAGTATCCGAACCAGCTCTCGGGCGGCATGCGCCAGCGCGTGGCGCTCATGCGCACCTTCCTGTTCAAGCGTGACCTGATGCTGCTGGACGAGCCGTTCGGTGCGCTGGATGCGCTTACCCGAACGATGATGCAGCGCTGGCTGCTCGATGTCTGGCAGAATCACAAGCGCACGGTCCTGTTCATCACCCATGATGTCGACGAGGCAATCTTCCTCGGCGACCGTGTACTGGTGATGACCGCACGCCCCGGTCGCGTGAAGCTGGAACAGGCCGTCGATCTGCCGCGGCCCCGCAAGGCCGACATCGTGACCTCCCCCGAATTCATTGCGCTCAAGAAGACCCTGCTCGAGGCGATCGAGGAGGAGAGCATGAAATCCTTCCAGGTCGCTGGATACTGATACAAACGAGGAACTGACCATGATCGACCATTATTCGGGCCGTCCCGCTCATATTTCCGAACCGGAGTGGAAGGCACGCGTAGATCTTGCCGCCTGCTACCGCATGGTGGCCCGCCTCGGCATGGACGACCTGATCTACAACCATATCTCGATGCGCGTGCCCGGCCATGAAGACCAGTTCCTGCTGAACCCTTACGGGTTTCTGTTCGAGGAGATCACCGCATCGAGCCTCGTCAGGATCGACATCCAAGGCAACAAGCTCGACGACACGCCCTACACCGTGAACAAGGCGGCGTTCGTCATCCATGGGGCGATCCACAAGTCGAGCCATGACGCGGCCTGCGTGCTTCACACGCATTCCGATGCGAGCGTCGCCGTCTCCTGCCAGGAGGAGGGTCTGCTGCCGCTCAGCCAGTTCGCCATGCGTTTCTACAAACGACAGGCTTTCCATGCCTACGAAGGCGTGGCGATCGACCTCGACGAGCAGGAGCGGATCATCCGCCATCTCGGCGACAACCGGGTCATGCTGATGCGCAACCATGGCATACTGACCGTAGGCCGCACCCCCGGCGAGGCGTTCATGCTGCTCTACTATTTCGAACGCGCGGCGCGCATCCAGCTTGATCTCCAGGCAACGGTGGCATCGGGCGCAAAGCTCGTGATCCCGCCGGACGATGTCTGCGAAAAGGCGGCGCGGCAGTTCTGGGAGAGCAAGGGCGACATTCTCATCGCCGGTGAACGGGAGTGGCCGGCATTCCTGCGTCAGCTGGACAGGGAGGGCTCGGATTACCGGAAATAGGATCGAGGTGGAGGGCAACGAAAAGTCACACGACCAACAGAGAGGTTCCATGCTTAACAGACGCAATATACTCGCCGCCTTCGCAGCGGCTGTCCTCGGGTTCCAGGGCTTCACCATGACCGCGCTTCCTGCAGCAGCCCAGGACGTGGTCAACGCCAGCCTTCGCCTCAAGTGGCTGACCCAGGCCCAGTTCGCAGGCTTCTACGTCGCGCTCGAAAAGGGTTACTACAAGGAGGAGGGCATCAACCTCACGATCAATCCGGGCGGGCCTAACCTCCTTACGGAAAATCTCGTGGCCACCGGTGCCGATACCTTCGGTCTCTCCGGTGGGACCGACAGCGTTTTCGCCGCACGCGACAAGGGTATGCCGATCGTCTGCATCGGCGTCGCGCATCAGGTCACGCCCTTCGTCTTCGTCTCGCACAAGGATGGTCCGGTGCAGACCGTCGCCGACTTCAAAGGCAAGAAGATCACCACCTGGTTCACCGGTGCCAACCACGTGCTTTCCGCCATGCTGTCGAAGGTCGGCATCGACCCGAAGGACGCAGACATCCAGCCGCAGCAGGTATCCGTGACGCCGTTCGTCGACAAGCAGGTCGATGTCGTCACCGCCACCCGCTACAACGAGCTCTATGTCATCAACCAGCGTGTCGGTAAGGACAATCTCAACCTGTTCGTGCCGGAAGACAGCGGCGTCTCCTTCCCCCGCGATACGCTGATCGTCTCCGAACAGACAGCAGCCGAGAAACCCGAATTGGTGGAGAAGTTTTTGCGCGCCAGCGTGAAGGGTTGGAAAGACGCGTTCGCCAACGAGAAGGAAGCGATCGACATCATCATGAAGATCGCTCCGACCCTCGATCGTGCTCAGCAGGAATTCATGCTGTCTGAGGTCAAGACGCTGATGACCGCCGGCAAGGCGTCCACCGATGGGCTGTTCACCATCGACAAGGATGCCGTGGGCTCCGCTAACGACCTGCTCGCCCAGTATGGCGTCATCTCCAAGCCCGTCGACCTCGATGAAGCCTTCAATTCCAGCTTCATCGACAAGATCCCCGCCGGAGAAAGGCGCCTATGAGCGGCAGCATCGCGTATGCCGCAAACCTGTCCGTCACGCCGGCGGGCAGGATCTACGCGGCCGTCAAACCGATCCTCTGGCTGGCGGTCGGCTTGTTCGCCGTCGAGGTGCTGGTCATGGCCTTCGAAATCCGCCCGTATTATCTGCCGCGCCCGAGTGCGATCGCATCGGGGATCATGGCGACGCCCGGCGCTTATCTCGCAGGCCTCTGGCGCACGTTTCTGGAAACGGCGCTCGGCTTCCTCGCGGGCAGTGTGTTCGGCGTGGTCATGGCAGTCGTCTTCCATCGCTGGCTCGCGTTGAAAGAACTGTTCTTCCCGCTGTTCATCGTCTCGCAAACCATTCCGGTGATCGCCTTCGGCGCCGTCGTCGTGCTCTGGTTCGGCAATACCCTGTTCGCCAAGGCGGTCATCTCCTTCTACATCAGCTTTCTTCCAGTGACCGTGAACACGCTCCTCGGCTTCTCCTCCGTCGACCCGAGACAGGTCCAGCTCATGCGAAGCTTCGGCGCACGTGACGGACAGATCCTGCGCCGGCTCTACCTGCCTGCCGCGCTGCCGCAGCTTTTCGTGGCGCTGAAGCTTGCGTCGTCGCTGGCTCTCGTGGGTGCGATCGTCGGCGAATGGTTCGGCGACACGACCGGCCTCGGCGTTCTGTTGCTTCAGGCGATGTACAACGAGAACGTCGTCGGCATCTGGGCGACCATCGTGGTTTCCGCCTGCCTCGGCATGGGCCTCTACAGCCTGGTCTCCTTCGCCGAGCGTAAGATCGTATTCTGGGGAGGCGAGCAATGACGGCTTTCATGCAGACTGATAGCGCACGCCAGATCAGCCGCGGCATAGCGGGTGCTCTTCTGGTTGCAGCCGTATGGGAAATTTGCGCACGCGGCCTGAATCTTCCCGCTTACATTCTGCCCTCGGTCACCAGCATCCTGGCCGGCATGGTCGGCGACCTGGCGAGCCTTCTTGAAGCGGCGCGCTTCACCGCAACGGAATCCTTTGCCGGCTATGCGATCGGCTGCCTCATCGGCATGGCGGCAGCCATCCTGGTGACCATGATCCCCAGTGCACGCAGCATCGTGCTGCCGCTCGCCACCGCGATCAATTCCGTTCCGGTGGTCGCCTATTCACCGCTGGTGCTTCTGTGGTTCGGCATCGGCATGGCCTCCAAGATCGTCATGGTGGCGGTGGCCGTCAGCTTCACCATCTTCCTGAGCACGATCGCGGGACTTGATAGGGTCGATCGCAAGTCCGTTGACCTGATCCGGTCCTTCGGTGCCGGACGGCTTGCGGTGCTCTGGCGCCTGCGCCTGCCGACGGCATTGCCGCTCATCATCGCCGGCATGCGTGTCTCCACTGTTCGCAGCGTAATCGTTGCGATCGTGACCGAAATGCTGGGTGCCTATGGCGGGCTTGGCTGGGTGATCTATCAGGCCGTTCTGCAAATCGATTTCGTCAAGGTCTGGGCCGCCATCATCGTCGCGTCGGCCATAAGCCTCGCCTTCTTCGGCGCCATCAGCTTCGTTGAGCGGCGCTACGTCTTCTGGAGTAAAGCGTAACATGACCCGCAGGATGCATTTCGGCCTCTTCCTTCTTGGCACGGGCAGCCATGTCGCGGGCTGGAGAATGCCGGGGGCGATGGACAGTTTCCAGGACATCGAAATGGTCAAGCAGATCGCGGCGGAGGCGGAGCGTGGCCTGTTCGACCTGATCTTCATGGGCGACAATCTTCACGCCGATCCGTCCGCTCATCCCTCGTATACGGCGCGCCTCGAACCGCTCACGCTCCTGTCCGCCGTAGCCGGCGCAACGAAGCATATAGGCCTCGGCGCTACGGTTTCGACGACCTACAGCGATCCGTTCACGGTGGCACGCCTCTTCGCCTCGCTGGACCACCTCAGCGGCGGCCGGGCGGCATGGAATGCGGTCACGACGGCGAACCCGGCAGCGGCGGCCAACTTCGGGACGATCCATCCCGACCATACCAGGCGTTATGAAATCGCGGAGGAATTCCTGACCGTCGTGCGCGGCTTGTGGGATTGCTGGGCCGATGACGCCATCGTCGCCGATCGGGAAACAGGTCTCTACATCGATCCGGCCAAGGTCCGCTCCCTCGATCACCAGGGCACGCATTTCAAGGTCAAGGGACCGCTCAACATCGGACGTTCGCCGCAGGGGCAGCCGATCATCCTCCAGGCGGGCGGGTCAGGTCCCGGCCAGGAACTGGCTGCCAAATCCGCGGATGTCGTCTTCTCGGTGACGCAGGATCTCGACGAGGCGCGCACCTTCTACCGATCGGTCAAGGACCGGCTCGGGCGATACGGCCGGTCGGAGGATTCGATGGTCATCCTGCCGGGTGTCATGCCGATCGTCGGAAGGACGGAACGGGAGGCGCACGACAAGCTGGCTGAGCTCCAGGGCTTCATCAGCGAAACCAATGCCCTGTCGCTGCTCAGCGACCGTTTCGGCATCGACATGAGCGTCTATGATCTCGACGGCCCGATTCCGGAAAACCTGGCGCCATCGGACAGCTATCACGCATTCGCTAAGGTCATGCTGGACAAGGCCAGGCGCGAGAACATGCGCCTGCGCGACATCTACAATCTCATGGCGGCTGCGCGGGGCCACTGGGTGCTCTGCGGAACGCCGGAATACATCGCCGACACGCTCGAGACCTGGTTCACGACCGGTGCGGCGGACGGCTTCAACGTGATGCCGTCCCATTTCCCGGGCGGGCTTACGGATTTCGTCGAGCT
This sequence comes from Xaviernesmea oryzae, assembly GCF_900177415.1. GTDB lineage: Bacteria > Pseudomonadota > Alphaproteobacteria > Rhizobiales > Rhizobiaceae > Neorhizobium > Neorhizobium oryzae_A. The sequence goes on along the minus strand of NZ_FXAF01000008.1, from coordinate 285,418 downwards.
CGTGGTGCCGCTCCTGCAGCAACGCGGCCTTTATCGGACTGAATACGAAGGAACGACGCTGCGCGATCGCATGGGTTTTGCACGTCCGGCGCGGGTTTGAGGAGAGCGAAGTTGACCATCATCGATCGTCGCTTCGAAACGGTGGAAAGTACGGAATTCCGCAACGGCATGTCGCGCCTGGGAGCGGCCGTCAACATCGTGACGACACGCGCGCCCGAGGGGCCCTTCGGCTTTACGGCGTCCGCGGTATGCAGCGTCAGCGACACGCCCGCCACACTGCTCGCCTGCATCAATCGGCAAAGCTCCTGTTTTCCGGCCTTCCAGGCCGCGCGCTTCTTCTGCGTCAACACCCTGGCGTGCGGTCATGAGGCGCTGTCCAATCTCTTCGGCGGCAAGACGCCGATGCCCGAGCGTTTCTTGTCGGGGCGCTGGCTGCAAGGCAAAACCGGCGCGCCGGTGCTGGAGGATGCTTTGGTGAGCTTCGAATGCGAACTCGCGCATGCTTTCGACGAAGGCACGCACCGCGTCCTATTCGGCCGCGTGGTCGATATCCGAAGGAGCGATCGGGAGGCCGCATTATTCTATTGTTCCCGCCGGTACGTGGTCTGCGGCGAAGCCGCCCCGGCTTGAATTGCGACAAGGGCTCAGCAGACCCTTCCATTACATGCGCCGTTCAGACGGTGAATAGTTTGCGAGGTGAACTGTAAGGCAATGCATTAGCCGCATGGCCGGCATGACTTGCTTATCCCTTCCGCGATTTCCATATAAGGGACGACCAATCACTTGAGTTTCAACGACAATGCCGCGCGTCGCAGCAACCTGCCGCAAGCGATGGTGCGTGCGAAGGAGGCAACATGGAAGGAACTCCGAAAACTCTTGAAGAAATGAATCTTCGCGAACGGTTCCATATGTTCGAAACCGTAGCGAGCGCGCTGGAGGACGCCGCCGAAGCGGCTGGAGATCTAGGCGACGCTCGTTTCGCCGTTAACTCGAAGTGCGTAGCCGGCATGATCCGCGGCATGCGGAACGATTTGGGCGAACAGGACCTGAAGCCGGCCGAACTCCTTCTCAAGCACGGCGTCATGCTCTTGCACCTGTATTCGACGAGGTCGGTCAGACCTGAGATTCTGCACTAGGGCGTCAGCCGCGATACCCGCCGCTCTGGATTCTCGTGCTTACATGACCGGCACGGAGATTGGGCCTGGCGGGCTGGAAAGCCTGGGTTGTTTGAAAAAGAGACTCACGGGTACAATTCGGCTGATGTTCCTCATCCTGCGTCCAACTGCGCTCGCAGGGCGCCGGTCACCGTCAAAATCAGTCCTTGCGCGCGCTCGACTGCGGCAAGCTCCATGTTCATGGAAAGTCCTTCCGACCAGATATTGGCCGTATCCCGGATCAGGGTGGTCTCCAGTTCATCGAGCCAGTCTCCCGCCTTTAAATCATGGACCACAGCGAGTTCCTCGAGCGTAGAACGAAGGGCGGCCTGAAGCGCAATCGCCATTGCCAGAAGCTCTCCCGTTTGACCGGATTGCAGCCGCAACTTTATGGGTTGGCGGCCTGCGCGCAACCGCTTCAGTTCTTCTGCTCGGGAATGGTGCGTGTCTCGCCCTCGCTCCTTCACGCTTGGCACTCCTGCCTATGTAGGATGGTACCTGAGCGATCGATACGGACCTTCTCTTTGATCAGCCTGCTTCGTATCGATCGTCTGCCGGAGCGCATTCCCATGAGTGCCCTTTTCTATAACTTCGATTTGCAGGAGTTTAACCGGACGCATCCCTACTGCTATGCAGTTTGTGCCAGCGATGCTAAGAAGAAGAAAAGCGGTGGAGATCGTTCTGTGGTAGAAGGTCTGGACCGAAGAGCAGTCGCGGATCGTCATGGCGAGGGCATTCCTGCCGAAAGCGGAGCCCCTGCGGGAGCTTGCCGCTCCGATGACGTTGAGCTTTTTTCCGTTCACACGTTTCAGCTTCGCAGTTCGGAGGATCTGCGGGAAGCCGTCCGCGGAGCCGATCTCAAGATCGTCCAGCTCGCGCCAGGTGCCTTCACCGGTCAACTCACGCATGCCGCCCTCCGGGGCGTATCCTTTAGCGCCGGCGATTTCTATCCCGACATCCGCGCCAGGGGTGTCATGAACCCGCACCTGGTAACTGTCGGAACCATGGTCGAAAGCGACGGAGAGGTTCTGCAGTGGGACTATAACATTGCTCCCGGCGATGTCGTGGTGTTTCCGCAAGCGGTCGAACAGGAAGGCCGCTTCACCGGCCGGTCACGCTACGCGACGATCACGCTCGCCGCTGAGGAGCTTGCTTTGCATACTGCCGGTGAAGCTTCTCTTCAGGATCCTGCATTCTGGGCCACTATCAACAGGTTCCACCGCCCTCGAAACCTGCGGATGAGAACGTGCGAGGCCCTGGGCTCCAAAATCGAAGAATTGCGTTCCGGAAGACTGCCGCGGACCGCCGGTGGCATTGATTTTCTCCGGCGCGTCCTGATCGAGTCGTTTCTGAAGGGGGCGATCGAGGAGGTCCATCAACGCTACGACGAGCGCTACCACCGCAACGCGAAACTGGTCCGGAATGTGGAGGATTATGTGGACGCTCTCGGAGCGGACCGACCGGTGCATGTGTCAGAACTCTGCTTCGTTTTCCAGGTATCCAGGCGGACGCTGCACCGCGCCTTTTTCGAAGCGCTTGGAATGGGACCGATCGCATATTTGCAGAAGCGGCGGCTGGCCGCCGTCCATGGCATCCTGCTCTCGCAAGAGCTTGGGTCCGGCGGCATTACGCAGGTAGCGCTTGAATATGGCTTTGCCGATCTCGGACGCTTTGCGGGCTATTACCGCCAGCTTTTCGGTGAAACACCCTCGCAGACGCGCTCGAGACGGCTGTGTTGATTTCTCCTGAGAAGTCGCAAGTGGATGCTCCTGCTGACTTACCGCAGTCCGCAAACGCCATTGGACGTGAGACAATCACCTGCATATCCGAAGGAGCAGCCTGATGATCGTCGATCCATCCCTGCTTTCTGATGCAAATCTGTTCTCAAGGTCCGGAGATTCCGCTGATCTCGGGCGTGAAGACGATGGTCTTTGGCTGCTCGCCGTCGGGTTCGGCGATTGCCTCCCGCGCAAGTTTCGCCGCGACTTCGCCTATCATCCGGCGCGGCGAGCGTGACGTTGCGATTCTGGTCGGGAGGGCATTGGCGAGGTCGAGGCCGTTGAAGCCGGCGATCAGAATCCTCTGCGGAACCGGAAGGCCAAGCTCCATGCAGGCGAACAAGCCCCCGGTCGCCATGTCGTCATTGGAATAGTAGATGCAGTCGAGGTCCGGGACGGCGGCAAGCAGTGTGTCTGTCAGCCGCTTGCCGAGCGCGATCGACGAGAAGGCGCTATCGATCTGCTGCTCCACGAAAGCCAAGCCATTCTGCTTGAGCACGCGCTCGAAACCTGCCTTGCGCTTGCCGGCGCGCAGGTCGCGATCCAACGCGCTGCCGACGTAACCCAATCGTCGCCGGCCGGCTGCAAGCAGCGCCCTTGCCATGTCCTCGCCGGCCTTGCCATGGGACAGTCCCACGTTGAAATCGACCGGTGTGCCGTCGAGATCCATGATCTGGATGACCGGAATGGTAGCCTTCTGCAGCATTCTCACAGTGTCCTCCGGCTGGTCGAGGCCGGTGACGATGATGGCCGCGGGTTGCCAGGAGAGCATGTCGCGAATGATGTCGCGCTCCTTCGCCACATCATAATCGGATATGCCGAACACCGCCTGCATGCCTGAGCCTTCGAGCCCGACAGAAATGCCCGTCAGCACTTCCGGGAAGACGATGTTCGACATGCTGGGAACGACGACGGCGACGAGATTGGTTCGCTGCGACGAGAGTGAAAGCGCCAGTCGATTGCCGACATAGCTTAGCCGTTCGGCCGCCAGCAGGACTTTTTCCCGGGTATCCTTCGAGACGTCGGACGTGCCGCGGAGCGCCCGCGAAGCGGTCATCTTGCTGACGCCGGCCGCCGCCGCAACTTCTTCCAGAGTGGATTTGCGTGTCCCCAAAGGGTCCCCCGATCGTGCATCCGAGTGAGCGCGCGCCGACACAAAGTCATAAGCCGATTGCGGATAAAGTGAAACTGCCGGCTCTTGACATTTATCACAGGATTAAGGCTTGTTACCGATACCGGTATCGGTAACAAACGGTATCAGGCACTTGTGTGGCGGCCGGGGAGGAAGAGCCGTGCAGGACGCGAAGAAAGCAGCCGTCGTCGGCCTCGGCTCGATGGGATGGGGTGCCGCACTGTCTCTTCTAAGGGCGGGGTTCAGCGTCAATGGATGCGACGTCCGGGCGGACGTGCTGCAGCATTTCATCGAAGCCGGCGGCAATGCCTGCACCAATCCGGCTGAGGCCGCCGAAGGTGCCGATGCGGTATTCATTTTCGTCGTGAACAGCAAGCAGGCGGAAGACGTGATCTTCGGCCTGCAAGGCGCGCTGGAGACGGCGGCTCCCGGAACGGCCTTCCTGCTCTGCACGACCATGGCTCCAAGTGCCGCGATCGCGATCGCCGAGCGGCTGGAAGCCGCCGGCATGCTGGTCGTCGACGCGCCGGTTTCCGGCGGCCATCTGAAGGCTTTGTCGGGCGAGATGACGGTCATGGGGTCCGGTTCGGAGAAGGCATTCGCGCAGGCGAAAGCGGCCCTCGATGCCGTTTCCACCAAGGTTTTCCGGCTGGGCGACACGCCGGGCATCGGTTCCAAGGTCAAGATGATCAACCAGCTTCTGGCCGGCGTGCATATCGCCGCTGCGGCCGAGGCCATGACGCTTGCCGCCAAGAGCGGTATCGACCTCAGAACGCTCTATGATGTGCTGCGCGTTTCGGCGGGCTCGTCCTGGATGTTCGAAAATCGCGGCGAGCACATCGTCTCGGGTGATTACACGCCCCGCTCGGCAGTCAACATCTTCGTCAAGGACCTCGACATCGTGACATCCGAGGCGGGCAGGACAGGCGCTGTCACCCCGCTTGCGGCAACCGCCCTCAACCTCTTCAAGGAAGCCGCGGAAGCGGGCCTTGGCCTGGAAGACGATGCGGCGGTGGCCAAGATCCTTGCCCGCAAGAGCGGCGCCACCTTGCCGGGCATGGAAGACCGAACCTGATGGCAACAGTGCTCGGCAGCATTGCGGACGATATTGCGAGCGCTACCGATGGCACGGTGGAGTGGGACTGAGATGCCGCTGTTTTCCGCCAATCTCGGTTTCCTGTGGCAGGAACTGCCGCTGCCGGATGCAATCCGTGCGGCCAAGGCCGCGGGTTTTGACGCGGTCGAATGCCACTATCCTTACGAGGTGCCGGTCGAGGCGGTGCGCACGGCGCTTTCGGAAACCGGCCTTCTCATGCTTGGTCTCAACACAATACGCGGCAATGTGGCGGCCGGCGATAACGGGCTTGCGGCGGTGCCGCAACGTGAGGCCGAGGCCCGGGTGGCGATCGAGCAGGCGATCGGCTATGCGCAAGCCATCGGAGCGCCCAACGTGCACGTCATGGCCGGCAGGGCCGCGGGCGAGGCGGCGCGGACGACCTTCATCGCCACCCTGCGCCATGCCTGTGCGCTTGCGGCGAAGGCGGGGATCACCATTCTGATCGAGCCGCTGAACCATCGCGATGCACCGGGCTATTTCCTGCAGACATCCGAACAGGCACTGGAGATCATCGAAGCGGTCGGCGCGCCGAATATCAAACTAATGTTTGATTGCTACCACCTGCAGATCATGCAAGGTGACTTGACCCGCAGGTTGCAAACGTATCTGAATTCCATCGGGCATATCCAGATCGCGTCGGTTCCGGACCGGCGGGAACCGGACCACGGAGAGATCGACTACCGCTACATCCTTCGTCTCTTGGAAGAATTGGGCTACGAACGCCCCATAGGAGCCGAGTACCGGCCGGCCACGTCCACGGAGGCAGGTCTGCAGTGGTTGCAGGAATATCGGTGAAGGAGAAGACCACGTCATGCTTGGCATGACGGCTGCAAGGAGTTCGAGAGGAGAAAGAGACCGGATTCCAATGCGGCATCGAGACGAGCTCGATCAATAATACGGCCGAACTGGGAGGAGAAGCCGAATGCATGTGATGATTTTGGGTGCGGCAGGCATGATCGGCCGCAAGCTGGTCGAAAAAATTGCTCGCGAGCCCGAGGCGCTCGGCGGCGCGATCAGCCGCCTGACACTGGTGGACGCCTTTCAGCCGCCTGTGCCCGAGCCCCTCCAGTCCGTGTCGACGGGGCTCACGATCGATCTTGCTGAGGCCGGAATTGCCGAAAAACTCATCGGAACCCGTCCGGACCTGATCTTCCATCTCGCCGCCATCGTCTCGGGGGAGGCGGAAGCCGATTTCGACAAGGGTTATGCGGTCAATCTCGACGGTACCCGCGCGCTGTTCGACGCGATTCGCCGGCAGGGGCTGAAGTCCGCCTATGTGCCGCGCGTGATCTTCGCATCCTCCATTGCCGTGTTCGGCACGCCCTTCCCGGAAGTCATCCCGGACGAGTTCTTCACCACGCCGCTGACGAGCTACGGCACCCAGAAGGCGATTGTCGAACTCCTGCTCGCCGACTATTCCCGGCGCGGTATTTTCGATGGCATCGGCATTCGCCTGCCGACGATTTGCGTGCGCCCCGGCATGCCGAACAAGGCGGCGTCCGGCTTCTTCTCCAATATCCTGCGCGAACCGCTGGCCGGCAGGCAAGCGGTGCTGCCCGTCAATGACGGCGTGCGCCACTGGTTCGCGAGTCCCCGTTCGGCGGTCGGCTTCTTCGTGCATGCGGCGACGCTCGACACGGCGAAGGTCGGGCCGCGCCGCAACCTCACCATGCCGGGCCTTTCGGCGCTGGTTTCGGAGGAGATCGAAGCACTGCGCCGGGTCGCGGGCGACAGGGCGGTCGCCCTCATCCGGCGCGAGCCGGATCCCGTGATCGAGCGCATCGTCGCCGGCTGGCCAACGCAATTCGATGCGGGGAGAGCGTCCTCGCTCGGCTTCAAGGCCGAGACGAGTTTCGACGAAATCCTGCGGGTGCATATCGAGGATGAGCTCGGCGGGAGGATCGCATGAACGATAGCTCTTCGAACGGTCAGGACAGGATTGCCCTGGTGACCGGCGGTGGCAGCGGTGTCGGCCGCGCTATCGCCAAGGCGCTCGGCGCCGCCGGTTACCGTGTGGTGATCTCCGGGCGTCGGCCGGACGTGCTGGAGAAGGCCGCGGCCGAACTCGGCAAGGAAACCGGCGCCGAGTTTCTTGCCGTACCCGCCGATGTCGGCGATCCGGCTGCGGTGAAAGCGCTGTTCGATACGATCTCAACGACGTTCGGACGGCTCGACCTTCTGGTCAACAATGCAGGCATCAACGTGCCGATCGTGCCGATGGAAGAGCTTTCCTTTCAGCACTGGAACGCGATCGTCGCCGCCAATCTCACGGGCGCCTTTCTCTGCACCCAGCAAGCGTTCCGGCTGATGAAGAGCCAAACCCCGCGCGGCGGCCGCATCATCAACAATGGTTCGGTTTCGGCCACGGCGCCGCGACCGAACACGGCGCCCTATACGGCGACCAAGCATGCGATCACCGGGCTCACCAAATCGACAGCGCTCGATGGGCGGAACTTCGACATCGCCTGCGGCCAGATCGATATCGGCAACGCTTCAAGCGACATGACGACGACGATCGCGGCCGGCGCGATGCAGGCGAACGGAACGCTTGCGGCAGAGCCGACGATCGACGCGGCCCATGTCGCTGACGCGGTCGTCTATATGGCGAGCCTGCCGCTCAGCGCCAACGTGCTGACGATGACCGTCATGGCCACCAGGATGCCTTTCGTCGGGCGCGGATAACCGGCGGCCCGCCGCCGGCAAGAACAAGAAGACACAAAGACACAAGCGTGATGCTCGATATCTGGGAGGAGGAATATGGCAGGCGTTCAATTCGCGGATGTACGGAAATCATTCGGTGCGTTTCCGGTCATCAAGGGTGTGAACATCGATATTGCCGACGGGGAGTTCGTGATCCTGGTCGGGCCCTCTGGCTGCGGCAAATCCACGCTTCTGCGGATGCTGGCGGGGCTGGAGAACATTTCCGGCGGCGAGATCAAGATCGGCGGGCGCGTCGTCAACTCGCTGCCGCCTAAGGATCGCGACATCGCCATGGTGTTCCAGAACTACGCGCTCTATCCGCATATGACGGTGCAGCAGAACATGGGTTTCTCGCTGATGCTGAACAAGGCGCCGAAGGCGGAAGCGGAAAAGCGGGTGAAATATGCCGCCGGCATCCTCGGTCTCGACAAACTGCTCGACCGCTATCCGCGCCAGCTTTCCGGCGGTCAGCGGCAGCGGGTGGCGATGGGCCGGGCGATCGTACGTGATCCGGAGGTTTTCCTGTTCGACGAGCCGCTGTCCAACCTCGATGCGAAGCTGCGCGTCGCCATGCGCGCCGAGATCAAGGAACTGCACCAGCGCCTGAAGACGACGACGGTCTACGTCACCCACGACCAGATCGAGGCGATGACCATGGCCGACAAGATCGTCGTCATGCATGATGGCGTCGTCGAGCAGGTCGGCACACCACTGGAGCTTTACGATCAGCCGGCCAATCTCTTTGTCGGCGGCTTCATCGGTTCCCCGGCGATGAATATGATCAGGGGCAGGCTCGATCCTGAGAACCCCACGCGTTTCATCACGGCCGACGGTACGGCGCTGCCGGTCGCCAATCCGCCGGAAAGCGCCAAGGGGCGCGAGCTCGTCTACGGGCTTCGCCCCGAATATATCTCGCTCGACGCGAACGGCCTGCCCGGCGAAATCGTGGTGATCGAGCCGACGGGCTACGAGACGCATCTCACCCTCAGGCTTGGCGGCAGCGACATCAGCTGCGTGTTCCGGGAGCGCGTCAATGCGCGGCCTGGTGAAACCTTGCGCGTCGCGATCGACGCCTCGCATGTCCATCTCTTCGATGCCGAAACCGGCCGGAGATTGACCGACTGATGCCGCCCGGCGGCTTGCGGGGGAGAGGAGGAGACCTTCCGCGCGAGCCGCCGGTCGACAAGCATCCGTTTCAGGATGCGACGGCCGCCATTCACCAAGCGGGAGGTGGATGCCGGAAAGTTCGCTCCCGCTTTTGGAAAGAGGAGGAATATCATGATGATCAAGAGACGTGACTTGCTTGCCGCATCTGCAACCGCAGCCGGTATTGCGGGCCTCGGAATTCGCCCCTCGTTTGCCCAGGCCGAGCCGGCCTACAAGCCGGAAAGCGGCGCGAGCCTGAGGCTCCTGCGCTGGACGCCTTTCGTGAAGGGCGACGAGGATGCCTGGCTCGCCAACACCAAGAAGTTCACCGATGCCACCGGCGTCCAGGTCCGTATCGACAAGGAGAGCTGGGAGGATATCCGTCCGAAGGCCGCTGTCGCGGCAAATGTCGGTTCCGGCCCGGACCTCGTCATGTGCTGGTTCGATGATGCGCACCAGTACCCGGACAAGCTGGTCGACTTGACGGAACTCGCCAACTATCTCGGCAACAAATATGGCGGCTGGTATGACGGCGTGAAGGGTTATGCCGCCCACGGCGATCAGTTCATTGCCATGCCGCTTGCGGCGATCGGCAACGCCGTCGTTTATCGCGACAGCCACGTCAAGGCCGCCGGCTTCAGCGAATTCCCCAAGGATACCGCAGGCTTCCTCGAGCTTTGCAAGGCGATGAAGGCCAAGGGCACGCCTGCCGGCTTCCCGCATGGCAAGGCGGTCGGCGACGGCAACAACTACGCCCATTGGCTGCTCTGGAGCCATGGCGGCAAGATGGTCGACGAAAGCGGCAAGGTGACGATCAACAGCCCGGAAACGCTCGCTTCGATCAACTATGCCAAGGAGCTTTATGCGACCTTCATCCCGGGCACGGAAAGCTGGCAGGACGTTAACAACAACCGCGCCTTCCTCGCCGGCCAGGTGTCGCTGATCGCCAATGGCGTCTCCGTCTATTATACGGCCAAGGGCGACCCGAAGCTTGCCGAGATCGCCAAGGACATCCGCACGACGAACTTCCCGGTCGGTCCCGTCGGCAGGAGCGTCGAACTGCACCAGACGAGCTCGCTCCTGCTCTTCAAGCACACCAAGTATCCGGAAGCGGCGAAGGCCTACATCAAGTTCATGATGGAAGCCGACCAGATGAATGCGTGGCTTCAGGGCTCCAGCGCCTATTGCTGCCAGCCTCTCAAGGAATTCGCCAAGAACCCGATCTGGACCGCTGATCCGATCCATGCGCCCTATGCGCGCGCCTCCGAAACCCTGCGTCCGAACGGCTATGCCGGCCCGCTCGGTTATGCCTCGGCAGCCACCATGGCCGACTACGTGCTGGTCGACATGTATGCCGCCGCCGTCACCGGCCAGAGCTCGCCGGAGGACGCCATGAAGGAAGCCGAGCGCCGGGCGAACCGCTATTACCGGGTGTGACATTGGGTCTCGAAAAGGCGGCGTGCCGGATCACTCGGCAGCCGCAGGTATTAGGAGCAGGGCGACTGCATAAGGAAAAGCGGTGCGGCATACTTAACCCTCCCCCTTGTGGGGAGGGTGGCCGGCAGGCGGGAGGGGTTCTTTCCTACGGAGGATAGCCCCTCCCCAACCCCTCCCCACAAGGGGGAGGGGCTTAACCAAAACAAACGGCAATCTGGAGATAAGCTATGTCGACCGTGAATTCCGGGGATACGCGCGGCCCGATCTCTTCGCTCCTGCAGAACAACAACGTGCTCGGCTTCCTGTTCATGTTGCCGGCCGCGGTGTTCCTGGTCTGCTTCCTGACCTACCCGTTAGGTCTCGGCGTCTGGCTTGGCTTCACCGACACCCGCATCGGCCGCGACGGCATCTTCATCGGGCTGGAGAACTACGAATTCCTGATGGACGACGCAGTCTTCTGGCTGTCGGTCTTCAACACCATCCTCTACACCTTCGTCGCTTCCGTGCTGAAATTCGCGCTCGGCCTCTGGCTGGCGCTGCTCTTGAACCAGCACCTGCCGTTCAAATCCTTTTTCCGGGCGATCGTGCTGCTTCCCTGGGTGGTGCCGACGGTGCTTTCCGGTCTGGCCTTCTGGTGGATCTACGATTCCCAGTTCTCGATCGTCTCCTGGTCGCTGATGAGGCTCGGCCTCATCGACGGGCCGATCAACTTCCTCGGCGATCCGACCAATGCGCGCATTTCGGTGATCATCGCCAATGTCTGGCGCGGCATTCCCTTCGTGGCGATTTCGCTGCTCGCCGGCCTGCAAACCATTCCCGCATCGCTCCAGGAGGCCGCCTCGCTCGACGGCGCCACGAGTTGGCAACGCTTCCGTTATGTGACGCTGCCGATGCTGACGCCGATCATCGCCGTGGTGATGACCTTCTCGGTGCTCTTCACCTTCACGGATTTCCAGCTCATCTACGTGCTGACCAAGGGTGGTCCGGTCAATGCCACCCACCTGATGGCGACGCTGTCCTTCCAGCGCGGCATTCCCGGCGGGCAGCTTGGCGAAGGCGCGGCGATCGCGGTCGCCATGGTGCCCTTCCTGCTCGGCGCGATCATGTTCAGCTTCTTCGGCCTGCAGCGCCGCAAATGGCAGCAGGGCGGCCAGGATTGAGGAGAAAAGCAATGTCGACCAATTCCAATGCCGCCGACCAGGTCCTGACCGACAATGCCGAAGGCATGAGCTATCTCAATCGCCTGCCGCGGCGGATCGTGATGCTCTACCTGCCGATGGCGGTCTTCGTCTTCGTGCTGCTCTTCCCGTTCTACTGGATGGCGATCACGGCCGTGAAGCCGAACGAGCAATTGACCGACTACACCAATTACAGCCCGTTCTGGGTGGTGGGGCCGACGCTTGCGCATATCAAATACCTGTTCCTCGAGACGTCCTACCCGGGCTGGCTGTGGAACACGATGCTGGTGGCGGTCTGCTCCACCTTCCTGTCCTTGCTGGCTTCGGTCTTCGGTGCCTATGCGATCGAACGCGTGCGCTTCACCGGTTCCCGCTCGATCGGCCTGGTGATATTCCTAGCCTATCTCGTGCCGCCGTCGATCCTGTTCATTCCGCTCGCCTTCATCGTCTTCAAGCTCGGCATCTACGATTCGCGCCTGGCGCTGATCTTCACCTATCCGACCTTCCTCATTCCCTTCTGCACCTGGCTGCTGATGGGTTATTTCCGCTCGATCCCCTTCGAGCTGGAGGAAAGCGCGCTGGTGGACGGCGCCAATCGCTGGCAGATCCTGACGAAGATCATCCTGCCGCTGGCTGTCCCTGGGCTGATCTCCGCCAGCATCTTCGCCTTTACGCTGTCGTGGAACGAATTCATCTACGCGCTGACCTTCATCCAGTCCTCGGAAAACAAGACGATTCCCGTCGGCGTGCTGACGGAACTGGTGCGCGGCGACGTGTTCGAATGGGGATCGCTGATGGCGGGCGCGCTGTTCGGTTCGCTGCCGGTCGTCATTCTCTACTCGTTCTTCGTCGACTATTACGTGTCCTCGATGACCGGCGCGGTGAAGGAATAAGGCCCTGCCGCGTCAGCACGCAGAGGCGAGATCGCCTGGGCGATCTCGTTGGCGATGCGGTCGTCGTTACAGGAATTTTGATTTTTTTATGGACATCTGAGGTGCGCCGCCTTAAAACGCATCTGTCTTCGCCACGGAAATGTCCTGCGCACAGCAGATTCAAGCATTTCCTATTTTCAGCCATGTCTCTCTCTTCGGACTATTCCGGAAATATGAGAGAGATACAAAATCGATAGCTGATGGCGCACGTGCCGCCGTCGAAGAAATCAAATAATACTCGCAGCTTGGGGGTTTATACTCTCTTGCCGCCGAGTCGTAGCTAAAGGAGAGTGCCTCCGCTATTGAGCCGAGGCTACATTCAAATGGTTTTTGCGACTGAAAACGATCTCTCGGCACAACCGACTTCGACCAAGATCAGTATCAAGAACGTCTACAAAGTCTTTGGCGAGCGGCCTCAAAAGGCGCTCGATCTCTTGAGCCAAGGCAAAACCAAATCTGACATCCTCGCCGCAACCGGCTGTTCGATCGGCGTCAACAATGCCAGTTTCGACATCAAGGCCGGCGAGATTTTCGTCATCATGGGCCTTTCCGGCTCCGGAAAATCCACGCTCCTGCGCCTGCTCAACCGGTTGATCGAGCCGACATCCGGTTCCATCGAGATCGATGGAAGAGATATCACCCGCATGCCGCGGCGCGAGCTGATCGAGCTGCGCCGGCGCGACATCAGCATGGTTTTCCAGTCTTTCGCGCTGCTGCCGAACAGAAACGTCCTCAACAACGTGGCATTCGGCCTCGAGGTCGCCGGCATCGGGGAGAGCGCGCGGAAGGAAAAGGCGCTTGCCGCCCTGAAAGCCGTCGGCCTTGACGGCTACAGCGAGAGCCGTCCGGATCAGCTGTCGGGCGGCATGAAGCAACGTGTGGGATTGGCGCGCGCGCTCGCCAGCGAGCCGACGATCCTGCTGATGGACGAGGCTTTCTCTGCCCTGGACCCGTTGATCCGCACGGAGATGCAGGACGAGCTTGTCCGCCTCCAGGCGGAACACAGCCGCACGATCGTCTTCGTGAGCCACGACCTCGACGAGGCGATGCGCATCGGCGACCGCATCTGCATCATGCAGAACGGGCATGTCGTTCAGGTCGGAACCCCGGACGAGATCGTCCTCAATCCGGCGAACGATTATGTCCGGTCATTCTTCCGCAACGTCGATGTTTCCCGCGTATTCAGGGCAGGGGACATCGCCCGCAAGACACAGGTCACGCTTATCGAGCGGCAGGGGATGTCGGCCGCCGCAGCCCTGGAGCGGATGAAGAATTTCGATCGGGAATTCGCGATCATCGTCGGCCGCGACAAAGCCTACCACGGCATCGTGAGCCAGACGTCGCTGGTCGAGAAAGTTCGCGCGAAGGCGGCCGATCCTTATCGGAACGCCTTTTTGCCGGAAGTGGAACCGATTCTTGCCAGCGAACCGCTGTCGAACGTTCTCGGCAAGGTCGCCGGCAGTTCCTGGCCCGTGCCCGTGGTCGATGACGAGAACCGCTATGTCGGTTCCATCAGCAAGTCGGCTCTCCTCGAGACGCTCGACCGCGCAAGCTGACTTTCAATAACGGATAGACAGATGAACTTCGACATTGGCGACGGCGTCGACAGCGCCGTCAATTACATCCTCGACAATTTCGGCCCGCTTCTCGATTTCATCGCGGCAACCATAGGTCTGGTGACGAACAGCATACAGGACGCCCTGCTGGCTATTCCCATGCCGGTCGGCCTTGCGGTCTTCGTCGCTCTTTCGCTTTGGCGCGTCGGGCCGGGTTTTGCCGTTTTCACGGGCCTCTCGCTTTGGCTGGTGGAGCACATGCAGCTCTGGCCGGCGATGATGGAAACGCTGTCGCTCGTGATCGCCTCGACCATCATTGCGATGGTCATCGGCCTGCCGCTTGGAATTGCCATGGCGCGCAGCGACCGGGTCGCTGCCGCCGTAAGGCCGGTGCTGGATCTCATGCAGACCATGCCGGCTTTCGTCTATCTCATTCCTGCGGCGATGTTTTTCGGCCTTGGTGCGGTGCCCGGCACGATCGCAACGGTGATTTTCTCCATGCCGCCGGTCGTCCGCTTGACCAATCTCGGCATTCGACAGGTGCATGTCGAGTTCATCGAGGCGGGGAACGCCTTCGGCTGCACGGCTTCCCAGCTTCTGTTCAAGGTGCAGTTGCCGAACGCCATGCCCTCGATCATGGCCGGCATCAATCAGACGATCATGCTGTCCCTGTCGATGGTGGTCATCGCCTCGATGATCGGCGCGGGCGGCATCGGCAATACGGTTCTGACCGGCATCCAGCGACTTGATGTCGGCACCGGCTTCGAGGGCGGCATCGCCGTCGTCATTCTGGCCGTGATCCTCGACCGGATCACGCAGAGCCTCGGAAGGAAACGCGCCGGTATCTGGCGTGTGCTTTTCCAGAAGACAGCACGGCAGGAGACGGCGGAAGCGGCCGCCTGATTTCGTGCTGAACCATGGCGGCCCCGCGCCGCCGAATGCGAACCTTCAAAAAAGGAGCAGATATGTTCAAGACACTCGTTACAATGAGCCTCGCGGCCGTCCTTTTCGGCGGCGCGACCACGGCAACGATGGCGCAGGATGCCGAGCCGGTCAAAATCGGCTGGGCTGCATGGTCGGATGCGGAATTCGTCACCAAGCTCGCGGCAAAGCTCATCAAGGACGAGCTTGGTCAGGAGGTCGAACTGGTCCAGACGGACGTGGCCCCTCTTTATCAGGGCGTCAGCCGTGGCGATCTCGATGCCATGATGATGGCCTGGCTGCCGCAGACCCACGCGGATTATTTCGCCAAGGTCAAGGACAGGGTCGAAACGCTGGGCAGCGTCTATGATGGCGCAAAGCTGGGCTGGGTCGTCCCGAAATACATTCCGGAGGATGCGATCGGCTCGATCGAGGACCTGAAGAAGGACGACGTCAAGGAGAAGCTGAAGGGCCGTGTCGAGGGCATCGATCCGGGCGCCGGCCTGACACGCCTGTCCGAGCAGGCCATCAAGGATTACGGCCTGGATGATTACAAGCTGCAGATTTCCAGCGAGGCAGGAATGCTGACCACGGTCGATCGTGCCATGCGTTCTGAGAACTGGTTCGTGGCAACATCCTGGAGCCCCCATTGGATGTTCGGCAAATACGAGCTGCGCTATATCGATGACCCCAAGAAGTCGCTCGGTGAGGCCGAGCATGTCGATGTCCTCGCGCGCAAGGGCTTCAAGGAGGACAATCCGAAAGTCGCCGATTTCCTGTCCCGCATGAAGCTGCCGGTCTCCGACTTGGAAAGCGCGATGTTCGATGCGCAGGAGACCTCCTACGACAAGGCCGTCGAGAAATACATCAAAGACCATCCGGATCAGGTGAAGGCCTGGTTGGGCAAGGACGAAGGCTGAACCATTCGGGCCTCGCACGGCAGCGGTTGCGAGGCCCGCTCCATGTCCAGGGGAGTCTCATGATGTTTGATGAATATAACGCTTCTGCATTTGCTACGGACGATACGATCGGAGGCCGGATCTCGCTTGCGCGCGATGCCCTATCCATGTCGGTCGAGGATGCATCCCGGATTGTCGGGATCACGTCGGAAACCTGGCGGAACTGGGAGAATGACCGCTCGGCGCCAAGAGCCAATCAGCTCGACAGGATTGCTGGCGCGTTGCAGGTGAGCCTTGCCTGGCTGCTCAGCGGGAGGGGTATGGGCCCGGATTGGGACCAGCTTGGCACTGGCAGAACCCATTCGAGTTGGTTGCATTGATCGCTGGCATGCTCGTGCGGCCACCACGCACGAGCAAGGAATTCGTCGGCGGCCAGTGCTAAAAGCAGCATTTGTTGAGCGAATAAGCGGCGGCGCCGAGACTGGAAGCCTGCGGGCCGAGTTCGGAAATCAGAAGCTTGGGTATCGGGCGCGACAGACCGTAGCGATTTATCTCGGTCAGGCTGACACGTTGAATGAGCTGGCGGGCCAGGGCCGTGGGAATCTGGCCGCCCAGGATCACGGCCTGTGGATCGAGCACCGCCCAGAAAGCGGCAACAATCCTGTTGAAATTCGGCGCAACTTCGTCGATCCACTCGTCAACGCCCGGCCATGAGGGATTGAAACGCGCTGCCATGTCGGAAATGGACGCGACAGCAATACCTTTCGACTGCAACCGTTCCAGTAGAAATTGCAATGCCGGCCGCACCGGACGTTCCTCAGGCGTAAACAAAGCCGAAATCTCACCGGCGTTTCCACTGCCGCCGGTAATCAGTTGCCCATCGATGACAACGCTGCCACCCAATCCATAGTTGAACGAGACATACGCAAAAGTCGGCAGCTGGCGGCCATGTCCGAGCATGGCTTCACCCAGAGCCGCGGTATTGGCATTGTTCTCGATCCAGACCGGAAGACGAAACCGGGCCGAGAGCAGCGGACCAAGTTCGATAAGTGACCATTCCCGCAATGGAAGGGGTGGATTGAACTGCGTTCCGCTCAGCCAGAATCCAGTGATACCGAAGCCCAAACCGAGACAGCGATCGTTCGCCAGGCGGTGAACGATACGCAGCGCCCGCATTCGGTGCGCTATCATCTCCAAAGTTGCTTCGCGCCCCTCGCTACCAAGTGGGAGTAATTCGGAGGCAATGGGATTGCCCGCGAAGTCCATGAGACAGAGACCGATTTCATCCGTGTTCAGGGACACGCCCCAAGTATAGGCGAAATCGGCGGCCAGATGCAAAGACGGGCTCGGTTTTCCGCGGCTGGACGGCGGCGGGGCTGCGCCCACGCCGACAAGTCCGCGTGTCACCAGATCGACCGTGATGCGATGCACCGATTGCTGGGTGAGATCCAGCTGCCTGGTCAGTGCAGCGCGCGTGAGACCGGGCTGCTTCCAAAGCAGCCGCAGCATTCTGCGCTCGTTTTCGGACACGATGGGCGCGCCGCGGGCGCGCCGGAATTGCGCGGGTATGAGGTGCTCCGGCCGATACACGATGATCCTCGCTGAATCCAGGTAGGTCGCGCGGGGCTGATCCAGCACTCCTCAAACGAATATCACACCTTGATGGTGATAAAAATGTTAACATGGTCCGGTATGCCGTCGAGCATCGATGCTGTGGCCGGGGTGTCCCGCTAAGGAGACGGTTTATGAAAAAGATATTCATCGCTTCGGCGCTCGTTGTCGCCAGCCTTTTGCCGGGCGTAGCAAGCGCGCAGACAGACAATGTTTCTTCTGCCGATAAGCGACCACAACTTTCCGTCGCCGTTGCCGATGTGCCGCCGACGCTCGAGCCGGCGCAGGAGCTTTCCAACCAGGGTGTGCGCATCACCTATTCGATGTTCGATACGCTGATCCGCCGCGACTTCCTGTCGTCGCCGAACGGCGACGGCTCCAAGCTCGTGCCGTCGCTGGCCGAAAGCTGGAAGCGCATCGACGACCGCACGCTGGAAGTGAAGCTCCGCCCGAACGTCAAGTTCCACAACGGTGAGACCATGACCGCAGATGATGTAGTCTTCACCTTCTCGCCGGAGCGGTTGACGGGCAGGGATGCGCCGCTGAAGCAGGGTCGCGCCTATTTCGGCGTTCTCGAAAAGGTGGAAGCAATCGATCCGCTGACGGTCCGTTTCACCACCAAGACGGCCGATCCTATCCTTGAGCAGCGGCTGGCCTCCTGGGCGGCCTGGATTGTCAACAAGAAGGACTGGACGGAGCATGCCAACGGCAAGTTTCCGAAGTTCCCGGTCGGTACCGGTCCCTTCAAGCTCGCCGAATACAAACCGGATGAATCGGTCAGGCTCGTCGCCTTCGACGATTATTTCGATGGCAGGCCGACCGCCGCTTCGGTGACGTTTCGCGTCGTGCCCGAGCAGGCGACCCGCATCGCCGGCCTCGTCAGCGGCGAGTTCGACATCGCCACCAATATCGCGCCGGACCAGATCCAGCAGATCGACAGTTATCCGGACATCGAGGCCCGCAGCGTCGTTCTCGCGAACGCCCACGTGCTCGTCTACAATACCGAAAATCCGGCCATCAAGGACAAGCGCATCCGTCAGGCGATGAATCTCGCCATCGACCGCAAGCTGCTTGTCGAAGCGCTGTGGAACGGCCAGGCGGTCATCCCCAAGAGCCACCAGTTCCCGGAATTCGGCGCCCTTTACGACGAGAAGCGCACCGGCCTCGTCTACGATCCGGAAAAGGCCAGGCAGCTTCTCAAGGAGGCCGGCTACAAGGGTGAGGAGGTTCGTTATTCGACCCGCGCCAACTATTATCTGAACGCCCTGCCGGCCGCGCAGGCGATCATGGAAATGTGGAAGGCTGCCGGCATCAACGGCAAGCTCGACATCGTCGAAAGCACCGACAATATCCCGAGCGACGTTCGCATGGTCCGCACCTGGTCGAACTCCATCCGCTATCCGGATCCGGCGGGCGGTCTCTGGAATCTCTGGGGTCCCTTCGGCGGCGTGCAGCAGAACAAGGATTGGCTGCCGGTCGCGTTCAACAAGCTCGGCGAGGAACTCGACCGCACGGCGGACACGGCCAAGCGCCGGGAAATCTTCCAGAAGATGCTCGACATCTGGGAGGACGAGGCGCCGGGCACCATCCTGTACCAGCCGCTCGAAACCTACGGCGTCCGCAAGTCGGTGAAGTGGCAGCCCTATAACTTCTATTACATGGACCTGCGCCCCTATAACCTGACGTTCGAGGCCAAGCGCTCGTGACGACGCTGGAAGTTGAAGCGCTCTCTGCCGGCCCCAACCGGCAGAGAACTCCGGTTCCGAGGCCGCCCACGCCGCAGGCGGAAACGGTGCTCACCGTTGACGGTCTGACGGTTGGAACCGCGCGCGCCGATCTGGTGATCGATGTCTCGATTGAGGTGCGGGCCGGCGAGACGCTCTGCCTTGTGGGCGAAAGCGGCTGCGGCAAAAGCCTGACCTGTCTTGCCGCCATGGGCCTGACGCCCGAGCCGCTGACCCGCAAGGCCGGACAGATTTCCTTTCTCGGGGACGACCTTTCGCGGCTGAATGAAAACCAGCTGGCGGATATCCGCGGCCGCGACATGGCGATGATCTTTCAGGATGCAATGGCCGCGCTCAATCCGGTGCGGCGCGTCGGCATGCAGATCGCCGAAGTGCTGGTCGTGCATCGTGGATTGACCTGGCGGCAGGCGGAGAAGCAGGCGATCGACCTTCTCGCTTCCGTCGAGATCGCCGATCCACAATCCCGTGCGAAAGCCTACCCGCACCAGCTCTCTGGCGGCATGTGCCAGCGCGTGATGATCGCGATGGCGCTCGCCTGCCGTCCGAAGCTGCTGATCGCGGATGAAGCGACGACGGCGCTCGATGTCACGACACAGGCGCAGATCCTGAAATTGATGCGCGAGTTGCAGGCGGAAACGGGCGCGGCGATGATCTTCGTCACCCATGATCTCGGCGTGGTCGCAGAGATCGCCGACAGGGTCGCGGTCATGTATTCCGGCCGGGTGGTGGAGAACGCCGTGGTGGACGATCTCTTCGAAGGCCCCCAGCATCCCTATACGCGCGGCCTGATGGCTTGCCGCCTTCATGCGGCGAGCGAAAGCCACGGGCGCATCGCGGCAATCGAGGGAACGGTGCCGAGCCCGGCGCGCCGCCCCGAGGGCTGCAGTTTCCGGCTGCGCTGTCCCCATGCGGCCGAACAGTGCATTGAACCGCCGGCTCTGCGGCCCGTCAGAGGCGGCCATTGGGCCGCCTGCCATTTCGCCGGGGACTTCGCATGAGCGGCAGGGTGGTTCTCCAAGATATCGTCAAGGTCTATCGCTCCGGCGGCGGCCTGTTCCGTGGCAAGACGAGCGTGCGGGCGGTCGATCATGTCGATATCATGCTCGAACCCGGCGAAACGCTGGGCATTGTCGGTGAAAGCGGCAGCGGCAAATCCACGCTCGGCCGCATCGCGGCCGGCATCGAAAGCCCGACTTCCGGCCATGTTTCGCTGGATGGAAGATCCTATGCCCGCATCGGTTCGGCCGCATGGCGGCGTGAACGGCGCGGCGTGCAGATGATTTTCCAAAACCCGTCCAAGGCGCTCGATCCGCGCATGACGATCGGTGCTCAGATCGGGGAGGCCATGCAGGCGCATGGGCTGTCCGATATGCAAGGGCGCAAAGCACGCATGGAGGAAATGCTGGCGCTCGTCGGACTGCCCGGCATGGGTGGACGTTACTCGCACCAGCTTTCCGGCGGGCAGCAGCAGCGGGCTGTCATCGCCCGTGCGCTGGTGCTGGAGCCCAGGGTCGTCGTCTGTGACGAGGCAGTCAGCGCTCTCGACGTCTCCGTGCAAGCGCAGATCATCAACCTGCTCAACGATCTCAAGGCGCGTTTCGGGATCGGTTATCTCTTCATCTCGCACGATCTCGGGGTGGTGCGGCATATCAGCGACCGGATCGCGGTGATGCAGAAGGGGGTAATCGTCGAAACCGGCCGCGCTGCCGAAATCTTCGCCAATCCCAAGCACGACTATACCCGCTCACTGCTCGCGGCGGTTCCGGCGGCGACGCCCGCTGAACGGCGCGCGCGTGAGCGCCGCATCGCCTGAAGGAAATCATAATGTCCCTGCCTGCCATCATCGCTCATCGCGGCTACTCCACCATCCACCGGGAAAATTCTCCTGCCGCCTGGGTCGGCGCGATCGAGGCGAAGGCCGACTATATCGAGGTGGACGTCCGCGTGACGGGCGACGGCAAGGTCGTCTGCTGCCACGACAAGGACCTGAAACGCCTCGCGGACCGGGAAGATGCGATCGCCGAGGTGACGAGCAAGGAACTGGCGGCGATCGAGGCGTATGGCTTCCCCGCCGCGCCGGCGCTTGCGCTGCTTTTCGAAACGGTCCCGGAAAGTCAGCCGATCCTCTTCGATGTCAAGGACGAGCGACCGGAAGCGCTCGATATTCTGCTTGCAGCGCTCCGCGAGGTGGCTTCTCGCGATCTGGTGCTTGGACTGCACGCGCCGGGCTCCGTCGGACATGTGCGGACAGCCCGCTGGACGGGTTCTATCCTCGGCCTCGTCAAGAGCCTCGACGAGGAGGCCTTCTTCGAAGCCGGCGGCGATATCCTGCGCATCTGGGAATGGGATACGGCGCCCGGCCGCATCGCCGGTTATGTGGATAATGGTCGACCGGTCTGGATCACGGCCGGCGAGGGCGCCACCGGCCGCCGGGTCGGCGATTTCGCCGCAGACGACCTGCTGCGCATGGCGCGCCAGGGTGCATCCGGATTCCTCGTCAACGATCCGGTGGCGGCGCGGCAGGTGCTTGCCGAGGCTTTGGAGCATCGGCCATGAGACTGCAGTTCATTCTGGCGAAGCTCACGCGCGGGTGCCTGACGCTGCTTCTTGCGGTGACCTTCGTCTTCATCGTGCTTCGCGTCTCGGGCGATCCGGTGGCGATGATGCTGCCGGACGATACGCCGCCGGCGATCGTGGCGGAATACAGGGCCGCCTGGGGGCTCGACAGGTCGCTTCCCGAGCAATATGTGCGTTATATCTGGTCTGCCGTGCAGGGCGATCTCGGTTATTCCTTCCGCGATGACCGACCGGCACTCGAAGTTGTGCTGGAACGCGTGCCGATGACCCTTCTGCTCGGGCTTTCCGGTTTCGCGATCACGGTCGTCGTCGGGCTGGTTACCGGAATCGCCGCGGCGCTGAAGCGCGGCACGGGTATCGATCATGCCGCCATGGCTTTTTCGATCTTCGGCCACAGCATGCCGAATTTCTTCCTCGCCATCCTGATGATCCTGCTCTTCTCCATGATGTGGCGGGTGCTGCCGAGCTCGGGAGGGGCGACCTGGTGGCACCTCATCCTGCCGGCCGTGACGCTCGGTATCATCAATGCCGGCACTGTAGCGCGGTTTACGCGCTCCTCGATGCTGGAAGTATTGCACCAACCCTATATGCGTACCGCGCGCGCCAAAGGACTGAAGCTGACCCGGCGCGTGGTCGCGCATGCTATTCCGAATGCGGCAATCCCGGTCGTAACCGTGCTTGGTCTGCGCCTTGGCTCGCTGATCGCCGGCGCTGTCGTGGTCGAGACGGTGTTTGCCTGGCCCGGTATTGGCCTGATGCTGGTCAATGCCGTCGGCCAGCGCGACCTGCCGGTGGTGCAGACTATCGTGCTTCTGGTCGCGCTCACCATGGTTCTCACCAATTTCATCGTCGACCTGACCTATGGCTGGCTCGATCCGCGCATCGAAACCCGGGAAGCCAAGGAGGACCGATGAGTATCGAGCAATCACTGCCGGTGAGAAAGGCACGCAGGCTCGGCATGAAGGACGCTGGCAGGCCCCGGTTCGTCATCCTTCTCTGCATGGTGTGGCTGATGCTGGTTCTGCTGGTTGCAGCCGGAGCCGACCATCTGGCGCCCTTCAGCTATACGGAGCAAAGTCTGCTGAACCGTTTGAAGCCACCGGCCTTCCTAAGCGGCGATCCGAAATATCTGCTCGGCACGGACGGGCTCGGCCGCGATGTGCTGAGCCGGCTGATTTATGCCACACGCATGAGTGTGGTGATCGCCATCCTCGGCTCCATGATCGGCGCCACCTTCGGTACGCTTCTCGGCTTTCTCGCGGCGCATTTTCGCGGTCTGATTGAAGATGTCGTGATGGTCTTCGTGGATTTCCAGGCGAGCATGCCCTTCTTCATCATCGCACTTGCGGTGCTCGCTTTCTTTGGCAACAACTTCGAGCTCTTCCTGGTGGTGGTCGGCCTTTACGGTTGGGAAGTCTATGCGCGGCTGACACGCGGCCTCGTGCTGCAGGCAAACGGCCAGGGGTATGCTTTCGCGATCCGCACGCTCGGCGTTCACCCAGCGCGCATCTACATGCGGCATATTCTGCCGAATATTCTCAGCGTATTGATTGTCCAGCTGACGCTCAATTTTCCTGAGCTGATCCTCATCGAAACGTCGTTGAGCTTCCTTGGTCTCGGCATCCAGCCACCGCAGACAAGCCTTGGACTGATGCTTGGAGAAGGGCGAAACTATCTGGCGACTGCCTGGTGGACGGGCGTGCCCGCCGGCATCGTCATCTTCCTGACGACGCTGTCGATCAGCCTCGTCGGTGACTGGCTGCGGGACAAGCTCGACCCGACGCTGAAATCGGCGGAGATATAGCGCCGGCTTAGGCTCTCTCGCCGATCAAATCTTCGTAGCGGTCGCCGATGACGCCAATGCTGAAATCTGCCGCGCGCATCTTGAGGTCCGACGCCTGCCGTGGCTCCGCCAGGGTCTGGCTGATGGCTCCCGCCAGTGCCATGGGATCGCCGACGGGAACCAGAGCGCCGAACCGGCCATCCGCAAGTATCTCGCGCGGTCCATGCGGCGCGTCGGTCGATACGACCGGGACGCCCGCCGCCATCGCTTCGATCAAAACATTGCCGAAGCCCTCGCTTGTTGACGAAAGGACGAAGAGGTCGGCAATCGCGTAGCACACGGCCGGATCATTGACGTAACCCGGGAAAAGCACCCTGTCGGATATGCCGAGTTCATCCGCATAGGCGACGAGATTTTCTTTGAGCGGCCCATCGCCGAAAATCACCAAACGGCACTTTCGCGCCGGATCAAGCATCGAGAATGCTTTCAAAAGCGTCCGATGGTCCTTGACCGGCACCAGGCGGCCGAGAGTGACGACCACCGGCCCCTCTCCCATGGCTGCAAGGGCGGCCTGCCACGGCTGGGGTGTGGTGTTGCGTCGGTGCAGGGGAGGAAGTGGATTATGGATGACCGCCACCTGGTTATCGCGGAATCCGCCCACCGAAAGATCGCGGCCAATTCCGCTCGATACGGCTATTGCTTTGGTTGC
This sequence comes from Xaviernesmea oryzae, assembly GCF_900177415.1. Classification (GTDB taxonomy): domain Bacteria; phylum Pseudomonadota; class Alphaproteobacteria; order Rhizobiales; family Rhizobiaceae; genus Neorhizobium; species Neorhizobium oryzae_A. The sequence continues at coordinate 261,043 of NZ_FXAF01000008.1, read as the reverse complement.
GCGCCAGGCAACCAACCGCGTCAGCATCGGCGCGATGCGGGAACCGAGGCCATTGCTCTCCAATGATGCGGCGGCATGATAACTCGGGAAGAAGGCCGCGCGGCAGCCGCCGATAAGAAGGGCGAGCGCGGTCAGCAGATTGGCGAATTCGGGAGCGGAGAAAACGACATCGGGTCGCTCGCGGCGCAGGAAGGTCGCCGATCTGGCAAGTCCCTTGAGGGTTGCGGGTTTTCCGAAGCCCTCGCCATGGATCGCCAGTCCCAAAGTGACGAGTTTGACCTTGGGGCTGATCAGTTCGGCATTGGGGCCTTCGGCATTCCAGACGAAGAGCGTCACCGCATGGCCCCGCGCCGCCATCTCGTTGGCCATCAGGACAAAAACGCGCTCGGCACCGCCACCCCTCAAGCTCGGAACGTGAAAGACGATCCGTTTTCTCATGCCCGCGTTCACGAATGGTGCAGCGGTTTTAGGTGCGGGAGCCGCAGATCGGCGATGATGCCGCGGACGACGGCAAGACCGAGACCGAGGATGAACCCTGCTATCGCGCCCATGATGAGAAGGACAGCCGTGCTTGGCGGCCATGAACGGCCGGCAGGGGGCAGGGCCCCGGAGATCACCCTGATATTGTTGGTGTTGATTTGCTCGCGTTCGGTAATCTGCCGTGCGCGGGAAAGAAAGCTCTCGTATATCGCGGCCTTGGAGCTTGCATCGCGCTGGAGTTCGCGCAATTCGATCTGGGACTGGTTGTCGTTGAAAATCGAACCTTCCACCTCCGCCATCCTGGCGGTCAGCTCGCTGAGTGCGGCATTTGCCTTATCCAGCTCGGATTTGGCGGCACTCGCAGCCCGCTCCAGTTCGACCTTCACCTGTTCGCGGATTGACGAGAGCTGGGCTCTCAACCGGACGATGGAAGGATGCCGCTCACCGAATACCACCCTCTGGTCATCGAATTGCTGCTGCATGGCGCCGGCGCGTTGCAGCAGCTCGGCCAATGCGGGGGAAACGGCCACCTGACTGCCGACGGGAGTGCTTCCCGCCTTCTGAAGCGCGTTGTAGGTTACCTGCGCATCGATCACGCGTGAGCGGGCAGCGACGATCTGGCTGTTCAGCTGGCTGATCGTCTGAGAGCTCACGAGCTGGCCGTTCTCGCCGGTCGACAGATTGTGATCGCGCTTGTAGGCCTCGATCCGCTCCTCGGCCGCCAACACGTCGCGCCTGAGTTCTTCGAGCCTGTTATCGAGCGCGCTGGCGGCGCGGTTCGCGCCTTCTGCATCGGCCGCAGCGAGTTCGGACTGGAAAGCGCCGACGATCGCTTTCGAAATCGTTATCGCCTTTTCCGTTGTCTGGGCCGAAACGGACAAGCTTGCGATGAAGGACCTTTCGTCGGTGCTGATGCTCACCTTCGGACGGAGAGCCTTCAGCGCTGCCAGTTCGGGATTCGGTTTGGATGCCTCACCGCGTCGGAGAAACGTGAAAAAGCCGGCCGACGGCGGCTTGTAGAACTCCGGATCCTCGTAGAGTTTCAGCTCCTTCACGACCCGCGACAGAACGTTGCCCGATGTCATGACGCGTATGCGGCTGCCGAGGCTGAGAAGCTGAGCGTCCACTTGACCGGGAGCGGCGAAAAGATCGTTGTTGACCACCTGAAGATTGGCCGGATCGATCAGAACGTCGGTGGTGACGGTGTATCGCGGCGGGCTGACGATGCCATATCCGGCGGCGGCTACCGCTCCAAGCAAGGCAAGGACGATAGCCAGCCTGATGCCTGTCTTCAACCAGACGAAGACACGACGAAGATCGAGTTCCATGAAACTTGCGATCTTGTCGAGCGTCACGGTCTCCGCAGCGGCGGCTGGAGCTTCGGCCTGATGCCACTCCCTGTCAAAATCTTTTCGATCGGAAGCGCGGCCGCGTGGCGTATCGGCCAGATAATCGAGAAGAGAAGAAGCCATTAGGTTAACGCCTCGTTTCCTATGCTGGCGTTAGTTATAGAGGCATGCGGTTAACGGCTTATTTTCCCCCTCAGGTAATTTGCCCGCGCAGGTGGACCAGGAATGACGGAAGGTTTCCCGGCAAGGAGATGAAATGTCCTATTCTGTCTCAGGCTCTCGATACCCGCATCCGCGAGCGGATATCGATGTCCGTCAGAATGCGCTTGGAATTATGTTCCTCTTCCTGACGGCCGGGGTCCTCGTATTTCGTCTGGTCATGACGCCCCATCTGATGAACATGTTCTTGGATTACACGAACGAGGGCGGGCCGTTCTACGCCAAGTTCCATCTGGGAACTTACGCCATCGCGGCAACGCTCGTTGCGGCGCTGTTCTGCCGGCCTTTCGTGCTTGCCGGAGACGACATCAGCCTCTTTCGCGCATTGGTGCGCTATGCCGCCCTCATGGGCGCCCTCGTTTTCTACCTCATCCTGGCGGGGAGACTGGGGGCGACGGGTTTCCTGATCGACACATATTTGACCGCGGTTCTGACGGCCCTCCTGATGCTGACGCAGAATGAGCAGAGCCGGAGAATCATCGCCACCACGGTTCTGTTGATCTTGCTTGCAAGCGCGGTCATTGCCATCGGTGAGGCACTCACACAGCATCGCCTGATGCCCTTCACGGAGGGCGAACCCTTTTTCCGCGCCACCGGGCTTTCCGGCCACCCTCTGGCACTGGGGGCGCATTGCGCGATAGCGATCGGTTTCGTACCCCTTACCCGCTGGCGGATCTGGCTCAAGACTGCGGCCGTCTTCGTGCTTTTTATCGGCTGTGCGGCTGCCGGCGCTCGTCTGGCGCTGATGCTGTCGGCGGTGGAGATACTCCTGCTTCTGCTTTTCGTGCGATGGCCAAAGCTTTCCGCTCGCCACGAACGTCAGGCGAAGTTCATCGCGCTGCTGGTCACGTTCGTCATCGGAGCAGTGTTGATCGCGGTGCTGCTGGCAGGTGGTTTGCTCAGCCGTTTCAGCTCTGTCGTTGACGAGAATTCCTTGGCTCGGGTGAGGATTTATCAGATATTCAGCTATGTCGGCTGGAAGGAAATCCTGACCGGCATGGATGCCACCGACCTTCTGACGCTCGTCAACGAGAAGTTAGGGCTTCCTTTCATCGAAAGCGCCCCGGTCATCATCATCATGCTTCTGGGGCTGCCCGCCGCGATCGTCTTCACGCTTATCGTGATCCGGTATGTCCTGCGGCTCCTTCGAGGAACCCCGGCGGCTGCGAAGATCGGGGCTTCCATCTTCATCCTGGTCGACCTGTCGAACAACGCCCTGGCCACCAAGACGCCCGACATCATTCTTCTCACCATCCTGATCGTCGGCTTCCGCAGTTCGGTTTCCGCAGCACATGTGCCGGCGAGGCCGCGGGCAGGCGAAGCCGTTATCGGGGGCTATCGATAACCTCCAGCCGCCCTGCCCGGTTGAGGGTATGAATGCGGGCACGGGTCTGGGAGATCGATTCCCTGATCGGGAGTACCGGGCCAAGCTGGACGTCTGAAGCGTCCAGCCTGACGATTTCGCGTAGCCCCAGACCTCCGCCGTAAAACTCGGTCCCGTCCTGTACAGGCAGAAAGATCTTGCCGGCCATGTAGATGATGTTTCCGCCCGGGCGGGCGCCGGCTCGGTCGATCACGATCGGGTTCAGCGGATGAGGCTCCCAGGGACCGCGCAGATTGTCGGCGCTGTAGATCATCATCGTATCCGATGCGCTGCCGCTGCCAAACCGTTCCGTTCCAAACATCCAAAGCCGCCCTTGGTGTTCGAGAAGGGTCGCGTCGTTGAAGTTCCTGCCTTCGATCAGCACCGTGTCGCGGACCCAGCGATCGGGGAAGGATTGCGCTCGATAAAGGACGACCTGACCCGCAGAGCCGCTTTCGGGGATCATGAATATGGAGCCCTCGCGCGCGAAAACATTCGGGTAGGAAAGATGATACGGCTCCTCCAGCACGGGACGAGGACGACCGAATTTTCCATCCTCGTCCAGTTCGGCAACCGAGATGATGCCCCGGCCGCGCGCATAAGGGTATTCCTCGACGAAAAGATAATGGCGCCCTCCATGTTCCATCGGGAAGGGATCGGCATAGAAGCGCTGCCCGTCATCGGCCAGGACGGTAAAAGGCGGACCCGCGATCGTCTTGTCTTCGGCGATCCCCGGTCCGTCGATGAAGCGGTAGGCGGTCTGCCAGGAGAATTCTCGGTGTCCAGGCCTCAGCTTGCGCAAGGCTCGGCCTCCAAGGCTGATGACGAGACGTTCGATATAGCCGGGGGCAAGGAAACGCGGCGCTCGCTCGACCTGGGCTGCGCGAACCGCCTCCAGCCGTCCGGCCTCGAAACGGGCAATCACGTGCACGATCAGAGACTGGGCCGCCGCAAGAACTTCGTTGGCATCGCGCGCGAGCCAGGCTTTGTCACTGATCATGGGAAAGGCGCAACCGATCGGCTTGCCATCGAGCCGGGCGGTGATGTCGACAAGACCGGAGCCCGATCGCAGAAGGGGAAACGCTTCCGGCAGATAGGGACAGCCGTTGATGTCAATGGTCAGGAGCGGCAGGCCGCGGGGAGATGCCTTTCCGGTCAGATCGATCAACAGATCCAATGTATCCGGGAGATGGTCCGCCGGTGGAGGCGATGTCAGGGATGCGGACGAAGGGCCGCCGCGCCGTGCTTCCAGCGCGAGGACGGCATCCAGGAAAGGCATCGGTGGGCGGCCTTCGACCTGTTCGAAATAAACGTCATGGCCAAGGGAACGCAATCTGGCGCCGAGCTCGTGTTCCCACCGCCTCGCGCGCTCCTTGAACGTTGCAATAAGGATTTTCTTCAAGATCGCTCGAAGCCCGCGTTCGTACCACCCACCCCCCAGGTTCTGATCCCAGGCCTCCACTACAGATTGCAGGTCATGGTTAATGAATGATTTATTGGGGTCAATTGCTGCGTATTTTTGTACAGGTCTTTAAAATTCTACTAATTAATTCAATCCGGGCGAAATCTATTTGCGCCACGTTGTCCGCGTCCAAAGTGATGACGTGGGTTGATCATGAAGTTCGTACCAAGTCTCGAGTTCAGAAGCCAACGGCGGCTGCTTATTGTATTCGGCACGAGACCTGAAGCGCTGAAATGCTTTCCGGTGGCACGCGCGGCGCTGTCCCATGCTGGTTTCGAGACACAAGTCTGCATAACCGGGCAGCACAGGGAGATGGTGGATCAGATCATCTCTCTGACGGGATTGCCTGTCCACTATGACCTCAACATCATGCAACCGGGCCAGACATTGTTCGACGTGACGGCGCGCGTCCTGAAGGGCATGGAAGAGGTGCTTGAGAAGGCGAAGCCCGACATCGTGATGGTCCAGGGGGATACGACCACCGCGATGGCTGCGGCGCTTGCGGCCTTTTACAAGCGCATTCCGGTAGCCCATATCGAGGCCGGACTTCGCAGCCACAACATCGACTCTCCGTTTCCCGAAGAGCTGAACCGCAAGATCGCCGGCGACATTGCCCGTTGGCATTTCGCACCGACCCATCAGGCGCGCGCCAATCTCATCGCCGAGGGGAAGGCTGAAACGAGCATTTTCGTCACCGGTAACACGGTGATCGATACGCTTCTCTATTTCTCCGACCTTCTCGATGCCGACCAGATGAAGAACGCGGAATTGGCCGCACGCTTCGGGTTTCTCGACCCTTCGAAGAAACTCGTGCTGGTCACCGGCCACCGCCGCGAGAATTTCGATGGCGGGATCGAGCGCATCTGCAAGGCTCTCAAGGTGCTGGGCACGCGCGGCGACGTGCAGATCGTCTATCCGGTCCATCCCAATCCGAATGTTCGCGAAGTGGTCAACCAAATGTTGGGCAACGTTCCGAATATCCACCTGATCGAACCGCAGGATTACCTGCCCTTCCTCTACCTGCAGAAGAGGAGCTACCTGGTTCTGACGGATAGCGGCGGCGTCCAGGAAGAGGCGCCGTCTCTCGGCAAGCCGGTTCTTGTGATGCGGGAGAACACCGAGCGACCGGAAGGCGTGGCTGCAGGCACGGCCCGGCTGGTGGGCACCAACATCGATACCATACTGAAAAACACGAACACGCTGCTGGATGACGAAGCCGCCTACAGAGGCATGGCCGAACAGCACAATCCCTATGGCGACGGCAGGGCCAGCCACCGAATTCTCGAGGAGCTATTACATGTCTGATATCAGAAGCGTTTCCGTCATAGGCATGGGCTATATCGGACTGCCCACCTGCGCGATCTTTGCCAGCCGCGGTTTTGACGTGATTGGCGTGGATATCAACGAGGCCGTCGTCGAGAAGGTCAACCGCGGCGAGATTCACATCGTGGAACCCGATCTCGACGGTCTGGTCCAGAAGATGGTGGCGAACGGGAAATTGAAGGCCTTCAGCAGCCCGCAACCTGCCGATGCCTATGTGATTGCCGTTCCCACTCCGATTACCGAGGATCGCAAGCCGGATATCAGTTACGTTCTCGCTGCGGCGCGCGCCATCGCCCCCATCCTGAAGAAGGGCGATCTGGTCGTGCTGGAATCGACGTCGCCGGTCGGCACGACGCGCGCCATGAACCGGCTGCTTTCCGAGCTTCGCCCCGATCTGACTTTCCCGGAGGCCGCCGACAAGGATTCCGACGTCTACGTCTCCTATTCGCCGGAGCGGGTTCTTCCCGGCAATGTCCTCAATGAACTCATCAACAATGACCGTTCGATCGGTGGGCTTTCTCGCCGGTCTTCGGAGCGGACGGCAGCCCTTTATTCGAGTTTCGTCGCGGGTGATCTCTTCATCACCGTTGCGGAAGCGGCGGAGCTGGTGAAACTCACGGAAAACGCCTTCCGCGACGTCAACATCGCCTTTGCCAACGAACTTGCCGCCGTGTGCCAGGACCTGTCGCTCAACGTGTGGGAGGTCATCGATCTTGCCAACCGTCACCCGCGCGTCAACATCCTGCAGCCCGGTCCGGGTGTTGGCGGCCACTGCATTGCGGTCGATCCCTATTTCATCATCGATGCAGCGCCCGACAGCACGCCGTTGATGCAGTCCGCCCGCCGGATCAATTCGAACCGGCCGCATTCCGTCGTCAGGGACATCGAATCCCTCCTGGAATCGGGACGCCAGCAGACGATTGCCTGCCTGGGGTTGAGCTTCAAGCCGAATATAGACGATCTGCGGGAAAGTCCGGCGGTTGAGGTCGTCAAGCTGCTTTCGGAGCGCAAGGACACGAAGATTGTCGCAGCCGAACCGAACACGCGATCGCTGCCCAAGGAGCTCGAGGATAGAGGCATCGTCTTCACCGATGCGCTTTCGGCAATCGATCAGGCCGACATCGTCGTGCTGCTGGTGGACCATCGGCAGTTCAACTTCATCGATCCGGAATCGCTGAAGGGCAAGAAGCTGGTCGATACGCGGGGCCTGTGGACGTGGCGCAAGGCGCGCAAGCCGGATGCCCGTATCGAAGGAAAGAAGAACAAAAGCAAGCAGCCGGCCCTCATGACCATGGAGAAGGCGGCATGAGCACGCTGCAAAAGACGGGCTGGTCCAATCATCCGCTGCTTTCGTCGCGCAGGATCGAATTTCTCGGTTGCCCGATGCATGGCATTACCATGGAGGAGACACTTGGTCTGGCGGAGGAAGCCATGCGGGAAAAGCGGCCTCTTCATCACGTGGTCGTCAACGTCGCCAAACTCATCACCATGCGCAAGAATGCGGAATTGCATGAGGATGTCGTTGGCGCGGACCTGATCAATGTCGATGGTATCGGGGTGCTTTGGGGCGCCAAACTGTGCGGCGTGGAGCTGCCGGAACGCGTCGCAGGGGTCGACATCATGCTCAAGCTGTTCGAGCTTTGTGCCAAGCGCGGCTATCGGCCGTATCTGCTGGGAGCAGAACAGCAGGTGCTCGACGCCGTTGCCTCGCGCCTTTCAAAGGATCACTCGAGACTCAGGATCGCCGGCATGCGCAACGGCTATTTCAAGCCGGAGGACGAAGAGGGTATCGTCAGGGCGATCAACGATTCAGGGGCTGACTGCCTGCTCGTCGCCATGCCGACGCCGCGCAAGGAGCGCTTCCTGAAGAAATACCGGCATGTGCTGAAACCGAGTTTCGTCATGGGCGTCGGTGGCAGCTTCGACGTATACGGCGGCAAGGTCGCCCGGGCACCGAAGCTTGTCCAGGCGCTCGGGTTCGAATGGCTGTTCCGGGTGATGCAGGAGCCCAGGCGGCTATGGCGCCGTTACTACGAGACGAATACCGCCTATGCCGTATTGCTCAGCCAGGAGATCCGCCGCCGTCGCATCCACCGTTGACGCTTTTGATTATACGACGGGAGACTGCGGTCGGTTGCAGCCTCTTCCGTTTCGGTGGTTCGAATCCTAGCCGAATTGCTGCAGCCGGCTCCGGACGATGCCAAGGCTGTGGCGCGCCTCTTGCGGATAGCACAAGGCGTTGAGTCCCAGGAACGCGATACCGGCGACGAACCCGGCCGCGGCCAGGCGGAAGATGACATGCAGGTCGCCGAGGTAGCCGCTTACAAGCGCCGCCGCCACGCCCACGCTTGCTGAAATCCCGAGGGAAACCGCAAGGGCTCGCCACGGCAGAGGGACTGGTGTGAGACGTTCGCTGATCAGCATCGAAACCAAAAGGTTTACGATCGCCCCACCGGCGAGTGCGAGTGCGGCTCCCACCTCTACCATGCGGGGTATGAGGAGAAAGGAAAGGACGATGGTCGCGGTGGAGCCGGAGAACTTGCTGATGATAAGCAGCCAGGGCCGCTTATGAGCGTAGACGACCGCGCCGTAAACGAAATCCGCGAGATTGGTGCAGACCGCACTGCAGGCGATGATCGCGAAGAGCAGATTGTAAGGCCCATCGTAGCTCGCCGGGAGCAACAGTTCCGTCAGATCGTGACCGAGGGCGGCCAGGAGAGCGGCAACCGGCAGACTGAGAGTGAAGATAAGCGCGAGGAATTGTTTGAGAAGCGCAGCAATCGCGGCGGGTCCTTCTTCGTCAAACCGCGCGACTGCTTCGGGAAAGGCCCCCATATTGATGGCATTCGCGATCATGTCGACCGGCTGGCGGGCAAGCGCATAGGCCGCCGCGAAGACAGCCACCGCCGTAGCATCGTGATAGACCTTGAGGAAGACCCGCTCGGCATTTGCAAGCCCGAAACTGACGAGCGCCATCACGACGATCGGCACTCCGAGCGCGAAGAATTCGCGATGGGTGAAACGCGGCGGACCGCTGATAACCCGTCGGGATGCAACGATGCCGGCAACCATGCCGGCCGTCAGCGTGCCGAAGCTGGAGGCGAGCGATATCGAGAGAAAGGAATTGTGCTGCACCAAAAGGGTGGCCACGGGGAAGACGAGTTGCAGGAGCGCCCGCAGGAACTCCAGCATCGCATAGGTGGAATGCCGCTGCTGCATCTGGAGGATAACCAGCGCGTAACGGGCAATCGCGCCGGCGACGAGGTAGGCGCAGACGGCGATCGAGAAATCCGCCCAGCGCTCCGGCACAACGAGACTGCTGGCCACCACGGCTATGACAAGGGCGAGAAGCGTCGTGCAAATGAGGATGTTGCCGGCGCGCGCCAAGCTCCCGCGAGTAACGTCGCCCTTGCCGCCCAGCCTGAGCAGAGAGATGCGAAGCCAGTTCGTAACCGCCACGTCAGTCATCTCGCCGACCGTCACCACCAGCGTCAGAAGGCCGTATTCGGTCTTGTCGATGAGGCGCGTGGCGATCACCAGAAACAGGAGGGCGGAGATGCGTGTCAGCAGAATGGCCGGGCCGTAGATGAGCGTGGATTTGAGCAGCAAAGAAGTTTCCTTGAAACGGTTCGGCCAATCCCGGTGACAACGCGGCGGTACCAGGCGAAGCGCCGGATGATTTAACGGAATCCTAGCCGCCAAATGTTAACAGTAACGGTGGTTTGGTTTCAGGTCAGTGTAAAGCGAGGAAGACATGCTGCAGCGCAGCCACGCCGGCCGTATCGTCAACGTCATGGTGGCCACGCCGGCCGGAGGGACGGGGCAGGGCGGTATCGACAGGGTCATGGCTTCCCTGAAGCGTGAGCTTGATGGGCACGCTCGCGGCGATATCGATGTCCGGTTCCTGGCCACACGGGGCAACGGGAATCTTGCCCATTCCTTCTTATACCTGTCCGGTTTCTGCTTCAGCATGCTCATGGCCCGCATCCGAAAAGAGGTGGACGTCGTTCATATCAATCTTGCCAGCTACGGCAGCACCTATCGCAAGCTTGTTATTGCGATATGCGCCCGAATGCTAGGGATCTCTTATATTCTTCACCTTCACGGCGCCGAATACATGGCGTTCTGGTCGGACGAGGATACATTTCTCAACCGGAGAATCCGGTCCATGTTCAGGCAGGCCAGCGGGATCATCGTCCTCGGCAAGGTCTGGCGGGAATTCATTCTCCGGAAGGTGCCGGAAGCGGAGAAGCGCCTGGTCATCGTGCCGAATGCCACGGAAGTTCCGTCCTTGCCTCGTGAAGGCGGCGGCGACAGGGTTCATATTCTGTTTCTGGGAAGGGTCGAGAAGAGAAAAGGCGTTCCCGAGCTTTGCGAGGCGCTCGCCTCGATGGCGGACATGCCGGGCTGGCGCGCAACCATCGCCGGCGACGGCGAGGTGGAGAAGCTGCGCCTGCGGCTGACGGAACTTGGCCTTTCCGACCGCGTGGCGGTTCCCGGATGGCAGGGACCGGAGGATGTCGCCCGCCTGCTTTCGAAGGCGGATGTCCTCACCCTCCCGTCCTTTGCGGAAAACCTGCCCATCTCGATCATCGAAGGGATGGCGGCGGGCCTCGCCATCGTTGCCACGCCGGTCGGCGCAGTAGAAGACATCATCAGCGACGGAAAAACCGGTCTCCTGGTGCCGCCCGGGGATGTCGGCGCGTTGAAGAGGGCGCTGGAGCGGCTGATCATGGAGCCAGACCTTCGGGATCGGCTCGGGGACGCGGCCCGCGCGGCGCATCGGCTTCGGCTCGATGTGGCGCCCTATGCCGACACTCTGCGCAATATCTGGAAAGCCGCGGCGCAAACACGCAAAATCCCGGTGGAAGACCGATGAAACCTTTGGACGTCATGCGCGGCTTCTATGTCCGCAGCCCCCGTTTCGTGCGCGACGCGGTCAGGCCTTTGATCTCGCTCGTGCCGACAGGCGTGAAATTCGGCAGGACCTATGCGGATTGGCGTGCTCGTATCGCCAAAGCCGAGAGCGATCCGCAATATGCCAACGAACAGCACCTTGCTTCTCTTCGCGCGCTTCTTGCCAAGGCCTATCAGGGCAGCCCGTTCTACCGGACTCTCATCGATGACGCCTTTGGCACCGGCTTCGACGCTTCGGCCCTGATGCCGGAGGATCTGCGCCGCTTGCCGGTGCTGGGCAAGAAGCAATTGAGGGAGGCCGGCGAAGCGGCCTTGGCGGTGCCGCGCTGGCAGCTGGACAGGACCGAGACCAGCGGCTCCAATGCAGAGCCTCCCTTCGGCTTCTTTCTCGACAAGGACCGAAGCGCGAGGGAAATGGCTTTCGTCTACGATGCCTGGTCCAGGGTCGGATTCAGCGAGCGCGAGGCGCGGATCAGTCTGCGCGGTTTTCATCTGAAAGGCGGCGGTCCCGGTCTTTATGACTGGGATCCAGCTCTGCGCGAGCTGAAGCTCGCGGTTTTCCCGATGACGGCGGAGAATGTGCAGGCCTATCTCGATGAGATCGACCGCAAGGGGATTCAATTCCTGTACGGTTATCCGTCCGCCATGGAACTTCTCTGCCGCCGCATGCGGCAGCTCGGGCGGGTTCCCCGTCCCGGGATCAAGGGAATATTGCCGATCTCGGAACCCCTTTACGATCATCAGCGTGCGCTGATCCGCAGCGTTCTGGGAGATGTGAAGTTCGGCGTCTTCTATGGCTTGAGCGAGAAGGTGGCCTTTGCCGCCGAGGTCCAGGACGAAGACGGCCTTTATGAGTTCAATCCGCTCTACGGGGTTGCGGAACTTCTCGACGAGAACGGCAATCCCGTCATCGAGCCGGGGCGGGAGGGACGTATCGTCGGCACCGGTTTCCTTTCGACGGGAATGCCCTTCATCCGCTACGATACGGGCGATTTCGGCACGCTGGTCGAGCTTGCAACGCCCGAGAATGGTCGGCGGCTTCGCATTCGGGCCTTGGCCCCCCGCCGCAAGCCCGGCTTTCTCATTTCCTTCGATGGGCAGCGCATCGTGACGACGGACCTCACGCCGGAAGATCCGAAACTTTTCAACGGGATTGCTGAATATCAATTCTATCAGGATACGCCTGGAGAGGTTGTGATCCGACATATCCTCGACCCGGGAGGCTCAACGGCAGATGTCGAGAGACTGCGCGCCTATGTCTCGGCGAAGAGCCGGGGATGTCTTGTCTTTACGCTGGAAGCGGTTCCGCAGATCGCCGGCGGCCGGGGCGGCAAACGGGCTTTCATCGATCAGCGGCTCGATATCACGCGTTATTGAGCCGGCTGTCTTGGAAGCCCGATCGCTTGCAAAAGGTCCGCGTCGGGCACGGCCCGCCCCTGCGGTTCGATGACCGTCATCCCGTCGGGGTTGGCATATTCCCATATGGACCAGGGAAAGCCGTAGCCCTCTGCAGTCTCGCGGACGGTGCGCAGATAGTGGAGCCTGTCGGCATCATAGGCGCCGGAGCGGCCGTCGATGGATATCCGAATGACTCCGAACTCACCCATGAAGAGCCTTGTCGCAGGAATGCCGTGTCGTGTTGCCCACTCCACCGCTTCGCCGATGCGCGCCTTCAACTTCGCGTCGTCCCAGTTCTCTTGAAAATACTCGGCGATACGCCCTTCGACCCTGGCGAGGTTCGCGTTCTGCTCGACCTGGGTCAGGCCCGCCGCCTGCATGTGCGCCTTCAGCCCCTGGATGACGCTTTCAGGTGAACCGCTCCTCGCCGGCCAGGGAAAGCCGGACACGAAGCCGTCCGGCCTGTCCGAACGCTGATGGGTGAAGCTGTGCGGCTCGTACATGTGAAAACTGTAATAGATGTTTTCGTCATCGAAGGTGGGATCGATGTTGGAAAGCCCGGTAATGCTGCCGCCGCAGGCGCCGGTCGCAATGATCGTAAGCTCGGCGCTGACCGACCGGATGTCCGCCACCGTGTCGGTCATGATCCGTTGCCAGTCGTCCGTGCCGCTTGCGTCGCAAGGATAGTAGGCGGGCTCGTTATAGGGTTCGAAAGCGACCTTGTCGGTGCCGATTTCCACCAGCATGGAGGCCACCGATCTCACCATGGTGCGGTAACGGATAACTCCCTCGCTGTCCGCACCCCCATAGATCATGTCCATGCCGTAGGCAGGCACCTGGCTGACGCCATGCAAATTGAAGACGACCTTGAGACCGGCCGAAGTCAGACGCTGGACGGCCTTCGAAAGCAAGTCGAGCGCTTCTTTCCTGCGCGCGCCTTCGCTGGCGGCGAGCGGACCGGGATCGACCGTCAGGCGGACGAAGTCGAAGCCCAGCGAGCGGATACGGGCGAATTCGTTGCCCTTCGGCCAATCGCCGATCGGTCGCCCCAAGGACAGCCATTGCTCCACGGTGCGATATGGCGGCCAGCGGTAGGAGCCATCCTTCTCGATGGGGGACCAGTTCAACCATCCGTGCAGGCCGACGCCGCGGCTGAGCGGGAGAGGCGCTGCCTGGGCGCTCGACGCCATCATCACGATGCCAAGCAATACGGCGGTCAGTCTCATCGGATGCGGCTCCCTTCGCTTGAAAGGGATGTTAACCCATGCGTGGGAAAAGAGAACCGCCCGGCCCGAAAGCCTGACGGGATGGTAAATGTCGAGGCCGATGCTACGGGGTCCCATGAAGCTCAGATGGTACATCAATCGCTTGCGCAGCATGGAGCCTGCCGAAATCCTCCATCGGGCCGGTGAGGTTGGGCGCAGGACGATATCCCGCCACGTCAAGAACGGCTGGCAGCATTACCGGGCCGACAAGCTCCTGCCCGTATTTGCGGACCTGAAGCAGCGGGTTGCAGGAGCATCGTCAGAACAGCGGGAGGCCGTCAGGGATGCGGCGGAGAGGGCCCTCTCCGGCAATTTTGCGGCCCTTGGAGTAAGCTGGCCCCAGCGCAATTCGAGCTTGCTCTATCCGGACGATCTCTGGCGGCTCGATCCGGTGACAGGCGGTGCCTGGCCGGGCGCCGACACCTACACCTTCGACATCGACTACCGTCATGGCAGCGGCCGGGGGGACATCAAATATGTATGGGAGATCGGCCGGCTCCAGCAACTGCCGGTGCTCGCAGCTCATGCGGTCCTGAGCGGTGATCTTCGGGCGATCGCAGCGATCGAAGCCGCCGTCGAAAGCTGGCCCAGGGCCAATCCCCCTTTTCGCGGCGTGGGGTGGGCATCGGGCATCGAGGTTGCGCTGCGAGCGATCAGCTTGATGATCACGCATGACCTCGTTTACGAACGGATGAGCGCGGAATGCCGTGACCGTATCGGCGAAATTCTCGCGGCGAGCGCTTACTGGCTACCGCGCTTTCCGTCGAAATTTTCCTCCGCCAACAATCATCTCGTCGCGGAACTGGCAGGCGAATATCTGATCGGCCTTTCGCTCGGGCGCCCGACGGAGGATGCAAGGGGTCAGCTTGCCGCGGAAGCCCTCAAGCAGATTCTGCCGGATGGCTCCGGCGCAGAACAAAGCCCGACATATGCGGCTTTTACCGCCGAGTTCATCCTTTCCTGCATGCTGGCAGCGCGGCAGCACGGACAATCGTTCGGCCAGGCTGTGGAAGACAGGCTCTCGGCCTTTGCGGATTTCGTCGAATGGCTGCCGGAACGGGCAGGATTCGGCGACGACGACGAAGGACGCGTCGTGACGCTCGGCGAGGAGGCGGATTATGCCGCATCGGTTGCCTCCGCCATCCGGGGTTTTCTCGGGCAACCCGGAAGGGTCTCGGAAAAGGGCGATTTCCGGTCGCTCTTCTTCGGCCGGCCGACAGCCGCAATCGGCAGTCACCATGGGTTGCGCATATTCCAGGACGGCGGAATTTCCGTCTGGCGGGGAGACATGGGAGGAAGCCGCGCGGAACTCACCTTCGACCATGGCCCCCTCGGCTATCTTTCCATTGCCGCCCATGGGCATGCCGACGCGCTCTCCCTGACGCTCTCTCTGGACGGAAATCCGGTCCTCGTGGACCCCGGCACCTGGCTCTATGGTTCGGGTGGCATCTGGCGAAACTGGTTCCGTTCGACGCCGGCTCACAACACGCTCAACATCGCCGGCGAAAACCAGAGCGTGATGTCCGGCGCCTTCAACTGGTCCCATAAGGCCACGGCCAGATTGATCGAGACCGCTTCCGAGCCGGATTGGTCGGTGACCGCCGAGCACGACGGATACCGGCGACGCTTCGGCGTCATACACCGTCGCACAGTCCGGCGTTCGGGCGAGGCGATCCTCGTGACCGATCGTCTCATCGGCGGAGCGTATAATGCCGAGATCGTTTTCCAGCTGGCTCCGGATCTGGCCGTAGACGTTTCCGGAACGACGGCAAGCGTGGCCAGGGACGGACGAGAGCTGCTTGCGATAAGGTTTCCGCGGGGGGTGATTTCGGTTCGGAGCGGCGGCGAAAAACCGGGGGAAGGCGGCTGGGTCGCGCCGCGCTTCGGCGTGCGGGTCCCTGCACCGCGCATCGTGTGGCGCGGCAGGGTTGGTGGGGACGGTGCTGAAACGATCCTTGAACCAGCCCGCGAGCTTGCGACGGCCCGGTGATCCGCTGTTCCTGTCCGATTTCGGTGCGGTTGATCCTCTTCGGAAGGATTTGAGCGAAACGCTTAGGCGAATGGCAATCGTGACGCTCTAACGTGGCTTCAGACATACAGGAAATCGGATGCACGACATCGAAGCCAAATCGACCCGATGCGAGGGCCCCGTGGCACGTCCGGCCGCCGAACCGATCACCTTTGACGGGACGGTGGGGTTGTTCACGCCGGCCGAGGGGCCGGCAAGACTTCTTGCGGTGCTTTTCGCAAGCCCTTGGGGACTTGAGGAAATGTGCACCCGGAAGTTCTGGCGCATTCTTGCCGAGCGGCTAGCGCAGGAAGGCATCAGCAGCCTGCGCTTCGATTATCCCGGAACGGGCGACGCGCTCGATGAAACCGTCTTTCGTCCCGGCATCGAAACCTGGGCGGAGGCATTTGTCGCGGCTGCCCGCTTCCTTGAACGACGGTCGGGTTGCGACCGTATCGTGCTCGTCGCTCAGGGCGTCGGGGCAGTGGTCGCCGCCCAGGCCGCTGAGCGGATTTCCGGAGTAGACGGCATTGCCTTTCTCGCACCGGTCGTCTCGGGCCGTTTCCATGTTCGCGAGCTCTCCGCCTTCTCCCAGATAATCAACGACAAGCTCGGACTGAAAAAGGAAACGGCAGCGGCAATCGAGGTCGCCGGTCTTCGTATGCCGCAGGAGATCGTGGACGGTCTGCGAAGCATCGATCTCATGAAGACGGAGAAGGCGCTTGCAAAGAATGCGATCGTCTTTTCCCGAAGCGACCGCCCGGCGGACGGTGCATTTGCCGCGCATCTGCGCAAGCTCGGCGGAGATGTTCTCGACGTGCCGTTTGAAGGTTACGAGAAGCTGACATCCAATCCGACCGTCGCGGTCGTGCCAGAAGCGGTCGCCTCTCAGTTGGTTGCCTGGATCGCAGAGTTGGCTCAGAGGGAAACTGCCGTTCGAGAGCCTTGTGTATCCGGATATGCCTCCACCCATCAAGGTGCGGACTATGCCGAGACTACAGTGAGGTTCGGCCGTGGCGGAAGGCTGTTCGGTATCGTCTGCAAACCCCTGAGCCAGAGTCCGGAAAAGAAGCCTACGGTGCTGCTCTTGTCGTCGGGCTATGACCGACTTTCCGGATGGGGCCGCTCGACGGTCGAGACCGCGCGGTCTCTCGCGAGAGAGGGCATCAGCTCGTTGCGTTTCGATTGCGCCAATGTTGCCGATAGCCCACCGCTGGCGGGCCATACGGGCCAGGTTCTCTATGATCCTGTCCAGGTTGCGGACGTCCGGGAGGCAATTGATTTTCTCGAAAGTCGTGGCATGGCTCCGGTGGTGACGGCGGGACGCTGCAGCGGCGCCTATCTCGGATTCCAGTCCGCCCTGGACGATCCGCGGATCGTCGGACTGGTTGGCGTCAACCCGGTGGTCTTTCAGTGGGAGGAGGGGCGATCGGTCGACGAGGCGCTTGAAAATCCCGTGCAGACGCTGGAGCATTACGGGCGACGTCTCTTCGAACGGGAAACCTTGATGCGTATCCTGAGAGGCGAGGTCGATGTCGTCCAGAAGGCGGGCGAGATATTCAGACGCCTGGCAAAGCGCGCTGTCCAGCCTCTGGCACAAGCGGTCGGAGGCCTGTCGGTACGGGAGCGCGCCGTTCTTGCGGGATTCCGCAAGCTTCACGGCCGCGGCGTTCGAGTCTCGCTTCTCTACAGCGCCGGCGACATAGGGCTGGAGGAACTGTCGCATTTTTTCGGCAGGGATGCGAAGGGGATGCGACGGTTTCCGAACGTGACGTTTTCGGTGGTCCAGGACGCCGACCACAATTTCACGCCGAGGCATGCCCGCATGGCTTATCTCGGCGCGGTTAACTCCATCGTCTCATCAACCGCAAACCGGTGACCGGCATTTCGCGCCGTTTCAGCGTCTCTACTGCGGTGACCTGACGCCGGGCAGCGACGCAAGTCTCCGTCGAGGTGGATCACCTCGCCAGCCCGACACGTCGTCCCGCACCAGACAGCCGATTGAGAATCCGGTAGTACAAGGACACGATAAGGGGGAACGGCTTGCGTATCACCGCGATCTTCTTGACGTAATCGTCGATGCGCCAGGTGGCCCAGGTGCCCGCTTTGAAATATGCAAGGTCGCCGGTTCGAAGGACGCGCGCGGTGCCGTCTTCCGCGGTCACATGGACTTCGCCCTCAAGAATCACCACGACCTCGTCCCATCCGAAGAACCAGCGGAATTCGCCGGCGGTGCAGTCCCAAACGGCCGTCGTCGCGCATTTGTCTTCTGCCTGGGAATGGCTTGCCGCGCGGGCGACGGGATTGCCGGAAATCACCCAGCTCGGCTCGATCGGTCTTGGCTCCATGACCAGCCGATGCGGACAGGAGGCCACGAGGGGTTCCTGTGGACGACGGTCCGGCAAATAGGATTTGTACCGCACGGCGAATGTCGCGGCAGCGGCTGCCAAGATCTGCCAACTCATAGGGTCCCCCTTCAGCGTTTCATCCGGAATGATATCGCTTGGAGGTAAGTCGCCAGTTACGACGAAGCTTCAAAGTTTAGCCATCGGGCTGTTTTGGACGACGGCCTGACCTTGCTTTTACCCGCTTCGGTTATTCCCGAAAGTCGAAGCGGCGATCGATGTATCTCATCCAGTCGCCCAGATTCCCGAAAAGAACCGCAAGATCATATTTCCATTCGAGCATGAGCAGAGTCCAGCTCATGCCTTCGGAAGGGAAGCCCCGCTGAGCGAGCTGGCCTCGAAGGAAGTCCATCTTTGCGGTCGGCGAAGACAGGACGGAGGAGCCATAGCCAGACCCGGATTCCCCAGAGCTGAGTTGTGCCTCGGTGTCAGAGAAATTTCCAATGCCGGTCATATCAAATCCTCCTGGACAGGAACGACAGGTCACGACCAGGCTGATGCGCCTGTAATGATTGAAATATATCGTGGAGCGATATAAATTCAAGAAAGGGGTACAGCGAGCGGGCACAATAGCTCGTGATCGGTCAGCGGGGAGATCGAAACATGGCCGTTTTTCTGACAGCTATGGCAGCGCTCACCATGCTGGCAGTGGTGAATGCGTCGGGTAGCGGTTTTTCGAATTCTGCCGAACGGCTGGACTGCAATACCGTCGTCAAGCGGATCATCAGCAAGACCCAGGGCCGTCTCCTTTCGGTACGCATCCATGGCGGCCAATGCGTCATCAGCATTCTCGTTCAGCGCGACAATGCGCGCCCGCGTAAGATCATCATCAGGGCCGATCCGAGGCAAACGAATCTCACGGAAAGCAGGCTGAATCTCTAGGCACGGACCGCCCTCAGGCGGAGGTTTGACGTCTTCTCCAGAATTCTAACGATCTTTCTGCAGATCGCTGAGGAGCTCGATGAGGCGCGGCGCCATATCGCGGACTTCCGTCAAGTGAATGGCGCTCAGCCGCCTCAGCAGGTCATCGGCACGGTCGGTCAGTTCCAGCGTCTGACGGCGCTTGTCGGCCGGGTCGGAACGGCGGGTCACGTAGCCGGCAAGCACCAGCCGATGGACGAGTTCGGACGTGCTGTGCGGTGCGATCAGCAGCTTTTCGGCCAGGACGCCGATCGTCATCGGTTCCTCTCCGCGATAGCCCCGGATCGCCAGTAGCGCCTGATGCTGCTGGCTCGGAAGTCCCTCCTCCTGTGCCGCCGATGTCGAGAAATCCATGAACCGCCGCAGCGTGTAGCGCAGATTGGCGAGCGCCTCGTAATCGGCATCCGAAAGCGTTTCCCTGGCGAGTTTCATGCCTTGCTCCCTGCTTGCTACTGACTGAGCTGCCGCATTGATTTATATCGTGTCACGATATATCAACACCGGCGAATTTCAATCGACCGTCTCCGGTCCTCTTGCTTTTTCATCCATCGACCACAGATCGCTGGTCAGGTTTCGCCCATGGGCGTATACTGCCGGTGCGTGCAGGTTCGGTCCGATGGCCCCGTTCTTTGCCGGGTATCCGTTCTGATCGTTGTTGCCGCGGCAAAATCGGGAGGAACTCTGATGGCGCATTTTCATGTGATCGCGGGAGGCAGAAGCAAGGCCTATCCCAACGTGCGGCGCATCGGCGTGGCCGATGTCTTCAGCTCCTTGCGTCAGGGACTGGATGATTTCTGGACCAAGCCCTCACACTACGTGTTTCTTTGTCTGATCTATCCGGTGGCCGGCGTGGTCCTCGCGCGTTGGACATCGGGCGCCAATGCGCTGCCGCTGCTGTTTCCGTTGATGTCGGGCTTTGCCTTGATCGGTCCGTTCGCCGCGCTCGGCCTTTATGAAATCAGCCGCCGGCGAGAGCTCGGCCTCGACACTTCCTGGCAGCATGCGCTCGAAGTCAGGCACTCTCCCGCGGTCCCGGCAATCCTTGCCATCGGCGTCATGCTGGCCGCGATTTTCATCCTGTGGCTTCTGGTGGCGCAGGCGCTCTATGTCAGCCTGTTCGGCCCGGAGCGGCCGGAATCGCTGATGGTTTTCGTGAGCGAGGTGTTTACCACGAACAGGGGCTGGCAGCTGATCCTCTACGGCAATGTCGTCGGCTTCTTCTTTGCCCTGGTCGTGCTGTGCACCACGGTCGTGGCATTTCCGCTGCTTCTTGATCGCGATGTCGGTGCGGCGACGGCGGTCTACACCTCGATGAAAGTGGTCGCCGTCAATCCCCTGGAGATCATGCTCTGGGGCCTCATCGTGGCGGCGCTCCTGGTCGTGGGGTTCGTGATGTTCTTTGCCGGTCTGGCCATCGTGATCCCCGTACTCGGACACGCAACCTGGCATCTCTATCGCAAGGTCGTCGAGCCGGAAGCCGTCTCGGAAATGGGCGCGGGCCGATAGGCTCAAGCCGGCTTCGGCCCGCCCGTCAGGGCGCGGTGTCGAAGAAGGCGAGCCGGGTGAGGATGGTATAATCCGCTTCCGAGACCATCAGGGCGGTGAAGACCAGCACCAGTACCGGCGGCGGCAGCAGGATGGCGTAGACGAGCGCCAGCCGCTCCCAGGCCATGTGCATGAAGACGGCGACGATCAGTCCGGCCTTCAGCATCATGAACAGAAGGATCAGCGACCATCGCGCATAGCCCTGGATACCGACATAGTCGACCATGTAGGAGAAGGCGCTAAGCACGAAGAGCAGGCCCCAGACGAGAAGGTAGAGCCGGATCGGATGCTGTTGTCCGCTGTGCGCCTGCGTGGGTGCCTGTATGTGCGCTGTCGTCTCGCTCATGACGATATTCCTCACCACAGATAGAAAAACGCGAAGATGAAGACCCAGACCAGGTCGACGAAGTGCCAGTAGAGCCCCATGATCTCGACGGCCTCGTAGTGGCCCTTCCGGCTGGTGAAGAAGCCACGCCTTTCCTCGTCGAAATCGCCTCGCCAGACCTTGCGGGCGACGATGAGGAGGAAGATGACGCCGATCGTGACGTGGGTGCCGTGGAAGCCGGTGATCATGAAGAAGGTCGATCCGAACTGCGCCGCGCCCCACGGATTTTCCCAGGGGCGCACGCCTTCCGATATCAGTTTCGTCCACTCGAAGGCCTGCATGCCGACGAAGGTCGCGCCGAGAAGCGCGGTCACCAGCATTAAAGCCGCTGTCCTGGCGCGCTCCTTGCGATAGCCGAAATTGACCGCCATCGCCATGGTGCCGCTGCTCGAGATCAGCACGAAGGTCATGATGGCGATCAGGATCAGCGGAACGTCCTGCCCGCCGATATGGAGCGCGAAGACCTCGCTCGGATTGGGCCACGCAACGGGCGTCGACATCCGGGCTGTCATATAGGCCAGCAGGAAACATCCGAAGACGAAGGTGTCGCTGAGGAGAAATATCCACATCATCGCCTTGCCCCAGGACGCGGTCTTGAAGGCCCGCTGATCCGAGGAAAAATCGGCGGCCACACCCCGCAGGCCGGCTGGCCGAAGGTCCGGAGCACTATGGGACTGGATAAACTGCGCCATCTGGAAGTCTCCCTAGCTGAGCAGTTGTCGGCAGAGATCGACGAAATCGTTCGCCCACCCGGCAAAGAGTGCGAAGAGTATGAGCCAGACGGCGAGCATGAAATGGAAATACACGGTGCAAAGACCGGCGCTGAGCCTGAGCCGCGCCGACGGGGCGTCAGCCGCAAATGCCCTGACGGTCGTGCGTCCGACGACGACAAGCCCTCCGAGAATGTGCAGCCCGTGCAGGCCTGTCAGCATGTAGAAGAAGCTGTTGGCGGGATTGTCGGTCAGCAGATAACCGGCAGCGCTCAATTGCCGCCAGGCCTCAATCTGTCCTGCGAGAAAGAGCGCACCAAGAATGAAGCCGGCGACAAGAGCCAGCCGCAGGGCTTCCATGCGGCCATGCCGCACCTCTCTTTTCGCCCATTGCAGGGCGACGCTGCCGCTGGCAAGCAGGGCGGTGTTCACCCAGAGCAACCGCGGGAGCGGCATGCCCCACCAGTCTGCCGATTCCATGCGCATGAAATAGGCGCTGATGGAGAGGCTGAAGAGCGCGCCGACCACACCAAGAAACACGTATAGACCGATTTTCACCGCCGGGGCAGGCGGGTCTTTCCGGCCCGCGATTGTCGTTTGTGCAGGACTTGCTTCAAGCCACGGCTTTGAGGTCAGCCGCTGGCCTGCCATCCACCAGGCGATGACGGCGCCGACTGCGGTAAGGAAGAACAGCGTCACGTTCATGCGATGGCCTCCCGCGTGGTGCCGCCGGTTGCCGGTTGCGTCTGCGGAATGAAATCCTCGGGCGCCCCCGGCACGCTGTAGTCATAGGCCCAGCGGTAGACCACCGGCAGCTCCTTGCCCCAGTTGCCGTGGGCGGGCGGCGTCTCGGGCGTCTGCCATTCGAGCGTCGTCGCACGCCACGGATTGCCACCTGCCTCCCGGCCCCGGAAAAGGCTCCAGATCAGGTTGAAGAGGAAGATCATCTGTGCCGCCCCGACGACCAGCGCCATGACGGTGATGAAGACGTTCAGCGTGTGGGCCGAAGGTGGGACGAAGGCTGTCTCTCCCAGCTCGTAGTAGCGGCGCGGCACGCCGAGCAGGCCGAGATAGTGCATCGGAAAGAAGATTGCGTAGGTGCCGAGGAAGGTGGTCCAGAAGTGGATATGGCCGAGCGCGTCGTTCAGCATGCGTCCGGTCACCTTGGGATACCAGTGATAGATCGCTCCGAAGATCACGAGGATCGGCGCGACACCCATGACCATGTGGAAATGCGCGACGACGAACATCGTATCGGAGAGAGGAACGTCGACGACGACATTGCCGAGGAACAGGCCGGTCAAACCACCATTGACGAAGGTGACGATGAAGGCCAGCGCAAAGAGCATGGGCAACGTCAGGTGGATGTCGCCCCGCCAGAGCGTCAGCACCCAGTTGTAGACCTTGATCGCGGTGGGGATGGCGATGATGAGGGTGGTGGTGGCGAAGAAGAAGCCGAAGGCCGGGTTCATGCCGCTGACATACATGTGGTGCGCCCAGACGATGAAGCTCAAGGCGCCGATGATGACGATCGCCCAAACCATCATGCGGTAGCCGAAGATGTTCTTGCGCGCATGTGTGCTGATAAGGTCCGAGACGATCCCGAAGGCGGGGAGCGCGACGATATAGACCTCAGGATGCCCGAAAAACCAGAACAGGTGCTGGAACAGGATCGGGCTGCCGCCGCCATGTTGCAGTTGCTCGCCCATCTCGACGATGGCCGGCATGAAGAAGCTTGTGCCGAGCAGGCGGTCGAACAGCATCATGACGCAGGCGACGAAGAGGGCGGGAAAGGCCAGAAGCGCCATCACCGTGGCGGTGAAGATGCCCCAGACGGTCAAGGGCATGCGCATCAGCGTCATGCCGCGCGTGCGTCCCTGCAGGACCGTCACCACGTAATTCAGGCCACCCATGGTGAAGCCGATGATGAAGACGATCAGCGAGGACAACATGAGGAGGATGCCCCAGTCCTTGCCGCCCGGCGTGCCGGACAGAACGGCCTGTGGCGGGTAGAGCGTCCATCCGGCTCCCGTCGGTCCGCCGGGTGCAAAAAAGCCGCCGACCAGGATCAGCACGGCGATGAGATAGACCCAATAGCTCAGCATGTTCGCATAGGGAAACACCATATCCCGTGCACCGACCATCAGCGGAATGAGATAATTGCCGAAGCCGCCGAGGAAGAGCGCGGTCAGCAGATAGATCACCATGATCATGCCGTGCATGGTGATGAACTGATAATAGCTGTCGGCATCGATGAATTCGAAATAGCCCGGAAATGCGAGCTGCAGGCGCATCAGCCAGGAAAGGACGAGTGCTACCAGGCCGATCGAAATCGCGGTGACGGAATATTGCACCGCGATGATCTTGGCATCCTGGCTGAAGACATATTTCGTCCACCAGCTTTTCGGATGATAGAGTTCCACATCTTCGACTTCGGCGGACGGGACGGCGCCTGCGCTGCCGGCTGGAATTTCGACCATGATGTCTCCTCCCTTTCCTTCCGATGCGGCCTTTCTGCCTGCTCAGTCTGCCGGCTGGGGCTCCCTCGCTGCCAGAAGCTGGGTGAACGTCTGTTGCTGTTCCAGCCACGCCTGATAGTCCGCCGCCTCGTCGACCACGACGGTTCCCCGCATCTGCGAGTGGCCGACGCCGCAAAGTTCGGCGCAGAGAATTTCGAAGGTTCCCGTCCGCGTCGGCGTGAACCAGAAATAGGTGACCATGCCGGGGATCATGTCCATCTTGGCGCGGAATTCCGGTACGTAGAAATCGTGGAGGACATCGATGGAGCGCAAAAGTATGCGCACTGGCTTGCCGACCGGCAGATGCAGCTCACCGCCCTCGATGATGACGTCGTCGAGACCGGCCGTGTCGTTCTTGTTCAGACCGAGCGGGTTTTCCGGAGTGACGTCACGCGTGTCCGAACGGCCGAGCTTTCCGTCCGCTCCCGGCAGGCGGAAGCTCCATAGCCACTGCTGGCTGACGACCTCGACCGGCGTGGCATCGTCAGGCACGGTGATGAACTGGTTCCACACCACCAGGCCCGGCGCGAGCATCGCTGCGACGCCGACGGCCGTTCCGGATGCCAGCCACCATTCCAGCTTTCGGTTTTCCGGCTCATAGGCTGCCTGGTTGCCCGGCCTGTGCCTGAAGCGGTAAACGCAATAGGCCATGAAACAGATCACCGCCACGAAGACGATACCGGTGATCCAGAAGGTGATGATGAGCGTGCTGTCGATATAGGTCCAGTTGGACGCGATCGGCGTCCACCACCAAGGGCTCAGCGCGTGGAACAGCACAGAGGCCAGCACCAGCAAGACGAGGATCAGCACGACAGCCATTTCCGCTCCTCCCTGAGCCGACCCGACCGTGGATATGAAACCGCGTTCTACAAATACATGCTCAGTATCTCACAAGCGGAAAGGGTGGGCAATTACCGCAATTTGCGGATGAGCCCCTGACACTTGGCAGTCTCTCTTCCGACGTTATGCTTGGGAGGGCGGTTCCCTATTTCCGGTGCGGGCGCTGACAGATCACCGAGAGGAAGCTGCTGGCCAAGGCGGAACTGCCAGCGGCGAAAACGCCCCGCGCTATCGATCGTCACCGCTGGGTTCCTTCGATCGAGGCCTGTCATTTGAGGTCGAAGGCAGGGATTGGCGAGCCTTTTGCCTTGAAGAGGCATTCCAGTTCACCGATATCGGGGCATGCAGGAGGATCGGCCAATGTTTTGGAAACCGTTTCATCGAGAGGCAGCGCCATTGCAGCGGTAACCAGCACCGTGGTGCCCGGCGCGATCTCGCCGCGCAGCTGGGGCAGCAGGGTCTTGGCGTGGATGAGATTGGTGTTGGCGATCGGGCTCATTGCGTGGCCTTCCCGTTTCAGGGCGGGAGAGAGGTCGATGATGGCGCTGACGTCCGTTTGTCCGTACCAGACCGCGAGGCCCTCCGACTGCTCCGCCCGGTCGACGTTGAAATCGGCACGTTCGATGGCAAAGCCGCCTTCGGCGGTTTGAAGCGCTCGCGGGGTGACGATCCGGTGAACGCGCATATGCCAAGGATTTTCGGGTACAAGCCAGGTCTCGACGACAACGTCGTTCCAGGGGCGCCAACGCGAATAGAGCCGGTCTTCGGCAATCAACGCCTCTTCCAAAACCTCCCGCATGCGAAAATGCACGCCATCGTCAGACAAGCCTAGCATCCCGTCGAAGCTCGCGGCAGTGAAATGCCGGTCATCCGCTTCGATGTTGAAGGCATAACGGGTCGAGTAGACGAATTTCGAATATTTCTCGTTGGCTCCGCGCATCCTGTCGTGCTGCTGTCCGGACGACAGGATCACGACATTGCCGGGCGTATGCATGGCGATCATCCCGGGTTCCTTGAGGGGAACGGGGTCCGGAAATGTCGCCGCCGGGGCTTCGTTGGCGGTCCAGAAGAGATGACCGTCCGGCAGGGCTAGGGGCAGGAAGAATTTGAGCGCCCAGTAGGGTGAGCCTGCCGAGTTGTAGCTCTCGCTCATCAAGAGGTTCGGATAGCCGTAGCCGATCGAAAGAACTCCGTCGCGATCGGCGATCGGCATCCTGGACCACCAGCGGATATGGCGCATGTAGTAGCCCTTGATCTCCGGCCAGGGCAGGGCCTCGGCACCGGCAAAGGCCAGTGCGCCCCAGAAGCCGCCCGCCGCGAACCGATAGGTCTGGCTGCGCCCGAAGGCAAGTGCTGCTCCATCCGGACCGAACCAGTGGCGAATATCCTTTGCGAAGATACGAGCCCGTTCCTGATAGGCTGCCCCGCGCACTTCATCTTTTCCCGCCAGAACCGAATAGATAAGGGCGTAGAAATGCATCGCGAAGGGAATGTAGTGATCGACCCGCTTGACGGGCCCGTCGCGGTACCATCCTTCATCAAGCCTAAATGCCTCTACCTCGTCGAGATAACGTTCGGTCTTCGATCTGTCGAAGTCTATCCCCACGCGTTCAAGTCCGAGATCGATGAGAACGCGGAAGAATTTCCAGTTGTTGTCGATGAATTCCTTGTCGCGAGCCGAAACGAGGTAAGAGGCGACGGTTTCCTTCTGGGCATTGGTGAGGGGTTCCCAGATGTGTTCGGGCACCATCGAGAGTGCGAAACCGACGGCTGCCAATTCGACCTGGCGCTGGTCGCGGTCGGAGATATCGCCCCAATATTCGGAATGGGAGGGATCGGTCCCGTTCGCCAGGCCGCGCCGGTAGAGCTCCCAATGGGGAAAGTGCGCGCCCCCCGCTGCAAGCGGCACGAGACCCCAGAGCGGCCGCGCAAAACCTTCGAGATCGGCAGCCGCGCGGTCGAAATGCGCAGCCGTTGCGCTCAGGCGAACCCTTGCCCCGCCCTCGGAGAAATAGGGAAGCAGGGGCGAAAACAGATCGGCCACCGCCTTTTGCAGGTCAGCGCGCGTAAGCAGCGGATTTCCGTATAAGGGATTGGCGCGGACGGGATCGTAGAACACGGGTGCAATCCATTCGTCATGAAAGGCAAAGCGCCGCGGAGGAGATCTCCCTCCGCGGCGGACGATGTTGTTACTTGATGGCCTTGACGCCCTCGGTCATTTCCTTCAGGCCGTCATCGATCGAGATATTGTCCGTCATGATCGAGTCATGCGCGCGGTTGAGAACGACCTCGATCTTGGCGGCGTTCGGGTCGACCGCCATTTCCAGGAAGGACTTGCCGGCCTGGAGCGCATCCTTGCTTGCCTGATCCTGCGGGAAGCCCGGCAGGGAGGCGATCTTGGCGGTGACTTCGGGGGTACGCACCGTCGGGATCGTGCCGGTGGATGCGATGATCGCAGCACCTTCCGGGCCGGTCACGAACTTGATGAAGTCCAGCACCTCGGCCTTGTGAGCCGAATTGTCGTTGACGGCCAGACCGGAAATCTGCGCGGCCGTGGTGCCGGCCGAGACGCCTTCCGGATGCGGGAACTTCACGATACCCCAGTTCTTGCTCTTGGATTCACCTGACTTCACCTTGGCGATCTGGGTGCCGATGAACCAGGTGCCCATCGGCAGCATGCCGATCGTGCCGTTGAAGAACAGGGCGGAATAGTGGGTGTTCGAGGTTTTCAGCGAAGCATAGGAGGGAACCACACCGTCCTTCTGCAGAGCGAGCGCCCGCTCGTACCACGGTTTCAGGAACGCGTAGTCCGGTCCCGCGAGCGTATGCTTGCCATCCAGGATGCCGGGAAGCTGGACCGTGGAACGCCAGGTATGGAAGAGAGCGCCATACGTCTTGTTCACGCCCATGCCGCCGGTGAGCTTCGTCGCGATCGCATCGAACTGCTCGTAGGTCATGTCGTTGGTCGGGTAGGCAACGCCTGCCTTGTCGAAAATGTCCTTGTTGTAATAGACGACCCAGAAATCCGAGCGGAAGGGTAGGGCATAGACCTTTCCATCCACCTTGAGCTCGTCGACGAGGCCGCCGAAGGAGGCCGGATCGATCTTCTGCTCCGTCATGAAGCCGGTAAGGTCCGAGATCGAACCGGCTCGCACCAGGTTCGTATAGTTCGGAACGTCCTTGACCGTCACGATATCGATGTCCTTCGAGCCGCCTGCAAGCTGCGTGGCGATCATTTGCTGATAGTCTTGCGAACCGAGATCGACGGATTCGAATTTCACATTCGGATGCTTCGTCTGATAAGCCTCGATCAGGGGCTTATAGTAGGCGACCTTGTCCCAATCCCACAGAGCCCATTTAAGCGTTACTGCATCGCCCGATTGGGCGAGCGCGGAGCCGGCGGTCGTGGCCGCGAGAGCAAGACCGGCCAGGGCGAGTTTCACTGACCTCCCAAATTTATCCAAAGACATTCCAATTCTCCTTCCCTGAGTGTTTCTGGATTAGATATTCTGCGTAGCGTCACGGGCATGCGGTTCGCGTTTTTCGTGCGTTGCAATTGGCAGGGCTAGAACCATCACCGCTGCCCGATGGACGCCGAATGCGACGGCGAACATTCCGAGTGAAAAATTGAGCGTTGCCGGCATGAAGACGGAAACCGGATAGAATATGATGTGAGCAAGCCAGAGGGCCGACACGAAGGCGAGGGCTGCGAGCGCCGGTAACGGGCGCAGGACAGAGGCGATCGCCGCGAGGCGCAACAGTCTGAACGCGGGAAGATCGCGCATCACCATCAGAATGATGAGATGGCATGCGAGCACCGCGATGAAACCGGTCACGACGATGCTGACGGTGAGCGGCACGGCCAGGACGAGATTGTCCCGGGCGGCGGAGACATAGGCGGCGGTTGCGTATACCCCGGTGCCGAGGGCGGCGGTGAGGGCAAGTCCCCAGGCCGAAGCGCGCCAGAAATAGCGGACGAAGGCTTCCGTAAAATCCCGCAGCAGATAGGTATTGCGGTCTTCGACGAAGGCGAGGCAGACGCATGCAGTCGCGGCCAGCGCGGCCGGAATGGTCACCACGAACATGGCCGCCAGAATGAAGAGGATGTTGAGCTTGACCATCTCCCACCATTCACGCGCGAAGATTTCCGCGAACAAAGCAAGGCCGGTCTTCTTCGGAGCGTCTTTCGAGATGCCCGGCCCCTCCCTTGTCCACATGTCCCGCAACCACTGCATGGCCTCTCTCCGGTCGGCGCCTCAGTACAAGATCGAGCGTTCGGTTTCCTTGTCGAACAGCTGCACGTTGGTCATGTCGGCGACCAGCGCGACCTCGTCGCCGATGCCCGCCTTGAAGCGCGGCGATACGCGCGCGATCAGGCCGCGTCCGCCGGCGACCATGTTCAGATGCACCTCCGAGCCCATCGGTTCGGCGAGCTCGACGACCGCCTTGAATGGCGCCAGGTTTTCGGGCGAGATATCGGCGGGCGGCAGTTCATGGAAATTCTCCGGCCGGATGCCGAGCACCAGCTCGCGACCTTCGTATGGCGCGATCCGGGCCTTGTCGAAATGTGCCGGCAGCGGAAGTTCGCGATTGTCGAAGATGGCGACATATCCGTCGCCCCGGCGCTCTATGAGGGATGGCAGCATGTTCATCTGCGGCGCGCCGATGAAGCCTGCGACGAACATGTTAACGGGCCGGTCATAGAGGTTCTGCGGCGTATCGACCTGCTGGATGTGGCCGTCCTTCATGACCACGATCCGGTCTGCCATGGTCATGGCCTCGATCTGGTCGTGGGTAACGTAGATGAAGGTCGCGTCGAGCCGCTTGTGGAGCTTGGTGATTTCGGCACGCATCGTGCCGCGCAGCTTCGCGTCGAGGTTGGAGAGCGGCTCGTCCAGCAGGAAGACGGCCGGATTGCGCACCATGGCACGACCGAGCGCCACGCGCTGGCGCTGGCCGCCCGAAAGCGCCTTGGGTTTGCGGTTCAGAAGATGCGTGATGTCGAGGATCTTGGCCGCGTCCTGCACCTGGCTGTCGATGAAGTCGCGCCCCGCCTTGCGCAGCTGCAGACCGAAGGCCATGTTCTTGTAGACGGTCATATGCGGATAAAGCGCATAGTTTTGGAAAACCATCGCGATATCGCGGTCCTTGGAGGGAACGTCGTTCACCAGGTCTCCGCCGATCCGCAGTTCACCGCCGGAGATTTCCTCCAGTCCGGCGATCATCCTCAGCGTCGTCGACTTGCCGCAGCCCGAAGGACCGACGAGGATGATGAATTCCTTGTCGGCGATTTCGAGATCGATGTCATGCACGACGGTCAGCGCGCCGTAGGTCTTGTTCAGTCTCTTCAGTGAAATGCTGGCCATCAGGTCCTCTCACCAATAGGAAGACCAGTTGCGCGAAAGGCGCGTCAAAGCTTCCATGTAATAGTAGTCGCCCCAGGAGACGCATTCGTCGACGCCTTCGCCGCGGCAGGTGTTGAAGGGTGACTTCTTCGAATAGGTACCGTGAAGAACCAGCCCGTTCGAGACGGCCGGGTCCTTGACTGCATAGTGATCCGCAAGGCTCTTCATCATGCGGCGCGCAAGCTCGCGATAACCGGCGGCTGTCTCGGTATCCACCAGATCGGCCATTTCGAGGAGGCCGCAGGCGACGATCGAAGCGGAGGAACTGTCACGGGGCTCCCCGTCCTGGTCGGAAAAGACGAGGTCCCAATAGGGCACCATGTCGGCCGGGAGGCGCTCGATATAGAAGGCGAGCAGGCGATCGAAGGCCTGACGGTATTCCTCCAGCCGCTCGTAACGGTAGGAAAGCGCCATTCCGGCGATGCCCCAGGCCTGCCCGCGCGCCCAGGCGCTGTCGTCGCGATATCCCTGTTTCGTGGCGCCTCTTACGGGTGCACCGGTCACCGGGTCCATATAGAAGGTGTGATAGGTGGAATCGTCCGGACGAACGGAATTCGCGAGCGTCGTGCGGGCATGGATCAGCGCGATATCGCGATACTTCGGGTCGCCCGTCTCGTGGCTCGCCCAATAGAGAAGGGGCAGGTTGAGCAGGCAGTCGATGATGAAGCGGTATTCCTCCGCCACGCCCTTGCGGCCCCAGGCCTGGATGAACTGGCCGATAGGCTGGAAGCGCTCGATCAACTGGTCGGCCGCGAGAACGGCGGCCCTTCGGCCGTCTTCATCGCCGACGAGCTTCCATGCAGCGATGCAGGACGGCGAATAGAGAAACCCCATGTCGTGATGATCGGTCTCGATGCGGTTGACGATCCGGTGCAGGAAGCTCTGGACCTGGATCTGCGCCGCATGTTGAAAGACCTTGTCGCCCGTGTGCTCGAAAGCGAGCCAGATCTCTCCCGGCCAGAAGCCCGCGGTCCATTGGTCGTTCTCGACCGCCGGATAGAAATTGCCGACGCTCGAATGGTTTTGCGAGGCATAGGTGAACTGCGGAAGGTTTCGCCGGACCTGTCCGACAGCGATATCGAGTGCCGCTTTCACTTCCGTATCGGTGATCGGTTGCGGAGCGAAGGATGGGATGGCGTTCATGGATTAACCCTTGAGGCCCGACGAGGCGACGCCCTCGACGAAGAAACGCTGCAGAGACAGGAAGACGACGAGAACCGGGATCAGGGCAACGACCGAGGCGGCCATGATCAGCCCGTATTCCGCAGAATATTGCGAGATGAACATGCGCAGGCCGATCTGGATCGTCTTCAGCTCGGTCTTGGTGAGATAGATCATCGGCCCCAGGAAGTCGTTCCAGGTGGTGACGAAGGTGAAGATGGTCAGCGTCGACAGAGCGGGCTTCGAAAGCGGCAGCATGATCTTGGCCCAGATCTGGTATTCGTTCATGCCGTCGATCCGCGCCGCCTCGCAAAGCTCGGTCGGGATCGACATGTAGAACTGTCGCATCAGGAACACGCCGAAGGCCGTGAAGGCCTGCAGGCAGATCAAGGCTAGATGCGTATTGTTCAGTCCGAACTCGCGCATCAGCAGGAACTGCGGCACCATATAGACCTGCCACGGCATGGCGATCGTGGCGATATAGCCGAGAAACAGCGTGTTCTTGTAAGGAAAATCGAGCTTGGCGAAGGCATAGGCCGCGAAGCTGGACGTCAAGAGCTGCAGCAGCGTCACGATAATGGTCAGCTTGGACGTGTTGTAGATGAAGAGCCCCAGCGGGATCTTCGTCCAGATGTCCACGTAGTTCTGCCATTGCGGCTCGGACGGGATCCATTCGATCGGAAAGACGAAGACGTCGCGGCTGAGCTTCAGCGAGGCGGAGAGCATCCAGGCGAACGGCATCAGCATCACGGCAGTGATGACGATCGCAAGCGCATAGATGGCGACGGTTTTGGTTGTGACCCTGCGTCCGGCGATCCTCATGGCCTCAGTCCTCCCTCTGGCGCCGGAACTGGACGATCGTGACGGCAAGCACGAGGAAGAAGAGGACCAGCGCCACCATGCTGGAATAGCCGAGATCCCAGGAAATGAAGGCCTCGTTATAGATGTGGTAGACGAGGACGAGCGTCGATGTGCCCGGGCCGCCTTGCGTGATCATGTAGATCTGGTCGAAAACCTTGAAGGACTGGATCGTCAGCATGACGGTGACGAAGAAGGTCGTGGGCGCAAGCTGCGGGACCGTGACATAGATGAACTTCTGCCAGGAATTCGCCCCGTCGAGGTTGGCTGCTTCGTACAGTTCGGAATTGATGCCCTGCAGACCTGCCAGATAGATGACCATGTAGTAGCCCATGCTCTTCCAGATGCCGAAGAGGATGACCGTCACCATCGCCCAGTGCCGGTCGGCCGCCCAACCCGGCATGTCCTTCGGATCAAGGCCAAGCGTGTAGAGGATCATGTTCACAGGCCCCATTTCGGGGTTGAAGATCATGTTCCAGACGACGGCCACCGCGACCAGCGATGCGACATAGGGAAAGAACATCGCGGTTCGGAAGAAGTCGCGGCCGAAGATTTTCTGGTTGAGCAGGATCGCAAGACCAAGCGCGCAGACGAGCGTGGCAGGCACCGATACGACCGTATAGATGATCGTGTTCCAGAATGCGGCGATGAATGCCTTGTCCTCGAAGAGCCGCCAGAAATTGTCGAGTCCCGCGAAAGTGATCGCATTGGAACCGTCCCAATGCATGAAGGCGAGTGCGAAAGCGAAGAGGATCGGGCCGAGCGTGAAGACGGCAAAGCCGATGAAGTTCGGCGCGATGAAGGAATAGGCGACCAGCGCGTTCTGGATCTTCCGGCGGCGCCTGGACAGCACCTTGATCTTGCGCCGGGGCGTTGCCGTCGGGCGGCCTACGACTGCGGTCGAGCTCGATATGGACACCGGTATCTCCTCCAAAGCGACCGCTCTTGATCGGCGTCGCCACAAAATGAGGTCCGCCAATGCCAGCGAACTCAAACCTGCGCTGGCTTCTGCCTCCTGGCTGACCCATAGCACATCTTCGACAGTGGTCAAACAAATTCGAAATAGATCAGACGAATTTAATGGATATCGCCAAATACGTATGATAGGTGGATCGGGAACCAAGCCAGACGTCATGGGAAATGGATATGTTCAGCGAGATTGCGGCCGGTCTGCCAGATATACTGGGCGACTTTGTTCCAGGCGCCGTCTCCTCAGACCGGCCAGCCTGGTCCGCGGTTCCCGCACCTATCCGGAACGCGGTCATTCGAGACGCTGAAGCGACCCTTCTCAAGACATGGCCCATCATAAAGGCGTCCGACTATCAGGAATTCACGAAGACGGGCAACCGCTCCCGGTTTGAGGAGCTCTATTTCACCCGCCGGCGAATGCTGAACGACCTCGTGCTCGGTGAATTGATCGAAGGCGAAGGGCGTTTCCTTCCTGCCGCCGTCGACGGCATTTTCCTGATCGTCGAGGAAAGTGGCTGGCAATTGCCTGCGCACAATGCCTATGAACGGGGAGGGCAGCGTTTTCCGCTGCCCGACGCCGCTCATCCGGTCATCGATCTCTTCGCCGCCGAGACCGCGGCCCTGTT
The DNA here is from genome assembly GCF_900177415.1 of Xaviernesmea oryzae. Taxonomy (GTDB): domain Bacteria; phylum Pseudomonadota; class Alphaproteobacteria; order Rhizobiales; family Rhizobiaceae; genus Neorhizobium; species Neorhizobium oryzae_A. The sequence goes on along the minus strand of NZ_FXAF01000008.1, from coordinate 226,915 downwards.
GGCGACCGTCGTGGCGTTGATGCGGGATCAGCTTGACGCAATCAGCCCGCAGATCGTTGCCCGCATCGAACGCGAGGTCCAGACCCGCATCTTTTCGCCCTATGTCGATCGGCATTTCTGGTGGATGGGTCGCGGCAGCGAAAGAATGAACAACTGGACCGCGTGGATCACGCAGAACGTTCTCCTGTCCGCGTTTTGCCTGCGTACCGACCAGGCGTTACGACGAAAGATCGTTGAAAAGGCGCTCGGCAGCCTGGATGCTTTCCTCAAAGATTACGCCGAAGACGGGGCCTGCGAGGAGGGTGTCGTCTACTATCGTCATGCCGCGCTTTGCCTGCATGGCGCGATGGCCGTTCTGGATGAAGCTGCGCCCGGTGTTTTCACGCATCTCTGGCGTGAGCCGAAAATCCGCAACATGGCCGAGTACATTCTCAACATGCATGTGGCAGGCCGCTATTTCTTCAATTTCGCGGATTCCTCTGCGGTCGTCGAGCCTTGCAGTGTTCGCGAATATCTCTTCGGAAGGGCCGTCGGCTCGGAACCCCTGTCGAATTTCGCTGCGGCAAGCAGAAGCATGGCCGAAGAGCCGCACCTGCCCCACGAGTGGAACCTCTGGTATCGGGTGCAGGAACTGCTTATCGGCCCGACGATCACCGGCCCAGATCGCTCCTTCGAGGCGCGGGACGCCTTCTATCCCGGTATCGGCCTGTTCATCGCGCGCGACGAGCGTTTCGCCGTGGCCGTCAAGGGCGGTCACAATGGCGAGAGCCACAATCATAACGATGTCGGAAGCGTGGCCATCTACAAGGATGGGCAACCGTTTCTCATCGATGTCGGCGTCGAAACCTATACGGCCAAGACCTTTTCTCCCGAACGGTACGAGATCTGGACCATGCAGTCGGCGTTCCACAACCTGCCGACCTTTGCAAATGTCATGCAATCCGAGGGCGCGGATTTTGTCGCACGCGACGTGGAAACCGTATTCAATCCGGCGGAAGCCCGAATTTCCCTCGACATTGCCGGCGCCTATCCGCCGGAGGCGCGGGTGCGCAGCTACCGCCGTGCGGTCACACTGAAGCGCGGGCGCCACGTCGAAATCGCCGACCTCCACGATGGAGATCTGCCTGCCGTTCTATCGCTGATGGTCGGCGCCGAGCCCTCAATAGCTGCAGGTGCGATCGATCTCGCCGGTCTCGGACGCATCGCGCTTGATGGTGCGGGGAAGATCGAAGTCGAGGCGATCGACATCGAGGATGCCCGGCTCAGGCTTTCCTGGCCGGGCAGGATTTACCGGTTGCGGATCGCTTTGGTGAAAGAGCGCCTGACATTGCGGATCATCTGAGGAGGATGTGAATGGAACTGACGTTGAAGGTGATCAGCGCCAACGGGGAGGTTTTGGCGAGCACGCGGGGAAACGGAGAGACTTTCCTGGTTTATCGCCAAGGCTATCGCGAAGGCGACCGGATTGTCGTGGAGGCGTCGGAGAAGGGCCATATCGTGCTCGCTCTCGACGATGCCATAAGCCCCACAGCCGTCTATCTCAAAGGGCGTTCCTATTCCCTGGCAGTTCCGTTCGGTCAGAAGCGCATCCCCTATTCACCACGCGCGTTTCATGGCGAGATCCACCGGCTCTATGCCCGCAAGGCGCGGCCGGACGAGATTGCGCCACGGCGCAATCTCGCCCTCAATCCCTGGGACGATCATGCCAATGCGACGCTGTTTCCTCATGCCGAAGCCAATGTGGAGACGCGGGGCGAGGCCGTGTTCGCGGCGCGCAATGCGATCGATGGCGAGAAGGCCAATGACGACCACGGCTTCTGGCCCTATACCAGCTGGGGGATCAACCGCGATCCTCAGGCTGCCCTCACCGTCAAATTCGGACGGCCGGTGGTGATCGATGAGATCGTGCTCTATCTCAGGGCGGATTTTCCGCATGATTCCTGGTGGGAGAAGGCGAGCATCACCTTTTCCGACGGCGAAACGTCCTGCTTTCCCCTCGCAAAATCAGGCGCGGCGCAATGCCTGCCGATAGAGCCTCGCAGTGTCGAATGGATCAGGCTGCATAGCCTGATCAAGGCCGAAGATCCGTCACCCTTCCCCGCACTGACGCAGATCGAGGTATGGGGGCGAGAGGCGGGCTGGGATTAACGGGCAATTCAGTCCGAAAAGGTGCGAAAGTCCTTGAGCAGGTCCCGATATCGGACCTGGCTGCCTCTCAAATGGTCGCGCATCGCGCTGCGTGCAGCCTCCTCGTTGCGATCGGAGATCGCCACCACAATCGCCTCGTGCTCCTTGTGAATCATCTTGCGGTAGGCGGTTTGTTCGCCTCCCCGAGATTCCGGGATGGCTTTCGACTGGGGGATCACCGCGGCGCCGTGGAACTCCAGGTGCTGTTTGAACAGCGGGTTGTTGGTAGCCTCGGCAATGGCGAAGTGAAGCGCCAGATCCGCGTCGCGGATGGATTCGTCACTCTCTATGCATCTGAGAATCTTGCGATGACACTCGAAGATCGCCTCCTCCTGGGCCGGCGACCGGCGCAGCGCAGCAAGGCCTGCTGCCTCGATCTCCAGGGGCGCGCGAACCTCGAGGACTTCGAGATCCGAAGAAACGCGGGCCCTGTCGATCCTGCGTCCCGAAAGCGCCGGATTCGGATCGGCGTTGAGAACGAATATCCCCGCGCCCTGACGCACCTCGACGAGCCCGTCGGAACGAAGTGCCGCCACTGCCTCGCGGACCACCGTTCGGCTGACCCCATGCGTCTCGGTGAGTTCGACCTCGCTCGGAAGCTTGTCGCCGGGGGAATACCGACCGCTCAAGATGGCTTGCCGAAGGCTCTCGCCCACTTGTGAGACCAGCGATCCGGGCCCCCTGCTGCGATCCTTCACTTGCATAGCCACGCCTTGATCCCTCGCATCGGCTCGACTGGAGCGTCATCCGAACGGCGCATCCAGTCTTCGATTCATCACACATGTATGACAAATAATACCCTCTTTCAATGGAGGAATCGGCCGTCAGGCGCTCTCCCCAACTGTTATCGAGGGCTGCGGTCAGGACGATAAAACAGGAAAGCGAAGGCTGCGCTTCCGCACAAAGCTGCTCCAATGCCGATGGCCAGGTGGAAATGGCCGATCGTGTTCGTGCCGCTGGCGGATAGGAATCCCAACAGTCCGCCGGCTATGGCAAAGGACAGCGCCGATGCAACCGGCCGTGAGACCGCCGCGATCGCGGTGGCGTGGCCCGCCTGTTCCGGCGTCGTATCCGCGACGGTGAGAACCGCATGCCCGGTAAAATAGATCGACCGGATGAGGCCGTTGATGAAAAGCAGGAGGACGATGAGCAGTGCCGGCGTACTGGGCAGGAGTGTCGCCTTGATGCCGATGCCGAGACCGGCGAGCAGAGCGGAATAGATCATCGCCCGGCGGAAACCCACGCGTTTGAAGAGTGGGACCACCACGAACTTGGCCGCAAGCGCGCCGATCGCTCCGGAGAAAACGAGGAGACCGGCCTGGAAGGCATCCATCCCGAAGCCCAGTTGCAGCATCAACGCGGTCAGGAAGGGAAGCGCGGCGCAGCCCATCAGCATCAACGTGGTTCCGATGGTCGTCGCTCTGAAGGTCGGTTCCCGAAAAACACGCAGGTCGAGCACCGGATCGGGGGAGCGCCGCGCATGCGCAAGATATGCAATTCCGGCGGCGATGCCGAGCGCAATTCCGGCCAGTCCGAACCATGCCGGCAATACCGGCATGCTGATCAGGGAGGTTCCGAAGACGATGCCTGAAAGGCTGACCGCGACGAGGAGAAGGCCGATGAGGTCGAGACGGCCGGCGGGTAGCCGGATCGGGTCCGGCATGAAGCGGGTGATCAGAGCGATACCCATAATTGCGATGGGAAGATTGACGATGAATATCCATTGCCAGGCGACGAAGGTTGTGAGGAAGCCGCCAAGGGGCGGCCCCAGCATCGGGGCGATTGTGGGCGGGATTGTCAGCCAGGAAGTCGCGCTGACCAACTCCTCCCTCGGGGTGACCCGAAAAAGTGCGAGCCTGGCGACGGGCGCCATGAAAGCGGCGCCTGCCCCTTCGATGAACCGCGCACAGACGAAGTGCGCAAGGGATTGCGAGACGGCACATCCGAGCGAGCCGAGAATGAAGAGCATCATGGAAAACCGCAGCACGTTGCGGCATCCATATTTGTCGGCAAGCCAGGCGCTCATGGGCACGAAAATCCCCATGGCGACATAGTAGGCGGTAAAGGCGAGCTTCAGCGCCACCGATGTCGTGCCGATGTCGGCCGCGATTGCGGGAAGCGACGTGGAGATGACCGTGGCGTCCATGCTCTCCATGAACAGCGCGACTGAAAGGATGAGCGGGACGCGGGGCAACGGGAGACCAATCGACGAACAGGTGCTGGACGTTTTGACCTGTCTGCTGTATCCCGTCAAGTCAACTGATGTTTCTGTCATTGGTATGATGAATGTGTCCATAGCCATTGAACGCCTCCCCCGTCACGATAAAGAACCTGATCATGAGCGACATATTCGACGCACGCCGCTGCGAGCTTGGGGAGGGGGCGTTCTGGCATCCCGAAAGGCAGCAGTTCTTCTGGTTCGATATCACCGGCAAGGCCCTTCTGAGCCGGGAGCGGGACAAGGAATTTCAATGGCAATTCGATGAATGCGTTTCTGCCGCTGGATGGATTTCGAGAACCGAATTGCTGGTGGCTTCCGAGACGGGTTTATGGAGAATGGACATCGATACGGGAAGCCGGGAGATCGTGGCGGATTTTCCCTCGGAGCCGCATCTGCGCTCGAATGACGGCCGGGCGGATCCCTGGGGCGGATTCTGGATCGGCACCATGGGCAAGCGGTCCGAACACGAAGCCGGAGCCGTCTGGCGTTATTATCGCGGCGAGATGCGCAAGCTTTATCCCGGCATCAGCATTCCCAATGCGATCTGTTTCGATGCCGGTCGGTCGCTTGGATATTTTGCCGATACGCGGCTGAGACGTGTCTGGTCGGTTCGGCTCGATCGGGATGGCTGGCCGGCGCAGGCGCCGGAACTGTTCCTCGATCTTGCTGCCAACGGCGTTTCGCCGGATGGCGCCGTCACGGATTGCGAGGGGAATTTCTGGAATGCCCAATGGGGTGCCGGCCGGGTTGCCTGCTACGCGCCGGATGGCAGAGAGATCGCCGTCCATCATTTCGATGCGGTCCGCATTTCCTGTCCGGCAATCGGTGGAACCGATCTCGATCAGCTTTTTGCGACCTCCGCGCAACAGGGAATGACGCCCGAAGCGCGTCTGGTGGAGCCCCATGCCGGAATGACATTTTGCCGGAGAGTGCAGGCCAAGGGCATTGAGGAATACCGGGTGGTGCTTGGGTGAGGCGATCTGATTGGCTGGGCGCATGGACACATGGCGTCCTTAGCAGCCGACCGGAGGCGCAAAACCCGATCGGATAGAGAATTGACGTTGCGCTTGGGTTCGCTTTCGTTAAAAAACGAAAGCAGATGGAAAGGTGCGCGCTCATGTTCTTATCCGACCGACAGGCCGAAATCGTTGCGATTGCGAAATCAAGCGGCAGGGTTCTGGTCGAGGAGCTCGCGTCGCGTTTTTCGGTGACGCGCCAGACGATCCGCAAGGATTTGAACGATCTCTGCGATGCGCAGGTCCTGACGCGCATCCATGGCGGCGCGACAATCCCCAGCGGCACCGAGAATGTCAAATACGAGGCAAGGCGGCAGATCGCCGCTTTGGAAAAGCAGGCGATCGGCATTGCCGCGGCCGGGTTGATCCCGAGCGGGGCCTCGCTCTTCATCAATATCGGAACGACGACGGAAGCGGTTGGCGAGGCGTTGGCCAATCATCACGAATTTATGGTCATCACAAATAATATTAATGTAGCCAACAGGTTACGTGTATTTCCCTCTATCGAAGTGGTGATCGCCGGCGGGGTCGTGCGCGGTTCGGATGGCGGGATCGTCGGCGAAGCGGCAGTGGATTTCATCCGCCAGTTCAAGGTGGACTACGCGGTCATCGGCGCTTCGGCGATCGACATGGACGGCGCCCTTCTTGATTACGATTTTCGTGAGGTGAAAGTCGCCCAGGCGATCATCGCCAACGCCCGGCATGTCATCCTCGTTGCCGATTCAACGAAGTTCGAACGCACCGCGCCGGTCAGGATCGGCCAGCTGTCGCAGGTCCACACCTTCATCACCGACCATTGTCCGTTGCCATCGATCCGCAATCTCTGCCTGGAGAACAATGTGAAGCTGATCGAGACGAACGCGGCCGTTGCTGAATGACATCCTCCAAACATTCGTTTGACATTCGTATATGGTTCGTTTTAGCTTGTAATTCTTTCGAAATCACAAGATTCTCATGCCGTGCGAAACAAGTCACATGGCCTGGAGGGGACCTTGGGCCGTGAGGTTCACGATATATTTGTCATCGGCGGCGGCATTAACGGCTGCGGCATAGCGCGGGATGCGGCCGGGCGAGGCTATTCGGTTGCGCTCGCCGAAATGAACGATTTCGCCTCCGGCACCTCTTCCGGCGCCACCAAGCTCATCCATGGCGGCCTGCGCTATCTGGAACATTACGAATTCCGCCTCGTCCGCGAGTCCTTGATGGAACGCGAGGTTCTCTGGACCATGGCGCCGCACATCATCTGGCCGCTGCGCTTCGTACTGCCCTATCACAAGGGCGGCATCCGGCCGGCCTGGATGATCAGGCTCGGCCTCTTTCTCTACGACCATCTCGGCGGTCGCAAGCTTCTGCCGCCGACTGCGGTGCTTGACCTGCGCTCCGACCCGGCCGGAAAGCCGCTGAAGTCGCTCTTCGCCAAGGCCTTTGAATATTCCGACGGCTGGGTGGATGATGCGCGCATGGTCGTGCTGAACGCCCGCGATGCGGCGGATCGCGGCGCCCTCGTCATGCCGCGCACCGAGGTCGTTTCAGCCAGGCGCGACGACGGGCTCTGGGTGGTGGAGACGAAGAACAAGGTCACCGGCGCAAGCGGGACGCATTTCGCCCGCATGCTGGTGAACGCCGCCGGCCCGTGGGTCGATCAGGTCATTCGCTCTGCCTTCGGCCAGAATGAAGCACGCCATGTGCGGCTCGTGCAGGGCAGCCACATCGTGGTGAGAAAGAAGTTCGAAGGCCCGCGCGCCTATTTCTTCCAGAACCCGGACAACCGCATCATCTTCGCGATCCCCTATGAGGAAGACTTCACGCTGATCGGCACGACCGATCGCGACTTCGAGGCCGATCCGAAGGACGTTCACATTTCCGAGGAAGAAACCACCTATCTCTGCAACGCCGCGAGCGAATATTTCAAGGAGCCGGTGCGGCGGGAGGATATCGTCTGGACCTATTCGGCGATCCGTCCGCTCTTCGACGACGGCGCCTCCAAGGCGCAGGAAGCGACCCGCGACTATGTGCTGAAACTCGATGAGGGCCATGGCGGGCCGCTGCTCAATGTCTTCGGCGGCAAGCTCACCACCTATCGGCGCCTTGCGGAACACGCTCTGGAGAAGATCGGCGCGGCAATTGGCGAAAAGGGCAAGCCCTGGACTGCCGCCAGCCACCTGCCGGGTGGCGATTTTCCGCCTCAGGGTTACGAGACGGAGGTCGGTAAGCTGAAGGCTGGCTATCCCTTTCTCGAGGACCGCCATGTTCGCCGCCTCGTGCGCCGGTACGGCACCCGGTCGAAGATGATCCTTGGCAAGGCCGTCAAAACGGAGGATCTTGGAATCCGTTTCGGCGGCGATCTTTACGAGGCCGAGGTTCGCTACCTCATCAATCACGAATGGGCGATGAGCGCCGACGACGTCCTTTGGAGAAGGACGAAGGACGGCCTTCGCCTGAATAAAGAGGAAAGAAAGTCTTTGGAGGAGTACATGGCTGCTCTGCCGGCTCGCATGATGGCCGGCTATAGCGGCATGTGTTCCCGCTGTGAGGAGGCAGGGGAACGGAATGCTGGAATTGCGCAAAGCCGCGAAGATGGTGGCGGGTGAATATCACATTCATCCGACCGACCTGACGCTTGCACGGGGCTCGCTGAACGTCCTGTTGGGGCCGACGCTTGCGGGCAAGACCTCGCTGATGAGGCTGATGGCCGGTCTCGACCGTCCGACCAGCGGGTCGGTCCATTTCGACGGCCAGGACGTCACCGGTCTTGCGGTCCAGAAACGCAATGTCGCAATGGTCTACCAGCAGTTCATCAACTACCCGTCCCTCACCGTTTATGAAAACATCGCCTCGCCGCTGCGGATTGCCGGCAAGGATGCCGCAACTATCGATCGGGAGGTTCGAAAAGCGGCCGAGCTTCTCAGGCTGTCGCCGTATCTCGATCGCACGCCGCTGAGCCTGTCCGGCGGTCAGCAGCAGCGCACGGCACTTGCCCGTGCCCTCGTCAAGAATGCCAGCCTCGTGCTGATGGACGAGCCGCTCGCCAATCTCGACTATAAACTGCGGGAGGAACTGCGGGAGGAATTGCCGAAGGTCTTTGCCCAGTCCGGTGCGATCTTCGTTTATGCCACGACCGAGCCGTCGGAGGCGCTTCTGCTCGGCGGCAATACGGCGACCCTGTCCGAAGGCCGCATCACCCAGTTCGGGCCGACCATTTCCGTCTACCGCAGACCGGCGGACCTTGTCACCGCGAGGACCTTCGCCGATCCGCCCTTGAATTTCATCGAGATGGTCAAATCGGGCGATGCCTTCCAGCATCGCAATACCGAAGGCCTGCCTGTGCCCGCCCATCTCCGCGCCATCGAGAACGGGCCGGTCACCGTCGCGTTCCACCCGCATCATCTCGGCTTTTCGCAACAGACGCCGGAAGCGGCCAAGCTCAACGCAAGAGTTCAGATTTCCGAGATCACCGGTTCGGAAAGCTTCGTGCATCTCGAATATGACGGCGTCAAATGGGTCATGCTGGCGCCCGGCATTCACGATATCGATCCGGATACCGGCATCGACGTCTTCCTCGACACGCGGCATCTGATGGCCTTCGGCAGTGATGGCCGGGCGATCGCCGCCGCGGCCGCGTGAGGGAGGAGAAGCATGGCACGCATCACTCTCGACCATATCCGCCACGCCTATGGCGCCAATCCGGTCTCCGAAAGCGACTATGCGCTGCGCGAGGTCGATCACGAATGGAACGACGGCGGCGCATATGCGCTGCTTGGCCCTTCCGGCTGCGGCAAGACCACGCTTTTGAACATCATCTCCGGTTTGTTACAGCCCTCGCACGGCCGCATTCTGTTCGACGGCCGGGATGTCACGGAGCTTTCCACCCAGGCCCGCAATATCGCGCAGGTCTTCCAATTCCCGGTCGTCTACGACACGATGACCGTTTACGACAATCTCGCCTTTCCGCTGCGAAACCGGCACGTTCCCGAGGCCGAAGTGGATCGGCGTGTCCGGGAGATGCTGGAGATCATCGATCTTTCCGGCATGGCGAAGCGCAAGGCGCAGCGCCTGACCGCCGACCAGAAGCAGAAGATTTCGCTCGGCCGCGGCCTGGTGCGCAACGACGTCAATGCCATCCTGTTCGACGAGCCGCTGACCGTCATCGACCCGCATATGAAATGGGTGCTGCGTTCGCAGTTGAAGCGGTTGCACAAGCAGTTCGGCTTTACCATGGTCTACGTCACCCACGACCAGACGGAGGCGCTGACCTTCGCCGACAAGGTGGTCGTCATGTATGAAGGCCAGATCGTCCAGATCGGCACGCCCGCCGAGCTGTTCGAAAAGCCGCGGCATACCTTCGTCGGTTATTTCATCGGGTCTCCCGGCATGAATGTCATGCCCGCACGGATAAGCGGCAACAGGGTCTCGATCGGGAGCGAAAGCATCGAGCTCGACAACGCGCCGCGGATCGGCGGCGATGAGCGGATCGAGCTTGGCATCCGCCCGGAATTCATCCGCTTCGCCCGCGAGGGGCTCAAGGTCAAAATCAACCGGATCGAGGATATCGGCCGCCGCAAGATCGTGCGGGCCGAATTCGAGGGGCGGCCCATTGCGATCGTCGCTTCCGAGGACGTGGAGATTCCGGCCGAGCCGCGCATCGTTTTCGACCCGGCCCGCATCAACGTCTATGCCGATTCCTGGCGCGTTGGAGAGGAGGCCTGAGCGATGGAGAAAACCTGGAACAACAAGGCCTGGTTCCTCGTCCTGCCGGTCCTGCTTCTCGTCGCGTTTTCGGCAGTCATCCCGCTCATGACGGTAGTGAACTACTCGGTGCAGGACACGTTCGGCAACAACCAGTTCTTCTGGGCTGGCACCGACTGGTTCGACGACATCCTCCATTCCGACCGTTTCTGGCAGGCGTTGCAACGCAATCTGCTGTTTTCCTTCATCATTCTGGCGCTGGAAATTCCGCTCGGCATCTTCATCGCGCTCAACATGCCAAGGAAGGGCATCGGCGTTTCGGTCTGCCTCGTGTTGATGGCGCTGCCGCTGCTCATCCCCTGGAACGTCGTCGGCACCATCTGGCAGGTCTTCGGCCGCGTCGACATCGGCCTTCTCGGCCGGACGCTGGCGATCCTGGGCGTCGACTACAATTACGTCCGCGATCCGATCGATGCCTGGATCACCGTCATCGTCATGGATGTATGGCACTGGACCAGTCTCGTCGTGCTGCTCTGCTATGCAGGGCTCGTCTCGATCCCCGACGCCTATTACCAGGCGGCGAAGATCGACGGCGCCTCGCGGTTCTCCGTCTTCCGCTATATCCAGCTGCCGAAGATGAAGCGCGTGCTGCTGATTGCCGTGCTCCTGCGCTTCATGGACAGTTTCATGATCTATACCGAGCCGTTCGTGGTGACCGGCGGCGGGCCGGGCAATTCGACCACTTTCCTGTCGATCGACCTCGTCAAGATGGCCGTCGGTCAGTTCGACCTCGGTCCGGCCGCCGCCATGTCGATCGTCTACTTCCTGATCATCCTGCTTCTCTCATGGGTGTTCTACACCGTGATGACGAGCAGAGATGCGGAAAACTGAGGAGGGGGCGCCATGGTGGAACTCAAGAAATTCAAGCCGGCCGGCCGCTTCTCCTGGCTCGTCTCGACGATCTACATCATCTTTCTCCTGTTGCCGATCTATTGGCTCGTCAACATGAGCTTCAAGGAGAATGCCGAGATCACCGGTACCTTTTCGCTCTGGCCGCAGAACCCGACGCTCAGGAACTACGGCGTGATCTTCAACGATCCGTCCTGGTATTCCGGCTACATCAATTCGATCATCTACGTGGTGATGAACACGGTTATCTCGGTCACGGCGGCGCTGCCGGCGGCCTATGCCTTTTCCCGCTACCGGTTTCTTGGCGACAAACATCTGTTCTTCTGGCTGCTGACCAACCGCATGGCGCCGCCCGCCGTCTTCGCACTGCCCTTCTTCCAGCTTTATTCCGCCTTCGGGCTGATCGACACCCATATCGCAGTTGCGCTGGCGCATTGCCTGTTCAATGTTCCGCTCGCCGTCTGGATCCTCGAGGGCTTCATGTCCGGCGTGCCCAAGGAGATCGACGAGACCGCCTATATCGACGGCTATTCCTTCCCGCGCTTCTTCGTCAAAATCTTCATGCCGCTGATCGCTTCCGGCATCGGCGTCGCGGCCTTCTTCTGCTTCATGTTTTCCTGGGTGGAACTGCTTCTGGCGCGGACGCTGACGACGACCGCCGCAAAACCGATTTCGGCCATCATGACGCGCACGGTCTCGGCGGCCGGCATGGACTGGGGTGTTCTGGCGGCAGCCGGCGTGCTCACCATCGTACCCGGCGCGCTCGTCATCTATTTTGTCCGCAACTACATCGCCAAGGGCTTTGCCCTGGGCCGCGTTTGAGGAGGAGACGGAGATGAACTTTTCCTGGATGGCCTGGACGCTGCCGACGGCGCTGTTCTTCCTGACGATCCTCTTGCTGCTCGTCGGCATGAGCATCTGGGAGTATTTCGCGCCGGGCGGCGCTCCGCGCGTCGGCTTGCTGCGCTTCGAGACCACGCGCGGCGATCGGCTCTTCATCTCGCTGCTCGGCGCAGCATTCATTCATCTCGCATGGTTGGGCCTTGTCGGGCCGAACCTGTGGTGGGCCCTTGCCCTCAGCATCCTTTACGCGGTCATCGTGTTCAGGACCGTCTGAGGCAGGTGAAACATGCCGCTTTGAGAAGCGGCGCCATTCTGTGAATGCAATCGCAACCTTGGGAGGATGATATGCGACGGCATCTAATGACAACGACGGCAGCCATGCTGCTGGCTATGACAGGCATCGCCTTTGCCGGGATGGAGGAGGCAAACCGGTTCCTGGACGCGGAGATCGGCGACATGTCGACCTTGAGCCGAGCCGACCAGGAGAAGGAGATGCAATGGTTCATCGATGCGGCCAAGCCTTTCGCCGGCATGGATATCAAGGTCGTCTCGGAAACCATCACGACCCATGAATACGAATCGAAGGTGCTTGCTCCGGCGTTCACTGCGATCACCGGCATCAAGATCACCCACGACCTGATCGGCGAAGGCGACGTGGTCGAGAAACTGCAGACGCAGATGCAGTCGGGCGAGAACGTCTACGACGCCTATGTCAACGACAGCGATCTGATCGGCACCCATTGGCGTTACCAGCAGGCTCGTTCGCTGACAGACTGGATGGCGAACGAGGGCAAGGATGTCACCAATCCGGGCCTCGACCTCCAGGATTTCATCGGCCTGAAGTTCACGACGGCTCCGGACGGCGATCTCTACCAGCTGCCCGACCAGCAGTTCGCGAACCTTTATTGGTTCCGCTACGACTGGTTCAACGACGAGAAGAACAAGGCCGACTTCAAGGCCAAGTACGGTTATGATCTCGGCGTCCCCGTCAACTGGTCGGCCTATGAAGACATCGCCGAGTTCTTCACCGGCCGCGACGTGGGCGGCAAGAAGGTCTATGGCCACATGGACTACGGCAAGAAGGACCCTTCGCTCGGGTGGCGGTTCACCGATGCCTGGCTCTCCATGGCGGGCAACGGCGATAAAGGGCTGCCGAACGGTTTGCCGGTCGACGAGTGGGGCATCAAGGTCGACGAGAACTCCCGTCCGGTGGGCTCCTGCGTCGCGCGCGGCGGCGACACCAACGGGCCGGCTGCAGTCTACTCAATCCAGAAGTATCTGGACTGGATGAAGGCCTACGCACCGGCAGCCGCCCAGGGCATGACCTTCTCCGAATCCGGCCCTGTTCCGGCGCAGGGCGAGATTGCCCAGCAGATGTTCATGTACACGGCCTTTACCGCGGACATGGTGAAGGACGGACTGCCGGTCGTGAACGAGGACGGCACGCCCAAGTGGCGCTTTGCTCCCTCGCCGCACGGGGTCTACTGGAAGGAAGGCATGAAGCTCGGCTATCAGGACGTCGGCTCCTGGACGATCCTGAAGTCGACGCCGGACGATCGCGCCAAGGCAGCCTGGCTCTATGCGCAGTTCGTTACCTCCAAGACGGTGGACGTGAAGAAAAGCCATGTCGGCCTCACGCTCATCCGTGAAAGCACGATCCGTCACCAGAGCTTCACCGACCGGGCGCCGAAGCTTGGGGGCCTGATCGAGTTCTACCGCTCGCCGGCGCGGGTCCAATGGTCGCCGACCGGCACCAACGTCCCTGACTACCCGAAGCTGGCGCAGCTTTGGTGGCAGGCGATCGGTGATGCGGCGTCGGGCGCCAAGACACCGCAGGAGGCCATGGATTCGCTTTGCGAAGAGCAGGAAAAGGTGCTTCAGCGCCTCGAACGCGCCGGTGTCCAGGGTGACATCGGCCCGAAACTCGCCGAAGAGCATGACCTCGAATACTGGAACAAGGACGCTGTCGCCAAGGGTAACCTTGCGCCGCAGCTGAAGATCGAGGACGAGAAGGAAAAGCCGATCACGATCAATTACGACGAGCTCGTGAAGAGCTGGCAGTCGAACTGAGAGCGGCCCCCTTCATTGTCACTCCTTGCCGCCGGCAGCTGCCGGCGGCATTCCCGGCTCTCCGCCTACGTTCGGCATATGAGGCCCCGTGAGAGAGCAAGCTTGCAATGCCGATGGCCGACAGGGGTGGATCAGCAATAGAATTTCGACATTGAGTCCAGAGACTTCACCTTGATGTCCGAGCCGTGCCCTGCCGCCCCGAAGCGCTCGAAGCGTTCCGTGCAGAGCGCTTCCATCCGGCTGGTGCCGGATTTCAGCATGCCGCGGATATCGAATGAGCCGGGATTTGCCTGGAGATATTCGCGCGCCGAGCCTGTCAGGGCCATTCGCAGATCCGTGTCGATATTGATCTTGCGCACGCCCATGCGGATGCTGTTTTCCACCTCCTCGAGCGGTACGCCGTAGGTCTGTGGAATATGCCCGCCGTTGGCATTGATGAGGTCCTGCAATTCTTCCGGCACGGTCGAGGCGCCGTGCATGACGAGATGCGTGTAGGGCAGGCGTGCGTGAATGGCGGCGATGACGTCCATGGCAAGGATGTCGCCGGTCGGCTTTCGGGAGAACTTGTAAGCGCCGTGGGATGTACCGATGGCGACCGCGAGCGCATCGACATTGGTTGCCGCCACGAAATCGGCCGCCTGCTGCGGGTCCGTGAGAAGCGCCTCGCGCTCCAGGGTTCCGACGACCCCATGACCGTCTTCCTGTTCGCCGCCGCCGGTTTCCAACGAACCGAGGACGCCGATCTCGCCTTCGACGGAAACACCGCGGGCATGCGCGAACGCGACCGTTCTCGCCGTCACATCCACATTGTATTGATAGCTCGCCGGCGTCTTCCCGTCCGCTTCGAGCGATCCGTCCATCATCACGCTGGTGAACCCGAGCTCGATCGCGCTGGCACAGACCTCGGGGCTGGAGCCGTGATCCTGGTGGAAGCAGATTGGTATGCGGGGAAACCGTTGTGCAGCAGCCTTCACCATGCCGCTCAACAGCATGTCGTCGGCATATTTCCTCGCACTCTGGCTCGCCTGAACGATCACCGGACTATCGGTCCGCTCCGCCGCTTTCAGAACGGCAAGCAATGTTTCGAGATTGGTGATGTTGAATGCCGGTATGCCGTAATCGTTTTCTGCGGCGTGATCCAGGAGCTGACGCAGGGTTGCGAGGGTCATGACGTTATTCCTCCGATTGATCGCAAGCGCCGCTCATCACAGGATGTGCACCGGTTGCTGGATGGGGCGAAAATGTTCTTCAGTTGGGGAATGCGCGGTTGATTTCGGCTATTTCCTCGGCGCGCAGCGGTGACGTCTTTCGATCACCGAGGAGGAAATAGAGCTTTGCCGTCTCTTCCAGCTCCTCATAGGCATAGACGGCTTCCTCGATCGACGCGCCCGAAACGATCGGCCCATGATTGGCGAGCAGCATCGATCGGTTGTCGCGCGATACCTTGCGCACCTCATCTGCCAGCGCGCGATCGCCTGGCCGGAAGTAGCGGACAAGCGGCAGCTTTCCGACGCGCATCACATGATAGGCGGTCAGGGGCGGCAGAACGTCGTCCGTCTGCTCATGGCAGAGACAGGAGATAGCGACCGAATAGGTCGAATGAAGATGGACGATCGCCTGCGCGGCAGGCCGTTCTTCGTAGACGGCAAGATGGAAGAAATATTCCTTGGAGGGACGATCTCCGCTGATCAGCTCTCCATCGGGCGTCAGCTTCGAAATTCTCTCCGCTTCAAGGAAACCGAGACTGGAATTCGTCGGCGTGATCAGGATCGAGCCGTCGTCAAGCCGGACCGACAGGTTGCCGGCACTGCCGTGGGCGAGCTGCCGGGTGTAGAGTAACGTGCCCATGCGGACGAGCTTCTGCCGCATTTCGGTCTCGTCGTTCATCGGCTGTTTCCTCCCGCCAGTACGGCAAGCGCATCCTCGAAGAAGGAGGGGCCACCGAAGTTACCCGATTTCAGAGCCAGCGCGATATCCCTCCGCCGGCTTACGAGCACGGGGACACCGGCGCTGATTTCGGGGCCGATGATGACATCGCCAAGGTCGAGAGCCTGTGCGACCGCGCCGGATGTCTCGCCTCCGGCGACGACCAGACGGCGCACGCCGCCGTCGACCAGTCTTTGCGCCGTAAGGGCGAACAGTTCGTCGAGTCTCTCGGAAACGGTTTCGCGTCCATAACGCCGCTGTGCTTCCGCGACCTGTTCCGGCGTCCCGGAGGAATAGACCAGCGGCGCCTTGCCGTGATTGGCCGTGATGAAAGCGACGAGATCGTCCGAAGTCGTCCTGCGTTCGATCACGTCATGGACCGAGATCTGCAGCACGGGATGGTGACGGGCATGCACCTCGATCTGCCCGCGCGTGGCCCCTGAACAGCTTCCTGCCAGAATTGCCTCTGGGCCCTGTTTGCCCCGAAACACCTCGCTGCGTCCGGACGCAAGGCCTCTTTCGATGAAATTTGCGGGAAGCCCCAGAGCGATCCCCGACCCGCCGGTAAGCAGCGGCGCATCCATGCAGGCCCGGCCGATCGTGACCAGGTCGTCGTCACCAACCGCATCCACGATGACCAGTGTCTCGCCTTTGGCCGCGCTCGCCTGGAGGGCGCCGCGAACGGCATCCGCCCCCTTGCTGAGGGTCGCTGTGGAAACCAGACCGACTTCCCCGGCTGTCTGGAGCCGGAGCCAGCGCCGGATGTTCGCATCGGTCATCGGCGTCAGCGGGTGGTTCTGCATGCCGGATTCATTGAGCAGCCGGTCGTTCACGAACAGATGGCCCTGATAGACCGTCCGTCCCATCGCGGGAAAGGCCGGGCACGCCACCACGCCCTTCACGCCCAATGCTTCGGCAAGCGCCTCGCCCACGGGTCCGATATTGCCCTCGGGCGTCGAATCGAAGGTCGAGCAATATTTGAAGACGAATTGCCGGCATCCCTGCGCCTTCAGCCAGGACAGCGCCGCAAGCGATTGCTCGACGGCTTCCCGTGCCGGTATGGATCTGGATTTGAGGGAGACGACCCCCGCCTCGATCTCCGGGGCGGCGTTATGGTTCGGCACGCCCATGAACTGAGAGGTCACGAGGCCACCCCGCCCACCATGGCCCTTGGCCAGCGTGTTGGCGATGTCGCTTGCGCCGGTAAAGTCGTCTGCAATAACGCCGAGCAGCATGGTCTACTCCATTACCAGGGATTTCATCCGGTTTACAGCGGCCTCCGGAGCCGTGAAGACTGGCCTGTCGACCATGCGGCGCACGTCCTCTGCAGCGCGAGAGGTGGAAAAGTGAGCGAGCATGATCGCATCGTGATCTGCAAGACGGGGCGCCATCTCAGCGACGAGCCTGTTGTGGGAAGCCGCATCTCCCTTGCGCAAAAGGTCGATGGCGTCCGGCACGACGATTGTCTCCAGGCTGCTGGCGGCGCCCGCTTCCGCGGTGAACTGACGGAACTCGTCCTCCATCGTGGCCACCGCCGGGGCGAAGGTCGCGAGCATGCCGATGCGATCTCCCGCTGCGATCGCTTCACGGAACATCGCCTCGTTCGGCCTCAGAATCGGCAGCGGCAGTTCCTTGATCATGCGGTCGATCGCGGGGCCGAATGCGGAGCAGGTGATCAGAATGCCGTCGGCTCCGATGCGTCGCGCATAGCGCCCGAAATCGACGAAACGCTCGATCAGTTCCTCCGACAATTCAGCCCCCTCTCTGGCGCGGTCGATGGTCAGCCCGTCGTCGAGCAGGTTCACCGCCTCGGCTTCCGGCCAAAGTCGTGCCATGGCCGATCCGATCGGGTCCATCGCGACCGGTGTGGCATGGAAGAGAACGATGCGGGGAAAGTTCTTGGGCATCGAAAGGCTCCAGTTCACGCGGCCGCGGGAAAACGGGCTTTGAGACCCGAGCGCTCATAGGCTTCGATAGCCGCCGCGCCGCTGAGGTGGTCGAGGAAAGCGGCTGCGAGCTTCGGGTTCTTCGCGCCGGAAAAGACCGCCGCCGAGAAATCCGTGGGCTTCTGAAAGGGAGCGGGAAACGGCCCGATGACGTCCACACCGTCGACCGACATCAACTCGCTGATCTGCTGGACGGCAAGCTCGGCCTCGCCTGAGATGATCTTTTCCGCGGTAAAGCCCGCGTTGATGGTGAGGGCGCGCTTTCTGACCGTTTCAGCAATGCCAAGCTGGTCGAGCACTTTTTGAAAATGAAGGCCGCTTGCACCTGTCAAAGAATAGGCGACCGAGCGGGCTGCCAGGAGAGCTGCCTTGAAGCGCTCCGGGGTCGAGATGTCGGGCAGCGACGAGCCTGCTCTTGCAGCCAGGCCGAAACTCGCACGTGCGACCGGCCGGATCGTATCCGGCAGCAAAATTCCCTCGTCAGCCAGGGTGGTGATCGGTGAATCGATCGCAATGAGGATGTCGCCACGCTCGCCGTTGCGAACGCGCTCTATCAGGATGCCTGTCGGATTCCAGTCCACTTCGACCGAATTGCCCGCGTCCTCCCAGGCTGGAAGAATGGCTCGCTTGAGCGCCAGCTCGACGGCAAGCGTACTCATCACCTTCAGGTTTCCTGCCATGATATCCTCCCGCAGCGCGCTCCCGGAGCCGGAAGCGGCCGCTTTCCGCTCACCTTCCGCTGCATTTCCGGTCGGATTACATGGGGCTTGCCGCTGAAGGTCAACGACCCAGAGCGGAATTTCACAAAATGAAAAACGGAGGGCCGGGGCCGCCGCCGCAATTCCGCCGGCGACCTACACGACGCAGGCCGTAAACCCTTGATGCTCCGAACAAAGCGTGCGGACTGGCGCTCTTTGGCGGTTTTCACCATGTGAAAATGGTGCCCGTGCCGGATTGACGGCTATCAAGACCGATCCTAGCTTCCTCGCGGAGGAACAGGAGGAGTATGATGGAGGCTGCTGACCAGCATGCTTGGCGAAATAGCGAGTTTCGTCAAACCCAATATGCGATGGCGACGAATAGCGTCGGCAAGAACGACGGCAAGAGCATCCAGTCCGTCGACCGCGCGTTGTCGATCCTCGAGGCCCTTTCTTTGAGCAACTCGCCCCTGATGCTCAACGAGATCGCCAAGCTCGTCGGAATAAATCTGTCGACGTGCCATCATCTTGTGAAGACTCTGGTGAAGCGCGGTTACGTTGTCTATGCGGGCCGCAGCAGCGGTTATTCGCTGAGTTCCCGTCTCGAGGCGGTCGCGCAACGTTCTGTCCGGGATTACAATCTTGTCGAGTTTGTCCGGCCGAAACTTCAGGAGCTCAATATCGATCTGCGCGAAGCCGTTCAGATGGCGGTGTTGAGAGGATCGGCGCTCGTGACGCATATCCGTCTTCCTTCGCATATCGCGCCGCAGCTCGATCTTCGCGAATATGCAAAGCTGCACACCGTGCACGCGGTGGCGCCCGGCAAGGCGATCCTCGCCTGGCTGCCCGAGGCCGAACTGGCGCGGGTCGTTGCCGACAATGGGCTTGCGAGCTTCACCGACAAAACCATCACCTCGCTCGGAGCCTTGATTGAAGAGCTGCGGCTGGTGCGCCGTTCCGGCTTTGCCATGGACGACGGCGAGTTTCGTCCCGACCTCGTGGGATACGGGGCCGTCGTCCGTGACATGTCGGGCGCTGTGGTGTGTTCCGTCGGCGCAACGATCCCGAGAAAGCGGGCAAGCGACGCCTATAGGAGCCATGTCGCGCGCGCTGTCGTCGATTGCGCACGTGAGCTTTCCGGCCGCATGCCGGCTGGATGCTTCGTATAAGTGCCGTAGGGACAATTGGTTATTTCATCGTATTCGGGAAGGCTGATTCCGTATCCCGGTGCCTGCGCGTCCGTTTCACTGGCCTATTTCGAGATGATCGGCGTGGCTCCGCCAGTCCCGCCCAGGGGGCGGTGAGACCTCTTCGGCATTCCCGCCGTCGCCGCCTCGCCGGGGACGGCGTCTTCCACCATCCGCGGCCAGCCGTCTTAAGCAGACAAAGACTGCCGTGGGTTCGCGTGCGATGCCGCCCGATGCGTCCGAGCGGCTGCTGATGGATGTTATCCGGCTGACGGCCGCAAGGGTTGCGACGCGGGTCGTCATCGCATCCGTCGCATAGGAGCGTCGATTTTCACATTGGGAAAGAAACGTCTGTTTCGTTGACCCTCCCACGTGACCGGCCGATAGTTCCAAGAATTCTCAGGCTGAGGTTAGGTATATTCCTGCGGCCTTTGAATATGACATTCGATAACGCGCCAGAATATACGATCTTTCCGGAAAAACATTTCGGATGGGAAGTATAGCGGCCGGATCGAACTGGGTCTCAATGGAGGAGAAGCGAGTATGCCGCAGCCAGCCAATGTCAAGACACATCCGGATTATCCGATCCCCGAGCGAATGAAAGCTTGGGTGCTTGGTGATCCTGGCCAACTTTCGCTGGTGGAAAAGGCCGTTCCGACGCCGAAGAAGGCGGAAGTGCTTGTCCGGATCGATGCCGTCGCGATCTGCGCAACCGATCTTGAGATCATCGCTCATGGGCCGCCGGCACAGATCGAAGGCGGTTTGCCTTTCAACAAGAACTTCACGCCCGGCCACGAATACATGGGAACGGTGGTGGCGCTTGGCCCGGGTGTCGACGAGTTCGCGATCGGCGAGCGCGTTACCGTCGAGATTCACGCCGGTTGCGGACAATGCAAGCGTTGCCGCCAGGGCATGTACACGTCCTGCCACAACTACGGCAAGAACTACGGCGATGTCGACAAAGGGCATCGCGCGAACGGTTTCACCACCGACGGCGGGTTCTGCGAATACCAGGTGAACAACGTCAACACCCTCGTTCACGTCGCGGATTCCATGAGCGACGAGGAGGCCACGCTCGTCGTCACCGCCGGGACGTCGATGTACGGTCTGACCGAGCTCGGCGGCCTGATCGCCGGCGATTCCGTCGTCGTCAGCGGTCCCGGGCCGATCGGGCTGCTCGGCGTGGCGGTGGCCAAGGCTCTCGGCGCACAGCCGGTAATTTTGACCGGCACCCGCGACAACCGGCTCGAAATGGGCAAGCGGCTCGGCGCCGATCACGTGATCAACGTGCGCAAGGAGGACGCGGTAGAGTCGGTCCGACGCCTTACCGACGGCAAGGGCGTCGACTTCGTGGTGGAATGCTCAGGCGCACCCAATGCCGTCAACGAGGCTGCGCAGATGCTGAACCGCGGCGGCAAGATATGCCTTGCGGCATTCCCGAGCGAGGAGGTCCCGATCGACGTCGCCTACCTCGTCCGCAACAACATCTATCTCTATGGCATTCGGGGCGAAGGAAAGTCGGCGACCCACAGGGCCGAGGCTTTCATGCGCCAGAAGCGCTTCGATGCGGCCATCATTCACACCCACACATTCGATATGGAGGACCTCCCGGAGGCGCTCCGATATGCGAAGGACCGCGTCGAGGATGCAATCAAGGTGGTCGTGAAGAACAGGAAGACCGCGGCGATGGCCGAGGCTGCCGAATAGGAAAATGCCTGGGCTCGCCCCCGCGGCGGCGAGCCCAGGCATGCTTCGTGACGATGGTTTTGGCGATCCGTCGTTACAACGAGGGTTGGAGGGAATTGAGCCGCGGACTTCGTTGAATTCAGGCTATCGCTTGCCGGGAGGAAATAATGGCGCGAGAAGTTCTTTCAACACATTCGGATTCCAAGCAAACCAACATCGTATGGTACTGGCTCAGCAAGCTTTACGTGCAGGTCATCATCGGTGTTCTCATCGGCACCGCGATCGGTTTCTTCGAGCCGCAGCTCGCCGTTGCGTTCAAGCCGCTCGGAGACGTGTTCATCCGCGCGATCAAGGCGGTCGTCACCCCGATCATCTTCATGACGATCGTCGTTGGCATCGCCACCATCGGAGACATGCGCAAGATCGCCAGCATCGGCATCAAGGCGCTGATCTACTTCGAAGTTGCCTCGACCATCGCTCTTCTCATCGGAATGGCCGTTGGCAATCTCTGGCCGGTCGGTAAGGGCGTCAATGCGGATCCGGCAACGCTCGATGCCGGCGCGGTTGCGACCTATGTCCAGAAGGCGCATGACGTCACGCTGGTCGAGTTTTTCATCAACATCATACCGCAGACTTTCGTTTCGCCTTTTGTCAGCGGGGAAATCCTGCCGGTGCTCTTCATCGCGGTGCTTTTCGGCCTCGCGCTTTGCAAGCTCGGCGAAAGAGCGAAGCCGTTGATCGGCACGCTGGAGACGATCTCCTACGCCCTCTTCGGGATGGTGAACATCATCATGCGCTTCGCACCGCTCGGTGCCGCCGGGGCCATGGCGTTCACGATCGGGAAATACGGCATCGGAACGTTGCTGAACCTGGGCCAGCTCGTGCTCGCCGTCTATATCGTCAGCATCCTCTTCGTCATCTTCGTTCTCGGGGCATTCCTGCGGCTTGCCGGGTTCAGCCTCTGGAAGGTGCTTTCCTACTTCAAGGACGAGATCCTCGTGGTTTTCGCGGCGACCTCCGCCGAAACGATGATCCCGCGCAGCATGGCGAAGCTGGAACATCTCGGCGTCAAGAAGGAGGTCGTCGGCCTCGTCATGCCGACCGGCTTCTCGTTCAACATGGACGGGACCGCGATCTACATGACCATGGCCGTGCTGTTCATCGCGCACGCCACGAACACGGACCTGACGCTCTGGCATCAGCTCACCATTCTGCTCATCATGCTGTTCACGTCGAAGGGTGCAGCCGGCGTCACCGGGGGAGGCTTCATCGCCCTGGCGGCGACCATGCCCGCGATCGGCGTGCTTCCCGTGGCGGGTCTGGCTCTGCTCATCGGAGTGGACCGTTTCATGGCGGAAATCCGTGCCGCGACGAACCTCACCAGCAATATCATCGCCACGCTGGTCGTCGGCCGCTGGGTGGGAGCCGTGGACAACGAGAGAGCACAGGCCATTCTCGAAAGCGGCGAAATGCCGGGTGAGGCAAGGCCGGGCGAAGCCGTCCCTCTCGGCGCTGCAAGCACATACTGACACGTTCGGCACATCGCCTCCCCGAGCGTCGACCGACGCCCGGGGAGGCGAACCCCGAAAGAAATTTTCTTGCCGCGGGCGTATCCGCATCCGGCTCTCGATCACCGGGCAAGGGAGCGGCCGTTGACAGGCAAGTCAATGAGAAAGGACAGTCATCATGAGTTTCGCATATTCCGAAGGAAACCCCGTCGAGGATACTTCCAGGCTGCACAAGCCTCCCTTCGATACCAATCGCCTCGATCGCCTGATGGAGGAGGCGAAGCTGGACGCGCTTCTTGTCACGTCGAAACACAGCATCCAGTATCTCTTGGGCGGATATCGCTTTTTCTTCTACGATTATATGGATGCGCACGGGCTCAGCCGATACCTTCCCTTCTTCATCTATGTGAAGGGTCGCCCGCTCGATTCCGGCTATGTGGGCGCGCCGATGGAGCGCTACGAAAAGCAGCTCGGCAGCTTCTGGGTCTCCAATCTCAATCTGAAGAATTACGTGAGCACAGGATATGCGGGTGCTGCGGCCGAATTGCTCAAGGATGTGAAGGCCGCCAAAGGGCGTATCGGTATCGAGGTCGGGTTCATGCCGATCGATGCCTACCGCGTCCTTGAAGAGCAGCTCCCAGACGCAAACCTGGTCGATGCCACCTATACGTTGGAGATCCTGCGCGCGCTCAAGACACCGGAAGAGCTGAAGATCCTTCGCGAGGCATCGGAAAAGGTCGTCGATTCGATGCTGGCGGTGATCTCGAAACATGGGCCGGGCACCAGCAAGCTGACCCTTTTCGACGCGTTGCGACAGGAGGAAACAGCACGCGGCCTGAAGTTCGAATATGCGCTCACCAATGTCGGCACCGCCTTCAATCGCGCTCCCTACGACAAGATCTGGGAGGACGGCGAAACGCTGGCGCTTGATTCCGGCGGCAATTACAAGGGCTATATCGGCGACGTCTGCCGCATGGCTTACACGCGGGAGCCCGACCAGGAACTGATCGATCTGCTGGGCCAGGTCGAGACGGTCCAGCAGGCGGCCCGCAGGAACCTGAGGCCCGGCACCCGGGGCGGCGATATCTTCGAGGATGCCAACGACGCATTGGCAAAATGCTCGGTCAGCAACAAGATGTTCTTCTCCGCGCACGGCATGGGGATCGTCAGTCACGAGGCGCCCTGGCTGATGAGCACGGCGGTGCCCAACTACCCCGCGCATCATCGCGATCAGCCCCTTCAGGAAGGGATGGTAATCTCCATCGAAACCGAACTTCACCACACCGAGCGCGGTTTCATCAAGCTTGAGGACACCGTTGCGATTACGGCGAATGGGTGCGAGGGCTTCGGCGACCACGGCCGGGGCTGGAACATAGCGGGCCGATAAGGCCCGCCCGGTGCCGCGAAAGCCGTCTCGGCCGATCAGCAGGAAGGACGAAGATGCCCGGTCTCAAGCATAGCGCCCATGTGGGTTATCTGTTTACCGACAGACCCTTAAGGGAGCGAATAAGGGCCGCTGCTGATCACGGCTTCGGCGCGGTGGAGCATCCTGCGCCGTACAGAGTCGATGCGCAGGAAATGGTGCACTGGCTGAAGGAAGCGGGCATTGTCTACACGCAGTTCGGTCTGCATGCGGGGGATGTCCAGCTCGGCGAAAAGGGCATTGCGATCTTTCCGGAAAGGCGCGAGGAGTTTCGCTCAAGTGTCGGAGCGGGACTGGACTATGCCGAAGCGATCGGCGTGAGGATGGTGCATGTCATGGCCGGCGTGCTGCCGCGGTCGCATCGCAGCCGCCATCATTGGGACTGCTATCTCGAGAACCTTGCCTATGCGGCAAGGCAAGCCGAGACACGCGGCATGACGATCCTCATCGAAGCGATGAGCGCCGGCGCCGTGCCGAACTATTTCATCGAGACCCCCGACCGCGCCGCCGAAGCTGCGGCCGAAACGGGATATGCCAACGTCAAACTATTGTTCGACGTCTTCCATACCGCGAGCACGGGACTGGACGTCGACGAGCAGATCAGGAAGCATGCCGCCCGGATTGCGCATGTCCACATCGCCGATTATCCGAACCGTCACGAGCCTGGATCGGAAACGCTCGATTTCAAGGCGGTTTACGATACGCTTTGGGATATCGGCTATCGCGGGTGGCTGGGTTGCGAATACGTGCCGGCCGGTCGGACGGAAGAGGGCCTTGGCTGGCTGAAAGGCATGACGACCGCTTGACGCTCCCTTCGATTGCGCAGCGCGTCACCGGGCCGCATGCTTTTGACGCATGGTGTCGGTTGATTGGCGGATCACCTCGGAAATCTGCAGCAGCTGTTTCACCAAAGGCGTTGAATCGCGCCAGATCATTCCGATCGTACGGGAGGGGCGGGGCGTGTGGAATCGGGAGATCGAAACCGGCGCCGAGCGCGTTTCCACCGGCACCGCCATTTCGGGAATCAAGGTGACGCCGATGCCGGCGCTTACCATCTGGACCAGGGTGGACAGAGAGCTGCCCTCCATGACTTCCCGAGGCCGCATCGATCCTATTCTGCAGAACGACAGTGCCTGGTCGCGGAAGCAGTGCCCTTCCTCCAGGAGAAGCAATCGCATTTCACGAAGAGCCTCGCGCTCGGGTACGGGTTTGCCCTCGTCCTCGCGCCGTCTGACGAGCACGAATTCCTCCTCGAATAACGTGATTTCGGTCAAGGAGGGCTCCGATACGGGCAAGGCAACGATCGCCAGATCCAATTCCCCTTGCGCCAGTTCCTGGACCAGCTTTGCGGTTTGCGTCTCACGCACCTGTATATCGATGCCATCGAACGTCCTGTTCAGATCGTTTATGATGGTGGGCAACAGATAGGGGGCGATCGTTGGAATGACACCGATGCGCAGGCGCCTCAGAAACGGATCGCGCGAGGCGCGGGCCAGGTCTCCCAGCTCGTCGACGGCGCGCAGGATGTCGCGGACCCGGGATGCGAACAACTGGCCGAAAGCGGTCAGTTTCACCTCCCGAGTGCTTCGCTCGAAGAGATTGCCGCCCAGTTGTTCTTCCAGCTCCTTGATCTGCATGGACAAAGCGGGTTGCGATATCGCACAGGCATCGGCCGCGCGCCGGAAGCGGCCGTCGCGTGCCAGGGCTTCAAAATACCGTAGCTGTTTGAGTGTAAGGTTCTTCATAACCTCAGCTTATCGCAGCGATCAGTAAATCCAACTTAAATTTATGAAACGCTTCCGATATGAAGGTTGCAAAGGGAGGATGCGCCCTGAGCCCGGACCGCTTCCAATCGGTGGCGCTACGGGTTCAACTGGCGCAACTGGACCGGGGGTCCGGTGGCAACGCTTCCTTTGGACGGCAGATAGTGAAGCAATAAGGAGAAAGTCATGGATGCGAAATCTAGCGAAAACGCCGGCAAGTGTCCCGTTGCGCATACGCCTCGAGGCAGAACCAACCGCGACTGGTGGCCCAACCAGCTGAACGTCCAGATCCTGCATCAGAATTCCGGTCTCGCCGATCCGATGGGCAAGGCGTTCAATTACGCCGAGGAATTCAAGACGCTCGATCTCGACGCCGTCAAGAAAGATCTTCATGCGCTGATGACCGATTCGCAGGATTGGTGGCCGGCCGATTTCGGTCACTACGGCGGCCTCTTCATCCGCATGGCCTGGCATAGCGCCGGCACATATCGCATCACGGACGGCCGCGGCGGCGCGGGCGCCGGCCAGCAGCGTTTTGCGCCGCTCAACAGCTGGCCGGACAACGCCAACCTTGACAAGGCCCGCCGCCTGCTCTGGCCGATCAAGCAGAAATACGGCAACAAGATCTCCTGGGCTGACCTGATGATCCTGACGGGCAACGTCGCCCTGGAATCGATGGGCTTCAAGACCTTCGGCTTTGCCGGCGGCCGCGCCGATGTGTGGGAGCCGGAAGAACTCTTCTGGGGTCCGGAAGGAACCTGGCTCGGCGACGAACGCTACAGCGGCGAACGCCAGCTGGCAGAACCGCTCGGCGCCGTGCAGATGGGCCTCATCTACGTCAATCCGGAAGGCCCGAACGGCAATCCCGATCCGATTGCCGCAGCACGTGACATTCGCGAAACCTTCGCCCGTATGGCGATGAACGACGAAGAGACCGTGGCGCTGATCGCCGGCGGGCATACCTTCGGCAAGACGCACGGCGCCGGCGATCCGTCGTTCATCGGCGCCGAGCCGGAAGGCGGCGCGATCGAGGACCAGGGTCTCGGCTGGAAGAGCACGTTCGGCACCGGCGTCGGCAAGGACGCCATCACCGGCGGTCCGGAAGTCACGTGGACGCAGACGCCGACCAGGTGGAGCAACTACTTCTTCGAAAACCTGTTCGCTTTTGAATGGGAGCTGACCGCGAGCCCGGCCGGTGCCAAGCAGTGGGTGGCAAAGAATGCCGAAGCGTCCATCCCGGATGCGTTCGACCCGTCGGCGAAGAAGCTGCCGACAATGCTGACCACCGACCTGTCGCTGCGCTTTGACCCTATCTACGAGAAGATCTCGCGCCGTTTCCTGGAAAACCCGGATCAGTTTGCCGACGCCTTCGCACGCGCCTGGTTCAAGCTGACCCATCGCGACATGGGGCCGAAGGTACGCTATCTCGGCCCGGAAGTTCCGGCCGAAGACCTGATCTGGCAGGATGTCATCCCGGCGGTCGATCATCCGCTCATCGACGACGCGGACGTCGCCACCCTGAAGGGCAAGGTGCTGGCCTCCGGCCTCACCGTGCAGGAACTGGTCTCGACCGCATGGGCTTCGGCCTCGACCTTCCGCGGTTCCGACAAGCGCGGCGGCGCCAACGGTGCGCGTATCCGCCTCGCACCGCAGAAAGACTGGGAAGCCAACCAGCCGGCGCAGCTCGCCAAGGTGCTCGGCGTCCTCGAAGGCATCCAGAAGGACTTCAACGCTGCCCAGACTGGCGGCAAGAAGATCTCGCTGGCCGACCTGATCGTCCTCGCCGGTGCCGCCGGCGTCGAGAAGGCGGCAAAGGCTGCCGGCTACGACATTGCCGTGCCGTTCACGCCGGGCCGCATGGATGCTTCCGAGGCACAGACCGACGCGGCTTCCTTCGCCCCGCTCGAACCGCGCGTCGATGGCTTCCGCAACTATGTCAACAGCGGCAAGAGGCAGTTCATGCAGGCGGAAGAGGCGCTTGTGGATCGCGCCCAGCTGCTGACGCTGACCGCGCCGGAGATGACCGTTCTCGTCGGCGGCCTGCGCGTGCTGAAGGCGGGGCAGCCGGAGCACGGCGTCTTCACCAACCGCCCCGAGACATTGACGAACGATTTCTTCGTCAACCTGCTCGACATGGGCACGCAGTGGGCGCCTCTTGCCGGCAAGGACGGCGTTTACGAAGGACGCGACCGCAAGACGAACGAACTCAAGTGGACCGGCACCCGCGTCGATCTGATCTTCGGCTCGCACTCGCAGCTTCGGGCCATTGCCGAAGTTTATGCCCAGTCAGACGCCAGGGAGAAGTTCGTGAAGGACTTCGTCGCCGCCTGGAACAAGGTCATGAACGCAGACCGCTTTGACCTTAAGTGATTGATAAACCTTGCCTGGGCGTCGCTCTTTTAGCGGCGCCCAGGCATCGCCAGCGGCCGAACTCGTGCGATCGAGACTGGATATTGGCCTGAGCACTCGCCGCCGCCGCGAGAAGTCCTGAAAACATCTCCCCACGATCTTAGGAAAACAACGGAGACTCCGCTGGCTCGGAGCCCGCCTGCATGATCTTGAGCGGGAAGGCAGAAAAGGCTGTATCTCAAAGCTTTAATATTCCCGGCGTGATCCGCAATATTGACAGAAGATGTATACACATCTATGGCTTTATGAAGCGGTTTGGAGGAGGAACAAGCAGGCTGGCAGCTTTTCGATCGGGTTTTCTATTCCCCTTTTCACGAAAGACCTTTTCATCCTTGCATGCTTTTGGTAGAGCTTCGCCCCTTTATGGGTAATGTTTCAAAAGACCGGGAGCAGAAGCAGCCATGTATACACAAATTCGTGAAACAGAGCTGAAACCCCTCGAAAAAACGGCGGCCGCCGTCGTCTCGGTTAAGCACAAGCAAAGATAGCGGGGCCTCAAGCCATTGCACCGATTGACTGTCGGTCGAGGTGTCCCCGATATAGCCTGGAGGCCTGACAGGCGGAGCCGCAAGGAGGCTGCGGTCTGTCGCGCGAGCATTGAAGTTGGTTCGTCTCAGAGGAGGGAAAGATGATTACCAGAAGAACATTGATGGCTGCGGCGGGAATCGCGATGAGCGGTCTCGCAGGCCTGCCGGCTGCCGCGCAGGAGACGGTCAAGGTCGGCCTTATCCTGCCGATGACCGGCCCGTTCGCATCCACCGGCCGTCAGGTGGAGGCGGGCGTCAAAGCCTATATGGCGCTTAACGGCGACACAGTCGCCGGCAAGAAGATCGAGGTGGTGTTGCGTGACGATGCGGGCGTCGCCGATCAGACCCGCCGCATCGCGCAGGAACTGGTCGTCAACGATGGCGTGAAAATGCTGATGGGTTTCGGCCTGACGCCGCTTGCCATGTCGGTTGCGCCGGTCCTCAACCAGGCAAAGATCCCGGCCATCATCACGTCCGCGACGACGTCCGCGATCATGCCGCAGTCGCAATATTACGTCCGTACCTCGATGGCTGGCCCGCAATCCGCCGTTCCGGTCGCCACCTGGGCAGTGCAGAACAACCTGAAGCGAGTCGTCACGCTTGTTTCGGATTACGGCCCGGGCATCGACATCGAGCAGGGCTTCACGAACCAGTTCAAGAAAGAAGGCGGCACGATCGTCGAAGCCGTGCGCGTTCCGCTCGCCAACCCTGATTTCGCGCCTTTCCTGCAGCGTGTCCGTGATGCCAAGCCGGATGCGGTTTTCGCTTTCGTGCCGTCGGGCGTCGGTTCGCTGTTCATGAAGCAGTTCGTCGAGCGCGGCCTTGCCGAAGCCGGCATCAAGCTGATCGGGACCGGCGACATCACCGACGATGACCTCCTGAACGGCATCGGCCCGGCCGCCAAGGGCGTCATTACCGGCCACTTCTATTCCGCCCTGCATGACAGCCCGGAAAACAAGGCTTTCGTCGAGCAGGTGAAGAAGGCCACCAACAACATGCGCCCGAACTTCATGTCGGTCGGCGGTTATGACGCCATGGCGCTCGCCTATGCGGCGCTCAAGAAGACCGAGGGCGACACCGACGGCACCAAGCTTGTCGAGGCCATGAAGGGCATGTCCTGGACAAGCCCGCGCGGTCCGATCACCATCGACCCGGCAACGCGCGACATCGTGCAGGACATCTACATGCGCGAGGTCAAGGAAGTGGACGGCGAGCTTTATAACGTCGAATTCGCGACCTATCCGAAGATCAAGGACCCGAACGTCAAGTAAGACCGACGGCGATTTTCCGGAAACATGGAATGGCGGGCTTCGGCCCGCCGTTTTGTTTTGCGGGGAAGGCTGCGCAGTTTCATCGCGATCATACGCCGCGCTGGTGCTCGCTTGAGCGGGGAATACTGTTCCCTTAGAAGAAGCGCTTATGAGCTCTTCGCCGCCCCAATCCACGTCCAGCATCCTGCAGCATAGCCTGCGGCACCTGAGAGCGTTTCTCGCGGTCGTCGATACCGGCTCCGTGACGAAGGCGGCGGAAACCTGTTTCGTATCGCAGCCGGCCGTCACCCAGGCGCTGTCGAAGATCGAAAAGACGGCCGGCCTGCCACTCTTTTCCCGCACGCCTCAGCGGATCTACGCCAACAATGCCGGCGAGATGCTTGCGCGGCGGATCGGCCGCGCCTTCGGTTATCTCGATCAGGCTCTCTCGGACTTGTCGCCAAGGCTCAAGATGACGGCGACGACCGCGCAGCTGAAATCGCTCATCGCGGTTCGCGAGACGGAGAATTTCACACTCGCCGCCCGCCGTCTCGGTCTCAGCCAGCCGGCGGTCTATCGCGCCGTGAGTCAGCTCGAGGAGGAAGCGGCACGGCCGCTTTTCGAGCGCACGTCCTACGGGATCGTGCCGACCCGGCCGGCCCAGGCGCTTGCGCAGGCAGCCCGGCTCGCCTTCCTGGAACTCGAACAGGCAGATGCCGACATGGCCGAGCTGACGGCGGCTGAGATCGGCCGGATCGTCATCGGCGCTACGCCGCTGGCGAAATCCTATGTCCTGCCGAAGGCGATCGCCAGCTTCCGCAAATTCCGGCCCAATCTGCCTCTCCACATTCAGGAGGGCCCATATCCGGATATGCTGGGCGCGCTACGTCGCGGAGAGATCGACTTTCTCCTCGGTGCTTTGCGGGAGCCTGCGCCGATCGGCGACGTGGAGCAGAAGGTCCTGTTCTACGACACGGTCGTCCTGGTCGCGGGCAATGGCCACCCCCTGGTCAAGAAGGCGGAGATCTCCGTCGAGGAACTGGCATCCTATCCTTGGGTCGTCGGCCAGTCCGGCACGCCCATCCGCCGCTATTTCGACGGTGTCTTTGCCCGGGCCGGGAAAGCTGCGCCGAAAAGCATCGTCGAAACCGGTTCGCTGATCCTGATGCGCGAGCTTCTGGACACGAGCGAACACCTGGGCTGCACCTCGCGGCTTCAGGCCGAGGCCGAGATCGCTCGCGGACTGATGCGTGCACTGCCTTTCGATCTCAGCCACACGTCGCGGCCGATCGGCGTGACGTTGCGCAAGGACTGGCTGCCCACGGCGGCGCAGCGGACATTCCTGGAACTTTTACCGATGGGATCGGACCGCTCGTTATAACGAGAACTTATGGCGGTTGCAGCCGATCTGATAAACGCCCGGCGCTCATCCGGTTTAATGTGAGGCGTGAAATATCGGGCTGGAGAGAGCGCTGTTTCCGTAGCCTTGGCGAGGTTCTGAGGGAGGATGGCGGCCACGGAGGTTAACAAAAAGTGAAAATAATTGGATGTCAAACCATCCGGACCCGTTGACTGTCCCGCGTCCAGTCAGGGATATAGGCGACGAATTGCGGCGAGCCTGCAGCCGAGGCTGGAAACCGGCGCGCCGATGAGGCATCGACAAAAAGATTCCGCACTCAAGAGGAGGAGGGAGAAATGCTCAATAGAAGAACGCTCATGGCGGCCGCTGGTGTTGCGCTCGGTTGCCTTGCCGCCGTTCCGGCAGCGGCGCAGGAAGTCATCAAGGTCGGTCTTATCCTGCCGATGACCGGTCCGTTCGCATCGACCGGCCGCCAGGTTTCGGCGGGCGCCAAGGCCTTCATCGCCGCCAAGGGCGATACGGTTGCCGGAAAGAAGATCGAGCTCGTCATCCGCGACGACGCCGGCACGGCCGACCAGACCCGTCGCATCGCGCAGGAACTCGTCGTCAACGACGGCGCGAAGGTTCTCGCCGGCTTCGGCCTGACGCCGCTCGCTATGGCGGTCGCGCCGGTCGCGACCCAGGCGAAGATCCCGTCGATCGTGATGGCCGCCGGAACGGCGTCGATCACCAAGGCTTCCGAATACATCACCCGCACCTCGGGCACCCTGCCGCAATATTCGCTTCCGGTCGGCACCTGGGCGGCTCAGAACGGCATCAAGAAGGTCGTCACGCTCGTTTCCGATTACGGCCCGGGCATCGATGCCGAGAAGTGGTTCAGCAAGGAATTCAAGGCGAAAGGCGGCGAGATCACCGAAGCGGTCCGCGTACCGCTCGCCAATCCCGATTTCGCGCCCTTCCTGCAGCGTGTTCGCGATGCCAAGCCGGATGCGGTCTTCGTCTTCCTGCCCTCCGGCGCAGGCTCGCTGTTCATGAAGCAGTTCGCCGACCGCGGCCTGGCGGATGCCGGCATCAAGCTGATCGCCACCGGCGACGTTACCGACGACGATATCCTGAACTCGATGGGTAAGCCGGCACTCGGGACCATCACCGGCCATTTCTATGCGACAGCGCATGACAGCCCGGAAAACAAGGCCTATGTCGAGGCTTTCGAGAAAGCCAACAACGGCATGCGGCCGAACTTCATGTCGGTCGGCGGTTACGACGGCATGGCGCTGATCTATGCCGCGCTCGAAAAGACCAAGGGCGACGCGAGCGGCCCGGCCTTCATGGAAGCCGTCAAGGGCCTTTCCTGGACGAGCCCGCGCGGTCCGGTCTCCATCGATCCGGAAACCCGCGACATCATCCAGAACATCTATATGCGCGAGGTCAAGGAAGTGAACGGCGAGCTGCACAATGTCGAGTTCGCGACGTTCGAGGCGCTCAAGGATCCGGAAAAGGCCGAAGCCAAGTAACCGTGATGACTGGCGGCGGAGAGCTTCCTTTCCGTCGCCTGGTCACGCGGAAATGCCTTGCGTGCTTGCCTCCGAATGTGGTCTTTCAACGGGAAGGGCCCTGCCGTTTGCTGGGAGGCGGGCAAGGTTGCGAGCTGAAGAAGCCCCATAAAGAAGATTCATATGCTGACCATTCTGTTTGACGGCGTCGCTTACGGCATGTTGCTGTTCATCCTCGCCTGCGGGCTGACGGTGACGCTTGGCCTGATGAACTTCATCAATCTGGCGCATGGCGCCTTTGCCATGGCCGGCGGTTATGTGACCGTCATCATGATGAACCGCTACGGCATCTCCTTCTACTGGTGCCTGCCTGCCGCCTTCATCGTCGCGGCGTTCATCGGGCTCATCCTGGAGCGCACGCTTTATCAGTGGCTTTACCAGGCACCGCATCTGGATCAGGTGCTTTTCTCGATCGGCCTGGTTTTCATGGCGATCGCGGCCACCGACTATTTCATGGGTGGCCAGCAGCAGCTCATCAACCTGCCGCCGGAGCTTTCCGGCCGCATGGATGTTTTCGGCGTGGGCGTCGGCCGCTACCGCCTCTTCACCATCATCCTCTGCGCCGTGCTGGCCGTTGCGTTGCAGCTCATCCTGTCGAAGACGCGCTTCGGAAGCCGGCTGCGCGCCGCCGTCGATGACCGCCGCGTCGCCATGGGCCTCGGCATCAACGTCCCCGTCGTCTTCGCGCTCACCTTCGCCTTCGGTTCGGGTCTTGCGGGCCTCGGCGGCGCGATGGGCGCGGAAATCCTCGGGCTTGATCCGAACTTCCCGCTGAAATTCATGATCTACTTCCTGATCGTCGTGTCCGTCGGCGGCACCTCGACCGTGTCCGGGCCGTTTCTCGCCGCCCTGCTGCTCGGCATCGCCGACGTGGCGGGCAAGTATTACGTTCCGGCCATCGGTCCCTTCGTCATCTACGCGCTGATGATCATCATGCTGATCGTTCGCCCGAACGGCCTGTTCGCGAGGGGCGGCCGATGAGCGTTGTTCAACAGGAAACCACCGTGATGGCAAACTCCTCCACCGCCAGCGCGACGAGCCGCGCCGCCAAGCTGATGAAGCGCAGGAGCCGTATCCGCTTCTACGAGATCATCATCTGGGTCGTCGCGATTGCCGCCTATTTTGTGCTGCCGTCGAAAATGCTGATCCTCACCGAGATCGCCATTCTGGCGCTGTTTGCCGTGTCGCTCGACCTGGTGCTCGGTTTTGCCGGCATCGTATCGCTCGGCCACACCGCCTTCTTCGGCCTCGGCGCCTATATAGCGGGACTGATGGCGCTGCACTACGTCGCGGAGCCGGTGACCGGCCTGATCGTCGCAGGCATCGCGGCGGGCGTGCTTGGCTTGTTCACAAGCTTCCTCATCCTGCGCGGCTCGGACCTGACCCGCCTGATGACGACGCTCGGCATCGGCCTGATGATGGCGGAAGTGGCAAACCAGATGGCTTGGCTCACCGGCGGGGCCGACGGTCTTTCCGGTTTCCTGCCCGGTCCCATCCTCGGCCTCTTCGAATTCGATCTGTTCGGCAAGACCGGCTATATTTATTGTCTGGTCGTACTCTTCGTCGGCACGATGATCATGCGGCGCATCGCCTTTTCGCCCTTCGGCATGTCCTTGAAGGCGATCAAGGGGAACGCGATGCGTGCCGGCATGATCGCGGTGCCCGCTCGCAAGCGCATTGTCATCGCCTATACGATCGCTGCGGTCTTCGCCGGCATGGCCGGCGCGCTGCTCACCCAGACGACGAGCTTCGTCTCGCCGGACGTGCTCGCCTTCCATCGCTCTGCCGATGTGTTGCTCGTGCTCGTCATCGGCGGCACGGGTTATCTCTACGGCGGCATCTTCGGGGCGATCCTGTTCACGCTGGTGAAGGACTGGCTTTCCGTCATCACGCCGCAATACTGGATGTTCTACATCGGCCTGCTGCTGGTCATCCTCGTTCTGATCGGCCGTGACCGGCTGGCACGCTGGGTGGAATATCTGCCGGAACGCTTCTCGAAGAAGGAGGACGGGCGATGAGCGATATCGTTCTCGAAACCCGTAATCTGAAACGTCGCTTCGGCGCCTTTCTCGCCACCAATGACGTCAGCC
This sequence comes from Xaviernesmea oryzae, assembly GCF_900177415.1. Classification (GTDB taxonomy): domain Bacteria; phylum Pseudomonadota; class Alphaproteobacteria; order Rhizobiales; family Rhizobiaceae; genus Neorhizobium; species Neorhizobium oryzae_A. The sequence continues at coordinate 191,657 of NZ_FXAF01000008.1, read as the reverse complement.
TCAAGGTGGAGCGCGGTGCGCGTCACGCGCTGATCGGCCCCAACGGTGCCGGCAAGACGACGCTGATCAACCTGCTGACGGGCGTTCTGCCGCCTTCCGAAGGCCAGGTCTTCCTTGAGGGCGAGGATATCACCTCGCTCGCCTCCTTCAGACGCGTCAAGCGGGGGCTTACGCGCACCTTCCAGATCAACCAGCTCTTCAGCGACTTCACGCCGCTCGAAACGGTCGCGCTGGCGATCGCCGAGCGCGAGGGTGCCGGGCACAATCTCTGGAAATCGATGGCCGGTTACGACAAGGTGGTCGACGAGGCGGCGGCACTGCTTGCCCGCTTCGGCCTGGCGTCGGTCATGGGCGAGCGCACCGTCATCCTGCCTTATGGAAAGCAGCGCCTGCTCGAGATCGCGCTTGCCTTTGCCTCCAAACCGCGCGTTCTGTTGCTCGACGAGCCGGCCGCCGGCGTGCCGGAGGACGAGCGGCACGAGGTGCTGTCGATCGTCTCGGCCCTGCCGGCCGATGTGACCGTGCTCCTGATCGAGCACGACATGGATCTGGTCTTTTCGTTCGCCAACCGTATCTCCGTTCTGGTGGCCGGCGCGCTCTTTACCGAAGGCACTGTCGCGGAGATCTCCGCCGACCCGCGCGTCAAGGCCGTCTATCTTGGTGAAAATGCTTAAGAGGGAAAACGCATGAGTACCCCGGTTCTGGTCACCGAAAAGCTGGTGGCGGGTTACGGCGAGGCGAGCGTGCTGTCCGGCATCAGCCTGACCATCCCCGAAGGCCGCACGCTTGCATTGCTCGGACGCAACGGCACGGGCAAGACGACCTTCGTCAATACGCTGGCAGGCGTCACGACCCACCATTCCGGCTCGATCCACCTGATGGGGCGCGACGTGACGAAGCTGAGGGCAGATCGCCGCGCCGCAGCGGGCATCGGCTGGGTGCCGCAGGAGCGCAACATATTCAAATCGCTGACGGTGGAGGAAAACCTCACCGCCATCGCGAGACCCGGCGTGTGGAATCTGGAGCGCGTCTACGGCATGTTCCCGCGGCTGAGGGAGCGACGCAACAATCTCGGCAACCAGCTTTCCGGTGGCGAGCAGCAGATGCTGGCGGTTGGCCGCGCGCTGATGGTCAATCCGAAGCTGCTGCTGCTCGACGAACCGCTCGAAGGGCTTGCGCCGATCATCGTCGATGAACTCCTGGCAGCGATCCGCCGGATCGTCGAGGGCGAGGGCATGTCGGCGATCATCATCGAGCAGAAGGCACGCAAGGTGCTGCCGCTTTCCGATGACGCGGTAATCCTCGACCGCGGTGCCGTGGTCTATCAGGGCACCAGCGCCGAGCTATTGGCGAACGAGACAATCCTCGGCCAGCATCTCGGCGTGGAGAAGGGTGCGCGGCATTGAGAGCATTCGGATCGGACGGCAGGCAGCCCGATCCGGATGGGATCGGGCCGCAGGACGTTCGAGGCTTACTGCTTCGGGATTCCGGCCTTCTCGATCACCGCTGACCACTTGGTGATGTCGTCGGAAAGGCGCTTGCCGATCTCTTCCGGCGTGCTGGAGCGGGCCTCAACACCGAGTTCGGCAAACCGCTTCTGGATGGCCGGATCGGCGAGGACCTCCACCAGAGCGGCGTTGAGCTTCTTCACCACTTCAGGCGGCGTGCCGGCCGGCGCGAAAATCGCATTCCAGGAGGTCACGTCGAAGCCCTGTACGCCTTGCTCCTGTGCCGTCGGCACGTTCGGCAGCAGGCTGGAGCGGCTGGGGCCGGAAGAGGCGACGGCGGTCGCCTGACCCTGGGTGAGTGCCGCCTTGAGGGCGGTCTGGCTGTCGATGATGACATCGAGCTCGTCTCCGAGCAGCGCGACCAGGAGATCAGGGGTCGCCTTGTAAGGCACGATCGTGAAGTCGATTCCCGACGTGGACTTGAAGAGCTCCGCTGCGAGGTTCTGGCTGCTGCCGACATTGATCGTGCCGACGTTCAGGCCGCCGGGATTGGCACGAGCGGCGTCCAGCACATCCTTCAGCGTCTTGAATTTACCCCCCGCCTTGGTGACGAAGACGAAGTCGAAATAGGCGAGGCTCGAGACCGGCACGAAATCCGCGACCGGGTCGAAGCTGAGGTTCTTGAACAGCGGCACGCTGATCGCCGTTCCGTTCGAAAGCAGCGCAAGCGTGTATCCGTCGGCCTCGGCGTTGAGGGCTGCCCGGGCCGCGGTGGTGCCGCCGGCGCCCGGCTGGTTCAGAATGACGATCTGCCTGCCGAGCTTCTTTCCCAAGGCATCCGCGACCACGCGCGAGGTGATGTCTGCGATCCCGCCCGGACCGAAGGGCAGCACCAGCGTGATGTCGTGCGAGGGATAATCCTCCTGCGCCGAGGCTGCCGCAGGGGCCGCAAGCGCGAGGGCCAGCGCAGGAGCCAGCCATTTCATGATTTTTGCAGTCTGCCGGAACAGTCCACCCGATTTTTGTGCGACGGTATAGTTCATTCTCTCCTCCTCTTTGAGCCGTTCAGACGGCGAAGCCGTAAAGACGTGCGGGATTGTCGACGAGGAGCCTCTGCCGCTCCTCTGCGTTGATGGCAAAGCGCGTGACGAGGTCTACGAGATCGGCCTCGTCGACGGGCGCCTTGAGATTGGGATGCGGGAAATCTGTGCCCCAGAGAGTTCGCTCGGGGCTCGCTTCCACCAGCGCCCGTGCGAAGGGCACCGCCGCATCGAAGGGGAAGTCTGAAATCCGCTCCGAGCCGCAAACCTTGACCCAGCAGTTCTCCCGCCGGGCGAGCTCCAGCAGCGTCCGGAAAGCCGGCTGCTGCGTGCCGAGCTTGGTGTCGATCCGGCCCATGTGGTCGATGATGAAGGGCACGGGCAAGCGGCGGATCATGTCGGAGAGCGGCTCGATGTCCGTGGCATCCAGATGCAGGACGACATGCCAGCCCCGTCCCCTGATCCGGTCGATCACGCGGTCGAAGACGTTCATGTCGGGCGCGCCGCCGAGATGGCGTACGAAATTGAAGCGCACGCCCCGCACGCCGCCGTCGTCGAGTTGCTGGTAGGCACGGTCGTCGAAGCTGTCGTCGACGATGGCGACGCCCCGGTAACGGTCCGGCCGCCAGGCGATCGCATCGAGCATGGCGCGGTTGTCGGTTCCGTGGCAGCTCGCCTGCACGATCACCGCCCGAGCGACGCCAAGCCTCTCGTGAAGTGCGGCGAGCGCTTCCTTGGGTGCGTCCTCCGGCGTGTAGCGGCGGTCCGGCGCGTAGGGGAAGACGGCGCCGGGACCGAAGACGTGGCAATGGGCATCGCAACTGCCGGCAGGCAGAATGAAATCCGGCTTGCGCCGCCTTTCGTTCGCGTGGAGGGCAGTGGTCATCAATTTCTACCTTTCTTCATGGATTTGTCAGAGGCGGCCAGCTCGGCCGAAAGGCTCCGGAAGCTCGCATAACTCGCCTCGACGATCTGGTTGACGGCGGCTTCCTGGTCTTCTCCATTCGCCGCACCGCCGGAAAGGCGCGTCACACGCTCGGGGTTGACGAGGGCATAGTAGAGGGCACCGAGCAGGAACTGGCTGCGCCAGACGACCCCTTCAAGCGGCGCGCCGGGAACGCAGTCGGCGAGCGCCTCTATGAAAAGCCGGCTTGTCTCGTCGAAGGCATCGGCGATGATTTCCCGCGCATCCGCGTTCCCCTCGGCCGACAGCACGGCGCGCATCCGGGTGAATTCGGCGCCCCCGCCGTCGCCCTCTGTGGAGGAGGTGAAGGCGGGGACGACATAGGCTCTGAGGACCGCCATCAGCCGTTCGTCCGGGTTGCTGATCCGGCGCGCCTCGCCGAGCAGTTCGAGGCGGCGCGCATTCATCGGCTTCGTGTGGCGCTCGTAGATTTCCCTGAGCAGATTGGCCTTGGAGCCGAAATGATAGGTAAGGCTGCCGACATTGGCGCCCGACGCCTTGGCGATGTCGCGAAGCGACACGGCGTTGTAGCCGCTGCGGGAAAACAGCGACACGGCGTTTCTGAGAAGGGTTTCCCGTAGGCTTGGGCGCATATCGTTCGATCGTCCTTATAATTTGGACAAGTGTACAAATTGAAGTCCGGAGTCAACTGGGCGCGAAGAAAAAAGGTCGCAACGGCCGCCGGGAACCATCGGGCAGAACGGTGATTATGCATCTTGAGTGCCGGAAATCCGTCCGGCTGGTCTCAAGAGGGAAACCTGGAAATGGACTCCCATATCCGCATCAGACATTACGAAGGCCCGGCGGGCGGCTGGGGCTCGGTGCAATCGCTGTTCCGCAACGCGCTGCGCAGCCGCGTACGGCTTGCGACGATCGATGCGCTGGCCCATCAGAACAAGCCGGAGGGCTTTGCCTGCGTGAGCTGCGCCTGGGCGAAGCCGGCGCGTCCGCATGTGGCGGAATTCTGCGAAAACGGCGCCAAGGCGACCTTCTGGGAACTCACCGGAAAACAGGCCCTGCCTGAGTTTTTCGCCACCCATACGGTCACCGAGCTGCGGACCTGGGACGACTACAGTCTCGAGGCCGTCGGACGACTGACGCATCCGATGCGTTACGATCATCTGCTCGACATCTACGAACCGGTTTCCTGGGATCTCGCCTTCGAGGAGATCGGCCGGGAGTTGAGGGCGATCCGCGCCGAGGATCCGAAGAAGGTGGTCTTCTACGCCTCGGGCCGCGCCTCGCTTGAAGCGTCCTACATGTACCAGCTGCTTGCCCGCCTTTATGGCAACAACAACCTGCCGGACAGTTCCAACATGTGTCACGAGACGACCTCGGTGGCGCTTCCCGAGGTCATCGGCCAGCCGGTGGGTTCGGTTCGGCTGGACGATTTCGCGCATGCGGATGCGATCTTCTTCTTCGGGCAGAACACCGGTTCGAACAGCCCGCGCATGCTGCACCAACTCCAGGAGGCGGCCAAACGCGGTTGCGTGATCGTCACTTTCAATCCGCTGAAGGAAAGGGGGCTCGAGCGCTTCACCAACCCGCAGAACCCGGTCGAGATGCTGACAGGCGGCGAGACGAAGATCAGCCATCGCTACTATCAGGTGAAGGCGGGCGGGGACATCGCAGCGCTCACCGGCATGTGCAAAGCGCTCTTCGAACGCGAGCGGGCTTCGGGCGGCATTCTCGATCATGGGTTCATCGCGGAACATTGCCATGGCTTCGAGGATTTCCGGGTCTTCTGCGAGGAGCAGTCCTGGGGTGTCCTTGAAAAGGAATCCGGCCTGAAGCGGACCGAGATGGAAGAGGCGGCCGAAATCTATGGGCGAGCCAATGCGGTCATGGGCGTCTACGGCATGGGGCTCACCCAGCACAAGCTCGGGGTGACGACGGTGCAATCGCTCGTCAATCTGCTGCTGCTGCGCGGCAATATCGGCAGGCCCGGCGCCGGCATCTGCCCGGTGCGCGGCCATTCCAACGTACAGGGCCAGCGCACCGTCGGCATCTCGGAAAAGCCGGATCTGGTGCCGCTCGACAGACTGGCCGAGCTCTACGGTTTCGAGCCCCCGCGCGAGGAAGGCCTGTCGACCGTCGACGCCTGCCGCGGCATCCTCAACGGCGAGGTGCGCGCCTTCATCGGGCTCGGGGGCAATTTCCTGCGTGCTGTGCCGGAAACGGGGCCGATGGAGGACGCCTGGCCGAAGATGCGGCTGACCGTGCAGGTGGCGACCAAGCTCAACCGCGGCCATCTCTTCAACGGCGATGTCGCCTATCTTCTGCCCTGTCTCGGACGGCTGGAGGTGGACATGCAGGCGACCGGCCCGCAAACCGTGACGATCGAGGATTCGACCGCCTGTTTCCATGCCTCGAAGGGCCGCGCCCGGCCGATCAGCGAGCACCTGCTTTCGGAACCTGCGATCATCGCCGGGATCGCCAGGATGGCGCTGCCGGAAAACCCGCGCGTGCCCTGGGAGGAATGGGTGGCGGACTATTCCATGGTGCGCGACGCGATCGAGGCGACTTGGCCGGACATCTTCAAGGATTTCAACACGCGGATGTGGACGCCGGGCGGATTCGAAAAGCCGCTGTCGGCCAACAGGCGCGAGTGGGAGACGAAAACCGGCAAGGCGAACTTCAAGGTGCCCGAGGCGCTGTCCGCCAGTTTCGACAGCGGCATGCACGACGACGTATTGCGGCTCATCACGCTGAGGAGCAACGACCAGTTCAACACGACTGTCTACGGCTATCGCGATCGCTTCAGAGGCGTCGAGGGCACGCGCATGGTGATCTTCCTGAACCCGGCCGACATGGCTCGGTTGGGTGTCGCGGAAGGCGGGAACGTAAGGCTCGAAACCGTGGCGGCCGACAATGTCACCCGGTCCGTTTCCGGCTTGCGGGCGGTATCCTACGACATTCCGGAAGGTTGCTGCGGGGCCTATTACCCGGAATGCAACGTCCTGATCCCGCTCTCTCAGCATGCGGAGCGGAGCAAAGTGCCGGCGGCGAAATCCGTGCCCGTGCGGCTGGTCGCCGAAGGCGGCGGCCTGCAGCTTCGCGCGGCGGAATAGACCGCCGGATCAGGCCCGCATCTCATGGCGGAAGGGGTAAACTACGGCCTCCTGACATGATTGTGACCGGTCTGTGACCTCGGTCCCGTGGAACCGGCGGTTTCCCTTGAATCCCAGTGTCAAAGCCGATGACGCGGATCACGATCCGGCCGGGTTTAGGCGGTGCGGGCGCCCCGTTTCCGGACATCAAAAACGCGCGATTAACATTCTGATAACCGATGGATTTTCCAATAGGCTATCTTCCGCGGCGCGCTTCGCCGCCGCGACTCCCTCGCCAGTTCCGATCATGGAGATAAGATGTCCATCAAGCTTTTCGCTCTCGCCACGCTTGCCCTTTCCGCCCTTTCCGTGCCGGCTCTCGCACAGCCGAGCCCGCGCATGGTGCAGACGTTCAACGACTGGGGCCTTTATTCCTATCAGGCGAACGGAAGCACCACCTGCTATGTACTGACTGCACCCAAGCAGATGCGCCCGGCGACTGTCGATCATGGCGACAACTATTTCCTTGTCGCGCCGAAGCCGTCCGGTTCCGGCTATTATCCGCAGGCGATCATGGGTTACGAACTCAGGAACGGATCGCAGATGACGGTGACGATCGGCGACCAGAACTTCGTCCTCGTGCCGCAGGGCAATTCCGGCTGGACGCAACAGGAAAGCAACGATGCGGCGCTGATCGCTGCGATGAAGGCGGGGAGCCAGATGACGCTCGAGGCGACATCCAGGCGCGGCACGCAGACGAGTTATGTCTTCTCGCTGTCCGGCGTCTCTGCCGCGCTGAACCAGGCCGACCGCTGCAACTGAGCCGCCGCTCGCATCGTCATGACGGATGTGATATCCGTCATGACAGAGTGGAGAAACGGCCATGAACCTGCAGATACGCGATCCCCGCGCTCACGAACTCGCCCGCCGGTTGGCGGAAAAACGCAAGATCACCATGACCGAGGCGGTGATCGAAGCTCTCGAAGCGCAGCTGCGCGAGGAGGAGAAAGAGGCCTATTTTGCGCGAATTAAGGCTCTGGCGGATGAACTGGCTGCCAAAGGCAAGCCCGGCGGCCGGGATATGACCAAGGAAGAGATCGACGAGATGTGGGCCACTAGTGTTCGTCGATAGTTCGGTCGTCATAGCGATTTTATCGAAAGAAGATGATGCGGAGCATTTTCTGGAGCAGCTCTATGGGGCCGTTGGGCGTTGTACGAGCCCGCTGGTTGTCCTGGAAGCGACAATGCGCCTGACCAGCAAGATGCGTGTCGATCCGATCGAGGCAGAGGCGGCAGTGGAGGGTTTCCTTGAGCGCGCCGCTATCGATATCGTCCCTATCGAAGAAGCTGACGGCAGGCTCGCGGTACAGGCCTTCCGCGAGTACGGCAAGGGTAGAGGCCATCCGGCGCAGCTCAACTTCGCCGACTGCCTTTCCTACGCCTGCGCCAAGAATCGCGGCATGCCCTTGCTCTACAAGGGAGAGGATTTCGCGCGCACCGATCTTGCCTGAAGCGGCCGAAATCGCGAGCTATGCCGCCTCACGGCCAGGCCGCATAGCTCGTCTCCGGGCGGATCTTCTTGAGTGCCACGCCCTCGCGATGGGCACGGGGAGAGACGCCGGCGATGCGCTTGAAGAAGCGGCTGAAATAGGCGGCGTCCTTGAAGCCGAGCGCCTCGGCGATCTCGGCGACCTGCAGCGCCGAGCCATCGAGCAGCATGGCGGCTTCCGTCATCAGCCGCGTGTGGATCAGTTCCATCGGCGTGCGGCCGGTGGCGCGGCGGACCGCGGTGTTCAGCCGGTCGGCCGTAACGCCCAGCGCAGCGGCATAATCGGGAATCGTCCAGTGGTCGCGGATATGAAGTTCGACGAGATGGACGAAACCGCGCACGATGGCGCGCGGGGAGGGCTGCGGCTGTTCGTTGACAGGATCGGCGAGCCGCCAGATCGCGAGCAAAAGCAGGGCAAGGTGGTGGCGGATCACCTCCTGAGCGCCCGGCTGGTCGGCCTTCGACTCCTGCTCGATCGTCGCGATCGTGCCCAGCATCCGTCGCGCATCGACGGAAGGCAGGCGGCTGCCGAGGATCGGCCTTGCGATCGCTTCGCGTACCTGCGCGAAGACGGCGCCGGTCGGCATGGCAGAGCCGAGCGCCACGTCGGGAACAGCAAGCGAAGCACCTTCCGATCCCGCTTCGAGGAGGATCGAACCGGTTTCGCCGGCCGGCGCCCAGACAAGGGCGGGGCCGGAAAGCGGCACTTCCAGTTTGCCGATCCGTATATGGCCGGCACCCGAGGCGACCAGGAAGATGCGGTTGCGCTTTCCGCGAAATGTCCATTCGGAATGGGAAAGCGCGCCGCGGAAAAGCCGGGCTTCGATTTGAGCCGGCGGTCGCGACAACAAGTGCGGCGCAGCATTCTGCGCCGGCGCGGAATTGGATATCTCCTGCATTTGCTTCATGCCTGAAAAGTACAAGTATCTCCTGTAAAAGTCTATTTCAACGGAATGGTTGTGGGCCTATCCTGTAATGGCCGGCAATTGCACGCGGTGGAGGAAAGTAAACACGTCGCGGCAAGAGAGCCGGCTGAAACGGTCTGTGGGAGCAGACCCTGTCGGGAGGACAATCATGAAAAGCTTTCAGCGCAGGCGCGTCCTGCGAACGATGGCGCTTGCCACAACGGTGCTCGCAACCGGCCTGATGACCGGTTTCGCCGGTACGGCGGCTGCCCAGGAGCGCAAATCCGTCAAGATCGGTTATGCCATCTCCAAGACCGGCGGCAATGCGGGCGGCGCAGGCATCACCACGCTGCCGAACTACCAGCTCTGGGTGAAGGACGTAAACGATGCCGGGGGCCTGGAACTGCCGGACGGCAAGAAATTGCCGATCGAAGTGATCGAATATGACGACCGCTCGTCGGCGGAAGAGGTGGTGCGCGCCGTGGAGCGGCTTGCCACGCAGGACAAGGCCGATTTCATCCTCGTGCCCTGGGGCACGGGCTTCAACCTGGCCGTCGCACCGCTCTTCGACCGCTACGGCTATCCGCAGCTTGCGGTTTCCGCCGTCACCGACAAGGCGCCGGATTTCGTCAAGCGCTGGAAGAAGAGTTTCTGGATGCTCGGCGGCGGTCATGACTATGCCAGGGCGCTCGCCGCGATCCTTGCCGACGCCAAGAAGGCCGGCATGGTCAATGGCAAGGTGGCGATGATTTCGATCGCCGACGGCTTTGGGATCGACCTTGTCACGGCCGCGCGTCCTGCCTTCAAGGAGGCCGGCATCGAGGTGATCTATGACAAGACCTATCCGGGCGGCACCTCCGACTTCTCGCCGATGATCAACGAGGCCAAGGCGAGCGGCGCGGATGCTTTCGTCGCCTTCTCCTATCCGCCGGAAACCTTTGCGCTTACCCAGCAGGCGCAGGTCGCCAGCTTCAGCCCGAAGGTTCTCTATCTCGGCGTCGGCACCGGCTTTCCCGTCTACGGCAAGAACAATGGCGAGAACGCCACCGGCATCATGAGTCTCGGCGGCATCGACCCGAACAACAAGATGAACGCCGATTACCGCAAGCGCCACGAGGCGGTGACGGGGGTCGCTCCGGATTATTGGGGCAGCGTCATCACCTATGCGAGCCTGCAGATGCTGCAGGAGGCGATCAAGCGCAAGGGTCTGGACAAAGCGGCCGTCTCGGCCGAACTCGCCTCCGGCACCTTCCAGACGGTGCTCGGCGAGACGAAGTTCGAGGACAACCAGCTGCGTCAGCTCTGGTGGACTGGCCAGTGGCAGAACGGTCAGTTCGTCGGCGTCATGCCGGCCGACCGCCCAGGTGCCAGCAAGGTCGTGCTGCCGAGAGGGGAATGGAAGAAGAAGTAGGTCTGGGTTGACCCTCAGAAGCCGCGGGCGGACCATCGGTCGCGGCTTTGTCCATTCCATGAATTGTGAAGGAGGAGGCCCGATGCTTGTCGCGGCCCTGTTGTCCGGGCTGGTGCTCGGCGGAACCTATGCGCTGGTGGCGATGGGGCTTACGCTCCAGTATGGTATTTCGCGCATCATGAATCTTGCCTATGGCGAGATGATCATCGCAGCCGCCTTTCTAGCCTATGTGATGTTCTCGACGCTGGGCCTGAACCCGATCGCCGGCCTGCTGATTGCCGTTCCGGCCGGCTTTGCGCTCGGCTACATCGTCTATGGCGTGATGATGAGCCCCCTGGTTCGGCGCGCCCGCGACAAGGCGAGCCTGGAGATCGACTCGATTCTCGCGACTTTCGGCCTGCTCTTCGTCATTCAGGGCATCATGCTGGTCACCTTTGGCGCCAATTTCACCAGCTACAGTTATCTGAACGATCCCGTTACGATCTTCGGCACGGTGCTGGCCGCCAACCGCGTGCTGGCGCTGGTGCTCGCCGTCGTCTTCGGCGGTGGGCTCTATCTGCTTCTCACCCGTACCCTCTGGGGCACGGCGCTGCGCGCCGTCGCGGTCAATCCGGCTGCCGCACCGCTGGTCGGCATCGATGTCGATCGCGCCGCACGGCTGGCTTTCGCGCTCGGCGGCGGGCTTGCAGCGGCCGGCGGCGTGGTCATCTCGATGTATCAGACCGTTACCGCCACGTCGGGCGTCGTCTTCACGATGAAGGCGCTGATCGTGGTGATCATGGGCGGGGTCGGCAATCTCATCGGCGCGCTGTCGGCCGGCCTCATCCTCGGTCTCGTGGAAACCTTCGTGGCAACCTATGTCGATCCGGGCCTGACGCTTGCCGCGACTTATATGATCTTCCTTGCCGTGCTTCTCTGGCGTCCGGCCGGCCTGTTCGGGAGAGTGGCGCGATGAGCCGAATTCTCTCCTCTGCACTCTTTATCGTCATCGTCGCCGCACTCGCCTGCGTGCCGTTCGTCGCGGACTCCTACGGGGTTACTCTCGGCATCGGCATGCTCGGCTACGTGACGCTCGCCACAGCCTGGGCGCTGTTTTCCGGCCCGACGCGCTATGTGTCGCTTGCCACCGTCGCCTTCTTCGGCATCGGCGCCTACACGGTCGCTGTCTTCAGCGAAACGATCCCCTATCCGCTGCTGCTCGTGACGGCCGGCGCGATCGGGCTTGCCGTGGCACTGGTCGTCGGGCTTTCGACGCTGCGCCTCGCCGGCGTCTATTTCGTCATCTTCACCTTCGGTCTGGCAGAGCTCGTGCGCCAGCTCGTCACGTGGTACGAGGTCAATGTGACGGGCACGCTCGGCCGCTACATCTTCCTGCCCGTGACGCCGGAGGGCATCTACTGGCAGCTTCTCGGGCTTGCGGCGATCACCTTCCTGATTTCGTGGTGGATCGGCCGCAGCCGCATCGGGCTGGCGCTGAAGGTGATCGGCGACGACGAGATCGTGGCCGCCCATTGCGGCATCGACATCGCAAGGGTGAAACTGGCGCTCTTCGCGATCTCCTCCGTCATCATCACGCTGGTCGGCGCGATCCAGGCGCCGCGCTGGACCTATGTTGAGCCCACGATCGCCTTCAACCCGACGATTTCCTTCCTGACGCTGATCATGGCGCTGCTCGGCGGCGCGCACCGGCTCACCGGCCCGCTGCTCGGCGCGGTGCCGCTCTTCCTGCTGTTCGAATGGCTTTCGGCCAATTTCCCGAACCACTATTCCATCATTCTCGGCCTCATCTTCATCGCCATCGTGTTCATCCTGCCGCGCGGCGTGCTCGCCTTCGCGGAAGAGAACTGGAGGCGGTGGCGCAAGACCGAAATCAAGAACCTGCCGGCGGTGGCCGAATGAGCGAACTTCTGACGATCAACGGTCTCACCAAGCGCTTCGGCGGGTTGACGGCCGTCAACGCGGTTTCCTTCTCCATCCATCGCGGCGAGGTGGTCGGCCTGCTCGGGCCGAACGGATCGGGCAAGACGACGGTCATGAACATGATCTCGGGGCATCTTGCACCGACGGGCGGCACGATCGCATTGGGCAAGGAGACGATCTCGGGGCTGGCGGCGAACCGCATCGCCCTCAAGGGGGTGGCGCGCACGTTCCAGCTGGTGCGCGGGTTGCCGTCGCTGACGGTTGCGGAAAACGTCATCGCCGCGCTTGCCTTCGGAAGGCAAAAGCTCTGGGGCCAGGCGGCGAGAACGGAGGCCCTGTCGCGGCTCGACGAGGTTGGCCTTGCCCACAGGGCGGATCAGAGCGCGCAGGACCTTACCTATATCGACCAGAAACGCATGGAGCTCGCCCGCGCACTTGCCGCCCAGCCGGAACTGCTCTTGCTCGACGAATGGCTTGCCGGCCTCAATCCGACCGAGTTGAAGACAGGCATAGAGCTCATCCGTTCCATCCAGAAGCGCGGCGTGACGATCCTGCTCGTCGAGCATGTGATGGACGCGATCCGGGCGCTGTGCGGCCGCTGCGTCGTCATGAATGCCGGACGCAAGATCGCCGACGGTCCGACAGCCGAAGCGCTTGCGGACCGCGAGGTCATCAACGCCTATCTCGGAGACGCCCATGCTTGAAGTGGCCGATCTTTCGCTGCATTACGGCCGCCATGTAGCGCTGAACCGTGTTTCGATCCGGGTCGGAAAGGGCGAGACCGTCGTTATCCTCGGGGCCAATGGGGCCGGCAAATCCTCGCTCTTGAAATCCATCGCCGGCATGACGAAGCCGGACAGCGGCGCGATCGTCTCGTTCGGCACCCATGTGATCACCGGCATGCCGGCGCACGAGGTGCTGGAGGCGGGCATTGCCCTGGTGCCGGAGGGGAGAGGCGTCTTCGGCGAGCTGACCGTCGAGGAGAACCTGGCGCTCGGCGCCTATGCGAAGCGAGCGCGGGCATATGCCGGTGAGAACCGGGAATTCGTCTACGACCTCTTTCCGAAGCTGAAGGAACGCCGGGCGCAATATGTCAACACCATGTCCGGCGGCGAGCAGCAGATGGTGGCGATCGGTCGTGCGCTGATGTCGAAGCCGGACCTCCTGATGCTCGACGAGCCGAGCCTGGGCTTGGCGCCGGTGGTGGTCACGGAACTGTTCAGGAGCCTCGGCCGCATCCGCGAGCGCGGGCTGGCGCTCCTGATCGTCGAGCAGAACGTCAAGATGAGCCTGTCGATCGCCGACCGCGGTTATCTCGCCGAGGCGGGCCGCATCAGTGGAGAGAACACCGCACAGGCCCTGATGGGCGACGCTGCCGTGCAGCGCGCCTTTCTGGGCGCTGCGCACTGATTTAAACTGAAGGAGAACCCCATGAACATGCTGGGCCTGAAGATCAACAATGCCGAAGTGGAAGCTGCCGACGGGCGTCGTTTCGAGCGGCTGAACCCGATTTCGGGGGAAGTGGCCTCGACCGTCGCCGCTGCGTCTGTCGAGGATGCCCGCCAGGCCGCCAATGCCGCCGCCAAGGCTTTCCCCGCCTGGTCGGCGATAGGCCCCAGCGAGCGCCGCAAGATACTGATGGCGGCGGCCGACAAACTGCAGGAAAAAGCTCCCGATTTCGTCGACGCCATGGCGTCCGAGACCGGTGCCACGGCCGGCTGGGCGATGTTCAACGTCATGCTTGCCGCCGACATGCTGCGTGAGGCGGCCTCCATGACGACGCAGATTTCGGGCGAGGTCATTCCCTCAAACCGGCCCGGGAGCCTCGCCATGGCCGTTCGCCAGCCGGTCGGCGTCATCCTCTCCATGGCGCCCTGGAATGCGCCGGTCATTCTTGGCGTGCGGTCCGTTGCGATGCCGCTTGCCTGCGGCAATACGGTGGTCATGAAAACCTCGGAAATCTGCCCGCGTACCCATCGCTTGATCGTCGATTCCCTGCATGAGGCCGGCCTTCCGGAAGGCGTGCTGAACGCCATTTCCAACGCTCCCGAGGATGCGAGCGAGATCGTCGAGGCGCTGATCGCCCATCCCGCGGTGCGCCGGGTCAACTTCACCGGCTCGACCCGCGTCGGTCGCATCATCGCCGAAACAGCCGGCCGGCACTTGAAGCCGGTACTGCTGGAACTCGGCGGCAAGGCGCCGCTGATCGTGCTCGACGATGCGGATATCGACGAGGCCGTCGCGGCCGCCGCCTTTGGTGCCTACATGAACCAGGGCCAGATCTGCATGTCCACCGAGCGGCTGATCGTCGACGAGAAGATCGCAGACCGGTTCGTCCAGGCCATGACCGAAAAGGTGAAGACGCTGAAAGCCGGCGATCCGCGCAAGGGCAACACTCCGCTCGGCTCCGTCGTCGATGCCCGCGCGGCCCAGAGGATCGACGCGTTGGTGCGCGACGCCGTCTCCAAGGGCGCCGTGCTCGCCGCCGGCGGTGGCGTGGAGGGCACGATTGTCGAAGCCACGCTGCTCGACCGCGTGACGCCTGCGATGCGTATCTATGGCGAGGAGAGTTTCGGCCCGGTCGCGTCGATCATCCGCGTCGGCTCGCTGGACGAGGCGGTGCGCGTGGCGAACGACACGGAGTACGGGCTTTCCGCCGCCGTCTTCGGCAAGGATGTCAACCGCGCCATGGGCGTCGCGCGCCGCATCGAATCCGGCATTTGCCATATCAACGGCCCGACCGTGCATGACGAGGCGCAGATGCCATTCGGCGGCGTCAAGGAATCCGGCTATGGCCGCTTCGGCGGCAAGGCGGGCATCGCCGAGTTCACCGAACTGCGTTGGATCACCATCCAGGACGGGCACATCCACTATCCGATTTAACCAATTGCCCCTCATCCGGCTGCCGCCACCTTCTCCCCGCGAGCGGGGAGAAGGGATATGCCGCACCGGTTTCCTCCTTCGAAGGTTGTTGGAAGGTTAGGCATGCCGCAAGTGTCTTCTCCCCGTCAGAACAGGGAGAAGGTGCCCGGCAGGGCGGATGAGGGGCAAAGCCGGCTTCCGACATAACGGCATCAGGAGAAAAAATGCCGCTTCTCGACAACAAGACCTGCATCATTACCGGCGGCGCGGGGAGCCTCGGCCTCGCCGCCGCGAAACTGTTTCTGGATGAGGGCGCCAATGTCGCGCTCATCGACCTTTCCATGCAAGCGCTGGAGCAGGCGGCGAAAGACTTGCCGAAGGATCGCGTCGAGCTGATCGCCGCCGATGTCTCGCGGGCGACGGATGCCGCGCTCTATGTCGGACGAACCGTGGGGCGCTTCGGCCCGCTCGACGTGCTCTTCTCCAATGCCGGCAATTTCGGCAGGGTCGCGCCGATCCATGATTATCCAGAGGATGTTTTCGACCGCGTCCTCGAAGTGCATGTGAAGGGCGCGTTTCTCGCCGCCAAGCATGCCGTGCCGCAGATGAACGACGGCGGGTCGATCATCATCACCTCGTCGGTCGCCGGCATGCGGGGCGACGCCGGCGTCTATGCCTATATCACCGCAAAGCATGCGCAGGTCGGCCTGATGCGCTGCCTTGCCAAGGAACTGGCGTCCAGAAGAATCCGGGTCAATACGATCCATCCGGGGCCGATCGACAACGCTTTCCAGCTCCATGTGGAAAAAGGCCTGGGTGAGGCGATCGGCGGTGACGGCACGGAATTCTTCAACGCCAGGATCCCGCTCGGCCGCCACGGCACGCCGGAGGAGATCGCCCGTTCGGTGCTCTATCTCGCCTCGGACCAGTCGAGTTTCGTGACCGGCACGACGCTGATGGTCGATGGCGGAATGAGCGTCTGAAACTCTGCTTCAAAAAAGGAGGAAACCCATGCCTGAACTCGCAACGTCGGAATTCTGGAAGGACCTGGCGCCCATCGACAAGGTCTTTCAGCCGGATGCGCTGCCGGAGGTCTATATCAACGATGCGCCGACCGAGGACGAGCGTTATTACGTGCCCTTCACCGAGACGGTCTCCTCGCGGCCCTTGTGGATCTCGCCAACCCAGAACAAATGGTGCGACATCCTGATGGCGAAGAAGGCCGGACTGGTGAACCGCCATTATCACCCGCATGAGGTCTTCGCCTACACGATCTCGGGCAAATGGGGCTATCTGGAACATGACTGGACGGCGACGGCCGGCGACTTCGTCTACGAGACGCCCGGCGAAGGGCACACGCTGGTGGCTTATGAAAGCGATCAGCCGATGAAGGTCTTCTTCCAGGTGAAGGGGCCGCTGATCTGGCTCGACGACAAGGGTGAACCCGACGGCTTCTTCGATGTCCACAACTACATCGCGCTCTGTCGCGATCATTACGAGAAAGTGGGCCTCGGCCGCGACTATGTGGACAGGCTGTTCCGATAAGTGGAGCCTCGTCTCTTGAACGAGGCTCGCGTTGCCGTGCCAGGCACGGATGCGAGCCTCTGACCGCCATCATGGCGGCTGCAGGAAGCTAACGGCGGGTTGTCCCCCGCCGTCAAATTAACGTTCCGTAAGATATTGCCGCCGAAAGCTTGTGCGTTTGCGGCGGCATTCAGCTCAAAGTTTAGACCGTAATCCCGCTTGTCGCGGGCGCAGCGACGATAAGCTTCGGTCTTGCTTCCGGCTATTCCGCCTTTGCGGCCTCGTCACGCTCTCGCAGATTGCGGGCAATCTGCCGGCAGAGATCACGGAACTGCTCGTAGCTTTCCTGCGGCAGGAACGAGAATACGTCTCGTTCGATGATGTCCGCAGCCGCGTCGCAGGCCTTGATCATCCGCTTGCCTTCGTTCGTCAGGCTCATGCGCAGGATGCGGCGGTTGGCCGGATCTTCTTTGCGGGTGATCAGATTGCGGCGCTGCAGACCGCCGATCAGCTCGTTCATCGTCTGGGGCGTGACGAAGAAGCGGCGGGAGAGCTCGGCCGACGAGAGCCCGTCGCGGCTGCCGATCACGCTGAGCACCGTGTACTGGATACCGGTCATCTGCATGGGGGCAAGTGCTGCTTCCAGCCGGGTGCGCACCGCATGGTTTGCCTGGTTCAGGAAATAGATGGCGCGGGGATGCTGCATGACCCACTCGCCTGTGCCTGCGTCTTCGGACGTCACGTCTTCAGCCATCACGATGCGGTGATCCTTAATTCTAAAATGGTTATATGAGCGGGGTAGCCGAGAAAATGCGGCCGCACAAGCCGCCTTGCCTGAAACCCTCAACTTACTGAAGCACCAAGCCGCAGCGACAGCGCCTTTGCCGCGCGCAGCGCGGCGGTGAGCGGCAGAGCGGAGGGAGCGATATCGAAGCCGTCCTGACGGCCGAGCACGGTAATAACCGCCTTCAGGTGCGTGCGATGGTCAAAGACGGGAACCGCTATGGCGGAAAAATCCGGAACTGTCGCCGGCAATGTCGCGGCATATCCTTTTTCGCGCACGTCCGTGAGGTCGGCGACAAAGCGTTCGATCGAGGCTTCGTGCTCGCCGCCCTGCCGCATCATGGTGCGCAGATGGTGTTCCCATTCGCTTTGCGGCAGGTTGGCCATGAACACGCGGCCGGTTGCCGTGGGCCATAGACGTACCAGCGAGCCGACCTTGATCTCGTAGACGCTGTCCGAGCGGCCCTCGATCTTGTCGACGACGACCGGGGCATCGCCGTTCCACACGGCAAGCGTCACCGTCTCGTGGAGCACCGCGGCGAGCTCTGAGATCGCCGTTCGGGCGAGACCAAGGAAATCCGTGCGCGAAAGCGAGGCAAGCCCGAGCTGCAGCGCCGCATCGCCAAGATCGTAGAGGCCGGAGAGCCGGTCCTGAACCACGAAGCCCGTACGCACGAGGCTGACGAGGTAGCCATGCGCCATGCTGGGCGTCATGCCGGCCGCGGCGGCGATATCGTTCAGCCGCATCGGCCGGCCTGCATGCTGGATCGTCGTCAGCACCCGCAGGCCCTTCTCGAGGGACTGGATTCCCGCCCCCCTGCTCTCTGTATCTCTTCTCGCCGACGCGTCCATGACCTCTCCGCTTGACGTGGTCGATCACGACTATACAATATAACTGAATGATTTCAATAATATTGAAATTAACGCGAAGGAAGGGAGGAGAACCTTGGCGGAATATCTGGTCTGTTCGGAGGAGGAGATCGCCGATGGCGGCCGCAAGGTTGTGGCCTGCGGCGACAAGGAGATCGGCATCTTCCGGGTGAAGGGCGTGCTGCACGCCTGGCACAATCTCTGTCCGCATCGGCAGGGGCCGATCTGTCAGGGCCGCATCTATCCGGAAGTGATCGAGCCCCTCGACGACAATTGCGAAGTGCGTACGTTGCAATACAACGAGGAGAATATGCACGTCGCCTGCCCTTGGCATGGCTGGGAGTTCAATATCGAAACCGGCAGGAATGCCGCCGGCCGCTACCGCCTGCACCGCGCCGAACTCGCAGTCAGGGAAGGGCAGATTTATGTCGTCCTCTGATCCGGATGTCCGTCAGGACACACTGCGTAACGACCCTTATGGCTGGATCGAGGATACGACCGCGGAGATCGAGAAAGCCGCCGATAAGCTCCTGGAAACCGGTGAGGCCGCGCGCGTATCCGACGAGGCGGTCGCCCGGATGATGACTGCGGCGATCCGGCTCTATGTCGCCAAGAGCGACGGTGAAGAACGTACCTTCCGTCCGCTCACAGGTGAACGCGACGAGACGGTGACCGCGACCGAAGCGCTTTCCGCCGTCTCGGAAATCCTGCGTGCGCTGCATCTCGGCCCTATGGAACTGGCGCTCTGGTACCGGCGCCGGCCCGACGAGGACTGAGCCCTAAAATCAACCTGTCGCTGGAGGAGAGCGAACATGGATATTTCGAACAAGGACAGAGCTCGCGAACTGCCGGTGCAGGAGATCGACGTCTTCACCGATACGCGCGACATCCTTGCGCATGCCGAAAAGGCTGCAAAACGGCGCGGTTTCCAGGACTGGCTGATCTGCGACGTCGATGCCCACCATACCGAGACCATCTCCTGGCATGAACTGGTCGAATATATCGAGGACCCGGTCATCCGCCATCAGGCGATGCTTTTCCACGACGAGAAGATGGGCACCGCGTCCTACGGCCTCAACGGCGACATGGGCCTGAAATACCAGGATGTCGGAGGCCGCATCCCGCACCAGGCGGGCATCCGCGAAAAGGTGGATGATGGCATACATCGGGACGTGACGCTGACGCGGCGTGCGATGAGCGCGCTCGGCGTCGATTACATGGTGCTCTTCCCGACGCCGATGCTGACCCTCGGTCTCCATCCGCAGCCGGAAATGGAGGTCTATCTCGGCCGGGCCTATAACCGCTGGCTGATCGACAAGGTGCTGACCAAGGACGACCGCATAAAGACGCTCGCCTATCTGCCGTTCAACGTGCCCAAGGAAGCGGAGCGGACCATCGAGGAATTTGCCGGACAGCCGGGCGTCATCGGTTTCTGCGTGCCGTCGACGCGCCATAAGCCGATCCATCACAACGACTATATGCGCGTCTATTCGATGCTCGAGGAGCGCGATCTGCCGATCGCCTTCCATGCCGCCTATCACTGGCAGGACCAGTCGCTTTCCACCATCAACCGTTTCCTCGGCATGCATGCGCTCGGCTTCGTCTGGTGCAACATGGTGCATCTGACAAACTGGATCCTCAACGGCATTCCGGAACGCTTTCCGAAGCTGAAAAGCATCTGGGTGGAAAGCGGGCTCGCCTGGGTGCCCTTCCTCATGCAGCGGTTGGACGACCAGTATCTGATGCGGCCCTCCGAAGCGCCGCAGCTGAAGAAGCTTCCGAGCGAATACATGCGCGAGAGCTGCTGGTACACGACCCAGCCGATGGAAACGGTCAACATGAAGGCGCTGGAACTGACGCTGGAGATGATCAACGCCGAGTCACAGCTTCTCTTCGCCTCCGACTGGCCGCATTTCGACTTCGACCTGCCGCAGGAAATCTACGACCTGCCTTTCCTCTCCGAACAGGCGAAGAGGAATATTCTGGGCCTGAATGCGGCCAAGCTGTTCAATCTCGACCCGACCCCACGTAAGAGTTTGTGATTGCAAAGGATTTGTCATCTGGGGGCTTGCCCCTCGTCCGCCTGCCGGCACCTTCTCCCCGTTTTCACGGGGAGAAGGAGATATGCCGCTCCGTTTCCATTTCTCGACGCGGCGCGGCGCACACTCCTTCTTCCCGATCCGATCGTCGACGTGGCGATCGGCGAGCCTGATCGGGGAATGCGATCCTTGCCCTGACGGGACGGCGGCCGCGACAGATGCCGTTCGGGCAGGCGCAGGGCTAACCGGTCTGGTCATCTGTCGTGTTGTCCGGGTAGTGTTGCGGGTGCTGCGTGCTGGACAGCCACTTGGCGCGTGCCGAAGCGGGCCGCCAATTTGCGGCAGATCACGTAAAAGGCAGGCGTAAAGATCAGGCCGAACAGGGTCACGCCGATCATGCCGGCGAAGACCGCGACGCCAAGAACCTGGCGCAACTCCGCTCCGGCTCCAACTGCGAAGACGAGCGGCATTACGCCAAGGATGAAGGCGAGCGAGGTCATGATGATCGGCCGCAGCCTGACACGTGCGCCCTCGGCGGCCGCCTCGACAGGATCGGCGCCCTCTTCCTCGCGCTGTCGAGCGAATTCGATGATCAGAATGGCGTTCTTCGCCGCCAGTCCGATCAGGACGATGAACCCGATCTGTGCCAGGATGTTTACGTCCATCGAGGCGATGAGAATGCCGGTCACGGCGGACAGAAGACACATCGGCACGATGAGCATGACGGAAAGCGGTAGCATCCAACTCTCGTACTGTGCGGCCAGCAAGAGGAAGACGAACAGGATGGAGGCGGCAAAAACGATCAGTCCCGAACCGTTTGCACGGCGTTCCTGGAAGGCGAGCTCCGTCCATTCGAAGCCGTAGCCGTCCGGCAGGACCTGGGCGGCAATCTGCTCCATGCGGTCGAGTGCTGCGCCGGTGGAGACGCCGGGTGCGGCAGCCCCTTGCACCTCCCCGGCCGAGGCAAGGTTGTAGCGCGGCATGCGATAGGGGCCGGTGCGTTCCTCGAATGTCGCGACCGAGCTTAGCGGAACCATGGAGCCGCTGTCGCTGCGCGTCTTGAAATCGGCGATGACTGCCGGGTCCTGACGGAACGCGCCGTCGGCCTGCGCCCGGACCTGGAAGGTTCGGCCAAGAAAGTTGAAATCGTTCACGTAGGACGACCCGAGATATATTTCCAAGGTTTCGAATACCCGGCTCGCCGGTACACCGAGCATTTCCGATTTCACGCGGTCGATGTCTGCGTAGAGCGTCGGAGTGGCGGTGTTGAAGGGGGAGAAGACTCGCGCGACCTCGCGGTGGCGCGCCGCCTCCGCGGTTATGGCGCGGATGACCGATTCGAGTTCGGCTGGAGTGGAGCCGATCCGGTCCTGCACCATCATCCGGAAGCCGCCGGCATTTCCCATGCCCCGGACGGCTGGCGGCTTGATCGGGATGATGACAGCCTCCGTCAATCCGGCGGCCTGGCGGGGCACTGCCGCCATGATGGCATCGACACTGAGGTTGCGCGATGCGCGATCGGCGAAGGGCTGGAGCGGAACGAAGGCGACGCCGGTATTGGAGGCATTGGTGAAGGTGGCGCCGTCCAGGCCGGCGACGGCGATGACATGCGCGACGCCGTCCATGCCCATGATGCGGTTGGACAGGTCGGTCATGACGTCTTGAGTGCGGGACAAGGCGGAGCCCGGCGGAAGCTGGACAGCCACGATGAAATAGCCCTGGTCCAGTTCGGGTATGAAGCCTCGCGGCGCGCGCTCGAACTGATACGCGGTAAGAGCCAGCAGGCCCGCATAGGGTATGAGCGTCAGGGAACCGAGCCGGAGCAGCCGTCGCGTCATGGCGCCGTAGCCGAGCGAAAGGCGGTCGAAACCGGTGTTGAACGCGGAAATCCCGCGCCTCACCCAGCGCAAGCGGCCACCGGCGCCCTGGGCATGGTGTTCGTGCGGCTTCAGCAGGAGCGCGCCGAGAGCGGGACTGAGCGTCAGCGAGACGAACGCGGAAATGATGGTTGCGCTCGCGATTGTCACGGCGAACTGTCGAAAGAACTGTCCCGAGATACCCGATACGAAGGCTGCCGGGACGAAGACGGCGGAAAGGACGAGCGCGATTGCGATCAAGGCGCCCGATATTTCGTCCATCGAGCGATGGGCGGCTTCGCGAGGCGAAAGACCCCGGCGCAGGTGTCGCTCGATGTTTTCGACGACGACGATTGCATCGTCCACCACGATGCCGATGGCGAGCACCATTGCGAGCAGCGAAAGGGTATTCAGCGAATAGCCAAGCGCCGCCATCACCGCGAAGGTGCCGATCAGGGAGATCGGAATGGCTGCGATCGGGATGATGGCCGCACGCCAACTTTGAAGGAAGAGCACCACCACCACCACGACGAGGATCACGGCCTCACCAAGCGTCCGGTAAACCTCGGCGACGGATTGCGCGATGAATTGCGTCGGGTTGAAGGCGATCTCATAGCCCACGCCACTCGGCATTTGCTCGCCGAGGCGGCGCATTTCTTCTGCGACGCGCTCTGCGGTGTCCAGCGCGTTGGAGCCCGGCTGTTGCAGCACCTGGATCGGCAGCGACGGGCGGCCATTGAAACTGGCGTCGGCACGATAGGTTTGCGCGGTGACCTCGACCCGGGCAATGTCGCGGACGCGGGTGACGCGTCCGGCAGGATCGGTTCGCACGATGATGTCTTCGAACTGCGCCGGATCGGATAGGCGACCGAGCGTCTCGACGTTGAGCTGGAAAGCGCCTGTGGTCGGGACGGGCGGCTGATTCACGACGCCGGCGGCGACCTGCACATTCTGGGCGCGCAGCGCGGCCACGACTTCCCCGGCCGTGAGATTGCGCGCCGCGACGTGGTCTGGATCCAGCCAGACGACCATCGAATAGTCACGCGCGGTCGGCATGCGCACGTCGCCGACGCCCCGCACCCGCAGCAGCGCGTCGCGGATGCGCAGGGTTCCGTAGTTGGAGAGATAGAGCTGGTCGCGCGAGTCGTCCGGCGAGAACAGCTGGATGATCATCATGATGTCCGGCGACGTCTTCCGCACGGTGACGCCCAGGCGGCGAACCTCCTCCGGCAGGCGCGGTTCGGCGACCGCGACGCGGTTCTGGACGAGCACCTGGGCGGCATCGATATTGGTGCCGAGCTCGAAGGTGACGGTGATGGTGAGCTGACCGTCGCCGGTCGCTTGCGAGGACATGTAGAGCATGTTCTCGACGCCATTGATTTCCTGTTCCAGAGGCGTCGCGACCGTGTTGCTGATGACCTGCGCCGAAGCGCCTGGATATTGCGCGTTCACCACAACGGTGGGCGGCGCGATTTCAGGATATTGTGCGACGGGAAGGATCGCGTAGCCGGCGATGCCGATGAGAACGATCAGGATCGACAGCACCGAGGCAAAGATCGGCCGGTCGACGCAAAAATGTGCAAGACGCATTGCCGCCTCTTCAGTTCGTGGCCAAGGTGTCGGAGGCGCCCGGTACGGCATCCCCCCGTTGCGGGGTCACCTTCTGGCCCGGACGGGCGCGCAGGAGACCGCTAATCACCACGCGGTCGTCTGGACTGATACCGCCGCGCACGATGCGCAGCCCCCCGGGCTGGTGCGGGCCGAGTTCGACCGGTACGGAGCGGATCGTGTCGTCCGCCGAGGCGACGAGCAGCACGCGGCGGTTCTGATCGGTCAGAAGAGCCGTCTCTGGGACCAGCATTGCCGTGTAGCTTCCGGTAAAGGGCAGCCGCACGCGGCCGAACTGCCCTGGGGTGAGGAGCTGGTTCGTGTTCGAAATTCTGGCGCGAGTACGAATGGTGCCGGCGCCTGCCTCCAGCCGGTTGTCGACAAAGTCGATAATGCCCTGGTAGGGCCAGTCGTTATCCCTTTGCGCCTTGGCCTCTACCGGAATCTGTCGGCCGTACATGGTTGGAAGCCCGCCGCGCCGTACGGCTTCCTCGTAGGTGAGCAGATCATGCTCGCTCATGTCGAATACGAAATAGATGGGATCGAGCGCCACCACTGTCGTGAGCATCGTCCCGTCGGTGACGAGCGCTCCGATATCGAGGCGGCGGTTTGAGATCCGTCCGGTGAACGGAGCACGGACCTCGGTGAACCCGAGTTCGATCTCGGCACGGTTCAAGGTGGCCTCGGCGAGCTCTCGCGCGGCGTCAGCCATCTTCTTTTGCTGTTGGTGCTGCTCCAGCGTCGCCCGGGAGACGGCGTTGCCGGCGAGTTGCTCCGCGCGCCGCAGCTCCCGGTCAGCGAGTTCGAGCTGCGCGGCCGCACTCGCCAGCGATGCGCGCGCCTCGTCAAGTCTGGCCCGATAGGGGCGCGGGTCGATGGCGAACAGAAGCTGCCCGGCTTGCACGAGATCGCCGTCGGCGAATCCGATGGACTCGATGTGGCCGGTCACGCGGGCGCGGATCTCGACGGCGGCGCTCGGTTCGAAGCGACCGGCGAACTCACGGTGTTCGGTGATTTCCCGCATGATCGGGTTCGCCACGACGACCGTGGGCGCGGCCGGCGGCGGAGCCGGGCTCTGCGCCTGGGAGGCCGGTATTTCGAATCCGTGCCACAGAGCGCCAAGCCCGACGAGGAATGCTGTTGATAGCGCAGCGCTGATGATGAACCTCGATCGACGAGTCATCCGTTTCTCCATGGTTGTTGTTAGGCCGCGCTTCTTCCCGTGATGGGTCGAAGGTCGGCGTCCGGGATGAACCGGCCAGATGCATTTCCCGTATCGAGGTCGCCGTCACGGCTCCGCCTCGTCCGCTGCGACCGTCACACGTCGGGAACGGGGAGATCAGTTCATTCCGGTCTGTCAGGGACAAGAGGGCAAGTTCAACCGAACACTCGACGAACCGGGCCCATCAAGTATTCACAGTCGATGTGACAATTCCGCAGGCGCCATTCCTGCGCCGTGACGCTATGACAGGCATCACGGAGAGGTCTATGCGGAGACGTCCGCGATCCCATCGCGATCGTCCGCCATTGTTCGTGAAGGCGAGCCGGCGGGTGTTTCAGCCCGAGGCCGGCACACCCCGGCCGGATCAGTCCGCCTGCCGCTCCGCGGTCCAGCGGGCGTCACCATTTTCCGCCGCGCCGGTCATCGTATTTCCATCGACGGAGCCCCTGTAGCGCATGCCCGCCGCGGTGAAGGTGATGTTGGTGCCATCCATCCTGGCCTCGCTGATCTCATGGGCCGTGCCGTTCCGCACCAATGTTCCCGACAGCATCTGGTAGGTCTGGGTCAAGGTCAGCTGGTCGTCTCCAAGACGCCATTCGCCGGCGACCTTGGCGGGAACAACCCATTTGTAGGCACGGCAATAGTTCTCGCATTCGCTTCCGGCATCGATCTGGTCGTCAGGCCGCCAGTCGCCCATGTGGAAGCTGTTGGAGACTACCCGGGTGCCGGGTTTCATATCGAGCAGTGTCGGACGGAGCCGAAGGTTGAGGTCCGGCAGGAGGAAAAGCGTGATCACTGAAGCCTCGGAGAAATCCGACTCGAAAATGTCCGCCTGAATGAATGTCGCGCGATCTTCCACGCCGGCCGCTTGCGCGTTGCGTTTGGAAAGCGCGACCATGTCGGGATTGTATTCGATGCCGTGGGCTCTCACGCCCAGCGTGGCGGCTGTGATGACCGTGCGGCCGTCTCCCGAACCAAGATCGATAAGGTAATCCTCTTTCGAGACCTCGGCCATTGCAAGCATCCGGTCGACCAGCGCCTGGGGCGTCGGGACCCAGACGACGTCCTTTCCCTCCTGACCCACCTTGGGCTCGTAAGTGCCGGCGGTGGGTTGGGAAGGGGCTGTCTGTGCGATCGCCGGATCAAGGGAAATGGCCATCAGGGCACATGCCATGGTGAGGTTACGAAGCGTCGACATGATGAACATCCTTCTGTGTTGCTTGGTGGGTCGGAGATAAGGCCGGCTGTGGCCTGGGCGGCACGGAAAGTGCCGTTGCGCTATCCTGCCGCTGGAATTTCAAAAGGGGCGCGCCTAATGCCAGCATGGCGATCCCGAGGAGAGCCGCAAACCCGGTATAGGCCAGGCTGCCATGCAGCATGTATGCGCAGGTCAGGCAGAACAGAACGGGAGTGAGTGGATAGAACGGTACCGAAAACGGACGCGAAGAAGCGGGCTGCTTCCAGCGAAGCACGAAGACCGCGCCCCCCATCAGGAGGAGGAAACCCCAGAAGACCGGAGCTGTATAGTCGACCATGGCCTGAAAGCCGTCCCGCGTGCCGGCTCCGATTCCGACCAGTGCGAGCGCCACGCCGGCCTGCATGATAAGGCCGTTGGCGGGAGTTTCTCCCCGCTTGCTCCACTCACCGACGCGCGGCAGGAGCGTGAGATCGCGGGCCATCGCGTAGTAGACGCGCGCACCTGTGAAGATGGTGGCGTTTAGCGTCGATATCGCCGCCAGGATCACGGCAAGAGTGACAATGACCGCCCCGGACGGGCCGATCGCGATGCGCATCATGTCGGTCGCGACGGCATCCGAGGCACGCAAGCCGTCGAGACCCAGCACTGCCAGCATCGCGATGTTGGCGGCGACGTAGAGGCCGGCAATCACCCCCGTGCCCAGGACGAGAACCCGTGCGATCTTGCGGGGAGCGTCCTTGATCTCGCCGGTTAGATAGGCCACCTCGGTCCATCCCCCGTAGGTCAGGAGCACGAAGATCATCGCCATTCCGAGCGCGGCATTCGTCGAGGGATCGCTGAGCGCCGCGGGCTCGTTACTGCCCGAGAAGGAAAAGCCTATCAGGATGATCGCCGCGACAGCCCCCAGTTCGACGAATGTTATCGCGACCTGCAGTCTCTTGCCGTGGCCCGTGCCTGCGACGTTGATCGCCGTGAAGACGATGATCGAGAGGGCGGCGAAAATCGCCGGGCCATGGGGACCGAAAGGAAACAGCTGGGCAAGATAGTCGCCGAGTACGAATGCGACGCCGGCGATCGCGCCGGTTTGCATGACGGAGCCGCGCGCCCACCCGAACAAGACCGCGACCGGCCTTCCATAGGCTCTCGACAGGAAATGATACTCACCCCCCGCATGGGGATGGGCCGCCGCGAGCTCGGCATAACATAATGCGCCGATGAGCGTGGCAAGACCGCCGGCAATCCAAACGAGAATGAATTCGAGTTCCGTATCCACGTTGGCGGCGACGATGGACGGCGTGCGGAATATCCCGATCCCGACCACCAGTCCGACCATGATCATCACGGCATCGAATACAGAAAGGGAGGCATGCGGTTCGGTCCGCTGGACCGGAGGTGAGTTCGGCACCGTGATTTCCTCCGAATGCTCAGTCGCTCCGATCAGAAAAGCGAACGCGACGGGACGGTCAAAAAAGCTAATGCGTGCGGTTGGAGAGGCCGAGCGCAGTGGCGGCCGAAACAACCGGAGCCAATCGGTAACAATCGTTTGTCGCTGGGCTTTGCCGAGGGGTGGGCAAATTGTATCAAATCGTCTCCGACCGACCGAAGACTTCCCTTGCTGCTGGGATTTCGGACGCGAAAGGTCGAAGAGCTGCATTCCCGGTAGCGGTCAGCTCCGAGCGCGGGTTGAGTTCACGATGACGGGCATGCAACGTCACGGCTTTTCGGGGACGTTCTTACCGGTTGTCGAAGATCCGATATAGGGGAAGTCGGAAGCGCTCGGGCCAGTGGCCACGACGCCTCGGCGAGAAGCTATTTCGCTTCCGCTGATGGCCGGACGATCCCCTCGGCGGGATTCTTTGACCGACTGTCGTCGAGGGAGCGTTTGAGATTCCAGAGCCTTGCCTTTTTGGCCGGCACCGCATCCGCGCAGCCTTCTTGTGGAAGGGAGATGATTGTCTGCATCCCCGTCGGCGTGCGGAGGAAGGATATATCTCCTCCATGCTGGCGCACCGCCGCTCGGGCGATGGAAAGACCAAGTCCGATCCCGCCGGTATCCCGGTTTCGGGATGTCTCCAGCCGGAAGAAGGGAGCGAATACCTTTTCCTTCATCGCTTCGGGAATGCCCGGGCCTGTGTCTTCAACGACGATCTCCACCGTAAGGGCGGTGCGCCGTATGAATACCTTCGCGCCGCCGCCGTAGCGCACCGCGTTTTCGACGAGATTTCGGATCGCGCGTCTGAGGCTGGCGGGGCGGCACCGATAGGTGGTCCTGGGTCCTTCTATATACCGCACGGGATGTCCGAGATCGGCATGATCATCACAGATACTGCCCACCAGCGCCTCGAGTTCAATGGCGCGCGTTTCTTCTGCCGATGCCTCTCCTCGCGCAAACGAGATGGCGGCCTCCGTCATGTTCTGGAGTTCGTCGATCGTGGACAGCATTTTCTGCTGAATATCGGGGTCTTTGACGAACTCCGCTCTCAACCGCAAGGATGTCAATGGCGTGCGCAAATCGTGGCCGATGGCCGCCAGCATTCTTGTTCTGTCTTCCACAAACCGGTGAAGGCGGCTCTGCATCTTGTTGAACGCTTCGGCGGTCCGGCGGATCTCGTCCGGTCCGTCTTCCGCCAGCGGAGGAAGGTTCTCGCCGCGTCCCAGAGCTTCAGCGGATGTGGCAAGTTTCCGCAATGGCCGAGCGATGCGGCTTGCGATCAAGACGCCGATCAGCGCCAGGATAAGCGCCGTGAATCCAAGGGACAGCAACGACTTTGACGTCCACCATCCGCCCCCATCCACCTTGTAGTATGCGCTGTTGAGCCATCTCCCGTCGTTCAGCCTCACCGCCAGGCCATATCCTGCGTTATCGCTGAAGGTGAGGTATTTCGCGGGATGAGGCAGGTGCCATAGCAGCGGCGAGGGGCGCGCCCACTCTTCATCGCCTTTTGCCGCGGCGACCTTTTCCGAGACCGGCACATCGGGCTTCGAGGTGGCGTTCAAGCCGAGCTTGTATGTCAGATCGACGAAATTGTCGAGCGGTCGAGAGCGTTCCGCGGCTGCGCGGTTGCGCCAGTCGGCTGCTGTCTGCGGTTCCTCATCCGTGAGCCAGAACCGCGAATAGCTGGTTTCGCTGGCCAGCAAAGCCTGTTCCCTCAACTCCGGGGGGACCGATTCCATCAGCCGGGTGACCGAGGCGGTTCTGCTGAGGAATTCGCTTTTGGCCGCGGCGTACAGAGCCTTGGCATGCTCGTCCCATGAGATGAGGAACGTCAGACCTTGCGAAATGATGAGCGCCATCAGCGTGAAGCCGATGAATTGTGCCGCGAGGCTTCTTTTCCACCAATGCCTCATTCGTAACCCACCTCGACCGACAGACTATAGCCACCGCCCCAATGCGTTTTGATGATCGACGGCTGTTTGGGATTGGGTTCGATCTTCTTTCTGAGACGACTGACCTGATTATCGATGCTTCGATCGAAGATGTCAGCCGTCCGGCCGACCGTCAGGTCCAGCAACTGCTCCCGGCTCAGGATGAGCCCGGGCCGTTCAATGAAGACCTTGAGCAATCTGAACTCTGCCGTGCTGAGGGGGATGCCGACGCCGTCATCGCCATAAATCTCCTGCCGTCCCATATTGATCCGCCAGGGCCCGAGGCGGGCGACCTTGGAGTGCTGAAAGGCGGTTTCATTGACGGGTGTCGCGGCCCGGCGCAACACGGCCCTTATGCGGGCAAGAAGTTCCCGCGGATTGAAGGGTTTAACCAGGTAGTCGTCGGCGCCGATTTCAAGGCCGATGATGCGGTCGGTATCCTCGACCATCGCCGTGAGAAAGATGATCGGGATGTTGGTCGTCGTCCTGAGCTGACGACAAACCGACAGGCCGTCCTCGCCGGGCATCATGACGTCAAGGACAACGAGATCCACGGTCTGACGCTCCATGATCCGGCGCAAGGACAAACCGCTGTCTGCCGCGCTGACCCTGTAGCCTTGCTGCTCGAGATATTGCTTTACAAGATCCCGGATGTCGCCGTGATCATCCACGACAACCACATGCGCAGCGCTGTGCATCGAACTTTCCCTCATGAGATCGTCTGCTGAAAACCTCCGCGTTCGCATCGGCCCACTGTGTCAACGTTCACTGGCTTGCTCCCCGCCGATGACCGTCAGGATGCAAGCCTGTGAGAGTTTGCCGTTTCCGGCTCCTTCGTCAACGGCCTCAAGACGACATCGATCTGCTGTCTGATCATTTCGCGTTGCATGGCATGGCCGTAGCGCCAGAACGAGTACGGGTCGGCTACGGCCATGAGACTGTTGAACGTCACCAATGTGTCGCGGCCCGAAAGATTTATGCGGATTTCACCCGTCTTCTGCCCCTGCTTGATGATGCGATCCACTGTATTTTCAAGGAAATGATGATAACTCCGCACCGCCAGTCCATCCCGCTCGATCGCGATGATGACCACATCCAGGATACCCGACGCCTGGCGCCGGCTCTGCCAATAGCGGTCGCAGATCTCCAGAAAGAGAATTCGCAGGTCGCCGATAGCCGACCCCGTGGAAGGCAAGGCCTGGAGCTCGAGTTTCAATTGGCCCAGATAGCGCTGACCCAATGCATCGGCCAGATCGATGCTCGTCCTGAAATGGCGGAATATGAACGCCGGCTTCACCTGCACGGCACTCGCCAGCCTTTCGACTATGTCCTGGTTCAAGCGCGTGTTCAAAACCAGCTCAAGCGCATGGTCGAGCAATTCTGTTCGAACATAATGCGGAGCCTGCGACAATTTCGGGTTCAGGGAGCTTATATTGTTGGTCATCGCGAGATGCTTTCCTTCCGGCGCTGAGATTTTACGCGTCCTGCTGTCAGTCAGGTTCGAACTCATGCCGATGACGAGGCCGTCGGCCTGGTATCGATTGGAGGGAAGGATAGCCGTTAGTTGTAGCAGGCATTCGCCACAGCTTGTGAAATTTGTATCAAAGTGTGCCGCTGTTCGTCCTGACCCGCGGCATCGCCCTCGTGCTATTCCGCGGCTGGGCGGCCGTCCGGTTGGTGCCGCTCGACGGCTTGCGCAACGTGACTTGCAGCACGACGCGAAGATGGAACTGGTTGGCCGTTGCCGAACTGGCGCGGTGAGGAGCCCATGACCCGCTTGAAGGCGGTGCTGAACGCGCTCTCCGATTCATAGCCGAGCGTGATCGCGATCCTTGCGATCGATTCCCCCGAATTTTCGAGCTTGTCGGCGGCGAGAAGCATGCGCCAGCGCGAGAGGTACTCCATCGGCGTGTCGCCGGTCGTCTCCTTGAATCGGAGTGCGAAGGTCGATCGTGACATGCCGGCGCGCTCGGCGAGTTCCTGCAGCGTCCAGCGAAAGGCCGGATCGGCGTGCATGGCCCTGATCGCGGCGCCGATCTGCTTGTCCGCCAGGGCGGCGAACCAGCGGGAACTGCCATTCACGCCATCGCTTAAGTGCATGCGCAAGGCCTGCACGAGCATCATGTGGGCGAGATGCTGTGCGATGAGAAAACCACCCGGCTCGCTTTCGCGCATTTCCTCCATCATGCGCTCCACGGACCAGCGAAGGGCAGCCTGTTCGGATTCCTTGCGGATATGCACGATCGGCGGAAGCATGCCCAGCAGCAACCCGGCATGGCTTCCAGCGACGGCGAAGCGGCTGCCTGCCAGGAATAGCCCGCCGCCGTCGTTCACACGCACGACGCCGCCGGGGCGGGCAGGCGGAAAGATCGTCTTGGCGTCGACGGGCTGGATCGCCATGTCGCTTGCCAATCGGAACGGGCGTCCACTCGGCAGCACGAAACAGTCACCCTCGGCAAGCTGCACCGGATCGGCGACGCCCTCCACCGCGAGCCAACATCCTCCGGAGAGGACGGCATAGCATTTGATCGTGTCATGCTGATTGGAAAACTCGATCGCCCATTCGCCGCCCGCATCGAACCCGGCGGAGAGATAGCTGCGTGGCTTCAGCAGTGAGAGCACTTCCGACAGTGGATCCATGAGTTTCCCGGGCGATCGCGACGTTGAAGCGGACGCTTGGATATAGGCCGCATTCTCCCGATTCCCATAGCCTGGCGCCTGCGACGAACGGACAACACGACGTGACCATGTTGTGAACACTCGAAGAATGACGCGATGATTTTGTCCGGTAGGGGCGATCGCTCAGCGATATCAACTGCACCCGTCGACACCCGGCGCCCAGTCTCCCGTGTAGGAGACGACAGTGCCGTCAAAGAGGCGGAGCCAGGTGCTGCGGAACTAGTGCGGCGGGAAGCAATTGCGCAGCGCGACGATCACGATCCGATCGCCGACACGCACCCGCTCGGCGAGATCGTAGAACATGCCGACCGGCGAAAGCTCGATCTCGCGCACCTCGCCCACATCCTCGGCCCGCGCGACGGCGGGCCCGAAATACTCCGCTGGCCGGCCGACCTCGAAAGCCGGAAGCTCGGCGGTGTCCACCCGAACCGACAGCACCGGATGAGGCGGGGCGAATGTGGTCGCGGTGATCGTACCCGAAAGAACGATCGGGATGGCGGCATCATAGCGCCCCGTCATGCCGTGATGGGCCGTGACGGTGCCGGCGAGGCAGAACGTCGTGAAGGCGAAACCGCAGACGCGGCCGATCATCTTGAGCATGCGGCATCCTTCCTGGCCGGTTTTCCGGGATGACGAGATAGCCCTGTTGGGCCAAGCTATGCTTTTGGCGCGCCGGTGAGACGGGCAGCTCTCTATTTCAATCTCGATAAGTCCGGGACGTTCGAGTCTTGCGGACTTCATGGCCGGAAGGAAGTCTAGGCATCCAGCGCGGCTTTTACTCGTTCCGGCGTGAACGGATAGTGCCGGAGCCGCACGCCGCCGGTGAGCCGCGCGACGGCATTGGCGATCGCCGGGCCGGTGGGCGGCAGACCCGCCTGCCCGATGCCGCCGAACGGGCTCCCGGGTGTCGGGACCACCGCGACCTCGATGTCGGGCGCCTCGGACATGCGGATCACCCGATAAGTATCGAAATTCGACTCCTGCACCTCGCCATCGACGACGTTGATCTGCTCGAACAGCGCATGGCCGGTACCGCCGGTGATGCCGGCGATCATCATGGCCTCGATATGGCGCGGCTGGATCGCCACGCCGGGATCGATCGCGCACCAGACCTTATGCACCCGGATGGCGCCGGTATCCCGGTTGAGCGAGACCTCGGCGACCTGGGCACAATGCGAGCCGAAGGCATCGGAGTAGGCGACGCCGAGCCCCCGGCCGTCTCGCGCCCGATCCCATTGCGCCATGCGGGCGACCGTCTCGATCACATTTCGGGCGCGGGGCTGGTCCTTCAGAAGCTCCAGCCGCAGCGCGACGGGATCGACGCCTCTGACGGCGGCAATCTCGTCGACAACGCATTCGATCGCGAACCGCGTATAGCCGACCCCGACCGCGAACCAGAATCCGATGGCGAGACCGTTGTCCTGACGCAGATATTCTATCTGATGGGCGGGCACCGTATAATTGAACTTCGCACCGTCGGTCACGACGTCGTCGTGGCCGCCCGCTTCCTCGAACACCGGCGGCAAGGTTCGTGCAAAGATCGAATCCGCCACGATGCGGTGACGCCAGCCGACGATGTTCCCCTCGGCATCGAGCCCGACCTTGACGTGCTGTGCCTCAAGCGGCCGGAACTTGTCGTGCCGGACGTCGTCCTCACGGCTCCAGATGACCTTGACCGGCCGACCCTCCACCGCCTTGGCCAGCGATACCGCATCGACGATGAAGTCTGCCTCGGCCTTGCGTCCGAAGCCGCCGCCAAGCAGGGTCGTGTTGACCTTCACCTTGTCCGGCGTCGTGCCGACGACGCCTGCCGCGAAGCCCTGCGTGCCCGTCGGGCCCTGGGTCGGCGCCCAGATCTCGACGCTGTCGCCGGTTACCAGCGCGGTGGCGTTCATCGGCTCCATGGTCGCATGGGCGACGTGGTCGCTCATATAGTCGACTTCTATCACCGTCGCGGCGCCGGCGATCGCGGCCTCGGCGTCACCATTGGTATGCGCGCTAACGCCTTGCTGTCCGAGATCTCGACCGACGGCGCGATACTCGTCGAGCAGCCGCTGGCTCGTGTAGTTGCGAACCCGTGAGGTCGTGCTCCAGGTCACGTTGAGCAGGTCTTTCGCACGCCTGGTCGCTTCGACCGTCTCGCCGATGATGCCGACGCCATAGGGCAGTGGGACGATATGGGTGACGCCCGGCACGCTCCGCGCGTCGGCATCGTCGATGGCTTCCGGCCGCTCGTCCTGGACCGGCGCCCGCAGAACCGCCCCGTAGAGCATGTCCGGAAGCTGGACATCGATCCCGAAGACCGCGGTTCCATTGATCTTCGAGGGTACGTCGATCCGCGGGATTGTCCGGCTTCCGATATAGCGCCACCTGTCGCTTGGCTTTAGATCAGCCTCCGTTGCCTGCGGCAGCGGATCCGGAAGCACGGCGCTGGCGGCGATCTCGCCGTAATCCAGTGTCCGGCCCGAGGATGAGTGCAAGACCCTGTTCGGCTCGGTCGTAAGCTCCCTCACAGGCACGTTCAGCATGCCGGCGGCGGCCGCCATGAGGATCAGGCGGGTCTGGGCGCCGGTCAGGCGAAGCAGCGCATTATAGCCGCGCGTCGACTCGCTGCCGCCGGTGAGTTGAATCCCGTAGAAGCCGGGATTGCCGTAGGTTTCCGCGTCGGAGGGCGCCTGAACCACGCGCACACGGTTCCAATCGGCATCCAATTCCTCGGCGACGAGCAGCGGCAGGGTCGTCGTGATGCCCTGGCCCATCTCGACGGCCGGCGCGATGATGCTGACAGAACCGTCCGCCGCGATCGTGACCCAGGCATTGGGACGGAAGTCGCCCTCGGCGGCGGGGGCGATGGCCGCGCCGTAGGCAAGGTCGGGCAGGCCCCCGAACGCGACGGCGACGCCGAGGCCGCCGGCCGTGACGAGGAAACTGCGCCGCGACAGCGCGCGGCTTTGCAGCTGCAAGGTCCGGAACATGGCTCAGCCCTCCCGCGCGGCGCGCTGAATGGCGCTGATGATGCGGACATAGGTTCCGCAGCGGCAAATATTGCCGTCCATATGCGCGACGATCTCGTCACGGGTGGGGGAGGGGGTGTGTTCAAGAAGAGCCGCCGCCTGCATGATCTGCCCGGATTGGCAGTAACCGCATTGCGGCACCTGCTCGGCGATCCAGGCCCTCTGCAAGGGATGGCTGGCATCCGATGACAGACCTTCAATGGTCGTCACGTCTCTGCCTGCAACGTCTTCCAGGAAAGTCTGGCAGGAGCGCGTCGGCTCACCGTCGACATGGACGGTACAGGCCCCGCATTGCGCGATCCCGCAGCCGAATTTGGTGCCGGTGAGCTTTAGGTGTTCCCGGATCACCCAGAGAAGCGGTGTATCGGGTTCGGCGGCGACGTCGACCGCGCGCCCGTTGATGGTGAAGGCTGTCATGATTGCTGCTCCTTGATCTTCAATCAGCCGATTGGCCTTCGAGGTACTGGATGATCGCCGCTCGCTGGGTTGCATTAGGGAGGGCCACAGTCATCCGTGTGCCGCGGACCATACGACCCGGCGCCGTGAGAAAGGTGTCGAGGGACTGGCTGTCCCAGGTGAGGCCGGAAGACCGCATCGCCTCCGAATAGGTCGCGCCTTCGACGCTGCCGGCGGGCCGGCCGATGACGCCCGACAGGTGCGGACCCGCCTTGTTCTGACCAGCTTCGATGCTGTGGCAGCTCGCACAGCGTTGCTGGAACAGACGCGCTCCGTCGATCTCCTGGGCGGCGGCCGGAAAAGGACAGAGCAAGCCCGATAATGGCAGAAGGCTGGCCAGCAGCGCCCGTCCTTGTCCTTTGTCCTGGTTGTGCGACAGACCGAATATTTTACAGATCGAGATAGAAATCATCGCATCGCCTCCATGGCTGGATGCACGATAGACAACCGTCCAGGTACGATCTATTCGGCTGCGTCTCGAATATCCTCGCGATCGTCCGGAATCGCCGCGCGGGTTCGTCCGCTGATGCTCCGCTCATGAACCGGGCAGCGATGGCTCCTTAAGCTTTGCTTCGGCGGCGACTCGTCGATGTTGTTCGGGGACCGGAACGCCCGAACAGATGCTGTCCGAACCACCGTCGGATCCCGGCCGTCCCTGAAAGATGTCTCCGGCCGCTTCTGGATTACGAGCCGATGCCGCATCCGGTATTGCGTTCAAAAAGGGGACGGGTGGAGCGCCCCCAAGCGGCTTACTTCACACGTTCCCACTCGATCATGATCCTCGTCCCTTCCGGACGCTGAAAATGCTCGGTCATACGGTCGCCGACGACGGTGAGTGTCAGCTCATCGCGTGTGCGGGTGCCTCCGATCCAGTTTGGAAAAGTAGCCCCCTCGACGCGGTTGCCGCTGAACTCGCCATTCTCGTCGACGGTGTAGGTCCCGAAGAATCCGATGCTGCGCGCCATCGCCTGGCGATTCTCGGCGTCGGTGCCTTCACCTCGGACGCTGGACGCGAAACGTGGAGTGTCGGCATCGGTGAGGACCTCGACGAAATGCATGTCCGGAGTGAACACGAGTAAGCCATTCGGTCTTTGTCCGTAGGCCGGCAGGTTTCTTCCTTCGGGATCGATCTGCGCGGAGATCATGCGCCAGGTGCCGGCAACCTTGTTGGCTGATGCCGTTTGAGCCGAGACTGCGACTGGCGAGAAAGCAATCAGAAGACCAAGAAGCGCTGAGTGAATATGCATTGGATGTCCTTTTCGTCTTTCGGTGAGTGTGGGTGCGTAGCCCGTGTGAGATCTGGCACCGGCGATCTGCGGAAACGGCATGCTGACGGCCTTTCGCTTGGCCGGTCAGCGGCAAATTTCCTCCCCATGACGGTCGAGTTGGGACCCGTCAGTGGCGATCGCTGCGGTAAAAGGCGCTTTCCATCCGGAGCTCCTTTCCCAGTCTCGAAATCAATGTGGGAACTCGGATTAGTGCATTAAGATCGCCAGCGTCGCATGAGCTGGTGCAGAGGATTCACGAATGATCCGCCCCAGCCTGGATGATCTCGCGGCCTTCACCGCGGTGGCCAACCACAGAAGCTTCCGCTAGGCGGGGAGAGGGGATATTGCGTGTCCGGCGCGGCGATCGATCGGGCATCATCTCTGATTGCGGATGTACTCGAGGAAGACCCGCATGGCCGCGCTGGTATGCCGCCGGCTCGGATAATAGAGATACCAGCTCGGCAGCTTCTTTTTCCAGTCGCTGAGCAATTCGATGACTCTGCCTTGTTCGACATCATCACGGACATAATCCTCGAACAGGTGGGCTACTCCCGATCCCGCAAGCGCGGCCTGGAGCTCCTGGTGCGCCGAACTCAGTGTTAGCCGGCCTTTCGGGGTGATTTCCACTTCGTCGCCGTCCCTCTCAAATTTCCACGTCACCATGGTACCGCCGGGGAAGCGGCGACGAATACAGTCGTGCTGCAGGAGATCGCGCGGTGAATCCGGCCGACCGCGCTTGCGAAGATACTCAGGTGAGGCCACGATCGCATATCGCAAAGGGGGGCCAAGCGGCATGGCGATCATGTCTTGGGCGAGTTGGTTCCCGAAGCGAACGCCGGCGTCGAAACCCTGCTCCACGATGTCGATGATCGCCGCATCGCTGACGATCTCCACGTTGACGTCGGGATAAATTTTCATGAACTCAAAGGCCAGGGGGCACAGAACGTGGTCGGCGGCCGGGCCCGGCGCATTGATCCGCACGGTGCCGGATGGCCGCTCGCGAAGCTGGTTGAGATCGTCGATCGCCGTTCTGATGTCGTGAAGAGCGGGCCTTAGCCGCTCGAGAAGCTGCTCGCCTGCTTCGGTCGGCGCGACGCTGCGTGTCGTTCGGTTCAAGAGCCGGATGCCGAGCGCTTCCTCGAGCACGCTGATCGATTGACTGATGGCGGAGGACGAAACGCCCCTGCCAAGCGCGGCGGCTCTGAAGCCGCCGCGGCGCACGACGTCTTCGAAGATTTCCAGGCTGTCAAGGCGTAGTGGCCGCATTGCAAAGTCCTGCTTAATGAGCTGATCCGTTTTGATTAGCTTATCCGCGCGCTCGATCTGTGTCATCCCTGGAGAAATCAAACGCGGCACTTGCGATCAGGTATTTGAACGGATGAAAAACATGGGTGAAATCACATTGAATCGCAGGAAGATCATGCTGACAGCCGCGTCGGCCGTCACGGGACTGATCTTGCCGACCGGCATGGCCCTTGCGCAGACTGCTCCCGCCGCGTCGTCCCCAGCCCAGGCTGGAAATGCCGGCCATTACCGCTTTCGCGTCGGCGACATCTCGGCGACCGTGCTGAGCGACGGGTTGATCGGCGGCCCTCCGCGGGTCTATGCCAGCGATGCGCCGGAGGCAGAACTGCAGGAGGTTCTGAGGCGCGCCTTCCTGCCGGCAGATCGCCTGACGCTGAACCTCAACACGTTGCTTGTCGAGACGAATGGCAGGCGGATCCTCCTCGAAGCCGGAGCCGGGCAGACCATGGGACCGCAAGGCGGCCGCATCTTCGAGAACCTGGCCGCCATCGGCCTGTCGCCCGAGGACATCGACGTCGTGGTTGTCTCGCACACGCACCCGGACCATGTCGGCAACCTTCGAACCGCAGACGGCGGCAAGGCATTTCCGCGGGCGACCGTCTTTGCGCCCCGCGCCGATTGGGACTTCTTCGTCCGCAACGATCCGGACCTTTCCTACATGCCGGTGCCCGAGGAATTCCGCCGCAATTTCGCAGCCGCCATCAAGCGGAGCGTCGAGCCCGTCACGACTGGCATCGAATTGTACGAAGCCGGCGCGGAGATTGTCCCCGGGCTGACCACGCTTCCGGCAATCGGCCATACCCCCGGCATGGCGAACTTCCTCGTTCAATCCGGGAACGATCAGCTCCTGCTGACGGCCGATCTCGCCTACCACCCGATCGTCAATGTCGACCGGCCCTGGTTGCCCGGGCCGGATCGCGACAAGGACACCGCGCTTGCATCCCGCTGCCGCATCTTCGACATGGCGGCGGCAGACCGGCTCCTCGTTCTCGGCTTTCACTATCCGTTCCCGGGCCTTGGCCGAATGCTCAAGACGGACGCCGGCTATGCCTGGGTCCCGGTCAATTGGCAGTTCTGATCCGGCGAGTAACGGAGGCCCCGCAAATGACGACATCGAGGCGCGCACTTCTTTCGGGTTTCCTCGCAATGCCGCTCGTGCCGCTGTCCGCGGCGGTCGCTGTCGGACAGGACGCGCCATTGCTGCCGCTGACGCGCGACTGCGCCGACGGAGATGAACCCACTCCCGCCCGCGAGGCCGGTCCGTTCTTCAAGCCGAACTCGCCGTTGAAGCAGGATCTCTATCTGGATGCGCCGCGCGGCGAGCGCATCACCATTGCCGGCTATGTCCTCGATGATCGCTGTCGCCCGACGCCGCGGAGCCTCGTTGAAATTTGGCAAGCCGACGAAAACGGCGAGTACGATCGTCAGGGCTTCCGCTTGCGGGGGCATCAGTTCGCCGACGAGCAGGGACGCTGGTGGTTCAACACCATCGTGCCGGCGCTGTATCCGGGACGCACGCGACACTTCCATTTCAGGGTTCAACGGCCGGGCGGAGATGTCCTGACGACGCAGCTTTTCTTTCCGGGCGAGCCGGGCAATGCGCGCGATCGGATTTTCGATGAAACGCTGCTCATGACGATCAGCCCGGCGGGCGACGGTCGGTTCGGGCGCTTCGACTTCGTGGTCTAAGCCACGGGTATTTCAGCCAGCCAGGTCTTGCTCGTCACCGGCTCGCCCGCCGGTGGCGTACCGAGGTCTGTGCATAAGGCAAGTTTGCAAAAGAGGAGATTACTGCATGAACGAACAGCAGGATTCCGGTGTCAGCCGGCGCGGCTTCATCGGTGCTCTGGGCACGGGAGCCACCATGCTGGCGGCAACACCTTTCCTTCCAGGTAACGCCCACGCCCAAGGCCAACCGGGCGTAGCGGCGGCTCCCACGACATCCGCGCGAACGCGAACGATTCCGAGAACGGAGCAGACCCTCACCACACTCGGTCTCGGCACCTTCCTGACTTTCGACGCCCGCCCAGGCGACGACCGCGGGCATCTCGGCGAGGTCTTTCGGCGCTACGTCGCGGGCGGCGGCCGGGTCGTCGACACGTCGCCCCTCTACGGATCGGCGGAAGTCTCTGTCGGTGCGTTCCTTGCGGGCACGCCGGAAGCGTCCGAGATTTTCGTCGCCAACAAGATCTGGTCGACCGGGGAATATCTCGGCGACGAAAGCCATGCCGTGGCAAGTTTCGAGCAGTCGAGGCTGCGCATCTGGCGCGACACGATCGACCTCATGCAGTGCCACAGCATCGTCAACGCACCGGTCGTTATTCCGTTGATGCAGGCCTGGAAGAAGGAAGGACGCATTCGCTATGTCGGCGTGACCCATCATGAAGCCGGAGCGCAGGATCAGCTCGCCGAATTCGTCGAGCGTGGCGGTGTCGATTTCATTCAGACGAACTACTCGATCTTCGACCGCAGCGCCGAGCGGCGCCTGCTGCCGGCCGCCGCCGACCGCGGGGTCGGCGTCCTCGTCAATCTTCCGCTCGAGAAGGCGCGCCTTATGAAGGTAGTGGAAGATCGCCCGCTGCCGGACTTCGCTCGGGAATTCGAAGCGGCGACCTGGGCCCAGTTCTTCCTCAAGTGGGTCATGGCGCATCCGGCGGTCACGACGGTTCTGTGTGGCACGTCAAACCCGGAGCATGCCGAGGACAATGTCC
Organism: Xaviernesmea oryzae; assembly: GCF_900177415.1. Classification (GTDB taxonomy): domain Bacteria; phylum Pseudomonadota; class Alphaproteobacteria; order Rhizobiales; family Rhizobiaceae; genus Neorhizobium; species Neorhizobium oryzae_A. The sequence goes on along the minus strand of NZ_FXAF01000008.1, from coordinate 150,609 downwards.
AGGCGATGTACGGTCCCTTGCCGGACGAGGCGATGCGTCGGCGCATGGTACAGCATATGGAGACGATCCCGGGCTTCGCCGATATAGCACGGATGCCCTGGTATCCCGACAAGGATGCCCAGTATCAAGGGCTGATCCGGGCGGGACAAGCAAGAGCGCGTGCTCGTACGGGCCAATGAGCTTGAGATTCAAAGAGCAGATGCTCTGAGCGGCGCGACTTGTGCGCAGGCTCGCCATTGGCATCGAGCGCCGTTCAGCGTTTGCGACACAACAGCTTCGCCGCCTCGCAACAGAGCCTAGAGGGTCGAAGCCGCTTGGTCGTCCGCAAAAGGTCATCACGGATCTCGATGCTATCGGCCGTCAGAGTACCTTGGACAGGAATTCCTTGGTGCGGGGATCGCTGGCCTTGGTGAAGAAATCGGCGGGCGGTGCGTGTTCGACGATGACGCCCTTGTCGGTGAAGTAGACGTGGTCGGCGGCCTCGCGGGCGAAGCCCATCTCGTGCGTGACGAGGATGCAGGTCATGCCGTCCTCGGCGACCTTGCGCACGGCCGACAGCACCTCCTTGACCATTTCCGGATCCAGCGCGGCCGTCACCTCGTCGAATAGGATCACCTCCGGCTCCATGCACAGCGCCCGGGCGATGGCGACGCGCTGCTGCTGGCCGCCGGAGAGCTCGCCCGGATAGGAGGAGGCCTTGTCGGGAAGGCGCATGTCGGCGAGCAGCTTGCGGGCACGCTCCTCCACCAGCCTGCGCGGCTGCCTCAGCACCTGGATGGGCGCCATGGCGACGTTTTCCAGCACGGTCTTGTGCGGGAAGAGATTGTATTGCTGGAACACCATGCCGACGCGGTGACGCAGCTTGACCTGGTCCAGCTTCGGATCGCTGACCTCGATATCGCCGACCTGGATCGTGCCCTCGTTGATCGGCGTCAGGCCGTTGATGGTCCTGAGGATCGTCGATTTTCCCGAGCCCGAGGGGCCGATGATCGCAACGACCTCGCCCTTGCGGATATCCATGTCGATACCGCGAAGAACTTCGAAGGTGCCGAAGGACTTGCGAACGCCGCGCAGGCAGATCAGCGGCGCCGCGTTTGGAGTGATGGTCATGTCAGCACCTCATTTCGTGCGAAATCGGCGTTCAAGCATCAGCGACAGCCGGTTGATCGGCCAGGTGTAGAGGAAGAACATCGCGAGAAGGGCCAGATACATCGGGATGAGCACGCGGCTGTCGCTCTGCGCCTGAACGGCGGCTTGGGTCCTGCCGAGCGCTTCCTCCACGCCCACGATCATCGAGAGCGGCGTAGCGGTGAGCAGCAGGGCATATAGGTTCATCCAGGGCGGCACCATCCGGGTGACGCATTGCGGCAGGATGATACGGAACAGCGTCGCGCGTCGGCTATAGCCCAGCGCCTCGGCCGCTTCCCACTGGCCTCTGGGGACCGAATTGACGGAACCGCGAACGATCTCGGAAAAGTTGGCCGCGACGGGGAACGAAAAGCCGATCGTCGCCCGCAGCCAACTCGGCAACTGGATCATGACGCCGCCGATATTCACCTGGTATGGCATCAGGAAGATGCAGTAGAACAGCAGCACCAGCCAGGGCGCGTTGCGGAATAGTTGGGTCGCCAGCTTCGCCGGCGCGCCGATCAGGATGTTGGGCGAGATCTGCCCGAAACCAAGAAAGGTGCCGACCGTCGTGCCGATGGCGATCGCCAGGACGCTCATCAGGATGTTCAGGACGAAACCCTGGAGCACGAATGGCATCCACTCGAGGATCTGCGCGAGAAGATTGGCCTGGTTCATTGTCCGTCTCCCAGACCGAAGCCCGGCAGGCGCATGGCCGCCTCGACCCTGTTGATGATAAAGACGACGGCTCCTGTCAGGACCAGATAGATCACCAGCATCACGTTCATCATCTCGATCGTGTTGAGCGAGTCCGACCAGATCTGGTTGGAGACGTAGAGAAGCTCGGCGACCCCCACGGCATAGGCGACCGTCGTCGCCTTGGTGAGGTCCACGAGATTGTTGGCGAGGGAGGCGAAGGAGAAGCGCAGCGCCAGCGGGGCGGTAACCGAGAAGAAGGCCTGCCGCTTGCCGTAACCCAGCGCGAGCGCGGCTTCCTCGTAGGAATTGTGGACCGCGCCGATGCCCGCTCGAAATGTTTCGGTATTGAACGCGCCGGAATAGAGCGACAGGGACAGCACCGCCCAGCTGAAGCTGCTGATCAGCGGCTGGGGCAGGCCCAGCTCGTTGCGTCCGACCGGCATGATGCTGCCGATCGCGAAATAGAAGAAATACATCTGCACGATCAGCGGCGTGTTGCGAAACAGTGCGATGTAGCCGCGCACGATGGCGGCGGCGAAACCGTTCGACAGCGTGAGGATCGCCGCGCAGCCTGCGCCGATGACGATGGAAAGCAATGCGCTGATCAGGATGAGAAGCAGCGTATTGCCCAGGCCGGTGACGAACCGGTCGAAATCGAAGGCATCGTAGAAGATCGTCAGGTTGATGCCGGACGACGCCAGGTCCTGGAAGAATGTTTGGATATTGGTGATCACAGCCCAATCCCTCGTTCGGTCCGGAGCATTGGCGCTCCGGACTGCCTGGATCGCAGGAATCAGTTGATGTGATCTTTCAGGGCATCATGCATCTTGATGAGGAAGGCCGAGTTGGCGATGCCGTGGGCCTTTTCCATTTCGAGCAGCGAGCCGTCGCGATGCATCTCGGCGATCATGCCGGCGATCGCGAGGCCGAAGGGCGCGGTGTGGTCGCTCTGGCGCACGGCCATGCCCCAGGGTGTGTCGGCCTGGCTTGGCAGCGGCTTGTGATAATCCGCCCACTTGGGATTGGAGAGGCGGACGTTGATCTGGTTGTCGTCCTCGAGCAGGGCGATGCAGCGGCCCTGGGTCATGGCCGCCTCGGTCTCGGCGGTACCGGCAAAGGCCTGGACCTTGAGGCCGAGCTCTTCCTGGGCAGGCTTGTTGTACCAGGCACCCTGTACCGCGCAGACGGTCTGGCCGGAAAGCTGCGACCACTCGGTCGCGGTGACGGCCTTGGGCAGGAGCAGGGTGTAGCCCGAGGAGTAGTAATTCGGGTGAACGAAGGACACGACCTTGCGGCGCTCGGCGGTGTCGGACGCCGAGGCGATCATCAGATCGATCTGGCCCTGGGCGAGAAATTCGAAGCGGTTGGCCGAGGTCACCTTGACGAACTCCGCCTTCACGCCCAGCGTTTCGGCGATCTTGGTGCCGATGTCGACTTCCATGCCCTTGAAGCCGCCGTCCGGCGCGCGGTAGGACCAAGGGACATAGTCGTCCTTGGTGCCGATCTTCAGGACGCCCGCCGCCTTGACCTTGCACAGCGTGTCGTCGCCGCAGGACTGCGCCTGGGCCGAGGCCGAGAAGCCGATCGCCGCGAGCGCAGCGGTCAGTACCAGTGCTTTCAAACTCATCATTCCGTTCCCCTTTTTAGTTTGTGGGTGGCATCGTCATCAACCGCCGTGAGCTGCTTGGCAATTCTTCTTGTTGCGGTGCGGAAAGTCGATGAGAATGGAATGTCACCAATTGCGGCGATTGCTTCAATGAGGATTTGTCAATAGTAATCAAATTACTGAAAAAGATTAATCCAGCTGAATTCAATCGATGCCGCTACCGGATCTCCACGCCCTTGAAATCGCCGCGACAGTCATCGAGCAGGGCAGCATGAGCGCGGCCGCCGCGCAACTCGGCATGACGCAATCCGCCGTGTCCCAGGCGATGAAGCGGGCCGAGGCCCAGGTCGACGTGACACTGGTTCACCGCGACCGGCGACCACTGGTCGCCACCGAGGCCGGCCGCGTCCTGGTCGCCCATATCCGGGAGATCGCCAATCGGGCGGAGCGCGCCATCGAGGAGGTCAGGGCGACCGCGCGCCGGCCGTCGCGTCAGGATCTGCGCCTCGGCATGGTCGACACCTTCGCTTCCTCGGTGGGGCCGGTGCTGATCCGCGACCTGATGGAAGGATCCATCGCGCTCAGGGTCACCGCGTTCTCGGGTCTGGCCCATTCCCACACGGACGCACTGATGCGCCATGAGATCGACGCGGCGATCACCTCCGATCCCATGGATGAACTGGACGAGATGATGCGCTTCACGCTGTATCGGGAGCCCTTCGTGCTCGTGGCGCCGGTCGCCTGGGGCGATACGCTGCGCGACACACCCTTGCGCGACATCCTGTTCGAGCATCGCCTGATCCGCTACAGCGCCCGCTCGCACATGGGCATGCAGGTCGAGCGGCACCTGCGGCGGCTGCGCATCGAGCACCCTCAGATCCTGTCCTTCGATACCTCGGATTCCCTGTTGGCGATGGTTGCCGGCGGCGTTGGCGTGGCGATCACCACGCCGCTCTGCCTGGTGCAGGGCGCCATCCACATGCCGGCGCTGTCGGTACTGCCTCTGCCCAGCCCCGGCTTCTCCCGCGAACTGACGCTGGTCACCCGCCGCGGTGAATTTGATACGCTGGGGCCGCGGGTGGCGGAAGCGGCGCGCGACATGCTTGTCAAGCATACCCTGCCGCTCATCGTGGGGCATATCCCCTGGTTGAGGGAGACCGCGGACGAGATGATCTGGCGGCCCTCCGTTGCCGACGCCGATCAGGGCGCCTGAAAGATCCGCTCGATCTCGTCGCGGCTGTCGCCTCTGGCGAGGCAGAGCGACAGCAGGATCCTGGCCTTCTGCGGATTGAGGTCGCCGCCGGCGATGATGCCAAGGCTTCGATGGCGGGCGCTGTCGACCACCAATCCCGCACCGGTTCGCGCGGATTGGACGACGGTTATGCCGGCTTCGACCGCGGCTCCGAGCGCCGCGATCTCGGCCGGCGTCGCCATCCCCGGTCCGAAACCGGCCGACACGATGCCTCGCGCTCCGGCGGCGACGAAGGCGTTGATGGCGCAGCCGTCGGCCCCGACATGGCTATAGGCGATGTCGACCCGCGGCAGGTCGCGCAGAAGCGACCGCGGGAACAGCGGCGGCCGGCCTTGCTCCGCCCTTGTCAGCCTCACGTGAGGGCCATCCACGACGCCAAGCGGCCCCGTCCACGGTGACTGGAAGGCGCCAAGCCGCAAGGTATGGGTCTTGGTGACCGATCGCGGCGCATGGATCTCGTCATTGACGACGACGAAGACGCCGGGCGGCAGGTTGGGTGCGGCCGCGACGCGGATGGCCGCGGCGAGATTGGCGTTGGCATCGGTGGAAATGCCGGTGAGCGGCCGCATCGACCCCGTCAGCGTGACCGGAATATCGAGATCCAGCACCAGCGACAGCGCCCAGGCGGTCTCCTCGAGGCTGGCTGTGCCGTGACCTATGACGATGCCCTTTAGCTCGGGATCCTCCGCGAGCCCGTAGCATGTGTCCGCGAGGTCGGCCCAGTCGCCCGGTGTCATGGCGGTGCTGTCGATCCGCCGGAAATTGACCGGCACGATGTCGGCGATCGTCGCCTGAAGGCCGACCCGCTCGATCAGCGACGCCGCATCGAGCCGCTTCTCGCCGGCATTGTAATCGAGCAGATCGAACTGGTCGCTGCCTATGGAGGCAATGGTTCCGCCGGTGCCGATGAAGGCGATCTTGGGCAGCATCAGATCTTCCATGTCGTTGCGAGGACTACCCCGCGCTTAAAGGATTTTTGCGCCGGCCGGGCAAGGCCCGTCCGCACTATTAATTGAAATAATGGAAATTAGTGAATTGTTTTAAGTCTTGCTTATTCGATTCAAATGCCTCGTCGAGTTTGTCATGGTCGTCGCGACACTCGAACGGACTCGGGGACGCCTCGCATGAGCCATTATTCCGCCCTATCGATCTTGCGCCACGGCCTCAGCGGCAACAGGCACTGGACGCGTGCATGGCGCGATCCCGCACCTAAGCCGAGCTACGATGTCATCATCGTCGGAGGTGGCGGCCACGGGCTTGCGACGGCTTACTACCTTGCCAAGGAACATGGCATCCGCGATGTCGCCGTGCTTGAGAAGGGGTGGCTCGGCGGCGGCAATACGGGCCGCAACACCACCATCGTGCGCTCCAACTATATGATGCCCGGCAACACGCTGTTCTACGAGCGCTCGATGCGGCTTTGGGAGAATCTGAGCCAGGACCTGAACTACAATGTGATGATCTCCCAGCGCGGCCAGTACAATCTCTGCCACTCGCCGGCGCAGATGGACGCCGCCCGCCGCCGCGGCAACATCATGCGCGCCAACGGCATCGATGCCGAGTTGTTGGATCGTGCCGAGATGATGCGCCGCGTTCCCTATCTCGACTACTCGCCGAACGCGCGTTTCCCGATCCATGGGGCGATCTACCAGTCGCGCGCCGGCACCGCGCGCCATGACGCGGTCGCCTGGGGCTATGCCCGCGGCGCCGACAAGCATGGCGTCGACCTGATCCAGCAATGCGAGGTCACCGGTTATATCTGGGACAAGGGCGCGATCGTCGGCGTGGAGACCACGCGCGGCCCGATCCGGGCCAGGAAAGTGGCCCTGGCGGTTGCCGGTCATACCGGGCACCTGGCCGAGAAGGCCGGTCTTCGGCTGCCGATCGAGACCCATGTGCTGCAGGCCTTCGTGACCGAGCCGCTGAAGCCGCTGGTCGACAGCGTCATCTCCTTCGGTGCGGCGCATTTCTACATCAGCCAGTCGGACAAGGGAGGCCTGGTGCTGGGCGGGGACCTTGATGGCTTCAATTCCTACGCCCAGCGTGGCGGCTTGCCGATCGTCGAGCATACGCTGCACAGCGCCAAGGCACTGATGCCCTCGTTGTCGCGCCTGCGCCTGCTTCGCCACTGGGCCGGTGTCATGGACATGTCGATGGATGGATCGCCGATCATCGGCAAGATGCCGGTCGAAGGGCTCTGGCTCAACGGCGGCTGGTGTTACGGCGGCTTCAAGGCCACTCCGGCTTCCGGCTATTGCTTTGCCTGGACCATCGCCAAGGGCGAGCCGCATCCCGACAACGCCGAATTCACGCTGGAACGCTTCGCGCGCGGCTACCAGATCGACGAGAAGGGCGCCGGCCCGCAACCCAACGCCCACTGAGGTCCCCATCATGTTGAGAATTCATTGCCCGGTCTGCGGACCGCGGGACGAGACGGAGTTCACTTACGGTTCGGACGCGACGATCCGCCGGCCCGAGATGACAGAGAACGATCCGAAGGCCTGGCTCGACTACGTCTTCATGCGTGACAATCCACGTGGACCGCACAGGGAGTACTGGCATCACGTCACCGGTTGCCGCCAGTGGCTGGTCGTGGAACGCGATACGCTGACCCACGAGATCTCGGGCGCGTATCTCGCCCGCGAGGTGGTGGCATGACGGCGCGAAGGCTTCCCTCCGGCGGCCGTATCGACCGCGGTCGCACCGTGACCGTCAGCTTCGACGGACGCACGTTCCCGGCTCATCCCGGCGATACGCTGGCATCGGCATTGCTGGCCGGCGGCCAGCAGATTTTCGCACGCAGCTTCAAGTATCATCGCCCGCGTGGCCTGATGGCGGCAGGCGTGGAAGAGCCGAACGCGCTGGTGCATCTGCGTGATGGCGCCCGCCATGAACCGAACGCCCAGGCGACGATGGTGGAAGTGTTCGACGGCCTCGTCGCGACATCGCAGAATGCGTGGCCGAGCCTTCAGTTCGACATCGGTTCCGTCAACGGCGCCCTGTCGCGCTTCTTCGGCGCCGGCTTCTACTACAAGACCTTCATCGGCCCCTTCCGGGGAACAGGCTTCTGGATGGCATGCGAGAAGATCATCCGCAACGCCGCCGGCATGGGCCGGGCGACGACGCTGGATGATCCCGACCACTACGAGAAGATCAACGCCTTCTGCGACGTGCTGATCGTCGGTGCCGGTCCCGCCGGTATCTCGGCGGCGCTGGCGGCCGGGCGGAAGGGCGAAAACGTCATTCTCGTCGAGCAGGACCATGAACTCGGCGGCTCGCTTCTCGGCGAGGCCACCGGCGGCGCATCGGATGCGTGGCTCGGCCAAGCCCTGGCCGAGCTCAGGGACCTGCCGAGCGTCCGCGTCCTCAGCCGCACCACCGCCTTCGGGGCCTATGACAGCGAGGTCTTCGGTCTTGTCGAACGCTTCCAGGATCACCTGCTTGTCCCGGAAGCCGGCAAGCCGCGCCAGCGCTACTGGCTGGTCCGCACCAGGAGGGCGATCCTGGCCACCGGCGCGATCGAGCGGCCGTTGGTTTTCGCCGGCAACGACGTGCCCGGCGTCATGCTCGCATCCGCCGCGCGCACGTATCTCAATCGTCATGCGGTCCTGGCCGGCGAAAGGGTCGTCGTCGCGACCAACAACGATAGCGCCTATACCGCCGCCGTCGATCTGGCCAAGGCTGGCGCCAAGGTCACGCTCTGCGATCTGCGTCCCTATATTCCCGGCGATCTCTCGCTGCGCGCGCTGGGTGCCGGGATCGACCTGCGTCTCGGCCATTCGGTCCTCAAGGCCGAGGGTGGCAAGCAGGTCCGTGGCGCCCGCGTCGCCGCGGTGGATGCGAGCGGCAGGGTGTCCGGTACCGCGTCCGTTGTCGCCTGTGACCTGATCGTCACCTCGGGCGGTTGGGCGCCGGCGCTGCACCTGTGGAGCCAGCGTTTCGGAAAGCCGCGATATGATGCCGAACTGGACGCGTTCCTGCCTCCGGTCGAGAAGGGCGCCTTCACCTGCGTCGGTTCGCTTGTGGGCGCGAGGTCCGCCACCGAGGCGCTGGACCAGGGGCATGCTGCCGGCGGAGGCGCGGGAACACGGGGCAACCTGCGCGATCACGGCGACTTCTGGGGCCGCGGCCTCATGCCCGCGACCGTGATCACGAACGCGAACGGCTCGACCCCCGGCAAGGCCTTCGTCGATTTCCAGCATGACGTGAAGCTCGCCGATATCGATCAGGCCCATCTCGAAGGCTACGTCTCGGTCGAACACCTCAAGCGCTACACCACGTCCGGCATGGCTGCCGATCAGGGCAAGACCTCCAATCTCAATGCGCTTGCCCGGATGGCCGCCCTTCGGGGCATGGAGATCCCGCAGATCGGTACGACCACGTTCCGGCCGCCATACACCCCTGTCGCCATCGGCGCGATCGTTGCTCACGATCACGGCCTTCACTTCCGTCCAACACGCCTGTCGACGATCCATGATTGGCATGTGGAAAACGGCGCGCAGACGATCGAGGCGGGTGCGTGGCTGCGTCCCTGGTATTATCCGAGCCGGGGCGAGAGCCTGCGCGATGCCTACATCCGCGAGGCGGCCCATGTCCGCGAGCATGCGGGCATCGTCGACGTATCGACGCTCGGCAAGATCGCCGTGCAGGGGCCTGACGCGGCGGAGTTCCTGAATCGCATCTATGCCAACGGTTTCAAGACCCTGGCAGTCGATCGCCTGCGCTACGGCGTCATGCTGCGCGAGGACGGCTTCGTCCTCGACGACGGCGCGACGGCCCGCCTTGGCGAGAACGACTACTTCATGTCGACCACGACGGCCAACGCCGCGAAGGTCCTGGCGCAGGCCGAATTCCTTCTGCAGACCGCCTGGCGCGATCTCAAGGTGCATGTGACGACGGTGACCGACCAGTGGGCGGCGGTCGCGATCGCCGGCCCGAAGTCGCGCACCGTGCTTGTCGAGCTTACCGGGGCCGATCTGGGCAAGGAAGCGCTTCCCAACAATCACCTGACGTATGTCGCGATAGCGGGCGTTCCCTGCCGCCTGCACCGGATGAGCTATTCGGGCGAACTCGCCTACGAGATCTACATTCCGGCGAAGGCGGGGCGAAAGGTCTGGGAGGCGCTTGTGGAGGCGGGCAAGTCTCATGACCTCAAGCCCTACGGCACCGAGGCCATGGGTACGCTGCGCATCGAGAAGGGCCATGTCGCCGGCGCGGAGATCGAAGGCCGCACGACGATGAAGGATCTCGGCCTTGAAGGCTTGGCTTCAGCCAAGAAGCCGTTCATCGGCTCGGTGCTGCGCCGGCGCGAGCTGCTGGACGACCCGAAGCGTCCGTCACTGATCGGTCTTGAAATCGTCGGTGATGCCGGTGCCAGGGCGGGCTCGCTGCTGTTCGCCCGCGATGTTCCCGCCAAGGGCCATGGCGAGGGTTGGGTGTCCTCTACCACCTACTCCCCGGCATTGAAGAAGAACATCGCTCTCGCCTTGCTGTCGCGTGGCCCCGAGAGGATCGGCGAAACGATCCAGGTCGTCGATTTCGTCGGCGGTCAGACACTGCAGGCGAAGGTCGTCTCGCATCATTTCTTCGATCCGGAAGGACATCGTCAGAATGGTTAGGAAACACAATCTTCCGATCACCGGAGTGAACAGCGATGGCGCGTCCGTCACCGTGGGCGAGGTCGGGCTCGGTCATCTTACTCAATTGGCGGGCTGGGGAACCTTCACCGACGCGGCAGGCAAGGCACTGCAGGCCCATTCGCTGTCGCTGCCTTCGGATTATCGGACGCCGGCTCGCAACGGGGCGACCACGGTATGGCGCATCGCGCCCGATCGTGTCCTGGTCCGTTCGTCAACGCCGCTCGGCGTGCAGGGCACGGATGAGCTTGTCACGCTCGATCTTTCCGATGCGCGTACCTGCATGACTGTCGCCGGAGACGGCGCGGCGGGACTGCTCAGCCGCGTGATCGCGCTGGACTTCTCCGAAAAGGCCTTTCCGGCCGGAACCTTCGTCCAGACGTCATTGCATCATGTCGGCGTGCTGATCGAGCGCCAGGACCGGGATAGGTTCCTCGTCCTGCTGCCGACCACCTGGGCGCGGTCCCTCACGGACTTGATCGTCACCCATCTCTCGATCGCTGCCGGACATCAGGCCGAACCGGTCACAGATTCCCGGAGTGCTCCGTGAAAGATTTCGTGCTCACCGTTCAATGCCCGTCCCGCCGCGGCATCGTCGCCGCGATCGCCGGTTTCCTGGCCGAGCAGGGATGCAACATCACGGACTCCGCGCAGTTCGACGACCCTCAGACCGAAAATTTCTTCATGCGCATCACCTTCCGCTCGGAAACGGGGACGGATCTGGAAAGTCTGCGCCGGGGGTTCGAACCGGTGTCGCGGCCCTTCGACATGGACCATGCGTTCCATGACGCGGCTCACCGCACCAGGGTGCTGCTGATGGTCTCCAATTTCGGCCATTGCCTGAACGACCTGCTGTACCGCTGGAAGATCGGCGCCCTGCCGATCGATATCGTCGGCGTCGTGTCGAACCATCTCACCTACCAGAAGCTGATCGTGAACAACGACATCCCCTTCCACCACATCAAGGTGACGAAGGAAAACAAGCCGGAGGCCGAGGCCAGGCTGATGTCGATCGTCGAGGACACCGGTGCGGAACTGGTGGTGCTCGCCCGCTACATGCAGATCCTCTCCGATGCCGTCTGCAGCCGGATGTCGGGCCGCGTCATCAACATCCATCACTCCTTCCTGCCGTCTTTCAAGGGAGCAAACCCCTACAAGCAAGCCTTCGAGCGCGGGGTGAAGCTGATCGGCGCCACGGCGCATTACGTTACGGCCGATCTCGACGAAGGGCCGATCATCGAGCAGGACATCGTGCGCATCACCCACGCGCAATCGCCGGAGGACTACGTCTCGCTCGGCCGCGATGTGGAAGCGCAGGTGCTCGCCAAGGCCATTCACGCGCACATCCATCATCGCGTGTTCCTCAATGGGAACAAGACGATTGTCTTTCCGGCCAGTCCGGGAAGCTATGCTTCGGAAAGAATGGGGTGAGTTCGAGTAGGGGGTTCCGAGAGCCTGGAGGTCTCTTCGCTTCAGGGGGCGTCGCCCATGTATTCCATCTCCGAACGAAACACCACGACCAGAGGGCAAGCCGATTGTGTGCCGATATGGCTCCATCGCCGGCTCGTTAACCATCCTTATTATCAGGCGGTTAAGTTTTGGAGCGTGTACTCGGCCCGGGGGCACAGGAGAAACACCGATGCCTTATGGGTTGCTTCTTGTCGCAGGGCTCGTCGCATGCGTGCTGAGCATTTCCGCCATGAACGATGATGCCAATGACGAACCGCTTGTCAGGGATATCCAGGCGACCTTGCCGGCCAGCCGTTGAACGGGAACTCGGCGCGGGGCTACGTTGTTGTGCAAGATTGGTCTGACAGGGAGCCCGTTATGCAGAAATCACCGCTCGGAACCGCCGCACTCGTCGTAGCCTGCTGTTTCACTCTCGCCGGCTGCGTGAGCGAGACCGGTTCGTATAGATACGACCGCGGCTCCTTTTACGACTCGCGATATGACGGGCCGCGATATCGCCGCGATTATCGGCGCGACCGGGATGGGGATTGGCGTGGCCGGAGCTACCGCTCGAGAGGGGGCGACAGCGATCGAAGCATAGTGCTTCGAGGCCGCGACGAAAGAGACGGAACTATCTGGATCCCCGACAGGGGCAATCGCTAGACCGGTCTGCTCCCCCAATTCCCGACCTCATCGAGCTGCATCGCGGATACTGCTTCAGAGCATCGTTCACCCGATCAGGCTGCTGTGGCGCCGGTCGGCACCGGCCGGCCACGGCTGGACCTGACGCATGTGCTTCGCCCCGCATAGGAGCGGGATCGAGCAGACGAGCGCAACAAGAACGGCCACGAAGACCAAACCAGGATAGAACCTCAACCCATTCAATAACATCAGCTCCTGCTTCGGAGCGGGCAGACTGCAGGTGAAACCTGACAGCAGCCTGAAAGTCGCCATGGCCGATAAAGAACCTGTCGCCGTTTCGGACAGGGAAGCGCGCGTGTTCAGGTGATTGTCAGGATGCGGTGCGATCTCGCGATCACTTGAAAACCACCGCGGAGCTCCTCCTTGTCCACCGATAGCCTTCCACAAACCGCCCGCCCGCTCGCCCGGCCGCGGATCGGGAGCATTACGCTTGCCATCGTTGGCGCACTTTACCTGATCGCCTTCACCAACCGCACCTTCTGGTCGCGGGGATTGGCCTATTTCGACAGCCGTCTGGCGCTGGCGGCCTTTGGCCTCGGGCTAACGTGTCTGTTCTGCGCCCTGACAGTCACGCTTTCGGTCAAATATGTGCTGAAGCCGCTATTCGTGTTCCTGTTCTTCAGTGCCGCCGCCGGATCCTGGTTCATGGACGGTTTCGGCACCATCATAGACGTCGACATGATCCGCAACGCGGCGCAGACCACAACATCGGAAGCAGGTCATCTGGTCACGCCGGCCTTTCTGCTGCATATGGCCATCTTTGGCCTTGTGCCGTCGCTTCTGGTCTGCTGGGTGCGGATCGAGCACCGCAGGTTCTACTCCAAGCTGCGCTGGAACCTGCTTGCAATTTCGCTCCTGCTGCTGGTGGCGCTGGCCTGCGGCATCAGCGCCGCCCGCAGCGTCGCGGCGGTCACGCGGCTGCACAAGGATATGATGCTGACCCTGAATCCGATCCTGCCGATCGGCAACGCCGTCGCCTTCGCGCTGGCCAGCGAGGCGGACAAGAACATCGTCGCCCGGCCTCTCGGTACGGATGCTCACGTGGCCGCCCGCACCCCGTCGGGCAAGCCGCGCGTGCTGGTGATCGTCACCGGCGAGACGGCGCGTGCGGAGAATTTCTCGCTTGGCGGCTACAGCCGCCAGACCAATCCGGAACTGTCGCAGCTGGACATCACCTATTTTTCCGACACGTCGAGCTGCGGCACCGCGACGGCGGTGTCCGTGCCGTGCATGTTTTCCAACCTGACGCGCGGCGGCTATTCACATCGTGCGGGGCTTGCCAACGAGAACCTGCTCGATGTCTTCGGCCATGCCGGGATCAGGACCGAGTGGTGGGACAACAATACCGGCAGCAAGGGTGTCGCGAATCGCACCGTCTACAAGTCGTTCTCCGATGCGAACGACCCGCGCTATTGCAAGGACCACGAATGCCTCGATGAGGGGATGGTGGCGCAGCTCGATGACTGGCTGGCGGGCGTCAAGGGCGACAGCGTGCTGGTCGTGCACCAGCTCGGAAGCCATGGCCCGGCCTACTATCAGCGCTATCCCGCGGAATTTGCGCATTTCACGCCGGAATGCCGCACCGCGGAACTCGGCAACTGCAGTCAGGAGGATATAGTCAACGCATACGACAACACCCTTTTTTATACCGATCATATCCTCGCCTCGATCATTAACGCGCTGAAGGCGCATCAGGACCGCGTCGTCCCGGCGATGATCTACATGTCCGACCATGGCGAATCGCTCGGCGAACATGGTCTCTATCTGCATGGCGCGCCCTATATCGTCGCGCCGTCGCAGCAGACGCACGTGCCGTTCGTGCTGTGGCAGGGATCGGAAATGAAAGCCCTTGCCGACCAGGATTGCCTCTCGCTGCGGGCTTCCAAGCCGGCTTCGCATGACGACCTCTTCCATACGGCGCTCGGACTGATGGCGATCCAGACATCGGTCTACGAGCCGAAGCTCGATGTGCTTGCCGGCTGCCGCAGGGGAGCGGCATCATGACGCTTTCCGACGGCATGCCGATAGCCGGCAAGGTTCGGCAGCCGACCGAGGAACAGGCAACCGAACCAGCCGGCAAACGTGCCGTGGCAAGGGTGACGGGCGGCCGCCACCTGTTCGCCGCTTTCGGCTACTCGCTCGGCGGTGCCGGCAGATTGCTGCGCGAGACGGCGTTTCGCCACGAAATCGTCGCCGGCGTGGTGATCTTTTCCGTTTTTTCCGCCGTCGGTGCCGGGCTCCGCGACTATGTGATGATGTTGATCCTGCTCCTCGGGCTTGCCGCCGCCGAGGCGCTCAATACCGCGATCGAGGAGATCATCGACCGGATTTCGCCCGAATGGTCCAGCACCGGCATGCATGCCAAGAATCTCGGCTCCTTTGCCGTCTTCTGCCTGCTGGCGGCGAACGGATTGCTGGCTGCCTTCGTCATCGTCTCCCGATTGCTGTCATCATGAGACCGGTCCCGGCCTCGCCTCCCTTCGAATTTTGCCAATATCCTCCGCCAGAGGTTGGATATAAGGTGACATCATGTTGGGACGGGACAGGCGGTTTGAGGGTTCTTCTGATCGAGGATGACGTGGCGCTGGGCGAAGCGGTGCGAGACCACGTGGCGGGTGGCGCCCATGCGGTCGACTGGATGAAAACGATAGACACCGCCGCAAGCGCGCTCTCGACGACCGGCTACGGCCTCGTTCTGCTCGATCTGCGCCTGCCGGACGGCAGCGGCATCGCACTTCTGAAGGATATCCGCGCCAGGGGCATCACCACGCCGGTCATCATCCTGACCGCGCACGATCAGATCTCCGACCGCATCGAAGGTCTCAATAGCGGCGCCGACGACTACCTGGTCAAACCCTTTAACCTCGGTGAGCTGACGGCCCGCATGCTGGCGGTGAGCCGCCGCTATGAGGGCCGCCCGGTCTCGCTCGTGCGCATCGGCGATCTTGAGATCGACGCGGCCGAGAGACGGGTCAGTTCCGCGGGAGAGGCGATTGCTCTTTCCGGCCGCGAATGGGCGGTGCTCGACACGCTGTCGGCACGGCCGGGCGCCGTCGTCTCGAAGGCGCAGATCGAGGAAGCGCTCTATGCTTTCGGTTCCGAGATCGAGAGCAATACCGTCGAGGTCTATGTCAGCCGGCTGCGCAGAAAGCTCGGCCGCGACCAGATCGCCACGCTGCGCGGCGTCGGCTACCGGCTGGGGCGCGAGCGGTGAGCGTGTTCCGCCAGACGTCAGGCCCGTCGATGACCCGGCGGCTGATCCTGTCGCTGACCATCGTGATGGCCTTTCTCTGGCTGTTGGCGGTCGGACTGGGGCTGGTGGTGATGGAGGAGGAGCTGGCGGAGATTTTCGACGGCACGCTGCAGGATACGGCCGAACGGCTGGTGCCGCTGGTTGTCGACGATCTCGAGCACCGCGATCCGCCCGGCGCTTCGCCGCAGCAGTTGCAAACGGGCAGCTCCGGCGGCGACCGCGAATACCTGATCTATCAGGTGCGTGATCCTTCGGGCCGCGTTCTGATCCGTTCCCACGATGCGCCGGAACAGGCATTCGACGCGCCGCTCAAACCAGGGTTTTCGAGAACCGCGAAATATCAATTCTATACGGCCACCGACGACAACCGCACGATCTTCGTCCAGGTGGCCGACGCTTTCGAGAACCGCGAGGAAGCGCTTCGGGAAGGCGCCGTGGCGCTGTTCCTGCCGCTCGTCTTGCTCATTCCGGTCAGCGGCGCTGCGATCTGGCTGGTGGTGCGCCGTCTGGTGCGGCCGGTCGGCGAGTTGCGCCAGGAGATCGAGACCAAGGACGGCGGCAACATGGAGCAGATCGACTCCGCCATGCTGCCGCGTGAGCTGCGGCCGATCGCCATATCGGTCAACCGGTTGATGGCGCGGTTGCGCACGGCGCTGGAGGCTGAGCGGGAGTTTACCTCCAATAGCGCCCATGAACTGCGCACGCCGATCGCCGGCGCGCTGGCGCAGACGCAAATGCTGATCGCCGAGCTGAAAACGGACGCCAGCCGCCATCGCGCCCGGCAGATCGAGGCCTCGCTGGTGCGGCTCGGCCATCTTGCTGAAAAGTTGCTGCAATTGTCGCGTGCCGAGGCCGGCATCGGCATGGCCGGAACGCAGGTGGATCTCGGCCGGGTTCTGGACATGGTGGTGACCGACTTTCGGCGAAGCATGGACGAGCCGGAGCGGCTGGTGCTGCACCGGGCGCCGGGGGCCCGCCTGGCAGGGCCGTTCAGCGAGGACGCCTTCGCCATCGTCCTGCGCAATCTGATCGAAAACGCTCTCGTCCACGGTACTCGAAACACCCCCGTCGAAATCTTTCTCGAAGAGGACGGATGCCTGCGCATCGTAAATGGCGCGGACGTGATGAGCGATGCGCAACTTGCTTCGATCCGCAAGCGCTTCAGCCGCGGCAATACCGCGGCTGCGGGTTCGGGCCTCGGCCTGTCGATCGTCGAGCGCCTGCTTAGCCAGATGAACGGCCGGCTTGTCCTGCTGTCGCCGGCTTCCTCGCGGCGGGATGGCTTTGAAGCTAGATTGGAGCTGCCGAATCGCGCCTGATGACCCCGGCTGATCCCATGAATGGGACACAGGCCATCCTGTCGAGGCGCCTAACCAGGGAGGTACCCCATGAGCAACAGCTGTCCGGTCCCCACCCCCGCAGAGAGACAATACCTGGACATACTGTCTCGAGCCGAACAGACGATGCTGGCCACGATCTATCAGGCTATCGAGGATGCCGGCAGGCAGGCGGCCGAAGAGCTGCGGTCACTCGGGTCCGAGGAAAGGCCGCCGGCAGAGGAGTATTTCGCGGCCGTCGCTCACCAGAAGCTGTTCGTCCGCTTGTGCGGTGCCGATCCGGAAACGTTCAGGGGCGGGAATCCCGACATTGCCGCCCGCATCATCCAGAACGCGCAGAACATATCCGACCACTACTGGACCGACAAGGATGCCGCCGAGGGCGACTAGCGCGTTTCGATCGTGATCAGGATGCCTCGCGCCGCGGGAACAGGACGGCTTCCGGCGCCGTGCTGGCTCCATCCACGATCAGCGGTTCCCGATAAGTCTCCGGCTGCGGAATCCCGAGTTTGGCATGCAGGTCGGCTGCCGATCTCGGCAGGAATGGGAGAAGGCAGCGAGCCACGGCAGCGAGCCCGAAGACCTGCTCGGAGAGGGAGCCGCCGAGACGGGAGGACAAAGCCTCCCGCTCTCCGGCATCAAGATCGCCGGACAATGCTTTTGCATCCGTCCAGGGCGTCCGCTTCGCGAACTGCCTGTTGGCCTCGCCGACAAACTCGAAAATTCGGGCGAGACCGACATGGAGCTCGTAATCGTCGAAGGCTTCGGCGACCTTCCCGGGAAGATGCGCCGCCTCGCGCACGAAGGCATTGTCAGGCACCGGCGGGACGATCCCGCCGAAGGACGTGGATAGAAGGGCAAGGACGCGGTTGGCGAGATTTCCGAGCTGCCCCGCAAGTTCCCCTGACCATGCCGCTTCCAGACGCTCGCGTGAGAAATCACCGTCGTCTCCTGAACGTATGTGCCTGAGCAGGTAGTATCGAAGCGCGTCGGGCGTATCGTAGGCGTCGACAAGGCGGTCGGGGTCGATGCCGTTGCCGGCCGACTTGCCGATTTTCCTGCCGTCAACGGTGACGTAGCCGTGCACGAGGATCGAGGACGGCAGCGGCAGGCCGGCCGAGAGGAGAATGGCCGGCCAGTAGATGGCATGGAATTTGGAGATGCCCTTGCCCACGACATGGATGCGTTCGCCCCCGCCATTCCAGTAGCGCTGGAAGAGTTGCGGATCGGAACCGAAACCAAGCCCAAGCCCCGTCAGATAGTTCGCCAGCGCATCGAACCAGACGTAGACCACTTCATCTTCGCCGGGGACGGGAACGCCCCAGCCGCGGGCCCGCTCCGCGCTGCGCGAGACGCTGATATCGTCAAGGCCACGCCGCAACAGCGCGAGCACCTCGTTGCGCCGGTGGGTTGGGACGACCTCGAGCTCGCCGCGCTCGATTAGCCGGCGGATCTGGTCGCCGTAGCGGGACAGGCGGAAGAACCAGTTCTCTTCCTTTACGGTTTCGAGGGGGATGCCGTGTTCCGGGCAGCGGCCGTTTATGAGTTCCGAGGGCTCGTAGAACTGTTCGCAACCGACGCAATAGAGGCCCTCATATGCCTTGCGGTAGAGATCTCCGCTCTCCGCGCAGGCGTTCCATAGGGCGTGGACGCAGTCGATATGCCTCGGATTGCCCGACGTACGCACGAATGCGTCGTTGGAAATATCGAGCCGCGCACCGAGCCGTTCGAACCTGGCGGCATTGGCGCCGACGAAATCCGCGACGGACAGGCCCGCAGCTTCCGCCGACCTGACGTTCTTCAAACTGTTGTCATCGGTTCCGCACTGGAACCTGACGTCGCGGCCGAGAAGGCGGTAATGACGTGCATAGGCGTCGGCCTGGACGAGTTCGAGCGCAAAGCCGACATGCGGCGCGGCATTCACATATGGTATCGAGGTGGTGATGTAAGTGGCCGTCTTGTTCATCGGGGATCCTTTCGAAGGCTGGTATTGCCCGCGAGACGGATCGACCCATGAAAAGACCGCCTCGAGGGCGGTCGCTGGTGCAGTATGGATGCACGAAACCCGCCACGCTATGAGCGCGGCATCATCATCACGAAGGTGCTGATCACGTTTCTGTCCATGCCTCTTCGTATCATCCATGCCCGTTTCGGGCAAGGCATGCCGCCTTGCGGTTTTCGCCGTCCTGTACCCGCCTCTTCCGGCTCAAGTGCTTCGCGGCCACCTCGATGGCTGATCCGACCGAGACGATGGGGATCGGATCACCTTAAACGATAAAACGTTCACGCCGCTTTTTGCCGACGCCGATGGGAATTTTCTCTCCTTAGACCGCACGTTTGCTGCAAACGGCGCGGCGCGTTCCGTCATTCATACATTGATGGCATTTCGATCATCATTGCCTTAGCATCTCCTCCGGGCCGCGGCTTGTTCCGCGGATGGTTTACCGGCTGCCAGCCGGCTCTTGGAAAGCCGACCGTGCGAAGGAGTGACATGCGTCGTCTGCTCACCGGAATGTTTCGCTCTCTCTCGCTTCCGGGCATTGTTATCGGTCTCGCTTTCTTCGCCGCATCGCTGACGCCCAGCCTCATGCCCCGGTCCTATCTCGTGCAGGGCGGGCTTTCCGGGCTGAGCGCCGGGGTCGGCTATATGTTCGGCGCCGGTCTCACATGGCTTTGGCGCCATCTCGAATTGCCCGTGCCCAACAAGCCGCCGAAGTGGGTGCGGTGGTGCGCCTGCCTTGCTGGTCTGCTTCTCTGCCTTTTCGCGCTCTGGCATGCGGCGCTTTGGCAGAATTCCATCCGGCTTCTCTGGAAGATGCCGCCGATCGCAAGCGCCGAGCCCGTGTGGCTGGCGGTCGTGGCGGCGGCGACCTTCCTGGTCGCCCTCATTGTCGGCCGCTCGTTTCGCAATGCCTGCCTTCTGTTCTCGGGATGGCTTTCACGCGCGATCCCGCGGCGGCTTTCCAATGTCGTAGGGCTCCTGCTTGCAGGCGCTTTGTTCTGGTCGATCGGCCAGGGCATATTGCTCCGCCTGGCATTGGACGCGGCAGACGCCTCCTTCCGCGAGGCGGACGCGCTGATCGAGGACGACCAGCCACGGCCGGAAAGCGCGCTGAAGACGGGAAGCGCCTCCTCGCTCATCGCATGGCAGGGACTGGGGCGGCAGGGTCGTCATTTCGTTGCGTCAGGACCCCAGGCTGCGGAAATCGGAGCCTTCTGGGGCGGCGCGGCGCAAGAGCCGGTCCGGGTCTATGCCGGGCTGAACAATGCCGAGACGAGCAAGGAGCGTGCGGCGCTGGCGCTCCGGGAACTGGTGCGGCAGGGTGGGTTCGATCGATCTCTGCTGGTGGTGATCGTGCCCACCGGCACGGGATGGGTAGATCCTGCCGCGATCGATACGCTGGAATATCTTCAGCGGGGTGATGTTGCGAGCGTGGCCGTGCAATATTCCTATCTCACGAGCTGGCTTTCGCTTCTGTTCGAACCGGAACAGGGCGAGGAGGCCGCGAGGGACCTGTTCGATGCGGTCTATGGCTACTGGTCGCGTCTTCCGCGCGACAGACGCCCCAGACTCTATCTGCATGGGCTAAGCCTCGGCGCCTTGAACTCGCAGCAGTCGCTCGACATCTACAATGTCGTCGGGGACCCGATAAACGGCGCGTTATGGAGCGGCCCTCCCTTCCGCAGCGCCAAATGGAGGGCGGCCGTCGCGGGGCGCAATCCCGAGACGCCCGAATGGCTCCCAACCTTCCGCGACGGATCGGTCATCCGCTTTGCCAACCAGGAGCATGCACCCGACCGGAGCGCCGCCCCTTGGGGACCGCTGAGACTGGTCTATCTGCAATATGCGAGCGATCCGGTCGTGTTCTTCAGCGCCTCCTCGGCATTCCGGGAGCCGCAGTGGATGAAGCCGCCCCGCGGCCCCGACGTCTCGCCGGAACTCGTCTGGGTACCGGTCGTAACCATGCTCCAGCTTCTGTTCGACATGATGATCGCCACCACGTCGCCGGTCGGTTACGGCCATATCTACGCGCCGCAGCATTATATCGATTGCTGGATCTCGCTGACCGATCCCGTGGTCGGGGCAGAGGACGCCAACCGCCTGAAGGTGCTCTTCGCTTCCCGCTTCGATATGCCCCTTTAAGTTGGATGAAGGCCGGGCATCTCGCAGCAAGCCGCTGCCCGGTCTGCCGCAAGGGAGCAGGGCGCTGCTAGCGGTGCCGGGGGGCCTTTGCCAGCTGATCCTCAAAGGCCGCCAGGAAAAAGACCCTCGCGATATCAGGGTCAGTTTCGCAGCGCAGGGCCGCGAAGCAAATGTCGACCGCTCGCGAGTATGCCGGCCCCGATTTGTCTATGAAGCAATCCCGCATGTGTCGGATGGCATCCGCCGGGCCGGATATCCTTTTGACTTTCCGCTTCTGAACGAAACAGACAGGCGTGCGCCAGCGAGCCGAGAAGGCTACCGGAATGATCTCACTCAAAGCTCAACCCCTCATGACCCCTTTCACCAAGGCGAGATGTTAGGACGTTCTAATGCGACGCGCCATGTGGCTCCGCCTACGCAAAAGGTGGTAGGCCGCGCCGCCTGCAGTATCCGGAGGGCGTAAGAGAAGATGTTCTTGTGGGGAGCTGATCCCGAGTGCAAGAGCGCCATCGGCAGCACGAGGGGCATGGTGACGCTGCCGACGTCTTCATCCAGCAGTCAAAGACGGAAGAACCATGACGCCGGGGAACCTGCGCGGCCCTTGCCGGCTGTCAGGCAGAGGGATACGGGGCCGTCGCCCTCGGCCCCGTATCAAGGCGCATGTCACATCAATGCGAGGCGCCGGAGCCGCCGACGGCGACGATCGTGAACGGCTGGCCCTCGACCGGGATCGTGCGAGCCTCCTTCAAGGTTTCGGCATCGACGACGCGGACGATGGAGTGCCGCGGATCGGTGATGGCGATCTGGCCGTCGGCGACCGCCAGGCGCGGACGCGGGTCGCGCCAGTGTCCGTCCTTGCTGTAGGGCTCGGTGACGGTCATCTTGCGGACGATCCCGCCCTTGATGACGTCGAGGACATGCAGTTCGCCGTCTTCGGTGAGGATGTAGGCGTTACGGGGATTGGCGGGATCAAGAATGAAGTCGACGCGCCGGGTCGGCAGTTCGACGAGGCGATATGGCTCTTCGCTGTCGGGATCGATCAGCACGATCTTGTCCTCGCCGTAATTGCCGAGGAAGAACTGCATCACCTTGCCGCCGAGCAGGGTGCCCGTATAGCCCTTCGGCAAGCTCTCCGGATAGGCCAGCATCGTCAGCTTCGGTCCTTCGGTGCCGCCGGGGCGAGCGACCAGAACGCCTTCCTTGCAGCCGAACGCCACCAGCCGTGCCGATGTTGCTTCGCCATGCAGGTCCGTGCATTTGGCAATATCGCCGACCTGCTCGCCCTTTTCGTCGATCACCCGGAGGCCGATGCGTGGCGGCAACTCGTCGGGCTTTGTCTCGATCTCCGTGTTCGGTACGGAGACGAGCACGTACCGGCCCATCGTGACGGCCACTCCGTGATGGGGCTTGATCGTGTCGACCGTCCGCTTTTCCGCTCTACCCTTAAGAATGTCTGCTTCATCGACGATTTCGGCCTTGTCGCCGCGATCGTAGAACAGAATTACGTGATCGTCGTGCGGCACGACGTGTCCGGGGCGCTTGCCGTCGAACGTCACCGGCAAGAGCGCCGGATCGGAAACTTCGAGGTCGCGGTGTTCTCCGTGGTCTGAAAAATCGATGCCGGTCTTGATGGCGTGAATGACGTCGGCTCCGGATTGGGCGGCAAACACTATTTGACCCGAGGCGCTTGCCGTCAGGGCGGCGTAGCCTTTGATGTCGTAGCGGCCGAGCTCCCTGCCGCTTTCGAAATCGATGGCGCGAACAACCGGCTCCGTGTGATCTGCGACGAAGAGGCGCCAAGCCTCCTTCGTCTCGTGGTCTTCCTCGGCCATCGCGCCGGGGGCGGCAAACAGCACTGCGGCCGCCACGGCGGCCATCAGCCGGTTTCGGGTAAGAGACAGTCCCATTGGGTTCCTTCCTTCTGTTGCGGATCGTGTTTGTTCAGGGAGAGCGAACGGGGGAGTTCGGCCGCCTGCCGCACTGCGCGGCACGTTCGCTGGGTATCTCGGATTATGTTATTACGTTACATTTCATTTGACGAACGTAATAACATTACATATGCAACTGCTGTCAATACCCGAGGATGCGATGAGCGACATCTGCCTGGAATTCAAGAATCTCACGCTCGGCTACCGGGGCCATGCGGCCATCCACCACCTGAGCGGAACCGTCGAGCGCGGTTCGCTGATGGCGGTCGTGGGCGCCAACGGGTCTGGCAAGTCGACGCTGATGAAGGGAATAGCAGGAATCCTGAAGCCGCTCGGTGGCGGGTGCGTCTCGAAGTTTGATCGGCTGGCTTACCTTCCGCAGCAGTCGGAACTCGATCGCACCTTCCCGGCGCGGGTGATCGACCTGGTGTCGCTGGGCTTCTGGCAGAGGCGTGGCCTGCTCGGACGTCTGACGCGGGAGGACAGGGCAGACCTGTCGGATTGCCTTGACGCCGTGGGCCTGTCGGGTTTCGAGAAGCGCCCCCTCGACAGTCTTTCCGGGGGGCAGATGCAGCGGGCGCTCTTCGCGCGCACCATGCTGCAGGACGCGGACCTGATCCTGCTGGACGAGCCGTTCAATGCGGTGGACGAGCGGACGATCCGCGATCTCGTGGGCTTGATGAAGCGATGGGTTGCGGAGGGCCGGACGATCCTTTGCGTCCTTCATGACCATGGGCTCGTCCGCGCGCATTTCCCGCGAACGCTGCTGATCGCCCGCAAGCCGGTCGCATGGGGACCGACACCGGAGGTCCTGACCCCGGACAATCTTGCACGCGCCGGAAATTTCCAGGAGGCCTGGGACGAAAACGCCGGCCGGTGCGTGGAGCTGCCGCCTGGAATGCCTCACGTCCATGGGGAAGAGGCCGGTCGCGACGGGGAGACAAGAAGGACCGCCGCGCATGTTTGACTGGCTGATCTCCCCCTTCCTGCAATACGGCTTCATGCAGCGGGCGCTTTTCGGCTCCATCGTTCTGTCGGTCAGTTGCGCCCCCGTCGGCGTGTTCCTGATGCTGCGGCGCATGAGCCTTACGGGCGACGCGATGTCTCACGCCATCCTGCCGGGGGCGGCGCTCGGCTTTCTGCTTTTCGGCCTCGACATCCTGCCGATGACGGTCGGCGGCCTTCTCGTCGGCCTGCTGGTCGCGCTCGGCTCCGGCGTCGTGTCCCGCTTCACGGTGCAGAAGGAGGACGCCTCGATGGCGGCCTTCTATCTGATCTCGCTTGCGGTCGGGGTATTGCTCGTGTCCTGGCGCGGCTCCAGCGTCGACCTCATGCACGTGCTGTTCGGTTCCGTGCTCGCCCTGAACAACGAGGCTCTCGGTCTCATCGTCGGCATCGCCGCAGCCACCTGGCTCGCTCTCGTCTTGTTCTGGCGGGCGCTGGTCGCAGAATGCCTGGATCCGCTCTTTCTGCGTTCGGTCAGCCGCATCGGCGGCCCGGTGCACCTGTTGTTCCTCGTGCTGGTCGTGCTCAATCTGGTCGGCGGCTTCCAGGCGCTGGGCACGCTGCTTTCGGTCGGTCTGATGATGCTGCCCGCGGTGGCGGCCCGGTTCTGGTCGAACGACGTGCGCGCCCTCTGCCTGATCGCGGTCGCCATCGCCGTCATCTCGTCGGTGACCGGCCTCCTGCTGTCCTACCACGCATCCATGCCGTCGGGGCCGGCAATCATCATGGTCGCCGGCGCCGCCTACGTCCTTTCCGCACTTTTTGGCCGAAGAGGCATGCTCGCCAGCGCTGTTCCCTCCCGCAGCCATAAGACCGCCTGATCAACAGAAGGAGATTTCCATGTTCAGGACCTTGCGTTTTGCAACCTATGCCAGCCTCGTCACGCTCGGCGGGCTCGCGTCTACGGCCTCGGCCGCCGAGCTCAAAGTCGTCGCCAGTTTCTCCATCATCGCCGACTTCGCGAAGAATGTCGGCGGCGATCGGGTGGAGGTCTCGACGCTGGTGCCGATCGATGGCGATGCGCATGTCTACGAACCGCGCCCCGCCGACGCCGCAACCCTGGAGCAGGCCGACGTCATTCTCGTCAACGGACTGCAACTCGAAGGCTTCATGTCGCGTCTGATCGAGGCGAGCGGCGCCAAGGCCCCGGTCGTCGAGGTGAGCAAGGGCGTCGAGCCGCTGAAGTCGGCGGAAGAAGAGCATCATCACAACGAAGGTGGGGAACATGCCGCGGCCGGCCACGATCACGAAGGGCATCATCATGGCGAATTCGATCCTCATGCCTGGCAGTCGATCGACGCCGCGGAAATCTATGTGAAGAACATCGCCGGCGCCTTCTGCGAGGCGGACAGCGCCGGCTGCGCCACCTATACGGCCAATTCCGAAGCCTATGTCGCAAAGCTCGGCGAGCTGGAGACCGAAGTGAAGGCGGCGATCGCCTCCATCCCCGAAGACAGGCGCACGATCATCACCTCGCATGACGCCTTTGGATATTTCGAGCGTGATTACGGCCTGAAGTTCATCGCTCCGGAAGGCATTTCCACGGAAGCGGAGGCGTCCGCGGCCGACGTCGCAAAGCTTGTCGACCAGGTGAAGGAAGACAAGGCGTCGGCGATCTTCGTCGAGAACATCAGCAATCCGCGCTTGATCGAGCAGATTGCCAACGAAACCGGCCTGAAGGTCGGCGGCACGCTCTATTCCGACGCGCTCTCCGGCCCGGACGGTCCGGCTTCCACGTATATCGACATGTTCCGCAGCAATGTGGAGACGATCAGGTCGGCCATTCTCGGCAGTTGATCGCGGCGACTGCCCGGAGAGCCCGGGCAGTCCTGCTTCAGGGGGCGTCGATCTCGGTCTTGACCTGACAGATACCGGACCCCGTCGGGCATGTCGGCCAGTTGCTTTGTGTCGCCTTGCCCGCTGCCATTTACGAATTCACCTTTTCATATCCGCTATTTCCATAATTTCACAAAGGCGCATTCTCGACGGTTTTCGCAGCGCGTTGGAAACGCTACAAAAAGCAGGTGACGACCCATTGGAAAAAGCACGATACGATCGCGCTTTGATCTCGCCTGCTGTAGAGGAATTAGTCCATGATCTCCAAAATCCTGATCGCCAACCGCGGCGAGATCGCAGTCCGGGTCATCAGGACGGCGAAGAAAATGGGCATTGCGACGGTCGCCGTCTATTCGGATGCCGACCGGGATGCGCTGCATGTCCGCATGGCCGACGAAGCAGTGCATATCGGCCCGGCGCCTTCGTCCCAGTCCTACATCGTCATCGACAAGATCCTTGAGGCGATCAGGAAGACCGGCGCCGATGCGGTGCATCCGGGCTACGGCTTCCTCTCCGAAAATCCGGCCTTCGCCGCCGCCCTGGAAAAGGCGGGCGTCGCCTTCATCGGCCCGCCGGTGAAAGCGATCGAAGCGATGGGCGACAAGATCACCTCGAAGAGGATCGCGGCGGAGGCCGGCGTCAACACGGTGCCCGGCCATATGGGCCTGATCGAGGATGCCGACGAGGCGGTGAGGATCGCCGCGTCGATCGGCTATCCGGTGATGATCAAGGCGTCGGCCGGCGGCGGCGGCAAGGGCATGCGTATCGCCTGGAACGATGCGGAAGCGCGGGAAGGTTTCCAGTCCTCCCGTAACGAGGCGAAGAGCTCCTTCGGCGACGACCGCATCTTCATCGAGAAATTCGTCGATCAGCCGCGCCATATCGAAATCCAGGTGCTGGGAGACAGGCACCGCAACACGCTCTATCTCGGCGAGCGCGAATGCTCCATCCAGCGGCGCAACCAGAAGGTCATCGAGGAGGCGCCGTCGCCTTTCCTCGACGCGGCGATGCGGAAAGCCATGGGCGAACAGGCGGTGGCGCTCGCGAAAGCCGTCGGTTATTTCTCCGCCGGCACGGTGGAATTCATCGTCGACGGCGCCCGCCAATTCTACTTCCTGGAAATGAACACCCGCCTGCAGGTGGAGCATCCGGTGACCGAACTCGTCACCGGCATCGATCTCGTCGAGCAGATGATCCGCGTCGCGGCCGGCGAGAAGCTCGCCTTCGGCCAGGACGACGTGAAGCTCGCCGGCTGGGCGATCGAAAGCCGGCTTTATGCCGAAGACCCTTACCGTAATTTCCTGCCCTCCATCGGCCGGCTCACGCGCTATCGCCCGCCCGCGGAAGGCAAACAGGACGACGGCACGGTGGTCCGCAACGATACAGGCGTCTTCGAAGGCGGCGAGATCTCGATGTATTACGACCCGATGATCGCCAAGCTCTGCACCTGGGCTCCGGACCGCCTGAAGGCGATCGAGGCCATGGGCGCGGCGCTCGACGATTTCGAGGTCGAGGGCATCGGCCACAACCTGCCCTTCCTCTCGGCCGTCATGGGCCAGGAACGGTTCCGTTCCGGCAAGCTCACCACCGCCTATATCGCCGAGGAATTTCCGGAAGGTTTTGCCGGCGTGCAGCCGGATGAGGCCGCCGCCCGAAAGCTCGCCGCCATCGCGGCCCTCGTCAATCAAACGCTCCAGGAGCGGGCGGTGCGGATCTCCGGCACGATCGGAAACCACCGCCGGGTCGTCGGCAGAGAATGGATCGTGGCGCTTGCCGGCTTCGAGGAGATGGTCACGCTCGAAACGACCTCCGACGGAGCAACCGTCGTCTTTGCCGACGGTACGCGGCTGTCCGCCGCAAGCGGCTGGCTGCCGGGCCGGAGCCACGCGGCCTTCCATCTGGGCGGCTCGAAGAGGGGCGGCGAAACGATGGGCGTGAAGGTGAACCTGATCGGTTCCGCGATCCGGCTCCGCTGGCGCGGCATGGATGTGACCGCCCACGTCCGCTCTCTGCGTGTCGCCGAGCTCGCGCGCCTGATGCCGAAAAAGCTGCCGCCCGACACGTCGAAGATGCTGCTCTGCCCGATGCCGGGCGTCATCACCTCCGTTGCCGTCAAGATGGGCGATGCGGTCGAGGCCGGCCAGACGCTGGCGACCGTCGAGGCGATGAAGATGGAGAACGTGCTGAAGGCGGAGCGCAAGGGCGTGGTCAAACGCGTCGCCGCCAGCGCCGGCCAGAGCCTGGCCGTGGACGAGCTGATCATGGAGTTCGAGTAGGCGTCGACGGGGCGATCAAGCCTTACGTCAAATCCTGTTCAGCCGTATCAGCATGCGGCGCCGGTGGTCTTGTCCGCCAAAGAAGATGGCGAGGATGCGAACGGTGCGATCCGCGTCGTCCGCCTCGAAATAGAAGATCGTCTGGTTCTTCGTCACGTGACGCAAGCCGGCCCGGATTTGGTTGAGAAGAGTTCCCTGATGCGGAGCGAGCCCCAAAGCATTCATGTCGGCTTCTATGGCCGCGATCCGTTGACGAGCCCTCTCGAACGCCGCCGGCAACGGATCGCCGAACGTCATATAGGATTCGACAAGGTGCTCGAAAATCAGCTCGAGGTCGTGATCGCCTTCGTCGGAAAGGACGACCCTAAAGGCCATAGGCTTTTTTCTTTGCCTCGATCATCGCCTCGACGCGCCTGTGGCTTTCTTCCATCGTCACAAACTCGCCTTCGGCACGGCGCTCGATCAGGGCCTTCAGCGCCGCAAGTTCCGCGTCCTTCAATTCCGTCTCCTCCCGTACGAGCTCCAGCCCGCGCTGCACGACGGCGCTCAGACTCGGGAAACGCCCGTCTTCGACGAGTTTCCGGGCGAAGGATTCCTGCTGGTTTGTAATGGAGACGGAGGCTTTCACCGACATGAAGAAACCACTCCTTTTATTGATGCAGGATACTACTGGGTAGCATTGCGGTCAATCTCACGCCGAACCATGCCTTTGGCACGCATCGGGGCGAAGGCGGGTATCGATCCCTCCGTAGCGGGGATGATTTCGTTGTCTGTCCATAAGGATTCCAGATGTTTAGCCGAAAACGGGCACTTTCTCATCCCGCCCTCCCGCCTCATGCCTACAATCCCCCCGTCCCGCATCGGATACACCGGAAGGCGTTCCGGCGAGGCGGGGCCGGCGCGGGTGTTGAGGGGAAGACGCAAAGCCTCACCATCCGGGTTCGCGGAAAATGGTCTCCCTCCGGCGACACGGGGAGAGGTGACGGGCAACGGACCGGCCCATCGTCTCTTGATGCCCGAAAGAGCGCGCCGGGCGTGCCTGTGCGGCACACAGGGTGGCCGAACGGATGGTTTCGCCGGACTTTTCTGTCCGTCCGCGTAAAGCGGATAGTCCGGCGGCGGCGTCATGGATCGTTGGCGATAACTCGGTTCGCCCGGGGTCCATGCAGCCAGACGAACACCGTCCGGGAAGGCCAAGGCAGAGGGACCGAAGTCGCGGATAAAAACCGCCGAACGGGGCGCTGAGAGGTGTCACCTGTTAAACTAACATAAGAGGCAGCTTTCAGCGCCCCGTCCGAACTTCGGGGATTGACCCGCGCATCAACCACGGTACCTGATGGTGCACGTGGATAAAGGCGCATGTCGAGGAAAAACGATGTCGGATAAAACGGTGAAAGCCGGAAAGGCGGATTGGGAGCGGCTTGCCGAGAAGGAGCTGAAAGCTTCGCCGGAAAGGCTCGTCTGGCACACGGCGGAAGGCATCGACGTGAAGCCGCTCTATACGGCCGAGGACCTTCAGGGCATCGGCCATCTCGATTCGCTGCCCGGCTTCAAGCCCTTCGTGCGCGGGCCGCGCGCCACCATGTATGCCGGCCGTCCCTGGACCATCCGTCAATATGCCGGCTTCTCGACCGCCGAAGCGTCGAACGCCTTCTATCGCCGCAATCTTGCCGCCGGCCAGAAAGGCCTTTCGGTCGCCTTCGACCTCGCCACCCATCGCGGCTACGATTCGGATCATCCGCGCGTCGAGGGCGATGTCGGCAAGGCGGGCGTGGCGATCGATTCGGTGGAGGACATGAAGATCCTGTTCGACGGCATTCCGCTCAAGGACATGTCCGTTTCGATGACCATGAACGGCGCTGTGATCCCGATCCTCGCCTCCTTCATCGTCGCGGGCGAGGAGCAGGGCTGTTCGCGGGCCGAACTTTCAGGAACCATCCAGAACGACATTTTGAAGGAGTTCATGGTCCGCAACACCTATATCTACCCGCCCGAGCCTTCGATGCGCATCGTCGCCGACATCATCGAATACACGGCGAAGGAAATGCCGAAGTTCAACTCGATCTCGATATCCGGCTATCACATGCAGGAGGCGGGCGCGACGCTGGTGCAGGAGCTTGCCTTCACGCTGGCCGACGGCCGCGAATATGTGAGGGCGGCGCTCGCCAAGGGCCTGAATGTCGACGATTTCGCCGGCCGACTCTCCTTCTTCTTCGCCATCGGCATGAACTTCTTCATGGAGGCGGCGAAGCTGCGCGCGGCACGGCTTCTCTGGTCGCGCATCATGGAGGAGTTCGAGCCGAAGAAGGCGTCGTCCTTCATGCTGCGCACCCATTGCCAGACCTCCGGCGTCTCCCTGCAGGAACAGGATCCTTACAACAACGTCATCCGCACGGCCTACGAGGCGCTGTCGGCCGTACTCGGCGGCACCCAGTCGCTGCACACCAACGCGCTCGACGAGGCCATGGCGCTGCCGACGGATTTCTCCGCCCGCATCGCCCGCAACACCCAGCTCATCCTGAGCCACGAGACCGGCATCACCAAGGTCGTCGATCCGCTCGCCGGCTCCTACTATGTCGAGAGCCTGACGAACGAGCTCGCGGAAAAGGCCTGGGCGCTGATCGAGGAAGTCGAGGCGCTTGGCGGAATGACGAGGGCGGTCGCCGAAGGCCTGCCGAAACGGATGATCGAGGAGGCGGCCACGCTGCGCCAGGCGCGGGTCGATCGCGGCGAGGACATCATCGTCGGCGTCAACAAGTACCGGCTGGAGAACGAAGACGAGCTCGACATCCTGGCGATCGACAACACCGCCGTGCGCAATGGCCAGATCCGGCGGCTGGAAGAGGTGCGCCGGCAGCGCGACCCGCAGCGCGTGGCGGCGGCGCTCGCGGTCCTGGAGGAAGCCGCGGAAACCGGCGAGGGGAACCTGCTGGAAGTGGCGATCGAAGCCGCCCGTGCGCGCGCCACCGTCGGTGAAATCTCCGACGCGATGCGGCAGGCCTTCGGCGGCCACTCGGCGGTGCCGGAGGTCGTCGGCGATATCTACGGACCCGCCTATGCGGACGATCCGGAATACAGGACGATCGTCGCGCGCCTTGGCAGCTACGCCCGAACGCTGGGTGCGAAACCGAGGATCATGGTCGCCAAGCTCGGCCAGGATGGGCACGATCGCGGCGCCAAGGTGATCGCGTCGGCCTTCGGCGATATCGGTTTCGATGTGCTGGCCGGTCCGCTCTTCCAGACGCCGGAGGAGGCGGCCGATCTCGCGATCCGGGAAAAGGTGCAGGTGGTCGGCATGTCCTCGCTCGCCGCCGGCCACCGGACGCTGGCGCCGCAGCTCGTCGAAGCCCTGAAGCAAAAAGGCGCCGAAAACATCGTCGTCGTGGTCGGCGGCGTCATTCCGCGGCAGGACTACGATTATCTGATGAGCCACGGCGTCGCGGCCGTCTTCGGCCCCGGCACCAATGTGCTCGATGCCGCCAACTCCATCCTCGATCTGCTCGAAGGCAAGCGCAGGAATCTGTGAGGCAGACATCGTGAAAGACCCCCAGGCCAGGGCCTGGAGGTCCCGCCCGTTTCCCGCAATCCGTTCAGAACAAGGCGGCGGTCTTCTGCAGCGTTGTCCAGACGCCCCAGAGGATCGGAATGCCGACGGCTGCCCAGGCGAGGGCCGCCTTGCCGTCGAACCCGCCGCGGCCGATGCCGAAGGAACCGGTCGGCCCCAACTGCATCGCGGCCGATTTCGCTTGCAGGGCCGCAACCTCCTCCGGCTTCATGAACCATTTTTCGGAGAGCGGCCTCACCAGCGAATTGGCGATCAGTCCAAGCGCCAGCATGCCGGCCAGGATATACATGGTGAAGTCATAGAGCTGATCACGCGGGACGCCGGCGGCGATCTGGAATTCGCGGATGTAGTTGACCACGACCGGACCGATGATGCCCGCCGTCGCCCAGGCGGTCAGCAGGCGGCCGTGGATCGCGCCCACGAACTGCGTACCGAAGATGTCGGCGAGATAGGCGGGGACCGTTGCGAAGCCCCCGCCATACATCGACAGGATCACGCAGAGGATGATCACGAATAGCAGCTGGCTGCCCATGTGGGCGGCGCTCGGTGCGAGTGCGTAGAGGATGATGCCGAGGATGAAGAAGGTGTAATAGGTATTCTTGCGGCCGATCTTGTCCGACAGGGACGCCCAGAAGAAGCGGCCGCCGATGTTGAACAGCGAGAGCAGACCGGCAAAGCCTGCCGCGATCGCCGCGATCGCCGTCTTCTGCGAGTTGTCGAGCTGCGTGAACGTGAGTTCCGGATGGCCGATCAACCGGCCGCCGAAGATTTCCTGCAGCATGGGGGAGGCCATGCCGATCACGCCGATGCCGGCGGAGACGTTCAGGCAGAGCACCGCCCAGATCAGCCAGAACTGCTTGGTCTTGTGGGCGTCGCGCAGGTGCACGTGGTGGGCGGTGATCATCGCCTTGCCCGTTGCCGAGGGAGGCGTCCAGCCGTCGGGGCGCCAGCCGGCCGGCGGAATGCGGTAGCCGAAGGCGCCGGCCATCATGAACACGAAGTAGATGGCGGCCATGACCAGGAAGGTCTGCCACACGCCGACCGAATCCGGCGTCTTGAAATAGTTCATCAGCATGTCGGCGAGCGGCGCGCCGATCATGGCGCCGCCGCCGAAGCCCATGATCGCCATGCCGGTCGCCATGCCGCGGCGGTCGGGGAACCATTTGATCAGCGTCGAGACCGGTGAAATATAGCCGAGACCCAGTCCGATGCCGCCGATCACGCCGGCGCCGACCCACATCAGCCAAAGTTGATGGGTGATGACGCCGAGGGCGGCAACGGCGATGCCGCCGCACCAGCAGAGCGCCGAGACGAAACCGGCCTTCCTCGGTCCCGCATGTTCCAGCCAGCCGCCCCAGAGCGCCGCCGACGAGCCCAGAAGGACGAAGAACAGCGTGTAGATCCAGCCCAGATCGGCGACGCGCCAGTCACAGCTGGTGGTGAACAGCGCCGTCAGCAGATTGAGGTCCTGACAGGCCACGGACTGGGTGACGCCGATCGCCCGGGACAGCGGCAGCCAGAAGACGCTGAAACCGTAGGCCATGCCGATGCAGAGATGGATGGCGAGCGCCGCCGGCGGGACCAGCCAGCGATTGAATCCGGGCTGCGCGATGATGCGCTCCCTGTCGAGTATTCCGGGCGAGGCCTCGGGGATCGTATCGGTCGATGTCGTCATGAGTTCTCCTCCGCGGCGATCCCTGAGGGATCGCGATGATGTCCTTCACGCAAGGATGGAAACGGCTCCTCCGCCGCTCGTTCGACGATCCGGCCACCTGCTTGTCGTCGCCGGCCGAAGACCATCCTTCCGGCGGACATCAAGCAACCGTCATGCCAGGGAGGAATTCGTGCAGTTTCAAAGGTTTGCGGAATGGGGACGTGGAGGTTCGGGACAATTTGTCCAGGTGTGCCGGACAAATTGTCCGATGGGACTGGCCCTATGCGGCTTCCGGCAGCCAGATCGTGAAGGCGGAACCCTTTCCCGGACTGCTGTCGACGGAGATCGTACCGTCCTGCCGCGTGACCAAAGTCTGGCTGATCGAGAGCCCGAGCCCGGTTCCCTCCTGCCGCTTGGTGGTGAAGAACGGGTCGAAGACCTTTGCGGCGACCTCTTCGCTCATGCCGATGCCGGTATCCTGCACGACGACCTGGACGCCGTGCCGCGCTCCGCGATCCTGGTCGCGGGTCCGCAGGGAGAGGGTTCCGCCGTCCGGCATGGCATGGATGGCGTTGACGATCAGGTTGACGATCACCTGCTGCAGTTCCGTGCGGTTCATCAGCACCGGTCGGGTGGCGCGATCCTCGATCTTCACTTCGATCGAGGCCTTTGCGAGCAGGTGCTGGACCAGGGGCAGGCAGTCGGCGATGACGGCGCCGGGAACATGGCGCTCGACGGCACCTGCAAATTCCTCCGGCCGCGCGAATTGCAGAAGCTTGGTGACGATCTGGCTGATGCGGTGGATCTGTTCGTCCAGGAGGCGGAATTCGGTCTTGGCAAGAGCCGCCCGATCGCCGACCACGGATTGGATGACTTCGAGATTGCCCTGCATCACCGCGATCGGATTGTTGATCTCATGGGCGACACCAGCCGTGATTTCGCCGATGGCGGCCAGCTTTTCCGACATGATCAGCTGCTTGGTCGTCGCTTCGAGCCGTCGGTTGGCGAGTTGCAGCTCGCGCGTCCGCTCATCGACGCGGGCATTCAGCTCCTCGTTCCACCGCCGCAGCGCCTGGTCGCGCTGTTCGAGCTGGTCGAGAAGATGGTCGAGATGGATGGCCACCCGCCCTATCTCGTCCCGGCTTCCGACCGGCCCGGTACGGGCGCCGAGATCGCCGCTCTCGACCCGGGCGATCGTCAGGTTCACCCTCTCCAGCGGTTCGAAGATGCCGCGGGCCCAGTGGAGAAAAATCGGCACGCTCGCGGCGGCGATCGCCAGGAAGGCCAGCGCGATCGTGACGATCGTCTGGTATTTGGCGGCGGTGAACGGAGCCTGCAGGAAGCCGACATAGAGCATGCCGACGCGCTCGCCGAAACTGTCGACAATCGGCTCATAGGCGGAAATGTACCAGTCGTTGACGACGAAGGCGCTGTCGAGCCAGGTCCGGCCATGGTCGAGGACGGCCGAGCGGACGGCGGCGGACACGCGCGTCCCGAGAGCGCGGCGGCCTTCGAAGAGCCTCACATTGGTGCTGATGCGGACATCGTCGAGAAAGAGGGTCGCCGTGCCCTGGCTGCCTTCCGGCAGGCTCGCTTCGCGATAGACGAGGTCGTTGATCGTATCGATGAAGAGGAGATTCTGGTTGAGCACCATGCCGCCTACCAGGATTGCGGCGCGGCCGTCGGCCAGCGTGACGGGGCTTGCGCTCTGCACCACCATGCCGCGGTTTTCTTCCGTCCTTTTGGTCGGCACGGCATTCGTCGTCTCGACAAGCGGCAGCCGCGCGCGTTCGGCAAGGGCCGGCGACAGTCTCCTGAGCTCTTCGGGTGCGAAAATGTCGATGGCGGTCGAGGACCGGCCGGCGATAGCTGCCGCGAGGATCGGCCAGTCGCTTCGAAGCTGCGCCGCCATATTCGGCGTGCCCGAGGCCACCAGTTGGCCGTCCGGTGTGATCATGTAGAGGAAATCGAGATCAAGACGTTCGCGGCTTTCGCCGAGCAGCCGGTCGAGTGCCGGTTGCCCCTCCGCGGCGACGTCCCGGAACCGGACGGAGGCGCCGAGCGCGACAATGTGTTCGCCCGTGTTTTCCAGGATGCGGGCGAGATATTGATGCGCAATCGTCAGGTCGCCGTTGACCTTGGAGATCAGCGCGGCGTTGAACTTCGTATCCCAGCGATAGATCGTCACCGCCAGCAGCAGGGGCAGGATGACCAGCATCGGCAGGAGCGCGATGGCAAGCAGCCTGTAGCGCACGGAGCGCGCGGGCCGTCCTGCGGCGGTCTCGGCAGCCTCAGCCATCCCAGCTCGCCAGCT
The DNA here is from genome assembly GCF_900177415.1 of Xaviernesmea oryzae. Lineage (GTDB taxonomy): Bacteria > Pseudomonadota > Alphaproteobacteria > Rhizobiales > Rhizobiaceae > Neorhizobium > Neorhizobium oryzae_A. Next base: position 114,825 of record NZ_FXAF01000008.1, on the reverse strand, counting down.
TGCGGTCGATCGTCTTGCGGGAGATGCCGAGCAACCGCGCCGCCTCGTCGCGCTGACCGCCGCAGCCGGCCAGCACGTTGAGGATATGACGGCGTTCGACGTCGGCGAGCGCCGCGCTGCCCGTTTCGGTTTGTCCGGCGATCGAAGCTCCGAAACTGTCGGGAAAACGCCCGAGGATCAGGGTGCGTTCGATCAGATTGCGCAATTCCCGCACATTGCCCGGCCAGTCATAGGTGGAAAGCGCGCGCCGTATCGGTTCGTCGATCGGGACCGGCGGCATGCCGAGCTGCGACGAAAGCTTCATCATGAACAGGTTTGCGAGTTCGATCGCATCGCCTTCGCGCTCCCGCAGCGGCGGGAGATGAATTTGCATGACATTGATGCGGAAGAAGAGATCGGCACGGAAACGTCCTGCCTGCACCTGTTTTTCCAGCTCGGCATTGGTGGCGAAGATGAAACGAAGGTCGACCGGCGCCTCGCGCTCCGAGCCGACCGGCCGCACCCTGCGGTCCTCCAGCACACGCAACAGCTTGCTCTGGGTGGCGACCGGCATTTCGCTGATCTCGTCTAGGAACAGCGTGCCGCCCTGCGCATGCAGGAAAAGCCCGTCGCGGTCGCGCGCAGCCCCCGTGAAGGCGCCTTTCAAGTGGCCGAAAAGTTCGCTCTCGATCATATCCGGAGGAATGGCGCCGCAATTGACCGGCACGAACGGCTTTGCGGCACGATCCGAAAGCGCGTGAAGCGAGCGGGCCGCCACTTCCTTGCCGGTGCCGGAATGGCCGGTCAGCAGCACCGATGTCGGCAGCGGCGCCACCCGCGCGATGGTTTCGCGCACCTGCCGGATAGCCGCGGATTCGCCGATCAGCCGCTCCCGCAGGAGGATATGGTCGGACGTGGCTTTCAGCTCGTGGCGCAGCACGTAGTTCTCGCGCTGCAGGCGGCTTCGGTCGAGACAGCGCGCCACCGCATTGAGGATCTGGTTTGACCGGAAAGGCTTCAGGACGAAATCCACCACGCCGGCGCGCAAGGCCTGGATCGCGGTATCGAGATCGGCATAGGCCGTGATCAGGATGGCATCGGCGAAAAAGCCGATCGCCCGCTGTTCGGCCAGCCACTCGACCCCGTTCTTGCGGGGCATGATGTTGTCGAGGATCACCACGTCGAAATGATGACGATCGAGCTTGCGGGCCGCTTCCTCGGTACCGGCGGCTTCCTCGATGCGCTTGCAGCGCGGCCCCAGCGTCCGCATCAGGAAATTCCGCATGCCGGGCTCGTCGTCGACGATCAGGATCGATGCCTGGGCGAGCCATGGTCCGAATTCCGGATCGGCGGACGTGTCGCCTGGGTTGCGCACGACCTCTGCTGGCACTCGATTTTCCTCCGCCATCCGCATAGGAAGCGCAAAAGTGGAGAAAAAGACAATAGGCAATTATCGGATCGAGCCGTCCGGGTTCATCGCTGTGAAGCCGATCGGTGGGCGCCCCTCAGCTTGAAGGGCGGTTGCGTGATCTCTGGGCGCCCACACGGAGATCCTTCTCCCTGGTCATGACTTCGCTGCATGAGCGAAGGTCGGATGTGGCACGCTCCGGCGGATTTAGAGGTCTCCCGAGCCCGGCTGCGGGCGACATCGGGTTGTGTTCTTCACCACTCCCGCCACGAGCGCTCGCGCCAGCCGTAGTCGCGCCGGTGATGATGACGGGGATGGTCGTAGTACCAGCCTCGCGGACGGTCCCAACCATAATGACGCCTCGGTGGCGGGCGCCAACGGTTCGGACGGCATTCACCCCAGCGATTGAGGTGCCAGCCGCGGCCGCATGCCCAATCCACGTTCACGACAGGCGATGCCGGTGGAGCATTGATACCACCCACGGGCATCGCGTTAGCCCCTGTGCCGACCAGAGAACCGGTGAGCAGGAGGGTGGCGATAATAAAGTTGCGCATGTGCGTACCTCCATCAAGAGGCGGTATTTGACGCCCATGCCGCTGAATGGCGACTGAAGCCGCCGTTCATCTTTGCGAAAGACTTCGATTCCCGTTACTGGGGTGCGCGACCCGTCTCCAGGCTACGGGCGGCATTCGAAATTGGCCCCGTCATCGGTAGCGCCATCGCTTTTGTAGTGGGCGTGCGAGGGATACGGGCAAAGTGGCCGTGTCCGGCCTGGAATTGCTGTTCCCCAAGCCGTCACGCCTTCAGGCGGTTTGCCATGCTCCACCCAGTCGACGAGTGCCGTCAACAGGTCGAACTGATCGAGCGCGGCTGGTCCGCCGCGGCAATGCGACATACCCGCAACCAGATAGAGCCTCGCCCAATCGTCAGTCTTGAACCTGTCGCCTGCGGCCTTCTTCATCCGCTCGAAGAAATCGACCGTATCGTTGGCGGAAAACCAGGGATCGCTCATGCCGTGAAAGAAGATGATCTTGCGTCCCTCTGCGGCGAACGAGCTGAGATCGGTCCACTGGTCAGCGTTGATCAACCGTTGCTGCGGATCGTCGATATCCGCCTTTTCGACTGCATCGTCTACATCAAACGTGAGGGCGTGATTGTTGAATTGCCGGTTGCGCCGGTCGTCGAACCGCATCAGCCCGGGGATCGCATCGGTGACGCTCATGACCCCGGTATCGTAGGGAAATGCGGGATATGCGGGCCGCCCCGAGGCGCCGGCGGTCGGAGAAAAGGTTTCGGCCACGACGCGAACCTGATCGGCGCTCAAACACTCGTCGGTCTTGCCGCCCTTGCATACCAGGCTCGAGGGATCGAACCTGCACGCAAGAGGGTTGCCAATCATCCCGTCCTCGACGCCATCCAGCTTGTCGCATGATTTCAGAAGGCCACCGAGAACGAGGCTTCTATCCTTGTCGGTGAATGCGAGCGAGCGATCCGGCAAACCATCCTTGCCGGTCGGCGAGATACTGTTCATCGCGACGTTCTTCGCCGCCAGCGACATGTTCGATCGGCTGGTGCGCATCGCAGGCGCGCCGGCTATGACGCCGTCGAAGATAAGCGGGAACCGCTGCGCAGACGCCATCGCCTCCCTTCCGCCCGTCGAGCATCCGGCAAAATAGGAATGATGGGCGCTCCTGCCGTAATAACGGGAGACGAGGGCTTTTCCTGCCGCCGCGACCTTTTCAACCGACCAGCCGGCAAAGTTGAGGGTCGCGATCTGATCCGCCTTGAAGGAACCGTCCCAAACCTCCCCCTGATGGCCGCTGTCATGAGAGATGACGGCAAAGCCGCGCGCCAGGGCGGTTTTTCCGCCTGCGGCCACATTGCCGGCAGGCGGCTGGACGGTCCCGTTCAGCCCGCCACCTCCCTGCACCAGAAATTGTCCGCTCCAGGCATCCGGTAACGCGATCGAGAAGCGGATTTCATAGGGCTTGCCATCGGCGCCCTTGCGGCGTTCAAAGGCGCCCCTGACAAGACAATGTGGCGGCGCCTGGCTGATATACTCCGTGCTTACCACCTCCAAGTCCGATCCCGGCAATTGCAGGTCCTTGAAGCCGGTGCATGTCGGTTCGAGCGAACCGGCAGATGCATTCGCGGTCAGTCCGAGCAGCGTGGCAACGATCAAGGTCGTCGCAGCAAACAGCGCTTGCATTTTCCTTCCTCCCCATCCGCCTCTCCCAGACGGACAATCATCGCAGCAAAGATCAGGCTCCCTGTCAATCCATAAGAAGGCCGGGCGGTATTGAGACAAGTGAGGCAGGATCGAAATGCCTGATCTGCGCGAAAGGTGAACACGAGCATCGACACGACTGATGTCCAAGGGCGATCCTGGTTCAGCGCCGTCGCAACCCGCCGTGATTGTCACCAAGCGTGAGCCGTAAGGGATGGAGTTCTGGTGCGCCTTGCCAAATGCCCTGATTGGTCCAACGATGCCGGCATGACTCTTTCTCGGCTCCATATCGTGCCCTGCATGACGCACCGGATTTTTCCCATCGCGGAAAACTAACCCCGGCGCGGCCCTTGCCGAGTACGGGGCTTGCCTGAACCTTCGTGATTTCCCGATTCCGCCTATTTCCGTCATGGGGGCTGCCCCATCCGGAAGTCTGCGATGATGAACAGCCGGCGTTCCGCGATGTCAATTGAGCCGTCAGTAAGTCTTTATGAGAGCAATCCCGCGATCCTTCCCTGCCGGACGGATCGCGCTTGGCTGGTAAAGCTGCCTTACGAATTCCGGGATCACCTCCACGCCGACCTCGGCCCTCGCGGCGACCGCGCTAGCTGGCCTCCCCCCCTTAAGTTCCGGTTTCGTCAGACACAGGGCAGGCATATCCGCCTTTCCCCGTCCAGGCGTGGATTGGAACACCGCAAGGCGGGGACGCGAGGTCTGAATTGCGGGAGGAGGTCTCTCGTCTCGGCACCTGTCGGTGTGAAGTGATGCGCAAAGCGGGGAGGTTTTTCGGCACATCCTAAACCCTTTATCCTCCTCCGGCTCGGTTGACCTGCCTAATGGCCCATTTGCCGAGACGAAGCCAGCAGCCGACGCGCCAGAAGAGCTCCGCCGCTCCCGGGACCCGGGATTTCGATCGCCGAACCATCTTCCTCGAGATTCATCCGTGAAATCCGGCATCAGTCGCAATCGACCGTCGAGCTCACGCATGTTTCCGGGTTTCGGAAGCCAGCATGGAGGCGAAGCCTCTCGGTTGAACGATCATTGATGTCGTCGCTCGTGATCGTTTTGCGGTTATGGAATCGGAAATGATGTGAAATTGCTGCTCGCCCCCGACGGTCGCGTTGGCGAGCTTGTGGGTCACTCGAAGCGAAAAATTTCCTCAAAGATTGACCCAGATATTTTCAAATGACGGCCGCTATCTATGTAGTACCCTGCACCAACAGAAGGGTTCAGAATTGATTGAGAGGGCGCTTACCGGGGTTGCCGGGTTGGATGATATCCTGTCAGGCGGGCTGACCCGGGGCCACGTCTTCCTTTTGGAAGGATCACCGGGCACGGGCAAAACCACGATTGCCCTTCAATTCCTTCTTGAAGGCGCAAAGCTCAACGAGCGCTGTCTTTATATAAGCCTTTCTGAAACCGAGAGTGAATTACGCGCGACCGCCCGATCTCACGGGATGGAGTTCGAGGGTATCGAGATTTTCGAACTCGCTCCTCCGGAAAGCCTTCTGGACCCCGATCAGCAACAAAGCCTTCTGTATTCGTCGGATCTGGAGCTTGGTGAGACCACCAAGTTGATCTTCGAGGCTTTCGAGCGTTCGAAGCCACACAGGGTGGTGATCGACAGCCTCTCGGAAATCAGGTTGCTGGCGCAAAGCTCGTTGCGTTACCGGCGGCAAATACTGGCTCTCAAGCACTTCTTTTCCCGTTCAGATGCGACCGTCCTGCTCCTCGACGATATGACGTCGGATATTCTCGACAAGACCGTGCACAGCGTCGTTCATGGCGTCATTCATCTTGAGCAACTCGCGCCCGATTACGGATCGGAGCGGCGCAGGCTGCGGGTCGTGAAATATCGGGGCCAGTCTTTCCGAGGCGGCTATCATGACTTCGTCATTAAGACAGGGGGAGTTTTCGTGTTCCCACGACTGCGTGCGCATGAACATCGCACCAGTTTCGCGCGCACGACGCTGAAAAGCGGCATAGCGGAGTTCGACGATCTTTTGGGCGGTGGAATTGAGCGGGGTTCGAGTACCCTGCTGATCGGCCCGGCGGGAACGGGCAAAAGCCTCTTTGCTTTGCAGTTCGTCGATGCCACCGTAAAACGCGGGGAAAAAGCCGCCGTCTTTGTCTTCGACGAGGAGCTGGGGCTGCTGTTCTCCCGAACGAAAGCCATGGGTCTTGATCTGGAGAAGATGCAGGAAGAGGAAGTGATCCATATTGAGCAGCTCGACGCCGCGGAATTATCGCCGGGCGAATTCGCCCAACGGGTCAGAGACCGGGTCGCAAGCTTCAACGCCAAGGCGGTCGTGATCGACAGCATCAACGGTTATCAGACCTCGATGCCGGAAGAAAATGCGCTCGTGCTCCACATGCATGAGCTCCTTCAATTCTTGAACCGACAGGGCGTCAACACTTTCCTGACCGTCGCTCAGCACGGTCTCGTTGGCGACATGAAGTCGCCCGTCGATGTCACCTATCTTGCCGATACCGTCATTCTGCTTCGCTACTTCGAGGCGGTTGGCAAGGTGCGTCGAGCGGTCTCGGTCATCAAGAAACGGACGGGGCGCCATGAAGAAACCATTCGTGAGTTTCGGATCAGTGACGTTGGCCTGACGCTCGGCGAACCCCTCTCGAACTTCCAGGGCATTCTTCGGGGCGTACCAATCTTCATGGGGGACAAGAAGCCGCTGCTCCCCATGACCAGCGAGGATGGCAACCATTCCTGACAGAAACGCCCTCGGCCTGATCCACGCACCTCTCGGACGCGATGCTCAAATTGCGGAGGCTCTTCTGCGGGAAGCAGGCATAAGCTCCCGTGTGGCCGGCGATCTGTCCACTTTCGCAGCCGAGTTGAGCGAGGATATTGCATTTGCTGTCGTGACCGAAGAGGCGTTCCGTACGGCCGACCTGCGACCGATTTCGGCGTGGATCCAATCACAACCGAGTTGGTCCGATCTGCCGTTCATCATCCTCACGCACAGAGGTGGTGGTCCGGAGCGCAATCCGGCCGCCGCTAGGCTGCCCGAGCTGCTTGGCAATGTCAGCTTTATAGAGCGGCCGTTTCATGCCACGACCTTCATCAGTGTTGCACGATCGGCGCTGCGCGGGCGGCGGCGGCAATACGAGGCACGGTTGCGCATCCAGGCTTTGGACGAAGGGGAGCGGCGGCTTCAGACTGCTTTGGAAGCAGGGCGGCTTGGTGCATGGGAGCTTGACCTCCCAACGAACCGGCTGACAGCTTCAACCGTGTTTAAGGCGATCTTCGGAAAAGGTCCCGATGATGTGTTTACCTATCGGGACTTTCTGACTTCTGTTCATCCCGATGACCGGGAGCGGATGCAGAATGGGGTGGTCGCCACCGTTGAGACAGGGGTGGACTGCTCGATAGAATGTCGGACGATCTGGAGCGATGGGTCTGTGCATTGGGCGGAAATCCGCTCTCAGCTTCACAAGGATCGGACCGGGCAGGCGGTCAAACTGGTGGGGGTGGCGGCAGACATCACCGCGAGAGTTGATGCGGAGGAGCAGCAGCGCCGCCTCAATGAAGTTCTCGAGGAAAGGGTAGCCGCCCGCACCCGTGAGCTGGAAGAGGCACATGTGGCGGTCATGGCCGAAATGCGCCAGCGAGAGCACGCGGAGGAGCGCCTAAGGCAATCTCAGAAGATGGAGGCGATCGGCCAGCTTACAGGAGGCGTCGCCCATGATTTCAACAATCTCCTGATGGCGGTCCTCGGCAATCTCGAGCTCCTGCGCAAACATTTCGACAAGGATCCCAAAGCCAGCCGCCTGATTGACGGTGCTCTACAAGGGGCGAAGCGGGGGGCTTCCTTGACGCAGCGTCTGCTCGCATTTGCGCGGCGACAGGACCTTCATGTCGGGCCGGTCGATCTGCGGCGACTGGTGCTCGACATGGTCGACTTGCTCAAGCGCTCGGTCGGGTCTGGGATCATCATCGAAACGATCATTCCGGAAAACCTCTCAGCTGTTTCTGCCGATGCGAACCAGATTGAGCTGGCCCTTCTCAACTTAACTGTGAATGCGCGCGATGCGATGCCCGAGGGCGGTACGATCCGCATCGAACTGAAGGAGGCCGAGCACCCGACCCCCGTCGATCAACTCGCACCGGGAAGATATGTGGTCCTTTTAGTCGCTGATGAAGGGCATGGAATGGACGAGGAGACGCTGCAAAAGGCAATCGAGCCGTTCTTCTCCACCAAGGAGTTGGGGAAGGGAACCGGGCTTGGACTTTCCATGATCCACGGGCTGGCTCTGCAGCTCAAAGGCGGTCTCAAACTGGCCAGCACCCTCGGCAAAGGGACCAGAGCGGAACTGTGGATTCCGGTTGCGACATTGGCGGAGGCTGCCGAGAGGCCGGCGACCGCCAATCCGAAACCTCCTATCATACCTGTGGGGTCGAAAAGAATCCTGCTTGTCGACGACGACGCACTGATTGCGATGAGCTCCGCCGATATGCTCGTCGACCTTGGTCATGACGTGGTCGAGGCGTATTCAGGCCGTGAGGCGCTCGCCTATCTTGAAGACGGCACGCATTTCGATCTGATGATCACCGATTTCTCCATGCCCGGCATGACCGGGGCGGAACTGACGAATGCAGCACGCAGGATCCTCCCTGGTCTTCCGATCCTCATGGCTTCCGGTTATTCCGAGCTGCCGCCCGGCCTGGACCTCGATGTCGCTAGGATCGGAAAGCCGTATACGCAAGACCAGTTGGCGGCAGAAATCGACAAATTGACGTCGGGCTAGTCGCCAGCTAACCGCCGGCTGCACGTGCGTCATGGGCCGACAATAGCCGCAAACACTCTCCCTCATCCCTCGCACCCAAAGAAGAGCGCGAGCCGCACAGTAACGGCACTGCCAAATGGCGTCTGCGGCCGGCGGTCGCTGATTATCTCACGCACCTCTCGCCAATAACTTCTGCGAATAGACTCGCCTGACCTTAGTATTGGAGGTCCTGAACACCGAGCTCGAGCATGCAGGTTACCGCCCAGCGTGTGAGAACGACCATAAGCGTAACAAATCCTCGATGTCTTGATCTTGCGGCCGCGTCATCCGGTCCAGCTGGAGCTTTGCCGTTTCAGACGTCGGTGATGTGCCGCTTGTTCTCGGAAAACTCCCGCTCCTTGGCGGTCCTGACGTCATCTGCCATTTTGGAGTCTTGGTAGGGCCCGAGCGAACCGGCTTCGTCGCCATGGGTCCATTCGACCCAATGGCCCTCGCCATCGGAGCGCACGACGACAGACAGCGCTTTCTTGGTGCTCGGCATCGATGTTAATCCAACGAGGCCTCACCATAGCCGAGCGGCTTTCGCTCTGCAAGCATTCCGAACATCGCTCCAAAGGCTGGAGGGCGGCGACGTGGCGCAGCTCATCGTTCAGTCTGCTCTGACGGCCTCCTAGCTTGTGGACGCGACGGACTAGGTCTTGCGAGAGAACGCAAGAGGCCGGCGCGAATGGGCAACGCAACCGACCTCCGGCCACGGCCCGTGAGGGACACCCTTCGCCGCAGCATTGCCTAACTGGTGACTGGCCCTTGATGTTCCAGGAACGAGGAGCGCCACCCAATGCAGAGCGGCAGGGGAGCTGTGATGTGAGCACTCTGGCGACACTGCCGTTCGCGCGACGTCAATCACGCGCGCCTCCGACCGGACTTTTTGCGTGGGCATCTTCCATGGCTCTCAGGTTTGGATCGGTCATTCCCTGAACAAGGGTCATCGCCATCACCGGGCCGCCCAAGCCGGAGCAGCTTTCGAGGCAGGGCAACCAATAGAGACTTTTGTCGTGGGAGCCGGTGACGCCGTTGCCGCGGCAGGCGTCCTCCTTGTCGTATCCCCACCGCCCGTACCATGCGTCCCCATGGTCACGAAAGAAATTCACATGCGTGTATATCGTCGTCACGATCAACTCCTTTGGTGTTGTTCAGGCAGCGCGGCCATCGGCGAGAGCGCCTATGGCATGTGCGATTTGCCATCATTGGGGTTTGGCTGGCGTGGCGGCTCGGCGCGCGGGATGACGCCCTCGGGCAAGCACACATAGGTGCGGGTCGAAGTCTCCGATCGATGAAGGTGATGGCCATGAGGACAAATCACATCCGACTTCCTTGCCTGTCTCGACCTATCCTCGATGAAGTACAAGTGAAACGGTCTTCCGCAAACGGAGCAGATCTCGATCGCCATTCACGCTTCGACAGACTGGGCCAAGAAAGCCGCCAAGATGTTCAAGTCAGGTTGAATGAATATGTCAGGTAAAGGGAAACGCGGCTGCATCAAAAGTTAGTTCACGGAAAAACCGCGGTTGCTGAGCGAGAGCCTCTGCCGGGGGGCCTCGGCGCCCATCGCATATCACACGCTGATCTTGATCGACGTAGCCGGCAGTTGTCGCTCATCCGGATGCCCGTGCTGGAAAAGCGAGATCAGATCAGTGGTGATCTGTGTGACGATGCCTTCCACCATCCGCAAGGAAGATCCGCAGTGCGTAGGCGGCGATCGAAAGCTCGATACTTTCCCGACGAGCCAAGGATCACTCGACCTATCCGGATCCATGCCTGCGGCTCAACCGCCAGAATGTGCATATCGAAATCAACATCAACTGCTTCTCATCACGAACGCCCATGTGGAAGAGGTCGAGAAGGTCCGATGACGCGGAGCTTGCATGAGGAGTGTCCCTTTCGATGCCCATGGCTGCACACTGTGTCCAACACGGATCGCAGGAGGCCAACTCTTCCGGTTCAAAGACGAGCGGAGAGATGATGCGCCAGAACGTTATTCTGACCCCCTAAAGGCTAAAAGTCAGATCGACGTGGTATACGATCTGCACTCCACGGGCGGGTCAATTGCCAATGACAATGAAGCCCGCCAACCGTATTTTCAGTGGGTGCCTGGCGGCTCCAGATCATCGTCCAGATGTTGCTCGAAATCCTCGGGTACACGCTGCACATCGGAATGGTCGTTCCAAGGCGCCTTTCTTCCCCAAATGTTTCCGAGCACCAAGACCCGCTCGCCAGTTGCTGCAATCGTTTCGTGATGCGCCCATTGGCTGGCGAAGCGGTCAACTAAAGGTGTCATGGCGCGTGAGGGCCACGCTCCCGCCCTGGCCTATGTGGTTCGTCGAGCCAAACGAGCGCGCAGCGCCGCACTCCACACCCTCGTCTCAGAGATCGGGACTGAAACAACCCGTCATGGATTGCTGCCTGCCACCTAGCGGGATTCCAGTGCGGCAAAGCGGCATCACGGCTGGTTCTGTGTGGTCAATAGCAGCAGGACGTAGGCCAATACCGTGAACATCAAGCCTCGAAATGCGAGAGACACGAATCTATATTTTTGCCTGGCTATCAGCGACAGCACATCGGCATTGTCGAGATACTCGTCGAGAAGATAGCGGATGTCGCCGCGCTGAGCCGCCTGTTCGAAGATCGTCCGATGCTGTGGCCAGCTTCCCCAGAACAAGGAGGTCGATTTGTCGATATGCCGCGGCAGCACGACGAGGATCGCGAACAGGATCGACAGGACCGATGCGACGGCAAGAGCGCCTGACAGCAATATTTCCGTCCACTGACCTTTGGCATAGCGAGTCCAATTGAAGACGTTTCGCCCCTCCGCCGAGGAAATCAGGAACGCAAGCATGAAGGTGAAGATGTAGGCTGCCTTCTGATCCGATATCTTTATTTGATCGTAGTAGACGTCATTGATCTTCCTGGCGTGATTGAAATATTCCTCGGTGATTTCCCCAGACGTCATGGGCAATTCCGGCATCTCCGTGGGTGCGCTCTCAAAGTCACTCAAATCGATTTTCTCCCCGTTCAAGACGTTCCCCTGTTAATACACTCTAGCCGTAAAGCAATCCTATTGCTAAAGGGCAATCGACACTTGCCGATTTTGACGAGGCGTCGCTTGGGGGGCATGTTGGGGACAGTCGATCGATTTTGCGCGGTGGCGGCGGCTCTGGCTGTTCTTGCCGGTCAGGTGCCTCTCCCGGCGTCGGCCGAACCGGTCCCGCGTTCAGGCCCCCTGGCAGGCGCCGTGATCGCCCGGAAGACCGGAGAGGAAGTCCGCTTCATCGATGTTTCCGATTGGCGGTTCGTCGACTTGAAGCAGGATCTCTTGACCGGCGACGTGCTGCGCACCAATGCCACTGGGCAGCTGGCGATCCTTTTTTCCGACAGGACGCAGGTCCGCCTCGGCCGCAATTCCTCGCTCGTGGTCAAGCAGATCACGTCCGCCACAAGCACCGATACCATTCTCCAGCTGCAGTCCGGCACAATCTGGGCTCGCGCGGAGCGCGGCGGTCCCGGCGTGCAGGTCGAGACGCCAGCGGCGGCGGCGGCGATCCGCGGCACCGACTGGACAATGACCATCAACGGCGACCAGACATCGATCACGGTCCTGGAAGGCGTCGTTGAGTTCAGTAATCCAAAGGGGCGCTTGCAGGTCGCTGAAGGGGAGGGCGCCGTTGCCACGATCGGACAGGCACCCCGCAAAGTGGTCATCGTAGACTCCGATGACCGGGAACAGATGCTGTTTTATCTTGCCCCGCGCGGCGCCTTCAATTTCATGCCGGCATCACCGCTTCCTGTTGCCGACATGCGCCGCCAGGTCGACCGGATCGTCGCGATCCCGCCTGCCAGACGCACCACCGAGGACCTGATGGTGCTGGCCGAAGCACAGCTGTCCCTCGATGGCCGGGAAGCAGCGCAGGCGACCTTGCGGCTGCTCGCCGGGCGCCCGCTCTCCGGCAGCCAACATGCTCGTGTCGAGATGATCAACGCGATCAATGCGGCAGCCGAAAAACGCTATGCCGAAGCTGCAAGAATGTTCGCGGCCGCGACCCCGAGGCTGGACCCCGCACGGCGGAGCGTTGCGGCATATGGTGCCTACTATGCGCGGTCGCTTGCCGATCCCAATCGCGCAGAGCAATCGCCGGCTGCCGTGGGAGGCCCATATTCGGCACTGCTGAAGGCCTATGCAGCAGGCTTTCTCAAGGACATTCCCGATGCAATCAGGGTCATAAGGGAGGCGGAGCGAAAATATCCGCAAGACCCGTCCTTGCCGGCGTATCGGGCGCAACTGGCTATTCTCATCAATGATCGGCCTCAGGTGGAAGAGGCGATCTCGAGATCATTGACGCTGGACCCCAACGAGCCCACCGCCCTGGAGGCACGCGCGAACTACCGGGCAGACTTCAAAGGCGACCTGGATGGGGCGTTGGCCGACCTGCAGGCCGCGCTTAAGATCGCGCCGGGCTCCACCTCGATGTGGAACGCTCTCGGCATCGTGCAAGGCGAGCGCGGAGACGACAGAGCCGCCGAAGAGGCGTTCAGGAAGTCGATCGCGCTCGACCCGCTCGACCCGGTTTCGTACTCCAACCTCGCAAATCGTTACCTCAACCAGAACCGCATGAGGGAAGCCAAGGTTCTGATCGACAGGGCGCTCGAGGTCGATCCGACGTTCGATCTCGCCTTGATCGATCGTGGCAGATACCGGATGCAGACCGGCGAACTGGACCAGGCCGTTGATGACATGCTCGCTGGCACCGTTGCAAACCCCGGCTACTCACACGGTCAGACCCTTCTCGCCGCCGCGTATTATGAGAAGGGGGACCGGTTGCCGGCAGCGCAGGCGCTCGACAACGCCGACCGGCTAGACGATAACGATCCGGCGATTTCCGCCTTCCGCACGGCCGTGGCGATCGACGAATATGATGCCGAGGCCGCGATGAAGTATGCACGCCAATATCTCGAGCGATCGCGCGCGCGAGGCGGCTATTACGCCTCGCTCGGCGCCAGCCAGGACGCGGGATCGACGCTCAACAACGCGTTCCGCCTCCAGGGGCTCGATACGTGGGGTCAGTATTATGGCGATGTCGTCTTCGATCCGTTCTCGGGAACCAGCTATATCGATCAGACGATACGCGGCAGCGTCAATCCGTTCGTCAATTCGTTCCGCTATGGTGGTGATAGCATCAACAATACCATCAACAATACGAGCTTTTCCTCTCTGCTGCAGGGCTTGCTTTTCGAGCCCCACATGATTTCCGGTCGGTCGCGCTCAGCCAATCTCGCGCAACGGCCTTTTCTGGAAGGCGCGATCGGCGGCGGCCTAACAGCGACAGAGGCTGATACCGGCTGGATCGGCACCGCGGAAATCCAGGGCTTTGCCAATCAGCCTGTCCCGATGAGTGCATTTGCGACGTTCAGTTGGGAGAAGATTGACGACACGACACGCAGGGCGATTGACCTCGGCAGCCTCTTCGATCTCTACGACGAACAGGAGATGCTGAGCGGAACGGGGTATCTCACCGCATCGCCTACTCCGGATGATCGATTTGTCGCCTATGTCAATCATGGGAAGAACATCAACGAGCTGTCTTTCATTATTCCACCGCTGACCATCCCTTATGACGTTACCAACACGTTCACCACCGCAGGCGTGGGATGGAGCCATACCGTCGGCTATCGCAACGTCGTCAATGCGGCGCTCTTCTATACGTCCCTCGACGTAGACGTGGCCGACGGCTTGTCGATACCCTTGCCCTTTTTCCTCACGGAAACGCACACGCGGCACAGGAGTTATGTCGCCGCCGTCAACCACACTATCAGCGTCGACAGTTTCGACTGGCGGTATGGCGTGGAGGGCGGAGTCATCGAGACCTCTTTGGAACAGGTCGTGTCCTTCGCAGGTATTCCGTTTCCGCGGGTCTCCGCCTCGGATGCGATGGACTATGGGCGTCTCTATGTCGACCTTCTGCACGAGATCACGTCCGACCTGAAGGCGGAATACGCCCTTCACGCAGTGCTGTTCAAAAGTGATAATATCGATGTCACGCGGCTTGAGCCTCGTGCGGGAATCGCCTGGACGCCTGTCGAAGGGCACTGGCTGAGAGCCGGCTACATCCGGCAAGGCACAGACCTAAGCACGCCGACGCTCTCGCCAATCGGACTTTTGGGAATTCAGCCGAATGAATTCGGAGTGGGCGTTGAAGGATATTCCGATACGATCGCGTTGCGCTGGGATGCCGAATGGAATGATCGCCTGTTTACCGCGGTCGAATACCAGCATCAGCAATTGCACGATCTGTCGGTTGCCGATATCGTTTCGCAGAGCAGCTACGACTACGATTGGGCGGATGTCGATCGGGTATCCGTGACCGCCAATGTCGCATTAGGATATGGCTTCGGATTGTCCGGAACCTATGCCTATGCGCAATCCGAGCACAATTTCTCGTCGACGCCCGGAATTGGTGAGGACTTGCCGTTCCTGCCGCAGCACTCCGGCCAGATCGCACTGACCTGGGTCAATCCCGCCAATGTCAAGGCTCGGCTTGCGGCAAACTATATCGGCGAACGTCAAGGAGATGCCTCGTCGCAAGTGCTGGACGACTATTGGACGCTGGATGCCAGTCTGACTTGGGAGCCTTTCGACAAGCGGATCGAATTCGCAGCGGCCGCCTATAATCTTTTGGACGAAGAGTTCCTGGTGTCCCCCAGGGTCAATGGCTGGGGTCGCGTTTTCAAAGGCACACTCAAAGTCCGGTTCTGATGGCGACCCGAGATTCCTTCTTTTTCGCACCGCGCGCCCTTTCCTCCCGCTGGGCGCAGGTCCTGACGCTCGCCGTCTTTGTTTTCATGGGCGTCACTTTGATCACCCGGCTGCCGGCATGGTCGCTGATCGACGATCGCGCTTTCGACTATCTCTCGACCATAGGCGCGGAACCGCTGCCGGAACATGGACCGATCATCGTGGCGATCGATGAGCCTGCTCTGGCGGAGATCAATACGCAATGGCCCTGGCCGCGTAGCCTGCATGCCAGATTGATCTCGCAGTTGCGGGCCGCCGGCGCGAGGGTGATCGCTCTCGACATCGTCTTTTCCGAACCGTCGGTGCCGGTCGAAGACGAGGCGCTCGCCGCAGTACTCGGATCCGACGTGGTGCTTGCCGGCGACGAGACGTTTGTAACGTCTTCGCAAGCCGACCAGTTCATCCGCGTCCTGCCGCTCAAGATGTTCTCAGACCGGCAGGCGCTCACCGGGATCGCCTCGATCAGCCTGGATGGCGACGGCGTGCTGCGCGAAATCCCGTCCTATGACGACGGCTTTGCCGCCATTGTTGCAGCAGCGGCGGGACTGGAGGTGGAATTGCCGGAACCGGGTAGCCGAATCCAAGTCTTTGGAGGCCCCAGAAGTTATCCGACCGTCTCCTATTATCAAGCGCTCGATCCGGAAAACTTCTTGCCGCCCGGCCTTTTCAAGGATCGCCTCGTCATCGTCGGACTGAGCCTGCAGAACGCTCCTTCGATCACGAGCGGCGGCGCCGACGCCTTTGCGACTTCTCATACGGTGCATACGGGCAAGCTGGTTGCCGGCGCAGAGATCCAGGCGACCATATTCGACAACCTGAGGCTCAAGCGGTCGATCGTGGACGCTAGCGGAACGGCGAAACAGCTCCTGTTGCTGGCCGCCATCTCGGCCGCAGCCGTCCTTGTCCGGAAAGGCACCGGTTGGCGTACCGTGGCCGCCCAAGCGGCAGCGATCCTTGTCTTGTTCGCCGGCAGTCATATTGCGGTGCGTTTCGGCCGCATCTTCGTTTCGCCCATCGGGCCGTCGCTCGCCTTCTTCGGCATCGTCGCCGCTCAAGCGATGCTGGACTACGCCCAAGAAAGGAAGAGCCGCCGGCAAATCACGCGTGCCTTCTCGCAATATCTCGCCCCGGCGCTGGTTGACCAGCTTGCCCGAGACCCGTCAAAGCTAAAGCTCGGCGGCGAAAAACGCGAGCTTTCCATTCTTTTCTGCGATGTGCGCGGGTTCACGACCATCGCCGAACAGCTCAAGGACGACCCTGAGCAGCTTACTATGCTCATCAACCGCCTGCTCACGCCCCTTTCCGATATCGTCCTCTCCCATGGCGGCACGATCGACAAATATATCGGCGACTGCGTGATGGCATTCTGGAACGCGCCGCTGGACGATCCGGCCCATGCCGTCCACGCCGTCTCGGCAGCGCTTGGCATGCTCGATTCGATCGAGGCGCTGAATGCTGAGCTGAAGGCTGAGGCGGTAGCCGTCGGGCGAACTCACTATCCCCTCCGGATCGGCATTGGCATCAATACCGGCGACTGCGTCGTCGGTAACATGGGCTCGACCAGGCGTTTTGACTATTCGGCGCTCGGCGATGCGGTAAACTTGGCGGCCAGGCTGGAGAGCGCATCGAAAAACTATGGGCTTTCACTGCTCATTGGAGGGAAAACCGCCGATGCAGTTCGAGACCGATATGCCGTTCTGGAACTGGATCGGATTGCCGTGAAAGGCAAAACCGAAGAGCTGCCGGTCTCCACGGTGGTGCGGGCATGCGATGACCTTGCATGTGCTGCGCATCAGAAATTTCTGCAGGCCCGTTATCGCGGCGACTTGGAATTGCAGCGTTCACTTGCTCCAGATCTCATGAAAAGCATACCGGAGCTCGCCACCTATTATGGGGCGGCGTCGTGCGGGTCTGCCGATGCAACAGGACCTGAACGCAAACCGTGACATATGTTCTACATGTGCTGTGCGAGCAGCTGCCATGCTCCAATTCTGCGGCCCGTCCGCACACGTCCTTCTTCCGGCTACTGCATGCCGACAGTGTTACGCATCGCGCCGGACGGCGGCAGGCCTGCTGAACGGGTCCGGCTTGAAGAAGCTCTTATGGGCCGCCTGCGTCAAAGCCAGCCAAGAGCCTTGGCCGCCCGAAGTGCTTCGGCGCGGCGGCTGCACCCGAGTTTCCTGAAAAGATTGCCCAAATGGAATTTTACCGTCGGCTCGGAGATGCTGAGCGTATGGGCGATGCGTTTGTTCGACATTCCGGCGGCAAGCAGCTCGAGCATCTGGATCTCCCGCTGCGACAAGCCGCCTTGCAGGGCACGCGCCTGTGGCGAGTTGATCGATGCCGCGAAAATCGAAAGCGCGGTACGCACATCGTGGGAGGTTTCGAGGAAGCTGCGGATCCGCCTGTTCCTGAGAAGGGGCGAAAGAAATATCCGCTCCTCCGACAGCACGCCCTTGCAGCCAAGCCGCGTCACCGCTTCGAGCGCGGAAAGAAGGCTGCTTCGGGCTGCGGCATTGTCGCCCCGCTGATAGGCGGCATAGCTCTGCCACACCTGGAGGGCCACCCGTTCCCGGTTGGTGACCTTGGGATTTGCGATAAGGGCTTCGAGCTGGCGGGGGAGATATGAGCGAGGCGTCCATTGATGGACAGCCTCGCGCATCCAGGCCATGGCATAGGCAATCTCGTCGCGGCGAGCAAGCCGGGTCAGCTCCTCTATCGCGCTCTCGACGCCGTTGCGCCCCATGGGCATGCGGATCGCGGATAGAATGGCGGCCGCTTCTTCCCAGCGGTTGACATTCTGGTAGGCGATCGCTGTGCGGATTTCCATCATCGCGTGGAATTGCAGGCCTTCCGACAGATGGATCCAGAGACCGTCCAGGAAGCCAGGCCGGATCGCCATCGGGAAATGATCGGCCAGCACCTGCGATGCGTAGTGCAAGGCGAACTGCATGAGGCTCGGCCATATTTCAGCGGCAGCGAACCGGTCGAATTCGTTCTGGACGAAATCGAGCAGTTGCCGGGGGCGGCCTGTTTCGTAAGCGATGCTCGCCTCGGCCAGGCGGAGCATGCGAAACTCTTGCTCCGCTTCGTGAGGGACTTTTTCAAGCTTGTTTCGCGCCTCGCCTGCCGCATGGCGCGCAAGCAGGGCATCGCCGCTCATCAACCGCAATACGATTTGATGCAGGTGGATGAAGAACTCCAGCAATGGCTGGCCGCCCATCCGGCCGAGGTATATCAGCGCACGGGCCGCCGCGGCCTCCGCCTCGCGGAAGTTGCGGCGCCTTATCTCGAACTCGAGGACGGCATTGTAGTAGCCGGCCCATTTGCCGTAGTCGCCTGTCGGATAGTCGGCCATGAACTCGCCCAGGCTGGCGATCATCGAATCGCTCGGTGTGAGGTCTTCCGAGATCATCAGGTTAAGCCTGAAAGACCGGGCGGCGAAGGAAAAGCGCGACCGGCGCGCCAGCACCTTGAGCGGATCCAGGTAGTCCGATCCGAGATGGCGCCCGACAAGATGGCGCACGCGTTGCAGCTCGCCCTGCTTCAGAAGCGTGCGTGCCACCGCCAGAAGTACCGTCTCGTTCGCGGCCAGCATCTCCGGTGAGAAACGCAGGACGATGTCCTGAAACGCCTTCAGGCTGCTTCGATAGATCAGCTCTCGTCCGTGGGCCCGTTCGAGGATCTGGGCCGCCTGGAATTCACGCCCCCTGTCGAGCAACAGGCTCATCGCTTCGAGGGATCGCCCCGCCTGGGCCAGCGCCGACGCCATCTCGTATATCGTCTCGTCGCCCTCGAACGCGGCAAGCCGTTCGGCAACCGCAGTCTTGAGAAGGCGAAGCAGATCCTCATGCCGCTCGGGTGCCCGCGTCAGAAACGGCGGCAGGTGGGTGCTCCACTTCGCGCCGGGAGATGGGGACGGATCTTCGAGCCAGATCGACAGCCCTGTCGTTTCTGCCGGGGTGAGGTGAGTGAGGAATGTCTCGCGCAGATAGTCGATGCAGGTTCTGTCGTCGGGCGACGCGGCCAGCGGCAAAAAAGCCGGCCAGCCCGCGAACCCGTGCAACAGCCGTTGCGTCTGTTTCGCGGGAAGGTCCGCGAGCTCGGGTTCCGTGAAGCTCAGCTCTTCCGCTCCGAAGGTCGCGGCGCCTTTGTGGAGAATTTGCCGGGCGAGGCCGCTGATACGCTGGTCCGGACGGCAAGCGATCAACACGGATGTGGCGGCCTCCAGAAGCTGGGGAGACAGGCGTGCCGACCTCGTCGATACGGGCACGTCCCACAGAAGCCGCCCGTTCCGGATGTCGTCCATGCGCGGCTGAAGCGAGGTGCATACCGGCACGCCCAGGTCTTCGCCGAGCATGGAGAGAATGGCCGTTTTTCCTGCGCCGCCCGGAGCGCGGAGAAAGACCACGCCTGCGGTTTCGGCCGCAATCCGCCGACGAAGAATGGTGCGGGGCAGGTATGTTCTCATGCCTTCTGGATAAGGCAGCGCTAAATGAAAACCTATACCATATTTGTCAAAAACTATACTTTTGCCCGGTTGCCGGCGGGGCCGCGGGCGCAGATGGTTGGCATCCACCGCTGATGCAAAGGAAATGCCCGCCAATGCAGCAACACCCGTTGGTCGCGATCCTGACGAGGCTCGGCACTTTCGTGCTGGTCATGATCGCCCTGTCCGTCATGATTTTCGTGCTGGCCCGTGTCGTGCCCGGGGATCCGGCGCGCATGGCGCTCGGTCCGGCCGCGACGCAGGAACAGGTGGACGCGCTGAGGCTGCAGATGGGGCTCGATCAGCCGCTGGCTGTCCAGTACCTCGACTATGTCGGCAAGGCGCTCCACGGCGATCTCGGAATGTCGCTGGTCTCGCAGCGGCCCGTGACGGCCGATCTCAAGCAGACGGCTCCGGCCACTGTGGAACTGGTGCTGGTTTCGGTCATCTTCATGTTCCTGGTCGCAATTCCAGTCGGAGTGATAACTGCGCACTACCGTGATCGTGCCCTCGACCATATCGGACGGATTCTCTCGCTGACGGGGGTGACCATCCCGAGCTTCCTTTTCGCGATCACGCTGCAATTGCTGGCGGCGCGCGGTCTGCCGGGTTGGCCGATCATCGGCCGCATCGACCATTCGCTGGGCTGGCCGGGCGGCCCCACCGGGTTCCTCATTCTCGACGGCCTGCTGGCGGGACGTTTCGATGTCGCCCTGAACGCCTTGCAGCATCTGGCGCTTCCGGCCTTTGCCCTGTCGATGGCGGGTATCGGACAGATCACGCGCATCACGCGTTCCTCGATGATCGAGAACCAGCGCAAGGATCACGTGTTGACCCTGCAGAGTTTCGGCGTCCCAGAGCGCGTCATCATTTTCCGCTATCTCCTGAAGCTCTCCTCGATCGCGCCCCTCACCATTATGGGTCTGGAGTTCGCATCGCTGATCGGCAATGCCTTCGTGATCGAAATGGTGTTTGCGTGGGGCGGCTTCGCCTCCTACGGGCTGCAGGCGATTCTTCAGAAAGATCTGAACGCCGTGACCGCCGTCGTGCTGGTGGCCGGTCTGTTCTTCATTGTCGCGAACCTGATCGTTGATGTCCTGATCTCGATCATCGACCCGCGCCTGCGCCGCAAGGAAGCTCGCTGATGGCCGATATGAAGATGCTCGATTCAAGCGACCGGGGGCTGAGCACCGGTTACATGATGTGGTACCGCTTCAGCCGCAATCCCGCGGCGGTGGCAGGCTCCCTCATTCTTCTGTCTGTCGTCATCCTGGCGGTGTTCGCGCCATGGCTGACGCCCTATCCGAAGCACGTCGGAGCCGTCGTCGATTTTCGCGCCCGGCACCTGCCGCCGGACCTTGCCCACTGGTTCGGCACGGACAAGGCGGGCCGCGACATCTTTTCGCGAACCATATTCGGCCTTCGCGTCTCGCTTCTTCTGGTGATCGGCGTTCTCGGCATTTCGGTGCCGGTCGGGACGGTTCTCGGCCTGATCGCCGGTTATTTTGGCGGTTGGGTCGAAAGGATCGTCAGCGGATTGACGAACGTGATGCTGGCCATGCCGCCGCTGGTCATGGCGCTCGCGGTTTCGAACCTGCTCGAACCGACGCTGATGAACGCGATGATTGCCATTACGCTGCTGTGGTGGACCTGGCATGCGCGGCTGATCTATTCGGTCTCGAAGTCCATCGCCTCGGAAGACTATATCGAGGCTGCCCGTCTTGCCGGCGCAGGACCGCTGCACATCCTCTTCCGGGAAATATTGCCGAACTGCGTTTCCGTCATCTCCGTCAAGACGACGCTCGATGCAGCCTTCGTCATATTGTTCGGCGCGACGCTGAGCTTCCTCGGCTTCGGCGTCAAGCCGCCGACTCCCGATCTCGGCTCGATGGTCGCCGACGGGCGGCAGTTCATGCCGGATTTCTGGTGGGAGGTGCTCTGCCCGGGGGCTGCGGTTCTTTACGTCACGCTGGGCTTCAACCTGCTGGGCGACGGCCTGCGCGACATGTTCGACGTGGAGAGCTGAGCGATGGCGGAACCGCTTCTCAGGGTCGAAAACCTCAACGTCACATTCACCGCCTATGGCCGCACCAGGCAGGTCCTGCGCGATGTGAGCTTCACGGTCGCGGCCGGCGAGCGCGTCGCTCTCATCGGTGAAACCGGATCGGGAAAATCGGTCACGGCAAAGGCGATCATCGGGACGCTGCCGAAGAATGGCCGCATAACGTCCGGCTCCATCGCGATCGGCGGGCGAGACGTTCTGACGATGGCGCGCGGCGAGCGCGAGGCGCTCAAGGGGACGGCCTTCTCGCTGATCATGCAGGACCCGCTTTCGTCCTTCAATCCGGTCTTCAAGATCGGGACGCATCTCGACGACGTCATGCGTTTTGCCGACCGGCGCGATGGAAAAGTTTCCTCGAAGGCCGATCGGAATGCGCGCATCGCGGCGGTGCTCCGGCGGGTGCAGCTGGCCGATACAGAACGGGTGATGAACGCCTATCCTTCCGAGCTTTCGGGCGGTATGCGCCAGCGCGTGCTGATCGGGCTTGCCCTTCTGCATCAACCCAGATTGCTGATCGCCGACGAGCCGGGCACGGCCCTGGACGTGACGACGCAGGATGAGATCCTCAACCTCATCAACCACCTGGTTGCCGAGGAAGACATGGCGCTTCTCATGATCACCCACAATCTGGGCGTCGTGCGGAAGGTCGCCGACCGCGTCGTCGTCATGCATCACGGCGATATCGTCGAGACCGGTCCCTGCACCGATATCCTCCACAGGCCTTCGGAGGAATACACGCGTTCCCTGCTGGATGCGGTGCCGCCGCTTTATGGCCCGAGGGTCACCGATCTGCCCCAGAGCGGCGAGCCGCCGATCGTCAGGATCGAAAGGCTCAACAAGATTTACGGCAGGCGCAACGGTTATCATGCCGTGCGCGACGTGACGCTTGCCCTGAAGGCCGGAGAGATTTTCGGCCTCGCGGGCGAGTCGGGTTCGGGAAAGACCTCCGTCGCGCGGATGATCATGGGACTGTCCCGCCCGACGTCGGGAAAACTGGCCATCGACGCACCCGATCCCGGGCGCGGCAAGAGGTTGACCCAGATCGTCTACCAGAACCCGGGCACGTCCTTGAATCCGAAACGGACGGTGAAACAGACGCTGACCCTGCCGCTGAAATCGATTGGCATGGACGCCGCCCGCCGGGACGCCCGCATGAGGGAGCTGCTGGAACTGGTGCGCCTGCCCCAGTCCTATCTGGCAAAGTATCCGCATGAGCTTTCGGGCGGCCAGAAGCAGCGCGTCGCAATCGCACGCGCCCTGGCGGCCGAGCCGAAGATCCTGATCCTCGACGAGCCGACCGCGGCACTCGACGTTTCCGTGCAGAAGACCGTCATCGAACTGCTTATGCAGCTTCGCGAGGAGCTGGGCCTCACCTATCTCATGATCTCGCACGATCTTTCGCTGATGCGGAATTTCTGTTCGCGGATCGCGATCATGTTGCGCGGCGAGATCGTGGAGGAGGGGCCAACACCCGAGGTCTTCGCCGGGCCTCGACATCCCTATACGCGGGCGCTGATCGCCGCCATTCCGGTCGTCACCGATGAGGAAGAGCGGCTGAAACCGACCGTGACCGACGAGGAACGCATGCGCTTCCTCGTGAAAACCACCGACTGATTGAAGAGGAGCCTGGCGTGTATCGCGTTGGAATTGACGTCGGCGGCACCAATACGGATGCCGTCGTGTTGCAGGAAAAGACCGTTCTCGCGGGGGTCAAGGCCTCCACGACGCAGGACGTGACGTCCGGCGTCATCGAGGCGCTGGAGAAGGTGATCGAAGTCTCCGGCATCGACCGGGCGAGCATCGGCGCCGTCATGATCGGGACCACGCATTTCACCAATGCGGTGATCGAGCGCCGCCATATGGACGAGGTGGCTGCGATCAGGCTCGGCCTGCCTTCGGGCGCCGGCCTGCCTCCCATGGTGGACTGGCCCGACGACCTGCGCGAAATCGTCGGCAACCACGGCTATCAGGTCAAGGGCGGCTATGAATTCGACGGTCGCGAAATATCGCCGCTCGATGAAGACGCCATTGTCCGGATCGCCGGCGATATCCGGGCGAAGGGACTTAAGGCGGCCGCCGTCACGTGCGTCTTCAGCGGCATCAACGATGCCATGGAACTGCGCGCCAGGCAGATCCTGCAGGAGCATTGCCCCGGCCTGCCGGTGGTCATGTCGAAGGATATCGGCCGCCACGGCCTGCTCGCCCGCGAAAGCGCGGCGATCATGAACGCAAGTCTGCTGTCGCTTGCCGACCGCACCGTTGCCGCATTCGGCAAGGCACTTCAGACCGCAGGAATAGGTTGCCCCTTCTATATCACGCAGAACGACGGGACGCTGATGGCGGCCGACGTGGTTCGCGCCTTCCCGGTGCTGACCTTTGCCTCCGGGCCGACGAATTCCATGCGTGGCGCGGCATTCCTCACGGGGCTGAAGGACGCAGTCGTCGTCGATGTCGGCGGCACCACGTCCGATGTCGGCTCGCTTTCGCACGGCTTCCCGCGTCAGGCCTCGACGACAGTCGATATCGGCGGCGTCCGCACCAATTTCCGCATGCCGGACGTGTTCTCGATCGGACTGGGCGGCGGCTCGCTGGTCGTAAACGGCGGGCAGGGCCTGACAGTAGGTCCGAAATCGGTCGGCTACCGCGTCCGTCAGGACGCCCTGTGCTTTGGGGGCGACACCTTGACCGCGACCGACATCGCCGTCGCTTCCGGCAAGGCCGATGTGGGCGACAAAAGGCTGGTCGAGAAGCTCGACAGGACGCTCGTCGACACCGCCGTCGCCAAGATCAATGCAATGCTCGAGGCCTGCGTCGAGCGCAGCCGCATCTCATCCACGCCGGTGCCGGTGATCGCGGTGGGCGGCGGCTCGATCCTGATGCCGGATCGCATCGGCGATCTCGAAGTCGTTCGTCCGGAAAACTTCGCCGTCGCCAATGCCGTGGGCGCAGCGATCGCGCAAATCAGCGGCGAGACCGACCGGGTTTTTTCGCTGGTGGACGGCCGTACGCGCGAAAGCGCACTGGCGGAAGCCGAGGCCGAGGCGCGCGAAAAGGCGATTGCTGCCGGCGCGCTGGCCGAAACCCTTGAAGTCATCGAACGCGAGGACATGCCGCTTGCCTACCTGCCGGGCAACGCCACCCGCATTCACGTGAAAGTAGTCGGAGAAATGGGAGGATATGATGCCTGAGCCACGCAAGCTGAAATACGACGTGGCCGACCTGCGTACGCTGACGCGGGAGGACCTGGATGCGCTGGAGATCGGTGCTGGCATTCTCGGCACCGGCGGCGGCGGCAATCCCTATCAGGGCAAGCTTCTGGCTCTCGAGGCGATGAAAGCCGGGTACGAATTGAAGATCCTGGCAACCGACCGGATCGAACCGGACGCGCTCTGCATGGCGATCGGCGGCATCGGCGCGCCGGTGGTCAGCGTCGAGCGCATCCGCGAAGGACGCGAAGGCGTTCGCTGCCTTCGCGCCATGGAAGAACTCATCCGCACTCCGATCGACGCGGTCGTCTGCGAGGAGATCGGAGGCTCGAATTCCATGAGCCCGCTGGTGACGGCGGCACTCGGCGGGCTGCCGATGCTCGATTGCGACGGCATGGGACGTGCCTTCCCCGAAATGCAGATGACGACCTTCTCGATCTACGGCCACAGCTCGACGCCCTCGGTGATGTGCGACCTGCACGGCAATACCGTGATCTTCAGCCACGCGGTCTCCGAAGTCTGGCATGAGCGGATGGCGCGCGCCTGCGTCGTGGCGCAGGGCGGCGGCGCGATGCTGGCGACGGCACCCATGCAGGCGCATTACGTGCATCAATACGGTATCCCGAAGAGCTACACGAAGGCGATCGCGCTGGGCGAGGCGGTGATCCGCGCCCGCAAGGCGCAGGAGGATCCGATCGCCGCGGTCTGCGCCCTCGAAGGCGGCCGGCGCATCTTCAACGGCAAGATAACCGACCTGAAGCGCCATCTGCGCGGCGGTTTCGCGGTGGGCGACGTGGCGCTTGCCGGTTTCGACGACTTTGCCGGCGAGACCGCCGACGTCGCGATCCAGAACGAATTCCTGATCTTCCGCCGCAACGGCATGGTGGAGGTGACGGTGCCGGACCTCATCGTGCTGCTCGACGTCGACACCGGATACCCGATCACCACCGAAATGCTGCGCTACGGCCAACGCGTCGCGGTCGTCGCCATCCCCTGTCATGAGCTGCTGCGGACGGTACAAGCGCTCGATGTCGTCGGTCCCGCAGCCTTCGGCTATCCCGAAATCACCTATTCGCCGCTGCCCAGTCCCACCCGGAAGGCGGCTTAATCAAGAAGCGGGCGAGGCCCGCGCCAAAGAGGAGAACTTCATGAAAGTGCATTCCAGACATTCGCGCCTCGCCGCTCTCGCGCTCGGCACGGCGCTCGCCCTGCCCGGGTTGTTTTCCGCGGCTTCCGCCGAGGAGAAGGTCTCCATCGCCGTCAACACGATGCAGATCTTCAGCTCGCTCGATCCGGCCAAGGTCACCGATTACACCGGATACATGGCCATCGTGAACATGTATGACGGCCTGACGACCGTCAGCCCGTCGGGCGAGGTCATCCCGCATCTGGCGAAATCCTGGGAGATTTCGCCAGACGGCCTGACCTATACGTTCCATCTGCGCGACGACGTGAAATTCCAGGACGGCACGCCGGTCAAGGCATCCGACCTCGTCTGGTCCATCCAGCGTCTCATCGGCATCAACAAGGGACCGTCGAACCTGATCGTCGGCCTGCTGCAGCCGGACAACGTCACGGCGCCCGACGACAGGACCGTCGTCATGAAGATCGATCGCCAGTTCTCGCCGTTCATGGCGGTGACGCCGCTGATGATGGCGCTGAACCAGAAGCTGATCACGGCAAACGCCAAGCCCGAAGACAAGTGGGGTGAGGCCTATGTCGGCGAACACTCCGCCGGTTCGGGCCCCTACAAGCTGGTGAGCTACAATCGGTCGGCCGATATGGTCATCAGCCGCAACCCCGATTATTTCCTCGGCTGGACGAAGGGCAAGCCGATCGACGAGGTCCGCTTCGTGCAGACGAGCGACGACGCCACGGTCAAGGCGCTGGCGGAAAAGGGTGAGCTCGGCCTGACCTCGCACGGCCTCGGCAACGACACCTACGAGGCCATCGGCCGCATGCCCGGCTACAAGCTGATCCAGACCCGCACGGCCGGCGGCTTTGTCATCAAGCTCAACACCAAGACCTACCCGACCGACGACGTGCATGTCCGCCGCGCCATCGCCTACGCGACGGACTACAAGACGATCCAGGAGGTCATCTATCCGGGCACCGACATGACCGGCCCGCTCTCGACCGCTTTCAAGGACGCCCATGACGACAGCATCGAGCCGGGTGTCTTCGATCTCGAAAAGGCGAAGGCCGAGCTGGCCAAGTCGAAATACGCCGGTCAGAAGATCACGCTGGTCAACAGCTATGTTGCCTCGCTCGCCTTCGAAGCGGAAGTGGCGCTGATGATGCAGGCCAACCTCGAGCAGATCGGCATCACGCTCGATATCAAGCCCGAGCCCTGGAACCGCATCGTGGAACTGTCCTCCAAGCCGGAAACCACTCCCGCCTCTACCCAGGTCAACATTTCGCCGAACTATCCCTCGCCGGATGCGATGTTCTACAATCAGTACCACTCCAAGGCCTCCGGCACGTGGATGTCGATGGAATGGCTGCAGGACCCGCAAATCGATGTGCTGATCGACAAGGCGCGGGGGACCACCGACGTGGCCGAGCAGAACGCGGTCTACAAGGAACTGCAGAAGAAGATCGTCGACCTGCAGCCGGACGTCTGGGCCGTTGCGCCGAACCGCCGCTACGGCGCGAGCGCTTGCCTGCAGGGCTACGAGTTCATTCCCATGCAGAGCTGGGATCTGAACTTCTCCAACTTCCACTGGGACTGCAAGGCAAACTGATTCCGCATCGAGACCGGCCCCGCCTCTGCCGGCGGGGCCGATCCTGTCTTTGCCGAAGGTGACACATGCTTCAGGAATTTTCAGAAGAGAACATCGAGCCGCTCGCCACCGGCGCATGGATTCTCGGTACGGGCGGCGGGGGCAATCCCTATATCTCGACGCTGAACCTGCGCCGCCTCTATGCGGAGGGCAGGCGCGTCCAGGTGATGGATCCGATGGCGCTGGAGGACGACGACATGGTCGCCGTGGTCTCGAATATGGGCGCACCGCTGGTCGGCCAGGAGCGCCTCGGCGACCCCGTCCATCTCGCCCGTGCCGTCGAGGTGATGGAGGACTATCTCGGCAAGCCCTTCCGCGCCATCATGAGCGTCGAGATCGGCGGCTCCAACGCGCTGTCGTCTTTCCTTGCGGCCGCGATACTCGACCGGCCGGTGGTCAACGCCGACGCGATGGGCCGTGCCTATCCCGAGGCGCAGATGACCTCCTTCGCGATCGGCAATCTGCCGATGTTCCCGCTTTCGCTGGTCGATGTGCGCGACAACGAGGTGATCGTCACCCGCGCCGCTTCCTGGACGTGGATGGAACGCATCTCGCGCAAGGTCTGCACCGAGGTCGGCTCCACGGCCGCCACCTGCAAGGCGCCGCGCACCGGCCGGGAAGTCAAGGAATGGGGCATCCACTACACGGTCACGAAGGCGACCGAGCTCGGCCGGGCGGTCATCGAGGCGCGCGCACGGCATGACGATCCGGTCCAGGCGGTTCTCGATCACGAGGGCGGCAAGCAGTTGTTCCGCGGCAAGGTGATAGACGTTGCCCGCGAGACGACCGGCGGCTTCCTGCGCGGGCGTACGCTGATCGAGGGCATCGACGCCGACAAGGGCTCGCGTGTGGAACTGGCCTTCCAGAACGAATGGGCGGTGGCATTCCGCGACGGCGAGCCGGTGGCGATGACGCCCGACCTGCTTTGCCTGCTCGATACGGTATCCGGCGGCGCCATCGGCACGGAATCGGTGCGCTACGGCCAGCGCGTCACCGTCGTGGCGCTGCCCGCGCCCGAACTTCTGACGACGCCCGCGGGTATCGCCGCCGTCGGTCCGCGCGCCTTCGGTTACGACATTGATTTCAGATCGGTATTTTCATGAAACGCATCGGTATTGACGTCGGCGGCACCAACACGGATGCCGTTCTGATCGATGGCGAGACGATTGTCGCGTCCATCAAGGTTCCCACCACGCAGGACGTCCTTTCCGGCGTGAAGGCCGCACTCGCTCATGTCGCCGGTCATCGGGATTCCGTCGCCTCGCCGATCGACGCGGTGATGATCGGCACGACCCATTTCACCAATGCCGTGGTCGAACGCGCCCGTCTCGAGCGGGTGGCGGCCATTCGCATCGCCCTGCCGACCGGTGCTTCGCTGCCTCCGATGTGCGACTGGCCGGAGGACCTGCGCGCCGCGGTCGATCCGCTTATTTTCATGGTGCATGGCGGCCATGAATATGACGGCAGCCCGCTCGTGCCGATGGTGCCGGACGAGATCCGCGAAGCGGCGATGAAGATCCGGGACGCCGGCATCACGTCTATCGCCATTTCCGCTACGTTCTCGCCCCTGACCACCGAATGCGAGGTCAAGGCGGCCGAAATCGTCCGGTCGGTGATCCCGGACGCGAGGATCACGCTCTCGCATACGCTCGGCCGCATCGGCCTTCTCGAGCGGGAGAATGTCGCGCTCCTGAACGCCGCGCTCCAGTCGCTCGGCAAGACCACGGTGCAGGCCTTTTCCGACGCGCTGCGCGAAGCGGGCGTGACCGCCCCGTTCTTTCTGACGCAGAACGACGGCACGGTGGCCTTGGCCGATGTGGCCGCGACGAATCCGGTGCACAGCTTTGCCTCCGGCCCCACGAACTCGATGCGCGGTGCCGCCTGGCTGACGGGGCTGACCGACGCGATGGTGGTCGATGTCGGCGGCACGACCTCCGATATCGGCTGCCTTGCGGGCGGCTTCCCGCGCGAGGCGAACAACATCGTTCATGTCGGCGGTGTCCGCACGCTCTTCCGCATGCCGGATCTCCTGCCGATCGCGCTTGGCGGCGGTACCATTATCGATCCCGCTACAAGCAAGATCGGTCCGCGCTCCGTCGGTTACCGTATCCTGACCGAAGCCCTGGTCTTCGGCGGTGAAACGCTGACGACCTCGGACGTGGCGGTTGCAGCCGGGCTCATCGACATGGGTGACCGTGATCGGGTGAAGGGTCTCGATCCTGCTTTCGTCGAGGCAAGCCTGGCCCGCATTCGCGACATGGTCGCAGACAGCTTCGACCAGATGAAGACCTCCGCGGAGGACGTGCCTCTGATCGCCGTGGGCGGCGGGGCCTTTCTCATTCCGGAAACCGTGCCCGGCGCTTCCGAAGTGCTTCGCGTCGAAAATGCCGGCGTCGCCAACGCGCTCGGCGCGGCGATGGCCCAGGTTTCAGGTGAGGTCGATCAGGTCTTTTCCGGAATGAGCCGCGATGAGGCGCTGGCAAAGGCGGAGGCCGAGGCCCGGAACACCGCCGTCGCCTCGGGAGCCGATCGCGCCAGCCTCAAGACGCTGGAGGTCGAGGATATTCCGATCGCCTATCTGCCTGGCGGCGCGCGCCGTGTGCGGGTTCGCGTGATTGGAGACATCGCCTTCAGCTGAAGAAAGAGGAACGGTTCGATCGACCCGGCGAAGCGCGTCACGGTTTCGTGCCGGGATCCGGGCAACGCGGGAGATGGAGCAGAACATGAGGAAAATCGCACTGGCCGTTCATGGCGGATGCGGGGTCATGCCGGAGGACGGCATGAGCGCGGAAGAATGGACGGACGCCCGCCGTGATCTTGCCGAAGCTCTGCGGGCCGGCTACGCGGTGCTCAAGGCCGGCGGCCGGGCCGTCGATGCGGTGGAGGCAGCGGTCGTGGTCATGGAGGACAGTCCCCATTTCAATGCCGGACACGGCGCAGCGCTCAACGAAAACGGCATCCACGAACTCGACGCCTCGATCATGGACGGCGAGACCCTCGCGGCGGGGGCCGTCAGCGCCGCAAGAGCCATCCGCAATCCGGTGCGGGTCGCCCGCGCATTGATGGACGACGGCCGCGCGGTTTTCCTGACAGCCGCCGCAGCCGACCGTTTCGCCGAGGCCAAGGGCCTCGCCGTAGAACCGCAATCCTAATTCACCACCGAAAAGCGATGGCAAGCGCTGGCGGCTATGAAGGCGCATGCCGCTGCCGGAACGGAGGGGACGGAGAACGAGAAGCATGGCACTGTGGGGGCGGTTGCGCTCGATGCGGCCGGTCATCTGGCTGCCGCAACCTCGACCGGCGGTTACACCAACAAGCCCGACGGCCGCGTGGGCGACAGTCCCGTCATCGGCGCCGGGACCTATGCGCGCGACGGCGTCTGCGCAGTCTCGGGTACCGGTAAAGGCGAATTCTTCATCCGCTACGTGGTGGGGCATGAAATAGCGTCCCGCATCGCCTATCAAGGGCAGGATCTTTCGACTGCGGCAAGCGGCGTTGTCGATGGCGATCTCGCTCCGCACAAGATCGGGGCAGGCCTGGTGGCGGTCGATGCCGAGGGGGCCGTTTGTGCTCCCTACAATACACCGGGTATGTTTCGCGGCTGGGTGACGTCCGAGGGCAAAGCGTTTGTGGCTACCCATGAAACGATCTATGAAGTCGCGCTTTGAGGAGTTCCCATGACCGAGCAGATGGCCCGCATTCCGGTATTCGACGGACATAACGATGTTCTTTCGCGCCTGCTGCGCGAAGGGCGCGAGGGGGCCGAGGAGCGCTTCCTGAACGGACGGAAGAACGTTCACATCGATCTCCCGCGTGCCCGTCAAGGAGGGCTCGCTGGCGGCCTCTGCGCGGTCTATGTACCCTCGCCGGGTCGGGAGCCGGATGCAAACGGAGACCTCCCGCGCGTCGAACGCGAGAGCGCGCTGGATCAGACCATCGCCCAGGCCGCCCTTTTGCGCGCCATCGAAGCAAAGTCCGACGGAGCGTTGCAGGTCTGCGTTTCCGCCCGGGAAATCCGCGCGGCAATGGCGGCGGGCCGTTTTGCGGCCGTCTTCCATATCGAGGGTATCGAGGCCGCAGGACCGGATCTCGATCTCATTCCCGTGCTGCACGCGGCCGGTCTGCGCACGCTCGGTCCTGTCTGGAGCCGCCCGAATATCTTCGCCCACGGAGTCCCGTTCCGCTTCGGCCATGGACCCGACCTGGGACCGGGGCTGACGGAGGCGGGCCGCGAACTGATCCGCCTGTGCAACCGGCTGAAGATCATGGTCGACCTTTCCCACATGAACGACGCCGGCTTTTGGGACGTGGCCAGGATCTCGCAGGCGCCGCTCGTCGCGTCTCATTCGAACGCCTTTGCGATATGTCCCCATAGCCGCAACGCGACCGACGCGCAGCTCGACGCGATCCGTGACACGGGCGGGCTGATCGGCCTGAATTTCGGAGTTAAATTCCTGCATCCCGAGGGCAGGGCCGATACGGAACTGGACATCTCGGTGATGGTGCGCCACATCGACTATCTCGTCCAGAAGGTCGGCATCGATCACGTCGCTTTGGGCTCGGATTTCGACGGCACCCTGATCTCGAACAGGATTGGCGACGCAGCCGGCTTGCCGCGCCTGTTCGCCGCATTGAGCGAAGCAGGCTACGATGATGAGGCGCTGGCCAAGATCGGGCATCTCAACTGGATATCGGTCTTGGAGCGTACCTGGGGCGCATGATGCAGGCGCCGGGTCGGCTGACCTGCCCGGGGAGATTTTCCTTCGTCGCTGCATGGCGTTTGCGGCGACGAACTCCGCATCAGGAAACGGCGATCATCCGAGCCACTTCATAGGATTTTTCAAATGCCCGGAGGGGAAGAAACTCGAAGCGGGAATGAAAATTATAGGCGCCGGTGAAGAAGTTCGGCGTCGGTATGCCTTTCTGCGAGAGCACGGCACCATCGGTTCCTCCTCGCATCGGAACGATCTTCGGCGTAATCCGCAGCGCCTCCAATGCCGCGAGCAGCAACCCGGCCGGGCGGGGATCGATCGTCATGGACTGAGCGATGTTGCGGTAGGTGTCCGTGATCGCGCAACTCACTCTCCCCGTCGGATAGCGCGCCGCAATCGTCTCGACGGCGTCCCGCAGGCGCTCCTTCCGTGCGTCCAGGCCGTGATCCTCGAAGTCCCGGATCAACACCTTGAGCCTCGCCTCCTGTTCGTTTGACACGAGGTCCTTGAACCAGAAGAAGCCTTCGCGCCCGGCGGTTCGCTCCGGCGTTTCGTCGCGGTCGAACCGGGCGATGAGGTCGGTCGCCATGAGGACGGGATTGACGAGCACTCCTTTCGCCGACATCGGGTGCGTGCTGAGCCCGGTGAAGACGATTTCGGCCGAGGCTGCATTGAAGGTCTCCAGGACGACCTCCCCGAGCTCGCAACAGTCGATCGTGTAGGCGAAGTCACAGGGGAAGCGGGCCAGATCGAGAGCACCAGCGCCGCGCAGACCGATTTCCTCGTCCGGCACGAAGGCGACGTGGATGTTGCCGTGGTCGCTATCCGGCCCGAGCCGGGCCAGCAATGTCATGATCACCGCGATCGCCGCTTTATTGTCGGCGCCGAGTACGCTGGTGCCATCGCTGAAAATGATATCCTCTCCGGCCCATTCCATAACTTCGGGATGTTCTGCAGCGCGAAACCAGATGTCTTGATCCCTGTTCAGACACAGATCCGTTCCTTCGAAGCGCATGATCTGCGGCCGAACGACGGGAGACAAGCCGACATCGACGGTGTCGAGATGCGCGATGAACCCGATCTTCGGCGCATCCGGCCTGTTGCCGCGCTTGACTGCCGTTACGGTCGCCTGCTCGTCCAGGACGACATCGTCCAATCCCAGCTCCCGCAGTTCGTCCGCAAGAAGCGCCGCGAGGCGCTGCTGGCCGGGCGTGGAAGGCAAGGCCATGCAGCGGGCATCGCTCTGGCTCTCGACGGCGAGATAGCGAAAGAAGCGTTCGGTCAGTTCGTTGCGGATGTCCATCGCGGGTTCTCGGTTCTGGCGTGAAGATCGTGCCGGCTGCATCCCCGGCATGGCGCATGTGGCGGCTTGGCCATCGCGGGCGGCGGCCGCCGGCCTTGCGCCATCATCGCAGGTCGAATTTTCCGGTTCCATCGACGATCTCGATGCGCGAGCCATATTCCGCGGACGTTGATGCGACCCTGCGCAGGATCCGCTCCGCCGCAGCGCCGGTGACCAGATGCGGCACGAGGCGCCGCTCGAGCCTTTCGTCCTGCAGTCCTTCCTCGCCGCCTATGACGACCGGGTGGAGCGTGAGCGATGTCAGGCGATTGTCCGCACCGAACGCGCAGAGGCCGACGACGCTCTCCCAGACCTCGTTCCGCTGCCAGAGAGAGATTTCCGACCGCGTATGAAAGATGAAATTGCCGAGACTGTGGAAGATCGGCCGGCCCTTGTGGATTTCGATCGGCAGGAGCACCGGAACGCCGTGGCTGACGAAGACGGCGGCCCCCGCATCGATGCATTGCCGCGCGAAGGCGCTGATCCAGTCGGGAGACTGCAGCCAGTCGCTCGCCCAATGGTGATGATGCAGATAGGCGATCACCAGCTCCCCCGCATCCGCCGCGATCCGGATCGCCCGGAGATTGCTGTCGAGATCGCTCTTGTCGATCCTGATCGTTCGCTTGAAGCCGCTCGATTTGCGGAAGATCGTGCGCCCGAAGCCAAGTTCGGCCTGCTCAAGCGGAGGCTCGTCGTCCGGCTGGTTGTCCATCAGGAAATCCAGGGCGGAGTATCCCGCCTTGTCACGGATCAGCTGCAGTTGCCCGAAGGCCTCGTCATCGAGTTCCAGAACACGCGACAGCCGCAGGCGGTTGACGCCGGGCCTTTCGCGGCGATCGCCGTCGGC
Organism: Xaviernesmea oryzae; assembly: GCF_900177415.1. Lineage (GTDB taxonomy): Bacteria > Pseudomonadota > Alphaproteobacteria > Rhizobiales > Rhizobiaceae > Neorhizobium > Neorhizobium oryzae_A. The sequence goes on along the minus strand of NZ_FXAF01000008.1, from coordinate 80,177 downwards.
ATCTTCCGCATACATGAAGTCGGGACCCGGACCGCCGTCCATGGCGACCATCGCGACCGCCTGATCGCCGAACATGGCGCTGCTCGGGCCGAGCGCCTGGCTTTTGTTGCGGCCGATCCCGGCATGCAGGAAGCCACGCTCTCCCACCTCGTCGAGCGTCGAGAGGATGCCCGGCGGTCCCAGGTCGAAGGAATGGTTGTTGGACAGTGAAAGGGCCTTGAAGCCTATCTCCGCCAGCGCGTCCAGGACATCGGGTTTGCTGCTGCCGAAATAGAAACCTTTCATCGGCCAGCCGCCATGGGCGCCGTATATGGTTCCTTCGAAATTCGTGAAGGCAAGATCCGCACTCCGCAGGATCGCCTTGACGCGCTCGAACTGCGGGCTTCCGACGGTCCTGGTGTCGTGCTTGATCAGAGATTGGCCGGTGACGGCCAGGGTGAAATCGTCTTTCATTTGAATACCTTGTCGTAGGGGTCGTGGATGGGGGCGACGCTTGGAAGAAACGGGGCCTTTTACCGGGTGAATATCTTCGGGCGGGCATCGATGAGATGCCGTGTGTAAGGGTTCTCGGATCGGCCGAAGATGAAATCGGATGTGCCGTAATCCTCGATCCGTCCGTTCCTCATCACGCAGACCTCGTCGCAGATGTCCTGGACGACCGCGAGGTCGTGGGAGATGAAGATCATCGAGAGGTCGTTTTCTGCAACGGTCTCCTTGAGGAGCGACAGGATTTCTGCCTGAACGGATACGTCGAGTGCCGACGTCGGTTCGTCGGCAATCATGATCTGCGGCCCGGCGAGAAGCGCTCGCGCTATGCATACCCGCTGCTTCTGGCCGCCGGAGAGCTGATGCGGGTAGCGGTCGAGATGGGCCTGCTGGAGACCCAGCCTTTCGATCGTCTTTGCAATACGGGATCGGGATCGGTCATCTCCGGACCGCGCGGTGGCGCGAACGCATTCCGTCAGCGCCTCGACGACGGTCAGCCGGGGGTTGAGGGAGGAGGATGGATCCTGGAAGACCATCTGCACCTGGCCGAGCAAGCCTCCGCCGCGGCCGCGATAGGTTATATCGCATGCCTTGCCGTTCAGCTCGATCTTGTCGGCATTGCCCGTTTCCAGGCCGGCGAGGATCCGGCCGATCGTCGACTTGCCGCTGCCGCTTTCGCCGACGATACCCAGCACCCCTCCGCGGGGCAGGCGGATATTAACGTCCCGCAGCGCAAAACCGGGCTTTTCGGTGCCGAACATCCTCAAGATGCTCTTCCCGCCGAATGTCTTCGACAGGTTGTCGACGACGAGTATGGCGTCGCGCGCAGGTCGGCACTCAGCCTGTCCGGGGTTGCCGTCGGCACCTGCCGGCGTGTCTGCCCGGACGTCGACGTTCGAACGCCGCAGTTTCGGTACGGCCGACAGAAGATTGCGGGTATAGACGTCTTGCGGGTTCTCCAGCAGCGCCGCCGTCGAGCCCTGCTCGACCACAGCGCCGTTTTTCATGACGACGACCCGGTCGGCGATCTCGGCGATGACGCCCATGTCGTGGGTGATGAGCAGGATCGAAAGGCCTTTTTCTTCGACCAGTCCTTTCAAGACGCGCAGGATTTGCTTCTGCACGGTCGCGTCCAGCGCCGAGGTGGGTTCGTCGGCCACGATGATGGACGGCGAGCCGGCCAGCGCGGTGGCGATGACGACGCGTTGCCTCTGTCCGCCCGAGAGTTGATGCGGATAGCTGTTGTAGCGCCGGGCGGGCTCGGGAATGCCCACGCGCTCGAGAAGGGCGACGGCCCGTTTGCGCACCTCGGCCCTGGGAAGGTCCGGCGAGAGCGCCGCGATCGTTTCCCCCAGTTGCGCGCCGATCGTCATCAGCGGGTCCAGAGAGGACGTGTGATCCTGAAAGATGCTGGCGATGGCTCCGCCCCTGAGCGCCCGCCTCCGTTCGGCGTCAAGCGTTTCAAGGGCGATCCCGTTCATTCGGATGCTGCCGCCGGTTTGTTCTATCCCCGGCGCCAGCAGGCCGATTACGGCATTTCCGATGGTCGACTTGCCCGCCCCGGATTCGCCGATGATCCCCAGCACTTGGCCGTACCCGAGCGAGAAACTGACGTCACGGACGATGGGCGTCGATCCGGAGGAGCCCCGGTGCACAAGCGTGAGATCGCGGACCTCCATGAGAGGAGCCTTTTCGTCTTTCGTTGTCATAGCGATCTGCTCCTGGGATCCCACAGACGGCGGATATCCTCGCCGGCGAAATTGATGGCTGCGATGAGCGCGAACAGCGCGAAGCCCGGGAAGAGGCTGATCCAGTATTGTCCGGTCAGCAGGTACTGAAAGCCGTTCGCCACGGTGGACCCGAGCGACGGCTGGTCCATCGGAACGCCAAGCCCGAGGAAGGACAGCGTGGCTTCCAAGGCGACGGCATGGCCGATCTCGATGGGGAGCAGCGTGATCGCCGGAGCGATACTGTTCGGCAGAAGGTGGCGCAGGATGATCCGGCCATGTGACAGCGGCATGGTGCGCACCGCATCGACATACGGTTTGCCAGCCTCGCTCAGCGCGACGCTGCGCACCACCCGCGCATAGGTGGCCCATTGCACGATGATCAGCGCCAGGATGATCCGGTCGACACCCGGGCCCAGCGTCACGATCGCGATGAGTGCGACCAGCATGGTCGGCAGGCTGAGCTGCAGGTCGACCGCCCGCATGATCACCGCATCGACCCATCTGCCGAAATAGGCGGCGACGACGCCGAGCGTGAGGCCGATGGCGGCCGCGGCCGCGGCGCTGACGACGGAGACCACGAGGCTGATGCGCAGCCCGTAGAGGATGCAGCTTGCAATATCCCTGCCGAGCCCGTCCGTTCCAAGCAGATAGCGGTAGCCGTTGCCGCTCATCGTTCCCGGAGGGGAGGATGCCTCCCATCCGAGAATCTGAAGCATGTCATACGGATTCTGCGGTGCCAGAACGGGTGCCGTGATGGCCGCCAGCACGAACAGGGCGAGGATGCCGTTGGGCAGCGTCAATGCTCCCCGGATGCGGCGTTGTGACAGTCTTAAGGAGGTCATGATCGTCATCTCCGCTCTCCGCTAGGCCGAGATACGAACGCGGGGGTCGAGCACGGCATAAAGAAGGTCGACGATGGCGTTGAGGGCGACGAATGTGATCGCGACGAAGGTGAGCGTCGCCATGACGACGGGGCGATCGAGGAGCTGAATGGAGTCGATCAAGAGCTTGCCGACGCCCGGCCAGGCAAAGATGCTCTCCACCACCATGGCGAAGGCGAGCATCCCGCCGAACTGCAATCCGACGATCGTGACGATCGGCAGGCTGATGTTCGGCAGGGTATGCCTGAAGAGGATATGCCGGTCGGAAAGCCCCTTGGCGAGGCAGAAGCGCACGAAGTCCGCTCTTTGCACCTCGACTGTGCCGGCACGCGCGAGCCGCGCGATCAGGGCGATATTCGGAATGGCGAGCGCCAGCACGGGCAGGACCAGATGCTTCAGCCCGTCGGCGGTCAGGAAGCTCCATTCCCAGCCGAAGAGATCGACGGTGCTCCCGCGGCCGCCGGACGGAAACCAGCCCGTCATGACCGCCCCGAAGAGCACCAGCATCATGCTGAGCCAGAATGACGGAACGCTCAGCGCGTAGACGGTGACAATGACGACCATGCGATCGACGAGGGTGCCCGGCCGGGTCCCCGCCAGCAATCCCAGGCCCGTTCCGGCGGCTGCGGCGATGAGGATCGCGAACGCGGCAAGCTCGATCGTGGCGGACAGCTTGCTCAGGACCAGCTCGAAGGCAGGCAGATGATAGATGTAGGAGGTGCCGAAACTGCCGGTCGCCAGATTCTGGACGAAGACGAGATATTGGCGCCAGAGCGGCTGGTCCAATCCCAGCAGTTCGGTTGCCCGCCTTATGTCGTCCGGCGTGGCCGTCTCGATGTTGACGATGTTGTAGACCGGGTTTCCGACACTATGGATGCCGACGAACCCGATCAGGGACATCACGACGAGGAGCAGGAAGGCCTGATAAAGCCTCCCCGAAATGACCTTGAACAGCGCCATGAGCTTAGTTCGCAGCCGGTGTCGCCTGCATGGCTGTCGTCCAGCCGCGCGGATGCATGACGTAGGCGGCCACATGGGGCCCGTAGCCGAAGATGTGATGGAAATGGTAGAGGGGGATGATCGGCTCGTCGCGCATCACGAAATCCGTCACCTCCGCCAATGCCTTGTCACGAGCCGGACCGGCATCCGTCGCACGGGCTTTCTCCAGCATCCCGTCGTAAGCCGAATTGCTGTATTGCCCGTAGTTCAGCGCTCCCGCGCCGGTTGCCGCATCGGGTGTCTTGAGAACGGCCTCCAGGCAGACGTCCACCGCCTCGCCGGAGCAGCCCCCATACCAGACGCCGTATTCGCCAGCCCCGCGCTTGGTGTTGAACACGGAGAACGACACGCCGACGGGCTGGACGGCCACCCCGATGCGTGCCCAGCTCTGGGCGACCGCCTGCAATGTCTCGCCGTCGCCGGGATATCGTCCGGCTGGGCCGTTGAGGACGACCTTGAAGCCATCCGGGAAACCCGCGTCCGCGAGCAGCGCCTTCGCTTCGTCATATCGCGCCGGCTGCGGTGTCAGGTTCGAAGAGGTTCCCGCCAATCCGTTCGGGAAGAACTGGGCGGCGGCGGTGCCGTATCCCGACAGGATCTTGTCGACGATGACGCTGCGGTCCACGGCCATCGAGAGCGCCTTGCGGACCCTGGCGTCGCGGAATGGGTTCGCGATGGCCTTGCCCGACTTGTCGGTCACGCCCGGCGCCGTTTCCTTGCCGAGCTCGAACTGGAGGAAATTCAGGCGGGCCGCGGGCACGCTCTCCACTTTCGCTCCCCTCTGCCTGACCGTCTCGACGTCGCGCGCCGGTATGAAGTCCGCAATATCGACATCGCCGGTGGCAAGCGCTGCCACGCGCGCGGCGGGGCTTTCGACAATCCGGAAAGTGACCTCCGACCAGGAGGGGCGACCGCCCCAATAGTCGTCATTCCGCGTGAGTTCCAGGGTTTCGCCGGAACGCCATGCCTTGAACCTGTAAGGCCCGGTGCCCACGAGAGACGTGGCGGCATTGAGGGCCTCGGTCGTCGCAAACCCTTCCGAGCCACGATGCATGATGAAGATCGCGGAAAGGGAAAGCGGCAAGGTCGGCTGGCTCCCTTCGGTCTCGATGACGACCGTCGCAGGGTCGGGAGCGGAGACCGAGGCGATCGCCTTGGTATAGGCCTGGAACCCGCCGCTCGGAGGCTTCAGAAAACTGCGGATGCGCTCGATCGTGTAGACGACATCATCGGCGGTGAATGCCGATCCGTCGTGAAAGCGGACATTCTGACGGAGCTTGAATTCCCACCGCGTGTCCGACACGCGCGTCCAAGACGTGGCCAGGCCGGGCTGCAGGTTCAGCTTTTCGTCCTGATAGACGAGGCGCTCGAAGATATGGGAAAGCAGCGACGTGTTCTCGTTGAGCGTCGAGAAATGCGGATCGAGCGTCATCAGCTTGTAGGACGTGGCGATGCGCAATTGCTGCGCCGTTGCCGGTATCGCGCTGCCGGCAAGAAGTATCACGGCCGCTGCCGCGGCCCGTAGGCTTGCGGATTGAAGGCGAGCAGAGAATTTCATTCGGGTTCCCCTTTATTGGAAAGCCATCGTCCGGTTTGGTTATGGGTTTTCGGGACGCTTTCGGCGTGCCGTCATTTCGTGACGATGGCCTTTCGATGTTCTGACGGCCAACAATTGGAAAATCGGCGAGCAGCGTCAATTTATTAAGTTTTCATGCGACCCTATTAGATCATCTAATATAGCGGCCGAACCTGTCTACGTTGGTAGAAGGGATCAAAATCGAGGGCGAGCCATGAAGGAATCGGATGAAGAGGCGGGTTTCGGCTTGAAGCGTGCCCGCGCATTCCGGGAGGTGATAAGGTCGGGTTCGACGCGCCGCGCCGCGCGGTCCCTCGGCGTCACGCAGTCGGCCGTCAGCCAGCAGCTGAAACTGTTTGAAGAACTGATCGGCGAGAAGCTTTTCGTCAGGGACCGGCGCGGCCTCATCCCTACGACGCGTGCGATCGAAATCTACAACAAGATCGACCGCTACTTCGAAACGCTCGCACGAATAGAAAACGAGATCACCGGCTCCTTCGGATCCGCAACGCGGAGTTTGACGATCGCCGCTCCCCATCTGCTCTGCCTGTCATTCGTTCCCAAGCTTATCCATGCACTCGATGCGACGGAGCCTGGCATGGAGTTTTACGTCCGGGCACAAGGCTACGATCAGGTTGCGCAGAGCATTTTGACGGAGGAGGCGGATATCGGGATTTCCCGCCTCCCTCTCGACGACCGGTTTTTCGAATGGCACACGATCGCGCTCAGCAAGAGCGTTTGCCTGCTGCCGTCGGCACATCCCCTGGCGAACAAGGAACGGATCACGCTCAACGACCTCGACGGCGAGCGCTTCATCATTCTCGAGCGCGAATTCGCCTCCCATCAGACCGGGTTGAACGCTTTGCTCTACGAGGGGCGCAACCCCGTCATAAAGGTGCGCACCGACGCCGTCGGCTTCGTCGTGGGATATGTATCCGAAGGCCTGGGCATTTCGATCGCCAACGAATTCATCGCTCGGCAATGCGCACCTTTCGACCTGCAAATCGTGCCGTTTCATCCGCCGGCGACATACGAATACGTCCTGTTCTGGCGAAGGGGTGCGGCAAAGAATTTCGAGAAAGAGGCATTCGTTCAAGCGGCAAAGAGGATTGCTCTTGAAGCGGCTCAGGCGGCACAGGGCATTTGAACGACAGACTCGATTTTCGACATGGCACCATCCCTGGTGCCGGCTAGCCTGTCGGACATGGGGACGATCTCCTCATCCGCTGTCGCCCTCGACCAGAGCCATCGGCCAAAGCGTCCGGCGCACTGCATCGGGATAGAGGCCGGCATAGGCCGGCATGGTGGAGAGCAGGCTTTCGGCGAGCGCTATGCCGAGGTCCCGGAGGGAGAGTTCGAAGCCCGTCAGGCTGGGGGAGAGAAACCGCGCCTGCGGGCTTTGACGGCCGATGACGGCGATGTCGCGGCCAGGCCTGAGGCCGACCTCTTCGAGGCCGCGATAGAGGCCCGTCACCAGGGTCTCGTTGACAAGGATGATGGCGGTGGGCGGCTCATCGCTGTCCTTGATTTGCCGGGCGACGGCATAACCTCCTGCTTCGCTCGGATTGGTGCGGAAGATGTTTTTCTCGGCGAGCGTCAGGCCGTGTCGCGCCAGGGATTGCCGGCAGCGCTCGGTAAAGACATAGCCGAGATTGAGCTCACCATGCGGCCAGACGAAGCCTATGCGGCTGTGCCCGGCCCGTACCAGCCGCTCGATCGACATCTCGGCCATGCCTTCGAAATCCAGATCGATCCACGGCTGGCCGACATCGGTGAGGCTTCGCCCCAGCGTAATGAAGGGGATTTTATGCCGCGCCAGAAACTCGAAACGCGCGTCGTGGCGACGCGTCGCCGACAGGATGATGCCGTCGGCAAAACCGCGCGCCACCATCCGTTTGAGATAATCGTCCGGATCCTCTTCCGAAGAGCACAGGAGGGCGACAAGGTCGAGTTTGTGGCGGGCCAGCACCGTCTGCACCCCATCGAAGACGCTCATGAAGAAGATATCGCCCTGGCCGGTGATTTCGCGGCCGGTCTGCATCATGAAGCCGATCACCCCGGTCGAGCCCTTGCGCAGCGCCCGCCCGGACTGGTTCGCGACATAGCCGAGCCGCTCGGCGGCTTCGAGGACACGGCGGCGCGTTTCTTCGTTCACGTCCGGCTTGCCGTTCAGCGCGCGGGAGACCGTGCCGATCGAAATATCGAGATGTTCTGCCAGCCGCCGAATGCCCTTCATCAACTCCGTCCTATCAGACCGTAATCGTTTTCGGAAATCCTATTGACAAAGAGCAGGCCCTGTAAATAGGATCGTAAACGTTTACGGAAGCCGATGAAGGAGCGTCGGACCGTCAACGAGGAGGCAATCGTGACGTTGAAGGCCGTTCTGTGCGGATGTGGGGCCATGGCGCATGGCTGGGTGCGGGCGTTGAAGACGACGCCAGGCCTTGCCGACGCCATCGAGATCGTCGGACTGGTCGATCTCGATGCGAGGGTTGCGCGCCAGCTCGCCGAGACCTTTGGCCTGACCGAGGCGGTGATCGATACCGATCTTGACCGTGTGCTACGCGAAACCAGGGCCGATCTCCTGTTTGACGTCGTCGTGCCCGCTGCCCGCAGGGCTGTCGTCGCCTCGGGTCTCGAACACGGCTGTCACGTGCTCAGCGAGAAGCCGATGGCCGCTTCGCTCGACGAGGCGAGGGAGCTTGTCGCCCTGGCGGAGGCGGCAGGGCGGATACACGCGGTGGTGCAGAACCGCCGCTTCATTTCCGGCATCCGCCGGATGCGCCGCTTCGTCGAGAGTGGCGTGATCGGCGACCTGACCGGTATTCATTGCGACTTCTTCATCGCTCCGCATTTCGGCGGCTTCCGCGAAAAGATGGACAACGTGCTGCTGCTCGACATGGCGATCCACACGTTCGACGCGGCCCGTTTCGTCAGCGGAAAGCGCCCGTTGTCGGTCTATTGCCTCGAAACGAACCCCGCGGGTTCCTGGTATGCCCATGGTGCATCCGCGAACGCTATTTTCAGACTGTCCGACGATGTGGCCTTCACCTATCGCGGCTCCTGGTGCGCGGAAGGGCGCCGCACGAGCTGGGAAAGCGCCTGGCGGCTGGTCGGCTCGAAAGGCATGCTCACCTGGGACGGCGAAGAGGCCTTCGACGCGGCCGTTGCCGGCGAGGAGGAAGGGCTGTTGCGCGGCTACCGGCCGATCGAGGTGCCGCCGGCGCCACGTGAGCAGGAGACCCACGGCCATGCGAGCGTGATCGCCGATTTCCTGGATGCGATCCGGTCCGGCCGCCCGCCCGAAACGGCGGGCTTCGACAACATCAAGAGCCTGGCCATGGTGTTCGGCGCCATCGAAAGCGCCCGCACCGGCCAGCCCGTCGCCATCGAAGCATGAGGATCGAGCATATGAGCAACCCCGCCAAATCCATTCGCATCGGCACCATGATCCGCGCCACCAAGGGCGGCGCGGCCGAGCGTATCGCCCAGATTGCCGGCATGGGTTTTGAAAGCTTCCAGCCTTTCTTCTGGCAGACGACCAACGGCCAGGATCTGGCCGAGCTCGGCAAGCGTTGCCGCGAGGCGATCGGCGACCGCGACATCGCCATCCAGGCGATTGGCATGTTCGGCAATCCGCTGGAAGAAACCGAGATCGATCTCCAGACGCTCCAGGGCTGGAAGGATTGCATCGACAATGCCCATCATTTCGGTGCCACCTGCGTCGCCGGCTTTACCGGAAGGCTGCGGGGGCGTCCGCTCCCGGAGAGCCTGCCGCGCTACCGGCAGATCTGGAGCGAGCTGGCCAGGCGGGCGGCCGACAGAGGCGTCAGGATCGCCTTCGAGAACTGCGCCATGGACGGCAACTGGCAGACCGGCGACTGGAATATTGCCCACAATCCGGATGCCTGGGAACTGATCTTCAACGAGACGCCGGACGACCATATCGGCCTTGAATGGGAGCCATGCCATCAGATGGTCTATCTGATCGAGCCCCTGCCGCAGATCCGCAAATGGGCATCGAAGATCTTTCACGTGCACGGCAAGGACGCGACGATCCGCTGGGACGTCATCCGCGAGCACGGGGTTTTCGGCAAGCATCCCTTCGTCTTCATGCGCACGCCGGGCTTCGGCGACACGAACTGGACGGACGTCATTTCCGAACTTCGCCTCGCGGGCTGGTCGGGCTCGATCGACATCGAGGGATGGCACGATCCCGTCTATCGCGACGAGCTCGAAATGACCGGCCAGGTTCACGCGCTGAACTATCTGAAGTCCTGCCGGGGCGGCGATTTCGTCACCGATCCCGTCTGACGTAACCGCTCGCTTGCAGCGGTCCGGAGGAGACCGCCGCCGGGAGCATAACCTGAAGGAGGAGAGCATGGATATTCGCAAATTGGCCTTGATCGGCGCGCTCGCGGTTGCCGGCGTATCGACGTTCCATGCCTCGGCCCGCGCCGAGGATGTCAAGATCACCGTCTGGTCGCTCGATCGCGACATTCAGCCGGCCCCGAACCTCATCAAGGATTTCAACAACCTGAAGAACGGCATCACGGTCGAATATCGCCAGATCCAATTCGACGATGTGGTGAGCGAGGCAATGCGCGCCTATTCCACAGGGCAGGCGCCGGACATCATTGCCGTCGACAATCCCGAACATGCGCTGTTCTCGTCGCGCGGCGCGTTCCTCGACCTGACCGACATGATCGCGCAGTCGGATGTCGTCAAGCCCGAGAATTACTACCCCGGTCCACTGAAGTCGGTGATGTGGAAGGATCGCTATTTCGGCATCCCGAAGGCGACCAACACGATCGCGCTCTACTACAACAAGGATATGTTTCGCGCGAAGGGGCTTGATCCCGACAAGCCGCCGCAGACCTGGGACGAGCTGGTCGATACGGCCCGCAAACTCACCGATCCGGCGAAGAATGTCTATGGCATCACCTTCTCCGCCAAGGCGAACGAGGAGGGAACCTTCCAGTTCCTGCCCTGGGCGCAGATGGCCGGCGGAGGCTATGACAAGATCAACGCGCCCGGTGCCGTCAAGGCGCTGGAAATCTGGAAGACGATCATCGACGAGAAGCTCGCCTCACGCGATACGCTGACGCGCAGCCAGTGGGATTCGACCGGGACCTTCAATTCTGGCAATGCGGCGATGGCGATTTCCGGCCCCTGGGAGCTCGACCGCATGGTGAAGGAAGCCAAGTTCGACTGGGGCGTGGCGCTCCTGCCGCTGCCCGAGCCGGGCGCCAAGCGCTCGTCCGCCATGGGCGATTTCAACTGGGCGATCTTTGCCAATACCGAACACCCGAAGGAAGCCTTCAAGGTGCTCGAATATTTCGTCTCGCAGGACAACCGGATGTTCAAGGACTTCGGTCAGCTTCCGGCCCGCTCCGACCTTGCCATTCCGTCGAGCGGTCAGCCGCTGAAGGATGCCGCGTTGAAGGTCTTCCAGGAGCAGTTGAAATATGCGCAGCCGCGAGGCCCGCACCCGGCCTGGCCGAAGATCTCCAAGGCGATCCAGGACGCCATCCAGGCGGCGCTGACGGGGCAGATGAGCACGCAGGAAGCGCTCGATCAGGCTGATCAGAAAATCAAGGCCGTGCTCGGCTGAGCCATCGGAGCCGGTTTCCGACGGCCGGCTCCCAACCTCTCCTCCCGGCCGGGGTCGTGACGGCTTTGCCGCGCGGCTCCGGACCGGAAGGCGGTGCCCGATCCGGAGGCGTCATGAGAAAATTGCTCCTTTCCGTCAGCGACGGGCGCGGCTTCGATATCGGCCTCGTCTCCGTGCCGCTCGCCTTCCTGTTCGCGATGGCAGGCCTGCCGCTCATCTACAATATCGTGATGAGCTTTCAGGAAGTGGACATGTTCAGCCTCGGGACGTTCGCGCGGCCGTTCGTGGGCTTCAAGAACTACATCACCCTGTTTTCGCTGCCCGAGACCTGGCCGATTCTGAGGAATACGGCAGTGTTCGTGATCGCCTCGATTGCGGGGCAGTTCACCATCGGCTTTGCGTTGGCGCTCTTCTTCTGGACCGGCTTTCCCGGCTCGTCCTGGCTGCGCGGACTGTTTCTCGTGTCTTGGGTCATGCCGGGACTGGTCGTCGGCGCCATCTGGAACTGGATCCTTTCCGGCGACTTCGGTGTGCTGAATTACATCCTGCGGGAGGTGGGTCTCGTCTCCGGCAATATCTTCTGGCGCTCCGATCCGGATTTCTCGCTATGGGCGGTGGTGATCGCCAATATCTGGCTCGGCATTTCCTTCAACATGATCCTGCTTTCGGTCGGCCTCTCGGCCATCTCCCAGGACCTTTACGAGGCCGCCGAACTCGACGGCGCCAATGTCGTCCAGAGATTCTTCACCATCACCCTGCCGATGATGCGTTCCACGATCGGTGCGATCATCGCACTCGGCTTGATCTTCACGCTGCAGCAGTTCGACCTGTTCGCCGCGATCACCGCCGGCGGTCCCAACAATTCGTCCAACGTCGCGCAATACTGGGCCTGGGATATGTCCTTCAGACAGTATGACTTCGCGCAAGGGGCGACGATCTCCGTCATCATGATCGTCTTCGTGATGATCGCGTCCGTCGTCTATGTCCGCTCGACACGGCATGAGGTGCGCGGATGAGCTTTGCCCTGCGCGACAAGGTCATGCTGCTGGTCGCGGTTCTGCTCGCGGCGATCTATCTCTTCCCGCTCTACTGGATGTATGTGACGGCCATCAAGACCGGGTCTGCGATGTTTGCTTCGCCGCCGTCCTTTTGGCCCTCTGATCCGCAATGGGGTATTTACGGCTTCGTCTGGGAAAGCCGCAATGTCGGCCGCTATCTGTGGAATTCCCTTGTGATCGCCTCCGGTGCCGTCTCGCTCATCGTCGTCCTCGGCACGGGCTGCGCCTATGTGCTGGCGCGCTATCGCAACGTTTGGGTGGATATCGGCCTGTTCCTGATCCTCATGCTGCAGGTGCTGCCGGCCTCGCTGATGATCACGCCCATCTTTGTCGGCTTTTCGCAGCTCGGATTGCTGGATTACCCGCGCTTTGCCGTAATCCTCTCAATCGCTGCGAAAAGCATGCCCTTTTTCGTGGTGTTGGTGAGGGCCACCTTCATGAGCGTGCCGATGGAGCTGGAAGAGGCCGCGCTGGTCGACGGCAATTCCCGCTTCGGCGCTTTCTTCCACATCGTGCTGCCGCTTGCCCGCAACGGCATTCTCGTCAGCGCCATCTTGATCTTCATGCAGGCCTTCGGAGAGTTCGTCTATTCGAAATCGATGATCCAGGCGATCGAATACCAGCCGGCGAGCGTGGGACTGAATTCGTTCATGGGGCCGAATACCAACGAGTGGAACAATATCATGGCCTATGCCGCGATGTATGTGACGCCGATCCTCGCCATCTTCGTTCTCTTGCAACGCCGGATCGTCTCCGGCCTGACGTCGGGAGCCCTCAAATGACCACGCATCAGATCGAACTTGCGGGGGTGAACAAATATTACGGCGCCTACCATGCGCTTCGGGACATCAACCTGAAGATCCGCAAGGGTTCCTTCGTCGCGCTCGTCGGCCCTTCCGGTTGCGGTAAGTCCACGCTGTTGCGTTCGCTGGCGGGACTGGAAACCATCTCCGCCGGCGATCTGGTGATTGCCGGTGCCAGGATGAACGGCGTTCCGCCCCGCAAGCGGGATCTCGCCATGGTTTTCCAGTCATATGCGCTCTATCCGCATATGACCGTTGAAGAGAACCTCACCTACAGTCTGCGGATGCGCGGTGTCGGCAAGGCCGAAGCCAGGCGCAAGGCGGAGGAGGTGGCGGCCACAACGGGCCTTTCGAACCTCCTCGGGCGCTATCCGCGCGAACTCTCGGGCGGCCAGCGCCAGCGCGTGGCGATGAGCCGCGCGATCATCCGCAATCCGAAGGCCTTCCTGTTCGACGAGCCGCTCTCCAATCTCGATGCGGCGCTGCGCGTCCACATGCGCAAGGAGATCCGTGCCCTGCACGACCGGCTGGGTGCTACATCCGTCTATGTCACCCACGACCAGATCGAGGCGATGACCATGGCCGACCATGTCGTCGTCATGCGTCAGGGCGTCATCGAGCAGCAGGGCGCTCCGCTCGAACTCTACGACCGCCCGGCAAACCAGTTCGTCGCGGGGTTCATCGGTTCGCCGGCCATGAATTTCGTGCCTGCCAGGGCTGGAGCGGACGGACAGTCGCTGGTCCTCGATCTCGACCCGCCGCAGACGCTGCAGTCGCCGAAACCCGTCGCTGCCGGCCGGGCGCTGACTGTGGGAATACGCCCGGAGCACCTCCAGCTTTCCGGCGAAGCCGATGCCGCACTTCGTTTGCCTGTCGGAAGCGTCGAAAGCACCGGCGCCGCGACCTATGTCACGACCGCGACGCAGCCGGAACTGGTCATCGTACTGAACAGCCGCGTAACGATCCGCCCGGGAGAGACGCTTCCGCTCCACTTCGATCCATCCCACTTGCATCTCTTCGACAAGGAAACGCAGGTACGCCTGGCTTGAACGCTTCGGTAGCCTTCACCGGGAGGAGTGATCTCGGCCGAGCGGTTAAAGGCAGCTGAGGCTTTTCGTCCTTTGGCGAGCGACGTCACGGCGGAGCTTCGGTCGGTCGCGGCAGCCGCTGCTACTGATAGGACGCACCGGGAATGAAAGGATATCGGGTGATCAGGCTCTCATCGATTGCAACACCGAGGCCGGGGCTCTCCGGTGCCAGAATGACGCCGTCCACAATCTCGAACGGCTTGCCGAGTTCGTCGCGGAAGGCGTTGATCGCCGAAACGTCCGCCTCATAGATGAATGCGTTGGGTGCGACGGAAAGAACATGCAGGGAGGCGGCCGTACTCAGAACGGAAGCGCTCGTATGCGGCGCGAATTGCAGGTGCCACGCGTCCGCCAATGATGCGATCTTGAGGATCTCGGTGATGCCTCCGGTCTTGCAGCAATCGGCCTGAACGAACTGGACGATCTGTTCCGAGATCAATGCCCGCAGTTCATGGCGGGTGAAGTGGTTCTCGCCGGCGGCGAGCGGTGTCGACGTGATGTCGCGCAGGCGGCGGTATCCGGGCAGATTGTCGGGGGTGAAGGGTTCCTCCAGCCAGGCCAGCTGTCCGGCCTCGCAGAGTTCCGCGATACGGGCGATATCGGACGTCCTGTAGCGGGTTCCGGCATCGGCAGCGAGCGTGATCTCGGGCCCGAAGGCGGCCCGGATCGCGCCGACGCGTTCCAGGTCCTTTTCCATCGTGTCGCCGACCCGCAGCTTCATGAAGTCGTAGCCCCGCCCGATGAACTGCTCGATCTCGCGCTTCAGTTCATCGACCGGCTGGAAGCCGAGGCTGATGCCCCCGGCATAGGCGCGGATCGGTCGCCGTGCGCCGCCCAGCAACCGGAAGACGGGCTGGCCAAGATCCTTGCCCTTGATGTCCCAAAGCGCCAGATCGACGCCGCTGAGCCCGATCACCGCCGCAGCACCCGGCCCGTGAGTGGCGATGAAGCGCCTATAGGTCCTGTCCCAGATCGCCTCGGTCTCGTGCGCGTCCATGCCGGCGAGGGAGGGGCCGAGCGCGTCATTGATGAAGGCGGCGATCGTGCTTGGCGTTTGTGCATGATGCGCTTCGCCGTAGCCGACGATGCCGTCTTCGGTTTCGATGCGGACGAGCACCATGTCGCGTTTTGCCGAACGTCCCACGGCGAACACCGCTCCGCCGGGTGTCGGGCAGGAAAGCGCAAAAGCCTGGACACGCTTTATCGTCGTCATGGTCTCGTTCCTATCTTTTTTCGCCTCACGAGCGCCTCATCCCTTCACGGCGCCGCCGCCCACTCCGGAAACCAGATGTTTCTGGAGGAAAAAGAAGACGAGCAGGATGGGGAGCGCCGTGATCACGCCGCCAGCCATCAGCACGCCCCAGTCGGTCGTGTACTGGCCGATCAATCCGCTGAGGCCGAGCGGAAGCGTGCGGTTCTTTTCACTGAGGATGAAGGTGCTGGCATAGAGAAACTCGTTCCAGCTGTGGATCATCACCCAGGTCGCGACGGCGACGATCCCCGGCTTCGCCATCGGCAGTATGACCTTCCAGAACGCCTGCCAGCGCGTGCAGCCATCCATGCGCGCCGCGTCTTCGAGGGAATGCGGCACCTGGGAGAAGAAGCCACGCATCAGCCAGACGCAAAGCGGCAGCATGTAGCTGAGATAGACCGGGATCAGTCCCCACAGGCTGTCCAGCCAGCCGAGCAGGCGAAGCTGCGCATAGAAGGGGATGAGAAGCAGCACCGGCGGAAACATCTGCCCGTAGAGCATGAACAGCGGCAGCACGACCGAGCCCTTGAAGCGGTGCCGCGCCATGGCATAGCCGGCCGTCACCGAAATGAGCACGCTGACAAGCGTGACGCTTGCGGTCAGGAGCAGGCTGTTCATCGCAAAGCGCCAGAATTGCGCTCCGACGAGCAGGTCGATGTAGTTCTGGATCGTCACCGTGTGCGGAACGAGGCTCGGAGGGCGCTGGAAGATCTCGTCCTTCGCCCGCAATGAGGTGGCGATCATCCAATAGAAGGGAAAGACCGCCCAGACGAATGCGATCCAGAGCGCGGCATAGGTGAGGATCTTGCGCAGCGCCTTGGAGCGGTTGTGCGCGGCGGCGCCGATCGCTGCGGAACTTCGGCTATCGTGGGAAAATATGGCGGCGGTCAAGATCAATCCTCCTCCCGGGCCTGGATGAGTTTCAGATAGACCGTCGTGGCGACGACGAGGCCGACGAAAAGCATCGTCGCGACCGCAGAAGCCAATCCGAGATCGAAGCGCTTGAAACCGTATTTGTAGGCGAGCGTGAACAGGATCTCCGAGGAATTGAGCGGCCCGCCTTCGGTCATCAGCCAGATGGCGTTGAAATTGTTCACGGTCAGAATGAAGGTCAGCACGGCGGCGATCGCAAAGGAGACGCGGATCTGCGGCAGGATGACGTACCAGAGCTTCTTCCACCCCGACGCGCCGTCCATCGACGCTGCTTCGAGGATGGACTTCGGCACGAGCTGCAAGGCTGCCAACAGCAGCAGCATGACGAAGGGCGTGCCCTTCCAGATGCTTTCGACGGTGACGGCATAAAGCGACGTCGCCGTGTCGCCGAGCCAGGGATGGTAGGCGTCGATGACGCCGAGCTTCACGAGTAGCTCGTTGACGATGCCGACGCTCGGATCATACATCCATCGCCAGGTCAGTACGGCCACGACGCTCGGCACGACCCAGGGCACCAGGATGCCGGAGCGGAAGAAGCCGATCCCGGGCATGGCCCGGTGCAGGAGAAGCGCCAGCGCGAGGCCGAGGCCGAGCTGGGCGACGACGTTGAGAACCACCCAGACGACGGTATTCTGCAGAGCCCGCACGAAATTGGGATCGGCAAAGACGCGCTCGAAATTGCGCAGGCCGACGAAATCCATGTCGCCACTGTTCAGGCTGCGCAACGTCACATCGTAAAAGGCGGTCATGATGCCCGAAAGGACGGGGTACACCACGACGCCGAGCACGATGACCACGGCCGGCAGGACCATGAGATAGGGATAGGCGCGCGCACCGAGCCCGGTTTCGAATATCGAAGACCAGGTTGGTTTCAATCCGGACGGACGGGCGGTGCGCGCGCTCATCTCACTTCTCCAGCAGGTTCTTGATGGCCGCATCCGCCTCGGTCATGGCTTCTTTGGCGGGCTTTCCGCGGATGACGGAATCCCAGACATTGGCGAAGACATCGGTATGCATCTGGGTCCAGGCGGCGACCACCGGCCGCGCGCGCCCCGCGGCCGCCTGCTGCATGAAAGGCTGCATGTTGGGCGGCAGTGCTGCGATGGCCTCCGGCGTTGCCGCCTTCTTCAGGGCGGAAAGGCGGTTGTATTTGCGCATGAGGGCGATGCTGCGCTCACCCGAGAGCCATTTGACCAGTTCGAAACTCGCTTCCGGCACGGAGGTATTCGCCTTGATCGCCAGATCGAAACCCCCGATGACGGTTGCAGCCTGCTTACCGGCGGGAAGCGGGTGCACCGAGAACTTCAGGTCGGGATTGGCCTTGGCGACGGCGGCGAGCGCCCAGTCGCCGGTAACCACCATGCCGGCGCGTTCCTGGACGAACGGCGCGTGCACCTCGTCCCAGTTGCCGGCGGTCAGCACGGAATCCGGCATCGCCTTCGATTCCGTATAGAGCTTCGCCAGGAAGTCGACCGCTTCGACCGAGGCCGGATCGGCGACATGCGATTTGCCTTCCGCATCGATGATGTCTCCGCCGTTCTGCCAGATGAAGCTGTAGAGCTGGAAAGCCCCCATGCGATTGCCGCCGAGGCTCACGCCGTAGGTCTGCTTTTCCTTGTTGGTCATCGCCACCGCAGCATCATGGAATTCCTGCCATGTCGCCGGCGCTTTCTGGATGCCCGCATCCGCGAGCATCCTGTCGTTCACGAGAAGCGCGACATTGTTCGTGTAGAGCGGCAATGCGTATTGTTTCTGCTCGAAAAGGCCGCTGGAATAGGGGCCTGGCTGGTATTGCGAGGCGATGGGACCTGCCTTTTGCGTGATGTCGGCGAGAAGGCCGGCATCCGCGAGCCCTGCCACCCACGCGATGTCGAGCGTCATGACATCCGGTCCGGCGCCGCCGGACAGGGCGACGAAGAGCTTCTGCTCCATTTCGATGGGCGGTACCGCCTGCACTTCGACGGTGTGACCGGTGGCGGCCTGGAAAGCCTTCAATTCTTCGTAGAGCGGAGCATCTGGGCCATTGGCCAGTGCCGCGTTGACCCACATGACGATGTTGTCTGCAAAGGCCGGCGAGGAGCCGAGGCCCAATGCCAGGACGGCGGCTGCGGCGCCGCCTTTCAGGATGCTGCGAACGTTCATGATCTCCTCCACTATGTCGTTCGGTATGCGGCTAGTCAGTCTCCGTTCTTCCGGACAAGGCAGCCCCCCGCTGCCCGTCCCCGACCGGCGGGAACCAGATGATGTCCTCGCCGAACCAGCTTTCGATATCTGCCCGCATCGCAGGCGAAGCCGACGAAACTTCACCTCCCGCCATGCCCGAGATGCCGCGGCTTCCGACGACGCCGACCGCCTCCACGGTCCAGGCATCGTCTTCGCCCGCGAGGGGCTTCTGCGGAATCTCGATATCCCCGGAAGGCTGCGGGAAATGAAGAAGGATCGCCCTGCGGTTCTTCTCGTCCGTCGAGAGAAGGAACTGCGCGTCGCGGCGGATGAAGACCGGGACTTTGTCCAGGGCCACGTCGTGGATCCGCCATGCCGGGCCCGCGACCCATTCACCCGCCAGTACGTCGTACCAGTCGCCATGGGGCAGGTAGACGGCGCGGGTGTTTCCGTAGAAGGCTACGGGCGCGACCAGAATGTCGTCGCCGAGCATGTATTGCTGGTCCCAGTCGTTGACGCCCTTCCAGTCGATTTCGGGGAAGGCGAGCGGCATCATCCTCAGTAGCGGCAGGCCGCCGCCGGCCGCCTCGCGGCCGTAGCGCCGGAAGACCGGCAAAAGAGCGAGGTGAAGCCTGGCATAACGCTTGAAGATTTCGATCGAACCTTCGCCCATGTCCCAGGGCTCGCGGCATCCGAGCCCGTGGAGCATCATCAGCGGCGTGAAACAGGAAAACTGCGTCCATCGCGCGAAGACCTGCGGCGTCGGCGTCCCGAAATAGCCGCCGAGGTCGCTGCCGACGAACGACCAGCCTGCGAGACTGGCGCTCTGCGCGGCGCGGATCGCAGACGGCAGGCCGGTCTTGGGGCAGAAATCCGATGTCTGGTCGCCGCTCCAGATCGGTGCCCGCACGCGCGGCGAGCCCGAGCGGCTGATGATCGCCGGTGTCCTGCCGTCGAAGGCATCGATCGTGGCTTCCAGATAATAGCGCACGAAGGCGTTATGGGCGCGGCCGCCCGTCTCTCCGGATTTCAGGACCGCATGCTCGGGCAGCTGTTCGCCGAAATCCGCCTTGAACCCTTTGATGCCCTGCTTCAGCAGATTGCGCAGGTTCTCCGACCACCAGGCGCTTGCCTCGGGATTGGAGAAATCGATGAGCGCCGCGACGATATTGGGGTTAGCGCCGGGTCGGCGGGTGATCAATTGACCGTCCCTGTCGACGATCACATAGCCGTTCTCCCTGGCATGGTCGAAAGACCGCGTGCCGACCACCACCCATGGGCAGAGCCACAAATAGATGCCGGTCCCGTCGTCCGCCATGCCGGACACCATCTCCCATGCATCCGGATACTTCTCCATGTCGAACGCGAAGGAATGCACTTCGCTTGCCCAATAGGCATCGATCAGCTTGATGCCCATGGGAAGCCCGAGCCGGGCATGTCCGGCAATGTCGGCGGCAACCGTCTTGGCATTCTCGAAACGCCAGTCTCCGGCCTTCCAAAGGCTGAAGAAACTGTCTTCCGGCATCAGCGGCGGGCCGATCCTGCCGATCAGCGCCTTGTACAGATCACCGAGGCCGCCGAGGTGGATTTCGAGTTCCAGCCGGTCGCCTTCCACCTGGATGCGCAGCATGTTCGGATCGAACGGAGCGGCGATGTGGAACACCACCGGCGCTTCGTCGGGCAGAAACAGGGCGTAGCCGAGCGTCGTCGCGATCCAAGGACTTGGAAGATAGCTGCCGTTGCCGAGGCCGAAGTTCTCCAGATAGTAGCGGACCGACTGGCCGCGCAGGTCGAGCGTCTCGAAACGCTCGCCGCCGCCAAACGCCTGGAAGGACGCGGGCACGGGGAAGGCGATGTCGATCGCCGCCGCATCCTTTTTCGAGACGATTATGCGGAAACTGCGGCCGTCCTTCCCGGTCTCCACTTCAACGCCGGCATCGCTATGTTCGAAGGGAGCCGTTACCCAGGAACCTCCCGGCTTCCGCCACCCGATGGTCGCGGGATGGTACGGCGCATCTGCGGGCAGCATGGCGGAAAGGGTCTTCAGGTCCCCGTCAGCCATGATCCACCTCCACGCCGAGCTGCCGGCCGAGATGGCGGACGGCATTCCCCCAGTGGCCGTAGACCGCCGTCACGTGATGCTCGTAGCCGTTGTCGATGAACCGGCGGATCAACGCCTCGGCTCCGCCGCCGGTGGGGCGGAAATAGCCTGCGGCACGATTGGCGCCGGACCGCTGCTTCTCGATCTCTCCTTCCGCCACGAAGATGCGGAGCGCTCCGTCCGGCCGCATGGAGAGCCGGAAGAGCGTGATATCGCCGGCCCGAAGGGGAAAGCTCTCCTGCTTCAGCGCCGTATCGAGCGAGCGCGGTCCGTCGGCAAGCCGGGGGCTGACGCCGTAATGCCATAGGACGAGCCGATCGTTGGCGCGGTCGAAACCGGAAATATCCGTGAGGAAAGGCAGCGAAGCCGGGTCAAGCGCCCGGGCGACCAATGCGCTGACCGCACCCATCACGTCACCTTCGGGAGCCAGGGGAACGGGGCGATCCTGCAACTCCCCCAGGGCCGCCCAGGTGCCTTTGAAATCCTCGGCGTAAAGGATCTCCGGCCAGTCGCGCAGCGCGATCGCGTCGGCATCGATCCGATCGAGCCCGGCCTCCAAGCGGGCATAGGTGCGTCCGAGCGTGGTCCTGCCGTTCTCGGCATCGCCGCCGTCGAAACTCGCTTCGGCCCACCGCGCGGCGTTTTCCCGTTCCTTCGCCGGATCCGCCTTGCAGCCTTCGAGGAAACGGACGAGCGTGCTCTGGACGATCGTGATGCCCAAGGCGCGGTTCAGCGCCCAGGGATCGACGGCGAGATTGGTGAACCAGTCGGCGTGGCTGCCCACGAGCGCGACGCGGGCGCCCTTGATTTTTGCAAATGCCCTGGCGCCGGCGGCGAAGCCGGCGAGTTCCTGAGCAAGTTCCGCGTTATCGGGATTCCCCAGCAGAAGCGTGAACTTGCGGCCGAAGCGGGAAAGCGTGGAGGCCCAGAGCTGGGCACCGCAAAGCGAATTGGTGATGATCTCGCCCGGCTCCTCGAGCGCCCACAGGGCGATGGGCACCGAGCGTTCGCCCAGAGCCGCCAGGACGGTATGGAGCAGTTCGGCGGTGCAGAAGGTCGAAAGCTGGATGATCAGCCCGTCGAGCGTGTCGAGATCGAGTTCCTGCAAGGCGGCCGCGCAGCTTGCCGGATCACGAGCGAGCCTGCCTGAAAACCTGAGGTGACCTGAAAGGCGCGGTTGATCGGCAAGGCGCTGCGTTTCGGCGATCAGCGCATTCGCGGCGGCCTCCGAGAACAGGGAGGACGCGACGAAAAGAACGCCCACCTGTCTTTGTTTCGTCCCGACCGAGGGATTTCTGGTCAGCATCTACGCGATCTCCTCCAGCGCGGCCCGTGGATCCGCCTTCGCATCCAGCCCCCCGCCGCGCACAAAACAATAAGCTGCGTAATAGAGCGCCGCCCTCGGATCGTTGCCGATCGACGGCGCGATGAAGGAGAGCGCAAGGCGGCTTTCGTCGAAGCCGCCCAACAGGCTGTCGTTGAGCCCTTCGGTGATCGCCTTCCGGTCCTCCTCAGGCATCAGGGAAGGCCATCCGCTGATCACCACGGAGGAAAGCGGATGCAAATTGAGCGCGTTTCCAAGCCCCAGCCCGAGCGTGAAAAGGCGCTCGCGCAGGGTGTCGTGCACGCCTTGATCCAGAACCAGCGTCTCGATGAAACTGTCGCCCCGGCTCAAGACGGCGCTGTCGGCGACGCCGATGATTTTGGCGATCGCCCGCAGCGACGTATAGGCTTCGACGCAGCCCTTGTGGCCGCAGCGGCAAGGCAGCCCGTCGCGTTCGATGACCATGTGGCCGATCTCGACGGCCGAAAACGCATCGACCGGCGCGCTCTCGTCGACGATGACGCCCGCCACGCCGTGACCGACGAACAGGAAGAGGTGGTCCCCCGACACCGGATATTTCGTCGTGTTGGAATAACGATGGAAGGCCGCCTGGGCGATGACCGAGTTGGTGAGCGCCACCGGAACACCATCCAGCGTGTCGGCAAGGAAATTCCGCAGCCGATCCATGTCCCAGGGATAGATCGGGTTGCCGGCCGCGCGCCCGTATCCTGGAATGGAAAGTGCCGCCTGCCTTATTACAGTACCCCGATGGGCGCTCCAGTCCCGCATGGTCCGAACGCTCTCGGCGAACAGACGCTCGAACTCGCCCTGGTCGAGATGCGGGGAAGCGGGCAGGCGCTCGACATAGTTCAATGCGCCGCTCGGGTCGCCGATGCCGAAGGAAAGGCGGCTGTTGGAGAGCTCTATGCCGGCAAGAGCTACATTGTTACTTAGTGTAACAAGAGCGGTAGGTCCACCCGGATAAGGAGCCGATTGGCGCGTCTCCTGGATCAGGTTTTCGTTCCGTAATTCTGTCAGAATACGGGAAACGCTGGCTTCCGTCAGGTTGGTTTCCCTTGCAATCGTCGGTCGAAAGGCGCCGCCGGAGCGCAAAAGATTCTCCAGAACCGTCGCCCGTGTCTCTCGCCTGCTTCTCGGTGTGAACCGCGCCAACATTCCGACCCTGCATATTTACACTGTGTAATTAGTGTGCTTTAAAAAATTCGATGTCAACACGGGAGAGAGAAAAAGTGGCAGAGTTGACACTGCGGGGGGTGGAGAAGCGTTTCGGTGCGGTCGAGGCGGTCAGGGCTCTCGATCTCGACATTGCGGACGGTGAATTCATCGTCCTGGTCGGGCCGTCGGGCTGCGGAAAGAGCACGCTGCTTCGCGTGATCGCAGGCCTTGAAGAGATTTCCGGTGGAGACATTCTTCTTGACGGACGAAGCCTGAACGCGGTCGCGCCGCGTGATCGCGACATGGCGATGGTGTTTCAGGACTATGCGCTCTATCCGCACATGACCGTTGCCGAAAACCTCGGCTTCGCCTTGAAGATGCGGGATGTGCCGGGCCAGGAAATCGAGCGGAACGTCACCGAGGTTGCCCGGATGCTCGAGCTCGACATGCTTCTGCATCGCAAGCCCCGCGCCCTGTCCGGCGGGCAGCGTCAGCGCGTCGCCCTCGGGCGGGCGTTGATCCGCAATCCGAAGATCTTTCTCTTCGACGAGCCTCTTTCCAACCTCGATGCCAAGCTCAGGGTCGGCATGCGCATGGAGATCAGGAAGCTGCAGGTGTCGCTGAAGACGACCAGCATCTATGTGACGCATGACCAGATCGAGGCCATGACGATGGCCGACCGGATCGTCGTGCTGCGGCACGGCGAGGTTCAGCAGATCGGTACCCCGATCGAAATCTACCAGCGGCCCGTCAACAGTTTCGTCGGAACCTTCATCGGTTCACCGCCGATGAGCCTGCTGCCGGCCTCGCTGCGGGCGGACGAGGAAGGCGCTTCCCTCGATTTCGGTGAAGGGCAGCAGATCCGCCTTCCGAAGGAGCGCGCCAGGGCCCTGGAGCGCGCGGGGGTCGCCAATGTGGAGGTCGGATTGCGTGCCGAGCACATTTCGATCGATGCGGAACCGTCCGGCGCCAACGACGGAGCCGTCTTTGCATCCGATATCGTCCTGGTGGAGGAACACGGGGCGGATTCGATTGCCGTGGTGAGGCTCGGCAGCCGCGAGGCGATGGCGCGGGTGAAGCCGGGCGCGGCGCATACCGGAGAGACCGCGCGGCGCTTCCGGGTGGATGTCGGCGCCCTGCACCTTTTCCATCCCGAAACGGGTGCCAGCCTTGTCTGATCATCGGCCAGGTTCAGTCTTCTGCGTCGGTCTGGCGACCCAGGACACGATCATGACGGTTGCCTCGATCCCGGCGCAGCCGGTCAAGATCTATGCACAAGCGCGCCGTGATGTGGGAGGGGGCCCGGCCGCGACCGCGAGCGTTGCCGTTGCCCGGCTCGGCGGAAAATCCGTCTTCGCGGGCCGGATCGGTAACGATCCGACCGGGATGGCGTTGCGTCGGGAACTGGACGCGGAAAAGGTCGATACGACATGGCTGAAGTCCTTCGAAGGATATCTGTCGCCCGGATCGGTCATCCTGGTTGATTCAAAGGGCGAGCGGTTGATCGTCGCCTATTCCGATCCCGACCTGCCCGCGGATGCCGGTTGGCTGACGCCCGAAGATCTCGGCGGCGCCGTTCTTTGCGATCTTTCCTGGCCCCAGGGCGCGCTGAAATCTCTGGCGGCTGCACGCAGGCAAGGCATACCGTCCGTTCTGGACGCCGACATATCGCGGCATGACATCACGGTCGTGAACGAGATCGTATCGGCGGCCGATCACGTGGTCTTTTCGCGGCCCGGCCTGGCGCAACTGACGGCGACGGACGATATCGGGGCCGGCCTCAGACGGGTGGCGCTTCCCTCCCACAGGCTCATAGGCGTGACCGATGGAGCAGACGGGCTCTATTGGCTGGATGGTGGAGTGGTGCGCAACGTTCGGCCTCCGGAGGTGGAGGCCGTCGATACGGTCGGAGCCGGAGATGCCTTCCATGGCGCTCTGGCGCTCGCACTCTCCCACCGCTGGCCGCTCGACCAGGCGATCTCGTTTTCAAATACGGTTGCCGCCCTGAAATGCGCGCGGCCGGGCGGTCGGGCTGGCCTTCCGGCGGCAGATGACGTGCACCGTTTCGACCCATCCTTCACTCTTCCCTGAAGCGGTATCTCTGCCGCTTCAATTCGTTTCACAGGAGCAAGGCCTTGCAGCGAACTAGCCGACTTGATGACAAACTGGCGCGTATCCGGCGCGATCCCGCCGGTTGCAAGGAATTCCTGATCTGTGACGCCAAGGATCCGGATATGGCGCGCGGGATCGCCGCCCTGGGGACGGTCCGCGACGCCGAAGGGCGAGAGAGACCGGCGACGCGGACGCAGTTCCTGGAAACCGTCCGGGCGATCGTTCGGCAGGATATCGTCGATCTGATGCTGCTTTCACCCTACAATCTGCATCGGCTGGCGATCGAGGAGAAGATCTTCGAAGGCAGCGGCATGGCGCGTGCGGCCCGCGTCAACGATACGACGGAAATCTGGCTGCCCAGGCACGGCGCCTATCGGCAGTCCGCATCCCGACCGTTCCGTACCGCCGACCTTTCGCGGGTGATGTTCGGAGGCCGCGAGCCGAAGCCCGGCGTCATCGGCGCCGATCTCGGCCTCTACAGCCTGACTTTCGTCAACGATGTGGAAGCCGATCATCGGACGCTGACGGCTTACAACGACTTTCGCACCGAGTGCAATGCGCTCGGCTTCCGGCATTTCCTGGAGGTTTTCAACCCGAATGTCGGAACATTGGAAGGGGAGGATATCGGTGCATTCGTCAACGACTGCATCGTGCGTTGCCTCGCCGGCATCGACCGCGACGCCGCGCCGATTTTCCTGAAGGTCGCCTATAACGGTCCCCGCGCGATGGAAGAACTTGTCGCTTACGACGACGAGATGATCGTCGGCGTGCTCGGCGGCGCTGCGGGCACGACGCGCGATACTTTCGAGCTCCTTTTCCAGGCCAAGCGCTACGGAGCGCGGCTGGCGCTGTTCGGCCGCAAGATCAATCAGGCCGAGGCGCCTCTCGACCTCGTCGAGATCCTGCGGGCTGTCGCCGATGACCAGATCGATCCGAAGGAGGCGGTCGCCCTTTATCATGACCGTATGGCTGCAATGTCGATCCGCCCGCATCGCACGATCGAGGATGATCAGGTGATAACGCAGCCGAGTCTGCGATCATAGTCTATGCGTCCCGGTCGTTCGATTTGCCAGACCTCGCCTGCGGGCCGGAATGACATAAGCGCGGCTAGCGCGTGATCGGGGAAGCGAGACGGGGAGGAGAATACCGTGGCAGTCCAGGAGGTTTGAAGAGACCCCAGCCGGCTCACGATCACCGTCACCGGCCGGCAGTGCTTTTCGCCTTCGCCGGCTTTGCAACTGCAGGCGCTGGTTCGTCGTCCTTGCTTTTCGGGACTCGGCCGGGAGCACCGAGGCGCTCCGAAAGCCGGTTCACCGCGGCCAGCAGCGCATCGAGCGTCGGCTTTTTCCGCGAGCCGGCGATCTGCTTGTCGGCGCCCAGCACGGTCATGGTCGCGACGATCCGGCCGCTATAGTCGAAAACGGGCGCGGCGATCGCCGCAAAGCTCGAGTTGATGCTGTTGACCGTCATCGCATAACCCTGTTTGCGCACCGTCTCGACGACCTTCTGGATATCCTTGGCAGTCGTGACACGCGGCGCAAGCGAGGCGGTCTCCTCCGAGGAGTCCCGCTTGGCTGCGGCAATCTCGTCCTGCCGCACGCTGGCGGTTTCGCTCTCGTCGAGGTAGCTGAGGAAAACCTGGCCGGTCGCGGAAGTCAAAAGCGGCAGCACGTAGCCGAGACGCACCGCAAGCGATCCCTGCCGCGCACCGTCCACCTTGGAGACGATGCCCGGGCCGCGATCGCCCCAGAGCGACAGGTAGGTGGCGAAGCCCGTCGCGCGCTGCAGCGATGCCAGCTCCTCGCGTGCCAGCTCCACCACGTCGAGCTGGCGGATCGCCGACAGACCGAGCTGGATCGCGAACCGGCCAAGCCCGTAGTGACCTGTGACGGGATCCTGGAAGGCGACACCTTCCTTGACGAAGCTGACGAGATAAAGATGTGCCTTGCTCGGCGGCATGCCGGCGGCGGCAGCGATATCGCGCAGCGGCAGCGGCCCGTTGGCGGCTTCCATGGCGCGAATGACCTGGAAGCCGACCTCGATCGACTGAATGCGGCGTTGGGTCCACTCCTCGGGCGGCTTTCCCTTATCTGATGCCATTCTAAATCCCCTGTGTTCCCAGATAATTATCCTTATATTCGAAATAGGTCGAGCTGCTTGAGGGATAGTTTTCCACAGCCCGGAAAGCTGCCGCGAGATCGCCGGCATCCAGCCTTCGCTCCTGATTGACCAGAAACGGGCTCTTCGCGCAGGCAAGAGCAAGGCTTTCGATCGCGGGATCGCCAGCGTCGGGCAGTCCGAGATCGCCAAGCCGGCGCGGCATGCCGATTTCGTCGCAGAAGCCGAACAGCGTCTTGAGCTCGCCGTCCGGACGGTGCTCGGCAACCGCCTGCACCAGCGTGCCATAGGCCGCATGTTCGCCATGCAGCGTCTTCATGCGGACCGGTTCGATCGCGCCGAGTTCCGTCGCCACCGCATGGGCGACGGAAAGGCCGGTGTTCTCGAAGGCGACGGCGCTGAGCCACAGGATCGCCTCGACGACCGCTTCGAGGTCCGGCGTCACCTCGCCGGTGCCCGCGACCTGCATGGCGCCGGCGCCGTGTTCGAGCAGCATGCGATAGCAGAGGTCGCCGAGCATCATGCCGGTCTTCAGGGGCCGCGTGCCCTGCTTGGAAAGACCGGTGCCCTTCCAGGCGCCCTCGGCTTCGAACTTTGCGGTGAGCGCATCGCCGATGCCGCCGCGCAGGAGCCGGGCAGGGGCTTTTGCGATGACGGCCGTATCCACGATCACGAAGGCGGGATTCTCGTCCATCTGCTCCACCGCGGTCATCCTGTGATGGTCGTCGTAGATGACGATGCCTCGCGTCGACGGCGCATCGGTGGAGGCGACTGTCGGCACGCTGACGAAAGGCAGGCCGGTGCGGCGCGCGACCCCCTTGGCGGTGTCGAGCGTACGGCCGCCGCCGATCCCCACGACCACTTCGCCCCCCTTTTTGCGCACCTCTTCCGCCAGCCGGCCCATTTCCCTGTGGGTGACGTCCGCATCAAAAGGGACGATGGCCGGCACGATATCCTGTCTGTTCAGCGTTTCGGTGAGGGCCGCCTCGATGTGGGGAAGCACGAGGGCGTCGCAGATCGCCACCACCGAACGGCCGAGCGTCGCGGCCTTTTCACCAAGCAGACCTAAAGATCCCGGACCCTGGATGTAGAAAGCCGGCGCCCGGAATATGCGTGTCATGAACTCCCTCCCGAATGCTGCTCAGTCGAACGCTATACAACATTATCAAAGGAAAGGGAGTTTGAGCCAGAGTCAAAATGACTTCGGCAGGAGGCGCGCAACACGGCACGAAAATCAGGCAAGATCGGCGAGATAGGTGTTTTCCGCCCGCGATCCGGTATAGGCCGCAGGCTCGATGTCGGCGACGATCAGGGCCTCGCCGGCAGCCGGAGCCTCGGAAAGAAGCTTGCCGTCGGGTGCTGCTATGCGCGACAGACCGGCATAGGCGAAGAGCTCATCAGAGCCGCAGTGATTGATATAGGCGACGAAGACCTGGTTTTCGAAAGCGCGGACCCGGATCATGTGTTCGGCGATGAATTCGCCTGACCAACCCGTCGGCAGCGCGGTCGGCACCACGACGAGATCGGCGCCTCCCTTTGCCAGTTGGCGGACGTTTTCCGGAAATTCCACGTCGTAGCAGATGAGGAAGCCTATCCTTACGCCGCTGAGCGTCACGAAAACCTGGCGCCGGTCCTCCTGGCGGAACCATTGCCGCTCGTAGGGGCCGTAAAGATTACACTTGCGATAGACCGCCGTCTGGCCCTTGCCGTCGGTAAAGAATGCGCTGTTGAACACGGCTTCATGCGTCTGCTCGGCGAAACCGGCGACGATCGCCAGCCCATGCCTTGCGGCGATCTCCGATAGCCGATCGGTGACGGGGCCATGGGCGGGCGTCGCAAGGCCAGGGAAACGCTCCGCGGCGCCATAGCCGGTCAGCGCCAGTTCCGGCGCGATCAAGAGATCCACACCCTGGGCGGCGGCTTTTTCCGCGGCGGTCTCGATCTTCGAAAGGTTCGCTTCGATGTCGCCGACGACCGGCTGCATCTGGTAACCGGCGATTTTCATTTGCACGCCCTCATCTGTCCTCCGACATCGCCCCGAGAAGCTTCGGCAGGTCGCCGAAGCGCGCCACCAGCCCGAAGACGATCGCCGCGACGCCCAGGAAGAGGACGGTCACGGACGCCATGGTCGGCGTGTATCCGTAGCGCAGCGCGTTGAAAATCTTGATAGGCAGGGTTTCCATCGTGAAGCCGACCGTCATGTAGGCAACGATATATTCGTTGAGTGACAGGACGAAGGCGAAGGCATAACCCGAGACAAGATAAGGCAGGATGAGCGGCAGCACCACCGTGCGGAACACGGTCTTGTCGTCGGCGCCCATGGTGGCGGCCGCTTCCACCAGCGAGCGGTCGATCGCCGAAAAGCCGAGCGACAGGGTGACCAGCGGCAGCGTGACGAAGAAGATTCCGTGACTGATCACCGCCGTCCAGGATTGGCCGTAGAAGCCGGTCGTCGCCCAGAATGTCAAAAGCCCGAGAGCGGTGATGACGGGCGGCAGGGTGAAAGGCGCGATCCCGAGAAGCTGGAAGATGTTGGCCCAGGGGGCGATCCGACGCCACAGGAACCACGCGAGCGGCAGGGCGATCGCAAGTGCCAGCAGGGCGGAGAATGCGGCAAGCGTCAGAGAGGCGATCAGCGCGTTTCGCCATTCCGGATTGGTGAAGATCTGGCCGTACCAGGAGAGCGAGAAGCCCTGCGGCGGGAAGGCAAGCGACTGGCGCTGGTTGACCGAGACGCCGGCAACGACGATCAGCGGCAGGGCGAGGAACAGGCCGACGGCAGTCAGGAACAGGCGGCGCAGGGCAATCATTTCGCCTCCTTCTGGCGCCCGGTATAGAGTGCCAAGCCTACAAGTGCCAGCGACACCAGCACGAGGAAGACGGCCATGGCGGCGGCAAACGGCATGTTCGACTGGTAGATCGCCTGGTCGGTGATGAGGACCGAAAGCGTCCAATGCTGCGGGCGGCCGAGAAGCTGCGGCAGCAGGTAGCAGCCGAGCGCGAAGATGAAGACCATGATCAGCGTTGCGAGGATGGTGTTTCTGAGCGCCGGCACGACCACGGTGAAAAAGGCCCTTATCGGCGAAGCGCCGAGCGTTCGCGCCGCTTCCGTCAGCGTCGGGTCGAGGCGCACGAGCGCCGGATAGAGGACCAGAACCGTGTAGGGGAGGGCCTGATAGGTCATGGCCGTCATCACCGCGCCGAAGCTCGGAGTGAGTGCCTGCGCCTGCTCCATGAGGCCCAGCCAGACGAAAAGATTGGTAAGCCCGGCGGTGCGGGAGAAGAGCGTCGACCAGGCAAAGCCGATCATCACTTCCGAGAGCGACAGGATCGAGAGCAGCGCCACCAGCCAGACGATCTGGATGTTTCGCTTGGAGCGGGAGAGCAGATAGGTGAAGGGAACGCCGATCACCACGCAGGCAACCGCGACCGCGACCGCGAGAAACAGCGAGAAAGCGAGCACCCTGCCGAAGAAGAGGCTGAGGAACCGGGCATAATTGTCGAAGACGAAGGCCGGGGTATAAAAGCCGCCTTGTTCGCGCTGGAAGAAGGAAACGGCGATCATCGTGGCAAACGGCACCACGAAGAACAGGGTGAGCATGCCCGCCGGGAAGAGAAGCGGACCGTAGTCGGCCGGGCGCTGCGGCGGTTCGCGTCTCATTTCGCAAGCACCACGCTGGTTGCGGGGTCGAGGCGGATGCCGACCTGCTGGCCGACCGAAACCTCCGGCCGGTTGCGCGGTGAGGACACGGCGATCACCTGCTGGCCGGCGGCCTCTATGAATGTCTCGATCGCACCGCCGAGGTCGCGGACGAAGGTCACCGTTCCGGAAATCGTGCCATTGCCGGGAGCGGTCACCTGCACGTCCTCGGGCCTTACCGACAGCATGCCCTTGAGGGCGCCGGCCGGCAGCGCCAGCCCCTCGACGATCCGGCCGAGCACCAAGGCGCGGCCGGTGCTGTCGGCCTCGACAGGGATGAGATTGGTCTGGCCGATGAAATCGGCGACGAAACTGTCGGCCGGTCGGCGGTAGATATCGACAGGGGGCGCGGCCTGGCGGATCTCGCCCTTGTTCATCACCACAACCGTATCGGCCATGGTCATCGCCTCGCGTTGATCGTGGGTGACGACGATCGTCGTGATGCCGAGCCGTTGCTGGAGCTGGCGCAGTTCCACCTGCATAGCCTCGCGCAGCTTGGCGTCCAATGCCGACAGAGGCTCGTCGAGCAGGAAGAGTTTCGGCGAGATGGCCAGCGCCCTTGCGATCGCGACGCGCTGGCGCTGGCCCCCGGAGAGCTTGTTGACGGAGCGGTCGGCAAAGCCCGGCAGGTGGATCATCGCGAGGAGCTCTTCCACCCGGGCTTTCTGCGCGTCCTTTGCGATGCCGCGGATGCGCAGCGAGTAGGCGATGTTCTCGCCGACGGTCAGATGCGGGAAAAGCGCCAGCGACTGGAAGACCATGCCGAGATCGCGCTTGTGGGTCGGCACGGCGGTGATGTCGGCGCCGCCAAGCTCGATCGATCCGCCGGTCGGAAGATCAAGGCCGGCAATCATCCGCATGAGCGTGGTCTTGCCGCAGCCCGACGGCCCGAGCAGGCAGACGAAGGTGCCGTCGGGCACGGACAGGCTGACGTCGTTGACGGCGGTAAACGTGCCGAACTGCTTCGTCACATGGTTGAGGTTCAATCCGGACATTCGGTCTCCGCTGCTTTTTTCCGCCAGCGTTCAAGATCCTGGCTGCCCTCATCCGGCTGCCGCCACCGTCTCCCCGCTTGCGGGGAGAAGGGATGTGCCGCTCCGTCTCGGGGCTCTCTGACGTTGCGTAGAGCAGGTCTCCTCTCCCCGCAAGCGGGGGAGAGGGTTGGGGTGAGGGGCTATCGTGCCCCGACAGTATCGGTCAACCCGCGATCATCTCCGTCCACTTCTGGTTCAGGAAGTCGGACTTGGTCTGGTAGAGATCGTAGCGCGGGATGATCGGCTCGATATCCGAGGAGACGGCCGCGAATTCCTCCGCCGTCAGGTCGAGCAGGTCGCGCTTGACGGTCGGCGACGTGCCGACCTTTCGCGAAAGCGTCGCCTGGATCGCCGGCTGGCACATGTAATCGATGAAGGTGTGCGCCTCCTCGGTCTTCTTCGAGACGCGCGACAGCGCCCAGCATCCGGAATCCTGGATGCCGCCCTCCTTCGGGAACGTGGAGCGGACCGGATTGCCGTCGGCAGCGGCAAGGCCGGTGACGTCGTGATAATACTGACCCATCGGGATTTCGCCGGATTTCAGCGCCTGTTCGAACTGCGCCTCGTCGCGATACCAGAGACGAACGTTGGGCTTCAACTCGGCGAGCTTTTCGAGCGCCTTGAGGATGCCTTCGTCGGTGTCGAGCGCGTTCGTGCCGCCCAGATAGGTCTTCGCCGTCACCTCAAGCAGGAAGGAGTTGGAGACGAGCGCCAGCAGGCCGAGCTTGTCTTCCTTGTCCTTCTCCCACATCGCGGCCCAGGAGGTCGGCGCCTCCTTGAAGACGTCCGTGTTGGAGACGAGCGTGATGTACCAGGAGACCGCACCGATGCCCGCGATCCTTCCATCCGGATACTTGTTGACGAAACGGTCGATCAGGTTCTTCGAGTTCGGGATCTTGGCAGAATCGAGCGGCGCCCAAAGATCGGTCGCCTGACCCTTCAGCATCGCGACCTGCGACATCATCGAGACGTCGGCAGGCGCGGCGCCCGCTCTTGCGGCCTGCTCGAGCTGCACGAGCCAGGCTTCGCCGGTCGGCTCGGCGATCGACTCGACCGCGATGCCGGTCGCCTTGGTGAAGTCTTCGAAGATGTTCTTGTCGAAGGAATCCTTGAAGTAGCCGCCATAGACGCCGACTTTCAGGGACTTGTCCTGCGCGCGCAGCACGGAAGGCATGGCGAGCATGGAAGCGCCGGCAAGACCGGCGCCGATGACGGTGCGGCGGCCGAGTTTGGTGTTGAGAATATCAGACATGAACGTCTCTCCTTTGTTTGCCCGGCCGGTCCTGGCGCAGACGGGCGAGTTCCCACTCTTATGCTTGCAATTTTAAATCAGGTCCGGCTCTTCACGGAAGGGCTGAAGACCATCAGGCTCAGGATTTCGAACAGCATCTGGGCGCCGGCATGCGCCGTATTGTTGGTCGCATCGTATTGCGGCGCCACCTCGACCACGTCGCCGCCGACGATATTGATGCCCTTCAGGCCGCGGATCAGCTCCAGCACTTCGCGGGTGGTCAGCCCGCCGATCTCCGGCGTACCGGTGCCGGGCGCGAAGCTCGGGTCGAGGCTGTCGATATCGAAGGAGACATAGGTCGGGCCGTCGCCGACGACCTTTCTCGCCTTCTCGATGATCGCGGGAAGGCCCAAGCCGGTCACTTCCTCCGCATGGATCACGGTCATGCCGGACTCGTAGGAGAATTCCCACAGATACTCGGCCGCGCCGCGGATGCCGATCTGGACCGTCCGGGTCGGATCGAGCACACCGTCTAGCACCGCATTGCGGAACGGGCCGCCGTGATGGAATTTCGTCTCGTCGAAAAAGCCGCTCGTGTCGCAATGGGCATCGATGTGGATCAGCCCGACGGGCGCCTTTTTGCCCACCGCCTTCAGGATCGGATGGGTGATCGAATGGTCACCGCCGACCGAGAGCGGCAGCACCCCCGCATCGACGATCTGGCCGACGCGCTTCTCGATATCGTCGTGGCTCATTTCCAGCCGGTAGCGGCTGCGGAAGGGAACGTCGCCGATATCGGCAACCCGCAGCTCATGGGTGGGGGCGCATTCCGTGACGTGGTTGTAGGGGCCGACGCGTTCGATCGCCCGCAGCGCCCGGGGTCCGAAACGCGAGCCCGGACGGTTGGTGACTCCGAGGTCCATCGGCATGCCGATCATCGCAACCTGGAGATCGCCGAAATCCGGGTCGTCCGCATCGACCGGCATGTAAGGGGCATCGAGAAGCGTCGGAATGCCGGCATAGGGCGCTACACGGGTGCCCGCCTTGTTGAAGATCTTCTCGCCGACTTTTCTGAACTTCGGGTCGAAAATCTCGCCACCCGCGCTGTTCTGATATTTCGCCCGCAACTCTTCGAGCCTGTTTGCGTCGAATGCCATGACTGCCTCACCTGTTGTGGCCGCGTCGGCGCAGCCTAAATTTTGTTCCCTGGCGAAAAACGCCGTCGTTTTCATCATTATCCGTCGAGACGGGGTAGAAAAGCAATTGAGATTGTTCTAGCGCTTCATGTGAGAAAATCTCACATGAGGATGAAGATGACGAGCCGTCTGCCGCCCCTCAATCCGCTACGCGCTTTCGAGGCGACGGCCCGGCGCGGCTCGGTTTCAGCCGCTGCGCGCGAACTCAATGTCACACATGGCGCTGTCAGCCACCAGATCAAGGCGCTGGAGGTCTCGCTCAATGTGACGCTCTTCGAGCGCGGCGCAAAGCGCCTGAAGCTGACGTCGGAAGGGGCGCTTCTGCTGCCCGCCGTCACCCAGGCTTTCGGCGAGATCGCCGCCGCGACGGCCCAGATGCGGCGTCCGGCAACGACCGGCGAGCTGTCGATCACCTGCGTGCCGGCGCTTTTATCCTTCTGGATCGTGCCGCGCCTCAACTCCTTCACCGAGCAGTTTCCGGGCGTGCGGCTGAAACTCTCCGCTTCCAACGATCCGGCGCATCTCCATTCGCCGGATGTCGATGTCTGCATCCTCTACGGCGACGGCAACTGGCCGGATGCCTGGACGAGGCTCTGGAGCAACCTGCAGCTTTTTCCGGTGGCGAGCCCCACGCTTCTGAACAGCCGGCCGCTGCGATCGATGCGCGATCTCGAAGACCATGTCCTGCTGCATGGCGATGCGGACGGGCGCGAGTGGAACATCTGGCTTGCGGCAGCCGATGCGATCGACCTGCCGCGCCGGCAGCAGCATTTCATGGGAGACGCACGCTTTTCGACGGAGGCAGCGCTGCACGGGCAGGGGATCGCGCTTGGCGACACGATTACCGCAAGCAACCTGATCGCCCGCGGCGAGCTTATCGTTCCCTTCGATCTCAGCGTCACGGCGAACCATGCCTTTTATGTCGCCTGCCGCCCGGCAATGCGCGCAACGCCGATCGTCCGCGTTTTCATCGACTGGATTTTTGCCTCGCTGGAGGCCGATCATCTGGCCGAGCCGCAGACCTCGGCGCGCACGCTTCTGCGCAGCCGGCGAGGGTGAAAAGCCTGAGCGCATCATCCATGCTAACCTCACGCGACCGATTCCCGACCTGCCGGATCTCATGGAAACTTCACTCTACCAGCCCGTCAAAACCTTTCTTGAGAGCTTCGGCTACGAGGTGAAGGGGGAGGTGGGAGGCTGCGATCTCGTCGGCTTGAACAAAGCCGATCCGCCTGTCGTGGTGGTCTGCGAGCTGAAGCTCAGCTTCAATCTCGAACTCATCCTGCAGGCGGTCGACCGGGCGAATGCATCCGACGAAGTGTGGATCGCGGCGCGGGTTTCGGCGAAGGGCAGGGGCCGCGAGGCCGACAGGCGCTATCGCGATCTCTGCCGGCGGCTCGGCATCGGCATGCTCGGGGTGTCGGATGCCGGCGAGGTGAGCGTCATCGTCAGCGCCGTCTCACCGATGCCGCGCACCAACCCGAAGCGTCGTACGCGGCTCGTCAAGGAACATCGCAAGCGCCGCGGCGATCCAGCCGTCGGCGGCAGCACGAAGATCCCGGTCATGACGGCCTACCGGCAACAGGCGCTCGCCTGCGCGGCAGCGCTGGCCGGCGGGCCGCTTCGCCCGCGCGACATGAAGGCGGCAGCGCCGAATGCCGGCTCGATCCTGCTTGCCAATTATTACGGCTGGTTCGAACGGGTGGAAAAAGGCGTCTATGCGCTGACCGATCTCGGCCATCAGGCGCTGGAGCGCTGGCCGCAGGCAGACGTGGTCCCGGCAGAACCCGTCGAGCCGGCTTCGGACGGATAGCAAAAAAAGCCGGCCGCCGCGAAGGCAGCCGACTTTGTTTTCTTTGCTCGCAAATTTACGGCTGCGAGCCGGTGCCGCCAGCACCACCACCTGCCGGCGGAGTTGCCGGAGCGGGGCTGGCTGCCGGCGGAGTTGCCGGTGTGGCAGGCGCCGGAGCCGGGGATGAATTGTCGGTCACCGGTGGGTTGGTCGATGACGTCGTCTGCTGGTCGGTGGTCGGCGAACCGCCCATCTGCGACCATACGAATGCACCGATTAGGATGACAGCGAGCACGGCGACCCAGGCAACCCAGGTTGAGCCACTGCGCACGCTCGTAGTGTTGTTAACTTCCGGATTGCGGAACTCATTCTGCCTGTCGTTGGGATCGAAAGTCATGATTGCTTCCTCCTTCCTACGGCTGGACAATGCCCATGCGCCGGATTTGTTCCCGATTCCGTGATCGGCGCCCGCAGAGGACCATCCTAGCGGGCAAATCTCTTTGCTCCTGCGACGCAGCCGACGACCGCAAGCGTGGCTGCGAACATGGCGAGATTCACCGTCTCGCCGAGCAGGGCCGCGGCCAGCAGGAGGCCGAAGAAGGGCTGGAGCAATTGCAACTGCCCCACGCCGGCGATGCCGCCGAGCGCCAGGCCGCGATACCAGAAGACGAAGCCGATCAGCATGCTGAAGAGCGAGACATAGGCAAGACCGAGCCAGGATACGCTCGCGGTATCCGGAAGAGCTGAGGGCATGACGGCGATCGAGAGAGCGAGCATCAGCGGCAGCGAAAGGACCAGCGCCCAGGAGATCACCTGCCAGCCGCCGAGCCGGCGCGACAGGCGCGCGCCTTCCGCATAACCGAGCCCGCAGGCGACGATGGCCCCGAGCATCAGGAGGTCGCCGATCGATGAGGCCGCCTGTTCCTGAAAAAGCGCGAAACCGGCGACGATGGCACTGCCGAGACAGGAGAAGAGCCAGAAGACCGGCCTCGGCCGCTCGCCGGCCCGCAAGACGCCGAAGATCGCGGTGGAGAGCGGCAGCAGGCCGATGAAGACGATCGAATGCGCCGCGGTGATATGTTTCAGCGCCAGCGCGGTCAGCAGCGGAAAGCCGATGACGACGCCGAGCGAGACGACGGCGAGCGACAGGAAATCGGAGCGGGCGGGGCGCTTTTCGTGGAAGGCGATCAGCAGGCAGGCCGCCAGCAGGCCCGCGATCGTCGCCCGCGCCGTGGTGAGGAAGAGCGGCTCGAAATCCGCGACTGCGATGCGGGTGGCCGGAAGCGATCCGCTGAAGATCAGCACCCCCAGCATACCGTTGATCCAGCCGCTTGCAGTTCTGTTCATGAATGTCCTCGCATTTTTCCCTGCTATCGGGCGGATGGCATGGCGCCGCCAGAGACAGTGCGATACAATTTGGCAAAACTGTTATGGATACGAAGGTGGTACGGTGGATACAACGTTGGACCGGAATGCCGGCGGGCGCATCGCGTCCGTCATGGCGGAGATCCGCAGCCGCATTGCCGGGCGCGGACTGGTGCCCGGGGCGAGGCTTCCTTCGGTACGCGCCTTCGCAAGGACAATGCATGTCTCGACCTCCACGGTGGTGGAAGCCTATGAGCGGCTGGCGGCGGAAGGTCTGATCCGGTCGCGGCCCGGTTCGGGCTTCTATGTCTCGAGCCCGCTTGCGCCGCTGTCGCTTGCCGAGATCGGGCCGAAGCTCGATCGCGCGATCGACCCACTCTGGGTGTCCCGTCAGGCGCTGGAAGATGGCGACATCCTGAAACCCGGCTGCGGTTGGCTGCCGCCGTCGTGGATGCCGCAAACCGCGATCCGCCGCGCCCTGCGCAATCTGTCGCGCACCGAGGACCGCGTGCTCTCCGATTACGGAACCCCGCTCGGATCGCCGCAATTGAGGCGGCTGCTCACGCGCCGGCTTGGCGGGCACGGCATATCGGCGTCACCCGACCAGATCATGCTGACGGAATCCGGGACCCAGGCGATCGACCTCATCTGCCGTTTCCTGATCGAACCGGGCGATGCGGTTCTGGTCGACGATCCGTGCTATTTCAATTTCCATGCCCTCCTGCGGGCGCACCGGGCGAAGGTGGTCGGCGTGCCGATGACGCCTGAAGGGCCGGATATCGAGGTCTTCGGGGAAGTCCTGGAGCAATACAAGCCGCGCCTCTACATCACCAATTCGGCGATCCATAATCCGACCGGTGCCACCTTGTCGCCGGTCGTCGCATACCGGCTGCTGAAGCTCGCCGACAGGGCGGGGCTGACGATCGTCGAGGACGACATCTTCGCCGACCTGGAGCATGAGGCAGCGCCTCGGCTCGCCGCCTTCGACGGGCTCGACCGCGTCGTGCATATCGGCAGCTTTTCCAAGACGCTGTCGGCCTCCGTCCGCTGCGGCTTCATCGCGGCCAGGCCCGAATGGATCGAGGGATTGGTCGGCCTGAAGATCGCGACGAATTTTGCGGCTGGGCGCCTGTCCTCCGAGCTCGTCCTCATGCTGCTCACGGATGGCAGTTATCGAAAGCATCTCGATGGGCTGCGCCTGCGCCTCTCCAAGGCAATGGAGGAGGCGACGATGCGGCTGGGATCGATCGGCATCACGCCCTGGCTGAAGCCGCAGGCCGGCATGTTCCTGTGGTGCAGGCTGCCGGACGGGATCGAGGCGGCGGATGTGGCGCGCGCCTGCCTTGCGGACGATATCGTGCTGGCCCCCGGCAACGTGTTCAGCCTGTCGCAGAACGCCGGCAGCTTCCTGCGCTTCAACGTCGCGCAATCGGAAGATCCGCGCCTGCTCCGGAGCCTCGAAAAGGCGCTGAAGCTTTTGCCTGAGCGTTAGCCGGTCGTCGACACTGTCAACTTGGCGGCGTTCCGCCGTGTATGCTTAATTCTGTGCCAGGGTCGTCCGCCCGATCCAGTTATGCCATTGTTCCTCGCTGCCATGAAAGACATTGAGATCGATCTTGCCGTCGACGCCCTGCGACAGGCCGGACCCGGAATATTGCCAGAAGACCCATTTGCGGTTCGGGTAGACCTTCGAAGGATGCTGGGCGACCGCACGCAGCCAGAACGGATAATCGCGGAATTCGCCGGTGAGATTGTCCTGGTAGAAATCAGGGGCGGTATAGATGACGGGGCGCTGGCCGTAATGCCGCTCGAGCCTGTCCATGAAGACCTGCATCTTCTCAAGCACCCGCTTGCGCGATATGCGCTGCTTGCAGCTCGATTGGTGGTTCCATTCGACGTCGATGACCGGCGGCAGGGCGTCGGGATCGCGCGGCACGTTGCGGATGAACCAGTCGGCCTGCTCGCCTGCCGTGCGGCACCAGTAGAAGAAGTGATAGGCGCCGCGCTTCAGGCCTGCCTCCTTGGCACGCCGCCAATTGGTCTTGAACATCGGGTCGAGATGGTCGCCGCCGTCGGTCGCCTTGATATAGGCGAAGTTGGCCCCCTGGCTGCGGAGCTTCGCCCAGTCGATGTCGCCCTGCCAGCGGGAAACGTCGACGCCGTGCACGGGATAACTTCTCGGGGAGACCCTGCCGAAATTGATCGGCTTGGCGTCGCGGAAACGGTGGCTGTAGATCTGCATGCGGCCCCGGGGCGCCGCCTGGACTGCGGACCTGTCGGGCGCCAGCATCGCCATCGGCCTTTCCGACGGGACCGGCATGCCGACCATCGTGCCCTGCACGAAGGCTTGCGGCTCAGGCACTGGGCCTGCCCAGGCGAGCGTTTCCGCCCTTGGCCCCTCGGAGGCATCGATCCGCGAGGTCTTGCCGACACTCACCGACGGCACGGGCGCCGCCGGTCGCGTGACCGAGCCCGTCGTTTCTTGCGAGGCGATGCCGGCAACGAGACTTTCCGGGCCGGAGCTGGAGGCGCAGCCCGCCAGAAAAAGGCAGGCGAGGAAGAGAGCTGGCACAGCCGATAGACGCATTTTTTACCCGTACGCAAAACAACCAAGGACGGCAGCCCCATGCCGTCGATAAACCCTGATTGGAATTGCTAACGGAAAATTACCAAGAAATGCTGAATCCGATCCTTGTTCGCGGGAATGGTCCAAAATCAGTCAGGCTCGGTGAGTGGCCGCGCCGGATTGCCGACCACCGTTGCTCCCGGGGCTACGTCCCGGGTGACGACGGCACCCGCTCCGACGATTGCCCCGTCGCCGACCGTCACCCCGCCGAGCAGGATCGCGCCGCCACCGACCCAGACGTCCGCTCCGATGGTTACGGGCCGGGCGGTCTCAAGACCCTGAGAGCGCAGAACCGGATCGCGGTGATGGTCGGCGCAATAGATCTGCACGGATGGCCCGAGCATCGAGCGGGCGCCGATCCTGACGGGCGCGGTATCGAGGATCGTGCAGCCTGCATTCAGATAGACGCCCTCGCCGAGAAAGATGTTGAAACCGTAGGCGCAGTGAAAGGGTGCCTCCAGGAAGATGCCGGCCGGTGCGGAACCAAGAAGAGCGCGCAAGGCCGGCGCCATCGTTCCTCGCTCATTGGGTGGCGAAGTGTTATGCGCGTGAACGGCCCTCCGTGCCCGCTCACGCATCGCATCGAGCTCCGGATCGAGGCAGCAATACCACTCTCCGGCCATCATCTTTTCCCGTTCGCTCGCCATGTCCGCATCTCGTTCCTTGTCTTTTATCGTTCCGCGCCGGCCTTCATCCGCGCCGCCTCGCGCCGGG
This sequence comes from Xaviernesmea oryzae, assembly GCF_900177415.1. Lineage (GTDB taxonomy): Bacteria > Pseudomonadota > Alphaproteobacteria > Rhizobiales > Rhizobiaceae > Neorhizobium > Neorhizobium oryzae_A. The sequence goes on along the minus strand of NZ_FXAF01000008.1, from coordinate 39,105 downwards.
CCAGGCTTCCGGCAGGCCAGAGCGCCTTGGTGCTGTAATATTCCTCAAAAACGTTGGCTCCTTCCGGCAGCGTCACCCATGGCACTTTCGAGCGGGTGAAGATATGCGCGTCGGGCTCGAATTCCGCCCGCCTGTCGAGGGTCGAGACGCGGATGAACAGCATCCATCCGCGCCGGCCGTAATCGCTCCAAAGCGCAGTCCGGCATTCGGGGCAGCGGTAGATATCGTGCGGATGTCCGCTATCCGTTTTCATCGCCACCGCGACCGGTTCGCCTTCGGCAAGCTCCACGCGGTCGGCCTCGATCAGCGCGTTGATGGCGAAGGCACTGCCCGTCTGACGTTGGCAATCGGTGCAATGGCAGCAATGAATGAACATCGGCCGTCCGTGCATGCGATAGCGGATTTTGCCGCAGAAACAGCCGCCTTCGAAACTCTCGCCCATATCGCCTCCTCCCTTTTGAAAACGCGATGAACCTATCACGAAACGTGCGGCCGTCATCTTGTGAAGCGGAATGGGGAAGACGGCAACGGGCGGTTCTGCTTTAACTCGGATGACGAGAGAACAAGCGGGAATATCAAGATGAGCAGGGAACGGATCGGCATCGCCGGGCTCGGCCGCATGGGCGGCGCCATGGCGACGCGTCTTGCGGGAGAAGGGTTTTCGGTGACGGGATGGACCCGCAGCGGGCTTTCTCCGGAACGAGCCGAGGGGCTGGGGATCGCCGCGGCAAGCGATCTGTCGTCCCTGTCCGCCGCCTCGGACATCGTCATTCTGGCGCTGCTCGACGATGCTGCCGTTCACGCTGTGCTTGACGAACTTGCCGGTGCCTCTACGGCTGGCAAGCTGATCGTCGACACGAGCACCGTGAACCCGCAAACGCTGCCCGCCCATGAGGCCGCGATGGAGGCGAAGGGGGCCGCTCTGCTCGACGCCCCGATTTCCGGCGGGCCGGAAATGCTGCTTGCCGGCACCGTGGGCCTCTACATCGGCGGTGCGGAAAGAGATTTCCGGCGTTTTCTTCCCGTCGCGGAAACGCTTTCGAACCGCATTCACCACGTCGGAAGTCTGGGTGACGGGGCATCGGCCAAGCTCGTCAACAACATGATGCTGATGGGCCTTTGGCAGGTCATGAAGGAGGCGATCGAGCTCGGCGGCAAGGCGGGGCTTGCACGCGACAAGATGATGGAGATTCTCGCGGGCAGCCCGGCAGCAAGTCCGGCGATGAAATCGCGGCTCCCTGTGATCCTCGGCGAGACCGATGCCGTCGGCTTCCCGGTTTCCGGCGTCCTCAAGGATATGGGTGTCGTCCTCGATCTTGCCGATCGTCTCGGGGTCGTGACACCGGCCATCGAGGCCGCGCGGGCAAGCTTCCGGCAAGCGGCGGCGATGGGATATGCCGAGGCCGATCTCGGCACCGTGGTGCGGCTGGCGCTTGAAGGGAATGGCTGAAGGCGCCTCCAGCCATTCCAGAAGGATCAGAACGTACGGCCGAGGCGGGCATCGACCGAATGGCTGTTGCCGCCGCGGAAGGCGAAGAACAGGAAGATCGCCGCCCAGAGGATGGATTTTTCCGCACCGGCCAGACCCTGATCCTGAACGATGCCGTGGAAATAAACCGTGACCAGCAGCACGATCATCGCGGCAAACGAGGCCGGACGCGTGAAGAGGCCGATGGTGATGAGGATGCCGCCGAAGAATTCGGTGATCGCGAGCAGCGGCGACCAGAAGACGCCTGGATAAAAGCCCAGGCTTTCCACCATCCCGACCGTGCCGAATGGGTTGATGATCTTGCCGAACCCATGGGTGACGAGAAGCACGCCCGCCGCAATGCGCAGGATCGTCTCGACGATCTCATGCGCCGAGGTATAGACAGGAGCGAGCGCGGGAACGATGAGCCGGGAGCGGCTGCTGGTGGACTGAAGTGCCATGGGGAGGACCTCTCTATTGATGATGCAATTGTCTTCGCTGCCGCCCAAATTGCTCTTCAGCTTGTCTGTGTCGAGACGGTTGCGTTCAAAAAGTTGAGTATTTAACGTGACATTATCGTGAGGCCGGTGTGAAGCGGCGGAAAGGCGAAATCCGATGGAAAAACCACGCATTACCATTCTCTATTGCACCCAGTGCAATTGGCTGCTGCGCGCCGGCTGGATGGCTCAGGAACTTCTGCAGACATTCACCGACACGCTGGGCGAGGTGGCGTTGATCCCCGGCACCGGCGGCAATTTCGAGATCCGTTTGAACGGAGATCTTATCTGGGAGCGCAAGCGCGACGGCGGTTTTCCCGGGCCGAAAGAGCTGAAGCAGCGGGTGCGCGACATAATTGACCCTGAGCGTGATCTGGGCCATCTCGATCGCGCAGCAAAGGAAAGCGGCGGAGCTTGAGACTGGTTTCCATAGGTCCGTGGAAGTTTTTCCGCGACTGACATGGAAACTTCAAAAAGCCAGTTGACAGGGAGGAGCAGCGCCCGTACATGGCTCTCCGTCGCCCAGATGGCGGAATTGGTAGACGCGCAGGTTTCAGGTACCTGTGCCGCGAGGCGTGGAGGTTCGAGTCCTCTTCTGGGCACCAGAATTCCGTATGTAGATGTCCATTGACATCCAAGAAGCCCGGTTTTCCGGGCTTTTTCTTTGGCAGGTCGCCCAAGGCGGCCAGGCCATCTCTTGGTATCCAGCGCTTTCCTGGTATTTTTCGAGCATGTACCAAGATTTCCGTCCTTGTAGCGGAAAAAGTACCAAGGGAAGCCGGAAAAATGCCGTTAACAGAAGCATTTACGCGATCTGTGAGGCCGCAGGAGAAGGTGAAAAATACGCAGACGGCGGCGGCCTCCACTTTCGAGTCGAGCCCACTGGCTCGAAGCTCTGGCGGATGCAGTACACGTTTCTCAACAAGCAGAAGACGCTCTCGTTCGGGAAGTACGCCATAATCTCGCTTTCCGAGGCTAGGCAGAAGCGCGATGAGGGGAAGAAGCTCATGGCCTATCTTCACACACGGCCGGGCGGGTGGCGGTTGGCGGAGTGGTCTGAATTGAACTTCGGCGCGGCAATATGGATGATCCCCGGCAGTCGCATGAAGATGCGGAGAGAGCACAGGAAGCCGCTCCCTCGACAGGCCGTCGAGTTGTTCCGTGCTCAGAAGGAGCTGACAGGTGACGGGCGCTACGTGTTTCCCTCTATCAAATCGTGAGCCGATTTCGGAGAACACTCTCAACGGGGCTTTGCGAAGACTTGGTTTCACGAAGGACGAGATGACCAGCCATGGCTTTCGCGCCTCGGCAAACTCGCTTCTCAATGAAAGCGCTAAATGGAACCCCGACGCCATTGACGTCGAGCAGTCACGCATGGGAGCCGACGAGGTGCGCCGTGCCTATCATCGTGCTCACTATTGGGAAGAGCGTGTTCGGATGCAGCAGTAGGGGCAGATGAGATTGATCTTATGCGTGGTGGCTGAAAAGAAGCGCCGGAAGGCGCTAGCAGGAAGAGAGCCTTTTGATCCTTTTCGGATAGGCCGTTTCCTTTGGTTATCCTTCCCTGTTCTTTTGCTTACCCTTTCCTTCAGACCTTTTCTGGGCGTTTTGAGACATGGCGCAATATCAACCGATGGAATTTTGATGCACTTGTGTTCAGGTAAGGACGGCCAATTAGCGTAATGTGGTAAGGAGGAACCATGCTCCCCACCAGTGCCGGTGCTCCATGGACGATTGAAGAGGAAAGGCGCCTCTATCACGAAACGGGCGAGGGCATGCCCATTGCCGACATTGCGGCGGCGCATGATCGCACGACCGGTGCCATCAGAGCGCGCCAGAAGCACATGGGACTGAGGGATGAAGCCGGGACGCTGATCACGCCTCTGCCGGAATTCCGGTCCGCCCTGCGTTCCAAGGGAGAGCAGGAACCAAAAGACGAGGGAAAGGTCCAGCCGGGCACGCCATCATCGAGCCTCCGCCCAAGGCGCCGTGCTTCCAGCGTACTGCGCGCGGCGGGTGGAACGCGCCGGGAGCACTCGACAACGACCGCGCCCTCGGTGGAATCCACCGTCTGGCCGCCGAATTTTCCCCGGGACGGAGACTGGATCGAGCAACTTTGGCATGCGTTGCGCCATGACACGCATGCTCTGCTGTCGAAAGGCCGCCAGCCTGACACCTTGACGGAACGCGCAATCGATATCGTTTTCGCTCGCCTCACCCCCGCAGACGATTTTCACCCGGCTGCAACGCTGGAAGAGCTGGGCCACAAATATGGCGTCACCAGGGAGCGCATCCGGCAGGTTCAGACCAAGGCATTGCGGCGGCTGGCCGGGCGTGTCCAGCGCAAGGGCAGCCTTACGGCACAGGTCTTGAAAGAGGTGGAGAGTGCTGTACCCGGCGACCAGGCGCATGCGCCCCTGTCCTGGTTCGGAGCCGAACTCGCCAGGCAAGATTGCCGCACGACGTTCATCGAGTTCATGTTCATGGCCTTTCTCGGGTGCAGCGGCGTTCCTCCAAAAGAAGCCCGCAGGTTGGTCGAGCAGGCCATGCCTTCCCTGCTGGGCATGAGGCGCACGGAGGCGTCCGACAGGCGCCGGTACGAGGCGAGTGACGGCATATCGGAGCGGGCACGGGGAGCGGACGACTTTGTTCTCGGCATATTGAAGAATGCCGTGTGGCCGAACCGGCTGACCGGGCGGTCGATCGATCTCGCCGGGCTTCCTCCGCTGCGGGATTGCAGATACGAACGGCCTTACTATTCCAAGACGCTTCAGCGTCTTGTCAGTTTTGACAGCCGCGGAGAAAAGCGGTTGATCCGGGCGCTGGATATCGGCACGATCGTCACCGAATTTACCGAGCAGCCTGTAAAGATCGCCTACCGGCTCGACGGCAGGAACCGCATCTACATCCCCGATCTGCTGGTCAGGACTGATACCGATCTCTATTTCGTCATAGAGGTCAAGGCAAGGCCGCAGTTGGCGGACCGGACGACGCTCGCCAAGGCGGAGGCCGCGGCCAGCCAGCTCGGCGAGCGCGGCATTGGATACTGCCTGACCGACGCGAACGGGTTCAGCCTGGACGATTTGCGTGCGCTGGAGCCGGACGGAGAATTCCGACGCCGGCTGCGTGGGCTTTTGCAACGTAACGGAACGGTAACCCGCGACATGTTCGAAGGCGCTTTCGGCCGGGAAGGACAGCGCCGGATATATGATCAGTTGCAGAGTGTAGTGCTGCGAGAAGGCTTGCGCTACGACACTCAGCTGACGGACCATCCTCACGTCTCCGGCCGCTATATCTTCGACTTCCGACTAAGCGCCCGATAGTGCATCGGAACATGAGAAACGGAAGCATACGCGACCGTCCGCATCTACTTCTCGCCCGAGGATCCACAAAATCCGGTGATGCGCTGGCATAATGTTTGGCTGGTCAGTCGGCCGGCAACTGGTCGCTCATAGTTCATTCCTGCAACTTTAGGCTGTCAGCTTAGCGTTAAGCCGTCCTTACGACATCATTCGCGCGGAAGGATCATGCGATCATCCACTCGACGGCAGCAACTATTCCGACAACGATCAGCAAGAAGAGACCGACGCTGAGGATGAATTCGCGTGCTCCTGATGCTCTCATGATTGCGGCGCTCCAAGGCTGCGTGTCCCGTCTTGAGTGGCCCGCGCAGTCACCCCACCGCGCAGGCCACATCCTTGTGCTGGACCCCCTCCAACAGGAAATCGATCGTTGCGACCTAAAGGAGCGGGCCAGATATTACGCAACCGTATATGCGCTTCAACTCATCCAAAAGAGGTAGTTGGATGTGGCAGAAGTACCATGTTTCCGCTCCGATTATTCAAGACGCAATACGGATTTGAAGGGGATTTCGGAGACGACGGCCCCATCCTCGTTAGCAATCACAAAGGTATGCCCGTCTACGACGGCACCAGCCACAATCATCTCAGCTACAATCTCCCGGGCTGCTTGAGTGGCTTCGGCATGCGCTTGATCGATGGTGGCGAATTCTGCTCCTTCAGGATCTTGCTCAACGACGCCGTCTTTGCGAACATGAAAATAGTACTTGGGCATACCTTCTCCATCAAAGTTCCAGATACGAACTTCGAACCTCTTCCTCTGTTCCCGGCGGATTCCAAGACGTTATTGTCATCGGCTCACTTGACGAGGCGTATCGATCGCACGGTGGCGGGAGCCGCGACCCGGACGTCTGGATGAGCGAGGAATGAGATCTGCTTGTGGAGGGGGCGGTGATTAGCTTCTTGCTCTCCATGCAGCGAGTAGAAGAAATAGGCCGACGGCAAGTAGAAGCCCGACGCCTGACGCCATCACATAGGGTGTTATAGCGGTCTGCTCTCCCAGACACGGGGTCGCAGTGGATGCCTGAACTTCCATTTCCTTACCTCCCAGTTGATCGAGATCTAGGGGAGGAAGTCCCAAGGGCAATGCATCTCCCGACGACAACCAAAGCGGCCCGGACCTCCAAACTAGCCCCCGGCCGATGAGAGCCCTGTGGCTGCGGCGCAAGAGCGGTCAGAGCATTCGCGCTCCGACCGCTCAAGATCACCCAACCCCCTGTGCTGATTGGGCGATGACAGGTGGCACACATTGTTTGGGGCGAATGATGCGGTGTCGTTGATCTACGTCAAAACCCCGCTCGATCGCACTCGCTTTGCGATCCGCTCCGATCCGATTGCCTATCTAAAATGAAGCTAATTAACCTTCTTCTTGGCTACGCGCTTCACAGATCGGAAGACGCCGCGCACATCTGGGCCTACGAGGGGTGTGCTTGGCCCAGGGAGGGGCGTTGATGTGAATTAGCCCCCGAAAGGTCCGGACATGCTCCCCCACTTAGCTAAGTGGGTAGGAGTAATGTTGGTAATATGACTAGTAGCAACTTTAAGATGGAAGTCCTTTCGGGTCCGGAACGGCGACGACGCTGGAGCACGGCGGAGAAGCTGGCCATCATTCAAGAGACCTACGAGGTGGATGCGACGGTCAGCATCGTCGCGCGGCGGCACGGCATTCAGCCGAACCAGTTGTTCGCCTGGCGCAAGCTGGCGTCTCAAGGGGCGCTGACGGCGACGGCCGCCGAGGAGGAGGTCGTTCCGGCTTCCGCATACCGGGCGCTTCAGGCCCAGGTGAAGGAGTTGCAGCGCCTGTTGGGCAAGAAGACGATGGAAGGCGAAATCCTCAAGGAAGCCCTCGAAATCGCCACCGGCCCAAAAAAACAGATGTTGCGTTCGCTCTCTCTTCCGAAGGACTTTTTGAAATGAAGACCGTCTGCGAGACCTTGGGTGTCGCCCGGTCGAATATCGCTGCCCGTGCCACAGGTTCCCCTTCCAGAGCCAGAGGACGCCCGCCACTCCCGGATCGGGAGCTGGTGGAAGATATCAAGGCCGTCATCGCCGACATGCCCACCTACGGCTATCGCCGGGTCCATGCCATCCTGCGCAGGAATGCCCGAAAACAGGGCAAGTCATGGCCCAATGCCAAGCGCGTCTATCGGGTCATGAAGTTGCACCATCTACTGCTCGTGCGACATGCCGGAGCCGTCGATGATCGTCTTCACGAGGGCCAGGTCGCCGTCGCCCGCTCGAACACCAGATGGTGCTCCGATGGCTTCGAGATCGGCTGCGACAACAAGGAGAAGGTCCGTGTTGCCTTCGCTCTCGATTGCTGCGACCGGGAGGCAATCGCCCATATCGCCACCACGGAAGGCATCAAGAGCCAGGATGTGCAGGACCTCGTGATCACGGCTGTCGAGAACCGCTTTGGCCGCATCAACATGTTGCCGCAGCCTATCGAATGGCTCACCGACAACGGCTCCTGCTTCATCGCCAGGGACACAAAATCCTTGCTCCGCGACATCGGCATGCAGCCGTGCTCGACGCCGCTGCGCAGCCCGCAGTCGAACGGGATGGCGGAGGCCTTTGTCAAAACATTCAAGCGCGATTACGTCTCGGTAAACCCAACTCCGGATGCCGAAACCGTCATCGCACAACTGCCCTTCTGGTTTGATCATTACAACGATCTTCACCCGCATAAGGCATTAGGATATCAATCACCCCGCGAGTTCATCAGCTCGCAATCTCAAACCTGAGCACGTCCGGTCTTTTGGGGGCAACTCCATGATGCCCGCCATCCAGTTGGCTCAGAACCTGGGTTTTAGGCGCGGTGAAGAAACCAACGCGGCGCCTCATGGCGTCGGAAGCCGCTCTACCCAGGCGCCCACAGATGTTCCCGATGCAGTGGATGGTGACATCGGGCGCGAGGACCAACGTTTAGCATCCGGTGAGCGGGACCACATTGGAAGGGCGGCCCTTGCGGACTTCGCCAAGCAGCCTTCTGTACTCGTCTTCCGGTTTTCCATAGGCGTCGCGCGCGAACTCTTCGAGAGCTGCCCTGTTCCTGATCGTTATGTGACCACGTTCGGAATAGATGAAGCGGTTGCCCTCAAGCACATGAAGCGATGTCGTCACGGTTGGCCGCCGAACCGCAAGCAAGAGGGCGATATATTCGTGCGTGAGATTCAATTCATCTCCGTCGATCCTGTCGTGACACATCAACAACCAGCGAGCCAGCCGTTCATCCGCGCTGTGGGTCGCGTTGGACAGGGCAGTGAAGGTCGCCTGAATTGCCAAAGCTTGGGTGTAGCGGGAGAGGATCTTGGTAAACCTGGGGCTCTCATCCATCGCTACACAAAAGGCGGCAATCGGAATTCGACGGCCGGCACCTGCCACTTGCATGACGATTTCATGCGGACTGACGTTCGAGCCGACGGCGGCCTGGACGGGAGAAAAGCCGTCTCGACCAAACAGACCGGCTTCCACCTTGTTGCCCTCGGGGGAGACCGCCACGACCGAACCGATCCCTGAATCGGGAAAATAGACATGCTCGATGGCGCCGCCTGCCGGTGCGATCAGGAAGTCCTTTGGCAGGTCGATCGGCTTCAGTTGAAGACTGAACATGCCGAGTTCTTCCGGTGGAAGCAGGCGAAGAAGGTAGTTTTGAACGGAAAGCGAATGGTCCTGGAACATCGCGCTCCTCCCCAGCATTGCAGGCGGGAGCACGTAGTAACCCTCAGCCGTCAGCGCCTACGAATTCGGTTGCCGACGATGTTTGGGATGTAGGGCGGTTAACGGCAGAATCAACCGCAACCCAAAGGCGGCCGGAGCCTCCACACAAGCCCCGACCGCCCCGGGGCCCAACGTCCGCTACGCCGGTGCCGCGCAAAGAAATGCTTCGGTGAGACCGCAAATCAACCCCCGATTTTAGGGGGGGGCAGAACGGAATGAGGTGCCGCGAGAGCTGCGGGAGTGGAGGGCATTTATCCTGGGGAAGAACAACACTCTCGCGGCTTACATCGAACAGCGGCTTGCCGCTATTGTTCCCGTTTTCGGGCGATGCGCCGTGATTTCGAAAGTCCGGTTCGCCTTCGGTTTGTGAGCCGTTCCGATTGCGTTCCCCGACCATGCAATTTCTTGCATATCTAAAATAAGAGTTAGTTTACCTTCCCGCTTACGCGCGCCACCGATCCGAAGGCGCCGCGAACATTGGGCGGGCACTCGTCCGCGACTTCTTTGCAGCAGGTGGGGCACGGCATGCCCGGTGCACCACATAGACATGCGCCCGGTCCGCTCCACGGCTTGTTCGGGTGAGCCTCGCACACCCAGCCAGTATCTTTGCAGCCCATGCAATGCGGCATCGCCGTGCCTCCGAAATTCATCGTAACACAACGGACGAGGTCGCCAATGCGTTTCCTCCACACTCAGCCGTTCGCGGTGCTGTGCATCGCGGCCTCTGGCAGGGGTAGCAGGCCTCTCCAGCCACGTCTTCTGCGCCCTAGGTAGCCGCGGTCATCGTGGATCCGGCGGCACTCAACAAGGCGATGGCAGCAGTAGAAGCGCATACCGCCGAAACGAGGTGCAGATCGGAGAGGACCCTGACCCGGTCCGTCGAACACATGGGACAGGAGCTCGGTCGTCGTGAGGAGCTTCGCATTCAGCCCGAGATTGGCCGGCGGGAAGGTAAGGCGCTCATCGAGCGCCCTCACTGGCCTCGCCCAAAAGGAAATGCATGACCATGCTGACGACCTGAAGCACGATCAGCGCTGAGATAAACGCGATCAAGGTCCAACTTGGCAGCCGGTGCATCGCGCCTCACATCGCAGATCTCAGACGAGGGGCTTCAGAATACCCCATCAGTAAGTTCGCTGATAGACCGAAAGCGGGCTGCCGACGGTGGTCAGCGTGACTTCTTGTATAGCTTCTCGGCTATCTCGAACATCTCCTCGGGAGCGTAATCCGGCGTGAAGGCAGACGGTACGCCGACAAGCTGGTGGATCTTACCTCCATCCGGCATGCCGTCGACGACCTCCAACTCACCGGGCGGATCACCGGGAAGAGCGACCTCGTCGTTGCTCCAGATGCCCGCGATCTCCTTGTAGTCGTTTGGGCTCCAGGTATAGAGACGACGGTGCGATCCCTCGTCCAGGTACTTCTGGCATTCCGGGATGTTGGCGAGAGGAATGTTTGGGCAGGGCAGGAACCTCTCGATCTCGACGCCGGTAATCTTCTTCAGCGCGAGGGCGTAGGCGTGCGCATGAACGGAACCGCGCACAAGCAGGTAGCCACAGACTTCCCGCCCGGTCGGATCGGTTACGGTCTCATAGACCCGGAGCTTGTGGAGACGCGCGCCGCATTCGAGGTGGAAGTTGTGCAGGAGGTCAAGAACGACATTGCCGGTCGTGGTAATGAAGTCGTTATTCCAGGGGGCGCCATTACTGTTGATCGGCATGGCGCCACCGCCACCTGACAGGAAGCTCGCTGCGAGTCGGATGTCCTTCATGTCCTCGAAGGGCGCTCCTGAAATGTCGCCACCGTCGCCTGTATCTCCATCGGGTTTATCAGGGCCGTTCGCAAGCATCGCCACGCCGTTGCTGACCAGTTCGACATGGCCAAGCTCTTCCGCCGTGATGCTGGCAACCAGACTGTAAAAGGGTCTCAACTTAGACTTAGAGCGAAAGTTAAACGATTGGAACATGTAGTTGCCGAGAGTCGACATCTCGCCGTATTTGCCGCCAAGCAGCTCCTGAAGGGCGGCGGCAGCGTTGGGATCGGCGGCCTTCGGCGCGGGCAACTCTGCCTGCAATTGATCGACGCGCATGAACATTTCGGGAGCTCCTTCTGACCTGAGGTATCGCCCCAACCCTCAGTCGTGACGAGAGTTCCCCCGCTTGCTTAAGATATTTGCGTCGTCCTTGATCCCAGGGAGATCCTCCTCTGTCAGACGTTCAGAGCGACTATCGGAAGTCGGCTCAGGGGAATGTCTTCCGGGGCGAGGGACATCCTACTTGACCTCTGGGAGCGGATAGACCTCATCGATCACCAGCGGCTTTCCGGCGACACTTAGTCGGTTTCCACCCTATATTGCGCTCATTTTTCATCGTCGCTTAAAAGGTTGCATCACCTTCCGCGTTTGCCCGCACATGTTCGGCGAATGCGGCCACAAATTCCTCTGCGACGGCGGAGGGGCCGCGCTGGGGAGGAAAAACCGCCGCAAACTCGAAGTCTATATGGGGCACGAAGCGCTTGGACACGACGCCGCGCGATACGAATTCTCTGGCTGTGAAGGGGTCGCAGATCGACACGCCAAGACCGGACGAGACCATTCCGCACATGATTTCCGATAAGGTCGTTTCGATCCTGAGATCGCGCCTGACACTATGCTTGGCAAAAACATCGTCAATCAGATACCGGCTGACACTCCCGGGCGTCAAAGAGATGAATGTCTCGCACTCAAAGTCGCGTGGACGAAGGACCGTTTTCGAACAAAGGCGATGCCCTTCCGGCATTATGGCCACACGCGGCAGCACCGGCATGCGAATGGTCGGCAGGCCGGAATGGGCCATGGGCGCCTCCGCAAAGCCGAGATCGCATTGGAGGTTTACGACCCAGTCGATGACGATGGGTGAGATGACCCCGACAAGCGCGAAGTTCAGGTTTGGCCTCTCGGTCAGAAAATGTCCGGCAAAGCGCGGAAGGAATCCATTTGCCAAGGCCGGTAGCGCGGCAACACGCAGCATTCCGGTGCGCCGAACGCGGATCTCCAAGGCATGCTGATGGCGATCTCCAGGCAGAGGCTTGCCTCATGATCCAAGACGACGAGCCCCAATCTGGTGATTTCCGGGAAGAGCAAGAGGCTCGTCGTTGACGGCTATCCATTCTCCATCGATATCTCTGTCTCCAAACCGATGATGCCTGGACCTTTGAAGTGGTCGATCATAAGGGCACGAGACACGTGTGGGGCGAGCTTTCGCGTCCGACACCGACGCCCGAAACGCGGCGGTCCATGCCATTGGGACGGAAGGTGCGCTCGCCTTCATGCGAGGCAACAACGTCATCCCCTTCCGTCAAGCATGATGCACTCGGCCTTTAAGCGCTGCTTAGATCGAATCCGCAGCAGGGCTGGTCGATGTCCATGCGCCCCAACGATTACACGTCTTCGAGAACGGGATGGACGAGCAGCTATCAAATCTGCGAGTAGACGGGGGCGGTTCTTTCGCTTAACCATCGCTCATGAAGTTGTCACTGGATCATATCCCTCCTCGCAAGCAGCGCGAACTCGAGCGGGTCCTTCAAATCCTGCACGAGGAATTCGAAGACGCCCTCAAAGGCGGCGCAGCGGAGTTCAAGAAGCGCGGCAGGATCCTGAAGATCATCCTGTTCGGCTCGTACGCCAAGGGCGGCTGGGTCGACGAGCCGTTCACGATGAAGGGCTATCGCTCGGACTTCGACCTGCTGATCATCGTCAACGACCGGAGACTCTGCGACTTCGCCGACTACTGGCACAAGGCCGCCGATCGCCTGATCCGCGAGAAGTCGATCGAGACACCGGTGAGTTTCATCGTGCATTCCCGGCGCGAGGTGAACACCTATCTCAAGGAAGGGCAATATTTCTTCTCCGACATCCGCAAGGAAGGCATCGTCCTCTACGAGTTGGATGACGAGCCGCTGGCCGAGCCGAAGCCGTTGACGCCGGCGGATCGACTTCGGTTGGCGCAGGGACACTTCGAAGAGCGGCTGAAAGCTGCAATTGAGTTTTTCGATCTGGCCCAGCATGCTCAATCGAAGGGTTTCGGAAAACGAGCTGCTTTCCTCTTTCATCAAGCATTGGAACAAGCCTATTCTTGCGTGCTGCTGACGCTCACGAACTACGGCCCGCCTTCCCACAACATCAAGTTCCTGCGCTCGCTCGCCGAGGAGCAGGACCGCCGGCTGGCCGAGGCCTTTCCCCGCGATCAGCATCGCGAACGGGCTTGGTTCAACACATTGAACGAAGCCTATGTGAAGGCGCGCTATTCCAAGCATTACGAGATCAGCGCGGAGGCGCTCACCTGGTTGGGAGAGCGAACCACCATTCTCCTTGAAATCGTAAATCAGGTTTGCTGCGGCCATTTGGAAGCGCTGCAGAACCGCAGCGAGTAGAACCTCTGATGCCTCCGGAATGCGCCGGAAGGCTGCTTCGATCTGGCTACGGACATCCGATCCACAGAATCGGTGAGCTATTGCCGTGGTACATGACTCAGCCGATCAATAAGCTCTGGCCGGACGCTTACTCCGAAACTAAGGCATCGTCTTCCGTATCGTCACGGGCGATGAACGTCCATAATAGGAAGAAGGCAATAATTACTGTTAGGGTTATGAGCGAGTAGTAGAGCATTGTTGTGAATGACAATATGACTCTGTCAATATCAAGTGGCGAATAAGAAAAACCGGCGATTGCTGAACCGCCGGTTTAGGAACTGAATAAAAGCTGATTTAGAGTTTTCTGGCGATGATTAGGGGGTCAAGTGTCTCGTCAACGTGAGTAACCTTGAACCCATGGCGCTCGACAAGTTCTATCATCCCCGGGATCGTTGCATATTTTGCGTATTCTCCCAACTTCCCGGTCTTGCCTTGATTAAATTGTGCCGTCCTTACCGGATTACCGATGAAGCACACGTTATCGACATTCTTCCGGACATTATCCATGAATTCTTCTAGGAAGGTGCCGAAGTAATATATGACGCGCGAAGCCATGAGCGTGTCGAAGCCGGAAATAAGCTCTGGGTTTTTGAGAGCGTCCCCGAGAACCATCTCGCAATTTTCAACGCGCTTGCCAAGTTCAAGCCACCGCGCCTTGAGTTCCAGCGCCTTTTGGTGGCGGTTTGGTGTGATGTCGATGGCTCGGACACGTTCCTTGTGGGGAGCGAGTGTGAGCGACAAGATGCCTTCGGCGGCCCCGATTTCCACGAGCGAGCTACCCGGCATGATCGGAACCAACCGCTCGAATTTCGGGACGGGCTGGCCATTCCAATGAGCGTCCTTGTTCGCATCGAACTCGATCGACTGTGCCATCGTGCGTCCGGTGTACCGCTGCTTGGTCGGTGTCCCGGGCGACGCGGCGGTCGGTTGAGGTGCTGACGCGGCTACAGCGGCAGCAGCCTTCACCTTGCGCCGATTGATCTTGGCCTCGATCTTGGCTTCGTTGATCAGATAGTCGACAACAGCGGGCTCTAGAATGTTCTTTCGCCATGTACCGTTTCGTACGGCGTCGGCATGAACAATTCCGAGCTGCACCGGGATGCACCTCAAATTGAGCGACTGCGCTACCGCCAGCCTATGACACCCGCGCATTCCAAATAGAAGGTCGCCCTCCCGATCTATGTTGACGAGGATGCCCGCCGCCTCCCGGAAGTTGCCAGGTTTGATCTGCTGGCGCGTTTTGAAGGCCGCCTCGCGATCTCGTCGGACCAGAGCTATGAATTTATCGAGTTTCTTATAGCGCTCGACAATATCGTCCAGGCTATTAATCCCATCGGAGCCGTGCCCTCGTTCAAGGTATTGTAGACATTGGCGCCACGCGGAGGTTTGCTCCCACGGGATGCCTCTGACGATGTGCTGCCTGACGCCCTTGATCTTCTTGACAGTTTTCAATTCGCGGGTGTGGGTGTCCCAATCGCCGCTCTTCACCCTGCCGCTCTCAATTCTCATTGCGTCAAGGGCATGGATGGCTTTAGTAATCCTGCTGGGATTGACATAAATCAGCGATGCAGAGGCGGGCGCCGAGACGCCGAAGCGGATTTTATTTCGTACATCCCGCTCGAAGAAAAAAAGCCTGCTCAGGAAGTCGCCTCCATGCGGGTTGATGCTTTTCCCTTGCTTGGCGGCAACTCGCCCCACCCACGAGGGTTCATTCACAACTGATTCCATTCATATCCCCTCAATTGCCGCACTCGCTCTGCACGCAACGTTTATGACAGATCTGTAACAATATCGACGCCGGCGTTTATGACAAGCCTGTATTAGGATGGCACCCATGTCTTCTAGTCGGCTTCAACCGCGAGGTGTTGCAGCGCTGCTATACAAATCGCTATCGCTGGTGTGGCGGCGGTTGCGACGGGCGTGTTCAGGCCAATTTGGGCTTGGAAGGCTCCGTCCTTCCAGGCGAAGCCGCCCACATTGGAGGGAACCACTTTCTGGGCGAGTTCATAGGCCGCCGTCAGATTGGTTGTGTAACTCGGCACCACAGCGTCATTCTGCTCGTTAGGAACAGTCCAGAGGTATCGCTTCCCTTTGGGACGGGACGGGTCGTCAACGATTTGAAGCTGCCAACCCAGAAGCTGGGCAATTTGACCGTCGAGTCGGCGTGAGCCGTGTTGTGCTGATTTCAGATTTGCAATCACGTCTGCGACGTTCATGAGACAATGCTTTCTACCTAATCGACGCGCTCTCTAGCAACGGACCAGAACGTAAAAAAGCACATCCCGATAAACAGCATTGCAAGTGCGAATTCGCCCAAGAACCATATGTCCAGGCCTTGCGCGGCACGTTCACCGTAAAAGCCCCATCGGAAGAGCATGATCAAGTGCGTGATAGGATTATCGAGAAGAAACTCGCGGGCTGGATGCGGCATTTCCCCCGGCACATAAAAGACGCCAGATAACAAGAAGAGCGGGCGCATCACGATCCCAAATGCCTTCTCATAAAGCGGGAACCGGAAAAATAAGACGATATTCATGAGCGCCACGCCGAGCGCGAGCGTCCAGGCCAAAGCAATGGCTTCGATCATGGGGGTCCATAGCAGGTGCAGTGGATGTCGGAGGAAAAGCATAGCGCCGCCCAAGATAACTATCGCGACAACGAGGGATGTCGCGCCTTCCAGGATGAAACGCCCCATGACCGCATCGATCGGAGCCACAGTTGGATAGGACATCAGCGGCCTATTGGCTCTCACTGCCGAACCAAGATATCCCTCCATCCCCTTGTAGAAGTTGAATGAAAGAAAGCCGGTGGCGTAGAAAAGGGGAAAGCTCTCTCCAAGCGCAGGAATGCGCCCCAAGCTTCCCATAATAAACGACATCAAGACGATGAAAGCTATGGGCTGCAGGAATGCCCACAGATAGCCGCCTGGACTGCGTCCATATCTGCTTGCGACCTCGCGAATAATGAACGCTAAGACGATCTGGACATGAGATGTAAGGTAGGACAAAGAGTTACCCGCAGATGTTCCTCGGTCCTCCTGTCATAAACCTCTCATATACGTTTGCCTAGCCGAATATCTGCATCGTGACCCTCTAGGAAGGCGAATAGGTTATCGAGGGGCCGGCGCGCTCCAGGCAACGTGACCGACCTCCGGCCCGGACTTAGCGGTGTTGGAACTCACGAGTCGCAACATCTTCTAGCTACGGTGCGATCACGCCGTTCCGCAAGCGCAGCCCAGCACCAGAGGGTACGGGCCGGGCGTCTCGCGGCAGGTCGGAGTATCGGAATATTTACTGCAGCGAAAGCCCCGGGGTCGATATTGGTTCATTCGCCCATCCCGTTCCGACACCTCTTTGACCTGGGCTAGGATGAGTTCAACCGGCGTGGCCACTTTCGAGATGAAGTGACGTGCTCGATGATGAAGAGGCCGATCGATAAGAAATGCCTAGTGGGTGGATTGACCTTAATCCTCTGAAATCGATGGGCGCTGAGATCAAGTGTGATCAAGTATGCGAGAGCCTCGGCTGAGATAGCTGCGCATGCTTGGAGAGAACAGCGCTCCCGCAGCAGACCCCCGACCTAGGAGCAAGGCCATAGTACCCACTATTTTATGACCCGCAACCGTTTTCTCTGGCGCTTGCGATGCCCTGAAGACTCGCGAGACATTGGCGGCCTCTCTTCCGAACCTTGCGGCAGCAGGCACGGCATACCCCGCACACAATAGACGAGGCGCGGCGCTTTGAAACCGGCCTTCGTCCTGGCCACTCTGACGTCGTGGTTCTGGTGGTTGTTGTTGCCGCCAACAAGAAGCAGCCGGAGTTCTCTCTCCAAAGGCGTCAGCAACCAGCGACCCGAAGGCGAGCGTTCCGGCGCTTTGAAGTTAGTCAGCCTTCACGTTTCGACTGCCCCGAGCGAGACTGGGGGAGTAAGTCGAAGCTGCGGGCTGATCCATATCGCACAGGGTTATGTCTGCGTCGGTATCCCGCTTGGCGGGGGGCAAGTAACCGGTTCCACAGGTATTCGTGATATGTCAAGTACGGTTCCAGTACCTCAATTTCCTATAGCTCGAACGAGCTTTTAAAGGGAAAGTAGGACTCTAAAAAAGACCAAACTTGCTTGTTCGTCCATGCCGCTCGGCTGGGCGGCACTCCGACATCGTTGATGCAGAAGGTCTTATACGTCCTTCTATCGAGGACTTCCCCAAAGTATTTGTCGATATTTTGCCGCCACAAGGCCAGGTACCGGTTGGATATCTCAGCTGGAACAGCCTTCCTTTTTTGGAAGCCGACGTGATACTGCATGAATGCAATCGGCCGCAAATCCTTATGGGATCTGAACCTCTGGCTCGCGCAGAGATCAAACTCTTCCTGGAATTCGCTCTCGAGATCGTACAGGAGGCTCTTGCTCGCCGGGTAGGGAGAATGGATCATCAGCTCTCGGGTGAATGCTCCGTATTTTTCCTTGATCAAGGCCAGGGCATTTGCGTCGGCGCTGATATATTCTTCACGCCGCTCATCGATGTCATGTTCAAAGGCGCGTTGCTCTGCAGGGAAGTATTTGATGACCCCGTTGGCGAGGAAGAAATCCTCCGGTACGCAGAAGTCGCCAAGAAAGAAGTCATCATTGAAATAAAGGAAATGCTCGGCAAGGCCATCTATGTGATGTAACTGCGTTTCGATAGAGCTCGAATTGAACGTGGGAAGATGATCCTTATGTCGGTAAATATCGGCGTGGGTTACAAGCTTGATGCGGTCGTTGGTCAGGTCCAGCCATTCAGGGACCTGACCATTGGTGACGAGATAAACGTTGCGAACGAACGGTGCGAAGAGCTCAAGCGAACGCAGTGAATATTTCAGTTCGTCGCGGTTGTTGAAACGCTCATCATGATTGGCCCGACTAGCAGAGGGGGCGAGGGCAATCCCGGCCATTTCAGCCTTGGTACGTTGCCACTCTTCGTCCTTGTTGTTCACCCAGGTGTAAACCACGTCGATCGGGAACCTGACCGCTCCTACGAGTTGCTCGTCGATTTCTGCGATGTCTACTTCTTGAGTGAGATATTCCTCGAATGTGTGCCGCCGTAAACGACGCACATGTGGATTTACCAGCGCGCTTTCGAATTCCGGCTCCGGCGCATAGCTCCGATGCTCGTCCCAAACGCAGAATTCTATCCAAGTGCACGCCGCCACCGCTTGCTTTTCGTCGGTCATCTTCGACCGCTCTATGCAGAGCAGGTGAAACGACTTCATCCGCTTTTGGGACTTTGGGCGCCCAATGGACGAAGGGAGGTGAATATTGCTGTCTACCGTACGGACGAAGACCCCATCCCCGTCAGCGAACTCAGCTCGGATCAGTGCCAGCACATGATCGTAATCTCGCCGCGCAATGTTGATCGTTTGGATCCATCTATCCGAGCCTGCTCCAGTAAAGAAGCAAATCAAGTTCTCTCGCAAGCGGGATTTCAGGCGCTGCAGTATCTCTGATCCCCGGGGACCTTCGGAAGTTCGATAGAAGTAAGTGCGCACGCCCGTCGAGTCCCGCCGTGAAGACCCACGCGCATGCTGGGAGACAACAACAAGCCCCTTCTTACTCGCCAACCTTTTGATGGTCGCTATGCTCGGCGGCCTATTCCGGTTGAGATAATCGCGGAGAATCGAAAGAGGATGAGGAACGCGGTCAAAAAGTGATGCCATTCAGCGGTAGTCCAATGCAACAAGCCCTTCGATTAGCTCACCCGGGGAGCGACGCTGTTGTCTTGAGCCGTCACATGCGACGGAACACAACGACTTCGCGATAAGAATTGACCGGGTCATAATAGAAGTCGGCTTTGTGAAATTCGTGGAACAGTTGTCGCATCCCTTCACCTTTAAAGGCAGCAACGTGAGTCTCAACCATAACTTGCCGGACGGTAGGCATGTCGATTTCGTCAAATAACCCAAGTTCCCCGCCTTCGATGTCGCATGCTATCACTGTTGGTTTGATAGTTTCGATGGCTTTGCGGATTGATGTCACAGGAACGGGAACCGTCTGCTTGATCTCCCTTCCCACGCCAGAATTCAGAGAGCTGCCGTAAAAATCCTCTCGGATATGGAAATCAATGGATCGCTTCTCTATCTGCTCCGCATCGTTCGAGAGGATCTCGGTATAGACATTTCCGGACACGCCGTTTTGGGCATGTGTCGCCTCAATGATCTTTTTCAATCGAGGATCCGCCTCGAAGCAGTGAACCTCCTTTACCTTTCCGGTCGACCACGCCAAGGTCGAGATGAAACCAACCCCCGCGCCGAGTTCGAGGAGAATATCACCGTCCGTCACGATCTTCTGAATGATGTTGGCTTCGTGCCTTTCGTATCGAGCATCGCGAATTTTCTTCTGAATCGTCTCGGAAACGACCTCATCCGAAACGGCGATTTTGATCGGTCCTTTGGGGTGCGGGTATTCGATGTATTTGATCTTCTTTGTCTTGTTGAAGTCAATGTTCCTGTCGAATCCTGGCAACTTAGGCTCCTTGATCATCGGATTTCGCTATCTGGCGTGAGTTATAGAGACAAGGCGAGCGAATTCACAAGCCCCTCAGTGGGGGACATGCTCAATTTGAACTTGCGAACGATTGCCTCACGTGATTTAGCTTGCGGCATTCGCGTGGATGGAGGGTGGACTTGCACAAATCGGCATATGAAGCGATGAGAAAGGGCTTCGAGAAATTCTTTGATCCCGAGGTGCACAAATCTGTGCTGGATGTGGGGTCGCGGGCCGTTTCCGGGCACACAATGACCCACAGATCGATCATTGAACCCCATAATTTAACTTACGTTGGATTGGATGTCGTCGCTGGGCCAAACGTCGATGTCGTGATGAAGCAGGCGTATCGATTGCCTGTCGCTTCGGAAAGTGCCGATATCATCTTTTGCGGACAAGTTTTTGAGCACGTGCCATATTTCTGGGTGACGTTTCTGGAAATGGCGCGCGTTCTCAGGAAAGATGGCATCATATTGCTGACTGCTCCGTCTCGCGGGCATCGACATTCTCCGCCGACCGATTGTTGGCGATTCTATCCCGATGGCATGTTAGCATTGGCCAAGTTCTCTGGACTCGAACTTCTGTACGCCAAGACGGATTTTCCCAAGAAAGTCGACGATGGGTCGAGGTTGGACTACACCACTATCAGTGAATATCGCTACTGGGGGGACTCCATTGGAGTCTTCAAAAAGACTGATGCTTACAGGAAATGGTCGATCATCCCCATGCGGGAGCTGATGATCCGCTGGGCGAATAAACGAAGCAATTTAAAGCCTGGGGTTCAGCCGCAGACGAATGAGTACCCGGAGATTGGTTCGTCTATCTAGTCTCGTTCTGAGTTGTGTGTTTCAGCGATACTCCGTTCCGACAACAGGCGGACTATTCCCTATCCTGGCCTTTGCTCCAGATAATCGCCACGGCTTTGTTAGGTCATATCTCTTGAGAGAGATTATAGGCGGCCTGCATTGAAATGTGTAGATGAGCGGCCTTGGAAGCTCTTGCTCTTTGCTGAAAGCCAACAGCCTTCGTATTCTCCCGTCTCGCCATGCTCGACCTAATCGGCTTCACTGAAGCTAGCGATCAGCGCGACGGCTATAACGAGACGCTTGCTTACAGTGCTGTGCCGACGGGGGACGTGAAATTGGCCGCGATGATGCTCAAAGAACTCGACGCGTTTCAGACGAAGATGCCTAGATATCCAAAAAACGAGCTGATCCTTCGCTTGCGACAGGCATCAGATCGTCCGCACGCCGCGTGCAACATCCACGAGAATCTGCTATTGAGCTCCGGCGGCCTGCAAGTTCGACAGGTGCTAGGACGAGGTCTCCTCCACGTGCTGGGGACAGCCTCGAATTCACAAGTATCTCGCCGGCCGGCTGGACGGGTGACGGATGCAACGCACATGATGAGGTACTCCGGTGAATACCTGAGGTATATGGTTGAGACGGGCTTCGATCCATACAAGCGATTTTGAACTGTAAGCAATCGTTGGTTTAACTATCTCAATGCTAGAAGTAATAATCACCTCCAAGTCAAAGCTACGCCAAATAGCTTTGTAGGACGTCAGAGCGGAGCCGCCATGCATCTCAGCGAAGCACAACATATTCGGCGCGACCTTTTCCGGCGCGCCACTTGGCCGAAGAGAGTGCCAAATTCGCGATTGTACGGCGCATGCGACCCGATATGTGTTCCGAAATTCCATCTATCGAAAGACGACCGCTTTTTTACAGTCGGTTCGTGTTTTGCGCGAAATATTGAGGAATATCTTCGGCGAGCTGAGATGGACGTTCTTTCACTTTCCCTCAGTTTCCCATTGTCTGAGATGAGGCCCCATTCGCGATCGAATGATCTGCTTGTGAAATATACACCCGCTTCAATTTGTGCGGAACTCGAAGATGCGCTTTGTGCCGATCATATGATGTCACCGGAGCGATATATTCTCGAAGGAGAGCCTGGCTCGTACTATGATCTAAACCTCCCGACGATGTATCCGGGCGTAACCTATGACAGGGCCATCGAAAGAAGGATTGCAGTATCGAATCTTTTCGCCAGGATCACCGAGTGCAATGTATTTGTCCTGACATTAGGATTGATTGAGCACTGGTTTGACAAAGAACTCGGGCGTTATATTGCGACTGATCCAAACAAGGCGCTCATTAGCCGCTACCCCGATCGATTTGAATTTCGGCAATTAGGGTACGTAGAGAATAGTCGATTTGTCGAACGTGCTGTTGAGATGGTGGCTAAAGCCAATCCGACAGTGCGCATCATCTTGACCACATCGCCGGTGCCGCTGATGCAAACTTTCACTGATCAGGACGTCATTATCGCGAACTCATATTCCAAATCGATCCTGAGGACGATTTCTCAGGAGGTTGCCCAAAAGTACAGTTTTGTCGACTATTTCCCGAGTTATGAGATGGTCACGATGTCGCCGCCCGATGTGGCTTGGGACAACGACTTGAGGCACGTCCGGGATTCGATGGTTGGGATAGTAATGAAAAAATTTTTCGAAACATACTTCGGCGACGAGGCGAGGGTTGGTGACATATCGGCGGCTTACGGAAGAGCGAAGCTCAAGCTCGATCGAAGCGATTTGACTGCGATTGATGATTTCAGGATTCTCGAGGACAAACTTAAACACGACAAGGCTTTTGTCACCTCATACTGTCAAGCGGCTATCACCGCAAAACTTGCTCCCGAGGCAGATCGGATATCGTTGTTGCTGATAGAGAGGTTCCCCGGAGCGTGGTCGGACATCCTGCGTGCACGCGCGCTCATGCTTTATCCAGATTACGCCGGCGCGCTTCAGCACCTCAAAAGAGCAAAGGAATATCCAAATACACTTTATCATGCAGGCGGTTGGGAGATGGAGATAGGTAGGCTTACAGCAGACGTGGCTATCGAGCTCTCAGGGGCATGCTCGGTCGTGGACGCAATCTGCTCCGAATTCGCGTCCGCTGACAAAAAGCCTTGGATCAAGAAACGGATGCTGAACGTACTGCGCCGTGAGGAGCGCTACGAGGAATTAGAGCGCGTTAAGCGCTACCTGTAGGATGGGAAACCGTTCACACAGCTGAACCCTCATTCGCCGATGTTTCAAGGAGGATGATGGAACGAAGCGATATGTCCACGTATGGGCATCGACGATGGGTATGACTCTGGTAAACTCCGATCGACTAGATTTTGTCACAGATACAGGTCGTGCAACTTTGAAAAGGCCATCGAGTCAAGCCATCGGAATCCCTTTCCCCAACGGTGGGGTTCGAGCCGAAAACGCACGCGTCCACGAACATGGAAATGAAGCTGCGTAGATCGAGATGGGTTGACAAGGCAGCTATTTGGAGCTTTTCCAGAGAAGTCGTCGATCGACTAACCGTCTTTGACTACTCAGATCACCACGACATCCAACGTGTGGGCGAAATGCACGTCAACGTCACCGTCGTGTTACAAACATGACATATTCTTCCCTCGTTCCGGATGGCGGCAATCTGCTGACATCGAATCGAAGGGATCGATAATGTTGAAGAAGACGGCAACCGCAGTGGCGAGGAAGTTGCTGGAGTTCAGCGGATCACCGGTTGTCGTCAATATGGTGATTAGCCGTTTCGAAGGACAATCGGTCGATGGCAGCGAAGTGGCACTGATAAACTGCTTCCAGACCAATATCGATCCGGCGCGAGGAGGATACGTGTCGATTGCGCCCGACGGGTCAGTCGATTACCGCTCTAAAGCAAACATTCCTCCGGAATTTGAACGCTGCGCGACCGGATATCAGTCAAGGCGCCAAGCTGAAGCGAAAACGGCCGGTTAGTTTTCCGGCAGTACGGCCGTCTCCCAGATAGCAGAAGCCAGTAGTAACGCGGATGTAAGTAAAATCAGCCACCCAGCCCATCACATTGCGGTAGAGGTTTGGGTAGATCGTAAGCGGTGTTCTTAGGCCACGGCTTTGAGTTCGGGCTTTGCGGCGTAGGCCCACGGCAGCAGGTCATCGATCTGGGTATTTGGATGCCCGTTGACGATCCTGGTGAGGATGTCCGAGAGATAGGCGAGCGGCTCGACATCGTTGAGCTTGGCGGTTTCGATAAGTGACGCGATGGTTGCCCAGTGTTCTGCCCCGGCGTCGGAACCGGCAAACAGCGCATTCTTGCGATTGAGGGCAATTGGCCTGATGGATCGTTCGACGATGTTGGAGTCGATCTCGATACGGCCGTCGTCAATAAAGCGGGTCAATCCTTCCCATCGTGACAGGGCATAGCGGATCGCTTCGGCGAGCTTCGTCTTCTGACTAATGAGGCCGAGCTGTTCGCGCAGCCAGGGAGCGAGGCTGTCGTAAGCGGTGTTCTTAGGCCACGGCTTTGAGTTCGGGCTTTGCGGCGTAGGCCCACGGCAGCAGGTCATCGATCTGGGTATTTGGATGCCCGTTGACGATCCTGGTGAGGATGTCCGAGAGATAGGCGAGCGGCTCGACATCGTTGAGCTTGGCGGTTTCGATAAGTGACGCGATGGTTGCCCAGTGTTCTGCCCCGGCGTCGGAACCGGCAAACAGCGCATTCTTGCGATTGAGGGCAATTGGCCTGATGGATCGTTCGACGATGTTGGAGTCGATCTCGATACGGCCGTCGTCAATAAAGCGGGTCAATCCTTCCCATCGTGACAGGGCATAGCGGATCGCTTCGGCGAGCTTCGTCTTCTGACTAATGAGGCCGAGCTGTTCGCGCAGCCAGGGAGCGAGGCTGTCGGTGATCGGTCGGCTCTTTTCTTGGCGCGTGGCGCTACGCTTCTCGTGTGCGAGGCCACGTATCTCGTCTTCAATCTTGTAAAGTTCGGCGATGCGTTTGAGCGCCTCGCTGGCAATGGGTGCCGGACCGGCCGCGGCGAGTTCATAGAAGCGGCGGCGAACGTGGGACCAGCAGAATGCCAGTGACACGGTGTTCTTTGCCGCGAGCGGGCGATATCCACTGTAGCCGTCGACCTGCAGAATACCGACGAAGCCGTCGAGATGGGCCATCGGTCGCTCACCTTTACGGTCCGGCGCGTAGACATAAGCGACGCCGGGTGGGTCCTCGCCATGCCACGGCCTGTCATCCCGCGCATAGGCCCAGAGCTGGCCGGTTTTGGTTTTGCCGCGCCCAGGGTCGAGCACCGGGGCCGTCGTCTCGTCGGCAAAAAGCTTGGACGACGACTTCAAATGATCGAGCAGCCGTTGATGGACAGGACGCAGATGCCAAGCGGCGCGGCCGACCCAATCGGCGAGCGTCGAACGGTCGAGGTCGATGCCCTGACGCTTGTAGACTTGCGCCTGGCGATACAGCGGCAAGTGGTCGGCATATTTGGAAACCAGCACCTGAGCGACGGTCGCCTCGGTCGGAATGCCGCCTTCAATTAGTCTCGCCGGGGCCGGAGCCTGAACAACGACCTCCTCGCAGGCCCGGCAGGCATATTTTGGCCGACGCACCACAAGAACGCGGAATTGGGCGGGCACAAGGTCCAGCTTCTCGCTGGCGTCTTCGCCGATGCGATGCAGGTCGTTGCGGCAGCAGGGACAGGCGTGGTCATCTATATCGACCACGATCTCGATGCGCGGCAGATGGGCTGGCAGCGAACCTCTGTTCGTGCGGCGTTTGGCGACCTGCGCCTGTCGAACAGCGGGAGAGGCTTGCTCGTTGTCCTCCAGACCGGCAGCCTCGACTTGCTCGGCCTCTTCAAGCCCAAGCAGGAGCTGATCTTCTGGGAGCGTCTCGGCACGGCGACCGAACCGGTGGCGCTGCAATTCCTTGATGATCTGACGCAGACGGGCGTTCTCCGCCTCGCGCGAAAGCACCATCGCTTTCAGCGCGTTCAGATCATCCGGAAGCTCGTCCGCCGTTATCGCCATGGATCGAGAACAGCATATTTTACCGCTCGGATCGAGAGGCTGGATGACGCTGATTCAATTGGTCGCGGCCGTCATCCAGCCTTTACCGGCGCTCGCGTTTCGCTCGGAGCATGAACGCGTTTCCAGTCCAATCCCTCGAACAATGCCGAGAACTGGGCCGCCGTCAGATGCATCGCGCCGTCCTGCATTCGAGGCCAATGGAATTCGCCATCCTCAAGCCGCTTGGCAACCAGGCACACGCCGCTGCCATCCCAGAAGATCAGCTTGATCCGGTCCGTTCGTTTGGCGCGGAACACATAGATCGTGCCAGAGAATGGGTCAGCACCCATCTCCGCCTTCACGAGCGCCGCCAATCCCTCAGCACCTTTACGGAAATCGACGGGCTTGGTGGCGATCATCACCTTTACCGCACCGGACGGACCGATCACGGCTGAGCCTTCAAGGCATGGATGACGGCGGTAATGGTTGCGCGGTCCGTACCCGATGCGATCCTGACGATCGCGCCACCGACTTCCAGCTCGATTGCCGCTATTGGACGAGAGCTTCTCGCCGTCTTTCTCAGCGTTGGGGGTAGATCTGCCGGACGATCAATTACCGCTGGCACAAACATAGGCGGTGCTTCTTGCTTCGCCTGACTTCGCACCTGCCGGCGCCAGGTAAACAATTGGCCGGGCGACAACCCATGCCGACGCGCAACAGCACTGACCGACATCTCGCCGCTATAACTCTCGGCGACAATGCGGTCCTTCTCTTCGTCGCTCCAGTCGCGGCGACGCCCTGTTCCGGTGAAAACCTCAAACCGCTGCAACGGCACATCTTCACTGGTGCCATGCGTAAACCCTGTAATCGTCATATGTCGAAGCCTCGTTCGGCGACAACATCAACAATCGCGCACTGATCCGGAAGGTGGGGTCAAGACACCGCTTACGGTAGATCGGTGAATCGTGGTCGCTGTCCGTCGTGCGAACGTAGCGCTTGCGAGGTTTGATCTCCAGGCCGTTAATACGCATGACAGGCGCTACCCGCTTGTGATTGACGAGGTGGCCTCGCCGCTGAAGCTCGTGCGTCACACGACGGTATCCATAACAGGGCAACTCATCCTGGATGTCCTCGATAAGAGCCACGAGTTCAGCATCGTCGAGATGCAAAGGCCGTGTCGTGGATCGGTAGCAGAACGTGCTTCTTGGGAGGTCGATCATTTTGCACGCTCGTCTGACGGAGTAGGGCGGGGGCCGGTGACGATGGAGGATTTCTCGTTGCCGTCGGCGATCGGTTGGCGCAGTGTTTTTCACCAGGTCCAGTTCCGTCGTGAGCTGGCCACCTTGCGCTCAAGCGCCGCGATCTGTGCCTCGTATTCGGCGATGACGCTCGCTTTCGCCTCTTCATCGTTCAGTTCGCCCGATCGAACTGCGTCAGCCACAACTGAATGAGGGTGGCCGAAACGCCGTAAGTTCGCGGTGGCATCGCGCCGTCCGATGACACCGTTTCGGATATCTTGGCACAACTGCAATTTGAACGGCGTTGGGTGCCGTCGATATGGACCTCGGGACTTCATGAGCCTTCTCCGAGGCCCGCAAAGCATATCAGTTTGTCCGTGTCTCGTGGCCCAGCCCGAGGGGTTCACTCCATAACCGGCTCAGTTTCGCGTGAAAACCAACACCGGCGGCTTGACCGCACGGCGCGAACCCGCTTCCATCCATGCCATCGATCAGCGCCAAGAGTTGGGCATGGTTGAGCTGGACTCGATTATGGCGATCCGCGGCCCAGCAGCTGCAACTTTTCCAGCCGCTTGGTATAAAGGCAGATGCCGGAGCCGTCCCACCAGACGATCTTCACTCTGTCCGCCCATTTGGCCCGGGAGACGTATAGCGCGCCGTTAAATGGATCATTGCCGGCATCCCGCACCAGTGGCAGCAAGCTGTCCGGCGCGCACGACAACGTCGCCAATGACGACCTCGACAACCCGTTCCTTAACTGCCCAGATCTCCGCTGCTGTTCTTTCGCCAGAGCGGAGCGTTGCTCACCATCTCCACTAAGCTCCCGTCGCCATCGAAAGATCTGCGAAGGCAGAATACCGATCCGTCGAGCAACCGCCGAAATGTTCGCTCCCGGCCTGGACGCCTCCTCGACCGCTAAAGCCTGGAACTCGTCCGACCAAAAACGCCGCAACTGGCGAGGTGAACCCTCAAGACGGTCCTGCACAGCCTCAATCATATGGATCGTTCTATAGACGCAGACATAGATGCTCACTGTTTGTGAAATCGTCTCTTCAGCCATACCGTATCCAACACCGATGCTGCTAGACGTGGTCTCCTTGTCGCTTACAAAGCGGTCGTAGCACTCCCCAGTTCTCGCACACAAGACGTGAGGTGGTCGCAGCGTCCCGTGTGGTGTCGTGATGCTGTCGGCGGCGATCTTGCAACATTGCGGCAGAAGCAATCCGGCAGCCTATCTGGGAAGAGGCTAACAGCGGATTGACATAATGCAATCAGAATTGAAGGATGCTGCCGAGCGGGAGATTTGAATTGGTTCGCATGCGCATTGGCGTGGTAGTGACTTTAATCGCGGTGCTCTTGGTATCTACCGACGCAATGGCGTGGGGAAAGAAAGGCCATTGCATTGTCGCGCGGATCGCCGAAGACCATCTGGCGAAGGCGACGGTTCGGCGCGTTGGTGCACTTCTAGGCGCTGACGGTTCGAAGGATATGGCCTCCGTTGCTAGTTGGGCTGATCGTCCAGATGTGAAGCGAGCGCCGGGCAGACCGATGCACACGGTTCGAATAGCAATGGACGCCTCTGGTTACGAGGTAGCCAGAGACTGCAGATGGAAAAGGCCGTGCATCGTTGAAGCAATCAACCATGCCGAGGAGACTCTCAGGAATCAGGGCGCCACGCTGGGGCGGCAGATCGTCGCGCTGAAGGATCTGATCCACTTCTTGGGTGATATCCACCAGCCGCTGCACACGGCAAGGAATATCGGTCGCCAGCAAGTCTTCCTGAACGGACACAAAACGATGCTGCATCAGGTTTGGGATACCAGGATTATCGCCGATCAGCGGCTATCCTGTCCCAAGCTTGCGGCCCTGCTCGAGAGCGATCGATCGTTACAACCATCGACTGGTGGCGCGCCAGAAGATTGGGCGGTTGAAGGCCGAGACATTGCTATGAGAGAAATCTTTGCGGAAACGGCGCCGAGGGGTAAGTCGGCGGCGCCCACCACTCTCACTGATGACTACGCCGGTCGCCATTGGCCGACAGTAAAAAACCGACTGAAGCAAGCTGGCCTGCGATTGGCTGCCGCCCTCAATCGCATTTATCAGTAATATCTGTGGCCAGTCGCAGGTATGAGCTTGTGGACTCGGCCAAGCGGCATGTTGCACGCGAACTGGAGGCCGGATGGAATGATGCGCTGGAGCGAGTAGGTGTGCTTGAGCGCAAGATCAAGGACCTATCCGCGCTGTCAGCAGCACGCCTCGTCATCGATCGTGGTCGACTCCTGCAACTTGCCCTTTGCCGACGGTATGGAATGCGCCCGCCACGGAGATGCGAACGAAGCAGCGGCTCATCCATATCCTAGCTCACTCGATGAGTCGCCGGGGACGTTGCCATGACAACGCCGTCGCCGAGAGCTTTTTCAATCTTCTGAAGCGTGAACGAATACGCAGCAAGGTCTATTGTTCTCGCGATGAGGCACGCCAGGACGTGTTCGATTACATCGAGATCTTCTACAACCCGAAACGCAAGCACGTCAGGAACGGCATGCTGTCGCCTGTCGAGTTCGAGAAGCAACAGAAAACGTAACCTGCGGGCTTCTACGAAACTCGGGGCTATTCATTCTGTGTAACTCAGGTTGCCATCGTTGCTGACGATCATCCGAGATGAATCGGAATTTGCGCCAAACATGATCACATGACCGGAGTAGGCGATGATGTTGGAGCCTGCGTATCGCACGCCAACCTCAGGTACAACCCTATCCCCTACTACTTTCCAATTGCTTGCGCATTGGTTTTGTTAGATAAGTGACATCAGAACGTCACATAACTGTCATATTGAGCTACTTTGCCTCGAAATGGGTCTAAGGTACAATTACTGATGGAAGTATTATGACACTCGCGAGCTTTCGTCGTTTCCCTCTGCGGCGTATCCGGCGCTGGAGGCCGCAACCTTTAGGTGAGTTCTCGGCGCGAATCTTCGAGAAGCTCGACAGGAGAGGCATTCTTTCTGATCTTTGTGCGGACCCACAGCGGCTTTACGAAGTTTGGTGGCCTTACAAGTTTATCAGACGGAACATGTTCGATGCTCGATACCCGCTGGTGAGTGTCATCGTCGCCACAAGAAACAACGAGGAGACGATTGAGCGGGCCTTGCGAAGCTTGATGGAGCAGACTCTGCATAATCTGGAAATAATTGTAATCAATGACGCCAGTACTGACAGGACCGCCAGCATTGTCGAGCGGCTCGCGCAGGAGGATAAACGAATCCGCATCCTCCATAACGTTCATCGGCTGGGAACTGGGCGAAGCAGGAATAGGGGACTAGCGGCCGCTACAGGAGATTACGTCACATTTCAGGACGGAGACGACAACAGCGCGCCGTCGCGCTTGGAAATGCAGGTCAACGCCTTCAGAAAATTTAGACAAAAGAAGCTTGTTCTGTGCAACTATGTCCGCGTCGCCGCGGACGGCACCAAGCTTCAGGTGAATGACAGTCGCGTTATGAAATGCATTATCTCGATGATGTTCCCTAGGAAAGAGACCCTGGAGAAAGTCGGGTACTTCCTCGAAGAAGAGGTCGGCGAAGACGCGGACTACTATGAACGTATAAAAATCGCATTCGGCGACGAGTGCGAGATACTGGTGTTCCGCACGTTGTATCAGGCGCTATTCCGGCCGGAGTCCTCTTTTTTCGGCACAACCGAAATCCATTCTTTCGATGGCAGAAAGCTGAGCTTCAAGCGGCGGGCAGAGGCTACCGAAAGATGGGAGCAATTTCGTGCGCGGCACCGCCTCATGCGGGAAGGGCGGGCAGAGATATTCGTGCCACATATAGGCGCCCGGGAATAGCGCGGGGCCGGTCGAGGATCATCACCGAAAGACGGGGAAGCCTTTGCGCATATCGGTGCGGCCCGTCACCAAACGTTCACGCCACTCGAACCGGGATCATCGGCGACCCCAGCACAGTCGAGAATGCGTCCTAATGCTTCCGTTTCGATGCGGCTATCCACGCGGGACACTACGTCCGCGACCAAGTTCGATCGCCACATCGTTCCGCTTGCGTCGGGGGTGGGATGTTGCAGGCGGCCTGGTGTAGCGGGAAAGACGGTGGGCGCGGCCTCCGATACGATCACCGGCACCAAAGTAGTCGCCACGTCGGCTCTCGGCTCATCTACCCGGCAAAGCTCCTTGCGCCAGCGGAAGACCATCCCATTCTGCTCCTGCCGATGAAGGAACCTATGTCGGGACCTCGATTATGAAAATCATGAAGGAGCATTCGTCGTACTCATCGGTTGTTACCCATTATTTCTGTAAACAATTCTACAATGTGCCATAGCCCATCGCTCAAGTCACTCTTGTCAAAACGGTCCCCAGAAAAGCAGGATTGAATCGCGCCAAGACGAGTTGGGAGTCGACGTTGTCGACAGTTCCTAGCGCCCGGCAGCGTTCCAGCGATCTTGTTTTAGACGGGTTGATGATCATGTCCGTCATCAAACTGCAATCAAATGCTGGTACGCGGCCTAAGATCCATTTTCTTAATGGATGATGCCATCTAACTTTAAGTGCTCGTGCTTAGGCAAAAATGGAATAAGCACGGCGACGACACAAAAATGACGCAGGGGTCGAAAATTCACTCATGACAAAGAATCGGGATCGCGAAGGGGCAATGAATCCTAAGTTGGCCCAAGGACAAAACAGAACTACCAAAACAGAGTGGGCCGAGGTTCTGCCATATATTCGATTTCGTTATGAAAGAGCAAAGGAACGCCTTCCCGCGAGCGGTACAGTCTACGAGATGGGTTGCGGCATTGGCGTGGGCCTTAATTACCTTGCGACTTGTCGTGCAGATCTCAATTTTATTGGCCTCGATAATAGCCGCGAAGCACTCACATTCGGCCGCCATCACTTCAAAAGTACCCGTAACCTCGCACTAAAACATACAAGTGGCCTAGGTGAAGTTGCTGAAACAATGGAGGAAGGATCCTTTTTGGTTGCGCTAGAGGTAATTGAACACTTAAGCGATGGAGATTTCGAGTTCTTCAAGAGGAATATTTTGGCGAAAGTTGATGAGTGTGTTTTTTCATTCCCTTACAACGAACAAGACATCGAAGGAACCAACCATCTTCAAACCATCGACATTTATAAAATCTTCGAATTGTTTCCTGGCTTCAGAACTATATTCATTCGCCGCGGCTCGATTAAGTTTATAGGACACTGGAAACGCGCGCCGATGCCTTTTGTGGCAGAAAAAATGGGCGTCCGAGGAGAGGACGCTGCTATTAATTCAATTGCGAACTGGTGATGGCAGGAGGGTAACTTTTGGAGATCATAGCTATAATCTCGCGACTAAAGGAGGCAAAGACTGGTTCGCGCCAACTGGACGCCGAAGTGGCGAAGATTGCGGGATGGACCCGCCGAGTTGAATCCTTCACAGATCAGGCTACTGGCGAGGTGCGCAATCGAGCATTGTGGCTGGTGCCCAAGACCGAAGATCCTGGCACGGTCCCTTATTATACCACCGCCTTGGAGGCCGCGTACCAACTGGCTCGGCATATTGCGCCGTCGGAGGTTGGCGGGTGCAGTTGGGAAGACGATAAAGCTAGTGCGCGGATTGGCGAGAACGGTCCTTACACCGAGGCCGCGACCCCTGCGCTTGCTCTGTGCGTCGCGGCATTGGAGCTACGCCGAGGCGCTGATCCGTAACGGTATTAATTCGCAGATTGATGGGGCGAAGCAGCGGTTTGTTTTGAAAGCTGCCACGCTACAACCTGAAAGGCATGTGCATGACGGAACATTCCACAGTGTCAACCTATGTGAACATTGTTTTTGCTTCCGATGAAGAATACCTCCCCGTAACGGCCGTCGCGCTAACGTCAGCAGCCATTAACTTTTCTTCTGATCAGCGCCTCCGTGCTTTCCTGCTAATTGAGAAGCCGCTTTCGTCTGATGCCTCCAAGCGCTTCTCCGCACTCAGTGAAAAGTTCAATTTCGATTTCCAG
The DNA here is from genome assembly GCF_900177415.1 of Xaviernesmea oryzae. Classification (GTDB taxonomy): domain Bacteria; phylum Pseudomonadota; class Alphaproteobacteria; order Rhizobiales; family Rhizobiaceae; genus Neorhizobium; species Neorhizobium oryzae_A. Next base: position 6,005 of record NZ_FXAF01000008.1, on the reverse strand, counting down.
CCAATTATTATCTCGGCATCAGAATTCTCAAGTGTGCGAACGACGCGAGGAATCTCTGTCGCCACATATTTCCGCCTTTTCATGCATTTGGTCTTACCCGAAGACGTGCAGAAAGTGGTCTATCTCGACTCTGACATCATTATCACTGGCAATCTCGCCAGACTTTATAGCGACACGCAGTTAAACGATAACCTCTTCGCTGGAGCAGAGGACTACAACAGTATTAGCCATCGTGCAGCGTATGGTGTGCCTGATAAAGCGGTAAACATAAATGCCGGTGTCATGGTCTGCAATATAAAGGCGATGCGTTCGATGGATTTTCTAGGTATAGTTCAGGAGTATATCGTTAAAAACAAGTACAGAATATTCCACGGGGATCAGCAGATTCTAAATCGCTTATTCCATGACCGTATGCAATATTTGCATATCAGATGGAATATGCATGGCCAGCTATTCGAACCCGCTTGGGTTAGGGCTAACATGAAGAGCAGGGCCTTCATGAGCCTTGATTCAATCTCAGAGGGCGCCAGACGACCAAGCGTAATTCATTATAATGGTGGTATGAAGCCGTGGAACGGAGGCGCCCATCCCAAACGCCGCGAGTGGTACAAATACGCAAAGCAGTCGACGTACTCTGAGCTTTTCGCTGAGCCTAAGTGGCCTAAAAATGTTAAGAAAGAACGACAAACCTGGCTTGATCGATTTTATAAGAAAGTATGGCTTGATAAACTCTGGCAGGCCTTGAGGGAAGGGTACCGGGCCCACGAAACACGCGTGACCGTGGATCAGAGCATTAAAAAAGGCGGCATTTGGAAGGATAAGCCGTTCAACGAACTTCGCGTACTTTCGGAAAAAGCCACGATCATCCAGATACATCAATATTTAGCAATGAGGAGTCTGACGCGCCGTCACCAAGATTTTTCGGCTGCGAAGTATATAAGGGAGCTTTCAGAAGGTTTGAAAATCTATTCCAACGCGCCTGGGGACGATCTGGATGGCGGTTTTCACGAGAACGTGAAGCAGATCTTTCGCTCTGCACATATAGGAATGAAAGTCCTTCCTTATGAGGCAGAATTTTCTCTGGTGCTTCATATGGCGGTGCGTACGCCTGGCTTTTGGGATGCTCTTCTCACAAGTTCGTTTGACCGCGATTTGCTTTTCGGGGAGGCGGCCTTCTTCGGCGCGTATGCTGGCTATTTCGATAAAGACGCTCCACCGGTTACACGTCGTCCGTTTGGATATATTTTGGATGACTTGGGCTACTATTACGATGCTCGCCAACCTTCAAGACTGGAAACGAAGCTTAATGATCCCGGCTATGCTCTTTCTGAGAAAGATATCGACCGGTGTAGGCGACTTATTAAACGAGTTGTTTCAGAACGACTAACGAAATACAATCGGTATGCTGCCTGCGGGACTCCGGTCAACTTAGAAGCTGGGTCGGTCGTGCTGATTGACCAGACCCCGCATGATGCTTCGATCAAATTTGGGTCCGCTGAGCGGCGAACGATCATAGATATGGTCAATGCTGCGGTGTCAGAGAACCCGGATGTGCCGATCTATTTCAAGCGTCACCCAGACAACATTCAGAAAACGCGAAACACCCTGCAAACGACGTCTCGGGTCCGTTATCTCGCTGACACCGCAGACATAACGCAAGTCCTAGATCAGGCGGCAAAGGTTTATGTGGTGTCATCTCAGGTCGGATTTGAGGCCTTGCTGCGTGGAAAGGAAGTCGTCACATTTGGCATGCCGTTTTATGCAGGGTGGGGCTTGACGGACGATCGACAGCCGTTTCAAAGAAGAAAACAGAAACGCACGATTGAAGACATATTCTATGCAGCTTGCATTGATTTATCGATATACTTCAATCCCCTGACCGACGAGATCGTAGAAATCGAGGAGGCTTTTGACGTGATTGGAAAGCTCCGCAGATTGGAGATGTCGGAGCAACTAACCATGCAAGTACATCCTCCGGTAAAGTCTATCGCAGCCGAGTGAGGTGAATAAGTGTATGTCTGTAGATAAAGTTGTTGGTTTCCGCGCAGAACTGAGCCGACGCTGGCCACTCTCGGGAAGGGCCGGATGCGGGAAATTCCCCGGCCGGATCCGTGAGGGCGAAGCCGAATAACATAGCTACTCGACCGTGATCGTCACACGCAAAAACTCTCTCTTTGGCGGCAGCGACAGAAGGACCACTGCGAAACTGCTGCAGCCGGCAAGATGAGCAACGTTGATCCGCATACCTGCTCAACAACTTTCGAGCGCGTTGCCGGCGGCTGGCCGGGCTAGGAAATCGAATCCATATTGATTTTCTGGTATCTGTCACGAATACCAGATAGTAGGGCAATCGCTTGTTCGATCTGAATGTATTCCTTTGACTCTGGATCGAAGTATTTCGGATAAAGAACGTAAGATCCCGCAAATAGTTGTTGGATAGTCAGCTTTCGCTGACGACGAGGATTCGGTTGGCGATCATCCGTAAGTCCCCAGCCTGAGTAGAACGGGCACCCAAGCGTGGTGACCTTTATGCCTCGAAGCAGAGCTTCAAAGCCGGCAAGAGAGGTGATGGTGTAAACATGGTCAATCGTCTGGAGACTGTCAGCAAGACTGAGGTCTTGTTCCAATATCCTTGCAATGTCCCGTACTTCATTGGGATTCGAAGTTGCAGGAGCAATGCCGTTTAGCACCTCCGGGTGGGGTTTGTAGATGATGTCAGCGTTCGGGTTTTCGCGTCTGGCAAGCCTTACCAGATCATTGTTCGTGTATCGTTCCTGACATCCGTACGCTATCGAAGCATCTCGTTCCACCTGCCCTATCACCAAGATGCGCTTGGCTTTCTTCGGCCCATAAATCTCGTTAACGTTGAGAGAGACGCCGGAGTTGTATTTGCTCAATCCGGTCTCCAAAAGGCGCTCAATCGCCTTCTGCGCGCGATGCATAACGATATGATCGGCTTCAAAATCATAGTTCGAAAGTAAATTTTCCAGATCGGTCGGGACTTTGGCGTTGAAATACATGTCACGGCTGTCGAAAGCCAATGACATCGGAGGCGCATGCAGCGCGCCAAGTTTGAGTGAGCGGATGAAGCCATCTTCAACGTAATGGAACGGTATTTTATAGCGATCGCAGAAGTGCTTGAGTTCAGGAGGTCCCTTGTACTGCCACGCCAAAACTTGTGACCGCCGGTCGCTCAGGATGCGCCACCTCCAGTAAAGGGCAAACTCAATCCGCTGCATTTTAAGGGGGACAAAAATGATATCCCGATCGGGGAACCAGTCCTGGATAAACGTCTTCCAACGACTGAAGCCAAACAAGAATAGGGGCGGCTTGCCTTCTCCGGATAGATTGCGGGAAGTCAGGCTTGATGCGGCCCACAGAGGCGATTGACGCAATAGTGAAATAAATCGATCGATGCTCGGCACTGGCGAACCCTGATGGTTAGTAGCGCCGAATTTAGCTGCCAGCCGATCGATAGACAACCAGCGTAAGTCCCGAATCGGAGCTTCGTTGGGTGTTGATTGCCACTGAGAACTGACCCGGCATTTCCACCGAGAATTGACCCGCCTATTAGATGTCGTTCGGGTCAGTGATTGCGGTCAAGCTCTTCCTTTTCTCCTTCGTCGTTTTGGGCTCATGAGCCGAACTATTCTTGAAGCGGAAGCTGTCGTTTCCGGTTTCCAGGATATGGCAGTGGTGGGTAAGCCGGTCGAGCAGCGCGGTGGTCATCTTGGGGTCGCCGAAGACGCTGGCCCATTCGCTGAAGCTCAAGTTGGTCGTGATAATGACGCTGGTGTGCTCGTAGAGCTTGCTCAACAGATGGAAGAGCAGCGCCCCGCCTGAAGCGCTGAACGGCAGGTAGCCAAGTTCGTCGAGGATGACGAGATCGGAATGCGCCAGGCGGTTGGCGATCTGGCCGGAACGCCCTTGTGCCTTTTCCTGCTCGAGCGCGTTGACCAGCTCGACGGTCGAGAAGAACCGAACCCGCTTGTGATGATGCTCGATAGCCTGGACGCCAATTGCCGTGGCGATATGCGTTTTGCCCGTGCCGGGACCGCCGACCAGAACGATGTTGTTGGCGTCGTCGAGGAAGTCGCAGCGATGAAGCTGACGCACCAGCGCCTCGTTGACCTCGCTGCTGGCGAAGTCGAAGCCGTTCAGGTCACGATAGGCTGGAAAGCGTGCGGTCTTGAGCTGATAGGCGGTCGATCGAACTTCACGTTCCGCCGTCTCGGCCTTGAGAAGCTGCGACAGGATAGGGATTGCCGCCTCGAACGCCGGCGACCCTTGCTCGGTGAGCTCGCCGACGGCCTGGGCCATGCCGTGCATCTTCAACTGCCGCAGCATGATGACGATAGCGCCGCTTGCCGGATTATGACGCATGGCCAACCTCCGTCTTTCTCAGCGCATCGTAGCGCTCGACATTGGCTTTCGGCTCATTGATGAGCGTCAGGGCCTGTGGCGCGTCGATGGTCGGTGGCGTGAAGGATTTGCCGTCGACGAGGCGATGCAGCAGATTCAGCACATGCGTCTTGGTCGGAACGCCCGACTTCAGCGCCATGTCCACGGCCGACAGCACGGCCTGTTCATCGTGCTGGAGAACGAGGGCCAGGATATCGACCATCTCACGGTCGCCCCCCGGCTTCTTGAGCAGGTATTGCTGCAAGGCTCGGAACGCATCGGGCAGCTCGGCGAAGGGTGCGCCATTGCGGAGAGCGCCGGGCTTGCGCTGCACGACCGCCAGATAATGCCGCCAGTCGTAGATCGTCTGTCCCGGTCGATCATGAGAGCGATCGATGACACGGCGGTGCTCACAAATGATCTGGCCCTCCGCGGCAAACCACGACACGATCCGGATAGACCCGAAGGCTCACCGGTCGATTGGCGAAGGACGCCGGCACGCTGTAGCGATTGCGCTCCAGATGGACGAGGCAGGTCGGTGTAACGCGCTTGGTATACTCGACAAACCCGTCAAACGGCCTGGAAACAGGCATGAGCGCCGATGCTTCCTCAGCCCAGATGTCGGCGATGGTGCCGCGCATCTGACGTGTGGGGTCTGCGCCCACAATTCCTTGCAGCGCTGCTCCAGCCAGTCGTTTAATGCTTCCAGCGATGCGAAGCGCGGCGTGGGCTGCCAGAGACGATGACGGGCATCCTGAACGTTCTTCTCGACCTGCCCCTTCTCCCAGCCGGACGCTGGATTGCAGACTCGGGTTCGAACACATAGTGGCTGGCCATCGCCAGGAAGCGGGTGTTGACGTCGCGATCCTTGCCGCGGCCGACCTTGTCGATTGCCGTGCGCATATTGTCGTAGATGCCGCGGCCGGGGATGCCGCCAAATACGCGGAACGCATGATTGTGGGCGTCAAACAGCATCTCGTGCGTCTGAAGAAGATAGCCCGGACGATAAAGGCCCGACTGTAGCTTAGCTTCGTATGGGCGACCTGCAGTTTGGTGCGCTCATTGCCGATGATCGCCCAATCTTCCGACCAATCGAACTGGAAGGCCTCACCGGGTTCAAATGCCAAGGGCACAAACGTGCCGCGCCCGGTCGTCTGCAACTCCCTCTGCCGATCCTCTCGCCATTCCCGCGCAAAACGCCGCCACGCGGTTATAGGAGCCCCCGTATCCGAGGCTCACCAGTTCGGCATGCAACTGCTTCATCGTCCGCTTCTGCTTGCGGCCTTTCTTGGATTCCGTCTTCAACCAGGCCGACAGCCTATCCGCAAATGGGTCAAGCTTGCTTGGCCGCTCCGGGACCTTGAACTTCGGCTCCACCCCGTCCAGGCGCAGGTATTTGCGGACAGTATTCCGGGATAGGCCAGTCCTGCGGCAAATCTCCCGGATCGATAGATGTTCTCGAAAATGCCAGCGTCGGATCACGCTCAATAACGCCATGTCGATCACTCCATAGCCCCCTGAAAACATGCGAGGGAGGGTTCAAACATGGGTCAATTCTCAATGGAAATATCAGGCTATGCCGGGTCAGTTCTCAGTGGCAATCA
>NZ_FXAF01000003.1 GCF_900177415.1 Xaviernesmea oryzae | reverse complement strand
ATGATCGGCTTCAAAATCATAGTTCGAAAGTAAATTTTCCAGATCGGTCGGGACTTTGGCGTTGAAATACATGTCACGGCTGTCGAAAGCCAATGACATCGGAGGCGCATGCAGCGCGCCAAGTTTGAGTGAGCGGATGAAGCCATCTTCAACGTAATGGAACGGTATTTTATAGCGATCGCAGAAGTGCTTGAGTTCAGGAGGTCCCTTGTACTGCCACGCCAAAACTTGTGACCGCCGGTCGCTCAGGATGCGCCACCTCCAGTAAAGGGCAAACTCAATCCGCTGCATTTTAAGGGGACAAAAATGATATCCCGATCGGGGAACCAGTCCTGGATAAACGTCTTCCAACGACTGAAGCCAAACAAGAATAGGGGCGGCTTGCCTTCTCCGGATAGATTGCGGGAAGTCAGGCTTGATGCGGCCCACAGAGGCGATTGACGCAATAGTGAAATAAATCGATCGATGCTCGGCACTGGCGAACCCTGATGGTTAGTAGCGCCGAATTTAGCTGCCAGCCGATCGATAGACAACCAGCGTAAGTCCCGAATCGGAGCTTCGTTGGGTGTTGATTGCCACTGAGAACTGACCCGGCATTTCCACCGAGAATTGACCCGCCTATTAGATGTCGTTCGGGTCAGTGATTGCGGTCAAGCTCTTCCTTTTCTCCTTCGTCGTTTTGGGCTCATGAGCCGAACTATTCTTGAAGCGGAAGCTGTCGTTTCCGGTTTCCAGGATATGGCAGTGGTGGGTAAGCCGGTCGAGCAGCGCGGTGGTCATCTTGGGGTCGCCGAAGACGCTGGCCCATTCGCTGAAGCTCAAGTTGGTCGTGATAATGACGCTGGTGTGCTCGTAGAGCTTGCTCAACAGATGGAAGAGCAGCGCCCGCCTGAAGCGCTGAACGGCAGGTAGCCAAGTTCGTCGAGGATGACGAGATCGGAATGCGCCAGGCGGTTGGCGATCTGGCCGGAACGCCCTTGTGCCTTTTCCTGCTCGAGCGCGTTGACCAGCTCGACGGTCGAGAAGAACCGAACCCGCTTGTGATGATGCTCGATAGCCTGGACGCCAATTGCCGTGGCGATATGCGTTTTGCCCGTGCCGGGACCGCCGACCAGAACGATGTTGTTGGCGTCGTCGAGGAAGTCGCAGCGATGAAGCTGACGCACCAGCGCCTCGTTGACCTCGCTGCTGGCGAAGTCGAAGCCGTTCAGGTCACGATAGGCTGGAAAGCGTGCGGTCTTGAGCTGATAGGCGGTCGATCGAACTTCACGTTCCGCCGTCTCGGCCTTGAGAAGCTGCGACAGGATAGGGATTGCCGCCTCGAACGCCGGCGACCCTTGCTCGGTGAGCTCGCCGACGGCCTGGGCCATGCCGTGCATCTTCAACTGCCGCAGCATGATGACGATAGCGCCGCTTGCCGGATTATGACGCATGGCCAACCTCCGTCTTTCTCAGCGCATCGTAGCGCTCGACATTGGCTTTCGGCTCATTGATGAGCGTCAGGGCCTGTGGCGCGTCGATGGTCGGTGGCGTGAAGGATTTGCCGTCGACGAGGCGATGCAGCAGATTCAGCACATGCGTCTTGGTCGGAACGCCCGACTTCAGCGCCATGTCCACGGCCGACAGCACGGCCTGTTCATCGTGCTGGAGAACGAGGGCCAGGATATCGACCATCTCACGGTCGCCCCCCGGCTTCTTGAGCAGGTATTGCTGCAAGGCTCGGAACGCATCGGGCAGCTCGGCGAAGGGTGCGCCATTGCGGAGAGCGCCGGGCTTGCGCTGCACGACCGCCAGATAATGCCGCCAGTCGTAGATCGTCTGTCCCGGTCGATCATGAGAGCGATCGATGACACGGCGGTGCTCACAAATGATCTGGCCCTCCGCGGCAACCACGACACGATCCGGATAGACCCGAAGGCTCACCGGTCGATTGGCGAAGGACGCCGGCACGCTGTAGCGATTGCGCTCCAGATGGACGAGGCAGGTCGGTGTAACGCGCTTGGTATACTCGACAAACCCGTCAAACGGCCTGGAAACAGGCATGAGCGCCGATGCTTCCTCAGCCCAGATGTCGGCGATGGTGCCGCGCATCTGACCGTGTGGGGTCTGCGCCCACAATTCCTTGCAGCGCTGCTCCAGCCAGTCGTTTAATGCTTCCAGCGATGCGAAGCGCGGCGTGGGCTGCCAGAGACGATGACGGGCATCCTGAACGTTCTTCTCGACCTGCCCCTTCTCCCAGCCGGACGCTGGATTGCAGAACTCGGGTTCGAACACATAGTGGCTGGCCATCGCCAGGAAGCGGGTGTTGACGTCGCGATCCTTGCCGCGGCCGACCTTGTCGATTGCCGTGCGCATATTGTCGTAGATGCCGCGGCCGGGGATGCCGCCAAATACGCGGAACGCATGATTGTGGGCGTCAAACAGCATCTCGTGCGTCTGAAGAAGATAGGCCCGGACGATAAAGGCCCGACTGTAGCTTAGCTTCGTATGGGCGACCTGCAGTTTGGTGCGCTCATTGCCGATGATCGCCCAATCTTCCGACCAATCGAACTGGAAGGCCTCACCGGGTTCAAATGCCAAGGGCACAAACGTGCCGCGCCCGGTCGTCTGCAACTCCCTCTGCCGATCCTCTCGCCATTCCCGCGCAAACGCCGCCACGCGGTTATAGGAGCCCCCGTATCCGAGGCTCACCAGTTCGGCATGCAACTGCTTCATCGTCCGCTTCTGCTTGCGGCCTTTCTTGGATTCCGTCTTCAACCAGGCCGACAGCCTATCCGCAAATGGGTCAAGCTTGCTTGGCCGCTCCGGGACCTTGAACTTCGGCTCCACCCCGTCCAGGCGCAGGTATTTGCGGACAGTATTCCGGGATAGGCCAGTCCTGCGGCAAATCTCCCGGATCGATAGATGTTCTCGAAAATGCCAGCGTCGGATCACGCTCAATAACGCCATGTCGATCACTCCATAGCCCCCGCTGAAAACATGCGAGGGAGGGTTCAAACATGGGTCAATTCTCAATGGAAATATCAGGCTATGCCGGGTCAGTTCTCAGTGGCAATCAACACTTCGTTGGGCGCAGGCTGCCAGTCATAAGCTGGCTGCGGCCGGTAGACGATGGCAATTTGTCATCTTCTATCGCGTCACGTTCAAGCACCGCCTGATCGAGAAAGCTTGACCCACTTAACGTTTATGTAGGCGCATCTTTCACGTTCACTGACAGGTCATGATCGGCAGAAAGAGTGTATTGAGAAGGCTGTCAATATCAAAGTCTTTGGGCTGGGGGGTGGACGCGCTAGCTGCCAGAGGGAGAAGAGCTGCAATCTTGCCAGTTTTCCGCTCCGAGCCTGCTGTGGCATGTCTACTGCCTAGTCATATTGCGCTCGTGGACGACAATGGCGTCTTCCAGATTTTCATAATACGTCAATTTTCCGTCTTCGAGAACTATTCCGGATTCGCAATAATCCCGCAACGTGGACGAGCTGTGGGAGACCATGATGACGTCCGAGCCCTTGAGCCGCTCCTTGAAGACCTGCTGGGACTTTCGCTTGAAATTGGTGTCCCCTACCGCGGTGATTTCGTCGACAAGATAATAATCGAACTTCACTCCCATGCTGACGCCGAAGGCAAGCCGCGCCTTCATGCCCGATGAATAGGTGCGGACAGGAGCCTTATAGAAGGCGCCGAGCTCCGCGAAATCCGCGACATAGGCGACAAGCTCCTCCGTGTCGACGCCGTATATCCTGGCGACGAAACGCACATTCTGCTCTCCTGAAAGATTGCCCTGAAAGCTACCTGCAAAACCGAGCGGCCATGATATCTTGCCCTGACGGATAACGCGTCCCTTGTCGAGCTCCAGTGTTCCGGCGATGATCTGCAACAATGTGGATTTGCCGGCGCCGTTTCGTCCGAGCAGCCCGACACTCTTGCCGCGTGGGATGACGAACGAGACATCGTCGATGATGGGCTTCGAAATCCCTTTCATCCGCACTAATTTCGTTGCTCTTTCCAACCGGATCATCGCCCTCTCAATACCTTTCTGGAGCTGGTGAACAGGAACATCCCTCCGAGGAGAAGAGAAAGAGCAAAGCCGTAGAGATAGCCCGCATCGTAACCTATCGCCCTGTACTCGGGATAAAATCCTTTCCGGAACAGCATGACGACGTGAACCAAGGGATTGAGCATTACGATATCCCGAGCCGGATGCGGCAGGGCGTCCGGCAGGAAGAATATGCCAGACACCAGGAACAGCGGACGGGTGACGATACCATAGAATTTCTCGTACAGCGGGAACTTCTGAAACAGGATATTGTTTGCGAAAGCGCTGCCGAGCGCCAGAAGGCTGGCCGCGAATGCCGCCTCGATGATGAAGTGCCATTGAATGGTGAGAGGACTTCTCAAGCTCAATCCGATGACGCTGAAGACGCAGAAGCCGACAACTATCGTCGTCCCCAACTGGAGGATATAGCGCGCCAGGATCGTATCGAACGGCGCGACGTTCGGATAGCTCAGGAGCGCCCGGTTCGAGGTCACCGCCGTATTGAGATAGCCGACCGCCGCTTGGTAGAACTGAAACCCGATATAGCCGGTCGCGAAGAACAGCGGAAAGCTGTGGCCGAGGGCGGGAGTTCGGGCGATCGCCATGAAGATGAGAGAAAGGAACGCGATATGCGCAGCCGGATCCAGCAGCGCCCAGATGTAGCCGCCGGGCTTGCTGCCGAACCGCGTGGAAGTCTCGCGGACCACCAGCGCAGCAACCACACGAATATGGGTCAAAAAATAGGACAAGCGACCTCGCCACCTCAGTTCCGATCGCGGAGGAAAGATCTCAATCCCCCTCGATCGCGTCTAAAATATGCTGTTTCCCACCAATGTGCCAGAGGCGCGATGACATTGCCGATCGCTGGACCATCGGCCGCCAGCTTGTGGCGACCAAGGCGGGCCGGAAGGAGGCAGGCGCCAGGATCGAGGATGACCTTATGCCTGCGTCGTTGATGCGGGCGAACAACAGTTGCCGCGTCGCCCTTGAAGGCAGAGCGCGGGTCACGCTTCCAGGTTAAGGAGGAGTTGGCGCAAGGTCAGCCTCGAACCTTTCGGACGGTATTCGTCAAAGTACCGATACCCTGGATCTCGCATTTGACGACATCGCCATCGGCAAGGAACCGCCGGGGATCCATGGCATAACCGGCACCCGACGGCGTTCCGGTGGCGATGATGTCGCCCGGATCGACGGTCAGGCCGCGTGTCAGCCAGTCGATCAGAACGGCGACCGGGAAGATCATCTTCGATGTGTTGGAATCCTGCCTGAGTTCGCCATTGACCCAGAGGCGAATGTCCAGGTTCTGCGGATCGGCGATCGCGCTCTTGTGGACGATCCAGGGTCCCATCGGGCAGGTCGTGTCGAGCGCCTTGCCCTTGAACCATTGATCGTGGCGCGCCTGCGCGTCGCGGCCGGTGACGTCGTTGACGATCGTGTAGCCGAAGACGTGGTCGAGCGCCTTCTCCTCGCCGAAATCCCGCCCTCGGGTGCCGAAAACCACGCCCAGCTCCACTTCGTAGTCGAGGCGGCGGGTCACGGTCTCGTCGAGCCGGATTTCCGCGTCCGGACCGATGACCGTTGCCGGAGGCTTTGTGAAATATTGCGGGTATCTGGGAAGGTCGGTCGCAAGATCGCGGGATTTGTTGTCCTCGGCGATATGTTCCAGATAGTTGCGCCCGACGCAGAAGACATTCTTGTTCGGCCGCGGAATGGGGGCGAGCACGGCGGCTCCGCTCGTGGCGATGACGGCTTCAGCAGGCAGGTGACGGCCGCTCTGGAGCGATAGAGCCTCCTCGGCCGCGTCATGACCGAGCGCGATGAATTGCTCGAGCGTCAGATGCTTCGGGTCGATCCCGCCGCCGGCGATCTTTCCCGAGCCGACGAGCCAGGCCAGATCGAGCAGATTGCCGTCGTCAAGCCACATGACAGGTTTTGCGGCATTTCCTATGCGAACAGTTCCGAATTTCACGGGGTGCTTCTCCTCTCCGATGGAGCCTGCTGTCTAACAGGCTTTTGACCGGCCGTACGATCGGGGCGCGCTGATTTCACATATGTGAAATATTCTCCCCGTTCTTGCACATATGTGAAAGGATCACCGGATCCGAGCTACTATCGGACGACGACCGGAGAGCAGGAGGAGCAAGACATGGCGGTTTCCGTGGTCAAATCCGCGGGCAGGGTGATCGAGATCTTCGAATTTTTCGCCGAAAGGCGCGAACCTGCGACGATGATGGAAGTGGCCAGGGCGCTCACCTGTCCGCCGTCGAGCACCTCGGCTCTCCTCAACAGCCTCTGCCAGCTCGGCTATATGGATTTCGATCGAAGGGGGCGAACCTACCTGCCGACCTTGCGTGCGGCTCTTCTCGGCATATGGGTCAACGACCTTTTTCTCAGCGACGGCAGCATTCTCGCGTTGATGAACGATCTTCGCGCCAAGACAGGAGAAACGGTGGCGCTCGGAACCCAGAGCGGCCTTCATGTCCAATACATCCACGTCATGCGGGCCCTGGTTAGGCAACCCCACGCCGAGGTTGCGACCGGCCGCCTGAGGCCGCTGCTGCGGTCGGCGGTCGGGCAGGTGATCCTGAGCCTGAAGGACAATGAGGAGGTCGTGGCGCTTGCCCGGCGCATCAATGCGGAAGAGAAGGATCCGGCCAAGCGGGTAAGGATCGAGGATCTGTTGCAACGACTGGAGATCTGCCGTCGAGAGGGCTATGGATATTCGGAGGGTGCGACGACCCCAGGCGGCGGCATCGTCGCGGTCCTGTTCCCAAGCCCCCCGCATCATCCGCCCATGGCCTTGGGCATAGGCACGGCGATCCCGAAACTGAGGGATCGGAAGGACTTCTACCTGAGCATCTTGCGCAAGGCGGTCGCCAAGCAAAGCCGGTACCTTTCGGACCACCATATCCCGCATTCGCGGCTGCCGGCCCGCTCGGCTGGCGCAGCAGAAAACTAAACGCCTGAAGGCCCGCTGGGCAATCGGACAGGATCGATCCATGCCCGCGGCATGTCAACCCCCGCGAAATCCCGCTCGGGAAGGGCGGATTGACCTCATCGGAGCGGGGAGTAAGTTTTCGTTGCCGGCAAGGACATGGCTTCGACACGCCGGAGGAGGAAAGTCGGAGCATCCGTCGATCAGCATCGTCTGATCGCGTTCAAGGTCCAAAGCGAGGGAGGAGACCTCACAATGAAATCGCTCATCAGGGCGATGGCGATAGCGCTTGCCGCGCTGGCGCCCATCGCGACTTCGTCGACCAAGGCACAGGATGCACCGCCCACCACGCTCGAGGAGGCCGGTGGCATGGAGGCGCTGATCGCCAAGGCAAAGGCCGAGGGCGGCGTGCTTCTATACGGAGCGCCCAGCGCCGACAAGATAACGCTTTGGGTGAAGGCGTTTCAGGACAAGTATGGAATTCCTGTCCAATATTACCGCGCGCCGACCAATCCGCTCTATCAGCGCTTCGTCCAGGAGGCGCAGGTCGGCCGTGTACAGGCGGATCTCATCTCGGTCAGCGATCTCAACGTCCTGAAGGATGCCGTCTCCAAGAAACTGGTGACCGGATACACGCCTTCCCGCGCCGATGACTTCGTTCCAGAAACCGTCATTCCGGGAATGGCCTATCCGCTCTACATCACGGTCGAGGCAATCGGCTGGAACACCCGCGTAGTGCCCGAGGATCTCCAAAAAAAGTTCCAGGAGGATCCCTACGAGGCGCTGCTCGATCCCCGGCTGCAAGGCAAGATCGCTCTGGTCACCGTCACGGCCGGTGGCCCGCAGATCGCCGCCAATGCCAACCGGGCGATCAATCTGAAGGACAAGTACGGCTGGCCCTATCTCGAAAAGCTTGCCGATCAGAAGCCTGCCGTCCTGCCGAGTACGACCGCGATGCTCGACGCGGTGATCGCGGGTGACTACTGGGCCTCGCCCGACGCCAATCCGTCGGTCTTCGGGCCGAAGGCTGTGGACGGCGCGCCGATCGCCTTCGCGACGCCGGAAGTCGCATCCGCCACCCAGTTCAATCTGTCCATCGCCAACAATGCGCCGCATCCCTATGCCGCGCGGCTTTTCATGGAATGGGCGACCTCAAAGGAGGCCCAGGAAGCCCTTGCCGTCATCACGGAATCGGACGTGGGTCTCAAGACATGGACGGACAACCGGAAGAGCAAGGAGATGCCTTGGTACCGGCCGGCCAGGACCCTCTGGTATGGCGCAGCCGACCTGCCCGAGGTGCAAGGTGCTGAACTGAAGGCGTTCTATGCCAAGTGGCAGGGCCTTTTCGGCCGCTAAGTCGATAACTATTCGCCTCCGGCGACGCGCAAACGACGGGTCCCGCGACAGGGTCCCGCCCCTCCCGTCATTGCATTCGGAACCCTTTCATGCCGACCACACTCGACTGTTACATCATGCGCAATATTTTCGGCTCCGACCGGATGCGCGCGGTTTTCGATTCTTCCCGACTGCTCCAGGGCTGGCTCGACGTCTGGGCGGCGCTTGCCGAAGCGGAGGCCGAGGCCGGCCTCATCCCGATGGAGGCGGCCGCCAAGATCCGCAGCGTCGCCAGGGCCGAGAATTTCGACATCGTGGCGATCGGCAAAGGCGTGGAGACGGGTCGCCACAGCCTGATGCCGTCGATCCGTGCCCTTTCGGAGGCTGCCGGTGACGCGGGAAAATATGTGCATTGGGGGACGACGACCCAGGATATCATCGATACCGGCGTCGTTCTGCAGATCAGGGACGCGCTCGATATCATCGAAACCGAAGTGCGCACGCAGATCGGCTTCCTTCTGGAACTCGCCAAACGCTATCGCGATACCGCCATGGCCGGGCGCACGCACTGGCAACATGCGGTTCCCATCACCTTCGGAATGAAGGTGGCGCTTTGGATCGACGAACTGTCGCGTCACGTGGAGCGCCTGCAGCGCTGCCGTGAGCAGGTTCTGGTCTGCCAGTTGAGCGGCGCCGCCGGAACGTTCGCCTCTCTCGGCGAGTATGCCGAGACGGTTCAGCAGGCCTTTTCGCGACGCGTCGGTCTGCCGCTGCCGAGTGCCCCCTGGTACAACGTGCGCGACCGGTTCGGCGAAATGGTCTCGACGCTCGGCATGATCGCCGCGACCTTCGAGCGTATCTGCCTCGATACCGGGCTGCTGTCGGCGACGGAAATCGGCGAGGTCTCCGAGCCGCAGACCAAGACGCAGGTGGGGTCTTCCACCATGCCGCAGAAGGTCAATCCCATCAACGGCGAACGCGCCATCGCCAATTTCCACATGGTGCGCGGCCTGGTGCCGGTGATGCAGGGCATCATGGTCGTGCCGCACGAGCGGGACATGTCGACCACCGCGACCGAGTGGCTGCTGTTGCCCCAGGTCTTCATCCTTCTCGACGGCGGTCTCTCGTTGGCGCACCGCATCCTCGTCGATCTGCAGGTCTATCCGGAAAACCTCGCAAGGAACCTGCGCATCACCGGCGGCGGCATTGTCGCCGAGGCCGTCATGTTCGGGCTGGCGCAACATCTCGGCCGCACTCGGGCTCACGAATTGACGATCGAGATGGCGGGCAAGAGCCACGCGGAACATCGCCCGCTGTTCGACGTGCTGAAGGAAAACGCGGAGATCCGCCGTTACCTCGACGAGGACGAGCTGCGTGAACTCGTCGACCCTGAAAACCATCTCGGCCTTGCCGGCAAGGTGGTCGACGGGGTCGTGGCCCGGGCAGAGGCACTTGCCGTGAAGGTGGCGAAATGAGCGCTCAGGAAGCGACTGCCACGTCCGACCGTCCTGATCTCTCAATCGAGATCGCCGCGCTTCTGCCGGTCCTCGCCCGGATAGCCGATCGTGAGGCAGTGGTGCTGTGCCTCGCAGACACGCTTGCCTGCGCGCTCGGCGCCGAAGCGCTTGCCGACAAGCATGGCGGAACGGTCAGCCGCCTGAGAGGGCTTTCGCCCTCAGCCGGCGGTGCGGCGACCATCTGGGCGACCGGCGAGAAGGCGGATACGGACACGGCCGCTCTGCGCAACGCCGTCGCGGCGCGTTACCTCGATTGGAACGACACCTATGTCGCCCGCGCCATCATCCATCCGAGCGATCTGCTGGCGGCCCTGGTGGCGCTCGCGGAAGAACGCGCGATCGCTTGGGATCGGCTCATCGAGGCGGCCGGCGTCGTCTATGAAGTCGTCTGCCGCATGGCCGATCAGGCCGACCTCAGGCGCCGTGGTTTCGACGGATCGACCTTGAGCCCGATCGGCGCGGCGGCCGGCGCGGCCTGGCTGCTCTCTCTCGACGAGGAGGCGTCGGCACGGGCGCTCAGGATCGCGGCGCTCGATGCCGCGACGCTCAGGGCCGTACGCCAGGGGAAGCTTTCCGACTGGAAAGCCATCGCGTCGGCCCGCGGTGCGCTCAAGGGATTGTTCGCCGCTCGCATGGCGGAGGCGGGCTTCCTCGCCCCGGACAATGTCTACGGGGGCGACGAGGGCTTCCTCGCGACCGTTTCCGGTCCGCTCGCCCTCGATGCCGAGGGCGGGTCTCGTATGACGCGCATCATCCTCAAGGCGCATCCAGCCCAGATCTTCATCCAGGGCATGCTGCAGCTTGCCGCCGAATTGCGGCCGCGGCTTGCGGACAGGCTCGACAGCATCCAGTCGGTCACGGTCCATACGTTCAAGCAGGCCGTCGACATGGTGGGCGGCAAGGCCCATCCGGTGGGTGCGGCGATGAACCGCGAAACCGCCGATCACAGCGCCGCCTTCGCGATCGCCGCGGTTCTCGCCGCTGGACGTCTTGGCCACGCCGATTTCGAGCGTCTGCTGTCCGACGCGACCGTCCACCGGCTGATCGGCAGGACGAATGTCGAGGAGGATGCGGCGGCCAACAGGGCATTCCCCGTCCGGTTTTCGAGCCGGATCACCGTCGCGCTCGATGACGGAACGGTTCTTGCGGCGGAACAGGACAATCCCGTGCCGCTGCGGCCTCAAGATCTCTCCGCCAAGTTTGCCGAGTTGTGGCCGCCCCATCTCGCCAGGGGCTGGCGCTGGGACCTGCCCGGCGCCGCGCCACGCTTCCCCGTCGGCCACAATGATTGAAGAAGGAAGGGCATCTCGATGAATCTGATCGAAAAAATCCTTGCGAAGGGGAGCGGGCGCAAGTCCGTCGCGCCGGGTGATATCGTCGTCGCCGAAGTCGATTGCGCGCTGCTTCACGATCTGTCGGCCCGCAGTTGCCGGGAGGTTTTCGAGAAGAAGGTCGGCGGCAAGATTGCTCATCCCGAACGCATCGTCACCGTCTTCGACCATCAGTTCTCGCCGCCGAGCGAGGAGAAGGCCGCCGTGCTGCTCGCAAACCGCAGGTTCTGCTACGAGCATGGCATGCCGCTCTATGATTGCGGCAGCGGCAACATCCATAACGTCGCGATGCAGAACGGCCATATCAAGCCGGGCGCGCTGGTGGTGGGATCCGACAGCCATTCGCCGGTGCAAGGGGTGATGGGCTGCTTCTGCGCAGCGCTCGGCAACGATTCCTATGCCGCGACGGTGATGCCCTTCTCGAAGGCGTGGTTCCGGGTGCCGGAGACCATCCGCATCGAACTCACGGGGCAGACCATGCCCGGAACGACGGCCCGCGACGTCGCGCTCTGGCTCTGCGCCGAGATCGGCGAGGGGAAGATCAACTATCAGGCGATCAAGTTCTGCGGCGAATACATCCAGTCGCTCTCCTTCTGGGACCGCTGGCTGTTCACGCTGATGGCCGTCGATGTCGGGGCCAAGGCCGCCTATATCGAACCCGACAGGACGACGATCGATTTCGCCAACGGGCTCGGCCTTGAGGACTACGAGATCGTCACCGATGATCCCGGGACGACCTATGCGGCCGAATGGCGCTGGGACGTCGGCAAGCTCGAACCGCAGATCTGTTTCCCGCCGACGGTCGGCAATGTCGCACCCATCCGCGAATATGCCGGAACGCCCGTGCAATGGGCCGAGCTCGGCGGCCATGGCGGCGGCAGGCTCGTCGATTTCGAGATGGCCGCGCAGGTGCTGCGCCAACGGCGCAAGAACGACCATGTCAATTTCAACCTCGTTCCCGGCAATCGCCACATTTTCCGCGAGGCCATGAAATCGGGTCAGGCCGCGCTCTTGCATGAACAGGGCGCGACCTGGTTCCCCGCGAGCACCGGCTCCAACCAGGCCGTCAACATGGGCGCGATGGCGGAGGGAGAGAGCATGATCTCCACCCATGTCCGCAATTTCCCCGGCCGCAATGGCAGCCCCAAGGCGCAGATGTTCCTTGCCTCCGCCCTGTCCGTCGCGGCTGCCGCGGCGGCCGGAAAGATTGTCGATCCGAGGGAGTTCATCTGATGACGAGCAGCACCGAAACCAGGGCCTTCCAGACGGCCCGGCGAGGCAGGGCATGGATGTTCGGAGACAACGTGCCGACCGACCAGATCGTCGCGACGAAGGTGGTCTTCAGCCCCATGGAGGTCGTGCTGAAGCACGTGCTGGAGGAACTGAAGCCGGAATTTCCCGCGAATGTAAGACCGGGCGATCTCATCGTCGCCGGTGTCCATTTCGGCCAGTCATCAGGCCGCGCGATCGCGCCTAAGGCGATCCAGGCAGCCGGCGTGGGGTGCATCGTGGCCGAAAGCTTCGCCCGGACGTTTCTGCGCAATTGCTACGAAATCGGCCTGCCGATCATCGAATGCCCGGGCGCCAGCAGGCTCGCCAGGGACGGAGACGTCGTCTCAGTCGATCTTGAGAGCGGGACGGTCCGCAACGAGACCACCGGCCAAGCCCTGCAAGGCAACCCGGTCGATCCCTTCCTTCTTCGAATGCTGGCGGCCGGCGGGATCATCCCGCTCGTGCGGCGGACCGGCAGCGATCTCGGGGCGACGAACACATGAGCACGGCGATGGATTTTTCCGCACACGGGCGAATGCCGCTTGAGGCAGGTTCCCGACTGGGCAATGCGCTGAGAGGCGTTCTGGACTACGGGGCGATCGGCACGCTGCTGATCCTCATGACCCTGTTCGTCGGCCTGCCGGTCGCCTTTGTGATTATCAGCGCGGTTCTCAACGATCCGCTCGACGTCACCTCCGGCCTTACCTTCGCCGCGGTCCGCTCCGTCTACACGTCGGCCGAAATCTGGCACGCCGCATGGCAGACGATCGCCATGTCCGTCCTGGTCGCCGTCGCCTCCACCGCCCTTGGCGGATTGCTGGCCTGGGTGGTCACCCGCCTCCGGCTGCCGGCCGCGGGCTTCCTGGAGATGCTGATCGTCATTCCCCTGTTTCTGTCACCGCTCGTCGGGGCGATCGCCTGGGTCGCGCTCGCCGCGCCCCGCTCCGGTATCCTCAACGACCTTTTGGCCATGATGAACGCGCCGGAATGGATGCGGTTCGACGTGATGTCCCTGACCGGCATCGCTTTCGTGATGATCTTCCACTATGTGCCCTACGGCTTCCTGTTTCTGTCGAGCGCGTTGAGAAATACCGACGCCAACCTGGAAGAAGCCTCCTACATGTGCGGGGGCAGCGTGCCGAACACGGCCTTGCGGATCGTGCTGCCGCTCTTGCGGTCCTCGTCCCTGTCCTCGATCCTGTTTATCTCGATCCTGGCGTCTGGCGAGTTTTCGGTTCCGGCGGTGCTCGGCGCGCAGGGCGCCTACGAGCCGCTCGCCGTTCATCTCTATGAGGCCATCTACGGCTTCCCGCAGGATTTTTCCCGCGCAACCGCGATCGGCACGATGATGATCATCGTCAGTTTGACGGCCTTCTATTTCTATCGCCGCAGCGTGCGCAGCGCCAGCAGGTTCGTCACCGTGACCGGCCGGGGCTTCGCGACCCGACGCATCAATCCCGGCCGGTGGAAATTCCCGATCCTCGCCGTCTTCGGGATCTACACCTTCATCTCGGTGATCCTGCCTTATCTGGCGCTGCTGTTCATCTGCTTCACCCGATTTCGCACAGGCGATCTCGCGACCACGGAATTCACGCTGTACAACGTGATGACCGTCATCGCGCAGCCCGATGTCCGCAGCGCGATCTTCAACACGATCGAGCTCGCGATGATCGTGCCCGCGATCTGCGTGGTGATCGGTCTTCTGCTCGTCTACCTGCATGAACGACTGAAGCTGCCGGGCGCGGGACTTGCGACCTATATCGCGACAGCGCCGATCGCCATCAGTGGCATCGTCTTCGCGACGGGCGTCTTCGTCATCTACATCCGCACCCCGCTCTACGGCACGGTGTGGCTGATCGCGGTGGCACTCGTGGCCCATTACCTGGCTCATACCGTGCGCATTACCAGCAACGGATTGAAGCAGATCGACGTGGCACTCGAGGAGGCCGCGCAGATCAACGGCGCATCGCGCCTGCAGGTGCTGTTCTCCATCCTGGCGCCTTTGATCCGCCCTTCGGTCTTTTCCGCCTTCATCCTCATCTACGTCTTCACGGTGCGGGAGGTGAATACGTCGATCCTTCTCTACTCACCGTCGTCGCTGCTTTTGTCGGTTCTGTCGTGGAACTACCAGGCCGACGGATCGCTCGCGCAGGCCGCGGTGGTCGGCATGGTTCAGACCGTTCTCATGATCCTCGGCATCATTCTTGCGCGGCTGGTCCTCGGCGTCAGCACCACCAAGAGCACGATGTAGCGAACGAAACCGAAACCGGAGCATTCGACAATGGCTCAGCCCTCCAGCGTCCACCTATCGCAACCGCAAACCTCAGGTCTGGAAGTCACCAATCTGGTCGTCAGCTACGAAGGCAATCAGGTCGTGCACGGCCTCGATCTCTCCGTACAGCCATCGGAGTTCATGACGCTTCTGGGGCCGAGCGGATGTGGAAAGAGCACGACGCTGCGTTGCGTTGCCGGACTGCATAAAGCCGATTCCGGTACGATCGTGATCGGCGACAGGGTTGTGTCGGACGGCGCGAACCACGTCCGCCCCGAGCATCGCAACGTCAACATGGTCTTCCAGTCCTACGCCGTGTGGCCGCACATGACTGTCTTCGACAACGTGGCATACGGGTTGCGGCGCGCGGGCGTTGCCTTTCCGGAGGTGAAGCGGCGTGTCGACGAGATGCTCGACCTCGTTGGTCTCGGCGAATTCGCAGGCCGTGGCGCCACCGGTCTTTCCGGTGGACAGCAGCAGCGTGTGGCACTCGCCCGCGCGCTCGCCACCCGGCCCAAGGTGCTGCTCCTCGACGAGCCTTTGAGCAACCTCGATTCGGTGCTGCGGGCGCGCATGCGGGCCGAGATCATGCGGCTTCACAGGGAACTCGGCACCACGACGCTTTATGTCACGCATGACTGCTCGGAGGCGCTGTCCATGTCGGACCGGATCGCCGTTCTCGACAAGGGACGGATCGACCAGCTCGGCGCCCCGGTCGAGCTCTACGACAATCCGGCGAACCGCTTCGTCGCCCGCTTCCTGGGGCCGGCAAATTTCATCGCGGCCGAGGTCGTCGACATGCGGGGCGACGAGATCGCACTTGTTAGCCCGGTACTCGCAGGCAGCCCGCAATTCGTGCTGAAGGACGAGCACGCGAAGCGCTCCTCTCTCAGCAAAGGAGCGAAGGTTGATCTGGTGATGCGCCCCGAGCGCCTCGCATTGCGTCCGCGCGCCGACAGCCGGCTCGACAACCACTTTCCCGCCGAAACCATCCATCGGGATTTCCTCGGTGCGAAATCCGAGGTGCGGCTGCGGTCGGGAGAGGTCGAACTCGTCTGCGACGTTCCGCACGGGGCGACGTCGGTGACCGGCACGGGCGAAACGGCGGTGTTCATCGACCCGCGGGATCTGACCTGGGTTCCGCGCGAGGCGCGCAGCGCCGACTGAAATTTCAATCTCCTGCGAATGAAAGGATAGTCGATTGCCCAAGGCAGATTTCAAAACGCTTCTCCTCGAGGCAGACGGGCCTGTTTGGAAGATACTGATCAACCGCCCCGATGTGCGCAACGCCCACGACCTGGAGACCTTCAAGGAACTGGTCGCAGCCTTCGATCTGGTGGAAAATGATCCGGATTGCCGCTGCGCCATCCTCTCCGGCGTCGGCGATGTCTTCAGCGCCGGACAGGACATCGGCTTCACCCGCAGCGCCGGCGCCGCCGAGCTCGACGCCTACGGTCGTTGGAATGTCGCCGCCCGGCAGCGCATCCAGCGCAATTTCAAGCCGGTCATCGCCGCGGTCAACGGCCCGGCGATCGGGGGCGGCTGCTATCTCGCCGCCGCCTGCGACCTGATCGTCGCAGTCGACACGGCATTCTTCCAGATGCGCGAGATCCAGGCAGGCAACCACAGCGGCGGCGCCTTTCTGTTCACCATTGGCCGCGCCAGGTCGCTGGAAATGTCCCTGCTCGGACGGCGCGTTCCCGCCCAGCAGGCCGAGGAGTGGGGGCTCATCAATGCTTGCGTCCCTGCCGAAGAGTTCGAAGCGGCGGTCGAAGATTATGCGCAGGAACTGGCGCAAGTGCCGCCGCTCGCCGTACGCTACACGAAGGCGGCGACCAACATCCTTCTCGATTCCGCCGGGTTCTCCGCGCATCTCGATGCGGGCGCCCCGATGCAGCGCTACCTGGCGCTGACACCCGATGGCCGGGAGGCAAAGGTGGCCTTCAAGGAGCGGCGAAAGCCGCGCTTTACGGGTGCCTATCCCGCGGCCCGCGATTAATCATGCCCGAAAGCCATAGGAGCTGATCTTGTCAAAGGTATTGTCCGGCATCCGCATCGCGGACTTCACGCACGTTCTTTCCGGACCGATTGCCACGCACTTCCTCTGCCTGATGGGTGCGGATGTCATCAAGATCGAGTCGCCGGAAGGCGGCGATACGATGCGCAATTACGGCACCGACCAGAGCGGCATGGCCCCGCCCTTCATTGCCGTGAATGCCGGCAAACGGTCGATCGCCCTCGATCTGAAGAGCGAGGCCGGACTTGAGAGCGCCCGGCGGCTGCTCGCGACATGCGACGTGGTGGTCGAAAATTTCCGGCCAGGCGTTATGGACAGGTTGGGGCTCAGTCATGAAACCTGCAGGAAGCTCAATCCGAACATCATCTATTGCTCGATTTCCGGGTATGGCCAGTTCGGAGAGCTGAGGAACAATCCGGCGATCGATCAGATCATTCAAAGCACGTCCGGCCTTATGAGCCTGACGGGCGAGCCGAGCACGCCGCCGATCCGCATCGGCTTTCCGGTCGTCGATACGTTCACCGGCCTTCTGGCGGCATTCGCCATCATGTCCTCGCTGCTGCGGCGCGAGCGTTCCGGAGAGGGCCAATATATCGACGTGGCGATGTTCGATGCCGCGCTTGTCATGATGATCTCCATCCTCGGGCCCTATCTGATCAACGGCATAAAACCCGAAAAGCAGGGCAACCGGGGATTCAGCATGTCGCCCACCGCCGACACATTCCCGACGAAACAGGGCAGCATCACCCTAGGTGCCGTGCGTCAGGAGCAGTTCGAACGTCTCTGCAAAGCCATCGGGCGCCCTGACCTGATCGCCGATCCTCGCTATGCCGACCGGAAATCACGGA
This sequence comes from Xaviernesmea oryzae, assembly GCF_900177415.1. Taxonomy (GTDB): domain Bacteria; phylum Pseudomonadota; class Alphaproteobacteria; order Rhizobiales; family Rhizobiaceae; genus Neorhizobium; species Neorhizobium oryzae_A. The sequence continues at coordinate 509,302 of NZ_FXAF01000003.1, read as the reverse complement.
TCGAAAATGCCGGATCTCTTCGCGAGTCGGTCATCGAGGGGCTGGCGTCGCGCACGGCGGAGGAATGGGAGCCGTTGCTGAATGCCGTCAGCGTGGCGGCCGGCGTGGTGCGCGAAATCCCCGATGTCGCGGCCCAGTCCCACCTGACCGACCGGCATCTCAAGCTGCCGGTCGCATTTCCGGGCTTTTCCTTGGAGCAGGTCGAGGTCTTGAACGCGGGTTTCCTGTTTGCACAAGATGCGCCGGGCATCGACCGGCCGCCGCCTCGCTTGGGCGAACACACGGAGGAAATCATGCGGGAACTCGATATGCCAACGGTTTGACCTCGAAGGGTTCGGCAACGCGAGGGAAGCCGATAACGTAAGAAGCTTGGCGAAACGCGAATTGCCGTTAGCGATCGTGCTGTATGCGTGCCCGGATGCGGGACCTGGCGCAGCGTGTCGATAGGACGACTCGGGAGAACAAAATCGGAAGCGACGCGTCCGACAAGAAAACCGAGACACTGCTTCGCGACGGCTTCGCGTGCTTACCACTCTATCCCAGTCGGGAAATCAATGATCCTGCCCATCGATCCCAGTCATGGCTCTGGTCGGGATCGTCCGGATACCGTCAACTCAACAGCCACCCACCGGCCCGGCCACTGTACGCGTCACGGTCTTTTGCGGGAGCGGGACTTCGATATCTAGTGCGCCGAGAAGCGTGCGCATGTTGGACGCAATGCGGTCGGCGAGCGGCTTCTGTCCGTCCTTGCCAAGCCGATCCCGGTGTTCGGCAAGCTTGCTTGCAATCTCCATAGCGTATTTTTTGGTGAGCCGCTGACGCGCCCCGGCGCTTGGAATGCCTATAGTCTTGAGGAAGACATCGAAGTCGTCCCGAGTTATGGCGTCAAGCGTTGTGGCCTCTCCAATCTTGTAAGCGAGTTCGTCGATGAGTGTATGGTGGAGTCGAGTAGGGAGAATATCGTAACGGGGCGCAGTTCTGAGCCTCCCGCTTGGCTCATGGAGAAGCGCGAAGTTCTTTGCGTGGCCATCCACATTCCCGATAAGCAGATCAAAAAGCGTCGGGGAGCTCCATCAGGTGCGAAAGCCGGAAGGGGAGGCATCCTTGATACGAAAAGTCACCTCGAAGTCGCCGTCGCCGGCTGCAGTTAACCTGACATCACCGTCGTGACCGCGCCCCGGTACATCACGGCCGGTTCGCTGCTCGAACCGATGCTGAATTCGGTCAGCCGTCCGATCGCGATGACGCTGCCGTGCCGCTCGATGAGCTCCTCCAGGCGGCAGTCGAGGACGCCGAGAGCGTTCTTCAGAACGGGAGCTCCCGATGTGAGCGTGCACCATCGGCCGGGGTCGAAGCGATCCGCACCCTTCCGTTCCGTCTTGCCGCCGAAGACATCGATGAGGTCCCTGTCCGCGGCGCTAAGGTAATTGATGGCGAAATGGCCGGCATTGCGGATTGTGCCCAGGGCCGATGTCGCGCTCCCGACGGAAACCATCAGCATTGGCGGCGAGGCCGAGAGGTGGGTTGCCGAGAGCCCCAGGAACCCGGCAGGTCCCTGGGTATCCCGCGCCGTCACGACGGAGGCGCCGACCGCGCGCGAGCCGATCGCCTTCCAGAACTCTCCAGGGCCGATTTCCCGATCAGCGGCTTGTGTCATGTCGTTCCGTCCAGTCAGGCTGCCGGTTCCCATTCCTTGCCGGGAATGGCCGATATCAATTGGCGCGTATAATCGTTCGTGGGGGCACGAAAGATTTGTGACGGAGGCCCGTATTCGACGACGCGGCCCCGGTGCATGACGGCCACGTCATCGCAGATCTGGCTTGCGATGCGCAGGTCATGGGTGATGAAAATGATCGCCACGTTCAGTTCCTTCTGGATCTTTGCCAGCAGCTTGAGGACCTGCGCCTGGATCGAGACGTCGAGAGCAGAGACCGCTTCGTCAGCCACCAGCAGAACAGGATCGAACATCAAGGCTCTGGCGATGCCGATACGCTGGCGCTGGCCGCCCGAAAATTCATGCGGATAGCGGTCGTAGGCGCCGTGATCCAGGCCGACCAGTTCCAGAAAATGCAGAGCCTTGGCCTTTGCCTCGGAGGGCGAAATCCCGTGCGCCAGCGGGCCGCAGGTGAGAATCCGCCCGATCGTATGCCGGGGATTGAGGGATGCGAAAGGATCCTGGAAGATCATCTGGATATAGGGCCGCATGGCCCGGAACTGATCTTCCTTCAAAGGTGCAATGTCCCGACCGTTGAAGATGATCTGACCCTCGTCGCTGTTCATCAATTTGACCAGCAGCCTGCCGAGGGAGGATTTGCCGGAGCCGCTTTCGCCTACGATCCCGAGCGTCTGCCCCTTGCGGATGGAAATACTGACGTCGTTGACGGCATGGACGGTGCGGTTTGGAGCAAGGAAGCCGCCGAGACGATAGGTCTTTCTCAGGTTTTTCGTCTCCAGGACCACCGGAGGTTCGGCCGCCTTTTCGCGATCACGATCGCTCATGCGGGGAACAGCGGCGATCAGACGCTGCGTATATGGATGCCCCGGCGCGGTCAGAACCTTCGAAGCAGGCCCCTGTTCGACGAGGTGGCCCTTCTCCATGACGATGACGCGGTCGGCGATCTCGGCCACCACGCCGAAATCGTGCGTGATGAACATGACGCTCATGTTCTTGCGCCGCTGGATCTTGCGGATCAATTCGAGGATCTGCGCCTGCGTGGTGACATCGAGCGCGGTCGTCGGCTCGTCGGCGATCAGGACGTCGGGATCGAGCGCGAGCGCCATCGCGATCATCACACGCTGACGCTGCCCGCCGGAAAGGCGGAAGGGATATTGCCGGACGATGACTTCTGGTTCAGGCAGGCCGACCTCGTAGAGCAGTTCGATGACTTTCGCCGCGCGGCTTTGCGGCGTCCCGACCTTGTGGGCGGCCATCACCTCGAGAATCTGGTCGCCGATGGTCATCACGGGGTTGAGAGAGGAGAGGGGATCCTGGAAAACCATCGAGATCGCCCTCCCGCGCAAACCCCGAAGGGTTTGCGCGTCTGCTGCGAGCATGTCGAGGCCGTTGAAGGTGATGCTGCCCGCGGATACTTTGATGACCGGCGGCAGCAGGCCCATGATCGCATTCGCGGTCACGGATTTTCCCGAACCCGATTCTCCGATGATGCAGAGGATTTCCCCTGCATTCAGATCGAAGGAGATGTCGCTGACGGCATGTCTTCGCTCCATGGTGCGAGGCAGGTCCACGGTCAGTCCCTTGACCGACAGAACGGGCGCGGTCGCTTTTTCGGATTTGGTCAGATTGGTCACCCTGTATTCCCCTTTTATTGTGGTGGCCGTCATCCTGGCGGCTGTTCTCAGGCCGCGTCGTCGGTGGCGATCTTTTCCGCCAGCCCATCGATGAAGCGGGCGAGGACGTCGCGCGCTATATCGAGCTTGTCGGCGGGAATGCCGGCGAACTGCTCGCGCTCGTATTCCTGCAGGCGCATGCGGATCGAATGCGCCAGCATCTGGCCTGCTTCCGAGAGGCCGAACCGATCGTCATCGTCCCGGTTCAGGCACTTGCGCTGAAGAAGCTCGCTCAGCGCATCATCGACGGTCTGCGGTGTCATGTAAACCTGCCGGACGATCGCCTGCCTCGACAACGACGAATGGCGGGTGAGGGCAGACAGGATCCGGCTTTGCGTCAGCGAAATGTTCTCTTCGCGTCTGTGGCGTTCGAAGGCCGCGGATGAGTTGTGGTGGGCAAGATAGAGCAGCGTGGTGAGCGGCAGATCCCGCAGTGACCGGGCAGGTTGTGCGGCCTTGGGATCGGTCGTTGCCTGAGCCCTCAAGGCCGGATGCTCGTCGGCGACGCCATATTGGCCCTGAGCGTAGAGAAGTGCTCTGCCGGGATAGCGCCGATGTTGCAGGACCCGTCCGATGAGGATGATATGATCCCCGCCGTCATGAACGGCAAAGGTGCTGCATTCCAGCGTGGCGATGGCGCCGGCGATCACTGGTGAACCGCCGATGCCGGATCGCCAGCTCACATCGCAAAACTTGTCTTCCTTGGAACTCGAAAGCTTCTGCGAAACGTCGATCTGATATTCGCCGAGAATGCTGACGCAGAAATGCGATGCCGCGCTAAAGGCGGAAAAGCTGCGGGAGGTCCTGGCGATCGACCACAGGATCAGCGGCGGATCAAGCGAAAGCGAGCTGAAGGAATTTGCAGTGACCCCGACGGGCCGTCCCTGATGCTCGGTAGCGATGACGGTGACGCCCGTTGCGAATTGTCCCAGCGTGCGGCGGAAGGCCTTGGGGTCTTCCGAGGGCTCCCCTCCTTCGATCAGGCTGGCGCTATCGAAATCTTCCATTGTCCTGTTCCCTTTTTTGGAGTTGTCGCTCCAGCCAATGGCAGCCGAATTTTGTATATTGTATAATATATCAACGGCAGCCCCAGTCAACCTCGATGAAAGGGGCAGGGGGTTCGACAGCCCTCAGGCCGCCGAACCCGCCATTGCCGAGCCAGCGTGCGAGCCGGTCTCTCTCGACATGCGGGCGAGGACCGTATGCGTCACTTCGTTGAGATGTTCGCGCATGGCGCGTGCGGCGCCATCCGGATCGCCCGAGACGATCCGTTCGACGATCGCATCGTGATGTTCCGCCGCACTCTTTGTCAGAGGCTCCCGCTCGTTGGCGTAGTTACGCGCCCGGCTGACATGCCACATGACGGTTTCATGCATCTTCGCCAGGGTATTGTTGTTGCAGCCGAGCACGATCGCCCGATGGAATTCGTCATTGAGCGAATAGTATTTGCCGGTCTGCCCGCTCTTGGCCGCAACCGCCATGGCCTTGTGAAGGCGTTCTATTTCCCGGATCGCCGCCGCCGGCTGCAGTTCGGCGACTTTCATGGCCGACATCTGTTCGAGCCCGCTCATGACCTCCAGTTTCTCGGCGAGATCGGGCGGATCGAGCGGCGTGACGATCGCGCCGATATGCGGAACGAGGGTCACGAGGCCTTCGACCTCCAGGATTTTCAGCACGTCTCTCAAGGGCGTCCGGGAGACGCCGAATTCCTCGCAGAGCTCCATCTCGGGAAGGCGCTCGTCCGGCGCCCAGCGGTTGAGGACTATGTCCCGGCGGATATGCGGGAGGATCTGCTCGTGGATCGGTTCCTTGGAGACGACTCGCATCCTGCTGCCGGACTCGCCTTTGCGTCGCGTGCCGGCAGCTTTTTGCTGCGTTCTGCTTCTACCAACCAAAAGTATTCCTCCAAATAGTGGGGCCCATTGTGCGAACCTCTCGAAAATGCGGAAATCACTGTAAAATTTCGTATATTGTATTGCACTCGCCGTCAATCGAGAGGCTGAGGAGCCTTCCTCTATCCCACGAAAATGCCCCCCTCGTTTGGCCCGAACCTCCTCTACGACCGGCTGGACTCTCCTTCCTTCCAGTAAACGTCGCCGTAACTATAGATCGACTCGGCGGCCCAGCTATGCAGATTGCCGAAGGCCGAGTTGAAGGCGGAGTAGGCGGCGTTTTCGTAGAGCCAGACAAGGGCGGCATCCTCGCACAATACTGCCGAGGCTTCCTTGTAGAGAGCGGCGCGTTTTTGCCGGTTCGGATCGGATGCGGCTCTGCTGAGCAGATCGTCGACTTTCGGATTGCGGTAGCCGATGCCGTTCGTGAACGGGATCGGACGTATGTTGGTGGAGATGTATTGCCGCTGCATGCCCATGGCAGGGTCGGGACCGGTCGTCAGGCTCTGGATGAACATGTCGTAGTCGCGCTTGAGATAGACCGCCTCCGTGGTCGTTGCGGCATCCATGCTCAGAACCTCGACGGCGATTCCGACCTTCTTCAGTTGCTCGGCGATGATCTGGGCGGTCTTCAGATTGGCTTCGATTGTCCTCGTCACCACAATGCCCGCCTTGAAACGGATGCCGTCGCCATCCCTGGCCAGCCCCGCTTCGTCGAGGAGCTTGTCGGCCTCGGCCACGTCATGGGGGTATTGCCTTGTATCCGGATCATAGGCCCAGGCGATCTCGCTGGAGATCGGGCCGGTAGCGATCTTGCTCAGCCCGTAATTGGCCTTGGCGATGATGAAATTGCGATCGATCGCGTGGGTGATCGCCCGGCGCACGCGCACGTCATTATAGGGGGCTTTATCGAGGTTCATCATCAGCTCGACGATCGAGCCCCAGGCCTCGTGTCCCTGGCTGACGACGGTTATGTCCGAATTCTTCTGGAGGTCTGCGACCATCGACGGCGGAAGGTCGAAATAGGCGACATAGTCGATCTCGCCGGCCTCCAGCGCCCGGGCACGGGCAGATGCTTCCGGAATGAAGCGTGTGACGATCCGGTCGACGTAAGGCCGATCCTTCTTGAAATAATTCTCATTGCGGACGAGCACGACTTCGCGGCCGCGAGCCCATTCGGAGAACTTGAAAGGCCCGCTGCCGATGGGCTTGAGATTGGCCGGATTGTTCATGATATCCGTGCCGTCGTAGATATGCTTGGGCTGGATATAGCTCTGACCGGCGACGAAGGTCATGAACACGTCGTTTGGAGACTTCAGCGTGAACACCACCGTCTTGGCGTCCGGCGTCGTCACCGACTGCACGAACTGGCCGAGCGATTTGCCGATGTTGTGGAATTCGAACAGCACCTTCTCGAAGGTGAATTTGACGTCCTCGGACGTCAGCGGTTTGCCGTCGTGCCAGGTGACGCCGTCCTCGAGATCGAACGTGTAGACGAGGCCGTCGTCGGACACGGTCCATGACCGGGCGAGGTCGGGGGCCGGCGTGAAGTCGCTCTTCAGCCCGACCAGCTTGCTGAAGATGGGGTTGGAAATGAGCTTGGTGCTCGAATCCGTCGTGACGTTCTGGTTGAGATGCCGCGGCTCCGTGCCGCTGCCGACGATGAAGGTGCCGCCATAGAGCGGTGCGTCCTGCGCCTTCGCCAGGCCGGGCATCGACAGATAGGGGAGGGCGACCGTTGCCGCAAAACCCTGAAGAACGGCGCGGCGATTGATCTTGAAATTCCCCTGATCCCCACGGAGATGCCTTTTCATAATTGTCTCCCAGCTTGTTCCCGTTGTTTTGATAACGAATTCGGTTCCCGGATGTGAATGCCCGCGCAGGTATGCGGGCATTCACCTGTGGCATCAGGCCGAGCGCCTGATCCTCGCGGCGGGGTGTTCCGGCCGTGCCAGGCCGAGGTTTTCCCGCAGGGTGTTGCCCTCATAATCCATGCGGAACAGGCCGCGCTTCTGGAGAACGGGGACAACCTGGTCGAGGAATTCATAAAGGCCGTCCGGGAAATATGGCGCCATGATGTTGAAGCCGTCGCATGCTCCGGCATTGAACCATTCCTCCATCGTGTCGGCGATGCTTTCCGGTGTTCCGCAGAGCTGGAGGTGGCCCGCCGCGCCGGTGACGCGCATATAGAGCTGGCGAATGGTGAGGTTGTTTTCGCGCGCCATTCGCAAGAGCGGTTCGCGGTGGCTCTTGACGCCGTCGAGCGTCGGCAGGTTGTCGGGCAGGGGGGCGTCCAGCGGATACCCCGAAAGATCGCCGAATGTCCGGGCCAGCATGGCGAGACCGACCTTCGGATGGATAAGCTCCTGGATGCGCTGGTACTTGGCCTGCGCCTCTTCCATCGTGCGGCCGATGACGGGCATGATTCCCGGCATGACGAGTGCGGAATCGACCGAGCGTCCGTATTTGCCGAAACGCCCCTTGACGCTCCGGTAGAAGGCGCGGGCGTCGTCGGGTTTCTGTTTGGCGGTGTAGATGAGGTCCGCCGTGCGGGCCGCCAGTTCCTGCCCGGGCTCGGATGAGCCCGCCTGAGCGATCACCGGATAGCCTTGCGGCGGACGCGCGATATTGAGCGGCCCTCGGACGGAGAAGTCCTCTCCCGCGTGGTTCAGCACATGCATTTTCGCGGGATCGAAGTAACGGCCCCCTTCCTTGTCGCGCATGAAGGCGTCGTCTTCCCAGCTATCCCAGAGCCCGCGGACCACGTCGACGAACTCTTCTGCGCGGCCGTAGCGGATGGAGTGCTCGAGATGCTTGTCGCGGCTGAAATTCTTGGCTTCCGCCTCGCTCCAGGATGTGACGACGTTCCAGCCGACACGACCGCCGCTGATGAAATCCAGCGACGCGAACTTGCGGGCGATATGGAAAGGCTCGTTGTAGGTGGTCGAAGCGGTCGCGATATAGCCGATCTTCTGCGTTGATGCGGCAAGCCCTGCGATCAGCGTCAGCGGCTCAAACTGGTCGATGCGGCCGCTGTAGCTCAGCGCATCGTCGTCGCTCGCCGCCGTTCTGACGGCAATGCCGTCGGCCAGGAAGATGAAATGGATCTTCGCCTGTTCGGCAGCCTGTGCCATCTCCTTCCAAAGAGAAAAATCGAGCGCAGCGTCGGCACGCGCTTCCGGCAACCGCCAGCCGGCGGGGTGGGTGCCGTTCGATACCAGGCTGAGGCCTATCTTCAATTGTCGATCGCTCATCTTTCCTTGACCCTCTATAAAAGGAATAACGCTGGAGCCGGCCACTTGCCCGCGCCGGAATCCTCATTCTCCAGAAGTCCCACTATGTGCATATCGTATATTGTGCACGATTTGCATTTTGCGCCCCTTTTTTGCCTGTTGTCAATAGGGTGGAAAATTGCCGCGTCATATGGATTTCCCTTACTGTTCCTAGCAATATTCAGAAAAAACAATGGTTTGAATAATTCAATCGTGGAGCACCTTCGTGAAATTAGGTCTTGCAAAGCGGCAAAAGTTATGATGCTATGGTTATACATTATACGATATTGCCGCTCGGGCGACATCGAGCCGGGTGGCAGGGGAACCTAAAAAATCAAAGAGGGAAGTCTGTGGCAACGGATGTCATGAACGCAGCGGTCGCCGCAAGCGGGAAGAAGCGCAGCCTCGCCGGGAAATTTAAAACCCTGCAAATCATCGCCGTCAAAATTTTCAGCGCGCTTCCGATGCTGATCGGCGTGATTACGGTGAATTTCATTCTGGTGCATCTGGCGCCCGGCGACCCGGTCAGCATTCTGGTCGGTGAGAGCGAGCCCACCGAAGCTCAGCTTGCGGCGCTCTATGCCAAACTCGGTCTCGATCAGCCGCTCTACATTCAATATTGGGAATACCTGAAGTCGGTGTTGACTGGCGATCTCGGCTACTCCTACGTCCTGCAGGCGGATGTGCTGAGCCTTATCGCCGGCCGCATCCCGGCGACATTGCTTCTCATGCTGACCTCGCTCATCATCTTCACCGTGGTGGGAGTGGCATTGGCTGTCGCGGTCGCCCGCAAGCCGCGCTCGGTTTTTGATCGGGTCGGTTCTTTTCTCGCTGTGATCGGCTATTCCGTTCCGGCCTTTTGGCTGGCGCAGCTTGCTCTTCTCGTCTTCGCGCTGAATTTGCGCTGGTTTCCGACCAGCGGCATGACGAACAGCCGGCATGTCTACGAAGGGTTCGACTATGTTTGGGACGTGGCCCTGCACCTTATCCTGCCGGGCTTCGTTCTGGGCATGCGCTATCTCGCCATTAACTTCCGCTACGCGCGGGCTTCGATGCGGGATGCGCTGTCTCAGGATTATATCACCACCGCGAAGGCAAAAGGCCTCAGCGAGGGACGGATACTGTTTCATGCCTTCCGCAACGGGGTGCTGCCGGTCATCACCGTCTTCGGCTTGAACGTAACGGACATTCTCGCAGGCGCCGTTCTGACCGAGATCGTCTTCGGATGGCCGGGGCTCGGGCGACTGATGTATGACGCGATGTACGCCCGCGACTATCCGCTACTGATGGGCATGTTCGTCTTCGTTTCCATCGGCATCATCATCACCAATCTTGTGATCGATATCGTCTACAGCATCTTCGATCCGCGCGTGGGGCAGGCGTAATGACCGTACAAGATCACCACATTGCCGCGCATTCGCCGCGTGGCCGCTTCTTCTCCGGACTGATGAACCCGATCCGCGCCCTGAGGCTCGAGGGATCCGCAGCGGTCGCCTTCGTCACCCTTTGCGTCATCGCGCTCTTCGCGCTCGCCGTTCCGCCATTCCTCGGCGATGTCAACACGATGGGCGACAATTCCTTCGATCCGCCGAGCTTTGCCCATCTCATGGGGACGGATGACCTTGGGCGCGACGTGTTCAGCCGGTTTGCTTATGGCGCCCGGACGTCGCTCATGGTAGGGGTTCTTGCGGCGCTCACCGCATGTGTGATCGGAGTGACGCTGGGAGCGGTCTCAGGTTACTGCCGCGGCTTCGTCGATATCGTGCTGATGCGTGTCGCCGAACTGTTCCAGGTCATTCCCCGCTTCTTCCTGGCGCTCCTGATCATCGCGCTGTTCGGTAGCAATATTCTCTTCATCATCCTGACGATCGGCCTTCTCGGCTGGCCGGAGGTCGCCCGCATCACTCGTGGCGAGTTCCTGAGCCTTCGCGAACGGGAATATGTCCTTGCGGCGCGGGCCGGCGGGCAGAAGGCTCAGGCGATCATCTTCTCCGAGATACTGCCCAATGCCATGCCGCCATTGATCGTCGCCATGACCATGCAGGTCTCTTCGGCAATTCTTTTGGAAGCAGGGCTGAGTTTTCTGGGTCTGGGGGATGCGGCAAATCCGAGCTGGGGATTGATGCTCAACGAGGCGCAGCAGTTCCTCACGCGAGCCTGGTGGATGGCGGTGTTCCCGGGCCTTGGCATCCTGGTCACCGTCGCGGCGCTGAACGTCTTCGGCGACCACCTGACCGACGTGCTGAACCCGCGGCTGAGGGGAGGGAACTGAGACGCATCGCACCGACGCGGTCGGCCGACGTGCCTTGGCGTCTGAATTTTTCGCGAGCCGTTTTTCGGGGGCGGTTTTGCTTTCGTGCGGCAGTTTTGGACAAACCGTCTTGATTGTGCGGTCTCGCACGCCGGGCGGAGTGAAATGGTCGTAGAAATCGTATGCAATATTACGAGTGCAATATAAAAGACGCCGGCTTGCGTATCGGCGGCAAGGAAACTCAGGACGGGCAAGAGAATGCGTAAGCTGAAAGTCGGAATTATTGGCGGCGGTATCGGGGGTGTGGCGCTTGCGGCATCTCTGAAAGGCCGCGGCATCGAATCGCATATCTTCGAGCGGGCACCAGCTTTCGGCGAGGTGGGTGCCGGCATTCAGATGACGCCGAATGCGGTCAAGATCATGCGGGCTCTCGGCATATTCGATGCGCTCGAGAAGGTGAGCTTCCTTCCGCAGAACATCATCGGACGGAATTGGAAAACGGCGCGGGAGATGTGGCGGACCCCGCTTGCGAGGGACTGCCCGCGTCTTTACGGGGCGCCGTTCTTTCACGTCCATCGCGCGGATCTCCATCGGATACTGCTTGATCGCATCGACCTCGATGCGACGGCACTGGGCACCGTATGCACGGGTGTCAGGCAGGAGGGAAAGACCGGGGTTGCGAGCTTCGCGGACGGCAAGGAGTTCGAGGCCGATGTGATCGTCGGCGCGGACGGTATCCATTCCACCATCCGTAAGTCGCTCTTCGGTGACGAGCCGCCGCGTTTCACCGGCAACATGTGCTGGCGCGCCGTGGTTCCGTTCGATACGCCACCCTTCGACTATGTCACGCCCGACAGCTCTTTCTGGCTCGGCCCGAATGGCCACGTCGTCACTTACTACGTTTCCGGCGGCGCTGCGGTGAATATTGTCGCCGTGCTGGAGACCAGGGATTGGGTCGAGGAATCCTGGAACGTACGGTCGAGCCGCGAGGAATTGCTGGCTGGCTACAAAGGCTGGCACGCAAATCTGCAGAAACTGTTCTCGCGTGCCGACAATGTCTTCAAATGGGGACTTTTCGACCGCGATCCGATGACGTCATGGACGAAGGGCCGGGTTACGCTCCTTGGTGATGCCGCCCATCCGATGTTGCCCTTCCTCTCGCAGGGAGCCGCGATGGCGATCGAGGACGGTTTCGTGCTGGCCGGCGCGCTTTCGGACACGCCGGACGTCGAGGCGGCGCTGCATCGATACGAGAGCCTGCGGCGGCCTCGCACGACCCGCGTGCAGTTGGAGTCGCGCGAGCGTGGCCGCACCTACCATCTGAGCTCGCGATTCGCGCAGATCAAGCGCGACCTCGGCTATCGATGGAAGAGCTTCATCAATCCGCAGACGAGTGGTCTCGGTGCCAACTGGGTGTACGAATACGACGCCGCGGCACAGTTGCGGGACGAGGCTCCGGTCCATCAGGCGGCGGAGTAGGCGCATGTCTTGCTCGCAGGTCACTCAAGTCTACACGGCGGCCGGCTTCGGAGCCCGCCTCGAACGCGGCGGACGTCCGGCCATCGTGGTCGTCGACTTCACCTACGGCTTTACCGATCCGTCCTATCCGACGGCATCGGACATGACCGAACAGGTCATGGCAACCCGCAGGCTCATCGATGCCGCCCGCGAAAGCAGCGTTCCGGTGATCTTCACCACGATCGCCTATGAGAAAGGGCATCTCGGATCGCTTGCCTGGCTGAGGAAGGCGACCGGCATGGGGGCACTGATCGCCGGCACCCGCCTTGTGGAAGTCGATGGCCGGCTGGGGCGGCGCGAGGACGAGGTCTTGATCGTCAAGCATGGTGCATCCGCCTTCTTCGGGACGGACCTGGCATCGCATCTCACCGCATTGCGTGTGGATACGGTCGTCATCACCGGTGCGACCACCAGCGGATGCGTGCGCGCCAGCGCCGTCGATGCGGTGCAGAGCGGCTTCGACGTCCTTGTGCCACGGGAATGCGTCGCGGACAGAGCCTCGGCGCCGCACGAGGCGAACCTCTTCGACATCGACCAGAAATACGGAGACGTCATCGGCCTCGATGACGCGCTCGATTACCTGTCGGGTCTGGCCGCACGCCAGGCCTGACGTCTGAACCATCGTCAACCACCCGCAAGGGCAGGCTCTCGTTTTGCAGGAAACGGGAAAGGAGGAACTTATGTATCGCATAGGGCTGATCGTACCGAGCTCGAACACCACCATGGAAACGGAAATTCCGTTGATGCTGGCTGCGCATGCCAGGGAGCACGGAACGCAATTCACCTTCCATTCGAGCCGCGCCAGGCTCCATACCGTCGATGTGGAATCGCTGTCCTGCATGGTCAATGACGGCGAGCGTTGCGCCGCCGAAGTCGGCGATGCGAGCATCGACGTGGCCGCCTATGCTTGCCTCGTGGCGCTGATGTCGCGAGGGGCTGGCGCCCATACCGGCATCGAGGCGAAGCTCGGCGAGGTCATCCGTCAGGAAACGGGGCGCGACGTTCCCGTCGTCAGCAGCGCGGGGGCACTGGTCCGCACGCTTGGCGACCTCGGCCTGAAGAAGATTGCCCTCGTCGCGCCTTACATGCCGCCGCTGACGAAGATGGTGATCGACTATATCGAAGCTGCCGGGACCGAGGTCGTCGACAGCATCAGCCTTTCGGTCTCCGACAACCTCATGGTCGGCCGTCTCGATCCGGCGGCTTTGCCGGGCTACGTCTCGCGGCTCAATCTGTCCGAGGCCGAAGGCATCGTCTTGAGCGCTTGCGTCCAGATGCCTTCGTTCCCCTCCGTTCAGCTCGTTCAAGATCAGACGGGTCTGCCGGTTTTGACCGCCGCTACGTCGACGGTCCGCGAAATCCTCCTGTCGCTCGGGCTTTCGCCTTCGATCCCCGGAGCGGGTGCGGCCCTCGGCGCGATGCCGCTCAGAAAGGCGGCCTGAGATGGCGATCGAGATTTCCGGTCGGTCGCGGTTCGTCCGCGCAAACGGGCTGCGTCATCACGTGCTCGACTACGGACGGGGAGACAAGGGCACGATCGTCATGCTGCCCGGGATCACAAGCCCGGCCGCCACGGCGGACTTTCTGGCGGTACCGCTTTCGAAGATGGGCTTCCGGGTTGTGGTGCCGGACCTGCGCGGCCGAGGCCAGACGGATATCGCGCCGTCCGGGCAATACCGGATCGAGGATTACGCGGCCGATGTCGCGGGGCTGATTGATGCCTTCGACATTGCCGATGAAATCGTCATCGGCCATTCGCTCGGCGCCCGCATCGCCGCAGCTTACGCGGTGCTGCATGATCCGGAAAAGCCGCGCAGGCTCGTCCTCGTCGATCCCCCCACATCCGGTCCCGGTCGGGGGCCGTATCCGACGAGCCGTGACTCCTTCCTCACGCAATTGAACGAGGCGAAACGCGGCAGCTCCGTCGACGAGGCCCGGCGCTTCTATCCGAAATGGCCGGAGCGGGAACTCAGACTGCGCCTCGACGTATTGCCGAGCTGTGATGAAACCGCCGTGCTGGAAACGCATGCAGGCTTCGAAAGCGAGGACTTCTTCCCGTTCTGGGCAAAACTCAAACGGCCCGCCATCCTGTTGAGGGGCGCAGAAAGCCCTGTCGTTCCGCCCTCCGCGGCCGCCGATCTCGCGGCCGCCAATCCGACTATTCCGATCGTCGCCATCCCGGGAGCCGGACACATGATCCCCTGGGACAATTTCCGCGGTTTCTTCGAAGTCCTCGCTCCCGTCCTCACCGGCGGGCGCAAGCATTAGCCACAAGATCAGCAAAGGGAACGAAAGTCATGGATATCAGCACATTAACGGCAATATGCAAAATCCAGCTCGAACTGAGCGGCGTACATGAAGGCGAGAAGGTCGTCGTGCTTTCCCAGGGCAACGAACGTCTCGATTATGCCGATGCCTTCCTCGCAGCCGGTCAGATGCTGGGAGCCCGGATGTTCCACATGCGCCTGCCGGCGCCGATGCCGACCAACGGCGCCTGGGCCGTCGGGGAAACGGGCCTGGCGGCAAATCCCGATGCGGTTGAAGCGCTGAAACAGGCCGACATGGTCGTCGACCTGATCTTCCTGCTCTTCAGCGACGAGCAGATGGCCATCCAGGCCGCCGGCACGCGCATCGTCACCGCGGTCGAGCCTGCGGACCTCCTCGCGCGGCTCATCCCGACGAAGGAACTGCGCGAGCGCGTCGAAGTGGGAGCGGAACTGCTTTCGAAGGCCAAGGTGATGCGCATCACCAGCGAGCACGGCACGGACGTGACCTACAGGATCGGCATGTATCCGACCATGAGCGAATACGGCTATACCGATCAGCCGGGCCGTTGGGACCATTGGCCGGCCGGCTTCGTCTTCACCGGCGGCGCCGATGACGGCGTCGACGGCCAGATTGTGGTGGCGCCCGGCGATGTTCTCCTGCCTTTCAACAGCTACGTCCGGGATCCGATCACCTACACGATCGAGAAGGGCATCATTCGCGACATCCGCGGCGGGCTCGATGCGGAACTCGTCAAGTCCTATATGGCGGGCTTCAACGATCCGCGCGGCTTCGGGATGTCGCATGTCGGCTGGGGCCTGGACGAGCGGGCCAAGTGGCACGGCCTCACGCAGTTTCCGGGCGGCATGGGAATGGAGCTGCGTTCCTTCTACGGCAACGTGATGTTCTCGACCGGTCCGAACAACGAACTCGGCGGTCCGAACGACACGGCGTGCCATCTCGACATCCCCATGCGCAATTGCAGCCTCTTCCTCGACGACGAGCCGGTCGTGCTCAACGGCGAGCTCGCCATCAGGGAGATGCGGCCGGCCAAGGCTGCATAGCGGAATGTCCGGCATCGGCTGACAGGAGAGACGAGCGCGGCCTGCGGCAGGTCTCGCTCGTCTTTCGCCTTTATCAAAATCAAGGAGCCGGAAGTGGCGGCCTTGTGAGTGCGCCTCGGCTCGTGGGGAACGACGATGAGAAAACCTGGAACCAAGATCAAATTCGGCGTCTATGGTGCCGCGACCGGTGCCAACTCTTCCGGTTGGAGGCATCCCAAGGCTGCCGCCGACATGGGCATGAACATCGAAGCCGCGGCCGCGATGGCGCAGCTTGCCGAGGACGCCCTGATGGACTTCGTTTTCCTGGCCGACAGCATGGCGATGCGGGGACACGATTGGGAAATCCTTTCCCGCGGTTCGACACGCTATGTGGCGCAGTTCGAGCCGCTGACGCTGCTTTCGGCGCTCGCCATGGCAACCACTCACATCGGCCTCGTGGCTACGCTGAATACCAGCTATGAGGAACCCTATCTGCTCGCCCGCCGGTTTGCTTCTCTCGATCTCCTGAGCGGCGGGCGCGCCGGCTGGAATCTCGTCACGTCTTCGAACATCGAGGAAGCCGGCAACTTCAGCCGGGAGGAGCACCCCGATCACGCCGAGCGATACGACCGGGCGATCGAGTTCGCCAAGATCGTGCGGGGCCTCTGGTTCAGTTGGGATGACGATGCCTTTCCGATCGACAAGGAAAGCGGCATTTTCTTCGACGCGAGGAAACTGCACCCCCTGAACCACAAGGGCAAACATTTCTCCGTTCGTGGCCCACTCAACGTGCCGCCTTCGCCGCAGCGCCATCCCGTCATGGTACAGGCCGGCGCATCGGAGCCGGGCAAGGAACTCGCCGCCGAATTTGCCGAGACGATCTTCGGCGGTCACGCCACCATGGCGGATGCGAAGAAATTCTACGCCGATGTGAAGGGCCGGATGTGCAAATACGGGCGTACGCCGAATGAACTGGTGATCATGCCGGGCGTGTCGATCTATGTCGCCGATACCAGGGACGAAGCGCAACGAAAGCGCGATGAATTGCTGGAACTTGTCGATCCCGTCGTCGGGCGGGATTTCCTCAAGCACATTCTCGGCGACGTGATCGACCTCTCCCAGTTTGGCGAGACCGATCATCTGCCGAGGGAATTGCCGCCCAGCAACGCCAACAAGAGTTATCAGGAAAAGCTGCTCAAGCTTGCCCATGAGGAAAAGCTGACACTTCGCCAGCTTTATATGCGCCAGGCCTCGAAGGGCGCTTATCCGATCATCGGGACGCCTTCAGAGGTCGCTGACGAACTGCAGCAGTGGTTCGAGGAAGAGGCTGCCGACGGTTTCATCTTCCTGATGGACTACTTCCCGACCAGCCTCGAGGATTTCAAGTGCCAGGTTGTGCCGGAACTGCAGCGTCGCGGCCTTTACCGCACGGCGTATGAGGGCACGACGCTGCGTGAAAATCTCGGCCTGCCGCTGCCGCGCCGGCCGTAGCCCTTGGGATATGACCCGCTACCGTATCTTCAAACGGCGGCGGGGAATGGCGGCGGCGACCATGGCTGCCGCCAGGCCAAAGACGGCGACCGCCGCGAACACCGCCTGAAACGCCTGTTCGACGACCGTGCTGTCGACCGCCTGGAGTTCTCTTCCCGCCAAGGCCGCAGCCAGCATGACCCCCGCTGCCGCCGTGCCGGCCGATGCGCCGAAGGAGCGGGCGACCATCGTCGTGGCGGTGCCGATGCCAAGCCGCGCCGATCCCACCTCCGCCTGGACGGTCAGTTGCACCACCGCCATGGTTGTTCCCAGAAAGAGGTAGATTGCCGTGAACACCATGGAGATTTCCCAGTTCGAGAAATGCCGGCCTTTCAGGCAAAGAATGGCCAGCAGAATTGCGACGGCGGCGAGACCGACCACCGGAAATATGGTTGTCCGTCCCGTAGCGGCGATCAGCCTGCCGGTGATCAGCGCTCCGGTGCCGGTGCCGAACGTCACGGGCAGCATGTAAAGGCCGAGGTCCTGCGCATCGACGCCCCGCGCGAGAGCGAAGAAAGCCGGCGCAAACGTCAGCAGCGAGACATAGAGAGCGCCGTGAGCCAAGGCCAGCATGTTGGAAAGCAGGACGGAGGGTATGCGAAACAGGCAAGGAGGAAAGAGCGGATCATTCGCCTGAGACTGTTGCCTGAAAAGGATCGCAAGAATGAGAGCCCCGAATCCGAGCTGCAGCAGATTGATCGCATCGATGAGCCCGCCGGTTTTCATGCGTTCGATGACGGTGATCAGAGCCGCCGTGAAGGTTGCAAACAGCAGCAATCCGACGAAATCGAAAGCCATGGCGTCACGAGGCTTGATGCGTGGCGGCAATCGGAAGATCAGCACGATGGCGAGCAGGCCGATCGGAATGTTGAGGGCGAATATCCACCGCCAGCCGATCAAGGCGGTGATGGTGCCTCCGAGCGGCGGACCGAGAGCGGAGGAAATCATCGCGATGGTGGCGAGATATCCCTGGTAGCGGGCGCGTTCATCCAGCGTCGTCCACTGCGCCACCAGGGCATAGGAGAGGCTTATGATGCCGCCGCCTCCAAGGCCCTGGACGACGCGCGCGGCGACCAGCATCGGGAATGTCGGCGCGATGGCGCAAAGCAGGCTTCCCGCAATGGTCATCAAAAGACTGAGCGCGAGCATGTTGCGCCGGCCGAAAGCATCCCCCAGCCGGCCGTAGACCGGAGCGGAAATTGCCGTCGCGGCAAGATAGGCCACCACGATCAGGGACATCCGGTCGAGGCTGCCCAGTTCTCGCGCCATCGACGGAAGTGCGGTGGCGATGATCGTCTGGTCCACCATGCCGATGAAAAGGGGAGGGAGTACAGCCGCCATCAGCTGTAGCGATGTCGGCGGCGCGGCTCTCACCGACGGGCCGGGATTTTGCGGGCCTTCAAATTTCTGCATGTGCGGTATCGGCATGGGACGGCGATGAAATTGTGACTTGTCGTATAATGTATGCGTAAGTTGCCGCGCGCAAGCTGAATGACGATAGTATTTCCAGGTCTGCAGGCGGTGAAATGGCCAAGAGAAGCCCATTAAAAAAGCAAAACTGCGCGCCCAAGCCAGGGTATCGGAGAATCGAAAATTTACGTGAAGTTTCCTTGAAAGGCATCATGAAGCTTGACTAAATCGAAAAACAAATATGGTATACGATATGCGAATTCCGGCGGTGCAGGAAGGCGCGTCAATCCAATTCGCCTGCACTTCGAGACGTGCCGAAACTTCCGCAGGAGCGGCTCTATTCGCAGTTCTTGCCGAAGCTTCGAAGCCTGATTGCCAAAACCAACCATAAAAGGGAACGAACATGATCATATCTGAGAGGATGACGGAAGGCGCCGTGTCTCGCCGCGGGATGCTGAAAGGCACCGCCGCCCTTATGGCGACGATGTCGCTGCCGGGATTTGTACGAGCCGCCAGCGATGCGCCGCTCTACGGGGGCGTGTTCATCGTCGGTGCCGCGGAAGAGCCCCGGCATCTCAACCTGAACACGTCCACCGACATCGCCATCAAGCTCATCGCCAATCCCATCTTCAGCAAGCTCGTTGGATTGAAAAGCGATCTGACGACGAAACCGGACCTGGCGAAGTCCTGGACCGTATCCGAGGACAAGCTCGTCTATACGTTCAACCTGCATGACGGCGTCAAATGGCACGACGGCGAGCCCTTCGGAGCCGCCGATGTGAAATTCAGCTTCGAGAAGATCCTGTTTCCGCTCCACAATGTCGGCAAGACACTGCAGCCTTTCGTCAAGTCGGTCGAGGCGCCGGATGCCACGACGGTCGTCTTCACGCTGAACAGCCCGAACGACTATTTCGTCACCTTTGTCGCGGGGCAGGGCTTCATTCAGCCGCGTCATATCTACGAGGGCACCGATTTCAGCCAAAACCCTGCAAACCTTAGGCCGGTCGGCACGGGTCCCTTTAAATTCTCGAACTGGCGCCGCGGCCAGGAGTTGGAGATCGTCCGCAACGAGAACTATTTCCTGAAGGACCAGCCCTATGTGGACCGGATCGTAACGCGCTTCATTCCCGAGCCATCTGCGCGTATCAACGCGCTGGTCAATGGCGAGGTCGACTACGTGACCTATGCCGACCTGCCGCCGTCGATGGTGGCCGAGCTGCGCAAGAACAAGGATCTCGTCGTCACCAGCGCAGGACATGAGGCCTGGGGTTCGCTTGTCGAGCTGATGATGAACTTGGACAAGGAGCCGTTTTCCAAGCTCGAGGTGCGGCAGGCGATCGCGCATGCGGTCAATCGGGATTTCATTATCGAGAAGGCGGTCTATGGGCTGGCGAAACCCGCCACCGGTCCGATTTCAAGCCAGCTCGCCTGGGCCTACACGCCGGATACGATCCAATATCCCTACGATGTCGCGAAGGCGAATGCGCTTCTCGACAAGGCCGGCTATCCGCGTGGCGCCGACGGGGTGCGGTTCTCGACCTCGGTCACGACGAACCGCTCGACCGAAGCTTTCGTCAAAGCCGCGCAGATTATTGCGGAGCAGCTGAAGGCCGTGGGCATTGCCGTCACCGTGAATGCCCTCGATACGGCGACCGTCAACGAAATGGTTTTCACCAAGCGGGAATTCGGAATGTACGTCAACAGCCTGACCACCGGACCGGATCCGGCGATGGGTGTGCAGCGGCAGTATGTCTCGGCCAATATCCGCCCGGTGCCGAACACCAATGCCATCGGATACAGGAACCCGGTCGTGGACAAGCTGCTTGGCGACGCGGCGCACAACCCGTCGCGTGAGGAGCGGGCGAAGCTCTACAAGGACGTGTCGCGCATTCTGTGCGAAGACGTCGCCATGGTCTGGCTTTATGAGAATCCGACGTTCAGCGCGTTCAACGCCAGGTTCGGCAATCTTCACACCTGGGCTGCGGAGTCGATCTATGCCTATGGCGATGTCTATTGGAAGGAAGGCAATGCCACGCGCGGCTAGCGCTTGATACCGTATCCTATGATAAGGGGGAGTTGTTTAGCACAAAGCTCAGGGCTCTCCTGCAGCGGCGAAAGAACCGCGATCTTTGATCTACATGAAGGCTGGCACGAGCTTTCTCTCGACGCTGGACAGCTCGTTGCTGCTTTCAAGCACTCCCTTTCGCTCGAGGAGAATGTAATCACGCGCGAACGCTGAGCAACGAATGCTTGAAAAGCTGAGAAAAGCCTGACGGAGGACATTGCGCTCTTGCCTTCGCCAGGCGTGAAGTTCACGGACGATGATGCCATTCGTGCATTCGGTGTGATTTGGAACGATGTCCTGCCCCTGCTTAAAGGTGAGCCATGGAAATTGTCGGAGAAGGCGATAAGCAGCGCCAGGCTGCGCTTGCGGTTCCGCCGCATCCACGAAGATGGAGGCCATTCTGGTGGCGGAACGCAGGGTCAAGGGTTCGGGCTGGCTCCCGGCTCCGATGGGGACCGCAACTAATCCGAATGCCGAAGACGATGCGCAACCGGTCGCGGGGTCCGCGGAATAGCCCGACGCTGCCGCCACGATCGCGCCTCTTCAGCGCGCGGGGTTCCCCTCGCTTCGAGGCTGCCGCAGACTTTTCGGCCACGGCTGATGTGGCCGGAGACGTTGGGGCTGCGGCACGTCTTATCTCACGACCAGTATGACGAGCGGTCCGGCGATGAGCGAAGCCGGAATGATGGCTGACAGAAGATACCCGGAGACAATGCGAAGAACAGGTCCGAGATTTATCACGTCGCGTTTCCCAACCCAGGCGCGCCAGCCTCGCGAATTTCGCCTCGGTCCGTTGCGTGCAGGACGGCTCCCCTGACCGGCTCGGGCTCGCCGCTGGCCTTCACGCAAGAGAGCCCGATGGCGGCCACTTCCAAAAGCGACAGTTCGAGCGGTTTGTCGATCCGGCCTGCCATCGCCGCTTCCACGGCCGTCCTCGGCCGTTCGGTCGCGGTGATTGCTCCGCGCGCGGGATCGGCGAACGCGACAGAACGATAAATGCCGCCGAGAAGCAATCCTGCCTTGGTCAGTCGCATCGTCCATGTAAAAGCCATAGCTTTGTTCCTTGCATGTCGGCGTGACGCCGATCGGGCGGTCGCATCGGTGTCACGACCGGATGGGCCAGTTGCTAGGCTTCGACAATTGCAGCAGCATTACCTGTGCGGCCTTCCGCCCCCGTAATGCTGCCGCAACCTTCGCGGCAGACAAGAACGGGATTGCAAGGCGAAGGAACGATGAGACTTCTGTTGATAGAAGATGAGAGGGAGCTGGCGAACGCGCTGTCGGCGGCACTGGCCAAGCACGGCATCGTCACCGACCATACGATGCATCTGGATGATGCCTTCGAATTGACGCGCCAGAACGATTACGATGCGATCCTCCTGGACCGCCGCTTGCCGGACGGCGAGGGGCTGGCACTTATTCCGAAGCTGAGGCGCTCAGGCATCGAGACACCGATCATCGTGCTGACGGCAAGGAACGAACCGCTGGAGCGCGTCGAGGGGCTGGATGTCGGCGCCGACGATTATCTCGGCAAGCCGTTCCTGGTGGAGGAGCTAATGGCGCGGGTACGCGCGGTATTGAGGCGGCCGCCCAACCTGGCGGAGCCCAGCGTCACGGCCGGGCGGATGGTCATCGACCCGCTGCATCTGAATGTCACGATCGGCCCCATCCCGCTCGATCTGCCCCGGCGCGAGCTCCTGGTCCTTGTGACGCTGGCAAAGCGGAAAGACAAAACGGTGCTTCGGTCCACGCTCGAAGCAGCGGTCTACAATTACGAAGAGGAAATCCAATCCAATGCTCTCGACGCGCATATCTCCAGGCTGCGCAAACGGCTGCTGGATGCGGGCGCCGGCGTGACGATCCACAATATCAGGGGCGTCGGATATCTCCTGAAGGAAGAATGATGCGCGTGGCGGACAGAACAAACCCATCGCTCTGGTGGCAGCTCAGCTGGCGGCTCAGCCTTGTCATAATAGCCGTCGTTGCCGCGGTCATCGTCGGGCTTTGCGTCTGGGCCACCATGATCCTGTCGCCGAACGTCGCGCGCGAGGATACCATCACGGAGGTGATGACGGGGGCAGTGGAAATTGATCCGCAAGGCAGACTTCGGCTGCGCGACACACCCGAGCTTGAGACCCTCAAGGAAGAGAACCGCAGGCTTTGGTATGTCGTGGCGACACCGGACGGCGCTTCGGTTTCCTACGGCACCATCCCGCCGGTCTATGCCGAGCTCGCGCATTTGACGCACCTGTTCGAGGACGCCGATTTACGAGGATCAGCTGGGATAAGTGAGATCGCATCGGTCGAAAGCGTGGAGACGGCCGTCGGTCAAATTCGAATTCTGTTTGGCGGCTTCGACGACAAGGGCTGGCCCGTTCTGGCGCTCTTGGCCAGGAGCTATCCGATCTACGGATCCTTGCTCGCGATTGCCCTGCCCACCATCTTCCTCACCGTCCCCTATATCGTGAGGCGCGCCATGACGAAGGTAAGCGACGTTGCTCAAAAGGCGGCGGAGATCGAACCGCGTCGTCCGGAAGCACGCCTGCCGGTGGACGGCATCCCCAAGGACGTTGCCCCGCTGGTCATCGCATTCAATGGAACGCTTGAGCGGCTTGAGAATGAATTCAGGAAACGCCAGCGCTTCCTCATCGATGCAGCCCATGAGCTCAGGACGCCGATTGCGATCATGCAGACGCGCATCGACGGCATGCCCGAAGGGCAGGAACGCAGGCGTTTGCTGGACGACGTGGCGCGTTTAGCCGAGACGGCCGAACAGCTCCTCGATTTCGAGCGTAGCGATCAGGCGACCGATCTCCACGAAACAGTCGATCTCGTTGAGATCGCACGCACGGTCGTGGCGGATCTCGCGCCGCTGGCGATCGCGGCCGGATATCAGATTTCCTTTCGAAATGACGTCGAAAGCCTCGAACGCAAAGGCAGTCCCTCGGCCTTGCCGAGAGCGATCATCAATCTCGTTCGCAACGCGATCGACCATGGCGGCAAGCGGGGAATGATCACCGTCTCCATATCGGCCGACGGGCAGATCGCCATATCCGATGACGGGCCGGGAATTCCAGCCGAACACCGGGATCTGGTTTTCGAGCCGTTTTATCGGGTGACGCCCAAAAGCACGGGCGCCGGTCTTGGCCTGAGCGTGGTAAAGCAGATCGTCGATAACCATCGGGGTCAGGTCAGCCTCAAGAGCAGCTCGGCCGGGACGCAGGTGGCCATTCAGCTGCCTGCGTCAACTTGAGCTTGACTGCGCTTTGCCGCCCGCGCCTCACCATGACAAATGCCCAATCTGGAGGAGCGGCATGCGTCGGTGAATCCGTCTGCGTTCGAAATCATCTTGTAATGTTGCGGCAATCCTTCGCTCCCACGGTTCTGCGTCATCACCCACGGAGACCATAGAGCGTGCGCAGCAAATTGAATCTCTTCCGTCAATTCCTCGGAAATACGCCGAAATCACTCTTGCGCGGATGTCTAACACTGCTCATCGCCATAGTGGTCACCGGCTGCGCGTCGGTGGCGATCAAGGAGGCGGGAACACTCACATCCTACAGCAATCTCAGCGCGCCGAAGGGAAAATTGTCCAAGAGGCGGCTCTATGTCGATGGACAAGGTCTAGCCTCCGCGAAGACGGTGAGCATCGCGCCGACGACCTTCTCGTTCAGCGCCGCGTCCCGCGTCAAATCGCAAGCCGACCGTGCAATGGTATCCAACGCACTGGACAGGGCGCTCTGCGTTGCGCTGAGCGACAAGTACCGCATGGTTCCTGCCGGCGAGTCGGCTGACCTGACGGTTCGATCCGTCGTCACCGATCTCGTTCCGACAAACAAGGCGATGGCAGGCGTTGCAACCGTCGTGACCGTCGGCAGCGGTTTCGCCTTGCCCGGCAACGTGCCTGTCAGCGTACCACGCCTGCCTTTCGGGCTCGGCGGACTTGCGGTCGAGGCAGAGGCGATCGATGGCGGTGGCGTACAGCGTGCCGCGATGGTTTGGGCACGCGGCGCGAACTCGATCCAGGACAATCCGCGAGTTTCCGAAGTCGGCGATGCCTATGGTTTGGCGTCGAAGTTCGCGAACGAATTCTCCCGCATGCTTGTCAAGGGAAAGGAGCCGAAGGGGCTGGATATCTCGCTTCCATCGGGACAGCGGATGCGGTCGTGGCTGGGTGGAAAGCCGAAATACGCCGCCTGTGACGCATTCGGCCGCGCGCCTGGAATATTGGGAGCCGTGGCCGCCAATTACGGCGCGCCGCCTGAATGGACCGACAAGTCCCCCAGACCGGCTCCAGCACATTGACCAGCCACTGTGCTGGCGGGCTAATGGCGGCCGCGCGCTGGTAAATTGCCCGATGGCGGAGCGCGCGCAGCCTGACTTGTCTTTGATACTTTGGAATTCCCTCAGGCAGGATAGGGCAGGCCATACCGTTCGCGGACGGTCCTTTCCTCATAGCGCGTGCGGTAGACGCCGCGGTCCTGCAGGATCGGCACCACCTTTTCGATGAATTCCTCGATGTCGTCCGGGGCGCGCGGCGGCTGCAGCGTATAGCCGTCCACCGTGCCGTCGGCCCAGAGATCGACGATCGCGTCGGCCACTTCCTCGGGCGTTCCGAGCAGCAGCCGGTGGTGGCCCTCGGAGCGGCGGATCGCCTGCCGCGCGGTCAGGTTTTCATGCGTGAGAAGATCGTAGAGTCCGAGACCCATGCCGACGGCCTGCAGCCGGTTCGGATCGGGAAGGAAGCGCTCCGGGTCCAGAACGGCATCGGGATCAAATCCCCCCGGATCGATGCCGTTTTCCTTCACGAACCGGGCGATCAGACCGTCCTCGGAACCGGCCCCGCTGAAAAGCTCGTGCTTGCGCAGCGCCTCCTTGCGCGTTTCGCCGAGGATGACGACGAGGCCGGGCACGATCCGGATGCCGGCGGGGTCGCGTCCAAGCGCCGCTGCGCGGTCCCGAACCTTCTTGCCGAAGGTCTGGCCGGCCGGCCGCGAGAGAATATTGCAGTAGATGATCTCGCCGTGGCGTGCGGCAAGATCGATGCCTCCCTCGGAGGCGCCGGCCTGCGCCAGAACCGGATGGCCCTGCGGGCCGCGCGGCACGTTGAGCGGCCCCTTGACGCTGAAATAGGCGCCTTCGTGGTCGATCGCGCGGGCGCTCGACGCATCCCAGAAGCGGTTTTCGGGAACTTCGCCCTCCCGCTCCCAGTCCCAGCTCGACCAGAGCTTCTTGGCGACGTCGAGGAACTCGGTTGCCCTGGCATAGCGTTCACTGCGCGGTGGCAGCGGGGCCGAGCCGAAATTGGCGGAGACGTTCGGATTGAACGACGAGACGACGTTGATGATCATACGGCCGCCGGAAATGATATCCGCCGACTGGGTGCGCCGCGCGAAATTGTAGGGCGAATTGTAGCTTGAGGTCATCGTGGCGACGAAACCGATGTCCGGCACTTGCGCTGCGAGCGCCGTGCACAGCATCAGCGGGTCGATCGTGTGGAAGGGCCGCCCGTTCGGGTCGGTCATCAGCGCGGGGTGGTCGGAAAAGAATACCGCATCGAACCGGCCCTTGTGGGCAAGCTCGGTCAGCCGGCGATAATAATCGGGATCGGTGATGTCGTGGCGCGTGCCTGTGCGGTATCGCCATGCGTTGCCGAGATAGCCGGTCGTATTGATGCCCACGTTGAGATTGAGCTTGCGTTTTGAACTGGTCATGTGTGTTCCCGGAACCGTTGGGGAGCGGCCTCGGCCTTCAGCGGCCGGCCGGCTCCGATATTGCGCTGCATGGCCGAAAGCGAGGAGCGGACCGCCTCGTATCCATGGTCTCGCATGGCGTTCTCGTAATCCTGAACCGCGGCAAGCAGCGGCTTGCCCTGGCGACGCGCGGCGACAAGTTCTGGAACGAGCAGCCCCGTGTCGTAGAGCGCCGTATTGCCGCCGAGCGCGCGAAAATAGGTCATCGCGTGGATGGCATCGCCGAGCAGGGTGACGGGGCCGGTCTGCCAGACGGCTCCCGGCGTGGAGCTCTTCACCTTGAGGAAGGCGACCGTCGAGGGATCGGTATGGCGGATGAGCTTCAGGATACGCTCGTCCCAGCGGGCGATGCGGGCGAGGAGCGCGTCCAGCAATGCCGCGCCGTCGAGATGTTCGAGAACCTCGTCAGGGCCGAGTTCCCCTGCCTCATAGGCGGTATTCCACCAAGCATAGCTGGTCGTGTTGTTGAAATGGAAGCCGGGGATGTCGCGGTGGCCCGGATCTTCCGCACCGATCAGGCCATGCCGGGCGTAAGCCGCGGGATCGACCCGGTGGCTGGTGATCATCAAGGTGCGGCCGTCACGCGGCCGGATATGGGTGTTGAAATCGGTCAGCAGCGGGGAGATGCCGTAGCGAGCCGCGTCTTCGAGCGTGATCTTGCCGGCCAGGCGGCGAACGCCCGTGTCGATGCTTCCGAGCTCCGGCAGAAGCTGCCGGCGCACCTTGGATCCCGCGCCATCGGCACCGACCAGCAGGCTGGCGCGCACCGCGGTCCCGTCGGCGAAGTGGGCGACCACTGTTCCGTCACGCAGGTTCTCGTAGCGCTCGAAACACTTGCCCGGGTGGAAGATGCCGTCGAGACCGGACAACAGGATCTGCCGCAGCGTGATGCGGCTTACGGATTTCTCGATATGGGTGTCTTCCGGCTCGCCGCTGCCGTTGCCAGCGCCATCGATGCGGTTGAACTGCTCGTCGAGAACGAGGTTTTCGGTGGGCGCAAGGCCCAGCGTATCGATGAAGGCATCGAAAAGGTGTGTCGGCAGATTGGCTTTAAGCGCATCGATGCCGCGTTGGCGGATGCGCATGCGAAAACCCTGCACGTAATCGGCGCGGACCGGGTCGCGCTCGAAAACCGCGGCGTCGATGCCGTTCTTCTTCAGTCCTTGGGCGAGTGCCAGGCCGCCCGGACCTCCACCGATGATGGCGATGTCAACGAAGGGAATAGTCATGAATATTACCCGGCAAGCGCCGCCTCGGAAACCAGATGTTCGGAAATGAAGGCTTCGACGCTGCGTGGTGAGCGGTGAAGAAGGGATTGGACGACACCTGTTGCCACCGCCGCCCGTCCGGCGGCGATCAACGTGGCAAATTGCGCGACGGCACGCTGTTCGAAATCCGCGCCCGGAGCGGCAGCGGCCGGCGTCTTGCCGATCGCGGCGACCGGGCGCCCGAGAGCCGCCGAGAGGAGGCCGGCGATCTGTCGGGGCGTCGCCACGTGAGGACCGGTCAGATTGAGCGTCTCGCCGGCAACCTGATCGGCGAGCAATTGATGGACGGCGACATCGGCGATGTCGCGGGCGTCGATATAGCCGACCCCGGCATCGGGATTGGCTGCAAAGACGGGATTGCCGGACAGCACCTGCCTTATCGTGTTGGCGAGCGACACCTGCATCCAGGCATTGGGGCGCAGGCAAACCCGTTCGAGCGGAAGCTTGCCGAGATGGCGTTCCACGGCGGCATGCGCGTCGCCCGAGATGGAACTGCCGGGCGGGTCGATCGTCCAGTCGGAGCCGGAAATCTTGACGATGCGGCGGGCGCCGGAAGCTGCCGCCGCATTGGCGACGGCGATCTGGTCCGCGACAAGCGTCGCACTGATCGGCGACAGCAGGAGAAGCCGTTCGGCGCCGCGCAGGGCCGCCTCGAGTGAGGTTCCGTCGGCGAATTCCCCAAGCGCGATCTGCACCGCCTTACCGAAGAGCTTTCGCGCGGTCTCCGGCCGGCGCGTGAAGACGCGAACCGGCTGTTCCAGCGCGATCAGCCGCTCGACGACAAGCCGCCCCAGCCGGCCGGTCGCGCCGGTCACGAGGATCGGGGCCGGGCTCATGCCGCCGCCCGCCGATTGGCCGCTTCCAGCGGTCCGCGGTCTATCCAGCCAGAGATGTCGAAATCTGCCGGGATGAAGTCCCATTCGAGCAGGAATTGCTTGAAATGGTCGAAGGCGGCGATCTGCTCGTCGTCGAGCGAGAGCGTCAGATGCCTGTGCACATCCGGGCCGTTTGCGGCCCGGATGGCATCCTCGCCGACGCCGATTTCGTTGGCGATGAAGCGCACCGCATCATGCGGGTTCTCCTCAGCCCACGCGGCGACCCGGCCGACGGTGGCGACCAGATCGGCGACCAGATCGAAATGTTCGTCGAAGAAACGGGCATCGACCGTCAGCGGCCGCGGCGTGCCGTTGTTGATGCGGATCTTCGGGTCCGGATGGAAGCCGAATTCCGACACCACGACGGCACCGATCTGATTGGCCAGGACTACGCCTTCCGCGCCCTTGACGAAGAAGGCGTCGATATCCCCGCGGGCAAGCGCCAGGAGCTCGTCACCGTAGGGATAGCGGCGCTTCAGGCCGAGAAAGGCAGCATTGCCGCGCTCGATCAGGGTTGCCTCGGCGCTGTCGAGATAGACGAGTTCGACATCGGCATGGCTCAGCCCCTCCAGCGACAGGGCGGAGACGATCCCCTTGAGCGCCGTGGCGCGCTGGAAATCGACGAGCTTCTCCTGCGGCTTGCGCGGCACGCCGATGCGCCGGCCCTTGAGATCGGCGCCCCTGGCGATGCCGGAGGAGGGGAGTGCGATGATCGCCTGGAATTCGTCGGTTGTCGTGATGCCGACGACACGGGTCTTGCGCCCGCCGGCCCGCGCCCAGATCGGCGGAATATTACCTCCCTGGCGGAAGGAATAGTCGAGCGCATGGGTGAAATGGCTCTGCCGGACCGCAGGGTCCTTGCTGTCGCGGATCGAACGCACGGAAATGCCGGATGCCTGGAATTGCCGGTCGACCCAGCCGAGCTGGTGGGCGATCGACAGCGGCGTCGGCGCCGGGCAGCGCGTATACCAGACGGAATCGAGAGTGGACATGGCGGGCTCCTTGGCTAGCGGCCGACGGCGGCGAGGCGGGGTTGCGGGCCGGCGCGCACGGGCACGGGTTCCCGCGGCACGGCGGGGGTGGCCGCGTGGCGGCCGATCGCCGCTTTGGCGAGCATGGTGCGGACGAGATTGTTCTGCGGGGCGTGCGCCTTGCCGGAAAGCGCGTCGCGGTGGTGGCGTTCCAGTGGATTGTCGCGGCTGATGCCGGGATTGCCGCCGAGCTCCAGCGCCAGCGTGGTGACCGCAATCGCATTCTCGATGACCGTGTGCTTGACGGCTGCCGCATCCGGACCGAAGGGCCGACCGGCATCGAAGTCCTCGGCGATCGAGCGGAGCAGCCGGCGGTTGACCGTCAGCCAGACCTCGATCTGGCCAAGACCGTCCTGAATGCGCGGCACGGTCGAAAGCGGCGCGCCGAGGCTGGCCGGCGCCCGCGTCGTGGTGAAGTCGAGCAGCCAGTCGCGTGCGCCGCGGGCGGCACCGTCGTAGATCGCCGGGACGAGGCTGAAATACCAGGCGCCCATGCGCTCGTCGCGCCTCAGTCCCTCGCTGGCGGGGGCGATGTCGAGCACGTCCTCCAGCGGGATCGCCACGTCGTCGAGGATCAGATCGTCGCTGTTGGTGGCACGCATGCCGGTGGCGTTCCAGGTCTTCTCGACCCGGATGCCGTCTGCCGAGGTCGGCACGAGGAAGGAACCGAGCCGCGGTTCCGGCTCGTCGGTGACGGCGAGTACTAAGACCCAGCGCAGCAGCGGAATGCCGGTCGCATAGGTCTTGTGGCCGGTGATCCGCCACTGGTTGCCGACCCTGCGGGCTATGGTTTCCGGCAGGGCGCCGTGCGAGGGCGAGCCGACGCGTGGCTCCACCTGCGCGGCATTGATGAGCGCCACGCCGTCGCGATTGGCCCTGGTGACCCGCTCGACCAGGTGTTTCGGCCACTTGCCGGAAGCCCGGATCGAATAATGCTGGTTGTAGTGCATGGAGAGCACCAGCGCGGTGGAAGGCTCGCCGCGGGCAATGGCCGAGACGACCGCCAGCGCTTGGTCGAGGCCGCCTCCGAGGCCGCCGTGTTCGGGCGCGGTCACGAGACCGAGCAGGCCCGCCTCGTGGAGCGCATCGAAATTGGCGAACGGGAATTCGCCTGTCGCGTCATAATGCCCGGCGGTCAGCGCGAAACGCTGTCCCAGTTCCTCGGCCCTGGCGATCACCGGCGCGAAATCGATGGTTTGTGTCATCGGGCTCTCCGGTCAGGCGGCGGCGGGAGTTTCGATAAGCGCCCAGGGACGGCGGTCGATCCATTCCCCGATATCGAAATTCGATGCAAGGAAGCCCCATTCGTGCAGGAAATCCTTGTAATGGCCGATGGCGTCGACCAATTCCGGTTCGAGCCCGATACCAAGATGCCGATGAAGATCCGGGCCATTGGCGGCCGCGACCACTTCCTCCGATGCGCCGACTTCGCGGGCGACGAAACGGCGTACCTCGTCCGGATGGCTTTCCGCCCAGGCGCTCGCCTTCTTCAGGGTTTCGATGAGCTTTGCCACGAGATCCGGCCGGTCCTCCGCCAGCCGCTCGTCGACGGTCAGAATGCGCGGGGAACCCGAGTTGATGCGGATCTTCGGATCGGGGTGGAAGCCGAATTCGCTGACCGTATGGGTGGCGAAGAGATTGGCGACGTTGATGCCGGGCGTGCCTTTTACGTAGATCGCGTCCACTTCGCCACGCAGCAGGGCTGCGATTTCGGGACCATAGGCCTGCCGGTTGCGAAGCCCGTAGAGTTGTGGGCCTTCACGGTTGTCGAGCACGGAGTCGGGCAGCGGAATATCGACGATCTCGACATCCTTATGCGTCAGTCCCTCGAGCGACAGGGCGGAGACGAGGCCCTTCAGCGCCGTCGCGGCCATGAAATCGACGATGCCGGGCGGGCGGCGCGCGATGCCGAAGCGGCGGCCGAGGAGATCGCGCGTCGTCTTGATGCCGGTTTGCGGCAGCGTGACGATCGCCTGGAATTCGTCGGTCCAGGTGATGCCGGCAAGCCGGGTCGGATTGCCTTCCGAGCGCGCTCGGATCGGCGGGACATTGCCGCCGTGGCGGAACGAATACTGCAGGTGATGATCGAAATGGCTGGATCGGATCGCCCGGTCCTTGCTGTCGATGATCGAATTGAGCGTGATGCCCTCTTTTGCAAAGGCCTCATCGAGCAGGCCGAGCTGGGTGGCCAGGCCGACGGGGGTGGGCACGGGGCAGCGGGTATACCAGATCTGCGAGATCGTGTTTCTGAGCGTCATAGGTCCTCTCCTGCCTTTGCGGCACATCCCCGGAAGCCTTTTTCGCCAATCACCGCTTTGGAACGCGTTTGTTGCGCGCGTCGAAGGGAAATTGGTAAATCGTTTCTTCCTTCTTGCAAAAATCGGTTTCTAACGGAACCTGATTTCTGAAATTGGCATATATCAGGTTATATTTACCAAAACAGGTTTGACAAAGCCTATAGAATTAGTCAACTATCAAAATCATTGGACGCCCGACTGATCGCAAGCGCCGAGGGTTTCGGTTCGCGATCCCCAGGAACCGTTCGGGCGAATTGTTGAAGTGAAGAGACGACATCCATGCCGGCGCTGGTGAGAATTGGACGAACACTGCGACGCACTTTGCTGCAGGCGATCCCGACCGTGCTCGGGATCGTCATCCTGAATTTCTTCCTGCTCCAGCTCGCGCCCGGCGATGCCGCCGACGTGATGGCCGGCGAGGCGGGTTCGGCGACCGAGGAGAGCATGGCGGCGCTGCGCTCGCGCTTCGGGCTCGACAATCCCGTGCTCGTGCAGTTGGGGCATTATCTCAACAACCTGGCGCATTTCAGCCTCGGCTTTTCGCCGCGTTATGGCATGCCGGTCGCCGATCTCATCGCGCAACGCCTGCCGGGCACGCTCACCTTGATGGCGGTGGCGCTTTTGATCGCCATTCTGCTCGGCGTCATTCTCGGTTCGTTGATGGCGACCTTTGCCGGCCGCATCCCCGACCGGCTTTTGTCGATCTTCTCGCTGCTCTTTTATTCGATCCCGAGCTTCTGGATCGGCCTGATGCTGATCGTCTTCTTCTCCGTCAAGCTCGGCTGGCTGCCAAGCGGCGGGGCGGCGACCATCGGATCGCGGCTCACCGGCTGGCCGGCGCTTCTCGACAAGGCCCGCTACATGGTGCTGCCGGCAACTTCCCTGGCGCTCTTTTACGTCGCGATCTATGCCCGGCTGACGCGCGCCTCGATGCTCGAGGTCAAGAACCAGGATTTCGTCCGTACGGCCTATGCGAAGGGCCTGACACCTTTCGGCGTCACGGCGCGGCATATCCTGCGCAATGCGCTGATCCCGATCACCACCATGGCCGGCATGCATATCGGCGGCATGCTCGGCGGTGCCGTGGTGGTGGAGACCGTCTATAGCTGGCCCGGCCTCGGGCGGCTTGCCTTCGAGGCGGTGATGGGCCGCGATTTCACGGTGCTGCTCGGCATCCTGCTTTTATCCTCGCTTCTCGTCATCATCGCCAATGCCGCCGTGGACCTCGTCCACGCCTGGCTCGACCCCCGTATTGGAGCCCGCTGATGTCCACCACCGATATCGGTACGCTGCGTGGTGTTGCGGCCGAGCGCCAGATCGCCCCGATCGAGGCGGAGCCGGTCGCGCCTTCCTCTCCGGCGGATCCGGCCTGGTCCAACATGAAGGCGCCGGATGCGCGCTCGCAGTCGAGTTCGGCCGTCGCCGTCACCAATGGCAGGCGGGCGCTCAAGGTTTTCCTGTCCAATCCGAACGCCCTGTTCGGTACGGGGTTTCTGGCGCTCGTCATCATCATCGCCTTCATCGCGCCGATCCTTTATCCCGACGACCCTCTTTCCATGGTGGGGCGGCCCTTCCTATGGCCGGGCCAGAATCCGGATTTTCCGCTCGGCACGGATTCGCTTGGCCGCGACGTGCTGGCCGGCATATTGCACGGTTCCCGCATCTCGCTCTTCGTCGGCCTGACGGCAACCGCCCTCGGTCTCACCTTCGGCGTCCTGGTCGGGTCGGTCGCCGGTTATTTCGGCGGCTGGATCGACGATGCGCTGGTGCGGCTGATCGAAATCTTCCAGACGCTGCCGAGCTTCGTGCTGCTCGTCGTGCTGGTGGCGATCGCCCAGCCTTCCGCGACGACCGTGACGCTGGCGATCGCCGTCATTTCGTGGCCGACGGTGGCGCGGCTGACGCGCGCCGAGTTCCGCGCCATCCGCGAGAAGGATTTCGTCATGGCCGCCCGCAGCCTCGGTTACGGCCACATGCGCATCATCTTCCGCGAGATCCTGCCGAACGCGCTGCCGCCGATTATCGTCACGTCGTCGGTCATGGTCGCCACCGCGATCCTGATGGAATCGGCGCTGTCCTTCATGGGGCTCGGCGATCCCAACGTGGTGAGCTGGGGCTCGATGATCGGCACCGGGCGCGAGCTCGTCCGCACCGCATGGTATCTCACCGCGCTGCCGGGACTCGCGATCGTCTTCACGGTGCTTGCCCTCAACCTCATCGGCGACGGGCTCAACGATGCCCTCAACCCTCGCTTCTCGCAGGACCGCTGACCCATGGCACCGCTTCTTCAGGTCGACAATCTCACCATCCGCTTTCCGCGCGCAGAACCCGTCCGCGATCTCTCCTTCGACATCGGGCAGGGCGAGACGCTGGCAATCGTCGGCGAATCCGGGTCCGGAAAGTCGCTCACCGCGCTGGCGCTGATGCAACTTCTGCCACGCGCGGCGAAGGTGGCCAGCGGTCGTATCGCCTTTGGCGGGCGCGACCTCCTGAAGCTCGACGCGCGCGAGATGCGGCACCTGCGCGGGCGCGACATCGCGATGATCTTCCAGGAGCCGATGACCAGCCTCAATCCGGTGATGACCATCGGCCGGCAGATCGCCGAAGTGCTGAAGGTTCACGAGAGGCTGTCGGGCAGGGCGGCGAGCGAGCGGGCGGTCGAGCTCCTGAAGCTGGTGCGCATCCCGGCGCCGGAAAAGCGGGTGGACGATTATCCGCACCAGCTCTCCGGCGGCATGCGGCAGCGCGTGATGATCGCGATCGCCGTCGCCTGCAAGCCGAAGCTCCTGATCGCCGACGAACCGACGACGGCGCTCGACGTCACCATCCAGGCGCAGGTGCTCGACCTGCTCGACACGTTGAGGCGCGAGCTGCAGATGGCCGTGGTCCTCATCACGCACGATCTCGGCGTGGTGGCGCAATGGGCCGACAAGGTGGTCGTCATGTATGCCGGCCGCAAGGTCGAGCAGGCGCTGCCCGGCGACCTCTTCAACAATCCGCTGCATCCCTATACGCGCGGTCTGCTCGCGGCCTCGCCGCGGCTGAAGAACGATTTTCACTATCGCGACGGTGCGCTCAGCGAAATTCCCGGCTCGATCGTCTCCGCCGCCGGCGAGGCGGGCTGTCCTTTCCGGCCGCGATGCGCGCAAGCGCGTGCGAGCTGCGGCCATCATGTCCCGCAGCTCACCGTTCCGGCTCCGGACCGCCTGGTCGCCTGTCCCTTCACTTCTCCCATCAAGGCCGTGCCGCATGCCGCTGCTCTCAGTCTCTGACCTCAAGACCCATTACAAGAGCCGCGACGGCGTGTTGCGGGCAGTCGACGGCGTCGATCTGGTGGTCGAACGGGGCGAGACGGTCGGCCTTGTCGGCGAAAGCGGCTGCGGCAAATCCACGCTCGGCAAGACGGTGCTCAGGCTGGTCGATCCGACCGACGGCAGGATCGAATTCAAGGGAGAGGATATAACTGTCCTCGACCAGCGGCGGTTGCGGAACGTCCGCAAGTCGATCCAGATGATCTTTCAGGATCCGTTCGCTTCCCTCAATCCGCGCCAGACGATCGGCGAGATCCTGGAGGCGCCACTCGCCGTGCACAAGGCGGGGGATCGCGCCAAGCGGCGGCGGATCGTCGGCGACATCGTTGCCAAGGTCGGGCTGCCGGCCGATTCCATCAATCGCTACCCGCACGAATTCTCCGGCGGCCAGCGGCAGCGCATCGGCATCGCCCGCGCCCTGCTTCTCAACCCGGAACTGATCGTCTGCGACGAGCCCGTCTCGGCGCTCGACCTCTCCATCCAGGCGCAGATCCTCAACCTGCTGGTCGAGATGAAGAAGGAGTTCGGCCTTTCCTATCTTTTCATCAGCCACGATCTTTCCGTGGTGCGCTATTTCGCCGACCGGGTTATGGTCATGTATCTCGGGCGGATCGTGGAAAGCGCCGACAATGCCACGCTCTGGTCCGATCCGCGGCATCCCTATACGCGGGCGCTGATGGAGGCGGTGCCCGATCCGGCAAGGCCACGCCAGGCAGCCCCGCTCGGCGGCGACCTGCCGAGCCCGAGCGATATTCCATCGGGCTGCCGGTTCCATACCCGCTGCCCGCTCGCGACGGATCTCTGTCGCGCCGAGGAGCCCGAATTCCGTTCCATTGCGCCCGGCCATCAGGTCGCGTGCCATTTCGCGGACACTATCAACTGAATGACCAGGGAGTTTTCAAATGGTTGAGTATCGCTATCTGGGCCGCAGTGCCCTCAAGGTGTCGCCGCTGACGCTGGGGGCCATGATGTTCGGCAACCAGACGCCTGACGATGTCGCATTCCGCATCATCGACAAGGCACGCGACCAGGGCATCAATTTCATCGATACCGCCGACGTCTATCACGACGGCAAGTCGGAGCAGGTGGTCGGCCGGGGCATCAAGAAGAACCGCGACAGCTGGGTCGTGGCGACCAAGTTCGTCAATTCTCACAACAAGGGGCCGAACCTCGGCGGCTATTCCCGCAAATGGGTCTACCAGACGGTGGAGAATTCGCTGCGCAATCTCGATACCGACTACATCGACATCCTCTACTTCCACCGCGCCGTCTTCGATGCGCCGCTGGAGGAGCCGGTGCGGGCGATCGCCGACCTGATCAAGGCCGGAAAGCTGCGCTATTTCGGCGTCTCGAATTTCCGTGGCTGGCGCATCGCGGAGGTTGCCCATCTTGCCGACCAGCTCGGCATCGACCGGCCGATCGCCAGCCAGCCGCTCTACAACATCGTCAACCGCACGGCCGAAGCCGAGCAGCTGCCGGCCGCGGCCGCCTATGGTCTCGGTGTCGTCTCCTATAGCCCGCTGGCGCGTGGCGTCTTGACCGGCAAATACAACGTCGGCGAGGCGCCGGCCGCCGATACCCGCGCCGGCCGCGGCGACAAGCGCATGCACGACGTGGAGTTCCGTGAGGAATCGATCGCCATCGCAAAGCAGATCGCCGCGCATGCGGAGGCCAGGGGCATCGCCGCCGCCGATTTCGCGCTCGCCTGGGTGCTGAACAACCGGCTGATCACCTCGGCGATCGCCGGCCCCCGTACCGAAGAGCAATGGGACGCTTACATCCGTGCCCTCGACGTGAAGCTGGACGCGGAAGACGAGGCACTCGTCGATCGGCTGGTCGCGACCGGCCATCCCTCGACGCCCGGCTTTACCGATCCAGGCCATCCGGTCGAAGGCCGCGTACCGCGTTCGGCGGCTGCTGAGGCACAGGTTATCCCGCTCGCCCGTCCGCAGCGTGTGGCCTGATTGAAGTTTGCCCGGCCGCGAGGCCGGGTCTTTTCCGTCGACGAAAAGGCCCCGATTTTCGGTCGGGGCCTTTCTCGTTGGGCAGTCTACTCCGCCGCTTGCGCCTGCGCTTCCCGCAAGCCGAGGAGCCGCCGGGCATTGCCGCCCGCCACCAGGCGGGCTTCCGCATCGTTCAGGCCCGCTTCGGCGAGGCTCGCAGCCAGGTTCTTCTGGTCGAGAGCGGCGAGGATGGGCCAATCGGTGCCGGCCAGCACGCGTTCGGCACCGAAGAAGCCGGTCAGCGTGCGGATGATCGCCGGATCGTGCCCCATCGTATCGAAATAGATGTTGGGGCGTTTGCCCGCCGCCCGCTCGGCGCGGCCGTAAATTCCGCCGCGGGCGGCCTGCACGATCGCGCCCAGCCCAAGGGTTGCGAAGATGAGGTGGAGGTCCGGCAGTTCGTCGAGCAGCGGCGACTGGATGACGGAGAGGAAGGCCACGCCGTTCATCAGGCCCCGTCCGAGCGAGTTTCCGAGCATGCCGGCACCCGCGATCAGCACCTGCGAATTCGGGTGGGCGACCGGATGCACGAAGACCGGCACCCTGTAGTGCGCGGCCACTTCGAGCGTCGGTCTGACCGATGCGTCGGCGAGGAATTTTCCGTCGCGTGAGGAATCGATCACCAGCCCCGACAGGCCGAGTTCGCCGATCGCGCGCTCCGCCTCGCGGGCTCCTTCCTCCCCTGCGAAGGCATCGGTCACGCCGAAGCCGGCAAGTGTCCGGTGATCGCGGGAAAGCGTGGCCAGCCAGTCGTTGGCTTCGCGTATGGCCGCAAAGTTCACCGGGCCTTCCGCGCCGAACAGGCTTTCGATCGTCGCCGTGACGATCGAAAGCTGCACGCCGGCCGCCTCGAACTCTTCCACGAGAGCCTCGGGGGTGGTGATCTTGCGGTAGATCTCTGGCGCGAAGCCGCTGGCGGGCTTGGCATATTTGCCCCCCGGTCCCCAGGCCGGCGGCCACAGATGCGTATGAACGTCGACGATATCGAGCGGTGTTGTCATTCTGCGGCCACCTTTCTGGCTTCCCGTTCTGCAATTCCGGCTTTGACGAGCGGCACCACGTCCCGCCCGTAGGTGACGGTATCCTCGGTCGGGTAGAAGCCGCGCACGAGGAAGTTGGAGACGCCGGCATCGTAATAATCGAGGATGGCCTCGGCGATCTGCTCCGGCGTGCCGACGAGCGCGGTGGAATTGCCGCCGGCGCCGCTTGCCTCCGCCACTTCGGTCCACAGCCGCTTGTCGAGAACCTTGCCGCGACTGGCGGCCTCGCGCAGCCGCACCGAACCGGTATTCGAGGGCAGTTTCTCGCCGTTGCCGCCGGCCGAGCGGGCGACCTGCGATTTCACCTTCCGGAGGATGTCGGCGGCCTTCTCCCAAGCTGCGTCCTCGGTCTCGGCGACGACGGTGCGGAAGGCGAGGGTGAAGCGGATGTCATGGGGCGAACGGCCGTTGGCGGTGGCTGCGGCGCGCACCTTGGCGATCGTCTCGCGCGCGCCGTCCAGCGGCTCACCCCAGAGCGCATAGATATCGGCGTGCTTGCCGGCCACCGCGATGGCCGCATCGGAAGAACCGCCGAAGGAGATCGGGATGCGCGGCTTCTGGAACGGTTTCACCTGGCTGAATGCGCCCTTGAACTTGTAGAAACGGCCTTCATGGTCGAAGGGCTCATCGCTTTCCCAGACCTTCTTCAGCACGGCCAGGTATTCGTCGGTGCGGGCGTAGCGGGTGTCGTGGTCCTCGAAATCGCCATCGCGGGCCTGGTCGGCATCCGAGCCGCCGGTGATGATATGCACCCACAGGCGCCCCTCGGAGAACTGGTCGAGGGTCGCGAGCTGCCGTGCGCCGAGCGTCGGGGTCATCAGGCCGGGCCGATGGGCAAGCAGCGCACCGATCCTTTCCGTCTGGCTGAAGACATAGGCCGCGATCTGGTTGTTGTCGGGCCATTGCGCGAACTGGCCGATCAGCAGGCGATCGATCCCTGCGGCTTCCGCAGCCTGCACATGCCTGCGGATATAGGCCTTGTCTATGACCGGACCGCTGGCGGGGACGATGTCGGATCCCTCGCGGTTGGAGGTATGGCCGATGAATTCGGATTGCATGAAGAGCTCCTGGAAGGCAGCGAAAGCCCAAGTTTCGGTCGGGCGACCATGCACGAACTTAAATTACTCCAGTTATCCAATAGACATTATAGATTGCGTTTTGAGGAACAATTTTGAGATGGGATTTTTCCGGATGGCGGTTCCGGAGCAATTTCGTTCGCTCCGTCCGATTTCGCCGGTTTTCGGGAGATTAGGATGAATTTTTGGAAAGCGGTCTCCCACCAGCCGCCGATGTGAAAAATTCTCCAAGACCATCGGAAATCGCGTAGCTTTTTTCAGCAATGCGCGGAGCTTTAGAAATCCAGTATCTCGATAAAGTTAGTGGATTTTATATCGTCATCGGCGATCACTCTTGCATGAGTGTTGGACGAATCCGCGCTCTTCCGCCTCCTGGCCGAAGTTGCCGTTTGGGGGATACTGACGATGACGATCAAAAACGCGCAGGCCCTGAAGCCGACCCGCCGCGCTTTCCTGCTTTCCACGGTTGCTCTGGCGGCGGTCGCCGCCGTTCCTTATGCTTCCCGCGCTGAGGACGAGACGCCTCGGGGCGGCAGCGTTTCGATCAATATCGGCACGGAACCGCCGGTCCTGGTTCTCATCGCCCATAGCGCCGGAGCCGCCTATTACATCAGCGGCAAGACGACCGAGAGCCTGCTTACCTATGACAAGGATTTCAATCCCCAGCCGCTTCTGGCCACCGAATGGAAGGTGAGCGGCGACGGCCTGCGCTACTGGTTCAAGCTGCGAGAGGGCGTGCGCTGGCATGACGGCCAGGATTTCACCGCCGAGGACGTCGCCTTCTCCATTCTCGCGCTCAAGGAAAACCATCCGCGCGGCCGCGCCACATTCGCGACGGTCGAAAAGGCGAATGTCCTCAACCCGCATGAGGTCGAGCTCATCCTCTCCAAACCGGCCCCCTATCTTCTCAGCGCTTTTGCGAGCTTCGAGGCGCCGATCGTGCCGAAGCATCTCTACGAAGGCACCAAGATCGCCGAAAACCCGCATAACGTCGCGCCGGTCGGCACCGGCCCCTACAAATTCGTCGAATGGGTGCGCGGCAGCCATGCGATCTTCGAGAGGAACGAGGATTATTGGGGCTCGCCGAAGCCTTATCTCGACCAGATCATTTTCCGCTTCATCATAGATCCGGCAGCCGCGGTCGCGGCGATCGAAACCGGCGAGGTGCAGGTCTCGACCGCCAATCTTCCGCTGACCGATATCGAGCGCCTGAAAGCCAATCCGAACCTCGTCGTCGACACCGATCCGGCGCCTTATTCTCCGAGCATCGCGCGTGCGGAGTTCAACCTCGAAAACAAATATCTGGCCGATATCAAGGTGCGCCATGCGATCGCGCACGCGATCGACAAGGATTTCATCGTCAACACGGTCTATCTCGGATACGCGACGCGGCTCGACGGTCCGGTCAGCCCGGATCTCGCGAAATTCTACACGCCGGATCTTCCCAAATACGAGTTCGATCCCGCCAAGGCCGAAAAGCTTCTCGACGAGGCAGGCTACAAGCGCGGCGCCGACGGCTTCCGCTTCAAGCTCTTCATCGATCCGACCCAGCCCTCCGGTCCTCCCAAGCAGACCGCCGAATATTTTGCCCAGGCCCTCGCCAAGATCGGCATCAAGGTGGAGCTGCGCACGCAGGATTTCGCCACGTTCGTCAAGCGCATCTTCACCGACCGCGATTTCGACATCGCCATCGAGGGCATGAGCAATCTCTACGATCCGACCGTCGGCATCCAGCGTCTCTACTGGTCGAAGAACTTCAAGCCGGGCGTGCCCTTCACCAACGGTTCCAGATATGTGAACCCGCAGGTCGACCATCTGCTCGAGACGGC
This sequence comes from Xaviernesmea oryzae, assembly GCF_900177415.1. Lineage (GTDB taxonomy): Bacteria > Pseudomonadota > Alphaproteobacteria > Rhizobiales > Rhizobiaceae > Neorhizobium > Neorhizobium oryzae_A. Next base: position 468,225 of record NZ_FXAF01000003.1, on the reverse strand, counting down.
GGCGGTCGAAGTCGATCCGCAAAAGCGGCTGCAACTCTTCAACGAGTTCCAGAAGCTGGTCGTCCAGGACCTGCCGACGCTCGACATCGTCACGCCCTCGGTGCTCACCGTCTACGACAAGCGCGTGAAGAACCTCAAGGTCGGGGTGGAGCATCTCTGGAGCAACGGAGCCGACATCTACCTTGAGGAGTAGCTGACGAAAAGGCGGGCGGCCTGATTGTTCGCCCGCATCTGTTTTTACGCCCCGGAGACTTTCTCGTGACGATCGCCAAATTGCAGACAAACAGGAACCTGACGCGAGAGGAGCTGCTTGCGCGCGTTCCTGCGTTTACGGCCGAGATTGCCAGGGGGGCTGCTGAACGCGACCTCAACCGCGAACTGCCGTTCGCAGCTTTCCGGCTCTTTCGCGAACTGGGCCTTGGCACGTTGCGCATTCCCGTCGCTCTGGGCGGGCCGGGCGGCTCGGTTGCCGATTACATCGAGATGATCGCCGCCATCGGCGCTGCGGATTCCAACGTGGCGCATGCGCTCCGGTCGCATTTCAACTATGTCGAGAACGTCATCCTAAGCGAACCGAGGGAGCGGGATGCCGGGGCGGTCGAACTGATCCTTGCCGGAAAACTGTTCGGCGGCGCCCATACGGAGCAGGGGACGGCGCGGCCGGGGCAGGTGACCACACGATCGTCCGGAAGGGCGACACCTACCGGCTGAACGGGCGCAAATGGTATGCGACGGGTACGGCTTTTGCCGACTTCGCTTCGTTCAGCGCGCTGGACGAAGAGGGGATGACGGTCGGCGTGCTCCTGCCTGTCGACCGGCCGGGCATCAAGATCCTCGACGACTGGGACGGCATGGGCCAGCGCCTGACGGCGAGCGGCGGCGTGATCCTCGAGGATGTCGAGGTATTCCCGCACGAATTCGCGCGGCGCAGTCTCGATAATCTGGTCGGACGCCATTGTTCGACGCTTCGGCAGCTGCATCTGGCCGCGAGCGCGGCGGGCGCGGTCCGCAACGTTCTGGCCGATGGATTGGACTATGTGCGCCGCCAGGCCCGATCGGCCGCCCACAGCATGGCGGAGACGGCGAACCAGGATCCGTTCGTCCAGCAGGTGATCGGCGAGATCGCCGCCAACTCGTTCGCCATCGATGCGGCCGTTGCCGCAGCCGCGGCGGCACTGGATCGGACGGTGGCCGCGTTTGCTGCAGGCGGCGACGCGAAGGTCGAAGAGGCGTTGCTCCAAAGTGCCCTGACGACCGCACGGACCCAGCTTCTGCTCGGGCAGCTCGGCCCCCGGACTGCGGAACGCATATTCGAACTTGGCGGCGGGTCGGCGACCTCGCGCAACAACAATTTCGACCGTCACTGGCGCAACATCCGTACCGTGCTCAACCACAATCCGCTGCTGCATAAATCGCGCGTCGTGGGCGATTACCTGCTCAACGGAACGACGACCCATCTCAAGGAAGGAAAGGTGTTCTGAGGCAGGGCCGACGCTGTCTCCACCTTGTGCGCATTGTGGCGTGTCCGATCCGAAACTGCTGGAGCCGCTCTGGAGGTTGCCATGTATCCGACCCTTATTCTGCCCGGTCTGAACGGCTCGCCGGAAGGGCACTGGCAGCGCCATTGGGCGAGGGAGCGCCCCGGCGCGTTCGTCGTGGAACAGGAGGACTGGAGCTGTCCGGTTCTGGAGGACTGGCAGGCCGAACTGGACAGGGCGCTTTCGAAGACCGAAGGCGCCTTTCTCGTCGCCCACAGCTTGGGATGCCTGCTTGCGGCAAGCTATGCCGATCGCCCCGCCGCGGAGAAAATCCGGGGAGCCTTGCTCGTGGCACCGTGTTCGCTGAGCGTCACGCTCCGGCTTCATCCCTGCATGATCGAATTCGGAGAGGAACCTTTGGGACGGCTTCCCTTTCCGAGCCTCGTCGTGGGCAGCCTCAACGATCCCTATATGAGCGTGGCCGATCTCGAGCACCATGTCCGCAACTGGGGCAGCGAATTGACCACCATCGGCTTTGCCGGTCATATCAATGTCGCGAGCGGTTTCGGGCGCTGGGAGGAAGGATACGCTCTCTTCGACGTGCTTTCCGGTTCTCTCAGCGGGGCGGGGCCAACCGCCGTTTTGGCGCCCCGGCCGCTCGGCGGAACGATGCAGACATCCACATGAGCGCTTAAGGGATGCGTCGGCTGCGCCTTTCGAAAGATGGTTCCGGAAAGATCGACCGACGCCGGTCACGTGAGACCAGGCGTTGAACGTTGCGGGCATGTCCTGTATCGAGAAGGAAACGGCGAGGCAGGCTTTCGATATTCGATGCTGACAAAAAAGGGAAAATACGGTCTCAAGGCCCTGGTGCATCTGGCGCAGCTGGAACCCGGCAGGACCGCCTTCGTCAGCGAGATCGCCGAGCAGAACAACATCTCCAAGAAGTTCCTCGACGCGATCCTGCTGGAACTGCGCAAGGGCGGCCTGCTGCGCTCGAAGAAAGGGCCGGGCGGCGGCTATGCGCTGTCGAAGCCGGCGTCGCAGATCTATGTCGGCCAGGCGGTGCGCATTCTCGACGGCCCGCTGGCGCCGATCCGCTGCGCCAGCAAGACGGCGTTCGAGGCCTGCGACGACTGCGACCACCCGGAAGACTGTCAGATCCGCCACTCGATGAGCGAGGTGCGCGATGCGATCGCCTCGGTGCTCGACACGATGACGCTGGAAGAGATGGTCGCCAAGCGCTCCGGCGGCATTCCCGAGGACGCCCAGGCGATCGGCAGGCAGGGCTAGAACTGCCCGTTCGGCTTCGGCACCTTGCCGTTCAGGTGGAAGTCTCCGATCGCATGATATTTCCAGCGGACGGGATCATGCACGGTATGGGTGCGGGCATTGCGCCAGTGGCGGTCGAGGTTCAGTTCTTCTTTCGTGGCGGATGTGCCGGCCAGTTCGAATATGCCGTTGGTCGCATCCATCGCCGCCTCCGTCGTCAGTATCTTCGCCGCCGCAACCGCCAGCGAAGCCTCGATCGCCGTTTCGGGCGAAGGGGTGATCTGGGCGACATCGACCTTGCGGCCTGCCCGTTCGAGAACCGCCGCTGCCGCTTCCAGCCGCACGGCGATCGAACCCGTGCGCGCGATCGTCAGCGGATCGCTGCTTGCCGTCTCGATCCCCAGATTGCGCATGCCGCGGGACTTGTGGCGGACGAAATCCAGCATGTCTGCGAAGGCGGCGCGCGCGATGCCGAGATCGATCGCCGCATGCAGGAGCTGGCCGAGGGAACCGACCGGCGCGTGCCGCTCGAAGCTGCGGTGATAGGCAATCACCGCATCCGCCGAGACATAGACGTTCTCGATCAGGACCGTGCCGCTGGCGGTCGTTCGCTGCCCGAAGCTGTCCCAGTCATCGACGATGGTGACGCCGTCCGTCTCCCTGGGCACGATCGCCATGACGATCCTGCCATGAGGGTCGATGGCGAAGATCGCCACCCAATCGGCAAAGAGCGCACCGGTCGAATAATATTTGCGCCCGTTGATGCGATAGCCGACGCCGTCCGGCCCGAGCCTGGTCTCGATATCTCCGGCCGCCGCGACGCCTGCTTCCGCCAGCGCATTGGCGAAATGTTCACCCGCCAGCGCCCGCGCGAAGAAGAACTTCTTCTGTTCCTCCGTGCCGCAAAGCCTGAGCGCTTCGAGGATGTGATAATGGTTCTGCGGGATTTGTCCCACCGAACTATCCGCCTCCGACAGGATGGCGATCACCTCCGCCAGGAAGGCGTTGGAAATATCCGCCCCGCCATATTCGGCGGGTACCGTGATGCCGAGCAGGCCCGACTGGGCGACAAGCTCCATCTCGTGATGGGGAAGGATCCTTTCCCGGTCGCGAAGGCCCGAGCCCTCGACGATCTGCTGCGCCAGCGCCTTCGCCACGTCGATTGCCTGGTCTTCGGTTGCGAGGTATGGAGCCACTGCTCTGATCTTTCCAGCCAAATGGAAAACCCTGCTCATTGATCAACTCCTGGGGCTCAACTCCCGGATCAAGCCTGTTATTGAGCCACGCCGTGAGGTCCGTGAGAAGGAATAAAGCTTCAATTGCCGGCGCCGGACGAAGCGAATTTTCTCTTTTCAGCGGCTGCAAAGAGAGATTTGCGGATTGTCACGCCGAATTGAGCGGGAGAAGAGAGAATTTCTCCGGCCCGATATGATCCGCGAAACAACTTTCCTTAGCGCGCAAAAAGAGAAACTCTAATCTGGATGGAACGCGGCTTACGTCCTCCTTTCCGATCGAGCGTCTCCCATGCCAAAGTCTCTGCACCTCACCGCCTTCATGCGCCCCGTCAGCCTGCATACGGGAGCGTGGCGTTATCCCGGCGCCTATCCGGACGCCAACTTCAACTTTGCGCATATCAGGTCCTTCGCCCAGAAGCTGGAGCGGGCGAAGTTCGATGCCTTCTTCATGGCCGATCACCTGGCGGTGCTGAACATGCCGGTGGAAGCGCTGAAGCGCAGCCACACCGTCACGTCCTTCGAGCCGTTCACGCTGCTTTCGGCACTGGCGGCGGTGACCGAGCGGATCGGCCTTGCGGCGACCGCCTCGACGACATTCGACGAGCCCTATCACATCGCCCGCCGCTTCGCCTCGCTCGATCATATCAGTAACGGCCGGGCCGCCTGGAACATCGTCACGACGTCCAATCCGGATGCGGCGCGCAATTTCGGGCTCGACGAGCATGTGGAACATGGCGAGCGCTACAAGCGGGCGCGGGAATTCTACGACGTGGTGACGGGTCTGTGGGACAGTTTCGCCGACGACGCGTTTGTCCGCGATCAGGAAAGCGGCATCTACTTCGATCCCGGCAAGATGCATGTGCTCGACCACAAGGGCGAGGAACTGAGCGTGCGCGGGCCGCTCAATATCGCCCGGCCTATTCAGGGTTGGCCGGTGATCGTGCAGGCAGGGCAGTCGGAACCGGGACGCCAGCTTGCGGCGGAGACGGCCGAGGTGGTCTTCTGTTCGCCGCGTGATCTTTCAGCCGGCAAGGCGCTTTATGCGGACATCAAGGGGCGCATGGCGGCGATCGGCCGCAATCGGGAGCACCTGAAAATCCTGCCGGCCGCCTTCATCGTGATCGGAGATACGGTCGAGGAGGCGAAGGCGAAGCGGGCCAAGCTCGACAGTCTCGTGCATTACGACAGCGCGATCGCTTCGCTCTCGATCGCGCTCGGTCACGATGCTTCCGGTTTCGATCCCGATCAACCGCTGCCGGATATCCCCGAAACCAATGCCAGCAAGTCCGGCAGGGCAGGGGTCCTGAGGCTCGCCGAACAGGAAAAGCTCACCGTGCGGCAACTTGCCCAGCGCTATGGCGGATATTCCGGGCTCGCCTTCGTCGGCACGCCGCAAACCGTTGCCGACGAGATGCAATCGTGGCTGGGGGAAGAGGCGTCCGACGGTTTCACCGTCGTCTTCCCTTATCTGCCGCAAGGCCTGGACGATGTGGCGGAGCGGCTGATCCCGGAACTCCAGCGCCGGGGAATTTTCCGCCGCGACTACGAAGGCACGACGCTGAGGGAGCACCTCGGCCTGCCCCGGCCGGCAAACCGTTTCTTCACCTGACACCATTCAGTGCTCCACTTGCAAAGATGGCGATTTCGTGAAACGCCACATTTGTGACAGAATTGTTTCCAGGCTCCGGCCTAATTAGTATAGCGTTTTTGTAGATTACATTGACCGAAATCGGTTTTGACCCGAAACTTCTCAAGGCATGATGCTGACCCAACCGGAGGCTGACGATGATTGGTGGTGGCTTTTCCCTGTTTGGATTTGATCTGTTCGGGCTGACCCGGCGAGCGACGCCGAAGGCGGAGCCGGAGCCTGCCGAGCAGCAGGCGCCCGAGAAAGTGCGCAACGATCGCGAGATGGACCGTGTTCCCGACCGGGAATATTCCGAAAGCTTCTTCTGGGGGATGTATCCCGTCTATTGAAGGGAAATTCCCCACGGCTCCGGCATTCGATAGGAGTGATATGAGAAGGCCGGCGAAGCGATCCGCTCCGCCGGCCTCAAGATTCACGTCAGCTCGGGTCAGGCCGTCGGCTGCTTGGTCTTGCGCAGATAAGGCAGGACCGTATCGAAGGACCCGAAGCGGGCTACGGCATCCTCGTTCGAAACCGCAGCGGTGATGATGACGTCGTCGCCCTGCTGCCAGTTGGCGGGTGTCGCCACCTGGTGCTTGGCGGTGAGCTGGATCGAGTCGATCGCCCGCAGGATCTCGTTGAAGTTGCGGCCGGTTGTCATCGGATAGGTGAGGATAAGCTTGATCTTCTTGTCCGGCCCGATGACGTAGACCGAGCGCACCGTGGCGTTGTCGGCCGGCGTGCGGCCTTCCGAAGTCTCGCCGGCGCCGGCCGGCAGCATGTCGTAGAGCTTGGCCACCTTGAGATCGCGGTCGCCGATCAGCGGATATTCCACGTCGAACCCGGTCGCGGTCTTGATGTCGTCCTTCCACTTGCCGTGGCTTTCGACCGGATCGACGGAGATGCCGATGATCTTGACGCCGCGCTTCGTGAACTCTCCTTCGAGGCCGGCCATGGTGCCGAGCTCGGTCGTGCAGACGGGGGTGAAATTCTTCGGATGGGAAAACAGGACTGCCCAGCCATTGCCGATCCAGTCATGGAAATGGATCGTCCCTTTCGTGGTTTCGGCGGTGAAGTCCGGTGCGGTATCGTTGATGCGAAGGCTCATGTTTCAACTCCCTTGAATTGACTGGATTGCCCGGTCGATGATTTCTGATATGCCGATCAATCGGCGATCGGGATCGCCCGTTGATTATAGAGGATCGGCGCCGGTTTCGAACACGCCAATAGGTTCATGGCCATCCTCCGGCTGGTGATCGATGATACCGGACATCCGATGATTGCCGTTTCGCAATTGGCAGCGGCCGACGGCGCAGATCGATCATCGAAGGCTCTCCTGTATCATCAGTTGCGGAGCGGGGATACTATCGTCTTCCAGGGCAAAGGCCGAATTCGTTTGTTCCAAAATGCCGGCGGGAAAGAGTGTGACTTTCCAAATGACAAGCGGGTTTTGTTTAGTTCTATCATCGGACCTCGACGCGAACCGACCTCTTTGAAATTGCCGCGCAATTAGCCCGGCCTTCCGTCTCTCACCCTATCTTTGCGGTGAAGATGTAGCCCACGCCGCGGACGGCTTTGATGAGTTGGGGATGTTTGGCATCCGCCTCGATCTTCCGGCGCAAACGGACGATCTGGGCATCGATCGTGCGATCGAACGCTTCGAGCCTTCTGCCCCTGGTGGCATCCATCAGGAAATCGCGCGTCAGAACTCTGCCGGGATGCTGGACGAAGGCAGCCAGCATGTCGAATTCGCCCGTCGTCAATTCCACTTCCCTACCGTCGCGGGAATGCAGCTGGCGCCGCAAAAGGTCGAGCGCCCATCCCTCGAAGCGAACGATCTTTTCCTGGCTCCCTTCGTGTCTTGGCGCCACGGGCTGGCGCCGCCTCAAAATCGATTTCAGACGGGCGTGCACTTCGCGAAGATGAAAGGGCTTGGCGATATAATCATCCGCGCCGATCTCGATGCCGATGATCCGGTCGAGCACGTCATCGCGACCGGTGAGCATCATGATCGGGATGTCCGATTGCGTCCTGAGCTCACGGGCAAGATCGACACCGTCCTGCCCGCCGGGCAGCGAAAGATCGAGAAGGATGATATCGATCTTCTTCTGCTTCAGCTGGCTGCGCATTTCCTCGCCGCCGCATGCGGTGCTGACGGCATATCCCTCTCCTTCGAAATATCGCGTCAGCATCTGACGAATTCGGGGATCGTCGTCGACGACGAGGATGTTCGCGGCATTGGCAGGAAATGTCATCAACAAGGAACCGGTTTGTTACACATTGTTACCAAATCGAGCTGTTTTTCATGCAAGCAGCATTCGCGTGTTACTGGGAACAGGTCAACTGCCTTAACCGAATGGACAGGGGTGGTTTCATGTTTCTCACGGATTACGCCAAGACTTTGCACGCAACCGGTTCAAACCTTTTCGATGAGCCGGATTGCCTGCATTCGCTGTTTGTAAGGCAGCCGGTCGAGTATCTCGCGCCGAGCCAGCCGCTTTTTTTCGAAGGCGATGAGGCGAGGCATATTTTTGAAGTCGTGGAAGGGACGCTACGTGTTTTCCGGATCATTTCGGACGGCCGGCGGGTGATCACAGGTTTCCTGCATGCGGGCGACATCATTGGCGTTTCACTGAGGGACGAGTATCTTTATAGCGCAGAAGCGATCACACCGGCGAAAATCCGTCGGCTGGCCCGCAGGCAATTTGACGCGTCGGTCATCAATTCCGGTAGTCTGGGGCCGGAGGTTCTCGCCCGCGTCTGCGACGAGATGGCCGCCGCGCAGGATCAGATGGTGCTGCTGTCGAGCAAGAGCGCGGAGGAACGGCTCTGCACCTTCCTGCTCAAGTATCTAAGGCGGGCCATGGCCGAAGGCCGTGTCCAGCCGGTCGTCGATCTGCCGATGAGCCGGCAGGACATGGCGGATTTTCTCGGCCTGACGATAGAAACCGTTTCGCGCACCATCACCAGGCTGATCGGCAAGGGCGTGGTGAATGTCGTGGATCCGGCCGCGCGCCATTCCATAAGGATCGAAAAACCGGGAATGCTTGCGCAACTTGCCGGAGACGACGATGACTGTGGGGAGATTCGGCGCGACCTGATTGCTCGTGATGAGCGGCGGCGCCATTGAAAGCGATGCCGGCGGAATAAACATGAGTGGCAAGACAGGACCCGAAGCGACGACGCAGAACCAGCTCGATGCCGTCACCCTTCTTCTCGACGATGCCAATCTCATCGTCCACGATGTCGACGGCATCATCAGCCGATGGACGACCGGTTGCGAGCGTCTCTACGGCTGGCGACGGGACGAAGCGCTCGGCAAAGTCGTCCACGATCTTCTGGCGACACAGTTTCCGCAGCCGCTCGAGGACATCCGCAGCCATGTCCAGGCCCGCCATAGCTGGGAAGGCGAGGTTGTTCACCGGCACCGAAACGGCCATTCCGTTTTCGTTGCAAGCCGATGGGTCGTCGTCGGTCCGTCTCCAGATGGGGCTGTGATCATCATCCAGACCAATAACGACGTCACGGACATGAAAAGAGTGCAGAACGACCTTGCCGAGCGCGAAGCGCATCTGCGGTCCATTCTGGAGACGGTTCCGGAATCGATGATCGTCATCGATGAATTTGGGCTCATCTCGTCCTTCAGCGCTGCGGCCGAACGGCTTTTTGGATATTCGGCCGACGAGGTCTGCGGACAGAACGTGAAGATGTTGATGCCTTCGCCCGATCGGGAGGGGCATGATGGATATATCGCACGCTATTTGGCAACCGGTGAGCGGCGCATCATCGGCTACGGCCGCGTCGTCCAGGGGCAGCGCAAGGACAAGACCGTTTTTCCTATGGAGCTTGCCGTCGGTGAGGCCCTGACGAACGGAAAGCGGATCTTTACCGGCTTCGTCCGCGATCTCACCAGCCGCCACAGGATCGAGGAGGAGCTTCGGCAGGCCCAGAAGATGGAGGCCATCGGCCAACTGACCGGAGGCCTGGCGCACGACTTCAACAACCTCCTGACCGTGATCAGCGGCAATCTCGAGATGATCGAGGGCAAACTCGCGGACAAGGGTCTGCTCGAGCTGCTGCATGAGGCGCAAGGGGCTGCAGAAGACGGCGCGAAGCTCACTGGGCAGCTTCTCGCCTTCGGGCGCCGCCAGCCGCTTAATCCGAAACTGGCCGATGTCGGCGGCCTCGTCTCGGGATTTTCCGAACTTCTGCGCCGCACGCTTGGAGAAATGATCGAGCTTCGCACCGCCGTCACCGGTGCCTCGAACGAAGCGCTTGTCGATGGATCGCAGCTTCAGAATGCACTCCTCAATCTCGCCTTGAATGCACGCGACGCCATGCCCCGCGGCGGCAAGCTTTCGATCGAGATTTCCCGGGTGAGGCTGGATGTCGACTATGCGCAGATGTATCCGGATGTCCGCACGGGTGATTACGTGCTGATTTCCGTCACCGATACGGGTATCGGCATGACCGCGGACGTCAAGGAAAAGGCTTTCGATCCCTTCTTCACGACCAAGGGCGTGGGGGCTGGAACGGGCCTCGGTCTCAGCATGGTCTACGGTTTTGCCAAGCAGTCGGGCGGCCACGTTCAGCTCTATAGCGAGCCGGAACAGGGGACCAGCGTGAGGATTTTCCTGCCGGCAGCGCCGAAGGTCGAAACTGCCGGACAGCTCGCCGGCGAGACTGCCTCCGATCCGGCGTCTATTCCCGGAGGGACCGAGAAGATCCTGGTCGTCGAGGACGATCCGAGAGTGAGGCGCATCGCCGTCTCGCGGTTGACGCAACTGGGATATGCTGTCGTCGAGGCTGCGAACGGCACGCAGGCGCTCGCCCGCCTTGGCGAGAGCGGCGATATCGCACTACTTTTCACCGATATCGTCATGCCCGGCGGCATGACCGGCGATGAGCTGGCGGGGCAAGTGCGCGCCAGGCAGCCCGATATCAAGGTGCTGTTCACATCAGGCTATGCGGAACCGGCGATCGCCGGCCGTGAATTCGCCCAAGCGGGCAGCTGGCTGCAAAAACCCTATACCGCAAGGGAACTCGCGATACGGCTTCGCGAGCTTCTGGATTGAGGCAACTCCTTTTGTCCGTGTATCGCTCGTTCTCCGGTTCAAGCGGCCTGGCTGTATTTTCGCGACCCTTGCAGCAGATAGGCATCGAAGGCGGAAGCAACCGCGCGAATGATAAAGCGGTGCTTATGGGAGACGCGCACCTTGCCGTCGATCACCTCCACAACACCGTCGTTTTCCAGCTGCCGGAGCCTGGCATTGTCTTGCAGGAGCAGCTCCGCCGCGAAACCATGATGGAGGGCGATGCCCTCGATGTCGGCCGAAAAATCGCACATCAATCTTTCGATGACTTCGCCTCGGAACTGGTCTTCCGCCGTCGTTGCGCAGATTTTCGCAACTGGCACCTCGCTCCTGGCGATCCTCGACTGATAAAGCCCGATCGGCACTTCATTCTGCGCATACCCGCCCTCGAACTTGCTGATGGCCGAGGCTCCGAGCCCGACTAGCGTCTTGCAGGCATCCGTCGTATAGCCCTGAAAGTTGCGATGAAGTCGGCCTTGCGCCTGCGCGATGGCAAGCCCGTCTCCGGGAAGAGCGAAGTGGTCGAGCCCGATCGGCAGATAGCCGGCGGCGCAGAGTGCTTCGCCAATCGCTTCGGCCTGCCGATAGCGCTGCGGAGCATCGGGAAGCGTGGTCTCGTCGATCATCCGCTGGTGTTTCTTGAAGCCGGGCACATGCGCATAGCCGAATACCGAGATGCGGTCGGGTCGCATGGCGATCGTCGTCTCCACCGTTTTCACGCAGGACTCGACGGTCTGCTCGGGAAGGCCATAGATCAGGTCGGAATTAATGTCCGCGATGCCGTTTCCACGCAGCTGCTCGACGGCATTGATGGTCGTCTCGGCGCTCTGGATGCGGTTGATAGCCTTCTGTACCGCCGGGTCGAAACTCTGAACGCCGAGGCTTGCACGATTGACGCCGGAAGCTCCAAGCACTGCTGCCATCTCAGCAGTGAGGGTGCGCGGATCAATTTCGATCGCGATGTTCGTGGCCTTTGCGAGGCCCAGGCGATCCCTTAGCGCATATATCAAGCCGACGAACTGCTCGGGCTCCATGATCGTCGGCGTTCCGCCGCCGAAATGGATTTCCGCAACGCGGAAATCATTGTCTCGTATTTCGGCCAAAAGCTCGAGCTCGCGATGAAGAGCCGTAAGGTAGCTGTCGATAGGCCGCTGCTGACGGGTGACGGTGGTGTGACAGCCGCAATACCAGCACATCGCGTGGCAGAACGGGACATGCACGTAGAGCGAAGTCGACTGTTCGGCAGGGATGTTCCTCAGCCATGTCTCGTATGTCGCCGGATCGAAAGCGGCGGCGAAGTTCGGCGCTGTCGGATAACTGGTATAACGTGGGAGGCGGGCATCACCATATTTTTCGACAATGGACTGGGACATTCGGGGGGCTCCTAAAGGCCATGCGCGGAAGAGTAGCGTCTGTCGGACGGTTGGCGTTTGTCGAGGGTCAAGGAAGGCTCATTCCGGCGGATCGTCCCGCAGCATCCGCCAGGATGCCCCTTCCAGATCCTCGTATTGCCCGCTCTTCAGGGACCAGAGGAAAGCGCAAAGCCCAAGGCCGCCGAGGAAGAGGGCGATCGGTATGAGGTAGACGAGCATGTTCATGCGAGCCGCGCTCCTTCGCCAAGAGACTGAGCGGCGTTCGACGGCACAGATTTCGTAAGCGCTCCATTCAGCCGCATCGCATTGGCGACGACGATGATCGATGAGGTGGACATGGCGATCGCCGCGATCAGCGGTGTCGCATAGCCGGCAAGCGCGATCGGCACGGCGACGATGTTGTAACCGATTGCGAGCGCGAAATTCTCGCGGATCAGCCGCCCTGCCCGCCGCGATAGATCGATCGCTAGGGGCACCGCTTCGAGGCTGTCGTGCATGAAGACGAAATCGGCGGCCTGACGGCCGATGTCCGTCGCCGTTGCCGGTGCAATAGAGACATGCGCGGCGGCAAGCGCGGGCGCATCATTGATCCCGTCACCCACCATCAGCACTTTGCGATCCTTTTCAGCCAGCGATGTGCAGAACTGCGCCTTTTGCTTCGGAGAGAGCTCGGCTTGCCAGTGATGGAGGCCGAGCCGTATGGCGAGATTGGCAACCACTTCGCGCCGGTCGCCGGAAAGCATGCCTGTCTCAAACCCCTTGGCCGAGAGAGACGCCACGACGGACTGTGCACCGGGGCGCGGCATATCATCGAAGCGGAAGGTGGCGATCTCCCGGCCGTCGAGCGAAAGAACGGTTTCCGATAGGCCATTGCCCGGGCTTGCCTCATCGGGACCGGACAATGCGAAGTACCGGTTGCCCAGACGGTAGATGCCCGTCGGTGTCGTCGATTCCAGGCCCTGGCCTGGAATTTCCTTCACCGTTTCGAAAATGACGACAGGGCCGGAGACCGCATGCGCCAGCGCCTGTGAAAGCGGATGGCGCGAATGGACGGCAAGGCCGGCCGCCAGTGCAAGATGCTTTTCGTCGATCCGATCGATATTGAGCAGACGAGGCCGCCCGAGGGTCAGGGTTCCGGTCTTGTCGAAGAGAACGGCGTCCACCTCCTCAAGCCGTTCCATGGCGGACCCGTCCTTGACCATGATGCCGTTTTTGAACAACCGACCGGCCGCCACGACCTGGACCACTGGCACGGAGAGGCCGAGCGCGCAGGGGCAGGTGATGATCAGCACCGCGATGGAAACCAGCATCGCCTGCTTCCAGTCGCCGCCGATGAAGCCCCAGCACAGGAAGGCGGCAAGTGCCAGGAGGTGCACGGCTGGCGAGTAATATTGCGCCGCGCGGTCGGCGAGACGGCGATAACGCGCCCGTCCGCCTTCGGCCGCTTCCATCAGCGAGATGACTTCGGAGAGGAACGAATCCTTTGCAGCAGTGGTCGCCCTTAGCACCAGCGAGCCCGTCAGGCTGAGCGTTCCCGCCTGCAGCTGATCGCCCGGCTTGACCGGCTTCGGCGCGCTTTCCCCGTTGACGATCGAAACATCCATGTCACTTGCGCCGGTTTCGACCACGCCGTCGACCGGCACGCGTTCGCCTGCGGCAATCGCAATCCGGTCACCCGGCGTGATGTCCTCGATGGCGCGATATTCCCGCGAACCGTCGGCGCCGATGAGGGTTGCCCCGCGTGGTGAAAGACGCGCCAGGCCGGTGATGGCGGCCCTCGCACGGTCGCGCATGACGTGATCGAGCGTCCGGCCGATCAACAGGAAGAAGAGGAGCGACACGGTCGCGTCGAACCAGGCATGTTCGCCGTGATGCATGGTCTCCCAAAGCGAGGCTGCATAGGAAAGCGTGATGGCGAGCGCGATCGGCACGTCCATGTTGGTACGGCCGCCGCGCAACGCCTTCCAGGCCGATTGATAGAAGAACCGCCCGCCATAGATCAGCGCCGGTGCAGCGATCATCGCCGAGATCCAATGGAACAGGTCACGGGTCGAAGCCTCGGCACCCGACCAAACCGAGACGGAAAGCAGCATGATGTTTGCTGCCGCAAAGCCCGAGACGGCGACCGCCCGGATCAGATCCCGTTGCAGCATGTCGCCGGCATCTTCCATGTTTGCGAAGAGATGGGCGTCGTAGCCGGTGGCACCGACGATGGCGGTGATCAAAATGGCCGGATCCGCGGGTTCGTTTCCCACCTTTTCCTTCCAAATGATGGTAACACGTTTCATGGAGAGGTTGACCCGCGCCCGCTCGACCAACGGGAGCCCGTTCAAGGCCTTCTCGATCGCCGTGATGCAGGTGCCGCAATGGACTTGCGGAACGCTGAGATCGGTTTGGCGCAGCCCCGGCCCCACGATCCTGCTTGCAAGCTTCAATTCCGCCGATGAGGGGAGCGGACGATCGAACGAACCTTCGGCTCCCGGTGCGCAGCAGCTCATTGGCGCGCTCCGACCACGGCGATGCGGCTGGCCTCGTGCAGGATGCGCCTACCGTCCTTCATGGCGCTGGCATCGACGATCCAGTGACCGGAAAGGACATCATGGGTAGCGCTGAAGGTACCTTTTGCGACGGGAATGAGGTCGAGCTCGAAATCCTGGTGCTCGCCGACCGGGCGCTTGAATTTCAGCGTCAGCGTATCGGCGGCGACGGCGCCATCCTTCGGATGGGATATCTCGTAGCGGATGTCCGCCCCGGCGATCGTCAGCTTGCCTGTGATCCCGGTTGCGGCAAGCATTCGCGCTTCGGCGGCCTTCCCGTTGAACTGCTGGCTTGCGACATAGGTGTTTTCCGCCACCAGCCCGCTCCAGCTCGTGACAGCGTTATAGGCCATGTAGACATTGACGGAGATGATCGTGCCGAAGAAGAGCATCATGACGCCCGCCATATGCCAGCCCGTGAACATGAACGGCTTTCCCTGAATTCTGTCGGTTTGCATGTTCATTTCCCCATTCCCGGCGTGTTGAAGACCGCCGCATAACTGTCCGCCTCGTGGCTCGACCGATCTTCGGCAACGAAATGAAAGTCCGTAACCTCGGCGGAGACTGCGCTCTTCGGGAGCGTGACGAACACCTTCAATGCTAGCGTTCTGTCGGGTTCGACCTGTATGGCGAACAGCCGTCCCGGCACTTCGGTCACACCGATGATCTTCATCGTCGCTTCCGGAAGCCCTTCCATCGACAGAAGGATGGTGCGCGGCTCGGGGATCATGTTGAGCAGCCGGACCGTGTAGCCGTTGCGGATCGAGCCATCCGATTCCAGCACGAATTGCGGATTGCGGTCGTGCAGGACGTTGATCTCCAGACGGTCTCTGGACAGAAGCGCATAGACGAGACCCAGCCCGATGGCAGTCCAGACACCGAAATAGACAAGCGTGCGGAGTCGGAAGACGATCGTCCAGTCGAAGTGCCGGACTTTGTCCACGAACGAACCATCCGGATTGCGCACCCGCGCAGGATCTATCGCCGTCGTGCCGTTGTTGGTCGCGAGCGCCATATTGGCTTCGTATTCGTCGAGCGTGGCATAGGCGATCAGGCCGCGTGGCTTGCCGACCTTGTCCATGACGCCATCGCATGCATCGATGCAGAGCGCGCAGGTGATACAGGCCATCTGCTGACCGTCACGGATATCGATGCCCATGGGACAGGCGGCGACGCAGGCATTGCAATCGGTGCAGTCGCCCACCGGCAGACCGGCGGCCACTGCTTTCTTGGCATGCCGGCTGTGCGGTTCGCCGCGCCAGTCGTTATAGGTGACGACGAGCGAGTTTTCGTCGAGCATGGCCCCCTGGATGCGCGGCCAGGGACACATATAAATGCAGACCTGCTCGCGCATCAGGCCGCCGAGCACATAGGTCGTGGCGGTCAGGATGGCGACCGTCGAATAGGCGACCATGGCCGCCTCCCCGGTGATGAAATCGAAGGCGAGGGAAGGAGCGTCGGCAAAGTAGAAGATCCAGGCACCGCCGGTGGCGGCGGCAATCACGAGCCAGATCGCGTGCTTTGTCACCCGCCTCCAGAGCTTGCCGAAGGTCCATGGCGCTGCATCGAGCTTCATGCGGGCATTACGGTCACCTTCGATGAAACGCTCGACGGCGAGGAAGAGATCGACCCAGACCGTTTGTGGACAGGCATAACCGCACCAGGCGCGGCCGACGGCCGACGTCACTAGGAAAAGTCCGAAGCCTGCCATCACCAGAAGGCCGGCAATAAAGAAGAATTCCTGCGGCCAGATCTCGATGAAGAAGAAATAGAAGCGGCGGTTCGCGAGATCGACAAGCACCGCCTGGTCGGGTGCGAAGGGGCCGCGATCCCAGGGGATCCAGGGGGTGAGATAGTAGATGCCGAGGGTGATCAACATTACCAGCCACTTGAAACGGCGGAAGCGTCCGTCGGCGCGCTTCGGAAAAATCTTCTTGCGCTTCTCGTAGAGCGGCTGGCGTGGTTTACCCGGCGCGTGCACGGATTGCACATCGATCCGTTCGATGGGCGGATTGTCACGCCCGAGATGAGGGGCTGTGTAGACATTCATGAGAGGCATCCCTTTCGCCTCCCTTCTCGCATCGCCGCGCGCTTCTGTTCCTTGACTTACGTCAATGATGCGCGGTGTCGCCGCAGCCATTGGCTGCGGCAAAACGGCCGCCTGACCAGAAGACAGACGGCCGTTTTCAGGTGGGATGGCTGTCTTCTATTCTCCGCCGCCGAGCGAATGGATGTAGACGGCGAGCTGTTTGACCGTGGCGTCGCCGAGGCGGCCTTCCCAGGCCGGCATGACGCCATGCTTGGGAGAGCGAACCTGTGCGGCGATCTCAGCCTCGCCCTCGACCTTCAGCCAAATGGCGTCGGCAAGATTGGGCCCGCCCAGCTCACGATGGCCTCCAGCATTCTCGCCATGACACGAAGCGCAGTTGTCGGCAAAGACCTGTTTGCCCGGTTCGACGAGCGAGACATCGCCCGGCGTGCCCGTGAGGCTCGTCACATAGGCCGCAACCTGGCGCACCTCTTCCGGCTGCAGGATGTCGGCGAAGGCCGGCATTTCGGAAATGCGGGTCTCCTGGTCGGCGGGATCGCGTATGCCATGCGCAATCGTCTGGTAGATCGAATTGATGTCGCCGCCCCATAGCCAGTCGTCGTCGTTGAGGTTGGGATAGCCCTGGCCGCCGGCAGCACCCGTCCCGTGGCAGGGCGTGCAGTTGACGCGGAAGGCCGCCGCTCCGCCGGCGGTGGCGAATTGGGCAAGCTGCGGGTCGGCGACGATATCCTCAAGCGACGAATTCGAAATTTTCTCCAGGACAGCGCCTTGTGCCACCTTTGCCGCGTTCACGTCCGCAGCCAGTTCGGCGCGGCTGGAATAGCCGAATACGCCCTTGGTCGCATCGGTCAGCATCGGCCAGGCCGGATAGAGGACCGTGTAGGCGAGCGCCCACAGGATGGTGGCGTAGAAGGTATAGATCCACCAGCGCGGCATGGGATTGTTCAGCTCGCGGATGCCGTCCCATTCATGGCCGGTGGTCTCGACGCCGCTCACGTCATCGATATGTTTGTCCGGCATTTTAATCTTCCTTCAGAGGGATCTGCGCGGCCTCGTCGGCCGAGGCTTTCGCGCCGGGGCGCAGGATGAAGACGAGAGTGCCGATGAAGAACAGGGTCATGGCGAGCAGGCCCCAGCTATCGGCGAAGTGGCGCATGGCCGTGTAGACTTCCATGTCCAAGCCTCCTTAGCGGTAGCCGGCGGCATCGTCATAGGTGGAGAAATCGACCAGCGTGCCGAGCATCTGAAGGTAGGCGACCAGCGCATCCATTTCGGTGAGGTTCTGGGCGTCGCCGTCGAAATCGCCCACCTTGGCCTTGGGATAGCGGGCCAGCAGCCCCGACGTGTCGGCATTCGGATCGGCCTGGGCGGAAAGATCCGCTTTGGCGTTTTCGATCATCTCGTCCGAATAGGGCACGCCGACGGAGCGGTTGGCCTTCAATTCCATCGAGACGTCGTCGACCCCGAGCGGTGTTTCCTTGAGGAAGGCATAGCTCGGCATGACCGACTCCGGCACGACGGCGCGCGGCTCGACAAGATGCTGGACGTGCCATTCGTTGGAGTAGCGGTCACCGACGCGGGCGAGGTCCGGACCGGTGCGCTTCGATCCCCATTGGAACGGATGGTCGTACATGGACTCAGCCGCCAGGCTGTAATGCCCATAGCGTTCCACCTCGTCGCGGAAGGGGCGGATCATCTGGCTGTGACACACGTAACAACCTTCGCGGATATAAATGTTCCGCCCGGCAAGCTCCAACGGCGAGTAGGGGCGCATGCCCTCTACCTTCTCGATGGTGTTTTCGAGATAGAAGAGCGGGGCGATCTCCACGATGCCGCCGATCGAGACGACGAGCAGCGAACCGACGAGAAGAAGCGTGGCGTTGCGTTCGATGACGTGATGTTTGTCGAGGATGGACATGTTCGAGCCTTTCTACTCGGCCGCCTGAAGCGCGGGCGCCTGGGTCAGCGAGCCGGCGATCGGTGCTTCCCTGCGCTGATGGCCGAGGATGGTCATTGTGATGTTGAAGGCCATGATGAGTGCGCCGGCCAGATAGAGCCCGCCGCCGACGGCGCGCAGCACGTAGTAGGGGACCATGGCCGCGACCGTTTCCGCAAACGAATAGACCAGGAAGCCTTGGCTGTCGTATTCGCGCCACATGAGGCCCTGCTGCACGCCGGCGACCCACATGACCGCGGCATAGATGACGATGCCGAGTGTGGCGAGCCAGAAGTGCCAATTGACCATGCGCACGGAATAGAGGCGCTCGCGGTTCCACAGCTTCGGCACCATGTAGTAGATCGCGCCGAAGGTTATCAGGCCGTTCCAGCCGAGCGCGCCCGAATGCACGTGGCCGATCGTCCAGTCCGTGTAGTGGCTGAGCGAATTGACCGCCTTGATCGACATCATCGGCCCTTCGAAGGTCGCCATGCCGTAGAAGGCGACGGCCATGACCATCATGCGGACGATCGGATCGGTGCGGATCTTGTCCCAGGCGCCGGAGAGCGTCATCAGGCCGTTGATCATGCCGCCCCAGGAAGGCATCCAGAGCATGACGGAGAAGACCATGCCGAGCGTCTGCGCCCAGTCGGGCAGGGCGGTGTAATGCAGGTGGTGCGGGCCTGCCCAGATATACATGAAGATGAGCGCCCAGAAGTGGATGATCGATAGCCGGTAGGAATAGACCGGACGGTTCACCTGCTTCGGGATGAAGTAGTACATCATGCCGAGAAAGCCGGCCGTGAGGAAGAAGCCTACGGCGTTGTGGCCGTACCACCACTGGGTCAGCGCGTCCTGCACGCCCGAGAATGCCGAATAGCTCTTGACCCCGAGGAAGGAAGAGGGAACTGCCAGGTTGTTGACGATATGCAGCATCGCGATGGTGACGATGAAGCCGAGATAGAACCAGTTCGCCACGTAGATATGCGGCTCCTTGCGGTTCAGGATCGTGCCGAGGAAGACGGCAAGATAGCCAACCCAGACGATGGTCAGGAAGAGGTCGACATACCATTCCGGTTCGGCATATTCACGCCCTTGCGTGATGCCGAGCAGATAGCCGGTCGCCGCCATGACGATGAAGAGCTGATAGCCCCAGAAGACATACCAGGCGAGATTGCCGCCGAACAGACGAGCCCGACAGGTGCGCTGCACCACGTAGAAGGAGGTGGCAAGCAGTGCGTTCCCGCCGAATGCGAAGATCACGCCCGAGGTGTGCAGCGGCCGCATCCGTCCGAAATTGAACCAAGGTTCGATGTTCAGGTCCGGAAAGGCAAGCTGCAGTGCGATGACGACGCCCACCAGGAAGCCGACGACGCCCCAGAATACGGTGGCAATCGCTCCATAGCGGATCACCTCGTCGAAATACTGAGATTCTGGCTGCGTGTTGGCGTCCCAACTCGCGGGTGCGAAGGACATGCGGCGCAGCAGGATGATCGTGCTGACGAGCAGCACGAAGAACAGAACCCACATATGGGCTGCGAACAGGCTGTCATGGGCGTAGGCAGCCCCGAGCAGGGCGAGAAAGGTGCCGATCGCCAGCCAGATGGTCTCGGAGACGTAATTCATGGTCGTTGGCCTCGCAGCGCAGTCGCACTGCCGGTTGGTGGGTTGTGACCATGATGTGCTGACACAGCGGCTGCGGCGGGTGTTTGACTTGCGTCAACACCCGGATAGATGGCGCACCGGTTCCTGCTTATCGCCGGATCAATCTTCCGGATCGAGGATGCAGCACTGTTCCGCAACCGGGGTCAGAACGGCCCGGGTGCCGGTTTCCAGCGGATCGGAGAGCGCGCCGTTGGCGGTGATCTCGCCGGCCGCGGTCTCGCATTTGTACTGGTAGGCCCGGCCGAGATAGGTGCGCGTTCCAAGCGTTGCCGGGATGCCTTCGCCGTCGCGGCGCACCGAAAGGCCGTCGGCGCGGGCGGCGAGCACGAACTCGTCCTTGATCGGGCCGAATACGTCCTGCGACAAATGCAGCCGCGTGCCTCCGGCGGCTTCCGCCGTGATCATCGCGCCCTCGCGGCCGGTTACCTTCATGCGGATCAGGTTTTCGAAGCCGACGAACCGGGCAACGAAGGCGTTGGCCGGCCTGCGGTAGAGCACTTCGGGGGTGTCGAGCTGCAGGATGCGGCCGGCATTCATGATCGCCACCCGGTCGGAGATCGAAAATGCCTCTTCCTGGTCGTGGGTAACGTAGAGCGAGGTCGTGCCGTTGGCGCGCTGCAACTGGCGGATCTCGACCCGCATGTCTATGCGCAGTTTCGCATCGAGGTTGGAGAGCGGCTCGTCGAACATCAAAAGCGGGGGCTCGATGACCAGCGCGCGAGCAAGGGCGACGCGCTGCTTCTGACCGCCGGAAAGCGCAGACGGCAACCGGTCGGAAAGCGGCGCGAGGCCGACACGTTCGAGCATTGCGATGGCGCGCCTCACGCGCTCCGGCTTGCCGATATCGCGCTGTTTCAGCCCGAAGGCGACATTGTCGAGCACGCTCAGATGCGGAAAGAGCGCATAGTTCTGGAAGACGAGGCCGATGTCGCGGGCATGGGCGGGCAGCGTCGTCAGGTCGCGGTCGCCGAGCCGCACCGTACCGGTGGTCGGCTGGAGGAAGCCCGCGACGATCCTGAGCGTCGTCGTCTTGCCGCAGCCCGAGGAGCCGAGCAGCGAGACGAGTTCGCCGGCGGCGACGGAAAGCGACAGGTCCTTGAGGACCTGCGTGGTTCCGTAATGGGCCGAAAGGTTTTCGATGGTGAGAGATACGGTCACGACGAACCTATTTGGTCAGGAAAGTGAGGCCGAGCGTCGCTTCGACGACGGCCATGACGCCGACGGTCACCAGCATCAGGAGCACCGAGACGGAGGCGATCGTCGGATCGAAGAACTGCTCCATATGGGCGAGGATCTGGATCGGCAGGGTGGAGATGCCCGGTCCCGTCAGGAAGACCGAGACCGAGACATCGTTGATCGAGGTGATGAAGGCGAGAATGAAGGCGGCGATGACGCCCGCACGGATGTTCGGCAGCACGACCGTCATGAAGGTTTTGACAGGCGGGCAGCCGAGGCTGCGTGCCGCTTCTTCGACCGAGAAGTCGAAGGACGCGAGGCTCGCCCCGACGACGCGCACCGAATAGGGCAGCACGAGCAGGGCGTGCCCCAGGATGAGGCTCGGATAGACCGGCAGCCCGAGGCCGATCGTGATGGATTTCAACAGCGAAAAGCCGAAGACGATTTCCGGCACCAGGATCGGCAGGACGAAGAGGGTAGAGAGCCAGCGTGGCAGCTCCACCCGGTACCGATTCAGCGCATAGGCCGCCGGAATGCCGATCAGCAGCGACAGTGCCGTGCCGAGAAAGGCGACCTGCAGGCTGGTGATCGCCGTGCGCCGGAAGGCCTCGACGTGAAAGATGTTGGAAAACCAGCGCAGCGTCAATCCCTGTGGCGGGAAGGTGAGAAAGGTCGTGTCGCTGAGCGAGGCGCCGACGATGATGACGAGCGGCGCCAGAAGGAAAAGGAAGACCAGAGCCGCGAAGGCGCCGAGAACGGGGTGAACGCGTGTGGGCATAGGGTCATACCGCCATCGGGTTCAGCCGGCGGGCAATCCGGCTCATGATGGTGACGACGGCGATGGTGATCACCACCATGATCGCCGCGATGGTGGAAGCGCCGACCCAGTCGAAGGTCACCATGGCGCGCTGGTAGAGGAATGTGCCCATCATCATCTGCTTTTCGCCTCCCAGAAGCTGGGGCGTCGCGTAGGAGGTGAAGCTGCCGGTGAAGACGAGAACCGCTCCGACGATGAGACCGGGGGTCGCGAGCGGCAGGATAACCTGCAGGAAGGTGGGGACCGGCTTGGCGCCGAGCGAGGCGGAGGCCTCGATCAGGTCACGCGGAATGCCTTCCAGGACGCCGGTCAGCGTCAGGATCATCAGCGGCACGAAGAGATAGACCATGGCGACGATGACCGAACCTTCCGTGTAGAGCATGGAAAGCGGCTCGGTGATCAGACCGGTCGAGAGCAGCGTATCGTTGATGATGCCGTTCTTGCCGAGGATGATCAGCCAGGCAAAGGACCGGACGACGACGCCGGTCAGAAGCGGAAAGACGGCGGCGATGATCGCGATGCTTTTCAGCCGGCCGGGCATCTGCGCGATGACGTAAGCGGTGATGAAGCCGATGACGAGCGAGATCGCCGTGGTGATCAGCGCCACCTTGAGCGTGCGATAGAGAACCGCACGCCGGAAGCCGCTGTTGAAGAAGGCCGCATAGGTGGAGAACGGTCCTTTCGCCTCGCCGAAGGTCGTGGCGATCGTCAAAAGGACGGGGATGACCAGAAGCACGACGACGGCGATCGTCGCCGGCATCGTCAAACCCCATCTGGCGAGCTTGTTCATCGGATACTCTTTGAAGGCGGGAACGCCGCGTCGACGGCGACGTTCCGATGTCGATTCAACAAGTCTTCGGTTCAGCGGATATTCGGACTACTGGCCGAAAACCTCGTTCCAGCGATCGATCCAATCCGTCTTGGCTTCGTTCATCTTCGCATAGTCGATGCGGCTCAGGCTTGAAACCTGTTCGGCGCCGTAGGTCCAGATCTTCGCCTGTTCGGGCGTCAGCTCGACCTTCGTGTTGATCGGCGCATCGACGCCCTGTTCGGCCTCCTTCTGCTGCACGTCCTTCGACAGGATGAAGTCGATGAACTTGTAGGCGAGATCGACGTTTTCCGAGCCCTTCGGGATATTGACCGTGTTGAGGGTCGCGATGTCGCCGTCGGAGAGTTTCGCCCAGGTCATCGTCTTGACGGCGGCCTGCATGGAGGCGAGCGTAAAGTCCTGCGCCAGCGCGACGCGCACTTCGCCCGTCGAGATCAGGTTCACCAGTTCCGAGCCGGTGTTGTAGTTCTTCACGACGTTCGGCTTCAAAGCTTCCACCGCTTCGAAAGCCTTGTCGGCGTCGTCATAGGCATCGACGCCCGCATGCTTGCCGGCCTGCATCACGACCATCGGACCGGCCGTCGTGGTAATGCCCGGCAGGGAAACCGAGCTCTTGAGGTCTTCACGCCAGAGATCGTTCCAGGAGGTGATCGGTGGGTTGACCTTGGCCGAGTCGTAGACCAGGCCGACGCGGCCGATCGTGTAAGCCGGCCCGTATTTGCCCTGCGGTGCGCGGCCGAGTTCGTAGATCTCCGACAGGTTCGGGATCTTCGCAGGATCGATCTCCTGGAAGAGGCCCTGTTCTACGCCGAGCTGGGAGAAGCTGTCGGAAAGATAGATGACGTCGACGCCCTTGCCGTCGCGCAGCTTCAATTTGTTCAGGCGGTCGGCATTGTTGCCGGTCTCGAAGACGATCTCGCAGCCGCAGATCTTCTTGAACGGCTCGATGATATTGGCGTTCATCTTCTCGCCGTTATACCCCCACCAGGAAATGGTGAAGGTCTTCGATTGCGCAGCTGCCGTCGCCGCGCCGCCAAGGGTGGCGAGCAGTGCGAGGGTTGCCAGTTGGGTGAGACGCATGGCCTTCATGAGGCATTATCCTTTTTCAAAAGCGGCGTTGACGCTCCCCTGGGCGCCCCCCGGGAATTGAGGGGATACTATTTTTTGAACGGTTCGCCCGCAAGCCCAACAATTAGGCATTGACCGATTTTAAGAGTCGGGTTCCATCGCTTTACACGCCGATCCGTCGTCTCTAGGTTCCGGCGAACTTTCGGTTCTTCTTCTTAAAGGCAACACCCATGGTGAGCGCGCCCGACACTCTTCCCGACGACCTGCTGATCAATGCCGCCGACGAGGTGCGCATCCGGCAGGATCTCGTGCTCACCGCGCTCGGCAAGCGCCCCGCCGACCGGCTGCTGCGCGTGGGCAGATTGCTCGACGTCCATAGCCGCACCTGGCTCGATGACCAGGAGATCGTCATCAAGGGCCGCCGTATCGCCTATGTCGGGCCGGCCGGCAGCTACACGGGCGAGGTCGCCGAGCGGGCGCATGAGCCGGACCTTCTTGCGGTGCCGGGTTTCGGCGAGGCGCACAAGCATATCGAAAGCTCGCACCTGACGCCGGAATTCGAGGCGGCGCTGGTGATGCCGCGTGGCGTGACCTGGACCTGCGAGGCAAGCCACGAGTTTTCCAACGTTCAAGGCGCGCGGAACCTGGAATTCTGGCTGACTGCGCGCCGCGCCGGCTCACCGATGAAGATTTTCCCCCTGCCGGGCTCGGCCGTGCCGCCGACCGCTTACGAATGGGGCGGCGGCTATTTCGGCTACGACGAGCAGAAGCAGTTCCTGGGCGAGAGCCTGATGGTCGCCGGCCTCGACGAGGTGATGGACTGGCCGTCGATCTCGGACCCCGCAAACCCGTCCTACGACCGGTTATGGGGCATGATCGGCGCGACATTCGAGAGCCGCGGCGTGGTGGAAGGCCATGGCGCCGGCTTGCGCGACCTGCCGTCGATCAACGCATTTGCCGCAGCCGGCCTCGCCTCCGACCACGAAGGCTGGTTTCTCGAAGAAGTCTGGCAGAAGCTGCAGCATGGCTTGTTCATCGAGCTTCGGCCGCATTCCCTGCCCGAGGTCGTTCGCGGCCTGATCGACAAGAAGCTTGCCGATTGGTCGCAGATCGCCTTCGTCACCGACGACCGCAGCGCGTCCGATACGCTGAAGATGGGTGCGACGGACTACAACGTCCGGCTTGCGATCGAAAACGGGCTCGAGCCGGAGATCGCCATCCAATGCGTGACGCTCAATCCTGCGCGGCACATGCGGCTGACGCCCTTCGTGGGCTCGATCGCGCCGGGCAGATTTGCCGACGTCGTGCTCCTGGATGACCTGCAGAAACTGTCGATCGCCAAGGTGTGGGCCGATGGCCAGCCGGCCTCGGAAGGCAAACGCTTCACCGGGCCGTTGCCCAAGATCGATTGGCCGGAGTGGGCGACGAGGACGGTGACGATCGATCGCGAGGTCACCGCCGCCGATTTCCGCATCGAGGCTCCGGCGGGCCGGGAGACGGCCAACGCGGCGCTGCTTCGTCCCTTCCACTGGTCGGACGACTTCATCACCATGGAACTGCCGGTCAGGGATGGCGCCGTGCAGCGCGATCACGACCGCAATGTCACGAAGTTTGCGATCGTCGACCGGTTTTCCGGAGAGGCGAAGGTGTCGAAGATGTTCTGGCTCGGCACCGGACCGCGCACGCCCGATACGGCGCTCGGCTCCACGCTCGGGCATGACAAGCACAATATCTGGGTCGTCGGCTCGTCGGACGAGGCCATGGCCATGGTCGCCAACGAGCTGAAGGCGCAGCAGGGCGGCTGGGTCCTGGTTTCGGGCGGCAAGGTGCTCGCACGTGTCCGTTACGAGGTGGGCGGGCTGATGAGCGCGCGCTTCGCCGAAGAACTCGATGCGGAGATGCAGGCGCTCTACAAGGCCGGAGAGGCGGTCGACTGGATGTATGAGCCGACCTTTTCGCCGCGCTGGTGGCCGGGTTTTCCGGAACGCCTGTCGTTTGCGACGCTCACCTGCTCTCCCTGGCGCTGGGTACTGGTTGCGCCGTCCGAGCGAGCCCCGGAAGGTTTCGTCAACGTGCTGACGGGAGAAACGCACCCGGTGGTCTGGTAGGCGCCGCTCTGCCGGCGTGACTTGAAGCGGCGGGCGCGATTTGCCAAAACACAAAACCGATCCGCGCGCCAGCCTATCCTCCCGTCTGATGCACCGCCGATCGCAAAGGAAACCGCCATGGCCCAGCCCGTACTTTTCACGCCCGTCCGCGTCCGCAATCTCGAACTCGAAAACCGCATCGTCATCGCGCCCATGTGCCAATACTCGGCCGAAGACGGCTGCATGACCGACTGGCATCTCATCCATCTCGGCCAGCTCGCCCTTTCCGGTGCGGCGCTGCTGACGATCGAGGCGACGGGCGTCACGCCGGACGGCCGCATCACCTATGCCGATGTCGGGCTTTATGACGACGCCACCGAAAGGGCAATGGCCCGGGTGATCGAAGGCATCCGCAAGTGGTCGGACATGCCGATCTCGGTCCAGCTCGCCCATGCCGGCCGCAAGGCCTCGACCGACAAGCCCTGGTTCGGCGGCGGGCAGATCGCGCCCGACCATCCGAACGGCTGGCAGACCGTGGCGCCCTCGGCGATCCCGTTCAACCCGAAATACGTCGCACCGGCCGCACTCGACAAGGAGGGGCTGAAGCGCATCCGCGATGCATTTGCGGCATCTGCAGTGCGGGCTGCGCGAATCGGCCACGACGCGATCCAGATCCATGCGGCGCATGGTTATCTGCTGCACGAATTCCTGTCGCCGCTCTCCAACCAGCGTAGCGATGAATATGGCGGCTCGCTGGAAAACCGTGCACGTTTCCCGCTGGAGGTCTTCGAAGCGGTGCGTCAGGCTTTCCCATCCGACAGGGCTGTGACGGTGCGTGTTTCGGCGACCGACTGGATGGACCACGGCCTGAACGTCGAAGAGACCGTGGCGTTTGCAAAAATGCTGGAGGAGAAGGGCTGCGATGCGATCCACGTGTCGAGCGGCGGACTGCATATCGAGCAGAAGATCGCGCTCGGCCCCAGCTATCAGGTGCCGCTCGCCCGCGCCGTCAAGGCCGCGGTGAAGATGCCGGTCGTGGCGGTCGGGCTGATCACGGAACCGGCCCAGGCGGAAGCGATCGTCGCCACGGGTGACGCGGATATCATCGCCATCGCCCGCGCCGTTCTTTATGATCCGCGCTGGCCGTGGCATGCCGCGGCAGAGCTCGGCGCCCAGGTGAAACCGGCGCCGCAATATCTGCGCTGCCAGCCGTCCCAGTTCAGGACCCTGTTCAAGTCCTAGAAGAGGCCGTCAGGCCTCCTCATAGACCTGGTCGGCCGGGGTCAGGAGCAGCCGGTCGGCCATTTCCTGCTTCAGATAGGTGAGGCGCTCTTCCTCTTGCCGGCTGCGGTCCTGCTTGTGGCCGAGGCGGATGAATTCTTCGCGCACGTGCCCGTCCTTGAGCTGCAGGGTCACCGTCTTGCCGCGATAGGTGAGTTCGAAGACATAGCGCTGCAGGATATCGCCGCGTTCCGGCTTGTCGAGCATGGGATCGACCGTATAGCGGCCTTCCGTCAGACCGCGTGTCACCATCTCGAAGGCATCGCGGCCGCCGGGGCCGCGAAAGGCGGTGCGGACGACGATCTCGCGACGCTCGGGCGGCCCGTCGGGGCTGAGCAGAGGCATCGCCCGCTGCATCACCTTGAAGGCATGCGCCACACCGCCCGGAAATCCGAAGCCGTGGAAATGCATGAGGTCGGCATAGGTGTAGGAGAGCGGCTTGCCGCCCTCGAGAACGTCGATCGCATCGGTCATTTTGCTTTTTCTCCGCCCAGCTCTTCACGCATCCATGGCAGGAAGCCGTCCAGGAAACGTGTCGTCGCCGGCATGAAATGCGACCCGTGGTGGAAGCAGGGGTCGAGGCTGGTGATGATCATGCGGCCGGGCGTCGTCACCTCGTCCACATAGAAGATCGGCTTTCCTTCGCCGTTGACTGCCAGGATTTCGGCGCCTTCCGGCGGGTCGAACCAGCCATGCAGATGCCAGGTGAGGCCGTCCTGATCCAGCCATTTGAACAGCGAATGCTGGGGCGAAGCGATGCGGATGCCGAGATCGGCGCCGGGCGTCAGCCACCACCACCAGTTCGTCGGCTCCGGCGTGAATGCAATGCCCGGCAGGAAGACCTCCCAGGCTGTCTCGCCGGTGGCGACGATCGTGCCGCCCTGGTCGAGATAGGTGCGAAGCTGCGCGGCGTGCGACGCCAACCGGTCGGCCGGCGTACGGCAGGGAATGAAGACCACAGCGTGCCGTGAAAGATCCTCGTCAGCCAGGTCTTCCGGCCGCACGAGCCTGTCGAAATGGCGGGCGTAACGCGGTGCTTCGAGGGTTTCGATATGGTAGTAGGCGCCGGGGTGTATCGCGAGAATGGTCATCGGTTCAGCTCCCCGCAAAGCCAGGCAGTGGCACGGCGGGCGAGAAGTTTCTTCGCCTCCGGATCGTCGCCGCAGCCCCAGAACTCGTTGCCGGCATGGGAGAGGATCTCGCCCCCTTTGGGCCGCGCCCAGATCCAGTCCACCGGCACCTGGCGAGGCCCGAGCGCGTTGATGACGATCGCGCCTTCCGGCGGCGGATTGTGGCCTCGACCATAGAAGCCCGCAACGCCGTGGTTCGTTTCGAGTGTCTTCTGATCGATGCCTGAGAAGATCGGATGGTCGTAAAGGCGAACCTGATCAAGGTCGACCCGCTTCGGGTTCTCGATCGGCCGGTAGATGCCGAGTTCCGGCAGGACCGGCCGGAGAATGTGGCCGTGGTAGATCCACCGGCCGCCGCGATCGAGGAAGGCGATGACGGCGGCGGCAAAACGCTGGAAACCGATCTGGTCGAGATGGGTGGTGGTGATCAGCCCGCGAGCAGAGGCGAAATGTTGATCGGTAAGTTCCATCTCGCGCACCACCTTCATCAGGCCCGACGAGATGGCGTCGGCAAAGAGCGGCGCGGTCATCGCGAATGGCTCCTGGTAATGCGACTGGATCATCAGGACGGTCATGCGGCGCGGGTCCCTGCGAAGGCGGGCAGAACCGCCCGATGGGTTTCACCAGACGGCCCGGCAAGCTCGACGACCCGCATCGGCACGCCATAGAGGTGCTCCAGATGCTCCGGCGTGATCGTTTCGGAAACGGGGCCGAACAGCGGCTGACCACCCGGCATCATCAAAAGTGCATCGTCGGCGGCGGTGAGCGCGTGGTTGGGGTCGTGGGTGGTGAAGACGATCGCCCTGTCGCGCGGCTGACGCAGGGCATTCAACAGGTTCAGCAAGCGTTCCTGATTATGGAGGTCGAGCGCCGCCGCCGGCTCGTCGAGAACGAGAGCTTCCGAACCGGTCGCGAGCGCCCGCGCCAGAAGCACGAGCTGGCGCTCGCCACCCGAAAGCCGGTCGAAATAATGATCGGCGAAGCGGGCGGCGCCAGCCCGTTCGAGCGCCGAACGGGCGATCTCGAAGTCGGCGGAACCCGGCTGGCCGAATAGGCCGAGATGCGCGGCGCGGCCCATGACGGCGATGTCGATCCCCCGGTAGCGCTGGTTGCCGGTGCCGGTCTGGGGCACGTAGCCGACGATCTCCGGCGCGATCCGCCGGCCGGCATTCAACGGCTGGAAGCCGAGCATGGCCTTCAGCGTCGTTGTCTTGCCGCGGCCGTTCGGCCCCAGGATCGCCATGGTGCGGCCGACCGGCACGGAAAAGCTCAGGCCATCGATGATGGTCCGCGTGCCGAAACGGACGGTGGCGTTGTCGAGGCCGATCATGACGCATGCCTTTCGCGATAGTGGTTGCGCAGAAGCACGGCGAAGATCGGCGCGCCGACCAGTGCGGTGATGACGCCGAGCGGGATCTCGGCAGCCGTCGCGGTGCGGGCCAGCGTGTCGATGATGACCATGAAGCCGGCGCCGAGCACCACGGCGGCCGGCAAGAGCGCCCGGTGGTCGTGGCCGACCAGAAGGCGCGCGGCATGCGGGATGACGATACCGATCCAGCCGATGATGCCGGAGACGGCTACCTGGCTGCCGACGATGACGGCGATCAGCCCGAAGACCAGCCAGCGTTCGCGGGTCGTATTGGCGCCGAGGCTCTGGGCTTCCGCTTCGTCGAGCGACAGGATGTTCAGACGGAAGCGCAGCATCCAGAGCAGCACGCCGCCGATGATGAGGCCGGGTGCCGCGATCAGCGTGCGTTCCCAGGTGGCGGTGGCAAAGGAGCCCATCAGCCAGTAGACGATCGCCGGCAGGGAGGTGTTCGGATCGGCGACGAACTGCAAAAGCGACACCACCGCCGAAAACATCGAGCTGACCACCAGTCCGCAGAGGATGACGGTGACGGTCTCCGTCCGGCCGTTGACGCGCGACAGCATGCCGACGAGGATGAGCGCAACCAGGCCGGACACGAACACCATGCCGATCAGCGGCAGTCCCCAGATGCCGAGCATGATGCCGAGCGCGCCGCCGAAGGCCGCACCCTGCGAGATGCCGAGAATGTCCGGCGAGACGAGCGGATTGCGGAAAACGCCCTGCAGGGCCGCGCCTGAGAGCGCCAGTCCCGCTCCGGCGAGAGCGGCGAGTACGACGCGCGGCGCGCGCACGAGGAGCACGATGCGTTCGTCGATCGCACCGAGCTCGCGAGTGGGATCGGTGATGCCGAGCCAGATCAGCTCCAATGCTCGGCCCGCCGGGACGGAGAAGCGGCCGACGCAGAGGCTGACCACGAAGGCGGCGGCGAAAAGCGCCAGCAGTCCGGCGAAGACCAGCGTCTGACGCGCGATCCTCGACCGGCGTGCGGTCATGGCCACGCCATCCTCTGTAACGGCCGCCATGACTTACTTTTCTCCGAACTGGGCGTAGTTGGCCGCGTCGCCCTGTTCCTTCACCCACAGGATGCCGTCGATATCCGCATCGGTGAGCTCGTAATTGTAGAGCATCTTGTAATAGGTCTTCATCTCGGACCGCAGGTCATACTTGAAGAGGTCCGGCTGGATGAGATTGGCCGACCACATCCAGGAGAGCGGCGATTCCTGGTTCGGCGGGTCCCAGCGATAACCGCCGAGCGGCATCTTGTAGACGCGCTTGTTCTTGGCGGCCTTGGTGAGCGACAGGATCGGGTCGTTATAGACCCAGCTGACGTCGAGCTTGGCCTCGAAGGCATTCAGGAAGATGACTTCCGGATCCCACTCGGCGATCTGCTCCTTGTTGATCGATACCGTGCCGTTGAGCCCGGAGGAGGCGTTCTTGCCGCCAACGAGCTCGATATACCAGGCATTGTAATTGCCCTTGGTACCCGACGCGCTGATGTCGGAAAGCGCCCGGCCGACGTAGAGGACACTCGGCCTCTTGTCTTCGGGAATGGCTTTGGTCTTCGCCTCGATGTCCTTCTGGACCTTGTCGCGCCATTCGACCAGTTCGGCGATGCGTTCCGGCTTGCCGAGCGCCTTGGCGGTGATCGCCATATATTCGCGGGTCAGCTCTTCCGTGCCGTAGAGGATCAGCATGGCATTGAGGCCGGCATTGGTGATCGGCGCGACGATGTCGTTGCCGCGGCCGCCCCACTGGATGACGAGATCGGGGTTGGTGGCGGTGAGCGCCTCGACATTCGGCACGAAATTCGGCGCCGTCACGTCCGAGGGAATGTCCCTGGCCTCCGGGAAGATCTTGCCGAGAATGCCTTCCATGACGGCGCTCTTGGCGGTGGGGTTCATGCCCACGAGCTTCCTTGTCGAGCCGTCGAGCGCAATGACCGTGGAGGCCATCGGGATGACGATCGAGACGATCCGCTCGGCTGCCTTGGCAAGTTTCACCTCGCGGTTTTCCTGGTCCTTGAAAACGATCTCATCGGCGCCGGCGCCGTGGACCAACAGAGTGGAAAATGCTGCGGCAAGCAGGCTGCGAGAGATAAAGCGGGTAAGCGGAACCATGATCTGTGTCCCCGATTGGTTGCTGCGTCGGGGGCATTCCTAATCTTCCCGATTAATGTTGTCTACAATTCTCCACTTTAAAATTGAATGCCGCAAACGTCAGGGGCGAAATCCGCAAAGCGTGTCGACGAAACCGCCGACGAACCGGTCGACATCGACGTCGATACAGACATCGGCATTCGGCACGGTCGTGCCGGTCCGGCGACGGTCGGGGATGACCTGTCCCCGGCAGAGTTCGCCGGCGCATTCGATATCCACCTGCATCGGCTCGACCGTGACGAGGCTCGGGTCGAGAGCGACCGCGACGGCCAACGGATCATGCAGCGCGCAGCCGGTGATGTCGGGATACTGTTCGCGATAGGCGGCAAGATAGAAACGGCTCGCTTCGGCGCATTTGCGGGAGGCAAGGCCGCCCTCGCGTTCGATCCGGCCCATCATGGGTTCCGTGAAGAGCGTCTTCATCGTCACGTCCATGCCGACCATGACGATCCTCGCGCCCGACTGCAGCACGATGCGGGCGGCCTCCGGATCGTTGAAGAAGTTGGCATCGGCCACCGGGCTCGGGATGCGTGGCACGCCCGGATGCCAGATCGTGCCGCCCATCAGCACGATACGCTTGAAGAGCGTGGCGATCTCCGGCGCCTTCATCAGCGCCTGTGCCACGTTGGTCATCGGCCCGACCGGCACCAGCGTGATCTCGCCCGGATTGGCGCGGGCCATCTCGATCAACAGGTCCGGCCCCCAGATGTCGCGGGCGGCGACCCTCGGCTTCGGCAGTTCGATGCCGCCGAAGCCGTTCTGTCCGTGGATGCGGCTGGCGGTCTTGTTGTAGGGCCGGGTGAGCGAGCGTTTGGCGCCGGCCGCCACCGGAATGTCGGATCGTCCGGCCGCTTCGAGCAGTCCGAGCGTGTTGGCCGTTGCCATGTCCACATTGATGTTGCCGTAGACGGTCGTCACGGCCTCCAGCGCGATATCCGGGTGGGCGAGCGCATAGACGATCGCAAGCGCATCGTCGATGCCGGTATCCACATCGAGGATAATGCGGCAGGGCTTGGTCATGGAACGTCCTTCTTGGCGGGTTTCGAAACCTTGCGTGTGGCCGCCTTCTCCTCTTCTTCGGGATAGGCAAACCAGTAAAAGCCCATGTCGGCGAAGCGCTGGGCGGCGTTGGCGGCGCCGGGCTTCTTGTTGGCGACGCCGGCGGCGAGCGCTTCCAGCACTGCCAGCACGGCGGCATCCGACGTCGAGGAGAAGCTGCGGCGGGCATGGGCGTAGACGACCACTTTCCCGAGCTTGGCGATCGGCGAGGTCTGGCTGTCCGTCACGACGAGGATCGGAATGTCGTGCTGATGGGCAAAGCGCGTCATCGACACCGTGTCCCGCAGATAACGGGGAAAGGCGATGGAAATCACGAGGTCTTCCGGGCCAAGCCCGGAGAGATGGCGCGCAACCGAAAGCGAGCCGGCGCCGCTTTCGACCGTGCGCGCATCACAGCCGATCGCCTGCAGCCGGTGGGTCAGGACGAGCGCCAGGCCTGCGGCATTGTCGAAGCCAAGGATGAAGATGCGCCTGGCATTGACGATCATGTCGATAGCCTGCTCGGCCCGCTCTGGATCGAGGTTGCCGAGCGAGCCCTGCAAATTGGCGATATCCTCCATCAGGGAGGCGGCAACCACGTCCGGCGTCGTCGATTCTTCCGACAGTTTCCGCCGCAGCCGCTCCACCGGCTCGATCGCAGGCGCCATTCCGCGCAGCAGTTCGGCGCGGAATTCGGCATAGCCGTCAAAGCCGAGCTTGCGGGCAAAGCGGTTGGCGCTTGCAACCGACACGCCGGTGATATCCACCGTATCGTTGATCGAAAGGCCCGCGACCTTCATCGGATATTTCAGGACATAGTCCGCGAAGGTGCGCAGCGCCTGGGACAGTTCCGGATAGATCGCCTCGAGACGTTCCGCGACCACCGAATTCGCAGGCAATCCCGCCCGCGGGGAGGGGGGGTCATCGGGTGCCACGATTGTGTCCATTTCGCTCTTGTAAATATTTTTTCATTTGATATCGTCTTCTGTAATAGCTGGTTACAAGACTTGCGACAACATCCATAGCACGAAAATTTTGGGTCAAAAAAACAGGGGATCGACCATGAAATTCGCGTCCAACGTCGTGCCGCGGCGTGCCTTCATGCAAATGGGGGCGGGGGCTGCCGCCTTTGCAGGGTTTTCGAGATTTTCCTTTGCCGCCGGACCGACCAAGGTCACGACGGCGAACGGCTGGGTATCCAACGTTCAATATTCGGGCTTCTTCCTCGGCATCGAGCGAGGCTATTTCGAAGAATTCGGGGTGAAGGCGGAATTCATGCCTGGCGGACCCAATACCCCCGATAC
Source organism: Xaviernesmea oryzae (assembly GCF_900177415.1). Taxonomy (GTDB): domain Bacteria; phylum Pseudomonadota; class Alphaproteobacteria; order Rhizobiales; family Rhizobiaceae; genus Neorhizobium; species Neorhizobium oryzae_A. The sequence continues at coordinate 433,704 of NZ_FXAF01000003.1, read as the reverse complement.
GCTTGTGTCGCTTTCGGCCGGCCAGGCCGAGATCGCCACGGCGAACTGGCTGCCCTTTGTCGACGCGGTCCAGAAGGGCAATGATTTCGTGCTGATCGGCGCACAATGGGCGAAGAGCCCGGCCGCCGTCATGTCGATGGCGAAAAAGCCGCTGCTGAAGCCTGAGGATATCCTTGGCATGAAGATCCTTATCCAGAAGCCGTCGGATACCCAGATCATCGACGCGATCCTCGATGGCGCCGGCCTGCCGCACGACTACACGACGGCGCCGACCGGCTTCTCGCCGGAACCGCTCCTTGCCGGCGACGGTGACGCCTATCTCGCCTTTGCCACCAACCAGCCGATCACGCTGGAGAAAATGGGACTTGTCGCGGGCAAGGATTTCCATGTGACCTTGCTCGACGACCTCGGCTATCACGTCACCCAGGGTCTCTATCTCACGACCCGCAAATATCTCACGGAAAACCGTGCGGCGGTGGTCGGGTACATGGCCGGCATGATCAAGGGCTGGAAGGCTGCCGCCGCCGAGCCGGAAGCGGCGCTCGACGTGGTGCTCAACAACTATGGCGCCGATCTCGGGCTCGACGCGGCCCAGCAGAAGCGCCAGAACGAGTTGCAGATGCCACTCGTGGCACCGACGCCGGACACCAGGCTCTTTGCCCTGACGCCTTCGGTTTTCACCGGCCCCATGACGGTCGTCGCGAAAGCGGCCGGCCGCACCGTTCCCGACTTCGAAAAGATCGCCGACACGACCGTTGTCGACGAGGCGCTTGCGAAATTGGCCTGAAGCGAAGGGAACGGAAGATGAAAAAGCTGCTTTATTGCGCGGCGATGCTGGTTGCCGCAGCCGGCACGGTTTTGGCCGATGAACTGCCCAAGGTCCGGGTCCAGCTCGGCTGGATCGGCAATGTCCAGTATGGCGAACAATACATCGCGCTCGAGGACGGGCTCTTCAAGAAGCACGGTATCGACGTCACGATCAGTCCCGGCGGCCCGAATGCGCCGAGCGCGCTGACCTCCGTTGCCGCAGGCGATGCGGATATCGGCTTCACGGGCTGGCTGCCTTTCCTGGATGCGGTCGCCAAGGGCAACGACTATGTGCTGATCGCGGCGCAGATGCAGGTCTCCCCGCTCGGCATCATCTCGCTCAAGGACAAGCCGATCCTGAAGCCGCAGGATCTCGTGGGCTCGAAAATCCTGGCGCAGGGGCCTAACGAGAAGACTGCGATCGAAGCGACGCTGTCGCTCGCCGGCCTGCCGAGGGACCAGTGGACGCAGGTGCCGGCAGGCTTCTCGCCGGAACCGCTCATCTCAAAGGCCGGCGAGGGGTATACGGGCTTTGCGACCAACCAGGTCATCACACTGGAGCAGATGGGCCTCGTCAAGGACAAGGACTTCTATTTCCGGAGCTTCGACGATTTGGGCTTCAAAGGTTATGCGGGTATCGCCTTCACCAGCCGCAAATATCTCGACGAACACCGTGATCGGGTGGTCGCCTATCTTCAGGCGATCGTCGAGGCCTGGCAGAAGAACGAGAAGGATTTCTCCTATGCGCCGAAACTGATCGTCGAGAAATACGGTGCGGACTATGGTCTGGATATCCAGCAGCAGACCCGCCAGAACGAGGTCCAGGCTCCCTATTACCGACCGGGCGGCGATCCCGACTTCCCGATCTATTCGATCAATCTCGAGCACATTGCCGGACCGATGATGGACGCGGCCCGCGCTTCCGGACGGACCAATCTGCCGGACGCGTCGAAGATCGCAGCTCCCGATCTGGTTCTGGAAGCGCTCGCCAATCTCAAGAAGACTGCAAACTGAGGCATCGATGACGACTGCAACACCCGAACGCGCCGACATCCTGATTCGGCGCGCCTATGTCGTGACGCTGGATGCGGAAAATCGTGTTTTTACCGACGGCGCGATCGCGATTTCCGGCAACCGGATCACCTGGATCGGCTCCAGCACCGATGCGGCAAAGATCGCCGCATCGGAAACCATCGATGCCTATGGGCAGATCGTGCTTCCGGGCCTGATCGACGCGCATTTCCACACCGGCCAGCAGCTTCTTCGCGGCAAGCTTCAGGCGATCGGCCGCAAGCGGCCGCTGAAACTGCCGGTCTGGAAGAACTATCTCATTCCGTGGGAAAGCTGCCTCGAACCGGAAGACGTACATCTCTCCGGCCTTGTGGCCTATTCCAACATGCTTCAGGTCGGCACCACCTGCTTTGCGGAAGCCGGCGGCCCGCACCCCGATGAGATGGGCAGGGCCGCGCTCGAAGTCGGCATCCGCGGCTTCATCTCGCAATCGACGGTCGACCAGTCGGAAAACATCGGCGCGACCGTGCCGCCGAACATGCTCTTCACCCATGACGAGGCCTTGGAAAAGAACGTCTCCCTGGTGAACCGCTGGAAGGACGGCGACCGCGTGAAGGCCTGGATGTCGCTGCGGCAGGTGATCGTCTGCTCGCCGGCGCTGATCCGCGATATCGCCGCCGAAGCCAAGGCTGCGGACGTGAAGATCCATACCCATCTTTGCGAAGGCAGTTACGAGATCGACTACACGGCCGAGAAATTCGGCCTGCGTCCGACCGAGTGGCTGGACAGCATCGGCGTGCTCTCGCATCGCCTGCATTGCGCCCACTCGGTTCTTCTGTCGGATCGGGAGGTCGACCTTTATCAGAAGCATCGTATTTCCGCCTGTCATTGTGCCTTCGGCAACTATTCGATCGGCCACCATCGGCTGATCGAGATGTGGCGGCGCGGCATCGATATCGGATTGGGTACCGATGGGCCGGGCGGCGGCGGCACGCTTGACATCTTTCAGGTGGCGCGGGTGACGCGTGTCGCCCAGCAGGCGATCCACTCCTCGACGCTCCACTGGCGAGACCCGATCTCGTCGGAGGAATTGCTCAGGATCGCCACGCAGGGAGGGGCAAGGGCGCTCGGCATCTTCGATCAGGTCGGCACGCTGGAAGTCGGCAAGAAGGCTGATATCCTGCTCTGCAATGTCGACAGCATGGACCATAAACCGATGCAGGATCCGCTTTTCGTCGCCGCCTCGGTCGTCGTCGGGCGTGACGTGGACACGGTCCTGGTCGACGGCCAGGTGGTGATGCGCAAGCGCGAACTGCTCGGCGTCGATGTAGAGCGTATCGAAGCGCGGCTCAAGGAGCGCATGCCGGTGATTTCCGAACGTTTCGAAAGGCTGATCGCATGAGCGGCGGAACCTCCATCCTGCTCGATCACGTCGGCAAGGATTTCGAAATGGACGACGGCCGCAAGGTCGTCGCGGTCGAGGATGTGCGGCTGGAGATCGGCGCCGGCGAGTTCGTCGCACTGATCGGCCCTTCCGGATGCGGCAAGAGCACGCTGCTTCGCATGCTCGCAGCCCTGGAGCAGCCGAGCCGCGGCCGCGTGACGGTCGACGGCGAGGCGCCGGAAGAGCTGTCGCGCAACCATCGCCTTGGCGTCGCCTTCCAGGATCACGCGCTGCTGCCCTGGCTTTCCGTCGAGGCCAATGTCGAATTGCCCTTCCGCATCGCCAGTCGCGCGGTCGACCATGCGCGCATTGCCGAGCTCATCGCGCTCGTCGGTCTCAAGGGGTTTGAGAAGGCGCGGCCGAGCCAGCTTTCCGGCGGCATGCGCCAGCGCGTCTCGATCGCCCGCGCTCTCGTTCTCCGGCCGGACGTGCTGCTGCTCGACGAGCCCTTCGGTGCGCTGGATGCCGTGACGCGGCGGCAGATGAACCTCGAACTGCAGCGCATCTGGCAGGAACAGCATATTTCGACGCTGCTCGTCACCCATTCGGTCGACGAAGCGCTCTTCCTCTCCGATCGCGTCGTGGTCATGTCCGGCCGGCCCGGCAACATCCTGAAAGAGGTATCCGTGCCGTTCGGACGCCCGCGTGATCCGGAGGTGATGCGCAGCGGCGAGTTCCACCGGCTGGAGGACGAGCTCACGGAAGCGCTGGAGCAGCCGGGAGTGGCCGCGTGATCCGCATCTCCAAACGCCGCGGCCAGGATATCGCCTATGGCGCGATCGGCATCGCCGCCTTCCTGGGGCTGTGGGAATATATTGGCGTCAACCAGCTTGCAGGCCTCACCTGGCCGCCGTTGACCGCTGTGCTTGCCTTTCTTTTCGATCCCTCGCGACAGACGCTGTTCGTCCGGGCGACGAGCGCCAGCTTCTCGATGGTTGGCGCGGGCTATGTCGCGGGCGGCGTGCTGGGCATCGTTCTGGCGGCGGTCGCCCATCTGGTCTCGCCGCTGAAGGAGGGGCTTGGCCGGCTTTCCTCCGTCATCCACTCGATCCCATCGATCGCGCTGGCACCGCTGTTCATCGTGCTCCTGAGCAAGGAATGGTCAGGCATGGCGATCGCCACGCTGAACGTCTACTTCATCCTCTTCATCGCCACCCAGTCCGGGCTTGCTGCGGCGACGCGTGCGCACCACGATGTCTTTACGGTGCTCGGATCGAACCGTTTCACCCGGCTGATCCGGCTCGAAGCGCCGGCCGCGCTGCCGGCCATCGTCTCCGGACTGAAATATGCCGTGCCGGCTGCCTTCATCGGGGCGATCATCGGCGAATGGTTCGGCGCGACGCGCGGCCTCGGCCTGTTGATGGTCTCCGCCATGCAGAACTTCCAGATCCCGCTTCTGTGGAGCGCGGTGCTGATTACGTCGGCCGGTTCGCTCATGTCATTCGGCCTGATGTCGCTCGTCGAGCGCTTCGTCTATGCGAGGTACCGCTGATGCCCGGCATCCTGAAGACCGCATTCAACCGCTATTGGGGCGTGCTGCTGATCCTCGTGCTCTGGCAGGCATGGGTGACGATCGGCGAGCTCAACGCCATCGTCATGCCGCAGCCCGCCGATGTGGTCGTCGACCTCGTCGGCAATCCCGGCATCTATCTGAAGAATGGCGTGCAGACGCTGGCGCTCGCCGGGGGCGGGCTGTTGCTCGGCATGGCCTTCGGGAGCCTGATTGCGATCGCCTGCTGGTTCTCGCGGCTTGCGACCGGAATGCTGGTGCCGCTTGCGATGATCTTCTCCTCCGTTCCGGTGGTGGCGCTGATCCCGGTCGTGGCCCGGCTGCTCGGCTACGACATCAAGACGGTCATGGCGATCGTCGTGATCGTCTCCTTCTTTCCGGCCTTCGTCTTCACCTCGGCCGGCATGCGGGCGCTGCCGCCGGGCTCGGAAGATTTGTTCCAGGTCCTGGGCGCTTCGCGGAAATCGCGCTTCCGGCACCTTGTCCTGCCGGCCGCGGTGCCGAACTGGATGATCGCGCTGAGGCTTGCGGCTCCTTCGGCCGTGTTGTCGGCGATGCTTGCGGAATTCCTGATGGGTCAGAGCGGATTGGGCTATATGTTCCGCGCCGCAGCCGGCGATTTCGCGACAGAGCGGGCTTTCGGCACTTCCGTTATCGCGACTGCGGTCTCGGTCATCACATTCACCCTCTCGCAACGCGCCGAGCGAGCGGTCAACGAACGCTGGCGCTAGGGAGCCTAAATGCCGACCATCTATCTTGCAGGCCCGGAAGTGTTTCTGCCGGATGCCAGGGATGTCATGAGCGAAAAACGCCGGCTCGCCCGCAGTTTCGGGTTCGAGCCGACCGGACCGGGGAGCGATGAGAACCAGGCGCCGGTCGCGCGTTTGACGGCGGACGCGATCTACCGGCGCAACGAAGACGCCATGCGGCGCGCAGATGTTTGTCTTGCCAACATCACGCCCTTCCGCGGCATCAGCGCCGATCCGGGCACGGTCTACGAGATCGGCTTCATGATCGCGCTCGGCAAGAAAGTCTGGGCCTACACCAACCACCCGGATGATTACGGCAGCCGCGTGCGTTCGATCTGGTATGGAGGGCTTGAAATCGACGAGAGCAGCGGGCGCCCGCGCGGGCCTGACGGCATGGCAATCGAAAACCACGGCAAGGCCGACAACCTGATGATCGATCTGGGCATCGAGGCGATCGGCGGACGCGTCGTCCGCGCCTTGGCGTTACCAGCCGATCCGGCCCGGGAGCTGGCGATCTTCGCCGAAGCGTTGCGGCAGCTCGCGAATAAGGAGGGGCTGCAATAGCCGCGGATTGCTGGTACTGGCAAATAAACGAGTGCGGAGCCGTGCTCCTTGAACATGGTGGTCGCGATTGCTATGTTGGACAAAAGCAAAAAAATGTCTAACGAGGGGCGTGTCAATGAAGAAGTCTACGGCAAGGAAGCAGATTGGCGAAAAGCCATCGGCAACAGGCAGGCTCAAAGGAGCGGCTGATGTGGACAACTCCGGCCGCACAATTAATCCGCGTTTTGACGCCGTGATGAAGGCCGCCAAGCATTCCGGATTGCTGGGCGAAAAGAGCCAGCGGATTGGCGGGCGTATCAGTCCTGCTCTTGTCGAGCAGGCGAAACGGCATACCGGGATCGAAACGGACACTGATCTGATCGAATTCGCCTTGGCGAATATCGCTCTCGACGATGATTTCGGCCGCACGTTTCGCAAGACATGGGGAACCGTCGATCCGGATATGAAGCTCGGTTTTTGACTTGGCCGATTTCGATTTTAAAGCGGCTCTTCGGTGGGCCCGTTTTGATCCGCAGCATACTCTGGCGCGACGCCGCGACGCAGAGCTTCCTTTTATCGGAGGTGAAGCTGAAGCGGGCGTGGAATTGCTGCTCGACACCTGCGTATATATAGATGGATTGCAGGGGAGAACTCCGGATGTCGTTATCGATCTTCTCGGCGTCCGGTTAAGCAACCATTCCAGCGTTGCGATTCAAGAACTCATGCACACGGTCGGCGCCCTTGATCCGAAAGATCCGCGTAGTCATGGGGCCATCCGGCAGATAGGCGTTACAATCAGCGCCATGCGGGCTCATCGCACCTTCGTGCCGGATGCGGATGTATTGGGGCGGGCAGCGCTTCTTTCGGGTATGCTCTGCCGGTTGCAGGGCTATCGGAGGGACGCGCGCCTGCGAGCCCTGCAAGATTGCGTCTTGTTCCTGCAGGCGCAGAAGCTGGGTTTCACGGTGCTGACCGCCAATGTCAGCGACTTCGATTATCTGCTCCAACTTGTGCCGGCAGGGCGAGCGCTGTTTTACCGGGTGAGACCCATGAGCGCCACCGCCTAGATCACATACCGGTCGATCGCGCTTCTCTCGAGAGCAATTCCCCAGCCCGGTCGGTCTGGAATGACGGCTTCGCCGTTCCGCAGTTCGATCTTCTCCTCGTAGAGCGGCGCAAACCACTCCAGATATTCCAGAGAGTGGGCGGTGGGCACATGCGCCAGCAGTTGCAGGCTCATTTCCGGAAAGAGGTGGGAGGAAATCGGCAGGTCGAAGCTTGCGGCAAGAGCGCCGACGCGGGCGAATTCGGTGACGCCGCCGACCCTTTGCAGGTCGGGCATCAGGATTGAGGCCGCACCCGTTTCGATCATCCGCAGGAAACCGTAGCGGGTATATTCGTTTTCCCCCGAGGCGATCGGCATTTTCAGGGCCTTCGCCACCTTGGCGGAATCCCCCAGCGCATGGGCCGGCACCGGCTCCTCGAACCAGGCGATATCGCAGGGCGACAGGGCATGGCCAAGCTTGATCGCCTCGTCGGCGCTCAACACCTGGTTGGCATCGACCATAAGCCCGATATCGCTGCCGACTGCCGTCCGGACGGCTTTCACGCGCGGCAGATCGACGTCGATCCGCCCGGCGAGACGGAGCTTCATGGCCTTGAAGCCTTGCGCGACGAAACCTTCAGCCTGCCGAACCAGAGAGGGAATGTCCTGCGTCAGCCAGAGGCCGCCGCTCGCATAGGCGGGGATGGTTTCCCTGCAGCGACCCAACTGGCGTGAAATCGAAAGCCCGGCGCGCCGGCCTTTCAGGTCCCACATCGCGCCGTCGATCGCCGAGATCCCCATGATCGAGACACCGGTAAAGCCGATGAAATTGATCCGGCGCCAGGCATCGGCCCAGAAGGCACCGGTATCGTCGGGATCGCGTCCGATCACCGCATCGCGCAGGACGTGGACCATCGAGTCCAGCAGCTTCAACTGCTCCGGCCGTATGGTGAAGATCAGGTTTTCTCCCCGCAAACCTTCATCGGTGATGAGATCGACCACCAGACAGGAGAATTCGTGAATGGTCGCCGTCGCGTTGCCGAGCGGTTCGGCAAGCGGCAGTCTGACGGGGGTGGTGCGCAGATCGGTGATTTTCATGAAGTGATTACCGGTTCAAAGAACGGGGAGGTTCGGTATAGATGGGATCCTCGACGAAGCCGCCACCCTGCCACACCGCCTGGGAGGAGCCCTTGTGCGGCACGCCCGGATCGCGCTCGAGTTCGGCACGGTAGGTTTCCGCGCTGTCCTTCGGGACCCAGCCGAGATAGGCGGATGCGGAATTGTCCCACCACTTGGGCTGATTGTCGGAGACGCCCCAGATTGTCGGGCAGCCGAGGTAAGGCGCCTTGAACACGCGTTCGGCAAGCGAGGCCATGTCATCGAAGCTCAGCCAGATCGACAGCATGCGCACGGTCGTCGGTTTCGGCCAGCAGGCCCCGATGCGGACGATCGCCGTCTCCTGGCCGAACTTATGGAAATACATCTGCGCCAGGCCTTCGCCGAAGCATTTCGACGCGCCATAGAGGCCGTCCGGCTTTGTCGGCCGGTCAACGCCGATGAACTGGTCCTGCCGGTAGAAGCCCACCGCGTGGTTGCTGCTCGCGAAGAGGATGCGCGGTTTGCCGTGCTTTCGCGCGGCCTCGTAGAGATTGTGCAGTCCGCGGATGTTGCTGTCGAGGATGCTGGCGAAGGTATTCTCGGAAGGAATGCCGCCGAAATGCAGAATGCCGTCGCATCCTTCCATCATCCGCATGACCCGATCAGCATCCGCCAGATTACAGGGAAAAGCCTCCTCGTTGGCGCGGACTTCTCCGAGATCGGCAATATCGGAGATGCGGATGACCTCCGCCAAGTGGCCGAGCCTCTGGCGCATGGCTCTGCCCATGTTGCCGGCCGCCCCGGTAATCAGAAGCCGTTTCATCCCGATTCCTCCCTCGATTGCGGCGGCAATTTAGAGGCCTTCCGGAACATTCGTCAACTTGTAATATGACAACGGGCCTGAAATACGATGCCGAGGCGAAGAGGACGAGTCAATCGGATGAAGATCGCGCAAATTCCGTTCTGTTGTTCAAGCATATATTGACGACAAGCTCTGTTTAGGTCTTCATACAAGGCCGCAGCTCATGTGACGTCATACCCGAAAATGAGCGCTCAAATGGAGGAACCCCTATGAAATGGATGAGGCATGTGGCTCTTGCCACAGCGCTAACGTTATCCGCGCCCGCCGGCGTGTGGGCGGATACGCCACCCGACCAGCTTGTGGTCGGCTTGAGCATGAACAATATCCTGACGCTGGACCCGGCGGCGATTTCGGGACGCGAGGCGACCGGTGTCATCGCCAATCTCTACGACACGCTGGTCGAGCTCGACGCGGTGGACAAGACGAAGGTCAATCCGGGCCTTGCAAGTTCCTGGACCATTGCCGACGACGGCGCCGTCACCTTCACCCTCAGGGAAGGCGCGACGTTCACATCCGGCAATCCCGTGACGGCGGAAGATGTCGTCTGGTCGATCAAGCGCAACCTCAGCCTTGGTCTCGTCGGTGCGGGCGTATGGTCGTCCTTCGGCTACAAGGCCAACAATATCGATCAGTTCCTGAGCGCGAACGGCAACCAGATCACCATCAAGCCGGCCCAGCCCACCGATCCCCAGCTGACGCTTGCCATCTTCGGCAAGCCGGATGCGAGCGCCGTCATCGACAAGAAAACGGCGCTCAGCCATGAGACCAATGGCGATCAGGCTGCCGCCTGGCTGAAGATCAACGCCGCCGGCTCCGGCGCGTTCAGTCTGACGCGCTGGTCGTCGAACGAAATGCTGATCCTGACCCGTTTTGACGATTACTGGGGCGAAAAGCCGCAAATGAAGCGGGTGATCTACCGGCACATGCCGGAATCGCAGACCAAGCGGCTCATGCTTGAAAAGGGCGATGTCGATGTCGCGATCGGCTTGTCCGTGCCGGACATCGCGGCACTGAGCAAGAACCCGGAAGTCGAAGTTCAAAGAACGCCAAGCTCCGGCTTCTATTTCCTTGCCGTGAGCATGAAGGACGAGCGCTTCAAGAACCCGGATGTCCGCCTCGCGATCCGCCATCTGGTCGATTATGACGGCATCAACAAGGTGATCATGCCGAATTATGGCACGAAGCGCCTGCGTCCGGTCGCCGAAGGGGTTATCGGCAGCCTGCCCGATCCGGATTACAAGGTCGATGTGGCCAAGGCCAAGGAGCTCCTTGCCAAGGCTGGGTATCCCGATGGCTTTTCGGTCAGGCTTCTGACGCTCAACGAACCGCCCTTCGCCGATACGGCCACGGCGATCCAGGCGACGCTCGCCCAGGCCGGCATCAAGGCGGAAATCGTGCAGGGCGCCGGCGACCAGATCTATGGTCCGATGCGCGAGCGCAAGTTCGAGATGATCGTCGGCCGCGGCGGCGGTGGGCAGGAGCCGCACCCGCATTCGAACCTTCGCGCGCTCGTCATCAACCCGAACAATGCGGACGATGCCAAGCTGAGCGGCATCATCGGTTGGCGCACGTCCTTCTACGACGAGCAGTTGAACGACATGGCCGCAAAGGCGCTTGTCGAGCGTGATCACGACAAGCAGAAGGCGATGTATGAGGATATCCAGAAGCGCTACGAGGAACTCGTGCCTGCCCTGCAGCCGATCTCGGCGGTTGTCGACAGCGTCGTCTATCGTGCGGACGTCAAGGGTTATCAGAACCACTATGGCTGGACCGTCCGTCTGCGCAGCGTGTCCAAGCAGCGCTGACCGGAACCACTGAAAAGTCCTCCCAGGACGAAACGCCCGCAATCACGGTTGCGGGCGTTTTCATTTGCATCATCGCCGAGTGACACTGGAGCATGAAAAAGCCGGCAGGTCGGACCTGCCGGCTGGTGCTCCCGGGAGGGGGAGGGAGGACGCTTATTCAGCCGCCTGCGACCCGAGAGCGTTATCGCGATAAGGCTCACAAAGAGCCTCCAGCATCTTGACTTCTTCGGCCGTCAGATCGGTCAAGGGAGCGCGAACCGGGCCCGCATCGAAGCCCATCAGCCGGACACCGGCCTTGATGGCCGAGACTGCATAGCCCTTCTGGCGATTGCGGATTTCCATGAAGGGGTAGAAGAAATCGATCAGGATCCGGTTCGTGGCTGCCGTGTCGCCTGCGCGAAGCGCCTTGTAGAACCTCTGGGCAAGAGCGGGGACGAAGTTGAAGACGGCGGACGAATAGGTCGTCACCCCCGCACCCAGATAGGCATCGGCGAACAGTTCGGCCGTCGGCATGCCGCCGAGATAGGTGAGACGGTCGCCCATGACCGCCGTGATCTTGCGCACCAGCCCGATATCGCCCGAACCGTCCTTGAAGCCGACCAGATTGGGGCAGGCGTCGCAAAGGCGAGCCAGCGTCTCGGCTGTAAGGATCGAATTGTCGCGGTTATAGACCATGACGCCGATACCGACCGATTGGCAAACGGTCTTGATGTGCTGGTAAAGCCCTTCCTGGCTGGCATCCATCAGATAGTGCGGCAGCAGAAGCAGGCCGTCCGCTCCGGCCTTTTCGGCAGATTTCGCGATCGAAACGGCAATGCGCGTGCCATAGCCGCAGCCCGACACGATCGGCGTCTTGCCGGCGGAAGCCTTGGCCGCCGCGATGATGTCCGGGATTTCCCCCGGCTCCAGCGAAAAGAACTCGCCCGTGCCGCCAGCGGCGAAGAGAACCGAGGCATCGAAGCCCGCAAGCCAGCCGACATGTTGCTCATAGGCCTTGCGGTTGAAGAGGCCGTCCTTGCCGAAAGGGGTCACGGGGAAAGACAAGAGGCCGGCGCCGAGCGCACGCTTCAGTTCATTTGGATCCATAGACATGGGGTCCCTCCAGGTTGATCTGGCCGGAGGTTAGCGATTCATATTATGACAGTCAACACTTATAATATATCTTGGCCGCAAGGCTCTCATGAACGCCGTATCAAGGCCCGATATCGCTGCTGGCTGCCTTTCAAATGGGTCCGCATCGCATCACGTGCGGCCGAATCATCGCCGTCCGCTATCGCGCGGGCGATAAGCGAATGCTCGCTCTGGATTTGCGACAGATAGTCCGGCGGCGAGATATCGACGTCTTCCTCCTGCAGGAGCGAGCGTGGAATCATCTGCTGTCCGATGGCTTCCAGGAGCTCCCGGAAGCGGGGGTTGTTTGTGGAGTCGGCGATTGCCAGATGGAAGGCACGGTCGCTCTCCACCGTCGACGAGCCGGCCGCGATCTGTCGGTTCATCGTGTCGAGACACTCGAAGATCAGCTCCTGCTGCGCGGGCGAGGAACGGCTTGCGGCCAGGCCCGCCGCTTCGATCTCGATCGCGGCGCGCACCTCGAGCATTTCGATGATGGATGACACGCGATTGGAATCGACGCTGCGAAATCCCTTTTGCAGGCCGGCTTGGGGAGCCAGCACGAACACGCCGACGCCGTGCCGGACTTCGACGAGCCCGTCGGCGCGAAGGGACGCGATCGCTTCGCGGATGACCGTGCGGCTGACCTGATGTTGCTGCGTCAACCCGCTCTCGCTCGGAAGCTTGTCTCCCGGCTTCAGATCACCTTTCGCGATCGCATTGCGCAAGCGCTGCCCGACAGTCTCGACAAGATTGCGTCCCCTGCGTTGAGGCGCTTCCAAGGTCGTGTGATCTGATCTTTTCAAAATGGGGTTGCTCCAGCCTTCGTGTTTGGCGTTCCTGCCACCTAAAGGCGTAGGATGATGTGCTTTTGTCAAGAAGTGGCCAACAAATTCGTTGACGCTCATGGCTTGCCTTATAGTATGAGAGCGGATACGAGATATGACAACATTATGGCTCATCGGGCTGCCGCCCGATCGTCAGCGAGGGTAGAATGCTCAAGAAAGTTCTGTTGACCGGTGCTGCGGGCGGTGTCGGACGTGCCATTCGTCCGATGCTTGGCGAGATCGCCGAGCAGGTCGTGATTTCGGATATCAGCGAGATTGCCGACATAGACCGGAAGGAAACCTTCATCCACTGTGATCTTGCAGATGCCGCGGGTGTTTCGAAGCTGGTTGAGGGCGTCGACGGCATCATCCATCTCGGCGGAGTTTCCGTCGAACGGAAATTCGACCTTATTCTCCAGGGCAATATCGTTGGCCTCTACAATCTTTACGAGGCAGCGCGTCATAACGGCATGCCGCGCATCGTCTTTGCGAGCTCCAACCATGTGGTCGGTTATTACCGGCGCGACGAGCGGCTCGACAATACGGTAGTTCCGAAGCCGGACTCTCTCTACGGCGCCTCCAAGGTTTTCGGCGAAGCGATCGCCAGCCTCTATTTCGAAAAATTCGGACAGGAGACCCTGTCCGTCCGGATCGGCTCGTGCTTCGAAAAGCCGGCCAATACCCGCATGCTGGCAACCTGGCTGAGCTATCGCGATTTCTTCTCTCTTTGCCAGCGTGCCTTCGCCGCACCGAGGATCGGCCACACAGTTGTCTACGGCGCATCGGCCAATGACGAGCAGTGGTGGGACAACCGCAATGCAGCCTTCCTGGGGTGGAAGCCGCAGGACAGCTCGGCGAAATGGCGCGTCGAGGTCGAAACGGCCGCCGGCAAGGAAGATCCCACGGACCCGGCCGTGATCTATCAAGGAGGCGGCTTCGCCTCGGCCGGCCACCCGGACGACAACTGACCGGCCGGACTTCACCATTGCAGCGACGGATCAGATGAAGCCGTCCGGTGGTTCGAAGTCGCTTTGCGAATTTGGCGGAGATATCCCATCCGCCGCTGACAGGAGGAATTTTGTGAAGATCGTAGACGTCAATGTGAGGGTCTTTTCCCACACCACTCGCCGTCACCAGGACACGGCCGGCCATGCGCATCCCGGTCCGCCGCACAAGGTCAATCTGGCGCTGCTGACGATCGTCGATGACGATGGTGCGGAAGGCTATTGCTTTGCGCCGCCGGAAGTCGTCCGGCCGCACGTCATCGACAAGTTCGTGAAGAAGGTGCTGGTCGGAGAGGACCCGTTCGCGCGCGAAAGGCTGTGGCAGGATCTTGCCCATTGGCAGCGTGGCAGCGCCGCGCAGCTCACCGACCGTACCCTGGCGATCGTCGATTGCGCGCTGTGGGATCTTGCCGGCCGCAAGCTTAACATGCCCGTCCACAAGCTGATCGGCAGCTATCGCGAGAAGATTCCGGCCTATGGCTCGATCATGTGCGGCGACGAACTGGAAGGCGGCCTGGCAACGCCGGAGGACTATGGCCGTTTCGCCGAGAAACTGGTGAAACGTGGCTACAAGGGTATCAAGCTGCATACCTGGATGCCGCCGGTCTCCTGGGCGCCGAACGTCAAGATGGACCTAAAGGCCTGCGCGGCGGTGCGCGAAGCGGTCGGGCCGGACATCCATCTGATGATCGACGCCTTTCATTGGTATACCCGCACCGAGGCTCTGGAACTCGGCAAAGGGTTGGAAAAGCTCGGTTTCGACTGGATCGAGGAACCGATGGACGAGCAGAGTTCGGCATCCTATGCCTGGCTCGCAGAAAACCTCGATATCCCGGTCCTTGGCCCGGAAAGTGCCCATGGCAAGCATTTCAACCGCGCGGAGTGGATCACCTCCAAGGCCTGCGACATCCTGCGGACCGGCGTACACGACGTGGGCGGCATCAGCCCGGCGATGAAGTGCATGCATCTGGCCGAGTCCTTCGGCATGAATTGCGAAATCCACGGGAACGGTGCGCCGAACCTGATCGTCGCGGCCTGCACCAAGAATGCCAAGTGGTATGAGCGCGGCCTGCTGCACCCGTTCCTCGAATATGACGACGGCTTCGAATACCTGAATGCGCTCGTCGATCCGATGGACGAGGAAGGCTTCGTCCACATCTCCGACAAACCGGGCCTGGGCGAAGACATCGACTTCGACTTCATCAACGCCAATCTCGTCGGCTGAAAAGCCGGCGAGAGCGATCAGGATCGGATTACGCGGTCGAGCCAGTCGATCGCGTAATCCTGCTGGTCCACCGGGAAGCAGTGGGCATCCGGCCAGAGCCGTGTTTCGATCCGATCGAAAGCGCCTGCCGTACTCCAGATGTCCTGGAGTTGGTGATAGGCGTTCGTGGCGACGATCTCGGGAAAATGCCGGTCATGCCTGCCGCTGAAGATCAGGGCCGGTTTCGGCGCGGCCAGCCCGGCAAAATGCGGATAATCCAGTTTCCCGGCGATTGGCGGATGCAGCATGCAGAAAGCCGATTGACCGCGAAGCTGATTGTTGCCGGGCTGCATGAGGCCTTCAAGGGTTCCCATCCAGCCGCCGGCCACACAGGCTTTCACGCCGTCGGAAAGGGCGGCCGTCTGCCAGGCGCGCGATCCCCCCATGGAATAGCCGAAACTTGTCACGCGGGTGGCGTCGACGCCGGGAAGCTGATGAAGCCAGGCCATGGCCTCCAGATCTTCGAGCAGGATGACCGAGGCGAGAGAGATGCCGAACTGCATGAGGTTTGCGGCCAACGCCTGCTGCGCCTCGTAACCGTTGCCCCTGCGGCTTCCCCAGCCGAGCGCATCGGCACTGAGAACGGTGTAGCCGCGCCGGACAAGTTCATTGCCCACATGGCGCCCGCCATAGAGCTTCGTCGTCCATTGTTCGACATCGGCGGCGATTTCGGCCTTCTCGCCGGGACGGCGGATCATCTTCTCCTTTCCGATCGAGAAGAACGAGCCGTGGTCGTGCAGCAGAAGGGCGGCCGGTGTCGGAGCATCTGTCGCCGGACGCAAGAGATAGGCCTCCGTCGTCTCACCATTCGAGAAGCGGAGTTCGAGCTCCTGCCCGAGACAACCGTCGTCTGCCCATTCGCCGACGATCGAGGCGCTCGCAGGCGCGATCCGCTCGACACCCAGTGCTTCCCGCACCTTTTTCAGGGTGCGCTCTTTCCAAACCGGGAAGCTCTCGATCGCAGGATCAAAATTCCAGGCAAAAGAGAGATTGTCGCGCAGCCTCACCGCAAGGCCGGCCATGTTTTCGCTGTCGATCATCGGTGGTGACGCAATCTGTCGAGCATCCGGTCGCGGCTGTTGCTCAGGTGGTCGCGCATGGCTGCCCGCGCGGCTTCGGCATCGCGGATCTCTATCGCACGCAGGACGGCACGATGCTCTTCGTTGACGCGCGCGAGATTTGCGGAGAACGTCGCGTCGCTGACAGTGTCGGGCTGAAGCCGCATGCGAGGCATCAGGGTTTCGCCGAGATAATTGAATATCCGGTAGAAATGCTCGTTCTGGCTGGCGGCCGCAACGGCGCAATGGAAATCGAAATCCGCTTGCGTGCTTCTGCTTGCCTGACGGATTGCGATATCCATCGCCTTGCAGGCGGCAGTCATGGCCTCGATGTCGGCCTGGGTGCGCCTCTCGGCTGCAAGTGCCGCGGCCTCCGATTCGATGCCGATGCGCAGCTCGAGCCCCTTGACCAGATTTTCGACCACCATCAGGCTTTCGTCGCTCAGCCGGAACGGAGGCACGCCAGCGTCCTGTCGAACGAAGACGCCGATCCCATGATGGATGGAGACGAGACCGCTTGCCCTCAGATTGGCGATCGCCTCGCGAACCACCGTCCTGCTGACGCCCAATTCGTCGATCAGCGCCTTTTCGGTGGGGAGTTTCGATCCGCGCGGATATTCACCGAGCTTGATACGCTCGGCGATCATGCGCACCACCTGCGCGCTCAGCGTCTCCCGGCGGCTCCAGGTAGAGGATGACGAAACCGATCGTCCGGCTTGCGCTGTCATGGGGCACCTCCCTGCCGTCGCTGTCGGGATTTCAGACGGCGTGATCGTATTCCAGGCTAGCCTGGATCAGTTCCCGGGCATAGGGATCCTTGGCCTCGCCGGTCGCCAGCACGTCACGGCTCATCACCTCCACCAGGCGACCGTGCTGCATGACGGCAAGCCGCTCGCACATATGGTCGATCACGGCGAGATCATGCGAGACGAAGAGATAGGTGAGATTGCGCTTGGCGCGGAGGTCGGCAAGCAGGTTGAGCACTTCCGCCTGCACGGAGACGTCGAGCGCCGATGTCGGCTCGTCGAGGAGAAGGATACGGGGTTCGAGGATAAGCGCACGGGCGATGGCGACGCGCTGGCGCTGGCCGCCGGAAAGCTCATGCGGATAGCGCGACAGGAAGGCGGGATTAAGCCCTACATCGACCAGCGCCCGCTCCATGCGCTCCAGCTGCCGATCCATGCGGTGGATCCGCAGCGGCTCCTGCAGTGCGGTGCGGATCGACTGACGGGGATGGAGCGAACCGTAGGGATCCTGAAAGACCATCTGCACCATACGGCAATATTCTGCGAAGGGCATGTCCGTGACCGAACGCCCTTCGAGCGCGATATTGCCTTCCCACAGGTTCAAGAGGCGGGCGATACAGCGCAGGACGGTGGATTTGCCGGAACCGGATTCACCGACCAGCCCGAAGGATTCACCGGCTTCCACCGAAAAGCAGACATCGCCGAGAATGCGCCTCTTGGCGGAGCCGTAGCCGAGATCGATCGACAGATTGCGGACGTCGATGGCGTTCATGCGCGCACCTCTTTGATGTCGCGGTTCGAAGCTTCCCGGTTCAGCACCGGAAGCGGCTTGCGGCTGCCGCCGATATGCGGCTGGGCGGCGAGAAGACCCTTTGTATAGGGATGGGTGCAGTTCTTCATGTCGCAGGCTGCCCGTTCCTCGACGACTTCCCCCGAGCGCATGACCAGCACGCGATCGCAGAAATTGCGCACGAGATTGAGGTCGTGGCTGATCATGATGAGGCCGATGCCCTTGTTGGTCACGAGCTCGTTCAGAATGTTCAGCACCTGCATGCGCACGGTGACGTCGAGCGCCGAAGTCGGTTCGTCGGCAATGATGATCTGCGGTTCCGGGATCAGCATCATCGCGATCATGATGCGCTGGCCCATCCCGCCGGATACCTCGTGCGGATAAAGGCCAAAGACCCGCTCCGGATCGCGGATCTTCACCGCTTCCAGCATCTCGAGCGTCTTCTGCCTGGCCGCATGGCCGGACGCCCTGGTATGGACGCGGTAGGCCTCGGCGATCTGGTCGCCGACCCGATGGACGGGATTGAGCGAAAATTTCGGGTCCTGAAGGATCATCGAGATGCGCCGTCCGCGGATCGCGAGCATCTGCCTTTCGCTGGCGGCGAGAAGATCGGTTCCGCCGAAATCCATGCGCGTCGCTTCGATCCTGGCGGTCGGCAGAAGTTTCAAAAGCGCGCGGCCGATGGTCGATTTGCCGGAGCCGGATTCGCCGACGATCCCGAGCCTTTCGCGGCCAAGATTAAACGACACACCTTCGACGACGGTGTTGTAGGTCTTGCCGCTGCGATAGCTGACCTTGAGGTTTTCGACCCGGAGAAGAGCTTCCTGAGTGTCCATGGGGCAGATCCTAACGCTGTTTCGGGTCGAGCGCGTCGCGCAAGCCGTCGCCAAGCAGGTTGAAGGCAAGGCTGACGAGCAGGATGGCGCCGCCGGGGAAGGCGACCAGCCACCAGTTGTCCAGCATGTAGCGCCGGCCGGTCGCGATCATTGCACCCCATTCGGGAAGCGGCGGCTGGGCGCCGAGACCGAGGAAGCCGAGGCCCGCCGCCGTCAGGATGACGGTCGCCATGCTGAGCGTGACGCGGACGAGAACCGAGGGGAGGCACATCGGCATGATGGATTTCACGATGATGCGAAGCGAAGATGCGCCCTGCATGCGCGACGCCGATATGTAGTCTGCGCCGCGGAACGTAAGAGTTTCGGCGCGTGCCAGGCGCGCGATCGGCGGCCAGGTGGTGAGCCCGATGGCGATGATCGCGTTTTCAAGGCCGGCGCCGAGGGCGGCGACGAAGGCGAGCGACAGGATGAGGCTTGGAAACGACAGGAAGATATCCGTGATGCGCATCATGATCGTGTCGTACCAGCCGCCGAAATAGCCGGCGGTGGTTCCGACGATCAGGCCGATCGGCCCGACGATGACGGAGACGATGGTGATGATCGTCAGGCTGATGCGGGTACCGTAGATGATACGGCTCAGGATATCGCGGCCGAGCTCGTCGGTCCCGAACCAGTGCGCCGCACCTGGCGGCTGCAGCGTGTTGCCGAGATCGACGATGTTCGGATCGTAGGGAGCAATGAGCGGTGCCACGATCGCCGTCAATAGAAGAATGGTGATGACGACGAGGCCGAAACCGGAAGACGGGTTGCCGAGCAGTTCACGGATGACTGCAAACAGCCGGCGGAGCATCGAGTTTTGACCGGAGCGAGAACCGTGCATGGCGGTGTCCTGCATATCGAGAGAATTTGCTGTCATGTCACCGCGTCCTCGGATCGAAGATCTTGTAAAGCGCGTCGGAGAGAAGGTTGAGCGCGATGAAGATGATGCCGACGAGAAGCACGCAGGTCATCACCGCATTCATGTCGCCGATCAGCATGTTGTTGGTGATGTACTGGCCGAAGCCTGGCCAGGAAAACACCGTCTCGATGAGGACGGCGCCCTCCAGCAGGCTTCCGTAGGCAAGCGCCACGATCGTCACGAGCTGCACGCGGATATTGGCGAAGGCGTGATGCCAGATCGTGCGCCCCTTGGAGAGGCCCTTCACGCGAGCGGTGGTGATATATTCCTGATTGAGTTGATCCAGCATGAAGCTGCGGGTCATGCGGGTGATGTAGGCCATCGACGAATAGCCGAGAATGCTGGCCGGCAGCAGCAGATGGTTGACTGCATCCCAAAAGACCTCCCAGTCACCGGCAAGCATGGAGTCGATCAGCAGGAAGCCGGTCGTATCCGGCACGAGGCCGATATAATAATCGGAGATGCGACCGCCGCCGCCGACCAGATCGAGCACGGCGTAGAAGACGATGAGGCCGATCATGCCGGTCCAGAAGATCGGCATGGAATGTCCGATCAGCGTCATGAAGCGGATCACGTGGTCGATCGGCCTGTTGCGCCGAACGGCGGCAAGGATGCCGAGGGGAATGCCGAGCCCCGCGCCGACGATGATCGCGAAGGTGGCGAGCTCGATCGTCGCGGGCATGACATGCAGGATGTCGTTGATGACGGGCTGTCCCGTGCGGATCGAGGTTCCGAAATCGCCGTGCAGCAGATCGTTCACATAACGGAAGAACTGCTCATGGAGGGGAAGATTGGCGCCTATCCGCTCCGCGACCATGTCATAGGTGGCCTGATCGGCCTCTTCGCCGACGATGGCCCGCACCGGATCGACCGGCATGAGCCGCCCGATACAGAAGGTGAGGATCAGCAGGCCGACAAGCGTCGCCAATATGGTGCCTGTCTGCCTCGCGAATGCGGTAAGACGCTCGTTGTTCATGGAGGTTCCTCGGGTATCGTATGCGCGCCGCACCACGGCACGGCGCGCGCGGCGGCCGACCGTTATCGGTCTTTCGTCACCGTTCGGAGCTGGGTCGACCAGGACGGATTGAGCTGCAGCCCCTTGATGTCGGCGCGATAGCCGACGCTGTCGACGACCTCGGAGAAGGGCTGAATGGCCGGCACCATGTCCGCGTAATAGACCTGGATGTCCTGGTAATCCTTAGTCTGCTTTTCCCGATTGGTTTCGACCAGGGCCGCGTCGATCATCTTGTTGATCTTCTCGTCATAGAAGGACGTGCGCCAGCCCTGGAAATTCGTCAGCTTCGCCTGATCGGAATTGTCGGGATTGTAGACGATGGCGCGAAGATTGGAGTCGGGATGCGGCAACTGCCCGCCACCGCCACGGCCGACGAGGAGCTCGTACTTGCGTTCGCGCATGGCGCCGTAGATCTGATCGCCCGAGCCGGTGATGATCTCGGCCTTGATGCCGCCCTGGGCCAGCGTCGCCTGGATCGCCGTCGCGACGTTCATGAAGGGAACGTCCGAGATCGCTCTCAGCGTCGTCGAAAAGCCGTCGGGATAACCGGCTTCGGTCAGGAGCGCTTTGGCCTTAGCCACGTCGAGCTTGTATCCCGCATTGGGGAGCGCGCCCAGGACGCCGGTTGCGATCGGCCGGTCGCGCAGCTTGCCGAAATAGGGAAGGACGCTTTCATTGAGACCCTGATAGTCGATGAGGTAGCGAAGCGCCTCGCGAACCTTGGGGTTCTGGAATTTCTCGTCCTTCATCGAAACGGCGAGATAATAGAAGCCGCTGCCGCCATTGGTCTGGACGGTGACGTCCTTGTTGTTTTCCAGCGCCTTGAGATCGGCGGCCGACAGCGAATAGGCAAGGTCGATGTCGCCCTTTTCAAGCATCAGGCGCTGACTCTGGGATTCGGCCAGGTGGCGCATCATGATGCGGCGCATAGCCGGCTTCTCGCCCCAGTATTTGTCGTTCCGCTCCAACGTCACGCGCTCGTTCGATTGCCATTGCGCCAGCGTGAAGGGGCCGGAGCCGGCCGAGTTGTTGGTGAGCCAAGCGGCACCCAGGTCGCCGCCCTTGTCGTGCTCCATGACGGTCTTGCTGTCGAGCACCGAGCCCGGACCCACGATGCCGAGCGTCTGGATGATGATCTGCGGATCGACCTTCTTCGGCAGCGTGATTACGACGGTGTGCGGGTCGGGTGCGGTGAAGCTTGCATCCGCGTTGGCCGCGGTGAAGCCGTGCGTTTTCAGGAACGACGCCTGCGCGAGATTGAGCTTCATCAAGCGCTTGAAGGACCAGATCACGTCTTCCGACGTAACGGGATTGCCGGATGCGAAGGTTGCATCGCTGCGCAGCTTGAAGGTGATCGTCGTATTGTCGTCGCTGACGGTCCAGCTTTCCGCGAGTTGCGGATCGACCTGCGAGCGGTTGACCGCATCCAGAGCCACAAGGTTGTCATATATGTTGGTCAGAACCTGTACGGTCTCCTTGCCGGTGATTGCCGCCGGGTCGAGCGTCAGGATATTGGTCATCGAAAAGCCGACAACCAGCATGTTTGGTGGGGTTTCGGCCTTCACAGGCTGGACAAGCATGGTGGCGCCGACCAAAATCGACGCAAAGAGCGGTGTCAAGAACGGCTTCATCAGCATTCCTCCCGATGGCTGCCCAGGTCCTCACCGGCAGCGAACGATCCTCATCTGGATGGATGAGATATGACGTCTTATAACGTATGTCAATTCGATGAAAGATCGTCGGTCCCAAAAAGCGGGGCGTGGCGATGGCCGAGACCGGCAGACAGGCGAGCCTAACATGCGGATGTCGGACGTTTTGCCCGGATTCTCGCCTTTCGTTCAAAGGAGCGAAATTGGTTGTGGAGACGGGATTGTCTCTCCACAATCAAGTCGTGGCGATCGTGTCTGTTATCGGGAGTTGCTCTTGCAGGGCGCCTCGGGCCGCCCATTTGGCTGGGCGGCCCGAGTCAACTTCATCCATGAAGCGTTGCCGTGTGCCGTTGAAGGCGTCGGCCATAGGCCTGGCTGATGCGGTCGAAGACGATCGCAATGCCGACGATCGCCAGGCCGTTGAAGATGCCGAGCGTGAAATACTGGTTGGCGATGGCCTTGAGCACCGGCTGCCCGAGCCCCTGGACGCCGATCATGGAGGCGATCACCACCATGGCCAGGGCCATCATGATCGTCTGATTGATCCCGGCCATGATCGTCGGCAGCGCCAGAGGCATCTGCACGTCGCGTAGTTTCTGCCATGCCGAGGAGCCGAACGCATCGGCGGCCTCCAGCACCTCCTTGTCGACCAGACGGATACCGAGATTGGTCAATCGGATCATCGGCGGGATCGCATAGATGACGACGGCGATGAGGCCCGGGACCTTGCCTATGCCGAGCAGCATCACCACCGGGATGAGGTAGACGAAGCTCGGCATCGTCTGCATGACGTCGAGGACCGGGTTCACCATGTTCTGCAATCTTTCGGAGCGCGACATGGCTATGCCTATCGGAATTCCGAGGACGATCGAAAGCACGGTGCAGACGAAGATCATCGACATGGTCTTCATCGTGTCTTCCCACATGTCGAAATAGCCGATGGCCAGGAGCGTCGCGATGCAGCCGACGACGATCTTCCAGTTCCGGCTGGCGAACCAGGCTATGAGCGCGACGACGATGATGATGACCGGCCATGGTGTTCTGACCATGATCCGTTCGGCATGGATGAGAAAGAACTGAAGCGGGTCGAAAAAGGACTCGATCGCATCGCCGTAGGTTCGCGTGAACGCGCGGAAACCGTCGTCGATCCCCTTTTTCAGGGTTCGCAGCGTTTCGTCATCCATATGCGGGAATCTGGTAAGCCATTCCATCCGCGGCTCCCTTTATGCGCGGCGAACCCATCGCCCGGACTGGCGTGCGATGGGTTCAAGATTGCTTGTTAAAGAGCGGCCTTGATCTTCTCGGCCGCGTCCGGCGTTACCCACTTCGTCCAGATATCCTCATGCTCCTTGAGGAACTGCTTGGCGCCGTCATCGCCGCTGGCCTGGTTGTCGGTCATCCAGGCCATCAGGGTATTCACCGTATCGTTGCTCCAGGAACGCGTGTTGAGATAGGCCATGACATCTGCGCCGGCGCGGTCGGCGAACGATTTGGTGACCAGCGTCTGCACCTTGTCCTTCGGCCAGTCATTGGGTTTCGGGTCCGGGCATTCCGCAACGGTATTGCACCGTTTCCATTCAGCCGCGTCAACCGGAACGCCGTGGCCGAGCTTCACCATCTGGTATTTGCCGAGAAGGGCCGTCGGAGCCCAGTAATAGCCGACCCAGCCTTCCTTGCGCTCATAGGCTTTTGCGATCGAGCCGTCGAGGCCTGCAGCCGATCCCGTATCGACGAGCGTGAAGCCGGCCTTCTCCGCACCATAGGCCTTGTAGAACTGCGTCGTTGCGAGCGTGCCGCCCCAGCCCTGCGGACCGTTATGGACAGCCCCTTTGCTCGAATCCTCGGGATCGGGGAAGAGTTCGGGATGCTTGAGGGCATCCGGGATGGTCTTGATGTCCGGATGGGCGTCGGCGATGTATTTCGGAATCCACCAGCCCTGAACCGCCCCATCGGAAAGGGCAACGGCCGCCCCGACCAGCTTGCCTTCCGAAATGCCCCGGTTCACCACTTCCGGGAGAAGGTCGACCCAGCCTTCCGGCGCGATATCCGGCTGACCCTTTTCGACCATCGAGGTGATCGTGGGAACGGTGTCACCCACGATGATTTCGGCATCGCAGCCGTAACCTTCGTTCAGGATGAACTTGTCGAGGCTCGCGAGCACTTCCGCGCTTTGCCAGTTCATGCTTGCGATCGTCACTTCGCCGCAATCGGCGGCATTCGCCTGCGCTCCCAACATAAGGACGCCCAAAGTCAGGCAAGTCGACGCGAGAAGTTTTTTCATTTCGCAGTTCCCTCTTTTGTTCGGTGTTTTTCGGAGGAGACAGGTCCACCGCCCCCGAACCAAGTTTTGCAGGGTCTCAAGACAACACTGTTTCAAATACGCCGCTGCCGGTTCTTTTTCCGTCAAACCCGCCGATTGGCCGGGTACGGAGCGGATGGCGGGTTCTGCGATGTCGGCGCCTGGCGAAGACCGGATGTTAACGACTTGTTAACCATGACGACGATACACATGGGCAACGATTTGTTTACGTAGATGACCAAAGTGCTAACAGACGCTCGCTCGATCCGTATCAAGGGCCGCTCCTTCCTCGCGGTCGTGCTTTCTCCGGACCTTCCTTTCGACGACTGGTTGGCTCGATTGGACGATCTGGCCTCACGGTCGGCCGGTTTCTTCCTCGGGAGACCGGTGGTGCTCGATGTGACGGACCTGCCGATCGACCGGGCGCAGTTGAAGGACCTCGTCGGAGAGCTTGCCAAGCGCAACGTCACCATCATGGGCGTCGAAGGCGCGCGCCCGTCGATCCTGGGGCCGGGCATGCCGCCTGCACTGAAGGGCGGGCGGCCGGTTTCCGACGACGCGGTTGCCAAAGAGCCGATCATCGAACTGCACAATGCCCCGGCCAAGCCGGTCGTGGAGAGCCGCCCGGCACCGCAGTCCATCATCATCCGGGAGCCGGTGCGCTCGGGGCAATCGGTGATTTTCCCGGAAGGCGATGTCACGGTCATCGGATCGGTCGCCTCAGGTGCCGAGATCATCGCCGGAGGGTCGATCCACATCTACGGAACATTGCGGGGCCGGGCCATGGCAGGGTCCGTCGGAAACGCCGCCGCGCGCATCTTCTGCCGCAAGCTGGAAGCCGAACTGCTTGCGATCGACGGCATCTACAAGATGGCGGAAGACATGGCGCCAGACCTTCGGGGACGATCCGTCCAGCTTTGGCTCGAAGGCGAATCCATCATGGCAGAGAAACTTATCTGAACCGGAAACCGGCCGAAGAACAGGAGAGAAAGATGGGGAAAGTCATCGTAGTCACCTCAGGCAAGGGCGGGGTCGGCAAGACGACCTCCAGCGCCGCGCTCGGCGCCGCTTTGGCCCAGAGAGGCGAGAAGGTGGTCGTTGTCGATTTCGACGTCGGCCTGCGCAACCTCGACCTGGTGATGGGCGCGGAACGAAGGGTCGTCTACGACCTGGTCAACGTCATCCAGGGCGAAGCCAAGCTCACGCAGGCACTGATCCGCGACAAGCGGCTCGAAACCCTCTTCCTGCTGCCCGCATCGCAGACCCGCGACAAGGATGCCTTGACCCCGGAAGGCGTCGAACTGGTGATGGCCGAGCTGAAGCGTGTCTTCGACTGGGTCATCTGCGACAGCCCCGCCGGCATCGAACGCGGAGCGACGCTCGCCATGCGCCACGCCGACATGGCGGTCGTGGTCACCAATCCGGAGGTCTCGTCGGTGCGCGATTCGGACCGCATCATCGGCCTGCTCGATTCGAAAACGCTCAAGGCGGAACGCGGCGAGCGCATGGAAAAGCATCTGCTCCTGACCCGCTACGATCCCAACCGCGCGGAACGGGGCGACATGCTCAAGGTCGAGGACGTCCTGGAGATCCTCTCGATCCCGCTTATCGGCATCATTCCGGAAAGCATGGACGTTCTGCGCGCCTCCAATATCGGCGCGCCGGTCACCCTGGCGGATGCTCGCAGCGCACCGGCGATGGCCTATTTCGACGCCGCCCGCCGGCTTGCCGGCGAGGTGCTGCCGATCACCATCCCCGGCGAAAAGCGGGGCCTCTTCGGCAAGATCTTCGGAAGGAGGGCCGCATGAGCATTTTCCAGCTTTTCCGAAAGCAGCGGTCAGCGCCAATGGCGCGTGAACGCCTGCAGGTGCTTCTCGCCCACGAACGCTCGTCTACGGGAGCGGACCTGGTATCCATCCTCCGTGAGGAAATCCTGGCGGCGATCGCGAAACATGTTCAGCTCGACAATGACAAGGTCCAGGTGAAGATGGACCGCGACGAGCATGTCTCCATTCTGGAGATCGACGTCGAGATCCCTCTGGACGCGGCGATGCGGGCTGCATAACCCGGCTGGCAGGGTTACGATGCGTTGAGGCCCGCGGCCTGGGCCGGCGTGAGTGGCCGGACAGGCTTTCCGTACAGGAGCAGGAAGAGTTTGGCCGTCTCCTCCAGCTCTTCCGTCGCATATTGCGCGTCGAGGAGGGTCTTGCCCGCGACCACCGGGCCGTGATTGGCAAGCAGAACGGCATGGTTGTCGGCGGCCTTCTCGGCGACTGCCTCGGCAAGCGAGGCGTCTCCGGGCGGATAGTAGGGCACGAGAGGCAGCGTGCCGACGCGCATGACGTAATAGGCGGTCAGAGGCGGCAGGACGTCATCGGGATCGATGCCGTCGAGAATGCTTACCGCCACGGCGTGAGTGGAATGCAGATGCACCACCGCGCCGCTCATCGTTCGCCTGCAGTACATGCACTGGTGCAGAAAGGCTTCCTTGGTCGGGTTGTCGCCGCTCTCCCAGACGCCTTCGGCCGAGAAGCGGGAGAGGCGTTCCGGCTCCAGGCTTCCGAGCGAAGCATTGGTCGGCGTCATCAGCATCTCGCCGGTCGTCAGACGGGCGCTGATATTGCCGGTCGAGCCGAAGGTGAGGCCCCGGTCGAAGAGGGATTTTCCGACACTCGCGATCTGGTCGCGCATCTTCGTCTCTTCGGAAAGGATGGCAGTCATGCCAGCTGGCTCCATGCCTTCAGGAAAAAGTCGTCGGATCCGAAATTCCCCGATTTCAAGGCCAGGGCAACCGGGCAGTCATCGACGCTGACGGTCCAGGGCACGCCCGGATCGATTTCCGGGCCGATACGCAGAACCGGAACACCGAGCGCCTTGACCACTGCGCCGGATGTCTCCCCGCCCGCGACGATGAAACGGCTGAAACCGCGCTCTCGCAAGGCCGCAGCGACCGAGCCAAGAAGCGTCTCGACAATCTCTCCCGCTGCATGGCGCCCCAACGCCTCCTGTGCCGCGGCGACGTCTTGCGGATCGGCGCTCGAATAGACAAGCGGCAGCGCCTCCGGCCGGGATACGATCCACTCCACCACCGCCGGGACATCCAGCTTTCCGGAGGCGATCGACAAGGGATCGATCCGGAGAGCGGGCAGGCCGGCATCCATGGCATGGGCAACCTGCCTTCGTGTCGCGGCGGAGCAGGAACCGGCAAATATGACGCCGCGGCCCGGAGGTACCCGAAATTCGGCAGCCGCGGAGGTGCGTAACTTGCCGGCTCGGCGGAAATTTCCAGGCAGGCCGAGCGCGATGCCCGAGCCGCCGGTGACGAGTTTCATGTCCGCTGCGGCTTCACCGATCGCCCTGAGCTGATCGTCGGTGACGGCGTCGACGATGACCACGCCACAGCCTCTTTGGCGCGCCGCATCGAATGCTGCCCGAATGGCAGCCGCGCCCTCCGCGACCGTTATGAAAGGAACCAATCCGATGGTGGATTTGGATTGCGCGCCAAGCACGCGCATCAGATTGGCGTCCGTCATCGGCGTCAGTGGATGGTCCTTCATCGGACTGTCGGAAAGCAGCATGTCGCCGACGAAGAGATGTCCCTGATAGACGGTGCGGCCGTTGGTGGGGAAGGCGGGGCAGGCGATGGCGAGCGGCACGCCGAGCTTCGCCTGGAGCGCATCGAGAACAGGCCCGATATTGCCTTTCGGCGTCGAATCGAAGGTGGAGCAATATTTGAAGACGATCTGTTCCGCGCCGCCTGCGATCAGCCACTCGGTTGCGGCGAGCGACAGTTCGACGGCTTCGGCGGCGGGAATGGTGCGCGATTTCAAGGCCACCACCACGGCATCGGCCTCATCTATATCCAGATCATCCTGAGGAGCGCCGACGACCTGGATCGTGCGCATCCCTTCGCGGGCGAGCATCAGGGCAAGATCGGTGGCGCCCGTGAGATCGTCGGCGACGGCTCCGAGCAGCATCAGACGACCCTTTCCGAATGTGGGACGAATTCCCGCAACCAGCCGAGCCCTTCGCTGGTCCGGCCTTTGGGGACATATTCGCAACCGATCCAGCCGTCATAACCGAGCCGTTCGAGAGTGGCGAAGATAAAGGGATAGTTGATTTCGCCTGTCCCCGGCTCGTGGCGGCCGGGATTGTCGGCCACCTGGACGTGGGCAATGCGGGGCTGCAGCCGCTCGAAGTTACGGACGAGATCGCCCTGCATGACCTGCAGGTGATAGAAGTCGTATTGCAGATGGAGATTATCGGATCCCATCCGCCGGGCAATCTCCTCGAATTTAGCGATACTGGAAATCACGCAGCCCGGATTGTCGCGGCGGTTGAGGATTTCGACCAGAAGCCTGATACCGTCCTTTGCCAACCGTTCGGCGGCATAACGAAGATTGCCGCGGAGAACTTCCTCGACCTCTGCATCCTGCATGCCTTCCGGCTTCAGCCCCGCGAGGCAGTTCAACTGCGGGCAACCAAGCGTCCGGGCATAATCGACGGCCATTTCGAGGCCCTGCCGGAACTCGTCTTCGCGGCCTGGCAGGCATGCGATGCCCCGCTCGCCGGCCTCCCAATTCCCGAGGGGAAGATTGAACAGCACCTGCTGAAGACTGTTGCTCTTCAGGCAATCGGCAAGCACGTCTTTTGGAATATGATAGGCGGCCCGATATTCCACACCTTGAAAGCCGTCAGCCGCCGCAGCCGCAAAGCGCTCCAGGAAATCGTACTCGGTGTAGAGCTGGGTCAGATTGGCATTGAATTTCAGCACTGTCGGCTCCTCGTTCTCTCCTATCGAGGAGTATCGGCTCTCCATGGCCGAGTCCAATTGCAACCGCCGCAGGACTTATTCGCATGATATATCATTGACTGCGTAAAAGGACGCATCTTTTATATGTTCCTGTAAATAAGAATTCGGTCACTTTGAATTGGCCGAACAGGCCTCCTGGCTCCTATTCTCCAGCGACAATTCAACGACGCGGACGATGGATCGCGACAGGAGCGGGTAATGACGAATTTAAGAGTGATGCAGCCCAGGAGACGCGTTTCGCCGGAGACCGTCGAAAAATTCCGCATCATCCCGGCCGCCGTCATCAGTGATTGCATGTCGCGGCTTGCAGCAGGCGGTGCGGAGCTCCGGCCCATGCATGGGGGCGGCAAGGTGCTTGCCGGCCCCGCCTTCACGGTCAAGACGCGCCCGGGCGACAACCTCTTCGTTCACAAGGCGATCGACACGGCCCATCCGGGCGACATCCTGGTGGTCGATGCGGGCGGAGATCTTACCAACGCGATCGTCGGCGAGATGATGCTGACGCATGCGGAAACCCGCGGCATCGCCGGGGTCGTGATCTACGGCGCGATCCGTGATTACGGGCATGTGAAGAACCATACGTTCCCCGTCTTTGCCGCCGGCGTTACCCATCGCGGACCGCTGCATGACGGACCTGGCGAAATCAACGTGCCGATTGCCATCAACGGCATGGTCATCGAGCCCGGCGACCTGATGATCGGCGACGACGATGGGCTGATGTGCATTCCATACGACGAGACGGAACTCGTTTATCCTCATGCGGCCAAGCGGCTTGCCGGGGAGAATGCGCAGCGCGAGCGGGTGCGCAACGGCACCGTGGACCGCCGCTGGATCGACGATTGCCTCGCCAAGATCGATTATACCGTCGAATATCTCTGAGAGCGCTCTCCATGGCTTCCACTGCAGACGGCGAGACCAGGCCGGTATCCGTCATGAGCGCCCTGATCCTTCGCGCGATCGTCGACGAGACGATCCTGCCCGAGTTCGAGAAGATCGGCGGCAAGGCGAGAATGATCTGGGATCCGACGGTGGGCCTCATGCGCCGCATCGCGGAAGGCGAAAAAGCCGATGCGATCGTCGCGATCGATTGGGCGATCGACGAACTGATGCAACAGGGCCGGCTCGACCCGGCGTCCCGGCGTCCCCTGGCGCAGGCTTCGGTCGGCGTCGCGGTACTCGCGGGTGCCGAAAAGCCGGATATTTCGACGCCGGCAGCGCTTCGTCAGACGCTCCTCGATACACCGACACTGGTCTATTCCCGCACGGGCGCCAGTGGTATTTTCTTCGAAAAGATGATCGAGGATTTCGGCATCGGCGAGGAGATCCGGGCGAAGGCGCTGGTCGTCAATGCGGGCCTTACGGCGGAAAAGCTTGTCAGCGGGGACGTGGTCCTCGCCGTCCAGCAGGTCAGCGAATTGCTTGCCGTGCCCGGCGTGGATCTGGTCGGCCCGCTGCCGGCCGAGCTCGGCGCCACGACGGATTTCAGCGTCGCCGTTTTCGCGGACGCTGCCGTGCCGGATGGCGCCGGGCGGTTCCTGGATGAGCTGTTCACGCCGCTTGCCCGGAAGGCCTATGAGGCCGCCGGGCTGGAACCCCGTTTCTGACCCTTTCGTGAGAGCATCATGGCCGCAAAACCCCGCATCGTTCTTCTTCACGCGACCCCGGTCGCCATGCAGCCCGTTCAGGCGGCCTTCAAGCAGGTTTGGCCGGAGGCGGAACTCGTCAATCTCCTGGACGACTCGTTGAGCCCGGATCGGGCGCGGGATCCCGACCTGACGGAGACCATGATCGACCGTTTCGTCGGTCTTGGCCGCTACGGCTATTCGACGGGTGCCAACGGCATTCTCGTCACCTGTTCGGCCTTCGGCCCTGCGATCGAGCGGATGGCGGCAGAACTGCCGGTCCCGGTGCTCAAGCCGAATGAAGCGATGTTCCACGCGGCGGTCGCCGAGGGCACGCGTATCGGCATGATCGCGACCTTCGGCCCGTCGGTCGGAACGATGACCGATGAATTCAATGAATACGCAGCCGAAGTGGGTTCGAAGGCCCGCCTCGAGACCATTCTGGTGGAAGATGCGATGACGGCATTGCGGGCGGGTGACGCGGAGACGCACAACCGGCTGATCGCCGAGCGCGCGCCGGAATTGACCGACGTCGACACGATCATGCTGGCGCATTTTTCCACGTCACAGGCGGCTGAGGCTGTCCGGCAGCGGGTCGACGTGCCGGTTCTGAGTGCTCCGGGCGCGGCGGTCATCCGCATGCGGGAGCTGATCGAAGGATAGGTCGAGGACGAGAGCTTTCGGGACCGGACGACAAGGGGCCTCTCATGGAGCGGCCCCCTCGCTTTTATCGTGAGGCGGAAATCTCCAAAGACAGGAGCCCCGCTTCGTTCATGCCTTGCCGACGACATTGCGCGCCCAGTCGCCGAGAATGCTGACCGCCAGGGTGCAGAGGAAGATGGTGACGCCCGGAACGACCGCGATCCACCAGCCGGTGAGCAGATAGGAACGTCCGAAGCCAAGCATGTTGCCGAGGCTGCTCATCGGCGGCTGGATGCCGAGGCCGAGGAAGCTCAGCGAGGTTTCCAGAAGGATCACCTCGGGGAAGTTGATGGTAGCCGTGACGAGCAGCGTGCTGGCGATGTTCGGCAATACGTGGCGCAGGTAGATGCGGCTCCAGGGGAAACCGAGGGTCGTCATCGCGAGCACATAGCCGCGGCCGCGCGAGGCGAGCGTCATGGCGCGCGACAGGCGGGCAAAGCGTTCCCAGCCGAACAGGCCGAGAATGAAGATGAAGAGAAAGATGTTGTTGCCGAAGAAGGCGGTCAGCGTCAGCGAAACGATGATGAACGGAACCGAAGCCTGGGTGTCGACCGCGGCGACGATGAGCTGATCCACCCAGCCGCGGAAGTGAGCGGCAAGGATGCCGATCGTCGTGCCGATGATCGCCGAGATGATCGTGGCGCCGAGGGCGAGCGCAAGACTGGTCCGCAGCGAGGAGACCAGCCGGAGGAAGATATCGCGACCCAGATCGTCGGTGCCGAGGAAATGCGCCCAGGTGCCGCCGAAACCGACCGGCGGCTTCAGGCGAGCCAGAAGGTTCACCTGCGTATTGCTGACACCCGGCAGGAAGGGCACGACGATGACCAGCGACAGACAGAGGGCGAGCCACAGGATCGAGATCTGCGCTGCGATCGGCATTCCGGGAAAGCGGCGGGCCGGTTTTTCTGAGACGATGGCGGACATGGCGGCCTTCCGGTCAATGGCTGTGCGCAAGCGCGGTGCGTGGATCGAGCTTGGCGTATGCCAGGTCGACGATGAGGTTGGTCGCGATCATCAGGAAGGCGACCATCATGATGATGACCTGCAGCACGGCGAGGTCACGCTGGGCGACGGAATCGACGATCAGCCGTCCGACGCCCGGCCAGCCGAAGACCGATTCCACCACCGAGCCGGCGGCAATCATGCTCCCGACCAGAAGCGGCGTTATGGTGACGAGCGGCAGAAGCGCGTTCGGGATCACGTGATGGGTGAATATCCGGAACTCACTCAAGCCCCGTGCTCGCGCCGAGGTGACGCAAGTCAGCCTGAGCGCGTCGAGGACTGCCGAGCGCACGAAACGGGTGAAGATCGCGGCCTTCGCCAGCCCGATCGTCAGAACCGGCATGATGAGGTTCTGAATGGAGCCATATCCGTTCGAGGGCAGGATGCGCAGATTGACCGACAGGAGCAGGATCAGCGCAAGGCCGAGCACGAAATTGGGCAGCGCGAAACCGACGGTCGACAGCGACATGATGGTCCGGTCGAGGCGCCCGCCATTGTCGAGCGCCGCGAATGCGCCCACCGGCAAACCAACGAGGATCATCACCAGGGCGCTGCAGCCGACGAGCTGCAAAGTGGCCGGCAGCCGCTCCAGCACGACCTCCAGGGCGTCCCGGTTGCTCATGTTCGAAATGCCGAACGTACCGTGAAAGACGTTGCTCACATAGGTAAGATATTGCTGGAGAATAGTGCCGGTGTAGCCCCATTGTTCGCGGTAGGCATCGAGCGCGGCCTGCGTCGTATCATCCGGATTGAAGATCGCCAGGATCGGATCGCCGGTGGCGCGCAAGGCCACGAAGACCAGCGTCACGATGACCCAAAGCGAAACGACGGCACGCAGCAATCGAGATATCAAGAGCATGTCAAATCCTCCCGCCGGTGGCGACGGCACCTTCGTGTCCGGGATCGTGGGCCTGCTCGGAAGCAGCCTTGCCGGGCATGGCGTCGATCAGCATCTGCGTATATTCATGCCGCTTGCCGTCGGTGAACAGGGACACCGGAACGTCCTCGATCACCTCGCCGTGGCGAAGCACCACGACCTGGTCGGCGATTTCGAAAACCACACGAAGGTCGTGGGTGATCAGCAGGATGGCGATGCCGAGGCGTTCGCGCAGCCGCTGGAAACAGTCCAGGATATGCTTCTGGATGCGCACGTCGACGGCGGAAAGGGGCTCATCCGCGATCAGCATGTCGGGCTTGAGGAGCAGCGCACGGGCGATAACCACGCGCTGGGCCTCTCCGCCGCTCAGGAAGGTCGGCCGCCGCTCGAGGACATGCGCGCCCAACCCGACGTCCTGGATGATCTGCGCTATATGCGAGCGGCGTGCCTCGGCATCCCGCCAGCCATGCACCTTCAGCACCTCATGGAGCTGATCGCCGACCTTCATCAGCGGATCGAGGGAATCGCGCGGATGCTGGAAGACCATCTGGACATTGAGCTTGGATTTCTCGCCGCCGGCCGACGCATGCAGTTTGATCGTGCCGGAATCCGGCGTCACCAGGCCCATCGCCATCTTGGCGGCGGTCGTCTTGCCGCTACCGCTTTCGCCGACGAGAGCGACGATCTCGCCTTGATGGACGGCAAACGACATGGCTTTGGCAGCCGGAACGCCGATGTCGGCCTTGCGATCGCGCGAAGAGGCATAGAAGGTCTTGTTGACGTTCTCGAAACTGAGCGCGAAAGGCTTCTGGCGCAACGCGGAGGTCTCGCGAGCGGGCCATTCGACATTCGCCGCCGCGAACAGTTCGCGGGAATAGTCGGCTTTCGGAGCGCCGACCACTGCGGCCGTCGACCCCTGCTCGACCAGCCGGCCCTTGTGCATCACGGCGATATGGGTTGCCCGGTCCCGTACGATGCCGAGGTCGTGGGTGACGAGCAGGACGGTCAGATTGTTCTGCCGGCGCATTTCGTCGATAAGGTCCAACACCTCGGCCTGGACGGACATGTCGAGCGCGGTCGTCGGTTCGTCGGCAATCAGCAGCGCCGGCTCGCCCAGCATGGCAAGCGCAATCATGACCCGCTGGTTGAGGCCGCCGGAAAGCTGGTGCGGATAGATTTCCAGCCTCTGTTCGGGCATCGGTATGTGAACGCCTTTCAGCGCCTCGATCGCGCGCGTGCGTAGCTCGTCATGGCGAGCGGAGGGATAGTAGAGCCGCAGTGTTTCAAGGAGCTGCGAGCCGATGGTGCGCACCGGGTTGAGAGCAGCAAGCGGATCCTGGAACACCATGCCGACGGACTTGCGGCGGAATTGCATGAGCTGACGCGCGGTGAGCGACCAGACGTCCTGCCCGTCGATGACGATGCGGCCCCTGAATTCGGGCTTGAACGGCAAAAGCCGCATCATGCTGTGACAGGTGATGCTCTTGCCGCTTCCGCTTTCTCCGACAAGCGCGAAATAGCCGCCTCTGGTGATCTCGAATGAAACATCCTCGACCAGAGGGATGGGGTGGTCGCCGCCAAGGGCGATGCCCAGGTTTTCCACCCGGCAAACCGGTTCCGCAAACCTATCGGGATTCATCCATTCAATCCTGCAGACTATTTCTGAAACATTCGCGACGACGCCCCGACAGGAGGGCGTCGCACTATTCGACTGTGCACATAGAAGAAACCGGCAAGCTACCGGTCGCCAGCGCACTCACGCGACCGATGCCTCGCGGAAGTTCATGTAGACCGACGGGATCGGTTTCCAGTTGATCGTCTTCTTCTTTCCGTAGAACACGCCCATCGTGTGCAGGATGATGCCGGGAGGATCGGTATCGAAGATTTCCATCATCCTGGCGAAGGCCTGCTTGCGCTCGTCGAGGTCGACGCTCGACTGGAGCTTGTCGCCGAGAGCAAAGAACTCCTCGTTGCTCCAGACATCCTTCTGCGACCGGTCGTAGGAGCGCCACAGGCCGAAAAGCGGATCGTTGACCAGAACCGGATCGACGCCGTTGCGCATGCCGACGCCCGGATAGGCCATCATCTGCGCGAAGTTCTCGACGATCTGCAGGTCGATCTTGACGCCGACCTGCTCCCACATCGACACGACGATCTGGGCGGTCGCAAGCTCCGGGCCATAGGCCGCGGTGCGGATACGGTAGGGGATCGCCTGGCCCTTGTAACCGGCCGCATCGAGAAGCGTCTTGGCCTGATCCGGATCGTATTTGTAAGCCGGTTTCGATGCGTCGTAGAACGGTCCGTAGGCGGGAAGCTGGTGACCATGCGGCACGTCCACCTTGCCTTGCCAAAGCGCATCGACGATCGCCTGTCGGTCGACGGCAAGCGCCAGCGCCTGGCGGACGCGGACGTCCTTCAGAACCTCGTTGCGCGTATCGAACTTGACGATGCGCAGGCTTGCCACCGTGCCGCCGACGATTTCGAGACTTTCGTCGCGCGTGACGGCTTCGAACTGGTCGGCGGGCACGTCGGTGATGATATCGAAATCATTGCTCGCGAGGCCGGCGATCCGCGAAGACAATTCCGGGGAGGAGCTGTAGGTCAGGGTATCGATATTCGGCTTGCCGCCCCAATATTCGGGAAAGGCCTTGAGCTGCACCGCGTCCGGCGAGAGGGAAACGACCGAGAAAGGACCGGTGCCGACCGGTTTGCGAGCAAAACCGGCGAAACCGCCCGCCGCCTCGAAGGCCTTTTTGCTGACGATCTGGCTGCCCCAGGCCGTGAGCCGCAGTTCCAATGCGGGGTCGGCTACGGTCGAGGTTACGCGGATCGTCTTGCCGTCCACGGCCCCGACGGTCTTGATCGTGGACAGGAACTGTTGGGCGACCCCGTATCCCGGTGATTTCGGATCGAACATGCGGCCGTTGCTGAAGGAAAAGACCACGTCGTCGACCGTCAGGGGCGAACCGTCATGGAAGACCACGCCTTGTCGTAGCGTCAGTTCGATTGTCTGCGCGTCGATGCGCTTCCAGCTTTCGGCAAGGGCCGGCTGAAGAGCTCCGTCGCCGGCATAATCGACCGTCAGCAGCGTGTCGTAGATGTTCAGCATCGTCCGGTAGCCCGGATTGGTCTGGTAGAGCAGCGGATCGAGCTGCTTCGGCAGCTCGTCGAGCGCAACTCTGAGGCTGCGGCTACCGCCAGCCTGGGCGAAACAGAGGGTCGGCGCGCCTAACAGCCCGTAGGCAGCTCCTGCACCCAGAAGAGTCATCGCAGATCGTCTGGTTATTTGCATTGTTTTGTTCCCCAAGAACCTTGTTGCACACTTGCGACTGACTTTGGTCAGGATTTTTCTTATGCTCTCTGCGCAGTCGGCTCGTCGATCACGTCGTCCACCAGACTGCCGAAACTCCGCGTTTCGAGCGGGGAGCCGGTAACGCCTGTTGCTGCGTCTTCTTCGGCCTCTCCTATTTGTGATCCCACGTTAAGGGTATCGACTTATTCTCGTCCAATACGGATTGATGCTATTCTTATTGTCTCTCCATATATCTATTCCGCTTATTCCTCGTTCGCCGCAAATGAGTTGCGCGGCGCTCAGCTGGCGAGATTTTCGATGAGTTCACCGACGAATTCCTGGTCGGACGTCGTCACGAAGAGATCGGCGACCTTCTGGATCGCCTTCAGCGTCTTGTTCGGCTCGCCATGGGATCGGGCATTGGGCTCCTCAAGCACAACGAATGACAGCATGGAGGCGGTCCGCTCGGTCTGAAAGGGAAAGCGAACCTCCTCGCCCTTCTGGTAGACGACGATGACGGCATTCGGGTGGATGCCGTTCACCGGCTCATCCATCGGCTGCCGACGGTCGGGGTCGAGCGGTCCCGTCGTCAGGACATTGTCGCGATTGCGATTGAAGGCGCCGATAATGCTCTCGGCGCTCTTGCCGATCGCGAGCACCTTCACATATCGGGGCACCGAATTGCGGTAGTCTTCTATGCGTTGACCCGGCCGTCCACCGAGAAAGCTCTGTACGATCATCATCAGTCTCCCGGCGCTGTCGCGCGAAAGGTCAATCCATAAAGCGGCCGCCTGACAGGTTCAGGCATTCGCCCGTCACGAAACCCGCATCACGCGAGGCGAGGAAGAGAACCGCATGGGCGGCTTCCTCGCTGCGGCCGAAGCGGCCGACGGGGATGGCGCCTTTGAGCCTGGTTCTCTTTTCTTCCGTCATCGTTTTCACCTGCGGCTCGAAAAGAGCCGTGGCGATGCCGTTGACGGTGACGCCGTGCTCCGCGGTCTCCGCGGCAAGCACACGTGCGAAGGCGAGAAGACCACCTTTTGCCGCCGCATAGGGTGCGACATCGTGATGCACACCGGTCTTGGCGGACATGCTGGCGAAGACGATGATGCGGCCATAGCCGGCCTTCGCCATGCGGCGGGCCGCCTCCTGCATCTGCAAGGCCGGAACCACGAGTTCGTCTTCTGCGACATCGCGCAATTCGTCCGGCGTCATTTCAAGGACCGGCTTGTTTTTGACGGGGCGGGAGGAAACGACAAGCACGTCGATGCCGCCCAGCCTTTCGACGCAGCGGTCGATGAACTCGGCAGGCGTGCCGCCGGGCGCAATATAATCTCCGGCAGGGGCGTCCGTCGCGTCCGTGATGACGGCTGCACCGGCCGCGGCAAGTGCCGAAACGACGGCAGGCCCGACGCCGTAGCCGGCACCGATCACGACCGAGCGCCGGCCCGAGAGATCGGCAATGCCTTGCGAAGCGATGTCGATCGCGTTCATGGTCTAACCTTTCGCGAGTTGAGCAAGACTGGTCGAGGGATCGGCGAGAGCCGCATCCGGGACCGGCGTGCCGTTCAGGATCAGTTGCTTGATGAAGCGGATGTCGCGCGCATTGTTCATGCTGTTGCCGGCGACCACTTTTTCGCCCTGCATGTAGATCGCCGTGAACTTGCCGCTTTCGGGTGCGCCGCGCCAGACGATCCGGTCCCATGCGGTCGGCGCGCCGATGATCTGCAGATTGGTGTCGTATTGATCCGACCAGAACCACGGCAGGTCGGCATAGGGCGTGGCGGTACCGGCAATCGCCTTGGCGACCGCGATGCCCTGGTTTTGAGCGTTCTGCCAGCTTTCGAGCCGAAGACTGCGCCCAAGCAGCGGGTTGAAGTGCCGGGTCACGTCGCCGACCGCGAATATCTTCGGATCGTCGGTTCGTCCGAAGGCGTTGACGATGATGCCGTCGTCGCAGGCAAGTCCCGCCGTCTCGGCAAGATCGGTATTGGGTACCGCACCGATCCCCACGATGACGAGATCGGACGGCAGGCGTGCGCCGGTACTGAGGACGACGACCGCCCTGTCGCCATCCGGTTCGATCTTCTCGATCGTGGTCGAGAAGCGGAAATCGACGCCGCGTCCCTGGTGCCCGGCGGCCACGACCTCCGCGACCGATCCATCGATCACCCGCCCCATGGCGTGCGGAGCCGCATCGACGACGGTCACGGAACATCCGGCTTCCACGGCGACCGATGCAAACTCGAGCCCGATGAAACCGGCACCGATGGCCACGACCTTGCCTTCCGGTTTCAGCCATGCCGCGATCTTTTCGACATCGGCGATGGTGCGCAGCGTGTGGACCTGCGGCAGGTCGGCGCCTTGGATCGCCAGCATCCGGGGCCGACAGCCGGTGGCGAGCACGAGCGTGCCGTATTCCATGCTTGAACCATCGTCGAGCGTCAGACTGCTCCGGTCGCGGTTGATATGCCGGACCCGGCGGTTCAGCATCAGTTCGATCCGGTTGTCGGCGTAGAAGTTGCCGGGTTTGATATAGGCGCTTTCGATCCCGGCCTTGCCGGCGAGGATCGCCTTCGAAAGCGGTGGGCGCTCATAAGGCGGATGTGCCTCGTCGCCGATCAGCACGATCCGCCTGCCGGGATCGAGGCTGCGCAGCGTGATCGCTACCCAGGCGCCGGCCTGGCCGGCACCGACGATCACTACGGTTTCGCGGTCGCTCTGCATGATGCGATACGCGCGGTCAGACAGCGACGAAGGGTTCGCCCATACGGACGACGGAGGCATCGAGGGCGGTTTCCTTGAACGGGCCGTCCTCCGGCAGGATGAAGGAAGCGGAGCGCACCTTCTGCGTTTCCGGCTCGAGACCGGGCGGCGTGCCCTTGCCGGCTTCCAGCGCCTTGGCGGCCTTGCGCATCCGCATGCGGGCCATGATGATCGCGTTGTCGGTCGAAACAAGGTTTTCGCGCGAACGGTCTGCGATTGCCCCCATGCTTTCCTGCAACGAGGAGTCCTGGATGGCGATGCCCTTGATGCCGCTATAGTGGATCTTCTTGCGCTGCGCCTCACGATCCATCAGGTAGTCGTTGTCGATATTCGCGGTCGGGCGGAACGTTCCGGGGATCAGTGTCGGGTGGACGCCGGCACCGTTTTCCATCGCTTCCAGTTCTGCCGGCGTCAGCGGCCGGGTCGGATGGAAGGTCATGGTCCAGGCCATGCAGTTGTTGTCGTCCATCGGCACCCAGGCATGGCCGTTCAGCGCATTGCCCTTGTAGGGCGGGATCAGCGTGTAGAAGGGCATCATCCACTGGGTGACGCGCCAGTAATGGAAGCCGGGCTCGGCCGGGCGCCGGGCGCCGATCAACAGGCCCGCGGTCGATTCATGGATATCGAAGGTCGTCGAGGTGCTGCGTGCATATTTCGAACCCTCGGTGCCCCTGTGCAGCGGATCGCGATGCAGGTCACCGCTATGCAGGAAGGAGACATGGCTGGAATCGATGCCGCCCTCCACCGCCTGCAGGTAATTGCTTTCCTGCCAGCGCTTGGAGAGGTAGCGCTGTTCCGGCGCGACCTGGGTCCATTCGAAAGCGGGGATTTCCGGCTGTTCTTCCGGCGGACCCATATAGGTCCAGACGACGCCGCCGAGCTCGACGCAGGGATAGGATTTCAGCTTGATCTTCTGACAGAAGCCGGAAGAGGCCGGTTCCGACGGGACTTCGATGCACTGGCCGGTCGTGTTGTATTTCCAGCCGTGATAGGGGCAGCGCAGGCCGCCTTCCTCGTTGCGGCCGAACCACAGCGAGACACCGCGATGGGCACAGAATTCGTCCATCATGCCGATCTTGCCGTCGCTGTCCTTGAAGGCGATCAGCCGCTCGGAAAGAAGCGATACGCGGACCGAGTCGCAGTCAGGGCCGGGCAGTTCGCTCGACATCAATGCGGGGATCCAGTACCGGCGAAAGAGGTTGCCCATCGGCGTGCCCGGGCCGGTGCGGCACAAATACTCGTTTTGCTCGGCTGTGATCATGGCGTTCATCCTCTTTGGTTGTACCGGCCTTTGAAGCCTTCATCGGGCCTCTTCTGAATGCAGGTTGACACCCCTTTACATATGTCGTCCAATATGAATTACGGATTTTTTGATTGAGCTGGAGAAATAAGTGGAGCTGCGTCAGTTTCGATATTTCGTGGCGGTTGCCGAGGAATTGCATTTCACCCGCGCCGCCGAACGCCTTCATATCGGCCAGCCACCGCTCAGCCTTCAAATACAGGCAATCGAACGGGAGCTCGGCGTACAGCTCTTGAAACGCACGCGCCGAAAAGTGGAATTGACCGCCGCCGGCGAGCTTTTCCTGCAGGAAGCGCGACTGGCGCTGATGCAAGCAGCACGCGCCGTCGATACCGCCAAGCGCGCAGCACGCGGCGAAATGGGAACGCTGCGCGTGAACTTCATCACTTCGGTGCCGCTCGTGAACGCGTTCACGACGGCCGTGCGCCGGTTCCGGTTCGCCATGCCGGACGTGCATCTCGAGCTGAAGATCAAGCCGTCTCCGGAAATCATCGACGACGTGCTCCTGAATACGATCGACATCGGCTTTACGCGGCCGGCACTCCAGGCGGTGCTGCCTTCGAAACTGAAGGCGACACCCGTGCATCGCGACAAGCTGATGCTGGTCCTGCCGATCGACCATCCGCTGAGCAGGGAGGAGGGGCCGATCCCGATCGGACGTCTCAAGAACGAACGCTTCGTGTTACGCCCGCTCGGAACCGGCGCCGGTTTCTACGAGCAAGTCTTCTCCATGTGTACCGAAGCGGGTTTCTCGCCGATGATCGTCCAGGAGGCGACGGAAGCCGCCACGATCCTGGGCCTTGTCGCCGCCGGCGTCGGCATCACGATCGCCCCGCAAGCGCTGCAGAGCATCATGGTTCACGATGTCGTATGGCGGCATCTGTCGGATGCGCAGACGGACAGCGAGGTGGTGATGATCCACAACAAGACCGCCTCCAACCTCCTGAGGGATCAGTTCATCGCCGGCCTGAAGGCCCTGCCGGACTCGGTCAGGATCGATCGGCGTTAAGCACATCGATCCCAAATCAGGGGGTCTTTTCCGATAGTACGACGGGCAGTTCCAAAGGGCTATAGCGCCGGGCATGTCATCAAAGTGTCCATTCCGATTGCTCCATGCGGTGCGTGCAAGTCGACCATGTCGGCGATTGAGGCAAGCACGCCGAGGCTGGGCCGGGATCGACGAACTGGTACGATGCGAAGGCCGGTGACATCAAAGAGCTGAGGGATATGGCTAGATGGTCCTGCAGATCGTCTGACAACAGCGGGCTCGCGGTATACGCGGCAGAGCGACGGGCCGTCTGGAGGTCTCAAGACGTGATGAAAGGAGCATTCCGCGACCAGTCGCCTCGAAAAGAGTTGGAAGCCCACGCAATTTGTTCGCCTCCGTCGACAAGTCATTTGCTTTGAAAGCGAATGACTTGTCGACGATGCCTCACATCAAGCCTCAAGGCCATCATCCTGGTTCCCGACGTTAGCTTTGACCAGAACGTCGGAAGGCGGGACTGTCTCGCACAAATCGACCTTACATCGGGACTTCCCCTGGATAAAGTCGCGGAACAAACAACGTTGCGAATGGGCCCGGAAAGACGTATTCGGGCCATCTTCGACCTTAATGAGGGGCACCAGGGCGTGACTGCGGTACCATCGGCGCAGCCAAGGCGAGAGCTTCACCCCTCACGGCTGTGGCGCAAACAGCAGAATAATAGAGATCGCGATCAGCAGCGGCCCCATCCATCGGAAATGCCCCGTCAATTTGGTGAGCCACGGAACTTGGGCAATGTTGAACCGCACGTAGGCAAAGCCAACCGCGGTCATCCAAACGCCGGCGCAAAACATGATTATCTGGTCAATATACGCCATTTGCCGTCAATCCCCCGCTCCATCCCAAACCTTGAACCGCGAGTCGCGCTGCGAAACAAGAGGGGCATGTGTGGTTCGCCAAAATAGTCCGGCCCGCGTTGCCCCGGGGTACGCGGAGAGGGGTGGAGGGCGAGATACCACAAGAACATGGCACATGCCTCAAGCTGAAATTCACATGGACGGCGGAGAGGAGCACCGGGCGGCAGAACATCCTGTTATCGGTTAGTAGGGAACAGCATCGCGGCACTCGCACAGTCGTCCCCGTCAGTGTGGGGGTGGCGCTGGCCGCCCGACATTTGTGGCGGCGTTCTCCCTGATGTCCCGCAGCAACGGCAGGCCACCTTGATTGTGCGGCGAAGCCATGAGCCAGCGCGGCTGTGACCATCGCATGCGGGAGCCGCGTTGCGCATGGCCGCCTTTCCGCGATCGATTCGAAACCGAGTGACGCTACGGCAGATTGATATTTGGTCTGCTGGCAGGGTGCGCCCTATTAAATCCGCGGCAAAGTACAAACCCTGAGAAAAGCCGCTCGAGTTTTTAGCTCAGCCTGAACTGGACGCGCGAATCGTTTGATCCGCCGCGTTTGACAGTCCGGCTTCGACCGCCGTGACAACTCCTCAAGGTCAGCCAGCTATCGCGGCATCCTCATCATCGCGTTGACGCCCGCCGAGTGCCGCTGCCGCGGAGGCGATGAATGCCCCAACCAGCAGCGAAAGAGCGCCCAGCAAAGCGGTCGTCGCTGCAGCTTTCCGGGCGTCGTCGGCTTTCTGCTGGGCAGCGTTCTTCGCGTCTTGCGCCGTCTGAAGAACGCTATCAACGCGTGCGCGCGCCTCTTCCGGCGATAATCCAGCGCGAGAAGCCACAATCGTGGCCAGATACGCCTTGTCTCCCTCTGGCACTCCACCTTGTACTGCGCCATTCATTAGGATCCTTGACACCTCTGCCGTGGCGGCTGCGTTGTCCGTCTCAGCCCGCGCTGGCAGATCTTGCGGGCGAAGCAGAGCGTCAGTGAAATAGCTGGTACTCAGATCGGGACCGGAAGTCTCTCCGCCTCCTGAAAACGCGGCTCCGGCAACCGCCGCGGTTGAAGCCGCGGATGCAACGGATTGGACGCCAGCGCCGATCAGCGAGGTAAACGCCGATCCGGCGAGCCCTGCAACCACCACTGTGGCAAGCGCCCAGCTCAAAAACCCATGGGCCGTGTCACGAAAGAAAACCTCGTCAGTGTGGATGCCTGCCCATTTTGTTCTGAGGCGTCCGGTCAAATATCCACCGAGCGCGGATGATAGCCACTGGACCACCACGAACCAAATGGCGGCTGTCACGCTTACGGTGGTAAGGGACGCGCTTTCTCCGGTCCATGGGGAGACCATCGTCAATCCCACGCCCGAACCCAGCAGAAGGAGAACGAGGCTTATCCCCGCCGCTGCTACAGCGCCCCCGATGACAGGCCCCCACGCTAAAGCTGGAGTTGAGGATTCGACGCCAATATCCGAAACGCCTGGTTGATAAGCTGGCATGTGCCGCTCCTATCGCATGAAGAGCACGAGAAGGATAACAATCGGGAGTGGAACCCCCAGAA
The DNA here is from genome assembly GCF_900177415.1 of Xaviernesmea oryzae. Classification (GTDB taxonomy): domain Bacteria; phylum Pseudomonadota; class Alphaproteobacteria; order Rhizobiales; family Rhizobiaceae; genus Neorhizobium; species Neorhizobium oryzae_A. The sequence goes on along the minus strand of NZ_FXAF01000003.1, from coordinate 389,458 downwards.
GCCAGAGAAGAATACCGCGACCCATTGTGTGTACTCCATAATTTCAAAATCCGATGCGCAGTAAACTTGCCAGGAATACAGAAGTTCCGTAGGCGATTCCGCGGCGCGTAAGGCGAGCGCCTTGACTGGATGTCATAGGTGAGAAAATTTTTTCAGATCTCAATGGTGACCGGCACCATTGCTCTGGTCCCCCCGGGGTCGGAGCACACTCCAAGATGGATTATTTCAACGGGCGAGGTTAGTCATACAGCAAGCTAAGCTCGCTCGATTTTCCCCGCAGTCTTGTGGTGATCGTTTGCCGACCCGCCAACCATTTGAGAAATACGCCGTGCCTGAACTACAAGTGCCAAGAGCTGCCTGACAATGTGCGCAGAAGCGGTTTGCGGTTCATTCGGCTCCGTGTCCATGGGCTCCCCACTGCAAAGGATTTGCACCATGCCTCGAGGACATTTAACTGGAGCGGCAATCTCCTGGAATAACGCCCTCGCTGCTGCGGACCAGCTCATCGGATAGCCAGCTAGAGGTGAATTGGCCAATTTCAATTTGATCAAAGGGAGTAGGCGAGAAGACGCCAGCTAAGAACGGCAAGATTGTCGTCGCCCCGCGATCTGGCAACATGCCCGGCGCATCGCACCTGGTGATAACCATCGGAAATCGACAACGGCTGGTTACGGCACAGGTCCATGCTTCCGCGATACGCAACTGCGGATTGCTATGTCATTCCTGCAGAGCGACCAATTCTCTTCCTCGAGTTGGCTACCCAGCTCGTCACTCGTCGTGGCTTGTTCCTCCACGAAGAACCAAGGAAATGGAGGCTTGAGGCAGCATATTCCAGAATTACTTCACGGGCTTTGGACGACATCGGCGCACTCGCCATGCCGGCGTCACTGGGATTTTAGGAGATGCTTTGGGCGTTCCTAGTGCCACGTACGCGCTGCAGCATCGTTAGCTCATCCGGGTCAATAGCCGCAGCCGACGGATAGTGGTTCTGAAGCATACGCAACGGATATCGCAATCTGGAGCCTTGTTCCAGAGCGGGTCGAGCCGGGATTCCGATGGGATGAATCGGGGGTTAGCCGTTAACGTTACCGTGCAACCGCCTTAGCGCGCCGGTGCCATCACCGTGGCCGAAAGCTACAGCAGGATCGCTCGAAACTGGTTTACCTATCTGCAGAAGGCGCCCCGGGCGGCTGGGGCGGGTGGGCCGGTTGCGACGCTGAACACGTCATCGTTTCGTGGAAAGATGAGTGCTGAGATGATCTATGATCGCCAGCCGGTCATCGACCTTCCGCCGGGTTGATGAGACACCAATCATCGGCGGCATGGTCGTCGAAGACGACAACCGTCTTTACTTCTTTCTTTTTAGCGCACGTGAGGACGACGCGGACCGCACTCGGAATGAGAGATACTCATGATATCGGCGCCAGGGGGACCATCAACGGCATGCAAATGGAATAGACGCAGCTGAACGGTGATCCGCCTGGAGAAGCGGATTGCCTCGGGCTAGCGAGCGCCACCGGCCCGCGGTAAAGATCTGCGGTGCCGCCTCAACGTCGTCGTTTCCGCCGTCATGGCGCAAGGGCCGTTCATCTCCGTGTACCCGAAGCGGAGCCGGCGCCTCTGGCATGGCAAGGTGCATCCGTGTGGGACGCAGCTTCCGGGGAGCGACGTCTGTAAATCCCACCTGCGGCACTTGACCGCCAAAATCGTCTTTGGCGCCTTGAGAAATTTGCCGCCTCTACCGCCGGGGCCTAGGGCTTTGGAATGAAGATGCGCTGGCGGCGCCGGAGCACGATAGGATGCTAGATATATGGAGAGTTCCAAGTCGATGTTCGTCAGGATGCAACCGCAAGGCCATGCAAGCTTCCGGCAGGTAGGCGCCATTTAGGCCCGGGGTGCTGCAACATCAATGAAAACCGCCTCGTCGCGGATGACGGGCGTCCACACCATGATGGGGATTTCGCAGGGCGGAGCCGTCGGGGCGCCGGTGCGCACGTCGAACCGTCCCTGATGGAAGGGGCATTCCACTTCGCATCCTTCCAGGAACCCGTCCGAAAGCTGCCCGGGGCCGTGGGAGCAGAGGTCGGCGGTGACGTAATACTGGTCGCCTGCCTGGAAGATCGCATAGGCGAAGCCGTCGATCTCGGCGCGGAAAGGCAGGTCCTCGCTGACATCGGCGGTATTGCAAAGCTTCGTCAAAGTACCGATTTCATTCATATCCATACCTCGGAGGCCGGCAGCCGCGGGGCGGCTGCCGGTTCAAGCCTCAGGCCGCCACACTCACCTTCTGGGACTTCCAGTCGAACGTCAGAACATCAGTGAACTCGCGGACATTCTCCAGCTTTTCGAAACGTGCGAGCGTCGCGATGATCTTGTCGGTAACCTCCTTGCCGGCAAAAGGCAGGGCGTTGACGGCAACCTTCTCGGCAATTTCGGCATCCGTGAAAGGCGCCTTCGGATGGCCGGGAAACGGCTTCGCCTCGCCGTGCAGGACCGTGCCGTCGGTCAGTTCGATCTCGACGCGCGAAAGGTAGCCGGCAGCCGCGCGGGCCAGCTTGCCGCCGGCGATCGTGCCGAGCTCCGGAGCCGGAACGCACTTGACCTTTTCCGCCACGAACTTCTGACGCTCGGCTGCGAGCACCTTGTCGAGATCGAAGCTGTCGACCTGAATGTAGCCGTCGAGCACGGCTGCCGCGACGATATACGGCATCGAATGGTCGGCGGTTTCGCGCGAGATCGGGTGATAGGGATCCTGGCGGATCGCCACCAGGTGGTCATAGGCTCCTTCTTCGGAGAAGACGCGGACTTCCTTAATCTTCGAAAGGTCGGAGACCTTGGAGCGGGCTTCTAGGGCGGCACGGATGGCGCTGAGGCCGACGGAGCCGACGGGCCAGAGCTTCATATAGGTATCGGCGATGCGAGAGAGTTTCACGTCCTCGCTGAGAAGCTTCTGCAGGATCGGCAGCGGATCGTGCTTGTTGGCGAGCTTCGCGACGAAACCGTTGTTTCCCGTGAAGGGCCGTACCACGCTTTCGACGCCGGCCTTTGCAAGCAGGCAAGCCTGCAGCGCATTGCGGACGGAGTCGCTGCCATTGAAGCGCTTCCAGAGAGTGAGGTCGCCGCGGCGGTTCAATTCGCAGGATTCCACTTCGTCACTGGCGAAATGCGAAGTGACCGTCATGCCGAAAGCCTCGCGGGCTTGGGCGGTGTCGAGACCGATGACGCGGGCGATCGCCGCACAGGCGCCGATCTGCGTCAGATTGGTGTAGTCCCAGCCGCCCGGTGCGGTGGAGAAGGCATCGAAGACGGCTGCAACCACCTCGTAGCCGACGGCAAGGGCGCCGAGAAGCTGTTCACCGGAAGCGTTGACCCATTCGGCTGCCGCGATGACACCCGAGACCATATCACTCGGGTGGCCGCTGTTCTTCTGGCCAACGAAGAAGTCGTTATAGTCGTAGCAACGCAGCAGGGAGCCGTTGACGAGGGCGGCGAGATCGGGATTGACCCGCATCGAAGTGCCCCAGATGACGCAGCCTGCCGGATTGTTGAACTGCCCAACGTATTTGCGGGCGATGTGGGAGGCGGGATGATCGAAGGCGCCCATTGCCACGGCGATGGAGTCGCTGAGTGCCCGTTTCGCCGCATGGCGTGTCGCATCACTCAAATCCGTCGAGACGGAGACGGTGAACTTGGCCAAGAGTTCTGCGATCGCGTCGCGATAGATGATGTTATCTTCTGTCGACATGCTACTCCCTTTTCGTCGCTGTCCGTTCGAAAAGGCGGTCCGGCTCATGACGCCTAGGAGCCGCGCTCTCGAATATTCTTAGGTTGCAGTGATAAGAGGTATCCAGGGAAACTGCGTGTGTCCAATATCAATCACCCGGCAACTTATTCGGAAAATTATATGTATCTGGTCAGGCGTTCGGATTTCCCGAAGAAGGTTCCGGCCGACTTTCATGGCCGCGTCGGATATCCTTCTAATATGATAAAATGAATAAGTTATGCCCGTTTTTATATTGGACGCAGATGACAGGCCCGCCCTAGGAATAGGATTATGCTGGCGTGAAGCTTCGGCGGGAGACACATTATTTTGACCCACATCCTGATAACGCAACCCCAGGTGAAGAGCTGCATCGACGCGCTCAAGGAACAGTTCACGGTCCATAATCTCGCAGCCGCGGCGAATCCCGAACTGTTGTTGCGCGAGGTGGGCACGGAAATTCGCGGCATTGCTGGAGGCAAAGTATCGGCAAGCCTGATGGAAAAGCTGCCGAGGCTTGAAATCATCGCTATTTCAGGTGTGGGATACGATTCCGTCGATGTCGCGACGGCCAGGGCGCGCAATATCCGGATCACCAACACGCCGGATGTCCTCACCGACGCGGTGGCCGAGCTCGCCATCGGCATGATGATTGCGCTTTCAAGGCGGATTCCCCAGGGAGACCGATTCATCCGGGACGGCAAGTGGCTCGACGGAGCCTTCGGCAACTGGTCCGAACTGAAGGGAAAGACGCTTGGAATTGTCGGGCTTGGCCGGATCGGCAAGGAAATCGCCAAGCTTGCGACTGCATTGAAGATGCAGGTCGTTTATCACGGACGCAACAGGCAGCCCGATCAACCGTATCCCTATTATGACAGCGTCGTCGCCACAGCGCGCGCTTCCGACTGGTTGGTGGTCATCGCGCCGGGTACGGCCGAAACGAACCGGATTATTTCGCGCGAGGTTTTGGAGGCGCTCGGTCCCAACGGCATGCTCGTCAACATGGCACGCGGCACCATGGTCGATCAGGATGCGATGGTCGAAATGCTGCTGTCGAAGCAGCTCGGCGGCGCGGCCCTCGACGTCTTTGAAAAGGAGCCGGCGGTACCGGAAGCGCTTCTCGGTCTGGACAATGTCGTCCTGTCGCCCCATCAGGGCAGTCGTACAGACGAAACGCGTGCAGCCGTCGGCGACCTCGTCGTTGCGAACTTGAAGGCACATTTCGCAGGAAGGCCTCTCGTCTCTCCGGTCGTGTAATGAACGTACCGGTTCCCGATTGTCGAGGTATCGCGCTGGGAAGGTCTCGATAAATCGAGGTCCTGGGCTATCATCTGCGACGGCCCCACCGGATTTGCGGATGGTGGGATCAAGGTGTCGCGCAGCCGGCGCAAGATCGGCTGCCTCCGGACGTATGCCATGGAGAAATCGAGCGTTTCCGAGCCCCGATCGCGACGAAGGTCGTCTTCATCATCTGTTTCGCTTTTGCGACTGAACAAATTCCCCCATACTGCGTTCAAACCTTATGTCCACGGCCCGGAAGCGCCCATACGCTTCTTTGGGAAGAGACTAAGTAAAAAGGACCTGTGAATGCACATTTTTGTGCATTGCCATGAAAGCGCTCCGGGTGTCGTATTACTTACGAAAATGTTGATTCTCAATGAATTGCCGCAGTGTTTCTGATCTCTGCGGCAATTGGGCAGTGGCACAACCTTTACTGGAGGCCCCATGCTGAGTGAATCCCTGTTCGATGCCTTCACGCGGAGCTATGAAGCGCGGCGAGAGACCGATATGTCGATCGCCGACTATCTGGCGTTGTGCAAGAAGGACCCAATGGCCTATGCCAACGCGGCGGAGCGATTGCTGGCGGCAATCGGCGAGCCGCAGATGGTGGATACCGCCAAGGATGCGCGGCTCGGCCGGATCTTCATGAACCGGACGATCCGGGTCTATCCTGCCTTCTCCGGCTTCTACGGCATGGAGGAGACGATCGAGCGTATCGTTTCCTTCTTCCGGCATGCGGCCCAGGGTCTCGAAGAGCGCAAGCAGATACTCTACCTCCTCGGACCCGTCGGTGGCGGCAAATCCTCCCTTGCCGAGCGGCTCAAACAGCTGATGGAGGTCAATCCCATCTATGTCCTGAAGGCGGGCGACGATATCAGTCCCGTTTTCGAAAGCCCGCTCAATCTTTTCGATCCGATTACCATGGGGCCGATGCTTCTGGAACAATATGGCGTTCCGACCCGACGCCTCAGCGGGCTGATGAGCCCCTGGTGCCTGAAGCGGCTCGACGAATTCGGAGGCGATATCACCAAATTCCGGGTCGTCCGCATGCAACCCTCGCGGCTGCGGCAGGTGGCGATTGCCAAAACGGAACCCGGCGACGAAAACAACCAGGACGTCTCGTCCCTGGTCGGTAAGGTCGATATCCGCCAGCTCGAACATTATTCTCAGAACGACCCGGACGCCTACAGCTATTCCGGTGGGCTCAATCGCGCCAATCAGGGCCTGCTCGAGTTCGTGGAAATGTTCAAGGCGCCGATCAAGATGCTGCATCCGCTGCTGACGGCGACCCAGGAAGGGAACTACATAGGCACCGAAAATATCGGCGCCATTCCGTTTTCCGGCGTGATCCTCGCCCATTCGAACGAGGCTGAATGGCAGAGCTTCAAGGCGAACAAGAACAATGAGGCCTTCATCGACCGCATCTGCGTGATCAAGGTGCCTTATTGCCTTCGTCCGACGGAAGAGCAAAAAATCTACGAGAAACTGATCGAGAGTTCGGAGCTTGCGGACGCCCCGTGTGCTCCGGCGACGCTGGAGATGCTGGCTCGCTTTTCCGTGCTTTCCCGCCTGCGCAAGCATGAGAACTCGACATTCTTCTCCAAGATGCGCGCCTATGACGGGGAGAACCTCAAGGAAACCGACCCGCGGGCCCGCAGCGTTCAGGAATATCGGGATGCGGCCGGCGTCGACGAGGGCATGGACGGAATATCGACACGTTTTGCCTTTAAGGTCCTTGCTTCGACCTTCAACCACGACACTGCGGACGTCGGCGCCGATCCGGTTCACCTGATGTATGTCCTGGAGCAGGCGATCCGCCGGGAGCAGTTTTCCGAAGAGATCGAGAAACGGTACATGGAGTTCATCAAGGCCGATCTCGCCCCGCGCTATGCCGAGTTCATCGGCAACGAGATTCAGAAGGCCTATCTGGAATCCTATGCTGATTATGGGCAAAATCTCTTCGATCGCTATGTGGACTATGCCGACGCCTGGATCGAGGACGTCGATTTCAAGGATCCGGATACTGGCCAGCTTCTCGATCGGGAACTGCTCAACCAGGAACTGACCAAGATCGAAAAGCCTGCCGGGATCGCTAATCCGAAGGACTTCCGCAACGAGATCGTCAAGTTCTGCTTGCGGTCGAGAGCCAGCAATGGCGGCAAAAATCCTTCATGGACGAGCTACGAGAAGATCAGGGAAGTCATCGAGAAAAGGATGTTCTCGCAGGTGGAGGATCTTTTGCCGGTAATTTCCTTCGGTTCGAAGAAAGATGGTGAAACCGAAAAGAAGCATAGCGAGTTCGTATCGCGCATGACCGCCCGGGGCTATACCGAGAGACAGGTTCGGCGCCTCGTGGAATGGTACATGCGAGTAAAGCAAGCAGGTTAGGTTTGACCTCATGCTCACGCAGGAGCCAACATGCACATCATCGACCGGCGGCTGAATCCGCGCGGTAAAAGTTTGGAAAATCGGCAGCGGTTTCTTCGGCGCGCAAAAGACGCCGTGCAGCAAGCGGTCAGACGATCCCTGCAAAACCGTAACATCCGGGATGTGCTTGATGGCGGTGAGGTCACCCTGCCGATAGACGGTATGGCCGAACCGAGTTTTCACAGAGGGGAGGGCGGCCTCCACGATCAGGTTCTGCCCGGCAATCGCGCCTTCGTCGAAGGCGATATCATCCCGCGTCCTCCGGGGCGCGGCGGCGGCAGGCCGAAGGAAGCCGGTGAGGGCGACGGTGAGGACGGCTTCCGCTTCGTGCTGACGCGCGAGGAATTCCTTGCGGTTTTTCTCGATGACCTCGAACTGCCGGATTTTGCCAAGCGGCGGCTCAGCGAAACCGAGGAAATGAACCCGATACGGGCCGGTTTCTCCGTGTCCGGCTCTCCTTCGAATATCGCCATAGCCCGCACGACACGTCTTGCAATGATGCGGCGCATCGCTTTGCGGCGCCCGAAGCCTGCGGAAATCGAGGCGCTGCAGCGCGAAATCGAGGAGTGCGACAGCGAGGAGAAACGCCTGCTGCTGGAGGCGGAGCTCAAGTCTCTGACGGACAAGATGCGGCGCATTCCGTATGTCGATCCCGTGGACGTACGCTACCGCCGCTTCGAGAACGAGCCGAAGCCGGTCGTGAAGGCCGTCATGTTCTGCCTGATGGATGTCTCCGGATCGATGTCGGAGCATATGAAGGATCTGGCGAAGCGCTTCTACCTTCTGTTGTACCTTTTCCTGTCTCAGCGTTACGAGAAGGTCGAGATCGTCTTCATTCGGCATACCGAGAAAGCCGAGGAGGTCGATGAAGAGACCTTCTTCTACGGCCAGACGACGGGTGGCACCCTGGTCTCAAGCGCGCTTGCCGCCATGCGAGGCATCATCGCCGAACGTTTCGACCCGACGGAATGGAACATCTATGCCGCGCAAGCCTCCGACGGCGACAATTCCTACAGAGACGAAAGCGCCACGGGCCATCTCCTGCAACACGAGATTTTGCCGCTCTGCCAGTATTTCGCCTATATCGAGGTCGGGGAGGAGGAAAGCGATTCTTCGATGTCCAGCTCTCCTCTGTGGAGCCTTTATGAAAGCATCCGCTCCGAGCTGCTCCCCTTGGCGATGCGCAAGGTCTGCCGGAAGAACGAAATATTCCCGGTCTTTCACGAACTCTTCCAGAAGCGGCAGGCGAAGGCGACACCATGACAAAGGTAGCAAGGCAGAAGGAGCGGCTGCTCTTCGACGGTGCTGACTGGGATTTCGCGACGCTTCAGCGCATCCATGATGCCTGTGAGGAGATCGCCCTTGGCGAACTCGGGTTGGATGTCTATCCGAACCAGATCGAGGTGATCACGGCGGAACAGATGCTGGATGCCTATTCCTCGACGGGCATGCCGCTCTTTTACCGCCACTGGTCTTTCGGCAAGCATTTCGCTCACCATGAGGCCTTCTACCGCCGTGGAATGCGTGATCTCGCCTATGAGATCGTCATCAATTCGTCGCCCTGCATTTCCTATCTGATGGAGGAAAACACGGCGACGATGCAGACATTGGTCATCGCGCATGCTGCCTTCGGCCACAACCATTTCTTCAAGAACAATTATCTGTTCAAGCTGTGGACGGACGCCGAGGGCATCCTGGACTATCTGGATTTCGCCAAGGGCTACATTACCCGCTGCGAAGAGCGCTACGGGGAAGTTGCGGTCGAACGCACCCTCGATGCGGCGCATGCGTTGATGTCGCACGGCGTCCACCGTTATGCCGGCAAAACGAAGGTGGACCTGCGGCAGGAGGAAAAGCGCCAACAGGAACGGCGGGTCCACGAAGAGCAGGTCTTCAACGACCTGTGGCGGACCGTGCCGACAGGTCCCAAGCGCAATGCGACCGACATCGATATCGAAAAACGGCGTGCGGCGCTCGGTCTGCCGCAGGACAATATCCTTTATTTCCTGGAAAAATCGGCGCCGAGGCTAAGGCCGTGGCAACGGGAAATCCTGCGCATCGTCCGGCACGTCGCGCAGTATTTCCATCCGCAACGCCAGACCAAGGTGATGAACGAGGGCACAGCGACCTACGTTCACTACAAGATCATGGAACGGCTGCACGAACGGGGGCAGCTCAGCGACGGGCACTATTTTGAATTCCTGAAGTCACATACCAACGTGGTTTTCCAGCCCGCCTATGACGACCGGCGCTTCTCCGGCTTCAATCCCTATGCTCTTGGGTTTGCGATGATGCGGGATATCGAACGCATCGTGACAAACCCGACGAATGAGGATCGCGACTGGTTCCCCGACATCGCCGGCAAAGGAGATGCTATGGAGGTTCTCCGTGGAATCTGGGCCGATTACCGGGACGAAAGCTTCATCAGCCAGTTCCTGAGTCCGCGCCTGATCCGCCAATGGCGTCTCTTCCAGCTTCATGACGATCCCGAGATAGATGAGGGGATTCTGGTTTCGGCAATCCATGACGAGCGTGGCTACAAATACGTTCGCCGTCAGCTTGCGCGCGAATACGACATCGGCTGGACTGATCCCGGAATAGACATTGTCGATGTCGATCTCGCCGGTGACCGCCGCCTGCTGCTGCAACACCGTGCGCCCAACGACTGGTTCCTGGAGGAGCACGAGGCCAAGCTCGTCCTGCAGCATCTGGCCGATCTCTGGGGCTACGATGTTTTGCTGCAGGAGGTTGATGATGCGGGAGGTGTGGTGAAGGAACATGTGGCGCATCCGCGCCATGCTTTGTACAGCGATCGGTCTGTCGCGTAAGAACGCGTTGTAACGGGTACGGATCGTGGGGCCTTTTAGGCCATACGCGGCATTTGGCTTGGTCGCTCTCTGCTTGGTCAAACGCATCTGCAGCTTGTTTGTGCGGGACCGGCAGGCCGGCGGTAGCAACTCTCATCAATTTTGATTGAAGGGCGATGGCCGATAAAGTTAACGCTGATCGTGATTGGACATTTGCTGCTGTCTGAGCGACGTTAACAGCGGGAGACGGGCGAACTATTTTTTAAAAATAGGAGGCCGTAATGGAACAGCATGCTGTCGATCAGTTGAAGGCTATCGCCAAGATCAACCGCACCTATCCTTGCTCCGAAATGTCGCGCAATGAACGGCTCGAGCGGTGGGCGGAGGTCCTGGAACGCGACCCTGATCGATCTCTCAACACGCTTCGTGAAACCGAGTACCAGCCGGCGGACATGCGGGCTGCCATGCGCGATGACGGAACAGCGATCTCCGTTGCCTTCGCTGATCCGATCCTGCGCGAAGCCGGCCTGCAGAACGATACCTATGGTGAAGCCAAACGGTTTTTCGAACTGACTGACTGGCAATTGCACAGACTGGTTTGCTTTTGCCATTTTGGAGGGCGCGTGAGCTCCGGCACGATCGCGCATCATGTGCGTTTGATGGCGGCCCGCGAAACCAATGGCATCATTGGTCGCTTGTTCGCTTTCTTCGGAAGATAGGCCGCAGCCTGCTTTTGAAGGGTCGATATCATCCGGAGGCCAGGCCATACCGTTCGCAACCAACCGTGGCGAGCGGAGGGCTAAGTTTGCCGTGGCCGGAGTTTTCCACGCTTCGGTTTTCCACGCTTCAGGGCGCCCGGCAAACCATGGTGCTGAACATTTCGTCTGAACGATCAGAGGCTTGAAGCGATGTTGATCGGTTCCGGCTGCTCAGCGAGAAGCGAGCTGTTCCCTGAGAGCTTGCCGGCGCAGCAGCATTCCGAAAAGGTCTCTCGGCTCATCAGGATCGGCGAGCAGGTCGAGATTCTCGTAGAGGCCCGTAGCGGCAAGCTGATCGCGGACATAACGTAGTGCCGAAAAATCCTCTGTCGCAAAGCCGACGCTGTCGAACAGCGTCACTTGGTCTTTACTGCGCCTTCCCACTGCAAGACCGGCGATGACCTGCCAGAGTTCCGTGACGGGATGATCCGCCGGCATCTGCTGGATCTCGCCTTCGATGCGGGTCTGCTGCGGGTATTCAACGAAGATGTCGGAACGCAGAAGGATATCGCGGTGCAGTTCCGTCTTGCCGGGGCAGTCGCCGCCGACCGCATTGATATGCACGCCCGGTCCGACCATGTTGTCGGTCAGGATGGTGGCGTTCTGCTTGTCCGCCGTTGCCGTGGTGATGATATGGGCGCCTTCGACCGCCTCTTCGGATGAGGCACAGGCGCGAATGTCGAAACCGAGACCTTGAAGATTGTGGGCGCAGCGTTCGGTGGCATGCGGATCGATGTCGTAGAGGCGGAGCTTTCTGACGCCCACCAGAGCCTTGAAGGCGATCGCCTGGAACTCGCTTTGCGCGCCGTTGCCGATGATCGCCATACAGTCGGCATTTTCCGGAGCGAGATATTTGGCGGCCACGGCCGAGGTTGCCGCGGTGCGCAGCGCCGTCAATATGGTCATTTCCGAAAACAGCAGCGGATAGCCGCTGTCGACGTCCGACAGGACGCCGAAGGCGGTGACCGTCTGCCGGCCGCTGCGGGTGTTCTTGGGATGGCCGTTGACGTATTTGAAGCCGTAGAGGGTGCCGTCGCTGGTCGGCATCAGCTCGATGACGCCTTCGCGCGAATGGGATGCAATACGCGGTACCTTGTCGAAAGTTTCCCAGCGGCGGAAATCGGCCTCGATATAGGTCGAGAGCTCCTTGAGGAAAGTCTCGACACCGATGCTCAGCACCAGGTCCATCATGTTCTCGACGCTGATGAACGGCACGATGTTCAGATTGGGCAGGACTGGCATCCGGATCCTCCTTGCATTGCGGCGATTGCTTTCTCAAGGCGATGTCAGCGCCCTTCGCCTCCACAAATGGGCTGACAGCTATCCTATGATACCTTTTTCGCCGCGCGGCACGCTATCGAATCTCGTACTTGCTTACGTCGGGGAGCCATGCTTCGGACATATGCCGATATTATTACCTTCGGTGTTGATGAACTTCAGGCCGCCGTTTTCGAAAGCGAGTCGTAATTGCGCTTCCGTGGCGCGATGTACGTCGTGCCGGCTACCCTCGTAGTCGCGTATCGTACTGCGAGACACTCCAGCCCGGTCAGCGAGATCCGACTGCGTCCAATCGAGGAAGCCGCGAGCCGCCCGACACAAAGCGGGCGTCAAAATCTTTGGATGATCGGCTTGACCCATCGTCGAATACTACCCATATTGGTCAATATCTTTCATATATGGTATTTCAGATCAAATTGCTAGGGGCGCTTTCGGAGGACCTTGGCGAAGGATCGTAGGACCAGAACACGCAAAGGGCCGGAACATTGGGGTAACGTTGGGACCGTACATTCTGTTGATCCTGTTGGTCCTGCCTTTCTTCGGAAGCCTGGTCTCCATTTTTCTGCTGAATACGCCTTCTCGGACCCTGCCGTCCTGGGCTGCGGGGTCGGTCGCATTCCTGTCTCTGCTGGTTGTCGCGGCGGCTTATCCGGCGATTTACGATGGCGAGGTTCTTCGCTTCCACGTGGAGTGGGTGCCGCAGCTCGGGCTCGATTTCACGCTCCGGATGGATGGCTTTGCGTGGCTGTTTTCAGCGCTGATCACCAGCATCGGGTTCCTCGTTGTCGTCTACGCCCGATACTACATGTCCGAGGATGATCCTGTCCCGCGGTTCTTCTCCTTTTTTCTCGCCTTCATGGGGGCAATGCTCGGCATCGTTCTCTCCGGCAATGTCATCCTGCTGTCGGTCTTCTGGGAGCTGACCAGCATCTTTTCCTTCCTGCTGATCAGCTATTGGCACAATACTGCCGCCGCACGTGATGGCGCGCGCATGGCGCTGACGGTCACCGGCATCGGCGGGTTTTGCCTGCTGATCGGCCTGCTTCTGCTCGGCAACATCGTCGGCAGCTACGACCTCGACAAGATACTGGAATCCGGAGATATCATCCGGGGCCATTCCTTGTATCTGCCGGCGCTCATCTTCATCCTGCTCGGCGCGCTGACGAAGAGTGCCCAGTTTCCCTTTCATTTCTGGCTGCCGAACGCGATGGCGGCTCCCACACCCGTATCGGCGTTTCTTCATTCGGCCACCATGGTCAAGGCAGGCGTTTTCCTTCTCGCCCGCCTGTGGCCGGCTCTGGCGGGGACCTATGAATGGTTCTGGATCGTTGGTGCCGCCGGCATCATCACGCTTCTGCTGGGGGCGTATTTTGCAATGTTCCAGCAGGACCTCAAAGGCCTGCTCGCCTATTCGACGATCAGCCACCTCGGCCTGATTACGACGCTGCTCAGCCTGGGAAGTCCGCTTGCCACGGTGGCTGCGATCTTCCACATGGTGAACCATGCGACGTTCAAGGCGTCCCTCTTCATGGCGGCCGGGATCATCGATCACGAGACAGGCACCCGCGATATGCGAAGATTGAGCGGGCTCTTCCGCTTCCTGCCGATTACGGGAACGTTGGCCATGGTCGCCAGCGCCGCAATGGCGGGCGTGCCCTTGCTGAACGGTTTCCTGTCGAAGGAGATGTTTTTCGCCGAGGCGGTGGAAACCCATGCCGATTCCATTCTGGACCGCATCCTTCCCTACGTTGCGACGCTGGCGAGCGCGTTCAGCGTGACCTATTCGTTGCGATTCATCCACACTGTCTTCTTCGGCCCGGCGCCGAGCGACCTTCCCAAGGAAAAGCCGCATGAGCCGCCGCATTGGATGCGCTTTCCAGTCGAATTCCTCGTCGTCAGCTGCCTGATCGTCGGCATTGTCCCCGCCATTTCGATAGGGCCTTTTCTCCATACGGCCGTCGTCAGCGTGCTGGGGGCAGACACACCGGAATACAGCCTTGCGGTCTGGCACGGGTTCAACCTGCCGCTGATGATGAGCATCACCGCCCTTCTGGGTGGGGCTGCCCTGTATTTCGTCCTGAAGGACTATTTCGCGACCTGCGAGGACGGACCGCCGATCCTGCGCCGGTTGAAAGGCCAGCGCATATTCGAACGCATCCTCGTCGAAGTGTCCTGGCGCTGGGCGCGCTTGGCCGAACAGCGCGTCGGCACGCGCAACCTGCAGCCGCAGCTCCGCTGGGTGGTGGCGACCGGTTTCCTGGCGGGTCTTCTTCCTCTTTACCTGTCCGGGTTTGAAACGCGCCCCTTTGTCTTCTCGGGTGTCGATCCCAGGTTTGCGGCGATCTGGCTGCTTGGCATAGCCCTTGCCGTCGGCACGGCCTATCTTGCCAAATACCACCGGCTCGCCGCGTTGGTGACGCTTGGCGGCGTGGGGCTGATCGTCTGCGTTTCCTTCGTGTGGCTTTCGGCTCCGGATCTCGCGATCACCCAGCTTCTGGTCGAGATCGTGACGACGGTCCTCATCCTTCTCGGACTGCGCTGGCTGCCGAAGCGGATGCACGGAGTGGATGAAGCGATCACCCTGCGGGCGCGCTTCCGCCGCTTCCGGGATCTGGCGCTTGCGATCGTCTGCGGCATCGGCATGACCTTCATCTCCTATGCCGTCATGACCATGCCCGTACCCGACGCGATCGCCAACTATTTCCTTGAGAACGCCTATTCCGAAGGCGGGGGACGCAACGTCGTCAACGTGATCCTCGTGGATTTCCGCGGCTTCGATACGCTCGGTGAGATAACCGTTCTGGGTGTCGTCGCGCTGACCGTCTACGCCCTGCTGCGACGTTTCCGGCCCGCGCCCGACAGCATGGACATGCCTGAGCAGCAGCAGATTCAGAACCGCTTCGACGAGGAGCGCCCGGAACGCTCCGCGGGAGATACGGTGCGCGACTATCTGCTGGTGCCCTCGGTTATCATGCAATGGATGTTCCCGGTCGTCATTACCTTCGCCGTCTACATCTTCCTGCGCGGCCACGATATGCCGGGCGGCGGGTTCTCGGCGGGTCTGACGCTTTCGATCGCCTTCTTGCTGCAATATCTTGCCGGCGGCACGCGTTGGGCGGAGGATCGCATCCGCATCCTGCCGCTTCGCTGGATGGGCGCAGGTCTTCTGACGGCCGCGGCCACGGGTATAGGCGCCTGGTTCCTCGGCTACCCGTTCCTGACGTCGCACTTCCAGTATATCGAGCTGCCTTTGATCGGAAAGGTGCCGGCCGCGACGGCATTGCTTTTTGATCTCGGCGTCTTTTCGCTGGTGGTCGGATCGACCGTTCTCATTCTCGTTGCGCTGGCGCACCAGTCCATCCGCATCAATCGCTTGCGCGCGATCGATGCGGAAAAGGGGAGGGAAGCCTGATGGAGATCATCCTGTCGATAGCGATCGGAGTGATGACGAGCTGCGGCGTCTGGCTCATCCTGCGCCCCCGCACCTATCAGGTCATCATCGGACTTTCGCTCTTGTCCTATGCCGTCAACCTGTTCATCTTCGGCGTCGGCGGCGTGAAGACGAATGTTCCGCCGATTCTCTCCGATGACGTCGCCATTTCGACGCTGGCCGATCCGGTTCCCCAGGCACTCGTGCTGACTGCGATCGTCATCGGTTTCGCCACCACGGCCCTTTTTCTCGTCGTGCTTCTCGCTTCCCGCGGGCTGACGGGTACCGACCATGTGGATGGCAGGAGCGACCCGAAATGATAGACTGGTCGCATCACCTGATCATCGCGCCGATCCTGCTTCCCCTCATGGCGGCCGCACTTCTGCTGTTCATCGACGAACGTCAGCGCGTCGCAAAGGCCATGATCAGCCTCGGCTCGACACTCCTTCTGGCCGCGGTTTCGCTCGTCCTGTTCCGGATTGAAAGCGGCCCGAACGGCTTTGACGGCGTCTATCTTCTCGGCAACTGGGCCGCGCCATTCGGGATCGTGCTTGTGCTGGACGGACTGTCGGCGCTCATGCTCCTTCTCACCGCAGTGCTTGCGATTGCCGCGCTCGTCTATTCCCTCGCGCGCTGGCACGCGGTCGGGGCGCACTTCCATACCATGTTCCAGCTCCTGCTGATGGGGTTGAACGGCGCTTTTCTGACCGGCGATCTCTTCAACCTTTTCGTCTTCTTCGAGGTGATGCTCGCCGCCTCCTACGGCCTTTTGCTGCACGGGTCCGGGCCGCTGCGCGTCAAGGCGGGCATGCATTACATCGCCGTCAACCTTGCTGCAGCGCTTCTCTTCCTGATTGGCGTCAGCCTGATCTACGGTACGGCAGGGACGCTCAACATGGCCGATCTTGCCGCCCGTATCCCGCAGATCGAACCGGATCGGCGCATGCTGATGGAAGCGGGCGTCGGCGTGCTCGGCATTGCATTCCTCATCAAGGCGGGCATGTGGCCGCTTTGTTTCTGGCTTCCGACCGCCTACAGCGCCGCCTCGGCACCGGTGGCCGGCATCTTCGCGATCCTGAGCAAGCTCGGGATCTACATCATCCTGCGGCTCACCATGTTGCTTTTCGGCGATGGACCTTCGGCCGGTTTCGGATCGAGCGTACTGCTTTATGGAGGCATGGCGACGCTGATCTTCGGAACCATCGGCGTCCTCGCCTCCCAGGCACTCGGCCGGCTCGCAGGTTTTTCCGTTCTGGTGTCGTCGGGGACGCTGCTGATGGTGCTCGGCATCAATGACGGTGCGATTTCCTCCGGCGCACTCCTTTATCTGGTCAGCTCCACCCTGACGATCAGCGCCTTCTTCATGCTGATCGAACTCGTTGAACGCGGTCAGGACGCCGGCGCCCATGTCCTGGCCGTTACCATGGAAGCCTACGGCGATGCGGAGGAGGACGAACCGGAAGAGGGGGATGGGGTGACCATGCCGGGAACGATGGCGATCCTCGGCACCTGCTTTGCAGCCTGCGGCCTCCTGCTTTCCGGCCTGCCGCCGCTTTCCGGCTTCGTCGCCAAGTTCGCCATGCTGTCGGCAATGATGGGCACGGGCGCGATCGGCGTGCCGCCGACCGCAGCGGTTTGGGTGCTGATCATATTGGTGATCCTTTCGGGCGTCGCGGCGTTGATCTCGATGACCCGCGCCGGCATAAGAACCTTCTGGAGCTCGATTGAAGGGACCGTCCCGCGCGTTCTCGTGATCGAGATCGTGCCGGTGATGTTTCTCCTGGCATTGACGCTCGTCCTGACGGTGCGTGCGGAGCCAGCCATGCAGTACATGGACGCGACCATCCGTACGCTCAGCAATCCGAGGATCTATATCGACGCGGTGAGGAACACGGCGGTGGTCGAAAGCCCTGATGCCGGCATCATCAGCGACGGAAAGGGAGATTGACATGCTGCCCTATCCGCTTCTCACCCTTTCGCTGATCATCATGTGGATGCTCCTCAACGGCTTCACGCTCGGCCACTTCGTGCTTGGCGCCGTTGTCGCGGTCTTCGCCTCCTGGTCGATGGCATCGCTGCGTCCGGACAAGCCCAAGCTGAGGAAGTGGCATCTGCTGCCGAAACTGTTCGGCATCGTCCTTTACGACATCGTTCGTTCCAATCTGGCGGTCGCCTCGGTCATTCTGAAAGGTCGGCCCGAGGGGCACACGTCGGGATTCCTGGCCGTGCCGCTGGAGATGGAGGACCGCACCGCGCTTGCGTTTCTCGCCATCATCCTCACCAGCACGCCGGGCTCGGCCTGGCTCGAATACGATTCGGGCGACCGGACGGTTCTGCTGCATGTGCTTGACGTGATCGATGAAGACCAATGGATCGAGATGATCAAGAGCCGCTACGAGAAGCTCTTGATGGAGATATTCGAATGAGCGCCATTATCGTTCTCACCGCCGTTTCGCTTGCCCAGTTCATGCTTGCGGCGGCGATGGCCATAGCGTCCATACGCATGTTCCGCGGTCCGCGCGCGCAGGACCGGATCATCGGCCTCGACACGCTCTACATCAATGCCATGCTGCTGCTCGTCACCTTCGGTATCGGCACGGGCCGTGTCATCTATTTCGAAGCGGCACTGGTGATCGGCATGCTGGGTTTCGTGGCGACCGTCGCTCTTGCAAAATTCCTCATGCGAGGAGAGGTGATCGAATGATGCATTCTGCTGCCGACATCCCCCTCTGGGCCGCCGTTGTCGTCGCCTTCTTCCTGCTCGTCGGCGCATCGCTGACACTCATCGGCGCGATCGGGTTCCTGCGGTTGCCGACCTTCTACGAGCGCATCCATGCACCCACACTTGGGACAAGCTGGGGGATCGGAGGCATCATGCTGGCATCGATGATCTTCTTTTCCATCGCTTCGTCGCGGCCGGTGCTCCACGAGATCCTGATCGGGATCTTCGTGACGGTGACAACCCCCGTAACCTTCATGCTGCTCGCCCGCGCGGCGCTCCACCGGGATCGGGCGGAGCGCAACGGCAATGTCCCCGAGAAGCAAGGCAGCAGCGAGGAAGCGGAACCGGATTCCGTGCCGTCAGCCTGAGCGTCGAGGTATCGGGGCGGAAGGCCTTTATGCGGCGCTATCAGCTGCCGCTCAGTCCCAGCGCCTTGAAAATCTGCATGCCGACGGCGATCAAGCCGATCCAAGCGGCGATCGACGCGAAAGTCAGCAGTATCCAGCTCGTCCGGCGGGATATGCCTTGCTTGGGCGGCCGCTGCCTCAAATGCTCGCGCCTTGGAACATCCGGCGGATGGAACGGTCACGGTTGCCTGTATGGCTCATCGCCTCCTCCGTAGGGCATACCCCATGTATGGGGTTGTATGACCGCTGAAAGAGTTTGGGCAAGTTGCCCTAATGGCTGAAATGCCATCCACCTGTCGGGTGAGGCCGGCTACACCGTGCAGGCATGCTGCCCCGCCCGTCCCGACACATATCGCCGATCGGAGCGTGGCAGTTGCCGTTGCCGGGGCCGCTGAGCCGTGAAGATCCTCAGATGCTCTGGGCGTCCGACTTGCGCCTCGTCACCGTGAAGGTCCGATCGAGATCGGGATGGAGCTCCATGCCGAGGCCAGGACCGGGCGGAACGGTGATCATGCCGTTCCTGACCTCCGGCAAAGCCGTCACCAGATCGCGATACCAGGTTCGATAGAAGGCGCGCACGCTTTCCTGGATGAGAGCGTTCGGCGCGTTCAGCGAAAGATGCGTCGAGGCGCAGAGCAGCACCGGTCCGGTGCAATCGTGCGGGGCGATCGGCAGGTGCCAGGCCTCCGCCATGGAGGCGATCTTGCGGGCTTCGGAAATCCCGCCGCACCAGCCGATGTCGAGCATGACGATGCCGGCGGCGCCGGTCTCGAGGAGGTCGCGGAAAGCCCAGCGGGAGCCGAGCGTTTCGGATGCCGAGATCGGCGCGGGCGAGACCTCGACATAGCGCTTGAGGCTCGAAAGACTGTCCATCTTGATCGGGTCTTCGTGCCAGAAGGTCTGATAGGGCGCCAGCGCCTTGGCGATCTGCATGGCCGGCAGGAGCTGCCACATGGAGTGGAATTCCACCATGATGTCGATCTTGTCGCCGACCGCCTTGCGGATCTTTTCGAAGGGCTGCAGCGCCAGTTTCAGATCGGGCAACGAGATGTACTGGCCCCGGGTCTTCTCGGCTGCGGCATCGAAGGGCCAGATCTTCATGGCGGTGATGCCTTCCTCCAGCAGCGATTCCGCCAATTCGTCGGCGCGATAGAGGAAGCCGTTCAGGTCGTCATAGGACGTGCCGGCGCCGAGGCCATAATTGCCGGTCTGCTGCCCGGTGTTGCGCTTGACGTATTCCGTGCCCGCACAGGTGTTGTAGGTACGGATTTCCCTGCGGCTGAAGCCGCCGAGAAGCTGGGCGATCGGCTGGTTCACCGCCTTGCCGAAAATATCCCAGAGCGCGATGTCGAAGGCGGAATTGCCACGTACCTCGGCGCCGGAGGAGCGAAAGCCGATATAGCCGACGAGATCCTGCGCCAGAAGATCGATCTGCAGCGGATCGCGGCCGATGACGCGGGGAGCTATGTATTCGTGAACATGCGCTTCGACGGCCTGGGCGCCGTAAAAGGTCTCCCCGAGACCGGTAATTCCTTCGTCGGTGTGGACGAGAACCCAGAGAAGATTTTCGCGCTCGGCGATGCGGACGGTTTCTATGCCTGTGATCTTCATGGCTTTTTCCGTGAACGTGTAGAGTGTGCCTGTGGCGGTCAGAAAACCAGGTGAACCTTCATGGACTTGGTGCGATCGCTGGCGAGCTCGAAGGCCTCGACCGCCCGCTCCATCGGGATCTGTGCAGTGAGGAGAGGCCGCACGTCGATGCGGCGGTCGGCGATGAGCCTGGCGGCCCATTCGAACTCGGCGTCGAAGCGGAACGTGCCGCGCAGCACGATTTCCTTGGTGACGATCGCGCTGATCGGCAGGCTCACCTCCTTGCCGAGGCCGACTGCGACGATCGTGCCGCGCGGACGTACGACATTCAGCAGGCCAGCCATGACCGCGCCGTTGCCGGAGCATTCGAAAGCCGCATGGAACGTGCCTTTAGCCTCCGCGTAGGGGGCAAGCGCATCCGGCTCTTCGGCCGTGTTGAACACCTTGTCGGCGCCGACGGCCCTGGCGATTTCAAGCGCCGAATTCGAGATGTCGGTCGCGACGATCTCGGTCGCGCCGGCAAAGCGGGCCGCGAGGATGGTCAGGCATCCGATCGTGCCGGTGCCGGTGACGAGCACGCGCTTGCCGACCAGCGACCCTGCCTGCATGACCGCATGCAGGCAGACGGCGAGCGGTTCGCAGCAGGCGGCTTCCTCGAAGGGCGTGTCGGCGGCAACCGGTACGGCCTGTTCGGCCTCGACGACGATCTCCTCGCGGAACAGGCCCTGGACATGCGGAAAGCGCATGGCCGACCCGTTGAAGCGCATGTCCATGGCGTGCTGACGCTGGCCTTCGCGCATGAATTCGCAATCGCCGCCGGGGCGGCTGGGGTTGATCGCCACGCGCTGGCCGACGGTAAGATGGGTGACGCCTTCGCCGATCGCCGCGATCTCGCCGGAAGCTTCGTGGCCGAGGATCATCGGCTCGCGGACGCGTACCGTGCCGAAACCGGCATGGTGATAATAGTGAAGGTCGGAGCCGCAGATGCCGCCGGCTTTCAGGCGGATACGCACTTCGCCCGGGCTGGGCTCGCCGACGTTGCGTTCCTCGACCCTGAGATCATGCTCTTTGTGAATGACGACGGCTTTCATCCGGTATTTCCTTGAGATTTCGATATTGGGCAACGGGTGTCAGAGCTGTGCGAGCCAGCCGCCGTCGACGTAAAGCGTCTGACCGTTGATGTAGTCGGAGGCCGCGCTCGACAGGAAGATCGCCGCACCGACGAGCTCTTCCGGCTTGCCCCAGCGGCCGCTGGGGTTGGAAGCGCGTACCCAGGCATCGAATTCCTTGTTGTCGACCAGTGCCTGGTTCATGTCCGTCAGGATATAGCCGGGGCCGATCGCGTTCGACTGGATGTTGTGCGGCGCCCACTCGACCGCCATGGTGCGGGTGATGGCGGCGATGGCACCCTTGGCGGCGGTGTAGGGGGCGACGGTGGCGCGCGCCGCAGCACTCGTCAGCGAGGCGATGTTGACGATCTTGCCGCCGCGGCCGCGGGCGATCATGCGTTTCGCTGCTTCGCGGGCGATGAGGAAGGAGCCGGTCAGGTTGACATCCAGCACCCGCTGCCAGTCTTCGACGCCGAGATCGACCATCGGCTTTCGGAACTGGATGCCGGCATTGTTGATGAGGATATCGATCTCCAGGCCCTCGCGGTCGAAAGCTTCGAAGGCTTCGACGATCGAGGCCTCGTCGCCGACATCGAAGTGTCGGCCGGAGACCTTGCGACCTTCGGCGGCAAGTTTCGAGACGGCTTCCGCCACCCCTTCGGCCCGGGTGCCGTTGACGATCACATGAGCGCCGGTTTCCGCCAGGCCCTCGGCATAGGAGAAACCGAGGCCGCGGGTGGAGCCGGTGACGAGCGCGGTGCGCCCGGAAAGATCGAAAAGCTGCTTGAAGGACATCGGGATCGCCATCGAAGGGGAAGGAAAAAGGAGAGGGCGGTAAAACCGCCCTCCGGCGGTTAGCGGAGCCAGCTTGCCGGCACGGTGATCAGCTCGGGGAAGAGCACGAAGGTGAACAGCAGCACGGTATAGGCGATCAGGAAGGGCAGCATGCCCTTGATGACGTGGTCGAGTTCGACGCGCGCCACCCCGGAGACGACGTTCAGAACCGTGCCGACCGGCGGGGTGATGAGGCCGATCGCGTTGTTCATCATGAACATGACCCCGAAGTAGTAGGGATCGATACCGGCCTGCTTGACGAGCGGCATCATGACGGGCGTCAGGATGAGGATCGTTGGCGTCAGATCGAGCGCAGTGCCGACGAGGAACACGATGACCATCAGCATGAACATGAAGAGGGTCTTGTTCTCCATGAACGGCGCAAGCGATTCACCGATTTCCTGCGGGATGTTGGCGACCGTGATCAGCCAGGCCGAAACATAGGCCGCGGCGACGAGAAACATGATCGTGCTCGCCGTCTTCGCCGCCTGAAGCAGCAGGGACGGCATGACGGAAATCTTCAGTTCCCCGTAGACGAACATGCCGACGAGGAAGGCATAGACGACGGCGACGACGCCCGCCTCGGTGGGCGTGAAAACACCGGTCTTCATGCCGCCGATAATGATCGCCGGGAGCACGAGCGCCCAGATGCCTTCCTTCAGCGCCTTGAGCAGGCGGTCCATATCGAACTTCTGCTCGGAGGCCATGCGCGGGTCTTTCCGGGCATAGAAATACCAGGTCACCATCAAGGTCGCGGCCATCATCAGGCCCGGCGCGATGCCGGTCATGAAAAGCCGCGTGACGGAGAGTTCGGCGGCGACACCGAAGACCACGAAGGGGATGGACGGCGGAAGCAGCGGCGCCACGATGCCGGCGGAGGAGATCAGGCCGGCCGACAGCGGAACCGGATAGCCGGAGCGGCGCATCAGCGGGATGACGACGGCGGCAAGCGCCGCACAGTCGGCGATCGCCGAGCCGGAGATCGCCGCAAGGATGAGCGCCGCAAACACGGCCACATAGCCGAGGCCGCCGCGGAAATGGCCCACCGCCGCGATCGCCACGGCGACGATGCGTTTCGACACGCCGCCGGCATTCATGATCTCGCCTGCGAGCACGAAGAACGGCAGGGCCATCAGCGGATAGTTGTTGGCACCGTCGAGGACGTTTTCGGCAAGGATCTGAACGTCGAAGATGTCCATGTGGATCATCAGGACGACGCCGCAGATCAGAAGCGAGAACGCGACCGGAATGCCGAGCAGCATCGCACCGCAGAGCGAACCGACAAAAACAAGAATAGTCATGCGCGTTGTCCCCTTCGCCCCTTATTCGACCAGCCCTTCGGCGTTGCTAGCGAAGATTTCCTCATCGGGAATCCGGCCGGTCGCGACGTCGAAGATCGAACGAAGTTGAAGGAGAGCCATGCCGATGCAGCAGAGCACGCAGGAGAGATAGACCCAGCCGAGCGGAATGCCGGCGACCGGCGAGTAGTTCTCCAGATTGTCCACGGTCTGGCGCCAGGCACCGAGCCCGAGCAGGTAGCAGCAGACCAGGGTGGCGATGTCGCCGCCGATGCGCACGATGCGCTGCGCCTTGAACGGCATGGCGCGCACCAGGCTGTTGACGCCCAGATGGGCGCGGTCGCGCAGCGTCAGGAAGGCACCGATAAAGATCAGCCAGACGAAGATGAAACGCGACAATTCTTCCGACAGCGTGATGCCGGAGTTGAAGCCGTAGCGCAGGACGACATTGCCGAAAATCAGAATGACCATCAGCGCGAGCGCGGCCATCAGGAGCTTTTCCAGCGTGCCGAACAGGATGCGGGAAATCATGGGCGTCCCCCCATACAAAAGAGATTGGTGGTCCGGCCCTTCCGGGAGGGCAAGGGCCGGACCGATGCCGGAGAACGATCAGTTTCCGGCGCGAACCTTGGCGATCGTGGCCTGGATCTCGTCGACCAGTTCGGCACCGACCACCGGCTTGTACTTCTCGATGACCGGCGCAGTGGCTTCGCGCAGCTTGGCGAGTTCTGCTTCCGGTAGCGTATCGACCTTCATGCCCTGGGCTTCGAGATCGGCAACGACCTTGGCGTTACCTTCTTCCATGAGCTGACGGAGATAGACCATCGCCTCCTTGCCGGCCTTGACGATCGCTTCCTGATCGGCCGGCGTCAGCTGTTCCCAGAACTTCTTGGAGGTAACGAGAATGCAAGGCGTATAGACGTGGTTGGTCGTCGTGCCGTATTTCTGAACTTCATAGATCTTGTTGGCGTACATGTGGATGTACGGGTTTTCCTGACCGTCGAGCGCGCCGGTTTCGAGCGCGGTGAAGACTTCCGCATAGGACATCGGAAGCGCATTGGCGCCGATCGCCTTCCAGCTGTCCAGGGCGACCTGGTTCTGCATGACGCGGACCTTCAGGCCCTTGATGTCATCGGCGGTCTTGACCTCATGCTTGTTGTTGGAAAGCTGGCGGAAACCGGTCTCGCCCCAGGCGACGCCATGCAGGTTGTGCGGGTCGAGCTTGGCCATCAGCTTTTCGCCGATCGGACCGAGGAAGACGGCGTCAACTTCCTTCATGTTGCCGAACAGGAACGGGAAGTCGAAAACCTGGACTTCCTTGATCTTGCCGGCGATCGGCGCCAGTGAGCCGTAGAACATTTCCTGCGTGCCGCTCTGGGTCGACTGCAGCATCTTGTCGTCGCCGCCGAGCATGCCGCCATGGAATACGGTGACCTTGACGCGGCCGTCGGTATATTGGCCGGCGAGTTCGGCGAACTTGTTGAGCGCGACCGCCTGCGGATGCTCCTGCGGCATGGCGTGGCCGAGCTTGGCCCTGAATTCCTGCGCGGTTGCGATCGTGCCGGCGGCAATCGATGCGAACACTGCAAGTGCGATCGTGCCCGCCAGTTTCGTCATTCTACCTTTCATCGAACCTCTCCCTTTGGTTCCAGTGATAACGGTGGTCTCCCCACCCCCCTTCCGGACCATCGGCCATGCGATCTGTCCGGCATCGACGGCGCCCCATCCGGAGACGCCTCAATCTCAAGCGGCCGCTACTGCCGGCCTTCAATCCTCACCACTCGGCCACGCTGCCGTCTTCATGGCGCCAGACGGGATTGCGCCAACGATGGCCTTCCCGGGCACGCTCGATCACGTATTCCTCATCGACCTCGATCCCGAGACCCGGGCCCTGCGGGATGGCGACGAAGCCGTCCGCATAGGCAAAGACGTCCTTGTTGACGATGTAGTCGAGGATGTCGTTCGCCTGGTTGTAGTGGATGCCCAGGCTCTGCTCCTGGATGAAGGCGTTGTAGCTGACCGCGTCGACCTGGAGACAGGCGGCAAGCGCGATCGGCCCGAGCGGGCAATGGGGCGCGAGCGCCACGTCATAGGCCTCCGCCATCGCCGCGATCTTGCGGCATTCGGTGATGCCGCCGGCATGGCTCAGGTCCGGTTGGATAATGTCGACGTAACCATCCGCCAGCACCTGCTTGAAATCCCAGCGGGAATAGAGCCGCTCGCCAAGCGCGATCGGGGTCGAGCAGTGATTGGCGATTTCCTTCAGCGTCTCCCGGTTTTCGGAAAGCACCGGTTCCTCGATGAACATCAATTTGAACTGCTCGAGCTCCTTGGCGAGGACCTTGGCCATTGGCTTGTGGATACGGCCGTGGAAATCGACGCCGATGCCGATATGTGGGCCGACCGCCTCGCGGATGATGGCGATGGTCTCGACCGCCCTGTCCACCTTCTCGTTGGTGTCGACGATCTGCATCTCTTCCGAGCCGTTGAGCTTGATCGCCTTGAAGCCGCGGGCAACGACCTCCCTGGCATTGCGGGCGACATCCGAGGGCCTGTCCCCGCCGATCCAGGAATAGACCTTGATCCGGTCGCGGCACTGTCCGCCGAGCAGCGAATGCACCGGCTGGCCGAGCGCCTTGCCTTTGATGTCCCAGAGCGCCTGGTCGATGCCGGCCAGCGCGCTCATATGAATGGCGCCGCCGCGGTAGAACCCGGCGCGGTAAAGGACATTCCAGTGATCCTCGATCAGGAACGGGTCCTTGCCGACGAGATAGTCTTCAAGCTCATGCACCGCCGCCTGCACCGTCAGCGCACGACCCTCGACCACCGGTTCGCCCCAGCCGGCGACGCCCTCGTCCGTTTCTATCTTCAGAAACAACCAGCGTGGCGGAACGATGTAGGTGGTCAGCTTGGTAATTTTCATCAGTTTTCCCACTCATCGGCCGGCTGCAGCCGATAATCCGTGTCCGCGCGACGGAAACGACCCTTGCGCTCGACAAGCGACAGACGATCCCGTTCGCGCAACGCATCAAAAGCGCGCACGGCTTCAGGCCTGCTGTTCTGCAGGATCGTCGGCTGTCGGTGTTCGGGTCTCCTCCGGCACCTCCACTGGCGATCTAAAATAAATCGTATTTATTGTCAATTTAAATGCGATTTATCTTCGGGGATAATTGGAGTATGGAGGAGTTCTGAGGTTGCTGAGGGGTGGAGCGGAATGTCGGAGACCGGCCGGATAAACGGGCGAAATGGCGCCAAGGGCGGCCGTCGTCCCGTAAAGGACAATCTCCTGCATGTCCTTGTCGACAAGATCGTGTCCGGCGAAATCGCGGAGGGCTCGACATTACCCAATGAAGCCGAACTCAAGGAGCATTACGGGGTGAGCCGCACCACGTTGCGGGAATCGATGCAGCATCTCGTGGCGCAGGGCATGGTCCGGTCGCGCACCCGCGCCGGTACGATCGTCATGCCGCGGGAACAATGGAATTATCTCGATCCCATCGTGCTGGATGCTGCCATGCGTCACCCGAAGGACGAGCGGTTCTACAAGTCGCTGGTGGACGCGCGACTGGTGCTGGAGCCTGCGGCGGCCGCCGCCGCCGCGGAAAACGCCACGACCAGGCAGATCATGGTCATCGCGGAAGCTTTCGACGACATGGTCGCCGCGCATTCCCTCTATACGGATGCATGGAGCGATGCGGACCTGGAATTCCACACCGCGATCATCAATGCCTCCGGCAACTGGGTCTTCAGGCAGTTTGCGACGGCGATCGGTGCGGCCCTGCTGGCAAGCTTTCGCATCACCAACCGGGCAAGCCAGTCACACGAACGAGCGCTTGATATTCATCGGGCCGTGCTGGAGGCAATCCGGATGCGCGATCGGGAAGGTGCGCGCAGGGCAATGGAAGTTCTGGTCAATGGGGCGCGCAGGGAGCTTGCCGAAGCGCTCAGTCTTGGAAAGGGGGACATGCCGATTCTCCCCCGAAAAGCGCCTGTCATGCGTTCGTCCGGCAGTCCGAAGAAGGCCTAGCCATTCCGCGCTGATCAGGCGTGCAAGCCAAGTCATCAAGGGACGGGCATCCGTGCTCTATGGCCGCACCATTCCGGGAGGTTTGGTCAATCAGGTCAGCAAACGGCCGCAGATCACGCCCCATCGGGAGGTGCTCATCGGCACATCGGATTTCGGCGGTGCGCAGGGCTCGCTCTATTTCATCGGTTTGATCACTGAAGACGGCGAGTGGAGTTACCGCCTGCTCGGGCAGGCGCGGAACATGCATACCCAGATCGATCATGAGCGGGACCGGCAGATGATGATCGCGCCGGCAATCACATGGTCGCCGAGGCAGTTGTCAGCGGTCAAGTTTCGGGGCCACCTCATATCCTCGCCGTACCTTCTGGCTCGCGATCGCCGCCAGTCGTCGTTCCGCCTCCTGGCGCGAGCCGAAGAGCTCGATGCGGAAACGCCCCTTGCTGCCGATACGGCCCCAATTTCGGGTGAGCGCGACGCCATCGAAAAGGTCAGGCTCAACGGTGAGCGCATAGAAGCGCGCCATGTTGCGGGAGGGGTTGCGGCGGGTGAGAAGAAGCGGTTCGTCTTTCATGCGAGGCAGAATCGCAAGCGACGATTCCGCCGTCCAACGACTTCCATGAATCGATGCCGCCGGATTGATTCATATGGCTGATGGGTTCAGCGCAGCATGGGCTTCAGCGATTTCGCGACGGCCTTCAGCGGCTGAAGGTAACGCTCAGCCATCTCGTCTGCCGATACCTGCGCCGCCGGAGCGCCGATATTGAGCGCAGCGATCACCCGTCCGCGATCGTTGGTGAGCGGCACGGCGATCGAGCAGAGGCCAAGCTCCAGTTCCTGGTCGATGACCGCGAAACCCTGGTCGCGGACGCGGGCGAGTTCCTGCATCAGCTCGGCGGGATCCGTCTTGGTATTCGGCGTGAATGCCTTCAGCACCGTCTGCTCAAGCAGCACCCGGGCTTCTTCCTCCGGCAGGGCTGCGAGCATCACGCGTCCCATGGAGGCGCAATAGGCGGGCAGGCGGCTTCCCGGCATCAGGTTGATCGACATGACCCGCTTCTGCGATGCGCGGGCGATATAGACGATTTCGGTTCCGTCCAGCACGCTGGCCGACGCGCTCTGATGCACTTCCTCCGACAGCTTGTCGAGAAACGGCTGGACGATGTGAGGCAGGGGGGTCGCCGAGAGATAGGCATGGCCGAGCCGCAGGATTTTCGGCGTCAGCACGAAAAATTTGCCGTCGTGATCGGCATAACCGAGTTCGGCAAGGGTGAGCAGACAACGCCGCGCGGTCGCCCGGTCCAGTTCCGTTGCCCGCGCGACGTCGGCGATCGTAAGCTTCGGCGTCGCTTCGCCAAAAGCCTCGATCACCTTGAGGCCTCGCGCAAAACCGCTGACGAAATCCGTTTCCTGCATGACTTGCCTCCATCAACCCCGAAGACATTGTGCGATATATGAACAAATGTCAATTATCGCACAAACTTCTTGCTGTCAGCTTTGCTGCGATCTATGTCTGAAGGAGGAGGCGCGGAGGACCGATTTCCGGGCCTGAAGTTAGGCAAGGAGAAATCCCCTATGGACAAGACAATCGGGAGCCTGGCGGAAGCCGTCTCCGAAATCGGCGATGGCGCAAGCGTCATGATCGGAGGGTTCGGCGGTTCGGGCGCGCCGATCGAACTCATCCATGCCCTTATCGACAAGGGGCCGAAGAACCTCACCGTCATCAACAACAATGCCGGCAACGGCCGCATCGGCATTGCCGCGATGATCGACGCGGGCATGGTCAAAAAAATGATCTGCTCCTTCCCGAAGTCTTCGGATCCGCGCGCCTTTACCGACAAATATCTTGCAGGCGAGATCGAGCTTGAGTTGGTGCCGCAGGGCACGCTTGCCGAGCGCATCCGTGCCGGCGGCGCCGGCATTCCGGCTTTCTACACGCCGACGGGGTACGGAACCGAGCTTGCCGAAGGCAAGGTGATCGCCGAGTTCGACGGCCGACATTATGTGCAGGAACGCTGGCTGAAGGCGGATTTCGCGATCGTCAAGGCGCATCTCGGCGATGCCTACGGCAATCTCACCTACAACAAGGCCGCCCGCAACTTCAATCCGCTGATGTGCATGGCGGCGACCAAGACGATCGTGCAGGTCTCGAAGATCGTGAAGGCCGGGGAGATCGATCCGGAGCACGTCGTGACGCCCGGCATCTTCATCGACCGTCTCGTCGAAGTCGCAAACCCGCAGCAGGAAGAAGAGCTCATTCGAGCCGGAGTGGCCTACGTATGACCCCCGATACACAGAAGATTGACACCCGCGAAGACATCAAGCTCTCCAATGCCCAGATCGCCTGGCGCGCCGCGCAGGACATCGCCGACGGCGCCTATGTGAACCTCGGCATCGGCTTTCCGGAAATGGTCGCCCGCTACCAGCCGCCCGGCCGGCAGGCGATCTTCCACACGGAAAACGGCATTCTGAACTTCGGCGAGGCGCCGCCGGCGGGTGAAGAGGACTGGGACCTCATCAATGCCGGCAAGAAAGCCGTCACGCTGAAACCGGGTTCTGCCTTCTTCCACCATGCCGACAGCTTCGCCATGGTGCGCGGCGGCCATCTCGACGTCGCCATCCTCGGCGCGCTGCAGGTCGCCCAGAACGGCGACCTCGCCAATTGGCGGGTAGGCTCCAAGGGTGTACCGGCCGTCGGCGGCGCCATGGACCTCGTGCATGGCGCCAAGCAGGTCTTCGTCATCACCGAACATGTCACGAAGAACGGCGATCCGAAGCTCGTCGAGAAATGCACTTTTCCGCTGACCGGCGTCGCTTGCATCACGCGTGTCTATACGAGCCACGCAGTCATCGATATCAAGGATGGGCATTTCGTGCTGCGCGAGAAGCTGGCCGGCATGAGCGTCGAGGAACTGCAGGCCATGACGGGCGCTACCCTCCACATCGACGGGCCGGTTGGCGACCTTGTCGTGCCGGAACTTTGAGGAGAATTCCATGACCGAAGCCTATATCTGCGATTATATCCGCACCCCGATCGGCCGTTTCGGCGGTTCGCTCTCCTCCGTCCGCGCAGACGATCTCGCCGCAATCCCGTTGAAGGCGCTGATGGAGCGTAACGGCAAGATCGACTGGGAAGCCGTCAACGACGTCATCTATGGCTGCGCCAACCAGGCCGGCGAAGACAACCGTAACGTCGCTCGTATGGCAGCCCTTCTCTCCGGCCTGCCTGTCTCGATCACCGGCACCACCATGAACCGTTTGTGCGGTTCCGGCATGGATGCGGTCATCACCGCTGCCCGCGCCATCAAGGCGGGCGAGGCCGAACTGATGATCGCCGGCGGCGTTGAAAGCATGAGCCGTGCGCCTTTCGTGATGCCGAAGGCCGAAACCGCCTTCTCCCGCAACGCCGAAATCTACGACACGACGATCGGCTGGCGTTTCGTCAATCCAGTGATGAAAAAGCAGTATGGCGTCGACTCCATGCCGGAGACCGGCGACAATGTGGCGATCGACTACAAGGTCTCTCGCGAAGACCAGGACGCGTTTGCCGTCCGCTCCCAGGCGAAAGCCGCCGCGGCGCAGGAGAACGGCCGCCTCGGCAAGGAGATCACGTCGGTGACCGTGCCGCAGCGCAAGGGCGATCCGATCGTGGTTTCCAAGGATGAGCATCCCCGCGCGACAAGCATGGAAGCGCTTGCCAAGCTGAAGCCCGTCAACAAGATCGAAGGCGGTACCGTTACCGCCGGCAACGCCTCCGGCGTCAACGACGGCGCGGCGGCGCTGATCATCGCTTCCGAAGCCGCGGCGAAGAAATACGGCTTGACCCCGATCGCCCGCGTCCTGGGCGGTGCGACGGCCGGTGTTCCTCCGCGCGTGATGGGCATCGGTCCGGCACCGGCGACGCAGAAGCTCTGCGCCCGCCTCGGGCTTGCGCCGAAGGATTTCGACGTCATCGAGCTCAACGAAGCCTTCGCGTCCCAGGGCATCGCCGTGCTGCGCGAGCTTGGGCTTGCGGAAGATGCCGAACACGTCAACCCGAACGGCGGCGCGATCGCGCTGGGTCATCCCCTCGGCATGTCCGGCGCCCGCATTTCCGGCACGGCGGCGCTGGAACTGTCGCTGCGCAAGGGCAAATACGCACTGGCGACGATGTGCATCGGCGTGGGACAAGGGATTGCCATTGCGCTGGAACGGGTGTGACCTCGCTCTTGATGAAGCACAAACTGGAAAGGGTCCGGCAGTGATGCCGGACCTCTTGTTTTAGTACTATATTCTGGTACTATTTATTATGAAAAAACGTCATCGAGCTACGCTTGAACTGATTTATGCGCGGCCCGTGAACGGCTCGATCCGCTGGGCGGAAATAGAGGCGTTGTTCGTTGCGCTTGGAGCGGAAGTGACCGAGCGCGAGGGATCTCGAATCGGTGTCGTGCTGTTCGGCGAGGTGAGGGTATTCCATCGTCCGCATCCATCACCTGATACAGACAAAGGCGCAGTCGCCAGTATTCGGAAATGGCTTGAAAGCCACGGAGTGAAACCATGAAGAACGTCATCGAAATCGACGGTCATAAAGCGGTTGTCTCACTTGACCCAGAGATAGGCATGTTTCGGGGGGAATTCCTTGGCCTCAATGGCGGAGCCGACTTCTATTCCGACAATATCAATGGTCTGATGACGGAAGGCCGCAAGTCGCTGGAGACTTTTCTCGAAATCTGCAAGGAGAAGGGCATCGAGCCGTTTCGCTCGTTTTCAGGGCGCTTCAACGTTCGGCTTGATCCCCGCACCCATGAAGCTGCGGTCATTGCCGCGGCCGCTAATGATCAAAGTCTCAATGAATGGCTTGCCGAAACGATCACGACTGCAGCGCGGTCGTGATGGCCGATCGCTTATGGGGGAAACCCGTCAAGGCGCATCTCGGTATTGCCGACATGCCGCCGGAGCTTTTCCCGAAATGGTTGGAGCTTTTTGCCGCGACGCTGGACGACATTGCTCCGAACCAGGAAGCGAAGGCCTGGTTCATGACGACGGCGGAGCGGATCACGCGAAGCCTGATGCTCTCGCTCTTCTACAATCCAGCGCTTGACGACCCGGCTCGCAAACGAGCCTGACCGGCGGACTTGCCGGCAGAAGGCGTCGCCTCACGCTTAAAGATGGCGGCCTGGAGCCAACGCTTCTTCGGCTTCGTCGAGGGACATCCCGAAAACCCGCTTGCCGATTTCGAAGCTGAAGCCCGCCCTGGCAAATGCGGAGAGTTCCTTCGCCTTGCGTTTTTCATCGAGTTCTCCCTTGCGGAACGGCCCGAAGGCGCGTTTGCGGGCAAGGACGAGGGCCGCGTGCATGTCGTCCGCCTCGGCCACGGCGGCTGTGACGATCTCTCCCGCAACGCCCTTCTGCGACAGTTTTAGAGCGATGGCTCGTTTGGACCTGCCGCCACACATGCCCGAGCGTGTGCTGATCTCGGCATAGGCCGCATCATCGAGCGCCTTGTGGTCATAGGCGAACTTCACGGCCGCATCGGCCAATGCCTTCGCCTGCGCTTCGCTGATATTCTCGAACTTCTGCAGCGCCTTCCGCAATATGGCGTTGAAGAGCTGTTTTTCCGTATGCATCCGCCGTTCAAGGCGATAGATCGTCGAATTGCGCGCCCACGACAGCATCCGCGGCGTTGGCGTGTCGGATTGCGGCTCCTGTTCGTCCGATCCCAGTTTGCGCCTCCAGCCCCTTTGCCCATCGTTTCTGCGTTCGAAGAGGGCTCTTACATGACTCGGCGGCGGCGCAACAGCGGCGGCTATGTCAAACGGTGGAAACCGGCTTCAAAGGCTCCTGATGGACTACGATGCGGGCGTGGTAAGGCACGCGGGTGTAGAGATCGAGGACATCCTGGTTGACCAGCCTGACGCAGCCGGACGAGGTCGCCTTGCCGATCGAGGCCCATTCCGGTGTGCCGTGCAACCTGTAGAGCGTGTCCTGGCCGTTCTGGAAGATATAGAGGGCACGCGCACCGAGCGGGTTGGTGATCCCCGGCTCCATGCCGCCGTTTTCGACGGAGTATTTTTCGAGATGCGGCTGTCGCGTGATCATCTCGCGAGGCGGTTTCCAGCGGGGCCAGGGCTGCCGCCAGTGAATTATGCCTTCGCCCTGCCAGGCAAAGCCGTCGCGTCCTATGCCGACGCCGTAACGCATCGCGGTCCCGCCAGGCTCGACCACATAGAGGAACCGGCCGGGCGTATCGACCACCACGGTTCCTGGCGGCTCACCGGTCGGATCGACGACGCGCTGCCGGAAATATTTGGGATCCATCTTCTGATAGGGGATGGCGGGGATAAGATGTCCCCCATCCTCAAGGGCTGCATATCTCGCCTGCAACTCCGCATCCGCCGGAGGACCGACCGGACGGCTGACTTGCTGGGGCAGAGGCGCCCGTTCGGCAGATGACGTCGTGGCAGCGCAGCCTGCCAGGCTTGCTGTCATCGATATGGAACCCAGCACGAAGACGCGCCGAGACAGCCGGTTTTCGCTGAACATTGACCGAAATTCTCTCTGAAAGTGAGCTTGTCCGAGCTAGTAACGAGTTCGGGCCGGCATCAGCAAGGCGATGCCGATCACATCGCCGTCACCTTGCCATCATTCGGAAAGACGTGGCGGAAGCGCCACAGTCGCCCCTGCGAGTGCGCAGCCAATCTTCGGTCCGGTCTAGCGGCCGGCCGGCTGGAACAGCTCGACGAGATTGCCGGACGGATCAATCAGCAGGACCTGCGATCCACCAGGACCTGTGACAACGTCATTGCGCAATTCGACACCGGCCGCCTGCAGCCGGGCGACTTCCGCAGCCAAGTCGCCGACGATCAGATGAATGCGGTTCCAGCCACCCGGCCGGGGGAGTTCACCGTCGGACATGGCGCGTCCAGCCGAACTTTTCGGCCCGCTGAGCAGCAAGCGCAACGAACCCAGCTTCACATCCGCAAAAGCCGGGGCGTGATTGGAAAGCAATGTAAAGCCCAGATTTTTTGTATACCACTCGACTGCCGCTTCGACGTCATCCACGATATAGCGGACATTCACTACTGCTTCCGACATTCCGGTCTCCTCCAGCCTGATTTCGGCTCATCGCGTGCCGATGGTGATGGCTAACCCAATATGCCTCGATTGCGGTGAAATGTGACCTCAAGCAGCCATCTTTCAATCCGTTGCCTTCGCCCCGTAGAAGGCCCTTACATCCGCTTCGAATCCTTTTCGCGATTCCGGTTTGGTGTAGAACATGTGCCCGCCGCGATAGGTCCTCAGCTCGGCACGTCCGGCGGCAAGCTCAGGCGGCAGGTGGTCGAGGACGTAGCGGCTGGCGCCATAGGGCGTCAGGGCGTCGCTGTAGCCGTGCGCGATCATCAGCTTGAAGCTGGGGATGACCGAGAGCAGATCGCGGATATCGGTCGAGGCGCTGGAGAGCGCACGCGAGTCGCCGCCGCGGCCGCCGTTCCACTCCCAGCGGCGGTTCACTTCTCCGTTCAGGAGGTTGTAGGTCATCTCGGTCGAGAATTTCAGCTCGTTGCGCGCATAGGCGGCAAAGGCGGCGCCATAAGCGCGGGTATATCCTTCAAGGATCGGATCGTCGTTGCGGCTGTAGGAATCCTCCGGATAGGCATCCGGCACGGCATAGGCCGCGTCATAGGGACTGACGGCTTTTCCCGGCCCTCCCATCTGCTTGGCATAGACATCGCCGACGAAGCCGCGGGTGCGGGCCACCACGTCCTTCGAAATGCCGGTCAGCTCCGAGACACGGGCATAGAGCGCATCGGCTGCGGCGCCGGCGGGGTAGGGGCCGGCAAGCGAGGTGAGATAGTCGCCCATCGCGAAACGCTCGGCTTCGGCCAGCCGTTCGGGCGTGAACTCGTTGCGCTGCTCCAGCGCGGCTGCGGCGAGCGAGGGAAGCTGCAGCGCGGCGCTGAGCGGATCGTCGGAATTGGCGAGGAACTTGCCCTCCACCAGCGGCGACAGCATGATGATGCCGGACGTCAGGATGCCTTGGGTATTCTTCAGCGAAACCGCGACCTTGGCGGCGCGGAAGCCGCCATAGCTTTCGCCAAGCAGGTATTTCGGCGCGTCGAGACGATTGTTCTTCTGGACATAGAGCGCGATCGCCTTGGCGAGGCTCTCGGCGTCCTGCCGTACGCCGTAGAAGCCTTTGGCCGCATCGTCATTGGCCGCGCGGCTCCAGCCGGTGCCGACCGGGTCGATCAGCACCAGATCGGTAAAGGCGAGCCAGCTTTCCGGATTGTCCGTAAGCTTCGGCGTGGTGCCGTCGTCTCCACTCGGGCCGAACTCGAGAATTCTCGGGCCGACCAGACCGAGATGCAGATAGGCCGACGCAGCACCCGGCCCGCCGTTGAAGGCAAAGGTGAGCGGTCGGCCGCCGCCTGAAGGAGAAGACGGCCGGTCCTTGGCTGTGTAGGCAGTGTAGAAGATCTTCGCCGTTCGGTTCCCGTCCTGCCCGAACAGATCGAGCGTACCGGCGGTCGCGGTATAGGGCAGATCGCCGGACGGCGTCTTGAAGACATGCTCGGTCGTGGAATCGGCTGGGATCAGACCGAAAATGCCATCGGACGTGCCTTGTTCGGCCTGGCGTCCTCGGTCGCGCTCGTCGCGATCGCGGTTCTGCTGCGCCGAAACCGGCGCGGAAAGTGCAAGAAGCACGGCGAAAGAGACAATCGTGCGATGAAACCGCAAACCAAAATCCTCCTTGGCTCTGCCGGAAACCCTATGTAGGGCGGCCGAGCGATCCGCAAAACTCAACTCCTATTGATCGGAAGGACTGCGGCAGAACCGAGGACCCATCGCCAATGCAGCGAGCCGTGCTGCAAAAGCGGTGCAGAATGCGGGTGAGGCGTGCGGTTTTGGGTGAATGCCATAGCTGGAAACGCACACTGGGTCTAAGGTCGACGCATGATTCCCGACACAGCATCGTTGCGATCGTCCTGTCCGCCTCTTGCGGCGCCGCGCTGGGCCTCGCCGTCCGTCTTTGCGGGGACTATAGTGGATGCCGCCTTCATGGCGGGTGGGGCGCTTTATCCGCTTGATCAAATCGTTCGAACCGAGCCGGAATGGCTCGGCGTCTGGCGACAGCGCCTGGCGCTCAAATGCGCCATGGCAGCCGTGCGGCTGGCCGGGCGCATCGAAGACGAAACCGCGCTGCGTGATGCCTGGCTTTTGCGCAGGCCGGGCGACGATCCCGGACCTTCCGGTCAGATCCTCTCCGCCTGGAAGCGGCTTGCCTCACGTTCGACAGCACTCGATGTCAAAAGCCTCGAGGCGGTCGCCGACCTTCTCGGCATCCGCTGGGACGACGCCCTGGCTTCGCTTCCCGACACTTTCGACGACCTGCGCCTTGGCGGAGCGGCGGCACCTTTGGCTGCCGCCGGGGTTATCGCAAGGACGGTTTCAGTCCGCGCCGATGCGGAAATGCTCGGCTGGTGGCTCGCCGATCTGCTGCTGGCGGACAAGCTGCGCTGGCCCGTCCCGGTTCCGCTGATGATGAGCCAGCGCTTCTCCCCCGCGTTCCGCAGCGAGGCCAACCGCGGCCGCATCCGCCCCGGTGAGGAAGAGTTCGACCGCGCGGTCTGCCTGGCCTTGGTCCAGGCTGCGGCCGAAGCCTCTCGGCTGGCCGCAGACATCGCCCGGCGCGCCGAGCGGCTTGCCGTCGTCACGCCGAAGCTGCGCGCGAAAGGGGCGGGCGATGCGATCCGGCTGCTGCTGTCCGAAGACGCCGTTTCCGGCACGCTGCAGACGGCAAGGCTTTCCCGTTTCGCATCAAGGCGTCTCTTCGAGAGGCTGCAACAGCTGGATGCTGTTCGTGAGCTTTCCGGCCGCCCCACCTTCCGCATCTACGGGCTCTGACCATGGCGAAGCGGGCGCGGCCGAATACCATCGACAGAGAACTTGTGCATCTTCCGCCCGGGGAACGCCAACGCGAATGGACGGCGCGAGTGGAGGCTGTGATCTTCGCCTCCGCCGAACCGGTTTCACGCAGGATGCTGGAACGCGTCGTCGGCCAGGACTGCGATATCGAGACCATCATCGAGGATATTCGCGAGGCGCTGCGTGACCGGCCTTATGAGCTTGTTTCGGTCGCCGGCGGCTGGCAGCATCGAACGCGGCCGGATTTTGCCGATGTGATCCATGCATCGGGTGCTGCCAACGCTCCGCCTGCCGACCTCACGCAGCACCAGGCGCTGGTGCTGATGACCGTCGGTTACCTTCAGCCGGTGACGCGCGCCGAACTGTCCAAGATCTTTGGCCGCGAGGTAAGCCGCGATACGATCGCAATTCTGAGGCAGCTCGGTTTCCTGGCCTCCGGTCCGCGCAGCCCCACGCCCGGCGCGCCCTATACCTATGTCACAACGCCGGCCTTCCTCTCGGCTTTCGGTTTCGACACGCTTCGCGATCTGCCGGACGCTGAAATGCTGGAAGATGCCGGATTGCTGAGCCGCAACCTGCCGCCGGACGATTTCATCGAGCCGGAGCTCGAAGAGGGTGATGACTAGGTTTGACTTGAAATGAGCCGGGCTTGCGCTCATATTAAGCACAAATCTGCCAAAGAAAGATCAGGATCGGTCCAATGGCTGCACATGCTTTTGAAATGGGCGCGTCATTCTTCGGCGAGCCGCAATCTTCCTTCCTGTCCGCGCGACGGGTTTGCGAGCTTCTCGGGGTCACGCAAGCCGAGCTCGCGAAGCTGATCGGCGTCGCCCGCAACACGCTGACGGCCAGGAGCGGCGCTCGCAAGGTGGATGCCGCACTGAGCCCCGTGGTGCGCATCCTTGCCATGGCAAGCGAGATGGCCGGCAATGAAAACCGCGCGGCGATCTGGTTCAAGCACCAGCCGATCCCCGGCTGGGCCGGCAAGACGGCTTACGATCTCGTCGGCGAAGGCAAGGCGGATAAGGTGCTCGCCTATCTCGAGGCAGTGCGTTCCGGCGTCTATGCCTGAATCCGGGGAGACGCTGGTCCTCTGGCGAGCCTATGTACCGCGCTGGGCGCATATGCCGCTTTCCGGCGACGGCGCGGCACGTTTCGGCGGCCGCTGGAATCCGGCCGGGACCCCGACCGTCTATGCTGCCCGGGAGCTCTCCACCGCCTGGGCGGAATATAATCAGGGTTTCGTGCAGCATCCCGCACTGATCGCCGAGCTCCGGCTCGAAAGCGCCCGCCTGGCGGACCTGACGGATGCGAATGTGCTCGCGGAGCTCGGCACGGATGAGAATATCCATCGCTGCGAATGGCGGGCCGATCTCGATGCCGGAAGAGCGCCGGCGACCCATGCGTTGCGGGAGAGACTGCTCGGTCGGGATTTCGATGGCGTCATCTATCCTTCCTTCATGTCGCCCGGCGGGACCTGCGTGGCGCTCTGGCGCTGGAATGGAGAGGGGGAACCAAAGCTTACCGTCACCGATCCGGAGGGCCGCTTGCCGAGGACACCGGCTTCGTGGCTTTGAGGAGAAGCTGGCGAAAAATTGCTCCACAGCCAAAAATCGACGGGAGAACCCGTGGCTTTTTTGTGGCAGTGTCCTAACTGACCATTGTCTAAAAGGCTGCTCAGGTGATCGTTCGCATGTAGGACGGCAGGGTTATGAGCTTATCGTCGTCGAAAGCCCAATGATGAACTATGCGACTGCCGAGACTGTCTTTCTCTCCCATAACGGCGAAATGGCACATCTTATCGCGGCTTTCGATTGGGCAGCGACCACCCTCGGTCCGATCGGCGACTGGCCGCAAAGCCTGAAGACCGTCGTCAATCTCATTCTTCAGTCTCCCGTGCCGATCGTGACGCTCTGGAACGACGACGGCGTGATGATCTACAACGACGCCTATTCCTCCTTTGCGGGAGGACGGCACCCGGATCTGCTCGGTTCGAAAGTGCGAGAAGGCTGGCCGGAGGTCGCCGATTTCAACGACAATGTGATGAAAGTCGGCCTGGCTGGCGGAACGCTCGCCTACAAGGATCAGGAGCTGACGCTGCATCGCTCCGGCGTTCCCGAGCAGGTCTGGATGAATCTCGATTATTCCCCGATCTACAACGAGAGCGGCAGGCCCTTCGGCGTCATGGCGGTGGTGGTCGAGACGACTGCCAAGGTCCGCGCGGAACGCCGGTTGCTCGGCGAACAGGAGCGGCTGAAGCAGATGTTCGAGCAGACGCCGGGCTTCATGGCGATGGTGTCGGGGCCGGGCCACGTTTTCGAAATGGCCAATGCCGCCTATATGCGGCTGGTCGGAAAGCGTGAACTTCTCGGCAGACCGATTCGCGAGGCGTTGCCGGAAGTGGTCGATCAGGAATTTCCGGATCTGCTGGATGAGGTACGCAAAAGCGGCCTCCCTCATGTCGGGAAGGCGAGATCGGTGACGCTGGCACGCCATTCGGGCCGGCCGCCGGAAGAGCGTTTTGTCGATTTCGTCTTCCAACCCATCCTCGACGACAACCGCCGGACCACCGGCATCTTCATCCAGGGCAATGACGTTACCGACCAAAAGCGGGCGGAGACCGCGCTGCGAAAGGAGACGCGGCATCTCGAAGTGCTCAACAGGCTCGGTGCCGATCTCTCTGCCGAGCTCGACCTCGAAAAAGTGGTGCAGATGACCACCGATGCGGGCGTCGAGCTGACGGGCGCACAATTCGGAGCCTTCTTCTACAACGTCCATGACGAGCGAGGCGAGAGCTATATGCTCTATTCGCTTTCCGGCAGGCCGCGCTCCGCCTTCGAGAATTTCCCCATGCCGCGCAATACGGCCGTCTTCGCGCCGACCTTTAAAGGCGAAGGCGTCATCCGCTCGGACGATATCCTGAGCGACCCGCGCTACGGCAGGAACGCCCCTTATCACGGCATGCCGAAGGGGCATCTGCCGGTGCGCAGCTATCTCGCGGTGCCAGTCGTTTCCCGATCCGGCGAGGTGATTGGAGGCTTGTTCTTCGGCCATGCTCAGCCCGGCCAGTTCCGCGAGGAGCACGAGCGGCTGGTGGTGGGCGCCGCCGGTCAGGTGGCGATCGCGATCGATAACGCACGGCTCTTCCGGGAAGCGGAGCGGGAAATCGCCGAGCGCCGCCGGGCGGAAGAGGCGCTTCAGGTGCTGAATACCGATCTCGAGCAGCGTGTGGTGACGGAAATCGCCGAGCGCATGAAGGCGGAAGAAGCCCTGCGGCACTCGCAGAAGATGGAAGCGCTCGGGCAGCTCACCGGCGGCGTGGCACATGACTTCAACAACCTGCTGCAGGTCATCTCCGGCAACCTCCAGCTGCTCGCGGGCGATGTCGGCGAGGATCAGCGCGTCCGGCGCAGGATCGAGAATGCGCTTGCCGGCGTGCAGCGCGGCTCCAAGCTCGCCAGCCAGCTGCTCGCGTTCAGCCGCCGCCAGCCGCTCGAGCCGAAGGTCATCAATATCGGCCGTTTTCTGACCGGCATGGAGGAGCTTCTGCGTCGCACGCTCGGCGAGGATATCGAGATCGAGACGATCCGCTCCGGAGGCTTGTGGAACGTGCTGGTCGATCCGACGCAGATCGAGAACGCGCTGCTCAACCTGGCGATCAATGCCCGTGACGCGATGGAGGGAGGCGGCAAGCTGACGATCGAAGCCGGCAACGCCTTCCTGGACGACAATTATGTACGCCGACATGCA
Source organism: Xaviernesmea oryzae (assembly GCF_900177415.1). Taxonomy (GTDB): domain Bacteria; phylum Pseudomonadota; class Alphaproteobacteria; order Rhizobiales; family Rhizobiaceae; genus Neorhizobium; species Neorhizobium oryzae_A. The sequence goes on along the minus strand of NZ_FXAF01000003.1, from coordinate 348,074 downwards.
GAGGTGCCGGCAGGCCAATATGTAATGCTCGCGGTGACCGACACCGGCACCGGCATGACGCCGGAGGTGATGGAGCAGGTCTTCGAACCCTTCTTCTCGACGAAACCCGTGGGCAAGGGCACCGGTCTTTCCATGGTATACGGTTTCGTCAGGCAGTCCGGCGGCCATATCAAGATCTATAGCGAGCTGGGGCAGGGCACGACGGTCAAAATATACTTCCCGCGCATCCAGCGCAGCGAGGATCTGGTCACGGAGGCGGATTTCGGCCCCGTGACCGGCGGTACCGAGACCATCCTCGTGGCGGAGGACGACGAGCAGGTGCGTGCCACCGTCGTCGAGATGCTGGGTGAGTTGGGTTACGGCGTATTGAAGGCCAAGGATGCCGCAGGTGCCCTAAGCGTCATCGAAAGCGGCGTGCCGATCGACATGCTCTTCACCGACGTGGTCATGCCGGGACCTTTGAAAAGCACCGAGCTTGCACGCCATGCGCGCGAGCGGCTGCCGGACGTCGCCGTGCTCTTTACGTCAGGGTATACGGAAAACTCGATCGTGCACGGCGGACGGCTCGACCCCGGCGTCGACCTTCTCTCCAAGCCCTATACGCGCGAGGCGCTGGCGCGGAAAATCCGTCACGTCCTGAACAACCAGCAACATCGCAACCGGGTGAGGGCGACACTGGCGGCCAAGTCCATGCCGGCGATGGACGAGCGGCCGGCGATGCCGCATTATTCCGTGCTTCTGGTCGAGGACGATTTCCTCATCCGCATGAGCACCGCCGATCTCCTGACCGAGCTCGGGCACCAGATTTCGGAGGCCTCCACGGCCGAGGAAGCGCTCGCGCTTCTGCAAGAGCGGCATTTCGACGTGGTGGTCACCGACCTCGGATTACCGGGAATTTCCGGCGGGCAGTTCGCGCAGGAAGCGCGAAAACTTTCTCCCGACGTGGGCGTCGTTTTTGCGACCGGCAACGACCGCATCCCGGACGAGGCGGCGGTCGAAGGGGCGGTGCTGCTCCAGAAACCCTATGGCAGCGAAGAGATCGCCGCGGCTTTCGAAAAGATCGCGGCGCAGAAGGCGTAGCAACACGTTCAAGTCAGGTGGCGAGCAGTTTCGCTCACCACCACTCGTGAAAATGCTGCACGGGGCCATGGCCCGTACCGACGCTGAGCGTATCCGCGGCTGCGATGGCGCCGGCGAGATAGGCTTTGGCGATCGCCACTGCCTCCACCGGCGAGGCACCCTTGGCGAGCTCGGCTGCAATGGCGCTGGAAAGCGTGCAGCCCGTGCCATGGGTGTTCCTGGTCGCCGTGCGCTTGCCCTCGAACCAGTGGAGACCGGTCGCCTCGGCCAGCACGTCCGGGCTGTCTGTGCTTTCCAGGTGGCCGCCCTTCACCAGCACCGCCCTTGGGCCGAGCTTGCGCAGACGCTCCGCTTGGCTTGCCATGGCTTCGCGGGTCGTGACGGCCGGCTCGTTCAGCAAGGCCGAGGCTTCCGGCAGGTTGGGAGTGACAACGGCAGCGATCGGCATCAGGCGATGGGTGACCGCATCCACGGCGTCGGAGGCAAGCAGCGGCGAGCCGCCCTTGGCGATCATCACCGGATCGAGCACGATCGGCAGGGTATCGTGATACGGGTACAGGACGTCGGCGATCGTTTCGGCGATCTCGGCATTGGCGATCATGCCGATCTTCACCGCATCGACGCGCACGTCCGCGAAGATCGTGCGGATCTGCTCCGCCACGAAGTTGGCCGGTACGGCATGCACGCCTGTGACGCCCTGGGTATTCTGGGCGGTCAGCGCCGTCAGCACCGCCATCCCATAAGTGCCGCGTGCCGAAAAGGTTTTCAAATCCGCCTGGATGCCGGCGCCGCCGGAGGGATCGGAACCCGCGATGGAGAGGACGTTCCTGATCATGCGCGGGCCTTTTCGATTCCACCGGCTATTCTGCGTGCGGCGGCGCTCGGGTCCGGCTGACCGCAAATCGCGGAAACGACCGCGATGCCTTTGGCACCCGCGGCGAGCGCCGGGCCGGCATGTTCCGCCTTGACGCCGCCGATCGCCACGGCCGGCACGGGGGCTGCCGCGACTATGCGGGCGAGGCCGTCGAAGCCGATCGGCTGCTTGTGATCCGGCTTGGTGGCGGTGGCGAAGACCGGGCCGATGCCGACATAATCGACCACAGACGGGTCCACCCGCCTGGCCAGTTCCTCCGTCTCGACGGACAGGCCGAGGATCATATCCCGGCCGATACGCTGTCGTGCCGCCGCGACGACCATGTCGCTCTGGCCGACATGCACGCCTTCGGCGCCGATGGCAATCGCCGCATCCACATCGTCGTTGACGATCAGCGGCACGCCGGTGCCCGAGAGCACCGCCTTGAGGGCACGGCCGGTCTCGATCATTTGCGTCGTATCCGCATGCTTGTCGCGGAGCTGCACGATGGTCGCGCCGCCTTCGACGGCGAGCCTGGCGGTCTCCGCCATGCCGATTTTGCGGCAGAGATCGGGATCGAGGACGAGGTAGACGGAAAGATCGAAAATCTTCATGCGGCGACGATCCTTGCCTTGGCGTCGAGCGCCTCGCCGGTCAGCGCCGCGAGGTGATCGAGGAAGAGGGGGGAGAAGGAGCCAGGGCCGGCGGCGGCGAGTGCTGCCTCTTCACCGGCGACGGCGAACATGGCGAGTGCCGCGACCGTTGCCTCGAAGGGTCTGTCCGGAGCCGTCGCGGCGAAGGCGCCGGTGACGCAGGTGAGCGAGCAGCCGAGTGCGGTGACGCGCGGCATCAGGGCCGACCCGCCCATGATCCGCACCGAACGGCGACCGTCGGTGACGAAATCCACTTCACCGGTGACGGCGACGATCGAGCCGTTCTGCTGAGCGAGCGCGACCGCCGCACCTTCCGCGGCATAGGTGGGATCGCCGCTGTCGACGCCACGGCCGCTCGACCGGCTTCCGGCGAGCGCGATGATTTCCGAGGCATTGCCGCGAACGATGGTCGGCTTCAACTCCATGAGCTCGGCGGCGGCCGCGCGCCGATAGCCGGTGGCGAAATGCGCGACCGGATCGAGCACCCAGGGCCTGCGGGCCTCCGTCGCGGCGATCGCCGCCTCCTTCATGCCGGCCAGGAAATCCGGCGAAAGCGTGCCGATATTGATCGTGAGTGCCGCGGCGATGCGGGCAAATTCTCCAGCTTCTTCCCTCGTATGCACCATGGCGGGGGAGGCACCGGCCGCAAGCATCACGTTCGCCGCGATGTTCATCGCCACGAAATTGGTGATGTTCTGGACGAGCGGGTTTTTCGCGCGCATCGCCGTCAGCAACTGGCCGGGGGTCTCTGTCGTCTGCATTTTCGCCTCGTTCGGCGGGGCAGACGCTTGGGCGTATCAGTTCGAAGGCCCGGACGACTCCCTCCGCCAGCATGATCTGGTTCAGGTTCAAAGGGTGCTTCTCAGCCCGGCTTGCGCCGGACGCCCCTGTCTCAAACTAGGCTTACAGCAAAGGCCATCGCCGCCGCCAGCGAATTTTTTGAAAAAAGCTCTTGAAGCTAGAGTGGCTAGAGGTTGTAGGGAAGTGTCTCGACCCGGAAGGAAGAGACGATGACAGCGACAAATCAGGCTCGGTACAAGGTTGGCGGCATGGATTGCGCGAGCTGCGCGACCAAGATCGATACGGCGGTGCGCCGCATGCCGGGTGTTGAGGATGTCTCGGTGTCGGTTGCCGCGGGCACGATGACGCTCAGTCACGACGGCACAAGCGATCTCGGCGCGATCGAGAAAAAGGTCGTCGGGCTCGGCTATTCGCTGCGGGCGCTGGGAAAGAAGGCGCCGGTGGAGGCGGAACACCACGAGCATTCGCATCACCACGACGGCGAGCATGATCACCATCATCACGATGGGCATGATCATTCCGCCGACGACGCAAGCGAGATCGAAGGCCTGCATGGCCATGATCACGGACCGATGGAAGGTCCCTGGTGGAAGAGCGCCAAGGGCCGTCTGACAATTCTCGTCGGCCTAGCGTTGGCCGCCGCCTATGGGATCGGCCACCTGATCCCCGCCTACGACACGTATATATTCACGGCTGCGATGCTGATCGGCCTCGTGCCCATTGCCCGTCGCGCGATCATGGCGGCGCTCGCCGGCACGCCGTTTTCGATCGAGATGCTGATGACGATCGCCGCGGTCGGCGCCGTGATCATCGATGCCTCGGAGGAAGCGGCCGCCGTCGTCTTCCTCTTTCTGGTGGGCGAGCTTCTGGAGGGCGTGGCGGCCGGGCGGGCGCGTCAGAGCATCCGGGGTCTGACGGCACTGGTGCCGAAGAATGCACTCCTGGAAGTGAACGGCCGCACCCGCGAGGTGCCGGCTGCAAGCCTTCGCGTCGGCTCGGTGATCCTTGTCAGGCCCGGAGACCGGATTTCAGCCGACGGCGTCATTATCGCCGGCGAAAGTGCGGTCGACGAAGCGCCGGTGACGGGCGAAAGCACGCCCGTTGCCAAGGGTGTGCACGACACGGTGTTTGCCGGCACGATCAACGGCGATGCGGCGCTTCGCGTACAGGTCACGGCCGCCGCCGAAGACAACACGATTGCCCGCGTGGTGCGGTTGGTCGAGGAGGCGCAGGAGAAGAAGGCGCCGACCGAACGGTTCATCGACCGGTTTTCGCGCTATTATACGCCGGGCGTCGTGGTGGTCGCGGCACTCGTCGCCATCCTCCCGCCGCTTGCAGGCGGCGCCGATTGGAACGAATGGATATACAAGGGGCTCGCAATCCTCTTGATCGGCTGCCCCTGCGCGCTGGTCATTTCGACGCCTGCGGCAATCGCCGCTTCGCTTTCGGCAGGCGCCCGACGCGGCCTGCTGATGAAGGGCGGCGCGGTGCTGGAAACGCTCGGCAGATTGACGGCCGTGGCATTCGACAAGACGGGCACACTGACCTCCGGCAAGCCGCAGGTGACGGATATCGTCGCTTTCAGTCGCAGTGCAGAGGATGTGCTGCGCTATGCCGCGGCACTTGAGACCGGTTCCAGTCATCCGCTGGCAGTGGCGATCCTTGCAAAGGCTGCCGAGGACGAGGTGGATATTCCGGCAGCCACGGATGCCAGGGCTCTGGGCGGCAAGGGTGTCACGGCGACGATCGAGGGCAAGGACGTGTTTCTCGGCTCGCCCAAGGCCGCAGCCGAGCGGGTTTCTCTGCCCATGGCGCATTCGCGGCGGATCGCCGGCCTCAACCAGGAGGGCAAGACCGTATCCGTGCTGATCATGGACGGCGTGCCAGCAGGGGCTATCGCCATGCGCGACGAACCGCGCGCCGACGCCAGGGCCGGCCTTCATGCGCTCTCCGAGAGCGGCGTGAAGATCGTGATGCTGACCGGCGACAATGCCGGCACGGCGGCCGCGATCGGCAAGGAACTCGGCATCGAGGTACGCGCCGAGCTGATGCCGGAAGACAAGCAACGGATCGTCGGCGAGCTGAAGCGCAAGGGTTTCGTGGTCGGAAAGGTGGGCGACGGCATCAACGACGCCCCGGCGCTTGCGGCAGCGGATGTCGGTATTGCGATCGGCGGCGGCACTGACGTGGCGCTCGAAACGGCGGACGCGGCAGCGCTGCACGGCCGGGTGGGCGACATCGCCGGCATGATCGAGCTGTCCAGGAGGACCATGCGCAACATCTATCAGAACATCACCATCGCGCTCGGCCTGAAGGCGGTGTTCCTGGTGACGACGATCATCGGCGTGACGGGTCTCTGGCCGGCCATTCTCGCGGATACGGGTGCAACCGTGCTGGTGACGATCAACGCACTGAGACTGCTGAGGGTAAGGACTTGACGGGCTATCCCCAGACGGAGCCCAGCAGGGCGCCGATCGGGATCTTCAGGTAACGCCTGCCATTGTCTTCCGGCGGCGGAAGCTCACCGCCGCGGATATTGACCTGCAAGGCATGCAGCATGAGCTTGGGGATGGGCAGCGTCCTGTCGCGCGCCTCCCGCAAGGCGATGAACCCTGTCTCGTCCATACCGGCAACATGCGGATTGTCCCGCCTCTGCTCCGCAACGGTGCTTTCCCAGCGCGCCTCCCGCCCACCCGGCCGATAATCGTGGCCGGTGAAAAGGCGCGTCTTATCCGGCAAGGCAAGGATCGCCTGGATCGAGGCCCAGAGACGGCCGGCGTCGGCGCCGGGAAAGTCGGCGCGGGCCGTGCCGCCGTCCGGCATGAAGAGCGTGTCATGGATGAAGGCGGCGTCGCCGACGACATAGGTGACGGACGCCGCCGTGTGGCCCGGAGAATAGATCACCCGGCCCTGGAGCGTTCCGATCTCGAAGGTCTCGCCGTCGGCGAAAAGCCGGTCCCATTGCGAGCCGTCGCAGGCAAAATCCGGCCAATTGTAGATGTCCTTCCAGATCTGCTGGACCCGCCTGACATGCTCGCCGATGCCCGTCCGTGCGCCGGTGCGGACCTTCAGGTAACGGGCGGCGGAAAAATGATCCGCGTGCGGATGCGTATCGAGGATCCATTCGACAACAAGGCCGCGCCTGGAAATGAAGGCGAGGATGGCGTCGGCATTGCCGGTGCCGACCGAGCCGGATTTCTCGTCGAAATCCAGGACCGGATCGATGATGGCGCAGGCCTTGGTCGTGCTATCCGCGACCACATACTGGATACTGCCGGTTCGCTCGTCGTAGAAACCCTGCACCTGCGGTATCGCCATGACTGCTGTCCCTGCTGCCCGTGCTCCAAGAGCAAAACTAGCGTGTCGCCCCAGCCACGGGAAGGGAAACAATCGGTATTTTGGCACCCTCTTTAGGGGGCCTGCGACAGGATCGCAAATGCCTCGTAAGGCTTCAGGTCGATCTTCTCGACGGCCAGAGCGTCGACCGGCTCATAGTTGGAGATCAGGCATTCTCCGGATATGGCGAGCTCGGATGGAACGGTCAGCGGCACCTCTCGCGGCGTGAAATTGGCAATCACCACCAATCTGTCCTGGTCCAGCGTACGCGTATAGACGAAGACGTCCGGATGCTGGTCCAGCCAGGACTGATAGAGGCCGTAGACGATCACCGGATGGGCTTTGCGCAAGGCGATCAGCTTCCGATAGTGATTCCAGATGGATCGCTCGTCCGTCATCGCGGCTTCCGCGTTGATTGTCGCGTAATTGGTATTCACTTCGATCCACGGCACGCCTTTCGTGAATCCGCCATGAAGCGCGGCACTCCATTGCATGGGCGTGCGGGCATTGTCGCGGGCGCTCTCGTTGGCGCCCTTGATGAAATCCTCCGGCGACAGTCCCGCCTCGACATGCAACCGGTGCATGTTGATCGTCTCGATGTCGCGATACTGCTCGATCGTGGTGAAGGGCACATTGGTCATGCCGATCTCCTCGCCCTGGTAGATGAATGGCGTGCCTTTCATCAGGTGCAGCACCGTCGCCAGCATCTTGGCGGACTCGCCATGGTAGCCGGCGACATCGCCATATCGGGAGACGGCGCGGGGCAGGTCGTGATTACCCCAGAAAAGCGAGTTCCAGCCGTCATCCGAAAGCGCGTATTGCCATTTGCTGAGCACGGATTTCAGCTTGACGAGGTCGAAAGGCTTAGGGCGCCACTTGCCGTAGACCTCGTCCCATTGCTGCGTCACGTGCTCGAACTGGAAGACCATGGAGAGTTCGTTGCGGTCCCGGCCGGAATAGAGAAGCGCCGAGCCCGGCGTGGCGCTCCAGCACTCGCCGACCGTCAGGATATCGTGGCTGCCGAAGGTTTCGCGGTTCATCTCCTGCAGGTATTCGTGCAGACGCGGCCCGTCCTTCACCAGTTCCCGGTCCACCTGCTTGCCGATATAGTCGATGACATCCATTCGGAAGCCGGCGACGCCCCGCTCCAGCCACCAGTTCATCATCCTGTAGATTTCCTGGCGGACCTCTGGGTTTTCCCAGTTGAGGTCGGGTTGGCGGCGGGAAAACATGTGGAGGTAATATTCACCGGTTTCGGTATCGAGCGTCCAGGCCGGTCCCCCGAAGGAGGACATCAGCCCGTTCGGCGGCCCGCCGTCTTCCGCCGGTTGCCGCCAGATGTAGAAATCGCGGAACGGGTTGCCCGGACCCTTGCGGGATTCGACGAACCAGGGATGTTCGTCGGACGTATGGTTGACGACGAGATCGAGGACGATACCGATGTCACGCTTCCGCGCTTCCGCCACCAGATGGTCGAAGTCGGCAAGCGTGCCGAATTCCGGCGCGATATCCCGGTAGTCGGAAATGTCGTAACCGTTGTCGTCCATCGGCGACTTGTAGATCGGCGACAGCCAGACCACGTCTATGCCGAGCGATTTCAGGTAGTCGAGTTTCGAGGTGACGCCGGGGATATCGCCGATGCCGTCACCGTTGGAATCGCAGAAGCTGCGCGGATAGACTTGATAGACGGTCGCCGTATGCCACCATCTGCGCTCGGCCGACGGCGCCTTCGGCTGCTGGGTCGCGGCTGCGGACTGGTCCTGAAACTGGTCCATCGGGGTCTCCCTGCCTGGGTCTCAAGGTCTCCTGGGTCGAACGTCCAAGACCGGAGCCTGTTCCTTCTTCGGGGAACATCGGCGGCAGCCGGCGGTTAGGTTTTGAAAACCTGCGAACATGAGGAGGCCCAAATGAGCAGCAGACTTCCCCCCACGCCCCAAGACAACCTGAACCACAAGGGCACGGGCGAGGAGAACCATCCGGCGGATGCGAAACGCGGCGCGACGAAGGCTGCAACCGACCCCGTCAAGCAAGGCCAGCAGGGCAACACCAAGGTCAACACCACCCATCAGGGCTACCAGCAGGACCGATAAGGAGCCAGTCCATGTCCACATCGCAAAAGACCCCGGCGAGCATTCGCCAGGGCGGTCCGGGCGCAAGCCACGAGAACGCCAAGGCGCCGCTCGATGTAAAGAAGCCTCCACCGGAGTCCGACCTGCGTTCCAAGAGCGGGGTCTCCGGCGGCGGGGGCGAGCGCGACAGCCATCACACGCATGATGCGGAAAAGAAGGGGGGCGGCACCCGTCCCGCCCATTGATCGAAACATCATCAAGATCCCCTTCCCATAAGGGGAGGGGACGATCCATTCTCCGGGATCTTTCATTGTAAAAAGTGCAAGTTCACGCCACCGGCACGGTGCCGCGGCAGGCCCATGCGACCGAAACGAAGGATCGCGGACCGTCGGGCCGCCCGGCTTCGTAGGCGTCTCGGACGGCGGCATCCACTTTCGCCCGCAGGGCTGGATCGAGGCCTGCCACATATTTGCCGAGCGGCCCTTCGCCCGCGGCGATAGGTCCCCAGTAATCGTCGAAGGAGTGATAATCCATCCGGATCAGCAGCGAGGTCTCTTCGACGTCCTCCAGCCCCTGCAGGACGAAGCTGTTCTTCATCTCGTCGGGCGCCATCATCGGCTGGAAACAGTAATGCGTCCGCAGCGGCCGTGCATTCGGGTCGAGGACCACAACCGTATCCCACATCATCCGCATGCCCGGCATGCCGCCGAGGTGATCCCAGACGGCTGCCGCGACGACCCCGCCCGGCCGTACGACACGGCGCATCTCGGCGATAGCTTTCTGGGTTTCCGGTACAAAATGCAGGACCAGCAGAGCGAGCGCCCTGTCGAACGTGTCATCGGCAAAAGGAAGTGCAGTGGCATCGCCCTGCTCGACGCGGATACGCGGATCGGTGTTGAGGCGCGCCGCTTCCTCGACGAAGACCGGCGAAAAGTCGACCGCAACGATCTCACCGACATCGGCCGCCCGCGGCAGGGCGAAGGTCAGGCTGCCGTTGCCGCACCCCACGTCGAGGATGCGTTCGCCATCCGCAAGCCCCGCGAAATTGATGAAGAGAGGCGCGAGCTTCTTGCTCCAGCGGCCCATCAGCTGCTCGTAACCACCTGCACTGCGGACATTGAAGCTCGAGGTCATGATGCCCTCCCACCGCTGACCCGGAAATATTACCTCTTGTCGTGAAGACTGCCAAGAGACCGACCAGGGCACGCGCCTTTCGGAAAGCATGCGGAGAAGACAAACGCCCCGCGCCACCGAACTGAGCAGTGGCGCGAGGCGTTCTCCGTCGGATCGCCATGAAGGCGGGGCTCGATCGCGGGGGAAGCGATCAGTTGAGCCCCGCCGCCTGGACTGAAGCCGCATTGCCCTGCGCGAGGTCCACGCTTGCTACGACCGACATGCCAGGGACGAGCCTGTCGGTGAGCGGCTGTTGCGGCTCGATGGCGATCCGGACCGGAATGCGTTGCGCCACCTTGGTGAAGTTGCCGGTGGCGTTGTCGGCCTTGATGACGGAGAATTCCGAACCCGTAGCGGGCGCGAAACGTTCGATCCGGCCGGTGAATTTCCGATGCCCGAGGGCATCGACGGTAAAGGTCACCTCTTGCCCCGGCCGCATGTCGACGAGCTGGGTTTCCTTGAAATTCGCCACGACCCAGACACGGTCGGGCACGATCGAGCCGATCTGGGTGCCGACCGAGACATACTGGCCCGTGCGGCCGGTCACTTCACCGAGCGTGCCGTCCTGCGGTGCCGTGATACGGGTGTTTGCCAGATCGATCTCGGCAAGCTTCACGGCCGCTTTGGCGCTTTCCACATTCGCCTCCAGCGAGCGCCGGCCGACGACGATCGTGTTCAAGTCCTGCTCGGCGACCAGTTCGGCGGCTTCCGCCTGATGTACGGCGGCCTGGGCCTGATTGTAGGCCGCGCGGTTCTTCTCGGCCTCGCTCTGGCTGGCGATATTCTTTTCCAGGAGGTTTTCGGTACGCTCGTACGCAGTGCGGGCGGCCTCGAAGGCGGCCTTGGCGCTTTCGACCGCCGCCTTGGCGGAGGTGATCTTCGCTTCCGCCGATTTGCGGCTCTGCTCGGAATTGGCGAGCGAGGCTTCCGCGGTCGCGAGTGCCGCTTTCGCCTGCTCCAGCTTCTGCGTGTAGATGCGGTCGTCGATCTTGGCGACCAGGTCGCCCTTCTTGATCTTCTGATAATCCTGCACCGGGACTTCGACGAGATAACCGGCAAGCTGCGGACTGAGGATCGTCACCTGGCCGCGCACATAGGCGTCGTTGGTCACTTCGACGGAACCGTGGAAGGGTGGCAGGTTCCACGCGTAGAGCACGACGAACACGCCGGCGACGCCGACGAGGAATGCCACATACGTGGCGATGGAACGGATTATGGATTTCATGGTCTTAGGTCTATTCTTTAATTTGATGAATGAATGGTCGAGGGCATCTCAAGTGCCGGAACTGGGCGCGGCAGGAGGCGGTGACGATTGCTCCAGGCAACGTCGAGGAGCAGCACGGCGATCGCTCCGACCGCGATCAGGAAAGTCGCAAAGAAGGCGTCGTTGTAGGCGAGCACATAGGCCTGGGTCTGCACCTGCCTGGCGAAGAGGCTCGCCCCTTGCGCGGTTCTTTGGATGCCGTCGGGCGTCGATTTGGCATAGGCGCCGACATATTGCTGCAGTCGCGCCGCCACCAGCGGGTCCGTCGACAAGAGCCGTGATGCCATGATGGCGGAATGGTATTGCTCGCGGATGGTCACGAATGTGCCGAACAGCGCGCTGCCGATGAAGGCGCCTACCTTCTGCGTGAACAGGAAGACGGCAAAGAAGCTCAGGATATAGGACATGCCCTTCTTGATGGCCGCGGAAAAGCCGACGGCCATGGCCGGCGGCAGGAAGAGACCGCTGCCGAAGGCGATGATCGACTGGCTCACATACATCTGCTCGGGCCTTGTGAGCGCGGTGGAATAGCTGTCCATCAGAGAGCCGATGGCAAGCAGGATGAGGGCCACGAGGTGTATGGCGGCCTCGCGGCCGGGCTTCATGACGGCTGCACAGGCAAACCCGGATGCGACGCTGGCGATCAGGATGCACCAGTAGAGCCCCGTCATCTGCTCGTTGAGCATGCCGATCTGGCGCAGGAAATTGATGGCTCCGGTCGACTGCTCGGTGAGGAGGATGCGGAAGACGAGCAGGACGCCTGCGAAGTGGACGATCTCGCGCGAGGTGATCCAGCGGAAATCCACCAGATTGTTCTTGCGGTTGAGTTCTATCATCGCCAACAGGGTGGCCGTGACGATCGCGACGATCAGCAGCCAGGCGAGCCAGTCCGCTTCGAACCACCAGTAGAGACGGCCCATGGTGAAGACGATCGCCAGGCATCCCATCGAGACGGCGAGGAGCGCGTAGTCCAGGATATCCATCGAGGAAATGACCTTGGCGCGCGGCGGCGAAGACAGCGGCAGGACATAGATGAAGCCGAAGGTGATCAGCGCCAGGCCGAGCTCCAGCAGATAAAGGCCGCTGAGGTCGTTGGCATCGAGGAGCGAGGGCGAGATCAGCCCGGCGATCGGCGTCGCCAGGGCAAGCCCGACCAGCGCCATGCAGAGCCCGACATTGAGCTTCTTCTCCGGCGGGAAAATCTCCAGCATGTAGAGGAAGGCAACCGATGAGATGGGTGCAGCCGCAGCGCCGGCGAAGAACCGCAGCAGGATATCGAGACCCAGGTCGTCGACCCACAGGTGGGCCAGGCAGACCAGCACATAGGGAATGATGGCGATCTCGCAGAAATTCCGGATGCCGTACTGGGTGCGGACCTTGAAGAGGATGAGGCCGAGGCTGACGTTGGGAAACAGATAGGCCGCCATCAGCCAGGAGGCTTCGGTCTGTGTCGCTTGCAGCGGACCGGCGAGCTGCTGCAGGTTGAGCGAGATCAGGCTTGTGCCGAGCCCCTGCATGACCGCGGCGGTCAGCGAGGCCAATACATAGGCCAGCATCACCAAGGGCGGCTTGGGCACGAAAGCGGGTGGAGCGGCTGGGGCAGACGCTGCCGGAGCGGAGGGAGAGCTTGGCGCAGGGGATGCCGGCTCCGCATTTTCGCGGGTATCCGGCCGTTCCAGCATCTCGTTCTTCAGTCTTGCCGCTGTCTCACGCGGGGACATCGACGTCCTCCAGATCGGTGACGTTGGCCGAGATGCGCTCCAAAAGCGCCACGGCGACATGCAATTCGTCGGGGTCGATATCCTGGAAAATCTGCTCGCGAATCCGGTCGGCGATCGAGCGGACCATGGCTGCCTGCTCCTCGCCGTAAGGTGTGAGCACAATGAGTTTGACACGGCGGTCGTTCGTGTCCGGCCGGCGCTCGATAAGCCCGTTCTCCTCCATACGGTCGAGGAGGCGCACCATTGTCGCCTGTTCAAGCTCCAGATCACAGGCGAGCTCGCTCTGGGTCATGTTCTGCTTTTTGGCGAGGCGGAACAGCGCTCTGGCGCGCGGATAGGTCAGCCCATGCGCCGTGACCTGCTGGTTGAAGGCCGTGCGGATCTTGCGGCTCACCTTGGTAAGGGCTTCCAGGAAATCGGATGCGATCGGGTCGGGTTTCATGGCGGGCTTAAAGTTAGCGTGCTAAGTTTTTCCTACGACTTAGTTAGCATGCCAACTATATCATTTCAAGGGTATGACGTGGCAGCGGCAGAATTATCTGAGCATAGTCCGCAAACGGCTTTGAACATCCTTCATTCCGCCGCTTCGGCCTCCTGCTGTGCCTCTGCCACCTCCTTTTTCCGGCCTGCGAGCACGTCTCCCGCATTTTGCGGCAGCCGGAAGAAGGAGAGGCAGGACGAAGCCGAGATGAGCGCGACGATGATGAAGGCCATGGCGAAAGCGAAGTTCGTCAGTGTCTCCGAACCGCCGGAATAATATTGCAGCAGGATCGCGGAGACGGCGACGCCGACGCTCTGCGCGATGCGCTGTGCCATCTGCGAGAGCGAGGTGGCGTGGCTCATCTCCGAATCGTCGGTTTCCGCGAAGGCGATCGTGTTGAGGGATGTGAACTGCAGTGCCCGGAAGAAGCCGCCGAGCAGGATGACGAAGACCATGACGATGGGGGCAGTGTCCGGCGTGAAGAGAGCGCAAAGCCCCATCGAAAAGCTCGCGATCAGCGCATTCCAAAAGAGCACGCGGCGAAAACCGAACCGCCGCAGGATGCGCTTCGTGATCGTTCGCATGCCGAAGGCGCCGATCGTCGAGACGAAGGTGATGGCACCGGATTGCAGCGGCGTATAGCCGAACACTTCCTGCATCAGAAGCGGCAGCATGAAAGGCAGCGCTCCCATGCTGACCCTGAAGAGCGAGCCGCCGCCAAGGCTGGCACGGAAGGTCGGATGGCGGAAGAGCCTCAGGTCGAGGATGGGATTGGCGCTACGCCGCGCATGCAGCGCGTAAAGACCGAGCGAGGCGAGGCCGGCGAACGCCAGAAGCAAGCCGTTGGCATTCATCTCGCGCGCGAAGGCATCGAAGCCGAAGATGAGCGCGCCGATTCCGATGCCCGTGAGGACGAAACCGGTGAAATCGAAGGAGGGCCGCGCGACCACCGGGATCTTCCCGATCAGCATCAGCGTGAGCACGATCGCGATGATGCCGACCGGCAGGTTGATCCAGAAAATCCAGCGCCAGGAGCTGATGCTGATGATAAAACCGCCGAACAGCGGTCCGATTGCCGGGCCGACGACGGCCGGCATGCTCATGAGCACCATGGCCGAAACGAGTTCCTCGCGCGGCACCGAACGCACGAGAATGAGGCGCGCGGTCGGCAGCATCAGCGCACCGCCGAAGCCCTGCAGGGCACGCGATGCGATCAGCATGGTGAGGTTGGTCGAGGCGGCGCAGAGAAGCGAAGCGAATGTGAAGAGAGCGATTGCCGAGCAGAAGACCAGACGGGCGCCGAAGCGGTCGGCAAACCAGCCGCTGACGGGCAGGAAGACGCCGAGCGAGAGCAGATAGACGGTGATCGTCGAATGGAGCGCGACCGCAGGTTCGCCGAGCGCATTGGCGATCGAGGGAAGCGCGGTCGCGATCGCCGTGGAATCGATCTGCTGCATGATGAGAGCCGATGCCACGATCAGCGGCACAGTCTTGCGCGTTTCCAATCCACTGTTCTCTTTTGTCTTCAAGTCTTCATGCGTGCCGAAGCGCATTCCTGCCGGAGCATCGGACCGGTGCGGCCACCTCGCACTGTGTCCGCCTGGCCAATCGCCTTTATAGTGTTCTTCTATATGGAACGCTGGTCCATTGTATGCTATTCCTTGGGGCTGTAGGCTGTCAACGGTGCGCTTCGGACATCTGCGCGTAAGTCGCATGGGAGTGAGAATGGGAACGGAGATCAGGGATCCGAATGACCGGGACACAGGGACGTCCCGGCTTTCCTCGGTCTCGATGGCGATCCGGATCCTGAAAGCCTTTTCCGGCGACGAGGCCGAAATCGGCATCAGCGAACTCGCCAAGCGTCTCGGCATCGCCAAGAGCACCGTCCACCGCCTGGTGGTCACGCTGATGGCGGAGGGTTTCCTCGACAAGAACCAGGAGACGGGCCGCTATCGGTTGGGGCTCGGGCTTTTCGGCCTTGGCTCGCTGGTGCGCCACCGCATGGATCTGTCCACGGAGGCGCGCACCGTGCTCATCGACCTGCGTCAGGAAACCGACGAAACGGTGCTGCTTGCAGTGCCGAGCGGGGCGGAGATCATGTATATACGGACCCAGACATCCCGCCAGGCGGTGCGCATCAATGCGGAGATCGGCATGCGGGCCCCTTGCTACTGCACGGCAGCCGGCCGGGCGATCCTGGCCTTTCAGCCGGAGGCCCGCATCGCCGCCGTCATCGCGGCGCCCATGCCGCCGCGCACGCCGAAGACGGTGACCGATCCGGACAAGCTCCTCAAGCTGCTCGCCAATGTCCGCCGCCTCGGATACGCCATCGAGGACGAGGAAAGCGAACTCGGAATGCGGGCTGTCGCAGCGCCGGTCTACGACGCCCAGTCGGAGTTGGTCGGCTCCGTCGCGATTGCGGGTCCCGTTCAGCGCCTGTCGCTCAAGAATCTCAGCGGTCTCGTCGAGCCGTTGCTTACAGCGGCGCGTGCCATCTCCGTCCGCCTGGGACATCGCGGCTCGTTCGGCTCGGACGAGTTCTGACGATTTTACCTCGCTTTCAGGGTTGTCGCTCTTCCCGAGCGCCCTAGGTTGATTGCTGAACCGTTCGGTTCGATCACCTCGGCGCACGCCGTTCGGCGCGTCACCGGCCTTTTCTCTTCCGGGGAGGCTTCTTATGGAAACCCACTGTCTCAAGCGCCCGACGCGGCGCCAATTCCTTTCTTCCGTCGCATTCACCGTTCTTGCCGCCAGCTCCGGTCCCGTCCTGGCGCGCAGCATTTCCGGCAGCCTGCCCTGGGAGGCGCGTTCCGCCGATCCACCGATTCAGGTCAGGCCGGGAGGCTGGCTGTTCTTCACGCCGGAAGAGGTCTCGACCATGGAGGCGGTGGCCGACCGGCTGATCCCTGCCGACGAGCTTTCGATCGGCGGCAAGGACGCGGGCTGCGTCGTTTATCTCGACCGGCAACTGGTGGGCTCCTATGGGGCGTCGAGCCGGCTCTATACCAGGGGTCCGTTCATGCCGGGCCTGCCGACACAGGGATACCAGGCGCCCGACACCCCGGCGCAGCGCTATCGCACGGGGCTTGCCGCTCTCAACGCCTGGACGCGTGACAACAAGGGCGGCAAGCGCTTCTTCGAGCTTTCGCCGGACGACCAGGATGCGACCCTGCGCGATCTCGAAGCCGGCAAGATCACGCTCGCCGACAATGTGGATGCCAAATCCTTCTTCAACCTGATGCTGAGCAATGTGATGGAGGGCTTTTTCGCCGACCCCATCTACGGCGGCAACAAGGACATGGCCTCGTGGAAGATGCTGGGTTTCCCCGGCGCGCGATACGACTATCGCGACCACGTGACGAAGCACAACCAACCCTATCCCTTGCCTCCGGTTTCGATCGCAGGCTCGACGGAATGGATGACCAGATAGGGACTTGAGACTCATGACAACCATTCTACCGCGCAAGGACGTCGTCATTGTCGGCCTTGGCTGGACGGGCTCCATTCTTGCCCATGAACTGACCGAAGAGGGCCTCGATGTCGTCGCGATCGAACGTGGCCCCTGGCGCGACACCGCCATCGATTTCAACATCGGTTACGCTCAGGACGAGCTTCGTTACGCAATCCGTAGGGACCTCTTCCTGCAGCCGACCGTCGAAGCGATGACCATGCGCAACAACACGTCGCAGACGGCGCTGCCGATGCGCGACTACGGCTCCTTCCTGCCCGGCAACGGGGTAGGGGGCGCAGGCGTCCACTGGAACGGCCATACCTGGCGGTTCTGGGACAGCGATTTCCGCATCGTCGACCATCTCAACGAACGCTACGGTTCCGGCAGAGGCGCCGACCTGACGCTGCAGAACTGGGGCATCAGCGCCGAGGAGATGGAAAGCGCCTACGACCGCTTCGAATATCTCGCCGGCATTTCCGGCAAGGCGGGCAATATCAAGGGGCAGATCCAGGAGGGAGGCAATCCGTTCGAAGATCCGCGCTCCCGCGACTATCCGCTGCCGCCGATGCAGATGACCTATGCGCCGACGCTGTTTGCAGAGGTAACGAGGTCCATGGGCCTGCACCCGTTCCCGACGCCTTCGGCGAACCTTTCGCAGGACTATATCAACCCGCTCGGCATCGCCATGGGCCAGTGTACCATGTGCGGCTTCTGTGAACGCTTCGGCTGCGCCAACTATTCGAAATCGTCAGCCCAGACGACTATCCTGCCGGTCCTGATGAAGAAGAAGAACTTCGAGGTCAGGACGAACTCCGAAGTGCTGCACCTGGACCTCGACGTTTCGAAGAAGCATGCCCGCGGCGTCACCTATATCGACACCTCGGGCCAGGAATTCTTTCAGCCGGCCGATCTCGTGCTGCTCTGCGCCTATGGTCTGCACAACGTGCGGCTGATGATGCTCTCGGGCATCGGGCAAATTTACGACCCGAACACGGGCGAGGGCACGGTCGGGCGGAATTACTGTTACCAGACCAATTCCGGCGCCCAGGTGTTCTTCGACGACAAGAACTTCAACCCGTTCATCGCCGCCGGCGCTCTCGGCCAGACGGTGGACGACTATAACGGCGACGCCTTCGACCACGGGCCGCTCGATTTCGTCGGTGGGGCAGGCATCAACTGCATCCCGACCAACGGCCGTCCGATCCAGACGAGGCCGACCCCGCCCGGTACGCCGCGCTGGGGTTCGCAGTGGAAGCAGGCGACTGTGAAAGCCTACAAGGCGACGCTCGGTTTTTCTTCCCAGGGATCGAGCTATCCGGCGCGCGGCAACTATCTCGACCTCGATCCCACCTACACCGACCGGTTCGGACGGCCACTTCTCAGGATCACCTTCGACTTCCCGGACAACGATATCCGCATGTCGGCCTGGGTGACGGCCAAGATGGAGGAGATCGCCAAAAGCTTCGGCGGGCGGCAGTACAATATCTCGCCACGCAGAAAGGGTTGGGATTCAGTGCCCTACCAGAGCACCCACAACACCGGCGGTGCGATCATGGGTGCTGATCCGAACACCAGTGCGGTCAACAAATATCTCCAGAGCTGGGACGTGCCCAACGTTTTCGTCGTGGGCGCCTCCGCCTTTGCGCACAATGCCGGCAAGAACCCGACCGGCACCGTGGGCGCGCTGGCGTATTTCTCGGCGGACGCCATCCGCCAACAATATCTCCGCAATCCGGGTCAACCTCTGGTGTCGGCATGAAGAAGATCGTCTTTTCCGTGATCCTTGCGGTGGCCGCTCTTTCGTCAGGCTCCGCTTTTTCCCAGGCTCCCGATCAGGCCGACGAGATCATCCGCGGCCGTTATCAGGCGATCCTTGCCGACTGTGGCGCCTGCCATACCGCGCCGGGAGCCAAGCCGCTTTCGGGCGGACGTCCGCTGGAAACGCCCTTCGGCCAATTGATCCCGCCGAACATCACGCCCGACAAGGCAACCGGCATCGGCAATTGGACCGAGCAGGATTTCCGCCGGGCGATGAAGATCGGTATCGGCCACGACGGCAAGCGGCTCTACCCCGCCATGCCGTATCCGGCCTATACGAAGATGAGCGATCAGGACATCGGCAACTTGTGGTCCTATCTGCGGACGGTGGAGCCGGTCTTCAATCCGGTCGAATCCAACCAGCTGCCGTTCCCGTTCAACATCCGGCTCTCGATGCTCGGCTGGAACACGATCAACTTCGAGGAAGGGACATTCAAGCCCGATCCGTCGAAGTCGTCTGAATGGAACCGCGGCGCCTACATCGTTCAGGGGCCCGGCCATTGCGGCACCTGCCATTCGCCGAAAACCTTCCTCGGCGCGGACAAGACCGACGAGGCATTGCAGGGCGCTTCGCTGCAGGGATGGTATGCGCCGAATATCACAGGCAATCCCCATATCGGTATCGGCAGCTGGAACGAGGACGAGATCGTCCAATACCTGAAGACCGGGGCGAACGCGCATACGATCGCATCCGGCCCGATGGCGGAAGCGATCCAGGCTTCGACCTCGCTGATGACCGACGAGGACCTGAAGGCGATCGCGACCTATCTGAAGAGCACGGAGGGCGGCTCGGCCGAGAAGCCGCAGCCGCTTGCCGCCAGCGATCCGCATATGACGGCGGGTGCCGCGATCTATCACGACACCTGTTCGGCCTGCCACGGCGGCGAGGGCAAGGGAGCACGACAGCTCTTCCCGGCACTTGCCGGAAGCCCGCTCGTGCAGCAGCCGAGTGCCGAAACCCTGGTGCGTCTGGTGCTGAACGGCAGTCAGGCGGTGGCGACACCCGAAGCGAGGACGACACCCTCCATGCCGTCGCTCGGCTGGCGGCTTTCGGACCAGCAGGTGGCCGATGTCCTGACCTATATCCGCAACAGCTGGGGCAATGCCGCGCCCGCCGTGCAGCCATCCGATATCGCCGGCCAGCGATGAAACGGAAACAGGCGCCTCATCGGCACCTGTTTCATCCAAAGATACGATCAGGCTTTCATCAGCCACATGTAGGCCGCGGCCGTCCAGGAAAAGCCGAGGCCGCCGCAGCCTTCGCCCGTCACCGGGTCGAAATATTCCGCAAAGCCTTCAGCCTCAATCGCCGCGATCGTCGACCTGCGGAGCTCTTCGGCAGCTTCCGCCTGGCCGTTGCGCTTCAGCCCGTCGATCAGCAGCCAATTGATGATCGCCCAGGCAGGGCCGCGCCAGTAACGCTTCGGCTCCCAGCCAGAGATGCCGGGTTTGGTGGTCGGGAAGGCCACCTTCAGCCCCTTCGACCAGCTCTTCATCTCCGAGACCAGTGCATCGGCAACGGTCTTTTCGAGGTCGAGCGAGAGGAGGGGGATGAAACCTGCCTGCGTGGCAGCGTTCACGTCGTCGCCGGAGATCAGGTCGCGGGAAACGAAGCGGGAGAGCTTCGGCCGCCATTGCGCAAGGATGGCCTTGCGGGTGCGTTCATTGAGAGCGGCGATTTCGGCCGCATCTTCGATCCTGCCGAACAGGCGAGCGAGATGCTCCAGGTCCTCACCGGCCTTGAGCAGGATCGCGGTCGTCTGGATCTCGGCGATCTTGAACGGCGCTTTTTCCCATTGTTTCGCCGGGTTCCAGCCGCAGGCGGCATAGGTGTCGACCAGATGGATGAAACGCTTGTAGTCCTCGTCGCGCGGGCGCATGTCGGCATTCACATGGCCGGTGTCCTTGCGCAAGACGGGGGTATCGGTCGTAGTCGGCACGCGGGCGAGCGCGATGTCCCAGGCGGGCGAGTTGTCGCTACCGCTTTCCCAGGGGTGCAGCAGCGCCACGAGCCCCGTGCCTTCCGGATCGCGGGCGGAATACCACCAGCGATGCCATTTCAGCGCCGCCTCGTAGAGCGGCAATGTGCGGGGTTCCGCTTCTCTGCCGGCAGCCTCATGAAGCTTGCGAAGCGCGATCGCGAAGACCGGCGGCTGGGTGATGCCGGAGGTCGGGATCGCATGCTTCGTACGCCAGACGCTCGGGCCGGGAAAATAGGTGTCGCTCGGCTGATGGAAGACGATATGCGGGATCATGCCGTCCGCCCACTGGCCTTCGATGAGCCGTTCCAGCTCGCGATAGGCGCGGTCGGTGTCGTAGAGAGCGAAGCCCATGGCGACGAAAGCGGAATCCCAGTTCCACTGGAAGGGATAGAGCCTGTCGGTGGGGACCGTATAGCCGCCGCGGTCGTTGGCGAGAAGAATGCGCTTCGCCTGATCGATATGCATGTTCATAGGATACTCCGGAATGCTCAGGCCGCGACGGCGGGAAAGGACTTGCCGCTTTCGGGCGAAAGCCAGGTGATGCGGTTGCGGTCGAGCTTGAGGCCGATCGTGTCGCCGCTCTTGACGGTCTCCGACGCCGGCAGGATGACGCGCACCGGCTGATCGTGGATCGAACCGGTCAAGAGCAGGTGAGAGCCCATCGGCTCGGCCACGCGGACCTTCATCTCAAGTCCTTGCTGAGGCGGCGCAAGTTCCACGGCTTCGCCCCGCAGGCCCAGCACGATCTCGTTGCCGGCTTCCCGCGGAACGGCAAGCTGATCCGCACCCGCCATCACCTGGCCGTTCGCAACCGGCACCTTGATAAAATTCATCGGCGGGTTGCCGATGAAGCCACCGACGAAACGCGTCGCAGGATGATTGTAGACATCCACCGGCGAGCCGACCTGTTCGACGACCCCGCCATGCATGACAGCGATACGGTCGGACAGGCCCATGGCCTCCGTCTGATCATGGGTGACGTAGATCGTCGTCGTGCCGGCCGATTGCAGCACGGTCTTCAGCTCGGTGCGCATTTCGAGGCGCAGCAGTGCGTCCAGGTTTGAGAGTGGCTCGTCCATGAGGAGAACCTTCGGCTCGACCGCCAGCGCGCGGGCGACTGCGACGCGCTGGCGCTGGCCGCCGGAGAGCTTGTTCGGATAGCGGTCGAGATATTGCTCGATATGCAGCAGGCCGGCGGCCTTCTCGACCTGCGCCTTCACCCGCCGGTCCTCGGCCTTCTGCATGCGCAGCCCGAAGGCGACATTCTCGTAGACCGTCATATGCGGAAAGACGGCATAATTCTGGAAGACCATGGCGAGGCCCCGGTCCTTCGGGGGAAGGCCGATCACCGATTTCTCGCCGATGCGGACGTCGCCCGACGTGGCGGTTTCGAGGCCGGCGATGATGCGCAGCAGCGTGGTCTTGCCGCAGCCGGAAGGGCCGAGCAGCGAGAC
Organism: Xaviernesmea oryzae; assembly: GCF_900177415.1. Lineage (GTDB taxonomy): Bacteria > Pseudomonadota > Alphaproteobacteria > Rhizobiales > Rhizobiaceae > Neorhizobium > Neorhizobium oryzae_A. The sequence goes on along the minus strand of NZ_FXAF01000003.1, from coordinate 325,938 downwards.
GAACTCGCCGTCGTTGATCGTCAGCGAGACCTCTTTCAGCGCCTCGAAGGAGCCGAAGCTCTTGCGGATACGGTCGATGACAATATTGGCCATGATTGGATGGTCCCGTTACTTGGAGGAAATGCCCCAGATCGCGAAGAGGTAGCGCCTGACCGCGAAGATGAAGACAACGGAAGGGAGGATGAGCATCAGGCCGCCGGCGAAGCGGTAATGCATCGGGCTTTCGGAAAGCACCGTCAGCAGATAGGCCGTCAGCGTGCGGTTCCTGACCGTCAGCACCGACGCGGCAAAAACCTCGTTCCAGGAGATGACGAAGGCGAAGACTGCGGTTGCCACGATACCGGGCAGCGCCAGCGGGACGACGACCTTGAAGAAGGCCTGGACGCGCGTGCAGCCGAACACCCAGGCGGCTTCTTCGAGCTCCTTCGGCACGCCGAGGAAAATGCCTTGCGTCACCAGGGCGGCAAACGGAAGTGCAAGCACCGTATGGATCAGGCCGACACCGACGATCGTGTCGTAGAGCCCGAGCCTGATGAAGGAGACGGTCAGCGGCAGGGCAAGGATCGCCAGCGGGAAGGCCCGCGTCAGAAGCACCAGCAGCCGATAGCTGTCCTTGCCGTGGAAATTGTAGCGGGCGAGCGCATAGCCGGCCGGCGCGCCGAGGATGATGGAAAGGGCAACCGTGATGCCCGCCGCACCGAGCGAGTTCAGGAAGGACTGGACGACGCCTTCCGTCCTGAGGAAAAGCAGGAACGGATCGATCGAGATGCCCGTCGGCAGGCCCGTCTTCGGCCATTGATAGACGCCCTGGCGGCCGCCAAGCGCTCCGAGCGCCACTAGATAGATCGGCACCAGCACCCAGGCGCAGAGCGCCGCGATGCCGCTCCAGAGGAGCCAGCGGCGAGAGGAGACGAAACCCGCGGTATTCGTGTCGGTGGTCGTTTGCGCAGTCATGGCTTGCGAACTCATGGCAGGCGCTCCGGATCGACCTTGATGGCTTTGAGATAGACGAGGGTGGCGGCGAGCGAGATGATCATGATCAGCACCGCGTAAGCGGCAGCGACACCGTAATTCTGGTTCTGGTTCTGCCAGTAGTAGGCCTCACCGACCAGGACCGGGAAATTGCGCCCGCCGAGGGCATAAACGACGGCGAAGACCTCGAAGGCAAGCACGGTGCGCAGGATGAGCGCCGATTGCAGCGCCGGACGGATGAGCGGCAGCGTGATGCGCCAGAAGCGCGTCCACGGACCGGCGCCGAAGATCTCGGCCGCTTCCCTGAACTCCTTGGGCACCTGGTTGAGGCCGGCAACGATGATGACCATGACGATCGCCGTGCCCCGCCAGATTTCCGCGATCGCGATCGCCAGGAAGAGGGCGACCGGCGTCTGGTAGGAAAGCCAGCTCGCCTGCCGCTCGATGATGCCGAGACCGAATAGAGCCGAATTGAAATAACCGGTGTTCTGCAGGATCGACAGCCAGACGAGGCCGGCGGCGAGATCGGAAATGCCGAGCGGGATCGTCCAGATCCACAGGATGGTCTCGCGGCCGCGGCCGACCTTGGCGACCAGCGTGCCCATGACGAGCGCGATGCAAAGTTGTACCGGCACGACGACGATCGTCAGCAGGAAAGTGTTCCTGACCGAGCGGGCGAAGTTGATGTCGTTCACCATCCGCTCGGCATTCGCGAGCGAGGGCATGCCATTGTCCGACATGGCCAGCCAGATCGTCTGCACCAGAGGCACGACGAAGAGCAGGCCTAAGAAGGCGACGGACGGCAGGATCAGCAGATAGGGGATCCAGGATCGATTGTTGGTCATCGGCTCCCGCCTCGGGGGTTTTCAACGTAAGCGCCCGGGCATTCGCGCCCGGGCATCGTCAGCCTTGGGAGGCTTATTCGACAGGGCAGGGGCCGTCGCTCTTGGCGTCCGGAGCCCAGCAGGGCGCCTTGGTGTCGGTCATCAGCTTGGTCATGGTGGCGCCTTGAGCCTTCAGCACGTCGGTAATAGGCTCGTTCTGCAGCACGATGCGCTGGAAGGCGTCCATATAGACCTTGTTGAACTCGCCGCCCTTGTCGCCGAGACCGACCGGCAGAAGCGAGATCAGCGCGTCCTTGGAGGCCTGCGTGGCCGTCACCGCGCCGGCGAGCAGCGCCACGCCGGGATCCAGGTCTTCCGGAAGCTGGACGTTCAGCGTCGGGAAGAAGCCGACCCTTGAGGCGGTGAGAAGCTGCACGTCCGGCGTCGTCAAGTGCTCTATGACCTTGGTTGCTCCAGCCGCGTCCGGCGCGCCTTTCGGGATCGCGAGGCCGGCGATGACCGGCATGTAGCCGCGGCCCTTCGGACCGGCGGGGGCGGGGAAGACGACATAGTCGTCCGGCGAGGCGGAGATGGCGCTTTTCAGCCGCGCGACGTGATCCCACGCAACCATGACTTCACCGGCGGCCAGCGGCTCCTGCATGAAATCGTAATTGGTCGAATTCGGGTTCACATAGGTCCAGAGTTCTTTCAGCTTCTCCCAGCCGGCAGCCGCATCGGCGTTCTGGAAGGTGCGCACGACGCCGCCCGTGAAGGACGGATAGAAATAGCCCTGGAAGTAGCGGGCCATCAGGCCCTTCGGACCGGCGGGAAAGCCGATCTGCGGCTGGCCGGTTTCTTCCTGCAGCTTCTTGCCCCACGCTATGAGCTGATCGTAGGTGAGGGCGTTCACGTCGATGCCGGCCGGCAGATATTCAAGGGCTTCCTTGCGGGCCGCCATCACGTAGGTCGCCTGCATCCACGGGATATATTGCTGGTTGGACTTGCCGAGCTTGCCGAGATCGAGAACGGACTGCGGCATGCCGGCTGCGGCGAGCTTGGTGGCGAGATCATCGAGCGGTTCGAGCTGGTCCTTGTCGGCGAGCGGCGAGAGCTCGCCGTGCAGGGCGCCGACAAGGCTGACGGTATGCTTTCCCGCCTGGCGCTCGGCTTCCATGCGCACCGCGAATTGCGGCGGTTCTTCCACCACGTAGTCGACCTTGCCGACATCCTGCAGAAGTTCCTCGCGCACCACCGTTGCCTCTTCGATCGGGCGAAGCTGGGTGGACACGAAAACCGTCTGGGCGAGAACCGGCGAGGCAAAAGCCAGCACGGTCGAAGCCAGAATTCCGAATGACATGAGACGTTTCATCTTCTCCTCCTTCATTGTTCTTGTCTGAGATGCACTGCGGTTATGCCGCCACTGGCGGACGGCGATGGCTGTCGCGATCGACGAATTCGATCGCATGAAGCTCCTGAAGCTGCTCCGCCGGTTCGCCGGCAATGGCGCGCAGCAGAAGCGTGGCAAAGCTCGCGCCGAGATTCTCGCCGGTCATGCGCATGGTGGAGAGCGGCGGACTGGTGAAGGCGCCCATCGGCAGGTCGTCGTGACCGATAATGCTGATCTGGTATCCGCCCTCGACCTCGCGCAGCGCCCGCAACGCTCCGATCGCCATTTCGTCGGTGGCGCAGACGAGTGCCGTCGGGCGCGAGGGCTGACGCAGCAGTTCGAGGGCCGCCATGTACCCACCCTGCTCCGTCGGCGCACCTTCCGAGCAGAGATCGGGCGCGAGGCCGCATTCCTCCATCGCCGCCTGCCAGCCCATGCGGCGCACATGCGCGAAATAATATTCCTGCGGGCCGGCGATGTGTCCGATCCGGCGATGGCCGGCCGCATGGAAACGCAGCGTCGCGGAGCGGAAGCCCGCAAAACCGTCGCCGTCGATATAGGGGTGGGGAGCCGGGCTTTCCGTGCGGCCGTTGGTGACGAAGGGAATGCCCCGCGATTGCAGGAATTCCACGCGCTCGTCTCGCCGTTTGGTCCGAACGAGCAGCATGGCATCGACGCGGCGCCCGTCGACGAAACGGCGGCAGATTTCGAGTTCGCTCTCGCCGCGAGGCACGGGTGCGATGACGAGATTGAGACCGAAGGCGGCCAGATGTTCGGCGCAGCCCGACAGCATGTCGAGGAAATGGGGCGGGCCGATATGGCCGGGATCGGCGGGGAGAGTAACAGCAACCAGTTCGGCGCGTTGCTTGCGGAGCCTGCGCGCGGATGCGTTCGGCCGGTAACCTGCCTTTTCGGCAGCCTCGCGGACCCGTTCGCGGGTCGCGGCGGAGACGTCCGAATAGCCGTCGAGAGCACGGGAGACCGTGGTGATCGACAGTCCCAGCGACTGCGCAAGCTGTTTGAGATTGGCCAAGATCTTCCTCCCGAATTGCTTTCAAGGATTCTCCAAAACGTTTTGGGAGTCAAGCCAAAACGTTTTGGATGATAGCTTCCCTCATTTTCGATGAACGGCGGAGGAGGGAGGAACGGTTGCTCGGCCGAAGGATTTTCCAAACACCCCATTCACGTGGCCGTTCTGCCTCGCTACAAATCTCAAGTTCCTATTCTCAGATTTTGGATATTCCACCATGGCCGATAGCGTTACCGATCGTTTCCTGCGTTATGTCGTCATCGACACCCAATCGGACGCCAAGTCGCCGACCCAGCCTTCCACCGAAAAGCAGAAGAATCTCGGGCGCCTGCTCGCCGAGGAGCTGTTGGCGATCGGCGTCTCCGATGCGCATCTCGATGAACACGGCTATGTCTACGCCACCATTCCGGCGACCACGTCGAAGAACAATGTGCCGGTCATCTGCTTCTGCGCCCATATGGACACCGCGCCGGATTTTTCCGGCACCGATGTCAAGCCGCAGGTGGTGAGGAACTACCGGGGCGGCGATATCCAGCTTCCCGGCGACAAGGCCCAAGTGATCCGTGCAGCCGATCACCCGGTGCTGAAGGACCTGATCGGCCATGACATCGTCACTTCCGACGGTACGACGCTGCTCGGCGCCGACGACAAGGCCGGCATCGCCGAGATCATGGCCGCGGCCGAATTCCTCATCAGCAACCCCGACATCAGGCATGGCGCGATCCGTATTCTCTTCACCACCGACGAGGAGATCGGGCGCGGCGTCGACAAGGTGGACCTGAAGAAGCTCGGCGCCGATTTCGGCTATACGATGGACGGCGGAACGGCCGGCACGATCGAGGACGAGACCTTTTCCGCCGATGCCGTGGAGATCGTCATCAAGGGCGTCGCGATTCATCCGGGTTTCGCCTACGGCAAGATGGAAAACGCCATCCGCATTGCAGGCGCAATCATCGACCGGCTCCCGAAGGACATGGCCCCCGAGACGACCAAAGACCGCGACGGCTTCATCCATCCGACAGGGCTTTCCGGCGTGATGGAGAAGGCGAATTTGAGCTTCATCATCCGCGACTTCACCGAAGAAGGTCTCAAAGCCAAGGAAGAGCTGCTTCAGAAGATCGCGCAGGAGGTAATGGCGGGCTATCCGGGCTCTAGCTACACCTTCACGGTGAAGGAGCAGTACCGCAACATGAAGCTGATACTCGATAAGCACCCGGAGATCGTCGATTATGCGGTGGAGGCGATCGGCCGTGCCGGCATGGAGCCGGTGCGCGGCAGCATCCGCGGCGGCACGGACGGCTCGCGTCTTTCGTTCATGGGTCTTCCCTGCGCCAATATCTTCGCGGGCGGACATGCCTTCCATTCGCCGCTCGAATTCGTCAGCAGCCAGGACATGGAAAAGGCGGTAAAGACGATCGTCGAACTCGCCAAGCTCTGGGAGGAGCGGGCTTAGGCGGGCACAAGCGGACACAATGGACGCCGTTATCGCCTTGAATCGCACCCATTTCCCGCCTAAATTCCGATCATCCGCAACACCGACAGGATGGTCGACCATGGATTTCACCCCGATTGCAACGCCGCTTCGCATTGCCATTGGGGAACTTCGTATCCATGCCTGCCTCCATCGCCCTTTCCGATCTTTCCTGGTCCACGCCTGACGGCCGGACGCTCTTTTCAAATCTCGATCTCAGCTTCGGTCCGGAACGCGCCGGCCTCGTCGGCCGCAATGGCGTCGGCAAGACGATGCTGCTGAGGATCATCACTGGCGAGCTTTCGCCGACATCCGGCACGGTTTCCGTTTCCGGTACGGTGGGCGTGCTGCGCCAGAGCGTGCAGGTGGCGGCCGACGAGACCATTGCGGATCTGTTCGGCGCCCGGGAGGCGCTCGGTCTGCTCGCCCGCGCCGAGCGGGGGAAGGCAACGGGCGATGAACTCTCCTTCGCCGACTGGACGCTTGAAACCCGCATGGCGGAAGCTTTGGCGCGTGCCGGGCTTGCAGCCGATGCGGAGACGCCACTCGCGACCCTCTCGGGCGGCCAGCGCACCCGTGCCGGGCTTGCGGCGCTGATCTTCGCCGAGCCCGATTTCCTGATCCTCGACGAACCCACCAACAATCTCGACCGCGGCGGCAGGCGCGCGGTGATCGAACTGCTGGCCGGCTGGCGCGGCGGCGCGATCATCGTCAGCCACGACCGCGAACTGCTGGACATGGTGGATGCGATTGTCGAGCTGACCACGCTTGGAGCGACGCGCTATGGCGGCAACTGGAGCCATTACCGTGAGCGCAAGGCGCTGGAGCTGAATGCCGCCGAACATAGTCTCGCGGATGCCGAGAAACGGGTGGCGGAGGTCAACCGCGCAGCGCAGGAGACGGTGGAGCGCAAGGCACGCCGCGACAGTGTCGGAAAAAAGAAGGCCGCGCGCGGCGACATGCCGCGCATCCTCGCCGGTGGCCTGAAGCGCAAGGCGGAGAATACTGGCGGCGAGAATGCACGGCTCGCGGAACGCCGCCGCACTCAGGCGCTCGAAGACATGGCCGAGGCGCGCCGGAAAATCGAGATCCTACAGCCGCTTTCGGTCACCTTGCCGCCGACCGGCCTGCCGGCAAACAGGGTCGTTCTCAGGATGGATGATGTCACGGCCGGTTACGCGCCGGGCGGCCCGGTCCTACGTGACCTCTCCTTCGAGATCACGGGACCGGAGCGGATCGCCGTCACAGGCCCCAACGGATCGGGCAAGACGACGCTGCTCTCACTCATGACCGGCGCATTGCAGCCGTTCTCCGGATCGGTTCGGGTGATGGTGAAGACCGCTATGCTGGATCAGCGGGTAAGCCTTCTCGATCCGGCACTATCGATCCGCGACAATTTCAAGCGGCTCAACCCGCAGACTGACGAGAACGCCTGCCGCGCCGCGCTCGCCCGCTTCATGTTCCGTGCCGATGCGGCCCTGCAGGTCGTCGGGACGCTCTCCGGGGGACAAATGCTGCGGGCGGGACTGGCCTGTGTACTCGGCGGGCCGGAACCGCCGTCGCTCCTCATTCTCGACGAGCCGACCAATCACCTGGACATCGACTCGATCGCCGCCGTGGAAGCGGGATTGCGCGCCTATGACGGCGCGCTGCTGGTGGTCAGCCACGACGAGGTATTCCTGAAGGAGATCGGCATCACCCGCCGGCTGGAGCTCGCTGCTAAGCCCTCGATCCGGTCAGCACCTCTGTCCTCACCAGGTTGACGCCGGCCTCGGCAAATTGAGCATTGTAGCGGTTGATGATCGCCGGAGCAGCTTCGTCGGGCTGATCCAGCGTGCTGTGCGCGTCGGAGACGACGGTGACTTGGAGCCCGCTGGACATCGCTCCCTTCACCGTCGCGGCCACGCAGAAATCCGTCTGGGCCCCGAGCAGCACGACTTCCGTCGCACCCTGTTCCTCGATCCATCGTCCGAGGTCCGGATTGCTGAAAGCATCGCCGACCTTCTTCGAGAAGGTCGGTTCACCGTCCGTCTGGCCGAGAGCCGGCCAGACCGGCCAACCCGGCTCTCCCGGCGCCAGCGGATCGCCAGGCGGTCCGTCATGGCGGACGAAGGCGACCTTCCGGCCCTCCCGCCGCGCCCAGTTGATCACGGTCCGTGTACGCTCCGTCAAGCGGCCGGCATCGTGGAGCGGCGGTTCGACGATGCCGTCGAACATGCCCGTCTGGAGGTCGATGACGATAACGGGAGCGGGCCTGATAGGCTTTTCCTGAACCATGACGAAACACCTGCGGACAAGAGATGGCTGATGCCTATCTTATGCGCGGAGATACGACCATATTCAACCGTGCGCTTGGCCGGAGACGATGAAGCGGCAGCGTCGCCGGTCCGGAAAGGATCAATACCCCGATTTGATCTTCTCGAATTCCGCGATCATCTTCTGGCGCAGCTCGATGGGCATCGGCGCCTGGAAGAGCGTGTTGGATACGAACTTGTCCACATCGGCATACCCCTTGTCGGCGAGGATCTTGGGATCGACGGCCGCCATGCCCTTCGCATTCGCGTGGCCGTAACCCCAGCTCTCGACCATATAGGCGCTGATCCCCGGATCGGTGATCGCGTTGAGGAAGTCGTATTGCGCGGCCTCATCGCCTTCGCCGCCTTTCAGCCGCACGTAACCGCAGACCCAGGTGGAAAGGCCCTCGGCCGTATCCTTCTTCATCGCCACCGGTACGCCATCGGCGGTGAGTGTGGTCGCGGTCTCGTTCCAGGCCCAGGCGAGGTCCACTTCGCCGCCTGCCATCGCCTGGCTGATGTCCGTATTGTCGGTCCAATAGAGCCGGACATTCTTGTGCACCTCGCGCAGGAAGTCGGAAGCCTGTTTGAACTGGTCGTCAGTCATCGCCGTCCAGTCCTTGAGCCCAATCGCCAGCGCCGCCAGCGCATAGGCGTCGTCGACATTGTCGCCGATCGAGACGCGGTCCTTGAACTTCGGGTCGGCGAAGGCCTTCAGCGAGGCGACTTCCTCCGGTTTCACCTTGTCCGTCCGGTAGGTCAAGACCGTGTTGCCCCATTCGAAGGGCAGGAAATCGGCTTTCCCGTCTGCCCCGCTCATCAGCCCTTTCATGGCTTTGATGCCCGGCAGGATATCGTTCCAGCTCGAAAGCTTCGCCGTGTCGAGCGGCTCCAGCAGGCCGGCCTCGCGCCATTTGACGACGCTTTGCGAACAGGGATGGGCAAGATCCGCCCTGAAGCCGGAACGGAGCTTCTGGAAGGCCTCCTCCTCGTCGCCGAAGAAGGAGAACTCCGGTTCGGAGCCGTATTTTTCCGTGTAAGCCGGATGAAAGGCGGGGTCTTCGTAGCCGGACCAGTCGAAGATGGTGATGCCGTCGGCGGAACGTGCCGGAAGGGCTGTCGCAGAAAGGAGCGATGCGAGCAACGCCGCTCGCGTGAAATGCCGAAATGCCAATTTCAACGTCATTGCGGTCTCCTCATCCGTTTGTCAGGCTGTTCCCTATTTCGTCTTTGGACCCTCCCGGGTCATATGCTGCGGAAAGGCGGCGACGACATATTCGATCGCCGCCTGCAAGGCGCGCTCGCGGGTGAGCCCGTCGCTCATCATCAGCCGCCACCAGAGGCCTTCCATCATGGCGCAGAGCGCCAGCGTCAGCGCCTTCGGTTCGAAGTCGTAACCGGCCTGAGCTTTCATCTCGGTCACGAGCCCCTCGAAGATGTCCTGATAACGGGCATCGCGGGCCCCGCAGAGCGCCTGATAGGTGGGCCGCGATTTCGCCTCGCCCCAGAAGGCGCACCAGGCGGCGAGTTTGCGCTTGGTGGTGATCTTGCGGTCGAAATCCGCCGCGACGAGCGCCCAGAGTTTCGCCGCCGCCGAAGGCCCGGCCTTTTCCAGCGCGGCCATCCAGTGGTCGGCATATTCGTCCGCCATGTATTGTAACGTGGCGACGAGCAGCTTCTCCTTGCTTTCGAAATGGAAGTTGACGATTCCGCGGGAGAGGCCCGCGCCATCCGCCACATCCGCCATGGTCGTCTCGGCGTAGCCGCGTTTGGCAAGCGAATCGATCGTCGCCTCTATGAGCTGCTGCCGGCGGATTTCCTTGGAAGCCTTGCGGCCGCGCCTTTCCGGTTCTCCGGTTCGGGTTTCATTGGCCGATATGTCCTCCAGGACGACTTTCATGTTCTCCACCCCTTCACCCTTCCTAAGGTCGAGAAGCATGTGATTCACTCCCGCAGACCCGGTTTGTAGCCGCGAAGATGAGTGAGGTTATGCTCTCCGCTGTCAAGGACCTTCTGCAGGGCGGTCCAGGTGCGGATATTCTTCCTGACGTGGGGTTCGCCGACGGCAGCCCGGCGAAGATAACCCTCTCCCCGGATCACCTCCGGGAAGCGGATTGCCTTCTCGTTATATTCCGGTTCGCGGGTCTCGGATTCCACCATTTTGTCCATCCGTCCGACATGGAAATGTTAGCGCGAAATCAGAGGATTGCAATATACTTGCTGAATGTTCATTCAAAATATCTGGACAGATTTCCGCTTTCCGTGCGAATTTCATGCGAGCATGCATGGGGAGCCGCATGAAAAGATACGATGTGGTGATGATCGGGGGAGGGCATAACGGCCTCGTCGCCGCCTGTTATCTGCAGCGGGCCGGCCTCGATGTTGTCGTGCTCGAAAAGAACGACTGGGTCGGCGGCGCAGCCACCAGCCGCGAGCTGACGCCCGGCTTTACCTATTCCAACTGCTCCTATGTCTGCTCGCTCTTTCGCCCGGAGATCATGCGCGATCTCGAATTGCCCGAACACGGTCTGCAGGTGGTCGCTTATGAGGGCGGGGCGGTCTTTACTCGCGACGGAGATTATCTTGCCTCCTACCGCGACCACGACAGCCACCGGCGGGAATTCGCCCGCTGGTCGAAGCGCGATGCGGAAGCCTATGACCGCTACGCGCGAGACGTGACGAGACAGTGCCGCTTCATCCAGCCGCTTCTGATGCGCACCGCGCCCGATCCGTTCTCCTTCCGGCCGCGCGACATTTCCGAGCTCATTCATCTCGCGAGGAAGTTCGGGGAGTTCACGCCTTCGCAGATCGCGCAGACCCTGCGCTTCTGGACCATGTCGATCTCCGATTTCCTCGACGAATATTTCGAGACGGATGTCATCAAGGCCTATCTGGCTCTGTCCGGCATCATCGGCACGGCGCTCGGACCGATGTCGCCCGGCACAGCCTACGTGCTGCTGCACCACTACATGGGCGAGGTGGACGGCTCGGTCGGTGCCTGGGGTTATGCACGCGGCGGCATGGGTGCCGTTTCCAGAGCGCTTGCCTCTTCCTTCCAGGCCTGGGGCGGCACGATCCGCATCGGTGCGGATGTCGAAAAGGTGCTGACTCGAAACGGCGAAGCGGCAGGGGTCGTGCTTTGCGGCGGCGAGGAGGTGCTTGGCAAACTCGTCGTCTCCAATGCCGACGTCAAACGCACGTTCCTGAAACTCGTCGACGAGCAGGACCTTCCGGACACGTTTCTCCATCGGGTCAGGCATTTCAAAATGCGCGGCTCGTCCGGCAAACTCAACATCGCGCTCGACAGCCTGCCGGAGTTCCCTGCACTGCCGGCCGGCTCGTCCTGCATCCGCGGCGACCTGCATTTCACGGATTCGGTCGAGAGGATGGAACGCGCCTATGACGACTGGAAGGCCGGGCGCTGGTCCGCCGATCCGTTCGTGGACATGGTGATCCCGACCCAGCTCGACCCCACCATGGCCCCGCCGGGCAAGCACTTCATGAGCTGCTTCGTGCAATATTGCCCGCCGAAGGTGGAGGGCCGTGACTGGACCGATGCCGACCGCGACGCCTTTGCCGAAACCGTGATCAGCCAGATCGCCGAGTACTCGCCGGGCTTCCGCGAGCGGATCGTGCATATGGAAGTGCGCACGCCGCGCGAGATCGAGGAGGAGGTCGGCCTCACCGAAGGCAATATCTTCCAGGGAGAGCTCACCTTCGACCAGTTGCTCTTCAACCGGCCGGTGCCGGGCTACGCGCAATATCGCAGCCCCGTGAAGGGGCTTTATCTCTGCGGCTCCTCCACCCATCCGGGCGGCGGCGTCATGGGCGCGCCGGGCCGCAATGCGGCGGCCGAAATCCTGCGCGACCTGAGACTCGGCACGAAACATATGAGCCAAGCCCATGACGTCATTTGATGTGATCATCATCGGCGGCGGGCATAACGGGCTGACTGCAGCCACGCTTCTCGGGAAAAGCGGCCGCAAGGTGCTGCTGCTGGAAGCGGCCGGCAATGTCGGCGGAGCTTTGCACGGCTATGAATTCCATCCCGGTTTCCGCGCGGGTGGCCTCGCGCATATCGTCAACCGGCTCGATCCCGATGTCGCGAAGCTGATTGGACTGCAAGCTGAGCTCCCCGAAATATTACCGACCGTGGCACTTTCCGAAACCGGCATGCCAGCCGTGCTGCGCGGCGCCTATGGCGAGCGGACCGACGGCGTGACGGCGGCGGAGGCGGTTCGTTTCTCCGAGCTCCGTGAAAAGCTTCTCTTCCAGGCGGGCATATTGAAACGTTTCCTGAAGCGCCGGCCGCCGGAGATCGGCGCGGTGACTGCTGGCGACATGGCGGCCTTCGCCTCGGCCGGCTGGAACATGATCCGCAGAGGCCGTGAAGAGGGCCGCGATTTCCTGCGCATGCTCCTGATGAACGTCGCGGATGTCGCCGACGAATATCTTACCGACGACCGGTTGAAGGGGCTGATCGCCTTCGACGCCACGCTTGGCATTCATCTCGGTCCCCGTTCGCCCACCTCGCTGCTCGGGCTCCATTACCGATTGACCGGCGAGGCAGGTGGCGCCGCCGGCGCGCAATTCATGCCTCGGGGTGGCGTGAGCGCGCTGGCGGCTGCTTTCGAAAAGGCCGCCGTAAGCGCAGGCGTGACGATCCGCACCGGCACGTCCGTCACCCGGATCCTCGCGGACCGCGGCGAGACAAAGGGTATTGCGCTCGCGAGCGGCGAGGAGATTTCCGCGCCGGTCGTCGTCTCGGCCATTCATCCGCAGATGACCTTCCTTACCCTCGTCGATGCGGCCGAGCTGAGCACCGGCTTCCTGCGCGCCGTGAAAAACATTCGCTCGAAGGGAAATGTCGCGCGGCTCGACCTGGCACTCGAGCGGGTGCCGGAATTCAGTGGCGTCTTACCGGAGGACCATCGCGGGCGGCTGGTGATCGCCCGCTCGATCGACCATGTGGAAAATGCCTTCAATCCCGCGAAATACGGCGAATTCTCCGAGGATCCGGTGATGGAGATCACAGTTCCAAGCCTTGCCGATCCATCGCTCGCGCCTGCCGGCGCCGCGACGCTTTCGGCACTCGTCCAGTTCGCACCCTACCAACTCGGGGAAGGATGGGAAGCCGGCAAGCCTCGCTTCCAGAAGGTCGTGCTTGACGTGCTGGAGCGCCATGCGCCGGGCATCGGCAAATTTGTCCTCGGTTCGAGCCTGATGACACCTGCCGATATCGAAGCCTGCTATCATATGTCCGGCGGGCATTGGCATCATGGCGAGCTGCAGACCGATCAGCTGCTCGTCAACCGGCCGGTCAATGCAGCGTGCCGATATTCCACGCCGCTGAAGGGACTTTATCTCGCGAGTGCCGGTTCGCATCCGGGCGGCGGCATTTCCGGCCTGCCGGGGTTCCTGGCCGCGCAAAGCATCCTTGCGGGAGAACGCCGATGACGCCCGGACTTGCAGCCCGCCTTGCCGGCCAGAAGCACATCGCCACGCCACGGCGCGAAACGCCTTTCCATCCGCGGCTTAAGGAACTCTCGGAAACCAACGACTGGTACACCTGGGCCGGCTGCAAGGCGCCGCATTCGATCTTCGACACCGAGCTCGAATATTTCTGCATCCGCTCGCAGGCGGCCCTGTTCGACATCTCGCCGATGATGAAATACCGCATCACCGGCCCGGATGCGGAACGCTATCTCAACCGGCTGACGCTGAGGGACGTGCGCAAGCTCGCCGTCGGACGCGTGCAATACACCGCCTGGTGCGACGATCACGGCCATGTGCTGGACGACGGTACGCTTTTCCGACTGGATGCGGATGATTTCCGCCTGTGCTGCCAGGAGCGGCATCTGCCCTGGCTGCTCGACAGCGCCATCGGTTTTTCGGTGACGGTGGAGGAGGAGACGGAAGTTATTGCCGGCCTTGCCCTACAGGGACCGACGAGTTTCTCCATCCTCCAGGCAGCCGGGTTTGCCGGCGTGGACGCGCTCAAACCCTTCCAGCTCGCACGCTTTCCGCATGAAGACGCAGAGGTGACTATCTCCCGCACCGGCTTCACCGGCGATCTCGGCTACGAGCTGTTCGTGCCGGTCGGCAAGGCTTTGTCGCTTTGGGACCGGCTGTGGACGGCAGGCCGTCTCCACGGTTTGAAGGCGATCGGTTACGACGCGCTCAATCGCGCCCGCATCGAAGCAGGCTTCATCGTCGCAAACGCCGATTTCGTCACAGCCGAAGGCGCGCTTCGGACAGATCGCGGACGGATGCCCGACGAGATCGGCCTCGACTGGCTGGTGGATACGGAAAAGCCGTTTTTCAACGGGCGCGACGCGATCCTCCGGGCGCGGGAAAGGAGGACGCTGAAACACATCCTCGTCGGGCTGGAGATCGAGGGCAATATTCCGGCCGAGCACGCGATCGTCTATCATCGGGGCAAACGCGAAGTCGGGCTGGTGACGGCGGCGATCTGGTCGCCGCTCGCCAAGCGCAACATCGCCATCGCCAGCCTGGAACGGCCGTTCGGCGAACGCATCGCCGATGACCTCTGTGTGGAGATCTACGCGATGCGCGAGCTGCAATATCGGAAGCTGATGAAACGGGCGAAGATCGTGCCCCGGCCTTTCGTCAGGCTCGATCGGCGGACATTTACGCCGCCAGGGCGGTTTTGAGGCATGCCATGGACCCCGAAACCCGCCGGCAATGGCAATTGATCAACCTGGCTCCGGGCCTCGAATGGTCCGGGCGTGCGAGATATGCCGCGGCCATGTATTTCCACCAGCGCGGCGAGATGGATGCCGAGACGCTGGAAATCTACCGGCTCTGTTCGCGGCTCGACGACGAGGACCCGGTCGATGCCCTGAAGCAGTATCGGATCGGGGCGGACTGGGTGGCACGGATCGAAGCCGGCCGGAAGCCACCTGAGCAAGCGTAGCCTATCTCAGGAGCCCCTGGCCGCCGTCGACATAGATCGGCGTGCCGGTCACATGCCGGGAGCGGTCGGAGGCGAGGAACAGGATAACCTCTGCAACATCTTCGCTTTCGCCCGCCCTGCCACCGGTGATCGGAATGTCACCCTTCGGGAATTTCACCGGGACGGCCGTATCTCTCTCGCCCCGCACGGTGGTGTTGTCATTGATGCTCGTGTCGATCGCGCCGGGGCAGACGGCATTCACCCGGATCCTGTGCTTGCCGAGTTCCAGCGCGAGCTGCTGGGCGATCGCCACCTGCGCCGCTTTGGTCGCCACATAGGCCGTCGCGCCGGGCGTATTGAAGGTTCGGTTGCCGTTGATCGAGGAAACCACGATCACCGAGCCGCCCTGCTTTTTCAGATGCGGCACCGCGACGTGGAAGGTGAGATAGGTGCCGCGCAGGTTGACCGCGATCGTCCTGTCGAATTCTTCCGGCTTCAGATCGTCGATCGGCGCCCAGACGCCGTTGATGCCGGCGTTTGCGACGACGATATCCAGCCGCCCGAATTCCCCAATGAGCCGGTCGACGGCCTCACGCATCCGGGCCTCGTCGGAGACATCGGTTTCCAGCACCAGCGCCTCGCCACCGGCCTCCCTTATCTCCATCGCGGTCTTGTCGATCTCGTCTTTCGTATGGCCCAGCACGCCGACCTTGGCGCCTTCGCTCGCGAGCTTCAGTGCCGCCGCCTTGCCGATGCCCGAACCCGCGCCCGTTACCAGAGCAACCTGAGATTTGA
This sequence comes from Xaviernesmea oryzae, assembly GCF_900177415.1. Taxonomy (GTDB): domain Bacteria; phylum Pseudomonadota; class Alphaproteobacteria; order Rhizobiales; family Rhizobiaceae; genus Neorhizobium; species Neorhizobium oryzae_A. The sequence goes on along the minus strand of NZ_FXAF01000003.1, from coordinate 310,249 downwards.
GTTCCATGAGCCCATCCTGTCGCCTTGTCGCGGCTCTCTGCCGTGCGGAACGAACGGGGGAGGAGGCTTCAGGGTTCCGGCTCAGCCGGGATATTCATCATCGAGGATGCGCAGCCCCTCGGCGAACTTGGAATCGTCGCCGCCCATCCGGCGCATCTGGGCAAGATTGTCGGTCAGGTCGGCACGCTTCACCGGGCGTGCGAGGGGATTCCTGATCGAACGGCGCACGAAATCGAAATAGTTTTCACCGTCACGCTTGCTCATCGCATCGACCGCCTCGACGACCGCTTCCGGGAAACCTTCCTTGCGCAGCCGGTCGAGGGTCCAGCCGGGGCCTTTCTCGACCACGTCATGCAGCCAGGCGACCAGTTCTTCGTCCTCGCCGGACACGTTTTCCGCCACGCGCCGTACATGATCGATGAACGGGCCGCCCGTCTTCGACGACTGTCCCTCATGCGCCGTCGTCGCGATGGCGATCGCCTTCTGAAGCAAATCCATGGCATGAATCTCCTAAAATATCGAAGGCACCTTATACCCGCGGCGCGGAACGGCAATGCCTCATGTCCGATCCTCCTCGAACTGCGGCACGGGCAGCGGGTGCAGCCAATTTTCCCGTCGCTTCACCCAGATCTCATAGATGGGCTCAAGATCGGTCGGAGCCATGTCGAGCGAGCCGATGCGGATTTCCATCTCGTCGCCCTCGCTCTCGTTGAAGACGCGCGATCCGCATTCCGGGCAGAAGCCCCGGCCGTGGAAATATTTGACCTCACCGCTGCTTTCGAATGCGTGGCGCGGCCATATGCCGAATGTGGTGAAGCTCGAGCCGCTCTCCTTGCGGCAGTCGGCGCAATGGCAGAGCCCTATCCTCAGCGGCGCGTCCTTCACACTGTATTTGACCTTGCCGCAGAGGCAGCTTCCGGACCGGATGATCATGATCTCTCCTCCTTGCCCGCCCGCGACAGGCAGTTAGGGCAGGACAAGCGGCTGCCAAGGCCTAATGCACCCGTTCGACCGGCGGGTCGTCCGCGAGGAGCACGAAGGCCTCGGGGTCGTAGGCCAGGCGAATGTCGGCGCCGATCGGCAGGTCGTCGGCCCCGTGGGTGTTGGTCTCGATCATCGAGAGCGGCTTTTCCAGCCCCTCGACACCCACCAGGAGATGGGTCGTCTCGCCGAAATAGGCCCGGTTCACCACCTTTCCCGTCAGCTCGTGGGGCGCACGCTCGTCGTCCCAGAGCAGCCGCAGCCGCTCCGGCCTGATCCCGACCGTCGCCCGCGCACCGACCTCGATCCGTTCCTCCGGCAGCGACAATGTCAACGTGCCGAACTTTTCCGTCTCGACGGTGAGGCCGGAGGCGGTCTGCCCGAGCGTCCGGCCGGAGAGGAAATTCATGCCGCCGAGGAAGTCGGCAACCGATTTCGTGCGCGGGTGCTGGTAGATTTCCTTCGGGGTCGCGACCTGCGCGATCCGTCCGCCGAACATCACGGCGATCCGGTCGGAGAGCGCCAGCGCCTCATATTGGTCGTGGGTGACGAGCACGAAGGTGATGCCGACAGCCCTCTGCAGCGAGCGCAGCTCCGCCTGCATTTCCTCGCGCAGCTTCTTGTCGAGCGCGGACAAGGGCTCGTCCAGCAGCAGTACTTTCGGCCTGAGGACAAGAGCCCGGGCGAGCGCCACGCGCTGCCGCTGGCCGCCGGAAAGCTCATGGCCGCGCCGCTTGCCCAGGTGGCCAAGACGCACCTGCTCGAGCGCGGCACCGACCCGCCGGCGCTCCTCGTCGGCTCCGAGCTTCAAGCGTTTCAGTCCGTAGGCGACATTCTCCTCGACGTTCAGGTGCGGGAAGATGGCATAGCTCTGGAAAACCATGTTGGTCGGGCGGAGGTTGGGTGGCACGCCGATGGCGGAATGCCCGTCGATGCGGATATCGCCGGAACTGGGATTGTCGAAGCCAGCGATGGAGCGCAGCAGCGTGGTCTTGCCGCAGCCGGAAGGGCCGAGCAGCGCGAAGAATTCACCGGCGCCGATGTTAAGCGAAACATCCGACAGCGCCTTGTAGATGCCGTAGAATTTGTTGACCCGGTCGATTGCGATCATAGGCGTGTCAGGCATGCGCGTAACCTCCGGTGGCGTAACGGCGTTCGGCGCGGCGGCGCACGACTTCGGCAATGGTCAGCAACAGGATCGAGATGAGCAGCATGATCGTGCCGAGAGCCAGGACGCTCGGCAGTTTCGCGGCGAAGCGGAGCTGCCCCCAGATATAGACCGCCAGCGTCGGTTCGGTGCCGGAGAGAAAGAAGGCGAGGATGAATTCGTCGAGGGAAATGGTGAACGAAACCAGCAGGCTCGACAGGATCGCCGGCGCCACGACCGGCAGCGTGACACGCCGGAACGTGCCGAAGGCAGTCTCGCCGAGATCGAGCGAGGCCTCCTCGAGGCTGCGGTCGAACCCTTCGAAACCGGCGGTCAGTACCGACATGCAATAGGGCAGGCAAAAGACCGTCTGGCCGAGAATGATCGTCGCCAGCGACAGCTCCATGCCGGCCGCCAGCACGACCATCAGCAGCGATACGGCGACGATGATCTCCGGCAGGAAGAGCGGCGCCATGATGAGCCCGTTCGCCGCCCGCCGGCCGCGGAAGCGATAGCGGGTGATGGCGCGCGCCGCGCAGATGCCGAGCAAAGTGGAGAGCCCCGAGACGCAGACCCCGACGATCAGGCTGTTCACCGCCGCAGCCAACATTTCACCATTGCCCCGGAGCGAGACGTACCATTTGGTCGTGAAGCCCGCGAGCGGGAAGGTCGTGGCCGCGGCATTGTTGAACGAGAAGACCGGCAGAAGCAGGATCGGCAGGTAGAGGAACAGGAAATAGAGCGCCACGTAACCGGGTAACAGGCGGGATTTTCCAGGGGCGCCGGTGTTCATCGGATTTTTCTCACGACGAGTTTCAGTGCCAGCACGGTCAGCCCGGCCATGGCCGAGACGACGATCATGGTGGTGACGGACAGCGCGGCGCCGAGCGGCCAATTGGCCCCCTTGCCGAACTGCGCCTGGATGGCGGTCGCGATCATCACGCCGTCCTTGCCCCCCACGAGTTTCGGCGTAACGTAATCGCCGACGGTCGGGATCATGACGATCAGGAGCGCCGAGATGATCCCGGGCAGCGACAGCGGCAGCACCACCCGCACGAAGCTCATCAGCCTGGTGTCGCCGAGATCGCGCGCCGCCTCGATCAGCGAACGGTCGATCTTTTCGAGCGAGACGAAGATCGGCAGGATGGCGAAGGCAGCCCAGCTGTGCACCAGCGTGATCACCACCGCATTGGAATTGTAGAGCAGCGAGGCGATCGGCTGGTCGGTGATGCCGGCCGACATGAGGCCGGTGTTCAAGACGCCCTGGTAACCGAGGATCACCTTCCAGGACATGACGCGCAGCAGATAGCTCGTCCAGCAGGGCACGGTGATCAAAAAGAGCCAGAGATTCTTGTGCCGTCCGCCGTGGAAGGAAATGAACCAGGCAATCGGATAGGAGATCGCCACGGTGACGAGGCTCACGACAAGCGAGATGACCAGCGAACGGCCGAGCAGATCCTGATACATCGGCTCGAAAAGTGCCGTGCGGTAGTTTTCAAGCGTCAGGGCGCGGTCGATCGTGAGATAGTCCTGCGACCAGAAGCTATAAGCGAAGACGATAAGGATGGGCAGGGCCAGCAGGGAGACAGCATAGAGCAGCGTCGGCGAGATCAGCGCCAGTCCGCTCGCCTCCTCGCTGGCCGACCATCTTGGTCGCGGGGGCTCGGGCGGAGCCAACTCGGCCGGCGCGTGGCTTGCCGTGATCGCCATCAGCAGGCCTCCGCGCAGAACACGCTACGGCGACAATCATATTGAAGCAGCCGTCTCATCCCGGTTTTCCTCGGGCGTTTTCGCCCTTTGTCGTTCCCTTGAGGAGATGAGCGCAAAACCGGATTGAACGCAAGGGGTATTTCTGTCATATTGATTGAACGGACATTCAAAATAATAGAATTACAATATAAATAGCATGAGCTTATCGGATTCATCAAAATTTTCGTGAGGAGCAGGAAATGGCGGCGAAACGTGACCCGGCAAAAATCGCGGCTCTGGAGGAGGACGCGCTGGCCGCAACCGCTAAAGCCCATCTCATCCAGCCTTGGCCAGTCGCGGGATCGATCGGCGCGGAAGCGCGCGGCGGTATTGCCGCAGGCGACGGCATCTATGTCACGGATCAGGAGGGGAGGCGGCTGATCGACGGGCCGGCCGGCATGTGGTGCACCAATGTCGGCCATCGCTGCGAACCCATCGCCCGCGTGCTTTACGAGCAGGCGATGGCGCTCTCCTACAATTCACCCTGGTATACGATGAGCGAGCCCTCAGCGCAGCTGGCGAAACGGCTGGCAGCCCATGCGCCAGGCGACCTCGATCACGTCTTCTATACGACCGGCGGTTCTTCCGCGGTCGAGACGGCGCTGCGTTTCATGCAGTTTTCCAACAATGTCCGCGGCCGGCCGGAGAAGAAGCTGATCGTGTCGCGCCAGGGCGGCTACCACGGCTCGACTTATCTTTCCGCCTCGCTCAACGGCCGCCCGCGCGACCACGACTGGATGGACAACGCCTCGGATCAGGTCGTCAAGCTGTCCTGCCCCGATCCCTTCCGCCGGCCGGCCGGGATGAGCATACGGCAATTCTGCGATTTTCTGGTGGACGAGTTCCAGCAAGCGATCGAAAAGCACGGCCCGGAGCGTATCGGCGCCCTCATCGCCGAGCCGGTCATGGCATCCGGCGGCGTGATTGTCCCTCCCGACGGCTATCTCAGGCGCATGCGGAAACTCTGCGCCGAAAATGACATCCTGTTCATCGCCGACGAGGTGGTGACCGCCTTCGGCCGGCTGGGTCATGTTTTCGCTTCCGGAAACGTCTTCGACATCGAGCCGGATATGATCACCTTCGCCAAGGGCGTGACCTCCGGCTACTTTCCGCTCGGCGGCGTGATGATCTCCTCGCACCTGCTCGAACAGCTCCGTGCCTCGAACCATCCGGAAGCGATGTTCGCGCATGGGCTCACCTATTCGAGCCACCCGATCGGTTGTGCGGTCGCGCTGAAGAATCTCGACCTGCTGGAGGATGGGCTGCTCGCCCAGGCCCGGGAGAACGCTCCCTATTTCCAGGCACAGCTGAAGACCCTGGAGGACCTGCCGCTGGTCGGCGAGGTGCGCGGACTGGGGCTGATGGCCTGCGTCGAATGCGTTGCCGACCGCGAAAGCAACAATCCGCTGGCGCTTGACCTTGAAGTGGGCAAGCGCATCGACGTCCATTGCCAGCGCCTTGGCCTGCTGGTTCGCCCGCTCATCCACATGTGCGTGATGTCTCCGCCGCTGACGATCACGCAAAGCCAGATCGACGACCTCGTCTCGATCCTGAGGCAGGGGATCAGGCTGACGATGGACGAGCTGGTGCGGGAAGGCCTGTGGCGAGGGTGAGCGAGTCCTGTCAGGACAATATCGTTGGCTCGATTGTGTCGGCGTACCCTAAAGTTAGGGGGCACCTTAACGTATATTCAACGTTGCCTTGATGGCCGGGTCGCTTTCGGTTTGCTGGATCACCACGCCGTGCCAGCCGAGCCCGTCATAATCCTCGTAGCCCAGGGTTTTCGCGAAGGCGACGATGCAGCCCGTATTGTCGTAATAGCTGCCGGAAGCCTCGCTTCCATGTTTTGCCAGCATGAAATGGGTGAAAAGCCGCGCCGGATCGGTGGAGGCGATGACCCGGTTGTTGCCGTCGAGCAGCATCACGGTCGTCCTCTCGGCCACCTGCGGCGGCAGGTTCGCTTCCTTTTCGACGATCGCTTGGCCTTGGTTCTGCCAGTCGAAATAGACGCCGAGCGTCCCCAGCAGCGTGCCGTCGAGCTTGCCGCCCTCGCGGATGCCGGTGGCATAGACGAGCGCATGATGGTTGTCGTGCGGCGGGCTCGGCTTCACCTCGTCGACAATGTATTCGTCGCCGGATTGGCAGCGGCAGGCGGCCGTGAACCACGGATCGCCGGCAAGCGACGTGCCCACCAGCTTGCGCTGGAAGCGCGGATTGGCCGACGCGATCACCTTGCCGGAAAGATCGGTCACGACGAGATCGAGATAGACCGTGTAGAAACGGTTGATGACGCCGAGACGCTCCGCCGCGAAGGCAGCCTTTTCCGCGCTCGGCTCCTCAAGAGCCTGCCAGAGAGCGGTGTCGGTCGCCCACCAGCGGACATCGGCGGTGCGTTCGAAAAGATTGCGGACGATGAGCTGCACCAGGGTCTGGGCGAGATCGGTCAGCCGCACGCCCTCCATTTCGGTCATCAGCGAATCCGCCATGGCACGGCTGAGCCCGATGCGGCCCAGCACATTGCTTTCGAACTTTCCGGCGATATCGCTGGCAATCTGGGCCAGACGCTGCACCTCATTGGCGACGACGGCGAATCCCTTACCCGTTTCGCCGGCCCTGGCCGCCTCGATCAGCGCATTGATGGCCAGAAGCCTGATCTGCTTCACGACCAACGTGTTGTCCAGGCTGAAATGTTCGAGATCCTTCCCGATCGCCTCCGTCAGGATGCGCATGGATCGGGGAGTGGCGGCCTGCTGCTGTTTTCCTGCCTCGACGGGAATCATGTTCAAATTATCCTGAAGGAATCGACCACAACAGAAATCGGTCGCCAATAAAATAAGAGAAGCTAAGCATTACTTCGTTTTTAGCCGGTTAACGCCTCGATACTCCGATGCGAAAACTTGCATTTTATCGGCGCCTAATATTCTGGTAACTTAATCAGCGCCAGCATCACGCAAGAGATTACTTGTGCGCCTTCATCTGTGCATTCATGGCCGCCATGTCCTTCTCCTCCGGAGGCTCGTCCAGCGTCATGACCGGTAACGCGGCCCGCAGATGATCGTGATGGGTGCGCACGCCATATTCGAGGTCGGAGAGATAGAAGCCGTTGAAGGCTTTCGACGTCATGGATTCATTGGACCAGATGGTGAGCTGCACATCTTCTGATTGCGTGTCCCGGTCGATACGGAAGCAAAGGTAACGGGCAAGCCGCTGCGTCCGGCTTTCCTGCGCGTAGCGATAGATGCCGCCGCGGAGCATGGTCCGGTCCTTCGAGATTGGAAATTCCTGATAGAATTGCGTCGTTTCCGGCGTGACTGCGATCACCGCGTTGGGGAAAAGGCCGTAATAGATCCAGGCTTTCTTCAGGTGCTGCGGCAGATGCGCCGGATCGGGGGCGAGTTTCATGTAGTTCCTCACGCTCCAGCGCCGCCCGGCGTAAGGGTTATAGGTCGCAAATGACCGGCACACGCCCTTGACGAAGGGTTCATCGAAGTAAGTCGAGCCGTAGAGATCCTGCAGCGCCGGATGCGCCATCGCGACGTGATAGCCTTCGTTGTCGACGTCGCGAACGGATTTCCAGTTGACCGGCGTTTCCTGGGTCCAGATGCCTCTGGTCGGCACCATATCGGCCGTGCGGTAATGGGAGAGCTCCTTTTCGAAGGGCCGCATGAGATCGGCGACGGATGGTTGCGGTCCTTTACGGAAGCGGATGAAGACGAAGCCCATCCAGACTTCGATCTCGATTGGCTCCAATGCGAACTCATGCTTATCGAGCGGCGGGAAGCTCTGGGGACGGGCAGCACCCCGAAGGGTGCCGTCGAGATTGTAGACCCAGCCATGGAAGGGACAGACCAGCGCGCCCTTGCAATGGCCTGTTTCGTCCGTCACCAGCCGCGAACCCCGATGGCGGCAGATATTCTGGAAGGCGCGGAGCCGGCCACCCTTGTCGCGGAGGATAAGCGCCCGCTCGCCCACCGCATCCATGGCGAGATAGTCGCCCGGTTCCGGCACGTCGGAGACATGACAGGCGATCTGCCAGTGATTGCGGAAGACGTGGTCTTTTTCGAGCTCCAGAAGCGCATCCGAATGATAGCACCAGCCAGGCAACCCGCGCCGGTCCCAGTCGTTGGGAATCGAGATGTCGCGGACATGTTCATTCATGACACAGCTCTTATTTGCTGAACGTTCATTCAATATAATCACAAAATCGGACTCTTGGGAAGGCTTCGCGTCACCTTTCGGTGTTTGACGGAACCTGGAGTGGCGGAGGGCGTTGCCTGCGAAAGGCTCAACAAGGCTCTCGTCATGCGAACTCTCCTTGCTGCGGCCCTGCTGGTTGCCACGGCCTTTTGGTCTCTGCCCGCATCAGCCGCCGAAAGCGATTTTCTAAAGACGCTTGCAGGAAACTGGAGCGGCAAGGGCACGGTGTTGACGCGTATCGGCGTCAGGCCGATCAACGTCACCTGCAACCTTGCCATGGCCTCCGGCGCATCCAGTCTTTCGATGCAAGGCAATTGCCGCGGCCTGCTGGTGGTCCGGCGCAGCATTTCCGCCGATCTCACCGTGTCCGATCGTCGCTACAGGGGCACTTATATCGGCCCCTCCGGCCAACCTTCCGCGCTTTCGGGAGCCCGAAAGGGCAACGCGATCAATCTCGGGGTCCGCTGGGCAAGGGTGACGAACGGCGACCGTGCCGCCGACATGACGATCGAGAGGATCGGCAGCGACCGGCTTCGGCTCCAAACGATCGACAAGGACCCGGCAACCGGCCGGTCGGTGGTGACGAGCCGCATCGATCTTTCCCGACAATCCTGACGTCCGGCAGGATTTATCCTACCTGACCGAGCTTGCCTGGATTCATGATGCCCTTGGGGTCGAGCGCTGCCTTGATGGCATTCATCATGTCGACCGCATCGCCATGCTCCCGGCGGAGGTATTTCAGCTTGGAAATGCCGATGCCGTGTTCGCCGCTGAAGGTGCCGCCCATGTCGATGGCGCGCTGATAGAGCCGTTCCGAAAGCCTTTCGGCCTCGGCGAGCTCTTCCGGGATTTCCGGCTTGATCAGGTAGCCGACATGGAAATTGCCGTCGCCCACATGGCCGATGATCTTGCCCATGAGGAAGGAATTGTCGATGTCCTCGCGGGCGGCCAGCACGGCTTCCGCCAACCGAGAGATCGGCACGCAGACATCCGTGGTGAAGGCTTTGCAGCCGGGGCGCAGCGTCTGGTTGGCGTAGATCGTCTCGTGGCGCGCTTTCCACAACCGTTCGCGGTCCTCCGTGCGGGTCGACCACTGGAAATCCGAGCCGCCGAACTCGTCGGCGATTTCCCGCACCGTGTTGGACTGCTCCTCCACCCAGCGCGGGCTGCCGTGGAATTCCAGGAAGAGGGTAGGGGCGAGCTTCAGCGTCAGGCCGGCATGGCGGTTCGCCGCCTCGACGGCTACCTCGTCCAAAAATTCGATGCGGGCGACCGGAATGCCGCTCTGGATCGTCGCGACGACGGCCTCGACCGCGCCACGCATCGTCTCGAAGGTGCAGACGGCGGATGCGATCGTCTCCGGGATCGGATGCAGTTTGACCGTCACTTCGGTGATGACACCGAGGGTGCCTTCGGCGCCGACGAAGAGCTTGGTCAGGTCGTAACCGGTCGAGGATTTCTTCGTCCGACGCCCGGTGGTGATGATCTTGCCCTGCGGGGTGACGACGCGCAGCGCCAGCACGTTCTCGCGCATCGTGCCGTAGCGGACGGCAGTCGTGCCGGAAGCACGCGTCGAGGCCATGCCGCCGAGCGAAGCGTCGGCGCCGGGATCGATCGGGAAGAACAGGCCGGTATCGCGGATATGGGCGTTCAGCTGCTTGCGGGTGACGCCCGCCTGCACCTGCGCGTCGAAATCCTCATGGTTCACCGCGACGATCTGGTTCATGCGGGTGAGGTCCAGCGAGATGCCGCCATTCAGCGGGATCGTATGGCCTTCCATGGAGGAGCCGGCCGCAAACGGCGTCACGGCGATGTCTGCCTCGAAGCAGGCCGAGACGACGCGCGCCACCTCATCCTCGCTCTCGGCAAAGACCACCGCGTCCGGCAGGCGCGTCGGCTGGCGGGACATGTCGTGGCCGTGGTGCTCGCGCACGGCCTGGGTCGTCGAAAGCCGGTTGCCGAAATGCAGCTTCAGCGCGTCGAGGGTGGAAGCAAGCGCGCTCATTTCTTCTCACCCGTCAACATGCGGTGATAGCGCGAGCGGGCGATTTCCTGGGTGGTGATGAATTCGAGGAGCACCGGCACGCCCTTCTGCGTCTGCTCGATGCCGCGCCTGATCGCCGGGATGATTTCGTCCGGATCGGTGACGCGTTCACCATAACCGCCGAGCGCGCGGGCGAAAGCGGCATAGTCGCCGGAAATGTCGGTCGAGCGGTATTTTTCCGTCGACACCTTCATGATCGGCAATTCCATCGCCATGGAGAAGTTATTGAGCAGGATAGACATGATCGGAATGCGCTCACGCACCGCCGTTTCGAAATCCATGCCAGTGAAGCCGATCGCCGCATCGCCCCAGACATTGATGCAGAGCTTATCGGGATGCATCAGCTTGGCGCCCATGGCGAGACCGAGGCCGTAACCGAGCTGGGTGGATTTGCCCCAGCCGATATAGGTGAGCGGCTTCACCGACTTCCAGAAGGGCGAAAGCTGGTCGCGCGGGCTGCCGGCGTCATGGGTGATGATCGTGTTTTCGATATCGACCGTGTGCTGCAGGTCCCAGAGGACACGATAGGGCGAGAGCGGCTTGCTGTTGGAGGTGAGCTTCGGCATCCATTCGGAAAGCCATTCCTCCTGAACCTTGGCGATCTCGGCGATCACATCCTTGCCGTCGCGCTGGGCCGTGTTGCGGGCCTTGAGTTCGGCCAATACCGCGTCGAGCGTCAAGGCCGCGTCGCCGATCAGCGCCACCTTGGCCTCGATGTCCTTGTTGATGTGATCCGGGTCGAGGGTGGCATGAATCACCGTCTTGTCGAGCGGCATCTGCACGCCGAAGGCGGTTTCGGTAAACGAGCAGCCGATGCCGAAGATCACGTCCGACGTATCGAGGAAATGCCGGAGCGTCTTGGAGATCGCGGCGCCACCCGCACCGACCGAAAGCGGATGGGTTTCGGGAAAGGCGCTCTTGCCTTCGAGGCTGGTCGAGACGGGGATCGCCAGCAGTTCGGCGAGTTCCTTCAACTGCGGCCAGGCTTCGGCGTAATGCACGCCCTGGCCCGCGTAGAGGATCGGACGCTTGGCTGCGAGCAGCAGGTCGACGGCTTCCTTCACCGCCGCCGGGTCGGGCCCGTAGCGGGTGGCGAGAACCGGCCGGTAGTCCAGAGGCTCCGGCACTTCGTGCTGCCACATGTCGTTGGGGATCTCGATCAGCACCGGACCGCCTCGGCCGTTTCTGAGTTTGGAGAAGGCGCGGCGGAAGATATTCGGAATTTCTTCCGCTAATGTAATCGGCTCGGCCGACTTGGTGATGTCGCGCATCGAGCGCGTGGCATTGTAGTTCGGATCGATATGCGCGACGCGGCGCTCGTACCCCATCGGGAGCACGAGGATCGGAACCGACTCCGAATAGGCCTGGGCGATGCCGCCATAGGCGTTTTCCGTGCCGGGGCCGAGCTGCATGGCGAAGACGCCGATCGTCTTGCCGGAGCTCAAGCGCGACATGGCATCGGCCATGTGCAGGCCGTGGCGTTCCTGGCGGACGATGATCGGGCGGATGTCGGCCATCGCGACATGTTCGAGAACGTGGTTTACCGGATAACCGCAGACGATCTCGATCCCCTCGCGCTTCAAGATTTCGGCAATGGCGTCTGCGACTTTCATGAGTTTTCTCCTCCCCCGGAGACAGGTTGGATGTGAGGTGCGAAATCTTTTTGTGTCCACGCGCCGGGATGGCGCACGGGCGCGCGGCGGGCCTCGTCGGAGCTCAAGAGCCCGTTCTGGCCGAGCGCCATGCGGTATTCCTCGATGAAGGCTTGCGCCATATGGGTCGCCCCGCGGTCGCCGAGCCCGGCTAGCCCGAGCATGAAGGCGCGCCCCGCGAAGCAGGATTGGGCGCCGCAGGCGAGCGCCCTGAGCATATCGACGCCGGACACGACGCCGCTGTCGAACAGCACCGTGCCGCGCGTGCCGACGGTGCGGGCGATCTCAGGCAGCACGTCGATCGTCGCGGGTGCCGCATCGAACTGCCGGCCGCCATGGTTGGAGACCACGACGCCGTTGAGCCCAAGCGAAAGGGCCTTCTCCGCATCCGCCGGATGCATGACGCCCTTGACCATCATCGGCCCCGGCCATTTGTCGCGCAGCCTGGCGATTTGCTCCCAGGGGAAGCCGCCGCCAATATGTTTCTGCACGAAACCTGCCGTCGCGCCGTGGTCCGTGCCGCCGGCGAATTTTCCCATATTGGCAAAGGTCGGCATGCCGTTGCGTCTTATGGCATCGAGCCACAGAGGTGCCATCGCGGCCCGCATCATCGTCTTCGGCGTCAAACGGAAAGGCATGACGAGGCCGTTGCGGAGATCGCGCGGGCGCTTGGCACGAACCGGAACGTCGAGTGTCGCGACCAGAACCTTGGCACCGGCCATGCGGGCGCGTTCTGCCATTTCAAGACTGTATCGATGGTCGTCCGGCGCCATCGGGTAGAGCTGGAACCAGGTCACGTCGGGCGCCCATTCCACCACCTGCTCGATCGTCGCGCAGGCAAGCGTGCCGACCATATAGGGAATGTTGTGCGCCTGGGCCGCCTTCGCGAAACGTTCGGTCGCCCCCGGCCACATCATTCCGTCGAGGCCGATCGGAGAAATGCCGATCGGGGCAGCATAGCGATGGCCGAAGAGTTCGACGGACGTATCGACCTTGGTGACGTCGAGGCCGTAACGCGGCACGACCTCGATCGCTTTCAGCGCGGACCGGTTGCGGTTCAATCCCGTCTCGTCGCCCGCGCCGCCCTGCAGGAATTCGTAAGCGAAACGCGGAATGCGCCATTTCGCCCGCCTTTCGAGATCGCCGACCATCGGATAACGCCGGCGGAGCTCCGCCAGCGTTTTTACGTCCTCTCCGGTTCCTCCTCCCATCGCGACACCTTTTAGTAGGAGACCATGACTTCGAGCATGGCCTGCCGGCCGCCCTTGGTCGCGGCAAGCGCGCGCTCAAGGGCCGCCGGAAGGTCGGCGCCCGTCTCGACGCGTTCCGCATGGGCTCCGTGGGCACCGGCGACGGCGGCATAGTCCGGAGCGGGATCGAGTGCGGTGATCGGCATGATGTTGGCGGTCGCCGCACTGCCGTCCGGATACATGTAGAGGGTCGAGCGGCGCACGGCGTTCCAGATGCCGTTGTTGAAGACGATCGTCAGCAGCGGCAGTTTCAGCGCGGTCGCCGTCTGGTGGCAGGCGACCGGGTTGGCGAACATGTAGGATCCGTCTCCGACGGTAGCGATCACCTGCCGGCCGCGGTCCGCGAGCTGAGCCCCGAGTGCCGCCGTCATGCCGAAGCCGAGACCGCCGGAAAGCGGCGTCGAGAAGAAGGACTTCGGGTGCTTGAACTCCATCACCGACGGGTCGATGCCGAGCTCGTTCACGACAGTGGTCTTCTCGTCCATGATGTCGCAAATGCAGCGGCTGACATAGGCGGGGGTCATCGGCGAGCCGTTGCCGATCCCGGCGCGCTTGGCGGCGGCCTCCGCCTGGGCGGCCTTCACCTTGGCCCATTTCTCGCGGCGTTCGGAGAAGGTTTCGCCGGCCGGCACGCGCTCCGCCATGGCTGCGGCAAGTGCCTCGATCGTCTTGTTGGTGCCGCCGGCAAGCGCGATGTCGATCGGGAAGCTGCGGATCGGGACGCGGCCATGCTGCGGATCGGGACCGATGGCAATGATCTTGGCGCCTTCAGCGGGAGCGGTGTGGTCGGAAATCCACGGAACCGCGGCATTGATGACGAGAACGACGTCGGCCTCCTTCAGCACCTGCGTGGAATCGCGGCCGATCATCATTGGATGGTCGGAGGGCAGCGCCAGGCGGGTCGCCCACATTTCGACGGTTGGCAGGGCGAAGCGGTCGATGAAACTTGCGAGCGGCTCGAAATCGGGGGCGAGTTCCGGGCTCTGGCAGATGACGAGGGGGTTCTTCGCCCTGGCGAGCAGGTCGGCGGCTTCCGCCACCAGCGCCGGATCGGCCGGGCCGTAGGTGGTCGGCGTTGCCGTCGAGCGTTGACCGGTCTCGATCTCGGCGCCTTCGGCCAGCGCTTCGCGCGGCAGGCTGAGATAGACCGGGCCGCGCGGCTCGCTCATGGCGATGCTCATGGCGCGGTCGATGACGAGGCCTGCCTGTTCCGGATAGCGCAGCTCGTAGTCCCATTTGACCACTTCGCGGACCATGCCGGCCTGGTCGAACATTTCCTGGCCCCAATGGATCGGTGAGGAGCGCGACCCGAAACGACCGGCCTCGGTGATCGGGGTGCGACCGGAGAACATCATGATCGGCACGTTTTCCGACCGGGCGTTGATAAGGCCCATGACGGAATTGGCGAGGCCCACATTGACATGGACGATGACGCCGGCCGGCTTGCCGGTCATCAGGTAATAGCCATGCGCCATGCCGACCGCCACGCCTTCATGCGGAATGACCAATGGCTCGGGCATCTTCAGGCCGGTCTCGGATTGGCGGGCGAAGGCCTCGATGATCGACGGGAAGTCGGTGCCGCCATTGGCGAAGAGCACGTCGATGCCGGCGGCCTTCATGTGGGTCAGCACGGCTTCGGCAGCGAATGTGCCGGTCGGTTTAACGTGTTTCATAATCCTCGTCCTCTTGGAAACTTTCAAAAACCAGCCGGATCAGGTGATGCTGACCATACGGATCAGCTTACGCTGACCGTTTTGGTAACCATGTAGGCCTCGACGCCCTCGATCCCGACTTCCGAGCCGTGGCCGCTCGCCTTCACCCCTCCGAACGGCGTTTCCGGCATGGAGATGTTGAAGGAATTGATGCCGACCATGCCGGCTTCGAGTTGATCCGAAAGCCTGGCGATGGTCTTGTGCGAGTTGGAAAAACCATAGGCGGCGAGGCCATAGGGCAGCTTGTTCGCCTTGGTGATCGCGTCGTCGAAATCCGAGAAGCGGTTCAGGACGGCCACGGGGCCGAAGGGCTCCTCGCTCATGATGCGGGCGTCGTCCGGCACGTCGGCGAGCACGGTCGGCGCATAGAAGAAGCCCTCGTTGTTGACGCGATGGCCGCCGGCCAGAAGCTTGGCGCCCTTGGAGGTGGCATCCTGCACCAGCGCCTCGATCGCATCGCGGCGGCGGGCATGCACCATCGGACCCATGCTGCTCGACGGGTCAAGGCCGTCGCCGACCTTCAGTTTCGAGGCCTTTTCGGCAAACCCGGCGCAGAAGGCCTCGTAGGACTTGTCCTGGATATAGAAGCGGGTGGGGGAGACGCAGACCTGACCGCAATTGCGGTACTTGCGCTGCACCGACATTTCCAGCGCGGCCACCTGGTCGGCATCATCGAAGACGAGCACCGGCGCATGGCCTCCAAGTTCCATCGTGGTGCGCTTCAGCCCCTCGGACGCGAGCCTGATGAGATGCTGGCCGACCGGTACCGAGCCGGTAAACGAGATCTTGCGGATGACCGGGGAGGCGAGCAGATGGCGCGAGATGAAGTCCGGCACGCCGTAGACCACGGCGATGACGCCGGCCGGCACGCCCGCGTCGATCAGGCACTGGGCGACGGCAGCAGCGGCGGCCGGAGCCTCTTCGCCGGGCTTGTAGATCATCGTGCAGCCGGCGGCCAGCGCCGAACCCATCTTGCGGGCGGCGTTGCCGACCGGGAAGTTCCAGGCCGAAAAACCCGCCGTCGGACCAACAGGTTCCTTGACTACCTGGAAGCGTGTCTCGCCGATACGACCCGGGATGACGCGGCCATAGGTACGGCGGCCTTCCTCGGCGAACCATTCCATTTCTTCGGTCGCGAAATGGGTTTCAAGCCGCGCTTCGGCGATCGGCTTGCCCATCTCAAGCGTCGCGAGCCGGGCGATCTCCTCCTGCCGCTCGTGCATGAGCTCGGCGGCTCGTTTCAATATGCGGCCGCGCTCGCGCGGGCTCTTGGCGCGCCACAGCGGAAAGGCGCGTCGCGCGGCTTCCAGCGCCCGGTCGAGATCCCCGGCCGTGGCATGCGGCACGACACCGATCGCCTTTTCCGTTGCGGGATTGACGACAGGCTGGGTCTTGCGGTCGCCGTTTTCCAACCAGACGCCGTCGATCAGCAGGCGCGGGGACGCATACGCCTCGGAAGAGGGGGCGGGGTTGGTCGCGATATTCATGGTCGTTCCTCCGAATGCAGTAAGACGATGCGCTCTAGTATCCGTCAATTCCGGGCCTTGCTTGCAAGGATCCCTTCTCCCCCTTCAGGGGATAAAGCAGGGAGCCTGATATTGTCAATCGCGACATCTCGCAGTGCGCAGACCGTCCTGTTTCTCAAATGGCAACCGTGCCTCCATCGATCGGGATCACCGTGCCGGTCATGAAGCTCGACGCCTTGGACGACAGCAACAGGGCGAGGCCCATGATCTCGTCGGTTTCGGCGATACGCCCGAGCGGCACGGTGTCGGCAAAGGCCTTTTCCACCTCCGGCTCACGGATACGGCCGCCGGCGATATTAGTGCGGAACGGGCCGGGCGCGATGCCGTTGACGAGAACATTATAGGGCGCCAGCTCCCAGGCCGCCTGCCTGACGAGATTGACGACGGCGCCCTTGCTGGAGGCATAGGCGTAACCGGTCATCGGGTCGGCGCGGAGCCCCGCGATCGAGGCGATCGCGACGATTCGGCCTTGTCTCTGCTTCTTCATATGTTTTGCCGCTGACTGGATGGCGACGAAAGTGGCGGTGAGGTTGACGTCCACGACCTTGTTCCACAACTCGTCGCTGACATTCTCGATGGCGCCTGCTTCGGTGCGGGAATTCGGGCCGCCGCTGATGCCGGCATTGGCGACGAGAATGTCGAGATGGCCGTGCCTTTCGGCAATGCCGTCGATCGTCTTTCGCAGGGCCTCGGAATCGGAAACGTCGACCTGATGACTCTCGGCGGAAAAGCCCTGGCCGTTCACCCACTGATAGGCCGCGGCAAGCGTTTCGGAATTGAGGTCGAGCAGCGCCACGTGCGCGCCGTTGGCTGCGAGCGTCTTGGTGATCGCCAGCCCCAATCCGCTGGCGGCTCCGGTGACGACCGCCACCTGACCCTTCAGATCGAACAGTTTTCCCGCTTGCATCCTTGTCCTCCCTGCTACCCGGAAGCGCATATTAGACCCTTCAAGGCGGCGCTTACTTTGTATGCAATTTCCGAAGATGCAAGTTAGAAATTTGCTATTATCAATCAAAATTTGACAGAGTCATATTGACCGACCAGCGAAGGTTATACAGATTGCCGCCATCGCGGGCAGGGGAGTGCCCGTCACACGCGGATTATAGCGGCCGGGGAGGGCAAGGACACGATGAGCTTCACCGAAAGCACCGAGACCATAACCGGTTGCAATGTCCGGTTCATGCGCGGCGGCAAGGGCGCGCCGCTGCTCTTCCTGCACGGTTCGAGCGGCGCGGCGCGCTGGGCGCCCTTCATGGAGAAGCTTGCCGAGAGCTACGAGGTGATCGTGCCCGAACATCCGGGCTTCGGTGCGTCCGATTCTCCGGAATGGCTGGACGGCATGTCCGACCTCGCCTTCTTCTATCTCGATGTCATCGACCACCTCGGCCTCGACAAGGTCAATCTCGTGGGCGGCTCGATCGGCGGCTGGCTGTCCGCCGAGATTGCCATCCGCAATCAGACGAAGCTCAATTCGCTGACCGTCGTGGCGCCGGCCGGCATCCGCGTGAAAGGACTGCGCAAGGGCGACGTCTTCCTGTGGAATGCGGAGGAGACCGCCCGCAACCTCTTCCACGACCAGACCTATGCCGAGCAGATGCTGGCCACGCCGCCGTCAAAGGAAGGGCTGGAGATCATTCTCAAGAACAGGCTGACCACGGCAAAGCTCGCCTGGGAGCCGCGCTTCTACAATCCCGACCTGCACAAGTGGCTGCACCGTATCTCGGTGCCGACGCTGATCGTGTGGGGCGGCGACGACAAGGTCGTCCCCGCCGGCTACGGCCCGGCCTGGCGCGATCTCATTCCCGATTCGCGGCTGGAGGTCATCGAAAATTGCGGCCACCTGCCTCAAGTCGAGAAGGCGGAGCGCTTCGTCGAACTGGTCGGCGGCTTCATCGGGGAGGCTACGCGATGAAATTCTACTTCATGCACCTGATGCCCTATGCGGATCTCGATCTTTCCTATGACGAGAAGCACAATTCCGCCTGGGTCACGCTGCCGAACACCTTCTTCGACCCGAAGAAGGGCCATCAGCTCTACAACCGCTACCTGGACGAGCTGGAATATGCCGACCAGCTCGGCTTCGATGGCATCTGCGTCAACGAGCACCATTCGAACGCCTACGGCCTGATGCCGATCCCCGGCGTCATGGCCGGAGCGCTGGCCCGCCGCACCAAGAACGTCAAGATCGCCATTCTCGGCCGCGCGCTGCCGCTGCTCAACAATCCGCTCACCGTCGCGGAAGAATTCGCCATGGTCGACAACATCACCGGCGGTCGCCTGATCGCCGGCATGGTGCGCGGGATCGGCGCGGAATATCATTCCTGGGGCGTCAATCCGGCCTTCAGCCACGAGCGTTTTCAGGAGGCGCACGACCTGATCCTGCAGGCCTGGACGCAGCCCGGCCCGAGCGTCTTCGAGGGCAAGCACTATAACTTCGAATACGTGAACGTCTGGCCGCGGGTCTACCAGGACAATCCGCATCCGCCGATCTGGATTCCGAGCCAGGGGTCGAGCGAGACGATCGAATGGGCCGCCCATCCGGATCGCAAATACACCTATCTCCAGACCTTCGCCTCCGTTTCGACCGTCGCCCGCTACATGAAGATGTACAAGGACGTGGCCGCCGGTTACGGCTACGAGGCGACCGAGGACCAGCTCGGCTGGTCGCTGCCGCTCTATGTCGCCGAGACAGACGAGATCGCCCGCAAGGAAGCCAAGGAGCATATCGAGGCCTTCCTGCAGAAGTTCCTGCGCATGCCGATGGAAATGCTGCTGCCGCCCGGCTACACCTCGGTGAAATCCATGGTGGGCGCGCTCTCCGCCAAGGCCGGCCACGCCATGAAACAGACGATCGACAGCGTCATCGAGGAGGGCAAGTTCATCTGCGGCAGCCCGGCGACGGTTCGCGAAAAGCTGGAAGAGTACCAGAGCCAGATCGGCTTCGGACACCTTCTGACGCTCCTGCAGTTCGGCACGCTGCCGGCGGAACTGACGCGGAAGAACATGGAGATCTATTCCAAGGAAGTCATGCCCTATCTCAGGAACGTGACGTCCAGGAAAGCGGCGTGAGAGCGCGATTGGCTCGCTCCTTACCTTGAAAAGGCCGGAGCGGGACCATGCCCGCTTCCTGAAACCATCCTCCGTCCGGCACGTTGTCCCCGCGAACTCGTTTCAACCCGGAGACAAAAGTGGACATCATCCGTATCCTGCTCGCCTTCATCCTGCCGCCGCTCGGCGTGTTCCTGCAGGTGGGCCTCGGTCTGCATTTCTGGCTGAACATCCTGCTCACCCTTTGCGGCTGGTTGCCGGGGATCGTGCATGCGCTCTGGGTGATCTTGAGGAAATAGTCAGGCCTTCACCTTCAACCGCCGTCGGGTATCGCTCGGACTTTCGCGGTAGTGTGCCCGGTAACTGCGCGAGAAGGCGGAGGCGGAATTGAACCCGGTTGCCGCCGCGATATCCGCGAATGTCGACCGCGTTTCGATCACCTTGCGACGCGCCGCGTTGAGCCGTAGCGCCAGATAATGCTCGCGCGGCGCCACCCCCATGACGTCGTTGAAGAGGTCCTGCAGGTGCCGGGCGCTGACACCCGCACGCCTTGCCAGGCGAGCCAGTGGAAGCGGCGCTTCCACTGTCTCCTCCATCAACTTTACCGCCGCCTGCACGCGGGTATCGACGATCCGCATGTTGCCGATCGCCGGCACCTGCAGCAGGTCTCCGCGGGTGCGCTCCTGCTCGTAGATGAAAAGCCGCGAGACTTCGAGCGCCAGGGAATAGCCATGCGCGCGGCGGATCAACTCCAGCATCAGATCGAGAGTGGGTAGCGAGCCGCCGGTGGTGATGCGCTTTCCATCGATGACGAAGCGTTCGCGCACCATGTCCACCTGCGGATAGGCGGCGGAAAAATCCTCGAAATCCTCCCAGTGGGTGGTGGCGGAAAAACCGTCGAGCAGGCTCGTATCGGCGAGGATGAACGAGCCGGCCTCGATGCCGGCGATGAGCCCGCGATGGCGCGCGGTCTGGGAAAGCTGGATCTTCAGTTCGCGGGTGGCGCTTTTCTTCCAATTGTAGCTGGAGAGCACGAAGAGCGGATCGGTCTCTCGCGCCGGCCGAAAGCGACCGGAGACCGGGATCGGAACACCCGCCTTGGTCTCGATCGGCTGCCCGTCGGGTGAAAACAGCGCCCAGCGATAGAGATCGCGTCCCGCGATGCGGTTTGCGGCGCGCAGTGGTTCGATCACCGAAGCAACCAGGATGAGGTTGGTTTCCGGCAGTACGAGGATGTCGAAATGCTGCTCCTTCGCAAATGTCTCCGCCATGCCGCCCCTCCATCTCCGATAGTGTATGGAATGCCGCTGAAAATGAAAAGCATTCTCGCCTCTTCAGGTTCGTAATGGGCAGAACGAACCAGGAGGGGAATATGCCGCTCGAGATGAATCGCGAGGTTTTCATCACCTGTGCCGTCACCGGCGCGGGTGACACGGCTGGCAAATCCAAGCATGTGCCGATCACGCCGAAAGAGATCGCCCAATCGGCTATCGAGGCCGCCAGGGCGGGCGCCGCCATCGTCCACTGCCATGTGCGCAATCCGGAAACCGGGGCGGCTGCCCGCGACAGGGAACTCTACAAGGAAGTCACCGACCGCATCCGTTCGGCGGATGTCGACGTGGTGCTGAACCTCACCGCAGGCATGGGCGGCGACCTCGTGTTCGGCAATGTCGAGGCGCCGTTTCCGGTCAATCCCAATGGCACGGACATGGCGGGCGCCACCGAGCGCGTCGCCCATGTCGCCGAATGCCTGCCGGAAATCTGCACGCTCGATTGCGGCACGATGAACTTTTCGCTCGGCGACTATGTCATGACCAACACGCCCTCCATGCTGCGCGAAATGGCGCGGCAGATGACGGCGCTAGGCGTCCGCCCCGAGATCGAAGCCTTCGATACAGGCCATCTCTGGTTCGCCAAGCAGCTCGTGGAAGAAGGCCTGATCGAGGATCCGGTGCTGATCCAGCTCTGCATGGGCATTCCGTGGGGCGCGCCGGACGATTTGAACACCTTCATGGCGATGGTCAACAACGTGCCGAAGAACTGGGCATTCTCGGCCTTTTCTATCGGCCGCAATGCGCTCGCCTATCCGGCGGCGGCAGTGCTCGCCGGCGGCAACGTCCGCGTCGGGCTGGAAGACAATCTCTATGTCGGCAAGGGCCAGCTCGCCACCAATGCGCAGCTCGTCGAAAAGGCGGTCGGCGTGATCGAGGGCATGGGCGCGAAGATCATCGGGCCGGCCCAGGTACGTGAAAAGCTGAAGCTGACGAAGCGGTGATCCCCATGACCAGCATCAAAAAGGCAGCCTGCATCGGCGGCGGCGTCATCGGCGGGGCCTGGGCGGCCCGGTTCATGCTCGCCGGCATCGATGTCAACATGTACGATCCGCACCCCGAAGCCGAGCGCATCGTTGGCGAGGTTCTCGCCAATGCCGAGCGCGCCTACGGCATGCTCACCATGGCGCCGCTACCGCCCAAGGGGAAAGTCACCTTCTGCACGAGCTTGAAAGAAGCCGTGCAAGGCGCTGATTGGATTCAAGAAAGCGTGCCCGAGCGCCTGGAGCTGAAGCGCGACGTCATTACCCAGATCGATGCGGCCGCCAACCCCAAGGCGCTGATCGGCTCCTCCACCTCCGGTCTGATGCCGACCGATCTGCAGCGCGACATGCAGCATCCGGAGCGCATGTTCGTCGCGCATCCCTATAACCCCGTCTATCTTCTGCCGCTGGCGGAGCTCGTCGGCGGCCAGAAGACTTCCGCCGAAACACTGAAGGCGGCACAGGAAAAGCTTGCGCCGATCGGCATGCGGGGCGTCATCATCAAAAAAGAGATCGAAGCCTTCGTCGGCGATCGCCTGCTGGAGGCCGTGTGGCGCGAAGGGCTCTGGCTGATCCACGACGACATATGCGATACGGAAACATTGGACGACGTGATCCGCTATTCCTTCGGCATGCGCTGGGCGCAGATGGGCATGTTCGAGACCTATCGCATCGCCGGCGGCGAGGCGGGCATGCGCCACTTCCTGGCGCAGTTCGGGCCGTGTCTCTCCTGGCCCTGGACGAAGCTCACCGACGTCGTGGACCTCGACGATGCGCTGGTTGACAAGATCGCCGCGCAGTCGGACGCGCAGTCGGGCGCCCGCGGCATCCGGGAACTGGAACGCATCCGCGACGAAAACCTTGTCGGGATCATGCAAGCGCTGAAAGCCGGCGATGCCGGCCGCGGCTGGGGTGCAGGAAAAATCCTTGCGGAGTTCGAAAAACATCTCTGGGAAAATGCGCCGAAGCGCGATGCCAAACCCGGCAAGGCTCCGCTCGATCTCCTGGACATCAAGGTCCACCCATCCTGGATCGATTATAACGGTCACATGACCGAGTTTCGCTACGCGCAATGTTTTGCGGATGCCAGCGACGCGCTGTTGCGGTCGATCGGCGTCGACATGGATTATATCGCGGCCGGCAACAGCTATTACACCGTCGAAACCCACACCCGGCTGCTCGAGGAAGCCAAGCTCGGCGACCTCCTGAGGGTCAGAGCGCAGATCCTGCCATCTTCCGACGGCAAGAAACTGCAAAGCTTCATGTCTCTCATCCGCGCCTCGGACGGTGCGCTGCTTGCCACCTGCGAACACCTGATGCTGCATGTCTCCTCTGCCGAGGGCAAGGCGGTGCCGCCGGGAATGGCGGTCATGGCCAGGCTGCAGCCGTTGATCGATGCGCACAGCGATTTGCCGGCGCCGGAAGGAGCGGGGCGGTCGGTAGGACAGAAGAGGTAAACTATGGTCCGTGCTGCGGGAAGATACCCCCCTCTGCCCTGCCGGGCATCCTCCTCACTTATGAAGGGAGGAAACCCATGGATTTCGGGCTGACCGGCGAGCAGGAAATGATCGTCAAGACCGTCCGCGATTTCGTCGAGACGGAAATCTATCCGCACGAGAACGAGGTGGAGCGCACCGGCATCGTGCCCCCTGATCTCGGTCAGGAAATTGCCCGCAAATGCCGGGAAATCGGCTTCTTCGGCTGCAATTTCCCGGAGGAGGTGGGCGGTGCTGGCCTCGACCATACCTCGTTCACGCTGGTGGAGCGCGAACTCGGCCGCGGCTCGATGGCGCTCACGGTCTTCTTCGGCCGCCCTTCCGGCATCTTGATGGCCTGCAATGGCGAGCAGCGCGAGAAATATCTCTTCCCCACGGTGAAGGGCGAAAAGTTCGACGCGCTAGCCATGACAGAGCCGGATGCGGGCTCCGACGTGCGCGGTATGAAATGTTTCGCCCGAAAGGACGGCGACGACTGGATCGTCAACGGCACCAAGCACTTCATCTCGCATGCGAATATCGCGGATTTCGTCATCGTCTTCATCGCCACGGGTGAGGAGGAGACGCCACGGGGGCCGAAGAAGCTCATCACCTGCTTCCTGGTCGATCGCGGCACGCCGGGCTTCGACATCCGCGAGGGCTATAATTCCGTCTCGCATCGCGGCTACAAGAACTGCATCCTCACCTTCGACGAATGCCGCCTGCCGTCGAGCCAGATCCTCGGCGAGCTGCACAAGGGCTTCGACATCGCCAACGAATGGCTCTACGCCACCCGGCTCACCGTCGCAGCCACCTCTGTCGGCCGGGCGCGCCGCGCCTTCGACTATGCGCTGAACTATGCCGCCGAGCGAAAGCAGTTCGGAAAGCCGATCGGCGCCAATCAGGGCGTTTCCTTCAAGCTCGCGGACATGATCACGGAAATCGACGCCGCCGATCTCCTGACGCTCTCGGCCGCCTGGCGGCTCGACCAGGGCCTTCCGTCGAACCGCGAAATCGCATCGGCAAAGGTGTTCGCAACGGAAATGCTCGCCCGCGTCACCGACGAGGCGATCCAGATCTTCGGCGGTATGGGGCTGATGGACGACCTGCCGCTTGCCCGCTTCTGGCGCGATGCCCGCGTGGAACGCATCTGGGACGGCACGTCCGAAATCCAGCGCCACATCATCAGCCGCGACCTTTTGCGGCCGCTGGGAGCGTGAGATGCTCAAATCCCTCGACCGCCTCACTCGTCCGAAGACCATTGCCGTGTTCGGTGGCAAGGAGGCGCGGCGCGTCATCGAACAGTGCGACAAGATGGGCTTTTCGGGCGAGATCTGGCCCGTTCACCCGAAGAATGACGAGATTCTCGGCCGCAAATGCTATCGGTCCGTGTACGACCTGCCGGCGGCACCCGACGCTGCCTTCGTCGGTGTCAACCGGCTATTGACGATCGAGATCATCTGCGAACTTTCGGCACGCGGGGCGGGTGGCGCAGTCTGTTATGCTTCGGGCTTCCGCGAGGCGGTAAGCGAGCTTGCCGACGGCGATACGCTGCAGGCGGCCTTGGTCGCCGCGGCCGGCGACATGCCGATCCTTGGGCCGAACTGCTACGGCTTCATCAACATGCTCGACGGCGCGCTGCTGTGGCCGGACCAGCACGGCATGCTGCGCGTGGACCGTGGCTTGGCGGTGCTGACGCAATCCTCCAATATCGCCTGCAACATTTCCATGCAGCAGCGCGGCCTGCCGCTCGCCTATCTGATGACCGCGGGCAATCAGGCCCAGACGGGTCTTGCCGAACTCGCCTGCACCGTCATCCAGGATCCGCGCGTCACCGCCGTCGGGCTGCATGTCGAAGGCTTCGACAGCCTCGAAACGCTGGAATGGCTGGCGGTTCTTTCCCGAGAGTTGAAGAAGCCGGTCGTCATGCTGAAGGTCGGCAGATCGGAGGCGGCACAGCTTGCGACCGTCTCGCACACGGCGTCGCTTGCCGGCAACGATCGTGTCTCTTCCGCATTGCTGCAACGGCTCGGCATCGGCCGTCTCGAAACGCTGCCCGAACTGCTGGAAACGCTGAAATTGCTGCACCTATACGGTCCGCTGGCGAGCGGGGATATCTCCTCGATGAGCTGTTCAGGCGGCGAGGCCTCGCTGATGGCCGATGCAGGCGTGAAGCGGAAGATTTCCTATCGGCGGCTGCGTGACGAACAGCTTAAGCCACTCCGAGAGACGCTCGGCCAGATGGTGACGCTCGCCAATCCTCTCGATTACCATACCTTCGTCTGGGGAAACGGCGAGAAGCAGACCGCCGCCTTCACGGCGATGATGCAGGGAGAGTATGCGCTGAACCTGGTGGTTCTCGATTTTCCGCGGCGCGACCGCTGCGACGCAACCGACTGGCTGACGACCGTCAATGCGGTCGTTGCGGCCCATAGGGCGACGGGCGCCAATGCCGGTATCGTCGCCAGCATGGCGGAGAACCTGCCCGAAGAGGTGGCCGAACAACTGATGCGCGATGGCGTCGTGCCTTTTTGCGGTATCGAGGAGGCGCTGGCCGCCGCCGAGGCTGCCGCCTTCATCGGCGCGGCCTGGAAGGCGCCAATGCCCGCATCGCTTCTCAAGGCAGCGGCCGGAACGGGGGAGGTCGTCACGCTCTACGAGGACGAGGCGAAAGCCGAGCTTTCCGCCTTCGGCCTGCCGGTGCCGCTGGGCCGGGTGGCCATGTCGGCGGAGGCAGCCGGCGCCGCAGCCGAAGAGCTCGGCTTTCCGGTCGTACTGAAAGGCCGCGGCGTCGCCCATAAGACCGAAGCCGGTGCGGTAAAGCTCAACCTCAAAAGCCGCGAGGAAGTCGTTGCGGCTGCGCACGCTATGGCGGGAGTTGCCAAGGGCTATCTGATCGAGAAAATGGCGGGTAGGCCGGTGGCCGAAATCATCATCGGCGCTATACGCGATCCGGTGGCCGGCCTGGTGCTGACGGTCGGCGCCGGCGGCATTCTCGTCGAGCTCATGGAGGATTCCGCACTGATCACCCTGCCGGCCTCGCCGGAAGCGATCTCGGCCGGCATCTCGAGCCTGAAGGTGAAGAAACTGCTCGACGGCTATCGCGGCCGCCCGAGGGGCGATATCGCCGCGCTGGAACAGGCCATTGCGGCAATCGCCGCCTATCTGGCGGCGAATGCGGCCGATATCGAGGAACTCGACATCAACCCCGTCCTGGTCCCGCCGGAGGGCGAGGGGGTCGTCGCCGTGGATGCGTTGGTGCGCAGGAGGATATCGTGACAGAACAACCCATCAAGACCCGCCGCCAGGGCGGCATTCTCGAAGTCACCATCGACCGGCCGAAGGCGAATGCCATCGACCTGAAGACTTCGCGTATCATGGGTGAAATCTTCCGCGATTTTCGAGACGATGCCGCTTTGCGCGTGGCGATCATCACCGGCGCGGGCGAAAAATTCTTCTGCCCCGGCTGGGACCTGAAGGCGGCAGCCGCCGGCGATGCGGTCGACGGCGATTACGGTGTCGGCGGTTTCGGCGGCATGCAGGAACTGCGCGACCTCAACAAGCCGATCATCGCGGCCGTCAACGGCATCTGCTGCGGTGGCGGCCTGGAGATCGCGCTTTCGACCGACCTCATCCTCGCGGCCGAGCATGCCACGTTTGCGCTTCCGGAGATCAGGTCCGGCACGGTGGCGGATGCGGCCTCGATCAAGCTGCCGAAGCGCATTCCCTATCACATCGCCATGGACATGCTGCTTACCGGCCGCTGGCTGGACGTGCAGGAGGCGCATCGCTGGGGCTTCGTCAACGAGATCCTGCCCGCCGACAAGTTGATGGCCCGCGCCTGGGAGCTGGCACGACTCTTGGAAAGTGGTCCGCCGCTCGTCTATGCGGCGATCAAGGAGGTCGTGCGCGAGGCGGAAGGCGAAAAATTCCAGACCACCATGAATCGCGTCACTCGCCGGCAGCTGAAAACGGTCGACGTGCTCTATTCCAGCGAGGATCAGCTGGAGGGTGCCCGCGCCTTCGCCGAAAAGCGTGATCCGGTCTGGAAAGGTAAATAACCGCTAGGGTTTGTGCCCTTGATATTGCGGCAGGTCGTCGGTGATTTCATACCACGGCGCCTTCGAGCCGACGAAGATGTGATGCGTCGGCCGGATGCTCGGCGCATCGGTGAGCGTGCCCATCGCAACATGCACCCAGGCGGCCTCGCGCACCAGCGAGTAAAGAAGCGAGCCGCAGACGCCGCAATGCGCGTCATGGTTCTCCGCATCGCCATAGATCAGCAGGCCGTCGGCACCCTTGGTGATCGCGAATTTCTCGCGCGGGATTCCCGCAAAAGGCTTGAAGGCCGAACCGGTCGTGCGGCGGCAATTCGAACAATGGCAATTGGCGGCATAGACGAAGGCATCGTCGGCCGCATATTCCACCGTCCCGCAGAAACATTTGCCCGACAGTCTTTTCACGACACCTCGCGAGGCTTCAATTCTTTACGTCCACCTTTTCCGTCAGCCACGCCTTGATGAGCGACTGATAAGGCATATCCCGCTTGTTGGCGGCGATCTTGATCCGCTCGAGCAGGCTGTTCGGCAGGCGGATGGAAATCGAGGTGGAGGACGGCTTGAGATTCGGCAAGCGCGCACGCTCGGCCTTGCTCCAGTCGATATGATCGGCGGAGTCATGGCTTTCCCAGAAGGCACGTTCTTCAGCCTCGCTGCCGAACTCCGGAACAGGCTTAGTCGGCTTGGTCATAATAGCTACGCTCCCTGCGGCTCATATCGCGGGCCGATATAACTCTTATCTTCGTTCCGCCCAGCCTGAGTGTGAACGTAACGTGCAGCAATCTACCATCGTCAGTTCGACCGAGCGCATGAACGCGCCTTTCGGCTTCGCTATGTTTGACGTCGGGAACGATCAGAAGTGGTTCGTTAAAGAAAATCTGCTCGGCCTCGGTCTGGCTGACGTCGTGCTTTTCCACACTCTTGCGGGCATTGCCCGCATCCCAGTCAAAGCCGGTGATCCGTTCCCAATCGATCATTGTCGTATATGACTATAATATACGGAAAATTCAAGCCCAATCGATTTGACGCCTCACGCCCGGCTGATCTCGTCCAGATACCAGCCGATATAGCGCAATTCGTTCTGCTCCATGGGCGCGATCGGCCCCGGCATGAAGAAGCGCGAGGCAACGCCGCGGGCGGTATGTTCGATGATCTTCTTGTCCTCGTCGGTCGTCACCTTCCAGAGCCAGGTGAGGTTTTCGAGATCGTAGTCGCGGCCTTCCTCGGCCTTGGCATCCACCAGCCAGATCAGTTCCATCTCGCAGGTATCGACCGTCTTCGGAATGAAGCGGTAGATCATGCCGTGATCGGCGTAACAGACGAGGAAGCTCGTGCCGCCGAGATGGATCGACGTTACGCCGCCATCGAAATCCGAGAAGCGGCCCATCAGCGGCGCCAGGGGCTGCCCATCCTTGCTGCCGGTCTTCACCCCGTCGTAAAGCGCATAGCGGAAGGCATGGATCGCCTCGCGGCCATCGCGGGAATTCTGCCAGTGATTGCCGGACCCGACCTCGATGCCGAGCGCGCAGGTGCGCGCCTCCATCTTTGCATTCAGCTCCTCGATCATGTCGAGCGGCTGCTCCAGCGCATGGGTCTCGGAATATTCCGGATGGGCCGGGCCGCAATGATAGCACTCCACATAGTTCTCGACGGCGAGTTTCCAGTTGGCGTCGAGCGGATAGCTCTGACGATGCGCGACCTTGGCCGAGGCCCAGCCGTATTGCCCGCAGGTGGCGCGCAGCAGTTTTTCCACCTCGGAGAAATCCAGCGGATTTTCGGCGAAGGAGATGAAGATCAGACCTTCCACGACGCGGACATGCAGTTGCTTCAGCCCATGGTCTTCGCGCTTGAAATCCTTGGGCATCAGCCGGGCGGCTTTCAACCGGCCGTCGTTGCCGTAGGTCCAGGCATGGTAGGGACAGACGAAGGCTTTCGCATTGCCCTTCTGCTCGGTGCAGACCTCGGCGCCGCGGTGGCGGCAGACGTTCAGCATGGCACGCACCGTGCCGTCGCCGCCACGGCTAAGGATCACCTGTTCCGAGCCAAGCTTGAACAGTTCGAAATCGTTCGGATTTGGGATGATGCTTTCATGCGCCAGGCAATGCCAATGATGAAAGAAGACGCGGCTCAGATCCCGTTCGAAGATGTCGGGATCGTGATAGAACGGCTGGGCGAGGCCGTAACCGGGCTTGTGTTCGGCAATGAGGCCATCGATGCGGTCATCGCCAGCGATGTGGTTCTTCGGATCGGATGCGAGCATGATCGTCTCCTTGAAAATCGCGGTTACATCCGCACCCGCTCGGCCTTCGGATCGTACATCGGCGCCAGCGACGCTTCAGCCTTGACCCGCGTGCCGGCAATCTCGATCTCGTAACCCGATGCCAGAACATCTGCGGGGCTTTCGCCTTTGCAGGGTACGTAGCCGAGGCCGATTGCGCCGCCGAGGAAATGGCCATAATTGCCGGAGGTAATGGTGCCGACGATCTTGCCGTCGCGCACGATCGCCTCGTTGTGGAAAAGCAGCGGTTCCGGCTCGGCCAGCTTGAATTGCACAAGACGGCGGTTCAGCCCGGTCTCCCGTTTTCTCAGGACCGCATCACGGCCGATGAAATCGCCCTTGTCCGTCTTCACCGCGAAACCGAGCCCGGCTTCCAGCACATGGTCTTCGTCCGTGATGTCGTGGCCGAAATGGCGGAAGGCCTTTTCGATGCGGCAGCTGTCGAGCGTATGGATACCGCAGAGTTTCAAACCGATTTCCGCGCCCGCCTGTTCCAGAACCTCGAAGACATGCGCGGCCTGATCGGCCGAGACGTAAAGCTCCCAGCCGAGCTCACCGACATAGGTGACGCGATGGGCGCGGGCGAGCCCCATGCCGATCTCGATTTCCCGCGCCGTTCCAAAAGGATGGTGCTCGTTCGAAAAGTCGTTCGGGCTGACTTTCCCGATCAGCTCGCGCGACCTTGGCCCCATCAGGCAAAGCACGCTTTCCGCCGCCGTCATGTCGGTGATGACCGCGAATTCCTCGCGCAGGTTCCTGCGCAGCCAGGCGAGGTCCCGCTGCAGGGTCGCGCCCGGGACGACAAGCAGGAAGGCGGTTTCGGATAGCCGGGTGACGGTGAGGTCACTTTCGATGCCGCCGCGGTAGTTCAACATCTGAGTATAGACGATCCGGCCCTCCGGCACGTCGATCCGGTTGGCGCAGAGCCGTTCGAGGAAGGCGAGCGCATCGCGGCCTTCGACGCGGATCTTTCCGAATGAGGTCATGTCGAAGAGACCGACGCCGGTCCTGACGGCCAGATGCTCTTCGCGCTGGTTCTCGAACCAGTTCTGCCGCTGCCAGCTATAGCGATATTCGCGCTCCTGATCGTGCCGCGCGAACCAGTTGGCGCGCTCCCATCCGGCCGCTTCGCCGAAGACAGCGCCGCGGGCCTTGAGATGCTCATGGATCGGCGAGCGGCGTACGCCGCGGGCCGTCGCCATCTGCCGATAGGGGAAATGGTCGGCATAGAGCAGACCGAGCGTCTCGCTGACGCGCTCCTTGAGATAGAGCCGGTTCTTCTGGAAGGGCTGGGCGCGGCGGATATCCACTTCCCAGAGATCGAAGGGCGGCTCGCCGTCGTTCATCCATTGCGCGAGCGCCATGCCGGCGCCGCCGGAGGAAACGATGCCGATCGAATTGTAGCCGGCGGCAACCCAATAGCCTCTGAGTTCCGGCGCCTCGCCGAGATAGTAGCGATCGTCGGGGGTGAAGCTTTCCGGGCCGTTGAAGAAGGTATGGATGCCGGCGGTCTCCAGCATCGGCATGCGGTTGATCGCCATTTCGAGGATCGGCTGGAAATGGTCGAAATCCTCCGGCAGCTGGTCGAAACAGAAATCCTCGCGGATCGTCTCGCCCGCCGGCGGCCAGGGTTTCGCCACCGGCTCGAAGGCGCCGACCAGCATCTTGCCGGCATCCTCCTTGTAATAGGCGCATTCGTCCGGCACACGCAAAACGGGGAGCTGGGCAAGACCGGGGATCGCCTCGGTGACGATGTAGAAATGCTCGCAGGCATGCAGCGGCAGGGTAACGCCGGATTGACGCGCAAGTTCACGGCCCCACATGCCGGCGCAGTTGACGACGTTCTCCGTCTCGATCGTGAAATGCTCGCCGGCCTGTTCGCAGGTTACCCCGCTTACCCGGCCGGCCCTGGTCAAAACCTCGATGACCCTGACGCCTTCGATGATGGCGGCACCGTTCTGCCGCGCGCCCTTGGCGAGCGCCATGGCGATATTGGCCGGGTCGCACTGTCCGTCGAGCGGCAGATGGACGGCAGCCTTGACGTCGCCGATGTTCAGATGCGGATAAAGCGCCTTGGCCTCTTCCGGCGAGATTTCCCGCACATCGATGTCGAAGGCCCGGGCGAGGGAGGCCTGCCGGTAAATCTCTTCCCTGCGCTCGGCGGTCAGAGCGACGGTCATCGAGCCGTTCTGCTTCATGCCGGTGGCGATGCCCGTCTCGGCCTCCAGCCTGACGTAGAGATCGGCGGAATATTTGGCGAGCCGCGTCATGTTCTGCGAGGCGCGCAGCTGTCCGATCAGCCCGGCCGCGTGCCAGGTCGTGCCGGAAGTCAGCTGCTTGCGTTCGAGCAGTACGACATCGGTCCAGCCGAGCTTGGCGAGATGGTAGGCGACCGAACAGCCGGAGACGCCGCCGCCGATGACGACTGCCCGGGCTTTCTGTGGAATGGCTTTGCTCATGCACGAAGCCTTTCGTTGGCCGGATCCCAGAGAGGGCCGTCCGGCTGCACCACGGCTTTGAACCGGTCGCCGAAGATCTCGACCTCCACTTCCGTGCCGGGCTCCGCGAGATCGGCGCGCAACATGCCGAGGGCGATGGATTTGCCCACCCGGTAACCCCAGTTGCCGGAGGTCGTCTCCCCGACGACCTGGCCGTCGTGCCAGAGTGTCGACATGTAAGGTGCGTCGCAATCGCCGGCCTCGACGACGAGGGTCACGAAGCGCCTCCTGATGCCCTGCTGCTTTTCGGCGGCGAGCGCCGCCTTGCCCTTGAAATCCGGCTTCGACCAGTCGATGAAACGTTCAAGCCCGCCCTGCAGCACGGTGTAATCGGTGGAAAGGTCGCCCTTCCAGGCGCGATAACCTTTCTCGATCCGCAAGCAGTCCAGCGCCTCCATGCCGAAGGGTTTGAGGCCGTGTTTCTGTCCGGCCGCCCAGACCGCATCGAAGATCGGCGCGGTATCCTCAACCTTGGTATGGATCTCCCAGCCGAGTTCGCCCGCGAAGGAGACGCGCACGAGCTGGCACCATCGGCCGGCGATCCGACAGGACTGATGGGTGAGCCAGCCCTTCAAAAGATCGGCATCGGTGACTTCGGCGAGGATGTCGCGGCTCTTCGGGCCGGTAAGAATCTGGCAGGAGAAACTGTCCGTGACGTCGTCGACGGTGAAGGCGGCGGGCTTCGGCAGATGCTTTTGCAGCCATTCGAGGTCGTGCCATTGGGCCGTGGCTGCGGTGATCAGGAAGAAGAAGTCCTCGTCCAGCATCATCACCGACATTTCCGTGACGATGCGGCCTTTGTCGTCGGAGAAGTAGGCGAGGCCAATGCGTCCCGGCTTCGGCACTTTGCCCGTGATCACCGAGGAGAGCCATTCGGTAGCCCCGGAACCCTTTACCCGGTAGCGGGAGAAGCCCGGCAGGTCGAGAATGCCGGCCGCATCGCGCACGGCACGGCATTCCTCCTCGATACGGAGGCTCCATGGGCCTTCACGGTTCCAGGTCTGCGTCGCTTCTTCCGAGATGTCGTCGCCGGGTTTTGCATACCACATGGCGCGTTCCCAGCCGTTATAGGGCTTGAACTGGGCACCGAGCGCAGCGATCCGATCATGGATCGGCGAGAGTTTTCTGTTCCGCCCCGCTGGCCAGTAGTGTTTCGGGAAGTGCATGGCATATTCGTGCCCATAGACTTCCATGCCTTTGGCGACGCAGTAATCCCGGTCGGAGGCAAAGGCGGTGTAGCGGCGCGGATCGCAGCTCCACATGTCCCATTCGGTCTCGCCTTCCGCCACCCATTCCGCCAGAACTTTACCGGCGCCGCCCGCCTGACAGATGCCGAAGGTGAAGACGCAGGCCTCGAATGCGTTCGGCACGCCGGGCATCGGCCCGATCAGCGGATTGCCGTCCGGCGCATAGGGGATTGGTCCGTTGATGACGCGCGAGAGACCAGCCGTGCCGAGGATCGGCACGCGGGCGACGGCGTCGTTGAGATACCATTCCAGCCGGTCGAGATCGTCGGGGAAGAGCTGGAAGGAAAAGTCGTCCGGCATCGGATCGTCGGGCGTTGTCCAGTGAGCGTGACAGTTACGCTCATAGGGGCCGAGGTTCATGCCGTATTTCTCCTGCCTGAGATAATAGGAGCTGTCGACGTCGCGCAGCAGCGGCAGCTTGTGACCGGCCTCCTTCGACCAGGCGGCGAGCTCGGGGATCTCGTCGAACAGGATATATTGATGGCTCATCACCATCATCGGCACATCGCGGCCGAAAAGCTTTCCCACGTACCGGGCGTAGTAGCCGGCGGCGTTGACGACATATTCGCAGGCGATCTCGCCCTTCGACGTGGTCAGGATCCATTCGTCCTTTTCGCGGCGCGCCGCCGTGACGGGACAGAAGCGGATCACCCTGGCACCCAGGTCGCGTGCGCCCTTGGCCAAGGCCTGCGTCAACTGCGCGGGGTCGATGTCGCCGTCATAAGGGTCGTAGAGCGCACCGGTCAGCTCATGGGTTTCGAGGAAGGGATACTTCGTCCGCATCTCGTCGGGCGAGAGGATGTCGAGGTCCATGCCCTGGTAACGCCCCATGCCGACGACGCGCTTGAATTCGCGAAGCCGCTCGTTCGTATGGCCGAGGCGGATCGAGCCGGTGACGTGATAGTTCATGGGGTAATCGACGAGCGCCCCCAGCTCGCGGTAGAGCGAGGCGGAATAGCGCTGCATGTTCATGATCGACCAGGAAGACGAGAAGGTCGGAACGTTGCCGGCCGCGTGCCAGGTGGAACCGGCCGTGAGCTCGTTCTTTTCGAGGAGAACGCAATCCGTCCAGCCGGCCTTGGCGAGATGGTAGAGCGAGGATGCTCCCACCGCTCCCCCGCCGATGATCACCACGCGCGCCCGTTCCGGCAGTTCCGACATCGCTCTTCCCCTGATTTCGTGATGAGATTTGCAGCGGAGTTGACCGTCATCAAGCGAGAAGATCGCGCTTTATTGATCGAAGATTTCGATTAGATTGCCATTATGCAAATCGACCTGATCGAGACGTTCCTTGACCTGATGGAGACGCGCAGCTTCAACCGCACCGCGGAACGGCTGAACGTCACGCAATCGACCGTTTCCCACCGGGTGAACGCGCTCGAGGCGGAGTTCGGCCGCAAGCTTTTCGTGCGCGGCAAGGGCGGCACGGTGCCGACTGCCGCAGGGCTCAGGCTGCTCGACCATGCAAAGGCGCTGCAGCAGCAATGGCACGAGGCCGCCCGCGCCGTTGAAACGGCCGGCACCTATGAACGGGCCATGCGGATCGGCATGCAGCATGACGTGGCGGAGGCGATCGCCGGACGCTTCATCAAGGCGGTTCGCGCCGAATTGCCGGGCACGTCGATCTACCTGGAGGCCGATTACTCGGTCCAGATGAACCGCGATCTCGGCGCGGGCGATCTCGACCTTGCCGTGCTCTATACGCCGCATCACCTGCCGGACCTTCACTACGAACGGCTGGGAGATATTTCCTATATCCTTGTCAGTACCGGCGCAAGCACGGTCTCGGAAATCCGGCCGGAGGATTACATCTATGCCAATTATTCGCCGGCCTTCGATCGCGTTCACCGGCTCGCACTGCCGCAGTTTTCTGCCGCACCCGTGGCGACCGGCCGCAATCTGATCCTTTCCGAGCTCCTCTCGACGCTTGGCGGCGCGGCCTATGTCACCCGCGCGACGGCGGACGAACTGTCGAAGAAAGGGGTCGCGCAACCCGTGGGCGATGCGCCGGAAATCGCCCAGACCGTCCATGCCGCCACCAATGTCCGCTCCCGCCACGCGCACCAGCACCGCAAGCTGATCGCGGTTCTCTCCGCATTGATTGCCGCGGAACCGTTCTGAACGGTCGTTAGAGAAGACAGGATGCGTGGTCGCGGAGCCATTTCTGTTATTTCCGTCTTTCACTCGGAAAATAAGAAAGACAGGATTCACGAACCCGTGGAGCTGAGTTAAATTTCAATTGAGAATTGATTCGCGACGACACGGGCCAACGATACCGCGAGGCTGCTTTGAGCGAACAAAGTCATGCCGGTGAAGAGAGTTATTCGATCGAACATTGGGCGATGAACCGCGCCCATCAGATCGTCATCCACCAGGGGATGAGCCTTGTGGAAGCGGCCCAGTGCCTGGACTACAAGAGAACCAACGCCCATACCTACGCGCTGCGCAAGGCGATCATGGATTGCCTCGTCGAGGCTCTGACGCAGGGGGCGCGGACGTCCTCGCCTGCCGGGGAATAGAATCCTATCACCGAAAGTTGAAGGTAGGCACGCGGAGGGGAGTCGCCCCCGATCCAACCTGTGTTACAGTTTCGTTACGACGAACGCAGTGATTGGATTGCCGATGCTTACAACACTCGCGATGCTGATGAGCCTTTCTGCCGCCGGCGCTCCGGTCGTGGCGCAGGCGAGGGGAGGCGACGTCGATGTGGAACTGGTTCTCGCTGTGGATACGTCCCGTTCCATGGATTACGAGGAGGTCCGCATCCAGCGCGAGGGTTATGTCGAGGCGCTCAAGCACAAGGAGTTCATCGACGCGGTGCGGACCGGGCTCATCGGCCGCATCGCGATCAGCTATTTCGAATGGGCAGGCGACGTGGTGCCGGATTCGGTCATGGACTGGCAGGTGATCGAGACCGAGCAGGACGCGATCGACTTCGCCAACAAGCTCGAAGCGCGTCCGATCAACACCCAGCGCCGCACCTCGATTTCCGCGGCGATCGCGCAGGGGGCGACGATGATCGTCGCCAATTCCTACCGGGGCACACGGCAGGTGATCGATGTCTCCGGCGACGGGCCGAACAATTCCGGCAATCCGGTCGTGCCGGCCCGCGACAAGGCGATGGAAGCGGGCATCATCATCAACGGGCTGGCGATCATGCTACGGCCCTCCGGCGCACCGGGCGGATTGGATAAATATTATGCCGACTGTGTGGTCGGCGGCCCCGGCTCCTTCGTGCTGCCGGTCCACAAGATCGAGGATTTCGCGGTTGCCGTGCGGCGCAAGCTCGTCATGGAGATCAGCAGCCGCACGCTACCTGCGACCGTGCAGAAGGTTGCCGGCAATCAGCCGACCAGCGATTGCCTGGTCGGAGAAAAGCAGTGGCAGGATCTGTTCGACCGCTGACAACCGCTCTCATCTTGACCGTTTCCCCTCGACGTTTAAATAGATGGCAAAAGGGGGTAGGCCTTGTCGGACGATCTTTTCGAAGAGCTTGCGGATAACGCGCCGGTGATGATCTGGCGATCCGGTCTCGATAAACTCTGCGATTTCTTCAACAAGTCCTGGCTGGAATTCACCGGCCGAACCTCCGACCAGGAGGCGGGCAACGGCTGGGCGCAGGGCGTGCATCCCGATGATTACGACCGCTGCCTCCGGATCTACACGTCGTCCTTCGACGCCAGGTCGGAATTTTCCATGGAATACCGGCTGCGCCGGCACGACGGCGTCTACCGCTGGATTCTCGACAACGGCAAACCTTTTTATCGCGGCGGTGCGTTCGCCGGCTATTTCGGCTCATGCATCGATATCCACGAGCGGAAGGAACTGGAGGAAAGCCGAGCCTTGCTGATCGCGGAGCTCAATCACCGCGTCAAGAACACGCTCGCCATCATCCAGGCGCTGGCGCGGCAGAGCCTGGCGGGGGCCGGCGCCCCCAAGGAAGTGGAACGGCGGTTTTCGGCCCGGCTGATGGCGCTTTCCAAAGTGCATGAACTGCTCGCAGGCCAGGGCTGGCAAGGCGCGGGCTTTTGCGAACTCGTGCGTGAAGTCACCGGGTTTTCGGTACCCGATCCCTCGCGGATCGAGATCGACGGGCCCGACGTGAAGCTGACACCGGCGCGGGCCCAGACGCTGGCGCTCGCTCTCAAGGAATTATCGCTCAACGCGCTCGAATACGGCGCCTGGTCGAATGACGCGGGCAAAGTCTCGATCAAGTGGACAATCGGCGAGGAGGGCGACCGGCACCTTCTCGATCTCGAATGGCGTGAGACCGGCGGCCCGCCGGTCGAGGAGCCGACACGCCGCGGCTTCGGCAGCCGCCTGCTCCTGAAACTGCTGCCCCATGAGGCGGGCGGCACATCCGATCTCCGCTTCGCGCCGGGCGGCGTGACAGCACGGATGTCCCTGCCGGTTTGACGACAGCACGGGAACATTTCCGCTCGATTGCGAGTTCCTGTCCGCTTTGTCGAACGGATGGAGGAGCGGATCTTGAGCGGTGTGACGGCGGCACAGCGCGGCGGCGATATGGGCGAAACCCGCCGTTTCCTGATCGGCATAGGCCGCGGCGCCGCCGGCGCCATGCTGTTCGGCATGCCGATGCTGATGACCATGGAGCTTTGGCAGCTCGGTTTCTACATCGAGCGATATCGTCTGTTCCTGCTTCTCGTTGCCAATATTCCGCTTCTCGTGGTGCTTGCCGACCGTATCGGGTTTGAGAGAACCTCGACGTGGCGGGAAGCGTTTCGCGATGCCATGATCGCCTACGGCCTCGGCATCGTCATGAGCGCCGCGGTCCTTGTCCTGCTCGGCGACATCAAGCCGGACATGCCGCTTTCCGAAATGCTCGGCAAGATCGCCATCCAGTCGGTGCCCGCGAGCATCGGCGCGCTGCTGGGACGCTCCCAGCTCGGCGGGCAGGCAGGCGATGATCGGGGAGGGGAGCAGGAAGATAAGGGCGGCGACGGCGACGCCGTGCCCAACGAGATTTCCACCAGCTACAGCCGCGAGCTTTTCCTGATGGGAGTGGGTGCGCTTTTCCTCAACCTCAATGTCGCGCCGACGGAGGAGATCATCCTGATTTCCTACAAGATGACACCCTGGCATGCGATCGCCGCCGTGATCGTGTCGATCGCCATAATGCACGGCTTCGTCTACGCGGTCGCCTTCAAGGGCACGCACGAGATGCCGGAGGAAACCCCCTGGTGGCACGCTTTCTTCCGCTTCACCCTGCCGGGCTACATGGTGGCGATGCTGATCAGTCTCTACGTGCTCTGGATCTTCGGGCGTCTCGACGACACTGCCGTGACCCAGATGCTGATGCCGGTAATCGTGCTCTCCGTCCCCGGCGCGGTCGGTGCCGCAGCCGCCCGCCTCATCCTGTAACGAGTGGATTCCCAATGACGACCACAGCCAGCAGACGCCATACGGAAACAGAGGAGCCCCATTGGGTCGAATGGGCGACGGGTCTGATCTCCGCACTTCTGGTGATCGCGATGATCGCATGGGTCGGCTGGGAGGCGGTGACGGAAGAGAATACGCCGCCGGAATTCTCCACTGCGGTCACCGGGCGCGGACCGGTCGAGGGAGGATATCGGGTCGAGTTCGAGATCGCCAACAAGGCGACGAAAACGGCCGCTGCGGTCGTGGTGCGCGGTGAGATCCTCGATGGCGGGAATGCGATCGAGGACGCAGACGTGACGTTCGACTACGTGCCGGCGCAATCGAAATCCTCCGGCGCCATCCTGTTCTCGCAGGATCCGGGTTCGCGGGAGGTCCGCATCCGTGCCGTCGGCTATACGGATCCGTGAGAGGGAACCCGCTCGTCGTTTCAGCCGGCTTGATGGTGTTCTTTCAAACGGATTCGCCGACATCATTCATCGGCATATCGGACCCGTACGTACGTCACCTTTATGCAGCCTGCGCCGCCTAAGCACCCGCTGAGGAGATCGCTCAATACGGCAGGCCGACGTAATTTTCCGCCAGTGCGGTGGAGGCGGCTTTCGAGCTGACGAGGTAGTCGAGTTCGGCTTCCTGGATCTTCTGGCCGAACTCGCCGGTATCTGGAAACCGGTGCATCATCGTCGTCATCGACCAGGAGAAGCGCACGGCGCGCCAGACGCGCTTCAGCGCCCGCGCCGAGTAGGCGTCGATGCCTGCGGCGGATTTCTCTCCATAGAATTCCTGCAGGCCTTCGAAGAGGTAGTAGACATCGCTCGCCGCGAGATTCAAACCCTTGGCGCCGGTTGGCGGCACGATATGGGCGGCATCTCCGACGAGGAACAGCCTGCCGAACCGCATGGGCTCGGCGACGAAGGAGCGCAGCGGCGCGATCGATTTTTCGAAGGACGGACCGGTCACCATGCGCTCGGCATGTTCCGCCGGTAGGCGCCGCCGCAATTCGTCATAGAAACGATCGTCCGGCCAGTTCTCGGTCTTCTCGTCGAGTGCGCACTGGATGTAGTAACGGCTGCGGGTTTCCGACCGCATCGAGCAGAGCGCGAATCCGCGCGGATGGTTGGCATAGATCAGTTCATGGCTGACCGGCGGCACTTCGGCAAGGATGCCGAGCCAGCCGAACGGATAGATGCGCTCGAACGTCTGCAGCGCGCTTTCCGGCACGGATTTGCGGCTCACGCCATGATAGCCGTCGCAGCCGGCGATGAAATCGCAATCGATCCGATGGGTGACGCCGTCCTTCTCATACGTGACATAGGGCTTGCCGCCTTCGAAATTGTGTGGAGTAACGTTAGCCGCTTCGTAGATCGAGAGGCCGGACATGGCCTCGCGCCTGTCCATCAGGTCATGGGTGAGCTCAGTCTGCCCGTAGACCGTCACGCGCTTGCCGGTCAGCCCGAAAAGGTCGATGCGGTGGTCGCGTCCGTCGAAGGCGAGCGAGAAGCCGTCATGCGGCAGGCCCTCCTTATGCATCCGCGCGCCGGCTCCGGCGCGGTCGAGCATGCCGGCCATGCCCTCTTCCAGAACGCCCGCACGCACGCGGCCAAGGATGTAGTCCTTGCTCACACGGTCGAGAATGACGTTGTCGATGCCGGCATTGGTGAGCAATTGGCCGAGCAGCAGGCCGGAAGGGCCTGAGCCGATAATGGCGACTTTCGTGCGCATGAAATCCTCCCGAATTCGTCCCTCATGGTAAGCGCGAGATCAGGGCTCCGAACAATGGACATTTTGCGCAATCTATAGGACAAAACGAACATCACATTGCTGGAGCTCGCAGTGCTTTCACCCGTCCCGACTTATGACCTCTATGGCGAAAGCCGCACGAAACGGCCGGACTTCTGGCTGCACTGCGAAACGATCGCTTCACGCAGCAGCACGCATCAATGGGAAATAGGGCTCCATCGGCACGAGAGTTTTCAGCAGTTCCTGTACATTCGCAACGGATCGGGCGATGCGATCCTGGGACCTGCGACAGTCGCTCTCGTCCCTCCCTGCGTGGTGGCCGTGCCACCCGGCATCAGCCACGGCTTTCGCTTTTCCCGCGACATCGACGGGCTGGTGATTACGCTGGTGGCCGAACGATTGCGGCTGACCGCCGGTCTCGCAAAGCGGCCGGGCGACTGGCTCTCGAGCCCCCGGTTGATTGCATTGCCGGCCGGCGACGACGCCCGCTATCTCGATGAGACCTTTTCACGCCTCTTTGCCGAATTCGAGGCGCAGCGGGTCGGCCGCAACGATCTCATCGAAGCCTATCTGACGGCCGCGATCCTCATCCTCGGGCATGTGGTCGGAGCCGACGGCATCGGTGCGGCAGGGGATGCCAATCTTGCGCGGATCGAGGCGCTGAAGGATTTGATTGGCCGGCATTTCCGCAAGCAGCTTCCTGCCGAAAGTTATGCCGAACTCCTGAACCTCTCGCCGACGCACCTCAACCGCGTCGTGCGCAATGTCACCGGCATGAGCGTCCACGATCTCATCATGGCCCGCGTCATCGATGAAGCCCGCCGCGCGCTCGTCTTCACCACGGCAAGCGTTCAATCCATCGCCGATGGGCTCGGCTTTTCCGATGCGGCCTATTTCTCCCGGTGTTTCCGCAAGCGTACCGGCCAGACGCCGCGCGAATACCGCGAGGCCGAGCGCGAGAGCCTGCGGCAGGCGGCCGCCGATTAAGCGCCGCTCACGCTTGGAACAATTTGGTGACAATTCGTGTGCCGCGGTGCGGGATCATTCTTCCGCCACAAGCGTTAGCCAACGCTGCTTGCCCGCTCAGGTGAGTCCCAATAACGGGCGGCGAAGATAAAGGAGTACAGGGATGAAAAAGTATATTGCGGTGGCGCTTTCCGCTCTTCCGGTTTTCACGAGTGCCGGAGCGGCCTTTTCGGCCGATGTGATTTCCCGCCGGGACCAGGTTCCGGTCTATGAAGAGCCGGACAGGCGAGGCGGTGTCCGCATCGGTTATCTCGATTGCACCATCGGCGCCGGCCTCGGTTACGTGCTGGGCTCCGCCAAGGAGGCCGACTGCGTCTTCACGTCGGCGATCGGCAGCGAGCCGCTCGATCACTATACGGGAGTGGTCCGCAAGATGGGCGTCGATCTCGGCTTCACCACCCGCAGCCGGTTGATCTGGGCCGTCTTCGCTCCGACCGCCGGCTATCACCATGGCTCGCTGGGTGGCCTCTATCAGGGCGCCACCGCGGAAGCCACGGTCGGCGCGGGCATCGGCGCCAACATCCTTGTCGGCGGCACTTCCGGTTCCATCCATCTGCAGACGGTCAGCGTCACGGGCCAGCTCGGCCTCAACGTCGCGGCCACTGGAACCTCGGTCACGCTCACTCCGGCAAGCTGAAGTTCCGCGACCCTTTGTCCTCTCCCGTCTCCGGGAGAGGACAGAATGAAGCGCCGCGGATAGCCTCATGCAGGGAGGCTGTGCACGTGATCGCAAAATCGATCGGCTCAAAATCGATCGGCTCCGGAAGATCATGATCAACCGTGATTTTCCGGAGCCGATGCTAAGTTCCATAACAAATCTTACGCAACTTTCATCTATGGCCGGCAGATTATTTTCAAATACAACATGGCCGCCGGCGGCGCGTCACTCCGGAAGACCGGCCTTGCGATAACCGTCAACGAAATGCTCAAGCGTCGCAACGTCGCGGAACGGCTCCGTCGCGGCCCAGTGGCGGATTGTGAAATGCGGATTGCCGACGAGGAACAGTTCGGCCTCCGCATGCGCCTCATCGAGCCGGCCCAGTTGGGCAAGGCTTGCCGCCAGGAAACGGCGTGAGCTTGTCCGGTAAGTCTCGTCTCTGCGCAACGTCTCGATAGCGGCTTCGTATTGGCGGGCCGCATATTGCGCCTGGCCGAGCGTCAGATAATACCAGCTTGCCGGAAAAGGGTTCAGCCGGAACGCCCTGGCGATATGCTCAAGGCCCTCCCCCACCTGCCCGGCCAG
Organism: Xaviernesmea oryzae; assembly: GCF_900177415.1. Classification (GTDB taxonomy): domain Bacteria; phylum Pseudomonadota; class Alphaproteobacteria; order Rhizobiales; family Rhizobiaceae; genus Neorhizobium; species Neorhizobium oryzae_A. The sequence goes on along the minus strand of NZ_FXAF01000003.1, from coordinate 267,667 downwards.
GACGGCGATGTCGGATAGTGCCGCCCAGGCATCGGCCTCGTTGGGGTCGAGCTCGATCGCTTTTGCAAATTCTCCATCCGCCTCGATGAAGCTGCGGTCATAGGCAAGCAGGTAAGCCAGGACCCAGCGGCAACCGGCGTCGTTCGGATCGATCGTTACCGCTTTGCGCGCCAGTTCCAAGGCAATGTTACGGGTCGGTTCCGTCGGCTCGCCGGAATGTATCCATCCCATCCAGTGGTTCAGGGCAAGCCAGCGATAGGCCTCGGCGTATTCCGGATCGAGCGAAACCGCGCGTGTGAGCATCAGATGCGCCTCTCGCGCCGCCTGCGGCGTGTCATCCATCAGCTTGCGCGCCCGCACGCAGAGATCGTAAGCCACGAGATTCCTGGGCCGGTTGCGCTGCGGCGGTGCACGGAGCCGGCCGAGCAGCGCCTCCACGATCTTGGCCGTCACCTCGTCCTGCACGGCAAAGATATCTTCGAGGCTCCGGTCGAAGCGTTCCGCCCACAGATGCTCGCCGCTCACAGTATCGACCAGTTGCGCGTTGATGCGCACGCGCCCGGCGGCACGTCTTGCGCTCCCCTCCAGGAGGTAGCGCACGCCGAGCTCCTCGGCGATCGCGCGCACATCCATCGCCCTCCCCTTGTAGGCGAAGACCGAATTGCGCGCGATGACGAACAAGCCGGACGTCCTGGAGAGATCCGTGATCAGATCTTCGGTCAAACCATCCGCGAAGGATTCCTGCTCCGGGTCATTGCCGAGATTCACGAAGGGCAGCACGGCTATCGATGGCTTGTCGGGCAGCGGCAAGGATTTTCGCGTTCGCCCGCCGAGCTGTTCGACAGTCCCCGTGAAGCGGTAGCCGACACGCGGAACCGTGGCGATCCATTCACCGCCCTCGGCGGTCGAACCAAGCAGCTTGCGCAGCTGCGATATCTGGACGGTGAGGTTGCCTTCCTCGACGGCCATACCCGGCCATGCCGCGTCCATCAGCTCGGCCTTGCCAAGGATCTCCCCCGGCCGTCCGACGAGCGCTGCAAGCAGCTTCAACCCGCGGTAGCCGACGGCAACGGGGTCGTCGTTCCGAAGCAGCGTTCCTGCACCCGGATCAAGCACGAACGGACCAAAGGCAAAGCGCGATCCCTGCATGCGGCGCATCTATAATCCGTTTGGAAGTCTTTGAGAACTTTTTGGGAGGGCTTAATGACGCCGCCGTTCGCGTCCCGCAGAATTTAGCCTCTTTTCAGGTCGAAGGCTCCTGGCCTTCGACCCATATCGAGGTTGCCATGGACGATACTTCACCCGTGAGGCCGGCGGAAATGTCGCATCGGCATTTGCACAGAACGACATCACAGCAGGATGATCGGATCCCGTGGGCTGCGATGGCGGGCATCATCGCGACGGTCACGGTGTTCGCCCTGGCACAGGGGCTCACCTATCCGCTGCTCAGCTTCATCCTGGAGCGGCAGGGCACGACGCCCGGCCTGATCGGCCTGTCGGCGGCGATGACGCCGCTGGGTTTCATCGTATCCGCTCCCTTCATTCCGGCGCTGGCGCGGCGCATGGGCGGGGGGCGGCTTGCGATCCTGTGTTCGTTCCTCGCCGCGCTCACCCTCGCCGCTATCGCCTTCATGCAGGACGTCTGGGCCTGGATGCCGCTGCGCTTCCTGCTCGGCTTCTTCGCCAATCCGCTTTACGTGATCAGCGAAACTTGGCTGATCACGATCACGCCCGCATCACGCCGGGGCCGCATCATGGGACTCTATTCATCGATCGTTTCAGGTGGCTTCGCCATCGGCCCGCTTTCACTCGGCCTTGTCGGAACCGAGGGTTGGCCGCCCTTCCTGATCGGCATGGCGGCCTTCCTTGTCTGCGGTCTGATCGTTGCCGCTGTCGTGCCGCGCCTGCCGAAGATGCCGCATGAAGGGGACGCGATGTCGGTCGGCGGCTTCTTCGCACTGGCGCCGCTCCTCCTGTTTGCGGTTTTCACTGCCGCCGCCTTCGAGCAGATCCTGCTTTCCCTGTTCGCCGTCTATGGCGCAGCATTCGGCAGCGCCGAGGAGCGCATCGCTTCGCTCATCACCTGTTTCATCGCCGGCAATGCCGTACTGCAGATCCTGCTCGGGCGTGCGGCCGAGCGGTTGGGCTCGACGCGGACCATGTTGTTCTGTGCCCTGGTGTCGCTGGCAGGCTGCATGGCTCTGCCGGCGATCTTCGACGCATGGCTCATCTGGCCGCTCGTTTTCGTCTGGGGCGGAGCCTCGTTCGGGATCTATACCACGTCGCTGATAAAACTCGGGGAGCGTTTCACCGGGCAGGCCCTGATCGCCGGCAACGCGGCCTTCGCGTTCGTGTGGGGCATCGGCGGTATTCTCGGTTCGCCCGCAACAGGACTGGCGATGCAGCTGATCGGACATCAGGGGCTGCCATTGTCCCTTGGCCTGCTGTGCGCTCTATTGGCGGGGTTTCTGATCGCGAAGGGGCAGCGGGGCTGATCGAGCATTTCCCCTGCGGGGCGAGCCCCCGCAAGGTTATTTAGGAAGGCAGTGCTTCTCTATGTCTTGTGCGGCGAATGCTGCGGCTCGCCGCCATGCCTCGTCCGTATCGCCTCGGTAACTCAGGAAACGGTCGCAGGTCGGCTTGTTGCTGGTCAGGTCCAGCACTGCAAATTTCACGCCGCCGACCAGCGTGCTCAATTTCCGGACCTCGCCGATCAGCAGGTATGTGGCGCCGACATCTCTCGCTTTGATGGAAAGCGCCTCCAGTCCGGCGGTTCTTGCCGTGCATCCCCCGGTCTCGCAGGTCATGGGGACGATATTCAGCCGTCCGATGGCGGAAAGGCCCTCCTGCAGCGTAATCCCCAACGCTTTCAGCCGCTTCGCGTGCTCGGCGCTCTGGTCCCTGGCCTCCCCTGACGTATCCCTGAAGTCGAAATCGGAAACCGCCAAAGTCACAGGCTCTGCAGCATTGGCGAAACCGGGAAATGCGTCTGCGGCGGCAACAGCGAGCATCATGAAAATCCCGCTATAGGCGGGAAAGCCATGCGATCCCGGTAGGCGTTGGCGTCGCATTCTCCGCATTTTTTCCTCCCGCCCCGAACAATAGCAGCCGGGACGGTAACGGCCAATACGCCGTTTCCTCATGCGCCAGAGAGCGACACGCAACCCAGCCCAGCTGCCCTCGGTCATCGATGTTCCCGGAGATTTCGGTGAGACGAGGCATGAATAGGGTGGATATTTTCCGGAGCCTTGGGCAAGCTCTCCGGGACAGCGAACAGAAAAAGCATGGGGAATATGAGTTCGAAGCCTTACGATCCCGCCGAGGACGGCGCGGAAATGTCCTTCCGCGAGCAGATGTCCTATTCGGACTATCTGCATCTCGAAGATGTGCTCGGTGCCCAGAGACCGATCTCGCAGGCGCATGACGAACTGCTGTTCATCATCCAGCACCAGACCTCGGAACTCTGGATGAAGCTCGCGATCCACGAGATCAATTCGGCGATCGCTGCGATCCGCAACGACGATCCGCAGCCGGCCTTCAAGATGCTGACGCGTGTCGCCCGTATCTTCGAGCAGCTCAACAACGCCTGGGACGTGCTGCGCACCATGACACCCAGCGAATATACCGAATTCCGCGGCTTGCTCGGCAAATCCTCAGGTTTCCAGTCCTCTCAATACCGGGCGATTGAATTCCTCGCCGGCAACCGCAATCTCGCCATGCTCGGGCCGCATGCCCACCGGCCGGAGATCCTCGAAATGCTGGAGGGCATTCTCGCCCGGCCGAGCCTTTATGACGAGGCGCTGCTGCTGCTTTCCCGGCGCGGCTTCGATATCGGCGTGGATGCAGCGCGAACCGATTGGCGGGAAACGCGCGGCGAAAATCTGAAAGTGCTGGAGGCCTGGAAGACCGTTTACAGCGTTCCCGGCAAGCATTGGGAGCTTTATGAGCTTGCCGAAAAGCTCGTCGATTTCGAGGACTATTTCCGCCGCTGGCGCTTCAACCATGTCACGACCGTCGAGCGGGTGATCGGCTTCAAGCGCGGCACCGGCGGCACGTCCGGCACGCAATATCTGAAGAAGATGCTGGAAGTGGAGCTGTTTCCCGAGCTCTGGCGGGTGCGCACCGTCCTTTAGACGTGGGTTTTCGCCTCGCGGACTTGCTGACGAACGGCAATTCCAATTCGTCCAGCAACTCGAACCCCTCTTCCGACGACGATTGATCGGCTGATACGCGAGGAGATGTCCGTCGCCCTTCTTGAAGGGCGGCGGACGCGCCTCAACTCAGGGCGAGGTCGAAGACGTGGTGATGGATGCGGCCTTCGAACATCTCGAGCAGGCCTTTGGTGACTTCCCGGCTTTCGTAGCGCACCGGAGATTCGAGCGCGGCCGCCAGGGCCTCGCGGCTCTCGTACATGGTCGAAAGCACCATCGGGTAGGCCGGAGCCCCCTCGTCCCGTTCGATATCGTAGAGCACGCGCACTTCCCTGACGCCGGGGAAGGCGAGCCACATGGGCATCAGCTTCTCGGCGACATAGGTCTTGAACGCCTCCTCGCGGCCGGCATGGATCGTGCCTTCGAAAAAGGCCTGACGAATGATCATCGGGATTTCTCCACTCAGTTGACGGTGGTCGGCGGCTTCTCGCCGGCGAAATGGGCGGCGATATTGGCAAGCACCAGTTCGCCCATCGCAACGCGTGTCTCGACTGTGGCGCTGCCCTGATGCGGCATCAGCACCGTGTTCGGAGCGGTGAAGAAATCCTGGCGGATATTCGGTTCGTTGACGAAGACGTCGAGGCCCGCGGCGGCGATCGTGCCGTTGTTCAGGGCCGCAAGCAGCGCATCCTCGTCGATGACGCTGCCACGGGCGACGTTGACCAATACCCCCGTCTTCCCCAACGCCTTCAGCACGTCCGCATTGACGATGTTCTGGGTGGCGGCACTCGCCGCGATGCAGACGGCAAGCACGTCGCTGTCTTCCGCGAGATCCACCGGCGAGGCACAGGATTTCCAGCTCGTGTCGGCAACCGCCGACCGGTTCCAGTAACGCACCGACATGCCGAAGGCCTCGGCGCGGCGGCCGAAGGCCTTGCCGATCTGACCAAGGCCGAGAATGCCGACGCGCTTACCCTTGGGGCTGTTGCCGAGCGGAAAACCTTCCCTGCCCCATTTGCCCTGACGCACGAAGGCGTCGCCCTTGGCGATGTGGCGCAGCACGCCCAGCATCAATGCGATGCCCATGTCGGCCACGTCGTCGGTCAGGACGCCAGGCGTGGTGGTGACGTCGATATTGCGGCTGCGGGTGAATACCAGATCCACCTTGTCGGTGCCGACGCCGTTGATGGCGATGACGCCGAGGGACGGCAGCTTCTCGATCCACTCGTTGGAAAGTCCGGTGCCGCCGCCGGTGGCAACCGCGCGGATCTTCGGCAGCGCCGCCTCGAGCGCCGCCCTTTGAGCCGGATCATAGAGGCGATGGACCGTATAGGCCGCATCGAGCTGGTCCTCGATGAACGGCATCATCGGTTCCACAAGCAGGATATCTGGTTTCACGTCCGGAACTCCGTCATTTCGAATTGCAGCGGCTCAGGAAATCTGGCCGAGGAAGTTTTTCAGCCGCTCGTTCTTCGGGTTGCCGAAGAATTCGTCCGGCGCACCCACTTCGAGGATTTCTCCGCGGTCCATGAAGATGATCCGGTCGGCAACCTGGCGCGCGAAGCCCATTTCATGCGTCACGCAGAGCATGGTCATGCCTTCCTTGGCAAGGTCGATCATGGTGTCGAGCACTTCCTTGACCATTTCCGGGTCGAGTGCCGAGGTCGGCTCGTCGAAGAGCATGATCTTGGGGTTCATGCAGAGCGCGCGGGCGATCGCCACGCGCTGCTGCTGGCCGCCGGAAAGCTGGGCCGGATACTTGTCCGCCTGTTCGGGAATGCGCACCCGCTCCAGGAACTTGCGGGCCGTCTTTTCGGCGTCCGCCTTGGAGATGCCGCGCACCTTCATCGGCGCCAGCGTGCAGTTTTCCAGAACCGTCATATGCGGGAAGAGGTTGAACTGCTGGAAGACCATGCCGGTCTCCTGCCGCACGATATCGACATTCTTTCCACCGGCGGTCAGATCGTGCCCATCGACGACGATCCTGCCTTTCTGGATCGTCTCGAGCTGGTTGATGCAGCGGATCAGCGTCGATTTGCCGGAACCGGACGGACCGCAGATGACGATCCGTTCCCCCCGGTTGACCGAAAGCTCGATGTCCTTCAGCGCGTGAAAGCCGCCATACCACTTGTTGACGCCTTCCATGCGGACGGCCCAGGGGGAAACAGTGTCGGAAGCTCCCCGCACGTCCGTTGCCGATGCGTTTGCCTTAACCTCAGTCATGCGAGGAACTCCCTTTCAATGCTTACTTCTTTGCCGATGCCACGAAATCCGGCAGCGGCGTGCCGAGCCACTTCTCGTGAATCTTGTTGAGTTCACCATTGGCCTTCATCTTGTCGATGAAGGCGTTGACAGCCGTCAACAGTTCAGCCGAACCCTTGCGGACCGCGATGCCCTGAACCTGCTGGCTGAGCTCAAGCTTCTGGTCGAAACGGCCCGGAGCCGCCTTTTCGATCTGCGCCGCGACTACGTTCGAAACGCCGATCAGCTCGACCTGGCCCGAAAGCAGGGCCTGCACCGCGCTGGCGTCGTCATCGAAACGCTGGATCCTCGCATCCTGCGGAGCGATCTTGGTAACGGCCGTGTCCTGTGTCGACGCGCGGGCCACGCCGATCGTCTTGCCGGAAAGGTCTTCGGGCTTGGAGACCTCGGTGCCGGTCGCGCCGAAAACGCCGATCGAGATGCCGGCATAGGGCTGCGAAAAGTCGACGCTCTTGGCGCGCTCTTCGGTAATGCCGAGCGAGGCGACGAGCAGATCGACCTGATTGCTCTGCAGATAGGGGATGCGGTTCGGGCCGGTGACCGGCACGATCTGAACCTTCACGCCCCATTCCTGGGCAAGCAGCTTGGCGACGTCGGCGTCATAGCCGTCCGGCTCGTTATTGGTGTTCATGATGCCGAAGGGCGGAAAATCGACCAGCATGCCGACCTTTACCGTGCCTGCGGACTTGATGCTTTCGACGGTCTGTGCCGCGGCCGTCGAAGCCATCGCACCGGCCATCAGGCCCGCCCCGATCGCGGCGATCATCATGCGCCGGGAGATGTTCGAATAAATATTCATGTTCCTACCCTTTCTGTTGCGCCGGGTTTACCTCCCTCCGGCTCGGGTCCCGTCAGCGCGTCGTCGCTCGGGAAAATCTCGCTTCCATCTGCCGTGCGAGCACCGAAAGCGGCCAGCACAGCACGAAATAGACCGCCGCCACCGTGCCGAACACGAGAAACGGGCTGAAGGTGGCATTGTTGATGATCTGGCCCTGACGGGTGAGTTCCGTGAAGCCGATGATCGCCGCAAGCGACGTGCCCTTGATGAGCTGTACCAGGAAGCCGACCGTCGGGGCGACGGCGATCTTGCTCGCCTGCGGCAGGATCACATAGCGCATGCGGTTGTAGTAGCGAAGCCCGAGAGCCGTTGCGGCTTCCCGCTGGCCGGGCGGCACCGCCTCGATACAGCCGCGCCAGATTTCGCCGAGGAAAGCGCTCGCATGCAGCGTGAAGGCGATCGTCGCCGCGAACCAGGGATTGATCGCGAAGCCGAAGATGTTCATCCCGAAGAAGACCAGGAAAAGCTGCATGAGCAGCGGCGTTCCCTGGAAGACGCGGATGAAGCCGGTGGCGAGAAGGCGCGGCCATTTGGAGTCCGAGACGCGCGCCAGCGCTATGAAAAGGCCGCCGACACCGCCGCCGGCAAAGGCGATCGCCGAAAGCGCGATCGTCCATTGGGCGGCGAGCATGATGATCCAGAATTCGTTCCAGCCGAAAGGCCTGATCAATGGCATGGTCAGTCTCCTATCGGCTCAGCGGATATTTGAAGGCGGCCTTCTCGATCGCCGAGAAGATGGCCGAGAAACCCATGGACATGGCGAGATACATCAGCGTGATGACGATATAGACCTCGAAGCTCGCAAAGGTCGCCGACTGCAGGTCGTTGCCGGCCGCGGCAAGGTCGTCGGCCGAGATCGCCGAAACGACGCTCGAGGTCAGCATCAGATAGATGAACTGGCTCGTCAGCGCCGGATAGACGGTGCGCAGCGCCGGCTTCATGATGATGTAGCGGAAGATCTGCATCTTGGAGAGGCCGAGTGCCGTGCCGGCCTCCACCTGCCCTTTCTGGATGGATTCGATGCCGGCGCGGATGATCTCCGTGCCGTAGGCTCCGAAATTGACGACGAGGGCCAGGAGTGCCGCGCCGTTCGGCGTCAGCCGGAGCCCGAGCGATGGCAGGCCGAAGAAGATGAAGAAGATCTGCACCAGAAACGGCGTGTTGCGGATGATCTCGATATAGGCGTCGATGATCCAGCGCAGCGGCGCGATGCCGGACGTCTTGCCGGCGGCGCAGAGGATCGAAACGATCAGGCCGAGGATCATCGCCGCGACCGAAAGCTGGATCGTCAGCCAGGCGCCGATGAGAAGCTGATCGAAACCCGCGAGCACGGGCTCGAAGTTGAAATTATACAACTTGGGACCTCCCCAATGATGTCGGACAGGCGCACGCTCCTCTGCGACACCTATCAATTTAGATCGATCTAAGAGCTTTTTGGCCGGGCGTCAACCAGGAATTAACGCTTTATTATAGGGCGGTGATCGCAATCTTCGCGCAGGATTGGCGAATATGGAGCTGTGTTTCCTTCACAACCCTGCGAGGCGGACGCAGCGGATCGGCGAGCCGGTCGAGCAGCAACCGGGCGGAATTTTCGCCGATCGTTACCGGTGCTGTCGATACGGACGTGAGCCGCGGGCGCATCACGTCCGCCTCGGTAACGTCGTCGAAGCCGACCAGCGAAAAATTCTCCCCGACCTTCAACCCGAGATCGTGAAGCCCCGCCGACAGGCCGAGAGCGATGACGTCGTTGAAGCAGATCACCGCCGTCGGTTTTTCGGGACTGTCGAAGAGCAGATGCGCCGAACCCGGGATCCGTGCGGTCTGATAGGGGACGCGGATGATCCGGTCCGGATCGAAACCGCGCGAGACCATGGCGTCGCGAAAGCCTTCTATCCGCTCCAGATAGGCGGAATGGATCGGCCCGTGAACGGCGAAGACGATCTTTCGATGGCCGAGCGAGGCGAGATAATCGACTGCCTGGCGCATTCCCGCGGCATAGTCCACGCCTGCGTAGTCTACCGTTTCGGAGATATGGCGGAGCACCTGCACCAGCGGCAGGTTCCATTCGTCGACATGTTCCAGGAATTCCGGCTCGGTTCCGGCCGCCGGGCAGAAGATGACGCCGTCGACGCCGTGCTCGCGCATGCGCCGCATCACCATGTCCTGCCGTTCGACCAGGTCGCCGCTGTTCGCAAGGATCACCACCATGCCGGCAGCGTCGATGACGGATTCGATGCCGGACAGCAGCTCCGCGAAAAACGGGTTCGTGAGATTGGGCACGATGACGCCGACCGTATGGCTGCGCTCCGCCCGAAGCCTCGCCGCGCCCATGTTGTAGACATAGCCGAGCTCGCGCATCGTCGCCTCTACACGGGCGCGGGTTTCGGCTCCGACAAGAGGGCTCTTGCGGATGACGAGGGACGCGGTGGCGCGCGAGACATTGGCATGTCGCGCCACATCGAGGAGCGTTATGCGGCTTTTCTTTCGATCGTCGGATGGCATGGAGATGTCACTTAGCAGAGGTATCGGGAACCCGACAGGCCCTCCTATAATCTGCCCTTCACGCTGTCCTGGTCAATCCGGTCACGACCGGCCCCATCATTCCGCCGCCGCAAGCAGACCTTCCAAGCGGACGCGATTGCCGATCGGACCTGATCAGCGCTCCAGCGCCACCGTCTTGACGACCGCGAAGACCGGCATGTCGGGCCTCAGGTCGAGGCGTTCGACGGAAAGCGCGGTGATGCGGGCGAGCACCATGTCGCCGCCGCATCGGATGCGGATGCGCACCATCCCCTCCCCGTCCGGCTCGATCGATGAAATTGCGCCGTCGAGAATGTTGAGAGCGCTGAGACCTTCGGGCCGCCGGGTCGCGATCATCACGTCCCGCTCGGGGATCTGTACCCGCACAGTCCGGCCCTCTGCCACATGCGCGTCCGGCACCACGATCCGGGCCGCCGAAAGCCGGATGGTCGCGAGCCGATGCGGAATATCGACGGTTTCAACGGTGCCGGTGAGCACCGCTCCGGCATCGCGCCGGTCCGAGGAGAGGAAGACGGTGCCGCCGAGGACTTCCGACGGCGTGCCGGCCGCCTCGACGCGGCCGTCCTTCATCATCACCACCTTGTCGGCGAGCCGCGCCACCTCGGTCACCGAATGGCTGACATAGACGATCGGGGTCGAGGTCTCGTCGCGCAACCGTTCGAGATAGGGCAGGATTTCCGCCTTGCGCTCATCGTCGAGCGCGGCCAGCGGCTCGTCCATCAAGAGCAGCCTCGGCGCCGACAGGAGCGCCCGGCCGATCGCCACCCGCTGTTTTTCGCCGCCGGAGAGTTTTCCCGGCCGCCGGTCGAGCAGCGCACCGATACCGAGAAGCTCGACAATGTGGTTGAAATCGGCCGCCGGCGCATTCTTCGGCGCGAACCAGCGGCCGTAATCGAGGTTGTGGCGGACGGTCAGATGCGGGAAAAGCCGGCCTTCCTGGAAAACGCAGCCGAAGCGGCGCCGGTGCTTCGGCACGAAGATGCGGTCTTGCGTGTCCAGCAGCACGTCGCCGTCGATCACAAGGCGACCGTGGTCCGGCTTCAGGAGACCGGCGATCACCCGGATCAGGGAGGTCTTGCCGGAGCCGGAGCGGCCGAACAGCGCGGTCACCCCACCCTCCGACACAAAGCCCGCATCGAGCGAGAAATGCCCGAGCTTCTGTTTCGCTTCGACGACAAGGGTCATTCGATATCGACCCTCCTGCCGACCAGATAGGCCATGAATTCGGAAGCGAGCAGCGCGGCAAACGAGATGGCGACCGCCACCAGCGTCAGCCGCATGGCGCCGGCGTCTCCGCCCGGGACCTGCGTGAAGGTGTAGATCGCCGCCGACAGTGTCTGGGTCTCGCCCGGAATGTTGGAGACGAAGGTGATCGTCGCGCCGAATTCACCCATGGCCTTGGCGAAAGACAGGATCATGCCGGCGATGATGCCGGGCAGGATGAGCGGCAGCGTCACGGTCACGAAGACCCAAGCCGGATGGGCGCCGAGCGTGCCGGCAGCCTCCTCCAGCTTGCGGTCGACGGTCTCGATGGAGAGCCGGATCGAGCGGACCATCAGCGGAAAGCCCATCACGCCGCAGGCAAGCGCCGCTCCCGTCCAGCGGAAGGAAAAGACGATGCCGAGATATTCGTCGAGGAAGGAGCCGATCATCCCGCGTCTTCCGAACAGAATGAGCAGAATGAAGCCGGTGACGACCGGAGGCAGGATGAGAGGCAGGTGGACTACGCCGTTGAGGATCGACTTGCCCCAGAATTTCCCCCGGGCAAGCAGATAGGCGACGAAGATGCCGAACGGCAGGCTGACGATCATCGCGACGCCGGAAACCCGCAGGCTGAGCCTGATCGCGGTCCATTCCTCGTCGCTCAAGACAAGCCAGTCCAAACGTCCATCCACCCGTAGCGGCAATGCAATATATCACACTGGATATATCGAGATGACGGGAATGGCTAGGCCCTGCCGGGGAAACTTATACGGAAGATTTCGGGAGGTGGCGGTGGGAGAGCAGGATGGCTTCGCCAAAGTCTCTCCCTCCACCAGGGCATGCACTATCGGTTAGCGGTTGTCGCGGCTTTCATGCTTGAAGATCGGCCCGTCGCGACGGTCGTCTGCACGGACCTGCTCGATGCTGCCGGTCTTGACGCTGTCAACCTTTGCGCTGCGAGCGCTTGTGGTGATCGGGGCCTTCGAAACACCTTCGTAATAATCGCCTTCGGCAAGAGCCGAGCCGGAGAAGGAAGCTGCCATGACCATGGCGGCGATAGCGGAAATCGAAGTCTTCATTGTTTCATTCCTTTCAGAGTGTATCCACGGCTTAAAGTTTGCGACCGGCCGACGGATGTGTTCGGTATATTGGATGAACTGCGCGGTTAGTGGCTGTCGCCGTTGTTGGCTTCGAAGACCGACCGGATGTCGCCCTTTTTGCTGACGCGGACGTGGTCGATGCTGCCGGTCTTCACGTTATCGACCTTGGCGGCGGCCTGGGTCTTGGTGGCGCCGTCGTAATAATCGCCTTCGGCAAGTGCGGCGCCGGCGAAGGACGCCGTAGCGATCATGGCTGCGGCGAGCGTGGAAAGAACAGTCTTCATTGTCGTATTCCTTTTCCTTACAAGGACGGAGCGGTCTTGGGAGGTAACGCTCCGCGGTTGATCTCTCGGGAAGCCCGTTGCCTTGCTTCCGACGATGCAGATGGGGGCGGCTGCTTCCGGTCGCTAGGCCGCCATTTCCAAACGGAATGTTCGGCAAATCGGAACAACAAATGCGTGAATGCCCCTTGAACCGGGGCAAGAGCGGCGGCCGATGCGGGGCCGCAAACCGGTTGCGGCCGGCTTCGATTGCATGCCAACCAATTGGTTTAAAAAGGAAAACGGCTCACAAGGAGCCGTTTTCGTCCGCGTTGCATGGCTTGGGAGGTTAGTTCAGGACGGTAAAGCCTTCCTTCTCGAAAAAGGGCGCCGCTTTTACCGACTTCAAATATTCGAGATAGGCTTCAGCGTCCGGAGATTTCGATTCTGACAGGATTGCGATCGGATAGATGATCGGCGGATGGGCATCCTCGGGGAACGTGCCGACCACCGCGACACCCGAATCGGCCGCCGCGTCGGTCTGATAGACGATGCCGTAGGGCGCTTCACCCCGGGACACCAGGGCGAGCGCGGCGCGCACGCTCTCGGCGCTCGCGACGCTCTTTTCCACCGAGGACCAGACGCCGAGCTTTTCGAGCGCCGCCTTGCCGTATTTGCCGGCGGGAACCGCGTTCGGCTCGCCCATGGCAAGCCTGCCGCCCTTCAACAGACCGGCGAGATCGAAACCGGACTTGATCTCCACCGGCGCGGCGTTGTCCTTGGCGGCGACCAGCACGATGCGGTTGCCGAGCCAGCTGGATTGGGTCCCGTCCTTCACCAGTTTCCTGTCGGAGACGTATTTCATCCAGTCGAGATCGGCGGAGATGAAGATATCGGCTGGCGCGCCGGCCTCGATCTGCTTGGCGAGCGCCGAGCTGGCGGCATAGGAAACCGTCACGTCCCTGCCCCAGGCCTTGTTGGCGTTGTCGAGCGCGTTCTTCATGCTGGCTGCGGCAAAGACGGTTACCTTTTCCTGCGCTGCGGCCGGAGCGGCAAGGCTGGTCAGCGACAGAAAGGCAGCCGTAGCGGCCGCGACGGCAGCCTTGATCCAGGAACGTCGGTAGATGGTCATGATTTTTCCCTCTCCAATCTTCAAGCGGAATATTCCCTTGAATATATCGATGGTTAAGTTTTGGCTAGCGTTATATCCCGCAAAATATCTTGATCGCAGGAAGATCGGCAAACGCAATCGGCCGCCGCGGCGGATCGAGCCGCGACGGATGCGAAAGGCTGCGAACGAGGCCTCAGATGCCGAGCGCCATGCCGTCCTTGCGGGGATCGGAACCGCCGCGCAGGACGCCGGTTTCCCAGTCGATCCAGATCGCTTGAGCCCCGCCCATGGCCGATTCCGGTGCCTTGACCCGGAAACCGCGGCGCTCGAAATCCGGACCGATCGAGTTCCGCAGCCGATGCTCCATCTCCACCTGATTGGTTCCCGGCAACGGGAAGAGGCGCGGCAGGTCGATGGCGCTTTGCAGGTCCATGCCGTAGTCGAAGACCTTGGAAAGGAAATGGGCGTGGCCCATCGCCTGATACTGGCCGCCCATGACGCCGAAGGACATGACCGCGCGGCCGTCTTTCGTCACCATGCCGGGAATGATCGTGTGCATCGGCCGCTTGCCCGGCGCGATCGCGTTCGGATGGTCCGGATCGAGCGAGAAGCTGAAGCCGCGATTGTGGAAGAGCACGCCGCTTTTCGGGTCCATGCGGCCGCTGCCGTAGACGAAGAAGATCGAGTTGATGAAGCTCACCACGTTGCGGTCGCCGTCGACGACCGAGAGGTAGATCGTATCCTTGTGCGGCACCTCGTCGAATTTCGGCAGATCCTCGATCGCCCTTTCCGGATCGATCATGCCTGCCAGCTCCTTGGCGAGGGTTTCGGAAAGCAGGTAGTCGACCGGCACGCCCACCTTGGCGGGATCGGCAAGGAAACGCTGGCGGGCTGCATAAGCGAGCCGCGTCGCCTCCACCTCGATATGCAGCCGCTCGGGCGACAGCGGATCGCCGGAGCCCGGGAAATGCGACAGGATGTTGAGGATCATCAGCGCGATGATGCCCTGGCCATTCGGTGGGCATTCGTGGATCTGGTGGCCTCGGAACGTCGTCTTGACCGGCGTCACGTATTCGCCCTCGGCCCCGGCGAAATCCTCCAGCGTGTGAAGGCCGCCGATGCCGTTCAGATAGCGCACCATGCCTGCGGCGATCGGCCCGCGATAGAAGGCATCCCTCCCCTCCTGCCCGATCGCCTCCAGCGTCTCGGCCAGCTCCTTCTGATATTGGATCGAACCGGCCGGCGGCGCCTTGCCGTCGACCAGGAAGGTGCGGCTCGCGGCAGGATCCGGGCGGATCACGTCGGCTTGCGCCGCAAGATCGTGCGCCGTGCGCGGCGCAAGCACGTAACCGTCGCGCGCAAGCTTGATCGCCGGAGCCAGAATGTCCGCCATCTTCATGCGGCCATGGTCGGCGACAAGCCGCGTCCAGGCATCGACCGCGCCGGGCACGGTGATCGTATGCGGCGATCGGCGTTCGAGACTGGTGACCCCGAGGGAGCGGAGATGTTCGACAGTCGCGGCCGCCGGTGCCCGGCCTGAGCCGTTATAGGCGAGCACCTTGTCCGTGCCGCCGAGCGAGACGAGCGCGAAGCAATCGCCGCCGATACCGGTCGAACCCGCTTCCACGACGCATTGCACCGCGCAGGCGCCGACCGCCGCGTCGATCGCATTGCCGCCGTTTCGCATGATGTCGATCGCCGTCAGGGTTGCCAGCGGCTGTGACGTAGCGGCCATGGCGGTACGGCCCACGGCCAGCGAACGGCCAGGTAGTTCGAAGTCTCTCATATCGCTCTCATCATGGGAAATGGCGGAGGGTTCCGTCGCGGCTTCAGGATTTCACGACCCAACAGATCATGCCGGGAGCCGGGCATCAAGACCGATCCGCATTCCTCCGATCGAACTTGACGTTCACGCCGGGCCTGCCATCCTGAGCGCAGGGAGGCGGGGCATGAAATATCTAGTCAATGGACTGATCGCCCTCTTGGGCATTCTCGGCACGGGCGCCGTGGCCGGCATCGTCGCCATTCTCATGGCCGGATTCGAAATGACGGGCTCCTGCTTCGAAGGCGCCTGCGCCTACACCGCCGTCTTCCTCGTCTTCCCGCTTCTCTGGATCGGGCTGATGGCGACCTTTGTTGCCGTCTGGCTGTTGATCCGCCGGAGACGGAAACTGCGGGCGAGGGCCACATAAGCCGCGGTCGAGCATGTGACGACCGAGAAATCCAGGCGCTGGCCGAAATCCGCATCGCATGAGAAAAGGCCGACGAAGTTCCCTCGCCGGCCTTGCGCGTCCCCGAAAAACTGCCTCAGAGAATATGCGTGCCGCCGAGGTTCTGAACGGCGCGGCGGGTCATCACGGCGACGAGGTGCGCACGATAATCGGCCGGCGCATGCATGTCGCCCATCATCAATGACGGATCGATAGTCAGGCCTTCGAGTGCTTCCGCGGAAAGGTTCTCGGTCAGCCTCTCCTCGGCCTCCGTCCAGCGGAAGACGCCTTCATTGCCCGCGCCGGTGATCGCCACGCGGATATGCCCGTCGCGGTGCCTGGCGACGAAGGCCGCGGCCATGGAATAGCGCGAAGCCGGGTTGCGGAACTTCGCATAGCCCGCGATCTCCGGGATCTTGAACTCGACGCGGGCGAGGATCTCGCCGGGCTCCAGCGCCGTCGTGTAGAGGCCCTGGAAATAGTCGCCGGCGGGGATCGCACGGCGGTCGGTATGGACGACGGCGTCGAGCGCCAGGACGGCGGCGGGATAGTCGGCGGCCGGGTCGTTGTTGGCGGTCGAGCCGCCGATCGTGCCCATATGGCGCACCTGCACGTCGCCGATCGAGCCGGCGAGACCGGACAGCGCCGGGATCGCTGCCTTGATTTCCCTGGAAGCGGCGACGACCGCATGCTTGGTGGCGGAGCCGATGATCACCTTGTCGGCGGTCACCTCGATGCCGGAGAGTTCCGGAATGGCGCGGACGTCGATCAGGTGCTGGGGGGCCGCAAGCCGGCTCTTCAGCGTTGGGATCAGCGTATGGCCGCCGGAGAGATAAGACGGCTCCTCGGAATTCTCGTAGAGGCTGACCGCTTCGGAAAGCGTCTTCGGCTTGTGGTAGGTCGTTGCGTACATGGCCTCATCCTCCCCGATTATTCGGGCGCCACGGCATGCGCCGCGCGGTGCTTCTCGGCGGCGTCCAGCACCGCCTTGACGATGTTGTGGTAGCCGGTGCAGCGGCAGAGATTGCCTTCCAGCTCATGACGGACGGTGTGCTCGTCGAGCATGCCGTCATGGCGGCGGATCATGTCGACCGAGGCCATGATCATGCCCGGCGTGCAATAGCCGCACTGCAGGCCGTGATGCTCGTGGAAGGCCTGCTGGACCGGATGCAGCGTGCCGCCGTCGGCCAGACCCTCGATGGTCGTCACTTCGGAACCGTCGGCTGCGACGGCGAGCACCGTACAGCTCTTCACGGCCTGTCCGTCGAGATGGATCGTACAGGCGCCGCACTGGGTCGTGTCGCAGCCGACATGCGTGCCGGTCAGTCCCAGATGCTCGCGGATGAACTGCACGAGCAGCGTGCGATCCTCGACATCGCGTGTCTGCGGCATGCTGTTGACGGTGATGGTTACTCGGGACATGCGCCCCTCCTCTTCAAATCCACAAATTCAAGGCCGGGTCCCGATGACAGTTCCGGGACGATCCCGTCGGCCGCGATATGTCAGGCTATGATATATGCATCTCGTTGCGTGTCATCCGTTCCGGAGGGCATCCGCCGTCATTTATCACCGGTGACCGCCTCGAAGAACGAGAGGTCGAGGTATTTGGAGATATCGATCAGCGGCTTGCCGCCCTTGCCGTAGCGCGAACGCAGGTCAAGGACCGTCTTCATGCCTTCCGGCAGGATGTCGGAGCCGGGCGTCAGGCCCGAACGCGGTGACAAGAGGCTCGCCATGATCGACGGAACGGCGGCAGGCTGGATGTCCGGCATCTTCGCCTGCAACAGTTCCGCAGCCGTCTCGCGGTTCTTCGGGTCGAGGGTCCATTCGAGGCCCTTGAGATAGGCGCGGATGAACGCCTTCACCGTTTCCGGGTTCTCGGCGGCATAGGCACGGCGGGCGGCGATCGCGCCGCCCTGGTAGCTGTCGAAATGGTTGGACGAAACATCGAGCACGTTGAAGCCGGAGCGCTTGGCGATGCTGGTGAAAGGCTCGATCGTCAGCGTCGCGGCATGTTCGCCTGATTTCACCGACTGCCAGCGTTGCGGCGTCGCGCCGACGGCGGCGAAGGTGACGTCGTCGCGGCTGAGGCCGCTCTTGGCCATCATCTCGAAGAGCACGAAGGCAAAGCCGGTAGTCAGCGCATCGAGCGCGATCGAACGGCCCTTCAGGTCCTCGTAGGTCCTGACCTCCGGCGCCGTGACGATCGCAAGTTCGAGCTGGGTCGCCCCCATCAGGACGACATAATCCGGATTGACGCCTTCGGCCGCCGCGCCCTGACCCTCGCCATAGGCGACGACATTGTCGAAGGCGGTAAACACGACGTCGAACTCGCCGGCGGCGGTCTTCTCGGCCTGTGCGACGGAGCTCGGCGTCAGCGCCAGCTCGATATCCAGGCCTTCCTCGGCAAAGAAACCCTGTTCGATCGCCGCAAAGGTCGGCAGGTTCGGGGCGCCCGGAAATGCGATGACGCGAACGGTCTTCAAATCAGTCATGGAAAAACTCCTCAGGACGCCTTGCGTCCGCTGTTCATGGCGCGCCAGACATTGGCCGGGGTGACCGGCATCTGGATGTCCTTGACGCCGAATTCACTGAGCGCGTCGACGACGGCATTGACGACGGTTGCGAGCGCCGGCGTCGTGCCGCCCTCGCCGCCGGCCTTGATGCCGAGCGGGTTGGTGGGCGAGATGACCTCGGCGATTTCGCATTTGAAGCTCGGCATGGTGTCGGAGCGCGGCAGGCCGTAATCCATGAAGGAGCCGGCGAGCGGCTGGCCGCTGTTCTGGTCGATGGCACAGAGCTCCCACATGGCCTGGCCCACGCCTTGAGCGATGCCGCCATGGGTCTGGCCGTGGACGATCAACGGATTGATGCAGCGGCCGACATCGTCGATCGTCGTGTAGCGGACGATCTGCACATGGCCAGTGTCGCGGTCGATCTCGACCTCGCAGACGGCGGCACCGTTCGGGAAGACCGGCGTGTGCATCTCGTTGTCCTTGACGACGCGCAATGGTCCATGGCTTTCGCGCGTGCGGCGGCCGAGCTCGAAAATATCGATCGTCCGGTTCGAATTCCTCAGCTTGAAGACGCCACCTTCGAAAT
This sequence comes from Xaviernesmea oryzae, assembly GCF_900177415.1. GTDB lineage: Bacteria > Pseudomonadota > Alphaproteobacteria > Rhizobiales > Rhizobiaceae > Neorhizobium > Neorhizobium oryzae_A. The sequence goes on along the minus strand of NZ_FXAF01000003.1, from coordinate 248,889 downwards.
CGATCCGGTCGGCCGTGGAGCCGAGCAGTTCGGCGGCGCGCTTCCTGCCCTCGGCGAGAAGACCGGCCGAGGCCATCGCCATGACGGTGCCCGCATGGCGCATCGAGCGGCCGGAATGCGAGCCGCCGCCGACGCTGACGATGTCGGTGTCGCCGAGCACGATCCAGACCTTTTCGACCGGCACCTGGATCATGTCAGCGACGACCTGGGCGAAGCTCGTCTCATGGCCCTGGCCGCTCGGCTGGGTGCCGATGACCACCTCGATATTGCCGTCGTCCTTGATCTCGATCTCGGCGCGCTCCTTCGGCGTGCCGATCGAGGATTCCACATAGTTGGCGAAACCGCGGCCAAGCAGTTTTCCGCGTGTCGCGGCCTCCGCCTTGCGGGCATCGAACGTCGCCCAGCCGGAGAGTTCGAGCGCACGGTCCATGTTCTTTTCGTATTCGCCGCTGTCGTAGACCGAGCCGACCGCATTGGTATAGGGCATGGCCGACGGCGGGATGAGGTTCATGCGGCGCAATTCCAGCTTGTCGAAGCCGAGCTGGTCGGCCGCAAGCTCCACCAGCCGCTCGATCGCATAGGTCACTTCCGGACGGCCAGAGCTGCGATAGGCCTGGGTGCACATGGTGTTGGAGAACACCGCGCGGGCGCGCAACGTCGCATAAGGGATGTCGTAGGAGCCGGTGATCAGGCCCGAGCCCTTGCTGAGCGGCGAAAGCGATACGGCGCGGCCGCCGACATTCGAAAGATTGTCGGCGCGCATCGCAAGGAACTTGCCGTCCTTGCGGATCGCGAGCTCCACCTTGGTGACGAGATCGCGGCCCTGATAATCGGTGAGGAAGGATTCCGAGCGCGTCGCCGTGTATTTCACCGGACGGCCGATCTTGGCGGAAGCCCAGAGAACCAGTCCGAATTCCACATAGACGCGGTTGCGGGTGCCGAAATTGCCCCCGACGTCGAAGGAGAGCACGCGCAGGTCCTTCGGTTCGATCCCGAGTACCTTGGAGAGCTCGTTCTTCTGGCGCACCGCGCCGCCGCTGCCGGCATAAAGCGTGTAGCGCCCGGTTTCCGGATCGTAGGAGCCGAGCGAGGAGCGCGGTTCCATGGTGACGCCGGTGACGCGCTGGATATGGAATTCCGCCTTCACCACATGGTCGGCCCTAGCGAAGGCGGCGTCGGTGCCTTCCTTGTCGCCGAAGGTCGTGTCGATGAAGACGTTGTCCGGCACTTCGTCCCAGATGGTCGGAGCGCCCGGTGCCGCCGCCTTGGCGGTATCGGTGACATAGGGCAGCTCTTCCCAGTCGATCACGACCTTCTCGGCGCCGTCCGCGGCCTGTGCCGCGGTCTCGGCGACGACGATGGCAACCGCCTCGCCCACATGGCGGGCCTTGTCGGAGGGCAGGAGATAATGCGGGCCGGTGAAGGCATGGCTGCCGTCCTTCGCCCGCAATTTCATGTCGAAATTGGTGGACGGCACGGGATTGTGCGGGATCGGCTTGATGTCGTCGGCGAGGATATCCTCGCCGGTCAGGACGAGCAGCACGCCTTCGCTCGCCAAAGCTTCGCTCTTGTCGATACCGAGAATGCGTGCATGCGGATAGGGTGAACGGACGATCGCCGCATAGGTCTGGCCCGGCAGGGAGAAATCGTCGGAGAAGCGGCCCTTGCCGGTGATCAGGCGGCCGTCCTCCTTGCGCGGAATGGGCTTCCCGACATGCTTGAACAGCGCCTCCCGTACCAGCTTCATCTCGGGTGAAAGCTCGGCCGATTCCGGCTTCGGCTGCTTCAGCGGATGCATGATCACGTCAGGCGCAATGGTCTGCAGCGGGCTTTTCATAAGACCTCTTCTCTTTGAATTCACGGCGGTTTCTCCCGTCCGCCAATCCGTCCAGGAACTCTCCTCGAGCACTGCGGGATGCTGTTGCTCTTCGTATTAATGTATGACAATATGGCAGTATAATGCAATCGAAAAGATCGTCCCGCATCCACAGGGCGGTTGCCTCTCGGGGCTCGATGCCTTCAGTTTAAGAAAGACGCCGGCTTCCCGACCTTCCCAGGCGGCAGCCGGAGCGGTTTGGGAGTGAAACTTACATGACGACGTTCGCGCGCAAGGCGCCCCTCGATCTGCAGGAGCACCTGCAGCGGCTGGAGGCTCTCGGGCTCCTGACGAAGATCCAGGTTCCGATCGACAAGGACAGCGAGCTGCATCCGCTGGCCCGCTGGCAATTCCAGGGCGGCTTGCCGGACGATCAGCGCCGCGGCTTCCTCTTCACCGACGTGAAGGGCGCCAAGGGCGAGAAATACGACATCCCGGTCGCTGTCGGGGTGCTTGCCGGCTCCCCGGCCATCTACGCTGCAGGTCTCGGGGTTTCCGAAGACGAAATCGGCGATGTCTGGGTCAACGCCATGGAGCGGCCGATCGACCCGGTCATGGTCGACGAGGCGCCCTGCCAGGAAGTGGTCGTCACCGGCGACGAACTGAAGCAGGAAGGCAAGGGCCTCGGCTCGCTGCCCGTACCGGTCTCGACACCGGGTTTCGACAGCGCGCCCTATTTCACCGCGACCCTCTGTGTCACCCGCGACCCGGAAAACGGCATCCGTAACATGGGCACCTATCGCGCTGCTCTGAAGGCGGAAGACCGCCTCGGCGTGCGCATGGCAAGCCGTCTTTCGGGCGCCGGCGGGTACCAGCACTGGTTGAAATACCAGAAGATGAGCAAGCCGATGCCTTGCGCCATCGTCATCGGCTGCGCGCCGGCGGTGCTCTTCACCGGACCGCAGAAGCTGCCGATCGACCAGGACGAGCTGGGCGTCGCCGGCGGCCTGATCGGCGAACCGATCCGCATCGTCAAGTGCAAGACGATCGATCTCGAAGTGCCGGCAGACGCGGAAATCGTCATCGAAGGCCTGATCGATCCGGTGCTTCTGGAGCCGGAAGGTCCCTTCGGCGAAAGCCACGGCCACGTGGCGCTCGAAGACTTCAACATGTCGATGACGGTCACCGCCATCACCCGCAAGAAGAAACCGGTCCTCGTCTCGATCGTCTCCCAGGTGACGCCGAGCGAATCGAGCGTGCTGAAGCGCGTCGCCTACGAGCCGCTCTTTTTGAACCACCTGAAGAAGGTGCTGAACGTCAAGGGCATCAAGCGCGTCGTCATGCACGAACCGCTCACCAATATCCGCAAGGTGATCTTCCTGGAATTCGACCGCACCGCGCCGCAGTCGGAAATCTGGCGCGGCCTCCAGGGTGCGGCGACGCTACAGGCGCAATGCGGCAAGATCGTCATCGCGGTTTCCGACGATATCGACAGCCGCAATGCAGATGCCGTCTTCTGGTCGCTCGCCTATCGCGCCAACATGATCGACGACGTGCATATCACGCCCTACCGTTCCGGCGGACACGGACCGAAATCCGGTTCGAAGAGCGCGGAAGGCACCATGCTGATCGATGCGACGCTGAAGGCGCCGATGCCGCCGCTGGCGCTTCCCGCCGAACCCTACATGGTCAAGGCGCGGCAGATCTGGGAAGACCTGCAGCTTCCCCGCCTCACTCCGCAGCCGCCATGGCATGGTTATTCGCTGGGCGACTGGAGCGATCTCTGGACCCGGTTCGCCGATGCAGCGGTCGCCGGCGACTGGCGCCAGACCGGCGAGAACACGCTTGCCCGCCGCAAGGGCGGCATGAAGCCCGAAACGCCGGCTCGCGATGTCGAAAATCCGAGGGGTGACAGGAAGGGCTGATGAAATCGGGCGGCGCGGATGGTTTGGAGGCCGTCCGCGCCGCTGACATTTTCGGATTGGTCCATACCTATTCAAAACCTTTGCATGCCTTTTGGAGGAACGATGCTGAAGATCGGCCAGTCGCAATTGCGTTTCGAGGACGACGCGCTGATCACCGGCCGCGGCCGCTACATGAACGACCTCGCCGGCAAGGGCGAGGCTGCTGCCGTCTTCGTCCGTTCCCAGACCGCCTCCGGCCGGATCGTCTCGATCGATACCAGCGCCGCCAACGAAATGCCGGGCGTCATCGCGATCGTCACCGGCACCGACCTCAAGGCCGCAGGTGTTCAGCCCATCCAGCCGCGCGGCCGGCATCCCGGCCCCGACGGTGGTGAGATGCGCGTGCCGGTCTTCTATCCGCTGGCCGTCGATGCCGTGCGTTATGTCGGCGACCCGGTCGCCGTCGTCGTCGCCGAAACCAAGGAAGCGGCACAGGCCGCCGCGGAGGCCGTGATGATCGAGATCGAGGAGCGGCCGGTGGTGATCGATCCGCTGGAAGCCGTCTCCCCTGACGCCCCGCTCGTCTGGGACGAATTCCCCGACAACCACTGCTTCACCTTCGAGAAGGGCGACAAGGCGGGCGTCGATGCTGCGATCGCCTCGGCCCATACGGTCGTGCGGCAACGGCTGAGGATTTCCCGCGTCGTCGCCGCCCCGATCGAAACGCGAGGCGCGATCGCCTCCTACGATCCCGCACCCGGCCTCTACCGGCTCGAACTCGGCACCCAGGCGCCGCACCGCATTTCCGGCGACGTCGCCCCGGTCCTCGGCGTTTCGCCGGACAAGGTGCATGTGGTCGCCTCCGATTGCGGCGGCTCCTTCGGCATGAAGAATGCCGGCTATCCCGAATATCCGGCCCTTCTCTTCGCCGCGAAACAGACCGGCCGCACGATCCGCTGGACCGCCGACCGGCTCGAGGCCTTCCAGTCGGATGCCCATGCCCGCGACATGTGGGCCGATGCCGCGCTCGCGCTCGACGCGGACGGAAAGTTCCTGGCATTTGACGTGCATGTTCACGCCAATCTCGGCGCCTATCTGGGCCCTGCCACGGTGCATCCGCCTGTCGCCAATATCGGCGGCATTGCCGGTGTCTATCGAACCCCGAAAATCCACGCTCAGGTGGACGGCGTCTTCACCAATACCCAGCAGACCGCACCCTATCGCGGCGCCGGGCGGCCGGAAGCGACCTATATCATCGAGCGGATGGTCGATCTTGCCGCTTATGAAACCGGCATTGACCGGGCGGAGCTGCGCCGCCGCAACCTCGTGCCGAAGGAAGAGATGCCCTGGTCGAGCGGCTTCATCTTTACCTATGATTCCGGCGATTTTCCCGGCGTCCTCGACAAGGCGCTCGAAATGGCCGACTGGACCGGCTTCGAGGCCCGCCGCGCCGAAGCCAGGACGCGCGGCAAGCTCCGCGGCATCGGGATTGCCAATCCGATCGAGATCGCCGGCGGCCCGGCGGCGAAACCCAATCCCGAGTTCGCCAGGATGGAAATCTCTCCCGAAGGAAAGGTGCGCATCCATGTGGGGTCGATGGACAGCGGCCAGGGCCATGGCACCGTCTTCAGGCAGATCGTCGCCGACCGGCTGGGGCTCGACACGCAAGCCATGGAGATCATCACCGGCGATACGCATGAAGTGCCGCAAGGGACCGGCACGTTCGGCTCGCGGACATTGGCGGCTGCCGGCGGCGCCATCTGGACCGCTGCCGACACAATCGTCGAAAAGCTGAAGGACCGGGCCGCCGAGCGCCTGGAAGCCGACAAGGCGGACATCGTCTTCGAAGCCGGCGAATACAGGATCGCCGGCACGGACCGCGCGGTCTCCTTCGCCGAGGTGGTCGCCGGCGAATCGGGTCCAGTGTCGGCGGAGAACTTCGTCGGCAACGAAGGCGCCACCTTCCCGAACGGCTGTCATATCTGCGAGGTGGAGGTCGATCCGGAGACCGGCCATGTGGAGCTTGCCGCCTATTCCGTGGTCGACGACGTCGGCCGCATGGTCAATCCGCTGCTGGTCAAGGGCCAGATCACCGGCGGCGTCGCGCAGGGGCTCGGCCAAGCTCTGATGGAAAGCGCCATCTACGATCCGCATTCCGGACAGCTCCTGTCGGCGACCTTCATGGATTACGCCATGCCGCACGCCCATGACATGCCGGGTGTCGAGATCGCCGGCTTCCCCGTTCCGACCAGCCAGAACCCGCTCGGCGTCAAAGGTGCCGGCGAAGCGGGCACGGTCGGCGCGCTTTCTGCCGTCATCAGCGCGGTTTCGGACGCCTTGTATCCTTTCGGCATCAGGCACATCGATATGCCCGCCACGCCCGAACGGGTCTGGCGCCGGCTGCAAATGCAACGTACGGAGTAATCGGTACTCTGAGCCCGGTATATCCTTTTGGAAATATCGATTGAATGGAGAGGTGACGGATCGCAAGTTTGTTTGTATGACAGACATGTGATCACACTGGTTTGAACACCGTCGTACTCGAGGAGACATATGGCCAATCCGCTTGCAGAGCCTCTCAACCCGCTTGTTCACGAGCCTGCTCCCCTGCGGAACAAGATCATGAACTCCCTGCGGCGAGCGATCGAGACCGGTGTGCTGGAGCCGGGCACCCGCCTCGTGGAAAAGGACTTGTGCGAGAGGCTCAATGTCAGCCGCACCTCGCTGCGCGAAGCTTTGCGCCAGCTTCAGGCCGAAGGCATCCTGACGGACCTCAACAACCGGGGCCTCACGGTCGCCACCGTCACCCGCTCCGATGCGGAAAACATCTACCGCATTCGCGGCGTGCTGGAGCCGCTGATCGTCGAGCAATTCATCGAAAACGCTCCCGACGACGAGGTCCAGGCGCTGAAGGCCCAGAGCGAAGTCCTGAAAAAGGCCTATCGCGGCGGAAATGCCGAGGAGATCGTGGCGACCAAGCGTGATTTCTACGACCGTATCTGCACCGGCGCCCGCAATCCAATCGCCTTCGATCTGTTGAAGAAGCTGACGCTTCTCACCTCCCCGCTCCGCCGCCGCTCCGTCGTCCGCCCGGAGCGCCAGAGCCAGAGCATCACCGAGATCGACGCCATCGTCGCGGCGATCGTCAAGCGCGACAAGACCGCCGCCAAGGCCGCCGCCGAAAAGCATGTGGCGAATTCGGCCGTCTCCGCTTTCCGGGCGGCCGACGGCGCGCGATAACGTTTGGGACCATATCCATGCGCCGCATCATCATCGCCATTACCGGAGCCTCCGGGGTCGTTTATGGCGTCCGCGCGCTTCAGCTCCTGAGGGAGGTCGAAGATGTCGAGACCCATGCGGTCATCTCGCCTTCGGCTTTCCGCACGGCCACCGACGAAATCGACATGAGCGCGGACGAGATTAAGGGTCTCGCCGACGTGCTCTACAATTACAGGGATATCGGCGCAGCGATTTCCTCCGGCTCCTTCCGAACGGCCGGCATGCTCGTCGCGCCCTGCTCGGTGAAGACGCTGAGCGGCATCGCCAACTGCTACAATGACGAGCTGATCGTCCGCGCCGCCGACGTCTGTCTCAAGGAGCGCCGCCGCGTGGTGCTGCTCTTCCGCGAAACGCCGCTGCATGCCGGCCATATCGCGCTGATGGACCAGGCGACCCGCAACGGCGCGATCGTCATGCCGCCCGTGCCAGCCTTCTATTCCAAGCCGAAGACGCTCGACGACATGGTGACCCAGACGGTGGGCCGCGCGCTCGACCTCTTCGACATCCACCTGCCGATGGTCAAGCGCTGGAAGGAAGGGCCGGACGGGCTGGGCCAGCACTAAGGTCGGAGCGTAGCAAGCGCCTTTTCGACCACGGCAAGCGCTTCGGAAGCTCTAGCATCCTGCTCGGAGCCGCGAAAATACCGCAGCACGCGCAAGAGATTTTCCCCGGCATCGCCGGAACCGGAGCCTGCCGCAATCAGAGCCTCCCCTTCGATTTCCAGCACCGCCAGCTCGATCTTTTCGGAATTGAGCTCGGCGCCCTTCACGCCGTTGCGCAGTGCCTCGGTTTCCTTCGTCGGTGCCGGATACGGCCCGTTTTTTAGCCGGCGGCGGATGGCGCGCAACGGCTTCACCACCTCGTTTCGCCAGTCCGCGACGAGGCCGTCGATACGCGCAAGCTCCCCCTCGGTCAGCGTTACGGAATGCCGTTTCGCGAGCCAGGCGGAAAAGAGAAGCACCGGCACGTCGATGCCGCTTTCGTCCTGCAGGACGAGACAGGCATCGGCCACGTCCGGCGCGGCATAGAGGCGCAGCGCGAAATCCCAAAGTCCCTCCCGACCGTCGGCCGTCATAGCGCCTCTCCCTTTTCAAGCCAGACCTGCTGCGCTTATCAGCTGGGCCGCAAAGGAGGCAAGTTTCGGGAGCAAAAGTGCGCTGATTTTCGACGGAAGCGGTGCGGTGGCATTCATCGACAGTGCCTCGAAGCCATCAGCTTTCCCTGTTGCGCTTGCCCATTCTTTGTCATACAGTACTATCATCATAGTATCTGACCAATGCGGGACCGCGCCGGGAGGGCCGGCCCAAGGGAGGGAGTTCTGAATGCTTAAATCGATTCGCCTTTTGACCGTCGCCGCGGCCACGGCTTGTGCCACCGTTTTCGGCGCGTTCTCGGCTCAGGCCGACGCCGTTTCCGACTTTTATAGCGGCAAGACCGTCACGATCCTGATCGGCCATCCGCCGGGCGGCTCCTACGACCTTTACGCTCAGTTGCTCGCCCAGCATTTCGGCAAGCACATTCCCGGCAAGCCGACCGTGATCGTGCAGGGCATGCCCGGCGGCGGCGGTTCGCTTGCGGCCGCGCATTTCTACACCAAGGCGCCGAAGGACGGCACCATCGTGGCGCTCCTGCCGGAATCGCTTGCCCAGGACCAGGTCCTCGACCCGAAGAAAAGCCGCTGGGACGTTTCCAAGATGCGCTTCATCGGCCGTGCCGCCGACGTGACCTCGGTCATGATGGCCCGCAAGGATTCGCCGGTGAAATCGATCGAGGATTCGCTGAAGACCGAAGCCAACGTGAGCTGCTCCGGCCGCACCACGTCAAGCGCCCAGACCGGAGCGGTGCTGAAATCGCTGATCGGCTCCAAGTTCAACATGGTCTGCGGCTACGACAGCGCGACGGCGAGCGCGCTCGCCGTCTTCCGCGGCGAAGCGGATCTGACCACCACCGTCTGGGCCAACTGGTCGGTGAACTACGCCCAGCAGCTTGCCGCAGGCGATGTCGTCCCGGTCGTCCAGTTCTCCGAAAAGCGCCTGCCGGACCTGCCGAACACCCCGACGGCCGTCGAGCTGACCAACGATCCCGCCAAGAAGCAGGCGATCGAATTCTTCGGCGCCGGCGGCGATATCGGCCGCGCACTGATGACCCCGCCCGGCACTCCGGAAGATCGGATCGAAGGCCTTTCCAAGGCGTTCGACGAGCTGATGAAGGATCCGGATTTCCTCGCCGACGCCAAGGCCCGCTCGATCCCGATCGTGCCGATGACCGGCAAGGAGGTCGACGAGATCGTCAAGAGGATCATCTCCACGCCGCCGGAAGTGGTCGCGACACTTCAGAAGGCGATCGCAGACGGCTTCAATAACTGATGCGATCAACCGCGCGGCGCCCACACCGCGCGGTTTTTGCCTTCGGGCGTTTTTGTCTTTTCCGTTCCAAAAAATTCGAGGAGTCCGACCATGGACCACCAGGGCACGAAGCATTTCGTCCCGGTTGAAACCGGTGCGCCCAAATACGGCAGCGACCTGATCGCCGCGGCGATCCGGGAACAGGGTTTCCCCTATATCTGCCTCAATCCCGGAGCGAGCTACCGTCATCTGCACGACAGCCTGGTCAACTATCTCGGCAACGAAAAGCCGAAGATCATCCTGTGCATGCACGAGGAGCACGCGATCGGCATCGCGCAAGGCTGGGCGAAGATCACCGACAGGCCGCTTGCCGCTGCGGTCCATTCGAATGTCGGCCTGATGCATGCCACGATGGGCATTTTCGACGCCTGGTGCGACCGCGTGCCGGTCGTCGTAATCGGCGCCACCGGCCCGCTCGACGCCACCAAGCGCCGGCCCTGGATCGAGTGGATCCACTGCACGATCGACCAGGGCGGTCTTGTCCGCGACTTCACCAAATGGGACGACGAACCCGCCTCGCCGGAAGCGGCGGTCGAATCGATCCGTCGCGCCGCCATGCTTTCGACCGCCCGTCCCTCCGGCCCCACCTATGTGAACCTCGACGTCACCGTGCAGGAAATGGAGCTCGACAAGGTTCCGGCGCTGCACGACATCTCCCGCTTCAAGGCGCCGGCCGACCCCGAGCCGCCGCGCCGCGATCTGGAAGAGGCCGTCGAAATCCTCGCCAGGGCGAAGCGCCCCGTCATCCTCTGCGGCCGCACCTCGCGCAGCGAGGAAGGCTGGGCCGATCGGGTCAAGCTCACCGAACTCATCGGCGCCAAGGTGCTGACGCATGTGAAGCTGGCGACGAGCTTCCCGACCACCCACCCGCTGTTCATCGGCGAGACCGGCTGGAAGCTTTCCAAGAACCTGCTCAAGCACCTGACGGAAGCAGACGCGATCCTGTCGCTCGACTGGCTCGATCTCGCAGGCACCATGAACCAGGTCTTTCCGGCCGGAAATCCGAGCGCCCCGGTCATCAGCGTCTCGAACGACTTCAACATCCACCGCGGCTGGAACATGGATTACCAGGGCCTGCCGGCCGTGGACGTCAACCTGCCCACCGTGCCGGAAACCGCCGTCTCGCGGCTGCTTGAAGCATTGACCCCACGCCTGCCCGCGCCGAAGAAATATGAAAAGCGCCGCCTTGATGCGGAGCCTTCGAAGACCTCCGGCGAGATCAGCCTGATGGACCTCGCCAAGGTCTTCAACAAGGTGACGCGCGACATCGATGTCTGCCTCACCTCGCGTCCGCTCGGCTGGCCGGTGAATGCCAACGAGCTGGAGCATCCGCACGACTACCTCGGCCATAACGGCGGCGGCGGCGTGGGCTCCGGTCCCAGCATCGGCATCGGCGCGGCGCTGGCGCTTCGCGACATGAAGTCCCCGCGCGTGCCGGTCGCGATCGTCGGCGACGGCGATTTCACCATGGGCAATACGGCGCTGTGGAGTGCGGCGTCGCAGGGCATCCCGCTGCTCTACGTCATCTCCAACAACAATTCCTATTTCAACGACGAGCATCACCAGGCTCAGGTGGCGGTGAGCCGTGGCCGTCCGCCGGAAAACGCCTGGGTGGGCCAGCGCCTGCAGGATCCGGTCCCGGACCTGCTGATGCTGGCGAAGGCGCAGGGCATCGACGGCGAAGGCCCGATCACCGACATCGCCGACCTCGCCGACGCGCTCACGCGCGGCATCGAGAAGGTGAAGGCCGGCCAGCCCTGGGTGATCGACGTCCGCGTCCCGCCGGAATATTGCCGCGACCCGATGGTCGAACTCGCTTGACCGAATAGAGCTCCCAGTGCCTCAGCCCCGCTCGCCAAGCGGGGCTTTTTTTGAGCCCCATTTTCACCGCCGCAAACCTCTTTCCGAAGCACCTCCGGAATTTCTATCAGGTTTTGGCCAGCCGGCGGCGCTTCTTTTCACTCATGAGGCTTCGTCTGCCTCTCGTTCCGCAAGGGTTGGCGTCATTCGAGTTGATGCACAATACAAGCTCGACGCAGGGTTTGCATGAGAGAGTTGTCTTGACCTCAGGGAGAGACAGCAGCCATGACGACAATTAGCTCAATGCCTTACTTTTCGACAATGCAGCGATATGCCGAAGTGAATCGGAAGAACTCTAACACCGGTTTCGCTGATCAAATGGGACAACCGACCACATCGTCAAGCCAGACGCAGTCGGACAAGCTGACCAGCTTGTTGGCCGAGGCTGATGCGCTACAGAAAAAGCAAGTGCATATGTCAAATCGGGACTATCTCTTGGCCAATTTCACACTTCAAGAGCAGATAGCAGCCGAGCGCCTCAAAGCCGGTGAAGACCTCAATACCTTCCGCGTACAATTTGAAGGTCGTGTTTTCAACCTCGCAGGGAAGATGCTTGACCTGGGATCTCTTGAGTCCGCTAAAGTGTCAAATGCCGGAATGGTGCAGCCTGCTAAGCCTAGGGATTTCACGATCTAGCTCAAGCTGCTTACTCTTGCTCAGCGATAGTATCGGTTGCGATTTTCCGTGGTGCTCCGTAACCTACAAAAGCAGGTAACTGAAAAGGCCGGAACGGCGCCGTTCCGGCCTTTTCAGTTCGAATGACCGTGCCTCAGATGATATCCGAGACCATCGTGCGCAGCGCCGGGAAGGCATCGCCCAAGTAGGACTGCGGCCAGGGCATGTTCAAAAGGTTGTCGAAGAGGATGAACATGGCGATCCAGATGACGATTGCGATCGTCAGCGTGCGGATCCAGGGTTGCCGGCCCTCGAAGCGCATGTAGCCGATCATGAAGACGAGCAGCGTCGGTAGCAGGCCGATCAGCAGCGTGCCCACGAAGACCGAAAGCACCCAGGCGAACATGATGCCCATGCGCTTGTAGAGCTCGCGGTCCGGCATGGCTTCCAGCGGATCGGCTTCGGTTACCTTGCGCGGCTTGACGATCGTCTCGCCGGCCCGCTTCTTCATGTAAATGCCGATCCCGGAGCAAATCACCACGAAAAGACCGACCGCGGAGACCGTCTGCGGCATCAGCCTTGCGGCAAGCGCCCATTCGGTCGAGGTGGCGAGCGCCGTCGCGAAGAGGATCGCGGCGAGGATCCACATGCCCGGCAGCATGATTCGGTCGACCAGGGAAATCGGGCCGGCCGGCTCCGCCTGTTTCGGCGGCGCCGGTTCGCTGACGGCAGCCCCGACCGGAGCGAGAGCCGGCGTGCGGCGCTTCAGGAAGAATTTTGCCGCACTGTAGGCGAAATAGAGAACCGGGATCGCCAGGATGAGGACAACGCCGGGACGGGTGAGCCAGTCGGAACCGTAACGGCTGGTGGAGATGAACAGGTACTGCTCCACCAGGCCGCCGAGCACGAGGCCGAGCAGCACGGGCGCGCGCGCCCAGCCGAAGCGCTTCATGCCCCAGCCGATCACCGAGAAGATCAGGAGCACGATGATATCGCCGATGTCGCGGGTGGCCGAATAGGCCCCGATGAAGACGATCGCGAGCACCGTCGGCACCAGGATGCCGGCCGGCACCAGCGCCAGCTTGGCAAGCTGCGACACGAAGGCGAAACAGATGAGCACGCCGATGATATTGGCGATCATCAGGCTCCAGACGATCGTATAGGTGATGTCGAGCTGCTCGGTGAGCAGTTTCGGGCCTGGCTGGATGCCGTGCATCATGAAGGCGCCGAGCAGGATGGCCATGGTGGCGCTTGCCGGAATGCCGAAGGCGAGCGTCGGGATGAGCGCGCCGCCTTCGCGGGAATTGTTGGCCGCCTCGCAGGCGATGACGCCACGCACGTCGCCCTTGCCGAAGCTCTCGGTGCCGCCCTTGACCGACTTCGCCGCCGAACCGTAGGCGATCCAGTCGATCGCCGGACCGCCGAGACCGGGAACCGAACCCAGGATCGCGCCGAGCCAGGAGCTCTGGAAGACGAGGCGGATGTTCTGGATCGCGTCCTTCACACCACGGAACTGGTCGCGCACGATGCTCTCGCTCTTGTGCAGCGCGACCGACTGGCGCGCTGCGCCGAGTTCGATCAGTTCCGGCACGGCGAAGAGGCCGAGCACCAGCGCTTCGAGCGGAACACCTTCCCAGAGATAGATGGAATCGAAGGTCCAGCGCAGTTCGCCGGTCTGCGCCTCGTCACCGACGGAAGCGATGACGACGCCGAAACAGGCGGCCACGAGGCCTTTCATCATGTTGCCCTGGCTGACGGCTGCGACAAGCGTCAGGCCGAGCACGCAGAGCGCCAGAAGCTCCGGGGTGCCGAAGGCCATCATGAAGGGGCGCAGGATCGGGATCGCCAGACCAAGCAGGACGGCGCCGAAAATGCCGCCGATCAATGAGGCCGTGTAGGACGCGCCGAGCGCCCGTCCGCCTTCACCGCGGCGGGCCATCGGATAACCGTCCATGACGGTCGCCGCCGAGCCGGCGGCTCCCGGCACCCCGATCAGGATGGAGGGGATGGTATCGGCCGTCGGCGTCACCGCCCACATGCCGATCAAAAAGGCGAGCGCCGTATAGGGGTCCATCGTATAGGTGAACGGCAGAAGCAGAGCCATGCCCGCCAGACCGCCGATGCCGGGTATGACCCCGATGAAAAGGCCGAGTACGCAACCCAGCATGATGATCAGGAAGCGCATCGGGTCGAAGATGACCGTAAACGCCGCCATGGCCTGTTCCAGAAGATGCATAAGTCCTCCACCGCCCCGCGGCCCGCGAGGCTCATTGTTCGTTAGCGCTTTCCGAGCGCCTCCTCCCTCGTTTCCGGAGCTATCACCCGGGGACGGCATCCGCCAGCAAAACGCCTCGGGTCGAGGGGCCGTCCAAATACGCATGCACTCGCACACGTGATTTCCCGTCACACGCGCTTGTGTAGTATTGTATTTTTGTACGACAATGTTGGACCGACCAGGCAGCCATTGGCAAATTCAAAAAGCGAAGAGTATTATCATCCATATGAATTTGGCGAACATTGATCTCAAGCTCCTGGTGGTCTTCGATGCCATGATCGCGGAAGGCAGCGTCAGCCGCGCCGCCGAACGGCTCGGCATGTCGCAGCCGGCCCTGTCGAACGCGCTCAACCGCCTGCGGCTGCTCCTGAACGACCGGCTCTTCCTGCGCACGGCAGACGGCATGCGCCCAACCCCGCGGGCGCTGGAAATCGCCGGGCCCATTCAGGCAGCCATGCGGCAGATCGAGGAGGCGCTGGAGCCGACCGCCTTCGAACCGGGTGACCCCGACTGGACGTTCAGCCTCGCGGTATCCGACCATGCCTCGGTGGTGCTGCTGCCGCTGCTGATCGAACATATCGGCCGCGTAGCACCCCGGGTCGGCCTCCAGATCCAGTCACGGCCGAACGAGGAGCTGCCGGCGCTGCTCGACAGCAGCGAAATCGACCTCGCCGTCGGTGTCATCCCCAACTTGCCGCGCCGCTTCAAGCACATGGCTCTCTTCGAGGACAAATATCTCTGCATGATGCGGCAGGGCCACCCGCTCGCCGGCCTTCCGATCACACTCGACGAGTTCCTGGCTGCCGACCAGCTTGCCGTCAAGCCCGGCATGAGCGACGTGAGCCGCGCCGACCGGTTCCTGGCGCAGGCCGGCCTGAAGCGGCGCGTCGCGACTACGGTCCATCAGTTCCTGGCCGCACCGGCGATCGTTTCCCGGTCCGATCTCATCGTATTGGTGTTCGAGAAGATGGCGCCGATCTTCGATCCATCGCGTTTCTACTTCTGCCCCGTGCCGGTGCCGAACATGCGGGTTTCTGCGACGGCCGTCTGGAGCGACGTGCGTACCGATCTTCCCGCCCACAAATGGCTGCGCCGCCAGCTCGCACAGGTCTCCCGCCAGCTTGCCGAGGAAACCGGGACCGAGGGGCTGGCGCTTTCCGCCACCGACTGAATCCCACACTGATCAACGGCAATCGTCAGATCGGCTGTTGTCTCCGAGGCTTGATCCGTTTTATATGATCGTCATACAATATGATGGAAGACGCATCCAGGAGGATTTCGAAGTGAATGACCCGTTGAACAGCATCGCAACCACCCGCGACGGCACCGAGATCTCCTACCGCCTGGTGAAGGGAAGCGGCCGGGGGCGTGTCGCGCTCGTGCATTCGCTTGCCATGGACAAGACCTTCTGGGAGCCGACGGCGGCAGCGCTCGACGGTTTCGCCGACGCCCTGATTTACGACTGCCGCGGCCACGGCGCGTCCGGCAAGCCCGCCGGCCCCTACAGCGTCGAGCTTTTCGCCGACGACCTCGCCGATCTGATGGATCATATCGGCTGGCCTACGGCCGTGGTTGCCGGCGCCTCCATGGGCGGCTGCGTGGCGCTTGCCTTCGCCGCCGGCCATCCGCATCGCGTCGAAGCGCTCGGCCTTTTCGACACGACCGCCTGGTATGGCGAGGATGCTCCGAAAGCCTGGGCGGAGCGCGCCGACAAGGCACTTGCCGAAGGCATGGGCGCACTCGTCGGCTTCCAGAAGACCCGCTGGTTCAGCGATAGTTTCCGCGAGGCCAATCCGGACGTGGTCGAAAAGGCGATCGGCGTTTTCCTGAAGAACGATCTGCCGGCTTACGCGGCGACCTGCGCCATGCTCGGCAATGCCGATCTGCGCGCTGCTCTCCCGAAATTCGCCTTCCCCTGCCGCATCGCCGTCGGCACGGAGGACTATGCGACCCCGCCTGAAATGGCCCGCGCCATGGCCGAAAACATCCCCGACGCATCGCTCTTCATCATGGACGGCGTGCGGCATTTCACGCCGCTCGAAGTGCCCGCAACTATTGCCGGGCATCTGAAAGAACTGGTGAAGGCGGCTGGGGCGTGACAGGTCGAGGGGAACGCAGTCGGCCTGCACTCTTCAATGCAGGCCGCCGACGCCGAGGAGCCGTTCGACCGTACCGTGATCGGCGGCGAGCGCTTGCGGCGTGCCCTGCCAGGCGATGCGGCCGCGTTCCAGGATGATGACGCCGTCGGCGAAATCGAGCGCGCTCTGGATGCGCTGTTCGACGAGCAGAATGGTCATTTCGCCGGACCCGGCGAGCGTGGAGAACGCCGCCATCAGTTCCTCGCAGATGACCGGCGCCAGCCCTTCCAGCGGCTCGTCGAGCAGAAGCACGGCCGGTCGGCCCAGGATGCTGCGGGCGGTCGACAGCATCTGCTGTTCGCCGCCGGAAAGCTGCCTGCCGAGGTTCTTCCGCCGCTCCTTCAGCCGCGGAAACATGTCGTAGGCCTCCGAGATTGCGTCCTTCGGCCGGTGCTTCAATCCGACGAACAGGTTCTCCTCGACCGTCAGCGTCGGGAAAACGTCGCGGGTCTGCGGCACGTAGCCGAGGCCCGCGAGCGCCCGGGCCGCACTCGGCTCGTTTGCTATGTCGCGGCCGCCAAGACGGATTTCACCGTGATAGCGCCGGGTCTGGCCGGCGAGCGTGGCAAGCAGGCTGGTCTTGCCAACGCCGTTGCGGCCGAGCACCGCCAGCCGCGAACCGGCGGGCACGGAGAAGGAGACGCCCTCGATCACGCGTGTCGGGCCATAGCCGGCCGAGAGGTTCTCGATTTCAAGCGACGCTGCCGGCATCGGCGTAGTTCCCCAGATAGGCTTCCCGGACACGGGCATCGGCAATCACGTCCTTCGGCAGGCCGTCGAAGATCACCGTGCCGGCGGCCAGCACGATCACCCGCTTGGCGAAGCGGAAGACAAGGTCCATGTCGTGATCGATCATCAGCACGGCAAGGTCGGCGGGAAGCCTCTTCAGCGCCGCCTCGATACGCGCCGTTTCCGATTGCGGCACCCCGGCCGCCGGCTCGTCGAGCAGCAGCACTTTCGGCCTCAGCGCCAGCGCCAGCGCGATCTCCAGCAGACGCTGCTGACCGTAGGCAATCTCCTGCGCTTTGATGTTGGAAAGTTCAAGAAGACCAAACTGATGCAGTATCTCCCTAACTTCCTGCATGAGCGCAGGCCGACCTGAATAGTGGCCGACTACCCGACCGGCTTGGCCTTCCCGCTGCAGGATCGCCAAGGCGACATGTTCCTCCGGCGTCATGTCGAGAAAGAGCCGCGTCACCTGGAAGGAGCGGATGAGCCCCCGGCGTACCCGCTCCGCGGCCCTGAGCGTCGTGATATCCTCATTTCCCAGAAAGACGTTGCCGGAATCAGGCTTCAGATTTCCGGTGACGAGATTGACGAAGGTGGTCTTGCCGGCGCCGTTCGGGCCGATCAATGCGACCCGATCGCCCGGCGCCAGGCCGATCGACACGTCGTTGGTGACCGCAAGGCCGCCGAAATTCTTCCTCAGATTCCGGACTTCGAAGAGCGTGCTCATGCCTGCCTCCGCCTGAAGCGGCCGACAAGCGCCACCGCCGAGCCATACAGTCCCTTCGGCGCGAACAGCACGACCATGACCAGCAGCGCCCCGATGATGGTGAGCCAGTGGAACGGATTGATGGCCGAAAGCGTATCCTCGAAGAACATGAAGACGATCGTGCCGATCAGTGCGCCGTAGAGCGAGCCCGTGCCGCCGAGGACCAGCATGACCAGCGCTTCCGCCGAGAGCGTGAAGGAGAGGCTGTCGAGGCCGACGACCTGCGTGGAGATGGCCGAGAGCGCGCCGCCAATGCCGGCCACCGCCCCCGAAATCACGTAGACTCTAAGCAACACCGAATGGACCGAAACGCCCATGGCGCCGACGCGGACAGGATCTTCCCTCACCCCGCGCGCCAGCATGCCGAAAGGCGAACGGACGAGAATTTTGAGCGCCACGAAAACAAGGATCAGCAGCGCAAGACCGTAGATATAGGCCGTCTGCCCCCAGAGATCGAATTCGAACAGGCCGAAGACGGCATTCGGCATGATGCCGGAGAGCCCGTCGCTGCCGCCGGTCCAGCGCGACGCCTTGTTGGCCGCCTCGTGGAAGAGATGGATGACCGCGATCGACAGAACGAGCTGCGCCAGGCCATGCGCGCGCAGGATCACGAAGCCCGCCACGAGCCCGGCGACGGCACCGGCGACGGCTCCGATCAGGGTCATGGTGAGTGGCTCGCTGATGCCGAAATGCGCGGCCGCGATTCCCGCGCCGTATGCGCCTGCCCCGAACAACGCCGCGTGCCCGAGGGTCGCCACGCCACAATAGCCGGTGACGAGGTCAAGCGACAGGACCAGCAACGCCATCGCCGTCATCCGGGTCAGCAGCGCGAGGTTGTTGGGAAAGAGGTAATAGCCGGCCGCACCGATCACGGCGATCGCCAGAGCCCCGATCAATCCGCCATCGATAAGGCGCCGGATGACCGGTGGGCTGACCGTCGCGCTATGCTCCACCGGCGCTGTCATTGCTTCGAGCGCCCAAGGAGCCCGCGCGGGAACAGCGTCACGATCACGATCACCGCAAGGTAGAAAAAGAACTCGCCGTATTCGGGCGCGAGATAGCGGCCGGTCGTGTCGATCGCGCCGAGGACCAGGCAAGCAAGCAGCGCGCCCGGAATGGAACCCGCCCCGCCGACCGAAACGACCACGAGAAAGGTCACCATGTAGCGCAGCGCATAATAGGGCTCCACCGGCAAGAGCTCGGCGCCGACCACGCCCCCGAGCGCGGCAAGCCCGATCGCCACCGCGAAGCTCACCGCATAGACGACCTCCGTCCGCACGCCGAGGGCCGCGGCCATTGCGGCATTGTCCACCGCCGCCCGCAGCCGGATGCCGAAAGCGGTGCGTTCGATCAGAAACCAGAGCGCCAGCGCCACGACGAGGCCGCAGACGATCGCGAAGACGCGGTGTGCGGCGATCGAGCGAAAGCCGAGGTCGACAGATCCCTGCAGCGCCGGCGGCAGGGGAATGGTCTTCAGCGTCGGGCCGAAGATGAAATTGGCGATGCCGATGACGCAGAAGGTGATGCCGATCGTCATCAGCACCTGCGTCAGTTCGGTGGCGCCGTAGAGGCGGCGGTAGAGGAAGCGTTCGAGGGGGATGGCGATGATCACCGTGCCAACGACCGCAATCAGGATACCGGCAGCGTATCCGAGGCCCAGATCGCGCGCCGCGTAGGAGGCGAGATATCCGGCGATCATCGCGAAGGCCCCGTGCGCCAGGTTCACCACCCGCATCAGGCCCATCGTCACCGAAAGCCCGATCGAGATCACGAACAGCACCATGCCATAGGCCAGCGCATCGACGGCTATGCTGAACACGGTCTGCATGGGTGTGACAGTTCCTTGATCGATGCGGAGAGCTTCCCCGTGCCTGAATGCCCCTCACCCTAACCCTCTCCCCGCTCGCGGGGAGAGGGGATGTGCCTCGGGCAGCGCCTTCAATCGGGAAAGCGATGCGTCATAAGTCCTTCTCCCCGCAAGCGGGGGAGAGTTGCCGGCAGGCGGATGAGGGCAAACAACCCGAAAATCAAACCTATTTCTTCACGAAAGCCAGACCCGGATCGCCTTGCTTTTCAAAGGTCTGGATCTCCTTGTTGATGTATTTGCCATCGGCGTCCCTTCCGACCTCACGCAGGTAGACGTTCTGGGTGATGTGCCTGCTTTCCGGATCGATGGTGACCGGCCCGCGCGGGCTCGTCCACGAAAGGCCTTTCACGGCCTCGACGGCCGCCTTGGCGTCCTTCTTTCCGCCGGTCGCCTCGATCATCCTGGAGATCACATACATGCCGTCATAGGCGCCGACCGCCGGGAAGGTCAGCTCTACGGGATTGCCGATCGCCTTCTCCGCGGCCGCGACGAAAGCCTTGTTCTCCGGCGAATCGTGCGAGACGGAATAGTGGTAGGTGGTCGTCAGGCCGAGGCCGGCATCACCCAGCGCCGGCAGGTCCGACTCCGGCGTCAGGTCGCCGGTCGCGAAGAACTTGATACCGGCCGCTTTCAGCCCGTTGTCGTTATAGGCCTTGACGAAGGCGAGCGTCGGCGGACCCGACGGCAGGAAGGCGAAGAGCGCCTCGGCGCCCGAATCCTTCACGCGCTGCATCAGCGGCGCGAAATCGTTGGTGGACAGCGGCATGCGGATGGTTTCGACCACCTGGCCGTCCTCCTTTTCGAAAGCCGCCTTGAAGGCGTTTTCCGCATCGATGCCCGGACCGTAATCGGAAACCAGTGTGATCACCTTGGTCACGCCCTGGTCCTTCGCCACTTTGGCGATGGGCGTCGTGTTCTGCCACATGGTGAAGGAGGTGCGCACCACATAGGGGCTCGCTGTCACGATCGCGGATGTTGCCGCATTCATCACCACCATCGGCACATTGCCCTGGCTCAGCAGCGGCGCGGCGGCCATGGCATCCGGCGTGAAGTAGAAGCCGGCGAGATATTGCACCCCCTCGCGCACGATGAGCTCCTGCGCCAGCGATTTGGACTGCGCCGGATCGGCCTGAGGTATGTCGCGATAGACGATCTGGATCTCGTTGTCGCCGACCTTGTTGCCGTTGACCGCAAGCCAGGCATCTATGCCCACCTTGAAATTCTTGCCCGAGACGGCGAAAGGCCCTGAAAACGGGCCGATGACGCCGACCTTGATCGTATCGGCATAAGCGGCACTCGACAGAACGGCGACCGCAAACGCGGCCATGGCAAGTTTCTTCATAAGGCCCTCCCTAAAAGCCCATCGCCCGGTGGGCGTCTCGCTTTATTCGCCACCTCAACGGAAGCAGCGGACACTACGTCCTGTGAAATGGTCAAGCATGCGAACCAGACTACAGACTGCCCTTCCGATCAGGCCTCTGGCGTGAGCAATTCCACCTGCGGAAAATAGGTCCGATATTTTCTGATGTCACGTGTAAGCAATGGAATGCCTTCCGCCGCTGCTTGTGCCCCGATGAAGAAATCCGACAAAACGCCCGTCTTCCTGCCCCCTGCATTGCGATATAGAAGATGAGCTTTTGCGGCGATGAACAAGGCAGACCTTGATATCGGAGCCATGATAAGGCCTTCCGTCCACAAAAGCGTTAAGCTCTTCAATCCGTTGATATCGAGTAGCCAGCTCGGCATAGATGATATCATTGATGAGCACCGGTCCTCGCAGCGCGGCGGCCTCCAACTGCCCTTCAGACCAGTTCGCCCATCGAGGGTCCGCAGTGAGAAGGTCAAGCAGAACGTTCGTGTCAACGAGCGTCAATCATCCCCCCGAAGCAAATTCATAAGCTCGTCCGTGTTCATGCCCGGCCCGGCGTGGCCGCGAAACTTGGCAAAACGCCCCGTGGGCTTTTTACCGTCAGCGCGCTTTATGATCACATTACCATCATCGGCCCTCTCAAATTCGATCTGAGTTCCCGGCACAATGCCCAAAAGATTGCGCACTGCTTTCGGAATAGTCACCTGGCCTTTGGCGGTTACGGTGGTGCTCATGGACAAATCCCTCGGTAATGCTTTGCTTGAAAAAGGTATTACATGAGGGCACAATTTTCAATGAAGCGAAGTCATCGCTTCCCGAGCGACCTGACATTGCCGGCAAGTTCCGCGGCAAGGCGCAGCGACGCACCCGTCGCCATCACCATGGACGGCAGGATCAGCCATTCGAGCGTCCAGGCGGCGCCGGAGCGCTCCTGCTCGTGCACCAGGGCCTGCTGCATGCCGGAAAGCTGTACCGCGTTGAAGCGGGCGAGCGAGACCAGCACTTCGGCCGCGACCGGGTTCTGCTTGTGGGCCATGGCGGAGGAGCCGCCGCCGCCGGCGAGCTCCATCTCGCCGCCCATTTCCGCAAGCAGCGCCACGTCCTGGCCGAGCTTGCCGAGCGAGCCGGAGACGAGGGAGAGAATGCCTGAAAATTCCGCCAGGCGGTCGCGCTGGCTCTGCCATTGCGGCGCATCCGCGAGAAGCAGTTCCCGGGCGAGTGCCCGGCGCACCTCGGCAGCCTTTTCGCCCAGCTTCTCCAGGGTGCCTGCGGCGCCACCGAACTGTACGGCGAAACCGTTTCCGGAAAAGGCATCCAGCCGCTGGCGATGGCGCGTCAGCGGCTCCTTCCACGCCCGGATACGGTCGGAGACCGTGATCGGGATCGCCGCCTGCATGCGCGTGTGCCCCATCAGGGGCCTCGCGCCGAATTTCGCATCGATCTCCCCGAACGCCTTTTCGAGCGCAGCAAGCCGTTCGGCAAACAGGATGCAGACCTTTTTCAGGCGGATCATCAGCGCCGTATCGATGACGTCCTGGCTGGTCGCACCGAAATGCACATGCTTTCCGGCCTCGCCGCCGACAGCTCCGCGGAGCTGCTTGACGAGTTCGGCAACCACGACGCCGTCGCGGCCGGTTCCTTTGCGAAGCCCGGCCATATCCGGCTGGAACGTGCTGCAGACGGTCGAAATGCGCTCGGCCGCATCGGCGGGGATGACGCCGAAGGCCGCCTCGGCTCTGGCAAGGCCCGCTTCGAAGGCCAGCATGGCGTCGATCTCGGCTTGCGCCGAAAACAACCTTCCGGTCTCGTCGTCGCCGACGAGACCGGAAAGAAACGGGTGCTCGAATGCCGAGACGCTCATGTACACTCCCGTGGCCGGGCCTCTGATTCTCCGGTTTAGATATCGAAGAATATCGTCTCGTTTTCGCCCTGAAGATAGATGTTGAAGGTAACGGTGTCGCCTTCGCGCTTGCCGATCAGGGTGGGGACGCGGACGCGGTGCTCGATGCGCGACAAGATCGGGTCCGCCGCATTGGCTTCTTCCTCGTCGGAGAAGTACATGCGGGTGTTGAGGCCGAGGTTGATGCCGCGCGCGACGATCCAGAAATTGACGTGCGGGGCCATCAGGCGGCCGTCGCGGAAAGGCACTTTCCCGGGCTTGATCGTCTCGAAGGCGAATTCGCCGGTCGCCATGTCGCCCGGCTGGCGGGCCCAGCCGAAGAAGTTCGGGTCGGCCTTGCCGCGGGTTTCCGACGGGCTGTTGTAGAAACCGTCGGAATCCGCCTGCCAGATCTCGATCAGCGCGTCCTTGAGCGGCGTCATGGCGCCGTCATAGACGAAACCGCGGATGGTGATACGCTCGCCGCGGGTCTTGTCGTTGACCAGCGAACCGGAGCCCAGATCGGTCTCGTACACACCGGTAATGCCGGAAAAGTTCGGCGTGCAGCCGATATGCACGTACGGTCCCGCGGTCTGCGAGGCGGATTCCTTCAAATAGTGAAGCTGCTGGACCATGGATCAGTTACCTTCCTTGCGGTTCTCGAAAAACGTCGAGCGACGGCCGCGCAAGATGATGTCGAATTTGTAGGCTCTCATGTCATGCGGAATTGTGTTCTGCATGTCGAGAGCGGCGATCAGGCCCTTGATCGCGTTCTCGTCCGGAATGGTCTTCACGATGGGACAAATCCAGATCATCGGATCGCCCTCGAAATACATCTGGGTGATCAGGCGCTGGGCGAAGCCATGGCCGAAGACCGAGAAGTGAATATGCGCCGGGCGCCAGTCGTTGACGCCGTTCGGCCACGGATAGGGGCCGGGCTTGATGGTCTTGAAGAAATAGCCGCCGTTCTCGTCGGTGATCGTGCGGCCGAAACCGCCGAAATTCGGGTCGAGCGGCGCGAGATAGGTTTCCTTCTTGTGGCGGTATCGGCCGCCGGCATTGGCCTGCCAGAATTCGACGAGCGCACCCGGCACACCGACGCCCCGTTCGTCGAGCACGCGGCCATAGACGAGGATGCGTTCGCCGATCGCCATCTCGCCGGGCTTGGCGTAGTTGACGATCAGGTCGTTGTCGAACTCGCCGATGATGTTATGGCCGAAGACCGGGCCGGTGATCTCGCTCTTGGTGCCTTCGAGCGAAATCAGTGCGCGCTGCGGCGAGCGCAGCACGGAGGTCTTGTAACCCGGCGTGAATGCCGGCGGATGCCATTCCCGGTCACGGGGAAAGAAGGGTGTCGTTTCGGGCAATATGTTCTTCATTTTTGCTCTCCCGCGGAATCAACCGCGTCCATTTCGGCGTAAGTGGCCTTTGCGACCTTGAAAGCATGGTTGGCAGCCGGAACCCCGGCATAGATCGCCACATGCAGCAGGGCTTCGCGGATATCGTCCCTTGTCGCGCCCGTGTTGGCGGTCGCGCGGATATGCATGGCGACCTCGTCATACTGGCCGAGGGCGGCAAGCAGCGCGATCGTCACCATGGAGCGCTCGCGCTTAGTCCAGTTGGGACGCGACCAGACCGTACCCCAGGCGCCTTCGGTGATGAGCTCCTGGAACGGCTGGTCGAACGGGGTCTGGTTCTTCTGCGCCCGGTCCACATGCGCGTCGCCCAGCACGGAGCGGCGCGTCTTCATGCCCTGGGCATACCGTTCCGACGGCGCGGAGGATTCGGCCATATCTATTCCTCGTCCAATTGTTCGATGAAACCGCGGATCAGCGCGGCATGGGCGGCAGGCGCCTCGACGCAGGGGATATGCGCCGCGCCGGCGATGACTTCGTAGCGTGCGCCGGGGATCAGGCCGGCAAGCGACCGGACGAGATCCGGCGGCGTCGATCCGTCTTCTTCGCCGGCGATGCAAAGCACCGGCACGGCGATCTTCTTCGCAGCCTCGGTGAAATCCGCGTCGCGGATGGCAGCGCAGGTGCCGCTATAACCGAGGGCCGGCTGGCGCACGAGCATGTTGCAATAGCCCTGATAGGCGGCATTCTCCGGCTTGCGGAACGGCGCGGTGAACCAGCGCTCCATGATCGCGTCGAGAATGCTGCCGATGCCGTTCTGCTCCACGGCGGCAATGCGCGCCGCCCATGTCTCGGCGGTGCCGATCTTGTGCGCCGTATTGGACAGGATGAGCGCCTTCACGAGATCGGGCCGGCTCGCATGGAGCCTTTGCGCGATCAGGCCGCCGACGGAAAGGCCGCAGACGATGACCCTCGACAGATCCAGATGGTCGAGGAGACCGGCAAGATCGGCCACATGATCGTCGATCGAATAGGGCGGATTGCCGAGGCCGGAAAGCCCGTGGCCGCGCTTGTCATAGGTGAGGATCGTATAGTCTTCGGCAAGCTTGGGCAGCTCGCTGTGCCAGATGCGGCTGTCGGTTCCGAGCGAATTGATGAAGACGATGACGGGCTTCCCGTCACCCGCACGGCGGATGTCGTAATGGATCACAATATCGTTGATGTGTACAAACTGCATCCGCGCCTCCTCTCACATTTATAGATTGCACTAGTTTCCGGTTAGGTAAAATGATATTTTCAGCATAATCTCCTAACCGTAGGGTTATTTGATCTTGATCAATCCCCGAGTCAAGTTTCGACATCTGCATACATTCGTCGAGGTCGCCCGGCAAAAAAGTGTCGTCAAGGCCGCCGAAATCCTCAACGTCAGCCAGCCGGCCGTCACCAAGACCATCCGCGAGCTCGAAGAGGCGCTCGGCGTTTCCGTCTTCGAGCGCGAAGGCCGCGGCATCCGCATCACCCGCTACGGCGAAGTCTTCCTCCGCCACGCGGGCGCGGCGCTGACGGCGCTGCGGCAGGGCATGGATTCCGTTTCTCAGGAACTCTTCGACGCCGCTCCGCCCGTTCGCATCGGCGCGCTGCCCACCATCTCCACCCGGGTCATGCCGCGCGCCATGACCCTGTTCCTGGCGGAAAAGACCGGCAGCCGCGTGAAGATCGTGACAGGGGATAATGCCGTTTTGATGGAGCAGCTGCGGGTCGGCGATCTCGACCTCGTCGTCGGCCGCCTGGCGTCGCCGGAAAAGATGACAGGCCTTTCCTTCGAACACCTCTATTCCGAACAGGTGGTGTTCTCCGTCCGCAACGGCCACTCGCTACTCAAGGGCAAACGCTCGGTCTTCGAGGGTCTCGGGGATTATCCGGTGCTGATGCCGACGCGCGGCTCGATCATCAGGCCCTCGGTCGAACAATTCCTGATCGCAAACGGCGTGGCGAGCCTGCCGATACAGGTTGAGACGGTGTCGGATGCATTCGGCCGCGCCTTCGTGCGTTCCAGCGATGCGATCTGGATCATTTCGGCCGGCGTCGTCGCCGCGGATATCGAGGACGGCCTCCTCGCGACCCTGCCGATCGATACGAGCGAGACCCGGGGACCTGTGGGACTTACCATGCGGGCCGACGCCCATCCGCCGGCTCCGCTTTCCATTCTCATGCAGACCATCCGCCAGGCCGCGGCAGAGATCATGCCGGGGCGGTGATCCGAACTCAGCCTGCCCGAAGCTCGGGGAATTTTCTGTTCAGCTCGCCCGCCGACGCGATCACCGTATCCTCGGCGCGCAGCGTCACGGAAATATTGTCGGCGACATTCAACGTCTCCTCGAAATGCACGGGCATCTTTTCGCCGCTCTGGCGCACCAGCGTCGCTTCGTTGCGGAAACCCTGCTTCAGCAGCCAGTCGCGCGGCGCGGTCAGGCTCACCGCCACCCGGAAAACGCCGTCGTCTTCCTTGCGCGCCTTCAGTTTGTAGGTCACGGGCGACCGGCTGCCGGCGATGTCGATTTGCCCGGGATAGCCGGCTTCCTTCAGATGTTCAGTCATATGCCGCTGCTCCTTTCCGTTCGGGGGGCCTGAGAGAGAACCGGTGCCCATCCGCTTTGTTCCGTCTGAAAGAGCCCTCGGCGATCAACACCGGTTGACGCCTGTCAACCGTCGTGATCGAAAGAGCCGCGTATCGGCCGAGCGGAGGAAGACGATGAAAGACCGGGAATTGCTGCAAGCTTTGTTCGGCGCTGCCGTGAAGGCGGCCGATCCGCTGACCGGAATCCGGAAGCATCTGCCCACCCCGCCAAGAAACGGCCGCACCATCGTCATCGGCGCCGGCAAGGGTGCCGCCCAGATGGCTGCAGCCCTCGAAAGCGTCTGGCCGGAACCGCTTACCGGCGTCGTCGTCACCCGCTATGGCTACGGATGCGAAACAAAATCGATCGAGATCCTCGAAGCCTCGCACCCGGTGCCGGATGCGGCAGGCCTTGCCGGAGCGAAACGCCTGGTCGAGACCGTTTCCGGCCTTTCCGAAAACGATCTCGTCATCGCGCTGGTCTGCGGCGGCGGTTCGGCCCTCCTTCCCGCTCCGCCGGAAGGCCTCACGCTCCAGGACGAGATCGCACTGAACGAGACGTTGCTTGCCTCCGGCGCGCCGATCTCGGCCATGAACGTCGTGCGAAAGCACCTTTCGACCATCAAGGGCGGCAGGCTTGCAGCCGCTACGAAGGCCCGCGTCGTCAGCCTCATCGTTTCCGACATTCCCGGCGACAACCCGGCCTTCGTCGCCTCCGGCCCCACCATTCCGGACGCCACGACGCGGCAGGATGCGCTCGCCATCGTCGAGCAATACAGGCTGAACTTGCCGAAAGCGATGATCGATCACCTGAATTCACCGGCCGCCGATGCGCCGCAGCCCGACGATCCGGTCTTTGCCCGCCACGAACATCATGTGATCGCGTCCGCCGGCGTGTCGCTGGAGGCTGCCGCCGAAACCGCCCGCGCTCATGGCGTGACCCCCTATATTCTTTCCGATTCCATCGAAGGAGAGTCCCGTGACGTGGCACTGGTGCATGCGGCGCTCGCCCGCGAGGTGAGTTCCCGCGGCCGGCCCTTCGCCAAGCCGGCCGTGCTGCTTTCCGGCGGCGAGACGACGGTCACGCTCAGAGGCAAAGGCGGCAAGGGCGGCCGCAACGGCGAATTCGCGCTGGCCCTGGCTTTGGCGATCGATGGTTACGAGATCACGGCGCTCGCAGCCGATACGGATGGGATCGACGGCTCGGAAAGCAATGCCGGCGCCTTTGCCGACGGCACGACCGCCCGCCGGCTGCGGGCTGCCGGCTTCGACGGGAGAAAACTGCTCGACGGCAACGACAGCTTTTCGGGATTTGCGGCAATCGGTGACGTGTTCACCACCGGGCCGACCGGCACGAATGTCAACGATTTCCGGGCGATTCTGGTGAGATAAGCCCAGACCCTCCCGCGTTAAACGAGAGTGGCTCGTCGAGGTTTGCTCCCACTTCTCCCCAGCGGGAAAGTGAAAGCAAATGGTGACTGAACTACTGCAGCTGCGGCTTCCGCAAAAAATCGTTCCGGTCGGCGGATTTGACCCTCAGCCAGGCCTCGCGGCCATCACGCAGGATGCGCATCGGGATTTCCGATCCCGGCGGCCCGCTTTCCCAGATCTTGCGGTAGAAATCCGCAAGCCCGTCGACCTCGCCGTCCCGGATTTCCGAAATGACGTCTCCGCGTCTCAGGCCTGCCTTCGCGGCCGGACCGTTTTCCGTCACGTTCATGACGACGACTTCGCCGTTGCTTTCGGCGGAGAGGGCGCCGAGCCAGGGCCGCGGCGGCCGGTTGAACTCGCCGCGATGGAGCAGGTCGTCGAGGATCGGCCGCAACAGATTGATCGGCACGGCCATGTTGATATCGGCGATCTCGCCGCCCCGGCTCATCTGCAGGCGCAGCGAACCAACCCCCAGAAGCTTGCCTTCCGCGTCGATCAGCGCCGCCCCGCCCCAGGACGGATGCGCCGGCGCGATGAAGATCGCCTCGTCCAGCAGATATTCCCAATAGCCGGCGAATTCCTGCTTGGCGACGATGTTGCCGCGCAGATACTGGCCTTCGCCGTCGGCAAAGACGATCGGGTCGCCGACAACGGCTGCGGCGGAATCGCCTATTTCGAGCGATGGAAGATCCAGCGGGGCGAGCGCCTGCACGAGGCCGAAGCCGCTTTCCTGATCGAATGCCAGCGCATGGGCCGGCACGACGCGTCCGTCATGGCGCGTCAGCCAGACTTCCTCCGCCTCGGTGATGAGATAGCCGATCGTCAGCACCAGTCCGTTGTCGCGGATGACCACACCCGACCCTTCGCGGCGGGTGCCGAGCGTGTTGGCCGTGAAGGCGTTCTCCGGAATTGAGGCTCGCACGGCCACGACGGACCGCAAAATTCTCTCGATATCCATGATGCAAATCCTGATGAGGCGATACATGGCTCATAAGCCCGCCGGGGGTCTGCAGAGCCGAAAAGTATCGTACCTTTAAGGTATGAATATGAACGGCCGGGCGCAAGAGGATGGATTGGCCGGCAAGATAAATTGGCGGACGCCATCGCGCCGCTGCACCGACAGTTACCTCCACCTCCGATCGCACACGCGGTACGCCTGCGAACGCCCATGCCATCGGCTCATGGACGCGGCTCATGGACGTTTCCTCCGGCTTCCGTTAATGGCTGGTGCAGCAGGACAACCGGAGAAGAAGATGCCGGAGCAGGATGTCATCATCGTGGGCGCGGGTTTCGCCGGCCTCACCGCCGCATCGGACCTCGCGGATGCAGGCGTGAACGTTCTGCTGCTCGAGGCGCGCGACCGCGTCGGCGGCAAGGTCGAGTCCGAGGTGCTGCCGGATGGAACCCGCATCGATACCGGCGGGCAGTTCTTCTGCCGCGACATGCCGGAGCTGATGGTGCTCATCAAAGCGCATGGCAAGACGCCGGTGATGACCTATGCGGAAGGCGAGACCATTTTCCGGCCACCCGTTGCGCCGCAAAAGGGATACGAGCTCTGGCGCCAGGTGGACGCATTGCGCGACCGGATGATCGCCACCAAACCCGATGATCCCGAGCTTGCGGGGCTCACCGTCGCAGACTGGGTCGCCCGGCAGGACATTCCCGCGGATGTCGCCAAAGGTTTCCTGCGCCTAGTGAAGGGTCTGTGGTGCCGGTCGCCCGATGAGATCGCCTTCACCTATCTCGCCTCGAACGACCGGCGTATCACGAATACCCATTCGGAATTGGAGATGTTTCTGGGCGGCACCGCGCACGCGCTTGCCGGCGAGCTTGCCGCAAAACTCGGCGACCGGCTGAAGCTGAACACCGCCGTCAGCCGCATCGAACATTCCGCCGGGGGCGTCGAGATCTGGAGCGGCGCGCAGCGGTTCTCCGCCGGCAGGCTGATCCTGGCCCTGCCCCCGGTCGCGGTTCGCAAGCTCGTCTTTTCCCCTGCCCTTCCCGCCCCCGTGGATAAGGCTTTGCGGGCCTGGGCCCCGGGTTATGCGATCAAGGTGCAGGTGAGCTACGCCAAACCCTTCTGGCGCGATCTCGGATTGAACGGCACCGTGATGTGGCAGGAGCCGCAGGGCCTCTATGCCTGCGATACGAGCCGCGGCGGCTATGCGGGTCTCGTCATGTTCATCGGCGGACCATTGGCGCTGCAATGGCACGGCAGGCCTCTTGAGGAACTGCACGGCTTCGTTCGGGAACGGCTTGTCGATGCCTTCGGCGAGCAGGGCGCGGACATGCGGGACATCCACGTGCGAGACTGGGTCGACGACCCCTGGAGCAGCGGCGCCTATAGCGACGTCATCGTCGATCCCGAAGCCCGCGATGCGGAAGACGTGCTCAACGCCGGCGTGCCGCCGATCCATTTCGCCTCGTCGGAGCTCGCATCGTCCTATCCGGGCTATATCGAAGGAGCCATTGTGGCGGGCAGGCAGGCTGCCGCCCGGCTTCTTGCAGCGGGCGCTCGTTCGGACGCGCAAAGGACGCTGTAAGCCATCGAATCCCGTCGTCGTATTTTTCGAAAATCGATTTCGATTTTCGGGTCGACGACAGGGCGACGGCCCGCCGATCGATCAGCGTTTCTGATCCTTCGCGGCTTCTTTTTCATTGGAATGAATCGGTAAGGCCCGGCATGATCCCCTCATGATCAGAAAGCAATCCCTCGACACCTTCGCCGTCACGGCGATGCTCGTCCTCTGCTCTCTCTGGGCTCTGCAGCAGATCGCGATCAAGGCGATCATCCCGGAAGTGCCGCCGTTCTGGCAGTCGGGCATCCGGTCGCTCGGCGCCGCCATCGTCATCGCGGGCTGGTTCCGGTACGCAAGGCTGACATGGACGCGGGGCCTCTTCTGGCCGGGTCTTCTGGTCGGCACATTGTTTTCGGTGGAATTCGGACTGCTTTACGTCTCGCTCGGATATACGGATGCGGCGCGCGCCGCCCTGCTGCTTTACACCGCCCCCTTCGTGGTCGCGATCGGCGCGCATTTCCTGATGCCCGGCGAGCGGCTGTCGATCGCGGGCTGGATCGGCATCGTCGCCGCCTTCGTCGGCACGGGACTGGTGCTGCAGGCATCCGTTTCCGTCGACAGCCAGAAATTCTTAGGCGATGCCTGCGCGCTTGGGGCTGGAATCCTTTGGGGCCTGACGACGCTCGCCATCCGCATGACCGGTCTGGCGCAGGCGCCCGCCTCGCAGACGCTGCTCTACCAGCTCGCCGTATCCGCCGTGCTGCTGACGGCAGCGGCCTTCCTTTTCGAGGGGCCGCCTGCCATGCCCCATTCCCTCATGGCCTGGTCGTCGCTCGCCTATCAGACGGTCGTCGTCGCGGCGCTTTCCTTTCTCGCCTGGTTCGCCTTGATCGCCCGCTACTCCGCAACCAAGCTTTCCGTCTTCACCTTCCTTACGCCGCTGCTGGCCGCGCTTGCAGGCATCGCGCTGCTCGGCGAGCGGATCGACGGGCACCATGTCCTGGCGCTCCTCTGCATCGTGGCGGGCATCATCGTCGTCAACATCTACGGCCACTGGCGAGCCCCGACGGGTGTTCTTCAAGAGAAGGCATGAAAGGCCGAGATGCGTTCTGCAGTTCGGCAACCGGATGGAAAGCGGACGCCTCGCCAGCCGCTTTTATCGTTCATCGGGAGAGGCGGTTTTCGTCGTCGATCAAAGTCAGCCGGGACGGCGGCTTGTCGCTCCAGACCCAGAGGACAAGGTTGAGATCACTTTCGGTGGCGCCGGGAGCGAAACTTCTCACAAGCAGTCCATGAAACCCTTTGGCGATCAGCATACGCGCAAAGGACTGGGACCTCGCCTCGCCGGCATTTTTCATCTGATCGCGCCAGCTCGTGTCGGCCAGCGCGGCCGCATCCATGCCCTCGGCCCGCAAGGCCTTTTCATCCCGGCCGTCGAAGACGTTTCCGATCTCCGCGTCATAGGAAACCAGCGTCGTCGGCTGCAGACTGCCGATCTGGTTGACTTCGCGAAGCGCGGTCATCACGGCGAGCGAGGCATAAAGCGCCGGCACGCCTTTGGGATTAAATCGCCCTCCGTAGAACTCGGCACCCTTGCCCGACAAGGGTTCGCGGGCATAGACCGGGTTGAGGGCTCGGTAAAGCGGGCCGCTATAGCGCATCGTCAGGCGTGAACGCCCGCATCCACCGCGTCGATGTAATCGAGCACCTCTTCGGCCCGGCCGCTGCGCACAAGCTGCATCGCCGTCTGACCGGAAAAGCCCGGCAAGGGCTCCGACCGATACCAGGCATAGGCCATCAGGGCCGAACCGAACCGGGGCTCGACCTTGTTGACGATCTCGATCATCTCTCGCAGCCGGCGCTGGGTCTTGTCGGAGCGCACGCGTTCCCGGCGCTGGACGGCATCCTTGCCGAGCCCCGCCGTTCGGGCCACTTCCTCGCTCGTGGTGTGGAGCACCTCGGCGATCTTGCGGGGAGCGAAAAAACCTGCTTCGGAATATTGAACAAGACTCATTGTCGCTTTCGCTAGTGACCATTGACGCCAACATCGACGCAATATAGCGGCAGAACTCGCGGCAATCAACCGTGCCACGCATGCCTGGTTTCACCCGGGAACTTCTTTCGTTGCGGCAGATGGATTTCCTGTCGACAACACGTATGCAAATATGATTTGAGCATGAGCATGCGCTGCAGAGACAGATGATGGCGGAAATGAAACCGGCAGAAAACGACATTCCCCGTGTACGCGGCTCCGGCACCCAGAGCGTCTACACGATGCTGCGCCGGGAGATCCTCGCGATGACGCTTCCGCCCGGAAGCCCGCTGGACGAGGTCCGCCTTTCGGAACGGTTCGGCATGTCGCGCACGCCGATCCGGGAGGCGCTGCTGAGGCTCTCCGGCGAAGGCCTGGTGACGACGCTTCCCAACCGCAACACCATTGTCGCGCCGATCGATTTCGCATCGCTGCCAACCTATTTCGACGCGCTGACGCTGATGTATCGCGTCACGACCCGTGGTGCTGCGACGCACGGTTTTCCGGACGCCATGGGCGAGATCCGCAGGCGGCAGGGGGAGTTCGCCTCGGCCGTCGCCGCGCAGGACGCCGTCGCAATGATCGAGGCGAACCGCGAATTCCACGTCGCCATCGCCGAACTCGCCGGCAATCCCTATTACACGACGTTCTTCGCCCGGCTCCTTGATGAGGGGCGGCGCATCCTACGCCTCTACTACCGTACCTTCGACGACCGCCTGCCGCGCCAGTATGTCGACGAGCACGAGGAGATGATCGCGGCGATCGAAGCCCGGGACATCGAGAAGGCCGATCGCCTGGCGATCCGGCACGCCGCCCAGATCGTCAGGCAGATTCAGGATTATATCGCCCGCGATCTCGGCAGCCCGATCGATCTTTCGGCCACCTGAACCCGCACCTTCCGCATTGCTCATACAGGATGACATCATGAACAACCCTTCGGTGGATGCCGTCGTCATCGGGACAGGCATCATCGGCGCGATGGCGGCGCATTACCTCCAGGAAGACGGGCGCACGGTTTTGATGATCGAGCGCGGCGAGGTTGCGAGAGGCGCCAGCAGCGGCAATGCCGGCATCCTCGCCTTTCCGGAAATCATCCCGATCGCGGCACCCGGCATGATGTGGAAGGCGCCGAAATGGCTGCTCGATCCGCTCGGCCCCTTAAGCCTCCCGCCCTCCTATGCGCTCAACATGGCGCCGTGGCTGTGGCGCCTCTGGCGGGCCGGCGCCCGCCCGGCCTTCGAACGCACGGTCGCAATACACGCTGCGATCATGCCCCTTGCGCGCAGCGAAATGCTGCGGGTCATCGAACGCACCGGCCTCAAGGCGATGGTGAGCCAGACCGGGACGCTCGATCTCTATGACAGCGAAGCAAGCTTCGATGCAGCCGCCGCCGACTGGGCGGCAAAGCGTGGCGCGGGCTTCGGGTTCAGGCGGGTGGGGCGCGCCGAGATCGACGCCCTCCAGCCCGGGCTTGCACCGCAATTCCGGCATGGCATGTTCACGCCCGACGGCCTGCAAGTCTCCGACCCTTACGAATTCACCAAGGCGCTCGTGGACCATGTCATCGCCCGCGGCGCTTCGATCCGGATCGGCGAAGTGACGGGCATCGAGCCGACGGCGACCGGTGCCCGTGTGGGGCTGGCGGATGGCGCGGCCTTCGAAGCGAAGACCGTGGTGCTTGCCGGCGGCGCCTGGTCGAAAGCGGTCGCAGCAAGTCT
Organism: Xaviernesmea oryzae; assembly: GCF_900177415.1. GTDB lineage: Bacteria > Pseudomonadota > Alphaproteobacteria > Rhizobiales > Rhizobiaceae > Neorhizobium > Neorhizobium oryzae_A. Next base: position 214,315 of record NZ_FXAF01000003.1, on the reverse strand, counting down.
CGGCGACCATGCGCCGCTCGAGACGGAGCGCGGCTACAACACGACCCTGCCGGCGGGCGCATTCCCGCTGCAGCGCCAGCTTTATTTCAACGATCACGGTTTCGTGGTGACGCCGCTCTCCTCCGGCATCCGGGTCGGCGGCGCGGTCGAGCTCGGCGGGCTCAGGATGCCGCCGAACTACAAGCGCTCGGAAGCCATGCTGAAGAAGGCGAAAGATTTCCTGCCGGACCTGAACACCGACGGCGGGCGGCAGTGGATGGGCTTTCGCCCGTCCCTGCCCGACTGCCTGCCGGTCATCAGCCCTTCGGGCGCCACGCCGGCGGTGATCCATGCGTTCGGCCACGGGCATCTCGGCCTGACGCAATCGGCCGCGACCGGCCGGCTGGTGGCGGACATGGCGGCACGCCGCCAGCCTGCCCTTGACCTCGAACCTTTCCGCATCGGCCGTTTTCGCTGATTGTCCCGGCGACTTCACGGGTGCGAAAAAGCGTACGCGATTGTCTTGTCGACAAACTAAATACAAAGCTGTATAGAGCCTTCCCAGAGCGAAAAGGAACCGGACATGTCCTGGTCTCACCCCGTGCCGAAGATCACCGATGACGAGCGGCGGCAGCGCCTTCGGCGCCTGCAGGCGGCGCTTGCGGAAACGGGACTCGACGGCCTTCTGCTCGGCTCGACGGAAAGCCTTCGCTATTTTACCGGGCTCGAATGGCATCCGAGCGAGCGTCTGCTCGGCGCGCTGGTCACTCCAAAGGACGTGTATTACATCGCGCCCGGCTTCGAGCGGAGCCGCGTTGAGACCCTGCCGCACCTACCCGGCGAAATCCTCGTCTGGCAGGAGGATCAATCGAGTGCAGCGCTGATCGCCTCGCTTCTGCCCGCTGATGCCAGGCTGGCGCTCGACGACGGCCTGCCGCTCTTCGTCTACCATCAGCTCGCTGCGGTTTTCGGCGCGGACCGGCTCGCCGACGGGGGCCGGCTGATCCGCGATCTCAGGCTGCGCAAGTCGAAGGCCGAGATCGCTCTCATCCGGCATGCGATGAACCTCACGCTGGAGGTCCACCGCCGCGCTCATGCCTTCATCAAGCCGGGCGTCAAGGCCTCCGAAGTCGTTCGCCATATCGACGAACAGCACCGGGCGCTCGGCGCCGAGGGCGGCTCAAGCTTCTGCATCGTCTCCTTCGGACCGGCGACCTCGCTGCCCCACGGCGCCGATGGCGACCAGGTCTATGCCCCGGGCGATGTGGTACTGGTCGATACCGGCTGCCGCCTCGACGGCTATCATTCGGACCTCACCCGCACCTATGTGCTGGAGGAGCCGACGCAGGAATTCGCCGATGCCTGGGCGATCGAGCGCGAGGCTCAGCAGGCCGTTTTCGATGCCGCCCGTCCGGGCGCCACCTGTGGCAGCCTCGACGACGCGGCCCGCCTTGTGCTTGCCAGGCACGGGCTCGGCCCGGATTATGCCCTGCCCGGCCTGCCGCATCGCGCCGGCCACGGGCTCGGGCTCGAAATCCACGAGGAACCCTACCTGGTGCGGGGAAATGCGACTGTATTGGAGCCCGGCATGTGCTTCTCCAACGAACCGATGATCGTTTTCCCCGATCGGTTCGGCATCCGCCTCGAAGACCATATCCACATGACGGAAACCGGGCCACAATGGTTCACGCAGCCTGCCAGGAGCCCGACCGAACCCTTCTCGTGACAAGAATTGCCGCGAGCCGCATATTATGATCCATCAACCAGAGGAGTTCTTGCGATGACCACAGGCTGGAGCGGGGTTTTCCCCGCGGTGACGACACAATTCAACGAAGACTTCTCCATCGATCTCAAGGCGACGCAGGGCGTGCAGGACGCGCTGGTGCGCGACGGCGTCAACGGGCTCATCGTCATGGGCACCTGCGGCGAGAACAACTCGCTCGACCCGGACGAGAAGCGGACGATCCTGAAGGCCGCCGTCGAGGTGGTGAACGGCCGCGTGCCCGTCGTGACCGGTGTTTCCGAATTCGATACCCGCCGTGCCGTCGCCTATGCCAAGGATGCCGAAAAGCTCGGCGCCGACGGCCTGATGGTCCTGCCGGCCATGGTCTACGTGCCGAAGTCGGAAGAGCTCGTCGCCCATTTCAAGGCGGTTGCCGCGGCGACCTCCCTGCCGATCATGCTCTACAACAATCCGCCGGCCTATCGCGTCAACATCGGAGTGGACGTGCTGCACCAGCTCGAGGACGTGCCGAACATCAAGGCCGTCAAGGAAAGCGCGCCGGACCCACGCCGGTTCACCGACCTCATCAACGCCTTCGGCGACCGCTTCGACATCTTCGCCGGTCTCGACGATGTGGCGCTCGAGGGCCTCTTGCTCGGCGCCAAGGGCTGGGTCTCCGGCCTCACGAGCGCCTTCCCGCAGGAATCGGTGGCATTGGTGGCCGCCGCCGCCCGCGGCGATTGGGAGGAAGCCCGCCGCATCTATCGCTGGTTCATGCCGCTGCTGCATCTCGACGCCGAGCACGACCTCGTCCAGTCGATCAAGCTTGCCGAGCAGATCATGGGCCGCGGCTCCGAGCGGGTCCGCATGCCGCGCATGCCGCTTTCCGGCGCCCGCCGCGCGGAAGTCACCGCCATGGTGGAAAAGGCGGCCGCGACACGGCCGACATTGAGCAGGAAGGCAGCCTGAGGCGGCTCGACGTAAATCTGATTTTCTGGATGCCGGGCCTTGCGCCCGGCAATTTTCATTTGCCGGTCAGCGCCCCTGCCCCGGCTCGTTGCTCTGGTCGAGCACCCGGGTCAGGCTGAGTGCGATCAGCGTGCAGATCGCGCCGGAGATCAGATAACCGCCGATGAAGATGATGCCGAAACTGCTGGCAAGCCCGAGAGCCACCAGCGGCGCGAAGGCCGCACCCACCAGCCAGGCGAGATCGGAGGTGAACGCCGCGCCCGTATAGCGGTAATACTGTCCGAAGCGCGAGGAAACCGCGCCCGAGGCCTGGCCGAAGGAAAGACCCAGGATCGCGAAGCCGATGATGATGAACGCATCCTGCCCCGTGCCGCCGGCGTCCAGCAGGAAGGGTGCGGAAAACGAGAAGATGGCGATGATGACCGCACCGATCATCAGCTGGCTGCGCCGGCCGATGCGATCGGCGATGACGCCCGAAAGGACGATCGCGCCGGCCCCGACGACGGCCCCCGCCACCTGGGTCCAGAGGAATTGCGCCGGCGATTGCCCGCCATAGAGCGTCACCCAGCTCAAGGGGAAGATCGTCACCAGGTGGAACATGGCGAAGCTGGCGAGCGGCGCGAAGGCGCCCAGCACCACGTCGTGGGCATGCTTGCTCAGCATTTCGAAGACCGGCCGCGGCTGCAGTTCGTTGGCTTCCAGCGCCGAGCCGAATTCCTTGCTGGCGACGATGCGCAGCCGGGCGAAGAGCGCCACCACGTTGATCGCGAAGGCGACGAAGAAGGGATAGCGCCAGCCCCAGGAAAGGAAATCCTCTTCCGAGAGATTGGCGACGAAATAACCGAACAGGATGCTCGCCAGCGCAAAGCCGAAAGGCGCGCCGAGCTGCGGGATCATCGCATACCAGCCGCGCCGGTTGGGCGGCGCGTTGAGGTTGAGCAGCGAGGCAAGCCCGTCCCAGGCGCCTCCGAGCGCAAAACCCTGGCCGAGCCGGAACAGTGCCAGAAGCGCCACCGCCCAGTATCCGATCGTGTCATATCCGGGCAGGAAGGCGATCGAGGCCGTCGAACCGCCGAGAATGAAAAGCGCGATCGTCAGCTTGGTGCCGCGCCCGTAGTTGCGGTCGATCCACATGAAGACGAAGGATCCGACCGGCCGTGCCAGGAAGGCGAGCGGAAAGATCGCGAAGGACATGAGGGTGGCCGCCACCGGGCTCGGGGCGAACGGAAATATGAGCTTGGGAAAAACGAGCACGGAACCGAGGCCGTAGACGAAGAAATCGAAGAACTCCGACATGCGACCGATGACCACACCGATGGCGATGCTGCCCGGTGAAATCGGCTTGTCGTCATGAATGCGACGGGCATCCCGTTCCATGCCTGACGATGTGGGGTTAACGACCGTACTCATGCATTCTTCCTCCTGGCGGGAATCTGCTCCCTGATAAGATGTTGATCAAACACCCGCAGAGATCAAGGAATTTGCGGTAAAAAAGCGTGTCCGCGACTTTTGGCGGTCCCTCTGGTCGCAGCGGCATCGCGTCCTAGATTGTCGGTTGGCGAACATTGGTGTCATGCGTTTCGGGTGCGGGACAACGGTTGAAGACGCCAGGGCGGCTTTTTGCTGCACTGCGACAGATTGTTGCACTGCGACGAACGACCTCATTCCGGCCGATGGCTTGCTACGATTAGTGCGCACTAGACAAAACGCAAATTCGAGCCCGAGATGCACACTCAGTTGAAATTCGTCGGACGGTTGTTCGCTCTCCTGCCAATTTTGGCGCTTGCCGGATGCAACATGGTCGTCATGTCGCCTTCCGGCGACATCGCCGCGCAGCAAAGGGATCTCATCGTCGTCGCGACCGTGCTGATGCTGCTGATCATCGTGCCGGTCATTTTTCTCACGCTGTTCTTCGCCTGGCGGTATCGCCGCTCCAACACGGAGGCGAGATACGACCCCGAATGGCACCATTCCACGCGGCTCGAAGTGATCATCTGGTCGGCGCCGCTCGCCATCATCATCGCGCTCGGCGCCGTCACCTGGATCAGCACCCACAAGCTCGATCCCTACAGGCCGCTCGACCGGCTCGATGCCGAGCGCCCCATCCCCGCCGAGGCCAAGCCGCTGACGGTGGAAGTGGTGGCGCTCGACTGGAAATGGCTGTTCTTCTACCCGGACTACGGGATTGCCACCGTCAACGAGATGGCGGCGCCCGTCGACGTGCCGATCAATTTCAAGATCACGGCATCGTCGGTCATGAACTCCTTCTACGTTCCCGCACTCGCGGGCATGATCTATGCCATGCCCGGCATGGAGACGAAGCTTCACGCCGTGATCAACAAGGAAGGCGAGTACGACGGGTTTTCGGCCAATTACAGCGGCGACGGCTTCTCCCATATGCGTTTCAAGTTCCATGGGCTGGAGCAGGCGGGTTTCGACGAATGGATCGCCCGGGTGAAGGGTCAGGGCACCGCGCTCAACCGCGACGCCTATCTGAAGCTTGAAAAGCCAAGCTCAAAGGAGCCGGTCCGGTATTACGCCAGTGTCGAGAACGGGCTTTACAACGCCGTGCTCAACATGTGCGCCACGCCCGGCAAGATGTGCATGAGCGAGATGATGCATGTCGACTTGATGGGCGGCGGCGGCCGCGAAAGCCACGAGAACCGCAACCGGCTGGAATATGACAGCCGCCACAATGTCGAAAGTTCGCCGGGCGCGACCTTCCCCGCCAGCGGCGAGCCGGCCCGCACGCAGGAGCCCCGGGAGGGCATCGACGGCCAGCCGCCATCCGAGCCGCAATCGATGAACCACGACATGAACAACATGCACCAGGGCCATTCGGGACCGGACAGCAATCAGGGCGGACCGGCGCCGTCGCAGCTCAACAACGACACCCCCGCACCGCCTGCTTCCCAGCCCTGAGCCCGCATTCGGCAAGATTTTTTGGATAGACCCATGTTCGGCAACAGCACATTGACGGAATTCATCTTCGGGCGGCTCAGCCTTAAAGCCATCCCTTATCACGAGCCCATTCTCGTCGTGACCTTCATCGCCGTGGCGCTCGGCGGCATCGCCCTTCTGGCGCTGATTACCAGGTACAGGCTCTGGGGCTATCTCTGGACGGAATGGTTCACCAGCGTCGACCACAAGAAGATCGGCATCATGTATGTGGTGCTGGCGATCATCATGCTGCTGCGCGGCTTTGCCGACGCCATCATGATGCGCGTCCAGCAGGCGATCGCCTTCAACGGATCCGAAGGCTATCTGCCGCCGCACCACTACGATCAGATCTTCACCGCCCATGGCGTGATCATGATCTTCTTCATGGCCATGCCCTTCGTCACCGGGCTGATGAACTATGTCGTGCCGCTGCAGATCGGCGCCCGGGACGTCTCCTTCCCCTTCCTCAACAACTTCTCCTTCTGGATGACGACCGCGGGCGCGGTCATCATCATGCTGTCGCTCTTCGTCGGCGAATTCGCCCGTACCGGCTGGCTCGCCTATCCGCCGCTGTCGGGTGCCGATTACAGTCCCGGCGTCGGTGTCGACTATTACATCTGGGGCCTGCAGGTGGCGGGCATCGGCACGACGCTCTCCGGCATCAATCTCATCGCCACGATCGTGAAGATGCGCGCGCCCGGCATGACATTCATGAAAATGCCGGTCTTCACCTGGACCTCGCTCTGCACCAATGTGCTGATCGTCGCGAGCTTCCCGATCCTGACCGCCACGCTGGCGCTGCTTTCCCTCGACCGTTACGCAGGCACGAATTTCTTCACCAACGACCTCGGCGGCAATCCGATGATGTACATCAACCTCATCTGGATATGGGGTCATCCGGAGGTCTACATCCTCGTGCTGCCGGCTTTCGGCATCTTTTCGGAAGTGGTCGCCACCTTCTCCGGCAAGCGCCTCTTCGGCTACGCCTCGATGGTCTATGCGACCTGCGTCATCATGATCCTCTCCTACATCGTCTGGCTGCACCACTTCTTCACCATGGGCTCGGGCGCCTCGGTGAATGCCTTCTTCGGCATCACCACGATGATCATCTCGATCCCGACGGGCGCGAAGATGTTCAACTGGCTCTTCACCATGTATCGCGGGAGGATCCGCTACGAGGTGCCGATGCTGTGGACCGTCGGCTTCATGGTGACCTTCGTCATCGGCGGCATGACCGGTGTCATGCTGGCTATCCCGCCGGCCGACTTCGTGCTGCACAACTCGCTCTTCCTGATCGCCCATTTCCATAACGTCATCATCGGCGGCGTGGTCTTCGGCCTGCTGGCGGGCGTGAACTACTGGTATCCCAAGGCCTTCGGCTACAAGCTCGATCCCTTCTGGGGCAAGGTGAGCTTCTGGTTCTGGCTGATCGGCTTCTACGTCGCCTTCATGCCGCTCTACGTGCTCGGCCTGATGGGCGTCACCCGCCGCGTCGGCCAGTTCGAGGATCCTTCGCTGCAGATCTGGTTCGTCATCGCCGCCTTCGGGGCCGTGCTCATCGCATTCGGCATCGCCGCCTTCATCATCCAGCTCGTCGTCAGCTTCCTGAAGCGCGATCAGCTGCGCGATACGACCGGCGATCCCTGGGACGGCCGCACCCTGGAATGGTCGACCTCCTCGCCGCCGCCGGACTACAATTTCGCCTTCACGCCGGTCGTTCACGACCACGACAGCTGGTACGACATGAAGAACCGCGGCTACGAGCGTCCGCTCGGGGGCTTCAAGCCGATCCACATGCCGAAGAACACCGGTACCGGCGTCATCCTGGCCGCGATCAGCGTCGCCTTCGCCTTCGGCATGATCTGGTACATGTGGTGGCTGGCGACCCTGTCCTTCGTCGCCATGATCGCGATCGCGATCGGCCATACCTTCAACTACAGCAGGGATTTCTACATCCCCGCCGAGACCGTGACCGCAACAGAGGACGCGCGCTCGAAACTGCTCGCGGAGCGGACCTGAGATCATGAGCGAAACTAGACTCCAAGAAACCGAAAAGCCGGAGTTCTATCTGACGGAAGAGCACCATCCGGAAGGCAGCACCATGCTGGGCTTCTGGCTCTACCTGATGAGCGACTGCCTGATCTTCGCCGTCCTCTTCGCCACGCACGGCGTGCTCGGCCGCTCCTACGCCGCCGGCCCGTCGCCCGCCGATCTTTTCGACCTGCCGCTCGTCGCCATCAACACGGCGATGCTGCTCCTCTCCTCCATCACCTACGGCTTCGCCATGCTGCAGATGGAGCGGAACGCCAAGGCGGAGACGCTGTTCTGGCTCGGCGTGACCGGCCTTTTCGGCGCGGCCTTCCTCGGGCTCGAACTCTACGAGTTCTACCACCTCATCCATGAAGGGGCCGGACCGACGCGTAGCGCCTTCCTCTCCTCCTTCTTCACGTTGGTCGGCACCCACGGCCTGCACGTGACCTTCGGCATCGTCTGGCTGATCACGCTGATGGTGCAGGTCTCGATGCACGGGCTGATTGCGGAAAACAAGCGCCGGCTGATGTGCCTGTCGATGTTCTGGCACTTCCTCGACGTCGTCTGGATCGGCGTCTTCTCCTTTGTCTATCTGATCGGATACCTCGGATGAGTTCGCAACCGCACGCCCCCGCCCATGAAGATGCCCACAACGTCCACCACGGGCACAGCAACGGCCACGAGGCCGGTCACGGCACGCTGAAAAGCTATCTGATCGGCTTTTCGCTTTCCGTCATCCTGACGGCCATCCCCTTCTGGCTCGTCATGGGCGGCGTCTTCGACAGCAAGCTTTTGACCGCCTTCTTCGTCATGGGCATCGGCGTCGTCCAGATCGTCGTGCACATGATCTTTTTCCTGCACATGAACCCGCGTTCGGAAGGCGGCTGGACGATGATGGCGCTGATCTTCACGCTGGTGCTTGTCGGCATCACGCTCGCGGGCTCGCTCTGGGTCATGCATCACCTCAATGCGAACATGATGCCCATGTCGCCGGAGATGATGAAGAACATGCCCTGAGGGGCAGGAGGGTAGGCTGATGGCCCTCGACCAACCCGCGACCGGCGAAAGGGCGGACATGAAACCTGCCCGCTCGCGCCTTCTTTTCGCAGCGGGGATGCTGTTTCTGACCGTCGTCTTCCTGGGCCTCGGCACCTGGCAGGTGCAGCGGCTGTTCTGGAAACTCGACCTGATCGCCCGCGTCGACGCGCGGGTGAATGCGGCGCCGGTGCCCGCCCCGCCATCGTCTGCTTGGCCGGCGATCGACGCCGGGAACGACGAGTATCGCCGCATTACGGCGGCAGGAGTTTTCCGTCACGACAAGGAGACCCTGGTTCAGGCGGTCACCGGGCTTGGCGCCGGTTTCTGGGTCCTCACGCCCCTGGAACTGGCGGACGGAACGACGATCCTCGTCAATCGCGGCTTCGTGCCGGCAGACAGGCGGGATCCGCAGACCCGCGCGGAGGGAGAGATTTCCGGGAATGTCCGGATCACCGGCCTTCTGCGGATGCCGGAGCCCGGCGGTGCTTTCCTGCGCTCGAACGACCCCGCGAGTGGCCGCTGGTATTCACGCGATGTCACGGCGATCGCCGCCGCCAACAGTCTCGCCAATGCGGCACCCTATTTCGTCGACGCGGATGCGACGCCCAATCCGGGCGGGCTTCCGGTCGGCGGACTGACAGTCGTGCGCTTCCGCAACAGCCATCTCGTCTATGCGGTCACCTGGTATCTGCTCGCCGTGATGAGCGCCGGCGCGGCCTGGGCGATCCACCGCAAGAGGATCGGCTGAGCCGATCGGCGTGACGGCTTTGCCGGCGCTTCAACGCCTTTCGGCATAATCACTCCTGATGATGCCGTGACGCTGCAGCTTGTCGTAGAAGGTCTTGCGGGGAATACCGAGAGCGGCGATCGTCCGCTGCACGTTGCCGTCGAACGATGTCAGGGTCTCGCGAATGATGTCGGCCTCGTAGCGCTCCAGGCGGTCCGGCAACGAGACGGCACCGCTCCCGATATCGGCCTGCGGCGTCGACAATCCGACGGGCTCGACACCCAGGACGATGCGTTCGGCGAAATGCGAAAGCTCGCGAACGTTTCCCGGCCAATCATGCTCACGCAGATATCTGCCGATCGCCGGGGTCATCGCCGGCACATCGCGGTCGAAGCGGCGCGCTGCGCGTTCCGCGAAATAGTTGAACAGGAGGGGCACGTCGTCACGCCGTTCCCGCAGCGGCGGAATGGCGAGCGTCACGACGTTCAGCCGATAATAGAGATCCTCCCGGAAAGTCTTCCGCTGTTCCGGATCGCCGAGATCGACCTTGGCGGCAGCCACGACGCGCAAGTCCACAGGCCGCACCTCATTGGTGCCGAGCGGTGTAACCTCCCGCATCTCGAGGACCCGCAGCATCTGGACCTGAGTGGAAGGCGGCATGCTCTCGATCTCGTCGAGAAAAAGCGTTCCACCGCTCGAATGCTCGATCCGCCCGATCCGTTTCTTCTGCGCTCCGGTGAAGGCGCCGGGCTCGTGCCCGAAAAGTTCGCTCTCGATGACCTGCTCGGGCAGAGCGCCGCAATTGAGCGCGACGAAATTGCCTTTGGACCGGCGGCTCCACCCGTGCAGCAGGCTTGCCACCACTTCCTTGCCGCTTCCCGTCTCGCCCGTCACGAGCACGTCGACATCCGTGTCGGCAATCTGACGGAGCATATGACGCAGACGTTCCATGACCGGTGTCTGGCCGATGAGGGGCAAGCCCTGCTCGGCCTGTTGCGCAGCCTCCCTCAGGCGGCGATTTTCGACGACGAGGCTGCGTTTTTCCGCCGCACGCCGGACACATTGGACCAGCCGTTCGGTCGCAAACGGCTTGGCGATGAAGTCGTAAACGCCATCCTGAATGGCTTTGACGGCCATTGGAATATCGCCATGGCCGGTCATCAGGATCACCGGCAATTCATGGTCGAGGTGCCGGATCCGCTCGAACATCTGCAAGCCGTCGATGCCCGGCATACGAATGTCCGAGACCACGATCCCTTCGAAGCTTCCGTCGAGTCCCGCAAGCGCCTGGGCAGCGGAGGTGAAGAGAGAGACGTCGAACCCGGCGAGTTCCAGGGTCTGCCCCGTCGCCCTCAGCAGATCCTTGTCGTCGTCAACAAGAAAGACCGGTGCCGCCATGTCAGTCCGCCGCCTTTTTCAATCGAACCATGAAACGTGTTCCGCTCCCTCCGCTCTCGACGTCGATATGGCCTCCGTAATCGGTCACGATGTCCTTCGATATCACCAGTCCAAGTCCCAAACCTTGCTCCTTCGAGGAGTTGAACGGTTCGAAGAGCTCATCCAGGACGGCCGGGGGAATGCCGGGCCCGTTATCGGCGACGGTAACGGTGATCCACTCTCGTGAAGCCTCCGCCGAGACATCGACGCCGCCGCCGTCCTGCGCCTCTATCGCCTCCAGCGCGTTCTGGAAGAGGTTGATGAAGACCTGCTCCAGCCGCAACCGGGTGCCCATCACCCGCATGCCCTCGGGGATCGGCTCGACCGTCAGCATCTCCAACCTTCCGGTGAAGCGGCTGCGCAGCAGCAGCAAGGCTCCCTCGATGACGTCGCGCAGTTCGACGGGCTCGGGCGCCGTGCGGCCTCTGCGGGCAAGCGCCTTCAGATCCTCGGTGATCGCCCCGATCCGCTCCGTGAGGCCGGCGATCAGATCAAGGTTCTCGGCGACCGGTCCGGTCTGCTGTCGTTCCAGAAAGACCTTGGAATTGTCGGCATAGGCACGGATCGTCGCGACGGGCTGGTTGATCTCATGCGCGACGCCCGCCGCCACCTGACCGAGGATCGCCAGCTGGTTGGCATTCACAAGATCCTGCTGGACCACCTGTAGCCGCGCCTCGGTCACACGATGGTTGGTGATCTCCGCCTGCAGCCTATCGCGGGCAAGGCTGAGATCCCGGGTCCGCTCCAAAACCCGGCGCTCCAGTTCTTCGCGCGCCATCTGTTCCCTGACGATCACCATCCGGGCCGCCTGGCGCCGCCGCAGCCAGATCGCCGCAGCCGCCGTGAGCAGCAGCAGGGCAAAGACCGCAATCAGCCTCGCCTCCCGCATCGCGCCGGCGAGCGACGCATCAATCGGCAGCAGATACTGAAACGACCAATCGGTCGAGGCGACGGGAACCGCAATCCGCAGGTAATTGGCCGCGCTGTTGCCGGGAGGGACGGCGCGAATGATGGAGGCATCCGGCGAGAGCGTCTCAACCGGCGAAAAAGGCAGGGGCAGTAACGGGGCATCTCCGAACTGCAGGCTTTCGCGAATGGCGGAGAGGTTTTCCGCGGCGAGCGCTTCGGTCGTCATGAAACGCCAGGAGGGGATGCTGGTGATCAGTACGACATGATTGTCGTCGACCACGAAAGCCGGGCGTTGCGCGTCCCGCCAATCGCGTTCGAGCTGGTCGAATTCCATCTTGACCACGACGACGCCGAGCGGCGCGGCAGGCGGACCGACCCTCTGGGAAATGTAGAGCCCGGGGCGCTTGCTGACGGTACCCAGCGCGAAATGCTCCGCGGTGCCGTTCTGCATCGCTCCGGAGAAATAGCTGCGGAAGGCGTAATCGTTGCCGACGAAGCTCGTCGCCTCCCGCCAATTGCTGGCGGATATGGTGATGCCGTCAGGGCCGACGACATAGAGGACCGAGGCATTGGTGCCGGCGACGAGATCCTCGAGCTTGCGGCTCAACGCTTCCCTCTTTTGCGGCGAAGCATCGGACAGCGCCTCGGCCACGTCCCGGTCATGGGAGAGCAGCAAAGGCAAGGCCCGCGGCCGCTCCAGCACGGCGCGCAACAGCGCGACCTTCAGATTTGCGTCGGTGCGCCCCTGCACTTCCAGCGCCGACAGGGCCGATCCGCGCGCATAAACGCCAACGACGTAAAGGGTCAGCGCGCAAAGAGCCAAGGCTGCAAGCGCGAACGCAATCCAGCTGCGGCGCGCTCTGCGAACCAATTCCTTCTCGTCGGCGACGGGCAAGTCTTCTCTCATCCGCAATGTTGCGCATAAATCCGCACATTCTTCAAATCACAATGTGCGGCATATCGCACATTGTGATTACTCACTAAAATGAGATTCTCAGAATAAGCACAGCAATTCAGTTGCTTATGCCGGGCGCCTCGATCTGGCACGCAGCTTGCCACTGCATCCCTCGACAACGGAAACTCGGCCCCGGGAAGAGCCAAATCCTTGGTTGGGGCGATGGAGGGAGATCATGAATCTTACACACGCATCCACGCAGCCGCGTGAACACCTGCCGTTCTACCGGCATCTCTATGTGCAGGTCATCGTCGCGATTATCGCGGGCATCCTGATCGGCCATTACTATCCCGATTTCGGAACCACGCTGAAGCCGCTCGGGGACGCCTTCATCAAGCTCGTGAAGATGATCATCGCACCGGTCATCTTCCTGACCGTCGCGACCGGCATCGCCGGCATGGCGGACCTCAAGAAGGTTGGCCGCGTCGCGGGCAAGGCGATGATCTATTTCCTCACCTTTTCCACGCTGGCGCTCGCCGTCGGCATGATCATCGCCAATCTCGTGCAGCCGGGCGCCGGCATGCATATCTCGCCGGCCTCCCTGGATGCCAATGCGGTTGCAAGCTATGCGACGAAGGCGCATGAATCGACGATCACGGGCTTCCTGATGAACATCATCCCGGATACGATCGTCGGCGCATTCGCCCAGGGCGATATCCTGCAGGTCCTGTTCTTCTCGGTGCTGTTCGGCATCGCGCTCGGCATGGTCGGCGACAAGGGCAAGCCCGTCCTCGACTTCCTCAACGCCCTTACCGCCCCGATCTTCAGGCTCGTCGCGATCCTCATGAAGGCCGCACCCGTCGGAGCCTTCGGCGCCATGGCGTTCACGATCGGCAAATACGGCATCGGCTCGATCGCCAACCTCGCCTTCCTGATCGGCACCTTCTACGTCACCTCGCTGCTTTTCGTGCTGGTCGTGCTCGGAGCCGTCGCGCGCTACAACGGCTTCTCGATCCTGGTGCTGATCCGCTACATCAAGGAGGAACTGCTCCTGGTACTCGGTACCTCCTCCTCCGAAGCCGCCCTGCCCGGCCTGATGCAGAAGATGGAGCGGGCCGGCTGCAAGCGATCGGTCGTCGGACTGGTGATCCCGACCGGATATTCGTTCAACCTGGACGGCACCAATATCTACATGACGCTTGCCGCGCTGTTCATCGCCCAGGCGACGGACACGCCGCTCTCTTTCGGCGACCAGATCCTGCTGCTTCTGGTGGCGATGCTGAGCTCCAAGGGCGCCGCCGGCATCACCGGAGCCGGTTTCATCACGCTCGCCGCTACGCTCTCGGTCGTTCCGTCGGTACCGGTCGCCGGCATGGCGCTCATCCTCGGCATCGATCGGTTCATGTCGGAATGCCGGGCATTGACGAATTTCGTCGGCAACGCGGTCGCGACCATCGTGGTCGCCCGCTGGGAAAACGAACTCGACGAAACCATGCTCGCCGATGTTTTGTCGGGACATGCCCCGGCCGAGCCCGCACCCTCGCCGACGCTTCAGGCGGCTGAATAATCCTCCCAAGGATAGAGGCCCGCACCTCCGAAAGACCCGCCGCCCGGCGGGTCTTTTGTTTCCCGGATCATGACTCTTCTCATAGGCTCCGGCTGGAGCGGTTGCGGGCATACCGCAATTGCGGGAATTTCGTTTCAGTGGGAAGGGCGGTGAGAGATATTAATCCTCGTTTCGCCGATACGCCCTGGAATTATAGATTTTTCTTCTCATTCAACGGCATTTCCCATTGGCCCCCGGCGCGATTTAATATAGTGTTTTGATAGAAAATGAAGCTGCCGAGGACTTTAGATATGAGCCTTTCCATTGCAACGCCGGTACCCCCGACGGGAAGTCGTATCCATGCCTCCGGCATTGCTTGTTGTCGTTTCTCCAAGTCCCGAATGCGGGCTTCGTTCGCACGAGGCGCGCGCATCGACGAGAGACAAGGCCTGACAAGGCGGAGAAACGAACATGCAGAGACAAGTCATTGAATATGGCGGCATCCCCGTCGGAATAGCCGTTCCCCATAACGGCAGGCTGCGGTTCATCGCGGTGAAATTCCACGTCATCGATCTGGACAACCAGCAGTTCACGAGCGTCGGCGAGTTGAAGGCGGCGATCCGCGACCATCTCAACTCCCAGCCGGCAATGGCAGCGTAATTCCTTCAATTGCGATCGGGGACTTTCGCGAGCAGCCTGCATGCCGCCAGCGGGGCGCGCAAGCGCTAAAACTCTTTGGCGGCGATTGACTGCGAGGTCGGGGAAATCGTTGAACGCCGAGCGCTACCGGCCGATGGCCTGAGCGTCCTCTGGAATGCCGCCGGAGCGCTTGGCGACCATCTCTTCCAGCGTCATCGTATCGAGCACCGAGGCGATCGCGTCGCGCACCTCGCTCATCGAGTGACGGATCTGACAGTCTTCCGGGTGGTCGCAGTCGTCGCAGGCCTCGAACGCCGTCTTGCTGGCGCAGCGGATCGGCGCCAGCGGGCCGTCGAGAATGCGCACCGCCTGGCCGACATAGATCTGCGACGCCGGCTTCGACAGCGCATAGCCGCCGCCCGGCCCCTTCTTCGAGCGCAGCAGGCCGCCCTTGCGCAGTTCCAGCAGGATCGCGTCGAGGAACTTCTTGGAGATGTTGTTCTGCTCGGCGATCTCGCTGACGAAGGCGGTCCTGCCGGGTTCCAGCTGCGCCAGATGCACCAGGGCCTTGAGACCGTATTTTCCCTTTTTTGTCAGCATCGAATATCGAAAGCCTGCCTCGCCGTTTCCTTCTCGATACAGGACATGCCCGCAACGTTCAACGCGACTACCGGCAACCAGCGCAAGAAACAAGGCGGGCGGGTCCAAGAAGGGAAGGACCCGCCCGCCTGCACGGGCGAAGCTCGCTCAAACTTCGCCCGAACTCCCGAACTTCCCGTTCAATCTCTGCGATGCGCCAGAAGGTCGGTGATCTCGCGTCGGATCGTGACGAAATCCGGATCGTCCCGATGCCGCGGCCGTTTGCCTGAGACCTCGAAGATCTTTGCGATACGGCCCGGCCGGGGCTCCATGACGACCACCCGGTCGGAAAGATAGATCGCCTCTTCCACGTCATGGGTCACCATGACGACCGTGCTCTTTTCACGTTCCCAGATTGCCAGCAACTCGTCCTGAAGATAGCTGCGGGTGAGCGAATCCAGCGCGCCGAGCGGTTCGTCGAGCAGGAGCAGGGGCGGCCGGGGCGCAAGCCCGCGGGCAATCGCCGCGCGCTGCGACATGCCGCCGGAAAGCTCGTGCGGCAAGGCTTTCTCGAAGCCGCTCAGGCCGACGAGATCGATCAGATACTGCACCCGCTCGCGCTTTTCCGCCTCCGAGCCGGCAAGGCTGTGGAGGCTGAGCGCGATGTTCTTCTCCACGCTGAACCAGGGCAGCAGCCGGTGATCCTGAAAGACGATGCCGCGCTTGAGGCTCGGGCGATCGATCACCTCGCCGTCGACCGCGATCCGTCCGCTGTCCGGCCCGTCGAGCCCGGCGAGAAAGCGCAGCAGTGTCGACTTGCCACAGCCGCTCGGCCCGACGATGCTGATGAATTCGCCGGATGCGATCGCGAGCGATACGTCGTCGAGCGCATGCACGGTGCGACCCTCGACGCGGAAAGTCTTGGAGACATCCGAAATCTGGACCGATCCCACTTCGACAGTTTTCGGCCGTGACAGGGTCAGGGCATCCGCCATGGTATAAGCCTCCTTGAAAATCCGATGACGAGCCGGTCGAGGGCGACCCCGATGAGCGCGAGGAAAAGGACACCGAGCAGGACCTGGTCCATGCGGGCGTATTCGCGGGCCGCGGCGAGGTAGGCGCCGAGACCGTCCCCCATGCCGTTGATATAGCCGGTGCCGATCAGGTATTCGGCCCCGAACGTGCCGAGCCAGGCGATATTGAGCGACAGTTCAAGCCCGGCCAGAATGGAAGGGATCGCCGCCGGGAAGACGATCTTCGTCAGCGTCGCGCGGCGGTCCAGTTCGAGCACCCGGCCGACCTCGCGGAAGGGCGCGGGTACGTTCTGACATCCGGCCTGCGCACCGAGCGCCATCGGGAAAAAGGCGCCGAGTGCGATCAGCGTGATCTTCATCACTTCGCCATTGCCGAACCAGGCGCTGAGCAGAGGGATCCAGGCGAAGAGCGCGATCTGGCGCAGGCTGGCGATGGAGGGATCGAAGAGGCCGCGAGCGACGCCGGAAAGCCCGATCAGCACGCCGAAAGCAAGCCCGATCGACGCTCCGATCGTCCAGCCGACCAGGGCTCGCAGAAGGGTCGCAATCGTCGCTCCGGGAATGGAGCCGTCCGCGAAACCCTCATAAGAGGTTTTCAGGACCTGCAGCGGCGAGACGATAATGTCGCCGTTGAGCGCTCCGAACGCATCGAGAAGCGACCAGAGAACGACGAGCGCCGCGGGAAGGACAAGTGCCCGCCAGATGAGCTGGGGCCGGTTGAGCGTGGAGGTCGTCATCAGCCCTTCCTCATGCCGCCGTCTTGAACGACCAGCCGGTCGCGCGGTGCTGGAACCTCGTCAAAGCGTAGTCGAGCGCCCAGCCGACGATGCCGATGACGATCATGGTGGCGAAGACCACGTCGAGCTGAAATGCCTTGCGGCCCCACATCATCAGGTAGCCAAGGCCGGCCGCGGAGGAAATCATCTCGACCAGGATCAGCACCTTCCAGCCGCGGCTCAACGCCTGACGGACGCCTGTAAGAATGGCGGGCAGGATGGAGGGCCACACGACCAGCCGGACCCTCGCGAGCCAGGGCAGTTCGAGCGCCCGGGCGACATCGTCATATTTGCGCGGCCTGCTGCGGATGCCTTCATAGGCGCTCACCATCAGCGGCAGAAAGCAGGTCTTGGCGATGAGGATGATCTTCAGGGCTTCGCCGATGCCGAAGACCAGCATGAAAAAGGGAAGCCAGCCGAGCGAGGGCACCAGGCAAATCGCCCGCACCGTCGGCGCCACGTAGATATCCAGCGGCCGGAAGAGGCCGAAGGCGAGCCCGAAGAGGAGACCGAGCCCGCCTCCGACCGCAAGGCCCGCCGCCACGCGCCCGAGACTGACGAGAAGTTCACCTGGCAATTGGCCGGTGGCGATCAGATCGGCGGTCGTTTCATACACGAGCCGCGGATCGGGGAGGATCTGCTCCGCCAGCCATTCCTGGTGGACGGCATAGGACCAGAGCGCCAGAAGCGCGAACGGTACGACGAGACCTAAAGCCACCTTGCCCAACCAGCCGGGCAGGCGCGGCGCCGAGGCAAGCAGACCCTGCAGGCCCTTGTCCGCCACGCGGTCGAACGGAGTCTCCGCAATAGCGATGGAACTCTTGAAGGTGACATCGGACATGATCGCTCCTTTCCTCGGCCGTCATCCCAGCACGAAGCGCAGAACCTGAATGATGGAAGATCGATCGCCCGATCAGAACCGGACGGCGTTGCCTTGGCTGTCGCGCGGCGTCCAGACGTTTTCGTAGCCGAACTCCTTCAAAGCCGTTTTCAAATAACTCTCGTCCACCCATTCGTTGACGTCGAAGGGCTTGCGGATCAGCTTCTGGCCGACGGCGAATTTGATGCCGGCTTCGACATTGCCGCGATAGAAGTCGTCGAGCAGCGGGCTCTGGCGGTCCTTCAACAATTCGCCGTCATAATCCTTCTGGAACGTCGAGCGCGGCGGACCGGTCAGTGCCCATATGTCGAAGAGCGCGTCGCGGTTCTTTTCGTCGGAAGCGAAATGGGACGCCTTGACGAAATTGTTGACCACGCGCTGGGTCAGTTCCGGATAGGCCTGGCGGAACTGGTCCGTCACCACGAAGGAGCCGAAATTGCTGCCGGGCGCAGGGCTCCCCTTGGTGGTGTAGACGATCTGCGCGATGCCCTGATCGACGAGCTGCAGGACGGAGCTGCCGCCACCGACGACCACATCGATATCCCCGGAAGTGATCGCCGATATCTGGTCGGCGGTCTGCAGGTCGAAGAACTGGATGTCGTCGACCGTCAGGCCGGCCCGGGTGAGGATCTGAAAGAGACCGAGCTCGTTGATCGTACCGCGCGAGGTCGAAATCTTCTTGCCTTTGAGATCGGCAAGCGAGGATATCTCGGCATCCGGCCGGGCGACCAGATAGACGGGGCTGACGCCGTAGGACGCGATCACCTTCGTCTTAAGGCCGGCGCCGCGGCCGACGATGTTGGGCAGTCCACCGTAATAGGCGAAATCGAGCTGGCCGTTGGCGAAGGCTTCGTTGATGGCCGGACCCGTGCCGCGCGGGAACTGCCACTCGATCTTGATGCCGTCGGCGGCGAATTCCTTCTCCAGCAGTTCCTGGGCGCGGACCACGCCGATCGCACCGGTGCCGTAAGGCTTGCCGGCGGCGTTGCCGAAGGAGGCGATGCGGATGACCTGAGGTTTGTCCTGGGCCACGGCCGGGCCGGGCCCGAAGAAGGCTGCCGCGGTAACGGCGAGCGCGGCGAGGCTTGTGAAGGTTCTGCGTCTCATCTTGCTCTCTTCCTCAGGTCCGGGTCTTGCCGTCGGCCTCGCGTGGGGTCCAGACGGTCTCATAGCCGAGATCGGCGAGCGTCCTGGTCAGCAGACCGTCCTGAATCCATTCGTCGACGTCGAACGGCTTGCGCACCAGCCTCTGCTCCAGCGTGAAGTCGAGCCCGGCCTTGATGTTCGCGCGGTAGAAACCGTCGAGCAGCGGACTGTTGCGGTCACCGAGATTATCGCCCGCATAATCGGTGACATAGCTCTCGCGGGGAGAGCCGGTAAGCGCCCAGATGTCGTAGAGCTTCTCCCGGTTCTCATCGAGGCTCGCGAAACGCGAGGCCTCGACGTAAGCGCGCAGCACCCGCGCGACGATCTCGGGATTCGCCTCGGCAAAGCTGTCGAGCACGGTGAAGGAGCCGAAAGTCGAACCCGGAGCGGGTCCCTTGGTGCTGTAGAGGACTTCGACGAGCCCGCTATTCACCAGCGCCAGTACCTGGTTGCCCTGGCCGAGCAGCGCGTCCACGTCGCCCGACTGGATCGCCGCCGTCTGGTCGGCGCCCTGGAGGTCGAAGATCTGGACGTCCTCGTTCTTGAGGCCCACGCCTGCCAGGATGAGCGAGAGCGAGAGCTCGAAGATCGTGCCGCGCTGGAAGGCGACCTTCTTGCCCTTGAGATCGGCGAGCGTCTTGATTCCGGCTGCGGGGCGCACGCCGACATAGGTCGGTGAAATGCCCGAGGCGGCGAGCACCGTGGTGCGTACGCCCGCGCCGCGGCCGACGATGTTCGGCAAGCCCCCGTAGCTCGCGAACTCGAGCTGGCGGTTGGCGAAGGCCTCGTTGATGGCGGGACCGGTGCCGCGCGGAAACTGCCATTCGATGCGGATACCGTCGGGCTCGAATTCCTTCTCGAGCAGCTCCAGGCCGCGCAGGATGCCGATCGAGCCGTTGCCATAGGGTCGGCCGGCGGCATTGCCCGGCCCCGCGAGCCGGATGACATCCGGCTTGGATTGCGCGCGGGTGATGGAGAATGTGGTGGGAAACGCGGCAACTGCCGCGCCTAATCCCAGAAATGTTCTGCGTGTGGTGCGCATGGTCGAAAAATCCCGCATTCGTCTGTTTGACGGCAACCGCCGAGGTCGCAGCCGATTTACTGGTCAATGGTGATCGAGACGGCTCATGATCTCCGGCGTGGGGCGGGGTCTTCCGCCCCTCACCCAGCCGATCGACTTGCGATAGCTGCCGAACAGATCCTGCCGTTCGAGTTCGGCGACCGTGACGCCGGTCACCTGAGTGGCCTGAGGCGCCACGTAAAGTGCATCGTCCGGACAATAGACCTCGCACATGAAGCAGGTCTGGCAGTCATCCTGGCGTGCGATCACCGGAATACCGCCTTGAACCGTGTCGAAGACATTGGTCGGACAGACGTTGACGCAGATATTGCAACCGGTGCACCGGTCCTCGCTGATGACCTCGATCATGCTGCCAGGACCTCGAGTTCCGGCGACGGAGCGCGTTCTCTGCCGATCCAGACCTCGTCTAGGCCGCCGGTCGTCGTATAGTGAAGCTGCGCGTCGTCCTTCTTCGGGAAATCCTCGCGCTTGTGCATGCCGCGGCTTTCCGTCCTCGAAAGGGCACTGCGGTACATCCAGCGGGAGGTAGCAAGCATGGCGACGCCTTCGCGGGTGCGCTGCGCTTCGCCGAGCGATGCGGCCTGGGCCGTGCGAATGCCCGACCAGAGCCCGTCCAGGCGGCCGAGCGAATCTTCAAGCTTTTCGCCGTTGCGCTGGTAGTTGCGGTCGTAGGGATGGACCTCGTCCTGAACCGAACGGGTGAGCGCTGCCGCATCGATCGCCCGACCCGATCCGTCGGCAATTCCGACGCCGCCGGCGCGGACATAACGGCGATTGCGGCCGCGATATTGCTGACCGTAATCGCCGGCCGAACTGCCGGCCCAGAAGCCGGAGGACATGGCCCAGGCCGCGTTATGGCTGCCGCCGCCGGTAAACGCGCCGCAGATCAGCTCGCGGGTCGCGGCATCGCCGGCGGCGTAAAGCCCCGGAACCGTGGTGGCGCAGCCGTTGTCGACGATCCTCAGACCCCCGGTGCCGCGCACCGTGCCTTCGAGCAGGAGCGTGACCGGGAAGCGCTGCTTGAACGGATCGATGCCGACGCGATCGAGCGGTACGAAGAAGTTCGGCTGGGCGTAACGCATCGCCTGTTCCGTTTCAGCATCCGCCTTGTCGAGCTGTGCGAAGACCCTTTGCGTCGCGAGCGCCTTGGCGATCACCGAACGGCCACCCTTGGATGCGGCGCCCGGGATCGGCGAACCGTCCTCGAAGGTGAAGGTCGCCCATTCGTAGAAACGGGTCTTGGTGACCGAGCCCCCTTCCAGCGCCATGGCATAGGCGCTCGAAAATTCCATGCCCGAGAGCTCGGCGCCGAGTTCGGCTGCGAGAAGCAGGCCGTCGCCGGTCAGCACGTTGCAGCCGAGCGCCTTGCTGAGAAACGCGCAGCCACCGGTCGCGATCACCACGGCTCCCGCCCTCACCAGCCAGGGATCCCCCTTCTGCCGGCGAATGCCCGTGGCACCGGCAACCGCGCCGGTTTCATCCCGCAGCAATTCGAGTGCGGGGCTGTGATCGAGGATCTTCACGCCCGCCGACTTGGTGCGCTTGCGCATCAGCCGCATGTAATCCGGACCGTCGAGGCTGGTCCGGATCGACCTGCCGTTGCCGTCATCGCTGAAGGGATAGCCCCATTCGGCGAGATGGTTGACGTTCTCATATGTGCGATCGAGCGTGCGGCGCATCCAGGCGGGGTCGGCAAGGCGCCCGCCGAGATCCCAGCGGCTGTTCATCGCCTTGGCGCGGCGCACGGGGTCCGGCGGCACATACCAGACACCGGTGCCTGACGGCGCCGTCGCGCCTGAGGAGCCACAGAAACCCTTGTCGACCAGCACGACCTTGGCGCCCTTGCCCGCAGCTGAAATCGCCGCCCAGGTTCCGG
Source organism: Xaviernesmea oryzae (assembly GCF_900177415.1). Taxonomy (GTDB): domain Bacteria; phylum Pseudomonadota; class Alphaproteobacteria; order Rhizobiales; family Rhizobiaceae; genus Neorhizobium; species Neorhizobium oryzae_A. The sequence goes on along the minus strand of NZ_FXAF01000003.1, from coordinate 192,110 downwards.
CGGGGCCACCGCCGATCACGAGAACGTCGGCGTCAAGTTCGAGCGAGGCGGAAGGGGCCGCGATATTCGCAGCCGTGGATGGGATTACCATGGTCTGTCTCTCCTGGTAGGGGCGGAAGCCCGTCGTTAAGTCCCCGAAATCCGGCAGCTGCAGCGCGTCGTGCACCGGCCGGCCGATGGCGATCATATTATCTAGTAATTCTATAGACTAAAGGAAATGATGTGCGCGCGAACGGCAGCTGCGGGAAAAATGCTACCGCTCCCCGTCGGGATTAGGGGAATATCCGGACCTGAATGAATGCCGTCCGGAGAGAATGAATTTCGAAAGACAAGGCTTTATCGGAGAAGAACTATTCAGCCGAGAGATCGCGCAGTGTCCGAGGCAGCGTGTTCATGCATTCCGCCCCGGTCTCGGTGATCAGGAACAGATCTTCGATCATCAGCGCACCAAGACCCTGACCGTAGAATGGCGTCTCGAGCGCGACCACCATGTTCGGCAGGATGATCTCCGGATTGCCGGAGGAGAAGAACGGCCATTCCTCGATGCCGACGCTGCCGCCGACGGAGTGGCCAAAATGACCGCGATAGTATTCGGTGAAGCCGTCCTTTCGCATGGAGGCGATCATTGCCGCATGCACCGCACCGAACGTGTTGCCTGGCCGAAGCTGCTCAAGCCCCGCGGCAAATGCGTTCTCCAGCGCCTTGAAGATATCGCGTGCAAGCGGTGAAGCCGGTCCGTGGGCGAAGGTGCGGGCGCCATCGGAAGAATACCCCCCGACCAGCGTACCGACGTCGGCTTTAATCAATGCGCCGGGCGTCACGACGGCCGACATATCGGAAAGATCGGCGCCGACCGAGATGAAATCCCAATGGCCGCTGAGCACAAAACCGCCTTCGATCGCTGCGGCCTGCGCGCCGGCCTTCCAGGCGGAAGAGAGTTCGCCAAGCGGAACACCCGGCTTCACCGCTGCGGCCATTCGGACGAGCCCCGCCTCGGCGGCCTTTGCGGCCCTCCGCAAGCGTTCGATCTCATGCTGCGATTTGATCGCACGCATCCGGCGGAGCACGTCGGAACCATCGGTCCATCGAACACCCGGCAGTGCCTGTTTCAGCGCCGCGAAATCGGCAGCCGGCATGAACTCCAGGTCCGCCCCGATCCGCGCGCGGTCGAGGCCGCGCTCCTTCAACACATCGCCGAGCAGATTGAAGCAGGCAGACCGATCGAAGGTTTCGGGCCGGGGACCGGCCGAGCCGAGCCGCTGATAGGCTTCGTCGATCTGCGGCACCGTCTGCACACCGGTCAGGTCGAGCATGTCGATCCATATGCGGTGGGTGCGCAGATCGATATCGGGAACCGCTTTCAGGATCGGGCCGGATGCGTGATCACTGGCGACGGCCGCAAGACCGGCCGCGGAATCCGAAGGCACGAGCGCGATGGCCGCCCCTGCCCTGCCCCACATGGTCGCCACCCCCGCCGGCGCACCGATTGCATACTGAAAAGCCTCGGGCTGGAAGAGCGCCAATGCATCAAGCCCGGCTTCCCGCATCAGGCGTTCCGCATGATCGCGATCGATATCGCTCATAGCCGCACTCCAAATCGTCTTTATCAAAGGCCTTAACCGGCCTTATGGGAAAGCGCCAGCAGAAGCTGGAACAAAATTCCCCGCCGCAAGTATGGCGGCGAAGAGCGTTTCCTGCGCCTGCGGAAAATCGTGTCCCGCCGCCCTTCCGGTTGAAAAGAACTGCGATATTCTCCGCGCCGGTATACAATGGCTGAAAAGGCCACCTTGACTAGGGAGCATAAAATGAGCGGTTTGACGGCCCGCATGGCCGAGACCTTGAAGACCGACCGGCGCCGCCTCCGGGCGATGACGGCCGGCGCCTTTCTCCTCGGCGCCGTTGCGGCAGGTTCGGTGCATGCGCAGGATTTCGATGCCGATGCGACGATCAACATCGGTTCGCTCTACGAGCCGCAGAACCTCGACAATACCGCCGGTGCCGGCCAGGGCATCAACGAGGCCTTCAACGGCAACGTCTACGAAGCGCTGTTCCAGCTGACCGATGCCGGCACGGTCGAGCCGGTCCTGGCCAAGGATTACAAGGTGAGCGACGACGGCCTCACCTATACATTCACGCTGCAGTCGGGCGTCACCTTCCATTCCGGCGATCCGCTGACCTCAAAGGACGTGAAATTCTCGATCGAACGCGTCACCGCGCCGGAATCGAAAAGCTCCCGCAAGAACAGCCTGAAGCAGATCGCCGGCATCGAGACTCCGGACGACGTGACCGTCGTCGTCAAGCTCTCCTCGCGCTCGATCTCGCTGCCCTACAATCTGAGCTATGTCTGGATCGTCAACGACACGGCGACCAATCTTACCGCGACGGAAGACGGCACAGGTCCCTATACGCTGGAAGGCTGGCGCCGTGGTTCGTCGCTGGCGTTGACCCGTTTCGACGATTACTGGGGCCAGAAGCCCTCGAATGCCGGCGTGGTCTTCCAGTATTTCACCGAGGCGACCGCGCTCAACAATGCGCTGCTCACCGGTTCGGTGGACATCATCACGTCGGTGCAAAGCCCGGATTCGCTTGCCCAATTCAAGGACAATCCGGATTTCACGGTGGCCGAGGGCCAGTCGACCACCAAGCTCCTGCTCGCCTATAACGACCGCGTCGCGCCCTTCGACAACGTGAAGGTCCGCAAGGCGCTCGCCCGTGCCGTCGACGACGCCAGGCTGCTCAAAGCCGTCTGGGGCGACTACGGCACGCTGATCGGCTCCATGGTTCCGCCGACCGATCCCTGGTATGTCGACCTCACTAGGGTCGATGCCTACGATCCGGAAAGCGCCAAGGCGTTGCTCGCCGAGGCCGGCTATCCGGACGGCTTCACCTTCACCATCGATACGCCGAACTACGATCCCCATCCGATCGCGGCGCAGTTCCTGCAGACCGAACTCGCCAAGGTCGGCGTCAAGGTGAACATCAACGTCATCACCGCCAACGAGTGGTACACCAAGATCTACAAGGCGCATGACTTCCAGGCGACGCTCCAGGAACACGTGAACCATCGCGACATCGTCTTCTACGGCAACCCGGATTTCTATTGGGGCTACAACAATCCGAAGGTCGTCGACCTCATCAAGCAAGCGGAAGAAAGCGCCACGACCGACGAGCAGACGGCAAAGCTGAAAGAAGCCAACACGATCATCGCGGAAGATGCAGCCAGCAACTGGCTCTACCTCTATCCGCAGATCGTCGTCTCGGCGAAATCGGTATCCGGTTATCCCGTCAACGGCCTGAACTCGCAGTTCTTCGTCTCCGGCATCAAGAAGGCCGATTGATCGCTGCCCATCCGCAAGGCTCCCGGCCTGCGCTATATAGTACCCGCCCGGCGCTTAACCGGGCGGTTTTCCGATGAAAGGTGCGGCTATTCTTTCCTATCTCCTGCGCCGTCTGGCCATCCTTGTTGTCTCCATCCTGATCGCGGCCGCGGTGCTGTTCCTGTTGCTGCGCCTGCTTCCCGGCGATCCGGCCAATGCGCTCGTTTCCGTCGGCGCCGATCCGGAGCAGATCGAAGCCGCCCGCCGGCAGGTTGGATCAGACCTGCCGCTGTCGGAACAGTTCCTGCGTTTCGTCTCCAGCCTCGCCCGCTTCGATCTCGGCAATTCCTTCATCAGCGGCGCGCCGGTTCTGCCGGAGATCGGCGATCGTCTTGCGGTCACTGTGCCCCTGACGCTGCTGTCGTTCCTGCTGGCGATCGTGATCGCCGTACCGCTTGGTATCGTCGCCGCCGTGAAGTCCGACCGCTGGTACGGCTCGCTCATCTCCGTCGTCTCGCAATTCGGCATCGCCGTGCCCGTCTTCTGGATCGGCATCCTTCTGGTGACGGTCTTTGCCGTCAATCTGCGGCTTTTCCCCTCGGGCGGGTTCCCGTCGCGTGGCTGGCAGAGGCCGGATGCAGCCCTCGAGGCTCTCGTGCTGCCGGTTGCGACGATCGCCATCGTCATGTCCGCCTCTTTGATCCGCTATGTGCGTTCCGCCGCGCAGGACGTGCTCGGCAGCGACTACCTGCGCACTGCGCGTGCCCTCGGTGCGAGCTTTTCCGAGGCGCTGATCCGCCACGGCATCCGCAACGGTTCGGTACCGGTGATTTCCATTCTCGGCATCGAGCTTGCCTCGACGCTTCTCGGCGCCGTCGTCGTCGAGCGGGTCTTTTCGCTGCCGGGCCTCGGGTCGATGCTGCTTCTCGGCATAGAGCAGCGCGACTATCCGAATGTGCAGGGCGTGCTCTTCATCTCGACGCTGCTGGTCCTGCTGGTCGGCTTTGCCGCCGATCTTGCCCAGCGGCTGATCGACCCTCGGCTGCGCGGCCGTGTTGCAGGGGGCGAGCCATGACCGACACCAGCCTGATCGTCGCCTCTTCGGAAGGACGCACCCGCCGTTCATGGGCCTTCACCGCCGGTGCCGTCATCGTCGGGCTGCATCTGATCATCGGCCTCCTGACGCTCGTCTGGACGCCCTATGATCCGGCCGCCATGTCCGGCGGTCGGCTGGAGACGCCTTCCTTCGCGCATTGGGCCGGTACCGACCGGCTCGGGCGCGACCTTTTCACGCTCATCATGATCGGATCGCGGATCGCGCTCGTCGTCGGCACCGGTGCGGTGATCATCGGTGCGGCGATCGGTATCACGATCGGCCTCATCGCGGCCTTCGCCTCGAAGACGCTGGACGACGTGCTGGCCGCCGGCCTCGACATCCTCATCGCCTTCCCGACCCTGCTGCTCGCCATGCTGATCGTCGCCTCCAGCGACGGTGCGAGCCTCTGGACCGCGATCGTGGCGATCGGCATCGCCAATTCGGCGATCGTCGCAAGGCTCACGCGCATTCTGGCGAAGCGTGTGTTGAGGATGGACTATATCACTGCTTCACGGATTTCCGGCACGTCCTGGCTGGGCGTCGTCGCGATCCACATCCTGCCGAATGTCTGGCCGACGCTGCTCGTCAATCTGGCACTGCAATTCGGGCTGGCGGTCATCGCAGAAGCCTCGCTCTCCTATCTCGGCCTCGGCGCACCGCCTCCCAACGCTTCCTGGGGCCGGCTGCTGCAGGAAGCGCAGGGCACGGTCTACACGGCACCCTTCGGTGCCATCGCGCCCGGCATCGCGCTCGTCCTGCTCGTCATCGGCATCAATCTGCTGGCTGACGGCCTTCGCGATATCGCCGACCCCACCCGCAGGAGGCGCCGATGAGCTCGCTGCTGTCGATCGAAGGCCTCTCAATTGAAGCGGGCGGCCAGACGCTGGTCTCGGATGTCTCCTTCTCCGTCGCATCCGGCGAGCGTCTTGGCCTGATCGGCGAGTCCGGCTCCGGCAAGTCATTGACGGCGCTTGCGGCGATCGGCCTTCTCCCCGAGGGCTTGCGCGCAGGCGGTTCGGTCCTGCTTGGCGGAAAGCAGGTCGTCGGTGCGCGTGACCGCGATCTGGTGCCGCTGCGGGGCACGACCGTGGCGACCGTCTTTCAGGAACCGCTGACCGCGCTCGATCCGCTGATGAAGATCGGCCGGCAGGTGGCCGAAGCCGTCCGGCGCCGTGCCAGGCGGGATGGGCAGCCGAGCGACGAGACGACGATCACGCGCGAAGTGCTGGACCTGCTCGACCAAGTCGCCCTCCCGCAGCCGGAGCGGATCGCGAAATCCTGGCCGCACGAAATTTCCGGGGGCCAGCGGCAACGCGCCGCGATCGCCATGGCGCTCGCCTGCCGTCCCGAACTGCTGATCGCCGACGAGCCGACCACCGCGCTCGACGTCACGACTCAGGCGGAAATCCTCGATCTGTTGGGTCGGTTGGTCCGCGAGCGCAACATGGCGCTGCTCTTCATCAGCCACGATCTGCCCGTGGTGGCAAATGCCGTCGACCGGGTGGTCGTGCTGCGGCATGGCCGCATCGTCGAACAGGGGCCGGTCGGTACGGTCTTCCAGCAGCCGTCCCACGACTATACGCAGAGCCTGGTCGCCGCCGCTCGCTCCTTCGATAACGCTCTGGAGATCGCACCATGAGCCTCATCGAGGTCCGTAACGTCTCCTTCGGCTACAGCCGCAACCAGAAGACGCTCGACGGCATGAATTTGACACTGAGACAGGGCATCAATCTCGGCATTGTCGGCGAATCCGGCTCGGGCAAGACGACGCTTCTCCGCCTCTTGCTTGGCCTCAACCGCCCGTCCGAGGGCTCGGTCACGGTCAAAGGCTTGCCGCTCGATCCGAAGAGCGGCGATTTCATGCGCGGCTTCCGCCGCACCGTGCAGGCGGTCTTTCAGGACCCCTATTCCTCGCTCGATCCGCGCCAGAACGTCTTCGACATCATCGCCGAGCCGCTGCGCTCGCTGAAAATTTCCGGAGATACCAAGACTGCGGTTGCCGCAGCGCTTGCCTCGGTCGGTCTGCCGGCCGATGCGGCCGAGCGATATCCTCACGAGTTTTCCGGCGGACAACGGCAGCGCATCGCGATTGCCCGCGCGATCGTCTCGCGGCCGGAAATCGTGCTGGCCGACGAGGTGGTGAGCGCCCTCGACCTTTCCACCCGCATCCGCATCGTCCAGTTGCTCAAGGACCTGTCGAAGACGATAGCACTGGTGCTCGTCTCCCATGACATCGGCCTCGTCGCCTCGCTCTGCGAGGAGACCATCATCCTCGAACGCGGCAGGATCGTCGAAAGCGGTAGGACCCGCGACATCCTTGCGGCCCCCAAACATCCCTACACCCAGAAACTCCTGGCCAGCATCCCCCGCATGCCGGCCTGATCTTTTTCCAAGGAACCACCCGATGCCAGTTTCCTGCCCCGTTTCCGCTCCCGAATCCGCCGAAACGCCTACCGATCTGCTGCGCCGCCGTTATGGCGCCGACCAGGGGTCCCAAACTTCAGATTGGAATGCGGTGCTGGAGACGATCCTTTCGCATCGCTCCATCCGCACCTATCTTCCGAAGAAGGTGCCCGAAAGCGCGCTCCAACTCATCGTGGCAGCCGCGCAGTCGGCCCCCACTTCTTCCAGCCTGCAGGCCTGGAGCGTCGTCGCCGTCGAGGACGCCGACCGCAAGGCGAAGCTTGCCGAGCTTGCCTCTCCCAATCCCCAGATCCTCTCGGCGCCGCTCTTCCTCGTCTGGCTCGCCGATCTTTCCCGTCTGCGGAAGATCGCGACCGATCACGGCAAGTCGGGTGAAGGGCTCGACTATTTCGAAAGCTTCCTGCTCGGCGCGATCGACGCGGCACTTGCCGCCCAGAACGCGTTGGTCGCACTGGAATCGCTCGGCCTCGGCTCTTGCTATATCGGCGGCATTCGCAATCATCCGGCGGAAGTCGGCGAAGTGCTCGGCCTGCCGCCGGAAACCTTTGCCGTGTTCGGAATGACCGTCGGCTATCCCGATCCTTCTGTTGAAACGGAGATCAAGCCGCGCCTTCCGCAATCGCTCGTACTTCACCGCGAGCAATATCGGGTCTCCGCCCGCGAGCCCGAACTTGCCGCCTATGACGATACGATGCGCGCCTTCCAGGCCGGTCAGGGCATGGCAGTACGCGGCTGGACGGCCGTCGCCGCCAATCGCATTGCCGATGCGGCATCGCTCAAGGGGCGTCACGTGCTTCTCGATATCGTACGGCGCATGGGCTTCAAGACAAGATAGCGGGACGGCGGTTTTGCACTCGGTTGAAATGCCGTTCGCCCGAGCCGCTAACGCTTAGACATCCCGTAGCGCCGCTCTCGTGAGAAGAGAATAATCTTTCTTCTCTATCGGATAGGTCGTCATTAGCCTCTCTTCGCAAGAAGGGTATGGAGAAACGAATGACCGCCACCGGACGCGCTGAACCGTTGAATTTCTTCTGGTTCATTCCGACCCATGGGGACGGCACCTATCTCGGCACGGATCGCTTGAGCCGCCGGCCGGAGTTCCGCTATTTCAAACAGGTCGCGATCGCGGTCGACGAGCTCGGCTTCGAAGGCGTGCTTCTGCCGACCGGCCAGTCCTGCGAGGATTCCTGGATCACCGCCACGGGTCTTTCGGTCGTCACCGAACGGCTGAAATATCTGGTCGCGCTGCGCCCCGGTGTTACCTCGCCGACTTTCGCGGCTCGACAGACGGCGGCGCTCGACCGTCTGAGCAACGGCAGGCTTCTCCTGAACGTCGTGGTCGGCGGCAATCCGACCGAACTCGCCGGCGACGGCATCTTCCTCGGCCATGACGAGCGCTACGAGCAAGCCGCCGAATTCCTCGCCATCTGGAAACGGCTGCTCACCGGTGAAACGGTCGATTTCAAGGGCAAGTATTACGAGCTCAAAGGGGCCCGCTCGGACTTCCCGCCGGTCGGGCAGCCGCATCCGCCGCTCTATTTCGGCGGCTCTTCGGAGGCCGGTCAGGAACTCGCCGTCAACGCTACCGACATGTATCTCACCTGGGGCGAGCCGCTGGACCAGGTGAAGGAGAAAGTCGAAGCCGTCCGCGCCAGGGCGGCCAAGACAGGACGAAAGATCCGTTTCGGCATGCGCATCCACTTCATCGTCCGCGAGGACGAGGAAGAAGCCTGGCGCGCCGCCGACAAGCTGATCAGCAACATCTCCGACGAGCAGATCGAGCGCAGCTGGCACCGCTTTCAGCAGGAAATGGATTCCGTCGGCCAGCGCCGGCAGGCCGCTCTTCACGGCGGCCGCCGCGACAAGCTCGTCGTTGCGCCGAACCTCTGGGCCGGTGTCGGCCTTGTCCGCACAGGTGTCGGAACCGCGCTGGTCGGCACGCCGAGCCAAGTGGCGGAGAGGCTCAGGGAATACCAGGCTCTCGGCATCGATACGATCATCGGCTCCGGCTACCCGCATCTCGAAGAGGCTTATCGCGTCGGCGAATTGCTCTTCCCGCTGCTTGGCATCGACAAGAACCGCCGTCAGGGCCTGCGCGACAGCGTTGCCAACGAATTCGCGGTCGGTGACTACGGCGGCTCGAAGCTCGCAAACGCGGCCGGCTGATATTCAACCGTATTTCGAACAATCACGCCTATCCTCTTAAAAGGTCGATCCATGCTGAAATCCCTGAAGCTCGTCGCAGCCGCGGCATTGGCGCTCAGCGCGCTCACCCCGGCGACGAGCGCATCCGCCGAAGGTCTCATCCGCATCTCCCAGCAATTCGGTACGCTCTATCTGCCGCTGCACGTGATCCGCGACCAGAACCTAATCGAAAAGCATGCCAAGGCGCTCGGCCTCGACGAGGTGAAGGTGGAATGGGCGCAGCTCAGCGGCGGTGACGCCATCAACGCCGCCTTGCTTTCCGGCTCGATCGATATCGCCGCCGCGGGCATCGGTCCCTTCCTGACGCTCTGGGACCGTACCGAGGGCGCGGTGAAGATCGTCGGAGGATTGGCCAATCAGCCGAACTATCTCGTGACCAACAATCCCAATGTGAAGACCCTCAAGGACTTCACAGCCTCCGACAAGATCGCGCTTCCCGCGGTCGGCGTTTCGGTCCAGGCGCGCATCCTGCAGATCGCCGCGGAAAAGGAATTCGGCGAGGGCAATCAGAACAAGCTCGACAACATCACAATCACCCTGCCGCATCCGGACGCGACGGCGGCCCTGCTCTCCGGTTCGACGGAGATCACCGCCCATCTCTCCAACACGCCCTTCCAGGAGCAGGCTCTGAAGGACCCGAAGGTCCACAAGATCTTCTCTTCCTATGATGTGCTCGGTGGCCCCGTGACGCCGACCTATCTCTACACGACCACCGCCTGGCGCGAGGAAAATCCAAAAACCTTCCAGGCCTTCTTCGAGGCCCTGAAAGAGGCAAGCGCCTGGATCGAAGCCAACAAGAAGGCGGCCGCCGAAACCTATGTCCGCGTTGAGAAATCCAAGCTCGACCCGGCTTTCGTCCAGTCTCTGATCGAATCCCCTGAAAGCAAGTTCACGGTCGTTCCGTCCCGCTCCTATGCCTTTGCCGATTTCCTGCACCGGACCGGCGCCATCAAGAGGAAGGCCGAGAGCTGGAAGGACTACACGTTCGAGGAACTGCACAACGAAAGCGGAAGCTGACCCATGCTGGCACGCGATCCCTTACCGCCCGCGGTCTTCGAAGTCGATCGCCTCGTCCTCGACTACCCAACCTCCGCCGGGATCGTGCGGGCCGTGGACGATGTCTCCTTCCGTGTCGGCGAGGGAGAGCGGCTCGTGCTCCTCGGCCCTTCCGGTTGCGGCAAATCATCGATCCTCAAGGCGGTGGCGGGCTTCCTGAAGCCCGCTTCCGGCGTGATCAGGGTGCGCGGCCGGGAGATCAAAGGTCCCGGGCCGGACCGCATCGTGGTCTTCCAGGAGTTCGACCAGCTTCTTCCCTGGAAGACGGTGCGCCAGAATGTCGAATTCCCGCTGCGTATGGCGAGCAAGCTCACGAAGGCTGAAATTCGCGAGCGTACCGAGGCGACACTGAGAAAGGTCGGCCTGGAGCGCGCGCTCGACAGCTATCCGCATACGCTGTCCGGCGGCATGAAGCAGCGTGCCGCGATCGCCCGTGCGCTTGTGACCGATGCCGACGTGCTCTTGATGGACGAACCGTTCGCGGCGCTCGATGCCCTCACCCGCACCCAGCTCCAGGGCGAACTCCTCGACCTCGCCGAAGAGCTCGGCTTCACGCTGCTCTTCGTCACCCACTCGATCGAGGAGGCGATCCTGATCGGCACCAAGCTGCATCTATTGAGCCCGCATCCCGGGCGGACCATCACCAGCCTCGACACGCATGAATTCGGCCGCGAGGATGCCGGCAGCGCCCGTCTCGAATCTCTCTCGCGCGAAGTGCATGACCTCCTGTTCTCGCCGAAGGCCAAGAAAGAGATCCTCGAACATGTCTGATCTTTCGCTGACCGGCACGTCCGAGAAATCGCAAGGCTGGATCCGCCTACGCGATTTTGCCTGGAATTCCGCCCTCGTACGCAAGGTCCTGGTGCTGGCCCTTCTGGCATTGGTCTGGGAATTGTCGGCCCGCTATGGCGGCAAGCCGATCCTGTTCCCGACCTTCACGGCGACGATGGCAGCCCTTTGGGAAGCGCTGACTTCCGAAAACCTGCTTCTCGCCTCCTGGGCATCGCTTTCGGTCCTTCTCAAGGGATATGTGATCGCGGTCCTGCTTGCCTTCGTCATCGTGTCGCTCGCGGTCGTCAGCCGCTTCGTGCGCGAACTGCTGCAGACGCTGATCTCGATGTTCAACCCATTGCCGGCGATCGCGCTTCTGCCGCTCGCCATGCTCTGGTTCGGGCTCGGCGAAAAGAGCCTGCTCGTCGTGCTCGTCCATGCCGTGCTCTGGCCTTTCGCGCTCGCTACCTTGAGCGGCTTCGAGAGCGTGCCGGAAACCCAGCGCCTCGTCGGCCGCAACTACGGTCTGCGCGGCCCGTCCTATGTCTTCCGCATCCTGATCCCCGCAGCGCTTCCTTCCATCCTCTACGGCATGAAGATCGCCTGGGCGTTTGCCTGGCGCACGCTGATTGCCGCCGAACTCGTCTTCGGGGTCAGCTCGTCCTCCGGCGGCCTCGGCTGGTTCATCTTCCGCAACCGCAACGAACTCTTCACCGACAAGGTATTTGCGGGCCTAGCGATGGTGATCATCATCGGGCTTCTGGTGGAAGGCATCCTCTTCCGCATCGTCGAGAACGTCACGGTTCGCCGCTGGGGCATGCAGCGCTAGCGCATCGGCCCGAAAATCGAAATCGATTTTCGGGCCGATGCGTAGCTTCAAGAACGCTCTCGTGGCGGCGATCAATCTGCAATCGGTACGATCTGCGCCGGATCGATCTGCAGCCAGGCGGGTGCGCCCACCGGAAAGACGTCCGCCGGGGGCGCGGCGACACGGAACTGCAGACCTCCATCGCGTGACTGGAAGACATAGTCCCAGGTCTCGCCGAGGAAGGAGGATTGCTTCACCGAACCCGGCAGGTTGATCGCCTTGTCCTTTGCAATCTCGGTCGCGGAGAGCTTCATCGCCTGCGGCCGGATCGAGACCGTGATCGGACCGCCGCCGGTCACTTCCTCGCCGATCATCCCGAGCGGCACGCTGAAACCCGCAAAGTCGATCATGCTGTTGCCGCGGTTGCCGGAGAGGAAATTCGTGCGGCCGATGAAGCTTGCGACGAAGCGCGTCTTCGGACGGCTGTAGAGCGCGTAAGGCGTGTCGATCTGCTCGAGCCGGCCATTGTTCATGACCGCGATACGGTCGGAGGTCACCATCGCCTCGCCCTGGTCGTGGGTGACGTAGACCGAGGTGATCTTGAACTCGTCGTGCATGCGCTTGATTTCGAAGCGCATCTCCTCGCGCAGGTTTGCGTCGAGATTGGAAAGCGGCTCGTCGAGCAACAGCACGGCCGGGCGGATGACGACGGCGCGGGCGAGCGCCACGCGCTGCTGCTGGCCGCCGGAAAGTTCGGCCGGATAGCGGTCGGCGAGATGGCTCATCCGCACCGTTTCCAGGACCGCACCGACACGTTTTTTGACCTCGTCGGCCGGCAGCTTGCGCAGGTTGAGGCCGAAGGCGACGTTCTCAGCCACCGTCATGTTCGGCCAGATCGCATAGGACTGGAAGATCATCGACATGCCGCGCTTTTCCGGCGGCACGGAACCCGAGGGCGCGGACAGGATCTTGCCGTCGAGCTCGATCGAACCGGAGGTCGGATCGATGAAGCCGGCGATCATCCTGAGCGTCGTCGTCTTGCCGCAGCCGGACGGCCCGAGCAGCGAGACGAATTCGCCGGGCTTGATATGAAGGTCGAAATCGAGAACGGCATCGACGGCCCCGAAGCGGCGACCGAGTTTCCTGAGGACAAGTCCGTCCATATCAGCTCCTCCTCAACATGAAGTCGCGGCCGAGATATCTCATCCCGAGAGCGACAACGGCAACGATGATGATCAATAGAAGCGAGCCCAGCGCCGCGAGCTTTTCGAGCTCGCCCTCCTCGCTGAGATCGAGCAGTACGACGGACACGACCCGCGTCGTCGGTCCGACCAGGAAGATGGCGGTCGAGAGTTCCTGCGCCGCGGGCACGAAGATCAGCAGCCAGCCGCCGGCAAGCGTCCGTTTCAGGAGTGGCCCGACTACATGCCGGATCGCGGTCGTCCGTCCGCCGCCCAGGATGCGCACCGCCTCCTCCATTTCCGGATGGATGCTGCGCACCCCGGCCGAGCTGGTGGTGAACGCAATCGGCAGAAAACGGGTGATGAAGGCGAGCGCCAGGATCATGTAGGTGCCATAAAGTGCCACCGGCGGCAGCGCATAGGCCGCATAGAAGCCGATCGCCAGCACGATGCCCGGAACGACATAGGGCGAGACCGCCAGGAAGGCCAACACGCCGGAGAAGGGCAGGAGCTTGCGCTGTACGATATAAGCGATGAAGAGGGCCAGGACGATCGCGACCGTGGCCGCCGCAATGCCAAGGCCGACACTACCGATCAGCGCCTTTTGCGAGCTGGAGTGCTCGAAGAGCACGTAGTGGAAATTGCTGAGCGTAAAGTTGTCGAGCGAAAACCCGGTCGTCCAGGACTGCGAGAACGCCGCCAGCAGGAGCACGAAGAGCGGCATGATGACGGCGAGCGACACGACGATCATGCAATAGGCGAACAGCACCCAGCGCCACCGGCCGAGCTTGACGATGCGGCGCTCGCCGCCCTTGCCGCTCACCGCGACATAGCCCTTGCGGCGCAGGATCAGCTTCTGCAGGCCGAGCAGCGCGGCGGTGATCAACAGCAGCGGGATCGAATAGGCGGCGGCCACTTCGAGCCTGAGCGGGAAGGAGAAGAATTCGGTGAGCTGGATCACCACGACGGGATAACGTGCGGGAATGGAGATCAGCGCCGGTACGCCATAGAGCGCGATCGCGCCGAGGAAGGAAAGCAGCGCCGCTCCGATGATCGCCGGCATGACGAGCGGAAAGGTCACCTTCATCGCCGTCTTGAACGGTCCGGCGCCGAGAATGTTGGCGGCGTCCTCCATTTCCGAGTTGATCATCTCGAAAGCGGAGCTCACCAGCACGAAGACGAGGAAGAAGCCGCCGATCGCCGTCACCAGCACCAGGCCGCCGAAGGAAAAGACATTGACCAGGGGTTCGGTGGCGCCGGTCAGGCTGTGCCAGATCTTGTTGATCCAGCCCGTATTCGGGCCGGCCAGCAGGATCCAGCCGACGCCGGCGAGATAGGGCGGCATGATGAAGGCGCCGAAGACGCTGTAGCGCACGAAGTTGCGGCCCGGCATGTCGGTGCGGGTGCAGGCCCAGGCGAGCGGCACGCCGAAGAGCAGTTTCAGCACGACGACGGCCGCACCCATCTTCAGCGTGTTGGTCAGCGCCGTGATGTGGCGCTCCTTGCCATAGGCTTCAACGTAATTGTGCAGCGTCCAGCCGCCGGTCTTGGCATCGGTGAAGCTGGAGACGACGAGCGTCCACATCGGCGCGATGATCAGCACCACCAGAATGCCGGCGAGGAAAAGCCAGAGCAGATTGGCAGGCTGCAGCCGCTGGTGCCACGGCACACGCACCTTCGCCGGCTCGTCCTTCGACCAGCTCATCGCATCGGTATCGGAAACACTCGTCATAATCGGCGCTCACTTCATCACTGGAGGCGTCGGGACCCGGGCCTGTCGCACGGGCACAAGCGGAGGCCGACTGAGCCGGCCTCCGGATCGGGGCTCATATCCCGAACGTGTCGCGGAACTTTTCCTGGATCTCCGGCAGTTTCTTGATGCCTTCGGAGGTTTCGACCGACTTGGTTGTGTAGCTGTCGAGCGGGCGCATGCCTTCCGCCAGCGGCACGCCGGCGCGTAGCGGATAACGGTAGTCCTTGGCGAAATATTCGGCGATCTCCGGCCCGAGCAGGAAATTCTCGAAGAGCCGGGCGGCGTTCGGATGCGGCGCATCCTTCATGATTGCGGTCGCGGACGGCGGCAGCAGCGCGCCGTCGGTCGGATAGACGACCGCGATCGGCGCCTTCTTCAGGATCGAATCCGACAGGATCAGCGGCAGCGGCGCCAGCGCCACCTTCCGCTCGCCCGAGACGACCAGATTGTGCCCGTCAGCGACCGAGCGGCCGATCTGCGGCGCATTCTTCTCCAGCTTCTCGAAGAAATCCCAGCCATAGAGGTCGTTCATCAGGATGGTCCAGAGCCCGACGCTGCCGGAGAAGCTCGGATGGCCGATCGCAACCTGCCCCTTCCATTTGGGATCGGTGAAGTCGCTCCAGTTCTTCGGCGCTTCCGCCTCGGTGACGAGCTTGGTGTTGTAGGCAATCACCAGGGGCGAGACGCCGGAGGTGATCCAGTAGTTCTCCTTGTCCGCCATGTCGCGGAGCACCGGAACCATGTCCTTGAGGTTTTCCGGGGCATATTGGGCAAGCGCGCCCTGCTCCTTGAGCTGCAGCATCTGGCCGTCGTCATTGGTCGACATCACGTCTCCCTGGACGGCGCTCGCCTGCAGCTCCTGCACAAGGCGCTGAAAGATGACCTGGCCGGAAGCGCGCACGACATTGCATTCGACGCCGGAATAGCGCTTCTCGAAAAGATTGCACATGCCGTCGGCAAATTCGGTGGTCGTCTGCGAGACATACCAGGTGACGGAGCCCTCCTTCTTGGCAGCCTCGTAAAGCTGCTTTTCGGAATCCGTCATTTCGGCCGCACCAGCCAGGCCGGCAGCCAGCATAAGCGCCGGAATGATGCCGGCCATGTGTGCGAAGACATGCTTCATGATCTCTCCTCCCGTTGAACCGGCGGCAGCCGGCAATAAGCTCGACCCTCCCCGAGCTTAAAGGTTCATGCATTCCCTTCTTCTGCCTGTAATCCCGGAGAGATTTCTCCTCATCATTCCCCGGGGATCAATTGACGCTCGACCGGCCGCATCAGCGCCAGGAAATCGCTGAAATACTCGCCCTGGATGACCACGTGGTTGCGCATCGCGTCGCGGGCACGGGCATCGTCGCGGGCACGGATTGCCGCAAGCACCTCCTCGTGCTCGGCAAGCGAACTGTTGACACGGCCCGGCACCCGCAGCTGCAGGCGTCGGTAAGGCTTCAGCCGCCGCTGCAGCGCATAGGCGTTCTCGGCGAGAAAGCCGTTGCCGCTCGCTTCGTAGATCAGCCGGTGGAATTCGGCATTGGCGTAATAATAATCGTCTGAATTGCCGGCCTCCTGGGCGGCCGCGCAGGCAGCTTGCGCCTCCTCAAGGCGCTTCAGCTGTTCCGGGCGGATGCGCCGCGCCGCAAGCCTGGCGCACATGGCTTCCAACTCACCCATCACCTCGAACATCTCGACCAGCTCGGTGACCGTGAGCTGGGTGACGAAAGCGCCTCGGTTCGGCACCATCTTCACGAGGCCCATCGTGTTCAGCTGGATCAGCGCCTCACGGACCGGTGTGCGCGAGACCTGGTGCCGCGCTGCAAGACCTGCCTCGTCGAGCCGGTCGCCGGGCGAATAGAACCCGGTGACGATATCCTGTTCGATCGCATCGCGAACGCTCGGTTTGCCCTGCTTACCCTTGATCTGCACGTTCATGGACGTCTACCTTGCCGATGCATGATGTTTCAGCGGCTCATCGATATCTTCCGCCGCCAGATAGCGAATCGCGGAAATCGCCGCCGTCACGCCGTCCCCCGCCGAGGCTGCCAGATGCGCCACCGAACGGGCGCGGACGTCGCCCGCCGCAAAAATACCCGGCACCGAGGTCTGCATGTCGAGATCGACGACGATCCGGCCATCCGCCGCAAGCGCAACAGTCTCACCGAGAAAAGCGGTATTCGGCTCCAGCCCGACATAGATGAAGACGCCGTGACATGGGATTTCGCTGGTCTGCCCTGTCGAAAGGTCGCGCACGGCAAGCGCGGTCACACCGTTTTCGCCACGGATTGCCTCGACGACTGTCTCCAGCCGGATTTCAATGTTCGAAGCCTCGCGCGCTCTCGCCTGCAGCGCCGCGCTCGCCTTCAATCGCGGTCCGCGATGAATGATGGTGACACGCGAAGCATGGGGGGCAAGCGCCAGCGCCTCGTCGAATGCCGAATCCCCTCCCCCGACGATGCAGGCCTCTTTGCCGCGCATCAGCGGCCCATCGCAGGAGGCGCAATGGGAAACGCCGCGGCCTTCGAATTCCGCCTCGCCCGGAATGCCGAGCGTCCGCTTGGCCGAGCCGGCTGCGACGATCACCGTAGCTGCCGTGAGATCGAGATCGGCGCCGGCAATGCGAAAGCCGCCTTGCGTCTTCGAAATGGTGTCGATCGTATCGAGCGCGAATTCGACTCCCGCCTCGTCCGCCTGCATCTGTAGCATGGGGCCGAGTTCGAAGCCCGACATGCCTTCGGCAGGCCCGGGAAAGTTATCGATGCGGTCGACATTGATCACCTGGCCGCCGGCGCCGAGCATATCGATCACGATGGTGCGCGCACCGTGCCGGGCTGCGGTGATCGCGGCGTTGAGGCCTGCCACGCCGGCGCCGACGACCGCTATGTCGTAATCGTTCGCGCCCATCGTTATCGCCATTCGTCCACGGAAACGGTCGTGCGGTAATGCGCGCCGTAGATTTGCCAGTAGCCGTTCGATTCACCACCCACGACCACGACATTGATGTCCTGCTCGCGGAAGATATGGATGAGCTCGTCCTTGCCGGCCTTCAGCTTGCCGGCCATCGGCTCTTCGCCGAAGGTGGCGCGCGGATAGATGTAGTTCTGAACGAGCTGCAGGTCCCAATAGCGGCCGGCCGGCATCTGCGCCGTCTCGTAGATGAAGTGCAGCAGATCCTGTTTCTTCACGAAGCCGCCGCGATCGATGAATTGCCGCGCGCAGATCGGGTCGAGCACCAGGGTCGGCGCGGTGATCGCATCGGTGCCGAGCAGCATGTCGCGCACATGCTCGCGCCAGTATTCCTTGCGGAGCCCGAGGCTGAAGGTGGTCGAGCGGCAGCCGTGGAAGAGGCTGACCGTGCTTGCCTTGGCGTCGAAACCCTTCTGCACGTGAAGCGGCTCCCAGGGGCTGCGCTCCTCGTTCTCCGCAAAGGTCAGGTTATTGTAGGTATAGTTGTTGCCGAGCGACCCCATGAAGGTCTCGCCGGGAACGGAACCGCCCTGCAGGTTCTGCGACAGGAGACCGAAGGCACGGCCGATCGTGGCGTTCGCGTGGCTGTAAGGACCCAGCGCGCCCACGCCGCAGTTCATGCCGATCTCGCCGCGGATCGGACCGTTGACGACCGCCATCGCAGCCGCCGAGCTGGAGGTCGATCCGCGTGCCGTGATCTGCGCCGCCGCAAGCGCCAGGATCACCGGGAAATATTCCGGCGCCGCGCCCGCCATGACGGCGTTTACCGCCACCTTCTCGACCGTATATTCCCACAGGCCGCGATTGGTCGTCGGCTGCATGTGGCCGACCACCTCGTCCGGCTTGCGGGAGGTTCCGGCCAGCATGTCCGCGACGCGGGCGTCGGTCGGCAGGATGACCGGCAGCTTGTCGGTCCAGTTGTTGCGCAGGAAGGCGGCATGGAGGTTCTCCTCCGTGTCCGGCTCCACATGGCGCGGCGTGCTGCGCTCGAACTGGGCGTCCTCGGCACTCGCCGCGAGGCCGATGGTCAGCGCCTCGACGATCTCCTGCATGACCGGCTTTCCGTTGACCGGATCGAGACCTTCCACATAGGCGCGCAGCTCTTCCGCCGTCTTGCCCATGACCGGCTGTGGCACGAAGACGAGCGGCTGCTGGGAAAGTCCGCCCATCTTGGCAACCGAGCGCACCACCTTGTCGAACTTGTCCGTATGAATGGCGACGGTCGGCACGCCGTATCTGGTCTCCAGCGTGATCGCATGGGTCGTGACCGCCGGTGCGCAGGTGCTGCAGTGGCCAACGCCGATGATCGCGGCATGACCGTTCGTCTTGATCTCTTCCCAGAGGGTCGGATCATCCTTTGCATAGGTGCTCGCGAGCTGTCTGATCCGCACCTCGACGGAAGGCATGTTGCGCTCGAACCAGGCCTCAACCTGTTTCAACAGTTCGACGGAATCGTCAAAGCGGCTGTCGACGAGATAGACGACCTTGCCGTCGAGACTGGCGGGCCGCGCGGCGGGCTGCTTCCGGCTCACCTTCGGGGGATAGCCCATCGGATTGTGAACGGTGACGAGCGGCTGACCGCTTTCAGGCTTGCTCTGCTGCAGCATTTCACTCCTCCCCGAAATGCTCTGCGCTAGTATGCAATCTATAGTCCACGCGTATACATGACTCGTCAAGCCCTAAAATCAACGCGCCCTATTTTGCTGCAGCCATGGCCTCGAATGTACCGGCGAACCGGTCACGCAGTATATTCTTTTGGACTTTGCCCATGGTGTTGCGCGGCAATTCGGCCACGAACGCCACTTTCTTGGGGCGTTTGTAGCCCGCCAGGCGGCCGTCGAGTGCCTTTATGACATCCTGTTCGGCCATTTCGGCGCCGGGTTTCAGCACGACGGCGGCAATGATCCCCTCGCCGAAATCGGGATGTTTGACGCCGAAGACGGCGCTTTCGGTGACGCCCGGCAGGGCGTCTATCTCCATCTCCACTTCTTTCGGGTATACATTGTAGCCGCCGGTGATGATGAGATCCTTGCCGCGGCCGACGATATGGACATAGCCGTCCTGGTCCACCTTGCCGAGGTCGCCGGTGATGAAGAAACCGTCCTTGCGGAATTCCGCTGCGGTCTTTTCCGGCATCCGCCAGTAGCCCTGGAACACGTTCGGCCCCCGCACCTCGATCATGCCGATTTCTTCGGTGCCGAACCTGGCGCCGGTTTCCGGATCGGCGATGCGGATTTCGACGCCAGGTAGGGGGAAACCGACCGTGCCGGCGACACGCCGCCCGTCATAGGGGTTCGAGGTGTTCATGTTGGTCTCGGTCATGCCGTAGCGTTCGAGAATGGCGTGGCCGGTCCGCTTTTCCCATTCCTGATGCGTCTCGGCAAGCAGCGGCGCCGAACCGGAAACGAAAAGCCGCATATGCGCGGTGCTGTCGCGATCGAGACCGGGATGTTGCAGAAGACGGGTATAGAAGGTGGGCACGCCCATCAGCGACGTCGCCTGCGGCATCGCCTCCATGACCTTGTCCGGATCGAATTTCGGCTGAAAAATCATCGAGGCGCGCGAAGCGAGCACCACGTTCGTCGCCACGAAAAGACCGTGAGTATGGAAGATCGGCAGCGCGTGGATCAGCACGTCCTTCTCCGTGAACCGCCAGCTTTCCACCAGCGAACGGGCGTTCGACAGCAGGTTGTCGTGGGACAGCATCGCCCCCTTGGAACGGCCGGTCGTGCCCGACGTGTAGAGGATCGCGGCGATGTCGCTGCCGCCGCGGGAGGAGGTTGCAGCAATCGGCGCGGCGACAGCCGCCGCATCGGCGAGCGTTCCGCTGCCGGATGGGTCAAGCGTCAGCACCTTCGCGCCCGCAGCTTCTGCGATCGGCTCCAGCGCTTCGAGCTTTGCGGGGTCGCAGACGAAGATCGCAGGTTCGGCGTCGTTCAGGAAATAGTCGATCTCCGCCGCCGTATAGGCGATGTTGAGCGGCAGATAGATGCCGCCGGCGCGAACCGTCGCAAGATAGAGTGCCAGTGCCGCGACGGATTTCTCCGCCTGGACGGCAACCCGGTCGCCCGGCTGCAGGCCCGCTTGGAGAAGCGCGCCGGCAAGCCGCGCGCATTGATCCGCGAAGGCACGATAGCTGACGGCGCCAACGGTCCCATCCTTCAGGAGCAGGCGATCCTCCCGCTCGAGCCCGCCAAGCAGCGCATCGTAGAGATTGCCAGCCATCAAAACACCTCCTGGGATACCGGTTGCGCCAATTTCCGCAGCGCCGGCATCGCTGCGATATGGCCGCTTTCGGCGTAAGCCTCATGATTTTTCTCGATTTCACCGAGCCGGTAGCGATAATTGACCATCAGCCCGTAGGATTGCCGCATGCCCTTGGCAGACCGGTCGCCCAGGAAATTGAGCCGCTCTATCTGCGCCCCGTTGCCGAGATGGAAACGCGCCACCGGGTCCACCGGCCGTCCGTTGGCCCGCCGGACGTTCAGCAGATAGTGTGCCCCGAGCGGCAGCATGACGCGGCGGATCGCATCGAGTTCGTGCTCGTCGGCGGATGCCCAATCGCCTTCCAGCCGGGCAACGAGGCGCTTCTTTTCTTCCCGGATGTCCTCGGCGTCATCGACGCGGCCTTCGCCGCGCAGCCAGGCGCCGAAACCGGGAATGGGGGAAAGCGTCACGAAATTGTCGAGCTTCGGCAGATCGCGTTTCAGATCGTTCACCACCTGCTTGATGAGGAAATTGCCGAGCGAAACGCCTGTCAGGCCGCGCTGGCAGTTGGAGATCGAATAGAAGACCGCGGTCGTCGCCTGCTTCGGATCCATCGGCTGGCGATCTCGGGCAAGCAGGGCATCGACCGAGGACGACAGGTGATCGGTGAGCGCCACCTCGACGAAGATCAGCGGTTCGTCATCCAATTGCGGATGGAAGAAGCCGAAGCAGCGGCGGTCAGGCGGGGCGAGCCGGCGGCGCAGGTCATCCCAGCCATCGATGTCGTGCACGGCCTCGTAGCGGATCAGCGCCTCCAGGATGTTGGCAGGCGTGCTCCAGTCGATCGAGCGCAGCATCAGGAAACCCCGGTTGAACCATGAGGAGAAGAGGTGGCAGAAGTCGAGATCGACGGGCTGCAGAGCCGGTTCCTTGCCGAGCATGCCCATCAGGTGTTCGCGCATCTCGACCAGCGTCGCCGTACCGCGCTTGGCAAAGTTGATGCGGCGGAAAAGCTCCTGCCGGCGCGGCTCGGCAGCTTCGTGAAGCCTGGCGATGTTCCGGGCGCTTGGGTCCGCCTGATAGGCGGAAACGGCAGCTTCAAGGACCTCGGAATCAGGCCCGAACCGATCGAGCAACGCGCGCATGAACGTATCGCGGTCCGAACCGCTCGCCTGCCGATAGGCCTCCAGGAAGGCTTCCGCCAGGATCGCACCGGAGACCTCGCCGCGGCGCGACAGGATCATTTCGGCCAGGCCGACAAGGTCGCGATTCTGCATCGGGGGCGACGTGAGGCCGAACAGCGCCCGGCCGCGGCCCGACAATGACTGGATCAGTTCGCCGATAAACGGAGGCGCATCCCACCAGCCGAAAACGGGTTCCCTGCTGCTCATCTTCTTTCTCCTGCCCTCTCTTGCATACAGCAGATGGCTGATCGTATGCAAGTCGAAACAGGAACCAGCCTACCCGGCCGGCACAAGGAGAATTCTGCGGACGGTTTCTTCGCTTATGCGAGCCTCGCTATAGACCAGCGGCACATATTCACCCTTCGACCAGGTTTCGGCCAGGTCGCCGTAATGAGACGAGCGTGGATCCCCGGACTGCCCCGGCGTGTTGATGCAGACGCTGTTGTCCCAATCGCCGACATCCATGACGAGCCGGACGGAGGCGCCGGCATTGACTCCGAAATCGCTCATCCGGTAGCCCGCGTGCATCGGCGTCGAACGGCTGCCGCCCAATGGCAATGGTCCGACGTTCCAGTCCGCAACGCCCTCGGCCTTGACCCGGCTGGTGGCGTGCTCGAAGAGTGCCCGGTGCAGGTCGCCCCAGCGCCAGACGGCGGGATCGGTGCCGAGCCGGTTCTCACAATCGGCAAAACCTGCCGAAAGGGTTGAAAGCAGCATGGCATCACGCTCCGCCTCGCCCCAGACCTTACCGGGTTCGCTCAGCAGTGCGAGCATGCGGTCGACATCGCCCGGCAGCAGCAGTTGGCGCACCGTCGGATTCGGCGCGAACCTGGCGAGCAGCGCCGGTCGCACGTGCTTCATCCACCAGACTTCGAACAGCGCGCCTGCGGCACTCTTCGCTTCCAGCCGGTGATCCCAGCCTTTGAACAGGGCAAGCGCCTGTTTCTGCTTCTCATCGAGCGGATGGCGGGCGGCAATCTTCTCCAGCACACCTGAGATCGTTGCCGCGGGACGCGAATAAGTATCCGTCTGCAGTGCCATCGAGCCCTTCAGCGTGTGCTTCTGATCGGCAGAGAGTACGGACTTGATGCGCTGGGCGCGGCTTACTTCCGCCCATTCATGGCCGATCGAAGGCGCCTCGGGGTCGCGGTCGGCCGGAAGGTTCATTTCGTTGGCGGAAGCGACGAAACCTTCGGCCGGATTATAGCTGCGCGGCAACTGGTCGGCGGGAAGGAAGCCGTTCCACTCATGAGAGCCGTGGCCAGGCACCGGGAGCAGGCCTTCCCAATTGGGACGAACCGGCGTGAAGCCCGCCGTGAACCAGCCGATATTGCCTTCCACATCGGCGATGACATGATTGACCGAAGGTGTTCCCCAGCACCCGAGCGTCTCCGAAAAAGCCTTCACCGACGGACTGCGCATATAGGACAGGCTGCCGAGATAGGCGGCCGAGCCAGGCGACAGCCAGACGGAACGCATGGCGATGACCTGCCGCTTCTTCGGATCCTCGTGCAGGATCGGACCGTGGCGAGTGAAGGAAAGCGCCAACGTTTGGTCAGCAAAACCCTTGACCTCGAAATATTCCTCGATGCGAGTGATCTTCTCCCACCCGTCGCCGTAGCGGTACTGTTGCGGGTCGCCGTCCTTCGTCTCGTAGACATAGATGTCTTCCTGATCGGCGCCGAAGATCGTCAGGCCGAAGGCGATCTTTTCGTTGTGGCCGAGCGAGATGCCGGGTGCGGTCGGCTCACCCGTGCCGATGGCGTTAAAACCGGGCGCTTCCAGATGTACGAGATAGCGCAGCGACGGCACGGCATGCGCCCGGTGGGGGTCGCTTGCCAGGATCGGCCGGCCCGTCCCGGTGCGGGAACCATGGACGGCCCAGTTGTTGGAACCCTCCTCCGCGACACGCTGGATGACGTCGCCGAGATCGGTCACCTCGGTCCACGTCCAGATGTCGTCGAGCGTCGCGGCAAGCCGTGCCCTGTCGAAGGTGACCGGAGCGGTGGCGAGCTTGAAGAGACGGGTTGCCGCCAGCGGAATGTCGGCGAGCACGATGCCTTCCGCAGGCTTCGGCTGAACCGGTGGATCGATCTCGTAGCGCAGAAGGTCGGTTTCGGCGCCGGCGAGCGCCATGATGTTGGCGCGCAGGATTTCCGAAAGCCCGTTGCGGGTCAGCGCATGGCTGCGGATACGCACGACGTCCGACGGCTGCCAGCGGGAAGGCTTGGTGCCGAACATGGCGAATTCCGGCGGCAGACGGTGGGGTTCGGCCTCGCAGAGCGCGACATAGGCATTGACGCCTGCGGCAAAGGCGGTGCAGATCGCTTCGGTATCGGGCGCATAGGACAGCCATTCCGGCGCCATGTCGCCGCGGTAGAGGAAATGCCGCGCCGCATGGTCCTGCGCCAGATAGCCGGGACCGAAATCGGCGGCGAGCAGGCCGAGGCCGCGCTTGCGCCAGAGGTCGAGCTGCCACAGCCGGTCACGCGCCGCGTTGAAGCCCTGCAGGAAGAACAGGTCTTTCTCGCTTTGGGCCTTGATATGCGGAATGCCCCAGCGGTCGACGCGAATCTCGGCTTCGGCATCAAGGCCGGCCAGCCGGATGGTTTCGTTCGTCGGAGCATCGGTCATGGCATTCTCTAAATCTAATGGCTCTTATGCGTGATGGCAGGCGACGCGCGCGCCATCGGCGCGGGGCGTCAGTTCCGGTCGCTCCCTGGAGCATATCCCGGTCGCAAGCAGACAGCGCGTGTGGAAGGCGCAGCCGGAGGGAATATTGGCCGGGCTCGGCAGTTCGCCACCCAGAATGAGCCGCTCCTTCGAACGCTGCACGACGGGGTCGGCTTCCGGCACGGCCGACATCAACGCCCTGGTATAAGGGTGCTTCGGGTTGGCGAAGAAGGTGTCGCGGTCGGCCATCTCGACGAAGCGGCCGAGATACATGACGACGACGCGGTCGCAGATATGCCGTACCACGCCGAGATCGTGCGACACGAAGAGGTAGGAGACGCCCGTACGCTTCTGCAGCGCGACCAGCAGGTTGAGGATCTGCGCCCGGACCGACACGTCGAGGGCCGAGACCGGCTCGTCGCAGATGACGAGATCGGGTTCGAGCGCCAAAGCGCGAGCGATCACCACGCGCTGGCGCTGGCCGCCGGAGAACTGGTGCGGATAGCGGTCCGCGTGTTCCGGCCGCAAGCCCACCTGCTGGAGAAGGGTCCCGACGCGTTCTTTCAATTGCTTGCCTCTGGCGACGCCGCGCACGATCAGCGGTTCGGCGATCGTCGCGCCCACGGTCGAGCGCGGGTCGAGCGACAGCGCAGGGTCCTGGAAGATCATCTGCACCTTGCGGCGAATGTCGTTGAGCTTCCTGCGGTCGGCGCCGACCACTTCTTCGCCGCTGATTTTGACGCTGCCGGCAACCGGCGCCTGCAGGCCGACGATCGTGTTGGAGAGCGTGGACTTGCCGCAGCCGGATTCGCCGACCAGCGCCACCGTCTCGGCGCGGCCGATATCCAGATCGACGCCGTTGACCGCCTTCACCACCGGGCCGGCCTTGCCGAGCAAGCCGCCACGGCCACCGAAATGCACCGCGACATCGCGGATTTCGAGGACGTTTTTCGTCTTACTCATGCCGCCACCTCATGCACTTCGCTCATGCGGTCGATATGCCAGCAGGCCGAGCGGTGGCCTCCGCCGCAATCGAAAAGCGGCGGCTGTTCGTTGCGACACTTGCCGGTGGCGAGCGGACAGCGATCCGCGAACCGGCAGCCAAGGCCGAATTCGTTCGGACTCGGCACCGTTCCCTCGATGGTCGCCAGGTCCGCTTTCGGCGTATGATCGAGTTTCGGAACGCTGGCCAGAAGGAGGGCCGTATAGGGATGCTTCGGCTCTCGGAACAGCGCATGCACGGGCGCTATCTCCGCGATGCGGCCGGCATACATGACCGCAACCTCGTCGGCGATATCGGCCACCACGCCCATGTCGTGGGTGATGAGCACGATCGCGGTGCCGCGTTCGGCCACCAGTTTCTTCATGAGGTCGAGGATCTGTGCCTGGATCGTCACGTCGAGCGCGGTCGTCGGTTCGTCGGCGACCAGCACGCGGGGACCGCAGATCAGCGCGATCGAGATCATGATGCGCTGGCACATGCCGCCGGACAGTTCGAAGGGGTATTGATGCAGCCGCCGGTCGGGATCGGGAATGCCGACATCGGCAAGCATCTGCCGCGCCTTCCGATAGGCTTCCGTCTTCGAAACGCCATGGTGCACCCGGTAGGCCTCGGCGATCTGTGCGCCGACCGTGGTCAGCGGATCGAGCGAGGCGCTCGGCTCCTGGAAGATGATGGAGATGTCCTTGCCGCGCGCCTTGCGGAACTGCCGCTCGGACATGGCCGAGAGATCGGTATTCTCCAGCATGATCCGGCCGCCTGTACGGCGGGCTGCCGGCGGCAGCAGGCCGAGCATGGCATAGGAGGTCAGCGATTTGCCGCAGCCCGACTCCCCCACCAGCGCCATGACCTTGCCCGGCGCCACGGTGAAGGACACGTCGTCGACGACCTTGGCGCCACCGATGTCGATGGTCAGCCGGTCGACGGCAAGCAGCGGGTTTGGGGCGGCATCCATCGCTCAGGCCTTCTGAATATCGCGCTCGGGGCGCTTGTAATTGCCGATCGAATTGCCGCCATCGACCGAAAGCACCGCGCCGGTGATGAAGGCGGCCTTGTCCGAGCAGAGGTAGGCGATCGCTCCCGGCGCATCCTCGGGCCCGCTGGAGCGGCCGAGCGGAATGTTCTTCAGCATGTTGGTGACGTATTCGTCGGAAAGCTCGCTCACTTCGCTGCCGGGCGCGAAGCCGGGTTCCACGACGTTGACGCGGATGCCGTATTCGGCAAGCTCCATAGCGAAGCCCTTGGACAGCCGCTCGATCGCGGTCTTCGACGTGCAGTAGGGCACGCCATTCTGGGTCATCTTGCGGGCGGCGCCGGACGAGATGTTGACGATCGAACCCTTTTTGCCTTCCGCGATCATCAGCTTCGCCATCTCGCGCGACAACACGAAAGGCGCGCGAAGGTTGACGCCGAAGACGCGATCCCAATCGGCAAATTCCATGTCGAGCAGGCTGAAGCGGGTATAAATGCCGGCATTGTTGACCAGAATGTCCGGCGCCTTCCATTCGCGGCGCACGAGTTCGACGAGTTCCAGCATGGAAGCGTCGCTCGTCAGCTCGGTCGCGTGCAGCAGCACTTTCGAGCGATCGAGGCCGAGTTCCGCCACCGCCTTTTCCAGCCCGTCCATGCGTATGTCGCTGAGGCAGAGTCTTGCGCCCTCCCTTGCGAAATAGGCGGCGATCCAGCGGCCGAAGATGCCGGCAGCACCGGTGATGACGATGGTCTTATTTTCGAATTCCATGGGTGAAAACCTCAACGTGTACGTGAGCGCGGGTCGATCTCGTCACGCAGCCAGTCGCCCAGCACATTGACGGAAAAGACGAGCAGGAAAAGACAGGCCCCGGGGAAGGCGACGATCCACCAGGCCCGTTCCAGATACTGGCGGCCGACGCTCATGATCGAACCCCAGCTTGCGGCCGGCGGCTGGATGCCAAGGCCGAGGAAGGAGAGACCCGCCTCCATCAGGATCATCAGGCCGAATTCGGCGGTCGCGACGATCAGGATCGGACCGGCGATATTCGGCAGGATGTGGTGGAAGAGGATGCGCGCGGCACCCGCGCCGGCAAGTTCGGAAGCCTTGATGAACGGCAGGTTCGAGACCTGCAGCGTCTGGGCATAGGCGACGCGGGTATAGCGCGGCCAGCGGGTAAGCCCGAGCACCAGCACGAGCTTCAGGAAGCCGGGGCCGAGGACGGCCACCGTCAGGACCGCAAGCAGGATCGCCGGGATCGACATCATGATATCGACCATGCGCATGATGACGATTTCGATCTTGCCGCGGAACCAGCCGGCGACCATGCCCAGCGTCACGCCGACCAGCGTCGACACGACGACGGACATGACGGCGACCGAGAGCGACACGCCGGCGCCATAGATGGTGCGCGAAAGCAGGTCGCGGCCGAGATCGTCGGTGCCGAGCCAGTAGGTGACGCCGCGCAGCTCGAAGCCCGGCGGTTTAAGGCGGGCAAGCAGGTTCTGCTTGGCCGGATCGGCAGGCGCGACCCAGGGCGCAAGGATCGCAAGCGTCACGATCACCAGGAATATGACCGAGACGACGATGACCGAGAGCGGCACGCGGCGAAGGCGCTGGCGAAAAGCGAGGACGGCCGTGTTCATGGACTACCTCCTCAACGGACCAGACGGATGCGCGGATCGACCAGCGCATAGACGAAGTCAGCGAGCACGCTGGTCAGCACATAGACGAAGGAAATCAGAAGCACGATGACCTGGACGACCAGGAAGTCGCGCGACTGGATGGACTGGATGGCGAGCTGGCCGATGCCGGGCCAGGCAAAGACGGTCTCTATGATGACGGCGCCGGCGAGCAGATTGCCGATCTCCAACGCCGCAATCGTGATGACCGGGATCGCCGCATTGCGCAGCACGTGGCGGAAAACCACCGAGCCGAGCGAAAGACCGCGGGCGCGCCCGGCGCGGACATAGTCCTTGCCGAGCTCGTCGATGATCGAGATGCGGGTCATGCGGGCAAAGGTCGACATGGAGATCGCGCCGAGCGCGATCGACGGCATGATCAGCGAAGCAAAATCGCCGGAACCTGACGTCGGCAGCCAGCGCAGCGTCACGCCGAAGACGAAGATCAGCACGATGCCGGAGAGGAAGGTCGGCACGCTCTGGCCGGTGACGACGATTGCGGTGAGCAACCGTTCGATTGCGGTGCCGCGGCGGGTCGCCATGATGATGCCGGCCGGAATGCCCATGCCGATCGCCACGACCAGCGCGCCCGCAGCAAGCATCACCGTATAGGGGACGCGCGACAGGACAATATCGAGCGCCGGGACGCGCTGCACGACCGAAACTCCGAAATCCAGCCTCGCGAGGCCCTGCAGATAGTCCAGATACTGCACCCAGATCGGTCGGTCGAAACCAAGCTGGCTGCGCAGCTGGGCAATCATTTCGGCCGATGCATCCTGCGGCACGAGCAGCAGGGTCGGATCGCCCGACAGATGCATGACGACGAACACGATGGTGAGAACGCCGAAGATCGCAATGACCGCCTGTATCAAACGCTCGACGGCGTATCTCAACATGATCGCGTTACCTGCCTTACTGCTGCCAGCTCATGTCCGTGACGAACATGGCTTCGTTGGCAGTCGGCTGCCATTTCAGGTTCTTGTTGGCACCGTAGAGCGCATAGGCCTGGTAGAGGCCGATGCCCGGAACGTCTTCGCGCAGGATCTCGTAGGCCTCCTCATAGAGCTTCAGACGCTCGTTCTGGTCGAGGATGGTCCGTGCCTTGTCGACGGCCGCGTCGAATTTCTCGTTCGAATATTTCGCCCAGATGCTGCCGGTGCGGAAGAGCGGGAAGATCACGCCGTCGACATCCTGGCAGGCGCAGGACCATGCACCGAAGGCAAGCCCGCCGGCATTGGCCGGATCGCCCTGGCGGCGCTTCAGGAAGGTCGCCTGATCGCTGGAGGAGATCTCCACCTTGAGGCCCGCTTCGTTGACCATCTGCTGTATGGCTTCGACGGTGGCCCGGCTATAGGACGGCGAGGTCAGGAATTCGACCGCCTGGCCTTCGGCGCCGGCGGCCTTCACCAATTCCTTGGCCTCGTCGAGATCGTACTCATAACCCTTGACCTTGTCCGTGTAGCCGAAGACCGGTTCGGCGCCGAGCACCTCGACCGGCTTGCCGTAACCTTCGAGGAGCGCATCGACCAATGCCTGGCGGTCGATCGCATAGGCGATCGCCTGGCGGACACGGACATCCTTGGTGGCGCCCGCCTGGGCGTTGATGAACAGGTAGCCGATCCGCTCTGTCGGAACCGAGAGAACCTGGGAACTGGAATCGCTCTTGATGCTTTCGGCCTGGTCCGGAGGCACTTCGCGGATCAGGTCGGCCTTGCCGGTCTTCAAGTCCGCGATGCGGGTGGAAACATCGGGCACGGTGCGGAAGACGACCTTCTGGAACGGCGGCTTGGTGCGCCAGTAGCTCGAATAGGCTTCAAGCTCGGTCTGAACGCCCTTCTGCCAGTTGACCATCTTGTAGGGACCTGAGCCGAGCGGCTTCAGATTGAATTCCTGGTCGCCGACCTTTTCGACATAGGCCTTCGGCACGATCGACAGCTTGACGAGCTGGGCGAGCAGCGCCGGATAGGCGGACTTCGTGGTCATCTTCACGACGGTCGGGCTGGTCGCCTCGGCCTTGGCGATCTGGTCGAACTGCGAGAGCTGCGGGCTCTTCAGCTTCGGATCGATGATGCGGTTGATCGAGAAGGCGACGTCTTCCGCCGTCAGCTTCGAACCGTCCTGGAAGGTCACGTCGTCGCGGATCTCGAATTCGATCGTCTTGTCGTCGAGATATTTCCAGGACTTGGCGATCTGCGGCACGATCTCGCCCTTGGGGTCGCGCGTCAAAAGATTGTCGAAGATGCTGCGGTAGATCGTATAGCTGTCGGTGTTCCACTGCAGATGCGGATCGAGCGTCGCGGCATCGTTCGGCAGATCGATGGTCAGCGTGTCCTTGGTCTGGGCGAACGCGGCCGACGCTGTGAGCGCCAGCAGCACAGCCGCTATGGATGCGAATTTTGCAGACATGTTCCTTACCCTCATTGATGTTACTGCTTCATTCAAGTTCTGCCCGGCTCAGGCAGCCTTTTCAGCCGTCTTGAGACCCGCTTCATCGGCGCAATAGCGCGCAAGCTCCGCATGGGTGCAGAACCAGACGTCACCCTTCGATTTCGCAAGCCGGATGATCTCTTCCAGGATGAAGATGCGCGAACGGTGACCCACGTGATGCGGATGCATGGTGAGCTGGAAGAGCCCCTCTTCCTCCCACGCCATCTCGAGCTCTCGTGCGAAAATGTCGAACACCATGGAAGGGCCGCCATAGGGCCGTGCGCCGGTCATCCGGTCCATCGCCACATAGGGCGCATCGTCGCGGATCCATTCCACCGGGATTTCGACGACGCCGGTCGGCTCGCCGTCCTCCAGAAGCTCGTAGGGCTCGTCATCGGCCATCAGCGAGGAATCGTAGAGAAGTCCCATCTCCCGGGTGATCTTCAGCGTATGGGGGCTGAAATCCCAGGAGGCCGTCCGCATGCCGACCGGCCGCACGCCGGAAAGCCTTTCCAGCACATCGGCGGCGCGCAATGCGAGATCGCGCTCCGTCGCTTCGTCGAGACGGGAATTGAATTCGTGGATCCAGCTATGGATGCCGAGCTCGTGGCCGGCGGCGACGACCGTCTTCACTTCCCCGGCGTTGATCATCGCGGAGACGGCGGGCATGAAGAAGGACGCCGGAACGGAGTATTTTTCAAGAAGATGCAGGATGCGCGGCATGCCGGAGCGGGCGCCGTACTGGCCCTGGCTCATCTTGCCGAACGAGACCCCGCCATTGCGCAGCTCCATCGTCTCGTGATCGGAATCGAAAGACAATGCCACTGCCATGCGTGCGCCGTTTTTCCATCTCTGAGGTCTGAGGGAACGCCCCGCGCGCACCTTCTGAACCTTTTGCTGCCAGACTGTATCCGGCCAGGTCCAGGGTTCGGAGACATCGTTTTGCTTATTCGACGCGTTCATGAGATGGTTCATCCTTTCAGCGCGACACTCGGAAATGTGAGTGGCTGCTTTCTAGGCAGAATTGTTATGAGCCGGGCGAATGGTCATCAACGGGGGTTTCGTTCATATACATGAACTCCGAGATAAAAAGCGCCGGCCGGATTCTCGATCTTCTCGAATACATGGCATCCCAGCGGGAGGCGGTACCGCTTGCCCAGATCATCCGGGATCTCGGATTTCCCAAAAGCAGCGCGCACGGCCTCGTCCAGACGCTCGCGGGACGCGGCCACGTGGTGCGCGACAATGCCGGCCGCTACATGCTGGTGGAGGCAAGCCGGCACGGTTTCCCCTTCCGGCGCCATGAGGAGCCGCTGGTGGTGACGGCCCGGCCCTTCATGGAAAAACTGCGCGATGAATCGGGAGAAACCGTACTGCTCGCGACAATGAACGCGCATTGCGACATCCGGCGGCTGGCGAAATGCGTCAGCCGCCATCGCGTCCGGTACGATGTGAACCTTGACGCGGCGATTGCCGCCTATTGCACCGCGACCGGCCGCGTGCTGCTGGCGCACATCTCGAAGGAGACCGTGGAGCATTATTTCTCCCGTGTCCAGCTTCTCTCCTATACCCGCTACACGGTCACCGATATCGACCGCATCCGCGACATGCTCGTGAAGGTCCGCAGGGATGGTTACGCCCTCAACGACCAGGAATTCGTCACCGGTTCCACCGGAATAGCCGCCCCGATCTTCGATCGCCACGGCGAAGTCGTCGCCGCCATCAATCTCGGCCTTCCGACCGTCCGCTATAACGAAAGGCGCGAGGCCTTCCTGCTCATGGTTCGCAGCGCTGCGGATGCGATCAGCCGGGCGCTGGGATATCGGCGCCAGATCAAAGAGAAGTGATCCCGGCCGGTCAGGCGATTGCCTGATTGCGGAATGGCGAATGATCGGGATCGGGGTCCGGCATCGCGTCCAGAAGCATGCGCGTATAATCGCTCTTCGGATGGTCGAATATTTCCGCCACCGGCCCCTGCTCCACCAGCTTGCCGCGATAGATGACGGCCACGTCATCGCAAATGTAGCGGATGACGCCGAGATCGTGGCTGATGAAGAAATAGGTGAGGCCGAGTTCTTCCTGCAGCCGGTGCAGAAGGTTCAGCACATCCGCCTGCACCGAGACATCCAGCGCCGAAGTCGGTTCATCGAGGATCAGGAACTCCGGACGGACGGCCAGCGCCCGGGCAATGCCGATGCGCTGGCGCTGGCCGCCGGAGAATTCATGCGGATAACGGAACATGTGTTCCGACCTCAAGCCGACTTGAAGCAGCAGTTCCAGCACCCGTTCGGTACGCTGGCGGGTATTGAGGCGTACCACATCGCCATGGATCACCAACGGTTCGGCGACGATGTCGTGGATCGTCATGCGCGGATCAAGCGAAGCATAGGGATCCTGAAAGACGATCTGCAGGCGTGATCTGAGCCTCCGCATCTCAAGCGGCGTCAGCTTATGGATGTCCGCACCATCAAACAGGATATGGCCGGCAGAGAGCGTTTCGAGCCGCAGGACACAGCGCGTCAGCGTCGTCTTGCCGGAGCCGGATTCACCGACAAGGCCGAAGCTCGCTCCCTTCCTGATCGACAGGCTGACATTGTCCAGCGCGGTAAAACTCTCGCTGCGGCCGAAAAAGCCCTGCCGCGGGCCGGGAAAAATCTTGGTGACGTTCCGGATATCGAGGCTCATGCGGCAGTCTCCGGCATCACGCCGCTCAGGCCCTTGAGCTCGCCGCGCTTCGTATGGGCGGTCGGCACCGAGTTCAAGAGCGCCTGGGTATAGCTGTGGCTCGGCCGCTTCAGCACATCGCCGACGGGACCGGCTTCCAGAATGCGGCCACGATACATGACGGCGACGTGGCTGCAGATCTGGGCGACGACTCCGAGATTGTGGGTGATCAGCAGCACGCCGATGTTCCGCTCGGCGACGAGATCATGGATCAGCCGGAGGATCTGCGCCTGCACGGAGACATCGAGCGCCGTCGTCGGCTCGTCGGCGATCAGAAGGTCCGGCTTGCCGATCATCGCCATGGCGATCAGCACGCGCTGGCGCATGCCGCCGGAAAACTGGTGCGGATAGTCATGAATGCGCTCGGCCGCTTTCGGGATGCCGACCTTATCGAGCATCTCGACGGCGACGCGACGCGCGGCCCTCTTGAGATCCCCACGCGAAGCGCCTCCGGAAAGTCCCAGAACGGAAGGGTCCGCATGGCCGGCATGTAGCGCCACGTCGACGAGCTGGGTACCGATCCGGAAGGCGGGGTTGAGATTGGTGGTCGGGTCCTGGAAGATCATGCCAATATGACGGCCGCGCAGTGCCCGCATCTCCTTATCGGTCGCCTTCAGCACGTCCTTGCCCTGGAACTCGATCGACCCGGCGAGATAGCGGCCGGGGGGCGACGGGATGAGCCGCGAGACGGACAAGCCCGTCAGCGACTTGCCGCTGCCCGTCTCGCCGACCATGCCCCAGATCTCGCCGCGCTCGATCTTGAGATCGATGCCGTGGAGGATCTGCGTCTCCCCTTCGTAGCTCCTCATCGCGAGGTTGAGGTTCCTGATATCGAGAAGCGTCATCACGTCCTCCTATCGCCGCGCCTTCGGGTCGAGCACGTCGCGCAACCCGTCGCCCAGAAGGTTGAAGGCCAGCACGGCCAGGAAGATGGCGATCCCCGGCGCAACCGCCGTCCACCAGTAGTCAGGCATGTAACTGCGCGCGCCGGAAAGGAGCGTCCCCCATTCCGGCGTCGGCGGCTTGACGCCGATGCCGACGAAGCCGAGCGAGGCAACCGTCAGGATCGCAAAACCCATGTCGAGCGATGCCTTGATGACGATCGGCGAGACGATGTTCGGCAGGATGTGCTTGCCGAGGATGCGCGCCCAATTGGCGCCGAGCGCGTGTGCCGCCACGACGAATTGCTCTTCCTTCTTGACGATCACCTCGCCTCGCACGAGCCGTGCATAGGCCGGCCACCAGGTGATCGAAATGGCGATGATCATGTTCCACACGCCGGTGCCGAGGGCGGCGGCCACCGCCATGGCGAGGATGAGGCTCGGGATCGTCAAAAGCAGGTCGGTGATGCGCATCAGGATCTCGTCGATCCAGCCGCCGAAATAGCCGGCGATGGCGCCAACGACCGTACCGACCGCGATGGCGATGAAAACAACCGCAAGGCCGGAGAAGAGCGAAACCTGCGAACCGACCAGGACGAGCGAGAACATATCCTGTCCGAGCGCATTGGTGCCGAACCATGCGATGGCGGACGGCGGCTGGAAGCGCGCCGCGGTATTGGTGCCGCCGGCAACGTGTTCCGGATGCGGCACGATCCACGGCGCGAGGATCGCAATGACGATCAGCGCAACGACGATCGCAAGCCCGATGACCGACAGCCAGCTCTGGCGGAACCGGTAGAAGGCGCGGCTCCAGTTTTCGAGCCGTGCAGACTGGGTGCGCTTGGGAATGGCGACGGGGATCGAGGGCTGGGTCATGCGTAGCGTACCTTCGGGTTGAAGACGCCGTAAAGGAGGTCCACGACGAGCATGGTGATAAGGTAAATGATGGCGATGACGAGGGTGACGCCAATCACCGGCATGAAGTCCTGGGTCAGGATCGCCTGGGTGGCGTAAAGACCGAGGCCCGGCCAGTCGAAGACGGTCTCGACCAGGACCGTACCGCCGAGCAGCCAGGAGACGTAGAGGCCGATCACGGTCAGCGTCGAGGTCATGGCGTTCTTCAATACGTATTTGAAGAGGATCAGCCGGTTGGAGAGGCCGAGTGCCCGCTCGGTCATCACGTAATCCTGCTGCAGCACCTCGATCGTCGAGGCACGCATCATCCGCATGATGGTCGCAAGCGGCGAGAGCGCCATGGCGATCGCCGGCAATGCCAGATGCGAGAGCGCGATCTGAAAGGCATACCAGTCCCCGGCGATGATGGCATCGATCGTATAGAGACCCGTGACATGCTCCGGCGGGCTCTCGATCAGCGGATATCGGCCGGACAGCGGCAGGATATCCAGCCAGGCGGCAAAGGCCATCTGCAGGAGGAGGCCGAGGAAGAAGCGCGGCATGGCGATGCCGCCGAGCGCCACCGTGCGGGTCGCGTAATCGAGCACGCCGTTGCGATAGACCGCAGTGAGGAGACCGAGCGGGATGCCGACGATGATCGCGATCAGGAGCGCGGCAAAGACAAGTTCGAGCGTCGCCGGAAGATATTCCAGAATATCCGCAAAGACCGGGCGGCGCGTGAAGACCGACATGCCCCAGTCGCCGGAGACGAGACCGGTGAGATAGTCCCAATATTGCAGCGGCAGGGGCTGATCGAGACCGAATTCCTGCTTCATCCGGGCGATCAGCTCCGGCGTCGCGTTCGGTCCGGCGGCAAGTCCGACCGGGTCACCGGGCAGGACGCGCGCCACGATGAACAGAAGCAGGGTCAGGCCGAGCAGCATGGGCACGAGCAGGACGAGCCTGCGCAGGATGTAAAGCAGCATTCGCAAACTCCGGAGCGGCGGGCTTCCTGGACGGAACCCCGCCGGCGGCATGGGTTCAAGCGATCGACAGCGGCCAGATTTCCATCGTGTTGGCGGCGACGGGACTGAATACGTAGTCCTTCACGTTGTCGCGCATTGCAAACTTGCGCAGTTCGAGAATGCCGAAGATATCCGGCGCATCCTCGACGACGACGGCCTGGAATTTCTTGTAGAGCTCGGCACGCTTTGCCATGTCGACTTCGGCGCGAGCGTCCTCGATCAGCTTGTCGACCTCCGGGTTCTTGTAAACCGGGTTCTGCCACTGGCCATTGCGCGAGGAATGGTAGGCGGCAAACGTGGTATTGTCCGGATCGGCATAGTTCGGCGACTGGAAGATCGAGTAGAAGTCGACCATCGTGTCGGGCGACCGGGCCATCGCCACCGTGTCCGGCCAGGTCATGGCACGGATATCGAGGTTGATGTTCAGCGCCTTCAAGGATTCCAGCATGATGAGGCACCAGCGGCGCTGGTTCTCGTAGCCGGCGGCATGGTGCATGGAGAGGGTGATGCCGCCGTCCTTGTACTGGGACTGAGCGAGGAATTCCTTCGCCTTCGCCATGTCTTGCTCGTAACCCTTGAGGTCCGGATCGAAGCCGAATATGCCGGTCGGCAGCGGGCCTTTCATCAGTTGAGCCGGGCCGGCTGCATCGAGCATGCCCTTGTAGTTGAACGCGTAGGAGACCGCCTTGCGGAGGTTCTTGTCGGCGAGCGGGCCTTTGGCCGTGTTCATCTTGATGGTGAACGTGCGGTAGTCCGGCTCCATGATCCGGACGACATGCGGCATGTCCTTGATCGCATCCATGTCTTCCGCGAACATGTCGAGCGCGAGATGCACCTCGCCGCGCTGGAGCATCAGGCGGGCGGTCGAGGCTTCGCGGACGATCTTCCAGATCGCTCCGTCGAGATTGCCGCCCTTGTGCCAATCGTCCTCGACCCGGACCAGTTCATAAAGATCGCCCGGCTTGACGCGGCCCATCTTGAAGGCGCCGGAACCCGCCATGTTGGCGAGCAGGTAGGCCTGGCCGTCATCGGTGCCTTTGTTGGCCTCGACGAGTTTCGAATTGACCACGAACATCCACGGCAGGACGGAAAGAAGCGGCGCGAAGGGCTTCTTCAGCGTCATCGTCACGGTCATTTCGCCGGTCGCCTTGACGCTGTTCTGGTCGAGGACGCCGGACACCATCCAGGCCGGCCCCTTGGCGAGGCGCAGCAGGCGCGCGAAGGAATATTCGACGTCCTTGGCGGTAACGGGCGTACCGTCCTGGAACCTGGCATTGCCGTCGAGCTCGAAGGTGTAGACGAGGCCGTCCTCGGACCTCGTCCAGCTCTTGGCAAGACCCGGTGCCGGCACCGGCGGATTGTTCACCACCCGTACCAGTGGGTCGTAGGTGTTTCGGAAGAGCCATTGCGGCGCATAGCCGGTAGCCACATGCGGGTCGAAATTCGGAATATCCACGGTACTTGCCAGAACCATGATCTTCCTGCCGGCCGCATTGGCGGCCCAGGGAAGCGTTGCAGCAGCCGTGGCCCCTGCAGCACCGATCAGAAATTGACGTTTATTCAGTTTGAGCATGTCCATTCCCCTTTTTATGTCTGCATTGCCCGTTGTTGTTGGAGTGAGCCGATCCTATCGGCTCGCCGCCGGAGAAAGGCGCGCGGAGGCTGCCAGCTCCTTCTTGCGTTCGCTCAAGCGATAGACGTTCTCGGCGGTGTCGGCACCGACGTAGTCTTCCCTGACGTCCTCCTCGATCAGCTCGACGGAGCGGTTGGCCGGATCGCCGAACCCGGCACCTCCACCGAGCTGCAGCTCCACCACGCGATCGGTGCGATCAACGACGAAGAGGCCGCCGGTGCCGACATCCTCGATCACATTGCCGTCCTCGTCGCGGACATAACCGTGGGAGAGCAGGCCGTGTTGCCCGCCGAACAGACCGTCGATCGGCGCATTCACGCCTTCCGGAGAGACGAAGACCGTCACCGACGTGCCGTCGTCATAGCGCTTGGCAAGCCGGATACGCGCGCCGAGGCCGCCGCGGAACTCGCCGGCGCCGCCGGAATCCTGCACGAAGCCCTTTTCGAGGACGACCACCGGCGAACGGCTTTCCAGAAGCTCGATCGACGAGGTGGCGGCCGATGTCGGCCACAGAACCGAGGACTTGCCGTCCTTGGCATAGCTGCCGCCCTGGCCTCCACCGGAGAGAAGATGGTCGTAGAAGACCTTGCCTTCCGGCGTCTTGCCGTAAACCGTCAGCAGGCTGGGGAGGCCGGTATGGGCGATGACCTTTTCGGGTGCGGCGCCGGAAAGAGCGCGGAAGATGTTCGGCGAGGTGTACCAGCCGGTCCGGGTGCGCAGGCTGACCGGCGCCGGCTTGTTGCAGTTCAGCACCGAACCCTTCGGCGCCTTGACCGTGAAGGGACGATAGCAGCCGGCATTGCCGCGCACCGACGGCGTCAGCATGCATTTCAGCGGATAGGTCGAATGCGCCGTCGTGTAGCTCAGCGTGCAATTGATGCCGC
Source organism: Xaviernesmea oryzae (assembly GCF_900177415.1). Lineage (GTDB taxonomy): Bacteria > Pseudomonadota > Alphaproteobacteria > Rhizobiales > Rhizobiaceae > Neorhizobium > Neorhizobium oryzae_A. The sequence continues at coordinate 153,357 of NZ_FXAF01000003.1, read as the reverse complement.
CAAGCGGCACTTCCGGCGGAGCGCCCTCGAAATCGAGCTCGATCTCGTCGTCCCTGATCGTCACCGTGACCGGGACGGTCATATGCGTGCCGAGCGGATTGTAGGAGATCGTCGAAGTGTGCACGCCATTCGGCAGCGCCCGGATGGCATCGCGCATCGCTTTCTCCGACCGCGACTGCACGACTTCGGCCAATGCCTGGAGATCGGAAAGGCCATACTCTTCCATGAAGGCGACGAGGCGGCGCGCGCCGGTCTCATTGGCGGCAATCAGCGAACGGATGTCGCCGAGCACCTGCTGGGAGTCGCGGATGTTCTCCGCCATGATGCGGAACAGGTCCTCGTTCTCGACGCCGGCATTGACCAGCTTCATGGGCGGGATCTGCAGGCCCTCCTCGTAGACCTCGGTCGCCTTCATGCCGTTGCGCGTGCCGCCGATATCGCCGACATGGCCGACGGTGCCCATCACCGCCACGACCTTGCCGTCCTTGAAGACCGGCGTGACGACCGCCACGTCGAAGAGATGGCCGGCGCAGAGCCAGGGATCGTTGCAGACCAGCACGTCGCCGGGCTTCAGCGACTCGACCGGATAGCGCTGCAGCACCGCCTTCACCACCATCGGCAGCGTCAGGTTGAAGACCGGCATGACACGGGCGGAATGGGCCAGCGTCTCGCCCGTCGCGTCGAGGATCGAGCAGCCGAAATCCTGGGATTCGGAAATGATCAACGAATAGGCGGTGCGGCAGACCGTGTGCCACATCTCTTCCGCAACGGTGACCAGGCGGCTCCACATGATCTCAAGCGCGATCGGATCGGATTCGATCTTTTCGGCCGCCTCCTGCTTCGTCATTTTCGGGGTTACGAGAGCCAGGCCCTTGCCCACGGTCGCGATCCTGATGCGCAGGTTGCCCGCGGCATCGACCGTCAGCGTGTCGCCGGGCGGAACGATCGTCGTCGACTCGCGCTCCTCGATGATCGCCGGCCCCTGAACCGTCGCGCCGGCAGTCAACTTATAGCGGTCATAGATGGCCGCATCGACGAAACCTTCGCCGAAATAGCACTTGCGAGTGCCTTTGAGCGCACCGTCGCCGGAGACCGCGATGTCGGCCTGGCGGATCGAGAGCTCGGGCGTCGCACCGCTCACGCGAACGCGGAAAGAAAGGATTTCGAGTTCCGCTTCCTTCGGCACCCGGGTGTAACGCGCCGCATAGACTTCCTCGAAAGCCTTCCGGATCGCGCCGTAAGCGCCGGCGCCGAGCTCGCCGGAAGGGATCGACACATTGATTTCGTGCAGCTGGCCGACCAGGCGCATATCGGCGGTGCGCTCGACGACGACGTCTTCGGCCTTCGCACCGGCGGAGATCAGCTTCCACTTGCCTTCCTCGGCAAGTTCACCGAACGCGGCGTTAAGGGAAGCCACATCGAAATCCGGCGAGAGTTCCATCGGCCGCGAGCGGACAAGATCGAAGGAGAGCGGCGCCGTCAGGAAGCCAAAGGCGGATGCCGCACCGCTCGCCTGCGGGATGATGACTTCGGACACGCCGAGAATGCGGGCGACACGCGCGGCAAAGGCCGGACCGGCGCCGCCGAAACCGATCATGGAATAACCGCGGGGGTCCTTGCCCTTTTCGACGAGATGGATGCGGGTGGCGCTTGCCATGTTCTCGCCGACCACCTGATGGATGCCCCAGGCGGCTTCGACGGTGGAAATCCCGAGCGGTTCGGCGATCGTCTTCAAAGCCCTCTCGGCGGCGTCGAGATCGAGCGTCATGCGGCCGCCGAGGAAGAAGGCCGGGTCGTAATAGCCGAGCGCAACGCTGGCATCGGTGACGGTCGGCCTGGTGCCGCCGGCGCCGTAGCAGGCAGGCCCCGGAGAAGCGCCCGCCGAATGCGGCCCGACCTGTAGGAGACCGACCTCGTCGATCGCGGCGATGGAACCGCCGCCCGCGCCGATCTCGATCATATCGACGACCGGCGCCTTGATCGGCAGTCCGGAGCCGTTCTTGAAGCGGCGCACGCGGCCGGCTTCCAGATAGGAGGCGATATGCGCCATGCCGTTTTCGATCATGCAGGCCTTGGCCGTCGTGCCGCCCATGTCGAAGGCGATGACGTTTTCCTGACCCGCGGCCTTGCCGAACCAGGCGGTCGCAAGCGCACCGCCGGCCGGGCCGGATTCCAAAAGGCGGATGGGGAATTCGCGAGCTTCGTCGACCGAAACCAGACCGCCGGCCGAATGCATCAGCCGGAAAGCGCCCTTGAAGCCGCGGGCGGCAAGCTCCTTCTCGAAGCGGCGCAGATAACGGTCCATCAGCGGCTGCACGTAGGCGTTGGCGCAGGTGGTGACGAAACGCTGGTATTCGGAAATTTCGGCTACGACTTCCGAAGAAATGGAAACGGAAATATCGGGATAGTGCTGCTTGATGATCTCGCGCACCCGCTTCTCATGGGAGGGGTTGCGGTAGGAATGCATCAGGCAGACGGCAATCGCCTCGACCCGGTCCGCCGCCAGTTTCTTGACGGCGCGCAGGACCGAGACCTCGTCGAGCGGCTTGATGACGCCGCCATCGGCGCCGATGCGCTCGGAAATCTCGATGCGGCGCGAGCGGCTGACCAGCGGGTCGGGGAAAGTCAGGAAAAGATCGTAGATGTCGTAGCGCTGCTCGGTGCCGATCTCCAGGACGTCGCGAAAGCCCTCGGTGGTGATGAGGCCGACCGGCGCACCCTTGCGTTCGATGACGGCATTGGTGACGAGCGTCGTGCCATGGACGATCTCGGAAAGGTCGGCGACCGCGATCTCCGCAGCCTTCACCAGATCGGCAAGGCCGCCGAGCGCGCCCTGCGACGGATCCTTCGGCGTTGTCAGGCACTTGTGCAGCCGGATGGCTGAGGCCTGCTCATCGAACAGGATGAAATCGGTAAACGTGCCCCCGATATCGACGCCGGCGCGGAAATTCCTGGAAGTCTGGTGCATTCACATGTTCCCCATTACGCAAAGGCCGGTGGATCACAACGGCCCGATACAGTCCGCCATTTCAGGCGGCATGCATGGCTCTCATCTCGGGTTCTGTCCGCCCGGCGTGCGAATGGGAAACACCTCTCTCAGAGGAATGGATCTGCCGACCTGCCCTGTTCCGCCGCTTTTTTAAGCATGATGTATTTTGATCTCTTTATAGGCGGCAACTTTCGGCGAGTCCAGTATAAGTTTCATATTTGACAATGAGTTCCAATAATGGAACTATGCAGAAGAAATTCTCGCGCATAGGATGAAGAATGAGCTCGCTTGAAGACGCCATATCCATTCTCGGTTGCTTCTCGCTGGCCGAGCCTACGCTGTCCCAGGCGGAATTGGCACGCCGGACCGGCTGTCCAAAGGCCACGGCTTCACGCGTGATGAAAACCTTGCGCGAAAGCGGCATCCTCGACTTCGATCCGGTGACGCGCCTCTACACGCCCGGCATCCGCCTTTTCGAGCTCGGACAAATCTGCCGTTCGAACCACAATTTCCTGGATCTGGTGAGCACCGAACTGGAGGAGGTCTGCGCCGCCGGCGGCCACACGGCCTATGTGACGGTATTCGACGGGCATCAGCTTGTCGTGCTGCGCATGGTGCGCGGCTCCAGCCCGCTCGCCATCACCTCGACACCGGGATACCGCGCCTGGCCGCACGCGACCTCAAACGGCCGCGCCATGCTGGCGCTGCTGAACGAGGAGGAATGGAAATTGCGCGTTCCCGACCAGTTGCCCTTCGTGACGACCAGGGCTCCGCAAAATCACGAGGAGCTGCTGGCGCGCATCCGGACCATCCATGAGACCGGCCGCTCTCACTCGACGAACGATTCTTACGACGGCGTATCGTCGGAAGGCATCGCTTTCCGCGACCCTGGAACCGGCGAGGTCATCGGCGTGGCGATTTCCTATCCGACCGTCATGGGAACGCCCGAACTGCAGGACAAGATCAACAGCCTGCTCGCGAAAATGAAGGCCAACCTGATGCGGCATGCCTGAGGCTGATGAAAGTGAACCGGCGAGCCGCACGAAGCAGCCGTCGGTTGTGTCGGGAGACGCCTACCGCAAGCTCAACGGCAGGCATGAGGCGAGATCGCGCGGCCTCGATCAATCCGCCGGATAGAGATGCGCCATGGCCGGATCGAACGAAAATTCGATCTGATGGTCGATCGCGAACTTGGCATCCTGGGGAAGAGCGGCGATGACCTTTTCACCGGAACGCGTCTCGAAGCCAATGATCGTCTCGGTGCCAAGCCGTTCGACCAATGTCACCTTGCCGCCGACGGATCCTTGCCCGCCCTGCGCCTTGCCGGGCGTCAGGTATTGCGGCCGGACACCGAGCCAGGCGCTGTCGCCGGCTGAAAAACCCCGCCCTTTGACAGCCACGGGAGCAATCGATCCGGAAGCCACCCGGACGGTATCGCCATCGGCACTTTCGACCTTCACGGGCAGGAAGTTCATCTTCGGCGAGCCGATGAAGCCGGCGACGAACTTGTTGGCCGGGTTCTTGTAGAGGTCGATAGGCGCGCCGATCTGGCGCACGGTGCCGCCCTCCAGCACGACGATCTTGTCGGCGAGCGTCATCGCCTCGACCTGGTCGTGGGTCACATAGATCATCGTCGAACCGAGATCGCGATGCAGCTTGGCAAGCTCCATGCGCATATCGACGCGCAGCGCCGCATCGAGGTTCGAAAGCGGTTCATCGAACAGGAAGACGTCGGGCTTGCGGACGATCGCCCGGCCGATCGCCACGCGCTGGCGCTGGCCGCCGGAGAGCTGGCTGGGCTTGCGCTCAAGCAGGTGTTCCATCTGCAGGATGCGCGCCGCCTCACGCACCCTTGCGTCCAGTTCCGCTTTCGGCGTCTTGTTGAGCGAAAGCCCGAAGCCCATGTTCTCATAGACGGTCATATGCGGATAAAGCGCATAGGACTGGAAGACCATCGCGATGCCGCGCTCGCGCGGCTGCACCTCGTTGACCAGCCTGTCGCCGATATGGAGCTCGCCGCCCGTTATCTCCTCAAGGCCGGCAATCATCCGCAAAAGCGTGGACTTGCCGCAGCCCGACGGGCCGACGAAAACGACGAATTCCCCATCCTTGATATCGATATCGACGCCCTTGATGATGTCGACCGACCCGAAGCTCTTCCTGAGCCCGGCCAAACGCAAACCTGCCATGTTCTTCTCTCTTCTTTCTTCTCAGAGCGACCGCGCTGTCGCCTGAAGCGCTTCGAATGCCGCGAAGCGGCGCTCGTGCAGCGCAGCGATCTCGCCACCAGCCGGCTTGAACTCCGCGCTGATCGCAGACATCGCGGCCATGGCCGCCTCCACGCTGGGATAGGCCTTGCCGGCGACGGCCCCGAGCATGGCCGAACCGAGCAGGACCGGCTCGCTTTCCCTGGAAACCAGTATCGGAATGCCCGTGCTGTCTGCCAGAAGCTGGCGAATGAGCGGATGCCGTCCTGCCCCGCCGCTCAATGTGATCGCCTCGATCGTCGCACCGCATCCGCGGCTTGCGGCGATGATCTGGCGAAGGCCGTAGCCGAGGCCGAGAATGCCGGCGACATACAGCGAGACGAGATTGGGCATGTCGCTTTCGAGGCCGAGGCCCGCGATCAGGCCGCGCGCATCCGGATCGGCGAAGGGCGAGCGATTGCCGAGGAAATCCGGCACCACATGGATGGAGCCCGCCAGCCGGGCAGCTTCCGAAGAGGAAGGAGCGGCCTTCCCCGCCTCTTCGGCCAGCCATTCCGGCAGAGACATACCGGCAGCCGTCGCCATGTGCCGGGCGTCCGAGGCTGCCGGATGAAAGGCAACCAGGTGATCGATGGCGGCACCCGCCGCCGACTGTCCGCCTTCGCTGAGCCAAAGCCCCGGGACCATCGCCGAATAATAGGGGCCCCAGACACCCGGCACGAAGAGCGGTTGTCTGCTGCTTGCCATCGTACATGCGGAGGTGCCGAAGACATAGGCCATGCGCGTCAGGACCGAGCCCTGGCCACCGGCTCCACCTGTCGAGCCGACGCCGCCCGCATGGGCGTCGATCAATCCGGCGGCAACGGGCGTGCCGGGTCTCAGTCCAAGCTCTTCGGCGGCTTCAATCGTCAGTCCGCCTGCCAGCGCCGATCCGGCCTCGACGATCTCGGTGCCGATCCGCACAAAACCGTCATCGGCCAGATCGGCGAGGCCGATTTCGCGGAAATAGGTTTCGTCCCAACGCCTCTCATGCGCCAGATAGGTCCATTTGCAGGTGACCGTGCAGATGGAACGCGCAAGGCTGCCCGTCGCCCGCCAGGTGAGGAAATCGGCCAGATCGAAGAACTGCCATGCCGTGCCATAGGTCTGAGGCAGGTTCTCCTTGAGCCACAGGAGCTTTGGCGTTTCCATCTCCGGCGAGATCGTGCCACCGACATATTTCAGCACCGCGTGGCCGGTCTTGTTGATCCGCCGCGTCTGATCGAGCGCACGGTGATCCATCCAGACGATGATATTGCGTTCCGGATCACCGGACGTTCCGACAGGCAAGGGTCGCCCGCCCTCGCCCAGCACGACCAGCGAGCAGGTGGCATCGAAGCCGATGCCGCCAATGTCCTCGCCGGAAAGGCCCGCGGCATCCAGCGCCTCGCGGACGCTGTCGCAAACCGCCCGCCAGATATCATTGCTGGATTGTTCGGCGATGTCGGCGCCTTCCCGGTAAAGCGCGATATCCCGCTTTGCCGTCGAAACCATCACGCCGTTCGTGTCGAATATGCCGGCGCGGGCGCTGCCTGTTCCTACATCGACGCCAACGAAGAAAGAGCCCATGGTCAGAGATCCGTGCTGAGCGGCAGGATGACGAGATCGCGGATGGTGATGTTGCGCGGCCGGGACAGCATGAACATGACCGCGTCGGCGACTTCCGTCGCTTCCATCAGGCCTCCGGCGGCGATTGCCTCGTCGAGCTTCGCTTGCGGCCAATCGCTGATCAATGCGGTGATGACCGGGCCGGGCGCCACCGCACCGACACGGATGCCATGCTTGGCAACCTGGCGCCGGACCGTGTGAACGAAGGCCTGCACGGCATGTTTGGACGCCGTATAGATCGGCTCCCAGACCACCGGGACGAGGCCGGCGATCGAACTCGTCATGATGATGTCGCCGGTCTTTTGCTCCACCATATGAGGCAGCACCGCCTGAACGGACCGGAAGGCGGCATTGATGTTGAGATTGAGCATGCGATCCCAGGCGTCGGGATCGCCGTCGACGACGTCGCCGCCGATATAGGCACCGGCATTGGCGTGGAAGATATCGAGCTTCCCGAACCGCTCGAGGATCTGCGGCATCATCGTGGAAACGCTCGCGGCATCGGTGAGATCGACCGCGACCGGGAAAGCGTTCGGCCCCAGTTCGGCACTCAATGCTTCAAGCGTATCGGCCGCTCTGTCGACAAGCGCAACGCTGACGCCTTCACGCAATAAGGATCTGGCGCATTCCAGGCCGATACCCGAGGCAGCGCCGGTAACCGCTGCGACCTTTCCGGAGAGTTCCTGTCTCATGTCATTCCTTGCTCAATTCATGCGGCGAGGTCGGGAGACGCTCTCAGGCGTCTTCCAGCTCCCGGGCGCGGTCGGCGCTGTCCTTGGTGCGGAGGTAGGCGCCCTTGGCGATCAGCTGACGGCGGAGTTCCTTCACGTCGATATCCGCGGGCGCGCGGTTGCCGCGCACGGAGATCTTGGCGGCACGGCCTGCGGCCTCGCCCATCGCCATGCAGGTCGCCATGACGCGGATCGCGCCCATCGCCTCATGGGTGGTGGAAATCGCCCGGCCCGCGACGATCAGGTTCTTCACCTTGGCCGGGATCAGCGAGCGGTAGGGAATGTCGTAGCAGTCGCCGCACCAGATCAGCGTGCAGCCGTCGTCGGCCGGCCGGTGGATGTCGATCGGATAGCTCGCCACCGCGATCGCGTCGTCGAAATGGCGGCAGCCGAGCACATCTTCCTGCGTCATGACGTATTCGCCGATGATGCGGCGCGTCTCGCGGATGCCGAGGAACGGCGCGGTCTTGGTGAAATAGGCGTTCTCGAAGCCGGGGACGTAATTGATCAGATAGGTGACGATATCGTCGATCTGCGTCCGCGCCTCGATCTCGCCCATCGTCAGGCTCGCCGCCTCGGTACCATCGACGCCCTTGACGCGGGTCATGTTGATCCAGACCTCGCCAGCCTTGAGGCCTGTGATGATGATCGTACGCTCATTGGGGATGGAAAGCCCCATTTCCTTCTGCGCCTTGGCGATCAGTTCGCGCAGGCCGACGATGATGAACTGGTTGTTCTGGCCGAAGTATTCCGCCGGGATGAAGTCGGTCAGATAGGTCCGCGCCTGCGGCGGCTGGTTGGCGATGCTGAGCCGAAGCTTCTCGGTATCGACGCCGGCGAGGCAGAACATCAGCGTCGGCGGCTGCATGCCGCCATGCTCGTTGCCCTTCTCGCAGGGAACGCCGGCGCGATAGGCGACGTCCGCATCGCCCGTGCAGTCGATCACGACCTTGCCGAGGATCGCGCCGCGGCCGCTCTTGCTTTCCGTGATGATGCCGCGGATCGTGTCGCCCTCCATGACCACACCCGCGCAGAACGTATAGAACAACACCTCGACGCCGGCTTCGGTCAACATTTCGAGCGCCACGGTCTTCACCGCTTCCGGCTCGACCAGGGTGATCCCCATATGCAGCGGGCAGGGCCGATGTTCGCTCGCGGCATTGCGCACCTTCAGCCGGTCGATGAACTTCTGCGGCAGGCCCTCGATGATCTGGTTGCCCTTCTGACCGAGGAAGCCCAGCACCGGCAGGCCGATGGTCATGTTGCCGCCGACGAAGCTGCGGCTTTCGACGAGACCCACCCGAAGCCCGTCTTCGGCGGCCGCGAGTGCCGAGGTCAGGCCAGCCGGCCCGCCCCCGACGACAAGCACGTCATATTCCGCCATGATGGGCGTTGCCCGGGCGGGTTCCTGGATCGATCGGGTGGTGGTGTTCAGCATAGCCTGGTCTCTTTCGTGGAAGGTCCGTACATTCACGCCGTTTCCGGCAGATATCTCCCGTCCGGGCGCCTGACGCCCGGACGGCTCGTTTGGAAATCAAGCCTGGATCAGTGGCTTTACGCGCGTTGCAATCGAAGCGACGGCCTCCTTCACCGGCTTGCGGCCGAGGACGGCAAGCTGGACTTCCTCGAGGAAGATCGACTGGGCACGCGCCGCTTCCGGGAAGGGCGGAAAGGCCCCGCGGGCGTTTTTCAGAACTGCAGCCTCGACGGCGGCGACCGGATTGTTTGCGGCGAAGGACTGATCCGCATAGGTCGAGACGCGCACCGGACCGTTGCCGTTCTTGGCCATGCCCAGCGTCGCACGCTTGCTGGAGACCTCCTTGATGAACTTCCAGGACAGTTCCTTGTCCTTGGAGTTCGCCGGAATGACCATGCCCCAGGCTTCGACGATGGAGGACATCGGCACCTTGCCCTTGAGATCCGCCGAGACGGGGAACTCTATGGCCTTGATCTTGCCGGGGAACTTGCTCTGCTCCTTGTTGTTCAACTGCGCGAAACGCGCGAACGGCAGAACCGTGAAGGCGGCACGGCCCTGCTGCAGCCAGGTCACCTGGTCGTCGTTCTTGGTGGTCGCGTAGCTGCGCGGCAGGTTGCCTGCCTCGAACATCCTGGCCAATACGGCGAGGCCCTTTTCCATCGCCTCGGGGTTGGGCAGCAGCTCGAACTTGGCGTTGATGAAATCGCCGCCGAAGGCGCGCGCGAACATGACGGGGAAAACCGCGAGATCGCTCGCCAGCACCATGCCGGCGACTGGCGTCCCCGCCTTGGAGGTGAAGGTAAGCTTCTGGGCCTGTTCGACGAGCTCTTCCAGCGTTGTCGGCGGTGCCGTGATGCCCTGCTCTTCCAGAAGCGCCTCGTTATAGAAGAGGCCCTGGGTCGCATGGCGAACGGGAATGCCGATCAGCTTGCCGTCGACCGTCATGCCCTGAACCAGGCCGGGAGCGATGTCGCCGAAATCCTCGATCGCATCCTTCTTCAGGTAATCGTCGAGCGGTTCGAACATGGCTGCGATCTGCTTGGTCGGCCGGTTGTCGACGATATAGCCGACGTTGAAATCGGTTGCGTTGAGGCTCGCCTCACGGAAAAGGCGATCCTGCAGCGGATTGGAATCGAACGTCGTCCAGACGACGTCCGCGTCATTGGACGACTTCCAATCCTTCAGCAGATCGCCCTCGCCGGAGCCGAGCACCGTCTGGTGCACCTTGTGGCTCAGGACGTTGAGCGTCTTGCCGGCGGCAAAGGACGGGCCGGCGGCGAGCATCGCCGCCCCGCCGATCGCGGTTCCGAGAAAGCCGCGCCGCGTGATGTTGTTCAATACGTTGTCTGACATGATTTTCCTCCCTTGCAGACAGTGTGGCTACCCCTTTGTCGCACCGGCGGTCAGGCCGGCCACGAGATAGCGGTTCATGAAAATGACGAAGAGCAGGACCGGGATGAGCTGGACGGTCGAGGCGGCAAACAGCACACCCCAATCGACACCATCGATCGATCCGATCATTTCGGAAATCACCAGCGGCGCGGTCTTGGCCCGGGTCGCGGTGAAGATGAAGGCGAACAGGAACTCGTTCCAGGCGAACACGACGACGAATACGGCGACAGCGAGGATGCCCGGTGCGGCGAGCGGCACGATGACCCTTCTCAGGATCGTCAGTCGCCCTGCCCTGTCGATCTGCGCGGCTTCGTCGAGTTCGCGCGGGATCTGGTCGATGAAGGTGCGCATCAGCACCGTGCCAAGCGATACGAAGAAGGTCGCATAAAGCACCATCAGCACGATATGCGTGTCGTTGAGGCCGACCGCATTGATGATCGGGAAGAGCGGCAGCGTCACGACGATCGGCGGGATGAGACGCACGATAATCAGGAACATCACGCTCGCATCGAGCATACGGCTGCTGTAGCGCGAATAGACGTAACCGGCCGCCGTGCTGGTGGTGATCGCGAGAACCGTCGCACCCGCCGTAATGATAGTGCTGTTCAGGAGCCCGTCGAAGAAGACGCCCCAGCCGTTCCAGAGTTCGACATAGTGTTGGAAGGTCGGCGAGAAGACGAATTTCGGCGGCACCGCGAAAATGTCCTGTCCCGGCTTGAAGGACGACATGACGATGAAGGCGATCGGAAACAGCGACCAGGCGAGGATCACCACGACGGCGACCGTTTTTCCGAAACCGATGACGAGCTTGTCAGTGCGCATTGCCGGCCACCTGCTTGCGAAGAAGGAAGACATAACCGGTCGCCAGAAGCAGCGATGCGAGCACCATGATCCACGCGGTCGCGGCGGCGGTGCCGAACGCGTTGAAGCTGAAGGCCTCCTGGTAGAGATAGACCGCGACCACTTCCGTCGAGCGGGCCGGCCCGCCCTGCGTCATCAGCCAGACTTCGGAGAAGATGCGGAAGGCGAAGATGTAGCGGAAGAGTAGCGCCACCACGATCGCTGGGCCGAGCAGCGGCATGGTCACGCGGCGGAAGGCGTCGAAAGGCGTCGCGCCGTCGATGCGGGCGGCTTCGTAGAGATCCTTCGGGATCGCGAGACGGGCCGCGTAAAGAATAATGAAGGTGAAGGGCAGATGCAGCCAGATCGTCAGAAGGCCGATCATGATCAGCGCGTGCGACGGCTCGAAGGACCAGTCGAGCATCGGCAGGCCGAGCGAGGTCAGAACGGCCGTCACCGGGCCGACATCCGGATCGAAGAGGAAACGCCACATCGCAACCGCGATGACTTCGCTGACCGCATAGGGAGCCAGCACCGCGACGAGCAGGATACGCCGGCATGGCAGGCCGCTTGCGAAGAGCAACGCCATCCCAAGGCCAAGGGCAAGTTCCAGATGCACGGCGAAGATGACGATCAGGACCGTATTGCCGAGTGCCAGCATGAAGGCGGGGTCGGTGAGTACCCTGATATAGTTGTCGAGCCCCACGAAGGTCGCCGACTGTCCGAAGCTGGAGGCATGGAGGCTGAGCCATACGACATACAGCGAGGGTATGACGATGACACTGAGGATCAGTATCTGCACCGGCGCGAGGAATGGCACCGCTTCGGTGATCTTGTTCAAACGCAAAATGTTCCTCCCATGCGGATGTGTCTTTTGCTGGCGCGTTCTCGTCCGGCGCCTAGTGAATGCTGTTCGGCCGGTCCTTGACCGCATCTCCCGCAGGGTCGACACCCTGCTCTTCCACGCCTTTGAGACGTTCCCCGACAGGGGATGGGACGAGCCGGCGCGTGGAATCCCTGACTTGCAGGCTCGTATTCAGAATGCTGGGATAAGGATCGGCAGCATCGCCGGCGATCCGCGCCTGCAGCCGCTCCCAGGCGACGCGCGCGATCTCATCGACCGGCTGACGGATGGCGGTCAGCGCAGTCTTGCGGGCGCTCATCCAGGTGTAATCGTCGAAGCCGATGATTGAGACCTGCTCCGGAATGTCGATCCGCTGGCGGGCGAGCGCCGTCAGAACCGCGAGCGTCGTGACGTTGGTGAGCGCAAAAACCGCCGACGGCAACGGATGGCGCTCCAGCCAATGCGTGAAAAGTTCCGCACCGCGCTCGGCATTCGAGCCAAGCCCGATCGCCGCGGGCGTGCGGCCGAGCATCCGTTCCACGACGGAGGTCGCGCCCCGTACGCGTTCCCGGATCGGCGCGATGTCGAGATGGGAAGCGGCCAGAACGATATCCGAATGCCCCATTTCGACCAGATAGCGGGCGGCAATCTCGCCCGCCTCGAAATTGTCGATCGTCACCGTGTCGGCGGCAACTGAACCGGGCATGACGCGGTCGACGAGGACCATCGGCAGGTGGCCGACTTCACGCGCAAGGATCGCCGGCACCGTATCCGAGCACGGCACGGCGATGATCCCCGAGGGCCGCCAGCCGAGCAGCGTCTGCAGCCGCGACTCCTCCAGATGCCTATCGTCGCGGGAACTCGCGACGATGACATCGTAGCCGTCCTTCAGGGCCATGACCTCGATGCGGGATATCAGCGACGTGAAGAACGTGTCATCGAGATCCGGCACGAGCACGCCGACGACCCGCGCCCGCCCGGATTTCAGCTGCGAGGCTGCCCGGTCGACCTGATAGGACAGTTCCTTTGCGGCCCTCTCCACCTTGATGCGCAGATCGTCGTTCACCGGCTTTCGGCCGCTGAAGACATTGGAGACGGTGGCGATGGACACGCCCGCCCTCTCCGCGACTTCCTTCAATGTGGCTCTCTTGCGGCTCACCGATGTCTCACTGTTAAACGTTTTACCGTTAAACGTTTAACAGCTCCGGCGCGAAAATCAAGTGCCCTCGGCGCAGCATTCGCGACAAGGTTAGATCAGCGACAGCGCGTCCTTGAGACCAAGGCCCTGCTTGAGCTGCAGATCGAGATCGGCCTCGATATAGTCGATGTGGTGGATCATCAGTTCGACTGCGCGTCCGCCCTTTTTCCCTTCGAGAGCGTCGAGAATGGCGGAATGTTCCGAATGCCCGCAGCTCGACACGCCGGACCTGCCGTAAAGTGCGATCACCAGCGAGGAGCGTGCGACGAGTTCGTCCATGAATTTCTGCAGGATGGCGTTGCCCGCGACGGAAGCCAGCATCAGATGGAAATCGCCCGACGCCTTGATCTCGGCGCGCCGCGCGGCAGGACCCCGTTCGTTCATGTAGCGCCCTTCTTCCTCGAGATGACGGCGGAACTGCTCGATGTCGGCGGCGGTAATGCGCTCGATGGCCGCCGCGACGATCCCGGGCTCGATCAACCGACGGGAGGCGAAGATCTGCTTCGCCTCTTCCGGAGAGGGATTGGAAACGAAGGCACCGCGATTGCGCTCCGTCCTCACCAGGCCTTCGAAGGCGAGCATCTGAAGTGCGGATCGCGCCACCGTGCGGCTCACGTCGAAAAGAGAGCCAACTTCGCTTTCGGAGAGCTTCGTTCCCGGCGCCAACCGGCGATCGACAATCGCATTGCGAAGCGCTTCCCGGATCGCCATCGAGCGGTCCTCGGGCGAGCTTCCGGTAAAGATGATTTTTTCGCTGATATTCATGGTGTGATCCACTGCCGCACCTTTGTACCCGCAGTAGGCATGAAATGCCAATAGAGTTGTTTTTGATCGAACGCCAAAATTGCATACGATTTGGCCAGCAGATCGAAAACGATCGCATGGTTTTTACGCATTTCAGCGTTGCCGAAGACATCCACGGAGATAAAGACAAGTATCTTTAGAGAGTTAGCCGAACTGGCACGGCTGATGCATTGCAATATCCGACGCAAGGGAGCGCCGGATGAGCAAAGCTGCCGAAATCGACATCGTCTCCGTCTCGAAGATCTACGGCACGGCGACTGCCGTCCACTCGATCAGCCTGAAAATTCCTGCCGGAACCTATTGTTGCCTGCTCGGTCCCTCCGGTTGCGGCAAGACGTCGACGCTGAGGATGATCGCCGGCCACGAGAGCCTCTCCTCCGGCGATATCCGCCTCGGCAACACGGTCGTGACCGACCTGCCGCCCGCCAGGCGCGGCACGGCGATGATGTTCCAATCCTATGCGCTCTTCCCGCATCTCGACCTTGTCGATAACGTCGCTTTCAGCCTGAAAATGAAGGGCGTGGAAAAGGACGAGCGGCGTGCCAAGGCGATGGACATGCTGCGGCTCATGCAGCTCGAAGCCTATGCGACACGCCGTCCGGCCCAGCTTTCCGGCGGCCAGCAGCAGCGCGTGGCGCTTGCCCGCGCTCTCATCACCGATCCGGAAGCGCTGCTGCTCGACGAGCCGCTTTCGGCGCTCGACCCGTTCCTGAAGATCCGCATGCGCGCCGAACTCAAGAAGCTGCAGACATCGCTCGGCATTACGTTCGTGCACGTGACGCACAGCCAGGAAGAGGCGATGGCGCTTGCCGACCTGATCGTCGTCATGAACGACGGCCGCATCGAGCAGGCGGCTCATCCACGGATGGTGTTCGAAAAACCGGCCACCGCCTTCGTCGCCCGCTTCATGGGTGATCACAATGTCATCTCGGGCCGCGTCACCGGCAGTGACGGCGATGAACTGAGGCTCTCCGTGCCGGCCGGCGGCGAGTTCCTCGCGACCGGCGGGGATGCTGCGGGCTTCGCCGATACGGCTGATATAGCCGTCCGCACCGACCATGTGCGCATCGGTGAGCCTTCGGAAAAGGGTCTCGGCTTTACCGGATCGGTATCCAACATCGAGTATCGCGGCCCTTCGGTGAAGCTGAGCGTCAACGGCGCCGGCATCGAGGATTTCACCGCCATCCTGAGCGACACCGCCTTTTTCGCCAACCCGGTCAAGGTCGGAGAGGCGATCCCGCTGTCCTGGGGCCGCGAGGACGCCATTGTCCTTGGCCGCCTCAAGCACTGATGTCAGCCACAAAATCTCAAACCAGAGGAGAACAAGGCAATGACCAAGACTAAAAAGACGACCAAGGGAATTTCACGCCGCAACCTGCTGAAAACCGCGTCCGCGGCGGCCGGTCTTGCCGCCGGCTCCGGCGTCATCACCGGCTTTCCGACCATCTGGGCGCAGAACCCGATCACGCTGCGCCAGTTCGGCACGGGGGTTTCGAACCTCAATGCGATCGCCGAGAAGTGCAAGGCCGATCTCGGCATCACCCTCGAAATGACGGCGACCGATTCCGACGCCGCCGCCCAGCGCGCCGTCACCCAGCCGAATTCCTACGACATCGCCGATATCGAATACTGGATCCTCAAGAAGGTCTATCCGGCAGGCGTCATTCAGCCGATGGATACCAAGAAGCTCAAGTACTACGACAAGATCGTGCCGCTCTTCAAAACGGGCAAGCTGAAACCGGACAGCGTCATCGCCCAGGGCACCGCCCCCCATACGGTCGGCTTCGTCGAGGGCCCCGGCGCCAAGACCTTCGCCAAAGGCGAGACCCAGTGGTTCACCATGGTTCCGACCATCTACAACGCCGATACGCTCGGCATTCGCCCGGACCTCGTCGGCCGCGAGATCTCGACCTGGGCCGACATCATGGATCCGAAGTTCAAGGGCAAGACCTCGATCCTGAACATCCCGTCGATCGGCATCATGGACGCTGCGATGATCATGGAAGCCATGGGCAACATCAAATATGCCGACAAGGGCAACATGACCAAGGAAGAGATCGACAAGACGATCGATTTCCTGATCAAGGCCAAGCAGGACGGCCAGTTCCGCGCCTTCTGGAAGTCGTTCGACGAGAGTGTCAACCTCATGGCTTCCGGCGAGGTCGTCATCCAGTCCATGTGGTCACCGGCCGTCGCCGCTGTCCGTTCCAAGGGTATCGCCTGCAAATACCAGCCGCTGAAGGAAGGTTACCGCTCGTGGGGCGGCGGCCTTGGCCTGGCCGCGCATCTCTCCGGCGCGAAGCTCGATGCGGCCTATGAATACATCAACTGGTACACGTCGGGCTGGGTCGGCGCCTATCTCAACCGTCAGGGCTACTATTCGGCCGCCATGGAAACCGCCAAGCAACACATGAGCGAAGACGAGTGGGGCTTCTGGGTGGAAGGCAAGCCGGCCAAGGGCGATATCGTCGCGCCTGACGGCAAGATCATGGAAAAGGCAGGCGCGGTTCGCGACGGCGGTTCGTTCGAAGAACGCATGGGCAAGGTCGCCTGCTGGAACTCGGTCATGGACGAGGACCGCTACATGGTCCGCCGCTGGAACGAGTTCATCGCGGCTTGATAGCCCTGCGGCTGCGGCTGCCCCTCACCCTAACCCTCTCCCCGCACGCGGGGAGAGGGAACGTGCCCCTAGCTGACGTCGAGACGAGGTAAAGCGGCTGCCACGAGTCTCCTTCTCCCTGCGTGCGGGGAGAAGGTGCCCGGCAAGGCGGATGAGGGGCAATCCCACAGGAGCAACCGAATGGCGACGATGACATCCTCGGAAACGGAAAAGATCGAAGGCTTACGGGCAAAAACCTTCCGCCTGTCGCCGACCGCGATTTCCTATCTTCAGGCCACGCCGCTGACGCTGATCCTCGGCGCCTTCCTGCTCCTGCCGATCCTGATGATCACGGTTGTCAGTTTCTGGGATTACGACTTCGCGCAGATGTATCCGGATTTCCTGACGATGAACTACGCGGAAACTCTGGGCTCCTGGGTCACCTGGAAAACCTATCTCAATACCCTGAAGTTTGCATTCCTGGTCTGGGCGATCACGCTCTTTGTCGGCTTCTGGGTTGCCTATTTCCTGGCCTTTCACATCCGCACCACGGCCATGCAGATGGTGCTCTTCCTCGTCTGCACCGTGCCGTTCCTGACCTCCAACATCATCCGGATGATCTCCTGGATTCCAGTGCTCGGCCGCAACGGTCTCGTCAACTCGACGCTGGTCGGCGCCGGCCTCGTTTCCGAACCCGTCGAGTGGCTGCTCTATTCGGATTTCGCGGTCGTGCTCGCCATGGTGCATCTCTACACGCTGTTCATGGTGACGCCGATCTTCAACACCCTGATGCGCATCGACAAGTCGCTGGTCGAAGCCGCCCGCGACGCAGGCGCGTCGAGCTGGCAGACCCTCACCAATGTCATCATTCCGCTGGCGAAACCCGGCATGGCGATCGGCACGATCTTCGTCGTGACGCTGGTCATGGCGGATTTTTCGACCGTGCAGGTCATGTCCGGCGGTCAAAGCGCCTCGGTGGCGCTGATGATGAAGAACCAGATGTCGCTCTTGCAATATCCGGCCGCCGCAGCGAACGCCGTCGTGCTGCTGGTCCTCGTTCTCCTGATGGTCGCGGGCATCCTGCGCATCGTCGACATCCGCAAGGAGCTCTGAGATGCATTCTGAGAAACGTGGCCGCGAGTTCTACATCCTGGCGGTCTTCTTCGCGGTCTTTGTGCTCTTCCTCTACGGACCGCTCTCGGCGATCCTGATCCTGTCGTTCCAGGGGCCGAACGGCGGCCTGACCTTCCCGCTGAATGGCGTGTCGCTGCGCTGGTTCGCGAACCTCTTCGAAACCCAGGCGGTCGGCGATTTCGGCGGCTCCTTCCGTCGTTCTCTGGTGCTGGGGCTGATGGTGATGATCGTCACCGTGGTCGTATCGCTGCTCGCGGGCCTTGCCTTCCGCCGCCGTTTCATCGGCTCGACCGCCCTCTTCTATCTCGCGGTCGCCAGTCTCGTCGTGCCGTCGATCATCATCTCGCTCGGCATCGGCGTCGTGTTCCAGCAGGTCGGCCTCCAGCCGTCCTGGTTCACCTCCGCCTTCGGCGCGCATCTGACCTGGACACTTCCCTTCGGCGTGCTGATCATGTTCGCCGTCTTCAACCGCTTTTCGCCGGCCTATGAGGAAGCCGCGCGCGATCTCGGCGCGACATCCTGGCAGACGTTCCGCCACGTGGTCCTGCCGATGATCGCGCCAAGCCTCGTGGGCGTCGGCCTGTTCGGCTTCACGCTTTCCTATGACGAATTCGCCCGGACGCTGATGACGGCGGGCACGTTCAACACCCTGCCGCTCGAAATCTACGGCATGACGACCAATGTGACGACCCCAGTGCTTTATGCGCTGGGCACGGTGACCACCGTCTTCTCATTCCTGGTCATCGCCGGCACGCTCGGGCTCATCATCCGTCTCAACCGGCGCCGCCAGCGGTCCTGAATTTCCATGCGCATCCTCGTCGTCAATCCGAACACCACCGCCAGCATGACCGCAACCATCGCCGATTCAGCGCGGCGCGTCGCAAATTCCGATACCGAAATCACGGCCGTCACTTCTTCGATGGGGCCGGTTTCGATCGAAGGTTATTACGACGAGGCCTTCGCAGTCCCGGGCCTCCTGATGGAGATCGCCAAAGGCGAGAAGGGCGGTGCTGATGCCGCCGTCATCGCCTGTTTCGACGATACGGGCCTCGATGCCGCACGGGCGTTTGCAAACATTCCGGTCATCGGCATCTGCGAGGCGGCGGTCGCTTCGACAGCCTTCATCGCGCAGCGCTTCACCATCGTGACGACAATGGAGCGTTCGCGCCTGCCGATCGAGCATCTGGTCCATCGTTATGGCATGGCCGCTCGTGCCAGGGTGCGCGCCGCCGATATTCCCGTTCTCTCGCTCGAAGATCCGGATTCCAATGCCCGCGACCGATTGCGCAACGAGATCGCCACGGCATTGCGCGAAGACAAGGCGGAAGCGATCGTGCTCGGCTGCGCCGGCATGGCCGACCTCACCGCCGATCTTCGCAAGGAATTCGGCGTGCCTGTGGTGGATGGCGTCGCGGCGGCGGTCAAGCAGGCGGAAGCGCTGGTGACGCTCGGACTTTCCACCGCCAAGCGGGGCGCTTATGCTTCGCCTGTTTCGAAACCTTACAAGGGAATGCTCGAAAGCTTCGAGCCCCGGAAACTCGGCGCACCATGACCGGCCTTCCTCTCGTTCGCCCCCTGACATTCAGCGAGGTCGAAACGCTGGTGGGCTGGGCACGGGTTGAAGGCTGGAATCCCGGCCTTGCGGACGCTTCGGTCTTTCATGCCGCCGACCCGGAAGGGTTCATAGGCTGCTTCGTGGATGGCGAGATGGCCGCCGGCATCTCGGCCGTCCGTTACGGTTCCGATTTCGGCTTCATCGGCCTTTACATCGCGCATCCGGATTTCCGTGGGAAAGGCTATGGCAGAAAAGTCTGGGATGCCGGAATGGTGTATCTGGAAGGCCGGACCATAGGCCTCGACGGCGTGCCGGAACAGCAGGCGAACTATCGCAGCATGGGGTTCGAGCCGGCCTACGAGACCTACCGCTGGAGCGGCAGTTTCGCAGCCGACGCGGCGGACGGCGTCATCGGCATCACCCCGGACCTCGTTCCTCTCGTCATCGATTACGATCGAAAGTTCTTTCCGCCGGAGCGAGACGCATTTCTGGCCGAATGGCTGAAACCGCCGAGATATGCCAAGGCGATCGTCGAGGAGGGAGAGGTCCGCGGCTATGCCGTCTGTCGCGAATGTCACGACGGCTACAAGGTCGGCCCGCTCTTCGCCGAAGACATCAACCGTGCGGTCCTGTTGCTGAGGGCCAGCGCGGCCGCAGCCGGCGGCGAGACCCTTCACATAGACGTCCCTGCGCCGCAGGCGGAGTTTTCCGCCCATCTCTCCGGCCTCGGCTTCTCGAAGGGCTTCACGACGGCGCGCATGTATCGCGGCACGGCTCCGACGGTGCAAATACCCGGCATTTTCGGCGTCACGACGCTTGAACTCGGCTGAGCCTGGAAGACCTCTCGGCGCTTCAGATCATGGTTGCCCTGCCCAGGCCTCCGGACCATCGCATCCCAAAACCACTCCCTCTTCAGACAGTTTGCCGCGCCGCAAGCAACTTAGCGATGAGACAATCATCGCTCGAAGTTTCGCTGAACTGCCGGGAAAGCGCTGGCATGTGAAGGGCCTTGCCGCGACGAGCACCTCCGGTCGGTGGCCTTCTGGCTATACCGACCGGAAGCATTTAACGCCAAGCGGATTATTCCACCTCGACGTCTTCCACGGTTATTCCGGACTGGAAGGTCAAGAAGCCCGGAATGTTGGTGAATCCCTTGACCTTCTTGCTGAGGCCGAAGCTCTGATCGCGCCACATGAGGTAGACGAAGGGCGACTGTTCGAGGGCGCGATCCACGAATTCTCCGTAGATCTTCTCGCGCTCGCCGGCATCCAGCGTGACGCGCCCCTTGTCGAGCAGGTCGTTGATCACCGTGTCGTTGAAATAGGCGGAGTTGTTGAGCCGCACGAGCTGCTGGCCACCGTAGAAGAAGTTGCTCAACCAATCCGGATCGGCGATGTCTCCGGCCGTGCCGGCCACGAGGAAGTCGTAGTCGCCCGCATTATTCTTGGCGATACGGCCTGACCAGTCGGGAAGATCGAGCTTCACCTTGATGCCGATCTTGGCAAGCTCGGCCTGAACCGCGATGGCGGTATTGTTGTGGAAGCCGTATTGCGAGGTGGAAAGCAGCCGGGCCTCGAAACCGTCCGGATAGCCCGCCTTGGCGAGCAGTTCCTTGGCCTTGGCGACGTCATGCTTGAAGAAGTTCGCCTTCTCCTTCGAATAGCCCATATAGCCTTCGGGGATGGCGATGCCGAAGAGCGGCGTGCCGCGACCGTTGAAAGCCGTGTTGATCACGGTCGCGCGATCGATCGCGTAGGAAATCGCCTGACGAACTTCCGGCTTCGAGAAGGGCTCGAACTTGGTGTTGAACTGCAGCATCATGAACGGACCGGTCGTGCTGGCAAGCTGCAGGTCGGAGCTGCTTTCGATCGACGCGGCATCCTTCCACGGCACATAGTCGATGATGTCCACATCCCCGGACTTCAGCGCATTCACGCGGGTGTTCTCATCGCCGTAGAAGACGTAATGCACGTCGTCGAGATGCGGCTTGCCTTCCTTGTAGTAACCATCGAACTTCTCGACGGTCAGCTCGCGGCCGCGCTCCCAGTTGGCGAACTTGAAGGGGCCGGCGCCGATCGGCGTCGCGTTCGGATCGGTACCATGCTCCGCGATCCAGGCGGCCGGAATGATCGCCGATTCCGGAAGCGCCAGATAATGCACCAGCGGGACGAACGGCTTCGAGAGCACCAGCTTCACAGTCTTGGCGTCCGGCGTCTCGATGGATTGGATGACGCCGAGCTCGTTGCGGTAGGTCGCCTTGCTGTCCTTGGCGGTCATGCGCTCGATGGACGCCTTGACGTCCGCCGAGGTGACCGGAGAACCGTCATGAAACTTCGCGCCCCGCAGCTTGAAGGTATAGGTGAGCGCGTCCGGCGTGACGTCGTAGCCTTCCGCGAGCTCCAGCGAGAGCTTGCCGTCCGGACCGTAGTTGAAGAGGCCGCGATGGATCGCAAGCCGGATCGTGCGCGCCGGCGTGCCGGCATTGATCGTGCTTTCCAGCGTTGACGGCTCGCCGGAAATGCCGAAATAGAGCGTGCCGCCATCCGCGAGCGCCTGGTGAGCGAAAACGCCCGATGCCAGCGCCAAGGCGAGCCCGAAGATCCTTCTTTTCATGCTGTACCCCTTTTTTGCTTCTGATTGTTGATGCGAGATGGCCATGTCCGGTTACTCCTCCCTGAGACGTGGATCGAGAATGTCGCGCAGCCGGTCGCCCACCACGTTGATGGCAAGCACGGTCAGAGCGAGAAGAAGAGACGGCCAGATGACATACATCGGGTTCTGGCCGAGATAGCCGCGCGCGGTTCCGATCATCTGACCCCAGGAGGGCTCCGGCGGCACGATGCCGAGGCCGAGGAAGCTCAAGCCCGATTCCAGAAGGATGGCCGCGGCGACCGTCAGCGTCGCCTGCACCACGAGCGGCGAGAGAATGTTCGGCAGAATGGCGGTGAAGACGACGCGCCCTGCCGAGGCGCCCATCGCGTGCTCGGCCTCCATGAACTCCATGCGGGAAACCTGCAGCGTGGCGGCATGCGCGACGCGGGCGAAATGCGGAATATAGAGAACGCCGATGACGACCGCGAGGCTCAGCACGCCGCTCTCCCAGAAGCCGACCGCGAGCAGCGCCAGGAGGATCGGCGGAAAGCTCAGCATGATGTCGACGCTGCGCATGATCAGGAACTGGACGAGCGGCCGGCCGTAGGCGCCGGCGATCCCGACCATGGTTCCGAAAACGCCAGCGATCGCGGTCGCGCCGATCGCCACCAGCAGGGTCGGCTGAACGCCGATCAGGAGACGGCTCAGGAGGTCGCGGCCGAACTCGTCGGTGCCGAGCCAATGGGCGGCGGAACTGCCCTGGTTGACGGACTGCGGATCGAGCAGGAACGGGTCCTGCGGAGCAAGCCAGCTTCCGAAGACACCGATGAGAACAACGGCGACGAGCAGGACGATGCTGGCAAGGAAAGCCGGCTGGCTGCGGGTCGCACGGAGGATTGCTGCGGGGATCACGAGCGCTTCCTCCGGATGCGGGGATCGAGCAGGCTGTAGAGCAGCTCCACGACGAGATTGATCAGTATGAAGGCGGCTGCGATGGCAAGCATCGCGCCCTGCACGAGAGGATAGTTGCGGGCGGATACGGCGCCGACGAGCAGCGTGCTGAGGCCCGGCCAATTGAACATGGCCTCGACGAGGACCGTGCCGCCCATGAGATTGCCGAGCTGCAGGCCGATGATCGTGACGATCGGGATCGCCGCGTTGCGCAGGACGTGCTGCCAGATGATCCGCCGTTCGGACATGCCCTTGGCGCGCAACGCCCGCACGAAGTCGCGGCCGAGGATCTCCAGCACGGACGAACGCGTCATGCGGGCGATCGACGCCGACAGCCCCAGACCGAGCGCGAAGGCCGGCAGGGCAAGCTTGCGGAAATGCTCCAGCACGTTGCGCGAAATATCCGTATAGCCGCTTGCCGGAAGCCAGCCGAGCTTCAGGCTGAAGAACAGCACCAGCAGCGTGCCGACGATATAGACCGGCACCGAAATGCCGATCGTTGCGATCGAGGTCAGCACCGTGTCGCGCATGCTGCCGCGCTTCAGCGCCGCAGCGATGCCGAGCGGCACGCCGATCAGCGCCGCGATGATGATCGCCGCGACGGCGAGTTCGAGCGTGCGCGGCAGGTTCTGCATGACGTAGTTGGCAACCGGATAGCCGTTGGTCAGCGACTTGCCGAAATCGAGATGCAGCGCGTTCCAGAGCCAGACGAAATATTGCGACAGCACGGGCTGGTCGAGGCCGAGCTGGCTGCGCATCGCCGCGATCGCTTCCGGCGACGGGTTGCTGTCTGCGCCAAGCAGCAGCAGAACCGGATCGCCTGGCATGATGTACATGACGGAGAAGATCAGCGTCGCTACCACGAGAAGCTGCACGAAGGCGGTCAGGAGCTTTCGTGCAACAAGCAGCAGGGCTCCTGCGATCGAGGCGTTCATGCGCCCTCCTTTCCGCCGCGCATCGAACCGACGGTCGGCACGGC
Source organism: Xaviernesmea oryzae (assembly GCF_900177415.1). Taxonomy (GTDB): domain Bacteria; phylum Pseudomonadota; class Alphaproteobacteria; order Rhizobiales; family Rhizobiaceae; genus Neorhizobium; species Neorhizobium oryzae_A. Next base: position 129,418 of record NZ_FXAF01000003.1, on the reverse strand, counting down.
ATCGAGCAGCATGCGGGTATAGGCTTCCTTGGGATTGCCGAAGATTGCCGCAGCAGTTCCGTATTCGACGATCCTGCCCTTCTGCATGACCGCGACCGTGTCGCTGACATGCTCGACCACAGAAAGGTCGTGGGAGATGAACAGATAGGTCAGGTCGAATTCCGCCTGAAGATCCTTGAGCAGGTTGAGGACTTGCGCCTGCACCGACACGTCGAGCGCCGAGACCGCCTCGTCGCAGATGACGAGCGACGGTTTGAGGGCGAGCGCGCGGGCGATGGCAATTCTCTGCCGCTGCCCCCCGGAAAATTCATGCGGATATTTCTGCGCCGCCGCGGCTGGCAGCCCCACCGCTTCGAGCAGGGACCGGACCCGTGCCTGTCGTTGCCCCGCATCGCCGTCGGCGAAGATCACCATCGGCGCCTCGACGAGCTGGGCGACTGTCTGGCGCGGGTTGAGCGAACCGTAGGGATTCTGGAAGACCATGGCGATTTCACGCCGGAACGGCCGCATTTCCCTGTCCGAAAGCCCGGCAATATCCCTGCCCTTGAAGAGGATCTGGCCGGAATCAGGTTTGTACAGCCGCATGACGGCACGTGACAGCGTGCTCTTGCCGCAGCCGGATTCGCCGACGAGGCCAAGCGTCGTGCGCGGCGCAACCGACAGGCTGACGCGGTCGACGGCGCGCATTTCAACGGGCATGGAGAGTGGCGAAGGCTTCACCCAGTAGGACTTGCAGAGATCCCGGAGTTCGAGCAGCGGGCGATCGCCGTCAGCCAGAACCGGTCCGGCCGCCACCGGGCGGACGCGCGGTTCGGGCCGGACGCTGCGTACCTTGCCCGACGCATCGCGCTCGATCACCGGGAGCCGCTCCGCGCGATGGCCGAGCGACGGCATGGAATCGATCAGCGCCTTCGAATAATCGCTCTGCGGCGTCGCGAAGAGGTCGGCGGTGGCTGCCTCCTCCATCTTGTCGCCGGCATACATGACCACGACGCGGTCGGCGACCTCATAGATGACCCCGAGATCGTGGGTGATCAGCAGGATCGCCGCGCCGACTTCCTCGTTGAGGCCGCGCAAGAGTTCGAGCACCTGTTTCTGCACCGTCACGTCGAGGGCGGTTGTCGGTTCATCGGCGATAATGATGCGCGGTTTGCATGCAACTGCCATGGCGATCATGATGCGCTGGCACTGACCGCCCGACAGCTCGTGCGGATAGGACCGCATCGCCCGCTCGGGATCGGGAATGCGGACCTTTTCCAGCAGCTCGCGCGCTTTCCGGCGTGCTGCCGCGCGATCGATCCGCTCGTGCAGCAGGATCGCTTCGACGATCTGGTCGCCACAGGTGAAAATCGGATCGAGCGACGCCATCGGATCCTGGAAGATCATGGCGATATGGCTGCCGCGCAACTTGCGCAATTCGGCCGGCGGCAGCTTCAGGATATCGACGCCGTCCACCAGAACCTCGCCGCCGGTCACCACCGCGTTCGGCGGCAGAAGCCCCATGACCCCGAGCGAAGTGATCGTCTTGCCGCTGCCGCTTTCCCCGACCAGCCCGAGGATTTCTCCCGGCTTGATGGTGAAGGCGATATTGCGGACGGCGGACTTCAATCCGGTTCTGGTCCTGAAGGCGATCGAGAGGTTTCTGACTTCGAGCATCCAGCCTCCTCTCAAATCGGTGCGTTGACGGCAATGGGAGCGGCGTGGCCGAACGCGCCGTCGATCCCGCAGATCTCGGCAGCAAACAGGCTGCCCTTCTCCATGGCGACGGCGATCGTCTCTGCCGGCGGCGGGTTGCCGCGCGTCCATCCCGACGCGAGCAACGACAGGAGCGTCGCCGTGATGAACGCGTCGCCCGCACCGAGCGTATCGACGACATCGGCCGGCTTCGGCAAGACGGAAACGAAGTCTTTGCCGTTATAGATGACGGCGCCTTCCGGCCCGAAGGTCGCCAGTGCCAGACCGCAACCATTGGCAACGGTTTCGCGAAGGGCGGCAAGGCCGCGTTCGCGACCCACGTCGCCAGCCGAAAGTGCAGCGAAATCGAGATGCGGCGTGACGGAGCCGATCAGATCGTCCATCTGCCAGCGATAGGAAAAATCGTAGGAAAGCAGGGCACTCGCACCCTTCAACGCCGCAAGATGCGGATTGAGATGGCTGTAGCAGCTCGTGTGCACGAGGCCGAAGCCAGCGATGTAGTCGATGTCGGCCCGGCTTGGCGTGAAGGGATTTTCCCGCGCGACGCCGCCCTTGTTGGAAAACACGAATTCGCGGTTTCCGTCGACGACGCGCACGTCCGCATGGCCGTTTTCGCCTTCGACGACCCGGCAGAGCGGGGTCGGTATGGCAAGCTCTTCGAGCGTGGCGCGTACATGACGCCCCGCCGCATCCGTTCCGAACGTGCCGAGGAAGGAAGCGTCGGCGCCGAGCATTTTGGCATAGACCGCGAAATTCAGCGCATTGCCGCCCGGATACATCTTGCCCGTATGCAGATAGCGGTCGACGACATTGTCGCCGAGCCCGAGGACCTTGAGGCCCGAATAGTTCTTGTCCGGCGTCATCATTTCCCGACCGCCCTTCCTGTCGTGCGGTGCCGAGACGGGCAGGACGCCCGCCAATCGCGCAGTGTCACCCGGCACGGAACCCTCGTCCCGGGATTGAAGGCGATATCGGCGGACGCTTCCGTCATCAGTAGTCGACTTTCCACATGTAGCGGCGCACGCTGAGCGGATGCTCCCGCAGCACCGACAGCGTATGGGCAAACCAGTACCAGGTGACGCCGATCACGAAGGGCGACAGTAGCGGAGAGACGTCCTCGTAACGGCCGGCATCGAAGGTGATGATCTTGTCGGTCACGCGCCTGGTGAACTTCAGTGCCCGCTGGTCGATCTTGCGGTTCTCGCCGTTGTCCATCAGGAAGATGTAGGCCATGTCCGGATCGGCGACCTCGAACGGACCATGGCGGAATTCTCCCGAGTGGATGTCGGAGGCGTCGAGCCACAGCATCTCGTTGAAGATGCAGATCGAATACTGGTAGTTCAGCGCCGAAAGGATGCCGCTCGAGAGAACGTAGTAGATGTTCTCGTCCTTGTATCGCCGGGCAAGCTCCATGCCGCGTTCGCGCTCGGCATTCTTGATGTCGTGCAGCTTGGCCGGCATCGCCTCCAGATCAGCGATGAGCTGGGCGCCGACCGGATTGCCGAGACGCTTCAGGAAATGTGCGGCGAAGAGATAGGCGATCATCGTCTTCGGCATGCCCGGCAGTTCCTTGCTGTAGGGCAGCAGGTAATCGCAGATCTTGGCAAGGCCGCTGTCATGGCCGGAAGTCAGCGCCACAGTGACGGCGCCCGTGGTCTTCGCCCAGCGGGCGGCAACCACGGTGTCCTCGGTCTCGCCGTTATGCGAGGTCAGGAGTACGACGGCCTTTTCGTTGACGGGCTTCGGACGGCGGGTTTCGAGTTCCGTGGAATTGATCCGCTCGATCCTGAGATCGCAATGCTTGTCGAGGATGTACTTGACCGGCTCGATATAGGAGTTCGAGCCGCCGGCGCCGACGAGATAGATGGACTCGATCTGCCGCGACGAGAAGATTTCCTCGACGAGCTTTTCGGCGACCGGATTGCCATCGCGGAAGGTCATCTCCAGGACGCCCTTCAGATAGTCCCCCTCCAGGTAATTGGGGTTGGGAGCCGACTTGATCTCTGCGTCGCTCGGCGTCAGGTTTTCGAGAGCCATTTCATTCATTCTCCAGAGGATTCAGGACGCGCGACCGAAGCCGCCACCGCCCGGCGTTTGCAGGAACAGGCTGTCCCCGCGGTTCATGAGGATGTTGGTGATCGAGATGTCGTATTCCTTGACGGCGCCGTTGGCCGTCGCGAACTTCAGCCGGGCCACTTCGCCCTGGCCACCGCCGAAGACACCGTCGGCCGGAGTGCGAAGCCCTTCGCATGAGGCATTGGCGCGCACGCCGTCGGTCATGGCCACCACTTCGCGAACGATGCCCATGCCGCCCGTCGTCCGGCCTTCTCCGCCGGAGCCATCGGCCAGAGCGTAGCGGCGCACCATCAGCGGATATTCGATTTCCAATGCTTCGGCCGGCAGGTTCGACGTGTTGGTGATATGCACCTGGATGCCGTTCATGCCGTCGTGTTCGAGGCTTGCTCCCGCGCCGCCGCCGACGGTTTCGAGATAGACGAAATTGCCTTCGCGCGTCTTGTGCGGGCCGAAGAAGATCATCGTCGCGTTCATGTCGGCCGAGGAGGCAAAGACCTTTTCCTTCGGAAGCACATCGGCAAAGGCCTGGAAGATGGCGCGGACGACGCGCTGGCAAGTGGTCGAGCGGATGCCGACGGCCGCCGGGAACTTCGGCCGGACCAGCGTGCCCTCTTCCGCCACGATCGTGACCGGCAGCGCCATGCCCTCGTTCGGGGGCAGCGTCGGATCGAGCAGTGCCTTGATCGTGTAGTAGCAGGTGGCGTCGAGGGCGGTCTTGGGAATGTTGACCGCGCCTCGCGCCTGAACGTCTGTGCCGGTGAAATCGAAGGTGATGCCATCGCCCGCGACGTGGATCGCGACTTCGATACGGCAGGGCTCGTAACCCACGCCATCGCCGTCGATGAAGGCTTCGCCCTTGTAGACGCCGTCGGGAAGATCACCGATGCGCTTGCGCAGACGGCTTTCCGAATAGGCGATCAGATCGTCCACCGCCTTTTCGACGGTGCCTATACCGAACTGATCCGCAAGAGCGACGAGCTTGCGCCGGCCGATCTCGTTGGTGGCGATCTGCACCTTCAGATCGAGGATACGTTCCAGCGGGTCGCGGCTGTTCGTGCTGATGAGCTTGACGATCTGCTCGTCCAGGACGCCTTCGCGGGCGATCTTCAGCACGGGAATACGGATACCCTCCGCGAAGATGCTCGTCTGGCTGGGATCGCAGGAGCCCGGCACCCCGCCGCCGACATCCGAATGATGACCGAGATTGGCGGCGAAGAAGCAGAGCCGGCCTTCATAGAAGACGGGCGTCAGGATCGAGATGTCCGGCGTGTGCGAGCCGCCTGCGAGATAAGGATCGTTGCAGATGAACGCGTCGCCCGGTTTGATATCCTCGATCTTGTAGTTTTCGAGAACCGCCGCGACGCCGCCCTGCAGCGAGCCGAGATGGACGGGGATATGGGAGGCCTGGACGATGAGCCGGCCGCGGCCGTCGAAGAGGCCGACGGAGCAATCCTTGCGCTCCTTGATGTTGGTCGAGAAGGACGAGCGCACGAGGCTGAGCCCCATCTCGTCGGTGATCGACATGAACCGGTTGGAGTAGACCTCCATCTCGATGGCGTCGAATTCGCGCGGCGGTTTGACGTGCTGCTGCATCACGCACGATCCTTCACAAAGCTCAGAATGATGTTGCCGTAAGCGTCGACGACGCCCGATTGGCCGGGAAGCACGTAGGTCGTGGACGTCAGTTCCTCGACGATCGCCGGACCTGAGAACTTCTCTCCCTGTGGCATGGCGGCGCGCTTATAGACCGGTACCGTCCGCCATCCGGTCTGCGGATCGATATAGACTTCACGCTCGCCGAAGATGGCATCCTTCATGGAGCCGCCAGCGCTCCGCACCGTCTGGAGCGGCCGGCCGGCATGGCCGATCGCCTGGACGCGCAGGTTGACGATCTCGACGGGATGGTCGTCCAGTGCATAACCGTAGACGATGCGATGGGCGTACGCGAAGCGGGCGGCGAAATCCTCCGCCGTGGAAAGAATGCCTTCGACGCGGATTTCGTGGTTCTGGCCGGCATAGCGGGCTTCGGCGATGTGCTGGAGCGCACGTTTCTCGTCGGGGATCGTTTCCGCCTCCAGCCATTCCCGCGCCTGGACTTCCAGGCCTTCGACCGCCGACTTGATATCGTGCCAGCCTTCGCCCTGGACCCGCTTGATCTGGGTCGAGACGAAGTCGCGCGTCACGTCCGACAGAAGCACGCCGCGGGCGCACATCGTGCCGGGAGACTCCGGGATGATGACGGTGTTCAACCCGGTCTCCGCCGCAACCAGCGAGGAGTGGAGCGGACCGGCGCCGCCAAAGGCCATCAATGCGAAGGATTTGAGGTCGTGTCCCTTGTCCATCGAAACGGCGCGGATGGCGCGAGCCATGTTGGCGACGGCGATGCGGATGATCCCCCATGCGGTATCCTCGACGGAGCGGCCGATTCTCTCGGCAACCGCGCCGACAGCCTTGAGAGCAGCCTCCCGATCGACCGGCATGGCGCCGTCGAGAAGCGCCACCGGGTTCAATCGCTGCAGCACGATGTTGGCGTCGGAAATCGTCGCATCGGTGCCGCCCTTGCCGTAGGCCGCAGGCCCCGGCACAGCCGCCGCGCTCTGGGGGCCGACCTTCAGGCCTCCGGCGTCGTCGAGCCAGGCGATCGATCCGCCCCCGGCACCGATGACATGGACGTCGACCATCGGGCAGCGAATGGAGTAACCGGCCACGTCGCGATCGGTGGAATAGGCCGGCTTGCCGTTGGCGATCAGCGCAACGTCGGTCGACGTGCCGCCAACGTCATAGGTAATAATGTCCAGAAAGGAGGCCGCCTTGCCGACCAGGGATGCGCCGACGACCCCGGCCGCGGGGCCTGAAAGGCAGGTGCGGACAGGATAGTTGCGCGCCGTCTCGGTGGACATCAGCCCGCCGTTGGAATGGATCGTATAAGGCTTGGCCTCCACGCCCGCCTTGCGCGACCGGGTCATGAAGCGGTCGAGATAGCCGTCCATGCGCGGCATGAGATAGGCGTTCATGACCGTGGTCGAGATGCGCTCGTATTCGCGGAACTCCGGCAGAACGTCGCTCGACAGCGAGATGAAGACGTGCGGCAGGTGCTTGCGGATGATATCCGCGGCGCGCTGCTCGTGCGCCGGGTTGCGGTAGGAATGCAGGAAACCGATCGCAACCGCTTCCACGCCTTCCCACTTGAACTGCATCGCGGCGGCTTCCACGCCCGCCTCATCGAGCGGCACGATGACCTCGCCGGCCGGACCGAGACGCTCCGCCACTTCGAGGCGCAGCGGACGGACGACCAGCGGGTCCGGCTTGCGGACGCTCATGTCGAAGAGATCCGGACGCGTCTGGCGGCCGATCTCAAGCACATCGCGAAAGCCTTCCGTAGTCAGCAGGCCGGTCTTTCCGCCGCGGCGTTCGATGACCATGTTGGTCGCAACCGTCGTGCCGTGACCGAAGTGAACGACTTCGGAAGCCTGAAGGCCGCGCCCGGCGAAGCCGGCAATACCGGTCTCGATCGCTTCGGACGGGTCATGCGGTGTCGAGGACACCTTGAAGTGACGCATGCCCCCGGTCTCGTCGTCGAGGACCGTGAAATCCGTGAAGGTACCGCCGACATCGATGCCGACCCTGATATTGCCCATGATGCTCTGGTCTTTTGCGCTGTGGCTCCGGCTTCACGCCGCCGCCTTGCCTGTCATGGACACGATCTAAATTTGACTATCGCACCTTGTAAAATTCAATTAATCAAGTTTTCCATTCCAAAATGGAATATCTGCGGAGGCCGCCATCATGCGAAGGATCAAGCTCAGACATCTCGACACGCTCGCGGCGTTCATGAAGACGGGCTCGGTGACGGAAGCCGCGCTGGTGCTCCACACCACTCAGCCGAATGCCAGCAAGTCGTTGAAGCAACTCGAGGATTTCGCAGGGGTAAAACTGTTCGAGCGAAGCGCCGGCCGGCTGCGTCCGACCCCGGAGGCGGAGTTGCTCTTTTCCCACGCGGCGCGTCTCATGGACGAGCTGACGGTGTTCGAGAACCTTTCGCTGGACCTCACGGCCATGGTGCAGGGTTACGTCAATATCGGCATATTGTCGGCCTTCAGCACCGCCCTCATTCCTATGACGGTCGAGCGGTTCAACAACCTCTATCCGGGAATACAGGTACAGGTGGATCTGCTGGATTCCGACAAGATCCACTCCTATGTCAGCCGCGGAAATTATGACTTCGGACTCGTGCATCATCCCGAGCATGAGTCCGACCTGATGACGCAGACGCTCAAAACCTCGTCAATGGTCTGCATCATGCCGCCGGATCACGCGCTGGCGAAGCACCGGATCATCCTGTCGGGCGACATCGCCGATCAGCCCTTCGTCACCTATCCGCGCTCGGTGCCGTTCGGTGCGGCGATCTTCCGGTCGCTTTCCGACGAGGGCGTAAAGCCTTCGAACTACCTGATCTCCAACCAGAGCCAGCTTATCCGCCGCCTCGTGGAACGAGGCCGTGGGGTGGCGCTGGTCGACCATTTCTCGGTGTGGGATGCAAATGAGTTCGACCAGATCGTAGTGCGTCAATTCGAGCCGCGCATTCCGGTTTCGGTCGGCATGATCATTCCCAAACGCCGCCCGCTGTCGCTTGCCGCGCAGACATTCGTAGGCACCCTGAAGGAGGTGCTCGAACAGGGTCCGGGCTAGGTCTGGTATTCTGATGGGATCGAACACGAGCCCCTGATTTCGGGAACGCTTCGACCCGTACGATCTCGACATCGCTCCGCCGGCGCCGTCAGGAAGCCGGAGACAATCGAGGGTCTGCAGAAGCTCAGGAGCAGGACGGACCCGACTTGCGGTCTCCCGCGGACGGAACTCGACCCTATGGCGCGATCAGCACCTTGCATTCATGGGTACGTTTGCGCAGCGCTTCGAAACCTTCGGGCACCTGGTCAAGGCCGATCGTATCCGTGACCAGCATTCGCGGTTCGGCGCTCCCGGCATTCAATGCATCGAGGGATGCCTCGTATTCCTGCCGTTTGAAGAAGGCGGAAGTCACCAAGTTGAGTTCCTTCGACAAAGCCCGGAAAGGCACAAACGTATCCGGTCGGGTGCAAAGCCCGAGAATGACGACCGTCCCCCTGACGCGTGCCTGCTCGACCGCCTGTGCAATCAGCCCGGGAATGCCCACGCATTCGAAGACGATATCCGGCTTCCCGCCGAATGCCGCATCGCTCGCGATGACGGGTTCCACGGGATCGCAGACGAACCGTGTCGCACCCATGGCGAAGGCGCGCTCCTCCTGATAACGCGCGACGTCCTGCACGACGACCTCGGTCGCGCCGAGACGACGCGCCCAATAGGCGGTCGCGAGCCCGATCGGCCCCGCACCGAGCACCAGCACCTTTGCACCGGGCTTCATGCCGGCGCGCATGACCCCGTGCAATGCAACCGCCAGCGGCTCGACGATCGCGCCGTCAGCAATGCTCGCGCTATCCGGCAGGAGCACGCATTGGCGTTCGCTGGTAACCGCAAGTTCGGCATATCCGCCACCCTGCAGCGCCATCCGGCTGCACCAGGCCGGCTCTCCGGCAAGACAGCTCGGGCACGTCCCGCAGCTCGAGATCGGCACGACGGAAACTCGGTCCCCGAGCCGTAAGCGCTCGACGTCTTTGCCGAGCGCCACGACCTCGCCCGCGAATTCATGGCCCAGCACGTCGCCGGGCCGTGCGCCAAAAGCGGGGTCTTCCGTCATGTGCAGGTCGGAGCCGCAAATGCCGCAGCGTCCGACGCGGATCACCACCTGACCGCTTCCCGGCTCCGGGTCGCGCAACGTTTCGATAGCTAGCGGCTGGTGCAATTGCCGGAAAACCGCGGCGCGCATCAGCGGAACCTCCCCTGTGCCATGCCGCCGTCGATCAGCAACTGGCTGCCCGTCATATAGCTCGATGCGTCCGAGGCGAGATAGAGCGCCAGCGGCTTGATCTGGTAGGTCTCGGCGACCCTGCCAAGCGGCACCTGCGAATCCCATTTGGCACGCAGGGCCGGATCTCTCTTCAGCGCTCCGCCACCGATATTGGTCACGAAAGGACCGGGTGCGATCGCGTTGACGCGGATACGAAATTCCGCAAGCTCCAGCGCCAGATGCCGGACAAGGTGCGCGACACCCGCTTTGGCCGGCATGTAGGGCAGATCGACGATCGCTTCGCAGATCATCGCGGCGTTCGACGATGTGGCGATGATCGAGCCGCCGCATCCCGCTGCCTTCATGATGCGAACCGCCTCGCGGATGGTGTTGAACATGCCGGTGAGATTGACGGAAAGGCTGCGGTCCCAGCGAGCGGGATCGAGCGTATCGACCTGTCCGTCCGGATTGCGGTAGCCACCCGGATTCCAAAAGCCCGGTCCGGTATCGATCCCCGCATTGGCGAAAGCGATATCGAGGCCGCCATAGGCATCCACATGCGCTTCGAATACCGCGCGGCTCTCCTCCCGGTTGCGGACATCCAGGCGGGCCGAGCGGGCTTCGTATCCGAGTTCCCTGAGCCGCACCGCCTCCCGTTCCGCGCCTTCCGCATCGATATCCGTCAACGTCACTTTTGCACCCGCCTCGGCCATCGTCTCGGCATAGGCGAGCCCCAGGCCGGAAGCGGCGCCGGTGACGAGTGCAGAGCGGCCGCTGATATCGAACTGTTCCAGAGCCTTCATCGGTATCTCCCAAGATTTCAGGCAGGCATGCCGGACCTTCCGTCCGGCATGCCCATGTCACCGGTCGATCAGGCCGTGGCGGCTGCAGAGGTTGCGGCCTTGCGCACCTGCGACGGCGCGGTTTCGCGCAGAAAGAGCGCTGTGATCGTCGCAACCACCGTGAGGCCGACCATGATCCAGAGCGGCGCGGTGAGTCCTGCGGCGTCGGCCGCCATGCCTGCCAACGATGGTGCCAGGACACCGCCAAGCACCTCGCCGGTGCCCATGGTGAGGCCGAGCGCGGTTGCGACATAGCGGGGATCGACGCTTTCGGTCGGCACGGTCGCCATGAACAGCGGAAAAATGCCGTTCAGACCCCAGCCGAAGAAGAAGAACACGGCGAGCATCCAAAGCGAGCCTTGATAGTAGAGCGCGCCGAGCGGCAGCAGCAGGCCGAGCAGCGGCATGACGATCATCACCGGTCGGCGGCCGATGCGATCGGAAAGTCCGGAGACCACGAAGGCGCCGATCGTTGCGGAAATGCCGAGCGTGCCCATCAGCCAGCCCATGCCGTCCGGCGAGATGCCTCGTACCTGGGTGAGATAGAGCGGCATGAAGACCCAGCAGACGACGAGATAGGAGACGAGCAGGACGCTGAGGCTGACGCAGATCAGCACGTTGCGCTCCAGGAGCACGCTGACGACGCTGACCTTCGGAGCCTCCGCCTTCGCGGCCGCCGGCGCTTTCGGTTCGTCGATCAGCCACCAGATGAGAAGTGCGGTCAGGATGCCCGGGATGCCGGCCAGGAAAAAGGCCTCCCGCCATCCGTAGGCGGTGGCGAAACCAACCAGCAGAACCGGCGCGACGAAGGAGCCGAGCAGGTTGGAGCCGAAATTCTGGGCCACCCCTTGGGCAAGGCCGAGACGCTCCGGCGCGACTTCGGAAGCCACCATGGCGTGGCTGATCGGCATGATGCCGCCCTCCGCGGCTCCCATCAGCAACCGCGCGCCAAGCAGCAGGGCAAAGCTTCCGGCGATGCCGCTCAGGAACGAGCAGAGCGAAAAGGCGATGGTCGAAAGCACCAGCAGGAGCTTGCGGTTGCCGATCGTGTCGGAAAGCTTGCCGATACCGAAAGCGGCGAGCGCCCAGGTGAAGGAAAGCGCGCTCGCCAGAATGCCCACCTGCGTGTTGTTGAGCTGCAGGTCCGGCTGAATGAACGGCATCAGAAAGCCGAGCGCATTTCGGTCGAAAAAGACGATGCCGAAGTTGAGGCTCAGCAATCCGACCAGCAGGAACTGGTAGCGCGCCGACCGCACAGCCTTCGGCGAAGGCGTGAATGTATTATGCATGAAGTCCTCCCGAGAAATTCAGGGCCGGTCGCGGCGCGTCCCCTCGCGCATGCGCGACTGGCCGGAATATCAGATGTAAAGCTGGGGGTTGATCGGGATGCCGTGTTCCTTGCAGTAGGTCTCATAGTGGTTCATGAACCACCAGACATCCGCCGTGAACGCGAAGTTCGCCTTGTCGTCGTAGAAGTCGATCGCGCCCTGCATCCAGCCGAAAAGCTTGGTGCCTTCCGGATGTTCGCTCACCAGCGTATGGGCCTCCCCCGGCACTTCCTGGATGAAATCGCCGGGACCGGCGACCCACGGATATTCCAGATAGCGCGCGCTGCCATGCAGGCAGAGCATCACGATCCTGCCGCGATGATAATGCGTGCCGATCACACCCGGCCCTTTGATCCAGAGGATGTTGCTGTAGATGTTGTTGCGGACATCGAAGGCGAAATGGCGGATGGCGGCATTCTCTCCGAAGGGAATCCATGGGCTTTCGAGCTCGCCCGAACCGACGAAAGTGCCGGCAGAGCCGCGCAGGGCCGAGAGCTCCTTGTAGGGGTCGGGCACGTCGACGATCTTGAAGGCGTTGGAAGGCGGGGCGTTCCTGATTGAAGTATCCATTGTCTTGTTCCTGCTCCGGCACGTTGCGGCAGGATACGGAGACGCTCGCCAGCCCAAAGGGCACAGCCTTGCGCGATAAGCCGGATCGGCGCGCATGACGCACAGGATCCGATAAACCGCCCGTCCTCCCCACGTGCATGTTTCCCGTTCGGAGGCCTTCCCGGCCGCCGGCAACGAACTTGACGAAATACAATCAGGATCGCGAGGACTGGTGCGAAACGTGAGTAGGACCAAAACGCAATTCAGGACTTAAGACGGCATAGGCGGTCGTCGGATGCTCATCTGTCAGTTGTCGCCCCGCCACCCGCTCGGGCTGGTGCCGAAGCGGCGACGGAAACAGCGGGCGAAATAGGCGCTGTCGTTGAAGCCGAGTTCATAGGCGATCGACGTGACCGGCATGCTCCGGTCCGCCCGCAGCAGATCCGCCGCCCGCGCCAGCCGCCGTTCCAGAATATAGTTCGACGGGGTGGTGCCCATGGCAGCGAAGACATTCTGGATGGTCCGGGGGGAGACACCCAGCGCTTCCGCAAGTGTCGTCGTGCGCAAATCGGGCTCGCAGAGACGCAGCTCGACGAGACCGAGGAGATGCGTCCGGAGCGGCCAGTGCTCGGCCTCATTTCTGACAGGCGTCGTTGCACCATGGACGGCCAATGCCAGCATGTCGAAGAAGACGCTTGATATCCCCTTTTGCAGATCCAGATCGCCGTCACCCTGGTGACCCTGCCGCCAAAGCGAGAGCAGGAATTCACGGAACAGCCTGCCGCCGGGGGACGTCCCCGGCAGCCGGCAATTCAACTTGTCCGAAAGCGAAGAAAGACGTTCTTCCAAAGGCGCACGCGGCATTTCCACGACCAGCAGTTCGTGATCCGGCGACAGGTCGAATTTGTAACCGGCCTCTGCATCGGAAAGCACGAAATCGCCGACGCCGAGCTCAGCCTGCCGGTATTGATGCGAGAAACGGCTGCGACCGTTATGCTGAAAATGCAGGACGACGGACCTTTCCCCCCGCTTGGAAGCAAAAGGCGAACGCCTGACGACAGATGCGTCGGAACGCGGCCGGATCATCGCCAGATCTCCGATGGACCAGCGCCACATCTCGGCGCGAAAGCCGTCGACGTCCGTATCCACGTAGGTTTCGGTGAGCGTCTCGCAACAGAGCTGGTTCCAGAAATCGAGACGGCCGGCCGGTTTAACGGCAGCGGTGGAAAACCTTTCGATCACACCCATGAGCGGCTCCTCCCCAGAATCCGTTCGTCGCATGCCTCTCAAAGCCCGCCAGACATGCCTCCCGATCCTCCACTCCGCATCCCATCTCCCCATGGCATGCGTCATCAATGATCGCGTCTGAGGCGTCCGACCGAACAAGGCATGCGGAAAATCTAGCATGATGCCGTCTTTCGTCCAGACCATACGGTGCCGTCATATCGTGAAAGGCATACAAGCTCGCCTGATCTTCCGCCCGCAGCCTTCGGACCGGTTCCTCTCGCAAGTGAAGCCTGCCCATGCCGGTCGCCTGAAAGGCCTCTCTCGGCCTGCGCTCGAAAGTCACGCACCACCAAAGCACACTAACCGCTTGGAAAGCGCTGCACGGAACCTCTGGCTTAAAGCTTGAAGTGGGGGTTCTTCTCGCGCTCCAACACCGTTCTGACGGCGGGTCGAGCAAGCATCTGTTTTTTGTGCCTGGTGAAATCCTCCAGGGTTTCCATCGGCAGACCGTTGCTATCGCCCCAGCCGTAGAAGACGAGAGCATAAGGATCCACGACGGAATACCGGGCGCCCATGATCCACTCGTTTCCGGCGATCAGTTGGTCGATCTCCTGCATGCTCTCCCAGTAAGATGCCAGCGCCTTGGCGCGAATATCGTCATAAACCTCCTCCCCGTCGGCGAACCGATAGGGCCTGAACTTCGCTTTCTGGAAGATATGGGGCGTGTTCGAAAACCAGGCCATCTGAGCAAGATATTGCATCTGCTCGACGGTGTCGGTCGGAAACATCGCCATCTCCGGATTTGTGAGACCGATATATGCCAGAATTGCAGTGTTCTCGGTGATCACCCTGCCGTCCGGCGTGATAAGCGCCGGCACCTTCCCGCGAGGATTGATCACGAGATATTCCGGGGCGAGATGCTCGCTTTTCGACAATAGCCTTTCGATCGGCTTATAGGGTCTGCCCGCCTCCTCCAGAGCGATATGTGGGGCAAGCGAACAGGCGCCCGGGCTGTAGAACAATGTAGTCTCGCCTATTGCAGTCGAAGACATGCGGAAAGATGTGGCTACTTCTGTCATCTTGATCTCACCTCGTCAGCCGCCTCGAGACGCGGCGGGTTGGAAGTCGTCTCGCCAAACCCTCTCCATCGCGGGAAATAGGAGCTGGCCGGCGTGTCCTGTCGCTCGCAACCGCACATCAGGCCAGGATGGCAGCCATGATCCGCTCCCGTGTCATCGGCATGTCGTGGATGCGGGCGCCCAATGCATGAGCAACTGCATTGCCGATGGCGGCAGCCGTTGGTCCGCCAGCGCATTCGCCGACGCCGAGTGGCGGATGTTCGCTCGCATCGACAAGCTCGACGCAAATCTCAGGTACGTCGGAAAAGCGGATGACGGGATAACTCTGCCAATCGGTCGTCGAGATGCCCTGCGGACCGAAGCGAACTTCTTCGATAAGGGTCCAGCTGATGGCCTGGACGATATTGCCTTCGATTTGGTTGACAAGTCCGTCAGGGTTTATGACCAGCCCGGCATCGACGGCGCACCACACATCGGTGACGCGCACAGCCTCGTCAACCTCGACGGCCGCGACCACGGCAGCGTAGGCCGAGGAATTCTTGTATCGGGCAAGGCCGATACCCAATCCGCTGCCGGTGCCGCCGGCGTCACGCGATGCCCAGTTCGCCATCGCGGCCGCTTTCTCGACGACCCGACGGGCGCGCGGGTCGGAAAGCATGGACAGGCGGTATGCGAGCGGATCTTCCCCGACGCGTGCAGCCAAGTCATCGACAAACCCCTCGATGGCAAAAACGTTGAGTGTCGCTCCGAGGCCGCGCAGCGACGAGGTGCGGACCGGCACGTCGTGGATCAGATGAAAATCAATCCGCTTGGCGCCCATCTCGTAGAGCGGGATACCGTTGCGGGCAGCACCGCCTCCGCGCTCCAACGGAATGTCGAACGGCTTGCGCTGCAGCGGCGGTTCTTTCAGGGCATCGGCTGCCAATAGATAAGCGCCGCCGACGCCAGGACGCTGGCCATGCGTCGCGCTCCAGATTTCGGTCGTCCAGTCCAATGGACGCCCGGCAGGATCAAGCGCTGCGTGAACGGCAACCGTCATCGCCGAAGACAGCGGCTCGTGGCCGAACTCCTCCTCGCGACGCCACATGAGCCGGATCGGGCTACCGGGCATCGCCATCGCCACGAGCGCCGCATCGAACGCGGCGTCGTCGGCGCCGTTGTGGCCATAGCAGCCGGGGCCCTGCACATGATGGCAGGCAACATTGCCTAAGGGCAATCCCAGTGTCTTCGCGATGTTCTCGCGTAGCGGCTGCATTCCCTGTCCATGCGACCAGACACTCAGCATGCCATCTCGGTAGACTGCGACAGCACAGGAGGGGGCAATGGAGCCATGCGACAGAAAGGAACGGGTGAAGCGGGCCGAAACCCGGTCCAGGGCGAGTTCAGGACGAGGATCGCCCATCAATCGGTCGTCGGAAGGCTGCGATGCGACCCATCCGGGAGTGGCCTGTTCCGGGCGCAGGCTCCGGGCATCCGTCCAGACGGCGCGCTCCGACGCAGCGACCGCAGCAGTGCGGACGGCAGTTTCGTCGACGCCGACAAAGGCGACAAAGTTCTCGACGCGCACGATACGGATTTCGGCTCCGGCGCGGCGCCGAACCGCATCCTCGTCCAATGAGACCAGTTCCGCACCGCGGCCGGGCTGGCGCAGGGTGCGGGCATGGAGCATCCCAGGAAACGTCATGTCCTGGATGAAGCCCGACCCTGTCAGCTTGGCCGGCAGGTCAATCCGCGGAACGGACGTGCCGACAAGGCGATAGGAGCTAGGAGGCTTCGCGGGCACCGAACCTGTCACCTCGGCGGAAAGATCGAGCTCACCCGCGATGCTCCAGTAATCGATCCCGCTCGACACGCCATTTCTGAGGAAAGCTCCCTCAACGATGGTCAACTCATCGGGAGCGGCATTCAACCGGAGAGCCGCCTGCTTCAGGGCGAGGGCGCGAACCTCGGCTGCGACGAGACGAATCGCCCCGCCGGAATGCTCAATCGACCAGCTCGACGCGGTATAGCCCTCACCCGGACCTTCGACGCTGTTGCCGGACATCATCCGTATCTGGTCTATGCTGAGGTCCAGCTCTTCTGCCGCGATCTGGGCAAGCGCTGTCAGGACGCCCTGGCCAAGCTCCACCTTGCCGGTTCCGATGCGCACCCTGCGGTCAGGTTCGAAGCGAAGCCAGCGGTCGATCCGCGGATTTTCCTTGAGGCTGAAAGTGAGCTCGGCCATCAAGCCACCTGCCGGCGCATCACGGCAGCCGCCCTGAGCACCGCGCGCAGGATGCGCGGATGGGAACCGCAGCGGCAGAGGTTCCTGTCCAGCGCCGCAGCGACTTCGGCGCGTGTAGGGTCCGGATTTCGGTCAAGAAAAGCCTTGGCCGCAATCAGGATCCCGGACAGGCAGTAACCGCACTGTCCCGCCTGCTCGTCGAGAAAGGCTTGCTGAAGCGGGTGCAATGCCTCCATGGTGCCGAGACCCTCGACCGTCGTGATAGAGTACCCCGCAAGCGTGCCGACCTCGCGGCTGCAGGAATATTCGGCCGCACCGTCGATCAGCACCATACAGGCGCCGCATTGTTCCAGCCCGCAGCCATATCGGCTGCCCTTCAGCCCGAGACTGTTCCGCAACACGTCCAGCAGAGGCGTCGTGCCAGATACATCCAGGTCATGATCCCGGCCATTGACGGTCAGGGTAAGAGGTTTGCTCATGCAGCGCAGTTTATCCTTGTATCTGTTTGCCGGGGACACTCGGCGGGGCCAAAGGATCGAGGCGGCATCTTACCGGCCCGGCTGCGATGCCGCCTCGCCCCAACCCCATTCACATGCCCGGTCCGCCTCAGCTCGGCTGCACGAGACCCGCAGTAACCAATGGCTTGATCGATTCGATCTCCCGGGCCATCTCGCTTCGCATCTCCTCGGGGGTATTGGCGACGGCGGTAAGGCCGAGCGATGCCAGCTTTTCCTTGGCCGCGGGCGTATCGATCCAATCCTTGATGGTTTTTTGAATTGCGCTCACGATATCCGCGGGCATGCCCTTGGGGCCGACAGCGCCGAACCAAAGGGTTTGTTCGTAATCCTTGAGCCCTTGTTCCGCGACCGTCTGGACATCGGGCAGCTCGCCGATCCGATGCGCCGAGGTCACCGCGACGCCGTGGATTTTTCCGTCCTTGATGTGCGGAAGGTAGTTGGACGGAGCATCGAGCGCGAAGTCGATATGCCCGCCCAGGAGATCGGCCAGCAACGGCGGTGAACCCTTGTAGGGAATATGGTTCAATTCGATGCCGGTCTGCAAACCGATGAGCGCGGCACAGATATGACCCTTCGTGCCAGCACCCGGATTGCCGATGTTCACCTTCCCCGGATTGGCTTTCGCATAGGCGATCAGCTCCTGAAGCGTCTTTGCCGGAGCCTTGGCGCTTGCGGTAAGCAATGCCGGGCTTTCGGCCACGATCGTTATCGGCGTGAAATCCGCCTCGGGGTCATAGGCGAGGTTCGTCTGCACGACCTTGTTGGCCGCAATCGGCGCGCTGCCGCTGACGAGGATCGTGTAGCCGTCCGGCGCCGAGCGCGCGAGCTTCCCGCCTGCCAGCGCACCGGCCGCGCCGGCGAGGTTTTCGATGACGAACTGCTGACCGAATTTCGCCGTCAGGAGATCGGCCACAAGGCGCGCGATGATATCGCTCGTGCCGCCAGGCGGGTAAGCGGAGATGACCACGACCGATTTGTTCGGCCAATCCGCCGCAAGCGTTACTCTGCTCGTCGCCAGCGCGGCAACGGCTCCCCCCAATACGATAAATTCACGTCTGTTCATTGTTGCTCCTCCCCACTCGTTAGATCGAGTTCTCCGGCCAAAACCTAGCGCGTCCAGGCTTTGCGAAGAACCGTTGACTGCGGCCATTTCGTCCTTTGGAACGGCCGCCGGCTTAAACCGGTCGATCAGCCATCGCTCCCGGCAAGCCAGTCCTCTTCGCCGGCATGAAACGCGCTGAGCTCGTCCGGCCTGTCGTCCCCCAGCAGATCGGGATTAACCTTCACGCCTCGCACATGCTGGATATAGGTCAAGAACTTGTAGGACGGCCGCATCGCTGACAGAGCCGACCAGTCGACGGGAAGCGCCTCCGAGGGATTGACCGGTTTCATCACATCCCTCTCGAACAGCACTTCGAAACTCATCAGCTTCCACGTGCCCGTCTCGCGCACGGCGCGGGAGAAGAAGCGGCAGAAGACGTGAACGTCGACCTCCACGCCTTCCAGCCGCGCACGGTTGAAGATCATCGCAGGACTTTCCACCGTCGCCCGATCGCCGGCCATCCGCGCGAAAGCCGGGAACACCCAATGCTTGCTGTTGCCGGTCGCGCTCATCCATTTGCGGGTCGCTTCCACATATGCTTCCCCGCCATGTCCGTCGTACCAACTCGTACGGACCTGGGCGTCGCGGTGAAAACATGCGCTCATGACGTCGAAACGACGCTGGTCGCGGGCGAAACGCTCCCGGCGGACGAGATCGAACAGATCCTCGCGATCGAGAAAGGTTTGAAGGCGCGTTGCGGCATCCTGTTGCATGATGGCTCCTGAGGTTGACTGTTGGGTCGGGTCGGCGCAGGCCCTCCTTCCCCGACGGGTTTGATCGCCTTCCTTTCCGGTCAGTCCGCTTCCTGCAGTCCTTCCTCACGTACCCTGCGGAAGCGCGGCGAGACGATCGAAAGGAGAAGCAGGCCGGCAACGACAAGCGTCCCGAGGCTGAGTGGACTTGTAAGGAAGACGGTCGCATCTCCATGGGAGATCAGCAGCGTCCGGCGCAGGTATTCTTCTGCCATGGGACCCAGAATCATGGCCAGGATCAAAGGCGCAGGTTCCGCCCCCAGCTTCTTGAAGAAGTAACCGAGCACGCCGAACAGCGCCATCAGGTAGACGTCGAAAACGTTGTTGTTGATGCTGTAGACGCCGATCGCAATGAAGACGCAGATCACCGGGAACAGGAAATGATAGGGCACCGAGATCAGCTTGGCCCACATGCCGACCAGCGGAAGGTTCAGGAACAGGAGCATCAGGTTGCCGAGCCACATGGAGACGACCAGCCCCCAGAACAATGCCGGCTGTTGCGAGAGGATTTCCGGCCCGGGCTGGACGCCCTGAACGACCAGCGCACCGATCATCAGGGCCATGGTCGCCGTTCCGGGAAGGCCAAGCGTCAGCATCGGGATGAAACAGGTTTGCGCCGCGGCATTGTTGGCCGCCTCGGGTGCCGCGACGCCTTCGATCGCTCCCTTGCCGAACTCCTCGGGACGCCGTGAGACCTTCTTCTCCAGCGCATAGGCGGAAAAGGAAGCCAGCAGAACGCCGGCGCCCGGCAGCACGCCGAGCAAGACACCGAGGCCGGTACCGCGCAGGATCGGTGCGAACATCCGGCCCCAATCCTCACGGGTGGGAAACAGGCTGCTGACCGCAGCCACGCCGGCCACCCGGCCGCGCTCGTTCTCCAGATTGGCAAGCACGTCTCCCAGACCGAATATGCCCGTGGCGACGACGACAAAATCTAGCCCGTCCAAGAGATTGGGAGAACCGAATGTGTAGCGCGCGGCGCCCGAATTGATGTCGGTGCCGATCATCCCCAGGATGATGCCGAGAAGGGCCATGCCGAAAGCGGTCAACAGGGATCCGCTTGCCAGTACCATCGAGGTGATGAGGCCGAGCACGATGAGCGAGAAATATTCCGCAGGTCCGAAGGTGAGCGCGAAGCTCGCCAGGAGGGGTGCCGATATGGCTATGAAAAGCGTGCCGACGGTGCCGGCGAAGAAGCTGCCGATCGCGGCGGCCGCCAATGCCCGACCAGCTTTGCCTTGCTTGGCCATCTCGTGACCGTCGAGCGTCGTGACGACGGAGGATGCCTCACCCGGCAGATTCATCAGGATGGCCGTCGTGGAGCCGCCGTACTGAGAGCCGTAAAAAATGCCCGCAAGCATGATGAGTGCGGTGTCCACCGGCAGGCCGAACGTGAACGGCAGCAGCATCGAGATGGTGGCGATCGGCCCGAGGCCGGGCAGAACACCCACCGCCGTGCCGAGAAGAACTCCCAAAAAACAGTAGAGGAAGTTCGACGCCGTGGTTGCGGTCGAGAACCCGAGAATCAGTCCGCTGAAGATGTCCATGGCAAATCCGAGATATTAGTAAGAACCAACCGCCTGCAGCCAATTCCCGACAATGGGAACGGGCAGGCCGAGCAACTCCACGAACAGGACGGAGCAGAAGGCGGCGAAGACAAGCGATCCGGCGAAGGCTCTCCAGTCGAGCCGGAATTTGACGCTCGTCGTCGCGCTCAGGATCGTCAGAAGCAGGACTGCGAGCGGCAAGCCGAGCGGCTCGATGACCAACCCGAAGATCACAATCGCGGCCGGAACGATGACGAGCGGTTTCCATCCGATGACCGGCAACGGTTCCGACGATGCCAGCCGCGCTCGAAGAAGGACCAGAAGGCCGGTGACGACGAGCAGGCCCGATACGATGATCGGAAAGTAGCCGGGTCCCATTCGGCTGGAGGTACCGAATGGATAATGTGTTGCAATCAAGGCCGATACAGCCCCGATGACCGTGAAAAAAAGCCCGAGTAGGACGTCCTGGCTAAGCTTCATTCGCTCCCCCCGCCATCAGAATAAGTGGTCTCGCCATCGTAACATATGCGAGCAGCAAGACCCGTTCAGTAGAATGGAGCGATCGGCGCGATGCGCTCCGCAAGTTGTCCATGTGGTTGATCAATGCAGAGCCGACGAAGCGTGGCAACGCTGCAATGGCCGTGTTTCGCCAGATGAAGATGAACAGTGCCGGACCAGCGTCACGACAGCAATCGAGAGTCGGCGCGCCGGGAACCCTGTATCCTTCGCGTCAAAGATGGCGCCCTTCGTCCACCGGAACGACGATACCTGTCGAACTCGTGAGATGGACGACGCAGGCTATCACCGCCCGCGCGACGTCGTCCGGGGTGGTGACCCTGCCGAGGGGAAGCCTTTCCGCGACCTTCTGCAGCTGATCACGGGTACGGTTGGGAACGAAATCGGTGTCCACGCCGGCAGGCGAGACGGAAAAGACACGGATCTTTGGTGCGAGCACCTTGGCAAGCGCAATGGTAAGCGCGTCCAGCCCTCCCTTGGCGGCGATATAGGCGAGGCTGCTCCCCACGCCGGTTCGCGCCGCGATCGAGGAAATGTTGACGATCGCGGCACCGTTGCCCCGCTCCAGCAATGGGCGGAAGGCGCGGACCATGGCGAAGGGTCCTCTCAGGTTTATCGCGAGCGCCCGGTCGAAGATGTCGTCGGTGAGCGCATTGAGATCATCGGCTGCAACCGGAGTTGTCGCACCTCCGCAATTTATCAGGGCGTCAAGACTGTCGAACTTCCCGCGGACAGCGGCGGCCGCGTCGGTCACGGACTTCGGATCATCGATCGCGATGCGGATGGCGACGTGGCCGCGGCCTTGCAGGCTACTGACGACCTCCTCCGCCATTTCCCGCCGGCTGTTGTAGCCGACTATGACAGTGGTGCCCATGTCCGCGAGACGCGCTGCCGTCGCCCGACCGATCCCGCTGTTTGCGCCGGTAACCAGCGCCACGTTCGGAACGCTCAGCTCGGGAATCTCGATGCCAGTCATTTCCCCTCCCTGACTTGAGCCGATGATCGTTCGCATCCGGCTCAAGCGCATTGTCGTGCTTGCTCTCTATTCGTAGGACGAGGTCGTCAGTCAGAGTAGTCCTTCAGCGCCGCGCTCGCGGCCGACCGGATGAAGCCGTGGTCGCTCGATACCAACATGGCCCTCGCGCCGAGTTCCTTGGCAAAGGCAAGGTCGGTTTTGCTGGTCGGCAACAACATCAGGGAAACACCCGCTTCGCGGGCAGCAGCCGCCACTCTGCTCGTGAGGTCTGCAACTTTTGCATCGGCATCGGGATCGTCCCCAAAAGAGGCCGTGAGGTCACCCCGCCCGACGAACAGGGCGTCGATGCCATCGACCGCGGCGATATCGGCCGCTCGATCGACCGCTTCGAGGTCTTCGATCATCGCAATGCACGTCACTTGCTGATCCTGGATGGCCATGTGGCGTATGCTGCCGACAGAGCCCCAATTACTGGCACGGGTAAGCCCTGCGAAGCCGCGGGCGCCGCGCGCATAGCGGCAGGCGCGGGCAATCGTCTGCGCCTTTTCGACCGTCGTGACGTGGGGAACCATGATGCCCACCGCCCCGCAATCCAGCACCGAGAGGATATTCGCGTCGCTGAAATCACCGACGCGCACGATCGGCGCGATGTTCGACGCCCTTGCGGCAAAGATCATCATATCCGTGGTGTGGCGATCGAGCGGCGCATGCTCCTGATCGATGACGACGAAGTCGTAGCCGACCGGGCCGAGGATCTCGATCACCTGCGTGGTGGGGAGCTTGAGGAAGGTGCCGAACATCCGCTCGCGGGCCAGCAGGCGCTGGCGGAATGTACTGAAGTGGGGACGCTGTTCTGTCATTTGCCTGCCTTTCGATGATTGCTCCTAGCGGGAGGCAAGCCGAACTGCGAAGCCAATTGTACCGCCGTTTCTCGCTGCGGAACGAAAGCCGGGATTGCCGAACGTTTCTAAGAGCGAAACGTCCGGCGATAAGCATTGTTATCGGCGGCTTCGGATGCGAGCGGGTAGGACATGACACGCGAAGGAAGGAAAGCGACGCTTGACCGACCCTACCATCATCACCTGCGCCGTGACCGGCAACATAACGAGCCCCTCCCAGACCCCCTTTCTGCCGATAACGCCGGAACAGATCGCAGAGGCCTGCCTGGATGCGGTTCGCGCCGGGGCGGCGATCGTCCATATCCATGTCCGGCATCCGGATGGCAGACCGAGCATGGAACTGGAGCACTATACGGAGGTCGTGCAGCGGCTGCGCGCTGCGGACGAGGACGTCATCATCAATCTCACAACCGGCCCCGGGGGCCGCTTCATTCCGGGCGACGACGATCCGAGCGTTGCAGCGCCCGGCACCACGCTCACGCGCCCCGAGCGCCGGGTGGAGCATATAGTGGCGCTGCGACCCGAAATATGCAGCCTCGACCTCAACACGATGTATTCGGGTTCATCCGTGGTCATCAACACGCCGCGCAATCTCGCCATCATGAGCGACCTGATCCGCGAGGCGGGCGTGCTGCCCGAATTGGAGGTCTTCGATAGCGGCGATATCCAGCTCGCCAATCACTTCATTCAGGAAGGACGGTTAGACGTACCGGCGCTGTTTCAGATCGTGCTCGGTGTCCGTTACGGCGCGATCGCGACACCGGAAACCCTGCTCTACATGAAGTCGCTTCTGCCTGCGGGCTCGAATTGGGCCGCTTTCGGCGTCGGGCGCTGGGAGTTTCCCATGCTGGCGCAGGCCTGGCTATTGGGTGGCCACGTCCGGGTCGGACTGGAGGACAATATCTATCTCGAAAAGGGCGTCCTGGCGGAAAGCAACACCGTCCTGGTGAAGAAGGCCGTGCGCATCCTGAAGGAGCTGGGCGGCACGATCGCAACGCCCGCAGAAGCCCGCGAGATCCTGGGGCTGACAAAACAGCTTCCAAAGGCGATCTGACCAAACCTTCGACAACGAAAGAGGAGATGCCAGATGTATGTCCAGAGCGACCCACGATCGAGCCTGCAGGCCAACGCAAAGCAGAGCAACGCGACGACCCACAGCAGCTTTTTCGGCTCGCAGCTCGGGCTGTTCTACGAGGAAAGGCCTCAGATCGCGGACGGCAACGGCGACACCTGGATCAGCCGTGGGCAGAATTTCGTCGTCGCCTACAGCAGCGGAAGGCAAGGCGGCGTCTTCTCCCGGGAGGCCCAGCCGGACGAATACGCGGTGATCATTCCGGACAAGGAGACCTCGGTGGAGATTGTCACCGCGGACGGCGCCACCATTGTCCCCGGATACTCGGTCGCCTTCGTGCCGCCGGGAGCGAGTTCCATCCGGATGCTGACAGCCGGGACCATCGTCCGGCTCTTTACCCCAAAGTCCGCCGATCTCGCGGATTTGGCATCGAATGCCGAGGCGTATCGCGGGCCACACCCGAACGTACCGCCCTTCGAAGCCTGGCCTGAGCCGCCCGGCGGCCTCAAGTTGAAGTGGTATACACTGGATGTCCCTGACGACCCGTCACGATTCGGACGGATCTATCGCTGCACGACCTTCATGATCAACTACCTGTCACCCCGTGTCGGGCCGCGCGAGCGCGACAAGGTTTCGCCGCATCATCACGATGATTTCGAACAATGCTCGCTGGCGCTGACCGGCACCTTCACCCATCATCTGCGCTGGCCCTGGACGACGAACATGAATATCTGGCGCGAGGACGAACACCTCTACTGCGAGTCGCCCTCGATCTGCGTCATACCGCCACCTGCCATCCACACGACGACCGCCGAATCCGCCGGGGTCAACCAGCTGGTCGACATCTTTGCGCCGCCGAGGCTCGATTTCTCCGCAAAACCGGGCTGGGTCCTCAATGCGGACGACTATCCGATGCCCCGAGGCCAGGCCGCTTGACGCTAGCGCTTGCCGGAGACGGGAACGGTTTCGGCAAGCATCGGATCGACAGCAAGGACGACTTTACCGATCTGCCGGTTTTCGTCCAGGATACGATGGGCCTCTTGCACGTCCAGGAACGGAACGACCTGATGGATGCGGGTGACGATGCGCCGATCCTCGAGCAGCGGCCAAACCTCGGCGATCAGATCCTTCGCAAGCCTTCCCTTGTAGGACGATGGCCTTGGCCGGAGCGTTGATCCGGTGATCGTCAGCCGCCGGCGCACGATTGCCCGGATATTCACCTCGGCCGTACTGCCCTGATGGCTGGCTATGAAGACCAGCCTGCCGTCTTCTTTGAGCAAATCCAGCTGGCGCTGCGTGTTGGGTCCTGCTTGCCCATCAAGGATGACGTCGATCCCCTCGCCTCTCGTCAGCGCTCGGATATCCTCGTCCCAGAGGCCCCGATAATCGACGGCCGCCTCTGCGCCGATCGATCTGCAGACCTCGCGTTTCTCATCGCTGCTGGCGGTGGCGAAAACCGTTGCGTTCCGAAGATGTCTCGCGAGCTGGATGCCCGCCATCCCGACCCCGCTCGTCCCGCCGTGAACGAGCAGGGCCTCTCCGGGGCCGAGGCGCGCCAGCCAGATCAGATTGTTCCAGGCGGTGAAAAAGACTTCCGGGAGCGAAGCGGCCTCGACGAAGCTTAAGCCCTTGGGAACCGGCATGCATTGCACGGCTGGGACAACGCAGAACTCGGCATATCCACCACCGTTGACCAGGGCGCAGACGGCGTCTCCCATCTGCGGCGCGTCAACACCGTCGCCAACTTCCTCGACGATGCCCGCTACGTCGAGGCCGGGGATGACGGACGCATCCGGCGGGGGTGGGTAAAGCCCGCGCCGCTGCTGCACATCGGGGCGATTAACCCCGGCCGCCACGACCCTTACAAGAACCTCCCCCGCCTGCGGCCGCGGGCGGGGTTGCTCGATGACCTGAAGGACTTCAGGCCCGCCAGGCCGTTCGATCGAGATCGCTTGCACGTCCTTCGCCCGCCCTGTTGATGGTTCAGTTCGTCAATCCGACGAGGCGAGCCGGGTTGTCCGCGACCATGGTGCGCACCTCCGCCTCGCTGAAACCGAGTGCCAGGCAGAGCTTGATCGCCTGACGCATGCCTTCGACCGGCGTCGGATTGTCCACCTGGCCGAGGTCCGAGCCGATCGAGGAATGCTCGACGCCCGCGGCAAGGATATGTTCCTTGAACTCCTCCGGCGTGTAGGTGTTGAAGCGGGAATCGACATAAAGACCGGCGGACTGTTCGATCAGCGCTCCGAGCTGGGCCAGCTCCCGGATGTCCTCATAGGTGAAGTGCAAACCGTACATGGGATGATTGACAAGCAGCCGCTTGACGCCGCGCGCCCGCGCTTCGTCGAAGAGCTTCCATATTTCCCAGACATGCAGATGGCCTGAGGACAGGATGGCATCGAACTCGGCGATCAGATCGAGAATCTGCTTCACCTCGTCCAGAATATTTCCGTAGGGATCCACGACGGTCAGGGCCGGTGAGGATCTCAACTGAACGTTCGAGGCAAGCCGCGTCTTACGATGCGCGCTGCGAATATGATTGGCCGCCTGGGCTGTGGGCATCCAGATCAGTTTGGCGCCCATCTTCAACTGAGCGTCGACGACGAACGGATTCAGGCCCCCCGTCGAATTGTTGAGCACCAGGCCGCTGAACATGGACAGGCCGCGGTCTCCGAACAGGCGCTCCATCATGGGGATGACAGGTGCCACCGAATAGTGGTGGTCCTTGAACAGGAGGGCCCGCATTCCCGCCGCAGCCGCCTCCTCCGCCGCCTCCATGTGATCGAGCTTCCGGGGCATCGTCGATGGGCCGGAGTGGACATGAAGGTCGATGGCGCCCTTCAGCAAAGCATTGGCCACATTATCGTCTATGCCGGCGATAAGCTGCCGGACCTGTTCCCTATTGCGTGTTACATCGTCTGCCGAAGCCATGATCTTCCCCTGGTAGCAACCGGGGTTTCGTAGAGCTTGACTCCCAGGAGCGACAACTTATCATCCCCTTCGTTTCGCGTTGCGAAACGGCGATGCACCAGATGCTACGGGAGGAGGATCTATGGGCATTCGAGCCATTGAACGCGCGATGGCTGTCCTGCAGGAACTGAACTTGCAGCCAATAAACACGATCGCGCAACTACATGCCCGGACAAAGCTTCCCAAACCCACCCTGGTGCGCATCCTGCGCACTCTCGAGGATGCGGGCTATGTCGAAAACGATCCTCGCCAAGGCGGATATCAGGTCAGCGCCCTCGTGACGTCCCTGAGTTCCGGCTATCACAAAGGCCCATTGGTCGTGGAAGCGGGACGCGCTTGGGCGATCGCAATGACCCGGCAGCACAAGTGGCCGGTCGCGATAGCCTTGCCGGACTACGACAGGATGGTGGTGCGCTTCAGCACCGTTCCGGACAGTTTCGTTTCGCCGTTCCACAGCACGGTCAACAAACGCCTGAATTTTCTCACCCGTGGCCTGGGCCTTGCCTACTTGGCTTTTCTGGACAATGACGAGTTCGACCTGATCATCGACGTCCTGAAGCGGTCGGACGATCCGGAGAACGCCCTTAGCCATCATCCGGACGAACTGAAGAGGCTCGTGGGAAGAGTGCATGAAAACGGATATGCCATCCGATCGTCTCTGGTGGAGCCAAAGAACTCCAACACGATCGGAGTTCCCATCATCAGCCACGGCGGCCGGGTGCTGGCGAGCATAGGGCTGACCTATTTCAAATCGGCATTCGGTTCGGAGCAGGAGGCTTGCGATCGTTACGCTCCGATCCTGAAATCGGCGGCAGCCGCGATCTCCGAGGATCTGGATCGCCTTTCGAACCATCTTGCGGCGTGATCCTCTTCCGCTCATCCGGCATCCAGCGACAAATGTCGCTGCCTCTCTTGGCCGCCTTTCCGCCGGCCTCGGAGGACGGTTCAGCCGGACCGCTTCAGGTGATCAGGAACAGAAGCACAAGTGCAAGCAGGCAAACAGCGGCCGTTCGGAAGACGGCGATCCTGGCGGCGTCCTCTCTTTCGACCGGCACGTGATGCTCGCTCAACAGCGCAAGCGCTCTGGTTTCGGTGAGTGTTCCGTTGAAGCGAAACTCGTGTTCCCGCCCTTCGACGATCAGGACGATCGAACGTCCTCGGCTCCAAAGCGCCGTTTTCGACCTGCCCGCCGCGGTTTCAAAAGTCAGTTGCGGCTGAACGGCATCAAAGTCTCGGATGCCAGCCATTGGCATAGGCTCCCGGCGCCCGAGGTTAGGTGACGCCGCCGTCGGCGATGATGGTGCGGCCGGTGATCCAGCCCGCATCCGGCGAAGCGAGAAAAGTCACGATACCGGCGATATCGTCAGGCTGGCCGATCCGCGCAAGCGGCGTCATCGCCAGGATCTGTTCGCCCCTTTCGGCAAGGATCTTCGTAGTCATGTCCGTCTCGATCACGCCGGGCGCCACCGCGTTCACCGTGATGCCTTTCGGCCCGAGCTCCTTGGCGAACGCATGGGTCAGCGTCACGACCGCAGCCTTGGAGGCTGAATAGACCGAACTCGTCGGGATCGGCCGGAAGGCGAGCGCCGACGCGACATTGACGATGCGGCCGCCTGGCGATGCCAGGTGCGGCAGGGCTTCCTGGGTCATCAATATGGTGCCCATCACATTGGTCTCGAGAATGCCCCGGATAAAGGGCGCATCCATCTGGCCGAGCGGACGGTAGGGCCCGATGGCGGCGCAATTCACCAGCACGTCGATCTTGCCGAGGCGCTCGACCGCCGATGCAACCAGGGTCTTGATCTCGTCCGGATTGGCGACGTCCCCCTGAAGGGCGATGCAATTGTCGCCGGCATTCGCCAGTTCACCGGCAAGTCTGTCCGCCGTCTCGCGATCGGATCTATAGGCGACAACCACGCGGCTGCCGAGCGAGGCGAACCGCCGTGCAATCGCCGCGCCAATGCCGCGTGAGCCCCCGGTGACGAGCACGACCTTATCCTGCAGTCCGCTGCTCATCTGCCTGCATCCGGCATCGGATAGGCATCCGCATTCAGCACCCAGCCCTCTTTCTCTGAAAAATCCAACCGCGGCGGGGAAAATATGTCGATCAGCTGGTTCACGCCTGCGTCCATGCCGCGCGACGTATGAATCGCCGGGGGCGGAATAACGGTGACGGAAGGCGAACCGCAAAGCTCGTGGTCATCGGGCCGCCATGCATGGAGATTTGGCGTCCAGGGCCAGCGGATATGGTGCGTGTAGGAGCCTTCGAGCGCCAGAGAGCACTGCTCGAAATCGTCATGGTAATGCGGCGACAGTTTTGTGGTGTCGCGCGGCCCCTTGTCCGGTGGGAGGACGTTGACCATGAAGGTCGTGCAGCGCCAGATGCGGCCGAAACGGCCGGGTTCGTCGGGCACGTCAAGAGAATAGGCCCGCACTTGCTTCCCACCCTTTGGTTCGGGCCAGGGCTGGAAGGGCGGAATGTTCGGATGGCGCGCCGCATAGGCGGCGGCATTCGAGCAGGCTGATGCCAGATCTTCCGAGCGGGTCGAGAACATGCGCACGAGACGCCCGCCTTCCGGCATGGTGATGGTGCTATCGCCGGGCGGCACGAAAGCGATCGAATAACCGGGGACCGTTTCGGTCTTTCCCTGCCAGGTGATCGTGGCCGACGACTTGGCATCAGGCAGCAGGACGACATATTCGTCGATCTGTGCCTTTCTGGAAAAGACCGCTCCGGCCTTCGTTTCGCTGTACGCGATAATGAAGTTCTGCCCGCGCCCGAGCCAGGTTTTGCCGTTGGCGTCGTCTTCCTGGGGCTCCGTTTCGTAAAACTTCAAATATTCCGCGGCGGCAAATTCCGTGGCGGCCGGCCCGGCCTTGGCCGTCACCAGCGACGCGCGAGGATCCGTACTGTTATACATTGGATTATTCCTTCGTTGGTTCCGCGGCGGAAAGGGAGCCCCCCGTCATCATGTCAATGCGCCTTCGCGCCGCGGCTAAAGCCGGCAAAGAGACCGTTAGGGAAGAGCAGCAGGACCACCAACAGAGCACTCAGCGCCGCGACATTCTTGAAGCCCGCTCCGAGCGCCACGATCGCGAGTGCCTGCAGGACGCCGAGCAGCAGCCCGCCCGCCAGCGCACCGCCCGCCCGTCCGAAACCACCGATGATCGCCGCGATGAACCCGTTGACGCCGAAGGGCGTGCCGACGTTGTAGGCGGTGTATTGCGTCGGAGTGACAAGGATGCCGGCGACCGCTCCCAGCGCCGCACTCAGGGCGAACGAGATCAGCATCATCCGTGCGACCGGAACACCGAGGAGCTGTGCAGCCTCCCGGTTCTGCGAGCAGGCGCGCAACGCACGCCCCGTCCGCGTGCGAGTGAAGAACAGCCACAGAAGCAGGACCAGAAGCGCGCCGCATCCAAGAATCCAGAACAGCTGATAGCCGATCGCGATGTCACCGATCTTGAGGGGCCCGCCTGTGGTGAATTCGTGATAGGTGCGAGGGCGGTCGCCAAAGGTCAGCAGCGTGATGCGCTCGATCATGATCTGTGCCGCAAGGGTCGCGAGAATGATCGCGAACAGCGTCGCGCCGCGGTGCATCATCGGCCGAACGATCACCAGTTCCATGATCATGCCCGAGATCGCCACAAGCGGGATCGTAAGCGCGACGGCGAGCATGAGGGGTATGCCGAACTGGGTGAGCAGCGCCTGGCAGACCATGCCGCCCAACATGACGAAAACGCCCTGGGCGAAATTGACGATGCCGCTCGCATTGTAGATGACGCAGAAGCCTATCCCGACGAGGCCGTAGATGAGGCCGACGCCGATCCCGTTGACGACGCTTTGAAGGAATTCGACAAGGTTAGGCATCAACCGTCTCCGTTCCGCCGAGATAGGCCGCGATGACGTCCGGATGAGCCTTGATCTCGTCCGGCGTCCCTTCGGCAATCTTCTTTCCGAAATCCAGCACGACGATGCGCTGGGCAATCTTCATGACGAGGCTCATGTCGTGCTCGATGAGGATGACGGTCGTCCCTCCACGCTGGATGCGGGTGATGACATCCGCGAGCGCTTCGGTCTCCTGGGTGTTGAGGCCGGCTGCGGGTTCGTCCAGCAGCAATAGCCGCGGCTTGGCGGCAAGAGCACGGGCCACTTCCAGAAGTCGCTGCCGGCCATATGGCAGCTTGTCGGCCTGGAGGTCCGCCTGATGTTCCAGGCCGACGAAGCGCAACAGCTCGCGTGCCCCCTCGCACACGTTCTTCTCCTGCTTGCGCATCCATTCCGGCCTGAACAGGGCCGAGAACACGCCGCCGCGGGTAACCCTGTGGCTGCCGATCTCGACATTCTCGGCGACGGTCAGATGCTTGAAGAGCTGGACGAGCTGATAGGTCCGCACCAGACCGGCCGACGCCACCTGATGGGAGGGCGCCCCCGTAATGTCCTTTCCATCGAACTGGATCGAGCCGGATGTCGGCGGAAAGAAGCCGGAGATGACGTTGAACAACGTGGTCTTGCCGGCCCCGTTCGGGCCGATCACCGCCAGCAGTTCCCCCTCCTCGACGTCGAAGGAGATCGACTGGTTGGCGAACAAGCCGCCGAAACGCATCGTCTCTTCGCGAACGGATAGAAGTGCCATGACTATGCGGCCTCCTTTACCCGGCCCCGAACCCGCCCGAACAGCGCCGACAGGCCAGCCAGCCCCCGGGGTGCGAAGATGAGGATGAAGATAAGGATCGCCGTATAGCCGATGTCCTGCATCTCCTTGAGACCACGCAGCGCCTCGGGCAGGACCGACACGATGATGGCGCCGATCGTCGGGCCCCACATGGTCCCGATGCCGCCGAGATAAAGCATCGCGAAGCTCTGCACGACCATCGTCACGCCGAAGACTTCCGGGCTGATGAAGCCGATGAAATGGGCAAACAGCGACCCCGCGGCGGAAGCGTAGAGTGCGGCGATGACGAAAGCGACCAGCTTGTAGCGGGCGATATCGACGCCGAGTGCGAGGGCAGCGGACTCGCTGCCTGCGATCGAGGCCAGTGCGCGGCCGAAGCGGGATTGCCGCAGGCGGGCGGCCACGGCAACGCCGAACAGCGCCAGGACGACCAGTGCCACAAGCTGCTGCTTGACGGTAACGAGCTCGTATCCGGCAATGCCGAGCGGCGGAATGCCCGAATAGCCCATGTAGCCTTGCGTGAGCCCCGTCCACTCGATGGTGACCTCGTAGACGATGAGGCCGAGCGCGAAAGTCGCCATCGCGAGATAGTGGCCGCGAAGGCGCAAGGTCGGAAATCCGACGATCACCGCCGCCACACCGGAAAGCGCCATGGTGGCGAAAAGCGCCAGCAGCGGTTCCCAGCCGTAGTCGGCGCACAGGATTGCGCTTCCATAACCGCCGATCGCGGCAAAGGCGCTCTGCCCGAACGAGGCCTGGCCGGTATAGCCCATGAAGAAGTTCAGGCCGGTGCAGAAGATCGTGTAGATGAAGGCGAAGCCGAGCACCGTCACGACATAGTCGCTCGACAGGAGCCCGAATCCGGCCACAACAACCACGGCGACGACAGGCAGCATTGCCTGCCAGCGGATGCCCGCGGGTTCAATGGAGATAGTAGCGTGCGAGGTCATGATACGATTTGATCTCGTCTGTCTTGAGTTCCGCAACGATCTTGCCGAGCGAGATGACATAGACGCGCCGGGCGAGCTTAAGCGCCAGCGGAGCCTTCTGCTCGACAAGGAGAATGCCGATGCCCCGGCGGTTCAGCTCGCTGAGCGTACTGAGGATCTCGAACGCCACGCGGGGCGCGAGACCGAGCGACGGCTCGTCGAGCATCAGGAGCTGCGGCTTGGCCATCAATGCGCGTCCGATCGCCAGCATCTGCTGTTCGCCGCCTGAAAGCGAGCCGGCGATCTGGTCGATGCGCTCGCGCAGGCGGGGAAAGAGCTCGAAAACCGTGCCCATCTGCGCCTCCGCTTCGGCGGCATGCAGATAGGCGCCGATGATCAGGTTCTCCCGCACGCTCATCTGCGGAAAGAGCCCTCGTCCCTCCTGCACCATGACGATGCCGCGGCGCGCCAGCTTGTGGGTCGGCAGGCCGCTGATATCCTCGCCGCGGAAGAACACGCTTCCCATGCTGGCCGTGAGGCGGGTCAGAGCCCGCATCAACGTGGTCTTTCCCGCACCGTTCGGACCGAGAATGGTCACGAGCTCGCCTTCGGCGATGTGCAGGCTCGTCGGCTTGAGCGCCTGCACATGGCCGTAGCTGGCGGAGATGTCCCTCGCCTCCAGGAGAGGAACGCTTGCCGCCGTGGTACCGGCCGCGCTCATTCCGCGATCACCAGCTCGCCGTTGGCGAACTTGCCGATCAGAAACGGATTTTCCGTAATGCCCACATGCTGCTTGTCCGAAAAGTTGAACGTCGCATAGGCGCCCGTATAGGCCGGAACCTTCTCGGTTGCATCGCGGATCGCCTTGCCTTCCGTCGAACTGGCGATCTCCACGGCTTTTGCCAGCACCATCATGGAATCCCAGGCGCGGGCGCTGTTGGCCGGGTCGCGATCGGGGTATTTCGGCTTCCAGTATTTCAGGAACGCATCGACGGCATCCTTGCTCGGACCGGGTTGCAGCTGCTTTGGCAGTTGCACGGGAGGAGCCACGAACAGGAAGCGGTCTCCCAGCACTTCGCCGGCCTGCGAAAAGATCGAGCCGTCGTCATTGCTGGAGAGCAGCAGCATCTTGTCGAGACCCAGCTGCTTGATGTTCTTGGCAGCCGTCACCGTCGACCCGCCCTGACCGATCTTCACGACGGCGCCACCCCCCGCCGCATTGATCCTGCCAATCTGCACAGTCATGTCGGCGTCGTCCGCCTTGTAGGTTTCCTGCGCCACGATTTCGAGGCCGAAGTCCTTCGCAAGCTCTTCGCCGAGACCCTTCATCATCAGCGCGTAGGGCGTCGGATCGTAGAGCAGTCCGATCTTGCGGATGCCGGTCTTTTCCTTGAGGTAGCGGTAACGGGATTCGATCTCGAATTTTGGCGGCGCGAGGAAGCTGAACGCCCAGACCTGCTCATTCTCCCGCTGCGGCAGGATCGAGCAGAGATACATGGGCAGCTTGGCCTGCATGACAAACGACGCGGCCGCGAAGTTTCCCGCCGAGACGCAACCGCTGTTGAACAGCATGACTTCATCGCTGGAGATCATCTTGCGGTATCCGACAACCGCATCCTGCGGCTGCGAGTGATTATCCTCCGTAATCACCTGGATCTTCTTTCCGAGGAGACCGCCCTTCTCATTCAGCGCCTCCGCCGCAACGGCCAGTCCGTCGCGCCAGGCGCGGTCGACCACGGCAGCATAGCCTGTCAGGCCGACGGAGGACCCGATCTTGAACACCTCCTCTGCCGAAACCTTTCCGGAAAAGGCAAATACCGCCATGGTGGCGCAAATCAGCATGCGACGCTTGTGCATTTCTTCCTCCTCCCCTCGATCAGGCGAACCTCCATTCGCCTGTTCTTATCTATGAAACAACGTTTCGGTCAAAAGAATACGCAGCGTCTCCCGATTGTCAATACTCCCGGCACCGGATGCCGAGCGGCCATCAAAGGCCTTGATAGCCCAGCGCTTGGGAAACGCGCCGGGCGGCCGCAATCGTCCTCAGGCGCTGATCGTCCGACGGGGCCTCCGCGATGAACTGGATCATGTCGACAATCCCGACGGCGCCGCAGACTACGCCCGACGAATCGAAGATCGGAGCAGCCAGCGTATTCAGGCCAATGGCCGTTTGATTGGGAGCCGTCGCCCATCCCTGGTCCCGGATCTTTTCCAACTCCGCGACCAGCACGGCCGGGCTGATAATCGTGTGCGGCGTGAAAATTTCGAACTTGCCGCGCAACACCCGGTCGCGGAATTCCGCAGAGGCGAAGGCAAGCGCCACCTTGCCTTGCGCCGAACTGTTGAAGGTGAGAAGCGAGCCCGCGCGCACGCCGATCTCGATGGGTGAGCGCCCTGGAACAGTCGCAAGAACCCGCATTCCGTCCGGGGTAATCTGAGAGACGACAGCCGAATGACCGAGCGCGTCCCTCAATTCCATCAGCGGATCCGCAGCCACGTGAGCAAGATCGAGATTATCGCTGACGGCCCGCCCCAGAGCCACCAGACGCGGACCACTCCCGTATCGATCCGAATCTCTTGGCTGAACGATATAACCCTGCTGAACCAGCGTCTGGAGGTGCCGATGGATGCGACTCTTGGTGGTTCCCAGCGCCTGCGCCAGCGCCGTAACACCCACCGCCTGCCGTTCCTTTGCAAGATATTCGATGATGCTGAGCGCAAGCTGGACGGCCTGAACGCCATCTCCGCTCTTGCCTTCAATCCGCGGCATTCCGGCCTCCCCGTAAAAGTCGAATCTCCAGCGCCCTTGACAGACACCCCGGGCGCAGGTGTAAAAAGTTCAATAATCAGAAAGATGTTCTGAACAGCGATACAATAGGAAGAATTTCGGCTCATGTCAACGGCGCGTCCATCCGAGTTCCGCCAGCGTTTCCTTAAGCGCGAACTCCTGCTCGGCTCCTTCATCAAGACGCCAACCACGCATTCGATCGAGATCCTGGGGGGCATGGGGTTTGATTTTGTGGTCATCGATGAGGAACACGCGCCGTTCGACCGGGTCACGATCGACAACGGGTTGCTGGCGGCGCGCGCCGTCGGCACCGCCGGGATCGTGCGCGTGGCCGAGCCTACCCCCGCCAAGCTGCTCGCCGTACTGGACGACGGGGCGGCAGGCGTCCTGGTGCCGCATGTTTCCAGCGTCGAAAAAGCGAAAGCGATCGTTTCGGCCTGCCGCTACAGAGGCGGCTCCCGCGGCTTTTCCAATTCACCGCGGGCGGGCGGATATGGAACGCTCGGTATGTGGCAGCATGTCGAGGCGCAGGACAAGTCGGTTACCGTGATAGCGATGATCGAGGATCCCGAGGCGCTGGATGTGATCGACGAGATCGTCGCGATCGACGGGCTGGACGGTTTCTTCGTCGGCCGCGGCGATCTTTCGGTCGCCATGGGTGCGCAATCGCAGGGCGCTCCGGAAATCCAGTCCGCGACAGAAAAGATCGCCAAAGCGGCCGCCGCAGCCGGCAAGCCCGTCTGCGTCATGATCGGGTCGATCGCCGAAACGCCTCCGTTTCGGACCATGGGCGTCACATCCTTCATCGTCGCGTCCGACCAGAGCCTGATGCGTCAGGCGGCGGGCAAGGTCCTGACGGATTTCCGCGAGATGGCGGCCGGATAATCCACAGCCGGAGCTGCCGCCCGAATGCGTCACTTGCCGAATATTGATCAGGGAGAAGCAGAATGACATCCGATACGGCATCATCCATCATCGCCAATAGCGCTTCCCGCGACGAGGAGGTCGCGACGCTGCTGAAAGGGGCGGTCGATCTTCACTGCCATAGCGGGCCTGCCGCGATGCCTCGCGTCCTCGATCATCGGGAGGCGATGCAGGATGCTGCCGAGGCCGGCTTTCGCGCGCTGCTCTACAAGGATCATTTCTATCTCGGCACGCCGCATGCGAAGATGCTGGAGACCATCTATCCCGATACCGGGGTCAAGCTCTTTTCCGGCATCGCGCTGAACAATGCGAGCGGCGGCATCAATCCCCATGCCGTCGACCACGCGATCAAGATCGGCGCGAAGATCGTCTGGATGCCGACACTCGCCGCCGCCAACCACATCCGCAAGGGCCTGACGGAGGCGAAGAGCTTTCCGAAGACGTCCCAGAAGATGCTCGATCCCTCCCCGCTCAGCGTGCTCGACGCCAGCGGCAGGCTTACCGACGAGACCAAGCACGTTCTCGACCTGATCGCCGAAGGCGACATCATCCTCGCGGGCGGTCATCTCGAAGCCTCGGAACTCTTCGTCCTGTTCGAGGAGGCGAAGAAGCGCGGCGTCAAGAAGATGCTCGTGAACCATCCGACCTATATCGTCGGCTGCTCGGACGAGGACATCAAGGGCCTGGTCGCCATGGGCGTCTACATGGAGCACTCGATCTGCATGTTCATCGAAGGCTCCGGCAACCAGTACGAACCGAGCTACCTGCAGCATCTGATCGACATCGCCGGCATCGACAAGACCTGCCTGTGCTCCGACCTCGGCCTGCTCGGTGCGCCGCGCCCGATCGAAGGATACCGCCAGATCGTCCATGCCCTGCTCGACATGCAGTTCTCGCATCAGGATATCCGGACGCTGATCGGCGACAATTCCGCCCGCCTTTTGAACCTTGCCGCCTGATACATTCGAGATGTCGGAGGAGGAGATCCCGCATGCCCGCCCGTAAAGTCATCATCACCTGCGCCGTGACGGGATCGATCCATACGCCGTCCATGTCGCCGCATATCCCGGTCACCGCCGGACAGATCGCAGACGCGGCGATCGAGGCCGCCGAAGCAGGTGCCGCCATCGTCCATCTCCACGCCCGGGACGAACAGGATGGGAGGCCCGACCAGAGCCTCGAAGCGTTTTCGCCCTTCCTGAAGGTGATCAAGCAGAAATCCGACGTCGTCATCAACATCACCACCGGGGGCTCGCAGACCATGACCGTCGACGAGCGTCTGAAGCCGGTCGCGGTCTTCAAGCCGGAAGTCGCCTCGCTCAACATGGGCTCGATGAATTTCGGGCTCTTTCCCATGCTGAACCGCTTCAAGGAATTCAAATACGACTGGGAGAGGCCCTATCTGGAAGGTTCGAAGGAACGGATCTTCAAAAACACCTTCGCCGATATCGAAAAGATCCTGACCACCTGCGCCGACAACGACACGCGTTTCGAAATCGAATGCTACGATATCGGCCATCTTTACACGCTTTCCCACTTCGTCGACCGCGGCCTGGTGAAGCCGCCTTTCTTCATCCAGAGCGTCTTCGGCCTACTGGGAGGCATCGGCAGCCATCCAGAAGACGTGATGATGATGAAGCGCACCGCCGACCGGCTGTTCGGCAATGACTATAATTGGTCGGTTCTGGGTGCCGGCCGCAACCAGATGAACATCGCCGCCATGTCCGTCGCGATGGGCGGCAATGTGCGCGTCGGGCTTGAGGATTCGCTTTGGATCGGCCCGGGGAAGCTTGCCGAGAGCAACGCCCAGCAAGTCTCGGCGGTGCGGGCAATCATCAAGGGGCTGGGCTGCGAGATCGCCACTCCTGCCGAGGCGCGCGAGATCCTGAAGCTCAAGGGCGGGGACCGGGTCGCATTCTAGGCGACGAGAAATCCAAGAAGCATCGAAGAGCTGCTGGCAAGGCAGCAGGGCGTTTCACCTCACCGAAGAGCCGGACGTCGCGGATGTGCCAAGATACTCGTGCCCTGCTACCTTCGTTGCTCCTTCAAAAGCAGTTCCATTGCGCGAACCGCGAGTTGATAGCCGGTGGCTCCGAGACCCGCGATGACCGTCGTCGCGGTCATCGAGACGTACGATCGATGATATATCGGCTCACGGCGATGGATGTTGCTGATATGGAACTCGATGATCGGACCCTTGAACATCTTCAGCGCGTCCAGCAGCGCGAGCGACGTGAAGGTAAACGCGGCCGGATTGACGATGATGCCTGATGCCTCGTCGATCGCCTCGTGAACCCAGTCGATCAGCTTCTCTTCGCTGTTGGTCTGGCGAAACTCGATCGGACGCTCTCCGGCCGCCGTACGGCACATCTCCTCGACTTCGGCGAGTGTCGTCGTTCCGTAGATCTCAGGTTCGCGCTTTCCAAGCCTGTTCAGATTCGGCCCATTGAGAATATAGATGGGTTTCATTGTCTTATCCTTGATAGCCGAGCAATCTTGGCAGCCAGAGCACGATCTCCGGAACGAAGGTGATGAGTATCAGACACACCACCATCCAGAAGATGAAGGGCGCTGCGTCTCTGATGATATCCTTAACCGGCACTCCGGAAATGTTTGTCATGATGAAGAGCAGCAGGCCGTAAGGCGGGGTCACGAGGCCGAGCATGATATTGACCACTACCACGACCCCAAAATGGACCATGTCGATGCCGAGCGCCTGCGCGGCTGGAATGAAAACGGGCACGATGATCAGCAATATCGCCGTCCCTTCGAGCACGCAACCGAGCAACAAGAGCAGCACGTTGACCAGAATGAGAAAGCCGGCTTGGGAAAGATCCCAGCCGGTCAGCAGAACGCGCAGGCTGTCGGGGATGTTTTCAATCGTGACGACATAGTTGAAGGCGAGCGAACCCGCGATCAGCATCCCGATGGATGCCGAGGATTTGGCACTCAGCAGCAGGGAGTCATAGAAAGCTCCGATGCTGATGCTGCGATAGATCGCCGCCGAAATCACCAGCGCGTAGGCTGCTGCAAGCGCCGCCGCCTCGGTCGGCGTCGTGACGCCGGAATAGATGCAGCCCAGCAGCACGACCGGCATCATTAGCGCCGGAAAGGCTCGCCATGTGATGCGCGGGATTTCCCTGAGCGGCACCGGGTCTTCGACGGGGAAGTTCTTCCGCCTTGCCGAAATCGCAACCTGGATCATCTGCAGCCCTGCCATCAGCAGGCCGGGGACCATACCGCCCAGGAAGAGATAGCCGATCGAGGCATCTGAGACGAGCGCATAGATGACCATCGGGATCGAAGGCGGAATGATCGGCCCGATGACGGAGGTCACCGCTGTCAACGCCGCGGCATAGCTGGGCGGGTACCGCCCGTCCCGCGTCATCATGTTCTGCATCATACGGCCGCTGCCGGCTGCATCTGCGATCGCCGAGCCGGACATGCCCGCGAAGATGATGCTCTGCACGACGTTGACCTGCGCAAGACCGCCACGAAACCGTCCAACCAGGACATTGCAGAATGCCAGCAGCCGTTCCGTCATGGAGCCTATGTTCATGAATTCCGCCGCCAGAATGAACAGCGGTACTGAAAGGATCACGTAATTCGAATACATGCCGTTCAGGAACTGCTCGGCCACGGTGCCCATATCGGCACCGACCAGGAGCAGGTAGAGGATGGAGCCCGTCATCATCGACAGGCCGATCGGCAGGCCGAGAAAGGCGAGCGCCGTGATGACGACGATCGCGATCGAAAAGGGACTTGTCAGGTTCATACGCCGGAGCCCGCCTTGGTGGGATCGAAGGCCTCAGGCGCCTTGCCGCGAACCGCAAGCACACCGAGCCAGATGTAACGGACGATCATCGCGACAGCGAAGATGATGTAGATGGAATAGAGGTAGTCGAAGCGGATCTTCAGGTATGCCGTGCTCTCCACCTTCATGAAGGTGACGTAATCGACGACTGATGGAAGGGAGATCCCGAACATGGCCACAAGCGCGATGGCGCAGATCGTCTGCATGATCCGCCGTGCCCTGTCGCTGGCGCTCGCCCAGAAGAAATCAAAGCGGATCTCTTCCACTTCGCGCACCACGAAAGCGGCGCCGAACAGAACGATCCATATCCAGAGTACGACGCTGATCTCGTTGGTCCAGCCGATTGAAAGGTTCAAAACGTAGCGGAAGATGATCTGCAGCAGGAACGCGACAAACATGCCGAGCAGCATCAGCGCCAGGAGATTTTCAGCGCGCCGCCTCAGCCAGCCGCCGGCGGCAAGCAACTTAGCATTCATCAGAATTCCCCCGAGTTCGGAAAACAGGCCGGACGATCGACCGTACCGGCCTGTTTTGCCGCATCATGATTGATGGCGACCCACGCCAAGGTGGACCGGGTTCAGATCGCTGCGACTTTTTCGAGAACGCCCTTCGGCCAGGACTTTGCAAGATCGGACGCGAGGTACTTTTCCTGGGCGAACTTGCGGAAAGCTGCGAGATCCGGTTCGTAGATGTTGAGGCCGGCTTTCCTGAATTCTTCCACCAGCGTCTTTTCCTGAGCAAGGTGCTGGTCCTCGCTCCATTTCATCGCCTTGTCGGCCGCGGCCTGGAAAGACTTCTGCTGGTCGGCGCTCATGCCTTTCCAAATCTTGCTGGAAATCGTCAGGAGGTCATATCCAATCAGATGCGAGGTCAAGACGATCTGTGACATGACTTCATAGAATTTCATGTTT
Source organism: Xaviernesmea oryzae (assembly GCF_900177415.1). Taxonomy (GTDB): domain Bacteria; phylum Pseudomonadota; class Alphaproteobacteria; order Rhizobiales; family Rhizobiaceae; genus Neorhizobium; species Neorhizobium oryzae_A. Next base: position 88,117 of record NZ_FXAF01000003.1, on the reverse strand, counting down.
TTGACATTCGGCAGCGGGTTGTCCTGCCCGTCGATCGCGCCCGTCTGCAGGCCGGTATAGACCTCCGCATAGGCCATCGGCGTCGGGTTGGCTCCGAGCGCGCCTCCGAGAAACTGCCAGGCATCACCGCCCGGCATGCGCAGTTTGATACCCGCCATGTCAGCCGGAGTGGCGATCTTCCTGCTCGGCTTGAGGCCCACCTGACGCGCACCGAAATACGTCGGTCCGAGTATCGTTACGCCGAGCTTCTCATCGGCCATTTTCTTGAACTCAGCGCCGGTTTCGCTTTGGAAGAACCTGGTAACGTGCTGCGCATCCCGGAAAAGATATGCGGACGTCAGCACAGACCATTCCGGAATCTGGTTGGAAATGTCCTGTGGTGCGATATTGCCCATCTGCAGATTGCCGCGCTGGATGGCGACGAGCTCCGTGCCCTGCTTGAACAGGTTGCCGCCATAATAGGGCTCCAGCTTGTAGGAGCCGGCGATGGCCTCGGCGAACATCTTGATCATCTGGGCACGGATATCCTGCTCGGAAAATACGGCCGAAAACTTCAGGACCGGCTTGTCCTGCCCTAATGCAGGCTTGGACAATGCGGCGGCTGCGAGCGTAGCGCCAAGGAAATGGCGGCGCGTTAAATCGTATCTCATGGACCGGGTTCCTCCTCCGTACGCCGCGTGCCTGCGACGAGACTTGTTATGCGGCTTTCCTCCCCGAAAGCCGCCAAATTTATGTACGGAATAGTACGTACATAAGAGAAGTGCGACTATCGCATTCTTCCTCCAGCAGGAAAGCAGTTAAATAATCTCATGTCAAATCGAATTTATCATATATTTTTTGTTTTATCGGCTATAGAAATCTCACTTGGAGGAAGTTCATGGTAAAATCGGAACGAGATAATGCCGAGACGGTCGGCGAGATTGCCTTCCGGCAGATCCGTCAGGACATCATTTCCGGCGCCCTTGCACCCGGCTCCAGAATCAAGCTGGAACAGGCAAAGGAACGGTACTCGGTGAGCGTCTCGACGCTTCGCGAAATCCTCAGCAGGCTGACGGCCGAAAATCTCATCGTGGCGGAAGGGCAGCGCGGCTTCCAGGTGAGCCCCGCTTCGCGACGGGAACTCCTGGAGCTTGCCGATCTGCGCATGCTACTCGAATGCCATGCGATCGGCCTGTCCTTTGCAGCGGGAGACCTTGACTGGGAAGCCCGCATTGTCGCTGCGCATCACAAGCTTTCGGCAATTGAGCGCCAGCTCCTCGAAGGCGATGCGTCGCGGACAGTCGATTGGGTGCGCTATGACTGGGAGTTTCACCAGGCGCTTGTCTCGGCCTGCAATTCCGAGGCCCTGATGGCGACGCTCTCTTCCGTCTTCGATCGCTTCCTGCGCTATCATCTGCTGGCGGAGAGCTTTCGCGGCAAACCGGTGGTCGACGACCACCGGCTGCTCTTTGAGCTTGCCATGAAGCGGGATGTCGAAGGCGCGCGGGAGATGCTGACCCGGCATGTCCGCAACGGCGCAGAGCACGTGCTGAAGAGCGGCCGCATACGCTAGCCGGGCTCGCGGCAATCAAACGCTGTTGATGCGTTCCAGCATGCCCTTCGGCCAGGAAGACGAGAGCGGCGAGTTCAGATACTGCTTCTGAGCATATTCCCGGAAGGCGGCCACGTCTGGCCCGTAGACATCGAGGCCCTTCTCCCTGAAGAAGCCGATCACTTGCCGCGCAGGCCTTCTCGGGCCTCGTGATCTCCCGTCCATGGAGGCCAGGCGGGATCAGCGGGCGTTCACATGGATGCCACCATCGACCATGATCTTGGCGCCGTTGATATAGGAGGCGCGGTCCGAGCCGAGGAACACGATGACGTCAGCCACCTCCTCCGACTGTGCCCAACGGCCGGAAATGATGCCCTTCTCGCGGCAGAACTTTTCGAGGAACTCCTCTCGCGAAATGCCTGAGGAACTGCCGGCATTGTCGGCCCAGTATTGCCGCCATTCGGTGGCGATCAGACCGGGGATGACGGCATTGACGGTGATCTTTTCCGCTGCCAGGTCCTGTGCCAGATAACCGGTGCCGTGGTTGAGCGCGGCATTGTTGAGACCATGCGTCAGTGCTGGCGACCACGTCGAGATGCCGGCTGCGCCCGTCACGTTGACGATCCGGCCGGTGCCGTCGCGCGGCATCAGCGGCAGGAAATCGCGGATGACGCGGAGATAGCCGATCATCTTGATTTCGAGATCGGTCCGCCAGTCGTCGTCTTCCCAGAGAAGCTGTCGATCCTGCCTTCGGATCGCGCTGCCGGCATTGTTGACCAGCACATGTACCCGGCCGAAATCCGGATGCGCCTTCACCGTCTCGGCGGCACGCTTCACATCCCCGGCACTGGTGATGTCGGCGGCGATGGCCAGAACAGGCACGCCCTGCTCGGAGCTGATCTCCTTCGCCACCAGATCGAGGTCGGCGGCAGTACGGGCAAGAAGCACGACTTTCGCGCCTTCCCTGGCGAACGAGATGGCCGTCGCCCTGCCGATGCCCTTGCTGGCGCCGGTGACGAGCGCCACCCTGCCCTTCAATCCGAGCTCCATCGAAGCCTCCTCAGTGGGCCGTCCCCAGCATGGCGCGACGGATTTCCTCATGGGCGATCTCGCCGTCCGAACGCCTGAACTCCCGGTGAATGCTCCCATGCGCCAGCACATAGGCGCGCGACGACACGTCGATCGCCTGGAAAAAGCTCTGCTCCGCCATCAGGATCGTCATATTGCTCTTTTCGCGCAACTGAGTGATCGCGTTCAGCACATCGCGCACGACGATCGGCGCGAGCCCCACCGAAGGCTCGTCGATGATGATGATCTTCGGGGACGTCATCAGCGAACGGGCGATCGCCAGCAATTGCTGTTGGCCGCCGCTCATGGTCGAGGCGATCTGTCTGCGGCGCTCCTGAAGCAGCGGAAAGGTCTCGAAACAATAGGCGAGGTTTTCCTTCATCCGGGCGGCGACGAGCGGGTTGCTGCCGGCGAGCTTCAGATTGTCCTCGACCGAGATGTTCGGCACCAGCCGCCGCCCTTCCGGCACGATCGACAGGCCGAGCCGCACGATCTCGTGCGGTTGCAGCTTGGTGAGGTCGGCAGTCCTGCCATCCCATTCGAGCAGAATACGGCCGGCACTCGCCCGCACGAAGCCGAGCACGCAGTTGAGCAGCGTGCTCTTGCCGTTGCCGTTCATGCCGAGCAGCGCAACCATCTCGCTTTCGTTCAATTCCAGCGAGACGTTGCGCAACACCGAGACGGCGCCGTAACCGGCAGAAAGATTGTCGATGATCAGCCTATTCACCGAAATATACCTTCTGAACGAGCGGATTTTCGGCAATCTCGGTCGAGGTTCCCGACGCGATCAGCCTGCCGGTCTCGAAGCAGACGATCCGTTCGGAAAAACGCATTACCGCATGCATGATGTGCTCGATCATGATGACGGCGACACCCGATCGGTTGAGCGCGAGGAGGATCGCCAGCACCTCGTCGATCTCCTCTTCGGACAAGCCCGCCATCGCCTCGTCGGCGATCAGCACCTTCGGATTGCCGACCAGGGCACGGGCGAGCTCCAGCTTGCGCAGTTCGAGCTGGGATAGGCTTTCGGACGGATCGGAAACGCGGCCGGCGAGCCCGACGCTCGACAGAACCGATCGCGCCCGCTCTTCCCTGCTGCCATCTACATGGCAGTAATCGAGCGGCACGAGCAGGTTCTCCAACACCGTCATGCCGGTGAATGGCCGCGGGATCTGGAAGCTGCGCGAAATCCCGAGTCGGGCACGCCTATGGGCCTCGATATGGGAAATGTCGCGGCCCTCGAAATGCACCGAACCCTTGTCTGGACGATAGACGCCGGTGATGCAGTTGATCAGTGTCGTCTTACCGGAGCCGTTCGGGCCGATAATGCCGAGCCGTTCGCCGGCGCGAAGGTCGAGATCGACGGGGCCGAGCGCCCGGAACGCGCCGAAGACCTTCTCGACGCCTTTCATGGAGAGAACGATATCGCTCACGATCTGGCCCTCCCCTGCCGGCGGCCGAAGAGATCGGCGATGCCGCCCGGCGCAAAGGCGACGAAGGCGATCAGTACCAGCCCGACGAACAGGATATTGAGCTCGGACGAGATGGTGACGGTGGCGATTTGCTGTACCGAGGCAAGCAGCAGCGCGCCGAGCACCGGACCCGCCCAGCTCTTCGTCCCGCCGATCAGCGGCATGGCGATAGCGTTGAGGCCGATGATCAGGCTGAAGGCGGTGACCGGTTCGACGAACGAGGTGTAGAAGGGATAGGGCGCACCCGCCGCCGCCAGCACCGCGCCGCTGAGCGCGCAGGCCAGCAGCTTCAGCCTGAGCGTCGGCACGCCGGAGCATTCCGCCGCATCCTCGCTCGCCCTGACGGCACGCAGGCCGCGGCCGATCCAGGAGATTTCCACGAAACGGGCGAGCGCCACGCTCACGGCGGCAATCACCAGCATGACGGTGAAATTGTACTGCGACGGGCCGGGGCTCCAGGACGGCGGGCGCGGACCGTAGACTGCCATGCCGCTCGCCCCGCCAAGGGCGGAGATGTTGTGCACGATCGTCTCCAGCACGACGACGAGACCGAGCGTCGCGATAGCGAAATAGACGCCCTGGATGCGCAGCGTCAGGTAACCCATCAGCACGCCGAGGATAGCGCCGAAGACGGCTGCGGCGAGGATGCATAGCGGTAGCGGAAGGCCGAAGGTGGTGAACAGGAAGGCGGAGAGATAGACGCCTGCGCCGAAGAAGCCGGCTGCGCCGAAATTGATGTAGCCCGCGTAACCACCGAGAATGTTCCAGCCGGTGGCGATCGTCACGTATTGAAGAACCACATAGCCGGCGAAGAAGTAGAACGGGTTCTTCAGGACCCAGGGCATCAGGAAGCCGAGCGCCACGACGACAGCCACGCCTATCAGGAAGAGAGCGGAGTTCCTGCTCATCGCGCGGCTCCGAACAGGCCCTGGGGACGGCTTGCGAGGCCGAGCAGAAGCACGGCGAAGGCAACGCCCGGAGACCAGGAGGGGTTGAGGTAACTCGCGACGAGCGCCTCCGCGATGCCGATGGCGATCGCGATCACCAGGCTGCCGGGTATCGATCCCATGCCGGCGAGCACGACGATCGCAAAGACGCGGCCGATCTGATAGCGGCCGGCAAAGGGCTCGACCGGACCGACCATGATGAGCGCCGCGCCCGCGACGACGGCGGTCGCGGTCGCGATGCCGAATGCGTGCCGCTTGACGGAGGCCGGGTTGAGGCCGGCGATCGACAGCGCCCGCTCCTCGTGCGCCACCGCACGGATCGCCGTGCCGGAATTGGTGCGGCTGAGATAAAGCCAGACGGCCGCGATCATGGCTGGGCCGAGCAGCGCCGGGATCAGCAGCCGGTAGGGGATCGTGAGCAGGCCGAGCTTGAGGCTGGAGCCGATATAGGGGGCGCTGACGGATTTCAGCTCGGAACCGAAACCCAGCACCAGCAGGATTTCGACGACGAGCGACAGGCCGAAGAAGAGCGTCAGGCTCTGCAGCACGTTGGCCCCGCCACGCCGCTCGAAGACGCTGGAATAGAAGAGGTAGAGCGCCACACCGAGGATGTAGAACGGAACGAGGCCGATCAATGCGGCGACGATGGGATCCAGCTCCCATTGTGTGAGCGTGTAGACAAAGAACGCCCCGGCAACGACCAGCGTCGGATGCGCGATATTGGGAATGTGGAGAATGCCGAAGGTGATGCCGAGCCCGAGGGCGAGCGAGGCATAAACGCTGCCCAGCAGAATGCCCGTCACGACGGCGTTCAGCAGAATGTCTATCGAAAACATTTACAAGCCCTTGAGCCGGCGATCCGCCGGCTCTCTGGATCGGTTGATGGGATCAGCTGGTGCGCGCCTTGTTATAGGGAGCAGCAAGATCGCCGGTCTTCAGCGATGGTGGATCGAGGATGACCTGGCGGCCCGGGCTGCGGAACTGTTCGAGGTCGTTGCCTTCGATACCGCGCAGCTGCACCATCAGCACGCGCCGCTCCTTCCAGTCGCCGATCTCGTTGAAGGCAATCTTGCCCGCGATCGTATCGACCGTGTTGGCGTGCAGGAATTCCGCCATCTTGGCCGGATCGACCGAATTCGACCCCTTGATCGCGGCCGCCGCGAGTTCGCCGGCGACGTAGTAGAAGGGCGGGATATAGAAGCCCAGCGGTTCAACGCCCTGCTTGACGGCGATCGGCGTGTACCGGTCGAAGAAGCCCTTGATCGCCGGCGTCTGCATGGTGGGCTCCGGCACGAACGTATGCGAGTTCACGAGGCCATTGAGCTCGGGACCGAGCGAGCCGAGCAGCGCGCCGTATTGCGGCCCGATCATCGCGCCGCCGAAGAGCTTCACCTTGTCGGAAATGCCGATCTCCTTAACGCCGCGAATGATCGCCGTGCTGTCGGCCGGATAGGAGGCGATGAAGATCGCGTCCGGATCGGCCGCATTGATGTTGCGGATGATCGAGGAGAAATCGGAAGTGTTCGGCGGATAGCTCTGGTTGAACACGACCTCCATGCCGTATTCCTTGGCCACTTCCGCACCGCCCTTGGCGGCGTTCTTGGAGAATTCCAGGTCGGCATTGATGATGGCGATCTTCGCCACGCCCTGCGCCTTGGCGAGATCGAAGAAGCCCCGCGCCCAGTCACGGCCGGAATTCGGTCCCCAAGGACCGCTGTGGAAGAACTTGTCGTGCTTGGCTACGTCGTTGCCCGCAAGCCCGAACATGCCGATCATGAATAGATCGCGCTGCTTGATGAAGGGCATGACCGGCGCGGACAGGTTGGCCCCGTAAGGCGAGAAGAGCACGTCGCAGGCATCCACGTCGACAAGTTTGGAATAGATCGCCGGCACGTTCGCGGCACTGCTCTGATCGTCGTAGATGACCAGCTCGACCTTGCGGCCGAGAAGACCTCCGGCCGCGTTGACGTCGTCGCGCCACAGCTCGTAGCCGATGAGACCGTTTTTGGTGCTGGCGAGCGGCCCCGTCAGGGAAACGCTGGCCCCTACCCGAATCGGCTTGTCCTGCGCAAAAGCCTTTCTCCCCAGGATTGCAGGAGCGGCAAGTCCGGCGGCCGCGGCGACCGCGAGCTTGTGAAACTCACGCCTTGTCTTCATAGCTTTTCCCTCCCAAGAAAATTCGCTAGACGAATAAATATTCGCATAACGATAGGCAGCAGGCCTTGCGCTTGTCAATCCCGTGTGCGAACGAAAAAGGGAACTGCAGGAGAATTCGATGATCGACAGCAATTCGCCCGAGTTCGTCGAGGCGCTGGCGAGGGGTTTGTCCGTCCTGGAAGCCTTCGACGCCAGGGATCCCGAAATGACGCTCGCCGAGCTTTCCCGAAAGGTCGGCATGCCGATCGCCACAGTCCGGCGCAACGTGCTGACCCTCGAGGCGCTCGGTTTCATCCGCCGCCACAACAAGCATTTCCTGCTGGCGCCCCGCATTCTCACCCTGGGATCCGCCTATCTGAATGCGTTCAATGTCGAGGAAGCGGTGACGCCGGAATTGCACCGCATCACCTCGCAGTTCGGCGATGCGGCCAACATGGCCGTGCTCGACGGGACAAACGTGCTCTACATCGCCCATCTTTCGGAAAGCCGCGGCGTGCGCCGCAACGCGAGCCTCGGCGTGACTTATCCGGCCTATGCGACCTCGATGGGCCGCGTCCTGCTCGCCGCCCTGCCGGAGGAGGAGATCGCCCGGTATTTCGAGGCCTATAGTCCGGTCAAGCTCACCGACTACACCGTCACCGAGGAAGCCGAGCTGCGGGACATCCTCATCGAGACGCGCGCCAAGGGCTATTCGATCACTGTCGACCAGCTCGACTACGGTATCACCGCAATCGCCGTGCCGGTGAAGGACAATGCCGGCCGCGTTGTCTGCTCGATCAACAGTTCCGGTTATACGCCACGGCTGACGCCTGATGAATTGATCGAGCAGCGCCTGCCGGAAATGCGGCTGGCGGCCAATCGCCTCTCGCAGCTTTTCACGCGTTTTCCGGCGCTGCTGCATTCGCTAGCTCCGACAGCGGCACCCGGCCGCTGATCTCTTTTCGATCATCGGGAATTTTCATCCGCCTCACGTGGCGGGGGTTGACACTCCCGTCGTTTTGCGAATTCATTATACGAATATAAATTCGCTACGCGAATAATTGGCAGTGCAAGGGAGGATTTTTCATGACGCGGCTGAAGATCGCCGTCATCGTCGGCAGCGCACGCCAGGCTTCGCTCAACAGGCTCCTGGCTCTGGCGCTGACAAGGCTCGCGAAGCCCCACATGGAATTCGATTGGGTGACGATCCGCGACCTGCCGATCTTCGACCAGGAAATCCTGGATGCCGGTACACCGCCGGAGGTCGAGCGGCTGAAAGGCCAGATCAGCCAGGCCGACGCCCTGCTTTTCGTGACGCCGGAGCACAATCGCTCCGTTTCCGCCATGCTGAAGAACGCGATCGACTGGGGTTCCCGGCCGAGGGATGCCAGCGTCTGGGCCGGCAAGCCGGCGGCGATCACCGGCGCCTCCTACGGAAGGATCGGCACTGCGGCGGCGCAGCAGCACCTGCGTGCCATCCTCGGCTGCCTCGACGTCGCCGTGATGGGCCTGCCGGAGGCGTTCATCCATCTCTATCCCGGGCTGGTCACGCCGGAAGGCGACGTGACCAACGATGAGACCCGCCTGTTCCTGCAGCAATTCATGGACCAGTTCGATCGGTGGGCCAGCCGCTTCGCAGGCAAGTCGGACGCCGCGGCCTGAAACAACTCCCAGGAACACAAGCATGAAAATCGGCAAACAATCCGCGCCCTACCAGGCAATCTGCATCTCCAACCCGGAAACGATCATCGTCCGAGGTCACGATCTCGTCGAGAACCTGATCGGCTCCATCTCGTTCACCGAATATACTTGGCTTTTGGTGGCCGGTTCGCTGCCGAGCGAAAACCAGCGCCGCATGCTGGACGCAACATTGGTGGCGATCGCCGAGCACGGGCTGGTACCAAGCGTGCAAGCCGCCCGAATGACGCTCGCCGCCTCGCCCGAAGCGGTGCAGGGCGCGGTCGCGGCCGGGCTTCTCGGCTGCGGTTCGGTGATCCTCGGTGCGTCCGAAGCGGCAGGCGCCTTCTTCCGGGATGTCCAGGAAGAGAAGGATGCGAGCGGCAGCTCGACCGAGGCAGCTGCGGAAAAACTGCTGCGCCGGTACAAGGAGCAGAAGAAGCCGGTGCCCGGCTACGGCCACCCGCTGCACAAGGGACACGATCCGCGTGCCGAGCGACTGCTGGCGATTGCCCGTGAGCTCGCTCTTGCCGGTATCCACTGCGAGATCGCCAAGACGGTCGAGAAGTTGATCCCCGAGATCATCGGCAAGCCGCTCGTGATGAACGTCTCGAGCGCCATCCCCTGCGTACTGCTCGATGCGGGTTATCCGCTGCTCGCGCTGAAGGGCGTGCCGCTGCTTGCTCGCACCGCAGGCCTGATCGGCCATCTCCTCGAGGAACAGGCGCGGCCCATCGGTTTCATCATGTCGGGCGCTGCCGCGAGCGTCATCGAATATGACGGCCCCGCCCCCGAAGGCTTCGTCGCGAACGAGAATTAGGATCAGGAAATGCTGACTGCTTTGAATCACATCCGCGTCGTCGAACAGGGCACGTTCATCACCGGACCCTGCGCCGGGATGATGCTCGCCGATCTCGGCGCCGACGTCATCAAGATCGAATCGGCCGGAAACGGCGACCCCTATCGCAGTTTCAAGACCGGTTTCTACAGCGCCCATTTCCAGGCCTATAACCGCAACAAACGGGCTATCGGCCTCGATCTGAAGAGCGAGAAGGATCGCGAGGTCTTCTACCAGCTCATCGCCCAGGCCGATGTCTATATCCAGAATTTTCGCCCGGGCGCTGCGGCGCGGATCGGCGCCGACTACGAGACGCTGTCGAAGATCAACCCGAAGCTCATCTATTGCTCGATCAGCGGCTTCGGTCCGGACGGCCCCTATGCGCAGCGGCCGGTCTACGATTCCGTCGCGCAGGCCGTCAGCGGTTTCCTCAGCGTCTCGATCGATCCGGAACAGCCGCGCTTCATCGGCCCGGCGCTCGCTGACGCGATCACCGGCATCTATGCCTCGCTCGGCATCTCGGCGGCCCTGGTCGAGCGCAACCGCACCGGCAAGGGCCGGCGCATCGACATCTCGATGATCGAAGCGATGATGCATTTCGCCGTGGAACCCTTCATGGGTTACTTCGCGCTTGGCGAGGAACCGAGCGGCGTCGACCGTCCCCGCCTCGCCCAGGCCTTCATTGTCCGCTGCAAGGACGACAAGCTGTTCGCCTTCCATCTCTCCTCGCTCGACAAGTTCTGGGATGCGCTGGTCGAAGCGATCGAGGGCCAGAAGCTCGCGAAGGACGAACGCTTCGACCAGCGCCTGAAGCGTATCGACAATTACGAAGCTTTGAATGCCGAGCTGAATGCCATCTTCGCAACGAAGACCCGACCGGAATGGGTGGAGCGGTTTTCCAGGTTCGATGTGCCGTTCGCGCCGATCAATACGATCCCGGATGTCGTCAGGGATCCGCAAGCGCAGCATCTCGACATGTTCGTGCCGATCGCGGGCCGCATCGAGGGCGCCGAGCAGACGGTGCGCCCCGCCTATTCCTTCGACGGTAAACATGCCGAGACGGTCCGGGCGGCACCGGTCGTCAACCAGCACAGCGCTGAAATTCGCGCGGCGCTCGAAAGCAATCCCAAGGCATGGCCACAGTTGAAACCGGAAGCGGAATCGGTGGCGGCAGCACAATAAACTGGTGTATTCACTTGGCGGATCTGGAGGAGAGATATGGCGACACTGGCAGCGGTCCTTGCGACCACCCATCACCCGTTTTACCTGAAGGCGACGACCATGCCGCCGGAGCAGCAGATGCCGCAGGCTCCGGAATGGAAGCGCAAGATCGAGGCCTATCGCGAGACCTTAACGCGCGCCAAACCGGATATCCTGGTCATGATCGGCGCCGACCATTTCCACCAGTTCTTCCTCGACAACTACCCACAGTTCCTGATCGGCAAGGCGCCGCGATACGACGCCACCTTCTATAACGAAGAGCGCGAGTTCGGCATTCCGAAATACGTGCTGGAGGGCCATGAGGAACTGTCGAACTTCATGCACGAGGGGCTGATGGAGCGCGGTTTCGACTTCGCCTTCAGCCACGAATTGAAACTCGACCACTCGATCATCTGCCCGATCATCACCACGAGGCCGGATGCGGACCTGCCCGTCGTGCCGATCTATACGAACATCTTCGTGCCGCCGCTGCCCTCGCCGAAGCGCTTCTGGGATCTCGGCCGCGCCATCCGCGAGATCATCGACGAATATCCCTCCGACAAGCGCATCGCCGCCGTCGGCAGCGGACACCTTTCGCTCGAACTCGGCGGACCGCGCCAGTTCAAGGAAACCGGTCCGGACCCCGAATTCGACCGCAGAGCCATCGAATGGCTCTCGACCGGCAATATCGACGCGATCCTTCGAAACGTCACCCATGAGAGCATGACGAAGAGCGGCAACGCCACGCACGGCTTCATGGATCTGATCCTGATGATGGGCATCGCCGGACCGATCCCCACCGCCTATCACGACAATCTCGACCTCTTCCACACGATGGAGGCCTATTTCACCTGGTATCCGGAAGGAGCAGCCGCATGAGCAAGTATTATGTGAACAAGTTCCTCTTCACCGTCGATCGGGACCCGGAACTGCTGCGCCGCTACAAGGAGAACCCGCGTGCGCTCGTCGAAAGCTGGGAACAGTCGATCGGCCCTCGGCTCAACGACGCCGAACTCTCGACCGTGAACTTCCTGACGGATGCAGAACGCGAGGCGCTGATCAACCATGACTATGTGGCCCTGTTCGAGATGGGCGCTCATTTCTTCCTGTCGCTGACGATCTTCATCGCCATCTACGACGAGGATTACATGGCCAAAAGCGGCCCGCTTTCGTTTCAGCGCGAATTTGCCGAAAAGCTCCAGCATTGGACCGGCAAGGACTATCCGTCCGTCGCTCTCTGGCAGGCCGCCGCGCGCTGAGAAGCGCATCCGAGCAAGGCCTCCCGTTGCCTGTCCGGCAGCGGGAGGCATCGTGATTTTTGACTGGGAGGGGAAAGATCATGTGCAGATTCTGTGGTAACCGCACACACGCGCCGGCCGAGCTCGGCGGAGGTTCTGGCAAGATCGTAGCCGCGCCGGGCAATATTCCCGCCGGCATCGGAGATGCCGATCGCCTGACCCTCATCCGCGGTGGCGCCGTGCTTTCCATGGATGCGGCGGTCGGGAACTTCGCCAAAGGCGATGTGCTGATCCGCGGCTCGAAAATCGTCGAGGTCGCGGCCAAGATCGACGCTTCCGAAGCTGCCGTCATCGATGCCGCCGGCATGGTGCTGATGCCGGGCTTCATCGATACACACCACCACCAGTTCGAAACGGCCCTTAGAAGCCTGCTCGCCGACGCGATCCTCATCAATGACGGTCGTCCCGAAAGCGCGGCGAACTATTACGAATGGATGCTGCAGAAGTTCTCGGTCCTCTACCGGCCTCAGGATGTCTATATTTCCGAGCTGTTCGGCGGCCTCTCCCAGATCGACGCCGGCGTGACGACCGTGATGGATGTAAGCCAGATCCACCATTCGCCGGAACATTCCGACGCGGCGATCGCGGCGCTTCGCGATGCGGGGCGACGCGCTGCCTTCGGCTATTTCGAAGGCTGGGGCGACGCCGCAAAATATCCGGGCGACGCGCGACGCATCAAGGCCGAGCATTTTGCGAGCGACGACCAGTTGCTCACGATGGTCATGGGCGGCGAGATCTACCTTCCGTTCTACGAGGAAGCCTGGGCGCTCGGCCGCGAACTCGGCATTCCGGTCGCGCTGCATGTCGTCGGCACGTTCGGCATGCAGCCTGTCTTCGACCAGCTTGCCGAGGCGGGAAAATTCGGCCCGGACAATATCTTCATCCATATGACCGGCATGAGCGAAATGGCCTGGAATCGCGCCGCCGATGCCGGCGCGCATATTTCGCTCTCGGTTCCGATCGAGATGCAGATGCGACACGGCAATCCGCCGCTTCAGCAGGCACTCGATCTCGGCCTCCAACCGTCGCTCTCGACGGATGTGGAATGCACCATGACGGCCGATATGTTCACCCAGATGCGTTCCGCGATCACGCTCCAGCGCATGCTGGCCAACGACAAGGCGCTGCTCGGCGAAGACTATCCGAAACTTCTCTCGGCCATGGACGTCATACGGTTCGCCACGATCGAAGGCGCGCGCGGGCTGAAGCTCGACCACAAGACAGGTACGCTTACGCCGGGCAAGGAGGCCGACATCATCCTGCTCGATGCCAATGCCATCAACGTCGCACCGCTGAATCATGTGCCGGGCGCGGTCGTAACGCTGATGGAGCGGTCGAACGTCTCGACGGTACTGTGTGCCGGCAAGATCCGTAAGTGGCAGGGCACCCTTCTGGGGCATGACATCGGCAAGCTGAGATCGGAACTGGAGGCAAGCCGCGACTTCCTTATCGAGGCGGCCGGGATCACGCCAAATCTCTTTTAAGGCCGCCGCTTACGGCATCGTGAATACAGAAGCGCTGCGGAGAGGACCTTTCAGCGAACCGGCGAGAGGTTTCTAGCTGATCAGGCCTTCCAGGCCATCTAAGTTCAACCGAGGCAGGATGTCATTGGTAAGCCTGGACCAGCCTGACGAAAGTGGTGCGGGCCGTGCGAGCAGGACCGCGACTCTATCACCCGCAGCCTTCGTAAAATTAGTGCGGACGTCTGCTCGATAAATCCTTTCCGTCGCCTGTTTGAAAAGCGCTCGCTTCCTCGGCTATCCGCTGACGGCCGACATCATGCACGTCGGACGCGACGGACGCTGCCTTCGAGTAGACATCCGATGCAGCGTTCTCCGCCTTGTCGAGCGTTCGTGAAGCTTGTTCTGATAGACGCTCCCGCGCTTCATCGGATGCATCGCCCATTATCTCGTCCTCAGCACGAGTGGAAGGCAGCGCGGCACCGATGGCCGCTCCCACCGCGAAGGCTAAGGCACCGCCGATCAGAGGTTGATCCCGGAATCGCTCGACGAGGCCTTCATTGAGACGCCCCGCGCGGTCCCAGGTCTGGGTCGCGGCTCCGGTTGCAGATCTGCCCACGGACCTCGTCGCACTTCCCACTTGCCGCCACGCCTTTGCGGTCCAGCCTGAAGTCTCCTCAAAAACTCTGCCGGCTTCGTCACGAATGTCGTGGATCTGGCGGCCAGTCGCATCCGCGAAACCGCGGTATGCCTTGCCGCCCTCGTCGAGGAAATGACCGGCACGGCGGCCGGTTTCATCTGTCAGCGCCTTGAAGCTCTTCCCGGCCGAGTCCACGAAATGACTGTAACGGTGCTCGCCATCGGCCTCGGCCGGACCGATACGGCGGACACCCCCATCGACCGTCGCGAGGGGATAGCTTTCCTCATCATGCGATGATCCGCGGTCGCCGGGATTAGCCATCAGCCAGGCCAAGCTTATCCCCATCAGGGCAACAGGGATCGGGTTCGTCTTCAACGAATGGCCGAGATTCGTGAAATATTCCGCGCCACCGCTTGATTTCACATAACTCAGGGCTTCATCCAGCATCTGGCCCGGAGACATTCGTTGCTGGATTGCGGTGATCTTTTCTTCGATGCGGAGGCGGTCCTGTTCAATCTCGCGCTCGATCTCCGACGAGGTGCGATATTCGGATGTATGGGCCATCATGTTCTCTCCCTGACTATCTGGACATCGCGACGAAGAGATGCGGAAGTCCGGTCCATTTTGAGATTTTCACCCCGCAGCGCGGCGAGACCGCGCGAAATAAGTCCCCAGGCCACGAGCGCGACCACCACACCGACGACGACCGAGGAAATGGCGTCGGCGCTCGGCTCCGTGAATCCGTAGGTGACCAGAAATGCTGTAAGCCCCCGCACCAGCGCGGCCAGCAGGACACCGATCGCGCCAAGCGCAAAAACAAGTCCCGCCGCAAAAGCTTCCAGACCGGTCAAGGCACCCGACATTTTCTCGGACGCTTCGGCCTTGGCAAGGTGGATTTCCTTGCGAAAGAGGCTAGAAATGTCGCTCACGAGGCCTGTTACGAGTTCGGCAAGAGGGCGGTTATCGACGGAATTAGCCATAGGAGCGATCCTCCATGGATGACGATGGACTTGCAGAATCTGCAGATGAACCGGCCACTGCGTTCAGACGATCCGGCGCTTTCCTTGTTGTTTCGCGATCACTTGAAGCCGCCAAGAACCGGCTTACGGCGAAACCGGCAAGGGCAGCCATCCCCAGAAACGCAGCCGGCCGCCGCCGCCCTAAATCTTCCGCCATGTGCGCGACCTGGCGGAGGTCCCGCTCCCTGATGTCGTCGGCGAATTTCCGCATGCTGGTGCCAAGCCGCCTGGTCATGTTCCCGATGGTGGGATGATCACCGTCTTCCAGTTCGCCCGCGGCCTTCTCGACGGCCGCGGCTAGACCGCCCAACTGCATGGCGATGATGTTCTTTTGCTCACCGGCTACGTCCCTTGCCTTGTCTGATGCCTGCGAAAGGCCATACTTGGCCGCTTGCTGGACGGTTCTGACGTCCTCGGACAGCTTTTGCTTCAGGCCAGTCGCCTCGTCCTTGGCACTGCCGGAAGCACCTTGAGACTCGTGAACACCTGGCGGATTTTCGTTGAGTGACGGGTAGCTTGACGGGCTGGCGCCCTCAGCCCCGTGCGAAGTATCTCTCTGTGCCATAGAACTCTCCGAAGATGTGGCGACGATCGCAAACGTCGATGGTCAACGCGATATCCGCACGAACAAACGGGGAGTCGGAATGTTCCGGAAATCGTCGTGGATGAGGAATGGCCAGTTGCAGTGGAATTCAAGCTGCGTCGGGAAAGGAGGCGCATTGCTTCAGCCCGGACTGAGAGCAAATCGGCAGGCGGATCCGCAACCGCCTCGTGCGAGGCATTCCAGCGCCTAGCACATAGAACGGCTCTATCGGGCGGGTGATTGACGACGTCGATATAGTTAGTATACCTTACTATATAGGTTCGGAGGAAGCGCGCAAGGGAGGATGACATGCCTGAGATCGATGCGGCCACCGTCGCGAAACGCGAGGAGTTCTACGGACGTCTCAAGCCGCACAACATGGCGCCGCTCTGGGAAGTGATGAAGGGCATGCTGCCGCCGGAGCCGACTTCGAAGGCGCAGGCGCATCGATGGCGCTATGACGAGATCCGGCCGCTGATCCTGGAATCCGGCAGCCTGCTGACGGCGGAAGAAGCCGAGCGTCGGGTGCTGATCCTGGAAAATCCCGCCTTTCCGGGCCAGTCGCGCGCCACCTCGACGCTTTATGCGGGCATCCAGATCATCATGCCCGGCGAGGTGGCACCTGCGCACCGCCACACGCCATCGGCGCTGCGCTTCATGCTGGAAGGCTCCGGCGCCTATACGTCGGTCGGCGGCGAGCGCACCCGCATGGCTTTCGGCGATTTCGTCATAACTCCGGTATGGGCCTGGCACGACCATGGGAATGACGGTTCCGATCCGGCCGCCTGGCTGGACGGCCTCGACGTGCCGATGATCGCCTTCTTCGAGGCGGTTTTCCGTGAGGATTCCAACGAAACCGAACAGGAGCTTCTCCGCCCTGAAGGCGATTCGCTTGCCCGTTTCGGCTCCGGCCTGCTGCCGATTTCCGGCGCCAGCCCCTATGGCCAGACGACGCCGATCTTCAACTATCCCTACGAGCGCAGCCGCGAGGCCCTTTACCGTGCATCGCGCGGCGAGGCGGTCGACGCCCATATCGGCACGACGCTCAGATATGCCAATCCGCTCGACGGCGGCTGGACCATGCCGACCATGTCGGCCTGGCTCAGCCATTTCCCGAAGGGCATGGAAACGGCGAAAATCCGCTCGACCGACCATATCGTCATGTGCATCGCCGAAGGCACCGGCACCATCACCATTGGCACAAAGACCTTCGATTTCGGCCCGAAGGACGTCATCGTCGCACCCGGCTGGTCCTGGCGCTCGTTCAAGGCGAACGAGGACGTCGTCGTCTTCTGCTTCTCTGACCGCGTCGCCCAGGAGAAGCTCGGCTATTTCCGCGAGGATCGTATCCGCGCCTGACCATGGCGCGGCGTCTTCGCCACCTTCTTCAAGAACCCGAGGAGAGAAAAATGCGTTTCTGCCGCTTCGACGATAACCGTCTGGGCGTGGTTGTCGGCGACGAGGTGAAGGATGTCACTGCCGTTCTCGACCGCCTGCCGGCCTACCGCTACCCCTTTCCACATGGCGACCAGTTCATGGCGCATTTCGCCGAGCTGCGGCCTGTCATGGAGGAGATGGCCAAGACTGCGCCTTCGAAAAGGCTCGCCGACGTGGCCCTGCTGAGCCCGATCGCCAATCCGGGCAAGATCGTCGGCGCACCGGTCAACTACCGCCTCCATCTCGACGAGGTGCTGGACAGCGACCAACTGCATCACGGCATGAAGATCAAGCCGATCGCCGAGGCCGGCGTGTTCCTGAAGGCGACCAGCTCACTCATCGGTCCTTCGGAAGGCGTCGTCGTCGACTGGAACGACCGTCGCACCGACCACGAGATCGAACTGGCCGTCATCATCGGGAGGAAAGGCTTCCGCATCTCCGAGGCTGACGCGCTGGATTATGTCGCGGGTTATGCGATCGGCTACGACATCACCATCCGTGGGCCGGAAGAACGCAGCTACCGCAAGTCGCTCGACACGTTCAGCGTGCTCGGCCCCTATGTCGTCACTGCCGACGAGATCGCCGATCCGAACAACCTCGACTTCGAGCTGACGATCGGCGGCCAAACGCGCCAGAAATCGAACACCGGCATGCTGATCTTCAACGTTCAGAAGCTGATCGAATTCACCTCCAAGGCCTACACGCTCTATCCGGGTGACATCATCATGACCGGCACGCCGGAAGGTGTGGCGCCGATCGCCGCGGGCGATACGCTGCACGGCACGTTCGAGGGTATCGGCTCGATGGACGTGAAGGTCTACGACAATTGGGACAAGACATGAGTTCCGATCCGAAGACATCGAAGACGGAGGGCAGCCCGGCCGTCCTTCTCGACGGTGTCGTCGGCATCCGTATAAGGCGTTTGCAGACGCTGTTCGGCAGCCATTGGCAGGGCTGGTTCCGGGCGCGCTCGCTCGCCGTCACGCCGGTGCAGGGCGGCGTATTGCTCCTGATCGGTCGTTACCCCGGCATCAGCCAGATCGCGCTCGCAAGACTGCTTCGCATCGAGGCGCCGACGCTCATCCAGTCGCTTGCACCACTCATCGAACAGAAACTCGTCGAACGCATCCGATCGACCGACGACGGTCGTGTCTATGAACTGCGTCTCACCAAAGCCGGCCTCCACGCCGCGGCGCTGGTGGAGGCCTCGACGCCGGAGCACGAGGCCGACCTTCTGCGCAATCTCTCACCCGAGGAACGGCAGACATTTCTCGCGCTGCTCGACAAGGCCATTGCCGGAGCCGAAGCCGCAATCGAGGAACAGGACCAGGCGGAATAGCCATTTCCCGATTGCAGCATGACAGGTTGCCTGATATTCATTTCACGAGCATCTGGGAGGAGAGCGCCATGCGGTCATGGAAGGTATTCGAAGCGTCGGAAGTGCTGAGGCAGGTGAAGGAAGCGACGCCCGAGCCGGCCGGCAGCGAGGTCGTCGTTTCGGTATCCCATTGCGGTCTCTGCCATTCGGACATCACGCTATGGAAAGGCGTGTTCGACATGGGCGACAAAAAGGTCACGATCGACAGCATCGGCATGAAACATCCGATCACGCTCGGCCATGAGATCCTCGGCACGGTCAGCGCCGTTGGTCCTGACGTTACCGATGTCAAGATAGGCGATCGCCGCCTCGTTTATCCATGGCTGGGCTGCGGTGAATGCGATACGTGCCGCACCGGCCGGGAGAACCTCTGCATGCAAGGCCGGCCGCTCGGCATGCGCAGACCGGGCGGCTTCGGCAGCCACGTGGTCGTGCCGCATAGCCGCTACCTGATCGACACGGGCGATCTCGATCCGGCGCTTGCGGCGACCTATGCCTGCTCGGGCCTGACTGCCTATTCCGCCATCCGCAAGGCCATGCCGGCAAGCCCCGACGAGGCGATCGTCGTAGTCGGCGCGGGGGGCCTCGGATTGAGCGGCATCGTCATTCTCAAGGCGTTCGGCCATGAGAACATCGTCGTGGTGGACGTCTCGGAAGACAAGCTGGAAACGGCCGTCAAAGCCGGCGCGCACAAGACGGTGCTCTCGACCGGTGACGACGTGACGAAGAAGATCGTCGAGACCGCCGGCAGGCCGGTGCGCACGATCATCGATTTCGTCAACAACAGCCAAACGGCCGCCTTCTCTTTCCCGGCATTGGCGCGTGGCGGCCGCATCATCATGGTGGGCATGTTCGGCGGCCAGATCACCGTCCCGACCATGCGCATGGCCCAGGGAGGATTGAGCCTGATCGGCAGCATCACCGGCACGCTGCAGGAACTGCGCGATCTGGTGGAGCTGGCAAAGCGCGGTAAGCTCGACGCTATACCCTACGAAGCCGTGCCGAAGACCTCGATCAACGACGCCATGGACCGGCTTCGCAGGGGCGCAGTGAAGGGCCGGATCGTCTTGCAGGAGGAAATCGCGTGAGCGGCGGGATGGCCGGAAGCCCCATGATCGAGGTATGGCGTGGAAGCGCGCGGCAGTGGGAAGTGGACGAGATGGGCCACTGGAACACGCAGTATTATGTGGCGCGGGCCAATGAAGGGCTGGCCATCCTCTTTGGCTTCAACGGACTGCCCGGTCTTTTCTCGCCCGGTTCCGCAACGACGGTTGCCTTCAACGAACACCACATCCGCTTCCATCGCGAGGCACATGCGGGCGCGCCGCTGCACATGACCGGCGGTTTCCTGGAGATCGGTGAGGCGACCGCCTTCGCCGTGCTCGTGCTCTATCACAGCGAAACCGGACAGGTGGCCGCGACGTTCCGCGTGCGGGTGACGCATGTGCATGCTTCAGACGGCGTAACATCGTTGCCCTGGCCTGCGGCCTTCCGGGAGAAAGCTTTCGCAGCACTGGTCGAGACGCCGAAGGAAGCAGCACCACGCGGTACGAATGACGCGCCGGTTGCAATGACGGCCTCGCGTGAACGGGCCGTGGAACTCTCCTTGAAGCGCACGGCGATGAGCCTCATCGAGCGGGATTCCTGCGATGCCTTTGGCCGGATGGGTCCGCAAAAATTCATCGGCGCCGTCGGCGGCGGCGTGAAGCAGCTCACGGGGCCGCTGCGCGCCCTCGTCGCCGAGCTTGCGGAAACCCCGCCCGGCAAGGTGGGCGGGGCAGTGCTGGAATTCCGCATCGTCTATGGGGACTGCCCGCGCCTCGGCGACTGTTTCGAGATCTGGGCAGGCCTGGAGAAGACCGATAAGCGCACGATGTCGCTGATCTTCTGGATGGTCGACCCCTTCAACGGCCGGGTATTCGGCTCGATGCAGTCGGTCGCGATCGTCTTCGACCTCGATGCACGGGCGATCGTTGAGATTTCCCCGGCCGCAACAAAGGCGCTTACGGAACATGTGACCAAGGGATTGGCACTCTAGGCGCAGGTTTTGGTTGCCCCTCATCCGGTCCGCCGACCGCCTTTCCCCGATAAACTCACCTGAACTTTTCCGCCGTCGCGACGCAGTTGATCAGCGCCGCGAGTTCCTTGCGGGAAGCGAAGGACGTCTCCGGGCTCATGGAGATGAAGGCCTTGATGCCGCGTACGGTCGGTACGGAGTTCTTCTCCAACTGGCTCACGACGCGGTTGACTTCCGCGTCAAGGCTCTCAGCCGGAACGGTGATCCCGATCAATCCGAGAACCTTGGCTTCCGCCGCCGGAATCACATCGCGGGTAAAGACCATGCGGGCGAGAGCGGCACGCGAGATGCGGTCGGCGAGTGCGTTCAGCACCAGCGTGGGGGCAATGTCGTGGTTCATCTCCGGTACCTGGAAGGTGGCAACGTCCGTGGCGACGGCCACATCCGCAAGGGCCGCGATGGCGCAGCCGACGCCGGCAGCCTTGCCGTTGACGGCCGCGATGAACGGCACGGGGATTTCGCGCAGCACCTCGTAGAAATCGAGCACCGGATCGGAGATCGCGTTGCGCAGGTCGAGCGCCGTGGCGCGGCTACCGGGCGCCGGCATGGCGGCGCTGCGCCCGGTGCAGAAATCCGGGCCGTTCGCCTTCATCAGCACGACGCGGGTCTCCGGCGACAGCGACTTCAAGGCAGCGGTGATGGATTCGGCCATCTCGGAGGTCAATGCGTTGCCCTTGTCGGGACGGTTGAGGGTGATCTCGAGGACATTCCCCTTCGTGGAAATCAGGACTTCCGACATTTCTTTCTCCTCCATCGGGCTTCCCCCTAAACTGCTTGATCTGCTTTTGCCTGCTGGATCGCCTGCCAGATACGGAAAGGCGTCACAGGCATTTCGATATGGCGCACGCCGAGATCGGCCAATGCATCGGTGATAGCATTGACCGTCACGCCCAGCGAAGGGGTCGTGCCGCCCTCTCCTCCGGGACGGAAACCGAGCGGATGGCTTTTCGCCGGCACTTCGCTGATATGGGTGTCGAAGCTCGGGAAGTCCGAGGCGCGCGCCACCTGGTAATCCATGAAGGTCGCGGACAGATTCTGGCCCGTCTCGCGGTCGTAATGCGACCATTCGAACAGCGCCTGGCCGGCGCCCTGCACGATGCCGCCATGGGTCTGGCCGTCGACGATCATCGGATTCAGTGCCTTGCCCACATCGTCCACCGTCGAATAGCGCGGGATTTCGTAGAAGCCCGTTTCCGGGTCGATCTCGATCTCGCAGACCGCCGCACCATAGGGGTAGGCAAGCCCGTGGGTCGTCTCGTCGGCGACCGCCGCGAGTATGCCCTTCAGCTCGTCCGGCAGGCCGAGATCCTTTTCAGCCGCCTCGGCCGCCTCGAACAGGCTCATGACGCCGTTCGAGCCGCGGGCGCGGAAATGACCGTCGGTGTAATCGATCGCATCGGGTGCGACATTCAGCATGAAGGCGGCGATCTTCCTGCCGCGCTCGATGATCTCGGCGGTCGCCTTGTGCATGACGATCGAGGAGAAACGCAGCGAGCGGCCGGAATGCGAACCGCCGCCGGCAG
Source organism: Xaviernesmea oryzae (assembly GCF_900177415.1). Taxonomy (GTDB): domain Bacteria; phylum Pseudomonadota; class Alphaproteobacteria; order Rhizobiales; family Rhizobiaceae; genus Neorhizobium; species Neorhizobium oryzae_A. The sequence continues at coordinate 65,833 of NZ_FXAF01000003.1, read as the reverse complement.
AGACGAAATCCGTGTCGCTGGCGCGGATCTGAACGACCTCGTGGGAAATGCCGAGGAAGGAGCCGACAAGCTGGGCGAAGGCGGTTTCATGCCCCTGCCCGGTGTTCTGGGTACCGATCACCACGTCGACGATGCCCGACGTCGGATCGACGGTGATCTCGGCGCGCTCACGCGGCACGCCGCTGGTGCCCTCAATATAGTTGGACATGCCGATGCCGCGGTATTTGCCGCGCGCCCTCGCTTCCGCCCGGCGTGCCTCGAAACCCTTCCAGTCGGCCATGGTAAGCACCTTGTCCATGCAACCGATGTAATCGCCGTTGTCATAGGTGACCCCGACCGGGTTGGCGTAGGGACATTCCTCTTCCGGGATCATGTTGATGCGGCGCAACTCCACCCGGTCGAAACCGAACTTGCGTGCCGCGAGGTCGATCATCCGCTCGATGATGTACATGGCCTCCGGACGGCCGGCGCTACGATAGGGGATGGTCGGCACGGTATTGGTCATCGCCGCACGGAATTCCACATGCGCCACCGGCACGCGGTAAAGGCTGGTCATCAGCTGGATGCCCTTGTTGAGGGCGGTGTAAGAGACCGTGTGGGCGCCGATATTGCTGGTGTTGACCGAATGGAAGGCGAGGAACTTGCCCTTCTCGTCGAGTGCAAGCCGCGCCTTCACATGCAGGTCGCGACCCTGGAAATCGGAAAGGAAGGCCTCGATGCGCTCCGCCTGATGCTTGACGGGCCGGCCGATCAGTTTCGCGGCATAGGGAAGCAGCACGAATTCCGGATAGGTTGCGTTGCGGGTGCCGAAATTGCCGCCGACATCACGCGGCGCGACGACGCGCACGAAGGCCATATCGACGCCAAGCGAGGCGGCGATCTGCTCGCGCATCATCACCACGCCGTGGCCGCCGGAGGCATGAATGGTGAACTTGCCGGTCTGCGGATCGTATTCGGCCGACGAGGAACGCGGCTCCATGTGGACGCCGGTGACGCGCTGCGCCCAGCTCTCGAATTCCAGTACGTGTGCCGCCTTGGCGAAGGCGGCCGCCGTGTCCGCCGGGCTGCCCACCTCGCCATCCATGGCGAGATTGCCGGGCACGTGATCCCAGATCTGCGGAGCGCCATCTTCCAGCGCATCGACGCCGCGCACCACGGAGGGCAGCTCTTCCCAGTCGATCATCACAACTTCCGCCGCATCCTTGGCGAGATTGGTGCTCTCGGCGACGACCACCGCCACCGCCTCACCGACGAAACGGGCCCTGTCGGTCGGCAGCGCCTGATGGTGAGTGCGGGCGCGTTCCGTGCCATCACGGTTCTTGATGCGGATGTCGGAGCCGAATTGCGAGCTGCCGATCGCATGCGGGATCGGTTTGATACCGGCGGCGAGGATGTCCTCGCCGGTCAGCACCGCCAGCACACCCGGCATTTCCAGTGCCGCGGAGGTATCGATGCTTTTGATGATCGCATGGGCATGCGGCGAACGGACGAAAGCGGCATAGGCCGCGTTTTCGTATTTCAGGTCGTCGGCGTATTCACCCCGGCCGGTGATCAACCGGAGATCTTCCTTGCGCCTGACGTCTTCACCGATCATGCCATTCCTCCCTTTCGCATCGTCCATCTATTCCGGCCGATGGGATTCCGTCTGCGGCTCTAGGCCTCTTCCTGACGAAAAGCAAATTCATTCATAATAGACATACTCAATCCGTCAATGTTGAAAATCCGCCACGTAACGAAAAAAGGCCCGGCATTGCCGGGCCAAGCTTCCCTGGGAGGGGAATTCCATACCCCGATGGAAAATCTTATCAAGCCGCCTCCTGTCCCTGGTTCAGCACGTAGCCCGGGCCGCGTTTCAGGAAGGCAGTCCACAGTCGCAGTGTTCGTTCAGGCTGGTCGACCTCGATGGAATGGGCGGCGTCGAAGATGAAGGCGCGCTGCGAGGTCGGGATATGGCGTTTCAGATGCGCGCCTGCCTCTGCGGGCACCACCTTGTCCTCCGTGCCCAGCAGGATCAGCGTCACCGCCTCGATCGAAGGCAGGCGCGCGCTGAGCGCCTCGTCAACCTGAACATTGTTGGCGAGGCGCTCGTAGGTCTTGCCATTGTTCGCCATGACTTCCGGCGTCTTCGGCGTGGACGTGATCTTCTGCGGATAGGCATAAAGCGCCTTGAAGCGCGCTTCAGGGTCCGCTGGAAGCCCGCCTTTGCCGCCGAAGCGGAAACCAGCCGGCACACCCAGAATCAGATGGTCCACCATCTTCGGATTTTCGGCGGCGAGCCACAGCGCCGTCCAGCTGCCGAAAGAAGAGCCGATCACATCGAAACGCTCACCGACGAGCTTTTGCGCAAACTCTGCGACCATGGCTACCCAGTCCCGCACGGTCTTCAGGCCCTCGTTGCCTTCCGTACCATCGAAGCCGGGGCAGATCGGCGCATAGACCGTGTGGTTGCGGGTGAGCGCCTTGAGCGGCTCGGTCAGCATGACGCCGCCGGCCGCATGAAGATAAAGGACCGGCGTACCGGCGCCGCCGACATGATAGGCGAGCTTGCCGCCGCTGAGCTCGGCCGTCTTGATTTCGAAAGTCATGGATCAAACTCCATTCTTGTTTGCGCGACTCTTCATGGAAAATCGCTGTCCGCTTTGCTGGAATTGCCTAGAGACCGGCGACATGTGGAGCGACGCGGTCGCGGAACAATTCCATGCCGCGGCGGACGACGCTTCCCGGCATGTTACCGACCTTGATCGTCAGGTTCAGCAGGCCGCAGCCGAGTTCCTGATTGAGACGCGTGATCTGCTTGACGACCGATTCCGGGCTGCCGCAGATGATCGAGCCGGCCTCGATCTGCTCATCGACGGTGCGGTTGCGCAGCGTTGCGAGGCGTTTCTGAAAATTTTCACCGACATCGCTGCCGGTATAGTAGCGGCTTTGCTGCAGCACGAGCTGCTGGGCGGAACGCTGCGGCCGCATCAGCGTCTGATGGAAATAGGTCTGGGCCGCGGCCATATGCTCCCTAGCTTCCTCGTCCGTATCGGCAATGCAGATCTGCTGGCCGACCAGGATATCATCGGGAGTAGGCTCCCAGCCGTAACCGCGCGCGACGTTCTTGAAGTGCTCGATCGCTTTCCGGGCGGCACCGAGGTCCTGGATCAGCGTGATGCCCATGATGGCGCGCATCTTGGCGACGAATTCCGCCGACTCCTCGTTGCTGGCCGACATCAGAATGCGCGGATGCGGCTTCTGGATCGGCTTCGGCCAGATGGAAACAGCCGGAAACTGATAGTGTTCGCCTTCCCAGCCGAAGGGTTCATCCTCGGTCCAGGCCTTGATGATGAGCTCGGTCGCTTCGCGCAGCCGGCTGCGGGATTCGCTCGGCGGGATGTTATAGGCGATATATTCGTGCGGAATGCCGCGCAGGAATCCTGCAACCAGACGCCCGCCCGACATCACGTCGATCATCGCGTATTCCTCGGCGACGCGGATCGGATTCAGGAGCGGCAGAAGATTGCCGACGATGGCGATATTGGCTTTCTTCGTCTGACGGGCAAGCGCGCCGGCAATCAGGTTCGGGTTCGCCATCAGGCCATAGGGGCTGTAATGGTGTTCGTTGCAGCCCACCCAATCGAAACCGTAGTTCTCGGCATCGGCCATTTCATCGACATATTCATTGTAGAGCGCCTGGATGCGGCGGCTGTCGATGCCGTGCGTGCTGACTGGCCACTCATGCGGCAGCTTGTCGTAATCCGGATAAGGCATGAGGTGAAAGAAGTTGAACTTCATGGAAAACTCCGCAAAGACCGCCGCGCTGTGACAGGCAAGCCGGTCCGGTGGTGATCACTGGAATGGAAATCAATTGGCGACGACGAGGCGCGGGGCAGCATCTTCGAAACGGGATGTCATCGCCATCTCCGCGAAGCTGACGACCTGCGACGCGACGATTTCCAGCGCCTGAGCCACTTCGCGCCTGGCAGGCTGGCCGTCGATAAAGGGCTTCTCGTTGGACTTGATCGTCGCGGCGTAGGGTGTCGGCCAGCCGCGCAAAGCATGCACCATCATACGCAGACCCATCAGGCCCGAACCAAGCGCCTGATCGCCGGCAGCGCAGACAATACAGCCGACGGCACGGCCGTCGAAATAAGGCCGCGCGTCCTCGCGCATGTCTTCGGTATAGTCGATGGCATTCTTGATCATGCCCGACATGCCGCCGTGATAGCTCGGCGTGGCGATGACGATGCCATCGGCGCGGCGGAGCGCCTGGATGAGGCGAAGCGTCGCCGGCGTGCGATGCGTGACACCCGGATCGAAAAGCGGCAGTTCGAGCGCCGGGCCGCATATGATGTCGGTCTCGGCGCCGCCCTTTTCCGCGGCGGCGAGGCAGTGGCGAAGAGCGAGCTCCGAGCTCGAGCCCGCGCGCTGCGTGCCGCCAATGCCGACGATGAACGGCTTCCTGATCTGGCTCATGCTTGTCTCCTCCTCGGCTCAGAGAGCCATTGCCTTGTCAGGCACCCCAATTCAGCTTGTATACCTTTCTATCAGAAGTCAAGGATTATTCGCCATCGTCAAATAGCATTTGCCAAAATGGTATACACTTTTTGGGAATTGCTTCTATCAGCAGCTACCTTATCCTCCCGCCCCATCATCAGGTAAAATTGCAGGTGGCGGCTTGAAGAACGACATGGTCAAAGACAGCAGCAAGGAAGGCGCAACGCAGAGCGCGGTCGAGACCGCCTATCGCCGCATCCGACACCTGATCCTCACGGGCGAAATGCGCTCCGGCGACAAGCTCCTGGAGAACCAGCTCGCGACCGCGATCGGTGTTTCCCGTACGCCGATCCGCGAGGCGCTCAACCGGCTGAATGCCGAGGGTCTGGTCGTGTTGGAGCGCTATCGCCGCGGCATCGTCGCGGATTTCTCCCTCGATGATGCGGTCGAGATCTTTCGCCTGCGCGCCATTCTCGAAGGACATGCGGCCGGCCGCGCCGCGACACGCATTTCGGATGCTGATCTAAGGCGCCTGCAGGAGCTCGAACAGGTGATGGAAAAGCAGTTCGAGGAACTCGGCTGGAACGAACATCTCGAAGGCTTCGACCAGCTGAACGCCGAATTTCATGCGGTGATCGCCGCTGCAGCGGAAAGCCCGCGGCTCGAAAAGATCCTCGCCTCCTCGCTCGAGCTGCCGGCCTCGATCTTCAACCGCTATTCGGAACCGGTCGAGGTGCGCACCCGCCGCACCCATGCGCAGCACCGGGAAATCCTCGCCGCGCTGAAGGCCCGCAACCCGGAATGGGCGCAGGCCGCAATGAACGCACATCTCTTCTCGCTCCTGCCGTCCGCTTCGGGATCATTGGAGCATGAGGAAGTGGGCGCGGATTGACGACATCTCCGCCCTTATCGCAGCAGCGTCTTGGCGATGATCTCCAGCTGGATCTCGTTGCTGCCACCGAAAATGCTCTGGGATCGTGAGTTGAAGTAGACGGCGGAAGCGACCTTGCGCTCCTCGTCAATCTCGCTTTCCTCCGGCAATTCGTGCAACGGCCGGTGCTCTTCCCAGCGCAGTGCGTCCGGGCCGAGAATCGAGGCGGCGAGTTCGGCGATCGACTGACGGATGCGGCTTCGCTCGATCTTCATGGTGGACGACGGCACCGAACCCGGATTGCCGCCCGCCTGCACCTTGGACATGGCGGCGAGTTCCAGCATGTCGTTGGCATCGACATCTGTCGCGATCTCCGCAAACCGCGCCATGAACAGCGGATCGTCGATCATCTTCCGCCCGTCCGGCAGCGGCTCGGAAGCAAGGCGGTGGAGGCGGGTCAGCATGGCGCGCAGCACACCGCCGGCAAAGGCTCCGCCACGTTCGAATTCGAGCAGGTATTTGGCGATGTCCCAGCCCTCGCCCTCCTCGCCGATGCGGTCGGAGACCGGCACCTTCACGTCGTCGAAGAAAACCTGGTTGAATTCATGCGTGCCGCAGATCGAGCGGATCGGCCGGATGGTGACGCCCGGTGATTTCAGGTCGATCAAGATGAAGGTGATACCCTCCTGCTTCTTGCCGGTATCGGCGGTGCGCACAAGGGCGAACATGCGAGTGGCGTGATGCGCCAGCGTCGACCAGATCTTCGAGCCGTTGATGACATAATGGTCACCGTCCCGCACCGCCCTGGTCTTCAGCGAAGCAAGGTCGGAGCCGGAGCCTGGTTCGGAATAACCTTGCGCCCAAGTGTCCTCGCCGTTGAGGATACGGGGCAGGTAGAAAGCCTTCTGCGCGTCCGTGCCGTAGCGCATCAGGACGGGCGCGATCATCTTGATCGAAGCGCCGCGAAAATGCGGCTCGCCGGCCCGCTCGCATTCCTGATCGAAGATGTAGCGCTCCGCGAGCGTCCAGCCGGTGCCGCCATATTGTTTCGGCCAGGAGGGTGCGACCCAGCCCTTTTCGGCAAGCTTCGCCTGCCATTTCAGGCCGATAGCCGGGTCGGCGAGGAAGCTGGGATTGAGCCGTTCGGCGCGCTTCAGATCGTCGTCCAGATGGGTTTGAAGAAACGCCCGCACCTCGTCGCGGAAGCGGACTTCGTCTTCGGTCATCCGGAGATGCATGCCTTCCGTCAGCTCCGGCTGGCCGGTATCCGGGGCGCGCAGCAGGCTGCCGGAAAGCACCTCGGTGTCGCGGATGATCTCGCCGTAACGCTTCAGGTGGCCGGCGGTGGTGCCGAAGGTGTTTTCGATCGCGTAGAGCCGGCGGAACCAGGCGCCGACCGGCATTTCCTCAGAAAAACCCATGGCGCCGTGGAGCTGGATCGCCTCCTGCGCCACCGAACGGGAGACCTTGCCGATCTTGGCGCGTGCGCCTGAGACACCGCGGGTGCGCATGGCGCGCGGCGCATCGATGGAAAGCGTCGCGAGCAGCGCCGATGCGCGCGCCTCCTGGCATTTCACCGCCATCTCCGCCATGCGGTGTTGCAGCGCCTGGAAAGCGGCAAGCGGCTTGCCGAACTGCACGCGTTCCTTGGTGTAGGAAACGGTCGCATCGAGCAATGCGTCCATGATGCCGACCGCTTCGGATGCAAGCGCTGCATTGGCGCGGTCGTAGGCCGCTTCGATTTCGACAAGCGTATCGCCTGCGCCGTCGAGCAGGGCCGAGGCAGCCAGCTGGACATTGTTCAACGTCAGGTCGCTGGCGCGGCTGCCGTCCACGAGCCTGACTGTTTTCCGCGTGAGGCCCGCTGCATCGGTCGGCACGGCAAAGAGGCGGATATCTCCATCGAGCTTTGCCGAGACGAGGAAGACATCCGCGAACGGACCGCCGAGGACCAATGGCTTCTCGCCGGACAACGTATAGCCTTCGCCGGTCTTCGTGGCGGTGGCAGCAATATTGCCGATGTCGAAGCCGGTCTGTTTTTCCGTATGCGCCAGCGCCGGGCGTGAGGTGCCGGCGATCAAGTTCCCAAGGATTTCCGCCTTCTGCTCTGCAGTGCCGAGTTTTTCGACGAGACCGCCGGCGAGGATGACGGAGGCGAGATAGGGTTCCACCACCAGCGCCCGGCCGATCGCTTCCATGATCAGCGACACTTCGACCGCGCCGCCGTCAAGCCCGCCGTTTTCTTCGGAAAACGGCAACGCCAGCCAGCCGAGATTGGCCATTTCGGACCAGATCGCAGTGTCGAGCCCGTCGTCGGAGGCGAGGATTTTGGCGCGCTTCTCGAAGTCGTACCGGTCTTTCAGGAAGCGCTCAGCGCTTTCTTTCAGGAGAAGCTGTTCGTCGGAATGGTTGAGGTCCATGGTTGGGTCTCGTGTGTTCAAGCCTTTGAGGGCAGCGGGTACCGCCCTCACCCGGCCTCCACTTTGCTCGGCCACCCTCTCCCCGCTGGGGAGAGGAGGAACTGCGAGGGCGCGGAAAACTATCTTCTCCCCTCGGGGAGAAGGTGCCCGAAGGGCGGATGAGGGGGCTCCCACTGCAGTGGAGTTCGTTGAACCACCCTCTGTCGCCTCCGGCGACATCTCCCCAGGGAGAGATGAGTTGCCTTAACCCTCGCGCTTGTACGCTCCGTGTCCCGGGCGGTAGGTCTTCGTGTCAAGGAATTGCGACAGTCCTTTCTCGCGTCCCTTTTCCGGATCGACGAACGTGGTCTGGTCGGCTTTGGCGGTGAGGTATTCGGCAGACTCTTCCCACGTCATCTCCCGCACGTACTTGTAGGCCATGCGGGCCTGACGCAGCACGGTCGGATTCTTCTCCAGGAGCACCCGGGCAATCTCGACGGTGCGCTCGCGCAGCTTGTCTGCCGGCACGGCCTCGTTCACCAGGCCGAGCTGTTCGGCCATCTTGCCGCCGAATTTTTCGCCGGTCATGACGTAGTACATGGCCTTGCGGTCGTTCATCAGCGTCGAGATCGCCTTGGAGACGACGCCGCCGGGGATCACGCCCCAATTGATTTCCGAGAGGCCGAAGACCGCATCTTCGGAAGCGATAGCGAGGTCGCAGCAGATCAGCGGGGTGAAGGCGCCGCCGAAACACCAACCGTTGACCATGGCGATCGTCGGCTTGGCGTAATGCATCAGCAGGCGCCATTGCCAGGCACGGGTCGAGCGGTAGGCGCGCATGCGCTTCACGTCAGAGACACCATCGGTGGCGCGGAAGAAATCCTTCAGATCCATGCCGGCGGAGAAGGCATCACCCTCGCCGGTCAGGATGATGACGCCGGCACGATCGTCGACTTCCAGCTCGTCGAGCACGCGGATCATGTCTTCCGCGAGCCCGACGCTCATTGCGTTGCGCTTGTCCGGGCGGTTCAGTTTCACCCAGGCGATGCCGTCTTCGAATTCGACCTTGACGTTCTCGCCGCCGATGTCGCTTGCTTCAATAGCCATGATGTTGCTCCTAAATGCGCTTGCGCCTTACGACTGGCTGGTGAATTTGGTGACAAGATAGGCTTCCATGCCTTCCGAACCGCCCTCGGAGCCGTAGCCGCTCTCTTTGACGCCGCCGAATGGGGTTTCGGTCATGGAAATCGCATTGTTGTTGATGCCGACCATGCCGGCCTCGATCGCATCGCTGACCATCGTGGCGGTCTTCGCCGATTGGGTAAAGGCATAGGAGGCCAGCCCGTAAGGCAGGCGGTTCGCCTCCCCGATCACCTCGTCGAAGGAGGAGAAGCGGGCGGTGACCGCGACCGGGCCGAAGGGCTCCTCGTTCATGACGATCGCATCCTGCGGCACGTCGGAAAGCACCGTCGGCTGAAAGAAATAACCGCGATTGCTGCCGCGTTCGCCACCGGTCGCGACCTTTGCGCCACGGCTGACCGCATCGGCGACCATGCGCTCCATAGCCGGCACGCGGCGGCTATTGGCAAGCGGTCCCATGTGGTTTTCGGGGTCGAGGCCGTCGCCGACCTTCAGCGCCGTGGCCGCCTTGGCGAAACCGTCGACGAACTTGTCGTGGACGCTGTCATGCACGTAGAAACGGGTCGGCGAAATGCAGACCTGGCCGGCATTGCGGTACTTCGCATGCACCATAACGCGGATCGCGTGGTCGATATCCGCATCCTCGAAGATCAGCACCGGAGCATGGCCGCCGAGTTCCATCGTGGCGCGTTTGACGCCGGCCTGGGCGGCGAGCACGGCGAGCTGCTTGCCAACATTGGTGGAGCCGGTAAACGTAATCTTGCGGATGCCGTCCGACGCGATCAGGTGCTCGGAGACTTCAGCCGGCTTGCCGTGGACGACGTTCAAGACGCCGTTCGGCAGGCCCGCATCCTGCAAGGCGCGGGCGATTTCGAGCACGGTCGAGGGGGTTTCCTCGGAAGGCTTGATGACCATGGTGCAGCCGGTGGCGAGCGCTGCGGAAATCTTGCGAGCCGGAATGACGCCGGGAAAATTCCAGGGCGTGAAGCCGGCGACGGGGCCGACCGGCTCCTTGGTCACGAACCAGCGCGCGCCCGGCAGGCGGGAGGGAATGACGCGGCCATAGGTGCGGCGGCCTTCGTCGGCGGTCCAGTCGAGAATGTCGGCAGAAATATGGACTTCCGGAACCGCCTCGCCGATCGGCTTGCCCTGGTCGAGCGTCATCCGCCGGCCGATGTCGGCAGCACGCTCGCGCAGGATGTCGGCCGCCTTGCGGATGATTTTCGCGCGGTCGTAGGCGGTGGTGGTGCGCCAGGTCTTGAAGGCGCGGGAGGCGGCGGCGACGGCGCGGTCAAGGTCTTCGGCGGTCGCATGCGGCAGGGCGCCGATCGGCTCGCCGGTAGCCGGATTGATGACGTCTTCGGTGACGCGGCCTTCCGGGCCGATCCACTCCCCGTCGATGAAGAGCTTCAATTCGCCATAAGGCTGGGTCTGCATCACGGATTCCTCCCTCGCGACGGCTTTGAAATGTCGGAAGCGAGGGCCCCGGGTCCTCGCCTCGTCGTGCCGGAGGTCCGCAACTTTTCCTCCGTCATGCCCGGGCCTGTCCCGAGCATCTATCCACGTTTGATGTGGGCAGATCCTCGGCACAAGGCGAGGATGACGTCAGAAACTCACGGTACTCTCCAAAACTTCGGTCAAGCGCCGCGCCCTCACCGCACCACGAATAGCGCGTCGAGAGCCAGAACCCCGTCCCCCTCGCCATAGACAACCAGAGGGTTGATATCGACCTCGACGATCTCCGGCGTCGAGCGCATCAGTGCGCCGAGCTTCACCACCACGTCGGCGATCGCCTCCACGTCGCGAGCCGGCTGGCCGCGGAAGGGGCCGAGCAGCTTGGCGGCCTTCAGCTTTCCGATTTCCGCGATCGCCCGTTCGCGGCTGATATCGGCCGGCAGCAGGCGGGCATCCGCCAGCGCCTCGATCCAGACGCCGCCAAGGCCGACGAGAACCGTGGGGCCCCATTGGTCGCGCTTGGCGCCGACCACCATTTCGAGCCCCTGCCGCGCCATGCCCTCGATCAGCACGCCGTCGAGCTTCAGACCCGGCTTGTGCCTTGCGATATCGGCATACATCTTCTCATGCGCAGCGCGAACCGCCGCCTCGTCGGCGAGGTTGACGATGACGCCGCCGACATCGCTCTTGTGGGCGAGTTCGGCCGCCTGCGCCTTCATGACGACCGGATAGCCGATCCCGGCGGCGATCTTCACGGCCTCGTCGGCGGATTTCGCCAGCGCGCCCTTGGGGATCTGGATGCCGAGTTCGGAAAGGATGCGCTTACCTTCGTATTCCACCACAAGGCCCGGGGCCGGCATCTTCGTAAGGCGGGCGCCCCCGGGAGCGCGATCCTTGGTGGCGGCAAGCGCCGCCGCATAATTCATCACCACCGCCATGGCGCGCATGGCGCGTTCCGGCGAGCGGAAGAACGGGATGCCGCTGTCGCGCACCGCCTTCATGAAGGTTGGGTCGAGCGGATAGTCATCGCCGATGATGTTGAGGATCACCGGCTTCTCGGCGGTCGCGGCGACCGGGATGATCGCGTCCGACTTCTTGATCTGCATCGGCGGAGACCCGCCGGCATGCGACAGGAAGACGATGCCGACATTCGGATCTTTCAGCATGGCGGCCGTGGACGTGCCGAAAATGCCGGGATTGGCAAAACCGGTCGTACCGATGTCGAATGGGTTATCGACATGCACGTAGGGCGGCACGAGGGAGGTCAGCTCTTCGTGCACTTCCGGCGAAAGCGTCGCGATCGGCAGGCCGACCCGTTCGCAGAAATCGAAGCATAGGCCGCGGATGGCGCCCGAATTGGTGACGATACCGGCCTCACCCGGCGGCGGCAGGGGATAGCGGGCAAGGATCGCGGCAACGTCGAAGAGCTCGTCGGTCGTGTCGACCAGTGCGACAGCCTCGTTGCGGACGGCGGCCTGCATGGTGGCATGGTCACCGGCAAGCGCGCCGGTATGCGACTGCGCCGCAGCCTTGCCGCGTTCGCTGGAGCCCGGATGCAGCATGACGATCGGCTTGCCGAGTTCACGGGCACGCCGTGCGACCGAAAGAAACTTCTGCGGGTTCTTGACCTGCTCCACGTAGACCGCGACGACCGCGTTGTCCTTGTCTTCGATCAGCCAGGCGATGAGGTCTTCGGCGGCGAGCACCGCCTCGTTGCCCGTGGCGACGACATAGGAGACCGCGATCTCGCGTGAATGCATGGCGAAGCGGATATTGGCGGCCGTGGCACCGCTCTGCGCGACGATCGCGACGCGCGAGCGCTCGCCGACACCGCGCAGATCGACGGGCTCGAAGGTGAGCGGAATGCCGTCGACATAATTCGTATAGCCCATGCAGTTCGGCCCAAGCATCGCGATGCCCGCGTTACGGCAGATTTCGGCAAGCTCGTCCTGTTGCTGGCGACCCTCCTCGCCCGCTTCGGCGAAGCCGGAAGAATAGACGATGACGCCCGCCACTTCGCGCTCGATGCAGGCGATGACCGATTCCTTGATCGCCGCCTGCGGTACGATGAGGATCACCACGTCGATGCCTTTCGGCAGGTCGCCGATCGTCTTCACGCAGGGGCGGCCGTTGATCTCGTCGCGCGAGCGGCTGACGAGATGAAGATCGCCGGAATATTTGAAGAGTTCAAGGTTCGCCAGCACGCCGCCGCCGATCGAGGCCCGATCCGGCGATGCGCCCACGATCGCGATGGATCGTGGGCGGAGCAGACGGTCGAGGTCGAACGTCTTGGGAGAAGCAGTCGTCATCGTGTCAGCCATGGCGGATCACTCTTAATCCCGGCGGTAAGCGCCGAGGCCCGGACGGAAGGACTTTTCGTCGAGGAATTGGCTCATGCCGACATTGCGGCCGTTTTCGGGATCGCGCAGCTCCGTCTGGTCGGACTTCGCCATGAGATACTCGCCGGCCTGCTCCCAGCTCATGTCGCGGGTGAAGCGGCAGGCGGTCTTGGCCTGGCGCAACACGAAGGGGTTCTTGCCGATCAGCGTCTGAGCGAGCTTGCGGGTCTCCTCCTTCAGCTGCTCAGGCGCGACCGCCTTGTTGACCAGCTTCATCTCGGCGGCCTGGCGGCCGTTGAAGGTCTCGCCGGTCATGATGTAGTACATCGCGTCGCGGAAACTCATCGTTTCCAGAACCGACTTCGTCACGATGCCGGCCGGGATGATACCCCAGTTGATCTCGGAGAGGCCGAAAATCGCTTCTTCGGATGCAATGGCGAGATCGCAGCCGACCAGGAACTGGAAGGCACCGCCGAAGCACCAGCCATTGACCATGGAGATGGTCGGCTTCGGATAATACATCATGCGACGCCACTGCCATGCGGCATTCGCCCGGAACAGGCGCTCGCGCTGGATCGGGGGCACCTTATCGGTGGCGCGGAAATATTCCTTCAGGTCCATGCCGGCCGAGAAGGATTCGCCGGCACCCGTGACCACCATCACCTTGCAGCGATCGTCCTCTTCCAGCGCGTCCATGATCGCATTCATCTCCCAGACGATGCCCGGATTGATGGCGTTGCGCTGCTTCGGACGGTTAAGGGTGACCCAGGCGATGCCCTCGTCGAATTCGACGGTGACATATTCGCCCCACTTGCCGGCGGAGGTAGATTCGGTCTTGTTTTCCATGGCGATTTCTCCCTGTTGAGGGATTGGATATCAGGGACCCGAATATACGTCAAGCGACTTTCTCATTCAACCTTCGCGTGGAGAACACGGCTTGACGCCTTGCTTAAGCGACGCTTAACCGCGGCCGAGAAACGGCATTTCGACCGGCAGGATGATGCTTTCGTAAAGGTTCACGTCATCGGGAAGCGTCGCCATCAATACGACGATCCGGGCCACGTCGAGCGGCATCATCGTGGCGGGGCGAACCTGGTCGGTGACGCCGGGGACGAGCGAGCTTACCGTCGAGCCCGGATGCACCATGGAGACGGCGATGCCGTGCTCGCGGCCGTCGACGGCGAGCGAACGCGTGAAACCTTCGAGCGCGAATTTGCTTGCCGTATAGGCAGCGGTATGCGGGCGCGGCACTTTCGACGACAGGCTGCCCATGTTGATGATGCGGCCGCGCTTCTGTTCCATCATCATGGTGAAGGCGGCGCGGGAGCAATAGAAGACCGAATGGAGATTGGCGCCGATCACCTCGTGCCAGCGTTCGTTGGTCAGCTTTTCAATCGCCGTGTGATCAGCGATGCCGGCATTGTTGATGAGGATGTCGAGCCGGCCGTATTTCTCCTTTACGCGGGCGAAAAGCTCCTCCACCTGCGCTTCGTCGGTGACGTCGGTGGGCACGACCAGCGTACGGCCACCCTCCGCCTGGATCTCCGCCGACAGCTTTTCGAGCTTATCGGCGCTGCGGGCCGCGAGCACGGTAACGGCACCCTCAGAGGCGATCGCCTTGGCGATGCCCCAGCCGATGCCGGAGCTCGCGCCGGTTACGATGGCAATACGATCCTTGATCGAAATCATCTTGAAATTCCCCTTCCTCATAACAGCGCTCAGTTGCGCGAAATTCCCTCGTAAAGCGCCTCCAGGCCGCGGCGGTCGCTGACCCCAAGCTTGCGATAGGCGCGCTGACGATAGGTAACGATGCTCGACAAGGCGAGCCCGACCTTCTCGGAAATCTCCCGGTGGGTGCGGCCGAGTAGCAAGCCGGCGGAAACCTCCGCCTCGCGGCCGGACAGCGCATAACCCGCCTGCAACAGCCGCCCGGCGATCTCCTGCTGCGGCGGGCGCAGCGGAGCCGTCTGCGGCCGGGCCTGCAGACGCACATGCTTGACGACCATGGCCATCAGGAGCGGTGCGACGGCTTCGAGCCGTTCGACGGTCGCAAGCGGAAACGGCCCGCTCTCGCGGGTTCGGTAGAGGCTCGCGAAGATCCGCGGCTCGTCCGAATGGTAGATCGTCAGACGCTCGAGCACATGCGCCCGCTCGTAGCAGTCGCGGCGGTATTCCGGATCGCGGATGCCGTTCCAGGCCTGGCGCACGACCTGCACCTTGCGATGAGCAGGACCGCCATTCAGCATCTGCCGCGTCACCCGGTCGCGCTGCCAGTAGCGGCGAGCGTAATCAAGTGAGGCACGCTCGGCGAAGCCGGGAATGGTCGAATGATAGCCGCAGGCGAAAAGGTAGGTCAGCGACCCGTCTTCTTCCGCCTGAAAGGCGGAACAGAAATCGGTGCCGGCGATGCCGCGCAATGTTTCCAGGAATTTCTCGGGAAAGCCGGTTTCGCCCACTTCGTCCATCAGGGACGCCATCTGGCTCACGGTGTCGATTTCAAGCGCAGACATTGACGCCTCCTGCCATCTTCATAACTCTGCCTTGTGGAAATCCGACCGGAGCATGTCCCCTCTTGAGGTGGACATGGGAGGAACGGCAAAGGCCTACCATCTCGGCCAATGCAACAAGCCTGGATATGGAGGAACGACCATGGTTGACGCACCGAAGCTGCGCAAGCTTTACCACTTTTCCTACCCCTGCCGCGACGGCGAAGAAACCCGAAAGTTCTATGAGGACCTGCTGGGTCTGCCGCTGGTCAACTGCATGACCTCCGACCGCGTGCCGTCCACGGGCGAGGAAAAGCCCTATGCGCATTTCTTCTTCGAAATGGGCGACGGCTCCTACATGGCCTTCTTCGACCTTGGCGAAAACATCATGCCCCTCCCCTCGCCGAACACGCCGGACTGGGTGCAGCATTTCGCCATGGAAGTCGATTCGGTCGAAGAGGTGCTGAAGTTCAAGAAACGGCTGCAGGACGCCGGCGTGAAGACGACCGACGTCATCGACCACGAATTCATCAACTCGATCTACTTCTTCGACCCGAACGGGCTGCGCCTGGAAATCACCGCCCGCACGGAAGAGCCCGGTTATCTCGAACAGGCCGCTTCCGAAGCCCATGACGGCATGAAGGCATGGGTCAAGAAGAAAGCCGAGCTGATCGCCAAGAGATCGGCGGCTGCTTGAGGCCAAGCCGCCCCTTCTAAGCGCGAAGCGTTTTGAGGGACGCGAGGCGGTGCGTCTTTCCGATCTCCCCTCTTGAGGGGGAGATGCCCGGCAGGGCAGAGGGGGGTGTCGTCTGGGCACCTCATAGCCCTCTTGGTCGGCCGCATCGCCGCTAACCCCCTCTGTCACCTTCGGTGACATCTCCCCCTCAAGGGGGGAGATCACAGGGAGTTCGCGGCACCGCTTCCCGCCCCCATAAATAGCCGTCTCCTGCAGAGACGAAACAACACCACCGTTCCAGCTTGTACGGTGGTGCTTCTGTTTAAAGCGCACGGTCAAACCCTCCCGATGGTGCGGAGCCCGCTCCCCGCGGGCTTCGGTCAATTCGTCAAGCCAACAATCCCTGCCGCTTGCTCCAGTCCACCACACGGTCGATACAGGCTCTCAGGAGTTCCGGCTGACCGAGATAGTAGTGGGTGGCGTGCGGGATCGTCAGATATTCCTTGTTCGGCGTCGCCAGCGCCTTGGCGATCGTCGGGTTGTGGGTGGCCGGGACCGCCTCGTCGGCATTGTTCTCGATCTGCAGCACCGGCGACCGTTTGATGAGGGCTGCGTTCATCGGCCCCTTGGCGTTCGACAGATCGTAGCTCCACTGGCTGAGCCAGGAGCGCAATGTCGTGAAGCGGGCAAGCCCGACCGGCCCCACATTGACCGTGCGCGGATCGCCCATGTAGCTCTTGCCGATCGGCCGGTCATTGGGGTCGATCGTGCCGTCGAACCAGCGCACGTCGCACATGGTGCGGTGGACGACGAAGGCCCGTTCCTGCTCCGGACCGCCGCGGCGTTTCAGTTCGGCCAGCATGTCCTGCGCCCAGCGGGTGATCTTGCGGTTGCGGGCCACCTGGGCTGCACGGAAGCGTTCGACGAATTCCTTCGTATAGGGCGGCTGGTGGGGGCAGTCGGGTGAGTAGATGTCGAATTCCGGATCGCGGACATCCGGGTTCATCTCATCGATGACCGAAGGGTCGAGCCATTCGGTGAGCGTTTCGGCACGCGACAGATGCGCGGCGATGAAGATGACGCCATCGGCGGGCTTCAGCCCCGCTTCCACGAGGTTCACCTCGTCGCCGGCCGGCGTGTGGGTGATCGTCGGGTTCTCGGCCTGTGCCTGGTAGAAGAGCGACAACGAGCCGCCGCCGGACCAGCCGACCAGCACGACCTTCTCATAGCCGAGTTCGCCGCGGGCATGGTCGAGCCATTTGCCGAGGTCGATCGCCACCTTTTCCATGATGAGCGCGGTGTCGTTCTTCGGATAGCGGCTTGCGGCGCAGAGCACGTGCAGGCCGGCATCGGCGAGCGCCGTCGGCATCGGCAGGAGCTGCAGCGTCGAGGTCGGATGCATGAAGACGTAAACCGTCTTCGAGGGCGCATTGGCGGGCCTGAGCAATTGTCCTTCGAGATTCACCTTACCGGAATTGCCGGCAAAACCGTAGGTCTCGGTATATTTCGCCGTCTCAGGAAAGGAGACGATCAGCGGGATCCGCTGCCATTCCGCCTTGGTGTTCATGATGTCCTACCCGTTATGCTTCGCCCGTCCGGCCGGCAAACCGGCGAACGGGCTCCTTTTGCGTGAGCTCTGGTTCCGCCTTCAGGCGACGACTTCCGGCGACTTGTTGCCAACCACGACAGGCACCGAAGTGGCGTCGTAGGTGAAGAGCCATTCGTAGCGCTGCTTGATCTTGTCTTCCTGCCATTCGGCATTGACATAGTCTTCGGCAAGCTTCGGGTCCTTGAGCGCCGGATTGTGGAAGCGGCTGAGGTTGCCCTCGGCACCGCGGACGATCTTGCCGGTTCGTTCGACGCGAGCCGCCTCGTAGCCGGCAAAGGCCGCTTCGTAGTTGCCGTTGTTTTCAGCGAGCGCGCGGGCGAGAATGAACCCGTCCTCGATCGCCATGACAGCGCCCTGCGCCAAAAACGGCAGGGTCGGATGGCAGGCATCGCCCAGAAGGGTCACACGGCCCTTCGTCCACTCGTCCATCGGCGGACGCAGCATCAACGCCCATTTGTAGGGCACGTCGATCGCCTTGATCAGCGTGTGGATGTCCTCATGCCAGCCTTGGTAGTCGGCCAGGCATTCTTCCGTCGTGCCGGCGACCGACCAGGATTCCACCTGCCAGTTGGAGCGCTCGACCACAGAGACGTAGTTCATCAGCTTGCCGCCGCGCAGCAGGTACTGGATGACGTGGCCGCCGGGGCCTATCCAATTCGTGGCGACCGGACGCAGCATGCGCTGTGGCAGGCGTTCGACAGGGATGACGCCGCGCCAGGCGACGATGCCCGTGAATTTGGGATCGTCGCGGCCGAACAGCGTCTCGCGGATCTTCGAATGCACGCCGTCGGCGCCGACCACGATATCCGACGTGGCGCTTGTGCCGTCGGCGAACGAGATCGTGACACCCTTGTCGTCCTGGGTGATCCCCACGCACTTCTTGGAAAGCTTGATGGCATCCGGCTTGATCCGGCGCACGCCGGCGGCGAGCGTCTGGTGCAGGTCGTTGCGATGGATGGTGATATAGGGAAAGCCGTAGCGTTCGATCGACAGCGGGCCGAGGTCGAACAATTTCCAGGTCTGCCCGGTATTCCACAGCCGGATCTCCTTGCCGTCCGCCTGGGCGGCGATCTCCATGATCTCGCGCTCGAGGCCCAGTGCGAAGAGGATTCGCGTGCCATTGGCGCTGACCTGGACTCCGGCGCCGACCTCCTTCAGCTCGACCGCCTGTTCATAAACGTCGACATCGAAGCCCTGGCGGAGCAACGACAAAGCCGCCGTCAAACCACCAATCCCGCCTCCCACGACTGATATTTTCATTTTCTTATCCTTTGAAATCCTGACGGATAATCTCTTCGCGCCGCGTCCGCCTGTCAACCATTTTTGATAAAGTATAATTGACTTTGTTCAAAACCAATTTCATATCTGACCTCCGGGAGCCGCTGAAACGTCTTCGCGACGGAGGAATGCAACGAAAGGTTTCAATCCACAGCTCAAAAACTCAAAAGCAAGTCCGGAAATTACACCAAAGATATCTGGCTTCCTGATATTATTGGGATAAGATCGGAAACACGGCTCAGGTGTGGTATCTGGTCGGCAAAAGGCAGCGGAATTCCATTGACTGACAAGAGGGATACTCTTGTATATAGTCAAATCTGGTTGCCCATAGACGAATTCAGCTTGCGGGTTCGAGGTGCGGGCTGAACGGTATGCGTAATGGCGGTTTGGCCGATGTGGAAGCAAAGGCGGACCGGTTCACATAGTCAGGTTTTCAGGGAGGAAACCATGGTCATCAAAAGTCCGCAGGATTTCGGCGCGGGCATCTTGTTCATCCTCTTCGGTGCAATCGGCCTCTATGTCGGTTCGGATCTCACATTCGGTTCCGCGCGCAACATGGGACCGGGCTATTTCCCGATGATCATCTGCGGCCTGATCATTCTGATCGGCCTGATCGTCACGGCGAAGTCGCTCTCGCTCGAAGGGCCGGCCATCGAGCGTATCCAGTTCCGCCCGATCCTCTTCATCCTCCTGGCGATTGCAGCCTTCGGCATCTTCATTGCGCAAATCGGTGCGATAATCTCCTCGATCCTGCTGATCCTGTTCGCGGCTTACGCACGGCGCGAGGTCAACTTCGTCGAGACGATCGTCTTCGCGGTCTGCACCGCCGCATTCGTCGTCATCATTTTCGTCTATGCGCTGGGGCAGCCGATGCCCGTCTGGTGGGGCAGGTAATCAATGGAAGTCTTCGAACACCTCGCAACCGGCTTCATGGCCGCAGGTTCGCTGGAGAACCTGCTCTTCTGTCTGATCGGCACGGTGCTCGGCACGCTGATCGGTGTCCTCCCTGGCATCGGTCCGATCCCCGCGCTCGCCATTCTTCTGCCGATCACGTTCGGCCTCGACCCGCTCTCCTCGCTCATCATGCTGGCCGGCATCTATTACGGTGCCCAATACGGCGGCTCGACCACCTCGATCCTGGTCAACATGCCGGGCGAAGCCTCCTCGGTGGTGACCTGCATCGAGGGCCACCAGATGGCCAGGCGCGGGCGCGCCGGCGCCGCGCTCGCGATCGCCGCTCTCGGCTCGTTCTTCGCCGGCTGCGTCGGCACGGTCTTCATCGCCGCCTTCGGCCCGCCGCTGTCGGCGATCGCCCAGCAGTTCAACTCGCCGGACTATTTCGCACTGATGCTGCTCGGCCTGGTCATGGCGATCGTGCTGGCGCACGGCTCGGTGCTCAAGGCCGTCGCGATGGTCCTCATGGGTCTGCTTCTCGGCCTCGTCGGCACCGACATCAATACAGGCCTCACCCGCTACACCTTCGGCCTGTCCGGTCTTTGGGAGGGCATCGACTTCCTGCCGCTGGTCCTCGGCCTGTTCGGCATCGTGGAAATCATCCGCAATCTCGAAAACCCGCCGCCGCCGCGCGAGACGATCAGCACGCGGTTGCGCGATCTCTGGCCCAACAAGCAGGAGATAAGGGACTCCATTCCGGCCGCGCTGCGCGGCACCGGCCTCGGCTCGATCCTCGGCATCCTGCCGGGTGGCGGAGCGGTTCTTGCCTCCTTCGCCAGCTACACGCTGGAGAAGAAGATCACCAAGACCCCCCGCAAGTTCGGCAATGGCGCCGTCGAAGGCGTCGCCGGTCCGGAGGCGGCTAACAATGCGGCGGCCCAGACCTCGTTCATCCCGTTGCTGACGCTCGGCATTCCCTCGAACCCGATCATGGCGATCATGATGGGCGCGATGATCATCCAGGGCATCCAGCCGGGTGCGGCCGTCATGACCACCCGTCCGGACCTCTTCTGGGGCATGGTCGCCTCGATGTGGATCGGCAACCTGATGTTGGTCATCATCAACCTGCCGATGATCGGCATCTGGGTGAAGCTGCTGTCGGTCCCCTATCGCCTGCTCTATCCGGCGATCCTGCTGTTCTGCGCGATCGGTGTCTATTCGACCAGTACCGAACCGTTCATGATGGTCCTGATGATCGTCTTCACGATCTTCGGCTATATCCTGCACAAGCTCGGCTGCGAACCGGCCCCCATGGTGCTCGGCTTCATCCTTGGTCCGCTGATGGAGGAGAACCTCAGGCGTTCGCTAGTCATTTCGCGCGGCGATCCGATGATCTTCATCGACCGTCCGATCTCCGCAACGCTGCTGGTGGCGACGCTGCTGATGATCGGGCTGATCGTCTTGCCGCAATTCCGCAAAACGCGCGAGGAGGCGTTCCAGGAGGAATAGTAGACATTTCGCAACATTTTGGAGGAGGAGCCAAATGACTGCACAATTTCCGAAACTGACACGACGCACCTTCGTTGCGGCGGCCGCCACGGCCGCCGCTCTGCCGGGCGCCGCATTCGCCCAATCGGGCTATCCCGGCGATACGATCACGTTCGTATGCGCCTTCCCGGCCGGCAGCGGTGCGGACGTTCTGGTCCGCTATTTCTCCGAGAAGGTCGCGGCAGTCGCCAAGCAAACGGTGATCGTCGAAAACAAGCCGGGCGCCAACGGTAATATCGCAGCCGAATACGTGAGCCGCGCCAAGCCGGACGGCTACACGGTCTATGTCCATTCCGGCACGTCGACCGCCGCCAACATGTCGCTCTTCAAGAAGCCGCCGATCGACGTGACCAAGGCGCTGCGCGGCGTCCAATTCATCAACAAGCAGCCGTTCATGATCGCGGTTGCGGCCGACTCGCCGATCAAGGACGTCAACGAGCTCACCCAGCACCTGAAGGCCAAGGGCGGCGAAGCCACCTATGGTTCCACAGCGACGTCGGGCAAGGTGCTGGCCGAGGTCTATCTACAGCTCGCCGGCGTCTCGGCGACCGAGGTCGCCTACAAGACCGGGCCGGATTCGCTCAACGACATCGTCAGCGGCCAGCTCGATTTCGCGGCACTCGATCCGGTCTTCGCGCTCAGCCAACAGCGTGAGGGACGGTTGAGGCTGCTCGCCGTCGGCTCGCCGGAACGGATGAAGTCCACCCCCGACATTCCCGCGCTCAAGGAATACGGCGTCAATGTCGACCAGCTCGGATGGTGGGGTGTCTTCGTGCCGGCAAAAACCCCCGACGACATCGTCATGAAGCTGAATGCCATGTTCCAGGAGGTGCTCGACAATCCCGAGACGGAAGCCTTCCTGAACAAGTTCGGCGGCGATGTCTACACGGGCACGCCAAAGGAGGTCGACGAGCTTCTTTCAAAGACCGTCGAGGAATGGCGCGGCTACGTGGCGCAGGCGAAAATCCCGCAGAACTGACGCACCGCGACATCCGTATGGCATCAAGGGAGGATTGAATGCCTATTCGTATCGAAATCACACGCCGCAATCTCATGGCGCTCACCGCTGCAGCCGCCTTGGCTCCTGCCGGCGCATCCGCGCAGGGTGCCTACCCGAACGGTCAAATCACCTTCATCTGTGCGTTTCCGCCCGGA
This sequence comes from Xaviernesmea oryzae, assembly GCF_900177415.1. Classification (GTDB taxonomy): domain Bacteria; phylum Pseudomonadota; class Alphaproteobacteria; order Rhizobiales; family Rhizobiaceae; genus Neorhizobium; species Neorhizobium oryzae_A. The sequence continues at coordinate 43,504 of NZ_FXAF01000003.1, read as the reverse complement.
AGCGGCGCCGACGTGCTCGTCCGTTACTTCGCCGACAAGTTCGCCAAGGTTGCGGGCCAGACCGTCATCGTCGAAAACAAGCCAGGTGCGGCGGGCAACATCGCCGCGCAGTACACCGCCCGCGCCAAGCCGGACGGCTACACGATCTATGTTCATTCCGGCACGTCGACCGCCGCCAACATGTCGCTCTTCAAGGCGCCGCCGATCGACGTCGTGAAGGAGTTGCAAACGACGTCCTTCATCAACAAGCAAGCCTTCATGTTCGTGATCGCCCATGACAGCCCTATCAAAGACCTGAAGGAGCTGTCGGCCATGCTGAAGGAAAAGGGATCGGACGCCAGCTATGCGACGGCGGCGACCTCGGGCAAGGTGCTGGGCGAGGTCTACAAGCAGATCGCCGGCGTCGAGCCGGTCGAGGTCAACTTCAAGGACGCCAACGATTCGCTCAACGACATGCTGAGCGGCGCGATCGACTATGGCGTCCACGACCCGGTCTTCGCGCTCTCGCAGGCCAAGGAAAAGCGGTTGCGCATCCTGGCTTCCGGTTCGCCGGTCCGGCTGAAGTCGATCCCGGACGTGCCCACAGCCAAGGAGCAGGGTTACGACATCGACCAGCTCGGCTGGTGGGGCTCCTTCGTACCGAAGGCTACGCCGCGGCCGATCGTCGAGAAGATCAACGCGCTCTTCAACGAGATCCTGGCCCAGCCGGACACCGTCGCCTTCCTCGGCAAGTTTGGAGGAGACGTCTATATCGGCACGCCGGACGAGGGACAGGAACTCCTCGCCAAGACCGTAGAAGAGTGGAAAACTTATGTGGCCTTGGCCAAGATTCCGCAGAATTAATCAACCGAATAGAAAGACCCTGTCGCCATATTGCGGCAGGTTCTTCTCAGGGAGCCTTACTAACCGCCATAGGAGATAAAAGTGAGAAAATGGCTTAAGAAGATTGCGCAAGCCACCGCCGCCATGGCGATGCTGGCGGTCGCGCAAGTTGCACATGTCACTCCAGCTCAAGCTGCTTATCCGGACCAGACGATCACCTTCGTCTGCGCCTTCCCGGCAGGCAGCGGCGCCGACGTTCTCGTCCGCTATTTCGCCGACAAGGTCGCAAAGGTCTCGGGTGCCACGATCATCGTCGAGAACAAGCCGGGTGCGCTCAGCAACATTGCTGCAGAATACACCGCCCGCTCCAAGCCGGACGGCTATACGATCTTCGTTCATTCCGGCAACTCGATCGCCGGCAACATGTGGATCATGAAAAAGCCGCCGATCAACGTCGTCACCGATCTGATGACGATCGCCACCGTCAATAAGCAGGCCTTCATGATCGCTGTCGCTCCGGACAGCCCGTACAAGGACATGAAGGAATTGACCGCCGCCATGAAGGAAAAGGGCGACGGCGGTTCTTATGCCGTGAACGCCACGTCCGGCAAGGTTCTGGCCGAGGTCTACAAGCAGACCGCCGGTCTCGACACGGTTGCCGTCCAGTACAAGACCGCCGCGGACTCGCTGAACGACATCACCAGCGGCGCGATGGATTGGGGCTCGTATGACCCGGTCTTCGCCCTGTCGCAGCAGCGTCAGAACCGCCTGCGCATTCTTGGCGTCGGCGCTGCCGAGCGCATGAAGGGCGCTCCGGATATTCCGACGCTGAAGGAACAGGGCTTTGACATCGACCAGCTCGGCTGGTGGGGCGCCATGGTTGCCAAGGGCACGCCGGACGATATCGTCACGAAGATCAACGGCTGGTTCAACACGGTTCTGGCAGAGCCCGATACCGTCAAGTTCCTGGCCGACCAGGGCGGCGACGCCTACATCACCACGCCGGCCGAAGCCCAGGCCCTGATGGCCAAGACCGTCGATGAGTGGAAGGAATACGTCCGGATCGCGCAGATCCCGCAGCAGTGAGCTGTGACGACCTTCAACCGGCAAAACGCTCCAGTGGAGCGTTTTGAACGCGAAGGCCCGAGAGCCAAACAAGAAAGCCGGCGGAAACGCCGGCTTTCTTCGTCTCTGCAGCCCAAATATTCAATCCCGGTACGACGGGTCGATCCGATCCAGCTTCCTCAGCATCGCGGGCCATTCCTTGAGACCCGGCTTGGCCGGTGACATCTCGTACATATGCGCGGTCAGCTCGGCGATCTTCTCTTCCGGAATGGTGAGGCCTTGCGGCTGAGCGGCCATGGCGGCGAGCTGGGCGCGGGCGGCCTTTTCCAGCCAGAAGGTCCAAACGAACGCCTCTCCCACCGTCTCGCCCGTCGTCAGCGTACCGTGGTTCTTAAGGATCATGTTCTTGTGCGGGCCAAGGTCGCGGATCAGCCGCTCCTGTTCGTCCATGTTGAGCGCCAGGCCCTCGTATCCATGGTAGCCGATACGATTATAGAAGAACATCGAGTGCTGCGAGAGCGGCAGAAGACCGCAATCGAGCATGGAAAGCGCCATGCCGGCCTCGGTATGCAGGTGCATGACGCAGTTGAGTTCATGCCGGGCCTTGTGGACGGCGTGATGAATGACGAAGCCCGCGCCGTTCACCGGATAGTCCGACTTGCCGATGATCTTCGCCTCGTGGTCGATCTTCACGAGGTTGCTCGCCTTGATCTCGTCGAAGGCAAGCCCGAACGGGTTGATCAGGAAGTGATTGTCGGTGCCCGGCACGCGGGCGGAGATATGCGTATAGATGAGGTCGTCCCAGCCATTCAGCGCGGCCAGCCGGTAGGCGGCGGCGAGATCGACACGGACGGCCCATTCCTCCTCGGTGATCGACGACCGGTCGAATTCGGTGACCACCTCTTGATTGTCGCCTTGCTCTTCAAGACCGATGACGTGACGCTGGAATGCCATTTCACTACCTCCCTATAGTTCAAAAGCCCAGATTGCGACCGGAACGACCGGCGTCGGCAGCGGTGCTCCGGAGAAATAAGCCTCGACATTCTCGACCAGCAAAAGAGCCATCGCGAGGCGGGTATCGGTGGTGGCGCTACCCTGATGCGGCGTCATGATGACGTTCGAAAGACCACGCAGTCTTTCCGGCACATTAGGTTCGCTGGCGAAGACATCGAGCGCCGCGAAACCGAGCTTGCCGGTCTCCAGAACGTCAATCAGCGCCGTCTCGTCGACGATCGAACCGCGGGCGACATTCACCAGCGTGCCATCGGGACCGAGTGCTTCAAGCACCTGCCGGTTGACGATGTTTCGCGTCTCCTCGCCGCCACGGCTGGCGATGACGAGAAAATCGCTCTCGGCCGCCATGGCGGCGAGATCGGGCATGTAACGGTACGATACCGGTTTCTGGCGAGGTCCATGATAGGAAACGCGCATGCGGAAGGCGGCCGCACGTTCGGCGATCGCCGCACCGATATTGCCGAGCCCGACGATCCCGATCGCCTTGTCCTTGAGCGATCGGCTGAGCGGCACTTTTGCGGCAAACGTCTTCCATTGGCCTTCGCGGACATATTCATTCTGTCGGACGATATCCCGCGCCGACGCCAGCATCAGCGCCATGGCGAGGTCTGCGACGTCTTCCGTCAGCAGGCCCGGCGTGTTGCAAATGCCGATGCCTCGCGCCTTCGCCGTCGGCAAATGGATCGCGTCGATGCCGATGCCGTAACAGGCAACCAGCCTCAGGTCCGGGAATTTGACAAGCACGTCCGCACTGGCACCCACTCCCGGATCGGTGACCAGCACCTCGATGCCGGCGATCGAGCCGCCGGCGAGCACATCCTCGACGGCCATGCGCTTCCCGCCCATACCTTCCAGCGTGGCGACGACCGATGCCGGCAGCACTGCGGTGAGGATGACGATGCGGACGGTGTTCTGCTTTGATGCCACGAAACGATACCCTCCCCGGATCGAATTCTTGGGCACGAGCTTATATGGCTCCCTGTCATCGCGATAGGGTTTTCTGTCGATGATGAACGATATTTGCTATGGACGGATCATCCGTGAATGAACCCCCATGGGCTCACCTCGCTCTCGATCGCCAGCGGCACTTCGATCAGCCACGGTCCGCCGCGGGAAAATGCAATTCCCTTAAGATAGTTCTTACCAGCATCGCCGGGACGGATCGCAAAGGACCGGTATGAGATCAAGTCGCGAATTCAATTCCAGGGACAGCAGCTGGCACTACCCTGCTCCCGTCCGGATACGCATGCGCATGGCGAGATGAAGCATCGCGCGCGCTATGTATGGTCCAAACAGCACCACGGCGAAAAGCCGGGTGGTCTGCAGCGTCATGATGAACGACATGTCGGAGCCGGTCGACGCGGAGATCAGCGCGATCGAATCGATCGAGCCCGGCACGGTCGCCAGGGTGGAGGTCATCAGGTCGGTGCCCGCGACAATCGAGAGCAGTGCACCCGAAAAGCCGCACAGCACGAGCAGCAACAGCCCGGCGAGGAACAGCATCGGCAGGGCCTTGGACCCGACACGGAGCATTTCCGGCGTAAAGCGCAGGCCGGTCTGCGACCCAAGCCAGAAGAAGGCGATGGTGACGAGCCAGTGCGGCACTGCGATAGGGACACCGCTGACGCAAAGCGCGCCACCGACGAAGATCGGGATGAGCGAGGCGCCCGCCGGGATCATCGGCAGCCAGCGTCCCGCCACCATGCCAAGCCCCACCACCAGCAAAGTCGTGACGAGCGCAAGCAAGCCCTGCTCCTGAAGGGCGGCATCGTGTGGCACAGCCGGTCCGGTGAGGAGCGCACCGAAGGCGACCATTGCGGCGATCACCATGAGCAGTCTCAGGATCTGGATGAAGGCGACCATGCGGCTGTCCAGTCCGCGCTCGTGGGCAAGCGCGATCATGGTTCCCGCCATGCCCGGCATGAAGCCCCAGACCGCGACCTCGCTGTCGAGACCTGTGAGCCGGGTCGCCACCAGCCCCACCGCACAGGCAAGCAGCAGGGTCAGGATCACGAAGAGCAGCACGAGCGGCCAGATCTCCACGGTCTTGGCAAGGATTTGCGGATCGAGATGCAAGGCGATGAGGGCGCCGGCCGCGGCCTGTCCGAAATTGTAGCCAGGGCGCGGTATCCGGATATTCAATCCCCGCATGCCGAGGAAAGCGCTCCAGACGATCGGCCCGAGCAGAAGCGCGGCAGGAACATGGACAACCTCCATCGCGAGCCCGAGGCCGATGCCACCGGCCGCGAGAAGCATCCATTGCTGAAGACGAGGCAGGCGGCCAAGATCATTGAACGACATCAGGCATATCCGTTACGTCCGGCCGTGCCGGAACACCTGCCTTGCGCAGAACATCTTCCACTGCGGCAGCCGAGATGAGAAGTTTCGCGTCCTCGCCGGGACGCGCGACGAGCTGGACTCCGATGGGGAGCCCGTCGGGGCCGAAGCCGGCGGGGATCGAGATGGACGGCGTTCCGAGCAATGTCCAGCGGATGTTGTAGGCCGCCTTGCCGGTCGATCCGAGGCCAATGGGGGCCTCGCCCGGCGCAGCCTGGGTAATAAGCAGGTCGCAATCCCCGAAGAGCCGGTCGAGATCCGCAAGGGCCGCATCGCGCGCAGCGATCCCTGCTTGCCAGCGCTCGAAGCTGATCCCATCCTGACGGGACAGGAACTCGTGGGTGGCGGGTTTCAGGAGGTCCCAATGGAGGTCCCGCTCAGGTCTGAGCGCGGCCGACGCTTCCCAGGCGAAGACGTCCGCCTGTGCCGCGCCGAGCCCTTCCCACCACGGAGGAGCGCCGACCGTCTGGACCGATCCGACGATCCCGGCCACCTTTTCCAGCACATCGATGGAGGCGGCCGACGGTGCCTCAGCGAGATCATGGGCGAACAGCCCGACGCGCGGCACCGACCTCGTCTCCCCGTCCGGCATGAGATCGGCTCTGCGCGCCACGACCGATGCGAACAGGGCGCAGTCCCGCACGTCCCGCGCCATCAGGCCGACGATGTCGAGACTTTCGGAAAGAGGCTTTACGCCCGTCCGGTCGATCAGCCCGCGGCTCGCCTTGTAGCCCACCACGCCGCAATAGGAAGCGGGTCTGAGCGTCGAGCCGGATGTCTGCGTGCCGAAGGCGAGCGGAAAGAAGGCGGCCCCGAGCCCCGCCGCCGAACCGGAGGAGGAGCCGCCCGGCGTGCGGGCGGAATCGAAGGGGTTGCAGGTCAGATTGGGTGCGGCGGTGGCAAACTCGGTCGACACGGTCTTGCCGAAGGCCACGCCCCCGGCGCGTGAGGCGAGATGCACGGCGCTCGCATCCCGCGCCGGCCGGAAGCCCGTATAAACATCGGAACCGTAGCTTGTGGGCATGCTGGTCGTATCGAAGACGTCCTTGATGCCGAACGGAACGCCCGCAAGCGGCCCGGCCATCGGGGCTTCCGCAGCGGCTCGCGCGGTTTGCGGGTCGAACCAGCTGAAGGCCTTCAGCTCCGGCTCCAATGCGGCGATCCGTTCCAGATAGGCCTCGATCACCTCCCACGGGTGGAGTTCTTTCGCGTTCACTGCGGCGGCGATCCCGCGCGCGGTCGCGGTCATGGGGTCGATCATGCGCTCAAAACCTCCAGCTTCGGGCGACGCGAGGCCCAGGGACGCGCCGCCTCCAGTTCCCCCGCCAGCGAAAAGAGAAGTTCCTCGGCGCCGAAGGCCGCACCGAAATGCACGCCGACCGGCAGGCCCTCGGCCGTCCAGTAAAGCGGCACGCTCATGGCCGGGCAGCCGGAGGCGTTGAACACGGCGGTCAGCGGGGCGTGCGCCCAGAAGCGATGGAAGAATTCCTCCACTCCAAGACCCGTGCCGGCAAGCTGCCCGAGCTTCGGCGCCACCTCCGCCGTCACCGGCGACAGGTAGATGTCATATTTCCGGAAAAACGCGCCCATCGCGCGGCTCGTAGCATGCAGCGCCTGCACTGCACCGAGATAGTCCTCGCCCGAGATCGCTTCCGACCGGCGCACCCATTCGGCATTCACCGGCTCCATCAGCGCCATCGGATCGGCGATCCGCCGCGCCGCGGCAAAGCTCCTGACGCCCCGCGCAACGTTGACGGCCGAGATGGTGAACCAGGCTCGGGCGAGCGCCTGATTGTCGTAGGCAGGGGCAGCGATTTCCACCATATGACCGAGATCGGCCAGCAACCTACCCGCATCCTCGGCTGCTGCGACCACCTCGGGCGAAAGTGGATAACCCTCAGGCCCATCGACCTGCATGCCGATCTTCAGCCGTTTCGGCCGCCGGCCGGCCGCTTCGAGGAATGTGCCGGAGGGCGACGGGCAGGCCCAGGGATCGCCGATATCCGCACCATGGGTCACGTCGAGCAAGGCGGCGCTATCGCGCACGGAGCGCGAAATGCCATGCAGGGTCGACATCCCAGCCAGCCCTTCGGCCTGAGCCGGCCCGTGAGGATTGCGCAGGCGCGACGGCTTGAAGCCGAAAGTTCCGGTATGCGCTGAAGGCACACGGATCGATCCGGCCCCGTCCGAAGCCTGCGTCAACGGCACGACCCCCGCGCCGACCAGCGCGGCCGCGCCGCCGGAGGAGCCGCCGGGCGTGCGGCTCAGATCCCAGGGGTTTTTTGCCGCGCCATAGAATTCCCCTTCCGTCGTGAAGGAGAGCGCCATCTCCGGCGTATTCGTACGCCCCATGAAAACGAAGCCTGCACTGCGCAGGCGCGTTCCGACCGTGCTGTCCGCCGGGCTGTGGACGTCTTCGTAGAGCCGGCTTCCCGAACTCATCCGCTCGCCCCTGATCGCGACGCCCGTGTCCTTCAGCCAGAGCGGAACTCCCGCGAACGGCCCTTGGAAGTTGGCGCTTTCCATGGGGGCAAAGTCGTGGACGATGGCGTTCAGGGCTGGATTGGCGGCGGACGCCTGCGCCGCTGCCTGTTCCACGAAATAGGTGGGCGGAACCTCACGGCGGCGGACGAGCTCCGCCATCGCCAGCGCGTCGGGGTTTTCATAGTCGGGCATGGGCACCCCTGATCTCAGGCTTGAGGGAAATCTGTTCGCCGGCGGCCGGCAGCCAGGTGATAAGGGCTGTGCCGGGTGGTGCTGCCATATGGGCGGTGCCGGCGGCATCGAGTTCTAGGACGCAATCCGCCAGGTGCCGTCCCGCAAGGTCGAGCGCCGCGACCGCCCAGCGGCCGGGTGGCGGCAATATCTGGTCGGCGGCGAAGCGCCACCGGTCGGCGCCTGTGCACGATATCTCCGTCAGCCAACCATGGCCGAGAAGCACCGTGCCGGCGCCGATGTCGCCCGCCGCGATCGCGTGGCGCACGGCGGAGGTGGAGATGCGGCAACCGCCGTCGGTCTCGTCCTCCACCACCGTAAGACTGAAGGGAAGGCTTGCCGAAAGTGCCGCAAGCAACGCAACGTCGCCGTCCCGGTTCCGGCCGAAGCGGAAATCGCGCCCGACCACGACGCCGCCGATGCCGAGATGGTCGACCAAGACCCGCAGCACGAATTCCTCCGCCGGCATGCCCGCGAAGACGGCATCGAAACGCGGCGCATAGACATAGTCCAACCCCGCATCGGCAAGCATTCGCATCTGTGCCGCACCCGTCGAAACCCGGAAACGGGAGGCGCCGGCAAAGAAGCCGCGCGGATGCGGATCGCATTGCAGGATGGAGAGCGGCCCACCGCTTCGCCGGGCCGTCTCACGCCCCGCCGCCACGAGCGCCGCATGCCCACGATGCATCCCGTCAAAACTTCCGAGAAGCATGACTCCGCCGCGGAGCCCTTCGGGCAGGGGAACCGTCCCGTCATGGACGAGGGGCAGCTCGGGGTGCTGACCGGCCAGTTCAGGCAAGGGTTTCATACCAGTCGAAGACTTCCTGCACGGGAATGCAATCGGCATATTTCTTGTGCATGTCGTAGAGATTGGCGAAATGCGGGCTCTCGTGCAGATCGGCCACGCATTCGACCGGGACAATGGTGCGGAACGACCTGGAAAGCGAATCGACGACGGTCGCCCGCACGCAGCCGGAGGTCGAGCCACCCGTGACGACCACAGTGTCGATCTTGTGAAAGCGCGCCAGCGAGTCGATATGGGTCTCGAAGAACGCGGACGGCATCTTCTTGTTGAGAAGCACGTCCTCGCCGCCGATCTGCAGCCGCGGGTCGAGCGCCGCCCGGTGGGAGCCGATCTTGATGTTCTTCAGCGCGTCCACGTCGTTCGCTCGCGTCCCGAAAACACCGCAGTCATCGCCGGAGGGCGAAAAGGCGACATAGGTCCAGATCACCGGTAGGCCGAGACGGCGGTTGTAGGCCGCCAGCTGGTTGACGTATTCCGTCTGGCGCGGATCGGTTTCGTAGGCGGTCTTGTATCGCTCCGGCTGGGTATAGGCGCACTGCATGTCGACATTGATCAGCATCGGGCGCTTGCCAAAGCCGTAGCGCGGGCGCGTCGGGTTCGCGACGAGATTCTCGAACATCTGCCGCGCGGTCAGATTGGACAGTTCCATGTTTTCTCCGTGGTTGGACACGGGCGGAAAGCCGCCCGCCCGCGCCAATGATCTTCCTTAGGCTTTGCTCATCCACTCCAGCCAGCGTGGCTGGACGGCCGCGGTATTCTGCGCCCACCACGCCTCGTCGATATGCATGTTCTTGGCGGCATTCTCCGGATAGCCGGGAAGCTGACGTTGCATCTCGGCCGGAATGTTGCCGTAGATCGACGTATTGGCGACGTTGAAGGGCAGCGCGGAGGCATATTGCAGCATGCCTTCGGACCGCATCATCCAGGCAATCAGCTTCTGTGCCGATTTCGCGCCCGGCGCCGATTTCGGGATGGTCCAGTAGGACTGTTCGACGATAGACTGGTTGAAGGTGAAGTCGATCTTGCCGGTACGGCGCTTTTCGTCGAGTGTCCTGGCGAGGGAGGAGCCCATCAGGTCCACTTCGCCGTTCTGCATGAGGACGGCCCACTGCGAGGTCTTCTCGACCCAGAGATCGATCTTGTCGCGGATGGCGTCGAGCGCCTTGAAGGCGTCGTCGATATTGATCGGATAGACCTTGTCCTTGGGGACGCCCGCGGCCATCAGTGCAATCTCGAAGGACGGACGCGGCTGTGCATAGAGGGCGCGGCGGCCCTTGAAGCGCGTCGTGTCGAACCATTCGGCCCAGGTCTGCGGACCGTCCGCGCCGAAGAGATCGCTGTTCCAGGCGATCACCGTGGAGAAGGCGACGGAGCCGATGCCGTATTTGGTGATCACCTTCGGATCGATCTGTTCCTTCGGCACGATGGAGAAGATCAGGTCATAATCGAGAGGCTGGAGGAGGTCCTTCTGCATCGCGATCTGCATCTGCACGCCTTCGGTGTCGACAAGGTCCCATTCGACATTGCCGACCTTCTCCATGACCTCCAACTTGGCCATGTCCGGGATCGACGTGGTCGACACGTCGATCCCGGTCGTCTCGCGAAAGGGTTCGAACCAGATCTTCTTCATCGAGTCCGAATAGCCGCCGCCCCAGGTGCAGACGACGATGCTGCCGTCGCCCTTCAGCGCGTCAAACCCCGCCGCGCCGGCGGGCGCCATGCGCATCCCGGTGCCTATAGCGAAGGCCGCCGCCCCCATGCCGCCCAGCACCTGCCGTCTTGAAGTTCCATGTTTCATTGCCGTTGCCCCCTTTTGTTGGCGCATGCAAAAAAGCACTCAGAATCCGCAGAGCTGGATCAGCTTTTGCTCAACCAGTCGAGCCAGCGCGTGCGCACCGCCTCGCCGTTGTCGAGCCACCACTGGGCATCGATCTTATGGGTATTCTTTGCGTTTTCGGGTGCGCCCGGCAGCTTGGCGAGCGTCGCGGCCGGCAGCGAGTCGTAGACGGCGATGTTGGCCATGCCGTAATAGGGCAGCAGTTCGAGCGCGGCTTTCGCACCCTCCTTGCGCATCATCCAGGCGACCAGCTTCTGCGCGTTCTTGACGTTCGGCGCGCCCTTGGGAATGGTCCAGAACGACTGTTCGACGATCGACTGGTTGAAGGTGACCGCATAGGGCTCGCCGGCGGCGATCTGCGCCATGGTGCGGGCGAGCGAGGACCCCATCAGGTCGACTTCCTTGTTCTGGATCAACACGTCCCACTGCGAGGTCTTTTCGACCCAGAGGTCAACCTTCGGGCCGATGGCGTCGAGCGCCTTGAAAGCTTCGTCGATGTCGATCGGGTAGAGCTCGTCCGCCTTCTTGCCGGCCGCCATCAGCGCGATCTCGAGCGAAGGCTTCGGATTGGCGTAGAGCGCCCGGCGCCCCGGAAATTTCTCAGTGTCGAAGAACTCGACCCAGTCCTTCGGCCCGCCGTTCGGGAAGACCTGGGTGTTCCAGGCGATAACGGTCGAGAAGGCGGTCGAGCCGACACCGTATTTCGTCAGCACATTGGGATCGAGCTGTTCCTTCGGCACAAGCGAGAACAGGAGGTCGTAGTCGATCGGCTCCAGAAGGTCGTCCTTCATGGCCATCAGCATCTGGTTGCCTTCGAAGTCGACAACGTCCCATTCGACATTGTTGACCTGCTTCATGATCTTCAGCTTCGCGACGTCCGGAACGGAGGTTGCGGAAAGCGAGATGCCGGTCGCGGCGGGGAAATCGCCGTACCAGGCCTTGTGCATCTTCTCGACGGTCGGGCCGCCCCAGTTGTTGACGATCAGCGTGCCGCTACCCTTGAAGGCCGGCGGAATATCTTGCGCGTTTGCGGGAAGGATGCAGCCGAACATGATGGCGGCGGCAGTCAATAGTCTTTTGGGATACATGCCATTCTCCTCTGTCGGTTGTTGTTGTGGGCATATCCCTCCCCATTTTGTTAGTTGGCCATTGCATGACTCATTGCGGGCTTCCAGGAGATCGTTCGCGTGTCGCCGGGATTGGGCGCCACGGAAAGGCCGTCGGTCTGACGGGTCACGATCACCGGGCCGAGTTCGGTATCGAGCTGAATGCGCAGCAACGAGCCGAGGAAGCGCGCATCGCTCACCGTGCCGTTGAACGCCCAGTCCGGCGCGTCCGGATCGTCGAGCCGGATGGCTTCCGGCCGGACACAGAGGATCGCCGCCCCGGTCCGTGCAGCGGCGAGCGGCAGGGCTCGTCCGCCGAGCAAAAGCCGATCGCCGTCGGCCACGCCGCGAAACAGGTTGGATTCACCGAAGAAATCGGCAACGAAGCTGTTGGCCGGCGTAAGATAGAGGTCTTTCGGCGTCGCCACCTGCTGAATGCGGCCCTCGTTCATCACGGCCACGCGGTCAGACATGTTGAGCGCCTCCTCCTGGTCGTGGGTAACGAAGATCACCGTCTGACCGAGCTCGCGCTGCAGCGAGCGGATCTCGCGTTGCATCTCGATGCGCAGGTTGCGGTCGAGCGCCGACAGCGGCTCATCCATCAGAAGTGCGCGCGGACTGAAGGAAATGGCGCGCGCAAGTGCGATGCGCTGTTGCTGGCCGCCCGAAAGCTGGGGAATCCGGCGGTCCGCATAGGCGCCCATTTGCACCCGCTCCAGCGCCCATTCCACCAGCCGGGTCTGCTCGGCTTTCGGCATGCGGCGCGCCTTCAGCGGATAGGCAACATTCTGTGCCACCGTCATATGCGGGAAGAGGGCATAGGACTGGAAGACCACGCCGATGTCGCGCTGATGCGGCGGCACGAGCGAGATGTCGCGGTTGCCGAGCATCAATCGTCCGGCATCCGGCGAAATGAACCCGGCGATCAGCATCAGCAGCGTCGTCTTGCCGGAACCCGAGGGACCGAGAATGGTCAGGAATTCGCCGGGCTCGACAGCGAAGTTGGCATCTTCCACGACGGCCTTGTCGCCGTAGAGTTTGGTCAGTCGCTGGAATTGGATGCCGAAGCCGCGCTGCTCCGCGGCGGGAGCGGCTCGGGGGGTGGAAAGGCTGACATGGAGCATGGGAGACGTTCTTCCGGGCTGGAGAGCGAACGAGGCGGCGGGCGTCGCCATGGCGGCCGGCTTGTCCCCGCCGCCGGCTGCGGCGAGGGCGGAACGGCGCTTCTGCCGCCGCTGCCAGAACACATGGATGCCGAGGAATACAAGCACCAGGTAAAGCTGGATCGAGGCAATGGAGGTGATCGTCTTGTCGAGCCCGTTTTGGGTGAGGCTGTCGTAGATTTTGCGCGGCAGGGTCTCGAAGCGAGGCCCCGCGAGAAGCTGGGCCAGCACAACCTCGTCGAAGGAAAAGACGAAGGCGAAGACCGCCGCCGCAATGATCGCGGGGATGAGGAGCGGAAGTGTGACGAACACGAGCGTCCGCATCTGACCCGCGCCCAGAGAGGCGGACGCGCGTTCGAGCGCCGGGTCGAGAGAGGTCAGCCGCGACATGACCGGCATCACCACGAAGGGCAGCACGACGATGGCATGGGCGAGCGCGAGCGGCCAGACGGAGCCGAGAAGCCTGAGCTGGGCGTAGACGATATAGAGACCGACGCCGATCACCATCAGCGGCACGATCATCGGGGCGATGAAGAAGATCTTCAGGAACTTCGCGGCAGCTGCGTTGTGCACTCGCGCGATCCCGATCGCCGCCGCCACCCCGATCACGGTCGCAAAGAGTGTTGCGAGCCCCGCCACCTGGAAGGAGAGCGATGCCGTGCGGCCCCAGCGACCGTCCTCGACGAGCGTCGTATACCACTGGAAGGAGAGCGTCTGCGGCGGAAAGGTGATCGCATTGCCCTGGCCGAAGGAGATCGGCACCAGCAGCAGCGCCGGAATGGCGAGGAAGAACAGTATGACGGCGGCATAGGCCTGGAGCAGCCGGCGTTGCGGTGCGCTCAGAAGCAGTTCCATCAGCGTCCTCCCCTGTCATAGAGCTTGTCGACGCCCGACACCCGATCGTAGGCAAGCAGCAGCGCGAGGCAGATCACCAGCAGCACCATCGAGGTGGAGGCGGCGAGCTGCAGGTTGCCGAGCTGCTGGATCTGGTCGCGGATCGCGAGCACGATGGTCGGCGCGCGGCCGCCGCCGAGGATTGCGGGCGTGATGAAGAAGCCGAAGGCGAGCGTGAAGACGAGCATCGATCCCGCCACCAGCCCCGGCAGTGACAGCGGCAGGTATATCTGGCGGAAAACCTGCGCGGGCGAGGCGCCGAGCGACAGCCCCGCACGCATATAGGCCGGATCGATCGCCTTCATCGCAGGGATGAGGGTGATGACCATGAAGGGAAGCAGGATGTGGATCATTCCGACATAGACGCCGATCTTGTTGTAGACGAGCTCGAAGGGCTGATCGGTAATGCCGGTGGCAACAAGGAAGTTGTTCACCACGCCCCGGCGCTGCAGAATGATGATCCAGGAGAAGGTCCGCGCCAGGAAGGAGAGCCAGAGCGAGATGAAGAGCGCGACCGAGAGCCAGAGATTGATGCGGCTGCGGATGTTCACCATCAGATAGGCGATCGGATAGGCGAGCACGGCGCAGATGACGGTGCAGACGACCGCAAGCTGCAGGGTGAAACCGAGTAGCCGCAGATAGACCGGCTGGAGCAGCGCCCTATAGCCGTCGAACGGCGCGCCCTGCGAGCCGCCGCCGAGACTCATCCAGACGAGAACCAGGATCGGCGCCACGAACAGCACGGCCATCGCGGCCAAGGGAGCGCTCAGAAGCCAGAGCGTCAGGCGGTTGCGCTGCCGCTCCCAGGCGGTGGTCTTCGTCCGCACCCCGGGGCTTGCCCGGCTGATATGTTCGGTAACCTCGAGCTCGGCCATCTCCTTATCTCACACCGCCATTTCCGGGATTGCGATCCGCCCCTTGTCGACGATCGTCACGCCGTCGAGCGAAAGCGACGTCTTCCGAAGTGGCATGTCCATGTGGCAGAGCGTGTTGTTGTTGCCGCCGAGCTCCGTGTTGGGGCCGGTGGAAAACAAAACGTTGCCGTAATAGGAAAGCGAGTTGACGCTGATCTCCTGCTCGCGCGTGCGGGTGATCGCACGATGGAACCAGGTCGCTGTGTTCAGGAGTCCCCAGCCGATATGGCTGATCGCATAGGCCCGCGGATCGCCAAAACTTTCCATATAGTCGGAGAGCAGCGCCGCGTCCATGCCGTCGCCGGCGATGTCGACCACGTAGCCGTCGCGGATCGTCAGCGTCACGGGACTTTCGATCATGCGCTGGAAGGCGGTGACGGTGTCGCCCGGCATGACGACGACCTTGCCATTGACCTTGCCGTCATGGGCCTGCGACAGCACCTGCCCCGTGCCCATGTGATCCCAGCGGCCGGACGTGTCAGTGTAGCCGTACTGCGTCATCACCCGATAGCCGCCCATCTCGAAGGTCGCGTCGGTGCCTGCATCGGACCAGATTCGCAACGTCTTCGCCTTGCCGAGGAGCTTTTCGCCGTATTCGATCCGCCGGCGCAGGTCCTCGGTCGGGAAATTCTGCACCAGCACGTCGAAGGGCTCACGCACGAACAGCATGCGGGCGCCGGCGCCGCAGATCTCGTCCTGCTCGGGGGAAAAAAGCGTTCCCATCACGTCGACGATGAGGTCGGCCTGCTTCAGCGCCTCAATGGCCGGGCGGTTGCCGGCAAGCGCGTTACGGCCCGTCGTCTGCTTGGCCGACCGCTTGTCGCGTAACGGCAGGGTGATCTGGAAGGGCGTCGCGCCGAGCTCGCGCGCGGCCAGCATGAACGCCATGGCGTAGTCGGCGCGGATGTCGTGCTCGCAGAGGATGACGACCGTTTCGTGCGGCTTCATCTTGCAGAGCTTCAATTGTTCGGTGAACAGCTTCACCATTTCGAGCTGCGTTGCCATGACGTGATCTCCCTAGAGCCCGGCCGCTTCCCGGGCCTTCTTCACCAGATGCGAGCGATTGAACTCGTTGACGAGGCGCTCGCGCATACGGGGTGCGGGGCTCGCATTGACGTTCTCGAAAAGCGCTACCCGACCTGCCAGCGAGGAACTGGTCAGGTCCCAGATGAAGTTCATGAGATGCTCCTTCTGCATGCCGGTAACGCCCCTGCCCGGCAGGAGCTCTAGGAGATGGTGGCCGATCTCCGGGTTCTCGAAGGCTGCCTTCCCGAAGCGCATGACGAGGCCCTGGCCGCACATTTCCTGCAGCACGTGGATGATGTGCGGATAGCAGCGGATGCCATAGAGACGGCCTGTGGTGAGCATCATCACATCGGGGACCATCACTCCGCTCTCGTTGACGAAACTGCCGGCTTCAGCGGCGATCACGAAGGCTTCGAGCGTGCGGTTGTATTCGATGATCTCGGCCAGCATCGACCGCACGGCCGGAATCTGGTCAGCGCTGGAAGCCGTGCTGCGCGTCTTCTGGAGCAAGGGCTATGAGGGCACCTCCTACAGCGATCTGGTGGCGGCGACCGGCGTGGAGCGGCCCGCCCTCTATTCCGCATTTGGTAACAAGGAGGCGATGTTCCTGCGCGCTCTTGAGCGCTACGCGTCCAACTACGGTAATTACCTCTGGGAAGCTCTTCGTGAGCCGACCTCCCGTCAGGTGGCTTCACGCGTGCTTGAGGGAGCAGCAGAGCTGACGACCTGGTTCGCCACCAACACCGGATGTCTTGGCATCAACGGCGCTCTTGCCGCATCGGACGATGCCGAGCCTGCGCGACGCGCTTTGATCGAATGGCGGGCGGCTGGCGAGGAGGCGCTGCGACAACGCTTTGAGCGGGCCAGGGAAGAAGGAGATCTTCCCAAGGACGCCGATTGCGCAACGCTCGCCGCCTTCATACTGGCTGTAAGCCACGGCATTGCTGTCCAAGCCAAAGCCGGATTTCCGCGAGAAAAACTGCTGCAGGTGGCCAGGCAGGCGGTGAGCACTTGGCCGGGCCTTTGATCAGGACTTGGCAGCAGGTTTCGCCTTGAAGCTCCCGCTGGAATCCATGCGTGGCCGTGTTGATTGGGCTGAAACCTCATCGCAAAATCGGCAGAGCCAATCGTTGAGCCGCGTTAATCCAGTTGGCCGGTTAAATCAGCGCATTCTGAGCTTCTAGTTCCCTCCTGATCGCCTCGCTTCCTCGCAGGCGGTCAACATTAAGCGCTGCCATCACTCCAGCTGCTTGCCCCGTTGCAAAAGCGGTGCCCATGACTCTGGACGAGCCATAGGCCATGGAATCCGCGCCGGCCGCCCGTCCCGCGAGATATAGATTGTCGATATCAGCAGCCTGTAGTGCGCCGGGCGGTATGTCAGCGAAACCTTCTCCGCCGATATCGATAAAACGGGCACGTCCCGGCGCGTCGTGGACTTCCATGGGCCATGCGGCTCGGCCTATCCCGTCGTCTCTACGCTGTCCCTGCTCCAGTGCTTTTCCGGTCAAGTCTTCCCTGGATTTTGGCCGGCGGGTTTCCCGTATGCCGATTTGCGGGCCTGTCGCCACGATATAGGCCTTCTCGAAGCCCGGCAGCTTGCGAAGGATGCCGAGGTTGCGCCAGGCTTCGCGTCGGGCCTGCCGCTCTGCCGCGCCGAGATCGGCTCCGGTCAGACCGTCGGTGACAAGATCGATCGTCATCCACCAGTAATCGGCGGAGATGGGCAGGCGGAACATGACACCGCCATCGCCCCGCGGGATCGGCGTTTCGGAGGTCCGGTTGTGCGCGGCGATCAGATCCGCCATTCGGTCGCGGTCGAACTCGATGCCGGGTGCCACGCCGCCGATCCGGACCGGCATCGAAGCCGGCTGAACGGGATGGTCGGCGACGCTGTCGACGGTCATGTCCGCGCCGGCTAGAGCGGCCAGAGTCGCCTCGCCGCTTGCATCGACAAACGCATTGGCACTGATCTCGAAGCTTCCGGCATGATCCGTGACGATGACGGAGGTGATGCGGCCGTCATCCACGGTCGCACCTGTGACCCGGCTATGCAGCAGGACGGAGACGCCGCCTTCGTCCACGAGGCGATCGCCGGCGAATTTCACCGCTTCCGGGTCGAGCAGGATGATCCTGTTGCCGCTGCGCGAGACGACGGGCGATACATCCTGGCCGACGCTCGCAAGAATATTCAGGAACTGCTCGCCGACGCCCCGCACGGCCACGACCTGCTGCGGTCCTTTCTGGAAGAAACCGCAATAGGCGAGCACCAGCGAGTTGGCGGCCGCACCACCCAGAAAGCCGTATCTCTCGATCAGCGTGACCTTTGCCCCGGTTCTTGCCGCCGAGACCGCAGCGCTCATGCCCGCCGTGCCGCCGCCCACGACGACCACGTCATGTCGTCCGTTCCGTGCATCGGTCATGCGAGTGGGGTCTCCTCGATGACGCCCATCGCTCGCCCCAGAGCGTAAAGCTGCGCCCCGGCCATTTGATGTCCGAACTGGATCTTCAATCCGCGTTGGGCCGCAAGTTCGAGGAACCGCGTCCGCTCGGGGCTGGTGACGACATCCGCCGCAAGACCATCCGGTGCGATGAGTTCGATGACGGCTTGCGGCACCGGCAGAGGATCGGCGGCACCCATGCCGCAAGGCGAGGCATTGACCACGAGGTCGAATGCTCTTTCCGGAATGAAGCCCGCACGAACGACGACATCCGGAAACGCGTCCGCGAGCCGGGATGATAGTGCCGCCGCCTGGGCCTCGTCGATATCGCTGATGAACAGCGCCGATACGCCGGCCTCCGCCAGGGCGTGGCCGATTGCCCGGCCTGCCCCTCCGGCTCCGATAAGCAGTGCCGATTTTCCCTCAGCGGAAAAGCCGTTGGCCTTGGCGGCCTGAAGGAAGCCCTCGCCATCCGTCATGTCGCCGGACAACCGGCCATCGGCGTGGCGCCTGACGACATTGGCGGCACCGAGAAATTGCGCACGCGGCGTCAGTTCGTCGATCAGCCGGGCAATGACCGTCTTGTGGGGAACGGTGACGACAAACCCGTCGAGATTGTCCCAGCCACGAACCGCCCTGACGAAATCCTCGACCTGTTCCGGCCGCAGGTCGATCGGGATCATCGCCCGGTCTTCACGCATGGCAGCAAAATGGGTGTTGAAATTCCGGGGTGATTTTGCCTGGGCGATCGGCGTACCGATCATCGCGACCAGGCGGGTGGTGCTGCCTATCATCACGATAGCCTCCTCTTCTTGACCGCAAAATAGAAGCTTGCTGCCATTGACGCCAATATGGAAACGGGTGCACTTCATAAACTGGATTTATGGGAAGCGAGGGTCGGAGTGGCAAATCCCAAGCTCAAGGAACGCCAGATCGAGATTTTCAGGATCGTGATGGCGACCAACTCCCTTACGGCGGCCGCACGGCATCTGGGCGTTTCACAACCCAACCTGTCGATCGCCATCAAACGGCTGGAGGATCAGCTCGGCATTGCGCTGTTCGCCCGCATCGGCGGGAAGCTCGTTGCCACGCAGGAAGCGCAACTCATCTTCGAGGAGGTCGAGCGCGTTCACCAGCAGGCGGAAATGCTGTCGGATTCCATCTATTCGATCGCCCGCGGCAATGCCTCCACCTTTCGCTTCGGCGCCACCCCGAGCATCGGCATGCGTCTCATCCCCAAGGCCCTGAGGCGGTTGCAACTGGCGGACGCGGCCGGCACCTATTATTGCGATTCCCTTCCGCAGCGGGACATCCGCGACTACCTGCTTTTCGGGCGCGGGACATGCGTCGCGACCATTGCCCGGATCGACGATCCGGTCATCGAGACGACGGCAATCGCCGAAGCCGGCCTGGTCTGCGTCATGCCCTCCGACCATCCGTTGGCGAAAAAGACCTCGATCAACCCGGCAGACCTGTCCGACGAAACCCTGATCTCCTTCGGTCCGATGACGACTCATGGCCTTTACATCGATGAAACCTATCAGCGGAGCAGAGCGGTCCGGAACACCGCAATCTATGTGCATTTCGTTGAGGCCGCGCTGTCCTTCGTTGCAGAGCGGATCGGCATCACCATACTGGATGCCTTTTCCGCGATAGATTGTTCGACTGCCGGGCTGGCGGCGGTTCCGATTGAGAACAGCGTGTCGATATCGGCCTATGTCCACACCAGCCGCCTCCGTCCCCGGCCGAAAACCGTCGACACCCTGATTGCCGCTCTTCGCAGCGTTGCCTTGACCGAAAGCAGTTTCCCCAACGGAATCATCAAACCATGCAACGAGACGTAAACGCACTTTTCCAGGGTTTCGAAGACACGATCGTCGAAACAGGCGACACGAACCTCGCCGTCCTGACCGCCGGGTCCGGCCCTGCTGTCCTCTTGCTGCACGGTTATCCTCAGACCAGAGCCACGTGGCATCGCATCGCGCCCGTGCTTGCGGGGAATTATTCCGTCGTGGTTCCCGACCTGCCGGGCTACGGGGACAGCAGGCTGACTGGAGCGGCGCAGGGCATGGGGTCTAAGCGGCGCATGGCGAGACGCCTGCACGAGATGATGATGAAACTCGGCCACGACCATTTCATCGTGGTCGGCCATGACCGCGGTGGACGCGTTGCCTATCGGATGGCGCTCGATTTCCCCGAGTCGGTGAAAGCCCTGGTGTCCGTGACGGTCGTGCCGACGCCGGAAATGTGGGAAGGTGCGAGCAAGGCGTTCGGAATGGGCGCCTGGCATTGGTTCATGATGGCCCAGCCCGCTCCCCTTCCGGAAAAGCTGTTGGCGGCGGATCCCCGCTTCCTGATTGACCTTACACTCGACAAGATGGCGGGGGGCCTGAAAAAACTGCACCCGCTGGCGCTGGAAGATTATCGCATCGCATTCGATCGCGAAGAGGTCCGGCACATGATGTGCGAGGATTATCGGGCCGGCGCGACCGTCGATGAAGCGGACGATCTTGCCGATCGGACCGCGGGACGCCGCATTTCGGCTCCGGTGCTTCTGTTTTGGGAGGAAGGGCGGCGTTACGGCGGAGGGCGAGAACCGCTGGACATCTGGGCCGACTGGGCCGACACGATAGAAGGCCGTGGCCTGCGTGGCGGTCACTTGCTGCAGGAGACCAGCGCGAACGAAATGCTCGACCTCCTGATCCCCTTCCTGAGAAAAAACGTAGATGCCCCAAAAGGATGATGACGACGGATCGATGGAGGCCAAGTCCGTCGACGGTCTCCTGAGCCTTCGGCAGATAGAAGTGTTCCATACGGTCATGCAGGCGCGTTCGATCACCGGCGCATCGAAAGTGCTGAACGTTTCCCAACCTGCATTGAGCAGAACGATCCGCCGCATCGAGGACATTCTCGGGATCGCGCTCTTCGTTCGCGATCGCAACGGTCTCGTCCCGACATCCGAAGCACTTGAAATCCATGCGGAGATCGATCCGCTGATGCGGCAATTGACGGGCGTCGGAACCCAGATCGGCCGCATCGCCCGCGGTGAAACCGCCATTTTTCGAACGGGCTCGACAGCTAGCGTCGCACGCGCGCTCGTGCCCCAGGCGCTGAGGGCGCTCTCGGTCGAAGTGCCGGGTATCGAACTCTTTTTCGACGTGCTTCCTGTCGACCAGATCGAAGACTATCTCATCGCCGGCCGGGGCGAAGCCGTAGTGACGATTGCAACGTCGGAGCATCCGTTGATCGCAGCCGAGGTCGTCGGCAATGCCGATCTGGTTGCATGCATTCCCAAGAACCATCACCTGGCTGAGCAAACGATCATCAAGGCCTCGGACCTGGAGGGCGCCGACTTTGTTGCGTTTGCCGCGGGCGGCGCACATCAGAAGGTTGTCGGCAGCTTCCTCAGCCGCGCCGGCGTCAAGGTCAACACCAGGGCGGTAGCCCGTTTTTCCGACACAGCGCTGGCCCTTGCGAATGAGCAGATGGGCATTGTCCTGGTGGATTATCTGACGACGCTTGGTCCGATCGGCAGCAACCTCGTCATACGGCCTCTCGAAAACGCGCCGCGGTTCCAGATCTCCGTTCTCTGGAACCGACGAAGGCCCCATTCCGCCAATCTCCGGAAATTGATCGAGATTTTGTCCCGCAAGCTTGCACTGCCGCAGGCTGCGCTCTAACGCCACAGGATGGCTCCGTCATAATGCCTTAAAGGCATGGGAGACATAATCATTGTTTGTTGTGCCCACGGAAATTGAGTGGCACTCAAAAGGTACGGCGTCGCTTACACGTCGATACGGAGGAGATTTAGAAGATGAGTTTGACCTTGAACCGTCGCCAGACGCTTATGGCCATGGGCGCCGCCAGCGCTGCGGCCGCTTTCGGACTTCCGGCCCGCGCCGCGGACAAACGGAACCTCGCAGTCCTCAGCCTTGCCAGCCACGCGCCGAGCTTCATCGCTTACGAGCGAGGCTACTTCAAGGATGCAGGCCTCGATATCGAACTGAAGTTTTTCGAAGCAGCCCAGCCGATGGCCGTTGCAATCGCATCCGGCGATGCGGAATTCGGCGTCACTGCGATGAGCGGCGGCCTTATCAGCCTCGCCCAGAAGGACGCGGTCAAGATTGTCGGCGGCGCTCTGACGGAAGAAAAGGGCATCGTAGGTGCGGTGATCCTCGCGTCCAACAAGGCTTACGAGGCAGGCCTGACCGAACCTTCGAAACTGGCCGGCAAGAGCTTCGGGATTACCACCGCGGGTTCGTCGTTCCACTTCATGGCACACAAGATCGCCGCCGCAAACAACATCAAGCTTGCCGATATTCAGCTGCGGCCGCTGCAGAAGCTCGGCGCCGTCGTCGGTGCGCTCTCGACCAGCCAGATCGATGCCTGGGCGATCCAGGCGAATGTCGCTAACAAGATGATCCGCGAAGGTGCGGCCAAGAAGATCGGCCTCGTTTCGGACTACGCGCCGGATTATCAGGTCACGACGGCCTTTACCTCGACCAAGAATGCCAAGGACAACCGCTCGCTGACGGAATCCTTCATCAAGGCCTATGCCAAGGCGATCGACGACTACAACGCCGCCTTCGTGGACAAGACCTCGAACGACGAGGAGCGCGACGCGCTGGCAAAGCTGGTCTACAAGTACGTGGAAAAGGACAGCCCGTACGAGGTTGCCAAGCAGAACCTGATCGAAGGCGCGATGCGCATCAACAAGGGCATGGCTCTTTCGCTCAAGAGCTGCACCGAGCAGCTGGAATGGTTCAAGTCCGAAGGCATGGTCAAGGACGCCATCAGCAACGAACAGCTCTTCGACACGTCCTACGTCAAGACGATCTGATCGACTTGCCAATAGATCGGAGGCCCTCGACGGGCCTCCGCCGGGAGGCCGCATGGACCTGAAGCTCAAGAACATCACTCATCACTACGGCGCCGTGGAAGTCCTGCGGGATATCTCCCTCGACATTCCGCAGGGGCAGATCGCCTGTCTTATCGGGCCTTCGGGCTGCGGCAAGTCCACCCTGCTGCGCTTTCTGGGCGGGCTGGAACGCCCCAATTCGGGTGAAGTCCTTCAGGTCGGCCAGCCCCCGAAAGACTGTCTCAACCCGCTGACCTATGTCTTCCAGCATTTTGCCCTGCTCCCCTGGCGCACGGTCGAAGGCAATATCAAGCTCGTCCTCGAAGACCATGGGTTGAAGGGCAGCGAAATGGATGCGATCGTCACGGATGTCCTCGAGCGCACCCGCCTTTCGGAGTTCCGCCACGCGCTTCCCAAGCAATTGTCGGGCGGCATGCGCCAGCGCGTCGCGATCAGTCGCGCTCTTGCAGTCCGTCCCGCCGTGATGCTGATGGACGAACCGCTCTCGGCCCTCGACAGCCAGACACGCGAACTCCTGATGGACGACCTCATCTCGCTCTGGACCCGCCAGCCATTCACCTCCGTCTACGTCACGCACAATCTGAACGAGGCCGTGCGTCTCGGACACAGGGTGATCGTGCTGTCGCGCCGCCCGGGGCGGATCCGCGAAATTGTCGATATCGATATCCCGCTGGCCGATCGCCATCTCGGCGACACGGTGCTCGAAGAAAAGCAGAAGCAGCTCTGGGAGCTGATGCGCGAAGAAGCGATGGCTGCCGACAAGGAACTGGCCGATGTCTGATCTAAGCATGGTTTCAACGCAGCCCGTCGTTGGCGCACAGCCGAAGGATGTATCCGTCAAGCACGTTCCGTTTCGTGGCGGCGGCTTTTCGCCGATACCGGTGCGCGGCATGGCGATTGCCGTTTTCGTTGCGCTGCTCGTCATCGCCGAAGCCGGCACACGCACCGGAGTGATCTCGAGCCTTACCCTGCCCCGCCCTTCAGCGGTGTTTGAAACGCTGGTCCAGCTTTGGCAGACCGGTGGTCTCTGGCGCCATCTCCTGCCGTCGCTCCAGCGTCTTTTCGTCGGCGCCGCGCTCGGCATCGCGGTCGGCATCTCGCTCGGTGTCCTGATCGGTCTCTTCAGCTATGTGAGAGCCGGCCTCGTGCCGCTGGTGGCGGCCCTCTTTCCCATTCCGAAGATCGCGCTGCTCCCGCTTTTCGTCATCTGGTTCGGCATCGACGAGATGTCGAAATACGCGCTCATCGCCTTCGGGACGTTCACGCCAACGGTGGTCGCGACCTATGGCGCGGTCGACAACGTGGACCGTTCATTGATCCGCATGGGGCAAAGCTTCGGCTTGAGCTGGTGGTCGATCGTTCGCAAGATCGTACTTCCGGGTGCGTTCCCAGCCATCCTTTCCGGCCTTCGCGTCTCGATCTCGATCGCCATCATCCTGCTTGTCGCTGCGGAAATGCTTGGCGCGCAATACGGTGTCGGCTCCTACATTCTCGAAGCAGGCTCGCTCTACGACCTGGAAAAGCTGTTTGCGGGCGTCACCATACTGTCCGTTCTCGGACTGATCGTGAATTTCGTCATCGGTCAGATCGAACGCCATTTCCTGAGCTGGCGCGGATAAACGCTGGCTTCACATTCCGGAGAAACGAAGATGTTGGCACTGCAAAAGGTCCGGCCTGGCGCGGGCGTGGAACTGCGCGCGATCGAGACGCTCAATAGCGCCCCCCCGGGCGAAGTTCTGGTTCGCGTCCATTCTGCCGGGATCTGTGGCACGGACCTGCATATCGCCGAATGGACTCCGGGGTACGAGCCCATGGAAAGCGCCATGCCCGTCACGCTCGGGCACGAGTTTTCAGGAACGATCGCGGATGTCGGCGACGGAGTGAACCGAAGCCTGATCGGCACGCGCGTCACTGCTCGACCGTCTACGACATGCGGGAAATGCGCTGCCTGCCTTGCAGGCGACGAGGACAATTGCAGCAATCGAAAGGGTGTGGGCATCGGCCGCAATGGCGCCTTCACCGAGTTCGTCTGCGTTCCGTATGGCAACTGCCATGCACTTCCTGACGAACTGGACATGGATATCGCCGCGCTGACCGAGCCGATGACGGTCTGCGAGGAAGCCGTGACGACCGCGGATGTCCGCCCCGGCCAGAAAATCCTGGTGATCGGGCCCGGATTCATCGGCCAAGGAATTGCCGTCCTCGCCCGGGCTAAAGGGGCTGATGTCGTTGTCATGGGGCGAGACGACGCGCCGAGGCTGACGGCACTCCAGGCGATCGGCTTCGAACACCTGGTCGACACGACCAAGGTCCCGATGGACGAAGCTCTTTCGAAACTGGGGCCTTTCGATGCCATCATAGAGGCTGCGGGCGTACCCGCGCTTGTACAGGCGACTATTCCGCACCTTAGGAAACGCGGCATCTTTACAGTCGTTGGCATTCATTCGCGACCGGCCGAGATCGACCTCGTCAGCCTCGTAAGGATGCATCAGCAGATCCGCGGCTCCTATCGCGCCCCGCCGCAGGCCTGGGACAAGGTGATAGCGTTCCTGGCAGCCAACCAGAGCATGATGAGCCGGCTGATATCGCATCGGCTGCCTCTGGCCGATGCGATGAGCGGCTTCAAAGCCGCTCATGAGCGCCTTGCGACCAAGGTCATGCTGCAAGTCGGAGGTGCTGCATGAGCGGCGCGTTTCTGGCTCTATGGAACGATTATCCCAGTGCGATGACCGAAGAATACGAGGCATGGCACACATTCGAGCACGTGCCTGAAAGGCTGACGGCACCCGGCATGCTCGCCGCGCGGCGCTACGCGTCCTTCCGGGAACCCAAGAACCGTTACTTCACCCTCTACGACCTCGCCGACCTGCACACGATCGACCATCCCGCCTATCTGGATCTGGTCAGAAACCCCACCACCTGGTCGACAAAAATGCGTCGGCATTTTTCGAATGTCCTGAGGATCCCGGCAAGAGCCCTGGCGCATGGCGGCCGCGGCATCGGCCGCTGCAGTCTGGTCCAGGCCTATTCGATTGGTCGGGAGGGAGCCGAAAGCGCCGGCCTGCGGATCGCAGACCAACTGGACGCAATGGTAGCCAACGGCACGCTGCTTGGTTTTCGCGTCGGCCTTGCGGAACCGAACCAACCTTATGAAGTCTTTGTCCAGAATACCAGGACGGACGACGACACCTACAATGTCGTCATCATCGTGGATGGCTTGTGCCACCAAACGTTGGAGGAGGCCCGGCCTTCGATCGACGACGCCGTTAAAGACATCATGAACCCGCTAGAACTGCTTCGCGACGACCTTTTCGAACTTGTCGTCGTCTACCCTACCAGACTCGCCGTCGCCGACCGCGCGTCAATTGCCGCAGGATTGAAATTCCAAGAGAAGTTTGGTTTTTAATGTTCAGCGCCAGGCGCGGTTCTGCGTTATGGGCAAGGCGCTTGGTTGGCAAGTGCTCGGCGTCTACGTCGGGGCTCCTGCAAACATTTCAAATCCCTCACATAACGAAGGTAAATCCCGCATTGATTTGCCTGCAGCCGATAATCCGTCCTGAACCCTTACAGTCGAAACAGAACAAACCGGCCCTGCGTTAGTCAATGATCGGCACCTTGCAGCTTTTGGCTGTCAAGGCCGCGATGATGGCGATCATTGCGAAGAACCCGAAAAGGATGATGAAAGGCGCAGCCGAGGCTTCCGGCTGGATATACATCCTCGGGTCATCCGGCAGCCAGGCGTCCGCCGACACGCTGCTGGATCTCCATCGGTCCGCGCGGTGATAGATCAGGCTGCCCGGGCCGGCGCCCAAACTTGCTCCGATTGTCCGCGAAAGCTGGAGAAACGCCGCCGCAACACCTATTCGGAATCAGTCAAGATTTTGGAAGCCGTCTGAATCAACTCCTTTGCTCCCAGCAGGGCTTGGGTTCGATCAATCTCGCTTTGCAGGATCTTGATCACTTCTACAACTCCCTGTTCACCACCGACGGCAAGCCCGAAAAGGGCGGCCCTGCCGATCATCACGGCGGCGGCGCCCAGTGAGATCGCCTTGACGATGTCGCTGCCACGCCGAATACCGCTGTCGACGATGAGAGGCGCATTCACGGAAGAGAACCGGGGCAGAACGCTGATCGAAGCAGGAACGATATCCAGCTGGCGCCCGCCATGATTCGATACGACGATTGCATCTACGCCAAGGGCAACGGCGCGCTCGGCATCGGCGGAATGTAACAGTCCCTTGACCAGCAAACGGCGCGGCCAGCGATCGCGCAGCCGCTTCAGGTCATCCCAGTCGAAGCTCGCGTCCATTTTGCGGGAAAGCAAAGCTGCCTGGGTATTCGGGTCGGTGATCGTGGCGGTCGCCAGATTGGCCATGGCCGGCGCGCCGTGCCGACCAACGTTCCAGAGCCATCGCGGGTGACAAAGCACGTCCGCGATCGTCTTCGGCCGGAAGCGGAACGGCATGACGAAGTTGTTGCGCTCGTCCCTCTCCCGCTTGCCGCCCATCGGCACGTCGACCGTCAGAACCAGATGGCTGAAACCGGCCACCAGAGCCCGGTCCACGAGCTGATCGGCGAAATCACGGTTCATCACGTAAAGCTGGAACCAGAGATCGCCGTTCGAAGCATTGGCGACTTGTTCGATGGAATTGTTGGAAGCCGTCGACAGAGCGAACGGTATGCCCAGCCGTGCCGCTGCTCTGGCAAGCAGGATATCGCCGTCCTTGCGATAGAGACCGTTAAGACCGGTCGGCGCAATGACGATTGGCGACGGCAGACGCCGCCCGAACCAGTCGATGCCCTGATCGCGCACGGAGACATCGTTGAGCAGCCGGGGCGTCAATCTGATCCGCTCGAAGGCGGCGCGGTTTTCCTTCACTGCCAGCTCGTCCTCCGAGCCGCCGTCCAGATAATCGAAGACGAAGCGTGGCAATAGCCGCCGCGCTTCCTGCCGATAATCCTCGACGTTGAGCAAGGCCATCAGGGCGCGATCCGGATTTCGACCAGCGCCTGGGTCTTCCTGACCATGACGTGCTCGATGGCGGCTTGCAGCACCGCGCCCAGCTCCTCGGCGCGCTCGACCTTGGCAGTCCAGGCACGGCTTGCGGCGGCGACCTGGGTGAAATCAGGCGTCGGCGCGAGCGAGACGAGCGGCATCGTGTTCGTCTTAGCGGCGAAACCGTCCGGGTAGACACCAAGCACGGACTGCCGCACGGCCCCCCATTCGACATTGTTCAACACCAGGACGAGAAGCGGGATTTCCATCGCCTCGGCGATCTGGTGACAGGCCACCGGGTTCGAGAACATGTAGGAACCATCACCCATGGTGGCGATCACCAGCCTGTCCGGATCGGCGAGCTTCATGCCGAGGCCGGTCGGGAAAGACCAGCCGAGACCACCCGAATGCGGTTCCTGATACCAGGAACCGTGATCGTGCAGCGTCAACGGCTCGAGCGGCGCACCGAGTTCGGAGAGCACGGTCGCCTTCCTGCCCTCGATCACCTTGGACAGGGTGAGGCTGACGAAGGCCTTGCTCATCAGCTCGCCATTGCCGGCTTCCGCCTCCGCCAGCAGCTCGTTACGGCGCTTGACCGACGCCTTTTCGACGCTTGCCCGGCGAGCGTCGCGCTCGCTGGCCGTAGCATCGAGATAGGTAGCCGCTGCCTTTTCGAGCTGGAGGATCACCTCGGCGGTATCGCCGGTCAACGCCAGATCGGAGGGGAAATTGCGGACAGGGAAACGGGCATAAAGCGGGTCCGGGCCGATATGCACGACCTTGCAGCCCTCGCCCGGCGTATGAATGTCCGGCGACCATGGCGCAAGGCAATCGATCACCAGCACCAGATCTGCTTCCGCCAGCCATTTGGCCGGATCGACGCCGACGGCCATCGGATGATCGGTCGGCACGCCGAGCTGGATCGCCCAGTACTGGCAGACAGGAATGCCCCAATCGAGCGCCAGTTTCGACAGCGTTTCGAAACCTTCTTCCGACCCCGCGCCGCGCTGGGAAATGATCAGCGGGCGCTTCGCCTCACTGAGAAGCTTTGCCGCCGTCTCGATATCGGCGGAGCGGGGCGCCGAAATTGCCGGCGCGATACGGCTCGGGTTGTCCAATTCGTCGGACGGGCATTGTTCGCAAAGCACTTCGCGCGGCAGGCTGAGATAGACAGGTCCGGGCGGTGTCGAATTTGCGATCGCATGAGCGCGGTCGATGATATCCACCGCCTGTTCGGGGAATTTCAGCTCGTAGTCCCACTTCACCGTTTCGCGGATCATCGCGGCCTGATCGCGCATTTCCTGGCCCCAGCTGATCGGCACCGTACGGGCGCCGAGCCGGCCCTTTTCGACGACCGGCGTGCGGCCGGAAAAGATCAGCATCGGAATGTGTTCCGTCGCGGCATTGATCGCCCCGATGGCGCAGTTAGCGAGGCCGACATTGGTGTGGGCCATGACGGCCTGCGCCTTGCCGGTCGCGAGATAATAGCCGTAGGCCATGCCCATGGCGGCGTTCTCATGCGGGATGACGATCGCCTTCGGCAGGGGGATCTGCTTTGCCGAGGCTTCCGCCAGCCCTTCGATGATCGGTGGGAAGTCCGTGCCGGAATTGGCGAAGATATAGTCCACGCCGACCGCCTTCAGGCGCGCCAGAATGGCGCCGCCGGCGGTGATCTTGTCGGCTTTGGGATCAGTCATGGATTGTCTCACTTCCAGATTTCTCAGAGGTGGCTTGGCAGCCAGGTAACGATCACCGGGAATGCGATCAGCAGCGCAAGGCGGATGACATCGGTGACGATGAAGGGAGCGACGCCCCTGAATATCCTGGCAAAACTCAATTCAGGCACGACGCTCTTGATGACAAAGACGTTCATGCCGACGGGCGGAGAAATCAGTCCGAGTTCGACCGTCATCACGACGATCACGGCAAACCAGATCGGGTCGAAACCGAGCGCGAGGATCACCGGATAGACGATCGGAACCGTCAGGATGACCATCGCCATGGCGTCCATGATGCAACCGAGAACGAGATACATCAGGATGATCAGCAACAGGACACCATAGGGTCCGATGCCGAGTCCGCCGAGAAAGGCCGTCACCTTTTGTGGTGTGCCGGTAATCGTCAGGAAATAGCCGAACAATAGGGCGCCGATGAGGATGGTGAAGACTGCCGCCGCCGTACGGGTTGCCTGCAGAAGCGAGGTCAGGATCTTCTGCCTGTCGAGCTTGCCGCGCAGCAGGCCGATGATGAAGGCCCCGCCCGCTCCGACACCGCCGGCTTCCGTCGGCGTGAACAGGCCTCCGTAAAGGCCACCGATGACGAAGAAAAACAGAAGCAGCGGCGCCCAGACATCCTTGAGAGCATGTAGGCGTTCGTTCCAGTTGCTCCTCTGACCAGCACTCAGCATGTCGGGACGCAGGCGTCCGATGATGATGATGGTGATCATGTACATCAGCACGGCGAGAATGCCGGGCACGATTCCGGCCATAAACAGCCGGCTGATGTCCTGCTCGGTAAGGATGCCATAGACGACCAGTACGGTGGACGGCGGGAACATGGCGCCCAGCGTTCCGCCGGCTGCGATGGTTCCGGCGGCAAAGGATTGCGGATAGTTGAAGCGTCGCATTTCAGGATAGGCGACGGTCGAAAACGTGGCGGCGGTGGCAACCGACGAACCGGAAATTGCGGCGAAGCCAGCGGAGGCAACGATGGTAGCAAGCCCAAGGCCGCCGCGCAGATGCCCGATGAACGTGTTGGCCGCACGAAACAGCTCCCGGCTCATGCCGGAATTGGTGACGAAGGCGCCCATCAGCAGGAACATCGGGATGACGCCGAACGTATAGTCGGTGACAGTTCGCATGGAGGTTTGGCCGATCAGCTTCAGCGCCGGACCGAAACCGGCCAGGAGACCGAAACCGGTGACACCGACGAGACCCATGGCCATACCCACCGGCACGCGCAGCAGCATCAGGGCAAACAGCAGGACGAATCCCGATACGGCAACCAAATTCTGTGTCATGGATTATTCCACCGGATCTGTGGTGTGTTCTCTGTTCACACTCTGGGGATAGAAGACGAGGCGGAAAGTGCGCACCGCAATGAGGATCACCGCTGCGACGTCCCCCAGCCAGGCGACGAGGAAGAAGGGCCACGTGGGAAGCTGCAGGTCGTAGGTCAGGATGTTCTGCGCCCTGGTCTGGACGACCTTGTCGAACAGCATGATGGTCTGGACCGTCACGACGAGCAGCAGCACCAGTGTCGCGAAGATGTCGATGTAGCGCTTGTATTTCTGGCTGGCGCCTTCCCAGACGAGATCGACGGTAATGTGGGCACCGCGGTAGCTGGTCGCGGCAATTCCCCAGAAGATGAGGATGCCGAGGAAGAGGCGGCCGAAATCGTAACCGTCGGGGATGGCGTAGGAGAAAAAGTAGCGCAGCATCACCGAGATGAAGATGTCGGCGGCGACGAGGCCGACGAAGCCGGCCGCAATCCACTCAATGCCCTCGATGAAACGGTCCATGGCGTTTTTGGGCGGCTGCGGCCGCGCAGGCGGAGCCGCTCCGTCTGCTGTTTCGGGCGTCATGAGCCCCTCCTCTCTTGTCGTGAAGGAATCCGGCCGATGCTTTGATCAGCATCGGCCGGATCGACGGTCAGAACGCGGCCTTGTTGTCCGCCAAGCTCTTCTTCAGGTCGCCCAGGACCTGCGCCGGGTCATAACCCTTAGCCGAGACCTGCTTTTCCCAGCTTGCCTGCAGCGGCGACACGGCCTTGCGCCATTCGGCGACCTGTTCAGGCGTCAGTTCCACCACCTCGTGGCCTGGCGCGGCCTTCATCTTGTCGCGGCCGGCATGTTCGAAATCCGTCCAGGCGGAAGAGAGCTTCACGGCCCATTCGGTGGTGCAATGGTCGTCC
Source organism: Xaviernesmea oryzae (assembly GCF_900177415.1). Taxonomy (GTDB): domain Bacteria; phylum Pseudomonadota; class Alphaproteobacteria; order Rhizobiales; family Rhizobiaceae; genus Neorhizobium; species Neorhizobium oryzae_A. The sequence goes on along the minus strand of NZ_FXAF01000003.1, from coordinate 11,581 downwards.
AGCACCTTCTTCTGCGCAGCAGAGGCGTTGTCATAGATGTCCTTGTTCATCGTCCAGGTATAAGCCGTCGTGTAGAGCGGGACATCGAGCGTGTACTTGGTCACCTTGTCGATGCCGAACAGGAAGATCGAGTTCCACGGGAAGGTGATCGCGTCGGCGATGCCGCGTTCCAGCGCGTCACGCGATTCCGGCGCGGAGGCCTGGACATTGGTGCCGCCGAGCGTTGTCACAAGTTCGCCCATCGTCTGCTGCGCGGGGCGGACCTTCAGGCCCTTCACGTCGGAGGGAAGAGTGATTTTCTTGCGGGAATGCAGCGCGCCCGGATCATGGACGAAGGCGAAGCAGAAATGCGTGTCGGCCATCTCTTTCGGAGCGTACTTCCGGTACCAGCTGTCGATCGCAGCCGTGCCGCCCTTGGCATCGGCAACGGTGAATGGAAGCTGGGCCGCATTGATGACCGGAAAGCGGCCGGGCTGATAGCCGGGGCTCACGTAACCGACATCGGCAATGCCGTCGCGGACCATATCGTAGTGGTCGAACGCCTTGCCAAGCTGTTCGGCCGGAAAGACGGACGCGGTGATCGTGCCGCCGGAAGCCTTGGTGATGCTGTCGGCCCATTCCTGGGTGGATTTCACCAGCGGATGCACCGGCGGCACCCAGAGGGAAATCTTCAGATTGATCGGGTTTTCCTGCGCGGATGCCGGCAGAGCTCCCGAGGCCAATACGACCATGGCGCCGACGGTCGCGGCGAGCAGGCCCTTGATTACTTTGCGCTTCGACATGTGTTCCTCCTTGGTTGGGCTGCGGCAGGCAAGCCGCATTCGTGTTCGGCATCCCTCCTCGGAAGCCGAAGTCCGCGGGACAGAGCCCGCCGATTGTCGATGTCTTCAGATGCTTGCCGCCCATCCCGACCGCACAGTCGGGCGCGGGGCGGCAGCCATCGCTCAGCCGTTGCCGAGCGAATTCACGATTCTGGCAAGGATGGCGATCAACGCGGCCTTGTCTTCGCCGACGATCTCATCCAGCCGCCGGTCGTGCTTGCGGGCGATGGCATGCAGGCGCGCCTGCATCCTGCGTCCTTCATCGGTCAGCCGGACACTATAGCTGCGCTGATCGTCCGGGTTCTGCTGCCGCTCGATCATGCCGCGGATCGCAAGCCCCTTCAGCGTCGCCGTCAGCGTCGATCGGTCCCGGCCACAGACCCTGCTGAGTTCCGACGGCGTCAAACCGTCGTACTCGGACAGGATGGTCAGGATGGAGTACCAGCCGGGCTTCAGATCCGCCTTGTCGACGGCCGTGCTGAACGCCTGGAAGGACGCTTCCTGCGCGACCCGGAGGTGATATCCGAGAACGTTGCGGAAGGCCGCCGGAATGAGAACGTCGCTCTCTTCCGGCCGGGAAGCTTCCAATTTCGGTTTTGCCGATGATTTCGCCATCGCTCTTCAGCCTCGCCGTCAGAACGGGTAATGCTGATGCGGATCCTCGACGGTGATCCAGCGCAGGTCGGTGAATTCCGCGATCGCCGCACGGCCGCCGAACCGGCCGTAACCGGATGCCTTGACGCCGCCGAATGGCATCTGCGCCTCGTCATGCACGGTCGGGCCGTTGATATGGCAAATCCCGCTTTCGATGCGCCGGGCAACCGCCATGGCACGCTGAATATCCCGACTGAAGACCGCCGAGGAGAGACCATATTCGGTGTCGTTGGCGATCCTGATCGCCTCTTCGTCGCCATTCACGCGAATGACGCTCTTGGCCGGGCCGAAGGACTCTTCGGAATAGATGCGCATGTCCGGGGTGACCTTGTCGACCAGCGTCGCCTCCATGATGGCGCCGGTGCGATTGCCGCCGGCAACAAGCGCCGCGCCCTTGGCAACGGCGTCCTGAACCATTTCTTCGACGCGCTCGGCGGCCTGCAGGCTGACCAGCGAGCCCAGCACGACATGGCCGCGCGGATCACCCGAAGGCAGTCCTCTGGCTTTGGCGGCGAGCTTTTCGACGAAGGCATCGGCGACCTTCTCGTCGACGATGATCCGCTCCGTCGACATGCAGATCTGGCCCTGGTTCATGTAGGCGCCGAACGCCGCGGCATTGACCGCCGCGTCGAGATCAGCGTCGTCCAGAACAATGAGCGGCGCCTTGCCGCCGAGCTCGAGCAGAACCGGCTTCAGGTGTTCGGCCGCCAGCTTGGCGATGATCTTGCCGACCCGCGTCGAGCCGGTGAAGTTGATGCGCTTGACGGCGGGATGCGCTACCAGAGCCTCGACTACCTGAGCGGCATCGGCGGGCGCATTGGTGACGACGTTGACGACGCCCTTGGGGAAGCCGGCTTCGCGCATAACCTGGCCAATGAGGCGGTGGGTTGCCGGACACATTTCCGATGCTTTCAGCACGACCGTGTTGCCGCAGGCGAGCGGCATGGCGATGGCGCGCGTACCGAGAATGACGGGAGCGTTCCACGGGGCGATGCCGACGCAGACGCCGGCTGGCTGGCGGATGGCCATCGCCATATTGCCCGGCTTGTCGGACGGAATGATCTCGCCGGAGACCTGGGTCGTCATGGCTGCAGCTTCGCGCAGGACATTGGCCGCGAACATGGTGTTGAAACCGCCCCACGGACCGGTGGAGCCGGTTTCGGCGGTCATCAGCCGGGTAAACTCACCGGCCTTTGAATCCATGATGTCGGCAGCCTTCAGAAGCAGCTTGCGGCGCTCGCCCGGACCAACTGCCGACCATTGCGGGAAAGCGGCGGCTGCAGCGTCGGCTGCGGCACGCGCATCGGCAGAACCGCCCGCCGGCGCCTTGGTAGCGACCTCGCCCGTCACCGGATCGATACGTTCGAAAACGGCTCCCGATTGCGCGGCGCGATCGTCGTTATCGATCAGAAACTGAATGCTATCCACGATATCCTCCCTTTCTTGCGAACCGAGATAACCGCCTGACAGCACACTGTCCGGCTTCTCCGTATTAGGTCGCTTTTTCCTCCGACGGCAAGCATTGCGGCCGCCTTCCTGTTGTTGTGGAACGTAGCCAAAAGGCGTTCTGACCGCAAGATAGTTTGATGACAAAATTTTTGGTCTCAAACTATCTTGCGGCAAAAACGGTTTTCCGGAATGATCTGGAAACGATGCGGAGGAGCATCGAAAAGGGAGAAAACCATGAGAATTGCCGTCATCGGGGCCGGCGCCATGGGCGGCCTGTTCGCCGCCCGGCTTTCAGGAAGCGGTCAGGATGTTTCGTTGATCGACGTCGCTCCGGTGCAGATCGAAGCCATTGAAGTGAATGGCCTGCGGATGACCGACGAAGCTGGGGAAAAGACCTACCCCCTGCCGATCGGCGCGGCGGATCGGTATACGGGTATCTTCGATCTGTTGATCGTGTTCACCAAGGGCATGCACACCGAGGCTGCGTTGACCGCCGCCCGCCATCTGATCGGGCCGGAGACTTTCGCGCTCACGGTGCAGAATGGTATCGGCAATGTCGAAACCATCGAGAGATTCATTTCGCGGGACCGCATTGTCATGGGCATGACCAACTGGCCCTCGACGCTTGTCGCACCGGGACACATTCGCGTGCCGGGAGATGGTCAAATCCGGATCTGGGCGGCGGACGGCACCCCCTCGGCCCGGTTGGAGGACGTTTGCGCCATGCTGGACGATGCCGGGCTGAACTGCGAACTGGACCCTGCGGTGGAGGTCGCGATCTGGGAAAAACTCGCCTTCAACGCGGCCTTGAATTCGCTCGCGGCAGCGGCCGACCTGACCGTCGGCGAGATGGCGGACCGACGGGAAGCGCGGGATATCGTTTTCGCCATCCTCTGGGAAACGTTGGCGGTCGCCAAAGCCAAGGGCATCGGCGTGGATGCCGACCGGACGAGGAAATCGGTCGAACATGCCTTTGCCCATCATCGTTCGCATAAGCCTTCGATGCTGCAGGACTATCTTGCCGGCCGGCCAATGGAGATCGGGACAATCACAGGAGCCGTAGCAGCAGAGGCGACGCGGCAATCCGTGCCCACCCCTGTAACGACTGCCTTTGCCAATTTGCTCAGTATCTTAAACTCCGAATGCTATTTAGATCGCCCAAGCATTTCTTCGTCCTGAGGTGAACGCAGCACGAACTTGCCGACCTCCGCGTTCTTACGTCACGTCGGCAGAACATCCGGCCCCGTTGTCACCGATGAAGTGACAGCGCTCGCCGAGCTAGTTAAAAATGCCTACGACGCCGACGCGACCTACGCCCATATTGTTGTCGACACGGAAGCCACCCTTAGCCCCAGTGAGTACCGATATGCGAGCGACCGCGACTTGCATCTGCACCCTGCCCTGCGGGCCGGTGTCGCGATGGTGCATTTTGGAGGAGCAGAAATGCTTTATATGCTGCCCCAGTCCACGTTCAGATTGCATAGGCGTCGTTTCGACAGGGAAGCAACCCCGTTCTTCATCAACGCGTCCCGAAAAAACATCCACGCAGACGCAGTTAATTTGGGAATTTGGACGCCTCCATTCTCATAATTAAATGCCCACGCTCTGCCAAACCGCCGCATTCTTGCATTTAGGTGCAAAGCGACATTCCCGAACGTAACATTGAGGTCGTGACGAGCTGTTTGGTCGTCTCAGACCAGCAGGTTGTGCGCAGAAACCGGTTCCCGCTTCTCTGCATTTCGCTCTAGGCGTAATAGCTCCTCACAGGCGTGGTCCGATTCCGGCCACGGAGAGAATTTCCATCAGCGTCGAAGAGATGGATACGATCGTCCGGCGCAGCGAGGTGAACGGTCTCGCCCTTGTTCACGTGGATGAGGCCATCCACTTTGGCGACCAGCGGCTCTGCGCCGATATAGACGAGTTGGAACTCGCCAAGCTGTTCGACAAGCGATACCGTGCCCTCGAACATGCCGTCGGCCGGCGGAACGATCTCAAGGTCTTCGGGACGCACACCGATGCTGACGGCTGTACCCGTGGGTAGGCCGGCAGCCTGCGCGCCCAGTGAGATAGTCTGCCCGCCTGGCATCCTGAGTTTTCCTGCACCCACGATCGTACCGGAGAGGATGTTCATCGATGGTGATCCAATAAATCGGGCAACGAACAGGTTTTCAGGGTCTCTATAGAGCTGCATTGGTGTGCCAATCTGCTCGATACGCCCCTGATTAAGAACGACGATACGGTCGGCAAGCGTCATGGCCTCGACCTGGTCGTGAGTGACATAGATCATCGTCGCGCCTGGAGTGCGCTCATGCAGCTTGGCGATCTCCATGCGTGTTGCAACCCTGAGCGCCGCATCGAGGTTCGAAAGAGGCTCATCGAAGAGAAACACCCCCGGATCGCGCACGATGGCGCGCCCGATCGCGACGCGCTGCCGTTGGCCGCCGGAAAGCTGCCGGGGCAGGCGATCCAGATAGTCGGTGATCTGCAGGACCTCAGCCGCATCCTGCACTTTGCGCTCAACCTCCTGCCGCGTTTTACCAGCCAGCCTGAGACCGAACGCCATATTGTCGAACACTGTCATGTGCGGATAAAGGGCATAAGATTGGAAAACCATGGCAATGCCGCGTTCGACGGGCGAGAGCGCATTGACCGTCCTGCCATCGAACGCCAGTGTGCCCGCGGTGATATCCTCAAGTCCGGCAACCATCCGCAGAAGGGTTGATTTTCCACAGCCGGATGGACCGACAAAGACGACAAACTCCCCAGCCCTGATGTCGAGATCGATGCCGTGCAGTACTTCGAGGCTGCCGTAGGACTTCTTGATATTGCTGAACCTGACTTCCGTCATCTCACTCTCGCTTAGACTATGCTTCTGGTTCTCGTGGAATTCATTCGACGACTGCGCCGGCGGCCCTCAATGTCGCTCGTAGCTCAGCGACGTCGAGCCGGTTCGCCGCCACTCCCCGGAGCGCCGAAAGGGCGGCCGCCGTGCCGGCAGCCTGACCGGTTGCCATTGCCGGGCTAAGCACTCTCAAGGCAGCCAGCGCCTCGTGCGTTGCGCTGATACAGCGGCCGCTCGTAAACAGATTGTCCACCTCACGCGCGACGAGCGCCCTGTAGGGGACGGTGTAATAATCGCCATCCTCGAGATGCTCCCAATGGGGAAGGCCTTGGTCGGGCAGATGGATTTCGATGGAGCTTGCATTGCATGCGATCGCATCATCGAACTTGCGCCCTGCGACCAGATCGGCGGTGGTGATCTCGTATAGGCCTGAGATTCGCCTCGTCTCGCGAACGCCCACATGACTGGCGATTTGCGCGAGGAAGCAATTCTCATACCCGGCGACCGGCCGCAGAAAGCTGTCTATGAATTCCTCGATCTGCCTGCGGCCTTCGAGTTCCGCCTCGGCGAGAAGCCTGTTGTCGGTCCCCTTCCTGACAGACACCCGCGTGGCGATGAACGAACGCCATCCGGGCCGGCCGAAGACATCATTTACCGACGGGTCCCGCCGCTTGTTCCGCGTTGTTCGGGATGCCTGGAATTGGTTCCATGCCTCTGACACCACACTGTTGCGTTCGGCACGCGCCTCATCCACTCCAGCGACGGAAAAAACCAGCGACATGGTTTGTGTATGCCCATCGCTCTGTCGGCCCATTGGCGTGGTAAGTCCGGCTAAGCGGGCCAGTTGCGCATCACCGCTACTGTCGACGAATGCTCCCGCCCGATAGCGTAGGGCGCGACCGTCCTTGTTGTAGAAGCAGAGGTCGCGGATAAGGGATTGCTCCCGCGTGACAGCAAGCAAAGGAGAATAGGTGAGTAATGTAACACCAGCGGTGTGCAGAAGGTCGCCGAGAACGAGTTGAAGCTGCTCGGCATCGACCGGGATCCAATCCATGTGCTTAACGTCTGCTCCGACGCCGCCGCGTTTTCGGAGCATTTCGATGATTTCAGTGACAATTCCGCCGACGATCATCCTGTCCGAATTGCGAGCGCACAGCCCGCTTATGGGCAGGCCGGTCGTGCCGTTGCCACCGACGAAAGGCAGAGCCTCGCCGAGCAGGGTGCGGGCCCCTGTCCTGGCGGCGGCAACGGCCGCGCAGACGCCGCTCAGCCCCCCGCCAACCACGATCACGTCGTAGGCTCCGGCGTCTTCGACCGGAATCGATACCGAGGGTGTGAGCGGGAACCGCTCCGAAGCTGGTCCCATCGCGTGCTCCGCCATCTCAGGGTGCTGCGGCATCATTTGGTTGCTCCCGCGGTCAGTCCGGCAATGACCTGGCGCTGAAGCGCCAGAAACACGGCGATGGGAACCAGCATGACCAGGGTCGCCCCAGCCAGCGCGCCAGTGACGTTGAACCGGAACTGCGATCTGAATCCGGCGAGCGCAATCTGGGCATTCTGGTTTTCCTGCGAAGCGGTAAGGAGGTTGGCAAAGAAGAAGTCGTTCCAGATGATCACGAAAGCGACCACGGCGGCGGTGGCCAGCGCGGGGCGGCACAGGGGCACTACAATCTGGAACACGATGCAGAAATATCCGGCCCCGTCGATCAGGGCCGCTTCCTCCAGATCAGTCGGGAGACTGAGCAGGAATGAGCGCAGAATGACGAAGGACAAGGGGAACAGCTGCGCACTGTAGAAGACAACCATTCCCCATTTGGTGTCGAAAAGCCCGATCGCCCGCATGATGAAGAATTCGGGAACTGCAAGGCCCACGACCGGCAGCGCGAGCGCAAGACTGATCAGTGCGACAAGCGTATTGCGGCCGGGGAACCGATAGCGCGCGAGCGGATAGGCGGCGAGCGTGGCGACGGTGAGTGCCCCGAGCGTACCACCAGCCGCGTAGATGAATGTGTTCAGCAGATATTGGTGCAGGCGCACCTGCGCGAAAGCGTCGAAATATCCCTCCAGGGTAAAGGATGATGGCAGGAAGCTCGAGCCGGAGAAGATCTGCGGCGCGGTCTTGAACGAGGACAGCATTACCCATGCGGTAGGGCCGAGCGCGACCAATGCTGTGAGCGCCAGCGTGGCGTAGAGCACAAGCGTGGACAAAAGCGGCCGGAAAGAAGGGGGATTCATTGGGCTCTCTCTCCAACTCGGAAAAGGCGGCTAACCGTGATTATGAGGACCAGCCCGACCAGCAGGATGATCGATCCAACGGCGCTGGCGAAACCCCATTCGCCGCTCAGGTACGCGCGGTAGCCGTAAAGCGCCAATGTAACGGTTGAATCATTGGGGCCGCCGAGGGTGAGAATGTAGACGATGTCGAACAAGCCGATGTCCGAAAGCAGCCGGATGAGCACGCAGGTGCCGATGGCATTACGCAGCAGCGGAAGCGTGATGTAGCGGTGCAGCCGCCAGCCTCGGGCGCCATCGCATTCGGCGGCCTCGTCTCGATGTCCACTCGCACGTGGCCATACTCCACCCGCTGGTACTACTGTTCAAAAAGCGGTATAAAGAAGCAGCATCTCATTCTCGCCGACAGGTTGAGCATGATCGCAAAACCTGCCGACGGGCTGAGGAGGGCCTGAGGGAGGATGACATGAGAGAAGTGCTGGCGGGCATGATTGCGCTGCCCCTGATCCTCGGCAGCATCCAAGCGTTTTCACAGGAATCGGAAGCTGATGTGCGAGCTCGGGAAACCGAGCAGCAGATGACGGATGATGAGCGGTTCTCGCTCCTCATCAGCATTCTTGGCAACGTGGCTGGAGGTTCAATCGCTCCAGACCCTCGTGTCGCACATCTTGAGAACCCCAGCGCGGGTTGGACGCCAGGAATCCCGAGGCTGGGAATTCCCGACTTACAGAGCAGCGATGCCAGTATGGGCGTGACAAACCCCGGCTACCGACCCGATGACAAGGGGGCTACTGCATTTCCGGCATCAATTGTCGTTGGCTCGACCTTCAATCCTGACCTCGCAAGAGAGGGTGGTGTCGCGATTGCACGCGAGGCCCGCATCAGGGGCTTCAACATCATGCTTGCAGGCGGGATGAACCTGACCCGGGAGGTCCGCAACGGCAGGAACTATGAGTATTACGGCGAAGATCCCCTGCTGAGCGCCATCCTCGCATCCGAGCAGGTGAATGGTATCCAGAGCCAGCAGGTGATCTCGACCCTGAAGCATTACACGCTCAATGCCAATGAGACGAACCGTCACTGGCTTGATGCGCTCATCGACCCGGTGGCGCACCGCGAGTCGGACCTGCTGGCGTTCCAGATGGCGATCGAGCGATCCCAGCCTGGCGCGATCATGAGCGGCTACAACAAGATCAACGGCGAGTACGCTGGCGGCAGCCATCACCTGCTCAACGAGGTGCTCAAGGGCGCTTGGGGCTACAAAGGGTATGTGATGTCCGATTGGGGAGCCACGCCGGAATGGCAGTATGCGCTCCATGGTGTTGATTGCCACTGAGAACTGACCCGGCATTTCCACCGAGAATTGACCCGCCTATTAGATGTCGTTCGGGTCAGTGATTGCGGTCAAGCTCTTCCTTTTCTCCTTCGTCGTTTTGGGCTCATGAGCCGAACTATTCTTGAAGCGGAAGCTGTCGTTTCCGGTTTCCAGGATATGGCAGTGGTGGGTAAGCCGGTCGAGCAGCGCGGTGGTCATCTTGGGGTCGCCGAAGACGCTGGCCCATTCGCTGAAGCTCAAGTTGGTCGTGATAATGACGCTGGTGTGCTCGTAGAGCTTGCTCAACAGATGGAAGAGCAGCGCCCCGCCTGAAGCGCTGAACGGCAGGTAGCCAAGTTCGTCGAGGATGACGAGATCGGAATGCGCCAGGCGGTTGGCGATCTGGCCGGAACGCCCTTGTGCCTTTTCCTGCTCGAGCGCGTTGACCAGCTCGACGGTCGAGAAGAACCGAACCCGCTTGTGATGATGCTCGATAGCCTGGACGCCAATTGCCGTGGCGATATGCGTTTTGCCCGTGCCGGGACCGCCGACCAGAACGATGTTGTTGGCGTCGTCGAGGAAGTCGCAGCGATGAAGCTGACGCACCAGCGCCTCGTTGACCTCGCTGCTGGCGAAGTCGAAGCCGTTCAGGTCACGATAGGCTGGAAAGCGTGCGGTCTTGAGCTGATAGGCGGTCGATCGAACTTCACGTTCCGCCGTCTCGGCCTTGAGAAGCTGCGACAGGATAGGGATTGCCGCCTCGAACGCCGGCGACCCTTGCTCGGTGAGCTCGCCGACGGCCTGGGCCATGCCGTGCATCTTCAACTGCCGCAGCATGATGACGATAGCGCCGCTTGCCGGATTATGACGCATGGCCAACCTCCGTCTTTCTCAGCGCATCGTAGCGCTCGACATTGGCTTTCGGCTCATTGATGAGCGTCAGGGCCTGTGGCGCGTCGATGGTCGGTGGCGTGAAGGATTTGCCGTCGACGAGGCGATGCAGCAGATTCAGCACATGCGTCTTGGTCGGAACGCCCGACTTCAGCGCCATGTCCACGGCCGACAGCACGGCCTGTTCATCGTGCTGGAGAACGAGGGCCAGGATATCGACCATCTCACGGTCGCCCCCCGGCTTCTTGAGCAGGTATTGCTGCAAGGCTCGGAACGCATCGGGCAGCTCGGCGAAGGGTGCGCCATTGCGGAGAGCGCCGGGCTTGCGCTGCACGACCGCCAGATAATGCCGCCAGTCGTAGATCGTCTGTCCCGGTCGATCATGAGAGCGATCGATGACACGGCGGTGCTCACAAATGATCTGGCCCTCCGCGGCAACCACGACACGATCCGGATAGACCCGAAGGCTCACCGGTCGATTGGCGAAGGACGCCGGCACGCTGTAGCGATTGCGCTCCAGATGGACGAGGCAGGTCGGTGTAACGCGCTTGGTATACTCGACAAACCCGTCAAACGGCCTGGAAACAGGCATGAGCGCCGATGCTTCCTCAGCCCAGATGTCGGCGATGGTGCCGCGCATCTGACCGTGTGGGGTCTGCGCCCACAATTCCTTGCAGCGCTGCTCCAGCCAGTCGTTTAATGCTTCCAGCGATGCGAAGCGCGGCGTGGGCTGCCAGAGACGATGACGGGCATCCTGAACGTTCTTCTCGACCTGCCCCTTCTCCCAGCCGGACGCTGGATTGCAGAACTCGGGTTCGAACACATAGTGGCTGGCCATCGCCAGGAAGCGGGTGTTGACGTCGCGATCCTTGCCGCGGCCGACCTTGTCGATTGCCGTGCGCATATTGTCGTAGATGCCGCGGCCGGGGATGCCGCCAAATACGCGGAACGCATGATTGTGGGCGTCAAACAGCATCTCGTGCGTCTGAAGAAGATAGGCCCGGACGATAAAGGCCCGACTGTAGCTTAGCTTCGTATGGGCGACCTGCAGTTTGGTGCGCTCATTGCCGATGATCGCCCAATCTTCCGACCAATCGAACTGGAAGGCCTCACCGGGTTCAAATGCCAAGGGCACAAAACGTGCCGCGCCCGGTCGTCTGCAACTCCCTCTGCCGATCCTCTCGCCATTCCCGCGCAAACGCCGCCACGCGGTTATAGGAGCCCCCGTATCCGAGGCTCACCAGTTCGGCATGCAACTGCTTCATCGTCCGCTTCTGCTTGCGGCCTTTCTTGGATTCCGTCTTCAACCAGGCCGACAGCCTATCCGCAAATGGGTCAAGCTTGCTTGGCCGCTCCGGACCTTGAACTTCGGCTCCA
>NZ_FXAF01000007.1 GCF_900177415.1 Xaviernesmea oryzae | reverse complement strand
TGAAGCGCTGAACGGCAGGTAGCCAAGTTCGTCGAGGATGACGAGATCGGAATGCGCCAGGCGGTTGGCGATCTGGCCGGAACGCCCTTGTGCCTTTTCCTGCTCGAGCGCGTTGACCAGCTCGACGGTCGAGAAGAACCGAACCCGCTTGTGATGATGCTCGATAGCCTGGACGCCAATTGCCGTGGCGATATGCGTTTTGCCCGTGCCGGGACCGCCGACCAGAACGATGTTGTTGGCGTCGTCGAGGAAGTCGCAGCGATGAAGCTGACGCACCAGCGCCTCGTTGACCTCGCTGCTGGCGAAGTCGAAGCCGTTCAGGTCACGATAGGCTGGAAAGCGTGCGGTCTTGAGCTGATAGGCGGTCGATCGAACTTCACGTTCCGCCGTCTCGGCCTTGAGAAGCTGCGACAGGATAGGGATTGCCGCCTCGAACGCCGGCGACCCTTGCTCGGTGAGCTCGCCGACGGCCTGGGCCATGCCGTGCATCTTCAACTGCCGCAGCATGATGACGATAGCGCCGCTTGCCGGATTATGACGCATGGCCAACCTCCGTCTTTCTCAGCGCATCGTAGCGCTCGACATTGGCTTTCGGCTCATTGATGAGCGTCAGGGCCTGTGGCGCGTCGATGGTCGGTGGCGTGAAGGATTTGCCGTCGACGAGGCGATGCAGCAGATTCAGCACATGCGTCTTGGTCGGAACGCCCGACTTCAGCGCCATGTCCACGGCCGACAGCACGGCCTGTTCATCGTGCTGGAGAACGAGGGCCAGGATATCGACCATCTCACGGTCGCCCCCCGGCTTCTTGAGCAGGTATTGCTGCAAGGCTCGGAACGCATCGGGCAGCTCGGCGAAGGGTGCGCCATTGCGGAGAGCGCCGGGCTTGCGCTGCACGACCGCCCAGATAATGCCGCCAGTCGTAGATCGTCTGTCCCGGTCGATCATGAGAGCGATCGATGACACGGCGGTGCTCACAAATGATCTGGCCCTCCGCGGCAACCACGACACGATCCGGATAGACCCGAAGGCTCACCGGTCGATTGGCGAAGGACGCCGGCACGCTGTAGCGATTGCGCTCCAGATGGACGAGGCAGGTCGGTGTAACGCGCTTGGTATACTCGACAAACCCGTCAAACGGCCTGGAAACAGGCATGAGCGCCGATGCTTCCTCAGCCCAGATGTCGGCGATGGTGCCGCGCATCTGACCGTGTGGGGTCTGCGCCCACAATTCCTTGCAGCGCTGCTCCAGCCAGTCGTTTAATGCTTCCAGCGATGCGAAGCGCGGCGTGGGCTGCCAGAGACGATGACGGGCATCCTGAACGTTCTTCTCGACCTGCCCCTTCTCCCAGCCGGACGCTGGATTGCAGAACTCGGGTTCGAACACATAGTGGCTGGCCATCGCCAGGAAGCGGGTGTTGACGTCGCGATCCTTGCCGCGGCCGACCTTGTCGATTGCCGTGCGCATATTGTCGTAGATGCCGCGGCCGGGGATGCCGCCAAATACGCGGAACGCATGATTGTGGGCGTCAAACAGCATCTCGTGCGTCTGAAGAAGATAGGCCCGGACGATAAAGGCCCGACTGTAGCTTAGCTTCGTATGGGCGACCTGCAGTTTGGTGCGCTCATTGCCGATGATCGCCCAATCTTCCGACCAATCGAACTGGAAGGCCTCACCGGGTTCAAATGCCAAGGGCACAAACGTGCCGCGCCCGGTCGTCTGCAACTCCCTCTGCCGATCCTCTCGCCATTCCCGCGCAAACGCCGCCACGCGGTTATAGGAGCCCCCGTATCCGAGGCTCACCAGTTCGGCATGCAACTGCTTCATCGTCCGCTTCTGCTTGCGGCCTTTCTTGGATTCCGTCTTCAACCAGGCCGACAGCCTATCCGCAAATGGGTCAAGCTTGCTTGGCCGCTCCGGGACCTTGAACTTCGGCTCCACCCCGTCCAGGCGCAGGTATTTGCGGACAGTATTCCGGGATAGGCCAGTCCTGCGGCAAATCTCCCGGATCGATAGATGTTCTCGAAAATGCCAGCGTCGGATCACGCTCAATAACGCCATGTCGATCACTCCATAGCCCCCGCTGAAAACATGCGAGGGAGGGTTCAAACATGGGTCAATTCTCAATGGAAATATCAGGCTATGCCGGGTCAGTTCTCAGTGGCAATCAACAGTAAAACTCTTCCGGCGAACGAGAAAGCCTTCATCACTACGATCTCTTCCGTCTCGCCGGATATCTCCGTCGCCGCTGACCTGTCGCACCGCTTCCAGTCCCTGATTTGCGACCGGGATATTGGTGCGCTGCAGCCATGGCTGGACGATGCCGTGACAGGGCCGATGTCATCATTTGCGCGAGGAATACGTGGATCGTTTGATGAGCTTGAGTCTGTTGATTTTGCCCTCTACAGGGCCGGTACTCCAAGGCAATGTCAGCGCAGCTCGAACGGCTTCGATGTCGCGAAGGATTGATAGGAACATGAGTTGCACCGAAATTGCGGAAGAGCCCACTGTCGGAAAAGTTCACGCGGCATTGACATCTCTCTGCGGATCTCTCCAGTCTGCCGGAACGCGACGGCACATTCCGACCGCCGACGGGGCGCGGGGACGAGTTTGTTCACGGCGCTCCGGGAACGCCTGATCCACGTGGGAGGCCGCCGGCATCCGTTCGCTCGAAGGACATCTTCGAGCCCGACAGGCATATCGATACGCTGAAGATCAAGAGCCGGAATTTTCAGTGACGGATGAGCGTCCGCCTGCAGTCTGATCACAACTAACCCATACTGGCTAGTCAAGTTGACCTTCCAATTTCTTGTGCCGAGGCTCGCCGCTCTGCTTAGGAAGGGTTCGGATTATCCTGAAAGCCATGATATGCGTTTATCAGGTGACGACGCATCAATATTTCCGCCAGTTCGCCATCGTGACTTTCGATTGCCTGAACAATACCTTCATGCTCACGCACACCGGCCAGTAAGCGATCTTTGGAGCGCTTGAGCCGTCCGCCTGCGATCAGGACTAAAGAAAAGTCCCAAATCTCGCGGTTTAGCAGGCGTAGTAGCTCGCGGTTACCAGAGAACTCGACGATCTTTGCATGAAAATTGTGGATGTCGCGATTTCTCCCGGGCTGATCCGGCCGTTCAACCTGAAGGATGGAGGCTTCTTCCGCTTCCCCAGTGAAGTCCGTTTCCTCAATTCGACGTGCTCCGGCACTGACGGCGTCGTACAATTCCGCAACCTGCGCTGGAGTTGCTATCTCCGCAACTCTGCGAGCGGCGAAACCTTCGAGCACGCTTCGCATTTGATAGAGTTCCAGCAGCATTCGCTTGGTCGGTGTAGACACCCTTGTGCCGCTATAAGGGACGCGTTCAATAAGTTGACGTTCTTCCAGTCTCAGCAGCGCTTCGCGCAACGGCGCGCGGCTGACGCCGTAGCGCCGGGCCAGATCCGCCTCCGTCAGCTTGCTGCCAGGTGGGAGTTCGCCGGAAAGGATGCTTCTACCCAGCTCGGAAAGAAGCCTGTCCGATTCCGACCGTCCCTCGTTCGCAATATCGTCGATGTCCATTTGGATACCTCTCAAATTCGGAGTTCGAAACAGCCATCTTCTGGCCGGAGCGGGTGAGCATATTCACCCCGTTAAGGCGTCGATCCGGGAAACACCCTGATGGCTTCACCGGGTATCGAAAGAAGGCCGTTTTCCTTTGGTGCACCACCGCGTGTATCAACCCGAAGCTCTTCATCGCCCACCTTTACGACGACTTGTTCTCTTGCCCCGAGATAGCTGGTGTTGCGCAACGTGTAACGAACCGCGTTCTCAGCCGAGGGTTTGCTGTCGAGGCGAATGTTCTCCGGCCGGATGCTCAGGACCGCCGGCCCTTCGAGCAGTCCCTTTAGTGTTGGCGGCAAAGATAAGGCTGTGTCGGTATCTATGATGGCTTTGGCCTCGCCCCGGTCATCTATCCTGACGGTCACATTCAGGAGGTTGCTGGCGCCCACGAAGTCCGCGACGAATTGATCAGCCGGCTGCTCGTAAATGTTTCTCGGCGTGTCCGCTTGGACAATTCTTCCTTTGTTCATCACAATAATCCGATCGCTGAGCGAAAGCGCCTCTTCCTGGTCATGCGTGACATATATGGTCGTCACTCCCGTCTTGCGCTGTAGGTCTCGCAACCAAACACGGGCCTTCTCCCGCAGCTTCGCGTCGAGGTTCGAGAGCGGCTCATCGAGCAGAAGAAGCTGCGGTCGATAAACCAACGTTCGAGCCAGGGCAACGCGTTGCTGCTGCCCTCCCGACAATTCACCCGGATAGCGGTCGATGAAAGCCAGCATGTCGACCATCTCAAGCGCTTCCTCGATCTGCTTCTTCGCCGACTGGCCACGAACTTTACGGAGCTCAAGCGCAAAATCGAGGTTCTTGTAAACGGTCATGTGAGGCCACAGGGCATAGGACTGGAACATGAGGCCGAGATTGCGAAATTGTGCGTCAATGAACGTTCCCTCGCTGGAATCGAACATGATTTGCCCGTTGATCCAGATCGAACCGCTGGTCGGCCGGTCGAGTCCTGCGAGCGCCGTCAACGTCGTTGATTTTCCGCATCCCGAGGGGCCCAGCAAAGTGAGAAATTCGCCATCCTCTACGGCGAAGGAAATGTCGTCCAGCGCCTTGTAAGCTCCGAAATGTCGGCAGAGATTTGAAACGACCACGCTAGTCATGAAACTTAACTCCGAGAACGCGGGTTGCGATGAGGATCATCAATCCCGTTGCGAGAATCTGCAGGACGGCAAGTGCGGCGACTGGCCCTGTCTGGCCCTGAAGCCAGAGGCTGAGCATCGTCGAGCCAATCACTTCGCTGCCCGCCGCCATGAGAAAGACAGCAGAGGAGTATTCCTTGGTGATCAGTACCATGAGCAGGACGAAGCAGGATAACAAGGCATGCTTGGACAGAGGGAGCACGATGCGCGTCATCGTGGTCGTCCAACCAGCTCCAATGCTTTTCGCTGCGCGGTCGAAGTCAGTCGTCACCTGTATCAACGCCGGCGACACTATGCCGTAGCCCGAACTCAGGAACCGGATCAGATATGCAAACAGCAGAATCCAGATCGTATTGCGTAGGGGGGCGAGAAACGGAATATAGACGGACGCATAGAAGACGCCCAATCCGACGATCAACCCCGGAATGACTCGTGGCAACTGTGCAAAGGCATCGAGCAATCGCCGCAGTGGATAATTGGAGCGCTGCACCACGAGGGCGACTGCGGCGACTAAGATCGTTCCCGTCGCTGCACCTATGACGGACAGCATGATGGTGTTGACAATCGAGCGCCTGTAGACGTCTATGGACAGCAAGTCATAGTAGTTCTGCCATGTCAGTACATCCATAAGTGGGGCGAAAGGCGAAAGAACGAAGGTCACGGACCGCAGCGCTACCGCGCCGACGAGGGCGAGCACGGCGAGGACAATATAAATGACGACGAGCGCGAACACTGGCCACTTCCATTTGCCAAGCTTGAGAACGCGCATCGCTCCGGTGCGGGTGCCGATGCTAATGAATCGATAGCTTCGCCGCAGCATCACGCGCTGCAATCCGAAAAGTGCGCCGACCAACATCATAAGGGAGAATGCAAGCGCCGCCACCAGGCCATAATCGGGGATGCCACCGGCTCCCATGCTTTTTTCATAAATCATGGTCGTCAGGAGCTTGATGCCGACCGGGCTTCCGATGATCAGCGGAATGGCAAGCGTCTCAAGCGCATGAACGACGTTCATGATGAACGCAAATATGAGTGCGGGCCGCATCAGGGGGAGGCTTATGCGGCAAAGGATTCGCAGAGGGCTCGCGCCTGCAACTCGCGCCGCAGCGTCGTGGTTGGGATCCTGCTGTCGCGCTGCAACAATACAGTAGAGCGTCGTAATAGGTGTTGCCGCGATGGCTGAAATGATCGCCATGCCCGACAGACTATAGAGATTCCAGGCGCCTCGGACGCCTGTCAGGCTCTCGAACCAAAGCGTAATCAGCCCGGAGGGTCCATAGGCGAGGATCGCGCCAAACCCGATCACCTGCGGTGACAGAAAAAGGGGCCAGAAAAGGATCGAGTTAAGCGTTTCCTTCATCGGCAGGTCAGTTCGGCCGAGCAAAATCGCAAAGGCCACGCCGAGCACCATGGAGAGGCCCACCAACACCGCGCAAAACCAAGCCGTCGCTCCGAATGTCGCGGTGACTTCCGGATCCTGGAACAGGCGTGTGAGGTTCGATAGCGTGAACTGCGCATCTGGATAGTAAAGGGGTTTGTCCAGGAAAAGCTGTATGAGCGCGGGAACAAGTGCAACCGAAATCAGCAGTATGCAGCCTACGGTAATGACGGTCTGGATGAGCCGACCGGAGCTCTGTTTGACGATCTGCTGATCGTCAGTGGTGGTGTACACCATTTAACTCCTCCCTTTTCGACAATTGGTGATGAGTGGGTTTGTCCAGGCAGCAACAGGAAATTATCCAGAGCTGCTCATTGGCTTCCCTCATCAAATTGTCGACCATTATGTGTCTGTTACAGTAGGATGCACTGAAGTCAATACGAAAAAGCCGCATTATTGCTGTTGACACGGCGTCAGTAAGGATGCCATCTAAAAATAGTCGACAATTCTATGATGCAGTTAACGTAGGTGTCTTAATGGAAATGGTACGTTTTGTTGCCGCGTCCGGCGGGTTGGGGGGCGGCAAGGTGAACGCCGAAGCTTTGGCGGAAGCAATGACGCTTAAACCCCACTTCGTGGCGTCAGATGCGGGGTCAACCGACTCCGGCCCTTACGCGCTTGGCAGCGGCCGTGCGAATTACCCTCGTGAATCGGTGATGCGCGATCTCGACATCATGCTGGACGCGGCGCTACCAGCCGGCGTTCCTGTCGTGATCGGTTCAGCCGGAACGGCCGGTATCGATCGCCAGGTCGACGATGTTCTTTCGATCGCTGCCGAAATTGCGCGCAAACGGGGCAGGCCGATCAAGGTTGCCACGATCCACTCTGAGCAGGCGCCTGATTATCTCCTGGATCTCTACCGGCGTGGCCGGATCGAGGCGCTGGATGCCGCGCCGGAAATCAACGAGGCCATACTTCGTAACAGCCGCGTCGTGGGCATGATGGGGGTGGAGCCGCTTCAGCAAGCGCTCGCGGAAGGCGCCGAACTGGTGATAGCCGGACGCTGCAGCGATTCCGCCATATATGCCGCGATGCCGATTGCGATGGGAATGCCCGAGGGCGCCTCGTGGCATGCCGGCAAAGTTTTCGAATGCGGGACGCTGGTGTGCGAAACAGCGGGAGCCGGCGTCGTCTACGGCGAGATCCACCACGACGGCTTTCTTGTTCGCCCCTACGGGCAGGGCCTTCGCTGCACGCCGCAAAGCGTAGCCGCCCATACGCTCTACGAATCCGCCGATCCATTCATCCACCATGAATCGTCGGGTCATATGGATCTGACGGACTGCAGTTTCGAGGCGCTGGACGAAAGGACGGTTTGGGTAACAGGGTCCAAGTTCGTCAGAAGCGGACGATCGACCGTCAAGCTCGAAGGCGCCCTGCATACCGGCTATCAGGCAATCATGATCGGCGGAATACGCGACCCATACATCATCCGTCAGTTGGACGATTGGCTTGCAGCTGTCCGCGCCCGCATCGGTAAATCCGTCGCAGACATACTTGGGAACCAAGTTGGTCCCGACCAGTATAGGGTTGATATTCACGTTTATGGGCGCAATGCCGTCATGGGGCAACAGGAGCCATTGCGTAACATCCTGCCTCACGAAGTCGGGCTAGTCCTTGAGGCGACCGCTCCGGATCAGAAACTGGCTACTAAGATCGCAGAGCTCAGCCGTCAGCCCCTGCTTCACCATCCGGTGCCGGAATGGAAGGGCGCCATTACCGGTTTTGCGTGTCTCCATAACCCAGCGGTTATCGACAGAGGCGCTGTCTATCGCTTTTCGCTCAACCATATCGCGGTCCCGGACAAATTGTCCGACATGTTCCGCATCAGACACCTTAGCGTTTAGGAGACAGACATATGCCCAAGCTTGCTGAGCTGACGAGCCTCATTCGCAGCAAGAATGCTGGACCTTTTGTTATGACATTCGACATCATGTTCGAAGATCCCGACGCATATCGGACAGTGAAGCGGTCGAAGGTTCTCAACGCTGGTCTTATCGCGCAACTTTTCGGCTGCGAACTTCGCTCGGTTCGCTTTTTCGAATGCGACAACGCACTTGCCTTCAAGGCGAGCATTCCGCGCCCCCGCATTCAGGGCGATCAGGGGGATGCGGACCTTCATGGCGGCCAGCAGTTCGCACCCTTGATGGATATCGAGATCCCATAAGCTGGGAGGCTTATGGACTGCTACGTGGCGGGTGTGTGCCAGGTAGAACAATGGGAGAGAGACAATGAACGCATTACTCCGCATCATCGCTGCGGCATCAGCCTTGATTGCCAGCCCCCTCGGCGCCGCAGAGTTCACTATACCAACGAACTACCCGGCCGAGTACCGTCAGTTGATTGACGAGTCGCATTCACAGCCCGAGGTATTGATCTATTCAAACATCTCCACAACCAATTGGGAACCGTTCCTTGCGTTTGCCAAGGAGAAGTTTCCCTGGATCAGGGTGACCGCGACGGACGAAAACACCCAGTTTGAAAAATACTATGCCGAGAGCGGCTCGAATGTGCGAACTGCGGACCTGATCATCACCTTCGCCCCGGAGCAGTGGTATAACTTTCTCGAGCGGGGACAGGTCACCCCGTACAAATCGCCGGAAGCCGCTAATTTGCCAGAGTGGAGTCTCAAAGGTGGCGAGGGGATTTATGCAGCTTCTTTCGATCCCTTTATATTCTCCTACAATAGGCGAGCCTTTGCAAACATGACGCCGCCATTGTCGGTCGCTGAAGTGGCCTCGGGACTCGCCAACAACCCGGACATCAAAAACAGGATCGGGAGCTATACGCCGGAGGTTTCCTTGGGCCTTACGATTTGGCAGGCCTGGACGAGCGCCAAAGGGGAAGAGGGGTGGAAGCTGATTGAGGCCATCGGTTCATCGATGCGGCCAGAACAGAGCGCCGGCACTCTTCGCGAGAAAGTATCCACCGGGGAATACGCTGTAGCCATGTTTACGTCCGGCGCAGGTATCCGGCAATATGAAACGCCCGCTATCAAGGCGTTAGCCGGTTGGGGCTACCCGTCCGACGGCACGCCGTTGATGCAACGCAGCGTGGCTATAACGAAAGCTGCAGCAAGCCCTACTTCGGCAAAGCTCATCCTCGATCTACTTTTGTCGCGTGACGGCCAGATCGCCTTCGCAAAGGGCGGACAGAGCCCTTACCGCCTCGACATCAAGCCCGCTGACGTTCCCTTTCCTAGTTACAACGCCATCGCCGCCGCTGTGGGAGAGGAAAACATCATCCTGATTACGCCGAAGAAGTTCCTGATCGACGAGCAAAAGGAATTCATGAAGCGCTGGAATTCCGCAATCGGCCGTTAAACCCACGAAGGGTGAATTCACGACACCGATCGAACGGAAAGGGAGGATTCCATGAACTTCTTCAAAGTTGGCATAGCAATTTCGGTCGCGATTTTAGCAAACTGGTCCGTGTTGGCAAACGCGGAGGATGAAAGGACTGGCAGATACCAGGAGCTCATAGAGCAATCGAAGACCGAGAGCGGATTGATTGTCTACAGCAACATGCCGGACTGGATGTGGAAACCTTTCAGAAACCTGCTTTCCGAAAGGTATCCGTGGGTGCGGCTCCAAACGACTGACCTCGGTGGGGAATTGTGGGAACGATACTATGCGGAAGCATCAGCGAACACCAGAACCGCAGACATCATAACGACCGGGGCGCCGGACCGTTGGCTGGATTTTGCGGATCGGGGCGAGGTTCTTGCTTATCAATCAATCGAGGATCCACACCTGCCGGAATGGAGCCGGCCGAAGCCAGGCCTTTATACGCTGGCGGTCAACCCGGCAATCATCATCTGGAATCGATTCCAGGTTAAGACCCCACCGAAGACGCTGGTGGCCCTTGCGGCGATGGCGCGCGAAACGCCGGAGATTCTCAAGGGAAAAATCACGACCTATGACGCGGCGGCAAGTCCGTTTGGCGTCGCGATGTTTGCGACCTGGCTGCAGGGCGAAGGAAACAATTGGGAAACCTTGAAGCCGATCGGCTTGCTTGCACGCCCGGAAACGGGGGCCGGCGCGATGCGCGACAAGACAGCAAGCGGCGAATACAGCATCGGTTTCTTTGCCGCCAGTGCTGGAATTCCCAAGCTGGAGGAGCCGGCGATGAAGCAACTGGTGGGGTATGACTACATCTACGACGGGACTCCCGTCTCGTTGCAGGGAATTGCCGTTACAAAACATGCAGCAAGTCCCAATACGGCCAAGATTGTTATGGACCTCATGTTGTCGAGACAAGGCCAGATTGCCTTCGCTCAAGGAGGGTTCACGGCTTACCGGGATGATGTCGATCAAGCGGACGTGCCGTATCCGACCTTGGGAACGGTTCGACAGAAGGTCGGAGAAAAAAACATTCTCTTTAATAGCTATGACAGGGGTCAGATCAGATCCTGGCCCGCTGTCACGAAGGCTTGGCGCGCGGTATTCGGCAGGCCCTGAGTATCAATGCGATAAACAGAGACCTCTCGGAAGCGGAGAGCACGGGTGTCGGTTCATATCAAAGGTATTTCCAGCTTCTTCGTGGGCGAGGAATTGGTGACCCTGGAGGGGCTCTCTGCGGAATTGAGATACTCCATTCCCGGAAACCCGCCCCGCCTCTCAAGCCCTAATGGGACGCATGCCGTCGGGCAACTTTATGTCCAGAAAGTCGAGCTCGTGCAGCCGCGGGCCAAGTTCCCCCTGATGATGTGGCACGGCGGTGGATTGAGCGGCGTCACTTGGGAAACCACACCCGATGGACGGACCGGTTGGCAGGACTTCTTTCTCCGGCATGGCCATAACACACTCGTTTCGGACGCGAGTGAGCGAGGTCGCGCGTCTTGGCCGATGTATCCGGAAATCGCCGAAGCAAAACCTGAACATCGGCCGATCGACGTGGCATGGCACATGTTCCGTTTCGGCCCGCCGGGGGGATATCACAGAGATCCCAAAAAGCGGATTACGTTCGACGGTCTACTATTTCCCATCGCATTCGCAGACCAGTTCCTGTGCCAGTTTGTGGCGCGATGGACCGACCGCTCTTCGGATGACCGGGCGCAGAAGTCCTATGACGCCTATGTTCAAGCGGCGGGGCCCGCAGTCATCATCGCGCACAGCCAGGGTGGCTATTATGCAATCAATTCCGCCTCCAGATACCCCGATGCGGTGAAGGCATTGATACTCATCGAACCTGTCGTGCCGATCGCGGAAGAGTTTTCCGTGGAGCAGCTTCGTTCCATCCCGGTTTTGATGGTTCTTGGTGACAACAAGCCAGCCAACGAACGTCGGAGCAACTTTCTATCAAAGCTCATGGAGGTATCGGCCTGTGTGGAAGTCTTCGATCTTCCTGCCATGGGAATATATGGCAACTCTCACATGATAATGATGGATCGCAACTCCGATGCTGTGGCGGCATTGATACAGGACTGGATCCGGAAAAAAGACCTTATGCAATAAGATCCTCGGAACGGGCGCTGGGCGGCACAGAAGATTCAGGTGTTTCCGGCTTTCGCGGTCTCCGCCCACGTATGATGCCTGTCCGCAACCCCTGAACCTTCCAGTCAGACGGCAACGAGACCCACTTTGGGTAGAATGTCTTGCGTTAAGTGAGGAGCAGAAATGAACCTGAGTAAAGACGTTCTTGCAGGCACATTTTTTTTAATAGTGGCCGCGATCACGATATGTGGTGCGGTTGGGCTCGATATAGGGAGCCCTGAGGAGATGGGCCCAGGCTACTTCCCGCTGACAGTCGGCGTGCTTCTAGCGATGATCGCTGTCGCCGTTATGTTCAAAGGCGTCAAAGTTGGTTCCGCAGTGGAGTTGAGCCTACAGGAACTTCGCGGAGCGGGGCTGATATTTGCTGCAGTATTTGTCTTTGCGTGGGCCCTGGATCATCTGGGTTTGCCAATCACTGTCTTAGTTACGACCTTTGTAGCGATGAAGGCTCAATCTCAGGCAAGTCTGAAGCGGATTGCAAGTGTTGGTTTATCCATCGCTCTGTTCTGTTGGCTCACTTTCGGTTTCGCATTGGACCTTCATATCCCTCTACTGCCATCCTGGTAACGACTGGACGTTCGATATGGACTTTCTCAATAACATTGTACTGGGACTAGATACCGCTTTCTCGGCGACAAATCTCTTATACTGCTTTGCAGGCGTATTTCTGGGCACTGCAATCGGGGTGTTGCCGGGACTTGGTCCAGTACCCACAATAGCGATGCTTCTACCGATCACCTACACGCTAGACCCGGTGACAGCCATCATCATGTTGGCAGGTATCTATTACGGGTCCCAGTATGGTGGATCGACGACGGCTATTCTTGTAAATCTGCCCGGTGAATCCTCCTCGGTTGTCACCTGCCTCGATGGTCATGAGATGGCCAAAAGAGGTCGTGCCGGTGTTGCCCTGGCAATTGCGGCGCTGGGGTCTTTTTTTGCGGGAACCGTGGCTACTTTAGTCATTGCCGGTTTTGCGCCCAGTTTGGCCAATTTCGCCCTGGAATTTGGTGCTCCGGATTATTTCTCGCTCGTTGTGCTTGGTTTGGTGAGTGCCGTAATTCTGGCGCACGGGTCGATACTCAAGGCATTCGCTTCGATGCTCCTGGGAATCATCTTGGGACTCATCGGCACTGACTCGATATCAGGGGCTTCTCGTTACACCTTCGGGGTTGTCGAACTATTCGACGGAATCGAATTCGTCGCAGTCGCGATGGGCTTTTTCGCATTTTCGGAAATCATCAGAAATCTTTCCTCCCCGGCGTCGCGCGACATTGTCGCTACCAAAATTATCAACGTATGGCCGAACCTCAGCGACTTCCGAAAGTCCTGGAAACCCGTGCTGCGCGGAACAGCCTTGGGATCTCTCCTCGGAGTCCTGCCTGGCGGGGGCGCGACGTTGTCAAGCTGGACGTCATATGCGCTGGAAAAGCGCTTGTCGTCCCACCCGGAGGAGTTCGGAAAGGGCGCCATCGAGGGGGTCGCCGGCCCTGAAGCTGCAAATAATGCCGGAGCTCAGACGTCCTTCATTCCGATGCTGACACTTGGCATTCCATCGAACGGCGTAATGGCAATGATGGTCGGAGCCATGATGATCCACAGCATTGTACCTGGACCTTCGATTATCGAGAAGGAACCGGCACTATTTTGGGGCCTCATCGTGTCGATGTGGATTGGTAACCTGATGCTCATTGTTCTGAACATGCCGCTTATTGGCCTGTGGGTAAAATTGCTGAAGGTGCCGTACGATATTATGTTTCCATTTATAGTTGTAGTCTGTTGTGTCGGCATATACAGTATTAAAGGCGGGGTGTTCGACATATACATGGCCGCCATATTTGGGGTATTTGGGTTTTTGTTCTCAAAACTCGAATGCGAGCCTGCCCCTTTGTTGTTGGGCTTCATTCTGGGACCCATGATGGAAGAGAACTTCCGGCGCGCATTGCTTATATCCAGAGGCGAATTCTCAATATTCGTGACGAGCCCCGTGTCTTGCGTACTGCTTTTGCTGGCGGTGACACTGCTTATGGTAGTGGTTGCTCCGTCTATAAGGCGCCGCAGGAAAGAAGCTTTTGCCGAGGAATCTTGATCGCTAGCAATATAGGGAGGAGAAGTAGAAATGCAGCTTGATAATCTTTGGACCGGTCCGCGACGCGCATTGCTGCGATACTTGGTTTCCGGTGCGATTGCGCTGGGAGGAGGCCTAGCATCACAAGATGCCCGTGCTACAGCGTTTCCCAGCCACGAACTCACGATCATTGTTCCTTTCGAGCCGGGGGCAAACGGTGACATCATCATCCGCCTGCTTGCGGAAGGGATGTCGAAGCGGCTTGGTCAATCCATTGTAGTTGAGAACAAGTCTGGCGGCGGGGGAATGATTGGCACGGCAAGTGCCGCGCGTTCGAAACCCGACGGATACACGATGGTCCTCGTCGCCAATGTCCAGGCTGTCAACTCGTCGCTAATGAAAACTGTACCAATAAATATCGAGGCAGAGCTCCGAGGAGTCACATTGATAACAAAGGGAACGAGCATTTTGGTTGTACCGGCGAAAAGCACGTTCCAGACTGTCGGCGATTTTCTGCGCTATGCGAAGGAACATCCGGGTGTACTTAGTTATGCTTCGTCTGGTGTCGGCTCGACGGGACAACTGACGATGGAATATCTGAAATTTATGGTCGGCCTGGATTTGAAGCATATCCCTTATAAGGGTGGTACCCAGATGTACACGGATTTAGTTGCCGGTCGTGTTGATATTGGTTTTGGATCGACATCCGGTGCGCCAGAACTTATCGAGGCTGGTAAATTACGGGGGCTGGGGATCACATCGCTCCAAAAGATGGAGGTAACGGGTGATTTGCCTCCAATCGCTACGGATGTTCCTGGTTTCGAAGTTGAACACTGGCAAGGCATCATGGTGCCCGCGGCTACGCCCGAGGAGATCGTTTCCAAACTGCACCAAGCGGCGTCCAACGCTTTGTCGGATCCTGAAATTCGCGGAAAATTGGAACGGCTTGGCTTGAAAGTCATGGCATCCAGCCCCGCAGAGTTCGACAGCTTCGTTCATGCTGAAATTATTCGGTGGGCTGATGTCATCCAGAAAGCTGGCATTAGACCCCAATAAGATTGGCTGGGCGACGAGGATGGAAAGCCCGTAGTCTCAGAACCTGCGAGTCCCGAAAAGGAACGTATCTTTTGATTTCGGGCGAATGTCACCGATTCTCAACCAGTGAAGTCGGTGACAACCGCCTTGAAAGCCTTTTGCATCGATAAAGTTGTTCCATCGACGCTTCGCCGCAGGCTTGCTTCGCACGACCCCAATGGCGGCGCGATCGAGAGGTCGGCTCCAATGTTCTGAGCCTGCGGGCCACGCACAAGAAAGCTTACACGAGCTTTGCTCCCAAATTATTGCGCGGCTTGGTTCGATGCGCCCGCTCCGGCTGCAAAGAAAAGTCAACTCACGATGTAGCGTGCAAGGAGGTAAGATGAGTGTACAGATG
This sequence comes from Xaviernesmea oryzae, assembly GCF_900177415.1. Classification (GTDB taxonomy): domain Bacteria; phylum Pseudomonadota; class Alphaproteobacteria; order Rhizobiales; family Rhizobiaceae; genus Neorhizobium; species Neorhizobium oryzae_A. The sequence goes on along the minus strand of NZ_FXAF01000007.1, from coordinate 101,392 downwards.
TCTGCAGACGATGTGGCGGTTGTTTTCCCGGAAGTTCTGGAAATCACAGACGCTGGCCTGCGTGAAGATGTTATTGGAATATGGCAGGAAATCGCTGCTGAGATGGCGTGGTCAAGCCTTCATGATATACCGGCCAGCGTGAGGCAGGAGAGCTTTCGGCCTTTGGTGCTGCATATCCGAGCCGTGACGAGAATGGCTTTGGCCCTCTCGGAAATCGCAAAGGAAATCAACAATCGGACCTATGACCGGGATTTGCTCGTTGCGGCCTGCCTTCTACATGATGCTAGTAAACCCGTGGAGACAGAGCCAGACGATGTTCGACCTTGCAGAAGGGCTCGCAAGAGCCTCTTAGGTAGCAGACTGCAACACGGCGTTTACGTCGCTCACAAGGCATTAGCGCGGGGAATGTCCCTAGACCTTGCGCAATTGTTGATTACGCACACTCACCAGAGCAATACCCGCGGCACGACCTGGGAAGCGGCGGCGCTATTTTACGCAGATTTCGCTGACACAGATGCTGCCCTGAGTGCCGAGGGTGCGACTTTGCATATTGAGCGCTGGAAGAGCTAACTGAATAAGCTGGTTAGCAGATCCGATCGCTGATCGTGACGGCGAATGTGACGAGGATAGGTCTCGGTGGTGATAGCTTGCTTCGCCGTGAGCGAAGGCCGTCTCCCAAAAAAGCAGTCGTGAAACGTTCTCCGACTGATTCTGGAGCCTCTTTGTCAGAAGGCTCAACTGCTAATGACGCGTTTGTTTACGAAGCTGGCCGAAAGATATCACGGCCGGTTTTCTTGTGCCAGTGTCGAAGCCCCACGACGATCTTGCTCATTCCCTCCGTTTCGGCCCAGAACATCGGCCCGCCCTTAGCCACTGGGAAGCCGTAGCCGTGGATCCAGATCAGATCGATATCAGACGAGCGGCTGGCGATGCCTTCCTTGAGGATGCGCACGCCCTCGTTGATCATTGGATAGAGCGTCCGTTCGATGATCTCCTCGGGATCGATCCTTCGCCGGGCGATTCCCATATCCTTTGATTTCGTCTCGATGAGTGTCGCAAGCTCGGGATCCGGTTTCGGCACACGCGAGCCCGCCTCGTAAAGGTAGTAGCCTCGCCCGGTCTTCTGGCCGAACCGGCCGAGTTCGCAGAGGTCGTCGGCGAGCGGCAGGGTCTGGCCGAGCGCCTTGCGGTTGCGCCAACTGATGTCGAGACCCGCCAGATCCTGCATCTCGAACGGACCCATGGGCCAGCCGAAGCTGGTGAAGGCCTTGTCGACCTCCTGCGGGCTCGCCCCCTCTAGCAGCAGGTTCATGGATTCGGCGCCCCGGGCAGCAAGCATGCGATTGCCTACGAAACCGCGGCAGACGCCGACCACCACCGGCACCTTGCCGATTTTCCGTCCGAGCTCCACCAGTGTCATGAGAACATCCGGTGCGGTGCGCGCACCCCGGACGATCTCCATAAGTTTCATGACATTGGCCGGCGAGAAGAAATGCGCGCCGGCCACGTCGCCCGGCCGCTCCGTCGCGGAAGCGATCTCGTTGACGTCGAGATAGGACGTGTTGGTGGCCAGGATGGCGCCAGGTTTCGCGATCCTATCGAGCTTGGAGAAGATCTCCTTCTTCACGTCCATGTCCTCGAAGGCCGCCTCGATGACAAGGTCGCAGGTGGACAAGGCGTCATAGGTGACGGAGAGGGATATCCGGTCGAGACGCTCCCGCTTCTGCGCCTCCGTCAGCGATCCGCGCGTCACCGATGCCTGGTAGTTCTGGTCCAGGCGCGCTCGCGCCTGCGCCAGCGCGGCGGCATTGAGGTCGAGGAGGACGACCGGCAAGCCGGCATTGGCAAACGCCATCGCAATCCCAGTTCCCATCGTACCCCCGCCGACGATCCCGACGCTTTCGACCGGGCGCACCGGCACGTCGTGGTCGACGCCCTCGACCTTGGCGGCCGCGCGCTCGGCAAAGAAGACGTGACGCAGCGCCTTCGACTGCTCGCTTGCTTTCAAGGTCTCGAACGTCTCGCGCTCTATGTTCAGCGCCTCGTCGAACGGCAGCGCTATAGCGTTGCGCAGCGCTTCGACCCCGGCCGAGGCGGCGACCAGGCTACCCGACCGGCTGGTCAGCAGCGCAGCTTCCTGTTCGAACAAGGTCGGATCTGTCTTGCCGATCTGTTCCCGCCGTTCCCTGACGGGGCATGGTTTGCCGCCACCGACCAGGACGCGGCGAATGAAGGCGATGGCGTCTTCGACAAGCGTGTCCGCGGCCGCGATCGCGTCCACGAGCCCGAGGGCCAGCGCCTCATCGCTCGATATCGGCTGGCCGGTAACGACCATCGGTAACGCGGCGAGCCCGCCGATGAGATAGGGGAGGCGGACGGTGCCGCCCGCCCCGGGAATGAAACCGAGACGGACCTCCGGCAGGCCTAGCCTGGCGTCGGGCGTGGCGATACGGTAGTCGCAACCAAGCGTCAGTTCGAGACCACCCCCGAAGGCGGTGCCGTGGATTACCGCGATCGTCGGCTTGCCGATGGCCTCCAGTGCGGCAATCACCACGGGAAGCGTCGGCTCCTTCGCCGGCAGGGCGAATTCGCCGATGTCCGCCCCTGCGACGAAGGTCCGGCCGCGGCAGGCGAGCACGATCGCCTCGATCCCGACGTCCTGCCTGAGGGATTCCACGGCGGACCAGAGGCCCGCGCGGACCTCCGTGTTCAGGGCGTTGACGGGAGGATTGTCGATCCAGACGATCCCGACATTTGCCTCCCGTTCGATCGCGACACGGCTGTTTATTCCAGTGGTAGTCCGCATGTGCTTGCCTCCGCCTCTTAAACTCGTTCGATCGCCAGCGCGATACCCTGGCCGACGCCGATGCACATTGTCGCAAGCGCGCGTCGACCGCCGTGGATATTCAGTTCCAGCGCGGCGGTTCCAGCCAGCCGGGCGCCGGACATGCCGAGCGGATGGCCGAGCGCGATCGCGCCCCCGTTCGGGTTGACATGCTCCGCGTCCTCGGGAAGGCCGAGTTCCCGCAGCACCGCGATTCCTTGCGCCGCGAAGGCTTCGTTGAGTTCGATGACGTCGAAATCCGCGACGGACAGTCCCAGTCGCATGCAGAGCTTTTTCGTCGCGGGCGCGGGCCCGATGCCCATGATGCGTGGCGGCACGCCCGCACAGGCGCTGCCGAGGATGCGGGCGATCGGTGTGAGGCCGTGCTTCCCAGCGGCGGCCTCAGATGCGATGATCAGCGCGGCGGCGCCGTCGTTGACGCCCGACGAGTTACCGGCGGTGACCGAACCGTTGGCGCGGAAGGGCGCCGGCAGCCGCCCCAGGCTTTCGGCGGTCGTGCCGGCGCGGGGGTGCTCGTCATGGACGACGATGACGGGTTCGCCCTTCCGCTGGAGGATCTGCACCGGGCAGATCTCCCGCGCGAAGCGGCCGCTGTCGCGGGCATGGACGGCGCGCGCCTCGCTGCGGGCTGCAAAGGCGTCCTGTTCCTGCCGGCCGACGCCGAATTCGGCAGCCACGTTCTCGGCCGTCTCCGGCATGGAGTCGATTCCGAAGGCCGCCTCCATCTTCGGGTTGACGAAGCGCCAGCCGATGGTCGTGTCGAAAATCCCGGCATCGCGGGAAAAGGCCTGATCGGCTTTGGGCAGCACGAAGGGCGCGCGCGACATGCTTTCGACCCCGCCGGCGATGACCAGTTCGGCATCGCCGGAACGAATCGCCTGGGCGGCCATGGCCACGGCGTTGAGGCCCGAGCCGCATAGCCTGTTGATCGTCGCTGCGGCGATCCCGTCCGGCAGGCCGGCAAGCAGCGTCGCCATGCGTGCGACGTTCCGGTTGTCTTCGCCGGCTTGGTTGGCGCAGCCGAAGATGGCGTCGTCCACCGCCTGCCAGTCCAGCCGGGGACAGCGTGCGATCAGCGCCTTCAGGGGGATTGCCGCGAGATCGTCGGTGCGGACGAACGACAGAGCTCCGCCGTAGCGCCCGATCGGGGTTCGTTGATAATCGCAGATATAGGCTTCGGTCATGGTCGCCCCAAGTTTCGATCGTGTGTTTTCGTGCCTGGCGGGTGCCGTCAGTCCTCGAGGATACTTGCCGGCCGGGCACCGAGTCCCGCCAGGCACTGATCGCCATCGGCGAACAGGAATTGCAGCGCGGTGAGGCGGCGAAAGAGCCGGCCCGTTTCGCTTTCCATCGTCATGCCGATCGCACCATGCAGTTGGACCGCCGTTTCCCCGAGGAAGCGCGCCGACCTACCGACCTGTAGCTTCGCGGCGATTGCGGCCGCGTTCCGGTCATCCTCGTCGGCGGCCAGCATCGCGGTGGCATAGATCGCCATCGACCGGGCCTGCTCGAGTTCAACATACATGTCGACGGCCTTGTGCTGCAGACACTGGAAGGAGCCGAGCGTCGCGCCGAACTGTTTGCGCAGTTTCAGGTAGTCGACCGTCAGATCCTGGAGCCGTTCCATGGCGCCGACCATCTCATGGACAGTCGCAACCAGCGCGCGGTCGAGGGCGACCCTGATGAGAGCACTGGCTTCGGCCGGTTCCGCGATGAGCTCGCCGGCGGGCACGAAGACGTCATCGAAGCGGACGTCGGACGCCCAGACGCCGGCACGTCCGCCGTTCGATGCAATGGAAACGCCTTTGCCGCCGGCAGGCACAAGAAAGAGGCAGGGTTCCGGAGCCCCGCCCAGCGAGGCAGAGACGAGAAAATACGTGGCGCAGTCCCCATGCAGGACTCTCGATTTCACCCCCGACAGCACGAACCCGCCGTCGACCGGAGTAGCGGCGGTCGCAACGACCCCGTTCCTGTGCCGATCGAGCGGCTCATCGTGCGCGAAGGAGAGTTTAGCATCTCCGGCGATCAGCGATGCGATGAGCGCAGATGCGTGCCCGCCCTTCAGCAAAAATGCAACCATTCCGCCGGCGACGATAGAATTTGGCAGAAACGGCAGGTCGAGTGCGCTCCGGCCAATCGCCCGTTGCACCACCATCTGGTCCGCAATGGAGGAACCTAACCCTCCGTCGATCTCGGCATAAGGCATGGCCGGCAGGCCTAGTTCCGTTAGCTTCTGCCACGCGACCGCGCGATAATCCTCGCTGGTTGTGGACCGATGGCAGAACTCTTCGAGTACCGCCGTGAGCGTCTCATCCAGCATCGACTGTTCATCGGTATAGGTGAATGACATCGAGCGCCTCACAGGTTCAGAATTGTTTTTGCGATGATGTTGCGCTGGATCTCGTTCGATCCGCCGTAGATCGAGACTTTTCTGAAGTTGAGATAGGTTTCGAAGGCGACGGCCGATGAGACAGTTTCGTAATCCGCAGAGGCGGGCGAAAAGCCTTCGGCACCGGCTACCTCCATCATCAGCTCGGAGGCCGCCTGCTGGAGCTGTGATCCCTTGAGTTTCAGGATCGATGACATCGGATTGGGAGCATGAGAGCCATGGTCGCTCTCCGCCAGCACGCGCATCTGGGTGAACTCCAGCGCCTTTAGCTCGACCTCGACCTGCAGCACCCGCGCCCGGAAGGTCTCGAGGTCCCAGAGCGGGCGATCGCCTGCCCGGGTCTGCCTGGCCAGCCGGCGGACCCGGGCGATCCGCTCCTTCGACAGGCCGATCCGGGCTATGCCTGCGCGCTCGTTGGCGAGAAGATATTTCGCGTAGTCCCAGCCCTTGTTCTCTTCCCCGACGAGGTTTTCGAAAGGAACCAGGACATTGTCGAGGAAGACCTCGTTCACCTCGTGGCGCCCGTCCATCGTGATGATCGGCCGCACGGTAACGCCGGGCGATGCCATGTCGATCAGCAGGAAGGAAATGCCAGCCTGCTTCTTGGCCGCCGGATCAGTCCGCACCAGGCAAAAGATCCAATCGGCATATTGCGCGTAGGTCGTCCATATTTTCTGGCCGCTGACGAGATAGCCGTCAGCGGTGCGCACCGCTTTCGTCTTCAAGGATGCCAGGTCCGATCCGGCGTCGGGCTCGGAAAAGCCCTGGCACCACCAGTCGTCCAGGTTGGCGGCGCGCGGCAGGAACCGTTCCTTCTGGGCTTGGCTGCCGAAGGCGGCGATGACGGGGCCGACCATGTAGCAGTTGAACTGCAGCGGCAGCGGCACGGCGGTGCGCTGCAGTTCCTCGGTGAAGATCGCCCGCTGGACCGGCGTCCAGTCGCGTCCGCCCCATTCCTTCGGCCAATGTGGCACGGCAAGACCGTGGGCGTTCAGGATGCGCTGGCTCTCGACCAGGTCAGCCTTTTCGAGCGGTTGGCCTGCGCTGACCTTGGCGCGGATCCGTTCCGGGATTTCCCGGCGGAAAAAGTCGCGCAGTTCGTCTCGGAAACGAAGTTCCGCCGCGGAATAGAACGGATGCATGGTCTTAGTCCGAAGGTTTGGATTGCAGGGAGGGAAGGGCGAATTCGCCGCTGTGTTCCCCGTGCGTCGGCGGCCGCCGCACCGGAAGCCGTTGGCCGTCGAAGCGCCAAGGCGAGCCCATGACCGGGACCTTGCGGCCCGAAGGATGGTCGAGCTGGTGGATCAGACCGCTCTTGCGGGTCCGTTCATTGGTCAGGACGTCGTGGAGGCCGAGAACCTCGCCGCAGGGGATACCGACCGCGGCGAGAGCCGAAAGCAGGTCGCCACGCTTGCGCGCCAGCAGTTCCCGGTGCAGTTCGTGGATCAGAGCGTTGCGGTTGCGGGCCCGGCTCAGGTTGGTGCGGTAACGTTCGTCGGCGGCAAGGTCAGGCCGGTCGATGACGTGCTCGCAGAAGTTTCTGAACTGCTCGTTCGTACCGACCGCAATGACCAGAGGACCGTCGGCAGCGTCGAACACGCCGTAGGGCACGATCGACGGATGGGCGTTGCCGTAGCGGGGCGGGTCCTTCTCACGCAGCAGCGCTTCGAGACCGTAATAGGAAGTGATCATCACCCCGGAGTCGTAGAGGGCGATGTCGATGCGCCGCCCCCGGCCGCGGCGCTGCCGGTCGAAGAGGGCGGCGAGAATTCCCTGCGCCGCATACATTCCCGTGAATAGGTCGACGGCGGCGACGCCGAACTTCAGGGGCGGCTGGGCGGCTTCGCCGTTCATCGACATAAGGCCGCTTTCGCCCTGAATGACAAGATCATAGCCTGGACGGGACGCCTCGTCACCGCTCCGATCGTATCCGGAGACGGCGCAGTAGATGAGGTCGGGCCTGAGCTTCCGCAGGTCCTCGTAGCCGAGGCCAAACCTTTCCATTCCGCCAGCCTTGAAATTCTCCACGACGACGCCCGCCTCGACGATCAGGTCTCGGACCGCGGCCTGTCCCTTGGTCGTCGAGAGGTCGACGCAGACTGAGCGCTTATTGCGGTTGAAGGCGTAATAATAGGATGTATCGCCCGGCGCGATCTCAATGCCCCAGTCGCGCGTGTCGTCGCCGCGTCCGGGATGTTCAACCTTGACGACGTCGGCGCCGAGATCGGCCAGCACCATGGTGCTCAGAGGTCCGGCCAGCACGCGGGAAAGGTCCACGACCCTCACACCGGAAAGCGGCAGGCCGCTCATTTGTCTTCTCCAGGGGTCACCGCTATAAGCCCTTCCAAGCTCGGATTTAATTATTGACCGGCTAGCCGGTAATAAATCAAACTCGGAAAACCATGTCAACAGAGGCGCGCTCATGACAGACAGGGAGAGGCGGCAGGTCGGCCGCCCGGCAACGATCGAGGCCCCGCGGGAAACCATCCTGGCGCATGCGGCTTCGCTATTTGCAACGATGGGATATGAGAACACGTCGCTGCAGGATGTGGCGAGGGCGGTCGGCATTTCCAAAGCCGCCGTTTATCACTATTTTTCCACCAAGCAGCAGATCTACGACGAGATCGTCGTTGTGATGCTGCAGCAGTTGGAGGCTTTCGTTCGCGAAAGAGTGGAGAAGGCCGAACGCAGCGAGGACGGGATTCGCGCCTTCATGGTGGCCCATGCCACCTTCATGGAGGAAAATTTCACGGAATTCGTTACGCTGCTCCACGGCCATGGTGGGACGAGCCGGGTCCGCAGCCCCGGGGAGATCGCCGCGCGCGACAGCTATGAGACGGTTCTTCGCACGATGCTTCAGCAGGCCCAGGACCGCGGCGAACTAAATATCGACAATGTCGCCTCGGCGTCTCGCGCCATCCTATCGATGCTCAACTGGATGTCGCGCTGGTTTCGCCCCGATGGCGAACGCCGCGCGGCCGAATTCGCCGAGGACTATTTCAAGCTCCTCTACATGGGTTTCAAGAGGCGGTGAGGTCGGTGCTAATGACCCCGGTCGGTCTGCGGCCGCCTCTAAAGGCCATCGACTTTAATCCACGCCAGGTGCTGCGCCTCTTCAAGATCGTGGGGAAAGGATTGACGCCACGCGAAAACCCTCTTCGCTTTTGCAACGGACCGAGAACACCATACGTACGGTGCCGAACAAGACGATGCCGACGAACAACAGCGCACTGACCCAACCGAAAGTCCACATCAGCCACGCTGGAGCGGGTTCGTCAATCGTCAGCAATGACATGATATGATGGCCCCAGGCCAGGAAGCCAATCATCAGGATCAGCGCCGTCGGAGTGACGACGGCAAGATCGATCAGTTTCAGCGCAAACAATCGGGTTGGCTTCGGGAGTGAGCTTCTTAGACCGCTTCTCCTGACGGCTTCGCGGAAATGGCCCGCCGATACAGCGTGACGAAACAGCGTGTGATCGGGACGGACGACCAACGTCAGTGCCGTCCGGATAATTCCTGCTGCAACAAGAGCCAGCGTCAACCAGATCGTTGGTTGAAAGAGGCTGGACACATCGACCTGGGACAGCGCCCGGAACATTCCGTAAATCAGCCAGAGTGGAGCGACCGTGATGGCGATGCGCAGAGGTGCAATCATCAGCTCAAGGCGACGAAGCTGCCCGATCGAGAATTGGCGAATATCCTGTTCCAACATGGCTCTCCTATTGCAGTCATCGCATTTCACCATGATCAACGCGGATCTTCAATCGGCTGCGCAGGTTTGGTCGAGGGATTGAGAGCGCGTCCCCGCGCTCGCTTCCACACGGAGCATCCGCCTCGCGGCGGACGCGCATCCCTTCCATGACATTGCCGCTGTTACGATAGGGCGCAGATCAGGCCAACGGGCAAGCGCGCCGGAGGGCGCTGTCGGCCGTCGAAAAAATAGGCTTTCACCGCTTCGCGCCGAACCTTCCGATTTTTCCCCCATCCGACCCATGACCGGATCTCCGCCCTACCGGGAGCGGGCTTGCGCCCCCTCCCTTCGTCCCGAGGACGTGGGGCACGTCCTTCGGACCAAAGGAAGAAGGCTTCGCCCACAGCGGGTTTTGAAGACCCGTTCAACGGCAAATCAGGAGATTGAAGCCATGACAACAATCATCATCGAACTGAACAAGCTAGATGCCGACCCCAAGAACGTCCGCAAGAGATACATGACCTGTCAAACTTCGCGAACTTGCCGCGAATATCGACGCGGAAGGGATTCTGCAAAACCTCGTCGTGAGGGCAGGCGACAAGCGCGGCCGCTATTTCGTGACAGCGGGCGAGCGCCGGCGAAGGGCGCTACTGCTCTTGATGGAGCAGGGCAAGATCGCGAAGAACCATCCGGTCGAATGCAAGCTCCTCGACGGTTCGAACGCCACAGAAATCAGCCTGTCGGAAAACGTCTTCCGCGAGGACATGCACCCGGTCGACCAGTACGAGGCTTTTTCCGTCATGGCGGGGGAGGGCAAGTCCATCACCGACATCGCCGCTCATTTCAGCGTGACCGAAATCATCGTGCGCCGCCGTCTCGCTCTGGCGAAGGTGTCCCCGAAGCTGCTTGAGCTTCACCGTGACGGGGAAATGACCTTCGAACAGCTTTCCGCCTTCACGGTTTGCGACGATCACGAACGGCAGGAACAGGTTTGGGAGACCTTGCCGCAGTGGGATCGCAGAGCCCGCCAGATCAAGTCGGCACTCATGACCGAAGAAGTCCGAAGCACCGACAGACGCGTCATGCTGATCGGCGGATTGGACTTCTACGAGCAGGCAGGTGGAGCCGTACGCCGCGATCTCTTCGATGAAGAGGGCGGCGGCTATGCGCTGGACGTCGCATTGCTCGACAGGCTCGCCTCCGAAAAGCTGGAAGATGCCGCCGCGCCTTATCGCGGGGCAGGCTGGAAATGGGTGGAGACGGCATTCGAGCGCCCGGACTGGATTTTCAACTTTCCGCGCATCTATCCGACCGAGGTGGAGCTGTCAGCCGAGGATCAGGCCGAACATGACGCGCTTTCCCAAGAACATGACGATCTGACCGAACTGATCGACGGCGAGGACGACGAGGACGGAGATGATGAGTCTATCGAGGCCGCTGTTCAGCGGCTCGCTGAAATCGACAAGCGTCTCGATGAACTCTCCGCGAAGCAGGAAACCTATCTGTCAGAGGACATGGTGCGCAGCGGCGTGGTGGTGTTCATCAACCGCTTCGGCAATGCGGAAGCCGCCATCGGCATCGTCAGGGAAGAAGACGAGGTCGAGGAACCGGACGACGACGACAGCGACGAAGCAGTGGCGGAAGATGGTGAAGCCAGACCCGAAACCGTCAACACCAGTTGCGAAAGCAGCGCGACCGAGGAGCGGATCTCTAACTTCACGCATCCTCAATCGTTGATCGAGGTTTTGACCGCGAAGAAGACCGCTGCCCTGCGTGTGGAACTGGCGAACAATCCCGACGTGGCCTTGGCCGCTGTCGTCCATGCCATGCTGTTGCGGATCAGCTACGGCGGCTACGTGTCCGAACAAAGCGCCCTGCAGGTGTCGCTCACCCATGAGCGTCTGGACAGGTGGATCAAGGAGCCGGGAGATTGCGCCGCGTCGGTTGCGTTCGCAAGCCTGCAGGAAAACTACGGCCACACAATCCCCGGCAATCCCGCCGACCTGTTCGACTGGTGCCTTGAACAGGACCGCGAGGAGCTTTTGTCGCTCTTGGCCTACGCCGCCGCACATGCGGTTAACGCGGTGGAGGTGAAATTCTCCGACCGCCGAAGCGGGATCGAGCAGGCCAACCAGCTTGGCCGTGCCCTCAAGGTGGATATGACCAACTGGTTCGAAACGACCGCCGACAGTTATTTCAGCCACGTCAACCGCCGAGGGATCGAGCAGGCAGTCCTCGAAGCACGGGGACCAGAGGCCGCCCTTGCGGTTTCCGCCGCAGCCAAGAAGGCAGAGGCCGCGCTGATCGCGGAACGGAAGGTGAAGGGTTCTGGCTGGCTCCCGGCTCCTGTTCGGATCGCAGCCGATCCGAATGTAGAAGTCGAGGCCGATGCGCAACCGGTGCCGATGGCAGCGGAATAGTCCCCGCCGTTGGCACCCGGTCGCGCCTCTCCAGCGCGGCCGGTTCCTTCCTTCCAGCCTTGAGATCGAGGACAGGATTCGTCAGCGGCTCATTTGATGGACGCGTTGGCCTCAAGGGTATCGGCAAGGTCACGCAGCCGTGCCTCCGCATCCATGCCGGTGTGTTCCCACCGAGTGCTTGCCCCTTGCGGCGGCGAGCCGTGTAGTGCAGGGACGAGGGTGCCCCTGGCACCTCCACCCTTGACACTTCTCGCCTGCCCTACAAAAGCGGGGCGCAAAGCGCGGGGGCAGTCGGGTCCGCTTCCCCTTCGGCCACTCTGTTGAAGCTCCTGTGGCTGCCCTTCTTCCGCCCCTTGCGCGTCGAGAATTCCCGAAATCCTGCCCTGCGGTCCGCGCTATGTTGATTTCTCCGATTCTCTTCATCTTGGGAGGATCGCGCGGGGCTCGCTTTACGTCGCGCCGGTGCGGGTCCGCTTCTTGCAATTTCACCTCCCATGGACTAATGTGGTTACGTAACCACAAATGTTGGGGATTGTCATGACCGTCACCACGCTTTCGGGCCGTGAACTGAATCAGGATCTGGGCCGTGCAAAGCGCGCCGCCAAGGACGGACCTGTCATCATCACTGACCGGGGGCGGCCCGCGCACGTCCTCTTGTCGTTCGATGAGTACAAGCGACTGACCGGCAAGATGCGTACGCTGGGCGACATGCTGGCCGCGCCGGGGGCGGAAGACGTAAACTTGCCGCTGCCGCAGCGCGCCGAACATGCCCAGCCGGTCGATCTCTCCTGATGCTGTTGCTCGATACCAATGTCGTGTCCGAGCTGCGCAAGGTCGCGAGTGGCAGGGCCGATCCCAATGTCGTGGTCTGGAACGAAACCGTCGATCCGGCCGAAACCTTCATTTCCACCGTGGTATTGCACGAGCTGGAGATCGGCGTTCTGCTGGTGGAGCATAATGATGCAGCCGCCGGGAGGGTGCTGCGAAACTGGCTGGAAAATACAGTTCTCACGGCATTTTCCGGGCGCATCCTGCCGCTGGACGAGGCGGCGGCCGTTCAGGCGGCGAAATGGCATGTCCCCAATCCCAGGCCAATCAATGATGCCTATATTGCGGCGATAGCCTTCACCCGGCGAATGACGTTGGTCACACGCAATGTCAGAGATTTCGAAGGTATGGGAGTGGCGCTAGTGAATCCTTGGGATATACCAGCGTAGCGTTCCTACGAACCCCTCCTTCAGATTTGCCACCGAAATCCGTCAGGGGCACCCGGACTTCCGGAACGACTGGTGGCGCTATCCGGGCCATCCGCTTAGTTCGGCGGAGCGCGCTCTATGCCTGTGGTACGGAGCCAGCCTGCGGCCGTCTCCGCCGATCCGGTGACGATCGCTTGTCCATCGGCTGCTGAAGCACCCGGTCATGAGGCCCGTTCCAGGCCGCCCTGTTTGTTTGTGCCCCTGACATCGCCGTCCGCCCGGATCAAGGGGCAGGCGCGGCAAGCCGCTTGTCGCGCCGGCAAAAAAATGGCTTTCCGCCTGCGGCCGAACCTTCCGTTTTTTTCCCCGCCACGACCCCTTGACCCGAACGACCGCCGCCGAGGGGCGGGCGTTCGCCCTCCCCCCTCTGTCCGGGGGAATGTCAGAGGCCACTCCCCCGGAAAGACCGGGAAGGCTTCGCCCGAGGGGGCTTGCCCCTTCGGGGTGGCAATAGGAAACCTTGGAGACAGACAATGAGCATCTACACCGAGACTGCACGTTTCGACACTGGCCGCGCGCTGACGGAAACCGAAATGCGCCGCATCGCCCCTTCCATCTTCGCCGTCACCGCCCATGAAAGCCGGTCCGAACGCTTCCGGCCCATTCCCACCATCGAGGTGTTGCGCGGCCTCATCCGTGAGGGCTTCATGCCGGTTGGAGCAAAACAGTCGCGCAGCCGCACCGAGGGCAAGGCCGACTTCACGAAGCATCTTATCCGCCTGCGCCGCATCGATGACGGCAAGGTTTACAACGTGGGTGACACCGTCTGCGAAATTCTCCTCAAGAATGCCAATGACGGAAGCAGCGCCTATGAACTGATGGCGGGGCTGTTTCGCGTTCGTTGCCTCAATTCTCTGGTAGCGCAGACCGGGACCATCGATGCGATCAAGGTGCGCCACTCCGGTGACGTTGCTGGAAAGGTGATCGAGGGCACCTATCGCGTCCTCGGCGAAGCCGAACGTACTCTTGCCGCGCCGCAGGACTGGTCGACGCTGCGGCTGAACCGGGAAGAGAGGCACATTCTTGCGGACGCTGCCCATGTTCTTCGGTTTGGCGACAGCGAAGGCGAGACGACAACGCCGATCAAGCCGGAACAGTTGCTTGTTCCGCGCCGTCATGACGACCGTGCCGACGATCTCTGGACGGTCTGGAACGTGGTGCAGGAAAATGCCGTCAAGGGCGGCCTGCGCGGCGTGGGACGCGACGACCTCGGCAGGCCGCGCCGCGTGAAGTCTCGCGCCGTCAACGGCATCGATCAGGATATCAGGCTCAACAAGGCGCTCTGGCTGCTTGGCGAGCGGATGGCTGATCTGAAATCGTGACGCGAACCAGATGCGTCGCTGCATAGGCGGCGCATCGCCCATTCTCGGCGGTTGCCCGTCCCGGCCGCCATCGAAGCGGCGCGGGACAGAGGCGAGGGGTGCCCCTTGCGCCCCACCCCTCGGCGCTCCCCGCCCTCCGATGAAAAACGGAGCGCAAGGAGCGGGGGCAGTCGGTCCCGCTTCCCCTTCGGGCCACTATGTTGAAGCTCCTGCGGCTGCCCTTCTTCCGCTCCTTGCGCGTCGAGAATTCCCGAAATCCCGGCCCTCGGCCGGCGCTATGCTGATTTCTCCAATGAAAGAACACAAGGAAAGAAATGCATTGTTTTCGTGGCTTTCCTGGATTCGGCTCTACTTTGAGCGGCGTTTCGGCCAGTTGGAAAAATCTCCCCCGTTCGAAGGACAGCGTGTTCCGTCCTTCGGTCTTGAACCATTCTCCAATCCGTGTCCCTGATGCCGTTTCCGTTCCGGCTTCGGTCACATAGTGGCGTTCGGTTCCCGGTTTCCCATTCTCCGATAAGAGCTCAGCCCAGACCTGCCGGGCTCGCTAAGAAATCATCGGGACAGCCGGGATTCGTTGCCGACGCACCTTCTTCACCAACCACGCCGCGCCTCTCGTAAGGGCGCTGGTCACGCAGGATTTGGAAGGTGATCGTCAAAAGCTTGCGCGCGATCGCGACGCGCGCCTTGTTGGTTCCATTCAACTTCAGATGTTCATATTGGGCACGAAGCTGCGAGTCGGAAGCGACAGCGGGTGCAACGGCCTCGACGAAGGCCCAGCGCAGCCACTTGTTGCCCTGCTTAATTATTTTCCCATGATAGGTCTTACCACCGCTCGAGTAAGTCGAGGGAACAAGCCCGGCATAGGCGGCCAGCTTCTCCGGATTCCGGAAGCGATCGATGTCGTCGATCTCGGCATCGATCAGCCGAGCGAAGAATTCCCCTATACCAGGGATGGTCTTCAACAGCTTTACATTGCCGTTGGTCGTCGTCATCGCCTTGATCGTGGCTTCGGCCTGCTTGATCCGCCCGTCAATGTCGCCGATAAACTCCACCCCGCGATCGATCTGGATGCGGTCGATCGCTGATACGTTGAGCGCGGTGAGCTGCTGGAGGCCGGTCTTGTTGAACAGGTCGCCCAGCTTCTTCAACTGCGCCGTCTGCTCTGGGTACCGGTCGAACACTGTCACAACCCGGTTCTTCACCATCGTGCGCAGCCGTACATAGAACATCCGCTCACGAAGCGCGACGCGAAGGTCCCGCGCCTTCTCCGTTGGTGCCCAGGCTTCCGGCACCAGATCGGCACGCAACAAGTGCGCCAGCACCGTCGCGTCGATCTTGTCCGTCTTGATTTTGGCGTCGGCGATCGCCTTCACCTTCAACGGATGCGCCAGAACGACATCGTCGCAGATGTCGTCCAGCCAATCATACACCACCATCCAGTTGCGGGTCGCTTCCATCACTGCATGGCTGTTTTCCCGATACCGTTCCAGGAACGATCCGAGAGACTGGCGGTCGTTCTTCACACGACCGGATCGCAGTGTCTTCCCGGCAGAGTCCTGCACGACAAGGTGGCTGTAGCTTTTGTGGTAATCCACGCCAATGTGATAATCATAAAGGGCAGTCACGGTTTGCTCTCCTTCACTGAGTTCGCGAAAACCCAGGTAAGGTAGCCAAACGCTGCAAGGCGTAACTGTCCAAAGAGCATATCCATCTCAGATATCCGTTCTCTCGGTGGGCACGACCTCTTTCATGCCACCTCCGATGCTCTTCATTCTTGCGGGATCGCGCCTTGCTCGTTTCACGTCGCGCCGTCGCGATCGACAGGGAAGTCTGCGCACCAGCGCGGTCCGCATTCGTTTTCCAGCCGCAGCGCCGCCGGGCGGCGCGGCCGCGGCCGCAGTGAGCCGGGATATCCGGTGAACGCAGCAGGCGGAGGAAACCCGCGCTCCCACATTGACCCGATGACGATCACTTGCCCCGAGCCCGGAGCTTTCTGAATGTGTGCCCCTAAGATTGAGCAACAGAAAGGAAGCTCTTATGTCGGCAGGAAGGAAGTTCATCGGCCTCGATGTCCATCAGGATACTATAGCGATCGCGGTTGCCGACGAAGGCAATGAGAAGGAGGTCCGTTTCTTTGGGACGATTGCGAACCGGCCGGAAGCATTGCATGCCGCGCTGAAGCGGATCGGGCAGGACGTCTCGGAGCTTCGGGTATGCTATGAATCAGGCCCCTGCGGGTTCGTGATTTACCGATATCTGATCCGGATCGGCGTTGAGTGCATGGTGATATCGCCGTCCTCGATGCCCCGCCGCCCGGCCGATCGGATAAAGACCGATCGCAGGGACGCGCAGACGCTTGCACGGTTGCTGCGGGCCGGCGAGCTGATCGCTGTCTGGGTTCCCGATGAAGCGCACGAAGCGATCCGGGATGTGGTGCGGGCGCGGCGTCAAGCCAAGAATGATCTGTCGGCGGCGAAAACCGCGTTGAAGAGTTTTCTCTTGCGGCATGACCGGCGCTTTACCGGAAAGGCGATATGGGGCAAGGCGCATTGGCGCTGGCTGTCAGATCAGACGTTCGATTTCCCACATCAGCAGTTTGTCTATGAGGAATACAAGCGGCGGATTCATGAGCTTGAAGACCGGTGCGACCGTCTGAACGAGGTTCTTGCGCAGGCCGTGTCGGGGTGGGCGTTGGCCCCATTGGTGCATGCGCTGCAGGCGTTGCGTGGTGTGAAGCTGACGGCTGCCGTGACGTTGGTTGCGGAGATCGGCGACCTGCATCGGTTCGATAGTCCGAAGCAACTCATGGCGTGGCTTGGCCTGGTCCCGGCCGAACATTCCAGCGGCAAACGCATCAAGCGCGGCGAGATCACGCGGACTGGCAATGCCGCCGCCCGGACTATGCTGATCGAATCCGCATGGCACTATCGCTTTCCGGCACGGGAAGGACTGGCGCTGCGACGGCGCAATGTCGAAATCCCCGACCATATCCGCGCCATCGCCTGGAAAGCGCAGGTTCGCCTGTGTGCGAAATTTCGACGATTGGCTGCGGCCGGCAAGCAGACGGTCAAGGTAGTGACGGCTGTCGCGCGCGAGCTTGCCGGGTTCATCTGGGATATAGCGCGGCATACGCCTGTAGTTGCGGTCCCTGTGAGAGGGTAGCGCGCGGAGGGTGAAGCTGGTCGGGCTTGCGAAGCCCGGAGCGCACGGCCTTCAAACACGGAGAGTGGACGGAAACCATAGGACTTGGCTGGCGTGCTGCGCGGTCTGATTGACGCAGGACAATCCTCGATACGGCGCTTGGGGCAGACATAGTCGATGCCCGCCACATTGAAGGAGGAAGGTCCACGACGGAACAGGGTCGTGCGGTAACCAATCCGCGGATGAGTGCGTGATCAATCGTCGTCAGGCAACAGTCGCGCAGCACACCCGCCAAGTCGCCATCTTGCACCGGCACCCGCGTTGGTGCCAGTATAAGTATGTGCCCATTCAGAAGTGATCGTCATGAGAGCGCCGTAGGGTTTTCCGGAGCCGCGTGGGAAACGACCGCGTGACCGTGATGTCTGTCGGGAGATGATTCGGACTGTCCAGGCCATCCGCTCGTCGAGCGGAGCGCGCTCTATGCCGAAGGCACGGAGCCGGCCTGGAGCCGTCTCCGCCGACCCGGTGACGATCGCTTGTCCGGTCGGGGGCTTGCACCCCCGGCATCGAGGCCCGTTCCGGTCCGCCTTGTTTGTTGTAGCCCCTGACATCGCCGGCCGCCCGGATCAAGAGGCAGGCGCGGCAAGCCGCTTGTCGCGTCGGAATAAAAACGGCTTTCCGCCGTTGGCCGAACCTTCCGTTTTTCCCCCGCCACGACCCCTTGACCCGAACGACCGCCGCCGAGGGGCGGGCTTCGCCCTCCCCCCTCTGTCCGGGGGAACGTCAGAGGCCATTCCCCCGGAAAGACCGGGGAGGCTTCGCCCGAGGGGGCTTGCCCTTCAGGGTGGCAACAGCAACCAATGGAGACAGACAATGACCGACTACGCAAACTTCATCCGCTTCGGTGAGGACAAAACCCTGACCGGCAACATCGCTTCCATCTCCTACGACCTCGATATCACGGGCAAGGAAAACCGCAGCACCAATCCTGATGCGCCGGTCTACCGCCTCTATGGCAAGTCCCCGAGGGGCCGGCAGGTTGAAATCGGTGCGATCTGGCAGAGGAAGAACCAGAGCGGCGGGGACTATTACAGCCTCTCCATCAACACCGGCCACGGCAGGCTCAATGCCAATCTGGGCCGCTACCCCGGTCAGGACGACGAAGACCTGATGGCCGTCATTCCTTGGGATTGAGACATCGGCAGAACCGGGGCGCTGCAGATACGGCAGCGCTCCTTCAAACGCGGCCAAGAGCAAGATCACTTCGCGGAAAGAAGGAGATTATCCAATGACAGATTCATTCACGGGCTACCTTGTCGATGCCAAGGCAGGAACTATTCGTAGCGTGGAAATCGACCGCAACGACATCCTGAAGTCCATTTATGCCCATATCGGCTGCACCTGCATCGATGCCGTGCGGATGGACGAGCACCATGCCGCATATTGCGACGACAATGGCCTTGTCGACGGCCTCGAGTGCTTCACGCAACTGGCGGATTTTCCGCCGCCTCTTGCGGGAAACCTGCTGGTGACGGGCGTGAACGAGGAAGGCGACAGCGTATCCCCGACACATTCCATAGATGTCATCGCTGGCGGGTTCCTGATTTCTCGGGCCGTCTTCGATCCCGCCTTCGAGCATATCGATAGGCCAGGCCTTATCGGCACTCGTGTCGCGGGCTTCGACATTCGCATTCAGCAAGACCGTCCAAAAATCATCCGCTCGGAGGTCTGAACATGACCGACCGGCAAAAAGAAGTTGAGGTGTACGACACTCCCTCGAACCTCGGCGGCAGCTTCACCGTCTCCATCATCGAGGAAATCGATGAAATGACCGTCAAGGTGCGCGTCTGGTATGGACGCGCCACCATCAACGGCTGGGAAACGTGGCGGGAATGGGATGGCTCCATGTTCACCACGACACGCGATCGCCTCACGAAGAAGCGCATCATGCCACTTTACTCAAAACGGCCCTAGATCGCGGGGTTGACAGAGAAGGGCCGGGATCGGCCCTTCTCGCAGGGCGACTCTGATCAGGAATGCTCTTCGCGAACCTGCCAACGTGATCGGCTGGTTGAAGGTGCCGTCCAAATTTGCCCGCTGGAGCCCGCGCCGGGGCATCGAACCCCGGCGCGGGCTTTTGCCGCGCAAAGCGTCAAACCGTCCGATCCATCGGGCCGGTTCATTCATCGGATCGCCGGCGGGCTCCACCTGTTGCCGGTCAGCCAACCATTCTTTGCCCGGAGTTATATTTCGACCCGTATCCGCGCAAGCGCTTCTGCCTCAGAAGGGCGAGAAAGAGTTCGACCGCCTCCTCCTCGCACTGAAAATGATGCACCAGCTTCTGGCCTCCCGTGCCGATAAGCCCCCAACGCCGGGTCAGGCAGGCATCCCCGAACAGCGTAGGCTCGATAGACATGGCATAGTAGCGGGCCATGTTTTTCGAAGCGTCTATTTTCTCGACGTAGAGGTGATAGGGTTGTGCAATCATGGAGGCAGGATCGCGCAGAGGAAAGTCCAGGTCCAACGAGAGATGTGAATCGGTCGGCGCCAATTGATTCATGTCGTTGATGGATTGTCGAATGGTCGGTGTTGCCAACTTTAGATCGATCGCCTGACTCAGTACGTAGTTGATTTCGCTTCTACGATCGCGGCTCCCTCCGTCCTTTCCTGCCTCATATGCTTCGTCGGCGTCGAGCGAATCCGGTTGAGGATTGGCGGGAGAAACGGAACGTCCTCCCAGGCCACATCGATCTCGAAGAGCGTGTCGCTGTTGCGATTGCGCCACTGCACCTCCTCTCGCGTGACGAAGGGTGGCGCGATTTCAGCCAGTGCTCCGAGCGGTGCGAGCACAAGCACGCAGAACAGACTAACGGTTCTGATAACGACCACGCCGAATGGTGGGAGGATGTCGGCACTGATGATCGCGCCGGCAGTCAGAAAGGGCGCAGCGATGATGAACGCGACCCAGATCATCAACGGGCCGACAAGCGAATACCAAGTCTTTCTCCAGTGCTTCATGTGCTTTGCTCACCCGTTATGGCTGGGATATTGATTTGGCCGCGCGGGTTGTCGCAGGTCCGGAGATCGTTCGATGAAACCGGTTTTCGCCGACACAGGCCTTCATGTCGTCGCGCCGGAACCAGATGGCGCGGCCACATCGGAGCGGCGGATTGCCTGATGTGAAGACGATCTGTTCGTCGCTGCGCATGCGCAGCACTTCGTGTGGCATAATCAGCGGCCGACGGCTGAGCTGCTTCGATCGCGATCGCGACGATCCCTTCATTCCCGTGGAGCGGTTTGTCTGGTCAACCTCGACCGTGGTGTCGCCGCAGCGCTTCGAAATATAATCCGCCGTGTCCGGATCGTTGATCGCCGCGAACGAAATCCACGATGCGGATTCGAACCATTTGCTGGTCGCGTCACGGCCGCCATAGGCCTCGCGCATCTGGCCGATGGACTGGAAGATCATGGTGAGCGTGATGCCGTATTTCCGGCCGGCGTCGCGGGCGGTTTCAAGGATGCGCAGATAACCGAGGCGGGCGACCTCGTCGAGCAGGAAGAGCGTGCGTCCCTTGACCTCGCCATTGCGGTTATAAATGGCGTTGAGCAGCGAGCCGATGACGACGCGCGCCAGACCAGGATGGGCTTCCAGCACCTTGAGATCAAGCGCGATGAACAGGTCCGCGCCGCCTTCGGCGAGATCGTCGGTCGAGAAACTGTCGCCGGACACGAGCGCCGCATAGTTCGGGTAGGACAGCCAGTGCGTTTCCTTCACCGCGTTGGCGTAGACGCCGGAGAACGTCTCCGGCGTCATGTTGACGAAGACGGCAACGTTCTCTTTCACAAAATCGGATTCCGACTGTTCATAGATCCGCGTCAGGCGCTCGCGCAGCTTCGGCTCCGGCTCCGACAGGTTGGCTCGGACGCGGCGCAGAGTCTGGTATCTTTGGTCGGTGTGCCCGGAGAGGCAGACGTCGGCAATCAATGCCGTCAGGAGCTGCATGGCGGATGCTCGGAAGAAGTCGTCGCGGGCCGACGCGGTGCGCGCATTGTCGGTCATAATCCAGGTCGCTACTGCGACGATATCCTCTTCCTTCGTATTGCCGTGCCGCCCGATCCAGTCGAGCGCGTTGAAGCCGATCGCGGGCGTGGCGGGGTCGAGCACGATCACGTTTCGGCCGGCCTTGCGCCGATGATCGATGACCATCGGCGCAACTTCGCTCGACGGATCGAGCACGACGAGGCCGTCGCCCCATTTGAGCGCTGTCGGGATCGTCACGGATGTCGTCTTGAAGCCGCCCGAGCCGGCGAAGACGATCCCGTGCGACGAACCGAACGAGCCGTCGAAGCAGAGCAGGGATGACGTTCCGCCGGCACCCCAGCTCTCAGGATCATCAGCGCGAAACGGGGTGGCCGCGACGCTGTCGCGGTCGACCCGGTAACGCTCGCCGATGACCACGCCGCCCCTCTCCGGAAACAATTTTGCGGCGTCCGGCATCTTCATCCAGTCGGCCTCGCCATGGATCGCCCGCCGGCCATGGATGCGTTGAGGCGCCGGGCTGGCAAAAGCGGCGTTGCCGCGCAGCCCGACGCGCAGCGCGAAGACCCCGGCGAGCAATGCGGCGGATCCGCCGATCACCGTCGAGAGGTCCGCATATGCAAGGACAGACCGTCCTGCCGGCACGTCTCCGGCGATTCTGGCAAGTCGCACCGACTCGCGGATCAAAGCGATGGCGATCGTCGCCACGCTGCCGAAGACGGTGCTCCATCCGGCAGCCTTGATGTTCGCCGCGCCATTGGTCGCGAACAGGAAGATCACGCCGAGCGCCGCCGCCGTGACATAGGGCAGGGCGAGCCCGACGCGCCCGAGCATGAGCCTGGCCGGCGGCGTCGACCCGAACGCGGCGAACCAGTTCTCGATTCCCGAGATGAGGAAGACGGTGCTGATCATGCACGCCGCCGGCAGAACCAGGAGAATGAGCCTATTCGCCGTCACGACCGAACGCCTCCGTGCCGATCGCCGTCAGGCGAGATCGCTCCGCGTCGTCGCCGCGGATGCGTCCTGCGGCGTCGATCAGCAGGCCGAGCAGCAGCGCCCGTTTCTCGTAACGCAGGCCGGCCTTCACGATCAGGCCGCCGAGCTCGATTTTTTCGCGCGTGTCCTTCTTGCGTGCGTCCGTCGTCATCGTCCGTGCCATGCGCTCAAGCCTCACTATGCCCGCCCGCATCCGCGTCAGGGGCGAGCGTCGGAGAAGGGGCACCGCCATTCTTGCCGTCTGCGGTGTTCTTCCTCCCGGCCGCCGGCTTGCCTCCGCGAAACCGCGTGCCGATCTCCTCGAACGCCGCCTGAAGGTCTGCTTCGTCGACTTCGATTTCGCCCAGGCCGGCTTTCAGTGCGATCCGGCCGATGCGCTCGGCCTCGCGCGTCTCGGCCTGCCGAAGCTGGTCCTGAAGCCTTGCGATTTCTTCCCTGATCTTCGAGGACGGCTTCTTCATTCCGGGTGCATCTCCTTGCGGTCGTGTCGTTTCGTCGACGACCGCAAAATTCTCCCGGAAGCCCTCCGAAGGAAATGTGCAGATTTGCAGGTCGGCAACGCCGACACTTTGGAGGATCATCCCGCCGTTCCGAAGGAGCGGGTCCAAGGGCGCAATTATACGTCGCTGGCGCGACGCCTTGCTCAGAAGCCGCCAATGGCTGGCCGCTCCCGACGAAGCGAGGTTCAATTTCGGGAGTTTCTGCCGCCGTGGCCATCGCCCACTTCTCCGTCAGCATCGTCAGCCGCGGCGAGGGCCGCAGCGTCGTGCTGTCCGCGGCCTACCGGCACTGCGCGAAGATGGAGTTTGAGCGCGAAGCGCGCACCATCGACTACACCCGGAAAGAGGGGCTGCTGCACGAGGAGTTCTTAGCTCCGGCGGATGCACCGAAATGGGTGCGGATGCTGATCGCCGATCGTTCGGTCGCCGGAGCGTCGGAAGCCTTCTGGAACAGGGTCGAGGCCTTCGAGAAACGGGCCGATGCGCAGCTTGCCAAGGACCTGACCATCGCCCTGCCGCTGGAGCTCACCCCCGAACAGAACATCGCGCTGGTGCGGGATTTCGTGGAGAAACACATCCTGGCCAGGGGCATGGTCGCGGATTGGGTGTACCACGACAATCTGGGCAATCCGCACATCCACCTGATGACGACGCTGCGGCCGCTGAACGAAGACGGTTTCGGCGCCAAGAAGGTCGCCGTGATCGGCAAGGACGGGCAGCCGCTCCGCACGAAGGCCGGCAAGATCGTTTACGAGCTTTGGGCCGGTTCGACGGACGACTTCAATGTCCTGCGCGACGGATGGTTCGAGCGGCAGAACCATCATCTGACGCTGAACGGGATCTCGTTGCGTGTCGATGGTCACTCCTATGAAAAGCAGGGTATCGAGCTCGAGCCGACCATCCATCTCGGTGTTGCCGCCAAGGCGATCGAACGAAAGGCGGAGAAGGAAGGCCGTCGGCCGCGGCTCGAACGGCTGGAGCTCAACGAGAAACGCCGCTGCGAAAATGCGCGCCGTATTCTCCGCCGCCCCGAGATTGTGCTCGACCTGATCACGCGGGAGAAGAGCGTCTTCGACGAACGCGATATCGCCAGGGTGCTCTATCGCTATGTCGACGACCCAGCGGTCTTCCAGCAGCTGCTTGCGCGCATCCTCCAGAGCCCGGAAACGCTGCGCCTGCAGCGCGAGGCGATCGCGTTCGCGACCGGGGAGTGGGTGCCCGCCCGCTACACGACGCGCGATCTTATCCGGCTCGAAGCCGGAATGGCGCGGCGGTCGGTCTGGCTGTCCGGACGGGAGACGCATGGCGTCGACGAGAAAGTGCTGGCGGCGACGTTTGCGCGCCATTCGCGCCTGTCGGAAGAACAGCGGACTGCCATCGAACATGTCGCAGGTCCGGCACGGATCGCTGCCGTCGTCGGCCGCGCAGGTGCGGGCAAGACCACGATGATGAAGGCAGCCCGCGAGGCATGGGAACTCGCCGGATATCGTGTCGTCGGTGGCGCGCTTGCCGGCAAGGCGGCCGAGGGATTGGAGAAGGAAGCAGGGATCCAGAGCCGCACGCTGGCATCCTGGGAACTGCGCTGGAAGCGAGGCCGCGACCTGCTCGACGCAAAGACCGTCTTCGTCATGGACGAGGCGGGCATGGTCGCCTCAAGGCAGATGGCCGGCTTCGTCGAGGCCGTCGTCAGGGCAGGCGCGAAGCTCGTGCTGGTCGGCGATCCCGAACAGCTGCAGCCGGTCGAAGCGGGCGCTGCCTTCCGCGCCATCGCCGACCGTATCGGTTATGCCGAACTGGAGACGATCTATCGCCAGCGTGAGGATTGGATGCGGCATGCCTCGCTCGATCTGGCGCGCGGCAAGGTCACCGATGCGGTTTCAGCCTATCGGGCCAACGGCAAGGTGATCGGACTGACGCTCAAGGCCGAGGCGATCGAGAGTCTGATCGCCGACTGGAACCACGATTACGATCCCGCCAAATCCATGCTGATCCTCGCGCATCTGCGCCGTGACGTGCGCATGCTGAACGAGCATGCCCGCGAAAAGCTGGTCGAGCGCGGTATCGTGGGAGAGGGCCATGTCTTCAGAACCGCCGACGGCGCCCGCCGTTTCGACGTCGGCGACCAGATCGTTTTCCTGAAGAACGAGGGCTCGCTTGGCGTGAAGAACGGCATGATCGGCCGTGTCCTCGAGGCGGCGCCGAACCGGATCGTCGCGATCGTCGGGGAGGGCGATCATCGCCGGCAAGTGACGGCCGAGAGCCGTTTCTACAACAACCTCGATCATGGTTACGCCACGACGATCCACAAGTCTCAAGGCGCCACCGTCGACAGGGTGAAGGTGCTCGCTTCCCTCTCTCTGGATCGCCACCTCACCTATGTGGCGATGACCCGGCATCGCGAGGATCTGAAGCTTTATTACGGCCGTCGTTCGTTCGCCTTCAGTGGCGGGCTGACAAAGGTCTTGTCCCGGCGCAACGCCAAGGAGACGACGCTCGACTACGAGCGCGGCCAGCTCTACCGGCACGCGCTCGCTTTCGCCGACAACCGCGGCCTTCATATCGTCAAGGTGGCGCGTACCCTGCTGCGCGACCGGCTCGATTGGACGCTCCGCCAGAAGACAAAGCTCGCCGATCTGGCCGACCGTCTTCGTGCTTTCGGAAATCGTCTCGGCCTGCGGCAATCCCCGACACCCCCGTCGAAGAAGGAGGCGAAGCCCATGGTTGCCGGCATAACCGGGTTCTCCAATTCCGTTACAGACACGGTCGAACAGAAACTCGACTCGGACCCGGCGCTGAAGAAGCAGTGGGAGGAGGTGTCGATCCGCTTCCGCTATGTGTTCGCTGATCCCGAAACCGCGTTCCGCGCGATGAACTTCGACGCCGTTGTCGCCGACAAGGAGATCGCCCGGCAGACATTGCAGACCTTGATCACCCAGCCGGCGGCGATCGGTCCGCTCAAGGGCAAGACCGGCATTCTCGCCAGCAAGGCAGACCGCGAGGCACGCCGCGTCGCCGAACTCAACGTGCCGGCCCTGAAGCAGGATGTAGACCGCTATCTCGACATGCGCGAAAGCGCGGCACGACGTATGGCGGCGGACGAACAGGCGCTGCGCCAGCGCGTTTCGATCGACATCCCGGCGCTGTCGCCGGCGGCGCGCGCCATACTCGAGCGCGTGCGTGATGCGATCGACCGTAACGATCTTCCGGCGGCGTTGGGATATGCGCTGAGCAATCGCGAGACGAAGCTGGAAATCGACGGCTTCAACAAGGCGGTGAGCGAACGGTTCGGCGAGCGCACTCTGCTCACCAATGCCGCACGCGAGCCGTCCGGCAAACTCTTCGACAGGCTCTCCGAAGGAATGAACCACCGGGAGAAGGAGCGCCTGAAGGAGGCCTGGCCGGTCATGCGCACGGCCCAGCAGCTTGCCGCCCATGAACGCACCGCCGAGACCCTGCGGAAGGCCGAGGAACTGCGTCTTGCCCAGCGCCAGGCGCCGGTGCTGAAGCCATGAGACGGCGGAGGACGATCGTGCTGCCCGGCGCATTCGTGGTGACCACAGCCAGCTTTTACGCGGCCGCTGTCCTCGGCGGCTATCGGTTGAATCTGACGCCGAGCGAGCCACTTGGGCTGTGGCGTATCGAGCGACTTCACCGCTCCGTCGCGCTCGGGGATTTGGTATTCATCTGCCCGCCCGCAACCGCGACCTTCGAGGCGGCGCGTGAGCGGGGCTATCTCCGCCGCGGTCTCTGTGCGGGTGGCTACGCGCCACTGATCAAGACCGTCGCCGCACTGCCTGGCCAACATGTCGAGATCGGCAATCAGGTCGCCGTCGATGGCCGCGTTCTTGCCGCGTCCACCGTGCGGAAAACGGACGGCGAGGGCAGGGCGATCACCACCTATCCGGGCGGCGTCGTTCCGCCAGAATCCCTGTTCCTCCATTCTTCCTTTGCGAGCTCCTATGATTCCCGATATTTTGGGCCGGTTCCGGATTCCGGCCTTCTCGGCCTCGCCCGGCCGGTCATTACCTTCGACCCGTGATCGTCCTTCCAGCCGGTGGCGATCCGCCCTGCTCGTCGTTGCATCCGTCGCCTGCGGCTGGATCGGCTGGAGCGGCCATGTGTTGGCCCTCCCAGTCGCCATGTTCTTCCCGGCGCTATGGGCGATGGCGCCGTCACGCACGGCTGCGGCTCTCGTCTCAGCCGGCTATTTCCTCGCCGCTTCACGCGGCCTGCCGCAGGGTGTCGCGAACTTCTATGCTGCCGATCTTTGGCAGGGTCTTTTGTTGTGGCTGGCCGCTTCGCTCTTGTTCGTGGCCGTGCATGCGGTGGCGTGGACATTGCCGGCCAAGCGCCGCCCGGAAGAGGGGCGAGCGGGCGAGGGGCGTCCGGGGAAAAACCAACCGGAAGCCGGGCGGGCACTGCGCTATCTGGTGGCTGCGGTGCTGATGGCTCTACCCCCCTTCGGTATCACCGGCTGGGCCCATCCGCTAACGGCCGCCGGCGTAGTGTTTCCGGGATGGGGATGGTGGGGCGTCGGTGCGACCGCAGCCGGCCTCCTCATCATGACGACGAGATATCGGCCGGCTGCCACTATCGCCTTGGGAGGCTTGTGGCTCTGGTCCGCCGCGACGTGGACGGACGCCGTGCTACCGGACCGATGGAGAGGTGTCGACCTTGAATACGGCCAAAGGCTCGGCCGCGACGGTTCGCTCGACTATCACCGTGACCTGATCGCAACGGTACGCGCATTCGAAGGAGAGGGGACGCACGTTGTCATCCTGCCCGAAAGCACGCTCGGCTTCTGGACGCCGACCGTCGCGGACGTCTGGCAGGCCGCTTTGAGCGGGTCGGGGGCCACCATGATCGCTGGCGCCGCCGTCATCGATCCGATTGGCTACGACAACGTCATGGTGGCGATCTCCGCAGACGAATTGCGCATCCTCTACCGTGAACGCATGCCGGTTCCCGTTTCCATGTGGCAGCCATGGCGGGCCGAGACCGGGCAAGGCGGCGGCGCCCACGCGCAATTCTTCGACAACCCGGTGGTCGAGATCGAGGGAGCAAGGATCGCGCCGCTGATCTGCTACGAGCAACTGATCCTCTGGCCGGTCCTGCAGTCGATGCTTCATTCCCCGGATATCATCGTGGCGACCGGCAATGGCTGGTGGACCGCGGGCACGTCGATCGTCGCCGTCCAGAAGGCAAGCGTGACCGCCTGGGCGAAGCTCTTCGATTTGCCGCTCGTCATGGCCTTCAACACCTGAGGAGAGATCGCAATGGTCGACGCCGTCATCATCCAGCAATGCAGCGATCCAAGCCTCAAGCCGGCGATCATCGGGCAATTCGTCGAGCGGGCGGGATCGCCGGATCCGCTCGCCGTTACCATTCGCTCCGGAGACCGGATCGTTCTAGTGCCGAAGCCTGCCACGATTAACGAGGCGATGGACCTGATCCGTCAGAATCTCGGTCGCAATATCGTTCGCGTCGGCATCACGCAATATCCCGCCGGTCTCGGCATCATGGAGGCTGGGGAGCTGAAACCAGACCTGCTCGATCCTTGTGAAAACCTCCGCATGGGAACGGCGCTGTTCGCAAAGGTCTATCGCATCGTCACCAAATGGTACGGCAATCCGACCGACAAGGAGGTCCTGCCGCAGGTCTTCGACGATGCGATTATCGCCTGGCAGACGGGATATTTCGAGGGAACAGCCGTGTTCCGGGCGCCCGATCCTGGTACTGTGAAGCTCGTCGATCCGGGGCCGCCACAGAAACAGGACATCGACGAGCAAAGCGAGCGCGAAATGAAGGCTGGCGGAAAGGGTGCAGCCTCCGGGGCGGCAACATCCGATCCGAACGCAGCCGGCATTCGGATCGACCTGTCAGAAATCGGCGGCCGCGGAAAATAGGACATGCATATCTGTTTCGGCCGTCGATCGGTTCGGCGCCTGAGATGAGTGCGCCTGAGATGAGATAGCAATCGCGACGACGTCGCGCAAACATCGTAAAGTAACGATCACCTCCCTCGCGTGTCCAGTGAGAATGCCTTACCCCTTCCTAGTTGTGCAATGGAGATTCCTCCAAAGCGATTGCTTTCGAAGGAAACTGTGCTTGTATCGCCTTTGAAAACATCGACTTCACCCTTGTGCGTATAAAATCCGCGCTGGCATCCCTTCCTTAAAATCCCTATAAGGTGGGCGACGCAGTACGCGCTGCGTTGCGGCTTAGAATCCGCAGATGAACGGTGGGCGCTGACCGGAACGGCGCCAGGAACCCTCTGACCTTGTGGCCGGGGGCCTGTGACGTATGTCCAGGCGCCTCGGTGCTAAAGGTCTCAGGGCCGATTCATCTCGGATTCTAACCCCCGGCCAGGGTTCAAAGGGTTCATGTCAGCGGGGGCGGACCGCAGACGAAACTAAGGCTGGATGAGGGATGGAATCGGAAGATGCGACATTGAAGGATAAATGCGAGCTTCGGCCGGTGGTAGGGCTAACGCAAGGACTGGCCGTAGCGGATATCGAAACCCTCACGGTCGACGCGATCCGCACCCACCGGGTCCTGGTGGAAAAGGCGGATCAGTTGTTTCAGGCGCTGCCCGATGATTACAAGACCGGAAAGGTTGCCGGTGGTACCCAGCATCTCTGTTACATCGAAGCATGCATCGAGATGCACGCGCAGATGAGCGTGGTAAACACGCTTGTCAGCATTCTCGGCTATATTCCGAAGCTTTCCGTAAATTAACGATTTTAATCAGATGAGCTTCCGCCGGATGGCAAGTGCCGCCAGATGCGTTGTGGTGTGGACGTTGAAGCGCTTCTTGGTTTCGGCGAGCTTGACGCGGACGCTGTTGTATTTGACGCCCTCCAGTTCCGCGACCTCTTCCATGGTTTTGCCGACGGCGACCCATTTCAGATAGGTCGCTTCCTTCGGATCAAGCCAGGCCGGTTCTTCGATGGTCGGCGTCGTCTGAAGCAAAGAGATGCGGGCGTGGAGTTGCCCTACCGCAGCGGCGGCTGAGATGACGTCAAGCTCATGCTCCAGGTCGATGGTCAGCTTCTCCGATGCCATTGTGAACATTGACGTGGAGCCGTTGGCGGTCTTGATCGGGATGGTGATGCCGGCGCGAATGCGAAAGTCTGCCGCATGCGCATAGAAAGCGCGCTCGGTTTTGGAAAGACGTGATTTCTCCTGCTCGCTAGCCCAAAAGAAGGCCTGTTTTGCAGACTTCGCGCGCTTCACAACGGGATCGAGCGCCAGATAGCTTCGCTTGAAGTATATGGACTGCCATTCCGGATGGTAGTTGGACACAGCGAGTGAATGGCTGGGCTGGACGTGGAGATAGGCATAGCCACCGAAGCCGGCTCGTTCCGTCAGGTCGGCTAGCGCGTCCCTGAGAATACTATCATCGCCCTGAATTGCAGTTAAATCGGTTAGCTTATCTAGCCAGTGCTGCATTCAGTTACTCCGTAAAGTCGAATGATATTCCTTGCTCGGCCATACTAGGACGAACCAAATTCGTAGAATGGTTGCTACGGCCTTTCGTGAAATATGAGCAATTGCGCATCGATCAGGCGCAGGCCAGTTGAAATTTAGACATTCTCAGACGGTTGCAACGGGCGTAACGGGAGCACCAGCGGCCCCCGGTAGCCGAAGCGGCGGGGCGGTCAAGAGGAACCGGCTACGCCTATGATTGCGCAACCAAACAGCAAGGTCGGTCAAATACCAAAGCTCACCGAGGTGGACGCCTAGCTTGAATAGGCAATGGCGATGCAAAGGCAGAGCCGTGCTCACATCACAGCAGTGCGCCGGAGACCCTAAGGTCGACGATCTTTCGACCGCGAGATTATCAGCAGCGATCGCAGCTACTCCGGTATCTGTAATCCAATCGAGGAGGCGCTGGTCAGAACCATCGAGGACAGCACAACGGGTTCGCAGCGCCGGATCGGGGTTCCCCCGACTTTTCATTATTAAATCTCCCAACCCGGTATGAAAACATACGATGTCACCTTCCTCAACGACAATCTTGTCGGCCTCCAATATTCTGGAGAGGATATCGAAGTCGACATCAACCCGCTCGTCACCCAAATGATAGCGCAGGTCGATCATAACGCCGCGTCCTTGGACGCATGTCTCCGCCATCTCAGCCACCGAGACCGCAATGGCTCCCAATGTTCCCTGAGTGCCATTGCCCTGTTCGTCAGCTATCTGGAAGCCATTGTAAAATACTGGTTGAGGATTGCCATCGCCGTTGATGTCAAAGACAGCGCCCTTGTGTGCAAAGCCGTCCCAATGCGTCGAATACTGATTGTAGAGTAATACGGCCTCGTCTGAATGAACATCAGTGAAGTTTGGCTCTATTCTGCTCATTTGGAGATTGAACGCGACGTGGCCATCGCGTTCAATTGGGTGAAATTCAGGTGGACCCCGTCTGGGATTTAGAACTTTTCCGCCTGGAAGATCCAAAGGCAAACTGAGGCAGAATGATCTCCCATCGGTCACCTCTTCTAGCGCTCTCCGGCGGACGTGCTCGGTGATCAGATTCATGCGACCATGCTGATCGTCATCGCCGAAGTCACCCCAATTGGACCCGTCAGGCCTATACTTCCAGCGCAATCCCAAAGTAGCCTCCAATCGATCATTCTGGCCATCCAACGATTTGGCCTAGTCTGCCGTGAACAGTTCGCCCAAGACGGAAACTGTTGACACTTTCCTTATTTGCTCGCCGCGCCGCAAATGCTTCGACGCGCTAACAGCTTACTCCGCGGTTGCGCCGGATTTGGCGACGACCTGAGACCATTTTTCGATTTCCGTTTTGATATATGCGCCAAACTCTTGAGGTGTGTTACCGACGACATCGAAGCCCTGCTCTAGTAGCACTTTCTGAACCTCGGGATCGTTTACCGCCACTTGGTAGGCACGTGCCAGACGTTCGATAATTTCGGGCGGCGTGCCGGCTTTGACCACGACTCCATACCATGGTGCAGCCTCATATCCTGCCAAGTCAGCAGCTTCGGCGACAGTTGGGATATCGGGCATCGATTTCGATCGCCTGGATCCTGTTGTTGCGAAACACTTGATCTTCCCTGATGCCATCAGGGACTTCGCTCCGGAAGGTACCGGCAGTGCCACATCAAGCCTCCCGGCAACCAGATCAGTGGTCATAGGCGCCCCACCCTGATACGGAATGTGCAGTAGATCTACGCCCGCCTGAGCTTTAAATAACTCGAACGCTAGGTGGCTCGAACCTCCGATGCCAGATGAGCCGAATGTCATTTTACCCGGGTTTTTTTTGGCTAACTGAATTAAATCTTGCAGATTGTTAGCCGGCGATCTCGGATTGACACATATTAGCAATGCGGACGTTGCCATTAGAGTAACCGGCTCAAAGTCTTTCGCGAAGTCATAACCGGGTTTCTTATAGAGCGACATATTAATCGCGTGCGCGACATTCCCTTGGAGGACCGTATAACCATCGGCCGCTCCCTCGATGACATGCTGGGCGGCGAGTCCGCCACCGGCACCTGGACGGTTTTCGACGACAATCACGCCTCCTAGTTCTTTTGCAGCGCGAGCTGACACGACCCGGCCAAGAATGTCATTCCCTCCTCCCGGAGCGAAAGGGATCACGAACGTGATCGGCCTGGTTGGATAATCAGCGGCGGGCAGTTCACCGGCCGTTGCCGTAAGTAGCGTTGCCGCGAGGCTTACCAAGGTTCTTATTTTCACAGTGGGCCTCCTCCCAAACTTCTTAACAATTCTGATTGCAGCCTACAAACGTCAGCCACAAGTGTCAACACTTTAAGGCTGTTCCCGGGTTATTCTGAAGCGATCGCTTCCTCCTTTCGCTTTCTGATCTTGGGGACGGCCATGGCTGCCAGGACGACAGCCGTCACGGCCAGGAAGCCTGCACTGATTGGGCTGGTCGCGAAGATGGAAAGGTCACCGCGCGAAAAAAGCATCGCACGACGCATATTCTCCTCCATAAGGGGACCCAAGATAAAACCGAGAACAAATGGTGCAGGGGCGCAATCGAGTTTCAGAAACACATAACCGGCGACACCGAAAAGAGCAGCAAGCGCTATATCCGTAGTGTTGAAATTGACGGAGTAGATCCCAATGCAAGAGAACATCAGGATTGCCGGGCATAGCCACCGATAGGGTACCTTAAGCAATTTCACCCACAATCCGACGAGCGGAAGGTTGAGCAAAACGAGCATCCCGTTGCCAATCCACATGCTGACAATCAGGCCCCAAAACAACGTCGGATGTTGAGTCATAACCTGCGGGCCGGGTGTGATCCCTTGGATCAACATGGCGCCCAGCATCAAAGCCATTGTGGCTGTTCCCGGAATTCCCAGGGTCAGCATAGGTATGAAAGCGGTCTGTGCGGCAGCGTTGTTCGCTGACTCAGGAGCTGCAACACCTTCGATGGCGCCATTTCCGAATTCATGTGGCCGTTTAGAGATCTTCTTCTCAAACATATAGGCGGCGAACGAACTCACGACTTGCCCCGCGCCCGGCAAAATCCCAAAGAAAGATCCTATCGCGCTTCCCCTGAGTATCGACGGCAACGTCGCGCGGAAATCCGACAATCCGAGCCGAATCTTTCCGACTGGAGCGGTGCCACGCTCCAGTTCCTCAGGCTCTTCAAGTGTTCGGACGATCTCGGTGAATGCGAACAGGCCCATCCCCACCACGGCGAAGTCAATGCCATCCGCTAATCCGGATAGGCCAAATGTGTAGCGCGATACACCCGAGTTGACGTCAGTTCCGGCCAAGCCGACGAGACCGCCCAAGGCCGCCATTGCAATCCCGGTCAGAAGCGACCCCTGACCTAATATAGTCGAGAAAATGACGGCCATCAGGATCATCGAAAAATATTCCGCAGGACCAAAGTCAAGCGCGACTGCGGTCAGCGGAGGCGCGAACGCGGCGATGAGAATTGTCCCGATCGTCCCGGCGATAAACGATCCGATTGCTGCGACCGCCAAGGCTTTACCGGCCTCACCCTTTCGGGCCATTTGATAGCCGTCCAGGCAGGTGACCGCTGCAGAGGATTCGCCAGGCAAGTTCATTAGAATGGCGGTTGTTGAGCCGCCATAGGCGGCTCCATAATAAATGCCTGCCAACATGATGAGGGCCCCTTCGGGAGATAGGCCGAATGTCAATGGCAGCAGCACGGCAATTGTGACGACGGGGCCGACCCCGGGCAGTACCCCAATAAAAGTACCGAGCAAGGTTCCGAGAAAACAATAGAGGAGGTTTTCCGGTGAGAAGGCAACTGTCGCACCGAGCGCGAGGTTGGAAAGGATTTCCATCGTTAAATTCCTAGCGGGAGCGGGATGTTCAGCCCTACGACAAAAACAAGGTAGGCGAGGGTGGTCAGGACCACAAAGATCAGCATTGGCTCGACAAACCCAGCTTTTCGCATCGCCAGGCGGCTAATCGCGACGAGAAGGGCGATGGACGCGACGAGTCCCAATCGATCGATTGCCACGGCGAAGGCCAGCACAGCGGTGACGATGATTGCGAGCGGCTTGAGTCGGAGACCTTCCAGAGGGTGTCGCAATTCGCTGCTCAACAATGTCCGCGCCATCAGAACCAAACCACACGCGCCCACGAGACAACTGAGCAACACTGGGAAATAGCCCGGACCCATCGCATGCAGCGAGCCAACACGGTATTGCAAAGCCATTGTAAGCGCGCCGGCGCCGAGGATAAAAAATAGCATGCCGGTTACTAGATCTTTGGATAATCGCAACGCTCTCTCCTGTGTTACAGCGGAACATCGATGTGCCGCGCCAAGATGAACCTACTTGGGCACTCTAGGTGACTTGGGTTCAGCAAAGTCTCGCTCAGCCGCTCTCACGCCTCTCGTTCGTTACACCACCGAATGCCCGTTTCGTCTGCCGAGCGTTTTAAACGACGGCGGTCTAAGAGGGGCTCCAGGGGTTCGGTTAGCAGCAGCTCTCTTTAAGCCAGAATCGTCGAGACGCGTGGCTTAAACTCATCAGTGCGACCGCCGGCCCCCGGCCTCAGCCGTAGGGAAAACACGAATTTCAGTCTCGGGGATCGACAGCAGTCCGTTCGGCGTGCCTGGAATTGTATCGCACTCAACCCGAAATGACTGGCTGCCGACCTTGACCACCGCGAGGTTACGCGCCCCGAGGTAGCTCCTCGCCTCAAGTTCGTACGCCAAGACGTTCTGCTTGTCGGGAGCGGCGCTGAGTTCAATCTTCTCCGGCCGCACGCTCACTATAACCGGTCCCGATGGCAGGTTGATCGGCCCTTCCACTGTGAGCTTTTGCCCGCTCGAAAGGGTTATCTTGCCGCTTCCCAATCCATCCGTTTCCAAAATGGCTTCAAACAGATTGCTAGCGCCGACAAAATCGGCAACGAAGGCTGTGGCAGGTCGTTCGTATACTTCCTCAGGCGAGCCGATCTGTGCAATTGCTCCACGTTCCATAACGATGATCCGATCGCTGAGAGCCAATGCCTCGGATTGGTCGTGCGTCACGTATACTGTCGTTACACCCGTTCGCCGCTGTAAGTCGCTGAGCCACAGGCGCGCCCTTTCCCGCAGCTTCGCATCCAGGTTGGACAACGGCTCGTCGAGGAGAAGGATTTGTGGACGATAGGCGAGTGTGCGTGCGAGGGCGACGCGCTGTTGCTGTCCGCCTGACAGTTCGCCCGGGTAGCGCGAGACGAAAGCGCCCATGTCCACCATTTCCAGCGTCTCGTGAATGCGCTGTTTTGCCTCGGCGCCACGTATTTTTCGAAGCTCAAGGGCAAAATCGATATTCTTATAGACTGTCATATGCGGCCAAAGAGCATATGATTGAAACATCAACCCGAGATCGCGGTATTGCGCATCGATAAAAATTCCGCTTTCGGAGTCGAAAACAGTGCGCCCGCCGATCGAGATCTTTCCGGATGTTGGCCGATCGAGACCGGCGAGGCTCGCCAAGGTCGTGGACTTTCCGCAGCCGGAAGGACCGAGAAGCGTCAAGAACTCGCCATCCTTGACATCAAACGAAACTTCATCGAGGGCGATGAAAGAGCCATAGTGGCGTGACAGATCGGTGACGACAACATCAGCCATGAAGCTTCACTCCTAAGATCCGCGTGACGATCGACGTTAGGATCGAGGTTAGGACGATCTGCATGACGGCGAGGGCAGCAACAGGTCCGGCAAGGCCTTGAGTCCAGAGACTTAGCATCGTCGAGCCGATGACTTCACTGCCAGGCGCCATCAGAAAGACCGCCGATGAGTATTCCTTGATAATCAGAATCATTAAGAGCACGAAGCAGGAGAGAAGTGCCTGCTTGCTGAGCGGTAGCACGATCCTTGTCATGGTCGTGGTCCAACCTGCGCCTACGCTCTTCGCCGCTCGATCGAAATCTCCGGTTATTTGCAGCAGGGCCGGCGAAACAATACCGTATCCTGAACTCAGAAAACGGATCAGATATGCGATCAGGACAAGCCAGATGGTGTTTCTTAGCAGATCTATGCCGGGAACGAACATCGAAGCGTAGAAGACACCAAGTCCGACGACAAGGCCTGGAAGAACTCTGGGAAGCTGTGCGACCGCGTCCAGCACCCGGCGGTACCTGTAGTTCGACCGCTGTGCGACCATCGCAACCGCTGCCACGAATGCAGTGCCAAGCGCCCCACCGACGACGGCGAGCAACAATGTATTGAGGATCGAGCGTCGGTAGACTTCGACGGAAAGAACATCAGAATAGTGTTGCAGCGTGACTGCGTCAAAGAACGACACATCTGGGGAGAGAATGAATGTCAGGGACCGAGCGAAAACCGCGCCGACCAAGACGACAACGCCAAATACAACGTAAACGGCCATGAGCAGAAATGCCGGCCATTTCCAGGATCCTAGCGCCAACATTTTTGGCTGAATGGATTTGGCGCCAACACTGACAAACCGGTGTGACTGCCGCAGTGCCAGTCGCTGTAGGAAGAACAAAACGCCGACTATCGCCATCAGCGCGAAGGCGAGCGCCGAGACCAGGCCGTACTGAGGCAAGCCCGCACTCTCGAAGCTCTTATCGTAAATGAGCGTCGTCAGCAGCTTGATGCCAACGGGGCCACCAATAATGAGCGGAATAGCTAATGTTTCCAATGCGTTGACAATATTCATAATGAACGCAAAGATCAACGCGGGCCGCATGATCGGAAGTATTATGCGGAACAAGATCCGCAGTGACCCCGCGCCGGCAATGCGTGCGGCCGCCTCCTGGTTGGGATCTTGTTGGATGGCAGCGGTAAGGCAATAAAGGGTTGTAACGGGCGTTGCCGCGATTCCGGCAACGACGGCCATGCCAGGCACAGAATAGAGGTTCCACGGCTCCGTCAGACCGGTCGCGTCCGAGAACCAGATCGTTAACAGTCCTGCCGGACCATAGGCTAGGATGGCTCCAAAGCCTATGACTTGAGGTGATAAGAACAGCGGCCATAAAAGTATCGCCAGGAAGGCGCTGCGTCCCGGCAAGTCTGTGCGCCCAATCAGGATTGCGGAGCTAGTGCCAAGTGCCATCGAAACGAGTACGACGATAGAGCAGAACAGGAAGGTTGCTCCGAACGTGGCGGTCACCTCGCGGTCGGACACAAGCGCGACGATGTTTTGAATGGTGAAACGGGCATCAGGATAATACAGCGGCTTGTCGAGGAACATTTGGACTAGGGCTGGGATCAGGGCGATCCCAACAAGTACGATGCTGATGATTGTAATTGCCGTCTGGATCGTATGCCCCGATCCCTGCGCCCTGACGCGCGCTGATTGCGTTTGCGCCGGTACGCTCAGTGCCGTGCCCATCTCTCCTCCTCCGCGAGACTTCCTTCAATTGCCAGGACGAAGCCGGTAGTTGCCGGCCCCGTCAGATTGGGTGAACGTCACCGACCGAGCGCTTTATTCCATCTCGCCATGAACTCGTCGCTGCCGGAGAGCAATGACGCGTCAGGCTTCACGAAAATAACGTTCTCCTCACCAATCGCTTTAACGATGGCACTGTAGCTGGTGTAAGGCGCCTCGCCTGGTTTGATGTCCGCTCGGTAGGGTGTCTGCCCCCCGACCGCAAACGCCATCTGGCCATCTCGCGACAACAGTAGGTCAAGGAAAAGCTTTGCTGAGTTTGGGCTGGCGGCAGCTTTCGTTATCGCGACGCTACGGAACAAAACCGGAGTGCCATCCTTGGGATAGCCCCAACCGACGAGCGGCTTAACAGCAGGCGACTCGAACACTTTAATGCCGGCGCCGGATGTGAAAATCGCCAGAGCTTGTTCCCCGGTTGCAATTTTTTCCCGCTGCGTGGCGGCGCTCCGCTCAGGTCGCATTGCGGGTCCGAGTGCTTCAATCAGCGACCAACCATTGGCGTTCCGTTTCACCCAACTCGACCAGAAGGCAAAGCCAAGCGAGACCTCCGGATCATAGGCCGTGATCCGTCCCTTCAGTTTCGGATCGGCTTTCAAAGCTGCAACTGCGTCCGCCATCGACATAGGTGGCGTCTTGTCCTTAAACGCCCTTTTGTTGTACGCGATTAGGAACGGGTCCGCGGCGGCCGTGTATACTCCGGGCAAAACCATGCTCCATGAAGGAAGATGCGGTATTTCCGGTGATTTGTAGTCAAGAGCCTGGCCGCGCTGCACGAAATCAGGCCAGCGTTCAGGCGCAAATGTTAGAATCATATCCGCCGTTCGTGCGCCAGCAGCACTCTCTGCGAAATATTTCTCCCAGACATTTTGTTCATCGGTCGTTTCGATCGACAAGAATGGGTAGCGCTTCTTCGCCAGCTCCAAAAACGGCGCCCAATTATTGGTCGACACGTTCGAATAGATCACGAGCCCCTTCTCAGTTTTGGCGGCATCGATGATCTTGCTATACTCTGTTGGATATCCGTCGGGCACGTCCTGTTGTGCAAAAGACGGGGCACTGAACAATGGCAGTGTTGAAAACAGCGTAAACAGGAATTTCCTCATGCTCTCTCTCCCAATTACCCCCGCTAGCTTAATTGCAGGTGCTATCGTGGAATTACTTGGCGGATGATGCCGTCCTCTCGGCATCTGCCGCCCCTCACAGAACTCCCACCTTCAAGGAATCTCGATATCGATCAACGGGGCGTACTGCTGTCCGCCGTGGCTATCCGTGTCATCGATGTCCCCTTGGAAATTTGCCCGGGGAATGGATGCCTTGAACGAAAGCGCTGCGGGAACCTCAAAGAACTTCACCTTCTCAACCGGCAAGTGATAGATCTCGCTAATCAAAGCGGCTGATAAAACGGTGCTCCTTCGAACGCGTTCGTAGTTCTCCACGGTGTCGAACATGATGTCGAACGTGAGTTCGAAAGGCCCTGCGTTTTTACTGCGGATCAATTTCGCAATTTCGCCCAATTTTGTCATTGTTGCCTCGCTCAGCCTGCGTTTACATATTCGATCGGGAACATTTCATAAGGATCAGCGGGCGCCACGACATGGTTTACGTTGAAGCGATAGACTTCACCGCGTTCCAGGTAGGCTGGGCTGAATGGGCATGCGACTCCGGTGATGAAGCCGCCCCATTCCGGAATCGGGAGATGCAGACCTTGATGCCGGGCGATGGAAACAATTCCGGTTGCGATCTCCTGAGTTGCGGCTGTGACCTGCATGATGATGCAGATCTCGTGCGAGTTGATCGTGTCGACAGGCTCGAGAGCGCCCATCACACCATTCTTACCGTAGATCCTCACATCGAAGACGTGGCGGCCAGCAATGGGATCGTCTGCGAACATCTCCTGTACCCTTGTCGCCACACGCTCTCGCAGCCGCTCCACCCACGAGTCGATTTGTCGGATAATGTAAGGATCGCGGATGCCGCCGATGACGATGCTCTGATATCCGGCCTTTTCTGCCCCTTCGAGTTTGACGGTATAGATGTTTGCTGGCTCGAACTTGCTTCCGCGTACTCGTACACGGCGCTCGTCCAGCGCTTCATATGTTGCGTCGCTAAGATCA
The DNA here is from genome assembly GCF_900177415.1 of Xaviernesmea oryzae. Taxonomy (GTDB): domain Bacteria; phylum Pseudomonadota; class Alphaproteobacteria; order Rhizobiales; family Rhizobiaceae; genus Neorhizobium; species Neorhizobium oryzae_A. The sequence goes on along the minus strand of NZ_FXAF01000007.1, from coordinate 61,791 downwards.
ACGACTCCGCTGGACTCAACAAGTCGGAATGGATCGGAATTCTCGTATAGGCTATGTGCAGCGACGCTCTGCGGACTGCAGCGCAGTTCGGGGGCTAGTGGCTCGATGTCGAAATGATCGCCCCTTAATGTAGCGAACATGCAATCGGGCGAGGGCCGGGCAACGGCTGCCGCAGCGCCACACTCCAGGATCTTGGCTGCATGCCAAGCCAATCCCGGAGCAATTCCTTTGCTCACAGGAATGCCAGCGAAGATCGCGCAATCGCTCGACCGACCGGCAACTATTACGTCAGCGCCGTTCTCCAAAGCCCGAAGATATGGCTCTTCGCCCATCATGCCGACAATGCGCGCTGAACGATCGATTACGTCGTCAGAAAATTCGGGGGCAGGGTCCAGCGGTGTGACCAGGCCTTCAGCGAGTTTCCGCTTCAGGTAGCTCTTGTCTTGCTCGGCGTGGATCAGGGCCAGCGAGAACTTCAGGTTTTCTTCCTTGGCGATGTCGAGCACAATATCCTTATACTTAGCCAGATGCGGTGCACCGCCAGCCGTTCCGGCAGAGCCCACCAACAGCGGGACGCCAGCACTGCGCGCCGCCTTGATCATAAGCTTCAGGTCTCGCCGGATGGCTCGCTCGGGGAATGCCATCTTGCCAGAACCGAGAGAGAATGGGCCGGGATCGGTGGAGCCGGCGTCACAGCCGATGAAGTGCGGCATCTTGGCCATGCCGGCTTCAAGCGAACTTTCCTTGAAACCTGACCCACATACGCCCGTTGCCGACAGAACTCTCACTTCATCAAACGCGGTCATACACATCTCCAAAAAGCGCAGGCCAGCGGCGCCATCAAATGTCAACACGTCTCAGGAGAGATATCTCGGCTCAGCGTAATCAGAGGTCAGAGCGACCGAATGGAAGCTCAAATGGCTTGATTTGTAGGCGTCGCCCGCCGCTTTCTCCCCTGCGACCAGCACTACAAATCACGACGTCTTAAAAGTGTCAACACTTCATGCGATGTTTTTGCCTGTTGTATGACCAGTGTTGCGGCAGTTGATGCTCCTCATTCCCAGATGCTGAGTGGCTTAATAAAGAAGCCTAGGTGTGCTAGATTCGGTTTGCGAAAGTTGAAGCGACCGCCAACTTTCCAAAGCCCGGGTCGCTTAACAGGATTGGAACGTCAAACCAAAGGCCACTTATCGCGCTTGGTTTCTAGGCAAATGAGGATATGAATATTTCAATCGCCCCAACGACAGTTCAAGACAGTTCATCCTCACGGCGCGGAGATGTTGCCGCGGATAGCACACTCGCTCAAGCCGCTATTGGGCGTATTATCGACTTGATCCGGTCCGGGGAGTTGGCCCCCGGCGGTATCGTCAATGAAGTTGATTTGGCAAAGCGATTTGATATGAGCCGTGGGCCGATCAGGGAGGCCGTTCGGAACCTCGAAGGCCGAAAACTTATTATGCGGGAAGCTTATCAAAAGGCACGGATTGTAGAGTTAGGCGTAGAACAAGTCCAGGAACTGTTCCAACTGCGCGAATGTCTGGAGGGCATGGCATGTCGTCTTGCAACAACCCAGATGACCGATTCGGAATTAGCTGAATTAGTAGAGAGTTGCGAAAAAAGAGGTGATCAGGGCAGGCTAGCAACAACATTCACAAATGACTTCAACTTCAGCTTCCATATCCAGATCGTCAAAAAGTGTGGGAACAAAAAAATCGAAGATATACTGACATCCGAGGTATACGAGTTAGTCCGTTTGTATCGCTGGACGAAAAAGGCGACCCCTGGCCGTAGTGGGCGGGCCCGCACCGAGCACTGGCAGATTGCGAAAGCGATGCAAAGCCGCGATGAAGAATTGGCGGAATCATTGATGCGCTCGCATATACAGCGGTCTATGCAAATCGTGGATTTGCCCAATTTGGGATAGCAAAGCCAATTAGCGATAACGTCGGGTCGGATCCAAAGAGGCCTATTGGACGGGCGTGTAAATGACGAGTTTCAGGCTTGAGTCGTTTGGGTTGAAAACTTTTGTATTGAAATACGATGGCGCCCCTCGTCGGATGATTGTGCACCAGGCTCGCGATTCTCGTAACGCTTTGATGCATCGCCTGAAAATGGACGACTCCTTTCAGGAGGTGCCGGTAATTGGGATTTGCTTCCGATGCCCAGCCGTGATCATCATGCGTGGTCACCGTGCTGCTCGGTGATCCGCTTTGACGCATGGCACTGCACTTTACTTCTCGTCCCACGCGTCGAGCTCCTCGACGGGATAAAGCACGGCTTTCCCGACTTTCACAAACGAAGGGCCGATTCGCATCGCTCGCCAGTTGCCGAGTGTCCCGACTGAAAGGCCACCTCGGTAGCGTTCTGCCACTTCATCTGGGGTTAGAAATTTGCTGTGCGTCATCAACCTCTCCTTCAGCATCACCGAGCGGAGCTCTTGTCCAGCTTAGACTAACATCCGGGCGCAGGTGTTGCCGGGCCCTCTGCGCTCTGGATCACTGCTGGGACCACTTCGATCCGCTGGCCCACGCAGCCTCACGGAGGTTGATGCATTGAAATCGCTCTGAGCGGAAGCGGGTCTCCATTGCTGTCGGGCGGGTGGATACCGTAGGCGGCACATAGGCGGGGTCTCCATTCGGTCTTCGGGACAGCCAAGCGAAGCTTCGAACTACCTGAGCGGCAACATCGTTCGATCACGGATCTCCGCCAACTCAAGACGGTGCATCGCCTGTTCGTCAAAGAGACCGGAATGACCTTTGCGAGGTGGCGCGAACAAGCGCGGCTTCTCTTCGCGCCGCGCACGTTGGCGAACGGCGAGCGGATCATCGATGTCGCCTTCGACTGCGGCTATGCCAGCCAGAGCGTGTTCACTGCGATGTTCAAGCGACATTTCGATAGGCCGCCGTCTGCGTTCTACCGCTAGTCAATATAGGCGGGTGGCGTCCATTCGCTTGTGGGGGCGTGCCCTCATGCCGGTCGTCGTTCAGCTTCCAGTGCCCGCGCGACCTGATCACGCATGTGCTTTCGCTGGTGCGGTTATCGTTCCGGCCGGATCGCTTCCCTCGGCGACAAGCCAGTCAACGAAGCCGGCGACCAGATTTCCGGCGTCGGCATGCCGCGGCGTCACCGCGACGTAACCAGTTCGCGGAACCCGAATGTCCGGCAACGGCGTCATCAGTCTGCCATTGGCAACATCGATCTCCAGCATCGGAAGCGGCCCGATGCCAATGCCGAGCCCGTCTTCCACCGCCTGGCGCGCTACGTGGAAGTGATCGAAGATCTGGCGGGGAAGCCCAGCCAGGTGTTGGGGCCCTGCCGCTTTGAGCCATTCCGTCCAGTCGCCACCGCGCGTCTCGGCCGCAACCAGCGTGTGTCCCTCGATGTCGGCCGGCTTCAGGATGGGGCGTTCTGCGAACAGCGTCGGGCTCATGATCAGCGTATCGATATCCTCTAGCACCGGGAGGACCCGATGCTGAGGCCATGCATCCTCCCGGGCAACGCCGCGCCGGGCCGGCCGCAGGCCTCCGCCGCGACCGCCAGGCGGTCAAATGAAAGACCGACCTCCGCGGCGAAGATTTTCGCCATCGGTGTCGCAACCATGCGCCGGCCTTCTCTCCTGTCCGGGTCGCCAGAAACGGAAAGCTGCTAGCTTGGCGACCCTTGGCGCATACTTTCGCATCTTCTTGCCCAGGGGTTAGCCAAGCTCTCGCTTGTTTGGCGTCCCCGAGCGGGCGCCTGCCGTCTGCCATATGCGGATCGAGGAAACAGTACAACATTTTACCCGGATGGAATTGACTGAGGTATTTTACCCGGATATTAGTCGCGCATCCCATCGAGCGAGCGCGACATGTCCGATCCCTCTGCCAAGTCCTGCACGGCGTTTGCCGGACAAAGATTGCTGCTCGCTGGTCCGCTCGCGAAAGTGGCTCTGGCCGTTCGGCGATCGACCGGAGTGAACGAGACGGTTCTGGTGTTCGACGATGCAACGGGTCGCATTGTCGATCTCGATCTGCGCGGTAGTGATGCCGAAATCCTCGCGCGCATAGCCCAACCTCCAGCGATATATGCGGGGCGCTATCGATCCAGGTCGGAGGTGCCGTCCGATACGACGGGAACGGACGAGGGCCAGAACCAAAAGCCCCGCGGCCGCCCGAAGCTGGGCGTCGTCGCCCGCGAAGTGACCTTGCTGCCACGGCAGTGGGAGTGGCTGGCAGACCAACCCGGCGGCGCGTCGGCGGCACTGAGGCGTCTTGTTGACGATGCGCGCAAAGTGGCGAATTCCCACCAGCAACGTCGGGCGGCGCAGGAGGCCGCGTACCAGTTCATGCAGGCGATCGCGGGCGATCTGCCCGGCTACGAAGAAGCGACCCGGACCCTCTTCGCCGACGACCGGTCCTCATTCGAAAACCGAATCGCTGCGTGGCCTGAAGACATCCGCACCTATGCGCTGCGTCTCGCATTCGGTGCGGGCGACAACCAAGGCGCTTAACCGCCATTCAACGGAACGCTAATGACCAGAACTGAAACCATTTCCTACCTGGAACCGACACAGGAAGCCGGCCGCACGTTCGTACAGCGCGATCTTGCCGGCCCCGTCGTGATGCTCAACCTGCTGCGCTTCAGGGATATCGCCGATTATTCGGGCGCTCCCGATCTGGCACCTGCTAGGCCGATCAGCGGCGCTGAGGCTTTCAGTCGTTATATTGAGCATACACTGCCCTTTTTACGAGAAACCGGCGGCGATATCCTGTTTCTTGGCTATGGCGGCCCCTTCCTGATCGGCCCCAACGACGAACGCTGGGATATGGCGATGCTGATCAGGCAGGCAAGCGCCGCGTCCTTCCTCTCCTTCGCCAGCCATGCGGAGTATCTGGCGGGGCTCGGTCATCGTACGGCAGCGGTGACGGATTCACGACTTCTGCCGCTGTCCGAGATGCCGTTACCCACCGCAGCCGCAGGAGCGAGGTCATGAACATTGTGAAAGCCAATGGCATCGAACTCGCCTGGGATAGTTTCGGCCATGCCGATGCGGAACCGATCCTGCTGATTTCGGGGCTCGGAACGCAGATGATTCGCTGGTCCGATCCCTTCTGTAAGGGGCTGGCCGCCAGAGGCTCTCGCGTGATCCGCTTCGACAACCGGGATGCAGGCTGCTCGACGCATTTCCGCACTTCGCCCGCCCCGGATTTCGGCGCGCTCGCAGCTGCCCTGATGGCCGGGCGCAGACCTGACGTGCCGTATACGCTTTACGACATGGCGGCGGATGCGATCGGCCTCCTTGATGCGCTCGGGATTGCCAAGGCGCATGTCGTAGGGCGCTCGATGGGGGGCATGGTCGCGCAGGTTCTCGCGAGTAATCATGCCGATCGTGTCCTTTCGCTGACGTCGATCATGTCGAGCACCGGCAATCTGGCCCTGCCGCAGGCAGAACCCGATGTCATGGCGATGATGATGCGTCCGGCTCCCGATCCCGTTGGCGACCCCGAAGGCTTTCTAGCGGTGCGCCTCGCGTTCGCGCGGAGGATCGCCGGGACGGGTTATCCCTTCGATGAAGAGGCTCATCGCGCCATTCTCCTTAACGAAGTAAGGCGTAGCTACGATCCGGGAGGCACCGCGCGGCAGATCGCTGCCATGGCGGTGGCTGGAGACCGGCGAGCGCGACTTGCAAAGATCGCGGTACCGACGCTCGTCATCCATGGAACAGATGATCCATTGATACCGCCCGCCTGCGGTCAGGATACGGCGCTCTCGATAGCGAATGCGGTTTACCTGCCGATCGATGGTATGGAACACGATCTGCCGCGCGAATTCGAGGGACTGATCATCGACGCGATCTGCGGCATAGCGACAGACCGCTCGTGTTCTGGAAGAGCCTGACGGCTTCGCAGGGTCTAAAGGAGACGCCGATCGTCACCCTTCCATTCCTGTGGCAGTGGGCTTTACGAAGTCACGACCAGGCCGACGATGGCTTGGCCGAACGTTTCGCAGACGGCCTGGACGTCGTTGAGGTCATGCGGCACCGGCAGGGCGTCCATGGTCTGGAAAAAGCGGTCATGGCGTGCAGGTGTCGATACCAACGTCATGCGTGCCACGCCTCCCAATCCAGAAAAGCCATGCGTGACGCCTTTGGCGATGAACACTTCGGCTCACGCGCGTCTCGTTCTGGTCGTGGAGCGAGAAACAGTCCTCGCGCTCGGAGATGATTTCTAGGGAAGCCTGATAGGAGCGGTCGCGCGCAGGGTCCCATCTGGTCATTGGCATGGTCAAGGCGGCAGCGACCGCGACCAAAGCGACAGCACGCTTTCTCCCGCGCCGTCGCCTTCGGTGGGTCGCCGGCCTCGCAAAGGGCGTCATCGTTCTCACCTCGTTCTGATCCTGCATGAGACCAGTCGCCCGATGTCGAATGCAACGCAACCGATCACGCGGTGGCCGAACGTGCCGCGATCGTTGCTTTGGCCCACCAGCTCAGTTCGTCGAGCGCGTTCTTGGCGGCGGGCAACAGGACCTGCTCGATCTCCTCGATCGGCCCGTTGCCGCCCATCGGAAACACCTTCATGAAGTCGCTGCCACCGATATGGACGGCCGAACGGGTCGAGACCATATGGAGTTCGACGGCGATTCCGCGCAGGTGCTCGAGCGCACGCGCGCCCCCCGCGCCGCCATAGGCGATGGCGGTGAACGGCTTGCGGTTCCACTCCTTGTACGCTTGATCGAGCGCGTTCTTGAGCGTGCCGGTGATCGAATGGTTGTACTCGGCCACCACGAAGATGAAGCCGTCGAAGCCGGCGATCCGCTCCTGCCAGCGGAGCACATCGGGATCCTTGCTGGGCGCGTGGAGGTTGGAGGCGACCTCGGCGAAGAAAGGCAATGGGTGATCGCGCAGGTCGACCAACTCGACTTCCATGTCGGTGCGGGCTTGCGCCTGTTTCAACATCCATTGCGCAGGCTTGTCGGCAAAGCGGGTCGGCCGGGCGGAGCCAATGACAAGGGCGATGCGGGGCTTGGCGGTCATATCGGATTCACTTTCACGGTTGAGAAGGGTTGAGTGCGGGGGACCGCGATCAGGCGACCGCGATCTCCCAATTCGGCTTTGTCACGGGCAGGCCGAACCGGAAGCTCGATGCGGTGATCGCGCCCATGAAGTCGGTCTGATGGTAGATGCGCGTTCCCGCGTCGTTGCCGGCCGCGCCGAGGGCAACCATCAGCGGCAGGAGGTGATCTTCACGCGGGTGCGCTGCGCGGGCCGATGGCGCGCTGGTCCATTCGATGAGGCGTCTGCGCCGCTCATCGGGCGCGGTACCGACCAGCGTGTCGTCGAGCCAGCGGTCGAACGTCGCCGAAGCGGGACCGCCCGTGCCGCTGCGCATTGCCGCTGTGTCGTGGAAGCTGAAGCCGCTGCCGACGATTACGACGCCCTCGTCGCGCAGGGGCGCGAGCAGCTCGCCGGCCCGGAGGTGCGCGGCAGGATCGAAATCCGACCTGAGCGCGAGCTGCACCAGCGGCATGGTCGCTTCCGGGTACATCGTGTGCATCAGGCTGAACGTGCCATGGTCGAAGCCGCGTTGCGGATCGAGGTCGGCTGTCAAGCCGCCGCGCTCCAGGAGGTCGCGAACCCGATCCGCGAGCGCCGGGTCGCCCGGTGCGTCGTAGCGGATGCGATATGTGTGCTCGGGAAAGCCGCCATAGTCATAGACCATCGGCGGGCGGGCAGAGGATGAGACCAGGAACCGACTTGCCTCCCAGTGCCCGGAGATCATCAACACGGCGCGCGGTGCTGTGCCCAGCTCGTGCCGAACGTCATGAATCGAGGCTTCGAGCTGATCGTACATGCCCGGTCGAAGATCCTTCAGCCAGGGCCACGGTCCGCCGCCATGTGAGAGGAAATACGTCGGCATTCTCGTAAGCGTCATCGTTCTGTCCTTCGGCGCGGCCGCGTGGTAACTTTCTGAAACCACCTATCGAATAGTTCGCGCGAACGGACAAGGAGGCACTTTGCAAGCACCAGATTACCAAGCAGAAACCGCCCAATGCGTGTTCATCGGGCGCATGTTGGGGCGGGTCACCGACAAATGGACGGTATTGATCGTCCGCGTGCTCGGGCGCGGACCATGTCGCTTCAATGCGCTTCGCCGCGAAGTGGGTGAGATCAGCCAGAAGGTGCTTGCCTCCACGCTGCGCGATCTGGAGGAGAACGGGCTCGTCTCCCGAACCGTCACGCCCGTCAATCCGCCCCAGGTCGAATATGCGCTCACCGATCTCGGCCGCGATTTCCTGCGTCCGATCCGGGGTCTTGCAGAGTGGGTGCTTGAGAACGCCGCTCGTATCGAGGCGGCTCGCGCCGAGTACGCCGCCCGCGTGTCAACTTGAATGACGTGAGGGCCTCGCCCAACGCCACGACGTTCTTGACGAGACGTCTATCGCTTCCTTGGCGGGATGCCCACGCACTGCCAAAGCGTACAAGACTCAACCACCACCGGGCGTCCATGGTTAGGCCGCAGGCCGGGGTTTGTGCGGCACGCGATGTTGCGCCGATGTAATCGGGATCGTGTCACGGTGCCCGGTCCTCGGTCATAAACTGCGACGTATCTTCCGCATCAACGCCTGCGGCGGCGCGTTCATGAAGGGACTCGGCGCTCCAGCGCGGCGAAGGCCGTGGGTGAGATCCCGGTGAACCGTGTGAAGGCCGTGCTGAAAGCGCTCGGCGACTGGAAGCCGATGGCGAGCCCGATCTCGCCGATACTTTTGTGGCCGCGACGTAAGGCATCCTTCGCAACGGCCATGCGCCACTGCTGAAGATACTCGATCGGCGCTATGCCGACGACGCTCCGGAATCGGCCTGTAAGACCGGATCGGGAAACGCCACAGAGACGCGCCAGGTCAGCCAGCGTCCAGTTCTTTGCGCTGTCCTCATGCATCGCTACCAGCGCGCGGGCGATGACGGGATCGTTCAAGCCAGCCAGGAGACCTTTGTGCTTTCCGGCCGTTTCCGGGACGACGCCGCGTAGAATTTCGACAAATGTCAGCTCCATCAGCCGCGTGATGACAAAGTCGCTGGCGGCCCCTGGTTGTGACGACTCCGACAGGTTCAAACTCAGCAGACTACGAACACGCCAGGAGGAGGTGGTGTCATCGTTCGCGATATGGATGAAGGAAGGCATCAGCCCTGCAAGAAGATCCTCATTCGCCGTGTCGAAGACGAACCGTCCGCCCCGCAATATCACCGGCGCTTCCGAACCCGCGCCGACGCTCAGAAGCGTTTTGCCGGTCGTAGAAACCATCCTCTCGCTGTCCTGAGGGACGACTTGGGAGTCCGACGCGAGGACAAAATCGTGGTCGGCCCTGATGAGCGCGAAGTCGCCCTGGTCTAGCAGGAGCGGTGCACCGTCCGGTCGGATCAACTGGCACGCGCCGCGCTCCAGCCAGCAGAACAGAAGGTCACCCCGATTGCGAAACGAGACTGCCCATCGGCCATGCCCCTCGATTCCGCCCCACAGCGTGGCGCGCGGGCGAAGCAGCTGGATGAGATCGAGAAATGGGTCCATTTTTTTGGCCGATCGATAAAGAGATATGGCACCGCGATTATCGATCGAACGATTAGATCAAAGTAGCATGCACCTTCAAGAGGGAGATCAGACAGCTCAGCCCCTCTGCCAAAGGATAGATCATGTTACAGAACAAGCGAGTTGTGGTCCTCGGCGGATCGCGAGGTATCGGCTTTGCGGTGGCTCAAGGAGCCGTCCGCGAAGGGGCTCATGTCATCATCGCCTCCAGCCAGGAAGCGAACGTTGCGAGCGCTGTCGGGCGTTTACCAGAAGGAGCCGCCACGGGTGCCGTCGTTGACGTGAGATCGGTGGAGTCGGTCTCGGCATTTTTCGCGGAGGTCGGCGCATTCGACCATCTCGTCTTCACCGCCGGCGAACCCCTGCCGTTCGGTAAGCCGGTCACCGAGATCGATCTGGCGACGGCGCGTGGTTTCTTCGAATTGCGCTATTGGGGCGCGTTCGCCGCCGTGAAGGCGGCGCGCCCGCAGATGCGCGACGGCGGGTCCGTCGTGCTGACAAGCGGAACCTCGGCCCGCCGGCCGCCTGCTGGTTTTGCCTTCGCGGCGAGCATTTGCGGGGCAATCGAATCCCTGACCCGCGCGCTCGCGCTTGAATTCGCACCCTTGCGGGTCAACGTCGTGATACCCGGAATGGTCGCCACCGATCTGTGGTCCGGCGTCCCGTCCGATGCGCGGGCGCAAATCTTCCGCACGATGGCGGCCAAGCTGCCTGTCGGACGCATCGGTGAACCGGACGATATCGCGGAAGCGTACCTGTCGTTGATGCGCAACGCCTACGTCACTGGTCAGTCCGTGATCGTGGATGGTGGAGCTGTCCTTATCTAGCGGTGGATCACGGCGCCGAACCTGCAAACATGTCTCTGCCCGCGACGAGGCGTCCTTCATCACCGGCACTTTCCTGGATGTGACCGGCGCCAAGTGAGCCGGTGTCGATGGCGGGCTGCAGTGCCTATCCAACGAACGATACCTGGCAGGGGGAGCGCTGTTCGAGGCTACGCATTTGTCGTGACGCGGCGCCTTTCGGGCCGACGATCACCGATCGGCGGTAGCGGGGGCTACATGTTTGTCCGACCATAGCGAGCCGGCGGCACACCTGCATATCGCGCGAAAGCGACGCTGAAGGTGCTGGCGGAACTATATCCAACGCGCTCTGCGACCTGATCCAGTGTGAAGCCCTGGTCGCGAAGGAGGCGCTTGGCCAGAGCCATGCGCCAGGCCACCAGATACTCCATAGGCGGCATGCCTACGGCCCGGCTGAAGCGCGCGAAGAATGCGGAGCGCGATAAAGCCGCTTTGGAAGCGAGTTCATGGACTGTCCACGGATGTTCGGGGCGCGCGTGAAGGGCGCGTAGCGCGGACGCGAGGCGATCGTCGGCAAGTGCTCGGCCCAGGCTTGGTGCGGATGCTGTTTCACCGCCGCATCGAAACGCTTCAATCAACAGTACCTCCAGCAGCCTTTCGAGCACGAGCTCGCGGGCGGGCCGACGCGCACGGGTCTCCTCGCCGACCAACTGCATCAGCGTCGCAAGCCGCGGTTCTCCGCGCACGAGAGCGACCTGCGGCAGCAAAGGCACGAGCAGCTCCGCATCCGGCGAACCGAAGCAGCAGTGCCCGATCCGCATCCGAAGGTCCGCCGGCCCGTCTTCGCGGCCGACGCGAAAACAGCCCTCGGCGATCTCGACCCGTTCTCTGGTGGTTTCCTCCGGCGGCGTGTCCACGCTTTCGAGGATGAGGTCGTGCGGGGCGGGGACCAGCATAAAATCTCCTGCCTGCAAGATCGCAGACGGCTGGCCATCGACCGTTACCTGGCAAGCCCCATCCTGGACCTCTCTACAACGGCGTCCGGTGAGGCGCGGAAAGCACGGCCAGCCGCACAGCTAACCTGTGAGAAGGCAAACTGGCAAGTTTATCTGTTAATATGGCGAGGGGCGTGATAGAATGATCATCCCGTAGCGCCTCACGAAGCCGCCGCGGAGGAGATTTCCCTTCTACGCTTTGGAGTCTGAGGTGCCATGAAAGCCGCTGTCCTGAACTCGTTTAGCGCACCGCTCGTCATCCAGGACGTGCCGGATCCGGTACTCGGCACTGGGGAGGTGATTGTCGATGTGGCCGCCGCGGGGGTCGCGAGCTATGCCGCCAATGTCTTCAACGGCTCGCGAAACTACCCGTTGGAGCTGCCGGTCGTTCCAGGACCGGGCGGCGTCGGCAGAGTGCGGGCGACAGGCCCGGACGCGACCAAGCTCAAACCGGGCGATTGGGTCTTCGTCGATTCCACGATCCGCTCGCGCGACAATGTCGCCAACCCGGAGCAGATATTGCTTGGCTGGACCTACCGGACGCCGGCGGCGCTGCCCCTGCACCGATATTATCACCATGGCTCCTTCGCGGAGCAGATGTTGGTGCCAACCGAGAACGCCACACCGATCGGCCCGATCGAAGCGGCGGACGCCGGGCGATGGACGGCGCTCGCCCGGCTTCTGGTGCCGTTCGGCGGGCTGCTGGCAGGAAATCTGCAAGCCGGTGAGACGCTAGTCGTCAATGGCGCCACCGGGGGCTTTGGCGGCGCCGGCGTTGCCGTCGCACTGGCCATGGGCGCCGGCAGAGTCGTAGCCACCGGCCGCAATCAGGGGACGCTGGAAGATATTGCCAGGCGCTTCGGCCAGCGCGTCCGGACGGTTCGGTTCACCGGCGACGAAGCGGCCGACCGGCAGTCGATCTGCGAGGCGGCTGGCGGGCCGATCGACATGGTGCTCGATTTCCTGCCGCGCGAAGCGTCCGCGGCTCAGGTGCGATCCGCAGTGATGGCCGTCAAGCTCGGCGGGCGGGTGATCCTGATGGGCGGCCTGCGTGGCGACGAAGGCAATCTCGGACTGAACTACAACTGGCTGATGCACAACGAGACCATGGTGCGCGGCGTCTGGATGTACGGCAAGAATGCCATCCCCCGAATGGTACAGATGGTCCGCGCCGGGCTGATCGATCTGGCCCAGTTTGACCTGACCGAGTTCGGCCTCGATGAAGCCAACGAGGCGGTGGCCTACGCCGCAGCGAACGCCGGTCCGCGTCACTTGACCGTGCTTCGGCCGGATAGAGCATTCGAGAATAACAGATAAACTTGCAAGTTAACCTGTCTTAGCCTATATATGGCGCATGACAGATGAACCTGACCAGTCAATAGAAGTCATTGCCAAAGACCTTACCACTGCCATCAGCCGGGTGCTGCGGCGCTTGCGCACCGAGGCGAACCCAACCGAACTCGCTCTTTCGCAGATGGGGGTTCTGTCTCGCCTCGAGCAAAGCGGCCCGCTGAACACGGCTGACCTGGCGCGTGCAGAGCTGATGAAGCCGCAGTCGATGGGCGTCATCCTGGGAAGCCTCGAACGAGAGGGCCTGGTCGAACGGCAACCGCATCCGACGGATCGCCGTCAGATACTTTTCGCGCTGACCGAGGCTGGCGCGGCGGTGAGGACGAAGCATCGCGCCATGAAGCGGGACTGGTTGGTCGGGGCGCTCGCCAAACTCGATCCGGCTCAACGGGAGGCGCTCGTCGCAGCAATCCCCGTCATCCGACAGGTCGGCGATTCCTGACATCGCCTGCTCGGCGCCAGAGGCGGCGTGCGGCAACAATCAAACACCGAATCCGTGGGAGGCCAATATGGCTGCGACACAACTCGATTCCAGAACCGCACTGATCGTCATCGACCTCCAGAAGATCGTCGCATCGATGCCCGCCGCTCATCCCTTCCCGGGCGTGTTGGAGAGGGCTGGCCAATTGGCTCGGGCCTTTCGACAACACCATCTTCCCGTCGTCCTGGTCAACGTCGTCGGGATGGCTCCGGGTCGGACGGAGCAGAGCCAATCGGGCGGCGCACTCCCGCCGGATTGGTCCGAGTTGCTGCCGGAGCTGGATCAGCAGCCGCAGGATCACCTCGTGTCCAAGAGAACATGGGGCGCGTTCACCGACACTGGGCTTGAGAATTACCTCAAGTCCGCGGGCGTCACCCAAGTTGTGGTCTGCGGTGTCGCGACGAGTGTCGGCGTCGAGTCGACCGCACGCCAGGCTCATGAACTCGGCTTCAATGTCACTCTTGCTATTGACGCGATGACGGACCTCAGCGCCGAAGCGCATAAAAATAGCATTGAGCGAATTTTCCCAAAACTCGGCGAGACCGGGACAACCCAGGACATCGTCGACCTCCTATCGGTGCGGAGCGCCTGACATGTCCTGGCTCCCATTCCTTGCTTATTTCTTCGGCGGCTTCTTCCTGGCGAATGCGCTGCCGCATGTCGTGAGCGGCATGATGGGGCGGCCATTCCAGAGCCCGTTCGCCAAGCCGCCCGGAGAAGGCCTGTCTTCTTCGACCATCAATGTGCTTTGGGGCTTTTTCAATAACGCCGTCGGCTATCTGCTGGTCTGCCACGTTGGCGATTTTCAGTTGAGGAACACGGCGCACATCGTCTCCCTCGGCGCCGGAGCGCTCCTGATCTCCCTGTTCTCGGCGCGGCATTTCGGCCGTTTCCACGGCGGCCATGATGCAGCAAAACGCTCCTGAAACTGCTGATAGCGCGGACGATCGGCTCGATCCCTCGGTCTGGAAAATCGCCGGCGTCGCGTTGTTCGGGGCGCTGCTCGCACAGCTCGACGCGACGATCGTCAACGTTTCCCTTTCGAGCCTCGCTACCGAACTGAACAGCAGCCTTTCGACCGTTCAGTGGGTCACCAGCGGCTATCTGTTGGCGCTCACTCTGGTTTTGCCGTTGAACGGATGGCTGGTCGACCGCATCGGCGCCAAGGCGCTGTACCTCTGGTGCTTCTCGGCTTTCACACTCTGCTCGGCACTGTGCGGCCTTGCCTGGTCGGCGCCCTCGCTGATCGGGTTCCGCGTCCTGCAGGGGATCAGCGGCGGCCTCCTGGCGCCGATGACGCAGATGATGATCGCCCGGGCCGCAGGCAAGCACATGGCGCGCGTGGCGGGATATATGGCGGTTCCGGTCCTGCTGGCTCCAGTCCTCGGCCCCATGATCGCGGGTGCCATCCTGCAATATGCGTCGTGGCGCTGGCTGTTTCTGGTCAATCTGCCGGTCGGAGCGATTGCGCTTCTGCTGGTGATCTTGTTCCTGCCCAGTGACCGGCATGAGACGACGCGCCGGTCGTTGGACTGGTTCGGTCTCGCGCTGCTCTCGCCGGGCTTGGTGCTCTTTCTGTATGGCTCAGAGCGCCTCGACCAGATGGTGGGGCGCGTCAGTCTGGCAGGCGGCTTTGCTATGATGGCGGCCTTCCTGTGGACAGCGCGTCAAAAGGGCGGCGATGCGCTGATCGACCTGCGCCTGTTCAAAGGCAAGGTCTTCTCTACCGCCGCCGTTACGCAGTTCCTCTCGAACGGCGGCATGTTCGCCGGCCAGATGCTCATCCCGGCCTTCCTCATCCAGGCATGTGGCCGAACGCCTGGCGAAATGGGCTGGATGCTGGCACCGCTGGGCATCGGCATGATGCTCACCAATCCATTCATGGGAATGCTCACGGACAGATTCGGCATTCGGCACGTGTCCGCGGGAGGCGCTCTCCTGACACTCGTCGCGACCTTGCCCATGGTGTTCCTGGCCACTCATGGACTGACCCTCCTGGTGCTCATACCGGCTCTGCTCTTGCGGGGGATGGGCATGAGCGGGGTGGGCCTGCCGTCACTGACTGCCGCCTATGCTTCTGTTGACCCTCGGCAAATGCCGATGGCAACGACCTCGCTCAACATCGTTCAGCGTCTCGGCGGTCCTACGATGACGACCCTTTGCGCGACGTTCCTGGCGTGGAGGATGGAAGCGCATGCCTCAGGCCACGCCGTTTCGGGCGCATATGCTTGGGCGTTTCTGATTCTCTGCGGTCTTCACGCGCTTACTTTTCTCGGGGCGTCCCAACTGCCACGCCGGCTGGAGGAGGTGACGCCCCGCGAAGGATAGGATCCACACAAGGTATTTTGTCTAGCCAATGATGCTTTCGCGAAGAGATAACTGATCGCCGCGAGGCTGTGGGCTGCGTGGCGAGCTACACGATGCGAAATCGGACCGATAAGTGCCGAAGGAATAAAGAATGCGGGCGCGTTACTCGCGCTGCCGCAAGGTCGACAGGGAATGACCAGATGGTCCCGACGAGCATGGCAATCAGGGGCACGTATCTACTCGGAACAGAGGGAATATATCCTCGTTCCCTATAGAGACGGCCCCACCGACATCGATGTGGGTTACGCTCAAGCGGGGCATACCGGCAGTTCAATGGACATCGAGCCTCTTCGGCAGCCCCTTTCCGAAAGCGGAAAGGGGGAATGCAGCGCGCAGTCTGCGTGAAGGTCGGCCGCGGCGAAGCAACATTTCATCCTCCAAGCCTTCGGCAACAGCGACACTTCAGGGACAATCGCTGGATGCCAACGAGGCCCTAGCTTCCGCCGCCGATAATTCCGGCCCGTTTCGACTCATAGTGCCGCGCGCTGATTGGCTGTCCCATGCGTAAAATTCCCCCGCATCGTTTTCACTGGCTTGTTGACAGCCGGCGAGCGCAATACTAAAACGCCGGATACGGGATATGGGATACCGTATACGAAAGGGAGGAAACATGGAAAAGACTTTCATAGTTGGCACAGCCAGCCTGGCTCTTGCTTGGAGCTTCATCGCGTTGACGCCTGATCAGGGATCAGCACAGGACGCGGGCGAACAAGCGCTGAAGCGCTGCAACTACATCCGCATGATCGTTCCCTATACGGCAGGAGGTGGCGGCGATGTCGGGGCGAGACTTCTTGCGCCATTCATGACCGAAGATCTGGGCGTATCGGTCCAAATCGAAAACCAGCCGGGCGCCGGATCGCAGATAGGCATAACAGCATTGGCGAAAGCGAAGCCGAACGGATGCACGATCGGTTGGACTCATCTGCCTGCAGCTATTGCGATATATCTCGATCCAAGCAGGCAGGCCGCATTCAATCGGCAAAGCCTCGCGCCGATCGCCATGTATGTGGTCGATCCTGGAGGCATCGCTGTCAAGGGAGACAGCCCGTACAACAGCCTTGGCGACCTCGTGAAAGCAGCAAAGGAAAAGCCCGGCGCGATCACTGTTTCCGATAGCGGGGTGTTGAGCGATGGTCATCTGCTTTTGCTCGAATTGCAAAGGCAAACTGGCGCACAGTTTGCAATAGTGCACAGCGGCGGCGGGGCCGAAGGAACGGCCGATCTTCTCGGCGGCCACGTCGACGCCCAGGCGATCAATCTCGGCGGTCCCAATGCTTCCATGGTCGCCAGCGGGCAAATGAAGCTTCTTGCCGCTTTCACAAAGGACCCTCAGCCCGACTATCCCGGGGTCCAGACTGCCGAGCAGCAAGGTTTCAACATCTACTCGTCAACGTCTCGAGCGCTGAGCGCGCCGGCGGGAACACCTCAACCCATCATCGACCGCCTCTCGCAATCGGTAGAGAAGGCAGTTGAACTGCCTGCCTTCAAGTCGAAAGCAGCCGCGGCCGCGCTCAACGTCACCTACATGAATTCCCAGGAAACCGGCGCGTACTGGGATAATACCGAGAAAACCTTCGGCCCGCTCATCGCGGACGTCGTCGCCAAGAACAAATAATTCTCACGCCTGCGACACCATAGTCAACGACAACATAGAAAGCTTGAAACAGTTATGGATGAGACAAGGGTACTTGCCCCTAATGGTATGTTGGGAACTTCGTTTCCCGAAGCCTCCCTTCAGAAAGCACTCGGTTGGGATCCGCACGTGATTGCAGTCGACGCCGGCTCGACTGATAGCGGCCCGGCAGATTTGGGCGCAGGCACGAGCCGCTATTCGAGGAATTCGGTCAAGCGCGACCTTAAGCTGATCCTGCAGGCTGCGCGGTCGAAGCAGATCCCGCTTATCATCGGTTCGGCCGGAGGTGCTGGCGGTCGAAAGAACGTGGACTGGACGCGAGACATTATCCTCGAGATCGCGCGGGAGCTCGGCCTCAAGTTCCGGCTCGCGATTATCTATTCCGATCAGGACAAGGATTACATACGCAAAAAACTTGCAGACGGAAAAATCCGCGAACTGGGTGGCATTGAGCCACTTTCTGAGGAGACCATTGAACGCAGCGTCAATATTGTCGGCATGATGGGGGTGGAGCCAATCATCGAGGCGCTTGAGAAAGGGGCGGACGTGGTGCTCGCGGGTCGCGCGAGCGACACTGCCGTATTCTCCGCCGTGCCATTGATGCGAGGGATGACGCCTGGACCTGTATGGCACGCGGCAAAGGTTCTTGAATGCGGCGCGGCATGCGTCGAATATCGTCCTGCCCCAGACTCGATGTTCGCGTGGCTGCGCGAGGATGGCTTCGTCGTCCGGCCACCGAATCCCGAACTGAAATGCACACCGATCAGCGTGGCGGCCCACGCTCTCTATGAAAATGGAAATCCTTTTCGGATCGCCGAACCCAAAGGAACCATCGACCTCTCGGATGCCCAATACGAGCAACTCGCCGACGGTGCCGTCGGCGTCAAGGGCAGTCGATTTGAGGAAGCCGACAGGTATACCATCAAACTCGAGGGGGCGGAGATGGTCGGCTTCCAAACAGTGGCAATCGGAGGCATTGCGGATCCCACGATCCTCACCGACGTCGACGATTTCCTCGCAAAAGCCCGTAAACGCACCGAGGAACGAATCGAGCGCAGCTACAAGGACCTCTCACCCGCCGACTGGCACATCAATTATCGCGTCTTTGGACTCGGTCGCACGGTGCTGAAGGGCGGCACTCTTTCGAGCAGGGCGCTGGGCGGCGACGTCGGTGTGGTCACCGAAGTCACAGCGGTATCGCAGGATCTTGCAAACAGCCTCTGCTCGATCGCCAGGCATCAATTGCTTCACCAACCGGTGGCGCGCTGGAAGGGTTTCCAGAGCAACTACGCCCTGTCGTATGGCTCAACCGACCTTGTCCGCGGTCCGGTCTATCGGTTCAACATGAATTGCGTCGTCGAGCCGGACCATCCGCTGGAAATATTCGATATCCACCACGAGAACGTTTGAGGGAGGGCCGACAAATGCAGACTTTGGGTGACATTGCAAGCCTCATGCGCAGCAAGAACGCTGGGCCATTCTACATGACATTCGACTTCATGTTTGAAAATGAGGAAAAATACGAACAGGCGCGAACGAGCACCAATCTTACTCCCGAACGGATTGCGAGCCTTTACGGCGTTCCTGCCGAAAGCGTCCAGATCCATCACTACCGCCCGGCGTGGGCCATCAAGGTCACGATGCCCCGAAAGGCGCCAAGCTGCGATCCCTTGGACACAGACACGCATGGCGGTCAGCAATTCGCTCCGATGGTGGATCTGCCGCTCTAGGTTTTCGAAGCTGAGCCTCAAGAAGCTGTCGCGTCGATCCTGGGCAATGACTGGTTGTCCGGGATTGGAAGACTAGGGAAGGTGAAGGGTTTCCGTAATCATCGTGATGGGACGGAAACTCCGGGCGCCGTGTCACGCGCCGGGAGGAGATCGTGAGAAAATTAGCAGCAATATTGTTTTTCATCTTGTCGACGTTTGTCGTTGCAGGTTCGTTCCAGATGCGGATCTATACGGAGTCGGGACCGGGGGCAGGTCTTTTCCCCATGATCAGCGGCGTAATGCTCGGCTTGCTCAGCGCAATCTGGTTCTTCCAGGAGCAGAGATTGGTCACGACCTCGATGGGTGGCCTTAGCATCGCAAAAGGCGCGTTGATCAGAGTCGGACTGCAACTCCTGGCGCTCAGTGCATTCGCGACATTGCTGGAGCCGGTAGGCTATCTCGCTTCGGCAGCAGTCCTAGCGGTGATGACGGCGTTGATAGCGGGCGAGAGAAATTGGATCTCCATCGCTGTGCTTGCGGCCGCCGCGAGCTTCGGGGTCAGCTATCTGTTCAGTTCTCTCGGCACGACGATCTGAGAAGAGACATGGAAGACAATCGATATGTTTGAAGCGCTAGGAACTGGACTTCTTCATGCCGCCGAGCCGCAGAATCTGCTTTGGGCGCTTTGGGGCTGCATTCTCGGCAATCTCGTAGGGGTTTTGCCTGGCCTCGGATCGGCGGGAGCGATCGCAATTCTTGTACCGATCACGGCCGTGCTGCCGCCTGTGCCTGGCCTGATCATGCTATGCGCCATCTTTTACGGGTCAAACTACGGCGGCACGATATCAACCGTGCTCCTGAACATTCCCGGCGAGGCATCGTCAGCGATCACTGCTATGGACGGTCATCCCATGGCGATGGAAGGTAGAGCCGGCGCCGCTTTGAGCGTCGCCGCCATCGGATCCTTCATCGGGGGCGTCTGCGGCACGCTTGCGCTTGCGTTTGGCGCGCCTGTCCTTGCTCAGATCGGGCTGCTCATGGGACCGGTGGAGCGGTTCGCCATGATGATCTTCGCGTTGGCGCTGATCACCGGCCTTCTCGGTGACCGTATGGTCATAGGGCTGGTGATGGCCGCGCTCGGCCTTCTCGTTGGTACAATCGGCATTGACCCGACCCTGGGAATTCCGCGGTTCACGTTCGGCAGTGTTGATCTGCTTGACGGTGTGAATTTTGTCGCAGCGGTCATGGGCCTATTCGGAATATCGGAAATCCTGCTCAACACGGAACAGCGATTGACCGGGAAAATCGCTGATAATGTCGGACGAATCCTTCCCACCCGCGGCGAGCTTCGCCAGTCCTGGGGTCCGATATGGAGAGGGACGGGCATCGGCATGCTGCTGGGTATGATCCCGGGCGCGACAAGCGTCGTGGCATCGTTCCTATCCTACTCGACGGAAACGGCCGTTTCCAAGACGCCCGAGCGTTTTGGAAAAGGCGCGATCGAAGGCGTCGCCGGGCCCGAGACGGCGAACAACGCGTTTGCAAACTCGAACTTCATCCCGCTGTTCGCTCTGGGCATTCCCGGTACGGCCTCGCTCGCGATTCTCGCCGGAGGGATGATGATGAATGGGCTCACTCCGGGACCGTTTCTGTTCAGGGACAATCCTGATGTAGTCTGGACCGTGATCGCGAGTATGTTCGTCGGTAACGTGATGCTTCTCGCACTGAACGTTCCGTTGATTTCCGTCTGGGTTCAACTTCTGCGGATAAGATACTCCCTCCTTGCCCCGATCATCGCCGTTCTGACACTGGTCGGATCATATGCGCTGACGGAAAACGCGGCGATAGTCTGGGTGACGATCGTGTTCGGCGTGCTCGGTTATTTCTTCCGCAAGCTCGATATGCCGATCGCTCCCATGGTTTTGACGATGATCGTCGGCCCAGGGATCGAATCCAATCTTCGCCGATCGCTGCAGGCATCGAATGGTGACTTTGCCGTGCTTTTTCAGAGCCACATAGCAGTTGTGCTGTTTCTTGCCTCCATCGTTCTCATCGTATGGTCGGTATGGCGGACCGCTCACAAACACGGCGAGCAAAGAGTTTTGGAGATGAGGGAGAGCGATTAGACATGGAGGCAGAAGGCGATCGTTCTGCCTGCATAAGGATGCGCCGGGGGCTTGCAATGGGTCTCCGGCGCGATTGTCTTGGCAGTCATCGGATTATTCCTGGATGGCCTTGTCGCGGACGAAATTGCAAATCGAGCGTCGAACCGCATTCTGGCAGCACGGATCGACGTTCGCAAATGAAGGTGATGGCCGCTACGTCGTTTTTGCACTGGTTCTTGAGCAGTACGCTCCTGGAGGAGCATCGCTTTCCTCCGCTCGATCAGAGAGTCGCGGGAGACGCTGTTGTGAGAGATGCTGAAATTGGATAGGTGCCATAAGCTGGCGGCTGAGCAAAGAGATCGATAGGTGCGTGATGGAAAATAAACCGGAGGTTGGCCTTCTAACGGTAAAGAAGGAAACGATCGAGCGGCAAGTTTATCTGACGCTCAGACGAGAGATCCTCGAAAGCCGACTTCAACCGGGGCAACGTATTATTCAGGATGAGTTGGCGAGCAGGCTGGGGACCAGCCGAATACCGCTGCGTGGAGCACTCAAAGCCTTGGAGGCAAACGGCCTACTCACGCTCGATGCCAAGGGCTATTATTCAGTCGCGGATTTTGGCGAGGCGGATATCCAGGAAATCTATTCCCTACGATTGCTGCTTGAACCCCACGCCGCCCGCGAGGCCATCTCGAAGATTAGGGATGACGAAATTACGCGGCTCGATCACGTTAACCAAGCCATGAAGCGCGCGATCATTGATGGCGACCGCGATAGATGGACGGAACTCAACGAAGAGTTCCACCTGACTCTCTACGAGGCTTGCCGACAGCCCAGACTGACACGGATAATTCGGGATTTGTGGTCTGGGCGGCCCACAGTTTCACCGATCAAAAGCACGCAAGATCTAGAACAATCGGCTGTCGAGCACAGCGAGATGGTGGACGCACTAAATTCTCGCAACGCGACAAAACTGGAAAATCTCGTGCGTTCCCATATAGAGCAAGGGGCCTACCGTTGGTCGGAATATCGATCATCTCGCCACAGGTGAGATAGGCTACGTCTTTGGTTCTCGCAGAACGACACCCGGTTAGCGACCCCAACTCGCTTAAGGCCCCCAAATCTCGCCGCGTCAACCGACAGAGTTCGCGCGGCCACCCGCGCTACAAGCTCGCGGCTTCTGAAACTAGTAATTCAACGATCGCTAAGCGCTTTAGGGGCCACAGAAATTCAAACTGGCAGGCGGGAATGCAGGGCATGAGAGAAAACTGCTCCTGTGAAAAATGATGCTTGATGCAACAAAAAAATTCTGCAACAACTCATCATCGCGTCGGCTCAGACCCGGCTTTCAACATCCCGTGGAGGAAATCGCGAAATGGAGGAAATACGCATTTTATGTGGTAGCGGCGGCTTGGGTGCTGGAAAAGTTTCAGCCGAAGCGGTCGCGGAAGCAATGCGCCTGGAGCCGCATTTTATTTCAGCGGATGCGGGAACTACAGACGCTGGTCCCTTCGCCCTGGGAAGCGGGCAGACCAACTATCCAAGAGAATCGGTGAAGCGGGATCTTAGAATCCTGCTGCTCGCGGCAAACACCGCAGGCATCCCTCTCCTTATCGGATCGTCCGGTACGGCGGGTATCGATGCTCAGGTCGATTTGGTGATGGAGATCGCGAATGAAATCGCGGTCGAAAACCAGATCAAGGTCAAGGCTGCGGCGATCTATTCGGAGCAATCGAAAGAGTACCTCCTCGGTCTTTACAAGGAGGGGCGCATTCGGGAATTGGTGCCGGCGCCTCATATTGACGAAGACGTTATTCGTTCTAGCGAGCATATCGTGGGCATGATGGGCATCGAGCCGCTGCAGCAGGCCATCTCCGAAGGCGCGGAACTCATCGTCGGTGGGAGGTGCTCGGATGCGGCCCTTTACGCAGCCATCCCAGTCATGAATGGATTTCCCGAAGGATTGGCCTGGCATGCCGGCAAGGTGATGGAATGCGGCACGCAGGTCTGCGTGAAGGCGGGAAGCGGCGTAATCTTTTCCGTGCTGACGCGGGAGCACTTCATCATGCAGGTCATCGGCAAAGATCTCAGGATCACGCCGCAAAGCGTAGCGGCCCATTCCTTTTACGAAAATGGCGATCCTTACATCCATGTGGAATCGTCTGGCGCGATGGACCTTACCAATGCCGTATATGAAGCCCTTGAGGATGGGCGCGTGAAAGTGTCCCGAAGTGTCTTCCATAACGCCGCCGAGTACACTGTAAAGCTCGAGGGCGCGGTGAAGGTCGGGTATCAATCTATCGTCATTGGTGGCATGCGGGATCCCTATTTTATCCGCAATTTCGACACGTGGCTCCTAGCATGCCGCAATTCCATTGAGAGCTCGGTTGCAGATATCCTCAAGCTCAAGAGCGAACGAGACTACACATTGGTCTTCCATCAATATGGTCGCAATGGTGTGATGAAGGAACTCGAGCCTGAGCAATCGCTGCCCCGCGAGATTTGCCTAATCCTGGAGGTTACCGCTCCTACGCAGGAACTGGCAAACAAGATTGCCGCAATCAGCCGCCAGCCCCTACTTCATCAGCCAATTCCCGAATGGAAGGGAAGCATCACCTCGATCGCCTTCCTCCACAATCCATCGTTGCTGGAGCGCGGGCCGGTCTATCGCTTTGCTTTCCACCACGTCGCGCTCCCCCGCAGCAAAACCGAGATGTACAGGATCAACCACCGGAGCATTGGCTAGAAATGACGAAACTTTCGGAACTTGCGAGCCTTGTTCGCAGTAAAAATGCTGGCCCTTTCACTTTAACATTCGACATACTCTTTGATAACAAAGAGAAATACGATCGTGTCAAAAACTCCGGCGTCCTGACGGTGGAGCTATTCTCTTCTTTATACAAGTGCGCGGCTGAATCTGTTCGATTTTTTGAATGCGACAATGCCTTGGGATTTAAATATTCGATGCCTCGTCCGCGCTTTCAGGCAGATTTAGGGGATGCCGACCTGCATGGAGGGCAGCAGAACGTCTTGCTTATGGACGTCGAGATACCATGAACCTGGGAAGGTGCCGCCGCTTCTGGCGATGATCTGAAAGAGACGGCTGGCAGCCTGTCCGCTTTCACTTGAGCACTCTGGGAGGAGTCAATGAAAATATCGCACTTTTTGACCAATGCCGCACTCGTGCTGTTCGGAGTGCCGGGAGCGGCTATGGCCGCCGATCCGCTTTTGAGCCATTGCCGGACGATTACGATGATCGTTCCCTATACCGCAGGAGGCTCGGGTGACGTGAGTGCACGTCTGCTGACCCCGGCAATGACCGCTGATCTTGGCGTGCCGGTCCAGGTGGAAAACGTGCCGGGGGCCGGAGGGCAGATTGGTGTAACGCGGATCGCGACGTCAAAGCCGGATGGCTGCACGATAGGCTGGACCTATATGCCCGGAATCATCACTAGCTATCTCGATCCGACGCGCAAGGCAGCTTATGACCAAAAGAGTTTCGCTCCGGTCGGCACATATGTGCTCGACAGTTCCGGCCTCGCCGTGAAGGGAGACTCGCCTTACAACAACCTTACGGATCTTGTGAAGGCCGCGAAGGCGAAGCCTGGGAGCATTACGGTGACCAACGCCGGAAAGCTGAGCGGGGGCGATATCGTCCAGCACCGGCTGGAAGCTATCAGCGGCGCAGACTTCAATATTCTCAGCAGTGCCGGAGGCGCTGAGGCTCTAGCGGACCTCCTCGGGGGCCACGTCGACGTAATTGACATCGACGCCGGCGGCCCAAACGGAGAGCTTGCTCGCACAGGGCAGATAAAGATCCTCGCCTTCTTCTCGCGAGAGCCGATTGCCAGTTATCCGAATGTGACGACCGCCAAGCAGCAGGGTTACGATCTTGAGCTCGGGATCGTCCGTACGCTCAGTGCGCCGGCAGGCACGCCGGAAAAGGTGGTCAAACGCCTGTCCAACGCCTTGAAGGTGGCCATGGATGATTCTGAGGTCAAGGACAAGGCCGTCAAGCTCAACATCCCACTGCACTATATGGATGCTAATGAGACAGCAAAATACTGGGCTGATCTCGAGAGCCAGCTGAAACCGATCGTTGCCGAGCGGCTGGGCAAATGACGGAGAGCAGCAAACGATCCCGCCAAGTGACCTTCGTAAGGTTTGCGCTGGCGGTGGCGCTGGCAGGCACAGCCGGTATAGCCTGGATGTCCTTCGACCTTGGGATATGGGATCAGTCCGGACCGGGTCCGGGCTTCCTACCCTTCGTCGAGGCCATTGGGCTCGGCCTGATTGTTTTGGCGGGGCTCCCAGCGTATCGCGCGAGTTCCGACCTCCTTCTAATGCCTGCCAATGTCACTTCTATTCTCGGTCAGGCAGCTGTTGTTGCCGCATTCGCTATTTTGATGCCGTATTTTGGCTTCGTTGCCGCGGCTTGGGGCATTGTGATTGCAACCGCCTGGCTAAATGGTGAACGCAACTGGCTGGCCATGCTGCTGCTGGGTGGGGGATGTGCTTTCGGTATCCAATACCTTTTCGCTATGCTCGGCACGACGCTGTAGGCGCGTCTTGCCTCTCTCATCGTCTTACCTCCTGAATTCTGGGATAAGTGGATGTCCACGACTGAAGCGCTTTTGCACGGCCTGATGCTTGCTTTGCAGCCCGAGAACCTCATGTGGGGATTCATCGGCTGTTTTCTTGGAAATTTCGTCGGTGTGCTGCCCGGTCTCGGATCGAGCGGAGCGATCGCGATCCTCCTGCCAGTCACAGCTATCCTGCCGCCGACGCCTGCCATCATCATGCTGACCGGAATTTTCTATGGGAGCAATTATGGCGGCACGATTACCACCGTGCTTTTGAACATCCCCGGTGAAGCCGCTACCGCGATCACCGCACTCGACGGTAATCCGATGGCCAAAGCCGGGCGTGCCGGCGCCGCGCTCGGCATTGCAGCCATCGGCTCGTTTGTCGGTGGAAGCATCGCAACGGTTCTTCTCGCATTCGGTGCGCCGTCGCTGGCCAAGCTCGGATTGATGATGGGGCCGGCGGAGCGTTGCGCGCTGATGATTTTCGCGCTTTGTCTCCTGGCGATGCTGCTCGGGCGCAAGGCGGCCTCAGGCATGGCGGCGGCTTTGCTGGGCCTGCTCATTGCAAGCGTCGGCATCGATCCAGTAATGGGCATGCCGCGTTTTACCTTTGGTCAACCCGAACTCCTTGACGGGATCAATTTCGTCGCGGCAGTCATGGGCCTGTTCGGGATGTCCGAAGTTTTCGTCGCTCTCGAACAGCGTCTGGTCGGAAAGATTACCGAAAACGTCGGTCCTATTATGCCCACTCGCGAGGATTTGCGTGTCTCGGTCAAGCCGATCCTGAGGGGAACCGTCATTGGCTCACTGATCGGTATGATTCCGGGTACGAATAGCGCCCTGGCGTCGTTCCTGGCGTATGGCGTCGAAACCTCCGTGGCGAAGGATCCGAGTCGCTTCGGCAAGGGAGCGATCGAGGGCGTCGCGTCGCCGGAAACCGCCAACAACGCCTTTGCAAACGCCAACTTCATTCCCTTGCTTGCGCTGGGCATTCCCGGAACCGCGTCCCTGGCGATCCTGATGGGAGGCATGATGATGTACGGCCTTGCGCCAGGGCCATTTCTGTTCCGTGACAATCCCGACATCGTCTGGGCCGTGATCGCCAGCATGTTCGTCGGCAACTTGATCCTGCTGATCCTCAATCTTCCGTTGGCGTCGATGTGGATCCAGATGTTGCGCGTTCGCTATTCGCTGCTTGCCCCGGTCATCGTGCTGTTCACCTTGGTAGGATCCTATTCGATCAGCAGTTCCATGGTCTCGGTATGGACGACTCTTACCTTCGGCATCATCGGTTTCGGAATGAAGAAGTTCGATCTGCCCATCGCTCCTATGGTGCTGACCATGGTGCTCGGGCCATTGCTGGAGGCCAACCTGCGCAGGGCGCTGACCATCTCTCGCGGCGACTTTTCTGTCTTCTTCAATCATCCGATTTCCGCCGTTATACTAGTCGCCGCGGCGCTTGTGCTGACCTTCCTGGTGTTGCGCTTGATCTTTGCACGCTCAAGGACGCCGAGCTTCGACTCGGAGGATTGATACTTTCTGGGTCGGCTCGACCGGATAGGGAATGACCTCGCCTTCGTTGTTGTGAACAGAGCGTGTTAAGAGCCGCCTAAGGTTGAGCGGGAGGCTTTGATTGGTGGCGCTTTGCAGCGCGGCGGGCTATCCTGTCTGTCGTCAACTAGTGAAGGACGATTATGTCAGAACGTTCGCTTGCCCGTGTCGCAACGCCGATTCCCCGTCAATCGAATCTCGGTGAACTTAGCTATGAGCGGCTTAAGGAGATTATTATTGCCGGCGCGTTCCCACCGAATGAAAAATTGACGGTACGATCTGTTTCGGCGGCGCTCGGCGTGAGTACCACACCGGCCCGGGACGCCATCAATCGACTTATCTCGGAAGGTGCCTTGGCTTACGTAGCTCCGAAAACGGTGGTCGTCCCTTCATTGACTGTCGAGGCACTCGATGAAATTACAGCTACCCGATTGGCGATCGAAGGCTTGGCCGCTGAGCGTTCCGTGTTGTCGGTGACCCCGGGCGATGTTGCGGGCCTTGCGCAGATGCAGGCGCGGATCATCGCTGGGCTTGATCAAGGCAACTACCGCGAGGTTCTTAAGATTAATCGTGAATTTCATTTTACGATCTATCGAATGTCCGGCTGGCCGAGGCTGGTGGCAATCATAGAAACGATGTGGCTGCGCGTTGGACCATCCTTCAACGCTCTCTACCCCGCCTTTGCCATGAATCGGCAAGGTGTCGCCAATCATCTCGCCGCGATCGACGGTTTAAATGCAAAGGACGGGGCCAAGGTGAGAGCGGCGATAGAGAACGACATTAGGGACGGCTATGTCCGAATGAAAGCAATGATTGAAAGCCAAAACTGAAAACTAAACAAAAATGGTTATCGTACGATCTTTTTTGTTGCATCAAATTACAAAATAATCCAATAATCACGTCGTCCTTCGATGCTGAGTTCTCCTCGAAAAGGCGTCCAATCGCGAAACGCTGGATGCGCTTCGCCCGAAAGTTTTCAGCTAGCAGACGTTCTAACTTCTCGAAAGTCACTCCATGATCAGCAGCCCTATCACCGTAGCCCACACCATTGCTCTTGCACTGAAACGTCATGGCGTGGAGGTGATCTTCGGGCAAAGCCTACCGTCGGCGGTTATTCTTGCCGCGGAAATGATTGGCATCCGTCAGATTGCCTATCGCCAGGAAAATATGGGCGGTGCGATGGCGGACGGCTACGCCCGCGTTTCAGGCCAGGTTCCCGTTGTCGCGGCACAGAATGGTCCAGCCGCGACCCTGCTGGTCCCCCCTCTCGCGGAAGCGATGAAAGCGAGCATTCCGATTGTGGCTATCGTCCAGGAAGTCGAACGGCATCAGGTCGACAAGAACGCCTTTCAAGAACTGGACCACGTTGCGCTGTTTTCTTCCTGCTCCAAGTGGACCAAGCGATTGCCCTGTGCCGAGCGGGTCGACGACTATGTCGACAACGCATTCATAGCGGCGGCGAGCGGGCGGCCCGGCCCGGCCGTGCTTCTCCTTCCCGCAGATTTGCTGCGTGAAAAGGCCGTGGCACAGCCAATAAAGCGAAATGCCAGCTACGGCAGGTTTCCCCTCGACCGTCCGCGCCCCTCGACCGAAGACATAAACTCCGTAGCAAGTCTGATCTGCAAGGCGAGAAACCCGGTTGTTATTGCGGGGGGTGGTGCACTTTCCCGGGGTGCGCCTGCCGCCTTGGCGAAGCTCCAAAACGTCGCTGACCTCCCGATTTTCACGACCAATATGGGTAAAGGTGCGGTCGACGAACACAATCCATTGTCTTGCGGCGTGCTCGGCGCTCTGGTCGGTCCGACTTCGCTGGGACGACACAGCCGCGAGCTGCTTGCCGAAGCAGATCTCGTCTTGCAAGTCGGAACGCGAAACAACCAGAATGGCACGGACAACTGGCAGCTCATTCCTCCGCTCGCACGATTGGTTCAGGTCGATATCGATCCTCAGGAGATCGGCCGAAACTACGAGGCAATGCGTCTGGTCGGAGATGCGGCAGAGACTGTAGAGGCTTTGGTCGAAGCTCTCAAGGAAATGGACCTCTCTTTGCGGACGCAGTCACGGCCGCGCTTGGAAAGCAGAATTGCCGAGGCCTGGGCGAGATTCCATTCGGCACGGGCGCCTCTGGCGCAGCACAATGCCAGCCCGATCCGGCCGGAGCGGGTCATGGCAGAATTGCAGACGCTGCTGACGCCGGAGACGATTGTCGTCGCCGATGCGAGCTACTCGTCCATGTGGGTCGTCGGTCAGCTTCGGGCCTTGGCGTCTGGAATGCGCTTCATCACTCCACGCGGTCTTGCTGGTCTCGGATGGGGCGTGCCGCTGGCGATGGGAGCAAAGGTTGCAAAGCCAGACGCCAAGGTGGTAGCTCTCGTTGGAGACGGCGGTTTTGCTCATTCGTGGGCGGAACTGGAAACGATGGTTCGGATGGACATCCGGGTAACCATTATCGTCCTCAACAACGGCGTGCTCGGCTTTCAGAAAGACGCGGAGACCGTGAAGTTTGGGCAGTTCAGCACGGCATGCCGTTTTTCTCCTGTTGATCATGCGGCAATTGCCAGGGCATGCGGCTGCGTTGGGTTGCGGGTTGACTCGCCCGGAGATGTTCTGCCGGCCTTGCGCACCGGTCTTGAGAACAATCGTCCGACCTTGATAGAGATAGCGACCGATCCAGACGCCCACCCACCAATTTCGGTCTTTGATGGAACTCTTGACAAGACTATGCCGGACGAGTTGGAGGTTGCGTAATGGAAAATTCCCGTCCCGTTGCCGTTATTTCCGGCGGTAGCTCCGGTATCGGTTTCGCTTCTGCCAAGGCACTTCTGGAAAACGGATTTGCCGTCGCGCTTTTTGGTCAACGACAGGCCAATATCGAGCAGGCCCGCACCGAGCTGTCAAATCAGTTCGGATCTGAAAACGTCCATGCGGAATCAGTGAACCTGAGGGATCCTGAAGAAGTTTCGGTTTTCTTTGCTGAAACGTCGTCGCGTTTCCGGCGTATCGACGCCCTCGTTTGCTGCGCTGGTATTTCACCCAAACTTCCCACCGGACGCACTCCCTTGGCCGAAATTCCTCTGCCGGAGTGGGCCGACGTCATGGCCGTCAACCTGACCGGCACGCTTCTTTGCCTGCAGGCGGTGCTACCGGGAATGGTGGAGCGGCGCCACGGACGGATCGTGCTGATAGGTTCGCTAGCGGGTAGGGCGATGTCGAAGTTCGCGGGCGCCGGCTACGCGGCCTCCAAGGCGGCGCTGGCAAGCCTTGCCCGATCAATCGTCTCGGAATACGCCAACGTGGGAATTACAGCTAACACAATTTGCCCAGGGCGGATAGTTACTCCCATGATCGGCGATCCGCTGTCTTCCCCAAATCAAGCCGCTTTGGCAGCAATTCCGACCGGGCGCCTTGGAACGCCTGAGGATATTGCCCGCGCGGTCGTATTTCTCACGGAGCCCGAAGCAGGCTTCATCAACGGGGCGATTATCGACATTAATGGTGGGCAGTACGCACCAGCGTAAGTATCTCATCGAGAGCAACGGATAGCTCCCTCGCCGCCTGTTAGATGCGCAGTCCTTCACGTGCGTTTTCGGGGTGTAGTCGGTATTATTTCAACAATGGGTTTACGATGAAGGATTGCACAGCAATTGTAACCGGTGGCGCTCGAGGAATCGGTTTTGCGATCGCTCAACGCCTGCTGGAACGAGGCGCCAAAGTCCTGCTTGTTGATATTCTGGAAGACGAGCTCTCGGCCAGTCTAAAGTCACTGCCGGAGCAAACACGTCCTGGAGCGGCCGCATTCGGGGCGGACGTATCCATCGAAAGTCAGGTGCAGGCAATGGTCAATTTCGCGGCGGAATACCTAGGATCGCCGACGATTCTGATCAATAACGCTGGTATTTCGCCAAAACGCAATGGCCGTAAGCAGGCTCTCGTGGAGATCGAGCTTGAGGAATGGCGCAGGGTTATGGATATCAACCTAACGTCCACATTTTTATGCTGTCAGGCCATTTTACCGACCATGTTCAGGTTAGGCTGGGGTCGAATCGTCAACATCTCATCTCAGGCGGGAAAGACTTATACCGATATTGCCGGAACCCACTACGCGGCTTCAAAGGCCGGGATGCTCGGCCTCACCCGCACACTTGCTCGCGAGGTTGGTCCAAGGGGCGTTACTGTCAATGCCATCTGTCCGGGCAGAATAGAATCGCCTATGGTGGCGGAGGCTGGTTTACGCAGCCGGGAAGACTACATCGGCCGAATTCCCGTGGGTAGGCTTGGCACCGGTCACGACGTTGCATCCGCAGTCGAATATCTTGTTTCCGCCGATGCCGGTTTTGTCACCGGCCATGCCTTGGACGTGAACGGGGGATTGTTCATGGCTTGATGATCGTTCAGCGGCAATTTCTGCGGTGCGCGCTCAGGTAGAGGCCGGTCGCGAAGGGGTGAGGCGTTCAAGCCGCCTAGTAACCTAGCCGGCAGCAGACAAGCGCGTAGCCGAAGGAAAGAGGATGAGACTGCAAGATCCTACATTGATGCGCGAGGCTGCGCTCGTCGGCGGCGATTGGGTAGGGGCAGAATCCTGGGCATCGGTCGAAGTGCGCAATCCTGCGACGGGTGAAGTGATCGGCCGCGTGCCCAAGCTCGGTACGGCTGAAACCCGGTCGGCCATCGAGGCCGCGCAGATCGCTCAGAAGAGCTGGGCGGCGCAGACGTCAAAGGAGCGCGCTTCAGTCCTGCGCAAATGGTTCGATCTGATGATGGCCAACCGGGAGGACCTCGGCAGAATCCTGACGCTGGAGCAGGGCAAGCCGCTTGCCGAGGCGATCGGCGAGATCGTCTATGGCGCAAGCTTCGTCGAATGGTTTGCGGAGGAGGCGCGCCGCATCTATGGCGACCTCGTACCTGGCCACCAGCCGGACAAACGAATCATGGTGATGAAGCAGCCGATCGGCGTCGTAGCGGCGATTACGCCGTGGAACTTTCCGAATGCAATGATCACCCGCAAGGCCGGGCCGGCGATCGCCGCCGGCTGCGCCGTGGTGCTGAAGCCGGCCTCACAGACGCCGTTCTCGGCGATCGCGCTGGCGATCCTGGCCGAGCGGGCCGGTCTGCCGAACGGTCTGCTCAGCGTCGTCACCGGTGCCGCCCGAGAGATCGGCGCGGAGATGACGGCCAATCCGATTGTTCGCAAACTCTGAATTAGCCCCCGAAAGGTCCGGACATGCTCCCCCACTTAGCTAAGTGGGTAGGAGTAATGTTGGTAATATGACTAGTAGCAACTTTAAGATGGAAGTCCTTTCGGGTCCGGAACGGCGACGACGCTGGAGCACGGCGGAGAAGCTGGCCATCATTCAAGAGACCTACGAGGTGGATGCGACGGTCAGCATCGTCGCGCGGCGGCACGGCATTCAGCCGAACCAGTTGTTCGCCTGGCGCAAGCTGGCGTCTCAAGGGGCGCTGACGGCGACGGCCGCCGAGGAGGAGGTCGTTCCGGCTTCCGCATACCGGGCGCTTCAGGCCCAGGTGAAGGAGTTGCAGCGCCTGTTGGGCAAGAAGACGATGGAAGGCGAAATCCTCAAGGAAGCCCTCGAAATCGCCACCGGCCCAAAAAAACAGATGTTGCGTTCGCTCTCTCTTCCGAAGGACTTTTTGAAATGAAGACCGTCTGCGAGACCTTGGGTGTCGCCCGGTCGAATATCGCTGCCCGTGCCACAGGTTCCCCTTCCAGAGCCAGAGGACGCCCGCCACTCCCGGATCGGGAGCTGGTGGAAGATATCAAGGCCGTCATCGCCGACATGCCCACCTACGGCTATCGCCGGGTCCATGCCATCCTGCGCAGGAATGCCCGAAAACAGGGCAAGTCATGGCCCAATGCCAAGCGCGTCTATCGGGTCATGAAGTTGCACCATCTACTGCTCGTGCGACATGCCGGAGCCGTCGATGATCGTCTTCACGAGGGCCAGGTCGCCGTCGCCCGCTCGAACACCAGATGGTGCTCCGATGGCTTCGAGATCGGCTGCGACAACAAGGAGAAGGTCCGTGTTGCCTTCGCTCTCGATTGCTGCGACCGGGAGGCAATCGCCCATATCGCCACCACGGAAGGCATCAAGAGCCAGGATGTGCAGGACCTCGTGATCACGGCTGTCGAGAACCGCTTTGGCCGCATCAACATGTTGCCGCAGCCTATCGAATGGCTCACCGACAACGGCTCCTGCTTCATCGCCAGGGACACAAAATCCTTGCTCCGCGACATCGGCATGCAGCCGTGCTCGACGCCGCTGCGCAGCCCGCAGTCGAACGGGATGGCGGAGGCCTTTGTCAAAACATTCAAGCGCGATTACGTCTCGGTAAACCCAACTCCGGATGCCGAAACCGTCATCGCACAACTGCCCTTCTGGTTTGATCATTACAACGATCTTCACCCGCATAAGGCATTAGGATATCAATCACCCCGCGAGTTCATCAGCTCGCAATCTCAAACCTGAGCACGTCCGGTCTTTTGGGGGCAACTCCAGATTGTTCGCAAACTCACCTTCACCGGTTCCACGGAAATCGGCACCGAGCTTTACAAACAGTCTGCGCAAACTATCAAGAAGCTCGGGCTGGAACTAGGCGGGAACGCCCCCTTTATCGTATTCGACGATGCCGATATGGATGCGGCCGTCGAGGGTGCGCTGATCGCAAAATTCCGCAACAACGGCCAGACATGCGTCTGCGCCAACCGTATCTACGTGCAGGATGGCGTCTATGAGGTTTTTGCGGAAAAGCTGGCAGCTGCCGTCGGCGGGCTGAAGACCGGCAATGGCTTCGATGAAGGCGTCGTACTCGGACCGCTGATCGACAGGGCGGCGCTCGAAAAAGTCGAGGAACATGTGAGCGACGCGGTGTCGAAAGGCGCGTGCGTCATCCAAGGCGGGAGGCGTCACGCGCTTGGCGGCACGTTCTATGAGGCCACAGTGGTCACCGGTGTAACGAAAGATATGAAGCTTGCACGGGAGGAAACGTTCGGCCCCGTCGCGCCTCTCTTTCGCTTTTGTGATGAGATGGACGTCATCGCACAGGCGAACGACACCGAATTCGGGCTTGCCTCGTATTTTTACGCCCGCGACTTTGCGCGCGTCTTCCGCGTCGCAGAAGCGCTGGAATACGGCATGGTCGGTGTTAACACCGGCCTCATTTCGACGGCCGAGGCTCCATTCGGCGGCCTTAAACTCTCCGGCCTCGGCCGCGAGGGCTCCCGCTATGGCATCGAGGAGTTTCTCGAACTGAAATACGTTTGCCTTGGGGGAGTAACGGCGGCTTAGGCTACCGCTTCAGCATTAGCGTTCATGTCGATATGTGTTTGGAAACACAATATCTTGATCAACCAAAACGTTGAACTTGTAGCCCGGCCTGATCTCCAACGTCGGCTGCACATCCATGTTGCGCTGGATGGTTCGGTCCGCGACGCGCCCGAAGGTCTCTGCGAAATTCCGCCTCGCCGCGTCGGAAGCGGTGTCCTGCGTCGCGAGCGTCGAACTCTCTGGCACAGCCATGTCAATTCCTGTTCCGATCAATGCAATCAGCACGGCCGAGCCAAACGTCCTCAGATAGTGGTTGTTGACCTTGTCGGTGAAGCCGCCATACCCTTGAGCATCCGTTCCCGCCATGCCGCCGATCTGCAGCGTCGAGCCGTTCGGGAAGATGATGTCCGTCCAGACGACCAGCACGCGGCTCTGACCGAACGACACCTTGCTGTCGTAGCGGCCGAAGAGCTTCGTTCCCTGCGGAATCAGGAGGCGATGGCCGGTCGCGCTATCGTAGACGTTCCGGCTGACCTGCGCCGTGATCCGTCCGGGCAGGTCGGAATTGATGCCGGTGATCAGCATCGCCGGAATGACGGAACCGCGCTTCAGCTCATACGGTGATTGCTGCGGTACCACCCGGTTTGGCAGATATCCAAGTTCCTTGAGATCGGCATTGAAGAAATCCTCCTTGGAGCGCTGCCCGTTCGGATCGATGTTCTGGCCGCCGAGGCCGGCCCGCAATGCAGCGGCGTAAAGATCGGACGGTGTTCCCGTGGTCGCCCATGAGGTGGTCGGCGTTGCGCGTGAGGTCGTGTCGTCCGCCATGGCGCCCTCGTCCGCCGCCAGCTTGCTGCGATCGATCGCGAGCGGCGCGTCATAGGCGGCATCGTTCGCCTGAAGCCGGGCCATCCTTTGGCGATGCCGCTCACGCAGATACTGCTCCTGTTGTTCGCGCTCCAGCCGCGCCCGCCAGACCTCTTCCGGCTCCAGGTCCTGTGTCCGCTGCGGTTCTTGGCGCTGTCCCGGCTGTGGCGTGAAGGGATTGCTCGCCTTTTGTCCGTCCTCTTTCGTTTCAACAGGCGTCGGCTGGAAAGTGGTCTGCTGCTGCGGCTCGCCGATGATGCCGTCCGTCACGCCGCGCTTGATCTGGTCGGCGAAGGTCGATGCCGGATTTCCCGAACTCGCGTCAGGCCCAGTGTTGCCGCGGAAATAGAGCCCGCGTGAGGCAAGGCCGTAGAAGATCACTGCCAGGAAGGCGATCAAGAGCCCGATCACGATAATAATCGGCAGGCGGTTGATCCGGCGGATACCGGCTTCCGCTTCCTGGTTCGCCGCGCCGCCGAGTGGCAAGGATTGCACCATGACCCTCTCCCTACCCGCGCCGCATCAGCGACAGCGCGCTCGCCGGCGTCGCTCCGTCCGCTGTGACGGCATAGGCCCGGCCGAGATCGACGCTATTGGTCGACAGACGCGCCAGAACCTGGCCGTCGAACGGCAGGACCACATAGGCGAGCGGGATCACCGTCGTGCCGCTGTCGGTTTTCTGGTCGGTAACGACGGCATAGCCCCAGCCCTTCAGGGCTGCTTCGAGAGCCTGTCCGAAAGGAGACGCGTCGGGTTTGAGCGCGACCGTCGCCTTTCCCGGTCCGATCTGCTCCGCGAAACGGCTCACCATGTCGCCGGCGATGGCGCTCGCCGCCGGGCCGGAAATCTCCGGAGGCGCATTGCTCGCAACAAGCCCGTCTGTGCTCAGCGACTGGCATCCGGAAAGGAGGAGCCCGCCAAGGCAGACTGCGGCGAGGCTGCGGATGGCGCAGGGTATGAGGAAAGCTCGCATCACCGCCCTCCCCTTCTGATCGTCACCTTCTCCTGTTTCCAGCCGACGCCGGAGACCAGCACCGCGCGATCGACGTTGTAGTCGACCACCATCATGTTGCCCTTCATGCGGTAGTTGACGATGCGGTTCTGGCCTCCTGACGTAACGACGAGAACCGGCGCGTCCTGGCCGGAGATCGAGCGCGGGAACTGGATGTAGGTTTTCAACCCATCGGAATAGACCCGCGTCGGCCGCCAGCCGGCGCTGCCGGAAACGGAATAGCCGAAGTTGAGCTGCTCGGCCGGAACGCCGGCGCCAGGAATTGTGCTCGCCTCGAGCCGGGCATTGACGTCGGCAAGCTTCGCCGAGACATCTTCCGGATATTCGAAGCCGACCCGGGCCATGTATTGCGTCGGGTTGGATTTGAGCTGGATATGGTAGGTGCGCCGGGAGGTCGTCACCACCATCGAGGTGACGAGCCCCGGCTCCGACGGCTTGACGATCAGATGGATCGCCTGCCCGCCGGCCGCACCCGATGTCGCCGGCTCGACCTTCCAACGCACTGTGTCGCCGACCAGCACGTCGCGGACCACCTCACCGCCCTGGAGCTCGATATCGCAGACCTGCAGTGGCGAGCAGACGACGGACGGCTGCACTTCGCCATAGAGAAAGATCACCTTGCCGTCCGGTCCCTTGGTCACGAGCCCGCGCGATCCCCGCCACTGGCGGGAAATACCCATGCCCTTTGCCTCGTTGGGGGTCACGCCGTCGGCGAGCGCGGATGAAGAGCAGACCAAGGATGCTGCCATCATCGCGAATAAGATCACAGCTCCGTTGAGCGAGGCCCGGGCCATTCTGGTTCTGACGTTCATATGAGGGCCATGCCTTTCAAAGCTGTGCGGTCCAGTCGAAATCGCGGAGATAGAGACCGATGGGGTTCAAGCGGATGACGCCCTCGTCCTGGGGAGGCGTCAGCGTCACGGTCGCGATGCCGCGGAAGCGGCGGGTGGCGGTCTCCTTGCCGCGGCGGTCGCGCTCGAACTCGGTCCAGTCGATCTGATAGGATTGGTTCGAGAGCGCGACGATGTTGCTGACCTCGACCGCCACCGTCGCGGTCTTCGCCTTCTCGAACGGCGAGCCCGACCGGAACCAGGCATTGACCTTTTCGGTTGCGGGATCCGAAGTCCTGAGCAGCGCGTAAGTGCGGTCGATATACTGTTTCTGCACAACTGCATCGGGTGTCACGCTGCGGAAGTTCGAGATGAAGCTGCCGAGGGTGGCCCGCACCACACGCGGGTCGGCATATTCGATCTGTGATTAGGCATGGAATAAGGACCCCGCACATGGGGTGATCGGCGTCCAAACGGGACCCCCATCTGCGATGGGGTTACAACAGCCTCCGGTTTCATCGGAGGCTTTTTATTTGGATGCTTGTTGTGGAGACAATTCTGAAGATACGGCGGCTTTCGCGTGTGCAGGGCAAGTCGATCAAGGCGATCTGCCGGGAGCTTGGCATATCGCGCAAGGTGGTGCGGAAGGTTCTGCGCAGCGATGAGACGGAGTTCAAATACGAGCGGACCCGTCAACCTCAGCCGAAGCTCGGGCCCTGGCGCGATCAGCTCGATGGTATGCTGCTCGCCAATGAGGCCAAATCCTCTCGCGAACGGCTGACACTGATCCGGATATTCGAGGACTTGCGCGACCTCGGCTACGAGGGGGGTTATGACACCGTTCGGCGCTACGCGAGGACATGGGCGAAGGAGCGCGGCTCCGTGACGGCGGAAGCCTATGTCCCGCTCTATTATGCGCCCGGCGAGGCCTACCAGTTCGACTGGAGCCACGAGATCGTCGTGCTGAACGGCGTGACGACCACAGTGAAGGTTGCCCATGTCCGGCTCTGCCACAGCCGGATGATGTATGTGAGAGCCTATCCGCGCGAGACGCAGGAGATGGTCTTCGACGCCCATGACCGGGCGTTCGCCTTCTTGGGCGGGGCCTGCACGCGCGGCATCTACGATAACATGAAGACCGCGGTGGAGACGGTCTTCGTCGGCAAGGAACGGCAATACAATCGCCGCTTCCTACAGATGTGCAGCCATTACCTGATCGAACCGGTGGCCTGCACGCCGGCGTCGGGGTGGGAGAAGGGCCAGGTCGAGAACCAGGTCAATCTGGTGAGGGAACGCTTCTTCACGCCGCGGCTGCGCTTCAAATCCTACGATGAGCTGAATGGCTGGCTGCTGGACAAGTGCATCAGTTACGCCCGTGCCCATAAGCATGTCGATCAGACGGAGCGCACGATCTGGGAG
This sequence comes from Xaviernesmea oryzae, assembly GCF_900177415.1. Taxonomy (GTDB): domain Bacteria; phylum Pseudomonadota; class Alphaproteobacteria; order Rhizobiales; family Rhizobiaceae; genus Neorhizobium; species Neorhizobium oryzae_A. Next base: position 23,240 of record NZ_FXAF01000007.1, on the reverse strand, counting down.
GTGTTCGATGCGGAACGGCCGCATCTGGTCAGCTATCCCGGCAAATTCGACGGCTTCCACGCGGTGCAGGCCTCGATCGGCAAGACCTGCCTCGTGCGTTTCGACAACAACAAATACTCAGTGCTGTCCACGGCAGTTGGCCGCCCGGCCGAGATACATGCCTATGCCGATCGCATCGTCATCCGGCAGGATGGCGTGGAGATCGGCCAACACGACCGCTGCTTCGGCCGTGGCGAGACGATCTATAATCCCTGGCATTACGTGCCGGTCCTGACCCGCAAACCGGGAGCGCTGCGCAACGGTGCGCCGTTCCACGACTGGGTTTTGCCCGCCGCCATGGAGAAGGTGCGCCGCCGGCTGAAGGCCATGCATGACGGCGACCGGCAGATGGTATCGATCCTCGAATGTGTGGGCCTGGACGGGCTCCCCGCCGTCGAGGCGGCCTGCCAGGAGGCGCTCGATCAGGGCGTGTTCTCGGCCGCCGTCATTATCAACATCCTGGCCCGCAAGCGTGACCCGCAGCCAGCCGCCATCCTTTCCATTCCCGATGCGCTTCGCCTGACCCACGAGCCTCTGGCCGATTGCGCCCGTTACGACAGCCTCAGGAGGGCAAGCTGATATGGAACGATCCCAAATCCTTGACATGATGGGCACGCTAAAGCTGTTCGGCATGCGCAGCGCCTACGACGAGATCATGGCCTCCGGCATCAAGCGCCAGCACGAACCGCCGCGCATCGTCGGTGACCTGCTTCAGTCGGAGATCGCCGAGAAGCAGGCGCGCTCCATCAAATACCAGATCACCGTCGCCAAGCTGCCGCTGGCCAAGGACATCGACGACTTCGACTTCACCGACACGCCGGTCAACGAAGGCCTGGTGCGCCAGCTTGCGACAGGAGCCTTCCTCGCCGAGCAGCACAATATCGTTCTGGTCGGCGGAACCGGCACGGGGAAGTCCCATCTGTCCATCGCGCTCGCACGCGCCCTGATCCGCAACGGCGCACGCGGCCGCTTCTTCAACGTCGTCGATCTCGTCAATCGGCTCGAGACGGAGGCACGTAGCGGAAAGCAGGGGCGGCTGGCCGACTTCATCACCAGGCTCGACTTCGTCATCATGGACGAACTCGGTTATCTCCCATTCGCCCAGGCCGGTGGTCAGCTCCTCTTCCACCTGATCAGCAGGCTATACGAGCGGGCTTCGATCATTGTCACGACGAACCTGGCCTTCGGCGAGTGGCCGGCCGTATTCGGCGACGCCAAGATGACCGCCGCCCTGCTCGACAGGCTCACCCACCATTGCGAAATCGTTGAGACCGGGAATGAATCCTGGCGCTTCAAAAACCGCTCTCAAAGCTAAAGCCGAAAAGACAAACAACCCGCGCCCGCAGGCCCCTGCGCTAGACGGAGAGCTCCGGGCCTACGCGCGCTGACCCTATGCAACCAGAGGCAGGGGTCCCTTTTGGGAGCCGATAAGGGGTCCCGTTACGATGCCGATTGACAAAATATGTCGATGGAATCAGAATCTATCGACACGTTGTCGCCATGGCAAGAGCTTTGTTCAAATGCAGAAGATGATCATAAACGATCCTTTGAGAACGTCTTTTGGTAGCCAGCACCTCCGCGCAACCGAGCCCTTCAGATCATTGATCCGGACAAATGTTGTTGACTAGGAAACCATTTCAATGTAGTTTCCTAGTCAACAAGGAGTTACGATGCCGCCTGTCTCCAGTCTGAACGACCATACCGGCTATTGGCTGCGGATGGTATCCAACGCCGTGTCGCAGGAGTTCGCCCGGAAGGTGGCAAATCATGACGTGACAGTAGCAGAATGGGTGTTCCTACGGGCGCTCTACGATCGGAACGTTATGCCTCCCTCGGTTCTCGCCGAGACGATGGGCATGACCAGGGGCGCGATCAGCAAGCTCGCCGACCGGCTCCTGGCGAAGGGGCTCGTCGAGCGAACCGCGAATGGAGAGGATCGACGCGCGCACAGTCTGTCCCTCACGGAGGAGGGGCGCGGTAAGGTTCCCGTGCTTGCCTCTCTCGCGGATCAGAATGACGTCGAATATTTTGGCGTGCTGACGACGGAAGAGCACGAGGCACTGAATCGTATCCTGAAAGCTCTCGCCGAGAGGCAAGGCCTCAAGGCTGCTCCGGTTGACTGACGCCACCAGCTTCATATCCACGACCTATATGAAAGGAAACTGCCGTGGACGCGGAACGGATATCTATTGCCCAAACGTGCCTTAATGCCGCTCACGAGAACAGCCTTAGCTTTCCAGAAATTGTCGGTAAGCTGATCGCCGCCGGGTTCGAGGGCTACACGGTCGACTATCGCCGCAGCACCCAGACTTTTTACTTGCCGGATGGCGAGAACACGATGCTGGATATGCCGACGTCGTCGTGCCATGTCGCAGCCACCTTCGACGCAGCGAGCGTGGAGGCGCTGGTGCGGTGGGCACAGGCGAACGGGCCGGAGTACAGCTACAAGGCATTTTGCGAGAAGGTGAAGGCAGCGGGTTGTGCCGGATATCTCGTGTCGTTCCTCGGACGCCGCGTCGTCTATTTCGGCCGCACCGTCGAGACGCATGTCGAGCACTTCCCGAAATGATCATTGCAACTGTCATATCAAATCCCGGATCCGGGCGCGGCGAACCCGACTTGCTGTAGAGGCCCTCTCGAAGGAAACCGATACCGAGCATTCGAAAATGCTGCACTGCAAAATTCTACTTGAACGTTTGTGCGGTGCGATTAATTCAGCTCTATCAAAGCCACTCTCCTCCTCCCGAGCGGCTTTATGCGACTGACAGCACTCCTCCTCCCAAGTTGTCAGCCAAGATCGAAGCCCGGTGCACCTCCTCCCGCACCGGGCTTTTTCGTCGGCGCACACATTTGCCGGGCAATTTCGATATTGACCGGTCGAGGCGACAGCGAGACCTGCAACGGTTCTGGTGGCGGGCGGCATCAAGCCAAAAAATGCTTTCAGCCGACGTGCGGAATGTTGCTGGCATTGGCGGAACTGGGCGTCGACAAGCTGTTGGAGATGTGCCGTCCGCGCGCCGCGCCTGTATTCGGCCTGTCGTGGCTAGGATCGCAGATGTGGACAGGTAACCCCGTTGGCTGCGGCAGTCGTTCGGGCAACATCTCCCACCACGGCTTCCACCGCCTGAGAAAGAAGATCCCGCCGCGTCGAAAGTGAGTAGATATCCTGGGCGAAGGCTTCGTTGGCTTTGGCGTCGAATACGAGTTCAGCCATGATCCGGTCACCGACGATCCGTCCCATCAAGGTCTGTGCCGATTGCAGATCAGGAACGGCTTCACTGACGACCACGTGCGTCTCGCGCAGCTCCGGTTTCATGAGCGCCTTGATGATCAGTTCGTGGGCGTTTTCTTGTGTGAGGGTCCAGATGGCGCCGATGATGACGTACATCTTGTCCCAAGCCTCCTCGCCAATCATGCCCTTCCAACCGTTCAGGACATTAGTCATGACGTCGACCTGATTTTTAGCGGCCCGGTTCTGACAATAAAGAATCGCATCGCCGATGCTTCGGGCATAGGTGGCAAACTCCTGATACGAGAATGAGCTTTGAGAAATGATCTTGTCGATAAAATTCAGGCTTTCGATGAGCATCGCATCGGTCGTGATCTTGTCCTCGAGCGTCATGCCCGAGATGCCGTTCTTGGTATCTCTGACCTTTATGATCTGGTCGCGATAAGCCATCAGTGGCTGGAGCCACTGACCAAATGACGGATATTCGCCATAGCCCGATATGATCGAGAATATTCCAAGCGGGATATGGGAGATCGCCTTTGTCACGTCGTAGATCTGCCCCACATTCTGATGAACGTAGCGGGTCCTGGCGTCCGTCAGAAGCGTGTAGCGCCCTCCGTCGAACGTCGATTCGACATAGAGCAGCGGATAGATATTCTGGCCGATGTTCACGATGTTGACGGCGTAGTTGGCGCGCATCGCCGTATCGATGTCCTTGACGAACTGGAACGACTGCCGCTCCTGATTGCCGGCGAACTCGGCGTAATATTCCGGTGTATGCGGATAACTATCTGCGGGATTCAATGCCATTTTCAACCTCATCCGGTTCGAGTTGAAGACACACGTCTCCCTTCGCGGAGGCTATGGCGACCACGTTGACGGAGACGACATTCACCTGAGCGTCAGCCCATGGCGAATTCCTGCTTGCGGTTTGCCCAGCCGCAGACACGCTGCTCAATGATCGCGAAGACCGCGTATAGGAGAATGCCGAGAAGCGCGAGCGCGAAGAGACCGGCAAAGGCGAGCGGCACGTCGAAGCTTGCCGTCGCCATCATCATGACGGTTCCGATACCGCGATTGGCGGCAACCGTTTCCGACAGAACCGTGCCGACGAAAGCAAGGGTTACGGCAACTTTCAACGATGCGAAGAAATACGGCATCGTCCGCGGCAGGCTGACATTCCAGAAGACCTGCGACCGGTTGGCGCCCAAGGCTTTAAGCACGTCTTCCATCTCCGGTTCCGTTGTGGCGAGCCCGGTCGCGACGTTGACCACGATGGGAAAGATGCATGTGGTCAATGCCGTCAGGATGGCGGGGACCGTCCCCGAGCCGAACCAGAGGACGAAGATAGGCACGACCGCCACCTTTGGGATCGACGAGAAGCCCACAAGCAGGGGATAGGCGACATTATAGGCCGTCCGCGATACCCCGACGATCGCGCCGAGCGCCACGCCGATGATCATGCCGGCGAGAAAGCCGATCATCGTGGTGACGAGCGTCTGCAGGATATGGGGCCAGAGCGCCGGCATCTGCACGATCAGCGTCGAGACGATCGCGCTCGGGCGGGGGAGCACGATGGGGCTGACGGCAAAGACGATGCAGGCCACCTCCCAGGCGAGGAACAGAAGCAGGATGAACGCGATGGACTTGAGATGGTCGATCGTGCGCTGGGACAAGGTCATCACGGGCTCCTAAATCTGCCGGGCTTCGACGATCATTCGCCGCAGGTCGTTCGTCAGTTCGGCGAATTCCGGCTCGAAGGTCGTTTCGAGAGTCCTCGGCCGGGTGAACCCGACAGCCCTGTCCTCGGTGACACGGCCGGGCCGGGCGCTCATCACCAGGATGCGGCTGGCGAGGAAAGCAGCCTCCCGCAGGTCGTGGGTCACAAGAAACACGGTAGGCATTGTTTCCATCCAAAGCTCTTGAAGAACCGACCAGAGTTCTTCGCGGGTGAATTGATCGAGGGCGCCGAAGGGTTCATCGAGCATCAGAAGCTTCGGTGAGTGGATAAGAGCCCGGCAGAGATTGGCTCTCTGCAGCATGCCGCCGGACAGTTCCCACGGACGCCTGTCCCCGAAACCGGTCAACCCGACCTTTGCCAGGAGATCCTCCGCCCGATCGCGAAACACGGTGCGCTTGTCCCGTGCGAAGGTGTGGGCGTAGGGCTTGACGATCTTCAGCGGCAGCATGATGTTTTCGCGGATCGTCAGCCAGGGCAGCATCGTGGGATTTTGGAAGGCCATGCCGATACCGATCCGTTCTGCGCCTACCTCGCGCCCGGCGACAAAAACATTGCCTTCCGTCGGGCGCAGCAGCCCCGCCACAAGTTTGAGTATCGTGGACTTTCCGCAGCCGGACGGCCCGACCATGGCGACAAAGTCCCCCGGATTGACGGCCAGATTGGTACGATCAAGCGCGAGGAAGGCATTGTTTCCCTTACCGAAGCGGACCTTTACGTTTTCGAGCTGCGCGACCCGCATGGCATGGCTTTCTGAAGCGGCTGGAGATCGCGTCATGCCGTGCCCTCGTTGCTGACCAGTTGCCTGAATGCTGCGACGGCGGTTTTCGCGATCTCCAGGTCCTGTTCGCTTGTTCCGGAACCCACGCCGATCCCGCCGACGATCTGTCCGTCCACAAGCAGCGGCAGCCCGCCAGGCAAATTGGTCATGCGGCCGCCTGTGGCTTCCGCAAGCGCGATCGCCTTGTCCGCCGGCAGCGTCCCGGTCGGCTGTCCGGTCGTCGCTGCGGTCATTGCCTTGCGCGTCGCGCTCTCGATGGAGAGGACGCGTGAACCATCCATCCGCACAAAAGCCATGAGGTTGCAGCCCTCATCGACGATGGCGATGCATTGCGGGATGTCCATCGTCGTGGCCGCCTCGATGGCGGCATTCAGAACGAGCAATGCGCCGCTATGGTTGAGTTTGACGGCAGGGCGAATGACGGGCATGGGCGAAATGTCTCCTTCAGGTCGGTGACCAGCATGGCTCCCGGTGCGTGGCTGATAAAAAATGGCAGTCCAGCATTCTGAATTGCGGCGAGCGCCGTAAGACCGCAGGGCCAGTAAACAGCGGTTTCGCCTGCTTCGGGCAAGACCGGATCACCCCAGTGCGCCTGCGCGAGGTCGTCGATACCCAGTCGCGCCGCATCGCCAATATGGACAGGTGCGCCATGGCTCAGCGGCATTCCTTCGGTGATCGCGACGACCCGTGCGAGGTCTTCGCTCCTGAACGGACGCATCGAAACGACAAGCGGGCCCTGAAAGGGGCCGGATGGCCTGGCGTGCCGGTTTGTCCGATACAATCCGCCCTGACGGCGCAGGGTGCGGTGGCGCATCTGAATACCCATGTCCGCAAGGGCGCCTTCCGCACCCAGCCAGCATCCGATGGCGAAAGCGACGAGATCGGGTCGCCAGAGCTCGATAATGTCGGGGGCCGGACGCTCGCTTCCGTTTTCATGGACATGGTAGGCGGGCAGATCGCGCCGTATGTCTATTCCTCGCCCTAGTCCAGGCATGAGATAGCGCCCCGGCTCACTTCGCGCCAAAAGGGGGCAGGCTTCGGGGTTGCGTTTGCAAAAGGACGCGAAATCCGCTGCATGGGTTTCCGGCAAGATGTAGACATTGGCCTGAACATAGCCTGGCGCACGCCCGACAGTCGTTCCTGAAAACCCGGTGCGCGCCGCCATCCGTACGTCCTGTCCCGTCTCGGCGTGGCCAGCTTCAAACATGGCGGACATATCCTCCGTCGACGCGATAGACGCTTCCGGTGACATAGGATGCCGGTTGACCACACAGGAAGGCCGCGACCGCGGCAACTTCTTCCGGCTCGGCATATCGGCCCATCGGAATCTGGGAAAAGGAACGCTGCCTGACGGTTTCGACGTCGATCTTTTCACGGGCGGCCGTCGCTTCGTCTGTCAATCGCACCCGCTCCGTCGCGACGCGCCCCGGCATCAGCACGTTGACCGTCACCCCGTCGGCAGCCACTTCGGGTGCCAGAGACTTGGACCAGGCGACCAGCCCGGCGCGCAGCGTATTCGATATGCCGAGGACCGGAATGGGCTGGACCGCCCCGGTGCTGACGACCGTGACGATCCGGCCCCAACCATTGCGGCGCATGGACGGCAGGAACAGGTCGGTCAGGCGGATGACCGAAAGCGACATGGCCCTGAAACTTTCTTCCCAATCGGAAGGCGCGCGCCCGACCGCGCTCCCATAAGGCGGACCGCCGGTATTGTTCACGAGAATGTCGATATCGCCGACGGCTTCGGCGAACGCGGCGAAGGAGGAGGTGTCGGCCAGATCGACGTGGAATCTGCGCGCAATGCCCAGTTCCTCTGCTGCCGCAGCCAGTACCTTTTCGTCGCGTGCCGCGATGGCGACATCCGCGCCTTCTTCGACCAGGGTCCTGGCGATCGCCAGCCCCATGCCGCGATTTCCTCCGAGCACCAACGCACGCTTGCCCTCGATCTTCAGATCCATGCCTTGATCTCCCTTGTTTTCCAGGCAGAGGATATCTCCTGCGTCAGGAAACGTCCTCTTCCGGGCTTGCCCTTCAGCTCTCCCTTGTCGACGATGATCTCACCCCGGCTGATCACTGTCTCCGGCCAGCCCTGCACCTCGAGCCCTTCGAAAGGCGTGTAGTCGACATTGTGGTGGAGAATATCGTTGGTAATGGTCATCCGTCGTTCCGGATCCCACAGGACCAGGTCCGCATCGGCGCCGATCGCGATCGTGCCCTTGCGCGGGTGCAGTCCGTACAGTTTCGCGTTGTTGGTTGCCGTAAGGGCGACGAAACGGGGCAGATCGATACGCCCCTTCACCACCCCCTCGCTGAACAGGATCGGCAGGCGCGTCTCCAGGCCAGGAATGCCATTGGCGACGGCCCGGAAGGACGGATTGGATCCAGCCTTGAGCTTGCCTTCACTGTCGAAGCAGTAGGGAGCATGATCGGAGTTGAAAATGTCGATGGTGGCATCTTCAATCCCTTGCCAAAGCGCGGCCTGTGCCTGCGTGTCGCGGGGAGGGGGGCTGCACATAGCCTTTGCGCCCAGCATGTCGGGCATGTCGAGGTCCTGTTCGGTGAGCATGAGATATTGCGGGCAGGTTTCCGCGATGACGACGTGTCCTCGCGCCCGCGCCCGCCTGATTTCCTCCAGGGGATCTCCGCCGCTGACATGGACGATGACAAGCGGCACGCCGGCGATTTCCGCCAGTGTCACGGCCCTGTGCGTCGCTTCTCGCTCGACCGGCAGCGGCCGGGAATGGGCGTGGGCGACCGGCTTTGTGCGGCCCGCCTGCTCAAGGCGGTCCGCGAGCCAGCCGATCATCTCGTGGTTCTCGGCATGGATCAGCATGATGGCCTTTTCCCGCCGGGCCGTCTCGAACACGTCCAGGATCTGGCGGTCGCTGAGCTGCATGGCCTCATAGGTCATGTAGACCTTGAGGCTGGTGTGGCCCCGCCGGATCAATGCGGGCAGTTCCTGCCCGAGAACGGCGGGTGTGGGATCGCTGACGATCAAATGGAACGCATAGTCGCCGACGGTCTGACCCGCCGCGCGCTCGTGGTAGTCCGCGACCGCAGCCGTCAGAGATTGCCCCCTGTGCTGGACGCAGAACGGCACGATGGTCGTCGTCCCGCCGAAGGCCGCGCTGATGCTGCCGGAGCGGAATCCGTCGACCATTCGTGCACCTTTGGAGGCAAGGCCAGGTGCTTGCGGCTGATCAAGATGGCAATGGGCGTCGATGCCGCCGGGAAGGACAAGCTTGCCGGCGGCATCGATGACATGGCGGCCGTCGACAAGCCGATCCGCAATGGCAATGATGCGACCGCCCTGGATACCGATATCCGCCTTGAAGACATCGGAAGCCGTTGCGACGGTGCCACTGCGGATCACAAGATCAAATGTCATGCCGGCAGCTTCCTGACCTCGGCGGAGGGGAGAAAGGAAGGGTCGAAGACATCTTCCGGTTTTGGGATGGTGGGCAATCCGAAGCCGGCGGCGACCGTTGCCAGGCTCTTCGCCAGCTTTGCCTCGTCGATGGCGCCGAGGCCTTTGGCTTTGGACTCTTCCGTCGTCATCTGGTTCTTGATGAGCCAGAGGAGCTTCTGTTCTTCGATATCCGCATTGATCAGAGGCGCATGTGCCTTCAGTGCGGCAATGGCGGCCTTGGGATCCGCTGCGGCAGCCTGCCAGGCGCGAGCGCTGACGTCGACAAACGCCCTGGCGGCTTCGGGGTTCTGGGTCCTGAACTTTTCCGACAGGATGATGCCGTTGCCGTAGAGATCAAGGCCGACATCCGCATAGTATAGGAACTTGATGTCGTCGGGCTTGATGCCAGCCTTCAGCAGCCCGAAATACATGGTGGAGTCGAAGCCGAGGATGGCATCGGCATCGCCTCCGGCAAGCACGGCCTCGCGCAATTGAAGGCCCACCATGTTCCATTTGACGGCCGTCGGATCGATTTCCGCCGCCTTGGCATAGGTGGAGAACAGACGGTAGGCCCCATCGGGTGCGGCTGCGCCGATCGTTTTTCCCGTGAGATCCGCAGGCTTCGCAATACCGGATTTGGCAAGCGTGCCGACGCAAAGCGGGCTGCGGAAGTAGACCATGTAGACGTTGCGGATCGCCGCGCCGTCATTCTTTGCGTTGAATTCCGCCATGGAATTGATGTCGGCGATGCCGGCATCGTAGACGCCGGAGCCGACGCGAGAAACAGCCTCACCGGACCCGCCGCCCGCGTCGAACTGGCACTTCAGCCCCGCATCCCTGTACCAGCCGTTCTGCTGGGCCAGGAAGAAGGCGGCGTTGGAGCCGTCGAATGGCGCGGCAAGCGAGAATTTTACCGAGGTCGCGGCGCGCGAGATGCCGGCCTTCAGAACGAACGGTGCGGCAATTGCCGTCGATATGAAGGATCGGCGTGTCATGCTGAAAATCGTCATCATCTTCCCCTTTTGCCTTGGTTTGGCTGGAAATAGATGAGCAAGCGGCGTGCCACTTTGTGAACTTGAATAAAAACAATGCTGCGCTATAAATTGCGCACAATTACGTGCGCATTGAATAAACAGAGCGAATAGCAATGAAGCAGGAAAAACGCCTCGTCGGGGTGATGAATGACCGCAACCGGCCGAAGATCGAGGATGCGGATGACGCCTACGATCACCTTTTTTCGGCGATCGTGGACCAGCGGCTGCTGCCCGGCACCAAGCTGACGGAGATGGCGCTCGTCGAGGCGTTCGGCGTCGGCCGGCGTGCCGTCGCAACCGCTCTGCAGCGTCTCACATGGGAAAAGCTGGTCGTTTTCTTTCCCAAGCGTGGCGCCTTTGTCGCGGCGCCGGACGCCGACGAAGCGAGAGAGGTGTTTGCCGCCCGCGTCGCCATCGAGGCGGGGACGACAGAGGCGGTGGCTCGTGCTGCCGACTCCGTGGCGATTGCCCGCCTGCAGGAGAACATCGATCAGGAAAACAAGTTGCGCGAACAGGGCCACATGCGTGAAGCGATCCACCTGTCGGGCGGGTTTCACGTTCTGATGGCCGAGTTGTCAGGGAATCATATTCTCGCCGAACAGGTTCGTCTTCTCGTCGCCCGCACCAGCCTTATCGTCAACCTGTTCGACAACCAGGTCGGCTTGGCCGGCTGGCACGATCATCATGACGATCTCATCCGTTACTGTGCGGATGGTGACGTGGAGAGCGCCGTCAAGCTGATGCGCGAGCACATAATGGAACTTCAGGAAGCACTGGCGCTCGACCGGCGGAGACCGGTTGCCTTCGACATGCTTGGCGTCTTCGGACGAGGGCAGGGGGCACTATAGGCCAACCGCTTTTGTTGGTCGATCACGACGACGCTGTTGGTGGCAGATCATTCCGGCTGTTCCTGGAAGTGAGGCGCTTCAGTCCGGCACCAGGTCGAGGCCAGTCGGTCTGAGGATTTGAAGGAAGCTAGGAAATCGGTGAGTTCACCACGAACAGATATGCGAAAAAGCCTCATGTTGCGCCGAACGCATCACGAGGCTTGTCGTTGTATTTTGTAGACGGAACGGCACCAGGTGCGGCTATCGGACGGAGACGGTAATACATCCCGAGAGGGATTTGCCCTTCACCTTCGGTGTAGTGTTCTTCGTGCAAAACCGGTCTTTGCCCTTGAAGCCGGCACTGGGGGTATAAATCAATCCCTGGCCGGTGACGACGGTAATCTTGCCGCTCTTCGGTTGTCTGGTGATCGTAACGTCAGTTGCCGGGGTGCGTGTTTTTCTGACGTCGTCAATGAAGCCGGGAAAACTGATCTTGCAGATTTTGTCGCGAGTGGACATCTCGAATTGTCCGGCCCCTCTTCCAGTACCCCATCCCCTGCCATTTGTGCCTTCGCAGGCAGCCTGGGCGGTCGAGACCGAGACGCTTCCGATGATCAGTGCCGTGATAATTGTTGCAGTCGGGATGCGCATATGCGTTCACTCCTATGTCCGTGTTAACCCATGAATTGATCGGTCAGACAACTTCCGCCTGACGTTGGGGAGACAAGCAGATTTGACGCGATTGGCCACCGGAAAACTCGGCAATCTCAGGAAGTTTTGGAAAATCACAGCGTGTAACTGGTTCATTTTCCGCATCTCGTCGCTACAATACGGTGCAATACTGGAGGCACGATTTGATCACCGAAGACTGGCAGGGCTTCACAAACTGGCACGAACTGTTCGATAAGCTGTGCCAGTTACGAGGCTATTCCTCGAACGCGGATCTGGCCAATGACTTGTGTCGTCAAATGGGCCGATCCGGTGAAAGTGACTTCCGTGCAATAGAAAAAAATCTTCGCGATTGGCGGCTGGGCAGGCGCGTGCCCCTTCGACGCAACGCCCTTGTTCTTTCGCGGCTTCTTGAGGTGGATTCCGATCCGATCCTCAGAAAGCAATGGGATGCCACTTATCGTGCCTTAGTCGACCGACACGATTATGTTCCGGGCCACGGCCCGGGGGGTATCAGGCTTGTCGCAAATCGCGACCAATCTTATCGAATACACGCGGGCAGACGGGTGCTTCCCATTGCCTTGCTGATCACCCTGCCAGTGGGCCTTCTGGCTGCTGTAGGCATGAATGGGCGTGAAGCCACGGGACCGGCATCTGTAGATAAAACCGAGCTTCCGACCATCGCCTATAATGCAAGAGCGTTTCTTTCACCAGGCGCTGAAAAGCTCATTCATGGTGTCGTGGAAGGTTGCGATGGCGCCCCGTCCGAATGGATTGACCTGGAAGCCAGCCTGCCCGCCAGTAAAACCGGCAGCTTTGTCGATGGAGGTCTTGCCACGCAGATGATGAATGGTTGCGGCAAGGAGATGGTGGTGCGCGCCATCAAGTTTGTTGCCGCGCACCCGGGTGTCGAAGAACTGAAGGTCTTTGAGGCATATTTCAAGATCGAGGTGGCGCCCCCTTTAGTCCTCCCGGATTGACGCTGCTGAAAGGACGTCCATGGTGAATAATCTCGAACATATCGACACGTGGCACAAGCTGTTGGACGAGCTTTGCCATCATTGCGGCTTCTCCGACAATATGTCACTGGCGGCGCGATACTGCGAGTTGACCAGCGGACGAGGCCAGAAGCACTTCGATGCCGCTCTCCGAAACCTTAACAACTGGCGCGCCGGGCGCCATCTCCCCAGGCCGAGGAGCGCCCGCGTCCTGTTGAGGCTTCTGGCAATTGAGGGCGGCTCCGGCCTGATGGCGCAATGGGATCGTCTGTACGAGCAAGCGCGGGCTGCCGATGGTGCTATGAAGCACGATCCCGATGAAACGAGCCCGATCGTTTCGGAACCGAAGACGAAGGCAGTTCATGGAACAGCGATGCTGCTGGCACTTGCCGGTGCGGGATTGTTCTCGATTGGCGTCGCCGTCGGGATTGCGTGGGACACGGAATGGAGGCCGTGGCGAACGGAGGTCGATGACGCCCCTCTGATCACTTACCTTCCAGAGGTTCGCCTGGTTGTTGGCCAAAGCCGGATCATCCATGGCGAGCGAGGTGATTGCGGCAGGCTGCCTCGCGATTGGCGAGACGTGTGGGGGAACCTGCCGTCGTCACGTATCGGTGATTTCTCGGACGCCGGAATCGTTCGGCGCTATTCCATGTTTTGCAAAGGTGTAACGCCGGCCCGCGGTGTTCGGTTTACTGCGAAAGCACCCGGCACGGAAGAAATGTATGTCGTCGGCGACTACATGAAGATCACGGTGGTGGACGAGGCTTCTCTTACGATTGTGACGCCGGAAGGCAATGAGGTGGAGTTTCAACCGTGATGCCGATCGGGATGGAGAGGCTCAGAGGCCGGCCGCTTTCGTCAGATTAACGCGGAAGCGGTCACGTCGGCGCTGATAGCGCCGTGTCATTTCTGCTGACGTATGTCCGAGTTGCTTCTGGACATAGCGTTCATCGACCTCGGCCGAAGAGGCGAGACCCGCTCTCAGCGAATGACCGGCGAACTTGAAGGCGCGCTCGATTTCGCTCAACTCGCCGCGAATGCCGGCGGCCATGGCAGTTCGTTTGACCAGACGCGCGACCTCCTTGTCGTTCAGCCGCTCCGCCCCGACGGCTTTGCCCTGTCCGGTCACCCGACGGAAGAGGGGACCATGGGCCAGTTTCGCGAACTTGATCCATGTTTCGACGGCAACGACCGGACAGGTGGTGTCGGAGGAGCCGCGGCCGACTTCGACCTCGCGCCAACCGGTTTTGCCGCGTAGGGTCACCAGCATCCCCTTGTCAACGATTTCGATCCAGCCTCGGCCATCCTCGGTCTGATTGGCCTTGAGATCGATGCCGACGATTTCCGAGCGTCTCAAACCACCGGCATAGCCGATCAATAGCATGGCGCGGTCCCGCATGCCTCGTAGCGTGCCGCGATCGAGGGTCTCGATCATGGCGATGATATCGTCGGCGAGCACGGCTTCCTTCTGTACCGGCGGGCGGGCGTGGCTGTTGCGGATGCCGGCCATCACGGTGGCGATATGCCGGTCCTTGCGATCAAGCGCCAGGCCGCGTTGCGCATAATTCCACGACAGCGAGGAGAGGCGGCGTTCGATCGTCGAGACCGAATTCGCTTTCATGCCGCGTTCGGCAGCACCTGAAGCGCAGGCGGTGATGTAGAGACCGATGGTCTGCGGATGTGGGGGGAGGGGCGTCAGACCGGAGCGCCGGCACCAGGCCGAAAAATGCTTCCAGTCCGAGGCGTAGGCGCGGCGGGTGTTGGCGGAGCTGGCCGCCTCGACATAGCTGCGGGCGCGATCGGTGAGGTCCTGCAGATGACCTGGCAGGGCGGACGTCGGCTGCAGGGCAGGCGTGGGGGCGCCTTCCAACATCTCTTCCTCAGGAATAATATCAGGCTCACTGGTCATGCCGCCTCGATATCCGTCTGTTTGAAGTCATTGCCTTTGAACAGCAGCGGCTCACCCGTCAGGCTGGCAAGCGCATAGGAGAAGCAGTCGCCGTAATTCAGCGAGGCAGGATGGCGGCCCTTGCCGTAACGACGCCATGCCCGGCGCGCCTGATCGGCGTGCTCGGCGGTGACCGCAACGACCTCGACCTTTGCCTTGTGCAGCCACAGATCAAGCTCTGCCCCACCAGCCTCACCGAAGCGGCTTTCGATCACCATGGCGGCCTCGACAAGCGTCGCGGCAGACAGGAGCCGAATGGGATCGTCGGCGATGTGTTCGCGATAATGCTGGGCGTCCGGTTCATTGAAGAAGATCGCGACGATCGCTGAGGTATCGATCACCATCAGTTCGGGATACCGTTTTCGTCGTAGCCGATGATCTCTTCATCGCTACGATTATCGAGGACCGGCAGGACGCTCAGGCGCCGCTGCATCGCCTCCATGTCTTCGAGAAGGGCAGCCTTCTTGGCCTGCGAACCCGTCCGCCTGAGCCGATCCTCAAGCGCGCGTCGCGTCGCTATGGTGATGGTTTCGCCGGTGCGTGCCGCGAGCGCGCGTGCGAGTTTCTCCGTCTCGGGGTCCTTGATGCTAAGTGCCATTGCAGGTGTCCAGGTTCCTTGATATATACTTTCTACCTAAGCCTGCGCGGCAGCCGGGATTTTGATGGGCCTCGCCGACGCACTCTCTCGCGGTGCTCAGCCGGAGAAGCGGGTGCTGGTGCGGCTGAAGACCGCGAAAACGGCCATTTCTTATATAAAGCATATAACGTCCGATAATGCAATTTTATTGGACATAAAACAATCATGACAAGCTGTGCGGTTTTGTGGGAAATTGATAGCACAAACCGCGCGTCTCGATTATGCTCTGGTGCATGGATTCGCGCCGCCGCTCCCCGTTTGCCACTCCGATCACGCCGGCGGCCGTGCCGCTTCTGCCGGCCTGGGCGACCTCGCGCCACCATGATATGAGCGAGACGGATGCCGCCTTTGCCGCCGGCATCGCCCTGAAATCGTTGGACGATCTGGTGCGCGCCGAACCCGTCTGGGCCGGTTGCTGGCGCCAGCGGCTGGCGCTGAGATGCGCGCAAGCCGCCGTGCAGCTGATCGGCCGCAACGAGGGCGAAGCGGGTTTGCGCGACGCGCTGCTGCTGACCGCGCCCGGCGACGATCCGGGGCCGGTCGGGGCGATGGTTTTGGCCTTCCACAAACTGGCGGGGAAGACGCGACCGGTCGGTACGAAGGTTCTGGAGGAATTGGCGGCGCTGATCGGCTTGCGCCGTGAGGGTCTCAGTGAGATCGCCGATCTGTTCGACGCCGCGCTGCAGTCGCCGCGCACAGCGCCATTCGTCGCCGCCGATCTCGTGGCAAAAATCTGCGCCGCCCGGCCCGACGCCGAAATCCTGGCCTGGTGGCTGGCCGCTCGGCTGCTGGCGGAAAAACTCGGCTTGGATTGTGGCGTGCCGCTCACGATGGGCGAACGCTATGGTGCGGCGTTCAAGACGATCGGCGGCCGGGGACGGGTGCGGCCCGGCGAACCTGGCTTTGCGCGGGCGGTGTGCCTGGCGCTCGTGTCAGGTACGACTGAAGCACTGCGGCAGGCGAATGAGATCGGCCGCCGCGCTGAAACATTGCTGGTGGTGGCGCCAAAAGTGCGGACCAAAGGCGCCGGCGTCGTCATCCAGAAACTGCTCGACGAGGATGCCGTGCCGGCGTCCGCGCCGGGCAGCCCTCTCTCCCGCTGGGCCGCCACCCGGCTGTTCGAACGGCTCCAAAATTTTGGCGCGGTGCGCGAGCTGTCCGGCCGAACCTCGTTCCGGATTTTTGGGTTGTGATGATGGCGGGATCGAGCGCGACACGACGCAAGGCACGGCCGCAAGACGAGGTGTTGCTCGATCGCGAGCTTGAGGATTTGCCGCCGGAATTGCGTTGGCGGGAATGGATGCTCCGGGCGGAGGCCGTCATTTTTGCCGCCGCCGAACCAGTCAGCCGTGAAACATTGGCGCGAGTCGTCGGCCGAAACTGCAGCATCGAGCTTTTGATCGACGACCTCAGGGAGGAATTACGTGACAGGCCTTACGATATCGTCGCGGTTGCCGGCGGCTGGCAGCATCGGAGCCGTTCGGCCTACACCTCTGCGATCCGCGCCTCGCAGGCGTCAACGCGGAGCGTCACCGCATCGCTGTCCGAAACCGAGGCCGCCGTGCTGGCGGCGATCGCCTACCTGCAGCCGGTGACCCGCGGCGAGTTGTCCAACATGTTCGGAAAGGAGGTGAGCCGCGACACGATCGCCAGTTTGCGCGACGCCGGCTTCCTCGGCTCCGGCCCGCGTAGCCCGACCCCCGGCGCGCCCTACACCTATGTGACGACGAAGCATTTCCTGTCGGCATTCGGTCTTGAGACGCTACGCGACCTTCCCGATCTGGAACGGCTCGAGGACGCTGGGCTGCTCAGCCGGCAGGCGCTGGGAGAGGGCGCGACTGCTGAGTCTGAGAGCGACTCTGTGGAGGAGTGACTGTTCAGGTCTTGCGTGCTTCTTTACGTTTCAATCAACTCCGGTGGCAGGCGACAGCCGGGACCTGGGCTCATTCTGGCATAGGCGCCGAGCAAGTACGGAATCTTTTTGCCTGGTTTTTTGACCTCAGAGGCACCCGGCAGACCTCCTTTTCGGCCGAGAGCGTTGGCAAGCAGCTCGATCCAGGCGCAGTGATCACTCGTCGGCGGAACCAGGTGCCACAGACGGCGAGCTTTGCGGTCGTTTTCATCATCCACGGGCCATTCACTGGGGCGACTGAGATGTTCGGCGCAATATGTCCTCGCGGATGTCGACAGACTGGTGAG
Source organism: Xaviernesmea oryzae (assembly GCF_900177415.1). Classification (GTDB taxonomy): domain Bacteria; phylum Pseudomonadota; class Alphaproteobacteria; order Rhizobiales; family Rhizobiaceae; genus Neorhizobium; species Neorhizobium oryzae_A. Next base: position 5,726 of record NZ_FXAF01000007.1, on the reverse strand, counting down.
CATCATCGTCGAGTAGTAGCCGCCAGCAGCACTCGGCATGCTCAACAGGCGACGAATAAGCAGCGGGCCAAACGAGGCATGGGCGGTTGCTTCCAGACTGCAGAAATTGTCGATGCATCGGTCGAGCGTTCTCGCCGTTGGACTGAGGTAGGGAACCGGTGCGCGGCGCAAGTCATAGCCGCACGCGACACAATAATGTTGCGGCACGAGTTCGGCCTGGTCAAAGACCGCAATGCAGCCGAGGCAGGACGGACATCGGTCGCGCAATCGACAGCCGTGCTCTATGCATGAGAGCCGTGTCGCCAGCCGCCATCGACGCCGAAAATATGGCTGCGCGTCCTCTGCAAGGCAGCGGGAGCAGAACTGCAGCCAGGTCGAACTCCATTGAGGGCCATTGTTGCGTAGCGGCAGCAGGAGTTCCCGCGGCAAGTCATGCGACAACGTCATCGCGGCGAGCTGATTGTGCGCGATACCGGTGTTGGCGCTCAGCAGGTTCGCAACGTCGGCTGGCAGCCTGAGATCAAGGGCTGCCGACCACATTCCCGGATTGAGTCCGAGCACGCGTGCGAAGGCGCGAGGAGCAACCCCATTGGCGTAGGCAAGCCGATGTAGCCAACTCGACAGCAACTCGTCCGGCTGCGGCGCAATGATGCCAAGCCACCGATCGGAAACCATGTCACGATATCGTTCGCGAATGCTGATGACCGGCGCGTGCGGGTCGACCGTCGTCATAGAAGGCTCTCGCGCAAAGCCGAGTTGCGCCGCTGCGAGACCGGCACGTGGCGCAGCTCGTCGATGCTGGCTTTGCTGATGCGTTCGGTCCCGGATCTGATCGCCGCAATGGCTGCCTTGGTGATGATGGTGACGATCTCGCCGATCAAGCCTTCCGACAGGCTGAATATCCGCCGGGCCAATGCTTCGTTCGACAAATCCGAGCTTTTGGCTAGCGGCAATGCGGCCTCGAGACTGTCGAGCAGCATGAGATAGTTTTCGTCATATTGCCAGCGCGGAACCGCGACCAGCTCGAAGCGGCTCGCCATCTCGCTGGTGGCGTTGATGAAATCGCAGACCGCCACCTCGCCGATCAACACCGGCGATATGTCGTACTGGCGGCCGATCCGCCGAAGGAAGGCGAAGACGGCTTCGACGTCGCACGCCCGGCCCCGCAACGCATTGTGAAACTCGTCGAAAATTAGCACTCTCGGTTTGAGGCTGGACAGCAAGTGGTCGAGTTGCTCCGCCTTGCGGCGAAGGTCCCATATGTTACCGCCAGGAGCGCGCAACGCCTGCAGAATGCTGGCATAGAAGTGGCCGAGGCCGGCGCCTTCGCGTGTCTGGACGATCCATACTTTTTGCTCAGGCGCCCTCCTCAGGTGCTCGACGGCGAACCGCTCGGCGATCATCGTCTTGCCATTGGCGTAGGGTCCGACCAGCATCAGCCCCTGGGTTCGCAGGGACGGAGGTCGTTCCACGAGCTCGGTCAGCCGCCGATGGCTGTCTTGGGCCGCATGATGTCCGATCCATCGTGGCGCGCGGATATAGGCGATCCTCTCTTCCGGATCACGGTCGAGATACGGCCGGACATGCTCGAGCAAATGATCGGACATGGCTACCAATCCTCGACCGGTAGCCGGCTCTTCCGGCGCGGAGGATGCTCTGCTGGAGACGGCGCCGGTGTCTGCATGGCGGCATAAGGTTTTTCCGCGGCGACGGCGTGGGAATTGCGGACAGCATCGCGCAACTGGCGCTTGGACGGTTTGGCAGCTTCAATAATGGCTGAGATCTCGCGGCGGAGCGCAACCTTCTGAGTGCTTGACCGGTGGTTTGCAGCTCGTCGACGGGCGCGTTCCGCCTCATGCTCCCACAGCGTCACTGACGTCAGCTGACCGTCGCGTCGTTCGACCGGCCGAAACTGTCGGGTTTCCGGGTCGCGGACATAGATGTGGCTGACGTCGCGAGGATCGTATCGCACCTCGAGCTTTCCAAGCCGGTCCCGCTCTGGAACGAAGGCGCCCAGCCACGCCGAATAATAGTGCAGGGCGAACATGCTGATCCCTTGTGGCGACAATTGCCGTTTCGTCCTCGGCAGAAACGACAGCAGCACGCGTTGCGGATCGTCGCCGTAGACCGGCAGTGCCGAACTGTTGCGTTGCCATTCCGTCAGCGGCACCTTCAGGGTCTTGGAATTTTCCTGAAGATTGTGATCGATCACGGCCAGCGCAACGCAGCGCTCGAGATTGGCAAAGCTCAGGCATGCGCGCCGCTCGGATGGATATTCGTCGCGGTCGGCCACCGAACGCCCCGAAGAGCCCGGGTAGGTGGCGAGAACCCCGTTGACTTTGCCCAACAGCCGTTCAACCACGCCGCCGTGGTGGACCCTCCCACGATCGCGGGGGCGGATACGAATGCCGTAATCATCACAGCTTTGTTGGAATGCATGCCCCTTGAATTCCATCGCCGAGTCCGCGACCAGCAGCCGCGGTCGACCGAACATCGGCCAGGCGTGATCGAGATCGCGCGCGGCAAGCCATGCGTCTTTCGGGCACATGGCCTGGGCGAGGCATAGCGCGACAGACAGCACCGACGGCTTCTCCAAGGTGAGGCAGAAGCCGAGAATGGATCGTGTCGCCACGTCGGTGATGACTGTCAGATAAGGACGGCCGACAAACACACCAGCGCCGTCGACAACCTCCACGAAATTGATGTCGGTCGGCGTATGGTCGATTTGGCACACGGCGAGCGGGTGCGGCGCATGGATATAGCCCGGTCTCGGCTTCAGCCGCATCAGGTGCTTCGGATTGGCCGAACGCTTCTTCGCGATCTCTTCAGGCGAAAACAATGCCGGAATGCGCCGGGCGACCGTCACATAGGACGGCACGGCAAGACCGGCTTCCTCGCAGCGCGCGCGGATCTCGTCGACCACGGGAGCAAGTCCGGTCGGCTCAAGCGTCAGCCACTTCTCCCGAAGTGTGGTCGCGATGATCTCCTCGATCTGTTCCGGCAGCCGCTTGCGCCGACTGACGGCGGTGCGCGGCAGCAGGGCCGTCACCGTCCGATCGGCGCGATAACGGGAGAGGAGGTTGTAAATCTGCCGCGTGGTGAGCCGCAGTTCAGCCGCCGCGCGCGTGATGGCAGCCTGCCTCGGGCCGCCGCCATCGAGGATCTTGTCCAGCTCGCGGGCAATGCGACGCGCCATCGACCACTGCTCGTCCGAGATCGGGGGATTCGCCGGCAAGGTTCGATCGTGAAATCGCTTTGGCAAGGGAGCTTCATTTGAAAGCGTTAGCGAAAAATCGACCCGGATTTAGCCCCTAAACCTAACGCCCGTATGACAATTTCCGATTTGAAATGCGAAAGCAAAAGCCACACCGGCGTCGCTCTGACCCGTCTCGACGAGCGCATCGCTCGTTCACCGGTCGGCGCCGGCTTCCTCTGTGATTAGGCATGGAATAAGGACCCCGCACATGGGGTGATCGGCGTCCAAACGGGACCCCCATCTGCGATGGGGTTACAACAGCCTCCGGTTTCATCGGAGGCTTTTTATTTGGATGCTTGTTGTGGAGACAATTCTGAAGATACGGCGGCTTTCGCGTGTGCAGGGCAAGTCGATCAAGGCGATCTGCCGGGAGCTTGGCATATCGCGCAAGGTGGTGCGGAAGGTTCTGCGCAGCGATGAGACGGAGTTCAAATACGAGCGGACCCGTCAACCTCAGCCGAAGCTCGGGCCCTGGCGCGATCAGCTCGATGGTATGCTGCTCGCCAATGAGGCCAAATCCTCTCGCGAACGGCTGACACTGATCCGGATATTCGAGGACTTGCGCGACCTCGGCTACGAGGGGGGTTATGACACCGTTCGGCGCTACGCGAGGACATGGGCGAAGGAGCGCGGCTCCGTGACGGCGGAAGCCTATGTCCCGCTCTATTATGCGCCCGGCGAGGCCTACCAGTTCGACTGGAGCCACGAGATCGTCGTGCTGAACGGCGTGACGACCACAGTGAAGGTTGCCCATGTCCGGCTCTGCCACAGCCGGATGATGTATGTGAGAGCCTATCCGCGCGAGACGCAGGAGATGGTCTTCGACGCCCATGACCGGGCGTTCGCCTTCTTGGGCGGGGCCTGCACGCGCGGCATCTACGATAACATGAAGACCGCGGTGGAGACGGTCTTCGTCGGCAAGGAACGGCAATACAATCGCCGCTTCCTACAGATGTGCAGCCATTACCTGATCGAACCGGTGGCCTGCACGCCGGCGTCGGGGTGGGAGAAGGGCCAGGTCGAGAACCAGGTCAATCTGGTGAGGGAACGCTTCTTCACGCCGCGGCTGCGCTTCAAATCCTACGATGAGCTGAATGGCTGGCTGCTGGACAAGTGCATCAGTTACGCCCGTGCCCATAAGCATGTCGATCAGACGGAGCGCACGATCTGGGAGGTGTTCGATGCGGAACGGCCGCATCTGGTCAGCTATCCCGGCAAATTCGACGGCTTCCACGCGGTGCAGGCCTCGATCGGCAAGACCTGCCTCGTGCGTTTCGACAACAACAAATACTCAGTGCTGTCCACGGCAGTTGGCCGCCCGGCCGAGATACATGCCTATGCCGATCGCATCGTCATCCGGCAGGATGGCGTGGAGATCGGCCAACACGACCGCTGCTTCGGCCGTGGCGAGACGATCTATAATCCCTGGCATTACGTGCCGGTCCTGACCCGCAAACCGGGAGCGCTGCGCAACGGTGCGCCGTTCCACGACTGGGTTTTGCCCGCCGCCATGGAGAAGGTGCGCCGCCGGCTGAAGGCCATGCATGACGGCGACCGGCAGATGGTATCGATCCTCGAATGTGTGGGCCTGGACGGGCTCCCCGCCGTCGAGGCGGCCTGCCAGGAGGCGCTCGATCAGGGCGTGTTCTCGGCCGCCGTCATTATCAACATCCTGGCCCGCAAGCGTGACCCGCAGCCAGCCGCCATCCTTTCCATTCCCGATGCGCTTCGCCTGACCCACGAGCCTCTGGCCGATTGCGCCCGTTACGACAGCCTCAGGAGGGCAAGCTGATATGGAACGATCCCAAATCCTTGACATGATGGGCACGCTAAAGCTGTTCGGCATGCGCAGCGCCTACGACGAGATCATGCCTCCGGCATCAAGCGCCAGCACGAACCGCCGCGCATCGTCGGTGACCTGCTTCAGTCGGAGATCGCCGAGAAGCAGGCGCGCTCCATCAAATACCAGATCACCGTCGCCAAGCTGCCGCTGGCCAAGGACATCGACGACTTCGACTTCACCGACACGCCGGTCAACGAAGGCCTGGTGCGCCAGCTTGCGACAGGAGCCTTCCTCGCCGAGCAGCACAATATCGTTCTGGTCGGCGGAACGGCACGGGAAGTCCCATCTGTCCATCGCGCTCGCACGCGCCCTGATCCGCAACGGCGCACGCGTCCGCTTCTTCAACGTCGTCGATCTCGTCAATCGGCTCGAGACGGAGGCACGTAGCGGAAAGCAGGGGCGGCTGGCCGACTTCATCACCAGGCTCGACTTCGTCCATCATGGACGAACTCGGTTATCTCCCATTCGCCCAGGCCGGTGGTCAGCTCCTCTTCCACCTGATCAGCAGGCTATACGAGCGGGCTTCGATCATTGTCACGACGAACCTGGCCTTCGGCGAGTGGCCGGCCGTATTCGGCGACGCCAAGATGACCGCCGCCCTGCTCGACAGGCTCACCCACCATTGCG
>NZ_FXAF01000004.1 GCF_900177415.1 Xaviernesmea oryzae | reverse complement strand
GCCAGATAATGCCGCCAGTCGTAGATCGTCTGTCCCGGTCGATCATGAGAGCGATCGATGACACGGCGGTGCTCACAAATGATCTGGCCCTCCGCGGCAACCACGACACGATCCGGATAGACCCGAAGGCTCACCGGTCGATTGGCGAAGGACGCCGGCACGCTGTAGCGATTGCGCTCCAGATGGACGAGGCAGGTCGGTGTAACGCGCTTGGTATACTCGACAAACCCGTCAAACGGCCTGGAAACAGGCATGAGCGCCGATGCTTCCTCAGCCCAGATGTCGGCGATGGTGCCGCGCATCTGACCGTGTGGGGTCTGCGCCCACAATTCCTTGCAGCGCTGCTCCAGCCAGTCGTTTAATGCTTCCAGCGATGCGAAGCGCGGCGTGGGCTGCCAGAGACGATGACGGGCATCCTGAACGTTCTTCTCGACCTGCCCCTTCTCCCAGCCGGACGCTGGATTGCAGAACTCGGGTTCGAACACATAGTGGCTGGCCATCGCCAGGAAGCGGGTGTTGACGTCGCGATCCTTGCCGCGGCCGACCTTGTCGATTGCCGTGCGCATATTGTCGTAGATGCCGCGGCCGGGGATGCCGCCAAATACGCGGAACGCATGATTGTGGGCGTCAAACAGCATCTCGTGCGTCTGAAGAAGATAGGCCCGGACGATAAAGGCCCGACTGTAGCTTAGCTTCGTATGGGCGACCTGCAGTTTGGTGCGCTCATTGCCGATGATCGCCCAATCTTCCGACCAATCGAACTGGAAGGCCTCACCGGGTTCAAATGCCAAGGGCACAAACGTGCCGCGCCCGGTCGTCTGCAACTCCCTCTGCCGATCCTCTCGCCATTCCCGCGCAAACGCCGCCACGCGGTTATAGGAGCCCCCGTATCCGAGGCTCACCAGTTCGGCATGCAACTGCTTCATCGTCCGCTTCTGCTTGCGGCCTTTCTTGGATTCCGTCTTCAACCAGGCCGACAGCCTATCCGCAAATGGGTCAAGCTTGCTTGGCCGCTCCGGGACCTTGAACTTCGGCTCCACCCCGTCCAGGCGCAGGTATTTGCGGACAGTATTCCGGGATAGGCCAGTCCTGCGGCAAATCTCCCGGATCGATAGATGTTCTCGAAAATGCCAGCGTCGGATCACGCTCAATAACGCCATGTCGATCACTCCATAGCCCCCGCTGAAAACATGCGAGGGAGGGTTCAAACATGGGTCAATTCTCAATGGAAATATCAGGCTATGCCGGGTCAGTTCTCAGTGGCAATCAACACTCTTGAGCGATCGCAGGTGCTGCCAAGAGCCCGATGGACGTTGCGATGGAAAGTATGCATTTCATGTCATTTCCTCCCAGAGTGAAGGTGGTTTGCACCACCCATATGCCATTTGAATTGCAATGGGCGTATGAAGCGCAATTCATATTGCAAAAATTTGACGTACGAAAACTAGCGCATCGTGCGCAGATGCTACCGTCGATCGAAGGATGCGATGAGCTCTCCCAGCGTTTCAAGCTGTATCAGCGACCGTTTTTCGTCAAATTGTGCGATCGACAGGATCAGCCCGTTGCAGATGGCCATTGGCACTGTCAGCGTCTGGAACGCATCCGTCTTTCCCGCTCTTGGCGCAGACAAGAGATGGTCGCCCTGCGGCGACAAAGATGGGCCAACTGCGCCAGAGATGACGATGCTACGCGCGCCGACTTTTCTGACGTGCTCCATCAAAGGGATGTAAGCGTCCGGCTGACGTCGGAAGGCAAACAGGATCAGCGCATCCTGCCTGCCCATAGTCAGGATTTGCTCTGCTATGTCGCGGCTATCGCCGCTGATAACAACGGTTTCGAATGCCATCCGACGCAGACGCCTATCCATCAGAACGGCAAGCGTCTCAGCGTTGCCTCTCGCGAAGATGAAAATGCGCCGGCACTCGGATATCGTCTTTGCGGCATCGTTCAGCCTGCTTTCGTCGATGTATGCCGTCAAACGCGAAAGTGCCTCGACCTCCTGTTGGATGAGCAGGTCCAGGATGCTTTGGCCGCGGGAAATCTCGAGCGTCTTGCGAACGCGCAAAGCTGGATCCGTCTTGACGATAAACTCGTCGCGGATCGCGTCGCGAAAGTCCGAATATGTTTCGAAGCCAAGCTTGCGTGCAAGCCGACCAGCAGTCGCTTGATGAACACCCATCTTGCGCGCCAGTTCTAGAGCAGTACCCAATGCCACGTCACGTGGCTTGGAAATGATCTCCTTGACCAGCTTTCGTTCGGCTGGGGTCAACGTCTCGGCGACGGTTTGGACACGTTCGGCAAGCTGCATTTGAAATCTCCTCCGACGCAAAAGATCATAATGCACCATAAATTGCAACAGGGATAATGGATGCAATATGTATTGCAGAATCAAGCGGTCTGCGTCAGCGGGAGCGCGTGCCGAGATGGTATCACCAGAGGCAAAGTCCGAAAATGTAATCTTGAGCCCACATTGATCTAAATGCATAAACGCTCAGCGTTCAGCCGCTTAGAAGTTCTGATGAATAGGGCCCAGGTTCGATTCCGCTCAAGACCGGAACCACCTTCCCAACGGTTTTGAAATGATACATTGTCGTTGGGACAGCTCCATCTTTGGAGCCATAGCTTTGCTGTGATGAAGAGATAGCTTGATGCAGTTTAACTCAGATCTGGATCCTCAACTAGAGGATCTATTCATTGCTATGGAAGCCGAACATGGTCCGTCGCCCGACCCCACCTTGCTTGGGGTTGCCGAGGGCAGGGCACTCTCCGAGGAGCTTAATCGTCGTTGGAATGTGGATTTGCCGGAGGTTCAGATCCGGCGCGACATCTGGTTGGACGCAGATGAGGAGATCGGATCGGCACGCACCCGTCTGCGCGTGCTGCTGCCTGCAAATGCTTCTCCCGGAGCGGTCGTTTTTGTTCACGGTGGCGGCTTTGCATTTGGCGGCCCGGAGATGCAAGATCGTCTTTCGCGGGTGCTTGCGGTGGAAAGCAAAATGCCGGTCCTGGTCCCTGACTACCGTCTCGCGCCGGAAAACCCCTATCCCTGCGGGCTTCAGGACGTCGTTGCCTGCGTCAGACACGGAATGAAGGCGGCAATCGATCTCGGCGTCAAGTCAGGGCCACTTATTCTTTGCGGGGAATCAGCCGGCGCCAATCTCGGGCTCGCGGCGATGCTGAACGAGCATCTGCATTCCATGCTCATGCCAGTCGGTGCGGTATTCTTCTCCGGCAATTTCGGGCTCGATACGTCAACGCCTTCCTATGAGCAATTCGCTGATGGACCGGGATTGACCCGTGCGCGCATGCAACGATTCCTGAGATGGTATGTCGGCGACAGGGATCTTTCCTCCGATCCCCTGGCCAGTCCTCTTGCCGCGAGCGACGAGATGCTTTCAGCCTTGCCGCCGATCCATCTTTTCGCGGCGGGCATTGATCCATTGCAGTCCGACAGCCTGATGCTCGCGGAGCGTCTTGCGAGACTGGGACGCCCGTGCGATCTAGTGATCGTTCCGGGCGTCACGCATGCTTTCACGCAGTACAGCGCTTTCCTTCAGAAAACCCGCGACGTGCTGCGATCGGCGGGAAGCATCATGCGCCGGATGGCAGCAGTCCCTCCGGCGCGATAGGAGTTCGGCTTCAGCGGCGATGTTCGGCCAATAGCATGGTCGAGTGCAGGAAATTGCAGGCGGCTGTCAGTTTCGCGGTTTCGTCTTCATGCGGCGCGCGCCATTGGGCGATCGGAACCCCGAAACGATCGTCATTGCGGCGAAAGGGTTCCATCGACATCGGCCCCGTGTAACCGATATCCACCAGCGCCCGACCGATCGCCGTCCAGTCCGTTGCACCCGTGCCGGGAAAACCGCGGTGGTTTTCGTTTGCCTGGAAATGGACGAGGCGCTTGCCGGCCCTGCGGATCGACTCCGGCATCGAGGCCTCCTCCATATGCATGTGGAATGTGTCGAGCATCATATTCACCGAAGGATGATCCACCGCGTCCAAGAGATCGATGGCCTGCGCGCAGGTGCAAAGGACATCGCTTTCGAAGCGGTTGAGTGGCTCGATAGCAAGCTGCACGCCGTTGTCCGCGGCGGTGTCGCCCGCTTCTTTCAGGGCCGCGACGCAGCGATCCTTTCGGGCGATCCGCTCATCCTCGGCCACCGGCTCAGGTGCCCTGGCGGCGTAGACAAGCGGGCTGCCAGTCAGTGGTCCACCGACGATCGTCGCTCCCAATTCACTGGCGCAGTCGACGCAATACTTCAGATATTCGATACCGCCCCGATGAGCCTCGTGCCGTGACGAAGCGATGTCCCTGCTGAGATTGACGCGTGCAGCAAGCACGATACCAAGCCCCGCATCCTCCAGCGCCTTGCGCGTTTCCGCGAGATCCAGTTCCCCCTTTTCCGGCACGAGCAGTTCGACGAAATCGAAGCCAAGCGATTTCATGCGCGAAAATACGGAGAAATTCTCCCTGGTGAATGGACGGACGAACTGGATCGAGATCAATCCGATGGGATTCATGGGCTTTGTCCTTTGTTATGGAATGTTGCGAGACCCGGGATCAGGTTCTCTTGGCCACGCCTTCGAGATTGTGTCTGAGCCGGGCGATATGGGCGCGCGCGGCCTGTTCGGCGGCTTCGGGATCCGCCTTGCGGATCGCTTCGAAGATCGCGTGGTGATCGGCAAGCGCCAGCACCGGGCCCGCCGTCACCGTGGTGGTCACCATGGCGAGCCGCACCTGCGCCTGCAGTCCTTTCAGGAGTTCGATCAGGCCCGGATTGCCGGATGCCTCGCGGATCACTTGGTGGAATCTCATGTCGGCGCGGGTATGGGCCGCGGCCGAATGGTCGTCGATTGCCTGCCGGTGTTCGCGGAGAATTCCCTCGAGCTCCGTGACCAGTTTCTTGCCGCTATGTTCGACAGCAAGGCGGGTGGCCAGCCCCTCCAGCACCTCACGGATTTCATAGAGGCGGGCGAGATCAGCTGTGCCGATGCGCGCCACGACGGCGCCGCGTCTCGTTTCCTCGACCGCAAGATTTTCCTGCGCCAGGCGCGCAACCGCTTCCCGCACGGGGCTGCGGCTGACGCCAAGCTGCTTGGCGAGCGCCGGCACGCTGAGCTTCGTACCCGGTTTCAGCTGGCCGGCGAAGATCGCCTCCCGCAGCGCTTCATGCACGGTATCGGTGATGCGGCCGGCCCGCTGCACGGGCGGAAGGCTCTCGGCGGTTTCGGTGTTGAGAGGCTGCAAAGACATTTCGATCATTTGTCCATTTGACAGAATGCATGTAACATGTAAATTCTACATGTAGATTTATCGCTCTGCAATGACTGAGTTCAAACCAGCGGGCGCAGAGGCAACTGGAGGAGGACCAGGATGCGTGAATTCGGAAGACGTGAAGTTCTTGCGCTGGCGGGGAAGTCTGCGGGCGCTCTTGCGGCGGCAAGCCTCATGCCCGGCATGTTCGGTGCCGGCGCCATGGCGCAGTCGGAGGATACGATCCGCTTCGCCTACCAGCCCGGCTTCGCCTATGGGCTGTTCTACGTCGCGCAGGCCAAGGGCTGGTTCAAGGAAGCGGGCGTCAGCCTAGACCCGATGACCGTTTTCACCAACGGGCCGATCCAGATCGACGCCGTCATCAACGGCGATCTCGATGCGACGGTTCAGGGCTTCGTGCCGTTGCTCACCCGCGCGGCCGGCAACCAGCCGGTCAGGATCATCGACGTCGTCGACAATAGCGGTCGGACCTATGCGGTCGTCGGCACCAAGGCGATCGACGGCGTTCCGGGGCTCAAGGGCAAGACGGTCGGCGTGAACCGTGGCTCGAACTACGACTACTTCCTCGGCGAGGCGCTGACCAAGTTCGGGATGAGCATCGCCGATCTCAACATCGTCAACTTCGGCGATCCGGTGAAGGCGCAGGCCGCCTTCGTGGCGGGTCAGGTCGATGCGATCGTGCCGATCACCACCAGCCGAGAAGCCATCCTGCAGCAGCGTGCCAATGCCAAGGTGATCTTCTCGGCGACGCAGTTCACCGAAGGCCCGAACCCCAGCAAGGCGCCGTTCGCCATCTACGATCTTCTCGCGACGACGGACAAGGCGCTTTCGAAGCATCATGACGGCTTCGTCAAGCTGATGCAGGTCTTCCATACCAGGGTCTACGACTACATCACCTCGGAAAAAACCCAGTCGGCGGCGATCGACGATATCTACGACTGGCAGAAGACGGTCATCAAGGCCGAGGTGACCAAGGAGCAGATTCTCGCCAACATCAAGAATTTCGAGTTCTACAACAAAGAGAAGGCAAGGCAGGTCGTCGCCAGCGGTGAGTTGCAGACCTTCCTCGAAAAGATCTCGAAATTCCTGGTCGACAACAAACTGCTACCGTCGGCGCCCGATGTTTCGAAGATCATCGATGCCGGTCCGGCAAAGGCGATGGGTTGATGACATTGATAGCTGTTCAGAAAACGGAGCCGCAGCCGCGCGTCACGGCGCGGCTGAATGCCGAAGCGACCGGCAGGGCGGAGGCCCAGGCGCAGGAAGCCGAGGCGGGCAGGAAGTTCCGGGAGCAGGCATCGGCGAAGCGCCGGCTGCAAGTCTCCCTTGGCATCCTGTCGCTCGTCATTGTCGTCGCTATCTATTGGATCATCACGGCCTTGCCGTCCAGCAATCCTGCTCTGCTTCCGCCGCCAGGCGTCATTGTCAGGGGTTTCGTCAACGGCATTCTGGACGGCAGCCTTTTCGAGGCGACGCAGGCAAGTCTCGGCCGCGTCGCGGCGGGCTATGTCATCGGCTGCGCGGTCGCGATCGTAGTTGGCAGCATCCGCGGCTGGTACCGGATCGTCGGCTATCTGCTCGATCCGGTCGTCGATGCGATGCGTCCGGTGCCGGCGCTTGCCTATATTCCGCTCGTCATCCTGTGGTTCGGTATCGGCGAGGGCGCGCGTATCCTGGTGATCGCGTTTGCCTCCTTCCTGTCCTGCATCGTCAGCGTCACGGCCGGCATGAAGGAAGTGCCGATCGTCTACGCCGATGCGGCTCGTACGCTGGGAGCCTCCGAACGCATGGTCTTCCTGCGCGTCGCGATTCCGTCCGCCTTGCCCTACATCTTCGCCGGCCTGCGCGTTTCGCTCGGTGCCGCCTGGGGCACGCTGGTGGCGGCCGAACTGATCGCCGCACAGAGCGGCCTCGGTTATCTCCTGCAGGCCGGCCAGGCCTTCTTCCGCAGCGAACTCGTCATCATCGCGCTCGTGATCATCGGGCTCATCGGCTACCTGATGGACGCCTTCCTGAAGGCGCTTCAGACGCGTCTCCTGCGCTGGTCCTCGAGGAGTGGCTGACATGGCGTTGAAGAACAGCATGAAAATCGATCATTCGGAAACTACCATCGACTGGGCACCGGCACTCTCGGTGGACGGCATCCGCCACTATTTCTCGCCGACGCACGCGGAGCGGCCCTTCCTCGTGCTCGATGACATCAATCTCAGTATCCCGAAGGGCTCCTTCGTTTCGCTCGTCGGACCGTCGGGTTGCGGCAAGTCCACGCTGCTGCGCGTCTTTGCCGGGTTGATCATTCCGACAATCGGCCGCGCGATGCTCTCAGGCGAACCGATCGAAGGTCCGAACGAGCGCAAGGGCATGGTGTTTCAGGAAGACGCCGTCTTTCCCTGGCTGAATGTGCAGAAGAATGTCGAATTCGGCTTGCAGATGCGCGGTATGGGTGGCCGGGAAAGAGCTGAGGTCGCTCGCGAGTGGATCGAACTCGTCGGTTTGAAGGGGTTCGAGAAATCCTACCCGCGAGAACTGTCGGGCGGGATGCGCAAGCGCGTTGATCTGGCGCGCGTCTATGCCAGCAATCCGGAAGTCCTGCTGATGGACGAGCCGTTTGGCGCGCTCGACGCGCTGACCAAGCTGCGCTTGCAGGACGAACTGCTGCGGCTCTGGGAGCAGAGCCGCAAAACCGTCGTTTTCGTGACCCACGACCTCGACGAAGCCGTCTATCTGTCCGACACTGTTGTCGTGATGGCGGCAAGGCCCGGCCGCATTTCTTCGGTGTATCATATCGACATTCCTCGCCCGCGCCGGTTTGAAACCCGCGCGACGGAACAGTTCACCGCGCTTGCACACCGTCTCTGGGGTGAGATCGAGAAACTGGAGGCAAGTGCGGGCGGATCCTCCCTATGATCCACTGCCGGGCAAATGCATGACAGCGACTGCAGCCAACTGGACAGAACGGGTGCCGACCGTGCTCTGCCTCGGTCTTTCCGCCCTCGACTATATCTGGAACGTCGGTGCGCTGCCGACGGCGGACGCGAGCAAGGTCCGTGCCTCGGAATTTGCCGCAAAAGGCGGCGGCATGGCTGCGACCGCGGCCGTCGCCGTGGCAAAGCTCGGCGGAAAATCGGTTTTCTGGGGCAGGGCCGGCGACGATACCGAGGGGCGGCTGATCCGCGACGAACTTGCCGTGGCCGGTGTCGACGTCGAACACTATCGCCTTTTCGCGGGCGCCCGGTCATCGGTCTCCGGCATCTTCGTCGATGCCGGCGGCGAGCGTCATATCGCCAATTTCAGGGGAGAGGGATTGCCCCTTTCTCCCGACTGGCTGCCGCTCGATGGGATTGCCTCCATGGACGCCGTGCTTGCCGATCCGCGCTGGCCGGAAGGCGTGGTGGCTGCTTTCTCGGCCGCGCGCCGGGCCGGTGTTCCGACGATCCTGGACGGGGACGTCGCCGATCGCACCACGTTCCAAATGCTGCTTCCCCTGACGGACCACGCGATCTTTTCCGCTGTGGGACTGGCCGCCTTCAGCGGCGCCGATGAGCGCGACGCGTTCGCCGAAATCCGCTCCTTTGGATGCGCCGTCGCGATGGTGACGCGCGGCGAGAAGGGCGCGTTCCGGCTTTCCGGCGAAGAGGTCGTCCATCACCCCGCCTATGCCGTCGACGTCGTCGACACGACGGGTGCCGGCGACGTTTTCCACGGCGCCTACGCCTTTGCCATCGGCGCGGGAGCGCCGGTCGAAGAGGCCGTCGGCTTTGCGAGCGCAGTCGCCGCCCTCAAATGCACCCGGCCCGATGGGCGCAGCGGCATTCCCACCCTCAACGAGACATTGAAATTCTGGAGAACGAGACAATGAAGTCGATCGGCAAGCTGAGAGGCCTGACGCGCCTCACCGACGCACACGGGCACTTCACCATGATCGCGCTCGACCAGCGTCCGCCCATGGCCCAGGCGATCGCGGCGGCGCGCGGCATCGACCCGGCGAGCGTCACCTTTGCCGAGATGCTGGCGGCCAAGCGTCTTCTGGTGAAGGCTCTGGCCGCCGAGGCAAGTTCGATGCTGTTCGATCCGAACTATGCCGTTCCCGCTGCCATAGACTTGATGCCATCGACCACCAGCCTGATCGTCACGCTCGAAGAGCACCGTTTTCAGGACGGGCCCGGAGGGCGCAAGTCGCGTTCGATCGACAATTGGACGGTTGAGAAAATCCGGCGCATGGGCGGCGATGCCGTCAAGGTCCTTGCCTGGTATCGGCCGGACGCCGCCCCCGACGTACTGGAGCACCAATGCGCCTATGTTCGCACCATCGGCGCGGAATGCCGACGCTATGACATCCCCTATGTCCTCGAACTGCTGGTTTATCCTTTCCAGGGCAGCGACGGGCACACGACCGACTATGTGCAATCCGCCGACAAGCGCGCCGAACTGGTGATCGAAAGCGTCCGGGAATTCGCCAAGCCGGAATACGGCGTCGATCTCTTCAAGCTCGAAACACCGGTGCCGGGCCACGCGCTGCCGGAGATCGGCGATACTGAGGGATCACGCAAAGCGGTGCGGGAATTCGAGGCGATCGGCGCCCTGTGCTCGGACGCCGGCATTCCCTGGGTGCTACTTTCCGGCGGGGTCGCGCCCAGCCAGTTCGAACTCGTGCTGCGATATGCCTATCGTGCCGGCGCCCAAGGCTTCCTCGCCGGCCGGACGATCTGGCTCGACGCCCTGCAGAATAATTTTCCGGACGAGCAGAAAGTTCTTGCCGAACTCGAGGGAGATGCAAGGCGGCGCCTAGCTTCATTGCGCAGGCTGACCCGCGAGAATGCCCAGGCCTGGTCTTTCCCGGGCCGGATGGGAAGTTTCGAGCGCGAAGGCGATTTCGCAATGAGTTACGCCTGAAGGAAAGGCTGACAGATGGCCTTCGCTGCCGCTCCGACCACCGGTGACGACCACCGCTTCACGATCAGGCTCGTGGAATGCATGGTCTTCCGCGTACCGATCGATACGCCGGTCGTGACGTCCTTCGGATCGATGACGAACCGGCCCGCTTTGTTCATCCGGGTCGTCGACGACGAGGGAGCGGAAGGCTGGGGTGAGGTCTGGTGCAACTTTCCGAGTGTCGGCGCCGAACACAGGGCGCGGCTGATTGACGCGACGCTCGCGCCGTTCCTGATTGGCCAGCCTTTTGATCATCCCGTCCAGGCTTTCGAGCGTTTGACGACGGCAACCGAAGTCCTGGCCATCCAGTGCGGCGAGCCGGGCACGTTTGCGCAGGCGGTCGGGGGACTGGACATCGCGATATGGGACCTGCTGGCACGCCGTGCCGAGATGCCTCTCCATCTCTTCCTTGGTGGTAAGCGGCGCAGGGCGGTACCCGCCTATGCCAGCGGCATCAATCCGGACGGATGCGAGGTCACGGCGGCCGCGAAGCGCGAGGAGGGTTATCGCCGGTTCAAGCTTAAGGTCGGCTTCGGGCGCGAACACGATATCGGCAATCTCCGCAGGTTGCGTGACCTGCTAGGAGCCGACACGGAGATCATGGTCGACGCCAACCAGGCCTGGTCCTTCGACGAAGCGTGGCGGATGAGCGAGGCGTTATCGGCCTTTTCTCCGGTCTGGCTCGAAGAGCCGATGCGGGCGGATACGCCGCTTGAGGACTGGACGCGTTTTGCGGCCTCGACACCGCTGCCGGTTGCGCTCGGTGAGAATCTTCGGGGGGCTGAGGCCTTTGCAAGGATGGTGCGGCACGGCGGAATTCGCTATCTCCAGCCGGATGTCGGGAAATGGGGGGGATTGAGCGCCTGCCTGCCTGTGGCCCGCGATGCCATATCGCAAGACGTCACCTATTGTCCGCACTGGCTGGGGGGCGGCATCGGGCTGATCGCCTCGCTTCACCTTCTCGCCGCGGTCGGCGGGCCTGGCATGCTCGAAGTGGACGCTAATCCGAATGAGCTCAAGGACCGCTTCATCCTGAACTATCCCCCCGTTATCGATGGCGACATGCTGATCCCTCCCGGCAGTGGTATCGGCGTCCTTCCAGACCTTGCGGCGCTGAGGCGCTACCGTGTCGATTACTGATCTCGAGGTTATCACTATGCAATCAGATATGATCCTGCGCGTCGGCGTCGTCGGCAGCGGCAATATATCTGCAGCCTACATGCGCAATTCCGCTCTTTTTTCCGGTGCCGTGATCACCGCCTGTTCTGATCTCGTACAGGAAAACGCTCGACGGCGAGCCGAGGAGTTCGGCCTCCGCGCCATGAGCGTCGATGCGCTGCTCTCGGACCCGGAGATCGACCTCGTCCTCAATCTGACCGTCCCGGCGGCCCATTTCGACGTCAGCCTCTCTGCACTGTCGGCGGGAAAGCATGTCTTTACGGAAAAACCGCTGGCGACGACGTTCGGCGACGGAAAGCGCCTTGTGGAGGAGGCCGAGAAAAGAAACCTCTTGATCGGATCTGCGCCGGACACCTTCCTTGGCGCCGCTGGCCGCCGCGCCCGGGCGCTGATCGACGAGGGCATGATCGGCAGACCGGTTGCCGGCACGGCCTTCATGCTCGGCCGCGGCATGGAGCATTGGCACCAAGCCCCGCAATTCTACTATCAGAGGGGAGCAGGTCCCATGTTCGACATGGGGCCATATTATCTGACTATGCTGGTCAACCTGCTTGGTCCGATAGCGCGCGTCCAGGCGGTCGCAACCAAGGGGCAGGAAGAGCGGCTGATTAGCGCAGAGGGACCATTCAAGAATACCCGCTTCCCAGTCGAAACTCCGACGACGCTCCTGACGCTGCTGGAGTTCCGATCGGGCGCTGTTGTTACATTCGGCGCGTCTTGGGATGTGTTCAGACACTCCAATCACCCCATCGAACTGCACGGAACGGCTGGTTCGCTGCGACTGCCGGATCCAGATACATTCGGTGGAACGGTGTCGCTTTCTAGGATGGGTGAAGATTGGATCGATTTCCCAAGCGATTCTGAACCGTTTGGGGCGATCAATTTCCCGTTTGCGACACCGCGCAAGGCCAATTACCGCTTTCTCGGCATTGCCGAGTTGGCAGATGCCTTGCGGGAGGGCCGGCAACCGCGGGCCTCGGGGCGGCTGGCGCTTCATGTTCTCGACGCCATGGAAGGCATTTTGACGTCCAGCGAACAGCGAGCGTCAGTCGGCATTGAAAGCATGGTCGAGCGGCCCGAATTTCTCGTCACTGAGTATGCCGCGGCTCTTTGCCGACCGTAAAAGCGATTTTTACAAGAGGTGATTGTCGCCGGCGGTTCAATTCCGTTCAAGATCAATGTGCCCGGCCATAGGCCAGGCACGAATTTCTCAGAATGGATGTTTGCTATCCGCGTAAAATGCGCGGTTGAACGGCGTGTCGAACGCATAAGTGACATAGCGCGGCGTCTGCGTATTTGCTTTTTTCGCTAAGGCATTTAGGGCGTCCGCGCTGGTATCGCCCCACTTGCCGGTGTCAAGCCGATCGACCATGGCCTGAATTGCGGCTCCGGCTTCGGAAACCTCGGTCTTGCAATGGCCTGATGCCTGCAGGAAGGCGCGGCGATAGAGGTCCTCGTGGCCCTGCTTCTTCACCGCAACGGCGTAACCTTCGGAGAGATGCGGTGGCAGCAGCGCGTCACCGAGGCCGTGAATATGGAGGAGTGGTACCTTGATATCGCCGCCGATCAACCGGCCGGGTTTTAGCCAGTAGTTGACGCCGTCCTTCGACCCTTCGACCCGCGGTTGGGCATTGATCTTGTCGAGATCCTTTTCGATCGCATCCTTGCCACCGAGGCCTGCCTTTTCATAAAGCTCGCCGATGATTTTCTTTTGCTCGGCATCGGCGCCCTTTTCATAAAAGGCCTTATAGTCGATGCCGGAATTCCAGGAGGCGAGTCCGGCAGGATTGTCGTAGAGCTGGCGACGCTTGATCGAATTGGCAAGCCCGTCGCTGGCCGACTTGACCATCGCCCTTTCGAGAGCTGCAAGATCGTCCGAGGCAGGTTTCGGCGGCGTATCCTCGATCGAACCCCATGTCGGCCACTGCGATACCGCGACGGCAAGCGCGATACGGGCGCGGCCCTCCGGAGTTGCCTGTGCCTTGTCCATCACCGCTTTCCAAGCATCGTAGGCTGCTGGCAGCGCCGAATTCGGCACCGGCGCGACCCTCAGGTCGGACTCCGGCGCCAGCAGCGCTTTCAACGCAAAGGGGAGGTCGAGCCAGGTATTGGCAACCGCCATGCCGCCGGTGCCGCGGGCATTGAACGCGACGGCGCCATTGATCTTGTCAGGATGTTTTTCCGCCATGGCGAGGGTGACGTAACCGCCGCCGGAGCAACCATACTGGATCACGTGTTTGGCGTTGCCGAATTTCTGGGCAAAGAGATCGATGACGGCGGCCTGAGCATCGAGTTCCGTCAGCGGGTCGTGTTTCGTCATGCGCTCGGGATGGCGGCCGGTGCCGATATAAGCATATCCCTTGGCGAGCAGATCGACGGGGATCGGATCCTTCAGATTGGTAACCGCATCGAGATCGCTGATGACAATGCCGTTCCAGTGCTCGGGCATGGAAATCTGATAGGGGAAGCCGGACGGCAGTATGCCCTCCTCGTGTTTGGCGTCGGCAGCTATCGCCGTCGAGCCCATTAGAGCACTGCCGAGCGTAAGGGCGGCAAGTGTGAAGGCGATAGGCGAAGTTCGAGATCCGGGCATTGTCTCCTCCTGAAATCCGGAAGTTGAACTGATGTGCCCGGCGGATGACGAGCCGGGCAGGTATTGGGTAAGTCGCTATCTATTGCCTTTCTCCATCGAAAGTTCCCAGTGGTGCGGCACTGAGGTAACAAGATCCTTGAGGGTCTTTGGATCGACACTGTCCGGAACGGCCTTTTGGCCAAGCACGGCGGCCGTGGCGAAAGCGACCATGCGCTGGCCGGCATAAGCCATGTTGTCAGGGTTTTGTGTCTGCAAAATATGCGGGCCAAGGAAGACGGAAATGTCCTTCAAGCCTTTCGCCCGCTGATAAGTGGCAAGCGATCCTTCGAGCCCTTCGACATAGTCCCAGGTGCCCTTGACGATCTGCAGCGCCGGCCATTTGTCGACATTGGCGAAAACGCCGGAATCGACGTAGTAGGTCGTGTTGAACTCGACGCGCAGGGCGCCCTCGACTGCATCATGACCGGCGAGGCGGTAACCGAGACCCGCGGAATTCGGGCCGTACAGGATGGCGCCCTTTATGTTATCAAGTCCCCTTTTCGGTTTGCATTCCGGCGATGCAAGGTCGTAGTTGCAATCCTCGACAAAATTCTTGTGCATGAACCACTGGGTCGCGTAGGAGCCGCGCGAATAACCACCGATGATCACCGGCACCTCACGCGCCGACTGACCATCGAGCAGCAGCTTCGAGGCGTCCTTGCCGGTGACCAGCTTGCCGTCGGGACCAAGAATCCGCAGGCCGTCGCCGCTATCCATCTGTTCGAGTTCGCGGAACATGTCATTGGCCTGTTCCGCTGTGTTGAACCCGTTGCGCCCCCCGGAAATGCCATTGCCGCGCCGATCGGTGATGAGGACATCGAAGCCGGCTGCGTTGAGGTCGCTCAGGAAACCACGCCAGTGACGCATGCCCGGTTCTTCGGTGAGATTGTCACTCTTTGCTGGCGTGTATTTCCCCTCCTCGAGGGTGAAAGGGGGCGAGGCCGGGTCGTCAATGGCAGTAAGCTCGCCGCCGCCGCCATTGTTCATGATGATGAGCGCGCGTTTCCTGGGACCTGCCCCGTCAGCGATACCAGTGCCTTTAATGTACCAACCACGCAGTTTGATATCGCTGGAAAGCTTCAGGTGCTCCCTCTCGTAACTGTCCCGCGGCACGGTGAACTCCACCACATAGGCGTTCGCGTCGGCCTTGGCGATTGCTTCAGAATATTTGTTCTGACCGAAATAGGATGGTCGGCGGATCTTTGAGAGGTCCACTTCCCCGTCGAACTCAATCACGCCATTTTTGTCTACTGTACCGGTGTCGCGTGGTTCGAATTTGGCGAACCCTTTCGCCGCGTTGAGCGTTTTTTCCCGGCATTCCGCATCCATCTTGCACTGAGCCCATTTGGCCCGCACCCGTGCATCGGAGAATTCGTCGATGTAAAACTTCGCGGCGGAAGCGCCTGCAGGCACAAGCTGATTGGTGGGCGTGAAAGGAATACAAACCTCCTTTTCTCCCCATTTCGCCTTGTAGCCGGGCAGGTCGCCGTTGCGATCGACATTGATATGCAGGGTGCAGTCGGGCGCCGGCGTCCCTTCGTTCACAATCGGCTGCGCTGCCGCGTCCGCGTTTGCCTCCATCGGCAAGAGCGCGAAACTGGCTACGGTAAGGGCAATCGTCCGGTTCATGGCGTTCCTCCATCATTAGATTCTTGGCTTGGCATTCATGGCGTCACATGCGCCACGTAGTTTCCAAACCCTCTGACCACAGAGAGTTCGGAATGCTCGAGTGAGAGGCTCAAAGGTTGCAGAGCTGTGCGGCCTTGGCCTTGGCCGCATCGTCGGCCTTTTCGACGGGCAGGAAATCGACCTTGCCGGCGAGCTTGACCAGGCGAGCTGCATCGTCGGGCAGGAGCATGCGATCCTTGATCTCGCGGTCGGCGAGATCCTGCACGAGGCACTGATAGCCTTTCGCCGTGCCATACCGTTCTTCCAGCGAAGGCCGCGGGTCGCCGGCCGCCTCACGCTCCTTCTTCGTTTCGGAAAACGGTACGTAACCGGCCGTCAGGCCGCCGCCGCAGGGCTGGCCCTTGAAGAAACCGGACTTGGTGGCGTTCCAACCCGTGTAGGTGCCGAGCGGCGCTTGATGCAGGATGGATGGGAGCCCCGACTTTTCATTGCCGTCCGCATCGACTTTCGGCATGAAAGGCGGAATGGTCTGCCTGATCTTCGGCGGCTGATTGGTGAGCACGCCCGAAAAATCATTATAATTAAGCTCCGAGCCAAAATCATAGTCCATAAGGCCGATCGCCAAACCATCCGGCATCAGGATTCCGGGGATCTTCGGAAAGCCCATGGCTTCCGCCGTGTTGGCGGCAAGATCGCCGGATGACAGCTTCGGATAGGAGCTTGGCGGTGGTTCGGTTCCTTTCACCACCCAATCGACAAGAGCCACGGACAGGGCGCGCATCTGCTCGATCTCGGAATTCGGGTTTTCCGAAAGGACGCAGGACTTGCTCCCCGGGCCGGCGAGCTTGAACGTGGTCGTTTCGGCGCCACCATGCGTGTTGCCAGGGAAATAATAACGGCGGACATTCTCCGGCAGTGGTAGATCGGTCTTGCCTTCCGTTCCCGTGAGCGCGATCGAAAAGAGCCGGGCGTTGAATTCTGCCGCCCCGAACGTCTCGAAAATCTTCGGGCAGGTCTTGCTGGCGGTGCAGCGGGTAAGGAGGCCTTGAGCCTTGCGGCCGCGAACCTTGTCTTCGTATTCACTCCACCACAAGACGCCTTCGCCACCCGGCTCATAGAGCGTACCGGAGCCGCTCGGCACGCCGAAACGGACATTGATCGTCGTCAGACGGCCGGCGATATGCGGGTTGGCGCCGTCAAAGACGATGCGGTGTTTCTCGTCCTCGTTGAAACCGAGCAGCAGGAAGGTCTTCAGCGTGTTGCCTGATTGGGAAACGCCCTTGATGATCGAGTGCTTGATCTTGCCTGCGACCGGATTGGCCTTGTCGTCACTATAGCGGAAATAGGAGGCAAGGTCGCGCATGCCGGCCAGTCCGAGGCCCAGCACGAGCGGATCCTTGGCATCGTAGACGACCTCATAGAGAAATTCTGGGTCGAAGCCGTCCTTGACACAGAGTTTTCGCGGGTCAGGTTTGCCGGGAAACTCTGTCGTTGTGCAATCCGCAAAGGCCCAATCGGTTGCCGCGACCTGTTCGATCGGGCCAATCTCTCCGCTCCGTTTTTCCGAACTCTTCTTGATTAGCTTTGCCTTCGTCGTGTCGAGCGAGGCTGCATCATAAGGAATTGCCCGCCCGAGAATGGCGAGCGGAGCAGTGTTGGTGCCGAGTTTCGGATCGACGATACGGGCAAGCACCTTGCCGGTGATTGGGCTGCCGTCCGCGTTGCGTGCTACCGGAACTTTGGCCGTGTAGTTCGTCGCGTTCGGGGCGATATCGCCCTGCCAGCCGCTCAAAAGCTGCACGTGACCGTAAGGATTGGCGGTCACCGTGCCGGTGCTGCGGTTGACGATATCGTACCAAAGGACGCCACTTGCCTTGTCCATCTCCTTGGGTTTGGCGAGTGTGAACTTGGTCTCGTATTCGACGAGCCCCTCGGGAGTGCGCGGCGCGTTCTGGATGTCTGTGATGAGAGCGTTAAGCGGATCCTTGGGATCGACCGCGCCGAACGCGCGGCCGGTGATCAGTTCATAAGCGCCGACTTCGTTTCCCTGATCCAGATCGTTTGAAACGGCAAGCGTGCTGTCGATCTCGATGCGCTTGATTTCAGCAGATGCAGGCATCGTGCCCGTAAAGAGGGTGGTGGTGCCTGCCAGAAATAATGTCGGCAAAAATCCACGCCGGGCGACGCGCGGTCGCCCACGAAAGCTCCATGTCATTGATTTTCCTCCTCAGCGCCTTCTCCTCTGGCGCTAAAACCAAGCTAGGACACGTACCTGACGTAAACCTGACATCTTCCAAGTATTCGAAGCCGCTTCCAGGGCATACATTGGGCCGATGGCCCGAAGCCAATCAAGAGTCCCTAGGCGTCAACGATGGAACTCCACGCTTTATCCCGTCAAAGGGCACTTCACAGGCCTGAGATAGGAGGAAGCCGAAGCGCTTCTCCTGCATTGGCTAGAAAATCATGTACATGGTTCAGCGATGGATAGGAGGTCCAGGGCGCGGCCGCGGTACTTACTGAAATCGCTGCTACTGCGGCCGCGAAGCGAAGCGCTTGGCTAATTTCAAGGCCCCGACAAAGCGCGAGAGCCGATGCCGCCGCGAAGGCGTCGCCCGCACCGATCGTGTTCTTCGCATCCACCTTGAAAGCCGGAACCTCGACGAGCACACTCTCCCACCAGGCGACGGCCCCGCGCGAACCGCAAGTGATGATCGTGTTGGAAACGCCCCACCGCGCGCAGATTTCGCGTGCGGCGGCTCTGTAATCCGATATCTCTTCCACCCCGAGCAGTTCCGCAGCTTCGGTCTCGTTGGGGATGATGATGTCTAGCCCTTTGAGATCGTCTTTGTCCAGCGCGACCATCGGCCCCGGCGTGAGCATACTTCTGGCGCCATGTTTTCTGGCCAGCCGTGCCGCTTCGAGGGCTCCGTCCTTGGGACTTTCGAACTGCAGCAGACAGAACATGTGCTGGCCGAAGACCGTCTCGTTGCTCCTCGCGGCGTCGGCCGTGAGCATTAGGTTAGCACCGGGGTCGGTTATGATGATGGACATTCCTGCGCCGTCGATAGCGGCAAGGGAAACGCCGGTTGGCAGGTCCGGTGAGTGAAGCACGCGCGAGACGTCGCATCCTTCCGCCGAAAGCACGGCCAAGCCTTCCTCGCCGCCTCGATCCGTGCCGATGGCGCTGACAAGGGAGGTCTTTCCGGTGAGCCTTGCCGCGCACATCGCCTGGTTCGAGCCCTTGCCGCCGTCGTCGAGGACCATGGCGCGATATCCCGTTCCGGCGACCGTCTCGCCTGCCCGGGGTATGCGCTCGCAATGGATATAGGAGCCGTAGACGTGGCTACCGAAGACTAGAATCTCTCTTTGGTCAGGCATGAGCGCTCTCCGAAAACCAAAGCGGGATACCTCATTGTGAATGTTGAATCAACACAAGATCAGCATTCTGCGACATCGATGCCGTCGAAAAGGCGCCGATACTCCCGGCTCAATCTGGCATCTGTCACGATCAGCCCGACCCGGTCCGTCTCGGTGACCTGCACCAAGCCCTTGCGGTCGAACTTCGAGCTGTCGATCGCGATGATCGGCGTCTCGGCGCGGGATATCACGAGGCGGCTGAAATCAGCTTCCGCCACGGTGTTGGCGGTCAGGCCGTCCTCGAGGTCGACGCCGACGACCGAGGAGATCGAATATTTCACTCTGAAACGCCGGACGAAATCGGCGGCCGACTGGTCGAGCGCGGCGCCGTCGTCCGGGGTCAGCCGGCCGCCGGCCATATAGACGGCATTGTCGGAGCGGAACGCCAGACTCCGCGCGACATCAAGGGAATTGGTTATGATCGTCAGGCCGCGGCGGGCGGTGAGAGCCTGGGCGACATAGGTCGTGGTGGTGCCCGTCTCGATGATCAGGCTGTCGCCGTCGACGACCCGTTCGGCAATCGCCGCGGCGATGCGGCGCTTGCCTTCGCTGTTGTGCTTCATGCGGTCGTGGAAGCTTGTGTTCAGCACCGTGTTGGGAAGCGTCACGGCGCCATGCACCTTGGTGACCAGGCCTTTGGCCTGCAGTGCCTTGATATCGCGGCGGATCGTCTCGCCGGTGACGCCGAGCGTGGCGGCAAGCGCGGCCACTTCCAGCGAGCCGCCCTTCGATACTGCATCCAGGATGACGGCCTGTCTTTGTGTCTTGTCGTGCATGGTCTTCCCCGATCGTCCCATCGTTAATCAAAAATCGGGCTTGTGGCAACAAACCAGCTTGCATTGCTTTCCACAGTGTGATTTGTTGAATCAACCACATTTATATTGGAAGCCAAATGAATATCGAAGATCACAGCCGCACCGCTCTCACCTGGGAGCAGATGATGCAGATCGCTCCCGACGACCTGGCGAAGCATGGCCGTATCCCGCTGACGATCTACGATCGGGCAGGCGACATGTTCGAGCGGCTGGCGCGTGAAATCGCCGACCTCATCAAGACGAAGAATACGGCCGGAGAGCCGACCGTGCTCATCCTGCCGGTCGGGCCGAAGAAGCACTATCCGCGGCTCGTCGAGATCTGCAATGCCGAGCGCATTTCCTGGAAGACCGTCACCTGCTTCAACATGGACGAATGGATGGATTGGCAATGCCGGCTGCTGCCGCTCGATCATCCCTGGTCGTTTAAGGGATATATGCACCGCAACCTCTATGAGAAGCTGGATCCGGACCTGCGGCCGCTCGAAGCCAATCTCTTCTTCCCGGACCCGGAGAACATGCGGCTTTATTCCGGCTGGATCGCCGAGAGGGGCGGCGCGGATCTCTGCTATGGCGGTTTCGGATATTCCGGGCACATCGCCAACAACGAGCCGCCCTTCTCGCGGTGGTGGCATGTCGGTCTCGACGACATGCGCAACTCCACCACGCGCATCCTGCCGCTGAACGACGAGACGCTCATCGCATTCTCGCACCGTTCGGCCGGCGGCGACACCAAGATGATCCCGCCGATGGCGGTGACCATCGGGATGAAGGACATCCTCGCCTCCAGGCGGCTGCTTCTCATCAGCGATAGCGGGGCCTGGAAGCAGCACACGCTGCGGGTGTTGCTGATGCATGAGCCGACGGTCGACTATCCGTGCACGCTCGCGCAGGAGCACCCCAATTGTGAGGTCTGGGTCGATCGGGCGACCGCGGAGCCGCCGTCGCGCATCATGAACGACTCGTGAGGCGGCGATGGGCGTCGACAATGTCCTGTTTCCCCTGAAGATCGAGGGCGTCGCCAAGAGCTTCGGCGCCGTGCAGGCCCTTCGTGACGTTTCGTTCGAGATCGCCGCCGGGACATGTGTCGCCCTCCTCGGCGAGAACGGTGCCGGCAAGAGCACGCTGATGCGCATCCTGGCCGGCGCGATCCAGCCAGATCGCGGCAGGCTGCTTGCCAACGGCAAGGCGCTGAGCATCCGCAATGCCAAGCAATCGCGATCGCTCGGCATCCACCTTTGTCACCAGGAACTGCAGGTCGTTCCGCGCATGACGGTGCGCGAGAATCTGGAACTTGGCGGAGAGCGGACGGCCCTCGGGTTCCTCAAGCCCGACCCGGCGATGGAGTATATCGTCCGCGAGCTCGAATCGATGGGGTTTTCGGCCGGCATGGATATCCCGATCGGCGACCTGTCGATCGCCGAGCGCCAGCTCGTGCTGATCGCTAAGGGCCTCTCCACCCATACAAAGCTCATCATCCTCGATGAGCCGACGGCTGCGCTGGCGCCGAACGAGGTCGAGCAGGTCATGCGGCTCGTGCGCCGTCTCGTCTCGACGGGGCGCTCCGTGATCTATATCTCCCATCGGCTCGACGAGGTGAGCCAGGTCGCGGATCGCGTGCTCGTCCTGCGCGACGGCGAGATCGTCGGCGAGCTTCCGCCCGATGCTTCGGAGCAAAAGGTCGTCGAGATGATGGTGGGGCGCGAGATCTCCAATCTCTATCCGGAGCGCACGAACGCGCGCGGCGAGGTGCTCCTGAAGGTCGACGGAATCTCGACGAAATCGGTGGCCGACGTTTCCCTGAAAGTCCATGCGGGCGAGATCGTCGGCATCGGGGGCCTCGTCGGCGCCGGCCAGCAATCGCTGGCGGCGGCGATCTACGGCCGGCAATCCATCACGGCCGGTTCCATCTCGATGGCCAACAAGGTGTTCCGCACCCATGGAATTGAGAGCGCCGTGGCGGGCGGAATAGGCTATGTCGGGGAAGACCGGCGCCGCGAAGGGCTCGCGATCAACCAGTCGATCGGCGACAATATCACGCTTGCAGGCCTGCGGACCCGTCACAGTTTCGGCTTCCTGCACAAGCGGGCCCTGGACGGGGCCGCCTCCCGGCTCGTCAGCGAGCTGCGCGTGAAATGCGCGTCGATTGATCAATCGGTCGGCGAGCTATCCGGCGGCAACCAGCAGAAGGTCGTGCTCGCCCGGGCCCTCATCACCAATCCCCGAATCCTCATTCTGCTGGAGCCCACAAGGGGCGTCGATGTCGGCGCGCGCGCCGATATCTATGCGCTCTTGAAATCCCTCACCGATGCCGGTCTCGGCATTCTCCTCGTCACCAGCGACCTCGCGGAACTGATGGGGCTGAGCGACCGCATCCTGATGCTCTACCGGGGGCGGGTTGCGGGCGACGTCGCGAGATCGGCGGCCACACCAGAAATGCTCGGCGCGATGGCGACCGGCCAAGGACGACACTGATGAGCACGACCGCTTCCAACGCGCAGACGAATCGCATGACCGTACTCCGCTTCCTGAGAAGCTACGGCCAGATTGCCGTTCTGGTTCTTCTCGCGCTCATTCTCAGCCTCTTCACTCCGCGCATGTTCACCGAGGTCAATCTCATGAACCTCGCGCGACAGACGAGCATCATCGCGCTGGTCGCAGCTGGTCAGACGCTCATCGTCCTTACCGGCGCCATCGACCTGTCGGTCGGTGCAGTGCTCGCCCTGTGCGCTGTCATCTTCGCCGGCCTTCTCCAAGGTGGGTACGATCTGCCGGTGGCGCTCGCGGGCGCGCTTTTCGTCGGCGCGCTTGCGGGTCTCGTCAACGGGGTGTTAGTCGCCCGTTTCCGGCTTGCCTCCTTCGTCGTGACGCTTGCCACGCTTTCCGTCGCCAAGGGGCTGACGCTGCTCTACACCGGCGCGAGCCCGATCGCGATCACATCCGAAATCGCGCTCGTTCTCGGCCAGGCACGCTGGTTCGGCATTCCCGCGCCGATCTGGCTGGCGATCGGCGTCTACGTCCTGCTGTGGTTCATCATGCGGGCGACGATCTTCGGCCGTTATGTCTATGCCATCGGCGGCAACGAAGAGGCGGCGATCCTCGCTGCCGTTCCGGTGACCCGCTATAAGATCTACGTCTTCCTTCTTGCGGGTGTCCTCACAGGCTTTGCCGGCGTGGTGCTTGCTTCACGGCTCGGATCGGCCGTGCCGACGGCCGGCGACGGAATGGAGCTCGTTGCCATCACCGCTGTGGTGCTCGGGGGCACAAGCCTGCTCGGCGGGGAGGGGCGCATCTGGGCGACCATCGTCGGCGCCGCGCTTTTGAACCTGATCTCGAACGCGCTCAACCTCCTCAACGTCAATTCCTATTACCAGGCGGTCGCGACCGGCTGCATCGTGGCGATCGCAGTCCTGGCCGACCGGTATCTCAGATCATCAACCAGGAAGTAACGTCATTTCCAACAAAAAGGGGAACACGATGACAAAACGTCTTACGATGCTCGCACTCGGCCTGTTCACGGCTTTAGCCTCCACGGCGCTTGCCGAGGACGGCAAGAAGATCGGTTTCATCTATCCGACGCTGAACAATCCGTTCTTCGTCGACCAGTCCAAGGGAGCCGACAAGGCGGCAGCCGAGTTCGGCGGCACCATGGTTCACCTCAGCGGTGACAATCAGGTCGCAAAGCAGGTCCAGCAGATGGAAGACCTGATCGCCCAGAAGGTCGATGCGATCGTCATCCAGGCGGTCGATACCGGTGGCATCGTCGCCGCCGTCAAGGAGGCGAACGCCGCCGGCATCCCAGTCTTCACGACCGGCGAGCGGATCACCGGGGCGGACGTCAAGACGGCCGTCTTCTTCGACAATATCGAATCCGGTGAACTTGGCGGCAAGTGGATTTCCGACAATGTCGAAGGCGGCAACGTGCTTGAACTGATCGGCATCCTGGGAACGGAAACCGCGCGGCAGAAGTCGGAAGGCTTCAAGAAGGGCCTGCTGGCCGGCAAGAACGGCGACAAGTTCGAGATCGTCGCTTCCCAGCCTGCCGACTACGACCGCACGAAAGCCCTGCAGGTCACGGAAAATGTCCTTCAGGTCAATGATATCGCGGTGATCTATGCGGCAAATGACGAAATGGCTCTCGGTGCCGCCCGTGCCGTCGAAGAGGCCGGACTGACCGGCAAAGTGATGATCGTCGGCAATGACGGGACCGCAGATGCGATCGAGGCGGTGAAGGCCGGCAGCATGGCCGCGACCATCGCGACACCCGGGTACCTCCAGGGCTTCATTGCCGTGGAGACGGCCCTCAAGCATCTTTCCGGCGTCACTGTCCCGGCCGTGATCCCGGAAAAGAGCACGCCGATCACCAAGGAGAACGCGGAAGAAGCCGACTCAGTTCTGCATGGCACCGCACCCGAGCAGCGCTACTGGGAAAGCCTGTACGGAAAGTAACAACCAGTGCGGGCGGACACTCCGCCCGCCATCTCCCACGAGGACCGTCATGGACGCGAAACAAGCCAGAGAACTCGTCAAATCCGAATGGGACACGCTCGTCGGCCTCACCGTCGATCTGGTGAGGGCGCCGACGGAAAACCGCATCCCGCATGGCGATGAAGTGAGGGGGCAGAAGGTCCTTGCGGACTTCTTTGCGGGCTGCGCCGTGGAAATCGACAGCTTCCGGCCCGACCAGGTTCCCGGGATAACCGACCACCCCGACTGGTGGCGCGGCCGGGACTATACCGACCGGCCCAATCTCGTGGTGACGCGGCGGGCCACATCACCGGGCGGCCGTGCCCTGGTCTTCAACGGCCACATGGATACCGTCACACGTGCGCCGCTTCCCTGGCAGAGCGGTGATCCCTTCTCCGGCAAGGTGCGGGACGGAAAGCTTTTCGGCCGCGGCAGCTATGACATGAAGGCAGGCGTCGCCGCATGCGCCATGGTGATCAAGATCATCGCCGAGCAGGGGATCGAGACAGGCGGCGACATCCTCTTGCAAAGCGTCGTCGACGAGGAGAATGCTGGCGCGAACGGAACGCTTGCGGCTATTCTCAGGGGGCATGTCGGCGCCCTCGCAATCATACCGGAGCCGACGAACCTCAAGGTATGCCCGCAAACCCGCGGCGGGCAGGTCTTCGAGCTGATCGCCGAAGGGGCGGGCGGCGTTGCCTATGGCGGCGAGACCATTCGCAACCCGATTTCGACGCTCGCTGAAGCGATTGGCCTGCTGGGACGATACGAGGCCGACATCAATGCCCGGCCGCATCCGGGATTGTTCGCGGCCGAGCGCCATCCCCGGGATCTGGTCTTCTCCAAGCTGATGGCCGGCGACAGCCCAGGCGGCAACATCGGAATTCCAGTGGAAGCGCGCGCCGAGTTCTTCATCCAGACCTTGCCGGGCATGACGGAAGCCGAGCTCCACGGCGAATTGCAGGCTGCGCTCGCACCGGTGCTGTCGAATACGACCGCACCGCTGCGTCTCGAGCCGACGAGCAGATATCTTTCTGGTGCCGACACGTCTCCAGAAAACGCCGGCGTCGTTGCGCTGCGTGAAGCCTTGGAGGCGGTGACTGGCGAAACGCAAAGCGCGACGGGGGCCACCTTTGGAGGCGACGGCTATCTGTTCAACAAGTGGACATCGACGCCGAGTGTCCATCTCGGGCCGCGTGGCG
Source organism: Xaviernesmea oryzae (assembly GCF_900177415.1). Lineage (GTDB taxonomy): Bacteria > Pseudomonadota > Alphaproteobacteria > Rhizobiales > Rhizobiaceae > Neorhizobium > Neorhizobium oryzae_A. The sequence goes on along the minus strand of NZ_FXAF01000004.1, from coordinate 25,291 downwards.
GCAATGCCCACGGTCCGGACGAGTTCGTTGATCTGGAATCGCTGGAGATCCTTGCTGCCGCCTTACTTCTACACGCCGTGAATTGGTCTTCCTGATACGTGCCAGCCTTTGTACGGGGCGACAGCAGTGAAGTGGTCTTTAGGTGGTGCTCCGTGGCAAGCTATGATGCGAGCGCCGACCCGTGTGATTGACCGAGGTAGAGCGGATCACAGACCTTGCAATGCATTTCGAATGGTCTCTCGAAGCCAGACGTGCGAGAGGCTGCCTTCGGTTCGCTGATGCCAATAGACGCTCATTTCGAATGATGGCCAGGTAAACGGAAGTGGTGCCTGGTAAAGTCCCATTTCGGGATCAACCTGAGACATGATTCGGCTCGGCAATGTTGCAATCAAATCAGTTTCCGCAAGGAGTTTTGGAATGGCGTGATACTGCGGCATGCTCAGGACGATATTCCTGCTCAAGTTTCGACCGGCCAGATAGTCGTCAATGATGCTATGGAGCTCTCCATTCAAAGTGGCTATCACATGCGGCACTTTAGTGTATTGGCTAAGTGTGATGTCACCGCGTATACGAGGATGGTTTTTCCGGTACACGCAGCGTGACGTATCTTTCAGAATACTTCTAGATCTGATGAACGCCGGCGGCAGCTTGACGCGGCCTATATATATGTCGAGCTCATTCTTGCCGAGCATCTGAAGGGCAGCGTCCTCGTTCATTGACTTGACCAGGAAAGAACAGCCGGGAGCGGCCTTGGTCAACGCCGTGAAAATGAGCGGCAGTTCGGTCATCCCGAAATAATCGCTCGCGCCGATGGTAAAGACGACTCGGGCATATTCCGGATTGAATTTTTCCGTTGCGAGTTCGGTGCGAAGGAGCTGGAGAGCTTTCGAAATCGGAGCCGCAAGCCGCAGGGCCGCGGATGTCGGCACCATGCGCCCCTCCTCGCGCGAGAACAGCGGATCGTCGAAATGCTCCCTCAGTCTGCGAAGCGCCGCACTGACGGCCGATTGGCTCAAGCCAAGCCGGGCGCCGGCTTCGGTGACGCTACTCTCCTGAAAGATCGCTTCGAAGACTAGCAGGAGGTTGAGATCGAAGGTGGCAAAATTAATCTGGCGCATAGTAGGTATGTGAACTATCCATTTGCATCATGCAAGCGGGAATGCTCTTCTTCCGATCGTCCTACAAACGCCTCCAGACCGACCTTATCTGATCTCGGTGTGAACCGTTGAGATCGAGCATTTCTGTGGACCGCATGAGTGACAGCCTGATCGATGGAAAACGAACCCGCAGCATTTGGATGGTTTTCGCTGCGGCGGCGATGCCAATGGCACTTGCCGCGATCGACATGACGGCGGCGTCCGCCGCCTTGCCGACGATCGGCCAGGAATTCCAGAGTCCCGAATACGCACCATTCGTCGTCATTTCCTACCTTGTCGCAGCGACGATCTCGGCGCCCGCCTACGGACGGCTTGCAGACATGCATGGCCGCCGAAACGTTCTCCTGTCCGCGCTCGGGGTGTTCATCATCGGCTCGTTCCTTTGCGGCTTTTCGACCAATCTTTACGAGCTCGTCGCCTGCCGGTTCCTGCAGGGAATGGGCGGGGGAGGCCTCATGGCGCTGGCGCACGCCCTGATCGGCGAAGTCCTGTCGCCGCGCCAGAGGGGATATTACCAGGGATATCTTTCGGGCATCGTGGTTGCTGCAAATGCGATCGGCCCCGTCATCGGGGGGTTGTTTTCCGGGCTCTGGGGCTGGCGATCGATCTTCACGGTCAGCGCAATCATTGGTGTGGCCGCCCTTTGCATTGTCCTTCTCATCCCTCGCCGCCCGCCCGCCGCAGCGCGCGAGCCCTTCGATTTCTTCGGGTTGCTGCTATTTTCCCTTACGGTCGCAACTTCGTTCTGGCTCGTTGACATGATAAAGAACGTCACGTCGTCGTCCTATGCCTCCTGCATGGCAGTCGCAGCGTTGACGGCATTCCTCGTTGTCCTGCTGACCCACCACGAGCGACGGGTGAAGGCGCCGCTTTTCCCGGTGCCCCTGCTCATGAAGCCGGTCGTCTGGCGCTCCAATGCCATGGGCTCCTGTCACGGTGCGGCACTTGTGTCGCTGACTGCCTTCTATCCGCTCTACCTACAGGAGAATTTCGCGGTAACACCGCTCGAAAGCGGAATGCTGCTGCTACCGCTCACCGCCGGCATCGGGATCGGCGCGCTCGTCACCGGCAATCTCGTATCGCGCTCTGGAAAGACGGCGATCTATCCGGCCATCGCCTTGGCCATGGCGAGCTGCATTCTGTTGCTCATGTCGATGATGCAGAGTGTTGTTTCGCCGAACGTTCTCTCGACGCTGCTGGCGGTTGTCGCCTGCCTGATGGGCAGCGTCATGGGAGTCGTACAGATACTCGTTCAGCATGCCGCCGGGAAGGCGCATCTGGGCGTGGCTTCCGCCAGCGTTTCGCTATTCCGCAATATAGGCGCCTCGTTGGGGACGGCGCTGATTGGGACCTTGATCGTCCTGATTGCGGGGCTGTGGCAGATGCCGGCGGCCTCCGTCGCGCCCAATGCGGTGGCATCGCACGTCGGTGGCGAGATATTCGCGCTGGTGGCGGTCTTTACGTCCACCGGCAGCCTGCTCGCGGCGTCATTGATGAAACGGGTGCCGAAACAGATCTAAGTCCGGGAAATTCCAACAATAAGAATGGAGTGGGAACATGAAGAACAACGAAATCACATGGGGTTTGAAACGATCGGCGTCACTGTTGGCTGCGGGTCTGTTGCTGGCGCTGTCGGCAAATGCGGCCAAGGCCGAAAGCGTGCTGCGCGTCGGCATGACGGTCAGCGACATTCCGGACTGGTCCGGCCAACCGGACCAAGGCTATGAAGGCGCCCGCTTCGTCGGCTGGTCGCTCTATGATTCGCTGATCAACTGGGACCTCTCTCGCTCCGACATCGAAGCCAGGATGGCGCCTGGCCTTGCGACGGAATGGGCCGTGGATCCCCAGAACGACAAGCGGTGGATTTTCAAGCTGCGCCAGGGCGTCAAGTTTCACGACAGCTGCGAATGGAACGCTAAGAGTGCGTTGTGGAACATCGAGCGTCTGACGGTCCAGACCGTTCCGCAATTCAATCCGGTGCAATATGCAAGGCAGCGTTCGCGCACCGGCAACCTGGACAGGGCGGAGGTCGTCGATGACTACACACTGGCGATCTATTCGAAGACGCCAGATGCACTGTTCCCTTACAATTTCTATAACTGGTTCATGATCTCGCCTTGCGCGGGCGAGGCCGCAAAATACGACTACAGCGAATTTGCCAAGCACCCGGTCGGGACAGGTCCCTATAAGTTCGACAAGGTGAACCCGCGCGAGCGCCTCGAACTCGTGAAGAATGCCGAGTACTGGGACAAGAAGCGGATTCCCAGGCATGATAGGCTGGTCCTGCTGCCGATGCCCGAATCGACCACCCGCACCGCCGCATTGCTTTCCGGTCAAGCTGATTTCATCGAGGCGCCGGCTCCGGATATGATCGACCGACTTAAAGAATCGGGAGCACAAATCTATACCAATGAATATCCTCACGTCTGGGTATACGCCTTCAACACGCGAAAGGGGCCTTTCTCCAACGTGAAAGTGCGGCAGGCAGCGAACTACGCCATCAACCGCGAGGAGATGGTGGAGATGTTGAACGGGCTGGCAGTTGCGGCCGGCTCGACCTATTCGGAGAAATCACCGTTCTTCGGCGGCGCAAAGCCCTATGACTATCAACCCGAAAAGGCCAAGGCCCTTCTCCGGGAGGCCAACTGCTCGCCTTGCGAGATCAGGATCGCGATGTCGAATTCCGGGTCGGGCATGATGCAGCCTTTGTCGATGAACGAGCTGGTCAAGGAGCAGCTCGAGCAGGTCGGCTTCAAGGTTACCCTCAGCGTGGTGGACTGGAACTCGATCATGAGCATCTCCCAGAAGGGTTGGGAGGCCAATCCGGACTATGACGCCGTCAACGGCGCCAATCCGATCATCGATCCGGTGAGCGCGATCTTCCGTCGCTACACGACCGCGTCCAACGCGCCGCAGGGGCTGAACTGGGGCTGGTACAACAATGCGAAGGTCGACGAGCTTGCAAAGCAGGCGCAGCAGACCTTCGACGTGGGCAAGCAGACGGAAATCATTTCCGAAATGCACCGCCTGACGACTGAAGATCCGCCGCTGCTGTTCGTTGTCCGCGACCTCAATCCCCGCGCCCTTGGCCCGAATGTCAAAGGCTTCGTCCAGGCGCAAAGTTGGTTCCAGGATTTGACCCCGATCACCGTCGAGTAAGCGAGCGTAAGGCGAAAGGCCGCAAGGGCCTTTCGCCGATGCCCCATCAGGAATGGACCCATGATCGGCTATATAATCAAACGCATGCTGTACATCATACCGGTATGCCTCGGGGTGACGGCGGTCTGTTTCGCGCTGATGTACCTTGCCCCCGGCGATCCCGCGCAGGCGCTGCTGCCACCCGATGCCACGCCCGAGGATGCGGCCTATCTCCTGCGTCTCTACGGTTTTGACCAGCCGGTCTGGGTCCAGTACGGCAGATGGGTGTTGCGCGCCGCATCGGGGGATCTCGGCGTATCACTTCAGTCGCAGCGGCCCGTGTTCCGGGAGGTCATGAGTGCGCTCGGCAATACGGCAGTTCTCTCCGCGGGCGCCGTCCTGCTTGCCTTCGTCCTCGCCTTCATCCTCGGTACGGTCGCCGCCTATAATATCGGCTCGCGGATCGACCAGGCCAGCACGACCCTTTCGATTACTGGGGTCAGCGTCCCGAATTATTGGCTCGGCATCGTTCTGGTCATCGTATTCGCGGTGGAGCTCGGGTGGCTCCCAGCAGCGGGAATGGGGTCGGCAGGCTCCGACAGTTTCAGCCTTACCGACTGGGCGCAGTTGCGCTACGCCATCCTGCCGATCATCACGATGTCGGTTCTGCCGCTCGGGATCATCATGCGCAGCGTCCGGGCGTCTGTGGCGGAGGCATTGGGGCAAGAATCGATCCAGCTGCTGCGAGCGAAGGGCCTGCCGCCATATGCGATCCTGACGCACGCGGTCAAGAACGCCTTTCCGCAAATCCTGGCAGTCATGGGGCTTCAGTTTGGCTTCCTGGTCGGTGGCTCCATTCTCGTGGAAACGATCTTCAATTGGCCGGGCACCGGTTTCCTGCTCGGCAAGGCGATCCTCACCCGTGACGTGCCGCTGCTGCAGGGCACCATCCTGGTGCTGTCCATCAGCTTCGTCATCATCAACCTCGTCGTCGATGTCTTGCAATCGATCTTCGATCCGCGCGTGCGCCGCACCTGAGGAAGAGCCATGACCGATATCACCACCGGCAATACCATAACCTTTCAAGGTCCGCCGGCCGTCAGTGGAGGAGCGGAGGCCCGATCGCGCGGTTATTGGGCGGGGGTCGCGCGGCGATTGAGACATGACCGCTTTACGTTATTCTTTCTCGCGCTCGCGCTTCTGATCATCCTTGGCGCCCTGATTGCGCCGTGGCTCGGCCTGCCGGATCCGTTTCAGACGAGCATGGCACGCCGGCTGAAGCCGATCGGTTTCAAGGGGCATCTGCTGGGTACCGACGAGCTGGGACGCGACCTGTTCTCACGCCTTGTCTATGGTGGACGCACCTCGCTTCTCCTCGGCATCGTGCCCGTGGTCCTCGCGACCTTGATCGGCGGGCTGCTTGGTGTCGTGGCGGGGTTCTTCGGCCGCGGGGTCAACATGCTGATCATGCGCGTGATGGACGTGTTTTACGCTTTTCCTTCGGTTCTGCTCGCTGTCGCCATTTCCGGTACGCTTGGCGGCGGCATATTGAACGGCCTGATCGCCCTGACACTGGTGTTCATTCCGTCGCTCTGTCGGATTGCCGAATCCGCCACAGTCCAGATCCGGGCGCTCGACTACATCGAAGCGGCACGCGCCACGGGCGCCTCCAATTGGTCGATCATCCGCACGCATGTCATCGGCAACGTCCTGACACCCGTGGTCGTTTATGCGTCGAGCCTGATTTCGGTTGCCGTGCTGCTGGGGGCCGGCCTGTCCTTCCTCGGGCTCGGTGTCGAACCGCCGACACCCGATTGGGGGCAGATGCTGTCGAGCCTGCGGCAGTCCATCTACGTGCAACCACTGATCTGCGCCCTGCCGGGCCTGGCGATATTCCTGACATCGCTGTCGTTCAATTTCATCAGCGACGGTCTGCGCCGGGCCATGGATGTCAAGGCTTAAGGGGGATCGAGCAATGTTCTTAGTTGATACAACATCCACAGCTACAGACGAGCGCGACGTCGGCGGCGCCGCTCAGCCGATGTTGATCGTCCGCGATCTCAAGAAGCATTTTGCTGTAAGGGGTGCGGCTGTCCGGAGCACCGCCAGGGTTCATGCCGTCGATGGCGTCAGTTTTACCGTCGCGAAGGGTGAGACGCTTGGCGTCGTCGGCGAGTCTGGTTGCGGCAAATCTACCCTCGGAAAGCTGCTCATGCATCTGATCGATGCCGACAGTGGTGAGCTGATCTTCGACGGCGGCGCTATCGGTACGCGCGACATGCCGCTCACGCAGCTCCGGCGCAACCTTCAGATGGTGTTCCAGGACAGCTCGTCCTCGCTGAACCCGAGGCTTTCGATCGAGACGTCCATTGCTTATGGTCCCCGCGTCCACGGCGCCTCGGCGTCCGAGGCAAAAGCCAAGGCGAGGGATCTTCTAGTGCGCGTCGGGCTGCGGCCGGACATATTTGCGGGACGCTATCCTCACGAACTGTCCGGGGGTCAGAAGCAGCGCGTCAACATTGCAAGGGCGCTCGCGCTCGATCCGCGCATGATCATTCTCGACGAATCCGTCTCGGCGCTCGACAAATCGGTGGAGGCGCAGGTCCTGAACCTGTTGCGGCGGCTGCGGGAAGATCTGCGGCTGACCTACATCTTCATTTCCCACGACCTGAACGTCGTCCAGTACATCTCCGACCGGGTACTGGTGATGTATATGGGCAAGATTGTGGAAATCGGCGCGGTCGACGAGATATACCGCCGTCCCCGCCATCCCTATACGAAGGCGCTGCTGCGGTCGCGGCTGAGCTCTTCACCGGACGAGCGCATCAAACTGGCACCTTTGACGGGCGATCCGCCCAATCCAATCAATCCTCCGCCGGGTTGTCGATTCCGCGCCCGCTGCCCCCATGCCCGGGACCTGTGCGCCACAGCCGAGCCGGTCCTTGAGGACGGCGCAACCGGCCGCAAGGTTGCCTGCCACTTTGCCGAGGAGCTCGCCGATGCGTAATCTTCAGACCACCTCCGTCGCTCCGGTCGCCAAGGACATGCCGCTGGCGGGAAAGATCCCCGTCGTTTCGCCGCTCGCGCGCGTTAAGGACCTGAACGTCCAGTTCAGAAGTCGCGACGCGACCGTGCACGCGGTGAACGGCGTCTCTTTCGATCTCATGCCGCGCGATGTGCTTTGCATCATCGGGGAATCCGGTTCGGGCAAATCGGTGACGATGAAATCGATGATGCGGCTGCTGCCCCCGAAGAAGACGGTGATGACGGGGGAAATCGAAGTCAACGGACACAAGGTCCTCGATTTGAGCGAGCGGCAGATCCGGCACCTGCGCGGGGCTGAAATCTCGATGATCTTCCAGGAGCCGATGACGGCGCTCGATCCCGTCTACACGATCGGCCGGCAAATCACGGAGGCGATCAGGGCGCACGAACCCGTTACGACATCCGAAGCGCGCCGTCGCGCGCTGGAGCTTCTGGAACTGGTTCGGATTCCGTCCGCGGTATCGCGCCTGGATGCCTATCCTCACGAACTCTCCGGCGGGCTTCGCCAGAGGGCAATGATTGCGGTGGCGCTTTCCTGCAAGCCGAAGCTGCTGCTGGCCGACGAGCCGACCACTGCACTCGACGCCACGGTCCAGATTCAGGTTCTCGTTCTTCTGCGCCAACTGCAGGACGAACTCGGCATGGGTGTTATCTTCGTGACCCACGACATCGGCGTCGCGGCCCAGATCGCCGATAAGATCGCCGTGATGTATGCCGGCGAGATCGTCGAATTCGGATCAGCGCGGGACGTGCTGGTCAATCCGGCTCATCCCTATACAAGGGCGATGCTTGCCTCGACGGTTCACGGGCAGGCGCGCGATGCGGATCTGCCGGTCATTCCCGGCGACCCGGCAGATCTCCGGCGGCTGGTCGCCGGCTGCCGCTTCGCACCACGTTGTGGCGTTTCGAAGAGCCTTTGCTTGGAGCGCGCGCCATCCCTCGTCGGGGTTGCGGCGCATCACGACGCGGCCTGCCACCTGATCAATTCACTGACCTGATTCCATCCTCAACCAACGAAAGGAACAGCTATGCATCCCAAAGAACTGCCGCAATGGGCAAAGGACCGCGTCTTCGAACGCCGCGGCACCCATCATATCCATTCCGGTTTCGATCCGTCCAAGACGGCACTGATCGTCATCGACCTTCAGAACAGCTTCATGGACGAGAATATTTCCGTCCTTTCCTATATCAAGAACGCCGTGCAGATCGTCCCGAACGTCAACCGGCTGGCTGCCGCGCTGCGTGACGCCGGCGGAATGGTCTATTGGATCAAAGGCGTCACCGACGACGAGGTGCGCAAGAACTGGACCGTATGGCTTGACATGATGAAGCCGGAGAAGCGCGCCCAAACGGCGGTTCTCGGACCTGACTCTTACGAGAGTCAGCTTCATTCGAGCCTGGACATTCGTGATGAAGACGAGGTCGTCGTCAAGCGCCGGTTCAGCGCGTTTCTTGAAAACTCATCCGATCTCCACGCGCGTCTTCAGGCCCGCGGCATCGATACCGTGCTGATCGCGGGAACGCTCACCAATATCTGCTGCGAGAGTTCGGCTCGCGACGCGATGATGATGAACTACAAGATCATCATGGTCAGCGACGGCACCGCGACCCACACGGATCAGGAGCATCTGTCGTCGCTTACGGTTATGTACACCAACTTCGGAGACGTAATGGATACGGACATGCTCATTTCCGAAATGCGAGAAGAGCGAAAGGTTGCCTAATTCGCCAGAGCTGGCGGCGGCTAACCGCCGTCAGTGGCCATCGATGATTGCCAGCTACAGAAAACAAATGCTATTGTTAGCCGTTGGAACCCGTACTGAGCTTGCGCCTGCAAACCTTTCCGAAGAAAGCCAAGCCACTGACAGAACTGAACCTGGCGCGCCCCTTGGCTCTAAGTCGGGCGGCGCCAGGCGCTGCTTCTGCATCCGAATGTCAAATACTATTCGGCCAGCTTTGGTGCACGAGGTAGCTTGTTCTCGTCAAGGGCCGGCAAGGTTTGGGAAAGACCCGACAAACAGGTCGGCGTGTAATAATTTGTCAACAGTCATCAGTTCAACAAAGGTTCGCCTGTCGCCAAACGCTGTGACACACCCTTGAGAGTTTCTCCATCACATCGATGTTTCAGCAAAAACGGGTTCCTGCACGAAGAGCAAGTTTGCTTTGCGGAAGGCGTTGCAGTGGCCTGCCCCTATGAGGTGGTCCGGTTTCAGTCTTAATGCATGACAGGTTTTTCGGCCATTGCTTGGGCAGATGGCGGTGTCGATCCGCGCGACGGTGCAGGCCAGATGATGGCCTCCGGCGCCGGGGGCTTATATCCGAGCGATGAGTGCGGCCGCTCGGTGTTGTAGTAGCGTCTCCATGCCTCGATGATGACCTTGGCCTCGGCGAGGCTGTAGAAGATCTCGCAGTTGAGCAGTTCGTCGCGAAGTTTCCAGTTGAAGCTCTCGCAGTAGCCGTTCTCCCACGGGCTGCCCGGCTCAATGAAGGCAGTCTTTGCACCGACGGCTACGATCCACTCCCGCACCGCTTTGGCGATGAACTCCGGGCCGTTGTCGGAACGAACATGGCCGGGCACGCCGCGCAGGATGAACAGGTCCGACAGGGCGTCGATGACGTCGGTCGAGTTGAGCTTGCGAGCGATGCGGATCGCCAGGCACTCCCGGGTGAACTCGTCGATGATGTTGAGCATGCGGAACTTCCTGCCATCGTGGGTCCGGCCTCGACGAAGTCATAAGACCAGACATGGTTGGGGTCCTCCGGCCGAAGCCGGACGCACGATCCGTCATTCAGCCAGAGACGACCTCTCTTCGGTTGCTTCTGGGGAACCTTCAGCCCCTCCCGCCGCCAGATGCGCTCGACACGCTTGGCATTCACCGTCCAGCCCTCAGACCGCAGCATCGCCGTGATCCTGCGATAGCCGTAGCGGCCATAGCGGGACGCGAGCCGGATGATGTCGGCGGTCAATGCCTCTTCATCCGGCCGGCCTGTGGGCTTCTTGCGCTGGGTTGAACGGTGCTGGCCGAGAACCTTGCAGGCGAAGCGCTCCGACACGGAGAACTTCGCCATGACATGATCGACGCAGCGACGGCGGCGGGCGGGGCTCAGTAGTTTCCCGAGGCAGCCTCTTTCAGGATCAGCTTCTCGAGCGTCAGATCCGAGACCGCCTTGCGCAACCGATCGTTCTCTTTCTCAAGTTCTTTCAGGCGCTTCACCTGGTCGCCCTTCAGGCCGCCGAACTCCTTGCGCCAGCGATAATACGTGAACTGCGTCACGCCGATCGTGCGAACCGCTTCGCCAACCGATTTTCCTTGCGACAGCAGAACATCGACCTGGCGCAGCTTCGCGACGATCTCTTCGGGCTTGTGCTTCTTCTGGGGCATTCCAACGTCCTCTCTACGGCTCAATAGCCTACTTCAGGGAGGACCACTTTCCAGGGGGCAGGCCAGCACACGTTGAATGCTTGGCCGCATCGAAGCGATCGTGCCAAGACGTGTCGGATTTCGATATTTAGAGGGTCGTTGCAGTACGCGCAGCCTGGTCATAGTGGCCGGAAAGAAACCTGAGCGTTGAGGCGACAGCGCTGATGGATTTTGGATCCATCCCTAGCGTGGATACAGCCTCAACAAGCAGCCTTTCACGGACTTCGCCATAACGCAGGCAAACGTCTTCGCCTGCCTTTGTGATCAGCAACAGCTTCTCTTTACCTTGTCGCACGCGTTCAATCAGCTTCTGAGATTCCAACTTTTTGAGCGCATAGACGACAGTGTGGGTATCCTCAATGCCGAGGGCTAGGCAGATATCCGAAAGACGCTTGGCGCGTTGACGGTGATTGACCGAGTGAAGCACCAGGACTTCAAGTGCAGTCAGACCGGGCAGACCAGTCGCGGCCATGCAGCGCACCATCCAGCGGTCGAAGGCATTGCTCGCGAGGATAAGTCCAAACTCAAACTCCGAAAGCTCCGGCATCTTGCTGGTAGCCGCCAGATGTGACGATGAGACGATCCGGCTGCCGCCGATTTGTTGGGCTTCTATATCCTTCGTCGAATTCTTCGCCATGATCACGGTCTCCATGTCCCCGGCCGCGGGGCGTCGTTTTGTTTCAACCTTATCTGCAATTTATCGATAAGCGAGGTCAATTCCATTGATCGATCAGCGGCTTCAATTGCGCGCTTTCCCATCGAACATACGACGATGATTAATTTTAAAACTGTGAAGAGATTTTTATTGACATAACACAAATAAATTATCAACGTTACGCCAGCTTGGTAACTGGGGTTGTTTATGCGGTGGGATTTCTGGATCGATCGTGGTGGCACATTCACGGACGTGATCGCACGGCGGCCTGACGGCACTTTGGAGGCGCGCAAGCTCCTCTCCGAAAATCCGGAAGCCTACCGCGACTCCGCGGCGGCTGGCATTCGCGCCTTTCTCGGCCTCACGCAGGGCGAGAAGATACCGCCCGGTCTTATAGGTACCATCAAAATGGGTACGACTGTCGCAACCAATGCGCTTCTGGAGCGTAAGGGTGAGCCGCTCGCACTTCTGATCACGCGCGGCTTCCGCGATCAGCTGGAAATCGGCTATCAGGCGCGCAGCGATATTTTCGCCACCTATATCGAGAAGCCGGAAACGCTTTATGATTGTGTAGTGGAAATTGAGGAGCGTGTCCTTTCCGACGGAACCGTCGAAGTTCCGTTGAATCTTGAACATGCCCGTATGCAGTTGGAGGATGTCTGGGACCGGGGCATCAGATCCGTCGCAATCGTGCTGATGCACTCATATCATTATCACGAGCATGAGCAGGCACTAGCGGCACTGGCTCGCGAGATGGGCTTCGAGCAGGTATCGGTCAGTCATGAGGTTTCTCCGCTCATTCGCATAGTGGGCCGTGGCGATACGACCCTTGTCGATGCCTATCTTTCTCCGGTCCTGCGACGCTATCTGGATGTTTTCACGTCAGATCTCGAACTTCAGGGCAGTGACGCGCGCCTTCTGTGCATGACCTCCGGCGGTGGTGTGACCTCTGCGCATATGTTTCAAGGACGGGACGCGATTCTGTCGGGTCCGGCCGGCGGCATAGTAGGGGCGGCACGTACCTGCGAGGCGGCAGGATTTGATCGGATCATCGGTTTCGATATGGGGGGCACATCAACCGACGTTGCCCATTATGCCGGAGAGTACGAGCGAAGCTTCGAATCCGAAGTAGCCGGCGTGAGAATGCGCGCCCCCATGATGATGATCCATACGGTGGCTGCAGGCGGCGGCTCGATACTTACCTACGATGGTGTGCGCTTCCAGGTGGGACCGGAATCGGCTGGCGCCAACCCTGGTCCGGCCTGCTATCGCCGCGGGGGTCCGCTGACCATTACCGACGCGAACGTTATGCTGGGAAAATTGCGTGCGGAAAACTTCCCATCGATATTCGGGCCCGACCAGAAGCAGCCACTGGACGACCAAATTGTTCGTGAACGCTTCGCGGAGCTGGCCGCCCGGGCAGGAGGAACGAAGACTCCCGAAGAGGCGGCAGATGGCTTTATCACGATCGCCGTTCAGAACATGGCTAATGCGATCAAGACAATCTCCGTCGCGCGTGGTTACGACGTGACGCAGTATGCCTTGGCGTGTTTTGGCGGCGCGGGCGGCCAGCATGCCTGCGCGGTCGCGGAGGCGCTCGGGATGAACACGATTGTTGTTCACCCTTATTCGGGTCTCCTGTCGGCCTATGGAATCGGCCTCGGGGACCTGCGCGCAAGCCGCGAGAAAAGCGTGGAAGCGCGGCTTGACTCCGGTGCCATGGATGCCATTTCGGCCCTGCGCGCGACGCTTCTGGCGGAGACCCGCAGCGAATTGGTCGCGCAGGGTGTCGATGCGGGGGAAATCCGCGACGAGGTGCGTGTGCATCTTCGCTATCAGGGTACGGACTCGGCCATCGAAGTGAGAGCCGGAACATTCCAAGAGATGGCTGAGGCATTCGAGCATGCACACCGTCAGCGTTTCGGCTTCGTCCAGTCGGGGCACGATTTGGTCGTCGAGGCGATCGCGGTGGAATCGATCGGAGGCGGCGCGATCGTGCCTGAAGCGCACCTTGCTATGCCGGAGATCATTGGCGACCTGCCCAAAAATTTCAAACGCATATACAGCCAGGGTGCATGGCGCGAGGCGCGTGTGGTGCGTCGCGAAGAGCTTTCGCCCGGCCAGGTTCTCGCTGGCCCGGCATTGCTGATAGAACCAAACCAGACAGTCGTTATCGAGGCAGGCTGGAGCGGCCAGATCACGACACGCGACGACCTGATCCTGACCCGCACGGCGCAGACTGTCCAGCGTACCAAGCTCGATACCTCGGCGGATCCGGTCATGCTGGAGGTATTCAACAACCTCTTCATGTCGATCGCCGAGCAGATGGGCGTGGTGCTTCGGAACACCGCCCGCTCGGTCAACATGAAAGAGCGGCTTGATTTCTCTTGTGCGCTGTTCGACGAGGTGGGGAACTTGGTGGCCAATGCGCCGCACGTGCCGGTGCACCTCGGCTCGATGGACAGTTCGGTTCGAACCGTGCTCGAAAGAAATGCCGGAACCATCAAGCCGGGCGATGTCTACATTCTCAATGCACCATATCAAGGCGGTACGCATCTTCCTGACATCACGGTCGTCACGCCGGTCTTCGACGAGGCTGGTGAGCGCATCCGCTTCATCGTTGCCAGCCGGGGTCATCATGCCGATATTGGTGGCGTTGCGCCCGGCTCGATGAGCCCGAATGCAAAAACTATCGAGGAAGAAGGCGTATATATCGATAATCGCAAGCTGGTGGACGAGGGCCGCTTCCTGGAAGCAGACATTCGCTCCGTTCTAGCAAGTGCGAAATATCCGGCTCGCAATATCGGCGAGAATATTGCTGACCTGAAGGCGCAGGTCGCAGCGAACGAGCGCGGGGCGGCGGAAGTGCGCCGGATGATCGCGCAATTCGGTGAGGATGTTGTTGTCGCTTACATGGCGCACGTCCAGGACAATGCCGAGGCGGAAGTCCGTAAGGTGATCGAAGGGCTGGAAGACGGGTATTTCGAGCTGCCCATGGATAAGGGCTGCAGGATTGCCGTTTCGCTGAAAGTCGATCGAGAGGCGGGACGTCTGCGTATCGATTTTGCCGGCACCAGCGCACAGCAGGACAGTAACTTTAACGCACCCGAGCCAATTACCCGCGCGGCCGTGCTGTTTGTCTTCCGTCTTCTGGTCGGTCGCTCGATCCCGATGAATGCGGGCTGCCTGCGCCCTATCGACATTGTTATTCCGGAAGGAACGATGCTGTCGCCCAAATGGCCCGCCGCCGTGGTGGCGGGAAATGTCGAGGTCAGTCAGGCGGTGACCAATTGCCTGCTGGGAGCCGTCGGACGTCTCGGTTCGTCCCAGGCGACGATGAACAATCTGACATTTGGCAATGCACGCACGCAATATTATGAGACTATCTGCTCGGGGGCACCCGCCGGGCCGGGTTTCCATGGCGCATCGGCGGTTCATACCAACATGACCAACACGCGCCTGACCGATCCCGAGGTGCTTGAAGCCCGCTATCCAGTCGTGCTTGAGGAGTTCTCGATCCGTCGCGGATCAGGCGGGCGCGGCAAGTGGAATGCGGGCGACGGCGTGCGTCGTGTGATCCGTTTCCGCGAGGATCTGGATTGCGCGATCCTGAGTGGCAACCGCAAGGTCGCGCCGTTCGGAACGGCAGGCGGAGAGCCCGGCAGCGTTGGCCGTAACATTGCCCGTAGGCACGACGGCACGACGGAACTACTCGATTCCTGCGTCCAGCTTTCGATGCGCGCCGGCGAGGCGATCATTATTGAAACGCCCACCGGTGGTGGCTTTGGCGCGGTTGAAGACGAGGCGCTATCCCCTAACGGCGCTAAACAAGGTGATAAACTCTCTGCATTTCGCTGAAAAGATCAGGAGAAATAATCAAGATTACGACAACGAAGTGCGATTTTTGTTGACGCAAGATGCTCTTGTGTAAAACTCGCAGCGGCAGAAAAAAGGGATGGTCTAAGCGTCCGTCGCTTTCAGGAAACAGAACTTACCCGGAAAAGGGTCATATCGAGGGGATTCGAATGAAAAGACTTTCTGTAATGAAGATACATCGAAGGACATTGCTCACCGGCGCGCTGGGCATGGCTGCGGCAATGGCAACCTTCGTGCCGGGCGGCGCTTACGCTGCGGACCAGATTCTGAAATTTGGTCTGTCGGCCAATGTCGGCAATCTGGTCTATGGTCCGTCCCGCGGCGCGGCTCAGTTCATCGTCAACCAGCAGATCCATCGCGGTCTGGTAAAATTCGACGAGAACGGCACCCTTGTTCCAGCTTTGGCCGAGAGCTTCAAAGCTATCGACTCTTCGACCTATAGCTTTACGCTGCGGGAGGGCCTGAAGTTCCATGATGGATCGCCGATCGAGGCGTCAACCGTCAAGGCAAGCCTCGAATATCTCGCCGATAAGAAGGTCGGCGCTGCGATCTATTCGGCGCTTTCTACGCTTGAAAGCATAGAGACGCCGGACGAGCGCACGCTGATCGTCAAACTGTCGAAGCCGAACGCATCATTCCTCGAATATATGGCCGATCCGAACGCAGGCATCTCGCCGGCTGCTGCGCTCGCCACCGGCGCGGCCAATTGGATCGGCGCCGGCCCGTTCAAACTGAGAACCAATGAGAATGGCGTCAGCCTCGATCTCGTAAAGGCCGATACCTACTATGACAAGGATGAGGTCAAGCTCGATGGCGTCAAGTTTGTCTTCTACCCGGACTCCTCTGCACGCACCAACGCACTTCTGGCCGGTGACGTCGATGTGATCGACTTCGTTGGCTGGGAAGATTTCGAACGCGTGGAGGCGGCGGGCAACCTTGTTCTCGATGCCGTTCCAGGCCCCTTTGTCTACACGATGTTCAATATCAAGCGTGCACCGTTCGACAATCCAAAAGTACGCCAGGCGATTGCTCATGCAATCAAGCCCGAGAACGTCGTAGCTGTGGCATTCTACGGACATGGTACCCCGCTCAACGGTATACCGATGTCGCCGAACAATGATCGTTATGACCCGTCGATGGGCAAACTCTGGGGCTACGACCCGGCGAAAGCCCGCGCGTTACTGACGGAAGCGGGTGTGGCGGATGGCCTGAAGATCAAGCTGTTGACCTCGTCGACCTACTCTTTCTTCCGCGATATGGCGCTGTCCATGCAGGCGGACCTGAAGGCTGTCGGCATTGATGCGGAACTGGATGCTCCGGACTGGGCGACCTATACGTCACAGAAGGCAAGTGGTGGCTATGATCTGGCAGTGGGCGGTGGTGCGCCGTCTGTCGCTGGACCGGTCTACCTGCAGGCTTACGTTGTTGGCGCGCCTGCTTCCTCGTTCGGCAGCTACGGCTATGACGCGTCGGCGATCGTCGCGCACATTCAGGCCGGTGAGGCTCAGTCGGACAATGCAACCGCACGCGCGGAATATCTGAAGGCTGTCCAGATCGTTGGTGAGGACGTACCGTTCCTGCCGCTGGCACAACGCAGTCAAGCCTACGCTTACAGTGATCGCGTTGAAGGTTTCAAGAACGTCCCTGGTTTCCTCTCCATTACGGGCACCGGCTACATGATCGAGAAGGCTTCTATCCGGTAGGCAATACCGCCCCACCCGATACTCGGATGGGTTTTCCCGAGAGCGCGGGTCCCCGCGCTCTGTTTTGCAATTTGAAAGAGTTCACCCCAATGGGATTGGCTGCATATTGCGGAAAGAGAATCCTGGTCGGCTTAGCGATGATCCTCAGCGTTCAGGTGATCATCTTCCTCGCTATCCAGGTCGTGCCTGGCGATCCTGTTGAGGCAATGATGAGTGAGGCTGCGCATGTCGGAGCCGACGTAATCGAGGTCATGCGCCAGCAGTTCGGTCTCGATCAGCCTATGCCGGTGCGCCTGTGGCGCCACATGGTCGGACTTCTCAGCCTCGATTTCGGCACCTCGTTCCAATACACCCAGCCTGCATCCGATATCATTGCAAGCCGACTGGCCGTCAGCATTGAGCTCGTTTTGCTGGCGTCTTTCTTCGGCATTGCCGGGGGTGTTTTGATTGGCAGTGCGAGTGTTCAAAATCGTCTCGGAGAACATGTGTTTTCGTTCTTCGGCCCGATCATTTTGTCCATCCCGGGCTATGTCATGGGGTCCATTCTGATCCTGGCTGTGCCGCTGAGCCTCGGATGGCTCCCGGCTGGTGGTATGGCTCCTTTCTCGGATCCCATTGCGCACATGCGCGCTCTTATCCTGCCGATCGTTACACTCGCCTTGCCGATAGCTGCGACAATCGCAAAGGTTACGCGTTTTGAAATTCTCGAAGTGCGCTCACAGGACTGGGTGCGCACCTCCCGGGCATACGGGTTCCCCACACGCGTGACTTTCCGCCGTGACATCCTACGAAACGCGCTGACGCCAGTACTGACCATTTCGGCGCTGGAACTTGGCGGGCTTATCGGAGCCACCGTTCTGGTTGAGAAAGTCTTTAACCTCCCGGGTCTTGGCTCGCTGCTGGTTCAGGCTGTCAATATGCGGGACTATCCGCTGATCCAGGGCGCGGTGTTTGTCATTTCCACATTCTATATCACGATCAACATCGTTGCCGACATCATGTATGGTTTCCTCGATCCCCGGGTAAGTAAACGATGAAACGCATTCTCCTGCCCACGCTTGCCGGAGCGCTCGTTCTCTTTGCCATCGTCGGTCCCTGTATCACTCCCGGTGATCCGCTGGCGCAGAACATCGTCGCCCGTTTCGCGCCCGTCGGAACACCCGGTCACCTGCTTGGCACCGATAATTTCGGCCGAGACGTGCTGGCTCGCATCGCCGCCGGTGCGCAGGTCGAACTGTTCACCGCGCTCGCATCGACCGTGATCGCGCTGACCCTCGGTGTCCTCATCGGTGTGACCGCAGCCTACACGCGTGGTCTCACCGAAGGTGTATTAATGCGCGGCGTCGACGTCATGCTGTCGATCCCGCCGCTGATCCTCGCTTTGCTCGTGGTCGCGGCGCTCGGACCGAGCGTGCCGACCTTGATCGGCGTTCTCGCCCTTTTGTTCACGCCGGGCTTTGCCCGCGTCGCCTATGGCCAGACCTTGTCGGTGCGCAGCCGTCCCTTCATCCAGGCGGCCTTGATATTCGGGGCGCCACGGATGTCGATCATTCGCGGGCAGATACTGCCGAATATTATTGCTCCGCTATTGGCGCAGGCATCGTTGACCATCGCATCGGCAATTCTTGTCGGTTCAGGTCTCGGCTTCCTCGGCCTCGGCATCCGCCCGCCGCTGCCGTCCTGGGGCGGTATGGTTGCCGATGGCCAGCGTTATCTCGCCACGCATCCCATGCTGATGATCGTGCCCGGCTTGTTCGTTGTCACGACGATCCTGACCTTCAGCGTGCTTGGCGATACATTGCGGGAACTTTGGGATCCGCGCGAACGGAGAGGGCGCTGATGTCTGATCATATACACTCCGCCCGGCCGGCCGGTGGCAAACTCCTTGCCGTTCGTGGGCTGAACATCGCCTTTGGCGACAAGAAGATCGTCAAGGACCTCTCCTTCGACATCACGCCTGGCGAAACATTGGCGATCGTGGGTGAATCCGGGTCAGGCAAATCGGTGACCGCGCTCAGCCTGCTTGGTCTGCTTGGCCCACGCGCCAGTGTGACCGGTAGCATTGGCTTTCAGGGCGAGGAGCTGGTGCCCTATGATTTCGACCGTCTGACGCGGCTGCGCGGTAATGAAGTTTCGATCATCTTTCAGGAGCCTATGGCTGCACTAAATCCGGTGTACAAGATCGGTCAGCAGCTCGCGGGCGTGATCCGCAACCACCTGAAATTGTCGCCGGCCGAGGCACGTGAGCGTGCAATGGAGCTCCTGCGCAAGGTCAAGCTGCCGATGCCGGAGATCAAATACGACCAGTTCCCGTTCGAACTGTCGGGCGGTCAGCTTCAGCGCGTGATGATCGCCATGGCGATCGCCTGCTGTCCGAAGCTGCTGATCGCCGATGAGCCGACCACCGCTCTCGACGTCACCGTGCAGGCACGAATTCTCGACCTGTTGCGTGAGCTGCAGGCGGAAATGGGCATGTCAATCCTGTTCATTACGCATGATTTCGGCGTCGTCGCCGACATCGCCGATCGCGTTCTCGTGATGCGTCACGGCGAGAAGGTCGAAACCGGGCCGGTCGAGGAATTATTTTCCGCTCCGCGTGAAAGTTATACGCGCATGCTGCTGTCTGCGGTACCTTCATTGAAGGGCAAGGACTTTCTGGAAAAGCCAGCTGAGCTCGCCGACGACAGCGACATCGTGCTGGATATGCGCGATGTGGGGATAACCTTTTTTGGCCGTCGAGGCGAAACGATGAAGGCACTCGATGGTGTGGATATCGCCATCAAGCGCAATGAGGTCGTGGCGCTGGTTGGCGAATCCGGCAGCGGCAAGAGCACCCTTGGCAATGTCGCCGCGGGTCTGCTGCGTATTAATCGCGGCCAGGTGGCGATTGACGGCATAGTGCGCCAGGGTCCAGGTGCCGGCAGACATATCCATACGCCCGGAGTCAGCATGGTTTTCCAGGACGCCAATGGCTCGCTGAACCCGCGCATGCGCATCGGCGCATCGCTGCGAGCGGCACTGAAATGGAGCCGTCGCTATAAGCCTGAGCTCGATTGTAGTGATGACCATATTCGCCAGCTTCTGGCGGAGGTAGGGCTTGCGCCGGAACTCTTCAACCGGTTTCCGCATGAGCTTTCAGGCGGGCAAAAGCAGCGCGTCGGCATTGCACGGGCTTTGTCGGTCAAGCCGTCGCTGGTTGTCGCCGACGAGCCGACCTCGGCTCTCGACGTTTCGGTACAGAAGACGGTGCTGGAACTGTTTCGCCGGTTGCAGCAGCAATACGGTTTTGCCTGCATCTTCATCACGCATGACCTGTCGCTGGCCGCCAGCATTTCGAACAGGCTTGTCGTCATGAACCGTGGCCGCATCGTGGAACAGGGTGCAACAGCGGAAGTGCTAGCCAATCCGGCGGATGCCTATACCCGCGCACTGCTCGACTCCATCCCCTTGCCTGATCCGGCAGTCCAGCGTGCGCGCAGGGCAGAGCACTATAGCGTGGGCGGAGCTTCTTATGGCTCCAGAGCATAGCTCGGGGCAAACTGTGAAGGAAACAGCGATGAAAGCGATTATTATCGGCGGCGGCATCGGCGGCATTATCAGCGCTCTTACCCTGCGCCACCACGGGATCGAGGTCGAGCTTTACGAGCGGGCCGAGGGTAATCCCGAGATCGGGTCGGCCGTACAGTTCACGGCGAACGTCACCAACATCTTCAAGCGTCTGGGTTTGCTCGATGTTGTGAAGACCTGCGGTTCGCCGGTGGAAGTGCGCAACATGCGCGAATGGAACACTGGCAATATCATCAGTACCAACCGCCTCGGCGATACAATTGCTGAGCGCGAGCTTGGCTCGCCTTACCTCGTCTTCGGTCGCTCCGAACTGCTTGACGAACTCGCGAGATATATTCCGGCCGGAATCTGCAACTATGGCATGAAGTGCGTCAACGTCGAGCAGGACGAAACCGGTGTGCGCGCGACTTTTGATGATGGTCATGTTGCCATCGGCGATGTCCTGATCGGTGCGGATGGCATACGTTCGACGGTGCGCCGTCTTGTGTTCGGGATGGTCGAGCCGGTGTTTTCGGGCAAAGTTGCGTATCGCGGTTTGATCCCGCGCGAAAAGGTTGCCGATTTCGAGAGCCACAAGTGGATAGCCAACGCATGGCCGGCTCCCGGCCAGTTCATGCTGCAGAATTTTGCCGGGCGCAACACGATCAATCTTAGCCTTTATCGCAACAATCAGCGCCTTGAAGATTTCAACACCGGTACCGCTACTGCCGTCGTCCCCACGGAAGAGGTTCTCGAATTTGTCAAGGATTGGGAGCCGTCGGCGCGCGAGTGGCTCGCCCAGTCCGCCGACTTCCTTCGCTGGCCGCTGTTCGACATTGAGCCGCTGAAGGAGTGGTCTAAAGGCCGCGTGGCGCTGCTCGGCGATGCTGCCCACGCAACGCTTCCGTTCATCGGCCAGGGCGCAGGGCAGGGTGCGGAAGACGCAAGCGCTCTCGGTGATGCGTTGGCGCACCTGTCCGACGATCCTGTCGCCGCGCTGAAGCTTTACGAAGCCTTCCGCCTACCGCGCGCAACGCGCGTTCAGCTCGAATCCCGCGCACGCTCGAACTACATGATGCTCAAGGACCCGTTCGCGATCAATCAGCGCAACTTGCAATGGCGTGAAGCTTCAAAGGCCATCACGGGTTATTTCGGCAACTCGGTGGACCACTGGATTCTCAGCTACGACGTCGAATCTGCGTTCAAGGAACAAATCGCCGCTTGATTTTTTTCGTCTCGCCGTCACACGCAGTCTCCTCTCCCCTCATCGAATACAAGGATTACCATCATGACCAAGCCGCGCATCGGCATTATCATCGGCTCTACGAGAGACACCCGCTTCGGTGAGAAGCCTGCGAAGTGGCTGCTCGACATAGCAGCCCGTCGTGAGGATATCGAGGTCGAACTGATCGATCTGCGTGACTATGATCTGCCGTTCTTCAACGAGGTTTCCTCCAACGCTTGGCAGGCTTCAGTCAACGAAAAGGTGCTGGCTTGGCAGAAGAAGGTCGGCGAAATGGACGGCTACATTTTTGTCACCTCCGAGTACAACCGTTCGATCCCTGCCTCGCTGAAGAACGCGCTCGACCAAGCCTACGTCGAGTGGAACTACAAGCCGGCCGCCATCCTTGGCTACGGCGCTGTCGGCGGCGCGCGTGCCGTCGAGCACTTGCGCTCTATCACAGTCGAGCTTTACATGGTGCCGGTCCGCTCGACCGTACACATCAGCGGCACGGAGTTCTTTACCGTTTGGCACGGCGGCGGCGACCAGCCGATTACATCCATCGAAGGTACGATCGGCCAAAGCACACAGGAAATGCTCGATCAGCTCACTTGGTGGGCACGGATAACCAAGGCGGGCCGTGCCGAGAAGGGTAAGGTGTAATCCAGGAGCGTGCTGACGCCACCGGGCCTTCAATTGGAGCTGTCGCAAATTTTCGCGGTTAACGAGCTGTTGACCAAGCCTGCAGAAATTCCGTTCCCAATGTAGCGGAGCGTAGCCATGGTTCTGAATGCCATTGCCGAGAAGCTGTAGCGTCAGTCGACGGATGATTTCAAAGGGCGGCATTTCGAGGCATGGCTCATCGTGCAGGCGGTGACCTGGTGTCTGTGCTATCCGCTCAGCTATCGAGACTTGGAAGGGATGTTTCCGTGAGCGAGGGTTCGTTGTCGACCACAGCACGATCAATCGCTGGGTTATTGCCTATGCGCCATTAATCAAGGAACGGCTACGTCAGTTTCGTCGCCCGCATTGTGGCTCGGTCCGGAACCGATCCCTATCAGGTTATCGCGCTGTTGTTGCGCAAGACATCACCTCGGGTTCTTCGGTTCGTGCGGTCCATTCCGCTTTCGCTTTCACATCATATCATCGTCACTCCGCCAACTGTTTTGCCCGTAGGAGAAGGCCGAACGCAGCGAGGACGAGATTCGCGCCTTCATGGTGGCCCATGCCACCTTCATGGAGGAAAATTTCACGGAATTCGTTACGCTGCTCCACGGCCATGGTGGGACGAGCCGGGTCCGCAGCCCCGGGGAGATCGCCGCGCGCGACAGCTATGAGACGGTTCTTCGCACGATGCTTCAGCAGGCCCAGGACCGCGGCGAACTAAATATCGACAATGTCGCCTCGGCGTCTCGCGCCATCCTATCGATGCTCAACTGGATGTCGCGCTGGTTTCGCCCCGATGGCGAACGCCGCGCGGCCGAATTCGCCGAGGACTATTTCAAGCTCCTCTACATGGGTTTCAAGAGGCGGTGAGGTCGGTGCTAATGACCCCGGTCGGTCTGCGGCCGCCTCTAAAGGCCATCGACTTTAATCCACGCCAGGTGCTGCGCCTCTTCAAGATCGTGGGGAAAGGATTGACGCCACGCGAAAACCCTCTTCGCTTTTGCAACGGACCGAGAACACCATACGTACGGTGCCGAACAAGACGATGCCGACGAACAACAGCGCACTGACCCAACCGAAAGTCCACATCAGCCACGCTGGAGCGGGTTCGTCAATCGTCAGCAATGACATGATATGATGGCCCCAGGCCAGGAAGCCAATCATCAGGATCAGCGCCGTCGGAGTGACGACGGCAAGATCGATCAGTTTCAGCGCAAACAATCGGGTTGGCTTCGGGAGTGAGCTTCTTAGACCGCTTCTCCTGACGGCTTCGCGGAAATGGCCCGCCGATACAGCGTGACGAAACAGCGTGTGATCGGGACGGACGACCAACGTCAGTGCCGTCCGGATAATTCCTGCTGCAACAAGAGCCAGCGTCAACCAGATCGTTGGTTGAAAGAGGCTGGACACATCGACCTGGGACAGCGCCCGGAACATTCCGTAAATCAGCCAGAGTGGAGCGACCGTGATGGCGACGCGCAACGGCGCAATCATCAGTTCCAGGCCACGAAGCTGCCCGATCGAGAATTGGCGAATATCCTGTTCCAACATGGCTCTCCTATTGCAGTCATCGCATTTCACCATGATCAACGCGGATCTTCAATCGGCTGCGCAGGTTTGGTCGAGGGATTGAGAGCGCGTCCCCGCGCTCGCTTCCACACGGAGCATCCGCCTCGCGGCGGACGCGCATCCCTTCCATGACATTGCCGCTGTTACGATAGGGCGCAGATCAGGCCAACGGGCAAGCGCGCCCGAGGGCGCTGTCGGCCGTCGAAAAAATAGGCTTTCACCGCTTCGCGCCGAACCTTCCGATTTTTCCCCCATCCGACCCATGACCGGATCTCCGCCCTACCGGGAGCGGGCTTGCGCCCCTCCCTTCGTCCCGAGGACGTGGGGCACGTCCTTCGGACCAAAGGAAGAAGGCTTCGCCCACAGCGGGTTTTGAAGACCCGTTCAACGGCAAATCAGGAGATTGAAGCCATGACAACAATCATCATCGAACTGAACAAGCTAGATGCCGACCCCAAGAACGTCCGCAAGAGATATGACCCTGTCAAACTTCGCGAACTTGCCGCGAATATCGACGCGGAAGGGATTCTGCAAAACCTCGTCGTGAGGGCAGGCGACAAGCGCGGCCGCTATTTCGTGACAGCGGGCGAGCGCCGGCGAAGGGCGCTACTGCTCTTGATGGAGCAGGGCAAGATCGCGAAGAACCATCCGGTCGAATGCAAGCTCCTCGACGGTTCGAACGCCACAGAAATCAGCCTGTCGGAAAACGTCTTCCGCGAGGACATGCACCCGGTCGACCAGTACGAGGCTTTTTCCGTCATGGCGGGGGAGGGCAAGTCCATCACCGACATCGCCGCTCATTTCAGCGTGACCGAAATCATCGTGCGCCGCCGTCTCGCTCTGGCGAAGGTGTCCCCGAAGCTGCTTGAGCTTCACCGTGACGGGGAAATGACCTTCGAACAGCTTTCCGCCTTCACGGTTTGCGACGATCACGAACGGCAGGAACAGGTTTGGGAGACCTTGCCGCAGTGGGATCGCAGAGCCCGCCAGATCAAGTCGGCACTCATGACCGAAGAAGTCCGAAGCACCGACAGACGCGTCATGCTGATCGGCGGATTGGACTTCTACGAGCAGGCAGGTGGAGCCGTACGCCGCGATCTCTTCGATGAAGAGGGCGGCGGCTATGCGCTGGACGTCGCATTGCTCGACAGGCTCGCCTCCGAAAAGCTGGAAGATGCCGCCGCGCCTTATCGCGGGGCAGGCTGGAAATGGGTGGAGACGGCATTCGAGCGCCCGGACTGGATTTTCAACTTTCCGCGCATCTATCCGACCGAGGTGGAGCTGTCAGCCGA
>NZ_FXAF01000009.1 GCF_900177415.1 Xaviernesmea oryzae | reverse complement strand
CGTAGCGTGCCGAATGTTGCTTCAGCGGCGCGCCGAACATTTCCAGCTCCGGCTTGTTCCAGCCGGCCACGACGTTCAGCACCAGCCGGCCGTCGGATATGATGTCGATCGTCGCGCACTGCTTGGCGGCGGCGATCGGGTGGATGGTCGGTGCATGGCTGGTCGCGAAGATCGCCGCATGCGAGGTCGCCTGGGCTACACCCGCCGCATAGGTGAACGGGTCGAGGATGATGCCGGCGGGATGGTCGGGCCGGCCCTGGATGTAACCCTTCCAGCGCGCATAGGCGACGATCGCCTCGTAACCGGCGTCGTCGGCGATCTTCGCGGTGTCGATGACGTTCTTCCAGGTGGGTTTGAAAATCTCCGGGACCAGCGTCTGCGCTGAGCCTTTGCCATTCGTCCCGAAGATGCCGATCTTCAGCCTGTTGGCCCCGAAGAGGGGATTGTTCGGCCGGCCTTCCGCCTCAACCATGTCTGTCTCCTTCGCCTACAAGGGGCGGTCCGTTGTCTAGAACCGCAAACGCTCCGCCTTCCCGAAAAAGACTTAGATTGAGGCAGGATCGATATCCATCCGGGCACTTTCGCCTCAGTGCCCTCATCCTTTCACCCATGCGGCCCGATGCTTTTGAGGGCGTCCGGGCCGGGTTAGGGAAAGTTCGGACGGGCGGTTTCAGAGCCGTTTCAGAGAAGAACGGAGGCGCACGGGATGACGTTATTCAGGTTCGACGGACGGTTGGCGGTGGTGACGGGGGCTGCGGACGGCATCGGCGCAGCGATCAGCAAGGCACTCTGGGCCGGTGGGGCGAGCCTCGCGGCGGTGGATATTCAGCCTGTAGACGAAGCGAAAATCACCGGCGGAAGCGCCGCTGAGGGGCAGGTGTTCCGGAGTTATCTCTGCAATGCCACCAAGTCGATCGAGATCGCCGAGACCTGCAATGCGATCCAGGAGGATTTCGGCCCGGTCGATATCCTCGTCAACAATGTCGGTGGCGGGGGTACGGACCAAAACAATGACATCGAGACGCTGACCGATGACGAATGGGATTTCGTCGTGTCGCTCAGCCTCGGAGCGACGATGCGCTTCAGCCGGGGGCTGGTCGGCGGCATGAAGGCGAAATCCTACGGCCGCATTGTCAATATCTCCTCATCACTGAAGGATGGCGTTTTGGGCCGGTCGGCACGGTGCGCGGCCGCATCCCTTACATCACTGCCAAGATGGGATTGATCGGGCTGACCAAGCAGCTATGCAACGACCTCGGTCCGTTCGGCATCTCAGTGAACGCCGTCAGCCCGGGGCTGACGCTGCCCGGCGAGGATGCCAAGATCACCCAGCGTTTCCGTTCGCTGCCGCCGGAAGAGCAGGCGCGGATGTATTCCCATATTCCCGCAGGCAGACTGGCGACGGGCGAGGATATCGCCAACGCCGTCTGCTTCCTGGTCTCCGAGGCGAGCGGTTACATCAGCGGCGAGACGCTGCTGGTGGCCGGCGGCGGCGCTCGGTAATCGACGGACAATCTCATCATTACCGGGAGGAAAACCATGCTGACAGACGCCATGAAGCAGGATCTCGTCGATGCCAACCACATTCTTTACGAACGCGGCGTCGTGGACGGTTTCGGCCATGTGAGCGCGCGCGATCCCGACAATCCGGACCATTTCTGGATATCGCGCAATCTCGCTCCGGCCATGGTGGCTGCGCAGGACCTGATGTGCTTCGACCTAGACGGCAACCCGGTCACGGACGACCGGCGGTCCTATCTCGAACGTTTCATCCACGCGGAAATCTACCGCTCGCGGCCGGATGTGCGCAGCGTCGTTCACAGCCATTCGCCATCGATCATTCCATTCACCGTCGCCAAGGGCGTCTCGCTCAGACCGATGTGTCATATGTGCGGTTTCCTGCGCTCGGCGCCCCCTGTGTTCGAAATTCGCGAATCCGCCGGCGATGATACGAACCTCCTGATCAGCGACAGCCGGCTCGGCTCGGCTCTCGCACGAAGCCTTGGCGGCCATTCTGTGGTGATGCGCGGCCATGGATTGACGGTGGTCGGCAGCACCATCCGCCAGGCAGTCTTCCGTAGCGTTTATGCTGAAGTGAATGCCAAGCTGCAGATGCAGGCGATGGCTCTTAGCGATGATGTCATCTATCTGACCGAAGAAGAAGCAGACACATGCAGCTCCACCATGGATGGCCAGTTGGACAGAGCCTGGAATCTATGGAAACAGGCTGCAATTCAGATATAACGACATCCACGAAACAGGCCCGCCAATAGGCGAGCGCTCCGTCGGTGCGCATGATGTTTTTAGAGGCGGGCTCCACTCCGGTGAAGCCTGCGACTGATCAAGCGGCGCGCTTCAAAGCATCGCCGAGCATGGAAACAATCGTATAGATCTGATGCTCTTCGACAATCAGCGGCGGAGATAGAGCAACGATATCGCCAGTCACGCGGATGAGCAGGCCTTTCCGAACGCAATCGACGAACACGTCATATGCCCGGCTTGCCGGTGCACCCGTTCTGGGTGCGAGTTCAACCGCGCCGACGAGGCCAAGGTTGCGAATATCGACCACATAAGGCATCTCCTTGAGCGAGTGCAGCGCTTCCTGCCAATACTCCGCCAGCCCCGCTGCACGCGTCAGCAGGTCTTCTTCGGCATAGATGTCCATGGTCGCCAGACCGGCGGCGCAGGCTGCCGGATGACCGGAATAGGTATAGCCGTGGAAAGGCACTGTAAAGTTAACGAGGTTGGGTTGCGGTTGGTGGTTGGGACATATGGCTGTTGTTCAGGCAGCCTGAAGGTGAGCGATCCGGCGCCATGTCTGCATGGCCGTGGCCCGCAGCTCACGATAATGCTCGGACGGAATATCGTGACGGGGGATACGGAAGAGGTTGGCGATTGGATCATGGATCGAGACGAAACGCTGAAGGTTCCGTGCTGACTTGAAGCGCTTCATGATCCGCTCACGCTGTCGGATAGGCTGGTGAGAATTCTCCGCCCGATTGTTCAAGCCCTTGTGCGAACGGTGTTCGACACTGGGCATGACCTCCCGCTTCGCCGCACCATAGGATCGAAGCTTGTCTGTGATCATAACGCGCGGGGCAGAAGCTTGCCCTTTCAGAAGCTTGCGCATCAAACGCTTTACAGCTTTGGTATCTCGGCGGCTCTGGACCAGAACGTCGAGAACGAAACCGTCCTGATCAACAGCGCGCCAGAGCCAATATTTCTTTCCCCGAATGGTGATGATGACGGCCTCGTCCAGATGCCATTTGTCTCCGTGCCTTCCGGCAGACCGACTGCGGATCGTGTTGGCGAATTGCCTTCCGAATTTTTCCGCCCACAGGCGGATCGTCTGGTGCGAGACGATGATTCCACGTGCCGCAAGCATGTTCTCGACCATCCGCAAGCTCAGCGGGAACCGGTAATACAGCCAGACGGCGTGGGCTATTACATCGGCCGGAAATCGGTGGCGGCGGTACAGTGGGTCAAGGCAACGGGTCATGACCTCTTTTTAACACAGCAGCAACCCAACCTCGTCAGCTTTACAGTGCGCGTTGTAGACCTGTTGATGATGCGGCCGATCGTGTCCTCCTCGATGATAGCCGAGGAGTTGAAGGTGAGCCACCGAGCGGCGCTCGATCTGGTCGCCGAACTCGGCGTCCGGGAAGTGACGGGAAGGGGAAGCTTTCGTGCATGGGGGATACTTTAGCTGCTTGGTGTCCGGCGCCGGCTCCCTGAAGCGTCTCTAGCGTCTTGCTAAACGTCGGGTTCTTGCGTATATGTAGTGTCGGGTTTTTGTAAGAAATAGGTTGACCATGAGCCAGCCGAAGACATTGAAAAAGCGAATTGAAAATCGCATCGCCAGGACCAAAAAGACAGACGTCTTCTTGCCGCGCGATTTTGCCGACCTGAGTGGCGAGGATCAGATCCTTCGCGCTCTGCGGTCGCTTGTCAAGGACGGTAGCTTGATGCGCCTCGGCTATGGTGTCTATGCCCGTGCGATGCGGTCGCGCATATCGGGCCGGCCGATTATCTCAAGCTCCAATGGTTTCCATAGTGCGGCACTTCAGGCTCTTACCAAGCTTGGTGTCGCCTGGGAGCAGAGCGACAGCACTAAGGCCTATAACGAAGGCCGCTCGACGCAGATCCCGGTCAATCCGACGGTCAAGGTCAAGACGCGTTTCAACCGACGGCTCTCTGACGGCCGCACGGAGCTGCGCGTTGAAAGGTAAGCCCGATCGCCAGACGCTTCTCGAAGTCCAAGAGCATTTCGGCCTTCCGTCTCCTGCGCTCGTCGAGAAGGACTGGTTTGTCGTTCAGGCCTTGGCAGCAATCCACGACGTCGAGGTCGATGGGCTTACTCTGGCGTTCGGTGGTGGGACCGCGCTCGGTCGCGCCTAAACGCTGAGAAAGAAGCCGAATACTACCGCAGCGAGATGGAGACGATCGAAACTGTCGACCAGCTACTCAGCAATCGCCGCCTGCTCGACTTCATGCTGGTGGCCGAGCGCATCGATCCAAAGTTAGTCACCACGGATTATCTCAAGAAGATCTTCAAATCGGACCTCTCGGACCCGAAGAGCTTCGCCAACACGGAGCCGGATCAGCGGTTCCGCGGCCTTGTTGGCTCGTTCAATTTCGATGCCAAAGGCAAGATAAACTATCAAGCTACCGAGAGCATCCAGAACAAGCGCGGCCTGATGGAGACGCAGGACATGCATGTCCGTCAGACGCTCGAAGAGCAGGCGGGGCAGGAAAACACGGGAGTTCGGCTGGCGCTATATTTCAAGCGGATGGCGGGCGATATCAACACGCCCTATGATATCATCGCCGATAATGCGTTGGCTGAATTTATCCGCACAACCTTCAGCATTCCGGCCGAAATGGCCAATGCCGACGTGGATATGCAGGCGAAGATCATAGAGAAGAACCTTGACATCAAGGACCTGCAGGACCCCGAGAAAGTCGAGAAGCTGGTGAACCGATTCCTGGCGATGTTCGACATCGAAAACGCTGCACCGGATCCGATGCTTTTGTTGCTCGGAGGTGGTGGCGGCGATATCAGCGGCGATACGTTGGCGACCCTCGCTCAGCTAAGGATGGGTGGCCGCGGTTCTCTTGTTGATTGCCACTGAGAACTGACCCGGCATTTCCACCGAGAATTGACCCGCCTATTAGATGTCGTTCGGGTCAGTGATTGGTAAGCGGTGTCTTGACCCCACCTTCCGGATCAGTGCGCGATTGTTGATGTTGTCGCCGAACGAGGCTTCGACATATGACGATTACAGGGTTTACGCATGGCACCAGTGAAGATGTGCCGTTGCAGCGGTTTGAGGTTTTCACCGGAACAGGGCGTCGCCGCGACTGGAGCGACGAAGAGAAGGACCGCATTGTCGCCGAGAGTTATAGCGGCGAGATGTCGGTCAGTGCTGTTGCGCGTCGGCATGGGTTGTCGCCCGGCCAATTGTTTACCTGGCGCCGGCAGGTGCGAAGTCAGGCGAAGCAAGAAGCACCGCCTATGTTTGTGCCAGCGGTAATTGATCGTCCGGCAGATCTACCCCCAACGCTGAGAAAGACGGCGAGAAGCTCTCGTCCAATAGCGGCAATCGAGCTGGAAGTCGGTGGCGCGATCGTCAGGATCGCATCGGGTACGGACCGCGCAACCATTACCGCCGTCATCCATGCCTTGAAGGCTCAGCCGTGATCGGTCCGTCCGGTGCGGTAAAGGTGATGATCGCCACCAAGCCCGTCGATTTCCGTAAAGGTGCTGAGGGATTGGCGGCGCTCGTGAAGGCGGAGATGGGTGCTGACCCATTCTCTGGCACGATCTATGTGTTCCGCGCCAAACGAACGGACCGGATCAAGCTGATCTTCTGGGATGGCAGCGGCGTGTGCCTGGTTGCCAAGCGGCTTGAGGATGGCGAATTCCATTGGCCTCGAATGCAGGACGGCGCGATGCATCTGACGGCGGCCCAGTTCTCGGCATTGTTCGAGGGATTGGACTGGAAACGCGTTCATGCTCCGAGCGAAACGCGAGCGCCGGTAAAGGCTGGATGACGGCCGCGACCAATTGAATCAGCGTCATCCAGCCTCTCGATCCGAGCGGTAAAATATGCTGTTCTCGATCCATGGCGATAACGGCGGACGAGCTTCCGGATGATCTGAACGCGCTGAAAGCGATGGTGCTTTCGCGCGAGGCGGAGAACGCCCGTCTGCGTCAGATCATCAAGGAATTGCAGCGCCACCGGTTCGGTCGCCGTGCCGAGACGCTCCCAGAAGATCAGCTCCTGCTTGGGCTTGAAGAGGCCGAGCAAGTCGAGGCTGCCGGTCTGGAGGACAACGAGCAAGCCTCTCCCGCTGTTCGACAGGCGCAGGTCGCCAAACGCCGCACGAACAGAGGTTCGCTGCCAGCCCATCTGCCGCGCATCGAGATCGTGGTCGATATAGATGACCACGCCTGTCCCTGCTGCCGCAACGACCTGCATCGCATCGGCGAAGACGCCAGCGAGAAGCTGGACCTTGTGCCCGCCCAATTCCGCGTTCTTGTGGTGCGTCGGCCAAAATATGCCTGCCGGGCCTGCGAGGAGGTCGTTGTTCAGGCTCCGGCCCCGGCGAGACTAATTGAAGGCGGCATTCCGACCGAGGCGACCGTCGCTCAGGTGCTGGTTTCCAAATATGCCGACCACTTGCCGCTGTATCGCCAGGCGCAAGTCTACAAGCGTCAGGGCATCGACCTCGACCGTTCGACGCTCGCCGATTGGGTCGGCCGCGCCGCTTGGCATCTGCGTCCTGTCCATCAACGGCTGCTCGATCATTTGAAGTCGTCGTCCAAGCTTTTTGCCGACGAGACGACGGCCCCGGTGCTCGACCCTGGGCGCGGCAAAACCAAAACCGGCCAGCTCTGGGCCTATGCGCGGGATGACAGGCCGTGGCATGGCGAGGACCCACCCGGCGTCGCTTATGTCTACGCGCCGGACCGTAAAGGTGAGCGACCGATGGCCCATCTCGACGGCTTCGTCGGTATTCTGCAGGTCGACGGCTACAGTGGATATCGCCCGCTCGCGGCAAAGAACACCGTGTCACTGGCATTCTGCTGGTCCCACGTTCGCCGCCGCTTCTATGAACTCGCCGCGGCCGGTCCGGCACCCATTGCCAGCGAGGCGCTCAAACGCATCGCCGAACTTTACAAGATTGAAGACGAGATACGTGGCCTCGCACACGAGAAGCGTAGCGCCACGCGCCAAGAAAAGAGCCGACCGATCACCGACAGCCTCGCTCCCTGGCTGCGCGAACAGCTCGGCCTCATTAGTCAGAAGACGAAGCTCGCCGAAGCGATCCGCTATGCCCTGTCACGATGGGAAGGATTGACCCGCTTTATTGACGACGGCCGTATCGAGATCGACTCCAACATCGTCGAACGATCCATCAGGCCAATTGCCCTCAATCGCAAGAATGCGCTGTTTGCCGGTTCCGACGCCGGGGCAGAACACTGGGCAACCATCGCGTCACTTATCGAAACCGCCAAGCTCAACGATGTCGAGCCGCTCGCCTATCTCTCGGACATCCTCACCAGGATCGTCAACGGGCATCCAAATACCCAGATCGATGACCTGCTGCCGTGGGCCTACGCCGCAAAGCCCGAACTCAAAGCCGTGGCCTAAGAACACCGCTTACAGTGATTGCGGTCAAGCCTCTTCCTTTTCTCCTTCGTCGTTTTGGGCTCATGAGCCGAACTATTCTTGAAGCGGAAGCTGTCGTTTCCGGTTTCCAGGATATGGCAGTGGTGGGTAAGCCGGTCGAGCAGCGCGGTGGTCATCTTGGGGTCGCCGAAGACGCTGGCCCATTCGCTGAAGCTCAAGTTGGTCGTGATAATGACGCTGGTGTGCTCGTAGAGCTTGCTCAACAGATGGAAGAGCAGCGCCCCGCCTGAAGCGCTGAACGGCAGGTAGCCAAGTTCGTCGAGGATGACGAGATCGGAATGCGCCAGGCGGTTGGCGATCTGGCCGGAACGCCCTTGTGCCTTTTCCTGCTCGAGCGCGTTGACCAGCTCGACGGTCGAGAAGAACCGAACCCGCTTGTGATGATGCTCGATAGCCTGGACGCCAATTGCCGTGGCGATATGCGTTTTGCCCGTGCCGGGACCGCCGACCAGAACGATGTTGTTGGCGTCGTCGAGGAAGTCGCAGCGATGAAGCTGACGCACCAGCGCCTCGTTGA
>NZ_FXAF01000006.1:210000-2088714 GCF_900177415.1 Xaviernesmea oryzae | reverse complement strand
CTCGGCGATCATCGTCTTGCCATTGGCGTAGGGTCCGACCAGCATCAGCCCCTGGGTTCGCAGGGACGGAGGTCGTTCCACGAGCTCGGTCAGCCGCCGATGGCTGTCTTGGGCCGCATGATGTCCGATCCATCGTGGCGCGCGGATATAGGCGATCCTCTCTTCCGGATCACGGTCGAGATACGGCCGGACATGCTCGAGCAAATGATCGGACATGGCTACCAATCCTCGACCGGTAGCCGGCTCTTCCGGCGCGGAGGATGCTCTGCTGGAGACGGCGCCGGTGTCTGCATGGCGGCATAAGGTTTTTCCGCGGCGACGGCGTGGGAATTGCGGACAGCATCGCGCAACTGGCGCTTGGACGGTTTGGCAGCTTCAATAATGGCTGAGATCTCGCGGCGGAGCGCAACCTTCTGAGTGCTTGACCGGTGGTTTGCAGCTCGTCGACGGGCGCGTTCCGCCTCATGCTCCCACAGCGTCACTGACGTCAGCTGACCGTCGCGTCGTTCGACCGGCCGAAACTGTCGGGTTTCCGGGTCGCGGACATAGATGTGGCTGACGTCGCGAGGATCGTATCGCACCTCGAGCTTTCCAAGCCGGTCCCGCTCTGGAACGAAGGCGCCCAGCCACGCCGAATAATAGTGCAGGGCGAACATGCTGATCCCTTGTGGCGACAATTGCCGTTTCGTCCTCGGCAGAAACGACAGCAGCACGCGTTGCGGATCGTCGCCGTAGACCGGCAGTGCCGAACTGTTGCGTTGCCATTCCGTCAGCGGCACCTTCAGGGTCTTGGAATTTTCCTGAAGATTGTGATCGATCACGGCCAGCGCAACGCAGCGCTCGAGATTGGCAAAGCTCAGGCATGCGCGCCGCTCGGATGGATATTCGTCGCGGTCGGCCACCGAACGCCCCGAAGAGCCCGGGTAGGTGGCGAGAACCCCGTTGACTTTGCCCAACAGCCGTTCAACCACGCCGCCGTGGTGGACCCTCCCACGATCGCGGGGGCGGATACGAATGCCGTAATCATCACAGCTTTGTTGGAATGCATGCCCCTTGAATTCCATCGCCGAGTCCGCGACCAGCAGCCGCGGTCGACCGAACATCGGCCAGGCGTGATCGAGATCGCGCGCGGCAAGCCATGCGTCTTTCGGGCACATGGCCTGGGCGAGGCATAGCGCGACAGACAGCACCGACGGCTTCTCCAAGGTGAGGCAGAAGCCGAGAATGGATCGTGTCGCCACGTCGGTGATGACTGTCAGATAAGGACGGCCGACAAACACACCAGCGCCGTCGACAACCTCCACGAAATTGATGTCGGTCGGCGTATGGTCGATTTGGCACACGGCGAGCGGGTGCGGCGCATGGATATAGCCCGGTCTCGGCTTCAGCCGCATCAGGTGCTTCGGATTGGCCGAACGCTTCTTCGCGATCTCTTCAGGCGAAAACAATGCCGGAATGCGCCGGGCGACCGTCACATAGGACGGCACGGCAAGACCGGCTTCCTCGCAGCGCGCGCGGATCTCGTCGACCACGGGAGCAAGTCCGGTCGGCTCAAGCGTCAGCCACTTCTCCCGAAGTGTGGTCGCGATGATCTCCTCGATCTGTTCCGGCAGCCGCTTGCGCCGACTGACGGCGGTGCGCGGCAGCAGGGCCGTCACCGTCCGATCGGCGCGATAACGGGAGAGGAGGTTGTAAATCTGCCGCGTGGTGAGCCGCAGTTCAGCCGCCGCGCGCGTGATGGCAGCCTGCCTCGGGCCGCCGCCATCGAGGATCTTGTCCAGCTCGCGGGCAATGCGACGCGCCATCGACCACTGCTCGTCCGAGGGGATTCGCCGGCAAGGTTCGATCGTGAAATCGCTTTGGCAAGGGAGCTTCATTTGAAAGCGTTAGCGAAAAATCGACCCGGATTTAGCCCCTAAACCTAACGCCCGTATGACAATTTCCGATTTGAAATGCGAAAGCAAAAGCCACACCGGCGTCGCTCTGACCCGTCTCGACGAGCGCATCGCTCGTTCACCGGTCGGCGCCGGCTTCCTCTGTGATTAGGCATGGAATAAGGACCCCGCACATGGGGTGATCGGCGTCCAAACGGGACCCCCATCTGCGATGGGGTTACAACAGCCTCCGGTTTCATCGGAGGCTTTTTATTTGGATGCTTGTTGTGGAGACAATTCTGAAAGATACCGGCGGCTTTCGCGTGTGCAGGGCAAGTCGATCAAGGCGATCTGCCGGGAGCTTGGCATATCGCGCAAGGTGGTGCGGAAGGTTCTGCGCAGCGATGAGACGGAGTTCAAATACGAGCGGACCCGTCAACCTCAGCCGAAGCTCGGGCCCTGGCGCGATCAGCTCGATGGTATGCTGCTCGCCAATGAGGCCAAATCCTCTCGCGAACGGCTGACACTGATCCGGATATTCGAGGACTTGCGCGACCTCGGCTACGAGGGGGGTTATGACACCGTTCGGCGCTAACGCGAGGACATGGGCGAAGGAGCGCGGCTCCGTGACGGCGGAAGCCTATGTCCCGCTCTATTATGCGCCCGGCGAGGCCTACCAGTTCGACTGGAGCCACGAGATCGTCGTGCTGAACGGCGTGACGACCACAGTGAAGGTTGCCCATGTCCGGCTCTGCCACAGCCGGATGATGTATGTGAGAGCCTATCCGCGCGAGACGCAGGAGATGGTCTTCGACGCCCATGACCGGGCGTTCGCCTTCTTGGGCGGGGCCTGCACGCGCGGCATCTACGATAACATGAAGACCGCGGTGGAGACGGTCTTCGTCGGCAAGGAACGGCAATACAATCGCCGCTTCCTACAGATGTGCAGCCATTACCTGATCGAACCGGTGGCCTGCACGCCGGCGTCGGGGTGGGAGAAGGGCCAGGTCGAGAACCAGGTCAATCTGGTGAGGGAACGCTTCTTCACGCCGCGGCTGCGCTTCAAATCCTACGATGAGCTGAATGGCTGGCTGCTGGACAAGTGCATCAGTTACGCCCGTGCCCATAAGCATGTCGATCAGACGGAGCGCACGATCTGGGAGGTGTTCGATGCGGAACGGCCGCATCTGGTCAGCTATCCCGGCAAATTCGACGGCTTCCACGCGGTGCAGGCCTCGATCGGCAAGACCTGCCTCGTGCGTTTCGACAACAACAAATACTCAGTGCTGTCCACGGCAGTTGGCCGCCCGGCCGAGATACATGCCTATGCCGATCGCATCGTCATCCGGCAGGATGGCGTGGAGATCGGCCAACACGACCGCTGCTTCGGCCGTGGCGAGACGATCTATAATCCCTGGCATTACGTGCCGGTCCTGACCCGCAAACCGGGAGCGCTGCGCAACGGTGCGCCGTTCCACGACTGGGTTTTGCCCGCCGCCATGGAGAAGGTGCGCCGCCGGCTGAAGGCCATGCATGACGGCGACCGGCAGATGGTATCGATCCTCGAATGTGTGGGCCTGGACGGGCTCCCCGCCGTCGAGGCGGCCTGCCAGGAGGCGCTCGATCAGGGCGTGTTCTCGGCCGCCGTCATTATCAACATCCTGGCCCGCAAGCGTGACCCGCAGCCAGCCGCCATCCTTTCCATTCCCGATGCGCTTCGCCTGACCCACGAGCCTCTGGCCGATTGCGCCCGTTACGACAGCCTCAGGAGGGCAAGCTGATATGGAACGATCCCAAATCCTTGACATGATGGGCACGCTAAAGCTGTTCGGCATGCGCAGCGCCTACGACGAGATCATGGCCTCCGGCATCAAGCGCCAGCACGAACCGCCGCGCATCGTCGGTGACCTGCTTCAGTCGGAGATCGCCGAGAAGCAGGCGCGCTCCATCAAATACCAGATCACCGTCGCCAAGCTGCCGCTGGCCAAGGACATCGACGACTTCGACTTCACCGACACGCCGGTCAACGAAGGCCTGGTGCGCCAGCTTGCGACAGGAGCCTTCCTCGCCGAGCAGCACAATATCGTTCTGGTCGGCGGAACCGGCACGGGGAAGTCCCATCTGTCCATCGCGCTCGCACGCGCCCTGATCCGCAACGGCGCACGCGGCCGCTTCTTCAACGTCGTCGATCTCGTCAATCGGCTCGAGACGGAGGCACGTAGCGGAAAGCAGGGGCGGCTGGCCGACTTCATCACCAGGCTCGACTTCGTCATCATGGACGAACTCGGTTATCTCCCATTCGCCCAGGCCGGTGGTCAGCTCCTCTTCCACCTGATCAGCAGGCTATACGAGCGGGCTTCGATCATTGTCACGACGAACCTGGCCTTCGGCGAGTGGCCGGCCGTATTCGGCGACGCCAAGATGACCGCCGCCCTGCTCGACAGGCTCACCCACCATTGCGAAATCGTTGAGACCGGGAATGAATCCTGGCGCTTCAAAAACCGCTCTCAAAGCTAAAGCCGAAAAGACAAACAACCCGCGCCCGCAGGCCCCTGCGCTAGACGGAGAGCTCCGGGCCTACGCGCGCTGACCCTATGCAACCAGAGGCAGGGGTCCCTTTTGGGAGCCGATAAGGGGTCCCGTTACGATGCCGATTGACACTCATCCGATCTGACATTCGCCCCCCTCGATGGTAGCCTCGCGGATAGTTTCGCGCCAGGATAGTTGTGGCGATGACGGCTTCCGGGAAATGGGCAACGAGGGCTGAACGACCGACGTGGGGGCGCGTTGCCGTCGAAGTGCGGCGGCCACTTGAACGGCCGCGTTCCCAACTTCGCCGCTCGCAAGGTGGGCAGGCATAAAGCCACCCCATCTCAGACATGCTCGGTTCCGGCTTGGAATATCCAATTTAGGCCGAAAGCGGAAGCTGGATTAATCCGCCACCCGGTAGACCTCGGCAGCGTCCTCCGCCTCTCTCAGCCCCTTGAACGAAGCATGCCGTAGTGTGCCGGTATGCGTCCAGCCGCGGTACTCGATCTCGGCGATATAGGCCGGCCCGGTCATGACCAGGTGCTTGCCTGGCACGGCCACGACCGGAACCCTCGTCTTGATCTTGTCGAGCTGCTTCTTCAACCGCCGCGCCTCGTCATGTTTGAAGCCGGTACCGACACTGCCCACGTATTTCCAGCCATCGCGGTATCGGCCGGCGAGCAGCAGGCTGGCGAAAGCCCCTGGCACCTTCGTGGACGGCTCATAGCCGACGATGGCGAAGCTGTCGCTCTGGATGCATTTGATCTTCAGCCAGTCCCCG
Organism: Xaviernesmea oryzae; assembly: GCF_900177415.1. Classification (GTDB taxonomy): domain Bacteria; phylum Pseudomonadota; class Alphaproteobacteria; order Rhizobiales; family Rhizobiaceae; genus Neorhizobium; species Neorhizobium oryzae_A. Next base: position 2,083,530 of record NZ_FXAF01000006.1, on the reverse strand, counting down.
GTCCGGCCGGAACGGTATGGCTGGTCGAGGTTCTTGGCGATGATCCCCTCGAGGCCACTGGTGCAGGCGTGGCGCAGGAGATCGGCCGGATCCTCATTGAACTCTTCGGAGAGCCGGATCGCGCCTTCCATTCCCGAAAGCGTGTCTTCGAGCAGATGCCGGCGCGACCGGTATTCCATGTCGCGCAGGTCGTGGCCGTCGAGATAGAGAAGATCGAAGGCCATCAGGACGGAATTGCGTGACGGGAGCTTGCCCCCTCGCCCGCCGAGCGAGTTCTGCAGCAGCCCGAAATCCGGAATGCCCTGCTCATTGAACACGACCGCCTCGCCGTCGAGGATCATCGCGCTTGGCATCAGCGCCTTTGCCGCGTCAGCGATCGAGGGGAAGCGGTGCGTCCAGTCATGGCCGCCACGGGTGATGATCCGGACCTGCCTGGGCTCGATATGGACTGCCAGGCGATATCCATCCCATTTGATCTCGTAAGACCATTCCCGCCCCTCCGGCGGCTTGCTCTTGAGGAGCGCAAGGCAGGGCTCCACCCGTTCGGGCATCGGATCGAAGAGGAGCCGTGGCTGTTTCGGATCGCGCTTCTTGATCGGCCGACTCTGCAGCGGCAGGTTCTCATCGATCAGGAGCGGCTTCGATGGCTTGCGGGGGCGCTTTGTCATCCCCGCACTATATCAGCATCAACTTAAGAGAGTCCTGTTGACTCTCACCAATAAATGAGAACATAATTAGAACATCGAAGCCGCGAGGAAGCGGCTAATCCACATGTTATCCACAAGCTCGACCGCGCTTCGGCGCGAACGGCAAGTCATGCCTGCAACAGGAGGCATCCGATGTTTCTAAAAGAGCAAAAGCTCAAGGCTCTGGACGTGCAGCCGCCTAAACGCGATGCGTTCAGCGGCCACCTCTCTATTCCAATGAGATATCCGCTGCGAGCGCTGTCGCCCACCCTTGTTGCCGCTATCGAAGCGGCCGGAATGAATCCGGGCGACTTCGAAGGCAGCATCGCGGAAGAATTCGTCTGGGATTATCTCGACCGTGCGTCGGAAGAGCCGAACGGAAACGCGCTTCACATCGCGCTCAATCCCGCGGTCGGACTGTCTGTAGCCGTCTATGTCAGCTCGTCGGTAACGGCTTTCCCGGCGTGGTTCTACAGCGAGCATCCAACGGAAACCGCCATGTACTGGATGAGCGAATTCCGCGACCAGTCGCATGATCCGGAGGCGCCGCAGAACATGCCCACGGGACCGTCGTCGCCGATTGATCAGCGGCCGGCCGGGATCACCCTCCAATAGAGTTCGAGTAATGCAAGCCGACAAGAAGAATGACCAACCCGGCCCGGACCACGACGACCTCCGCTGGGCCGTCGAGGCAGAGCTCGCCTGGCACGAGGGCGATGCGAAGGCGGCGATCGTCACCCTCCTGGAAGACAATCGCCATCTGCGGATCCAACTGGCGCTGATGGAGGCGGCCGGCAGCAAAGGCTTCACGCGCGGCTGGCGGCCGAGCTACGAGCGTAAATAGGCATCGCGATGTCATTCGAGGGATGTTGGGCAACCTTGCGGGATGTCCCGGACGAGGCCGTTCAGATCGCATGCACGGTCTGCCCCAGGAGCGAGACGTTCCCTACTGCCGATCTGCGCAAGAAATTCGATCCCGAAACCTACATCTGGCACATGGTCACGACGCTCACCAGTTCCTGCCGCAATCGGGAGCCCTATTCCGGTGCAGTCCCCTGCGGAGCTTACACCGAGCAGGGAAAGTCCGCGATGGCAGCAATTCACGCGCGGCAGGCGAAGGCGAATGAGGAGGCCAGCAGAGCCGCCCTGGAGCGGGAGGAGACGGCGCGGCAGCGTGAAGAGCGGGCACGGAATGCCGAAATCCGGGTGGCCGAGCGAAACGGGTGGAAGATGTTCGATGCGATCCCGGCAGGGACGAAGCCCAAATACCGCTGGCAGCAAAGCTGGGAAGATGAGTATCCGGAGGATATCATCGGCTTCGATGGCACCCGTCCGATTGGCCGCGTTTTCCGGTTTGAACCGCACGTGACCAACAAGGACGTATGGTTCTGGGTGCTCTACGGCGTGGAGGAACGAAGGCGGAAACGCCCGGGGCAAGGTTTCGGCTGGGAGGCATCCCGCCTCATGGCGGCGTGCCGGGTGGAATGGTGTTATAAGAAAATGCTTCAGGAAGAGAGGCAGGAAGCGAAAAACAAGCGGGAGGCCTAAGGAGGGGAAATGTGCAATCTCTACAACATGACCACGACGAAGGAAGCGGTGATGCAGTTCACCAAGGCCTTCCGGGACAAAGCGGGATGGAACCAGCCGTCGATGGACGTCTATCCCGGCTATAAGGCGCCGGTCGTCCGCGTCGGGGAAGATGGAGAGCGGGAAATCGCCAGCCTGACGTGGGGAATGCCCTCTCCCGCCTTCCTCACCCGCAACTACGACCCGGGCGTGACGAACATCCGCAACGTGAACTCGCCGCACTGGAGGCGCTGGCTTGGCCCGACAAGTCGCTGTGTGGTGCCTTTCACGTCATTTGCCGAACCGGACCCGGCAAAGCAGGTGCCGGGAGGTCGCGTTCCAAATGCATGGTTCGCCGCTAGCGAAGAGCGCCCGCTGATGTTCTTCGCCGGTTTCTGGACGCCGTGGAGAGGCGTTCGCCGAGTGCGCGACGGAGAGCAGGAGTTCGAACTCTTCGGCTTCCTGACGACCTCACCGAACGAGATCGTTTTTCCGGTCCATCAGAAGGCAATGCCGGCGATATTGACGACTCCGGAGGAAGTCGATCTATGGCTGACAGCACCGTGGGAAGAGGCAAAGCACCTGCAGCGCCCACTGCCGGGCAACATGCTCGTGATCGTCGAGCCCCCGGCCCAACCGAAAGATGATGAGGAACCGAGCCTGCTATGAGTTTAAGTCCTGAGACGCGCACCGATCAGCCAGGCGCCGGTATACATGAAAACCATTGGTGCGAGCATCCGGGCTGCGACAAGTGGGGCTGCTATGGCTTCGCGCGGTCGAAAGCCGAAAAGCCGACATGGCATTGCTCGGAGCATTACCCGCACAAGCCATTCAACCGGGATTGAAGCAGGCGAGGATTATGACATGGCGGATATCCACGAGTTCCCGAAAACGAAGAGCCAACGCGAGGTTGAACAGCTGCTCATGGAGGCCATGAAGAACGTCAACGATGCCATCCGAGCGGCAGCGAAATGCGGGTTCGAAATATCGATTGTGCCCCTGACGGCCCACGCGACCTACAGCGCCGATCCGCTTCCGCTGGTGAACATCCAGGCGCATTTGCCAAGGCGAGTTTCGCGGCAGGAGGTTGCTGACTTCTGAGTGCTTGGCCCATCAACTGTCCAGAAATTCCGATGCAGAGCAACGATGGCACCAACCCACTCAATACCGGCAATCAAACTCGATACGCAGCCTCCTACCCAATGGCCCTTTGCGCCTCGATCGCATCTTCGTTTCGCCAAGCGGTTGCATCCAGTACCTTTACGCGGTTCACGAACACACGGTAAACCTCGTTCAATCGGGCGGCTAGCCAATCGTGTTGGCGGGGCCAATCAGACCGATCCTCCGGATCGATTTGATTGAGCGTTATCGATATCCTTGTGTCCCTCCCCTCCGGCAGTTCGTCCCAATCGAGAGCATAGCCGACTTCCGACTCGATCTCCGATTTCTGTTCTCGTAGCAGATAGAAAAACGCCTTGGCGTCTGCGTTGGAGATATAAAGCTCTGCACGTACTTGTCGTTTTGCTCGCGTCATCGCGGCGTTGACGCCAAAACCACTGCGACCGATTGAATAGGACATCCAGGATTGCGGTTGCGGTTTGCGCTCCCTTGCCAGCGGACCACCCTTCGCCATCAAGACGCTGCCCAGCGCACCCCAATACGCCAGTTGCAGCGCCTTCGTGCTCGTAAGCTCAGCCTCTTCGATGGCCCGCGCGGCCTGTGTCACGAGTTTATTCCAGTTGTTTGGCTTGGAAACAATGTTGAAGCGGGGGGCGGCCGGCGAGTCGCCTATCTTCCAAAGCTCTACCTCCACCCCGAAGAACCGGAAAGTTTCATCAGTGATGCGATTCAGCCAGTCAAGCGTGGAGCGGTGCTCTTCTGTAAATCTGGCGGCGATCCAAACAATCGTTACAGCCTCCAGGCCCGATGCATATGTCAGCAATTGCCCAAGATGAGAATGATCGGTGCGCTCGAGCTGGTTCTCAATCAAAACCCAAGTGTTGGTGCCAATGTCCTTACAAAGCACGTCCGCGCGAAACGGGCCGACGGCTCTTTCCTGGGCCTCCAACTCAAGCTCAAGACCCAGCGTTTCGCCAAGGGTCAGAAGGTTTTCTTCGCGCGCAAGCCACGGGGTGAAATCCGACGATTCGCTCATCCAGATATCGCGAAGTTCGATCTTCACCAGCTTGCCGAGATTATATGCGGTCATGTGTCCCCCTTCTTGCCCCATAGTTCTCCTGCGAAGACGGTGTATGCGATATTTCCTTATTTTATTTTACCACCTCCAGCTCAAGGATTGCGCCGATCAACCCTAACGGCCGAGTGTGGAGGAAACGCATTGGCGACCTCGTCCGTTGTGTTACGATGAATTTCGGAGGCACGGCGATGCCGCATTGCATGGGCTGCAAAGATACTGGCTGGGTGTGCGAGGCTCACCCGAACAAGCCGTGGAGCGGACCGGGCGCATGTTTATGCGGAGCATCCGGCCTGCCGTGCCCCCGCTGCTCCACGGATGCTGACTGGAATGCAGACCCCGACTTTGCGCCGGATGTCCGTGGCGTCTTCCGCTCTGTCATGCACGTAAGCGGGAAGAAGGTAAGCTAACTGTTACTTTAGATATGCAAGAAATTGCATGGGTCGGGAACGCAATCGAAACGGCTTGCAAACGGAAGGCGAACCGTGGAAATCGCATCCCCCGAATAGGTGATGTGCGTCCGATTCACCTGTAATACTATGAACCGATCATGTTGGAGGGGGTACATGCGTAGGAACTATCGGTTCACCAACTTTGATGACTACATAGACAACAGCGATCTGCCGGAGCGGTTAATCTCTATTCTTGAGCGGTCGGGTTTCGAGCGGCTTTCCACTCTAACGCGTCTGAGCGATGTCGAACTCTTGCTCTTGCCCAACATCGGACCGCATTATGTAGCCGAAATCAGGCGGGTTGCCCCGTGCAGTTGCACCGGGGGTCTCCTTTAGCTCCCAACCCTATTGGAGAAGTCCTACCCTTTGTGTGACCCGCCGTTGCGGTTCACGAGGCCCGCTCTGTCACGGGCCTTTTTTTCGATCTGGCGAGTCCGCCTAGGTGGTGGCCTGGGGGTTTCACGTCGTCGAAGGAGTACATTGGCAATGGAAATTTGCTCCGTCTGCGGTAGATCGTTTCACCTGTTTTCCATCGAAGATAAGTCGCGTCCGATCAGGCCAACGCAGGTCGTTTGCCCATATGGGAACCACGTTCATCGATCGGAGACTTCAACGCGCACGTATGTATGCTTGCCTGCAGGGTCGATACCGCGGAGCCCACCTCCGCATCAGCCGAACCCAAACAACGGCAAGTCCCATATGGAATGAACGTCAACGATGGTGAAGCCGCAGGCGTCTTGGGCAACGCCCGCGCGCCATCTCGATCTGTGACATCAATTTCAGTTGATCCCCCAGAAATAGGGGGATTGAATTCTAGCTTCCACGAAGCTTCTTATCCGTCCGGCACCGGCGGCGCAGGCGTCGGAGCTCAGGGCGGTCGGGGCACGTGTGGAGGTTCCGGCCGCTTTTGACGTTGTAGCGGTCGGCCGTAACCTTAACCGCTAACCACAGCGGCATATTGCGCTTGCCGCGAAACCACTCCGAGTTCTATCAGTATGGGACAGACGACGTGGAAACCCATGTTCCCCTCGCAAAAGCGGCACTTTTATCTCTTCGGACGACGTATCCTTCACGTCGTCTACGATCCGGTCACTCGCGTGCTTCAACTTACGTACCGCAGCGGACGCAAACGGACTTACGCGGCCATCACCCCCTGCCAACTCCTCGCACTACTATCCAGAACGAGGCCAAAACTTGCGATAGCTGCGTACTTGCCTGTGTGGGGCGCCTGGGCGGAGCGGCTTTTGACGCTATAGGGCGCCGCGTTGGTTTGTTACCACGCCTAAAACCTAGCTCTGAGCCAACTGGATGGTGGGCATCAACGCCCATGCCTGTGCCGAGCACACTCCTCGTAGGACCAGATGTGCGCGGCGTATTCCAACCTTTAAAGAGCTTAGACGAGAAGAAGGTGAACTAGCCTCAATTTAGATAGCCCGGAACGCGATCGAAGTGCACAGATGCGGTTGGCCGATCCGAGGCATCTCGCGATGAATGCTCCTGAAAAAACAAAAAACCAGCTGCTCGGACGGGTTTCATGCTGCTCCGGAACCTAACCATGCCGCAGGCGTTGCCGGTCCTCGTTGAAGGAGAACCGAAACCATGAGCGACGTCACAGCAATCCCGAGCCTCGACCTGAAGCGCTACCTGGGGCGCTGGTACGAGATCGCCCGCCTACCGCTCAAGTTTGAAGATGATGCCGCGACGGACATCACGGCTCATTACTCCGTCAGTTTCAACGGCAAGATCCTCGTCGACAACCGTTGCTTCGACAAAAACGATCGTCCCAAGCAAGCGATTGGCGAAGCAAGGCCGACCGACGAGACGAACGCAAAGCTGAAAGTCAACTTCCTTCCGGCTGCGCTTCGCTGGTTACCTTTCACTGACGGCGATTATTGGGTGCTCAAGATCGATCCTGAGTATCGGGTCGCGCTGGTCGGCACGCCCGATCGCAAGTATCTTTGGGTGCTCGCGCGAGAGAGTGCTATCTCGGACAGCACCCTGGAAGACTACCTAGCGGAAGCTCGAAGGCAGGGATTTGACCTGACGAAACTCATCAGGCCGCGCCACACAGGGCGGCAGGTGAGCGACGCCATCCTGAAAAAATGACCAGTCTTGCTAAACTCCTTCCATAGAGAAGAAACCGCCAAAACGAGCCCGTCCACGACACTACCGAAGCGGATTAATTATATCCGCAGAGCCTGTTTTTCGGCTTTGGAATAGCATTGCATTCCATGTTGCCGGTACGGCCTTGAGCGTATCCGCCCTGCGACCTGGAATAGTCAACAAGCTGTCTCGTATCCATCTGCATAATCCGCTGGCGTCGCAATTCGTTCTCTCGCATCTGCGCCGTAAGCGGTGTCTTGACCCCACCTTCCGGATCAGTGCGCGATTGTTGATGTTGTCGCCGAACGAGGCTTCGACATATGACGATTACAGGGTTTACGCATGGCACCAGTGAAGATGTGCCGTTGCAGCGGTTTGAGGTTTTCACCGGAACAGGGCGTCGCCGCGACTGGAGCGACGAAGAGAAGGACCGCATTGTCGCCGAGAGTTATAGCGGCGAGATGTCGGTCAGTGCTGTTGCGCGTCGGCATGGGTTGTCGCCCGGCCAATTGTTTACCTGGCGCCGGCAGGTGCGAAGTCAGGCGAAGCAAGAAGCACCGCCTATGTTTGTGCCAGCGGTAATTGATCGTCCGGCAGATCTACCCCCAACGCTGAGAAAGACGGCGAGAAGCTCTCGTCCAATAGCGGCAATCGAGCTGGAAGTCGGTGGCGCGATCGTCAGGATCGCATCGGGTACGGACCGCGCAACCATTACCGCCGTCATCCATGCCTTGAAGGCTCAGCCGTGATCGGTCCGTCCGGTGCGGTAAAGGTGATGATCGCCACCAAGCCCGTCGATTTCCGTAAAGGTGCTGAGGGATTGGCGGCGCTCGTGAAGGCGGAGATGGGTGCTGACCCATTCTCTGGCACGATCTATGTGTTCCGCGCCAAACGAACGGACCGGATCAAGCTGATCTTCTGGGATGGCAGCGGCGTGTGCCTGGTTGCCAAGCGGCTTGAGGATGGCGAATTCCATTGGCCTCGAATGCAGGACGGCGCGATGCATCTGACGGCGGCCCAGTTCTCGGCATTGTTCGAGGGATTGGACTGGAAACGCGTTCATGCTCCGAGCGAAACGCGAGCGCCGGTAAAGGCTGGATGACGGCCGCGACCAATTGAATCAGCGTCATCCAGCCTCTCGATCCGAGCGGTAAAATATGCTGTTCTCGATCCATGGCGATAACGGCGGACGAGCTTCCGGATGATCTGAACGCGCTGAAAGCGATGGTGCTTTCGCGCGAGGCGGAGAACGCCCGTCTGCGTCAGATCATCAAGGAATTGCAGCGCCACCGGTTCGGTCGCCGTGCCGAGACGCTCCCAGAAGATCAGCTCCTGCTTGGGCTTGAAGAGGCCGAGCAAGTCGAGGCTGCCGGTCTGGAGGACAACGAGCAAGCCTCTCCCGCTGTTCGACAGGCGCAGGTCGCCAAACGCCGCACGAACAGAGGTTCGCTGCCAGCCCATCTGCCGCGCATCGAGATCGTGGTCGATATAGATGACCACGCCTGTCCCTGCTGCCGCAACGACCTGCATCGCATCGGCGAAGACGCCAGCGAGAAGCTGGACCTTGTGCCCGCCCAATTCCGCGTTCTTGTGGTGCGTCGGCCAAAATATGCCTGCCGGGCCTGCGAGGAGGTCGTTGTTCAGGCTCCGGCCCCGGCGAGACTAATTGAAGGCGGCATTCCGACCGAGGCGACCGTCGCTCAGGTGCTGGTTTCCAAATATGCCGACCACTTGCCGCTGTATCGCCAGGCGCAAGTCTACAAGCGTCAGGGCATCGACCTCGACCGTTCGACGCTCGCCGATTGGGTCGGCCGCGCCGCTTGGCATCTGCGTCCTGTCCATCAACGGCTGCTCGATCATTTGAAGTCGTCGTCCAAGCTTTTTGCCGACGAGACGACGGCCCCGGTGCTCGACCCTGGGCGCGGCAAAACCAAAACCGGCCAGCTCTGGGCCTATGCGCGGGATGACAGGCCGTGGCATGGCGAGGACCCACCCGGCGTCGCTTATGTCTACGCGCCGGACCGTAAAGGTGAGCGACCGATGGCCCATCTCGACGGCTTCGTCGGTATTCTGCAGGTCGACGGCTACAGTGGATATCGCCCGCTCGCGGCAAAGAACACCGTGTCACTGGCATTCTGCTGGTCCCACGTTCGCCGCCGCTTCTATGAACTCGCCGCGGCCGGTCCGGCACCCATTGCCAGCGAGGCGCTCAAACGCATCGCCGAACTTTACAAGATTGAAGACGAGATACGTGGCCTCGCACACGAGAAGCGTAGCGCCACGCGCCAAGAAAAGAGCCGACCGATCACCGACAGCCTCGCTCCCTGGCTGCGCGAACAGCTCGGCCTCATTAGTCAGAAGACGAAGCTCGCCGAAGCGATCCGCTATGCCCTGTCACGATGGGAAGGATTGACCCGCTTTATTGACGACGGCCGTATCGAGATCGACTCCAACATCGTCGAACGATCCATCAGGCCAATTGCCCTCAATCGCAAGAATGCGCTGTTTGCCGGTTCCGACGCCGGGGCAGAACACTGGGCAACCATCGCGTCACTTATCGAAACCGCCAAGCTCAACGATGTCGAGCCGCTCGCCTATCTCTCGGACATCCTCACCAGGATCGTCAACGGGCATCCAAATACCCAGATCGATGACCTGCTGCCGTGGGCCTACGCCGCAAAGCCCGAACTCAAAGCCGTGGCCTAAGAACACCGCTTACTCTGCGCCTGCATTCGGGCGATGTTTTCATCCGCGCCCGGAAGCGTCGGCGACGGCGAATATCGAGGTGTAGCCTGAGCCGAGCCCTGCGAAATTCCATGCGCGGCGCCGATAAGAAGAGCAGACATTGCTTGTTCGAACTCGGCCTGCTCTGCTGTCGTGCAGCCGCCCAGCATGACTGCGGCAATACTTACCATGATCAGTTTCATTCGCCCCTCCGGCCCCGACGGCTCAATATTTCTGATCAATAGACAGAATACATCCCCCGTTCGGGTTATGAGGCCACCCGACCGTGGCAGATGAAGACCACATTGACGACGCCGTCGAAATTGTATGGGTCCATGTTGACGATGTGGAAATCCACCCCGCCGGCCGTTGCGATGTCGTCAACCTGGGGCACGATCGCCAGCCCTACCGATGAGATGTAAATCTGCCGATCGCTGGTGAGGATGTTCGTCCCGTCGATGTACCGCTGGTCATAGGTCATCGGCACCAGCTTGGCGGGGTAGCTTGTTACCGTGGGATCGCCGCCGAAGATCGGATCGGGAGGCGTGGTGCGCTTGATGGGGTCCACCTACCCGTACTCTCGATCAGGCGCTCCGCTGTGCCCGGCAGGCGGGTGTAGAGGAGGTTAGCCACAGCGGCCCGCCTTCTGAGCAACGCCACTTCAAAAAGGTTAACGGTTGCCATAGACGAACATCTCTCGCTCTGGTTTAATCACTGTGGGGAAATGGAGGGGGGACGATGAACTTCAGAATTTTAAGTCTTTTTGCGCTTTGCGCCGGCATTCTTGGCGGATGCACAACGCCGAACCAGGTTGCTACACCGTCGGACGTTACCCTAAGATCAGCGGTCATCGAACTGACGGACACGTTGTACCTCGCGCAGATCAGAGCGGCAGGCCGACCCAAGACCGGGCTAATTGCCGACTCTGCGGTGGTCGAGTTCAACATCGCCGCAAAGGCTACTAACAAAACAAATGCCAACGCCGGCGCAGAGGGTATCCCGCTTGGCGTCGGGGGCACCCTTGGTCTTTCAGTGGCGAATGAGGCCTACTCCGAAGGCAGCCGCGGCAACAAAATCACCCTGACGTTCAAGAACATCGCGACAGCCGATTATTCCAAAGGTGGGGCCGCTATCGCTGATAGGTGCTTGCGTACGCCTCAGCCGCCGGGATGCCCACCAATCATCATGAACATCCCGCCCTTATGATTTAGACGACCAGCACGCCCGGCAGGCACGGCACGAGGAACGGCCACAGCATGCCCTAGATCGCCGTGACGACCGGAGTGGCGAGTGCGACGAGATCAGCCGGGGTGGCGTTCGTTGCCGTTCCTGAAAAGATAGAGTTCCATCATCGCTGACGGGGCCGATAGGACGCCAGGGAGGCGAAGCCTCACGCGCAACGCACTCCCGAGCGATTGACGCCCTTTCGGGTCTTGAGAATGAACAAGACTTGGCTTGCCGTTGAGCATGGTCGAAAAGGAACGACCGGGCGCGAACCCCAATCTTCACGAACAACTGTCCGCCTTCCCGAATGGTGGACATTAAAAAAGGCCGGGGCGTAAACGCACCGACCTTCCTAATCATCGCTTTTCTACCTGTGCCAGTACATCCGTGGTCAAAAGTCTCGCGACGACGGCAATTGCGAGCGGCGATTCATTCAGCGCTCATCAGCAATGCCGATGCCGGGTGTGTAGCTGCCCTTTGTGTTCGAATTAAGTGCACTTAGCGCTTGGCCAGTTAATCTGCCGCGACGCAAAACGCGTAACGCGGCCTTAGGCGTCCGCCTCACGTGAACCCAGAGCCTGCACGACGCGCTGGCAGTTCTCGTTACCCGGTGGCAACAACGTAACTGGGTCAACCAAGCCAGCAGCAACGCCCAGGCCGTTGGCCACTGCCCAGCCCCAATTATCTTGGGCAAACTGCAGCAATTGAGGGCCTTCGACCGCGATGCAGGCTCTACCTGCTTGGATGATCTCCTGGGAAGGGACACCCTGAAGACGCTCTGATAGTTCGGCCTGGAGCGGCGTGACAACAAAGATAGCGAACAGATAGCTGATGAATTCAGACACATTGACCTCCCTGGTATTCGCGGGAGATAGGTATGAATTGTTGATTGCACCAGTTCTGGAGTTCCCGGGTAGGTGCTAATCCCAAATGCCGACGGCGAGTTGAGCCCATACTGCCAACAGTGCGGCAACGACCAGACCGCAAACCGCTATCCGTGCGAACAAGATCGCCGTCGGACTGCATCGAAACGTTGATCGTCACCCGACCGCCCTGCTCGGCACCGATTTCCAGCGTTTCGACATGCATGTTGCCAGTCCAGGTCACGATGCCGTTGGAGAATTCCACCTCGACCTTAACGGGAACGGATTCGACGCTCTCATATGCATCGAGCCAGGTGATAACGGCGGATGCGGCAAGGACGCCCTCGCCAGATACGGAGGCCGTTGTGCTCTCGACGTCCCGACCGGTCGACATAGGCTTGTCGGGATCCTCGCAATCAGGAATGAGAACTTCGCTCAAGCTCTTGCCCAATGAAAGGCTTTTGCTGGTGAAGCCGCAAGGTGCGGCGTAGACGATCGGCGATGCTGCATTGCCGAGCAACACGCGGAATTTGCCAAAGCGGGCTGTTACGGGAGCGCTCATTCATATCTCCATGAAAAAGGCCGCTGTAAGCGGCCTGTGGTGGTTTTGGTGGTGGTCGGCTGGTCGGCAGCTAGTGAACTTCGACGAACGCCGTGATGCTCACGATGGCGCGGTTGGTGGCGCCATCGGATTCCCGTTGGTAGCGGGTGATGCGGTGCCTCAAGGAGACCAGCGCATTGGCGGCAAGGGGGAACTCCGCCTCATGAAGGCAGGCACGAACCGCGCCGGCAATCTTGCGGACCTGTGCGCTACTGAATGCCTCTCCTGAACCCCAGGACCAGCAGTCAATCTGCATGGTAATCTCAAGTCCGTCGACGCAATCGGCATCGTCGGTCAGCGCGTCGGAGGGTCCGAGGGAGATGTAGGGTGACTGAAGCGTGCCGTCGGGCGGCCGGTCATAGACTTTAGCCCCGACGAACGCCGCCACGGCGGCATCAGCCTTCAACCTCGCCACAATAGCCGCGGCGAGTTCATAGGTTGGATCCATGATTGCCCCTATATCAGGTAGATGCGCTTGGCATGCTTCTTCTGGTTTGCATCCGCCCATAAAGGGCGAAGATTGGTGAGCGCCCAGCAAGCCTTAAAATCTGGATCCTCGTCGTCTTCATATAAGAACGAAGACTTCGGAACGATGTGATCAATGTGCCACTCGCCCATATTCGACCATGACATGCCAGGCAAAAACTGACGCTCAATGTGCCTGACAAGATCCTCCAGTGTGTAGCCAACTACGTGCTCCCACTTGCGCCCACCCTTCTTCTCTCGAATGGCTTGATAGATTGCGCTGGCCATTCTAGCATGAACAGCAAGAGAAGGGTCTGCGGCGTACCGTTGTCGGGCGTAGTAAGCCTTCTTTAGCCTCGCCTCAGGAGTTGAGCGTCGATCCCTAATCGCATCGATGTTTTCCGCCCACCACTTCCGGTTCCGCTCCCTGAAGGTTTCAGGATCGTCCTTCCTAACCTTCCGCATGTGGGCTCGACGAGAAACTAGGATAGCATCATAGTTTATCGCCTTGTACTCAGCAGTGTATTTGCGTGTCTTCGCTTCTCGGCACCCCACGCAATACTTCTGCCGGTTGGAAGTTCTCTCGAACTCACAATTACACAAGGAGCAAATTGGCTTACTCGGATTTTTTCTGAGCGTCCGCTTACGTTCCGCGAAACACTCATCAGAGCAATATTCCCTGCTCACTCGCGTTTCGCGAGCGACTGGCTCACCACAATACAAACATGAATTTGCAGGCACGCGCAACGACGTGCTAGAAGCGGCGTCAGCCATACAGAAACCCCTTGCGTTTCGTTTGGTTAGAGGTGGCGGAGTGCTGGAACACACCGCCGCCTCGACAAGAACATATAAGGATTTCAACCGCTGGAAGCAACTTCCTTTGCTGCTTTGTTTATCGCTCGCGTGATGCGACTTTTGACTCGTTTGCGGTTCGCGCGGAAGCTCACGAAGAAAAATGGCGATGCCGGAATTGCCGGAATAGTCGCGCCTTCAAACATGCCGCCCGCGGTATGCGCCTTGGTGCCAAACTCAACGAAGCGCGCGTACCAGGCGTCAGCATCGCCGGCATAGATCGTAATGGTAAGGTCGCCGCCGACGCTCTGGACGGTTCCGAGCGTCATTGCGCCGCGAGGCGCCCTGCCCCACGTCCAGCCGATGCTGTTCTTGAGCGCACCGCTGTCGACAGGGACAAGAGACTTCGCCAAGGCGACAATCTCTTCTGCGCCCTGCTCCATTGCCTCGCGGATACGCGCCTTAACGACCGCAGGAAGCCTATCCAGCTTCTTCTGCAGGCGTTTCAAATTCTGGATTGTCGCTGCCATTATCCAGCCGTCTGGCCTCCTACGGTGAGCAGGCCCTCCAGGTACGCACCCTTCTGATCGAGATCGACAAAAGGTGACACGATCGCGTAAACCGCGCCGTTGCGTGCATCAACGGCACGCCAGGCCGGTGTAACCTGTCGAGTCCACGAAGATGCACGAACTCGCGCCGTATATGGTTGCACGCCTTGCAGGCGGCTTGCCATCACGGCCTCGGAACCCATGCGCGGGATCAACTCGACGGCGTCGGTGAAGACTGTGGCGTATGGGCCAACGCCGGGGATTACTGTCCCCATACCGTCGTCACTATCGCCGCGTTTTTGGAAGTTCAGGCGCGCACGTAGCGAGCCGGCACCTTTTCTAGGAGTTCTGGCCAAGGCGTCTCCCCTTCCTGGCAAATCGTCCCGGCGGCTGTTCGGCCCGCACCGCTTTTTCTGATGCGATTGCCAACGTGGCGCATCTGCGCGTAACGTATTCCGTCATGCCCGCCTTGTAGGCGATCGTCACCGCTGGCGTAAGCTTGAAGTCGTAGTCTTTGGTGAACCTCACCCACGGCATCAGGTGCACGCAGCCCAAAACTGCCAATCGGTGGCGCTCTCGCCGACCCTTACGGTGGACCAGTGCCGCCTTAGCTGCTCAACCCACCAACCGCGCGGTTGCACCGTCAGATGCAGGGTCTCGCCGATCAGGCGCCCCATGCGATCCGGCCGCGTTGCTATCTGCAGGAACGCGCCTCGCGTTGTCGACCGGCGTATGCCGGCCAGCACATCGTCGACCTTCTCGGGCGGAATGTGCTCCATGACGTCAGCGGAAAATCCCCACGTGGCGGTCACCTCCGGCAAATCCCAAAGGCTCGCCTCGACAACATCTTCACGGAGCGGCACCAGATCGATGCCGACGGCCAACACGCCCTGTTTTCGGAACCAGTCGACCGCCTTGCACTGCCCGCACCCGAAATCCAGCAAGCCGTCGCCGGCAGCCATTCCCATTTCGGAGAACGCGACCGGCGCAATCATCTCGCCAGGAGACGTCTTGCTGTAGTTCGGCACGGCCCACATACGCTCATATTTGCGCCGCTCGCGCGCTACCAAGTCCATGCAGCCACTTCTCCAGGCTAATCTTCTCATAATTCCGAAGCGCGCTGACAGGGCTGCAGTTCACCACCCGAGCGCCATGCTCGCGTAGCCGATCAGCCTGCCGGTCGGTGTTTTCGCGCCAAAGTGCTGCCGTCATGCGCGTGGGGTTCCAGCGCTTGCCGACATCATGCTTTCCGTGCCAGTGGACGCCATTGTCGATCCGCATGTCGTAGCCGACCAGCGCGATGTCTCTGGCCCCGAACTGATAAGCCAGGTCGATCGCCGCGAATCCGCCATGACCGCCGGCACCAACAACACCGGGTTCCGTCAACACGAGCTCGTCGTGCCATTTGTCCCTTGATGCCCGCTTTAGCTCGACTTTGTGGACGCCAGGAACATCGCACCTGGATATCCGCAGACCGGCAAAGGTGAGGTTCGTTTCCGACTCCCACCACTGCCAGCCGCGATATAGTTGGGCTTTCCTTGCACCTGATCCCATGACACAGACTCAGAGCCGCTTGGAAAGCCTTCGACTTCGGCACCCTCGCCGAACACGAGCTTTCCGTCGACGACCCAGGTGTCGCCGCCGTCTGTATGGTGATTTTTAGGCTGAAGTTTCATTCGTTTCTTCCGTGCATGTGCGCCATACGCGCCACGGCGCCAGAAGTGCGCGCACCGGCCGCGGTAGAACAGCATCACCGTCAAGCGTCGGGTCTGCTTCGCGATTTTCGTAAAGATCGCCGATCAGCAACAGGATCGCGGCCGTAATAGCCGGCGTAATCACCATGGCGTAAGCGTCTGCCTCGCTCGGGATTTCCTCTGCCGCCGCATAAACCGGCCTATCCAGATGCTCCACCGCGATGTTTTCCGCCGCGGCCTGGTATGCTGCAATTTCAGTGTCGTCATCGTCATGGAGCACCCGCAGATGCTTCTTGACGAGATCAAAGTCGACAAGCGCCATCCGCTCCTCCATAAGAACGGGGCGGCCCTAAGACCGCCCCTTCTGGATTACGCGCTGGCAGGCGTTGCCTCGACGTCGCCGGCGACGAATGCCTCCGGACGATAGACCGCAAGAGCAAGACGCTCTTCGATACGGATGGTGAACATGTTCTTCTCGAAGTCGTCGACGTTCTCGCTCGACAGAAGAACTTCCACATCCATACGGTCGAAGATCTGTGCACCGAGGTTGAACGCGCCGGTGAGGAACTCGCCAGCCGCCATTGCCTGGGTCTGCACGACCGGGAGACCCCAAAGGGTCGGGCCAATCGGGGACATCGCGTTGCCGACGATGTAGCGGCCTTCGCCATCCTTCGTCAGTTCGATCTTCGCCCAGTCGGTCGGATGCAGCACAAAGCCGCTCGACGGATACTCGGCGAGGATGACCTGCAGCACCGCAAGGCGCAGTCGGTCGATCGCGTTCTCCGATGCCGGCGTGAAGGCCGGAGCAAACGCAGTAGCCTGCGGCAGGATACCGTTTAGGTTCTGGCCGGTGTTGTCGCCGTTCAGAAGCTGGTTCTCTTCAACGAACTTCAGGCCGTAGGTGCCGCGCGCGTTGATGTAGCTCGCAAGGCCGGGAGCGTCGTCAAGAATCTGACGAGAAGCCTTGAAGATGATCGTCAATGGTACCGCGTAACTTGCGAGGCGTCTTCACGCCGCATATCTGACACTTCCATTTGTCCCGCTCGAAAACCTTTATTGGGTCTACGCTCTCGACGTAAGCTGCCCTCAAGGCAGCCTTACGCCTTAGCTTTCCAGCCCTCTGTGAATTCCTCTTTGAGCATGTCTGGCTGCAAAACTTTCTATTCATCTCGCCGTAAACTGGCGCGAACACCAATCCGCACTCAGCGCACGGTCGTGGGGACCTATCCCTGCCGTTATCGTTGTGCGCTATGTACTTTGCTCTGCGGTATTTCTCAGCGCATTCCTCGGAGCAGTATCTATCTGCTAGCGTCTTACCGTTGAACACCCGCAAGCACTGCTTGCACCTGCACATGTTTGTGCGGAAAGAGACGGAGAAAGATGCGGCAATTTCCATAAGCTCGCCAGACAACACCGGATCAGCATATGGGATATTTGCCCTGGCGTCGTATCCACACTTCCTTGAGCAAAACCTGGCAGCATCCTTACTGCTCGTTTTGCGCTTAAAGGTGACGCCGCAATGTTCGCATTCTTTTTCTGGCGCATTGGCGTGGCGCTTCTCGTTCTCCGCCACAAGGTCTCGTACTCTCCTACTGTGACAGTGCTTCTTTGTACACGTTCTGGAGCAAAACACCTTGTCGGGCCTGCCGAGAAAAGCAGCACCGCATTGCGGACACGTGCCACTGATTAGCTTTCGTTCTGGCTTCTGCCGCTCGGCCTTTCGTCTTGGAGGCTTTCTTCGGCTATCGTCACGGCAAGAAGAATCGCAAAACTTGCGCCTACGACCTACGATCTTTTTTTCGCAGTGTGCGCATTTCCATTCCGTGAATACCGGCGGCTTGTTAATAGAGCAGCAATTCTCGCAATACTTCGGTTTTGGTCCGCGCTTTGCGGTCCGATCGATATTGCCATCGCACTTTACGCATTTTCTAAAATTATCATTGGCTACAACTGGGCCACCGAAGAGCGCATCCATCAAGGTCTCGACTCCTTGTCGACCTCATCTCAGAGCGGGTGAGCCGAAGCCCACCCGCGACACCAGCGCAAGAGGTCGAGAATTGCGCCGGTCGTAAAACCAAAAGCGCCAGGGAGCGTGCCGGTTTATCGTTCCGGTGCTCAACCTGGCGCAGGATCGCCCGTCGCCAGAGGAGTTAGCGCCAGGCAATTTGGTTCAGTAATGCGGCGCCTCCTCTCAGGGTTACGACGCGCAGTCGGCCACACTACTGAATTCCATACCGTGGGCGCATGCTATACAGAGGCGGGGCCACGGTATACGAGATAGGCAAGGAACGGCCGGCAACGAACGCCAACCTTCTCAGGAGTTACAATTTCCTGCCTTGCCGGTATCGCAGACAGGGTCCGCGTAGCGGCACGTCCTGTCGTGCTGTAGTTACGCCCACCTCAGCGGCGGAACACACGTCCCTGCCGGCCGGTTAGGTTAGCAGGAGGATTGGCCATGCCACAGCCGCAATGGATACAAATATTATGGTCGAAAAAACCCGCCGCATCTGGTGAGATGGCTGCAGCGTTGGTGCCCGACAAGCGAGCTCTCGTTCTATTCGAAGACAATCTGAGCCCAGTCCGGAAATGGCAGACTGAACTTCTGAAGATGGATCAGGACGCATTGCGCGCGATGGATATCGCTGTGATTTGCGTCTCTGCCGACGAGGGGCCATCCATGATAAACGGCCGGCCACAATCGCTCCCGGTTGTCGACCTACGTCGAGAACTGCAGGGTGGAGACGGAAAGTTCGAAGCAATATTGATTGACAAGGACGCCAACATTCTTCTCCGGTCCGATGCCCCAGTAACTATCGCTCAAATTGAGGAAGCGGTGAGCGGCGAAAACGGAATCACCACGCCGTGAAACGTCCGTTGTCAGGCTGCAGCGAGAGAAAAACTCCTTTACCAATCAAGGATGCGGGATAGCCTGGCGCCATCGAGCTCGATCACCAAAGTATCGAGGAACAAGTTCCCTCGCCGGGCATTGTGACCCGGCAACGTCTTAACTTACCGAGGGAGAGTTACCTTGAACAACATAATTTGGTTAGTCGGCGCCATCGTCATTGTACTAGCGATTCTCAGTTTTTTCGGGCTTCGTTGAATCGGCCAGGCAAAAAAGGCAGCGACGGGAGCCGGCGGACCTGCTGGCATCAACCGTCGCGCACGCCGTCGCGGTCGCAGTCGCGCCGGGCGTCTTGAACTTTGATCGTGGGAATGCGCTCCTCAGATAGGATCTATTTCCTGCCGTTCAAGACGCGACCGATGGAATTGAGGCTGTCCCGGCATCTTCCGCGAGGTGAACCGTCCGCGAGATTTCAGCGCCCCAAAATGAAGAAGGCCACTCGATGGCGGCCTTCTGTTAATCCATCCATTCAATTAAATACGGCGCGGCAGGCGCCTTCACCGGACATTACGCCGCTATTTTCTTTTGCTCGCTCTCCACGACTTTCTTCTGCTTGTACTCCACGAAGAGCCGAGCCGTTTCGTCCGCCACTATCAGCGCGTCGATCGCCGCGTCGATCAACCACGGTCCCGCTTTTTCTGCGTATGCCGGTGCCTTCCCCATCGCAATGCCGATCTCCTTCGCGGTCGCGTCAGTAATCGCCAAGTCGAGAACCTTCGCATGATCGCCGAGGATACGGCGAAGGTGGTCGACGTAGTCGCCAGTTTCAAACCGCACGGCAAACTCACTCGGCGGGCCTTCGGATGCCGATATCTCGCCGGTCGGCTTCGGCTTCTTGATGCCTCCGACCCATTGCGGTCCGGCGATAATAGCATCAGGTGCGCGAGTAGCCGGGACAGGAAGGTTCTCGAACGGTACGGAACCATCCACGCCATGGGCACGAAGGACGGCACGAGCCTCTTCGACACCGTACCGGCCATGCTTGTCCTGCTGCGAGGGAGCCTCGCGGGGCAGCGGATCGTAGCAGTCAGCGATTGCCTTTTCGCCGGAGAAGGGGCGCGGATATGATGCCGCAGCGAAGGGCGAATCCGTATCTCGAGTCCGTAGATACGCCCAGATCGCCGCCTCAGCGCGTTCCTTCGATGAGCCACCCTTGAGACCTCGCCGGCGTTCGACCGGCTTGAGAGAAGCGCCATTGGCCGTCGTACCCCATTCGATGAGCTTCCCATCCCGGAATCGTAAATCGCCAAACCTCGTGTCGGTCCCGCCGTTTCGATTTCGTGTGCTGATCGGTGCCGCCTCGGCGCGTTTGTAGGTGTTGACGACCTTCCCGGTGTGCTCCCACCGCTCGGACCCGGTCACGGTCCAGCCGACGGCACGGAGCAGTTCAGCTTCCGAAGGACGAATTTCGACCTGCGCTTCAGCAGTGTCATCGTCATCGGGTTCTGGGATGAAGCCTGCCCCTGGATAGCACAGGTTCCTCCAGTGTCGGAGAGCGAACAGTCTTGCCCCGTCGCGACGATAGGCTAGTCGCTCAAGCGTGGGCCAGGCGAGGACGTCGGTCGCGTTGTTGTCGTTGGCAGGCGCGGGAGTGGTCTTCTTGGCCATAGCCGGCTTGCTTGTCTGGGGCGGAGGCGAAGCGGATACTGTTGTCAGTAGGGCCGACAGTTGGGAGAAGTCCCGGACACTCGGTTTGTGTTCAGTCATCGGATCTCCTAGTTCGTGAATCTTGGCCGCGGTAACGGCAACTTGTCGATGGCATCCGACAGGACGTTTGGGACGCCATCTGGCCCTTCCACGATAGCGGCTGCCTTCTCCCTCATCCCTGCGGCGGCCCTTTGCCTTGCCTCCTCCGCAACCGTGCGGGTGACCATGCGCGAGAGTATGTGTTCTCGGTCCGCCCTCGCTGCGGCGAGCTCGCACTCCATGTGCTTTATCCGCTCTTGTAGCTGTCCGATGACAATGTGAGCATCGGCCAAGTGGCGACGGTAGTGTTGCCCCTGGTGCCGTGGATCGCGCGGCGCCGTACTGTCGGCAACCATCGTGAGGGCTGCAGTTTTAGCCACTTCACGTTCTCTTTGAGCGGATTCCTCTGCGGTTTTGATGCGACGTCTCATTTATGTCGAGCCCCGTATAACGTGCTGGGCATGCGTCCTCCTGTTGGTTGGAGGGTTGAAGGCGCTTATGGCGCTGATGGCGCTGAGTGAGTGCACTATTAAAGTAGTATAAGCGCGCGAAAACGGTCGGGAAAAACGTGGCGCGGGCGGCGCGGTGTTGCATGTCGGCCACAGGGGTCCGGTCGCCGGGTGGCTGCCGCGCGTTGCGTCGCACAACAGCAATTGCGCATTGCAGCAAAATGCGATATAGGGAAATTGTCTTCGGTGCACTCCTCCTCCCAGGTGCCGTTGACACCGACCAGGCCACCTCCTCCCGGCCTTTGGTCAGAATCGAAGCCTGCCGCACTCCTCCTCCCAGCGGCAGGCTTTTTTCGTTCTGACGGCAGATCAGTTCGGGTGTGGCGGCGTCAGCCAATGACTTGATCTGTGCAGAACCGGCACATATTTACCCATTATTAAGGCCCGTAACGACATCGTCTCTCCAACCCTGAAGCTGGCTGGAGTTGTAGATGCGTATTGGCGGCGGCGCAGTGCTTTTGATCGTTCCACTCATTGCGATCCTGCTCTTCGGGGCGTCCGTCGCTTGGCGCCAATTGGAAACCATCGACCCCATCATGACTGGCTCGATTAGGTAGGTTTCGGGCGCGTTGGCGGGCCGCCAAGATGAACGGCCAACATGGCATGTTCGTCGTTCGCATCTACGCCTTTGAACCACTTGCCCGAATCCAAGCTCGCGCTACGTTCTTCCTGTGCCAAGGAGGACGCGAATGTCGAAAACATGGGACGAACCGGTAATCGTCGGAGACCATTTGTTCTTCAGTCCGCACCAAGCGAGCCAATTCCTGCGAGTCTATCACGCAAATTTGGAACGCGGGCGGGCCCATGAGGCGGAAGGCGTGTTAGCTGCCGCCATTGATGGCCGAGTCCCTCCCGAGGTAGCGCGGGAGGCTTTCCTGCAGGCGGTGAGGCTCGCGCAGAGCTGAGTGGCCGCGAGTGTCCCTTGCGCGCGCACGATAGAATTGTCCTCTCTCTCAAAAGAAAAGAGATTGGATTCCTATCGTGTTGCTGCGCGCGCAAGGGACACTCGGTGACACTTGCATTTACTAACTGGATGCAACCAGCTCGCGGACCCTCTCTCGCCGCACCTTTTCCATTTCCGCCCGATGAGCGAAGCAATCGTACACCGCCGGATTGACGGTGTAGGTGACAGAATCTCGGCGTAGCGATGGCACCGGGTCCACCCATGACATGGCATCCAGCTTCCGAAGGACCTCCTCGGCCTGGTCCACATCCATTTCTCGCATTGTCCGGTCACCGCGCCGCACATCCCGAACAGTGATCTTCTCCGGCTGATGAGCCAATATCCAACCTGCCGTGGCCAGCACCGCGTCGTACCGATCAGAAAGCCCCAAGATGTTTGCGTAGAACGCCAGCGCATGCGGAAACAGAAAATCATGCAAGAAGTCCGCCGCCCGTTTCGCTGTCTCATAAGGAATGACCGACGCGGGCCGCGGGGACGTCGCTTCGATGCAATGGAAAACGATGCACAGCCTAGCAAAAAGCCCGTCGTACTTCCCGATGTGAGCGCCAAGCTTCCGGTTTAGGATCTCCCAAGAGCCCTGCATTTCGTGGTGGCGCTCCGACAATTGCTGTCGAAGATCCTGCGCCCCAGCGTCGAACTTCAACGGCACCTCCGCCATCAACCCTTGCTTCGGGCGTTGTAATTGATGAAGTCTCCTAACAAGGCCCGCATAGTCGCCGACCGCGGGGGATGGAGGCACATCAAGACCTACGGATGACGGGCCAAGGCAGATCGGAAACAAGCGCTGCAAGAGGCCGTCGTCGGCAGCGTCAGCGGCTATGCGTCGGATCGGCTCGGGCTGGATTCCGCCGAGCATTGAAACCGAAAGATTGTCGATCGCAACAACACCGCGGCCGACGCGGTTAACACTGTAGCTGCCTCCATTGAACGCCTGCAGCCAGAAGCTTCGATCGGCGGCAGCCCCCTTCCCTGAACCGTATTTTTCCATCGATCCGAACCAACCGGAAAGCTCGTCCCGGATCAGCAGGACGCCGTTTCGGCTGTCCCGGAGCACTTCCTGAGCTGCCTCTACGGTCACGTCCTCGATGCGAACACGTACCTGTTTCGGAGGTATTTTCTCCGCCTTACCGGCTTTGTCCAGGGAGTCGTACTGGCGCTTCTCGTCGAGGTATGCGCGGACGAGATCGTCGTCGATCGCTCGCAGAGGCCTGGTTGCAGCGTTGATGATAGGCGACTTCTTCGCACTTGGATTGCCAATCAGCGCAACCCAGAGGCGCGCCGCTTCCTCCCAGTCGTCATGGCGCTTCACTTTCAAAGTGATCGCGTCAGGAATGGCCGCAGCGCACACCGCTAGAGCGGCCGCAGCAAGCCCGCCCGCGTCCACGCCCATGATGTCGGCCTGAGAGAGCGCGAAGTCTTCGATCGCGCCTGGCAAAATACCAAGCTGCAACGGGGGATGTCGCCGCTGTTCCCATGGGTCGACCGGTCGAGGCACGTCTATAGGGGCGACATTATCATTTGCAGCGATCAGCGGCTGGGCCTTAGCCGTGATTTTCGCGATGATGCCCGCAGCGGCGTGAGTGCCGGCAGCCCTCTCCTCCTCGTGCGGCACACCGAACTTGCTCCACATTCTTTCAAAGTCCCGTATCGGGTCCCTGCCTTCATAGCGTGCGAACCAGTTGCCCGTGGCAGACAGAAATGCAGCGCAGGCCTGTTCGGCAGTCAAGCCATCGAAGGCAAGTTGTTCGACCACCTTTGAAGCCCAGGCGGAGCGATCGCCGACGTCATTGGCGGCGAGCAATTCCCCGGCCGTTTCTGATAGGGTAATACCGTCAATCGAAGGCAATTCGCCCAATGTCACCGTGCGGTGACCCTGTTGCGGCGCCATCCAAGGCTCGAGCACGCGCAGCAGTTCGTCGACGTTGGTCAAGCTGCCGTCCCAGGGTTCAGCGACTGTGACGGCCACTGGGTCTGGATTCCGGCCACGTGCGAGTTTCTTGGCATTGGGCCAGTTTAGGCAGCCAGGCACTCGCCAGACGTGCGACACGTCGACAGTGCAGTGATCTGCGTTCGCAGCGCGCTTCAAAGCCATAGCGATCGGCTTAGCCTCGGCTGGCGCTAGCGGCTTATCAAGCATAAGAAAGCATTGAAAATTGCCGGGCGAACTCTCGATCACACAATTGGGATCGACAGGCAGAGCACCAGAGCGACCGGTGTCATCGTCCATATCGGCCACGAGGGACAAGACGGCCACCACGTCCGCCTCTGCGCCCTTCTTGCCGCGTTCCAAGGATGGGCGCATCAAGTTGGGGCAGATGTACACGTTCGCATTGGGAGTGGTGGCGTGAGCCATCACGGCTTCAATCGTCCCCTCGACGTCCCCGACGGCATGATGGCTAATGATGCCTCCGGCCTTGTCCTCTCCGTTTGGGTTAGCGAAGAAAGCCGAAACCACGAACTTGCCGGCGATGCCGGCCGCCAGAGAGTGGAGCATTTCGACATGGGTGCGGACTGCAGCTTCATCGAACGCGGGAGCTGAATTAAGCTGACTGATGGCGGGCAATTTCGGCAATCTGGCCTCCTAAAGCGACTGATGCTGCGGCTGTGATTTTTTCGGCAATTTCCGGTCGGAAGGTCACCGCATGGTGACCACCGATGTTCCCGGATACGGTGCGACGGGTGCCGTCGGGGTACTCGCGGAGCATCAGACCATTGATGCGAATATCCCCCAGCTGAACGCTGAAGCGGGCAATGGTGCGACCTGCTCCAGGTGACGAAGGCGGTCTTGCGACCGCCTCGATTTGGCAAATTGTTGGGGTGGTCATCATCGCCGACCCGCCGCGTCGTTCTCGATCTTTTCAATTACCGCCATCCACACAAACTCAGCGGTTCTCGGATCAGCAAAGAATGCGTCGCCGACGTACCGAAGAAGGCCAGACTTTGGTGGAACGTCCTCGCCCCAGTATTCGACGAAGCCGAAGCGGCGACGGTTGCCCTTCTCGCCCTCGGTCAGCATCGCCTTTTCTGGGAATAGTGCCGGCGAATGTTTGTCGATCGGCCTTGCGTCGGCGGCGTATCCATCAAGGAAATCAATGGCGAGGCCGTACCCCCTTACACGAGGTATCGATGCTTGTTCCGCGCGCTCGCGCAGCCGTTGGAAAGCGCGTGGTTCTGTAATGATACGAGTCAAAAGATCCTCCTTCCCCGGCGCGACGGCCGGTCGGCTAATGTTGATGGTGGTGATGGGGGTTAAGCGGCTCGGGCGGCGATACGCTGATCGAGCCAGGCTTCAACTTCGTCCCGTACGAAGGCTATCCTTCGCTCGCAGAGCTGCACGTGCTTGGGAAAAGCACCGCGAGTGCGAAGTTTATTAATCATTGCGCGGCTCAATGAGGTGACTTCACATACCTCTTCCATGGCGATCAGCCGTGGACGGTTATCATTTTCGGAAAGCATGCGTCTCCCTTTCTCGGCGCCGTCCAGAATCCGAGCGCCGCTTGAATCGTTGTCAAAATAGGTGAGACCGGACACCATGCCGGGTTCGGGTTTAGGGGCGCTTAGCAGCGCCGCGTCTTTCGGTGACGCTCCGGCGGGGGTGCCGCGGCTACGAACCTATCGAAGGGTTCGACATGTGACATCGATGTCGTCTATCACGCTCTGGAACGTAGACAGTTTTTACATTTTTTCAAAGCAGTTTTGTCGGCGTCGGAGCAAATTTTGTACTTGACACATTTGTAAAAAAGCTAGGTTTTGCTTGTGCTGCCAAGACAAAATGCCTCCCAGTCGTCCATCAGCTTACGCCGTTTCGCTAGCGCGTCCCCTCGCCTATATGCGCGCTCGACGGCATCACCCACTGCGTGGGCAAGAGCCGCCTCTGCCACCTCGCGTTGATGATGGGTCTCCTCAGCGGCCCAGTCGCGGAACGCCGAACGAAACCCATGAACGGTGAATTCCGACGCACCGGTGTCGTCCAATACATTCGCCAACGCTGCATCGGATAGCGGCCGCTTCAGCTTCTGCCCAGGGAAAACCAAATCGTTGACCGCGATCTTTCGCATTTCTTTGACGATCTCCACGGCGCGACCGCAAAGAGGCACACGGTGCTCGCGAGGCTCCTTCATCCGCTTGGCAGGGACTGTCCAGACTGCCTTGTCCAGATCAAACTCGGGAATGGGTGCGCCGCGCGTTTCCCCGCTCCGTGCGGCAGTAAGTATGGTGAACTCAAGAGCCCGAGCCGCTACTCCGGTCTTAGCTTGCAAACGCTTCATGAACGCCGGTATTTCGCTGTATGGCATCGCCGCATGATGACCACGAACCAGTTTCTTTGGTGTTGGCAGTATTTGGTCGAGATGACCCCGCCATTCGGCCGGATTGTCCCCCGTGCGAAGACCACGTGCTCTAGCATGGTCTAAGACAAGTTTAATGCGTTCGCGAGTTTTTGTCGCCGTTTCAGGCATCGCGTCCCAAAGAGGTGTCAGTACCCGCACCACAGCGTCGGTATCTACGTCTGCGATTGCAATCTTCCTAAGGCCTTTTGCATAGGTCGATGCGAACCGCTGCCAGGCCGGTTTTGTTTGCTTCCCGCGCCACTTCGGCGACATCGTCTCGATGTACTCATCCGCCAGTTCACCAAACGTCATCGGCTTTGCTTTTTTCTTCCGTTCCTCCATCTCTGTGAACGGATCTCCACCACGCCCGAGTATGGTTCGAATCTCTTCAGCCTTCACGCGAGCGGCGGACAGCGAAACCTGACCGGTGCCAGTACCGTAGTTACCGAGTCCCATCTCCCGTCGGCGACCGTGTCTCACGTAGATGAAGACCCAAGACCTGCTTCCACTCTTCGAAGTGTGGAGCCATAAGCCATCGCCATCACGCAGTTTTGGTTTCGTTGCGGCCTTGATCTCCGCAACCGTCAGCAGATTTCTGGCCATTCCTGTTCCTAATCTCACTCCCAATATTGTGCGTGCGCTATAGGTGTCGTTGATAGACGCCTGTATCATAAGAATTACCGGAAATTAGGATAATTCAGGCCACTGGTGTCAATAAAATTCATTTATATCAAGCAATTAAATCCGGCCCGGGGAGCCAGTTTCTCGCCAGAGCGCGCCGAAAGGCGCGCTCTGGCCGTTTCAGGCCATCGATTGCGGGTTGTGAGCAGGCCTTGCCGGGCCAAGCTTTCTTCAGCCATAAACTCAGTTCTGTCTTCGATGAAATGAGTATCCCGCGAACTCGATCGCGAGGGTGCCGGACTCATGGGATCAAGCGGCGGTCCCCGACGGCTATCCCGGAAAATGCGCGGTCACGGATTTCGTCCGCATCCGCCCCATGCAGCGGCACAGGCCCATGCGGCCGTCCTGGCGCCGGCCTGCCGACAGCAAGCGGCAGCAGCACCAGATCCTGACAACAGCCGTCATCGGCGAGCGTGAGCCGGATCGCAGCGCTGCGCCAGACATCGACGCCCTTTTCGTCGTAGGTTTCGGGGCGGCGAGTGTGGAATACGAAATTGCCGAGACCCGGAACGATCGCCCGCCCGCGATGAAAGGCGATGGGCTGCATGACCGGCGCTCCGGTGCCGAGGATCAGGTCCGCACCGTCGTCGATCAGGCTGCGGCAAAGATCGAGCAGCCAATCCGGCGTGACTTTCCAGTTCGAATCCCAATGATGGCCGTGGATCGCCACCGCCGCCAGATGTCCGGCGGCCTTGGCAGCACCGATGCCGGCGACGAGGCGCTGCATATCCTTCCCGTCCGCCGACCAACGGGCATCGATGGCATCGCCGGAAACGACCGACGTGCCGAAGACCTCCAGTTCCGGCCGTTCTGCCGCATCATACCCGACCGCCGCGCGCGCCGCGCTGCGCCGGTCGTCTCCAAGCGAACCGACGATCCGCCGCAACGTCGCAAATTCCGCGGGCGGCACGGCCACCGTCCGCTCCATCCGCAGCGGGGAAACCCCGGCGCGGTCGGCCGAAGCATAGTTGATATCCGGCTGCGGCCCGAGATCCACGGAGAAGATCGCCAGCGATCTTCCCGGCCCCGGTACGACGACCGGTGCTGCGGCCTCGTCGATGTTTGCGCCGCTGCCGGCGAGCTTCAGCCCGGCGGCCTCTGCCGCCGCGTGTGTCGCGGCGATGCCCGGCGGGCCGAGATCGAAGGCGTGGTTATTGGCATGCGTGAGCGCGTGGAAGCCGAGTTCCCGCACCGAGGCAAGCGCTTCCGGAGAGGCAAGGTGCAGCGTCTTCGTCTTGGTCGGCCAGCTGCCGGCCGTCTCCACCGTCGCCTCCAGATTGCCGAAGGCGACATCCGCCTTGAGGAAATCCCGGACCTTGCGCTGTCCCTCACCCGAAAGATCGAGCGGACCGTGGATGAGGATCTGTCCTGTGACGGCAATTGTGAGCGGCATCGACTACTTCTTGATCGGTTTCAGCGTCACCATCGCCTCTGCGCCGACGATCGGCAAGCGGATCGCGGACGGCCGTGCCGCATCGCAGAATACCGTGTTGCGGGCGATCTGCGTGGTGCGCCCGCGGCCCTCGGGAGCGTAGGTGTTCGGATTGACATCGTATTTCGGGAAGTTGGACGAGGAAATGTCGAGCCGGATGCGATGTCCCTTTGCGAAGAGATTGGCGGTCGCGAAAGGCTCGATCGTCACCTTGAAGACCTCGCCCGCCACGATCGGCTCGGGCCTTTCGAAGGATTTCCGGTAGCGGCAGCGGATGATCCCGTCGGTGATGTTCAGCGCATAGCCGATGGGATAGTCTTTGCTCGGCGGATAGACATCGATCAATTTGGCCGTGAAATCCGTGTCCGGCGCATCCGAGGAGACGTAAAGCTCGACGGTGATCGGGCCGACCACGGCGACGTCTTCCATCAGCGGCCCGGTCTCGAAGGAGAGCACGTCGGGGCGGGCGGAAAGCGGCAGGCCCGGGTGCTTCGAACCGTAGAACTTCTCGCCTTCCCGCTGGTCGAAGCCGCCGCCCTCGAAAATCGGCTGACCGCTGGTCAGCGAGCCGCCGATCGTCGGTACCGGGTTCTTCGGGTCGAAATCATAAGTGAACGGCGCGGCGTCGGCCTTCGGCTTTTCTGTCGAAAGCGCCCCGTTCTCGTGAATGTGGAAGTTGCGGAATTGCGTGCCGGGCAGAGGCCAGTCGGCGGCCTCGATCCAACGGCCGCCGTGATCCAGCAGCCCCTCCGCGTTTCGCCTGCCGGAGCCGCCGCCCATGACGAAGGCGCGTACGGCGGGCTCTTCGGAGGCGCCGTTCTCCCGGCCCTTCAGCCAGCGGTCGAACCAGTTGCGGCGGAAGGCGAGCCAGCTTTCGGTGACATTGCCGCCGAGCGGGGCGGCCGGGCCGAAAGACGTGTCACCGGCAAGTGTCGTGTTGCGGTTGCCGTGCAGCCACGGCCCCATGATGAGCTGAAGCGGCCGCGTGCTCTTGCCGGAAAGGCCGCGGTAGTTGTCGAGCGTCGATTTCACATAGGCGTCGTACCAGCTCGACATCAGCACGATAGGCACTTCGGGAAAGGTCTCGTAGAAACCCTCCATGTAAAGGCCGACGCGGCGCCAGCTTTCATCGAACGTGCCGCTCCGCCACTGGTCGAGGAGGTAGCTCTCGTATTCCGGCATCCAGCGAACCGGCGAGTTGTTCTCGCTCCAGGGCATGACGGTGAACCAGGCGCGGATGTCCTCCGCCTCGATGGCGGCGCTGGCCAGTTCATCGCCCTCGCCGATCGCCTGGTTATAGGCCCAGGTGGCCTGCTTGAGCTCGAAGGCCCCGCCTTGCCGGATGCCGCATTGATAGGCGTTCGAAAAGCCGCCCGAATCCATCACCATGCAGGCGAGGCCGGGCGGATTGAGGCAGGCGAGCGCCGCCTGCGTGTGTGCCGCATAGGAAAGGCCCATCGTGCCGAACTCACCGTTCGACCAGGCCTGCTCCACCAGCCAGCGGGCGGTGTCGTAGCCATCCGCCGCCTCGGAAATATACTTGCTGAATTCGCCTTCGGAATTATAGCGGCCGCGGCAATCCTGATAGACGACGGCGTAACCCGCCCGGACGAAATAGGAGGCGACCTCCTCCCGCTTCATCGGCGCCGACATGCCCACTTCGATCTCGGAGCGCGAGCGCTCGCTCTTGCCGTAAGGGGTGCGCTCCATGATCGCCGGCAACCGGCCTTCGATCACTTTGCCCCCTTTGGCCGGGCGGTAGACGTCGGTCGCCAGCCTGATGCCGTCACGCATCGTCACCATCACATCGCGTTCGACGACCACGTCGTCGGCTATCGCCTCGAAGCGCGACGGTGTCAGGGTATCCATGTCTCTGATCCTTGAAAATGTTGGGAGGAACCGGTTTGACGACAAACCTGCGTCCCGTACTCCACGTCATCCTCGGGCCTGTCCCGAGGATGACGGCGAAGAGGGTTTTGGCCCCTGTGGACAGTCCGGCCCTCCCCTTTGCAAAAAATCCTACTTCGCAATCCCCGCCAGCACGGGGGTCGTGTCTTCCGTCATGTTGGCGACATAGGTGAGGTTCGCCTTGCCGGCCCAATGGACCTTCTGCCAGTAGAGCGGGACGACCGGGACATCGGCGAAGACCAGCTTGGTCGCTTTCTGCAGCAGTTCCACGCGTTTCTCCGCGTCGAACTCGGCGGTCGCGGCGCGCATGGCGTCATCGAAGGCCGGGTTCGAATATTTGGTGCGGTTGAACGAGCCGGTTCCGGCCTCCTTGTTGACGGTCATGAGCAGATTGCGCAGGCCGGTCGCCGAGGTCGGGGTCGAGTTGCCGAGCGAGAAGATGAAGGCGGAGAACTCGCCGGCCGAAGCGCCCTTGGTATAGACGTTATAAGGCTGGGCGACGACGCCGTTTACCTTCAAACCGCCGCGCGCGAACATCTGGCCGAGCGCCTGGGCGACTTCCGCATCGCCGGGGAAGCGGTCGTTGGAGGTGTGGATGGTGATGCCGAAACCGTCCTTATAGCCTGCGTCCGCAAGCAGCTTCTTGGCGTTCCCGGCGTCGAAGGCCACCGCCGGGATCGACGGATCGTTGCCGGCGACGCCGTTCGGCACTAGCTGGCCGGCGGGTTCAGCCGAACCGTCGAGGATACGGTCGATGATGAGTTGGCGGTTGACGAGTTCGGAAAGCGCCTGGCGCACCTTCACGTCCTTCAGCGGGTTCTTGTCGAGCGGCTTGCCGTCCTTGTCGGTGACGAAGGGGCTCTTGTCGCGGGCGCTGTCGAGCGCAAGGTAGATCAGCCGCGACGAGGCGGTCGAGAAGACCTTCAGGCCGGAAACACCTTCGATGGTCTTCACGTCGCCCGGCGGCACGCCGTCGATCAGGTCGACGGCGCCGGAGCGGAGCGCCGCGACGCGCGAGGCATCGTTCGAGATGAACTTGATGGTGACGTTGTCGAAATCCTGCTTCTTGCCCCAGAAATCGTCGTTCCTGGTCAGGGCGAGGTTGTCGCCCGGCGTCCAGGACTTGAACTTGTAGGCGCCGGTGCCGATCGCCGCCTTGCCGCTGTTGAAGTCCTCGATCGAGGCGCCTTCAGCGACTTTCTTCTCGACGATGTAGACGAAACCGATCTGCTCCATGAAGTCCGGTGTCGGCTTCTTGGTCTTGAACTCGATCGTCAGATCGTCGAGCGCCTTCATGCTGTCGATCGACGCAACGTTGCCGGAGAACGGCGCCGGGCTGTTCGGAATGTCCTTGGCGCGGGTCAGCGAGAAGATCACGTCCTCGGCTGTCAGCGGATTGCCGTCATGGAACTTGACGCCTTCGCGCAGCTTCACATGCCAGGTCAGCGGATCGATATTGGTCCAGGAAACCGCAAGCGCCGGCTCCATGTTGATCGCCGCGTCGGTCTGCACCAGGCGGTCGAACACCGACTGGGCGATGTTCTGGTTGTTGCCGGTGCGCGAGAACTGCGGATCGATCGCGGACGGCTCGGTGGCGCTGCCGAGCACCAGGTCGGCGGCCTCGGCCGAACTCAGCGCGAGCACGGTGGCCGCGACGCCGGCCAAGAGGAATTTCATCGGTTTCATAAGTCTGTTCCCTTCCTTTTTAGATGGCCGGTTCGGCCGTTGCATCTGTGGCTTGACTGACGGGCAGATCGTTCAGGTGGCATGCGCTGACGTGACCGGCTGCATTCTCCTTCAGGACCGGCCGCTCCACGCGGCAGCGGTCGAAGGCCTTCGGACAGCGGGGATGGAAATGGCATCCCGGCGGCGGATGAAGCGGCGACGGGATTTCGCCCTTGATCGGCGTGAAAATGCGGCGTCGGTCGGCGATTGTCGGCAGTTCACGGATCAGCGCCTGGGTATAGGGATGCTTCGGGTTGTCGAAGAGCTCGTCCGGCGTGGCGCTTTCCACCACGCGGCCGAGATACATGACGACCACCCGGTCGCAAATATGCTTCACCACGCCGAGATCGTGGCTGATGAAGAGATAGGTGAGACCGAATTCCCGCTTCAGGTCCATGAAGAGATTGAGGATCTGCGCCTGGATCGAGACGTCGAGCGCCGCGACGGATTCGTCGCAGACCAGCAGCTTCGGCTTCACCGCCAGCGCCCGGGCGATGCCGATGCGCTGCCGCTGGCCGCCGGAAAACTGGTGCGGATAACGGTCGAGATAGGAGGCGTCGAGGCCGACGCGCTCGGCGAGCGAGGCGACATAGTCCCTCACCTCCCGGCCCTTGACGATGCCGTGCACCCTGGGCGCCTCGCCGATCAGGTCGATCACCCGCTTGCGCGGATTGAGCGTAGACATCGGGTCCTGAAAGATCATCTGCGCCGACAACCGCATGGCGCGCTTTTCCTCACCCTCGAGGGAGGCAAGCGGCTTGCCCTGCCAGCGCACCTCGCCGCCGCTTGCCGGCATGATGCCGGCCATCACGCGGCCGAGCGTCGATTTTCCGCAGCCGGATTCGCCGACGAGGCCGACCACCTCGCCCGGATAAACGGCGAGATCGACCTCATCGACCGCGTGAACCGTCTTCTCTTCCAGGTTGGCGCCGAAGAAGCGGGCTATCTTTTCCGCATAGTCGAGCTTGCGGGAAAAGCGGCGGCTGACGTCGACGGCTTCAACAAGTGGCGTCGTCATGCGGCGCTCCAGAGATGGGGGTGGAAGCAGCGGAATTCGCGATCCGCGGCGATCGACGGCATAGGTTCGGTGGCGCAGATCCCGGTGGCGCGGGCACAGCGGTCACGGAAGGCGCAGCCGGAGGGACGCGAAAGCGGCGACGGCGCAAAGCCCGGGATCGGCCGCAGAGGCTCGCCGCGCGGCACCGCAGCCGGGACGGCGCTCAACAGGCCAGACGTATAGGGATGGCGCGGCTCCCTCAGCACGCCGTCCACGTGCCCCGCCTCGACGATCTTGCCGGCATACATGACCATGATGCGGTCTGCGAGCGCCGCCACCACGCCGAGGTCGTGGCTGATCCAGATCAGCGCCATGCCGAACTCGGCGGCGAGCCGCTTGATCTCGAAGAGGATCTGCGACTGGATCGTCACATCGAGCGCCGTCGTCGGCTCGTCGGCGATGATCAGGTCCGGCCGGTGCAAAAGCGCGATCGCGATCGCCACGCGCTGTCGCATGCCGCCGGAGAACTGGTGCGGATAGGCATCGAGCCGTTCTTCCGGCGAAGGAATGCCGACCAGACCGAGCGCATCGCGGGAACGGGTACGCGCCTCGGCGCGGGAGACCTTGTCGTGGGCCAGCACCGTCTCGATCATCTGCGTGCCGACCGAAAGCACCGGATTCAGCGTCATCATCGGATCCTGGAAGATCATCGCGATGCGTTTTCCCCGGATCGTCCGCATGGCCTTCGGCGGCATCTTCAGGAGATCCTCGCCGTTGAAGAGGATCTGGCCGGAGACGACGCGGCCGGGCGGATCGACAAGGCCGAGGATCGAGAAGCCGGTGATGGACTTGCCGGAGCCGGATTCGCCGACCAGCCCGACGATCTCCCGCCGACCGACCGAAAAGCTCACATCGTCGACGGCCTTCAGCACGCCGCGGCGGGTCATGAAGTGGGTGGAAAGGTTTCTGACTTCGAGAACAGGGGTCCCAATACCAGTCATGGCGCTCACCTTTCGCCCAGCCGGGGATTCAGCACTTCGCGGAGGCGATCGCCGACGATGTTGATCGAGAAGACCAGAAGGAGCAGCAGCACGCCCGGATAGACGCTGATCCAGTATTCGCCGGACATCAAAAGCTGGTAGCCGTTGGCGATCAAAAGCCCGAGCGAAGGTTCGGTGATCGGCAGGCCGATGCCGA
Organism: Xaviernesmea oryzae; assembly: GCF_900177415.1. Classification (GTDB taxonomy): domain Bacteria; phylum Pseudomonadota; class Alphaproteobacteria; order Rhizobiales; family Rhizobiaceae; genus Neorhizobium; species Neorhizobium oryzae_A. Next base: position 2,049,286 of record NZ_FXAF01000006.1, on the reverse strand, counting down.
GGAAGGAGAGCGTCGCTTCCGCCGAGATCGCATTCGCCACCTGCAGCATGCCGATGACGATCAGCGGCGGCAGGCAGTTCGGCAGGAGATGGCCGATCAGAATGCGCGGTGTGGAAATGCCGAGCGTCTGGGCCGCTTCGACGTAATCCTTGTTCTTCTCGACCAGTGCGGCGCTGCGCACCGCACGGGCAAACGTCGCCCATTGCACCAGGATCAGCGCGAAGATGACTTTCCAGAGCCCCTGCCCCAGCAGCGCCAGCAGCATCAGCGCGACGAGAATGGTCGGAAAGCCGAGCATCAAGTCGACGACGCGCATGATCAGCGCATCGATGCGGCCGCCGAAATAGGCGGCGATCAGGCCGAGCACGGTACCGACGACGAGCGCCACGAGACCGGAAAAGACGCCGACGCCGAGGCTGGTGCGCAGGCCATAGACCATCGCCGAGAACATGTCGCGCCCCTGGCCGTCCGTGCCGAGCCAGTAGACGAGGCCGTCCATGCTTTCGGAGCCCGGCGGCAGCTTGGCGTCGAGAATGTCGAGGACCGCCAGATCATAGGGATCCTGCGGCGTGATGTAGGGGCCGACGATCGCGGCAAAGAGCAGGACGATGCAGACGATTGCGGCGATGACGGCCTTCGGGCTGCGGCCGATGCCGATCACCAGCCGGCCGAACAGCATGTCTTCGCTGAGGAGTGCGCGGGCGGTCATTGGGCATCTCCCAGCCGGACACGCGGATCGACCAGCGAATAGAGCACGTCGACCACGAAATTGATGAAGATGAACAGGCTGACGATGACGAGCAGGTAGGCGACCACCACCGGACGATCGAGCCGCATGATGCTGTCGATCAAAAGCTTGCCGATGCCCGGCCAGGCGAAGATCGTCTCGGTGACGACGGCAAAGGCCAGCATGCTTCCGAGTTCCAGGCCGATCACGGTGATGAGCGGGATCAGGATGTTCTTGAAGACATGCACGAAGACGATGCGCTTTTCGGAAAGCCCCTTGGCGCGGGCGAATTTCACGAAATCGAGCGGCATGGTCTCGCGCACCCCCGTGCGTGTGAGACGGATCACCAGCGATACCTTGAAGAGCGAGAGGTTGATCGCCGGCAGGATGAGATGCGTCAGGCCGTCCAGGGTGAAGAGGCTCGACCGGATGCCGAGGAATTCGCCCACCTCGCCGCGTCCCGTCGACGGCAGCCAGCCGAGCCAGACGGAGAAGATCATGATCAGCATCATGCCCTGCCAGAAACTCGGCAGCGAAAAGCCGAAGATCGAGCCGGTCATGATGACCTCGTCGGTCGCGCTGTTCGGCTTCAGCCCAGAGAGAAGGCCGAGCGGAATGCCGATGACGAGCGCGAAGACGAGGCCGACCAGCGTCAGCTCCAGCGTTGCCGGCAGACGCTCGAAGATCAGGCTGATGGAGGGGCGGTTGAAGACGAAGGAACGACCGAGGTCGCCGTGCAGCGCGTTCCAGGCAAAAGTGAAGAACTGTTCCCACAGCGGCTTGTCGAGGCCGAGCGAGGCGACCACCTGGGCGCGTTCCGCAGGGCTCGCATCAGGCGCGATCAGCATTTCGGCCGGATCGCCGATCGCATAGATGCCGATGAAGACGATGACCGCGGTAACGGCCAGGACGGCGAGGCTCTGCAGGAAGCGGCGGATGACGAAAACCGTCATTTCATTCGCTCCCACGGACAGAGCGTCCGGCAGGGACAGTAAATTTCCATGGAGAAGGTTCCCCTGTTCTGTTTGTGACGGGACGATAACGGCGCGCGAAAGATGCGCAATATTATGAGCGGAACGCATTAGCCTATGCGTTTTGCGCGAATAAACCCTGTTTCAGGTCTTCGCTTGCCTTCGACACGCCGCACCGTAGGATCGACGAATGAATTTCAAGCAGCTCGAAATCTTCAAGACAATCATGGATACCGGCTCGACCATGGCGGCGGCGGCCCAGCTCGGCCTGTCGCAGTCGGCGATCAGCCGCCAGCTCGCATCACTGGAAGAAGAGATCGGGCGGGAACTTTTCCTCCGCGACAAGGGCCGGCTCATTCCCCGCCCCGAGGCGCACCTGCTCGTCGACGAGGTGGACGACGTCGCCCAGAGCGTCGCACGGCTCAGAAGCAAGATCGGCGACGTCCGGACCGGCGCCTTCGGCGAGGCTCTCGTGCGGGTCGCCTTTCCGCACAGTCTTTCGACCACGATGCTGCCGCCGCTGGTCGCCCGCTTCAAGGCGGATCATCCGCGCGTGACGGTGGAGATCCTCAGCGGGCCCTATGACGCGATCGAACGCATGGTCCACAACCGCACCGCCGATCTCGGCTTCGTGCGCCTGCCGACCGAGCAGCATTCCTTCGAGGCCCGGCCGCTTTTCACCAGCGGCACGACCTGCGTGATGCCGATCGGCCATCCTCTGGCGGCAAAGCAGGCAATCGACGTGAACGACCTCGCCCGCAACGACCTCATCCTTCTCGGGCGGCAGCGGATCAACCGCAACGAGCTGGAGCACGAATTGCGCCGCATGGTTCCGACCTATCGCTGCAGCCTGGAGGTCCATTCGGTGGAAACGGCCTGTGCCTGCGCCGCACAGGGCCTCGGCATCGCCATCGTCCCGACACTGATCGCCGAATTCTTCCGCAGCGACGCGGTCGCGATGCGCCCCTTCCTGCCCGACAAGGTCTCCGATTACGGGATCATCACCCTGCCCGGCACGCCGCTCTCATGGACGGCGGAGGCGTTCATCAACATCGTCAGGAACAGCAGCGGCGCACCGGATCAGGCATCTTCCTGAGCTCACGCTCGGGCGGCCTCCACGATCGGACGCACCGCGGCCTCCATGCTTTCCGGCGTCGTGCCCGTGACGATGACGCCCAGCAGCGGCGCGGCGATGCCGGCCGCCTTCAGCTTCGGCATATCTGCCGCGGTAAACCGCTTCTGGCTCGGTGCGATGACCGGGATGCCGGCCCTGGTGGTGATGTCCCGGTAGCGGGCGAGATCGGTTTCGTCGAGCGGCTTGCCGTAATCGGCAAAGGCGGCGACGGATGCCTCCATCATCACGCCCGGAATTTCGAGAATTTTCTTCAGGTCCTCGTCGGTGCTCTTTTCACCGAGGGCCGGCATCGGCCTCAACTTGGACTGCAAGAGATGCGGCTGCATGTCGCTGAAATAGATGTTGAACCCTTCGAAGCCGAGATCGGCAAGCGCATCCATTTCTTCAGCGCTCGGCACCTGCTCCTGTCCGGCCATGACCAGCAGCGGCATGCCGAGCGTCGCGAGCTTCTCGTAAAAAGGGCGTTCCTCCGCAAAACTGCCGAAGGTCGTGCCCGTGGCGCGGTGATAGGCGTTGAGATGCACTTTGAGTGCGAAGGCCCCCGCCCCGACGGCGGCCTTGGCGAGATCGAGATCATGTCGGGCGAGCGACACGATGACCGGGAATTCGCCGCCGCGCAGCGCCCTGGTGAGTTTGGTTTCCGGGTAAGCGGACATTTCGGGCCTCAGTTCAGTCGCTCGCCGCCGTCGGCGGCGAAAAGATGGATACTGGCGAGGTCCGGACGAACCCGGATGATCGCACCGGGAGAAAGCGATACGCGCTCGCGGAAGACGCCGGTGACCTGCGTTTCGCCGAGCTTCATCGTGACCTGGGTTTCCGAACCCATCGGCTCGACGAGCACGATCTCGGCGGGCACGCCGTTGTCGTCCAGCGCGAAATGCTCGGGACGGATACCGTAGACCGCCTTGCGATCGCGCAATTCATGTGCCGCTTCCGGCAATGGCAGCACGATGCCGGGCGCGGCAAAGCCTTCCGCGGTGATCGTGCCGGTCAGGAAGTTCATCGAAGGCGAGCCGATGAAACCGGCCACGAACTGGTTGGCCGGACGGTCGTAGAGGTCGAGGGGCGCGCCGATCTGCTCCACCCTTCCGCCGTTCAGCACGACGATCTTGTCGGCCATGGTCATGGCCTCCACCTGGTCGTGCGTGACGTAGATGGTGGTCGTCTTGAGCTTCTGGTGCAGGCTCTTGATCTCGCCGCGCATGACGACGCGAAGTTTCGCATCGAGGTTCGAGAGCGGCTCGTCGAAAAGAAACACCTGGGGATCGCGGACGATGGCGCGCCCCATGGCGACGCGCTGGCGCTGGCCGCCGGAAAGCTGGCGCGGGTAGCGATCGAGCAGATGCGTGAGACCGAGAATATCCGCGGCCCATTTCACCCGTTCCGCGATCTCGGCCTTGCCGGTGCCGCGATGTTCCAGCGAGAACCCCATGTTCACCGCAACGGTCATATGCGGATAGAGCGCATAGTTCTGGAAGACCATGGCGATGTCGCGGTCCTTGGGATCGAGGTCGTTGACCACGCGCCCGCCGATCCGGATGTCGCCGCCGGTGATCGTCTCCAGCCCGGCGATCATCCTGAGCAGCGTGGACTTGCCGCAGCCGGACGGGCCGACCAGCACGACGAACTCGCCGTCGCTTATGCCGAGATCGACGCCGTGGATGATGTCGACGGCGCCATAGCTCTTGCGGACACGGGAAAGCGTAACTTCAGCCATCAATCAGATTTCCGGTTCTTCAGCCCTTGAGGCCGGTATGCGCGAGCCCTTCGACGAATTGCTTCTGCGCGATGATGAAGACGATGAGGACGGGCAGCGCCGTCAGCGTCGCGGCGGCGAGCTGGATGTTCCACATCGGCCCGCCATAGGCGTCGGTATATTGGGTGAGCGCCTGCGGCAGCGTGAACTTGTCTGCACTCGAAAGGAACACGATCGGTTCGAGAAACAGGTTCCAGGAATGAAGGAACGTGAAGATCGCGACCGACGCGAGCGCCGGCCTTGCCAGCGGCAAAGCGATCTTGCGAAAAATCTTGAAGCGGCCGAGGCCATCGACTCGCGCCGCCTCTTCCAGCTCGCCCGGCAGCGTCACGAAGAACTGCCGCATCACGAAGGTGGCGAAGACGCTCGGCGCACCGAAGATCGGCACCAGGATCAGCGGCCAATGGGTGTTCACCATGCCGGCCTTCAGGAACATCTGGAACAGCGGCACGATCGTCACTTCCGACGGGATCAAGAGACCGAGCAGCACGATCATGAAGATCGTGTTGGCGAACGGGAAGCGTATCCGGGCGAATGCATAGCCCGCCATCGACGAGACGACCATCGTGCCGAGGGTGACCAGCGCGGCGATATAGGCGGAGTTCCAGTATTGCTGCACGAAGGGCTGCAGTTCGAAGACTTTTTGGTAGGTCGTCCAGTCGTAGCTCTGCGGGACCAGCTGCGGCGGAAAGGCGAAGATATCGCTGATCGGCTTCACCGAGGACGTCACCATCCACCAGGTGGGGAAGACGAAGGGGACGAGCAGCACGCACATCAGCCCGTAGAGAAAAACCTTCATGCGCGGGGAGAGCTCAGCTTTCATAGAAGACGATCCTCTTGCGCATCTGCCATTGGGCGAAGGTCAGCACGGCGACGATCACGAAGAGCAGGATCGAAAGCGTCGAGCCGTAACCGAAGAAATGGAACTGGAAGGCCTGCTGGTAGAGGTAATAGACGAGCACCGTCGTCGAGAGGCCCGGCCCGCCCTGGGTCAGAACCGCGATCTGCGCGAAGACCTGCAGCGATCCGACGATGGTGATGATCGAGGTGAGCAGGATGGTCGGGCTGATCAACGGCAGGGTGATGCGGCGGAACTGCTTGAAGCGCGGCGCACCGTCGATGCGGGCGGCCTCGTAGAGTTCGTTCGGCACGCCCTGCAGGGCCGCGAGGAACAGGATCATGTTGAGGCCGACATTCTTGAAGACCTGCACGACGATGACCGAGATCATCGCGGTCGTCTCCTCGCGCAGCCAGTTCGGCCCCTCGATGCCGAAGACCTGCAGCATGCCGTTGATGCCGCCGTTCTTCTGCAGGAGAAAGCCCCAGACGATCGTCCAGGCGACCAGCGACACCACGACCGGCGAGAAGAACAGCGTGCGGAAAATGGTGATGCCCGCGAGCTTCTGGTTCAGGAGCACCGCGAGCAGCAGCGCCAGCGACAGGTTGAAGACAACGAGCCCGGCGGAAAAGATCGCGGTCGCCCCCAGCACTTCGAGAAGGTTGGTATCCTCGATCAGCATGCGGTAGTTCTGCGCGCCGGTATAGGTGAACGTATTGGCGAGCACGTTCCACTCGTGCAGCGAGTACCAGAAGACAAGCCCGAGCGGGATCAGCACGAAGACGATGATGCCGATCAGCTGCGGAGCGATGAAGAGGAAGCCGGCGAGGCTGTCGCGCCGCGCAACCGTCCAGAACGGCGACGAGGCGCGGCCTTCCGGAGCTACGTTTTCCTGCGCGACAGCCATTTCGTTCTCCTTCAGCGCTTCAGGAACGGGCCGATCTGGCCGCAGATCTTCTGGAGCGTGCCCGGGATATCCGCATCCGGACGCCAGACGGCGTCGAGACCGGAACGCACGGTCTGCTGGATCTGCGCGAAGCCGGTATGGCCGGGAATGACCTTGCCGGTGGCGATGCCTGAGATGACGACCTTGTCGATCTGATCCTGGCTCAGAAGCGGGTTGGTCTTCTTCAGCACTTCGGCGTTCAAGAGCGACTTGCGGGCGGACGGGAAGAACTGGCTGAGCTTCGCCGAGTTTTCCGGGTTCGTCATGTAAGCGACGAATTCGGCCGCCGTCTCGGCGTTCTTGCCCGCCTGCATGACGCCGATGCCGGCCTGGCCGATCAGCGCGTATTCACCGGCCGGTCCCCTCGGCAGCGGCACGAGATCCCAGGCAAACGGCTTGTCCTTCGGCAGCAGCGACGCGCGGCTGATCTGGGTGATCGTCATGGCCGCGTTGCCCGCGAAGAAATCGACGTTCTCGCCGGGCCCGGGGATCGCCTTCTTCTTGAAGATCGCGTCATGGATGAAGGTGAGCGCGTCGACCATCGGCTTTTCGGTCATCGTGCAGGTCTTGCCGTCGGCGCTCCAGGGGGAAGCGCCCCAGCCGTTCCAGATCGAGGCGAGGTTCTGCCAGATCTGGTAGTTGAAGTCGCGGACGATCAGGCCGCCCTTTCCCGTCTGGCCGACCGCGGAAGCGGTCTCGATAGCATGATCCCAATCCCACTGCCCTGCGGCGATGAGTTCGGCCGGCGTCTTGGCGCCGGCCGCCTTGATGACGTCGTTGTTGACGAACATCGCAAACGGCGAGGTCGAGAACGGATAGGCATAGAGCGTGCCGTCCTTCGACCAGCGCTCCGCCGCGGTCGCACTGAGCTCATCGAGATTGTAGCCCTGCGCCGCCTTCAGGGTGTCGGTGAGCGGGTAGAGCGCGCCGGAATTGACGAAGTCATAGGCGGCCGTCTCGAAGATCCAGGCCATGTCCGGCGCATTGCCGCCGGCGATCTGGGTGGTGAGCGCCGTCGTGTACGTGTCGAACGGCAGCGACTCGTAGGTCACCGTGACGTTCGGGTGGTCCTTCTTGAAGCCCGCCGCAATCTCGTTGAAGAGCTTCAGATGCGCCTCGTTGGCGCTCCAGATGGTCATGCGGAGATTGACCGCATCCTGCGCTTGGGCGACGCCGTTCCCAACGGCCAAGATGCCGAGCGGTGCGGCGATCGCCAACACCGCTGCGGCCGATTTCAGGGCTTTATGATAGTTCATTCCCGTTCCTCCTCCAAAGATTGGTGCTTGATCAGTATGCCGAAACGTCCGGCCAGCGGATTTCAATGCCTTCGCGGGTGAGTTCTTGCTGGAAGTCCTTGAGATGCTTGTCGTCGGCCTGCACCTGATGCGGCTTCAGACCCTTTTCGAGGCAATAAGCCGCGAGCATGCCGGCCACTTCGCCGATGTTCCATTCGACCGGATGCAGGCGGTAGCAGCCGTTGGTGATGTGGGTCGTGCCGATGTTCTTGCCGGCCGGAATGAGGTTCTTCATCCGCTCCGGCAGAAGCGCGCCGAGCGGGATCTCGAACGGGCAGGACGGGACGTCGATATAGTTGTCGCCGCCGGTCGAGGGATGCAGGTCGATGCGGTACATGCCAATGCCGACGCTGTCGCGATAGTTCACCGCGCCCTTGTCACCCCTGACGGCGTAGGAGAGATCCTGCTCGACGATGCGGGTGACCGGCTTGATGCGGCGGCTTTCACGGATATAGGGCGCCATGGCGAGGCCGTGCTCGGTGCCGGTGATGTCGCCGCGGAGCCTGAGGCCGCGATAGCCCTGGCCACCGTCGATGCGAGGCGCTTCCGTCTGCAGCCAGTAGAAGACCGAATAGGAAAGATCGGCCGCCGACTTCAGGTGCCTGGCCTTTTCCTCCTCGGAGACGTCGATGATCGTGCCGTCCATGTAGTCGATCATCGGCCAGTTCACGAAGCAGATGTCGGACGAATAGAAGCCGGGCTGGAAGTTGCGGCGGGCCGCGATGCGGCGGAAGAGCCAGAGGTTCTCGTCGCCGCCGCCCTTGCGCTGGTCGGCATCGACAGCCAGCGGATCGTCGTCGACGTTCGGCGTGAAGGAGCGGGTCGTGAATTCCAGCGTGCGCGGATGCGGAGCGGTGAAGCCGAGCAGCGGGCCGCCCCAGAAATGCGGCTGGTATTTGCGCCAGTAATCGTAATTCTCCGGCTTGTCGATCGTCTGATCGCCGTCCACATGATCGATCGCAAAGCAGATCGACACCGCCTGGACATTGTCCGGCTGGGCCTCGGAAGGCGCGCTCGGCTCGCCAGTATCGGACTGCGCCTCGAAGCCCTTCACGTATTCCGTGCCGGTCATCGGCAAGAGGTCGCCGAGTTCGGTCGCGTCGAGGATGTAATCGGCGGAAATCGCGATCTCCTTGCCGGTGTCGCGATGCCGGACGGTCACGGACCGCACCGTCTCTCCATCGACATCGGCGGCCACCGGCCGGTACGGCTGCAGCACCCTGAGGCGACCGGCGCCGCGATATGGCATCAGCATGGCTTCCATGACCGCCAGGCTGACGCGCGGTTCGGCGCAGATGCGGCTTACCCAGCCGGCACCGGGATTGAGGTCGCCCCAGGCGCGGGCGCCTTCGGTCAGCGGATAGTTGTCGCGGTAGTACTGGCGGATGCCGTTGCGCAGCTTCCGGTAGGAACGCGTGATGCCGAACTGTTCGACCCAGGTATGCTCGTCGGAGGGCACGGCCTGGCTGGTCGACTGCCCGCCGATCCAGTCGAACTCTTCGGTCATGATGACGCTGCGCCCTGCCCGGCACGCCCCGAGCGCTGCCGCCACGCCGCCGAGACCGCCGCCCACCACCAGAATGTCTGCTCGCATTTCTTTCACGTCGTTATGTCCGTTTCTTTGCAGGACCGAGGGTCTCGCCCTCGACCGGTTCACAGGTCAGAAGAATCTGTTCGACGGGAGCTGCGCCCTCGATGCGGCGCACCAGCATGGCGGTCGCCTGCCGGCCCATCTCCTCTCGGGGAATGTTGAAGGAGGTGAACTGCACATGGCTGCGTTCGGCGCGGATATGGCTGCCGAGCACCACGGCGGAAAAGTCACCGGGGAGAGACAGGCCGCGTTCGCGGGCGGCGACTTCCACGCGCACCGCATCGGCAAGCTCGACAAAGAAGGCCGCGGTGGCGCCGCTGGCGAAAAGCGCATCGAGGATTTCGCCGGCCGGCCGGTCGACGGCATCGATATGGAGAACCGGTTCGGCACCATCCCGTGCCGCCGCGGAAAATCCATTCCAGCGATCGGCGATGGACTCGGCCGGGCCTGAAGGACCTATATAGGCGAGCTTCTCATGCCCAAGCCCCCGTGCCTTTTCCACCAGCGCGCGGGTGCCGCTTGTGTAGTCGCCGCCGACGTAAGGAACGGGTTCGCCAGCGTCCTCGCGCCGGCCGATCGCCACGAAAGGATAGTCGCCCAGAACCAGCCGCTTGAGCTCCGCCCGATCGAATTCGCGGCCGAGCACCAGGCAGCCGTCGGCGATGCGAAGCCGGTTGCCATCGGCGAAAATCTTCCGATCCTTGCCGACGCCGGCACCGGTCAAAAGCAGAAGGTCGTAGTTCTGGGCCTGCGCCTCCTCCTCGATGCCGAGCAGGAAGGGCGTGAAGAAATCCGCCTGCTCGCTCGGGAAAGCCGGCTCGTAGGTGAAGACGCCGAGAATGCGGTTGAGCCCCTTGGCCATGCGCCGGGCGATCGGATCCGCCACATAACCGGTCGTGCGGATGACATGCTGGACCCGTTCGCGGGTTTCCTGAGGGATGCGCGCAAGAGCTGTCGGAGCGCCGTTCAGCACAAGCGAAACGGTCGCCTGGCTGACGCCGGCCAGTTTCGCAATGTCGTGCTGAGTCAAGCGCTTGGGGCCTGCCACGCAATGTCCTCCTGATCTCCTCTTGACTGCTAATGCGCATTAGCAGCTAATACGTATTAACAAGATCGGGCCGGCCGCTGTCAAGCGGGAAATGAAGGAAAGTCGATGGCACTGGGGGAGCATTTGAAAACGCTGGGGATTTCAGGCATCCGGGTATTCGGCGACAGCATCACGGCAGGCTTCAATGCCAGCCGGCCCCACCTCGCCTGGCCGGCCTTGTTCGCAGCGGCGACGGACGGTTTTCCGATCCGCAATCATGCGATTCCGGGCACGGTCCTGCAGGGTTCACGCCTCGCGGACGGAAAGCCGCGGCCGGACAACGGCGTAAGCCGCTTTGCCAGAACGCTTCTCGATGCGCCGCATCGTGACGCGATCCTCATCCTCTACGGCTACAACGATGCGCGCTATACGGCGGCGCCAGAAACGATGAACGTCGCCGGCTTCGTCCGCGACTATACACGGCTCCTGCAGGCCCTTATCGCCGCCGGCCATGCCGAACGGATCGCGATCGGCAGCCCGCCCTATATTCCCGATGCGGGCTTTTCCACCGGCAGCCCCGGCTTCACCGGCCAGACCCGGCAAGGTTTCGAAGACTATGTCGAAGCCGTCCGGAAACTGGCCGCGACCTTCCATGTTCACTACGCTCCGGTCTACGAGCAGATGAAGACGCATGGCGACGGGGCGCTCGCCTCATCCGATCTCACCCATCCGAACGACGCCGGGCATCGCGTGATCTTCGAAGCGTTTCTCAAAGCGGAACGGCAGTAGTAACGCCACCATGGCTTCAGGCGCTCATCCCTCGACAATCGCCTCCGGATCAACCGAGCGCAGCGAGGAATTGCGCGGGCGAACGGAAGGTTAAGGGTGCCAATACCCTCAGGCTGATCGCAATAGGTATGATCGGGCCCGTTCTATCACCTTCGATCAGCTTGCGGTCTTACTCCGCCTTGCCAAGATTGCCGCGTTGAGCCGGCACGGCGCGGGGAGATGGCATGAAGCTTATTTTGGTAAACCGCTATTTCTTCCCGGATCAATCGGCAACCAGCCGAATGACCACGTCGATCGCTCTCGCGCTGGTTCAGCGCGGGTTCAACGTGACGGCTTTGGCCAGCCGCGAAATCCATAACCAGCGCAACATCGTCCTGCCTGCGGAAGAGGTCGCCACGGGCGTGCGGGTGAAGCGTCTCACCTCACCCCGCTTCGGCCGGCACACGGTGATGGGCAGGGCAGTCGACTACCTTTGCTTTCACCTCTTCGCGTTCTTCTGGCTGCTGAGGAACGTGTCGGCGGAGGACCTGGCCATTGTGTGCACCGATCCCCCGTTCCTGTCGGTGACGAGTGCGATCGCATTGCGGCTGAAAGGCGCCACGATGGTGAACTGGATCATGGACCTGTTTCCGGAAACGGCGGTCGAGCTCGGTTTCTTCCGGCACTGGCGGCTGCCCGCCCGATTGGCTCAGAAGGCGCGCAACTGGTCGCTGAAGTCGCCGGGAATAGCGGTCTGCCCGACGGGCAAGATGGCGGCCTATCTCGAGCGGCAGGGGCTGCCGCGAAGCCAGCTGATCGTGATGCATCACTGGTCCGATCAGGAAGAAATCTACCCGGTGCCGCCCGACCGGAACAGTCTGCGGGCCCAATGGGGGCTGAACGACACCTTCGTGGTCGGCTATTCCGGCAATTTCGGAAGAGCCCATGAATTCCAGACCCTCCTCAAGGCCGCCCAGCGGTTGAAGGACCGTGCCGATATCCGCTTTCTCCTGATCGGAGGCGGGCATCAGCATGCGGCGGTTACGGAAACGGCGCGGCTGCTCGATCTCGACAACGTCGTCTTCAAGCCCCTGCAGCCGCTCGCGAACCTGTCCGAAAGCCTGAGCGCCGCCGATGTGCACCTCGTGTCGCTGCTGCCGGAGCTCGAGCATTGCATCATTCCCAGCAAGTTCTACGGCATTCTCGCCGCCGGCCGCCCCACGATCTTCATCGGAGATCCGGATGGCGAAGTGCCGCGCGTGCTCGCCGCGACCGGGTGCGGGAGGAGCGTTCCGATCGGTGCGGTCGACGACCTCGTGACGACCATATGCGAGATGCGGGACAAACCCGAAATCCGCGCCGAAATGGGGCAGAGAGCGCGCCAGCTCCTCACGACGGAGTATTCGCGCGAGAAGGCCGTCGACGCCTGGTGCACGTTGATCACGCGGCTTCAGAGCGCCACGCCGACCGTCTCGCCCCTCCCCCAAGGTATCTCGCCATGAACGGAAAGGTCGTCGTCAGCCAGCTCGGCGCCCGCATGCACTATGCCGTGCCCAGAATATTCGCCTCTCACGGCCGGCTCGCCCATTTCTACACCGATATCTGCGCGACGAAGGGCTGGCCGAGGATCGTCGGCTCCCTGCCGCCCGCCCTCTTTCCGGCACCGGTCAAGCGCCTCGCAGGGCGCCGTCCCAAGGGTGTGCCGGGCGAGCTTACGACGGTCTTTTCCAGCTTCGGAATCCGCTCGGCCCTCCGCAGGATGCAGGTCAGGGATGTCATCGAAGAGACGGCTCACGCGGTGTGGGCGGGATCGATCTTCTCGCGGATGGTCGCGCAAAGTGGATTTCACGATGCGTCGGGCCTGTATGCCTTCAGCGGCGACGCCCTCGAACAGATGCACGCGGCCAAACGGCGGGGGCTGTGGACGGCGGTCGAACAGATGATCGCTCCGCGCGATGTGGTGGAAATGCTCATGGACCGCGAGATGCAGCGCTTTCCGGCCTGGGCGGGCCTGCCGCGCTCCAATCCGCATGCCCGCGTATTCGCCAATCGCGAAAAGGCGGAATGGGCTCTGGCGGATTATATCGTCTGCCCCTCGGATTTCGTCCGACAGCACGTCATCGCCTGCGGGGGGCCCGGGGAACGCTGCGTCGTGGTGCCCTATGGCGTCAACCCGGCTTTCACGATCGACCGGAAGGCCCGCCCGCCCGGTCCCCTCAGGGTCCTCACCGTCGGCGAGGTCGGCATACGCAAAGGCTCTCCCTATGTCGCCGAGGCAGCACGGCTGGTAGGTGGTGCCGCGACATTTCGCATGGCGGGACGCCTCAGCATTTCCGAAAGTGCCCGGCAGGAGATTTCGCAATGGGTGGACCTGCGGGGCATCGTTCCGCGAACCCAGATCGCCGAGGAATTTCGCTGGGCCGACGTCTTCCTCCTGCCGTCGCTTTGCGAAGGATCGGCGACTGCCGTCTATGAAGCGCTCGCCGCCGGATTGCCCGTCATCACCACGGAAAACACCGGCACGGTGGTGCGCGACGGCATCGACGGTTTCATCGTTCCCATTTGCGACGCGGAGGCCATCGCCCTGGCGGTGGAGCGCCTCGCCGCAGACGACGGGCTGCGCCGGTCGATGTCCGCCCATGCCTCGGCTCGCGCTGCCGACTTCACGGTCGAAGCTTACGGGAAGCGGTTGCTGGCGGCTCTGTCGAATGCGAACGCAAGCCGGTCAGCCGCTCCGGCCAAGGTCTACACATTCCCTGATACGCAAAACCAGCGGCGGATTCTCTGATGAAGATCGTGCATGTGATCGCATCGATCGACCCGAAGAACGGCGGCCTGCAGGCCGTCGCGATGCGCATTGCCGCCGCGCAAGGCGCTCTGGGGCTCGATGTCCACATCATCACCTATGGAAATGCCGCCGTGAACGCGCAGGTGATGGAGATCGGGCGAAGCATACCCGGTTTTTCCGAAATCCACTGGCATATCCTCCCGGATGCCGGCAGGATGGAGGCGCTCTTTTGCTTCAACGGCCGGCGGATGCTTCGCGAGGTTCTCAAGCAGGCGTCCTTCATGCATATCCATGGGGTCTGGGAGCCCTTCCTCCTCTACGCCTCAAAGCACGCCAGGGCGGAGAAAATCCCCTACTGCATCTGCCCTGCCGGGATGCTCGACCATTGGAGCCTCGAACAGAAATCTTGGAAGAAGAAGATCGCCCTGCGCCTTTGCTATAAAGGGATGCTGAACGATGCGGCCTTCCTCCACCTCCTGAATGTCGATGAAGCCAAGGCCGTCGAACCGCTCGACTTCAAGGCGCCGAACCGCATCATTCCCAACGGGGTATTCGCGGAGGAATTCGATCCTCTTCCGCCTGCGGGGCTTTTCCGCTCGCGGATCGGCATTCCGCCAGACCGGCGTTACGTCCTTTTCCTGTCCCGCCTGCATGTCAAGAAAGGCCTGGATATACTGGCCAGGGCTTTCGCGGAGATCGGCCAGATGCATCCCGATGTCGATCTGGTCGTTGCGGGTCCGCCGGGTGGAGCGGAAGGCGATTTCATGTCGCTTGTCCGGCAGCTCGGCATCGAGAAAAGGGTGTATCTTACCGGCCCGCTCTACGGTCAGGTGAAGACCGAAGCGATGGTCGACGCCGCCTGCTTCTGCCTACCGAGCCGGCAGGAGGGCTTCAGCATGGCGATCACCGAAGCGCTTGCCTGCGGCACCCCCGTCGTGATCACGGATCAGTGCCATTTTCCGGAAGTAGCCACGGACGATGCCGGGATCGTCGTCCCGCTCGATTCCGTGAAGGTGGCAGAAGCCTTGACGGCGATCCTGAAGGATCGCGCTCGGGCGCAATCCATGGGGCAGAATGGACGGCGGCTGGTTCTGGAAAAGTTCACCTGGCCCGCTATCGCCGACAAGACCCTCCAGAACTATCGCTTGAGCGCATTGGAGGCCGCCGCCTCCGGCCGCCGGCGTCCGACCGATCTCGCCGGATTGCCGACATAGATCGTCCATGGTTCAAGGGATTTCGCGGCAACACCCCTGGCCCCCAGAACGGCCCCCTCTCCCACGACGACACCGGGACCCACGAAAGCTTCCGCCGCAACCCAGGCATTCGCCTCTATCGTGATCGGGCGGATGGTCAGGGGAAACGCGCTGTCCTGGACATCGTGCGAACCGGTGCACAGATGCGAACGCTGGGAGACGGAGGCGAATTCGCGGATCGTGATCGTATCGACATCGTAGCAGATCACGCCCGGTCCCATCGAAGCATACCGCTCCATGACCAGATGCCCCGGCCACCAGACCACTGCCTTGGCATGGACGGTCGCGGTGGCATCGATCCGTGCTCCAAACGCCCGGAGCAGGAAATTGCGCCAGCGCCGAAATGGCGGCGGCGTCCACGAGGCGAGAAAAAGCCAGACGGTCATCCAGACCAGGCGCATCAGGCGGAAGCGCAGAGCGAATGTGGCTCCCCCGAAACGCGGCAAGGGCGTGGTCGCGTGTTTGAAGGCCGGATCCTCGTATCTGGAGAGCATGATCCTATCCTCCAGCCGCAAGCGAAGAGGGATTCATCCCGTACCGGCTGCGGCGGCGGGACGGAATGATCGCGAAAGCCAGGGCCGGTGCGGCAAACATCAGCATGTGCACCCAGACCATCAGCACCCAGTCGGTCTGGTGGGAAATCGCGTGGATGGAGGGAATGATCGAAAGCACATAGGTGAACTGCGCGGCGAATTCCCCGCGATTTGCCGTGACCCAGATGCGGCGGACGAGATAGGCGAGAAGGAAGAACTTGAAGGCGCCGAGATACCAGAAGGATTCGAAGGCGTCCGTCATGCCCGTTTCCGTCGTGCCGGTAATCGGGTCGTAGTCCCGCGCCACCGGCGGCATCGGCAACATGAAGGACTGCTTGACTTCAGCGCCGACGAGCTGGGCAGGCACGTAGCTGAATACCAGCCTGTTCCAGTGGAACTTCCCGTAATCGAACTCCATCGACGTCGCCGTGTTGTTGATCCGGAGAACGGCATTGCGCATCTCGTCGCCGCCGTCTCTCAAGACCTTCGAGAGATTGCCCGCCACGTCGATCCTCTTGATCTCGTCCCAGACGGGCGCGGAGTTCGCCTTGGTTATCGAGCGATATTCGCCCATGCTGTTCATCAGCAGCGTTCCGAGGAAGAGGGCGACGATGATCAAGCTTCTCGGGATCGTCAGGCCCCTGTAGAACCACCACGCGAGGGCGAAGATCATCACCAGCTCGATCGCCTCGGCACGTTTGCCGGTGATCACGATGCGGTCGAGATAGAAGACGAGGTCGAAAGCCAGGATGAGGCAGGCCCACCAGGAAAAGCGCCGCGCCAGGCAAAGTGCGGCGATCGCCAGGCCGTAACTCAGCAGCCGGGAGAAGAATATGTAGACGACCGGGATACCCGTCATCTGCACTGCGATGGTGAGATCTCCCGGCAGGCGGCTGAGCTCATAGTAGAAATACGCGCCGGCAATCGACAGGAGAGCCGCGACGATCAGAAGGCGCCCCTCGTCGAAGTCGATGCGGAAGAACCCAAGCGGCTTTGCTTTCGCGCCCCAACCCCACCAGCACATGAAGAGGCACATCATCATGAAAACGGCGGTTCTGGCGAAAGCGGCCTCCGGCAGAAAACTGTCCACCGCCAGGCCCGGGACCTGCGGGAGGATGAAGGAAAAGGAGATGACGCCCGTGAGAAAGGGGAATTCATAGATCCTTTCGGGACGTCCCATTCCCCATCCGATGAGCAGGAGCACGGCGCCGAGCAGGCAAAAGACGAGGAAGATGTTCATTGTCCGGCGCCTATGCTGGTCGGCCGCAGCAGGTCCAGGAGGGCCGTCTCGGAGATCTTGCTCCTGAGGTCGTAGGCCATGATCTTCGGATATTCCTTGAAGACCTGGATGCCATCGGCGTCGAAAGCGAGCCTCCAGTAGGATTCCTCCCTTTCGGCCGGCACCGAAATCCATTGGATATCCGGCATCAGCGAACGGAAGCGCGTGACGGCGCGACCGGAATGGAACCAGCTTGTCACCAGGATTGCGCGGCGTATCCGCATGCCGGCCAGTATGGGCTGCGAGAACGCGGCGTTTTCCCAAGTACTCGAAGACCGGCATTCCGTGGTGATCGCTTCCGGGGAAACCCCCATCTCGATCAGCATCCGCCGGATGAAGCTGCAATCGCCGCGACCCGTGACGAGCACCTGGGGTGCCCTGCCCTCATGCCATAACTCAGCCGCTCGCGCCGCCCGCGGCGGCCCATCGCCTCCAAGAACCACGATGACATCGGCGTTCGCGGGGACATCCCGCTGGGCCAGCAGAGTATCGGCGGAAATCAGCGAGATGCCGTAAAGCCCGACGACGCTGGCGATCGCCGCACCCATGTAGAGCAGGATGCGGGCGGCTTTTCCTGCCCTCCGGGTCATCTTCCGGAGCATTTGAAATGCAGTCGCACGAGCGTGTCCCGGCCGTGCGGAATCCTTACCTCGCACAGGGCGGCGTTTCATCGGGATACGATCCGTCATCTTTCAAGATCGGCATCGCCGACCCTCTTGAAAACCGTCGTGCGCGAGGCGCCGCCAAGCGCCTCCGCACCGTCCGAACGCAAGCCCGATCCGGTCCGGTTGAGTCGCGCCCTCGTCAGGTAGCCGGTAGCGGCAAGCACGAATGACGTATGGACCACGATCGGCACGATGAGCCCGATCGCCATTATCTCTCCGGGCACGTTCAACAGAGTTCCGACATATCCGATACCGCCGCAGATCGCCGACGCCGCCATCAGGCTGTTGGTTGTCGCGGCCGGTGTCAGGCCATGGTCGAGCAGCAGATGATGGAGATGCCAGCGGTCGGCCGACATCGGACTGCGATGGGCAAGGAACCGGCGGACGATCAGGCTCAGGGTATCGACGACCGGAACGATCACCACCCACAGCAGTGCCGGGAAGGAAACGGCGCTGCTCCTGGTCGCCAGGAGAAGGATGACGTAGGCGATGGTCGCTCCGAGAGCGGTGCTGCCGGCGTCTCCCAGGAACACGCTGGCGCGGGCACGCCACGGGCTTCTCATGTTGAAGACCAGAAATGCGCAGAGGCAGATGAAAAGCGTCTCGAGCGAGGGAATGAACTCCGTCATCCCCTCCGACCCTGCGATGATCATCAGCCAGATCAGGGCGACCGCCGCCACGCCGCCTGCCAATCCGTCGACACCGTCGAGCATGTTCCACGAATTCACGAGCCCGGTCACGAATAGGACACCGATGAAGTAAAACAGCGGCAGCAACAGCGGACCATTCCCCGAAAGCAGAACGCCCAGCGACAGCGAGCCTATGTCCGTGCCCCCGACGAAGGTGACGGCCATCGCCAGTTGCATGATGAGGCGGCCGACGGCAGGAAGGGGCATGCGGTCGTCCACGACGCCGATCAAGGTGATGACCAGCAGGCCCAGCCAGAAATTCAATCCGAACAGATCAGGTCCACCCTGGATGAAGGAGGCGACCGCGAAAGCGGTGAATATCGCGATCCCCCCGCAGAGCGGAATTGTACCCCTATGGCGTTTCCGCACGGCATCCGGCCGGTCGACAAGTTGAAAGGTTACGGCCAGATTTCGCAAAATGACAACCAATGAAACGCCCAATACGAATGTGGCGATGGTATTGGCAAATAGCCCGGACATCCTGAACCCCTTGCAGCGGAGTGGCACGGGTCGGTCGACCGCACCCGACTTCGCAATGATCCTAGGAAACCTCGACGGAGGCTGGTACGCGAGCAAAGGGCGCAATGCTCTCCCTCATAGGGAGGAGGTATCGCCGGGAACGCCTACCCCTCTAATTCTTATGGAGATTTCGGCCTCAAAAGGCGTAACTGCCGCGCGGTTTCGCTCCCCGCACCATCCGTTGGAGAAGGCTTCCTCGTGCATGGGAACACGACCCGGGAACCGCGGTTGAAACGCCTAGAAATTGTTGGACAGGATGGCCACCCAGTCACGGAAGCCGGAGCTGTTGGTCGCATCAGGGACGGCGACCTTCTTGACCGGATCGCCGCCTAGCGGCTCCGCATCCTCGGCAAAGACGCCGCTGGACGGATCGTACCACCGGAGCAGCTTTTCGCCGCCGGGCAAGCTGCCGAGATCGATCGTTATATTGTCGGCGTCGATGACGTAGATCATCGCGAATGATCCGTCCGTATCGCGGGCCGCAAGCGCCCTGTGATGTTCGCCGCCTTCCGCCGCCTTCAGCAGCAGGCCCTGATCGGGCACAAGCTTCCACCAGTCCAGTTCGGCGAAGAGCTTGCCGAGCTGCATCAGGCTTTGGGCGCCGCGGCTGAAAAGTGCCTGCTCCCACGTTTCCGACGCTGGCTGGAGTCCCGGAGCCGAAAAATGCCAGATGGGATTGTTGCCGAACATCTGGCCGCCGGCGCCGGAAAGAAGCGCGCTGTAGGCGATCAGGCGAACTTCACGCTCGTTGACGCCATGCTCGCCCTCGTATTTTCCCTCCAGAAGGAAGAAGGGGCGCTGGGGTCCGGACCGATAGCGTGCCAGAACGGCCTCCGCGACATCCCCGTAGGTGTATACGGTATCGATATCGAGCCAGTCCGCGCCCTGCCAGTAGACGCTGCTGACGGTATCGCGGTTGGTGTGAACGGTCTGCAGCGCGTCGGGCGTAACCTCCGCGATCCCTTCGGCAACGGCCGTCACCAGCGCCTTGTCGGGCGGATCGTAATCCCCGCCCTGGACCCAGATGATGTTCGGATACGCGGCGAAGCGACGGGCGACGTATCGCCCATAGTCCTTCAGCTTTTCCGGCCCCGCGCTGACCATTTCCTGATACCAGCCTTCCGGTCCGCCCCCGGCGCCAAGATATGCCGGATAAAGGAGGACGAGGAGATTGCGTCTCGATGCCGCCTTGATGATGGCCTCGGCCTTTTCGAAATAGGCCTCGTTCGGCGTCTCGAACGCGGTTCCAAGAAACGGCGCGTCGCCGCTGGAATTTGCCGGCGCATTGCGCGCGAATTTGTGCTCGATCAGCGATGTCAGGATCGTGTTGAAGCCCTGCCGCTTTCTTGTTTCGAGATAGAGCACCGCGTCACTCAAGGAGAGATCCGCAATCAGCGACCAGGCGCTATCGCCGGAGATGAGAAACGGCCTGCCCTGGCTGTCCTCCAGATGGTGAGTGCCCTCTGGCGCTCGAAGCGGGAACTCGAACTCCTGCGCAAGCGCGAAAGCGGTCAGGAAGAACAGCAGGCAGGAACCGACGGAGACCTGCATGAAGACGCGGCGCGCCTGATAGACCGTCCATATGCCCTGGAGGCGGCGTCCGGGATATGGAAGATAGCGTTTCATGGTTCAGAGCCGCTCGCGGACGACGCGAAGCCAGTTTTTCAGCGGAAGAGGAACGTAGGTGCGCAGACCGGGCCGAAGTCCGGCGGGAATCGACCAGCCGTCGATATCGAGCACCGGCGGCAGCCTCGGCCGCTCCGTCATTGCCGACTTTATGACGTCGTAATAATGATCCGCCATCCTCTCGATGCTGTAGCGTCGCGGGACCGCTTCGCGCGCCGCCACCGACATGCGTTCGAGCAGATCGCGGTCCTGGTGGAGGCGCGACACGGCATTCGCGGCGGCCGTGTAGTTTCCGACGGGAAAGAGGATCCCGTTCTTTCCGCTTTCCACGACCGTATCGGTGACGCCCCTGATATGGGAAACGACCGGCACGCAGCCAGCCGCCATGGCCTCGATCAGGGTCATGGGCAGGCCTTCGTAGCGGGATGGCATAAGCAGCACGTCATGCTCCGTCATGATCGCCGGAATCCTTGCCGGCGGGACCGCGCCGAAATAGTCCACCCGTTTCCAATGGCTCGCGAGCCGCCGTTTGAGCTTCCTCATGTCGGGACCGTCCCCGACGACGGTCAGCGAGACCGTCTCCGGCAGGCCGTCGAGAATTTCCCGGAGCCAGAGGACGCCTTTGGACGCATCCTCGATCCGTCCCACGAAGAGGGCTCGCAGCTGCGGTCCCGGACGCACGCGGTGGCGGGCCTTTTCGCTGAAGCCGGCGGTATCCACCGAATTCGCGATCGCGTAGGTGCGGTCGGCGGGAAAGCCGTAGCGTTCGATCAGGTCGGCGCAGCACCGCTCCGATACCCCGATCGTCGCATGGGCATAGTCGCGGATCGATCTTGCGGCGGCATAGGTGCCGGGCGTGATGTTGTGGACGACCAGAATGCGAAGAATGTGCTCGGGCAGGTACCGGGCGATATTGGTCTGCAGCCTGTCGCCCAGAACGTTGATGATGACCCCGTCAAAACCGCCGCTCTCGATGGCTTCCGCCATTCGTTTCGCACAGGCGCCTTCGGCGAGCGAGGCCGGCATCTTCAGCAATTGCCCGAGAGAATTCTCCTCCCGCATCGCCGCCGGCAGCTCGTATCCGTCCTCGCATATGCCGAGCCATCGAACATCGATCCCATAGTCCGCCAGACCGGAGCGAAGGCTTTTGAAGACGGAATAGGTGCCGCCGACGTGCGGAAGAACAAAATAGGCGAATTTCATTTCTCACGGCCTCTCCTTGCGCGGACTCGGCACGCCCGCACCTGTTCCGGATACTAGAAGCTGGGCCACCGGGCGGTAGTCGAATGCTGGGTTAAGCCGCTTCATCCTTAGAAGGATGGCAGCAAAGGCGCGTAGTCGTTTGGGGTATCGCTTCAGCCGAATTGCGATGTGGGTTGCGTTTTGCGGAACCGGTATCAGTGCTGGGTGAGCCCGATATCCCAGGGCACAGCCTCAGGCCATGGACATCCGATGAAAATCAGCCTGCTCGGACAATTCGGTTCCGGCAACTCCGGCAATGACGGATCGCTGGAGGCGATGCTCATCTACCTGCGCAGGCTGCGGCCGGACGCCGAGCTCGTCTGCATCTGTTCCAATCCGGCGGTCATCGAGGCCCGCTACGGTATCCGGTCCATGAGCGTTGGCGGCCCACTCCTTTCCTCTCCCTGGGCCAAGGCCATCGACAAGGTCCTCTTGAAGCTGCCGCGCCGGATCGCGCTGCTCTTCATCTCGATCGCACATCTGCACGGTTTCGATTTGATGATCATTCCGGGAACCGGCATCCTCGACGATTTTCAGGAAAAGGCGTTCGGCTGGCCGTTCGTGATCTTCTGCTGGTGCCTCGTCGCCCGAGTCTGCCGAACCAAGGTCGCCTTCGTCAGCATCGGCGCCGGTCCCATCAAAGGGCGGCTCAGCCGCTGGTTCCTCCGGTCTGCCGCAAAGATGGCCTCTTACCGGTCCTATCGCGACAATTATTCGCTGGAATTCATGAGAGGGCTCGGGATCGACGTCTCCAACGATCGCCGCTATCCGGATATCGCCTTCGCCCTCCCCGCTCCTCCGCCAGGCCCGGAACGCTCCGCCCGCGACGGTTTATGCGTGGGCGTCGGCATCATGCATTACCGGGGATGGCGGGCAAACAACCCGCGGGCGGATGCGATCTACGAGAACTACATCCAGAAAATCTCCACCTTCATTCGCCGGCTGCTCGAAGACGGGCATCGCGTCAGCCTTCTCATGGGCGACGTGACCGACCGGCAGGCATGCGACGATGTTCTCGACCGGCTCGCGGCGATGGTCGGAGAAGAGGATCTATCCCGGGTCGAGATCGGTTCCGCGGGATCGCTCCACGACATCATGAGGCAGATCTCCAAAGTCGATCTGGCGATCGTCTCGCGCTATCACAACCTCGTCTGCTCGCTGAAGCTCGACCGGCCGACGATATCGCTCGGCTATGCGAGGAAGAACGACGACCTGATGGGTGATTTCCACCAGGAGAGATATTGCAAGCATATAGAAACGTTCGAAGTGGACGAGCTTGCCGCCGCCTTTCGCGAGCTCCTCGACAATCGCGAGACCGTCAAACACCAGATCAACCTCATGAATGAACGCTGGCAAGCTCAGCTTCTGGAACAGCAGCAGGTCCTGGGCGAGCAGCTGCTTGCTCTTCAAGCACCCGACCTGCCGGGGCGAGTACGAAACCACGTTTAGAATGCCGCATACCAACCCTCGAGTGCCCCGGAGTCCTTGAAATGCATCAGCTCAGAAAAAGAATCGGCAGCCGTCGGACGGCAAGGTTTCCCAAATCTCGGAGCGGCGAATGAGCACCCCCCGCCGCGCATTCATCATGTCATCGATAGAGCAATATCTGGCTCTGGTCATCAATGTCACGGTTGTGGCAACGATGGCGCGATTGTTGACACCGGATGCCGTCGGGCATGCGGTGACGGGTCTCGGTATCGGCGCGATCGCCCTGTCGCTCAGGGAATTCGTGACCCCGGAATTCCTGATCCAGAAAGCGGAAATCGACGAAAAGGATCTCCGTACGTCCTTCACGACCCTTTTTGGGATCACGGTCCTGGTCACCATCGGACTGATGGCCGTCTCCGGAAAGATCGCGGCATTCTACGATTCGCCAGAACTGCCGTTCTTCCTGTTTCTCGTCATGATGTCGGCCTTCGCGGAAGTGATCTCGCAGCCGGTCATCGCGGTTCTCAGGCGCGAGATGGCATTCGGCACGCTCGCCAACATCAGGACGGTCTCGCTGCTCGTCTCGGCACTGACCACGGTCATCCTCGGAATGCTCGACTTCGGCTATGTGAGCTACGGCTGGGGCATGCTTGCGAGCGCGATCACACTCGCGGCGCTGACGGCCTTCGTCACCCCCCATTCCCTGTTCTCGATATGCAGACCAAGCCTGGCCTCATGGAAGGTCGTCTTCACATTCGGCTCCTTCAAGGGTGCGTCCCAGGCCGTCGACCGCATCTATGAGACGGTTCCCCAATTGATCCTCGGCAAGGTCATGTCGATGACGTCCGTCGGCCTCTACAACAGGGCGAATACCGTCTGCGGCATTCCCGATCGCATCATCATGTCGGCCTTCTACGCAATGGCCTTTCCGACGCTCGCCGCCAGCGTGCGGGAAGGCAAGAACATCAAGCGCGCCTATCTGAACACGCTCAGCTACCTTTCGGTCCTCTATTGGCCCGGCGTCCTCATGATCGCGGTGACCGCCGATCCGGTCGTCCACCTCATCCTCGGATCTCAATGGGAGGGAGCGATCCTGCTCGTGCGCCTCATGGCGCTGGCCGCCGTCTTCTGGTTCGCCGTCATCGTCACCAATCCGCTGCTGCTCGCGCTCGGGCACAATCGGGATGCCTTCCTGTCGAGCCTGTTTTCACGCAGCGTAGCCGCCATGGCGCTCTGCAGCGCGAGCATGTACAGCGTTGTGGCCATGGCGCTCAGCCAGTTCATCTCGCTGCCGGCGCAAATGCTGATCGCCCTCTATTTCGCCAAGAAGCATCTGAATTTTACCGCCGCAGAACTCCTGGCGGCCGTTTTTCCGAGCATGCTCGTCACGCTGCTCACCCTCGTCGGGCCGCTTGCACTGCTGGTCGCGAACGGCGGGAATACGGAGATGAGCCTTCTCCAGTTCGGCCTTACCCTCTTTTGCGCCGCCCTTGGATGGCTTCTCGGCCTCGTGACCGTCAAACATCCCTTCCTGGCGGAAGTACAACTGGTCCTGCACGCGATCGTGGCTGCGACAGTCTGGCTGCGCCGGCGGTTCCTGACGGCGGGAGCATGAACCGATGACCAGCATCGACGTCGTCGTCCCGAATTACAATTACGGCAGGTATCTGCGGGCCTGCGTCGAAAGCATCCTGAACCAGGAGGCGGTCACAATCCGCGTCCTGATCATAGACAACGCCTCGACCGACGACAGCGCCGAGATCGCCCGGTCGCTTGCGAGAGACCCCCGTGTCGAACTGGTCCTGCGGACGGAGAACCTTGGAACGCACGCCTCCTTCAACCAGGGTATCGATTGGGCTGAAGCGGACTATTTCCTTCTGATGTTTTCGGACGACTTCCTCGTTCCCGGCGCCCTGAAACGGGCGATCGACATCATGGAGGCGGACAAGTCGATCGCCTTCGCCTATGGCAGGGACGTTTCGGTGAGAGGCAGCGCGGCAATTCCGCAAATTCCGCCGCAGCCGGATCCGGCACCGTTCCGCCTCCACCAAAGCCGGGCGTTCATCAAGCGCTTCTGCCGATTGGGCGTGTTCCAGATACCGGGACCGTCCATCGTCGTCAGGACGAGCGTGCAGAAACGCGCCGGCCATTACCGCACGGAACTGCCTCACAGCGACGACTATGAAGTCTGGCTGCGGCTGGCGATGCACGGGCCGGTCGCGGAGCTCGACTGCATCCAGGCCGGCATCCGCTCGCATGACGCCAACCGGTCGACCGAGCTCTGGGCGCACCAGATACAGCACATCCTCCACACCGCCGCTGCCGCCAAGAGTTTCTTCGATCATGAAGGCGGGAGCATGGAAGGCAGCCGCGCGATGCGGCGCCTCGCACAGCGAGGGATTGCCAATCGTGCCTACTGGTCGGGCGTATCCCACCTTATCCGCCGCGATGGCGAGGCGGCCGATCTCTTCAAGCTCGCCTTCCGTCTCTCACCGGCCACGGCCTTGATCCCGCCGGTCGGATATCTGGTGAACCGGCCGGATACGCTTCGCAGAATAGGCTCTTTCCTTGCCGGCCGTGGCGTGGCATCGAAACGCTACGTCTCGTGAACATCCCGATCTTCGCGCTGCGACCTCACTCGACCGTGACGGATTTCGCAAGATTGCGCGGCTGGTCCACATCCGTGCCCATCAGGACGGCTGTCTGATAGGCCAGCAACTGGATCGGGAGCGAGAAGATCATCGGCGCGATGATCTCGTCGACATTCGGCAGCACGATGTTTGCGGAGGCTGCGAGCGGCGACGCCTCCGCTCCCTTCTCGTCCGTGATGAAGATGATGCGCCCGCCGCGCGCGGCGACTTCCTGCATGTTGGAGACCGTCTTTTCGAAGAAGCGGTCGTGCGGCGCGATGACGATCACCGGCATGTTCTCGTCGATCAGCGCGATCGGCCCATGCTTCAGCTCGCCGGCGGCATAGCCTTCCGCATGGATATAGGAAATCTCCTTGAGTTTCAGCGCCCCTTCCATGGCCAACGGATAGCTGGTGCCGCGGCCGATGTAGAGAACGTCCTTGCAGCCCGCCAGCTGGCGGGCAAGGTCGTCGATCTGCGGCTGAATGCGGCCGAGGACCTCGCTCATGATGCGCGGCATTTCGGTCAGGTGGCGAACCAGCCGCTGTTCCTCCCACCCGTCGATCGTCCCTCTGACACGGCCGGCGGCAATCGCCATGCAGGCCAGCACGGCGAGCTGGCAGGTGAATGCCTTCGTCGACGCGACGCCGATTTCCGGGCCTGCCAGGATCGGAAAGACCGCATCCGCTTCCCTGGCGATCGTCGATTCCGTGACGTTGACAACCGCGCCGATCTTCAGGCCCTTTTCCTTGCAGTAATGCAGCGACGCGAGCGTATCGGCGGTCTCCCCCGATTGGGAAATGAAGAGCGCGCCCTGGCTTGAAGAAACCGGAATGTGGCGATAGCGGAATTCGGACGCCACATCGATTTCGACCGGCAGGGAGGCATAGCGCTCGAACCAGTACCGGCCGATCGCCCCCGCGAGGAAGGCAGTGCCGCACGCCGAAATCGCGAGCCCGGAAATGGTCCCGAAATCCATCCCCATCTTCTCGACCCTGATCGTGTTCGACGCGAAGTCGACATAGCGGCCGAGCACATGGGAAATGGCTTCGGGCTGCTCGTATATCTCCTTTTCCATGAAATGGCGGTGATTGCCTTTGTCGATCAGGCAGGCCGAGGCCTGGATGGCCTGGCGGGGGCGCGTGACGGGCTCCCCCTGGAAATCGATGACGATCGCCTCGTCGCGCGTGATGACGACACAATCGCCGTCCGCCAGATATGTGATTTCATCGGTAAAGGGAGCGAGCGCGATCGCATCCGACCCGAGGAACATCTCGCCCTTGCCGTGGCCGATCGCAAGCGGAGGACCGGAGCGCGCCGCCATGATCGTGCCGGGGTCGCCTTTCAGCATGATGGCGAGCGCATAGGCCCCCTTCAGGCGGCGCAGCATGGCGAGCATCGCGGCCTTCGGCTCCAGCCCCCGACGCAGATAGCTTGCCATCAGGTGCGCGACGACTTCCGTATCGGTCTGGGTCTCAAAAACCGCACCGCTCTCCGCCAGCTCCTGGCGGAGCGCGAAGAAGTTTTCGATGATGCCGTTGTGAACGACGCATATCCCGTCGGCGAAGTGCGGATGCGCATTGGTTTCGTTCGGCACCCCGTGCGTCGCCCATCGAGTATGGCCCATGCCCGTCGTCCCGTGAAGAGGGTCCGCATCGAGACGATGCTGCAGATTGCAGAGCTTTCCCGGGGCGCGCCGCCGCTCCATCAGCCCGTCATGAATGGTGGCGATCCCGGCTGAATCATAGCCCCGGTATTCCAGCCGCTTCAAAGCATCGACAAGCCGCGCTGCGACCGGCTCAACTCCGACAATTCCCACGATACCACACATGCGGCGGTCCCTCTCGACATTGCCACGGCGTCAGTATCGAGATTTTAATCGGCCATCGCCGGAAGCCTACCGCAACCTTCGATGCCGGTGCCCATCGCGCTAGTACTTTCGATGTAAGGACAATCCCGGAAAATGTGGAGTTAGCCGCAAGCTATTCTTCTGCCGTGACCACAAGCCTCAGCAGGGCCGGCAAGGACGCCGAGCCTGTTCTGCGCATGATCGAAGCGCGGTGGTTTTCGACAGTCCGCTGACTGAGGCCCAGCTCCGCGGCGATGATCTTGTTCGGCTGCCCCAGAAGAATTCTGTCCAGGATCTCCCGCTGCCTGCGGGTCAAAGTCGCAAGCGTAGCGCGCGCTGCCTCGCGCCGGTCGGAACGGTGGCTGGTACCACGCACGTGCTCGAGCGCGGTGCGGACGCTGAGCTGGATTTCTTCGAAGGAAAACGGCTTTTCGAGAAAATCCGCGGCTCCGTGCTTCATCGCGTCGACGGCCATATGGATATCGCTGTGGCCGGTAATGACGACGACCGGAAACCGATGCTGCTTCTCTTCCAGTTTCCGCAACAGATCGAGGCCGCTCATGCCCGGCAGATACGCATCCAGTATCAGGCAGTTTGCCCTGTCCGGATCATAGCTGGCGAGAAAGTCCTCCGCACTGGCGTAGGTCAGGACTTCCCAGCCCACATTTTCGAAAAGAGCACGGATATTGTTGCGGACGCCTTGTTCGTCGTCGACGATCTCGATCAACGGCCGAGGAAGCGCTTCCGTTCGTCCGGCTTTGCCGTCGTCCTCCGCTGCATCCCTTTTTTCCGACTGTGCGAGGAGGTCGTCGATCGCGTGGACGACCTCGCTCAGCTTCACGGGCTTGTTGAGGTGCGGAATGTTGTAATCGGCATATTTGTCGAGTGCATGGCTCGATATGTCGCCCGTCAGTATGAGGCCCGGAATCTGACGGTTGAGAATGCTCCGTATGTTCTCGATCGCCGCAAGACCGTCCATTGCGGATGAAATGTTGTAGTCGGCGAGGACGATATCCGGGGTGAAGTCACCCTGCCTGACGAGCCTCACCGCTTCCAGAGCGTTGGCTGCAGTCGCAACGGCGTGCCCGGCCTGTTCCAGACCCATCTTCAGCAATTCGCGCACCGCATCCTCGTCCTCGACAATCAGGATGGAAGCCGCCGGAGAAGGCCGGTCCTGCTCGGCTCGCGTCCCCGACGACGGCAATGCCACGAGAGGCTGGCCATTGGTGACACGATCGATCTCGACCGAGAAAACCGACCCCTTCTGCGGATGCGAGCGTATCGAGAGCTTCAATCCGAGCAGATCGCTCAGTCGCTTGACGATCGACAGTCCCAATCCCAGTCCGCGATCTCCGCGCCGAGCGGACATATCGAGCTGATAATATTCGTTGAAGATGTTTCCGATCTGATTTTTCGGAATCCCGATCCCGGTATCCCAGACCTCCAGCCGAAGCTTCCCGCCGCGCCGCCGGCAGCCGAGCAGTATCCTTCCGGTCAGCGTGTATTTGAGCGCGTTCGAGAGAAGATTGCGGATGATCTGCTCCAAGAGCTGGGGATCGGTGCGGACGGCAAGCGCTGAAGGTATTACCCGCAGCTTGAGCCCCTTTGCCTGCGCCGGATAAGAGAATTCCCGCCGCATCCGCAGCAGCAGATCGCCGATCGCGAAGCTTTCAAACCTCGGCTGCACCGTACCGGCTTCGATCTGGTTGATGTCCAAGACGGTACTGAGAATGGCCGACATGGACGCGAGCGTCTCTTCCATTCGCAGAACAAGGGTCCGCGAGTGCTCGTCTTCGACGTTTTTTTCCAACAGTCCCTGGAGAAGCTTCAGCGTCTGCAAAGGTTGGCGAAGATCGTGGCTGGCGGCGGCCAGGAAGTGGGATTTCGCGGCGCTGGCCAGTTCGGCAGACTTCTTTGCCGCCTCCCTATCCTCGGAAATCTGCTTTTGAATGCTCACGTCGACGAGAGTGACCACCACCCCTTCGATCCGGCCATCCTGGGCACGAAAGGGCTTTATTCGACGGATATACCACCTGCCGTCACCCGCATTCACCTCCCGCTCGACGGTGCCCTCGCTCTTGAGGGCGTCGAGGGCATCGGCCTCCAGCGTCCCATCGTTCGTCAGCGTGGTAAGATCGCTAAGCGGCCGGCCGATATCGGAGGCAATTATGCTGAAGAGCGATTGCGCCGCAGGTGTGAAAAGGCGGATATTCAGCGCGTTGTCGAGATAGAGCGTGGCGACGTCCATGCCGTGGAGAACATTCTCCATCTCTTTCGAAATCGCCCGCTGACGTTCCAGGGCTTCTTGCAGCCGGTTGTTGGCAGATGCCAGCTCCTGGTTCAAAGACTGCAACTCCTCCTTGGAAGTCACGAGCTCTTCATTGGCTGACTGATATTCCTCGGTCAGAGAAAACGCTTCGGCATTGATGATCTTCTGCTCCTCGCTTGCGATTTCGAGGTTGCGGATGGCCGCCTGCAGTTCGGCCCGCGTTTCTTCGAGCTCGATCTCGAGTTCGGCAGCCCGGATCGTGTCGCCAGGTGGAGCGGCTTCCTGCGGTTCCCCCCTGCGATCCGGCGCGGTGTCTTCGACGAAGCAGACCAGAAAATAATCTTCGTCCCCTGCGGGTACCGGCTCGACATGAATGCCGAAATGTATCTCGGCACCGTTGTTTTCTATGCTTGCGCCTCTTGCGACAAAGCGCTGCCGATCCTGTCTTGCGCGGTGGATCGCGGCTCTGATCTTGTTGTGAAGGGCCTTCGGAGTGATCGCGAAGAGATCGTGGGACGCCGGCCCCGGCGCGATGTGAAGGAATTTGGCGATCGGGCCGGTCGAGTAGAGATATTCGTATCGTCCGTTGATGAGCAGCGCCGCCGGCGCATAGCGGTCCAGCAAAGTCCGGTGGAAAGTCTCGACCGGGGATTTGCCCAGGGATGCCGAAGTCGTGCGGCCAGGAGATGCTCGCAACCGGCCATTATCGGCGGGAGCGGTATTGAGGCGAAGCTTTCCCGATCTTGAATGTTCCACCCGCCGGTAGATCCGCTGGGGTTTTGAAATGACCTCGAAACTGTCGGCCATCCTGCCGACCGTCTCGGATGTTCCAAGCACCAGGACACCATTTTCGCGCAACGCGAAGCCGAACAGGGCCAGCGCCTTCGCCTGCGCATCCGCCTCGAGATAGATCAGCAGGTTGCGGCAGGAAACGAGATCGATATGCGAGAAGGGCGGATCGCTCAGGACGTTCTGAACGGCAAAGACAATGGCAGCGCGCAGCTCTGCCGTGACGCCGTATCCGGTTTCGTCTTTCGTGAAATAGGACTGCAGCAGTTCCGGCGGAACGGATTCAACGGCGTTGGGAGGGTAATGCCCTTCTCTCGCAAAGGCCACGGCATCGGCATCGGCATCCGAAGCGAAGACCTGGAGCTTCATGGGCACGCCCATGGCTTCGATGCGTTCGAGGAAGAGGATTGCCAGGGAATAGGCCTCTTCGCCGGTGCTGCAGCCGGCGATCCAGATGCGGACCGTGTCGTCCGTCCCCTTGCCGAGAAGCAGGTCGGGAATGACTTTCTCCCGCAAGAACCGGAATACCTGCGCGTCGCGAAAGAATCCGGTCAGGTTTACGAGCAGATCCTTGGCGAGATGCCGGCGCTCTTCCTCGCTCTCCTTCAGACTGGAAATGTATCTATCGATCTCTTCAAGCGGTATTCCGAGAGCAGCAAGCCGCTTTTCGACACGCCGCTTCAGAATTCCGCGCTTGTAGGAGGAGAAATCGTTGGCACCGGCTGTCCGCAGCAGGTCGATGATCTCCGTCAGAGGTATCATACCGTCCGCCGAGACCGATACACCAGGGCGGGTGCGCCCCACCGCCACGTGATTTGCAATCGCCTCCGGCATCTTCGCGACCGGCAGCACGATCGCATCGATCGCCGATCTGATCGCATTGCGGTGCATTTCGTCGAACCCGGCCTCCCCCGGCTCCTGCATCATGACGAGCCCTCCGGCATCCCTTATCGAGCCGGCGGCAGCGAAACCGTCGGCTCCCGTCCCGGCCAGCAGGATCGCGACCGCATGCGAACCACATTCGCGAGCCATGGAATGCAATAGGAAATCGAATGGCCGATGCGTCTCATCATGATCCTGCGTTGTTGCCGTGAGATGAAGTCCGTTCGCCCCAGCCGATATGTAGAATCCCGGCGAAGCGACATAGACATGCTCAGGCTTGAGGGCGATGCCGTCCGTCGCCTGAACCACTTTCATCGAGGTCTCAGCCGACGACAATTCCGCCAAGGTATTCTCAGATGTCAGATCAGCGTGCTGCACAAGTATGAATGCACAGCCGGTCCGATCGGGCAAAGTTCTCAGCAGTGCCTTTACTGTATCCAATCCCCGGGAGGATGCTCCGATACCAACTACCTCGAAGTCTATCACGAACTCCGTTGCAAGGCTATGCGAACGTCCGCCCGATTTTCTGCCGGACAGAGCCGGCTTTCTTCTTTCGGCGAGCCGGCGTTTTACCATGCTTGATTCTCGCTTGATGTCGTGATGGGCCCTGCCGTGAACGCTCATGAAGCCGAGCTTTCGGCAGGCCGGTAAACAGTAGTTTACCCTCTTCCCTGTGCTCGCCGGCGGCGTCGCGCAAACCGTCAAGACAGACGGCTATGTTCGTCCCCCTGATACGGTATATCAACAATCCTTAATATAGATATATGACCATAAGCCGTAAGCTCTTATCCAAGTAGTCATACGATTGTGATCTGTGATAAGTTAATAGTTGTTTTTACCTATTTTGGTGCAGTTTCCGCATCAAAACTGTTACCGTATCAGTAGAGGCATACGGAACATTAGGTATTTTCCGATGCTTCCCTACTTGCGGTATACCATAGTAGTTTTTTCTCATACGCCTCTTGTCCACACGCATTGCAAGAGTGACGGACAAGGAACGTGATCAGTTCGACTATAAGCATTCGAGAAGCTGCGTTCCCATAAACACTGTTTTCAACAGCATGCCAAAGACAGAAATTCCGCTTGAAATTCGAAAACTAGAAGCAGGTAAGTCGCCCCACATGACGTGAGAGGCAGACGGACCTTGAAACGGCGTGTCACCAGCTGTTCAGGGTCGAGGGGGAAGAATGTCAACAGCAGTCCCAAGTTACGGCTATGTGCCGAATGGTTCCAGGTATCGTGCTGTCGTCAACTCGATGAGGGGTTCCGAGACCGTAAGTCACGATATTCCAAAACTGGCAATTATCGACGACAGGGCTCTTGATCGCGAGTGCCTGGCTCAAAGCCTCATCGCCCACGGGCTCGGCATGGACGTCGAGTTGTTCGAGTCTCTCGATACGTGGAGAAAGACGTCGGATTCCAAGCATTCCGGCATTCTCATCAATATCGGCCGGAGTGATTTCTTCAACGAGACCTTCATAAACGATCTGAAGGATCTCATTTCGGAATTCCCGGATGTTCCCGTCGTCATCTTGGCGGAAAACCGCGACCTTCGTCAGATCCTGCGCGCTTTCGAAGCCGGCGTTCGAGGCTATATCTCCTCCGCGATCGGCTTGACCGTCTGCGTGGGCGCCATTTCACTGGCTCTCGCGGGAGGTACGTTTATCTCGGCCGAAAACCTGAACGATCTGCGTCAGTTGCTGCTCGTGGCGGAAGACAAGGAGCGTCGGCGGACGGCCATGTTCACGCAACGTGAGGCGGACGTGATCGACGCGCTGACACGCGGGAAACCCAATAAGATCATTGCCTACGAGCTCAATCTTCGCGAAAGCACGGTCAAGGTGCATATCCGGAACATCATGAAGAAGCTGCATGCCAGGAACCGGACCGAAGTCATCTTCAAGGTATCCGACATATTCAAGTAGATCCTGAGAATACTTCCATTAGACCCCTGCTTCACCTGATGCCACTCAGGTGGAGACACAGGCAAATGCTGCTTGCGTCTTGCTGACGCGCCCCGCGCCGTTCGGCTTAAGTCTTTCGATCAAGCCCGGCCGTCCAATGGCGGAATGAACCCGTTCGGCCCGGATGCGATAGAGTTCGGCATCGAGATCGGCAATCGGGGCACGATATGATGGGAAAGCTCATCCAGAACTTTGAAACCTCTGACCGCCTCCGCAAGCGGGCACGCCAGATGATCCCCGGCGGCGCCCACACCTATGCGAAGGGAGACGACCAGTATCCCATTCTTTCTCCCGGCTTCATCGTCAACGGATATGGCAGCCACGTCTGGGATGTCGACGGCAACGAATATATCGAATACGGAATGGGCAACCGGGCCGTCGGCCTCGGGCATGCGTATTTCCATGTCGTCGAGGCCGTGAGGGCCGAACTGGAGCGCGGCTGCAATTTCACGCGCCCGTCCCGGATAGAGGTCGATTGCGCGACCACCTTTCTCGAGACGATCACAACGGCCGAAATGGTCAAATTCTGCAAGAACGGCTCGGATGCGACGTCTGCGGCGATACGGCTTGCGAGGGCGGTGACGGGACGCGATCTTATCGCCCGCTGCAGCGACCACCCGTTCTTCTCCACCGATGACTGGTTCATCGGCACGACGGAAATGAATGCGGGAATCCCGAAAGTGATTCAGAAGCTGACGGTCGGCTTCCAGTACAACGACATCGAAAGCGCACAGAGCCTCTTCAGCCGATATCCCGGCAGGATCGCCGCGTTCATTCTCGAACCGTCGCGCGGGGAAAAACCGAAGGACCATTACCTCCACAAGCTGCGAAGGCTGTGCCACGAAAACGGGGCCTTGTTCATTCTCGACGAGATGATCACCGGCTTTCGATGGGATGTCGGAGGCGCACAGAAAGCCTATGACATAACGCCCGACCTTTCCTGCTTCGGCAAAGCCCTGGGCAACGGCTTTTCGATTTCAGCGCTCGCGGGGAAGCGGGAATTCATGGAGCGCGGCGGACTGAGCGAGACGTCGAAGCCGCGCGTATTCCTGCTTTCGACAACCCATGGCGCAGAAACCCATGCGATGGCGGCCGCCATCGCCACCATGCGCGTCTATCGGCACGAACCGGTTATCGAATACCTCATCCGCCAGGGCAACACCTTGCGGTCGGCAGTCGGCCAGATCGTCGCGGGCCACGGG
Organism: Xaviernesmea oryzae; assembly: GCF_900177415.1. Taxonomy (GTDB): domain Bacteria; phylum Pseudomonadota; class Alphaproteobacteria; order Rhizobiales; family Rhizobiaceae; genus Neorhizobium; species Neorhizobium oryzae_A. The sequence goes on along the minus strand of NZ_FXAF01000006.1, from coordinate 2,014,625 downwards.
CTCGAACATCACTTCGGCGTCCAGGGACATCCGGCCTGCCTCAGCTATTCGACGCTCGATGAAGAGGGGAAGCCCTCCCAGGCTTTTCGCTCCCTGTTTTTGCAGGAGACTATCCGCCGGGGCATTCTCGCCCCCTCGCTGGTCGTCAGCTATACGCATTCGGACGAAGACATAGAACGAACTCTCGACGCCATCGACGAGGCTCTCGGGGTCTACAAGAAAGCCCTGGACCACGGCGTCGAAAAATACCTGGTCGGCAGGCCTTCGGATGTCGTCTTCCGCCGCTTCAACCTGCAGCCGCCGGCCGCGCGGCAACCGCAGCCCGACGCCAGCCCCGCCGGCTGACCGGGTCTCATCCGAAAGCCGTAGCGGCGGGCAAAGACCTCATCAGATCGCATGCCGGCGGCGACCGGTTTCCTCAGTCCAACGCCCTCTGACGAAACGATACGCTTTTCCGCGTCACAAGATGCTCGGAGAAAAAGGCGATGAGAGTTCTGATTACCGGACATAGAGGATATATCGGCTCCGTCATGGTGCCTATCCTGCTCAAGGCAGGCCATGAGGTTCATGGCTATGACAGCGAATTCTATCATCGGTGCACCTATCTTCCCGGAGGCCAGCTCCCCAGAGTTCCGGGTGTCTGCAAAGACGTCCGCGACATAACCCAGGCCGACCTCGAAGGGTTCGACGCGGTCATTCATCTGGCCGCCCTTTCCAATGATCCGCTGAGCAATCTCAATCCGGACATTACCTACGAAATCAACTATCGCGGCAGCGTCCGGGTGGCGACGGCGGCCAAGAAGGCCGGCGTCAAGCGGTTTCTGTTTGCCTCGTCCTGCAGCAATTACGGCGCGGCCGGGGAAGGTTTCGTCAACGAGACAGCGGAACTGAAGCCGGTCTCGGCCTACGGTACGTCCAAGGTTCTCGCCGAGCGCGAAATCGCAGGCCTGGCGGATGCCGGTTTCTGCCCCGTATATATGCGGCCGGCGACGGCCTACGGGCTTTCCCCCATGCTGCGCTTCGACATCGTGCTCAACAATCTCACCGCATGGGCCGTGACCGAAGGCCTCATCCTCCTGAAATCCGACGGCACGCCGTGGCGCCCGATCGTCCATATCGAGGATATATCGCGTGCATTTTTGGCTGCGCTGGAAGCGCCGATCGACGATGTCCACAACCAGGCGTTCAATGTGGGTCAGGATGCGCATAACTACCAGATCAGGGAGATCGCCGAGATCGTCGCCATGACTGTACCGGGATGCCGCCTGCAATATGCAAGCGACGCAAGCCCCGACACCCGTTCCTATCGGGTCGATTTCGGCAAGATCGCAAGAACGCTGCCGGCTTTCAAACCCACCTGGACCGCCGCTGCCGGCGCCGCGCAGCTCTACCGCGCCTACAAGAGCGCCGGTCTCACCCTCGCGGAGTTCGAAGGGCCGCGCTATCAGCGGATCGGCCAGCTCCAGAAGCTGATCCGCGACCATGACATCGACGAAAACCTGCGGCGCCCCCCGGGATCCGCCGGCATGCCTCCGGTCATGGCCAGGATGTGAGACGGATCGATGGATGGCGTCGGGAAAATGCTCGGGCCGCCTTTCGCCTCGCCGCGCGACGAAGATCTGGGACAGGCGATCTACGTGCTCGCCTGCCGTCTTTTCCCCCTGTGTCGCAGCATCACGGGCCAGGGTGTTAGGGATACGATCGGCATCCTGCGGGACTATATCGGGATCGAGTGCAAGGAAGTTCCGAGCGGGACGCGTGTGTTCGATTGGACGATCCCCGACGAATGGATCGTCAGGGACGCCTATGTGAAGGATGCTTCCGGACGGAAAATCATCGACTTCAAGGCATCCAATCTCCACCTCATGAACTACAGCATACCGGTGCGGCGCGTCATGCCGCTGACGGAGCTGAAGGAACATCTATATACGCTGCCCGCGCAGCCGGACCTCATCCCTTACAAGACCGCCTACTATACCGATGCCTGGGGCTTCTGCATGGCTCACCGGGAGTTCCTGAAGCTCGCGGACGGGAATTACGAGGTCGTCGTCGATACGGAAAAGAGGCCGGGCCATCTCGTCTACGGCGAATACCTTCATGACGGGGCAAGCAGGAGAGAGGTTCTTCTCTACGCGCATATCTGCCATCCGTCGCTCGCCAACGACAATTGTTCCGGTCTGGCGCTGCTGACATGCCTTGCCGCATACATGAAGGCGGTGAAGACGTATTACAGCTATCGTTTCGTCTTCGCGCCCGGGACCATCGGGTCGCTCGCGTGGCTGAGCAACAACGAGCACCGCCTTCCGGATATCGCGCACGGCCTCGTTCTGTCCTGTGTCGGAGACGACGGAGGCCCGAATTACAAGCGAAGCCGGCGGGGCGACGCGCCGATTGACCGCATCGCTGCCTGCACCCGTTGCGGAGACGAAGGTACTCCTCTCAATATCGCCGACTTCAGCCCTTACGGTTACGACGAGAGACAATTCTGCTCGCCGGGCTTCAACCTGCCGGTCGGCCTTCTGCAGAGAAGCGCTTTCGGCACCTTTCCCGAATATCATACGTCGGCCGACAACCTCGATTTCATCCGGCCGGAGCATCTCGGCGCCTCCTTCCGGATGGTCCGGGACATGATCGATGCCCTGGAGGGAAACTGGACGCCGCTCAACCTCTCGCCCAAGGGCGAACCGCAGTTGAGCAGGTACGGGCTTTTCTCCGTCATCGGAGGGCACAAGGCCAACAGCGAGCGAACCATGGCCTATCTTTGGGTGCTCAATCTGGCGGACGGGCGCCATTCGCTGCTGGACATCGCGGAAAGATCGGGAATGCCGTTTTCGGAGATCGCCATGGCGGCTGCCGCGCTGCAGGAGGCCGGGCTGGTTTCGAACCTGGGCTTCACTGAACGGTAGAAGCGTCCTCGAATATCCATCTCGGCCAGTTCGTATCCCGCTCCGAAATCACCGCCGGTCGTGCCGGCCAGGTGATGCCGATCGCAGGCTCGTCGTAACGAATGCCGGATGCGCTGCCCTGCGCGTATGGAGCGGAAATCATGTAGGACACGGCGACATTATCGCTGAGCGATTGAAAGCCGTGGGCGAATCCCTCCGGAATATAGAACTGCAAGCCGTTGTCCGCCGAAAGCACCGTGGCGACCCAATTGAGATAGGTCGGCGAGTTGCGGCGCAGATCCACGGCCACGTCCCAGATCGCCCCCCTGACGCAGGAGACGAGCTTGACCTCCTGATGCGGCGGCTTCTGGAAATGAAGGCCGCGCAGCGTGTGCTTCAGCACCGACTGAGACACGCTGTGCTGGACGAAATCCGTCGCCAGGCCATGGTCGGAAAATTCCCGCTTGCAGAACGTCCGCGCGAAGGAGCCGCGGAGGTCGAGCACCGGCTCGGGCTCGATGACCCAGAGACCGTCGATCTTCGTCTCGATAAACCGCATCGCCATCTCCCTGCCGGATGCCATGGTCATCACCAGATCAGCGACTTTCCTCCATCACAGGCTATCCGGAAAAGGCCCCTATAAGTTGTATTTCCGAGCTTATGTCCATATCCGCTTCAGAGCCGAAATCCATCCAGAACTATAGGTTTACTAATAAAACTCGCCCTAATACGGCTTTTGGATGATGTCTCCTACCGGAATACAGTCTCGATTCACCTCCTTTTCCATAATAAATTGCGAATTAACGATAAAAACGGCCGATCAGCCGGAAAAGCAACCAGGGGTGTCATATGAGTGGCGGGACTGAGCGTTCCTTCAGTGTAGACAATGCGCGAAATATAGGGCTGTGCCGGCTGTGCGGCGCCCCTCTCGAACATACATTCGTCGATCTCGGAATGTCGCCACCGTGCGAGAGTTTCGTACCTGCCGCTGCCGTCAACAACATGGAGCCCTATTACCCGCTGCACGCTTTCGTCTGCAGCGAGTGCTTCCTCGTGCAGCTCGGGGAATATGTCGCGCCGGAGGAGATTTTCGAGGAGTATGCGTATTTCTCCTCCTACTCGGATAGCTGGGTCGCGCATGCCAAGCGATACTGCCAGCTCGCAATCGAGCGGCTCTCGCTGGATCGCGACAGCTTCGTCGTCGAGATCGCCAGCAATGACGGCTATCTCCTCCAGCACTTCCTGGAGAAGGACATTCCCATCCTCGGCATCGAGCCCGCCATCAACGTTGCGAAAGTGGCGGTGGAAAAGGGCATTCCGACCCTCACCGACTTCTTCGGCAAGGCGCTTGCGAAGCAGATGGTCGCGGAAGGAAGGCAAGCCGACCTCATCATCGGCAACAACGTTCTCGCCCAGGTGCCCGACCTCAACGACTTCGTCGCCGGCATGAAGGTTCTGCTCAAGCCGTCAGGCGCGATAACGCTCGAATTTCCGCACATCGCGAGGCTGATCGAGGAAAACCAGTTCGATACGATCTATCACGAGCACTTTTCCTATTTCTCGCTTTTGACCATCGAAAAGATGGCGGAGCGCCACGGCCTGAAAGTGTTCGACGTCGAGGAGCTGCCGACCCATGGCGGGTCGCTGCGGGTCTATCTCACCCATGCCGCCAACGCGATACGGCGCGAGCCTCGTGTGGATGCGCTGCTGGAGCGTGAGCGCGAATGCAAGCTCGACCGCGTGGAGACCTACACGGCCTTCGCCGCGGCGGTGCGCCAGACGAAACGAAATCTTCTGTCCTTCCTCATCCGCCTCAAAGAGATGCGCAAATCCATCTGCGCCTACGGGGCCCCCGGCAAGGGCAACACCCTGCTCAACTATTGCGGCATCGGTACGGATTTCATCGACTTCGCGGTCGACCGCAATCCGTACAAGCACGGCCGCTTCACGCCGGGAATGCATATCCCGATCAAGCCCGTCAGCGAGATCGAACGCACCAAGCCGGACTACATCCTTATTCTGCCGTGGAACCTCAAGAACGAAATCGTCAGCCAGATGAAGGGCATCGGCGAGTGGGGCGGCAAGTTCGTTGTTCCTATACCCGACGTCTCCGTCATCGATCCCAAGGAGCTCGGACAATGAAGGTCGTTTTGTTTTGCGGCGGCAGAGGTACGCGCATCAGGGAATATTCGGAAAGCGTTCCCAAGCCGCTCATCCCGCTCGGATCCCAACCCATCATGCGTCATGTGATGGAGTATTATTCCAGCTTCGGCCACGACGACTTCATCCTCTGCCTCGGCTACAAGGCAGCCGCGATCAAGGATTTCTTCCTCAACAGCAGGCCGGAAGCCTATGCCGATTGCACCATATCGAGCTCGGGCCGCGTCGAAATGCTCGGCGGGCCGCCAAGGGACTGGCGCGTCTCGCTGATCGATACCGGCATCTGGCGCAATATCGGCGAACGCCTGTGGGCGGTGCGCAACCATCTCATGAACGAGAAGATCTTTCTGGCGAACTACAGCGACGGCCTGACAGACGTCGATCTCGATGACATGGTCGAGCGGTTCGAGAAAAGCGACAAGCTCGCCTGCTTCCTCGCCGTGCGGCCTCCCCTGACCTACCACCTCGCCGATATCGAGGAGAACGGACGGGTCAGGGAGTTCAGGTCGTCCGAGACCTCCGACATGTGGATCAACGGCGGCTATTTCCTGATGCGGAGAGAGATCTTCGACTACATGCGCGACGGCGAGGAGCTCGTGCTCGAGCCCTTCGCCCGCCTGATCGCCGAAGACAAGCTCATGGCCTACAAGCACGAGGGCTTCTGGCGATCCATGGATACGCTGCGTGACTGGCAGACCCTGGAGGCCATGGTGGAACGCGGCGACATGCCGTGGATAAAGCGCCATGCCGCCCAAAGGACGGCGGCTCGCGCTGCGGTGCAGCTCCCATGAGGAAGATATCTCTGGCGGCACCCGGCGACCGGCTTTCCGTACTTTGCCTCGGGGCCCATTCCGACGACATCGAGATCGGCGCCGGAGGCACGATCCTTAGCCTGCTTTCGGAGGGGGTGCAGCTCGACGTGCACTGGTGCGTGCTCAGCGCCGGCAACGAACGTGCCGCCGAAGCGCGGAGGTCCGCCGAAGCATTCCTGCAGAGAGCGGCTTCCTATTCCATCGAGCTCGGCGCATTCCAGGACAGCTTCTTCCCGAGCCAGAGCCGCGAAATAAAGTCCTGGCTGCTGGCGCTCCGCGAAAGGGTCCATCCCGACGTCATCTTTACGCACAGCGGTGAGGACGCGCACCAGGACCACCGCGAAATCAACAAGTTAACGACCAATATCTTTCGCGATCATCTGGTGCTGGAATACGAAATTCCGAAGTGGGACGGGGATTTCTGCAGGCGCAACACCTATGTGCCGCTGAGCGAAGACGCCTTGAACATGAAGGTGGCGCTTCTTCTCGAGCATTTCGGCACGCAGAGGTCCAAAGACTGGTTCGATGCGGAAACCTTCAGAGGCCTGGCGCGTCTGCGAGGCATGGAATGCCGCGCGCCGGCACGTTTTGCGGAGGCGTTTACCGTCAGAAAGTTTGTTTTGGCCTGATGCTCGATGAGCTGACAGCGCTTGAGTATCTGCCTGCTGAAAAAAGAGAACTCGCATTCGTCTAGGTATCTCAGTCACAGTAGGGGGAGTACGTGTAATGATTGATGGCAATGGGTTCTACAGTGCTATTCGGCTCGACAAGTACGATGAGCTGGGGGCAGCATCACTGCAATGCGACTTGGGGAACGACGAGCCCGACCCTCCAACCCGGGCCGACCGGGGATATATCGCCCTCATAGACCGGCGGACGCTGGAGCGGGAATGCCTGGCACACGGGCTTGACTATCACCACATCGACCGACGGGTCTTCACCTTCTCCAGCCTCGGAGAATGGCAGCAGGCAAAAGCCGATCTCGGAATACCCTCGGCAGTGCTCTTCAACGCCGGCAACTGCGCGGCGAGCGACCAGCAATTGGCCGCCGAGATCGCGGAACTCGTCGCGGCGGTAGCTCCGGCCGCGGTGGTCGTCCTGTCCGACAACCAGGAGATCAACACGGTTCTCGATATCATCGGGCTCGGCGTCCGAGGCTACGTGCCGAGCTCCGTCAGCATAGACGTGTGCATCCAGGCGATCAGCCTCGCGATTGCCGGCGGCAGGTTCATTCCGGCGAGCAGCGTCCTCAACATACGGGAACTTCTCGGCGTTCCCTCGCGCAGGGCCATGCCGGCCATGAAGTTCACCAGCCGGCAATCGGCCATCGCGCAGGCGCTGCGCTGCGGCAAGGCGAACAAGGACATCGCGTCGGAACTCAACCTCTGCGAAAGCACGATCAAGGTGCATATCCGCAATATCATGAAGAAGCTCGGCGCAACCAACCGGACTGAAGTGGCCTGCAAGATCGGCGATATGGTTTGCGAACGCTAGCCGCGCTTTTGAGGCATATCAACGTCGGTTTACAGCAGGTACCGCAATGATCCAGTCGTCGTCGCCTCCTGCGGAGCAGGATGGAATCCCTCGCCTCCTCGCCATCATCTGGGAGCGAAAGACAGTTGTCCTGCTTTGCTTGCTCGCGAGCTTCGCCATCGCCGCATTCGGCTATTGGCAAAGCCCGACCCGATATAAGTCGGAGGCGATCCTGGCGCTCAATGTGCGCAAACTTCAGGCTCTGCCGACCGAATCGGTCGTTTCGCCCCTGCCGCAGGAAAGCCCGGTCCTTCGCACGGAACTCGATATCATCGGCTCCAGATCGATGGCCGAGCGGGTTCTCATCGACCTCCAGAAGGCCAATCCGCCCAATAGCCAGCCAGGCAAATACGCCCGGTTGTCCAGCGATCCGGATGCGATCCGGAAAGATGTAGAGGCTCAGAAGCAGATAGACGATCTGCTGACGAACGTTCGTGTCATGAACGACGGACGCTCCTATACCATCTACATTTCCTATTATGCGAGCGAACCGGCCTACGCGGCCATGGTCGCCAATGCCTTTGGCGAAGCCTATATCGATTACCAGATAGACCTTCAGACGACGGCGACGCGCCGCGTCAGCGAATGGCTCGGAGAGCGCCTCGGCAGCCTCCGTACCAAGCTTGAGGATTCGGAGAAAGCGGCGGCGGAATTCCGCGAGAAGTCGGGGCTGATCGACACCGGCGGCATCACGCTGCAGGCCCAGCGCCTCTCCGGACTGAACGCCGAACTGACCTCCCTGCAGGCAAGGCTTGCCGGATCGAAGGCACGCCTTGCAACCGCTCTCGAAGTTCAGCAGAGCGGCGATAGCGTCGGTTTGACCGAGGTTCTTTCGTCGCCCACAATCCAGCTCCTGCGCGCCGAGCAGGCCCGCGTGATCCGGGCGATCGCGGAAATCGACGAGAGCGGCGCACGCATGAACCCGCAGCTGCCGCAACTTTCCTCACAGCTCGCATCGCTGAACAAGCAGGTGGGCCAGGAGATTTCGCAGATCATCGACAGCCTGCGGAATGAGATCGCGATCAATGAAAAACAGCAGGGAGAGGTCGAGGCCAGGCTCAAGGACGTGCAGCGGGCGATATCGGCGACCAATATGGCCGTCGTTCAATCCGCCCAGCTCGACCGCGAGGCAGCCGCAAACCGATCCATCTACGAAACGTATCTCGCCCGCTACAAGCAAACCATCGAACAGGATGGCATCGCGACCGCCGAAGCGAGGATCATCTCCCGCGCCATGCCGAGCCGCAATCCCACCAGCCCGGATGCGAGGCTATGGGGTCTGGCGGCGCTTCTGCTCGGAATGAGCACCGGCCTGGTCGCCGCACTCGTCCTGAACTTTATGGACAGATCGATCGGCTCCGTTTCCGCCCTTCAACAGAAAACCGGGCTCGCCGTCATCGGCCGCATCCCGCGCATTCCGCCGAAGGAAGTCCGCAACAGGTCCGGCAAGCCCGGCAGCGGCACCGCCGATTTCGACAGCGCCGTCGCCGACCTCAAAGCGTATATCCAGCTCTCCGAAGACAGGGCCCGCGTGATTGCGTTCACGTCCTCTGCCGATCACGAAGGCAAGACATTCGTCGTCGCGAATCTGGCCAGATCGCTCGCCTTGAGCGGCGTCAAACTGCTCGTCGTCGACGCCAATCTGAGAGATCCGGGGCTTGCCCGGGAATTCCAAATTCAGCCCTCGCCCCATCTCGCCCGTGCGATCGCCCGCGAAATATCGTTCGACGAGGTCATCCAGCGCGACCCGGCCTCCGGCGTGGACATCATCGCCGCTCCCGCGGATGGCGCGCCGCCCGATTTCACTCTGGGAAACAAAGGGTTTGCCGCGCTCATCGCGGAGATGAGGCAGCGCTACGAGTTCGTGCTGATCGATGCGCCGTCGGCTTCGCACGACCTCGACCTGCTGCGGATCGCGAGCCTCTCGGACACCGTCACCTTCGTGGTCAGAAGCGGGGTCGGCGACAGCGCAGACATCGAAAATGCGGTCATCAAGCTCCGCGTGGCCGGCAAGCACGTCATCGGCATCGTCCTCAATGGCGTTCGACGGCAGAAACAGCGGCGCCGGTCGCGCTGGAGAGGGATGTTCGGAACAAAGGGCACGTCCGGACAAAAGCCGGCATTCACGCCCCGCCCTTCAATCGTCGTCTCGAATGCGAGGTGAAAACATGCGCTCCGCCCTCTTTGCCGAACGCTCGCGCCTTGGCCGGTCGTTCAGCCTCAAGCATGCCCTGCTCCTTATCCCCCTCCTCTTCCCGATGCAGGCATCCGCATCGGATATCCCGGCCTACAAGGTCACGGTCGGCGACGTGCTGATGATATCCGTCTATGGCGACAACGGCTTGACCGGCCTTTTCCCGGTCAGCGTTGATGGAACCATCGGCTATCCCATTCTCGGCAACGTCCCGGTCCTCGACAAGACGGTCGATGAAATCGGCGCTCAGATCGGCCGCGATCTGGCCCCCCATCTGGCAAACCGGTCGGTCGCCGTCGCCGTCAAGGAATATGCCCCGATCTTCATCATCGGCGACGTCCAGAAGCCCGGCAAATACGAGTATCGCCCGGGCATGATCGTGCTCGAGCTCTTTTCGCTCGGCGGCGGATTGCGCGAACCGACTGTGCGGACGGACATGTCGGGCATCCAGCTCATATCGGCGCAACAGGAATACGAGGACATGTCGCTGCAGCTGCTGTCGCAGGACGTCAAGCGCGCCCGGCTCGAGGCGGAACTGAACAACACCGAATTCCAGTACAAGATCAACGAAATCGGCCTGACGAAGGATCCCGCCATCGTCCAGAAGATCGTCGACGCGGAGCTGAGCCTCTATAATCTTCGGCTCTCGGTCACGCGGGACGAAAAGACCAACCTCGAAAGCCAGCGGCAAAGCTTCATCCAGGAAATAGACACGCTCGAAAAGAGCACCTCCCTGCGCAACGAGCAGTTCCAGCTCCTGGGGCTCGACGTCAATGCCTCCGAGGAGCTCGTGACGCGGGGGGCGGCTTCCCAGTCGGCCCTTAGAGAGCGCAAGCGCGAATTGCTGGCGATGAACCAGCAATTGCTGGAAACCAGCTCCTTCCTCGCCCGGGCGCAGCAGAACAAGAACGAGGTCGAGAGGCGGATCCTGGAGCTGGAAAGCAAACGCCACAACGACGCAGCGACCGAACTGAGGGAGATCGAACTCGATATGGCGCGGCTGCGCCGGAAGATGGCCTTCACCTTGCAGATGATCGGCGAGATCGGAGCGTCGGCGAGGCGCGTGAGCGCTCTCGAAGACATGATCGAAACCAAATTTTCGGTGGTGCGCCAGGTCAACGGCGAATACCGGGAAGAGACCGTGAACGAGCATACGCGCATACAGGCCGGCGACGTCGTCCGCGTAAGCCTCGTTCAGGCCGGCCGCTCCGCCACCGCCAAAGTCAACTAGGATGGCCCCGGAGGTCGGGGATGGGATCGACAATCACTCCCCTCAAATACCACATGGTCGGGCAGGACGCGCTCATCATCATGAGCGACGGCAGGTGCAGCCGGCCCGTGCAGGTCACTCATGACGCGCTGACCGACATACAATCTCCCGCGTGCTGCGATGCGTCGCGGCTCGCGCAATATCTCGAGTTCTTTGCCGAGATGGCGGTCAAAAAGATCGAGAAGGAAGCGATCGCGTTCGATGGGCGCATCTGGATCACCGCGGACGACGTGCGGGCCTGGCGCTCGCTTCATCCGGGAATGACGGAAAACACGGCAACGTCGCCGGCACCCGTCCAGCAGTGATCGGCAGCGCTTCGAGACGGCGCACCGGCTGGAACATTTTTGTGCCCTTCCCCATCGAGCGACCGCGGCCGCCGCACCCTAATGCTTACGGCACGATGCGGACGTATGCACATACATAATTCGCTCAGCAGTTATGGAATGCCCGAAGGGCTTACTTCTATTAGATAAATTGAACGGAAGCCGGTTTCGGGGCCTTGTGTGAATTACCCGCTACGCCTGCTTGCCCCGGCGGGCGTCCGGCATCACGGTCGGAGGTCGGGTGGGCTCGCCCTCACCCCGGGGCGAGCCCTCATCCCTCCCGGACAAGTCATTCCCATTCCGTGGAATAGCCCGCGAAGGCTCCGGTGCGATTTCAGCGCTCGCCGGAGCGAAGATCGGGTCCGGCATTGCCCGAGGCGAACCCTTCCCAGGTGGAGCCGATGTTCAGCCAGGTATTGCCCGGATGCATCGTCAAGAAACCCTTGCTGCCCTCGATGTCCGCCGAACCACGCCGGAAGTGATTGCGGTACAGGATGGTGTTGAACCTTCTCGGCCGCTTCTGCGGCGCGGCCTTGAAGACGCCGTCATGGGTCCACATGAGCTTGTAGGCGTCGACGAACCCGTAGCGCAGATTGGTGAAGCGGTTTCCGTCGAAGACGGTGGCGTTGTAGTCCGACCCGTCGTGATCCCAGGTCTCGTATTCGACGCCGATATAGGTGATGTCGTCGAAGCTGTTCTTGCGGTAGACATTGCCGAGGCCGCCCCAGATGCCCGCGACGCCGGAATCGGCGAATGTCGTGCCGATATAAAGGCCGCTATTGCTCCGGGACACGCGGTTGTTCGAGTACTGGAGGAAGTAGGGGCTGAGACCGTATGTCGAATCAAGCGCGACGGTCATCATTCCATGCCGCATCTGGGATATGTTGTTGCTGTCGACAACGACGTCATAGACGTTCCCATAGAGAAGCACGCCGGTTGAATCGGAATCGTGCTCGCTGAAGCTCGCCCGTCCCTCGAAGGTATTGTCGTAGATTACCGCCTGCGATGCGATGGCTGCCAGAGCGAAACGGCTCGTTTTATCCGGAATGACGTTCCACGGGGTCTCGAGAGTGACGGTCGATCCGTCGATCGACGTGATGTGACGATGCTGGCCCGCACCCCTGCCGCCGATGATGACCAGGTCCCGGCCGCTGGCGACGGGCTTTCCCCAATCGGCCAGCGACCGGAAGGTGACGGAACTCGCCGAAGCGCGGACGAAATCGTTCTTCATCATGCTTCCGACGATCTCGAAACATATCTGTTCGCCCTTGTTGCAGTCGACCTTCTCGCAATCGTGAGGCGCGGCGTTGCGGGATACGTTCCTTTCCCAATAGAGGTTGCGCAGGCTGCCGAAATGCGCCTGTGCGACGAAGAAGCGGCCGATGCCATGGCCGTCGTCACGGCTTTCGTCCGCATTGGTCAACTCGTTGCCGATCATCGAGAAATCTCTTCCACCCCACAAGGCGACGACGGATTCGCCATAACCGGTCATCCGGAACCGGTTCTCCGACAGGAAGACCTGGCGGCTGGTTCCGTAAAAGGAGCCGTTCTCGATCAATTCGGAGGCATGAATGAAAAGGCCGGACGCGTCCTGGGCATCGAGAGCGGCCGTGCCCCAGGCGTTGATCCTCATCGCCTCCAGTCGGGTGTCTCGTGCCGAGGAAAGCCTCAGAAGCGGTTTGTCTCCGGTCCCGCGATTGCCGTTCAGCGTGATCTGCCTGAACTGCACATTGTCGTCGTCGCTGACCACCATGCTCTGATCGATATTCCGCCCCAGGCGGATTTCCGTCTCGTCCATCCCCTCGCCGGTCCAGGCGACGTTCGCAGGCGCCTTCAGCGGTGCAGTGACGAGATACGTGCCGGCGGGAAAATGGACCGTCGCGGGCGCCGCCGCCGCGGCCGCCTGAAGCGCCTTCTCGATCGCAGCCGTGTCGTCCGCGACACCGTTCCCGGCTGCGCCGAAGCCCTTCACGCTGATGACTTTGTCCTCCTGCCCGGCCCAGGGCGACCGGGAAAGGATGTCGAGCCTCAACGGTCCGCTCCAGCCGAAGCGGCCGCCATGACCGTTGTGCATCCAGACCTCATAGGCGGCGGATGGCAGATCGGGAATTTCGAAGCTCACCCGGAAAGGGTTCACCGATATCGGCCTGAGATACCGGCCGGAGCCGTCGATCGGCTTGATGTAGATATGAGCCTCGGCCGTTTTGTTGGACCGCGCGAGATTCCGGCCATAGACCGAGACGACGGTTCCCGGCGTCCCCTTGTCCGGCCCCACCCACCATGCCTCGGTCCGATTGATCGCGAAGGCCCGCCCCCCGGATGCGCCACGCCGCGGCCGGACGAGATACATGGACCAGGGCGGCAAGGTCGGGGGAAGCAGCAGGGTTGCCGCGGCGGCATCCTTCGTCAGGGGCGCCAGGGACGTGACATGGCCTTCCGGCGCCGTGGGCGCTTGCGAAAACACGTCGAACACGGTTTCGCCGTCGAGCTTGACGCCCGTCATCGAGACGACCTCGTCCCGATCGGCCGTCGCCGAAATTTCGGCGATCGCCGGCGCCGAGGATCTGGCTTCGAAAAAGGGAGGCTCGAAGGCATCGACACCGGGCGGCAGTTCCGGCTCCGGAACCGGGACCGGCAATCCGAAATGACGAGGATCGGCCCGGCCGGCCGTCAACGACACCGCCCCGGTCACAAGACGATCGGTGGATGCCGAATGAGAGAACGCGATGAGCGTCAACGAGAACAGGGAGAGCAAAACAAAAGCGGGCCGGCGTTTCATCTTGCCCCTCCGGGTACACATCTACCACGCCGAACGCCCTATCCGGCCACCGATCGGCAAATTGCAGCCGGCCTGAGCCGGCACGGTCCCGGACCAGCGGGATGAGAGCGGAACGCCGGATGTCACTGCGGCGGTTTCGGCGGATCCTGCGGCTCCGTTCGAGCGCCGGTGATCTTCCGCATGTCGCACTCGATCTTCGCTCTCCTGAAGGCTGGAACGGCGATCGAAGCGGCGGAAGCCCGTGCTCCCCGCCTCATCTCCAGCCACTCCCTTTCGAGACGGACATACGTCTCCTCCGATATGAACATGATCACTCCTCCCGCACAGAAGCCCGGGATTCATTCGGCCGCCACCTGTCCCGCACGCGGCCGCCAGTGATGGTAGAGATCTTCGATCCCGCTCCTCAGGTCGACCTTCGGTGTCCAGCCCAATGCGTGCAAGCGCAAGCTGTTGAGACGTTTCCTCGGCGTGCCGTCGGGCTTGCTGGTATCGAAGACGATCTGTCCCCTGTAGCCGACGATATCGGCCACGAGATAGGCAAGGTCGCGTATGGAGACCTCCTGCCCCGAGCCGACGTTGATGAGCTGGAGATGCGTATGGGTCTTCATCAGCAGGACGCAGGCATCGGCAAGATCGTCGACATGCAGGAATTCGCGCAAGGGGTTGCCCGTGCCCCACACCGTGACGGTCTCGCTATCGGCCACCTTGGCTTCATGCATCTTCCTCACCATGGCGGGGATGACATGCGATCCCTGCGGGTCGAAATTGTCATTCCGTCCATAGAGGTTCGTGGGCATCACCGAGATCGACCGGGTGCCGTATTGCGCCGCATAGGCCTGGGCGAGCTTCAGCGCCGCGATCTTGGCGATCGCGTAAGGCTCGTTCGTCGGTTCGAGGGGGCCTGTCAGCAGCGCATGTTCATCGATCGGTTGGGCTGCAAACTTCGGATAGATGCAGCTCGACCCCATCCATAGCAGCTTTTCCGTACCGATATCGGTGGCCGCCTTCATGATGTTCATCGCAATCATCGCGTTGATATACAGAAAGTCGGCAGGATAGGCCGAATTGGCGGCAATGCCTCCCACCTTCGCGGCCGCGACCAGAACAACCTCCGGCCGAGACTTCGCCATCCACCTTTCGGTATCGGCCTGGCGGGTCAGGTCGAGTTCGCCGTGCGAGACCTTCAAGATGGTGCACTCTTCCCGCTCCAGCCGATGCACCAGGGCCGATCCCACCAAGCCATTGTGGCCGGCGACCCAGACGCGTTTGCCCTTGAGACTGAATATTTCCCCTCCGGGATTAGCCTGTGAAATCATTACGCCCCTCCTCGCGCATAACGGTGCGCAGATCAGCTTCCACCATTTCCGAAACGAGATGGCCGAACGGCGTGGCATGGCGCCAGTTGAGTTTCGTGTGCGCCTTGCTCGGATTGCCCAGCAGGAAATCGACTTCGGTCGGACGGAAATAGCGGGGATCTATTTCGATGAGCGGGTTCCCGCTTTTGGCGTCGAAGCCCACCTCCTCGATCCCCTTGCCATCCCATTCGATGCTCCTGCCGACGACGCCGAATGCCAGCTCGACGAATTCCCGCACGGTGTGGGCCTCGCCGGTCGCCAGCACATAGTCGTCGGGCTCCTCCTGCTGAAGGATACGCCACATCCCATCGACATAATCGCGCGCGTGCCCCCAGTCGCGCTTGGCGTCCAGATTGCCGAGATACAGTTTCCGCATCAGGCCGCGCTCGATCGCGGCAACGCCGCGCGAGATCTTCCGCGTCACGAAGGTTTCGCCGCGAATAGGGCTTTCGTGATTGAACAGAATGCCGTTCGAGGCATGAAAACCATAAGCCTCGCGATAATTCACGGTCATCCAGTAGGCATAGAGCTTGGCGGCCGCATAGGGGCTGCGCGGATAAAAGCGCGTCCCTTCGTGCTGCGGCACCTCACCCATCCCGCCGAAAAGCTCGGACGTGGAGGCCTGGTAGAACCGGCAGGTCTTGCCAAGTTTCAGGATTCGCATGGCCTCGAGAAGCCGGAGCGTTCCGAGAGCGTCGGCATTGGCGGTGTATTCCGGAGTCTCGAAACTCACTTGCACATGGCTCTGCGCGCCCAGATTGTATATCTCGTCCGGCCTGACGTCCTGAATGACCCGGCACAGATTCGTCGCGTCGGTCAGGTCGCCGAAATGCAGATGAAACCGGACATCGCTCTTGTGGGGATCGCTGTAGAGGTGATCGACGCGGGCTGTGTTGAACGACGACGACCGCCGTTTCAACCCATGCACAATGTAGCCCTTGGACAGCAGCAACTCGCTGAGATAGGCGCCGTCCTGCCCGGTTACGCCGATGATCAATGCCACTTTATCCGCCATAAGCCGGCTCTCCCCCGTTGAGACGCGGCCCCCGTGCGGTTGCCAGGGGAAACTATAAATAGGAACCGCGGACCGACCAGCTTGCCAAAAGGGAGGATGAAGGTACCCCGTCACTTCGCCGATCGGACACTCCGGATGCTCCCTTTGAAACCGGAAGTAGCTCTTCTCCACCTAGCGAAGTATCTCGGAATGGGGGGTAGGCCACAACTATCGCTTTTGGCCACCTTGCTGCGTCAACCGTGCATGCGATGATCGGAGGATTGATCCGCCGGCTGAATAGGGCGTTGGGGGCAATGCCGTCTGATCTTGCGTTGCGGTTGTTGATCCATAGGGGACTTTATGATGGCACAAGCCGAAACGACCACGACCTATGAAGCCGTTCAGAATTACAATCGGCTTACGCGTTTTCTCCATGCGGGGCGCTACAGAAAGCTCATCGAGGTGCTTGGCCGTCTCGCGCGCGAGATCGGCGACCGCAGGATGCGGATCCTGGATATCGGTTGCGGGCCTGGAAGCGCGGTCGGCCACATATTCGAAAGCTTCGATGTCGATTATGTCGGCATCGATTACGATCCGACGTTCATCGACGCGGCCAAAGCGCGCTACGGGCACCTCAGCAATTGCCGCTTCGCTTTGGGCGATGCGTCCGAGGAGACATTCTACCATTCGATCGACGCGGATGTCGTGGTTGCCCTCGAGACGCTCGAGCACGTCCCGTTGAACCGCGTGGTCAGGATCGTCGAGCATGTCTGCGGGATCGTCAGGCCGCGGGTCTTTCTCGTCACCGTTCCCGTGGAAATCGGACCCGCCGTATGGATCAAGAACTGGGGCTCGGCCCTGATGGGCTACGACAGGCAGTCCGGCAACATCCGCGAAACCTTCTGGGCGGGTCTCTACCAGTTGGACCGCGTGCCTCCGCACCACGTCTCCCATCAGGGTTTCGACTGGCGGTGCCTGGCTCAGATCATGCGCGTGAACGCTCCCATGCGGGAGGTGGGCAGTCTGCCGTTCTCCTTCATCCCGAAGATGTTCAGCCCCAATGTAGTGCTCGTTTCCGAACCCTCGCGGGCCGACCGCCGCCTGAAGACGCAGGATGCCGACGCCTGGAAGGTCAACCATCAATTCCCGTCCCCCGAACTGCATTAGAGGGCGAGAACGGAGGAAAATCCTTCCCGAACGGCGATGCTCGCCTGTGACGTTATCGCGCCAGCGCCACCAGCCTGCCGCTGGACGGCTGATGGAGGACGTCCATCCGCACGTCGTAGATGCGGGCCAGCTCGTCCGGCGTCATGACGTCTTCCGGCGTGCCATGGGCGATCAGCCGGCCGGAATGCAGCGCAACGATCTCGTCGCAGAAGCGCGCCGCCATGTTCACGTCATGCAGCACGGTGATGACGGTGATGCCCTTTTCGCGGCAGAGGTCGTGGGTCAGCGACAGGACTTCCAGCTGGTGGCCGATGTCGAGTGCCGAAATCGGCTCGTCGAGCAGCAGGCAGGTCGCGTCCTGCGCCACCAGCATGGCGAGCCAGACGCGCTGGCGTTCGCCGCCCGACAGGCTGTCCACCATCCGCTCGGAAAAGCCGCCGATGCCGGTGAGCTCGATCGCCTCCTCGACCTTCGCCCGGTCGGTCGCGCCGAAGCGGCCGAGCGCGCCATGCCAGGGATAGCGGCCGAGCGCCACCAGTTCCTTGACCAGCATGCCCGGTGCGGCGGGCGTGCGCTGCGGCAGATAGGCGAGCCTGCGGGCAAAAGCGCGGGCGCCCCAGTCCTCCAGCGGCCTGCCCTCGAAATGGATCACGCCGCCGCTCGGCGCCTGCTGGCGGCCGATCAGCTTCAGGAGCGTCGATTTTCCCGAACCGTTATGACCGATCAAGGCGATGGATTTACCCGCGGCAAGATCGAGGGTAAGCGGGTGCAGAAGGATGCGTCCCTCTATCGCGAAACTGACATCGCGCAGCGATAAAAAAGAACCGTTTTTGTCTGCGGCTGCGCGCCGATCGTCATGCGGCGGCATAAGGGTACTATCCATCCGGTCTGCTTTTCGAATATGGAGAAATCGGGTCATGTTTCGCCAATTTCGTTCCGGCGGTCAACCGTGCCCCGATAGTGATTTTGCAATGAAGGTCTGAATGCTTCGCCGTTTCTTCTCCTACTACCGGCCATACCGAGGGCTTTTCGTCCTCGATTTCGCCTGTGCCGTCCTTTCCGGCGTGCTCGAACTTGCTTTCCCCATGGCGGTGAAGCTTTTCGTCGACCGGCTGCTCCTGAGCCACGAATGGGTGCTGATTCTGTTCGCGTCAGCAGGGCTTCTCGTCGTCTATGCGATCAATACGGGCCTGATGGCGGTCGTCACCTATTGGGGACATATGCTCGGCATCAATATCGAGACCGACATGCGCCGGGCCGCCTTCAACCATCTGCAGAAGCTTTCCTTCAGCTATTTCGACAACCAGAAGACCGGCCATATCGTCGGCCGTCTCACCAAGGATCTGGAAGAGATCGGCGAGGTCGCCCATCACGGGCCGGAGGACCTGTTCATCGCGCTGATGACCTTTGCCGGCGCGCTCATGCTGATGTTCTCGGTGAACTGGCAGCTTGCGCTGATCACCGCCGTCGTCGTGCCGCTGACGGCCTGGGTGACCAGCCATTTCGGCAGCCGGATGACCGATAATTTCCGCCGGCTCTTCAGCCGCGTCGGCGATTTCAACACCCGCATCGAGGAGAATGTCGGCGGCATCCGCGTCGTGCAGGCCTTCGCCAACGAGCAGCACGAGCGCACGCTCTTCGAAAAGGACAACCAGAACTACCGGCGCGTGAAGCTCGAAGCCTATAAGCTGATGGCCGCCAGCAGCTCGCTCAGCTACATGAGCATGCGATTGACCCAGATGGTGGTGATGATCGCAGGCGCCTATTTCGTGTTGTCGGGCGAGCTCACCGCCGGCGGCTTCATCGGCTTCCTGCTGCTCGTCGGCGTCTTCTTCCGCCCCGTGGAGAAGATCAATTCAGTGATCGAGACCTATCCGAAGGGGATTGCCGGCTTCCGGCGCTTCACCGAGCTCATCGACACGGAGCCGGATATCGCCGATGCGTCGGATGCGGTCGAGGTCGGCCACCTCAGGGGCGAGATCGTCTATCAGAACGTCTCCTTCGGCTACAATCCGGAAAAGCCGGTTCTGCAGGACGTCAACCTGACGATCCGGGCCGGCGAGACGATCGCCTTCGTGGGGCCGTCGGGCGCCGGCAAGACGACCATCTGTTCGCTTCTGCCGCGCTTCTACGAGATCGGCTCGGGCAGCATCACCATCGACGGCATCGACATCCGCAAGATGACCAGGGTTTCGTTGCGCCAGCAGATCGGCGTCGTGCAGCAGGACGTCTTCCTGTTCGGCGGCACGATCCGCGAGAACATCGCCTATGGCCGGCTCGGCGCCGGCGAAAAGGATATCGTCGAGGCGGCGCGCCGGGCACGGCTCGAAGAGATGCTCGCCGGCCTGCCCGATGGCCTCGACACCCTGATCGGCGAGCGCGGCGTGAAACTCTCCGGCGGCCAGAAGCAGCGCATCGCAATTGCCCGCATGTTTTTGAAGAACCCGCCGATCCTGATCCTCGACGAGGCGACGTCTGCGCTCGACACGGAGACGGAACGCGCCATCCAGCGCTCGCTTGCCGAGCTTTCGGAAGGCCGTACGACGCTCATCATCGCGCACCGGCTCGCCACCATCCAGGGCGCCGACCGCATCGTCGTCATCGACGGCAGCGGCATCGTCGAACAGGGAACGCACCAGGACCTGATCGCCCGGCGCGGCGCCTACAACCGGTTGCACGCGGCGCAGGTCGGCGGCCATTGAAGCCTGCCTGAAACATGCCGTTGATGGCCAGAGTAAAACTTGATAAAACAACACATGTTTTATTGAGGTGCGGGATATCCGGATGACGTTCCAGCCGCGGATGCAGAACAGGATCGAAGGCTTCTCGGTCATCGGCGGGCTTCGCCGCCGTCACTGGAACGGGATCACGGCCGATCTCTGGGACGTGGAATGCGCGGCCTATGCGGGCGGATATTACGTGGCGCGCGATCCGCGCCTCTTCATCCTGCTCGACCATCGCGGCCGGGGGCGGCCCTCCGTCAAGCTCTCGCCGAAGGCGCACGGCGCACCGCAGGACAGGCGCGAAAGCCCGATCTCCTACATTCCGGCCGAGATGGACCTTTGGGTGGACATTACCGAGGTTCAGTCCGTGCGCCATCTCGACATTCATTTCGATGCGGATGTCGTCAGCCGCCGGCTGATGGAGGAGATCGACCCGAAGAAGCTCAAGGACCCGCAGCTCCTCTTCTTCGACCAGCGCGTCATGGCGCTTGCCGAACTGATCGCTGCCGAGATCGCCAGTCCCGATCCGCTGCACGACCTTTACGGCGACGGGCTGGCGCTGGCGCTCGTCATCGACGTCCTGAAGATGATGAAGACGCCGCCGCGCAAACGGGGCTCCCTCGCCTCCTGGCAACTCAGGCGCGCCACCGATTTCATCACCGAGAACTGCATGCGCAACATCCGCCTGCAGGAACTCGCCGAGCTCACCGGCCTGTCGCAATCGCATTTCAGCCATTCCTTCAAGGCCTCCACCGGCATGGCGCCCCACGAATGGCAGACGAACGCCCGCCTCGACCGGGCCAAGAAACTGCTGGCGGCCGACGACCAGCCGCTGACCTCCGTCGCGGCCGAGACCGGCTTTTCCGACCAGGCGCATTTCACGAGAGTTTTCCGCAAGCATGTGGGGACCACGCCCGCCCGTTGGAGAAAGGCGAAGCGGACTTGACCACTCCGCAAAGATTTGCCCACGGCCATTAAATTTGCCCAAAACCGTTCAATTGCAGCCGATCGGGCCAAGCCGCAAAGATTAAATTGAGTTAATCACTCACCTTATTGCAGCGCCGCATCCAGGGGGAGCGGCCGCCAGGTCATGTGAGTGGGGTCACGAATGGGGAAGCGGAAGAGATCTATCGGAACAAGGCTCGGTCTTGGCGCGGGCGTCGCGCTGATCGGCATTTGCGCGGGCTGGGCGGCCCAAGCACAGGCCCAAGTACAGGCCCAAGCACAGGCGCAGAATGCCGATACGACCCTCGCTCCGATCGTGCTCCAGGGCGAAGGCGAAGGCGCGACCGGACCGGTGAAGGGCTATGTCGCGAAGAAATCTACCACCGGCTCCAAGACCGACACGCCGCTCAACGAAATCCCGCAGGCGGTTTCCGTGGTCGGGAAGGAAGAGATGGACGACCGCGGCGTGGTCAACAAAGTAGACGAGGCATTGCGGTACACTCCGGGTGTCGTTGCGGCTCCGTATGGCACCGACCCGGACACCGACTGGTTTTACATCCGCGGCTTCGACGCGACACAGACCGGCGTGTACTTGGATGGCCTCAACCTGTTCAGCTACGGTTTCGGCGGCTTCCAGATCGATCCGTTCATGCTGGAGCGCGTCGAAGTGCTCAAGGGGCCGGCCTCGGTCCTCTATGGCGGCTCGAACCCCGGCGGCATCGTCAACATGGTGCGCAAGCGGCCGACCGATGAGCCCTATTATTACACTGAGATCGGTATCAACAGTAACGCCAATGCCTTCGGCGGCTTCGACATCTCCGACAAGGTCGGCAGCAGCGATACCATGACCTACCGGTTGACCGGCAAGATTGCCGGCGGCGAAGGCTATACCGATTTCACCCGCGATTTCCGCGGCTTCATCATGCCCCAGTTGACCATATCTCCGGACGAAGCGACGAAATTCACCGTCTGGGCCTATTACGGCGGTCTCGATCAGGTTCATACCGGCAACGGCTTCCTGCCCTATGAAGGCACGGTCGTCGACAGGCCTGGAGTTGGCAGGATCGACCGCGACTTCTTTCCCGGCGAGCCCGATCTCGACGAGGGCCGGTATGACCAGCAGATGATCGGCTACGAACTGGAGCATGAATTCGACGGTGGCTGGAAATTCTCGTCGAACTTCCGCTACGGGCATCTCGACAAGTACGAATTCGGCCCTTACCCGTATCTCTGGGCCAGCGCGACCGCGCTGAACCGGATCGGCTTTGAGGGTGATACCACGGCCGATAACCTTGCCTTCGACAACCGCGTCGAGAACGAGTTCGAGCTCGGCGGCGCCACGCACAACATCATGGTGGGGGTCGATTACCGCTATTATCGGATCGACAACCTCCAGAATTTCGTCTTCGGCTCCGGCCCGATCGACGTGCTGAACCCGATCTACGGCCTGCCGCAAGTGCCGAACGGTCCGCTTTACGACGAAGTCGTGACGATGAATCAGCTGGGCTTCTATGCGCAGGACCAGATCCGCTTCGGCGAAGGCTGGATCGTCACGCTGAACGGCCGCTACGACTATGTTCACACCGATTTCGACAACAAGCTGAATCCGGCCGGCAGCTTCAAGGATTCCGACGGCGCCTGGAGCGGACGGGCCGGTCTCGCCTACGAGTTCGACAACGGCCTGACGCCTTATGTCAGCGCCGCGACCTTCTTCAATCCGCTCGTCGGAACCGGCACCGCCGGCCCGCTCAAGCCAGAAGAGGGTGAGCAGTACGAAGCCGGCATCAAATACGAGCCAACTTTCTTTGACGGCTCGCTGACGGCCTCCGTCTTCCATATCAGAAAACAGAACTACACCGTATCGGAGCCGGCACCGCCATTCGCGCGCCTGCAGCTCGGCGAGGTGGAATCCCGGGGCATCGAACTAGAAGCCAAGGTCAATATCGACGAGAACTGGAAGCTGCTTGGTTCGCTGACCTATACGGATGTCGAGGTCACTAAGAACCCGCTCAACCCGGCGTTCGAGGGTAAGACACCCTATATCGTGCCGGATATCACCGCTTCGTTGTGGCTTGACTACACGGTCACTCAGGGAGCCCTGGAAGGCCTCAGCCTCGGTGCCGGCCTGCGTTACAAGGGCGAATCCTGGGCGGACGAAGCCAATACGCTGAAAGTTCCCGACGCAACCGTCGTCGATGCCGCCATCCGCTACAAGAAAGACGACTGGACGGCGTCGCTCAACGTCACCAATCTTTTCGACAAGACCTATGTCGAAAGCTGCGGCGGCGTCGGTGCCTGCGGTTACGGCGATGCCCGCACCCTCACCTTCAAGCTCAGCAAGGTCTGGTAAGTTGACAGCCTGAGTTTCGTTTTGCAGGAAGGCCTCTGTTCGGGGCCTTCCCGTGCGATTGGAGAGACGTTGAAAGAACCGCATCCGCTGACGCGCAGGACCATGCTTTCCGGAGCCGCCGCGCTTCTGGCGACGGCCGGACGCGTCCATTCACAGGTGCCGGGGACCCGCGTCGCGACGCTCGACTGGGCGCTTCTTGAGACGCTGCTGGCGATCGGCGCCGACGTGGTCGCGGCGACCGAGCTTCGCCAGTTCCGGCAGGTCGCGGTCGAACCCGAGGTCCCGGAAGACGTCGCCGATCTCGGCCTGCGCGGCACGCCGAATTTCGAGGTGCTGCGTTTTGCCCGTCCCGACCTGATCTTCAACTCCAATTTCTATGCCTGGGCCGACCCTTTGATGAGCCGTATCGCGCCGGTCGAAAACCATGCGATCTACAGGCCCGGGGAAAGCCCCCATGCGCTGGCGGAACAGGCGACGCTCGCGATCGGCGAGCGTCTGCAGCTTCCCGCGGCGCGGCGGATGGTCGACGAGCTCGCGGCGAGGCTCGACCGATATCGATCGCTTTTCGCCAAAGGCGACGGCCGGCCCGTCCTGCCGATCAATCTCGGCGACGCCCGCCACTATCGGGTATTCGGCTCCGACAGCATGTTCGGGGAGGTTCTGCAACGCACGGGCCTGAAGAATGCCTGGACGGGCGCGACCAGCTATTCGGCCACGGCGCCCGTCGGCATCGAGACGCTCGCCTCCATGCCGGATGCCTGGATCGTCCTCATCCCGCCGCATCCGGAAGACGCCTTCCGGGCTCTCACGGGAAGCGCTTTCTGGAAGGCGCTTCCCGCCGTGCGCGAAAACCGCGTCCTGACGATCGGCTCCGTCAATCCCTACGGCGCGCTGCCGGCCGCAAGCCGCTTTGCCGATTTCCTGGCTGAAGGATTTTCCCATGCCGGGAACGGCTGATCTGTCGATGCCCCTGCGCGCGCCCTCCCCGTCCCTCCTTCCCGCAGCCCTGCTCGGGATCGCCTGTATTCTCGCCTTCTCGCTGCTTCTGCTGTTGCGCCCTCAGGTGCCGGGAGACACGGAGACGGCGGCAGCACTCGACCGGATCTTGCTCTGGAGCAGCCTGGCTCCCCGTGCCGCCATCGCATTGATCTCGGGCGCAGCGCTCGGCCTTGCCGGCGCGCTCCTGCAGCGGGTGCTGCGCAATCCGATCGCCGACGCCTCGACGCTCGGCATCGCCTCCGGCGCGGAGCTCGCGCTCACGCTGGGCCTCAGCCTTTCGCCGCTGCTGGTGGGAGCCTCGCGGGAACTCGCGGCATTTGCCGGGGGACTTGCCGCCGTCGCCATCGTGCTTGCGCTCAGCTGGCGGCGCGGCTTCGATCCGGTCACGGTCGCCATTTCCGGCATGATCGTCAGCCTGATTGCCGCCTCGCTCAGCGTCACGCTGGTGCTCGCCCGCGGCGAATATGCCATGTCGATCCATATCTGGGGTGCCGGCGCGCTCAACCAGCAGGACTGGAGCGGCGTGATCTCGCTCGCACCGCGGCTGGCGGCCGGCATCGCTGCGGCATTCCTGCTGCTCAGGCCCCTCAACGTCCTGGCGCTCGACGATTCCAGCGCGAAAAGCCTCGGCGTCGCGCTGCATGCGGCGCGGTTCGCGATCCTCATCCTCGCCGTCTGGCTGTCCGCCTCCGTCACCGCCACCGTCGGAATCATCGGCTTCCTCGGGCTTGCCGCGCCGGCGATCGCAAGACTCTGCGGCGCGCGGAGCACGGGGCAGATGATGATCGCCGCCCCGCTGACGGGCGCCGCCGTCCTCTTCCTGGCCGACTGCCTGACGCAAGTGCTGGGACCGGGATTTTCCGACCTCGCGCCGACCGGCGCGGCCACCGCCCTGCTCGGCGGTCCGCTGCTCCTGTTGCTGCTGCCGCGCGTTCACGGATTTTCCGCCGTCACCGCAAGGCCTGACGCCGTCTTGCGGCATCTGCGGAAGCCCGGAACCGCCCTCATCGTCCTTGCCATTTTGCTCGCGGCGATCTTCGCCGCCGTGCTGACCATCGGTCCGGCCGAGGGCGGCTGGAGCATTGCGACGGGAACGCTGTTCTCCGACCTCCTGCCCTTCCGTCTGCCGCGCGTCGTTGCGGCCGGCGGCGCCGGCGCGATGCTGGGCGCGGCGGGCTTCCTCATGCAGCGCATCACCGGCAATCCGATCGCGAGCCCGGAAGTCCTCGGCGTTTCGACCGGCGGCGGCGCCGGCCTCACCGTCGCGCTCTTCCTCTTCGGCTTTCCCTCGCCGGCCGTCATGCTCTCCGGCATGGCGCTCGGGGCGCTTGCCGCCCTCCTCGTCATGATCGCGATCGCTGGCCGCTCCGGGCTTTCCGCCGAACGGCTGCTGCTCGCCGGCATCGCCATCAGCGCCTTCTCCATGGCGATCGTCAGCATGGTGCTCGCCCAGGGCGATATGCGCAGCTACATCCTGCTCACCTGGATGTCCGGCTCCACCAACCGCGCCGGCGGTTTCGAGGCCTGGACCGCCGTGATTTCGCTCGCGGTGCTGACGGCGCCGCTCTTCCTCATGACGCGCTGGCTTGCCATCCTGCCGCTCGGCGCCGGCCTTTCCCGCAGCATCGGCCTTCAGGTTCTGCCGTCGCGCCTGATACTCGCCGTCCTCGCGGCGCTGATGACGGCGATCTCGTCCTTCCTGGTCGGGCCGCTCAGCCTCACCGGCCTGATCGCGCCGCATCTCGCGCGGCTGATCGGTTTCCAGCGGCCGCATCATCAGCTTTTAGGGGCGATCCTGATCGGCGCCGGCGTGCTGATTGCGGCCGACTGGCTGTCGCGCGTCGTCATCTATCCCTACCAGGTGCCGGTCGGCCTGTTCGCGGCGTTGATCGGCGGGCCCTATCTCCTCTGGCTGCTCGGCCGAAGATCATGACGGGCGAGCGGATCAGATCCTCGGCATTCCCTCTGGTCTGAGCGCCTTTTTGAGGGCGGCGATGCGGAAGATGGCGTTGGGTGCGCCGTAGCCGCGATATTGGCGGCGCTCGACGATCTCGAAGAAGAAGCCTTCCCCGAAGGTCATGCTGTAGAGCTGGAAATATTCGCCCTGCTCGTCGCGGTCGTAGAGGATGTTGTCCGCCTTCAGCCTCTCGGTCAGCTCCGGGTCGAGGCCGAAGCGCGCCTCCACGTCGCCATAGTAGTTCGGCGAGATCTGCAGCGGCTTGAAGCCGTTCTTGCGGAGCGCCTCGGCGGTGGCAAAGATGTCGTGCGTCTGGAAGGCCAGATGCTGGACGCCGGAACCGAAGGTCTCGGCGATGAAATGACCGGCGAGCGTGCGGCGGTTCTCCGCCCCGTTCAGCGTGATCCTCAGCGTGCCGGAGGCATTCTCCACCACCTGGCTCCTGACCACGCCGGCCGGATCGATGATGTCGACCATCGGCGTCTTCTGCGCCTCGAAGATCGACGTGTAGAACAGCAGCCAGGTCAGCATCTCGTCATAGGCGACCGTCTGGGCGATGTGATCGACATGTTCGAGATGCGCCGGAGCAATTTCCGCACCGTCCTCCATGGGCACGAAGTCGATCTCGGAAAACCGGCCGAGGCTGCTCTTCTCGTCGATCAGATAGATCAGCCCGCCGCCGACGCCGCGGATCGCCGGGATCTCCACCTCGCCCGGGCCGACCGGCTGGCTGAAGGCCTCCGCCCCCAGCGCCACGGCGCGCGCCAGCGCATCCTTCGCATCCTGGACCTTGAGCGCCATCGCATAGGCCGACGTGCCGTGCACCGCAAACGAGGCGCTGGCGAAACCCTTCTCCTCCGTGTTGACGATGAGGCGGATATCGCCCTGCCGATAAAGGCCGACCTTCTTGCTCTTATGGACGGCGGCCTTGCGGAAACCGAGCGTCCTCAGGATGCCGGCAAGATCGGCGGCGTCCTTCTCGTCGGCCGAAAACTCCACGAAGCCGACGCCCGTGACCTTCGCCCGCTCCGGCATGGCGGGAACGGTGAGCGAGGAGACGTTCGGGCTGCGGCGCACCTGGTCGCCGAGATAGATCAGCGACCGGTGACCGTCGGCCGCGATCGGCCGCGCCTGGCCGCCGCGGAACTGGTCGTTGAAGATCTCCAGCGAGAAATAGCCGTCATAGCCGGTCTCGGCGATCGCCGCCGTAAACGCCGTCACCGCCAGGTCCCCCTCGCCCGGCATGTTGCGGAAATGCCGCGACCAGTAGAGCAGGTCCATGTCGATCAGCGGCGCATCGGCAAGCTGGACGATGAAGATCTTGTCCTTCGGGATGGAACGGATCGAGTTGATGTCGATCTTTTTCGACAGCGTGTGAAAGCTGTCGAGGATGAGGCCGATATTCGGATGATCGGCACGGCGGACGATCTCCCAGGCATCGCGGTGGTCGTTGATGTGGCGGCCCCAGGCGAGCGCCTCGTAGCCGACCTTCAGGCCGCGTTTTGCCGCCCGTTCGCCGAGTTCATGGAAATCGGCCGCCGCCCGGTCGATGCCGCCGAGCGACACCGGAGAGACGTTGGAGCAGACGAGCAAAAGGTCGGTGCCGAGCTGCTGCATGACGTCGAACTTGCGCTCGGCGCGGTCGAAGGTGCGGCTGCGCAATGGTTCCGGCATGCCCTCGAAATCGCGGAAGGGCTGGAACAGCGTGATCTCCAGGCCGAAATCCCGCACCATCTTCCCGACATCCGAGGGACTGCCGTCGAAGGCCAGGAAATCGTTCTCGAAGATCTCCACCCCGTCGAACCCCGCCTTGGCGATCGCATCCAGCTTCTCAGGCAATTCGCCGCTGATCGATACAGTCGCGATCGACGTCTTCATCGGCCTTCTCCTCTCCTCCAGGCCAGCCATCCCGCTTCCAGGGACGTGCCGCCCACGGATCAAGCCATCCATCAGGCCGGCAGCTCATTTTGTACTAAATAGTTCGTAACATCAAATGGCAAGCCTGGCGAAGCATCGCGGTTCATAGATCACCGCATGGCGACATGATTTGTCGAGGCCTCCATTCGGCATCGAAAGAGCAAGGCTAAGGCTTCAGTGCCCCGGCCCAAACATGGACGGTTTCCGCCATCGTGGCGAGGTGATCTGCGGCGGAGAAACCGGAGATCTTCTTGCGCGGCTTCAGGTCGTGATCGCCGTCCTCCAGCCACATTATCTCGATCCTGCCGGAGAGTTCATAGCCGGCAACCTCTTCCCGCGTGCCGAATTCGTCGCGGGTCCCCTGGCAGATCAATGCGGGCGTCCTCAGCCCTTTCAGGTGTTGCGTACGAAGCTGTTCGGGCTTGCCGGGCGGATGAAAGGGATAGCCGAGGCAGAGAAGGCCGGCGATTTTTCCCTCCGCATAGAGGTCGTCGGCAATCATGCTCGCGACCCGTCCGCCCATCGACTTGCCGCCGATGATGAGCGGTCCCTTCGCGCCGAGTTCGGCGATCGCGTCCCGGTACTCGGGATTGAGGGTTTCGGCCCTGGGCGGCGGCTTGCGGTCGCCCGATATCCGCCGGGACGCCATATAGCCGAATTCGAACCGCGCCACGCGGAAGCCCTTGGTCGAGAGAGCATTCGCCGCGGCCGTCATCGATGCCGAATCCATCGGAGCGCCGGCGCCGTGCGCCAGCAGGATCGTGAATTCTGCGTTCTCCGGCCCCTCGATCAGAAATCGCTCCGACATTTTGCTCCCTCATTTCGAGCGCATTTTTCATACGTGCCGGTCGGCTCGGGAGGCCGGCGGGCGTCCTTGGGTCAGGGCGAGACGCGATCGCCCGACCCGATGTTTAGCAGCGGGAGCCGGATCCGTCTCCTGCGCAAGCGACAGATGGAGGATATGTCATGAACGACGTGCAGAGCCTCAGACCCGCAATCGAGCTGGCGATGAAGAACGGAGTGCGGTTCCCCAACGAAAGCGCCGCCTACCGGGAGGCGCGCGATGCCCTGCTTGCGGAGGAGATAGAACTCAGGCGCCATATCGAACGGGTCGCCGAGCAGAGACGCCGGCTGCCGCCGGGCGGCGCGGTGCCCGGAAATTACACGTTCGAAGGCGAGAACGGCCCGATTTCGTTCGAAGACCTGTTCGCCGACAAGGAAACCCTCGTCGTCTACAGCTACATGTTCGGTCCGGAACGGG
Source organism: Xaviernesmea oryzae (assembly GCF_900177415.1). GTDB lineage: Bacteria > Pseudomonadota > Alphaproteobacteria > Rhizobiales > Rhizobiaceae > Neorhizobium > Neorhizobium oryzae_A. The sequence continues at coordinate 1,985,001 of NZ_FXAF01000006.1, read as the reverse complement.
AGCGCCCCTGCCCGATGTGCACGTCGCTGCTTTCGTCCTGGGACGGGGAGGTCCCGGACATCCGGCAAAGGGTATCGTTCGCGGTCGTGGCGCGTTCGCCGATCAGGCGCTTGATCGACTTCAGGGAGGAACGAGGCTGGCATCACCTGCCGCTTTACTCGGACATGAAGGGCGAATACAGCCGCGACTATCACGCGCTCGGCGCGAACGGCAGCGATGACGCCGCCTTCAACGTCTTTACCCGGCGAGACGGGACCATGCGGCATTTCTGGAGCCAGGAGATGGGCGCGGTCACCGCCGATCCGGGCCAGGATCCGCGCGGGGCGCCCGATCTCATGCCGCTCTGGATGATCCTGGATGCGACGCCGGAGGGCCGCTCGCCGCACTGGTATCCGAAATTGTCCTACTAAAGGCCTGAAGACGTTAGGACTTAGGTCCGAAAGGCCGATTTTGGCGGAACGAAAAAGAAAGCGATGACGTTCTCCGGCCACCTCAACCGAAAGGAAAGTGGTCATGAACAAGTTGATTCTCATTTCTACCGCGATCGGCCTCGTTGCGACGGGTGCCGCCGCACAGGAAAGCACCGTCAACGGCGCCGTGGGCGGTGCGGTCACCGGCGCCATCGTCGGCGGCCCGGTCGGCGCAGCCGTGGGCGGCATCGTCGGCGCGGCGGCCGGCACGGCCATCGATCCGCCGCCGGAACGCGTCGTCACCTATGTCCGCGAACAGCCGATCCAGCAGTCGGTCGTGGTCCGGGAGCGCGTCGTCGTCGGCCAGCCGATCCCGCAGCAGGTGGTGCTCACGCCGGTCCCGGAAGCGCCGACCTATGCCTATGCGGTCGTCAACGAGCAGCGCGTGATCGTCGATCCGCAGACCCATACCGTCGTGCAGATCATCGACTGACGGAAATTCCCGTCGACGGACGGCCGCCGCACCCGCTGGTGCGGCGGCCTTTTCATTTGTGGCGCCTTCTTTTCGATTCCTTTGGGAAAACAAATCATTAGCCGGCTTATAAAAGCAGGTCTTGTCGTCCACAGAAAATCCTTTCCGGCACTTTCCAGTCTCGCCTTTCACGCTTTATGACACATTTATGACGGTCAGAAAGATGCAAGGAGCCTCGTATGCTGGGCCTGTTCAGAAAACTGCTTCCCCGCGAGGATGCCTTCTTCGATCTTTTCGCGCAGCATTCCCGTACCGTGGTCGGCGCCGCGGAAGCCCTGAATGCGCTGCTTGCCGGCAGGGACATCGACGGCAACTGCCAGCGCATCGTGGCGCTTGAGGACGAGGCGGACAACATCACCCGCGAGGTGCTGCAGGCCACCCGCCGCAGCTTCATCACCCCTTTCGACCGCGGCGACATCAAGGACCTCATCCAATCCATGGATGACGCGATCGACATGATGCACAAGACGGTCAAGACGATCCGGCTGTTCGAACAGACAAGCTTCGATCCGCTGATGCAGCAGATGGGTGGCGAGATCGTCCAGGCCGCGCATCTCATCGCCGAGGCGGTGCCGCTACTCAACAAGATCGGCGCCAATGCGCCGCGGCTCGGCGCGATCGCCGAGGAGATCATGCGCGTCGAGGGCCGTTCCGACGACCTGCACGACCAGGGCCTCAAGGATCTCTTCCGCCGTCACGGCACCGGCAATGCCATGGACTTCCTCATCGGCAGCGAGATCTATGGCGAGCTCGAGAAGGTGCTCGACCGGTTCGAGGACGTCGCCAACGAGATCAGCGGCATCGTGATCGAGAATGTCTGATGGAAGCCTCCCTCGCTTTCCCGCTGCTCGCCGGACTGATCGGCATCGCGCTCTTCTTCGACTTCCTGAACGGGCTGCATGACGCGGCGAACTCGATCGCGACGATCGTCTCGACCCGCGTGCTCAGGCCGCAATACGCGGTCTTCTGGGCGGCCTTCTTCAACTTCATCGCCTTCCTGTTCTTCGGCCTGCACGTGGCGGAAACGCTCGGCACCGGCATCATCAATCCCGACATCGTCTCGCCGCAGGTGATCTTCGCCGCGCTGATGGGCGCGATCATCTGGAACATCGCCACCTGGATCTTCGGCATTCCGTCGAGCTCGTCGCACGCGCTGATCGGCGGGCTCGTGGGCGCCGGCCTCGCCAAGGTGGGTCTGAGCTCGATCGTCTGGGGCGGCCTCCTGAAGACCGTCGGCGCGATCTTCATGTCGCCGGCTATCGGTTTCTTCCTCGCTTTGACCCTGGTCCTGATCGTCTCATGGGTCTTCGTGCGCCAGACGCCCTTTGCCGTCGACAGCACGTTCCGGGTGCTGCAATTCGTCTCCGCCTCGCTCTATTCTCTCGGCCATGGCGGCAACGACGCCCAGAAGACCATGGGCATCATCGCCGTCCTCCTCTATTCGCAGGGCTATCTCGGGGGCGAGTTCCACGTCCCCTTCTGGGTGGTCATCAGTTGCCAGGCGGCGATGGCGCTCGGCACGCTCTTCGGTGGCTGGCGCATCGTGCACACGATGGGTTCGAAGATCACCAGGCTCAACCCGATGCAGGGCTTCTGCGCCGAAACGGGCGGCGCCCTGACGCTGTTCGGCGCCACCTGGCTCGGCATACCCGTCTCGACCACCCACACCATCACCGGCGCGATCATCGGTGTCGGCGCCGCGCGACGGGTCTCCGCAGTCCGCTGGGGCATCGCCGGCAATATCGTCTTTGCCTGGTTCGTCACGCTCCCGGCAGCGGCGCTGATCTCCGCGCTGTTCTACTGGCTCGCCGGCTTTTTCCAGTGAACGCCGGCCCCGCCGCTCGGCTGCAATTTTTTTGCAGCGGCGGGGAACCATTCGCCGCCCTGGCCGTTTCTTATGGTTGGTATCCAGGGAGGAGACAAACATGCAAACAAGCTGGCAGAAACCTGTCCGCGTCGCGTTCGGCCATCTTGGCACGGAAGTCATCAACGGGCCTTTCGAGGCACTGGCCCTGTTGACGGACCGCTGGCCGGACATGCGCGGGCCTCACTTCGTCAAGGCCCGCAGCGCCTGCCGCGCCGCGCTCGACGGACGCAGAACGCCGGAGGAGGCGCGTCAGCACTTCGAGCAGGCGGTGAGTGAAGCCCAGCTCCATCTGAACTGAAAACGGCGGGGCCGGTCGGATGACCGGCCTTTGCGGTTTCATTTGAATTCAATCCTCGTCAGATGCCGATGATATCGCCGATGAGCCGGAACGGCGGACCGGAGAGAGCGATCGGCGCAAACAGCACGAGGAAGCAGATGCATGGCCCGCGCCTTCCGGCGATCGGGCGATGCTGCACCGTCTCGTCCGCGATTGCGACATCCCCTTTCCTGAAACGTCCCTGCTGGTCGTGGAATTCGCCCTCGAGCACCAGCGTCAGCTCCAGGCCCCGATGGCGGTGACGGGGAAGTGCCCTGCCCGGCCGCGCCCACAGGAGGCTCGCCTCCACTTCGGACGACTTTTCCAGGACATGCCGCCGAAGTCCCGGCAGGCTCAGCTTCCAGGGAATGTCCGGAAGATCGACGCCTACATAGGCCCGCAGCGAGGCTGGAAATTTCGATGCCGCGCCCATCCCCCGCGGCCCGGACGGCATGGGGGCCGACCTGAAGATCTCCTTCAGCCGGCGGTCGCGCGCGGAAACGGCAAGCGATTCGCCGTCGTGCAGGGCGTCGCCGGCCATTTCTTCCAGCGTCCGGGCAAATCCCGCTGCCGAAGCCCGCATTTCCAGATGCGCACCGACAAGGGCACGGGCCGGCTCCGGAAGAGAGCCGGACACGTAATGGGCGATCAGGAAATCCAACCTTTCGGAGCTCAGCGACATATCCAAGGCCAATTCGCGAGCGGAATTCACGCCGCGGGATAATTTTCGAATGGCACGGTTCAGTATTGGCTTCAACAGCTTTGGGATACGCGTGACCGGAAGTTCTTTTTACTACTTACAATATGATAAGAATATTCCGAGATTTTCGGCGTGATCGCGGGTTCGCGTGAAGAGCCGGCCAAGTTTCTTTCCCGCTGAAACGTCGCTCCGGCCAGCCTGCCCCGCCGAAAGATGGATTTTACCGGCCTCCGCCCCTTCCCGAAACAGAATTTCTTGCTCTACGGTGCTTGTCCGCCCAAAAGACCCGTCTTAAATCAGGCAGAACAACAAGGTGTCGCGATGACCTCCTATTCCTCCGTCCTCGATGTGATCGGCAATACGCCCCTTCTCCGGCTCAAGGGCGCCTCCGAAGCGACCGGCTGCGAAATCCTCGGCAAGGCGGAGTTCCTGAACCCCGGCCAGTCGGTCAAGGACCGCGCGGCGCTCTACATCATCCGCGACGCGGAGAAGAAGGGCCTGCTCAGGCCCGGCGGCATCATCGTCGAAGGCACGGCCGGCAATACCGGCATCGGTCTCACGCTGGTCGCCAAGGCGCTCGGATACCGCACCGTCATCGTCATTCCGGAAACCCAGAGCCAGGAAAAGAAGGACGCGCTGAAGCTTCTCGGCGCCGAGCTGGTCGAGGTCCCGGCGGTCCCCTACAAGAACCCGAACAATTACGTGAAGATCTCCGGCCGCCTTGCCGAAGAGCTCGCCAAGACCGAACCCGCCGGCGCGATCTGGGCCAACCAGTTCGACAACGTGGCCAATCGCGACGCGCATGTCGAGACGACCGCCCCGGAAATCTGGGAACAGACCGGCGGCAAGGTCGACGGCTTCATCTGCTCGGTCGGCTCGGGCGGCACGCTTGCCGGCGTCGCCCAGGGGCTGAAGGCGAAGAACCCGAACGTCAAGATCGGCATCGCCGATCCGGAAGGCGCGGCGCTTTACGAATTCTACGCCCATGGCGAGCTGAAGGCCGAGGGGAACTCGATCACCGAAGGCATCGGCCAGGGACGCATCACCGCCAACCTCGAAGGCTTCACGCCCGACTTCGCCTATCGCATCCCCGATGCCGAGGCGCTGCCCTACATTTTCGATCTGGTCGAGAACGAAGGTCTCTGCCTCGGCGGCTCCACCGGCATCAACGTGGCCGGCGCCATCCGGCTTGCCAGGGATCTCGGCCCCGGCCACACGATCGTGACGATCCTTTGCGACTACGGCAACCGTTACCAGTCGAAGCTCTTCAACCCCGATTTCCTGAAGTCGAAGGGCCTGCCGGTGCCGGACTGGCTGACGCGCAAGCACCAGATCCCCGTTCCCTTCCAAACCGCCTGACATCCGGCCGCCAAGACAGAGTGATCCATGCCCGTTGAAGCCCTCTACCGCGACGACTTCTACCTATCGATGGCCGAAGCGGTGGTGACGGCCATCCACGAGGACGGCGGCATCGAGCTGGACCGCACCTGTTTCTACGCCTCCTCCGGCGGGCAGCCCGGGGACACCGGCTTCCTGGAACGCGCCGACGGCACGAAGATCGCGCTCGGCCAGACGAAGCACGGCGCCACAAAGGACATCGTCATCCACGTGCCGCTCGAAGGCGAGCCGCAGCCGCTTCTCGGCGAGAAGCTGGTCCTGCATATCGACTGGCCGCGCCGCTACAAGCTGATGCGCATGCATACCGCCTGCCACCTGCTCTCCGTCGTCTGCCCCTATCCGATCACCGGCGCGGCGGTCGGCGAGGACGAATCCCGCGTCGATTTCGACATGACCGAGACGATCGACAAGGAGGAGGTTACGGCGAAGCTCATGGAACTCGTCGCCCAAAACCACCCCGTCTACGTCCAGTGGATCACCGACGAGGAGCTCGCCGCCAATCCCGGCATCGTCAAGTCGAAGAACGTCCGCCCGCCGATGGGCATGGGCCGCGTCAGCCTCGTCTGCATCGGCGATAACTCCAGCGTTGACAGCCAGCCGTGCGGCGGCACACATGTCTCCGAAACGCAGGAGGTCGGGGCCATTCACATCGCCAAGATCGAAAAGAAGGGCAAGGAAAACCGCCGTTTCCGTATCCGGTTCGGCGAACCTGCCGCAGAAGGCTGATTTTCGGCCGCAAGGGAGACATATCATGAGCGAAACCAGCCGTTTCGTCGTTTCGTCCGAGTGGCTTCAGGGCGAGCTCGGCAGCCCGGACCTGAAAATCCTCGACTCCTCCTTCTACCTGCCGGCGCAAAACCGCGACGCCGATGCCGAATATGCGGCCGGGCATATCCCCGGCGCTCTTCGTTTCGACCACGACAAGGTCGCCGATCATTCGACCGGTCTTCCGCACATGGTCCCTTCGCCGGAGGTCTTCGCCGAAACCGTGGGCAAGATGGGCATCCGGGAGACCGACCGCATCGTCATCTATGACGGCCCGGGCATCTTCTCCGCGCCGCGCGGCTGGTGGCTGTTCCGCATCATGGGTGCCAGAGAGGTCTTCGTCCTCGATGGCGGCCTCGACGGCTGGAAGGCGGAAGGCCGGCCGCTCGAAACGGCCGTTCCCTCGCCCGAGCCCGCCGTCTTCACGGCGGATTTCAGGGTCGACAAGGTGATCGATTTCCAGACCATGCTGTCGATCGTCAGCGACGGTTCGCGGCAGATCGCCGATGCGCGCTCGGCCGGCCGCTTCGCCGGCAGCGAACCGGAACCCCGCGCCGGCATGCGCTCCGGCCATATGCCGGGTGCGGTCAGCCTGCCGTCCGGCACGTTCTCGGCCAACGGCAAGCTTCGCTCGCTGCCGGAACTCCGCAAGGCGATCGAGGATGCCGGCATCGATTTCGGCCAGCCTGTCGTCACGAGCTGCGGTTCGGGCATTACCGCCGCGATCATCACGCTGGCGCTCGAATCCCTCGGCCACGAGGACAATGCCCTCTATGACGGCTCCTGGACGGAATGGGGCAGCCGCCAGGATACGCCCATCGTCACCGGCCCGCCCGCACCCAAAGCCTGACGGCGATGGCCAGGAAGCCCGCTCCGCTCACGGCTCATGTCACCCGGCTGGAAATGACGGCACCGCCGAAGGCGAGCCTGCCCGTGCCGGTGAACATCCAGACGGCCATCATCCGCGCAGCCGATATCCCGCTGCACTACTATCGCTACCTCTACCGGCAGGTGGGTAAGCGCTGGCACTGGTACAAGCGGCTCAGGATGACCGACGAGGAGCTCGCCGCGGCGGTCCACGATCCGCGCGTTTCGGTCACCGTGCTTTACGTCAACGGCGCGCCGGCCGGCTTCTTCGAACTGCTGAAGGAAAGCGACGAGGTCATCGAGCTTTCCTATTTCGGCCTGTTCGAGCGGGCGATCGGGCTCGGCATCGGCAAATGGTTCCTGCTGCAGGCACTTTATGCCGCATGGCAGGACAATCCCCGGAAGGTCACCGTCACCACCAACACGCTCGACCATCCGCGCGCCCTGCAGCTCTACCAGATGATGGGCTTCTCCCCCGTTTCCACCTACGATGCGCTGATCCAGCCGATGAGCGATGCGGAGCTTCTGAAAGCGCTGGATGGCTGAGACTAGAGCGTTTCCTTGCTTGCAAACAGGGCATGATCGCCATAAAGCCGGCGCATGACTGCCACGACCTTCCGCTGGGACGCTTGCGCCCGGCTCTTCCTTTTCCTGTCCGTACTCGTTCTTCTGGCCACCTATCCGCTCGCGCTCGTTCTGCCGGGGTGGTGGGGGCATGAAAACCAGCCGGTCGAAAACGCGCAGGTCGCTCTGCTGGCCGTCGGCATGGTGACCGCCCTCGCGTATTTCCGGAGCGGCAACGACCCTGCGCGGTGGCTCGGCCTCGCCGCGGCGCCGATATGGCTGGTTCTGATCGGCCGCGAACTCAGCTGGGGCGCGGTGCTGCTCGACCCGACCGGCATGACCGATCATGGCCCGCTCTTTTCCTCGCGCTTCCTCTGGTACAAGCCGGCCGTCGCGCCGGTCGTGGCGGCGCTGATCCTCTCCTGCATCGCGATTATCGTGGTGAAGCGCCTCGCGCCGCTCGCCGTCGATCTCGTGAGGCGCCGGCGTCTGCCGCTTGCCTCCCTCATCGTCGTCACCGTCGGCATGCTGGCCTCCGCCGGAGCGGAAGGACATCTCGGCTTTGAAGTGACGATCGGCGGCGGCATCGCGCTGCTCATCGAAGAGATTTCCGAACTCGCCGCCTATCTCGCGCTGGTCGCCAGCCAGTTCTTCGTTTTCGCCAATCTCGGCAGGCAAGAAACGGGTGGCGGTTAAGGCTGCGAAGCGGCATTTCATGGCAAAGCCGACAAAGGAGCTTGCCATGACCATCGCCTTCATCGCCATGCCGACCAAGGATGCGGCACATCTCTGGAACGGCGGCGCCGACGCCTACGGCCACCGGCCGGAGACAAAGGTTTCGGACGGTCCGGGCCACCCCTGCCGCCACTGCCTGAAGAACATCGATGCCGGGCAGGAATTGCTGGTGCTGGCCTATCGCCCGTTTCCCGATCTGCAGCCCTATGCCGAAACCGGCCCGATCTTCCTGCACAAGGAACCGTGCGAGCGCTATGCGGCGCAGGAAGTCCTGCCGCCCATGCTGTCGAGCACGGATTATATCGTGCGCGGCTACGGCCGCGACGACCGCATCGTCTACGGCAGCGGCGCCGTGACGCCGACGGAGAAGATCGCGTCCCGGGCCGCGGAACTGCTCGCCCGGGACGACATCGCCTATGTGCATGTCCGCTCTGCGCGCAACAATTGCTACCAGTGCCGGATCGACAAGGTCGAGGTACCGGCTTTCGCGGACGCGGGACCGGCGATCTGAAAAGCGAAGGCGCGCCATCCCTCGGGAGCGGCGCGCCGTCATTTAGTGCTCAGTTCTGATCGTTGCCGCTCTGATCGCCGTCGCGGTCGAGATTTTCCGCGATCTCCAGCAGCAGCTTGACGAACTCGCCGGCCTTCTTCTCGTCGGCCTCCAGCTTGCGGGCGATCACCTCGCGCAGGTTGAGCATGGCCGCATCGACGCTGCGCGGCAGGTTCGGTCCGCCGTCGCGGCCGCGCTCATGGCGCTCCTGCCGCTGCTTGATCCGCTCGGCAAGCTGAGACAGCCGATCCAGGATGACCGCGGCAAAATTCCGGTTCTCGTCGAGATATTTGCGGCCCTCGTCCGTGATGACGTAGCGCTTCTTGTTGCCGTCCGCCTCGGCCACGACATAGCCCGCCTCTTCGAGATAGGTGAGCGTCGGATAGATGACGCCCGGGCTCGGCGCGTAGAAGCCGTAGGTCAGGTCCTCGATATGCTTGATGATCTCGTAGCCGTGGCGCGGCTCCTTTTCGATCAGCGCCAAAACGACAAGGCGCAGATCGCCCTGCATCAGGAAGCGGCCGATGCGGCCGTCACCCTCGTCGCCGAAACCGCGGCCGCCGCCCGATCCGCCGCGTCCGCCAAACCCGCGGCCGAACGGTCCGCCGCGCATCGCGAACAGCCCCTCATAGTCACCCCGGCCTCGCCCGCCGTGGCCGTTGCATCCGTCAAACCGATGTCCAAACATGGTCTTCTCCTTCAGAATTATCTTTCGATATATCTAAAGATAGGGCATTCCTCACTCTCGTCAAGCATTTCGATATATCTAAATCATATCTAATTGATTTTGCGGCAAGAAAGCGCCGGCACGTTGTCGTGCCGGCGCGTTCAGACATTGTTCGTGTTCGGGGCTCGAGGATTTCGATATATCGAAACCTTACGCCACGTTCAGCAGGCTCTCCGGCGCGAACGCCTCGTAGCCGAGAGCCTCCGCGACCGGCTTGTTGGTCACGCGGCCCTTGTGGACGTTCAATCCGTTGCGCAGGTGCCTATCCTCGGCGATCGCGCGCAGGCCGCGGTCGGCAAGCGCCAGACCGTGCTGCAGCGTCGCGTTGTTCAACGCATGAGCGGAGGTCACCGGCACGGCGCCCGGCATATTCGCCACGCAATAATGCACGATGCCGTCGACCTCGTAGGTCGGCTCGGAATGGGTGGTGGCGTGCGAGGTCTCGAAGCAGCCGCCCTGGTCGATCGCGACATCCACCATGACCGCGCCCTGCTTCATGCCCGACAGCATCTCGCGGCTGACGAGCTTCGGCGCGGCGGCGCCCGGGATCAGTACGGCGCCGATGACGAGATCGGCGGAAAAGACCTCCTCTTCCACCGCATCGATCGTCGAATAGCGGGTATGGACGCGGCCGTTGAAGATATCGTCGAGCTGGCGGAGCCGCGGCAGCGAACGGTCGATGATGGTGACGTCGGCGCCAAGGCCGGCCGCCATCTTCGCGGCGTGCAGGCCCACGACGCCGCCGCCGATGACGGCAACCTTGGCCGGCAGCACGCCCGGAACGCCGCCGAGCAGGATGCCCCGGCCGCCATTCGCCTTCTGCAGCGCGGTCGCGCCGGCCTGGATCGCCAGCCGGCCTGCGACTTCCGACATCGGAGCCAGGAGCGGCAGCCCGCCGCGCTCGTCGGTCACGGTTTCATAAGCGACCGCGGTAACGCCGGAGGCAAGCAGGCCCTTGGTCTGCTCCGGATCGGGAGCGAGGTGGAGATAGGTATAGAGGATCTGACCTTCGCGGAGCTGCACCCATTCGCCTGGCTGGGGCTCCTTGACCTTCACGACCATGTCGGATTTTTCGAAGATTTCCTTTGCAGTGCCGACGATCCTGGCGCCGGCGGCAATATAGGCGGCATCATCCGCGCCGATGCCGGCGCCCGCCTTGGTTTCGATGAGGACCTCGTGGCCATGGGCCACATATTCACGCACCGCGCCGGGCGTCAGGCCCACACGGTATTCATGGTTTTTGATTTCCTTCGGGCACCCGACACGCATGCAGCGTTCCTCTCAGTTTGTGGCTTTCACCGGTTGACGTTCCCAGCATCAGAGCAAACCAGAGAATCGGCGGAATGTCCTTGCGAAGAGGAATTGCGCAAACCTCACTTTTCGCAGATTATTGCATTAAAGTTGTATTTTTCGAAGGATCTGCGAATGAGCAATCTGGATACCATCGATCTTGCGATCATGCGGACCCTTCAGGACAACGGCCGCATCTCGAATGCGGAGCTTGCGGAACGCGTCGGCCTGTCTCCTTCTGCCTGCTCGCGGCGCCTCGACATCCTCGAAAAGAACGGCACGATCAGCGGCTATCACGCCCGTCTTTCCAACAAGGCGCTCGACTACAAGATGATGGTGATCGTCCACATCTCGCTGTCGGGCCAGTTCGCCAAGACGCTCGCCGAATTCGAGGCGGCGGTGAAGCTCTGCCCCAACGTGCTCGTCTGCTACCTGATGTCCGGGGAATACGACTACATCCTGCGTGTCGCCGCCAAGGACCTCGAAGACTACGAGCGCATCCATCGCGACTGGCTCTCGGCGCTGCCGCATGTGGTGAAGATCAATTCGAGCTTCGCGCTGCGCGAGATCATCGACCGTCCGAACGTGGGGCTATGAGATGCCGATCAGGATGGCACCGGCCGCCACGACAAGACAGGCGGCGATGCGCTTCACCGACAGCGTCTCCCCCAGGAAAAGCCAGCCGATCAGCACGGCGAAGACCACACTGGTTTCCCGGAGCGCCGAGACCGGGCCGGCCGGCGCCATCGAATAGGCCAGCAGGACCGCGCCATAGGAGACGAGCGACACGAGCCCGCCGCCGACCGCCTTCACCGTCTCGCGGGACCGCGGATCGATGCGGAGATGCCCCCGGATGACCACGAAGGCGACCGCCAGCAGAATGCCCGGCAGCACGAAGACCCAGGTGATATAGGCAGCGGTATTGCCGGAGATGCGGATGCCGATCGCATCGACGGTGGAATAGCCGGCGATCGATACGCCCGTCGCGAGGGCATAGAGCATGGAGCTCAAAGACGCGCGCCCTTTTCCGAGCGCCAGCAGCATGATGCCGATGACGACGCAGCCGACGCCGAGCATGGCGAGCGGCAGCAACACCTCTCCCGCGAAGACCAGGCCGGCGAACGTGACAAGCAGCGGGGCGCTGCCGCGGATGATCGGATAGACCTGCCCCAATTCCCCTTGTCTGTAGGCGGCTACGAGAAGCAGGCCGTAGGCGAGCTGGAAGAAGGCCGAGCCGACGAGGTAAGGCCAGGACTCGGCCGCCGGCAGCGGCAGGATCAGCGCAACGGGAACGGCGGCAACGGTCATGGCAAGCGTCATGACCGTCATCGTCCAGAAGCGGTCGGCGCCGGAGCGCAGGAACGCATTCCAGCTCGCATGGAGGATCGCCGCAAAGAGAGCGAGGCCGATGACGGAGACGCTCAATGCCGGTCACCTTCTGCTGCGATGAGCACGGCCGCGGCTTTTCCGGCGCTCCTTATCGCCTCCTCCCCCTGCCCCATCTCTGCCATCAGGGTGGCTCCTTCGATCAGCATCAGGATAACGGCGGCCAGGCTTTCGGCCTCGCGAGCCGGAACCTTGACGGCGAGAATGTCGGCCATGCGCCGCCGGAGATCTGCTTTCTGCCTTGCCGCGGCTTCAAAGATCGGCGTGCCGGGCTCGGCATATTCGGCAAGCGCATGCGCAAACAGACAGCCGTGAAAATCCGGCCGCAGAAACCAGCGGCGGTACCAATCGAAAATGGCATCGATTTTCTGCTCGGGCGATCCCGGCGCATCGGTCAGGCGGTCGAGCTGGTCTCCAAAGCGTCGGGCCCGGTATTCCAGCACTTCGACAATCAGCTGCTCCTTGGAGGGAAAATTCCGGTACATCGTCATCTTCGCCACGTCCGCTTCGGCAATGATGCGATCGATTCCGGTGGCATGAAAGCCCGCCCGCTTGAACAGCCGGTAAGCGGTTTCGACGATGTGCCGCCGCTTTGCGGGGCGTTCGGGAGACGGAGCGGAAGACATACAGGCCTTGTGATGAGACAGGTCTGTATCTTTACATCGATCGGGATCGGCCGTCAAGGGACGGGGCTTGGTTGGCTGCGCGCGATCATCGACCGTCCCAATGCTGGACTCTGGCGGAATTCGCTCGACTTTTAGGGATCACCCTAAACGGATTTCAACGGGCGGCATGTATCATCCGGTTCGAGAAATGACCGGAGCGATGGCATGACCAACAGCAATGGACGGATAAAGGCCCGCAGCGCCGAACGGAAGAAGACGCGTATCCTCGGCACCGTGAGGTATTACAACCAGGCGACGGAAGGCCGCGTGGTGGACCTCTCCGCGACCGGCCTGGCGCTGGAGCTGAACGGGCCCTTTCATGCCGCCGACGGCAGCCCCGTGAAGGTGGAGAGCAAGGAATTCGGCATCCTTGAAGGGACCGTCAAATGGCGCCGCAGCGGGAGGCTCGGCGTCCAGTTCAACGTGAACAGCAATGCGCTGGCGCAGGTTTCGTCCTATTTCCGCTTCTTCCACAAGGATGTGAAGCCGACGATCGCAAGGTGACCTTCCGGTCGCCGGCACCCTCGGCGAATAGCCTTCGCAAAGCAGATTCCCCTGTCATTTTACTGATGCACGCGCGTGCGATTGCGCTAAGCTGATCTCGGCAAAAAGACCAGAGGGAGATATCCATGTCGTTTCTAGCCGGCTTTCAACCCATGACCCGCCGTTCGCTTCTCGGCGGCATCGCCGCTTCTTCCGCGCTTGTGATGCTGCATCCGTTCGCCGCCCGCGCGCAGGCCAACCAGGCGCATCTGCGCATCATGGAAACGACCGACATCCACGTCCACGTCTTCCCCTACGACTATTACGCCGACAAGCCGAACGACACGCTGGGCCTCGCCCGCACCGCTTCGATCATCGACGGGATCCGCGCCGAGGCCGGCAATTCCATGCTGATCGACAACGGCGACTTCCTGCAGGGCAATCCGATGGGCGACTATATCGCCTACGAGCGCGGCATGAAGGACGGCGACGTGCACCCCGTCGTCAAGGCGATGAACGTGCTCGGCTATGACGCCGGCACGCTCGGCAACCACGAGTTCAACTACGGCCTAGACTTCATGTTCAAGGTGCTCGCCGGCGCCGGCTTTCCTTACGTCTGCGCCAACCTGACCAAGGGCCAGCTCGCATCCGACCCGAAGAAGGACGAGCTCTTCCTGAAACCCTATGTCATCGTCGAGAAGCAGATCCGCGACGGCTCGGGCGCCACGAGCCCGGTCAAGGTCGGCTTCATCGGCTTCGTGCCGCCGCAGATCATGGTCTGGGATTCGAAGAACCTCGAAGGCAAGGCGCAGACCCGCGACATCGTCGATGCCGCCAAGGCCTGGGTGCCGGCCATGAAGGAGGAAGGCGCCGATATCGTCATCGCGCTTTCCCATTCCGGCATCGACGGCGGCGGCTTGAGCGACCGCATGGAGAACGCCTCGCTCTATCTCGCCGGCGTCGAGGGCGTCGATGCGGTCTTCACCGGCCACCAGCATCTGGTCTTCCCGGGTCCGAAGGATTTCGAGGGCATTGCCGGTGCCGACACGAAGAAGGGCACGCTGATGGGCAAGCCCGCCGTCATGGGCGGCTTCTGGGGCTCGCATATGGGCCTCATCGACCTGCTTCTCGAAAAGGACGGCAAGAGCTGGAAGATCGTCGATTCGACCTCCGAGGCGCGGCCGATCTACCACCGCGACGAGAACCGCAAGATCGTCGCCGACGTGAAGGACAAGCCGGAGGTCATCGCCGCTGCAAAGGAAGACCATGAGGCGACGCTCGCCTATGTCCGCCGTCCGGTCGGCAAGACGTCCGCGCCGCTCTATTCCTATTTCGCGCTGGTCGCCGACGATCCGTCGGTGCAGATCGTCTCGAACGCCCAGACCTGGTACATCAAGGACATGCTGAAGGAAGGCCAGTACAAGGACCTTCCGGTTCTCTCCGCCGCAGCCCCGTTCAAGGCGGGCGGCCGCGGCGGCGCGGAATATTTCACCGATGTACCGGCCGGTGACATCGCCATCAAGAACGTCGCCGACCTCTACCTCTATCCGAACACGGTACAGGCGGTGTTGATATCAGGAGAGCAGGTCAGGAACTGGCTGGAAATGTCGGCCGGCATGTTCAACCAGGTCGAGGCCGGCGCCAAGGATGCGCCCCTCCTCAACAGCGATTTCCCGTCCTACAATTACGACGTCATCGACGGCGTGACCTATCAGATCGACCTGTCGCAGCCGGTGCGCTTCGACAAGGACGGCAAGCTGATCAATGCCAACGCCAACCGTATCGTCGACCTGCAATATGACGGCAAGCCGATCGATCCGGCGCAGAAGTTCGTCGTCGCGACGAACAACTACCGCGCCGGTGGCGGCGGCAAGTTCCCGGAGATCGCCGGCGACAAGGTGATCTTCGTGGCCCCCGACACCAACCGGGACGTGATCGTCCGCTATATCGTCGAACAGGGCACGATCAACCCTTCCGTCGACGCCAACTGGTCGTTCAAGCCGCTGCCGGGCACCACGGCGATCTTCGAGACCGGCCCCAAGGCCCGCCAGTTCGCCGGCGAGATCAAGGGCGCCAAGATCGAGGATGCCGGCGACGGCGAGAACGGTTTCGCGAAGTTCAGGCTGGTGCTTTGAACCCATCCTGCACCGGACAGGAAGCCAAGGCCGCCGCCAGGCGGCCTTCAGCTTGATGACAAACCTCGCTTCTTGCTCGGCGTCATCCTCGGCCTTGTGCCGAGGATCTATGAACGTCAATGGTTTGCAGATGCTCGGGACAGGCCCGAGCATGACGATCGGAGATTTTCTAACCTTTGTCAGCAGTCTGAAGACCGCCGTCAGGCGGCCTTTTGCTTCAATCCGGCGATCCGCTGCAACAGCAGCTTCAGCTCCGGCGGCGGCTTCTTCTCGATGCGGCGGTAATCGCTGCCGTCGCGCTTGCGCGTCACGAGGCCGAGATCGAAGAGATCGCGGCGCAGCAGCGCCGCATCGCCGAAGAGATGCAGCGTGTTCAGGAATTCGCCGATCTCGCGCTCGGTGAAGGTGCGGCCCCGCGGCAGCTTCGACCACAGGAACCAGAGGCAAAGCTCCTGCTGCGACCGCTTGGTCGGCCAGCGCACGAGCAGGCCTTCCCGGTTGAAGACGCGCAGCGTCCTCAGAACCCTCGCCTCGTCCGGCATCGGTTCCGGCTCGGCGGCGACGTTCCAGTTCTCGATGACCTCGGCGGTCTGCGAGACGGCACGGAAATGCTGGTAGTTGCGGAAGCCCGCAGCGCGGGTGATGAGGTTGAGAACTTCCACATGGCTCGGCTTGTGATCGAGCCTGTCGATCTCGCCGCGCATGGATTTGGCAAAGGCCGAAAGGTCGGCGATCGCCATCGGAAAGATGGATCTCGGCATGTCTTATCCTCGAACGTGCCGTTGCCCGGAAAAGGTGTCGCTGGTCGCCGGCTTTTCGACTTCGGCACGGGATAAGTGCTGATCATCTTTCTTTTAAAGCAGGTTTAGCTTCCCTTTCGGGACGGCGACGCCTCGGTGAACTGCAGACCGTGGCGCCCTTATAGCAGAGGACGAAACGCCGTCAACTCCGCCCCGGAACACTCCTATTCGGCTGCGGCCGGGAGGCCCTTCCCTGCTTCGAGCTCCAGCATCGCGGTGAAATCCGCATGACTGGGGCAGGCGGAAAGCCGCTTGCGGAACGTGTCGACCAGCCAGCTCGCCGCCGGTCCGGGCGGGTTGGAAGCCCTTCTCAGGGCATAGATCGGATATTCGCCCTGCTCGTAGGCATCGAGCTTCAACGCGACCAGCCTGCCCTTCATGATGTCCTTCCTGACCAGCGCTGCCGGCAGGCCGCCCCAGCCGAGGCCGCCCCTGATGAGCTGATGCTTGGTGGCGATGTCGCTCACGCGCCAGGTCTTGTAGGAAAGCACGTTGAAATCGCGCCCCTTGGTCAAGCCGGAAGCATCCGTCACGACGAGCTGCACTTCCTCGCGCACGTCCGCGAGCGTCAGGGGCCGACCGATCCGTCCGAGAGGATGATCGGCGGCGGCAACCGGCAGCATGAAGGAGTAGCCGATCTTTTCGGCGATGACGGTATCGTCCTGTTTCAGGATTGCGCCGCCGATCCCTATGTCCGCCTTTCCGCTGACCACCGTATCCATCACCATGCCGAGCTCGCCGACATTCAGGTTGAGCGCAACGGTCGGAAACCTTTCGCGGAAGCCGCGCAGCGCGGCGACGACGCTCTCCGACGGCACCATGACGCTGATCGCCAGCGAAAGCTCCGCCTCCAGTCCCTGCTTGATGCTTTTCGCCCGGGCGCGCATCACCTGCAGGTCGGCGACGATGCGCCGCGCATCGGTGAGCATCGCATTGCCGGCGTCCGTCAGTTTCGGCTGGCGCGCGCCATTGCGCTCGAACAGCGGCACTTCAAGCTGGGCCTCCAGATTGGAGATCGTATAGCTCACCACCGACTGCGCCCGGTTCAACGCCCGCGCCGCCGCCGAAAAGCTCCCGGTCTCGGCAACCGCCAGAAACACTTGCAATTGATCCAGGGTCGGATTGGCATCCATGGTCTTCATCCAAATTATCGATAGGTGGCTTCGATATTATCTCAGTTTAATCGATGGCAGTCCATGCCTATCTTCCAGCCCGAAGCAACGAGACCTCCCCTCGTTCCGAAATTCAAATCTCCAGAAGGAAGAAACGCATGTCCTCCATTCTTCTTGTCACGTCGAGCCCGCGCGGTGACGAATCGCTGTCCAGCAAGGTGGCTCAAGACCTCGCCAATGCGCTGAGCGCCCGGACCAACGGCACGTCCGTCGTCCATCGCGACCTCGGCGCCAATCCGGTCCCGCATCTCGACAGCGTCACGACGGCGGCCATCCGCAAGGCTCCGGCCGACCGGACCCCGGCAGAAGCCGCCGCGGCCGATTATTCCGACAAGCTGGTCGCCGAGCTCATGGCTGCGGATACCGTCGTCATCGCCACCGGCCTCATCAACTTCAACATCTATTCGACGCTGAAGAGCTGGATCGACAACGTCGCCCGCGCCGGCCAGACGTTCCGCTACACCGAGAACGGCCCGATCGGCCTTGCCACCGGCAAGAAGGTCTATGTCGTGCTTGCCTCGGGCGGCGTCTATTCGCAAGGCCCGGCAACCGGCATGAACCATGCCGTTCCCTATCTCACCACCGTGCTCGGCTTCATGGGCATGACGGATGTGGAAGTCATCTACGTCGAAGGCCTGGCCTTCGGCCCGGATGCCGCTGAAAAGGCGATCGCCAACGCCCAGCAGCGGACGCAGCAGCTCGCTCTCGTCGCCTAGGGCCTGTCATCACGGGCCCTCAGCTTCCCGTCCCTGCCCCTGACGAAACGAGCCTGCCGAAACGGCCGTGGACCCCGTCCCGGCCGTTTTTCTTCGCGCCGTAGAGACGTTCGTCGGCGCATCCGAGAAGCGCGTCGAGAGCATGGCCGTCTTCCGGGGCGGAGGCGACCCCGATTGAGACGGTCACCCGCTGTCCGTCCGGCCGCATGACCGATCGGCAGATTTCCGCCCGCAGCCGCTCTGCAAGCGTCAGGGCGCGCTCATGGCCGGTATCGGGCAGGAGCAGAACGAATTCCTCGCCCCCGAAACGGAAGAGATGATCGCCGGCGCGCAAGTCCGCCTGCAGGCGGGCCGCCATCTCCTTCAAAACCTCGTCGCCCTTCAGGTGCCCGAAGAGGTCGTTGACCTCCTTGAAATGGTCCGCGTCGATCATCACGACGCTCAGCTCCCGTCCCCGATCGAGACAATCGCGGATCAGCTTCGGCGCATCCGCCTCCAGACGGCTGCGGTCGAGGACGCCGGTCAGCCCGTCGACGCCGCTTCTCGCCAGAAGCGCCTGGTATCGCTCCCGGAACGTCAGGCGGTTGAAGATGTCGGTGATCTCGCCGGGCGATCTCGCGAGCCGCGGAATCTGCTCGATCTTGAGATAGGCCGCGAAGAGAAGCGCATAGACCGCGACCGCCAGCAGCTTGGCCAGCCAGCCGCCCAGGAAAACCGAAAACGGCGCGTCGAAGAGAACGGCCAGGGCCGCATAGAAACCGATCTGGTCGAATGTCAGCAACGCGGCGCCGCTCAGCGCGAACCGGAGGACCACATGACGACGCAGGAGACGCCCGAGCCGCTCGTAGAGCAGGATGATGCCGATCGCGTCGAGGTAGAGAAGCGCCGTGCCCCAGACCATCAGCCAGCCCATCTCGTTCAGGAAACCCATGTCCGCGGCGCGGCCGGCCGGCAGCGCCACGACATTGTGAAGCTGCAGAAGCTGGGCAACGCCGACCGTGACGAGATTGCCGAGGAAAAGCCCGTAGATCGGCTGGCGGACGATCGCCGCATCCTCCTTCAGATAGAGGAGAAGGATCATCATCAGCTTGCCGGCGAAGAAGACCGATGAACCGGGAGAGACGGTGCCGAAGGGAAGCTCGATGTAGAAGACCGCCGCAAGGTAAGTCTCCATGAAGTGCATGACGCCGAGGGCGGCCAGGAAGACGCCGAGGCCGAGCTGACGGCGAAAATGCAGGAAAACCGTCATGACCGTGAAGTAGATGACCGCCTCACACAGGAAGAGGGCGAGATTGAACACCTGCATTTCGGTCTGCCTTCAGCCTCTTCGGGGGCTATATCGCTGTAACGCCGTCGTTTTGACATTCCTCCCCTGCGGCGGGATTATCTGCGTTATCCATGACCATGCGATTAACGGCCGGACTGTTTCGGGCCTCGAAAGGCCGGCAATTCCTTGACCTTCGTCAACTTCCCCGGCGCGTCACGACACTGCGCGGCATCCGAAGAGATGCCCGCGCCGCCTTCGATCTGATTTTGAGTGATTGTCGCAGATTGCGCGCAGACCGGCGGTTATGCCGAACGCGACTTTGCTCCGTCGGCAAACAGGGACGGGCCGTTCTGGTCGATGATCTGCTGCGCCTTCTTGACCGTGTATTCGACCGCGTCGTCCATCGAGGTGAAGACGTCGGCGCGGACGAACGTGCGCTCCAGCACCTCGCCGTTCACGTCCTTCTCGATGCGGCCGGCCAGCCGGAACTGCGATCCTTCGCGGATCGGCGTCGCATGGATGAGGCAGCCGCCGTGCTCCACCGGCTCGGCGGCCGTGCCGGAGGGCTCGGCGGATTTGCCGCCGCCGGAAAAGATCGAGAGAATATTGGACAGAAACGAAGCCATGGCGGCTGCCTAGCATATTCCTCGGCGAGCCGGAAGCAGGCATCTCGGAAAAGTCGCAATCGACCCCGACCAAATATCCCGCCTGTCGATCGATTCGGAGCCTGTCGCCTCACATGAAGTGGAAAGTCGTCATCGCCGTGCCGGTTGCGGTCGCTGCAGCGCTCTGGATCGGCAATACCTCGCTGTTTTCCCGTTTTCCGGAGGACAAGCCGCTCCGGATCATCGCCCATCGCGGCCAGCATCAGCTTTTCGATGCGACCGATATCGGGAGCGACACCTGCACCGCGAGCCTGATGCTGCCGCCGACGCATCCCTTCCTCGAAAACACCATCGACGGCATGAAGGCCGCGTTCGATCACGGCGCCGATGTCGTGGAGCTCGACGTGCATCTGACGCCGGACAAGCAATTCGCGGTCTTCCACGACTGGACGCTCGACTGCCGCACCGATGGCAAAGGCGTCACCGAACAGACGCCGATGAGTGTCCTGAAGACGCTCGACATCGGCTACGGCTATACGGCCGACGACGGAAGAACCTTCCCCTTCCGCGGCAAAGGGGTCGGCCTGATGCCTACTCTGCCGGAGGTCTTCGCAGCCCTGCCGCAGGGCCGCTTCCTCATCAATTTCAAGAGCCGCCGCGCGGAGGAAGGCGAAGCGCTCGCAGCCCTTCTCAATACCCGGCCGGCCTCGCGCGAAGCGACTTTTGGCGTCTTTGGCGGCAACGAACCCACCGAAAGAGCCACCGCACTCGTCGCAGGCCTGCCCGGCTATTCCAACCACACGGCGAAATCCTGTCTCGTCAACTACCTGGCGCTCGGCTGGAGCGGCTATGTGCCGGAAACCTGCCGCAACGCGCTGGTGCCGGTTCCCGTCAATTTCGCTTTTCTCCTCTGGGGCTGGCCGGAGCGGTTCTACAACCGCATGCAGGCCGCCGGGTCGGATGTGGTGCTGCTCGGGCCTTTCGAGGCGGGCGACGCGGGAAGCTCCGGCATCGACGAGGAAGACGACTGGGACAGCGTGCCGGACGGCTTTCCCGGCCTCGTCTGGACGAACGTCATCGAAAAGACGCGCATCGAGGTCGACCGCCGCAGTTTCTGCGCCCTTCCTTCCAGGCCCGCGATCTGCGGGAAATAGACTTTCCGCCGTCACGAAGCGTGCCTATCATCCCCCTATTCGGAGGAGCGCCGAATGCGGAGGAGATTCCTGTCATGGCGTACGGTCGCCACTATCTGCGCGGTCCTGGCTGCCGCCCTCGGAGCGATGCTGATGGCCGGACCGCGGCTGCCCGCTGAAGGTTTTCCCGCCTTCGACAAGATCCGCCCCGGCGACGATATCGACGCCTATCTCGCCGCCGGCGAAAGGCGTTTTTCCGACATCCGGCCGGGCGCCGCCAAACGCGTGGTCTGGGCCAACCCGGCGACGAAGGCGAGGACGCCGCTTTCGGTCGTCTATATCCACGGCTTCTCGGCATCGGCGGAGGAAGTTCGCCCCCTGCCCGACCGCGTCGCGGCCGCGCTCGGCGCCAATCTCTATTTTACCCGTCTCGCCGGCCACGGCCGCACCGCCGACGCCATGGGGGAAGCAACGCTCGAAGACTGGCTCGGAGATTTCTCCGAGGCGCTTTCGATCGGCGAGGCGCTCGGCGAGAAAGTGATCGTCATGGGCACCTCGACCGGCGCTTCGCTTGCGACGCTGGCGCTCGCCGATCCGGCGATCGGTCCCCGCGTCGCCGCCGCCGTGTTCCTGTCGCCCAATTACGGGCTCAGCAGTTTCGGCGCCTTCCTGCTGACGACACCCGTTGCGCCGCAGCTTTCCCGCCTGCTCATCGGCCCCACCCGCAGCTTCAAGCCGTATAGCGACAGGCACGCGGCGGCCTGGACGACCGAATATCCGACGAAAGCGCTGCTGCCGATGGCGGCCCTCGTGAAACTCTCCGTCGGCAGCCCCGTCGAGCGGATCGGCACGCCCGCCCTCTTCCTCTATTCCTCGCTGGACCAGGTGGTGCGGCCGGACAGGGTGCGCGCGATCGCCGGCCGCTGGGGCGGACCGCACCGGCTTGTCGATGTCGGCAAAACCGGCGACCCCGCCAACCACGTCATCGCCGGCGACATCATCTCGCCGGCCACGACCGGCCCGCTCGCCGAGCGGATCATCGCATGGCTCCAGGCCACGGTTAGATGATCAAGCTCGCGAGGATGTCGTTCTCGGTGATGTCCTGATAGCCCATGTTGGCCGCGTCGAAGCGTTCGACGAGTGCCGCGAAATTCTCCGGCCTCGTGGTTTCGATGCCGATCAGGATCGAGCCGAAATTGCGCGCCGACTTCTTCAGGTATTCGAAGCGGGCGATATCATCCTCGGGACCCAGCAGGTTGAGGAAATCGCGCAGTGCGCCGGGGCGCTGGGGCAGCCGCAGGATGAAGTATTTCTTGAGGCCGGAATAGCGCATGGCGCGCTCCTTGACGTCCGGCAGCCGCTCGAAGTCGAAATTGCCGCCCGAGACGACGCAGACCACCGTCTTGCCGGCGAGCTTCTCCCGCCCGAGCGCCTCCAGCGCCGTGATCGACAATGCGCCGGCCGGCTCCAGCACGACACCTTCGACATTCAGCATGTCGGTGATCGTCACGCAGATGGCATTTTCGGGCAGAAGCAGGACCTGATCCGGCGAAAAGCGCTTCAGCGCCTTGAAATTCAGGTCGCCGATGCGGGCGACCGCGGCGCCGTCGACGAAGTTGTCGACCTTCGCAAGCGTGACCGGCTCGCCCGCTTCAAGGCTCTTCTTGAGGCTCGGCGCGCCTTCCGGCTCGGTGAAGACGAAATTTTCCGGCGCCACGATCCTGTCGAGATAGCCCGTCATGCCGGAAGACAGTCCGCCGCCGCCGACCGGCATGATGACGAGATCGGCTGTCGTGCCGTCCGGCAGCTGCTCGACGATTTCGGCCGCCACCGTCGCCTGCCCCTCGATGATGTCGGCATCGTCGAAAGGCGGCACCATGACCCCGCCGATCTCCTCCACATGCGCGCGGGCCGCCGCATAGCACTGGTCGAAAATGTCGCCGATCAGCCGGATGGTGATGAATTCGCCGCCGAACATGCGGGTCTTGTCGATCTTCTGCTGCGGCGTGGTGACCGGCATGAAGACCACGCCCGGCACCTCGAAATGGCGGCAGACGAAGGCGAAGCCCTGCGCATGGTTGCCGGCCGAGGCGCAGACGAAGGTCGTGCCGCCGGCGCCAGCCGCGATCGCCTTGCGCAGGAAATTGAACGCGCCGCGGATCTTGTAGGAGCGGACCGGCGACAGGTCCTCGCGCTTCAACCAGATCTCGGCGCCGTAGCGCCGGCTCAAATGCTCGTTCATCTGCAGCGGCGTTTCGGGAAAAATCGCCCGCATCGCCGCCTTGGCTTTGTCCACATCCGCTTTCGTCACGTCTGCCCTGTTCACGTCGGCCGTCCATTGAAATCGAAGATTGGCCCCGCTATGCCATAGCCTTGCGGTCGAGACAAAGCATCTTTCCGCGGCACCGAAAACAGGGGCAATCGTTTCTTGAACGCCAACCTTCTCCGGTCGGTCATCTATATCACGGCGCTCTGTGCGCTTTATCTCTCGATCGCCATGTTCCTGCCGGCGCTGGTCGATCTCTATTACGGCCACAGCGACTGGCAGGTCTTCGCCATGTCCGGCTTCATGGTGGGCGGCGTTGCGGCGGCGGCGGCGCTTGCCACACGCGGTCCGCCGCCGGTCTTCAACAAGCGGCTCGGCTTCCTTCTGGTCAATGTGCTGTGGGCGATGTTTTCGCTCGTCGGGGCGATCCCGCTCTTCCTCGCCGAACATGAACTCACCTTCGCCCAGGCGCTCTTCGAATCGATCTCCGGCATCACCACCACCGGCTCGACCGTCATCGTCGGCCTGGACGACATGCCGCCCGGCATTCTGCTCTGGCGCTCGTTGCTCACCTGGCTCGGCGGCATCGGCATCGTCGGCCTCGGCCTCTTCGTGCTGCCGTTCCTGAAGGTCGGCGGCGCTTCGATCTTCAAGCTCGAATCGTCGGATACCGGCGACAAGCCTTTCGCGCGCCTCGCGAGCTTCACCCGCGCCTTCCTGATCGCCTACGTGCTCCTCACCCTTGCCTGCGCGATCGCCTACGACATGGCCGGCATGAGCCATTTCGACGCGCTGAACCATGCCATGTCGACGATCGCGACGGCCGGTTTCTCGACGCACGACGCATCCTTCGGCTATTTCCCGGACAACGAGGCGCTGCTGATCATCGGCACGATCTTCCTGACGATCTGCAGCCTGCCCTTTTCGGTCATCATCCTGCTTGCGGTCAGAAACCGGCTCGATGCCGCGCGCGACCCGCAGATCCTCGTCTTCCTGGGGTATCTCTGCGCCATTTCCATCGCGCTCGCCGTCTACCACCACCTGCGGAACGGCGTCGACATGAACGACGCGCTCATCCACTCCTTCTTCAACATGGCCTCGATCCTCTCGACCGGAGGCTTTGCGAGCGACGACTACACGCTCTGGGGGCCGTTCGCGGTGCTCACCGCCTTCTTCGCGACCTTCATCGGCGGCTGTTCGGGCTCGACGGCGGGCGGCATCAAGGCCTACCGTTTCGTGGTGATGTTCAACGTCGTCCGCGCCGGCCTGAACAAGCTCATCTATCCGAACGCCATCTATCCCGTTCGCTACGGCGCCCTCACCGTGGACGCGGAGACGCAGCGCGGCGTCTTCCTGTTCGTCAGCCTCTACATCTTCCTCTGGGTGGTCGGCAGCATCGGCATGGCGCTTTTCGGCTACGACTTCCTGACGGCCACGTCCTCGGTCATCACGGCGCTGTCGAATGTCGGCCCCGGCGTCGGCCCGATCATCGGGCCGGTCGGCAATTTCTCGACGATCAGCGATCCGGCGCTCTATCTGCTCTCGCTGATGATGCTGCTCGGCCGCCTCGAAATCCTCACCGTGCTGGTGCTCCTCACCCCGATCTTCTGGCGGCATTGAACGGCCGGCGTCCGAACCGGACGATAACGGTCGTCTACGGCCTTGACGAAGCACGCGAACTCCATGAAACAGGAGCCCGCTGCGGACGTGGCGAAACTGGTAGACGCAAGGGACTTAAAATCCCTCGACTTCGGTCATACGGGTTCGATCCCCGTCGTCCGCACCAACGTCCCCCCAAGTCATACGAAAGGGCGAAGCCGCTGTCCGCCGAGAAGCTGCGGATGGGAATCTTGACAGATCAGTCCGAAATACCTACTTGCAGTTCATGGCAAGACGGAAGGAATTCGACCGGGAAACGGTGTTGAAGCGGGCGATCGGGGTTTTCTCCGATCACGGCTTCGAAGGCACGTCCACGGATGTGCTCCTGAAGACGATGGGCATCAGCCGCCAGAGCATGTACGACACGTTCGGCGACAAGTGGAAACTTTATCTCGAAGCCCTGCAGCGTTACGTAACAGAAAGCATTGCCGCCCAGGTTGCCATTCTCAATGGAAAACCTTCTCCCATCAAAGGTGTGGAGGCATTGCTTCAAACGATGGTCCGTACCGCGCTCGCCGATCCGGCGCCGGCGTGCCTGGGCATCAGCGCCGTCTGCGAGTTCGGCCATTCCGAGCGCGAGGTGACGCTGGTGACGGAGGTCTCCGGCCGCACCCTGCGCACCGCTCTGGAGAAACGGATCGCGGAGGCGATCGGGACCGGCGAAGCCTCTGCCGACCTCGATCCCGCGGAAGCGGCGCATTTCATTCTTGCAACGCTCACCGGCATCAAGGTCGCCGCACGTAGCGGCGCTTCATCCGAAGTCCTCCACGGCATAGCCCGGACGGCGCTCAGAAGCCTTCGCTGACAAGCGAGGTTCCGGCGTCATTTTTCTCATTCAATTATAGACTGATCGATCCAATAAGAAAGGAAATCGCATGCCCTCTTCCCTTATCCCGCCTCTCGCCGGCAAGGCCGCTCTCGTCACCGGCGGTTCTCGCGGCATCGGCGCCGCCATTGTCCGCCGCCTTGCGCAGGATGGCGCAGCCGTCGCCTTCACCTATTCGGCTTCGAGCGAGCGTGCGGCTGCACTTGTCGCGGAGATCGAAACCGAAGGCGGCAAGGCCCGCGCCATCAGGGCCGACAGCGCTGATGTGGACGCTGTGAAAGCTGCCGTCGCGGAAGCTGCCAAGGCCTTCAGCCGCATCGACATCCTGGTCAACAATGCGGGCATCCTGATCCGCAATCTGGTGGATGATTACGACCCCGCCGATTTCGACCGGATGTTCGCCGTCAATGTCCGCGCGCCGTTCATCGCGATCCAGGCCGCTCTGCCGCATATGCGGGCCGGCGGCAGGATCATAACGACCGGTAGCGTCACGGCTGACCGCAGCGGCTTTCCCGGCGCTTCCGTCTACAGCATGACCAAGGGCGCGGTCGCGTCCATGACCCGCGGGCTGACGCGCGATCTCGGGCCGCGCGGCATCACCGTCAATGCGGTCCAGCCCGGTCCGACCGCTACCGACATGAATTCAAGCGAGGAAGGCCGCGCGCTTACCAGACCGCTGATGGCGATCGGCCGCGTCGGCGAGGACCATGAGGTTGCGAGCCTCGTCGCCTATCTCGCCGGTCCGGAATCGAGTTTCATCACCGGCTCGGCGCTGACCATCGACGGCGGCTATCTCGCATAGAAAAACGGCGCGGCGATCTCGCGCCGCGCCGTTTTCGTGAACACTCCCGACCGGATCAGGCCGCAAGCTTGGCCGCGAGCTTCGCGACATGGGCGCCCTGATATTTCGCGCCTTCCAGCTCCACTTCGGAGGGCTGGCGGGAACCGTCGCCGTCGGTGATGGTGCTCGCGCCGTAAGGCGAACCGCCCTTGATGGCTTCGACGCCCATCTGGCCTGCGAAAGCATAAGGAAGGCCGACGACCGCCATGCCGTGGTGCAGGAGCGTCGGGATGAAGCCGAGAATGGTGGATTCCTGGCCGCCGTGCTGGGTGGCGGAAGAGGTGAAGACCGAGCCGATCTTGCCGACCAGCTTGCCCTGCGCCCAGAGGCCGCCGGTCTGGTCCCAGAAATTGCGCATCTGCGAGGCGACCGTGCCGAAGCGCGTGCCGGCACCGATGATGATCGCATCGTAATCGGCGAGTTCGTCGACGGTGGCGATCGGCGCCTCCTGGTCCACCTTGTAGTAGGAGGCCTTGGCGACCTCTTCCGGAACCAGTTCGGGCACGCGCTTGACCGTCACCTCGGCCCCCGCCGACTTTGCCCCTTCCGCAACGGCATAAGCCATTTTCTCGATATGGCCGTAAGCGGAATAATAAAGGACGAGAACCTTCGCCATGATCTTCTCCAATTGCCTGTTTCAACCTGAACGAGGCCGTCTCCGGCCGAACCGGGCCCAGATGTAACTGCTTCAGCCGCCGGCGACAGCCCTCGCCCGGTCGACGCAGTGTTCATCATCGGGAGACGATATTTCGCTTGCCGGTCACAAATCTCGTAACAGGCGGCCCTTTGCGGCCGGCGCCGCATGAAATCGCTTCTGCGCCGAAAAATTTGGGCTTAGGAGTGTGGTTCCTACAGAGGAAATGTCCATGCCAGAATCATCGCCAGAATCATCGTCGGAATCATCAATCGTTACCGCCGCCATGCTCGCCATCGGCGACGAACTCCTGTCCGGCCGGACCAAGGACAAGAATATCGGCCATCTCGCCGATCTCCTGACGCTCTCCGGCATCGACCTCAAGGAGGTCAGGATCGTGGCCGACGAGGAGGATGCGATCGTCGAGGCGCTGAATGCGCTGCGCGGCCGCTACGACTACGTCTTCACGTCGGGCGGCATCGGCCCGACCCATGACGACATCACGGCGGATGCCGTTTCCAGGGCTTTCGGCGTGCCCTGCATCCACGATCCGGACGCGATGAAGCTGCTCGGCGACATGTACAGGCGCCGCGAGATGGAGTTCACCGAAGCCCGCCAGCGCATGGCCCGCATGCCCGAGGGCGCAAGGCACATCCCGAACCCGGTCTCGACGGCGCCCGGCTTCATCATCGGCAATGTTCATGTCATGGCCGGCGTGCCGCAGGTCTTCCAGGCCATGATCGACAACGTGCTGCCGACGCTGCGCTCGGGCGCGAAGATGCTGTCGCGGGCGCTCCCCTGCCCCTATGGCGAAGGCGATATCGGAACGCTGCTTGCCGCCGTCCAGAAGGCGCATCCCGAAACCAGCATCGGCTCCTATCCGA
The DNA here is from genome assembly GCF_900177415.1 of Xaviernesmea oryzae. Lineage (GTDB taxonomy): Bacteria > Pseudomonadota > Alphaproteobacteria > Rhizobiales > Rhizobiaceae > Neorhizobium > Neorhizobium oryzae_A. Next base: position 1,956,808 of record NZ_FXAF01000006.1, on the reverse strand, counting down.
AATACGACGGCCGGCGTTTTTCGACGGAAATCGTCGTGCGCGCCCGCGATCCGCAGATCCTCGATGCGGCGGCGGAAGCCGTCGCCGCAATGATCGCCGGCATCGACCGGGAAAAGATCGCGACGAACCCGGCCGCCGACGCCTGACGATCGCGATCGGCGGCGCGCCTCCCGTACGCTCCTTGACCATGATCAGGATGCGACCCACGTAATTATGGGAGACCGGTTCTGGAAAACCGGTTTCCGTGCCCGCGAGGAGACATCGCCATGGCTTACAAGACCATTCTTGCCGTTCTCGATACGCCTCAGAATGCCAGGCAGATCACCGATTTCGGGATCGCGCTTGCCGAACAGTTCTCCGCACATCTGATCGGCGTGCATGCCGAGACGCTCGCCGCCGTGCCGCTGATTGCGCCGATGGAAATACCCGATCCCGCCGCCGTGCAGGTCCTGCAGGAAGTGGCGCAGAAGGAAACGGTCGAGGTCGAACGGATCTTTAAGGAGCAGACCGCCCGCGAAGGCCTGTCGACCGAATGCCGGAGCTTCATGTCGTCGGCGGGCTACGGCTCCGTCTCGGTGATGGAAACCGCCCGCGCCGTCGATCTCATTCTCGCCAGCCAGAGCGATCCGGCGCATGCCGACCATCGCGCCGATCTCGAGACCTTTCTCTTCGACAGCGGCCGGCCGATGCTGCTCATACCCTATACGATGAAGACGCCGCAGCCGATCAAGCGCGTGCTGATCGCCTGGAACGCCTCGCGGGAGGCCGCCCGCGCCACATTCGATTCGATGCCCTTCCTCAAGGCGGCCGACAGCGTCGAGGTGTTCTGCGTCGATCCGGGCGATCGCGGCGGCCAGACGCCGGAAGTGGCGGGCGCCGAGATCGCCGCCACGCTTGCCCGGCATGGGATCAACGTGACGCTGACCACCCGGGAAACCGCCGGTACGTCGGCTGCGGCCGCGATCGAGAATCGGCTTGCGGAAAACAGCGTCGATCTTCTGGTCATGGGCGGCTACGGCCATTCGCGCTGGTGGGAGATGCTGTTCGGCGGCGTCACCCGCAACCTGCTCGATTCGATGACGGCGCTGACGCTGCTGTCCCGCTAGCGGGCCTCGCCTGGCCCCGGCAGAGAGTGAGCCGGGCTCTGCCGAGGGCCGCATTGCCGGCTTGCTCCACAGAATACGTGCCGAGCGCTTCCGTACGCGCCGCCCGGCAAGGAGCGCGCACGCGCACTCTGCCCTCATGAGAATCCCCGCGGCTTTGAACGTCCGGCCTTCCAGGGCGAACCGGAAACGAAGCTTCACGGCTTGACAGGGCGGCCTTGCCGATTAGACCTCCCGGCCAGTCGTTTTTTCTCTGGAGTGAAGCCGTGAAGTCACTGGCATCCGTCTCGTCTTTTGTCGGCAAAACCTTTGCCGCGTGGGTCATCCTGTTTGCGGTTCTCGGGTTCTTCTTTCCCGACACGTTCAAGCAGATCGGTCCCTGGATCGTCACGCTGCTGTCGATCATCATGTTCGGCATGGGCCTGACGCTGTCCGTCGATGATTTCCGTGAAGTGGTGCGGCGTCCTTTCGACGTCATGATCGGCGTGCTCGGCCAGTTCATCATCATGCCGCTGCTGGCCGTGCTGCTCACGCGCATCATTCCGATGCCGCCGGAAGTCGCGGCCGGCGTCATCCTCGTCGGGTGCTGCCCCGGAGGCACGTCGTCCAACGTCATGACCTACCTGTCCAAGGGCGACGTTGCGCTCTCGGTCGCCTGCACCTCCGTCACGACGCTGGTCGCGCCGATCGTAACGCCATTTCTCGTCTGGTTGTTCGCCAGCCAGTATCTGCCGGTCGACGGCTGGGCGATGTTCATCAGCATCGTCAAGGTCGTCCTCGTACCGCTTGCCCTGGGTGCGGCGCTTCAGAAGCTGCTGCCCGGTGTCGTCAAGGCCGCGGTGCCGGCCCTGCCGCTGGTCAGCGTCATCGGCATCGTGCTGATCGTCGCGGCCGTCGTCGGCGCGTCGAAGGCTTCGATCGTTCAGTCGGGCTTGATGATCTTCGCCGTCGTCCTCCTCCACAATGGCCTCGGCTATCTGCTCGGCTTCTTCGCCGCCAAGGCGACCGGCCTCTCGCTCTCCAAGCGCAAGGCAATCGCCATCGAGGTGGGAATGCAGAATTCCGGCCTCGGCGCGGCCCTGGCGACCGCGTACTTCTCGCCGCTGGCCGCAGTACCCAGCGCCATCTTCAGCGTCTGGCACAATATCTCGGGCGCACTTCTCGCAAACTGGTTTTCAGGACGCGAGGAAGACGGTGACACGCTCGCTGAGAACAAGCTCGCCTGAGTCGAAACAGCCTTGCGCTTGCGACTGAATTGCCGCTATTAGCGAGAGCCAACGAAGCTCTCGCTACTGGCAAAAAACATGTCCCTTCCCGAAAAAGCCTTTCCCGTCTCCTGGGATCAGTTCCACCGCGATGCCCGCGCGCTTGCCTGGCGGCTCGCCGGCCTCGATCAGGAATTCCGCGCCATCGTCTGCATCACCCGCGGCGGCCTCGTGCCGGCGGCGATCATCTCGCGCGAACTCAACATCCGCCTGATCGAAACGGTCTGCATCGCCTCCTACCACGACTACGTCAACCAGGGGGATATGGCGCTGCTGAAGGGGATAGCGCCCGAGCTCGCCAAGGACGAAGGTGCGGGCGTCCTCGTCGTCGACGACCTCACCGACACCGGCAAGACCGCGTCGGAAGTGCGCGTCATGCTGCCGAAAGCGCATTTCGCCTGCGTCTACGCCAAGCCGAAGGGCGTGCCGACGGTCGATACGTTCGTCACCGAGGTCAGCCAGGACACCTGGATCTACTTCCCCTGGGACATGGGCTTCACCTACCAGGAGCCGATCGCCAAGGGCACCAAGGGCTGATTCTCGCGCTTCGTCGCGACCGTCCGCCGCCGTCCAGAGCCCGCCCGGTCCGGCACCGGCGCGGGCTCGTCTATTACTGGTAGGCTTCGAATCCTGAAACGCCTCAATATGGTACGGCGGAATCTTCAAAATCCCGCTCAGCAAGGCGCCCGGATGCCGGCACTTGCAAAAAATATCGCGGCGGCCTCCCCGCGCGGGCTTCAAGCCGTCCTTGCAAGCGACTGAGATTCCAGCGCTATTTTTCATCCCCGTTATCCACAAGGCGAAAGCACAATATCTTGTGGTTATAAAAGCGTCGCAATCTACGCCTTGACGAATCTCTCCGGCCGTCCGACAGTGTTCCTTATGTTGCGGCGGCGACTGGACCGGAGATTACGAGGCCGGTTCTTTTTCGAGTGAAACGGATAGCGGACCTGCAGTCCGGCCTCTTGAGGGCCGCCTGCATGAGGGTCTCCGTGCGCGCTCGATTTTCGCCCCGAAACTGCGGCTGGGACTGGCGGAAAGATTCTGTTAATACTATATGTAGTAGTGTTGCAGCCGCACTCACCACAACATACGGGTAGACATCTCCGGATGCTTCACCTGGGATCGGAACACTCAACCGGCTGCGCGCGTCGACTCGTGTGGGCTGGAGCGGCACACCTTGCGCTCGCTTAACAGGGCGCCAAACTGACGAGGGACTAAGGCAATGCGCATCGAACGTCGTTTCACCAAGCCTGACACGGGCGCCTATGGCGGGATCGAATTCCGCAAGGCGGTCAGCGAGATCCGCAACCCGGACGGCTCCATCGTCTTCCGGCTGGCCGACATCGACGTGCCGGCGCAGTTCTCCCAAGTCGCGACCGACGTTCTCGCGCAGAAATATTTCCGCAAGGCCGGCGTCCCGAAGATCCTGAAGAAGGTCGAGGAAAACAACGTCCCCTCCTTCCTGTGGCGCTCCGTGGCAGACAAGGAAGCGATGAAGGCGCTGCCGAAGGAAGAGCAGTACGGCTCGGAAACCGATGCCCGCCAGGTCTTCACCCGTCTCGCCGGCACCTGGACCTACTGGGGCTGGAAGGGCGGCTATTTCTCGTCGGAAGAAGATGCCGCCGCCTTCATGGACGAGCTGGCCTACATGCTCGCCACCCAGCGCGTCGCCCCGAATTCCCCGCAGTGGTTCAACACCGGGCTTCATTGGGCCTATGGCATCGACGGCCCCGGCCAGGGTCATTTCTACATCGATCCGTTCACCGGAAAGCTGACGCAGTCGAAGTCGGCCTATGAGCATCCGCAGCCGCATGCCTGCTTCATCCAGTCGGTCGAGGACGACCTCGTCAACGAGGGCGGCATCATGGATCTCTGGGTCCGCGAGGCGCGCCTGTTCAAATACGGTTCCGGCACCGGCTCCAACTTCTCCATGCTGCGCGGCGAAGGCGAGAAGCTTTCCGGCGGCGGCCGTTCGTCGGGCCTGATGAGCTTCCTGAAGATCGGCGACCGCGCCGCCGGCGCCATCAAGTCGGGCGGCACGACGCGCCGCGCCGCCAAGATGGTCGTCGTCGACATCGACCATCCGGATATCGAGGAATACATCAACTGGAAGGTCAAGGAAGAGCAAAAGGTCGCGGCCCTCGTCACCGGCTCGAAGATCGTCGCCAGGCACCTGAAGGCGATCATGAAGGCCTGCGTCAATTGCGAGGCGGACGGCGAAGACTGCTTCGATCCAGCCAAGAACCCGGCCCTGAAGCGCGAAATCCGCGCCGCCAAGAAGGACCAGGTTCCGGAAAACTATGTCGGCCGCGTCATCCAGTTCGCCCGCCAGGGCTACAAGGACATGGAGTTCAAGACCTATGACACGGATTGGGATTCGGAAGCCTATCTCACCGTCTCCGGCCAGAACTCCAACAACTCCGTCTCGCTGAAGGACGATTTCCTGCGCGCCGTGGAAAACGACGGCGAGTGGAACCTCACCGCCCGCAAGGACGGCCGCGTCATGAAGACGCTGAAGGCCCGCGACCTCTGGGAGCAGATCTCCTACGCCGCCTGGGCGTCCGCCGATCCCGGCATCCACTTCAACACGACGATGAACGACTGGCACACGTCGCCGGCCGGCGGCCCGATCCGCGGCTCGAACCCGTGCTCGGAATACATGTTCCTCGACGACACGGCCTGCAATCTCGCCTCCATGAACCTGCTCGCCTTCAAGGATGCCGCCACCAAGCGCATCAATATCGGCGACTACGAGCATGCGACGCGGCTGTGGACCGTCGTTCTCGAAATCTCGGTCATGATGGCGCAGTTCCCGTCGCGCCGCATCGCCGAACTCTCCTACGAATACCGCACGCTCGGCCTCGGCTACGCCAATATCGGCGGCCTGCTGATGTCCTCCGGCATCCCCTACGATTCGGCCGAAGGCCGCGCCATCGCCGGTTCGCTCACCGCGATCATGACCGGCATTTCCTACGCCACCTCGGCGGAGATCGCCTCGGAGCTCGGGCCGTTCCCGAACTTCGCGCCGAACCGCGACAACATGCTGCGCGTTATCCGCAACCATCGCCGCGCCGCTTACGGCGAGACCTCCGGCTATGAGCAGCTCTCGGTCAACCCGGTCGCGCTCGTCCATTCCGACAACCCCGACCAGGACCTTGCCGCCCATGCCAAGGCCGCCTGGGACAAGGCGCTCGAACTCGGCGAGAAGCACGGCTACCGCAACGCGCAGGTCTCGGTCATCGCGCCGACCGGCACGATCGGCCTCGTGATGGATTGCGACACGACCGGCATCGAGCCCGATTTCGCGCTCGTGAAGTTCAAGAAGCTCGCCGGCGGCGGCTATTTCAAGATCATCAACCGCGCCGTACCGGACGCGCTGCGCTCGCTCGGCTATTCCGAATCGCAGATCGCCGAGATCGAAGCCTACGCGGTCGGCCACGGCAACCTGAACCAGGCGCCCGGCATCAACCCGTCGACGCTGAAGGCCAAGGGCTTCACCGACGAGAAGATCGAGGCGGTCAACGCCGCGCTGAAGTCGGCCTTCGACATCAAGTTCGTCTTCAACCAGTGGACGCTCGGCGCCGACTTCCTGAAGGATACGCTGAAGGTCACCGACGAACAGCTTTCCGACATGAGCTTCAACCTGCTCGAGCACCTCGGCTTCGCCAAGAAGGACATCGAGGCCGCCAACATCCATGTCTGCGGCGCGATGACGCTGGAAGGCGCCCCCTTCCTCAAGGCCGAGCACCTGCCGGTCTTCGATTGCGCCAATCCCTGCGGCAAGATCGGCAAGCGCTATCTCTCGGTCGAAAGCCACATCCGCATGATGGCGGCCGCCCAGCCCTTCATCTCGGGTGCGATCTCCAAGACGATCAACATGCCGAACGAGGCGACCGTGGAAGATTGCGGCGCCGCCTACATGCTCTCCTGGAAGCTCGCGCTGAAGGCGAACGCGCTCTATCGTGACGGTTCCAAGCTGTCGCAGCCGCTCAACGCCTCGCTGATCGACGACGAGGACGATGCGGACGACGCGATCGAGGAACTGGTGCAGGCTCCGACCGCCGCCCAGGCCGTGCAGATCACCGAAAAGATCGTCGAGCGTATCGTCGAACGCGTCGTGCGCGAGCGCGAAAAGCTGCCGAACCGCCGCCAGGGCTATACCCAGAAGGCCAATGTCGGCGGACACAAGGTCTATCTGCGCACCGGCGAGTTCGGCGACGGCCGGCTCGGCGAGATCTTCATCGACATGCACAAGGAAGGTGCGGCCTTCCGTGCGATGATGAACAACTTCGCCATCGCCATCTCGCTCGGCCTGCAATACGGCGTGCCGCTGGAGGAATATGTGGAGGCCTTCACCTTCACCAAGTTCGAGCCGGCCGGCATCGTCACCGGCAACGACGCGATCAAGAACGCCACGTCGATCCTCGACTACGTGTTCCGCGAACTCGCCGTCTCCTATCTCGGCCGCCACGACCTCGCCCATGTCGACACGTCGGACTTCTCCAACACGGCGCTCGGCAAGGGCATCAAGGAAGGCAAGACCAACCTCGTCTCCACCGGCTGGACCCGCGGCTACAAGCCGACCCTGATCCAGGGCGGCCAAGCGGGCGGCCAGACCGCCGGCGGTTCGGAAGCCAAGGGCGCCGCCACCGCCGCCCCTGCCCGCGCATCCGCCACGGTCACCTCGTTCACGGGCTCCGCGGCCCGCAAGCTGGAGCCGACGACGGCCATCTCCACCTCCGAAGTCGTCTCCTTCAAGCGCGACTATGAGGAACGGGCGAAGGAACTGGCTGAGGAGATCGCCGAAGAGATCCCGGAAGAGGTCGTATCCGAAGAGCAGCAGGCCGCCACCGCCCTCTTCTCCGACAAGGCCGCCGCCGACGCCGCTTCGGCCAAGGCGGAAGCCAAGAAGGTGGAGAACGAACGCCGCATGCGCTCGATCGCGCAAGGGTATACGGGCAACATGTGCTCCGAATGCCAGAACTTCACGATGGTGAGGAACGGCACCTGCGAGAAGTGCGACACATGCGGTGCGACGAGCGGATGCTCTTGATCTGGGGCATCGGCCAGCATCTTCTGAAACGGCAAAAGGCTCGGGGGTGGTTCCCCGAGCCTTTTGTTTTGCCTCTCGTACCCCTCTCCTGAGAAATCCGGCATTCAGCCTTGCGGCCAAGATGCTGATTTTTCTTCCTCTGCCGTAAGGGAAAGGTAGGCGTGCGCCCCGGCACATTTCTTTCATTCGCCGCCGAAACCGACGACGCCGCACACCCTTCCGGGCACGCGGCGCCTGTAATTCCTAAGCTGAAAGGCTCTTGCCGGTCCTTTGAGGAGCCGGAACCCGGTTCAGAACCGATAGTTCACGCCGGCCTTGAGCGTCTGGTCGCGCACGTCGGTCCGCGAGGAAACGCCGCCGGTGGTGCTGCGGACGTTGTTGGTCATGGTGTAGTTGTATTCGAACCGGGCCGAAAGGTTGTCGGAGAGTTTCTGCTCCACGCCGGCGCCTACGACCCAGCCCGGCTTCCAGCCATCCGGGCCGTTGGTGCCCCGGTGGTCGCCGAAATCGGTGAGTGCGACACCGGCCGTGCCGTAGACGAGCGTGTCGTTGATGCCGACGCCGGCCTTGGCTTTCGCTGCGACGCGGCCCTGTTCCCTGATATTGCCGCCCGGCACGCGGCTTTTCACGTTGCCCAGATGCGAAGCTTCGATTTCCGCGCCGATGACGCCGGAATCGAGGTCCATGTTGTAGCCGCCGTGAACGCCTAGCACGAGGCCCTTGTCGCCGTCGAAGGGGTTCAGCTTGCGGGAGGACATGCCGAGATCGCCGCCCACATAGGCGCCGCCCCAGCCGGACGAGGGCGTGGAAGGCTCGTTATAGGAAGGCGGTTCGGAGTATGACGTCAGATCGGCTGCCCAGACGGGCGTGGTCGAGAAGGCGGCGATTACCGCCAGGGCGAAAGGCTTCACGTTCATGGTCATGCTTTACTCCGTACAGCGCCTGCATCTCGCGTGAGCGCAGGCAATTACTCAGGTTACTCGGTTCGGCGTTGGTCCCGCCCATCCCTCGGACTTCCCGCACAGCGATCCCGCACCACAGGCGGGTTTCCTCTAACTTTCACGAATCCATAAACACTTCCTTAACCCGCCCGCCGACGGACACGAGGTCGCAGACGACGCCGGTCACGATCGCGCGAGCAGGTGCCGGGAAATCCGATGGGCAACCGCTGCGCCGCGTCCGCCCCTCCGGCCCGCCAGCCCTCTTCCTCCCAGGGGAAGGGCAATTGCCTATGAGCAAAATCGCTGAGGCTTCTGTGGACTGACGAGGCAGCAGCGCGCTCTCCCCTTCTACCCAGCGGGGAGAAGGTGCCCGCAGGGCGGATGAGGGGGGCGAAGCCAAACTCCGGCGATGCGTTTGCCGCATGTACACCCCCTCATCGCCTCGCCTTGCTCGGCACTTCTCCCCGCTGGGGAGAAGAGGGAGAAAGCCGAACCTGCTCGGTTCTCATATGCGATTGCCCCCGCCCGTGAAGGAGATCCCAAGCAGCGGCTCTCCCCTTCTCCCCAGCGGGGAGAAGGTGCTCGCAGGGCGGATGAGGGGGGCGAAGCCAAAATACAGCGATGCCGCGCCTGCCGCGTGTGCCCCCCTCATCGCCTCGCTCTGCTCGGCACTTCTCCCCGCTGGGGAGAAGAGGGCGCAAGCCGAACTGGCTCGGTTCTCATATGCGATCGCCCCGCCCGTGAAGGAGATCACAAGCAGCGCGCTCTTCCTTCTCCCCAGCGGGGAGAAGCAGTCAGGGAACTCCGACCTAGCGTTTCACCGCGCGGATATGCAGGAAGATCGGCGCGACGCGGGTATCGGCGACCACCGGCTCGGCCGCAGCCACCTCTTGCGAGGCCATCGGCTCGCCGAAGGCCTCGATGACGAGCCCCGCCTCGACGATCATCGACACCCAGGTCGACAGCGTCCGGTGGAAACGCGGGATCGAGAACGGCGTGAGCTTCGCCCGCTCCTCTTCCGGGATGGACGAAAAGACCCAGCGCTCGATGCGGCCGTCGCTCTCGTCGAAATAATCGGCGACCTGGACGGCGACCGCCTCGCCCCGCTCGTCGCGGATGTTCCGCCGCGTCGGCGGCACGAAACAGGGATGCAGGATCGAGAACTGCAGGAAGCCGCCGGGCTTCAGCACGCGATGGACGCCCTTCAGCACCTCGCGCTGGTCGGCCATGTCCATCATCGACATGAAGGCGGTGACGAAATCGAAGCTTGCGTCCGGAAAATCGATCCCCTGCCCGTCGCCGAGCACATAGGAAATGCCGAGCGGATCGCTCTCCTCCGTCTCGCGGGCGTAGCGGATGAAGGTCGGCGCGATGTCGAGGCCGGTCATCCTGGCGCCGAGCCTTGCGACGGCGCGGGTATTCGCCCCCTCCCCGCAGCCGAGGTCGAGGCCGTCAAGCCCCGCGACCGGCGGCAGCATCTCCAAAAAGGCCGGCGTGTTCAGCGCGTCCCGGTACTTGTCGTAGCCGGCCCGCGAATAGATCGTCCAGGTCTCGGCATTGCCTTCCCAATGGGCGGCGACATTTTTCGCGTCCATGCTCATGCTCCTCGCACTGGTGAAACGGGCGGCGAGCTATATCCGCGGTCGATGACAATGGGAAGACGGAAACGTCCTCCGGAGGCGGAATGTCCGGAGGGCGCGGAACGGAACCGGCAGGCGGGCCAGGAAGCCCGGGAAGCGGTTGCGGTGAATAGGCGGCTATATCGAGGAGATCGCGGCCGTCTATCCTCCGCGCGATCCGAAGCAGCCGGCCGGCGCCTATTGCAGCGTGCGGTAGGCGGTCTGCATGTCGGCCGGGGCGCCGGGGGCGGCGGCGAGCTGATCGCCGTCGAGCCCGGTCGCGACGACCGAGACGCGGAACTTGCCGTCGAGATTGCGGTCGAAGATCGCGCCGACGACGATGTCGGCATCGTCCATGACCTCGTCGCGGATACGGCTTGCCGCCTCGTCCACCTCGAACAGCGTCATGTCGGAGCCGCCGGAGATCGAGATCAGCACGCCCTTGGCGCCCTTCATGGAAATCTCGTCGAGCAGCGGATTGGCGATCGCAGCCTCCGCCGCGGTCAGCGCCCGGTGGTCGCCGGAAGCCTCGCCGGTCCCCATCATCGCCCGTCCCATGCCCTTCATCACCGATTTCACGTCGGCGAAGTCGAGGTTGATCAGGCCTTCCTTGACGATCAGGTCGGTGATGCAGCCGACGCCGGAAAAGAGCACCCGGTCGGCGGTCATGAAGGCGTCGGCGAAAGTGGTCTTGGCATCGGCGATACGGAAGAGATTCTGGTTCGGGATGACGATGACGGTATCGGCGGCGCGGCGCAGTTCCTCGATGCCGGCCTCGGCCGTCTTCATGCGCCGGTTGCCTTCGAAGGTGAAGGGCTTGGTCACGACGCCGACTGTCAGGATGCCGGCGTTGCGGGCGGCCTGTGCGATCACCGGAGCCGCCCCCGTCCCCGTGCCGCCGCCCATGCCGGCGGTGACGAAACACATATGCGAGCCGGAGAGATGATCCATGATCTCGTCGATCGATTCCTCCGCCGCCGCGCGCCCGACATCGGGAAGCGAGCCGGCGCCGAGGCCTTCGGTCACATGGGCGCCGAGCTGGATGCGGCGGGATGCCTTGGACGTCGCAAGCACCTGCGCGTCCGTGTTCGCGGCGATGAAATCGACGCCTTCGAGATTTTCGGAGATCATGTTGTTGATGGCGTTGCCGCCGCCGCCGCCGACCCCGATCACGGTGATCTTCGGCCGCATTTCGGTGATCTGGAATTTCTTGCCGTCCGTCATCGCAATCTCCTTGGCATCGGCTCCCGCCGGCGGGCCGCCCCACCGGCCGCCCGAATCAGTCGTTATTTTAGCTGGGCAAGAAGGCAGAGGCTTGGCGAAAGAACAAGACCGGGCACGGGGTATGACCGGCGAGGAAATTTTCCACAGGTCGCAGGGAACCTTTTTCGGACACAGCTATTGGATGAAGTTGATCACAAAAGAGAGAGGAGCACTGCGTATCATGCCCACGTCTGCCGCACGCACGTCCGTGGCTTCGCCGGACGAACATATACTCACCGTGCAGGAGGCGCTTGAGCCGCTTTTCCTGGCGCTCGAAGAAGAAGCCGAAGTGAAGATGATCGCCGCCGCCGTGAGAGCCGGCTGGTCCGTCGAAGACGCCGTGGCCGCGATCGACGAACTGCGCCGCGCGGAGCTGCTGCCCGGTCGCCGGACGCATTGATCCATCACAAAAACTCGTTCGCCTCACCGTCCAAGATGCCCTAAGTCTACCGCGTCGCACAAGAAGCGGAGACGAGGACATCATGACGATCAGGAATATCTGCATCTATGGTGCTGGCGCGCTCGGTGGCACGTTTGCCGCAAAGATCGCGAGCAGGCTTGGCGAAGAGGTGAACGTGTCCGCCGTGGCGCGCGGCGCGCATCTTGCGGCGATCCGCGACAAGGGGCTGACCGTCGTCAGGCAAGGTGAGGAGGCACCGCTCAAGGTGCGGCTTTCCGCGACCGGCGACCCGTCCGAACTGCCGAAGCAGGATCTGGTGATCACCGGCCTCAAGGGCCATCAGCTCGCCGATGCGGCCGAAGGGCTCGCCAGCCTCCTGAAGGACGGCACCCGCGTGATGATGATCCTGAACGGTATCCCGTGGTGGTATTTCCACCGGGATCACGAAAGCGGCCATGCGGAACGCCAGCTCCCCGAGCTCGATCCCGAAGGCAAGCTGTGGCAACTCGTCGGCCCCGAACGGGTGATCGGCTGCGTCGCCTATCAGGGCGGCGAAGTGATCGAGCCCGGCACGGTGCGCCTCAGCGGCGACGGCCGCTTCTTCCTCGGTGAACCGTCCGGCGAACTCTCGCGGGACCTCATCTCGATCGCCGACCTTCTCGGCCGCACCGGCCTCAACGTCATCCCCACCCAGCGCATCCGCGACGCGATCTGGCTCAAGCTGATGGGCAACGCCGCCTACAATCCCATCAGCGCGCTGACCCGCGGCCGCATGAACTCCATCATGGAGAACCACCTCCTGGCCGAGCAGGTGGGCAAGGTGATGGCGGAAACCAAGGCGGTCGGCGAGGCGCTCGGCGCCGTCTTCGGCAGCGGTGTTGAGGAGGAACTCAACCGGTCCGCCGGCTTCGGTCCGGTCAGGACTTCGATGCTGCAGGACCTCATCGCCGGCAAGCCGCTGGAGATCGTTCCGCTCACCGGCATGGTGGTGGCGCTCGGCAAGCTGAAGGGCGTCCCGACGCCCACCTGCGAAACGGTGCTCGCGCTCGCCACCCAGCTCGACCGGGAAAATCTCAGGGATCGCTAAAGGTGCGGCATGACGGCAACTCACATGAATCCCAAAGTCGACGACTGCTTGAGCAAAGTCGAGAAGTGGCGGGAAGAATTCGAGAGATTGAGAGCGATCATTCTCGACTGCGGGCTTACGGAAGAGCTGAAATGGGGCTGGCCCTGCTACACGCTGGACAAGGCCAACATCGTGCTGATGCACGGATTCAAGGAATATTGCGCACTTCTGTTTTTCAAGGGCGCGCTGATGAAGGACACGAACGGCATCCTCGTCCAGCAGACCGAGAATGTGCAGGCAGGGCGGCAGATCCGGTTTGCCGGCGCCCATGAAATCGCCCAGATGGAACCCATCCTGAAAGCCTATATCCGGGAAGCCGTCGAGGTGGAAAAAGCCGGCCTGAAAATGGAGTTCAGAAAGACCTCGGAATTCGCGATGCCTGAGGAATTTCAAGCGAAGCTCGATGAAATCCCCGCCTTGAAAACGGCCTTCGAGGCTCTGACGCCCGGGCGGCAAAGAGCCTACCTCCTCCATTTTTCCTCGGCCAAGCAGTCCAGGACGCGGGAAGCCCGCGTCGAGAAATGCATGCCGCGCATCTTGGACGGAAAAGGGTTGGACGACTAACCTGCCGTTTCGAGACCAAGGCGGCGACCTTCTCAGGCAAACTTCTCTGATTTAGAATCAGGAAATTCTTTCAAGCCACTGAAATAGAACGATGCCGGCTCGGCCGGCATCGTTCCGGGCAGATCGTCACTTCTTCACCTGTTCCGCCCAGCTCGGGGCATTGCTCTTGCCGTCCAGGAACGGCAGCGCCGCGGCGACCAGAGCCGGAGAGGCAAAGGCCTCGTAATGGGTGAGATCGGGCAGGATCGCCAGTCGGTTCTTCGGCATGTTCTCGCGCATCCAGCCGGCGTCCTTCAGGCCGCCGCCGAGCTTCTGGTAGAACTCGACGATATGCTCCGGGCGGACCATGTCGCTGTCGCCGAAGACCAGCATGACCGGCATGGTCAGCTTGGCGACCGCGCCCGAAAAATCGTAGTCGCGGCGCATCAGGTCGCCCATCGCGTCGAGCAGCCGCGGGAACTCGGAGACATCCGGCGCCACCGCCTTGTAGGAGAGGAACATCGGGGTATCCTTCATCATCTCCGCGAGGCCGGCGTTTACCGCCTCCTGCTGCGGGATCATCTCGGGATAGAACCCGCTTCTGGCAAAGGGCGCCGAGGCGATGACGAGCCGCCGCACCTTTTCCGGCGCCTGGGCGGCCATCTGCAGCGCAACGCCGCCGCCCATGGAATAGCCCAGCACGTCGACCTCGTCATAGCCGAGTTCGGAGACGATCTTGCCCATGTCGGCGCCCATCGCCTCCAGCGTGATCGGGCGCGAGCCGAGCGGCGTGCGGCCATGGCCCTGGAGATCGACGCCGATCACCTGGCGGTGTTCGGTCAGCGCCGGCAGGATCGGCGCGAACATGTCGATCGAGCCGAGACCGCCGTGCAGCAGCAGGAGCGGCTCGCCCTCGCCGCGGATCTCGTAATAATAGCTGATGCCGCCTGCCTCGACCCGGCCTTTCTTCGACGGCTCGGCGGCGATGGCCTGCGGCGCTGCCGCCTTGGGCTCTTGTGCTTCGGCAACGGCGGAAACGATCGATGCGGCAACGGCGGCGATCGCGGCGGCGAACATCTTGACGGACATGACTTCCTCCTCGGTGGATCGGTTGGTGATGCTCCAAGGACGACGGACCCCAGGCGGAACCGACAGGCACCCCGAAATTTCCTGCCGCAAAAGAAAAGTCCCGCCGCGAGGAGCCGGCGGGACATCGAGTTAGGAGGTCAAATATTATTATTGTGCGGCGGCTGCAGGGGACGAAAGCCGCCAGGTTGAACCCGGGCGCGGCACGGTTTCACGTGCCGGCGCCGAATACGAAGTTCACGGAACTAACACTTGGGTAACCGCAAGGTTCCACCATTCGTTAAGGACGCGTGGTTAGATTGATGGACTTTCAAGCAGGCAGCAATGAGGCAGGAATGGCCGCCCCGAATTTTCGTTTTACCCACTACGATCTGAAACCGCAGCGCGCGGGGACGACGATCGAGGTGACGTTGAACGCGGTCAACAACGTACGGCTGATGACGGCCGTCAACTTCCAGCGCTTCACCGAACTGCTCGATTTCAAATATGTCGGCGGCGTCGCCAAGCGGTCGCCGGTCCGGCTGGTGATCCCCGAAAACGGCCACTGGCATCTCATCGTCGACATGGAAGGCCATCACGGGCTTGCGGAATCCTCCGTCAAGCTGATCGGCGCACCGGCCGGCATATCGGACCAGAAGCGGGCCTCCTGAGCGCCCTGCCCCCGCGGCCGGCGTCACTGCCCATGCCGCTCCTTGCGAAGCTTGGCCCACCAATCGAGCCGTTTCCTGATCTCGCGCTCGAAGCCGCGCTCCGGCGGGTCGTAGAAGGTCTGCCGGCCCATCTTTTCGGGAAAGTAATCCTGGCCTGAAAACGCGTCCGGCTCGTCGTGGTCGTAGCGATAGCCCTCGCCATATCCCTCGCCCTTCATCAGCTTGGTGGGGGCATTGAGGATGTGCTTGGGCGGAAGAAGCGAGCCGTTTTCCTTTGCCGCCCGCGTCGCCGCCTTGAAGGCGGTGTAGACCGCATTGGATTTCGGAGCGGTCGCCAGATAGACGCAGGCCTCGGCAAGCGCCAGCTCGCCCTCCGGCGAGCCGAGATAGTCGTAGGCGTCCTTGGCGGCGTTGCAGATGACCAGCGCCTGCGGATCGGCAAGGCCGATATCCTCCACCGCCATGCGCACCAGCCGGCGGCCGAGATAAAGCGGGTCCTCGCCGGCATCGAACATGCGGGCGAGATAATAAAGCGCGGCATCGGGATCGGAACCGCGCACGGACTTGTGGAGCGCCGAGATCAGATTGTAATGACCGTCCTGGGCCTTGTCGTAGACAGGCGCGCGCCGCTGAACGATCTGGGTGAGGCCCGCCGTATCGAAGACCTCGCCTTCGCGCGCCGCACGCCAGACCTCTTCCGCCAAGGTCAGCACCGCGCGGCCGTCGCCGTCCGCCATGCGGACGAGGCTCGCACGCGCATCCGCATCGAGCGGCAGCGGCTTGCCTTCGGCCTGTTCGGCCCGCTGCAGCAGTTCCTCCAGGCTCCGTTCGTCATGCGGCCGGAAGGTCAGCACCCGGGCACGCGACAGAAGAGCGGCATTGAGCTCGAAGCTCGGGTTTTCCGTCGTGGCGCCGACGAGGATGACCGTACCGTCCTCCATGACCGGAAGGAAACTGTCCTGCTGGGCGCGGTTGAAGCGGTGGATCTCGTCGACGAAGAGCAGCGTCTGGCGGCCGTCCATACGGCGCAGGCGGGCCGCCTCGAAGACCTTCTTCAGGTCCGCGACGCCGGAGAAGATCGCCGAAATCTGCTCGAAGGCAAGGCCCGCCTCGCCGGACAGGAGCCGCGCCACCGTCGTCTTGCCGGTCCCGGGCGGCCCCCAGAAGATCATCGAGCCCAGCGAGCCCGAAGCGATCATTCGTCTCAATGCCCCGTCCTCGCCGGTCAGATGCTCCTGGCCGGTGACTTCGGCGAGCGTCTTCGGGCGCAGCCGGTCGGCCAGCGGCCGCCTGTTGGCGACCTCTTCCGGGACCCGCGGGGCAAAGAGATCATCGCTCATCGAAAGAACTGCCTGATGCGCTGGCCGTCGCGTTCGATCTCGACCCGCCAGAAGCCCGGATCGTCGTCCAGCATGGCTTCCAGCGCCTTGGTCGTGGTGACCGTCGTGCCGTTCAGCGAAATGACGATATCCCGCGGCTCGAAACCGTAACGGGCGGCGGGCGAACCGCGCGCCACGTCGGTGACGACGACGCCGGCCTTTTCGGCGGGCATGCGCAGCTCGGTGGCGAGCTTCGGCGAAAGGTTGGCGACATGCAGGCCCGCGAAGGGATTGCGCCCCTCGAGCATGCGTTCGTCCCGCGGCGTCGTCTCCGGCGCGGTGTCGAGCGCGATCGTGACCTGCCGTTCGCCGTCGTTCGTCTGCACCGTCAGCGCCGCCTGCTTGCCGAGGCCGGCCGTCGTCAGCCGGTAGCCCAATGCGTCCGGATGTTCGACCGCGATGCCGTTGACCGCCGTCACCACTTCGCCCGGCTTCAGTCCCGCCCGATCTGCAGGCCCGCCTTCGACGACGCGCACGACGAGCGCGCCGCGGGCGGTCTTGAGGCCCAGCGCCTCGGCCACGTCAGAGGTCACGGCATCGAAGGTCGCGCCGACATAGGGCCGTTCGAATGTCGTCTTGCCTTCGGAGGCGGCCGCCAGGAAGACCTTCACGAGATTGGAGGGGATCGCAAAACCGATGCCGTTCGAGCCGCCGCCGCGTGAGAAGATCGCCGTGTTGATGCCGATCAGCTCGCCGTTCATGTTCATCAGCGCGCCGCCGGAATTGCCGGGGTTGATCGAGGCATCCGTCTGAATGAAGAAGCCGAAATCGCCGGACGTCACCTGGTTGCGGGCAAGCGCCGAGACGATGCCGCTCGTCACCGTCTGGCCGACGCCGAACGGGTTACCGATCGCCAGCACGAGATCCCCCACCTCGATGCGGTCGGAATCGCCCACCGGCAGGACCGGAAAGTGTTCCTTGGCCTTGATGCGCAGCACCGCGAGATCGACCCTCTCGTCCTTCAGCACGACGTCGCAGGGGAATTCACGCCCATCGGCCAGCGCGATCTTGATGTCGTCGGCCCCCTGAATGACGTGGTTGTTGGTGACCACGAGGCCGTCATCGGAGAGGATGACGCCGGAGCCCAGCGATGATTGCTTCTCCGTGCGGTTCGGCATGCGCTGACCGAAGAACTGCTCGAAGAACGGATCGCCGGCGAATGGATTGAGCCTTTGCACGACGCGCTCGGCATAGACGTTCACCACAGCGCCGGTCGTCTGCTTCACCAGCGGCGCAAACGAGAGCTGCATCTCCTGCCGGCTCTGCGGCACCGCCTTGTTCTCCTGCGCCACAGCCGCCGCGGGCATCAGAAGGGCAAGGGCCAGAAGACCGGTCGACACGCGTTTCAGCACGCTCAGCATATGATTCCTCTTTGCTAAATCCGGAACGATTTGTAGCGCGGAACGCTAGAAAGGAAAGGTGGCGGAACCGCGGAAACCATGGCGCACACCGTCAAAACCTCCGTGCTATATAGGTGCGGAACCGGGAGCAGACCATGGGCATCGTGGCAAAGGCAAAAGGCTGGGCGAAGAGGCTGAAGCGCGACGTCGTGGCGCTGTGGCTCGCGGCCCGCGACAGGCGCGTGCCGCTTCACGCCAAGCTCGTCGCCGGCGCCGTGGCCGCCTATGCCCTTTCGCCGATCGATCTCATCCCCGACTTCATTCCGGTGCTCGGTTATCTCGACGATCTCGTCATCGTGCCGCTCGGCATCCTGCTCGCGATCCGTCTCGTGCCGGAACCTCTGATGGCCGAGTTCCGCGCCGAGGCGGTCCGGCGGGAGGAACGCCCCGTCAGCCGCGCCGGCCTCGCCTTCATCCTTGCCGTCTGGCTTCTCTGCCTCATCTTGGTCCTATGGGGCCTTCGGGCATTGACCTGATCCGGGGCCCGTTCAGACACAAAAGGAGTGCAGGCATGGGGCATAATCCGACAGCAATCATCTTGACCGGGCTTCTGATAGGCCTGGCGATCCCGGCTTTGCCTCGTGCCGCTGCGGCGGCGAGCTTCGATTGCGACCGGGCGGACCTCGCAGCGGATGAAAAGGTCATCTGCGATACGCGGACGCTCAACGATGCCGACGTGAAGATGGTCACCACCTTCGATCTGCTCGCCGGGCTCATGGCGATGGGCAATCGCGACAAGATGCATGAAGACCAGAGCGCCTGGCTGAAGAGGCGGCAGGCCTGCGGCGAGGATGTCGACTGCATCCGCGCGGCCTACGACGAGCGGCTGAAACAGCTCGACGAGGCTTACGAGAGCCTGAACCGGCCGCTGTGATGAAGGCTCGATCGAATGATAGTGCAGGCTTTTTGTTCGTGATATGCTTCGAAATGACATCAGGACGAACCGACTATGACCGTAACCACGAGAATAACCGTCGAGATCAGCGATAAGGTCAAGGCGGGGCTCGATCGGCTTGCCGACAATACCGACCAGAGCCCATCCCATCTCGCCAGCGAAGCCATTGCCGCTTACGTCGATCACGAGCTTGCCGTGATCGACGGCATAAAGCGGGGGATTGCGGACATGAGCGGCAACCGTGTCGTGCCGCACGACGAGGCCATGGCAGAAATCTTCTCGATCATCGACAAGGCCCAGAGCCAACGCCAGTGACCCGCGCGCTACAATGGTCGCGCGAAGCGCTGGATGATCTCAAAAAGCAAATTGCCTATATAGCAGATCGAAATCCGGCAGCCGCACGGCGGGCCGCCGAGCGTATCGATGATGCCGTATCCTTGCTCGGCGGTCTGGCAACGGGCCGACCGGGCCGCGTCAAAGGCACACATGAGAAGGTCATCCCAAACCTTCCCTACATTGAGACCATTACCATCCATCGGCTGATACACACCTCACGCGACTGGCGGGAGGATAATTGGCCCGAATAGCCCTCTAAGGTCGCCGGATCGCCGGGCTTATTCCGGCAAGATCCGCACCGCGCCCTTGTCGGCGCTGGCGGCGAAGGCGGCGTAGGCCTTCAGCGCCGTCGTGACGTTGCGCTTGCGGGGCTTCGACGGCTTCCAGCCGAAAGCGTCCTGCTCCTTGCGGCGCTCGGCGAGTTCCGCATCGGAGACCTTGAGGTTGATCGTGCGGTTGGGGATGTCGATCTCGATCGTATCGCCTTCCCTGACGAGGCCGATCGTGCCGCCGTTGGCCGCTTCCGGCGAGGCATGGCCGATCGAGAGGCCCGACGTGCCGCCGGAGAAGCGGCCGTCGGTGATGAGAGCGCAGGCCTTGCCGAGGCCTTTCGACTTCAGATAGCTCGTCGGGTAGAGCATTTCCTGCATGCCGGGGCCGCCCTTCGGGCCTTCGTAGATGATGACCACGACATCGCCCGCGACGATCTCGTTGCCGAGGATCGCCTTGACCGCCGCGTCCTGGCTTTCGAAGACGCGGGCCGGACCGGTGAACTTCAGGATCGATTCATCGACGCCCGCCGTCTTCACGATGCAGCCGTCGAGCGCGATATTGCCCTTCAGCACGGCAAGGCCGCCATCCTTCGAGAACGGATGTTCGACCGAACGGATGACACCGCCGACGCGGTCCGTGTCGAGATCGTCCCAGCGGGCTTCCTGGCTGAAAGCGACCTGGGTCGGGATGCCGCCCGGTGCCGCACGGTAGAAATTGCGGACCGTTTCGCTGTTGGTGCGGGTGATGTCCCAGCGGTCGATCGCGTCGCCGATCGTTTCGGCATGGACCGTCACGCAGTCGCGGTTCAGGAGCCCGCCCTTATCCAGCTCGCCGAGGATCGACATGATGCCGCCGGCGCGGTGGACATCCTCCATGTGAACGTCGCTCTTGGCCGGCGCTACCTTCGACAGGCAAGGCACCTTGCGCGACAGGCGGTCGATATCGTCCATGGTGAAATCGACGCCGCCCTCATAGGCGGCAGCCAGGATGTGCAGCACGGTATTGGTGGAGCCGCCCATGGCGATATCGAGCGACATGGCGTTTTCGAACGCTTCCTTGTTGGCGACCGAGCGCGGCAGCACGCTTTCGTCCTCCTGCTCGTAATAGCGGCGGGCGAGATCGACGATCAGGTGGCCGGCCTCGACGAAGAGGCGCTTGCGGTCGGCATGCGTGGCGAGCGTCGAGCCGTTGCCCGGCAGCGACAGGCCGAGCGCCTCGGTGAGGCAGTTCATGGAATTGGCGGTGAACATGCCCGAGCACGAGCCGCAGGTCGGACAGGCGGAACGCTCGATCACCTTGACTTCCTCGTCGGAAACCTTGTCGTCGGCGGCCGCGACCATGGCGTCGATCAGGTCGAGCGCATGGGTCTTGCCCTTCAGGACCACCTTGCCGGCTTCCATCGGGCCGCCGGAGACGAAGACGGCCGGGATGTTCAAACGCATGGCGGCATTCAGCATGCCGGGGGTGATCTTGTCGCAATTGGAGATGCAGACCATGGCGTCGGCGCAGTGCGCGTTGACCATGTACTCGACCGAGTCGGCGATGATCTCGCGCGAAGGCAGCGAATAGAGCATGCCGTCATGGCCCATGGCGATGCCGTCATCCACCGCGATCGTGTTGAATTCCTTGGCGACGCCGCCGGCCGCCTCGATCTCGCGGGCGACGAGCTGGCCCAGATCCTTCAGGTGCACGTGGCCCGGCACGAATTGCGTGAAGGAATTGACGACCGCGATGATCGGCTTGCCGAAATCGCTGTCCTTCATGCCGGTTGCGCGCCAGAGCCCGCGCGCGCCCGCCATGTTGCGGCCATGGGTCGTGGTTCTGGAGCGGTAGGCTGGCATGGTGTTGTCCTCGATCTCTTGTTCGGGCCTGCGCAGTCTAACCCTTTCCGGGTGCACGCGCAAAAAACCCTGGTTTTGCGGCCTTCCTACCCCAAACGGCAAAGGGTGTCACTATCACGACAGGCCAAAGCGGTACGGTCGGCACCTCCTCTCACCGCTGCCGAAGCTCGTCCGGGTGGATGCCGAAATGGTCGAGGATGAGCTGCAGATTGCGGCGGTGCGATTTGAAGAAGAGGTCGAACACGTCGCCCGCCACCGGAACGCTGCCGAGCACGGTGTCGGCGGCGATATTGCCGAGCATCTGGACGAGCTTGGCCGGCGGTAGGCCGAGGCGCCTTGCTTCGTTGACGATATAGAGGCCGACCAGCGCGCCGCCCGCATCGCCGACGACCGGGATGAGGCCGAAAACGGAATCCGCACCGAAGCGGATGCCGGTGCCCGGAATTCTGATGGCCGTATCCATCAGCCGCGCGATCGTGCCGAGACGCCGCAAGCGGCGCAGATGCTCCGCCCGATCCGAAAATCGGCCATTCATTCCGGCATCCCAGGTCCGCGTCGCCATCCGCAATCTCCTCCTGCAGGGGCAAGCACCCCTGCGAGAAACTGAAGAACAACAGATGGGGTTCCCCGGCTGCATTTTCCACCTGCAAACCAGGCGGTTTCTCACGCAAACGTGGTCCGCGGCAATCTTCGCGCCGCTGTGAAACCTTTTCGTTTGGGATTACGTATAGGGAAGAAAGGCACCTGCTGCCGACAAGGAGATCTCGCCATGCCTGCCTATCGTCCGCCGCATATCCCCGCCTCGGAAATCACGCCGCGGGACATCTACATGTCGCGCCGCAGCTTCATGGGTGCCGCGGCGGCGGCCGGCTTTGCGTTTGCGGGCGCCGGCGAAGCGTTCGCAGCACCGCTGGCGGCCACGCCCAGCGCCTACAAGCTGGATGAGAAGCTGACTCCGAAGGAGGCGGTGACCACCTACAACAATTTCTACGAATTCGGCGTCAACAAGGAAGACCCCGCCGCCAATTCCGGCGACTTCAAGCCGGCACCGTGGTCGGTGAAGGTCGAGGGCATGGTGGGCAAGCCGAAGGAATTCGGTCTCGAGGAACTCCTCAAGATGCCGCTGGAGGACCGCACCTACCGGATGCGCTGCGTCGAGGGCTGGTCGATGGTGATCCCCTGGATCGGCTTTCCGCTGTCGGCGCTTCTCGACCGGGTGGAACCGCTCGGCAGCGCCAAATACGTCTCCTTCGAGACCGTCGTGCGGCCGGAGGAAATGCCCGGCCAGCGCGGCTTCTTCCAGCCGCTCCCCTGGCCCTATATCGAGGGGCTGCGGCTCGACGAGGCGCGCCATCCGCTGACGATCCTCGCCGTCGGGCTTTACGGCGAAACGCTGCCGAACCCGAACGGTGCGCCGATCCGGCTCGTCGTGCCGTGGAAATACGGTTTCAAGAGCATCAAATCGATCGTGAAGATCTCGCTCGTCGAGAAACAGCCGGAGACGACCTGGAAGAACGCCAATGCGCGCGAATACGGCTTCTATTCCAACGTCAATCCGGCGGTCGACCATCCGCGCTGGAGCCAGGCGACGGAACAGCGGATCGGCGAAGGCGGGCTCTTCGGAGCCAACCGCCGGCCGACCCTGCCCTTCAACGGCTATGCGGACCAGGTGGCGAGCCTCTATGAGGGCCTGGACCTGAGAGCGAACTATTGATGGCAAGCATTCCCACCCTGCCCCGCCGCTATCACAAGGCCAGCGTCTGGGCGCTCTACGCGATCGGCCTTGTGCCCGCCGTCTGGTATTTCTATCTTGCAGCCACCGGTGGGCTGGGCTTCAATCCGGTCAAGGAATTCGAGCATCTTCTCGGCATCTGGGCGCTACGCTTCATCATCGCGACGCTTGCCGTCACGCCGCTGCGCGACCTTGCCGGCATCAACTGGATCCGCTACCGGCGGGCGCTCGGGCTCCTCGCCTTCTATTACGTGCTGATGCATTTTTCGGTCTATGCGCTGCTCGACCTCAGGCTCGATCTCGGCGCCGTCGGCGGCGACATTGCCAAGCGGCCCTATATCACCATCGGCTTCGCCTGCCTGCTGCTCCTCATCCCGCTCGCGCTCACCTCCAACAACTGGTCGATCCGCAAGCTCCAGCAGGTATGGAACAAGCTCCACAAGCTGATCTACCTCATCGCCATCGGCGGGGCCTTTCACTATGTGCTGGCGGTGAAATCGGTCACACTGGTGCCGTTCGTGCATGTCGCGCTGATCGTGCTGCTCCTTGCCTATCGTCCGCTACGCCGCCCCTTTCTCAACTGGAAGCGCGGCAAGCCGAAGATGGCTCAGGCGACGCGCTGAAACGCGAAAAGCCGGGTGTTTCCACCCGGCTTCAAAAATCCGACGATGCGGAATGGATCAAGCGGCTTCGGCAGCTTCGGCTTCAGCGGCGACGCGGGCCTTGTCGGCTGCGCCCTTGGCATCGACATCGCGCTCGACGAACTCGATGACGGCCATGGCGGCGTTGTCGCCCTGGCGGAAACCGGCCTTCATGATGCGCAGGTAGCCGCCGTTGCGGTTTGCGTAACGCGAAGCGATGGCGTCGAACAGCTTGCGGACGGCGTCCTGATCCTGGATCTGCGAGATCGCCTGACGGCGGGCGTGCAGGTCGCCGCGCTTGCCGAGCGTGACGAGCTTCTCGACGATCGGGCGGATTTCCTTCGCCTTCGGCAGGGTGGTTACGATCTGCTCATGGGTGATGAGCGAGGCAGCCATGTTGGCGAACATCGCCTTGCGATGGCTTGCGGTGCGGTTGAGCTTGCGGCCGGCTTTTCCGTGGCGCATGTCTGGTCTCCTTCACTTGCAGGCATTCGCCTGCAGTATGACGTGTTAGTATTGGTCTTCGTAGCGCTTTGCGAGGTCTTCGATGTTTTCCGGCGGCCAGGCGGGAACTTCCATGCCAAGATGGAGGCCCATGGATGCCAGAACTTCCTTGATCTCGTTCAGCGACTTGCGACCGAAATTCGGAGTGCGCAGCATTTCCGCCTCGGTCTTCTGGATGAGGTCGCCGATATAGACGATGTTGTCATTCTTCAGGCAGTTGGCCGAGCGAACGGACAGTTCCAGCTCGTCCACCTTCTTGAGGAGCGCCGGGTTGAACGCGAGTTCGGTGACGGCTTCCTCTTCGGCTTCCTTCTGCGGCTCGTCGAAGTTGACGAAGACCGAGAGCTGGTCCTGAAGGATGCGGGCTGCAAACGCAACGGCGTCTTCACCCGTGACCGAGCCATCGGTCTCGATGGTCATGGTCAGCTTGTCGTAGTCGAGAACCTGGCCTTCGCGGGTGTTTTCCACCTTGTAGGACACTTTCTTGACCGGCGAATAGAGGCTGTCGACCGGAATCAAGCCGATCGGCGCGTCTTCGGCACGGTTACGCTCGGCAGGCACATAGCCCTTGCCGTTGTTGACCGTGAATTCCATGCGGATCTCGGCGCCCTCGTCGAGGGTGCAGATCACGTGGTCGGGGTTCAGGATCTCGATGTCGCCGACCGTCTGAATGTCGCCAGCGGTGACGGAGCCCGGACCCTGCTTGCGCACGACCATGCGCTTGGCATCATCGCCATCCATCTTGATGGCGATTTCCTTGATGTTGAGCACGATATCGGTCACGTCTTCCCGGACGCCCGGGATGGACGAGAATTCATGCAATACGCCGTCGATCTGGACTGCCGTAACGGCAGCACCACGAAGCGACGACAGAAGCACGCGACGCAGCGCGTTGCCGAGCGTCAGGCCGAAGCCGCGCTCCAGGGGTTCGGCAACCAGCGTTGCCTTGGTACGGCCGGAAGAGGTGAATTCCACCTTGTTCGGCTTGATCAGTTCCTGCCAGTTCTTCTGGATCATGATTTATACCTTCCGTTCGTTGCCACCATCCAATCGTGGCAACCGAGCATGAGGAGCACCGAGCGGAACACATTTCCTCGTCGATACGTGTTCATCGGCGATATGGGCAAAGCCGCCGATCCTCGATGAAGAGGGTCAGGCGGCTGTGCCCGAGTTCACTGAAAGAGGCCGCCCAACTCTTCGAACAAGTCCGGCAGCCCCTCGAATTCCTGCGATCAGACGCGGCGCTTCTTGCGCGGGCGGCAGCCGTTGTGCGGGATCGGGGTCACGTCACGGATCGAGGTGATCATGAAACCCGCAGCCTGCAGGGCGCGCAGAGCCGATTCACGGCCGGAACCCGGGCCGCAGACTTCGACTTCCAGCGACTTCATGCCGTGCTCCTGAGCCTTCTTGGCGCAGTCTTCGGCAGCGATCTGAGCGGCGAACGGGGTCGACTTGCGCGAGCCCTTGAAGCCCTTGGCACCGGCGGACGACCAGGCAATCGCATTGCCCTGCGCATCCGTGATGGTGATCATCGTGTTGTTGAAGGTCGAGTTGACGTGGGCAACGCCCGACGTGATGTTCTTGCGTTCGCGGCGGCGAACGCGGGTGGCTTCCTTGGCCATATTTACCCTTTCGTTGATCTCTGCACCGCCGTAATTCCAGCGGCTCCACCTTGTGAGGCAATAGAACTTAGGCAGTAGGCATTAGTCTATTGCCCACTGCCTATTGGCTAATGCCTCAGATTACTTCTTCTTACCGGCGATCGCCTTGGCCGGACCCTTGCGGGTGCGGGCATTGGTGTGCGTGCGCTGGCCGCGGACCGGCAGGCCACGACGATGACGCAGGCCGCGGTAGCAGCCGAGGTCCATCAGACGCTTGATGTTCATCGCGGTCTCGCGACGAAGATCGCCCTCGACCTGATAGTCACGGTCGATGGTTTCGCGGATCTGCAAGATTTCCGAGTCCGTCAGCTGATGGACGCGCTTGTCGGCCGGAAGACCGACCTTCTCAACGATCTCCTGAGCGAATTTCGGGCCGATCCCGTGAATGTAGGTCAGCGCGATAACGACGCGCTTTGCAGTCGGGATGTTGACGCCAGCGATACGAGCCACGCCTATTCTCCTTGCGTTCCAGTTGCCGACCGGCAAGTGGTACTTCTTCCATGAGAGCGGCGCATCGGCCGCCAGTTCAAATCGTCATACGGAACAGACCAAAACGACCGGTCCCGGATGTCCTTATCGGGAAATCCGCGCCGATCGCTCAAAGCTGTCGCGAGTTGGCGCGGTGTTTAACGGAATCAGCGCGGAAATGCAACCGTTCCGCCCAAGATTCTTTAACAGATCGATGACGACCCTGCTTTGCGCATGTCTTTACCCCAAAACCGGTTCCCGCTTTTGGGAGACATGCGTCAGAGTTCCGCCAGGATCTTTTCGATATCGGCCGTGACCTTGTCCATCTCGGCCATGCCGTCGACCACCTTCAGCTTGCCCTTGGCATGGTAATAGCCGATCAGCGGCGAGGTTTCCTTGTAGTAGACCTCGAGACGCTTGGTCATCGTCTCGGCATTGTCGTCCGGGCGGCGCTTGAAGTGGGTCGAGCCGCACTTGTCGCAGACGCCCTCGCTCGCCGGCTTCTTGTCCGTGTCGTGATAGACCGTACCGCACTGGGCACAGGAATAACGGCCGGACACGCGCCGGATGAGCTCCTTGTCGTCGACCCTCAGTTCGATGACGACCGAAAGCTCCAGCCCCTTCGACTTCAGCATCTCCCCGGTCGCATCCGCCTGCACCAGCGTGCGGGGAAAACCATCGAGAATAAAACCGTTTGCCGCATCCGGCTGGTCGATCCGTTCGGAGACGATCGCGTTGACGATTTCGTCGGAGACGAGCTTGCCCGCATCCATGACGGCCTTGGCGCGCTTGCCAACTTCCGTCTCGGCGGCCACCGCCGCGCGCAGCATGTCACCGGTGGAGAGCTGCGGTATCCCGTGCTTCTCCACGATCCGCTGGGCCTGGGTCCCCTTGCCCGCGCCCGGCGGTCCCAAAAGAATCAATCTCATCGTCCCCTCTTTCCTCCGCGCAGTTTCGACTTCTTGATCAGACCCTCATACTGCTGCGCGATGAGGTGTCCCTGGATCTGTGCTACCGTATCAAGGGTAACACTCACAACGATCAAAAGCGAAGTACCACCAAGGGCTAATGGCACGCCCGTGCGGGCCACCAGAAATTCCGGCAGGATGCAGACGAAGACGAGGTAGATCGCGCCGACGACCGTGATGCGAGTCAGCACATAATCGATGTACTCGGCGGTGCGTTCGCCCGGACGGATGCCCGGAATGAAGCCGCCGTGCTTCTTCAGATTGTCGGCCGTGTCCTTCGGGTTGAAGACGATCGCCGTATAGAAGAAGGCGAAGAAGGCGATCAGCAGGCCGTAGAGCAGCATGAACAGCGGCTGGCCGTGGCCGAGCGACGAGATGATCATGGTCGCCCAGTTCGGCAGCTCCGAATTACCGGCAAAGCCCGCAGCCGTCGCCGGCAGAAGCAGGAGCGACGAGGCGAAGATCGCCGGGATGACGCCCGACGTGTTGAGCTTCAGCGGCAGGTGCGACGTATCGCCCTGGAACATGCGGTTGCCGACCTGGCGCTTCGGATACTGGATCAGGAGGCGGCGCTGGGCGCGCTCGACGAAGACGATCAGCGTGATGACCCCGATCGCGACGACGATGACGGTCAGGATCAATGCGGTCGGAAGCGCACCGGTACGGCCGAGTTCCAGCGTGCCGGCGAGCGCGGTCGGAAGGCCGGCCGCGATGCCCGCGAAGATGATCAGCGAGATGCCGTTGCCGATGCCGCGCGAGGTTATCTGCTCGCCGAGCCACATCAGGAACATGGTGCCGCCGAGCAGCGTCACGACGGTGGAAAGGCGGAAGAACCAGCCCGGATCGAGCACCAGGCCCTGGCCGCTTTCGAGGCCGGCGGCGATGCCGTAGGCCTGCAGCGTGCCGAGCAGCACCGTGCCGTAGCGCGTATACTGGTTGATGATCTTGCGGCCCTGCTCGCCTTCCTTCTTCAAGGCTTCGAGCGACGGCACGACCGAAGTCATGAGCTGCACGATGATCGACGCGGAGATATAGGGCATGATGCCGAGCGCGAAGATCGCCATGCGCTCCACTGCACCGCCCGAGAACATGTTGAAGAGGCCGAGGATGCCGCCGGCCTGGCCGCGGAACGCCTGGGCATAGGCTTCGGGGTTGAGGCCCGGAAGCGGAATATGGGTGCCGAGGCGATAAACGAGAAGCGCTGCAAGGGTGAACCACAGCCGCTTCTTGAGGTCCTCCGCCTTGGCGAAGGTGGAAAAATTCAGATTGGAGGCAAGTTGTTCCGCTGCAGAAGCCATGCAATTCTCCGCCTGACCAATTCTCCGGCGGCGGGACAAGTGCCGGATCCGGAAAGCAGTCTCAAATTCTGGTTCAAAAAACCGGGCGGGGAGATTGCGGGCGCAATCGGATGCCTCACCCTGTTTTCCGTGTGATCCCGGCCAGGCGACCGGCAGATCGCTTCGGGATCGTGAGGCTCACATATGGAGATAAAATCGCCCGGTGTGAAGCTCAAACCGGGCGATTCTCAAACGATTTATTCCGCGGCGGCTTCGGCTACGACGAGCAGCTTCACCGAACCGCCGGCCTTCTCGATCTTCTCGACGGCAGCCTTGGAGGCACCGGCGACTTCGACCGAAACCTTGGCCTTCAGCTCGCCATCGGCGAGGATGCGCACGCCATCCTTCGGGCGACGGATGACGCCGGCAGCCTTGAGGGCGGCAGCATCGATCGTGGCCTTCGGGTCGAGCTTCTTGGCATCGATCGCGGTCTGGATACGGCCGAGCGAAACGGTGACGTAGTCGGACGCGAAGATGTTGGTGAAGCCGCGCTTCGGCAGGCGACGATAGATCGGCATCTGGCCGCCTTCGAAGCCCTTGATCGCAACGCCGGAACGGGCCTTCTGACCCTTCACGCCGCGGCCACCGGTCTTGCCCTTGCCGGAGCCGATGCCGCGACCGACGCGGATGCGCTCCTTGGTGGCGCCTTCGTTGTCCTTGATCTCATTCAATTTCATGGTCAATTCCTCCGTCTCACTTCTCGTCGACGACGCGAACGAGATGCTGGACAGCCCGGATCATGCCACGAACGGAAGGAGTGTCTTCCAGCGTACGGGTCCGGTGCATCTTGTTGAGGCCCAGGCCGATCAGCGTCTTGCGCTGGACTTCCGGGCGGCGGATGGGCGAACCGATCTGCTCGATCGTGATCGTCTTCTTGGCGGCTTCTGCTTTCTTGGCCATTATCCGCTCTCCTTATTCTTCCGAGGTGACACCGGAAGCGGCACGGCGAGCCTGGAGCGTTGCATACTTGATGCCGCGCTGGGCTGCGATGTCCTTCGGATGAACCTGGTGCTTCAGGGCGTCGAACGTGGCGCGAACCATGTTGTAGGGGTTCGACGAACCGGTCGACTTGGCGACGACGTCATGAACGCCGAGCGTCTCGAAAACGGCGCGCATCGGGCCGCCGGCGATGATGCCGGTACCGGCCTTGGCCGAGCGCAGCAGAACCTTGCCGGCGCCGTGGCGGCCATTGACGTCGTGATGCAGCGTACGGCCGTCGCGCAGCGGTACGAAGATCAGGTCGCGCTTTGCAGCTTCGGTCGCCTTACGGATGGCTTCCGGCACTTCGCGTGCCTTGCCATGGCCGAAGCCGACGCGGCCCTTCTGGTCGCCGACGACGACGAGGGCTGCGAAACCGAAACGACGGCCGCCCTTGACGACCTTGGCGACGCGGTTGATCGCGACCAGCTTGTCGACGAATTCGCTATCGCGCTCTTCGCGGCTCTGGCGATCTTCGCGCTGGCCTCTTCTTTCCTGTGCCATTGTCCTTTTCCTTTTTCTTTTCCGGGTGCAATCGGCAGATTACAATTGGATCGCCGGGATCAGCCGGCGGGTTGCGGCAAGCCGCATTTCGCCCGGCCTCCCCTTTGCGGGGAAACCGGGCGAAAACTCTTAGAAGCTCAGACCGCCTTCACGGGCGGCTTCCGCCAGCGCCTTGATGCGGCCGTGATAGATGAAGGCGCCGCGATCGAACACGACTTCCTTCACGCCAGCCTTGGCAGCGCGCTCTGCAACCAGCTTGCCGACGGCAGCTGCTGCTGCAACGTCCGCGCCGGTCTTCAGCGATTTGCGCAGATCGGCGTCGAGCGTGGAGGCGGCAGCAAGCGTGCGGCCGGCCACGTCGTCGATGACCTGAACGTAGATGTTCTTCGAGGAGCGGTGAACCGACAGACGCGGACGGCCATTTGCGACCTTCTTGATCTGACGGCGAACACGGCTCGCACGCTTGGTGAGTGCTTCTTTCCTGGTAGCCATGATACCGCGTCCTTACTTCTTCTTGCCTTCCTTGCGGACGATCCGTTCCTCGGCGTACTTGACGCCTTTGCCCTTGTAGGGCTCGGGACCGCGGTATTCGCGGATTTCCGCGGCTACCTGACCGACCTGCTGCTTGTTGATGCCGGTGACGACGATTTCCGTCGGCTTCGGCACGGCAATGGTGATGCCCTGCGGGGCTTCGTAGACCACGTCGTGGGAGAAGCCGAGCTGCAGCTGCAGGTTCCTGCCCTGCATGGCAGCGCGGTAACCGACGCCGTTGATTTCGAGCTTGCGCTCGTAGCCGTCCTTAACACCCTTGAAGATGTTCTCGATCATCGTGCGGGACATGCCCCACTTCGAACGAGCATCCTTGGTTTCGTTGACCGGGGTCACCGAAACGGCGTTGTCCTTGAGTTCCAGCTTGATCTCGTCGTTTGCGACGAAGAACAGCTCGCCCTTCGGGCCCTTGGCAGTCACCTTCTGGCCGTCGACGGCGGCCGTAACACCTGCAGGAACCTGAACGGGCTTCTTACCGATACGAGACATTTTTCAATCCTGTCTGTTCGCCATGGAGTTCCCTGCCCTGTCTTAGAAGACGGAGCAAAGAATCTCGCCACCAACGTTCTGTTCGCGAGCCTGGTGATCGGCCATCACGCCCTTCGGGGTCGAAAGGATGGTGATGCCGAGGCCGTTCGCGACCTGCGGAATGGACTTCACCGAGACATAGACCCGGCGGCCCGGCTTCGACACGCGGCCGATCTCACGGATCACCGATGCGCCTTCATAGTACTTCAGCTCGATTTCCAGCTCGGACTTGCCGTTGCCGTAATCGACCTGGGAATAGCCGCGGATGTAGCCTTCGGCCTGCAGGACGTCGAGGACGCGCGCACGCAGCTTGGAGGCCGGCGTGGACACGGTCGACTTGCGGCGAGCAGCACCGTTGCGGATACGGGTGAGCATATCGCCCAAGGGATCAGTCATGGTCATCTAACGATCTCCTTACCAGCTCGACTTGACGATGCCCGGCACTTTGCCGAGGTTGCCCAGCTCACGAAGCGCGATACGCGACATCTTGAGCTTGCGATAGAAAGCGCGCGGACGACCGGTGACTTCGCAACGGTTGCGGATACGCGTCTTCGAGCCATCGCGCGGCAGCGAAGCGAGCTTCAGGGTTGCCTTGAACCGTTCTTCGATCGGAAGTTCCTGGTTCATGATGGTCGCCTTCAGAGCAGCGCGCTTGGCGGCATGCTGGGCGACGGTCTTGCGGCGGCGCTTGTTCTTTTCAACTGCGCTGGTTTTCGCCATATCGGAGTTCCTTTTTAACGCTCGTCGTTACGGTTACTGACGGAACGGGAAGTTGAACTCTTTCAGGAGAGTCCGGGCTTCCTCGTCGTTGGTAGCCGTCGTGCAAACGATGATGTCCATGCCCCACATCTGATCAACCTTGTCGTAGTTGATCTCCGGGAACACAATGTGTTCCTTGATGCCCATGGCGAAGTTGCCACGGCCGTCAAAGCTCTTCGGGTTCAGGCCGCGGAAGTCGCGAACGCGCGGCAGCGCGATGTTGATCAGGCGGTCGAGGAATTCATACATGCGGGCGCCGCGCAGCGTGACCTTCGCGCCGATCGGCATCTGCTCGCGGACCTTGAAGCCTGCGATCGAGTTGCGCGCACGGGTGATGACCGGCTTCTGGCCGGCGATCGCCGCGAGGTCGGCAGCAGCGATGGTGGGCTTCTTCGAATCGGCAGTCGCCTCACCAACACCCATGTTGATGACGATCTTGTCGATCTTCGGGATCTGCATGTCGTTCTTGTAAGCGAACTGTTCCTTCATCGCGGCGCGGATGCGGGAAACATATTCCTTCTTGAGCCGCGGCTCATACTTTGCCTCAGCCATCGATCACATCTCCCGTACGCTTGGCCACACGCACCTTCTTGCCGTCGACGACCTGGAAGCCGACGCGGGTCGGCTTGCCGTCCTTCGCGACGATCGCGATGTTCGACAGGTGAATGGATGCTTCCTTGTTGATGATGCCGGCTTCCTGCGTCTGGGTCTGACGCTGGTGGCGCTTCACCATGTTGACGCCACGCACGACGGCGCGGTCTTCCTTCGGCAGGACCTGGAGAACTTCGCCCGTGCGGCCCTTGTCCTTGCCGGTCAATACGACGACGTTGTCGCCTTTCTTAATCTTCTGCATCTTTCCCGCTCCCTTAGAGTACTTCCGGAGCCAGCGAGATGATCTTCATGTGGTTCTTGGCGCGCAGTTCGCGCGGAACCGGTCCGAAGATACGGGTGCCGATCGGCTCTTTCTTGTTGTCGATGAGGACCGCTGCGTTGTTGTCGAAGCGGATGACGCTGCCGTCCGGACGACGGATGTCCTTGGCGGTACGCACAACAACCGCCTTCATCACGTCACCCTTCTTCACGCGGCCGCGCGGGATCGCTTCCTTGATCGAAACGACGATGATGTCGCCGATCGAAGCGTACTTGCGCTTGGAGCCGCCCAGCACCTTGATGCACATGACACGACGTGCGCCGGAATTGTCCGCCACGTCGAGGTTTGTTTGCATCTGAATCATGTCAGGTCGCCTTTTTCTAATGACCGGAATTCCGCGCGCAAAAACGCCCGGAGCCGGCTATGGACAGAATTTCGATGTGCGCGGGATGGATCTTGCCAAGGTGGTTTCCCTGAAAGGGACCTTCCCTGCGCTCAAAGCAAAAGAACGCCCGTTTCCGAGCGTTCGACGCCAGTGGCGTGCTTCATACAGGATTCTGCGCCGGACGCAAGGCCCAGGCGCATATCCGAAGCAAATTAAGCCTGGGCGGAAACGACCGTCCAGCGCTTGTCCTTGGAGATCGGCGCGCATTCCTCGATGGAAACCACGTCGCCAACCTTGTACTGGTTGTTCTCGTCATGCGCCTTGTACTTCTTGGAACGGCGGACCGTCTTCTGAAGCAGCGGATGCGCGAAGCGGCGCTCTACCCGGACAACAACGGTCTTTTCGTTCTTGTCGGAAACGACGACGCCCTGCAGAATGCGTTTCGGCATATTATTCTTCCTTAAGCCTTGGCTTCCGCCGCCTTCTGGCGGGCAATGGTTTTCACGCGGGCGATATCCTTGCGGACTTCGTTGATGCGCGAGGACTTCTCGAGCTGACCGGTCGCCTTCTGGAAGCGCAGGTTGAACTGCTCCTTCTTGAGCTCCGCAAGCTTGTCCTTGAGCTGGTCGGCCGTGAGGCCGCGAACTTCTTCGGCTTTCATCGTGCCTTCTCCTTACTCTGCGATGCGCTGTACGAAGCGCGTCTTGACCGAGAGCTTGGCGGCGCCGAGGCGAAGCGCTTCGCGCGCGGTCTCTTCCGGAACACCATCGATCTCGAACATCATACGGCCGGGCTTGACCTTGCAGGCCCAGTATTCGACCGAGCCCTTACCCTTACCCATACGCACTTCGGTCGGCTTGGCGGTGACCGGAACGTCCGGGAACACACGGATCCAAACGCGGCCGGCGCGCTTCATGTAGCGGGTGATCGCGCGGCGGGCCGCCTCGATCTCGCGGGCGTTGACGCGGTTCGGCTCCTGAGCCTTCAGGCCGAATTCGCCGAAGGCCAGGTCGAAGCCGCCCTTGGCCACACCCTTGATGCGGCCCTTGAACTGCTTGCGGTACTTGGTACGCTTTGGCTGCAACATTTTCTTACTTCTCCGAGCTTATCTTTCGCCAGCGCTTATCAAGCGTTTTCGCGGCGGCGATCACGATCGCCACGTTCGCGTTCACGGCTTGCCGGACCCTGCGCATCGCCTTCCAGCGCACGGCGTTCGGAAGCCATCGGATCGTGCTCCAGGATTTCGCCCTTGAAGATCCAGACCTTGATGCCGCAGATACCGAAAGCGGTTTCGGCTTCCGCCGTGCCGTAGTCGATGTCGGCGCGCAGCGTGTGAAGCGGAACGCGACCCTCACGGTACCATTCGGTACGGGCGATTTCCGCACCGCCGAGACGGCCGGCGCAGGTGATCTTGATGCCTTCGGCGCCGAGACGCATGGCCGACTGAACGGCACGCTTCATCGCACGGCGGAAAGCCACGCGGCGCTCGAGCTGCTGGGCGATCGACTGGGCGACCAGCGTCGCGTCGATTTCCGGCTTGCGCACTTCGACGATGTTGAGGTGCGTTTCCGAAGAGGTCATGTTCGAGAGCGTCTTGCGGAGCTTCTCGATGTCGGCGCCCTTCTTGCCGATGATCAGGCCCGGGCGGGCCGAGTGGATCGTGACGCGGCACTTCTTGTGCGGACGCTCGATGACCACCTTGGCGATACCGGCCTGCTTCAGCTCCTGCATCAGGTAGGCACGGATCTTCAGGTCCTCGTGGAGGAGCTGGCCGTATTCCGCGTTAT
This sequence comes from Xaviernesmea oryzae, assembly GCF_900177415.1. Classification (GTDB taxonomy): domain Bacteria; phylum Pseudomonadota; class Alphaproteobacteria; order Rhizobiales; family Rhizobiaceae; genus Neorhizobium; species Neorhizobium oryzae_A. The sequence continues at coordinate 1,921,960 of NZ_FXAF01000006.1, read as the reverse complement.
CGGCGAACCAGCGGCTGTCCCAGGTACGGTTGATGCCGAGGCGGAAACCGATCGGATTGATTTTCTGGCCCATTATGCGGCCTCCCCTTTTTCCTCGACTTCGCGAACGACGATCGTCAGATGCGAGAAAGGCTTCTCGATGCGCGACGCACGGCCGCGGCCGCGGGCGTGGAAGCGCTTCATCACGATCGACTTGCCGACATAGGCTTCCGAGACGATCAGCGAATCGACGTCGAGGTCATGGTTGTTTTCGGCATTGGCGATCGCGGACTCGAGAGTCTTCTTCACCGTGCCGGCGATACGCTTGCGCGAGAATTCGAGCTCGGCAAGCGCGCGGTCGACCTTCTTGCCGCGGATCATGGCGGCAACGAGGTTCAGCTTCTGGGGGCTGACACGGAGCGTGCGCGCAACTGCCTGCGCCTCGTTGTCCTTCAGCCGGCGTTCGGTCTTAGCCTTCGCCATGATTACTTCCTCTTCGCCTTCTTGTCCGCGCCGTGACCGTAATAGGTACGGGTGGGAGCGAATTCACCGAACTTGTGTCCGACCATGTCTTCGTTGACGCTGACCGGAATGTGCTTCGAGCCGTTGTAGACGCCGAACGTCAGACCAACGAACTGGGGCAAGATCGTGGAGCGACGGCTCCACATCTTGATTACTTCTGCGCGTCCGCCTTCGCGTACCTTCTCAGCTTTCTTGAGAAGATAGCCGTCAACAAACGGACCTTTCCATACTGAACGAGCCATTGAACGACTTCCCTTCTCTTACTTCTTGCGCTGATGGCGCGAACGCATGATGAACTTGTCCGTGGACTTGTTCGAACGGGTGCGCTTGCCCTTGGTCGGCTTGCCCCACGGGGTCACCGGGTGGCGACCGCCGGAAGTGCGGCCTTCACCACCACCGTGCGGATGGTCGACCGGGTTCATGACGACGCCGCGGTTATGCGGGGTCTTGCCACGCCAGCGGGTACGACCGGCCTTGCCGTCGTTGATGTTGCCGTGGTCCGGATTGGACACGGCACCGACGGTCGCCAGGCACGAGCCCGGAACGAGGCGCTGTTCGCCCGAGTTCAGGCGCAGGATCGCCATGCCGGCATCGCGGCCGACGAGCTGGACGTAGGTGCCTGCAGAGCGGGCGATCTGACCGCCCTTGCCCGGCTTCATCTCGACGTTGTGAACGATCGAGCCGACCGGAATGTACTGCAGCGGCATGGTGTTGCCCGGCTTCACGTCGACAGCCTTGTCGGAAGCGATGACCTTGTCTCCGGCAGCGAGGCGCTGCGGAGCGAGGATGTAGGCCTGTTCGCCGTCCGTGTAGGTGACGAGCGCGATGAACGCCGTGCGGTTCGGGTCGTATTCCAGACGCTCGACCGTGCCTTCGACGTCGAACTTGCGACGCTTGAAGTCAATCAGGCGGTAGGTACGCTTGTGACCGCCGCCGATGAAGCGGGCGGTGATGCGGCCGAGGTTGTTACGGCCGCCGCTCTTGGTGAGACCTTCCGTCAGCGTCTTGACCGGCTTGCCTTTCCAGAGGCCCGAACGGTCGACGATGACCAGCTGACGCTGGCTCGGGGTCGTCGGATTGTAGCTTTTCAATGCCATTGTATCTTACCTCAGAGACCGGTGGAGACGTCGATCGTCTGACCTTCGGCCAGGGTGACGACAGCCTTCTTGACGTCCTTCTGCTTGCCGATGAAGCCGCGGAAGCGCTTCACCTTGCCCTTGCGGACCAGCGTATTGACGGCAGTGACCTTCACACCGAAGAGCGCTTCCACGGCAGCCTTGATTTCCGGCTTGGAAGCAGTCTTGGCAACGTTGAAGACGACCTGGTTCTGTTCGGATACCAGCGTCGACTTTTCGGTGATCGAGGGAGATACGATCACATCATAGTGGCGAAGATCGGTCACTTGAAACGCTCCTCTAGGGCTTCCACAGCAGCCTTGGAAAGCACGAGCTTGCCGCGGCGCAGGATGTCGTAAACATTGATGCCCTGGACCGGCAGCACGTCCACGTTCGGGATGTTCTGAGCGGCGAGCTTGAAGTTGTTGTCGAGCTCGGCGCCGTCGATGACCAGCGCATTGGTGAGGCCGAGCGAAGCGAAGGTGCCGGCGAGCGCCTTGGTCTTGGCTTCGGCAGCAACCAGGCTGTCGACGATGATGATGTCTTCAGCCTTCATCTTGGCAGACAGAGCGTGACGCAGGGCGAGCGCGCGGACCTTCTTCGGAAGGTCGTGCTCGTGGCTGCGGACGACCGGGCCGTGGGCCTTGCCACCGCCGCGGAACTGCGGAGCGCGAGCCGAATGGTGACGGGCGCGGCCCGTACCCTTCTGCTTGTACATCTTCGCGCCGGTGCGGGCGATCTCGGAACGGCCCTTCGACTTGTGGGTGCCCTGCTGCTTCTTGGCAAGCTGCCAACGAACCATGCGGGCCAGGATATCTTCGCGGGGGTCGAGGCCGAAAATCTCGTCCGACAGGGCTACCTTGCCGGCGTCTTTCCCCTCGAGGGTCTTGACGTTAAATTCCATTGTAGCTGGCTCCCTTACTTCGCGGCCGACTTGACGGCGTCGCGAACGACGATCCAGGCGCCCTTGGAGCCGGGGACGGCACCCTTGACGAGGATCAGGCCACGGTTCTCGTCGGTGGAGACGACTTCGAGGTTCTGGGTGGTGACGCGGGTCTGGCCCATGTGACCAGCCATGCGCTTGCCCTTCCAGACGCGGCCCGGATCCTGGTTGTTACCAGTCGAACCATGCGAACGGTGCGAAACGGACACACCGTGCGTGGCGCGCAGACCACCGAAGTTATGGCGCTTCATGGCGCCGGCGAAACCCTTACCGATCGTGGTGCCGGTGACGTCGACCAGCTGGCCGGCCTGGAAATGGGCCGCCGTCAGCTCGGTGCCGACATCGATCAGATTGTCTTCGGAAACGCGAAACTCGACGAGCTTCGCCTTCGGCTCGACGTTGGCGACGGCAAAGTTGCCGCGCATCGCCTTGGTGGTGTTCTTCACCTTGGCCGTGCCCGCACCCAGCTGAAGAGCGGTATAGCCGTTCTTCTCGACGGTGCGGTGCGCGACGACCTGGCAGTTTTCCAGCCGCAATACGGTTACCGGGATATGCTCGCCGGCGTCGTTGTAGACGCGGGTCATTCCCACCTTCTGTGCAATTACACCTGAACGCATCGGTTCAATCCTTCTCACTCAGCCCGAAACCTAAAGTCTCAGAGCTTGATCTCAACATCGACACCTGCGGCGAGGTCGAGCTTCATCAGCGCGTCCACCGTCTGCGGGGTCGGGTCAACGATATCGAGAAGGCGCTTGTGCGTGCGCATCTCGAACTGCTCGCGGCTCTTCTTGTCGATGTGGGGGGACCGGTTAACCGTAAACTTCTCGATGCGGGTCGGAAGCGGAACGGGGCCCCGGACGCTCGCGCCGGTGCGCTTCGCCGTCGACACGATCTCGCGCGTGGAAGCATCGAGAATCCGGTGATCGAACGCCTTCAGGCGAATGCGGATATTTTGGCCGTTCATTCGACGTTATCCTTGTTGTCTGTTATCCGCGTGCCAACGAATACGGCACGGGTTTTTCTTTCTTTCCTAAGGCGGACCACCGGTTTCAAAGATCGAAGGGGACGCCGCTGCCGACATCCCTTTCCAGTCTTCGGGCCTTGAGGCCCACCTTATGTTTTGATTGCTGCCCCGAAAGCCGAAGCAGGGGCAAATCGCGCTCGCGCGCCATTTGCTACATTTTTATGTCATAAGCAAGCGGCTATCCGCCGCTTGCTTAAAAGATTTCCATGCAATCGGCGCAGATCAGGTCTGCGCCGAATTCCATCACTCGACGATGGAAGCGACGATGCCTGCACCGACGGTGCGGCCGCCTTCACGGATGGCGAAGCGCAGCTTCTCTTCCATCGCGATCGGCACGATCAGCTCCACGTCGACCGTCACGTTGTCGCCCGGCATCACCATTTCCGTGCCTTCCGGCAGCGTCACGATGCCCGTCACGTCCGTCGTGCGGAAGTAGAACTGCGGACGGTAGTTCGTGAAGAACGGCGTATGACGGCCGCCTTCTTCCTTCGTCAGGATGTAGGCTTCGGCCTTGAACTTCTTGTGCGGCTTCACCGAACCCGGCTTGCACAGGATCTGGCCGCGCTCGACGCCGTTGCGGTCGACACCGCGCAGCAGCGCGCCGATGTTGTCGCCGGCCTGGCCCTGGTCCAGCAGCTTGCGGAACATCTCGACGCCCGTGCAGGTCGTCTTCGTCGTCGGACGGATGCCGACGATCTCGACTTCCTCACCGACCTTGATGATGCCGCGCTCGACGCGGCCCGTCACAACCGTGCCGCGGCCCGAGATCGAGAACACGTCTTCGATCGGCATCAGGAACGGCTGGTCGATCGGACGCTCCGGCGTCGGGATATAGGCATCAACCTGCGCCATCAGCTCGCGGATCGCGTCTTCGCCGATCTTCTTGTCCGAATCTTCCAGCGCCGCAAGCGCAGAACCCTTGACGATCGGAATGTCGTCGCCCGGGAAGTCGTAGGACGACAGAAGCTCGCGCACTTCAAGCTCGACAAGCTCCAGAAGCTCCGCGTCGTCGACCTGGTCGACCTTGTTCAGGAACACGACGATCGCCGGAACGCCGACCTGGCGGGCCAGCAGGATGTGCTCGCGCGTCTGCGGCATCGGGCCGTCGGCGGCAGACACGACCAGGATCGCGCCGTCCATCTGCGCCGCACCCGTGATCATGTTCTTCACATAGTCGGCGTGGCCGGGGCAGTCGACGTGAGCATAGTGACGGTTCGGCGTCTCGTATTCCACGTGCGCCGTCGAAATCGTGATCCCGCGCGCCTTCTCCTCAGGAGCCGCGTCGATCTGGTCATACGCCTTGAACTCGCCGAAATACTTCGTGATCGCTGCCGTCAACGACGTCTTCCCATGGTCAACGTGACCAATCGTGCCAATGTTGACGTGCGGCTTGTTCCGCTCAAACTTGCTCTTTGCCATTTCCGGCTCTCCGTTCTTGTCCCCTTCCGGGGATAAAAATCTCTACTGTTTCAGGCGGGATACTCCGGTCACTTCTGACCGGAGTACTTGGCCTGGATTTCCTGGGCGACGTTCGTCGGAACCGGCGCGTAATGGTCGAAGACCATCGAATACTGCGCACGGCCCTGCGACATGGAGCGCAGGTTGTCGACGTACTTGAACATGTTCGCCAGCGGCACATGCGCATCGACCACGATAGCGATGCCACGCGCTTCCTGGCCCTGGATCTGGCCACGGCGGGAGTTCAGGTCGCCGATCACGTCGCCGACGTAATCTTCCGGCGTCACGACCTCGACCTTCATGATCGGCTCGAGGAGCTGGGCGCCGGCCTTCTTGGCTGCTTCGCGGAAGCAGGCACGGGCCGCGATTTCGAAGGCGAGGACCGACGAGTCGACGTCGTGGTAGGCACCGTCGATGAGGGTCGCCTTGACGCCGAGCATCGGGAAGCCTGCGAGCGGACCGGAGGAGAGCACGCTTTCGATGCCCTTCTGAACGCCCGGGACGTATTCCTTCGGAACCGCGCCGCCGACGATCTTCGACTCGAACTTGAAGTCTTCGCCGTCCGGATTCGGCTCGAACAGGATCTTGACGCGCGCGAACTGGCCCGAACCACCGGACTGCTTCTTGTGCGTGTAGTCCTCTTCGTGCTGCTTCGTGATCGTTTCACGATAGGCAACCTGCGGAGCACCGACGTTGGCTTCGACCTTGAACTCGCGACGCATGCGGTCGACGATGATGTCGAGGTGAAGTTCGCCCATGCCGGCAATGATCGTCTGGCCGGATTCCTCGTCCGACTTGACGCGGAAGGACGGGTCTTCGGCAGCGAGGCGGTTGAGCGCGAGGCCCATCTTTTCCTGGTCGCCCTTGGACTTCGGCTCGATGGCGATCTGGATGACCGGCTCCGGGAATTCCATGCGCTCGAGGATGACCGGCTTCAGCGGATCGCAGAGCGTGTCGCCCGTGGTGGTTTCCTTGAGGCCTGCGAGAGCGACGATATCGCCTGCGAAGGCTTCTTCGATGTCCTCACGGGAGTTGGAGTGCATCTGCAGCATGCGGCCGACGCGCTCGCGCTTTTCCTTGACCGTGTTCTGCAGCGAGGAGCCCTTTTCGAGCTTGCCCGAGTAGATGCGGCAGAAGGTGAGCGAACCGACGAAAGGGTCGTTCATGATCTTGAAGGCGAGCATGGAGAGCGGCTCGCTGTCGTCCGCATGGCGCTCGATCTCGGCTTCGGTCTTGACGTCGATACCCTTGATCGACGGGATGTCGGCCGGCGACGGCAGGAAGTCCACGACGGCGTCGAGCAGCGGCTGTACGCCCTTGTTCTTGAAGGCGGAGCCGCAGAACATCGGGAAGAACTTGACGTCGATCGTGCCGCGGCGGATGAGCGCGCGGATCTTGTCGTTGTCCGGCATTTCGCCTTCGAGATAGGCTTCCATCGCTTCTTCGTCGATCTCGACAACCGTCTCGATCAGCTTTTCGCGATATTCTTCAGCCCTGGCCTTCAGGTCGGCCGGGATTTCGACGACGTCCCACTGGGCGCCGAGGGATTCGTCGCGCCATACGAGAGCGTTCATCTCGATCAGGTCGACGACGCCCTTGAAGTCGCTTTCAGCGCCGATCGGCAGCTGGCAGACGACGGCGGTCGCACCGAGACGGGTCTTGATCATCTCGACGGAGCGGTAGAAGTCCGCACCGGTCTTGTCCATCTTGTTGCAGAAGATCATCCGCGGGACGTTGTACTTGTCGGCCTGGCGCCAGACGGTTTCCGTCTGCGGCTCAACGCCAGCATTGGCGTCGAGAAGGGCGACCGCACCGTCGAGCACGCGCAGCGAACGCTCGACTTCGATGGTGAAGTCGACGTGGCCGGGGGTGTCGATGATGTTGAAGCGGCGGGTCTTGCCGTCACGGCCCTTCCAGAAGGTCGTGGTCGCAGCGGAGGTGATCGTGATGCCACGCTCCTGCTCCTGCTCCATCCAGTCCATCGTGGCCGCGCCATCGTGAACTTCGCCGATCTTGTGCGACTTGCCGGTGTAGTAAAGGATACGCTCGGTGGTCGTGGTCTTGCCGGCGTCGATATGCGCCATGATACCGAAATTTCGGTAGTCTTCGATTTTATACTCGCGAGCCATAGGACTGCCTTTCGAAATTCGATCGGATGAAGATTACCAACGGTAGTGCGAGAATGCGCGGTTGGCGTCGGCCATCTTGTGCGTGTCTTCACGCTTCTTGACGGCGCTGCCGCGGTTGTTGGCGGCATCCATAAGTTCACCGGAAAGGCGATCGACCATGGTCGTCTCGTTACGCTTACGGGCGGCGGCGATCACCCAGCGGATCGCGAGTGCCTGGCGGCGCTCCGGACGCACGTCGACCGGAACCTGGTACGTGGCACCACCAACGCGGCGCGAGCGGACTTCGACATGCGGCGCGACGTTGTCGAGCGCCTGATGGAAGATACCCAGCGGGTCCTGCTTGGACTTGCCCTGCACGGCGTCGAACGCGCCATAGACGATGTTTTCCGCCACGGACTTCTTGCCGTGGAGCATGATCGCATTCATGAACTTCGTGACGACGAGATCACCGAACTTCGGATCCGGGTTGATCTCACGCTTTTCTGCACGATGGCGTCGGGACATACTTCTTCTCGTCTCTCAATTGTTATGGGCGCTTTATCACGCGGAGAACCTCGCGCAGCGCCGGATCAGTTAAAACCCGAAGATCACTTCGGACGCTTCGCACCGTACTTCGAACGGCGCTGCTTACGGTTCTTGACACCCTGGGTATCGAGAACGCCACGGATGATGTGGTAGCGAACACCCGGCAAGTCCTTGACACGGCCGCCACGGATCATGACGACAGAGTGTTCCTGCAGGTTGTGCCCCTCACCCGGGATGTAGCCGATGACTTCGAAGCCGTTGGTCAGGCGGATCTTGGCAACCTTACGCAGAGCCGAGTTCGGCTTCTTCGGGGTCGTGGTATAGACGCGGGTGCAAACGCCGCGCTTCTGCGGGTTCTCCTGCAGGGCAGGAACCTTGTTGCGCTTTACCTGTGCCTGACGCGGCTTGCGGATCAGCTGGTTTACGGTAGGCATATAACCATCCCTTGCAAATTCTTCTTCCAAAGCCCTTGTCAGGGCCATCCTGATGCCGTTTCCGGCGACGACACACACATCTCCTCATGCGCAAAACGTGGCCCGATCCGATTTTCCGGATGGACCACAAAAGGCAGAGGACGCATTCCTCATGCGTCATGCGTGCAGCATTCGTGTCTTCAACGTGCGTATGGAACCGTGTCTGAGGCGTACTCCGGAACGAGTCGTCCCAGACGGGCAAGCCTCACATCGCTTCCGATGCGGGGCGTTTACTGTTTTCCCCCCTGCCCGTCAAGGCCCACGCCGAAAATATTCCCGCAAAGCCCGGGATTCCGGCCCCGAACGACGCTCCGCGGACAAGGTTTCGTGAGATTTTCCGCCTTCGCGCCGATAGTGTTTGGGAATCGGTGCCGATCGCACTAAAGAGTGCGGGAACATTCCACATCGTTCCGTCTTCGGACGGCATCGATAATTTGCTTCGCGGAGATGATTATGATTACCACCCCGGACAACGACAACAATCTCGACGGGCCGATGGTCTTCATCATCATCGGCAAGGGCTACGAGGTCAAGGGCGGCGACGGCGTCGACCTGCATATCATGCTGCGGGCGCCGGACGACGATTCCGCCGTGCGCGAGGCGCTCAACGCCCTTTCCGAAGAGGGTTTTCTGGAAGCCGACCTCGACCAGATCGGCGTGCTCACCGACGAGCCCACGGAAGAGCCGCATGCCTCCGCCTACCAGGGCGCGCTCGAAGGTGAAGTAGCGATCATCCGGTTCGAATAGCCGGATCGGGCAGCCATCGTTCACACCTTCGGGACGAAACCGAAAGCTCGAACCTGAGACGAAAAACGCCCGGATTTCTCCGGGCGTTTTTCATTGGAAGGAGGGCGCCCGAACGAGCGCCCTGCCCCGCAATCCTATTCGGCGGCGGGGGCGTTTTCGCCTGCCATGTCCTGCAGCATCGGGGTTGCCGACGCGGCGCCGGAACCCTTCTTGCGCTCCTCGAGGATGAGGTCGTCGCGCGAGGTGGCGATGCGGCGGATCTGGGTCATGGTGCCGCCCGTACCGGCCGGGATGAGGCGGCCGACGATGACGTTCTCCTTGAGACCCTGCAGCGTATCCATCTTGCCGGCGATCGCAGCTTCCGTGAGAACCTTGGTGGTCTCCTGGAAGGAAGCGGCCGAGATGAAGGACGGGGTCTGCAGCGACGCCTTGGTGATGCCGAGCAGAACCGGTTCGCCGTAGGCGAGCTTCTTGCCTTCCTCGGCAAGGCGCTCGTTGGCGTCTTCCAGCTCGATCCGGTCGACATTGTCACCGACGATGTACTGGCTGTCGCCGGCATCGGTGATCTCGACCTTCTGCAGCATCTGACGGACGATGACCTCGATGTGCTTGTCGTTGATGACAACGCCCTGCAGGCGGTAGACTTCCTGGATTTCGTTGACCAGGTAGGAGGCCAGAGCCTCCACGCCCTTGATCGCCAGGATATCGTGCGGCGCCGGGTTGCCGTCGAGGATGTAATCGCCCTTCTCGATGTAGTCGCCGTCCTGAAGATGGAAGGGCTTGCCCTTCGGGATCAGGTATTCGACCGGTTCGACACCGTCTTCCGCCGGCTCGATCATGACGCGACGCTTGTTCTTGTAGTCGCGACCCAGCCGGATCGTGCCATCGATCTCAGCGATGATGGCGTGATCCTTCGGACGGCGCGCTTCGAAGAGCTCGGCGACGCGCGGCAGACCACCGGTGATGTCCTTGGTCTTGGCGCTTTCCATCGGGATACGTGCGAGAACGTCACCCTGGGAGACCTTCTGGCCCGGCTCGACGGACAGGATCGCGTCGACCGACAGCTGGAAGCGGGCTTCGCCGCCGCGCGACAGCTTGGCGATCGCACCGGAAGCGTCCTTGATGACGATCGCAGGCTTGAGGTCCGAACCACGCGGCGTCGAACGCCAGTCGATGACCTGGCGCTTGGTGATGCCGGTGGATTCGTCGGTCGATTCCGAGACGGAGATGCCGTCGACGACATCCTCGAACTGAACCGTGCCTTCGACTTCGGTCATCATCGGGCGGGTATAGGGATCCCACTCGGCGAGACGCTGGCCACGGCGGACCTTGTCGCCGTCATCCACGAACAGCTTCGAACCGTAGGCGACGCGCTGCGAGGACCGCTCGACGCCGCGCTCGTCCAGGATGGTGATCGCCATGTTGCGACCCATCGCGACAAGCACGCCTTCGGAGTTGCGCAGCAGGTTGCGGTTCTTGATCTGGATCGTGCCTTCGTAGGACGCTTCCAGGAACGACTGGTCGACCACGTTCGCCGTACCGCCCAGGTGGAAGGTACGCATGGTGAGCTGGGTACCCGGCTCGCCGATCGACTGAGCGGCGATGACGCCGACGGCTTCACCGATGTTGACCGGCGTACCGCGTGCCAGGTCGCGGCCGTAGCAGACCGAGCAGACGCCCGTCTGCACTTCGCAGGTCAGCGCCGAACGGATGCGGACGGACTGGATGCCGGCCTTCTCGATGTCTGCGACGTGCGGCTCCAGGATCATCTGGCCGGCCTTGACGATGTTCTCGCCGGTGACCGGGTTGTCGATGTCGTCGAGCGCCGTGCGGCCGAGGATGCGGGCGCCGAGCGACGCCACGACCTGACCGGCATCGACGATCGCCGTCATGGTGAGGCCCTTGTCGGTGCCGCAATCGACCAGGTTGACGATGCAATCCTGCGCGACGTCGACGAGACGACGGGTCAGGTAGCCGGAGTTCGCGGTCTTCAAGGCGGTGTCTGCCAGACCCTTGCGGGCGCCGTGCGTCGAGTTGAAGTACTCGTTCACGGTCAGGCCTTCCTTGAAGTTCGAGATGATCGGCGTCTCGATGATCTCACCCGACGGCTTCGCCATCAGGCCACGCATGCCGCCAAGCTGGCGCATCTGGTTCGGAGAACCACGTGCACCCGAATGGGACATCATGTAGATCGAGTTCATCGGCTTCTGGCGACCGTTGTCGTCGAACTCGACGGCCTTGATGCGGGCCATCATCTCTTCGGCGACCTTCTCGGTGGCCTTGCCCCAGGCATCGACGACCTTGTTGTACTTCTCACCCTGGGTGATCAGGCCGTCATTGTACTGCTGCTCGTATTCCTTCACCAGCGCTTCGGTATCGCCGACGATCTTCTGCTTGCTGTCCGGAATGATCATGTCGTCCTTGCCGAACGAAATGCCGGCGCGGCAGGCATGGGTGAAGCCGAGCTGCATGATGCGGTCGCAGAAGATGACCGTGTCCTTCTGGCCGCAGTGACGGTAGACCGTGTCGATCATCCTGGAGATGTTCTTCTTGGTCATTTCCTGGTTGCAGATGTCGAACGGAACGTTGACGTTCTTCGGCAGCAGCTCGCCGATGATCATGCGGCCGGGCGTGGTCTCATAGATCTTCGAAACCGGCTTGCCTTCGGCGTCGACGGTCTTGAAGCGGCCCTTGATCTTGGCGTGCAGGGTGACGACCTTGTTTTCCAGAGCGTGGTGCAGTTCGCCCATGTCGGAGAAGGCCATGCCCTCGCCCGGCTCGTTCTGGTTCAGGATCGACAGGTAATAGAGGCCGAGAACCATGTCCTGCGACGGAACGATGATCGGGGCACCGTTCGCGGGATGCAGGATGTTGTTCGTCGACATCATCAGCACGCGGGCTTCGAGCTGGGCTTCGAGCGACAGCGGCACGTGAACGGCCATCTGGTCACCGTCGAAGTCGGCGTTGAAGGCCGTGCAGACGAGCGGATGCAGCTGGATCGCCTTGCCTTCGACCAGGATCGGTTCGAAGGCCTGGATACCCAGGCGGTGCAGCGTCGGCGCGCGGTTCAGGAGAACCGGATGCTCGCGGATGACCTCGTCGAGGATATCCCAGACTTCCGGCTTTTCCTTCTCGACCAGCTTCTTCGCCTGCTTGACGGTCGAGGAGTAACCCTTGGCGTCGAGGCGGGCGTAGATGAACGGCTTGAAGAGCTCGAGCGCCATCTTCTTCGGCAGGCCGCACTGGTGCAGCTTCAGCTCCGGGCCGGTCACGATGACCGAACGGCCGGAATAGTCGACGCGCTTGCCGAGCAGGTTCTGACGGAAGCGGCCCTGCTTGCCCTTGAGCATGTCGGACAGCGACTTCAGCGGACGCTTGTTGGCGCCGGTGATGACGCGGCCGCGGCGGCCGTTATCGAACAGCGCATCGACAGATTCCTGCAGCATGCGCTTTTCGTTGCGGATGATGATGCCCGGAGCGCGCAGCTCGATGAGGCGCTTCAGACGATTGTTACGGTTGATGACGCGGCGATAGAGATCGTTGAGGTCGGACGTCGCGAAGCGGCCGCCATCCAGCGGAACCAGCGGGCGCAGGTCCGGCGGGATGACCGGAACGACCTTCATGATCATCCATTCCGGGCGGTTGCCAGACTCGATGAAGTTCTCGACGATCTTCAGGCGCTTCATCAGCTTCTTCTGCTTGAGATCCGACGTGGTGTCGGCAAGCTCGGAGCGCAGGTCGCCGGCGATCTTTTCGAGATTCATCGAAGCGAGCATCTCGTAGATGGCCTCGGCGCCGATCATCGCGGTGAACTGATCTTCGCCGAACTCGTCGACGGCGATCATGTACTCCTCTTCGGAGAGAAGCTGGTTCTCCTTGAGCGAGGTCAGGCCCGGCTCGGTGACGATGTAGTTCTCGAAATAGAGAACGCGCTCGACATCCTTCAGCGTCATGTCGAGAAGGGTCGCGATACGGGACGGAAGCGACTTCAGGAACCAGATATGGGCAACGGGCGCAGCGAGCTCGATATGGCCCATGCGCTCACGGCGAACGCGCGACAGCGTGACTTCGACGCCGCACTTTTCGCAGATGATGCCCTTGTACTTCATGCGCTTGTACTTGCCGCACAGGCACTCGTAGTCCTTGATCGGCCCGAAGATGCGCGCGCAGAAGAGGCCGTCGCGTTCCGGCTTGAACGTGCGGTAGTTGATGGTCTCCGGCTTTTTGATTTCGCCGTAGGACCAGGAGAGAATCTTCTCCGGCGACGCGATCGAGATACGGATCGAATCGAAGTGCTGCGCAGGCACCTGCGGATTGAAAAGATTCATGACCTCTTGGTTCATGCCTATCTCCTTTAGGGGCGGGTTACGCCCTCGGCTTGCGACCGGTACAGTCCAAATTCCCGGGATGGACGGTCCGGTGCTCTTAAATGGTCATAGCCGCGAAATGCGGCAAAAGTTCCCGATCCTGCCGGCAAAACCGGCGGCGGGAGCGGCGCGCGCAAAAAGCGCGCGCCTTTCTTGTCGTTATTCGGCCGCGTCGGGCAGCTGACCCTCGGCCGGGGTCTCGATCTTGGAGTTCTCCAGCTCGACCGAAAGCCCCAGCGAGCGCATTTCCTTGACGAGAACGTTGAAGCTCTCCGGAATGCCCGCCTCGAAGGTATCGTCGCCGCGGACGATCGCTTCGTAGACCTTGGTACGGCCGGCCACGTCGTCCGACTTCACGGTCAGCATTTCCTGCAGCGTGTAGGCGGCGCCGTAAGCTTCGAGAGCCCAGACCTCCATTTCGCCGAAGCGCTGGCCGCCGAACTGCGCCTTGCCGCCCAGCGGCTGCTGGGTAACGAGCGAGTACGGACCAATCGAACGCGCGTGGATCTTGTCGTCCACGAGGTGGTTCAGCTTGATCATGTACATGTAGCCGACGGTGACCTTGCGGTCGAAGGGCTCACCCGTGCGGCCATCGTACAGGACCGACTGACCCGACGGATCGAGACCGGCCTTCTTCAGCATGGAAGCCACATCCGGCTCGTGAGCGCCGTCGAAGACCGGCGTCGCGATCGAGATGCCGCGCTTGGACTGCTCGGCGAGACGGACGAGGGACTCGTCGTCGAAATTCGCCACTTCGTCGTTCGCGAGGCTCTCGTAGACGTCCTTCAGCTCCCGCTTGAGCTCGGTGATGTCGGTCGACTTCCTGTACTCTTCCAGCATCTGGCCGATGCGCTTGCCCATGCCGGCGCAAGCCCATGCGAGGTGCGTCTCCAAGATCTGGCCGACGTTCATGCGCGAAGGCACGCCGAGCGGGTTCAGAACGATGTCGACATGCGTACCGTCTTCGAGGAACGGCATGTCCTCGACCGGAACGATGCGGGAGACGACGCCCTTGTTGCCGTGACGGCCGGCCATCTTGTCGCCCGGCTGGATCTTGCGCTTCACAGCGACGAAGACCTTGACCATCTTCATGACGCCCGGAGGCATTTCGTCGCCGCGCTGGACCTTCTCGACCTTGTCCATGAAGCGCTGTTCGAGGCGCGACTTGGATTCGTCGTACTGGGCACGGAGGGCTTCGATCTCGCCCTGGACCTTCTCGTCCTCGACGGCGAACATCCACCACTGCGACCGCGGGTATTCCGAGATCACGGCGTTCGAAAGCTCGACGCCCTTCTTGAAGCCTTTCGGGCCGGCAACCGACATCTGGCCGCGCAGCATGTCCGTCAGACGGCCATAGACGTTGCGGTCGAGGATCGCCTGTTCGTCGTCGCGGTCCTTGGCAAGGCGTTCGATTTCCTCGCGCTCGATCGCCATGGCGCGTTCGTCCTTTTCGACGCCGTGGCGGTTGAAGACGCGGACTTCGACGACCGTGCCGAACGTGCCCGGAGGCATGCGCATGGACGTGTCGCGAACGTCGGACGCCTTTTCACCGAAGATGGCGCGCAGAAGCTTTTCTTCCGGCGTCATCGGGCTTTCGCCCTTCGGGGTGATCTTGCCGACGAGGATATCGCCCGGCTGGACTTCGGCGCCGATATAGACGATGCCGGCTTCGTCGAGGTTCTTCAGCGCTTCTTCCGAAACGTTCGGAATGTCGCGCGTGATTTCTTCCGGACCAAGCTTGGTGTCACGCGCCATCACTTCGAATTCCTCGATGTGGATGGAGGTGAACACGTCGTCCGACACGATGCGCTCGGAAAGCAGGATCGAGTCTTCGTAGTTGTAGCCGTTCCAGGGCATGAACGCGACGAGCGCGTTGCGGCCGAGAGCCAGGTCGCCGAGGTCGGTCGACGGACCGTCCGCGATGATGTCGCCCTTGTTCAGAACGTCGCCGACGGAAACCAGCGGGCGCTGGTTGACGCAGGTGTTCTGGTTCGAACGCTGGAACTTCTGCAGACGATAGATGTCGACGCCCGACTTCGACGGATCGAGGTCTTCGGTGGCGCGGATAACGATACGGGTCGCATCGACCTGGTCGACCACGCCGCCGCGGCGGGCAGCGATCGCCGCACCGGAATCGCGGGCGACGACCGGCTCCATGCCGGTGCCGACGAACGGAGCCTCGGCGCGCACCAGCGGCACGGCCTGACGCTGCATGTTCGAGCCCATGAGAGCGCGGTTGGCGTCGTCGTTTTCCAGGAACGGGATCAGCGCGGCTGCGACCGAAACGAGCTGCTTCGGCGAGACGTCCATCAGGTTGATGGTGTCGCGCGGAGCGAGCATCACTTCGCCGGAATGGCGGCAGACCACGAACTCTTCCGAGAACGAGCCATCCGCCTCGAGCGGCGCGTTCGCCTGGGCCACGTAGTACTTCGCCTCTTCCATGGCGGAGAGGTAAAGCACGTCGTTGGTCACCCTGCCGTCGACGATCTTGCGGTACGGGCTTTCGATGAAGCCGTACTTGTTGACGCGGGCAAACGTCGCAAGCGAGTTGATCAGACCGATGTTCGGGCCTTCCGGCGTCTCGATCGGGCAGATACGGCCGTAGTGGGTCGGGTGAACGTCGCGGACTTCGAAGCCTGCGCGCTCGCGGGTCAGACCACCCGGGCCAAGAGCCGAAAGACGGCGCTTGTGGGTGATTTCAGACAGCGGGTTCACCTGGTCCATGAACTGCGACAGCTGCGAGGAGCCGAAGAATTCGCGAACGGCAGCTGCTGCCGGCTTGGCGTTGATCAGGTCCTGCGGCATGACGGTGTCGATCTCGATCGACGACATGCGCTCCTTGATGGCGCGCTCCATGCGCAGGAGACCCAGGCGATACTGGTTCTCCATCAGCTCGCCGACCGAACGGACGCGGCGGTTGCCGAGGTTGTCGATATCGTCGATCTCGCCCTTGCCGTCGCGCAGCTCGACCAGCATCTTGACCACAGCCAGGATGTCGTCCTTGCGCAGCGTGCGGACGGTATCCGGAACGTCCAGGTCGAGGCGCATGTTCATCTTCACGCGGCCGACGGCGGAGAGGTCGTAACGCTCCGCATCGAAGAACAGCGAGTTGAACATGGCTTCGGCCGATTCCATGGTCGGCGGCTCGCCCGGGCGCATGACGCGATAGATATCGAACAGGGCGTCCTGGCGGTTCTCGTTCTTGTCGGCCGCAAGCGTGTTGCGGATGTAGGCGCCGACATTGATGTGGTCGATGCCGAGGATCGGAATCTCGTCGAAACCTGCGTTCAGGATGATCGGCAGGGTCTTCTCGTCGATCTCGTCGCCGGCTTCCAGATAGATCTCACCGGTTTCCGCATTGACGATGTCTTCGGCGAGATAGGTGCCGTAGAGATCGTCATTGGTCGCCTTCAGCGCCTTCAGACCCTTGTCGGAAAGCTGGCGCAGGAGGCGCGGGGTGAGCTTCTTGCCGGCCTCGACGACGACTTCGCCGGTATCGGCGTCCACCATCTCGGAGAGAGCCTTCGCACCCTTCAGGGTTTCCGGCTGGAACGGAATCCGCCAGCCCTCGCCATCCCGCTCGTAGATGGACTTCGTATAGAAGGTCGACAGGATATCCTCGCCGTCCATGCCGAGCGCCATCAGAAGCGAGGTCACGGGGATCTTGCGGCGGCGGTCGATACGGGCGAAGACGATGTCCTTGGCGTCGAATTCGATATCGAGCCAGGAACCGCGATAGGGAATGACGCGGGCGGCGAAAAGCAGCTTGCCGGAAGAGTGGCTCTTGCCCTTGTCGTGGTCGAAGAAGACGCCCGGCGAGCGGTGCATCTGGGACACGATCACGCGTTCGGTGCCGTTCACGATGAACGTACCGTTATCGGTCATGAGCGGCATGTCGCCCATGTAGACGGACTGTTCCTTGATGTCCTTGATGGACTTCGCGCCGGTATCCTCGTCGATATCGAACACGATGAGACGCAGCGTCACCTTGAGAGGCGCCGCATAGGTCAGATCGCGCTGGCGGCATTCTTCCACGTCGAACTTCGGCGGTTCGAATTCGTAGGACACGAATTCGAGCATGGAGGCGCCGGAAAAATCGGTGATCGGGAAAACCGACTTGAAGACGGCATTCAGACCCTCGTCCGGGCGGCCGCCCTTCGGTTCGTCGACCATCAGAAACTGGTCATAGGACGCCTTCTGAACCTCGATGAGGTTCGGCATTTCCGTGACTTCGGGGATTTTTCCAAAAAACTTGCGTACGCGCCTGCGACCATTAAACGAAAGGGTCTGAGCCATCGTCGCTCCTTCAAAAATTGCATCCGGGCCTGCAACGGACGGGGTTCGCTGGCCAGTCGATCCCGTCGATCAATGGGTATTCCCAATCTCGTCCCACTTCCCCAACACGCCAGGCCGGATTGCCTTTTCGGTTCGGTTCGGGACCATCCTCTTGAGAACCCATTACCCAAGAACCGTTTTCAGCGGTTCTTGGGTAATCAGTTCGGAGGAAAACCAGTGGGAGAGGAAAAAATCCCCTCTCCCACCGCATTCCGGTATTACTTGACGTCGACCTTGGCGCCGGCATCCTCAAGCTTCTTCTTGAGGTCAGCGGCTTCAGCCTTGGAGACGGCTTCCTTGACCGGCTTCGGAGCGCCTTCGACGAGGTCCTTGGCTTCCTTGAGGCCGAGGCCGGTGATGGCGCGGACTTCCTTGATGACGTTGATCTTGTTCGCGCCGGCATCCGTGAGGATGACGTCGAACTCGGTCTTTTCTTCTTCAGCCGGAGCGGCAGCACCGCCGGCAGCACCGCCAACGGCAGCAACAGCTACCGG
This sequence comes from Xaviernesmea oryzae, assembly GCF_900177415.1. Lineage (GTDB taxonomy): Bacteria > Pseudomonadota > Alphaproteobacteria > Rhizobiales > Rhizobiaceae > Neorhizobium > Neorhizobium oryzae_A. The sequence goes on along the minus strand of NZ_FXAF01000006.1, from coordinate 1,903,849 downwards.
AGCAGCGGCAGAAACGCCCCACTTTTCTTCGAGCAGCTTGGAAAGCTCAGCAGCTTCCAAAACGGTCAGCGAGGAGAGGTCTTCAACGATCTTTGCGAGATCAGCCATTTTACTAGTTCCTTTTGTTCGGTTCGAACTGGTTTAATATGAACAGCGAAGTTCCGCCTTATGCGGCTTCGTCCTTCTTGGCATATGCTGCGAACACGCGGGCAAGCTGGCCTGCCGGTGCCTGAACGACGCCTGCAATGCGGGTTGCCGGGGTCTGAATCATGCCCAGCAGCTTTGCACGCAGCTCGTCCAGCGAAGGCAGGGTCGCAAGGGACTTGACGCCTTCCGCGTTGAGCGTGGTCGATCCCATGGAGCCGCCGAGAACAATGAGCTTGTCATTGGTCTTGGCGAAATCCGAGACGACCTTCGGAGCGACGACCGGGTCATTGCTGTAGGCAATGAGCGTCTGACCCTTGAACAGGTCCGACATCCCTTCCGACTCCGTGCCCTGAAGAGCGATCTTGGCCAGGCGGTTCTTCGCGACTTTGACGGTGCCGCCAGCAGCGCGCATCTTGGAACGGAAGTCGTTCATCTGCGCGACTGTGACACCAGCATAGTGGGCCACGACAACCGAACCGGAAGCCTTGAAGACTTCGTTCAGCTCCGTGACGAATTCGCGTTTTTCCGCTCTTTCCACTGTCTGTCTCCAGTTGGCGGGACCGCAATCCTGCAGGCCCCACCGGGTTTGCCTTTGCCTCAAGGGATCCACTTTAAAAGATCCCAAGCGACGCTTGAGGATCCTGTCCCCTCGCACTGTCCCCTTTCGGGTTCCAGGCACAAGGCACACTAGGCTCGAACCGAACTGCGGGACGCCTCAGCGCCCTTTAATCTCGGGTCTTACCCGTCTCATGCAGGTTCAAGTGATTAAGGTCGAAACCACCTGCAATCTCGGACAGGAATTCCGGATTTCTCCGGAAATCCCCGGCCCCGAAGGACCGGGAATTCATGCGATCCGGAGCCCGGAGGCTCCGGATGAACCTTAAACCGTCACCGTCGACGGATCGATCTTGACGCCCGGACCCATGGTCGAGGAGATCGCTACGCGCTTGACGTAGTTGCCCTTGGCGCCAGCCGGCTTCGCCTTGATGACGGCATCGGCGAAAGCCTTGATGTTCTCTTCCAGAGCCTTGGCCTCGAAGGAGGCCTTGCCGATGCCGGCGTGAACGATACCCGCCTTCTCGACGCGGAACTCGACGGCGCCGCCCTTGGAAGCCTTGACCGCACCGGTGACGTCCATGGTCACGGTGCCGACCTTCGGGTTCGGCATCATGCCGCGCGGGCCGAGAACCTTACCGAGGCGGCCGACGAGCGGCATCATGTCCGGGGTGGCGATGCAGCGATCGAAATCGATCTTGCCGCCTTGAACGATTTCGACCAGGTCTTCGGCGCCGACGATGTCCGCACCGGCGGCCTTGGCTTCGTCAGCCTTGGCGCCACGGGCGAAAACGGCGACGCGAACGTCACGGCCGGTGCCGTTCGGCAGATTGACGACGCCGCGGACCATCTGGTCCGCATGACGCGGATCGACGCCGAGGTTCATGGCAATTTCGACGGTCTCGTCGAACTTCGCGGTCGCACGGTCCTTGACCATCTTGATGGCGTCGTTGAGCGCGACGAGCTTGGTCGGATCGACGCCTTCGCGGATCTTCTGAATACGCTTTGCAAGCTTTGCCATGTTACGCCACCACTTCCAGGCCCATGGCGCGGGCGGAGCCCTCGATCATGGCCATTGCGCCTTCGATATCCGCGGCATTCAGGTCCTTCATCTTGGCTTCTGCGATCGACTTGATCTGAGCCTTGGTGAGGGTACCGGCCTTGGCGCCCTTGCCCGGGGTCTTGGAACCGGACTGGATCTTCGCTTCCTTCTTGAGGAAGTAGCTGACCGGCGGCTGCTTCATCGCGAAGGTGAAGGACTTGTCCTGGTAATAGGTGATGACGACCGGGATCGGCATGCCCTTTTCCATTTCCTGCGTGGCGGCGTTGAACGCCTTGCAGAATTCCATGATGTTGATGCCACGCTGACCAAGCGCCGGGCCGATCGGCGGGGACGGGTTTGCCGATCCTGCCTTGACCTGCAGCTTGAGCTGGCCTGCTACCTTCTTAGCCATTTCTCTCTGCCTTTCGTTATGGACCGGCTTCCCGGCCCGACATGCCGGACTTCTCCGGCGGCTGCGGTTGCGTGGTTCGGCCAAGGCGTCCGGCTAAAGGCGCCATGCCTCCCACGCGATTTGCGGCAAACGCCGCACGAGGCCGACCGCGCGAGCAGCCAGCCCCATTTCGAAATTCATCAGACCTTTTCGACCTGACCGTATTCGAGCTCGACCGGGGTCGCGCGACCGAAAATCGAGACCTCCACCTTGAGGCGGGAACGCTCCTCGTCGACATCCTGCACGGTGCCGTTGAAAGAAGCGAAGGGGCCATCCGAGACGCGGACCTGCTCGCCGATCTCGAACGTGATCGAGGACTTCGGCCGCTCAACGCCCTCCTGGACCTGACCAAGGATGCGCTCGGCCTCGAAATCCGGAATCGGAACCGGCTTGTTGTCGGAACCGAGAAAGCCGGTGACCTTCGGCGTGTTCTTGATGAGGTGATAAGCCTCATCGGTCAGATTCGCCCGGACAAGCACATAGCCGGGGAAGAACTTGCGCTCGGAATCGACCTTGCGGCCGCGGCGCACCTCGACGACCTTTTCGGTCGGCACCAGGATCTTCTCGAACAGATGCTCAAGCCCTTTCTGGCGAGCCTTGTTCTCGATATCCTCGGCAACCTTCTTCTCAAAATTGGAATATGCGTGGACGATGTACCAGCGCGCCGCCATCTTCATTCTCCAAGAATCAAACGCTGACGTTCAGTACGAGACGTAACAACCAGCCGATCAACTGGTCCGCAGCGAAGAAAAACAGCGCAGCAAAAATAACCATCACCAGCACCATGGCCGTAGAGATCATCGTCTCGCGCCGAGACGGCCAATGAATTTTAGCCGCTTCAGAGCGCACCTGGCGCAGAAACGTAACGGGATTGGTTTTGGATGCCATCGACTGCCCACGCAATTACGGCGCGTAAAGCTGACCTCGCTCAGCCCCACGCACCGCGTGTCTGTTTTGAACCCTACATAAACACCCCTTCCCCTTTACACAAGAGGGAAAACAGTGTTCGATGAAATTTCGTCGCTTCGTCCGGTACGCCAGTTTCAGACAATTCCGCTGCGGTCAATCTCGCGCCAATCATCGGAAATGGCAGGGGCAGAGGGGCTCGAACCCCCGACCTGCGGTTTTGGAGACCGCCGCTCTACCAACTGAGCTATACCCCTTCGACCCCGGCGGACCAGACAATCCATTTGGGACAATCCATTTGCCGCCAGCGAGCTAGGCGCTCCCTTTAAGGGGATGCGCCGCGCTTTGCAAGAGCGTTTTTGAATATCGCCGCCTTCTATCCCGGGTTTCTGTTGCGGGGGTCGGAAGCGTCCGCAAAGCGCCCGACCGAAAGCGCCGGCTCCGGGCCGCCGACGAAGATTTCCGTGCCCGACAGGATACCCGAGGACTGGGCGCTTCTTCCCGGCATCGGCGGGAGGCGCCGCCAGGAAAGACGCGGCGGCCTTTCCACATAAGCGTCCGGCTGGTTGACCATTTCCCCGGCGACGCGAGCGACGATCGTCTCGATGGCGACCTTGCGGCCCTCTTCGTGGTAGAAATTGCCTTTCACCTGAATGGTGCCGGCCAGAGCCTTGACGAAATCGGCCAGCAACTCGGTGTCGATCGCCTCAGGATGGCGCCAGAAACTGTCGAGCCCGCCTTGGTGGGTCAGGCCCCGGACGTTGTAGATCGCCGACCCGAGAGCGATGGTCGGTATGCCGAGGCGCAGGCTCTGAAGGCCGGTGGTGGAATTGACGATGACGACGCCACGAGACCTCTTGAGGATCCTGCCGAGATCGCCCTTCTCGATGAAGACAACCCGGCCGGCGATGCGATGACGCGCCGCGAGCCGCGCCACCACTTTGCGCCATCCCTCCAGATCGTTGTCGAGCGGATGCTGCTTGACGATCAGCCGGCTGCCTTCCGGCGCATGGCGCGCAAAGGATTGCATCACCTGGTCGAGCATCTGCGAAAGGTGCCGGTAGGGCGAATTCGCACGGATCTGGTAGTCGCTCTGCAACTGCAGCGCCAGCAGGTAGTTGACCTTGCTCTCGTCCTCCAGGAAACCTTCCGGAAGGTCGTGCCGCGGACGGAACATGCGCGGCAGCCAGGATAGATAGTCGAAAAGCGGATCGTAATATTTGTCCGAACGGTAAAACGGAAACATCGCCCGGCCGAAATAGGCGGCGAGGTTGTAGACGACCTCGTTCGTCGCCTCCTGCCCGAAGGTATGGCCGTAATGAGCCTTCAGATCGGGAATGCCCACTTGTTTCGCAATCCGGCGGATGTGATCCGGATCGCTCGGAAAATGGGAGAACCGTCCCATGCCGTTCCGTTCCAGGGTGATCCAGTCCGGCCTCAAATAACCGAATTCCACGGCATGACATCGAACACCGAGCTTGCGGGCCACGCGTGTCGCCAGCCGGTGATAAGGCAAGCGATCCGCATAATAGAGGATATCGGTGACGCCTTCCCGGCGAACCAGGTTCGCCAGGTAGCGCGGCCAGCCCCGCAAGGTGCCGCGATAGTTGATCGCTCCGCGCCGGCGCCAATAGAGCTGGTCGCCGAACGAAAAGTTCACGCGTTTCGTTCCGATACCCTGCGCCTCGAACGCTTCGGCCAGCTCTCGCCAGAAAACGGAAGGAGGACCCTGCAGGAAGAGGACTTTGGTCATGCGAAAGCCAATGCTGCTTGTGACTCGGGTTACGCGCCGGACGACTGGACAAAAAGCGGTGTCAATTGCGTGATTTGCCGCTAAACATCGCGGGTATTTTCATCAAGGCAGCTCCTCCGTCAATGCCAAACCCGACGCCTTATATCATTCCCACAGGTTGCGCGCCATGAAATCACGCACGTTCCTGTTCCTTCAGGGGCCAGCTTCGCCTTTCCTCAGGCTGCTGGCGGAAGCAATTGAAAAGAAAGGCGCTTCCGTTAAAAAAATCGGCGTCTGCCTCGGGGATCTGGTCTTCTGGTGGCCGAGGGAAAGCGACTTCTTCAGAGATCGCAACGATAAGTGGCCCGCGTATCTCGAATGCTACATCCGCGATCACAATATCACCGACATTGTCATGTTAGGTGATGGCCGACGCACCCACGCAGCCGCCGCGGACATCGGCATTCGCGGGGGACTTCGCGTCCATATCCTGGAACACGGTTATCTGAGGCCCGACTGGCTGACGGTCGAGCCCGACGGCATGTCCGCTCATTCCCGTTTCCCGCAGGAGCCGCGCGAGATCGAAGCGCTGGCCGCGGGCAAGCCGGCAGTCCCGTCCGGCAGCCTTTACCGGTCGAGCTTTCTCACCTATGCGCTTTACGACCTCGCCTTCCACATTCCGAACGTCGTTCTCGGCTGGCTCGTTCATCCGCACTACCGGACGCATGGCCCGGTCCATCCGCTGGTCGAGTATAGCGGCTGGATCCGGAAAGGCCTGACGGCGGGAAAGCGGCGGCGTGAGGCCGAGAAGGCGGTCGCGGCCGCTCTGGCGCCCAGCCCGGACGGCAATGCAAATTTCTTCCTGTTTCCCCTTCAACTTCCCGGAGACTATCAGATCCGCCGGCATGCGCCCGGAGGCGATCTCTTCAGGCTCGCCGACGCGGCCATCGCATCCTTCGCCCGGCATGCCCCGGCCGGAAGCCGGCTGCTCTTCAAGGTTCATCCGATCGACAACGGCCTGTCGCGCTGGTCGGATCGCATCGGCAAAACGGCGAGGCGGCATGGCGTCGCCGGTCGGGTATTCGTCGCGGACGGCGGCGATACGGACGCGTTGATCCAAAAGTCCAGGGGCGTCGTGACGGTCAATTCGACGGTGGGGCTGACGGCGCTCGCCGCCGGAAAGCCGGTCATTGCCTTGGGATCGGCGATCTACGATGTGCCCGGGCTCACCTTCCAGGAAAGCCTCGCCGCCTTCTGGCAGAGGCCTTCGGCTCCGGACCCGGCTCTCTTCGATGCCTTCATGCGGGCGCTCGCGGCGACCACGCAGGTGCGCGGCGGCTTCATCGGCAGGGAGGCGATCAGCGCCGGTGTCGAACACGTTGCCGAACGGCTCATGGAGACGGAAGACAGGCTTCCCCTCGCCTTTCGAAAGCCGCGCGATCCCGTATCCTTCCGTTACGAGAAGGAACTCTTTTCCGGAATTAACCCAAGGTAAGGCGGCCGACCGGCCCTGCTGCGCCCCGAAAAGCAAAAAGGCCCCGCCGTTTCCGGCGGGGCCCTTCCTATTTCGATGTCGCCGTCGATCACTCGACGATGGAAGCGACGATGCCTGCGCCGACGGTGCGGCCGCCTTCACGGATGGCGAAGCGCAGCTTCTCTTCCATCGCGATCGGCACGATCAGCTCCACGTCGACCGTCACGTTGTCGCCCGGCATCACCATTTCCGTGCCTTCCGGCAGCGTCACGATGCCCGTCACGTCCGTCGTGCGGAAGTAGAACTGCGGACGGTAGTTCGTGAAGAACGGCGTATGACGGCCGCCTTCTTCCTTCGTCAGGATGTAGGCTTCGGCCTTGAACTTCTTGTGCGGCTTCACCGAACCCGGCTTGCACAGGATCTGGCCGCGCTCGACGCCGTTGCGGTCGACACCGCGCAGCAGCGCGCCGATGTTGTCGCCGGCCTGGCCCTGGTCCAGCAGCTTGCGGAACATCTCGACGCCCGTGCAGGTCGTCTTCGTCGTCGGACGGATGCCGACGATCTCGACTTCCTCACCGACCTTGATGATGCCGCGCTCGACGCGGCCCGTCACAACCGTGCCGCGGCCCGAGATCGAGAACACGTCTTCGATCGGCATCAGGAACGGCTGGTCGATCGGACGCTCCGGCGTCGGGATATAGGCATCAACCTGCGCCATCAGCTCGCGGATCGCGTCTTCGCCGATCTTCTTGTCCGAATCTTCCAGCGCCGCAAGCGCAGAACCCTTGACGATCGGAATGTCGTCGCCCGGGAAGTCGTAGGACGACAGAAGCTCGCGCACTTCAAGCTCGACAAGCTCCAGAAGCTCCGCGTCGTCGACCTGGTCGACCTTGTTCAGGAACACGACGATCGCCGGAACGCCGACCTGGCGGGCCAGCAGGATGTGCTCGCGCGTCTGCGGCATCGGGCCGTCGGCGGCAGACACGACCAGGATCGCGCCGTCCATCTGCGCCGCACCCGTGATCATGTTCTTCACATAGTCGGCGTGGCCGGGGCAGTCGACGTGAGCATAGTGACGGTTCGGCGTCTCGTATTCCACGTGCGCCGTCGAAATCGTGATCCCGCGCGCCTTCTCCTCAGGAGCCGCGTCGATCTGGTCATACGCCTTGAACTCGCCGAAATACTTCGTGATCGCTGCCGTCAACGACGTCTTCCCATGGTCAACGTGACCAATCGTGCCAATGTTGACGTGCGGCTTGTTCCGCTCAAACTTGCTCTTTGCCATTGAATGCTTCCTGTGAACATAAGAGGTGGACCCGGCGAGCGGGTTTGGTGTCGCCGTTTAAGGCTTTCCCAAAGAATGCGCAAGACATAATTACGACACGCGCCGGGACAAGGGGGAGCCTCGAAAACCGTACCGGACAGGGCGGAGAAGGTCACGTCGCCGGCGGCGACCGGCGGCCTCACCGGATGCCATACGCAAAGCACCGGCCGAGGCAACGCGTGAGATGCAGAATAGCCAAACGGATGAAGATTGGAGCGGGTAGCGGGAATCGAACCCGCGTATTCAGCTTGGAAGGCTGCTGCTCTACCATTGAGCTATACCCGCGGGGTGGTCCGATCCGGCGACAGAATGGTGGAGGGAGTTGGATTTGAACCAACGTAGGCTGAGCCAACGGATTTACAGTCCGTCCCCTTTAACCACTCGGGCATCCCTCCAGTTTTCCGTCTGGATCTGCTGACCAAGCTCGTCAGACCGAAGAACGTTTCCTCGTCCCGCAATCTGCGCCGCGTATATGACCGCACCGTTCCCGTCTGTCAACACGAGGCTTTTGGAAAAATGACGAAAAAATAAATTGCCCCGCGACCTGCGCCTCCCGGCCGCGGGAGGGCTTTGCCGAACGGCCCGGCACCGCTATAAGGCGCCATGAGCAAGGAAGACCGACAGGACAAATCCGGCCGCGACAGCCATTACGCCTCGCTGCGCCGTGCCGTGCGCGACGCCAAGCGCGAGCGCGGCGAAATTCCGACGCCGCCGCAGAAGCGGCCGAAATCCAACAAGGACTGGAAGCCGCCGCAGCTTCAGCCGGAGCAGGTCTTTCTCTATGGCCTGCACACCGTACGCGCCGCGCTCGATAATCCCGAGCGCAAGCTGATCAAGCTGTCGGTGACGCAGAACGCCTTTGCGCGGCTCGATGCCGGCGAGGCATCCGCCCTTTCTTTCCCGGTGGAATTTGTATCACCCCAGGATATCGACAGGGTGCTCGGCCCCGAGGCCATCCACCAGGGCGTCATGCTGGAGACCCGGCAGCTTCCGGTGCGCCGGCTGGAGGCGCTGAAGGAAAGCCCGCTGCTCCTCGTCCTCGACCAGGTGACCGACCCGCACAATGTCGGGGCGATCATGCGTTCGGCCGTCGCCTTCGGCGCGGGAGCGATCATCACCACCCAGAGACACAGCCCGACGGAGTCCGGCGTGCTTGCCAAATCGGCCTCCGGCGCGCTCGAGCTCATACCTTATATACAGATCACCAATCTCGCCGATGCGCTCGGCGAGTTGCACCGCCTCGGCTTCCAGACGATCGGGCTCGATTCGGAGGGGCCGGCGCCGCTGGAAGGCACGTTCGCCGGCGACCGGATCGCGCTGGTGCTCGGGTCCGAGGGCAAGGGCCTGCGGCAGAAGACCCGCGAAACCGTAACCGCGCTGGCAAGGCTCGACATGCCGGGCGCGATCAAATCGCTCAACGTCTCGAATGCGGCCGCCGTGGCGCTTTATGCCACGCGGCAGCATCTGGCGGAGCGAATTTGACATTTGATCCCTACCAGATGTTCGACGCAAAGAATCACGACTGAAGTTGGGATAATCCTTCATCTCAACTGCCGGTCGAAATCCATCTTCGCGCAAGCTTTATATGAAATCTTCCTAATGTTCTTGCTGGGAGATGGGGATGGATCTCGGAACCTGGAGAAAGCCCGTCGTTCTGGAAATGTATGGACGGCCCGGTCTGGTGACCGTTTCCGATACGCTGGAGGCTGCTCTGATGCTTCTCGGCGCCTGGCCCGCAAAGCGGAGCGAGGCACACATGACGGCGGTGACGACCTGCCGCGATGTCCTGACCGGGAGAGCCATAGCGGGCTTGGCACGCGCCGACTTCATAGAGGCGGCTTTGGATGCGGGGTACCACGTTCAGCCGGAAACCTTTCTGGACGCCCAATGGAGCCTGTTTCCCAGCCTCAGCGATGATCTCCAGGAGCATTTCGAACCGGCCTATATCGGCGCGGCGCCACTCGCCCCGCAAGCAGATGCCTTCGAGGGAAAGCCGATATCCGGTCCCGTCATTTCCTGGGACCTGCCGCCGTCCCATGGGCCTCGATCCGAAAGGGTCGGAATGCGGGAATTGCTCACGCGGCTGGCGGAGATCCTGGGCATGATCCTTCTGGAGACATGCAGGAATGCGGCCGATCTCCTGAACATCGACATCGATGCCTGGCGAAGGCCGAATCGCGAGGTCCGCTAGTTTTTAAGACTCCCAAGCGGCGCGCAAACATGTCATTGCAGGTCCTTCGCAAATCGATGTGACCACCCGCCATGAATTCCATGCTCGCCACGTTCGAAAAAGCCGCGCTTGTCGCGGGCAAGGCCATTCTGGATGTCCAAAAAGCCGGGCCGAATACCAGCTACAAAGCCGACCGTTCGCCGGTGACGAAGGCAGACGAGCAGGCCGAGGCGATCATTCTGGCCGAACTCGCCCGGGCGTGTCCGGATATCCCGGTGGTCGCCGAGGAGGCGGTCGCGATCGGACGCATTCCCGCGATCGAAGGGCGCTCCTTCATCCTTGTCGATCCGCTCGACGGCACCAAGGAGTTCATCAGCGGATATCCCGACTTCACGGTCAACATCGCCCTGATCGAGGACGGCGTACCGGTGCTCGGCGTCGTTTACGCCCCTGCCCTGCATGTCGCCTATCTCGGCGGCGGCGGGGAAGCGGTGAAGCTCGTCATCGATGAGGACATGGCGGTATCCAGCCGGGAAGCGATCTCGGCAAGACCGGTCGAGACGCCGCCGGTCGCGGTCACCAGCCGCTCCCATAGCTCAGCCGAGACCGAAGCCTTTCTCAAGACATCGGGTGCGTCGGATATCCGCTGCATCGGCTCGTCCCTGAAATTCTGCCTGCTGGCGGAAGGGGCGGCCGACCTCTATCCCCGTTTCGGACGGACGATGGAATGGGATACGGCGGCCGGCGACGCGGTGCTGCGTGCGGCGGGGGGCGCGACGCTCCAGCTTGACGGCGGACCACTCCGCTACGGCAAGACTGGGCGGACCGGCATGGTGGATTTCGTCAATCCCGATTTCATCGCCTGGGGACGGCGTGCGGACCCGGCCTGAGGTCACAGGCCAACGGATCGCAGCCGGTCATACCATGGTCACAGAGACCGCCGATTTTCGGGCCCACGACGCCAACTTCACCGAATCGCATAGATCTGAGGTTCTCCCACGCAAATGCCGCCCGAATTAATCGTAATCTCGGATGATGCGTTGCAATAAAAACTCGATACGAATAGGAAAAATTGCAGATGAGAGTAGACGTTCTGCTTAACCATGACGGGGATTGCTGATGCGTATTGTAATGGTTGGATCGGGTTACGTTGGCCTGGTTTCGGGAGCCTGCTTTGCGGATTTCGGACATGACGTGATCTGCGTGGACAAGGCGGTGGAAAAGATCGAGGCGCTGAAGAACGGCGTCATCCCGATCTTCGAGCCGGGACTGGACGCGCTGGTCGAATCGAACGTCAAGGCCGGACGTCTTTCCTTCACCACCGATCTCGGCAGCGCGGTCGCCGACGCCGATGTCGTCTTCATCGCGGTCGGCACGCCGTCCCGCCGCGGCGACGGTCATGCCGACCTCGGCTACGTCTATGCCGCGTCCCGCGAGATCGCCGCGGCGATGAAGGGCTTCACCGTCGTGGTCACCAAATCCACCGTTCCGGTGGGCACCGGCGACGAGGTGGAGCGGATCATCCGGGAAACCAATCCGGATGCGGATTTCGCCGTGGTCTCCAATCCGGAATTCCTGCGGGAGGGTGCGGCGATCGAGGACTTCAAGCGGCCGGACCGCATCGTCGTCGGCCTTTCCGACGAACGCGCCCGCGGCGTCATGACCGAGGTCTACCGCCCGCTTTATCTCAACCAGTCGCCGCTTCTTTTCACCAGCCGCCGCACGTCGGAGCTCATCAAATATGCCGCGAACGGCTTCCTGGCGATGAAGATCACCTTCATCAACGAGATGGCCGATCTGTGCGAGCGCGTCGGCGCCGACGTGCAGGACGTTTCGCGCGGCATCGGCCTCGACGGCCGCATCGGCTCGAAATTCCTGCATGCCGGTCCCGGTTACGGCGGCTCCTGCTTTCCGAAGGACACGCTGGCACTTGCCAAGACTGCGCAGGACCATGACAGCCCGGTTCGCCTGATCGAGACGACCATCGCCATCAACGACAACCGCAAGCGCGCCATGGGCCGCAAGGTGATCGCCGCCGCCGGCGGGGACGTGCGCGGCAAGAAGGTCGCCGTCCTCGGCCTCACCTTCAAGCCGAACACGGACGACATGCGCGACAGTCCCGCGATCGCCGTCGTCCAGACGCTGAAGGATGCCGGGGCGATCGTTTCCGGTTACGATCCGGAAGGCATGGAAAACGCCAGGCAGCTCATGGAGATCGAATTTGCAAGCGGGCCTTACCAGGCGGCGGAGGGTGCCGATGTCGCCGTCCTCGTCACCGAATGGAACGAGCTCCGCGCACTCGATCTCGAACGCCTGAAGTCCGTCATGAAGGCGCCGGTCCTCGTCGATCTGCGCAACGTCTACCGCAGGCCCGAAGTGGAGGCCCACGGCTTCACCTATACGGGCGTAGGCAAGGCCGGATGACGAAAGCGGGGCGCAGGGCAAAGCTCTGCGCCTGCCCAACACCGTGGGCCTGTCGATTTCGAAACCGCGGAAAGGCTGCCTGCTGCAGCGTGGAAATGGTGCCCCCGGCAGGGTTCGAACCCGCGACCCCCTGATTACAAATCAGGTGCTCTACCAACTGAGCTACAAGGGCACTTTCGAGACGGGGAGTTACCAGATTTTCCCCTCCTGTAAAGGGAAAATCGCCATTATGGTTTAAACCGGGACGCCATGTCTGGGGAAATCCAAGCCGCTTCGGCATGCCAAGACGCTTGTCCAGGAACCGGTTTTTCCTGTACCAAAGACCGTCACGTCGGCATGGTCCTGTCACAGGATCGTGTTAGGTCAACCGGTTACAGCGTCCCCTAGCGCGCCCAGTCGGGCAGCGGCACCGTCAAAGGCCCGTTCATGTCGTCCCAGCCCAAAAAGCTTTCCTTCATCGCTTCCACCGGACCGGAAGCGCAGTCCGGACTGGAAGAACTGGTGCGCCTCTACGGCAATGTGCCTACCGAGGAAGCCGACGTGATCGTGGCGCTCGGCGGCGACGGCTTCATGCTGCAGACGCTGCGCGAGACGATCAATACCGGAAAGAGCGTCTACGGCATGAACCGCGGCTCGGTCGGCTTCCTGATGAACAACTACCGCACGGAGAAACTCCACGACCGCATCGAAGCGGCCGTCGAGAACGAATTCCACCCGCTGAAGATGACGACCACCAACGAGGACGGCTCCACATCCATCGCGCTCGCCATCAACGAAGTCTACCTCTTCCGGCAGTCCTATCAGGCAGCCAAACTCAAGGTGGAAATCGACGGCCACGTGCGGCTGGAGGAGCTCATCTGCGACGGGCTGATGATCGCAACCCCTGCCGGCTCCACCGCCTACAATCTCTCCGCTCACGGGCCGATCCTGCCGCTCGAAGCGCCGCTGCTCGCCATGACGCCGGTTTCGGCCTTCCGCCCACGGCGTTGGCGCGGCGCGCTGCTGCCGAACCATGTCTGTGTCGATCTCGACATCCTCGAACCGGACAAGCGGCCGGTCAACGCGGTCGCCGACAATGTCGAGGTCAAATCCGTGCTGCATGTGCGGGTGGCGCAGTCGGCCGAGGTGACCGCGCGCATTCTGTCCGATCCGGACCATTCGTGGTCGGACCGTATCCTCGCCGAGCAGTTCAACAACTGACCCTACGTCAAGCCGGCTCGCGGCCAATGCCTAACCTAACGTAAGGGTCAGTATCTGCGGGCGAAGGCGCGCAGAAAAGTGTTCGTCGCATTCGCCGCCATCCGATCGATCTCGGTGTCCGGCGTCTGCCTTCCGAGCTGCTGGTCGTAGCGAAGATCGGTCGCGAGAAGCGCCATGTACTGGCGGGCGGCGAGCGCCGGATCGTCGATGTCGAGATAACCGGCATGGGCGAGCTGGGCAAGGCGTGCGGCGATGGCCGGATATTTCTTGCCAGGCCCGTATTCCTTCCAGGTCTCGAAAAGCTCGGGAAACCGGGCGCCCTCCGTCTCCACCAGCTTGCGCAGCCAGCGGCCGTTCGGATCGCAGATCGCCTTGCGCAGAAGCTGCGCCGAAAAGGCGGCCAGCTCCTTTTCCAGATCCTGCGGCGCGACGGGGAACGTGTCGAGCACGCGGAAGAAACCGGCGCTGGACCGGTCGGTAATCTCGGCGACGACGACCTTGAAGAGATTATCCTTGTCGCCCAGCTGGTTGTAGATCGTCTGGCGCGAGACCCCTGCCCTTGCCGCGATCGCGTCGATGCTGGCGCCGGCAAAGCCCTGTTCGGCGAAAACATCGGCCGCGGCATTAAGGATCGCCTGGCGCTTGTTCTGCGCCGGAGGCCAGGTGTCGTGATCGCGCGTAAGTTCGGCAGACGAATTTTTCATGACATTACCATATCGGCACTTGACGGATTGGACAATCGTGTCCAAAATATTTTACATGATTGCGTGCGCCCATCCTCCCATCCCGGCCGGCTTTCATAATCAGCTCCCATAATCGTCCTCCGTCCTGCCGTATCACGGCAGATGTGGTGACGGGAAAGGTTTTTTCCAATGCAAAGCAGAGCTCCTTCACATGCCCTGTCGCTCGGGCTGCTCTCCGCTATCGGGCTTTTCGCCCTCGACATGTATCTTCCAGCCCTTCCCACCATCAGCGCCAACCTGAACGCCGATAGCCATGCGGTTCAGGCGAGCCTGATCTCCTTCTTCGCCGCCATGGCCGTTTCGCAGATCGTCTATGGTCCCCTGTCCGACATGTTCGGCCGCAAGCCGCCGCTCTATGCGGGGCTCGGCCTCTATGCCGTCGGGGCGATCGGCTGCGCGCTCTCGCCGTCGATCGAATGGCTGATCGCCTTCCGCTTTCTCCAGGGCATGGGCGCCTGCGCCGGTGTCGTCATCTCCCGCGCCATCGTCCGCGACCTGCATACCGGCCCGGCCGCGGCCCAGCTCATGTCGCGGCTGATGCTGGTCTTCAGCGTCTCGCCTATCCTCGCGCCCCTCGCCGGCAGCATCGTCACCGTCTTCGGCAGCTGGCGGCTGATCTTCTGGGTCATGGTCGGCGCCGGCGCCGTCGGCCTCGTCGTCGCCCTCTTCTTCCTCGAAGAAACGCGCCTTCCCGCCGCCCGCAGCGAAAGCAGCGTCGGCAGCGCGCTCAGGGCTTACGGCACGTTGCTCAGGGATCCCTATTATCTCGGGCTCGTCTTCATCGCCTCCTTCGGCATGTCGAGCTACATGATCTATGTGGCCAATTCCTCCTTCGTGCTGATTGAGCACTATGGTCTCACGCCGTCCTTCTACAGCGTCGTCTTCTCCTGCAACGCGGTTGCCTTCATCGGCATGTCGCAGATGAACGGCTGGCTGTCCCGCAAGATCGGCCTCAGGAAGGTGATCCGCGGCGCGGTCCTCGGCTATGCGGCGATGATGGTCACGCTGGCGCTTGTCACATCCCTCGGTCTCGACCGGCTCGACATCATGGCGGCGTTTCTCTTCGGCGGCTACGGCTTCCTCGGCATGATCATCCCGACGGCCGCGGTGCTGGCGCTCGAACATCACGGACGGATAGCCGGCACGGCTTCGGCGATGATGGGCACGATCCAGTTCGTCACCTCGGCGGTGGTCGTGGGCGTCGGCGGCCTGTTCGCCGACGGGACCTCGCTGCCCATGGTCACCGTCATCGCCGTCTGCTCGGTCGTCGTCTTCCTGCTGTCGATCGTCGTCCTGCGCAGCCGGCAGCCCGCCATGGCGGCTGCTGCGGAATGAACTGCCCTCCAAGCAACAAAAAAGCGGCCGGACTGCAAAGTCCGGCCGCTTTCATTCGTCTCTGCAAAACGCCTTAGTCCACGTCTGCGACTTCGACATCCGGCTTGCCGCTGATGCGGTGGGCGAGCGCGGCTTCCATGAATTCGTTCAGATCGCCGTCCAGCACGTCGTCAGGTGCGGTACTGGCGATGCCGGTGCGCAGGTCCTTGACGAGCTGATAGGGCTGCAGCACGTAGGAGCGGATCTGATGGCCCCAGCCGATATCCGTCTTGGAGGCCGCTTCGGCGTTGGCCGCTTCCTCGCGCTTCTTCAGCTCCGCCTCGTAAAGGCGGGCGCGCAGCATGTCCCAGGCCTTGGCACGGTTCTTGTGCTGCGAGCGCTCCTGCTGGCACTGCACGACGATGCCCGACGGGATATGCGTGATGCGCACGGCCGAGTCGGTCGTGTTGACGTGCTGGCCGCCCGCGCCCGAAGACCGGTAGGTATCGATGCGGCAGTCGCTCTCGTTGATCTCGATATTGATCGAATCGTCGACGACTGGATAGACCCAGATCGACGAGAAGGAGGTGTGCCGGCGCGCGTTGCTGTCATAGGGCGAGATGCGGACCAGGCGGTGGACGCCCGATTCGGTCTTCAGCCAGCCATAGGCGTTGTGGCCCTTGACGAGGATCGTCGCGGACTTGATGCCCGCCTCTTCGCCGTCATGGACTTCCAGAAGCTCCACCTTGAAACGCTGGCGTTCGGCCCAACGGGTGTACATGCGCAGAAGCATGTTCGCCCAGTCCTGGCTTTCCGTGCCGCCGGCGCCGGAATGGACTTCCAGATAGGTGTCGTTGCCGTCGGCCTCGCCGGAGAGCATGGCTTCGACCTGGCGGCGGGCAGCTTCGGCCTTCAGCGCCTTCAGCGCGTCCTCCGCTTCCCGGACGATCGCCTCGTCGCCCTCTTCCTCGCCGAGTTCGATCAGCTCGATATTATCGGAAAGCTGCTGTTCGAGGGCTTTTACGCCGCTGATGCCGTCCTCGAGCTGCTGGCGCTCGCGCATCAGCTTCTGCGCTTCCGCGGCATCGTTCCAGAGGTTCGGATCCTCTGCCTTGTTGTTCAACCAGTCCAGTCGTCTTACCGCCTGGTCCCAGTCAAAGATGCCTCCTCAGCAGGCTTATGGCCTGCTTGATTTCGTCGACTACATTGATGATTTCCGCACGCATGGCGTTGGTTCTTCACTCTCTATGTCTGGAATTTAAAGGTGCCGTGGACATAGTTGCCCGAGGCCCGGATGTAAAGCCCGGACCTGCCCGCAAACCGGTCGTGGAATTATCAGAACAGCCCCGGCATGCCGGAGGTCACGGCCTGCTGCGCCTGCGGCGAATTGCTGAAGATCTGGTCCTGCGTCATGTATTCGCCATCGCCGATGACCTGGAAGACGTCGGCCGGGCCGGTGCCGGGCTTGAACGCTTCGACGATCGTATCCGGTTCGCCTTCCATCGCTCCCATGCCCGTCTTGCGGTTGACGGCGATCAGCTGCATGCCCTCCGGCACATGGAATTTTTCGGCCGGCATGAGCTTGGCGGCCTCCGCCAGGAACTGGCCGAAGATCGGCGCGGCGAGCCCGCTGCCGGTCCCTGCCCGGCCGAGCGGCGTCGGGGTGTCGTAGCCGACATAGAGGCCGGCGACGAGGTTCGGGGTGAAGCCCACGAACCAGGCGTCCTTCTCGTCGTTGGTGGTGCCGGTCTTGCCGGCGACATCGCGATCCTTGACCGGAATCTTGCCGGCGGCCGTCCCGCGCTGGACGACGCCCTGCATCATCGAGGTGATCTGGTAGGCGGTCATCGGGTCGAGGACCTGCTCGCGATTGTCGACGATCGTCGGCTCTTCCTGATTGGCCCATTCATTGTAGTTGCAGCCGTCGCAGGCGCGCTCCTCATGGCGGAAGATCGTCTTGCCGTAACGGTCCTGGATGCGGTCGATGACGGTCGGCTTGATCTGCTTGCCGCCATTGGCGATCACGGCATAGGCCGACACCATGCGCATGACGGTCGTCTCGCCGGAGCCGAGCGACATGGCGAGCACCGGCAGCATCTTGTCATAGATGCCGAACCGCTCTGCATATTCGGCGACCAGTTCCATGCCCATGTCCTGCGCGAGACGCACGGTCATCTGGTTGCGGGACTTTTCGATGCCGGTCCTCAGCGTCGAGGGGCCGGCGGATTCCCCGCCGTAGTTCTCGGGCTTCCAGACCTGGCCGCCCGAAACGACCTCGATCGGGGCGTCGAGAATGACGGACGCCGGCGTATAGCCGTTGTCGAGTGCGGCCGCATAGACGAACGGCTTGAAGGAAGAGCCCGGCTGACGCATCGCCTGGGTGGCGCGGTTGAATTCCGACTGCGCATAGGAGAAGCCGCCGACCACGGCGAGCACGCGGCCCGTATTCGGGTCCATGGCGACGAGACCGCCCTGGACCTTCGGCGGCTGGCGGAGCCTGTACGTCTTCGCCGCCGCGTCGATCGGTTCGGCATAGACGACGTCGCCCGGCTTCAGCACCCCTTCCGGCGACTTCGTCGTCTTGCGGGCGCCGGTCGCATCACGAAAGGCCCATTTCATGTCCTCGGCGGCAATCGTGCCGGTCTCGCGGGCGGGATCGACCTTGCCGTTCGCATCCGTCGAGGGCTGCAGGCCGATCGATACGGACTTCGCCGACACGTCGGTGACGACCGCAAGCTTCCATTCCGGCACGTCGCGGAGAGACGGCAGCTTTGCGAGTTCCGGCCCCCAATCTCCCGCGACGCCGATCTCGGCGATCGGGCCATGGAAGCCGCGCCGCTCGTCGTATTCCACGAGACCATTCTGAAGGGTATGGCGCGCGATCACCTGCAGGTCGGGATCGAGCGAGGTGCGCACCGAAAGGCCGCCTTCATAAAGCGCCTTGTCGCCATAGCGTTCGATGATCTGACGGCGGACTTCTTCCGAGAAGAAGTCCGAGGCGAAGAGATGCGTGCCGCTGCGGCGCTGCTTGACCCCGAGCGGTTGCTGCTTGGCCTCGTCCGCATCAGCCTGCGTGATGTAGCCGTTCTCGGCCATGCGGTCGATGACCCAGTTGCGGCGCTCGATCGCCTGTTTTTCCCGGCGGAACGGATGGTAGTTGGCCGGTCCCTTGGGAAGGGCCGCGAGATAGGCGGCTTCGGCCGTCGTCAGTTCGGTCACCGCCTTGTCGAAATAGGTGAGCGCCGCGCCGGCGATGCCATAGGAATTCAGACCGAAGAAGATCTCGTTCAGATAGAGTTCGAGGATCTTGTCCTTCGAATAGGTCTGCTCGATGCGGAAGGAGAGGATCGCTTCCTTGACCTTGCGGTCGATCGTCTGGTCGGAGGTCAGAAGGAAGTTCTTCGCGACCTGCTGGGTGATGGTGGATGCGCCTTCCGGACGCCGGCCCGAGCCGAGATTCTGGATATTGGAGACGACCGCGCGCGCAAGACCAGCGGGGTCGATACCCGAGTGATTGTAGAAATTCTTGTCTTCCGCCGAAAGGAAAGCCGCCTTGACGCGATCGGGCACGGCCTGAATGGGCAGGAAGAGGCGCCGTTCACGGGCATATTCCGCCATCAGCGCGCCGTTGCCGGCATGAACGCGCGTGGCGACCGGCGGCTCGTAGGATGCAAGCACTTCGTAGTTCGGCAGATCCTTGGTCATTCCGCCGAGGTAAATGCCCACACCGGCAGCCACGACCAGAAACAGCACGCAGGCCAATCCAAAGAAATAACCAATCAATCTGACCATATCGGAGCTACCGTTCGGCTTTCATTCGGCGCATGGAACATACCATCGCATGGTTTGAGGCGTTTTGCACGGTGATTGAAGCAGCGCAAGGCGAAAGCGGATCAATCGTCCGTCATCCATCGCATCTGATTTCCACCGAGTAACCGCCGGAATGTGAGTAAAATAGGGCTCCCGCTTGCGATTTCCCGCCCCTCCGCGCCGCGCCTCGACATTCCGCGGATGCCTGTGGCGGCACGGCCACGGAAGGCCCGTTCAACCGCCGTTCTGCACCGCACGGTCGCGATAGCGCCTTACCGCATCGGCAATGCGCTCCGCCACCTTTCCGCGCCAGGATTCATCCAGCAGCAGCTTTTCATCCTCCTCATTAGACAAGAAACCGAGCTCCAGCAGCACCGACGGAATGTCGGGCGCGCGGAGTACCTGGAAACCGGCGTAACGATGCGGGTTGTTGATGAGCCCGACCTGACCTTCGAACGATTCGACGACATTGGCGGCCAACGCCGTCGAAAAAGCCTGCGTTTCGCGCCGCGCCAGATCGAGCAGGATATCGGCCACTTCCGGGGGGCCGCTCTTGATGCTGAAGCCAGCGAGTTCGTCGGAAAGGTTTTCGCGGGCGGCGAGGTTTTCCGCCATGCGGTCGGAAGCCCTGTCGGAAAGCGTGTAGACGGTCGCGCCGCGGATATCCTTCTGCGCCAGCGTATCGGCATGCAGCGAAATGAAGAGATCCGCATGCCCCTGGCGGGCGAGCGTGACCCGTTCGGAAAGGGACAGGAACGTATCGTCGTCGCGGGTCAGGAAAGCCTTGACGCCGTCGATCCTGTTCAGCCGGTCGGCAAGTATCCTGGCGAAAGCGAGCGTGATGGTCTTTTCCGGCGTCTTCGTTCCCGCCCCGGTTGCGCCGGCATCAATACCGCCGTGGCCGGCATCGACGGCGACGGTGAAGACATCGTCCTTCTCGACCATCGCCAGCGGATCGCGAGCCGGCGCGGCGGGCATGTCCCAGCTCTGCGTCTTGACGAGCTCGGCAAAGGCTTCCCCGGAGGTCATCTCCGCATCCAGCACGAGGCGATAGCTGCCGTCGTCGTTCGGCTGAACCTCGGCCAGAGCCAGCTTCACGGGCTTCCGGGCCGTCAGGACGATGCGGGCGCTCGTTTCGTCCATCGTTCCGTAACGGATATCCCTGAAGAGACCGCGGGGGGAAAGGTTTTCGGCCGGAAAACCGAAGGCGGTCGCCGGCAGATCGATGATCACCCGCTCCGGCGCGGCGACATAGTGGACCGAAAATTCCGGCTTCTGCTCGAAATCGATGACGATCCGGGTACGCGCATCGTCGCCGGCGACCCGTGCGCTAAAGGCGAGAAGCGGCTTTTCCGCCGCACGCGCCGGAGCGGGAAGCATCGCGGCAAGGCCCGCGAGGAACAGCAGCGCGAAAGCGATTCGCGCCAAAACGCCATTCCGGCCCATGCCGCGGGCTTCAACCGCGCTTGCCTTCACACCCGCCCTCAAACCGAAACTCGCATTCAAAAACCCGCCGCCCATCGGAAATCCGCATCGAAGTGCCCGCTCCAGAAGGCATTTGCACGTCGGAAAATGCGAATCAACCACCCGTTCCCTGCCATCCATAAGGCCCTCAATTCCATCCAGAATGTGGCAAAGCCGGCTTTTCCCTTGCTATTGTGACAGATAAACCATACAACGCGCATGAGGGTTAAAGTGTTGACGGGATAGTCTGCCGATAGGCAGCCAGCCGCAACGGAATCTGGCGCCGAAGACCGACAGTCATCCGCCGTCGCTACACTTTCTCCTGATACTCGATCCATCCGGCGGTGGCCGGAACAAGTCCCGGGTGGCGTGCCACCCACCGCTCATACGGAGCACATTCATCGGGCCTGAGGGCCTATGGTATCGTCATTCTCGTTTGGTTTTTAATGTCGCGGCACAATTTTCAGAACCTGGAGAGATTGAGGGAGCAAGAGGCCCCGTCATCTTTCCGGTTGCCGTCACAGCCATGCCCGACGGGAACATCTTTATCCGGCGCAACGACCGCATCGCACGAAAGGCCTGACCTCACGGCAGGCCTTTCTGCATTCCCACGGCGGCGCCGAGGAGCAGAATATCAATGGCAGACAAAATGCTTATCGACGCGTCTCACGAAGAGGAGACGCGCGTAGTCGTCGTTCGCGGCAACCGGATCGAAGAATTCGATTTCGAATCGCAGCATAAGAAACAGATACGCGGCAATATCTATCTGGCGAAAGTAACGAGGGTCGAACCCTCCCTGCAGGCCGCTTTCGTCGATTACGGCGGGAACCGGCACGGCTTCCTCGCCTTTGCCGAAATCCATCCCGACTATTACCAGATCCCGCTCGCCGATCGTCAGGCCCTGATGCAGCAGGAGGCCGAGGACCAGCGCAAGATCGCGGAAGCCGAGGCCGCCGATCCGGTGGTCGACCTCGCCAACGAAGAGCAGCCCGATATCGGTATCACCGGCGCCGAGCCGGCCGAAAGCAAGCAACCGGCCGAGGCCCCCGCCGAGCAGACGGAAGCCGCTTCCTCCGAGGCCGCACCCGTCGAGGAGACGGAGAAGCCGAAGGCCAAACCGAAGCGCAGCCGTTCCCGCAAGAAGGCGGCCGAAGCAGCCACGGAAGAGGCTCCCGCCGCGGACGCCGCGGCACCCGAAGGCGAAAGCGCCCCCTCCTCCGGCAATAGCGACGACGAAGGCTCGACACCCGGCGAGATGGCCGCGATGGTCGAGACGGATTCGATCTCCGAAGAGGTCGATGCCCGCCGCCGCCACGACGACGACCTCGATGACGACGACGATGAGGACACGCACGAGAAGGAAGTGATCGAATCGGTCGGCGCCGAAGACGCGATGGAAGAGGTTCCGGATCGCGTCGTGCGCAAGCCGCGCAAGCAATACCGCATCCAGGAAGTCATCAAGCGCCGCCAGATCCTGCTGGTCCAGGTCGCCAAGGAAGAGCGCGGCAACAAGGGCGCTGCCCTCACCACCTATCTCTCGCTTGCCGGCCGCTATTCGGTGCTGATGCCGAACACGGCGCGCGGCGGCGGCATTTCCCGCAAGATCACCAATCCGCAGGACCGCAAGCGGCTGAAGGAAATCGCCCGCGAGCTCGACGTGCCGCAGGGCATGGGCGTCATCCTGCGCACGGCCGGCGCCAACCGCACCCGCGTCGAGATCAAGCGCGACTTCGAATACCTGATGCGGCTCTGGGAAAACGTCCGCACGCTGACGCTGAACTCGACCGCTCCCTGCCTCGTCTACGAGGAAGGCTCGCTGATCAAGCGCTCGATCCGCGACCTCTACAATAAGGACATTTCCGAGATCATCGTCTCCGGCGAGGAAGGCTATCGTGAAGCGAAAGACTTCATGAAGATGCTGATGCCGAGCCATGCGAAGGTCGTCCAGCCCTATCGCGACCTGCATCCGATCTTCTCGCGCTCCGGCATCGAGGCGCAGCTCGACCGCATGCTGCAGCCGCAGGTGACGCTGAAATCCGGCGGCTACCTGATCATCAACCAGACGGAAGCGCTGGTCGCCATCGACGTCAACTCCGGCCGTTCGACCCGCGAACATTCGATCGAGGAAACGGCGCTCCAGACCAACCTGGAAGCGGCCGAGGAAGTGGCCCGCCAGCTGCGTCTGCGCGACCTCGCCGGCCTCATCGTCATCGACTTCATCGACATGGAGGAGAAGCGCAACAACCGCGCCGTCGAGAAAAAGCTGAAGGACTGCCTGAAGAACGACCGCGCCCGCATCCAGGTCGGCCGCATCTCGCATTTCGGCCTGCTCGAAATGTCGCGCCAGCGCATCCGCGCCTCGGTGCTCGAATCGACGACGCAGATCTGCTCGCATTGCGGCGGCACCGGCCATGTGCGTTCACAGTCCTCGATCGCCCTGCACGTGCTGCGCGGCATCGAGGAATATCTCCTCAAGAACACCACGCACGACATCACCGTCCGCACCACGCCGGACATCGCGCTCTACCTGCTCAACCACAAGCGTGTAAGCGTGATGGACTACGAGAAGCGCTTCGGCGTCTCGATCTTCATCGAATCGGACGTCGGCATCGGCTCGAGCCATTTCGCGATCGACCGCGGCGAACCGGTGGAAAACCCGGTCAAGATCGAAAGCCTGATGCAGTTTGCGGCGATCCCGGTCGAAGAGGACGACGATGACGTCGTTCTCGAACTGGACGAGGAGGAGGACGATGAGATCGGCGAAGCGCAGGCCTCCTCCGCCACGGATCGGAGCCAGCAGGGCGAGGAACAGGGCGGACGCAAGCGCAAGCGCCGCCGTCGCCGCCGCAACCGCAACGGTGAGCGTGGCGGTGAGGCTCAGGCGGTTCAGGCCGGCAGCGAGGAGCTCGCCTCCGACGACGACGAGGGAGATGAGGGCGAGGACGACGTTTCCGAAGCATCGGAAGCCAGTGCCGTTGCCGAAGGGGAAGAAGGTTCCCGCCGCAAGCGCCGCCGGCGCGGCAAGCGCGGCGGCCGCCGCAACCGCAACGGCGAGGAAGGCAACGAGCTGAGCGCCGACGATGGCGAGGGCTCGGACGAGGCGGACGAAGAAGGCGAAGGTGATGACGCCGCAGGCGTGGCGGAAGCTGCAGAAGCGGCTGTCGCCGAGGCCGTGCCGGCTTCCGCCGAAATTCAAGAGGCGCCGGCGGAAGCAGCTCCGGTAAAGCCGCGCCGCTCGCGCCGGGGCAAGGCTGCGGCAGCAGCCGAGGCTCCGCCTGCGGAGGAGACGTCCGCTCCGGCGGAAACCGTCGTCGAACAGGTCGAGGCCGCTTTGGGCGAAGAGCCCAAGGCCGTCGATGCCCCTATCGAGGAAGTTTCCGCTGCGGACGCGGAAGAAGCCGATGCCGGCGAGGCGAAGCCCATGCGCGCCAATCGCGCCTCGAACATATCCTCCTCCAGCGAGGCGATCGTGAAAAGCTCCGAACCGAAGGCATCGGATGGCGACGGCGAACCGCCGAAGCCGAAGAAAGCCGGCTGGTGGCAGCGCCGCGGCTTCTTCTGAGAAGCGCTCCGATTCACGGAACAGAACGGCCGCGCCAAGCGCGGCCGTTCTGATTTGGTGCCCCGTCGCCTCCCGGGGAAGAACAGGAAACCGGTTCAACTGCCTGCCGGACAGATTCCGGAAACACTTCCAAGGCCTTGAAATTAAAGCCACTCTGCGGCGTGGAAAGCATTCCAAACGCAGTTGTGAAGCCAACGAAACCGCTCGGCCACGATTTTGCAGTTTCTTGACGAGCCCGGCTGGCTTACTTTCGGCGCAAATCGCAACAACGGTGCACCGGATTCGCGTGCCCACCGATGAGGAAACGGATGACCCGCCTTTTCAAGACGCTTGCCGCCGGCTCCATGCTGGCTCTCGCACTTTCCGCCCCCGCTGTCGCGCTGGACGACCAGCAGAAAAAGGAGATAGGCGAGTTCATCCGCGAATATCTCCTCCAGAACCCGGAAGTCCTGATCGAGGCGCAGGATGCCCTGCAGGCGAAACAGCAGGCTCAGCGCTCCGAACAGTCCCTCAAGGGCATAGCAGACAACAAGGACGCGATCTTCTCCTCCCCCACCGATATCACCCTCGGCAATGCTTCAGGCGACGTCACGATCGTCGAGTTCTTCGACTATAATTGCGGTTACTGCAAGCGAGCGCTCGCCGACATGGAGGAGATCCTTGCCAAGGACAAGAACATCCGCTTCATCCTGAAGGAATTCCCGATTCTGGGACCGGATTCGCTTGCGGCGCACCGGGTCGCGAATGCCGTGCGCCTGCTGGCGCCGGAGAAATATGCCGAGTTCCACCGCACACTCCTCGGCGGCCAGGACCATGCCTCCGAAGAGACGGCGATCGCGGTCGCTACCTCGCTCGGGCTCGACGAGGCGGCGATCCGGAAGTCCATGGCTGAAAATCCGAACGACGATCTGGTGCGCCAGAACTACCAGCTCGCCAATGCCATCGGCATTACCGGCACGCCGACCTATGTCGTGGGCAACGAAGCCGTCTTCGGCGCGGTCGGCATCGAGGCGATCGAGGAGAAGGTGGCCAATGTCCGCGCCTGTGGCAAGGCGAGCTGCTGATCCGCAATCACCGATCTCCGCCTCTCGGCAGTGGACGCACCGGCTTTCGGCGAGCCGGGGGCTTTTCCTTGCCGTCCTGCCGGTCTATAGGTGGCCCTGAATTTCTGGATGGAACAATAGATCACTGATGAGCAAGACGGTCTTCGTCCTCAACGGCCCCAACCTCAACATGCTGGGAAAGCGCGAGCCGGGCATCTATGGCGGCAAAACGCTGAAGGATGTCGAGGACGAGTGCATTGCAGCCGGCAGGGAGCTTGGCTTCACGGTCGATTTCCGCCAGAGCAACCATGAAGGCGTGCTGATCGACTGGATTCACGAGGCCGGCGACAAAGCCGTCGGCGTCGCCATCAATGCCGGCGCCTATACCCATACCTCGATCGCATTGCACGACGCCATCAAGGCGGTTTCCGTGCCGGTGATCGAGCTCCATATCTCGAATGTCCATGCGCGGGAGGAATTCCGCCATCATTCGATGATCGCACCGGCCGCAAAAGGCGTGATCTGTGGTTTTGGCACCGCGAGCTATACCCTCGCGCTGCACGCCTTGAAATCCATTACCGCCTGACAAGATAAACAGAACAATAGGGTTTGCCATGTCTGAGAAGAAGAACGGGATCGACAAGGGACTGATCCGCGACCTCGCGAACATCCTCAACGATACCGACCTCACCGAGATCGAAGTCGAACAGGACGATCTGCGCATCCGCGTTTCCCGCGCCGGCACGCCGCAGTATGTCCAGGCGCCGATCGCTGCGGCTCCCGCCTTTGCTCCGGCTGCAACGCCCGCTCCGGCTGCGGCCGCACCAGCCGCCGCGCCCCAGGACAACAAGAATGCCGTGACCGCGCCGATGGTCGGCACCGTCTACCTCGCCCCGGCGCCAGGCGCACGTCCGTTCATCGAAGTGGGCGCGACGATCAAGGAGGGCCAGACCCTTCTCATCATCGAAGCCATGAAGACGATGAACCAGATCCCCTCGCCCCGGTCCGGCAAGATCACGGATATCCTGGTCAATGACGCGCAGCCCGTCGAATATGGCCAGCCGCTCGTCGTCATCGAGTAAGGCCCATGATTTCCAAGATCCTCATAGCCAATCGCGGCGAGATCGCACTTCGCGTCCTGCGCGCCTGCAAGGAACTCGGCATTGCGACGGTCGCGGTCCATTCCACCGCGGACGCGGATGCCATGCATGTGCGCCTCGCCGACGAGAGCGTCTGCATCGGACCGCCGCCGTCGCGTGAAAGCTATCTGAACATACATCAGATCGTCGCCGCCTGCGAGATCACCGGGGCCGACGCCGTGCATCCGGGCTACGGCTTCCTCTCGGAGAACGCCAAGTTCGCCGATATTCTGGAAGCGCACGGCATCACCTTCATCGGCCCGACCGCCGAGCATATCCGGCTGATGGGCGACAAGATCACCGCCAAGCAGACGGCGATGGAACTCGGCATTCCGGTCGTTCCCGGCTCCGACGGCGAAGTGCTTCCCGAGAACGCGCTCGAAACCGCCAGGCAGATCGGTTTTCCGGTGCTCATCAAGGCGACGGCCGGCGGCGGCGGACGCGGCATGAAGGTCGCCAAGACCGAGGCCGATCTCGACGAGGCCCTCAACACCGCCCGTTCGGAAGCCGCAGCCGCCTTCGGCAACGCGGCCGTCTATATGGAGAAATACCTCGAAAAGCCGCGGCATATCGAGATCCAGGTGGTCGGCGACGGGGAAGGCAATGCGATCCATCTCGGCGAGCGCGACTGCTCGCTGCAGCGCCGCCACCAGAAGGTCTGGGAAGAGGCCAACTCCCCTGCTCTCAATGTCGAGCAGCGCATGAAGATCGGCCAGGTCTGCGCCGACGCGATGAAGAAGCTGAAATATCGCGGCGCCGGCACGATCGAGTTCCTCTACGAGAACGGCGAGTTCTACTTCATCGAAATGAACACCCGCCTGCAGGTGGAGCATCCGGTCACCGAGGCGATCACCGGCATCGACCTCGTGCATGAGCAGATCCGTGTCGCCTCCGGCGGCGGCCTTTCCGTGACGCAGGAAGACGTGACCTTCCAGGGCCACGCGATCGAATGCCGCATCAATGCCGAGGATCCGCGCACCTTCGTGCCCTCGCCCGGCACGATCACGCATTTCCATGCGCCGGGCGGGCTCGGCGTGCGCGTCGATTCGGGCGCCTATGCGGGCTATCGCATTCCGCCCTATTACGATAGCTTGATCGGCAAGCTCATCGTGCACGGACGTACCCGCGTCGAATGCATGATGCGCCTTCGCCGGGTTCTGGACGAATTCGTGGTGGACGGCATCAAGACGACGCTGCCGCTTTTCCAGGACCTCGTCTCGAACCCGGATATTGCCAACGGCGACTACGACATCCACTGGCTGGAACATTACCTGGCCGGAGACAAAACGCACTAGGGAGTTAGATGGCAGGGCGGCGCGGCAGATATTATCCGGCGATTACTCCGGACATCCTGTTGCGTGCCTATTCCATCGGCCTCTTTCCCATGGCCGAATCCGCCGACGACCCGGAAATCTTCTGGGTCGAGCCGGAAATGCGCGGCATCCTGCCGCTCGATCAATTCCATGTCTCGAAAAGCCTCGCCAAAGCGGTCCGCAAGCGCCCCTTCGACATTCGCTTCGATACGGCCTTCGAACGGGTGATCGCACTTTGCGCCGAACCGGCCGAGGACCGGCCGAGCACCTGGATCAACGCCACCATCCGCAAGCTTTATTCGGAGTTGCACCGGATGGGCCACGCCCACAGCGTCGAAGCCTGGGAAGGCGACGAGCTGGTCGGCGGGCTTTACGGCGTTTCGCTCGGCTCGGGCTTCTTCGGCGAGAGCATGTTTTCAAGACGTGCCAATGCCTCGAAAATCTGTCTCGTGCATCTGGTGGATCGTTTGAAGAAGAACGGCTTCACCCTTCTCGACACCCAGTTCACCACCGAACACCTGAAGACGTTCGGCGCGATCGACATCCCGAAGGACGATTATCTCACCCTGCTGAGAGCGGCGGTCGATTCACCGCACAAGCAATTCTGAAAGTTCAGTTGGTCGCGTTGGGCGGCGGGACGTCGGAGCTCTGCTTGCAGCCGGTCAGCCAGATATCGTAGATCGGATGCTCCACGGCATTCAGGCCGGGGCTGTCGGCGAACATCCAGCCGGTGAAGATACGGCGGATCTTGCGATCGAGGGTGATTTCGTCCACCTCGACGAAGCCGTCGATCTTCTGGGCTTCCGTCTCGTCGCGGGAATAGCAGACCTTCGGCGTCACCTGCAGCGCCCCGTACTGCACGGTCTCGTCGATATAGACATCGAATGTCGTGATGCGGCCGGTGATCTTGTCTATGCCCTTGAATACGGCGACGGGATTGGAAAGCCGCGCGGCCGTGGCCCCATCCAGGGCAAGAAGGCAAACCAGTATCGTCAGGCCGCCGATCAACCGCTTGCGTGGAAAAACCCTCGTCAACCCCATCATGCTTCCCGTTTCGACAGTTTCAGACAGTGTCGGGACCTAGAGTGCGATTGTGGCAAAACAGGTGTCAGTTGCCGGGCGTCCAGGCGTCGTAGTCGCCGGTGACGCGGGGGCGTTCGCCGGTGGCGGCGAGCGAACCCTTCGGCCGATAGGCGAAGGGCGTGCCGGTCAGGTTCAGCTTGTGCGGCTTCTGCCATTCGCGGGCCTTGTAGTCTTCCTTCGACGGCGGAACGTCGGTGCGGTAATGCATCCAGCCGTGCCAGCCCGAGGGAATCGCGGAGGCCTCGGCATAATCCTTGTAGATCACCCAGCGCTTCGGCTTGCCCCAGGAAGTCATCGGGCCCTCGTAATAGACGTTGCCCAACTCGTCTTCCCCCACCTTCTTGCCGAAACGCCAGGTGAAGAACCGCGTACCGAGCGTCTGTCCGTTCCACCAGGTGAAGATCTGCAGCAGGAGGTTTTTCATGGGTTTTCCATCGGCTTGGCAAACAGGAAGGCCATAGAAGGGCTGATCCGCTTATGCCGCTTGATGCCGCTCATGTCCAGTGTTTCTGCATTGCCGCACACGTCATTTGAGCTTCATCTTGAAGCCGAAATGGCTTTTGGCAAACCCGAGCCGCTCGTAGAAGCGATGCGCATCGATGCGCGCCATATTGGACGAGAGCTGGACGAGGCGGCAATCCCGACGCTTCGCTTCCTCGATCGCATAGCCTATCATCTCAGCCCCGATGCCCTTGCCCCGCATGTCCGCGCGCGTCTGCACCGCCTCGACGATCATCGACAGCGAGCCCCTGCCCGTCAGCGTGCGGTTGAAGACAATCTGAAAGGTGCCGACGACCTCGCCGGCCAGTTCCGCGACGAAAAGCTGCTCGTTCGGCGAAGCGTCGATCACATGGAAGGCACGAAGATAACTCTCGAAGGCTTCCGGGTCCGTCGTGTCGCCATGGCCGCCGATATCGTCCGCCGCGAAAAGAGCGATCAGTTGATGAAGATCGGATTCCCTTGCCCTGCGGATCGTGATGTCAGCCATGCGAAAGCCCCTCCCTTTACACGCATTGAACATTTTCACCAGCGCATGTCACCCGAACCGGTTCCCGCTTTCGGGGGCATGCGCTAATGCGCCAACAATCTCTTCTCCAGAATGATCGCCGGCAGGCCGGAATTGGGCGCGCCCCATTCCTCCATGCGGTCTACCTCGGAAAAACCCAGTCTCTCATAGAAGGAAAGCGCGCGGACATTCTGCAGCGCCACCTCGACCCGCATGATCTCCGCATCCGGAAAGCAGGTTTCGAGTTCGGCGAAGATATCACGGCCGATGCCCCCGCCCTGACAGGACGGCTTGACGTAGAGCTGGTGCAGCATCGCGGTCTTCGCCATCTTCGGATACATGGCGGCATAACCGATGCCGCCGATATCCTTGCCGTCGTCGGCCACCAGAAACTCGCCGCCCCTCTTCAGAATTCGCGCGCGGATCGCAGCCGGCGAGTTCCAGCCGTCGATCATCCGCTGCACCTGGAGCGCGCCGTAGAAGGGATCGTAGGTGGCGTGAAAAGTCTCCGCCAGCAGGGTCCGAACCTGTCCGACGTCACGTTCGCTGGCGGTTCGGACGAAGTAGACCATAAGTCTACTCCTCGATCCCCAGCTTGGCCTTGACGAGCGCCTGGACGGCCTGAGGATTGGCCTTGCCGCCCGTCGCCTTCATCACCTGACCGACGAACCAGCCGGCCAGCGTCGGCTTCGCCTTCACCTTGGCGACCTGATCCGGATTGGCGGCGATGATCTCGTCGACCGCCTTTTCGATCGCGCCCGTGTCGGTCACCTGCTTCATGCCGCGCGCCTCGACGATTTCGGCCGGATCGCCGCCCTCGTTCCAGACGATCTCGAAGAGGTCCTTGGCGATCTTGCCGGAAATGGTCTCGGCCTTGATGAGGTCGATGATGCCGCCGAGCTGAGCGGGCGAAACCGGAGTCTCTTCAATGTCTTTGCCGGTTCTGTTCAAGGCGCCCAGCAGGTCGTTGATGACCCAGTTGGCAGCCGTCTTGCCGTCGCGGCCTTCGGCCACCGCCTCGAAATAATCGGCGATCGCCTTCTCCGAAACCAGGACCGAGGCGTCGTAGACGGAGAGGCCGAGCTCGCGCACAAAGCGGGCCTTCTTGTCGTCCGGCAGTTCCGGCAGGTCCTTCTTCAATTCTTCGACGAAGGCATCGTCGAATTCGAGCGGCAGGAGATCGGGATCGGGGAAATAACGGTAGTCATGCGCCTCTTCCTTGGAGCGCATCGAACGCGTCTCGCCCTTGCCCGGATCGAAGAGACGGGTCTCCTGGTCGATCGCGCCGCCCTCTTCCAGAATGCCGATCTGGCGGCGCGCCTCGAATTCGATCGCCTGCCCGATGAAGCGGATGGAGTTGACGTTCTTGATCTCGCAGCGCGTGCCGAAAGCCTCGCCCGGACGGCGCACCGAGACGTTCACATCGGCGCGCATCGAGCCCTCGTCCATGTTGCCGTCGCAGGTGCCAAGATAGCGCACGATCGAACGCAGCTTCGTCATATAGGCCTTGGCCTCGTCAGAGGAGCGCATATCGGGCTTGGAGACGATCTCCATCAGCGCCACGCCGGAGCGGTTCAGGTCCACATAGGACATGGTCGGATGCTGGTCGTGCATCGACTTGCCGGCATCCTGTTCGAGATGCAGCCGCTCGATGCCGATCTCGATATCCTCGAACTGGCCCTGGCGGTCGGGGCCGAGCGAGATCACGATCTTGCCCTCGCCGACGATCGGATCCTTGTACTGGGAGATCTGATAGCCCTGCGGAAGATCCGGATAGAAATAGTTCTTGCGGTCAAAGACCGAACGGTTGTTGATCTGCGCCTTCAGGCCGAGGCCGGTGCGCACCGCCTGCTTCACGCATTCCTCGTTGATGACCGGCAGCATGCCCGGCATCGCGGCATCGACGAGCGAGACGTTGGAGTTGGCGGGCCTGCCGAATTCGGTCGAAGCGCCGGAAAAGAGCTTGGAATTGGAAAGAACCTGGGCGTGCACCTCCATGCCGATGATGACTTCCCAGTCGCCTGTGGCGCCGGGAATCAAGCGTTTCGGATCGGGCGTGCGGACGTCGACAATGGTCATCTGATGCTCTTCGAATGGTCTCGATTAGGTTTTCTGGAGGTAGAACAAATGGTGGTGCGGCGCAAGCTTATCTGACGCCTTGGCCAGTCAGAAGCCGGGGCCGTAAGTCTCGGGTTCTTCCGTCACCAGCCGCTTGGAAAGCCCCACCGACTGCACGTCGCGATCGATCTTCGGCGAATAGGCGACGGACAGCCAGTTGATCGAATAGCCGTGCTTTTCGAAGAAGCCGACCGCTTCGGCATTCTGGGCATGGGTCTCGATGCGTGCGACCTCGAACCCTTGACGGACGATCTCGCCCTCGATCTCGGCGATCAGCGCGCGGCCAAGGCCCTGCCCCTGGAAGGCGGGGTCGATCCAGAAATCGGAGATCAGCTCGTCGAGGTTCTCGCGCGCCGCCCAGCCGGCCACGGTGCCGCCCTGCTCGATGACGGTGACGGTGAGCCAGGACGACCGCGTGAAATTCTGGAAGGCGCTGCGGGCGCTCGCACGCATGTCGGTCATCTCGCCGATGGCATTCATGGCCTTTTCCCAGGCGCGGAAACCGACCTCGCTCAAAAAATCCGTTTCGTCTTCGCGTGCATTGCGAATGATGGCCATGGCATCCCCTGTTGCAGCGTCCAGTAGAACACCGAGTTCAGGCATTTACCAGCACAACATATCGTCTATTGCGCTGCAGCGCTTGACGGCTGGGGAAAACACGCCTAGCTCCCATTCTGCATAGATGGAGTTTTGATGTTCTCTTCGAAAGAGACCCGGTAAGGGGCCGGCCGCCCGAACAGGCGCACCGGCCCAGACAAAAACGAGAGCGCCGACGCTGAGCAAGCGCCGGTAACGTTTTTGTGCGCCCACCACGGGCGTTTGTCCGGACATCGAAACCATGGATATTTCCCGCGCCGAACAGCGCATCCTCCACCTGCTCGCCCAGGGCGGCAGGATAGAGATCACCCGCGACGAGAACCGCAAGATCGAGAAGCTGCAGCTCTTCACCCGCGAAGGCTGGGTGTTCTCCGCATTGGACCTCCTCACCTTCCGAAAGCTCAAGCAGAAGAAGGCGATCAGCTCGACCGGCGGCAAGCCCTACCGCATCACCGAACGGGGACTGGTGCTGGTGAGAGCCGAGCAGGACAACAGGTAGCTCGCTGCAAACGGGCCGCGCATCGCTTCTGATGCGCGGGCCTTCGATACGAGGCCCTGGCTGTGTGCGCTCAAATAAGTGTCGACAATTCCGCCTTCATCGCGGCCCACTCCTCGGCAATCGGTGCGGAAGGGCGCGGCTTTCCGGCGCGGCGGTACCAGTAACCGGCATTCCAGTCGTCGCCTTCGATGCGGTGACAGAGGGCGTGACCCCAGTCGAACGGCTTCTCGCCTTCATGCGCCTGGCAGATTTCGTGGACTGCCTCCCAATCGGCCCCCATGGCGAAGCCGGCGGCGGCGAGGCGATCGAATGCCTCGATCAATCGCGCAAGATCTGGTTCCGACATGAGGTCTCCTTCCTCAGCATCCGCTCAGCTCAACGGCTTCTCCAGATGGACCTTTTCCAGGTCGATCCCCATGCTTTTCGAATGTTCGATCCCTCGCCAGGTGATCGAGAAGCCGCAACGCTCGTAGAGGCGGATGCCGCCTGTATTGCGGCCCTGGGTATCGATGCGGACGTTCTCATGACCGTCGGCCCGGATGCGTTCACAAAGACGCTCGATGAGCGCCTTGCCGATACCCCTGCCCTGATGCGCCGGATCGACCCAGAGGTCGGATATATAATCCGGCGCGCGGTCGCGGGCGCCCCATCCGACGACGATCCCGTCGAGTTCGGCGACATGGACCTCGGCATCCGTCTCTGCGGGAAAGACGGCAAAAGCCTGCCTCGTCCGCTCGATGACATCGCTGTCGAGGTCGATCCCCTTGAAGGCATCGCTGGATTGCCAGGCGGCAAAACCGACCCGGTCGACCGCGGCATGATCAGCGGTCATCATTCTTCGAATGACAAGCCCGCTTACCACCACTTGGCCGGCGTGAACCTGCCCGCCGCCTTTTCAATCACATGAGCGGTGCGGAAGAGCGTCTCTTCCTCGAACGGCTTGCCGATAAGCTGCAAGCCAAGCGGCAGGCCCTTATGGTCGAGGCCGGCGGGAACGGCGATGCCCGGAAGGCCCGCCATGTTCACCGTCACCGTGAAGATGTCGTTCAGGTACATCTTGACCGGATCGGAGGCGAGGTTCTCGTCGGCAACCCCGAAGGCCGACGACGGGGTCGCGGGCGTCAGGATCGCATCGACGCCGGCATCGAAGACGGTCTCGAAGTCGCGCTTGATGAGGGTGCGGACCTTCTGCGCCCTCAGGTAATAGGCGTCGTAATAACCGGCCGAGAGCACATAGGTGCCGATCATGATGCGGCGTTTGACCTCCTGGCCGAAACCGGCGGCCCGGGTCTTCTCGTACATGTCGATGATGTCCTTGCCGTCGACGCGCAGGCCGTAGCGCACGCCGTCGTAACGGGCGAGGTTCGACGAGGCCTCCGCGGGGGCCACGATGTAGTAGGCCGGGAGCGCATATTTGGTGTGCGGCAGGGTGATGTCGACGATCTCGGCGCCGGCGTCCTTCAACCAGGCGATACCCTGTTGCCAGAGCGCCTCGATCTCTTCCGGCATGCCGTCGACGCGGTATTCCTTCGGAATGCCGATCTTCATGCCCTTGACCGACTGGCCGAGCGAGGCCTCATAATCCGGCACCGGAATATCGACGGAGGTGGTATCCTTCAGATCGATGCTCGCCATGGATTTCAGCATGATCGCGGCATCGCGCACGTCGCGGGCGATCGGGCCGGCCTGGTCCAGCGACGAGGCGAAAGCGACGATGCCCCAGCGCGAGCAGCGGCCATAGGTCGGCTTGATGCCGACGGTGCCGGTGAAGGCGGCCGGCTGGCGGATCGAGCCGCCGGTATCGGTGGCGGTCGCACCGGCGCAGAGATGTGCGGCAACGGCGGCAGCCGAACCGCCCGAAGAGCCGCCCGGCACGAGCTGCTGGTTGGAACCCTTCGCCTTCCAGGGATTGATCACGGCGCCGTAATGGGAGGTCTCGTTGGAGGAGCCCATGGCGAACTCGTCCATGTTGAGCTTGCCGAGCATGACGGCGCCATCGTCCCAGAGGTTCTGGGAGACGGTCGATTCGTATTTCGGCTTGAAGCCGTCGAGGATGTGGCTGCAAGCCTGGGTATGGACGTCGCGGGTGCC
Source organism: Xaviernesmea oryzae (assembly GCF_900177415.1). GTDB lineage: Bacteria > Pseudomonadota > Alphaproteobacteria > Rhizobiales > Rhizobiaceae > Neorhizobium > Neorhizobium oryzae_A. Next base: position 1,868,642 of record NZ_FXAF01000006.1, on the reverse strand, counting down.
GAACAGGTCCTTGATGCCGAGCGGGATGCCTTCCAATGCGCCGACCCGGCCGGCCGCACGGCGCTCGTCGGAGGACTTCGCCATTTCGAGCGCCTTCTCCGGCGTCACCGCGACATAGGCGTTCAGCACGCCATTGGCCGCTTCGATCGCATCGAGATAGGCCTTCGTCAGCTCGACGGAGGTGAATTCCTTGGCCTTCAGCTTCTCGCGGGCTTCGGCAATGGTGAGGCTGGTGAGTTCGGTCATGGTCTCTTCAAAACGTTCGAATGCGGTAAAAGGCGGAGGCAGCGCTGCTCAAGCGCTCACTCGACGACCTTCGGCACGAGGAAGAAATTGTGGTCGGTGGCCGGAGCATTGGCGACGATATCGAGGGCCTTGTCGCCGTCCGTCACATCGTCCTGCCGCTTGCGCATGTCCATCGGTGTCACCGAGGTCATCGGCTCGACACCCGTCACGTCCACTTCGGAAAGCTGCTCGACGAAGCCGAGGATGCCGTTCAGTTCGCCGACCATGCGATTGGCGTCTTCCTCGGTGACCGCAATGCGGGCAAGGCGCGCGACGCGTTTGACGGTGGCGAGATCGACGGACATGGCATAACTCCGATGGGAAATTTCCTACCCGCTATAATGACCATGCCCGCCCTTCGCAACAGGCAGCGCGCCTCAATTTCATGAAGGCGCACCACCGAGATCGGTTGCGGATCAGCGAACTGACCGCCTGCGGATCTGCCTGGCCGCTTATGGATCGACAAAGCCGACCGCTGGATCAGCAAGCCGACCGTTGCGGATCGGCAAAGCCGATCGCTTAATAGCTGAGGCTGCCGCCCGGGGCCGTCGTTTCGACGCGGGTGCGCGAGCCTTCCATGCCCTTCACGAATTTCTCCGGCGTCTGATCGACGCCCGGCAGGCCGTAATGGCAGGGAATGGCGTGCTTGAAATCGAAGAAGCGCTGGCAGGCCAGTGCCGCCACCGCGCCGCCCATGGTGAACCGGTCGCCGATCGGCACGATGCCGATATCCGGCTGATGCAGCTCGTTGATCAGGCCCATGTCGGTGAAGATATCCGTATCGCCCATATGGAGGACGGAGGGCTCGTCGTCGAAATGCAGCATCAGGCCGTTGGCGTTGCCGAGGCAATGGGAGACGCCGTCTTCGGTGATCTGCGCCGACGAATGCAGCGCCTGCGTGAACGTGGCGGTGAACCCGCCGAGATCGATCGTGCCGCCGGTATTGCCCATTTCCAGCTTCTCGACACCCTTCTTCGCCAGCCAGACACCGAGGTCGTAATTGGCAAGGACGACGGCGCCGGTTTCCTTGGCGATCTGCACCGCGTCGCCGACATGGTCGCCATGGCCGTGGGTGAGCAGGATATGGGTGAGGCCTTCCGCAGCGGCCTTGGCATCCTGACCTGCAAAAGCAGGATTGTACGTCAGGAACGGGTCGATCAGGATCTTCGCCTTCGCGGTTTCGATGCGGAAGGCGGAGTGGGCGAGCCAAGTGATCTTCATGGAAAAGTTCCTCCAGTATGATGCGGGATGGTAACGACACATAGCCGATATGCAGCTAAAGGAAAGTGGACAGAGGATGGGACAAATCCTCTTTGCCTCCGAGGGATGACGAACGCATGACGGTGATGACGATCGAGGAACTGGCTGAAACGCTTCTGCCCGGACAGCCGATAGCCGGGCTCGACCTCGGCACGAAGACGATCGGGCTTGCGATGTCCGATATCGGCCGGCGGTTCGCCTCGCCGCGGCCTGTCATCAAGCGCGTCAAGTTCACCAAGGATGCGGAAGTCCTCCTCGCCTTTGCGGAAAAGGAGAAGATCGCGGGCTTCGTCATCGGCCTGCCGATGAACATGGACGGATCGACAGGCCCCCGCGTCCAGGCGACGCGCGCCTTCGTGCGTTCCATGGGTGAGAAGACGGGTATCCCCTTCGTCTTCTGGGACGAGAGGCTTTCGACGGTCGCCGCCGAACGGGCACTTCTGGAAATGGACGTGTCGCGGGCAAAACGCGCCGAGCGGATCGATTCCGCCGCGGCGAGCTTCATTCTTCAGGGCGCGCTCGACAGGCTTTCCTCGCTCGGCAGGGCAAGCTTGCCGGATTTCGACGCCTGACGCCTCTGCCACCAGGCGGCGATCGCCTTCCTCTTGCGGAAGGCGATGATGCCGAACACGATCAGGCTGTCGAAAGCGATGGCGCGGGCGACCAGCGGCGGAATGGTTTCCGGCGGGATGCCCAGGATATGGCCATAGACCTGGAAGACCAGGTCATGCGCATGGCGGGTCAGCATGAAGATGCCGAAGCTCATGTCGTAATAGGAAAGTCCGTACCAGCCCGTCAGCAGAAGCACGGGGCCTGCCCATAAAATCAGGAACCACTTCATGCGGCCTTCCCCCTCGGTTCCACCGGATAAATCTCCGGCGACACGAGCCATCTCGATAAAGCCATGACACTCAGGACCACTGCGGGAACAGAAATATCGAGGGCAAGCGCTGCGAAGATCGTCGTCATGACGGCCAGCAATGCCCCATCCCTGATAGCAGTTCCCATCCCGAGCATGTCCGGCCCATTCGTGGTTAACAATGCGTTAATACCGACCTTAAACGGCGGCGGATTTCCCGCAACGGAAACCGGCAGGCATGGTTAATGCGAAAGGCACGGTCTGTGGAAAAAGGTCAGCCGTAGATCGCGCGGACAAGGCGGCGGATCGCGCCGGCGACCTTCTCCCAATCCTTCTCGGTGCTGAGCGCCACGCCGGCAAACTGGCCGCTGACGGCGGCGGAGATCACGAGATGCTGGATCGCGGCAAAGAGCAGCGCATTGGTGGTCGCAGCGTCGACACCCTTCGGCGGCGTCAACGAGCCGCGCATGCGCTCCAGCCATTTGCCGAGCGCCTTGGTGCGCGCTTCGGAAAGACGGCGCACCTGCGGCGTATCCTGGGAAACCTCCCAGGCGACGATCTTGCAGACGAGCGGATCGTCGCGCAGCGCCTCCATGAAGTAGATCGCCAGCTTCTCCATCAGGTCGCCGTAGGTCAGCAGGAACATGCCGCCCGTGTCTTCCGGAATTCGATCCTTGACCCAGGTGCCGAGATCGGCGCCGATCGCCTCGATCAATCCGTCCAGGCCGCCGTAATAGCGGTAGATGAGCTGCTTGTCGCAACCGGCGCGGCGTGCCACCGCATTGATGCCGAAACCCTGAAAGCCCTGCTCGGCGAGAAGGTCGCGCGCGGCGACGAAGATCGCCCGTTCGGTGCCGGCGCGGTTGCGCACCTTTGCGACCGAACCTTCCTGCGCCGTCACTTCAGGGATTTGCAGCATTTTCCGTCCGTATTCGTTAAGACCCGTTAACCGCGATAGTGCGCCGTTCTCGATGCCGCAAGCCACTGCCGGAGACGATGCACAGGATAACGCAGCGCGGAAGGGGCATTCCTGCATTGCGCACCCGGCCGCAAACGACTACGAGGAGGGCCTCTCTCCTCTGTCCGTCTCCCATGCTCGCCATTTTCGAAAGCATCCTGCCGATCTTCCTGCTCGTCCTCCTGGGCGTCGCGCTCCGGCGAAGCCCGCTGATCGACGGGACGTTCTGGAACGGGCTGGAGCAATGCGGCTATTACGTCCTCTTTCCCGCACTCCTCTTCCACACGCTGGCGCGCGCGGATTTTACCAGCATCGACCTGCATGTGGTCGGCATGACCGCTATCGGCGTCGTGCTCCTGATGTGCCTTTTCGTCCTGCTGCTCTGGCCGGCTCTTCGCAGGATCGGGGTCAGGGCGCCGGCCTTCAGCTCGCTTTTCCAGGCCGCCACGCGCTGGAATTCCTTCATCGCGCTGGCGATCGCCGACAAGCTCTACGGTGCCACGGGACTGACCGTCGTCGCGGTCGTCATGGCGGCGATCATCATTCCGCTGAACTTCATCAATGTCTCGGTGTTGCTATGGTTCTCCGGCGCCCATCGCGGATACTGGCAGTTCACGCTCCGCGTCATCAGCAATCCGCAGATCGTCAGCAGCGCGCTCGGCGTTACCGTGAACCTTCTCGGCATCCCCATCTACGAACCGCTGATGGTGGCGGTCGGGCTCGTTGCCCAGGCGTCGCTCAGCCTCGGCCTCATCGCGGTCGGCGCAGGCCTGAAGGTGAGAGATGCCGTAAGGCCGCGGCCGATGGTGCTGGTCGGCACCGCCATAAAGCTCATCGTCTTTCCGGTGGTGATGATAGGCATCGCGACGCTCGTCGGCATCGGCGGCCAGCCGCTCGTGCTTCTGGCGCTGAGCGCCGCGGTGCCGACCGCGATGAACGGCTACATCCTCGCGAAGAAGATGGGAGGCGATGCGGAGCTTTATGCCGCCACCGCCACGGTGCAGACGGCCGCCTCCTTCCTCACCATTCCCGCGGTACTGCTATTCGCCGGTCAGCTCGCCGCCGGATAGAGAAGATCGATGATGTAGCGGGCGTCGAAGCGGGAATCGAGCATGCCGTAGGTCGAGCGCCAGCCGCCCGCCAGCCGCGTTTCCAGGAAGGCATCGGCGATCTTGCCGGCGCCGAGCCGCACCAGTTCCGAAGCGCCTGCCGCAAGCGCGAGCTGCTCCACCAGAAGCCTTGCCGCCCCCTCGTCCGTTTCGCAAAGCGCCATGGCGGCGCGCAGCACCTCGACCGTCTTCCGGCCGGATGCGCCTAGATCGCGCTCGAAACCGGCGAGCACCGTGTTGAACAGGTCCCTGCCGCGCGACAGCACGCGCAGCACGTCGAGCGCCATCACGTTGCCGGAGCCTTCCCAGATCGCGTTGACGGGCGCCTCGCGGTAATGCCGGGCGATCGGCCGTTCCTCGATATAACCGTTGCCGCCGAGGCACTCCATCGCCTCGTAGATCAGCGACGGGGCGATCTTGCAGTTCCAGTATTTGACGACGGGCGTCATGACCCGCGCGAAGGCGGCATCGGCCGGGCTCGATGCGGCTTTGTCGAAGGCGTCGGCCAGGCGGAAGCTGAGCGCCGTCGCCGCCGCGACGTCGAGCGCCATGTCGGCGAGCACGCGTGTCATCAGCGGCTGATCGATCAGTTTCTTGCCGAAGACGCTGCGGCCCCGCGTGTGATGAACGGCCTCGGACAGCGAGGCGCGCATGATGCCGGCCGAAGCCAGCGCGCAGTCGAGCCTGGTCAGCGTCACCATGTCGAGGATCGTGCGGACGCCTGCGCCGGGATCGCCAAGAAGGTAACCGAAGGCATCGGTGAACTCGACTTCCGACGAGGCGTTCGAGCGGTTGCCGAGCTTGTCCTTCAGGCGCTGGAACTGCAGGCCGTTCGCCGAACCATCCTCCAGGAGCCGCGGCACGAGGAAACAGCCTATCCCCTCGTGGGTCTTGGCAAGCATGATGAAACCGTCGCTCATCGGAGCCGACATGAACCACTTGTGACCGGAAAGACGATAGATGCCCTCGCCCACCCGCTCGGCCGTCGAACGGTTGGCGCGCACATCCGTGCCGCCCTGCTTCTCGGTCATGCCCATGCCGAGCGTCACGGCCGTCTTCTGCAGCGCCGGACGATTGGTCGAATCGTATTTGCGCGAGAGGATTTTCGGCGCCCACTCCTTCTGGACGCGCGGCGCGGCCATCAGCGCGGCGATCGAGGCGCTGGTCATGGTAAGCGGGCACAGATGCCCGCATTCGAGCTGCGCCGTCATGTAAAAGCGGGTCGCACGCGCCTTGTGCTCGTGGCCCTTGGCTTCCGGAATGCTTTCCCAGACGGAGGAATGCAGGCCCGTCTGCATGGACCGGCGCATCAACGCATGCCAGGCCGGATGGAATTCGACCACATCCAGCCGCTCGCCGCGGGGGCCGTGGGTCTTCAGCTTCGGCGGGTTCTCGTTGGCCATGCGCGCCAGTTCCTGCGCCTCCGGCGAGGTGACGTAACGGCCGAGCTGATCGTATTCTTCCCGGATGGTGCGATTAAGGGTGCTCGTCAGATCGACGACAAGCGGATCGGATCGATAGGCGTTGATGCCGGACCAGGGTTTGGGCTGGTTCAATTCGGCAAATTTTTCTTCGGTGCGCGACATCTGGTTCATGAGGCGGTTCTAGCGGAAGTTACCGGGCCTGGGAACGGCAGCGAAAGAGGAATTCCCGCATTCTCAACAAAAGGCAGCCAAAGTGCCGTCTGCGAGAGACATGCTCATGAAACAAGCGGTGAGATAAAGTCCGCGCCCGCTTGCGGGTCTCTCCGCCAGACCTTATAGACCGCCGAACGCAAGCGGAGACACGACTTATGGTCTTCTTCCCCCATCGCCATCTCCTCGGCATCAAGGGCCTCACCGAACAGGACATCACCTTTCTTCTCGACAAGGCCGACGAGGCCGTGAAGATTTCCCGGCAGCGGGAGAAAAAGACCTCGACGCTCAGAGGTCTCACGCAGATCAACCTGTTCTTCGAAGCCTCCACCCGCACGCAATCCTCCTTCGAGCTCGCCGGAAAACGGCTCGGCGCCGACGTGATGAACATGTCGGTCGGCAATTCCTCGGTGAAGAAGGGCGAAACGCTGATCGACACGGCGATGACGCTGAACGCCATGCGGCCTGACGTGCTGGTGCTGCGCCACTCCTCCGCCGGGGCGGCCGCCCTGCTCGCACAGAAGGTCGCCTGCTCGGTCGTCAACGCGGGCGACGGCCAACACGAACACCCGACCCAAGCGCTGCTCGATGCGCTGACCATCCGCCGCGCCAAGGGCAAGCTCTCGCGCATCATCGTGGCGATCTGCGGCGACGTGCTGCATTCGCGCGTCGCGCGCTCCAACATCCTGCTGCTCAACGCCATGGGCGCGCGGGTCAGGGTCGTGGCGCCCTCTACGCTGCTTCCTTCCGGCATCCGCGAGATGGGCGTCGAGGTCTTCCATTCCATGGAGGACGGCCTGAAGGACGCCGACGTGGTGATGATGCTGCGCCTGCAGCGCGAGCGCATGGCCGGAGCTTTCGTGCCGTCGGTGCGCGAGTATTTCCGCTTCTACGGCCTCGATGCGGAAAAGCTGAAGGCAGCGAAGGAAGACGCGCTCGTCATGCATCCCGGCCCGATGAACCGCGGCGTCGAGATCGCCTCCGAAGTGGCAGACGGCCCGCAGAGCGTCATCGAGCAGCAGGTGGAAATGGGGGTCGCCGTGCGCATGGCCGTGATGGAGGCGCTGCTCGTCTCTCAAAACCAGGGAGAACGCGCATGACCGCAACGGTCCTCAAGAATCTCCGGATCGTCGATCCGTCGCGCAATCTCGACGAGACCGGCACCATCGTCGTCGGCGACGACGGCCGCATTCTCGCTGCCGGCAAGGATGCGCAGAACCAGGGAGCTCCGGACGGCGCAACGGTGAGGGATTGCAAGGGCCTCGTCGCAACGCCGGGCCTCGTCGACGCCCGCGTCTATGTCGGCGAGCCGGGCGCCGAACACCGCGAAACGATCGAATCGGCAAGCCGTGCGGCAGCGGCCGGCGGCATCACCTCCTTCATCATGATGCCGGACACCGATCCGGTGCTGGACGATATCGCGCTCGTCGAATTCGTGCAGAAGACCGCCCGCGACAAGGCCGTCGTCAACGTCCACCCGGCGGCTGCACTCACCAAGGGTCTTGCCGGCGAGGAGATGACCGAGATCGGCCTGCTGCAGCAATCCGGCGCCGTGGCGTTCACCAACGGCCGCCGAGGCCTTTCGGATACGCTGCTCCTGCGCCGAGCGATGACCTATGCGCGCGAATTCGATGCGGTCATCTCGCTCGAACTGCGCGAAAAATATCTCGGCAGCGGCGTCATGAACGAAGGCCTCTTCGCAAGCTGGCTCGGCCTTTCCGGCGTGCCGAAGGAGGCCGAGATCATTCCGCTCGAACGGGATCTTCGGATCGCCGGCCTGACGCGGGCGAAATATCATGCTGCCAAGATTTCCGTGGCGGAATCGGCTGAAGCGATGCGGCTCGCCCGCTCGCGCGGCGCCAACGTCACCTGCGGCGTGTCGATCAACCATCTCTCGCTCAACGAGAACGACATCGGCGAATACCGCACCTTCTTCAAGCTCTCGCCGCCGCTGCGCTCCGAGGACGACCGGGTGGCCATGGCCGATGCGGTCGCCGACGGCACAATCGACATCATCGTCTCCTCGCACGATCCGCAGGACGTCGACACCAAGCGCCTGCCCTTTGCGGATGCCGCCGACGGGGCGATCGGGCTCGAGACCATGCTTGCCGCGGCGCTTCGCCTGCATCACGACGGCCGCGTGCCGCTGATGCGGCTGATCGATGCCATGTCGACCCGGCCGGCACAGATCTTCGGCCTCGACGCCGGCACGCTGAAGCCGGGCGCGAAAGCGGATATCACGCTCATCGATCTCGACGAGCCTTGGATCGTTTCGAAGGATATGCTTTTGTCCCGTTCGAAGAACACGCCCTTCGAGGATGCGCGTTTTTCAGGCCGTGCCGTCGCCACCTATGTGGCGGGCAAGTGCGTTCATTCGCTTTGACTGGGGAAGAAGCGTGAGTGAGCTTTTCAACTGGCAGATCAGCCTGCCCATCGCGCTTGCGGCGCTCGTCTTCGGTTACCTGCTGGGCTCGATCCCGTTCGGCCTGATCCTGACGCGCGCAGCGGGGCTCGGTGACATCCGCTCGATCGGTTCCGGCAATATCGGCGCGACCAACGTGCTGCGCACCGGCAACAGGAAGCTCGCCGCCGCGACCCTGCTCCTCGATGCGCTGAAGGCCACCGCCGCAGCACTGATCGGCTGGTATTTCTTCGGCGAGGAGGCGGGCCTGATCGCCGGTTTCGCGGCCTTCATGGGCCACCTCTTTCCGGTCTGGCTCGGCTTCAAGGGCGGCAAGGGTGTCGCGACCTATATCGGCATGCTGCTCGGCGTCGCGCCGTGGATGGTGCTGGTTTTCGCACTCATCTGGCTGTCGGTCGCCAAGCTCAGCAAATATTCCTCGCTGTCCGCGCTGGTTGCAACGCTTGTCATTCCGGTTGTGCTGTGGTTCATAGATGAACCGAAGATCGCGCTCGTCATGGCGATCATGACCGTGATCTCCTGGGTAAAGCACAAGACCAATATCGAGCGACTGATCGCCGGCACCGAAAGCAGGATCGGCCAAAAGGGATGAGAACATGCCGGACGGCAGCGCAAGGCGGACGGGAATTGCGCTGACGGAAAGGCAGAGGATCGCCTGGCTGAGGCTGATCCGTTCCGACAATGTCGGGCCCGCCACATTCAGAGACCTCATCAACCATTGCGGCTCGGCGGAAAACGCGCTTGCGATGCTGCCGGAACTTTCCGCCCGCGGCGGCGCCACGCGCGCGATCCGCATCGCCACCGTGCAGGAAGCCGAACGGGAGCTGGAAGCCGCCCGCCGCCACGGCGCCCGCTTTATCGGCATCGGCGAGCCGGATTATCCGCCCGCCCTGCGCCAGATCGAAGGCGCACCGCCGTTGCTCGCCGTCAAGGGCGATCTCGCCGCCGCCACCCGTCCGTCCGTCGGCATCGTCGGCTCCCGCAACGCTTCGATCGCAGGCGCCAAGTTCGCGGCGATGATCGCCCGGGATTGCGGCCGCGCCGGATATACGGTCACCTCCGGTCTTGCCCGCGGCATCGACACCGCAGCCCACCGCGCGAGCCTGGAGACAGGTACGATCGCCGTTCTGGCGGGCGGCCTCGATCAGCCCTACCCTCCGGAAAACGTTCCTCTGCTCGACGAGATCACCGACGGCGCCGGGCTTGCGGTCAGCGAGATGTCCTTCGGGTGGGAGCCGCGGGCACGGGATTTCCCCCGCCGCAACCGGCTGATATCGGGCATTTCGCTGGGCGTCGTCGTCGTGGAAGCGGCGGAACGTTCCGGCTCGCTGATCACGGCGCGCATGGCGACCGATTTCGGCCGGCTTGTCTTCGCCGTTCCGGGCTCGCCGCTCGATCCGCGCTGCCACGGCACCAACGGCCTTCTCAAACAGGGCGCGATCGTCACCACCGGCTCGGACGACGTCATCGAAGCACTCGCCCCGCTGTCACAGCTCGATCTGTTCGCCGGCCCGGTCGTGGAGGAGCCGGAAAAGACCGGCGACATGCTGCCGCCCAACGACGACGACCGGTCGATGATCGTCTCGGCGCTCGGTCCGACGCCGGTCGATATCGACGACATCATCCGCCATACCGGGCTCTCCGCCTCTTCCGTCTATCTCATCCTGCTGGAGCTCGATCTCGCCGGGCGGCTGCACCGGCATCCGGGCGGCATGGTGTCGCTGGCGATGGGTTGAATTGCCACATTGAGTTGAATTGCCACATTGAGCGGACCGAAGATCATCGCTTAATTGCCCTGACATGCAATCAAGCGAGTAAAGCCCGATGTTCCGCAATCGTCTCGCCATCATCGCCATCGGCCTTGCCGCGGTCACCCTGCTCTCGCTTTCCGGCCTGATGGGCTGGATATATGCCAGCGAGCCCCGGACCGGCCCGTTCAGCGCCGAATTCTCGCTCGTCGATCACCTCGGACGACCGGCGGACCGGAGCGTCTTCCACGGCCAGCCTTCGCTCGTCTATTTCGGCTATACCCATTGCCCGGTCGCCTGCCCGACCACGCTTTATGAAATGGCCGGTTTCTTCGACCAGCTGGGAGAAGAAGGCAAAGCCCTGAAAGGCTATTTCTTCACGATCGACCCGGAGCGGGACAGTCAGGACGTCGTGAACGGCTATGTGACGGCCTTCACCGACCGCATCACCGGCTTTACCGGCGATCCGGCCGAAATGCGCAAGGTCGTCGACGGCTGGCGGGTGCATGCGGAAAAGGTACCGGACGGCAGCGGCGGCTACAGCATGGATCACACGCTGACGCTCTTCCTCGTCGGCGCAGACGGCCGGCTGAAGGGCCTCATTCCCTACGGAACCCAACAGGAAGAGGCGCTGGAGAAAATCCGCACCGTTCTCCTCAAGCAAACCTGACGGTATCAGGAATTGACCGGTCCACGATTTGAGAGCGAACGCGGGCGCCGGCCCGCCTGCAGGTCTCCCGCCTCCACATAGGCCATCTCGATCAGATAGCAGAGCATGTCGGCGCCCTCGCCCAACGCCACCTGCCGCAGCTCGCCGAGCATCTGCCTTATGTAGGCGATGTTTTCCCTCGTATTGTCCTCGCGCCGGCCGTTCATCTCGTTCTGAGGGACCATATTCCATTCCTGTCGAAAATTGCGACCGCGAGTCGGATATGTGCATATCGGGAGTATGCGGCGAACCATATCGCATTTATTTAAGATTGCAACCAATTGCAAAGCTTCCATAGGTTGTATTGCGTTGTGCGTCAGAATTTGGTGGCTGCCCTCTTGACCGCGGCGCAAACGCCCTCCATGTCGGGAGGTCAGATTTCCGCCTGGACTGCAAAGGTACCGGGCCACTCCTCTTTTTCCAGAGAAGCAAGATGAATGTTGTCGTTGTAGAATCTCCAGCCAAGGCCAAGACAATCAACAAGTATCTCGGCTCCGGCTACAAGGTTCTCGCCTCTTTCGGCCATGTGCGCGATCTTCCGGCCAAGGACGGCTCGGTGCTTCCCGACCAGGATTTCGAAATGTCCTGGGAGGTCGACAACGCGTCCCAGAAGCGCATCAAGGACATCGCCGACGCCGTGAAGGGCTCGGACGGGCTCATCCTCGCAACCGACCCCGATCGCGAAGGCGAAGCGATCTCCTGGCACGTGCTCGATCTCTTGAAGAAGAAGCGGGTTCTCGGCGACAAGCCGGTCAAGCGCGTCGTCTTCAACGCCATCACCAAGAAGGCCGTGCTCGACGCCATGGCCAGCCCGCGCGACATCGACGTGCCGCTGGTGGATGCCTATCTCGCCCGCCGCGCGCTCGATTATCTCGTCGGCTTCAACCTGTCGCCGGTGCTCTGGCGCAAGCTGCCCGGCGCCCGTTCCGCCGGCCGCGTGCAGTCGGTTGCGCTGCGCCTCGTCTGCGACCGCGAATCGGAGATCGAGCGCTTCGTCTCGGAAGAATACTGGAACCTCTCGGCGCTGCTCCGCACGCCGCGCGGCGACGACTTCGAGGCACGCCTCGTTTCGGCCGACGGCAAGCGCTTGCCGCCCCGCGGCATCAAGACCGGCGACGACGCCAACCGGCTGAAGGCACTGCTCGAGGGCGCGACCTATGTCGTTGAGTCGGTCGAGGCGAAGCCCGTCAAACGCAATCCGGGGCCGCCCTTCACCACGTCGACGCTGCAGCAGGCGGCGTCCTCCAATCTCGGCTTCAATGCGTCGCGTACAATGCAGGTGGCCCAGAAGCTCTACGAAGGCGTCGATATCGGCGGCGAGACGGTCGGCCTCATCACCTATATGCGTACGGACGGCGTGCAGATGGCACCGGAGGCGATCGACGGCGCCCGCAGCGCGATCGGCGAACAGTTCGGCGATCGCTACCTGCCGGAAAAGCCGCGCTTCTACTCCACGAAGGCGAAGAACGCCCAGGAAGCCCACGAAGCGATCCGCCCGACCGATTTCAACCGCACGCCGGACAAGGTGCGCCGTTATCTCGACGCCGACCAGGCCCGGCTCTACGAGCTCATCTGGAAGCGCGGCATCGCGAGCCAGATGGCGTCGGCCGAGATCGAGAGGACCACGGTCGATATCCTCGCCGACAACAACGGCCAGAAGGCGGGTCTCCGGGCCGTCGGTTCCGTCGTCCGTTTCGACGGCTTCCTCGGCGCCTACATGGATCAGCGCGAAGAAGGCGATAAGGGCGAGGACGATGAGGAGGATGGCCGCCTTCCCGAGATCAACGCCCGTGAAAAGCTCGACAAGCGCAAGGTGGATGCAAGCCAGCACTTCACCGAACCGCCGCCGCGCTATTCGGAAGCCTCGCTGATCAAGAAGATGGAAGAGCTCGGCATCGGCCGTCCCTCCACCTATGCCGCGACGCTCGCGACGCTGCGCGACCGCGAATACGTGACGATCGACAAGCGCAAGCTCGTGCCGGAGGCCAAGGGCCGGCTGGTGACCGCTTTCCTCGAAAGCTTCTTCACCAAATACGTGGAATACGACTTCACCGCCGACCTCGAGGAGAAGCTCGACAAGATCTCCGCCGGCGAACTCGACTGGAAACAGGTGCTTCGCGAGTTCTGGCAGGATTTCTTCAGCCAGATCGAAGATACCAAGGAGCTGCGCGTCACCAATGTGCTCGATGCGCTGAACGAGGCACTGGCGCCACTCGTCTTCCCGAAACGGGACGACGGCAGCGACCCGCGCATCTGCCAGGTCTGCGGCACCGGCCAGCTCTCGCTGAAGCTCGGCAAGTACGGCGCCTTCGTCGGCTGCTCGAACTATCCGGAATGCAACTACACGCGCCAGCTTTCTTCCGAAGGCGGCGCGGAAGCGGAAGCGAACGGCCTCAACGAACCGAAGGCGCTCGGCAACGATCCGCATACCGGCGAGCCGCTTACCCTCCGTTCGGGCCGTTTCGGGCCCTATGTCCAGCGCGGCGACGGCAAGGAAGCCAAGCGCTCCTCGCTGCCGAAAGGCTGGAAGCCGGAGGATATCGATTACGAAAAGGCGCTGGCGCTGATCAGCTTGCCGCGCGACGTGGGCAAGCATCCGGAAACCGGCAAGATGATCTCGACCGGCATCGGCCGCTACGGCCCCTTCGTGCTGCATGACGGCACCTATGCCAACCTGGAATCGGTCGAGGACGTGTTCACCATCGGCCTCAACCGCGCCGTCACCGTGCTTGCCGAAAAGCAGAGCAAGAACGGCGCGAACGGCCGCACGCGCGGCACGCCCGCGGCGCTGAAGGAGCTCGGCGACCATCCGGACGGCGGCGCCGTCACCGTGCGTGACGGCCGCTACGGGCCTTACGTCAACTGGGGCAAGGTCAATGCGACGCTGCCGAAGGGGATGGATCCGCAATCGGTGACGATGGAACAGGCGATCGCCCTCATCGTTGAGAAAGGCGGCAAGGCCTCCTCCGGCAAGGCAAAACCGAAGAAAGCCGCAGCCAAAGCCAGCGGCGACACAAAAAAGGCCGCTCCCAAGGCCAAGACGGCGGCCAAGGCTGCGACAAAGAAGGCAGCCGCTCCCAAGGCGAAGAAGACGGGCACGTGAGAAAACCGCGCGACAGATCGAGACCTGCGGGCAGACGCCCCGACAGAACCGCCCGCGGGAAAGCCCCTTCGGCGGGCGAAAAGTCCGCCATCATCCACGGCGCCGTGCCGCCGCGCGAGGTCCTGCTCGAATTCATCGCCGACAATCCCGACCGCGCCTCGAAGCGGGAGATCGCCAAGGCTTTCGGACTGAAGGGCGAGACCCGCGTGGAGCTGAAGGACCTGCTCAGGGCGCTGGAGGAGGAAGGCCTCCTCACGAAGAACCGAAAGTCGCTAAGCCGCCCCGGCGCCCTGCCGCCGGTCACCGTGCTCGACATCACCACCCGCGACAAGGACGGCGATCTCATCGGCCGTCCGGCGGAATGGCCGGACGAACAGGGCGTGGCACCGGCCGTCCTCATCCGCCAGCCGTCGGAACCGAGGGGCAAGGGCAAGACGCCGGCCGCGGGCCTGAACGACCGGGTGCTTGCGAAAATCTTCCCGAACAAGGACCGGACCGGCCCCGCCTATACTGCAAGGGTCATCAAGCTCCTCGACCGTCGCAGCAATGCCTCGCTGGGCGTCGTCAAGATGCTTGCAAACGGCGAAATCCGCCTGCTGCCGGTGGACCGGCGCGGCGAGGAGATGATCATCGAGCGCGAGGATCTCGGCGAGGCGAAGGACGGCGACCTGGTCGAGACGGAAGTCGCCCGCTCCAGCCGTTTCGGCCTGCCGCGCGCCCGCGTTCTCTCGGTCATCGGGTCGGTTGCCTCGGAAAAGGCGATCTCGATGATCGCCATCTATGCCCACGGAATTCCTCATATCTTTCCGAAGCAGGTGATGGACGAAGCCGAGGCAGCCAAGCCCGCCACCATGTCGAAACGCGAAGACTGGCGCGACCTGCCGCTCATCACCATCGACCCGGCCGACGCAAAGGATCACGACGACGCCGTCTATGCCGAGCCCGATCCCTCGCCCGACAATCCAGACGGTGTGATCGTCACCGTCGCGATCGCCGACGTCTCCTGGTATGTCCGCGCCGGCTCGCCGCTCGACCGCGAGGCGCTGAAACGCGGCAACTCCGTCTATTTTCCGGACCGTGTCGTGCCGATGCTGCCCGAGCGCATCTCCAACGACCTCTGCTCGCTGCGCGAAGGCGAGGACCGGCCGGCGATCGCCGTGCGCATGGTCTTCTCGAAAGAGGGCCGCAAAGCGGGCCACACCTTCCATCGCATCATGATGAAGAGCGCCGCCAAGCTCTCCTACCAACAGGCCCAGGCTGCGATCGACGGCAAGCCGGACGACAAGACCGGACCACTCCTCGAACCGATCCTGAAACCGCTCTGGCATGCCTATTCCGTGCTGAAGCGCGGTCGCGACCGCCGCCAGCCGCTCGAACTCGACATGCCGGAGCGCAAGATCGTCCTGAAAGCAGACGGCACCGTCGACCGGGTCTTCGTGCCGGACCGGCTGGACGCACACAAGCTCATCGAAGAGATGATGATCCAGGCGAATGTCGCGGCGGCCGAAACTCTGGAAAAGAAGCGCCAGCCGCTGGTCTACCGCATCCATGACGCCCCCTCGCTCGCCAAGCAGGAGAGCCTGCGCGAATTCCTGGCGACGCTCGGCATATCCATGGCCAAGGGTGGGCAGGTGCGCGCCAATTCCTTCAACGGCATCCTCGCCAGGGCCGAGGACACGCCGCACCAGACGATGGTCAACGAAATGGTGCTGCGCTCGCAGAGCCAGGCGATCTACAGCCCCGAAAACATCGGCCATTTCGGCCTCAACCTGATGAAATACGCCCATTTCACCTCGCCGATCCGCCGCTATGCGGACCTGATCGTGCATCGCGCGCTCGTCGGCTCGCTGGGGCTCGGTGAAGGCGGCATCACGCCGGACGAAGAGGCGCAGCTCGACGATATCGCCGCGGAAATCTCCACATTCGAGCGGCGCGCCATGGCGGCGGAGCGCGACACGGTCAACCGCCTGATCGCGCACCATCTTTCGACGAGGATCGGCGAGGAATTCGAAGGCCGCGTTTCCGGTGTCACGAAGGCAGGACTTTTTGTCTCGCTTCCGACCTATGGTGCGGACGGTTTCATCCCTATATCCACGCTCGGCAACGACTACTTCATCTACGACGAGGCGCATCAGGCGCTCTCCGGAGAGAAGACCGGCCTCGGCTATCAGCTCGGCGATACGGTCGACGTGCGGCTTGCGGAAGCGATCCCGCTTGCAGGCGCGTTGCGGTTCGAGATGCTGAGCGAGGGCAAGAAGCTGCCGACCGCGATCCGTTCCTTCCATAAATCCGGGAGGCGCGATCGATCCACCGGCCGGGCGAAACCCGGCACGAGGCCGCCGCGCGGCCGAAGGAGATAGGATGCAGAAAAGCGAACAGATGGTCCGGTATGGCAGCGGCCAGGGGGTCGAACGGCCGCTCGGGCGCTCCATCCAGCGCGGCATGCTCAACCGGTGCCCCAATTGCGGCACGGGCCGCCTGTTCCGGGCTTTCCTGAAGCCGGTCGACGCCTGCGCCGCCTGCGGCGAGGAAATGTTTCATCATCGGGCCGACGACTTGCCGGCCTATCTCGTCATCGTCGTCGTCGGCCACGTGCTTCTGACCGGCTATATGCTCACCGACATGGCCTTCCGCGTCTCTCCCTGGGTCCATCTCGCCATCTGGGTGCCGATTGCGGTTCTGGCAGCACTTGTGACCATCCAGCCGATCAAGGGCGGCGTCATCGGCCTGCAATGGGCGCTGAAGATGCATGGCTTCGGCGGCCACGACGACGAGGCGGCCGATCCCGGCACTGATTCCCGCAGGGGCGGGCCGGCCGCATGATCTCCTCCGCCGAGGAACACGTGCCGTCCGCCATGGACGCGCCGAAACATGCGCGAATTGCGGGCGTGAAGCCGAAGGATGCGGCATCGCTGATCCTGATCGACCGTTCGACGAAAAGCCCGCGGGTGTTGATGGGCCGGCGCGGCAGCGGCCATGTCTTCATGCCCGATGTCTACGTCTTTCCGGGCGGTCGGCGCGATGCCCGCGACCATGCGCTCCCCTTTGGAACCGATCTCGATCGGCTGGTCCTCGAAAAGCTGCTCTCCGGCACCTCGTCGCGCATGACGCCGAGCCGAGCGCGCGCCCTGGCGCTCGCAGCACTCAGGGAACTTCGCGAAGAAACCGGGCTTGCCGGCGCGGCATCCGCCGATCTTTCCCGGCTGCGCTATGTCGCTCGCGCGATCACTCCGCCCGGCAACGTGCGGCGCTACGACACCCGCTTCTTCCTCACCTTTTCGGATGAAACCCCGTTTGACATGACGCTTTTGGGTGATTCCAGCGAGCTTCAGGACGTGCGCTGGCTTGACATTGCCGGGCTTTCAGGTCTGAAACTCCCGCGCATCACGCAGGCGGTACTGGAGGATGTGCAAAACCTGATGGCGGTCGATCCCTCTTTGCCGTTCGGAACCCCGGTATCCTTCTACTTCATGCGTCACGGGCGCTTCGTCCGCAGCCGACTGTAAGGAATATTGAATGCCTCAGCCGACGACCGACGCCAACGGCCATGTCGAGGAGATCCACTGGCCATCGCTGATCGCCGCCATCTCCGCCATCAGTGCGGTCGGCATTGCCATCGGCCTCGGCCTGCCGCTCCTCAGCATCATCCTGGAAAAGCGCGGCATCCCCTCCACCCTGATCGGCCTGAACGCGGCCATGGCCGGCATCGCCTCCATGCTCGCGGCTCCCGTCACCACCAAGCTCGCGCACGACCATGGCGTGGCGAAAACCATGATGTTCGCCGTGCTGATCGCGGCCCTGAGCGCCATCGGCTTTTATTATGCGGATGCCTTCTGGATGTGGTTTCCGCTGCGCTTCACCTTCCACGGCGCGACGACGACACTCTTCATCCTGTCGGAATTCTGGATTAACGAAGCGGCCCCGCCACGGCGCCGCGGCCTCGTGCTCGGCATTTATGCGACCGTCCTGGCCGTCGGCTTCGCCATCGGCCCCCTGCTCTTCTCCGCGCTCGGCAGCGAGGGTATCCTGCCCTTCCTGGTCGGCGCTGCCATTATCCTGCTCGCCGTCATCCCGATCTTCATCGCCCGGCATGAAAGTCCCGTGCTCGACACCAAGCCGGAACGGCATTTCTTCCATTACATCTTCCTGGTGCCGACCGCGACGGCTGCGGTCTTCGCTTTCGGCGCGGTCTCCGCGGGCGGCCTGTCGCTCTTCCCGATCTATGCGCTTCGCGAGCAGCTCAGCGAGTCGCAAGCGGCCGTGCTACTCACGGTCATGGGCATCGGCAACATGGCTTTCCAGATCCCGCTCGGGCTCTTCTCCGACCGGCTGCGCGACCGGCGGCCGCTCCTGACCGCCATGGCGGTCCTCGGCGTCCTGGGGTCGCTGGCGCTGCCCCTCCTGATCCAGAACTGGCTGCTGATGGCGGTGCTCCTCTTCTTCTGGGGCGGCTGCGTCTCCGGCCTTTATACCGTGGGCCTCGCCCATCTCGGCTCGCGCCTCAGCGGCCCCGACCTCGTCGCCGCCAACGCCGCCTTCATCTTCTGTTACGCCGTCGGCACGGTGGCCGGTCCGCAGGGCATCGGCGCCGCGATCGACGTCGCCGGCAATGACGGTTTTGCCTGGGCGCTTGCCGCATTCTTCGGCTTTTACGTGCTGGTTTCCGCCTGCCGTTTGCTTTTCCGGTCAAAACGGAGTTGACTTTTCGGGCGCGATTTGTAATTTCGCGCCAGATTTTGCCGTGGACCCCACCCGCGTCCACGGCTTCATTTTTCTCAGAGGCAGAACGACCATGGCGAAAGCTACGACCATCAAGATCAAGCTGCTGTCGACGGCTGACACCGGTTTCTTCTACGTCACGACGAAGAACAGCCGTACGATGACGGACAAGATGACGAAGACCAAGTACGACCCGATTGCCAAGAAGCATGTCGAGTTCAAGGAAACCAAGATCAAGTAAGTCTTGATCCCGAGGTTACCGGAAGGCGCTGGTCGACCAGGCCGAGCGCCTTTTCTTTTGCCTTTTTCCCGGAATCATGTGATCTAAAAACGAAGCGGGCTGCGCGGCAATAAAAAAGCGCCGCTCCTTCGTCAGGATGCGGCGCCTTTGAAACGGGGGTCGACCAGCCTGCAATCACGGCACGAGGAACCGCTTTGGCATGCCTGCCGGTCGACCGACCCCACGACCCAGGAGATGCGGCGGACCTGAGCATCATGGGGTATGGCTGTCCTTTTCAGGAGCTACACCTTCGTTGGCCTCAAAATTGCGCAAAACGAAAAGAAAATCAACAGATTCTTAATTGCGGCTCCGATCTATTTCGGTTGTGGTTAAAATTCGCAACGGAAAACCACGTCCGCGCTCTCTTTTCCCTTACATACTGAAAGTTGTCTCAAGAATATCGTATTTTTACATTCGCTTAAATTCTTGAAACATTTCGCCGCATTGAAGAATAACTTGAGAGACGACCGATCATCGCCTTCAAACGGGCGAAAATCCAGATGCTGGCGGGCTCAGGTATTCTCCAGCGGCCGACCTATAACGTCAGAGGATACATTTGAAATTTCTTGAGTGCACTGCAACAAGAGAATTTTCTGACTACTGTTCATCAAAATTCTTGCGTCAATTCGCACCTGCGAAAAATAGCATCCACATTCGACAGTTACAGATCGGAAACTTTTTTCCACAGCGCTTGTGGGCGCAAGCAGTCCGATAGTGCCCAGCGGCAGTGAAAACGGCCCTCAGGCAGCGGCTGCGACGACCCTGTTGCGCCCGCCGTTCTTGGCTTCGTAAAGCGCCCGGTCGGCCTGCTTCAGCAATTGTTCCGGGGTTTCGGCGCCGTAAGTGCTGCAGGCGATGCCGAGCGACGCGGTGATGTTGAGCATGAGACCCGCCGCCTTCAGCGCGAAAGGCTGGCTCTCTATGATGCCGCGGAGGCGTTCGGCGATCGCGGCAGCCGCAGCAGCATCCGTATCGGGCATGACGACAACGAATTCTTCGCCGCCATAGCGGCAGGCAAGATCTGCCCCCCTCACCGTCGAGCGGACGCGCGCTGCGAATTCCTTCAGCACTTCGTCTCCCGCATCATGCCCGTAGGTATCGTTGACCGACTTGAAGCGGTCGATATCGGTGATGCAGACCGAGAGCGGCCGCGAACGGGCGGCGGCGCGGTCGAACAGCACCTTGAGGTGATTGTCGAGATAACGCCGGTTGCTGAGGCCGGTCAGCCCGTCGGTCACGGCAAGCTCGATCGTCTGGCGGACGCTCATCCTCAAGCGGTCGTTGTAGCGCTTGCGCTTGATCTGGGTGAGCACGCGGGCGACAAGCTCGTTCGGATCGATCGGCCGGACGATGTAGTCGTTGACGCCGAGTTCCAGTGCCCGGACAATGACGTCGTCGGCGCCAAGCTCCGTCACCAGGAGCAGCGGCAGGAAGCGCGTGCGCTCCAGAGAGCGGAGCTGCGAGCAGAGGCGCAAGGGATCGTATTCGTCGAAATTGGCATTGACGATCACCAGGTCGACCGGATTTTCGGCCGCCTCGAAAAGCGCTGCCTGCGGGTCCGACATGGCGATCACCTCGGCGATCGGCTTCAGCGCCTTGATGATGCGCTCCTGCGAACTCGCGCGCCCGTCAACGAGCAGGACCTGGGCCGTCTCGTCACGGCCGTCCGTCCCTTTCAGCATGTCCTCGAGCGCGATGTTGTGCGCCGTATCGGCACGGATGCGCAGCTCGTCGCTCAGCGCCTTCAGCCGCACAAGGCTCTTCACCCGCGAGATGAGCTGCAGGTCGTTGACCGGCTTGGTCAGGAAATCGTCGGCGCCGGCCTTCAGGCCGCGCACGCGGTCGGAAGGCTGATCGAGCGCGGTGACGATGACGACCGGGATATGGGCGGTGCGCGGATTGGCCTTCAGCCGCTCGCAGACCTCGAAACCGTCGAGGCCCGGCATCATGATGTCGAGCAGGATCAGATCCACATGGGTGCTGTCGCAGATCGCCAGCGCCTTGTAGCCGTCATCGGCCGTCAGGACGTCGAAATATTCCGCCAGCAGCCGGGCTTCGAGCAGCTTCACATTCGCCGGAATATCGTCGACTACCAATATGCGCGCCGTCATGACGTTCGTCCCGATCTCATGCGTCGCCCAAATAGGTCTTGATTGTCTCGATGAATTTCGGCACCGAAATGGGCTTGGAGACATAGGCCTCGCAACCGCCCTGGCGGATGCGCTCCTCGTCTCCCTTCATGGCGAAAGCGGTCACCGCGATCACCGGAATGATGTGCAGCTCGTCGTCTTCCTTGAGCCACTTGGTGACTTCGAGGCCGGAAACTTCCGGAAGCTGGATATCCATGAGGATGAGGTCGGGGCGATGCTTGCGGGCGAGATCGAGCGCTTCCATCCCGTTGCGGGTCTGGATCGTATCGTAGCCGGATGCTTCGATCAGGTCGCGGAAGAGCTTCATATTCAGCTCATTGTCCTCGACAATCATCACCCGTTTGGGCATGGCTATCCGTTCCTTGCAAGCGTGCCTTCGGTATATAAGCTCGCGGAACGGTCGTTTCCACAGAGCCCCCCTTCAGACACGGTAAGACCATTTAGTTGAAAAATAGGTAACTTGACAGACGATGCCGCGCGAACCCGACTACAATCGACGCAATTCGGCCGATGCCGAAGAAACGGCGGCCGCCATTCTCGGCTGGCTCGCCAACGAACCGGATATGCTTGGCCGCTTCCTGGCGTTGTCCGGCCTGCAGCCGAACCAGTTGCGCGGCGCGGTGAACGATCCGGGTTTTCTTTCTGGAATGATCGACTTCCTGATGGGACACGAGCCGACGCTGCTTGCCTTCTGCGAGGCGACGGGTACAAAACCGGAAACCGTAGCTGCAGCCTGGCGCCATTATTCCGGCCCCGTTTCCGGTGAGTTCTAAGATGACGGAAATCCTCGACCTCTCCCATATCCGCCTCGGCGACCGGCCGCTCATCGTCTGCGACGTGGACGACGTGGTGCTGCATTTCGTAGCGCCCTTCCAGGATTTCCTGCGCGGAGAAGGTTATCAGCTCCTGCCTCGCTCCTTCCGGCTTACCGGCAATATCGTTTCCATCGCGACCGAGGCCGCGCTCGAACAAACGGACGTCCGCCGGCTGATCGAGGCGTTTTTCGAGGCGCAGGAAAACTGGCAGGTCCCTTTCGATCTCGTCATCCAGACCCTGGAGGGTCTTTCCAGCGAAGCCGACATCGTCTTCCTTACCGCCATGCCCTCGCGCTATCGGGAGCAGCGCCGTCGCCTGCTCGACCGGGTGGGGCTGGCCTTCCCACTGATCGCCAGCGACGAAGAGCCCAAAGGGCTGATCATGCGGCGACTGCATGCGGACCGGCCCCTGCCCTCGGTCTTCATCGACGACATGGCTCATCAACTCCAGTCCGTACGGGACCATCTCCCTCAATCCCTGCTCCTGCACATGATGCCCGACTCTCCCCTGCATGTCCTCGCTCCGAAGCCCGCCGAAGACATCGTGCGGGCGACCGACTGGCCGCATGCCGCGGCGCTGATCCGTGCGCATATCCAGCCGAAAGCAGCGTGAGATCACAATTCCAGCCGCATCAGCGGCCGTCCGTCCTTTCGCCGCGCGATTTCCCTGAAGCCCGCCCCCTCGAATACCCGCATCGACCCGACATAAAGGCCGAGCGATTTCGACGTCTTCGCCTGTTCCATGGGACAGCTTTCGAGGATGCGCGCGCCGCTTTCCCGGGCAAAACGGACCGCGGCATCCAGAATCCGATGGCTGTTGCCCTTGCCGCGATAACGGCTGCCGATGAAGAAACAGCTCACGGCCCACACCGAAGGATCTTCCGCGTCGGCCGGGTCCAATGGCCGCGATACGGTGCGCGGCGAGTTCCACTGCGGAACGTCTGCGCGGGGCCCCACCTGCACCCAGCCGGCCGGCCGATCACCGACATAGCCCAGCAGGCCGGGCGGCGGCCCGTTTTCGAGGCGCCTGTGAATGAATTCCTTCTTCGCAGCCCCATCAAGCGCCTTGCGTTCGGCAGCAGGCACCCGGAAATAGGTGCACCAGCAGCCGTAACAGGCGCCGTTCGGTCCGAAGAGGGTCACGAAATCGTCCCACCTGTCGGGCGTCAGTGGATAGGCGGCGAAGACGTCCATACCGGCTCGCTCATCTCTTGAGACTCACAAGCTTAAGGCCTATTGTCGCGGCGTTCAACCTTTGTTCCGGTCATGGCACCTGCACCTGACAAGACACCCGGCTTCTGTCGCGACTGCCTTGCGGAGCAGAAGGCGGACACACGCCGGTGCCGTGCCTGCGGCAGTCCGCGCCTCGTCTATCACGGGGAACTCTACGATCTCACGCTGGCGCATATCGACTGCGACGCCTTCTATGCGACGATCGAGAAACGCGACAATCCCGACCTCGCCGACAAGCCGGTGATCATCGGCGGCGGAAAGCGTGGCGTTGTCTCGACCGCCTGCTACATCGCCCGTATCAACGGCGTACGCTCGGCCATGCCCATGTTCAAAGCGCTGGAACTCTGCCCCGAGGCCGTCGTCATCCCGCCGAACATGGAGAAATACGTGACTGTCGGCCGCCAGGTGCGGCAGATGATGATGGATCTGACGCCCCTCGTGCAGCCGCTTTCTATCGACGAAGCCTTCCTCGAGCTCGCCGGCACCGAACGGCTGCACCACGATCCGCCGGCGCGCATCCTCGCCAGGCTTGCAACGCGAGTCCAGAACGAGCTCGGCATCACCATCTCCATCGGCCTCTCCTATTGCAAGTTCCTCGCCAAGGTCGCTTCAGACCTCCAGAAGCCGCGCGGCTTTTCGGTGATCGGCCGGCAGGAGGCCCTGGAATTCCTGGCGGCACGCCCCGTCACGACGATCTGGGGCGTCGGCAAGGCCTTCAACGCGTCGCTGGAAGCGGACGGTATCCGCACCATCGGGCAGCTTCAGACCATGGAGGAGGCCGACCTGATGCGCCGCTACGGCACGATGGGCCAGCGGCTCTACCGGCTTTCACGCGGGATCGACGACCGGGAGGTGCATCCCAACGAGGCGGCGAAAAGCGTCTCGGCCGAAACCACGTTCTTCGACGACATTTCCCGCCGCGACGAGCTCGTGCCGATCCTGCGGCGGCTTTCCGAAAAGGTTTCGACGCGGCTGAAAAAGCACGGCATCGCC
The DNA here is from genome assembly GCF_900177415.1 of Xaviernesmea oryzae. GTDB lineage: Bacteria > Pseudomonadota > Alphaproteobacteria > Rhizobiales > Rhizobiaceae > Neorhizobium > Neorhizobium oryzae_A. Next base: position 1,844,365 of record NZ_FXAF01000006.1, on the reverse strand, counting down.
GGCCAGACCGTGGTGCTCAAGATGAAGACGGCCGACTTCAAGATCCGCACCCGCAACAGGAGGCTGGAAGACCCGACGCAGCTCGCGGACCGCATTTTCCGGACCGGGCTTTCGCTGATGGAACGCGAGACCGACGGCACGAAATTCCGCCTCATCGGCATCGGCGTCACCGATCTCGTCGATCCGGCGCTCGCCGACCCGCCTGATCTCGTCGACCGGCAGGCCAGCCGCCGCGCCGCCGCCGAAGCGGCCATGGACAAGCTGCGCGACAAGTTCGGCAAAGCGGCGGTGGAGACCGGATACACATTCGGGAACCGCCGGCGGGACCCGTGACGTGTGACCCGTTTTTAACCATGATCCTAAGATTATACGCACTGCCGAAAATCTTCCTTAACCTGATGCGCTAATATGCGGATCGTGTATTGCGTATGGGGTCTGGTATGTTGCGTCACCTGGTGTTCGGGTTTGGTCTCCTGTCTGCGACGATGCTGTCGCATACGGCCTTCGCGGGAGCGGGTGGCACCCTGCAGATCGTCATTTCCAAGGATAAACAATCGCTTACCGTCTATGACGGCGATACGGTCGTGACCACGTCGAAAGTGTCTACCGGCAAGGCCGGCCACACGACGCCGAGCGGCATCTTCTCCATTCTCGAAAAACGCAAATATCACGAATCGAACATCTATTCGAACGCGCCCATGCCGTGGATGCAGCGGCTGACCTGGTCCGGCATCGCGCTTCACGAAGGCGTGGTGCCGAATTATCCCGCCTCGCACGGCTGCATCCGAATGCCCGGCGCATTCGCCCAGTCGCTCTACCAGATGACGGAACGGGGTGCGCATGTGATCGTCACCGACGCTCCGGTCACGCCGGAGCGGATCGAGAGCACCGCACTCTTCCTGCCCCGCAAGCCTTTGCCGAATGGGCCGCTCTTCCCGGATGTCGAGCTGCGGACCTCGTCGATCCGGGGAATGTCCAAACCGGTCGAAGTGGCGATGAACGTCGTGCCGAACAATCCCGCGGCTACGCATTCGGACGTCGTGACGGATGCGCCGGCAGCCGGGGCGGAAGAACAAGACGCCGCACCGCTGCGCATCCTCATCACCCGCCGCGGCGAGCGCGAAACGCTGATGGACGCCCAGGTGCTGCTGCAGGACCTCGGTTTCGAGACCGGCGGCACCGACGGTTTGGCCGGTCCCATGACCCGCAGCGCGATCGCCGGCTTCAAGCGCTGGAAGAACATTTCCCCCAAAGGGCCGCTGGTGACGCCGGAATTCCTGGCCGCTCTCTACGAGTCCGCCGGCAAGACGCAGCCGCCGGCCGGCCAGATCATGGTGCGGCAGAATTTCGAACCGCTGTTCGAAGCGCCGGTCGGGATCACGGACCCGGAAATCGCGCTCGGCACGCATTTCCTCACCGTCGACAAGCTGGACCGCCGTGCAGAAACCGCCGAATGGCATGGCATGACGGTGCCGAACGAGCTCAGCGCCGCGACGATGCGGCGGCTCGGGATCACCGTCGCCGACGATCCAAACGCTTCCGGTGCCACCGCGCGGACAATCGATCGCATCGAGATTCCGGCCGATATCCGGGACCGGATCGAAACGCTGATGACCGACGGCACGTCGATCACGATCAATGACGAGGGCCTCGGACCGGAAACCGGGAAAGGCACGGACTTCGTAACGATCACGCGGTCCCAGCCCAAGGTTGCCGCAGCCGAGACATCCATCGCCAAGCCCCGTCCGGTGCGCCAGCCTCAAGCTGCGCCGAGGTACCGCACGATCGGCCTTTATTGAGAAACGTCAGCGATCAAACCAGCTCGACATCGAGGACGCCGGGTGCCGCGCGAAGCGCCGCGGCGATCTCCGGCGAAATGCGGTATTTCTCCGTCAGTTCCACCTCGATCTCCCTCTTGCCGTCGTCCTTGATGACCACGAAGGAGACGAGCCCGTCGCCCTTGGCGTTCAGATGCCGTGCAACCGTCTTCAGCGGGCCGGAATCGCGGACATAGACACGCAGCGCCTTCTGCATCTGCACCGATTTCTCTTCCAGCGACTGCGCCGTCTGGATACGCAATCCGATGCCTTCCGGCCGCTCTTCCGCCTGCACGGTGATGAGCAGCGATTTGCCGGGCTCCAGCAGATCGCGATACTGCGCCAGGCCTTCGGAGAACAAGACCGCCTCGAACTGGCCGGAGGAGTCGGAGAAGGCGACGATGCCCATCTTGTTGCCGGTGCGGGTCTTGCGCTCCTGACGGCTCGTCACCGTGCCCGCCAGCTTTCCGAAGCTCGCCCCTCCCTTCACCGAGACGGAGAATTCCGCAAAGGTCTGCACCCGCATCTTGGCAAGGATGTTCGCATAAGAGTCGAGCGGATGGGCCGAGAGGTAGAAGCCGAGCACCTGGTATTCGCGCATCAGCTTCTCGGAGGGCGTCCAGGGATTGAAAGGCGGCAGGATCAGCTTTTCGGGTCCCGCGCTGGCGGACGAGCCGAAGAAATCCGACTGGCCGCTGACCTTCTCCTCCTGGGCGCGCTGCGCATAACCGATGATCCGGTCGAGACCGCCGACGAGCTCCGCACGATCGATGCTGAAGCAATCGAAGGCGCCGGCCGAGATCAGGCTTTCCATGACGCGGCGGTTGATCTGCTTCGGATCGATCCTGAGGCAGAAATCCTCGATGCTCTTGAACGGCCGGTCGCCGCGCACCTCGGTGATATGATCGACGGCCGATTCACCGACACCCTTGATGGCCGCGAGCGCATAATAGATCCTGTTCTCGCCTGTTTCGAAATGCCGGTAGGACGTCTGAACCGAAGGCGGTATGACGGCGATGCCGAGGCGCCCCGCATCCTGCCGGAAGTCGTTCAGCTTCTCGCTGTTCGACATATCGTAGGTCATCGACGCGGCCAGGAATTCGACGGGGTAATGCGCCTTCATGTAGGCGGTCTGGTAGGAAACGATCGCATAGGCCGCGGCGTGCGACTTGTTGAAGCCGTAGTTCGCGAATTTGGCAAGCAGGTCGAAGATCAGGTCGGCCTGGGGCTTCGAGACGCCGTTCTTCACCGCGCCATCGACGAAACGGGCGCGCTGCTTGTCCATCTCCTCCTTGATCTTCTTGCCCATGGCGCGGCGGAGCAGGTCGGCCTCTCCGAGCGAATAGCCCGAGAGCACCTGGGCGATCTGCATGACCTGTTCCTGATAGACGATAACCCCTTGGGTCTCCTTCAGGAGATGGTCGATCATCGGATGGATCGACTCGATCTCCTCCTCGCCGTGCTTGCGGGCGTTGTAGACCGGAATGTTCTCCATCGGGCCCGGACGGTAGAGCGCGACGAGCGCGATGATGTCCTCGATGCAGTCCGGCCGCATGCCGATCAGCGCCTTGCGCATGCCGGCACTTTCCACCTGGAACACGCCGACCGTCTCGCCGCGCGAAAGCATTTCGTAGGTCTTCTGATCATCCAGCGGGATCTTTGCGAGATCGACCTCGATGCCGCGCTTCCTGCAGAAATCGACGGCGGTCTTCAGCACCGTCAGCGTCTTCAGCCCCAGGAAGTCGAACTTCACAAGGCCGGCCTGCTCCACCCATTTCATGTTGAACTGGGTGACCGGCATGTCCGAACGCGGGTCACGGTACATCGGCACGAGCTTCGACAGCGGCCGGTCGCCGATGACGATGCCGGCGGCGTGGGTCGAGGCGTGGCGGTAGAGGCCTTCGATCTTCTGGGCGATGTCGAGGAGGCGCGCGACGACCGGCTCCTTCTCGGCCTCTTCCTGCAGTTTCGGCTCCTCTTCGATCGCCTTGGAAAGCGGCGTCGGATTGGCCGGGTTGTTCGGCACCAGCTTGCAGATCTTGTCGACCTGGCCATAGGGCATCTCGAGCACGCGGCCGACGTCGCGCAATGCGGCACGCGCCTGCAGCGAACCGAAGGTGATGATCTGCGCCACCTGTTCGCGGCCGTATTTCTGCTGCACGTAGCGGATCACCTCTTCGCGGCGGTCCTGGCAGAAGTCGATGTCGAAGTCCGGCATCGAGACGCGTTCCGGATTGAGGAAGCGTTCGAAGAGCAGCGAGAACCGCAGCGGATCGACGTCGGTAATGGTCAGCGCGTAAGCGACCAGCGAGCCGGCACCCGACCCGCGGCCCGGGCCGACCGGGATGTTATGGACCTTCGCCCATTTGATGAAGTCCGAGACGATCAGGAAGTAGCCGGGGAACTTCATGCGCTCGATGATGCCGAGCTCGTAATCCAGGCGCTCCCGATAATCCTGTTCCGTATAACCGGGCGTCATGCCGAGGGTTGCGATGCGATCCTCCAGCCCCTCGACCGCCTGGCGGCGCAGCTCGTCCGCCTCGGCCCGTTCAGCCTCCTCCTGATCACCGGTCGCGCCGGTGAAGCGCGGCAGGATCGGATTGCGCGTATTCAATATGAAGGAGCAGCGCCGGGCGATCTCGACCGTGTTCTCCAGCGCCTCCGGCAGGTCGGAAAACAGCGCCGCCATTTCCTTCCGGCTTTTCAGATAATGATCCGGCGTCAGGCGAAAGCGGTTGTCGTCCGAGACGATCGCGTTATGGGCGACCGCCATCAGCGCGTCATGGGCGTCGTAATCCGCCTTCGACGGAAAGAAGGCCTCGTTCGTCGCGACCAGCGGCAGGTCATGGTCATAGGCCAGCGCCACCATCTTCTGTTCGTGCCGCCGGTCATAGGACCCGTGGCGCTGCAGCTCCACATACAGCCTGTCGCCAAAGGCCTCTCTCAGCTTCAACAGGCGCGCCTCGGCGAGCGTGGCATTGCCGTCCTTCAGAGCCATGTCGACCGGCCCGCTCGATGCGCCTGTCAGCGCAATCAGCCCTTCCGTACCGCCCTCTTCCAGCCAGGAAAGGCGGATATGCACGGCGCCATGTCCCTCGCCGCCGAGATAAGCGCGGCTGATGAGGTCGACGAGCCTCTCGTAGCCCGCGGCGGTCGCCGCGAGCACGACGATCGCCGGCAGCTTCGCAAGCTGCTGCTGGCCGTTTCGCCGCTCGTCCGCCTGGTCCTCCATGTCGATCGAGAGCTGGCAACCGATGATCGGCTGCAGCCCGTCACCGATCGCTTTCTGGGCGAATTCCAGCGCGACGAAAAGATTGTTGGTATCGGTAATCGCGATCGCAGGCTGATGGTCCGCGACCGCCTTCGACAGGATCTTCTTCAGCGGCAGCGCGCCCTCAAGAAGCGAATAGGCGGAGTGAACGCGCAGGTGGACGAATTGCGGGGTTGCCCCGAGTTCTTCCGATCCCGATTTTACGTCCGCCGCGTCCGCCATATCCGCACCCTACCATTATCATGAATCAGGCTATTTTCCGGTGTGGCCGACGGAGAGTCCAGTTCGGATTTCCTCGCTCAACCTCTTTCGAACGACGGAGCCTGAGCGAAGAACCGGATCACATCGCCATGACGATCATGGACAGGCTGGCCACGAAGGTGGCGATGGAAGCGAATGCGGCAATGTCACGAAGAATGTCAGTCATCGTCGTCTCCCGTGTTCCTTTATGTTTTTACTTTGTTCTCATTTTGTTTGAGAGTCAACAAGAGAACAAAACAAGAAACACGGAATCGCGATTATGGTTAAGATCGAGCCGGCGCGCCGGCCCGGGCCCTCTCATTCACCGGCAGGTTTTGCAGAGATGAAGCGCCTTGCGATCATCCAGCAGCCCAGCGCCCAGGTCGCCCCGGCGCACCAGCCTCCGAGCACGTCGGTCGGATAGTGGACGCCGAGATAGACGCGGCTGAGCCCGATGAGCGATGTCAGGAAGATGGCAGCGAAGATCAGGAAAATCCGTGTCGACCGATAGGGCTGCGCCCGCGACAGCAGCGCCCCGAGAGTGAGATAGGTGACGGCGGAAAGCATCGCATGCCCGCTCGGAAAGCTGAGGTCATAGACTTCCACCAGATGCGGGACGATGTCCGGCCGTGGGCGCGCCACGCCGAGCTTCAAAGCGTTGCTCACAAGCCAGCCGCCCAGGATCGACAGGAACATGAAGGCGGCAATGGCCCTCTGCCGCGCCAGCAGAAGATAGGTGGTCCCCAATACCGTCATCAACGACAGCACCGTCGTACCGCCGAGCGCGGTGATATCGCCCATGGCATGGTTCAGCCAATAGGGGCCGATCGGTGCGGACAGGTCGTCGGCGCTGCGCAAGGCAAGCAGGATGCGCTCATCGAACGCACGCGTCTCCCCTTCCAGAACCTCGCCGGTCAGGCTGAAGAACAGCAACAGGCCGCCGGCCAGCAATGCGAACATCGTCAGGCCGATCGGCTCGAACGTCATGAACCTTTCGACGATCCTTTGTCTGACGCGGGAGTGGAAGGCCATGGTGTCCTTTCGTTTCTGCCGAATACGCCGTCGGTCGGACCCGCGCCGAGCACGACAAAGGCCGACCATTTCCAACAGATAGGGACCGAAGGGCCACCGCATCAACCGCGACGCCTGACTTTTTGGCCGTCAGACCATGCCGGCGCGGGCCAGCCTCTACATTTCCGCGACCTTGCCGCCTTCGATCGTGACGCGGCGGTCCATACGCCCGGCGAGCTCGTGGTTGTGGGTGGCGATCAGCGCCGCAAGGCCGGACTGGCGCACCAGCGCCTCCAGTGCGTCGAAGACATAGGATGCCGTCTTCGGGTCGAGATTGCCGGTCGGCTCGTCGGCCAGGAGCACGCGCGGCGCATTGGCGACTGCGCGGGCGATCGCCACGCGCTGCTGCTCGCCGCCGGAAAGCTCGGCCGGGCGGTGGTCGGCGCGGTGACCGATGCGCATGTAATCGAGAAGCTGGGCCGCCCGCTCCTTCGCCTCGGCCTTCGAAAGCCCGGAGATCAGCTGCGGCATCATGATGTTCTCGAGCGCCGAGAATTCCGGGAGAAGATGGTGGAACTGGTAGACGAAACCGATCTCGGAACGGCGGATGGCGGTGCGCTCGTTGTCCGGGAGACCGTTGCAGGGCTGACCGCCGACGAAGACCTCGCCGCCGTCCGGATGCTCGAGCAGGCCGGCAAGATGCAGCAGCGTCGATTTGCCCGTGCCGGAGGGAGCCACCAGCGCGACGATCTCGCCGCTGTTGAGCTCGAAATCGGCGCCCTTCAGGATCGAAAGCATGGTCTCGCCCTGGCCGTAGTGACGTTCGACGCCCGAGAGCTGCAAGACGGGTTTGCGTGCCATGAAGGATGCGGATCCTATTCTCTATTCGTAGCGGAGGGCCTGGACAGGGTCCAGCTTGGAGGCCCGCCATGCGGGGAAGATGGTGGCCATGAAGGAGAGCGCCAGCGCCATGATGACCACCGACAGCGTCTCGCGGAAGCTCATCTCGGCCGGCAGCTGGCTCAGGAAATAGAGCTCCGGATCGAAGAGAATCGTGCCCGAAAGCCAGGAGAAGAACTGGCGGATCGATTCGATGTTGAGGCAGACGACGACGCCCAGAAGCACGCCGGCGACGGTCCCGACGATGCCGATCGCAGCCCCGGTCATGAAGAAGATGCGCATGATCGCGCCGGAACCGGCGCCCATGGTGCGCAGGATCGCGATATCGCTGCCCTTGTCCTTCACCAGCATGATGAGGCCGGAGATGATGTTGAGCGCGGCGACCAGCACGATCAGCGTCAGGATCATGAACATCACGTTGCGCTCCACCTGCAGGGCGGAGAAGAAGGTCTGGTTGCGCTGGCGCCAGTCGGTGATGAAGATCTGCCGGCCGGCGGCGGCTTCGACCAGCGGCCGGATGCCGTCGACATTGTCGGGATTGTCGATGAAGAGTTCGATCGACTGCACGATGCCGTCGGCATTGAAATAGAGCTGCGATTCCTCCAGCGGCATGTAGATGATCGTCGCGTCATATTCCGACATGCCGATCTCGAATATGCCGGAGATCGTATAGGACTTGACGCGGGGATTGACGCCCATGGGCGTCACGTCGCCTTCCGGCGAGATCAGCGTGATCTGGTCTCCGGCGCCCAATCCGAGCTGCGCCGCGAGCCGCGAGCCGACCAGCACGCCCTCTCCCGAGGCGAAGCCGACCAGATCGCCCGACTTGACGTTGCCGGCCACCTCGGTGAGCTTTTCGATATCCTCCGGACGCACACCGCGCACCAGCGCGCCGGAGCCCGCACCGCCGCGGCCCGAGGCGAGCGTCTGGCCTTCCACCAGCGGCAGCGCCATCTTGACGCCCGGCACGGCGGCGAATTTCTGCGTGAGATCGGCGTAATCGGTCAGCGGCCCGTCGATCGGCTGGACGATCATATGGCCGTTGATGCCCAAAATGCGGGAGATCAGCTCGGTGCGGAACCCGTTCATCACCGCCATGACGATGATGAGGGTGGCAACCCCGAGCATGATGCCGATAAAGGAAAAACCGGCAATGACGGAGATGAAGGCTTCGCGACGGCGCGAACGCAGGTAACGCCAGGCGACCATGCGCTCGAAGGCCGAGAAGGGGCCGGCTGAAGGCGATTGCTGCCCTGCCTTTTCCGCTTCACCATTCGTTGCGACGCTCGCCATGCCGTTTCCTCAACCTGCCGGCGGGGAATTCCGCCTTGTCGCTTTGCCTTGTCTCAATTCCGGACGGAAAACCGCTGCACACTTTTCCTGGAATTGCTCCCACCGGCCTCGCCGGTTATCGGCCGGCGAGCCTGTTCATGGCCGCTTCGAGGGTCAGCGTCTCGCGCTCGCCCGTCTTGCGGTCCTTGACCTCCACCTCGCCCGAAGCGGCGGAACGGGGTCCGACGATCACCTGGAACGGCACACCGATCAGATCGGCGGTCGCGAACTTGGTGCCGGCGCGCTCGTCCGTGTCGTCGTAGAGCACGTCCTTGCCGACCGTCGAAAGGCCGCCGTAGAGGGTCTCGCAGAGACGGTCGCAGGCATCGTCGCCGGGCTTCATGTTGATCACCACGACGTCGAAGGGCGCCACGGAAGCCGGCCAGATGATTCCGTTCTCGTCATGCGATGCTTCGATGATGGCGGGAACAAGGCGGGTCGGGCCGATGCCGTAGGAACCCATGTGGACAAGGTGCTCCTTGCCGTCCGGCCCCTGGACCTTCGCACCCATCGGCTCCGAGTATTTGGTGCCGAAATAGAAGATGTGGCCAACCTCGATGCCGCGGGCGGAAAGCCGGTCTGCCTCTGGAATGGCGTTGAAGGCCGCCTCGTCATGCATTTCCGACGTCGCGGCATAGACCGAGGTCCACTTGTCGAAGATCGCCTTCATCGCATCGACATCATCGAAATTGGTGTCGATGCCGGGAATGTCGAAATTGACGAAATCCTTGTGAGAGAAGACTTCCGATTCACCCGTATCGGCGAGGATGATGAACTCGTGCGAGAGGTTGCCGCCGATCGGGCCGGTATCGGCGCGCATCGGGATCGCCCTGAGCCCGAGCCGGAAGAAGGTGCGCAGATAGGCCGCGAACATCTTGCGGTAGGAATGTTCGGCCCCCTCCTTCGTGAGATCGAAGGAATAGGCGTCCTTCATCAGGAACTCGCGCGAGCGCATGGTGCCGAAACGGGGGCGGATCTCGTCGCGGAACTTCAGCTGGATATGATAGAGGTTGAGCGGCAGGTTCTTGTAGGATTTGACGTAGGAGCGGAAAATGTCCGTGATCATCTCCTCGTTGGTGGGGCCGTAGAGCATCGGCCGATCCTGCCGGTCCTTGATGCGCAGCATTTCCTTGCCATAGGCGTCATAGCGGCCGCTCTCCTGCCAGAGTTCGGCGGATTGCAGCGTCGGCATGAGGAGTTCTATGGCGCCGGAGCGGTTCTGCTCCTCGCGGATGATGGCATTGACCTTGTCGAGCACCCGCTTGCCGAGCGGCAGCCAGGAGTAAATGCCCTGGCTCTGCTGGCGAATCATGCCGGCACGCAGCATCAGCCGGTGGGACACGATTTCCGCTTCCTTGGGGTTTTCCTTCAGGATGGGCATGAAATAGCGGGAGAGGCGCATCGAGATTTCCGAGAGTTGCCAGGCCTATCCTCGCAACGTCGGGAATCGGCCACTTCTTGAGTAATATTGCGTGCGGTACATAGCCGTTCCGGGCTCTCAAGGGAACCCGCCCCCACAGGAATCACGCGATGTTCACGATCTTGGCGGCACATGGGCGCAAGTTTGGACGAATACCGGCAGACCCGCAAAAAGTGGAAATTTCGTGGCGAGCATGCGACATTTTTGTCAACTGAAAAATTTTGTCTGAGTGTAGCAAAAATACAAAAAAATCGAGTGACAAAGCCCAACCTTTGAGCTAGGTTCAGCTCACAAAAGAGGCAAGGAGTTCAAATTCTTGCCATTTCGCGGTCAAGTCTTGGGAGGATCAGATCTTAGGCGCGTTTATTCGCTGCCCCGGCAACGGTGAAGGATCACGCGAAACTAGAAAACAAGGCTTCACCGCCTTGTTTTTTTTTGCTTTCTTCAGGGGCGCGCCAGAACATGGCGTTCTCTCTATCGGCGTCTCCTATGCCTGCGATTGATGACAGGCAGATGACAGCTTTCTCCGCCAGACTGATCTATTTGAAATCCGGCACGATGACCGGGATGTCGGCAACGCCGAAACCGAAATAGGTCGAGGCGACATGATAGGCCGCATAAAGCACTGCCGAAATCACGGTCGTCAGAAGCACGACGCGGCCGCCGCGGAATTTCGCGGGCGCACTCTCGACCGTGCCGGCGGTCACCTCGCCATCCTCCCGCTGGCTGCGATAGCCGAGCGGCAGGACGATGAAGAGCACCGTCCACCAGAGGATGAAATAGATTGCGGCGACCGTCAGCAACGACATGAATGGGTTCCGGTTTCTGTTCAGAGCGGCGTTATAGGCCGAAAGGCCGGCAAGCTCAAACGGAGCCGAGGGGACGCGATGCCGCAGGCCGGCTCGGCTGATGGGCCCGCCCCTCATCCGGCTGCCGCCACCTTCTCCCGCAAGCAGGGAGAGGGTTAGGGTGAGGGCGAATTGAAAATATCCAGGCTCACACCTGCTCCAGCTCGACCAGCGTGCCGCAAAAATCCTTGGGATGCAGGAAGAGCACCGGCTTGCCATGGGCGCCGGTCTTCGGCTCTCCGTCGCCGAGCACGCGAGCGCCGGAGGCCTGCAGCCTATCGCGGGCGGCAATGATGTCGGCCACTTCGTAGCAGATATGGTGCATGCCGCCCGACGGGTTCTTCTCCAGAAAGGCTGCGATCGGAGAATCGGCACCAAGCGGCTCCAGAAGTTCCACCTTGGTGTTGGAAAGCTCCACGAAAACCACCGTCACGCCATGTTCCGGCAGCGCCTGAGCCTGGGAAACGCGCGCGCCGAGCGTGTCGCGATAGGTCGCGGTGGCGGCGGCGAGATCCGGCACGGCGATGGCGATGTGGTTGACGCGTCCGAGCATGGTTCACCTCCCCCGATGCTGAGCAATCGTACAAGGGGACGTGAAGCGCCGCAGCAAACTCCCAACGATCTCCCCCCTTGTGGGGGAGATGTCACCGAAGGTGACAGAGGGGGGTGGCAACGGCGCGGCAAAGGAAAAAGAAGACAAGGTATCGAGACGATACCCCCCTCTGCCCTGCCGGGCATCTCCCCCACAAGGGGGGAGATCGGTCTGCCGCACTGTCTTCCTCTCCATGCGCAAATCCTCACTCCAGATCGGCTACAGCCTCGTCACGAACACCGTCACGACCGGCTTCTTGCCCCAGGCCTCGTTGGCGGCGGCGCGCACTGCCCGGCGGACGGCTTCGCGCAGCATGTCGAGATCCTTGCGGCGGGCGCGCGGAATGCTCTGCCCTGCCGGGCATCTCCCCCACAAGGGGGGAGATCGGTCCGCCGCACTGTCTTCCTCCCCATGCGCAAATCCTCACTCCAGATCGGCTACAGCCTCGTCACGAACACCGTCACGACCGGCTTCTTGCCCCAGGCCTCGTTGGCGGCGGCGCGCACCGCCCGGCGGACGGCTTCGCGCAGCATGTCGAGATCCTTGCGGCGGGCGCGCGGAATGCTTTCGACCGCGCCGAGCACCGCATCATAGAGCGTGTCCTCCATGTCCTCGCCTTCGTCGTCGAACTCCGGAAGCCCGAAGGCAACGACGTCGGGATCGGTCAGGAAGTCATAGCGATTGTCGAGCAGGATGTTCACCGAAACGTGCCCCACGAAGGAGAGCTTGCGGCGGTCGCCGATGCCCATCTCGTCGAAATCGCCGATCAGCTTGCCGTCCTTGAAGATGCGGCCGTGCGGCGCCTCGTCGATCACCTCGGCCGGCCCAGGTGCAAGCCGCAGGATATCGCCGTTGCGGACGCGCGGAATGGTCTTGATGCCGGCGGACGCGCCAAGCTCCGCCTGCGCCGTCAGATGCGCCACCTCACCATGCACCGGCACGAGGATCTGCGGCCGGGTCCATTCGTACATCTTCAAGAGTTCGTTGCGGCGCGGATGGCCGGAGACGTGCACCAGGGCATCCGAATCCGTCACCACCTTGATACCCTGCTCGATCAAGCCGTTCTTGATCTCGATGATCGCCTTCTCGTTGCCGGGAATGGTGCGCGAGGAGAACACCACCGTATCGCCGGATGCCAGCGCCACGTTGCGCATCTCGTCGCGGGCAATCTTGGCAAGGGCCGCGCGCGGTTCGCCCTGGCTGCCGGTCAGGATGACGACGACCTTGTCGCGCGGGATATAACCGTATTCGTCCTCGGCGATGAAGGGCTTCAGCCCCTCCATGATACCGATGTCGCGGGCGACATCGACAACACGTTTCAGAGAGCTGCCGAGCAGCAGCACTTCGCGGCCGGCGGCTTCGGCGGCCTGGGCGACCGAGCGGATGCGGCCGACATTGGAGGAAAAAGTGGTGATCGCCACCCTGCCCTCGGCTTCCTCGATGATCTTGCGCAGGCCTTCCGACACCTCCTCCTCCGAGGGCGATATGCCTTCGCGCAACGCATTGGTGCTGTCGCACATCAGCGCCAGAACGCCCTCGTCGCCGAGCGCCCGGAAGCGGGCCTCGTCGGTGACCGGGCCGAGCGAAGGGGCGTGATCGATCTTCCAGTCGCCGGTATGGACGACATTGCCGAGCGGCGTGCGGATGACCAGCGACATGGGCTCGGGGATGGAGTGATTGACGCCGACCGCTTCGATCTCGAACGGGCCCACCGTGATACGATCGCCGGCCTTGAAGATCGTCACCGGGATGTCGGCGCGCGAGCCTTCGTAGTCGCGCTTCGCCTCCAGCATGCCGGCGGTAAACGGCGAGGCATAGACCGGCACGTTGAGGCCCGGCCAGAGGTCGTTCATCGCGCCGTAGTGATCCTCGTGCGCATGGGTGATGATCATCGCCTTGAGGTTCTGGCGCTGGCTTGCGAGGTAACGGATATCCGGCAGGACCAGATCGACCCCCGGCAGTTCCGGTCCGGGAAAGGTGACGCCGCAATCGACCATGATCCACTGGCGTTTCTCCGGCGTACCATAGCCGTAAAGGGCGAGGTTCATGCCGATCTCGCCCACGCCGCCAAGCGGCAGAAACACCAGTTCTTCTTGGTTTGCCATTTCTTCTCTTAATCCGTTCTTTCAAAAAATACATCACCGGCGGCGATCGGCATCGGAGCGCCCTCGCCGGTGTCGAGCATCAGAAATCCCCTATCATCGATACCCGTGAATGTTCCAACAAGCGAGCGGTCCGTCAGGTTCACGGTGATTTTTTCACCGATGCCGCAGGCGACCTTGCGCCAGCGCCGGCTGATTTCCGCCGTCCCCCATCCTTTATCCCATGCGTCCAGAACATCGGCCATCTCTCTGAAAAGATGCGCGAAAACCTCATCAGGCGAAGCGCCCGCGCCATGATCGGCAAGCCGCGTTACACCATAGGGGGCGTCATCAGGCATATGGCGGATGTTGATGCCGATCCCGATCACCAGCGCGCGGTGGCCGTCCGGCAGGGCCTCGCCTTCCAGAAGAATGCCGCAGGTCTTCTTGCGGCCGATCAGGATATCGTTCGGCCATTTGACCTCCAGCGGCTCGCCGCCAGGCGGCAGCACGGAACGGATCGCCGCATGCGCGGCCACTGCAACCGCCAGCGGCAGCGAGGCGATGCGCTCGGCAGGCGCCGGATCGATGAGCAGCAGGGAGGCATAGAGATTGCCGGGTTCCGAGGTCCAGGCCCTGCCGCGCCGGCCGCGGCCGGTGAGCTGCCGGCCCGCGGTAATCCATAACAAACCGGAATCGCCCGCGCGGGCGCGGGCGAGACATTCGCTATTGGTGGAGCCAATCTCGCTCAGAGCTTCGTGGCGAAAGGCATCGAGCGAGAAGCGTCCCCTTGGATCCGTCATTCTCAGAAGAAGGACTTGGCGGCCGCGTTCGCGGCCGTGCCGATCGGGCCGCCGAACAGCACATAGGCCGTGACGAAGAGGCCGGAAAGACCGAAGACCAGGCGCAGTTCGCCGGAAATGCGGGCGAACTCGCCCTTAGCCTCGTCGAACCACATCAGCTTGACGATGCGCAGGTAATAATAGGCGCCGATGACCGACGAGATAACGCCGATGATCGCCAGCGCGTAAAGCTTCGCCTCGATCGCCGCCACGAAGACGAAATACTTGGCGAAGAAGCCCGCGAGCGGCGGGATGCCGGCCATGGAGAACATCAGCGCCGTCAGCACGACCGCCATGAAAGGCTTGGTCGACGAAAGGCCGGCGAGATCGTCGACATTCTCGACATTGCCGCCTTCCTTGCGGCGCATCGCCATGATGCAGGCAAACGTACCAAGCGTCATGACCATGTAGATGGCCATATAAAGTGCCACGCCGGAAACGCCGGTCTCGGTGCCCGCCGCAAGGCCGACGAGCGCATAGCCCATGTGGCCGATCGAGGAATAGGCCATCAGGCGCTTGATGTTGCGCTGTCCGATCGCAGCGAACGAGCCGAGCAGCATGGAGGCGATCGACACGAAGACGATGATCTGGCGCCAGTCGGCGACGATCGGCAGGAAGGCCTCCGACACGATACGGACGAGGATCGCCATCGCGGCGACCTTCGGGCCGGCCGCGAAGAAGGCGGTGACCGGCGTCGGGGCGCCTTCGTAGACATCCGGCGTCCACATGTGGAACGGCACGGCCGAGATCTTGAAGCAGGCGCCGGCGAGCACGAAGACCATGCCGAAGACGAGGCCCATATGACGCGTCTCGGAGGAGAGGACGCCGGCGATCTCGTCGAAACCGGTGTTGCCGGTGAAGCCGTAGACCAGAGACATGCCGTAAAGCATCATGCCCGAGGACAGCGCGCCGAGGACGAAATATTTAAGGCCCGCTTCGGTCGAGCGCACGCTGTCGCGGTTGAAGGCGGCGACGACATAGAGCGCCAGCGACATCAATTCGAGCGCCAGATAGAAGGCGATCAGATCGTTCGCCGAGATCAGCAGCAGCATGCCGAGGGTGGAGAGCACCAGCAGGACCGGAAACTCGAAACGGTCGAGCTGATCGGACCGGCCGCTGCCGACCGACATGACCATCGCGACGATGGAGCCGATCAGCGCGAGGACCTTCATGAAACGGGCGAAGGGATCGAGCAGGAAGGCCCCGCCATAGGCTTCGCCCTCGCCCGGCATGAAGATCAGCCAGAGGCCGGCGACGGCCAGCAGCGCCACCGCAAGCCCCGTCACGAGCGGTCCGGACTTCTCGCCGGAGAAGACGCCGATCATCAGGAGAGCGAGCGCGCCCACGGCCAGGATGATCTCCGGCATGGAGAGCTGCAGGCTGAGGGAAAGTAGTTCAGCGGTCATGTCCAGTCGTGTCCCGTCTCAGTGCACGTTGAGTGCAAGGTCTTTCGCCGCCTGCAGGGCTGCGGAATAATTGTTCACCAGCTGATCCACCGAGGCTGCCGTCGCATCGAAGATCGGGGCCGGATAGAAGCCGTAGAAGATGGTGATGGCGATCAGCGGATAGAGGATGAGCTTTTCGCGGGCGGAAAGGTCGAGCAGCGCCTTCAGGCTTTCCTTCTCCAGCGCGCCGAAGATCACCCGGCGGTAGAGCCAGAGCGCATAGGAGGCCGACAGGATGACGCCGGTCGCCGCGAAGAGCGCCACCCAAGTGTTGACCCGGAAGACGCCGATGATCGTCAGGAACTCGCCGACGAAACCGGACGTGCCCGGCAGGCCGACATTCGCCATCGTGAAGATCATGAAGGCGACGGCATATTTCGGCATGTTGTTGACGAGGCCGCCATAGGCCGCGATCTCGCGGGTGTGCAGCCGGTCATAGACGACGCCGACGCAGAGGAAGAGCGCACCGGAGACGATGCCGTGCGACAGCATCTGGAAGAGCGCGCCCTGGAGGCCCTGAACGTTCGCCGCGAAGATGCCCATGGTGACATAGCCCATGTGCGCGACCGACGAATAGGCGATCAGCTTCTTGATGTCGACCTGCATCATCGCCACCAGCGAGGTGTAGATGATGGCGAGCACCGACAGCGTGAAGACGAAGGGCGCGAAATAGTCCGACGCCAGCGGGAACATCGCAAGCGAGAAGCGTACGAAACCATAGCCGCCGAGCTTCAGCATGACGCCCGCCAGGATGACCGAACCGGCGGTCGGAGCCTGGACGTGCGCGTCCGGAAGCCAGGTATGGACCGGCCACATCGGCATCTTGACCGAGAAGGCCGCAAAGCAGGCGAGCCACAACCAGGTCTGCATGCCGGCCGGGAAGCCGTATTTCAGGAGCTCGGTAATGTCGGTCGTGCCGGCCTGCCAATACATCGCCATGATGGCGAGCATCATCAGCACCGAGCCGAGCAGCGTATAGAGGAAGAACTTGTAGGAGGCGTAGACGCGATCCTTGCCGCCCCAGACGCCGATGATGACGAACATCGGGATGAGGGTCGCTTCGAAGAAGACGTAGAAGAGCACGATATCGAGCGAGACGAAGACGCCGACCATGACCACTTCCAGGAGCAGGAAGGCGATCATGTATTCCTTGAGGCGCTTCTCGACCGATTCCCAGCTCGCCAGCACGCAGAAGGGCATCAGGAAGGTCGTCAGGATGACGAACAGCATGGAGATGCCGTCGACGCCCAGGTGATAGGAGATGCCGGTGCCGAGCCAGGCATGCTTCTCGACCATCTGGAAGCCGGGGTTCGAATTGTCGAAGCCGATCCAGATGAAGAGCGAGACGATGAAGGTGAAAACCGTCGTGAACAGAGAAACGTTCAGGATGTTGCGGCGGCCATGGGGACCGTCCTCCCGCGTCAGAAGCAGCAGAAGAACGCCGACCAGCGGCAGAAAGGTGACCGTCGAGAGAATTGGCCAGTCGGTCATTACATTGAGCTCCCGAGCATCATCCAGGTGACGAGGGCGGCGATGCCGATCAGCATCGCGAACGCATAGTGATAGAGATAACCGGACTGCAGCTTGACGACCCGGCTGGTGACGTCGACCACGCGGGCGGCAACGCCGTTCGGGCCGTAGGTATCGATGACGCCGATATCACCCTTCTGCCACAGGAACCGGCCAAGCGCCTTGGCGGAGCGGACGAAGAGGAAGTCATAGATTTCGTCGAAATACCACTTGTTGAGCAGGAATTCGTAGAGAACTCTCTGCGACGCGGCGAGACGGCGGGGCGTTTCCGGCGACTTGATGTAGAAGTACCAGGCAGTGACGAAGCCAACCGCCATGGCGATGAACGGGCTCCACTTCACCAGCAGCGGCACGTGGTGGAACTCCTCGAGGATCTCGTTTTCCGGCAGGGTGAACAGCGCGCCCTTCCAGAACTCTGCATATTCATGGCCGAAGAAATAGCCTTCGAAGATCACGCCGGCGAGAACCGCGCCGATGCCGAGGATGTAGAGCGGAACCAGCATGACCGCCGGCGATTCATGCACGTGGTGCATCACGTCGGCGGACGCGCGCGGCTTGCCGAAGAAGGTCAGGAAGGCGAGACGCCAGGAATAGAAGCTCGTGAAGAGAGCAGCGATGACTAGCAGCGTGAAGGCGAAGCCCGAAGCCACCGAATGGGAGGCGAAGGCGCTCTCGATGATCACGTCCTTGGAGAAGAAGCCGGCAAAGCCGATCATCGTGCCGGGGATGCCGACGCCGGTCAGCGCCAGCGTGCCGATCGTCATCATCCAGAAGGTGATCGGGATGTGCTTTCTGAGCCCGCCCATGTAGCGCATGTCCTGCTCGCCATCGACGGCATGGATGACCGAGCCGGCGCCCAGGAACAGCAGCGCCTTGAAGAAGGCGTGCGTGAAGAGGTGGAAGATCGCCGCCCCATACGCCCCTACCCCGAGCGCCACGAACATGTAGCCGAGCTGCGAGCAGGTGGAATAGGCGATGACGCGCTTGATGTCGTTCTGGACGAGGCCGACGGTCGCCGCGAAGAAGGCGGTGATGGCGCCGATGATCGTCACCACGAGCAGCGCGTCATGCGACAGTTCGAAGAGCGGCGACATGCGGGCGACCAGGAAAACGCCGGCGGTGACCATGGTCGCGGCATGGATGAGGGCCGAGACCGGGGTCGGGCCTTCCATGGCATCCGGCAGCCAGGTGTGCAGCAGGAACTGCGCCGACTTGCCCATGGCGCCCATGAAGAGCAGCAGGCAGACGACGGTCATCGCGCCCGCCTTGTCAAGCTGCAGGCCGAAGATGTTGACGATCGCCTGCCCCGCTTCCGGCGACCCTTCGGCCGGCAGATAGGTAGCGGCGGCTGCGAAGATCGTCTCGAAGCTGATCGAGCCGAAGAGCACGAAGACGCCGGCAATGCCGAGCACGAAGCCGAAATCGCCGACGCGGTTGACGATGAAGGCCTTCATCGCGGCGGCGGAGGCCGAGGGCTTCTTGTACCAGAAACCGATGAGAAGATAGGACGCCAGACCCACGCCTTCCCAGCCGAAGAACATCTGGGCAAGGTTGTCCGACGTGACGAGCATCAGCATCGCGAAGGTGAAGAGCGACAGATAGGCGAAGAAGCGCGGCCGGTGCGGGTCATGGTGCATGTAGCCAATCGAATAGATATGCACCAGCGACGAGACCGTGTTGACGACCACGAACATGACCGCCGTCAGCGTATCGATCCGGAAAGCCCACTCGACATCGATGCCGCCGGACTGGATCCAGCGCATCACCGGAACCTTGATGACCTCGCCGGCTTCGCCGTGGGCGAGCGCGACGTTGAAGAAGACGATCCAGGAGAGAACGGCCGCGACGACCATCAGGCCGCTGGTGACGTATTCGGACGCCTTGGCGCCGATCTGGCGGCCGAAGAGGCCGGCGATGAGGAAGCCGATCAGGGGAAGGAAGACGATAGCCTGGTAGATCATGACCCGATCAGCCCTTCATCATATTGACGTCTTCGACGGCGATCGAACCGCGGTTGCGGTAGAAGACGACGAGAATTGCAAGACCAATGGCGGCTTCCGCGGCCGCGACGGTCAGAATGAACAATGCGAAGACCTGGCCGACGATGTCGTTCAGGAAGGAGGAGAAGGCCACCATGTTGAGGTTGACCGAGAGCAGGATGAGCTCCACCGACATCAGGATGATGATGACGTTCTTGCGGTTCAGGAAGATGCCGAAAACGCCGAGGATGAAGAGGATGGCGCTGACCGTGAGATAATGGGAAAGTCCGATTTCCATTTTTCTATTCCTGTTCCCTGTCTCAGACGCCCTGGCCCGGCTTGACCTTGACCACCTCGACGGCGGTCGCGGGCGTACGGGCCACCTGCCTGGAAATATCCTGCCGCTTGATGTTGGTGCGGTGACGCAGCGTCAATACGATCGCGCCGATCATCGCCACCAGAAGCACCAGGCCGGCGATCTGGAAGAAGTAGACGTAATTCGTATAGAGCACGTCGCCGAGCGCGGCCGTATTGGTGCGTTCCGCCGGATTGGGGATCGGCATGGTGATCGCCCGCGCCGCATCCGTGGTCAGAACACTGCCGCCGATGACGACGATGAGCTCGGCCGCGACGATGAGGCCGATCAGGATGCCGATCGGCGCATATTGCAGCACGCCGGAGCGCAGTTCCGCGAAGTCGATGTCGAGCATCATGACGACGAAGAGGAAGAGGACCGCGACCGCGCCGATATAGACGACCAGGAGGATCATCGCCAGGAATTCGGCGCCGGTCAGCAGGAAGAGACCCGCCGCGTTGAAGAAGACCAGGATGAGGAAGAGCACCGAGTGGACCGGGTTCCTGGCCGAGATGACCATGAACGCCGACGCCACCGCGACGAACGCAAAGAGATAGAAGAAGATAGCCTGCAGACCCATCGTGGTGCCTTTTCGTCCTCACCGGGACCGGGGCGGACGCCCCTTCCCGTCGAAACCCGGCGCCGTCGTTTCCGCACCGGGCATTTCATCCAATGTCACCAGTGCCGGCGGCACCGGAAAGATGCATCCCGCCTCAGCGGTAGGGCGCATCCAAAGCGATATTGCGGGCGATCTCCCGCTCCCAGCGGTCGCCGTTTTCCAAGAGCCGCGCCTTGTCGAAGTAAAGCTCCTCGCGCGTCTCGGTCGAGAACTCGAAGTTCGGCCCCTCGACGATCGCATCGACCGGGCAGGCCTCCTGGCAGAAGCCGCAATAGATGCATTTCACCATGTCGATATCGTAGCGCACCGTGCGGCGGGTGCCGTCGTTGCGGCGCGGGCCTGCTTCGATGGTGATCGCCTGGGCAGGACAGATCGCCTCGCAGAGCTTGCAGGCGATGCAGCGCTCCTCGCCGTTCGGATAGCGGCGCAGCGCATGTTCGCCGCGGAAGCGCGGGGAGACCGGCCCCTTCTCGAACGGATAGTTGATCGTCGCCTTCTGCTTGAAGAAGTAGCGCATCGACAGGAAGAAGGCGCCGACGAACTCCTTCAGGAACAGCGAATTCACGGCCTGGCCGAGACTTGCCATCTTTATTCTCCAATGATGCCAGAAGCTTGGGCGAATATCTCAACAGGCATCTTCAAGCCCATCCCATAAGCTTCAGCACGAATGCGGTAATGACGACCATGGCGAGCGACAGCGGCAGGAAGACCTTCCAGCCGAGACGCATGAGCTGGTCGTAGCGGTAGCGCGGTACGAAGGCCTTCACCATGGCGAACATGAAGAAGACGAGCGTCGCCTTCAGCACGAACCAGATGATGCCCGGCACCCAGTTGAGGATCGCGATATCGACCGGCGGCAGCCAGCCGCCCAGGAACAGGATGGTCGTCAGCGAGCACATCAGCACGACGGCCGCGTATTCGCCGAGCATGAACATCATGTACGGGGTCGAGCCGTATTCGACCATGAAGCCGGCGACGAGTTCCGATTCCGCTTCCGGAAGGTCGAAGGGCGGGCGATTGGTTTCCGCCAGCGCCGAGATGAAGAAGACGACGAACATCGGGAAGAGCGCCAGCCAGTGCCAGTCGAGGAAGGAAGCCGGTAGGCCGAGCATCGTTCCGAGGCCGCTGTTCTGCGCGTTGACGATATCGGTGAGGTTCAGCGAACCGACGCAGAGCAGCACGGTGACGATGACGAAGCCGATCGAGACCTCATAGGACACCATCTGCGCCGCCGAACGGAGCGCGCCGAGGAACGGATACTTCGAGTTCGAAGCCCAGCCGCCCATGATGATGCCGTAGACCTCGAGCGAGGAGATCGCGAAGACGTAGAGGATGCCGACATTGATGTTGGCGATCACCCAGTTCTGGTTCACCGGGATCACCGCCCAGGTGGCGA
This sequence comes from Xaviernesmea oryzae, assembly GCF_900177415.1. GTDB lineage: Bacteria > Pseudomonadota > Alphaproteobacteria > Rhizobiales > Rhizobiaceae > Neorhizobium > Neorhizobium oryzae_A. The sequence goes on along the minus strand of NZ_FXAF01000006.1, from coordinate 1,822,687 downwards.
GCGCCAGCGTCACGGCAACCAGCGGCGCGAGCAGGAAGACGCCCTTGTTGGCGCCGGCCGGAATGACCGGCTCCTTGAAGACGAACTTCAAAAGGTCCGCGAAGGACTGGAAGAGACCGAAGGGGCCGACGACGTTCGGGCCACGGCGCAACTGCACGGCCGCCCAGATCTTGCGGTCGGCGAGCAGGATGTAGGCGATGAAGACAAGCAGGCAGACCAAGAGCAGCAGCGACTGTCCGATCATGACGATCGCCGGCCAGACGTAGGTCGAAAAGAACGAATCCATGTTCATAATTACTCCGCCGCAGCCTGGAAATTGTTGCGGGCCAATGCCGAGCATTCAGCCATGACGGCGGAAGCGCGGGCGATCGGGTTCGTCAAATAGAAGTCTTTGATCGGAGACGCAAACCCGGACTTCGTCATAGCACCAGCTTTTTGGCCAAGTGCGGCAATTTCGTTGACCGAGCCGGCCGCGATCTCGTCGATGGCGGCGAAGTGCGGATAGGCTTCATAGAGTTTCGTGCGGAGCTGCGCGAGAGAATCGAAGGGCAGCTTCCTGCCGAGCACATCCGAGAGCGCGCGCAGGATCGCCCAGTCCTCGCGGGCCTCGCCCGGCGCGAAACCGGCGCGGTTGCCCATCTGGACGCGGCCCTCGGTATTGACCCAGGTGCCGGACTTTTCCGTATAGGCAGCGCCCGGCAGGATGACGTCGGCGGTATGAGCACCGGCATCGCCATGGCTGCCGATATAGACGGTGAACCCGGCGTTCTTCTTCGAGAAGTCGAGCTCATCGGCACCGAGCAGGAAGAGCACATCCATGCCGGCGAGCATGTGAGCGGCATCGGCACCCTTGGCGCCCGGCACGAAGCCGAGATCGAGGCCGCCGACGCGGGAGGCGGCCGTGTGCAGCACGGCAAAACCGTTCCAGTCTTCCGTCAAGGCACCGACGGAGCCGGCAAGCTGAGCGGCAGCCGCCAGAACCGCTGCACCATCCGGGCGGGCAAGAGCCCCCTGCCCTACGATGATCATCGGGTTCTTGGCATTGCGCAGCTTGTCGACGAAGCTGTTGGCGCCGGAAGCAAGATCGGAGAGCGTTTCCGGGCCAGCACCGAGATAGTCGTAGACGTAGCGCAGCTCGCTGACTTCGCCGATCACGCCGATCGGGAAGTTGCCGCGACGGAAGCGCTTGCGGATGCGGGCGTTGAGGACGGCGGCTTCGAGGCGCGGATTGGCGCCGATCAGAAGCAGTGCGCCCGCCTGTTCGATGCCCTCGATCGTCGGGTTGAAGAGGTAGCTTGCGCGGCCGAGCGACGGATCAAGCGCCGTCCCGTCCTGGCGACAGTCGAGGTTTTCCGAACCGAGCGATTTGATCAGTTCCTTCAGCGCGTACATTTCCTCGACCGAGGCGAGATCGCCGGCGATCGCGCCGATCTTGTCGGCAGAGGCCGCCGAAACCGCAGCCTTGATGGCACCGAAGGCCTCGCCCCAGGAGGCGGCCTGCAGACGACCGTTCTTGCGGACATAGGGGCGGTCGAGGCGCTGGGTCTTCAGGCCGTCCCAGATGAAGCGGGTCTTGTCGGAAATCCACTCCTCGTTCACCTGCTCGTTGACGCGCGGCATGATGCGCATGACTTCACGGCCGCGCGTATCGACGCGGATCGCGGAGCCGACCGCATCCATCACGTCGATCGATTCGGTCTTGCCGAGCTCCCACGGACGGGCGGTGAAGGCGAAGGGCCTGGAGGTCAGCGCGCCGACCGGGCAAAGGTCGATGACATTGCCCTGCAGCTCGGAGGTCATGGCCTGTTCGAGATAGGTGGTGATTTCGGCATCCTCGCCGCGGCCGATCAGACCGAGCTCGGAAATGCCGCCGACTTCCGTCGTGAAGCGGACGCAGCGCGTGCAATGAATGCAGCGGTTCATCACGGTCTTGACGAGCGGTCCGATATACTTGTCTTCGACGGCACGCTTGTTTTCCGTATAGCGCGAACTGTCGATGCCGAAGGCCATGGCCTGGTCCTGCAGGTCGCATTCGCCGCCCTGGTCGCAGATCGGGCAATCAAGCGGATGGTTGATCAGCAGGAATTCCATCACGCCTTCGCGGGCCTTCTTGACCATCGGCGTGTTGGTGAAGACTTCCGGCAGCTCGCCGTTCGGGCCGCCGCGGATATCGCGCACGCCCATGGCGCAGGAGGCGGCCGGTTTCGGCGGCCCGCCCTTCACCTCGATCAGGCACATGCGGCAGTTGCCCGCGACCGAAAGACGCTCGTGAAAACAAAAGCGCGGAACCTCGGCGCCGGCTTCCTCGCACGCCTGGAGCAGCGTGAAATGATCCGGAACCTCGATTTCCTTGCCGTCTACCTTCAGCTTAACCATCGTCTCACTAACGTCCTTAGTTCCATCCCTCGGCGCTAAGCGCCCGGGACATGATCTCTTATTTCAACAGAGCTTTCGCCTGGCCGACCCAATCGTCCCGCCGGATGCGCCCTTCGAAACCCAATTCCTTATCGAAGCGGGCAATGTCGGCATCGTTCCAGGCGGCGATCTCGGCAAGACCGGTGACGCCCATGCCCTTCAGAACCCCTTCCAGCTTCGGGCCGATGCCCGAAATCCGCTTCAGGTCGCCGGCCGGGGCAGACGCCTTTGCCGCGGGCTTTGCCTTGGCCGGCTTCCGTGCCGGAACTTTGCCAGCCGGGGCCTTCACAGAAACTCCGGCTGCGGGCTTCGGCGCCGCCTTGGTCTTGGCGGCCGTATCCGCCGGAGCAACGACCTTCTTCTCTGCAGCCGGCTTTGCGGCCTTGCGAACCGGCTTAGCCTTCGGCTTTTCGGCGACCGGCGGCACCGGTTCTGCCACGGCGGCGGCGCGCGACGTCACAGGCTTCTCGACCGGAGCAGAAACTTCGGCCCCCGCCGGCTGATTGCGCTGGTTAGCCGCCTCCATGGCCCCCTGCAGCACGCCGAAGAAGGCGCTCGCCATCTGGTTCGCAAAACCGAAACCGATCGCAGTGGCCGCGGCCATGGCAGCGGCCGGATGCGCCAGCAGCGGATTGAGCGACAGCGCTTCGGAAAAATAAGGCAGGCGCGTGGGATCGAACGCCGGATGCTGATCCGCCGCCTCCATATCCCGCCGATCCTCGCCTTTCTTCGTCAAAATCCTTACTCCGCAGCTTCCAGAACGGCACCATGGTCCATGGCGTTGTAGGTGTACTGGTCGATACGCGCTTCGATCTCCGCACGGAAGTTGCGGATGAGACCCTGCACCGGCCAGGCGGCCGCATCACCGAGCGCGCAGATCGTATGGCCTTCGATCTGCTTGGAGACCTGGAAGAGCATGTCGATCTCGCGCTTCTGCGCGTTGCCCTTCACCATGCGCTCCATGACGCGCCACATCCAGCCCGTGCCTTCGCGGCAGGGCGTGCACTGCCCGCAGCTTTCGTGCTTGAAGAAGGCCGAGAGGCGGGCGATCGCCTTGATGACGTCGGTCGACTTGTCCATGACGATGATGGCCGCCGTGCCGAACGACGACTTCTTGTCGCGCATGCCGTCGAAGTCCATGATGGCGTCGTCCATGTCCTCGCCGCGAATGATCGGGCAGGATGCGCCGCCCGGAATGACGCCGAGGAGATTGTCCCAACCACCACGGATGCCGCCGGCATGCTTCTCGATCAGCTCGCGGAAGGGAATGCTCATGGCTTCCTCGACCGTGCAGGGCTTGTTCACGTGGCCCGAGATCATGAAGAGCTTGGTGCCGACATTGTTCGGGCGGCCGATCGAAGAGAACCAGCCGGCGCCGCGGCGCAGAATGGTCGGCGCGACCGCGATCGACTCGACGTTGTTGACCGTCGTCGGGCAGCCGTAGAGGCCCATATTCGCCGGGAACGGCGGCTTCAGGCGCGGCTGGCCCTTCTTGCCTTCGAGGCTTTCGAGCAGTGCCGTCTCTTCGCCGCAGATGTAGGCGCCGGCGCCGTGATGGACGTAGATGTCGAAGTCCCAGCCGAGTTTGTTGTTCTTGCCGAGCAGGCCGAAGTCATAGCACTCGTCGATCGCCGCCTGCAGCGCCTCGCGCTCGCGCATATATTCGCCGCGAACGTAGATGTAGGCCGTATGGGCGCCCATGGCGAAACCGGCGATGACGCAGCCTTCGATCAGCGTATGCGGATCGTGGCGCATGATCTCGCGGTCCTTGCAGGTGCCGGGCTCGGATTCGTCGGCGTTGACCACGAGGTAATGCGGGCGGCCGTCCGATTCCTTCGGCATGAAGGACCATTTGAGGCCGGTCGGGAAGCCTGCGCCGCCGCGGCCGCGAAGGCCCGACGCCTTCATCTCGTTGATGATCCAGTCGCGGCCCTTTTCGAGAATCTGCCTGGTGCCGTCCCAATGGCCGCGGCTCATCGCGCCTTTGAGCGACTTGTCCTTGAGACCGTAGATGTTGGTGAAGATGCGATCCTGATCCTTAAGCATGTCTCACCCCTTACCGCGGCTTCTTGCCGAAGACTTTAATGTATTCGGCCTCGCCGCCCTTGGCGAGCGCCTTCGCCTGCTTCACCCAGTCGTCGCGCTCGATGCGGCCCCTGAAATTCAGATATCCGTCGACCCATTCGCGTTCCGCCTTCTTCCAGGAAGCGACTTGCGCGAAAGTGAAGATGCCGAGTTCGTGCAGAATGGCCTCGATCTTCGGCCCGACGCCGGAGATCATCTTGAGATCGTCCGGCGTGGCCGGCTTCTCGATCCCCTTCGGGCGGTTCTTGTCCTCAAGCGACGGCTTTTCAGCCCTGGCGGCGGCCGGCCTGGCCGGCGCCGTCGCGGCACCGGGTTCGGCTGGCGCGCCTTCGGCCGCGCTGCCGACGGCCTTCGGGTCCGGCTCGCTCTTGGCGGTGCCCGAGAGCGGCTGGGCTTCGGCAGCCTTGGCGTTCTTCGCGGCGGCCTTCGGCGCGGTGGCGGGCGTCTTGAGCTTCGGATCGGTTTCCGGCGCCGTATCCTTCGGGCGGGCGGCATCGGCCGGCGGAACCGGGGCTGCATCGGCGGCCGGCTGCGGCTCGAGATTGGTGCGAACCGGCTTCACGTCTTCCAGAAGCGTCAGCGGCCCACCTTCCGGCGCGGCGAAATGCCGGTCGATCTGCGGGCCGGGCTTGATCTCGTGGCCCCTGCCCGCTTCGAAAGCGTCGATGATCTCTTCGAGGCGCTCCGGCGTCAGGTCCTCATAGGCATCCTTGAAGATGATGACCATCGGCGCGTTGACGCAGGCGCCCTGACACTCGACCTCTTCCCAGGAGAGCGTGCCGTCGGCATTCAGCTCGAACGGGTCGTGGTGGATCTTGTGCTGACAGACCTTCATCAGGTCTTCCGCGCCACGCAGCATGCAGGGCGTCGTGCCGCAGACCTGGATATGGGCGCGGGTGCCGACCGGCTTCAGCTGGAACTGCGTATAGAAGGTCGCGACCTCCAGCACCCGGATGAGCGGCATGTCCAGCTTGTTCGCGACATATTCGATCGCCGCGCGGGTGACCCAACCGTCCTGCTCCTGCGCGCGCATGAGAAGCGGAATGACGGCGGACTGCTGCCGGCCTTCGGGATATTTCCTGATCGTTGCCTCGGCCCAGACGGCATTCTCGTCATTGAAGGCGAATACTGCCGGCTGCACCTTGTCTTCGGCTAATCGACGAACGGACATTCTTTTCCACGCCTTATCAGTTTATGGTTCCACACCGCGAGCGCGTCAGCGACACGAATTCGCAGGCATAGGCAGACTTGTCTTTCTGCATGAACACTATGAACTTTGTTCCGCTGGGTGCGGAAGCTTTGATCTCATATCCTTCCGACAGGAGATCCCCCATGGATTTCGATCCGCCGCTTTCCGTCGATCCGCCGAACTGCTCAGCCGACTGACCCTGCTGCGCGAACGCAGCCGGCGGGGCCAGGAGCAGACTTGCGAAAACGACGGCGCGGATCATCAGCGGTCCACCTCACCGAACACGATGTCGAGCGAGCCGAGGACAGCCGAAACGTCCGCCAACTGGTGCCCCCGACAGATGAAATCCATCGCCTGCAGATGGGCGTAACCGGGAGCACGGATCTTGCAGCGGTAAGGTTTGTTGGTGCCGTCGGCGACGAGGAAGACGCCGAATTCGCCCTTCGGGGCCTCGACCGCAGCGTACACTTCGCCGGCCGGCACGTGGTAGCCTTCCGTGTAGAGCTTGAAGTGATGGATCAGCGCTTCCATCGAGCGCTTCATCTCGCCGCGCTTCGGCGGCACGACCTTGCCGTCCGTCGAAGAGAACGGGCCGGTCTTGGCATCGCCCAGCAAACGGTCGACGCACTGCTTCATGATCTTGCAGGATTCGCGCATTTCGATCATGCGGATCAGATAGCGGTCGTAGCAGTCGCCGTTCTTGCCGATCGGGATGTCGAAATCGAGTTCGGAATAGCATTCATAGGGCTGCGCGCGACGCAGGTCCCAGGCCGCGCCCGAACCGCGCACCATGACGCCCGAGAAGCCCCAGGCCCAGGCATCCTCCAGCTTCACGACGCCGATATCGACGTTGCGCTGCTTGAAAATGCGGTTGCCGGTCAAGAGATCGTCGATATCGTCGAGCTTCGACGGGAATTCGTCGCACCACTTGCCGATATCCTCGACCAGCTCGTGCGGCAGGTCCTGGTGCACGCCGCCCGGGCGGAAATAGGCCGCGTGCATGCGGGCGCCCGAGGCGCGCTCGTAGAAGACCATCAGCTTCTCGCGCTCTTCGAAACCCCAGAGCGGCGGCGTGAGAGCACCGACGTCCATGGCCTGCGTCGTGACGTTCAAAAGATGCGACAGGATGCGGCCGATTTCCGAATACAGAACGCGGATCAACTGGCCGCGGATCGGGATCTCGATGCCGACCAGTTTCTCGACCGCAAGCGCGAAAGCGTGCTCCTGGTTCATCGGCGCGACGTAATCGAGCCGGTCGAAATAGGGAACGGCCTGCAGATAGGTCTTCGTCTCGATCAGCTTCTCGGTGCCGCGATGCAACAAACCGATATGCGGGTCGACGCGCTCGACGATCTCGCCGTCCAGCTCCAGCACAAGCCGCAACACGCCGTGCGCCGCCGGATGCTGCGGTCCGAAATTGATGTTGAAGTTGCGGACGTTGTGTTCAGTCATGGGCGCGCTCCGCGCTTGTAGGAATTAGGCAGTAGGCAGTAGGCAGTAGCCCGTTTTCAGTTCTCATCATCATTCCGTCCATCCTGCAAACGGCGAATAAGCGACCGCAACATCTTCCCAATCTCGTCACTCAGAAACATCGCCGGCTGAATATTACCTGCTGCAATGATCCCTACGCGTGTCGAGAGTATCAGATGCGTTTCCAATTCCTTCAGCGAGCCTTGAGCAATCTTCAAATGTTGCACATAAGCACCGGTAGCGTCACGCCCGTAACCTTCAGCGATATTGGCTGCCACAGATGCTGCCGAGCGCCTTATCTGTGAAACCAACCCGTAGATTTCCTCTTTAGGAAAATCTTTGGTCAGCTCGTAACACGCAACCGCCAGGTCCATGGAGCGTTGCCACACTACAAGATCCCGATAGGAATTTATCGCCGTTTGCCCGTTCTCCTAAAAACTACTGCCTATTGCCCATTGCCTACTGCCTGAAATCAGGCCTTAGCTTTTTCGTCCCCCGGGAGGACATAGTCGGTCCCTTCCCACGGAGACAGGAAATCAAAGTTACGAAACTCCTGGCGCAGCTCCACGGGCTCGTAGACGACGCGCTTGGCGCTGTCGTCGTAGCGAACCTCGACGAAACCGGTCGTCGGGAAATCCTTGCGCAGCGGGTGGCCTTCGAAACCGTAATCCGTCAGGATGCGGCGCAGGTCCGGATGCCCGGTGAACAGGATGCCGTACATGTCCCAAGCCTCGCGCTCGAACCAGTCGGCGCCCGGATAGACCGCGCAGGCGGACGGCACCGGCTCGTCCTCGGCCACGGCGACCTTGACGCGGATGCGCAGGTTCTGGCGGGGCGAGAGCAGATGATAGACCACATCGAAGCGCTTCTCGCGCGCCGGATAGTCCACGCCGCAGATATCGATGAAGCTGACGAAACCGCACTGGACATCGTCCCGCAGGAACGTGAGCAGCGGCACCAGATTTTCCGGCTTCGCCGTCAGCGTCAGCTCGCCATAGGCGAGAACCGCATCCTCCACGAGAGCGGCGCGCGCTTCGCGGATATAGATCGAAAGCTCGTTCAGGGCTTCACTCATATTCTTGTCCTGTTACCCTAGCCTTTGGCCTTCAGCGCTCGATCGTGCCGGTCCGCCGGATCTTCTTCTGCAGCAGAAGCACGCCGTAAAGCAGCGCCTCCGCCGTGGGGGGACAGCCCGGAACGTAGATATCGATCGGCACGACGCGGTCGCAGCCGCGCACCACCGAATAGGAATAATGATAGTAACCGCCGCCGTTGGCGCAGGACCCCATGGAAATGACGTAGCGCGGCTCCGGCATCTGGTCATAGACCTTGCGCAGCGCGGGCGCCATCTTGTTGGTCAGCGTGCCGGCGACGATCATCACGTCCGACTGGCGCGGCGAGGCGCGCGGCGCGAAACCGAAGCGCTCGACGTCGTAGCGCGGCATGGAGAGCTGCATCATCTCCACTGCGCAGCAGGCCAGACCGAACGTCATCCACATCAGCGAACCCGTGCGGGCCCAGTTGATCAGCTCGTCGGTGGAGGTGACGAGAAAACCCTTGTCGGCGAGCTCGTTGTTGATCTCGCCGAAGAACGCGTCGTCGCTGCCGATGGGCTTGCCGGTATTCGGATCGATAATGCCCTTCGGCTTCGGCGCGACGAGAGTGCTGCCGCTATCGACTACTCCCATTCCAGCGCTCCTTTCTTCCATTCATAGATGAAGCCGACCGTCAGGACGGCCAGGAAAACCATCATCGACCAGAAGCCGAACCAGCCGAGGTCGCCGAAAGAGACCGCCCAGGGAAACAGGAAAGCCACCTCGAGGTCGAAGATGATGAAGAGGATCGAGACCAGATAGAATCGGATGTCGAACTTCATGCGCGCATCGTCGAAGGCATTGAAGCCGCATTCATAGGCCGAGAGCTTTTCCGAGTCGGGCGCCTTGTACGCCACCGCAAAGGGCGCGATCAAAAGCGCGATGCCGATCACCAGGGAGATTCCGATGAAGATCGCGATCGGGATGTAGGAAGTGAGGAGTTCACTCATGGTATTCGATCCCAGCTTGCCTGAAGCGCCGGGCGACGCTCTAAAATCAATGCACGGGCAAGCGAACGTGCATTGCAGCAAGCCGTGACTAGCGCAGCCGAAGCCCCGGCGCAAGCTTTTTGAATGTCGCATCCTGCGCCAAAATGGAGCACTTCAAACGATTGCGGGCACCCGCATCAGGACGACGACGACGGGCTCCGTTCGTGAAGGATATCCGAGACCCAAATCGTTTTAAATGCATATGCCGAAGAATAAGGAAACAAGTGGCGCGAGTGACGGGGCTCGAACCCGCGACCTCCGGCGTGACAGGCCGGCACTCTAACCGACTGAGCTACACCCGCGCATGATGCCGACTTGCGGCAGCCGCCTCTTTGCGCCGAAGCGCCAAGCAGCGGATCGTTTCGAGGAGAGATGGCGCGAGTGACGGGGCTCGAACCCGCGACCTCCGGCGTGACAGGCCGGCACTCTAACCGACTGAGCTACACCCGCGCATTACTCGTGAGGCACGAAGCCCCGCGGCCGGCGGCCTCGACCGCTCGGTTGAGCGGCTAACTAAGAGGTTCGTGTTTTCGTGTCAAGCAGGTTTCAAGACAAAAGGATGACGGCTCGCCGCTTTCCCCTCTCCTGCCCTTGCCGCGCCGCGACTTCTCCAAAAATTTCAAAAAAACATCATGAAAGCTCTTGCGGTTTTTCCGCGATCCGCATAGATCACGGCCACCGATGCGGCGGGGCCGAAGCCTCGCATCCGCAAAGGGCGATTAGCTCAGTTGGTAGAGCGCCTCGTTTACACCGAGGATGTCGGGAGTTCGAGTCTCTCATCGCCCACCATTTCTCCTTTAAACTTATCGAAGAGCCGCACCGCGGGTTGCTGCGCGTGAGCGCTGGAGTTTCTCCAAGCACGTGGCCTTGATCGTCTTCCATGCGAAAGCGACGACAAATTGCCGTTCGGGCTGCCGGCGCCGTTATTGTCTTGCAGCAAACAATCGATAAAGTGTCACAAAGATCGATTTATTTTCCCGCATCTGCATCCGCCCACGTCCGCAAAGGTAGGTCATGCGCTTCCGCCTCCCCCGCCTCGGTCGCCGACTGCTGCCGATCGTCTTTATGCTGTCGGCACTCGGCCTCTCCGGCCCCGCCGCGGCAGACGCCCCCCATATCTTCTGGGCCAGCGATCCGGTGAAGCCGGGGCAGACCGTTCAGGTCAGCGGGATGGGGCTTGCCGCGGTCGAAAAAGTGGAGGTCGCCCGGTTGATTGATCACGCTGAAGACAGGACGGCCAGCCGGCCGGAGCCGGAAAAGGCCGAGGTACTGGCGAAATCCGACAGCAGCCTCTCCTTCATTCTGCCCAAGCATTTTGCGCCAGGGGTTTTCTCGGTCACGCTTCGATCCGAAGATGCGACCTCCAGCTTCCAGCTCAACGCTCCCGATATCTATTGGGTGCAGGGCGACAGAGGGCCGGCGGCCACGCCCGGCGGCTGGCTGCGATTGTCGGGACGCAACATGGCCGTGACCGACAGGGCCGTGGCCAAGCTGATCGGAGAGGATGCCAAGGAAATCCGTCTGAACGTCGCCGGTCCCGACATATGGTCGGCATCCTTCCCCATCCCCGACGACGCGCCGGCCGGCTCCTACCGTGTTCACCTCTGGAACGGAGCGGGCGACGCCTCCGCCTGGCGGGATGCCGGCACGATCGAGATAGAACCCGGGGCGCAAACGGAACGGCCGGTCATGGAGCTCTTCAGCAACCAGCCGGACAGCGCCGATCACGACGATACCGCGCGGATCAACGCGGCCATGGGAGCCTTGCACAAGCGAGGCGGCGGTACGCTGCTGCTGCATTACGGCATCTATCGGCTGACGGGAACGCTCGAAATTCCGGAGGGCGTCGTACTCAAGGGCGAGTCGAACGATCTCGTGACGCTGATATGGAAGGATACCGAAACCCCTCCGGGCGCGCTGATCGAGGGAGTGCGCGATTTTTCCGTGGAAGACATGACGATCAACGCCTTCCGCCATTTCGATATCATCAAGGGCGGCTTCGATCCGCTGTCGGGAAAGGCCAGCGGCCGGAACGTCGCCGTCAGAAGAGTGATCGTCCGGGCATCGTCCTTTCTCGGACGAATGACGGACGAGGACGCGGCCCAGCGGCTGCAAGCCATGCGGGGACATCGTCAATCAGGCGTCGTCGGCCTTCTGCTCGGGGGAAGCAACATCGTCGTCGAGGATTGCGACATACTTTCCTCCATGCGCCCGTTCCTGCTCATGGGGCCGAAAGGCGCGCGTCTTACCGGCAACACGTTCCGCACCGGCCGCCGCGGCTGGTACAGCATTTCGGGGCCGGACGGGGTTCTCTTTGAAAACAACCGCATCATAGGGACGGACCTGCAGGCCTCCGGCGGCGGAATCAATACCCTCGAAGGCTATGTCTCCGCCCGCAACGTGCTCATCCGCAACAACCGGTTCGAGACCATGTACGGCAACGACCGCGAGGCCATGACCTCCGACGGTCCCGGTGGCTATTACAGCGGGCCTCTGACCGCGGTGCTCGACCGATCGGTGTGGATAGATCCCGCGGGCCCCGGCGTGCTCAAAGACCGGAACTGGGAGGGAGCGGGTCTGTTTGTGGTGAAGGGCCAGGGGTTGGGGCTCGTGGCGAGAATTGTCAAAAAAGCCGGCGAGGTTCTCGACCTGGACCGGGACATCTCCGGACTGGCGGAGAACGACTCCATCGTTTCGATCCTGCCGATGCAGGAAAACTATCTGATCGTCGGCAACCACTTCGAAGACGTCGGCCAGATACAGATCTACGGCGCAGGTTACAGGCATGTCTTTGCCGACAACACGGCATTGAGGAGCACCGGTTTCGGCGCAACCTCACTCTACTACAAACATCTGCAGCCGAATTTCTATATCCAGTTTCTGAACAACGAGGTCACCGGACCGGCTTTCCGGCATGCAGCCCGAATCGATATTGCCGGCCGGCAGTTCAAGGACAACGACACCCTCCTCGCCTTCGGGACCGTCATCCGAGAGAACCGGCTGCGCGCGGCTGCGACGATCCGGGTGGATGGCCGCTCGGCAACTGCGCCCGCTATTCGAAACGTCCTGATCGAGCAGAACGAGATCACGCGGACCGATATCGGCATCGATATCGGGCAAGGCGTGGACGAACTGACCCTCCGGGACAATGTCATGAGCGATGTGCGAATACCGGTCAGACAGCCGATCCGCAAGCCGGATCAGATGGTTGGCGCACCATAGGGTTTCTGCGGCGTAGCCTGTTCCGCAGATTTCTCCCGACATTTCATCCCCCTCCCCGAACCTGTTCTTACAATCAAAGGCAAACGCCCGGCCGCCATCGGCCGGCTTTTGTCCGATGAATATGAAGGAGCAGGAACGGACATGCAGATTTCAAAGATATCGGCAAAGAGCCGACCGAAACACCACGGCGAGATTGCCGTCGCGCGCGACCTGTCATTCGCAGGGCGAAGGCTTGCCGGCGCCACAACGGCTGTCGCCCATGACGGGAGGTCCTGATGCTCGATCTCAGCCTTTCTCTCAAAGGACCGCCCGCTCTCAATCGGAGCAACGACAAAGGCCTTCTCTCGCTGTTCGCCAATGGCGAAAGCGGCTTCCTGATCTATCCGCTGGGCGATCTTTCAAGGCTCTTTCAGGACAGCGCAGCCACTGCCGCCGTGGCGGCGGACAATGATCCGGTGGGCTATGCCGGAGACAGCAGCGGCAATGCCTGCAATGCTGTCCAGACCACCGCATCATCACGGCCTCTCTGGCGAGCCAATAATGGAAAGCCATATCTACAGCCGGACGCCAGCGACGACCGGCTCCTGACGACCTTTATCCCAACCGCCGCGCTCACCCTGGCATTCGCGGGGCGGCTCTCGGGGACCAACCAAATTGCTCTTGGGGGCGGTAGTAGTGCCTCCAACAATCGTGCGGTGTTGGGCACATCAGGTGCAGGCAATGTCGCACGAGCTGAATTAGCCCCCGAAAGGTCCGGACATGCTCCCCCACTTAGCTAAGTGGGTAGGAGTAATGTTGGTAATATGACTAGTAGCAACTTTAAGATGGAAGTCCTTTCGGGTCCGGAACGGCGACGACGCTGGAGCACGGCGGAGAAGCTGGCCATCATTCAAGAGACCTACGAGGTGGATGCGACGGTCAGCATCGTCGCGCGGCGGCACGGCATTCAGCCGAACCAGTTGTTCGCCTGGCGCAAGCTGGCGTCTCAAGGGGCGCTGACGGCGACGGCCGCCGAGGAGGAGGTCGTTCCGGCTTCCGCATACCGGGCGCTTCAGGCCCAGGTGAAGGAGTTGCAGCGCCTGTTGGGCAAGAAGACGATGGAAGGCGAAATCCTCAAGGAAGCCCTCGAAATCGCCACCGGCCCAAAAAAACAGATGTTGCGTTCGCTCTCTCTTCCGAAGGACTTTTTGAAATGAAGACCGTCTGCGAGACCTTGGGTGTCGCCCGGTCGAATATCGCTGCCCGTGCCACAGGTTCCCCTTCCAGAGCCAGAGGACGCCCGCCACTCCCGGATCGGGAGCTGGTGGAAGATATCAAGGCCGTCATCGCCGACATGCCCACCTACGGCTATCGCCGGGTCCATGCCATCCTGCGCAGGAATGCCCGAAAACAGGGCAAGTCATGGCCCAATGCCAAGCGCGTCTATCGGGTCATGAAGTTGCACCATCTACTGCTCGTGCGACATGCCGGAGCCGTCGATGATCGTCTTCACGAGGGCCAGGTCGCCGTCGCCCGCTCGAACACCAGATGGTGCTCCGATGGCTTCGAGATCGGCTGCGACAACAAGGAGAAGGTCCGTGTTGCCTTCGCTCTCGATTGCTGCGACCGGGAGGCAATCGCCCATATCGCCACCACGGAAGGCATCAAGAGCCAGGATGTGCAGGACCTCGTGATCACGGCTGTCGAGAACCGCTTTGGCCGCATCAACATGTTGCCGCAGCCTATCGAATGGCTCACCGACAACGGCTCCTGCTTCATCGCCAGGGACACAAAATCCTTGCTCCGCGACATCGGCATGCAGCCGTGCTCGACGCCGCTGCGCAGCCCGCAGTCGAACGGGATGGCGGAGGCCTTTGTCAAAACATTCAAGCGCGATTACGTCTCGGTAAACCCAACTCCGGATGCCGAAACCGTCATCGCACAACTGCCCTTCTGGTTTGATCATTACAACGATCTTCACCCGCATAAGGCATTAGGATATCAATCACCCCGCGAGTTCATCAGCTCGCAATCTCAAACCTGAGCACGTCCGGTCTTTTGGGGGCAACTCCACGAGCAGGTTGGGGAGCAGCGGCGGAAGCACTTGTTGGGCAAAGCAACCTCACCACTTCCGACCATGTCGTGGTCATGACCGGTAACGCAGACGCGATTGAGCTTTATGTTGATGGTATTCTTGAAGCCAGCGGCGCGCCGAGCGGTACTCCAGCTGGAACCACTGCACCCATTGCACTTTGCGCTTATAACAATGGCAATAACCCGTCACTCTTCACCGGTGGGCGCCAATATGCTTACCTTGGCCTCAACCGTCGTGCCACCCGTGCGGAAATTACTCTTATTACAGGCAAATTCCGGACCGCATACGAATGAGCCCACATTTTACAGTCGATTGACGCAATGGCATGCTAGAGGGCCAAACCGGTGAGCCGTGCCAGAACCGTGCGCTTCTCCTCGGGCGTTGGAAGCGCACGGATCGTCCGGTCAAGTTCCAGCACCTTGGCGCCGACGAGGAAACGGTACCAATAGCCCTGCAGAAAATGATAAATCAGCCCCTCGCGCCCATCCAGGAAGCCGAGTTGGATGATGTAGCGGACGAGGAAGTAGCTCAGCGTGGAAAGAGGAAACGAAATCCTGTTGTAGATGCGTTCCTTGATGAACCGCTTGGCGGAGGCCTGCAGCGACGAGCCTTCGCTCGTCAACCGCACATCCTCGGCAAACAGGCCGTAGCGTCGGTTGAGAACGTCGACGGCCTCGCGTGTCGCATATTTGTTGTGTTTCTCGGTGAAGAAGCCGAGATCGTTGAGGTTGTGATCGGCGAAAGGCGCATCGAATTGCACCGTATGCCCGCCCCACACGATGACATGCTCGTCCATCCAGCGGTCCTCGATGCGCCCCTGCCCCTTTCGCCAGATGCGGGTGAGAATCAGCGGATAGCGCCCCCCATGGCGAATCCAGCGCCCAAGGAAGATATGCTTGCGCTTTAGATTGACACCGACAATATCGGAACCCAGCCTTGGAAGCTTTTCGACGATTTCCCGCGCCAGCTCCTGCTCAATCACTTCGTCGGCATCCAGCCGCATCACCCAATCCGCAGTGATCGGCGCATTGTCGAGACCCCACTGAAATTGCTTGGAATAGTTGGTCCAAGGATTGCTGAGCACCGCCGCACCGAGGGAACGTGCGATCTCCACCGTCTTATCAGTGGAGAAGGAGTCGACGACAAACACTTCGGACGCAAAGGAAGAGACGCTCTCGATCGCTCGGGCGATATGGCGCTCTTCGTTATAGGTGAGGATCAGCACAGCAACCATTCGTCACAATTCTTCGTTTATTTGTTCCGTCTACCGCACAGCGCTTCCATTGAAGAATTCTCTCGCTCCCACTACGAATCTCTCCTGCGCCTGGTGGTGGCGCGGGCAGGATTGCCGGCCACGACAGTAAAAGGTTCGACATCCCGCGTTACCACGGAGCAAGCCCCGACAAGGGCATAGCGCCCGACGGTAATACCCGGCATGACAAAAGCACGTGCACCGATGAAGGCGTCTTCCTCCACCGTGATCTTCGCCGTGACGAGGCGAAGGGACGGATCGTCGAAATCATGGGTACCGGTGCAAATGTAGGCTTCCTGCCCCACAGTGGCCCGAGCGCCGATTTCGATCTCGCCAAGACTGTAAAGATTGCTGCGGTCCCCTAGAGTGGCACGATGATGCAAGGTCACGTGCCAGGGGATCTGGATCCGGGCGCGCTGGTGCACGAAGGGACGTCCCTTGATCTTGGCACCGAAGGCTCGCAGAACCAACAATCGCCATCGGTTTGCCGGTTTGGGAGTCCAGACGCAGAAAAGCAACCAGCAATATTCCCAGACCAGCATCGCGACGCGCATTCTCAGCGACCAGGGGCTGTCGTTCGGCGCCTTCTGATGATCGAACTGCTTAAGTTGCGCCATGCCCTGCCAATCTCTGAAAATCCATCAACATCGCCTCGGCAATTCTGGCAGGCGTAAACCTTCGGGCAGTCTCCATGGCAGCAAGCCCCAGCCTTTCGCGCAACGCGGCATCCTGCATCAATCGTTCGAGGGCGGATGCGAGATTGGTATCGGCATCGTGGCGGTGATCGAAGACCAGACCGTTTTCCTCCGATTGCACGAAATCCTCGAAACATTTCAGAGCTGAAAGGATGGGCGCACATCCGCAGGCCATGGCCTCGACCGGGGCGACGCCGAAAGCTTCTCCCTTTTCCGCGATCGAGGGATAGACGAAGATATCCGCCTTCCTCAGATGCGAGATGATGTCCCTGCCATCATAGATCGGCCCCGCGAAGCGGACGCGATCTTCCACGCCCGCCGTCAGCGCCTTCAACTCCGCAAGATAGCCGTCGCCATCGCCGCCGCGCGCGATTTCCCAGGGGCCGATCAGGATGAGCCGCCAATCCGGAAAACGGGGAGCGAGAGCCACGAAAGCCTTCAGCAGGATATCGATGCCCTTCTCTCGGCTGATGCGCCCCAGATAGGCGATTTCCCTCTCTCTCGGACCTCGTTCAGTTTCGATTGCCTGGGCGAAATCATGGCTGATGGCGTTGTTGACCACGTGCACCTTGGACGCAACGCCGGGCGACTGTTCGATGACAGCATCGGCGATGTATCGTGATGCGGCATGCAGGCGAGCCGCACGCCTGTAAAAGGCCATCTGCCCCTTCGGGTAACGGCCGACGCTGACGGCAATCTTCCCGGCTTTTCGAAGAGGCAGAATGAGCGGAGCGCTGACGCTGTTGGTGACGGTCACGTCGGCCTTCGGCATATGGAAGCCAACGCGGATGCTATAGAGCACGTCCATCAGCCGGTATTTAAGCCCCGGTTTCGGTGGATCGAACGAAGGAACCCGGATGTGTTTCACGCCGTCTTTGGTTTCCCGGCTCGGAAAGTCGGAAAATCGTCTTGAAATCACCGTCACGTCATGCCCAGCCTTGGCATATTCCAGGGCCATTGCGTATTGGCGCTTCTCGACGGCCAGTCCCCTCACCGGCGGAATGGGATAGAACGGGCCTACGACGATGTTGATCTTGAGCGCCCTCGTCACCGCAATTCAATCTCCAGTTCGTGCCCTCGGGTCATTCGATCTTCCGTCCTATGGATCGAGGAATGCGTTTCTATTTACTCGGTGCCCTGGTTTTCCGTATCGATTCCAGCACGGTCGCCAGATCACTTGCCGCAGCGGTGATCTGAAACCGCTGCTCGAACCCTTTTCGTGCCGCAACTGCCATGCTTTGTTTGTCTTGCTCAGAGAGAGCGAACCAGCGCTCCAGGAGACGGCGTACGCCTTCGGCCGTATCCGCTTCGATAAAGCCGCCGCCGCTCTCCTGAACCTCCCGCCAGATATTCACCTTATTCGTCGTCAGTACAGGCGTCCCGCATGCCATCGCCTCCGCGACCACGATACCGAAATTCTCCTGATGGGACGGCAGCACAAAAGCTTCGGCTCCACGGAAAGCAGCCCATTTGGCAGGCCCCTCCAACATGCCTGGCCAATGGATACGTCGAGTGATGCCGGCACGCTCTGCCATCGCCTCCAATTGAGGTCTGAGCCCGGTCCGATCAGGTCCCGCCATTACGAGATCGATGCCGGGATGTCTCGACGCGAAATCCGCGAAAGCATCGACCAGCAGGTCGCACCCTTTTTTCTCGTGAATGCGGGATAAAAACAGCAGATAGGGACGGTTGCCGAGTTCCGGCACCATTTCATGAAAAGCCTTGGCGTCAAGCTGGGATTGCTGAGGCGGCTCGGCCACCCCGTAGGCCACCACCTTCTCCCGGTAATCGTACCCGAAGAACACACCTCTGGAGGAAAGTCGCTCTTCTTGCGAGGTGAACAGAACTGCATCTGCATCACGCAGCGCCCTGCCTTGGGCTGCGAGCCACAGAGCCTGCTTCAGCAGATGCTTGCGCGGATAAGTATCCCGGAACCATGGGTCCATCATGCCATGCGTGAAAAGCACATAGGGCAGCCCTGCCCGCCGTAGTCCGATCCAGCCACCGACGGATGCCCAGTTCCACAGTCCATGAATTACGGCGGCGTCAAACCGGTTGGCGTTCTGTTTGACCCATGGAATCAACTTTGGCGTGAAACCGCCCCTGACGCGCCGAGGGCCGCAGGCATGCACAGGGAAGGGAAAGGCGGCGATGTGCGGTGCGGCGGGATCATCCATCGAAACCACTTCTGTTTTGTGCCCCATATCTCGCATTGCGACAGCACCGAGCTTGAGACCTTCTATGGGACCCCCACCCTTTGGATCGATGCTCGCAATTATTCTAAGAATGCGCATAGATTCCGCCTCGCGCGTCAAACGTTGTGTGGACTTCGCCGACGGTATAGCACAGAAAAATGACTATGATCGTTAGCTCTTTTTCGAGTCAGAAGACATGGAAATACAGAAAGAAAAATCATCTCTAAAAAAAAAAGCCCTACATTTGCACCGATCGGTCCCCGGATGAGTATGGGCAGCGCAGAAATAAACATCAATGTCTTAATCGAGCATCCGTTTATGTAAATCTGCCTACGATACACGCTGAGAAATACAATGTATGCCGTAAATACGCCCCCAAATAGAACACCCAATAGGCCAAAATCAGCGTAGAAATCTCCGCCAATAAAAAACGAAAGATTTGCGGTTCCCGCATAATCCATAAAGTGAATATAGTGCCCAATATCTAGTCCGGTGAGAGTCGCTTTGCCGGTCCAAATCGCGCGCGGGATAAAAAATAGAAGGAGTCCCAATGTCTTGTCCCCATAATGAAAATTATGACTTTCAAACCAGTTCACAGCCATAGCGAGCATATCAAAGACATCACTAAAAGGTCTATTCAGCGCCTCAGATAGTCCCTCTCTAAGTATTAACAATGACTCGTATAAAGTTAATCCTTCCCGGCTCGTGTAATTAAATAAAGGCATCACAATTATAACCAAAAAAAAGAACAATAAATGCAAAAAAATCGGTTTAATTTTTCCTTTTAACACTACCAAAATCAGAGGAAACCAAGCATTAAAAAGAACATTACGGGCTATATTAAAAGGATTTATTGAAATAAACAGAAAAATCAATGACACCCCTACAAAAACCTTATACAGAATTGTTGATTTCGACCTCATGGCTCCAGAAAACAAAACCAATGTGGAGCATATTTGGACGGCCTTCCAGATAAGAGAAATAAAGCTCGTCTCCCCCAAATCCCTGTTATAACGAGAAGAAAGAAGGTTATTTATACTCCCATAAGAAATTACATGAAGAGAAAATGACACAATTATTATTATTAATATAAATTTCGTAGCTTCTTTTGAACAATATATTTCGATAATATCCTTAGATTTTTCTTTAAAAAAATTCAAAGAAAACATATAAGAAAGGTAAAAAACAAGAAAAATAGCTTGAGCAGTTACGAAATGGCGATAAGAAAGCTCAAAACCGGATACATATGTTTTGGCATCAAAATACCCATCCGAAAAAACTTGAATTGGCGCGATTACAAAGAATAAAAAACATATAAAATTAATAATATCGTTCGGCGTTAAATATTTTTCCTGAATTTTAATAGAAAATACCATTATTGACAAGAATGATGGCAACACAATTATTGGAGCCCACGCGTCGTTGGCCATGACGGCATAGAAAATAAAGACGACGCTCGGGATAATAACTCTATCGAGATTCACAGTTAAGTGATCATTTCTTCCCTTTGAGAGCAGATAAAAATTCGATCGAGGCTGCATTTGGCTGTTCCTGCTTTAGGCACCATCAATTTTCGGTTTGCCTTACATCTGTCGGTGCCAGGCTCTTAAGGTGCGCAACACTGAACCAGCTATTTACTGCGTGCTGGGCCAAGTCAGCCAGCGCCAAGCCTATAATGCCAAGCCAGTTGATCGTAGCTCCTGCGACAGCCGTTCCAGCCAACATCGCGGCTGCTATGCATTTGGCTAACGCGCCATATTTCCCGAGAGCAGACATCGCTTGCTGAAATGCAAGGACAACAGTCGTTGTTACAATGGTAGGTGCAAAAAGGGCGACAACGAAACCTGCCCGGGAGGTTTCGCCATCAGCGTAAACTCCCAATCCAAGTCCCATCAACAAAACCGCAATCGCCATCGCCGCGGCCAAAGAATTACCAAACCGCTGAACACGAAATGTCGTTCGCAATAGATCCTGTGGAGTCTGGCTCAATTGAGCGACTAGTTTTGGAAACTCGGCTCGACGAATGAAGGCAATCACTTGGATGAAGGAGTTAACGACCTGCTTGCCATAGATGAACAATGCAGTCACATCAGCGCCGAGGAAGCTATTCGATAGAAGTAGCTGCCCCCGAAAATAGAGCTGGCCGGGAATTTGCGACGAGATCAACTGAAGACCTTGGGCCATTGAACGCTTGATCCCGGTTTTCGTTGGGCAAAGAAAACGTGGGCTTCTATCCAGCACCAACAACGTCATGAATTGTGCGGTGACTGTTCCTGCGTATCCGAGGCAAATCGCTGCTCCAAGAATGCCCCCAGGGCGCTCGACAGAGAACTCATGACACCCTATCAGCGCGACTGCCGCGGCAATGTAGGGCAACGCCCCCGAGAGGCCGCTAATCCCACTCAGGTTCAATCCGTCAATCAACCCTGTTCCATTAAATGACCAAATGATGAGGGCGGGCATGAACCAAACTGCAAACCATACCGCATCATCATCAACACCGATGATGATGAAGATGATCGTGACCGCCGCAAACATAGCAGCCATAACCAAGCGAAATATGCTGGTTTCCCAGTAACACCGCCAAATTTCCAGCCAGGCATCCTCCGACGATAACTGGTTCACCGTGTGTCGCGCGAGCACGATATAAGAGCCGGCATCCACGATCATCACGGCAAGGACTGCGAAAGCAAAACTTGTGCCAAAGAAGGCAAGCAATTTCAGATCACCATTAACGAGCAACCACGTCTGAGAGAAGAACAAGGAACCCTGCCCCAAGCCATAACCACCAGTAAGCATGGCAATATTGATCAACTGCTTACGATCGACCTGCCCGGTTATCCTTTTCAACATTCGCATTTTCCGAATATTCTTAATAAACCGGTAAGCGCCTCCGGCTTTCCCAATGTCTGCGAGCGGAGTACCTGACTAATGGGATCATGCCTTCTAGCGTCCCGAACCGCCCTTTGTATTCCCGCAGATAGTAAGTCTTCGTCACCGGGCGGCACGACAATCGCGGCATCTCCGAGGAATACCACAAGCTCCGTCCCCTCGTCCGCCGTCACCAGGATCGGCCGGCCGCTGGCCAGCATGCCGCCGAGCTTGGAGGGCAGGACCAGATCGGCAGCCCCCCTCTCCTGCGGCAAGACATGCAGATCCGGCATGTTCAGGAATTCGTTCAGCCGCGCATAGGGCTGGAACGGCAGAAAGCGGACATTCTTCAGGTGGCCGTAACGTGCCAGGAGGTCCGCCTTCAGCGGCCCCTCGCCGGCAATCACGAAATGAATATGCACTTCCTCCTTCAGGCGTTCGGCAGCCTCGAGCAGGACGTTCAATCCCTGCTTGGCGCCGATATTGCCGGAATAGAGCACGACGAAATCGCCGCTCGAAAAGCCGAGTTCGGCGCGATAGGGGCTTACCTCTTCCAGCGGATAGATGTGGGAGAGATCCACCCAGTTCCGGACCACCGAAACCTTGTTCTCGAAAATCCCCTTTTCGCGCAGCTTCTCGGCCATGCGGTCGGAGATGGTGATGACCTTGTCGAAGCCTCGAAGGGTCGAACGCTCGAAGGCGTAACCGAGCTTCCTGATCCAGGCTCTCCCGCCGAGATGGCCGACCGCAAAGGCCGCATCCACTTCGAGGTCCTGCACATGCAGGACGGTCTGCGCTCCGACGATCCTTGCCGCAAGCTGGGCGACGGGCGCGGCGAAAAGGGTCGGCTCGACGCAGAACACGGTCCCGGGGCGGCGGCGCAGGATTTGCCAGAATATGACGGGAGCGGAGCTCAGCGCAAAGGACAGCGGCGCCACAAGCCGCCAGATACCCTTCATCCTCTGCCGCAAAATCAGCGGCGTGCGGATGATGCCGACACCATTCTCTCTCGAAGACGAATACCGGTTTCCGTAACCGGGTTGAACCTTCCAGCCAGGATAATGCGGAGGGGTCGTGACCACCGTCACGTCCATGCCCTCGGCAGCCAGATGCTCGGCTATTTCACCGGTATATTTCCCGACGCCGGCAATTTCGGGGGCGTAGTTCATCCCGTAGACGACGACGCTTCTTTTCGTTTGCTGTGCAACCGCAGCGACCGCCTCTCGGGCGGCATCGGCGGATCCGTCATCACTCAGGACTTCCGCCGTCGCTGTCGTCACGCTGCATCTCCCTGCGTGCGTTCGAGATATTCCCCCTTGAGGAACGCCTCGTAAGCGCTGGCGACACCTTCCTGAAGTCCGATCCTCGGCGTCCAGCCGAGACCGCGAAGCTTATCCGCGCTCATCAGCTTGCGCGGGGTGCCGTCGGGCTTCGTCAGGTCATGGGCTATCCTGCCCTTGAAGCCGACGACCCTGGAGACGAGCTCGGCCAGCTCCAGGATGGTGATGTCCTTCCCGGAGCCCACGTTGACATGCATGTCATCCGAATAGGTCTTCATCAGATGGACGCAGGCGTCGGCGCAATCGTCCACATGCAGGAATTCGCGGCGCGGCTTGCCGGTGCCCCAGATGGTGATCTCCGGCAAGCGATCGATCTTCGCCTCATGCGCCTTGCGGATCAGCGCCGGCATGACATGGCTCGACTTCAAATCGAAATTGTCGCCCGGACCGTAAAGGTTCGTCGGCATGGCCGAGATGAAATCGTCGCCATGCTGCCTGCGATAGGCCTGGCAGAGCTTGATGCCGGCGATCTTGGCGATCGCATACCATTCGTTGGTCGGCTCCAGGGGCCCCGTCAGCAGCGCCTCCTCGGCAATCGGCTGATCTGCGAATTTCGGATAGATGCAGGAGGAACCGAGGAACATCAGCTTCTGCACGCCCACCTTGTGAGCCGCATGGATGATGTTCGCCTCCAGGATCAAGTTGTCGTAGAGGAAGTCGGCCGGATAGCTGTCATTGGCGAGGATGCCGCCGACCTTGGCGGCGGCGAGGAAGACCGCATCGGGACGGTTCCTCTCCATCCATGCCTCCACCTCCTCCTGCCGGGTGAGATCGAGCTCAGCCCGCGTGGCAGTCAGGATCTGGCAGCGCTCGGACGCCAGCCGGCGGACGATCGCCGAACCGACCATGCCGCGGTGCCCCGCGACATAGACCTTCCTGCCCGCAAGGCTGTAGATCGCCTCAGGCATGCGCGAGCCCCTTGTTGGCGCCGGCAGCCGGCACGTTGCGCGCCATGACCTTCAGATCCTCCCGGACCATTTCGGCGACAAGCTGATCGAGATTGGTTTCGTGCCTCCAACCAAGCATCTGATGCGCCTTGGCCGGATTGCCGATCAGGAGATCCACCTCGGTGGGGCGGAAATAGCGGGCGTCGATTTCGACCACGCATTGGCCGGACGTCGCGTCGTAACCTTTCTCATCCACACCCTCGCCGCGCCACTCGATCGGCATGCCGACCTTGGCGAAAGCTTTCTCCACGAAGGACCGAACCGTATGGGTCTCGCCGGTCGCCAGCACGTAATCGTCCGGCTCGTCCTGCTGCAGCATCAGCCACATACCCCGCACATATTCGCGCGCATGGCCCCAGTCGCGCTTGGCGTCGAGATTGCCGAGGTAAAGACGCTCCTGCAGGCCGAGATGGATAGCGGCCGCGGCGCGGGTGATCTTGCGGGTGACGAAGGTCTCGCCGCGGATCGGGCTTTCGTGATTGAACAGGATGCCGTTGGAAGCGTGCATGCCGTAAGCCTCGCGATAATTCACGACGATCCAATAGGCATAGAGCTTTGCGGCCGCGTAGGGACTGCGGGGATAGAAGGGCGTCGTCTCGCTCTGCGGCACTTCCTGCACCTTGCCGTAAAGCTCCGAGGTCGAAGCCTGGTAGAAGCGGGTCTTCTTCGTCAGCCCCAGGAGACGGATCGCTTCCAGAAGACGCAGCGTGCCGGTTCCATCCGCGTTGGCGGTATATTCCGGCGTCTCGAAGGACACCTGCACGTGGCTCTGGGCGGCCAGATTGTAGATCTCGTCCGGCTGGGTTTCCTGTACGACGCGGATCAGGTTGGTGGAATCCGTCATGTCGCCGAAATGCAGGATGAAGCGCGGATCCTCCACATGCGGATCTTCGTAAAGATGCTCGATGCGGTTGGTGTTGAAACTTGAAGAACGCCGCTTGATGCCATGGACGGTATATCCCTTCTCCAGCAATAGCTCCGCCAGATAGGCACCATCCTGGCCGGTCACGCCGGTAATCAGCGCAACCTTGCCACTGCTCTTCACACTTGCATTCATCATATTCCCCCTAACGGAATCCGTCAGTCATAACTTACTTCAGGTAGCCGGCTCTCATGTACAGGCGCCAATTACATAAAGCATCGTCTTGCAGTCTCTCCGTACTATACAGGCACCTTCGAAGCAATGATTTGCATCCTAGGTGGTTAATTGCCCATCGCCTAGTCAAATAGCTCAAAATATTAGCACTTGACTATATTTGACAAAGGGCAACACCCGATAAAGAGAGTAAGACCATCACGATTCACTTTATGGCAAAGATCGAAGGCAAAGGCTTTACAAACAACGAAGCAATCGACAAACGATCCGATATTAATCGGCCTCCGATGCAAATTTACCGCAGCCGGAAGGCCACGAAGGCATAACTTCTCGGAGGAAGCCTGCCCGCCAAGTGTAACCCAAACAGGCGCCTTCTCCAACGCCGGAAGAGTCCGAGACCACCCGGTATCAAAGCCGTGCTTTTCTTCCGGAGCCCCGCATGAAGAAAATGGTCCTCACCCACCACGCCCCGCATGGCCCGAACCAAAGCTGGTGTTCTTGTTTATTCCGGAGAAGAAAAGCGGCCCCTGATCTGCTGCATGTAGTAGGTGCCGGCGGAAGGCGCGGCGATCAGGCTCTCGAACACCTGTCTGGGAACACCAACGAATTCCCGCAACTGCCCGTTCGTCATGAAGATACGCATGAGCCGCGCATCCTCCTCATATGAGGCAGCCTCGATCAGTCTTGATCTCAACTCTACCCGCATAGCGTCACCCGACCATGGCAGGTCGCCAGAATATTGTGCGGTGCAAAAATTTCAAGAGAAAAGCACGAGCGCCTGGGCTGATCCGAAGTCCCCCGTTCCCGGACGAACAGATCGGGAGGAGTGAATATTCTTTCGACTATTCTTCCGAAACCCGCTGCCGGAGCGGCACCGGACCATGCCGCCGACCGCAAGCACATGCATCAAGACGTGCGTATATATTCCTGAAATCGAAGCAAGTACCAAACCTTAATATTTATGCGGGAGAATATGCTCCATGCTACAGCTTTGCATGGAGGAAATAAATGTCGTTTAGATCCGGAAAATCTCTCGCTGTTGTACTGGCCGCCCTGCTTTTCTCCTCTTCCGGGCTTTTCTCCTTTTCCGGGGCCCTTGCCGCCGATCTCATCGCCAGCGAAGCTCCGAAAGTCTCGAGCCATCGCCATGCTCCGGCGCCAACCTGCGGCCATCGCTGCAAGAAGGTCCGGGTATGCGACGACCTGACCGTGACCTATCCCGAAAAGACCGAGGTCGTTGCCGTGTGTTACAAGCCGGCCTATTGACGGCGACGGAAGGGTTCGGGCCCGCTGGAAGTGTCATCGCCGGGGCCACAATCCGCTTTCGCGGAACGGGCGAACTCAACGGATACGGGGCTCAATCCTAGTCAAGCGGAATTCCTGCCTGAACGAAGGCAGTTCGCCGCTCCTCCGGCAGGACAAGGGCTTCCTCGGCGACGAACGGCTTCACCAGCGGGGGAACATCGGCAAGAAGCCGCTTCGCCGCAGAAACCTCGGCATAGTTGAGAATAGTCCTTACGTCCGATCGGAGCGCGCGCTCCGCCAGCTCCAAGACCTTCGGCGAAACCCGCCTCCATTGAACCATGCGGCTGCGGATAACCCGAAGCTCGGATGGCGCATAGGCCTGAGACATCGTCAGCAGGGAGGCCTGCTCTTCCGCCGTTCCGCCGAGAAGCCATCTCACGACGGCCAAACGCGCCCATAAGAGACCGTTCGTCGGCATGCAGGCCAGACTGTCGCGCAGCAAAGGCTCCAGGGATCTGAGCGAGGCGATCCATGCCGTCCGATCGAAGGAGGCCGTCTCCTGCTCGACATTCCGCATCGCGATGTCGACAGCCGAATTCAGGATATCGGTACGGCAGGTCTGCGGCGATTTCGACAGGCGCTGCGCATAATCCGCAATCACCTGAGCCGAAACCGGCTTGTCGTTCGCCAACAGCGAATCGATCGCGAGATAGCTGCCATATCTGGCGGTCGTGGCAAGATCGCCCACCGCGACAGCCCCGATGAGCAAGGATGCCAGCACGGCGAGAAGGCAGACGAAGTTCCGCCTCGGATTACGAAGCATTATCGTGGTAATAGGAGGTATAGCGCGAGGCGTAATATTCCGACGACCCGTATTCGCGATAGAGTCGCATCTTGTCGTTGTCGACCTTGTTCAGGATCACGCCGAGGCAGCGGCCGGTAATCTGCGGTTCGGCATTCAACGTGTCCTTGACGACCTTGCGCGACGTCTCGCCCCACTCCACGACCACGACGAAGCCGTCGATCCTCGAGGCGATCGCGCGCGCATCCACGACGGGTCCGAGCGGCGGCAGATCGATGACGATATATTCGAACTCGCCGCATGCCTGCGTGAGCAGCTTCATCATCTGTGGCGAAGCCAGAAGCTCGGAGGAATGCGGCACCCGGCGCTTCACGACCGCAGGCAGAAACTTGAGCCCCGAATCCGGATCGGTCAGCACCGCCGACGACGGCGCATGGTTCTCCAGCAGCACTTCCAGCAAGCCCTCGTCCGCATGCTGGCCGAGCGCCCTCGTCGCACCGGGATTTCTGAGGTCCGCATCGATCAGCAGGGTCCTGGCGCTCTTGGCGAGGGTCTGGGCGAAATTCACCGCGATCGTGGACTTGCCTTCACCCGGAAGAGCGGAGACGATGCCGATGATCTTCTGAGGTTTGCCGATATGGAGATCCGCGGCGATCCTCGCGCTGCGAAGGGTTTCGGCAAAGGAGGACAGGGGATGCTCCAGCGCGAAGTTGGAAACCTGGCTCCTCTTGTAAACCTCGCCCCGGATCGGATCGCCCGGGATCAGCTTGCTCTTCGAAGGCTCTACCAGCGGAACGGCCCCGAGATATTCCAGGCCGAGAACGTCCCTCACCTGCTCGCCGGTGCGGAAGAAGCGATCCCGGAATTCCCGGAACGCCGCAGCGCCTCCGCCAACGGCACCGCCGAGAACGATGCAGAGCGCCAGAACCAGCGGGACGCGCGGTTCGCTCGGCCTGTTCGGAGGCACGGCACGGGAGATGACGCGCGCTTCCGTGACCGGGAAGGACTGCTGCTGCACGGCTTCCTGGTACCGCTGCAGGAACGTCTGGTAGAGGTTCTTGTAGGTTTCCGCGCTCCGTTCGAGTTCGCGTAGCTGAACCTGCGTCTCGCTGGCGTTGACGCTGACATTCGTGGCGTTCTCGACGCCCTGGGTGATCTGGCGTTCGCGGGACTGTGCAACTTCGAGCTCGCTTTGATAGCTTTCGGCGATGCGCCGCAGCTCGTCGAACATGAGCCGGTTGTATTCGGCCATTTCCTGGCGCAGACGGATCGCCTGAATGTGCCCTTCCCCGAGCCGCTTGCTGATCTCGGATTCCCGCTTCGAAGCGTCCAGGTATTTCTCGCGAAGCGTGTTGATGACGGAACTGTCGAGCGCATCGGTGACGATCGCGTCGGTCTGGCCGCTGGCTATGATCGACCGGATGCGGTCAAAGCGCGCCTGCGCCCTGGCGGTATCGGCACGCGCGACGATGAGCGCGCTGTTGAGCTCGGTCAGCTGCTGGTCGGAGACGAGCTTGTCGTTTGCGACGACCAGGCCATTTGCCGCGCGAAACTTCTGAACGGCGAGATCGGATTCCAGGGAGCGCTGCCGCAGTTCCTCGATACGCTCCTGCAGCCAGGCCCCCGCCCGCCGCGTCGCATCATATTTCGCATTCAGCTTGTCCGTCAGATAGGCATCCGAGATCGCCCTGGCGACCGACGCCGCGAGCTGCGGCGACGTGGCCGTAAACGAGATTTCCAGCACGTAGGAGCGCCCGACGCGCGCAACTTCCATATCATCGAGAATCCGCGAAAGCGCCTCGCGGCGCTTGGCTTCCGCCGGATCGAGAAGCGCTTCGTCGCCGCCGCCCAGCCAGTGCTTCGGATTGAGCGTGGAAACGACATAGGAAACAGCGGCGAGAAGAGGGTTCCGGCCGCCCTCCATGAATTCCGGATTGTCCTGCAGCTTCAGCCTGTCGACAGCCGAGAGGCCGATGGTCTCGGACTTGAGAAGCTCGACCTGGCTGAGGACCGAAGCCTCGTCGTCCAGGACGCCGCCGATCGTCGACAGCTGCTCCACGACCTGGCTGTTGCCTCTGTCGATGAGAACGCTCGTCTTCGCCGTGTAGCGCGGCACCGCGGTCAGGACGTAACAGATGCCCAGGAGGAGGAAAATGACAACGGACAGGGCGACAACACGCCATTGTCGCCGCGCAACGGCGATCAGATTGTCAAAATCCAATCCCGGAGCATTCTGCTCCGGGAGTTCGTCATCCTGATTGGCGAGGAAAACAGGTCTCTGGTTCATCACGTAGCCCGATGGAATGGAAGCGCCAGAGCAACCTTAAGACGCATGACGTTTTCAGCTCCGAACGACGGGGCTCGTATCGTCGTCATCGTCGTCGTTGTTATTGCCACCGCCGCCACCGCCACCGGAAGCGCCGCCGAAGGTGCCGCCACCGCTGGAGACGCCACCGCCGCCACCCGCACCACCGGCAGCAGCCGTGGTACCGGAGCTGGATCCGGCGCCACCGGCACCGCCGCCAGTTGCACCCGCTCCACCGATTTCAGAACCGGGAGGAGATGCGCCGCCGGGAGCACCGCCGTTGATTTCCGACGTCTGAGGAACGCCGGGCTGCTGGTTCGCAGCCTGTTGCCCTGCTTGCTGGGCCGCCGCCTGAGTGGCCGCGGCTACCTGCGGATTGGCCATGGTCGCCTGGATCGTAACCGCGGCGGCCTGATTGCCGGCCGCGACCAAGGCCGCGGCGGCGGCGTTGGCTCCGGCCGCAATCGCAACGATCTGGGCAGGGCTCAGAGCGCCGGCGGTGATCGCGCTTTGTATCGCCGTCATCATGCCCGGCAGCAGACCGTTCGCAGCCGCGACCGCAAGCAGAGCCTCGATGCGCGCCTGCAGTTCCGGTCCGCCGGTGGGAAACTGCGCCAGAAGCGTGTTCGGATTGGCCATGAACGCCTGGACGTCCGCCACCGAGACTTGCGGTGCGATCGTCCCAGCAGGAAGCGAAACGCCCTGCAGAGGGGCGTTCTGCGCAAACGCCACACCGGTACCCATCACGAAAATTCCGATCGCAGCAGATCGCATCAGTATAGAACGTACAATCATCGCAGCACCCCAGTGACCCAAAAGTAGTATTTTGTTAAGAAATATCCGGTTCTACATGGATTGCAATCTTTTATTTGGAATTGCAGCAGCCGAACCGGATAAATCAAATATTAAAGTTAAGGCGGCCAGTCGCCGCCTTAGTTTTAGTCACGCAACGTGTCGCGCGTATCCACGATGTCACGGGTCGAAGACGTGACCGAATTG
Source organism: Xaviernesmea oryzae (assembly GCF_900177415.1). Lineage (GTDB taxonomy): Bacteria > Pseudomonadota > Alphaproteobacteria > Rhizobiales > Rhizobiaceae > Neorhizobium > Neorhizobium oryzae_A. The sequence continues at coordinate 1,792,402 of NZ_FXAF01000006.1, read as the reverse complement.
ACGATCGTGAGGAACTTCACAAGTTCAACTGCGTCAGACGTAGAAACGTAGATGACATCCTTGTTCTGCATCGGGAATTGCTGAACCGCGAAGAAGGCGGCCGGATCCCGCAGATTGGCCCGGAAGATCACCGGAACCTGGTCACCCTTGAAGCGGCTCACGTCCACGCCAAGGCTGCGCAGGAAATCGCAATCGACGACACGATAAAGCAGAACGGCTTGCGGCTCGGCCTTGTCGTCGAGCAAGCCGCCGGCCTTTGCCAGCGCCTCGCCGAGCGAAAGATTGGAGTCGTCGAAGTCATACCGGCCGCTCTCGCCCGTCACGCCGAAGGCGAGGAACGTTCGGCGGTCGCGGTTGACGAAGAGCGTATCCCCGGGCTGAACGTAGATGTTCTCCCGCGGATTTTCGCTCAGCGTGTTGTATGCGACGGTCACGCTGCGGCCGCCGCGCTGCAGCGTGACCGTCGTTTCGTCGCCCGGAGCGCTCAGACCGCCCGCTTCGGAAATCACGTCGATGACGCGCTCGCCCGCCGGGCTCAGCTCCACCTTCTGGGGCTGTTTCACATCGCCGAGAACCGAGGCCTCCATCGAGCGGTTGGTGACCGTCGAGATCACGACCTGGGGCTCGATGGCGCGATTTGCCAGGCGCTGCGCGATATCGAGCTGCACCGCGTCGATCGGACGGCCGGCGGCATTGACCTTGCCCGCATAGGGCACGCTGAGCGTGCCGTCGCGACCGATCGTCTGGCTCGGCAGGGTGATGAAGTTGCCCGGACGCGACCCCGCCTCGGCAGGGATGAACAGGCCGCCCGCCTGCGCTTCGAACACCGAAACCTGAACCACGTCGCCGACGCCGAGCACGATGTTCGGCGGACCGCCCCGCCCGCCGCCGAAGCCTCCCCTCAGGCTCGGCTTCTCCGCCTTCGACACATGAGCCAGAACGGCCTTGTTGATGTCGACGAGAGCGTAATCGATTCCGACTTTCTTTTCCGCCGCAGAAACCTTCACCGCAGCATTGGATTCAACGAGATGCGGATCCGGTCCAGACCTTGGAAGACCCGTGCATCCTGAAAGAAGCGCAATAGTAGAGAGCGCTAAAATAGCTTTATAAGAATTGATCATGTGCCCCGCCATCAAAGTCCCACGATTTCGATATACTTTCGTGAACTTTGAGGCGCCAGATATTTTTGGAGATGACAGAAATTTAACTCTGGAATTGGCATCTGTGTAGCAAATACAACACATACTATGTAATTCATAAATTACGAATGCTTCGTCTATCTGTCGAATTCAAGCTTATTGTTGCAGTAAGTCCGAGAAATAACGCAAACGACATCGCGAAACCCGGCACCTGCAGCGAAAAATCCGGGAATGAATGCAAGGCGACTAGTAGAATCGCTGCGATTCCTCCGAGAACGACAGGCTTTTTGCTCTTCCGGCGCCGAAGGCCCGTTCCGTAGACCCTCAGCAGCATGGCGGCAATGGCAACAAACATGGCGGCGGACATGAGGAAACCTAGAGCCAGCATCGCGTCCAGATAGAAATTGTGTGCCTTGAACCAGGTAGCGGCAAGACCGCAATCCGGATCGCGGTAGGCAGGAAAATAAAAACGGAAGGAACCGGAGCCTATTCCAAGAATAAAGTTGTCCCGTATCGCCTGCCAGATACCGGGAATTATGCACAATCTTCCTTCGTCGATCGCCTGGACTTCCGCTCTTAGAATGGTGCGGGCGAATACGAGGGAACCGACTACGAGGACAACAGCGAGCGTAACAAGAGCCAGTGCGGCCTGACGGCCCCACGCCTTCCGTGCGGCCGATTGCATCGGCAGGGACGTTTTCTTTCCCGCGAAATGGATGGCCAGCGTCACGAGCAGGGCGCCGCATCCCAGGAAAGATGCCGCCACGCCGCCGCGGGAGCGGGTCAATGCCAAGGCGACGACCGCCGCAAGGGCCATGAGGAGAAAGACCCAGGCGCGCCGCGGCATCTGCCGGTCGGAGCTGCGCCCCCGCCGATGGTCGGAACTCGCCGCCGCCAGGGCGAAGCAGACGATCGACGCCACCGCGACGAGACCGTAGAACGTCGCCGCCGTGTTGCGATTGACGAAGGGTGCCGTCAGGTTGCCGATGTAATGCGTCTTGGGGGCAAACATCAGCGTATGGGGAAACAGCACGGATTGCACGATCGCGAAGACCGCAAATGCGCCGCCGCACAGTGCGAATACCTGAAGAGCGCTTTCCACCTGCCGGTCGCTGCGGAACAGTAAAAGCGCGGCGAGCAAGGTCATGAACGGAAGGCTTATCGGCAGCAGCGAAGCGATCGTATCGCCCGGAACGACGGAAATGCGCTCCGGCGCTTCTATCCCCGCCTCCCGAAGGCTCAGCCAGGCGGGATTGGCAAAGAGACCGGACGGCAGGGAAAGCGCCTGAAACGAGGTCCATGCGATCAGCACCAGCCACAAAACCAGCACGAAGCCGAACAATCCCGATGTTTCCCGGTGCAGCCCCTCGAGAAGCCCCGCCACAGCAAGCGCCAGGGCCATGAAAATGACCGCGACGGCCAGCGACGACGGATAGACCCCGCCGTCGGTCAAAAGAACGATCCCGAAAGACAGCAGGAAGAATACGACCGGGATCGTTCTCGATATCGTCTTCATGGTCCAGGACCGGTCGACGGCTTCGCGCCGGATTTGCATGCAGCAGTCCCCTACCCCAGATGGAAACGCCGGCACCTGAAAGATGCAAGGATCGCCATCGTTTCTACACGCCCCCGACTATTTCTCAATATAGTTCCAGAGTGGCGCAGCAAAAAAGCTTTGTGACGTATCGCTTATATTTCCGCCTGCCGCGGATCCTGTTCGAAAAAGCCACATCGTTAAAATGCGAGATATCTACTTAAAAGGGCCGAATAGTTTGGCGTGTAGAAGCATGTCCCAGGGCCGATGCGCTTCGGCGATAAAGAACAAGATGGGACATACCTATGACTACGAAGCATCTCGTTGCGGCAATGGCAGGCATGCTCTTCTCCTTATCGGCGCCGGCGGCCCACGCGATCGGTCCGGCGGGCATGGCCATTCCGTCAAAGCTGCGTCCGCTCAACATCGTCGTGCAGAAGCCGACGCTCGCGCCCTTCGCATACGTGAAATACTGCGTCGCGAATGCCGCCGACTGCGCCGAAGGCCACGGACCTGAAACCGTCGCGGTTTCGGCAAAGCAGCTTCGCCAGCTGCGGCAGGTGAACATTCAGGTCAACCGATCGATCGAGCCCCTTTACGACGATCCGGATACCGACGAGTGGCAGGCCGATGTTGTCGCCGGCGATTGCGAAGACTATGTGCTCACCAAGCGGCGCCGGCTGATCGAGCTCGGATGGCCTGCGAATGCCCTGCGCATCGCCATCGCCTATACGCCCAACAACAACGGCCATGCGGTGCTCGTCGTCAGCACGACGAAGGGCGATCTGGTCCTGGACAATAGAAATAACGCAGTCTTGAACTGGCGTGACACGGATCTGCGCTGGGTCATGATCCAGTCTCCGAAGAATCCTTTGTATTGGAACGAAATCTGACTATTCTCACCGTATATTCGTGAGCCAAGACGAGCGCATGGTTCAGCTTCCTTGAAAGAAGACAATCCGGCTCTCCTGCGGCAGCAAAAGCGGTTTGTATTGCCGATTGACCAGGATTTTTCCATCGAAGACCGGCCCTGAGCCGGTCGCCGGGCCTTCAGCCGAGATGGCAATGCAGCCCCCCAGGCCACGCGGCTTCGCAGTGCTGTTCCTGCTGATAATCCTGGTCGTCGCGGTTCTGACGATGACTGTCCTCTTCGCCAACGAAGGCCGGAACATTCTGGCTTTGGCGAAAGCGCTCGACATCGACCTGCGGTTCGGGCAAACCTCCGGACCGGCCGCGGAGCCTGCCGGTGGCACGATACGACCGGCCCCCGATGCGGGATGGCCATGGCGTCCTCTTCTCATAGCGGAAGGCATCGCGCTGCAGCCCAACCCCGCGCCTGCCGAGATATGCAATTCCATAGCGGAAGACGGCCAGGAGCCGCCCTCTCTCGTCACCGCGGAAAGCGGCAGCTGGGAGTGCACGAACCTCAGGGAATACGCCGCTCCCGAAGGCCGATCCTCGTTGTTCGTTCAGATGAGAGGCATGCAGGACGGCACGTTTTCCGGGTTCCGCATCAAGTTCAATCTCGGCGACGGCGACATGCGGACCAGCCTCGGCGACGAGGCATCCCGGCTCGTGGCTGCCGGCATCAGGCCCCTGCCGGCCAGTGCCGATATGGAAGCCGCGCTGAAGCAGAAGCTGATGTCCGGGACTGATTTTTACTTCCTGCTGGGCTATTATCCGATCACCTTCAAACAGGAGATCAGCGAGGCGACCCGCTTCAACATGATCGCGGTCAACCGGCCCGTTCCGGCGAGCGAACTGTCGCAGAGACCGATTGCGGCGACCGCAAGGGCAGACGCAAATCGGAATGTCCGTATCGGCAAAGGTTCGCGGCTCTCGTCCCTCGCCACGCAAGCCCCCTAGAGCGCCGTGCGTCCGAACGGACGCACAAAGGACGCTCTAACTTATCGAATCTACGCATCGTGCTTACCGAAAATCGATTCCGATTTTCGGGCCGATGCCGGAGAGGATCGAAGTTTTCCAATGGGTAAGCGGCGCATGAGGGTTGTTAATGGTCCCTTAGGCAGCCATTTCTCATTGTCGGCACGATTCTCATACAAGGCGGATGACAGCAAGCATGCGTAAGTTGACGGACTGGCTTTCAAGACGCCGACCGAACCAGGTGCCGGAACCCCGCCGGCGCCGGATCGATCTCGGCCCGAACCCGCCCGGCTACCCCATCTATGTCATCGGAGACGTTCACGGCTGCATCAACGAATTGAAGGATGCCGAAGCGCGGATCGCGGCGGATATCCAGGCAACCGAACGCAGCGGGCTCGTCATCCTGCTCGGCGACTATATCGATCGCGGGCCGAGTTCGCGCCATGTCCTGGAACACCTCATCAGGCCGAGCGAGCTCGGTCTGAAAAGGCTTCCTCTCTGCGGCAACCACGATGACGTCTTCTCGCGCTTCCTGAGGGAGCCGGAGCTCTATACCGAATGGCTGGGGCTGGGCGGAGAGCAGACGCTCATCTCCTATGGTATCGACCTGCAGCACCTGAGCTCCCGCCAGAAGGGCCGCGGCGCGAAGCTTGGCGAGCTCCTGACCGAGGCCGTCCCCATATCGCACAGGCAATTCCTCTTCGAGCTGCCGATCTGTCTCAAAATCGGCGACATGCTCTTCGTGCATGCCGGGGTCCGGCCGGGAATCCCTCTCGATGAACAGGACGACGAGGATCTTCTCTGGATCCGCGAGCCATTCCTCACCTCGGGGCCGCAGATCCCCCTTCTCGTCGTCCATGGCCATACGCCGACCGCCGAACCGGATATCGGCCCCGGCCGCATCGGCATCGACACCGGCGCCTATTATACCGGCAGGCTGTCGGTTCTGAAGATGGACGGCGGACAGGCCGCCATTCTATAGAGCGGCCTCAAGACCGTTTTCGGGTGTACCACCACATCAGGACCGGTTTGATCAGCGAGCCGAAAAGGCCGAGCGCCGTTATCGAAAACCCGAAATAGAGCTTCGGCGTGCCGCGATCGATCGCCCCGACGATACGTTTGGCGACCGCAGGCGCGGTCCAGGGCGGGGCTTTCCCCATGAGAGCCTGAGCCTGAGGCGAGCGTTTCGCCAGTTCCCTTTCGAGCTGCGGCGTAAACGTATCGGGGGGGAAGCAGATCGAGATGCCGACACCCGATCCGGCGGCCTCGAATGCAAGCGCTTCGGCAAAGCCCGTCAGCGCTGACTTGGAGGCGCAATAGGCCGTATAGCCGTGGAGACCGATCAGGGCGGCCCCGGAGGACACGATCATGATGCGGCCGCGCCCTCGCGCCTTCATGCCAGCGTAGACGGCCCGTACGGCATTGGCCGTGCCCAGGAGGTTGGTCGTTACCTGTCGGTCAAATTCTTCGCCGGAGAGAGTCTCGAACGGCCCCGGCTCGACGATGCCCGCCGACGCGACCAGGAGGTCGCACGGGCCGAGCCTTGCCTCCGCATCGGCGATCGCGGCCGAGACATCGGAGTCGTGCCCCACGTCCGCCATGGCGACATGGAGATCCGTATCCTGGATATGCCCCGAGGAAAGAAGCTCCCGGCGGGCATTTTCCAGTTTGACGGGATCGCGGGCGACGAGCGTCAGGCGCGCGCCGCGCCCGGCATAGAGCCTTGCAACCTCCAGACCGATCCCGCTCGATCCCCCGGTGACGATGACGTGCATGGCCCTATATGTCCGGAGTTGGCGTTGGCGGGTTCAGGTCTTGCCGGTGCCCTGCAGCAGCGGCGAAAGCTGCATCACCTTTTCCATATCGAGCGACGCTAGGCCGAAATTGCGATCCTGTAAATCTTTGAGCTTGCGGGCCGTGACGTCGACCGAGTGGCGGATCTGCTCTTCGGTATGGTTGCAGGTGATGAAGAAGCGAAGCCTTGCCATGCCTTCCGGCACGGCGGGATGGATGATCGGCAGGACGTTGACCCCCTCCTCCAGGAGATCGTTGGAAAGCTGCACGGCGCGGAGAGAATCGCCGACGATCACCGGCACGACGGAAAAGCCGACGCTCAATCCCGTATCGAGGCCTGCCTTTTTCGCGCATTCGAGGAAGAGCGCGCCGTTGCGATGCAGCCGTTCGGTCCGCTCCGGCTCCGTGCTGAGGATATGCAGGCCCGAACGCGCCGCCGCCGCCAGGACGGGCGCCAGGCCGACGCTGTAGACGAACCCGCCGGCCTCTGCCTTGAGGATATCGACAAGCGCCTGGGAGCCGGCGATATAGCCGCCGCAGCTCGATGTCGTCTTGGAGAGCGTTCCCATCCAGATGTCGATCTCGCGCGGATCGATATCGAAATGTTCGAACGTGCCGCGGCCGTTCCTGCCGAGCACGCCGAGCGCATGGGCCTCGTCCACCATGAGCCAGAAACCGTAGCGGGACCGCAGTTCCAGAAGCCCCGGCAGGTCGGCGATATCGCCGTCCATGGAATAGACGCCTTCGACGATGACCATGATCCGCCGGAAGTCGGCCGATAGCGTGCGAAGCACGGATTCCAGGTTCTCGATGTCGTTGTGCCGGAAGAGCCGTCGTGTCGCGCCGGACTGCTTGATGCCGGCAAGCGCGCTGTTGTGAATGAACTCGTCGTGAATGACGAGATCTTGCGGCCCCATGAGACAGCTTATCGCGGCGACATTCGTCAGATATCCGCTGACGAAACAAACCGCGGCGTCGACACCGTAGATCGAGGCGAGATCGGCTTCGAGTTCGGTATGCACCGGCCGCTCGCCGGCAACGAGGCGGCTGGCGGAAGCGGAAATTCCGAACCGGTCGATCGCGGCCTTGGCCCTTTCCGCCGTCCGCGGATCGGTATTCGTCGCCAGATAGTCGTAGGACGCGAAGTTGATGAACTCGCGCCCGGCCATCGTCGTGGTCGCACCGGCTGCCCTGTCGTGGGAGCGAAAGAAAGGATTGGCGACGCCCGTCAGCTCGCCGGCCATGCGCTGAAGCTGGACGCGCTGGTATTCGGCAAGCTCATCGAAGCGCAGGACCTGGCGGGCCGGCGGCTGCGGCTGGCGGTTCAGCCGCGCAGCGCGGTTGCGTCCGGATGATTCGCTTGTCCGGCGCATCTTGTCCAATAGACCGCGCTTTCCCTCAGCGCCCAGCCCAGAGGGGGTTTCATCATCCGGACCTTTGCTCATCACTGCGTCGCTGCTTTCTGCTGCTGAGAGACGGAGTGGCTCTTCACGAGCCTGTCGACCACCGCGCTCTGGGCCGGCGTCGCCCCCTCGCTCTCGTCGTTATGCTTCGACACGCGCTCGCGCAGACGCGTGACGACGTCGCCGACGGTCGTATCGTCGCCGACGCCGCTCAACGGAATATCGAATCCCGTCTTCTGCTGGAAGCCCATGCCGAGCTCCATGGCCATCAGGCTGTCGAGCCCGATATCCTTCAGAATCTTGTCCGGCGTGATCGCGTCTTCCGTCACCCGCAGGATCGCGGCGATCTCGCCGGCGACCAGCTTGTGGAGAATCTGCTGCGCTTCCTCCGCCGATTTTCCGCGGATCATCTCCTCCAGATCGATCGTATCGCCATCGCTCGAAGCGGCATTGCTGCCGGCGTGGCGGATGATCGTTTCGAAGATCGCACCCTTGGCGACCGGCAGCATGCGCACGGCGCTCCAATCGACCTCCGCGATCATCACGGCCGCCGCGTCGATGCTGCCCGTGTCGGCGACGAGGTAGCGTTCCACCTGCTCCAGCGCCTCGCGCGCCTTCATCGCGGTCTTGCCGATGCGCTTGGCGAGTATCTCGTTGACTTCGGCATTGCGGGCGAGGAAGCCGGTGTCGGCGATCGCGCCGAAGCCGACGGCCAGGGCGGGAAGGCCGGCCGCGCGGCGGGCACGCGCCAGGCCTTCGAGATAACCGTTAGCGATGACGTAATTTGCCTGCCCCGGATTGCCGATCATCGTGGTCGCCGACGAGAAGAGCAGGAAGAGCTCGAGATCGTCCTTCTCGGTCAGGCGGTGCAGGACCTCGGCGCCCCTTACCTTCACGTCCACGACCGGCCTGTTGCGCTCGGGCGTCAGGTTCGAAAGCAGCGCGTCGTCGAGAATCATGGCCGCATGGATGATGCCCTTCACGGGAGCTTCGGCCCGAAGGCGTTCCATCAGCGAAGCGGTCGCCGCCTCGTCGGTGATGTCGCAGGCGTGCACGGTCGCATGGATGCCCTTCTTCCGCCATTCGGCGATCGCGGCTTCGGTCTCGCCATCGGCAATCCCACGGCGCGAGCACAGCGCAAGGCGGCGAACGCCCTTGGCGACCAGCCACTCCGCCGCCACCAGGCCGAAGCCGCCGATGCCGCCGGCGACCAGGAAAATGCCGTCCGCCGAGAAGCGCAGCGGCTTGCCGGAGGCGGTGAGAACCTTGTCTCTGCCGATGGCGGGAGGCCGGACGACGATCTTGCCGATGTGACCGGCGTTCTGCATCAGCCGGAAGGCGCTGCCGATCTCGTCATGGCCGAAGGCGCGATAGGGAAGCGGCGTCAGCTTATTTTCCGCAAACAGCCGGCCGATTTCCGCAAAGATCTTCTTGGTGACCGCCGGCTGATTGACCAGAAGCTGGTCGGCATCGATGCCGAAATAGCTGATATTGCGGCGGAAAGGCCTGAGCCCGATCTTGCGGTCGGAATAATAGTCGCGCTTGCCGAGTTCGAGGAAGCGGCCGAACGGCTTCACGAGTTCGATGCTGCGCTCCATCGCTTCAGAGAAGAGCGAATTCAGGACGAGATCGACGCCTTCCCCATTGGTGATGCCGCGCACGCGGGCGACGAAATCGAGCGAGCGGGAATCGAAGATGTGGTCGGCGCCCAACGCTTCGAGGAAGCGGCGCTTCTCGACAGTCCCGGCGGTGGCGATCACAATCGCCCCCTTCAGCTTGGCGATCTGAAGCGCCGCAAGGCCGACACCGCCCGCGGCGCCGTGGATGAGGATCGTCTCGCCTTTCTCTATATGGCCGAGGTGGACCATGGCGTAGTAGGCGGTCAGGAACGCGACCGGCACGGTCGCGGCGGCGGGAAAAGCCATCCGGTCCGGGAATTTCGTGACGCCGTCCCGGCGAACCCGCACATGGGTCGAGAAGGCGGCGGGCGCGATCCCCATCACCCGGTCGCCGGGTTGAAGGTCGTCCACGGCCGATCCGACCTCGACCACGCGTCCGGCCAGTTCCATGCCGATCGTCGCGCCGGCAAAGCCGTCCTCCAGCGCTTCCTCGGGCAGCAGGCCCATGGCCCACATGACGTCACGGAAGTTCAGGCCGGTCGCCTCGACGGCGATCACCACCTCGTCTTCGTTCGGAACAGGCAGGTCGCATTCTTCCCATGCGATGCTGTCGACACGGCCGTTGACGAGCTGGCGTATGGTCGCCGCCTCGTAATCGTCACGCATGACATCGGAAGACGGGAACGGGCCGGCGGCGGCGCGAACTTCCCGAACGCGGCCATCGACGATCATCCATTCGCGGTTGTTGGTCGGGGCGGAGAATATCTCGGCCAGAGCCGGCGACAGGGCCGCGCCTTGGACTTCGGCATCCAGCAGGTGGACATCGAATGCGTCGTATTCGTTCTGCAGGACCCGGGCGAAGGTCCATAGGCCGGCATTGGCCCCGTCCGTCCGCTCGCCGGCGAGCGGCGAACCGCCCGGCGACACGATGACGAGCTTCGGCTTGGCGGCGGAGGCTCCGGCTTCCCTCACATGGGCAGCAAGGGTCTCTGCGAGAAGCCCCAGACGCCGCAGGCGATCCTGGGAAAGCAGGGAGACGTCGCGATCCTCCTCGCGTTCCGCGACATAGATCAATTGAAGCGGCTGCCCTTCGATACGCCCGAACGTTTCCGCAAGCGCGGCGTCTCCGGCGTCGATATCGACCGTCTCGAACTTTGCATCGCCGATCGCGATCGGGCGATCCGTCTTTTCGGCGAATACCAGGACCGGGCCGGCAGCTTCGCTTGCAGCAGCCTCGCGAGGCGAGGCCTTCGAGGCCGCGGCCGCCAGGATCAGCGTTCCCTGAGGATAGGTGCGTTCCTCGACATTCGGCTTGGTGAAGCCGAGAGCGGCGATCAACTCCTCCACCCGAAGTGCCGTGCCAAGCCGACCGACCGGGAACTCCGCGGACTGGCTGTTTTCGAACCAGGCCTCCGATTGTCCGAATACGAAATCGTTGAACGCGGAGGGCGCGCGATCGGCAAAGATGAGCGCCGCGCCGTTGCCCGAGGCAGCGCGGATTGCCGAACGAAGTTCCTCATGGCCCGACAGGAGCTTCTGGCTCTGCGTACCGGCCGCGATCACCAGATCCGCGACGGGCTGCGCGCCGAGCTTATCGACTTCGGGAAGGACCACGTGCACGTCCTGTTCGAAGGCGATTTCGAGCGTCCGGCGGAGGCTCTCGCGCGGCTCGGCGATGATCAGCATCGCTCCGTTTTCCGCGGCGATCGCCGCCAGGCGGCGGCTCATGGCGACCGAAGTCGCGCCAGCTTCCAGGACGTAACGAATTCCACGCTGCCCCGCGGCCAATGCTGCGTCCACGGCCTCAACCGCCGCGGCAAGGCGCCTTTCGGCGAGCGGCGAGTGGATGAGGACATGGTCGAGCATCGCTTCGCTGGTCGTGTCGGCCTTTTCGCCACCGTCGCGGTGAGCCGCGACAGAGAGGCGTTCCAGCGCATCGCGATAGGCATTGTTGACCAGCACCGCCTCCGCCACGCGGCCGGCATCCTCACGATAGACTTCCTGCAGGATCTCGCTCACCGGCGGCAGCGTGAACTCCTGCGGGATATGCCATTCGTCCTCGTCCGCCGTGGCGATGCCGGCATCTTCAAGGATGAAGAGGCAATTGGTGAGGAAGGAGCGGAATTCTCCGTCCGCGGGCAGGCGCCGGGCGGAAACGACACCCCTCCGGTCGGCGATCACCGCTGCGATCTCATGACAGGCCCGGTAGATCGCCGCATCGAGAAGCAGCGTCGCGTTGTCGGAGGGCTTGGTCTGAGCGATCCCGAATGCCTTCGAGATATCGTGCCGTACGGTCTCGCGCCCGGCAAGCAGCGTTGCCGGCACGGTTTCATAATGGAATGCGACGGACGCCAGCGTGTGATGGCGACGCAGCGACGTGCGGCGGAAACGGCAGTCGTCCAAGGTCGCCACGCAGGTTCCTTCCGCATCCAGCATCTGGAAACGGACCTTGATGGAATAGCCGCTGAACCGCTCGATCTCGATGATCGCGCGGGCGATCGGACCACCCTTGCCCGAGACGCGGACCGAGCCGAACCGGACGGGGATATAGGGCGCGCCGGCCCCGTTTCCGGAGAGCTGATCGAACAGCGCGACCAGACCATGGAATGCGGCGTCGACCGAGAAGGGGTTCAGGTTATACTCGACATGAGGATGCGCCGGCGCCTCCGCGGGCTTCAGCTCCACCTCGACAAAGGTGCGCCCAAAGGCCGTCGCCTTGGACAGAAGCTGGAACCGGGGGCCATATTGAAGACCGAAGCGCTCGGCCATTTCATAGGCCTCGTCCGACGTCACGACCATGCCTTGCCCGCCGTCGGGCCTTGCGGCGGGCGCGTCGTACTCTTCCTCGATGGGGCGGCGGCTGCGGGCAACCGCGTGCACCGTCCAGTCGTCATGGCTCAGCCGCTCGCGCGACCGGATCTCGATATTGCCGGTTTCCGGCGACAGCAGCGTCGACAGTTCGGCAATGCGGTCCTGGCGCAGCTCCAGAGGACGGACGATCTCCAGGTTGGAGATTTCGACGTCATCCGTGCCGTAATAGCGCTGAGCGGCCGTCACGGCGATCTCGATGAAGCCGCTGCCCGGCAGGATGGCGCGCGAATCCACCACATGCTCCGCAAGATCGGGGAAGAGCCGCGCGTCGATATGGTTCTTCCAGTGCGACGCATTGGGATCGGTGCGCCAGCCGAGCAGCGTGTAGGGCTTCCTTCCGTTGCGGCCGAAGACGTCGACCTCGTCGGTCGTCGACGGGCTTTTCATTTCGATCGGTTCGAACGGCAGGTTCGGCAGGTCGACGAAGGCATTGCGTTTGCCGCTGTGGCGCGACAGGAGCGGCGAAGCGCCATGGGCAACCGCGCGGGCGAAGGATTGCGCGACCGGGTCCCTGCCCGGCACCGGCGTCTCGCGCTGCAGCGTCGCCGTGACGACGGCCTGCACGGACTGCTGCTTGGCGATATCGCCGAGATAGTTCGAAAGGATTGGCCGCGGCGAGATTTCGATGAAGAGATTGCAGCCCATGTCCATTGCGACCTGTGCCGCAGCCTTGAACAGGACAGGCTCGCGGACGTTATGCCACCAGTATTCGGCATCCAGGCCCCGGCCGTCCTGAACGGCGCCGGTCACGGTCGAAATATAGGTACAGGTTCCCGTTTCCGGCTCGATCTGCGGCAGGTCGGCAAGGAAGGCGTCCTTCGCGCCGTCGATGATCGGATGGTGGAACGGATAGTTGATATCCAGCACATGGGCGACGATCTGCGCCTTGCGGGCGGCGTCACGGAACGCCTGGATCTCCTCGGTCGGACCGGAAATCGTCACGGAATTCGGCGCATTGATCGCCGCGATGCAGATGTCGTCAAGGCCGTTCGACTTCGCGAAGGCGAGCGCCGCCTCCTCGTTCAGCACGACAGCCGCCATCCTGCCCTGGCCGGCGAAAAGGTCCTGATACCGGGAGCGCTTGGCGACGATCGCGACCGCTTCGGCAGCCGTCAGAGCCTTTGCCGCATAAGCCGCGGCGATCTCACCGACGGAGTGGCCGAAAACGGCTTCCGGCCGAACGCCGAGCGCAACCAGGCAATCGGAAAGCGAAGCCTGCACCGCAAACAGCAGAGGCTGGGCGATCTTCGTATCGCCGAGCCGAAGAGCGAGGTCGGGCGAGACGATCAGATCGGTGAGCTTCTCCCCGAGATGATATTCGAAGAGCGCGCTGAAGGACTGGAAACACTGCCGGAAGTGGCGGTTCTCCTGATAGGCCTCGACGCCCATGCCGGCCCATTGGGCGCCATTTCCGGAGAAGACGAAGGCGATTTTCGCACTTTGAACGGGTGCCTCGCCGCGCTCGCCCTGCGATGCCTCGCCCGCGAGATGGGCTTCGATCGCCGTCAGGACACCTTCGCTGTCCTTGGCCTCGACGGCGAAACGGTGGCGCAAAGCCTCCCGGTTGGCCGCCGCGGCGCCGACGATGCGGCGCGCTTCGTCCGGCGCGGCTCCGGAAAGGCGGTTCCGGTACTCTTCGAGAAGCCGCGACAGGGCGGATGCCGTGTGAGCGCTCGCGACGAACAGGGCGCCCTCGCTCTTCGGAGGATCGAGCGGTGCCACCCGCTCCGGATCGCTGATCACCACATGCGCGTTGGTTCCGCCGAACCCGAAGGAGTTGATGCCCGCGTAGCGAGCCTCCTTGGCCGGAAGCAGTTTCACCGCGGACGTGTTGACCCGCACGTTCAACTCGTCGAAGTCAATGTCCTCGTTGACCTTCTCGATATGCAGCGAGGCCGGCAGGAAATTGTTCTCGAGCGCGATCATCGCCTTCAGAAGGCCGAACAGGCCGGAAGCGGGCTCGGTATGTCCGATGTTGGTCTTGATCGAGCCGATCGGCACCGGCGCGCGGCGCCTCTTGCCGATCACCGTGCCGATCGCCCAGACTTCGGCCGGATCGCCGACCCGGGTGCCCGTGCCGTGGCCTTCGATGAAGGCGAGACGGTTCACATCGATCTCGTTGTTCTCGTAGATCGAACGCAGGAGCTCCGCCTGGGCCTCGCGGGAAGGCAGGCTGATGAAGTTCGTCCGACCGGAGGAATTGACCGCGACCGCATGCAGCCGGGCGTAGCTGCGATCCTGCTCCTGTCGCGCCCTGTCCGACCGACGCAGGATGATCGCAACGCCGCCTTCCGAACGCACATAGCCGTGGCCGTTGGTGTCGTAGGCACGGCAGAGCCCTTCCGGCGACAGCATGCGCGCCTGCGCAAAGCCGACGAAGGACAGCGGATGGACGAGCAGATTGATGCCGCCGACGATCGCCGTGTCGATATCGTCCCTTTCCAGAGCGGCGACGGCCTGATCGAGGGCGACCAGCGAGGAGGAACAGGCCGTATCGATCGTCATGCTCGGCCCCTTGAGGCCGAAGACATGCGAGATGCGGTTGGAGACGATCGAGAGCGTGTTGCCCGTCATGAAATACGGGCTGCCCGCAGCCGGATCCTCGGAAATCAGATTGCCGGCCTCAAGGCTGGACGCGCCGATATAGACGCCGACCCGTTCTTCGGCGAGCTTGCTCACCGGCAGGTTCGCATCCTCCAGCGCCTGCCAGACCAGATTGAGGAGAACGCGCTGCTGCGGGTCCATCTGCATCGCTTCGCGCTGCGACAGGCCGAAGACAGCCGGATCGAAAGCATAGATATCGCCGAGAACACCGGCGGCGAACGTGTAGGTCTTTCCGGGCACGCCCTGGGCCGGATGCCAAAAGCGGGCACTGTCCCACCGGTCATCCGGTATCCGAGTGATCGTGCAACGCCCTTCGCTCAGAACCTTCTGTAGATCTTGTACAGATTTTGCACCTGGGGCAACGCTGGCCCTGCCGATGATTTCGATCGTCATGGTCACTCGGTGTTCGTCACATCTACCGTGGCAAGGCACTCGCCATCCCGGAATATGACTCTAACAACATACTTATCGAAGGTTGTCACGAAAAAATCCGCTTGCATTCGAACCTTCGCACAAAGACTAAGTCGTCACGAAATCTTCGCCCGGATAGCAAAACCCACAGAACTTCGAAGCCGGAAAATCCGGCTGCCGTGACGATACTCGAAAAACTGTGCCGGCACGTCCGGCTCAGTTGCTGATCCGCTCCAGATTGTAGGCGACACCTGCGCCCTGCGACGCAATGCCGATAGGCGCGCCGATCAGCGTCAGGAATTTCCTGAGGTCGACGGAGTTATGGCGGGACGCATAGATCACGTCGCGGTTCTTGACCGGGAACGTCTGCCCGACCAGCAGGCTGTCCGGATGCGTCATGTCGAAGCTGTAGACGATCGGGTAGCGCCCTTCCCTATCCGGCTTCATCCCCTTGCTCAGGAGTTCGTTGAAGCGCTGCGTGCCGAGCAGCCCCATCACGATATCCGGCTCTTCGTAGCGGAAGAGGAAATATCCCTTGGCATCGACCGCGGCGTCGTTGCCGCCGCCGCCAAGCGCCACGGCTTCGAGAAGGTTGAGGTCGCTGGCGCCGAAGTTGATGCGGGCGTTCTCCCTGACCGCACCCAGCAGGGTGAAGGTGCGCGGATCGCGGGAGACGAAAATCTGGTCTCCCGGCTGAACATAGATGTTCTCGCTGGGATTGCCGATGACGGAGGAGAGAAGCGCGGTTCCGGTCCTCTTGCCGCGCACGAGCGTGACATAGGTTTCGTAAGGCTGCCCGGTCGGACCGCCGGCCTTGGCGATCACGTCCGTGATCTTTTCCCCGACCAGGCCAAGAGATACCTGCGAAGAACTCCCCACGGCACCCGAAACCGTGACCTTGCGGGACGCCGTGTTGACGCTGGAAACGATGACATCGGGCTCGACAGCCTTGCTTGCCAGCGCCGACAGGATGGCCTGCCGCGCTTCCTCAAGCGTCCTGCCGGAAAAACGTACCGAGCCGACATAGGGGATCGCGGCGGTGCCGTCCGGCTGCACGACGACATCGAGATTGGTCTGCTTCGATTCGGATGTGGAAAACAGGCCGTCCGCGCCCGCTTCGAAGATGCTGATCTTGAGCTGGTCGCCGACGCCGATGACCACCCGGCCGCCGCCGCCGCCAATGCCGAATCGGCGATTGAGAGCCGTCGCGACATAATCGGAAACGAGCTTCGCAGTCCGGCTGTCCACGCTGACGATGTCGAACACCGCCGCATCGATGCGGCCGATCTGGGCAGGGGATTGACCTGCAGCGGCCTTGATGTCCGAGGTCAATGGTCCTTCACCAGGTACGGCCTGACAGCCTGCCAGAACCGCACAGATCATGATCGCAGTCACTCGAACCAAATTCGGCACTCCAAGTCCGGGCCATGTGCCTGCCGGGCGACATGGCTCCTCGCGTGAATCCAACCGCCTCTGAAAAGCACACCGGGCCTTCAACAACAAGCCGGATTGCAAGGAGCCACCAAAAATAAAATTCGTGTGCGCTTTTAAGGCCATAGTCCACGGCAACTTAATATTCTCAAGCGAACCTAAACAAGTTGAGTTAAATGCCTTCTAATGAAGTTGGTTAACGGCGCGGCTCCCACCCGGCCACTTGCAGGAACTCGCCGGCACCTGAAATCCCCCTTTTCCCAGCATCTTTCCCGCCGTCGGCGATGACCGGCCGAGCACCGCACCGGCCATCATTCTTCCATCGGAATTCGGCATAGTCCGTTCTTGACGGGGCGGTTTCAGGTTGCCCGCTAGTATGTTATGCGCATTGCCGACCGCCGGACATTCCTCGATCGGAAATGGAGATCATGCCGGAAGAGGACAAGGCAAACATTCTGACACCCATCGACCGGCGCCGCAGGCAGCGCACCGCCGCTCTCGTCTTCGGCCTCTTCCTTGCCCTCGTGCTGGCGGGGCTTGCGACGACCGTGCTCGCGGTCAACAACGGCCGGAACTATCAGCGTCTCGTCCGGGAGTTCGGGCTGGAGAACTATCTCCTTCCCGCGCCCCCTCCGCCCGATCTGCGTATCGGCAGGCAGAAGGCGCAGCCCCCGGCCGGCCATTATCCGCCCTGGCTTCTCAGAGCCGGCCTCGAACGGAGCGCCGTCTTCGAAAGGGCCCTGTCGCTCTCCGCCGAAGAGCGCTGCGACCGGCTGGCGAACGAAAGAGGCATCGAGCCGGCATTCACCGGTACCGACGATGAATGGGAATGCCTGTTTTTCGAAGAGTTCGGCACCACCGCCGAACCCGCCTCGCTTTTCGTTCAGGCCAGGGGCAAGGAGCCGGATGTGGTGCGCATCCTGCGGCTGAAGCTCAGCCTCCTGGACCCTCCCGCCGAACGTTCCGTGCTCGATGCCGCGATCGCCGCTTTGCAGCGCTTCGGCTTGCCGATGACGCCCGAGACCAGGACCTATCTCGCCGACAAGATTCTCGCGCGCACCGACTTCACGTCGATCGTGGAGAATTACCGGATGACCTTCAGCCGGGAAATGACGGACGCGCGGCGATACAATCTTCTCATTCAGCCGGATCTGCAGACCGTCGCATGCGGCGAGCCGCCGCCAACGCCGCCGGACAGGGGCAATACGCCGACATACCCCATGCCTGTCGGCTGCCTGGCCTTGCGCGGCATTCCTGCCCAGCCGCAATCCGCCACTTAGAGCGTTTCCAGAAGTACGAGATCGAGGCTGTCGCCGATCTCGCGGCGGGCAGCCTCCACCAGGCTCATCTGGTGGGTGAAGAGCACGGTCTGGAATCTTTCGCCCGCCGCGGCCAGCGTGCGGATGCCGGCCGCCGTGCGCTCGTCGTCGAAAGTCTGGAAGATGTCGTCGAGGATCAGCGGCGCAGGCTCGTTGCGGCTGCAGTAATCTTCGAGGAAGGCAAGCCGCAGGGCCAGATAGAGCTGGTCGCCGGTTCCTTCGCTGAGGCCTTTAAGCGGAACCTGCTCGCCGCTGTTCCGCTCGACGGCGAGCTGCAGCTCGTCCGCTTCGTCGTAAAGCTGGACGAGACGCAAGAAGCGGCCGCCGGTGAGATCGGAGAAGATGTCTCCCGCGCGCTTCATCACCGGGTCGGCCTGGCGTTCGCGATAGGCTTCCATGGAGTTCGCCAGCAGGCTGGACGCCAGCTTCAGCACCACCCAGCGCCGCGCGAGCTCCTTCGCCTCGGCCTCGGCGGCAAGCTTCTGGAACACCGCGCGTTCGGCGCCCATGCCGGTCTCCAGCTCGCGGCGGCGGCGGAGATTGTCGGCTTCGGCGGCTCGCAGCACGGAAATCCGGTCGACCTGCCGGCCGTCCTCCGCCTCCAGCCGCTCGATCTCCAGTCCGGCGGCAATGCGATCGAAGCCGGCAAGTGCGGCGCGCACCTCCTCTTCGTCCGCTCCCTCCGCCTGCTCGGCGAACCGGGCGCGGCATTGCCGGAGGTCTTTCTCGATGCGGCTGCGCTGCCGCAGATCTTCGAGCACGGCGTCGAGACCGGAAACGGGTTTCGAGACTGCTGCGGCAAGCTCCGCGAGCTGGTTCTGCAGTTCTCCCGCTTCGGCGGCATGCCGCGCCAGGGCGATTTCGGCGCGCTCCAGCGCCGCGGACAGCGTCATGCGCTGGTTCTCGGCGGTCTTGGCGGCCATCGTCCGGTCGTTCAGCAGGCTTGCGGCCACGTCGGCTTGAACCGGGGCGAGATCGGGGGCGATTTCGCGTGAAAGCTTCCGGACCTCCTCCTCGAACGCCTCCATGTCGCGCGTCATGCCGCGGACGCGGCGGTCACGGTTTTCCCTTTCGGAGAGGAGATCGGGCACGATGCGCCAGACATCCAGCGCCGCGACCGCCATGTCGACCGTCGCCTCCTCCGTAAGGCCGGCGAGAACCGCAGCGCCGGTAAAGTCGGCACGCCAGCGCTCCGCATCGCGGCGCAAGGCGGTCTCGCGCTCCTCCAGCCGCTCCAGAGCCTCTTCGGCCGAATGGCGCTTGCCCTCCAGCGACCGGCTCTCGGTCCAGCGTTCGGCGATCTCGCCGATCCGGCGGTCAAGCGCGCGGGCAAGGGCCAGCGGCGGCAGGGCTGCGGAGGCAAGGCCGATCGCATCGGCGAGCGCCAGAAGGGCTGGCTTCAGCTTTTCCTCCTTCAGGCGCAGCGCCTCTGCCTCATCCCTTGCCTCGTTCAGCGCGTCCGACAGAAGGGAGAGCCCGTCGACCGCCCTGCGCCACTCGATCATCCGTTCCGGCGTCGAGGGAGACACGGGCGCGGCGTGAAAAAGGTCCTCGAATTCGGTCACGGCATCGGAGGCCGCGATCTCGGCCTCTTTCGCCGCGCGTTCGGCCGCACCGATCGCCTGCGTCAGCTCCCGCTGCCGAAGCATGAGCTGCGCATGGCGCGAGACCCGCTCAGCATCTGCAAGCGCGGCATCCGCCAGCCGGTCGGCTTCGCCGATCGCGGTTTTCAGCTCGTCCAATTTCCCGGTGGAAGGCTTCGCCGCCAGCGCATCGAGGCGCTCGTCCCGCGTTGCACGGGCAGCCGTGATGTCTTCGCGTGAGACGATCCACCCCTGCCCTTCGAGAGCCGCAAGCTGGCCGGCGATCGTCTCCGCTTCGCCGCATAGCGCCGCAAGCTTCTGGGCAGCCTGCGCGCTTTCGGCCTTGGCCGCGTCGATCAGGCGGCGATGGTTCGTCAGCTCCGCAAGGTCCGGCAGCGGTGCGGAAAGAAGCCTTTCCACATCCCGGACAGGCGGATCGAGCCGGCCGGCTGCGGCATTGAAATTGGCCTCGGCCCTCGCCACCCTGACCTGCAGGTTTTCGAGGTCCCCGATTGCACCGATGTCCGGCCTGAGAGCGGCAAGCTGCTCCATCCAGGGCTTAGGGTCGATCAGGCGGCCGTCGGCGCCGTCCGCTTGCAGCCGCCGCAGCATCTCGCGCTCCTCCCCGATGCGCTGGCGAAGCTGCTTCAGGCTGCGGTCGAGCTCGCCTCCCTCCTCGAGCAGCTTTCGAAGGCGGGCGAGATCGGCATCGGCCGGCTGGGCACGCTGCAAATCATCCAGCTTGGCGAAACCGAGCCGCCGCGCCGCCTGGGAAAGGCGCAGGTCGAAATCGTCCACTTCGCCCCGCACGCGGGCGATGTCCTCCCGCGCCTTCAGGTAGGCGCCCTTTTCCGCATGGGCCGCGAGGATTTTGGGAGCCGCGGCGATCAGCGCCTCGTCTACATGCACGGCTTCGATCTCGTCCCCGAGCCGCTTTGCTTCCGCCTCGGCCGCGCGATGCGCCTCGCTATTCTGGCGGGAGGCATCGAGAGCGCGGGCAAGCCGCTCCTCGAAGCCCGGCGGCAGCGCGGCAAATTCCGCATATTGCGCAAGAGCCTGCTGCTCCCGGTCGATCTCCCGCAGAACCGGTTCCAGCGCCAGAAGTCTTCGCAGGCGGTCGAGCGTGTGCTTGGCTTCCTGCCTTTCGGCCTGGACGGCAGCAAGCTCCGCCTCGATTTCCGCCTGCTCGGCGATAAGCTTCTTCCAGTCGCCGGATTTCAGCTCGTTGTCGCGCTCCGCCTTGCGGGCCTCCTCGTGCGCATCGAGGGCCTGATAGAAAAGCCGGTCCTTCGATTTCCGCTGCGCGAAAATGCCGTCGGCCTCCGCTTCGAACTGCTTGCGCAGATCGGAAAGTCCCGTCAGGCCGGAGGCGGCCGAGAACAGGAGGCTGCCGATCTCGCCGCCGCTTGTCAGCATGGTCTCGCCGCCGGCGCGCAGCGATGCGGAGTCGAGGCCGAAGGCGCGTTCGAAGACGTCGCGGGAGAGCGTGCCGAGGAACGGCGCCAGCGCATCCTCCGGCAGCGCATCCTCGGCCTCGCTTGCCGCAAGCAGGGTGTTCTTGCGGCCGCGCCGGCGGCGAAAGGCGAGTGTCTGGCCGTCGCGCGCGGCGATTTCCGCCCCCACCCTCAACGAGGCGGGATCGTGCAAAAAGCTCATTTCGGCGGCGTTGGGAAAACCGAAGAGCAGATCGGAGATGGCGGAGAGTGCCGAAGACTTGCCCGCCTCGTTCGGGCCGTAGATCACATGCAGCTTCGCATCCGGCCGGAAGGTCAATGTCCGGTCGGTCAATGCACCGTAGCGGAGAATGTCGAGACGGTTGAAACGCATCAGCCCCTCGCCGCCCGCGAGAGCAGGAGGTCGCGCGCTTCCTCGAGCAGCGCTTCCGCATCGTCACCGAGCACCAGTTCGCCGGCGCCGGTGCCACCCGGCAGGCGGGCGGCGATCTCGGCGATCCTGGCCTCGGCGTCCGACAGCAGTTCCGGCGGAAAGCCCCCCATCGGGATCAGTCCTTCGAGGCCGAGCATATCCGCCGATGCCGCGATCCCACCCGTTTCCGGCTCCACCCGCACGTCCAGCTTCTCGAGCCAGATATCCTCGTGGCAGCGGTGGCAGGCGGCCTGTACCTCGTCGCGGAAGTCGTCGGCGCGCGCCATCAGTTCCTTGCGGAAGCGGCTCCTGCCGCCGAGCCGGATGCGCAGCGCCAGCGGCCGGCCTTCCATCTTCTCGGCGACCGCCTCCAGCGCATCTTCCAGCCGGCGCAGAATGGCCGGGATATCGTCGTCCGGCTCGACCGCGACGGCGAGTTCGGCGAACCGGGCGCTGTCGGTGATGATCCGTTCGTGGGTCACGCGGCCGTCCTCGACCGTCACAAGGACCGCGCCCTTCGCCCCCTGCTCGCGGATCGAGCGGCCCTGCAGGTTGCCGGGGAAAACCACCAGCGGGTCCTCGGCGACGATCTCGAAATCATGCACGTGGCCGAGCGCCCAGTAATCGTAGCCGCGCGAGCGCAGGTCCTCGACCGAGCACGGCGCATAGGGCGCATGCGGTTCCCGGCCGGTGAGCGAGGTATGCAGCACGCCGATGTTGAACCAGCCGGCCTCCGGCTTCGGATAGGCCAGCGCCAGGTTTTCGCTCGCCGAGCGTTCGGCAAAGCCCTGGCCGTGCAGCGCCACCTTCAGATGCTCCAGCTTGAACGTGCCGGGCCTGGCGACCGGGAACTCGCTGACGTTCCTCGGCAGGGTGATGGTCTTGGTGATGACGCTTTCGGCGTCGTGATTGCCCTTCAGCAGGAAGACCGGGATGCCGGCGCGCTCCAGCCGCGCCACTTCGCGGTTGAAGAACAGGCCGATCTTGTTGTCCTTCCAGTCGCCGTCATAAACGTCGCCCGCGACGATGAAGAAATCTACCCCGCGCTCGACCGCCTGGTCCACCAATGCCGAAAAGGCCTTGCGGCTCGCCTCGATGAAGAGTTCCGCGATCGCCGCATCCTTCAGCGCCAGCCCCTGGAAGGGGCTGCCGAGGTGCAGGTCAGCGGCGTGAATGAAACGGAAGGACGTCATCGATTCGCTTGTTTTGATTGCCCAGCTTGAGCATGTGTTTTAGGCAAATGCCGGGCAAGGCGGAAGCGCCGCCTGTGGATAGATCGGAGGACATCATGAGACAGCACGCGTTCGGACGCACTTCCTTCACCGTCAGCGAGATCGGCTTCGGTGCCTGGCAGATCGGCGGCGCCTGGGGCGATGTCAGCGAGGCGGACGGCCGGGCCGCGCTGGAAGCGGCGCTCGATGCCGGCGTCACCTTCATCGACACCGCCGATGTCTACGGCGACGGCCGCTCGGAAAAGATCATCGCCGGCGTGCTGAAATCCCGCGGCGGTGCCCGTCCCATGGTCGCCACCAAGGCCGGCCGGCGCTTGAGCCCGCATGTCGCCGACGGCTATACAAAAGCCAATCTCGAAACCTTCGTCGACCGCAGCCTCAGGAACCTCGAAGTCGACAGCCTCGATCTCGTACAGCTGCACTGCCCGCCGACGGAAGTCCTCTACCGCCCGGATGTGTTCGGCGCGCTGGACGATCTTCGGCGGGCCGGCAAGATCAGGAACTACGGCGTCAGCGTCGAGAAGGTGGAGGAAGCGCTGAAGGCGATCGAATATCCCGATGTCGTCAGCATCCAGATCATCTACAACATCTTCCGCCAGCGCCCGGCCGACCTGTTCTTCAAGGAAGCGAAGCGCAAGAACGTCGCCGTGATCGTGCGCGTGCCGCTGGCAAGCGGCCTGCTCTCCGGCAAGATCACCCGCGACACGGCCTTCGCCATGGACGACCACCGCAACTTCAACCGGCACGGCGAGGCGTTCGATGTCGGCGAGACCTTTGCCGGCGTGCCGTTCGAGGTCGGCCTCGAGGCGGTCGAGGAAGTCCGCAAGCTGGTGCCGGCAGGCGCCTCCATGGCCGCCTTCGCGCTCAAATGGATCCTGATGAACGAGGCGGTCACGGTCGTCATCCCCGGCGCCCGCAACGCGGCGCAGGCGAAAGGCAATGCGGCGGCAGCCGACCTTGCCGCCCTTTCCGGTGACGTGATGACGGCGGCGAAGGAAATCTATGCGCGGCTGATCGCCCCGCATGTGCATCAGCGCTGGTAGGAGTTCCACGATCCGCATGGAGACAAAAGCCGGAGCATTCGGAACCATGGACGAGATTGCGAAACCGCCCGTCGAAGCGGAACAGGCATTGCTGGCCGCCCGGCAATGCCTCGGGGACGCGATCGTAGCGGCCTATCTCCACGGCTCGGCGGTAGCGGGCGGCTTGCGTCCGCAGAGCGACGTGGATCTGCTTGTGGTCGTAGAGGCGCCGACGACGCATGAAATGCGGACGCGCCTGGTGAGCGCGTTGATGAAGATTTCGGGGGATCCGCGCAAAACCCGTAACCGGCGCCCTCTGGAACTGATCATCTTCCGCCGTGCCGATCTTTCCGCAGCGCTCTTTCCCGCTCGCAGCGAGTTCGTTTATGGCGAATGGCTGCGGGACGAATTCGAAGCCGGGATCGTGCCCGCCCCCGCATCCGACCCGGAGTTCACGCTCTTGCTGGCCCAGGCACGGCGGGAAGCAAAGCCGTTGATCGGCCCCGATCCCCACGAGCTCCTCCCGCTTATCCCGGAGGCGGACATACGCCGCGCTATCGGGGCAGCGCTCCCGGCGCTGCTCGGCACGCTCACGGGGGACGAACGCAATGTCCTGCTGACCCTCACACGGATGTGGCGGACGCTGGCGACGGGCGACTTCGTTCCCAAGGACGTCGCGGCCGAATGGGCCGTCGAGCGCTTGCCTGCCGCGGCCGGCGCATCGATCGCCCATGCCCGGGAAGCCTATCTGGGCATGGTCAACGACGATTGGCGTACCCGCCAGGACGAGGTCCGCGATGTCGCGGACGAATTGGGCCGGCATATAGCAGCATTGCTCGATTGAGAATCTGCAGGCATCGGACCCATTCACAACTGAGGCCGCAACCCTTCTTTCGTCATGCTCAGGCCCGTCCCGAGCATCTGCAAACCGTTGACGTTTATAGATCCTCGGCACAAGGCCGAGGATGACGCCGAGCAAGAATTTGTCATCAAGCAGAGGCCGGGCATCCCCGGCCTCTGCGTTTCAGTTCGTGCCAGCCTTAGTTGATCGCCTTCAGCTCGACCGGGAAGAACAGCGTTTCGCCGGAGGAATCGTCCACGCCGTCGTTGTCCGTCACCGCGAAGGCCTTGCCCGACTTGTCGAAAGCGAAGCCTTCGAGCTTGTCGGCCACATAGCCGTTGGTCTGCTTCAGATCGGCGATGAAGTCGTGGACTTCTTCCTTCTTCACGAGCGGCAGCTCGCCGCCGAGCTTGCCCGGCTTCAGATCGGCGATCGCGACGCGATAGAGCTTCTTCAGCTTGGCATTGTCGCCGAGCTGGTTGTCGCGTTCGACCAGATAGACGTGATCGCCGTAAGCGGTGATTTCCGAGAGGCCGACCCAGCCGGCATCGGCCTTCTCGATCGGATAACGGACGGCGCCCCATTCCTTGGTCTTCGGCTTGTAGGAAACGAGCTTCACGGTGCCTTTCGGATCGTCCTTCCATTCGCGCTGGATTGCCATCCAGAGCGTCAGGTCGTCGCCGGAGCCGACGGTCGTGATGCCTTCGAAACCGTAGCGGGTCTCGCCCGCGAGCAGCTCGGCCGGCAGGCCGATCTCGGCCTTGATCTCGCCCTTGGCGTTGACGTTGTAGAGACCGTGGCCGACGAGCTTGGCGGAGTCGCCTTCGGAGGCGAGCCAGAAGCCGCCCTTGCCGTCCAGCGCGATGCCTTCGATATCGAGCTTCTGGGCCGCCTGGCCGTTGCGGGTCACGCGCACCACGCCGGTGATCTCGGCCGGCTTCCTGGTGGTGTCGATGGTGAAGATCGACGGCTGCATGCCGTAGACGCTATCGCTGACGGCATGGAGGATACCGTCCTTCTCCGCATCGCCGACCAGGCCGGAAAGCGCGCCCCAGCCGAGCACGTTGCCGTCGATATCGTTGGAAACGAGCGTCGGGTAGTTCGGCTGACCTTCCGCAAGCTCGTAGATCATCACATGCGAGCGGGCTCCGCCGTCCTCGCCGAGATCGACTTCGTTGGCGGTGGCGAACAGGTTGCGGCCGGGAATGGCGACCGCCCCTTCCGGCGAAACGCCCGACGGCAGGAGCTGGACAAGTTCGGGCTCCGCGCCCGTATCCTTGTAGACGCCGACGACCGAGGCGCGCTCGGACAGGATGAAGACGTAGTTCTGGCCGTTGAAACTCGCAAATTCCATGCCCTCGGGCTCGATGCCCTTGGATTTGGCGCGGTGTTCCGGAAAATGGCCGATGCGGGCAATCTCGCGTTCCAGCGAGGCGCCGGCTTCATGGAGAACCTTGCCGGTGCGGTCGAAGATGGTGAAGCCGCGCGAGCCGCCCTTCCAGTCGCCTTCGTTGGCTACAATGAGACGGTTGTCGTCGAGCCACTTGATGGCGTCCGGCTCGCGGACCACGCCTTCGGCCTTGCCGGTGAATGAGAGCTGGCCGTTAGTCTTGTTGTCGATGCCTTCCAGATCGGCCTTGCCGGCAGAGAAGTGGCCCACGACCTTGGCCGTCTTGCCGTCGACGATGGCGACATGGTTGTTCTCCTGCAGCGTGACGGCGATCTCGCCGGCGTCGTTGATGGCGACGAATTCCGGTTCCGGATCCTCGGGCGCGACTTCGGCAATCCCGGTCAGCGCGACGTGCTTTATGGAAGCGCAATCGGCGGTGCCGTCCTTCAGGGAGACGATGACGAGGTCGCCCGCCGGCATCTGCGGGAGGGCACCGTCGTTCACGTCCTCGTCACGTTCGTTCTCGATGGCGATCGCCGCAAAGGTCTTGTCCTTGGAAACGGCGATCGAATCCGGCTGGCCGCCGAGATCGCAGGTGAGGTCCACTTTCTTCGTGGCGAGATCGACGACGGCGAGGACGCCGGAGGGCTTGGTCTTGCTTTCGCTTGTGTTGACGGCGGCGAGAACCTTGGAACCGGCGGAGGCGACGGAGGTCGGCTCGCCATCGAACGTGAGGGCGCCAAGCGCCTTCGGAGCCCTGGGATCGGTGATGTCGATAAAGCCGATCGCACCGAGCGGGCTGTCGGAATAGATGAGCGTATTGCCGTCCTCGCTGGCGGTGACGATCTCGGCAGAAGTGGTGGTGAGCTTGTCCTTGCCGGCGGGAAGATTATTGGCGACGGGGAAGGATGCGATGCGGTTGAAGACCTGCTCTGCGCCGGCAGGCGCCGCGGCCGATGCGAGAAGCGCCGCCGTCAGCGCGGCGTGAATACGGAATGTCATAGGAGCCCTCCTGGCCATGAAACCACGGGTGGCTTTTGAGCCACGGGCATGACAGGCGGATGACAGTTTTCACACGTTAGGGCGGTGGCCTGCTCGGCCAGGAGCAAAAGTCCGGAACATTCTGCCGGAAATGAAAAAGGCCCGGGGCGCTTGCCCGAGCCTTTCGAGTGTCACAGGTTGCCCGAAGGCACCCGCCTTAGCTGTTGACAGCGTCCTTCAGGCCCTTGCCGGCCGAGAACTTCGGCACGTTGCGGGCCGGGATGTCAACTTCAGCGCCGGTCGAGGGGTTGCGACCCTTGGACGCTTCACGGCGGGAAACGGAGAAGCTGCCGAAACCGGCAAGACGAATATCGCCACCCTTCTTCAGTTCACCCTGTACAGTCTCGAAAACGGCATCCACGGCAGATGCGGCATCAGCCTTGGAGAGGCCGGCTTTTTCGGCCACTGCGGATACCAGCTCGTTCTTGTTCATGTTTCCACCCCTTTCAACGGTTTTGGAACGACTCATGTATTTCGGGCTCGACAATAATTTGGTGTCGTGCCTTGGCAACCCAAAAGCTCCGCAATCGCCTGAAAAACAAGGGGGATGCGTTAGTTTTCACAAAAAAAGCCGGCAGAAAGCCGGCTTTTTTCGTGGATGGTGTCAATTTGGCATAACCAAAAGGCCCCATCGATCAGTGCGCGACGGCCGCTCCGACGTCGTCCACGCCCTCGACGGTGGCGATCACCGGCGTTTCCACCGTGCCGTCCCAGTCGATCGGTTCGGGCTGGCGGACTAGCGCGTGGCGGATCACTTCGCCCATGCGCGAGACCGGAACGATCTCCATGTTGTTCTTCACGTTGTCCGGAATCTCCGCCAGATCCTTGGCGTTTTCTTCCGGGATCAGAACCTTCTTGATGCCGCCGCGGAGTGCTGCAAGGAGCTTCTCCTTGAGGCCGCCGATCGGCAGCACGCGGCCGCGCAGCGTGATCTCGCCGGTCATCGCGATATCCTTGGAGACCGGAATGCCGGTCATGACCGAGACGATCGCGGTCGCCATGGCGACGCCCGCCGACGGACCGTCCTTCGGGGTCGCCCCTTCCGGAACGTGCACGTGGATGTCCGACTTGTCGAAGCGCGGCGGCTCGATGCCGAAATCGACGGCTCTGCTGCGGACATAGGAGGCCGCCGCGGAGATCGATTCCTTCATCACGTCCTTCAGGTTGCCGGTGACCGTCATGCGGCCCTTGCCCGGCATCATCACGCCTTCGATCGTCAGGAGCTCGCCGCCGACTTCCGTCCAGGCAAGACCGGTGACGACGCCGACCTGATCCTCGCGCTCGGCTTCGCCATGGCGGAAGCGCGGCACGCCGAGATAGTCGTGGACGTTGGCCGCGGTGACTTCGACCGACTTCGTCTTGCCCTTGATGATCTCGGTGACCGCCTTGCGGGCGAGCTTCATCAGTTCGCGCTCGAAGTTACGGACGCCTGCCTCACGGGTATACTGCTGGATGACCGCCATCAGGGCGTCGTCGCTGACCGAGAATTCGTTCGGCTGCAGCGCATGTTCCTTGATGGCCTTCGGCAGAAGGTGACGCTTGGCGATCTCCCGCTTCTCATCTTCCGTGTAACCGGCGATGCGGATGATCTCCATGCGGTCCATCAGCGGAGCCGGGATGTTCAGCGTGTTCGCCGTGGTGATGAACATCACGTCGGACAGGTCGTATTCGACTTCCAGATAATGGTCCATGAACGTCGAGTTCTGCGCCGGGTCCAGCACTTCGAGAAGCGCCGAGGACGGATCGCCGCGGAAATCCATGCCCATCTTGTCGATCTCGTCGAGCAGGAAGAGCGGGTTGGACTTCTTCGCCTTCTTCATCGACTGGACGACCTTGCCGGGCATCGAGCCGATATAGGTGCGGCGGTGGCCGCGGATCTCGGCTTCGTCACGGACGCCGCCGAGCGCCATGCGGACGTATTCGCGGCCGGTCGCCTTGGCGATCGACTGGGCGAGCGAGGTCTTGCCGACGCCCGGAGGGCCGACGAGGCAAAGGATCGGACCCTTGATCTTGGTCGCGCGCGCCTGGACGGCGAGATACTCGATGATGCGTTCCTTGACCTTGTCCAGGCCGAAGTGATCCTGCTCGAGGATCTTCTCGGCATTGTTGAGGTCCGCCTTGATCTTCGACTTCTTGCCCCACGGAATGCCGAGCAGCCAGTCGAGATAGTTGCGCACGACGGTGGCTTCCGCCGACATCGGGCTCATCTGGCGGAGCTTCTTCAGCTCGGCCTCGGCCTTTTCGCGGGCTTCCTTGGAGAGCTTCGTCTTGGAGATGCGCTCCTCGATCTCGGCCATCTCGTCGCGGCCTTCCTCGCCGTCGCCGAGCTCCTTCTGGATCGCCTTCATCTGCTCGTTGAGGTAATATTCGCGCTGGGTCTTCTCCATCTGGCGCTTGACGCGCGAGCGGATGCGCTTTTCCACCTGCAGGACGGAGATCTCGCCTTCCATGAAGCCGAGCGCCTTTTCAAGCCGCAGCTTGACGCTGACGGTCTCCAGCATTTCCTGCTTTTCGGTGATCTTGATCGACAGGTGCGAAGCGACAGTATCGGCGAGCTTCGAATAGTCTTCGATCTGGCTTGCGGCGCCGACCACTTCCGGGGAGATCTTCTTGTTCAGCTTCACGTAGTTCTCGAATTCGGAGACTACGGAGCGGGAGAGCGCCTCGACCTCGACGGCGTCCTCTTCAGGTTCGCCGAGGGTATGCGCCCGCGCCTCGTAGAACTCCTCGCGATCCGTGTAACCGTCGATCTTGGCGCGCGAGCGGCCTTCGACCAGCACCTTCACGGTCCCGTCGGGAAGCTTCAGAAGCTGCAATACGTTGGCGACCGTACCGACCTTGTAGATCGCGGACGGCTCGGGATCATCGTCGCCGGCGTTGATCTGGGTGACGAGCATGATCTGCTTGTCGGAACCCATGACTTCTTCGAGGGCGCGAATGGATTTCTCCCGTCCGACGAACAGGGGCACGATCATATGCGGAAAGACCACAATGTCGCGCAGCGGCAGCACCGGATAGGTTTCGCCGCCAGGTGCCGCAGACGTTGAATTCGTCATTTCATTTCCTTTCCATCGTCCCGTTTCCGGGATACGTCCCGGGCCGATGACCCAGGCACTTCACTCCCGCCCAAAGTGGAGTTTTTGAAAATTGATTTCAAGCCTTGCAAGGCCGCCGCCGCGAAAGCTTTGTGACAGTGGTATTACAAAGCGTGTTCACAACGCTTCATGCAGAACGCCAAGGCACACGGGACGCGATTGCCGGCGATGCGGACCTGCACCAGAAGCAGGCGAAGCAGCCGGCATGACTATGATCTTCCCGCACAGCTTCTAATGCAAGATGAACGCGGCGCAACTCTTCGCGAAGCGAAAATGGTGGAATAAGCAAAAAAAGCAAGACCGGATGCCGGCATGAAAAGAGGCCCCATCGGGGGCCTCTTCAGAACGACATCCGTGGCGGAGACGATCAGGCCGAAACGTTGGCCTTCTCTTCCTGCCGGTCGGCGTAGATGTAGAGCGGACGCGCGGTGCCGCGGACCACGTCCTCGGAAATGACCACTTCGCGCACGCCTTCCAGCGCCGGAAGCTCGAACATGGTGTCGAGCAGGATCTTTTCCATGATCGAACGCAGGCCGCGCGCGCCGGTCTTGCGGACGATCGCCTTCTTGGCGATCTCGCGCAGCGCGTCCTCGTGGAAGGTCAGGTCCACGTCTTCCATCTCGAACAGGCGCTGGTACTGCTTGACAAGCGCGTTCTTGGGCTCCGAGAGGATCTGGATCAGAGCATCCTCGTCAAGGTCCTCCAGCGTCGCCAGGACCGGCAGACGGCCGATGAATTCCGGGATGAGCCCGAACTTCACCAGGTCCTCCGGCTCCAGCTCGCGCAGCACTTCGCCGACGCGGCGCTCGTCCTGCGCCTTGACGGTCGCGCCGAAGCCGATCGACGTCTTCTCGCCGCGGGCGGAGATGATCTTGTCGAGGCCGGCGAAGGCGCCGCCGCAGATGAACAGGATGTTCGTCGTGTCGACCTGCAGGAATTCCTGCTGCGGGTGCTTGCGGCCGCCCTGCGGCGGCACGGAAGCGACCGTGCCTTCCATGATCTTCAGAAGCGCCTGCTGCACGCCCTCGCCCGAGACGTCGCGGGTGATCGACGGGTTGTCGGACTTGCGGGAAATCTTGTCCACTTCGTCGATATAGACGATGCCGCGCTGGGCGCGCTCGACATTGTAGTCGGCAGCCTGGAGAAGCTTCAGGATGATGTTTTCGACGTCTTCGCCGACGTAACCGGCCTCGGTCAGCGTCGTGGCGTCAGCCATGGTGAAGGGCACGTCGATGATGCGGGCGAGCGTCTGGGCGAGATAGGTCTTGCCGCAGCCGGTCGGGCCGACCAGCATGATGTTCGACTTCGCCAGCTCCACGTCGCCGCCCTTGGAGGCATGCGCCAGGCGCTTGTAATGGTTGTGCACCGCGACCGACAGAATGCGCTTGGCCTGCTTCTGGCCGATGACGTATTCGTCGAGGACCTTGATGATGTCCTGGGGCGTCGGAACGCCGTCGCGGGACTTGACCATCGAGGTCTTGTTCTCTTCGCGGATGATGTCCATGCACAGTTCGACGCATTCATCGCAGATGAATACGGTCGGCCCGGCAATCAGTTTCCGGACCTCGTGCTGGCTCTTTCCGCAGAAAGAGCAGTAGAGGGTATTCTTGGAGTCGCCGCCGTTGCCGCTGCTGACTTTGCTCATATCACTTTCCTTCCAGCACTCCACGCTCACGTCAAAAACGGGCGCTGTCCATTTTACCGCCTGCCGGCACGCGCGCCCGACGGGCCTCACGTGCCTGCTTTGCCCTAGGGGTACTCTACCGATCCGGGCACATTATGCAGATCGGCGGCAACGAAACCCCTAAAGAAACGTACGCCATGTCATAAAAGTTCAACATAGCATTAATAGGTACTAATAGCGTTTTCCGTGGGACTTGAAACCCTTTTTTGCTCACAACGGGGTGAGACCACGGTTACGCCACCGCCCTCATTCTCCGGAGCTGCCCTCGATTTCCAGACGCGATGTCAGGATCTTGTCGATGACGCCCCATTCCTGTGCTTCGTCCGCATCCATGAAGTGGTCGCGGTCGAGGGTCTTCTCGACTTCCTCGTAGGTGCGGCCGGTATGCTTCACGTAGACCTCGTTCAGGCGCCTTTTCATCTTCAATATGTCACGGGCATGGCGCTCGATGTCCGACGCCTGACCCTGGAACCCGCCCGACGGCTGGTGGACCATGATGCGGGCGTTCGGGGTGGCGAAACGCATGCCCTTCTCGCCGGCGGCAAGCAGAAGCGAGCCCATGGAGGCCGCCTGGCCGATGCACAGCGTCGATACGGCAGGCTTGATGAACTGCATCGTATCGTAGATCGCCATGCCGGCAGTGACGACGCCGCCCGGCGAATTGATGTAGAGCGCGATTTCCTTCTTCGGGTTTTCCGCCTCGAGGAAGAGAAGCTGGGCGCAGACGAGCGACGCCATATGGTCTTCCACCGGGCCGGTCAGGAAGATGATGCGCTCCTTCAGAAGGCGTGAATAGATGTCGTAGGAGCGCTCACCGCGATTGGTCTGTTCTACGACCATCGGCACCAGGGCCATTGCGGTATCAACTGGATTTCTCATGTCCGTCCTTTGTCAGCACTTGCCGAAGGCAGCCAGGCGCTCCGGAATCAAATAGAATGGGTCATCCCCTACATAGAGTGTCAACGCCCGGTACTTCAAGACGGAGCGCCCGATATCCTTAATTGGCCGGGCTGGACCTCAAAGGCAGAGCCCGCCATAGGGACGATTTCCCGATATCGCAGCCCACCGGAAGGTCCTCCTGCGGGCGCGCACACATTTTTGCGCGGTCAGGGTAAAGCAGGCGTGAAGGCGCGCGGCTCTCGCCTGCTTTACCCTGCAGGATGTGCCGGATTTCGGTGGCCCGGCAACTTCGTCTTAAAGACTCTCATTCATTGTTGCCCCCGTCCGGAACGGGACGCAGGGGTTAGGCGTGGATATTTTGACGGGGCTGATGATCTGGGCGGCGGAAGCGCTGACGCTTGCCGCTCTTCTCTGGTCACGCTGGCTTTACCAACGGGATGATTTCTACCTGAGCTGGGGCGGTGGCTTCGCGCTGCACGGCGCCGGCGTGGCGCTGGTCGCGCTTCGCGGCGACATCCCCGACTTCGTCTCCATCGAGATCGCCAATACGATGGCGCTTGCGGGCATGGGCCTATGGATCACCGGCCTCCTGCAGTTCGACAACAAACCCGTGCAAGGCTATATCGCCATTCCGGCGCTCATCTGGGTGGCGGGCATGTTCCTCAATCCCGTGCGCGAGGACTTCTCGAACCGCGTCGCGCTCTACAACGGCGCGGCCATGGTCGGCTATGCGATCATGGTCGGCCTCCTCCTCCGGCATAACGGCGCATCCAGGACGACGCGGCGCCTGATGGCAGGCTTCATCGGAATCCAGCTCATCTCCAGCGGCGTGGTCGCCGCCATGAGCGTCGTTGCCGACGCGCAATCCTTCGAAACCTCCCCGAATGCCGCCTGGCTCTTCTTCCCGGCCGCCTTCTGCTTCATCGCCGGCATCATGAGCGGCGGAAAAATGCTGACCGAACGCTCCGAGGAGAAGCTCAAGGCGCTCGCCGTCACCGATCCATTGACCGGCGCCCTCAACAGGCGCGGCCTGATCGACGAATTCCACGGGCTTCGCAGCGTCGACAATGCCGAGAAACCGTTGATCGCGCTCCTGCATTTCGACCTCGACAGTTTCAAGCAGATCAACGACCGCTGCGGCCATCAGGCGGGCGATGCGGTGCTCGTCGCATTTTCCAAGATCGGCTCGACTTCACTGCGCGGACGCGGTCTCTTCGGCCGCATGGGCGGCGAGGAATTCGCCTCGATCCTGCGCGTCGCCGACATGGTGGAGGCCGCGAGCATCGCCGAGGCGATCCGCCTCACCCTCAAGCACCAGACGATCATAGCCGGCGAGCACAGGATCAAGGTCACGGTCAGCGCCGGCATTGCCCTTGCGACAGTCGACGGCGCGGATCTCGACCTCCTGCTGAGCGCCGCCGACCGGGCGCTCTATACCGCCAAGGAAAGCGGCCGGGACCGGACCGCGATCGATACCGGCGCGGAAGCTTCCATCGTTCCCGCAGCCGACCGTCAGGGGGAGGAGGAAGGGCCAAGCGACCTGCGCGCCAACCACCAAGTGGCGGCCCTGAAACGCCTCGCCGCGCTCGGCAAGCGCTGATCTGCCTCCGTCTCCCGCTCTCTTGCCCTCGGCCCTCTTGCCTCCCGCTTCGCGAAACCCAAATCAACTTCAGGGATCGAAGCTGCGGAGGGCGCCGCCATGTGGATGAAGACTTCAACGGGCATCATGCTTTCTCTTCTGGTCGCGACCGGGGCGCTGGCGCAACAGGCTTCGGATACGGTGGCGCCCGAGCGCGCGACCGGTTTCAGCGCGGCAAAGCGCGTCGAAACGAAGGGCTTCATGGTGGCCGCAGCCAATCCGCTGGCGGCGGAAGCCGGTCGCGACGTGATTGCCAAGGGCGGCAATGCGATCGACGCCCTCGTCGCGGTGCAGACGGTTCTCGGGCTCGTCGAGCCGCAGAGCTCGGGCCTCGGCGGCGGCTCCTTCCTCGTCTATTACGACGCGGCGGCAAACAGGATCACCACCTTCGATGGCCGCGAGACCGCGCCGATGGAGGCGACGCCGAAACTTTTCCTCGATGCGCAGGGCCAGCCTCTGAAGTTCATGGATGCGGTGGTCGGCGGCCGTTCGGTCGGCACGCCCGGCACCGTGCGGCTGCTCCACGAGGTTCACAAGCGCTACGGCAAATCGGAATGGGCGAGCCTTTTCGAACGGGCCGAGACCCTTGCGGCCGAAGGTTTCGAGGTGTCCCCCCGCCTCGCATCGCTGATCGCCGCCGAAGGCGACAGGCTGAAGAAATACGACGGGCCGCGGAGCTATTTCTACGACGCATCCGGTGCGCCTCTGAAGGCCGGCGCGGTCCTCAAGAACCCCGCCTATGCGGAAACGCTGAAAACCATTGCGGCCGGCGGAGCCGACGCCTTCTATAACGGCCCGATCGCGGAGGCGATCGTCAAAACGGTGCGCGAGGCGGCCGGCAATCCGGGCGTGCTCTCGGTGGCCGATCTCGCCAACTACCGGATCAAGGAACGCGAACCGGTCTGCATCAGCTACCGCGCGCTCGACATCTGCGGCATGGGGCCGCCCTCTTCCGGCGCCGTCGCCATCGGCCAGATGCTCGGCATCATCGAGAATTTCGACATCAAAGGGCTCGGGCCGCAAAATGCCGAAAGCTGGCGCATCATCGGCGACGCCCAGCGTCTCGCCTTCGCCGATCGGGAACGCTACCTCGCCGACACGGATTTCGTGCCCTCGCCGATCAAGGGCCTCCTGAAGAAAGACTATCTCGGCCAGCGCGCGGCGCTTCTCGACGGAGACAACGCACTTGCAGCGGATGCGGTGAAGGCCGGCGAACCGGAATGGGACCATGCGCTCCTCTTCGGCCGGGACGCCGCGATCGAACTCCCGTCCACCAGCCATTTCGCGATCGTCGACAAGGAAGGCAATGTCGTCTCGATGACGACCACGATCGAAAGCGGCTTCGGCTCGCGCCTGATGACGAACGGGTTCCTGCTCAACAACGAGCTCACCGATTTCTCCTTCAAGACCCATGACGGCAGCCTACCCGTCGCAAACCGTGTCGAGCCGGGGAAACGGCCGCGCTCTTCCATGTCGCCGACGATCGTCATGAAGGACGGCAAGCCGCTCATCGCCATCGGCTCGCCGGGCGGCAGCCAGATCATCGGCTACGTGGCGCAGGCCCTGATCGCCTATATCGACTGGGGCATGCCGGTGGAACGGATCGTCGCCCAGCCGCATCTCATCAACCGTTTCGGAACCTACGAGATCGAGGCCGGCACGGCGGCCGAGCAAATGGCCGAGCCGCTGAAGGCGCTCGGCTACGAGGTGAAGCCCGGCGAGATGAATTCCGGCCTGCATGCGATCGAGATCACGGCGAACGGCCTGGCAGGCAGCGCCGATCCGCGCCGCGAGGGTGTCGCGGTGGGCGAATAGGCATCTTCCGCGCCATAAGAGATTGCGTTACGCATCGGGCATGACCGCTTTGCCCGACTTCCTCCGTATCGATCCCGCAACCCGCCGCGTCTCGCTCGACGGCCGCGATCCGGCCTTCTACAGCGACCCGAACCGCGTCTATGCCCTCCTGCACGAGCATTGCCCAACCTTCTACTGGGAAGAGCAGCGGCAATGGTTCTTCACCGGCTATGATCACGTGAACGGGCTTTTGCGCGACCGGCGCTTCGGCAGGCAGATCCTGCATATCGCCAGCCGCGAGGAACTCGGCCTGCCGGCGCCCCAGCCGCATCTTCAGAACTTCGACCTTGCCGAGCGCCATTCGCTGCTGGAGATCGAACCGCCGGAACACACGCGGCTCAGAACCCTCGTCAACCGCGCCTTCGTCTCCCGCCATATCGAAAGGCTGCGGCCGGAGATCGCCGCGCTTGCGGAAAAGCTCATCGACGGGTTCGAGAAGGACGGCGGAACGGAACTGCTCTCCTCCTTCGCCGACATCATTCCCGTGACGATGATCGCCCGGATGATCGGCATCCCGGACGAGATGGGACCGCAGCTTCTTGCCTGGTCGCATGCCTATGTCGGCATGTACATGTTCAAGCGGACGCGCGAGGACGAACATGCCGCCGACCGCGCGGCGAAGGAATTTGCAGACTATGTGAAGGGCCTTGTCGCCGAGCGCCGCAGGGCACCGCGCGAAGACCTGCTCACCCACATGATCCATACCGAGCACAAGGGCCAATACCTCACCGACGACGAGCTTGTCTCGACGACCATCGTGCTCTTGAATGCAGGCCACGAGGCGACCGTCCACCAGATCGGCAATTCGGTGCGTGTCATCCTGAAAAGCGGCCGGAAAAGCGGGGTGGCGCCTGCCGATCTCTTCCGCGACGAGGCGATGACGGAACGGACCGTCGAGGAGACGCTGCGCATCTGCGCGCCGGTGCACATCTTCCAGCGCTGGGCGCTCGAAGACGTCGAGATTGACGGGCTTTCCTTCAAGCGCGGCGACAAGGTGAGCCTCATCCTCGCCGCGGCCAATCTTGATCCGAAGAAGTTCTCCGACCCGCTCGCCTTCAAGCCCGACCGCCAGGAAGCGCCAAACCTCTCCTTCGGCGCCGGCATCCATTTCTGCATCGGCGCGCCGCTCGCCCGGCTGGAACTCAACACCGTGCTGCCGATCCTCTTCAAGCGCCTGCCCGGAATGAGAATCGCCCGGACGCCGGCGGTGAAGGACGTCTACCATTTCCATGGGCTGGAGCGGCTGGACTTGGCCTGGTGACGGCATCTTGAATAATTAACCTAATAGGTTATTTTATGAACGAGAAGCGGGAGGCGCACTGCCCGTTGGAAAGAGTGAAATCGCTTGTCAAAGCAGGTCAGGTCCGTACGACCTACTCCGCCTTGGCTGGCGCATCGCGGCTCGATTTCACGCTTTCCGAAATGTACGAGACGGTTCTGGCGTTGACCCTTACCGACTTTTACAAATCGATGACGACCTATGCCGACCACAAGGTCTGGCAGGATGTATATCGGCCGATGACGAAGGCGGGGCGGATCTATCTGAAACTGACCGTCGTCGATGACGTGCTGATCGTGTCCTTCAAGGAGTTGAACGAATGAAGTGCCCGGCTTGCGGTGAGGCAGAACTTTCCCGCCAGACCCGTGACTTGCCCTACTCCTATAAAGGAGAAGAGACCACGATCGCGAGTGTAACCGGTGATTTTTGCGCGGCCTGCGGCGAGATCGTTCTAGGCGACGCCGAAGCCAAGCGGATCAATGCCGCCATGCTGGAATTTAACAAGCAAGTGAACGCTGGCAGCGTCGATCCAGCGTTCGTGGCATCCGTTCGCAAGAAGCTAAAGCTGGACCAGAAGGAAGCCGGCGACATTTTCGGCGGCGGCGTCAACGCGTTTTCCCGCTATGAAAACGGGAAAACGAAGCCTCCCGTGGCGTTGGTCAAGTTGTTGAAGCTTCTCGACAAACATCCCGAACTCCTTCAGGAAATTCGTGCGGCCTGACGCGGGACGGCCGGTGCATGCCTGTGCCAGCCGTCGCATGAAATTCCAGGCGCTGTTAGCAGATGTCGCGATCAGGCAGCGGCAGCAGCAAGATAGCGCGCAGCCGGCCTGCTCAATGAGAGGTGCGGCCGCAACTCGCCGCGGGCCGTTTCGAGCTTGTCATAAAGCGCTTTGTCCGCGAGCGAGGGAATGGTGATCAACTCGCCCTGATCGAAACCGGCAAGCGCCGCGTCGACCAGGTCGGTGACGTCCATCACCATGTTCGGGTCCATGTTGTCGAACGAGCCGCCGACGCGGTCGAAGATTTCCGTACGGGTCAGGCCCGGCAGGACCGCCTGGATGCGCACGCCGGTGCCGGCAAGTTCGGCCGCGAGCGATTCCGTCAGGATGAGGACGAAGGCCTTGCTGGCGGTGTACGTGCCGCTGAAGGCCTGCGGCCACAGCGCGACGACCGAGGCGGTGTTGATGATCGCGCCCTCGCCTCTTTTAACGAAAGCCTGGGCGGCGGCGACCGCCAGCCGGTTCGCGGCCGTGACATTGAGCTCCACCATCCGGTCGAGATAGTCGGGGTCGCTCGTCAGCAACGATCCCTTAGGCCCGATGCCCGCATTGTTGACGAAGAGCGTGATCGAGCCGTCCTGGCGCAGACGCTTTTCCACCGCAAGCACGTCGGCGCGCTCGGTCAGGTCGGCGCGCAGGACATCCGCCTGAATGCCGTTCTCCCGCGTGAGCCGCTCGGCAAGCGCCTTCAGACGCTCGGCGTCGCGGGCAACGAGAACGAGATCGTAACCGCGCTTTGCAAGCCGGTCGGCATAGGTCGCCCCGATGCCGGAGGATGCGCCGGTCACGAGTGCGGTTCCGAGTTTCGATGCCTTTGTCATGGGTCCATCTCCTTCGATTGGAATTTACTGGCATATGCCACTATATATGAAAAGGAGGCCGCAAGACCGCAAGAGGAGGCGCGCAAATTTTTATCGGGAGTGGAAGCGCCGGCCAAAAGCGGGCATTCTGCCGAACCCGACATCAGGACGGAACATGACGGACGACAGGCATATCGAAGACGGCATCTGGCTCCTTTGCAGCAACAGCGCCGTGCGCCGCGCCTCGCGGCAGCTCGGCCAGCTCTACGAGGATGCGATGGGCGACACGGGCCTCAAAGGCACGCAATTCTCGCTTCTTTCCCAGATCGCCCGCTCCGGCGAACCGAGCTTGAAGAACCTCGCGGAAGCCATGGTGATGGACCTCTCGGCCCTGGGCCACACGCTGAAGCCGCTGCTGCGCGACGGGCTGGTGGAACTGGTGCCGGACGGCAGCGACCGGCGGGTGAAGCGCGTGCGCCTGACGGAGACCGGCACGGCGAAGCAGCGGGAGCTCACCGCCCGCTGGCAGGTCGCCCAGGACCGGTTCGACAGGGCTTTCGGCAAGGAGAAGTCGGAGGAGCTGCGGCGTACCCTCGCCTTCATCTCTTCGCCGGATTTTGCAAGGAGCTTCGGCAAAGGGGAAGCGGACTGACGTTTCAAACCCGGATCACATAGTCCTTGCGAGTCGTTTCAACGACTTCCCAGCTTCCCTTGAAGCCCGGTCTCAGCACCATGCTGTCGCCGGACTTCAGATGAACGGGCTCGCCGCCTTCTTCCGTCACGATCGAATGGCCGGAGAGGATGTGGAAATACTCCCATTCGTCATAGACGATCTTCCACTTGCCGGGCGTCGCCTCCCAGATGCCGGCATAAAGC
Source organism: Xaviernesmea oryzae (assembly GCF_900177415.1). Lineage (GTDB taxonomy): Bacteria > Pseudomonadota > Alphaproteobacteria > Rhizobiales > Rhizobiaceae > Neorhizobium > Neorhizobium oryzae_A. Next base: position 1,752,510 of record NZ_FXAF01000006.1, on the reverse strand, counting down.
CCGCCTTCCGCCTCCTCGACATTCCAGGTGCGGAAGGTCGGATTGCCGGAAATCAGCCGGTCGGGAGCAGGCGCGCCCTCCTCCGGATCGACCGCTTCGATATCGAACTTGATCCAGTCGCTCATGCTCGCCTCAAATCCAAACCTTGGCCACATTCAAATCTTGGAAAGCGCCTGATCGAGGTCGGCGATGATATCGGCGATGTCCTCTATGCCGATCGAGAGCCGGACCACGTCCGGTCCGGCGCCTGCGGCGATCTGCTGTTCCTCCGTCAGTTGCCGGTGGGTGGTCGAGGCCGGATGGATGACCAGGGACCGCGTGTCGCCGACATTGGCGAGGTGCGAGAAAAGCTGCAGCCCTTCCACGAGGGTTTTTCCCGCCTCGTAACCGCCCGTCACGCCGAAGGTGAAGACGGCGCCTGCCCCCTTGGGCGAGTAGCGCTGCTGCAGCGCGTGGTTCGGGTCGTCCTCCAGGCCGGCATAGCTCACCCATGTGACCTTGGGATGATTCTTCAGCCATCTGGCGGCGGCAAGCGCGTTGTCGCACTGTCTCTGCATTCTCAAGGGAAGCGTCTCGATGCCGGTGAGGATCATGAAGGCGTTGAAGGGGGAGAGGGCCGGGCCGAGGTCGCGCAGACCCAGCACCCGGGCGGCGATCGCGAAGCCGATATTGCCGAAGGTCTGGTGCAGCACGATGCCGGCATATTCCGGCCGCGGTTCCGAGAGCATCGGGTAATTGCCGGATTTCGACCAGTCGAACGTGCCGCCGTCGACGACGATGCCGCCCATGGAATTGCCATGGCCGCCCAGGAATTTCGTCAGCGAATGGACGACGATGTCGGCGCCGTGCTCCAGCGGCCGGACGAGATAGGGGCTCGCCATCGTATTGTCGACGATCAGCGGTATGCCGTTGCGCTGCGCGATCCCGGCGATCGCCGCTATATCCACGAAAGTGCCGCCGGGATTGGCAAGGCTTTCGATGAAGATGGCGCGGGTGCGCTCGTCGATCCCGTTCTCGAAGCTTGCCGGATCGTCCGTGTCGGCCCAGCGGACCTGCCAGTCGAAACTTTTGAACGCATGGCCGAACTGGTTGATCGAGCCGCCATAGAGCTTGCGCGCCGCCACGAAATTGTCGCCCGGCTGCATGATCGTGTGGAAGGTCAGCAGCTGCGCCGCATGGCCGGAGCCGGTCGCCAGCGCCGCCGTGCCGCCTTCGAGCGCGGCGACGCGTTCCTCCAGCACCGCCTGGGTCGGGTTCATGATGCGGGTATAGATATTGCCGAACTGCTGCAGGCCGAAGAGGGCTGCGGCATGGTCGGCATTTTCGAACACGAAGGACGTCGTCTGATAGATCGGCGTCGCCCGCGCCCCGGTCGCCGGATCGGGTGCCGCGCCCGCATGCACGGCCAGTGTCGAAAATCCCGGATTGATCGTCGGCATCCTCATCCCTCCCTTTTGAAAGGCGCCTCCCTTTTGAAAGGCATTCGTCCTTCCCTCCAGCAGACCCCGGCGGGCGGCGGCGATCAAGGCATATCTTTCCGCGGAACCCGTCCTCCTTGGAAATAGAGAGGAGTTGACGATGGGCAACGACCGCTGCGGCCGGAACGGCTTGCCGACAATTCACGGTGAGATCGGGCGGCGACGAGATCAGGCGACGAGGCGCGGATATTCGATCGCCGGGCAGCGGTCCATGACGACGCTGATGCCGGCCGCCTCCGCCCTGGCGGCCGCCTTGTCGTCGCGGACGCCGAGCTGCCCCCAGATCACCTTGGGCCTGGTCTCTAGCGCGAGCGCCTCGTCCACCACGCCGTTCAGATATTCGGCGGCACGGAAGACGTCGACCATATCGACCGGCTGCGGCACGTCCGCCAGCGTCCGGTAGACCGTCCGGCCGTGGATCTGCTTGCCCGCCTGGCCGGGATTGACCGGAAAGACCGTATAGCCCTTCGACAGCAGGAAACCCATGACCCGGTTGCTCGGCCGATCCGGGTTCGGAGAGGCGCCGAGAAGCGCGATGGTCCTGGTCGTCTTCAGGATGTCGGCGATGTAAGTATTGTCGTAACGGTCATGGTTCATGCGGCGGGCTCCCGTGGTGGCGTGCCGCTGGCGGCACGATCCTTCCGCCCTATGTAAGTCGGCAGCCCGTCAAAAGGGATGAAGGTCATGAAAAAAATTCTTGCAGGCCTCGCCTTCACCGTCTGCGCGGCCTTGCTCGCGGCCGAGCCTGCGCTTGCCATCTCGCGCTACAATTCGACAGGCATGTCATGCGCCGCCGTGCAGCGGACGATCGCCCGCGAAGGCGCCGTCATCCTCCGCTATCCTTCCCGAAACAGGGCGCGACTCACCCTCTACGATCGCTATGTCGCCGACAGCCGCTTCTGCGACGGACACGAATTCGCCGACCGCGCGGCGGTGCCGACCGCCGATACGCCGAGCTGCCCCGTTCGCGCCTGCAAAAGAAGACCCGACCCGGAAGACTGTTTTCCGCTGCAGCCGGGCTGCTTCCGATTTTAGCCGAAATTTGATCAAAAAATCGTAAACCCCAGCAGAAACAAGGGGTTCTGCAAATGTTCCCAAAATTTTCCGCTTCCGTACGATCTCATATTAGCATCACCTCATAGTTGAATTAGAATATGCTACTAATTTTCATTAGTTAAATCTAATTCTATAAGTCCTTCAACGAATCATCTCCGCGCAATCCCGCAGCACAGCAAAAAATATGAATAGAAAACGTGACTTATCTTGATGCCTCTATAAAAACCAATAAATTTTTAGGGGTTTTTCCCATTCCTGAACGAGCTACCTTCTCCACTTTGGAAACAATCATGGATTGTATATTTGCAGTGCAGCTGGCCATACAAGTAGCGGCTACCCCATTTTTTTGCGAGTGAGATTTCGGGAGGCGCCCTCCCCAGAATGAGGCTTGCCAAGCGGCCACGGCATCCGGTTGTGCCCACCAGCTTTCTCCAAAGTTCCCGAAAAGCCTCGGATGTCCGCCTCGCCCCGGCTGGCCGCCCTTCATGAAAAGGTCGGAAAGCCGCCGGTTCAGCTGCCCCTGACTGCTTCAATTGACCCGAAGAAAATGTGGTATCATAAGACCACATTGATAAGCTATTGATTTTACTATATCTATTTTTTCTCCCTGCGAACCGGCCACCTTGACGCTTTCGCACCGCCCCGGTATAAGCGCCGCAGATTGCGGACCTTAGCGGGCCCGCATTCTTTTTTGCCGCCCTTTTGTCCTCAGGATGATCGGCCGGCAATCCAAGCAACAAGAAACGCCTTCGCGTCCGGCTTTCGGATGTCGCGGGTCCAGATGAAAGAGAAAATCATGTCAACCTTCGTTCAGAAGCCCGCCGAGGTGGAGAAGAAGTGGGTGATCATCGACGCCGAAGGTCTCGTCGTCGGTCGCCTCGCCACCATCGTTGCCAACCGGCTCCGCGGCAAGCACAAGGCCACCTATACCCCCCATGTCGATGACGGCGACAACGTGATCGTCATCAATGCGGAAAAGGTCGCCCTCACCGGCAAGAAATATTCCGACAAGGTCTATTACTGGCACACCGGCTATCCGGGCGGCATTAAGGAGCGCACCGCGCGCCAGATCATCGAGGGCCGCTTCCCGGAGCGCGTCATCGAAAAGGCCGTCGAGCGCATGATCCCGCGCGGTCCGCTCGGCCGTCGCCAGATGAAGAACCTGCGCGTCTATGCCGGTTCCAACCATCCCCATGAAGCACAGCAGCCGGTCGCTCTCGACATCGCCGCGCTGAACAAGAAGAATGTAAGGAGCGCCTGATAATGGCCGATCTCTCCTCTCTGAAGGATCTCGCTCCGGCGGCCGAAAACCAGGCTCCGGTCCACGTCCGCAAGGTCGACAATCTCGGCCGCTCCTACGCGACCGGCAAGCGCAAGAACGCTGTCGCCCGCGTCTGGGTCAAGGCCGGCTCGGGCAAGATCATCGTCAACGGCAAGGACTTCTCCGCCTATTTCGCCCGTCCGGTCCTGCAGATGATCCTGCAGCAGCCGATCGTCGCTGCGAACCGCGGCGGCCAGTTCGACATCGTCGCGACCGTCACCGGCGGCGGCCTCTCCGGTCAGGCTGGCGCCGTGCGCCACGGCCTCTCCAAGGCGCTGACCTATTTCGAGCCGGGCCTTCGCTCGGTTCTCAAGAAGGGTGGCTTCCTGACCCGCGACAGCCGCGTCGTCGAGCGTAAGAAGTACGGCAAGGCCAAGGCCCGCCGCTCCTTCCAGTTCTCCAAGCGCTGATCGCTTCTGGATTTGGACTTGCGAAAGGCGGGGCTTCGGCTCCGCCTTTTTCGTTTTTCGGTCTTGTTTTTCACGGGCCGTCACAGCACCTTGACGCCCGCATCCGGAGGGGCTCATGCCGTCAAAGACCATCGACCACGCCTTCACGGCCAGGAGCCTGACCTCGGCGGCGACCGACCCGACGTTCGCGGGCGCGCTTTCCTTCATGCGCCGGCGGTTCACCAAGAACCTCAAGGGTGTCGAAGCGGTGGTCTGGGGCATTCCCTTCGATGCGGCGACCTCCAACCGGCCGGGCGCCCGCTTCGGACCGCAGGCGATCCGCCGGGCGTCGGCCATTTTCGACAACGATCCGCAATATCCCTTCTCGCGCGATCTCTTCGCCGACATGGCGATGATCGACTACGGCGACTGCCTGCTCGATTACGGCAATCATCACAGGACGCCCGCGACGATCGAGCGGGAGGCCGCGAAAATCCTCACAAGCGGCGCGTTCCTGCTCACCCTTGGCGGCGACCACTTCATCACCTGGCCGCTGCTCAAGGCGCATGCCGCCCGGCACGGGCCGCTCGCCCTCGTCCAGTTCGATGCCCATCAGGACACCTGGTTCGACGACGGCAAAAGGATCGACCACGGCTCCTTCGTGGCACGCGCCGTGCGGGACGGCGTCATAGACCCCGCCCGCTCGATCCAGGTCGGCATCCGCACCCATGCGCCGGAGGATTTCGGCATCCGCCTGATCTATGGCCATGAAGTGGAGGAGATGACGGCGGCGGAGATCGCCAGGGCGATCCTCGACCGTACGGGCGGGTGCCCCGCCTATCTCACCTTCGATATCGATTGCCTCGATCCGGCCTTTGCGCCGGGCACCGGCACGCCGGTCGCGGGCGGCCCGTCGAGTGCGAAAATCCTCTCGGTGCTCGGCAAGCTCGGCCCTCTCGATATTCGCGGCGCGGATGTCGTCGAGGTGGCGCCGGCTTACGACCATGCCGATATCACCGCCATTGCGGGGGCGACGGTTGCGATGTATATGCTCGGGCTTCGCGCGGAACGACGAGCCGCGCGTTGAATTTCTTTCTCAACCGGCTGGTAAAATGATTCCGGCTCTCAATCCAAGGCACTGATCCTACAGGACAAAGACCATGACAGCGAAAATCTTCATCGACGGCGAACACGGCACGACGGGACTGCAGATCCGCACCCGCATGGCCGGCCGCCGCGACGTGGAGCTGCTGTCGATCCCGGAAGCGGAGCGGCGCAACGCCGCCATGCGGGAAGACCTGCTGAACAGCGCCGACATCGCCATCCTCTGCCTGCCCGACGAAGCCTCGAAAGAGGCGGTCTCGATGCTCTCCGGCAACAACAAGGTGCGGGTGATCGACACCTCGACCGCCTTCCGTGTCGATCCCGCCTGGGCCTATGGCTTCGCGGAGATGGACAAGGCGCAGGCGGACAGGATCAGGTCCGCCCGCCACGTCGCCAATCCGGGCTGCTATCCGACCGGCGCGATCGGCCTCATCCGCCCGCTGCGCGCCGCCGGCATCCTGCCGGACGGCTATCCGGTCACCGTCAACGCTGTCTCCGGATATACCGGCGGCGGCAAGCAGCTCATCGGCCAGATGGAAGACCAGTCCCGGGAAGACGCGATCAGCGCCAACAATTTCCTCTACGGCCTGCCGCTCAAGCACAAGCACGTGCCGGAGATGAAGGTCCACGGCCGGCTCGACCGCGCCCCCCTCTTCTCGCCGTCGGTCGGACGTTTCCCGCAGGGCATGATCGTGCAGGTGCCGCTCTTCCTCGAAGACCTCACGGGCGATGCGACGATCGAGGGCATCCACAAGGCCCTCACCGAGCACTATGCCGGCCAGGATGTCGTCACCGTCGTGCCGCTGGAAGAAAGCAGGGCGCTGCCGCGCGTCGATGCGGAAGAGCTCGTAGACACCGACAGGATGAAGCTTTTCGTGTTCGGCACGCCGGGCGGAGCGCATGTCAACCTCGTGGCGCTCCTCGACAATCTCGGCAAGGGCGCATCCGGTGCAGCCGTCCAGAACATGGACCTGATGCTTTCGGCATGACCGGCAACGAGATGACGGCGAAGAATATCTCTGCCTTTCCGCCCGAATGGCGTATCGAAAGCGCGCACCGGATTGCCGACACTGTGGCCGGCACCGTCTACGAGGTGAGCCGGGCGGGCGGCGAGATCGACATCGTCAAGGTGCTGAAGCCGAAGGTGCTTGCCGACAATCTTCGCGGCGTCGATTTCCTGGAATGGCGCGATGGCGTCGGCGCCATCCGCCTGTTGGCGCGCTCGGAAAACGTCATCCTGCTCGAACATGCCGGCAGGGAAACGCTCCGCGACCGCATCGCCACGCACGGGGACGAACAGGCGACGCGGATCGCGGCCGAAGTGCTCGTGGAATATCATCGCCCGTCCGTCACGCCGCCGCCTGCCGGCCTGCTGCCGCTTTCCGGCTATTTCGCAAGCCTGTTCAAGAAGGCCGGGGAAGATCGCAAGGAAGGGATCGAAAGCCCCTACCTCGAAGCGGCGGCGATGGCCGAAGAGCTGATCGCAGATCAGCGGGACATCAAGCCGCTGCATGGCGACCTGCATCACGAGAACATCATGTTCGGCCCCCGCGGCTGGCTGATCATCGATCCGGCCGGGCTGATCGGCGATCCGGCGCTCGACGTCGCCAACATGTTTTCCAATCCGCTCGACCGTTTCGACCTCACCCGCGATGAAGGACGGATCGCCTCGATGGCCTCTATCTTCGCCGAAACGCTCAAGCGAGACGTCCGCACCATCCTGCGTTATGCCTTCTCCTACGGCTGCCTGTCGGCTAGCTGGCATGAGGAGGACGGCAACGAGGAGGAGCGCGGCAACGAGTTGGCCGTCGTCGCCGCGATCAAGAACGTCCTTCGTCAGGCTTAAGCGATCTGCCGCACCGGCGCGAAGACCTGCTTCAGTCCCAGATGGACCGCAAGCCTTTCACCGGGTCCATGCACGGCGGCGAACAGCAGGCCGGCCAGGAAGGTGAAGTGGTCGACGAAGAAGCCGAATTCCGCCTGATTGCCTTCCCAGCGCCCCGGGCCATGGAAGGCGAAAGCCAGGAAGATGACGTAGGCGCCGGCCAGCACGGCAGCTTCCGAAAAGAAAGCGCCGGTCAGGAAGGCCGCCGCCAATCCCAGTTCGAAGATCGCGGCACACCACGCAAGAAACAGCGGGAACGGAAAGCCGGCACCCGCGATGGCGTTTGCCGTCGTCTGCATATCGATGAACTTGAAGGTCGCCGCCATGACGAACAGGCCGCCGAAGATCAGCCTTGCGACGAGAATTGCAGTTGTCCTTGCCATTGTCGTGTCTCCTGTCCCTGGCCGCAGCCGTTGAACTCTGCTTCAAGGACGGGGAGCCGGAACGTCTTCCGACATAGGGCTGAAAAATTTCTTCGAGGTCAGCTCCGGATTTCGACCGCCGTCTCCGGCGCGTATTCGCCGACGAAGCCGCGCCAGTGGGCGACGGCAAAGCCGAGAACGATCAGCGCACCGGCCTGATGCGCCAGCGCCAGGTCGAACGGCACCTGCATGAGAAGCGTCGCGATGCCGATCACGGCCTGGAGACAGATGAGGCCGAAGAGCAGCACCGAGCGCCGTGCATGGGTCGTTCCCGGCGCGGCCCTCAGCACCGCCACCATGTGCCACAGCGCGACCGCGAGGAGCGCATAGGCCCCGATGCGGTGGACGAACTGCACGGTCTTCGGGTTTTCGAAGAGGTTGATCCACCAGGGCTGCTGGATGAAGAGATCGCCGGGGATCACCGCGCCGTCCATCAGCGGCCAGGTATTGTAGGAGAAGCCCGCATCGAGGCCCGCGACCAGCGCGCCGAGATAGATCTGGAAAAGGCTCATCGCCGCCACCAGCACGGCGCCGGCCTTCGCCTGGCCTTCCGGCGCCGCGTCGTCGCTGTGCGGCGACAGGCCCCGCATGATCCACACACAGGCCGCGAAGATCAGGCAGGCGATCACCAGGTGCGTCGCCAGCCGGTATTGCGAGACGCTGACGAGCTTGGTCAGGCCCGAGGAGACCATCCACCAGCCGATGAAGCCCTGGAAGCCCCCGAGCGCCAGCACGCCCACGAGCGGCCAGCGCAGCCGTTTCTCGATGCGGCCGGTCACCCAGAAGAAGATCAGCGGCAGGGCGAAGACCACGCCGATCGAGCGGGCGAGGAAACGGTGCGCCCATTCCCACCAGAAGATCGACTTGAACTCGTCGACCGTCATGCCCTTGTTGACCTGCTGGTATTGCGGGATGCGCTGGTAGAGGCGGAATTCCTCATCCCATTCCTCGGCCGAAAGCGGCGGGATCACGCCGTGGATCGGCTTCCATTCGGTGATCGAGAGGCCGGAATCGGTGAGCCGCGTGGCCCCTCCCACCAGCACCAGACAGAAGAGCGTGAAGATGACGACGCTCAGCCAGATGCGCACCGCCTTGCGGTCGCGCTCGCGGCGCTTCGTCCGGTTGATGACATCGATGATCACGGCATCGGTCGCCGACATGGGGCACGCTCCTGTCGCTCACGCCAAAAGGCGCCTCCATCCACAGGAGGCGCATCCACAAGCATTTCGCGTTGCTTTGCCTCATCGACCCGTGCAAAACAAGCCCCGGCGCTTTGCGGCATCCAGTCGCGGACAGCGGTCGCGGCCGCATGATCACAGGCCGGCGGCCGCCATAGAGGAGAAGGCATTTTGGTCCCGCGTTTGAGAAGTTTCATCGGCACCATTCTGATCATCGTCCTGGTGATCGTCTATGCGCTCGCCGCCACGACCGTCGCGACGCTGCTTCTCGCCACCTCGCCCTGGTGGGTGCACTTCCTCTATTTCCTGCTGTCCGGCCTTCTCTGGATCCTGCCCGCGATGCTGATCATCAAATGGATGGCCGGGCCGAAACCGAAGGGCTGAGCTTTACCGGCGATTAACCAGCAGCGCCGGTTTCCCCGCCCCTCCCCCTGACCATAAACCGATTTTTGGCGTCTTCGGCCCATCCTGCCTGCAAACGGCAGATGCGGGCGAAGCCATGCAGCGGAAGATGCAATACGAAGAAGCGATCGTCGAGACGCCCGGCGGGCGGACCGGCGCGGAAGCTGTCCGCTTCTCCGCGCTGACGATCGACGCCGCCGGCGATCCGCGATCCGCCGAAGGCGAATGGCGACGGCTCGAAAACCTCGCGATCAACTCGCTGCACCAGGGTCTCGACTGGTGTCTCGCCTGGACCGAAGCGCACGGCCAGGAGCTTGCGGTCGTTCGAGGCGTTGCGGACGGCCGCACGCATCTCATCCTGCCCCTCGAAATCGTCCTGGAAAAAGGCGTCAGGATCGCCCGCTTTCCGGGCGACCGCTTCAACAACGGCAATACCGGGCTTTTCGATCCCGACCTCACCGCTCCGGACGCGGAAGAACTCCAGAACTTCGCCTATGCGCTGAGGACCGCGCTTCAGGACAAGGCCGATCTCGTCGTGCTCGATAATATCCCGCTCCACTGGCGCGGCATGCGGCATCCGCTCGCGGGTCTTGCGACGATCGAGAACCAGAACCGCTCCTTCCAGCTCCCCCTCTTTGCCGATTTCGAGGCGACGATCGCCCAGCTCAACGCCAAGAGCCGCCGCAAGAAGTTCCGCTCCTCCAGCCGCAAGATCGAGGCGATTGGCGGCTACGAGTATATCGTCCCGAGGGAGCATGGCGAGAAGCACGCCCTCCTCGACCTCTTCTTCCGCCAGAAGGGCGCGCGGCTGCGCCTGTTCGGCCTGCCGGACGTCTTCCAGCCCCTGGAGACGCGCGATTTCTTCCACCGGCTCCTCGACGTTCCGGAAGAAGGCGGCGATACGCCGCTCATCCTGCATGCCATCCGGCTGCGCGGCGAGCACGAGGGCCATATCCCCGCGATCGCTGGCCTGTCCCGCAAGGGCGACTACGTCATCTGCCAGTTCAGCTCGATCGACGAGACGATTTGCCCGGAGGCAAGCCCCGGCGAGCTTCTCTTCTGGCTGATGATCGAACGATCCTGCCGCGAGGGCGTCTCGGTCTTCGATTTCGGCATCGGCGACCAGCCCTACAAGCGCAACTGGTGCAGCCGGGAAACCGTGCAGCACGACATCCTGCTGCCGCTGACATGGAAGGGATCGATCGCACGCCCCCTGCTGATCGGCAGGACCAGGGCGAAGGCCGCGATCAAGCGCAGCCCGCACCTCTATGCGATGGTGCAGCGGTGGAGGGCCGGCCAACCTTCAAGGCCACCGGAGGCAGCCGTTTCCGACGGCGATTGACCGGTCTCAAGCCGCGCGGCGGCCCGGGCGCGGCGAGCGCCGGTCGCCGGCTTCCGTCATGACCAGCACGTTGCGGTATCCGGCCGTTTCGAAATCCGTCACCAGCGTGGCCACGTCCTCGTCCTTGAAGCCCGGCACCGAGAGAACGATCTCGGCCAATTCGTTCCGGGTCAGGCGCGAAACGCCGGAAATTTCGGCCGGGCCGCATTCGACCAGAACGAGGTCGTAGGCATCCGCCAGCGCATCGATGATCATCGTCAGGCGGTCGGCGCCGCGCATCGCCTGGGCGGGATCGGAGGCCCCGTGCGGGATGATATGGGCGTCTGAAAGCCGGTCCCGATGGATCGCGTCGCCGAAGGCGGTCTCGCCGCAGAGAAGATCGGTGATGCCCGGCAGTCCGGGTTCGTCCGCCATCAGGCGCGTCGGGCAGGCCGAGCCGGTCATGTCGACCAGCACGACGGTCCGGCCGCGTCCGGCGATCTCGCGGGCAAGCATGACGCTGGCGCTCGATCCCTCGTCACCGCCCGGCGAGATGCCGATCGCCACCGGAATGCCATGGCGCAGGAGGTAATGCGCGACGGAAGCGATCGTGAAAGCCTGGTCGCCGGCTGCCGCCACATCCCGCTCCTCGGCCGGCCGTGCGGCAGGAGTTTCCTTGGCCGGCTCCTCAGGTTCGGAAGGTGTCGCGGCCGCGACCGTCTCCTCTTCCTGCGCCGGCTCCGGACGGCTGAACCGCGCGGCCTCGGCCTGCATCCGGTGGATCGGCAGCGGCGCGGCCGCGTCGGTCTCGGCAGGAGCAGCAGGCGCCGGCGCGGCCTCGACTTCGGCCTCGGGCTCGGCATCCCGCAGACCTGACGGACGCAGCGCGCGGCCGGAAAAGAGCTCGACGACCATGATCATCAGGCAGCCGAGGATGAAGGTCGCGAGCGACACGACGACGACGATCGGGATGATCTTCGGGAAATAGGGTTCGGAGGGCTCGACGGCGCGCGAGACGACGCGGGCATCGGCGGGGCTGGAATTGCTCTCGATACGGGAGGTCGCCTCGCGATAGCGGGCGAGATAGGTCTCGAGAAGCTGGCGCTGCGCCGTCGCTTCGCGTTCGAGCGCCCGCAGGCCCACCTCCTCTTCGCCGGCCTTGGCGGAATCGGCCTTCAGTCCGTTGAGCTGCCCCATGAGCTGTCGCTCGCGCAGGCGCGACACCTCCGCCTCGTTGTCGAGGCTCGCAAGGATCTTCTTCGTTTCGCTGTCGATCTGCTGGCGGATGCCGGCAAGCTGGGCGCGCAGGCCTCTCAGCCGCGGATGGCCGTCCAGCAGCTGCGTGGACTGATCCGATATCTGGGCCTGAAGGTTGGCTTCGGCCTCCTTGAGGCGCTGGATCACCTGGGAGCCGACCACATCGGCCAGCGTATCGGAATCGCGGCCGGCCTTGAGCGCCGCGCGGACGTTTTCGGCGCGCGCCTCGGCATTCGCCCGCTCCGCCCGCACGCGGGCAAGCTCGGTGGAAATGTCGTTGAGCTGCTGGGCGGAGAAGCTGTTGGTCTCGGTCGTCTGGAAGAGACCGTTGGAGGAACGGTAGTCCGCCACCTTCCTTTCCGCCTCCTGGACCTTCTGGGTCAGGGTGGCGATTTCCGGTTCCAGCCATTTGGCGGTTTCGGAATGGGTATCGAGCTTGGCGCCGCTCTGGATCTCCAGATAGACTTCCGCCATCTTGTTCGGGATGTCGGCGGCGAGCTTCGGATCGTGCGAGGAGAACTCGATCGCGATGACGCGGGAATTCTCCACCGGATAGACCTCGAGCTTGTCGCGGAACTCCCGGATCACCCGGTCTTCCGCATCGAGCTTCATCGGGTCCTGCTTGAGCCCGATCAGCACGAGCGGGTCGGGAAGGAGCGACTGCGCGGCCGGATCGAATTCCTTGAGCTCGGCGAGATTGAGCTCGCGGGCCACGCGCCTGATCAGGTCGGTCGATTGCAGGACCTGCGCCTGGCTGGTGATGTTGAGCGCGTCGAGAACCGGGTCGTTGGCCTGCGGCGCGCCCTCGCCTCCGGTCAGGTTGGGCGAGCGGGATTCGATCAGCAGCCGCGTTTCGCCCCTGTAGCTCGGCGTCGTCAGGCTGGTTGCCACGAGAGCGGCGGCGGCGGCGACAACCGTCACGCCAATGATCCTCGCCTTGCGCTCCCAGACCGCCGACACGATCCGCCCAAGGTCGATGTCCACGTCCTGATTGCCGCCGTTTACGCCTGACATGATACGCTCCCGCTGATCGGTTTCGGCAAATGGTAAAGGATCATGGTAACGCGAGGGTTAATGGCGCCCCGCGTGCCGGCGGCATATAAGAAAATCATAAAATTCCTCGCATCTTTACCGGGCATTAACCCTAACGGATCGATAACGGGCCCAGATGCTGGAATAGCCGGAGCCCTACGCGGAAATGTCCTTCGTCCAATCCAAACATGTTCTGGCCACACACGTGCTGGCCAAACACGTGCTGGCGCTTGCACTTGCCGCAACAGCGCTTGCAGGCTGCACAAGCAGCGCGCCTGCGCCGAAAAGCTTTCAGGAAGCAACGATCCAGCCCTACCGGCTCGATAGCGGCGACCGGCTGCGCATCAGCGTCTTCGACCAGCCGGGCCTGACCAACACCTATACGGTCGACCAGGCCGGCTACGTCGCCTTCCCCCTGATCGGCCAGATCGCCGCCCGAGGGCAGACCCTGCCGGCGCTGGAAGGCGCGATCGCCGCGCGCCTCCGCCAGGGCTATCTGCGCGATCCCGACGTGACGATCGAAGTCGATCGCTACCGGCCCGTCTTCGTCATGGGCGAGGTGGGCCGGCCGGGGCAGTATTCCTACGTTCCCGGCATGACCGCCCAGAATGCCGTCGCGATCGCCGGCGGGTTCACCTCCCGCGGCAATCAGCGCGACGTCGACGTCACCCGCAAGATCAACGGCCAGGTGATCACCGGCCGTACGGCGACCTCCGCACCGGTTCTGGCAGGTGATACGATCTACGTTCGCGAGCGGCTCTTTTGAGGGATCATGTCGGAGAACGCTCCCCTGCGGATACTCCACTGTTTTCGGTCCCCCGTCGGCGGAATCTTCCGCCATGTGCGCGATCTGGTCGAGGAGCACCGCGCAGCCGGCCACGAGGTCGGCATCCTGTGCGACAGCTCGACCGGCGGAGCGCATGAGGACCGGCTCTTCGACAGCATCCGGCCACAGCTTTCGCTCGGCCTCACCCGCATCCCGATACGCCGCGCGATCGCCCCTTCCGATCTCGCCGCCATCTACAGAAGCTACAAACATATCAAGAGCTTGCAGCCGGACATCGTGCACGGGCATGGCGCCAAGGGCGGCGTCCTTGCCCGGCTGATCGGCTCAGCCCTGCGGGTCAACAGGTATCGCGTAGCCCGCCTTTATTCCCCGCATGGCGGCAGCCTGCATTTCGACCGGTCGAACCTCTCCGGTCAGGTCGTGCTTCGCCTCGAGCGCTTCCAGGAGCATTTCGGCGACGGCCTCGTCTTCGTCTGCGATTACGAGCGGCGCACCTACGAGGCGAAGGTCGGCAAACCGCGCGCTGTCACCCGCGTCATCTACAACGGCATCAAGGACGCCGAGTTCGAGGCGATCGAAGCCGGCCGGGAGGCGCCGCATTTCCTCTATATCGGCATGCTGCGCGACCTCAAGGGTCCGGACGTCTTCATCGACGCCTTCGCCCGCACGGAGCGTGCCGTCGGCCATCCTCTTTCGGCGCTGATGGTCGGCGACGGTCCGGACCGCGACCGCTACGAGGCGATGATGGCCGAACGCGGCCTCGGCCGCCGCATCGAGATGCGGCCCGCCATGCCGGCGCGCGAAGCCTTCGCGCTCGCAAGGACCGTCGTCGTGCCCTCCCGCGCCGAGGCCATGCCCTATATAGTGCTGGAGGCGCTTGCGGCCGGCAAGGCGGTGATCGCCTCGCGGGTCGGCGGCATTCCGGAAGTGCTGGGAGAAACGAGCGCGGCGCTCGCCAATCCCGGCGATGCGGGCGATCTTGCCCGCATCATGACGCAAGCCGTCACCACGCCCGGCTGGAAGGATCAGGTCATGCCGAAGCCGGAGGCGTTCAAGGCGGTCTTCTCCGCCTCGGTCATGGCCCGCGACATGCTCGACCTGTACCGGAATCTGCTGGCCACGGCCGCCGCGCCCGGGCAATCCTAAAGGCTTCCTTCACCTCTTTCTGTTAGGTGTTCCAAATACTTCCAGCTCCGTCGGGGCATGGGACGCCAGAGGGATCGGTCGATGAGCCAGCCGAACAAGTCCGAACAGTTCGATGTCGAGGATCTTCGCAGGAAGGTTGCGGAAATCCGCGCCGGCGAAGAGAAGCAGGCCCCGGCAAACGCCACGGCGCTCAATCCTCTCGCGCGGCAGATCGCCGAGCAGTTCCGCGACGACAGCACGTCGCCCACCATACTGATCGGCCAGTTCCGGCTGTTCGAGCTTGCCGCCCTGCTGGCGATCGGCCTCCTCGTCGGCGCGCTGATGGCGCCGGTCGAAGCCGGCGGCTTTCTCGCCCGTTTCGCCCTGATCGCCGCCGGATCGACCCTTACCGTCCTGCTCCTGCAGATCGCCGATACCTATCAGATCCCGTCGCTGCGCGGCGCCAACCGGGCCGCCAGACGCGTCTTCACCGGCTGGACGATCGGTTTCCTGGCGACGGCCGCGGTCCTTTACCTGGCCGAATCCCGCCCCTACTCTCTTGCCGCTCTTCTCGTCTGGTTCGTTGCCGGCGCCGGCTTCCTGCTCCTCGAGCGGCAACTCACCGCCTTCGCCATCCGCAACTGGGCCCGCAACGGCGTGATGGAGCGCCGTGCCGTCATCGTCGGCGGCGGGGAGCCCGCCAAGCAGCTCGTCCGCCAGCTCGAAGCGCAACCCGACAACGACATCCGCATCTGCGGTATCTTCGACGACCGCAACAGCGAGCGCTCGCCGACCGTCGTCGCGGGCTATCCGAAGCTCGGCACCTTTGCCGAGCTGGTGGAATTCGCGCGTCTCGCCCGCATCGACATGCTGATCATCGCGCTGCCGGCAACAGCCGAACAGCGCATCCTGCAGCTCCTCAGAAAGCTCTGGGTGCTGCCGGTCGACATCCGCCTCGCCGCCCATGCGAACCGCCTGCGCTTCCGCCCCCGCTCCTACTCGCATGTCGGCGCGGTGCCGATGTTCGACATTTTCGACAAGCCGATCCGCGACTGGGATTCGGTTGCCAAGCGCATCTTCGACATCGTCTTCTCCGTCGTCGCGATCGTGCTGCTCTGGCCGGTCATGCTGGGGGCGGCGATCGCCGTGAAGGCCACGTCGAAAGGCCCCGTCCTCTTCCGCCAGAAGCGCCACGGCTTCAACAACGAGGTGATCGAGGTCCTGAAGTTCCGCTCGATGTACACGAACATGGGCGACCAGACCGCGATCAGGGCGGTCACCAAGGGCGATCCGCGGGTCACGCCGGTCGGCCGCTTCCTGCGCAAGTCCTCGGTCGACGAGCTGCCGCAGCTCTTCAACGTCCTGCGCGGCGAGCTCTCGCTCGTCGGCCCGCGTCCGCATGCGGTGCATGCCCAGACCGGCGACCGCAAGTATGTCGATGTGGTCGAGAGCTATTTCGCACGCCACCGCGTCAAGCCCGGCGTCACAGGCTGGGCGCAGATCAACGGGCTTCGCGGCGAACTCGACAGCGACGAGAAGATCCGCGCCCGCACGGCCTATGACCTCGACTATATCGAGAACTGGTCTCTCCTCTTCGATCTCAAGATCCTGTTCCTGACGCCGATCCGGCTTCTCAACACGGACAATGCCTATTGAGTTCGCTCGCCTACAATCCCCGGAGCGACCATCCGGAGCAGTTCGACAGCCGGCTGGCCGCCATGAGGCTTGCCGGCTCGGCCATGATCGCCTTCGGCGTCTTCCTTTCCGGCTTCGTCATGTCGGAGCCCGCGCCTTACGAGTTGATCATGGTGGGGCAGGTCGCCGTCTGGTTCCTGCTGGGCCTGAAAATATCCCGTACCGTCGCGTCGCTGCTCGTCCTGCTCATGATCTTCAACCTGAGCGGCCTCACCACCATGTTCGCCATGAAGGACATGAGCGGCGCGCCGATGTACTTCGCCGTCTCGGTCTTCCTGGCGCTGAGTTCGGTCTTCTTCGCGGCGATCGTCGAGGACGACCACCGGCGGCTCTCCCTCGTCTTCAAGGCCTGGGTCGCGGCGGCCATCATCACCGCCCTGCTCGGCATCGCCGGGTATTTCAACGCCTTTCCGGGCGCGCATGTCTTCACCCGCTACGACCGCGCCATGGGCGCCTTCCAGGACCCCAACGTCTTCGGCCCCTATCTGGTGGCACCCCTCCTCTATCTGCTCCACCGCCTGCTGACGGGGCCGCTCGTCAGGACGCCGCTCCTGATCCTCGGCATCCTCGTCCTCGCCTTCGGCATCTTCCTGTCCTTCTCGCGCGCCGCCTGGGGCCTGCTCGTCTTCGGCGGCGCGGCCCTCGTCGTCATCATGCTGCTGAAGGAGCGGACGACCGCCTTCCGCTTCAAGATCCTGGCGATCGCGATCGGGGCCGCCCTTTTCCTGGTGCTCGTGCTTGCCGTCGCGCTGCAGTTCCCGCAGGTTTCCGATCTCTTCACGAACCGCGCCCGGCTGGTGCAGGAGTATGACGGAGCGCGCCTCGGCCGCTTCGAGCGCCACAAGATCGGCTTCCTCATGGCCATGGAGCGGCCGCTCGGCCTCGGGCCGATGACGTTCGGCAAGATGTTCGGCGAGGACGAGCACAATATCTGGCTGAAGACGCTCACCACCTACGGCTGGCTGGGTGCCGTGACCTATCAGATCACGATCTGGTCGACGCTCTGGTTCGGCTTCCGCTACATGCTGCGCGAGCGTCCCTGGCAGCCCTATCTGATGATCGCCTGGGTGATGATCCTCGGCCACGCCATCATCGGCAACGTCATCGATACAGACCACTGGCGGCATTTCTACCTGCTGCTCGGCATCGTCTGGGGCTGCGCGGCCCTCGAGCACCGCTACCGGCGATCGCAGGCCATGAACCGCCGTCCGGCCCCGCCGCGGACTTGACTTCCGGCCCCCTCCGCTCCAGATCAAATCCCATGCTGACAGCGTCTCAACTGCGCGCCGCGCGCGCCATGACGGGAATGACGGTGGAGGAACTCGCCGCCATCTCGGGCCTTTCCAGATCCGCCATCGAGGAAGCCGAAGCCGCCAAGGTCTTCGCAGGCGCCGAGGTCTCCGACCGCCTGCGCGCCATCTTCGAAGCGAGAGGCATCCTCTTCCTGGGCGCCGGCGACGGCGACGATCCCGGCGCAGGACCGGGCGTCAGGCTGCGCCAGCGGTCCCATGACGAGGGCATCCGCCCGCAGAACCTCAACGCGGCGAACGACGACTGACCCCTCCCAAATTGTCTCTGCGGGCCGGAACTCTTTGAGTTCCCATGCGTTTTCCCTCCGTTCAATCCTGCAGGGGGCATGCATGACGCGCACCAACAATCTCTACCTTATCATCGGCGCCTTGATCCTGGTCGTCGCCGGACTGGGCTTTTACGTCTACCGGGAAGAAACAAAACCCGAAGGCGTGCAGATCAGCATCGGCGAGAATGGTATAAAGGTCGAGGAAAACTGAAAATTACTTAGAGTATATTTTTAACGATAAAGGCGCAGAATTTCGTGGAACAAAAATTCACCATGTGAGTTCAGGTTCGCACGGTCGGGAAAGAGGGGTTCTCATGACAACGCATCTGAAAGCCGGGGAAATCGAGAACAAGGGTGCGAAGAAGGTCTGGAGCGTGGCCGAGTTCGCCAAGCGCTACCGCCTTGACAAGGCAGAGGAAGCCCGCCTCCTGAAACTTCTCGGACCGTTCGCCTCGCAGCAGGAACTTCTGATGAATGCCAGCCGGGCGCCGCGCTTCCGCTGAACTGACGATAGGACCTGTCGGTATACCGGCGCGCACCCTTTCCAGCCGGGCCTCCGGGCAAGTCCAAGACGCTTTACTGGGCCGCCTTTACTGGCGGCTTTTCTTCTGCGGAACCTTTATCGCCTCCCCTGGTTTGCTCCACAGGGACCAAACCGCGCCCTTCGTTACAGGGCGAAAGGAGGAAAACCATGAGGATACTTTCCAGAGCCGGGCTTTCGGCCGTCCTACTGCTTGGCGCCTTTGGCGCCTCATCCATCGTTCCCGCGTCTGCCCAGGATCTCCAGCTCCGCATCGGCCCGGACGGCGTTCGGCCGGAATTCCGCGATCGCGACCGGGATCGTGACTATCGCGGCGGCTGCAGCCCTGGCGAAGCGCGCGCTGCCGCCCGCGACGAGGGCTTTCGCCGCCCCGAAGTCGTCCGCGTCACAGATCGCAGCATAACCGTCGAAGGCTGGACGAGAAACGGTCCGGACCGCATCCGCTTCGCCAACCGTCGCGGCTGTCCGGAGATCTGATCGTCCCCGGCCGCTCAAGCCCCCGCCCCCGGGCGGGGATTTTCTTGAGGCATCATGACGGCGAGATTGGCGCATTCGGGATTTTTCCCTTGCACCGGGAGTGGCATGTCAGTATGGAAGGCATGCTTCGAAGGAAGCTGGTCGGGGCGTAGCGCAGCCCGGTAGCGCACTTGACTGGGGGTCAAGGGGTCGCTGGTTCAAGTCCAGTCGCCCCGACCATTTATCCCCTTGAAATCTCAGTCAGATCGATTGCCTGCTCAGCCGGGCCCCTTCTCCAGACACAACTTGCCCGCCCCACCGATTGGGCAGGGCGGGCTTATCGCGTTCAATACGGCCTCGCCTCAATAGGGCGAGTAGCACTGCCGGCGCGGGCCGTTATAGGGCTGATAGGTATTGTCATAGGCCCTGTAGGAACGGTACCGCGAGTAGCACCAGTTCACATGCGAGTTGCCGCCCACGTAACGGCGCGGCGGAGCGTAGCGCGGCTGCGCCAGTGCGCCGCCGATGATGGCGCCGGCAGCAAGGCCGCCGATGATCGCCCCGACATTGGGACCACGATCATAACGCCGGTGGTAGCGATGTCCGTAGTACCGGTCGCGATAGTAACCGCGGCGGGGGCCGTAATACCGGTCGCGATAGTAGCGGCGGCGTTCCCAGCGATCCCGGCCACGCAATTGCGGACCGTCGCGCCAGTACTGCACATTCTGCACCTGCTGGGGTGCTTCGATCTTCGGGGCGCTGATAGACGGGAACGCCTGGGCAGGCGCGATGCCGCTAAGAGCCGTCACCAAAGACAACATGACGACGGTGATCTTTTTCTTCATGACTCACCTCCTCTTATGTTTTCCTATGAGGAAATGATCCTCTTTTTCATCTGAACCAGAGGTGAATGGTAAATTCGGCGTAACGTTCCCTGAAGCTGTGCTTTTTAGGTTCCCCTAACGGACCTGATCGAGGAGGCGCTTGCATTCGAGGAGGTCGAACAGCGCTTCCTGCAGCAGCGCGCGGTCTTCCTTGCCGACGCTCGATTTGCCGACCGACACTTCCGGAACGTCGTCGTCATGCGAGGAGCCGAAGCCGAAGAAACGGCCGCTCGGCTTCACCTTGGGACGTCCGACGATCTGGTCCTCCTCGCTGGCGGCGATCTTCGGCTCCACATGCTTCTCGCTGTTGGCCGCCATGATCGCTTCCATCGTGGCGAGGTCGCCCGAGGCGATCGCCGCGACGAACTTGTTGCCGTTCGTCTTCAGAAGCTTCTGGACGCCCTTGATCGTATAGCCATGGTCATAGAGCAGGTGGCGGATGCCCTTCAGCAGATCCACGTCCTCGGGGCGGTAATAGCGCCGCCCGCCGCCGCGCTTCATCGGCCGGATCTGCGGAAACCGCGTCTCCCAGAAGCGCAGCACGTGCTGTGGAAGGTCGAGATCGTCGGCGACCTCGCTGATCGTTCGAAAGGCGTCCGGGCTCTTCTCCAAGTGTCACACTCCAACTGCGAACGGCCGATTCCTGACGGCGACTGGCGTCGAGTCTCGCACCGATTATGCGACGAATCGGACATATCTCAACGGTTTAAGCCGGGAGATTCAAGTATGTTCACAAGATTGGAGAAAGGCCGCAGCCTGTTTCACGCGACCGGGCTTGCCGGCTTCTGCTTCGCCTTGCGTGCCGTATGGGCCTTCAGGATGCGGTTTTTCAGCACGTTGGACGCCTTGAAAGTCATCACCCGGCGCGGCGAAATGGGCACTTCCTCACCGGTTTTCGGGTTGCGGCCGATCCGCTCGTTCTTGGAGCGGACCTGGAATGTTGCGAAGGAGGAGAGCTTGACGACTTCGCCCCGCACGATGGCGTTGCAGATTTCATCGATGACCGTTTCGACGAGCTCGGCCGATTCGGTCCGCGAAAGCCCGACCTTGCGGAATACCGATTCCGCCAGATCCGCCCGTGTTACTGTCTTGCCGGCCATGATCCCCGCCCAATTTCTGAGATTGATCTTTTCAAAGCCGATAGAGAGTATTTTGCTTGGGCGCGAGGGTCAAGCGCCTGTGCGCAATCGCTTATTTGCCTTTTTGGCTTAGGGCGCGGATTTTACCACCGCACGAGCAGCGCCCCCCAGGTGAAACCGCCGCCCATGGCTTCCAGCATCACCAGATCGCCTTTCTTGATGCGGCCGTCGCCCGCGGCGACCGAAAGCGCCAGCGGAATCGACGCCGCCGACGTATTGCCGTGCAGATCGACCGTCACCACCACCTTCTCGGGCGAAATGCCGAGTTTCTTCGCCGAACCGTCGATGATGCGGCGGTTGGCCTGATGCGGGACCAGCCAGTCGAGATCCTCGGCCGTCGTGCCGGTGGCGTCGAACGCGCCTTCGATCACGTCGGTGATCATCGCGACGGCATGCTTGAAGACCTCGCGGCCTTCCATGCGCAGATGGCCGACGGTGCCGGTCGAGGACGGGCCGCCGTCGACATAGAGCTTCTCCTTATGGGAGCCGTCGGAGCGCAGATGGGCGGTCAGGATGCCGCGGTCGGCGATCGTCCCCTCGCCTTCCTCGGCCTCCAGCACGAGCGCGCCGGCGCCGTCGCCGAAGAGCACGCAGGTTGTGCGGTCCTTCCAGTCGAGGATGCGCGAGAAGGTCTCCGTGCCGATGACCAGGGCACGCCTTGCCATGCCGCCGCGGATGTGGAGGTCGGCGGTCGCCATGGCATAGACGAAGCCGGTGCAGACGGCCTGCATGTCGAAGGCATAGCCGTGCGTCATGCCGAGACGGTTCTGGATATCGACGGCGGTCGCCGGAAAGGTGTTGTCGGGCGTCGAGGTCGCGACCAGCACGAGGTCGATATCGTCGGGCGTCAGGCCCGCGTTTTGAAGCGCGGCGCGCGCCGCCTGCTCGCCGAGCGAGGCGGTGGTCTCTCCCTCACCCGCGATATAGCGCTGACGGATGCCCGTGCGCTGCACGATCCATTCGTCGGAGGTTTCGACGATGCCCTCCAATTCCCGATTGGTCATTACCCGTTTCGGGAGCGCTGCCCCGTAACCGCGAACCACTGAACGGATCATTCTTCTTCACATCCTGTCGTCATGCCGCTTCGGGGCCAGCCGGAGGCTGGCGGCGGGCATGATAAAAATCCAAATCCTGCGCGATCTTGGCGTTCAGATCGTTGCGCGCCATGTCGTAACCGACATCGATCGCGGCGGCGAAGCCGTCGGCATTGGTCCCGCCGTGGCTCTTGATGACGATGCCGTTCAGGCCCAGGAAAACGCCGCCATTGACCTTGTTCGGGTCCATCTTTTCCCGCAGCCGGTCGAAGGCGCCCCTGGCGAACAAATAGCCGATCTTGGCGAAGATGGTGCGCGACATCGCCTCCCGCAGAAGCGTGGAGATCTGCCTGGCCGTTCCTTCCGCCGCCTTGAGCGCGATATTGCCGGTAAAGCCCTCGGTCACCACCACGTCGACGGTGCCCTTGCCGATGTCGTCGCCCTCGACGAAGCCGTGATAGGCGATCGTCGGGAGGTTGGCCTCACGGATCAGCCGCCCCGCTTCCCTCACCTCTTCCTGGCCCTTCACCTCCTCGACGCCGACATTCAGAAGTCCGACGGTCGGCCGGTCGATCTCGAACAGGGCACGCGCCATGGCGCCGCCCATCAGCGCGAAATCGAGGAGCTGCTGGCTGTCGGCGCCGATCGTCGCACCGATATCGAGGACGATGCTTTCGCCCTTCAGCGTCGGCCAGATGCCGGCGATCGCCGGGCGCTCGATATTGGCCATCGTGCGGAGACAGAATTTCGCCATGGCCATCAGGGCGCCGGTATTGCCGGCCGAAACCGCGACATCCGCCTGGCCGAGCTTCACCGCCTCGATCGCACGCCACATGGTCGAGACATAGCGGCCGCGGCGCAGCGCCTGGCTCGGCTTCTCGTCCATCGAGACGGCGAGTTCGCATTCATGAAAGACCGACTTTTCCCTGAGTTTCGGATACTTCGCCAACCATGGCTCGCACTCGGCTTTCAGTCCGTAGATGAGGAAAGTCATGCCCGGATGGCGGTCCAACGCCTTGGCGGCACCCGGAATGACGACCTCGGGACCAAAATCGCCACCCATGGCGTCGAGAGAAATTCTGATCACGCGTCCCTGATCCTTATCTTCGCCGGACGCATGCACTCGTCATGCGCCAGTTCTAGCGTCTCCAGCGGCCTCATGCGCGGCCCTGCCGGCGAATTCGTGGCCAAAATATAGTTTTTGTCGCCGCGTACAACAGCCCTCAGTCCTTTTTCCAATCTTTCAGGACTGCGAACGGATTGGGTCGGCCGGACTTTCCGTCCGCGTCGCTCTCGATGTGATCGGAGAATTCCACGCCGGGCTTGCGCGGATAGGGATCGATGGCGAGTGCCGCGAATTCCGCCACCGCCGCGCCGGCATCGATCGTATCGCCAGAGAAGGCCTCCGGCAGGTCCGGCCCTTCCGGATCGAGCACCATTTCGGCGGCTTCATTGGTGACGATCCGCGCAAGCTTCGAGCCTTCGGGCACGAAGACCTGCTCGAAATGCTCGTCTATTCTGGATTCGACCGGCTCGAGCGTGACGACGCAGGCCTGGACGATATCCGCCTCGACCCGGCCCTTGAGGCGCACGCCGTCCTTCTTCCAGCGGGCGACCTGCAGCTCGGCCTTCAGCGAATTGACGGCGAGCACCTGCCAGAGCTTCGCCAGATCCTTGAGCTCCTGCGCATCGGCCTCCAGCCGGACCGTCACCGGATTGGCGGAAATATGCCCGACCTTGACGGGATAGGAAAAGGGAGGCTTGCCGCCTCCGTCATCGTCATTCTTCATGGAACCTCACTTTTCCGCCGGAGGGCCCGCCAGGGGGCCCGGAACCGACAGAACGGCCTGCCCGCGGGAAATCTCGTCTTCGGAAATGCCGGCGAGCGCGGTTTCCGCCACGATCATCCAATCGGCCAGGCCGCGCATACCGAGCGCGCCCTCTCTCTCGGGATAGATGTTGCGCCGGAGCGCCTCAGCAAGCCCCTCGCCGTCTCCAGCCTCCAGAGCCGCCGCATAGGCCTCCAGCCGCCCGTAGAACATGCCGGCCAGTTTCTTCATGCGCTTCGGCACGCTCTGGTCGCCGATCCCGAGCTCCCGGATCGAATGGTCGATATCCTGGAAAAACGCATCGACGATCTCCTGCGCCAGTTCCTGGCCGCTGGCGCCGGATTTCGCCGTACGGCGGAAGAACAGGATCATCACGATCGAAAGCATCTCGAACCGGCCCATGACCGTGTCGGGCACATCGAGATCGCTGTAGAAGAAAGGAACGCGCGCGGCCGATGTCAAGGCCGTGTACTGCCGGTCGACGATCGACTGATTTTGGTTCTTCTTCTTGAAAAGGCCGAAGATCATTCAAATTCCCGCTTCTGATCTCCACGAATGGGTTATGACGGCGCCAAGCCGTGTTGCATGGAAACGAAAGCTGGTTTACCGAAGCATGCACGAATTGCAATGCCGTTCGGAGGATCGGCGAACGGAGCGTCGATCTTTGCTGTGACATGCGGCCGGGCCGGTCTTTACGTCCCCGAATAGCCACAATGGTATAACAGCAGGGATTGTATGAGCAGCGGGGGCGAGTCGAGTTTGGGGATGCGGTTGAACAAGCGGGTTTTCGGATACGAGATGACATTCTTGAGTAAGACCGCGATGGCAATGGTCGTCGCTTCCATCACCGTCTCGGGCTGCACTTCCATGCAAATCGGCGACACGATGTACAACGGCTACGTCGTCGACCAGCAGTCGCTGGAGCTCATCCCGGTCGGCTCGAGCCGCGAGCAGGTGCTGCTCACCATGGGCACGCCCTCGACCACCGCCACCTTCGACAACGAGGTCTTCTACTACATCTCGCAGAAGCGCCAGCGGGCGGCCGCCTTCATGAAGCCGCGGATCGTCGAGCAGTCGGTGCTGGCGATCTATTTCGACAAGAACGGCGTCGTGGCAAACCGCGCCAACTACACGCTCCAGGACGGCAAGGTGTTCGACTCGATCTCGCGCACGACGCCGACCGGCGGCCGCGACCTCACCTTCCTGCAGCAGCTTCTCTCGGGCGGCGCCGGGGCCAACAGCGGCGGCGCGGCGGCAGCCCGCGGCATCCTGCAGAACATGGGCATGGGCAGATAAGCCCTCATCCATCCGGAACAAAGCCCGCGGAGATCGCTCTCCGCGGGCTTTTTTGTTTCGGGGAACCGATATCAGCCGGCGAGGACAGCCAGCAGCAGCAGCGCCACGATGTTGGTGATCTTGATCGCCGGGTTGACGGCGGGGCCTGCCGTGTCCTTGTAAGGGTCGCCGACGGTATCGCCGGTGACGGAGGCCTTGTGGGCCTCCGAGCCCTTGAAGTGCTTGACGCCGTCCTTGTCGACGAAACCGTCCTCGAAGCTCTTCTTGGCATTGTCCCAGGCGCCGCCGCCTGACGTCATCGAGACCGCCACGAAGAGGCCGTTGACGATGACGCCGAGCAGGGATGCGCCAAGTGCTGCGAAGGCGGACGCCTTGTCGCCGCCGGAGATCAGCAGCACGCCGAAATAGACGACGATCGGCGCCAGGACCGGGAGCAGCGACGGGATGATCATTTCGCGGATCGCGGCACGCGTGAGGAGATCGACGGCCCGGCCGTAATCCGGCTTTTCCGTACCCGCCATGATGCCCGGCCTGTCCCGGAACTGCTTGCGCACCTCCTCGACGATCGAGCCCGCCGCGCGGCCGACGGCGGTCATCGCGATGCCGCCGAAGAGATAGGGGATGAGGCCGCCGAAGATCAGGCCCGCGACGACGTAGGGGTTCGACAGGCTGAAGGAGATTTCGCCGATGCCTTCGAAATAGGGATACTGGGCGGCGTTGGCGGCGAAGTACTGCAGGTCATTGGCATAGGCGGCGAAGAGCACCAGGGCGCCGAGACCGGCCGAACCGATCGCATAGCCCTTGGTGACCGCCTTGGTCGTGTTGCCGACGGCATCGAGCGCGTCGGTGGACTTGCGCACTTCCGGCGGCAGGTGGGACATTTCGGCGATGCCGCCCGCGTTGTCGGTGACCGGACCGAAGGCGTCGAGCGCGACGATCATGCCGGCAAGGCCGAGCATGGCGGTGACCGCGATGCCGGTGCCGAACAGGCCGCCGAGCTGGTAGGTGGCGATGATGCCGCCGACGATGACGATCGCCGGCAGCGCCGTCGATTCCAGCGAGACGGCAAGGCCCTGGATGACGTTGGTGCCGTGGCCGGTAACCGAGGCCTGGGCGATCGAGTTCACCGGACGCTTGTTGGTGCCGGTATAATATTCGGTGATCACCACGATCAGCGCCGTCACGACGAGGCCGAGCAGGCCGCAGACGAAGAGCCTGGTGCCGGTGATTTCGAGCCCCGCAACAGTGCCGACTGTACCCCAGCCGATGGTGAGCGAGGTGGCGGCACCGAGGCCGATGATCGACAGGAGGCCGGTGACGATCAGGCCCCTGTAGAGAGCGCCCATGATCGAGCCGTTGGAGCCGAGCTTCACGAAGAAGGTGCCGATGATCGAGGTGACGATGCAGGCGCCGCAGATCGCCAGCGGATAGATCATCGCGGTTTCGAGAACCGGCGCGCCGGCGAAGAAGATCGCCGCAAGCACCATGGTGGCGACGACGGAGACCGCATAGGTCTCGAAGAGGTCCGCCGCCATGCCGGCGCAATCGCCGACATTGTCGCCGACGTTGTCGGCGATGGTGGCCGGGTTGCGCGGATCGTCTTCCGGAATGCCGGCCTCGACCTTGCCGACGAGGTCGCCGCCGACATCCGCACCCTTGGTGAAGATGCCGCCGCCGAGGCGGGCGAAGATCGAAATGAGCGAGGCGCCGAAACCGAGCGCCACAAGCGCATCGATGACTTCGCGGGAACCGGCGGGATGACCGAGACCCACGGTCAGGATCCAGTAGTAGATGGAGACGCCGAGGAGAGCGAGACCCGCCACCAGCATGCCGGTGATGGCACCGGACTTGAAGGCGATGTCGAGGCCGGCGGCAAGGCTCTGCGAAGAAGCCTGGGCGGTGCGCACATTGGCGCGGACGGAGACATGCATGCCGATGAAACCGGCAGCCCCCGAGAGCACGGCGCCGATGACGAAGCCGAGCGCGGCCGTGCCGGAGAGCAGCAGCCAGGCCAGGATCGCGACGACGATGCCGACGATGGCGATGGTCATGTACTGACGCGTCAGATAGGCCTGCGCGCCTTCACGGATATAACCGGCGATTTCCTGCATGCGCGGATTGCCCTGATCGGCAGCCAGCACCGAACGCGTCGCCCATACGGCATAAATGATCGACAGCAGGCCGCAGACGATCACACCCAGAATTACGGTCATTCGCTTCTTCCTCTCCCTGATTGCCGGCTGGCACATTCCATCCGGCCATGCACCCTGCGGCGCCGCACACCTCCCGGATGTACGGATAGCGCCACAACACTCCACAGCGCATTTCAACGCGGCGACCGCTCCCCTCCCAAGGATTCCGGGATCGCCACGCGGACGCGAGATTGCTGTGAGGATGAATTGCCGTCAAGCCCCGAGAGGGCAAGTGATCATGCTGATTTCGCAGAACGGGATCTGAACATCAGCGCCGCGACGAGGCCGAGGCAGACGACGGTCACCGGCCAGACGATGAGGTTCATGAACGACCAGCCATAGGCGGTGAAGACCTTGCCGGAGGAAAAGGACGACAGCGCAACGGTCGTGAACAGGATGATGTCGTGGAAACCCTGCACCTTGTCGGCTTCATGCGGCCGGTAGCTCGAAGCGACGATGGCCGTCGAGCCGATGAAAGCGAAGTTCCAGCCGATGCCGAGCAGGACCAGCGCCGCCCAGAAGTTCCAGAGCTCTATGCCCATATGGGCGACGACGGCGCAGCCCATCAGGACGACGAAACCGGCCGCGACGACCTTCTCGACGCCGAATCGGGAGATCAGCATGCCGGTGAAGAAGCTCGGCGCGAACATGCCGAGCACGTGCCACTGGATGCCGAGGGTCGCCATTTCGGAGGGGAAACCGCAGCCGATCACCATGGCGAGCGGCGCGCCGGTCATCATGAAGGTCATCAGCGCGTAGGAGGCGATGCCGCAGATCATGCCGGTCAGGAACCGCTGGCTGACGACGATCTCGCCGAGCGGACGGGCCGGCGCACCGGCCGCCGCCGGATCGCCCGCCATTTCCGGCAGGTTCAGAGGCGACAGGATGAGGATGGCGACGAAATAGAGCGGGATGAGGATGATGAAGGCGCCGGCAAAGAGCACCGGCGCCAGCAGGTCCTTGCTCCAGATCGCGAGCTGCGGGCCGAGGACGGCCGACACGATGCCGGCACCCAGAATCCAGGAGATCGCCTTCGGCTTGTAGAAGGAGGGCGAGGCATCCGCCGCGGCAAAGCGGATTTTCTGGGTGAAGCCGCCGCAGAGGCCGATCAGCAGCAGGCCGAAGGCAAAGAGCCAGAAACTCGACTGGAAGAGCGCGATCGCCGCGATCGCGGCACCAAGCGCGCCCAGGACCGAGCCGAGCATGAAGCTTGCCTTGCGGCCGAGGAAGCGCGACGCGATCGCGATCACGACCGCACCCACAGCGACACCGACGTTGAAACCGGTCAGCGGCGCGGTCGAAAGCGACTTGTCCTCGCCGAGGAGCTGGTAGCCGGCAAGGCCGCCCAGCGCGAAGACCAGGGGCGGAGCCGCGCCGAGGATCGCCTGGGCCGCGGCCAGCAGGCCGACGCTGCGCCGGGCAGTGCGCATCTGCGCCTGAAGACCGTCCAGCCCAGCGTCCATGATGCCCTGCCCGCTATTTCTTCGTTTCGCCGCGCACCTGCTTGGCGATGCGGTCGAGAACGGCGTTGACGATGCGCGGCTCCTCCTCCTCGAAGAAGGCGCGGGCGATCTCGACATATTCGGTCACGATGACGGCGACGGGCACGTCCTTGCGCTCCAGGATCTCGAAAGTGCCGGCCCTCAGAATGGCGCGCAGCGTCGAATCGAGGCGCGACAGCGGCCAGTCCTCCTGCAGCGACGAACGGATCAGCGGATCGATCTTCGTCTGGTCGCGCACGACGCCGGAGACGATCGAGCGGAACCAGGAGGCATCCGCCTTCAGGTAGGTCTCGCCGTCGAGCTCCTGGCCGAGGCGATGGGCCTCGTACTCGGCCACGACCTCCAGCACGCCGGTGCCGCCGATATCCATCTGGTAGAGCGCCTGCACGGCCGCAAGGCGGGCGGCGCCCCGCTGGTTGGCGGGCTTGACCGGATGTTCGCCTTCCCTTCCACCTTCCCGGGCCATCAAATCAACCACCGTAAAGCTTTTCGCGCAGCGCGATCATGGTCAGCGCCGCCCGGGCGGCAAAACCGCCCTTGTCCTTGTCCGAACGGCGGGCGCGCGCCCAGGCCTGCTCGTCGTTTTCGACCGTCAGGATGCCGTTGCCGATCGCCAGCGCTTCCGACACCGCAAGGTCCATCAGGGCGCGGGAGGATTCGTTGGAGACGATGTCGAAATGGTAGGTCTCGCCGCGGATGACCATGCCGAGCGCGACGAAGCCGTCGTAGTTCACGCCCCCCTCTTCGGCCGCGTCGAGCGCCATGGAGATCGCCGGCGGGATTTCCAGCGCACCCGGCACGGTGACGACGTCATAGGTGGCGCCGACCTCTTTCAGCGCATGGGTCGCGCCGTCCAGCAGCGCATCGGACATGTCGTCGTAGAAACGCGCCTCGACGATCAGGATATGGGGCTTGGTGTCGGACATGGGAATTCCTGCTGGTTGTCGGCCCAAAAGCCGCGAGTTGCCGGGTCAAACCATGACGGACGGCGGATGGCAAGTGTTTTTCGAGTTCCAGCCCTGCAGCACCGGCACGGCAGCCTTGCCGGCAGATGCGCCCGACTTGCCTCCGGGATCGCGCGCCGGTTCGCGAAAGGCGACGAGCAGGCATACTCCTCCCTTGGCGATCTCGGTATTTCTTGTTTCGGCCGGGACACGTCGGGTGCCTCGTATTGAATTTTTATATGTGACACGCGACGTGTCCCGTTCGGTCAGTTTTTCCGCGCAACTCCGGTCCCTCTGCGGCGGTCTGGTCTTACGTCCTTGCGGATGCCAACCGGGTTGTGTGCGACACACGCACGCCCCGCCTTAAGGCGAGAGGGGGACCATTTTCTGCGCAGCCCCTGATGGCCCGCCTGCATCAACGGCAGACCGCCAGGGCACCGGTCCCGTCTCGCCGGCGATGCCTTACCGGTGTAGCCGAAACGGAACGGGGAAATGATGGCATGGGTTTGGAGGGCGGGGATGAACGGAGGCGGTTTTTTCCGGCGGTTTTTTTAAGGCATTGATTTGGCTTGTGGTACCCCCCTCTGCCCTGCCGGGCATCTCCCCCACAAGGGGGGAGATCGGATGGGGGCGCGGGCTTCCTCAAACAACAAACGCCGCTACTCGGCACATCATCGATTTGGCAGGAAGAGCTTGCCGCTTGTGATCTCCCCCCTTGAGGGGGAGATGTCCGGTAGGACAGAGGGGGGTGCCGGTCCGATTGCGTTGGATAAGCCAAATGCAAGCAATACTGACGCACCGTCTCCCGGCCCTTCGCTCCGGCTCAGGGCGTTCGTCGCTGCAATCGATTCACTGGATCGATTGCTGCCGCCTCGCGGCACCGCTCCTCACCCCTTGCCTGGAAACTCCGCCAGCCGTGCGGCGTAGCGGGCCATGGTATCGACCTCGAAATTGACGAAATCGCCCGGCTGGCGGTCGCCCCAGGTGGTGACGGCGAGCGTGTGGCGGATCAGGAGGACGTCGAAGTCCGTGCCGTCGACGGCATTGACCGTCAGCGACGTGCCGTCGAGGGCGACGGAGCCCTTCGGCGCGACGAAGCGGGCGAGGTTTTCGGGCGCACGCAGGCGGATGCGCACCGCCTCCCCCTCCGGCGCGACGGAGAGGATTTCCGCCTTGCCGTCTACATGGCCGGAGACGATATGGCCGCCGAGCTCGTCGCCGATCTTCAGGGCGCGCTCGAGATTGACCCGCGTGCCTTCGCTCCAGGTGGAAACCGTCGTCAGGCGCAGCGCCTCTTCCCAGGCCTCCACCTCGAACCAGCGCTCGTTGCTGCCGTCCTCCGGCAGGCCGGTCACCGTCAGGCAGACGCCGCCATGGGCGATCGAGGCGCCCATATCGATGGTCTTCGGATCGTAATTGGTGGAGATGCGAAGCTTGACGCCCTCGTCCAGCGGCGTCATCGCCGCAACCGTGCCGATATCCGTGACAATTCCGGTGAACATCAAAAACCCCTCTCGTATTCGAACAGACGGTCGGCGCCGAAAGCGCTTTCCCCGACCAGCGTGAACCCTGCCGGCATATCGGATGGCATCAGCGGCGATTCAAGCCCGCCCTCGCCGATCGCGCCGGCGCCCTGGAAGAGCAGGACATGGTCGATGAGGCCGGCCTCCAGGAAGGCTTTCGCGACGATGGCGCCGCCCTCGACGAGCAGCGAGGAAATGCCGCGGGCGGCGAAGATCGCCAGCAGGATGTCGAGGTCGGAGGTTTCCATGATCTCGACGCCTGCCTGGATCAACATCTCGCGCTTAGTTGCGGAGCTACCCCCCTCTGCCCTGCCAGGCATCTCCCCCACAGGTGGGGAGATGGGCAAGGAGCCGGCACCTCTTCCAGCTTTTGTCGTCTCATCTGCCGAACCGGAGGGCGGCTCAACCGCATCAGGGGAAGATGTGGAGCGAGCGGCGGCTCCATCGATCTCCCCCCTTGAGGGGGAGATGCCCGGCAGGGCAGAGGGGGGTGTTGATGGAGCATCGGCCGGAAAGACTGAAGAAGGCGCTGCAACCACGATCACCGGGACATCCCTCGCCGTTGTCACCAATTTCGAATCCAGGGGAAGCTGCAGCCGGCGGTCCAGGACGATGCGGATGGGCGAGCGATCCTCCATGCCGGGAAGGCGCACGGTCAGTTCCGGATCGTCGGACAGCGCCGTGCCGATACCGACGAGGATGGCGTCCGATTGCGCCCGCAGCCGGTGCACCTCGGCGCGCGCCTCGGGTCCGGTGATCGCCAATTCCTCGCCGCGCCGGCCGAGCTTGCCGTCGGCCGAAACCGCAAGTTTCAGAGTCACATAGGGGCGGCCCTTCGTCTGGCGCATGAGATAGCCGGCGAGCGCCCGGCGCCCCTCCTCCTCCATCAGGCCGGTCTCGACCGCGATGCCCGCGTCCCTTAAGATCGCCAGGCCGCGGCCGGAAACGCGCGGATCGGGATCGGTGAGGCAGACGACGACGCGGGCGACGCCGGCTTCCACCAGCGCGTTGGCGCAGGGCGGCGTGCGGCCGTAATGGGAGCAGGGTTCGAGCGTGACGTAGACCGTCGCGCCCCTCGCCTTCCCGCCTGCGATATCGAGCGCCTGGGTTTCCGCATGCGGCCGGCCGCCCGGCGCGGTCACCGCCTCGCCGACGACCTCGCCGTCCTTGACGATGACGCAGCCGACGGAGGGATTGGTGCCGGTGAGCCCGAGATTGCGGCGCGACAGGCGGATCGCCGCCGCCATGAATTCGCGATCTTCGGGCGCAGCGCCCATGACCGTCAGGGCTCCTCGCCCGTATCGCGGGCGATCTTGGCGTTGATCTCGGCAATCACCTTTTCGAAATCCTCCGCATGGGAGAAGTCGCGGTAGACGGAAGCGTAACGCACGAAGGCCACGTCATCGAGGCTCTTCAGCGCCTCCAGCACCTGCAGGCCGATCTCTTCCGACGAGATCTCGTTCTCGCCGGAGCTTTCCAGCCTGCGGACGATGCCGGACACCGCCCGCTCGATGCGGTCGTTGTCGACCGGCCGCTTGCGCAGCGCGATCTGGAAGGAGCGCACCAGCTTGTTGCGGTCGAAGGGCACCTTGCGGCCGGTCTTCTTGATGACCATCAGCTCGCGCAGCTGCACCCGCTCGAACGTGGTGAAGCGGCCGCCGCAATCCGGGCAGATGCGCCGCCGGCGGATGGAGGTGTAATCCTCCGCCGGACGCGAATCCTTGACCTGCGTGTCTTCCGAACCGCAATAGGGGCAGCGCATCAGATTTCCTTGTTTTCTCGCGATTCCGGACGGAAAACCGCCTCACACTTTTCCTGGAATTGCTCACATATAGGGGTACATGGGGAAGCGGTCGGTGAGTTTCACGACCTTTTCCCGCACGGCTGCCTCGACGCCCGCATTGCCCTCGTCGGAATTGGCGATCTTCAGGCCGTCGAGAACCTCGATGATGAGGTTGCCGATCTCCTTGAACTCCGCCTCCTTGAAGCCGCGCGTCGTGCCGGCCGGCGTGCCGAGGCGGATGCCCGACGTGACGAAGGGCTTTTCCGGATCGAAGGGAATGCCGTTCTTGTTGGTGGTGATATAGCCGCGACCGAGCGCCGCCTCGGCGCGCTTGCCGGTGGCGTTCTTCTTGCGCAGGTCCACCAGCATCAGGTGGTTGTCGGTGCCGCCGGAAACGATGTCGAGGCCGCCGGCCTTCAGCGTCTCGGCGAGCGTCTTGGCGTTCTTGACGATCTGGGCGGCGTAGTCCTTGAACTCCGGCTGCAGCGCCTCGCCGAAGGCGACCGCCTTGGCGGCGATGATGTGCATCAGCGGGCCGCCCTGCAGGCCCGGGAAGACGGCCGAGTTGATCTTCTTCGCCAGTTCCTCGTCATTGGTCAGAACGACGCCGCCGCGGGGGCCGCGCAGCGACTTGTGCGTCGTGGTGGTCGCCACATGGCAGTGCGGGAACGGCGACGGATGCTGGCCGCCCGCGACGAGGCCGGCGATATGGGCCATGTCGACCATCAGATAGGCGCCGATCGAATCGGCGATCTCGCGGAACCGCTTCCAGTCCCAGATGCGGGAATAGGCGGTGCCGCCGGCGATGATCAGCTTCGGCTTGTGTTCTTCCGCCTTCTTCTGCACCTCGTCCATGTCGAGCAGGTTGTCGCCCTCGCGCACGCCGTAGGAGACGACGTTGAACCACTTGCCGGACATGTTGACGGGCGAGCCGTGGGTCAGGTGTCCCCCGGAGTTGAGGTCGAGGCCCATGAACGTGTCGCCCGGCTGCAGGAGCGCCAGGAAGACCGCCTGGTTCATCTGCGAACCGGAATTCGGCTGGACGTTGACGAAATCGACGCCGAACAGCTTTTTGGCGCGCTCGATGGCGAGCTCCTCGGCGATATCGACGAACTGGCAGCCGCCGTAATAACGCTTGCCCGGATAACCCTCGGCGTACTTGTTGGTCATGATCGACCCCTGGGCTTCGAGCACGGCGCGGGAAACGATGTTTTCCGATGCGATCAGTTCGATCTCGTGGCGCTGGCGACCCAGCTCCTTTTCGATCGCGCCAAAGATTTCCGGATCGGATTCTGCGAGCGGGCGAGAAAAGAAGGCATTGGCGTTCGACATGTGCGAAGCTCCTCAAACGGGGTGGGCATGCGAATGTCGCGTCTTAGCGTTCCGGCTTTCGCAGGGCAATATGGGGGAGCGACATTTGCCGGCCGGAAGGCGCGCGACATAGTGGCTTCGTTGGGGCGACGGTTGCTCTTGCCCCTCACCCTAGCCCTCTCCCGCCCACGGGGAGAGGGAACGTGCCTCGTGCCAGGTATATGGGAGGGGAATCGACGCGGCATATTTCCTTCTCCCCGCGTGCGGGGAGAAGGTGGCGGCAGCCGGATGAGGGGCAAGCAAGATGAAGAGCGAGCGCCGGTCTTATTGCGGCAGCATGTCGTCCTCGACCGAACCGGCGGGGCGTTCGATGCCGGTCGTGGTCTGCAGCGCGAGCTCCTGGTTGCCGTCGCGTTCGTAGATGTCGTCGCGGAACTGGACGACGCGGTCCTTGGCCGACCAGGCGGTGACGTAGACGATATAGACCGGCACTTCCTGCGCCAGCCTGATCGGGTTGTTCTGGCGGGTCGAGATCACCCGTTCGATCTCCTGGCGCGACCAGCCGGGCGTGTCGCGCAGGAGCCAGGTGATGAGGTCGCGCACGTTCTGCACGCGGATGCAGCCGGAGGATTCGAAGCGCATCAGCTTGTTGAACAGGCCCTGCTGGGGCGTGTCGTGCATGTATTCGTTGTTCGGATTGTGGAAGTTGATCTTCGTCGAGGCCATGGCATTGATCTTGCCCGGGTCCTGCCGGAACATCAGGTTCGGAGCCTTCGGCGCGAACCAGTCGACCGTTTCCGGCGCCACCTCGTTGCCCTTGCCGTCGATCAGGCGGATGTTGTTGCGGGTGAGATAGGTCGGATCCTTGCGCATCAGCGGAACGATGTCCTTCTCGACGATCGAGCGCGGCGCGGTCCAGTAAGGGTTCAGGATGACTTCGTAGATCTTCGAGTTGATGGCATGCGTCGGGCGGTCGATGCGGCCGACGACCGCGCTGTTGCGCAGCGCCACCCGGTCGTTCTCCACCGCCTCGATATAGGCGGCCGGGATATTGACCATGACGTATCGCGGGCCGAGATCGCCGGACATGGACTGAAGCCTCACGAGGTTCGTCTCGAGCTGGCGCAGGCGCACGTCCGCCGAAATGTTCATCGCCTTGACGGAATATTCGCCCATGACGCCGTCGGCCGGCAGGCCGTGGCGCGCCTGGAAGCGCTTCACCGCGCCGTCGACGTAGGAATCGAACGAGGACGACATGCCTGCCTCGCGCGGCAGATCGCCGGAAATCATCAGGCGCTGGCGCAGCGCCTGGACGGACGGATCGACCACGCCGAGGCGCAGGCTCTGGCCGCCGGAATTGACCTCCGGCCAGCCGCCGTTCGAAACGATCTGCTGGTAGTCGAAGATCGCCTGCTGGATGTTCGCCGGGCCGCTGGGGCCGAGGATCGGATTGTTGGAGACGACGCCGACGGCGGTGCGCGAGGCGGCCTTGGCGTCGAACTGGTCGTCCCAGGTGCCGCGGCGCGGCGCATTGAGGAGATCGTCGAATGCCGACTGGGCAAGAGCGGGGGCGGCAAGCGCCGCAGCGCCGGCGGAAACGGCCGAACGCAGGAGCGCGCGGCGGGAAAGAGCTTCAGATCCGATCTTCTTCGACATCACACTACCCATCTGGTCCCGAGCATCTCATCAAGACGCCTACAGGGATATGGTTAACAAACGCGCAAAAACGACGCGCCGCCGGCTCGGCTTCCGCCGTCATCGCAATGTTTGTGAAAACGCGAATTCCCGCCGGCCCTTGCCTCTGCCGGTCCCATAGCAATATGGCGAATTGGTGTCAGGTAAGAACCTGTCACAAAGCCGTGTGGGCCTGTGTGATTTTTGCCGCCGCGTGCGGCGGGCGGCGGGCCTCAGAGGAAGGTCCCGGGAATCGGCTCCCATCTACCGCCGACGGCCGCAAATTGCGGGATGTGCGCGAGGCTCCGGATCAGGGCCGCATCCTCCCCGAGCGTCTCCTGCCAGTCGCGCGCCTCCGTCAGGATGACGCCGATGCCGACGACATCGCCGCCCGCCGCCCGCACGAGCTCCACCGATCCCCTGATGCTCGATCCGGAGGCGACCACATCATCCACCACGACCACCCGCTTGCCCTCGATCAGCGGTACCGCCTGGCGGTCGAGCAGCAGGCGCTGTTCGCCCTTGGAGGTGATCGACGAGATCGTCTGCACCAGCGCGTCGCCCAGATGGATTTTCGGAGACTTCTGCAGGATGACGTAATGGTCGAGGCCGAGCGCGCGGGTGACCTCGATCGCCACCGGGATGCCGAGCGTCGCCGCGCCGACGATGACGTCTGGCTTCAGCGGCGCCAGCTTCTCGGCGAGCTTCCTGCCGACATGCTCGCCGAAGCGGACGCCGAGATCGATCACCATCATCAGCGAAATGGCGAAATCGGGCTTGATCGCGACGATCGGCAGTTCGACGGGAAAACCGGCGACATCGAGGCTGTAACTGGAGCCGGTCAGCGGCGAGGTTTCGGACGTCATCTCTTCTCATCCTTCGATAGGGGAAAGCGCGGCTCGACCAGGAGGCCGACATTGCGCCAGGTGGTGCGTTTGCGCTTCAGGTCGAAGCCGTAGATCGACAGCGACAGCGAGATCGCGTGGGCGGTGCGGATCGCCTGCACGAGCAGCGGCACGCCGCGCGCCAGCGCAAACCGCAGCCGCGTCGGGAAGGAGACCGCGTCGATTTCCATGCCGCGGGCGCGCTGCGCATCGGCGATCCGCTCGAAATCCTCGCGCAGCATCGGGATCATGCCGAAGGTGAGCGACAGGACGAGCGTGACGATCGGCGGAAGGCGGAGCGCGCTGCAGGCCGCCAGGATCGAGCCCGGCGAGCTCGTCTCCATCACGAAAAAGAAGGCCGCCGTGGTGGTGACGAGCCTGGCCGCCATGCCGAGCGCCACCTGGACCGCCTCCAGGACCGGCATGCCCTGGATCAGAAGATTGACGCTCCAGCTCGCGACGACGAGCAGCGTCAGCAGGACGGCGCCCTTCAGATAGGCGCGGAAGCCCGGCGTGCGGGCCACCCACAAGAACAGGACCATGAGGATCGACAGCGGCAGGCCGTAGACCCAGCCGGGCACCAGCCAGGCGGCGAGCATGACCAGGAAGGCGCAGGCCAGCTTGACGAAGAAATTGAGATCGTAGAGGGCCCTCATGCCGCCTCCCCTCGCCCGTCCGCATAAGGTGCCGGCCAGCCGAGTTCGCGAAACGCACGGCTTGTCCAGCCGTTCCGCGTCGCGCCGTCGAAAGCGATGCGGCCATCCTCCAGGATCAACGTGCGCGACGCGACATCGTCGATCAGCTCCAGGTCGTGCGAAATCAGCATGACGGCATTTCCTGCCGAAAGCATGGCATCCAGGAACCGGTCGAGCATGCGCCGGCCCTCGATATCACGCGCCAGGAGCGGCTCGTCGAGGATCGCCACCCGCACCGCCGCCGCTTCGGCGCAAGCAAGCCCCAGCAAGGCCTGCTGGCGGGCGGAAAGCGAGAACGGATTGGCCTCGGACAGTGCACCGAGACCATATCCCGAAAGCATGTCCCGCGCCCTTCCGGCAACGTCCGCGTCCGGAGTGCCCGTCTTCGCCGTCATGGCGAAAGCGACTTCCTCGGTCAGGGTCATGTTGAAGAGGATGCGGCGCATGTTCTGCGGCAGATAGGCGATCTGCCGGGCGCGCCGGGCCGGCGTCCAGCCGTCCGCCTTTTCGCCGGCGATGGAGATCGAACCCTCGCGGATTTTCGAAAGTCCGAGAATCGACTGGAACAGCGTCGTCTTGCCGGCCCCGTTGCGGCCGATCAGCCCCACCGTCTCGCCGGCCTTGAGCTCGAAGCCGACATCTTCCAGCACCGCCCGGCCATCGGCGCGCCTCAATTCGGTGCGGATACGATCGACGGCGAGAAGCGAACCTCCGGTCGGAAATCCTTTTCTGGGAACGGATTGCCGCCGCGGCGGCAGGATGCCCGCCTCGATCCAGGGCGCCCGAAGCGGCATCAAATCCGCCGCCGGCCGGACCTCCGAAAGCCGGCCCTTCGAGAGAAGCGCCACCCGATCGGCCACCGTCTCCAGGGCCGCCGGGTCCTGTTCGGAAACCACGAGGGCCGGCACTTGCCCGGCAAGCCTTTCGATCAGCCGCACCAGCCTGCGGCGCGCGGCCGGATCGAGCCCGGTCGTCGGCTCGTCGAGGACGAGAAGGTCCGGCGGTGCGGCGAGAGCCGCGGCGATCGCCACCATGCGCCTTTCGCCCCCCGACAGCGTCAGCACCCTTCGGCCCCGCAAGGCGCCGAGCTCCATTTCCGTGAGCAAGGCCTGCAGCCGGTCGCGGATTGCGGCCTTCGCCACCCCGCGATTTTCCAATGGGAAAGCGATCAGATCCTCGACATTCAGGTCCCAGAGCTGGTCCTCGGCGTTCTGGGCAAGGCTGGCGATCGCGCTGAAGA
Source organism: Xaviernesmea oryzae (assembly GCF_900177415.1). GTDB lineage: Bacteria > Pseudomonadota > Alphaproteobacteria > Rhizobiales > Rhizobiaceae > Neorhizobium > Neorhizobium oryzae_A. Next base: position 1,713,552 of record NZ_FXAF01000006.1, on the reverse strand, counting down.
GTTCGTCCCTCGCCAATTCCGCCATCGGCCGGCCGCGGAACATGACCGAACCGGCAAAAGCCGGCGCAGCGACGAGCCCCGGAATGATGCCGGCGACGACATTCAGAAGCGTCGACTTGCCGCTTCCGGCAGCGCCGCAGACGAGAAGCCGCTGGCCGGCTTCGACGGAGAGATCGACATCGGCGATGACGAGCGCGTCACCACCGAAGCCGACAGTCAAATCACGGATATCGAGCACGGGTCCAAGAAGTCCCTAGAACCTGGTGAAGCCCGCCGGATGGGCGCTCTTCAGAATCTTCAGCGCCGGGACGACCAGAAGCGGCGTGCCGATGATCATCGGCACGATGTCCGAAAGGCCGAGATAGCCGACCGCCCACCAGAACGGGAAGATGCCGAGATAGGCAAGGCTCGCCGACACAAGCACGACCATGACCAACCCAACAATCAGGCAGACTGCCGCAATTTTGATCAGCGTCATGCGGTCGAAGGTCGTCTTTGCCGGATCGAAGAGCAAGCCGGGAACGAGACCGGTCAGGCCCACCATGATGCCGTCGACGATCAGCGAATGGGCAGGAATGAAGGTGCCGGCCAGAAGCGACCAGACGAGCGTGCCGAGATAACCGCAGATGAAACCGCTTTTCCAGCCGAGCAGGATGCCGACGAGCGGCGGCAGGAAGGCGAAGATGCGCCACTGGATGACGCCGGGCACGAGCTGGATCGGATTGGCATAAGCCCAGAGAACCCCTGTCGCCGCAGCCGCGACGATGGAGAGCACGATGGGAAAGAGAATATTGCCGTCGGTCTTGGTGATGGTCTGTTGCATCTTCGAAACCCCTCAAAAAGTGCGGGTTTTACGAAGCAAGATGCGTGCCGAACGGGTAGCCTGGGTCGCTGGATCGCGAAAACCGGATGCGCAGGGGACGCATCCGGTTCCGATCGCTGCTGGAGGTCTTTTACCTGCGGTCGCCCGTGGATCGGGTGGCCGCCGGGGTTGTCGATTACAGCCGATAGAGGATCTGGTCGTTCCAGAAGCGGTCGAGGCGCTGAAGAAGCTTGTTCATCTGGGTGAACTCGCCTTCGCCGATGCCGCCGACCTTTTCGATCGAGCCGATGTGGCGCTCGTAGAGCTTGGCCACGGTTTCGGCGATCTCCTGGCCGGCCGGCGTCAGGCTGATGCGGACCGACCGGCGGTCGATGCGCGACCGGGCATGGTTGATGAAGCCGAGATCGACCAGCTTCTTGACGTTGTAGGAGACGTTGGAGCCGAGATAGTAACCGCGGGAGCGCAGTTCGCCGGCCGTCAGTTCCGAATTGCCGATGTTGAACAGCAGGAGCGCCTGGACGGCGTTGACGTCGTCGCGACCCTGGCGGTCGAACTCGTCCTTGATCACATCGAGAAGACGGCGGTGCAGGCGTTCGACCAGATGCAGCGATTCCATATAAAGGGCGCGAATGGTGTCTTCATGCGGATCTGCTACTGCCGGTGCCGCCTGCGGCTTCAGTTTCGTGTTCATCATGACTGCCTCACTCTGTTTTGTTTGGCGGTGTTTGTTTTCTTCCCGCCTTGAGACAGACACTATCCAATACGCATAAAATTCGACTTAAAACATAAGCTTAACAAGTGCTTAACGCGTTCCGGCGAATTCCGGAGGCTGGCCGCCGACACTCGGTGCGATTATTCTCCTTCGTTATAAATCAATGACTTAGAGCCGATTTTTCCCGCAAATCGAGCCGCGAAAGCTTTAATTTCAGGGTAAATCAATCCTTACCTGCTCCGCCTTCCGGCGCGCTTCGAGCCACAGGGAGAGGCGGAAAACGATGTAAAGCGCCGCCACGAAGCCGTGCATCAGGGGCACGAGCCGGTTGTGTCCGAAGACTTCGGGCCACATCATGTACATGAGGACCTGAGAGACGGCTGCGATCGCCCAGAGCACCGGTCCCCAGGAAACGGTGAGCCAGAGGCCGAGCGAGGCGACCGGAAAAAGCACGGCGAGCGAGGAGGCCGCCACCTTCCAGGGCAGGCTCAGGAGATCGAAGCGCGCCATGCCGTGCAGCGAATAGCCGACCAGCATCGCCCAGTATTGCAGGCCGAACCAGAAACAGGTGACCGCGATCATCCTGAGGAAGACCACGTAAAGGATTTCCGTCAGCGTGCGCCTCGGGACGTTTAGTGAATCAGGCTCCATGCCGCCACTTTACCCATCGCAGGCCGCCACCGCCAGCCGCAAAGGCGACCGGCGCTGCGGCGATCCCGCCCATTCATAAACACTATGCCGCGTGCTATGGAGCGGCGCAACGACAGAAGAACGGAGACACACCGCCATGGACAAGACGCATCTGGTCGACGAGATCACCGGCCACCGCCGCATGCGGCGCAACCGCAAAGCCGACTGGACGCGCCGGCTCGTGCAGGAAAGCCGCCTGACCGTGGACGACCTCATCTGGCCGATCTTCATCGTGCCCGGCACCGGCATCGTCGATCCGATCGCCGCCATGCCGGGCGTCAGCCGCATGAGCGTCGACAAGGCGGTGGAAGCGGTGAAGGAGGCTGCCGACCTCGGAATTCCGGCGATCGCCACCTTTCCCGACATCGAGATGGAGCTGCGCGACGTCACGGGATCGCAGAGCCTCGTCGCCGACAACCTGATCAACCAGGCGACCGCGGCGATCAAGAAGGCGGTACCGAACATCGGCGTCATCACCGACGTGGCGCTCGACCCCTTCACCAGCCACGGCCATGACGGCATCCTGCGCGACGGCGTGATCGTCAACGACGAGACCGTGGACCAGGTGGTCCGGGCCGCGATCATGCAGGCGGATGCGGGCGCCGACATCATCGCCCCGTCGGAAATGATGGACGGCCGCATCGGCGCCATCCGCCGCGGGCTCGACGCCGCCGGCCACCAGGACGTCGGCATCATGTCCTATGCGACGAAATTCTCCTCCGGCTTCTACGGCCCCTATCGCCAGGCGATCAACACGAGCGGGCTGCTGAAGGGCGACAAGAACACCTATTACATCTCGCCGGCCAACGGCACCGAGGCGGTGCGCGACGCCGCACTCGACGTCGAGGAAGGCGCCGACATGCTGATGGTGAAGCCGGGCATCGCCTATCTCGACATCTGCTGGCGCCTCAAGGAAGCCTTCGGCCTGCCGACCTTTGCCTACCAGGTCTCCGGCGAATACACGCAGATCAAGGCGGCTGCGATGAACGGCTGGATCGACGGCGAGCGGATCATGATGGAGACGCTGCTCTGCTTCAAGCGCGCCGGCTGCGACGGCATCCTCACCTATTTCGCGGTGGATGCGGCGAGGAAGCTGTCGAAAAAGCAGCCCGGAATATAGACAAAAATATAGATTTCCCTTATATTCCGGTGATCAAATGGAATTCGGGTGGCATGAGTTTAAGCGCCAAAAGACACTTTCAGAACGGGGTGTCGATTTCGCTCGCGTGACTCTGGCGTTTCACGATCCCGACAAAATGATCTGGGTCGATGACCGCAGGGACTACGGCGAAATCCGCTTCAATATGCTCGCGCAGGTCAAAGGCCGGGTCTACCACGTGACGTTCACGGAACGGGGAAATCTCACCTGGATCATCTCCGCCCGCAAGGCGAACGAAAGAGAGCAAAAAACCTATGCAAGCCGATAGGACTGTACGCGCCGTTCTCGTGGGCGATACCCTCTATGAAAAGCGACCTGACGGAAGCCTCATACCCATCGAGGACCTTACCGATGAAGCCCGCCTCGATGCCATGACCGACGAGGAGATCGAGGCAATCGCAGCGGCCGACGAGGACGGTCCGCCGATGAGCGACGAGGAATGGGCAAGGGCGGTCAACATCCCGGTGAAGGTTCCGGTCGGCATCAAGCTGGACAGCGACGTGCTCGATTGGTTCAAATCCGGAGGGCGCGGCTATCAGACCCGCATGAACGCCGTTCTCCGCAGATATATGGAGACCCATCGCAAAGCCGGCTGATTTCTCCCTTCAAAGCAGGGCGTTGCATTCGGAGGCCTTCCCTCCCATATTCCGGGCAGAAACAGGAGACGAAACGCGATGAGCCTCGACCCGAACCCCACCTATGCCGCGCCCGACGACTGGCGCGCCTATAGCGGCGTCCTGTCCCGGCGGGTCTTCGCCTTCATCATCGACTATCTGATCGTGCTGCTGCTCTGCATTCCGGCGGCGGTCGTCGTCTTCTTCCTCGGCATCATCACGCTCGGCCTCGGCTTCATGCTCTATCCGGCCCTCTTCGTGATCGTGGCGCTCTTCTATTTCGGCTTCACCCTCGGCGGGCCGGCGCAGGCCTCTCCCGGCATGCGCGCCATGGGCCTCGCCATGGTGCGGCTCGACGGACGGCGGATGGATTTTCTGACGGCGGTGGCGCATACCGTCATCTTCTGGATCATCAATTCGGTGCTGACGCCGCTGATCCTGCTCGCGGGCCTCTTCATCGAGCGCTCACGCCTCGTGCACGACCTGCTGCTCGGCACGGTGGTCGTCCGGACCTCGTAAACAAAGCGTTACCTGCGCAAAGATTTGTCGTGCAAGCCGTGCTGCGCAGCACGGCGCATGGTTGACGTTTCGCTTTTATGCGCCATGGTATGACATTGACGTGAATAAAGACGGGACCCCCGCGACGCAATGAACACCCAGGCAACGCCCTCACCGCAGTTCTATCTGACGGCCCCGGCAGTTTGTCCCTATCTTCCCGGTGAAATGGAGCGCAAGGTCTTCACCCACCTGGTCGGCCCGCGGGCCGCCGAGATGAACGACCTCCTGACGCAGGGCGGCTTCCGGCGCTCCCAGAACATCGCCTATCGCCCGGCCTGCGAATCCTGCCGCGCCTGCATATCGGTGCGCATCCTGGCCGGCGAATTCGAGCCCAACCGCTCGATGCGGCGCGTGCTCGCCACCAACCGGGACGTGGTCGCGACGGTCTATCCGGCCCAGCCTTCGACGGAACAGTTCTCCCTCTTCCGCCGCTATCTCGACGACCGGCACCAGCGCGGCGGCATGTCCGACATGTCGGCGCTCGACTATGCGATCATGGTGGAGGACACCCACGTCAACACCCGCATCATCGAATACCGGCGCCGCCAACCGGGTTCCGGCATCGGCGCAGAACCGAGGGGCGAACTGATGGCCGTCGCGCTGACGGACATGATGAGCGACGGGCTTTCGATGGTCTATTCCTTCTTCAATCCCGAGCTGGAACGGCGTTCGCTCGGCACGTTCATGATCCTCGACCACATCAACCGCACGAAAGCGCTCGGCCTGCCGCATGTCTATCTCGGCTACTGGGTCAAGGGTTCGGCGAAGATGGGCTACAAGACCCGCTTCCAGCCGCAGGAGCACCTGACCCCGCGCGGCTGGGAACTCTACGATCCCTCAACCGACGCCTGACATCACTCTCCATGGACAATCACAAGAAGGGCCTCGTGCTCACCACCATCGGCGGGCTCGCGCTCTCCTTCGACGTGCCGCTCGTGAGGCTCGGCCACGGCGAACTCTGGTCCACGCTCGCGCTGCGCAGCGTCACCACCTTCGCCGCTGCGATCGTCCTCTGGCTGCTTCTGCGCCGCTTCGGCTCCGCCCGGCCGGTGCTGGTGCCCGGCAGAGCCGGCCTCGCCGCCGGCCTCTGCTACGGCATTTCGACGATCGCCTTCCTCGGCGCCGTCTTCAACACGGCGACCGCCAACGTCGTCTTCATCGTCGCGTTCACGCCGATGTTCGCAGCCCTGCTCGGCTGGCTCTTCCTGAAAGAGCGTCCCTCGCCCTCGACGCTTCTCACCATGCTGGCCATGCTTGCGGGCGTCGGGCTGATCGTCTCGGGCGGGCTCGCCGGCGGACATCTTCTCGGCGACATCCTCGCGGCCACCGCCTCGCTCCTCCTGGCGCTGGCGATCACCATCGGAAGGGCGGCGCGCATCGACATGGGTTTCGTGCCGCTCGTCGCGACCATCATTCCGGCGCTGATCGGGCTTTCCTTCGCCGGCGCGTCCTTTTGGGCCGGTACCGGCGGCTTCTCGGTCGCCGATCCGTTCTGGGTGATGCTCGACGGCGCCGTGATCATGCCGCTCGCCTTCTGGTGCCTCGCGACCGGCCCGAAATACCTCTCCGGCCCGGAAGTCGGCATGTTCTACCTGCTCGAGACGATCCTCGCGCCGATCTGGGTCTGGCTGATCTTTTCCGAAATCCCCTCTTCCCGCACGCTCCTCGGCGGCGCGATCCTCGTGCTTGCGCTGATCGGCTATTCGCTCCGGCAGATGCGGCGGGTGGAGAGGTTGAGGGCGCAACCGGCAGCCTAGCTGATCGCATTGCATCTAAAGCGGCATCATGTTATAACGCCGTTGCAACATCGTTGCGACACCTGTCACGTTCCGGAGTGTGAACATGAACGCCACCATTCGCAAGATCGGTAATTCCGAAGGCATCATCATTCCCAAGGAAGTGCTCGACCGCATGGGATTGAAGACGGGCGACACGCTGGAGATTCGCGAGAACGACGGCAATATCGAGCTCGTTCCGGAACAGGCGGATCTCGCCGAACAACTCAAGGCTGCGCGCCTCGGCATGCAGAAGTATCGTGTGGCGCTTCGGGAGCTTGCGAAGTGAAAGCCGTAAAATGGCTTTCACGACAAGCTATAGAGATCATCCATGCGGAACAGTTGGCAGAACACGGCGGCCTGCCGGGACTGAAGGATGAAAACGCGCTGGAAGCAGCTCTTGCGCGCCCTCTCCATAAGCACGCCTATGGAGAGGAAGATGTCTTCGTGCTGGCGGCCGCCTATCTCTATGGTCTGGCCCGCAATCATCCCTTTTCGGACGGCAACAAGCGTACAGCATATCTGGCGGTCTTCGCCTTTCTGCTGATCAACGGCTACCTTATCGAAGCCACACAGGCTGAAATCATCGAATTCGTCCTTACAGTCGCCGCCGGTGAAATCGACGAGGAAGGTGCGACGCGGTTCCTGCGCGATCACACCATCCCCTATCCATGATCACCCCGAAAACTTGCCGCTTCTCGGAAAGCCCTTCGGCACGAGGCGGCCGGCGGAGGCGCGGTCGCCCATCCATTCGGCGAGCTCGTCCTTGCTGCGCGTGAAGGAGCGGCCGGCGCTGTCTTCCCAGGAGAGGCCGTCGGCCATCGCGAAGCACTTCACGTCGGAAATGCCGCCGTCCTTGTAGCGCTGCAGGCGCACGCCCTTGCCGCGGGTCATCTCCGGAAGCTGTGCGAGCGGGAAGACCAGCAGCTTGCGGTTCTCGCCGACCACCGCGACATGATCGCCCGACACCGGCACGACCAATCTCGCCTCGTCCGGCATCGACACGTTCATAATCTGCTTGCCCTTGCGGGTATTGGCGACCATCTCGCTTTCCGCGACGACGAAGCCGTTGCCGGCGGTGGAGGCGAGGATCAGCTTGCGCGACGGGTCGTGCACGAAGGCGGTCAGGATGTCCTGGTCGTTCTCCATGTCGACCATGATGCGCACCGGCTCGCCGTGGCCGCGGCCGCCCGGCAGCTTGTCCGCGCCGAGCGTATAGGCCTTGCCGCCGGTGGTGACGAGCAGCAGCTTGTCGGTGGTCTGCGCCGGGAAGGCAAGCTTCGGCCCGTCGCCCTCCTTGAAGGTGAGGCCGGACGTATCGGACATGTGCCCTTTCAGCGCGCGGATCCAGCCCTTCTGGGAGACGACGACGGTGATCGGCTCCTTCTCGATCATCGCCTGCTGGATCGCCTCGACATCGGCCTCCGGCGCTTCGGCGAACTGGGTGCGGCGGCGGCCGAGCTCGGTCGCCTTGGCAAACTGCTTCTTCACCTCCTGGATTTCCCAGGCGACGGTCTGCCACTGCTTCTCGTCGGAGGCGAGCAGCGCTTCGATATCCGCCTTTTCCTTGGTGAGAGTGTCGTGCTCGGTGCGGATCTCGATCTCTTCGAGCTTGCGCAAGGCCCGCAGCCGCATGTTGAGGATCGCCTCGACCTGGATGTCGGTGAGCGACCAGCGCTCCATCATCACCGGCTTCGGCTCGTCCTCCTCGCGGATGATGCGGATCACCTCGTCGATGTTGAGGTAGGCGACGAGCAGGCCGCCCAGGATTTCCAAACGCCGGTCGATCGCCGCCAGCCGGAAACGCGAGCGGCGGATCAGCACGTCCTTGCGATGCGCCAGCCATTCGACCAGCACTTCGTTCAGCGCCATCACCTTCGGCACGCGCCCCATGGAGAGCACGTTCATGTTGAGCGGCAGGCGGCTTTCAAGCTCGGTGAGCTTGAAGAGCGATTCCATCAGAAGCGTCGCGTCGACCGTGCGGCTCTTCGGCACCAGCACGATGCGGATGTCTTCCGCCGATTCGTCGCGCACGTCTTCGAGCAGCGGCAGCTTGCGGGCGATGAGCAGCTCGGCGATCTTTTCGATCAGCCGCGACTTCTGCACCTGGAACGGGATTTCGGTCACGACGATCTGGTAACCGCCGCGGCCGAGGTCCTCGGTCTCCCACCTGGCGCGGACGCGGAAGCCGCCGCGGCCGGTCTTGTAGGATTCGATGATGCTCTCGCGGCTGTCGATGATGATGCCGCCGGTCGGCAGGTCCGGTCCCGGCACGAATTCCACGAGCTTCTCGACCGTCGCGTCCGGATGCTTGATCAGATGCAGCGCGGCATCGCAGAGCTCATGGGCGTTGTGCGGGGGGATCGACGTCGCCATGCCGACCGCGATGCCCGACGAACCGTTCGCGAGCAGGTTCGGGAAGGCGCCGGGCAGGACGACCGGCTCGTCATCCTCCTCGTTGTAGGTCGGCCGGAAATCAACGGCATCCTGCTCGATGCCTTCGAGCAGCAAGGCCGTCACATCCGTCATACGCGCTTCGGTGTATCGGTAGGCAGCGGCGTTATCGCCATCGATGTTGCCGAAATTACCCTGGCCGTCGACCAGCGGGTAACGCTGCGAAAAATCCTGGGCAAGGCGAACAAGGGCGTCATAGACGGACTGGTCGCCGTGCGGATGGAACTTACCTATGACGTCGCCGACGATGCGGGCGCATTTCTTGAAGGCCGAATTCGGGCGGATGCCCATCTCGCTCATAGCATGGATGATGCGGCGGTGGACGGGCTTCAGCCCGTCGCGCACGTCCGGCAGGGCGCGCTGGGTGATGGTGGACAGCGCATAGGAAAGGTAGCGCTCCTCGAGCGCCGCCTTGAGGTCCACCGGAAGAATGTGATCGCCCCCGTCGCCGGGGGGGGGTGTCAGATTTTGTCCCATGGGCCTTGACTAGCGGAAAGCCTGATTCCCGGCAAGAATCACAGGGGAAGCGATTGTGGAGAACGGCGGGAAAAACGGAATTTGATCTTTCGTTTACCTTTCGGCCAGTGTCGCAATTTCGCCGCGAGGAATATCGAACAAGGCCATGGATGTTTTATCGTCCTTCCATATAACTGCCGCAGGACCCCATAACGACCGCGGGCCGGACCTTCGCCCGCCAGGAGGAAAATCGATGCAATACTCCACCAAGGCCCGGCTTCTTCTCGCCGGCGCCGCGCTTTCCGTGTTCGCCGGCCCGGCCTTCGCGCTCGACGGCAACGATCTCGTCGCCAAGATCAACACCGTGCTCTCGGTGCAGAGCGGCGCCGGCTTCTCCGCGGAATCGGTCGCGGTCAACGGCCAGGACGTCACGCTCACCAACGCGAGGTTCACGGCCAACGGCGGCAAGCAGAGCTTTCCGCTCGGAACGATCAGCTTCGAAGGTGTCGCGGAAGACAACGGCGGCTACACGGTCGAGACCGTCTCCTTCGACAACGTCAACGTCACCAACGAAGGGATGAACTTCACGGCCTCGGACATCTCCATGAGCGGCCTCGTCATTCCGTCCGATCCGAATGCCGACAGCCTGGACGCCCTCCTGCTCTACGACACGGCGCATGTCGGCAGGATCGCCGCGACGATCGACGGCAAGCCGGCCTTCTCCGTCGACGAAGTGACCACCACCACCGATATCGCCGCCGACTCCTCCTCGATCGGCTTCGATTTCCAGGCCAACGGCATCAAGAGCGACCTCAGCCTCGTCGAAGACCCCAAGGCCAAGGATACGATCCAGCAGCTCGGCCTGACGTCGATCGACGGCAAGATCACCATGCGCGGAAACTGGACGCTCGCGGACGGCACGATCGATGTCGACGAATATGCCTTCGACTTCGCCAATATCGGCCGTTTCAACATCGCCCTCAGCGTGGCCGGCTACACGCTGGATTTCGCCAAGTCCGTGAACGAAACCGTGAAGGCGATGGAGGCCAATCCCAACCGGGAAGAGGCGCAGCAGGCGGCAAACCTCGCCATGCTCGGCCTGATGCAGCGGCTCACCTTCAACAGCGCGGAAATCCGCTTCGAGGATGCCGGCATCACCAAGCGGGCGCTCGACTTCGCCGGCAAGAGCCAGGGCACCACGGGCGAGCAGATGGCGCAGATGCTGAAAGGCATGACGCCGCTGGTGCTGGCGCAATACAACCTGCCGGAACTGCAAAACATGCTGAGCGCCGCGGTCAACACCTATCTCGACAATCCCGGCAGCTTCACGATCAGCGCCGAGCCCGACAATGCCGTGCCCTTCCCGATGATCATGGGGGCGGCCATGGGCGCGCCGAACACGCTACCGCAGGTGCTCGGCGTCAAGGTGACGGCGAACGACTGAGGCCCTTTCCGCCCCGGCAAAGGAAAACCCGGCACGCGGGCGCCGGGTTTTCCACCGGTCGTGAAAAAGCGTTATTCCAGAACCTGGATCACCGCCCGGGTCTGCGGATTGACGATCACGCGGCGCTCGTTGACCACCGTGTAGGCGTAATCCGGATGCTCCTGGATCGTGTGGACCTCGACGGTATCCGGCAATGTGGTGCCGACCGCGACCGTGCCGTCATACGTGACCGACGGAACGCTCTGTTCCATCACATAGGTGCGGACCTCGCCCGGAAGTTCCACCGTCGTCGAGCCGGTGACGGCCGGGTCCTTGGTGATGACCGTCGTCTGAGCATAGGCTGCGCCCGAAAGCGCGATCAGGGCCGCGGAGGCGGCGAGCAGAGTCTTGCGCATATTCTTTCTCCCTGTGCTTGCGGCGCCCTAACAACAAAGACACAAAGAAGGTTCCCAATCCCTCCGACACATGCCGAGTGCATCGCGGCACCTTGACGCCGCGGGCAAAGGCGAGTGAAAACCACTGTGCGGTGCGGCATGACGGTTACCCGTCGCCGGAAAGGGCCGTAATCTCGACGAAAGGCTTTCTTTTTCATGCTGTCCTGGCTTGCGGCCGAAACCCAGACGATCGAGACCCTCGACAGTCCCCGGAAGCGTTTCGAGCCCGCCCACCCTTCCTATTACAGCGGCAAGCCGGGCAATCAGCTGCAGCGGCTCCTGACCGCGCGGCGCGACTTCCTGTCGATCTGGCGGCAGAGCGACCACAAGGAGGTGGTCAACGCCGTCACCCTTCTCGGGCGGCAGATCATCGCCGTGAACTCCCCCGAGGCGATCAAATATGTCGTGGCGACGCGGCATGAGAATTTCGAGCGCAAGACCCCGCAGATGCGCCGGGCGCTGGAATACCTGCTCGGAGACGGCCTGTTCATCTCGGACGGCGAGACATGGAAGCAGAGGCGCCCGCTCGTCGCCGATATCGTCCACAAGCATCGCGTTCCCGCCTTCGGCGACATCATGAAGAACACGTCGCTGGAACTCGTCGAGCGCTGGAACAGGCTTGGCGACGGCGCCTCCGTCAACGCGCTCTACGAGATGGCGGGGCTGACGGCGGAGATCATCTCCCGCAGCGTCTTCGGCAACGACCTCGGCGAGGAACGCGCCGGCATGGTCACCGACGGCTTCACCAGCTACCAGTCGCTGATCGATTCCATCAATATCGGTTATTTCCTGGGCTTCGACGACGGCCTGCCGCTCTTCAAGACGCCCACGCTGCGCCGCTCGGTCAAGCGCATCCACCGCATCATCGACCAGGTGATCGAGGACCATCTGGCCGGCAGGGGCGACGACAATTCCATGGTCGAGCTCCTGGTGCGCAGGCAACAACGCAATCCGGAACTCAAGCTCGACGTCGTGGCGCTGCGCAACGAAGCCGCCACCATCTTCATGGCCGGCCACGAGACGACGGCGGCGACGCTCACCTGGGCCTGGTATCTGCTCTCCAAGGCGCCCTGGATCGAGGAAGCCGTGCATGCGGAGATCGAAGAGGTCTGCGGCGGCAACGTGCCCACGGTGGCCGACGTGCCGAAGCTCAAGTGGTGCACGGCCGTCATCGAGGAGACGCTGAGGCTCTACCCGCCGGTGCCCATCCTCGCCCGCCAGGCCAAGCAGGCGGACCGGATCGGCAACCTGGAGGTCAAGCCGGCCTCGCTCGTCATGATCGTGCCCTGGGTGCTGCACCGGACGCCCTCGCTCTTCCCGGACCCGCATCTCTTCAAGCCGGAGCGCTTCATCGAGAAACGGCCGGTGCCCTACAGCTACATTCCCTTCGCGAGCGGCCCGCGCATCTGCCCCGGCCTGCAGTTCGGCCTCACCGAGGCCATCCTATGCCTCGCCGTGCTCGCCCAGCGCTTCAGGCTGCGCGTGCCGGAAGGCCACAAGGTGGAGCCCGTATCCCGCCTGACGCTCAGGCCTCGCGGCGGCCTGCCCGTGACGCTGCACCGCCGGTGATCCGCGACGATGGAGCCCGGACGGACGCCAGACGAAAACCCGACCAAGCGCAAGGCCTGGCTTTACAGGGAGCCGGGCGCCCCACCGCTTGCGGATTTCCTCGCCGGCGGCGAGGCGCGGCGGCGATTCATCGATTTCTGGCTGCGCGACAATCTCGGCAATGCCGGCGAAATCCTGATGTTTTTCGCCTTCAAGCTGCTGCCGGCCGCCCTCGTCTCCGACATCGGCGGCTTTCTCGGCCGTTTCGCAATGCCGCGCTGGCACAAGAAGGCGCTTTCCCGCGTGCGGAGCAATCTCAGGACCATCCGGCCGGACGCCTCGGACGCGGATATCGACCGGTGGGCGGAAGAGTTCGCCGATTCCCAGGGGCGCCAGCGGGCGGAATATTCGGTCCTCCGGAGGATCGCCGCGGGTGGCTCAAACATCCGCCATGTGGGCACCGAAGACCTGGCGGCGCAATGTTCCGGCCGTCCGGTGATCTTCATCGGCTTCCACACGGGAAACCTGGAACTGCTCTGGCAATGCCTCATCGGCATGGGGCTCGACGTCACCACCAATTACGACCCGCCGAAGCGACGGTCGCACCAATGGATCACCAACAGGGTCCGCCGGCGCGGGGGGCTCGGGCTCCTTCCGCCCGGCATAAGCTACGTCCGGCCCGCGCTCAGGATCCTGGAGGCGGGCGGAAAGCTGATCATCTATTGCGACGAGGGTTTCGGCGGAAAGCTGCGCGCTCCGTTCTTCGGGCGTCCCATGCATCTGCACAGCAACTACGCGGTGGTCGCCCGCATGGCGCGCAAGACGGGCGCGCTCATCCGCCCCGTCTATCTCACGCGCGAAGGCGGCATACGCTTCGCCTTCCATGCGCTGCCGCCGGTCGAATTGCCGCCGGAGGAAATCCGGGGGAGCCGGCTGGCCGAGGACGTGATGCTGCTCAATTCCGTCGTAGAGCCCGTCATCGCCGCCAATCCGGGCCAGTGGTTCTTCCTCGACAACCGGATCGTGCCGCTCTGAGTTTAGGTTCACCCAGCACACGGGTGTAAAAACGGCGGCCCGAAAGCCGCCGTAAAAACCTCTCGCTTGAAAAGGAAAATCAGTCCTTCTTCGGCGGAATGACCCGGATCGAGAGCTCGCGGAGCTGCGTCGGGGTCGCCTCCGAAGGCGCGCCCATCAGGAGGTCCTGCGCCTGCTGGTTCATCGGGAAGAGCGTGATCTCGCGCAGGTTCTTGGCGCCCGTCAGAAGCATGACGATGCGGTCGATGCCGAAGGCGGCACCGCCGTGCGGCGGTGCGCCGTACTGGAAGGCGCGGTAGAGGCCGCCGAAGCGGTCTTCCACGTCCTGCCGGCTCAGGCCCACCATCTCGAAGGCCTTGACCATGACTTCCGGCAGCTGGTTGCGGATCGAGCCCGAGGCGATCTCGAAGCCGTTGCAGACCGCGTCGTACTGGTAGGCCTTGATCGCCAGCGGCTCCTTGCCCTCCAGCGCCTCCAGGCCGCCCTGCGGCATGGAGAACGGGTTGTGGGCGAAATCGATCTTCTTTTCTTCCTCGTTATACTCGAAGAACGGGAAGTCGACGATCCAGCAGAGCTCGAAGCGATCCTTGTCGGTGAGGTTCAGCTCCTCGCCGACGCGGGTACGGGCCTCACCCGCGAACTTGTAGAACTTGTCCGGATCGCCGGCGACGAAGAAGCAGGCGTCGCCGTCGTCGAGGCCGAGCTGGGTGCGGATCGCCTCGGTGCGCTCCTCGCCGATATTCTTGGCGAGCGGACCGGCGCCCTCCAGCTTGTCGCCTTCCTTGCGCCAGAAGATATAGCCGAGGCCCGGCTGGCCCTGCTGCTGGGCCCAGGCGTTCATGCGATCGCAGAAGGCGCGCGAGCCGCCGGTCTTGGCCGGGATGCCCCAGACCTCGACCTTCGGGTTCGAGGCGATCATGTTGGCGAAGACCTTGAAGCCGGAGCCCGCGAAATGGTCGGTCACCGCCTCCATGACGATCGGGTTCCTGAGGTCCGGCTTGTCGGAACCATACTTGCGGATCGCCACGTCATAGGGGATGCGCGGCCATTCCTTGGTGACCGGCTTGCCGTCGGCGAATTCCTCGAAGATCGAGGTCATCAGCGGGCCCATCGTGTTCCAGACGTCTTCCTGGGTCACGAAGCTCATTTCGAGGTCGAGCTGGTAGAACTCGCCCGGCAGGCGGTCGGCGCGCGGATCCTCGTCGCGGAAGCAGGGCGCGATCTGGAAATAGCGGTCGAAGCCCGCGACCATCAGGAGCTGCTTGTACTGCTGCGGCGCCTGCGGCAGGGCGAAGAACTTGCCCTGGTGAATGCGGGAGGGCACCAGGAAGTCGCGCGCGCCTTCCGGCGACGACGCCGTCAGGATCGGCGTCGTGTATTCCGTGAAGCCGACATTGGTCATCTCGCGGCGCATGGCCGAGATGATCTGCGTGCGCTTGACGATGTTCCTGTGCAGCGTCTCGCGGCGCAGGTCGAGGAAGCGGTAGCGCAGGCGCACGTCTTCGGGATAGTCCGGCTCGCCGAAGACCGGCAGCGGCAGTTCCCGTGCCGCGGAGAGCACTTCGATCTCCTGCGCGTAGAGCTCGACCTCGCCGGTCGCCATCGCCTTGTTGACGGTATCTTCGGAGCGCGCCTTGACGAGGCCGTCGACGCGGATCACCCATTCGCCGCGCACGGCTTCGGCCGCCTTGAAGGCGGGGCTGTCCGGATCGGCGACGATCTGAGTCGTGCCGTAGTGGTCGCGCAGGTCGATGAAGAGAACGCCGCCATGATCTCGCACGCGATGCACCCAGCCGGCAAGGCGGACGGTGGAGCCGACATCGGACTTCCGGAGGGCGGCACAGGTATGGCTGCGGTAACGATGCATTTCAAGTTTCCTGGACTGGTGCTTTTTACGGTCTCTCGGCGTGCAAAGCTCCGCCGGCCGATCTTATGGAAAATCGGCGCGAAAAGCGCATGATGGGCCTGCTTTGTCAAGACTTGTCACGGTTTGTCGCAGTGCAGCACGTTTTGCGCTGTCTTTCGGGGTATGGCTCGTCTAAGACGAGTACCACGCCGGAACGACGTTCCCGCAAGCCCCTGCCCGCAGTCTCCAAAGTCTTCGATGAGCCATATCCGTCCGCTGATCCCCCTTCTCGTCACCGCAGGCATCCTGATCGGCGGCAACGGACTGCAGGGAACGTATATCGCGCTGCGCGGCTCGGCGGAGGGTTTCTCGCCCTCCATCATCGGCATGATCGGGGCGGGCTACAGCGTCGGCTTCGCGATCGGCTGCATCTACGTGACGCGGTTCCTGCGCGCCATCGGCCATATCCGCACCTTCTCGGCCATGGCCTCCGTTTCGGCCGCTTCGGCCATCGGCATGTCGATGATCATCGATCCGACCTTCTGGTTCGCGATGCGCTTCGTGACCGGCATCGCGGTCGCGAGCCTCTTCGCCACCGTCGAGAGCTGGATCAACGCCAAGGTCACCAATGCCAACCGTGCCCGCACGCTGTCGGTCTACCGCCTGGTCGATCTCACCTCGGTGACGGTCGCGCAATATATCATCCCCGCCGCCGGCATAGACGGGCCGCTCGTCTTCAACATCATCGCGATCGCGCTGACGCTGTCCCTCGTGCCGATCTCGCTCGCCGACAAGTCGGGCCCGGCGCCGCCGGAGACGATCGCCTTCGACCTGAAGGCCGTCTGGCGCATCTCTCCGCTCGCGGTCGTCGGCGTCGTCGCCGTCGGCCTCTCCATGGCGGCCTTCCGCAATATCGGGCCGATCTATGCCGAAGAGCTCGGCATGAGCATCACCGCCATCGCCACCTTCATGAGCGCCGGGATCATCGGCGGCGTGGTGCTGCAATATCCGCTCGGCATCTATTCGGACAAGCTCGACCGCCGCCGCGTCATCGTCTGGACGACGATCGGGTCGATCATCACCGGCGCCTATCTCTCCTTCGGCGCGGGCACCAACGAGACGGCGAACATCGTCGGCGTCTTCCTGTTCGGCGCCTTTTCCATGCCGCTCTATTCGCTCTGCTCGGCGCACGGCAACGACTATGCCAAGCCCGGCGAGCATGCGCTGGTTTCCGCCGGCCTGCTGTTCTACTGGTCGATCGGCGCGACGGTCGGGCCGCTGCTTGCCTCGATACTGCTCGAATATTACGGCCCGCGGGCCTTCTTCCTCTATACGTCCTTCATCTTCGCGGGCTTCCTCGTCTTCACCCTGCGCCGGATGCGGGCACGTCCTCCCGTGCCGCCGTCGGAACGCTCTTCGCGCTTCCGCTCGCTTCTCAGAACCTCGGCCTATTTCAACAAACTCGCCGGTCCGCCTGATAAAGATGAGCGCGAGTAGAGGTTAAATGTCGTTCTGTATTGACATATGCGGCCGGACGGGAAAGGAAGGTTGATCTTCTTTATTTGAACGCAACGATGATCGAAACAACCGCCGCCCTCGAGGAAGCCTGCGCCAAGCTGGCTCAATCGGACTTCATCACCATCGACACCGAATTCCTCAGGGAGACGACCTTCTGGCCGGAACTCTGCCTGATCCAGATGGCGAGCCCGGAGCTCGAGGTGCTGGTCGATCCGCTCGCCAAGGGACTGGACCTCAGGCCCTTCTTCGCGCTGATGGCGAACCCTTCGGTCACCAAGGTCTTCCACGCCGCCCGCCAGGACATCGAGATCGTCTACCATCTCGGCAATCTCGTGCCGCATCCGATCTTCGACACGCAGGTCGCCGCCATGGTCTGCGGCTTCGGCGACTCGGTCTCCTACGACCAGCTCGTCAACCGCATCAAGGGCGTGCAGATCGACAAGTCCTCGCGCTTCACCGACTGGAGCCGGCGGCCGCTTTCCGACAAGCAGCTCGAATATGCGCTGGCCGACGTCACGCATCTGCGCGACGTCTATCTTTATCTGAAGGCCGAACTGGAGCGCGAAGGCCGCGCGCTGTGGCTCACCGAGGAAATGGCGATCCTCGAATCCGCCGAGACCTACGACCTGCATCCGGACGATGCCTGGCTGAGATTGAAGGCACGCCTTCGCAAGCCCACCGAACTCGCCGTCCTGAAATTCGTCGCCGCCTGGCGCGAGCGCGAGGCCCGAAGCCGCAACGTGCCGCGCTCCCGCGTCTTGAAGGACGATGCGATCTACGAGATCGCCCAGCAGCAGCCGAAGGATTCGGAAGCCCTGTCACGGCTCCGCACCATCCCGAAGGGGTGGGAACGCTCCGCCTCGGGCACGGCGATCGTCGAAGCGGTCAATGCGGCGCTGGCGCTGCCGAAGACCGAGATGCCGCATCCGCCGAAGCACGTGCATGTGCCGGAGGGAACGGCGGCGGCGGTCGAACTCCTCAAGGTTCTGCTGAAGCTGATCTCCGACCGCGAGGGCGTTGCCGCCAAGATCATCGCCAACACGGACGATCTGGAAAAGATCGCCTCCGAGGGGGAGAAGGCGGATGTCGCCGCCCTTTCCGGCTGGCGGCGCGAGCTTTTCGGCAACACCGCGCTGAAACTGATCGACGGCGGCGTCGGGCTGCGCTTCGTCAACAAGAAGGTCGAGGCGGTGGACCTTTAAGGCTCCCACGGGTTGATCACCGGCACGCCCGCCGCCTCGAACGGCAGTGTATCGCGTGTGGCGACGGCAAAGCCGTGCACCCGGGCGATGGCGGCAATCTGACCGTCGGCGAATGAAACAGCACGGCCTTTCCCGGCTGCTTGTGCTACGAGCGATGCATATGCAGCAGCCGCTTGTCCATCAAATGCCAGAACACGCGGGCCGAAGATCAAGTCGATCAATCCCAACATTCGCTCACGGACTTTTTCTTTTTTCCTTCCATCCGGCATCACCTCTATGCCAACCAGCAGTTCGGCAATCGTCGTCGCCGTGACAAACAGGGTCTCGCGCGGCTGTGCGTCCAGCCAGAAAAGAACCGCTGCCGAAGGCGTTGGCCTGGCCGGCTCCGAGATCACATTCGTGTCGAGGATGATCATTCAAAGGATGCCGGCCGGATGGGCGTCGGGTCCCGCTTGATCTCAAGCTCCAAGCCGCCAAATTCCCGACCAAACTCCCGCAACAAGGTTCCGACCTTCAGCGGTTCTTTGGGGGCCTGTGCAGTTTTGGGAGGCCGATGTTCTTCGGGTAACAATATATCCTCCAGAATCTTCTCGACCTCGGCCTCGGTGCTCCGACCATTCTGGGCGGCCCGGGCCTCCAGCGCCCGGCTCGCCTCATCGGAAAGGTTTCTTATGGTGATGGCGTTCATCGTGTCACCCTCCGATCTCATTCTGCTCGCGGATATGATATTCGTTCATCCCTTGCTTTTCAACGAGAGCCCTTCCTGATGCCGCATACCCTCACCGCCGAGACGGCCCAGGATTTCGCCGCGATCGCGCTCGGGCATGTGAGGCGGGAGTATCCGAACAAGCCGGCCAATGCCTTCGCCGGACCTGAGGACGCCAGGACCCCGAGCCAGCTTTTTCCGATCTTCCACGGCAGCCTCGACTGGCATTCCTGTGTCCACGGCTACTGGATGATGGCACACATCCTCCGGAAAATTCCGGACATCCCGGCCGCAGAAGACATCCGCGCCCTCTTTAACGAGATGCTGGTGCCGGAAAAGGTCGAGGGCGAGTGCTCCACCATGGCGCATCCGCTCGCCCGCGGCTTCGAGCGCCCCTATGGCTGGGGCTGGCTGCTGAAGCTTTCGGCCGAACTTTGGCTGCTCGACGACCGGCGGTGGTTCCGGAACCTGAAGCCTCTTTCCGATGTCTTCGTGCAGAGGTTCACCGATTTCCTGCCGATCGCCACCTATCCGGTACGGGTCGGCACGCATTTCAACACCGCTTTCGCAATGCGGCTCGCGGCCGACTATGCCGAGAGCGTGGAGGACGCGGCGCTCGGCCAACTTCTTCGGGAGACGGCGCTCCGCTGGTACGGTCAGGACGAGGCCTGCCCGGCCTGGGGCGAGCCCTCCGGCGACGATTTCCTGTCCTCCGCGCTCGTCGAGGCCGAATGCATGCGGCGGCTGATGCCGCGGCAGGATTTCCTGCCGTGGTTCGATCGTTTCCTGCCGGAGATCGAGGCCCGAAAACCTGTCACGCTCTTCTCGCCGGCCTCCGTCTCCGACCGTTCGGACGGCAAGATCGCCCATCTCGACGGGCTCAACCTCTCCCGCGCCTGGTGCTGGCGTTCGCTCGCCAGGGCTCTGCCGGAAGGCGACCCGCGCCGGCCGATCATGGAGAAGACGGCCGGGGAGCATCTCGCCGGCGCCCTCCCCCATGTCGCCGGCGACTATATGGGCGAACACTGGCTCGCCAGCTTCGCGACATTGGCGCTCGAAGCGTGAGAACGCCGCCCTAGGCGTGCATCCTCGCACCCCTGGTGATCTTGTCGACGATCTTCTTATCGGCCCTCAGCGCGATGCCGACCAGCTTCGCGTTGTCGGGCGAGAACCGGGAAAAGACCTCGCGGTTGGCCGCGTCGTGGCCGGTCGCGAACATTTCCTCGACATAGGCGGAGGTCGTCACCGCGCGCTCCAGCGCGCGGCGGTGGATGGTCCCGAGCGTCTCCTGGTCGGCGGACAGCACCACGACCGGCTGGACGCTCAGCGGATTGTAGACATTCCCCGCCGCATCCCGGTATGGTTCGCCGATGATCGCAGGGCTTTGGGCGACGACGCCGCTCATCAGGAATGCGGTCACGTTGAGCCCCTGCCAGGGGGCGAGGTCATCGCGAAGCACGATCGCGATCTTGGTATCGAACATGAAGAGAAACTCCGTCGAGGGCTATGCCCGGGAATATGCAGACCCGAACGAGATAGCGGCCGCGGATGCGGGCCGTCTTGAACGATCGTGCGAAGGGGCGGAGAAGCCGGACGGCATCGTCGAGGCCCCTTCCTCGCGCGGCATCGAGCGGATCGAGGCGCGTTTCCACGGCAACGGCTTTTCGCCGCACCGGCACGATACCTATGCGCTGGGGCTCACGCTTTCCGGCGTGCAGACCTTTCACTATCGGGATGCCGCGCGGGCCAGCCTGCCCGGCAACGTCATCGTGCTGCATCCAGACGAGGTGCATGACGGCGCCGCCGGCACGGACGACGGCCTGCGCTACCGGATGCTCTACCTGCCGCCGGAGCGGCTGATCGAAGCGGCGGGCGGCGCAAGGGGCCTGCCCTTCGTGCCCAATCCGGTGATCTCGGACGCCGAGTTCCGCCAATGTCTTGCCGAAGCGCTCGACGATCTCGACGCCGAACCGCAGGAACTGCTGCTCGACGACCTGATCGTGCGGCTTTCGGCAGGCCTCTGGCGCCATGCGGACGCCCGGAAGGCCGATGCGGGAACGCCGCCTGCGCAAGCCGCGGTTCTGCGCTGCCGGGACCATCTGCGGGAAAACTGCGACCGGACGGTTTCTTCCGAGGAACTGGAAGAGATCAGCGGTTTCGACCGCTATACGACCGCGCGACAGTTCCGCCGCCTTCTCGGCACGAGCCCGCACCGCTACCTCGTCATGCGGCGGCTCGACCGGGCGAAGGCCCTGCTGTCGCGGGGCGGTAGCCTGGCGGATGCGGCGGCCGATGCCGGCTTTGCCGACCAGGCCCACTTCACCCGCCATTTCAAGAAGACGTTCGGCATGACGCCCGGCCGCTGGCAGGCGCTGCAGAGAAGCGCCTAAAACTCTCAAACGCTTGTAAAAATCCGGTCATCAAAGCTTCATCGAAGCTTCAAGGTTCCATCACCTCACCGTCACGCAGGCACCTTAACCGATTGGCGTCTTCGACACGCCAACCAACAGGTGCTTCCATGACCCGACTTCTGCTCGCCACCGTTGCGCTCGCCGCGCTGATCGGCGGCTCCGCTTCCGCCGACGACAAGGTCTTTCCGGCCAAGCTCGCCGGCCAGGCCATCCTGCCGGCCAATACCGTCGTGCCGGCGCCGGCCGATGCGCCCGCCTTCCTGAAGACGTCCGGCAAGTTCACCACGCCCGACCGCAAGCGCACCGAAACGCTCGGCACGCTGCCCGGCAAGGACGGGGCGCGCGTCACCGACGTCAAGCTGCCGCTCGACGGCCAGCCGGTCCAGGGTTTCTCCGGCATCAAGACCATGCCCGACGGCACGTTCTGGACGCTGTCGGACAACGGCTTCGGCTCGAAGGCGACTTCTTCCGACTCCATGCTCTTCCTGCACCAGATGAAGCTCGACTGGACGACCAACAAGGCGGAGATGGTCAAGCACGTCTTCCTGTCCGACCCGAACAAGGTCGCGCCCTTCCCGATCGCCATGGAAGGTTCGGACACCCGTTACCTCACCGGCGCCGATTTCGACATCGAATCCATCCAGCCCGTCGCCGATGGTTTCTGGCTCGGCGACGAATTCGGCCCCTACCTGATCAAGGTCGATGCCGAAGGCCGCCTGACCGACGTCATCCCGACCATGGTCGACGGCAAGCCGGTCACCTCCCCCGACAACCCACTTATCCAGCTTCCCGGCAACCCGGTTTCGAAGATGCCGGCCTTCAACGTGAAGCGCTCGGGCGGCTATGAGGGGCTTGCCATGTCGAAGGACGGTTCCAGGCTTTACGGCCTCCTGGAAGGCCCGCTTTACAAGGAGGACGGCCAGGTGGAGCAGGCCGAGGGCCTGACCGCGCTGCGCGTCATCGAATTCGACGTCGCCGCCAAGACCTGGACCGGCCGTTCCTGGCTCTATCCGCTCTCCAAGGGCGGCGAGGCGATCGGCGACTTCAACATGATCGATGCCACCACCGCCCTCGTCATCGAGCGCGACAACGGGGCCGGCACCGCCGACAAGGCCTGCGCCGATCCGGCCAAGCCCGAGCCGACCTGCTTCAACGCGCCGGCCGGGCACAAGCGCGTCTACAAGATCGAGATGAACGAGGCCAATGCCGGCAAGGCGGTCCGCAAGATCGGCTATATCGATCTCATGAACATCCAGGACCCGGACGACAGGAAGAAGGCCGGCAATGTGGCGGGCGTCTACGACATGCCCTTCGTGACGATCGAGAACGTCGACGTGGTCGACGCCACGCACCTCGTCATCGGCAACGACAACAACCTGCCCTTCTCCGCCGGCCGCGCCGTCGACAAGGCCGACAACAACGAGTTCAGCCTGATCGAAGCCGCCGAGTTCCTGGCTGCGAAGTAGGCCATAAAACGAAAGAGCGTCCGGCGGAAACCGGACGCTCTTTTCCGTTCATGCCCTTTCCGGTCCGGCGTCAGTTCGCGACGGAAGAGGTCCTGCGGCTGACGAGCTTCAGGCTGCGGTCCGGCTGAATGATATAGGTCTCGTTGTAGAGCTGGCCGTTGGCGCGGAACTGATGCGGCACGGGGCTGCCGACCGGGGCTTTTTGCAGCCGTGTCGCCGGCTGCCCGCCATAGGTGATGCTGCCCGGGATCGGCTCCAGGGCGAAGGCCGAAGAGCCGCCTGCAACGGCGGCGAGAAGGGCGATTGCGACTATCTTTTTCATGTCCATGTTTCCTTCTTTGCTTTACGCCGGCTTCTTGGAGGGCCTCGGTGGCCAACCGGCATGCATCACAAATCGGAACTGGGCCGCGGATTTATTCCCGCCGAAAAACTAATCGCTTTATGCAGTAAAAGACAACAATCACGATCGGATCACGCCCGGCTCACGCATCGTGCGATATCAATAGGTTAAATGGCGCGGCCATCTCCGCGGAACCCGCACTTGCTCTTTTTCAAGAGTGGTCACATGTTTTTTACGGTCCCGCCGAGCCGCCCAAAAAGCTAAAAAAGCGGCAGCCGGCCCTCCCGAAAATCTTACTCGAACCGGAACGCCAGCCGCTTGCCGGTGAGCCTTGCGAGCTGCTGCAGGCGGCCATCCAGCCGTTCGCCGGCGAAATCGCGGTAGGCATGCGGCACCACGAACTCCAGATCGAGATCGGGGTCGGACGACGGGCGGAAGGTCAGGTTGTGGACGACGCCGGGCATGGAGGCCGAGAAGAGGTAGACGACGCGCAGCAGGCCGCCGAGAAGCTTGGCGAGATCGAGCAGACGCGGCGTGGCGATGGTGGCGAGCGGGCCGGTCGTGCCGTCGTCATGCAGCCCTTCGAAACGGTGGTAGTTGGCGAGCGCCAGATAGGCGCGGCCCGCATGAGTGATGCCGACGAAGGAGGAATGGGCGATCAGGTTCAGCGCCTGCAGGCCGCGATAATCGGGATGGGCGCGCCAGCTTATGTCGGCCAGCAGGCAGGCGGCTTGCCGGTAGCGGCTCTCCTCCTCCGTCTCCTCGATGCCGAACACCGGCACCATGCGGCCGGTCCATTCGGCGAGCTCGCGGGCGTGTTCCGGCGAGCGGGCACGCAGGATGGCGAGCTGGTCGGCCGCGACGAGCAGCGGATCGCTCGCCTGCTCCTCGTCGGACAGCCGGGAATAGAGATAGCCTTCGCGAACCCCCTGCGCCGAAAAGCTCACCTTGGCGGGCTTCATGGCAGTCAGCACCTCCTGCATGGCGATGGCGCCGAAGGGCAGAAGCGAACGGCGGCTCTTGGAAACCGCCTGCCAGGCGGGATCCTTGGAGTCCTTGGCGGCGATCACCTCTTCGAGGAATTTCTGGATCTCGGCGAGCGGCAGTTCGTAGCCCTGCATCATGTGCAGCGGGTACCTGGTCATCTCCATGTGCAGCTTGGCGATGTTTCGCCACGTGCCCCCGACCGCATAGAAGGTGCGGCCCGCGCCGTGTTCCAGGAAACGCGCGGTATTGACCTGCTTGCGGGCGAAGGTGCGCGCCTTGGAGAGCGAATTGCCGGAGGTTTCCGAAAGCCTCAGGCCGCCGAGCGGCAGTGTGATGCCCCGACCGAATTCCTGCCCCCTGATGTCGATGAGCTCGAGCGAGCCGCCCCCAAGGTCGCCGGCGATACCGTCCGGATCATGGAAGCCGCTGATGATGCCGAGCGCCGAGTAGCGCGCCTCTTCCTCGCCGGAAAGCAGCTGCACCGGCTGACCGAGGATATCCTCCACGTCGCGGATGAATTCCGGGCCGTTCGAGGCCTCGCGGGCGGCGGCGGTCGCGAGCACGTAGGTTTCCGTGGCGCGCGCCTGGGTGGAGAGTGCCCGGAAACGCCTCAATGCCGCGAGCGCACGCTGGACAGCCTCTTCGTCCATCCGGCCGCTGGAGCCGAGGCCCTTGCCGAGGCCGCACAGGACCTTCTCGTTGAAGAGAACCGTCGGCGCGCGCGACAGGCCTTCGTAGATGACGACGCGGACGGAATTCGAGCCAATGTCGATGACGGAGACAGGAGCGATCCCCGGAAGGCGCCCCTGGGCTTCTGATCGTACCATGCTGTCTTACTTATTTCTTCCGTCCGGACATCAGGCCGGCAATCAGTTTCGGAGCACTCGACTTCAAAGCTTCACCACGGCCTGACAGGCTCGGGTTGGTCATGAAATAATGCTGCGCGTTGAAAGGTTCCTCACCCTTGCGCACTTCCATGCGCCGCGACGTGCCGTCGGGCAATATCTCGTAGCTCTGCTGATTGTCAATCAGGTTGCCCAGCATGATCTGCGAAAGAACCTGCTCATGCACAGTCGGATTGAGCAGCGGCACGAGGGTTTCGACACGCCGGTCGAGGTTGCGCGGCATCATGTCGGCCGAGCCGATATAGACGAGCGCCTTGTCCGACGGCAGGCCGTAGCCGTTGCCGAAGCAGAAGATGCGGCTGTGTTCCAGGAAGCGGCCGACGATGGACTTCACGCGGATGTTTTCGGAAAGCCCCGGCACCTGCGGGCGCAGGCAGCAGATGCCGCGCACGACGAGGTCGATCTCGACGCCCGCCCGGCTCGCCCGATAGAGCGCGTCGATGATCTCCGGATCGACGAGCGAGTTCATCTTCATCCAGATCGCCGCCGGTTTGCCGTTCTGCGCGTGGCAGATCTCCTCCTCGATGTGGCGGAGGATGCGCGGGCGCAGCGTATAGGGCGAGACGGCGAGCTTCATGCTTTCCGCCGGCTCGCCATAGCCGGTGATGAAGTTGAAGACGTTCGCCATGTCGTGGGCGATCTTCGGATTGCAGGTGAAGAAGGAGAGGTCCGTATAGATCTTCGCGGTAACGGGATGATAGTTGCCCGTGCCGAGATGGCAATATGTGCGGAGCCTGCCCTCCTCGCGGCGCACCACCATGGACATCTTCGCATGCGTCTTCAGTTCGATGAAGCCGAAGACCACCTGCACGCCGGCGCGTTCCAGGTCGCGCGCCCAGCGGATATTCGCCTCCTCGTCGAAACGGGCCTTCAGTTCGACCAGCGCGGTGACCGACTTGCCCATTTCGGCCGCATCGATCAGGGCTCGGACGATCGGGCTGTCGTTCGAGGTTCGGTAGAGGGTCTGCTTGATGGCGAGGACGTCGGGGTCGCGCGCCGCCTGCAGAAGAAACTGCACAACCACGTCAAAGGATTCGTACGGATGATGGACCACCATGTCCTTTTCGCGGATGGCGGCGAGGCAATCTCCGGCATGCTCGCGGACGCGTTCGGGAAATCGGGCATTGTAGGTCTCGAACTTCAGGTCGTCGCGCGGCGCCCTGGTGATCTCCGAAAGCGTGTTGAGCGCCAGAAGCCCCGGCAGCACCGCGACGCGGTTGTCGGGCACGCCGAGCTCCTGCACCACGAACTGGCGCAGCGAAGCCGGCATTTCCGAATCCGTCTCGATGCGGATGACCTTGCCGCGGCGGCGGCGTTTCAGCGCCGTCTCGAAGAAGCGCACCAGGTCCTCGGCCTCTTCCTCCACTTCGATATCGCTGTCGCGGATGATGCGGAACGTGCCGGCGCCCTTCACCTCATAGCCGGGGAATAGCCGGTCGATGAACATGCCGACCACATCCTCCAGCGTGATGTAGCGGATCGTCGCCTTGTCGTCCGGCAGCCGGATGAAGCGGTCGAGCGTCGGCGGCAGGCGCAGGAGCGCCGTCATCGGCTCCTTGCCGAGCTTGCTGACGAGCTGCAGGCCCATGGAAAAGCCGAGATTCGGAATGAAGGGGAACGGATGGGCCGGATCGATCGACAGCGGCGTCAGGACCGGAAAGAGATCGTCCTCGAAATCGGTCGCGAGCCACGTGCGGTCCTCGGCCGAAAGAGCGGCCGGGCGAACGATCAGGATGTCCTCCTTGGCGAGATATTGCTGCAGCACCGCGAGCGAAGCCTGCTGCTCCATCTGCAGGTTGTCGATCTCCTGGAGGATGGCGTCGAGCTGCTCGGCCGGCGTCTTGCCGTCCGGGCTGCGGATGGCGATGCCCTGCCGCACCTGGCCTTCGAGACCGGCGACGCGGACCATGAAGAATTCGTCGAGATTGGCGGCGGAAATCGACAGGAAGCGGACCCGCTCCAGGAGCGGATGGGCGGTGTTCAGCGTTTCTTCGAGAACGCGCCGGTTGAACTGCAGCCAGGAGAACTCGCGGTTGATGAAGCGGTCCGGGCTCGCCAGGAGTTCGTCGGATGGAGCTGCGGTCGCCGTCTCCGGCTCGGGTGTTTCCGTCGTCATCGAATCCATTTCACAGCCTCCGCCAACCCGCTGGGGTCCATGCCAAGTTCGACGAGGAAAGTGTCACAGTCAATCACCGTCCCCGACGCCGGCGCCGGAATTCCCGAAATCGTTCAACACCTCGGCCGCCAGCGGACGGGTTATCCTGGTGCCGCGGGCAAGCGCCAGGCGATCCAGCCGCTCGACGATCGACTGCGCCGCGCCGAGCGAGCGTTCCATCCGGTTGACGATATAGCCGACCAGTTTGTCATCGATATAAAGCTGCCGGTCGGCGAAGAGTTTCACGATCACCTGCGCGAGCAGGTCCTCGTCCGGCTCGCCGATCTCCACCACGGTCGCGGCCTTCAGCCTGGATTTCAGGTCCGGCAGCGCGACGCCCCAGGAGACCGGCCAGAGGCGCGAGGTCATCAGAAGGCTATGGCCGTTCTCGCGCACGCTGTTGATGACATGGAAGAGTTCCGTGTCGTCGAAGCCGCGCCGCTCGGCATCCTCGAACAGAACCGGGCCGGCGGCGGCAAGCGCCGCGGCGTCGGAGCCCGCGACCGGATGGATATCCGCCGCGCCCGCCCTCTCCCGCCAGATATGCGCGAGATGCGATTTTCCCGAGCCGACGGGTCCGGCCAGCACGACGACCGGCGACGGCCAGGCCGGCCACTCGTCGACGATCGCGACGGCCGCGGCCAGCCGCGCCGAGACCAGCAGGTCTTCCCGGCTTCTCGCCGTATCATGGGTGAATTGCAGCGGCAGCTGTTCGCTTTTCCGCCGCTCGCGTTCGCTCGTCTCTGTCATTGGTCTTTCTGAGCGGTTCTCTGCGCGCCGGCGTCTTCATGTTCCAGCACACGGGGCGGCGGCGCCTCCTCCCACGGAAGAGTGGCCGTCCGGCCGTAATAGATGTCGCTGTCAAGATACCGCGAGAGCGCGAAGCGGACAAGGACGCCGACCACGGCCGCCGCCGGCACGGCGATCAGCAGGCCAACGAAGCCGAACATGGCGCCGAAGGCGAAGAGCGCGAACATCAGCCAGACCGGATGCAGGCCGACGCTCTGGCCGACCAGTTTCGGCTGCAGGATATTGCCTTCGAGGAACTGGCCGACGAAGAAGACGCCGGCAACCGCGACGATCCAGGGGTAGTCCGGCCAGAACTGCACGAAGGCGACGCCGACCGAAAGCACGAGGCCGACCAGCGAGCCGATATAGGGAATGAAGCTGATCATGCCGGAGACGAAGCCGATCAGAAGACCGAAATTCAGCCCGACCAGCGACAGTCCGACCGCATAGAAAATGCCGAGGATGAGGCAGAGCGAGCCCTGGCCGCGGATGAAGCCGGCGACCGATTGATCCATTTCCCGGGCGATCTGGCGGACCGTATCGACCTGGTCGCGCGGCACCCAGCTATCCACCTTGGAGACCATGCGGTCCCAGTCGAGCAGGATATAGAAGGCGACCACCGGCGTGACGATCAGCAGCGACACGACGTCGACGATCGCCTTGCCGGAATTCCATATCTGGGCGAGCAGCGAACCGACGAAGCCGGCGCCCTGGCTCAGCACTTCGGAAAAGTTCTGCTTGACGGTCTCGATCTGCGCCCCGATCCAGTCGGGCAGGAACGAGGTCTCGGGGCTCGAGATGATCGCCTGCAACTGCGAGATATAGCCCGGAAGCGCGGCCGCGAACTCGGTGAACTGGTTGATGACGATCGGGATCACCAGCATCAGCGACAATGCGAAGACTAGCACGAAGCAGACGAGGATCACGACGGTCGCCATCAGGCGGCTCAGCCCCCTGCGCTGCAGCCAGTCGGCGACCGGATCGAGGAAATAGGCGAGCGCCATGCCGGCCACGAAAGGGAGCAGGATCGAGCGGAAGAACCAGAGGAACAGGACCAAGATCGCCAGGGCGCCGATCCAGAACAGGATGTGGCGCCTGAGGCTCGCACCGCTGACATGGTATGGCATCGCCGTTTTCCCTTTCAGAGTGCCCGGGCCCTTTCAGAGTAACCGGGGGTCGAGGACAGGGATAGGATGCGGCCGCCCGAAAGGTCAAGAGTTCGGACGCACCGCGGCGGAGGCTGTGAAAAGCCTTCAAAACCGCCCTCAACGCTTGCATCCGCCGCCACGACGTGCAATTGCGGGCCGCTACAGCAATCATTGGAGATGAATGATGAGCGGGGGCAAGAACGGTCTCACCTACAGCGATGCCGGAGTCGATATCGATGCGGGCAATCTCATGGTCGAGAAGATCAAGCCGGCCGTGCGCTCCACCCGCCGTCCCGGCGCCGACGGCGAGATCGGCGGCTTCGGCGGGCTCTTCGACCTCAGGGCCGCGGGGTTCACCGATCCGGTCCTGGTCGCGGCCAATGACGGCGTCGGCACCAAGCTCAAGATCGCCATCGATGCGGATTTCCACGATACGGTCGGCATCGACCTCGTCGCCATGTGCGTCAACGACCTCGTGGTGCAGGGCGCCGAACCGCTCTTCTTCCTCGACTATTTCGCGACCGGCAAGCTCGACCCCGACCAGGGCGCCGCGATCGTCTCCGGCATCGCCGCCGGCTGCCGCGAGGCGGGCTGCGCGCTGATCGGCGGCGAGACCGCCGAGATGCCGGGCATGTATTCCGACGGCGACTACGACCTCGCAGGCTTCGCGGTGGGTGCCGCCGAGCGCGGCCAGCTCCTGCCCGTCGGCGACACCGCGGCCGGCGACGTCATCCTCGGCCTCACCTCCTCAGGCGTCCATTCCAACGGCTTTTCGCTGGTGCGCAAGATCGTCGCGCTCTCCGGCCTCGCCTGGGACGCGCCCGCTCCCTTCCGTGACGGCATGACTCTGGGGGAGGCGCTGCTCGTGCCGACCCGCATCTACGTGAAGCCGCTTCTGAAAGCGATCCGCGAGACGGGGGCGCTGAAGGCGCTCGCCCACATCACCGGCGGCGGCTTCCCGGAAAACATCCCGCGGGTGCTGCCGAAGAACCTCGCCGCCGAAATCGACCTCGACGGCATTCCCGTGCCGCCCGTCTTCTCCTGGCTCGCCAAGACCGGCGGCGTGGAGGCAAAGGAAATGCTCAGGACCTTCAACTGCGGCATCGGCATGATCGTCGTCGTTTCCGCCGAGAATGCTCAGGCCGTTTCCGACATCCTGACCGGCGAAGGCGAGATCGTCGTGCCGCTCGGCCGCATGGTGGAGCGTGAGGAAGGCGGCGCCGGCGTCATCTACAAGGGCACGCTCGGCCTATGACGGGAATCCGCAAACGCGTCGCCGTCTTCATCTCCGGCAGCGGCTCGAACATGCTGGCGCTCGCGGATGCCTGCGCCGCGCCGGATTTCCCGGCCGAGATCGTCGCCGTCATCTCGGACAAGCCTTCCGCCGGCGGCATCGAGAAGGCGGAAACGCGCGGCATCAGGACGCTCGTCTTCGAGCGCAAGCAGTTTGCCGGCAAACCCGAGCACGAGGCGGCGATCCTTGCCGCACTCGACGAGGTGAAGCCGGACATCCTCTGCCTCGCGGGCTATATGCGGCTCTTCTCCGGCGATTTCATCAGCCGCTACGAGGGCCGCATCCTCAACATCCACCCTGCCCTGCTGCCGCTCTTCCCCGGCCTCCACACGCACCAGCGCGCCATCGACGCCGGCATGAAGATCGCCGGCTGCACCGTGCATTTCGTGACCGAAGGCATGGACGAAGGCCCGATCGTCGCGCAGGGCGCCGTGCCGGTGCTAGCAGACGACACGGCGGAGACGCTCACAGCCCGCATCCTCACCGTCGAGCACAGGCTCTATCCGCTGTCGCTGAAGCTGCTGGCGGAGGAAAAGGTCAGGATGGAGGGCGCAAAGGCGGTCTTCAGCGATCTTCCGGCGAAGGACGAGGCGAAGCTCATCTCGCCGGCACTCTAAGCCGTCCGACCCTGTCGCGGATTATTCCTCCAGTTCATCCCCTTTCACCGGCGGGTTGTCCTTACCCGCGCGGGCAAGGATATCCAGCGCCTTCGGGATGTCCGCGCGGGCGGCGCGTTCCTGGAAATAGGTTTCCGTGCGCAAGGCGGAGAGCTTTTCCGCCACCGCAACATTGATGAGTTGGTTGAGAGCCACACCTTCCGTCTCGGCGACCTTGCGGGCTTCATCGAGAAGCGAGGGTTGAAGCCTCAGTGCGAAATTGCTTTTCCTCATATCCGTGCCTCCAATCGTTTCCATGCATCGCCTGGCGAAAGGACTTCTATGCCGAACTGATGTGCCGCCTTTCCGAGGTCACGCAGGTTCAACGTCACGATAGCCTCTGCCCTCCCGTTCACGGCTGCCTCCAGCACCATATCGTCGTCGGGGTCGCGCGCCGCCGGCCGCCAGAGGAAAGCGAGCCGGACGGGCTCGGCGACCGCCGCCACCGCATCGAGCAAGCCACCCACCTCTTCCGCCGACAGGCCGGCGGCCGCCAAATGGCGCGGCCGCGTCATCACCGCCTGATACTCGACCATGAGCGGGACGGAAGCGAGCATCGTCACCCGACGTTCCAGCGCCGCCACCAATAAGAGTCGGGAGGCACCGGCACCGCTGCGGATCGCCGCCACCATCGTCGCCGTGTCGAAAACCAGCCTCATGAAAGTTATATTGGCAGAGTAATGCAATATCGCAAGCAATATCGCATGGCGAAGCACATTGAGTCGAAGCGCCTTCCTCCATATTCCCGAAAGATCCCATCAACTCCTCAAGAACGTCATGAGGTCCTCCGTCAGGCGCTCCTTGTGAGACGCGAAGAGGCCGTGCGGCGCGCCGTCGTATTCGATCAGCTTCGAACCGGGAATCGCCGCCGCTGCCGCACGGGCGGAGGTGTCGATCGGGACGGTCTGGTCGCCGGTGCCGTGGATGATCAGCGTCGGCACCCTGAAGCTCGTCAGGTCCGGCCGGAAATCGGTGGTCGCGAAGGCCTTTGCGCAGGCGAGCGTCGGATTGAGCCCCGCCATCATCGTCTGGTTGAAGGACCAGTCGAGAACCTCTTCGCTCACCGAGCCGGTGAAGACGCCGACGCCGAAGAAGCTCTTGAAGAACCCCGCGAAGAAATTCGCCCGGTCCTTCTTCATGCCTTTGGTCATCCCGTCGAAGACCGATTGCGGCACGCCGTCCGGATTGTCGGAGGTCTGCAGCATGTAAGGCACGACGGAGGCGATCAGTGCGGCCTTCGAGATGCCCTTGCCGCCATGGCGCGACATGTAGCGGGCGACCTCGCCGCCGCCCATCGAAAAGCCGAACAGCGCCGCATCCTCGGCTTCGGTCGCGGCGATCACATCCGCCAGGTCATCGGAAAGCGTGTCGTAGTCATAACCCTGCCAGGGCTGGTCCGAGCGCCCGAAGCCGCGGCGGTCGTAGGAGATCGCACGAAATCCCGCCTCGGCCGCGACCATGGCGAAATCGTCCCAGGTATCGCAGGTGAGCGGCCAGCCGTGCAGAAGGATGACCGGGCGGCCCCTGCCCCAGTCCTTGACGTAAAGCTCGGTGTCGTCACGCGTCTTGATCATCGTCATCGGAAAATCCTCGCTGGTGGGGATTTCTCCTTAACGGCGCGGCTATCCCAATGTTCCGGCCGGGCTCAACCCGAAATCGCCGCCCGGTTGATGACGGCCCATTGCAGGAGCATGATCGTCTTGGCGTCGGCAATGTCGCCGCTCCCGATCATCGCCGCCGCCTCGTCGAGCGGCAGTTCCACCACCTCGATATCCTCATGCTCCTCGGCAAGCCCGCCGCCGCCGTTGATCCGGTCGGCGAGGTCGACGGGCGCGAAGAAGAAATGCACGAGTTCGGTAATGGCGCCGGGCGACATGAAGGCCTTGAAGAGGAAGCGCACGTCGCGCAGCCGGTAACCGGTCTCCTCCATCGCCTCGCGGCGGATCGCATCCTCCGGATGATCCTCGTCGAGAAGCCCGGCGGGCACCTCGGTCAGCCAGGCGGGTTCGCCGGACAGATGGACCGGCAGGCGGAACTGCTTCACCAGCACGACCCTGTCCCGTTTCGCATCGTAAAGCAGGATGCAGGCGGCGGGCGTGCGGTGATAGATTTCCCGGTGCAGCCGGTGGGTCTCGCCCGAGCGGTCCACATAGTCGAGCTCGTAGGCCGACAGCCGCGTCCAGCCGTCCGACAGCGTCTTCTCGCCGACGATCCTGATCCGGCCGTCCTTGTCCGTCATGCGGCGTCCTTGCGAAGCCAGACCTTGTTGTCGTGGAAGGCCGCGCCGCCATAGGGGGCCACCGCATCGGCGCCGGTCAGCACGTTGATGCCCTCGCCGTCGAGATGTTTTCCGTTCGGCCAGAGCCCTTCGGCGATCAGCACGCCCGGGCGCGCGCCGGGAACGATCCGCGCGTGCAGCCGGATCTCGCCACGCTGGTTGCCGAGCCGCACGACATCGCCGTCGGCGATGCCCAGACGCCGGGCATCCGAAGGCTCGATCATCACCTCCGGCCGCCCTTCCCGCTCGTAGGAGCTCTTCGTCTCGCTGAAGGAGGAATTGAGGAAGCTGCGGGCCGGCGAGGTCGCCAGCCGGAAGGGATGCGCCTCGTCCGCCACTTCGATCACGTCGACCTGGTCCGGGAAGACCGGCAGTTCGCCGATCGGTCCCAGCGGGCCGACATTCCTCGGCGGCTTGTCGGGCGACGGGCCGTTCGCCCAGTCCGGCCGGAAACGGAATTTTCCGTCCGGATAGCCGAAGCCCTTGATGTAATGGGCGGTTTCGAAATCAGGCTGAGCGTCGATCCACTTCTCGCGCTCCAGCACGTCGACGCCCGGCCAGCGGCTGTCCTTCAGGATGCGGTCGATATGCTCGCGCTCGTTCATCCCGAAGCCCGGATAATGGTCGACGCCGAGACGTCTGGCCAGTTCCTCGATGACGAAGAGATTGGTGCGCACGGTCGGCGGCGGCTCCACGAGCTTGGGTCCGAGCAGGATGTGCTGCTGGCCGCCGGCGCGGTAGATGTCGTCGTGCTCCAGGAACATGGTGGCCGGAAGCACGATATCGGCGACATCGGCCGTATCGGTCATGAACTGCTCGTGGACCGCCACGAACAGGTCGTCGCGCATGAAGCCACGGCGAACGAGGCGCTGTTCGGGCGCGACGTTCATCGGATTGGTGTTCTGGATGAGCATGGCCGTCACCGGCCCGCCGTAGCGGAGCGCCTCGGCGTCGCCGGTCAGCACCCGGCCGATCTGCGACTGGTCGAGCTGGCGGATATCGGGATCGGCGTAAGAACTGCCCATCAGCTCCGACTTGTCGAGCCGGAAGATTTCGCCGTTGTTGTGGAAAGCGCCGCCGCCCTCGTATTGCCAGGAGCCGAGGACGGTCGCGATCGAGAGCGCCGCATGCATGGCGACCGTGCCGTTACGCTGGCGTGCAAAACCGTATCCCAGGCGGAAGAAGCTCTTCTTCGTAGTGCCGACGAGCTTTGCGAAGGTCTCGATCTCCTCGACGGACAAGCCCGTGATGGCCGAGGCCCATTCGGGCGTCTTCGCTGCAAGGTGCCTTTCGAGCCCGGCCGGATCGTCGGCATATTTTTCCATATAGTCGCGATCGGCGTAACCGTCGCGGAAGGCGATGTGCATGACGGCGCAGGCGAGCGCCGCATCCGTGCCGGGCCGGACCGTCAGCGCCATGTCGGCCTGTTTCATGGTCGGGTTGTCGTAGATGTCGATGACGACGATCTTCGCACCGCGTTCCTTGCGGGCCTTCACCGCATGGGTCATGACGTTGACCTGCGTGGAGACGGCATTCGTTCCCCAGATCACCACGCAATCGGATTTCGCCATCTCGCGCGGATCGGGTCCGCGCAGGGCGCCGGTGCCCATCACATAGCCGGTCCAGGCCATGTTGGTGCAGATCGTGCCGAAGAAGCCCGAATATTTCTTGGCGTGCCGCAGGCGCTCGATCGAATCGCGCTGCACCTGGCCCATCGTGCCGGCGTAGAAATAGGGCCAGACGGCTTCCGAACCGTGTTTCGCCTCGGCCTTGACGAAAGCGTCGGCGATCTCGTCGAGCGCCGCTTCCCAGGAGAGCTCCTGCCAGCCCCCCTCGCCTTTGCGGCCCTTGCGGCGCTTCGGCACCATCAGCCGGCCGGGATGGTAGATGCGTTCGGAATAGCGCGCGACCTTGGCGCAGATGACGCCGGCCGTATAGGTGTTGTCGGCAGAACCGCGCACCCGGCCGATCCTGCCGTCGGCGGTCAGGTCCACATCCAGCGCGCAGGCAGACGGACAGTCGTGCGGACAGACGGTGTGGCCGACGGTCATGCGGGAGATGGCGGTTTTCTCGGTGATTTGGGTCGCAACGTTCATGGGTTTTCTATATTGCATGCCAAGCCGCGCAAAAAGTGCGATTTGCGGCGCATCAATTTTATTCATCCCCGAGTGCGGACCAAATGAACTACCGGCATATCTACCACGCGGGCAATTTCGCCGATGTCCTGAAACACGCCGTGCTGGCGCGGCTCATCCGCTATGCACAGAAGAAGGACAAGGCTTTCCGCGTGCTCGACACCCATGCCGGGATCGGGCTTTACGATCTTTCCTCGGAAGAGGCGCAGAAGACCGGCGAATGGCGAGACGGCATCGGCCGGCTGATGGAGGCCGACCTGCCGGCCGATGTCTCCGAACTGCTGGAACCCTATCTCGCCGTGGTGAGGGAGCTCAACCGGGATGGGGCGCTCAAGCTCTATCCCGGTTCGCCGAAGCTCGCCCGCATGCTCTTCCGGCCGCAGGACCGGCTTTCGGCCATGGAACTGCATCCGGAAGACTGCAACCGTCTGCACAATCTCTTCGAAGGCGATTTCCAGGTGCGGGTTACCGAGCTCGACGGCTGGCTGGCGCTCGGCGCGCACCTGCCGCCGAAGGAGAAGCGCGGCATCATCCTGGTCGACCCGCCCTTCGAGGAGGAAGGCGAATACAAGCGGCTCGTCAAGGGCCTCGCCGGTGCCTACAGACGCTTTCCGGGCGGCACCTACTGCCTCTGGTATCCGGTCAAGAAAGGCGCGCCGGTCAAGGCCTTCCACGAGGAGCTGCAGGGGCTGGAAATCCCGAAAATGCTCTGTGCGGAGCTCATCGTGAAAAGCGACCGGGAGACGACCGGCCTCACCGGTTCCGGCCTGATCGTCGTCAATCCGCCATTCACGCTGAAGGACGAGCTGCACGCCCTCCTGCCGGTCCTGAAGACCGTCCTGGCGCAGGACCGCTTCGCCTCGCAGCGCGCCTTCTGGCTGCAAGGCGAATAGGCGTCAGGGCGCGGCGTCGTCGCGTGGCCGGTCCGGCTTTTCGGATGCGAATTGGGAGCGTTCGAAAAGAAGGATCACCACCAGCGCCATCGCAAAGGGTATCAGCAGGTAGAACAGCCGGAACACCAGGAGCGCGGCGATGATATCGGCGGGGTCCATGTCGGGAAGCCCCATGACGAAAACCAGTTCGAGCACCCCGAGTCCGCCCGGGACATGGCTGATCAGCGCGGCCGAAAACGACACGAGGAATATCCCGAGCACGATCAGGAATCCCGGATTTCCCGCCTCAGGCAGGGCGAAATAGATGATGCCGGCCGCACCGATCAGTTCCAGCGGAGCGATGACGAGCTGCATCAGCGTGACGCGGGGCGACGGATAGACGATCCGGATGGGGCCGATCGCGAAGCCGCGAAGCTTCAGGAAGCTGCCGGCGACATAGAGTGCGACGAGCGCCAGGATGACATAGCCGGTGGCGGCCGACGCCGACATGGGCAACAGATCCCCGAAGCGCTCCGTTATGCCGGGCTCGAGGATCAGCACCAGCCCGGCGAGCAGCACGGTACCGAGCGCGAAGGTGAAGGAACACATCGCGATCAGGATGCCGATCTCGGCGGGCGCCAGCCCCTTCGAGGAATAGGCGCGGTATCGCACCACCCCTCCCGATACGACCGAGGCGCCGACATTGTGCGAAAGCGCGTAGGTGGTGAAGGAGCAGACGGTGATGAAGAGCCAGTCGATCTTGCGTCCCAGATGCAGCAAGGCGATACGGTCGTATCCGGCCAGCGCGGCATAGGCGAGCAGAGTGGCAAGGCCGCACAGAAGCCAGTTCAGCGGCGAAATCGCGCCGAAGCTGCGGCCCAGTTCATCGAGGGACAGGCCGCGCAGTTCCTTGTAGAGGAGCCAGGCCGAAACCGTTACCGTCACCGCGCCGACCGCGGGCCAAAAGTACGTCTTGAAAGCCATCCGATATTGCCGTTCCTTCCACCCCTGTTTAAATCCTGCCGCAAGGCCTCGGTCGAACCAATGACTTTAGGGAACGCACGTTTGACAGATCAACCTCTACAGCGCTCTTTCTTGCTGTTCTTCTTCATTTTTCTCGTGTCGGCCGCCGCCGCCAAAGCGCAGGACCGCGCCGGCGCATTCGATTTCTACGTGCTCTCGCTCTCCTGGTCGCCGACCTTCTGCGCCTCGCAGCAGGGCGAGCGGAACGACCGGCAATGCGATGCGGACAAGGATTTCCGCTTCATCGTCCACGGATTGTGGCCGCAATACGAGAAGGGCTATCCGGAGTTCTGCGAAACCCGCGAACCGCGCCGGGTGCCGCGCTCCGTCGGCGAGCCGCTCTTCGACATCATGCCGTCCATGGGTCTGATCGGCCATCAGTGGCGCAAGCACGGAAGCTGCACGGGGCTCGGCCAGCGCGACTATTTTACCAGGATCCGGCAGGCTTTCGAGCGCATCCGGCTTCCTTCCGACCTTGCCCGCGGCGAGACAGCCGTCACGTTGTCGGCCGACGAGATCGAGGAAAAGTTCATCGCGGCCAATCCGGGCATGAGCCGCCGCGGCATCTCCACGAGCTGCGAAGGCCGCAGGCTCGAAGAAGTCCGCATCTGCCTCACCAAGGACCTGCAATTCCGCGACTGCGCGGAAGTGGACGCCGACGGCTGCAGGATCAGCCAGATCACCCTGCCGCCGGCGCGCTGAATTCCGACCTGAAAAAGGAAAAGCCCATGAAGCTGCTCTATTCGCCGGCCTCCCCCTATTCCGCCAAGGTGCGCATGGCGGCCCGCCATCTCGGCATCAAGATCGTCGAGGTGAAGACCGATACCAACGCCAATCCGCCGGAACTCATCGACAGCAATCCGATCGGCAAGATTCCGGTGCTGATCCGCAAGGACGAACCGCCGATCTACGACAGCGTCGCCATCATGCACTATCTCGACCGGCTCTCGGGCGGGAAGCTCTATCCGAAGAAGGATGAGAAGCGAACCGAGGCGGAAGTTCTCGAATCACTCTGCGACGGCATCACCGACTGCCTGCTGGCGATCGTCTACGAACGCCGCTTCCGTCCGGAGGAGAAAATCCACCAGGGCTGGATCGACCGGCAATGGGAAAAGGTGGTGCGCGGGCTCGACCATCTCGAAAACAACCTGCCGAAGACCGGCAAGAAGCTCAACGGCGGCCATTTCGCGCTCGCCGCGCTGATCGGTTATCTCGACCTGCGCTTCAACGGCCAGTGGGCGGAAGGCCGCCCGGAACTCGCCTCCTGGCCCGACGTCTTCGCCAAGCGGTTTTCCGACTACGGCTCGATGAAATCGGGCGCCTAAATCAAAAAAACCACGAATCAAAAAAGCCCGGACCGAAGTCCGGGCTTTCCCCAGCCTGCTGAGCGAGGCTTAGAACTTGACGCCGATACCGACCTTGACGCTGTGGTCGTCGAAGCCCTTCGAGACCGTGCCGGTGGCAAGGTTGTAGTCGTCGGCTGCGAAATCCGTGTAGCGGTATTCGATACGAGCCGTGATGTTGTCGGTCACGAACGCTTCCGCACCGGCACCGACCGTATAACCGACCTGGGTGTTCTTGTCGGAAGAGACGCCGTCGCTCAGTTCGTTGTTCTGGAAGGCCACACCGGCCGTACCATAGATCATGAACGGGTTCAGGTCGTAACCGATACGGCCGCGGACGGAGCCCTTCCAGCCGCCTTCGCCGGTATAGCCATTCGGGCTCGGACCATCCAGATTGTTGTAGCCGACATCAGCTTCGATACCGTAGATGATCGGGCCGTTCTGGAAGTTGTAACCGGTAAAGACACCGCCGCCGAAACCATCGGCATCGTAGTCACCGCCGCCGAAACGGCCCCAGTCATATTCGCCGTAACCACCGAGGTAGAAACCTTCCCAGGTTCTTACCGGTGCCGGCTCTTCGACGGCTACCGGGGCCTGAGGAATCTGCTCAACGGCATCAGCGGCATTGGCCGCGGAGATTGCGATGAAGCTGGCTGCCGAGGCCATCAGAGTTGCGATGAGAATACGCATACATTTTCTCCTTTTACTGCTGTGCCGGGAATCTCGTCGCAAGAACGTAGGTGGCGACGGATTGTTCCCTGCCCGCTGAGGCCGAATGTGGATGCGAATTGAGGAATAGAAAGAGCCGAAATGTGAATTGATTGTGGCAAACAGAAGGCGAAAGTTTGATGTTGCTGTATCGCAACAGGTATTTCATTAACCTTAAGAGAACCTTACTTAAAGTAAAAATATTTTCACCTTCACGAATTACTCTTTAAAGCGGAAGAAAAACTTCGTCAATATATTTCCTCCCGCGGCCGGTCGTCCCCACATCTTTTCGCCTCGACTTAGACCCTCAGAAAAAGGCGGCATCCCCTGCGCGCTTCGAGCGTTTTAGACATGAGAAATAAATGCTTCCGGGCCGTCGCGCCGTCAGGAGAGCGGATCAACGCAGCATTCCGCCCCATTTTTGCCTCAAGAAAAGCAGGCCGTGGAGGCCGGTTTTCGCAACGGCCCGGAAATCCGGTTCCGGCTTTCAAAACCGGTCCCGAGTCACTATGTCTGCGGCAGCGGCCCGCGGCCATGAAATCCGGCCGGGTTGCCCTCAATCTTTGACAAGCGGCCGATCGCGGGCCCATGGTTCGAATCGATGATGGCCAGTTCCCGGGCATCGGCAAACCCGATTCCGGGCCGGTTCTGGCGGAGACTTTGGAATGAACGGAACGAAGCTGCCTGACGGCGGCGTTCTCTACGACGAGACCGAGGATGACGACGACGACGCGCTTTCGAGCGAGCCGTCCGAGGGACCGGCCGCGTCGATCGACTGGAACGAGGCGCTCAAGAACGAGACGGGGCTGAAGGGCGCCGAGCTCATCGCCGAATTCGTCAAGCACCTGCCGAACGGGCCGGGCGTCTACCGCATGTTCAACGAGGCGGGCGACGTGCTCTATGTCGGCAAGGCGCGCAGCCTCAAGAAGCGCGTCGGCAATTACGCGCAGGGCCGCGTCCATTCCAACCGCATCGCCCGGATGGTGCGGGAAACCACCCATATGGAATTCGTCACGACGCGGACGGAGACCGAGGCGCTGCTGCTGGAAGCGAATCTCATCAAGCGCCTGCGCCCGCGCTTCAACGTGCTTCTGCGCGACGACAAGTCGTTTCCCTATATCCTGATCACTGGCGACCACCGGGCGCCCGCCATCTTCAAGCACCGCGGCGCCCGCGCCCGCAAGGGCGATTATTTCGGCCCCTTCGCATCCGCCGCCGCCGTCGGCCGCACCATCAATTCGCTGCAGCGGGCCTTCCTGCTGCGCACCTGCACCGACAGCGTCTTCGAGACGCGCACCCGCCCCTGCCTGCTCTTCCAGATCAAGCGCTGTTCCGGCCCCTGCACATACGAGATCAGCGACGAGGACTATGCCGGCCTCGTGCGCGAGGCGAAGGACTTCCTCTCCGGCAAGAGCCAGAACGTGAAATCCGCGATCGCCGCGCAGATGGCGGAAGCTTCCGAAGACCTCGATTTCGAGCGCGCCGCGGTCTATCGCGACCGGCTCGCGGCGCTCTCGCATGTCCAGAGCCATCAGGGCATCAATCCCGCAGGCGTCGAGGAGGCGGATGTCTTCGCCATCCATCACGAAGGCGGGCTTTCCTGCATTCAGGTCTTCTTTTTCAGGACCGGCCAGAACTGGGGCAACCGCGCCTATTTCCCGAAGGCGGATCCGCAGCTTTCGGGCGCGGAAGTGCTCAACGCCTTTCTCGCCCAGTTCTACGACGACAAGCCGGTGCCGAAGCAGATCCTGCTTTCCGAAGCGGTCGAGGAACAGGAATTGCTGGCCCAGGCCCTTTCCGAAAAGGCCGGCCACAGGGTGGCGATCTCCGTGCCCCAACGCGGCGAGAAGAAGGACCTCGTCGGCCACGTGCTCGCCAACGCCCGCGAGGCGCATGGCCGCAAGCTGGCGGAGACCTCGTCGCAGGCCCGCCTGCTGCAGGGCCTGGCCGAGACCTTCGGCCTCGCCCGGGTGCCGCGCCGCATCGAGATCTACGACAACTCGCATATCATGGGCACCAATGCCGTCGGCGGCATGGTCGTGGCGGGGCCGGAAGGCTTCGTGAAGAGCCAGTACCGCAAGTTCAACATCAAATCGACCGACATCACCCCCGGCGACGACTTCGGCATGATGCGGGAAGTGATGACCCGCCGCTTCTCGCGCCTCCTCAAGGAAGAGGGCCTTCCGGACCGCAGCGCCGATGCGGCCGCGGCCGCCGGAAGCGACGATCTCAACGATGCCGCCTTCCCCGACGCTTCTTTCCCCGCCTGGCCCGACGTGATCCTGATCGACGGCGGCCAGGGCCAGATGACGGCCGTGCGCGCCATCCTCGACGAGCTCGGCATCCGCGATGTCGTCACCGCGATCGGGGTGGCCAAGGGCGTCGACCGCGAGGCCGGCCGCGAGCGTTTCTTCGCCGACGGCAAAAGCGACTTCTCGCTGCCGCCGCGCGATCCGGTTCTCTATTTCATCCAGCGGCTGCGCGACGAGGCGCACCGCTTCGCGATCGGCTCGCACCGCGCGCGGCGCAAGAAGGAGATGGTCAGGAACCCGCTCGACGAGATTTCCGGCATCGGACCTGGCCGCAAGCGCAAGCTGCTGCAGCATTTCGGCACGGCGAAAGCCGTCTCCCGCGCGGGACTGACCGACCTCATGGCCGTGGAGGGCATTTCCGAGGCCGTCGCAAAGCAGATCTACAATCACTTTCACGAGAGCCGGGCGGGGTGAGGAATGGTCGGCGCAGCCGACGAAACGATCCAGTGAATCGTTTCGAATGACGAACGCCCTGAGCCAAGGCGAAGGGCCGGGTCCGCCCCGCCTGTTGCCCCCTCATCCGCCCTGCCGGGCACCTTCTCCCCGGCGGGGAGAAGGGATATGCCGCACCGTTTCCTTCCTCGACGCTGCGTATGGCATGTTCCCTCCCCCCGCCACAGCGGAGAGAGGGCCGGGTTGAGGGGCAATAGGAGCAGGAGCGGAGGGGCTGCCGCAATCGGCTGCAAAAAAGCCGCGGGAACATGTTGACGCTGGGGCCTCAAAGTTTCAACTAGAGGCAAACATCGCAATAGGTCGTCCATGGCTTCCCGCGCATACAACATCCCCAACCTGCTCACCTATGCGCGCATCCTGGCGGTGCCGGTGATCGTGCTGTGCTTCTTCATCGAAGGCCGGCTGGAAAGCTCGGACTTCGCCCGCTGGACGGGGCTGACGATCTTCGTCGTTGCCTCGATCACCGACTATCTCGACGGATATCTCGCCCGCATCTGGAACCAGACCTCCAATATCGGCCGCATGCTCGATCCGATCGCCGACAAGCTGCTGGTTGCCTCGGTGCTGCTCCTGATGGCTGCCGACGGGACGATCGCCGGATGGTCGCTCTGGGCGGCGATCACCATATTGTGCCGCGAAATCCTCGTTTCGGGGCTTCGCGAATATCTCGCGGCGCTGAAGGTTTCCGTGCCGGTGACGCGCATCGCCAAATGGAAGACGACGATCCAGATGGTGGCGATCGCCTTCCTGCTCGCCGGCCCCGCCGGCGACAAGATCATGCCTTACATCACCGAACTCGGCATCACGCTGCTCTGGATCGCCGCGATCCTGACCTTCTACACCGGCTACGACTATTTCAAAGCCGGCCTGAAACATCTGGTGGATGAGGAATGAGCACGAAACTCGTCTATTTCGCCTGGGTGCGCGAGCGGATCGGCAAGCCGGAGGAGGAACTCGACCTGCCGGCGGGCGTCGTCACCGTGCGCGATTTGCTGAATCACCTCAAGAGTTTGGGCGAGGAATACGAGAACGCGCTTCAATATTCCGACGTGATCCGCGTCGCGATCAACCAGGAGCATGTGGAGCACGACGAAAAGATCGCCGGCGCGCGCGAGATCGGAATATTTCCGCCGATGACGGGTGGGTGAGATGGTGATGGCCGTGCCGTGCCGATACCCCCCTCTGCCCTGCCGGGCATCTCCCCCACAAGGAGGGAGATTGGATAGACGCACCGGTTTCCCCAAACAACAAGCGCTGCGGTTCGACACACCATCAGT
Source organism: Xaviernesmea oryzae (assembly GCF_900177415.1). Lineage (GTDB taxonomy): Bacteria > Pseudomonadota > Alphaproteobacteria > Rhizobiales > Rhizobiaceae > Neorhizobium > Neorhizobium oryzae_A. The sequence continues at coordinate 1,670,026 of NZ_FXAF01000006.1, read as the reverse complement.
TTGGCGGGAAGACCATGCCGCTTGTGATCTCCCCACCCGTGGGGGAGATGCCCGGCAGGGCAGAGGGGGGCCTGCACGGCATGCCCCTTCCCTCATCTCCCCCGGCGCTTCAAAACCATGGAGGCATCTGCAATGACAGTTGTCCCCACCATCCGCGTCCAATCGGCCGACTTCGACCTGCAAGCCGAAATCGACGCGCTGACCGCCGGCCGCAGGGATATCGGCGCGGTCGTCACCTTTACCGGTCTCTGCCGCGACGAACAGGGCCAGCTTTCAGCGCTGGAGCTCGAACATTATCCCGGCATGGCGGAGGCGGAGATGCGCCGCATCGCCGAGCTCGCCATCGAGCGCTTTTCGCTCCTCGGCCTCACCGCCGTGCATCGCTACGGGAAGATCCTGCCGGGCGAGAACATCGTGCTCGTCGTCGCAGCCGCCCCCCACCGGCAGGCGGCTTTCGACGGCGCCGGTTTCATGATGGATTTCCTGAAGACCTCGGCACCCTTCTGGAAGAAGGAACACGCCGCCGACGGTTCACAAGGCGATTGGGTCGCCGCCAAGGATGCCGACGACAGGGCGCGCGACAAGTGGCGCTGATGGTCTAAGGTCGGGACGTCACCACAGGCGGCTCAAGCCGGGAAGCGTATCGAATATCTCATCGGCGGATACCAGCGGCACAGAGTAATGCAGCGCGCTTGCTGCCAGAAGCCTGTCAAAAGGATCGCGATGGTCCCAGGGCATCACGGCACCCTGCAAACAGATTTGCGGGGCAAGCGTCGCCACCCTCCCGCCCTGCTCTTCGAGCAGCGCAGGCAGGTCGTCGACATGGGGCGCCATCTGCGGCCATTTGCCAAGGCGCACCTTTTGGCCAATCTCGAAAAAGCTGATCGGACTGACAAGCACGCTGCCCGCTTCGAGGATTGCGGATGTAGCCCCTTCGGACAGGCGCGGATCGCCCGTCAATGACCAGGCCCAGGCATGGGTATCAAGCAGGATCGCGGTCAATTCCTGCCTTCCCACAGGTCAAGCTCGCCTTCATCCATCGGTTCGAAGAAATCGGGGCCGCCTGACGCGACCTTGTCCTTCAGCAATCCGATCGTGAACCTCGCCTGCGGGATCGGCACGATCCGGGCAACAGGGGTTTTCCCTTTGGCGATGACGACTTCCTCGCCGGCCTTCGCCAGTTCGATGAGCTTCGACAGATTGGTCTTTGCGGCGTGAATGGTGACCTGCATGGGAAACCCCCGGCTAAAGCAGCCGTTCAAGTTAGCTAATTTGGCTAATATTAGCCGTTCTGGCTCATGAAATCCAGTTTAACGGAGCCGAAATGGCTCGACGCAATCCGCGATGCCGGAGATGACCGTCACGGCACCGCCCTCTCCCGCCGGCTCATGACGAGTACCGCAACCAGGATCGAGACGATCACGAAATCCCGCCAGACGATCGGGCCGTAGCCGCTCCAGAGGGTCTCCGCGAAGCCGACGACGGCCGCGCCCGCCGCCGAGCGGAGCGGATTGGAATGGCCGCCCGCGGCGGCGATCAGCACGACTTTCAGCCCGAACAGCAGGCCGGCGCCGAAATCCATCGTGCCGTAATGGGAAGTCGCCAGCACGCCGCAGATCGAGGCGAAGAGCGCTGCGGAAGCGTAGGCCGTGACGAAAACGCGGGAGGCATCGGTGCCGGAGAGTTCCGCCGCCAGCGGGTCGTCGGCGACCGCCCGCCACATGCGGCCCCAACGGGTGCGAGCCAGGACCAGATGGCCCGCGCCGATCATCGCCAGCATCACGGCGACGTTGATGAGCTGTATCCGCGTCAGGATTACCGGAAAGCCGTCGCCGCGCCAGAAGACAACCGCCTCGTTCATGAAGGGCGGCAGCCAGAGCTCGCGCGTGTCGGAGGCGAGCCGCGCCCCTTCCATCAGCACCATCAGCACACCGAGCGAGGCGACGATCACCGCATTCGGCGAGATTTTCGCAAGCGGCCGCATGACGAACCGCCCGATCGCCACCCCTGCCCCGACGCCGCCGACAAGCGCCCCCGCGGCCCCCATGGCCAGCGCGGCCGGAAAGATCAACCAGAACCGGTCCCAGCCGATATGGGCGAAGAGCAGATAGGTATGGCCCGAAAAGGCGAAGATCGCTCCGTAGGTGATATCCGCCCGCTTCGTCACCGCGAAGGCGATCGCATAACCGAAGGCAAGCGCCGCATAAAGCGCCGCCAGCGGAAACGCGTTCGCCAATTGCTGCAGCAGATAGGCCATGGGCACTCCGTCACGGGCTTCGAATATAACTGGTAAACTTCATTTTGCCAGTTATAATCCGGAGCATGAGCTTTTCCTGGACCCCGCATCGTTTCGCCGGCGGCGCGCTGGCGCTGGACGTCGCCAACAGCGTCATCATGCGCTTCGATCCCGAGCGCAGCATCGACCGTTTCGCCGAGCCCGGGCAGATGGACGCCTTTCCGAGGGCGGCACAGCAATTCTGCGCCGAACGCGCCCTGTTCGGCGAGCCGGCGCCGGTGCGGCCGGGAAACCGTGTGCCTTTCCTCGCGTTGCGGGAGGCGATCGACCGCTACTTTCGCGCCCGTATCCTGGGGGATGACACCCACGGGCTGCTCGCCGATTTTCTCGAAGCCGCGGCCGTTATCCTGCGCCGCGCGGAGGAAGGGTCGCTCGAGGCGGCGACCGCCCGTTCGGCATTGAGGCTTCTGGCGGAAGAGGAAATCGCGCGCCTCAAGATCTGCGGCAATTGCGGCTGGCTGTTCATCGACCGCAGCCGGAACCGCAGCCGCGCGTGGTGCGACATGGCCGTCTGCGGCAACCGGGTCAAAGCGAGCCGCCACTATCGCCGGAAGAAGAAGGAGGCCGCGTCATGATGCGCCGCCTCCTTGCCTGCGGCCTTGCCATGGTTCTGCTGGTCTCCTGCCAGCGGGAGGCGGACGGAAAATTCGCGGAGCTTTCCGGCCGGATGTTCGTCTTCAACTACCGCGTGGCTACGGCGAACTATCTCGTCACGCTGCGCAAGACGGCGCCCCTGCCGGAGGGCGCCTATGCGGAAGCGGAATTCGAGAACCCTGAGGGCGGCGCGCCGTTCGTGGTGCGGCAGACGCTTTTCCCGGTCATGGAAAAGATCGTGCTGCAAAGCCCGAACCTCAAATGCGTGAAGAAGGACAGGCCGTATTCGGTCAGGATCCGCCTGGTCGGTGCCGGTGGCGAGCCGCTGCAGACGATCGAGACGAGCATCACGTCCGACGCGGACCAGACCATCATGCCGTCGAAGCCGCTGGTGGTCGGGCCTCTCTATACGCCCAATCCGGAGGTCTTTCACGCCGACGGCACGGCGGATTACGGCAAGGAAGACAACTGTCCGGCGTGAAGTTCCCTTTTTCCCCGGTGGCAGACTCCCGCCGATCTCCCCCTTGAGGGGGGAAATGTCACCGTAGGTGACAGAGGGGACGCCACAAACTCGATGGCAGAAGAATATGCCGAAACACCCCCCTCTGCCCTGCCGGGCATCTCCCCCTCAAGGGGGGAGATCGATATGCGCACCGTCTCGCGTCCACAGAGGAAGGCAAAGGCTTCCAGCTTTGCCAACAAAAAAGCCGGGGCAGAACCCCGGCTTTTTTTGTTCAATCACTGCCTGCGTCGATCAGCCGACGATCTCGGTTTCGGAGAACCAGTAGGCGATTTCCTGGACGGCGGTTTCCGGAGCGTCGGAGCCGTGGACGGAGTTTTCGCCGATCGACAGGGCGAAGGTCTTGCGGATCGTGCCTTCGGCGGCGTTCGCCGGGTTGGTGGCGCCCATGATCTCGCGGTTCTTCAGGATGGCGTTCTCGCCTTCCAGGACCTGGACGACGGTCGGGCCGGAGGTCATGCCTTCGACGAGTTCGCCGAAGAAGGGACGGTCCTTGTGGACGGCATAGAAACCTTCGGCTTCGCGCTTGCTCATCCAGACGCGCTTGGAAGCGATGACGCGCAGGCCATTGTCTTCAAATACCTTGGTGATGGCGCCGGTCAGGTTGCGCTTGGTGGCATCCGGCTTGATCATCGAAAATGTGCGTTCAATCGCCATTGTTCTATCCTTTGTTTCCAAGAGGGAAAGTGGGCGGTCTTTACCCGCCCCTTCCGCCGGAAACAAGGGGGTTTCGGCAATTTCACGCCGCTGTCACACGGCGGCCGGCCGCGTCATGCAGATCGAGGCAGCGTTCGAACCACGATGCCACTGGATCGTCGCCGGCGAGGATCCCGGTGCCGGCCGTGATGCGCATCCACTGCAGCGCGCCGAAAAGGATGTAATCGGCGAAGAGCGGGCCGTCGCCGCCGAGAAACTCCTGATATTTCAGGGTTTGCCGCACCGGTTCCAGCTTGGCCGCGAAGGCTTCGATCTCCGCGTCGCGCCCGGCCTTCACCTCCTCCAGCGTCCTGCCGAGGGCGGCCTCGCGGCTCTTGCGGAAATAGACCTGATCGGTATCGCCGAGCATGTCATGAATGTCGGCAACGGCGATCCTGACGATCGCCGGATGGATGATGGTTTGCGAAAAGCGCTCGACGAAGCGCGACAGCGCCTTGCCGCCCTCGCCCGCGAACAGCGTCGGCCGGTCGGGATAGGCCTCCTCCAGGTAAAGCGCGATATCGAAACTGTCGCGGATGAGCTCGTTGCCGTCCCGCAAAATCGGCACCGTCTTCGAGAAGCCGTTCTCCAGCTTCGGGATTTCCGTGAAAGGCGTCGGCCTTTCGACAAAGTCCAGCTGCTTGTGGCGCAGCGCCAGCACCACCTTCCAGCAATGGGGCGAAAAGGGGCGGCTCTCGTCGGCGCCGCAGAGCGAATAGAGGATGCGGGTCATGTCAGCTCCTGATGTCCGGTCACGCCTAGTGGAGACAAATCCGCCGTCAAAATCCAATCAGGAAAATTCATGGATGGCATTCGGGGAGCGCCTGCACCTTTTCTTAACCGTAACAGCAGCCGAACGACCGCTTTTCAGCAGATGTTAAAGGACGATCGCCGATAGGTTGCCGCACTATCGAACAATGATCGGAACCCCAGAGGGCGAACATGGCCGGCGAAACCAGCAAGAGGGCGTGGGACCGGAACCTGCAGATGGTGAGCCAGCATATGGCGAGGCTGGAGGTGAGCGGCCTGCCGCGCAATTACGAACTCTTTCACGAGGCCCTGTCGGGTGCCGACGCGGCGCTTTCCCGCGAAGTGGCGGCGCTGCCGGCCGCACCGTCGCAGGCAATTCTCGACGAGATCGGCATCAGGCATCGGCTCCCGGGCTTCATCGCGCTCGCCATCCCAGCGGGCCGCGGCCACGAGATCAAGCTGCTTTCGGAACTGAGGGAGAAGATGGCAAGCGGCGTCGCCCAGAAGCAGGGCTTTACCCGCGTGCTCGAGGCCGTCGCCCGAAGCCTTCGCGAAGACAGCGATGCCGGCCCTCGCGATATCCTGGCCGAAATCGAATACCTGAGCGTCTCGCTCTCCGATGCGGTGGTGGCCGAAACGGAACTGGAAGCGGCGCTGAAGGACGGCGCCGAACGCATCATCAAGGCGGAACGGGACGCCTCCGCCGCCCGCGCCGTCACGCTGCGCGACCGGCTGACGGCCCTGCCGAACCATGCCGCGCTCGCCGAGCGCCTTGAGGCGCTTTACGGCGGCGATGCGGACGGCCGCGACGCCGCGCTCTTCCTGGTGACCATCTCCGACCTGCCGGAACTCGTGCGGACCTATGGCGAACCGGCCATCAACCGGATCATCCGGAAGACCGCCACCATCTTCCGCAAGGCGATCAAGAAGAACGACTTCCTGGCGCGCATCGGCCGGGGCGACTTCGCCTTCGTGCTGAAAGACGTCAGCCGGGACAGCGTGCATCCGATCGCCGAACGGCTCGCCGCCTCGCTCGCCGACAACCTCGTCTTCGCCGCTTCCGACCGGGCTGCCGCAACGCTCGGGCTTTCGATCGGCGCGGCGCTGACGCGGGACGCGTTCTCCCCGCAGCAATTGCGCCTGCAGGCGACCGCCGCGCTGGAAATGTCGAAGGCCAACGGACGGCCGGCCGTCTTTATCCCGGGAGAAACCGCATAGCCTTCGGTGCGGAGGGCGGCGGCGGCACCCGCGCGCGCCGTCTTGCCTTCCCGGCGAGTTTCGGCCAAAACCGCCGCCATGATCACGATCACCGACCTTTCCGCCCGCATCGCCGGGCGCCTTCTCCTCGACAATGCCAGCGTGACGCTTCCGGCGGGCACGAAGGCCGGGCTCGTGGGCCGCAACGGCGCCGGCAAGTCGACGCTCTTCCGGGTGATCACCGGCGACCTCGCCGCGGAAAGCGGTTCGGTCACCATTCCGAAGAATGCCCGCATCGGCCAGGTGGCGCAGGAAGCGCCGGGCACGGAGGAATCGCTGATCACCATCGTGCTTTCCGCCGACAAGGAGCGCACCGCGCTGCTTGAGGAGGCCGAGACCGCGACCGACCCGCACCGCATCGCCGAGATCCAGATGCGGCTCGTCGATATCGACGCCCATTCGGCCGAGGCGCGCGCCGCCAGCATCCTCGCCGGCCTCGGCTTCGACGCGCAGGCGCAGCATCGCCCCGCCTCCTCCTTTTCCGGCGGCTGGCGCATGCGCGTGGCGCTGGCGGCGGTGCTTTTCGCCGAGCCGGACCTGCTTCTCCTCGACGAGCCGACCAACTATCTCGATCTCGAAGGCACGATGTGGCTGGAGGACTATGTGCGGCGCTATCCGCACACGGTCATCATCATCAGCCACGACCGCGATCTGCTCAACAACGCGGTCAACTCGATCGTCCATCTCGACAGGCAAAAGCTGACCTTCTATCGCGGCGGATACGACCAGTTCGAGCGGCAGAAGGCGGAAGCCGACGAATTGCAGATGAAGGCGAAGGCGAAGAGCGACGCCGCGCGGAAACACATCCAGAGCTATATCGACCGCTTCCGCTACAAGGCTTCCAAGGCCCGGCAGGCGCAGAGCCGCATCAAGGCGCTGGAGCGCATGGGCACGGTGGCGGCGGTCATCGAGGACCATGTCCAGCCGATCACCTTTCCCGAACCGGAAAAGCAGCCCGCCTCGCCGATCGTTTCGATCAGCAAGGGTGTTGTCGGCTACGTGCCCGGCAAGCCGGTGCTGAAGAACATCAATCTGAGGATCGACAACGATGACCGCATCGCGCTGCTCGGCTCGAACGGCAACGGCAAATCGACCTTCGCCAAGCTCATCTCCGGCCGGCTTTCGGCCGAAAGCGGCGAGATCAGGCTGGCGCCCGGCCTGAAGATCGGCTTCTTCGCCCAGCACCAGCTCGACGACCTGATCCCCAACGAAACGCCGGTCGATCACGTCCGCCGGCTGATGCCGCAGGCCCCCGAGGCGCAGGTGCGCGCCCGCGTCGCGCAGATGGGGCTGGCGACCGAAAAGATGGCGACCGCCGCCAAGGATCTTTCCGGCGGCGAGAAGGCGCGCCTGCTGATGGGGCTCGCCGCCTTCCATGCGCCGAACCTGCTGATCCTCGACGAACCGACCAACCATCTCGACATCGACAGCCGCCGGGCCCTGATCGAGGCGCTGAACGATTACGACGGCGCCGTCATCCTGATTTCGCACGACCGCCACCTGATCGAGGCGACCGTCGACCGGCTGTGGCTGGTCAACGAAGGCACGGTCAAGGTGTTCGAAGGCGACCTCGACGAATACCGCGACCTGATCGTCTCCGCCGGCCGCAGGAAGGAGGAGAAGCCGCAGGCCTCCGACGAGCCGGCCTCGAAATCGGAACAGCGCAAGGTGAATGCGGAAAAGCGCGCCTCGCTCGCCCCGCTCAGGAAAAAGATCAACGAAATCGAATCCCTGACGGCAAAGCTTGAGAAGCAGATAGAGGCGCTTGACAGGGAGCTTGCGGACCCGGCGCTCTACGACAAGGCGCCGGCCAAGGCAGCGAGCAAGGCCAAGGAACGCGGCGAAGCGGCCGCAAAGCTCGCGGCGGCGGAAGAGGAATGGCTGCTGCTCTCTTCCGAATACGAAGAGGCGATGGCCGGGTGATCCGCCTCGGCCCCACATGCGCCTCGTCATTCTCGGCCTTGTGCCGAGGATCCAAGCGCGTAGCGAAAAATCGAACCGTCGCAGATGCTCGGGACAGGCCAGAGCATGACGGCGGAGCAGATCGAGGCTCAGGCACATCATTCCGGATTGACGCAGCACCGGTTGTCCCGCCCCTCCAACATGCCTAGGTAAGAGCTTCCAACCACCAGAGGATGCTCTTTCATGGACCTTTTTCTCGAAGCCGACGACGACCCGAAGACGATCGCCTTCGTTGCCGAACGCAACGAACATTCCGACCGCCGGTTCAGGACGCCGGAATTCGAGAAGGACCGGGATGCCCTGAAAGCGATGATCGAGCGCGAGGACCGGCTGATCGTGCCGACCCGGCGCGGCAGGTGGCTGTTCGATTTCCACCGTTCGAAGAACAATCCGCTCGGCATCTGGCGGCGCCTGCCCGCCGAGCAGGAGCCTCGCCCGGACGCCCCCTGGGAAACCGTCTTCGATGTCGACGCGTTCTGCAGACAGGAAGGCAAGCGCTGGATCTATTCCGGCGCGATCACCTCCCCATACGAGCCGACGCGCGTGCTGCTGATCCTGTCCGACGGCGGCTCCGACCAGCTGCGGCTCCTGGAATTCGACACGGAAGCGAAGGCGATCGTCGATGGCGGGTTCGATACGCCGCCGGCGCGGGCACATGCCGCCTGGCTCGGTCCCGACGAGATCGCCTATTTCGGCTCGGTCGACGAATTCTCCGCCACCCGCTCCGGCTGGCCGCGCGTCGGCCGGCGCCTCCGGCGCGGCGTCGATCCGAAGGATGCCCCGATCCTGTACGAAGCCGGCAAGGACGACGTCACGGGCATGGGCGGCATCATCGATCCGCTCTATTGGGGCGGCGCGCCGAAGGAGCGGCCGATCGAGATATTCACGGCCGTCCACGACATCGGCAAGGCGAGTTACGAGGTGCGGGACGCCGACGGGAACCTCCGTCGTCTCGACCTGCCGACGGAATCGGATATCGACTACAACCACAACCACGTCCTGTGGCGGGCGAAGACCGACGAGCGCTATCCGAGCGGCAGCCTCATCCTGCAGGATTTCGCCCCGTTCGCTTCCGAACCGCTCGGCAAGGCCCGCGTGCTCTTCGCGCCAAAAGAGGGCCAGTCGGTCTCGCAATTCGCACTGCTGAAGACCTGGGCCGTCTTCGTGGTCCGCGACCGGATGGTGCCGAAGCTCTTCCTCCTCGACCTGACGAAGCCGGAGGCGGGGCCGCAGGAACTGCCGCTGCCGGCCGGCCTGCAGACCGTCGGCTTCCGCCTGCTCGATGCCGACCTGACGCTCGGCGAGGAAATCCTCACCGTCATCGGCCAGGGCTTTCTCCTCCCTTCCAGTGCCTACCGCCTCGACCTCACCGACCGCAGCAAGAAGCCGGAACTCGTTCCGGCCGGCTCGTCGCCCGCCTATTTCGATGCCGAGGGCATGCGCTCCGAACTTCTGGAGGCGACTTCGGAAGACGGCACCAAGGTGCCCTATCACATCGTGTTTCCGAAAACCTGGACGAAGGGCGAGCTGCCGGTGCTGATGTACGGCTACGGCGGCTTTGCGGTGCCGCTGTCGCCCGTCTATTCCGGCGCCTACGGGCTGTGGCTCGGACAGGGCGGCGCCTTCGTGCAGGCCTATATCCGCGGCGGCGGCGAACTCGGCCCCAACTGGCACAAGACCGCCAAGGGAAAGGGCCGGCACAAGGCGTTCGAGGACTTCGTCGCGGTCGCTCGCGATCTGGTGAAGCGCGGCTATACCAAGCCGTCGCGCATCGCCTGCAACGGCGGCAGCAATGGCGGATTGCTCACCTCGGTGATGCTGACCCGCTATCCGGAGGATTTCGGCGCGGTGTGGACCTCGGTGCCGGTCATCGACATGTCGCGCTTCCACCTCTTCCCCTCCGGCAAGGCCTGGATGGACGAGTACGGCAACCCCGAGGTGGCCGACGAGCTCGACTACATGCTTTCCTATTCGCCCCTGCATCAAGTGAAGCCGGCGAGCGAAATCACCTATCCGGCGGTCTATGTGGAAAGCTCGACCAACGACGACCGGGTGCATCCCTCCCACGCCCGCCGCTTCGCCAAGCGGCTTCTGGACGGGGGACATGAACCGTTCTTCCGGGAGTATGGCTCCGGCGGTCATGGCGGCGCGGGCGATACGACCGAAATGGCGGAGCGGCAGGCGATGGGCTACAGCTTCCTGCGTCAGACGATCATGGCTTAGTGACGTCTTGTTGCGCTCGTGAATATACACTATCTTCAGATGTATATTCACGAGGTGCCAAGATGCCCCTTTACGTTCGCGACGAACGCGTCAACCAGCTTGCCCAGCAGGCGCAGAAGATTCTGAAAGCGCCCACCAAGACGGATGCCATCCGACAGGCCCTGGAGCGGGTGGTGGAAACGCCTTCCGAGACAGCGGTCAGAGAAAAAAAAGCGTCCCTGGAAGAGCGGATCGAGAGGTTGCGGGCCAAGTACGATATGCCGCCTTACGAGTCCCTGGAGCATTTCGACGAGAAGGCGTTCCTAGACGAGATGTGGGGCGATAACGATGTTCATCGATAGTTCGGCTCTCGTCGAAATCCTGTCTCTTGCTCCACGGCGCCAGAAGTTGCTCGAACGCCTTGCAGCAGCCTCCACGCCGTTATCCACCAGTGCGACCGTGATATACGAAACGAGCGTCGTGCTGGCGCGCGAGACGCGAAAAGACGTCGTCACCGCAAGGAATTTCGTACTGGAATTCCTTGACGAACTCGACGTGGAAGTCATTCCGATGACCCGCTCGACGGCGATCGCCGCCACTGACGCCTTTGCCCGCTACGGCAAGGGCCGACATCCCGCCAAACTGAATTTCGGCGATTGCTTCAGCTATGCCGGCGCCAGGGAGGCAGGCACTCCCCTGCTCTATGTCGGCGAGGATGTCGCTCAAACGGACCTTGCCTGAACCGGAAGCTCGTCGCGTTTCGGTGTCGCAAACAGCCGGAGCACTTGGCGGGACATGCGTCAGGCCTTCTTCACCCAGCGACCGTCTTCCGACTGCTGCCAATAGGTCAGCGTGTGTCCTTCGCCCTTCAACCTCTTCCACTGGGCGCGGGCACCTTCGAGCTGGGCGGCGTCGTAGCCGTCGAACATGAAGACGATCCGCTCATAGTCGGCCACCGGCGGCGGCTCGGCGCCGTCCACCAGAAACCGCACGTTCGCGCCGTTGCGGTTTTCGGCGTCGGCGGTCAGCAGCACGGGCTGGGCGTCGGCCATCGGCGCGGCGTCCGTGCCGTGCGGAAGGAAACTGTCCTCGCGGAAGGTCCACAGATGCGCGTCGAGAAAATCCCGCCGCGCTTCCGCATTCGTCTGCACGACCACCTTCCAGCCGCGCTCGACGCTCTTTTCCAAAAGCGCCGGCAGGGCGTCCTCGAGCTTGGACTCGGTCAGATGGTAGAAGAGAATTTCCGTCATCAGCCCTCGTAATGCGCGCGAACCAGTTCGTCCAGCAGGCGCACGCCGTAGCCCGAGCCCCAGGACTGGTTGATCTCGCTGGCAGGCGAATTCATCGCCGTCCCGGCGATATCGAGATGCGCCCAGGGCGTTTCGCCGACAAAGCGCTTCAAAAGCTGGGCGGCGGTGATCGAACCGGCGTAGCGCCCGCCGGTGTTCTTCATGTCGGCGAACTTGGAATCGATCATCTTGTCGTAGTCCTTGCCGAGCGGCATGCGCCACAGACGCTCGCCCGTCACCTCGCCGACCGCCGTCAGCTGACCGGCGAGCGTGTCGTCGTTGGAAAACAGGCCGGCATGCAGGTTGCCGAGCGCCACCATGATCGCGCCCGTCAGCGTCGCGAGGTTGATCATGAAGCGCGGCTTGAAGCGCTCGTTGCAGTAAAAGAGCGCATCGGCGAGCACGAGCCGGCCTTCCGCATCGGTGTTGATGATCTCGATCGTCTGGCCCGACATGGTGGTGACGATGTCGCCGGGGCGCTGCGCATTACCGTCCGGCATGTTCTCGACAAGGCCGATGATGCCGACGACATTGGCCTTCGCCTTGCGGGCGGCGAGGGTGTGGATGAGCCCGGTGACGGCGGCGGCGCCGCCCATATCGCCCTTCATGTCCTCCATGCCGGCGCCGGGCTTGATGGAAATGCCGCCGGTGTCGAAGACCACCCCCTTGCCGATGAAGGCGACCGGCGCATCCTTCGCCTTGCCGCCCTTCCAGTGCATGACGGCAAGCCGCGGCGGCCGGACAGAGCCCTGCGCCACGCCGAGCAGCGCGCCCATGCCGAGCTTCTTCATTTCCTTCTCGGTCAATATCTCCACCTCGACGCCGAGCTTTTCGAGCTCCTTCGCCTTGTCGGCGAATTCGACCGGGCCGAGCGCGTTCGGCGGCAGGTTGACGAGGTCGCGCGCCAGGAGGACGCCGCCGGCGATCGCTTCCGATTCGGAGAAGGCCTTCCTGGCGGCCGCATGCGCGGCGGTGACGATCGTCACCTTCACCGCCTTCGGAGCCTTGTCCTCGTCATCGCCCTTCTTCGTCTTGTAGGCGTCGAAACTATAGGCACGCAGCAGCATGCCGAGCGCGAAACCGGCGGCCTCGGCACCGCCGACCGTCAAGCCCGGGACATCCAGGTAAATCGCCACTTTGGTCATCGACCTGACGCAGGCCGCCGCAACACCGCCCGCCTTCAGCCAGTCATGGGCCGTCAGGGCCTCCGCCTTGCCGAGCCCCAGCACCACGAGCCGGTCTGCCGGCGAACCCTGCGGCGCGATGACATCGAGCGTCGTCATGGGCTTGCCGGAGAATTTGCCGATCTCGGAGGCTCTCGCGACGATGCCCGCCGGATCGGCTTCCGCCACCCCCGCCGCCGGCCCGTCGCCGGCAAGCTTGAGCTGAATGGCAAGCCCGCCCTCGAGCTTGGCGGATTTGGCGAAGGAGATATCGAATTTCAGGGACATTGCGACTCCAGAAGGCTTTTCGAGACGAACGGCGATCATCGCGGTTTCGGCAGCGAACGCAAGGGAAAGAGAAAGCGCCGCAATCACGATGAGTTCTGACACACGGATGACATGCCGCCGACACGAGTCCATCAAACGTCCTTCACACTGCCATGCGAAGCAAGTGCCGCCCCGGGTTCCATTCCGGCCCGGGCGCTTCATCAAGCTCCATCAGGCACCCGTCGATGTCGTATGCTCCATCCGTTCTTGAGGGTCGGCCCCGGACCGCGAGGCAGTTCTTTTCGAGCCCTTCAGGGTTGTTCGTCGTGCTGATGGGGACATGGTGGCTGTTACTTGCGATATTTCACGCCTTCCCGCAGCTCGATCTGTGGACGGCGGACGCCTTCTTCATCGAAGCGGCGTGCGGCAGCCCGTCCGGCGCGGTGCGGATCTGCGGCAGCTTTCCCTACGGCACGCAAGCGGCCTTTATCGCCCTCCGGCGCGTTCTCTTCTATCTGCCCGCCGTGGCTGCGCTTTGTCTCCTCTATCTTCTGATCGCCAATCTCCGGCATCACGGCGCCACCTATTGCCGGCGCAAGACGCGCGACTGTTCGGTTGCGCTGACGGCCTTTCTGCTCGGCCCCCTGTTTCTGGTGAACATGATCCTGAAGGAGGTTTCCGACCGTCCGCGCCCCCACCAGACCGATCTCTTCGGCGGCGGGAATGTTTTCATGCCGGCCGGCGACTTCCGGGGCGCCTGCGACGGCAACTGCTCCTTCATCTCCGGAGAGGCCGCCGGCGCGGGGTGGCTCGCCTGCCTGATCGTGCTTCTGCCGAAGCCGCTCCGCCCGGCGCTCGGCCCGCCGCTGATCGCCATATCGCTCATCTCGCCGGCGCTCAGAGCATCCTTCGGCGGCCACTACCTTTCCGACGTGACGCTCGGCTGGCTGTCGTCGCTGGTGGTCTATGCGGGGGTGGCGGCATGTTTCGAAATGTCACAGCCGCGAAGAAAACTGAATCCGCAAACAAATTTGTGACGCGGGCCCTGTCGCAAACCCCGCGCCAATCGCTTAGATAAGCGCGACCGTCATCGGTGGGCGACAATTGCGGTTCCCTAGGGATGACAGAAATGCAAGACGTCTAGGCCGGATGAAGCTTCTCGAACGCTACATATTGCGCCGGATCTTTCAGATGTTTCTGGTGACGCTCCTGCCGGTGCTCACCATCATCTGGACCATCCAGGTGCTCGGACGCATCAACCTGGTCACGGATACGGGCCAGTCGATGGGTTCGTTCGCGACGCTTGCCACCTATATCCTGCCCACCATCATTCCCGTCGTCGTGCCCTTTGCGCTGGTCATCGGCATCACCCAGACGCTGACGGCGATGAACAACGATTCGGAACTGCCGGTCATCGACGCCGCCGGCGCCACCCGCAGCATCATCTACCGGCCGGTGCTGATGCTCGGCATCGCGCTCAGCCTGTTCTCCTTCCTGGTGACGAACTTCGTCGAGCCGCCGTCGCGCGTCGCCGCGCGCCAGATGGTCGCCGCTGCCTATGCGGACCTGCTCTCCTCGGTGATCGAGGAAAAGACCTTCCGCAGCATCGAGAACGGGCTCTACGTGCAGATCTCGGAACGTCATTCCGGCCGCATCCTGAAGGGCCTGTTCGTCGTCGACTACCGCGACCCGAATTTCGACCTCATCTATTACGCCCGCGAGGGATCGATCGACGAAAGCGGCACGTCGCTGACCATGCGCGACGGCGAGGTGCACCGCAAAGCCGCCGACGGGCGCATCTCAATCATCAAGTTCGTCTCCTACGCCTTCGACCTTTCGGCCATGGCGAAATCGGAAGGCGGACTGCCGCAATATTCCACCGACCGCAGCCTCGCCTTCCTGCTGAACCCGGACCCCAACGATCCGGTCTACCAGAAGTCGCCGCACGCCTATCGCGCCGAGCTTCACCGCCGCCTGTCGGACTGGCTTTACCCCATGGCCTTCGCGCTGATCTCGCTGGTCATTGCCGGCAACACCCGGTCGCACCGGCAGCTGCGCGTGCATCCGATGGTCTATGCGCTGTTCCTCGCCTTCATCATCCGCTGGCTCGGCTTCTCGGCGACCAATCTCGTCGAGCGCAATCCGCTCTATGCGCCGCTCCCCTATGCGGTTCCAATCGTCAGTTCTCTGATCGCGCTCTACCTTCTCGCCACCAACAGGCATTTCTCGACGCCCGCCTTCCTCACCCGCGGCATCTCGCGCCTGACGAGCAGCGTACAGCGGCGCCTCGATCCCAAGCCCAGCTCGGGCGGAGGTGGGGCATGATCTTCTCGACGCTCGGGCGGTATTTCTTCCGCCGCTATATCGTCACCGCGTTCTGGTTCATGCTCGGCGTCAGCGCCATCATCTTTCTCGCCGATTTCAGCGAGACGAGCCGGCGCATGTCGGGTTTCGTCGGGTACAGCGTCTCCGGCGGGCTCCTGATGACCGCCATGCGCGTGCCGTCCATCCTGCAGCAGGTCATCCCGACGCTGAGCCTGTTCATCGGCATGACGGTGCTGATCGCGCTCAACCGGCGCTACGAACTGGTGGTGACGCGGGCGGCCGGCATTTCCGTCTGGCAGTTCGTCTCCCCGTTCATCGCCGGCGCCTTCCTGATCGGCCTCGCCACGCTTCTCGTCATCAATCCGCTCGCCGCCTGGGGGCAGCGCGAATCAGCCTCTCTGGAGGCGAACTGGCGCGAGGCGAGCAACCGCAGCCGCCCGTCCAAGTTCGTACCGTGGATCCGCCAGATCAGCGGCGACGACGATACGATCATCGGCGCCAAGAGTTACCAGGAGAACGGGACCTTCCTCGTCGACGTGGTCGTGTTCCACTTCGACAAGGACGGCCGCGTCATCATGCGGCAGGATGCCAAGACCGCAAAGTTGGAAGATGGTTACTGGCTGCTTAACAACGTCCTGGAAAACCGGCCGGGCGAAATTCCGGCGCGTCGCGAGACCGCACAGGTTCGCACCAACTTGAAGCAGGAATATATTCAGGAAAGCCTGGCGCAGCCTGAAACCGTTGCGTTTTTTGATCTTTCCAGAAAAATCGAGGTCGGCAAATCCTTCGGCATATCCACAAAGGCACTCGAGACGCAGTATCACTCCATGCTCTCCCTGCCGGTCCTTCTCGTCGCCATGACTCTCATTGCTGCAACAGTCTCGTTAAAATTCAGCCGGTTCGCCCAGTCCCGGTCGGTGATTCTGGGTGGAATAGTTTCCGGCTTCGTGCTTTATGTCGTCACGGTGCTTGTCAAAGCATTCGGGAGCAGCGGGGCGATTCCGCCTCTCGTGGCGGTCTGGATTCCAGTCATCGTCGCGACGGCGTTGGGGACGACGATTCTGCTTCACCAGGAGGATGGCTAGTGGCGGTAAGTGACCGCAAAAACATAAGACGGCTCGCCGCCGCCCTGTTGACAGGTGTGTCTGTATGCGTTCTCGGCGTATCGGCAACGACAGTGCATGCGCAAAGCCTGGTACCCGCGCCCGCAGCGGGGGATGACGCCAAGCTTCTCTTGCGCGCCAACGAACTCGTCTACAATCAGGATGCCCAGCAGGTCACCGCCACCGGTGGCGTGCAGATGTATTACAACCGCTACCGCATGGTGGCGCAGCGCGTGCAGTACGACCAGCGCACCGGCCGCGTCATGGCGACCGGCAATATCGAGCTGATCGAGCCCGGCGGAACCCGCGTCTATGCGGACGAACTCGACATCACCGACGATTTCGGCGAAGGCTTCCTGAACGCGCTTCGCGTCGAGACGACCGACAATACACGCCTGGCGGCGGAAAGCGCCGAGCGCCAGCAAGGCGACCTGATGGTGCTCAACAACACCGTCTACACCGCCTGCCTTCCCTGCACCCGCACGCCGGGCAAGGCGCCGCTCTGGCAGGTCAAGGCCGAACGCGTCATCCGCAACGGCCAGACCCACACGATCCGCCTCGAAAACGCGCAGTTCGAACTCTTCGGACTGCCGATCGGCAGGCTGCCCTTCGCCATCGAGGTGCCGGACGAGACGGTCGAGCGCAAGTCCGGCCTCCTCTTCCCGCGCTTCAGCGCCAGCGACAATCTCGGCTTCGGCGTGACGGTGCCCTATTACCATGTCTTCTCGCCGAGCATGGATGCCACGATCAGCCCGACCTACTATTCGACCCAGGGTCTGCTGATCGAGGGAGAGGTCCGCAACAGGTTCGACAACGGCGAGCATACGTTCCGTTTCGCCGGCATCCACCAGCAGGACACGGGCGTATTCAATTCCGGGACCAGCGACCGGGAATCCGAGAACCGCTTCATGGTCGCCTCCAAGGGCGAGTTCCAGATCAACCCCCGCTGGACCTTCGGCTGGAACGTCATGGCCCAGACCGACAACAACTTCTCGCGGACCTACAACCTCGAAGGTGTCGACAACGAGATATTCACCAACGACGTCTACCTGACGGGCCTCGGGACGCGGAACTATTTCGACCTGCACGGCTACTACTTCAACGTCCAGGACGACGCGGACGAAAACACGCGCGAGAGGCAGCAGGCGGTCGTCTATCCCTCGCTCGACTACAGCTATTATGCGCCGGAGCCGATCCTCGGCGGCGAGTTCTCGGTCACCGCCAACTTCACCAATCTCTCCCGCCGGGAGGACGACTGGTATCACGAGGGCACGACCGACCGCTTCCCCGGCCTCGAAGGCAGCTACAGCCGCTTCACCGCGGAAGCGGAATGGAAGCGCACCTTCAACACGTTCGACGGCCTGCTTCTGACGCCGATCCTCGCCGCCCGCGGCGACGGCATCAGGACGACGAGCTCGGGCACGCCCGGCGTCTATCTCGGCGACCTCGAGGAAGGCGGCAGTGGCCGGTACATGGTCACCGCCGGGCTCGAAGCCCGCTATCCGGTCCTGCTCACCACCGAAAACAGCAGCCATATCATCGAACCGATCGCCCAGATCTTCGTCCGTCCCGACGAACAGATGGCGGGGAGCCTGCCGAACGAGGATGCCCAGAGCTTCGTCTTCGACGCGACCACGCTTTTCGAGCGCGACAAGTTCTCGGGCTTCGACCGCGTCGAAGGCGGCACGCGCGCCAATGTCGGCCTACGCTATACCGGCTCGTTCGCGAACGGCATCGGCGTGAGGGGCATTTTCGGCCAGTCCTACCAGATCGCCGGAAGGAATTCCTTCGCCACCGAGGACCTGGTGCAGGCGGGCGCCAATTCCGGTCTCGAAACGCGGGTTTCCGACTATGTCGCGATGGCGGCCATCGACCTGCCGCAGGGCTTCACGATCGCCGCCAACACCCGTTTCGACGAGAAGACCCTCGCGGTGAAGCGTACCGACCTCTCGTTCGGCTACACAACGCCCCGCCTCAGCGGCACGCTCGTCTACACCCAGGTCGATCCGCAGCCGCAATACGGCTCGGAAGACGCGACCGACGTGCTCAAGCACTCGATGTCCTTCCGGATCAACGAGAATTGGTCGCTTGCCGGCACCGCCACCTGGGACCTCACCGAGAACGACGTGATCCGCCGCGGCATCGGCATCAGCTATGCGGACGAGTGCACGATCTTCACGCTTGCCTATACGGACAAGCCCTCGGACACGGCAGCCAACGACTGGACCGTCAGCGCACGCCTGAGCTTCCGCACGCTCGGCGACATCAATATCGGCTCGACGACGGATTACGACCAGGATTACCGGTACTGACGGCGACCGCCCGATCGGGCGGTCGTCATCGTTTCGCCGCAAGAATTGTGCAAGCGGGGGCAAATAGAGTAAGAGAAAGGCGAGGCCGGCGGGGTTCGGGTTGAGAACCCACCGGGGCGGGAAAGGAATTGGTATCATGTTTGCAATGACCGCAACACGCAGGCTGGCGCTGGCTGTGGCCGTCCTGGCCGCTTCCGTCGTCGTCCAGCCGGTCGTCCAGCAGGCCCAGGCCGCCAGCGAGATCGCAGCCGTCGTCAACAGGACGCCGATCACCAGCACGGACGTGGCGCGACGCGCCGCCTTCCTGAGGCTGCAGCGCCAGAAATCCGATACCAAGACGGCCCGCGAGGCGATGGTGGACGAGATCCTGAAACGCCAGGAGATCGCCCGCGTGAAGATGTCGGTCAGCACCGAAGACGTCGATCAAGCCTTCCAGCGCTTCTCCGCCAGCAACAAGATGACGCCGCAACAGATGGGCCAGGTCCTCGACCGGGCCGGCGTCGGCGTCGAGCATTTCAAGAACTACATCGCCGTGCAGATGAGCTGGCCGCGCCTGGTCAACGCCCGCTACGGCGGCGCCCGCGGCCGCATGTCGAGCCAGGAGCTCGTCACCCGCATGATGGAAAACAAGGAAAAGCCGGTCACCACCGAGTATTTCCTGCAGCAGATCATTTTCGTCGTGCCCGCCGCCAAGCGCAACGCGATCCTCGGCAAGCGCCAGCAGGAGGCAAACGCCTCCCGCTCGAAATTCCCGGGCTGCGACCAGTCCAAGCAGTTCGCGGCGACGATGCTCGACGTCTCGGTCCGCAACCTCGGCCGCGTCCTCGCCCCGGAACTGCCGGACGAATGGAAGCCGCTGATCGAAAAGGCCTCGGGCGGCACCACGGCGACCCGCGTCACCGACCGCGGCGTCGAGTTCCTGGCGATCTGCAACCAGCGCCAGGTTTCCGACGACTTCGCAGCCGAAGTGGTCTTCCGCGCCGAGGACCTCACCAAGGCGCAGAAGGAAGGCGCGAACCCGAACGAGAAGAAATATCTCGACGAACTGCGCGGCAAGGCCCAGATCGACTACCGCTGACAACCGGAGTGCCCATGCCGCTTGATCGTCCGCTTGACCGCCCCTTGGCGCTGACCCAGGGCGATCCCGCCGGCATCGGCCCCGACATCACGCTCGCCGCCTGGGCGGCGCGCGGGAAATACGGCCTGCCGCCTTTCCTTTTCCTCGGCGATCCCGCCGTGCTGAAATCCCGTGCCGCGCTGCTCGGCATCGACGTGCCGATCCGGGAGGCGGACACGGAAAGCGCCGTTTCCACCTTCGCGGACGCCCTGCCCGTCCTGCCTGTCCCGGCCGGCGTGGAGGTCGCTGTCGGCGAGCCGCATGCGGCGACCGCGAGGGGCACGATCGGCGCGATCGAGAAGGCCGTTTCCCTGTGCTTCGAAGGCAGGGCCGCCGCCGTCGTCACCAATCCGATCGCCAAGTCGATCCTCTATCAGGCCGGTTTCGGCTTTCCCGGCCACACCGAATTCCTGGCCGATCTCGCCGAGAAGGCGACGGGCACGAAGGTCCTGCCGGTGATGATGCTTGCCGGTCCGAAGCTGAGAGCCATCCCGGTCACCATCCATATCCCTCTGAAGGACGTGCCGGCGGCGCTGACCGAGGAGCTGATCGCCGAGACATGCCGGATCACCCACCACGATCTCAAGACCCGTTTCGGCATCGAGAGGCCGCGGCTGGCGGTCGCCGGGCTCAACCCGCATGCGGGCGAGGACGGCGCGATCGGCCGGGAGGACCAGGACGTCATCCACCCGGCGATCTTCAAGCTGCGCACCGAGGGCATCCACGTCTTCGGGCCGCTTCCCGCCGACACCATGTTCCACGACGAGGCGCGCGCCCGCTACGACGCGGCGATCTGCATGTATCACGACCAGGCGCTGATCCCCGCCAAGGCGCTGGGCTTCGACACGTCCGTCAACGTCACGCTCGGCCTGCCCTTCATCCGCACCTCGCCGGACCACGGCACGGCCTTCGGCATCGCCGGACAGGGGGTCGCCCGCGAGACGAGCCTCGTCGAGGCGATCAGGCTCGCCGGCGAGCTGGCGTCGAAGGCTACGGCATAATGGCGACGCTCGACGGCCTGCCGCCGCTGCGCGATGTCATCCAGCGCCACGGGCTCGATGCGAGAAAGGCGCTCGGCCAGAACTTCCTGCTCGACCTCAACCTCACGCAGAAGATCGCCCGCAGCGCCGGAGCGCTCGACGGCGTTACCGTGATCGAGGTCGGCCCCGGCCCCGGCGGGCTCACCCGCGCGATCCTGTCGCTCGGCGCAAAGAAGCTCATCGCCATCGAGCGGGACAGCCGCTGCCTGCCGGCGCTCGAAGAGATCGGCGAACATTATCCCGGCCGGCTCGAGGTGATCGAAGGCGATGCGCTGAAGACCGATTTTGCTGATCTCGCCGGGCAAGGCCCCGTCAAGATCATCGCCAACCTGCCCTACAACGTCGGCACGCAACTGCTGATCAACTGGCTGCTGCCGGAAGACGGAACGTGGCCGCCCTTCTGGGAAAGCCTGACGCTGATGTTCCAGAAGGAAGTGGGGCTGCGCATCGTGGCGGACGAGGACGACGACCATTACGGGCGGCTCGGCGTGCTCGCCGGCTGGCGGACGGAGGCGCGCATGGTCTTCGACGTGCCGCCGCAGGCCTTCACGCCGCCGCCGAAGGTCACCTCGACGGTCGTGCACCTGACGCCGCGGGAAAATCCCCTGCCCTGTGACGTGAACAAGCTGGAGCGCGTCACCCACGCCGCTTTCGGCCAGCGCCGGAAAATGCTGCGCCAGAGCCTGAAGCCGCTCGGCGGAGAGACCCTGCTCGGCAAGGCCGGCATCGATCCGCAAAGGCGGGCCGAGACGCTCTCGGTGGAAGAGTTCGTGCGGCTGGCGAACTGCCTGTGAGAGCGCGAGGCGCGACAGCGTCTCACAGCAACGGTCCGTCTCAAAAGCCGGTTAAACGTTCGCCGGTGATTTAGCGCAATTTTAATTGTATATTAATGCAACTTTAAACGTCTTCCACGGCACGCCCACTCTCCTGTTGGCTTTCGATCCGGCTACGTGCAGGCTTCAACCCGGCGGCTGGCAGGCCGCCTCACTTCGCCTTTTGCTGGTCTATTCGTGGATTTGTTCGGGATGATCTCCTTTATCGTCCGGCTCAGAAGCCGTGCGCATTTTGTCGTGACGAGTGGTCGCACCGCGAAAAGCGGGGCTTTCATCGGCATCAATGCGCACCGCAGAAGTCGAACAAGGCAGCGGCTCGGGATCATCATCACCGCGTTCCTCGCGGTTTATCTGGTGATCGGCACGCGTCTCGTCCAATACGGTCTCGCCGGACCTGTGGTGACGGGATCGTTCGGCGGTGCCCCTACCGCCGCATCCCGCCCGGACATCGTCGACCGCAACGGGAAACTGCTGGCGACCGATCTCAACATGGTATCCCTCTATGCCGATCCCCGCCGCATCGTGGATGCCGACGAAGTCGTGGAAAAGCTCGCGGACGTCATTCCCAATCTCGATTGGAGCGAAACGCACAAGAAATTGCGCTCCGGCACGGCGTTCCAATGGTTGCGGCGACAACTGACCCCAAGGCAACAGGCCGATATTCTCGCCCTTGGCATTCCCGGCATCGGCTTCAGGCCGGAAAAGCGCCGGTTCTATCCCGGCGGCGTCACCGCATCCCACATCGTTGGTCATGTGAATGTGGACAACCAGGGCCTTGCGGGGATGGAACGGTATCTGGACCAGCAGGGCCTCGCAGATCTTCGGCTGGTCGGTCTCACCAGCGCCGCGCCCCTGGAACCCGTGAGACTGTCGATCGATCTTCGCGTCCAGAGCATTGTCCGCGAGGTCGTCGCGAACGCGATGACCGCCTACAGGGCCGAAGCCGCCGGCGCGGTGATCCTCGATGTCGAGACCGGCGAGGTGCTGGCCATGGCATCGGTGCCCGATTACGACCCGAACCAGCCCTCCCGGACATTGCCCGACGGCAGCGTAGACAAGGAGTACGAAAAAGGCTGGTTCAATCGGATGAGCAACGCGACATTCGAAATGGGGTCCACGTTCAAGAGCTTCACCCTGGCCATGGGGCTGGACGAAAGCAAGATCACTCTGAATTCGGTTGTCGACGCTTCCCGGCCAATACGCATGGGAGGCTTCACGATCAAAGATTTTCGCGGAAAGAACAGGCCGCTCAGCATCCCGGAGGTTTTCCAGTATTCATCGAATATCGGCACCGCGGCGGTTGCGGATAAGGTAGGGATCGAGGGACATCAGCAATTCCTCACGAAGCTCGGGCTCCTGTCGAGAATGGAAACCGAGATGCCCGGCGTGGCGACGCCAACCCAGCCGCGGGCCTGGAAGAAGATCAATTCGGTCACCATTTCGTTCGGCCACGGGGTAGCGACCACCCCCCTGCAAACCGCCGTTGCAGCCGCGTCGCTCATCAATGGCGGAAACCTGATCGCTCCGACCTTCCTCCCCCGCTCCCCGGAGGAGGCGAAATCGGTTTCCCGCACAGTCATAAAGGAAACGACGAGCGCGGACATGCGCTACCTCTTCACCTGGAACGGGATCAAGGGTTCCGGCCGTGGTGCGCAGGTCGAGGGCTTCAACGTAGGCGGCAAGACGGGCACCGCCGACAAGGTGATCAACGGGCGATACGCTAAAGACATCAATTTCAATGCGTTCGTGGCAGCCTTTCCAATGGACAAGCCCAAATACATCGTGCTTTCCATCATCGATGCACCGACGACGGGAGAACATGGAGGCCGGACGGCAGCCTCGACCGCCGCTCCCATGATCAAGCAGATCATCAGCCGAACGGCGCCTCTCCTCGGCGTGCAGCCCCGATTCGGCTCTCCGGAGGCACAATATCCTCTGGTGAATTATTAGATCAGGCCGGAAACCCAAGCATCCCGGCGGCTGACCCGGGAGCTGGATTGCTCGGACCAGTCAAATTCGCCGTCCGGGCCACCGCCTCAGAGCTTCGGCTCTTCCGTCAGCAGGCCTTCGACGAAATCGAACAGGCCGTGGCGGCGGTCGCGGCGGACGCGCTCGGCGTTGACGATGCAGCTCACATTGCGGAAGGCTTCATCGAGATCGTCGTTGACGATGACATAGTCGTATTCGCGCCATCGCTCGATCTCGGCCCGGGAATTCAGGAGCCGCGTGCGGATGACCTCCTCGCTGTCCTCGGCGCGCCGGTGCAGGCGCGATTGCAGCTCGGTCATGGTCGGCGGCAGCACGAAGATCGACACGACATCCGCCTTCATCTTCTCCTGCAGCTGCAACGCGCCCTGCCAGTCGATGTCGAACAGCATGTCCCGCCCCTCCGCCATGGCGGCCTCCACCGGCTCGCGGGGCGTGCCGTAGAAATTGCCGTGCACCTCGGCCCATTCCAGAAGATCACCGGCATCCCGCATTCTCTCGAACTGCGGCACGGTGATGAAATGGTAGTGCTTGCCGGCGATCTCGCTCGGCCGCTTGGCCCGCGTCGTCACGCTGACGGAAATCTCCAGACTGTGGTCGTCCCTGAGCAGGTTGCCGGCGATCGTCGACTTGCCGGCGCCCGAAGGGGACGAGAGAACCAGCATCAGCCCGCGCCGGGCGATCTTCACGGGCGGGGACGGCTTGCCCTCGGACAATTGGGCCGGGCTCATGACCTACTCCAGATTCTGGACCTGTTCGCGGAACTGGTCGATGACGACTTTCAATTCGATACCGGCTGCGGTTACAGCAGCCGAATTCGATTTGGAACAGATCGTATTCGATTCCCGGTTAAATTCCTGTGCAAGGAAATCCAGCCTGCGGCCCACCGGCCCGCCCTTGTCGATGAGCTCGCCGGCGGCGGCGACATGCGCCCTCAGCCGGTCGATTTCCTCGCGCAGGTCCGCCTTGGTGGCCAGCAGCGCCGCTTCCGCATGCAGCCGGTCCCGGTCGAGCGTCGGCGCCTCCTGCAGCAGCGCCGCAAGCTGGAGGGAAAGCCGCTTTGCGATCTCCTCCGGCTGGCGGGAAGGATCGGCCTCCACCACCTCGGCCAGTTCGGCGATGCGGGCCACCTGCCCCTTCAGCACCGCGGCAAGCGCCGCGCCCTCGCCCTCGCGCATCCGCCCGAGACGGACGAGCGCCTCGCTTAGGCCGGCGAGGATCGCGGCATCGCGGGCGGCGATCGCCTCCTCGTCCTCTTCCGGCTCGCGGATGTCGACAAGCCCCCGGATGCCGAGCAGCGTATCGAGCCGCAGCGGCGACGGATCGACGAGATCGCCGAGCTCCTCGCGCAGCGCCAGAACCGCGGCCAGCGCTTCGCGGTTCAGCACCGCCTCCACCTTGGTCTCGGTGACGGTCAGGCTGAGGGTCGCCTGCAGGTTGCCGCGGGAGAATTTTTCCGAGATCAGCCGGCGGACGTCCGGTTCGAGCCGTTCGAGGCCCGACGGCAGGCGCAGCCGGATATCCAGACCCTTGCCGTTCACCGAGCGCAGTTCCCATGCAAAGCGATTGCGCCCGCTCGACCCTTCGCTGCGGGCAAAACCGGTCATGGACTGCAGGGTCATCGACGTCTCCAGATAATGTTCAGGCCGCTGCCGCGCTTTGAGGAGAGAAGGCGTGTCAATTGCTCGTCGGCGGCTTTTCCGCCTCTTCACCGTCCGGCTGGCCATCGACGACGGCCTCCGGATTGGCGGCGCGGTCGGCTTCTATCCTGCGCCAACGGCGGACATTGGCATTGTGTTCCTCCAGTGTCGCGGCAAAGACATGGCCGCCGGTGCCGTCGGCCACGAAGTAGAGGTCCTTGGTGCGCCAGGGATTGGCGACGGCCTCCAGCGCCGCGCGGCCGGGATTGGAGATCGGCGTCGGCGGCAGGCCCTTGATCTGGTAGGTGTTGTAGGGCGTCTGCTTGGCGAGGTCGGACTTGAAGATAGGCCGGTCGGAGGGTTTGCCGTCGCCTCCGAAAATGCCGTAGACGATCGTCGGGTCCGATTGCAGGCGCATGCCCCGCTGGAGCCGGTTGATGAAGACCGAAGCCACATGGGCGCGCTCGTCCTCCTTGCCGGTCTCCTTCTCGACGATCGAGGCGAGCACGACGAACTCTTCCTTCGTCTTGATCGGCAGGTCCGGATCGCGGCGCTCCCAGATCTGGTCGATCATCTTCTGCTGCGCCACGCGCATCTGCTGGATGATGTCGGCCCGCTTGCTGCCGCGCGAGAACTTGTAGGTGTCGGGGCGCAGGCTCCCCTCCGGCGGCAGTTCGGCCGGCAGATCGCCTTCGAGCACGGGATCTTCCGCCAATCGCAGCATCATCTGCTTGACGGTCAGCCCTTCGGGCAGGACGACGGAATAAAGGATCGATTTGCCCGATTCGATAAGCTCCATGATGTCCTTCATGGAGGCGCGGGCCTTGATCTCGTATTCGCCCGCCTTCAGCGTCTCGCCGTCGCGCAAATAGCTCGCCGTCACATAGCGGAAGATGCGGGCATCGGAAATGACGCCGTTGCGCTCGAGGTTGTTGGCGATCTCCGCCACGCCCGCGCCGGGACGCACCGTGAAATGGGTGTTGGCCTCCAGCGGACCCGGATCCTGGAAGCTGGAAATCATGTAATAGAAGCCGGCGACCGCGGCCACGCAGATGACGACGACCATCGTCATCACGAAATTCAGGAAGATGACGAGCTGGCTGCGCGCCTTCTTCGAACGCCGCGGCGGTTCGGGCACACGTTCCGGCTTCAGGGCCTCGTTCGGCGATTTCGGGATGATCGGCCCCCTGCCATTGCCGGGCGGCTGCTCACTCACAGGATTCGTATCGCTCAACCACGCCCCCTAGATTCGTTGCTTTTGCCCGCTGTTTGGCCAAGCAATGCGGCAAAAAACAGGTCCAGCAGATGATACGAACTCGCTTCGCGAGTCCAGTCGTCATTCCGGCCACGGCGTTCAATTATGCGTCGTACCGGCGCAGCACGAGGGAGGCGTTGGTGCCGCCGAAACCGAAGGAGTTGGACAGCGCCACGTTGATCTCGCGCTTGCGCGCCTTGTGCGGCACGAGGTCGATCGCCGTTTCGACGTCGGGATTGTCGAGGTTCAGCGTCGGCGGCGCGATGTTGTCGCGAATCGCCAGCGTCGAGAAGATCGCCTCGACCGCCCCGGCAGCCCCCAGGAGATGGCCGATCGCCGACTTCGTCGACGACATCGAGATCTTCGAAGCGGCATTGCCGACGAGGCGTTCGACCGCGCCGAGCTCGATCGTGTCGGCCATGGTCGACGTGCCGTGAGCGTTGATGTAGTCGATATCGGAAGCCGCGATGCCGGCCCGCTTCAGGGCCGCGGACATGCAGCGGTAGGCGCCCTCGCCGTCTTCCGACGGCGCGGTGATGTGGAAGGCGTCGCCGGAAAGCCCGTAGCCGACGACTTCGGCGTAAATCTTGGCGCCGCGCGCCTTGGCGTGCTCCAGCTCTTCGAGGACGACGATGCCGGCGCCCTCGCCCATGACGAAACCGTCGCGGTCGCGGTCGTAGGGACGCGAAGCCTTCTGGGGCTCGTCGTTATGCTGGGTGGAAAGCGCCTTGCAGGCGGCGAAGCCCGCCAGCGAGATGCGGCAGATCGGCGATTCCGCGCCGCCGGCGACCATCACGTCGGCGTCGCCGAGCGCGATGAGGCGCGCCGCGTCGCCGATCGCATGCGCGCCGGTGGAACAGGCCGTGACGACGGCATGGTTCGGACCGCGCAGCTTGTGGCGGATCGACACCTGGCCGGAGACCAGGTTGATCAGGCGGCCGGGGATGAAGAAGGGCGAAATGCGGCGCGGCCCCTTGTCGCGCAGCGTGTAGCCCGCCTCGACGATGCCTTCGAGGCCGCCGATGCCCGAGCCGATCAGCACGCCGGTGGCGATCTGGTCGTCATCGGTCTGCGGATGCCAGCCGGCATCCTCGAGCGCCATGTCGGCGGCGGCCATGCCGTAGATGATGAAGGGATCGACCTTGCGCTGTTCCTTCGGCTCCATCCAGTCGTCGGGATTGAAGGTGCCTTCGGAGCCGTCGCCGGTCGGAATGCGGCAGGCGATCTTGGCCGGCAGGTCCTCGACCTCGAATTCCGTCACCAGGCGGGCGGCATTCTTGCCGGCGAGCAGGCGCTGCCAGCTCACTTCCGTTCCGCATCCAAGAGGAGATACCATACCGGTACCGGTGATAACGACCCGTCTCATCGCCAGCGTTCCACCCTGCATTTTCTCATGTTTAGAACGTATCTCACCTTAGAGCGCCGTGCGTCCGAAGGAACGCGCAAAGGACGCTCTAACTTATTGAATCTACGCATCGTGCTTACCGAAAATCGATTCCGATTTTCGGGCCGATGCTGTAGGCCCCGACCCTAAGTGCTGAAACGGCCCGTGCGAGCGGGCCGTTTTCGGGATCTGCCGTCAAGGCTTTATCCCAATCTATCGCGTCGATCAGGCCTGGGCCTTCTCGATGAACTTCACGGCATCGCCGACGGTCAGAATGGAATCGGCAGCGTCGTCCGGGATTTCAACGCCGAACTCTTCCTCGAAAGCCATGACCAGTTCGACGGTGTCGAGCGAGTCAGCGCCAAGATCGTCGATGAAGCTGGCGCCTTCGACGACTTTGTCGGCATCGACGCCGAGATGGTCAATAACAATTTTCTTCACGCGTTCTGCGATATCGCTCATGTCGGTTTCCTCGACCTTTTGTCTTAATCGGATGCCCAAGCGGCATCCGCATCCCTGTTAGAACCCGCAACCGCCGCCGTCTCGACGCCGATGCCGGCAAACCCGTTCGCCCCTTGTCAGGTTCCAGCCATGTCGCAGTCACGCAATATGACGGCCTGCATTCCGGGGTGACCATTCACAGTCATTGGCCCGCTTAACACGGTTTCAGTGTTCCGCAAAGCCAGAATTTGTTCCATCTCACAGCCGCAACAACCGATTGCAACGCACTTCGAGATGCCGTTTGGCGGATCAGATCATCGCCATGCCGCCGTTGACGTGAATCGTCTGGCCCGTGACGTAACCCGCCTCGTCGGAGGCGAGATAGAGGACCGCGGCGGCGATGTCGGCACCGGCGCCCATGCGCTTCATCGGGATCGCCCCGAGGATCGCTTCCTTCTGCTTGTCGTTCAGCTTGCCGGTCATGGCGCTTTCGATGAAGCCCGGCGCCACGCAGTTGACCGTCACGTTGCGGGTGGCGATCTCCTGGGCGAGCGACTTGGAGAAGCCGATCATGCCGGCCTTGGAGGCGCAGTAGTTCGCCTGGCCCGGATTGCCGGTGACGCCGACGACGGAGGTTATGTTGATGATGCGGCCATGGCGGCGGCGCATCATCGGATGGGTGAGCTCGCGCGTCAGGCGGAAGACGGCCGTCAGGTTCACTTCGAGGACCGAATCCCAGTCCTCGTCGCTCATGCGCACGAAGAGGCCGTCCTTGGTGATGCCGGCGTTGTTGACGAGGATGTCGACGCCTCCGAGCTCGGCTTCGGCCTTCTCGCCGAGCGCCTTCACCTCGGCGCGATCGGAGAGATTGGCCGGGAAGATCTTTACGCGATCGCCGAGTTCGGAAGCCAGCGCCTCCAGCTTCTCGACGCGGGTGCCATGCAGGCCGACGACTGCGCCCTGCCTGTGCAGCAGCCTTGCGATCTCTTCGCCGAGCCCGCCGGTTGCGCCCGTCACCAGTGCCTTGCGGCCGGTCAAATCAAACATGATGTCGTCCTCTTTTTAGAGCGAATAGCGAATAGCGAATAGCGAATGATTTTCATCGCGTCATCGCAGGCTCTTTCTATTCGCTGCTCCCTATTCCCTATTCGCTATTCCCATCAGCCGAGAATGGCCGTGAGCGCCGCGTCGATATCGGCCGGCGTGTTGACGGCAATGCCGGAAATATCCTTGTCGATGCGACGGGCAAGGCCGGTCAGCACCTTTCCCGAACCGATCTCGTAGAGCGTCGTCACGCCATTGGCGCCGAACCATTCGACCGTCTCGCGCCAGCGCACCTGGCCGGTCACCTGGGTGACGAGCAGCTTGGCGATCTCGTCGGCGTCATAGGCCGGGGCGGCGCGCACGTTGGCGATCACCGGGACGACCGGGTTCTTCTTTTCCACCTTGTCCAGCGCGTGGCGCATGGCGTCGGCCGCCGGCGCCATCAGGTCGCTGTGGAAGGGGGCGGAGACCGGCAGCATGATGGCGCGCTTGGCACCCTTTTCCGTCGCCAGCGCCGCTGCCTTCTCGACCGCCGCCCTGGAGCCGGAAATGACGAGCTGGCCGCCGCCGTTGTCGTTGGCGATCTGGCAGACGCCGACGTCGCGGGCCTCTGCGCAGACGGCTTCCACGTCGCCATGCTCCAGGCCGATGATCGCCGCCATGGCGCCCTGCCCGACCGGCACCGCCGTCTGCATGGCATCGCCGCGAATGCGCAGCAACCGCGCCGTATCGGCGAGCGAGAAGGTTCCGGCCGCACAGAGCGCGGAATATTCGCCGAGCGAATGGCCGGCGACGTAGGCGACCTTGTCTGAAAGGTTCAGGCCGCGGGCTTCGAGCACGCGGATCGCCGCCATGGAAACGGCCATCAGCGCCGGCTGCGCATTGGCGGTCAGCGTCAGCGTCTCTTCCGGTCCGTTCCACATGATGTCGGAGAGCTTCTGGCCGAGCGCCTCGTCGACCGCGGCGAAAACCGCACGGGCCTCCGGAAAGGCGTCCGCCAGATCCTTGCCCATGCCGACGGCCTGGCTGCCCTGGCCCGGGAACGTGAATGCGATGCTCATGGGATATGTCCTTCCCTCATGCTTTGCGCCTCTCCATTCACATTTGGGCATCCCGAGTCAAGGAAGCACCCCCGCAAAACCGCTGAAAAGCCTGGATATTGCCTCTTGCGCTGCAGCAAATCCCGCTTAAAGTCCCGGACGCATTTCAGACGGGACCTCATTTCATGAAATATAAGAGACTCGGCCGCACGGAACTCTCCGTGCCGGAAATCTGCCTCGGCACCATGACCTGGGGCACGCAGAATACGGAAGCGGAAGCCCATGAACAGATGGATTATGCTTTCGAGAACGGCATCAACTTCTTCGACACGGCCGAACTCTATCCGACCACGCCGGTGGGCCCGGAGACCTACGGCCGGACCGAAGAGATCATCGGCACGTGGCTGAAGAAAGGCGGCAGGCGCAAGGACCTCGTCCTCGCTTCCAAGATCGCCGGCAGCGGCCGGCCGCATATCCGGGGCGGGCGCGGCATCGACGCGACGACCATCCGCGAGGCGCTCGACGCCAGCCTGAAGCGCCTGCAGACCGACTATCTCGATCTCTACCAGATCCACTGGCCGAACCGGGGCACCTATCATTTCCGCAATTCCTGGACCTTCGACGCGACGACGCAGGATCGCGAGAAGGCGGCAGAAGAAATCGCCGAAATCCTCGAAACGCTGGGCGGGCTGGTCAAAGACGGCAAGATCCGCGCCGTCGGCCTTTCCAACGAAAGCGCCTGGGGCACGCTGAAATACCTGCGCCTCTCCGAGGAGAAGGGCCTGCCGCGCGTCGCCTCGATCCAGAACGAGTACAACCTCCTCTACCGGCAGTTCGACCTCGACCTTGCGGAAGTCGCCCATCACGAGGATGTCGGACTGTTGGCCTATTCGCCGCTCGCCGCCGGCATCCTGACCGGCAAGTACCGGAACGGCGCCCGCCCCGCAGGGTCTCGCGCGACGATCAACAAGGACCTCGGCGGACGCCTGCAGCCGCTGCAGGAGCCGGCGGTGAAGGCGTATGCCGAGGTGGCGGCGCAGCAGGGCCTGGACCTGGCGCAGATGGCGCTCGCCTTCTGCCTCTCGCGGCCCTTCATGACGTCCGTCATCATCGGCGCGACATCAATGGAGCAGCTGAGGACCGATACGGCCGCCGCGGAGCTGACGCTTTCGGACGAAGCGATGAAGGACATCGCAGACGTCTACCGGCGATATCCGATGACGCTGTGAGCGGACGGCGCCTATGCGAAAACCGTGCCGGGGGGGCTTGCTCCGGCACGCCGGCAATCCGGAGGCGAGCCCGGTGCCATTCCTTTGCCCGATGGGCGCCCCTCAGAGCCCTCCGCCGCTGCAGGGCCTGCGGGCCTGAGCGGCCATGATCGCCGCGGATTTTGACATTTGCCTTCGGAATGAGTAGGACCCGGCGCAATGTGCGGCCGCGATCCTTGCGGCCACGGCGCACGCGCGCCAGGAAATCCGAAAGACCGACAGATGACCGATTACAACGGCGCCCTCCCGGCGATCGCCAAGGCGTTGGAGAAACGCGGCTACGCAACCCTGACGCCGGTTCAGAAGGCGATGCTCGATCCCGCCCTCGTCGGGTCCGATGCGCTCGTTTCGGCGCAGACCGGCTCGGGCAAGACGGTCGCCTTCGGGCTTGCCATGGCTCCCACCCTCCTCGGCGGAGAGGAAAAGTTCCGCCGGGCCGGCAGCCCGCTCGCGCTCGTCATCGCGCCGACCCGCGAACTCGCGCTGCAGGTCAAGCGCGAGCTCGAATGGCTCTACGAGATGACCGGCGCGGTGATCGCGAGCTGCGTCGGCGGCATGGATATCCGCAGCGAGCGCCGGGCGCTGGAGCGCGGCGCCCATATCGTCGTCGGCACGCCCGGCCGTCTCTGCGACCACATCCGTCGCAATGCGCTCGACATGTCGGAGATCAAAGTCGCCATATTGGACGAGGCGGACGAGATGCTCGATCTCGGTTTCCGCGAGGATCTGGAATTCATCCTCGAATCCGCTCCCGACGCCCGGCGGACGCTGATGTTCTCGGCAACCGTGCCGGCGGCGATCGCCAAGCTCGCCAGGAGCTATCAGCGGGACGCGGTGCGCATCTCGACGGCGGCGGAGGAAAAGCAGCATGTCGATATCGAATACCGCGCGCTGGTCGTCGCACCGGCCGACCGCGAGAATGCGATCATCAACGTGCTCCGCTATTACGAAGCGACCAATGCGATCGTGTTCTGCTCGACCCGCGCGGCCGTGAACCATCTGACCGCGCGTTTCAACAACCGCAATTTCTCCGTCGTCGCGCTGTCCGGCGAGCTGACCCAGAACGAGCGCACCCATGCGCTGCAGGCGATGCGCGACGGCCGCGCCCGGGTCTGCATCGCGACCGACGTCGCCGCCCGCGGCATCGACCTGCCCGGTCTCGACCTCGTCATCCACGCGGACCTGCCGACCAATTCGGAAACCCTGCTTCACCGCAGCGGCCGGACAGGACGTGCCGGCCGCAAGGGCATCAGCGCGCTGATCGTGCCGGTCAACCAGCGCCGCAAGGCCGAGCGCCTGCTGTTCGGCGCGAGCATCGAGCCCACCTGGGCCCGCCCGCCTTCGGCCGAAGAGGTCATCCGCCGCGACGAGGAGCGCCTGCTCGCCGACCCGATCTTCGAAGAGGCCGCACGCGACGAGGACGAAGAGGCGCTGGTCGCGAAACTCGTCGCCCGATATGGCGCCGAAAAGCTCGCCACCGCCTTTGTCGGCCTCTACCGCGGCAGGAATTCCGCCCCCGAAGACATCGTCGAAGTGTCGCTCGACGGCAGCCGCAAGCCGCGCGAGGGCGGACGCGGCAATTCCCGTGACGGGGGTGACCCGGCTTCCCGGCCGCTGACGCCGCGCGGCGATTTCGGCCCGGCCGCCTGGTTCTCGCTCTCCGTCGGCCGGAAGCAGCGCGCCGAGCCGCGCTGGCTCATCCCGACGATCTGCCGCAACGGCGACCTGACGAAGAACGAGATCGGCGCGATCAAGATGCAGGCCGAGGAGACCTTCGTGGAGATCGCCGCCGACCATGCCGACCGCTTCCTGCAGAAGCTCGGCAAGGACCGGATGATGGAACGCGGCATCCGCGTGACGCGACTCGACGGTGCACCGGATTTCAGCAAGTTCTCCCGTGGGAAGGACGAGGACGGTTTTGCCCGCCGAGAAGGTCCGCGCATGGACAAGCCCTGGAAAGAGAAGTCTTTCAAGGATGGCCCCCGCAAGGAATGGCAGGGGAAGGGCAAGCTCAGCGGCGAAAAAGCCCGCGGCAAGGCCGACGAGGGGCGGCGCCTCGACGACGCGGTCTGGGGCGACGCCAAGCCGAAGGGCAAAGCCAAGCCCGCCGGGGCAGGAAACCGCGATGCGCGGAGCTTCGACAAACCATTCCGCGAGAAGCCTTTCGGCAAGGGCGGCGCCGACAAGCCCTTCAAGAAGAAGGACAAGCCCAAGAGCAACGGCCCGAAATCGGGCGGCAAGGCGAATTTCGAACGGCGGAAGTAACGCCGGCGAACGGCAGGCGGCGAGGACCCGAACCGTCGCCCCTGCCATCGCCAGAACCAGAAATGAACCGCGCGCCGGGCTTTCCCCTTGCCTTCTTCCCAAAAATCCGTATAAGGCGCGCTGTTCGAAACGCCCGGTCTTCTGGCTGGTGGCTGAACGGAGGGCAGGCTCGCGAAAGCGGGCCGCAGGGACCAAAGGGTCCAAGCCTCCCGTGTCTCCGCTCTCGACCGTCTCGATCAAACAACTTTTCTTGCTTGGCTTTCGAAGCCTCTCAGGAGCAGTCGTTGAGGCTTAGCCGCCGAGGTCCGGGT
Source organism: Xaviernesmea oryzae (assembly GCF_900177415.1). Taxonomy (GTDB): domain Bacteria; phylum Pseudomonadota; class Alphaproteobacteria; order Rhizobiales; family Rhizobiaceae; genus Neorhizobium; species Neorhizobium oryzae_A. Next base: position 1,635,666 of record NZ_FXAF01000006.1, on the reverse strand, counting down.
CAAGACAACCGCAAGAAAAGGCAAAGCTTACATGGCTCTTTACGAACACGTATTCCTTGCCCGGCAGGATATGTCCCCGCAGCAGGTTGATGCCCTCGTCGAACAGTACAAGGGCGTCATCGAAGCAAACGGCGGCAAGGTCGGGCGCGTAGAAAACTGGGGCCTCAAGTCCCTCACCTACCGCATCAAGAAGAACCGCAAGGCTCATTACGCACTGATGGACATCGACGCTCCGGCTCCGGCCGTGCACGAGATGGAACGCCAGATGCGCATCAACGAAGACGTCCTCCGCTACATGACGATCGCCGTCGAGAAGCACGAGGAAGGCCCGTCCGCGATGATGCAGAAGCGCGACCGCGACGACCGTCCGCGCCGCGATGGCGACGACCGTCCGCCGCGCCGCGAATTCGGCGACCGTCCGCCGCGCCGCGACGGCGAATTCCAGCGCGCCCCGCGTCCGACGACGCCGCGCGAAGCGTAATCGGCTATAAGGAGAAGAGACAATGGCTGACGTATCCTCCGCTCCGGCACGCCGCCCGTTCCACCGCCGCCGCAAGACCTGCCCGTTCTCGGGCGCCAATGCGCCGCGGATCGACTACAAGGACGTACGCCTCCTGCAGCGCTACATTTCCGAGCGCGGCAAGATCGTTCCGTCCCGCATCACGGCCGTTTCCCAGAAGAAGCAGCGCGAACTCGCCCAGGCGATCAAGCGCGCCCGCTTCCTCGGCCTGCTGCCCTACGTCGTAGCGTGATTTGAAATATCAGCCTTCGGGTTCCTGATCCGAGGGTTGGACAGACTGCCGGCAAAGCCGCCACGCGCTCCTCCGTCATGCTCGGGCTTGTCCCGAGCATCTGCAAGGATAAGATTTTATCGAGGAATGCAGATCCTCGGCGCAAGGCCGAGGATGACGCCGAGCAAGAGGCAAGGTTTGCCAACAAACCAACCGACCCTTGGATCAGGAATCCAAGGGTCGGACCTCCCTTCCGCGATGGGCGCGGATCGGAAACCCTAAATCCCATGTTGGGGATGACGTGCCTGAGAAGATGATTCAGGTGCCCTCCCCTAACTGCTTGAATTAGCAGGACAGCGAGACCGTGACGAACAAGTATCAGACCGTGCTGCCCACCGGCATCCTCGCCGGCATTGCCGCCACCCTGCTCGTGCTGGGTGCGAATGCGCAGTCGTCTTTCGCGTCCGTGCTTTATGCCGCCTCCGCGCTGCCGATCCTGGTCGCCGGGCTCGGCTGGGGCAACCGCGCCGCGATCGTCGGCGTCGTGACGGCCGCCGTGCTCGGCGCCCTCCTTGTCTCGCCGCTCTTCGCGCTCGCCATGGCGGTCTTCACGCTGATCCCGGCGGGCTGGCTCAGCCACCTCGCCAACCTGGCGCGCCCGGCCTCCGAACTCGGCGGGCCGGACAACCTGATGGCCTGGTATCCGATCTCCGACATCCTGCTGCATCTGTGCGGCCTCGTCACGGTCGCGGTCATCGCGCTCGGCGTCGTCATCGGCTACGGACCGGAACTCACCGGCCAGATGGTCGATGCCATGACCGAGGCGCTGAAGTCCCAGGAGCCCGCCTTCACGCCGGACCCCGCCGGCATGGAGCAGACCAAGGCGATGATCGTGCTGATGCTGCCGCTCGTGCAGGGCGGCATCTGGGTCATGCTGCTGTTTGCGGCCTTCTACATCGCCGTGCGCATCGTCTCCCGCTCCGGCCGGGCGCTCCGCCCGCGCGAGGACATGCCGTCGGCGCTGCGCATGAACCGGCACGCCATCTTCATCTTTCTCGCCGGCATCCTGCTCACCTTCGTCGGCGGCGTTCCGGCGATGATCGGCGCGGTGATCTGCGGCACGTTCGGCGCCGGCTTCCTGATGGCGGGCTTCGCCTCCATCCATTTCCGCAGCCAGGGCAAGGATTGGCGCGTGCCGGTCCTCGTCCTCTGCTATCTCGCCTCCATGCTCCTGCTGCCGGCGATCGCCATCCTCGTGCTCGGCCTCTCCGACACGCGGCGGACGATCGCGCTCACCCCGGTCAGGTCCTCCGCCAATCCCGATGAAAACAAGAATTGAGACTTAGAAAGGAAACCCACCATGCAAGTCATCCTGCTCGAACGCGTGCCGAAGCTCGGCCAGATGGGCGAAGTCGTGAAGGTTCGCGACGGTTTTGCCCGTAACTTCCTGCTGCCGCAGGGCAAGGCGCTGCGCGCCAACGACGCCAACAAGAAGCGTTTCGAAGCCGAGCGCGCCACGCTCGAAGCCCGTAACCTGGAGCGCAAGGGCGAAGCCCAGAAGGTTGCCGAAGTGCTCGACGGCAAGTCCTTCATCATCGTCCGCGCCGCCGGCGAAACCGGCCAGCTCTACGGCTCCGTCGCCGCCCGTGACATCGTCGAGACGCTTGCCGCCGAAGGCTTCAACATCGGCCGCAACCAGGTCGACCTCAACCATCCGATCAAGGAGATCGGCATCCACAAGGTCACGCTGCACCTGCATGCGGAAGTCGAGATCTCGATCGACGTGAACGTCGCCCGTTCGCCGGAAGAAGCCGAGCGCCAGGCCAAGGGCGAGAGCCTCACCTCCGCCGAAGCCATCTACGGCGTCGACGAAGACGCGCTGCGTCCGGAAGATTTCTTCGATCCGGAAGCCGCCCGCGAGGAAGAAGACGAAGCCTGATCGCTTCGCGACTGCCTATTCAAAAGACGCCCGGATCCCGCAAGGTCCGGGCGTTTTTTTATGCGTTTCGATATAGAATGACGGATGGCCCGGGCGATTCGGCGTCCTGACACAGTCAATCGGTTTTACCGTTTCACAGTGTTTTTTGTTTTCCGCACTGGAGCGGCTCTGTGAATTGCTGTGGGAATCGCTTTTGGCGTATCGCCCTTTGCCCGGAGCCTCTACAACCGAAACCTTGACGGACAGGGACGGACAAAAAGACCATGAATGACGCCGTGCGCAAGCTCGCCAATCTCCAGCCGGCCGAACCCCATTACCGCGAAGCTCCGAACAATATCGAGGCCGAACAGGCGCTGCTCGGCGCCATCCTCGTCAACAACGACGCCTATTACCGCGTCTCGGACTTCCTGAAGCCCGTCCATCTCTACGAACCCCTGCACCGGAAGATCTTCGAGGTCGCCGGCGACATCATCCGCATGGGCAAGACCGCCAATCCGGTGACGATCAAGACCTTCCTGCCGGCCGAGGAAAAAGTCGGCGACCTGACTGTGGCGCAGTATCTCGCCCGTCTCGCGGCCGAGGCCGTGTCGATCATCAACGCCGAGGACTACGGCCGGGCGATCTACGATCTGGCGCTGCGCCGCGCGCTGATCACCATCGGCGAGGACATGGTCAACATAGCCTATGACGCGCCGCTCGACATGCCGCCGCAGGCGCAGATCGAGGATACCGAACGCCGTCTCTTCGAGCTTGCCGAGAACGGCCGCTACGACGGCGGCTTCCAGTCGTTCAACGATGCCGTGGCGCTCGCGATCGACATGGCGGGCGCGGCCTTCGAGCGCGACGGGCATCTTTCCGGCATCTCGACCGGCATCATGTCGCTGGACGCCAAGATGGGCGGGCTGCAGCGCTCCGACCTGATCGTGCTTGCCGGCCGTCCCGGCATGGGCAAGACCTCGCTCGCCACCAACATCGCCTACAATATCGCGGCCGCCTACGAGCCGGAAGTGATGCCGGACGGGTCCTTCAAGGCCAAGAACGGCGGCGTCGTCGGCTTCTATTCGCTCGAAATGTCGGCCGAACAGCTCGCCACCCGCATCATCTCCGAACAGACGGAAGTCTCGTCGTCGAAGATCCGCCGCGGCGACATCACCGAGGCCGATTTCGAAAAACTCGTCGCCTGCAGCCAGATGATGCAGAAGGTGCCGCTCTTCATCGACCAGACGGGCGGCATCTCGATCGCCCAGCTCTCCGCCCGCGCCAGGCGCCTGAAACGCCAGCGCGGCCTCGACTGCCTGGTGGTCGACTATATCCAGCTCATGACCGGCGCCGGCAAATCGGGCGACAACCGCGTGCAGGAAATCACCCAGATCACCACGGGCCTGAAGGCGCTCGGCAAGGAGCTGAACGTGCCGATCATCGCGCTGTCGCAGCTCTCGCGCCAGGTGGAAAGCCGCGACGACAAGCGCCCGCAGCTCTCCGACCTTCGCGAATCCGGCTCGATCGAACAGGACGCCGACGTGGTGCTCTTCGTGTTCCGCGAGGAATATTACGTGAAGAACCTGGAGCCGCGCGATATTTCCGATCCGAAATACCCGGAATGGGAAGCGCATATGGACAAGGTGAAGGGCACGGCCGACGTTATCATCGCCAAGCAGCGCCACGGGCCGACCGGCACCGTGAAACTCGCCTTCCAGTCGGAATACACCCGCTTCGCCGACCTGGCCGACCCGAGCTTCACGCAGTACGAAGAGCATTGAGACAAAGCCTCGGGCCGCGTTTTGCCCCTCACCCTAACCCTCTCCCCGCCTGCGGGGAGAGGGGACGTGCCTCACTCAACCTTGAAGATGGGAAAACGGCGCGGCAAATCACCTTCTCCCCGTCAAACGGGGAGAAGGTGGCGGCAGCCGGATGAGGGGCTTTTATCCGTAAGCAAAGGCGCTTGTTCAGTGCCCCGCCGGCGCCGCCCGATAGGCTTCCCGGCCGGCGGACCAGGTGCGCCGTACCGCCGGTACGCCGTCTTCCGGCCACTCGACCAGCACGAGATCGGCCCGCTTGCCGACTTCGATCACGCCGCGATCGGCGAGCCCGGAAGCGCGTGCCGGATTGCCCGACACGAGGGGCCAGAGCGCGTGGAGCGGTGCGACGCCGTCGGCCTTGAGCCGCGCGAGGCCGAGCAGCATCGCCGGATAATAATAATCCGAGGCGAGAATGTCGCAGAGACCGTCGCGGATCATGTCGGCTGCGGCGACGGAAGCCAGATGGCTGCCGCCCCGCGCCGCGTTCGGCGCGCCGAAGACGATGAAGTCGCCGGCGTCGCGGGCGGCCCGCGCCACCCGCCTGTTCATCGGGAACTCGCTGATCCGCGCGCCGCGGGCGCGGAAGAAATCGCGCGTCTCGATCTGGCTGTCGTCGTGCGAGAGCATCGGCGCGCCGGCCGCCCGGCCGAGCGCCGCCACGTCCTCGATCGCCCCGGGCACCTCAGGCCGGCGCTCCCACATGTCGCGGACGAGCGAGACCATGTCCGACACCGGGATCTTCGCACGCTTGGCGCGTTCGGCCATCTTCACGGCGAATTCGGGCGATCGCGGATCGACCGCCGGGAAGGCCGGATCGAGATCGAACGGCCGCTCCTGCAACGACACGGAGGGATCGAGCATCACCATCGACGTATGATCGTTGAAGGCGATCGAAGGCAGATGCGGGCCCGAAAGCGCCTCACGGATCAGGTCGACGGCTTCGAAGCAGAAGGTTTCCCAGCGCAGCTGCACGCGGTTGTCTACCGTCAGCCGCGGGGAGAGCGCATCGAGGGCGGCGACGACGGAGCGGCCGTTCTCCACAGACCTGAGCCCCGGCTCCCAGCTCAGCGTCAGGGCATGGTAGGCCGTCGCGATGCCGTTCGCCGCAAGCTGACGGTCCGTGTCGAGCAGTGCCGCGGCGACCGGAAGCATGGTGCCGGGCCGCGGCATGATCTGCCGCTCGAAGGCATCGCCATGGACATCCACGAAAGCCGGCGCGAGGATATGGCCGCGGCCGTCGATGACATCCGCTCCGTCTCGCGCGCCGTCGATCGCCGTGATCCGCCCGTCTTCGACACGCAAGGAGGCGTGCGCCAGGCGATCGCCGAAAACCACGTTCGCCCCCTCGATCACAAATGCCGGATTGTTCTGCATCGGTCCCGCCCCCCGCAAAAAGAAGAGGCGCAGCGGCCTGGTCACCTGACCGGCCGCGCGCCGTCCGCCGCTTCTATCCAGCCGATGTGACAGATTTGCGAAGCTCCCTGTGCACCGGCTCCGGCAGTCTCCTCCGGGACTTCGCCTCCCAAAAGGTTGTGCAGCGCGAAGGATTTTCACGCCGCGGTCTTTTTCCCGCCTTCGAAAGCGGTAGGATCGCCGGAACACCCCTCATGCGCGACGAGCAGAAATGACCGATTTCGAGACCGAACTTTCCTCTCCCGACGATTTCGACTTCGCGCCGGTACGCCTGACCGTCGATCTCGGAGCACTCGTCGACAACTGGCGGGAGATGGCGCGGCGCTCGGGAAGCGCAAGGGCGTCGGCGGTCCTCAAGGCGGACGCCTACGGCCTCGGGCTCGAGGATTGCGGCACCGCGCTTTACGAAGCCGGCGCGCGGGATTTCTTCGTCGCCGTCGTGCAGGAAGGGGTGACGCTGCGCGCTTACGCGCCGGACGCCCGCATCTATGTGCTCTCCGGCATCTGGCCGGGCCAGGAACGCACGTTCTTGGAGAACGATCTCGTGCCGGTGCTCGCCTCCGAGGAACAGCTCGCCTTCTGGATGTCGGTCGTTTCGGAACACGGCGACCACCCCTGCGCCCTGCAGGTGGATACCGGCTTCAACCGGCTCGGGATCCCGCTCGATGAGGCGATCGCCCTTGCCGAGGACGTCTCGCGGCCGGCGAGCTTCTCGCCGGTGCTGGTGCTCTCGCATCTCCACAGCGGAGATACGCCCTCCTCGCCCCTCAACAGGCAGCAGCTCGAATCTTTCCAGAGGGTTGCCGAGGCTTTCGAAGGCATCGAATCAAGCCTCTCCGCATCCGCCGGCATTCTCCTCGGTCCCGAATACCACTTCGACCTCACCCGGCCCGGCATCGCGCTTTATGGCGGCGAATCCGTGCAGGGCATGCAGCCGCTCAAGCCCGTCGCGAAGGCGGAGGCGCGCATCATCCAGATCCGCGAGGCCGACGAAGGCACCACGGTCAGCTACGGCGCCACGCATCGACTGTCGCGCAACAGCCGGCTCGTCATCGCCGCGGCCGGCTATGCGGACGGCTATCTCCGCTCGCTTTCCGGCTCGGGCGTGCCCCTCAGGGCCGGCGGCACGCCGGGCGCCCACGGCTTCGTCGCAGGCCACAGGGTGCCGGTCGTCGGCCGCATCACCATGGACCTGACGATCTTCGACGTCACCGACGTTCCGGCAACAGACATCCGCGCCGGCGACTATATCGAACTCTTCGGCCCCGACATGCCGCTCGACGAGGTGGCGCGTGCGGCCGGCACGATCGGCTACGAGATGCTCACCGGCCTCGGTCTGCGCCACGAGCGGCGGTATGTCTATCCCGACGGCTGAGCGACGTGCGCCTCTCCTCTTGGAAGCCGCGATCGACCATGCTACAAGAGAACAAAAGGAGATCGAAATGACCGAGATCCATCTCAGCGACAAGCACAAGGCTTTCATCGAGGAACAGGTGAAGGCCGGGGCCTACAAGGATGCCGATGAAGTCGTTGCCGCGGGTTTGAGCCGCCTTGGAAGCGAGAATGAGCTGCTGAAGCAGATGATCGCCGAAGCGGACGCGCAGTTCGAACGGGGAGAGTATCTTACCTTCACCACGGCCGACGCCCTTGCCGATTCCATTATCGAACGGGGGATGCAGCGATTAAACGGAAAAAGCTGACCTACTCTCCCCTCGCCGATCAAGACCTCCTCGACATCTTCCTTTACATCGCAGCCGAAGACCCGGTGGCTGCCTCACGTTTTGTTCGTGACCTTGTCCGAAAGATGGAATGGATTGCCTTGAGTGGTTTTCCCGGCGCTCCGCGCGATGAACTTTCGCCAGGTTTGAAAGCGCTGCCCTATCGCCGACGTTGCATCTATTTTCGAACGACCGAGACGACCGTGCGCATTCTCCGTGTTCTGCACGGCCACCAGGAAATCTCTCCCGACTATTTCAAGACTGACGAAAACTGACCTGACCCCATGGCAAAAGCAAAGACCCAATTCGTGTGCCAGAACTGCGGCACGGTGCACAGCCGCTGGGCCGGCAAATGCGACGGCTGCGGCGAGTGGAACACGATCGTCGAGGAAGACCCGATGGGCGGCATCGGCGGCGGTCCGGGACGCGCGCCGAAGAAGGGCCGTGCCGTGGCGCTCACCACGCTTTCCGGCGAGACCGAGCAGGCGCCGCGCATCCATACCGGCATTTCCGAGCTCGACCGGGCGACCGGCGGCGGTTTCGTGCGCGGCTCGGCCGTGCTCGTCGGCGGCGATCCCGGCATCGGCAAGTCGACGCTGCTGATGCAGGCGGCCGCCGCCCTTTCCCGCCGCGGCCACCGGATCATCTACGTCTCGGGCGAAGAGGCGGTGGCGCAGGTGAGGCTGCGCGCCCAGCGGCTGGGCGCGGCCGATACGGACGTGCTGCTCGCCGCCGAGACGAATGTGGAAGACATTCTCGCCACCGTTTCGGACGGCAAGCGGCCGGATCTCGTCATCATCGATTCGATCCAGACGCTCTGGAGCGACACGGCCGATTCGGCGCCCGGCACCGTCACCCAGGTTCGCACCGGCGTGCAGGCGATGATCCGCTTCGCCAAGCAGACGGGTGCCGCCATGGTGCTCGTCGGCCACGTGACCAAGGAAGGCCAGATCGCGGGCCCCCGCGTCGTCGAGCACATGGTCGACGCCGTTCTCTATTTCGAGGGCGACCGCGGCCACCATTACCGCATCCTGCGCACCGTCAAGAACCGATTCGGCCCGACCGACGAGATCGGCGTCTTCGAAATGTCCGACAAGGGCCTTCGCGAAGTCTCCAACCCCTCCGAACTTTTTTTGGGCGAGCGCAACGCCAAGGCTCCGGGAGCCGCCGTCTTCGCGGGCATGGAGGGCACGCGGCCGGTGCTGGTGGAGGTCCAGGCGCTGGTGGCGCCGACCTCGCTCGGCACGCCGCGCCGCGCCGTGGTCGGCTGGGATTCGTCGCGGCTTTCGATGATTCTCGCGGTGCTGGAGGCCCATTGCGGCGTCCGCCTCGGGCAGCACGACGTCTATCTCAACGTGGCTGGCGGCTACCGCATCTCGGAACCGGCGGCCGACCTCGCCGTCGCCTCCGCACTCGTCTCCTCGCTCGCCGGCCTGGCGCTCCCCGCCGATTGCGTCTATTTCGGCGAAATCAGCCTTTCGGGCGCCGTGCGGCCGGTTTCGCAGACGGCGCAACGCCTTAAAGAGGCCGAGAAGCTCGGTTTTGCAGGCGCCATGCTGTCCGCAAGCTCGGCCGAAGTGCCGAAGGGCGCGAACGGACGCTGGACCGAGATCGACGACCTGCCGGACCTGGTGGCGCGCATCGCCGGCTCCTCCAACCGGCTCCGGCCGGCCGTGGAAGAGGATTGAGCGCCGGGACGCATAAACAAGTTTCGGCCCCTCATCCGCCCTGCCGGGCACCTTCTCCCCGTTTTGACGGGGAGAAGGAGACTCGCGGCTCCCTCGCTCTATTTCGGTTTTGGAAGAGAAACATCCTCATGAAGGGTTTCGATGCCGGGAATTGAGCGCGGCAGATCCCTTCTCCCCGCCCGCGGGGAGAAGGTGGCGGCAGCCGGATGAGGGGCAAGCGGGCTGCCGGCCATTCATCCACATGCCGCAAGCCCCGGAAGATGATTGATCTTCCGTTAACAGGTCCGCTGTTGTATGACGGCTGCGAGACGGCGGGGCGCTGTCGCGAAGTCGATCAGTTCGGAGTAGTTCATATATGCCCATCACGATTTTCGACGGTATCGTCATCGGCGTGACGCTGTTTTCCGCCGTGCTTGCCATGGTTCGCGGTTTTTCGCGGGAAGTGCTGTCGATCGCAAGCTGGGTGGGCTCGGTCGCCGCCGCCTATTATCTCTATCCGCTGCTGCTTCCCTACGCGAAGAACTACACGGCCGATGACCGCATCGCGATCGCCGCCTCCGCCGGCATCATCTTCCTGATCGCGCTGATCGTCATCTCCTTCATCACCGCGCGCATCGCGGACTTCATCATCGACAGCCGCATCGGCGCGCTCGACCGCACGCTCGGCTTCCTGTTCGGCGCCGCCCGCGGCATCCTGCTGCTCGTGGTGGCCGTGGCGTTCTGGAACTGGCTGGTGGCCGCCAACGCGCAGCCCGCCTGGGTGACGCAGGCGAAATCGAAGCCTTTCCTCGATACGCTCGTCGCGCGGCTGGAAGCGGTCCTGCCCGAGGATATCGAGCCGCAGATCCGCGCCCGCATCATGGGCCGGGAGGAAGCGCCGGCCGATAGTGCCGCAGGACAGGATCAGCCGCCGGCCGAAGACGCACCTTCAACAAATAATTGACGTTATCTTGCGCTTGATGCAGCGCGAAACGTCACCATTTGTGGTAACATTCGAGTTCACATGAAGAACGGGCTGGGTTCCGGGGAGAGATTTCCCCCGACCGGCCTTTCCATTTTTCCGAAAGGGATAAGGGGCCAAGATGAGCGAGCCGGTTTCCGAGACGTTTGACGGAAGAAGCGTCCACGAATGGGATGGCGATACGCTTCGCGAAGAATGCGGCGTCTTCGGAATCCTCGGCCATCCCGACGCGGCGACGCTGACGGCGCTCGGCCTGCACGCGCTCCAGCATCGCGGCCAGGAGGCGGCCGGCATCGTCTCCTTCGACGGCCTGCGCTTCCATTCGGAACGCCGCATGGGCCTCGTCGGCGACCATTACACCGATCCCGCGACGCTCGCGAAACTTCCCGGCAACATCGCCATCGGCCATAACCGCTATTCCACCACCGGCGAAGTGGCGCTGCGCAACGTGCAGCCGCTCTTCGCCGAGCTAGAGGTCGGCGGCATCGCGATCGCCCATAACGGCAATTTCACCAACGGGCTGACGCTGCGCCGGCAGCTGATCGCCGGCGGCGCCATCTGTCAGTCGACCTCCGATACCGAAGTGGTGCTGCATCTCATCGCCCGCTCGCGCTACGCATCGACCGCAGACCGCTTCATCGACGCGATCCGCCAGATGGAAGGCGGCTATTCCATGCTCGCCATGACCCGCACCAAGCTGATCGCCGCCCGCGACCCCACCGGCATCCGGCCGCTCGTCATGGGCGAGCTCGACGGCAAGCCGATCTTCTGCTCGGAAACCTGCGCGCTCGACATCATCGGCGCGAAATTCGTCCGCGACGTGGAGAACGGCGAGGTCATCATCTGCGAGGTCCAGCCGGACGGCTCGATCACCATCGACGCCCGCAAGGCGGGCAACGGCCAGCCGGAGCGCCTCTGCCTGTTCGAATACGTCTATTTCGCCCGGCCCGATTCCGTCGTCGGCGGCCGCAGCGTCTATGTCGCGCGCAAGAACATGGGCATCAACCTCGCCAAGGAAGCGCCGGTCGAAGCCGATGTCGTCGTGCCGGTGCCGGACGGCGGCACGCCCGCCGCGCTCGGCTATGCGCAGGAAAGCGGCATCCCCTTCGAATACGGCATCATCCGCAACCATTACGTCGGCCGCACCTTCATCGAGCCGACGCAGCAGATCCGCGCCTTCGGCGTCAAGCTCAAGCATTCCGCCAACCGGGCGATGATCGAGGGCAAGCGCGTCGTGCTGGTCGACGATTCGATCGTACGCGGCACGACCTCGCTGAAGATCGTGCGGATGATCCGCGATGCCGGCGCCAGGGAAGTGCACATCCGCGTCGCAAGCCCGATGATCTATTATCCGGACTTCTACGGCATCGACACGCCGGACCGGGAAAAGCTGCTCGCCAACCAGTACGACAGCCTGGAGGCCATGTGCCGGTATATCGGCGCGGATTCGCTCGAATTCCTGTCGCTCAACGGCCTCTACCGCGCCGTCGGCGGCGAGGACCGCAACGAGGCCCGGCCGCAGTTCACCGACCATTACTTTACCGGCGACTACCCCACCCGCCTGCTCGACAAGGACGGCGAGACGATGGGACGCAAGGTTTCGGTCCTCGCCAGCAACGGCTGAAGGGGCCTCCTTCGAAGACCGCACTCAAGCGTCGTGCCGTGCCCGCCCCCCTCTGGCCTGCCGGCCATCTCCCCCACAGGTGGGGAGATTGGATGGGCGCACCGGCTTCCCAAAACAACGACGGTTGCTATTCGATGCGAGTCGCCTGGGCAGGGCTAGTTTGGCGGGAAGAGCATGCCGCTTGTGATCTCCCCACCCGTGGGGGAGATGGCCGGCAGGCCAGAGGGGGCGGCACGGCACGACGCTTGGCGGGACGCCGGCTCTCCGAACGACAGAAAGACTCTCCCCTCACCCAGGCACTTGCGCCCGCCGTATCCCTGTGACAATCCTCCGGTCCAATCCGAAGGACAGGATGAGGAGCGCGGGCAGAGGCTGCGCGGAGAATTCGAGGAAGGCATCATGACGATCGATCTGAAGGGCAGGATCGCGCTGGTCACCGGCGCGTCGCGGGGCATCGGCTATTTCACGGCGCTGGGGCTGGCGCGGGCCGGCGCGCATGTGATCGCCACCGCCCGCACGGTCGGCGGTCTCGAAGAGCTCGACGACGCGATCAAGGCGGCCGGCGGCACCGCCACGCTCGTGCCGTTCGACATCACCGACATGGCTGCCATCGACCGGCTCGGCGCCTCGATCTTCGAGCGCTGGGGCAAGCTCGACATTCTCGTCGCCAATGCCGGTATCCTCGGCGTCATCTCGCCGCTCGGCCATATCGAGGCGAAGGTGTTCGAGAAGGTGATGCTGACCAACGTGACGGCGACCTGGCGGCTGATCCGCTCCGTCGAGCCGCTGCTCGTCCGCTCCGATGCCGGCCGGGCGCTGATCATGTCGTCCGGCGTTGCGAACAAGGCGCCGGCCTTCTGGGGCGCCTATGCGATCTCCAAGGCGGCGGTGGAGAACATGGCCCGCATCTGGGCGGCCGAGACCAGCCACACGCCGCTCAAGGTCAACATCGTCAATCCCGGCGCCACCCGCACGGCGATGCGCGCCCAGGCGATGCCCGGCGAAGACCCCGAGAGCCTGCCGCATCCGTCCGAAGTCGCCGAGAAAATCCTCTTCCTCGCCTCACCCGAGCTGAAGGACAGCGGCCGGCTGTTCGTGGTGCGCGAGAACAGGTTCGTGGATTTCAAGGCGCCGGAGTGAAGCCCTCCTAGCTCCTCACCCTAACCCTCTCCCCGCATGCGGGGAGAAGGGGGCGGCAGCCGGATGAGGGGCCGTTCAATCGCTTATGGACAGGCAACACCCCTTGACCAAACCGCTGCTCCGCGCCATAACCCAAGCCCATGAAAACGGCGATTTCCATTTGTGGGATCATTATTCGCTAGCGTACGCGCTGGCCCGGCCGTTTTCGTCTCTCGAAAAGCCTTGAAGACAAACGACCCGGTCCGGCCGGGCGCCTGCTGTCGGGAGATTTTCGATGGGCTTTTCGCTCAAGCTCTACAATACGCTGACCCGCGAGAAGGCGGAGTTCAAACCGATCGACCGCCAGAACGTGCGCATGTATGTCTGCGGGCCGACGGTCTACGACTACGCCCATATCGGCAATGCGCGGCCCGTGATCGTCTTCGACGTGCTCTTCCGGCTGCTCCGGCATGTCTACGGCGAAAACCACGTCACCTATGCCCGCAACATCACCGACGTGGACGACAAGATCAATGCCCGGGCGCTGCGCGACCATCCCGGCCTGCCGCTCAACGAGGCGATCCGCGCCGTCACCGAAAAGACCGAGCGCCAGTTCCACGCGGATGTGGCCGAGCTCGGCTGCCTGGAGCCGACCGTGGAGCCCCGCGCCACCGACAATATCGAACAGATGATCGGCATCATCGACAAGCTGATCGCCAACGGCCATGCCTATGTGGCGGGCGGCGAAGTGCTGTTCGACACGAAATCCATGCGCGACTACGGCCGGCTTTCCAAACGGCCGCTCGACGAGCAGCAGGCGGGCGCCCGCGTCGCGGTCGACGCGCACAAGAAGAACCCCGGCGACTTCGTGCTGTGGAAACTGTCGAGCCATAACGAGCCCGGCTGGGAAAGCCCCTGGGGCCGCGGCCGGCCGGGCTGGCATATCGAGTGCTCGGCGATGAGCGGGCGCTATCTCGGCGAGGTCTTCGACATCCATGGCGGGGGGCTCGACCTCATCTTCCCGCACCACGAGAACGAGATCGCCCAGTCGCGCTGCGCCCACGGCACGGACGTGATGGCGAACGTGTGGATGCACAACGGCTTCGTGCAGGTCGAAGGCCGCAAGATGTCGAAGTCGGAAGGCAATTTCATCACCATCTACGATCTCCTGCACACCGAAACCTTCGGCGGCCGCAAGTGGCCGGGCGACGTGCTGAGGCTCGCCATGCTGATGACGCATTACCGCGAGCCGATCGATTTCTCGGTGAAGCGGCTGGAAGAGGCCGAGCGGCTCCTCTCCAAATGGCCGGCGGCGGACCCGTCCGGCGCGGCCCCCTGCGACACCGTGCTGGAGGCGCTTTCGGACGACCTCAACACGGTCGCGGCCGTGCAGGCGCTGCATGCGCTGGCGCAGGAGACCCAATCCGACAAGGCGCTTTTGCCGGTCTTTGCCGCCAGCGCCGACCTCCTCGGCGTGCTACCGCAGAAGACCGAGATCGACGAGGCGCTGGCTTCCGCCGTCGATGCGCTGGTCGCCATGCGGCTCGAACTCCTGAAAGCGAAGAATTTCGCCGAGGCCGACAAGATCCGCAACGAGCTTTCCGAAAAGGGCATCCAGCTGAAGGACGGCAAGGACCCGGTCACCGGCGAGCGCGTCACGACCTGGGAGGTGAAGAGGTAGGATGGACGCCGTTGCGGCACCCGCATCCACCCCCCTCTGCCCTGCCGGGCATCTCCCCCTCAAGGGGGGAGATCGGCAAGACGCGCCGGCTTCCCGAAACATTAATGTCGGTCTGTGCAGCTTCGGCAATCTCATACATGAATTGGAGGCGACGCTTGGCTACTATCCAATCTCCCCCCTTGTGGGGGAGATGCCCGGCAGGGCAGAGGGGGGTATAGTCCGGGCAGGTCATCTCAAGGAGGGTCGAATGCCGCATGCACCGGTCCCGCCGCAGCGGCGTGCCAACGCGCGTCGCATGCGGAAAGCCCTGACCGATGCCGAGCTGAAGCTTTGGAACGCGCTTCGCGCCCACCGGTTGATGGGACTGAGTTTCCGTCGCCAGGTGCCGATCGCCGGCTACATCGTCGATTTCGCCTGTCCTACGCATCGCCTGATCGTGGAAATCGACGGATCGCAGCACGGCAACGATGCCGATCTTCGTTATGATGCTGACCGGACCCGGCGCCTCGAAAAGGATGGCTGGATAGTTCTGCGCTTCTGGAACGATGATGTTTTGAAAGACATCGACAATGTCTGCCTGCATATTCTGACAATTGCCGGAGAGGCTTAGGCGATCATGAATGGCATGGCTTTCTCCGTTGCACGCACCCCCCTCTGCCCTGCCGGGCATCTCCCCCACAAGAGGGGAGATCGGATTGCAGCGAAGCCTCGCCTCCGGTTTACGTTTGTGATTGCCGAAGCGGCGCAGGCTGGCATTACAGTTTCGGGAAGCCGGGGCCTCTTGCCGATCTCCCCCCTTGTGGGGGAGATGTCCGGCAGGACAGAGGGGGGTAGCACACGGCTGATCTGGCCACAGGAGGAGCATCCATGAGCGACATCATCCGAACCGGCGGGTGCCAGTGCGGCGCGGTGCGCTATCTTGCGGAAGGCGAGCTCGGCTTTCCGCATCTGTGCCATTGCCGCATGTGCCAGAAGGCGGCGGGCAATTATTTCATGCCGCTTGCCGGCGTGAAGTGGGAGAGTTTCAGGCTCACCCGCGGCGAGCCGGCCTGGTTCCGGTCCTCCGGGACCGTGCGGCGCGGTTTTTGCGAAAAATGCGGCACGCCGCTCTTCTATGACGGGTCGAGCGACCATATCAGCGTCACGCTCGGCTCGCTCGACGATCCGGAAAGCGTGAAGCCCCGGCTGCAGACCAATCTCGCCCGCAAGATGTCCTGGTTCGGCGAATTGGACCGGCTGGAACACGACGCGGCCATGGACATGCCCCCCGAGGAGGAAAAGAAGGTCGCGGCGGGCAACCGCCAGCATCCGGATCACGATACGGAAGTCTGGCCACAGGAGGAGCATCCATGAGCGACATCATCCGAACCGGCGGCTGTCAGTGCGGCGCGATCCGTTTCCGGCTCGCCGGAGAACCTCTCGATTCGTCCATCTGCCATTGCCGAATGTGCCAGAAGGCGTTCGGCGCCTATTACGCCCCGCTCGTGGCGACCGGCGAGGCGGAGCTCACCTGGACGCGCGGAAGCCTCAGATATTTCCAGTCTTCCAATCACGTGCGGCGCGGCTTCTGCGAGATGTGCGGCACGCCGATGACCTATGAGGCCGCCGACGGCATCGGGATTGCGGCAGGCGCCTTCGACGATCCGGCATCGCTGCCGCCGGTCGTGCAGTTCGGCATCGAGGCGAAGCTTCCCTTCGTGGACCGGCTGCACGAGCTGCCGGGACGGCATACGATGGACGATATCGATTCCGCCCCCTTTCTGGACGACATCGTTTCCTACCAGCACCCCGATCACGACACCGAAACCTGGCCGCCGGAGAACCGGCAGAAGGAGAAGAGGCATGACTGAACACTTCAGAACGGGCGGCTGCCAGTGCGGCGCCGTGCGCTTCCGCATCCACGGCGAGCTGGGACGGGCCTCGATCTGCCATTGCCGGATGTGCCAGAAGGCCTTCGGCGGCTTCTTCGGGCCGCTCGTCAGCGCGCCCAGGGACGGCGTCGAATGGACCCGCGGCGAGCCCAGATACTTCCAGTCCTCCGTCAATATCGATCGCGGCTTCTGCGAGAACTGCGGCACGCCGCTCACCTACCGCTATCCCGGCGGGCTGGAGCTTGCGATCGGCGCCTTCGACAACCGGGACGACCTCGCCCCGAAGATCCAGGTGAACTATTCCTCGCATATCCCATGGGTGACGACGATCTTCGACGCCCCGATCCGCGACAGCGCCGAGGACATCGCCAAGCAGGAGCAGATCATCTCCTTCCAGCACCCCGACCACGACACCGAGAACTGGCCGGCAAAGGGACTTCATCTATGACGGACGTTCTGCGCACGCTCTATCCCGAGATCGAACCCTATGAGACGGGCCGGCTCGATGTCGGCGACGGCCATGTGATCTACTGGGAACGGGTCGGCACGAAGGGGGCCAAACCGGCCGTCTTCCTGCATGGCGGCCCGGGCGGCGGCTGCAATCCGAACCAGCGGCGGCTCTTCGATCCGGAACTCTACGACGTGCTGCTCTTCGACCAGCGCGGCTGCGGCCGTTCGACGCCGCATGCAAGCCTGGAGGCCAACACGACCTGGCATCTGGTCGCCGATATCGAGCGGCTTCGCGAGATGATCGGCGTCGAGACATGGCAGGTCTTCGGCGGCTCCTGGGGCTCGACGCTGGCGCTCGCCTATGCGCAAACCCATCCCGAACGGGTGAGCGAGCTTCTGGTGCGCGGCATCTATACGCTGACCCGGCCCGAGCTCGACTGGTATTACCAGTTCGGCGTCTCGGAAATGTTCCCGGACAAGTGGGAGGCCTTCGTCGCGCCCATTCCGGAAGAGGAACGCCACGAGATGATGGCCGCCTACCACCGGCGCCTCACCGGCCCGGACAAGGCCGAGCAGATCCGCTGCGCCAAGGCCTGGAGCGTCTGGGAGGGCTCGACCATCACGCTGCTGCCCGATCCGCAGCTCGCGGCCTCCCATGACGAGGACATGTATGCGCTGGCCTTCGCCCGCATCGAGAACCACTATTTCATGAACGCCGGCTGGCTCACCGACGGGCAGCTCCTGCGCGACGCGGTGAAGCTCAGGGGCATACCGGGCATCATCGTGCACGGACGCTACGACATGCCCTGCCCGCTGAAATATGCCTGGCAGCTTTCGAAGGTCTGGACCGACGCGGATTTCCATATCGTCGAGGGCGCGGGGCATGCGGTTTCCGAGCCGGGGATTACCGACAGGCTGATCCGCGCGACGGACCGGTTTGCGGGGAAGGTCTGAGTCCGATGTGCCCCGACGTTACCCCCCTCTGCCCTGCCGGGCATCTCCCCCACAAGGGGGGAGATCGGTCCGCGGCAACGTTTCGCCCTCCGCGAATGCTGGAGATCGGGGGAAACCGGCGAGCCCTTCCAATCTCCCTCCTTGTGGGGGAGATGCCCGGCAGGGCAGAGGGGGGTGCCGGCTTCATTAATAAAATGATCCCGCTCCAGGAGGAGCGCCCATGACACGCGAACGCATCCATCTCTTCGACACCACGCTCCGCGACGGGCAGCAGACGCCCGGCGTCGATTTCTCCGTCGAGGACAAGATCGCCATTTCCGACATGCTCGACGAATTCGGCATCGATTATGTCGAGGGCGGCTATCCCGGCGCCAATCCGACCGATACCGCCTTCTTTTCCGAAAAGCGCACGGAGAAATCGAAATTCGTCGCCTTCGGCATGACCAAGCGCGCCGGCATCTCCGCCTCCAACGATCCGGGGCTCAGCGTCCTGCTGCAGGCCAAGAGCGACGCCATCTGTTTCGTGGCGAAAAGCTGGGACTACCACGTGCGCGTGGCGCTCGGCTGTTCGAACGAGGAGAACCTGGAATCGATCCGCGACAGCGTCGAGGCCGCCCGGCATGCCGGCAAGGAAGCCATGGTCGATTGCGAGCATTTCTTCGACGGCTACAAGGCCAATCCCGAATACGCGCTTGCCTGCGCGAGAACGGCCTACGACGCCGGAGCGCGCTGGGTCGTGCTCTGCGACACGAACGGCGGCACGCAGCCTGGCGAAGTGCGGGAGATCGTCGCCGCCGTGATCGCCGCCGGCATTCCGGGCGCCTCGCTCGGCATCCATGCCCATGACGACACCGGCCAGGCGGTCGCCAATTCGCTCGCCGCCGTCGAAGCCGGCTGCCGACAGATCCAGGGCACGCTGAACGGCATCGGCGAACGCTGCGGCAACGCCAATCTGGTGACGCTGATCGCCACGCTGGCGCTCAAGGAAACCTATTCCTCGCGCTTCGAGACGGCGATCGACGCGGAGCGGCTCTCCGGCCTCACCAATCTCAGCCACGCCTTCGACGAGCTCCTGAACCGTTCGCCGAACCACCAGAGCCCCTATGTCGGCGCGTCCGCCTTCGCCACCAAGGCCGGCATCCACGCCTCGGCGCTTCTGAAGGACCCGCGTACCTACGAGCACGTGACGCCGGAAAGCGTCGGCAATTTCCGCAAGGTCATGGTGTCGGACCAGGGCGGCAAGTCGAACTTCATCAACGCCCTGAAGCGGCGCGGCATCGAGGTCGCCAAGGACGATCCGAAGCTCGACAAGCTCATCGCCATCGTCAAGGACCGCGAGGCCTCCGGCTACGCCTACGAGGGCGCCGACGCGAGCTTCGAACTGCTCGCCCGCCGCACGCTCGGCACCATTCCGGACTTCTTCTCGATCGAGGGTTTCCGGGTGATGGTGGAGCGCCGCTTCGATTCCCACGGCCGCATCAAGATCGTCTCGGAAGCCGTCGTGAAGATTATCGTCGACGGCGACACACATATGTCGGTCGCGGAAGGCGACGGTCCGGTCAACGCGCTCGACCGGGCGCTGCGCAAGGATTTCGGCAAGTACCAGCACGAGATCGACGACCTCGTTCTCGCCGACTTCAAGGTGCGTATCCTGAACGGCGGCACGGAGGCGATCACCCGCGTGCTGATCGAATCCACCGATTCCAGCGGCGTGCGCTGGTGGACGGTCGGGGTCTCGGAAAACATCATCGACGCCTCGTTCCAGGCACTGATGGATTCCGTCATCTACAAGCTGATGAAGAACCGGGAGCTGGCGGGGAAAATCGCGGCGGAGTGAGGCTTTTGCGGAACCTCAGGTAGGCTGAATGGTTAGGGACGATCAACCAGGAGGAAGTCCCATGAAGCCAATTTCCTTGACCGCGGCTGCCATCGGGATGGCAGCTTTTGCATTCCAGCCGGCCTTTGCCGACTGCGTCGACGTCACCGGTTCCGTCAACAAGGAGGCCCGCAGCGGCATCGCCAAGGACGGCACCCATGCGCCCCTTGAAGGCAATGCGGGAACGCAGGCCCGAACCGAGACCCCAACCGGAACGACGACCACCAGCGCGGATGCCGCCACCAAGCCACCGCAGAAGGACGGCGCAACGATGCCGATGGGTGAAAGCCGCAATCTTGCGACATCTAACCAGGACGCCGTCGCGCAACAGAAAGGCGGGGAAACCGCCGCTGCGGCCGCCACGCCGGATAAATGCGATTAACCCGAGCATGAGGCCTCGCGCAGCAAATCACCTGGCCGTGGCTGATACGGCCAGGTTGCTCCGTTGCGGCTTCCGAAATCCCTTCGTCGAACCACGAAATGCCGAAAGCCGCGGCCTCAGACCTCCTCGAACGACAGGCCCCCTCTGGCCTGCCGGCCATCTCCCCCACGGGTGGGGAGATTGGATGGGCGCACAGGCTTCCCCAAACAACACCGCAGCTACATGGCGCGAGGCCCGCTTGGCGGGAAAGCCGAGCCGCTTGTGATCTCCCCACCTGTGGGGGAGATGGCCGGCAGGCCAGAGGGGGCGATCCGCGCCCAAGCGCATTCATGGATCCTTCACCGAAATGAATTGGTTCGGCTCAACCTGTTCGTTTAGAGCGGTGGCAACCAGAACAAGCATCATGGAAACACCCTCATGGCCACCGATAGCGCCCCGGACCTGGCGAAGGACGTCATGGCGAAGAACGGCACGCCGGAGAACGAAGACACGCCGCGCGGTTTCGCCTTCGGGCTGACGGCCTATTTCCTCTGGGGCTTCCTGCCGCTTTACCTGAAGGCGGTCGCCCACATTCCGTCGCTGGAAGTTCTGGCCAACCGCGCCATCTGGTCGGTGCCCTTCGCGGGGCTCGTGCTTGTCCTGCTTCGCCGCACGGGCGACCTCAAGATCGCGCTGAAGAACCCGCGCATGCTCGCCATGGCCTCGCTCACGGCCGCGATCATCGGCGCCAACTGGGGCATCTATGTCCGGTCGGTCGCCGCCGGCCGAACGCTGGATGCGGCGCTCGGCTATTTCATCAATCCGCTCTTCAGCGTCCTTCTCGCCGCCCTCATCCTGAAAGAGCGGCTGACACCGGCGCAGATGGCGGCGATCGGACTTGCGGCCATCGCGGTGGCGATCCTGACCGTCGATGCCGGCGGGCTGCCGTGGGTGTCGATCGCGCTCACCGTCACCTGGGGCTTCTACGCGCTGTTCCGCAAGACGCTGCCGATCGGCCCGAACCAGGGCTTCTTCCTGGAAGTGCTTCTGATCAGCATTCCCTGCCTTCCCTACGTGATCTGGCTGGAGGCCACGGGCCAGGGCCATCTCACCAATTCGAGCGGCTGGGATGCCTTCATCCTGATGGCGGCGGGCATCGTCACCGCCGGGCCGCTGATGATCTATGCCAACGGCGCCAAGCTCCTGAAGCTCTCGACCATCGGCATCATGCAGTATATCGCGCCGACGATGATCTTCCTGGTCGCCGTCTTCGTCTTCCACGAGCCCCTCGGCTCCGTGAAGCTCGGCGCCTTCGTGCTGATCTGGGCGGCGCTCGTGCTCTACACCTGGTCGATGCTCCGGCAGGCGCGCGGCCGGTAGCCGCGCCGGGACGCCTCAGAGTTTGGAGATCACCGCTTCCTCGCCGTCCGTCGGCGGGCGGTCCTCGCCGCGCTCCAGGATCGCCGGGACGATCTCATCCACGTCCGTGATGACCAGCGGCTGGACGAGATGGGCGCGGTGGATGAAGCCCTGTTCGCGCATGTGGGTGATCAGGTCCAGCATCGGATCCCAGAAACCGCCGATATTGGCAAAGGCCATCGGCTTCTCGTGGCGGCCGAGCTGCGCCCAGGTCATGATCTCGACGATCTCCTCCAGCGTGCCGATGCCACCCGGCAGCGTCACGAAAGCGTCGGCCCGTTCGAACATCTTGTGCTTGCGCGCATGCATGTCCTCGGTCACAATCAGCTCGTCGAGCTGGCCGAGAGAGTGGCGGGTCGCCTCCATATCGACAAGAAATTCGGGAATGATGCCGGTGACCTGACCGCCGTTCGACAGAACGCCGGCCGCGACCGCGCCCATGATGCCCTTCGTGCCTCCGCCGTAGACAAGCCGAAGCCCGTGGGCGGCGATGGATTTCCCGAGCTCGCGGCCCGCCGCGATATAGGCGGGATCGCGTCCCGGCTGAGAGCCGCAGTAAACGCAGATGGATCGAATCGGCAACAGTTTTCTCCGTAAGGCATCAAGGCAGGGGCGGGAACGGGGTCCCAATCGTCGAAATTGACGGGAAATGCCCGGAAGAGCAAGGGTTTATAGCCCGAAAAGCTTGTGGAGGCAGGAGGAAAGGGTTAATCCGAATATGCGACGGTAGAGCATCGTTCTTCAAATCCGACGCAATTTTGCGGGAAGGATTTCGGGACCCGTCGGGAGAGACATTGATGATCAGAAACCGCGCCGGCTGGCTGGCCCTGTTCGCACTCGCCATAGCATCGCTGCTGATGGTGTTCTTCGTGTTGCCGAGGATCAACCATGACGCAAAGCCGCTCGGAGATGCGATCAATGCGGCCGGCAATGCGGTCAAGGACGCGGTGACGGAAACGCAGCAGGCCGCCAAGGCGCCGGAGACCCCGCTTTCCGGGCAGGCCGCCGTTCCCGCGGCGCCGGCGGCATCCCAGGCCGCCAATCCGCCGGCCGCTGCGCAGCAGCCCGCCGCCGGCATGACGTCTCCCTCCTTCGACGTGCTGCGCGTCGAGCCGGACGGCTCCACCGTCATCGCCGGCCGCGCCGAACCCAATTCCACGCTCGAGGTCACCGACGGGACCTCCGTCATCGGCAAGGTCGACGTCGGCCCGAGCGGCGATTTCGCCATTCCTCTCGACAAGCCTCTGCCGCCCGGCGACCACCAGCTCGTGCTGAAGGCGACCGGCAAGGACGGCAAGACGACGATCTCCGAAGAGACGGCGACGATTTCCATCCCGACGGACGACAGCGGCAAACTGCTCGCCCTAGTGACCAGGCCGGGCAAGGCGAGCCGCGTGGTCGCCATGCCGTCGCCGCAGGAGCCCGGCAAGCCCGCCGCATCCTCCGCAGCCGCACAACCGGCGGCACCGGCCGCCACCGACACCGCCGCCGCCTCGCCTCTTCAGGCTCCCGCGGCCTCCGCGGCACCGGCCGCAAGTGCGCCCGGCGGCGCGCCCGCCCTGCCGGCCGGCTCGTCCGATCTCGCCGCCGCCGCACCCAATATCCCCGCCGCCGTGCCGGCCTCTCCGCTGCCGGGAGCTGCCGCCGCGGCGCCGGAACTGCAGGTCACCGCCGTCGAGATCGAGGGAACCAAGATTTTCGTCGCCGGCGTTGCCAAGCCCGGCATGTCGCTGCGCGGCGCGGCCGACGGCCAGCCGATCGGCACCGCCCGGGCCGGCCAGGACGGCAGCTTCGTGATCGAGGGAACGCGCGAGCTTGCGGTCGGCGACCACCGGATCTCCGTCGAAGCGCTCGGCGCGGGCGGCGAGGTCCTGGTGCGCGTCGAAGTGCCCTTCAACCGCCCGGCCGGCGACCAGATCGCCGCCATCGCTGCGCCGCGCGGCGGCGATGCCGCGGCCATGATCGAGGCCGGCGCCTTCGACAAGCTGCGCAACGAAACCGTGCGCGCCTTCAACCTCTTGCGCGGCCTTTACGCCAATAGCCAGGTCCCTTCCCTGGAACAGATGGTCGCCGCCCGGTCCGCAACCTCGATCGCGCTGAAATCGCTCGCCGAATACCGCCTGCCGGCCGATGCCGCGGCCGCCGCCCGCGCGGTCGCCGAGACGACGTCCAAGGATGCCGCAGCCGCGCTCGCGGCGCTCGATGCGCTTCCGAAGGACGTCGCCGCCGTCGGCGCCGGCCTGAAGCAGATCGGCGAGCTGATCGCCCGCGCCGTCGGCCCTGCCATCGCCCGGGAACTCGACGGCGTCGAGGTGGCGTCGAACGCGCCCGCTGCCGCGCCGGCACCGGCCACGGCGACCGATGCCGGCAGCGCCCGGACCATCCAGCAGGAACCGCTCACCCAGAGCGAGCGCGCATCCGTGATCATCCGCCGGGGCGATACGCTGTGGCAGATCTCGCGCCGCGTCTACGGCCAGGGCGTCCGCTACACGACGATCTACCTCGCCAACGAGGACCAGATCCGCAATCCGGACATCATCCAGCCCGGCCAGATCTTCGGCGTGCCGGAGGAATACCGCCCGGATTCGGAAGAACTCCACCGCCAGCGGATGCTGCACCGGAAGTCGTAGGCTTTCGCTCCTCCCAGCCTGCCGGCTGACACAGGCCCCTCATCGCCTCGCTTTGCTCGGCACTTCTCCCCGCACGCGGGGAGAAGGGATAAGCCTCGCCGTTTCCGCATCCATCACACCGTATCGGGGCCCCTCTCCCCGCGAATGGCAGGACAATTGCATCTGAGCAAAATTGCGCCGCCCCTTCTCCCCAGCGGGGAGAAGGTGGTCCGAAGGACCGGATGAGGGGGGGCGAAGCCACCATCGGGCAATGCGTTTGCCGCGTGTGCACCCCCTCATCGCCTCGCTTTGCTCGGCACTTCTCCCCGCTGGGGAGAAGAGGGCGCAAGCAGAACTCGTTCAGTCCCTCATACGCGATTGTCCTGTCGCGCGCGGGAGAGGGGTAAGGGCAAGTGCTCCGCGACCCCGGACAGATTTCGCTTTCCTGAAAGTTTCCGGCACGCATTTCAGCATTGCCTTTCCCGAAACGACCAGCCGCCTTGCGATATTGACCATCTTGAACTTGTGAACTACAGTTCACAGATGATCGACGTCAGGCAGACAGCGGTTTTCGTCAAATGGCTCGGCGAGCTCAAAGACCGCAATGCCCGGCTTCGGATTGCAACGCGCATCCGCAGGATGGAGCTCGGGAATCCGGGCGACGTCAAATCCGTCGGCGAAGGGGTCAGCGAAATGCGCATTCCCTATGGTCCCGGCTATCGGATTTATTTCGTGCAGATGGGAGAAACCATCGTCATTCTGCTATGCGGCGGGGACAAGTCTTCGCAGCGGCGGGATATCGCGCTGGCGAAGCAGATGGCTCAGGAGATTTGATATGCCGATCGAGACAACCCGTTTCGATATTCTCGACCATCTCAAGACGCCGGAAGACCGCGTCGCCTATCTTGAAGCTGCCTTCGAGGACGGCGATGCAGCCCTTATCACGCATGCGCTGGGCGACGTGGCCCGCTCTGTCGGCATGTCGGCCGTTGCCAGAGAGGCCGGCGTCACCCGCGAAGCCCTCTACAAGGCGCTGAGCGAGACAGGGGACCCGAAGCTCTCCACCCTTCTCGGGGTCATGAAGGCGCTCGGCCTGAAATTCTCCGTCGCTCCTGTGGACGATGCGGCCTGACGCATTCCGCCCGCGTCAGAATACCTTTTCCTGCTTCGGCGTGGACAGATTTCGCCTCCCTGAAAAGTTTCCGGCACCGATTTCAGCATCTTAACTCAGGCCGCCGTCATCCATCGTCCCCGCCTCTCGAAGCCGCGCGACAATCGTCGGGTCATCGGATGGGAAACCGGGTTCCGGAACCGGCCTCCTCATCAGGTTCGAAGGGGCCCGGTTGCCGGTGATGGTCGGTGGAAGCGCAAGGGAGACCTGACTGTACCTCCCGAAACGCCTCCGAGCGATCGGGGCAGGCGGAAAGCCTGAAAAACCAACACCCGAAATGCCCCGCCTGCCCCATTCCCATTTCAACCGCGCGGACGAAAGACCCGCCGCGGCCGAAGGCGCGTGGCCAGTTCTCCCAAGCTGAGTTCTCGACGATCACCGGAAGCGCGGCTGTCCAGGCGGCAGGTTCGACCGGATCTCGTGCAACGGCGCATGCTTCCCGAGCAGCCGCAGCAGCTTTCGCTCTTCGGCAACGTCAACGCCCAAACGCTTGCAGTATTTCGAAACGTCTTGGTCACGCGGACCAGGATTATGGACCTGCCTGTTGTTCCGGTCTTTCATGGCTTCCTCCTCCTGTAGGGAGAACATTGTACAGGCGAAAAGGTTCGTGCGAAATCTCCAAGATGAAAAGTTGATGCGGATCGGGCTTGACCGCCGCCACATGCGGCATGGTTATTGCAACGTTGCCAATGTCGCAGACAGACAGAGGCAAAACGTCATGAAATCGGACAGTCTGCACCAGTTTCAGCCAGTGGGCCTCGCCATGCATGGCACAGGCCGGTACAGCGTCGTGCATTCGGTCGAGGAAGCCGCGGAAGAGCTTCTCAAGGAATGGCCGGATGACGGCGGAGAGCGTTTCTGCGAAGCGGTGAAAGCCTGCCTTGACGGGATTCACGATCTCGTCTCGCCAGGCGAGGTGCGCAAGGCCTTCATCAACGCCGCCCGGGAGGCGCGGGTGATGGTGATCGAATAAGGCCACGGCCTTTGCCGTCGGCGAGCGGGGCGGCGGGCCGCCGCGACAGGCTTGCGCATGGCCTGACAGACCGATGCCTGCTCCCGTAGAGGCGGATCTTTCACAAAACCGTCATTGCAACATGCCGCGCAGCCCCTTATGTGCCGGGTGGCGTTTCGATGCGCCCGCGCGGAGACATTCATGGCGGATAAGAAAAAGACCGTATCGGCGGATGCCAGCAATCCGCTCGGCACCCTCGTCAACCTGTGGCCCTATATGTGGCCCGAGGGCCGGGCGGACCTGAAGGCGCGCGTGCTTTGGGCGACCTTCTATCTCTTCCTCGCCAAGTTCGTGCTGCTCGCGGTCCCCTATTTCTTCAAATGGGCCACCGATGCCCTGAACGGCAGGCTGGACATGGCCGGTCTCCTGCCGGCCTTCCTGCTCGGCGCGGTCGTCCTCGTCATCGCCTATAACCTTACCCGCATCCTGCAGCTCGGCCTCAACCAGCTCCGCGACGCGCTCTTCGCCTCGGTCGGGCAATATGCGGTGCGACAGCTCGCCTACCGCACCTTCGTGCACATGCACCAGCTCTCGCTGCGCTTCCATCTGGAGCGCAAGACCGGCGGGCTGTCGCGCATCATCGAGCGCGGCACCAAGGGCATCGAGACGATCGTCCGCTTCACCATCCTCAATTCCGTGCCGACGCTGCTCGAATTCCTGCTCACCGCGATCATCTTCTGGGCGAGCTACGGCTTCTGGTACGTTCTCGTCACCGCCGTCACCGTCTGGCTCTATATCTGGTTCACGATCCGGGCGAGCGACTGGCGCATTTCGATCCGCCGCTCGATGAACGACAGCGACACGGACGCCAATACAAAGGCGATCGACTCGCTCCTGAACTTCGAGACGGTCAAGTATTTCGGCAACGAGGAGATGGAGGCCCGCCGCTTCGACGCCTCGATGGCGCGCTACGAAAAGGCCGCGACCGACGTCTGGACCTCGCTCGGCTGGCTGAACTTCGGCCAGGGCGTCATCTTCGGCATCGGGCAGGCGGTGATGATGGTGATGTCGGCGCTCGCCGTGCAGCGCGGCGAGCAGACGATCGGCGATTTCGTCTTCGTCAACGCGCTCCTCATGCAGCTTGCCGTGCCGCTCAACTTCATCGGCTTCGTCTATCGCGAAATCCGCCAGGGCCTCACGGACATCGAGCAGATGTTCGATCTCCTGGAAGTGGCGCCGGAAGTCACCGACCGGCCGGGTGCGCAGGAACTCGCCATCGCGCAAGGGTCGATCGCCTTCAAGGACGTGCATTTCTCCTACGATCCGGCGCGGCCGATCCTCAAGGGCATCTCCTTCGAGGTGCCGGCCGGAAAGACGGTGGCGATCGTCGGCCCGTCCGGTGCGGGCAAATCCACCATTTCCCGCCTGCTCTACCGCTTCTACGACATCCAGGGTGGGGCGATCACCATCGACGGACAGGACGTGCGCGACGTCACGCAAAAGTCCCTGCGCGCCGCGATCGGCATGGTGCCGCAGGATACGGTGCTGTTCAACGACACGATCGCCTACAACATCCGCTACGGCCGGCCTTCGGCGACGGAAGAGGAAGTGCTCGCCGCCGCGGAGATCGCGCAGATCGGCCATTTCATCCGCACGCTGCCGGAAAGTTTCGACACCAAGGTCGGCGAGCGCGGCCTAAAGCTCTCGGGTGGCGAGAAGCAGCGCGTGGCGATCGCCCGCACGATCCTGAAAGCCCCGCCGATCCTCATCCTCGACGAGGCGACCTCGGCGCTCGACACCACGACCGAGCACGAGATCCAGTCGGCGCTCGACACGGCTTCGAAAAACCGCACGACGCTGGTCATCGCCCACCGGCTCTCGACCGTCATCAATGCGGACGAGATCATCGTGCTGCGCGACGGGCAGATCGCCGAGCGCGGCACCCACGCGGCGCTGCTCGAAGCGAACGGGCTCTATGCCTCGATGTGGAATCGCCAGCGCGAGGCGGTGCAGGCGGAGGAGCAGCTGAGAAAGGTGCGCGAGAGCGACGACCTCGGCGTCGTGCTGCGCGGCCAGCCAGCGGCGGAATAACCCGCCCGGTCAAGCCCTCCTGCGAAGAAGGCTTGCCGGCAGATCGTCGCGGTCTTTTCTCAGAAAACGATCTTGAGCTGTTCGCAGACAGGCAACCGCACCTCTGCGAATTTTTCCGCCCGGGCGCAGAGCTCGGCGATATTCTCCTCCGCCGTTTCCAGGGGCTTTCCGTCCTTCAGAAGCCTCTGGCCCTGAGGCCCCAGGATACGCCAGGCAAGGCCCGCCCATTGCCCCGGCTCCCGAAGCCCCTCGCCGATCGCGAGGAGGAAGAGCTGTTCGAACCGGTCCAGGAACAGCCCGCCGCCGGTGACGGGCGAGGCAAGAAACTGCAGATCCTCGCTGTCCTCGGCGCGCTTGCAGACGGCGAGATTGAAGGCGCGGCAGCTTTCCACGCGCAGGTCCTCGCCCTCCTCCGGCAGGCACGGCTGCAGATGGCCGGCGCCGACCAGGACGGTCAGGGCGCGGGTCACCTGCTCCCAGCTCATGCCGAGGCCGCCGCCCCGCGTCAGGAGCTCGCGGATCGTGATCGGTCCGCCGGCGAAGGCATCTAGGATCGGCGTGTAGGAGGCTTCGTGCAGCTCGATCCGGCCGCGCGCTCCCTTGATCGTCGGAGGTACATGCGGGCGCGCCACCGAAAGGGCAAACCGCGTTTCCAGCCAGACGCCGCAAGCGCTGCGGAACGTATGCGGCAAGGCCCCCTTGGCAAACAGATCCTTGCGGAACAGCTCGTTCACCAGGAAGTCGCGCAGGGTCTCGCGGCGCAGGGGATCGGTTTCCGCCTGCAGCAGCTTCTGCTGCCCTTCCGTCAGCGAGATCTCGTCGACATGGTCGAGCAGGTTGACGGTGCCCAGGTAGGAAAGCTTGGCGGAAGAGAGCTCCGCCGCCACGTCCTCGAAATAGAAGGGCGTCCAGTCGCGATTGAAATATTCATGGGCGAGATAGTTGCGCGACATGGGCATCATCGAGCCGAGCCGCGAGCCCACCGCCGAGTTCTGCCGGAAATAGCCGGCCTCGGCTTTCAGAAGCGAATCGGCGAACGCCAGCGCCTCGTCGATGCGCGGACCGATCGGCCCGGCCTGCCTCGCGGCGGAATCGACCAGAATGCGCCGCAGCGGCATGGCCGCCGCCCAGCCGGGCAGCGCGTTGTAGCTGACATAGACGAGCCCGCCGGGCTTCAGCTTCCTCGCGACGAAATCGATCACATGCCGCCGGTTCTCCGCCGAGACCCAGCTATAAATGCCGTGCAGCGCGATGATGTCGAAACCATCGGCCGGCAAAGCGGGTTCGTCTGCGAAATCCGCAAAGGCGTGCTCGTAGAAATGCACGTTCTTCAAACCGGCTTCACTCGCAAGGCTGCGCGCGCCGGCGATATGCGCCGGATTGAAATCGTTCGCATGGAATTCGATCCCGGGATTGGCCGCCGCCAGAAGATTGACGGAAAACCCCTGGCCGCAGCCGAGTTCGCAATATTTGAGATGCGGTGCCGCCAGATTGAACCGCTGCCCGCGAGACAGGGCGGCAAGCGCAAGCAAGGCCGGCGTCAGTTCGCGGTAAAAACCATGCGTGTAGTCCAATCCCTCGACATATCCCGACGTCCAGTGCTGCATAATCTACCTTTCGATTCTTATAATGTTTAATTGAAAACAATGACTTGAATGTCCGCACCAGACGCGGTGGCCCGCCGATTCCTTAACAGGAAAACCAGCATGCCGTGCTGCAACTGTTCGTTTATGGCTTCAATTGAATGTGAGCGTTTAAAGCAGCGGGCTGGCGCCGCGCTGACGAGACGGCACGGGCGGGCCGGGAATGTGCATTTGCCGCCGAACCGGTTTTTCTGCTAGTCGGGGCCTTCGAAGGTCGAGCCGAACGTCAATCGGCTGCAGACCGCAATCCAAACCGGGACGAACGGATGAAGAGATATCTTAACAAGAGAATGGCGGTATTCGGCGGCGTCGCGCTTGCCTATCTGCTCGTCCTTACGTTCTACGGCTCGCCGCTCCTCGCGCTGACGACGTGGCTCGGGCTCGTGGAGCAGTAGAGGCCACGCCGACGGGGCTTGCGCTGCGCCGGACGGAACCCGGCCGGCGGGAATTGACGGATCCACAAGGGAGGAACGATCCATGTATTACGCCATACTGGCCTATCACGCAGAAGGGGTGGTCGAATCCTGGTCCAAGGAGGAGGATGCGGCGCTGATGGCCGAGCTGCTCCAGGTCAACGACCGTCTCGTCAAGCAGAAGCATCTGGGGCCTGCCGCGCGGCTTGGCCCGACGGAACGCGCCGTGACCTTGCGGGGAAAGGGTGACGGCATCGTCACGGACGGCCCCTTTGCCGAAACCAAGGAACAGCTGCTCGGCTTCTATGTCGTGGACTTTCCGACCCTCGACGACGCGGTCGCGGCGGCGCGCGAGCTGCGGCGCGCCAATCCGACCGCAGTCTACGAGATCCGGCCGATCCTGCTTTATCTGCCCGGCGCGCCCCTGGCATCCGGGGACGAGGGCTAAACCTTCGGCGCGCCGGCTGCTGTCCTTGGCGCAGCCGGGGTGCCGTAGGCGAGGCCATCACCGATCCCTGAAGTTGCGGCGACGGAACCGCATTGCCGCCAAAACGGTTTTTCTGTAGTCAGTTCCCGCTGACCATTTTGCGTTTCGCATGCCGTCATCGCAAAACCACGCACTTTTGCGCGACATGCCTCAGGAGAACCAGGGTTGATCAATCTCTTCGACACCATCCGCAACACGCTCGTGCCGATCCATAAGGAAGGCTATGTCTTCGTCGCCGCCTTCTTCATCGCCTCGCTGATCCTCGGCTGGATTTTCGAACCGCTGTTCTGGGTCGGGCTCGTGCTGACGCTCTGGTGCGCCTATTTCTTCCGCGATCCGGAACGCGCCGTGCCGCAGGACGACGACCTCGTGCTGAGCCCCGCCGACGGGAAGATCAGCCATGTCGCGATGGTCGTGCCGCCGGCCGAGCTCGAGCTCGGCTCCGAGCCGATGCTGCGCATTTCCGTGTTCATGAACGTCTTCGACTGCCACATCAACCGCTCGCCGGTGCGCGGCCAGGTGACCCGCATCGAATATCGGCCCGGCCAGTTCGTCAATGCCGAGCTCGACAAGGCCTCCGAGGACAACGAGCGCAACGGCCTCGTCATCGAAAGCCGTCACGGCAAGATCGGCGTCGTGCAGATCGCCGGCCTGGTGGCGCGGCGCATCGTCTGCTGGGTGAAGCCGACCGAACCGGTCAATGCCGGCGAGCGCTTCGGCCTCATCCGTTTCGGCTCGCGGCTCGACGTCTTCGTGCCGGCAGGAGCCCAGCCGCGCGTCTCCGTCGGCCAGCTCGCCATCGGCGGCGAGACCGTGCTTGCGGAATTCGGCTCGGCCAAAGGCCCGACCATCAGCCGACGCACCTGAGCGAAGGACGAGAGAGCCGCATGGAGAACTCCCCCTCGCCTTCCGAACCGCCCCGCGCCCATGACGAGGCCCGCGGCCCGCGCCTGCGCGAAATCCCGCTCCGGCTCATGGTGCCGAACCTCATCACCGTGCTCGCCATCTGCGCGGGCCTGACCGGCATAAGGCTCGCCTTCGAGGGCCGCTACGAGCTGGCCGTCGCCATGGTGCTGCTGGCGGCCTTCCTGGACGGCATAGACGGGCGCGTCGCGCGTCTCCTCAAGGCCACGTCGAAATTCGGCGTGCAGATGGATTCGCTTGCCGACATCATCAATTTCGGCGTGGCGCCGGCGCTCGTCTCCTACGCATTCCTGCTCGACAACGCCCGTTCGCCGGGCTGGATCGCCGCCCTCCTCTATGCCATCGCGGCCGGCCTTCGCCTTGCCCGTTTCAATGTCATGGCCGAGCGTGACGTGAAGGCTCCCTGGCAATCGGAATTCTTTGTCGGCGTGCCCGCCCCGATGGGCGCCATGCTGGTGCTGCTGCCGGTCTATCTCGGCTTCCTCGGGGTCGAGCCCACGCCCCTCTTCGTCTATGGAAGCGTCGCCTATACGGTGCTGATCGGCTACCTGCTCGTTTCCCGCCTGCCGGTCTGGTCCGGCAAGTCGCGCCGCATCCGCCGCGACCTCATGCTGCCCATCCTGCTCGGCGTGGTGCTCTATGTGGCGCTCTTGATGAGCTATACCTGGCAGGTGCTGTCGATCACCGTCGTCGCCTATCTCTGCGTACTGCCCTTCAGCGCCCGCGCCTGGCAGCGCCGCTACGGCACGATTACAATCGAGGATGACAGTGCGAACGTGTAAAACCGTTTGAGCGGCGTAAGTTGAAACTTCCGCGCAACAGTTTCCGACAAGATGACAGTTCTATGAAGGGCCGGCGATGGCGCCGGCTCTTCGGCCACGATTCCGCCCGCTTTTATGCGGACAGGCGCGATTGCAGGCAATGCAGAGATTCGCGTGTGTGAGGAGACAGCCATGAGCACCGACAAGCCAGAGACGAAGACCGAAGCCAAGCCGGAACCGACGACGCCCTACCGCCCGCTGGGGCTGAAGGCCGTGGTTGCCGCCGCCCTGATGCTGAAGCGCAAGCCGAAGCTCACCCCGACCGGCTGAGCCCGCCTCATCCGCCCCGCAGGAAGCTCAACAAGAGCCCCAGCGCAAGCAGCCCCATCACCACGCCGATGACGACATCCAGAACCCGCCAGGCGGCGGGTCTGGCAAAGAGCGGTGCCAAGAACCGCGCCCCATAGCCCAGCCCGAAGAACCAGAGGAACGAGGCGATCGCCGCGCCGGCGCCATAGGCCACGCGTTCCACGCCTTCGAAGGCCGCCGACAGGCTGCCGAGCAGCACGACCGTATCCAGGTAGACATGCGGGTTGAGGAAGGTGAAGGCGAGGCAGGTGAGCACCGCCGCCTTCAGCCCCATCGCTTCCGGCGCGCCCGCCACCATGGCGCCCGGCTTCGCCGCACGGCGGAAGGCCATCGCCGCATATGTGCCGAGGAAGGCCGCGCCGCCGAGCGTCACCACCGAGATCAGCACCGGCGATTGCGAGACGATCGTGCCGAGGCCGCCGACGCCCGCGGCGATCAGCAGCGCGTCCGACAGCGCGCAGATGAAGCAGAGCACGAAGACGTGGCTGCGGATGAGACCCTGGCGCAGGATGAATGCGTTCTGGGCACCGATGGCGACGATGAGCGAGGCGCCGAGCGCGAGGCCGGAAAGGCCGGCGGAGAGCAGGTTCATGGGATTGTCTGTTTGAAGAAAACGGAGGGATCGGAGAAGAAAAGCGGAGGGATCAGAAGAGCGACAACTGCGATTGGTCGGGCTTCGGCTTCTTCGGCGGTTCCTCTTCCGGGGAGGCGACCGCGACCGGTTTCTGGAGTTCCGGCCCCATGTTGGCGACCTTATTGACCAGGTCCGAAACCGGCAGCGCCTCGAAGAAATCCTCCTGCACCGGCCGCATCAGGTCCGTCACCTCGCGCGGCTCGCGCGTCTTGCAGTCGAGCCAGCGCTCGAAATCCTCCGGCTGGATGACGACCGGCATGCGATCGTGGATGTGGCGGATCGCGGCATTCGCCCTGGTCGTCATGATCGCGGCGGTATCGACTTCTGAACCGTCGGCGGAAGACCAGGTCTCCATCAGCCCGGCAAAGGCGATGACGCCGCCCTTCCTCGGGCGCACCCAATAGGCCTGCGGCTTGACCCCCGTCTCCTTCGGCGGCCGGCGCCACTCGTAGAAGCCGGACGCGGGGATGAGGATGCGGCGGTGGCGCATGGCGGCGCGGAACGATGCCTTTTCGATCGCCGTCTCGGAGCGCGCGTTGATCAGCAGCGGGAATTCCTTCGGGTCCTTCACCCAGCCGGGGAGAAAACCCCAGCGGGCGAGAAAGGCACGACGCTCCGGCAGATTGCTGCCGGGCCCAGCCCTTTCCGACGCCGTGACGACGAGGATCGGCTGCGTTGGGGCGATATTGTAGCGGGCCGGAAAATCGTCGAGATCCAGCAGGCCGAAGAATTCCGAAATATCCCTGGGGGTCGCCGTCAGGGCGTAGCGTCCGCACATGCCGACTTCATGGCATCGCCCCGGAAACGGGTCAAGCAGTTCGGCGCCTATGCGCTTCTGGGCCCGAAGAGGATGATCGCCCCGCCCGCCAGGCAGACGGCGACGCCGATGACATCCCAGCGGTCCGGCACTCGCGCTTCCACGGCCCAGAGCCAGAGGATGGAGGCGAGGATATAGATCGCGCCATAGGCCGCATAGGCGCGCCCGGCCGCCTCGCTCGGCACCAGCGCCAGGGCCCAGGCGAAGAGGACGAGCGAAACCATGCCCGGCGCCAGCCACCAGACGGGCTTTCCAAGCCGGAGCCAGGCCCAGAAGGCGAAGCAGCCGGCAATCTCGGCAAGAGCGGCAAAGGCGTAGAGGGCGTAGGTTTTCATGGGGTGCCTATTCGAAATCCCGCGGCTTCACGTCCTGCGCCATGTGCATGACGCGAAGGATCACGATCCGGTCGGGATGGGAACGATAGTAGATGCAGCGCTGTCGATAGGGGAAACTCCGCAATCCCGGTGAGATGTGGTCACGCGGCGAACCGGTGAAATCCACTTCGGCGATCCAGGCGATCTTGGCAGTAATGTCCGCCATGAATTCCTGTGCATAGAACGGGCTGCTTTCGGCAAAGTAGCGGCGGATGGCGCGCAGGTCCGCGCGTGCCAGCGGTGCGACGACGAGGCGTTTCGGGCCGCTAATGGTCGTCGCCTTCGTTCATGACATCGGCGAGCAGATCGGCGCCGGAAACATATTCCTTGCCCAGACCCGCCTCGATTTCCGCATCCGCTGCATGGATCGCCTGCCGCAGCGATTGCATCCGCATCTCGTAGTCTGCAAGCATGCGGATGCCGGCGCGAACGGCTTCCGTCTCCGTGCCGAAACGGCCGTTCTTGACGAGATCGGCCAGAATGCCGTCATAGGTGTCGCCGAGGGAGAACGTCTTCGCGCGTGCCATCGCA
Source organism: Xaviernesmea oryzae (assembly GCF_900177415.1). GTDB lineage: Bacteria > Pseudomonadota > Alphaproteobacteria > Rhizobiales > Rhizobiaceae > Neorhizobium > Neorhizobium oryzae_A. The sequence continues at coordinate 1,600,286 of NZ_FXAF01000006.1, read as the reverse complement.
TGCTCCTTTGACTAAAGTATACGATAAAATACAATACTTTTACAATATTGGCGTACGAGCTGCCGCAGCGCGAGCTTGTCGGGATGGATGTAAATTTCCTGCTGACATCCCTTGACGAGATGTAAGCTACATACTTACATGCCGCATGATCAAATCATTCAAGAGCAAAGCCCTTGCCGCTTTGTTCGAGGCAGGCAAGACGGGCAAGATCGACGCAAAGATGCACAAACGCATCCTCGCGCGGCTGGACCGTCTCGAAGTGGCAGAACGCCCGGAGGATATGAATCTGCCAGGCTTTGATTTTCACGCCCTGCATGGGTTCAATCCAACGCGCTATACCGTTCATGTCAACGGACCATTGTGCATCACATTCGAATTCGACGGCAAGGATGCTGTCCGCGTCGATTTCGAGCAGTATCATTAAAAGGGTATAAACCGGGGAGTGACGTCTATGGCGGAGTATGAACCGAAACGACCGATCCAGCGCTGCCCCTCCCATCCCGGCGCGCTGCTTGAGGAGATCATCCCGGCGACGGGAAAGACGAAGGTGCAGATAGCCGAGCTTCTGGGCATCTCGCGCCAGCAGCTCTATGACATCCTGCGCGAACGCAAGCCTGTCTCGCCGAATGTCGCGGCCCGGCTCGGCAAGATGTTCGGCGATGGTGCGGCGATCTGGCTGCGGATGCAGGCCGCCTATGACGCCTGGCATGCGGAACGCGAGGTGGATGTCAGCAATATTCCGACATTGAATGCGGCGTGAGATAGCCTCGCGGCCGATGGAAGACCACGACATGCCCCCTCTCCCGCAAGCCGCCTCCTCCGCGATCCTCGAACGGGACGGCCGGTTCCTGCTGATCCGCCGGATGAACCCGCCTTCCGCCGATCTCTACGCCTTTCCCGGCGGGCGCGCCGAGCCCGGCGAGACGCCGGATGAGACGGCCGTGCGGGAATTCTTCGAGGAGACCGGCATCCGCGCCCGCAATCCGGTGCTTTTCGCCACCTACGATCTCAACGGCGACAAGGACGACAGCCGGCATTTCTTCCTCTCGGTCTTCCGGGTCGAGGCGGATGCGGATACCGAAGCGATCGCCGCCGACGACGCCGCCGATCCCGGCTGGTACACGGTCGAGGAAATCCGCAAGCTGCCGGTGCCGCCGAGCGTGCTCGAATGCGCCGAAAGGCTGGCGGCGGAGATCGAGGCCCGGTAAGAGATGGCAGTCCAGCCGCGCCGGAACCCGTTCATGAGAATCATCGCGCTACTTCCGCTTATCGCCCTTTTTGCCGCGGCGCCGCTCATGGCCCAGACGGCGAAGCAGCCTGCCGTGAAACAGCAGCCGGCCCCGGTCGTCCCCCCGCCGCCCGCCGAGGAAAAGCCGGCGCCCTACGACGCGCAGTTCACCCGGCTGGCGGAGGTGCTGGGCTCGATCCAGTATCTGAGGACGCTCTGCGGCGCGCCGACTTCCGACTGGCGCCAGTCCATGCAGCAATTGCTCGACGCCGATACCGCGAACGAGCCGAAACGCCGGGAACGATTGACCGCTGCCTTCAATCGGGGCTATCGGTCGTTCGCCGCCGTCCACACGTCCTGCACGGACGCAGCGCGGACCGCCGAGGAACGATACCGTGCCGAAGGCGCAACACTTGCCACAGAAATCGCCGCCCGCTTCGGAAATTAGAGGATTATTTACCTCTTTTCGCGGGAGCCCGTGTCGTTTTGATAAAAGGCTGATAAAGTTTTTAACGGGCTAGTAACAAACGGCGCCGAGGAAAACAGAATGCAGACAGGCCGCAACGACATCGACGACATGATCGTACATGAGAAGATGCAGGCCGCCTTGGAATATCAGAGCGAAGCCTGGGCCGACGGCCGGGCGGACGGCATCGAACCGGAAATCATCGCCGATGCGGCCCTGGTGCTTGCCATGCGGGAAACCATCCGCATCCATGGCGAACTCGGAGCCGAAGCCATGCTCGAATCGCTCCGTACCCGCATGCTCGCCGGCGAGTTCTCTCCCGAGCGCACGATCCAATAAACAGCCGGAGTTTCCCATGCGGAACGCAGCGGAAACGACAATATCCCAGATGCTCACACGCCTTTCGCTGGCCGTGCTGCTTTCCGCCGCCGCAAGCCTGACGGCCGCCAGCCATGCCTTTGCCCTTTCCGAGCTGCGCCCGAGCGTCGAGGCGCCGCGCCAGGCCGAGACCGGGCGCGAGGGACAGGTCCAGGAGGCCTTCGAAGGCACGACCCTGCCTCTGCCCGGCCCCGCCATCGACCAATCCGCGCAAGCCGGCGAGAAACCGGCCGGCGATGCGCAGGGCGACGAAAAGCCCACGGCATCGCCTGATCCGAACGCGGCACAGGCGCAGCCGGACGCGTCCGATCCTCCGACGGAAATCATCGTCGACATGTCGAAGCTGCCGGAACCGGTCAGGCGCATGCGGGAACAGATCGTCGAAGCGGCGGCTTCCGGCGATATCGAACGCCTGCGCCCCCTGCTCGGTTCGGGTGCGGACCAGACGGCGGTGATGAACGGCGAAAGCGACGACCCGATCGAGACGCTGAAAAGCTTTTCCGGCGATCCGGACGGCCAGGAAATCCTGGCGATCATGCTCGATATTCTCTCCACAGGGGCCGCGCGTTTCGACGCGGGCACGCCGGACGAGACCTATGTCTGGCCCTATTTTACCGGCAAGGCGCTCGATGCCCTGACGCCGCCGGAACGGGTCGACCTCCTGCGCATCGTCACCGCCGGCGATCTCGCAGGCATGGAAGACAACGGCAACTACAACTTCTTCCGCGCCGGGATAAGCCCGGACGGCAAATGGAAGTTCTTCTCCGGCGGCGATTGAGGAACAAGGCGGCGCGGCGGACTTCCTGTCTCATTCCGGTGGAATTTCAACATCTTATCGAAATCAATAGAGGTTGTCTCTCTTCAATCAGACCCCCTCACCAACAAAATCTACGACTTAGCTGAAGCTAAGATCGTGATTTTGTAACCTCTCCCACCAAGGGAGAGGTAGAGGTGCCACGATCATTCACCGAGTATCTGGCCTTGCCTCGCTGATTTCAGCCCATGAACGTCACCGGCACTTGGCAAGCACGTCTTGCCGACGCTCCATGGAAGACTTAACTCTCAGTCTCAGAAACAACCGGATTCCCGTGCCATGTCCGCCGCCTATCTTCCGACGCGAAGCCTGATCCGCCTTTCCGGCGCCCAAGCCCAGGATTTCCTGCAGAACCTGATCACCACCAACATCGATTCGCTGCCGGAAAACGAGGCGCGTCCCGGCGCGCTCCTGACACCGCAGGGCAAGATCCTCTTCGACTTCACGATCTGGCGGGACGGCGACGGTTTCCTGATCGAGACCGATGCCTCGCAGCGGGACGCGCTGACGAGGCGGCTCGCCATGTACAAGCTGCGCGCGGCCGTCGATATCGCACCCGTCGCGGAGGACGGCGTCACGGTCTTCTGGGGCGACGAGGCGGACAAGGGCACGGTGAAGGGCACGGTGAAGGATGCCGCCTTCGCGAAGGCCGGCATCGCGCTCACCCGCACGCTGGGCAGAAAGGCCGAGGGGCCGGAAGAGGCCTATCATGCGCTGCGGGTGGAGGCCGGCCTCATGCTTTCCGGCCACGACTATGCGCTGCAGGACGCGTTTCCGCATGACGTGCTGCTCGACAAGACGGACGGACTCGGCTTCCGCAAGGGCTGCTATGTCGGCCAGGAAGTCGTCTCCCGCATGCAGCATCGCGGCACGGCGAGACGGCGCGTGGCCCTCGTCTCCGGCCACGCGCGCCTGCCCGCCTCCGGCACCGAGATCACCGCCGGCGGCAAGCCGGTCGGCACGCTCGGCTCCGTCTCCGGCAACAAGGGGCTGGCGATCGTCCGCATCGACCGGGTCGGCGACGCGCTGGCGCGCGGCCTGCCGCTCGCCACGGGCGATGTGGCGGTGACGCTCGCGCTGCCGGAATGGACGGGGCTCGCCTTCCCCGTCGAGGCGCAAGAGGCCGAACCGTGAGCGCAGCCACGACGACGCCCTCGATTCCGGCTTCCGGCGCCCGCGCCTGGCAGCGCATGCTGTCGGGACGCCGGCTCGATCTCCTCGACCCCTCGCCGCTCGACGTCGAAATCTCCGACATTGCCCACGGGCTTGCCCGCGTCGCCCGCTGGAACGGCCAGACGCGCGGCGACCATGCCTTTTCCGTCGCCCAGCACTGCCTCGTCGTGGAGGAGATATTCCGCCGCTGCAACGAGCCCTGCGCCCCCGAGGCGCTGCAGATGACGCTGCTGCACGATGCGCCGGAATATGTCATCGGCGACATGATCTCGCCGTTCAAATCGGTGGTCGGCGGCGGCTACAAGGCGGTGGAGCAGCGATTGGAGGCCGCGGTCCATCTGCGCTTCGGCCTGCCGCCCCACCCTTCCCGCGAGCTGAAGGGCCTGATCAAGAAGGCCGATACGATCGCCGCCTTTTTCGAGGCGACCGAGCTTGCCGGCTTTTCCGTCACCGAGGCGCGGAAATTCTTCGGCCAGCCGCGCGGCATCACCCGCGACATGCTGCCGATCGAGCCGATGCCGGCTCTGGAAGCGCAGCGGCGTTTCCTCGACCGTTTTCAGGCGATCGAGGGCAGCCGTATTTCGGGCACCGGGGCGGGCAACGGGGCAGGCAATGAGGCGGGCCGGGCATCATGACCGCGATCGTCGTCTGTCCGCTTGCGAACATCGCCGAAATGGCGGTGAAGCACCGCGCCCGCGAGATGGTGAGCCTGATCGCCGAGAAGCAGGATTTCCACCGGCCGGGCGTGATTTCCGCGGACCGCCACTTGAAGCTCGCGATGAACGACATCGGCTTTGCCGGCACCGGCGACCTCGTGGCGCCGAGCGAGGCGCATGTGGAAAGCCTGATCGCCTTCATGCGCGGCTGGGACCAGTCAGCGCCGATCCTCATCCACTGCTGGATGGGCGTCTCCCGCTCGCCGGCCGCGGCGGTGATCGCCGCCTTGTCCCTTCATCCCGACGAGGACGATTTCGCCCTCGCCGCGCGGCTGCGCGCGGTGGCGCCGCACGCGACGCCGAATGCGCGGCTGATCGAGATCGGCGACCGGATGCTCGGCCGCGGCGGCCGGCTCGTCGCCGCCGTCAAGGGAATCGGCCGCGGCGCGGAGACGGACGGCAGGGCATCCTTCATCCTGCCGCTCAAAATTCCCGGTCAGGCCGGAAAGCTGAATTTTCCTAATAATTTAGGCTTAAGCCTAAAAGCTTGAAACTTTTTGCTTGACCTCTCGCTCCGCCGCGCCAATTACCGGCCACGAAAGGAGCATGTCGGCGGATGGACGAAGCATCGGATCTGGTTGTCGCCACGCGATCGGCGCTCGCCCAGTTGAGCGCGCTGCTGGTGCAGTACTCCTTTTCCGTGGTCGGGGCAGTCCTGCTTCTCGTTCTCGGCTGGCTTGCCGCCGGCCTTCTGAGCCGCTGGGCCTTGCGCGGGCTTTCACGCGTCCGCGGCTTCGACGCGACGCTGGCGCAGTTCTTCTCGAACATCATCCGCTATGTGATTCTGGTCCTTGTCGTCGTCATGGTGCTCGGCCAGTTCGGCGTGCAGACGGCCTCGGTGCTTGCCGCGCTCGGCGCGATCGGCCTTGCGGTCGGGCTCGCGCTACAGGGCACGCTGCAGAACATCGCGGCCGGCATCATGCTGCTCGTGCTGCGTCCCTTCCGGGTCGGCGAAACGATCGAGACCGGCAGCGTCAGCGGCACGATCGTCGATGTCGGGCTGTTCGCCACGGAGCTCAGGACGCCGGACGGCGTCTATCGGCTGGCGCCCAATTCCACGCTCTGGAACGTGCCCATCACCAATTACAGCCGGCTGAAGACACGCCGCAACGAGATTACCGTCAGCATCGGCGCGGATGACGACGTGGGACGCACGCAGGCGAAGCTGCTTGCACTCGCCGCGCGCGACAAGCGCGTGCTGAAGGACCCAGCCCCGATGGCCTACATGGCCGAATTCGATCCCGGCGGCGCCAAGTTCACCCTTCGCTATTGGACGACCAGCGGCGACTGGTGGGATGCCGGCCGCGACCTTACGAAAGAAATCAAGCTGGCCTTCGACAAACGGCCAGAACGAGCCATTCCAGACCCTCAGGTAGATTCCCGCGCCGTTTCCGGCGAGAGCGGACCTCCGGCTCCTCACGGTGCGGACGAGCCGTCAAACGCGCGGACCTGAAGGAAAGGATGCATCGGGTCCGGCTTTACGAGGAAGCCGGACCCGATGCGCAAATGTTCGCGGGTGTCCTACCCCCCTCTGTCCTGCCGGACATCTCCCCCACAAGGGGGGAGATCGGACAGCAGCAAGGCCTCGCCCTCAAAAAAGGTTCGACACCGCCGAATTACGTCCGACATCGTTAGTGATGTGGGAAGCCAGTGCGCCCAGCCAATCTCCCCCCTTGTGGGGGAGATGTCCGGCAGGACAGAGGGGGGTATGGTTACCGACCACGCTGTCCGTCATCAGACCGCGTTGACGCCGTAATCCTCGGACCCCGCCCACACAATCTCCCATGACGCGCCGGGGCGGACGTTGCGGATCGCCGTCGGCTCGAAGGCGACGAGGCAGCGGCCCTCTTCATGGCGCACCGAGGGATAGATCAGGCCGTCATGGCCATCCCGCCGCAGCTTCCCGGCAAGCGCCTGCCCTTCCGGATAGCCGATCGTCGGGTCGGGATCGAGGGCGGGGTGATCTCTTTCGTCGGTGATGTCGGGAAACTCGCCGATGAAGTCGGCCAGCAGCTCGACATAGCGCGCCGTCTCCTCGAAGAGGCCGACGAACCGGAGCTCGCGCGTCTTGTGGAATGCCACCTCGGCCACAGAGGTCATCGTGTCCCAGCTGCAGTACCAGGCGCCGCGGCTCTCGTCGTTGAAGCGGTTGCCGCCCTGGCGCGTATAGGTGAAGGCGGCATTGATATGGCTGTTGCCATAGACCTGCAGGTCGTGCTTGCGGCGCTTCCAGGCGAGTTCGCGGCGGTCCAGGTGCAGGTTCAGCCCGCGCTCGGCAATCAGGCGGGCGCTGGTCATGCCCTCGATCCCGGCGAGAATCTCCAGTTCGTCGTCGCTGTCCACCAGCCCGCGCAGGCTGGGCGGCTTGTGGTAGGTCGCCGGGATCAGCCGCACCAATCCGCGATCGCTGAGCGCCGTGAGGATCACGCGCCACCACGCAGCGCGTCGAGGTAGTTGCGGACCCTGAGGAACTGCGGCAGCCCCTCCTCGATCAGCGTGTCGACCGGACGCGCGCCGCCGAAGAGCGGTCCGTTGTTCGGCAGCGTCATCCATCTGACCGAGATCGGATCGCTGAAATAGAGCTTCAGCGCCTTGTAGATGCCGATCACGGCGCTCAGCCGCAGCATCTGATCCTTGGTGAGGCCGCCGGAAAAGCCGGGCTTCCTCGCCCGTTTCCAGGTGCTTTCGGACATGTCCGCCAGCGCCGCCGCCTCGTTCAGCGGCACGCCCCATTCGCTCATGACGTTACCGAACGCCTTGAGCGCCACGGCGGTCACCTGCTCCGCCTTCAGGTCTTTCGCTGCAGCTTCCATGGCCGGGACTTCCCTTCGTTCAGAAGGAATATAGGCCATATGATCCGCAAGTAAAGGCCAAATGGACCTATGCTTTCAATGCGACATGGAGGAGCGGTGCGCCCAGCCGGTCATGCGCCTCTCGATCCAGGCCATCAGCGCATACATGGCGATGCCTTCCACCGCGAGCGCCAAAAGGCCGGCGAAGACGAGCGGCACGTTGAACTGGCTCTGGGCCGAGCTCATCATGTTGCCGAGGCCGTAGTTGGAGGCGACCGTCTCCGAGACGACCGAGCCGACGAAGGCGAGCGTGATCGCCACCTTCAGGGAACCGAAGAAATAGGGCATGGAGCGGGGAATGCCGACCTTCAGCAGGATATCCAGCTTCTTCGCGCCGAGCGCGCGCAGCACGTCCTCCGTCTCCGGCTCTATGGTGGCAAGCCCGGTCGCGACATTGACGACGATCGGGAAGAAGGAGATCAGGAAGGCGGTCAGCACCGCCGGGATGGTGCCGATGCCGTACCAGATGACCAGGATCGGCACGAGCGCCACCTTGGGAATGGCGTTGAAGCCGACCATCAGCGGGTAGAGGCCGGCATAGATCGCCTTCGACCAGCCGACGAGGATGCCGAGCGCCAGCCCTGCCGCGACGGCGATCGCGAAACCGAGCGTCGTCGTATAGAGCGTCTGCAGCGAGTTCTTCCAGATCGGCGACCAGTATTGCGCGACGGCCTGGAAGACGCGCGACGGCGCCGGCAGCACGGTCGGCGATGTCTGGAGGACGATCACCAGCAGTTCCCAGAGGACGAAGAGCGCGATGGTGTAAAGCCAGGGCGCCAGCTTCACCCAGTTGATGCGGGCCATCAGCGGCTTGGGCGGTGCGGCTGAGACCGCGGTGTTTTCCGCGACAGTGCTCATGCGGCGACCCTCGCGCTGGCAATCTCGCCATGCAGCTCTTGCACCATGTCGTTGAAGCCCTTTTCATACATGACATCGAGGGCGCGCGGTCTCGCGAAGGGGACGACGTGCTCCTTCAGCACCCTGCCCGGCCTGGCGCTCATCACGAAGATGCGGTCGGCGAGGAAGGTCGCCTCGCGCAGGTCATGGGTGACGAGGATGATGGTCACCCCTTGAGCTGCGTGCAGGTCGCGGATGACGCACCAGAGCTCCTCGCGGGTGAAGGCATCGAGCGCGCCGAACGGTTCGTCGAGCATCAAAAGTTCCGGTTCGTGGATGAGGGCGCGGCAGAGATTGGCGCGCTGCTGCATGCCGCCGGAAAGCTGCCAGGGGAATTTCGAGCCGAAGCCCTTCAGGCCGACGGTCTCCAGCAGGTGCTCGGCCTTCTCCACGTACTCTCGTCTGTGGGCGCGCAGCCGGCGGCGGTGCTTATCGACGATCTCCAGCGGCAGGAGGATGTTGTCGAGCGTCGTGCGCCAGGGCAGCATGGTCGGGTTCTGGAAGGCCATGCCGACGATCGAGACCGGCTGGGTGACCTGCTTTCCCGCGACGACCACCACGCCGCTCTGCGGGATGTGCAGGCCGGTGACGAGCTTCATCAGGGTCGACTTGCCGCAGCCGGACGGGCCGACGACCGCGGCGAACTCGCCCTTGCCGACCTTCAGGCTGAGGCCCGAGACGGCCAGCGTGCCGCCCGCGCCGCCATAGCGCATGTCGACGTTATCGATGGATACGAGGTGAGGCATTTGGTTTTCTCTGTTTGGGCAGTCGCGTCTTTTAATTGCCCCTCATCCGGCTGCCGCCATCTTCTCCCCGTCATGACGGGGAGAAGGGATATGTCGCGCTGTTTTCCGCTGCAGCCAGCCTCGCGCTCAGCACGTCCCCTCTCCCCGCGAGCGGGGAGAGGGTTAGGGTGAGGGGCAACGGCAAGAAGCCACAATATTCAAGGCAGCATCCGCTCTTCCTTCGGCGGCAGGAAGCCGGCGTCGAAGACCTGTTCGGCCTTCACGTTGCCCTTCAATCCCATCGAGACCTTGAGCGTCTCGATCGAAGCGGCGAGCCGCGCGGGATCGATGCCGCCGAAGCCGTTTTCCACGACGTAGGGGGTCTTGATGTTCATGGCGTTCGCCATCGTGAGGCGCTCGGTCTCGATATCCTTGTTGAGCGTCTCGTTGCGCTTCAGGACGGCGGCGGCGCCTTCTTCCGGGTTGGCGACGGCATCGGCGAAGCCCTTGGCGAGCGCCTTCAGGAAACCCTTCACGGCATCCGGGTTTTTCTCGGCGAAATCAGTGTTTACCAGCACGGAGTTGCCATAGAGATTCAAGCCGTGCTCGGCCATCAGGATGGTCGAGATGTCCTCGTCCTTGATGCCCTGGGCCTTCAAATTCAGGATCACCGAGAAGGCGAAGCCGAAGACGGCGTCGACCTTGCCCTGGGCCAGCATCGGCTCGCGGACCGGGAAGCCGATCGACTCGATGGCGATCTTGCCGTCGTCGATCTTGGCGACCTGCTTGAAGGCCTTCCACTGGGCGAAGGCGCCGTCCGGCGGCGGAGCGCCGAGCTTCTTGCCTTCCAGCGACTTCGGATCGCCGGTGACGCCGAGCGACTTGCGGCCAACGACCGCGAAAGTCGGGCGCTCGTAGATCATCATCGCCGCCTTGACCTTCTGCGACGGATCCTCGTCCAGGAACTTGATCAGCGAGTTGATGTCGCCGAAGCCCATCTGGTAGGCACCGGTCGCCACACGCGGGATCGCCTCGACCGAGCCGTTGCCGGTATCGATCGTCACATCGAGGCCCTCGGCCTTGAAGTACCCCTTGTCCTGAGCGAGCAGGAAGCCGGCGGCCGGGCCTTCGAACTTCCAGTCGAGCGTGAACTTGATCGGGGTCTCGGCCCGCGCCGGCGCGGAAAAGCCCGCAGCGAGCGCCAGCGCCGCAACGGCGGAGAGTTTCGAAAGCAGTCTGCGCGAGATCATGAAAGGTCGTCCCCCTGAAGATTTTTGTTCGGATGGTTGCATCCAAGCGTTTCTTCAGCTTCCGCGCAAGCCGAAATTGCACATAATGTAATCATATTTTATTGTTGATCAATAAATATGCAAAAAGCTGATTTTGCACGCAGAAATGTGATGATGTTTTCGGCAAGCGCCCAACTCTTTCCTTTCTTCGTGCGGCAACTGTATAACCGCAGCAACAACCCCAGACCGCGAGCGTGCCGATGATCGTATTCCTGCTCCTCATCCTGGTCATCGTCATGATCGGCCTGCATAGCCGGACCGCCAACCGGGTCGGCGCGCTCGAAAGGGAGCTGGAAGCGGTCAAGGCGGATCTTGCCAAACGCCAGGCGGCCGCCCTGCCGGCGGCGATCCCGGCGGAGGCCGCGGCCGAAGCGATGAAGGACGAGCCGGTCTCTCCCGTCGAGCTCGCGGCCCGCGAGGCAGCCGAGGAGGAAGCCGCGCCGGAGACGCAGGCGGCCGTCGTCTCGGAGGATGCCGGCACCGGCCACGAGACGGTGATACCCGGCCCCGCCCTCCCGACGACGCGGGCAAAGGGCCGCGAGAACCTGGAAAGCTATCTCGGCGCCCGCTGGCCCGTCTGGGTGGGCGGCGTGGCGCTCGCCTTCGGCGGCATCTTTCTCGTGCGCTATTCGATCGAGGCCGGGCTGCTCGGACCGGGCGCGCGGCTCACCCTCGCCGCGATCTTCGGCCTGATCCTGCTGGCCGCCGGCGAGATCGTGCGCCGCCGTTTCTCCCCCTGGGCCATGCCGCAGATTTCGGAGCGCTACGGCAATGCCCTTTCCGGCGCTATGATCCCCGGCGTGCTGACGGCCGCCGGCGCCGTGACGCTGCTCGGCGCCATCTATGCGGCCCATGCGATCTACGGCTTCATCGGGCCGGCGAGCGCATTCATCCTGCTCGCGCTGGTCTCGTTCGCGACGATCGCGCTCTCGCTGCTGCACGGGCAGGCGCTGGCGGGGCTCGGCCTGCTCGCTTCGCTGGCGACGCCGGCGCTCGTCGCGAGCGAGGAGCCGAACGCCAACGCGCTGTTCGTCTTCCTCGGCCTCACCTGGGTTGCGGTCAATGCGGCATCGCGCTTCCGCCGATGGACCGTCGTGCCGATGCTCGCCAATATCGGCATCGGGCTCTGGGCCATCGTCTATGGGGCGGGGGCCGAGACATTCGATCCCATGCCGCCGGCACTCGCCCTCATCGTGATGATCGCCGGCACCGGCTTCTTCTGGCCGGGCGCGCGCTACGGCACCGATCTGCCGGGCAAGCCGGGCTGGCGCGGGCTCCTGACGCGGCCGCCGCTCAAGATCACGCTTTCCGTCGCGATCATGGCCCTCCTGCCGGCGCTGGTGATGATCCTGCGGCAGACGGAGGAAGGCGGCATTGTGCTCTTCGCCGCAGCCGCGGTGATCGCGACCGTCGCGGCGCTCGGCGCCAGCCGCCCCTGGGCCGTCTGGCCGGCGCTGATTGCCGCAGCCAGCGCGGGGTTCGGCATCGCCATCACCGCACTTTCCTGGCTCGACTACTCAATCCCGATCCCGGCTGACGGCCAGCCTGCGCCGGCACCCCTGACCTTCGGCAACGAGATCACCGTCTACCTGCTGCTCGGCGCCGTCTTCGCCTTCCTGGGCTTCGTCTTCCTGCGGCGTTTGCGCAAGAGCGAGCCGGAATTCTCCATCGTCTGGGCATTCCTGATGCCTGCGGTGCCGGCGACGCTCGCCTTCGTCAGCTTCCTGAATTTCGGCAATCTCGGGCGCGACTGGACGCACGGGCTCTACGGGCTGGGGCTCGGCCTTGCGCTTCTCGCCGGCGCCGAATGGCTGTTCCGGAGGAGCGAGGAGGCCCCGGAGGAGCGGATCGGCCCCTTCATCGACTGGCCCGCCAACCTGCTGGTCGCCGGCTCGTTTGCGGGCTTCACGCTTTCGCTGCATGCGCTGACCAACGGCATCGTCACCACCATCCTCGTCTCGGTGCTCGGCTTCGCCTATGTGCTGGCGATGCGTCTCAAACCATGGCCGGCGCTGCCCTGGATGATGGCGGCGGCGACGCTGATCGTCTTCGGCCGCATCGCCTGGGAGCCGACGCTGATCGGGCCGAACAGCCTCGGCACCACGCCCTTCCTCAACGCGCTGCTGCCCGGCTACGGCATTCCGACGCTGCTCGCCGCCGCCACGGCCTACATCCTCAAGGATTCGCCGGATTTCCGCATCCGCAACGTGATGCAGGCGCTCGCCTCGCTCGCCGGCCTGATGACCGTCGCCGTGCTGGTGCGGCATGCGATGAACGGCGGCGTGCTGGACAGCCGCGTCCCGACGCTCGGCGAACAGTCGATCTATACGCTGCTGGCGGTCGGCTTCTCCGGCGTGCTGATGACGCTCGACCTGAAATCCCCGAGCCCCGTCTTCCGTTTCGGCTCGATGATCGCCGGGGTGATCGCGACCGTCAACGTCCTTTCGCTGCACGTCTTCGCGCTCAACCCCTATTTCAGCGGCGAGAATACCGGGCCCTGGCCCTTCTTCAACCTGCTGCTCCTCGGCTACCTGCTGCCCGCCCTCGCCTATGGTCTTGTCGCCTGGTATGCGCGCGGGCGGCGGCCGCAGCCTTATGTCGTGATGCTGGCGCTGGCCGGCGCGGTGCTCGGCTTCCTCTGGGCGACGCTCTCCGTCCGCCGCTTCTGGCAGGGCGAGAACATTGCCGACTGGAAGGGTTTCCTGCAGGGCGAGACCTATGCCTATTCGGTCGTCTGGCTGCTGATCGGCGTGGCGCTCCTGGCGCTCGGCTCGCGGCTCGATGCGCGCAGCCTCCGGCTCGCCTCGGCGGGCCTCGTGCTGATCGCGGTCGTCAAGGTGTTCCTGATCGACATGTCGAACCTCGAAGGGATCCTGAGGGCGCTCTCCTTCATCGGGCTCGGCGCGGTGCTGATCGGGATCGGGCTTTTCTATCAGCGCATTCTGGTGAAGAAGGATGGTGAACCCGCACCAGCCGATTCCCCAGCCGATTCCTAGGAATCCACGCCGTGACCGCATCCATCGCCGCCGCCTTCTCGCCCTTCGAGGATCTTGCACGAACGCTGATCCCGTACGCCACCGAAGGCGACGACGGCTCGCACGACATCGCCCATATCCTGCGCGTCTTCAAGAACGCCATGCGCATCCGGGCCGAGGAAGGCGGCGACGGCAGGGTGCTGGCGGCGGCCGTGCTGCTGCACGATTGCGTGGCGGTGGAGAAGAACTCGCCGCTCAGGGCACAGGCTTCGCGGCTGGCGGCGGAAAAGGCGTCCGGAATATTGGCCGGCCTCGGCTGGAGCGAGGCGGATGTTTCCGCCGCCGCCCATGCGGTCGCGGCCCACAGCTTCTCGGCGAATATCGCGCCGGAAACGCTGGAGGCGAAGATTCTGCAGGACGCCGACCGGCTGGATGCGATCGGCATGGTGGGCGCCGCGCGCTGCTTCTATATCGCCGGCCGGATGGGGTCCGGCCTTTACGATCCGGCCGATCCGCTCGCAAAAGAACGCCCGCTTGACGACAAGGCCTTCGCCATCGACCATTTCGCGGTGAAGCTGTTCAAGCTCGCGGACGGGTTCCAGACGGCGGCGGGCCGGGCGCTGGCGGCCGCGCGTCACGAGCGGCTGAAAACCGTGCTCGACCTCTTCATCGACGAAATCTAGGAAAAAGCCATGCGCGTCAGCCAACTCAATGTCTATCCCCTGAAGAGCGGCCGCGGCATCGCGCTCTCCGAGGCCGAGATTACGGCGACCGGCATTCCCGGCGACCGGCAGATGATGGTGACCGATCCTTCCGGCCATTTCATCACGCAACGGGAACTCCAGGCCCTGGCGCAGGTGCAGGCGACGCCGGAGGCGGACGGCTTCCGCTTCGCGATGGACGGCAAGGGCGAGATCTTCGTGGCGCGGCCGCCGGCCGACCGGCGCCTGAGCGTGGCGGTGTGGAGGTCGATCGTCGACGCCGCCCTCGCGGAGGAAGCGGTGAACGACACCCTTTCCGGCTGGCTTGGGCGCGACGTGCGGCTCGTCTTTTTCGACGACCGGGCCAGGCGCACCGCCAACGCCGAATGGGCGGGGCCGGATACGCCCGTCACCTTCGCGGACGGCTATCAGGTGCTCGTCACCACGACCGGATCGCTCGATGCGCTCAATGCCGACATGGAAAAACATGGCGAAGGACAGGTCGGCATGGAGCGGTTCCGGCCGAACATCGTGCTCGATCACGACGAGCCCTGGGCGGAGGACCAATGGGAAGGCATCGAGATCGCCGGCATCCGCTTCGATTTCGCAAAACCCTGCGCCCGCTGCATCATGACGAACCAGGACCAGCGGACCGGCTCGCGCGAGGTGCCGAGCCCGATGGCGGCTATGGGCCGCATCCGCATGTCGGCCGACCGGCGCGTGCCCGGCCCCCTTTTCGGCTGGAACGCCGTGCCGCGCGGCACCGGGCGGATCAAAATCGGAGACGGAGTGACGGTGACGGCCGAGCGGGAACCCTGGACGATCAAGCGGCGGGCGTGACGGCGTCCTGCCCTTCGCCGTCCGGCTGCTTCAGCGGACCGGGCGGGCGTCTCCCCCGATCGCCAGCCGCAGGCCGAGCCCGATCATGACGATGCCGGCAAAGCGCTTCTGCCAGGCGATAAGCCCCGGGCGGCGCGCCAGCCAGCCGCCGAACGTTCCCGCCCCCAGCGCAACGGTGGTCAGGATGACGAAATTCGTAAGCTTTGCGACGGCTCCCAGCAGCAAAAGCTGCACGGCTACGGGCCAGCCGTTGGCCGGGTCCACGAACTGCGGCAGGAACGCAAAGAGGAAAACGAGCGACTTGGGATTGGTGAGATTGTTGATCGCCCCTTCCCGCAACGCTGCGCCGTCCGACATGGACACGAGCACAGCCGGGCCGGCCCGATCGGGGCGCCTGCCCGATTCGACGAGAAGCTTCAGGCCGAGCCAGATGAGATATGCCGCGCCCGCCCAGCGGAGGATGTCTAACGCCAGCGGCGAAGCCGCAAGCAGTGAGGCGATGCCGAGCACGAGCATCGACAGCTGGACGATGCCGGCCAGCAGGGTCATGCCGACGGCGCTCAGAAGCGCTATCCGCCGGCCCTGACCGATGCCGCGCCCGATGACGAGGATCATATCAGGCCCGGGCGTCAGCTGGATTGCGAGCACGGCGGCGTAGAAGGTCAGGAATGTGGTCAGGTTGGGCATCGTCCCGGTCTCCGTCATGGCGATGTGTCAGGCCTTCAAATCTGCCGCGCTCGATATTGTTTCCGCCCGAACGCGGCGGGAGGCCAGAAGCCGGCGAACCCCGGTTCCGACGTCGCCCGCAGCACTCTACTGCGGGCGGACGAAATGCCAATGGCGCAATCCGGGCTATACCACGGAACGGGATTTGCGCGTGCCCCTATTCCGCCGGGTTCACAGCCGGATTCAGGGCCGCGGAGTGTGGCGCCGCCTGCTGCGAGGTGTCGCTCAGGCGGCCATAGCCGGCGAGCATGGTCGCAAACGCCACCGCGCCGCCGGCGACCGCCACCCAGAAGCCGTTCGAAGCGCCATAGGCATCGATCGTCCAGCCGGCGAGCGAGGAGCCGGCCGCAAAGCCGATGCCGACGCCGGTCATCGCATAGGTGATGCCTTCGGTGAGCTGCGAAGCCGGCACGATGCGCTCGATCAGGCTCATGCCGGTGATGAAGGTCGGCGAGATGGCGGCACCCGCCAGGAAGACCACCAGCGTCAGCGCCCAGAGATTGCCGACGAAGGGCATGGGTAGCGTGGTGACGGCGGCGATCAGGCTCGCGAGAACCAGGCGGCGGGCGAGCGGCGTCCTGAACTTGATGGCGCCGACGACGAGACCGACAATGAACGAACCGGCGGCGTAGGCCGCGAGGACATAGCTTGCCGCTCCCTTGTGCCCTTCGGCTTCCGCGAAGGCGACGACCGAGACTTCCGCCGTGCCGAAAATCGTGCCCATGCCGGCGAAAACCGTCACCAGGAACCACATCGGCAACAGCCGCATGACCGAGCCTTCGCCCCTCACCCTATGCGGATCGACCTTCGGTTCGGTGGATTTCTGGGCGACGAACAGCGTCGTGCCGACAGCGAGGAACGTGGCCGCGGCGAGCACGCCCGCTTCCGGGAAAAGCGAAACGCTCAGGCCGATGCCGAAGATCGGGCCGCAGATATAGACGACCTCGTCGATGACCGATTCGAAAGCGAAGGCGGTATGGAGTTCCGGCCGGTCGCGATAGATCTCCGTCCAGCGGGCGCGGACCAGCGCCATCATGCTCGGCATCATGCCGGCGATCACCGCGAAGACGAACAATGTCCAGTTGGGCCAGCGCAACCAGGCGGCCGCGGCAAGCGCCAGCAGCGCTGCGACGGTGACGATCGTCGTCGGCACCAGCACGGCCGACTGGCCCTTCGCATCCACCCAGCGCGAGACCTGCGGGGCGATGAAGGCATTGGCGAGCGCGAAGGTGGCGGAGACGGCGCCCGCGATCCAGTACTCGCCATGCGTCTGGGAAAGCATAGCGACGAGGCCGATCGTCGTCATCGGCAGCGGCAGGCGGGCGACGAAAGCGGCCGCGGCAAAACCTTTCGTCCCCGGCCTTCGGAATATTTCACGATAGGGATTGGGCATATCGGAATCCTTGGGTTATTTTGAATGACCACTTACATACGCCGCGTATGTGAGCTAGATAATCACATACGTATCGTATGTCAATTCGCATACGCGACGTATGCGAATAATTTTCGGAGTCCGTATGGCGCAGAAGATAGGGCACAAGCCCCGCAAGGAAATGATCGCCGAAACGAAGGGCAAGCTGATCGCCGCCGCCCGCCGGGCATTTGCGACGCGAGGCTATGCGGAAGCCTCGATGGACGATTTCACCGCCGAGGCCGGGCTGACGCGCGGTGCGCTCTACCATCATTTCGGCGACAAGAAGGGACTGCTGCAGGCGGTGATCGCAGAGATCGACGCGGAGATGTCCGACCGGCTCTGCGCCATTTCAGCTAAAGCGGAGAACGCCTGGCGCGGCTTCGTCGACGAAAGCGTGGCCTATATCGAAATGGCGCTGGAACCGGAAATCCAGCGCATCATGCTGCTCGACGGACCGGCCGTGCTCGGCGATCCGTCGCAATGGCCGAACCAGAACGCCTGCATCCGCACCACCACCGCCAGCATACAGAAGCTGATCGACGAGGGAACCATCCGCAAGGTGGATGCGGAAGCGACCGCGCGGCTCGTCAACGGCGCGACGCTCAGCGCGGCGCTCTGGATCGCCGGCGCGGAGGACCCGCAGGCCGTATCGAAAAAGGCGGTCGAGGCGTTCAACGCCATGATCTCGGGATTGCTGAAGGAGAAAGCGCCCGCATAAACCCGTCCGGGCGGGATGCCCGGGCAGCCGGAACCATAGCGCGGCGTGCCTTGTTAGCTTCTCAAAAAGGAGCTGAACATGTTCGAAAGGCCGCTACTTCCCATACTGGGCGCGATCATCATCGTCATCTGCGGTTTGGGCCTCGGATATTACATTGCCGGCGCGCCCAGCGCGCCCTCCAATCCGTCGGACCCGCAAGGTTCCGAAACCAGCCTTCCCGCGCGCCAGTCGGACCAGAACGCGCTTCCGGGGTTGCAACAGCCGAACCGCTGATGCCGGGATCGCGGCATCCCTCTACCACTTTTGGGCAGGTTGAAACATTCGTACGCTATCGTACAGTCGATGTTTCCCAAATCCGAGCAGCTCAACGCCTCGGCTCTCAGAGAGGCCCGCGCGAAGGGGGAATGCAAGGCGCGGGCCTCGATGACAAGGGGCAGCGGAGAGGCAGGCTGCCCGCCTGCCCTACTCATTTTGGCCAGCTAGCCCGGCGGTTTGCGCGGGAGCATGTTCCGTTTCCGGAGGTGCTCCAGATGGCAGACGATCGCCGCAGGCCCGAACCTCGACAGCATTTACAGCCGCCACCGCTGCAGCCGGAATTATGGCTGCAGCGGATCGGGTGCCTGACACTTCGCGAGATGATCAGGTTCTACCGCGTGCAGGGCTGGAGCGACGCGGAGATCGAGATCGGCATTGCCGGCCAATGATCGCCGCGCAGCAGGCAAAAGCGGACTGCGCGCCTTGTTTCCGCACGCTGCCTCCGGCCATGGCGATCAAGCCTGCATCCCGCGAGAACGATGCCCACTCCCCAATCGAGCGCCTTTCCGCTATACTGATCGAACGGCGTCCAGAGGAGGCAGACGCGGTGCTGACGATTGTTTTGGGAGCGATCCTGGTCGTTGCGGGACTGCTGTACCAGTTCCGCGAGGCCCTTGGCCGCCGCCGGCTGAGCGAGCCGCATCGTCCCGATCAGGCCGGTTCGAAGCCCACCCTGGAACCCCGGCGCCAAGGCGTCGGCTTCCTGAGCATCCGCAGGAACTGGCCGGGCTTGGCCATGATGATCGCGGGCGCCATCCTGCTGATTTTCGGAGCCTACGCCTAGGGACCGGCGATTTCAGGGAAACCGGGTTCCCCATCGCGCTCCGCCGGTCAGCCCCTGGCGGCTGCTTCCAGAGCGGCGATGTCGAACTTCACCATCTTCAGCATGGCTTCGGCGACGCGCTTCGCCTTCGCGGGGTCCGGGTCGCCCATCAGTTCGCCCAGCCGCTTGGGGGTGATCTGCCAGGAGAGGCCCCAGCGGTCCCTGAGCCAGCCGCACTGTTCCGTTGAACCGCCCTCCTTCAGCGCTTCCCAAAGACGGTCGATCTCACCCTGCGTCCCGCATTCGACGATGATCGAGAAGGCGTGGTTGAACGGATCGAGCGGCCCGGCCTCGATCGCCATGTAGCGCTGGTCGCCCAGCCTGAAACTCGCAAGCTTCACGCTGCCCGGCGGCCCGCTCGGCGTTTCGGCGGGGATGGTCGAGATCCATTCGACCGACGAGCCGGGAATCAGCGAGGCGTAGAAGCGGATCGCGGTTTCCATGTCCTTTTCGAACCAGAGATGCTGCGTAACCTTCATCGTGCGTTCCTTCCTTCGTGACAGGCCCTGAAAGAGCATGCGATCCGAGGACGAAACGGGCGGCGCGATTCCGACAGGGCCTGGAAAAAATCGCCGCGCGCCGCACCGGCGGCGGCATGCGGAAGCGGATGGGCGAAGTCCAGGCGGCTCAGTTATCCGCCGCGGAGCACTATCCCGCGCAGCGCATGGCAGCTATTCCTAAAAAGCAGGTTGTCCGCCCGCCTGACGCACGGTCAAACGGAACGGACACCCGTTTCCTGCCTATCCCTGCTCCCAGCCGGCGGCCTTCCGTCCGGCTGCGCCCCGAAAGAGACTGCCCGCATGACACCTCGGTCCACCGGCCTCCTCTGCGCTTTGACGGCGGTGACCATCTTCTCGGTGCAGGACGGCATCTCGAAACATCTCGGCACCGCCTATCCGCCGATCTTCGTGACGATGATCCGATACTGGGCGTTTGCAGGTTTCGCCCTCATTCTGGCGAGCCGCTCGACGGCCGGACTGAAGGGCGCCGTCGCGGCCAACCGGCTCTGGCTGCAGATCGCCCGCGGCGTTCTTCTGGCGGTGCAGATCGCCATTTCGATCACCGCCTTTTCGCAGGTGGGGCTCGCCGCAAGTCACTCGATCTTCGCTGCGACGCCGCTCGTCGTCGCCTGTCTTTCCGTGCCGCTGCTCGGCGAAAAGGTCGGCTGGCGCCGCTGGACGGCGATCGGCATCGGCTTCGTCGGCATTCTCCTGATCGTCAATCCGCTGCACGCCACGTTCGACTACAAGATCGTCATCCCGGTCGTCGCCACGCTGATGTTCGCGCTCTATTCGGTGATGACGAGGCTTGCGAGCCGCACGGACACGCCCGATACCGCCTTCTTCTACACCGGCGTCGCGGGCGCGGCGGCGATCACCTTCATAGGCCCGTTCTACTGGGCGAACATCACGTTCGGCGACTGGTTCTGGATGCTGGTGCTCTGCATCACCGGCATGACCGGGCACTACCTTCTCATCCGGGCCTTCGGCCTGCTCGACGCCGTCGTCGTGCAGCCCATGTCCTATATCCAGACCGTGCTGGTCTGCCTGATCGGCGTCTTCATCTTCGGCGAGGTCATGACCGCCAACGTGATCGCAGGCTGCGCCATCGTGATCGCCGCCGGCATCTTCACCATCTGGCGCGAGGCCCGGCTCGGCCGCACGCCGCCGCCGGCGATCGACCCGCCGGGGACGCCGTGAGAAGACCCCCTCTGGCCTGCCGGCCATCTCCCCCACAAGGGGGGAGAAAATATGCCGTTCTGTCCTGCCTGATCAATCTGCAGAGCCCCAATGCCAGGTCCGTATGTGTTGATGCAAGCAAGGCCTTGCCTCTTGGTCTCTCCCCCCTCGTGGGGGAGATGGCCGGCAGGCCAGAGGGGGATTTCCGCCGCGACGACCTACACCTCAAGGCGGCATGCCGCATCAAATGCGGTGATGGATTGATTGAGGAAAAGTTGTTTTAAGTACCGCGATGCAAGCGGTATGATTTCCACATCGCTCCGAGGAGGAAACCATGCCGCAACCCATGCCCCAGTCCCGACCTGGAGCCGCCCGCGCATCCATGCCCTGGCTGATCATCCTCGCCGGGGCATCGATCGCCATGCTGACCTTCGGCCCGCGCTCCGCCATGGGCTTCTTCCAGCTTCCGATGCTCGCCGATACGGGATGGGACCGCTCCACCTTCGGGCTCGCCATGGCGATCCAGAACCTCGCCTGGGGTCTCGGCCAGCCTCTCTTCGGGGCGCTCGCCGACAAATACGGCACCGGACGGGTGCTGACGTTTTCCGGCCTGCTCTACGCGGCAGGCCTTTTCCTGATGTCGACGGCCCATTCGGTGCCCGTGCTGCACCTTTCCGGCGGGATCATGATCGGCCTTGCGGTCGGCGCCGGCTCCTTCGGCACGATCCTCTCCGCCTTCGCCCGCAACGTGACGCCGGAGCAGCGTTCGCTCGCCTTCGGCATCGGCACGGCGGCGGGTTCCGCCGGCATGTTCCTCTTCGCGCCGCTGAGCCAGGCGCTGATCAGCACCTACGGCTGGTCCGACAGCCTGGTCGTCATGGGCTTCATGATGCTCGCCATCCCCGTGCTCGCCCTGCCGCTGCGCGGCAATGCCAAGTCGGGCACGCAGTCCGGGAGCGAGATCGACCAGACCGTCGGCCAGGCGCTCAGGGAGGCTTTCGGCCATCAGAGCTATCTGCTGCTCACGTCCGGCTTCTTCGTCTGCGGCTTCCAGGTCGCCTTCATCACCGCACATTTCCCCGCCTATCTCGGCGATATCGGCATCGACGCCCGCTATGCGGTAATCGCCATGGCGGCGATCGGCTTCTTCAACATCATCGGCTCGTTCAGCGCCGGCATCATCGGCCAGCATTATTCGAAGCCCTATTTCCTCGCCTATATCTATCTCGCCCGCTCGGTGGCGGTGACCGCCTTCCTCATCCTGCCGCAGACGCCTTTGTCGGTGATCGTCTTCGCGGTCGTTATGGGGCTTCTGTGGCTCTCCACCGTGCCGCCGACCAACGCGCTCGTCGCCATCATGTTCGGCACGCGGCATCTCGGCCTGCTCGGCGGCATCGTCTTCCTGTCGCACCAGGTGGGCTCGTTCCTCGGGGTGTGGATGGGCGGCTTCCTCTACGACCGCTTCGGCTCCTACGATCCGGTCTGGTGGCTCGGCGTGGCGCTCGGCATCTTCGCCGCGATCGTGCACTGGCCGATCCAGGAAAAGCCGGTCGGCCGGCCGATGCCGGCAGCGCAGCCGGCGGAATAGAGCACAGCGGAGGAACGGGAAATCACCCGATCGGCGGCACCCAGGGATGCGGAGGCACCCAGGGATGGCGATGCTCCTCATAGACCGCCTGCGTCGGCGCGGGAAAGTGCGGGTCGGCGAAAGAACCGACGCCGACCGCGATCGCATCCGGCTTGCGCTCAGGCTCCCAGAAGACGGTCGAACCGCAATCCGGGCAGAAATGCAGCCGCACCGCAAAGCCGCTGTCGGAAGGACGGGTATAGGTCCGGCTTTCGCCCTCGATGCGCACGCGGCTGCGGTCGAAGAAGGCGGCGATGCCATAGGCACTGCCAGTCCGTTTCTGGCATTCAAGGCAATGGCACAACGAGACCTTCGCCGGCTCGCCTTCGCAGACGGCGCGAAGATTGCCGCAAGCGCAGGTGGCTATCCGTTCCATCCGCCCTCCTTCAGCCGGCCTGACGCTCGGGATCGCGCGCCGACAGCGCCTTCAGCGCCGCCTGGACGAAACCGTCGCGGGCGGCGTTTTCCGTGAGCCCCCGGGGTTCGTAGACATGCCGGTGGAGGAAGAAGGCGGTCAGCCGGAAGGCGGCCGCCATGTTTTCCCGGTCGGCCGCCCCGGCGGCCCCCTCGCTCAGGAAAGAGGGGAGCGCGAGCATGCGGTCGGCATAGGGCGCGCCCGCTTCCCGGCTGACGGCGCGGCCGGTCTTCGGCGAGACATAGACGAGGTTTTCGCGCAGGCCGGTTGCGGCGCATTCGGAAAGGTCGAGGCCGAAGCCGAGATCGTTCAGCACGGCAAGCTCGAAGCGCACGAAAAGCTCGCCGGCATCGGCCGGATCGTCCAGCGCATCGAGGATGATGTCGAGCGCCTCGAAAAGATGCGGATGCGGGTCGCGCTCGGGAAGCAGGCGGAGCAGCGCGCCCATGGCCTGCACGCCGTAGACGGCGGTTGCCGTCTCCATCAGCTTCGCAGCCCGCAGCCTGACCGGCTCCAGCCTGAATTCGCCGAGATGTTCGTCGAGCCGCGCCCGCCAGACCGCCTCCACCCGGTTGCCCGGCTGCAGGACCGGCTGCATCGCGCGCGATCGGCCGGAGCGGACGAGGCCCAGATGCCGGCCGCGCTCACGGGTCATCAGCTCGGCGATGACGCTCGTCTCGCCGTGGCGCTTGACGCCGATGATGATCCCTTCGTCCTGCCACTGCATGCTTTTCTTCAAGCTCCTCTCAGGCCGATTCAAGTCTAGCCCATAAGCCTCTCGGACTGAATCGCTTTTTAGGCTCGGCCCTTTTGCCGGGATGCCGCCTTCCCGCTTGCCTGGAACAAATCGGGCTCCATTTGGATTCCTGTGCGAAATTCACGACGTCAAACCATAACGCCCGGGAGCCCTTATGAGACACGCCCTCCTCGCCGCCGCCCTGTTCACCGCCATGCCTGCCGCTCTCGTCGCCGCCCCGCCCGCCGCCGCGCAATCGCCGCAGCTCGAGCAGGCCTGCGTGACGGTCGCCAAGAACTTCCTGCTGGTGCCGAACATCAAGACCGGCATCGTGCAATCCTTCCCCGAGCTCGATCCGCCGGGGGCGCGGCTCACCTATTCCACCCGCGAGGACGCAAAGCCCACCGACTTCAACAACGAGATCGAATGCGAATTCGACAAGGCCACGCCGCCCTTCAGCCTGCAGCGTTTCTGCATTTCCGACACCTGCTACGGCCCGAACGAGCAGGAACAGGAAAACCGCCGGCGCTACCTGGAGGTCAAGGCGCTGATGGACCGGGCGAAGAAGTGAGGGCTGCGTGGGGGATTGTCCCCTCACGCGGCAGGACAACCGCATATGAAGAAATGAGCAGGTTCGGCTCGCGCCCTCTTCTCCCCAGCGGGGAGAAGTGCCGAGCCAAGCGAGGCGATGAGGGGGCCATGCGGCAACGCATTGCTGGATTTTGGCTTCGCCCCCCTCATCCGGTCCTTCGGACCACCTTCTCCCCGATGGGGAGAAGGGAAGAGCGCGCTGCCGCCTCGTCATTCCAAGGAAGCGTCAGCATATTTTGCATATGAAATTGCCCCGCCGCTCGCGGGAGAGGTTAGGGCAACAAAAGTTCAAATCACCCTTTTGGAAAATCCAGCCCCATTTCGCGGAACCGTTCGGGGTCGTCGCCCCAGTTCTCGCGCACCTTCACGAACAGGAAGAGATGCACCGGCTGTTCCAGGATTTCGGAGAGCTCCTTGCGGGAGGCGGTGGAGATCGCCTTGATCGCCTCGCCGCCCTTGCCGAGCGCGATCTTCTTCTGGCTGTCGCGCTCCACATAGATGACCTGCTCGATCCTGACCGAACCGTCCTTGCGCTCTTCCCATTTCTCCGTCTCGACATGCGAGGAATAGGGAAGCTCCTGGTGGAGCCTGAGGAAGAGCTTTTCGCGGGTGATCTCGGCGGCGAGTTGGCGCATCGGCAGGTCGGAGATCTGGTCCTCCGGATAATACCAGGGGCCTTCGGGAAGCGTCCCGGCGAGGTAATCCATCAGGTCTTCGCAGCCCGACCCGGTCGTGGCCGAGATCATGAAGGTGCGTTCGAAGGGCACGAACTCGTTGGCCGCCGCCGCGAGCTTCAGAAGGTCCTCCGGCCTCACCCGGTCGATCTTGTTGAGGACGAGGATCTTCGGCTGGCGAACCTCTTTCAGGCCTTCGAGGATCGCCTCCGCATCGCCGCGGATGCCGCGCTCGCTGTCGATCAGCAGCATGATGAGGTCGGCATCCTTGGCGCCGCCCCAGGCGCTCGTCACCATGGCGCGGTCGAGCCTGCGGCGCGGCTTGAAGATGCCGGGCGTATCCATGAAGACGATCTGGGCGTTCCCGTGGATCGCGATGCCGCGCACGATGGCGCGCGTCGTCTGCACCTTGTGGCTGACGATCGAGACCTTGGCGCCGACGAGCCGGTTCACCAGCGTCGACTTGCCGGCATTGGTCGGGCCGATCAGCGCCACGAAACCGGAGTGGGTCGCACCGGCCTCCTTCCCGTCACCGGCGATGTTTTCGTTTTCCGTCATATCGTCCAATCAATTCCGCCGCGCCGCGTCCCCCGGGGACGCGCAAAACGCGGCATCCTGTTGATATTGCGCATAGTCCCTTCCGAAAATCGATATCGATTTATCGACATCCATTTCCGGGGCTATGCGTCCGCAGAACTCTTCTGCCATACGCCTTCGCGTTCGAGCATCCTCGTCGCCGCCACCTGCTCGGCCGCCCGCTTGGAGCGGTCGATGCCGGTTTCCGGCGCGACACCGGCCACTTCCACCGTCACCGTGAAGCGCGGATCGTGATCGGGGCCGGACCGGTCGTCGACCCTGTAACAGGGCGTCAGTCCGAATTTCGCATGCGCCCATTCCTGCAGCTCGGTCTTGGCGTCGCGCCGCGCGCCGTCGGCGCGGGTGGCCCGGCTTTCCCAATGCTTGAGGATGAAGGTGCGGGCTGCCTCCAGCCCCCCGTCGAGATAGAGCGCGGCGATCAGGCTTTCCACCACGTCGGCGCGCACGTTCATCATGCGCTTGCCGGTCAGTTTCTTGACGTCGGCGCCGGTGCGGATGAAGCGGTGCAGCTCGAGCTCGTCCGCCACGATGGCGCAGCTCTCGGCGCTGACGAGCTGGTTCAGCCGCACCGAAAGCTCGCCTTCGGTGGCGGTGCGGAAGGTCCTGAAGAGAAGCTCCGCGACGCAGAGGCCCAGCACGCGGTCGCCCAGGAACTCAAGCCGCTCGTAATTGGCCCCCTTGGCCGAGCCGGTGCTCGCATGGGTGAGCGCCCGGTCGAGCCATTGCTTGTCGGCGAATTCATAGCCGATCAGCTTTTCAAGCTGACCGCGTTCCTCCGCCGAAAGCGGTTTCGCCTTCATCATTCGACGACCTTGAAAAGCCTGTCCCAGCGCATGTTCGTCGGCCATTTCCAGACCTCGCGGAACGAGGTGTCGTTGCCGAGCGAGAAGAAGATGATGCTGGCGCGGCCGACGAGGTTTTCGGCGGGCACCATGCCCACGTCGAAGCGGCTGTCGAGCGAGTTGTCGCGGTTGTCGCCCATGAAGAAGTAATGGCCTTCGGGGACGATGAACTCCGGCGTGTTGTCGCCGCGCGATACCTGCGAATGATCGAGCGTGTCATAGGTCACGCCGTTGTCGAGCGTCTCGCGGAAGACCGGCACGTCGGTGCCCGGATCGAGCGCGTAATCGGAGGTGAAGGTGCCGTCCGCCTGTTTCGGCACCGGCTTGCCGTTGATGAAGAGCACGCCGTTGGTGACCTGGACGCGGTCGCCCGGCAGACCGACCAGGCGCTTGATGTAGTCGATGTCCGGCTGCTGAGGGAGGCGGAAGACGATAACGTCGCCGCGCTCGGGTTCGTTGAATTCGAAGATGCGGCCGGAGAACAGGTTCGGCGAGAAGGGCAGCGAATATTTCGAATAGCCGTAGGCGAACTTGTTGACGAAGATATAGTCGCCGACAAGCAGGGTCGGCATCATCGAGCCCGACGGAATGGTGAACGGCTGGAAGAGAACGGTGCGGATCACCATCGCCAGCAGCAATGCCTGGATGATGACCTTGATGTTTTCCCAAAGGCTGCTCTGCGATTTGGTCTCGGCTTTGTCGGACACGTTAAGGACTTTCTCTTACCAGCGGAGTGCCGCTTTCTAACCCCTTCCCGCAGCCGCGGCAATGGCTCATCGGGGCTCATCGGGTCACGGGCGGCCATCAGCGGGCGACCGGCCTCGCCTCGATCACCACAAAAGCCTGCGCATAGGGATATTCGTCGGTGATCGTGATGTGGATCAACGGCTCGTGACCGGCCGGCATCATTTCGGAAAGGCGGTCGGCCGCTCCGCCGGTCAAAACCATGGTCGGCTTGCCCCCCGGCAGGTTGACCACACCCATGTCCTTCCAGAAGATGCCTTGGGCGATGCCGGTGCCGAGCGCCTTGGAACAGGCCTCCTTGGCGGCAAAACGCTTGGCATAGGAAGCGGCGCGGTTCTGGCGGCGGTCAGATTTCGCCCGTTCGATATCGGTGAAACAGCGGTGCGTGAAGCGCTCGCCGAAACGTTCGATGGACTTCTCCACCCGGCGGATGTCGATCAGGTCGCTGCCCATGCCGATGATCATGCGGTTCCTTTACTATCCTGCGGCATGCCGTCCCTCACGGAAACCGGTTCCCGTTTTCGGGCGGCATGCGATGCTCGCCCAAGTCTACACTGACTTGAGCGCTCCCGCACGCGCCGTCAAGCGCTGAAGCCGCGCGTTGCGGAAGCTGCGCACGCCCCAATAGGTGACGGCATAGAAAACGAGGCCTGAGAGGAGGCCGGGCGGAATGGAGCCGATCAGCATCGGTTCCAGGATGGGCCGCCAGAGCTGCGAGACATCGAGATGATGGAAGAGCGCGCCGAGATCGAGACGGTCGTGGCCGGCGGCGCTCTGGCCGAGCATGATCTCGCCGATCTTCCAGGTAAGCGGCCAGATGATCGGACAGGTCAGCGGATTGGCGAAGGCCGTGCCGAGCGCAGCCGCAATGATGCTGCCGCCGAGGAGATAGGCGACGGGAATGGCGAGCAGGATGTGGAAACCGAGGAAAGGCGTCCAGGCGCTGACGACGCCGATCGCAAGTCCGGCCGCCACCGCATGCGGCGATCCGCCGATCCTCAAAACCTTCAGGCGATAATAATCGAGGCTGCGGCGAAAGCCCTTCGGAGGCAGGATCGCCCGGCGCAGTCTTTCACGAAATCCAAGCGGGGTGCGGCGGCGGAACGGCATGGTCGAATCTGGGTCGAATCTGGGACGGACCGGGTTCTGCAGCCCGGGACATCCGTCCGACGGCTGCGGGGGCTCTGGTGGATATGTAATCCTAGCCCAAGCCGAAGATGATGGCGAAAATTGGCCCGCCTCTTGAAGCGGCCGCCTTTTGCGGAACCGATCCGGCGCAATCGCAAGATTGCGGCATGCGGAGACATGCAAACCGCGCGGGCGTCTTTCCGCGCGGAACGAACGGCCGTGTTCTCAGAAGCCCGACTTGCGGAACATGCCGCGGTCGATCTGGCGCATCCGGTATTCGAGGTCGATGCGGTCCTTGGCTTCGTTCAGGTAAGCGATCTCACGGTCCTGGGTAGACGGAACGCGGAAGGCGCGGGCGAATTTACGTACGGAGTCAAACATGACTGTCTTCTTTCTCTCTCATATTGCACTGCAGCAATATAAGACGCAAAAGCGCTTTTTACCAACGCCGCAACCGCTGGTCAGCCTTGCAATGGAAGCATGGCGGCTCGACGGAACGATGAGAAAATGAGCGGCAAGGCAGGGGAAGCCGTCGAGGGGAGAATGACGCAGCCAAACGGTCATGCTCAAGCCTTCGCCATCGCGCGCCACGTCGCCGGCGGCGTGCCGAAGGCCCGCGAGAAGGCGCGATTGAACGCCGCCTCCGTCGCATATCCGGCTTCATATGCGATCGCCGCGACCGCCCGGCCGGTCGTCGCCAGAGCCACGCTCGCCAGATAAAGCCGCCAGTCGCGCACATATCTGATGGGCGGGGTGCCGAGGATCGTCTGGAAACGTTCCGCCAGCACGCTGCGCGACATGCCCGATGCGGCCGACAGGTCCTCCAGCGACCAGTCGCGCGCCGGGTCGTCGTGGATGAGGGAGAGGCAGCGCGCCAGCGCCGCGTCGGCAAGTGCCGCCAGCCAGCCGGCATCGCGCGGTTCGGCCATCATGATCTGGTGGCGCAGGATTTCGATGAAGATGATTTCGGTGAGCTTCGGCAGCATGGAGACCCCGCCCGCACGCGGCCTGTCGACCTCGTCCACCATCTGCCCGATGGTGGCGCGCAGCCAGTCTCCGTCGTTGGCGCCGCGCGTCTTCACGTGGATCAGCTTCGGCAGCGCCCGTCTCAGCGGCGCGAAACTCAGCGCGCCGCACTCCAGATAACCGCAGAGCAGCCTTGCCCCTTGCGAGCCGTCGCCATGCCGGAGAACGGGAATCTGCCGCCAGGGCTTCGGCGGCAATCCGCCCACCGGATCGACCAGCACGCCGCCGCTTCCCGCGCCCAGCTGATGTCCCGTGCCGAAAGGGAAGACAAGCACGTCGCCCGCCTCCAGCCTTGCCTCTTCGCCTTCCATCTTCAGCCAGCAATCGCCCGCGACGAGAATGTGAAACGGTATCGTGCCGCCCGCCTTTCCCGAAAGGCCGGCCATGGCGGGTTTATCGTCGGTCTGCCAGTCGCCGGAGGGCATGAAGCAGAATTGCAGCGATCCCGAAAGGCGGATCGTCGACAGCAGCGCCGACAGCACGTCGTCCCGCGCCACACCGCGCGCAGGTCCAGGATTTTCGGACAAGGTTTCCCGCATTTCGGCCAAAGACGGGTGCCGCCCGCCTTCCTAAAGTGAATACGTTCAACTCACTCGCCGGAGAATACTATGCAAACTTCAACTGACAAACTGGTCGTGCTTGTCACCAAGGGCATCGATTCCGAACTTTCGTCCGTCGCCTTCACCATCGCCAACGGCGGCATCACCGCGGGGCTCAAGGTCTCGGTATTCCTCACCAGCACGGCGATCGATCTGGTGCGAAAGGGCGGCCAGCGCATGACGCATGTTCCCCCGCTCGATCCGCTCGCAAAATCGATCGAGGATTTCCAGAACCGCGGCGGCACGATCTGGGCCTGCCCGCCCTGCGTGAAGTCGCGCGGCTACGAACAGGACGACCTCCTCGACGGCGTCGTCATCGTCGGTGCGAGCGCCATTCATGCCGAGATCAAGGAGGGGGCGGCCACGCTCTCGTTCTGACCGCGATAAAGCATCAAGCCGGGCCGGGCGACGGGGGAACCCGAAAGACGCCCTGCCCGGCTCGCCGCCTATGACGCCAAACCAGGGCGCCGTTCAGGCTCGCCCGGCATCCCGCCGCGCTTCGATCATCTTCCACCCGTTCCCCGACGGATCGCGGAAGCCGGCATCCACGGAACCGTAGCGGTCCACGGGCTCCTGCGTGAACTCCACTCCGCGGGCACGCATCCGCTCGTAGGCGGCGCGGCAGTCGTCGACGACGAGCACGAGCGGCGGCATCGCCCCCTTCGCCACGATCTCGCGCAGGGCCTGCGCGGTCGCCTCGTCGAGCACCGGCGGCTGCGGCATGAACAGGCCGAGCTGGAAGGACGGCTGGTCCGGGTGCTGCACCGTAAGCCAGCGGTAATCGCCGTTCCGCGCATCGGTGTGGACGTGGAATCCGAGCTTCTCGACATAGAACTGGAGCGCTTCCTCCTGATCGCGGACATACAAACCGACTACTCCGACACCCTGGCTCATGAGACCTCCATCTGTTGGGACCCGCTCATACTACCGTCCGCGTCCTGCCGCCGCTTCTCCAAAACTGCGGTCTTGAGGTCGGGCCTGTGAGCGGCGCTGAGGAAACAGGCCGGCACCGGCTCGAGCTGGTGTCCAGCGGCTTTCTCACGCGCACGGAGCTCACCGGGGCTCTCGCCGGTGACGTCGCGGAACGTGCGCCCGAACGTACCCAGGCTGTTCCATCCCGTCTGGAACGCGATCTCGGTGATCGGCAGGTCCGTATCCCGAAGCAGCGCCTTCGCCCGCTCGATGCGACGCGTCAGCAGATACCGGTGCGGCGGGACGCCGAAGGCCTCCTTGAACGATCGCGCAAAATGAGCCTCGGAGACGCCGCTCACGCGCGCCAGCCGCGGCACGGGCCATTCCTCATGCGAGGCGGCATCCATCCGGTCTTTCGCACGCAGCAGGCGGCGCAACAGCTCGGGAGGCTGGCCTATGCGCTCTCGCCCCCGCTTGTTCCCGCGCCCCATCCCCGTGAGCGGCCGATCAGGCGTCCTCGTCAAGGCTCCGTCTCCCATATCGGCTCACACCAAGCATCCCGTACCGTCCGCTCACATGCGTTCGCCGGGCAGTCGGCTGGCCTGCTTCACCCAGTCGACGAACTGGGCTTCATCGAACCGGCCTTCGTGGATGTCGAGGTAACGGACCTCGGGATGTTTGGACGTGCCGGGCGGAACCGGCTGCAGCGACGTGCCGCGGAAGAAGGTCACCTTCACGTATTTCGTGAAGCAGTGGAAGGCCGCGAACCACACGTCGTCCTCGACGCCGTAAAAAGGCGTGTTCCATTTGACCGCCTTGCGCACGCCGGGCACCTCGCGCTCGATGAGCGCGTCGAGGCGGCGGCCGAGGTCGCTTTTCCAGCCCGGCATGGCCACGATATAGGCCTGCACCGGGGCATCGCCGTAACCCTTGGCGATCTGAGGATTGCCGCCCGAGAGAAGAACCGGCTCTCCGGCCGCCGGCTTGTCGGTGGTCTTCCTTGCGGCTTTCGCCGATTTGCCGGACGCTTCGTCAGCCATTACGTGCACTCCTCCGATGGACGTATCGTATTTGGGCATGCCGGATCGAGTACCCGAGATGACGGCGCCACGGCAACAGCGTCCGGATGCCCCGACCGCATCAGCCGGTGATGCGGAATCCCGCCGGCATTTCCGCGAGCTCGGTCAGCCGCGTCTCCACGCCGGAAACCGATGCCCCGGGAGGCCCGCGCCAGAAGCGCTCGATCATGGCCGAGACCGCGGCATCGGGACCTGCGACCAAGGCGGTGACGGAGCCATCCTCCTCGTTGCGGACCCAGCCCGCCAGACCGAGCCGTGTCGCCTCGTTGCGCGTCCAGACGCGGTAACTGACGCCCTGCACCCGACCGGTTATCCGCACCAGGGCGGCCTTGTGATCATCGGACATAACCGCCTCCTATCCGCCACAGCATTTAAAGTGGAATGCGCGGGGCGGAAGGCAAGCGCCCGGACGAGCCGATGGCTCAGTCATATACCCGTTTGACGTTTGCCACGACGTCGAGCTCCTTCAGCTGCGACAGGAGCTGGTTCAGCTGGCGCAGGTCCCAGACCTCGACTTCCATGGTGATCTCGGAAAAGTCGTCTGCCCGGTTGCTGCCCATGGTCAGCGTGCGGATGTTGATGTCAAGCCTGGCGATCGTCTGGGCGACGGTCGCGAGCGTGCCGGGCTCGTTCAGCGTGTTGACCTCGATGCGGGCCGGGAAACGGGACTTGTTCGCCTCGTCGAGATCCCAGCGCACGTCGATCCAGCGCTCCGGCTGGTCGTCGAAGCGCTGCAGGGCGGAGGCCTGGATCGGATAGATGGTGATGCCCCTGTTCTTCTCCATGATGCCGACGATGCGATCGCCGGGCACCGCGCCGCTCGGGGCGAACTTGACCTGTATGTTGCCGGAAAGGCCGCGGATCGGCAGCGGGTCCGGCCCCGCCTCGACTTCCTCCGCCGCCATCCGCCGCTGATCCGGCAGCTTGAAGATCATGCCCGACGCGCTGCGCATGTTGAACCAGCCGTCATCGGCCGGCTTCACGGTGACCCGCTCGTCCTTGTAATCGGGGAAGACGGCGCGCAGCACGTCGAGCGACGAGAGCTCGCCGCGGCCGACGGCGGCGATCGCATCCTCGACATCCTTGTAAGCCAGCCGATGCAGCGCCGGTTTCAGCGCCTCGCGGGAGAAGACCTTGCCGGCGCGCTCGAAGGTGCGCTCCAGGATGCGGTGGCCGAGGCCGGCATATTGCTTGCGGATCGCCATGCGGGTGGCGCGGCGGATCGCCGAGCGCGCCTTGCCGGTAACGACGATCTCCTCCCAGGCGGCCGGGGGCACCTGCACGCCGGAACGGATGATCTCCACCTCGTCGCCGTTGTTGAGGCGGGTGACGAGCGGCATGATGCGGCCGTTGATCTTGGCGCCGACCGTCGTGTCGCCGATATTGGTGTGGACCGCATAGGCGAAATCGATCGGGGTGGCGCCGCGCGGGAGCGCGATCAGCTTGCCCTTGGGCGTGAAGCAGAAGACCTGGTCCTGGAAGAGCTCGAGCTTGGTATGCTCCAGGAACTCTTCCGGGTTATCGCCTTCGGCCAGCGATTCGATCGTGTGGCGGAGCCAGGAATAGGCGTTGGATTCCTTCGGCAGCAGCTCCCCTGCCCGGCCATCCTTGTAGAGCGCATGCGCCGCGATCCCGTATTCGGCGATCTCCTGCATGAGCTGGGTGCGGATCTGCAGCTCGATGCGCTGGCGCGACGGACCGACGATGGTCGTGTGGATCGAACGGTAGTCGTTCTGCTTCGGGTTGGAGATATAGTCCTTGAAGCGGCCCGGCACGACGCGCCAGCGGGTATGGACGATGCCGAGCGCGCGGTAGCAGGACGGAATATCGCCGACGACGATGCGGAAACCGTAGACGTCCGAAAGCTGCTCGAAAGAAAGCGACTTCGACTGCATCTTGCGGAAGACCGAATAGGGCTTCTTCTGCCGGCCCTTGACGAAGGGATCGGTGAGACCGTTGGCGATCAGGAGCTCGCGCAGCTCGTCCTCGATCTTCTTGATGAGGCCCTGGTTGCGGGCTTCGAGATCCGCGAGACGCTTGGTGACGGTCTCGTAGGCTTCCGGATTCATGTAGCGGAAGGAGAGCTCCTCCAGCTCGTCGCGCATGTCCTGCATGCCCATGCGGCCGGCGAGCGGGGCATAGATATCCATCGTCTCTTCGGAAATGCGCGCCTTCTGCTCCGGCTTCATGTGCTCCAGCGTGCGCATGTTGTGCAGCCGGTCGGCGAGCTTGACGAGCAGCACGCGCACGTCGTCGGAAATGGCGAGCAGCAGCTTTCTAAGGTTTTCCGCCTGCTTGGCCTTCTTGGAGACGAGGTCGAGCCGCTTCAATTTGGTGAGGCCCTCGACCAGACGGCCGATATCCTCGCCGAAGAGCTCGTCGATCTCGGCGCGGGTGGCGGTCGTGTCCTCGATCGTGTCGTGCAGCAGGGCGACCGCGATCGTCGACTCGTCGAGATGCATGTCGGTGAGGATGGCGGCGACTTCGAGCGGATGGGAGATGTAGGGGTCGCCGCTGGCGCGCTTCTGCTGGCCATGCTTCTGCATGGCATAGACATAGGCTTTGTTGAGGAGAGCTTCGTTGGCTTCGGGCTTGTATTTCTGAACCCGCTCCACGAGCTCGTATTGCCGCATCATCCTGTATTCTGTCCTCGATAGACGCCCTGAACGAAAAGAAAATGGCGCGCCGATCTGACGATCGGCGCGGCCATCATAAGACATCCAGCCAGATTAGGGCGAGAGGATGAACGAAAACTTGCTGACGCTCAGTAATCGTCGCTCTTTTCCGGCGGCACGAGGCCTTCGATGCCGGCCAGAAGCTCCTCTTCCGACATCTGGTCGAAAGTGACGGTTTCCGGAAGGTCCTCTTCCTCGTCGCGGTCGGAGGCGACCGCGACGCCGCCGGCGGCGATCAGCGAAGCCGGATCGGGCTCGGGCTCGTCCACTTCCACATGCTTCTGCAGCGAATGGATGAGGTCTTCCTTGAGGTCGTCCGGAGAGAGCGTCTCGTCGGCGATTTCGCGAAGGGCGACGACCGGGTTCTTGTCATTGTCGCGGTCGATCGTGATCGGCGCACCCTGCGAAATCTGGCGGGCGCGATGGCTCGCAAGCAGGACCAGCTCGAAACGGTTGTCGACTTTGTCAATGCAATCTTCTACTGTGACACGGGCCATTGCCTGTCCTTTGGGTCATGATTTCTGGAATTGTTACGCCCGATACAGCCATTGCGCGGCAAATTCAAGTTTTTCCTGTCAAGCGGCTTTCGGCCGCCCTCCGGCCCCGCTCCCTTGGGACAGTTGCGATTCAATCATGAGTTGCTTGGATTATTATAAATCGTGCCATAAATGACAAATATATGAATAGATCGTAATGTAGTGGATTAATAGGGGATTTGGTTCAACTTATATTGACCAAGGCTCCACCTGCAAAGCAGGTTCATAAGAACTAAGGGGATGGAGACCAAATGTTTGACCCAAGAGAGAAGATTGCTCTCTTCATTGACGGCGCAAACCTCTACGCTGCTTCGAAAAGCCTGGGCTTCGACATCGATTACCGGAAACTGTTGAAGGCCTTCCAGAAGCGCGGCTATCTCCTGAGGGCTTATTATTACACCGCGCTGATCGAGGATCAGGAATATTCCTCCATCCGCCCGCTGATCGACTGGCTCGACTACAACGGCTACAAGGTCATCACCAAGCCCGCCAAGGAATTCACGGATTCCATGGGTCGCCGCAAGATCAAGGGCAATATGGACATCGAGCTCGCGATCGACGCCATGGAACAGTCCGAGACCGTCGACCACCTGGTGCTCTTCTCCGGCGACGGCGATTTCACGACGCTGGTGGAAGCCCTGCAGCGCAAGGGCCGCAAGGTTTCGGTCGTTTCGACCATGCAGACCCAGCCGCCGATGATCGCCGACGACCTGCGCCGCCAGGCCGACCATTTCATCGACCTGATGACGCTCAAAGCCGAAGTCGGCCGCGATCCCTCCGAGCGCCCGGTCCGTCCGACGGAGCCGACCGAGGCGGCCGATCTCTGATCCCCGGACGAGAATAGGCGCCCGTTTTTCGGCGGCACCTTTTTCCGCCTTCTGCTAGAAAAGCAACATGCTTTTCGAACGCCCTTCCGACGACATTCTCTACGACGCGCTCATCGCCCGCGACGCGGCCT
Organism: Xaviernesmea oryzae; assembly: GCF_900177415.1. Taxonomy (GTDB): domain Bacteria; phylum Pseudomonadota; class Alphaproteobacteria; order Rhizobiales; family Rhizobiaceae; genus Neorhizobium; species Neorhizobium oryzae_A. The sequence continues at coordinate 1,564,418 of NZ_FXAF01000006.1, read as the reverse complement.
ACGAAGGCTTTGCCTGGGCGGCGGTGAAAACGACCGGCATCTTCTGCCGTCTCACCTGCCCCGCCCGCAAGCCGAAGCGCGAGAACACCACCTTCTTCGAAACGATCGCACAGTGCCTGGAGGCGGGTTTCCGCCCCTGCAGCCGCTGCCGGCCGATGCTGAAATTCGGCGAGGCCGACCCGATGGTGACGCGGCTGCTCGATGCGCTCGATGCCGATCCGCACCGGCGCTGGAGCGAGGACGACGTCATCGCATTCGGCATCGATCCCTCCACCGCGCGGCGTGCCTTCAAGCGGCAGTTCGGCATGAGCTTCCTGGAGATCGCCCGCCTGCGGCGCATGGGAAAGGCCGCCGAGACGCTGACCTCGGGTGCGAGCGTCATCGACGCGCAGCTCGACGCCGGTTACGAATCCGGCAGCGGCTTCCGCAGCGCCGTCACCAAACTCTTCGGCGCGGCACCGGCAAACCTGCGCGACAAGACCCTGCTTCGGGCAGACTGGATCGAGACGCCGATCGGGCCGATGATGGCGATCGCCGACGGCCACGCCCTGCACCTTCTCGAATTCGCCGAGCGCAAGGCGCTGCCGGCCGAGATCCGCAGACTGCAGAAACTCACCGGCAGCGGCATCGTCATGGGCAGGCACCCGCCGATCGACGAGATCGAAGCCGAGCTGAAGGCCTATTTCGCAGGCGAGGATCTCGGTTTCAAGACGCGGATCGCCGGCCACGGCTCGCCGTTCCAGCGGCAGGTCTGGGAGGCGCTCCGGGCCATTCCGGTCGGCGTATCGCGCACCTACGGCGCGATCGCCGCCGAACTCGGCCTGCCCTCCTCCACCCGCGCGGTCGCCGGCGCCAACGGCGCCAACCAGATCGCCATCGTCATCCCCTGTCACCGGGTGCTCTCGGCCGACGGCAGCCTGACCGGCTACGGCGGCGGGCTTTGGCGCAAGCGCTGGCTGCTGGAGCATGAAAGGCGGATGGCGGTGAAGAGGGGCGGTTAGGATAGTCGAAAAGATCGGGCGGTGTGCGTCGCGTCACCCCCCTCTGCCCTGCCGGGCATCTCCCCCTCAAGGGGGGAGATCGGATGGGAGCGCCGTCTTCCCCAAACAACAGGGCTTCCTGCCCCGGCACATGCCAAGTAGCAAACCTGGTTGTCTGAGGAAGCCGGTGGCACGAACTCCTCTTCTCCCCAGCGGGGAGAAGTGCCGAGTGAAGCGAGGCGATGAGGGGGTGCACACGCGGCAAACGCGGCATCGACCGATGGTGGCTTCGCCCCCCTCATCCGGTCCTGCGGACCACCTTCTCCCCGCTGGGGAGAAGGGGAGAGCCCGCTGCTTGTGACCTCCTTCACGGGCGGGGGCAATCGCATATGAGAACCGAGCCAGTTCGGCTTGCGCCCTCTTCTCCCCAGCGGGGAGAAGTGCCGAGCGAAGCGAGGCGATGAGGGGGTGCACACGCGGCAGGCGCGGCATCGCCGGATTTGGGCTTCGCCCCCCCTCATCCGCCCTGCCGGGCACCTTCTCCCCGCTGGGGAGAAGGGGAGTAGCCTGCCAGCCCTCGTCATCCCACACACGCCTCAGGCAGAGAGGGGTGTCCTCTTCCGACACTCATCAGACAAGATTCTGGGCCGGCGCCGCCTCGCTCAGCGGAAGTCCATCTTGCGACTGCCGTTTCGCCTTCCGGACACGGAAAACCGCCTCGACGATCAGCGACAGCGGCAGGCCGATGAAAAAGGGGATGAAGAAGTAGATCACCCGGAAGGCGACCAGCGAGCCGATCGACGCGGCATCCCCCATCACATGCCGGACCGTCGCCTCCAGCACGCCGAGACCGCCCGGCGCGTGGGTGATGAGGATCGCCAGATTGGCAAGCACGAAGGCGGTGGCGGCCTTCAGGTAGCTGACATCGGCGCTCGCCGCCATCACCTCGCGCAGACACGCGGAGACCAGCGCGAAATTCAGCGTGCCGATCACCACCTGGGCAACAGCGATCTTCAGCACCGGCATCCGGAACGTCCAGGACCGTATTTTCAAGGGCGCACGGACGAAGGCGGCAAGCGCGAGGTAACCGGCCGTCGCGGCGAGACAGGCGATGCCGATCCCGACGATGACGCCTTCCCTCAAATGCAGCACGGCGGCGGCATCCCCGGGGTTGAGCACCAGGACGATGCCGGACAGCACCGCCATGCCGATGCCCACCGTGACCCCTGAGAGCAGCACGATCTTGGCGATGTCCTCGGTGCTCATGCCCCAATGGGCATAGTAGCGATACCGCAGCGCGCCGCTGCTCAGGCCCGCGAGGCCGACGCTCTGGCCGATCGACAGCGAGACGAACGAGGCGAGCGCGATCTTGGGATAGGGAAGGTCGTTCTTCACGTAGCGCACCCCCGCCCAGTCGAAGCCGGTCAGGCAGAGATAGGAGCCGAAGGCGAAGCCGAGCGCGGCCAGCAGGTTGACGGTCGGGATGGCCCGGACCGATTCGACGATCTCCGAGACCGAATGTTCGCGGAAGGTGTGGTAAAGAAGGTAACCCGCCAGGCCGAAGCCGACCACCAGCATGAGACAGGTGAGGATTTTCTTTCGCGTCATCGCCCGCTCGCGTTCACAGAAGAAAGCCCAACGGGCGGCCGCGGACTTTGTTCCTGGAGACAGCGCTTCAGATGCGGTCGATGATGCGGGAGAAGGCCGGATCGTTGCGGTTATAGCCGCGCGCCGTACCGTGAAAACTCTGTTCCGTCTTGGAGAGCGCGCTGATGTCGTTCACATGGAAAAGCCGCCAGCCGGCCCCGGTGCCGGAAATCTGCCAGCCGCTCAGGGCCAGCTCCCCCTCGCCCACATAACCCAGGATATGCGGCCGCACCTTGCGCGCCACGTCCTTGTAGCGGAGTTCGAGGACCTTGCGCCGGTCGATCGCATCCCTGATGATATCAGCATAGGCCATATGCAACCTCCGCCCTCTCAACGGATGGCGAAGGGCAAAGTTCACGGCCGTTCTTCAGAGCGCTTCGAAGCCGATCGCCTGAGCGCCTTTCCACAGCACCAGCCTGCCCATCTCCTCGAGCTGGTCGCGGCCTTCGGTGACGGTCAGGAAATGGTTGCCGGCAAGCGGTCCCATCTTGCTCGCAAACGAGGAACTGCCATAGGCAAACAGCAGTTCCGTCTCGCTGTGGCCTCCCGGATAAAGCAGGATATCGCCGCGCGAGGGGTGGCAGGTGTGGTTCTCGAAACCGGCGCCGAAATCAAAATCGCCGAGCGGTACCCAGACCGCCTCGCCGCTCCAGCGGGAATGGATGACCTGGTTGCGGAACGGCAGGAAGGTCTCGAAGATGCGGCAGGTTTCCGGTGCCTTCTCGCGCTCGAAGCGCGCCACGAAGGCAAACGGGCCGACGGTGATGCGCAAGCTCTCCATGCCGGATCAGTTCGCTTTCAGAAGCCGCGACTTCTGGCGGTTCCAGTCGCGTTCCTTCTCCGTCTCGCGCTTGTCGTGCAGCTTCTTGCCCTTGGCGAGCGCGAGCTCCAGCTTGGCACGGCCCTTGTCGTTGAAATAGATCTTCAGCGGCACGAGCGTCATGCCTTCGCGATTGATGGCGGCGCGCAGCCGGTTGATCTCGCGCTTCGACAAAAGAAGCTTGCGGCGACGGCGCGGCTCGTGATTGAAGCGGTTGGCCTGGAGATATTCCGGCAGATGCGAATTGATCAGCCACATCTCGTCGCCTTCGTCGGACGCGTAGGATTCGGCGATATTCGCCTTGCCGTCGCGCAGCGACTTGACCTCGGTCCCCGTCAGCACCAGGCCGGCCTCATAGGTATCGACGATTTCGTAATTGAAGCGGGCCTTGCGGTTCTCCGCGACAATCTTGTTCACCGTGCGCTGGCTGCCTTTGGGTGCCATGACCGAATTCCGTTCCGCCCTTTATCGAAAGCAAATCCCCGCCCATAATCCCGAGCGATGGGGCTATGAGCGGGGTTCCGGTCCTATCTAATGCGCGAGACGGGAAATGTGAAGCTTTTGCGTCTTTGGTTTTGGGCGGAATTTCGGAGAGCGCGGCGACGGCGGATTACCCCCCTCTGTCCTACCGGACATCTCCCCCACAAGGGGGGAGATCGGCAAGACGCTCCGGCCTCCCCAAATATCAACCGCCTTCGACGCCGCTCCGGCAGCCAAAAACGTGAGTCGAGGGCAGGACATTGGCTACTATCCGATCTCCCCCCTTGTGGGGGAGATGTCCGGCAGGACAGAGGGGGGTTTACGGACTGCCCAAAGATATGCCGGCCCCCGCCCCCTTGCCGGAATGCTCAGTTCAACAGCCCCGCATGACGCAGCGCCGCATCGATCGCGGCTTCCGTCGCCGGTTCCAGCGTCGAGATGAGCGGCGAGCGCACCGTGCGGTTCATGCCGCGGGTCCTGTGGAGGCCGTATTTCGCGCCGCAGAGGCCGGGCTCCATGAAGATCGCCTTGTGCAGCGGCATCAGCCGGTCCTGGTATTCCAGCGCCTTTCCGTAATCGCCGGCAAGCGTCGCCGCCTGGAATTCGGCACAGAGACGCGGCGCGACATTGGCCGTGACCGAGATGCAGCCGACGCCGCCATGCGCATTGAAGCCGAGCGCGGTGGCATCCTCGCCCGAAAGCTGGATGAAATCCTTGCCGCAGGTGATGCGCTGCTCCGAGACGCGCTCCAGCTTGCCGGTCGCATCCTTGACGCCGACGATGTTCCGGTGCGCCCTGACGAGCGCGCCCATCGTTTCCGGCGACATGTCGATGACGGAGCGCGGCGGGATGTTGTAGATGATGATCGGCAGCTTCGTGGCTTCGGCGATCGCCGAAAAATGCGCGATCAGGCCCTTCTGGGTCGGCTTGTTGTAATAGGGCGTCACCACCAGGACGGCGTCGGCGCCGGCCTTTTCCGCATGCACGGCGAGTTCGACCGCTTCCCTGGTGTTGTTGGAGCCGGCGCCGGCAATGACGGGAACCCGCTTTTTCGCCACCTCGATGCAGAGTTCCACGACGCGCTTGTGCTCGTCATGGGAGAGCGTCGGCGATTCACCGGTCGTGCCGACCGGCACCAGACCGCTGCTGCCTTCGCCGATCTGCCATTCCACATGGGCGGCAAAGGCCGCTTCATCCACCGCGCCTTCGGCGGTGAAGGGGGTGACGAGCGCGGGCATTGATCCCTTGAACATGCAAAACTCCCAATCGGCCGCAGTTCATGCTTCGGCCGCAATCCGTGATTAATCGAGGCGACCAGGAACTTCGGACGGACCGGACCGCAACGCGGCGGACCATCTTTCCGACAGCCTCGCAGGTCGCGCACCATAAAGCGGAGGGAAAGCGGCGACAAGCGCGACGACACCGGATTTCATGCGGAATCCCATATAAGAAATCGCGCATTTTCATAAGTATGGTAAGATTTCATTAATCCAGCGGACGGCTAATAGGGGTTCAATAATCTTTATCGCGAGTTACCGGATGAACAGGCCCGTTCTGATCGTTGCGACCCTGGGTGTCGCCCTGGGGCTTGGCGAGGCGAGCGTGCGCAGCTTTGCCGCTTCGCTTCCCGACAGCGTCGCGCCGCTGCCGTTCGTCAGACCCGAGAGGCCGGCGACCGTCCCGATGCCCGCGGCGATGCCCGTGCCGGACATCACGGGGGCGATCCCGCGGACGGGGCGGCCGCAGCCCGCCGTCGTGCTCAAGGAGGGTCTCGACGCGCTTTCCGACAACGATATCGCGCAGGCGCTCGCCATCCGCAATGGCCTCGCCGAAGGTTCGCTCGACCGGCATATCCTGACCTGGGCGATCGCCACCTCCGGCGCGCCGGGCGTGCCCTCCGGCGAAATCGCCGCCGCCCAGCAGGAGCTTCAGGGCTGGCCGGGGCTCAAGAGCCTGCGGGCCAATTCCGAACGCGCCCTTTACAGGGAAAACCCGCCGGCTTCCGCCGTGCTCGCCGCCTTCGGCTCCACCCGGCCGGAAACGACGGAAGGCGCGATCATTCTCGCCCGCGCGCTCGTGGCCTCCGGCAGGAGTGCCGAGGCGGCCCGCCCGCTCCGCCAGATCTGGATTTCCCAGCCTCTCGACAAGCAGACCGAGGACAAGATCCTCGCCGAATTCTCCGCGCTCTTCTCCGCTGCCGATCACAAGGCGCGCATGGACTACCTGATGTACCGGAGCCGCGCGGGCCAGGCGAAGCGCTTCGCCGATCTCGGCAAGGCCCAATCGCTCTACAAGGCCTGGGCCGCGGTGATCGGCAACGCCAAGGACGCCGGCGCCCTGCTCAATGCCGTCGACGGCTCCTGGAGAGACGATGCGGGCTATCTTTTCGCCCGCATCGAATATCTCCGCCGGCAGGACAAATATCGCGATGCCGCGGCACTTCTGGACAAGGCGCCGCGCGAGACGGCCAAGCTGGTCAATCCGGGCGAATGGTGGAACGAGCGGCGCATCGTGGCGCGCGGGCTTGCCGACCAGGCTGATTTCAAGCTCGCCTACAAGGTGGTGTCCAATTACGCCGCGACCTCCTCCACCGACATCGTCGACGCGGAATTCCATGCGGGCTGGTACGCGCTGCGGGCGCTGCGGGACCCCGCTACCGCCGAGAAGCACTTCCGCAAGCTCCTCGATACATCGAACAGGCCGCTTTCGGCCTCCCGCGCCTGGTATTGGCTCGGCCGCGCGGCCGAAGACGGCGGGCCCGGCACGGCGCGCGAATTCTTCACCAAGGCGGCGCATTATTCCGGCACGTTCTACGGCCAGCTCGCGGCCGCCCGGCTCGGCGTCAAGACGCTCGACGTCACCTATCCCAAGCCGACGGCCGGCGACCGCCAGAATTTCGACAACCGCGAGGCCGTCAGGGCGATCGCCCGCCTCGAGGCGGCGGACCACAGCAAGCGCGCCGAAGCGCTCTACCGGGCGCTCGCGGAAGAATTGACCAGTCCCGGCGAACTCGCCGTTCTGGCGGCCCGCGCGGAGGCAAAGGACAACCACGCCCTTTCGCTGCAGATCGGCAAGACCGCATTCGGCCGCGGCATCGAGGTGGCGGCGCTCGCCTATCCGATCGGCGTCATCCCGGCCGGCGCCGATATCGCCGGTTCCGGCAAGGCGCTCGCCTATGCCATCGCCCGCCAGGAGAGCGCCTTCAATCCGGCCGCGGTGTCGCCGGCCAATGCGCGCGGCCTGCTGCAGCTCCTGCCCGGCACCGCCCAGGGCGTCGCCAAGCGCCACGGCCTCACCTACGCCGCAGCGCGGCTGACGACGGATGCGGGCTACAACGCCACGCTCGGCGCGCACTACCTCGGCGAACAGATCGACCGGTTCGGGGGCTCCTATATCCTCACCTTCATCGCCTATAATGCCGGGCCGCGCCGGGTGCCCGAGTGGATCGCCCGTTATGGCGACCCCCGCGGCAAATCCCTCGACGAGGTGGTGGACTGGATCGAGCGCATCCCCTTCCCCGAAACCCGCAACTACGTTCAACGGGTGATGGAGAATTATCAGGTCTACAAGGTCCGACTCGGCCAGAAAGCCGACATCGAGACAGACCTGCGGCTTGGGCGCCAGTAACTACGCTTTAGCGCACGCCGATCTCCGTGACCTGTGAAGCGGTGCGGCAGCCGTTCATCCCGCACGAACCGGTCGGTGACGCCTCTTCCAAGCCACGTTGCCAATGCGGCCGCGACCCGACCCCAGCGCCGATATCGGACCCGGCTTTCGCGCCGCTCCATCAGAGAGTTGCTTTGTCTGCCGGGAAGGTCATGCGGACGTTTCCGGGCATTCCTCTGCGCGTCAGCAATGCTCCGGCAGCTCCCCATCGTCATCTTCAAAAACAAGAAGCCCGGCGCAAAGGCCGGGCTTCCGAACTCAATCCGATCAGATCGGATTAGAAGTTGCGCTGCAGGCGGACGATGCCCTGTACGGTGCCGTCGTCGTCGCCAACTTCCTGATAGTTGACAGCAACCTTGGCAGCGAAGTTTTCGACGATCTCGTAGTTGACGGTTACGCCAACACCCCAAGCGTCGTCGCCGCCGAAGTCATCGCCGACGAGTTCCGTGTTCCAGATGTACTGGGCTTCCGGAATGATTTCCAGCTTGTCGGTGGCCTTCCAGGCATAGGCGACAGCAACGGTTGCTTCGCCGACGTCGTAGTAGGCGTTTCTACCCGTCGAGTACAAACCTGACAGGTAGAACGTGCCCGGGCCGATGGCGACGCTGCCGATACCGCGGATCGCACCGTCGTCAGTTTCCAAATCGTAGGAGCCGAGGATCTGAAGGGTCGCAGGGCCAAAGGAAGCCTGTGCGATCGCTTCGATACCGACACCATTGCCGCCCGAATACGACAGCTCGTCTGCCTGGATACCGGCGAAGAACGCATCGCTGGTGTACATGTACTGAATCGAGTTCAGACGCAGGGAGCCGAGGTTGTCGAGTTCGCCCGGGAGATCGTATTCATCCCACCAGTTCAGCCAACGACCGATCTTGAAGCCGCCAAGCTGAATAGATGCTTCGTTGATGTAAACGTCGTTCGAGTTCGAGGTAAATACGGTGTCATCACCATACTCGAAACGCACCGAGGCAACCGAGGTCAGCGTACCGAGTTCGGTGTCGCTCTTGGCCGTGAAGTCGAGCTGGGCGCGGGTGTAGGTATCCCAGTCGCTGTTACCGGTGACGACACCAGCACCGTTGGTCACCTGATATGCGCCCGGGCCGAAACCAACCTCAAAGCGGACATAACCGCCGACCTTGAGGCAGGTTTCCGTACCGGGGATGTAGAAGTAACCCGTGCCGAAAGCATCGCAGACGCGCACGTATTCCAAGGGTTCCGGCTCGGCGGCGACAATCGCGTCGGCAGCCTGAGCGCCGGATACTGCCGCGAGGGCCGCAGCAGAACCGAGAAGAAGGCTCTTAATGTTCATCTTTTTGACCTCCAGTCAAATTACCATGAATGCTAGTCTCGTCCGATCCAACAAGGATCAAACACATGCAGGCCGCAGATGCAGCCAATTCCCCCGGTCTCAGCTCCCCATATGGAGGCCACGTGGGCCAACCATCTTTATCAAGAGACTCCCCCGAACCGGGGGAGTCTCAAGTTCATTAGAACGTGCGGTCGAGGCGAACGAAGCCGTCCCAGAACTCGTTAACCGGCGTATCGTTGTAGTTCGCGGTGACCTTGGCGACAAAGCCCGGAACGATCGTGTAATCGACCGTTACGCCAGCGCGCCAAGCGTCGTCGCCGCCCCAATCATCACCGATAGCCTCAGCGCTCCAGACATAGGTACCGCCGGGGGTGATGGTCAGCCTGTCCGTGGCCTTGAAGGCGTAGGAAGCAGCGAGAGCCCATTCACCGCGGTTATAGTAGGCGTTGCCATAGGTATCGCCAGGACCGGTGGAGTATACGGCAAGAGCCTGGAGGGTACCCGGACCAACCGGAGCGGAGAGAAGGGCACGAATTGCACCTTCTTCAGCGCCGAAGTCGTAAGCACCAAGCAAGTCGAAGGCAACGCTACCAAACTTTGCAGTTACGATACCTTCAAGCCCGAGTTCCTGCCCGCCTGAACGAGAAAGCTCGTCGAGCTGCACGCCAGCCGAGAACGCATCGCCGGTGTAGAAGTAGCCGACAGAGTTCATGCGGGTCGTGCTCGGGGACGCGGCCGAGTTCCAGTCAGATTCGCCGTTGATGCCCTTATCCCAAGGGTTGTAGTAACGACCAACCTTGAAGCCGCCGAGCTGGATGTAGGCTTCGTTGATGTAAACGGTGTTGGTGTTATCGGTAAAGGTGGTGTCCGCACCAGCTTCCCAGCGCAGCGATGCAAGGCCCGTAAGAGTGCCGAGCTCGGTGTCGCTCTTCGCCGTTATGTCGAGCTGAACACGAGCGAAGGAATCCCAGTCGCTTTCGTTGTTCGCCTCGATCGCGCCGTCCGGATTATAAGCGTCCGGGCCAAAGCCGAGCTCGTAACGGACATAACCGCCGATCTTGAGGCAGGTTTCGGTGCCCGGGATGTAGAAGTAGCCGGTGCCGAATGCGTCGCAAACGCGGACGTATTCAAGCGGCTCCGGCTCGGCAGCTACGATGGCGTCAGCAGCCTGAGCGCCGGAGACTGCTGCGAGGGCAGCAGCGGAGCCGAGAAGAAGGCTCTTGATGTTCATTATTTGACCTCCAGTCAAAAGTTTCGTGTGGGTTTGGGTTCTTTTTGCTGAAGGACAGCGTTCCCTGCCCCATCCCCGTCGATTACCAGAAGAAGGACGATCCACCGCCTCGCTTCCGAATGTGAAAATACAAGACGCGAATGACCATGCAATCTGGAACTTCAACCGGACAGGCTTCCGAAACCCGCTTCCCAGAAGTCTGTTGCCGAAAGGACACAAAGAGGCTCGCGACCCCGGAGCTTATTTTACGCTTTGTTAAGAAAGGGCTTATCCGGCAGTCACTTAGCGCAAGCGCCGCCCTGCCGGGGACAATCGCCGCGCGGCCGCATCCGGCCGGCTCTTCCGAGAACGGGGCGACGGCACAAGATCAATCAAACGGGAAGTCGTATGCAGGATGAAAGGGCCGCTTGGGGGCCGGAAATGGCGGAGAAGATGGGATTCGAACCCACGATACGCTTTTGACGTATACTCCCTTAGCAGGGGAGCGCCTTCGACCACTCGGCCACCTCTCCGTCGCGGTCTAACTATGTTAGAGCCCCCCTGAATGCAAGGCCTTTGTGACGGGCGCGGCAAAGTTTTACGCGAATCGCGCGGGAGGCGCAGAACGGAGGGAGGAGCGAAGGTTCAGGCGTTCAGGGCCTGATTCGACGGTGCTTTTCCGGCGCTGCCCAGCATGCGGTTGCCGCGCTCCTCAATAGCCGGACCGCGGCTTCAATGCGCCTGCGCCGCGGCCGTAGCGGCTGGCGAGCGCACGGAGCGCACCGGAGAATTCCGCCACATCGGCGCCGACGGCCACAAAGCTCGCGCCGAGATCGAGATAGTGGCGGTTGAGAGATTCGCTGAATGTCAGGATGCCCGCAGCCTTGCCGGCCTTGACGATCGTGGCGATCGCCTTCTCGATCACCTCCTGCACCTCGGGCGCCTCCATGCGTCCGAGATAGCCCATGTCGGCAGAAAGATCGGCAGGGCCGATGAAAATGCCGTCGACGCCGTCGACCGCGGCGATATTCTCGAGATCGCGGATCGCCGCCATCGTTTCCGCCTGCACGATGAGGCATATCTCGTCGGCCGCCGTCTCGGCATAATCGGGGATGGCGTTGAAGCGGGAGGCGCGCGCGACCGCGGCGCCGACGCCCCTGACGCCCTGAGGCGGATAACGCACCGCGCGCACGAGTTCCTGCGCCTGCTTTGCCGAATCAACCATCGGCACGAGAAGCGTGCGGGCGCCGATATCCAGCAGCTGCTTGACGACCCAGGTCTCACCGACCGGCGGTCGCACGACGATTTCCGAAGGCGACGCGGCCAGCGCCTGAAGCTGGGACAGGATGCTGCGAAGATCGTTCGGCCCGTGCTCGCCGTCGACCACCAGCCAGTCGAAACCGGCGTGACCGGCGATCTCCGCCGTCAGCGCCTCGCCCATGTTGAGCCAGAGGCCGATCTGCGGCTGGTGCGCCTTCAGCGCCGCCTTGAAGTGATTCTTCGGAGCCGGCATGGCGCGCCTTCCTTTCAGGCGAGGAGTTGCTTGAGGTCGGCCGCCGGATCGGAAAGGACCGCCCTGTCCGGCTCGATGCCGGTTTCGAGCATCTTCTTGCCGGTCACATAGGCCTTGGCGTCGTTGATCGCGTCGACGGCGATGAACCGCCCTTCCCGGAAATACCAGATGGAGAGGCTGCCTTCGCGGGCGCCCGGGCGCGCGAACGTCTCGTCATAGCCCATGTTGAAGCCGGCGATCTGCAGCTTCACGTCGTACTGGTCGGACCAGAACCAGGGTTTCGCATCATAGGGTGCATTGCCGCCGGCGATGATCGCGGCCGCCGCCTCCGCCTGGTCGACGGCGTTCTGTACCGATTCGAGACGGATGCGCCTGCCCTTCCACGGCAGCATGGCGCAATCGCCGACCGCGAAGATCGACGGATCGGAGGTGCGGGCGAACTCGTCGACGACAACACCGTTGCCGACCTCCAGGCCGCAATCCTGGGCGAGCCGGTCGTTCGGCGCCACACCGATGCCGACGATGACGAAGTCCACGTCGATCGTGCTGCCGTCGGAAAGCTCGGCGGCACGCACGTGATTCCCTTCCGGGCTGCCGATCAGGCGATGCAGACCGGTCTTCTCGCGGATGACGACACCGTGGCTCTGATGGATGGCGCGCATCGCGTCGGCGGTCTCCTTGGCCGCGACGCGCTGGAGTATGCGGTCGGCCATCTCGATCAGCGTCACTTCGAGGCCGAGATGGCGGGCGACGGCCGCCGCTTCGAGGCCTATGTAGCCGCCGCCTATAATAAGGAGTCGCCGGCCGGGCCGCATTTCGCCCGCGAGCAGATCGGCATCCCGCTTGTCGCGCACGGTGAAGACGCCGTCGAGATCGCCGCCGACGCTCGCCGGCAGCGTGCGCGGCGTCGAGCCGGTGGCGAGCGCCAGGGTTGCGTATTCGAGTTCCGCGCCGTCCTGCATGCGCACGCGTTTCGCCTTGCGGTCGATCTCCTCGACATAGGTCGACAGCAGAAGCTCGACGTTGTTTTCGGGATACCAGGTCTCGGGGCGGAAGGTCAGCCGCTCGAATTCCATCTCGCCGAGCAGGTACTTCTTGGAAAGCGGCGGCCGCTGATAGGGAATCACGGTCTCAGAACCGACGATCGTAATCGGCCGCGCATCCTTCAGAGCCCGCAGCTTCGCGGCGAGCGCAAAACCCGCCTGCCCCGCGCCGACAATCACCAACCTGTCTGTCACGCCTCACTCCCCATGCCGAGAATTCATGTTTTCCGCCGAGATAGCACGATAATCGAGCCTGGAAGGGGTATCGCTGCGACACCGGCCCGTCAACTGCGCGACAGAGGCGATTGCACGCTTTCAGTTGCGAACTGCATATGCGGAGAGGAAAAAGCGCGATCGATCGCATTTTACCGATCCGTTTCAGAATGCATCAGCAGAGGAGGAATACGATCACGTCAGGGAGTGAAAAAGGGAGGCTCTGATGCCCCTGACCATCGATCGCGATACAAAACAAGACGGTCCGCGCGACCAGGCATTCGAGAAATTCTCGATCGACCGCCCCGGCAGGATCATCTTCGTCGGCCGCCGCCTCAGCACCAAGACGAACTTACGCTGCCTGATCCGCACGATCTCGCTCTACGGCGCCGAACTCGAGGTCAGCCCGCACCTGCCGCTACCCACCAATTTCTTCCTGGAGATCCTCGGCATCCATGACGAGATCGGCTGCACGGTGATCCGGCGGGAGGAAGAGAAGGTAACGGTCGGCTTCAACATGCTGATCGACCCGGAATTCCTGCACCATGTCGTCCGTCTGAGCTTCGAGACCAGCCACTGACGGATATGCCGCGCGGCGGACGGCGGGTATCCCTGCCCGCCCGCGGCCTCCGGCTGCCGCCGGTCAGCCGCGAGAACAGCGGCACGGTCCACAGGAGCCCGCGCCATTCGGCGCCCTCCAGCGGATCGGCAAGCGGATGCCGCCCGCGCCTGTCGTTCTCCCTCTTCAATTCAATCCAGAGCCTCGCCCAGTTGAGAAGCATGGCGGTCTCTCCATCTATAATGTGACGAACGCGATGCCATGGAGCTAATGGCTTGCCGTATCCGCGTGTAGACGCGTCGGCGAAAGCCGCTTTTCACCGGTGAACGATCGGAAGATCGCTGCAGTCTCTATAAGGTGTCAGACATGACCGATGCTGGCTGGGACGACCTGAAACTCTTCCTCCATGTGGCGACCGAGGGAGGACTCAGTGGCGCTGCGGGCCGCACGGGGCTCAGCCCGCCGACGATCGGCCGGCGCATGCGGTTGCTCGAACGGATGACTGGCCGCACGCTCTTCGTGCGCAGCCAGCAGGGATATCGCCTGGCGCCGGACGGAGAAACGCTGCTCGAACACGTGCGGGCCATGCAGAAGACGGCCGACAGCATCGCCGACTGGAAGGGCCAGGCCTTCGCCATGCCGATCGTATCGATCGGCGCCGATGCCTGGCTTTCGCAATTCATCGCCGACCACACGGCGGATATCCGCGGCGAGCACGACCGGTTCCGGCTCTGCTGCAAGTCGCTCCACAAGGGCATGGACTTCACCTATCGCGAGGCGGATGTGGGGCTCGTCGCCCGCCGCCCGGAATCCGGCAATGTCGCCATCCGCCGGTCGGTCGCCGTCGCGTATGCGGTCTATAAAGCGAAGGAGCTTGCCGGCAACGAGGCCCTGCCGTGGGTTTCGCTCGGCACCGACAGCTCCCACGCGCCGGCCGACAAATGGGTCTTCCAGCACCACGAAGCGGATATATGCACGTGGACCAGTTCGCCCGATCTCCTTCCGCGGCTGATCGCCGGCGGCAACGGCCGCGGCGTGCTGCCCTGCTTCATCGGCGACCGGTTCTCCGGCCTGGTGCGGGAGGGAGAGATCATCGCGGAACTCACCTATACGCTCTGGATCGTCGCCAATGACGACGACCGGCACCGGCCCGAACTGCGGCAGGTGATCGAAAGGCTCGATGCGCTTTTCAAGCGCGAGGGGAAAAGATTCGCCGGCGCGGGGCCGCAAACCTCCGTTTCCATACTTGCGCGGCGGTGAATCGCTCTTATTGTGCCGGTTTTCGAAAACCGGAACACAATCCATGCCTGCATTCCCGCGCTTCACGCCGCTGATCAGTGCCCTGCCCGCAACCGTGCCCTTCGTCGGGCCGGAAGCCATCGAACGCAACCGGGGGCTCACCGTGAAAGCCCGCATCGGCGCCAACGAAAACGGCTTCGGACCGGCCCCGTCCGTCATAGAGGCAATGTGCGCGGCCGCCGGCGAGACCTGGAAATATGCCGATCCGGAGAATTTCGCGCTCAAGCAGGCGCTCGCCGCGCATCTCGGCTGCAAGCCGGAGAATATCGCGGTCGGCGAAGGCATTGACAGCCTGCTCGGCCTGATCGTCCGCATGGTGATCGATCCCGGCCTGCCGGTCGTCACCTCCTTCGGCGCCTATCCGACCTTCAACTTCCATGTCGCCGGCCATGGCGGACGGCTGGTCACCGTGCCTTACGCCAACGACCGCGAGGACCTCGACGGGCTTCTGGAAGCGGTGCGCCGCGAGAATGCGCCGCTCGTCTATTTCGCCAATCCCGACAATCCGATGGGAAGCTGGTGGGATGCCGACAGCATCGTCGCCTTCGCCGGGGCGCTGCCGGAAACCTGCCTGATGATTCTCGACGAGGCCTATTGCGAGACCGGCCCCGCCGGGGCGATGCCGGCGATCCCGGCCCTCATCGACCGGCCGAACATCATCCGCACCCGCACCTTCTCGAAGGCCTACGGCATGGCGGGGTCGCGGGTGGGTTACGCGATCTCGACGCCGGAGACTGCGCAGGCCTTCGACAAGGTCCGCAACCATTTCGGCATGAACCGGATCGGCGTTTCGGCAGCGCTCGCCGCGCTCAAGGACCAGGCCTATCTTTCCGAGGTGATCGGCAGGATCAGGGGCTCGCGAGACCGTATCGCCGGCATTGCCCGGGCCAACGGGCTGGAGCCGCTCGCCTCCGCCACCAATTTCGTGGCGATCGATTGCGGCCGCGACGGCGCCCATGCCCGCTCGATCGTCGACGGGCTGATGGAACATGGCGTCTTCATCCGCATGCCGGGGGGCGCGCCGCTCAACCGCTGCATCCGCGTGAGCACCGGACCGGAATCGGACATGCGGCTTCTGGAAGAGGCCCTGCCGAAGGTGCTCAAGAGCCTATAGAGATAAAGAAGGACCGCGCCGGCCTTGTTCCTGCCGGTCGCGGTCCTGAATTTCGGGCATCGGCCCTCGTCCGAACCGGACGCCCCCGTTCCCTCTTGGATTTATCCGTCGTCCGCCTTTTTGGCGGGGAATTTCAGATCAGGCACTCCGGAGAGCTCAGTGCATGGTCATCCACTCGCGGGCGGCGCGAAGGGCCGCGGCGAGCTGCATCTTGGTCATCGTCTGGGCAAGGTCCGCGCGCAGTTCGGCGGCGCGGTCGGAGCCCTTGATCGCCGCTATGTTGAGCCACTTGTGCGCGGAGACCAGGTCCACCTCGCAACCGCGGCCGGTCGCATACATCAGACCCATTTCGCAGAACGTGTCGGCGCGGGTTTCGCCACCCATGGTGGCCATTTCGGAATTGTTCATTTCAAAGCGTGCCATCGGTTTGATCCCTGTTTAAAGCCTGTATCTCATCTGCCCTGTTTTTCCCGTCCGGATCCGCCGTCTAACGCGGCTCTTTCGATCCTTCCGGCCGGCGGGTTTCCCGCTCGTCTTGATGAGCCGACTATCGGCCAAACCTTCCAAAAGACGCCTAAAAAGCATGATTAACTTGCGGAAAACAAAGTTCAAATGCTTCGTAAATTTGGTTTTTCGTTAAACATGGGATGTCCTGCATTTTAAGGATTTTGCACCGATCTTTACGAAAACTTCAGAAATGGATTTAAACCGAAAACTAACCACGAATCCGGGTCGCGTCCGAACCCTCATCGAAAAACCACGCCGGCAAACGTGGAAAATCATGCGTCGGCAAGCGCGCTATTTGCCTTTACGTACGCGTAAGATAACGTTCGCAAGCCTGCGCGTAGGAGCGCGGCGGAGGGACATGCCGCGAAGGCCCGAGGCCTGGGCGGCGCAAGGAGGAGATCCATTCATGATGCGGATACTGATGCTCGCAGGGACGCTGGCGCTTGCCGCCACCGTCAGCCAGGCGGCCGAGCCGATCGAGGGCAACTGGAAGACCGCGAGCGGCGAGACCGCGGCGATCGGCAAATGCGGCACAGCCTATTGCGTGACGCTCAAGACCGGAAAGTACGCCGGCAAGCAGATCGGCCGGCTCTCCGGCAAGGCCGGCGAATATTCCGGCGAGATCACCGATCCGGCCGAGGACAAGACCTATAGCGGCTCGGGCTCGGTCAACGGCAATGCGCTGAAGATGAAGGGTTGCGTTCTGAAGGTCCTCTGCAAATCGCAGACCTGGACCCGCCTCTGAGGCTTCACCGTCCTTATATATGGAGAAGCAAGCGAATGGCCGCACCGGCAACGGGCGGCCGTTTTTCCTTTTTCGAATTCAAGGCCTGCCCGAAATTTTTGCTGCGGCGCACCAGAAAAAGCAGGGTGATCACGAAAATGGCAGCGATTTCTGGCCAAAACTCTTTCCCGAATCCGGATGTCACAGTTTTGTGAAAAGCTTGAATCGGGCCTGACGCCTCCAAATGCCACATAAAAGCCATCAATCAGACACAATTCAGAAAAAATTGCACGCTCTGGATGCAAAAACTCTTTGGTCCGTCCAACGCATTGATTTCAAACGGAAATAATCTTAAATTTCGGTAACATAATCGGTTTATTTGCGCCTATCTCCAAAAAATTAGCACGCTTAGCATCCTATGCGTGCATTTCCGTCGCGGCAATTTCCACTGTCAACATTTCATTGACAGCAGTCTCCCAAATAAAGCCTTCCGGATCGAACCGATCGGTCCGATATGAGCGTTGCAAGCAGCGAATTCCCCTCGGGTTCGAACCCAAGACCGAACCCATACCAGACCGAAAAGGACTAAGACAATGAAGACCATCACCTCTGCCCTGGCTGCGGCCCTGATCGCCTCGGCCTCCTTCGCCGGCGCCGCTTTCGCGGAAGGCGACTATTACGAAGGCGTTTCCAAGGCTCCTGCCGTCGACCACGTCCAGACGGGCAGCGTCGCTCAGAACGGCCAGCAGCACGCCCAGGCAATTTCGGTTCCGGTTGAAGACGGCGACTATTACGCCGGCGCAAACCGCCCGAACTGATCGCAGCTCATTCAAAACACCGAAACAAAGTCCGCAGGCCAGGTCGCAAACTAAAAGCCGCGGACAACTCTGAAGGGACCAAGACAATGAAGACCATTACCTCCACTATCGCCGCAGCCCTGATCGCTTCGGCCTCTTTCGCCGGTGCCGCCCTTGCAGAAGGCGACTACTACGAAGGCGTCCAGAAGGGTGACGTCCAGCAGCATCAGGTTCAGCGCGCGCACCAGTCCGGCAGCTACGGCTACACCGGCTCGATCTCCCGCGCTACCGGCCAGGATTTCATTTCCGGCAAGACCGTTGTGAACAGCGGCGACTACTACGACGGCATCAACCGTCCGAACTAACCGCGGTTCATTCAAGACACCGAACAGCGTCCGCCAGCCAGGTCGCAAACTTCAGGCGGCGGACCGCTCCCACCAAGGATTAAGACAATGACGAAGATCACTTCGGCTTTCGCCGCAGCTTTGATCGCTACGGCCTCTTTTGCCAGCGTCGCCCTCGCTGAAGGCGACTATTACGAAGGCGTTCAGAAGGGTGCTCCCGCTGCTTCCGCCTCCGTCGACACGGTCCGCACCGCAAGCGTCGGCAAGGACCGCGCCCAGGTCGTCCGCAGCCACGACTCCAACAGCCAGATTCCCAATGCTGAAGAAGTCATCGGCCGCGGCGACTATTACGAAGGTGCAGTCCGCCCGAACTAACGGCGGCTGCGTATCTCAAGACATCGAATATCACCGCACGTCAGGTCGCAAACTTCTCCGTGCGGAAAACTCTGAAAGGACTATTACAATGACCAGGATCACTTCCGCTCTCGCCGCAGCCCTCATCGCTTCGGCTTCCTTCGCCGGTGCAGCTCTTGCCGAAGGCGACTATTACCAGGGCGTTCAGAAGAGCACTCCCGCCGCTTCCTCTTCGGTCGATACGACCCGGACCGGCAGCATCGGCGATCGCCCGAACAGCCTGCGCCTCAGCAATGGCGGCCGCGACGACAACCGCGCCACCTTCCTGAACAGCGGCGACTACTACGACGGCATCAGCCGTCCGAACTAATCGCGTTTCGCGATCGGCAGCCCGCGCAAGGACTACAGGCCTCGGATCACAAAGGCCCGCGCGGGATCGCCATGAAAATGGTAGGTGAAAATAGAAATACCAGCCGCGCAAGCGGCTGGTATTCGCAGTTCATTCAAGACACCGATTTGGAAAGACGGGTCGCAATCGTCTTTCCGGTGCGAGGATGGCCGGACTCTGAAACCAGCCATCGTATTCAAGATTAGGTGAAGCTTTCCGGCGAATCAATCACGATCACGCTCATCGGCGTGAGATTTCGCCCATCATTCCACCGCATCTCCCGAAACATTCCTCCAATTTTCCGATTCCGCCCCGTTTTTCGGGGGAATCCGCGACGATTCCGTTTCGCGGACGTTGGAACGATCCGTCCGCCCAGGGATTTGTACCTGGACGGAGCGATCGCGACATCGCTTCGCAGCATAAAGCCTCATGGAAAGGACAGGAAAATGAAGACCTATCTCACTTCCGGTATCGCAGTGCTGATCGTTTCCGCCGGCTTTGCCGGCGCCGCAGCCGCACAGGATGCGGTCTATTCGAACCCGGATGCCCTGCCCCAGTCCCCGCCGACCATCCAGCAGTCGCGCGGCCAGGACATCGACACCATGTCGACCGGCAGCATCTACCCGAGCACCGGAATGTACCGATACAACAACAGCACGTCCGGTGACGCCGATCTCGACGGCGGCCACGACACCGGCGATTATTATGACGGCGTTCTGACGCCTCATAACTAAGCATTTGATTCAAGATACCGGCTCCCGCACAGGTCGCAGCCTTGGGTCGGGAGCATAGTTCAAGAGATAAGCCGGTCCCCTGGGCCGGCTTTTTTCATGGACCGCCGGCCGAGGAGGACGCTCCTCGGTCTCTTCGCTTCCATTCCCGGACACCCCCGGCGAGCAGGGCGATTCTTCAAATGCGGCCCGCCATTCATCATTCTGAACACCCGATGAACCCGCCTCTCAGGACACATTCAGCCCCTCGCCTTCATTCTGCCCTTATTGGGACCGGGGAGAAGGCCATGTCCGTTCTTGTGCGCCGCTTGACCATCGTAACGCTGATCATGACAATCTTCGCGCTGGCTTTCGGCGCGCTTGTCGCGGAGCCGAGCCGCAAGGAGCTGCGCGTCCATCTCGGAACGGCGGCACAGTGCTATCATCCCGCCACGCCCGGCTGCGTCGCAGCACTTTGAGAAATTCGCGCGGCCACCGCGGGCGGCAGCGCAGCGTCGTTTGGCAGCGTCGTTTGATTGTCAACGAGTTCCCATTATAATGGCGCATGAACACACGAATCTTTTCACTCTCTCCGCTTCCCTTCATCAGCCCGAGCGCGGCCGAGCCGCGCGCGTTCGACAACGCGGTCGAAGCGGTTGATGCCCTGACTGAACTCTACGAGCGCAACACGCGCTTCCTGATCGATGCTTTCGGCGCGCTTGCCGACGGCGCCTCCGTCACCGGCCGCTACCGCGCCTGCTATCCCCAGGTCAGCATCGAGACGACGTCCTTCGGTCATGCCGATTCGCGCCTCTCCTACGGCCATGTGACGGCACCGGGCATATACACGACCACCATCACCCGGCCGAAGCTCTTCCGGCACTATCTGAAAGAGCAGCTCGACCTCCTGATGCGCAATCACAACGTTCCGGTGACGATTTCGGAATCGACGACGCCGATCCCGCTGCATTTCGCCTTCGGCGAGGGCGCGCATGTGGAAGCCTCGGCCTCGAACGCGCTTGCCGACATCTCCTTGCGCGATCTGTTCGACACGCCGGATCTCAACAATACCGACGACCTGATCGCCAACGGCGAATACGACCAGACGCCCGGCGAGCCCGCACCGCTCGCCCCCTTCACGGCGCAGCGCATCGATTATTCGCTCGCGCGCCTCAGCCACTATACGGCAACCAGCGCGGACCACTTCCAGAACTTCGTGCTCTTCACGAACTACCAGTTCTATATCGACGAGTTCGCCGCCTGGGCGCGCGCGCTGATGGCCAAGGGCGGCGACGGCTACACGGCTTTCGTCGAACCCGGCAACATCATCACGCCAGCCGGCTCCGACAAGCCGGAGACGGACGCGGTCGTGCGGCTGCCGCAGATGCCCGCCTATCACCTCAAGAAGAAGGGGCATGCCGGCATCACGCTCGTCAATATCGGCGTCGGCCCGTCGAACGCCAAGACGATCACCGACCATATCGCGGTGCTCCGTCCGCATGCCTGGCTGATGGTCGGCCATTGCGCCGGACTGCGCAACAGCCAGCGGCTCGGCGACTACGTACTCGCCCATGCCTATGTGCGCGAGGATCACGTGCTCGACGACGACCTGCCGGTCTGGGTGCCTATCCCGGCGCTCGCGGAAGTGCAGCAGGCGCTGGAAAGCGCGGTCGAGGAAGTGACCGGCTACCAGGGTTTCGACCTGAAGCGGATCATGCGCACCGGCACCGTCGCGACGATCGACAACCGCAACTGGGAACTCCGCGACCAGCGCGGGCCGGTGAAGCGCCTGTCGCAGTCGCGGGCGATCGCGCTCGACATGGAATCGGCGACGATCGCGGCGAACGGCTTCCGCTTCCGCGTGCCCTACGGGACGCTGCTCTGCGTCTCCGACCGGCCGCTGCATGGCGAGCTGAAACTGCCGGGCATGGCGACCGCCTTCTACCGCAGCCAGGTCAGCCAGCACCTGCAGATCGGCATCCGCGCCGTGCAGAAGCTCGCCGCCATGCCGATCGAGAAGCTGCATTCGCGCAAGCTCAGAAGCTTCTACGAGACGGCGTTTCAGTGATGTTGTCAGCAAGGCTTGCCTTGGTGTATAATTCTCGGAATTTATACACATGAGGCAGCCATGCGCACCAACATTGAACTGGATGACGAGTTGATCGCCGAAGCGATGGAACTGACCGGCTTGCCCACGAAGAAGGCGACGGTCGAGCAGGCCTTGAAAGATTTGGTCAGAATTCGTCGGCAGATGCGGGCAGTCGACAATCTTGAAGGCATAGGCTGGGAAGAGGATCTCGACGCCATGCGAAATGGCTCAACGAGGTTTGCGGATTGGGGTTTGAAAGATCCCCAATGATCATCGCCGACAGCTCCGTCTGGATATCGCTGTTCCGGAAAGACGACGTAGAGGTCGCAGCAAGACTTCGGTCATACATACAGCAAGGTCTCGTTCTCGTCGGCGACATTATCATGCTCGAAGTTCTTCAAGGTGCGCGCGACTATCATCAGGCCCGCTGGATAGAGCAGAATTTTCGCGAATTCTCCGCTGTTTCCATGTTGTCTCCCTCACTGGCAATAAAAGCCGCAGCCAACTACCGGACGTTACGCGATCGAGGCATCACAGTCCGGAAGACGATAGACATGATCATCGGCACTTATTGCATCGAACACGGCCACAGTCTTTTGCATGCGGATAAGGACTATGCGCCGATGGCCGAACACCTCGGCCTGAAAATCGCCTGATCACTCGCCCTTCTTCGGCCTTGCCGCGAACAGAGACAGGGCCGTGCCGACGAGCGAGGATACGATCACCAGGAGATGCGTGTTGACCGCCGCCTGGCCGAGTTCCTCCAGGGCCTGCCTGCCCGCATCGCCACCGAAGGCGAGAGCGCCGGCGGTGATGCCGGCCGGATAGGTGCCGACGCCGGCGGGGGCGTGGACCGGCAGGACGGACGAAAGCTCGCCGCCCAGTGCACCGCCGAAGCTCGGAGCGATGGAAAGGCCGCCCAGCAGGCCGAGAACCCAGGCGAGCACGGCAATCTTGGTGAACCAGTTGACGAGCGTCGCGCCCCAGGCCCGGGCAAAGGCTCCGGCATCGAACGGCAGGCCGGCCTCCACCTCGTCCAGGAGCTTCCCCGCCTTCACCGGCAGCACTTTCGCAAAAAGCCGGAAAGCGTGCCCGCGCAGGGCAAAGGCCAGTGCCGGCAGGAGCAGGAAAAGGAGCCAGAGCGCCCAGGCCCAGACCTTGCCGGTCTGCAGCGCCAGCCCCGTGCCGGCGGCGGCGAGCAGTGCATGAAGATCGAAGAGCCGCATGACGAGGAGCGCCGAGGTGCCGCGCGCGAGCGGGACGTCGAATTCGCGCCTCATCAGCAGCGGAAAGCTCGCCTCGCCGGTGCGGAACGGCAGCATGACGTTCAAGAGGTTATGGACCTGCACGAGCCTGAGCAGGGTGCCGAAATGCCCGCCGGTCTCCTTCGGAAAGTAGTCGTAGATGCGCCAGGTGCGCAGCACATAGGTGCCGAGAAGCAGGGCAAGAGCAACGAGAGCCGAGGTCCAGCCGGCGCCGCTCCAGAGCGACACGACGCTCTGCCAGCCCCATACCCACTGGATGAAGGCGGCGTAGACGGCAATGATCGCAACGGTTCCGAGCGTCATGGCGTGACGAATTATCCATGCGCGGCGGCTGGCAACCGGATAATTCTTCATATAGTAGGGTGCCCCATATGACGGTTTCGGGTGGAGTTCCGATGACGGCATCGTAACGCCGCCGTTTCAAGCCCGAGGTTCTAGGAGAAACACAAGGTGCGTACAACCGCAGAGTCGGTCACAAGCCGCATCGAGGCGGCCGAACCGATCGAACTGTCCCTCGTCGTGCCGCTCTTCAACGAAGAAGAAAGCGTCGGCCCGCTCATCGAGCGGATCTGCTCGGCAATGGCCAATTATCCGGCGACCTGGGAACTCATCCTCGTCGACGACGGCAGCACGGATGCGACGATCGTCAATGCAAGACGCGCGCTCGACCGCCCCGGTCTCGATCTCAAGATCGTCGCGCTGCAGCGCAATTTCGGCCAGACGGCCGCCATGCAGGCCGGCATCAACCAGGCACAGGGCCGCCTGATCGCGACGCTCGACGGCGACCTGCAGAACGATCCGAGCGACATTCCGACCATGGTCGCGGAACTGGAGCGGCGCGAGCTCGACCTGCTCGTCGGCTGGCGCAAGAACCGCCAGGACGGGCTCATCCTCCGGAAAGTGCCGTCCTGGATCGCCAACCGGCTGATCGGCCGCATCACCGGCGTGCGCCTCCACGATTACGGCTGCAGCCTGAAAATCTATCGCGGCTCGGTCATCAAGCAGGTGAAGCTGATGGGCGAGATGCACCGCTTCATTCCGGCCTGGGTGGCCGGCGTGGTGCCGAGTTCGCGGATCGGCGAAATGCCGGTGACGCATCACGCGCGCCAGCACGGCGTCTCCAAATACGGCATTTCCCGCACTTTCCGGGTGATCCTCGACCTGCTGTCGGTGATGTTCTTCATGCGCTTCAAGGCGCGGCCGGGGCACTTCTTCGGCTCGCTCGGGCTCGGCCTCGGCGCGCTGTCGGCGGTCATCCTCGCCTATCTCTTCATCGACAAGTTCATCATGGGCAACGACATCGGCACAAGGCCGCTCTTCATGATCGGCGTCATGCTGTTCCTGTCGGCGGTGCAGATGATCACCACGGGCATCGTCGCCGAAATGATCGCCCGAACCTATTATCGCGAAGACACGGCACTCAGCTACATTGTCAGGGAAGTCTATGAGGGCGATCAGGCGCATCAGTGACGCGCTCGCCCGCCGGCCCGACCTCGTCCTTTGGCTGATCGCGGCATATTACGCGATCGCGGTCATCCTGAGGATGCTGCGTTCGGAGGCGCTTCAGAGCGACGAGTCGGAGCAGCTTTTCCAGTCGCAGTTCCTGCTGATGGGATACGGACGGCAGCCGCCCTTCTACAACTGGCTGCAATACGGCGTCATCCAGCTCATCGGCCCGTCGATCTTCGCGATCTCGCTCGTCAAGAACCTGCTGCTCTTTCTCTGCTGCACCGTCTACGGGCTGGCGGCGCGGATCGTGCTGAAGGACCGGCGGCTCCCGGCGATCGCCATGCTCGGGGTGATCGCCATGCCGGCGGTGAGCGTCCTTTCCCAGCGGGATCTCACCCATGCGGTCGCCACGCTGTTCGCCGTCGCGCTGTTCACCTATGCCTTCTTCCGGACGCTGACGCGGCCGAGCCTGTGGAGCTACGTGCTGACCGGCCTTGCGGTCGGCATCGGGCTCATCGCCAAGTATAATTTCGTCATCGTGCCCGTGGCGGCGATCCTCGCCATCCTGCCGGAACCGGACCTGCGCAAGCGCATCTTCGACTGGCGGCTGATTCCGGCGCTACTGGTCGCCGCCGCCATCTGCCTGCCGCACGGGCTCTGGGTGCTCGGCAACCTCACGGAGGCAACGGCGGGCACGATCAAGGCGATGCGCCGGGATGCCTCGGGCAATGTCGTCCTCGACGGACTTTCCGGCATCGGCACGCTGGTTGCGGCCGCCCTCAACGGCGGACTTCCCGTCCTCGGCTTCTTCCTTCTCGCCTTCCGCCGCACGCTCGTCCACGCCTGGCGGGCCGAGAACCAATGGACGCGGGTCACCGGCCGCATGATCATCCTCTGCCTAGTCGGGGTCGGCATCGTCGGGCTCGGCTTCGGCGCCACCAGTATCAGCCAGAAATGGCTCTCGCCGTTTCTCCTGCTTCTGCCGCTCTATCTCTGCCTGAAGCTCGATGCCGCCGGCGCCGACACGTCCCGCGGCGTGCCGCGGCTCTTCTTTCCCGTCTCGGCCCTGGCGCTCGGGTTCGTGCTCTATCTCGCCGTTGCCAACGTGATAGGCCCGCGCTTCGGCGACTACGGAAAGGAAAACCTTCCGGCCGGTCCTTTCATCCGACAGGTTCTGGCCGAACGGCCGGGCGCGAACCCCGCCTATGTGATCGCCTCCGATCAGTTCCTCGCCGCCATCGCGCGGCTGGAACTGAAGGATGCGCGCGTTCTGCTGCCGAGCTTCGAGCAGACGCCGCCCCTTGGCGAGGCGGACAAGGCGCGGCCGGGGCTGGTCATCTGGTCGGCGCCGGAAAATGCCGAGGTTCCGGCCTTGCTCAAGGCTTATGCCGCCGAACAGGGAATTCCGCCGGACGGTCTTGCGCCCCGGACGATGTCCGTGCCTTATCTTTTTTCCGGTGGACGACACAACGTGCTCTTCGGCTATGCCTGGGTGAATGGAACACCTTGACCGAGGAAGCCCAATCTCATTGCGGAGAGAACAGGTGCGGCTAGACAACGCGGAGACGGCAAAAGACGCTACAGCTTCCGGCCGCCACGTCCTGCTGATCGTGCTGGCAGTCTATTTCGCCGTGAACGTCATCCTCCGGATGATGCTGCCGCATTCTCTGGAGCTGGACGAAGCCGAACAGAGCTATTTCTCCCAATGGCTGCTGGCGGGATACAGTTCGCAGCCGCCGTTCTACAATTGGCTGCAATATGGCACCGTGCAGATTTTCGGCCTGTCGCTCGCGACGCTCTCGCTGCTCAAGAACCTGCTGCTCTTCGGGTCCTATCTCTTCTACTGGCTGGCGGCGCGTCAGATCCTGCGCGACAGGCAGCTTGCCGTCGTCGCAGCCCTCGGCCTGCTGACCATCCCGCAAGTCGCGTTCGAGGCGCAACGCGATCTCAGCCACACCGTCGCGACCATCTTCGCCGCCTCGCTGTTTCTCTATGCCCTCTTCAAGGCGCTCAACCGGCCTTCGATCGGCTCCTTCCTCCTGCTCGGTATCGCGACCGGCATCGGCGGGATCGCCAAATACAATTTCATCGTGCTGCCGGCCGCAGCCTTCCTGGCTCTCGCGAGCGACCCGGACCGGCGACGGCGCCTGCTCGACTGGCGGCTCCTGATCGCGGGCGTGGTGGCGCTCCTCATCGTCCTGCCGCACGCGCTCTGGCTCACCGAGCATTTCGGGGTGACCAGCAGCCATACGATGCGCAAGCTGTTGGGCGACGACATCAACTTCATCCTGGCGATCTTCGAAGGTCTCGGTTCGCTTGCGCTTGCCGTGCTGGGCTTCGGCGCGCTGACGGTGATCCTCTTCGCCGCGGTCTATCGCGAACGGTTGCGCGACGTGATCCGGGCCCGAAACGACCGGACGCGGCTCGTCGGCCGGATCCTGCTCTTCTCGCTCGGCTTCATCGTCCTGCTGATCCTTTTCGCGGGCGTCGAGAGGGTGCGGGACCGGTGGCTGACGCCGATCCTCCTCGTGCTGCCGCTTTATCTGACGGTGAAGGTCGACGCTGCGGCAATCGAGCTGCAGCCGGGCCTGAAGCGGATGTGGGGCGTGGCGCTCGTCATCATGGTGCTGATCCCGTCGATCCTCTTCGGCCGCTTCGCCGCGGCCCCGATCACGGGGAAGTATCAATATTCCCATCATCCCTTTCAGGCGTTTTCGGACGAAATCCGGCCGCTTACTGCTTCCGTGCCGACCCTGATCGTCGCCTCCGATGGGCAACTCGCCGGAAACCTGCGGTTCAATCTGCCCTCGACCCCGGTCAGGACGACCTCCACGCCCACAGATATCCACGCGCTGCCGATGCCGCCCCACCGGCGCATCCTGTTCGTCTGGCGGAATTCCGACGGCAGCATGCCCTCCGGCTTCCCGGAGAAATTCACGCAATATCTGCAGGAGCGCGGCATCGCCGGCAGTGTGCCGCAGGCCCGGATCACCGCTCTTCCCTACAATTACGGGCAGCCGGACGACCGGTACCGGTTCGCCTATGCCCTGGTCGAGGTTACGCCGTAGGCTCTATTCCTTCACGGTGTCGCGCAGGTGGTCGAGCGCCTTGCGAAGCTTTTCGACCACCTCGTCGACCTCCGCGCGGCTGATGGTCAGGGCAGGCGAAGCGAGCATGCGATCGGCCGTCGCGCGCATGACGAGGCCGTTTTCGAGGCAGTGATTGCGCACCAGGATCCCGGCATCGTCGGGTTTCGCATAGCGGCGGCGGGTCGCCTTGTCAGGGCTAAGCTGCAGGCCTCCCATCAGGCCGACGCTTTCGGCCTCGCCGACCACCGCGTGATCCTCGAGGCTCTTCCAGGCTTTTGCGAAATAGGGGCCGATATCGTCGCGCACCCGCTCCACCAGCCCTTCCTCCTCGATGATACGGATGTTTTCGAGTGCGGCGGCGGCCGACACCGGATGACCGGAATAGGTGAAGCCGTGATAGAAGTCGCCGAGCTCGCCCACCATGACATCGGCGACGCGATCGGACACCAGCACGCCGCCGATCGGCAGGTAACCGGAGGAGAGGCCCTTGGCGATCGGCGCCAGATCCGGCTCGACGCCGTAATGCTGATGGCCGAACCATTCGCCCAACCGCCCGAAACCGCAGATCACCTCGTCCACCACGAGCAGGATGTTCTTCGCCTTGCAGATGCGGGCGATCTCCGGCCAATAGGTCTCCGGCGGAATGATGACGCCCCCTGCCCCCTGGATCGGCTCGGCGACGAAGGCGGCGACGCGGTCGTCGCCGAGCTCCTCGATCTTCGCCTCCAGTTCGCGGGCGGCCTTGAGGCCGAATTCGGCGGGCGAGAGATCGCCACCCTCCGCATACCAATAGGGCTGGCCGATATGGTGGATGCCTTCGATCGGCAGGTTGCCCTGCTCGTGCATGAGCTTCATGCCGCCGAGAGAGGCACCGGCGACTGTCGAGCCGTGGTAGCCGTTCCTGCGGGCGATGACCTCAGTCTTCCCAGGCTTGCCCAGCGCCTTCCAATAGACCCGCGCCATGCGGAACCAGGTATCGGTCGCCTCCGAGCCGGAATTGGTGAAGAAGACGCGCTTCAGCCTGTCGCCCGCGTGCGAGGCGATCTTCTGGGCGAGCAGCGTCGCGGGCGGCGTCGTGGTGCCGAAGAAGCTGTTGTAATAGGGCAGTTCCTGCATCTGCCGGTAGGCGGCTTCCGCGATCGACTTGCGGCCGTAGCCGACATTGACGCACCACAGCCCGGCAAAGGCATCGAGATATTTCCTGCCGGTCGAATCGTAGATGAAGACGCCTTCGGCCCGTTCGATGATGCGCGTGCCCCTGGCGTTCAGTTCCTTCATGTCCGAAAACGGATGCAGGTGATGGGCGGCGTCGATCGCGGCGAGATTGGAAAGGGCGGGCTTGTCGTTCATGGTTTCGGCCTCTGATTGTGCCACCGATTCTTATCGGCTACGAACGAGGTTCCGCAACCCTTCAGAAGACTTGCCGATGGCCGCCCCCACGTCCGCAGAGAAGACCGCCCCGCCCTATATCGAAATCCTGCTCGTCGGCATGAACGGCGACCTGCGCGGCAAGCGCATCCCCCTAGATAAGGAGAAGAAGGTCTGGGACGGCGCCGTGCGGCTGCCCACGTCCACGCAATCGCTCGACATCTGGGGCGACGACAACGACGATATCACCGGGCTTTCCCTGACGATCGGCGATCCGGACGGGGTCTGCATTCCCGACAGGCGCAGCCTTGCGCCGATGCCCTGGGCGCCGGAGGGATCGAGCCAGGTGCTTTCCACCATGCACGAGCTCACCGGCGAGCCGAGTTTCATGGACCCGCGCGGCATCCTTGCCGCCATGCTGAAGCGCTACGAGGAGCGCGGATTGACGCCGGTGGTGGCGACCGAGCTCGAATTCTACGTGGTGCAGGACGACTGGCGCGAAACCGGAAAACCGCGTCCGCCGGAACGGCTGACGTATCGCGGCGAGCCGAACGGTTTCCAGCTCTACGACATGAGCGCCGTCGACGCGCTCGACGATTACCTGCAGACCGTGCGGGCCTGGGCGAGCGCGCAGGGCCTGCCGGCGGATGCGACGGCCGCCGAATTCGGCCCCGGCCAGTTCGAGATCAACCTGCTTCACCGGGCCGATGCGCTGGCGGCTGCGGACGACTGCATCTACCTCAAGCGCATCGCCGAGCAGGCCGCCAGAAAACACGGCCTCAAATCCACCTGCATGGCGAAACCCTATGCCGACCAGGCGGGTTCCGGCCTGCATGTGCATGCGAGCGTCGTCGACCGCAACGGCGACAACGTGCTCGACGCGAAGGGCGGCGATCCTGCGCGGCTCAAATCCGTCTCGGCCGGGCTGTTGAACACGATGCGCGACGCGCAGCTGATCTTCGCGCCCTTCGCCAATTCCTACCGCCGCTTTCAGCCGGGCTCCTTCGCGCCGGTCGACATCGACTGGGGTTTCGGCCATCGCGGCACGGCGGTGCGGATCCCCGATGCCCATGGACCTGCCGCCCGTATCGAGCACCGCGTCGCCGGGGCGGACGCCAATCCCTACCTGCTCCTGACCGCCATCCTCGGCGGCATGCTCCTGGGCCTCGACGGGACGCTCGATCCCGGCCCGCCGACCGAGCCCGGAGCGGCGGCGCCGGAAGGCGCAAGGAAGCTGACGCATGATTTCCTGACCGCGGTCGAGGACTTTGCCGCCTCTCCCTTCATCAGGGATGTCTTCGGGGAACGCTACCAGAAGCTCTATGGCGACACGAAGCGCAAGGAGGCGATCACCTATCTTCGCACGGTCAGCGATTTCGACTACCGGACCTATCTGCCCAGAATCTGACGGTTCGCCAACCGGATAACCGTTGATGTTTAAGATACTTCTTCAGCCTATCTTAAATCCGGGAGGCTAGTGGATACCTGATATCTTTTGGCACCTTTGATGCGTATCGTTCTCGCCAAGTCACTTCTGACGGGCCTGTTCTCCCTGCTGGCTTCGCTGGCCATATCCTTCACCTTCGTTCCCATGCTGGGCGGACAGGTGGCCGGGGCCGGACTGGTCATGACCATCGTCTGCCCGCTTGCCATTTCCATTCCGGCTTCGGCCGTGCATTTCTGGCAGGCGGAGAGGATCAAGCGTGCGGAGGCGACGGCCTCGGACGCGCTACGCAAGCTGGCGATCGCCTATGAAGAGCTCCGCCTGCAATCCCGCCGGGACAGCCTGACCGGCATATTGAACCGGGGCGCCTTTATGGAGGAGCTGGAGGCCTTCAGCCGCGAGGGCGTGACCGGAACGCTGATCTTCCTCGACCTCGACCATTTCAAGTCGATCAACGACCGCTACGGCCATGCGACAGGCGACGAGGCGCTCCGCCGGACGGGGCAGATGCTCGCCACCTATCGGGGGCGGTTCGACATAGCGGGCCGTCTCGGGGGCGAAGAGTTCGCACTCTTTCAAGGCGGCCTGGCGATCGATGAAATGACGGGACGATGCGAAGAGGTCCGCAGGCTCATCGAGCATATGGATCTGCGTTCCCCCTTCGGTGCCGCCGTCCCGGTGTCGGCAAGCATAGGCGCCTTTCACTGCACCACGGGCTTCGATCCTCACGAAAGCCTCAGGGCGGCCGACGCCAATCTTTACGAGGCCAAGGCAGGCGGCCGGAACCGGGTCGTCTCGTCCACCTGAAGGAAAGGCCGCATGGTCATCGGCATCAGGGCTCAGATCCCGCTGCCGTCCTGCTCGACCTCCTCCCGCTGCTGCGGCTCGTTGACCAGCACCTTCAACTCTCCGGCATGGACCTTCAAGAGCACGTCGCGGTCCATCGGCAGGAGCTCGCCGTCGATGACGCATCGGATATCGTGCCGCTCGCGCGGGAAATGCAGTTCGACCTCGGTCGCCGTCATGGCCGTGACGGAGGGATTTTCCTTCAGCCGGCCGCGCAGGATGTCGAACGCCAGTTTCGCCACCCCCGCAGGCTTCAAAGGATCGGCGATATAGAAGCCGAGATGGCCGCGAGTGAGACTGTCCGCATACATCAAGGGATCGGGGCCGAACTCGTTGTTGGAGACGGAGATCGCCGAAACCTTGCGATGCCCGACCTTGCCCTCGGCCTTGAACTCGACCTCGAATTCCGGCGGATTGAACATCACGCCGATCGCCGCCCGCGTGCTTGCGCGGATCTTTCCCAGCCGCGAGGCGAAGGTCATCGAATTGCGGTACCGGACCAGGCGGGCGTGCATGCCGGCGGAAAACTGGTGCACGAAGCTTCTGCCGTTGGCGCTGGCTATGTCGATATTCTCCGGGGTGGCGACCGCCAGCGCATCGAGCACCTGCCAGATGTCGAGCGGCAGCTTCAGGGAGCGGGCAAAGAGGTTCATCGTGCCGGCCGGCACGACGCCCAGCGCAATGCCGCTTTTCCAGGCGATGCCCGCCGCGGCGGAAATCGTGCCGTCGCCGCCGCCGGCGACGAGGCCCTCGACACCGCTCGCGGCAGCGCCCTTCTCCATGGTCGCCACCACCTGATCGCCGGAGACCACGTGGCATTCGATCTGATGTCCTTGAGCCTCGAACGCCTCGACGGCGCGGGCGCAATAAGCATCCATGTCGGTGGTTCTGAAGGTCCCGCCATCGCGGTTGAAAACGGCAAACAGGTTCATCGCATAAGGCTCTGCGCGCGGATCGGCGCGGGACAACGGTTCATCTGAGAAATGGTTGCGGCCGACGGTTTTATCAACACCGCTCCGGCCGCGCGGGTCTGCGCACACAATCCCGTGAAGTGAGCAAGGGGCCTACCGCGATGCACAACGACATGCTAATCTTCCATTCAGGTCATTTCGATGGCCGCTCACCTCCAGAGCGGGTGGATGTCTCCCACATCTTACCCGCATCTTTTTTTCTGCTGATTCAACGTCATGACCGATTCCGCCGCTTCCTTCGATTCCGCACGCGACCGTTCGGAACCGCAAGTCCTCGAAAGTGCTCCCGCCCTCTCCCGGCTCGCCGTCATTCTCATCGAGATCGCTCTTGCGGTCGGCGGCTTCGGCATAGGCACCGGCGAATTCGCGATCATGGGCCTGCTTCCGGACGTGGCATCGACCTATGACGTCAGCATTCCGATGGCGGGATACGTCATCAGCGCCTATGCGCTCGGCGTCGTGGTGGGAGCGCCGATCATCGCGGTGCTCGCGGCGCGCCTGCCGCGCCGGACCCTGCTTCTCTGCCTGATGGGCCTCTTCGCGGTCGGCAATATCCTGAGCGCCATCGCTCCGGATTTCTGGAGCTTCACCATCCTGCGCTTCATCACCGGCCTGCCGCACGGCGCCTATTTCGGCGTGGCGGCGCTGGTCGCCGCGTCCATGGTGCCGCTCGACAAGCGCGCCCGGGCCGTCGGCCGCGTCATGCTGGGGCTGACCGTCGCGACGCTCATCGGCACGCCGATCGCCACCTTCATGGGCCAGATGCTCAACTGGCGCGCCGCCTTCTTCCTGGTCGGCGGCATCGGCGCCGTCACCGTGGCGCTCCTCTGGTATTTCCAGCCGCGCGACAAGGTGCAGGAAGGGGCGAGCATCCGGCGCGAGCTCGGCGCCTTCGGCCGCGCGCAGGTGTGGCTGACGCTCGGGATCGCCGCCGTCGGCTTCGGCGGCATGTTCTCGGTCTTCAGCTATATCGCCTCGACCACGACGGTGACGGCGGGGATGCCGGTGACCATGGTCTCGATCGTGCTGGCGCTGTTCGGCATCGGCATGAATGTCGGCAACATCCTGGGCTCGCGCCTGGCGGACGTATCGCTGAAGGGCACGATCGGCGGCGTGATGGTGTTCAACATCGTCGTCATGGGCGTCTTCGGGCTCTTCGCGCAATATCCGGTCGTGCTCGGCATCTGCGTCTTCCTGATCGGCTGCGGATTCGCCGCCGGCCCTGCCCTTCAGACCCGCCTGATGGACGTCGCGGCGGACGCGCAGACGCTCGCCGCCGCCTCGAACCATTCGGCCTTCAACATCGCCAACGCGCTCGGCGCCTGGCTCGGCGGCCTGGTGATCACCTGGGGCTGGGGTTTTGCGGCCACCGGCTATGTCGGATCGCTCCTGTCGCTGCTGGGGCTCGGCGTCTTCTTCGCCTCGGTCCTGCTCGAGAAGAAACGCGGGACGGCCTGACGGTCAGGCCGCCTTCGAAGCGGCCTTCCCTTCGGGCATGACCACGTATTTGCTGCCGTTCTCGCAGACGACGTGCTCCTTGCCCCATATGCGCAGCGCCTCGACGACCGGTGCCAGGCTCAAACCCAGCGGCGTCAGCTTGTAATCGACGCGCGGCGGCACGACCGGAAACACGGTGCGCTCCACCAGCCCCGCCTCTTCCAGCTCCCTGAGCTGCTTCGTCAGCATGCGCTGCGTCACCGACGGAATGCGGCGGCGAAGTTCGTTGAAGCGCAGGGTCCCCTCCTGGAGCAGGTGATAGAGGATCACACCCTTCCATTTTCCGTCGAGGAAACTCAGCGTCGATTCCACCGGACAGCCGGGAAAATTGCCGGTCAGCTTGGCGCGCGGTTTCGACATGGGCGGCGTCCTTTCACGGTATACTTTTCGACACTATAGGCCAAAAATGTGCATTCTTGCGCTCGTGGAACATACGCGCCATCTAGTCTCCACGCAACGCAGACAAAAGGAACCAAGGAGACATCCATGCGCGCCGTCGGCTTCAACACGCCCCAGCCCATCAGTGCCGAAACCTCGCTGATCGATATCGAGCTCTCCGTTCCGGAGGCAAAGGGGCGCGACCTGCTCGTCGAGATCAAGGCGGTCTCCGTCAACCCGGTCGACACCAAGGTGCGCGCCTCGGCCCCGGTCGAACCCGGCCAGCACCGCATCCTCGGCTATGATGCGGCCGGCGTGGTGAAGGCCGCCGGCCCGGACGTCAAGCTCTTCAAGCCGGGCGACGAGGTCTATTACGCCGGCGCGATCAACCGGCCGGGGACCAATGCGGAATTCCATCTGGTCGACGAGCGGATCGTGGGCTTCAAGCCGAAAAGCCTGAGCTTCGAAGAGGCCGCCGCCCTGCCGCTGACGGCGATCACCGCCTACGAGACGCTGTTCCACCGCATGAAGGTGCAGGACAAGGTGGCCGGCGCGTGGAATGCCGTGCTCGTCATCGGCGGCGCGGGCGGCGTCGGCTCGATCGCCATCCAGCTGCTCCGCGAGCTTTCCGACGTTACCGTGATAGGCACCGGTTCACGGCCGGAAACGCAAGCCTGGATCCGGGAACTCGGCGCCCATCACGTCATCGACCATTCGAAGCCGATGGCGAAGCAGCTCGCCGAAATGGCGATCGGCAATCCCGCCTTCGTCTTCTCGACGACCGAGACGGAGCAGCATGTCGACGATATCCTCGAACTGATCGCTCCGCAGGGCCGTTTCGCGCTGATCGACGATCCGAAGGCGCCGATGGATCTGCGCCCGTTCAAGCGCAAGGCACTCTCGATCCATTGGGAAATGATGTTCGCCCGGCCCGTCTGGCAGACCGCCGACATGATCGAACAGCACAAGCTCCTGAACCACGTGGCCGAACTCGTGGATGCGAAGAAAATCCGCACGACGCTGTCGGAGACGCTCGGCACGATCAACGCCGCGAACCTCAAGAAAGCCCATGCGATGATCGAAAGCGGCCGCACCAGGGGCAAGATCGTGCTCTCCGGCTTCTGACCCCGTCCATGTTGCCGAAAAGCCTCCATTTCGCGAAATGGGTGTATTCGGCTTCGCCGCATCTTATCGATGAACCCGCGGTCCGCTATAGATGGCGGGAGCATCGATAAGGGGGGAGTTCATGGCGAGCGTTCAGACAAACAGTTTCGGGAATCCGGTTTCTGCAATCACGAGCGCGACGTGGTTCGGCTATCTCGCGCGCATCGTCCTCACCTTCATGTTCTGGGGAAGCGGGCTCTCGAAAATCATCGACTTCCAGGCCGGCGTCGGAGAGATGGCGCATTTCGGGCTGGAGCCCGCCGCACTTTTCAACATCGCGACGATCGTCACGCAGCTGGTCGGTTCGGCGCTGATCATCCTCAACCGCTGGACCTGGCTGGGTGCCGGTGCGCTTGCCGTCTTCACGGCGCTCACCATTCCGATCGCCCATAATTTCTGGGCGATGGAGGAACCGTTCAAGACGATCGAGTTTCATGTGGTGATGGAGCACATCACCGTCATCGGCGCATTGATGGTCGTCGCCTGGAAATCGCGGTGATCACGGGGCTGCCGTCAGGGCGGCCCGACCTCACGCAACCGCCTGGATGACGACGACCCGGGCGCCGACCTTGACGCGCTCGTAAAGGTCGATGACGTCGTGGTTCATCATGCGGATGCAGCCGCTCGACATGGCGAGCCCGATCGATTCCGGCTGGTTGGTGCCGTGAATGCGGAAATGCGTGTCGTTGCCGCCG
This sequence comes from Xaviernesmea oryzae, assembly GCF_900177415.1. GTDB lineage: Bacteria > Pseudomonadota > Alphaproteobacteria > Rhizobiales > Rhizobiaceae > Neorhizobium > Neorhizobium oryzae_A. Next base: position 1,528,486 of record NZ_FXAF01000006.1, on the reverse strand, counting down.
CGGTAGAGATAGATGGCGCGCGCGCCGAGCGGGTTGTTCGGGCCGCCCGGCAGGCCGCCGGCCAGCTTGCGGTAACGCTCCTCGCGGCGCTGCATGTTGAGCGTCGGGGTCCAGCTCGGCCATTCCGCCTTGCGACCCACATAGGCGTTACCGGCGAGCGCGAGACCGGCGCGGCCGACACCGACGCCATAGCGGATCGCCCGGCCTTCGCCGAGAACGTAATAGGCGCGGCGGGATGGCGTATCGACGACCACGGTGCCTGCGGGATGCGACGTCGTATAGGCCACTTCCGTGCGGCGCAGTTCCGGCTTGATCTTGTCGATCGGCACTGCCTTCAGCGGAAACTCTTCATGCGGCAGGGCCGCATAATTCGTCTGCGCAGGAATCGTGGAAGCGCAGCCGGCAAGCGCAAGCGGAAGGCCGACCAGAAAGCCGCGACGGGAAATTGACATGAATGCGTCCTTGGTGCGTCAAGAAGATGACGCCGAAATTAGGAAGATTATGGTTAATGAAGTGCTAAGTCGGGCATGCAGGAGTTAATCACGAACGTGTCAGCGGCGGGGTCGTGATGGCGGGCGGGCGCATGGAAAAGTGCATCATCCGATGCTACTTTTGATGCAGCCAAAGGAGATTGGCCGTGCGGACGACCATTACCATCGATGACGAGTTACTCGCGAATGCCAAGGAATTTACCGGCATTACTGAGACCTCTTCGGTCATCAGGAAGGCCCTCATCCTGCTCGTTCAGCACGAGGCGGCGGAGAGATTGATCATGCTTGGCGGCAGCGGACCGGACGTAGAAGCGCCTCCGCGGCGGCGTTGGAATCCGAACGGCACTTGGGACGGTAATCCCGAGTGATCGATACACCTAATGGCATCAGCCAAATTGAAGCCCGGCACATTTCTCTGGACCCCGACAAGCGCCTCGCGCGGATCGCGGCGGCGCGGGGCGTAGGCCATTCCGAATAGGCAATTCACATATTCTGATACACCGGTCCTTCGCCGCCCTGCGGCGGCACCCAGTTGATGTTCTGGTTGGGGTCCTTGATGTCGCAGGTCTTGCAGTGGACGCAGTTCTGGGCGTTGATGACGAAGGTCGGTTCGCCGTCCTTCTCCACCCATTCGTAGACGCCCGCCGGACAGTAGCGGGTCGACGGTCCGCCATAGACGTCGAGTTCGGAACGCTTCTGCAGATCCATGTCCTTCACCTGAAGGTGGACCGGCTGGTCCTCCTCATGGTTGGTGTTCGACAGGAACACCGAGGAGAGACGGTCGAAGGTCAGCACACCGTCCGGCTTCGGATAATCGATCTTCCTGTGCTGTGCGGCAGGCTCCAAGCTCGCCGCATCCGTCTTGCCGTGCTTCAGCGTGCCGAAGATCGACAGGCCGAACAGCTGGTTCGTCCACATGTCGAGACCGCCGAGCCCGATGCCCAGGAGCGTGCCGAACCGCGACCAGAGCGGCTTGACGTTCCTCACCCGCTTCAGGTCCTTGCCGATCGCCGTCGAGCGCCACCCGGCCTCGATCTCGGCCGGCTCGTCATTGGCGCGGCCGGCGGCGATCGCTTCGGCGATCTTGTCAGCCGCCAGCATGCCGGAAAGCACCGCATTGTGGCTGCCCTTGATGCGCGGCACGTTGACGAGACCGGCCGAGCAGCCGATCAGCGCGCCGCCGGGGAAGGACATTTTCGGCACCGACTGGTACCCGCCCTCGGTGATGGCGCGGGCGCCGTAGGACAGCCGCTTGCCCCCTTCGAACGTGCCGCGGATCGCCGGATGCGTCTTGAAGCGCTGGAATTCCTCGAACGGATAAAGCCAGGGGTTCTTGTAGTTCAGGTGAACCACGAAACCGACGGCGACGAGATTGTCCTCCAGGTGATAGAGGAAGGAGCCGCCGCCGGTCGACAAGCCCAGCGGCCAGCCGAAGGAATGCTGCACCAGGCCGGGCTTGTGGTTCTCCGGCTTCACCTGCCAGAGTTCCTTCAGGCCGATGCCGTATTTCTGGGGCTCGCGATCCTCCTGCAGGCCGAAGCGCAGGATCAGCTGTTTTGCCAGCGAGCCGCGCACGCCCTCGCCGATCAGCACGTATTTGCCGAGAAGCGCCATGCCGCGCGTGAAGTTCGGGCCGGGCTCGCCATTGCGCTCTATGCCCATGTCGCCGGTCGCCACCCCGATGACGGCACCCTGTTCATCGTAGAGCACTTCGGTCGCGGCAAAGCCCGGATAGATCTCGACGCCGAGCGCTTCGGCCTTTTCGGCCAGCCAGCGACAGACGTTTCCGAGCGAGACGATGTAGTTGCCGTGATTGTTCATCAGGGGCGGCATCATGACGTTCGGCAGGCGGACCGAACCGGCAGGGCCTAAAAACAGGAACTGGTCGTCGGTGACAGGCGTCTTGAAGGGATGGCCCTCCTCTTCCCGCCAGCCGGGCAGCAGCGCGTCGATGCCGACCGGATCGACCACCGCGCCGGAAAGGATATGGGCGCCGACCTCAGACCCCTTTTCGAGCACGACCACAGTCAAATCCGGATTGACCTGCTTCAGCCGGATCGCCGCAGACAGGCCCGCCGGCCCAGCGCCCACGATCACAACGTCGAATTCCATGCTCTCCCGTTCGGGAAGGTCCTGTTCGTTCATCTCAAACTCCGCTCGCCGGCCCCTCCCGGCTATTATTCAGGCGACCTGTCTTGGCAAAAGCCATTCCACTTGTCGAGGCGGGAAAACGTCTTCCGCCTTGCCATTCGCGCAAAACGGTTTTCCGTTCCCTCATATTACTTTTACGTTCACGTCAATTATAGAAGCCGAACCGGAGAAAGCAAGTTCGGCCTTTCGCCCCGGTCTGCCGCTGTTATAAAGGCGAAACACCGATGACAGGAATAAAGGAAGGAACAGCATCATGGATCTCGGCATCACCGGCAAACGCGCCCTCGTGCTCGCCTCGTCGCGCGGCCTCGGCCTCGGCATCGCCAGGGCTCTCGCGGCGGAAGGAGCCAACGTTCTCCTCGTCGGCCGTTCGGGCGACCGCCTGGCGGAAAACTGCAAGGCGATCAATGCGGAAGGCCAAGGAAAGGCTAATGGAGGCAAGGCCGACTGGGTGTGGGGTGATCTCGCCGACGACAATTTCGTCGAGGCCATGGTCGATGCCGTCAAGGAAAAGCTCGGCGGCATCGATATCCTCGTCAACAATACCGGCGGCCCGACGCCCGGCACGACCGAGGACATGACCGCCGACAAGCTCGACAGTTTCTTCCAGTCCATGGTGCTGCGCGTCATCGGCCTCACCAATGCCCTCCTGCCGCAGATGAAGCAGCAAGGGTGGGGCCGCATCCTGACCGTCGCCTCGTCGGGCGTGGTCGAGCCGATCACCAATCTTGCGCTTTCCAACACGCTGCGCTCGGCGCTGGTCGGCTGGAACAAGACGCTCGCCGCGGAAGTGGCCGGCTTCGGCATCACCGCCAACATGCTGCTGCCCGGCCGCATCCACACCGACCGTATCGACGAACTCGACGGGGCGAACGCCAAGCGCAGCGGCAAATCGCTCGAAGAGATCCGCACCGCCTCGCTGAAAACCATCCCGGCAGGGCGGCTCGGCAAGGTGGAGGAGTTCGCGGCCGCGGGCGCCTTCCTCTGCTCGGCCCCTGCAAGCTATGTCACCGGCACGATGCTGCGGGTCGACGGCGGGGCCTCGCGCTCGATCTGAATTCCCGCCGCTAAACATCGATTCAAATTGAGCGATCGCCGTTGGCGGTCTCTCAAGGCGCCTGTCATAAAAGGTAAGCCGGCCCTCTCCATCAAGGATCGCCGGCATGATCGAAAGCATTTCCGGGGCCGACGAGGATTCCGCCCCGGACAGTTCCTCCTCCGCGCCGCCCGCACCGGTCTCCGCCGCCGCGGCGATCGCGGAAATGCTTGCGATCGAAGACATGCCGGCCAGCGATGACGGCCGCCGGGCGACACGCCCCGCAGTTGCCAAGCCGGCAACCCTCCACGCAAGGGCCCTGGGTGCCGTCGAAGATGCGGTCATCGCCAACCTCCTCGATAACTTCTCGCCTTCGAGCCGCATCGCCGGCTTCGTGCTGTCCGAACACGAGGAACAGGCTTCGAGGCCGCTGATCGCGCGCTATTACGAAGACGTCTGAGCCGTGCCCAAATCACGCGAATGCGTTTCGCGGCGGGCAAGGCGGAGGACTATGATTCCGGAAGTTTCCTCAGCCTTCGGAGATCTCCCATGAAAATCGCAAGACTGGCACTTTCGGTGGTCGGCGCGCTGCTGGTCCTTCTCGGCCTCCTCTGGATCGGCCAGGGGACTGGCGCTTTCCCCTATCCGGCAACGAGCTTCATGATCAACCAGACACCCTGGATCATCAACGGCTTGATCGCCGCCGTCATCGGGCTTCTGCTCATCTGGGCTCCACGGCGGTTTCTCCGATAGCGGCATACGAGTTGGAGCAGCGCAGCCGAAGCGCGAGAAAGATTAACTCCAGTTCATCTAACTCCTTCATTACTAACATTTAATCCGCTTTCACCGGCTCGTGAGCGGCAAGGATGGAATCGGTCTTTTTTGCGCCGCAATAAGGGCAGCTCGATGGATCGACATCATCGGGCAAACCAGAGGCAGACGGTGACCTCATGAAGAAGATCTGGATTTTTGCGGGCGTTCTTATCGTCGCCGGGGCTGCGGGTTGGGAATTCCGCGATCGGCTTCCATTCCTTTCATCTCTCATCCAGCAGGCTTCCGCCGATACCGGCGGCAGTCAGGCGCAAACGGATCAGGGCCAGCAACGACGCCGCGGCGGAGGCGGCCCGCCGCCCACCGTCAAGACGGTCGCCGCGACCCGCACCGCCCTGCCGATGGACGTCACCGCCGCGGGTTCGGCCGATGCCGACGAGAACACCACGATCGCCGCGCAGGAACAGGGCCTCGTCGTCAGCATCGCCGCGAGCGACGGCGCATCCGTGAAGGCCGGCGACCTGATCGCCAAGCTCGACGACCGGACCGCAAAAGCCGCGCTCGCCAAGGACGAGGCGCTGCTCGTGCGCGACCAGGCGACACTCACCCAGGCGGAAACCGCGCTTGCCCGCGCCGACGACCTCGTCCGGCGCAATGCCGGCACGCAGCAGGCCGACGACGAGGCGCGCGCCGCCCGCGACACGGCGGCCGCCACGGTCGATGCCGACAAGGCCGCCATCGCCGCCGATCAGGTAGCGGTGGAAAATACCGACATCCGTGCGCCCTTCGACGGCAGGCTGGGCGACATCGCACTGAGCACGGGAGCCTATGTGAGTGCCGGAACGGCGATCGCGACGATCGCCAAGTACGATCTGATCTATGTGCGGTTCCATCTGCCCGAAGCGTATCTCGGCCAGTTGAAGCAGGGGCCCTCTCTCAGCACGATCGCGGTCGACGCCGTGCCGCAGGGTGGCGGAACGGCGGCCAGGGGAACCCTGAGCTTCTTCGACAACACGGTGGATCCGGCCTCCGGCACCATCCTCGCCAAGGCGAAATTCGACAATCCTTCCGGCGCTCTCTGGCCGGGGCAATCGCTGAACGTCACGGTGCATTTCGAGAGCGGCCGGAAGGACGTGGTCGTGCCGACGGTGGCCGTCAATCCGGGCGTCGACACCCCGTTCGTCTATGCGGTCGGCGAGGACAAGAAGGTGCATGTGACGCCGGTCAAGATCGCCCGCTCGAACGGCCCCGACACGGCGATCGCGAGCGGCCTTTCCGAAGGGACGCATGTAGTCGTGGAAGGTCAGGTGCAGCTCTTCGACGGCGCCGTCGTGACGGAGCAGTTCGGCGGAGATCAGGCCAACGAGACCGCCTCCGCAGGCGACGACGATCAACCGGTGGACGTGGGAGAAGCGCAATGATGATCCCGCAATTCTGCATCCGCCGCCCTGTCGCCACCACGCTGCTTGCGATCGGCGCCGTACTCGCCGGCCTCGCCGGCTACCAGCTCCTGCCGGTCGCCGCGCTGCCGCAGGTGGATTTCCCGACGATCAACGTCTCGGCCCAGCTCACCGGCGCCTCGCCGCAGACCATGGCGACCGCGGTTTCGACGCCGCTCATCAAGCAGTTCGAGACGATCCCCGGCATCAGCGAGATCAGCGCCACGAACTCCCTCGGCAATACGTCGATCGTGCTGCAGTTCGACCTCAACCGGGATATCGACGCGGCCGCGGCCGACGTGCAGGCGGCGATCTCGCACGCGACACGGCAGCTGCCGGACAACATGACGACGCCGCCGAGCTATCGCAAGACCAACCCGGCCGATGCGCCGGTGCTGCTGCTTGCGGTCAAAAGCGATACGCTGCCGCGCAGCAAGGTCGACGAGATCGCCGAGGACGTCCTGTCCCCTGCCCTTTCGACGCTGCCGGGCGTCGCGGAAGTCTCGATCTTCGGCGCCCAGACCTATGCGGTGCGCGTCGAGCTTGATCCCGCCAGATTGCAGGCGCGCAATCTCGGCGTCGACACCGTCACCAACGCGATCGCCAATGCCAACAGCCAGGCGCCGGTCGGCTCGCTGGAAAACAACACCCAGCGGCTCACCATCAATGCCGATACGCAGCGCACCAATGCGGATCAGTTCCGCTCGCTGGTGATCGCCAGCCCGAACGGCGCGCCGATCCATCTCGGCGACGTCGCCGACGTTCAGGACAGCGTCGAAAATCTGGACGCCGGAAGCTGGTATGACGGCAACCAGTCGATCATCCTCGCGATCCAGCGCCAGCCGGACGCCAATACGGTGGACGTGGTGGACGCCGTGCGGGCGAAGCTTCCTTCGCTTTCGGCCGAGCTGCCCGCCTCGGTGTCGCTCAACGTGATGAACGACGCCTCGACGGCGATCCGCGCCTCGATCTCCGACGTGCAGTTCACGCTGATGCTGACCATCGGGCTCGTCGTGCTTGTCATCTATCTCTTCCTCGGCCGGATCACCGCCACCATCGTGCCGGCGCTCGCCGTGCCGCTGTCACTGATCACCACGTTCGGCGCCATGTATGTGCTCGGCTACAGCATCGACAACATCTCGCTGCTCGGGCTGACGCTCTCGGTCGGCCTGGTGGTGGACGATGCGATCGTCATGCTGGAAAACATCATGCGGCATATCGAGGACGGCATGCCGGTGATGCAGGCGGCGATCCAGGGCGCTTCGGAGGTCAGCTATACGATCGTCTCCATGTCGGTATCGCTGATCGCCGTCTTCATCCCGATCCTCCTGATGGGCGGCGTGGTCGGGCGGCTCTTCAACGAGTTCGGCATGGTCGTGGCGCTCGCCATCGTCGCCTCGGCGATCGTCTCGCTGACGGTGACGCCGATGCTCGGCTCGCGCCTTTCCGGCGGCCGTCATAGCCCCGGCCTGATGGTGCGCGTCTTCGACGCCGGTTTCAGCCGTACGCTGAGGGGTTACGACAAGGCCGTCGGCTGGTGCCTCGCAAACCGCGGCATCGTCATGCTCATCTTCCTCGCTTCGGTGGGCGGTTCGGCCTATCTCTTCAAGACCCTGCCCACGAGCTTCTTCCCGCAGGAGGATATCGGCCGGCTGACCATCTCCACGCAGGCCCGCGAGGACATTTCCTATCCGGCCATGCGCGACCTTCAAAGCCAGGTGGCCACGATCGTCGAGAAGAACCCGGCCGTCGCCCACATCACCTCGATCGTCGGCAGCAACGGCCGCAGCTCGCTCAACAACGGCACGATCTTCGTGGAGCTGAAGGACCGGGAAAAACGCCCGCCGCTCGACCAGACGCTGCGCGACCTGAGACAGGCGACGTCCAAGGTGGCCGGGATAAAGACCTTCATCACGCCGCAGCAGAGCCTGCGCTTCGGCGGCCGCTCCACCGCCAGCCAATACCAGCTCGTCGTGCAGGCGCTCGACGCCGACCAGACGAACGAATGGGCGGGCAAGATCCAGGCGGCGATGCGCGCCGACCGGGCGCATTTCACCGACGTGACCTCGGATGCCCAGAACGCCGCGATCGAGGCGAACATCAAGGTCGACCCGGAAAAGGCGGCGTCGTTCGGCATTACCGACCAGGAATTGCGCGAAACGCTGCAGATGGCCTTCGGCGGCTATACCGCGGCCGAGATCCAGTCGACCGGCAACAGCTACGACGTCATCACCGAGTTCGACAATACCAAGCAGTGGAACGACCAGATGCTGCAGGACATCCGGGTGATGTCCGCCAGCGGCTCGCTGGTGCCGCTCTCGAACTTCGCCGAGGTGGTGCGCCAGACCGCGCCGGTGACGATCAACCAGACCGGCCAGCTCGTCTCGACCACCGTGTCGTTCAACCTGCCGGCGGGCGTTTCGCTTTCCGACGCGACGGCGGCGATCGACGGGATCAAGGCGAACCTGCAGATGCCGAACGACGTGTTCACCTCCTACGGCGGCACGGCGCAGATCTTCCAGCAGAGCCAGGGCAACACGCCGCTTCTGATCCTCGCCGCGGTGCTGACCATCTATGTGGTGCTCGGCGTGCTCTACGAGAGCTTCATCCACCCGCTGACGATCCTCTCCGGCCTGCCGGCGGCGGCTTTCGGGGCGCTGCTGGCGCTGAAAATCTTCGGCTTCGACCTGTCGATCATCGCGCTGATCGGGCTTTTGATGCTGATCGGCATCGTCAAGAAGAACGCCATCATGATGATCGACGTGGCGGTGGAGACGATGCGCGCGAAGTCGGAGACGGCGAGTGCGGCGATCCACGAGGCCTGCGTCAGGCGCTTCCGGCCGATCATGATGACGACTTTCTGCGCGCTGCTCGGCGCGCTGCCGATCGCACTCGGCACCGGCGCCTCCTCGGAGCTGCGCCAGCCCCTCGGCGTCGCGGTCGTCGGCGGGCTGATCGTTTCCCAGGCGCTGACGCTGTTCATCACGCCTGTCATTTTCGTGGAAATGGATCGGTTCGGGCGGTTTCTGGGGAGGCTCGGCCGGAGGAAGGATGGCGACCGGCATGAGGCGAACGACGATGTGCCGGCGGCGATCGCGGCGGAGTAAGCCCCCTCACCCGGCCTCCGCTTCGCTCGGCCACCCTCTCCCCAAGGGGAGAGGAGGGAATAGAAACGGCGCGGCAAATCCCTTCTCCCCAGCGGGGAGAAGGTGCCGGCAGGCGGATGAGGGGGAACCCACATAGGCCGGACTAAAAGGTCAAAACCCCTCCGCCAGCTTCGGAAACTCCCTGATCAACCCGTCCCGCACCACGAAGCTGATCGGGTCGCCTTTGTAGCGCTTCGTGTCCACCAGCAGCCTTGCGAAGATGACGCGACGACGCTCGTCCTTCATCGCCCAGCCGACGAACCAGCCGAGCGGGCGGTCGTAGTCCACCTTGCCGGCCTTGTCGCGCAGCCAGCCGGAACCGGTCTTGCCCTGGATATCCCAGCCGTCGCCAGCCGGAAAATGCGGGATGACAGCGGCCGTCATGTCGACGGCGTGTTCGGAGATCGGCAGGCCGCCCGTCAGGAAGCGGCGGATGAACTGCACCTGCTGGTCCGCGGAGATCTTCAGCGACGACATCAGCCAGGCTTCGGTCAGGCCGCCGGAAACGTCGCGGTTGCCGTAACCGAAGCGCTGGATGTAGTCGGCAAAGGCTTTGCTGCCGAGCTTGCGGGCGATCTCCTGCGAATACCAGACGATCGAATCCTTCTCCCAGATGACCGGATCGACATCCTTCCTCACCCGTTCCGGACCGCCGAACTTCGCCTGGTATTTCCAGCGCGGATTCTGCGCATCGGTCAGGATGCCCGCGTCATAGCCCATCATGGCCAAAGGCAATTTGAAGGTGGATTGGGGATAAAAGCCCTGATCGCAGGCGCCCTGGCGGTAGAGCGGCTCGCCGCTATCCTCGTCGATGATAACGGTGCAGCGGATCGGTTCGGCCGCCTCCGCCGACGCGCAATCGAGAAAAGCCGCTGTAATTCCGAGAGAAAAGGCGAGAAGAAGGGAATTCCTGAAAGCCATGATCGTACTCCGCTGGGTTGGACACGGCTTTTCTAGGTCGCCTTGCGAGCCCTAATCAAACGATGATATTTGCGGTCAGGCATGAATCAAATTAGGGCATTGCCATGGTCCGGCCTTATTTGCCGCTGAACGCGCTGCGCGCCTTCGAGGCGGCCGCGCGGCACCTTTCCTTCACCCGTGCGGCGATCGAACTCTGCGTCACGCAGGCCGCCGTCAGCCATCAGGTGAAGCTTCTGGAACAGCGGCTCGGCGTGACGCTCTTCCGCCGCCTGCCGCGCGGGCTGATGATCACCGAGGAGGGGCTGGCGCTTTTACCCTCGCTGCAGGAAAGCTTCGACCGGATGGCCGACATGCTGGACCGGTTCGAGGGCGGGCATGTGCGGGAAGTGCTGAAGCTCGGCGCGGTCGGCACGCTTGCGGTCGGCTGGCTGCTGCCGCGGCTTCACGATTTCCGGGAGAAATATCCGTTCGTGGACCTTAGGCTTTCCACCAACAACAATCGCGTCGACATCGCCGCCGAAGGGCTCGACTACACGATCAAGTTCGGCAACGGCGCCTGGCACGACATCGAGGCGGAAGCGCTGTTCGAAGCGCCGCTTTCGGTGCTCTGCATCCCGCCGATCGCCGGACAGCTCAAATCGCCCGAAGACGTGGCGCACCAGGTGCTGCTCCGCTCCTACCGCGCCGACGAATGGCCGAGCTGGTTCGAAGAGGCGGGCGTCGCCTCGCCGCCGATCCGCGGCATGGTTTTCGATTCATCCGTGCTGATGATCGAGGCGGCGCTCCAGGGCGCCGGCGTGGCGCTCGCCCCGCCGCTGATGTTTTCCCGCCAGCTGGCGGCGGGCGCGATCGAGCAGCCTTTCGACATCTATATTTCCAAGGGAAGCTATTGGCTGACGCGGCTCAAGTCACGAAGCGTGACGCCGGCCATGGAGATGTTCCGCAACTGGCTCGCGGAGCGCGCGGAGGAGACGCGGCGGCAGACGGAAAACTGACGCGGCCGGGGTTGCCATCCGCTTTCCCTTATGCGATCACGCGCGCTCTCAAGACATTCGGGGCGCGACCAGGCGCCCTTTTCGCGTTCGGGGCCCTATTGCCCCGGTTCAACGATCTTCGGCGGGATAAAGGAGCACGGCCATGGCACGGGCGCTCGGGCTTGATTTCGGCACGACGAATACGGTTCTGGCGCTTTCGGACGGCGGCGCGGCCACGCATTCCATGTCGTTCGCCAGCAGCGCCGGCGTGACCGATACGATGCGCACCGCGCTCTCCTTCATGAAGGATCCGGTCATGGGTGCGCAGGCGCTCAAGGTCGAGGCCGGACAGGCGGCGATCCGTCAGTTCATCGACAATCCGGGCGACTGCCGCTTCCTGCAGTCGATCAAGACCTTTGCGGCGAGCGCCCTCTTCCAGGGCACGCTGATTTTCGCTCGCCGGCACGTCTTCGAAGACCTGATGGAGATATTCCTGCGCCGCCTGAAGACCTATGCCGACGACAACTGGCCGACGGAAGTCTCGCGCGTCATCGCCGGCCGTCCGGTGCATTTCGCCGGCGCCAATCCCGATCCGAAACTCGCCGTCGAGCGCTACAACGCGGCGCTGACGCGGCTCGGCTTTCCGGAAATCCACTACGTCTACGAGCCGGTGGCGGCGGCCTATTACTTCGCGCAGACGCTGAAGAGCGACGCGACCGTTCTCGTCGCCGATTTCGGCGGCGGCACGACGGACTATTCGCTGATCCGTTTCGAGCGCAAGGCCGGCAAGCTCGCGGCGACGCCGATCGGCCATTCGGGCGTCGGCATCGCCGGCGATCATTTCGACGCACGCATGATCGACAACCTCGTGGCACCGGAGATCGGCAAGGGCACGTTCTTCAAGAGCTTCGACAAGGTGCTGGAAGTGCCGTCCGGCTACTACGCCAATTTCAGCCGCTGGAACCAGCTCTCGATCTTCAAGACCACGCGCGAATTCAACGACCTGAAATCGCTGGTGCGCTCGGCGCTCGACCCCGACAAGCTGGAACTGTTCATCGATCTTGTCGAACACGACGAGGGCTATCCGCTCTACCAGGCGATCTCGGCCACCAAGATGGCGCTGTCGGGCGCCGAAGAGGCGGAGTTCCATTTCGCGCCGCTTGGGCGCGCAGGCCGCAGAACCGTGAAGCGCGCCGATTTCGAAAGCTGGATCGCCGAGGATCTCGCCCGTATCGAAGGCGCGCTGGACGAGGTGCTGGAAAAGACCGGCACCGAACCTTCCGAAATCGACAAGGTGTTTCTGACCGGCGGCACCTCGTTCGTGCCGGCGGTCAGGCGCATCTTCACCCGAAGATTCGATGACGGAAAGATCGAAAGCGGCGGAGAGTTGCTGTCTATCGCACATGGTCTGGCGCTGATCGGCGAAAGCGACAACGTCCAGCAATGGGCAGCGTGAGGGGACAATGCCCCATAGGCGCTAACTTAAGACTAGACGAGCAGAATCCAGATGTGATTCATAGGGAAGATGCGAAGCAATGTTTCCGTCGAAGCCGATTCTGATCTTGGCGCTGATGATCGACGAGGCCGTCAACGACGTTCTCGACTCTCCCCCCTTTGGGCATGCGAACCCGAGCGACGACTTCACTATCGCTATGGCGGCTGCATAGCATTCTTCGACAGATGTTTCTGAAGGCCATCGTTGCTTGTTTGTCGCCACGACAGACACTTGAGCGTTTCGCCGATGTCGTTCGACACATCTGCGACCCACCACGACGGCGTCAGAACCAAGCTTGTATGGACAGAACGGCATTTTGACGCGACACGCCGCAGCTCTTGCCTACTCCAACCTCAGCTTCAATCTTGCATACACCAGCAGAACCGAATAGCCCGCGCTGGCCAGCAGGAACGGCATCCGAAGAGCCATTTCGCGTCCTGCCTCGTTCTCGATTAACGACACCAGTATCCCAGCAGCGATCGCACCAAGAGGCATCGATCCCCAGCCGAAGAAGCGGTAGATGCTGTTTACACGGCCCAGCAATTCTGCCGGAATGCGGCGCTGGCGCCATGACACGGTGATGACGTTCCAAAGCATAGATGCCGCCATAAATAGAGCCATGGCTGCGCCGACCACCCACGCCGTGGAACTGAGACCAATCGCTGCGTATGCAACTCCCCACATCAGGAACGAAACGTAGAGCGTTGCCTGCGCGCCGATCCATTTTGTGATGAGCGGCGCTCCCAGACTACCGGCTACCGCACCTATCGCGGCAACAGACAGTAACAGTCCATGCTCGGCGGCAGACAGCCCCAAAATCTCTTGAGAGAACAGGATGGTGATGGTTGTCGCCATCGAGAACAGGAAGTTCACCATTCCCAGTGTCACGGCGAACCTGAACAGGAGGCGATCTTTTCGCATCCAGTCTATACCCTTAACTAAAGCCGGCCAAAACCTCGTGGTGTTTGTCAGTTGAGGCGGCAATGTAATGAGCCAGACCATGCCAGCGGCAAGCACCAACGCTGCGGCATCCAAACCAAAAGGCACCGCGATACCCAGCCCGATCAGCACACCTGCGAGCGGGGGGCCAATGAACTGACCCATTAATTGCTCTGCGCTCCACATTTGGCCATTTGCCATCTCCAAGTCTGCTGGTGCGACGATAGAGGGCAAGATCGTTTGAGCGGTGTTGTCGCGTAATACTTCAGCACATCCGAGAAGAAAAGCGAGGCCGGCCAGCAGCCAAACAGCCGACGCCACGGGGTCACTCAAAGCAAGCATCATGATTGCCGTTACGATGCCCGCTCGGATCATGTCCGCGCGTGCTATCAACTTGCGGCGATCTGTTCGATCAATGATCACGCCTGACGGAAGGGCAAACAGCAGCCATGGCATGCTGCCGGCAGCTGCTACAGCAGCGATAGCAAGCGGATCGCGCGACATCAGCGTAGCGAGCCAGGGCAGTGCCAAAACAATTACCCCGTCGCCAAGGTTTGTAAGCGTTCCTGCCGTCAGAAGCAGGCGATAGTTTCGGTTACGAACCAAAAGCGGCGTCGCCATCGTGATCTTATTCCCCTTCGTCTATTTTCGGCTAGCCTATGGGGTAAATCAGTATCGTCAATGACGATCATGCAGCCATTCGTCACTTTAAGTTAGCGCCTATGGGACAATGCCCCTCATCCGGCTGCCGCCACCTTCTCCCCGCAGGCGGGGGTCCGCGGGGACGGGTTGAGACGGGTGGCTCAACCCCGGTCAGGTTGGGGTGAGGGGCAAATTCTCATACGTGACTGCTGCGTCGTTATCCAAAACCGGTTCCCCCTCTTCGGGGAGATGCTATAGGGTAACGTTATGAACGCCGCCAAAGACCTCGATCCGTCCGAGCTCGCCGCCCTTCTGCATTTCTATGCGGATTCGGGCGTCGAATGGCTCGTCGAGGACGAGCCGGTCGACCGGTTCGCGCAGTTCGCGGCGCAAAAGGCGGCGCAGGCGGATGCGCGGATGCCGGCAACGGCGCGGCAGCCGCAGCCCACGCAGGACGAGCAGAACCCCACGTCGCGAACGGGAGAGGCGGCTGCTTCGTCGAAGAAACGCACCGCTCCGGCAGCGCGATCCGCAGCGCCCGCCTCCCCTCCCTCGGTCGCGGTGCCGGATGGAGAAGCGGTCGCAGCGGCGCGGTTTGCGGCCGAAAGCGCCCGGTCGCTTTCCGAACTCAGAACGGCACTCGAAGCCTTCAACGGATGCAATCTCAAGAACGGCGCCCGCTCCACCGTGTTCGCGAGCGGCGATCCGGCCTCCCGCATCATGGTGATCGGCCCGATGCCGAATGCCGACGACGACCGCGACGGCATTCCTTTTTCAGGAAGACAGGGGCAGCTTCTCGACCGCATGCTCGGCGCCATCGGGCTTTCGCGCGAAGCGGTGCTGCTCACCAATGTCATTCCCTGGCGGCCGCCCGGCAACCGCATGCCTTCGCAGGCGGAGCTCGATATCTGCCGGCCGTTCCTCGAACGGCAGGTGGCGCTCGCCGAGCCGAAATTCCTGCTGCTGCTCGGCAATTTCCCCGCGCGTTTCTTCTTCGGCGGCAACGGCACGATCCACTCGATGCGCGGAGAGTGGCGCGATATTGCGTTTGCAGGGATCGATACGGCGGCGGTCGCGACGCTGCATCCGCAGGAGCTTCTTGCCGCGCCGGCCAACAAGGCGCTTGCCTGGCGGGACCTTCTGACCTTCAAAATGCGGCTTTCCGCCTCGTGATTGCCCGCATTTCCGGCAAATGCGCCGGAAATTTGCGCAAGGTTACGAAAATATGAAGATCGCCATGCATTTAGCGCATGGCAGTGCGGCGTTCTGTTGCATTGCAAAATCAACGTTGCACTGCAATATTAACAGCGTGTCTTGGGAGGAATAGGTTTAAGGAACCAAGGCCATGACTACGCGCTTCCGCCCGATCCATTCGGGCTTCGAAACCCTCCGGCTCGCAGGCCTCCCGCCGCGGTCGACGCAGGGTTATCACCGTTTCGGCTCTGCGACGAACGAGCAGATGACGTCCCGTGCGCTCGGCCGCCCGGCCGGCATCACGCGTCCGGCTGCCGTCTTCGCCGACTTCCGCGAACGCTGATCGAACTGAATAAAAGGAAGCTGCCATGACGACGGCCCTCCTCCATCCGATTCGTACGCTGCGTGAAAACCTCTCGCATATCGGTGTTGCCGTGAACGCCTCGCGTGAACTCAGCCGTGCGGGTGCCGCCCGGTACAGTTCCGAAAAGGTCAATCCGGTCACGGCAGCCATCCCGCTCTGAAGCGTTCGGGCCTCACGCCCCCGGCGGCGAAGCCTTGCGCGCCGCCTTCCGCTCCAGTCCGAGCTGATGCTCGCGGTAGATGATGAAAATCCCAGCCGATACCGTGATCGCCGTGCCGACAAGCATGGCCACCGTCGGCACATCCCCGAACAGAACATAGGCGATGCCGATCCCGAGCAGGATCGAGGTATACTCGAACGGCGCGACCGTCGACACGTCGGCATTGCGATAGCTTTCGGTCAGGAAGATCTGGCCGATCCCGCCGCAGAAGCCTGCGCCGATCAGGAACAGCGTTTCCGACGCGGTCGGCGCCACCCAGCCGAACGGCAGGCTGAGCAATGAGAACAGCGCCGCCGTCAGGGAGAAATAGAGCACGATCGTCGCCGTCTTCTCGGTGCGCACGAGCTGGCGCGTCTGGATCATCGCAAAACCCGCAAGTACGGCCGAGAGGAGAACCGCCGCCGCACCCATCGCCTGTTCCGAGCCCATGCCGCCATCCTCGAACATGGTCAGCTTCGGCCAGGAGATGATCACCACGCCGACCATGCCGACCATGACGGCCGTCCAGCGATAAACGCGCACCGTCTCCTTCAAAAAGATCGCCGCGAAGACGACGGCAAGCAGCGGCGAGGAATAGCCGATGGCGATCGCATCCGGCATGGGCAGGTGCACGAGCCCGTAGAAGCCGCAGATCATCGACAGGATGCCGAGGAAGCCGCGTTTCAGATGGCCGGACAGGCTGTCGGTGTGGAGGGAGCCGCGCAGCTCGCTCTGGACGGCGAGATAGGCCATGATCGGAACGAGCGCGAAGGCGGAGCGATAGAAGGTGATCTGGCCGGCCGGGATATCGGGACCTGCGGACTTGATACAGGTCTGCATCATCACGAAAATCACCACGGAGGAGACTTTGAACATGATCCCCCGCAGGGGATTTAAGGCATCGGCGGCCATAACGACTCAAAGAAATTCCAGGCTCCGTTGGGCACGGAGCCTGGCTGGACGGGAGGATTCAGTTTGTCGGCAGAGTAACGGAAAAGTGGCATGAGCGGGATCAAAACTGATGATAGGTCCATCAATATCCGTGACTCGATGAAAATTTCCGCGAAATGTAATACAAAGGCACAGAATGTGTTTCATTTGGTCCCGGTTTCAACAATCGTTTAGCATTGCGTGCAAGTATGCGCGCGACATCGAGCAATGCTAAGATTAGCGGGCACGAAAGTGCTCCAGACGCCATTTCATTAAAGCCGGTTCAGGAAGCAACATGCGAACAGATACGGGCCAGATCGTCCATCTGGCAGATTACCGCCCCACCGATTTCGTCCTGGAGCGGGTCGACCTGACCTTCGAGCTCGATCCCACCCGCACGAAAGTGGAGGCCCGGCTGATCTTCCACCGGCGCGAGGGCGCCGATCCTTCCGTTCCGCTTGTACTCGACGGCGACGAACTCACCCTTTCCGGCCTCCTGCTCGACCAGTCGGAAATCCCGGCCAGCCAATACGACGCGACGCCGGAAAGCCTGACGATCCGCGACCTGCCGGCCGAAACGCCCTTCGAGATCACCGTCACGACCTTCATCAACCCGGAAGCCAACGGCCAGCTGATGGGCCTCTACCGCACCAGCGGCGTCTATTGCACCCAGTGCGAGGCCGAGGGCTTCCGCCGCATCACCTATTTCCCGGACCGGCCGGACGTGCTGGCGCCCTATACGATCACCATCATCGCCGACAAGGCCGCCAATCCGGTCATGCTGTCGAACGGCAATTTTCTGGGCGGCGGCAATTACGACGAAGGCCGGCATTTCGCCGCCTGGTTCGACCCGCATCCGAAACCCGCCTATCTCTTCGCGCTGGTTGCCGGCGATCTCGGCGTGGTCGAGGACACGTTCACGACCATGTCCGGCCGCGAGGTGAAGCTGAAGATCTATGTCGAGCACGGCAAGGAGCCGCGCGCGGCCTACGCCATGGATGCGCTGAAGCGCTCGATGAAATGGGACGAGGAGCGGTTCGGCCGCGAATACGACCTCGACATCTTCATGATCGTCGCCGTCTCCGACTTCAACATGGGGGCCATGGAGAACAAGGGCCTCAACGTCTTCAACGACAAATACGTGCTTGCCGACCCCGAGACCGCGACCGACCAGGATTACGCGAATATCGAGGCGATCATCGCGCACGAATATTTCCACAACTGGACCGGCAACCGCATCACCTGCCGCGACTGGTTCCAGCTCTGCCTCAAGGAAGGCCTGACGGTCTATCGCGATCACGAATTCTCCGCCGACATGCGGTCGCGGCCGGTGAAGCGCATCGCCGAGGTGCGGCACCTGAAATCGGAGCAGTTTCCGGAGGATGCGGGACCGCTCGCCCATCCCGTCCGCCCGACGAAATACCGCGAGATCAACAATTTCTACACGACCACCGTCTACGAGAAGGGTTCGGAAGTCACCCGCATGATCGCCACGCTGCTCGGCAGAGGGGACTTCAAGGCGGGCATGGACCTCTATTTCGAACGCCATGACGGCCAGGCCGTCACAGTCGAAGATTACGTGAAATGCTTCGAGGATGCGAGCGGCCGCGACCTTGCCCAGTTCTCGCTCTGGTACCATCAGGCCGGCACGCCGCTCGTCACCGTTTCGAGCGACTACGACCAGAAGAAGGGAACGTTCACGCTTTCGCTCGAGCAGATGATCCCGGCCACGCCCGGGCAGCCGAACAAGGAGCCGATGCACATCCCGCTCTCGTTCGCGCTCATCCTCGACAACGGTTCCCTGGCGGCGCCTTCCGCCGTCAAGGGCGGCGAGGTGACAGGCGACGTGCTGCATCTGACCGAGCGCCGGCAGACCTTCACCTTCTCGGGCATCTCGTCGCGCCCGGTGCTGTCGCTCAACCGTTCCTTCTCGGCGCCGATCAACCTGCACCTCGACCAGACGCCGGCCGATCTCGCGCATATCGCCCGCCACGACACGGACCTTTTCGCCCGCTGGCAGGCGCTCACCGATCTCGCCATGCCGAACCTGATGCAGGCGGCGCGCGATGCCCGCGACGGCAAGGAGATCACCTGCGATCCGGCACTGATCGCAGCCCTTCTGGAAGCCGCCGCCGACGAGGCGCTGGAGCCCGCCTTCCGCGCCCAGGCGCTGACGCTCCCGAGCGAAGCCGACATCGCCCGCGAACTCGGCAGCAACAACGATCCGGACGCCATCCATGTCGGCCGGAACGCCATCCTGTCGGCCATCGCCAAGGTGGGCGAGAAAACCTTCCTCGCGCTTTTCGACGGGATGAAGGTCGCCGGCTCCTATACGCCGGATGCGGGAAGCGCCGGCAAGCGGTCCCTGCGCAACACCGCGCTTTCCTATCTCACCTATGCGGAGGGAACGCCGGAGCGCGCCGCGAAAACCTTTGCCGCCGCCGACAACATGACCGATCTGGCGCAGGCGCTGACCCTTCTCGCCCATCGCTTCCCGGATGCACCGGAGGCCGCCAATGCGCTCGACACGTTCCTGAAGCGGTTCGACGGCAATGCGCTCGTCATCGACAAGTGGTTCTCGATCCAGGCGACCATTCCGGGCGCGGCTGCGCTTTCCCGGGTCCGGAAGCTGATGGAAAACCCGCGTTTCGTCTCGACCAACCCGAACCGGGTCCGTTCGCTGGTCGGCACCTTCGCCTTCGGCAACCCGACCGGCTTCAACCGCGCAGACGGCGAGGGCTACCGGTTCCTCGCCGAACAGATCCTTGCGATCGATCCGAGGAACCCGCAGCTTGCCGCACGCATCCTCACCTCGATGCGTTCCTGGCGGTCTCTGGAGCCGCAGCGCGCCGATCATGCCCGCGCAGCACTGATGACGATCGAACGCACCGAAACGCTTTCGACCGACGTGCGCGACATCGTCGAGCGCATGCTGAAGGGGTGAGTTTCAAGCGCGGGGATTTGCGCATTGGGGTTCGACAGGCCCGCCAATAGCTCGCTTCATGCTCGGGCCTGTCCCGAGCATCTGCAACCCTTGCTTATCGGGTCGCCGCAGATCCTCGGGACAAGCCCGAGGATGACGCCGAAAAGCGAGGTTTGCCATTAGACCAGCCTCGAAAATTCGGCCCTACTTCCCAAAAACCGGCCGACCAGCGACCGGCAGTAGTCCGGCGTCGGTTCGCGATCCCGGAACAGGATGTGATAGACGATCGGCGCCACCACGAGATCGACCGCTTCGTTGATGTCGAAAGGCGTCTCGCCGCGCGCCGCAGCCCGTTCCCGCAACGTCTCCAGGTGATGGTAGGTATACTGGCAGCAGCGTGCCGCGGCTTCGCCTTCCGTGCTCGCCAGCACGTCCGACATCATCGCACGCCCGACCTTCGAGGACATTTCCTCGGCATATTGCACCATGAAGGTTTCGAGATCGGAGGCCATCGCGCCGGTATCCTCCGGATCGGCGATCGGCCGCATGCGGGCGACGGCGACATCCGCCAGAAGCTCGGAAAGATCGCCCCAGCGCCGGTAGATGGTCGACGGCGTCACCCCCGCCTTCTCGGCGATCATCGGCACGGTGATCTCGCTGCGGTCCACCCTCTTCAGAAGTTCCTGGACCGTGCGGTGCACCGCCTCCTGGATCCGCGCGCTACGCCCGCCCTGCCGCAACATCTCCCTGGCCATTTTTCTTCTCCCTGCCGGCATGTTGCCGGAAAATCATTTCTCTTAATGCAAAGATATTGCATTAGCGGCTGAATGCAACTATATGCGCCTAACGCTAAAAAATTGCGTTAAGGTGAAAGCCATGACCAGCCTGCTCTCCGCCTCTCCCTCTCCGGCGGCCTTCCGGATGACCGTCTACAGCTTCATTTTCGCGGTGCTGATCTCTGCGACCAGCAGCGCCCCGACGCCGCTTTATCATCTCTATCAGGAACTCTTCCACCTCTCGCCGGCGATGATCACCTTCATCTTCGGTTCCTACGCCTTCGCGCTGCTTGCGGCACTTCTGACGCTCGGCGGGCTTTCAGACTATATCGGCCGCCGGCCGCTGATCCTCGTCGCCCTCCTCTTCAACGCCGCGGCGCTGGTGATCTTCCTCCTGGCCGATTCCGGCGGCATGCTGCTCGCCGGCCGCATCGTCCAAGGCATTGCGGCCGGCATCGCCTTCCCGACCTTCGGCGCGGCGATCCTCGATACGGACAAGCGGAACGGCCCCATCCTCAACAGCATCACCGCGTTTCTAGGCCTAACGATCGGCACGCTTGCGGGCGGCACGCTCGTCGCCTTCGCACCGGAACCGACGCATCTCATCTATGCGATCCTATTCGTCGCGACGATTTTCGGCATCATCGCGCTTGCCTTCATGCCCGAGACCACTGCGGGACGGCCGGGCGCGCTCGGCGCAATGCGGCCGCGCATCAGCGTGCCGCAACGCGCCTGGGGACCGCTCATCAAGGTCACGCCCGTCAACGTGGCCGGCTGGGCGCTCGCCGGTTTCTATCTCTCGCTCATGCCGACGCTGGTCGCGGTCGCCACGGGCATCGCTTCGCCTTTTGTCGGCGGAGCGGTCGTCGCGACCTCGATGCTGAGTGCCACGATCTCGGTCTTCGTCTCCCGCACGCTGGCTCCGCGGCGGGTCCTGTTCGCCGCGACGAGCGGGCTCATCACCGGCGTTCTGATCACGCTCGTGGGCGTGGAGGAACAGGCCGTCGGACTTCTCTTCCTCGGCACCGCCGTTGCCGGCCTCGGCCTCGGATCGATCTTCGCCAACATCCTGAAGATCGTCATGCCGCTCGCCGAAAGTCATGAACGGGCGGGCCTGTTTGCCGCCTTTCTGGTCGAAAGCTATCTTGCCTTCGCGGTCCCCGCGATCGTCGCCGGCCTCGCCGCGCCCGCGCTCGGCCTCTCCATGACGGCCTATATCTACGGCGCCGTGATCATCCTGCTTGCCGCGATTTCCATCGCCGCCACCCGCACCAGCCTCGTCGAAAACCCGGCCGTCTGACGGCCGGATCTCGCCTTCCCGTTCGGGAATCTGGCCGATTCGCAATCGAATCAAATCGTTAAAAAAATCTTAGCAACCCTCTGGACACGAAGAATCACTAGTGATTCATTAAGTCAGATTCGGGCGAGCGGCGCGCCGAATCATCACGAGGGACCACATGAAGACGATGGCGGACGTGCGGCGGGCAACCGCGGCCGAAGGATGGCTGCGTTTCAAATTTCCGAGCCTGGCAAGTTTGGGGCGCGCCATTCCGAACGAGGCCGTCCGGCCGCTCGCCCGGCAGATGCCGCGGGTGGAACTGGTCCTGAAGCGTTCCATTCCGCTCCTCATCATCGCCTTCCTCACCGTCGTCGCGGCCGCCCGCATCCTGGGCATCATGGCCGAACACGGCCGGATGCAGGAAGCCGCGCAGCGATCGACCGCGCTGATCGCGACCGCGGCACGCGCAGCCTTCTCCGGCGACGCTGCCCTCTTCTCCAGCGCCGATCGTGCCGCGGCCGAAACGCGTCTCGGCTCCTTCCTGCCGCAAGGCCACCTGCAATCCGGCGCCTTCGTTCTCCTCGTCGATCAGGCCGGCCGCGTTTTCGGCGGCACCGCGGATGCCGCCGCCTATATCGGCCGGCGCCTGACATCCGTGCTGCCCGAGATCGCGGCGCTTCGCCGTTTCGACAACGACAGCGGCGTGATCGAGACCTATTTCGGCGAAATCCCCCACTATGCCGCGATCCAGCCGGTCGGCGCCGAAGGCGCGCTGATCGTCGCGGCTCATTCGCTGGAAGACATCAACCGCCTGTGGCGTCACGAAGTCTCGCTCAACGTCACGCTCTTCACCGGCATCTCGGCGATCCTGCTCGTCATCCTCTATGCCTACTACATGCAGGTGAGGCGCGCGCGAGAAGCCGACGAGATCTTCGTCGAATCCAACCTGCGGATCGAGACGGCGCTGTCGCGCGGACGCTGCGGCCTTTGGGATTTCGACGTCACCAACAAGCGGCTCTTCTGGTCCGGTTCGATGTACGAGATGCTCGGCCTGCCGCCCGCCGGCAACGTGATCTCGTTTACGGACGCGGCGCGGATGATGCACCCGAGCGACGGCAACATCTATTCGCTCGCCCGCGCGATCAGCCGCGGCAATGCCAAGCAGGTGGACCAGATTTTCCGCATGCGCCATGCGGCCGGCCATTACGTCTGGATGCGCGCCCGCGCCCAGGTGGTGAAGACCGCCGCCGGCCGCACTCATGTCATCGGCATCGCCATGGACGTGACCGAGCAGCACCGTCTCGCCCAGCGTTATGCGGAGGCCGACCAGCGTCTGGCGGACGCGATCGAATGCACGTCGGAAGCCTTCGTGCTGTGGGACAAGAACGACCGGCTCGTCATGTGCAACACCCATTTCCAGCAGGCCTACGGACTGCCGGACAGCGTGCTGGTGCCGGGCACCGAGCGCGCCGCCGTCAACGCCGCGGCCGCCCGGCCGGTCATCGAGCGGCGCGTCGCCGATCCGGACGGCAACGGCTTTTCCCGCACCACGGAAGTCCAGCTCGCCGACGAGCGCTGGCTGCAGATCAACGAGCGACGCACCCGCGACGGCGGCCTCGTTTCGGTCGGAACGGACATCACGCTCCTGAAGCGCCATCAGGAGCGGCTGCGCGACAGCGAGCGCCGGCTGATGGCGACGATCGGCGACCTGTCCTCCTCGCAGAAGAAGCTGGAGCGCCAGAAGGCCGAGCTTTCGGTGGCCAACGCCAATTACCAGGCGGAGAAGGAACGTGCCGAGGCGGCCAACAAGGCGAAGTCGGAATTCCTCGCCAACATGTCGCACGAGCTCAGGACGCCGCTCAACGCCATCCTCGGCTTCTCGGAAATCCTGGTGAACGGCATGTTCGGCCCGCTCGGCTCGCCGAAATATTCCGAATACTGCAAGGACATCCACGACAGCGGCAAGCACCTCCTGAACGTCATCAACGACATCCTCGACATGTCGAAGATCGAAGCCGGCCATATGCGCATCCAGTGCGAGCCGGTCGACCTCAAGCCGCTCATCGAGGAGAGCCTGCGGCTGACCTCGATCGCCGCCGAGCACAAGGCGATCGCCATCCGCCAGCGCCTTTGCGACAACCTGAACATGGCCGGCGACCGGCGGGCCTTGAAGCAGGTCATGCTCAACCTCCTTTCCAACGCCGTAAAGTTCACCAACGAAGGCGGCAAGGTGGAGCTCCGCGCCCGCAAGCTGGAGAAAGGCGTGGTGCTGACCATCGCCGATACCGGCATCGGCATTCCGCAGGAATCGCTCGGCAAGATCGGCCAGCCCTTCGAACAGGTGCAGAGCCAGTATGCGAAGAGCAAGGGCGGCTCGGGCCTCGGGCTCGCCATCTCCCGCTCGCTGATCGCGCTCCACGGCGGCACGATGCGTATCCGCTCGCAGGTCGGCAGGGGAACCGTCGTTTCGCTGCACATCCCCGAGCTGCCGCAGCAGGCGACGACCCGGAGAAGATCGGCCTGACGGAAACGCTCTAAGGGGAGCTGGACATTTTACAATCGCCCCTCACCCTCTCCCCGTTCGGACGGGGAGAGGGAACGTGCCATGCACGATGCCGGAGACGACGGAAAACGGCGCGGCATAAGCCATCTCCCCGCCTGCGGGGAGAAGGTGCCGGCAGGCGGATGAGGGGCAAATCTCATGCCTCGATCAAGCCCCCACCGTCCTCCGGAAAACCTCCCGCACCGCCTTCGACAGCCGCTTCACCTCCCCCTCCAGCGTCCGGATGTCCGGGCAATCGCCTGCCCGGCAGACGCGTTCCAGCAGACCGGCCGGGGCGTCCTTCGGGTCGAACGGACCGTCGACGCAAAGCCTTATGATCTGGGAGAGTTCGGTGAAGAGGCGTAGCGCCTCGAGGCAGATGTCGAGATCGCCGGGCTTCGTCAGCCTTTCCCCGAGCGCTTTCAGCGCTTCGGCCGTCGAGAAGCCATAAGTGTCGGCCGTTACTCCCTTGGCGGGCGCGATGAGGCGCAGATATTGCGCAATGAATTCGATGTCGATCAGCCCGCCGGGAATGAGCTTGAAGTCCCAGATGTCGCGCGGCGGCTTTTCCGTCTCGATGAGTTCGCGCATCTCAGCGACGTCCCGGGCGATCTTGCCGACATCCCGCTCGGCTGAGAGCACCTCGCCGATCACGTCTCTCGCCTCGCGCACAAGGCTCTCGTCGCCGCAGACCAGCCGGGCGCGGGTCAGCGCCATATGCTCCCAGGTCCAGGCTTCCGTGCGCTGGTATTTGCCGAAGGCATTGATGCGGGTCGCGACCGGGCCCTTGTTGCCGGACGGCCTGAGGCGAAGGTCGACCTCGAAGATCACCCCCTCGGCCATGGGCGCAGACAGCGCCGCCATCAGCCTTTGCGTGATGCGGGTGAAATAGCGGGTGGAATCGATGGGCTTCGGCCCTTCGCTCTCCATCGCATCGCTATCGTAATCGTAGAGGAGGATGAGATCGACGTCGGAGCCGGCGGTCAGCTCGAAACTGCCGAGCTTGCCCATGCCCATCACCGCCACGCGGCCGCCGGGATAGATACCGTGGGCGGTCCGGATCTCCTCCACCACGGCCTTCAGCGCCGCCTCGATCAGGAGGTCGGCGAGATGGGTGAAGGCGCGCGCCGCCTCCGCCCCGGAGATCGCGCCGGTCAGCAGGCGGATGCCGATCAGGAAGCGCTGCTCGGCCGCGAAGATGCGCAGGCGGTCGAGCAGTTCCTCGTAAGCCCTTGCGCCGCCGATGAACGTGGAGAGACGATGGGAGAGATAGTCGCGGGTCGGCAGCTCGGCCATCAGGCCGGGATCCAGCATGCCGTCGAAGACATGCGGCTTGGAGGCGATGATATCGGCAAGCCGCGGCGCGGACGACATGATCGTCACGATCAGCGCCAGCAGCGCCGGGTTGTTGCCGATCAGCGAGAAGAGCTGGATGCCCGCCGGCAGGCCTTTCAAAAAATGGTCGAAACGCAGCAGCGCGTCGTCGGCGCGTTTGCTTTCGCCGAAGGCCCGGAGCAGCGCCGGCATGAGTTCGGTCAGCCGCTCGCGCGCCTCGACCGATTGCGTCGCGCGATAGCGGCCGTAATGCCAGGTGCGGATGACGCGGGAAATATCCGCCGGCCGCTCGAAGCCGAGCGCTGCGAGCGTCTTCAACGTGCCCGGATCGTCCTGCTGGCCGGTAAAGACGAGGTTGCCGTCGCCGCCGGAAAGCTTCACCTCCTGCTCGAAGAGCCGCGCATAGCGCCTCTCGACCGTCCGCAGCACCTCTTCCAGCCTGGCTGAGAAACCCGCCACATCGGCAAAGCCCAGCATGAAGGCGATGCGCTTCAGCTCGGCGTCGGTATCCGGCAGGTTATGGCTCTGCTCGTCGCGCACCATCTGGATGCGATGCTCGACGTCACGCAGGAACCAGTAGCATTCGGTGAGCTCGGCGGCGATCTCCGGCGTGATCCATTTCGCCTCGGCAAGCGCCTTCAGGGCGGTCTCCGTCTCGCGGGCGCGCAACGGCGGCATCCGCCCGCCGGCGATCAGCTGCTGCGTCTGGGCGAAGAACTCGATCTCGCGGATGCCGCCGCGGCCGAGCTTCACGTCATGGCCCTTCACCGCGATCGCGCCATGGCCCTTGTGCACATGGATCTGCCGCTTGATCGAGTGGATGTCGGCGATCGCCGCGTAATCGAGATATTTGCGGAAGACGAAAGGGGTCAGCAGCCGTACGAAATCGTCGCCGGCCGCGATGTCGCCGGCCACCGGCCGCGCCTTGATGAAGGCTGCGCGCTCCCAGTTCTGCCCCCTGCCCTCGTAATAGATCAGCGCCGCATCGAGCGAGACGGCAAGCGGCGTCGAGCCGGGATCGGGACGCAGCCTGAGGTCGGTGCGGAAGACGTAACCGTCGGCCGTGCGTTCCTGCAGGATACGGATGAGACGCCGCATCATCCGGCCGTAGGTTTCCGAGGCGTCCAGCGGATCGGTCAGGATGCCCGCTTCCGCGTCGAAGAAGACGACGATGTCGATGTCGGAGGAATAATTGAGCTCGCGGCCGCCGAGCTTGCCCATGCCGAGCACGATCAGGCCCGAACCTTTGCTCGGCTCGGCTGCGTCCAGAAGCTTCAGCTTGCCGCTCTCATGCGCCGCGAGCAGCAGATGGTCGACCGTGGCCGCCACGGAAGCCTCGGCGATCGCGCTCAGCCAGCGCGTCGTGTCTTTGGCGGTAAAGATGCGGGCGAGGTCGGCCAGCGCGACGAGAAAGCTCAAGCCTCTTTTGGCGGCCCGAAGCGCCGTCATCACCTCGTTTTCGGAGGGCGTCCTGCCATCCTTCGGCCGCCAGGCATTGCGCGCCGTCCCGATCAGCCGCTCCAACGCCGGTTCCAGCGGCTCGCCGATCGCCCTTGCCAGGAGCGACGGCGAAACGGCTGCCGTGTCCCTTAGATAAGGCGAGAGGGTGAAGGCAGCGACGATGAAATCCTTGAGCGGGCTTTCGCCGGCGAGCAGCCTGGCGACAGCCGGATCGGCCTTGCCGATATCCTTCAGGGCGGCCATCGCCGCCTTCGCTTCCGTGTGGTTCAGCGGGCGGATCACCTCCGCCTTCACCGCATCGAGCCGGCTCAGTCTTTCCGACACCACGTCCTCCTCGAATCGTCCTCCATTTCCCACTTAGGGCTTCGGCGCCGGAAAGACCATGGTGACCGTCAGGCCGGGCGCCTCCTTGTTGTCCCGATGGGTGGCGGAAAGCTCGAGCGAACCGCCATGCAGTTCCATCACCGCCTCGACCAACGACAAGCCGAGACCCGTACCCGGCTTGGAGCGGCTTTCGTCCAGCCGCACGAACCGCTTGACGACCTCGCCGCGCTTGTCGGCCGGAATTCCGGGACCGTTGTCGCAGACCGACAGCCGGATGGCGCCGTCGGTCTTGGCAAGCTTCACGCCGATCTTCGGCTCGCCCCTGCCTTCCCCGGCATATTTGATCGCATTGTCGAGCAGATTGAAGATCGCCTGTCCGATGAGCTCCCGGTTGCCGTGCACCACCAGCCCCGGCTCCAGATCCGTCGCAAGCGAAAGCCCCGCCTCCTCCGCCACCGGCTCGTAGAGTTCGGCGCTGTCGGCCGAGATCGCCGAAAGGTCGACATCGGACATTTCCGCCGCGATCGAGCCCGCCTCGACGCGGGAGATCATCAGCAGCGCATTGAAGGTGCGGATGAGCTGGTCGGATTCGCCGATAATGCCTTCAAGGGCCGCGCGCCGCACGTCCTCGCGGTTTTCGGCGAGCGCATCGGCCGCCTTGTTGCGCAGCCGCGTCAATGGCGTCTTCAGGTCATGGGCGATGTTGTCGGAGACCTGCCTCAGGCCCTCGTTCAGCTTCTCGATGCGCCCCAGCATGGCGTTCAGCGAATCCGAAAGCCGGTCGAACTCGTCGCCGGATTTTCCGATCGGCAGTCGCTGGGAAAGGTCGCCGGCCATGATCTTCTGGCTCGCCGCGGACATCCGGTCGATGCGCTTCAGGGCGTTGCGCCCGATGCCGAACCAGATGACCAGGGCCCCGACGCCCATGATGGTCAGCGCGACCATGAGAGCCCGCCGCACAAGCCCGCGGAACCGTCCCGGATCGCCGAGATCCCGTCCCACCATGACCCGCAAGCCGTTGTCGAGAAGCACCACGTTGGCGAGCGCCAGATGCCGGCGCGGGCCGTCCACCTCCGAATAGGGCTCGTAGGTGAAGGGAACCGCCGTCCAACCCTGTTCGTCGAGCACGCCCGGCTGCACGGAAGCGACGTTGCCGGCCAGCATCTCGCCGTTCGGTCCGGCGATCACATAGAGATTTGCGCCCGGCTGGCGGGCGCGCCGCTCCATCATCCTGAGCAGGAGATTGACGCCACCCCTCTCGTAGGCCCGCTGGATGTCGAGCACTTCCTCCTGCAGCGTCTGGCGCGTCTGCTGGGCGAGCAGCCGTTCGGACATCGCCGTCACGTAGAAGACGAGGAAAGCGGCGCAGAGCGCGAAAAGCAGGATATAAAGCGCCGACAGCCGCACGGCCGTCGAACGGAACATCAGGCGGGCGCGTGCCAGCAATCCAGGGTCACCCCTCGTCCTTGATCATGTAGCCGGCGCCGCGGATGGTCTTGAGCAGCGGCTTGTCGAAATCCTTCTCGATCTTCGAACGCAGCCGCGAGACATGCACGTCGATGACGTTGGTCTGGGGGTCGAAATGATAGTCCCAGACGTTTTCGAGCAGCATGGTGCGGGTCACCACCTGGCCGGCATTCTTCATCAGATATTCGAGCAGGCGGAATTCGCGCGGCTGCAGGAGCACTTCCTTGCCGGCGCGCTTCACTTCGTGGGAAAGCCGGTCGAGCTCCAGGTCGCCGACCCGGTAGACCATGTCCTGTTCCGGGGCGCCCTTGCGGCGGCCGAGCACCTCGACGCGGGCGAGCAGTTCGGAAAAGGCATAGGGCTTCGGCAGATAGTCGTCGCCGCCGGCTCTGAGGCCCGTCACGCGGTCGTCCACCTGGCCGAGCGCCGAGAGGATGAGGACCGGCGTGTTGACGCCGCGCTTCCTGAGTTCGCTGATGACGGATAGGCCGTCGCGGCGCGGCAGCATGCGGTCGATGACCATCACGTCGTAGGAATTCTCCGTTCCCATGAAGAGGCCGCTTTCGCCGTCGCTTGCATGGTCAACCACGATCCCGGCCTCGCGAAAGGCCTTGGTCATATAGGCTGCGGCTTCGAGATCGTCTTCGATCACCAGAATCTTCATGTGCGGAACAATAGCGTCACCGCCCGTTTTTGCATCATGGGATTCGGCGGTTTCGGCAGAATAACGGATATCCATCACCATTTCTCACTCTCCCCTCGTGAAAAGGGCGCCGGCCGTTGCCGGCGGCGCCCTCGACCACTTGGCAGTCCGAGGCTATCAGCCTTCGTCGATCGGCAGGGCCACGAAGCGGCTGTTGCCGCCGGATTCGACCTGGAACAGCGCGCGGGTGCGGCCATCCTTGCGGGCCTGGTCGATCACGCTGCCGACATCGGCGGCGCTCGCGACCTTGCGGTTGTTGACCGAGACGATCTTTTCACCGCTCTTCAGGCCGCGGGCCGCAGCCTCGCTATCGGGATCGACATCCGTGACGGAAAGACCGGAACCGTCCTCGGCCGGAGCGACCGTGATTCCGAGGCTGGCGAGCGCCTTCTCGCTGGACGGGGCCGGCGCATCGGGCTGCTGCGGTTCTGCCGCGGCGGCCTCGTCGCTGGCGAGATTGCCGAGCGTGACCGGGATCGTCTCAGCCTTGCCGTCGCGCCACAGATCGACATCGACCTTGGTGTTCGGGCCGAACGCGGCGACGCGCTTGGCGAGGTCGCGGGCATCCTTGATCGGCTGACCGTTGACGGCGGTGATCACGTCGCCTTCCCGGATGCCGGCCTTCTGGCCTGGCGAACCTTCCTGGGGAGCGACGACGAGGGCGCCGGCGGCTTCCTTCAGGCCGAGCGAGTCGGCGATGTCCTGGTTGACCGGCTGGATCTGCACGCCGAGCCAGCCGCGTTCGACCTTGCCGTCCTTCATGAGGTCGGCGACGACATCCCGTGCCGTGGAGGCGGGGATCGCGAAGGCGATGCCGACGTTACCGCCGGACGGCGAGAAGATCGCGGTGTTGATGCCGACCACTTCGCCCGAAAGGTTGAAGGTCGGGCCACCCGAGTTGCCGCGGTTCACGGCCGCGTCGACCTGGATATAGTCGTCATAGGGGCCGGAGCCGATGTCGCGGCCGCGGGCCGAAACGATGCCGGCCGTTACCGTGCCGCCGAGGCCGAACGGGTTGCCGACCGCGACGACCCAGTCGCCGACGCGAACCTTGCTGTCGTCGGCGAAATTGACATAGGTGAACTTGCGGCTGGTGGCGTCGACCTTCAGCACCGCGAGGTCGGTGCGGCTGTCCCTGCCGACCAGCTTGGCTTCGAGCTCGGTGCCGTCGTTCATCACGACCGTATAGGCCGAGCCGTCCGACACGACGTGGTTGTTGGTGACGAGATAGCCGTCTTCGGAAATGAAGAAGCCGGAACCTTGCGCGGTCGGGCGCAGGCGGTGCGGGCGGTTGCCGTTGTCGCGGTCACGCGGGCCGTTGCGGTCGGCGCGGTCCTGATTGCGGTCGCCCGGCATCTGGCCGCCGAATTCGCGGAAGAAACGCTTCAGCGGGTGGTCATCGGGAAGCTGGTCGAAGCCGCGGCCACCGAAATTGAAGGAGAAATTGCCGCTGTCGTCGGACGCGGCCTGGGCGTCCGACTGGACGCGGACGGAAACGACGGCGGGGGAAACGGCGGAGACGACGTCGGCAAAGCTCGGAGCCTGCGGCGCGGTGACGCTGACCGGGGCAGCGAAGGACTGCATGACCTGAGCCGGGATGCCGCTCGACAGCATGACCGCCGCAAGACCAGCAACCGTGGTGGTCTGCAAGACGGTCTTCAGGGAGGGACGTCCAATATTGCGCATCTTTTAAGCTACCTTCTTCTCTTCAGTCATTTGTTGGCCGGAGGTCCGGCGGGCGGTGGATGACAAGAGATATAGGCGGCAACACGTTAACTGCACGTGGCGGGCGAATGAAATCTTCGTAATGTTCGGCTGACGCGCAAAAAATCCGGCCGCTACTTCTTCAGAAGCTCGTCGATGCGGGCCTGTTCCTCGGCCGACAGCACCGCAACCGCCCGCGCGCTCGGCCGGGTGCGGACGAAGACGAAAATCGCAATGGCGCCAATGAGAAGCAGCAGGATCGGCGTCGCCCAGAGGATCGCCGTCTTGACGCTGAAGCGCGGCTTCAGAAGCACGAATTCGCCGTAGCGCGACACCACGTAGTCGATGACCTGCTGGTCCGTATCGCCGTTCGTCAGCCGCTCGCGCACCAGCACGCGGAGATCCCGGGCGAGTTCCGCATTCGAATCGTCGATCGACTGGTTCTGGCAGACCATGCAGCGCAATTGCGTCGAAAGGTTGCGGGCGCGCTGTTCGAGAACCGGGTTGGAGAGCACCTCGTCCGGATTGACGGCAAGCGCCGGAAGGGGGGTGAGAATGGCCAGGATCAATGCCAGCGCGAGTGCTATCAGCCCCCCTCTGGCCTGCCGGCCATCTCCCCCACAAGGGGGGAGATTGGCAAGACGCACCGGTTTCCCCCAATTATAAACCCCTCGAGGGAGCGATAGGCCGCCGCGAGTCGATCTCCCCCCTTGTGGGGGAGATGGCCGGCAGGCCAGAGGGGGGTGTTGCAAGGCGTCCTTCCCCTCCATCACTCCGCCGCCTCCAGCATCGGCTTCACGGCCTTCGCCTTCCGGCTCGGCGCCCCGACCCGCAAACGTCGGTCCGACAGCGAAACGAAGCCGCCCAGCATCATGATCAGCGCGCCGCCCCAGATGCAGAGGATGAACGGCTTCCACCAGATGCGCACGACGATGCCGCCGCCTTCCATCGGATCGCCGAGCGACACGTAGAGTTGGCTGAGCCCGAAGGTCAGGATGCCGGCCTCCGTCGTCGGCATGCGCCGCGCCGTATAAAGCCGCTTCGACGACCAGACGTCCGCAACAGCAACCCCGCCGCGGCTCGCGGTGAAATGACCGCGCTCCTCGGTATAGTTAGGGCCGACCGCCTCGCGCATGCCGTCGAAGGTCAGCGAATAGCCGCCCGCGTCCACCGAGGCGCCGGGCTTCATCTCGACCACCGTCTCGGTGCCGAAGGTCGTCGCAGCGAAGATGCCGAGCACCGTGACGCCCAGCCCGAAATGGGCGATCGCCGTGCCGAACACCGAACGCGGCAGGCCGGCGAGCCGCTTCAGGCCCACCGAAAAGCCCACCTTGGCGAAATTCCCGCGATACCAGAGGTCTGCCAGCGCTCCGACCATGCCCCAGAATCCAAGCGTCAGGCCGAAGATCGCCATGACCGGCCCGCCGTTCTGGACGTAGTAGAAGGCGAGCCCCGCAAACAGCGCCAGTCCGGCAAAGACGTAGAGCCGCTGCAACGCGCCGAGCAGGTCGCCTCGCTTCCAGGCAAGCATCGGTCCGAACGGCACGGCGACCAGAAGCGGCAGCATCAAAAGCCCGAAAGTCATGTTGAAGAACGGCGCGCCGACCGAAATCTTCTCGCCGGTCAGCGTTTCGAGGATCAGCGGATAGAGCGTGCCGGTCAGCACGGTCGCGGTCGCCACCGTGAGGATCAGGTTGTTCAAGACCAGCGCGCCTTCGCGCGAGATCGGCGCGAAAAGCCCGCCCGCCTTCAGCATCGGCGCCCGCCAGGCAAACAGCGTGAAAGCGCCGCCGATGAAGATTGCCAGAATGCAGAGGATGAAGATGCCGCGCGCAGGATCGGTCGCGAAGGAATGGACCGAGGTCAGCACGCCGGAACGGACCAGGAAGGTGCCGAGCAGCGACAGCGAGAAGGTCATGATGGCGAGCAGCACGGTCCAGATCTTCAGCGCCTCGCGCTTTTCCATTACCAGCGCCGAATGCAGCAGCGCCGTGCCGGCGAGCCAGGGCATGAAGGAAGCGTTCTCGACCGGGTCCCAGAACCACCAGCCGCCCCAGCCGAGCTCGTAATAGGCCCAGTAGGACCCCATTGCGATGCCTGCCGTCAGGAAGGTCCAGGCAGCCAGCGTCCAGGGCCGCACCCAGCGCGCCCAGGCCGCATCGATGCGGCCTTCCATCAGCGCCGCGACGGCGAACGAGAAGCAGACGGAAAAGCCGACATAACCGAGATAGAGCAGCGGCGGATGGATGGCCAGCCCGAGATCCTGCAGGATCGGGTTCAGGTCCTGCCCTTCGGCCGGAGCGGGGTCGAGGCGCAGAAAGGGATTGGAGCTCAGTAGGATGAATAGAAGGAAGGCCGTCGAGATCCAGGCCTGCACGGCCAGCACATTGGCCCGCAGCGTGTCGGGCAGGTTCCGGCCGAAGACGGCCACCAGCGCGCTGAAGAGGACGAGGATCAGCAGCCAGAGCAGCATGGAGCCCTCATGATTGCCCCAGACGCCGGAATATTTGTAGATGAGCGGCATCAGCGAATGGGAATTCTCCCAAACATTCGCCACCGAAAAGTCGGAGACCACATAGGCCCAGGTGAGCACGCCGAAGGAAAAGGCGACGAGCGCGAACATGGTCAGCGAACCGGTCGTGCCGAGCGCCATCATCGCCGCGTCTCCGCGCCGCGCGCCGATCACCGGCAGGACCGAAACGATCAATGCGGTGGCGAGCGCCAGCACGAGCGCGTAATGGCCGATCTCGACGATCATCGTGTCGCCTCCCTTGCCGGTGTCTTGCCTGCCGCCTGGCCGCCGCCCTTGCCGTCTTCCCAGACGCCCTCGGCCTTCAATCGGTCGGCGACCTCCTTCGGCATGTAGTTCTCGTCATGCTTGGCGAGCACGCTGTCGGCCACGAATTCATGGCTTGCCGCGTCGAAGGCGCCTTCCGTCACCACGCCCTGCCCCTCGCGAAAGAGGTCGGGCAGGATGCCGGTATAGGTGACCGGCACGTTGCCGCTGCCGTCCGTCACGGTGAAGCTTACCGTCGAGCCCTGGCCGCGCCTGACGGAGCCTTCCGCCACCAACCCACCGAGCCTGATGCGCGTGCCCGGCTTGATGTCGGCCGTGGCGAGATCGGCCGGCATGAAGAAATAGGCGACCGACTGGCTGAAGGCGAACATCACGAGCAGCACCGCGACGATGATGAAGCTCATGCCGCCGGCGATCACCGCAAGCCGTTTCTGTTTGCGCGTCATTGGGCAGTCCCTTCCACGGCGATCCCGATCTCGTTGGCGAGCGCCACCAGTTCGCCCGATGTCGGGAACTGTTTCAGGCCGCTTTTCAACGCCTCCTCGGCCTTGGTCTTGTCGCCGAGCACGGAATAGGAGCGCACCAGCCTCAGCCAGCCTTCGAGATTGTTCGGATCCTCCTTCAGCCGCGCCGCGAGGCTGTCGACCATGCCGCGGATCATCGCCTGCCGGTCGTCCTGCGACATGTTCTGTGCCGCTGCGATATCCTGCTGGCTCGGATTGCCCGGCGCCTGTGCCGCTTCGCTGCCGGTATCCGGGCCGGGAGCGACCGTGCCGCTGTTCTTGGCGATATGCTGGTTGACGAGCTGCATCCAGGGCGCGTCCGGCGGGGAAACCTTGGCGATCCCTTCGAAGACAGTCCGAGCTTCCGCGGCCTTGCCCGCCTGCTCCAGCCCGAGCCCGACATAGAAGCGAGGGCGCGGATTGCCCGGATCGAGCCTCACCGCCTCCTCGAAGGCGGAGCGCGCATCCTCGGTGACGATCCCGTCGTTCGACGCCACCAGCGTCTCGCCGAGACCGGCCAGCCGCATTGCGTTCGGCCCCAGGAGGCGGATCGCGTTGCGGTAGGCCATCTCCGCATCGCCGAGGCGCATGGAGCGGAAATAGATCGGCGCCAGCAGGTCCCAGCCGGCTCCGTCGTTCGGATTCTGCGCCAGATGCCGCTCGGCCTTGGCGACGAGCAGCGCGATGTTGTTGCCGGGGTTTTCAAGCCGCGCCTCGAGCGGCTGGTCGGGGATGCCGGGGCTTCCGAGCATCACGTAAAGACAGAGCCCGACGGCGGGCGGAACGAGCGTCACGACGGCGGTCGCAAGCGTATGCTTACGGGTCTTGAGAGCGGCCTGCTGCCTGCCCCCGTCCGCACCGGCGGCGGCGATCAGCCGGCGGCCGATTTCGGCGCGGGCATATTCGGCCTCCTGCGGCTCGATGAGGCCCTGGTCGCGATCCCGCTCCAGTTCCTTCAGCTGGTCGCGATAGACTTCGACTTCACCAGCGCGATCTGCGGGCGCGGATTTGGCGCTTCGGGCGAAGGGCATGATGAGGACTGCCGCGACGGCCGCCGTCAGAACTGCGAAGACGATCCATAAAACCATAGCGTCCCATTACTGCAACCACCGGCTCTTTCCAACCGCGGAGCCGGTGTTGACGCGAATTTGAGGCGTTTCGCCGCAAGTTCGTCCTGGATATGGGTCTCGTGCGTGCCGGCGGCCATGACCCAGGTCAAACCGCCGCAGATCACGTCAACGGCGTCCAGGTTCCGTCGGAATTGCGGCAGGCCGCACCGCGTGCCGTCACTTCCTTGCCGTCCGCCGTCACCGTGTGGCGGTACTGGCGGCAGTTCTGCGTTCCGACCTGGTAAGGCGCGTTGACCACGACCTCGCCGCTTGCGTCACTCCCCTTCCAGGGAATCGTGTGGCCGCTGGCACTCGTCTCCAGGGCCCGGTATTCCGCCTCCAGCGCACGGGAACGGTCGCTCGCCGAGAGCGTGGCGCCGGTGCGGCCGACAATGCCGCCCTGCAGCGCGGAAATATAGGAAGCGGATGCCGAAGGCTTCGGCGAAAGCAGGCCGCGCGGCCCGGTCGCCCGGTTGGAAGAGGTGCCGCAGCCGGCGAGCAGGCCTGCCACGACAAGCGATGAAACGACATTTCGGAAGCTCAAGGATCGCATCGTGTCAGAAACTGGCTCTCGGTCGGTTTTCGTTCGGGAATCCCCGCCGGGACAGTTCCCGTCCCGACATGGCGTCTTTATGGCGTCACTGGGAAACACGCAAATCCATGTGAGCTTCCAGCCTCTGCCGGATCGTCACGCGAATTACATTAGAATTCAATAAAAAGTTTCCTCGCATCAAAGATATAGCAGGCGATTCATTCGTCCATGCCCCTTGGCTGGGATTGGTAGGATGTTGCCCACCGGCCACACTTCGGCGGAGCTCTCCCGCACGCCCACGTCACGCCGCATCTTTCGTCACCCCCGGCAGAAGCAGCTGCGCCCGCAAACCGCCCCGCGCTCCGCGCGTCAGCTCGACCGTGCCCTGATATTCGCCGGTGATCTCGCGCACGATCGAAAGCCCTAGGCCGGCGCCCGGCTTGCTTTCGTCGAGCCGCGTGCCGCGTTTCATCGCCTCGCGGATCTGATCCGGCTCGAGCCCCGGTCCGTCGTCCTCCACCGCCATTTCCACCCAGTTGCGGCGCGCGTGCTCACCTTCGGCCGTCTGTGGCCCAGCCGTCGGCGTGGCCGTGATCCAGACACCCGTCTTGCAGAAGCGGGCGGCGTTTTCGAGCAGGTTGCCGATCGTCTCCTCCACGTCCTGCTGTTCCATGGCGAGCGCCACGCCGGGTGGGAAGACGGAGAGATGGAACTCCTTTTCCGGGTTGAGCCGGCGCATGACGCGCACCAGCCGTTCCAGCACCGGTTCGATATCCGTGCGGGCGAGCAGGGATTCGCGCTGGGCTGCGATACGCGCCCGGTTCAGATAGGATTGCACCTGCGCCTGCATGGCTTCCGCCTGCGACCGGACGAGATCGGACTGCACCTTGTCCAGCATGCGCGATTCGTTGAGCAGGACCGCGATCGGCGTCTTCAGCGAATGCGCCAGATTGCCGACCTGCATGCGCGCCCGCTCGACGATGCGGCGGTTGCTTTCGATCAATGCGTTGACGTCGTTGGCGAGCGGCATGATCTCGCGCGGGAATTCGCCCTCCAGCCGCTCCACCTCGCCCCTGCGCACCCTTTCGAGCGCGCGGCGGGCACCATCGAGCGGCTGCAATCCGTAGAGGATCGCAAGGCCGTTCACCACCAGGCTGCCGAAGCCGAAGACGGCAAGCGCGATATAGAGATTGCGGGAAAAGCCGCGGATGTCTTCCTCCACCACCGCGAGATTGCCGGAGACGCGGAAGCGAGCCGCACGGCCCTCGCCGTCGAGCACGACTTCTGTCTCCGCGACGAGAACGTGGTTCCCGAAGGCGTCGTTGGCGGGATAGAAGCGTTCGTAGCGGTTGTTGAAGGGTACTGCGAGGATCGAGGGCACGCTGATGTTCGACGTGCCGAGCGAGGACGACGACAGCGGCCTTGCGGCAAACGTGCCGAGCGGCTCGATGATCCAGTACCAGCCCGTTTCCGGCTGCGAGAAGCGCAGGTCGCCGAGCTGCGGGCTGCCGGAGAGCTGGTTGTCGTCGCCGATCGTGATCGAGTTGATGACGTTGTAGAGCTGGGCGCGCAGAAGGTCGGTGAAGGCCCGCTCCGCCGATTGCCGGTAGAGCTGCGAGATGACGATCGAAATCACCACCAGAGCCAGCGCCGACCATGCGGTTGCCAGAAGCAGCACCCTGGCCGTCAGCGATCTTGGTCCGATGGTGCGAAATCTAACGCGCATCTGTCGGCGCTTGCATCCTGTAGCCGAGGCCGCGGACAGTTTCGATGAGATCGACGCCGAGCTTCTTGCGAAGCCGGCCCACGAAAACCTCGATCGTATTGGAATCGCGGTCGAAATCCTGGTCATACATATGCTCCACAAGCTCGGTGCGGGAAACGACCTGGCCCATATGGTGCATCAGGTAGGAGAGCAGACGGAATTCGTGCGAAGTGAGCTTCAGCGTCACGCCGTCGACGCTCGCCTTGGAGGCCTTGGTGTCGAGCCGGACCGGGCCGCAGACGATCTCCGAGGAGGAATGCCCGGCGGCACGGCGGATCAGCGCGCGCACCCGCGCCAGCACTTCCTCCACATGGAAGGGTTTCGCCACGTAATCGTCGGCGCCGGCGTCGATGCCCGCCACCTTGTCGCTCCAGCGGTCGCGGGCGGTCAGCATCAGCACCGGCATGCCCTTGCCCTCGGCGCGCCATTTCTCGACGACGGTAATGCCGTCCATCACCGGCAGGCCGATATCGAGGATCACCGCGTCATAGGGCTCGGTGTCGCCGAGATAATGGCCCTCCTCGCCATCGAAGGCCTGGTCGACCACGTAACCGGCCTCCTTCAGGGCATCGGAGAGCTGCCGGTTGAGATTGACGTCGTCTTCGACCACCAGAATGCGCATGAACCGTCCCTCGAATGATATGCCGGCAGATGGATACCCGCCTTCCGCTTACATCGGAACCCTTACGGTTACCTTGCGCGGTCTTTCGCTGCCGCTGCCCTGGACGAGCACCGTCACGACACAGGTCTGGCCATCGGAGGAAGGCTGAGCGGAAAGAAGCTGGCCGCCGGTTTCCCGCACCACGCGAGATGCTGCCGAGCCGCAGTCGCCTGCGACCAGGATGAGATAATCACGCGCGGAGGCCTTTTCCGGCTCAAGACCGGCAAAACCGGCTATGCCGGCGGCCAAAATCGCGATGATCGGCAATCGCGCCATGGTTACACTTTCCACTCACGAGACAACAGGATTCATGTCCAAAGCATGTGATGGATTATGTAGCCAAAGGCGGCTGAATGGCAAATGAATGGTCGGTAACGCTGCCATTCACAAGCCTATTTTCCCCCGATTCCCGACTGGGCCGCGATCCGCCCATAGATTGCAAGAAGCCCGCCCGCAACGCCTGCCAGCGTCACCGCAATATCCGCCAGATCGGCCTGCACATCCTGGCCGAGTTCAATTCCCGCCATCTGCAAAAACGATGCGCCGACCGCGATCAGCGCGCCCCAGACCGTTTTCGACTGGTACCAGGTCTTCATTCCGTCCATGCTCGTCTCCTTTTCAACCTAGAATGTAATGACCGTTTCGGCCGGAATGCCGAGCGGCACCGCACGCCCCATCTGGCGGATGCGCAACGAAAGGCTCGGCTGCGGCGCGCCGAAATCCGCGATCTCGTCTGCCGCCGGATAGAGGAAAGCCGCTTGCGTCACTTCGGCCGTTCGCTTGACTGTCTCTCCGTGGAGAAGCTCGATGCGGTAGCGCTCTTCCGGCTCGTCGAGCGGAATGTCCGTGCCGTCCCAGCCGTCCGCCTCCACCCGGCCGCGCCGGACCCAGGTGAGACGCACGCCGCCTCCCGGCTGCCGTTCGCCGTTGATATGCACCGGCGAAAGCGGCGCCTCTGCGCGCAGTCCGGCTGCGAACCCATGCGGGCCGGAACGTCCGCCGCCCTGCCCCAGGCTTTCCGCCAGCCAGTTCAATGTGAGGCCGCGCTCTTCCGCCGAAAGCCCCAAAGGCACGACCGCCTCGTCGAGCACCACGACCGGAACCCCAGCGACGGCACCCGCGAGCATCGCATCCTCGGTGCCTGCAAGGGCGCGCAACAGGTTCGCGAGCCGCCAGCGGTTGGGGCTGACCTCCTCGGCATCTGCAAAGCCGATCACCTCCCAAACGCCGTTTTCCGCCATCACGGCGATGCGGTTTTCGCCGTTCAGCACGGCCCGCTCGTCCGCCGACGACAACCCGCCGAAGAAGAGTTCAAGGTCCACCGCACCGGCCCTGTCGAAACGACCGGTCACACCGGCCGCCAACGAAGCCGCCAGGACGCCCACCCTCGCCGGACGGTCGAGCGCAACACGCGTCCGGTATCCTTCCGTTCCGGACGAAGACGACAGCGCCATGCGCCGCCATGGCCTGCAGAAGCCAGCGACCCTCGCGAAACCCGTGGTCTCGCCCGATGAGAACCGCGGCAGGTCGAGGAAATGCAGGACTGGCGCAAAGGCATCCGAAACCGTGCCCCCGCCCGTCCGGCGCCCGGGCTCGCCGGCATGGCTCGCCGGGGCGAGCGGCGCATGCTGGCCTGCCTCGATCCGCCGCACCGCGCCTCCCTCGATCCGATCGATGATGAAGACCCCTTCGGGACCCTCCGCATCCGGCAAGGCCAGCCGCACCGCATCGCCCGGCTCCACGGCGACATCTGCAGGCGGCAGCGCGAAGCTGAGCGTTCGCCGCCCAATCCGTTGCGCCCGCAGCAGCGTCTCGACCGCCCCGAGCGCCGTCTCCCCCGGCAGCATTGCCGGCAGGTCGTAGCTGAGCGTCCGCCGGCTCTCCGCCCGTGCCCTCCGCGACCGCACGCTCCCCTGCTCGTAATCGAGGACCGGGTTGTACGACGTCAGCACCGCCTCCGCCGCAAAATCGCTGTCGTGACCGCGGCTTTCCGACCAGAACGGCTCGCCGTCCGTATCGGCGACCACAGAGATCTCCCTTGGCGCGAGGCTGGCCTTCAGCCGCGACCGGAAGCGCAATCTTCCGCCATCTTCCGCGACGTCGACCTGAAAGACCTCGAGCAGCGGCTCCAGAAGCGCCCGCGCCGAGGTCACCTCGCCCTGCACGTAACCCGTCAGGTCGCCGCTCACCTCCGAGACGTCGAAATCCTCGAACCCATGCTCGATCAGAATCGCCGCGATCGCGTCCGCCAGCGTGGTCGCCCCCAGCCGACCGTTCAGCCAATGGCCGGTGCGCCAGTTGCTGCCGTCGCTCCAGATCGACAGGTCGTCTGGAAAGGCCGGAGTTGGCCGCGCGTCCCAGGTCCAGACGAAGACATGGTCGGGATCGACCATCCCGGAAGGCGGACCCTCACCCTGCCACCAGCCGTGATGCGCCTCCAGGAACCGCCGCTGCATGCCGTCCGACCGTCCGCCGCTCGAAAAGTAAGGCGCGGCGCTTTCCGCCGATTTCGGATCGATGAAGACGTTCGGCTGGTTGGCCCCCTTGTCCACTGCCGGGCAGCCGAGCTCGGTGAACCAGATCGGCTTCATGCCGGGCGTCCAGGCCGTCGGCATCGCCTTCTCCGCACCGCCCGTCCGGTCGTAGTGCCGGTTCGACCACCAGCCGGACAGGTCCTTGGTGCGGAACACCCACGGTTTTCCCGCCAGTCCGTCGGTGATCGGCGAGCGCACACGGTTCTCCCGGTCCGCCTCGCTCGCGTAATACCAGTCGAAGCCCTCGCCCGAATTTATCTGCGTTGCCATGGCCTCGGCGTCGTCCGCCGAGCGGAACCCGTCCGGATTGTCCGCCGCAAGATCCTCGTCCCGCCAGTCGGCGAGCGGCATGTAATTGTCGATGCCGACCGCGTCGATATCCGGCGAAGCCCAGAGCGGGTCGAGATGGAAGAAAACCTCGCCCGTACCGTCCTGCGGATGATAGCCGAAATATTCGCTCCAGTCGGCGCCGTAGGTCAGCTTCGTCTCCGGCCCGACGACCGCCCGCACGTCCGCCGCCAGTCCGGCCAGTTCCTGCACGAAGGGAAACACACCCGTTTCATCCCGCAATTGCGTCAGGCCGCGCAGTTCCGAACCGATGATGAACCCATCGACGCCGCCCGCGGCCGCCGCCAAACCCGCATAGTGCAGCACCATCCGGCGAT
The DNA here is from genome assembly GCF_900177415.1 of Xaviernesmea oryzae. GTDB lineage: Bacteria > Pseudomonadota > Alphaproteobacteria > Rhizobiales > Rhizobiaceae > Neorhizobium > Neorhizobium oryzae_A. Next base: position 1,486,714 of record NZ_FXAF01000006.1, on the reverse strand, counting down.
AGCCTTCGGCGCCGTTCGAAAACGCCTCGGCCTGCGCCCGCGCCGCCGCCGTCTTGTCCGCCGTTCGCGGCCGTCCCGGCCCGGGAAACGCGGTGATCCGCCCGCGCCAGGGAAAGGCCGCCTGCTCCGCCCCGCCGTAGGGATCGGGTAGACCGTTGCCGGGCGGAATGTCCATCATGACGAAAGGATAGAGATAGACTTTGAGCCCACGCGCCTTCAGATCGGCGATCGCTTGGCGGACGCTCGCATCACTCGGCGTGCCGCCGAAGGCCGGCCCGTCCTCCTGGCTCACCAGATGCGCATCCGCACGCGATATACCTGCGACGGACCACTCGGCGCTCTCGTCCCGCCGCGCCGCCACTTCCACGCCCGGCACGATCCGGCAGTGTCCCGCGCGCAGGTCGGTCCCGAACCACGACACGACCAGCGCCACCCGTTCGAGGTTCGGGCAGAGCGCCTGCAGCTCGTCGAGCGAGGCCTGCCAGTCCGTTCCTGCCGCCAGCGTATTGCGGTTGAGGATACGTGCGCTTCCCTCGCCCGTCTTCTCGGTCACCGGCACGGTCGCATACCCGTGCTCGGTCGCACCGGGAATGATCGTCACCGCACGGATCTGCCGCTCCAGACCGCCCACCGGCCGCAGCACCTCGAACTGCAGCAGCGGGATGCGGTTGCCGAAGCTGTCGAGCGGCAGCCGTTCGAATACGGCATAGGCCAGGCCGCGATAGGCCGGCGCATTGCCCTCGCCCTGTTTCGCCTCGACCAGCGGATCGGGCAATTGCTCCTCGTCACCGCGATAGACGCGCATCTCGATCGCCGTCAGGTCGAGCTCTCGCCCGTCCGCCCAGACGCGCCGCACGCCGGCGATCGGTCCCTCGCAGATCCCTACCGCCAGGTTTGCGAAATACCGGAAGGTCTCGACCCGCGGCCCCGTCGCCTTGCCGCCGGAACGCTCGCGCGTCACCTCCTCCTCGAAGCGCGTCGCCCAGATCAGCGTACCGCCGATCCGCGCCGTACCATAAACGCGGTTGATCGCGGTCCCCTCGTCGGCACCCGGAATGCGTGCGGTCGCGAGCCTCGCGCCCGATACCGTACCGCCGCCGCCGATCAGCGCCCGATCGATTGCGCTCCCCGCAAGCGCGCCTGCCGCCCGGCCGATGATCGCGCCCACAGGACCGAACACGCCGCCGAGCGCCGCGCCCGCGGCCTGAAGAAGAAGAGTGGCCATGGAAATACCTCACGGCATCCAGCGATACCACTGGATGCGCGCTCAGATTGTGATAGCGTGAAGGAATTCGAGAGCAGAAGCAGCAGGCGCCGCGCCAGCCGGCGTGCCGGTGAGGATAGGCCTCACCGGCCTAGGCAAAGGCCTTGCTCTCGATGATGGAGGTGATGCGATGAGGCTTCTGCCAATTGGCATTACGCTTAACTTGCGGATAACCCGGACGGGCTGGTCTATAGCCGTCCGGGTAACATTCGCTAGATAAGTCCACGGTGGGCGAGGTAGCCGCCTCGCTCACCACTCCATAAACATACATTCCAAACGGCATTTTTTCAATCGCTCCGTACATCCGGAAACCGGTGCACCGCCGCAATCCTCCGCCGCCACGAAGGCACCAGCGTGGAGCGCGTCACTGCCGCCTGCTCATAGGCATGGATGAAATACCGCGGCCCAGCGAGTATCCCCGCATGCTTTGCCGCGCAATCCGGCCGCCAGCGGAACAGCAGCAGATCGCCCGGCTCCGCCTCGCCCACCGCTATCGGCTCACCGAACAGCCGTCGCGCCGCATCCATCAACCGGTCCTCGCCGCTCCGTTCGGCCCAGTCCGGCGCATAGGCCGGCACCGCCTCAGGCTCCTTACCGTAGAGCTCGCGCCAGATGCCGCGGATCAGGCCGATGCAATCGCAGGCGATCCCCTTCGCCGCGCCCTGATGCCGATAGGGCGTGCCGATCCAGCTCTCGGCCAGCGCCAAGACCGTCTCTCCCGTCCCGCTCATTCGAAGATCGGACCGCCGTCATGGAGCCGCTCCCCATCCGCATAGGAATAGGCGAAATCGGCGCCCGGCACATGGGGAAAGCCGCGGAAATTGAGGTGGTTGGCGAACTGCGCCCTGCAGGTCGAAAACGTCTTGTCGCAACCAGCCGTCACCGCGAACGTCTCCCCCACCGAAACCGGCTCCTCCAGCGGCAGCCACAAGGTCAGCTCCGCCGTACCGTCCGCCTTCCGCTCGTGCGTCTCGACATCCATCATCGCACCGCCGGAGAAGGTCAGCGTGCCCTGCCGGAAGAATCCGCTTGCGAAACCGCCGAGCCCGGACACCAGGATCCGGCTCGCATCCTTCACGGCAACGACCGCTCCCTCGCCACGCCAAGCCGTCAGATTCGCACCGCAGCGCGCATCCCCAAGAGCGGCATCGCAGCGGCGGCCGTAAACCCGCCCCTGCGGCTGGCTCAGCCGATGCGCCAGGCTCCGCAGCTCCGCCTGGAACTGCCCGCCGGCGCGCGAAACCTCGCCGATCTCGCGCACGTTCAGCAGCATGTGCTCTTCCGGCTCGGCCCAATTGACGACGAACAGCTCCACCCTTGCCCCGTCATATCGCCCCGCAGTCAGATCGTCCTCGCGGATCGCCGCGCTCGAAAACCCGCCCGCCACCTCGTCGGCACCGGCGGAAAGCCCCGCCGAGGCTTCCGCCTCGCTCGTCGAAAAGCCGCTCGCCGCCAGAAAGATCGTGCTGTCGAAGACGAGATCGCGATCGTGTTCGGTGAAACCGAGCACCGTTCCGTCGCGCCGCGTCACCCGCCAGCAATGGCAGGTCGTCGTCGCCTCCTGTTTTAAATGCGCGGCCAGCGCCACAGGCACCGTCTTCATGCCAGTATCTCCGTCAATGGAATGGTCGGGATGCGCCCGGCATCGAAATGCGCCAGGTTGACGTCGATCCGGTCGGTATCGAAGCGCACCGGCACGTCGAATTCGAAACCCGCGCGCACGATCGCACCAGCCCCGGGAATGTCGCCGCCGAAGAAGGTCACGATCCCCGTCGCCGTATCGGCCGAGAACGAGCCCGCCTGCTTCGCCGCCCCGTCCACCGACACGACGATCGTCCCGGCCACAGGCTTGGCGATCCGCCGTACCCAGCTTCCGCCGCTGTCCGCATAGGTCTTCACAAGCTGGAACGCCGCAGCCGTGCCGTCGCCCGTGCCGATCACCTGATCGGCGGCCGAGATCGTCTCGCCGGGCACGCAGGATTTCCAGTCGAGCGGATCGCGGAACCGGAAGCCGTGGAGCTGCCCGCGGCGCGCCTCGAAGAACTCCAGCACGGCATAGAGATCGGCGAGCGATTTCACGCCCGACCCGGCGTCGTAGCCGCGGCGCGAATCCCGCCAGCGCTGGTTCCTCTGTTCGCGCCCGTTGGAAAGATTGACGATGTCCGTGCGCCTCACCAGCCCGCCGGTCGCACCGAGCGCCAGCCGCAGCGGAAACCGCACCTCGTGAAAACCGCTCATCGTTTCACCTCAAAGTCCGACCTAAAGGCCCCTGCGCCCGCGCGCGACGCTGCGCGCCAGCATGGCGGAAATCTGTCCTTCGCTTTTGCGGAAGCTCGCCGCATCGGTCGCCGTCACGTTGAAGACGATCTGCGGCGCCGTCCCGCCCGCAGACGCCGCAACACCGAGCGCACCGTCCGACCCGCGCCTGAGCGGCAGGATCGCTTCCGCGCCCGCCTCACCCATCAGGCCCATATCGCCTCCCATGGGAAAGAAGCTCGGCGAACGCACGACGCCGCCGTCGGCAAAGGGCGTCACCGAACCGACGAGCCCGCCGATGGCGGTGCCAAGCATGTTTTCCAGCGGCTTCAGCCCGGCTGCGAGCGCAATATCCGTCAGGCGGTTGCCCAGCCCCCGCAGCACGTCCTCCAGCCCCCGCCCGCCGGCGGTAGCTGAGCGCAGCGCCCCCGTCAGCGCCGCCCCGAACCGCTGCGACCGGCCCTCCAGATCGGCCATGACGCCGGCAAGCGCCTCGGCATTGGCGAGCGTGCCGGAAAAATCGTTCTCGTCGTCTTCCATGGTTGTCATCCCCTTGGTGGGAGAAGTTACAAAAATCAGCAGCCTAGCTTTAGCTGAGTGCCAGATTTTGTTGGTGAGGGGGCTCTAAGTCCCATCCGGAAACGCCCTCATCAGCGCCTCCAGCCGGGCTCTCTCCATCGCCTCGCCCCGCGGTCCCGAACTTCCCGCCATGGCGAAGAACTCCCGCGGCGTCAGCGCCCAGAAATCCCTTGAACTCAGCCGCAGCCGGCAGAGGCCGACATGCATCGCCGCTTCCCAGGGAAACGGTTCTGCCCGTGCCTCGATACCCGCTGCGGCCTTCAAGGGTTTGCAGAGGCCTCCCCTTCCGCCCCGCCGAAGGTCGCCGCGAGCAGGTCGCCGAGGATGCGCGCATAGCCCGCGATCCCGCCGTCGACCGCCATCGCCGCCACCTCCTCGTCGGAAAAGAGGTTGCCGCCGCCCCGCAAACCGGCGCCGATGACGCGGATCATGTCCGCCGACTTCAGCCGGCCGGAGGCGAAGCGCTCCGCCAACCCGTTCAGATCGCCCGCGGCAAACGCCGTCTCCAGCTCCGCCAGCGCACCCAATGTGAGGCAGAGGATGCGGCGCTCGCCGTCGATCACCGCCTCCACCTCGCCGCGCCTGCGGTTCGCCCGCCCGCCCGTAAACCGATTGTCCGGCAGCATCAGAGCGCTCCGAAGCTCAAGGAACCGGCCGATTCCAGCGCCAGCTCGAACCGGATCTCGCCATTGTGCTCGCCGGAATATTCGAGCGCCGTTACCTGAAACGGCCCGGACACCGTGCCGAAGGCCGGTATCAGGATCTGCCAGTTCAGGATGCCGCCGGCGAAAAAGGCCGTCCGCACCAGCCCGTCGCTCGCCTGGTCCTTGAAGATGCCTGCCCCGGTCAGCGATGCCCGCTGCACGCCGGCTCCCCCCAAAAGCTCCCGCCAGCGCCCGGCACTCTCCGCGTCGGTGATGTCGACGGTCTCGGCGTTGAAGGCGAGCCGCTTCGAGCGCAGCCCCGCCACCGTCACGAACGAGCCGCCATTGTCGATCTTCAGGAGAAGGTCCTTGCCCTTCTGCGCCACCATGTTCCAATCCTTCCAGCCGTTGCAATTGTCGCTTCCGCGCCATCGGCTGAACTGCTACAGCCTTTGCGTCCGAAGCCCTTCCGCGATTCCCGTATGTCCAAAGCCTTCCCTCTGCGTTCGGCGCGGACGATCGCCGTGCTCGCCGTCACCCAGATCGTCTCCTGGGGCACCACCTTCGACATGCTCGGCGTGATGGGCCGCGTCATCGCGCCCGATCTCGGCCTGCCGAACGAGGTGATCTTCTTCGGGCTGACGATCATGATGCTGGTGAGCGCGCTGGCGGGTCCCGCGACCGGCCGGCTGCTCGATCGCCACGGCGCCGCCCGGGTGATGGCGACGGCCTCCGTCGTCTTCGCCGCCGGCCTTCTCCTGCTTGCCGCCGCCCATGAGTTCGTGGCCTATGCCGCGGCCTGGGTCATCATCGGCATCGGCGGCGCGCTCGGCCTGTCGGCACCCGCCTATACGGCCGTCGTCGAACGCGAGGGGCTGAACGGAAAGCGCGTCATCGCCATTCTCATGCTGTTCACCGGGCTTTCAGCGACCGTCTTCTGGCCGGTCCTCGCGCTCGTGAACGATCTCGTCGGCTGGCGTTTGACCTTCGTGCTGTGCGCCGCGCTGCAGATCTTCGTCTGCCTGCCGCTCTATCTCTACGGCCTGCCGAAGAGGGTCGAAAACCGCGAGCAGGCACAGGCGGCCGAAATCGTCCCGGTCGATTTCACGCCGCCGGAGCGCCGCCGGGCCTTCTTCCTGGTTGCGGCGGCAACCGCCATCAGCTCCTTCGTCAGCTTCGGCCTGTCGCCTTCGCTGCTCGAACTTTTGCGCCAGGCCGGTGCGTCGCCGGCACTTGCCCTGCAGCTCGGCTCGGCGCGCGGCGCCATCGGCGTTTCCGCCCGTTTCGTGGATATGCTGCTCGGTCGGCGCGGCAATGCGCTGCTCACCTCGCTCGTCGGAACCGGCCTCATGCTTGCAAGCTTCCTCGTCGCCGCGACGCTGCCGTCCTCCGCATCGGTCCTGGTGATCTTCGTGCTGCTTTACGGTTTCGGCACCGGCGTCGTCGCGGTTGCCCGTGCGCTCTTGCCGCTGTCGCTGTTCTCGGCCCGCGAATTCGGCCTGCAGTCTGCCCGCCTGTCGCTGCCGCAGAACCTCGCGAACGCCTTGGCACCCGTCATCTTCACGGCGATCCTCGACCGCATCGGCCCAACCGCCGCCCTTTTTACGGGCGCCGTCCTTTCGGCGATCTCGCTCGTCTTCGTGCTGATGCTGGTTGCACTGGTGCGGAGAGCGAATGCGCGATGCGCGAAACTCAATCCCTCTTCATGATCCTGTTCTTCCGATCGCGGTCCAGTGCAATGATCCGCTTGCGCATCAGATCGAAGAAATCCTTCGGCAGCATGCCGTAATCCCAGCGGCCCGGATCGTCCGGCCGCGGCCTCAAATCATATCCCGGCCACAGGAACCGATTGAGCGGCGGTGAATGCGTCACAGGCGCCACAATCGTCTGGATCGCGCCGGCCTTGTTATAGGCAGCGACAACGATCGCACAGGGGCGATCCTTTGCCGCCTCCGCGGAACCACGATCTGCCTCACTGCTCCAGAGAAACGCGTAGCGGATGACGAGGCCTGGTTTCGGCTCCGGAAAGCTCACCTGGAGATCACGCCGTATTCAGCATCCTGGACGGCGGCAAGCGTTTCCTCATCCAAATCACCGGCGGTCAGGATTTCACGTTCCTTGCGTTTGAGCATCTCGTAATGGGCAAGCTCGGTGGCCGACAGATAGCCGCCCACCACGCGTCCGTGACTGGTGACGCTGATCACCTTGGCGCTGATCGCCTCGTCCTGATATCTTGCGAAGTTGCGGGCGAACTCGGTCGCCGAAACGCGAACTGGCTCGGCCATGGGTCTCTCCAATAATTTTACGTAAAATACGTAAATCCCGCAAAATCCGCAAGCCTATTCCGTCACCGCCCGAAACCGCATCTCCGCCAGATGGAACCTCGTCTTCGGTTCGCGGCGCGTCCGCATGCTCACCTGCAGCAGGCTCACCAGCACTGCCCCATCCAGTGTCAGCGCCGCATCGTGCAATAGCCCGCGCACCAGCCCGGCGATCTCCTGCGCCTCCCGCCGCCCCTCGCCGCCGGACCAGATTTCGAGCGTCAGGAAATGCTCTTCGCCACCTTCCGACGAAGTCGAATAATCCCGCGTCTCCATCTCGCCGAATGCAACGCAGGGCAGTTTCGGGCGCCGCAGAAGCCGGTCCCGAATACCATCCGGCCCGATCATCCCCGCCAACACCGCATCGCCGGCAAGCCGCTGGTGGATGGTCGCCAAAAGCGCGTTCGCCGCCGTCATCGGGCTTCCTCCTCGCATTGGCAGACGAGATAGCGGCCCGTCTCGTCCGGATCGCGCACCAGCCTGACGACGAAGACGCGCGCGCCTTTGCGGAACCGTTGCCCCGCGACGATATCCTCGCGGAACCGCACCCAGATGCGGTGGCTGATCCTGCCGCTTTCCGCCGCCGCCTCTTCGGCCACCACGAACGAGACGGGCTCGATCCGCGCCCAGAGCGATGCCACCACCTGCCAGGTCACGGTCGCGCCGCCCTGCCCGTCCGGCTCCGCCTGCGGCGCTTCGAGATCGAGCCGCGCCGTCATCTGGCCGGGATCGAAAAAGACGACCATCAGAGCCTCCGCATCCGGAAAGGTGCGATCAGCCGCTCATAGCCGTCGGGGATGCCGGCCGGCTGCTGGTCGGGCGAAACCACGCCCCGGAAGGCGAACATGTGCGCGACATGGATCGACATCGCCCGCTTCAGCGTGTCGGGCACGTCCGTTCCCGCCTCGCCGAAACCGGCGGAAAAATCGATCTCGATGCCGTTGACGCTCCGCCCCGGCTCCGGCGGGTTCCTCAGCCAGAGCCGCACCGGCCGCCCCGCGCCATCGAGCAGATGATCTTGAAGCGGAACATCGATGGCGGTTCCGTCCGCTTCGTAAACGGTAATGTTCTGAATCGCTTGCACCGGCGACTTAGCAATCCGGATCACGCCGTCCTTCGGCCAGCGGTCGAGATGGAGCCGCCATGCCTGCACGATCAGACAAAGTCCGGTCTCACGTTCCAGATGTTCTCGGGCGGTCGTGACGAGCGAGGCCAGCAACGCGTCCTCCTCGCTTCCGTCGATGCGCAGATGCGCCTTCACGTCCGCAAGCGTCAGCGGCTCCGCGGCGGGCGGAGTAACAAGGGCGTAGGTCATGGGAATCCTTCGCAAAGGCAGTAGGCAGTAGGCAGTAGGCAGTAGGCAGTAGGCAGTAGGCAGTAGCGAAAGGGGAACAGGCCGGTTTGGCCGAGGCAACCGGCCTATTGCCATTGCCTATTGCCTACTCACTACTGCCTGTTCGCGGCGGCTCACGCCGTCGCGAACTTCACCACCTTGATCGCCTCGAAATTCTGCACCCCGCCGCCCACGCGCTTGGTCGTGTAGAAGAGTACATAGGGTTTCGCGCTGTAGGGATCGCGCAGGATGCGCACGCCGGCCCGGTCGACGACGAGATAACCGGAACGGAAATCGCCGAAGGCGACCGCGAGCGCGTTCGCACCGACGTCGGGCATCTCTTCCGCCTCGGCGATCGGGAAACCCATCAGCGAGGCGGGCTGGTCGCCGGCCACCGGCGGGCGCCAGAGATAGTTGCCCTCGGCATCCTTGAACTTGCGGATGTCGCCCTGCGTCTTGCGGTTCATCATGAAGGTGCCGTTCTGGCGGTGGCCGGCCTTCAGCGCATAGACGAGGTCGACCAGCGTGTCCGAAGGACCGGTCGCCTTCCAGGCGCCCGCGGCACCGGAGGCGATATAGCCGATATTGCCCCAGCTCCAGGCGCTTTCCGCAACGGTCGTATAGGACAGGAAACCCTTCGGCTTGTTCACGCCGTCGCCGCGGATGAAGGCGTCGCCCTCCTGTTCGGCAAAGACGATGTCCACTTCGCCGGCGATCCAGGCCTCGATATCGACCGCCGAGTCGTCCAGCAGGCCTTGGGTCGCCGCCGGCATGGCGTAGAGTTCCATGGTCGGGAAGGAGAGCTCGGCAAGCTGCGGCGTGTTCGTCTGCGGCCGCGCCGCCGTCTCGGCCACCCAGCCGGTCGAAAGCCCGGCCGCCGCGAAGGGCTTCTTCAGCACGGCGGAGGAAACGGTGCGCACGGTCGAGAGCGCCCGCATCGGCGAGACGACGGAAATGCGCCGGCCGATCTCCGTATCCGTTTCCGGCGGCACGAGATAACCGCCGTCGGCGCCCGTCGTGCCGGAAAAGGCCTTGGCCTCCAGCTCGCGCAGCCCCGCCTCCTCGCCGCGGCGGACATAGGCGTCGAAAGCCGCCTTGTGCTCCATCGCGTCGGCCGAAAGCTCGGCTCCGCCGCCGAGCTGCGGACGGGCCTTCTTCAGCACGAGCTGGTCGAGCACCTTCTTCTGGTCGTCCATCGCACGGTTGATGCGGTCCACCTTGTCGCGCGTCACGACGTCGGCCGAAAGCTTCTGCTCGATCTCGCCGAGCCTGCGGTCGTTCACCTCCTTGAAGGCCTCGAACGCCTCCATGAATTCGTCAAAGGCCGCCGTCACCGTTTCCGGCACTCCCTTGACTTCCGGGGCCTTCCTCTCGAGCGCCGCACCTGTCGCATTCTGTTCCGTCATATCGTTTTTCCTTTGAAGGTTGCCTGCATCATCATCTTCGCCGCCCGCCGCATGTGGCGAACGAGTTCGGTTTCCCGGTCGCGGAAGAACCGCGCATGCTTGACGTTGGAGACCCTGGCCGATGGCAGCATCGGAAAGGTCACCACGGAGATTTCCCAGAGGTCGGCCTCCAGGATCCGCCTGACGCCCGTCTTGGCGTCGGTGCGGGCCTTGACGGTGCGAAAGCCGATCGAGAGCCCGTCGAGCGCGCCCGACTTCATCAGCGCCAGCACCTCGCGGGCCCGCGCCACGCCGGGCGAGAGCACGCCCTCGACATAGAGCCCGCGCGCATCCTCGCGGATCGTCTTCCAGGCGCCGATCGGCTCGTTCGGATCGTGCTGGTAGAGCATGCGCACGCCGCCCGGCCCTCGCTCGACCAGCGAGTTCAGGAAAGCACCCTGCTCGATCCGGTCCTTGCCGAGGTCGACCTCGCCGAAGACGCTGGCATAACCGGAAAACACTCCGTCGCCGGTAAGCCCCGCGAGTTCCAGATTGGCGAATTTGCGCGCGGTCGGGCGCGGCCCGCGATAAGCGTGCATTGGCATTCTCCCTGCGATTTTCATGAATTTTGCCCCTCATCCGGCTGCCGCCACCTTCTCCCCGTTTGACCGGGAGAAGGAAGCAAGCGGCGGCGTCTCGCCCTCTCCGCCTGTGAGGAAGGTTCTGTCTCGATCATGCCGATGAAGAGGGAAATCGGCGCGGCATCCGCCCTTCTCCCCGCTTGCGGGGAGAAGGTGCCGGCAGGCGGATAAGGGGCACTGAGCAAATGGATGAGAAGCCGCTGGCGTGAAGAACGGCGCCTCAGCCGCCCGCCCTTCTCCCATATCTCTCCGCCACCCGCGCCAGCATTCCCAGCACCCACCAGGCCGAGAGGCTTGCCGCCGCCGAGCCCGCCAGCATCACTTCGGCGCCCGAGAGCTCGCCCCCTATTCCGAGGCGCTCGACGAGCCACAGCCCGGTCGGCGCGCCGAAGATCAGCCCGCAGCTCACGCCGGTCAGGAACCGGCTCGCCGCCTCGCGGCGGCTTTTGGGCAGGAGATAGATCAGCGAGACGCCGGCTCCCGCCGTGGCGCCCAGGACCTTGGCGATCCCGACGCCCGGATCGCTTCCGAGGTCAGACATGTTTGATCTCTCTTTTGGAGTTTCACGCAGATAGCAGGCGGCGCCCGCCGGCGAGCCGATCCTCGGCCTTCCGCGGGCATAGCCGGTTCTAATTTTCGTGAATCGTCGGAATCGCTTGGATGCGTTTGCTGCGAAGCCGAATCAGCGACGTCGTAAGTCAGTCAGATCGCCGGGAAATCGCTTTAACGACCTAGCGGAAAATATTGCCGTTCAACGTTTTCATTCGAAGTCGTCGTCTTCGTCCTTTTCGAGATCGGCTGGCCCCTGTCGCGCGTGCATGATGGAAACAACCGATATCCGGTTGGCCTGGATTATATAATCCAGATGATAGGGTGCAGATACGAAGCGGCGAATTCCTTTGACCGGTGCCACGGCGGTTCCCACATGAGGATGATCCGCAATCAGTCGGGTTGCCCTCTTGATTTGATCCGTAAAGGCAGCGGATGCCCGTCGGCTGAATTAGGCTAGATAAGCCCGTTCCCTCTCGACGTAGCGTATCGCTTCCTCCGATAGGAACACCTTCATCAGGCGGCGTCTTCGCGGTTGAGGCGATCAAGCTCGGCGAAAAACTCTTCCGCGTCCACGAACCGCCCCGCCTCGATATCTTCCTCGCCGCGCCGAATGCTGAGCACTTCACTCCCCTCCGCCATCAGGTAATATTTCAGCGCCCGGACGATCACCCAGCTTCGGCTTCTGTCCGCCGTCTCGGCGATCTTCTCGATGTCCTCCAGAATGTCGAGCGGCAGGCGGAGCGTGATCGGATCGGAAAGAACGGGCTTGGCCATCGGAGCCTCCAATTTGTAATACGGCGTATTACAAAATTACTCTTAAAAGTGGGAATTCTCAATACCCCACCGCCTCCCGCTTCTCCTCCTCGGTGAGGAACGCCGCCGCCCCTATCCGCGCCCAGAGCGCCTCCCTTTCGGCGGACAGGCCGGCGATCCGGTCGAGGTCCGGCTCCAGCCGCAACGCTTCGCCATAGGCATCCGACAGCCAGGCCGCGAAGCTTGCGGCGGTGCGGGCGATCAGCGGCAGCACTGTCAGCCGGTAGAAGGCGCGGTTCGCTTCCTGGTAGTTGGCGTAGGTATTGTCGCCGGGAATGCCGATCAGCATCGGCGGCACACCGAAGGCAAGCGCGATGTCGCGCGCAGCGCCGTTCTTCGCCTCGATGAAATCCATGTCCTTGGGCGAAAGCCCCATGGACTTCCAGTCGAGCCCGCCTTCGAGCAGCAGCGGCCGGCCGGCGTTCACCGCGCCGGAATAACCCGCCTCCAGCTCCTCCCTCAGCCGTTCGTACTGGTCGGCGGAAAGATTGCCGCCATCCTTCGGCTGGTAGACCAGCGCGCCGGAAGGCCGTGCGGAATTGTCGAGCAGCGCCTTGTTCCAGCTCGCCGCCGCGTTGGAGAGGTCGAGCGCCGCGCCCGCGGCCCCGAGCGGCGAAAAGCCGGAATGGTCGTCGAGCGGATGGAAGAGCCTCAAATGCAGCAGCGCGAGGCTCCCCTCGCCGTCCGCCTCCGCCGGCAGCCGCCGGGTCGTGCTACCGGCCCGGTAATCGTAGCCGACCGCCCAGCCGTCGCGCCCCTCGACCACGCTGACGCGGTCGGGACGAAGCAGGTGCAGTTCCTTCAGCGCCCCGCCGATCGCCAGCGGCTCCACATAGGCATTGCCGGACAGCAGGAGATGCCCGTAGAGCGCCTCGAAGAAATCCGGGCCGCCCTGCCGCGCGTTCGGCCGGGCGATGAGTGAAAGCGCCGGATGGTCCGCCACCTCGCTCGCGCCCTCATAGGCGAGCCAGGGCACGGCCGCCGCCGCTTCGGCGATCATCCGCATGGCGCGGTAGGCGACCGGGTTCTTCATGAAGCCGGAACGCGACAGCGCCGCATAGGACCGGCCGGACCAGTGCGCCGCGCCCTCTCCGGAGACGATCGCGAAACTGCCCGCCATCTTCGTCTCGACACGCTTTTCCGCGCGCACGCCCTGTCGCGCCGCCGCGGAGCCCCACGGCAGCCGGAATGGAGATCTCATGATGAATTATCCTCTGGACTATGCTGCTTCGGTGATCGCCATCTCGGCGGTGATCCGGTCCCAAGGCACGAATATCGCGTTGTCCGGCGTCTTTTCGATCAGCCCCGCCTCGATCAGAGCCGCGACATCGGCATGCACGCCGCGATAGTCCCGCCGCAGGCTCTGGGCGAGGTGCCGTATGGATGACGAACCGGAAGCCTTCAAGGCGCGCAGAAGCCGCCAGCGATTGGGCGTCAATACCTTCAACAGAAGATCCATGCTTTCGAAGGCCAAGTCTGCAGGCTGCTCGCGCAGATCACCCGCATCGATACGCCTGGCCGCCTCGACCGCGCTCTCGAAGAACTGGTCCATGCCCGTGGCGTGGAGTTTTACTTCGCTCATATGCCGATCTCCCGTCTGACATCCTCTTCGAAATCGAGGATCATCCGTTCGAGGGTTGTGAACCGGTATCCCTCTTCCCGGCCCCGGTAATGGCGATGGTCGCCTTTACCCTGCTCGTTGTCGTATCCGATGATCCGCTCGCCGGGCCTGCCGTAAAAGAGAGAATATTTCAGGCCGTGCGGCCGTTCCCCGCTCGGAGCCGAAAGCCTCCAGACCTTCATCTGCAGAATCGCTCCGTTTTCCAGGAAGAGCTTTCTGTCGAGGATCAAGGTCGCGGGAGCCATATATGTAATTCATAGCATATGCACTGCGTATCATCAACGCTTTGCGGTGCACGTCACCCTGAGGCTCAGGCCGGCCGTTTCGCCGCCGTTTCCGTGTCGTAGTCGGCGGCGATCCGCATTTCGCGGATCGGCCTCACGCGCTCGATGGACTGCCGGTAGAGCGGATGGGCCTTGTAGGCCGCCAGCGCCGCCTCGTCCTCGAACTCGCCGTAGACGACGAAATCCACCGCGTTGCCGAGCTGGTCGGTCTTCGCATTGGTGCCGATTTCCAGGAGCCGCGCATGCGGGTTCCCGGTCAGCAGCGACAGGCCGGACAGCACCGCGTCGCGGTCCTCCGCGCTGCGGGCGGTGAAAAAGACGATGTGGCGGATCATGTTCCATTTCCCTGTGCGGCAACGACGGGCGGCTAGCACATATCCGTCCGGTCTCAAAGCCCGGCGAGCGCCCCCAAAAACATCCGCCCATAACCCGCGACCAGTTCCGCCCGGTCCGTACCGTTGATGATTTTTCGCGCCCCCACCCAATCGGACCTGCCCGGCGCAAAATAGTGATCGAGCCGCCTGCCGGTGAAACTGCCGCGCCGCATGCCCTCGACGAGGATCGCCACGGATACCTCCATCTGCATGGCGTGCACCGGGTCGGCGAGGAGATCCACGCCCGTCACCTTCGACATCGCCTCGTAGTTCCGCCGGTGGGTGAGCTGCACCAGGCCGCGGCCGAGCCAGCTCTTCCCCTCCGCGTCCGGGCGCCAGTAGGGCGTCCTCACCGATGGGAGCCGGCCCGCCGCAAAGGCCGCATCCAGCCTGCCGATCGCCGCCTTGTCGCTCTTCGCCAGCGTCTCGCGGACGGGCTGCATGGTGGCGGCGGTCTCGTGGAAGGCGGTCGCCAGCACATAGGCCAGCGCGTCGGACCGCCCTTCCGGCACATGCCGGAACCAATAGTCGAGAATCGCCGTCAATCCCTTGACCTGCCCCGCGGACAGCCGCCCCTTGAACAGCCCCGGCCGGATGACATCGAAGAAAACCGCCCGCTCGCGCCCCATATTAAGTTTACCTCCTCACCCTTCCAAGGGTTTCAATCGGTTTAGAAAAACTAAATCGTTTTAAGCGCTTAGGCGGCAGTTTACTTTTTCCTAACGCTGTGGAACCAACTGCGTCACGCGACGTTCATGTCAGCCGTCCAACGAACAAGGAGATCATGACGATGCAGAAGCAGGTGCAGACCGCTCCTTCCAAGCCGATCCCCCAGCATGTCGTCGAGCGCATGGAATCCGAATGGAAGCAGATGCGCGACAGCGCTCCGCCCAAGCCGGCCGGCCCGCGCTGATCGCGCCCGGTCTCACCTCAAGCCGCGTCATATGCCCCTAACGCGCGGCTCGCCGGAACCTTCCAGCAGAAGCGCCGTCAGCGCCCAGACCAAGGCGTCCAGCCGGTCGGGCGAGCGGCCTGACGAGAGCCCGTCCGGGCCGAAATCGCACATCTGGTCTTCCAGATCGGCGAAGCGCCCGGCATGGGCGACCCGCCCCTGCTCGTAGAGCGCCGCGACCGGTTCGGCGCGCAGGAATTTCCCCCGCGTCGCCCTGACCATCGTCACCGGCAGGCTCGCGTCGACGCTTCTCAGCATCGCCGTCACCATCTCGCCGCCCTGGTTCACCTCCGCCACCACCCGGTCCGCCTGGAAGCGCGCATAAGCTTTCGTCACGGCATGCGCCCAGCCCGCCGGGCTTGCCCCTTCCACCGAACAATCCGCCAGCACCACCGCCCTGCCGCCCGTTTCCAGGCCGGCCACGACGATGCCGCAGCACGACCCCTCGCCCGAACCGGACGGCGGATCGACCGCCACCACGATGCGCCTCAGCGCCCCGGTGAACCGTCCTCCCGGATATCCGCCATGAAAGCCGATCCTGCAGGCCTCCAGGTCGGCGCGTTTCCAGAGCGCATCCTCGCGGTCCTCGATCAGCTCGCCGGCGATTTCCTGCCGCCCGAGCCGCGTGCCGCCGTAGCGCGCCTCCAGCGCCTGCAGGAAGCCCGGCGCCAGGTTGGCGGCATTCGCCTCGGTCGAAATCCTCGCGAGCCGCGTTCCCGGATCGGCGATCAGCCGCTTCAAAACCGGCACCGGCCGCGGCGTGGTGGTGACAAGCTGGCGCGGATCGGCGCCGAGCCTCAGCCCGAACTGCAGCATGTCGAAGGTCTCTTCGGCATGTTTCCACTTGGCGAGCTCGTCGCACCAGGCGAAATGGAATTGCGGCCCGCGCAACGCCTCCGGGTCCTCGGAGGAGAAGATCTGCGCCACCGCGCCGTTCGACCAGACGAGCCGGCGCCGCGATATCTCGAAATCCGGCCGCTTCGAGCGCGCGATCCGACAAATGCCGGAAACGCCGTCGACCATCACCTCGCGGGCGTCGCCCAGCGTTTCCGCCACCAGCGCGATCCGGAGAGCGGACCGTTCGCCGGCCGAGGCCAGCGCATGCACCCATTCGGCGCCGGCCCTCGTCTTGCCGGAACCGCGTCCGCCCATGATCAGCCAGGTCCGCCAGTTGCCGGCCGGAGGTTTTTGTTCCGGGCGGCCTTTGAAATCCCAATCGCGCTCATGATCGAGCGTGAAGCCAGCGAGATCAACAATCTGCCCCTCCTGCTCCGGAGGTCGATTGCATATGGAAGCGGGACCGCGCGGCAGATCGATCTCCCCCCTTGAGGGGGAGATGCCCGGCAGGGCAGAGGGGGGTGTCACCCCGCCCTCTTCATCGATGATCGGTTTTACCGCACGATCGCCATCCACCTCTTTCACCTCGGGTGACATCTCCCCCGCAACGGATGGCTGATCGTTGCCGGGTGACCTTGCCGCGCCGCCAATCAGTTTACTGAGAACTTCGATCTCCGCAGAGGCTGCTGCATTTTCGTCACGTATCCGCCGCATCCCTTGTCGGAATTTCGTCGAAGCCGTCAATGTCTTGCTCGCTGTCTTCTCCTGCGCCAACCGTTGAGTCCGGCGGCTTGGAGGCTTTGCGTTCAAGTAGCTCGGTGACCCATGGCGGCGGGCCATCGCGTTTCCATGCTTCGTAAAGGCAGACGGCACTTTCATTGGCGCGCTCCTCGATCAGCTTCATGAAGCGGGCCTTCGCCTCCTCATATCCGCCCTCGTCCGCCGCGCGCTCCGCTTCCAGCTCCCGGTCGCGGGCGAGCTGGCGCTGGAGGCCGTCGACCTTCTCCAGCGTGCGGACGATCAGCGACATGGCGTCGGTCGCGGCCTTCATATCGGCACGCGCGAGCTTCTGCGCCGCCTCGTCGCCGTCCGTGAGCGCCTTCTCGGCCGAGGCCCGCATGCGCCGGAAGGTGGCGAACTGGTCGCGCATCTCGACCGTCATCTCGTTGAGCAGGCCGCGCAATTCCTCGGCGGGCGAAATGGCACCCTCCGCCGACTTGGTCTCCAGCAGCACGCCGCGTACCTCGTCCGCCAGCGCCGCATCGTCCATCGCCTGCCCTTCGCCATAGACGGGCCGTTCCGCCCAGAGCCCGAAGAGCGCGGGATCGAAAGTCTCGAATTCATCCATGGCCGGTTTCCATACCTGTGTCTCCGGCGCGCGTCTTCGGCGCACACGGCATCGCGCCGCGCCCGTTTCCGGCCGCCTGACGCCCCGATGCCGATTGCAGAGATAAAAAAGGCCCGGTTTGGAGAACCGGGCCGATGACTGGAAGCCTTGCGCCGCCAGCCCCTTGAAGGCTGCCCGCCGGCGCAATTCTTCGACTGTGGCAGAACCCTATCAAACCACCGTCACGCCGTCAAGGATTATTTTCCTATTTGGCGGATTTTTATGAAGGCGCCGCTCATCGCCTCTCCAATTTGCCCCTCACCCTTTCCCGCAGGCGGGGAGAGGGGACGCGCCATATCCAACGCCGCACCTGCGAAAGGGGCGGGGCATATTTTCTTCTCCCCGCCTGCGGGGAGAAGGTGCCCGGCAGGGCGGATGAGGGGCATTCCGATGCATGAACAGCACTCACGTCCCGCAGAACGTCATCGAAACCCGCTCCTCCGGTTTCGGCGGGACCATCAGGTCGGCGAATTCCGGCCGTTCCTCATAGGGGTTTTCCAGCGCCTCCAGCAGCCGTTCAAAGAAGCTGAAATCGTTGTAGTTGGCGGCCGAAAGCGCCTCCTCCACCCGGTGGTTGCGGGGGATGACGGCCGGATTGACGGCCCGCATGGCCGCCGCACGCTCTTCGCCCGATCGCGCCTCTCCCGCTAGCCTCTCCCGCCAGGCGCCGAGCCAGTCCCGCGCCTTTTCCGGAGCGGCGAAACAGGCAAGAAACGCCTCGTCCCTGCCCTCCGCCGCATCGGCGAGCCGCCGGAAGGCGAGCGTGAAATCCGCCTCCCCCTCATGCATGGCAGCCAGCAGCGCCTGGATGAGTTCCCCGTCGCCGCCGGCTTCGGAAAGGAGGCCGATCTTCTTTGCGAAAACGCCGAGCCACTCGCGCTGGAATCGCTCGCCGAACTCCTTCAGGACGGCATTCGCCGCATCCACGGCCCTGTCCTGATCCTCGTCGAGCAGCGGCAGAAGGCATTCCGCCAGCCGCGCGATGTTCCACTGGCCGATGCCCGGCTGGTTGCGATAGGCATAGCGGCCCGCCTGGTCGATCGAGGAGAAGACCTTCATAGGATTATATTCATCGAGGAAGGCGCAGGGGCCGAAATCGATCGTCTCGCCGGAGATCGTCATGTTGTCGGTGTTCATAACGCCGTGGATGAAGCCGACGCCCATCCATCGGGCGATCAGATCCGCCTGCCGGAACGCCACGGCCCTCAGCAGCGAAGAGTAAGGGTTTCCCGCCGTCTTCAGCTCCGGATAGTGCCGTTCGATCACGTAATCGGCGAGGGTTTTCACACCCTCGTTGTCGCCCCGCGCGGCGAAGAACTGGAACGTGCCGACCCGGACATGGCTTGCCGCGACGCGCACGAAGACGGCGCCCTGTTCCATGCGCTCGCGACGGACCGGCTCGCCGGTCGCGACGGCCGCCAGCGCGCGCGTCGCCGGAAGCCCGAGCGCGGCGAACGCCTCCGAAACGATATATTCCCTCAGCACCGGCCCGAGTGCCGCGCGCCCGTCGCCGCGGCGGGAAAAGGGCGTCGGTCCCGCGCCTTTCAGCTGGATGTCGCGGCGCCGTCCGTTCCGGTCGACCACCTCGCCGAGCAGGATCGCCCGCCCGTCGCCGAGCTGCGGCACGAAATTGCCGAACTGGTGGCCGGCATAGGCCATGGCGATCGGCTCGGCGCCGGGCGGCACGACATTGCCGGCAAGGATCGCCGCAAGCCGCGCGGGGTCGGAAAAATCCGCCTCGATGCCCAGTTCCCCGGCCAGTTCCTCGTTGAACTTCAATAATTTCGGCCCTTCGACCGGTTCGGGATAGACCGAGGCGAAAAACCTGTCCGGCAGGCGGGCATAGGAATTGTCGAACTGGAACACGGGAAAAGGACTCCTTCGGACCGGACCGGCCTTCCCCAATATGGGGAATCTCCCCCGCCGAACAAGCCAAATGCGCTTTTGTTGCGCGGCTCAAGCCTCCTTCAGCCGCACGCCGAAGCCGAGCAGGAAGGTTACCGCGGCCCCCGCCGCCGCCGTGCCGTAAAGCCAGAATGCCGGTCCGCCGGCCCCGCCGTTTTCGAGCGCCGCGACCAGCCCGGTGGCGGTGGCGATCATGCCGGAAATCCCCGCACCGATCGCATAGCCGGCGGTCGAGATGGTCGGCAGGAGCGCACTGGTCAGGTCCCGCTCGGCGCGGCCGGCCGCCTCCATCGCCGCCTGGTTGACGCTCGCCCAGGCAGTTCCGAAACCGGTGCCGACCGCCACCTGGCCGAGAACTAGCAGGGTGACGGAACCGGTCGCGAATGCGGTGCCGAGCGCCAGGAAACCGGCAAGCTGGAACAGCGCCCCGCTGCGCATCCACATATGCCGGGGTGCCGGCGCCACCACCCGGCTCGCGAGCACGGCGACCGCGCTCCAGGTGAGCGCCATGATGACGACCACATAGCCGACCACCGCGGGCCGGAAATCGAAGACGGCGCCGATCATCAGCGCCAGGTAGACGCTGCCGACCGAATGGCTGGCGGACATCAGGAACAGCACCCAGAACCCGTGCCCCAGCACCGAGCCGAGCCGGAAGGCGCCCGCCGGAAACAGTTTCGGGCCGATCTTCCCGTCGAGCTTCAGCACCGCCAGGAAAAGTGCCGCTCCCGCCACGATCGCCGCGGCCTGCATCGCGCCGCCGGTCGCGACGGAGGACAGCGACAGCACGAAGGAGGCGGCGAGGCAGAGCGCGATCGTCGCCGACGACAGCGGCACGGGTGCGGCTTCGGTCACCCGCGGCCTTGCGACAAGCGCCAGGACCGGCAGCAGCAGGACGAAGGGCGCCACCGCCAGGAATGACGCCCGCCAGGAGAAAGCCTCGGTCAGATACCCGCCGGCGAGCGGCCCGGCGATCGCCGCGACCGCCCAGACGATCGCCTCCACGGCAAAAACGCGGGCGATCAGCGCGGAGGGGAAATTCGCCGGGATCAGGCTGTAGCAGATCGCCACGATCAGCCCGTCGGCAACGCCCTGCAGCAGGCGTCCCGCCATGATCCAGGAAAAGGCAGGCGCCGCCAGCGCCAGCAGCCCGCCCGCCGCGAAGAGAAGCGTCGAGAACACCAGGCTCGCACGGGCGCCGAACCGGTCGCGCAGCGCCGCCGCCCCGGTGCCGCCGGCGATCGAGCCCATGAAATAGAGGCTGTAGGCCCAGCTGAAATAGGCGGCGCCGCCGATCTCCGCCGCCGCCGGCGGAAGTGCCGCGACGATCGCGAACTGGTTGAAGGCATGCAGCCCGATACCCGCCGAAATCAGCCCGAGCATCGCCCCATCGCGGCCTTTCAAAAGCCTCGACCACCCCACATTCACGTCCTGCAGCACGCCACGCCCTTTCCCGTTCTCACTGTCGGCGGCCACGCTACAACCTCAAGCGCCGTTGAGGTCAAGAAAGGGAGATGAAAATAAGATCGTTTCACTTCAATGGGTTGTGGAACCGCCTGGTTTTACGCCGATGACATCCCGGCCCGGCTTTCCGAACATCCATTGAAGCACGACCTGAATAGCGTCATGATCTGAATGGCGTCATGATCCAAATAGCGTCATGCGCCGATTTCAGCCCGCAGTCCTTTCCGGGCTGTATCCTGCCTCCCGGATCGCGTCCTCGGCCTTCGCCGCATCGCCCTCCACCGTCACCGTCTGCGCCGTCAGATCGATCGCCACAGCGGCATCCGGCAGCGCGTCGGCAAGCGCGCCGCGCACCGTCTTTTCGCAATGGCCGCAGGTCATGTCCGGCACGGTGAAAGTCGTCGTCATTCAAGGTTCTCCTTTTCGATGAATGTCTTCTGCACCTTCCAACAGGGGGAAGGTCAAGTGGGTATATGGAAACTCCCCCTCTGGCCTGCCGGCCATCTCCCCCAGGAGGGGGGGGGAGAAACTTGGAGCGCCGTTCTGCCCCATTCGAGGAGCGCGCGGCAGATTAAGCCCCTCCCCCTTGTGGGGAGGGGTTGGGGAGGGGTGTTTGAAGAGGTTGGCAGCAAACAGCCTCAAGCATGCTGCTTCATTTTCTTCCCAAGATGCGACGCATCGCCCTTTGCGGAGCTATCGCCCGCTAGATCATCGAGGATCGGGCAGTTCGGCCGGTGGTCGCCGCCGCAGCAGTCGGCGAGGTGCTTCAAGGTCTTCACCATGCCCTGCATCTCGGCGATGCGGCGTTCGAGATCGACGATATGGGCGGTCGCCACCTCCTTGACCGCGGCGCTCTCGCGGCTCCGGTCCTGCCAGAGCTTCAGAAGCGTCTCGGTCTCCTCCAGCGAGAAGCCCAGCGAGCGCGCCCGCCGGATGAAGCGCAGGATATGCACCTCGTCCTCGCCATAGACCCGGTAATTGTTGCCGGTGCGGCCCATCGGCCGGATCAGCCCGATCTCCTCATAGTAGCGGATCATCTTGGCGGATACGCCGGAGGCTTCGGATGCCTGGCCTATGTTCATCTTGTCTCTCCAATCTTGACGGTCTTCAGCCTCAACGCGTTGCCGAGCACGAAGACGCTCGACAGCGCCATGGCACCGGCCGCGATCATCGGCGACAGCAGCCAGCCGAAGGCCGGATAGAGCGCTCCGGCCGCGACCGGGATCAGCGCCACGTTGTAGCCGAAGGCCCAGAACAGGTTCTCCTTGATATTTCTCATCGTCGCGCGGCTCATCGATACCGCCGAGACGGCGCCGGTGAGTTCCCCGCCGACCAGGACCACATCGGCGCTCTCGATCGCCACGTCGGTGCCGGTGCCGATGGCAATGCCGATATCGGCCTCCGCCAACGCCGGCGCATCGTTGATGCCGTCGCCGACGAAAGCCAATTTCCTGCCGCCGGCCCGCATCTCATGGATCGCCCTGACCTTGCCCTCCGGCAATACTTCGGCCACCACCTTGTCGATGCCGACCTGGCGGGCGATGGCTTCGGCGGTGCGGCGGTTGTCGCCGGTCACCATGGCCACTTCGACGTCCATGTCCTTGAGCGCCCTGATCGCAGCGCGGCTCGAAAGCTTCAGCGGATCGGCAACCGCGATCGCCGCCGCCACCTTGCCGTCGACTGCGGCATAGAGCGGCGTCTTGCCCTCGTCTGCCAGCCTTGCCGCGGCTTCGGCGAAGGCCTCCACCGAAAGCCCCAGCTTCTCCATGAACCGGTCGGCGCCGACCGCAATCGCACGTCCTTCCACCTCGGCCCGGATGCCGTAGCCGGTCACGGCTTCGAACCCTTCCGCCTTCGGCACGGCGATGCCCTTTGCCTCCGCCGCCTTGACGACGGCGTCCGCGATCGGGTGTTCCGACTGCGCCTCGACGGCCGCCACCAGGCTCAGCACCTCGTCCCCGGCAAAACCTTCGGCGGCCACGAGATCGGTCAGTTCCGGCCGGCCCTTGGTGACCGTCCCGGTCTTGTCGAGCACGATCAGCCCGACATTGCGCAACTCCTGCAGCGCCTCGCCCTTGCGGAAGAGCACGCCGAGCTCCGCCGCGCGGCCGCCGCCGACGACGATCGAGGTCGGCACCGCAAGTCCCATGGCGCAGGGGCAGGCGATGATCAGCACCGCCACCGCATTGACCAGCGCATGGGTGAGCGCCGGTTCCGGCCCTATGAAGAACCAGACCGCGAAGGTGACGGCCGCCAGCCCGATCACGGCAGGCACGAACCAGGCGGTGATCCGGTCGACCAGCGTCTGGATCGGCAGCTTCGCCCCCTGCGCCTGCTCGACCATGCGGATGATGCTCGCCAGCATCGTGTCGCGGCCGACCTTGTCGGCACGGAAACGGAAGGCGCCGGTCTTGTTGATCGTGCCGCCGACCACGGTGGCGCCCGCCGCCTTTTCCACCGGCAGCGGCTCGCCCGATATCATCGATTCGTCCACGTTCGACTGGCCATCGATCACCGTGCCGTCCACCGGAATGCGCTCACCCGGCCGGATCACCACGATATCGCCCGCGACGACCTCGCCCGCCGGGACATCCAGAACCTTGCCGTCGCGCTCGACGCGGGCGGTCTTGGCCTGCAGGCCCGCGAGCTTCTCGATCGCCTCGCCGGTACGGCCCGTGGCGCGGGCTTCCAGAAGCCGGCCGAACAGGATCAGCGTGACGATCACCGTCGCCGCCTCGTAATAGACGAAACGGGCGCTTTCCGGCAGCAATTGCGGCGCGAACGTCGTCACCAGAGAATAGCCGTAGGCCGCCAGCACGCCGACCGCGACCAGCGAATTCATTTCCGGCGCGCCGCGCAGAAGCGCGGGAAGCCCGATCTTCAGGAACCGGAAGCCAGGCCCGAAGATCACCACGGTCGCCAGCGCGAAATAGAGGTAATAGAGGTTCTGCGTGTCGATCACGCCCATCAGCCAGTGATGGAAGGGATCGTAGAAATGGCTCCCCATTTCCAGCACGAAGAGCGGCAGCGTGAGCACGAAGGCGAGGCCGAGATCGCGCTTCAGCGCGCCCTCCTCGCCCGCATGCATGTGCATATGGTCATGCCCGCCGGCATGTCCCTCGTGCTGATGTGCAGCGTGATCGCCGCCCATCCCGGCATGACCCGAATGCGCATCTACGTCATGGACGGCGTGTTTCGCATGGTCGCGATGGTGTCGATGCCCGGCATGCTCGGCATGCTCGGCGGCCTCCGGCAGCATGCCGGCCTCGCGGAGGGCATGGGCCATGGCGGCGGGCGGGATTTCGTAGCCGACCTTGCTGATCGCCTTTTCGAGAGCCTCCGGCGAAAAGCCTGCCGCGGATTCGACGGTCAGCTTCTTCGTCGCGAAATTGACGGCGCTCCTGTCGACACCCGGCACCTTGGCGGCAGCGTTCTCCACGCGGCGCACGCAGGAGGCGCAGGTCATGCCCTCGACGGGAACGGTGAAAGGTTCGGCGGGACGGATCGGTTTTACGGTCTCATTCATAAGCGGAAATCTCCATTTCCCGCCTTATGTGGACCTTCCCATCATGGGAAGGTCAAGGGCCGTTCTCAAGATTTCTCAGGCATGAGCGGAAGCCCCGGACTTTCAGCCGAATGCGGCGATGATGGCTGGACGGGCTGTTTTCGCAATTACGCCTTTTGGGAGGAGGCAATTCCATCATAGGCCGCTTGCAGCCTTTTTCGGCCGTCCTCCCTTGGCACCGTTGGCGCGCGCGGCAGCCACCTTCGCCGGGCTGCTCGTCTGGCCGGCGATGCGGGCAAGCTGTTTCGTCATCCATTCGCGCGTCCCGAAAATGCCGCTGACGAGCGCCGGTACATAGAGATCGACATCAAGCTGCGGCCAATGCAAATTGAAGCCCAAGCCATCCACCTCGACGAGGCTGAGCGCCTCCTCGCTTGCTCCTTGAAGATCCTGAACGAAGCGAACCGGAAACGCATAAGAGCATTCGTTGACCAGATCTATAACGACACGTGCCGTCGCCGGGTCATAGTGAGCTTTCTCGGCTCTTGGTGCCGTCCGGAAAAGCTCATCTCCTCTTTTTTCCGCTTCGGCAAGCTGCTTCTCAGTTGCTTCCGCCATGGACGCGCTCCCATTCCTTCAAAAGATCATCCTGTCGTATACGGACCTCAGCAAGCAAGCGTCGCAGATCAGACCGCTTTATTCCTACGCTGTAGACCAGTTCCGGCAAGCCATCCGGCCCCGATAGATTGATCTTGGCCTGCCCCGGTCCCGTCACATGGATGTGCGCAGGCTCATGATCCGCAGTGTAAATGACGAATCGGAAACCGAAGGCGCGATGGACGACGACCATCCTTCAAGATAACCCATCGGATGGGTTTTTCAAGGGACTTCGGCTGACTGCCCCACCCCCGAATGTCGGCGCGGAAAGTCCCGAAAGCAGGAGCACCAGTTCCGCCTGGCGGGTGGTGCCGGTCTTGCTCATGATCCGCTTCAGATGCGAGCGGGCGGTCTCGAGAGAGATGCCGAGCGAGGCGGCGATCGCCTCCGGCCTTCCGGCCATGGCGATGCCGCGCGCCACGCGGGCTTCCGCCGGCGTCAGGTCGAAAAGGCCGCAGAGCACCCGCATGTCCGGCGGACCGACCTTGCCCACCTCGGTCACGGCCACCACCGCCATGGAGCGGGAGAAGATGTCGCGCGCCGCCCGGCGGATCGGCAGGAGATGCAGGATGAGAGCCGGCGCCCCGTGGCGCGACATCATCGGCAGGGATTGCACCGTCGGCACGACCTGCGCCTTGTAGCGCTGGATCGCGTCGTACAGCAGGGCATCGGCTCCCGCCCCCTCCAGTACGAGCCGGTCTTCGGCGCCGGTGCGGATGCGGGGGCTCAAGACCTCGATCTCCGGGTTCATGGCGATCACCCGGCCGTTGTCGCCGATCACCGCCGCCGGCAGGCCGAGCAGGGAAAGCGTCTCGGTCATCGACCGCGCCTCGTTGAAGGCAAGCCTGGACGACATGTAGGCGGCCCTGGCGATATCCGGCTTCAGTACGTTCAATCGCGCCAGCTGCTCGTCCGAGAAATTGTCGAGCCCCTTGGCAAGCATCAGGGTGATGACGACCGTATGCCCCGTGGGCTCCTGGAAGACCCAGCCGGCCTCCCATTCCATGCCGGCGGGCTCGATGAATGCCCGCTGGATGGGATCGCGCGCATATTCGTCGGCGGTGAGAATATCGGTCGAGCGCGCGAAGGAGAAGGGAAACCGCTGCATCGCACGCTCCGGACGCAGGTTGCTGAACCGCAGATCGCTTCCGGCAAACCGCACGAACGTCTCGGCCAGATTGGGCGTCGTGACGTAACGGTGGGTTCCCTGATGGTCGATGGTGAAGATCGACGCGGTGCTGGATTTCACTTCGCGGGCCAGCCGCTCGCAAGTCTCGGTCCAGAGTTCCGGGACGAGGGCTGCCTCGTAAAGGCGATCTGCCAATGTACCTTCGGCCGTCATCGGATGCCACCGAGCAGGTGTGACCACAGGTCAGGATTAGCCTGTGTGTCGGACAAGGTATATCCGCCAAATTACGTAGAAGTGAAATCACAGCCGGTTTCACTATATTACCGAACGGATCGGCAGCGGCCTCGCCGATGCCCCGTTATCCCCTGCCGCCGACCGTCAGCGGCCACTCCACCAGATAGTCCTCGAAATCGTCGACATCGACTTCCGTTTCGCTCACCGTGCGGCCGCGGGCGGAAATGCCGGCCTGGTGCACCGTCTCCGGATCGCCGGAGACGAGCGGATGCCACCAGTAGAGATCCTCGCCGTCGCGGACGAGCCGGTAGCCGCAGGTGGGCGGCAGCCAGGTGATCTCCTCGACCGCTTCCGGCGTCAGCTGAATGCAGTCCGGCACCGTCGCCTGGCGGTTCTCGTAGTCCCTGCAACGACAGCTTTCCCCGTCGAGCAGGCGGCAGGCGACGGAGGTGAAGGCCACCTCCCCCGTATCCCAGTCCTCCAGCTTGTTGAGGCAACAGAGCCCGCAGCCGTCGCAGAGGCTTTCCCATTCGCTCTGGCTCAGCTCATCCAGCCGTTTCGTCTTCCAGAAAGGTTCGTCGGTCATTCTTCGGATCACTTTTGCGGCAACGTGGAACAAATGCCCGCGCCGCCCTTTACCCTGTTGCGATTTGGCTATCGCGTATCAACCATTTGTCAGCTATTGCTGAATAACGGTGAGAGGCTCATGCTCTTGATCCCTGCGCGGGACGGCGTCAAGCACATCTCACAATGGGCGGGGGTTATTGCACGGTGCAGGACGAGCCAAAGTCATCCGAAGAGCTGCCTCCCGGGCAGCCGCGCAGGAGGCGCCACATCCTGCTGCGCATCGACTCCTGGATCGACTCCACCGTCTGGAATCTCGGCTTCAAGCTCGGCGAAATATGGGAGGAGATCACCATCTTTTCCCGCAGGTTCCGCGTTCGCGGCTGGAAGCGCGCCGCCTTCGAGGTTGCCGGCGAAGCCATGACGCTCGGCACGGCCGGCTTCGTCGCCCTTCTGGTGCTTGCCCTTCCCGCCTTCGAGGAAACCAAGGAGGACTGGAGAAACCGCGGCGATTTCGCCGTCACCCTTCTCGACCGGTACGGCAACGTCATCGGCCATCGCGGCATCATCCACGAGGATTCCGTGCCGATCGACGAACTGCCCGACCATCTGATCAAGGCCGTGCTGGCGACCGAGGACCGCCGTTTCTTCGACCACTACGGCATCGATTTCATCGGGCTTGCCCGCGCCATGACCGAGAACGCCAAGGCCGGCGGCGTCGTGCAGGGCGGCTCGACCATCACCCAGCAGCTCGCCAAGAACCTCTTCCTCACCAACGAACGGTCGATCGAACGAAAGATCAAGGAAGCCTTCCTGGCGGTGTGGCTGGAGGCGAACCTCTCCAAGAAGGAGATCCTGTCGCTCTATCTCGACCGGGCCTATATGGGCGCCGGCACGTTCGGGGCGGCGGCGGCGGCGCAGTTCTATTTCGGCAAGAACATCACGGAAGTGAACCTCGCCGAATCCGCCATGCTCGCCGGCCTCTTCAAGGCGCCGGCGAAATACGCCCCGCACGTCAACCTGCCGGCGGCGCGCGGCCGGGCCAACGAGGTCCTCTCCAACATCGTGCAGGGCGGGATGATGACCGAGGGCCAGGTGATCGCGGCACGCCGCAACCCGGCCACCGTCGTCGACCGGGCGGATGTCAAGGCGCCCGACTATTTCCTCGACTGGGCCTTCGAGGAGGTGCAGCGGCTCGCCGCCGCCGGCAAGATCCGCGAACATTCCGTGGTCGTGCGTACGACGATCGACATGGGCCTGCAGCAGGCGGCGGACGCCGCGATGGAATCGAGCCTGCGCGAATACGGCGAAGCCTACAAGGTCAAGCAGGGCGCGCTCGTCATGATCGAGAACGGCGGAGCCGTGCGCGCCATGGTCGGCGGCCGGGACTACGGCGAAAGCCAGTTCAACCGCGCCACCAAGGCACTGCGCCAGCCGGGCTCCTCCTTCAAGCTCTATACCTATTCCGCCGCCATGGAGAACGGTTTCACGCCGGAATCGGTCATCTCGGATGCGCCGATCACCTGGCGCGGCTGGTCGCCGCAGAATTACGGGCGGTCCTACAAGGGCAAGGTGACGCTGCTTTCGGCCATGGCGCAGTCGCTCAACACCGTGCCCGTCCGGCTCGCCAAGGACTATCTCGGCACCGAGGTGATCGCCAAGACCGCCAAGGCGATGGGCATCGAAACGCCGCTCAGGACCGACAAGACCATCCCGCTCGGCACCTCGGAAGTGACCGTGCTCGACCAGGCGACGGGCTATGCGGTCATGCCGGCGGGCGGCATGCAGTCGCGCCGCCACGGCATCGAACAGGTGCTGGGCTACGGCGGCGAGGTGCTCTACGATTTCAACCGCGACGAACCGCCGGCCAAGCGCGTCCTCTCCGAACAGGCGATGTCGTCGATGAACCGCATCCTGACGCAGATCCCGGTGATCGGCACCGCCCGCCGGGCCGCACTCGACGGCGGCATCGTCACGGGCGGCAAGACCGGCACCTCGCAGAACTATCGCGACGCCTGGTTCATCGGGTTTACCGGCAACTACACGACCGCCGTCTGGTTCGGCAACGACGACTTCACGCCGATGAAGGACATGACGGGCGGCGCGCTGCCCGCCATGACCTTCAAGACCGTGATGGACTATGCCCATCAGGGCATCGAACTGAAACCCATCCCCGGCATCAAGGACCCGCTCCCGACCGGCGACCACAAGGGAACCGCCGTGGCGAAGAAGGAGGGCGAACCCGCCCTGCCGGCGCTCGTGCGCCCGCGCTCGCTTTCGGCCGAATCCACCCGGGTCCTGAAACAGATCGCCGAAAACCTGAAGAATGCCGGCCCGCTCGCTCCCGCCGGCACGAAAGTGGCCGATGCCGGCGAAAACGGACCGACCCAACCCTCCGCCATCGCCGCAACACCGGCCAGTGTGGAACTGCGGCGGTAGGGGTCAGGCGGCGCGCGGCACCGATGGCACGCGCCAGCCCCTTCCGGCTGAGCGCCATCGGATTGAGGAAATCCTCAAGAAGAATTTCTCCGGGATGGGGATTGTGCAGCCGTTCGGTCTCAGCCGTGGTAGTCGATGATTTCGACATGGGCAGGCCTCGCAAAATCAGAAACAAGAAACCCCGCCATGCTTGTTATCGCAGTGACGGGGTCTGCCTCCAGAGAGGTCTTGAGGCTGAACGGCTTTCGCCGCCAGCAATCATCCCCAATATGGAGATTGCGGTCTGAATATCAAGTTAAATTCCAAGGCCGGCGCGAATGCCGGCGCAAACCTTTTCGAAGGTCTCCCGATCCACTCGCCGTGCCAGATACTTACGCTTGCCTTGCTGGTCTCTCCCGGTGCGGAAGAGATCGAGACGGCTAAAACTCACTGTCGCGACCATATCGCATTTGGCCCACATCACAGGCGAATCAAAAGGAGCGGGCAGCACCGGATCAAGCTTGAACTCGATGACATAAGCGACGTTGCGCGGAGGCGGCGTCGTAGAAACAGGAACAACGGCGCAGAGCCCATCCCGGTGAGGCAGGCGTGGAGATATGACGATTGCGGGCCGTCGTTTCACCATTTCCGGCGGCACGAAGCCACCGAGAGAATAATCGCACAACAAAAGTGTGCCGGGCGGGACGGCATAGCGAATCGGCATGGGGGAATAATATCGTCCGCTGGTTGAATTATCGTTGCATCTTCAAGCCACGTTGTCGCCAACAACCCATTCCCCCCTGCGGGAATCAATGCTAACCCTCCGACACAGCTATCCCGAGGGCCAAAGCAAACCCGTGTTCCGTGTTCCCTTCCTCATCGCGATCGCGCTTGCCATCGCCTTCGGCGGCGGGATCTGGTCCACCCTCGTGGCGCTCGATGCGACCATCGGATTCGGCGCCATCAGGCTCGGCGCCTGGGAAGCCTTTCCGGAAGCGCAGACGGCGAAAGCCGATCCTTACGCGAAATCGCACCGGGCGAATGCCGGCAAGCTGCTCTATGCGAGCGCCGAGGGCCTCGTCTTCACCGCCGCAGTCGACGAAACGGGCGCGCGGCTTACGGGAAACTGCTCCTACCGCCTGACGGGCCATACGCCGCCTGCGCGCTTCTGGACGCTGTTCGCCGCGGCTCCGGGCGCCGCGCCTCCTTCGGCACAATCCGACCTGCCGAGGGCGCTCAACTCGCGCATGGTCCTGCGCGACGGAGACGGCGGCTTCGACATCGTCATGTCCGCGACCGCGAAGCCCGGCAACTGGCTTGCCGTGCCGGAAGCCGGCCCGTTCCGGCTGACGCTGACGCTCTTCGACACGCCGACGGCCGGCAGTTCCGGCCTCATCGATCTTTCCATGCCGCGCATCGAGAGAACCGGGTGCGGGAATGCCTAGAATTTTCGCGCTGCAGGTCCTTTTCGCCGCCGTCACGGGCCTCATCGGCGCGGCACTGCTGCATCTGGTCATCGTGCTGCTGCTGCCGGACTTCAGCGAACGCGACGCCTATACGCGGGTGCTGGCGGAAGGCGAGAGCCACCGTTTCTACCGCCTCGGCGAAAAACCGGACCGGGCGGGGCTTTCCAAGAACGATCCGTTCGTGGATACGGCGGTCTGCGCCTTCGACGTCTCGGAAGGGCCGTTGCGGCTCACCGCTCCCAATGGCGGCGTGCCCTTCTGGTCGCTTGCCGTCTACGACCAGTCGTCCAACGAGGTCTTCAGCATCAACGACCGCACCTCGGCCGGCGGCGTGCTGGACGTGGTGATCGCCACGCCGGTGCAGCTCACGTCGCTGCGCCAGGCGCAGCCTCCCGCGCTCTCGCAGTCCATCCTCGTGGAGACGACGCAGGCGGAGGGATATGTGGTTCTCAGAAGCCTCGTGCCGCAGCCGAGCTTTGCGGATATCGCCTCGCAATTCCTGTCGCAGGCGACCTGCACGCCCTTCGAATGGCGGTCGCGGAGCCGGTTCTGACGGTGAATTTCAAGGCCGACCGATCAATCGGCCCGGACGGCGTGATTTTCGGCCTTGCGGTCCCCCCGGTCGTCGAAACGTTCGTAACGCACCCCCGTGAACAGCAGAAGCCGGCCGGCATCCTCGCTCTCGCCGATCCTGATCTGCGGCCGGGG
The DNA here is from genome assembly GCF_900177415.1 of Xaviernesmea oryzae. Classification (GTDB taxonomy): domain Bacteria; phylum Pseudomonadota; class Alphaproteobacteria; order Rhizobiales; family Rhizobiaceae; genus Neorhizobium; species Neorhizobium oryzae_A. The sequence goes on along the minus strand of NZ_FXAF01000006.1, from coordinate 1,455,421 downwards.
CACATGCTCGGCCTTCCACCTGTTCAACACTACGATCTCTGCCATGCTCGTCTCCGTTTTCAGGAATTCGAGACGGATGAAGACGGACCGATCTCACCCTGCCCTCTTTCCGAGGGCCGGCGCTTCCCGAAATGAAAGTTCCGGGCATGCGCGCCTTTCTCGTCTGAGCGCTTTCAAAAAAGCGCAACGACATTTCGGCATTGACGGCCGGCCCCGCCGAACCGGCCGGAGATGAAGGATGGCCCCGAAGGCCGGACCTGGAACTTAGCCCGGCCGAAAACGCAGGAACCATCCGGAACCTGAACCCGGCAGTCACGCGCCGGTACTTCGCAAATTCAGCCAGAGCAGCGTTAACAATCGATAAATGCTAAAATAGCATTTGCTACCGATGCATGTCTGTTGCCCGCATGAAAACGCGGAAGCGGCTGTTTGGTTCATTTCCCGGGGCCGATGCCGGCGGAGGAAAGACCCCTTCCCGCACCGGCACACCAGAACTCCGGAAAACGACAGACGTATCAAAACGATCCGTTTTCACCGACCGTTAACCCTCAGAGGGTTAGCATCCGGTTAAACCAGAGCCCCCCTTCCGGCAGATGTTTTCACGGCTGCGTGAGTGGGGCTTGGGGGAGAGTTTTCCCAGGCAAGGTACGATGACGGCCATCAGGCAAGCCTTGCAGGCGAGCCCGAGCGCTTCGCGGCACCACCGGATTGTATTGCGTCGATGTGAGTTTGCCCGTGACGAACGAGTTTCGAGACCTTGAGAGGCCCCAGGCCATGCGCAAGAAGGATGTGGTTCTGATGGCCACCGTGACGAGCTTCGAAAGTCTGCCGCATCCTTCGCGGTCGGAACTTCGACAGTTCGCCGAACTCTTCGCGCCGCTGTTCTCGGCCTCCTCGGAAAAGGCCCGCCGGGATGCCGTCGCGGCGCTGTCGCAGTCCAGGAACGTGCCGCCGGCCGTCGCCTTCTTCATCGCCAGCCAGCCGATCGCGATCGCCGCCCCGTTCCTCACCGCCTCGACCTGCCTTTCCGACGACGCGCTGATCGCCATCGCCCGCACGCAGGGCGAGGCACATGCCCGCGCCATCGTGCTCCGCGAGGCATTGTCGCCGACCGTCATCGACGCGCTTGTCGGGCTGCGCCACGACCACGTCAAGCGCCACGATACGGCGATCGCCGGCATCGACGCGCCTCGGCAGGAACGGCAGGAACGGCACGGGGCGGAAGACGCCGGGCGGCTGGGGCGCGAGGAGGAGCTGCGCCGGCGCCTCAAGGCGCTCGCCGGCCATATCGACCGGCCTGCCGGGGATCGGCTCGGCTTGCGCAACCTCTCGCCGATCCAGGAGGCGCTGCTGGTGCGATTCGCCCGCAACCGCGAGACCGGCCTCTTCGCCACCGTGCTCGCCGACGCGCTTTCGGCCAGCCATTGGCTCTCCGAACGCATCATGCTCGATATTTCCGGCCAGCAGCTCGCCACGACGCTGAAGGGCCTCGCCATGGACGGCGAGGATGCCGTCTTCATCCTGCAGCGGCTCTACGACCACCTCGGGGCCGGCGAGGATGGCGAAACGCGGGCCGCTTCGCTCTGGAACTCGCTCGACGAGAGCGAATGCGGCCGGCGCGTCGAAGCCTGGCGCCGCGCCGACCGCTACACCTATGCCGAACCGCAGCCCCGGCCGGCAGCCTCCGGAGACCGCGAGGCCGAGGGACACGAAGCCCTGCCGCGGCTGATCCGCACGACGGCGAGCGTGCGCCGCCCGCTGCGCCGGGCACGCTGACAAGGTCGGTCAACCAGGGCCACTCAACTGGGACCAGTCAACCGAGGCCGGCTAAGCGGACGGTCTGACGATTTCGAAAAGCCCGTCGACCTCGTCGGTCTCCAGCTCCACCAGCCAGAGATCCGGATCGAAGCGCAGCTCGCGGGAAAGCATGTCGCGGACGGCGTCGGGCTCCGCCTTTTCCGCCCGCGCCTCGAATTTGCGCTGGCCGTCGTCCTCACCGAAAAAGTTCTGCGGGGCCGGCGCATAGAGCGTTTCCAGCCCATCGCGGAAACGCTGGCGGATGAAGATAGCGCCGGCCTCTTCCGCCCCCTTCTTCTCGACGGCGGCAAAACCGCCGAGCCCGAAGACGCGGCGGATCAGGGCGGAGACGAAGATATCGGATTTCAGGCGCATGGCCTGTCTTAAGGCGGTTCGGCGCGGAGGGCAAATCGGCAGGCGCGCCAACACCGTTCGCATCGGCGCGATGCCATCGGAACAAACAGAACCCGGCCGTTCCGGCATTATACTGCGAGAGCGCCATTCCTCCCGGGGGACACCCGGGGTGGGCGAAACGACGCTCTCGCAGGTCAGGGACGGCGGGTCCCGGATCGGATGCTAACGGCCATCCGCCGGTTTGCAATCCGGCCAAAAGAGGTAGGCGTTCGCGCACTTTGCGGCGCAGCGGCGCCCCGGCATCATTGCTTCCGGACAGACTTTCCCCGGCCGCGCGCCAACTCCGCCTTTATCAACTGGAGATAGTCGTGGCCTATATTGTCGAGGAGAAGTATTTGCCTGTCGTCCATGGCGGCGAGAACCGAGAGATCCGAGATTCCCTGCCGGGACAGGACGCTGATCAGCCTTGGGGGGAGCGAGCTGAACTCGATCCGGTCGTTGGGCCGGTCATTGAGTGCACACATGAGTACCTTGCCGCCGCCCCCCGGCGTGCAACCTTCTCTTCAAGACTGACTGCCGCAAAACCCAGGATACCATTGAAATCAAGGCGCCGGTTGATCGGTACGACCGCGTACCCTTTGCCGGCCGGACAATGCAGAGGCGCAGCGGACAGGGACACGTCATCCCGGGCGGCAGGAAAGCGGCGCAATCCCCCGAAACCGGAGAGCTACAAGGCCCCGATGGATTTCAGCTTCTTCAGCACCATTTCGTTGGGCTCGCCGGTTTCCGGCAGGCGGTAGTGCTTCTCGAACCGGCGGATCGCCGCCTTGGTCTGTGCGCCGGCAACGCCGTCCACTTCCACATCCGCATAGGCGATGTTCGACAGGCCGCGCTGGATCTGCAGCACGAGATCGGTCGAGGGGGAAGACGACGTGGCCGGCTTCTGGGCGACCGGCATCGCCACCCGGCGGGGATTCGATCCCGTATTCGGATTGGGAATGTCGGCGGGCGGCCGCATGGACGGGCCGCGCTCGGCCGCGCGGATCGCGGCGGCCACCGGGTCCTCGCCGCGCGCCGCGACGTTTTGCGTCGGGCGGTTTGGGGGAACCGCCTTCGGCGACGGGGACGATGCCGGCTGGGCGGGCCTTGCAGGCGCGGCCCTGACCGTCTCGGCGGGAACCTTCGGCGCGGCGGATGCGGGCTCGGACGCCGCCTGCCTGACCGGCTCCTGCAGAACCTGCGGACGCGGCGCGGGTATGGCAGCCGGAACGGGATCGGATACGGGAGCCGCGGTCGGTTCCGCGGCCGGAGACCGGACGACTTCCGGCGCCGGCGCATCCGGATCGGCCCGCTCGATGCGGAAGGTCGTCACGTCTTCGGGGGCGACGCGGCGCACCGGACGATAGCCGGCGATCGCGTTCGGATCATGGGAGTCGCGGGTGGCGAGGAAGGGAGCCGGATGGCCGCCCGGCTGGTACCAGAGCGCATTGGCGGCGACGAAGGAGAAGACCACGCCGAAGGCCGCGACGCCGAGCACCGGCTTCGGATGGCGCGCGGCGGCGCGTCCCGCCGCAGCCAGGAGGCGAGACGGAAGGCCAGGCCCCTTGGCCGGCTTTCTCCTGTCAGGCGATTTTCGCTTCCGCGCGGGCATCGGTAAAATCCTGTTCGTCCGTCATGGCCGTCTGCCGGGGCTTCCTCAGCCGCGGCGGGAATTCGATCTTCTCCTCCCGGGTCTCCTCCAGCCTGCCCGCCACGCCCGAGCCGTCGGCGGGAAGCGAGACGGTCACCACCGTTCCCTCGCCCGGACGGCTGGCGATCGCGAAGCGGCCGCCATGCAGCGCGACCAGGCCCTTGACCAGCGAAAGACCGAGACCGGTCCCTTCGTAGCTGCGGGTATAGGCATTTTCAACCTGCATGAAAGGCTGGCCGATGAATTCCAGCTTCTCGGCCGCGATGCCGATGCCGGTATCGCTCACCGAAATCACCACGTTGTCGCCGGAGAGCACCGCATCGATCGAGACGACGCCGCCGGCTTCCGTGAACTTGATGGCGTTGCCTGTGAGATTGATGAGGATCTGCTGCAGGGCGCGGCGGTCGGCGACGATTTCGCCGAGGCCCCGCGATGCGCGGCTCGTCAGCGTGATACCCTTCTCGCGCGCCGAAAGATCGAGCATGGCGCGGCAGGTCTCCATCGCCTCGGCGACCGCGAAGGGCTCGGCGATGAGCTCGTAGCGGCCGGCCTCGATCTTCGACATGTCGAGCATGGTGTTGACGACGGAGAGCAGGTGAGCGCCCGACTGGCGGATCAGCCCGACATATTCGCGCTGGCGGTCGTTTTCCAGCTTGCCGAAATATTCGCCGGCCAGCACATCCGAAAAGCCGAGAATGGCGTTGAGCGGCGTGCGCAGCTCGTGGCTGACGGCGGCGAGAAAGCGCGACTTCGCCTCGTGGGCGGAGCGGGCCTCGGCCACATGGGCGGCGGCTTCCGACCGAAGCCGCTCCTCTTCCGACAGGTCGCGCGCCTGGGCGAAGACGGAGACGAGCTCCCCTTCCCCGTCGCGGATCGCGGTCATGTCGAGCCGGACCGGCAGGAACTGGCGACCGGCGGCGGAGAAAGGCCGCTCGATGCGGATATCGGCGGCGGCGCTCGCCGCCCCCCGGCGCAGCGCGTCGAACGCCTGGACGAAGCCGATCCGGTCCGACACGTGGACGATCTCGGCCAGCGAGTGGCCGGCGGCATCGCGCAGGTTCGCGGGAAAGCCATCTCGGTCGCGGCCGCCGGTCTTCACCACCTGGCCCTGCGCATCGAGGACGAGCGAGAGGCCCGGGCAGGCGTCGAAGGCGACATCCTCCGGCAGCGGGCCGGCGTTGGGAGCAGCAGCAGGGCGCGGCAGCGCGAAGACGGCCGCGACGACGAGCAGGAAGAGGGAGAGCACCAGGGCCGCGCCGACCGGCAATGCCAGGGCCGGCGTCAGAACCAGCGTGAAGGCGGCCGGCACGGCGACGAGCGCCGCCACGCAGGCCAAAGCCAGCCGGCGGAAGAGCACGATCTCGCCGGCGCAGGCCGCCTCGCCTTCGCCGAGGCGAGTGAGCCAGCGGACCGCGGTCTCGTCGACCAGCAGGACCGCCCTTCCGGCAATGTTACTCAATACGCGCACGCTATACCCTGAGTCTCGGTTTGTTCGGGGCGACAATAGGCCTTCCCGACTTAAGGAAAGGATAAAACATGGGGCTCCGGAGGCCCCTGCGGAAGCCCGAAATCCGGCTTTGGCACATCGAAACCAACCCTTCTCTGCTTGTGGTTAACGGGGCGTAAGCGACGGAATTACTTCGGTTTTTACTCAGACGTTAACCTTTGTGGCAAAACCGCCGCCGACAAATGCAGGGCTTTCAGGGCGAGCGCCGCAATTATGCTTAACATCGGTCGCTAAACTTCGATGCAAATCCGAGGCAAAGCCAATATGGGACACCGATATTTCGCATTTTAGATAAATTTGCCGAAAAACCGAACGGCTGCGTCAAAGCGATGTTTGCTTCCGGCCGGTACAACCATGTTCAAGACCGGCACAGACCCGGCGGCCCACACTATCTTCGCTAGACGCAATTCCGGACGGAAAACCGCTTCACACTTTTCCTGGAATTGCTCTGAAGAGACCGTGGGGGAAAACAGGTGGACAGGACGATGTGGTTTCTCATCAAGGGAACATTCTGGTTCGCAGCCGTGCTGGTGGTGCTTTCCTACTTCAGCGGCCGGCCCGTAACCGAGCCCCAGGGCGCCTCGGCGCTTGAGGTCGGCGATGCCTTTGCCGCCGCGACCGAGGCCTATCAATATGTGAGCGCCATCTGCGCCGAAAAGCCGGATGTCTGCGAAAAGGGCGCCGAAACCTTCTCGGCGCTCGGCGTCAGGGCCAAGGAAGGCGCCCGCGTCGCCTTCGAGCTGCTCGACAAGCAGTTCGGCAACGGACAGACCAACGGACAGTCCAGGGAAACCGCAAAGGAGACGGAGGCCGCGCTGGTTGCCGATCCGGACCCCACGCCCTTCCCGGCTGCGACGGCCGCTCCCGCCGACGCGATCTCCACCGGCACGGTGCCGGTGCCGCAGAAGCGCCCGGCCCATTAATTTCACGAGAATTCCGGAGAAAGAGCCTCTTCCGCCTTTCCCGGAACTGCCCGGCACCACCCGTTGCCGGCACCGAATTTCAAAGCTTGCGCCGGGCCCTGATTGCCACGGTCCCGGCGCCGGACTGCCTGCCCTGCAATTCAGCATCTTGCTGACGCCGCGAGGAATGAATTCCTCGCGGCGTATTTTTTTCTTTCATCCCGCATTACAATGCCTATATGGAGCCCAGACAGACCGGAGCCAGACCGGAGCGCCCATGGCCAGCCTCGAGCAGATCATCGACGATTTCGCCTTCCTCGACGAGTGGGAGGACCGCTATCGCTATGTCATCGAGCTCGGCAAGGAACTGCCCGACCTTCCCGACGAGAAGAAGACTTCGGAGAACAAGGTGCAGGGCTGCGCCAGCCAGGTGTGGCTGGTGAGCCATATCGACGGCGGCGCCGATCCGGTGATGACCTTCGAGGGCGATTCGGACGCCCATATCGTGCGCGGGCTCGTCGCCATCGTGCTCGCCGTCTATTCCGGCAAGCGGGCTTCCGAGATAGCGGCGACCGACGCGATCGAGATCTTCGACCGCATCGGCCTCGTCGAGCACCTGTCCTCGCAACGCGCCAACGGGCTGCGCTCGATGGTCAAGCGGATCCGTGAGGAAGCACGGATGAAGCAGGCGGCGTGAGCCTTATTTTTCGGTTGCCGTCCACGGGCCTATGACCGCGGAAACCTCGGTGATGCTGCTGACGGGAAAGCCGCCGCGCTCCGCGTGGCGGCGGATGTCGTCGGCGCTCGGCGCCTCGTGGACGCAATAGAGCTTGTCCCCGGCGACATAGCTGGTGATCCACTTGTAAGGGACTCCGAGCCCCGCGACGGTATCGTTCGACTTTGCTGATATGGCGCAAAGATCGTCCCCGGTCAGCTTGTCCGCGCCCGGAACATCGCGCTCGATGATATAGGTCGGCATGGTCTCCTCCATCCTCTCTTGCAAGCAATGATTTGGCGCCCGAAGAGAACTTGGGGCCCCGAAACGGATGGTCAACCCGTCCGGCACCGATCTTTCTTCCGGAGGGCTTGCGCCCTCTTCTCCCCAGCGGGGAGAAGTGCCGAGCAAAGCGGGGCGATGAGGGGGTGCACATGCGGCAAACGCGGTGCTGGATTTTGGCTTCGCCCCCCCTCATCCGCCCTGCCGGCCACCTTCTCCCCGCTGGGGAGAAGGGAAGAGCGCGCTGCTTGTGATCTCCTTCACGGGCGGGGGCAATCGCATATGAGAACCGAGCCAGTTCGGCTTGCGCCCTCTTCTCCCCGGCGGGGAGAAGTGCCGAGCAAAGCGAGGCGATGAGGGGGTGCACATGCGGCAAACACGGCGCTGGATTTTGGCTTCGCCCCCCTCATCCGGCCTGCCGGCCACCTTCTTCCCGCTGGGGAGAAGGGAAGAGCGCGCTGCTTGTGATCTCCTTCACGGGCGGGGGCAATCGCATATGAGAACCGAGCCGGTTCGGCTTGCGCCCTCTTCTCCCCAGCGGGGAGAAGTGCCGAGCGAAGCGAGGCGATGAGGGGGTGCACACGCGGCAAACGCATTGCCCGATGGTGGCTTCGCCCCCCTCATCCGCCCTGCGGGCACCTTCTCCCCGCTGGGGAGAAGGGGAGCGCGCGTTGCCTGTGACTCTCCTTCACAGGCGGGGCAATCGCATATGAGAACCGAGCCAGTTCGGCTTGCGCCCTCTTCTCCCCAGCGGGGAGAAGTGCCGAGCGACGCGAGGCGATGAGGGGGTGCACATGCGGCAGGCGCATCGCCCGATGGTGGCTTCGCCCCCTCATCCGGTCCTTCGGACCACCTTCTCCCCGCTGGGGAGAAGGGGCAGCGGGGTGCCGAGGCCGGGAGGGATGGCGGTCACAGCGCCGGGCGGTAATCCTCGGCGCCCCAATGGTGGCTGCGGCGGCGGGGTGGCGATTGCGGCGGGGCGTAGTGGCGGGCGAGTGCCAGAAGTGCCACGCGCAGCATGAGCTTGGCCGACCGCGCCGGCCACTGGCGTTCCCGCTCCACCGTCTCCAACCCCTTCGAAAAGCAGCATACGTCCACCGCGACGCCGGAAAGCTCCGGCCCCATCGCATCCATGGCCCGCGAAAAACGATCCCGGGCGGCGATCGCGCTGTCGGCGATCTCGGCCTGTCCGCCGGCATGGCCTTTCGCGCGGCTGGACAACCTCGGCTCCCAGGAGGCGGTGACGCGCGGCTGCAGCTGCGCGCGGGTGAAATCGGCCAGCAGCCGCTCGCCCGCCTCGACCGCCTCCGCCGGCAGGAAGGCCCTGCCGTCGCGGTCCTTCAGCCGCGCGACCGCGCCGAGCGGCGATTCCTGCAGATTGCGGCGGACCGGCTGGCGGACGCCCTCCACCTCGGCCGTCGCAGCGACCACCTCGCCATGCTGCTCGGAGAAAGCCTCCCCGCCCGCCACCAGCGCCCGGCGCAGGAAGGCGGAAGCCTCGGCGCTTGCGGCAATTCGTCCGCCGGAAAGATGCACCAGGCCCAGCGACCGGGCCTCGGCGATGACGGCCTGCGGATAGAGCCGCTCCTCCGCCCCCGCCAGCCTCGCCTCGCCGTCAGCCGCATGATGGATGGCGCAGTCGCCGCGGGCGAGCTGGCGGACCAACCGCAGGAGCTGTTTCCTGAGCGACGGATCGGATTTCCTCCCGGTCACAGGTTCAATCATGCGCCGCCACCTCCGAAACGCCGAAGACGGCGGTGACGATGCGCTCGACGGCCGCGACGAAATCGTCGAAGGCCGGATCGTCGCGGCGATCCTCCACCACATGGCAGGCATGGCCGACCGTGGTGCGGTCGCGCCCGAAGGCATCCCCGATGTCGCTCATCGAAATACGGAGCGCCACGTGGCAGACATACATGGCGATCTGCCGCACGTGGCAGACCTGGCGCCGGCGGTCGCGGCGCAGCATCACCCGGTCGCCGAAAAGCGGGATGAGTTCCGCCACCATCTGCCGGACGATGCGGCAGACGGTCCGAAGCGGCAGGCTTGCGGGAAGCCGCGACGGGCGGACGAACGCATCGGCCGCGATCATTGCGGCAACCGGCGGCGCGGAAGGTTCGAAATGTTTCTCCAAAGGCATGACAACTCCTCAATGAATAGGAATTAATTCATACACCTTAGAGCAAGAGCGGGGATGCAAGAAACCGGGCGATTGCAACCTATCGCTGAAATCATTGATATTTTTGACAAGCGGCGGAAAGATAATGGGATTTTTTTCCTTTCATCATCCCCGCATCGCCGACCCCGGAAAACGGAAAAACCGGGCACTGGGTGGCCCGGTTCTTGTCCGCATACGCATTTTTCAGTGAAAAACCCAACCGCCCGGCGCTTGCGCGGTCGGTCCTCATCGGCCAGGTTTCAAATCCTCCTCGCAGCCGTTCGGGGCCTGCGTCTCCCGATCAGGCCTTGCCGCGCTTGCGGCGCTGTCCGAGACCCATCTCCTTGGCGAGCCTGGAGCGGGCTTCCGCGTAAGCCGGCGCCACCATCGGATAATCCGCCGGCAGACCCCACTTCTCGCGATATTCCTCGGGCGTCATGTTGTAATGGGTCATGAGATGCCGTTTCAGCGACTTGAACTTCTGGCCGTCCTCCAGGCAGATCAGATAGTCGTCCTCGATCGATTTCTTGATCGGAACCGGCGGTTTCGGCTTTTCGACGGCCGCGGCGACCGGGGCCGGCGAAGAGGTGCTGCTTAGCGCCGTGTGCACGTCCGCGATCAGGTTGGAAAGATCGCCGACGGGAACCACGTGATTGCTCACATAGGCAGCCACGATATCCGCAGTCAGTTCCACCAGCAGATCCTGGCCCTTGCCCAATGCGATGTCTGTCATTTCCTGTCTCCTGTTCAAACAATGAGCAGGCCCGCGACCTCCGCGGCACCTGTCCGTTCGCAGAGTTTCCCGGAGAAAAACACCCTTGTTCCGCACCGTCTTGCGACCGAAGCCTACCCCTAAGCTTCATACGGAAGAAAAGCGGTTTCCACCGGACATTGCTTTCGATTGAACACGCCTCGCAATCGGCCTTGCATTCTTCTTCCGGACGGAAGAACTTGTCGAATTGGCGAGGGGGCGCTTAATCAAGAACAACATCTGAACTCTACTTGCAATGAAGTAGCACCGCTTCGCTGAATGTCAAAGTGTGAATTTTGATACATACCGGCCATTCTACCCGGTATAACGGACGGAAATCGATTTTACTGATGAATAAATGGGAATTTTTTCAAGTTTGACAGGGTTATAACTCGTTTCCGACAGGTTATATTCGTTTATTCACGGCCCTTCATCTCATCGCGAACGGATTGTGTGCTCAGTGGATAACCCACTTTATGCGCCGCCATCGCGAGCAGATGGGCCGAAACCGGCGCCGTCAGCACGAAAAAGAAGAAACCGGCGAGCGCCCGCGCGAATGTCGGCAGATCGCCCGCATGCAGGCCGACCGCGAGCAGCAGGAGGCCGGAACCGACCGTGCCGGCCTTGGAGGCCGCATGCATGCGGGTATAGACGTCCGGCAGGCGGTTGAGGCCGATCGCCGCCACGAGCGCGAAGCCGGCGCCGGCCAATATCACCAGAGCGGTGACGAAAGCGATGAGCGTCTCCATCATTTTCTTGCCTTTCGCCGGACTGCCGGGCCCGTGCCGCCCGTCCGCCTAGCCGCCGGCTTGCGGCGCTTGACGGGGGCGGCCGCGAGCAGCGCCGCAGCCGGGTTTTCCCTTGGCGCCCCGCCGCCCGTGCCGCGCGACAGCACGAAGCGGGCGAAGGCGACGGTCGCGAGAAAGCCGACGAGGCCGAGCGAGATGGCGATGTCGATATAGAGGGTGAAGCCGGTGCGGATGGCGATGAGCGCGATGAAGCCGATGACGATGCCGGTGAGCATGTCGAGCGCCACCACCCGGTCGGGAAGCGTCGGGCCCCTGACGACCCGCCAGACCGTCAGCAGGAAGGCTGCGGCGAGCACCGCGAAAGCCAGCCATACGGCATAGGAGAGGATCGCGTCGGCGGCCGTCATCGGAAGGCCTCCATGATCTTCCTTTCGAAGCCGTTTGCGATATCCCGCTTCGTCGCCTCGATGTCGGAGCAGTCGATCGCGTGCACGAAAAGCGTCTTGCGGTCCTCCGAGACATCCACCGACAGCGTGCCCGGCGTGAGCGTGATGAGATTGGCGAGCAGGGTGATCTCGAAATCCCGGTCGACCGTCAGCGGAAAGGCGAAGATGCCGGGCTTCAGGTCCATGCGCGGGCGCATGACCAGCACCGCCACCTTCCAGGCCGACAGCGCCAGTTCCTTGAGGAACAGGGCGAGCAGCGAGAGGATGCGGCCGAGCCGCCGCCAGTAGCCGCGGGTGCCCACCTCGCCGCGGACGATCCACAGCGAAAGCGTCGACAGCGCGAAGCCGAAAATCAGATTGTGCAGCGTCGCGCTGCCGGTAATGGCGACCCAGACGAAGGCGAAGACCAGCGACAGGAGAAAGGTAGTCATCGGACGGCACCCCGTTCCATCGTTGCCGCGGGGAAGACGGATTCCACATAGGCCGCCGGATCGGCAAGGCCGCTCGCTGCGCCGTAGGCGAGATCGAGCAGAGGCTCGGGCAACAGGCCGAAGAGGACGACCAGAGCCGTCAGGCCGCCGAGCGGCAGGGTGATCCGCCAGTCGCCGGCCACGGTTCCGGCGGCGGGTTCGGGCCTCGGCCGCCAGTAGGCGAGCAGGAAGACGCGGGCGAGCGCCAGCGTGATCAGGAAGGCGGAGACGAGGATGGCGGCGGCCAGCCACCAGGCGCCGATATCGAGCGAGGCCTTCAGGAGCGCCACCTTGGGCCAGAGGCCGGAGAGCGGCGGCAGGCCGGCGGCGGCGATGAAGAGCAGGAAGGAGACGCCCGAAAACCAGGGCGCCTGCCGCCAGAGGCCGCCGAGGCGCGAGAGCGACCAGGCGCCGCCGAGCCGGGCCGCCTCGCCCGCAAGGAGATAGAGCGCGGTCATCGCCACCACGGAATGCAGCGCATAGAGGATGGCACCGCTGACGGCCGCCGGCGTGCCGATCGCAACGCCCGCCATCATGTTGCCGATGCCGGCGATGACGACGTAGCCGACGAGCCGCCGGACATCGCTCTGGGCGAGCGCGCCGAGCCCGCCGACGATCATGGTCAGCGCCGCCGCCACCGCGACCGTCAGGCTCAGCGCCTCGCGCTCGACCGGGAAGAGCATGATCGTGACCCTGACGAGCGCATAGATGCCGATCTTGGTCAGCAGGCCGCCGAACAGCGCCGACACGACCACGCGCGGCGTATGATAGGAGGCCGGCAGCCAGAAATTCACCGGAAAGGCGGCCGCCTTCATGGCGAAGGCCAGGATGAAGAGCGCCGTCAGCGTGGTGAGCGGAGCGGTGCCGCGCAGGCTCGCGGCCTTCCTCGCGATATCGGCCATGTTGAGCGTGCCGAAGATCGCATAGAGATAGCCGACCGCGATCAGGAAAAGCGTCGTGCCGATCAGGTTGAGGATCGCGTATTTCAGCGCGCCGTCGATCTGCTCCGGTTCGGAACCGAGGATCAGGAGGCCGAAGGAGGAGATCAGCAGCACCTCGAACCAGACGTAGAGATTGAAGATGTCGCCGGTGAGAAACGCGCCGGAAACGCCGGCCATCAGCAGCATGAGAAAGGGAAAGAAGCCGTAGCGGCGGCCGCCCGCATCGATGTCGCGGAGCGCGAAGATGCCGGCCGCGAGCGCCACCACCGCCGCGGCGAGCGCCATGACCGCGCCGAAGAGATCGGCAGTGAACGCGATGCCGAAAGGCGGCAGCCAGCGCCCCATCACCATGGTCACGGGACCATGGGCCGAGACGCGCCAGAGGAGTGCCGCATCGAGAAGCACAAGCAGGACAAGGCCGGCGATCGCGATCGCGCCGTGCAGGCGGACGGATTTGCGCACCATCATCAGGACCGCCCCGAACCCGATCATCAGCGCGACGGGGGCCACCACCAGCCAGTCGGCAAGCGCCGTCGGCGCGAGGACGAGGGCCGCGGAGAGGTCGATGGCGGTGGTCGTGGCGGGCGTGGCCATCAGTAAAGGCCTCCCGCGAACCTGCCGGCTTGGGAGTGTGAAATACCCCCCTCTGCCCTGCCGGGCATCTCCCCCTCAAGGGGGGAGATCGGCAAGACGCACCGGCTTCCCCCATCGATAACGATGTCGGGCGCAATTTCGGCAATCACGAACCTCTGTCGAGGACGAGGCCTTGCTGCCATCCGATCTCCCCCCTTGAGGGGGAGATGCCCGGCAGGGCAGAGGGGGGTGTCAGGCAGAACGTTCATGCTCATCGCTCTCAATACCCCATGGGCGGGAGCTGTTCGTCCCGCGGTTCGGCAAGGCGCATCTCGTCGGTGTCGTCGGTGCCGAGTTCCTGGTAGGCCCGGTAGGTCAGCACCAGAAGAAATGCGAAGAACGAAAACGAGATGACGATCGCCGTCAGGATGAGGGCCTGCGGCAGCGGATTGGCGGCACCTGCGGGGAGCGCGTCCATGCCCGCCGGGATGATCGGCGGCACTTCGCGCGTCAGCCGGCCGGCCGTGAAGAGCGTGAGATTCACGCCGTTGCCGAGCAGCACGATGCCGAGAAGGATGCGCACCGTATGCTTCGAGAGCATGAGGTAGACGGCAGCGGCGAAGAAGAGGCCGATCAGGACGGCGAAAAGCGGCTCCATCAATCCTCCTCTCCGCCGAGTTCGGGACCCGGCTCCTGTTCGAGCGCGAGCGCGATCGAGATGATCGCGCCGACCACGACCAGATAGACGCCGAGATCGAAGGACATGACGGTCGAAAGCGGCACCTCGACGTCGAAGATCACGGGATAGACCCAGAGCCCCGTCATGAAGGGCACGCCGAAAAAAATCGAGAGGAAGCCGGAGAGGGTCGCGAGCAGCAGCCCGGCGCCGGCGATCGCCATCGGGTGGAAGCGGATCGCGCGGCGCACGGCGCCGACCCCGAAGGCGATGCCGTAGATCGCCAGCGCGGACACCGCGATCAGCCCGCCGATGAAACCGCCGCCCGGCTCGTTATGGCCGCGCAGGAGCACGAAGACCGAAAAGAGCAGCATCAGGGCCGTCAAGGCGGGCGCGACCGTGCGCAGGATGAGGGTACTCATGGGCGGACACCTTCCGTCGCATGCAGGACCGGCGCGGTTGGGGGAGATCGCCCCGATCTGGAGCGCTTTCCATCCGCTATCGAGCAAGAGCGCCCCCCTCTGGCCTGCCGGCCATCTCCCCCACAGGTGGGGAGATCACAAGCGGCACGACTTTCCCGCCAAATCGGCCTCGTGGCGTGCGGATACGTTTCTTGCCGGAGGAAACCGGTGCGCCCAGCCAATCTCCCCACCCGTGGGGGAGATGGCCGGCAGGCCAGAGGGGGGCGGGCTTGCTCTGCGGCAAATGGGGCGCAATTCATCATTTCACGTCCCCCTTCCGCCCTGCCCGCACCCGGATCAGCGCCAGGACCGCAAGCCCGGTGATCATCACCACGGCGATCTCGCCCAATGTATCGGTGCCGCGGAAATCGACGATGACGACGTTCACCACATTGGCGCCGTGGGCGACGACCTTGGAATAGGCGTTGAAGAAATCCGTCAGCAGGGTGTCGAACGGCGCTTCGACCGACTTCAGAAGCAGGAGCGTGAAGCCGATGCCGCAGGCGGCGGCGATCGTCGCATCGACGAACAACTGGCCGGCCGGCCGGTGATCCGCGGGTGAAAGCCTGAGCCGCGTCATGACCAGCGCCAGGATGACCACCGACAGCGTCTCGACCATGAACTGCGTGAAGGAAAGGTCCGGCGCGCCGAAAAGCAAGAAGAGCACCGCCACGGCAAAGCCCTGGATGCCGAGCGAGACGATCGCCGTCAGCCGGTCGCGGGCGCGCAACACGGCGACGATGCCGATCACGGCGATCAGGAAGAAGGCGGCCTCCTGCACCAGAATGCCGTCCGGCCAGGCTGGCATGCCCGGCAGCTCCCCGAAGACGACCGGCGGAACGAGAAGCGTCAGTGCCAGGAGGACGAAGGTGACGGTGATGTAGATCTCCAGCCGCCCCGGCTGGATGAAGCGGGTGACGGCTACCGAGAACCGCACCAGGTCCGAGACGAAATGGTCGAAGCCGCGGTCCGGGCCGGGACCCAGATTTTCCAGCATGCGGGCCATCAGCGCACGGGCGTCGCCAAGCCGCCAATAGACGAGCGCGCCGAGCAGGACGGTGATCACGGAGAGCAGAAGCGGCATTCCGAGATGCGGCACCGTGGTGATGTCGATCGTCACGGCATCGTCCATGACCGCGCTCGCCATGGGCGAGGAAACATACCGATGGGCGATGCCGGAGAAGAGCGCGCCCAGCAGGCCGAGCGCGGCCAGCACGGCCGGCCCGAGCCACAAGCTCGGCGGTCCCTCATGGGCGTGTTTCGGCGTCTCGACAGGGGCGCCGAGGAAGGGCTTCAGCGCCACGGCGAAGGCCACCGCAAACATCAGGGCGTTGCCGATCAGCGCCAGGATCGTGAAGAAGACCGCGCGCGGATTGCCGGCCCAGAGTGCGGCATAGATCTCCTCCTTGGCGAGGAAACCGAAGAAGAGCGGCAGGCCGCCCATCGAAAGCGCGGCAAGCAGGGCCGCGCCGAACGTGACCGGCATGGCGGCGCACAAGCCTCCGAGCCGGGTCACGTCGCGGGTGCCCGTCTCGTGGTCCACCGTGCCGGCGACCATGAAGAGCGCGCCCTTGAAAAGCGAATGGGCGACGAGATAAAGCATCGCCGCCTCCACCGCATGGGCGGAGCCGAAGCCGGTCAGCATGACGAGAAGCCCGAGCGAGGCCATGGTCGTGTAGGCCAGCATCAGCTTCAGGTCCGTCTGGCGGACGGCGAGCAGCGTGCCCGATATCAGCGTGATGCCGCCGAAGAAGGGAAGCAGGATTTCCCAGGCGGGCGTCGCTCCCATGACGGGGTTCAGCCGCATCAGGAGATAGACGCCGGCCTTCACCATGGTCGCGGAATGCAGGTAGGCGGAGACGGGCGTCGGCGCCTCCATGGCGTTCGGCAGCCAGAAATGGAAGGGAAACTGCGCGGACTTGGTGAAGGCTCCGCCGAGCACGAGCAGCAATGCCGCGAGATAGAAGGGGCTCTCGCGCAGGCCGCCGTCCAGATGCACGAGCAGCGAAAGCTGGGTGACGCCGGTGATGTTCCACAGGAAGACGAGACCGGCGAGAAGGCTCAGGCCTCCCGCGCCCGTCACCACCAAAGCCTGAAGCGCGGCGCGTCTCGCCGCCTCCCGTTCATGATCGAAGCCGATCAGCAGGAAGGAGGTGAGCGAGGTGAGCTCCCAATAGACGAAGAGCATCAGGAAACTGTCGGAGACGACGAGACCGAGCATCGCCCCCATGAAGAGCAGGATGAAGGCGAGAAACCTGCCCTGGTCCGGATGGCCTTTCATATAGCCGCCGGAATAGACCACGATCAGCGTGCCGATGCCGGTGATCAGAAGCGCGAAGGTCAGCGACAGGCCGTCGAGGAACCAGGAGAAGGAGAGGTTGAAGCTCGGCGCCCAGGCATAACCGCCGGTCGCCGCCTCGCCCGCCGCGATCTCGGGGAGGAAGCCGCAGAAATGCAGGAAGGCGGCGAGCGGCGCGAGCGCCAGCAGCCAGGCGGCATTGTGTTTGAGCCGGCGGGTCAGGAAAGGCGCAAGGACGGCACCGAGAAAGGGCAGGAAGAGCGCGATGAACGTCAATGCCGGCGCATCGGCAGCCATGTCGCCTCCCGCTTCAGATTTGCCTGCTCCGCCCGACTGTTCGGAGGGAATTGGTTTTCTATGGGAAAGATTTCCCCGCCTCAAGCAAAACCGGGAAAAACACACAGAAACGCGCCTTTTCCTTCCGCGGCGGCGAGCCTATCTAAGGAGAAAACGAAAGGAAGCTTCACGATGTCCGATGTCACCGCCCCGAAAGTACGCAAGAGCGATGTGGAATGGCGCGAGCAGCTTTCGCCGGAGCAATACCGGATCCTGCGCCAGGCCGGCACCGAACGCGCCTTCACCGGCCCCTTCTGGAACAGCAAGGAAAAGGGGCTCTACCGCTGCGCCGGCTGCGGCGAGGAGCTCTTCATCTCCGACACCAAATTCGATTCCGGCTGCGGCTGGCCGAGCTATTTCGAACCGGCGAAGCCCGGCGCGGTGAGCGAACACCGCGATACCTCGCACGGCATGATCCGCACGGAAGTGCGCTGCGCCAATTGCGGCGGCCATCTCGGCCACGTCTTCCCGGACGGCCCGCCGCCGACTGGCCTGCGCTACTGCATCAACGGCCATGCGATGACGTTCGAGCCGCTGGGGTAAAAGAGGCGCATGCGGGAAGACAGTGCGCCCAGCCGATCTCCCCCCCTTGGGGGGGGGGGAGATGCCCGGCAGGGCAGAGGGGGGTGCCGCTTTTGGCACCTCACCGGCCTCTGCTTTGCCGCACCTGCATTACCCCCCTCAGTCACCTTCGGTGACATCTCCCCCACAAGGGGGGAGATCATCTGGCGTTCGCCGCGCCCTTGCAAAACCGCTCAGCCGTCCACCTCCACCGTAAACGCAAACCGCGCCGTCTCTCCCGGCGGCAGCGTCACGCCATAGGGGCGGTTCGCCAGGTCGTCGGAGCCGCCGAGCTCGGCCGCCGTGCCGTGCCAGGGCTCGATGCAGATGAAGGGTGCGCCGGGCTTTTGCCAGAGCGCCAGGTTCGGCAGGTTCTCGAAGGAGAATTTCAGCGCCGGCCCGCCGTCCGCGGCATAGGTGAGGCCCTCTCCCGCCCCTTCGGGAAAGATCATGGCATCCGCCTCGAACATCGCGCGGTCGAGCGTCAAACGGCCCGATTTGAAGGGCGACGGCAGCTTTTCCCGTTTCACCAGTCCGCTTTCGAGACGGACGAGCGCCGGTTCCGCCCCGTTGTCGAGGGTCACGGTGTGGGGGCGGCCCGCCGCCCCGGGCAGCGGCCAGACGAAGGCGGGATGGAAGCCGAGGCCGAAGGGCATCGGCCGCGTGTCGCGGTTTTCGACCTCCGCCGAAACCGTCAGCCTGCGGCCCTCAAGCGCGTGCTCCACCGCCAGCAGGAATTCGAAGGGATAGACCGCCCGCGTCGCATCCGAGGCGGCAAGCTCGTGGCGGCACAGGGTTCCGGTCGAGACGACGAGCGAAAACTCTGCCCTCCGGGCAAAACCGTGCTGGGCCATCTCGTAGGATTTGCCCTCGACGGTGATGCGGTTTTCCGGCGCCTTGCCGACCATCGGAAAGAGGACCGGCGAGCGGCCGGTCCAGAAAGCGGCGTCCCCGTTCCAGAGGAAGGAGCGCCCATCGGCGGTCGCGAGCGCCTGCATTTCCGCGCCGAGCGGAGAAACCTCGACGGTCAGATGCTGGTTTGCGATGCGGGTCACGGCGGGCATGGATCGCTCCTCGTCCTTGGTTTCGGAATCATGGCCTATCTTGGCCTGCCGGGCGTTTCCGTTCAATGACGCGGGGCCTGCCCGCCGGCATCGCTCAATCCTCGGCGGTCCCGGCGGAATATTGCAGGTCGGTGACCGGCCCGAACCACTCCGCCGTGCTGCCGTTCAGTGCTTCCTGGATGGCGATATGGGTCATGGCGGTGGTGGCCGAAGCGCCGTGCCAGTGCTTTTCGCCCGGCGGAAACCAGACGACGTCGCCGGGGCGGATCGCCCGGATCGGCTCGCCCCAGACCTGCGCCAGGCCGGAACCGGCCGTGACGATCAGCGTCTGGCCGAGCGGATGGGTATGCCAGTCGGTGCGGGCGCCGGGCTCGAAGGTGACGGCAAGCGCCCGCACGCGCGCCGGCTCCGGCGCCTCGACGATCGGATCGAGCCGGACGGTGCCGGTAAAATACTGCTCCGGCCTGGCGGACGGCCGGGAACCGCTGCGTTTGATATCCATGGTCCTGTCCTCGCTGTTCGGGTGGTCGTCCCTTAATATAGGCGGGCGCGCCGGAGGGCGATGCCCGGCGGGTTGATTTCCCGATGCGATTTGATATCCATTGCAACCGAAGAGCGTCGGCTTTTGAGGTCCACTTTGCCTAAGTAATCCCCGGTCTCGACAGGTTCACCCCCGCACGGGCAGGCCGAACAGCCGCGCCTTGCGGAAACTTGTTCATCGGGGTGGCGGCTTGAGACCGGTTTGGCATTGTTCTGCCGAGGCTGCTCTTTCAAGTCGCCCCGAGACACCCGACGCCCGCTTTCTTCAAGTCCGGACCTTCGCCACGCCGCGCCCCGCCAAGGGCTTCTTCAAGTGCCGTTTCCCGCATGAACTTCCCGACCGGAAGATCAAGACGGCATGTGCGATATCCTACGCGTCGAATGGACTGTAATACCCAAATTTCCACCCCAGGCGATCCTTTCCTGCGCCGGCTGCGGCAGCCAGAGGGCGTTCCGCTCCAGCGGGCGCATCCGCCTCAATGCCAGCGGCAAACGGCTGGACGCCTGGCTCATCTACAAATGCATCGTGTGCGACGGCACCTGGAACCGGCCGGTCTTCGAGCGGCAGAGCGTCCGCTCGCTCGATCCCGCCGTGCTGGAGGCCATGCAGGCAAGCACGCCCGAGGCCGTGGCCCGCCTCGAATTCGATGCCGAAGCGCTGCGGGCGAAGGCGGGCCGCATAGCCGAAAGCGAGGAGTTCGAGGTGCGCAAGCGGGTGCTTTGCGCCGCCGGAGACTGGAAGCGGATCGGCATCGCGTTCGCCCTGCCCTTCCCCGCCGGTCCGCGGCTCGACCGGCTGCTGGCGGCGGAACTCGGACTTTCCCGCAGCCGGCTGCAGAGGCTCTTCGAAACGGGCGGGATCACCGTGGAGCCGGACCGGAAGGAGGCGCTGAAACGCGGCATCCGCGACAATACGGTAATCACGCTCGACCTCGAAGACGAGGCCGAGAGAATGGCGGCGGGGAGGATGGCGATGGGCGGGTGAGGCTTTCCGCAGACCGGCCTTAGGGAGCTTGCCACGAGGCAAATCCGCTTGCTCCCTCTTCTCCCCAGCGGGGAGAAGTGCCGAGCGACGCGAGGCGATGAGGGGGTGCACACGCGGCAAAGGCATCGCCGGAGTTTGGCTGCGCCCCCTCATCCGGCTGCCGCCACCTTCTCCCCGCTGGGGAGAAGGGGAAGGCCTCGCCGCTCATCGTTCCGCGGAAGCACCAGCATATTTGCTCAGAGGAAATTGCCCTGCCGCCAGCGGGAGAAAGGGCATTTCCATGCGGCCGCCTTCCGCGGAGCAAAGGCCCGGTGCCGCAGATACCTTCTACCGGTATCCCGTGGCGTCGGCCGGTTTGCCCGTTTCCTGGACTTCCTTCAGATAACGCCAGCAATCCGGCCGCGAGCCGTCCACGTCGTCGAACTCGAAAACCCTGGCGAGCCCGCCGCTCGACAGCGACTGGCCGTTGAAGCGGGCGCGATCCGGATCGGCGGCGAGTGCCGCCACCGCCCGGCCGATGAAGCGCGGCGTCTCCGATATACAGAAATGCGGCTGCCTGGCGATCGCATCGCGCCAGTTCGCCTCCGTCACCTCGTAGATGTCGAGCATCATTTCGGACCGCAGCCAGCCGGGCGTGATCGAGACCGACGTGCAGCCGTGCTTTTCGAGATCCTTGCCATGCGCCCAGGCGAGCCGGGTAACCGCGGTCTTGCAGAGATCGTAGAAAGGCGACAGGCGGTAGTGCCCGGCATTGTATTCCGCCGTTCCGTCGGTGACCTCGACCAGCAGGCCGCCCGGCCTTTCGACCATCAGCTTCAGCGCGTAATGGGCGGTGATGAGATGCGTGTCGATCGCCAGCCTGAGCATGCGCAGGCCCTTTTCCAGGTCGTGTTCCCAGACCGGCTTGTCCCATTCGGCCAGAAGCTCGCCGCCCCAGATGTCGTTGACGAGAATATCGAGCCGGCCGCGTTCGATACGGATGCGTTCGACCAGCACCGCGACGGCGTCCGGAACCAGATGATCGAGCGCAACGGCGACGCCCTCGCCGCCCGCCGCAGTCACCAGCTCGGCCGTTTCCTCGATGGTTTCCGGCCGGCGGTATTCCGACTGCCTTTCACGCGTCGTGCGGCCGGTGCAATAGACGGTCGCGCCTGCCGCGCCGAGTTCCACAGCGATGCCGCGGCCGGCGCCGCGCGTGGCACCCGCCACCAAGGCGATTTTCCCCTCCAGCGGCCTTTTCGCTAGATTTGCCATTGGAGCCTCCTTCCCTTCCTGCATCGGCCGGTTAGAACTGGCCTCGTTGTCAGCGATTATATATAAACGATTATTCGTTTATTATTCGGGAAGCAAGATGCCGAGACCCAAAACCATGCCGGACCGCGCGGTGCTCGCCGCGGCGCTGAAGCTGATGCACGAGAAAGGCCCCGACGCGCTGACCTTCGCTTCGCTCGCGGCCGTATCGGGCCTCTCGCCCTCGACGCTGGTGCAGCGGTTCAGGAACAAGGAGGAGCTTGCCCGCGCCGCTCTGCTCTTTGCCTGGGACGGGCTCGATGCGAAAACCCAAGCGGCGATCGCGGCCGCGCCGAAGACGCCGCAGGGCGCGGTGGATATCCTCGTCGCGCTTTCCGGCGATTACGGCGGCATCGAAGCCTATGCGGAAGGATTGCTCATGCTGCGCGAGGATTTTCGCGATCCCCGCTTGCGCGCCCGCGGCACGGCCTGGGGCCAGGTGCTGTCCCGCGCCATCGCCGAATGCTTCGCATCGACGCCCGGCGCACCGGAGACGATCGGCATGCTGATGGCCTCCCAGTGGCAGGGCTGCCTTCTCTGGTGGGGGTTCGATCCCGAAGGGCGGATCGACGCGCATGTGCGCCGAAGCCTTGAAGAGTTCGTGTCCGCCGTGCTGCCGGATGGATGGCCGGCGAAACCTTAAAGGTCATCTTTGTCCGTGATAACGACGATCACCGGCTGCGGTCTTTCGCCATTGCCGCATATTTCGCTTTCAACCGCGCTGCCCCATCTTCAATCGGCCTCACCCGTCCCGCCTCGGCATCGGCCAGACTGCGTTCGATAGCCGCGTCGAGTTCGGCAAGGCGGCGTTCCTTGATCTGCAGGAGGCGGAGGCCTTCACGCAATACGTCGTCGCGCGTTTCATACCGCCCGGTATTCACCAGCTCATCGACATAGTCTTCGAGATGCTTTCCGAGATTCGCGCTGCCGGCCATGGGCTTGCTCCTTTGCAGCAGAGAATACCAACCCGATAACCGTTATCGACGCTCAGCCCGAGACCTTGAGCTCCATGCAGGTCAAGTCGAGCCAGCGGCCGAACTTGGTGCCGACCTCGGAGAATTTTCCGGCAAAACGGAAGCCGAGCTTCTCGTGCAGGTGGATGGAGGCGGCGTTTTCGGATTCGATCGCGGCGATCATCACATGCACACCGTTCGAAGCGGCCCGGGCGATCAGCTCCTCCATCATCAGACGGCCGAGGCCGCCGCCGCGGAACTCGCGATGGACGTAGACCGAATGCTCCACCGTATGGCGGTAGCCGTCGAAGGCGCGCCAATCGCCATAGGAGGCGTAGCCGGCCACGCCGCCGCCGACCTCGGCCACGAGAACCGGGAAGCCGCGGGCCCTGCGGGCCGAAAACCAGTTTCTCCGGTTGTCGAGATCGACCAGGACCTCGTTCCAGATCGCCGTCGTGTTGGCGACCGCGTCGTTATAGATCTCCATGATCGCCGGGAGATCGGCTTCGGTCGCGTCGCGCACCAGGGGCTCGCTCATTGCATTCGTCCATTATGATATACGTTTGTCCACTTTAGCAGACGGAAAGCCGGCATGAAAGCACGGCCGGAACTGCTTCCCCAGCGATCAGAGACTGCCCGAGAGGCTGAAACAGGTCATGACAGCACCATAATGCACGGCGGCCGCAGCCACCACGAAACCATGCCAGATGGCGTTCTGGAAGCGCAGCTTTTCCCAGACATGGAAGACGACGCCGAGCGAATAGATGAGCCCGCCGATGAGGATGAGCCAGACCGTGACTGGCTGCAGATATTGCGAGACGGGACCCATGACCATGACGCCGCTCCAGCCCATGGCGAGATAGAGCAGGATCGCCAGCTTGTCGTAACGGCCGGGAAAGGCGCATTTCAGCGCGATCCCGATGAGGGCCGTCGTCCAGATCGCCATCAGCATGGCGAAAATCCACGGGTCCCCGGCGCCCCGCTGCAGGAAGGGCGTATAGGTCGCGGCGATCAGGATGAAGATCGCCGAGTGGTCGAGCCTTCTCAATATCCACTTAGTGCGGGAATTCGGCCAGATATTGTAGGTGAACGAGATCGACAGGCAGAGCACCAGGCCGAGCCCGTAAATCCAGGCGGCGGCGATCTCTCCGTGGCTCGCCCAGACGGTGGCGTAGAAGATCAGCGCGGTGGCGCCGACGAGCGCGAAGACGATACCGATACCGTTGACGATGCCATCGACGACGATCTCGTGAAAATCGTAATTGCGGCCGAAATTGAAAAGCTCGCTCATCCACCCTCTTTCACCTGCGCATCCAGAATGCGTTCGGCGGAAGCGGAAGGCAAGAGCGCCCGGATTCAAATTCGGTTTCCGGATTTAACCTTCCCGCGAAACCTCTTCCGTTTCCATTTTGGAGACGATCAATCGTCATTTTGTGCTCTATCGTGAACGATGGGAAGCAACCATATAGGTCTGGAAGCGGCGCTTCGAAGCGCCCGTCCAACGAGGATTTCACCATGTCCGATAGTGACCAACCCTTTGCGCTGACCCGGCCGGCCCATGTGCGCGGCGCCCATCTCGTCGCCGGCGATCTCGGCCTCGTTTCCGATTTCTACCGGAAGATCATCGGCCTCAAGGTTCTCGAAAAGAACGCGAGCGGCGAAGTGCTGGGCGTCGAAGGCCAGCCTCTCCTGACGCTGACGACCGGCAACAATGTCGCCCGGGCGCCGCGCAATGCCGCCGGGCTGTTCCATACCGCCTTCCTGGTGCCCGACCGGCGGGAGCTCGCCCGCTGGCTGGCGCACGCCGCGGAAAACGATGTCCGGCTCGACGGCGCGTCCGACCATCTCGTCAGCGAGGCGCTCTACCTTTCCGACCCGGAAGGCAACGGCATCGAGATCTATCGCGACCGCAAGCCCGAGGAATGGACCTATCATCCGGACGGCACCGTCGCCATGGCGACCGAAAGGCTGAACCTGCAGGCGCTTTACGACAGCGCGCCGAAAGAGAGCTGGAACGGCATGGCGGACGGCACGGCCATCGGCCATATCCACCTTCAGGTGGGCGACGTCCCGCAGGCCGACGCCTTCTATCGCGACGTGCTCGGGCTGAAGGTCATGGCCCGCTATCCGGGCGCGAGCTTCTTCGCGACCGGCGGCTACCACCACCATATCGCCGCCAATATCTGGAACAGCCGCGGCGCCGGGACCCGCGAAGAGAACATGACCGGGCTTTCGGACTATACCCTGGGCTTCAACGACAAGGCAGCGCTCGACAAGGCGCTCGCCGCCCTCGAGGCACAGGAGATCGCCGCCACGAAGACCGCCGAGGGATTTTCGCTGAAGGACCCCTGGGGCATCGGCCTGACGCTCGCCGCCTGATCTCAACCATCGTCCCCCGCAAGAGCGGCGCTCCGGAACCGGAACGCCGCTCTTCGCGTTCTAATGCTCGTAGCGGGGGACTTGCGGGGACAACCATGGCCATCATCAGCGCGCGCGGCATCGGCAGACCAAAGAAACATCCAGTCGAGATCGCGGGAGCGGCGCGCAAGGATGCGGCGCTCAACGCCGAGGACCTCGACCTCAGCGAACATCACCCGCTCGGCCGCGAGGCGCTGGACGTCGCCATGGCCTGGGCGGTGATCGGCATTTTCGCGATCGCCTTCTTCGCCATCCTCCATTACATGTCGCTGATCCTGATCCCGGTGACGCTCGCCGTCGTTGTCGGGCTGATCCTTGGCCTGGTGGCAGACAGGCTCGGCCAGGCGGGCGTGCCGCGCTTCGGCATCGCGCTTGTCCTTTCGACGCTGGTCTTCGCCGTCCTCTTCCTGCTCATCAACTCCCTCGCCCAGCCGGTCGCGACGCTGGTGCGCGAGGGGCCGAGCTTCATCGAGCGGACGGTCAGCCGCATCGTGCCCTTCCTCGAAAGCCAGCAATGGCTGCACATCTCGCCGGCCACATTCGAGACCGGGCCGATGTCGATGCAGTCGCTGATCGAGAATTCCAGCAACATCCTCGGCGTCGTCACGGCCAACCTGACGCCGGCGATCGTCCAGGGCCTGATCTTCTTCGCGGCGCTGCTGCTCTTCCTCTACGGGCGGCTGAGGCTCCGGCGCACCATCATCCTCGCCTTCCCGACGCGGCGGCAGCGGCTCGTGGCGATCCGGGTGCTCAACGCGATAGACCAGGTGCTCGGCTACTACTTCGCCACCGCAAGCGTGCTCTATCTGGGGCTCGGCGTCAGCATGACGCTGATCGCCTATTTCGGCGGGCTGGCCATGCCGGTGCTCTGGGGCCTGTTCGCCTTTCTCTCGAGCTTCATCCCCTTTCTCGGCATCACGCTGATGACGATCTCCGTAGCGATCGCCGGCATCCTCACCCACGACGCGCTGATCATCGGGCTCATTCCGGCGGTGATCTTCTTCGGCCTGCATCTCGTGATGGAGAACCTGATCTTCCCGGCGATCATGGGACGGCAATGGGAGATCAACCCCTTCATCGTCTTCCTGGCCATCCTGTTCTGGACATGGATGTGGGGCGCGGTCGGCGCCATGCTGGCGCTGCCGCTCTCGCTCATCATGATGACCGTGCTTGCCGAACTCTTCCCCGAGCGCAAGGCGACGCCGCACCTGCCGGGCTGAGACGCGCTCAGTCGTAGAGGTAATACTGCTCCCATTCGGCGCGCGGAACCTTCGAGCCGATCTTGTAGTCGAAGGACATGATCTTCAAACCCTTGTCGCCCGTCTCGCACTTGTACTTGAGGCGGTACCAGTCGCCGCGACTGCGGAAGACGGCGCCCGGCGCGCGGATGGAATTGCCGCTCTCGATCGGATCGGCGAAGGTATAGGCGATCACCTTGTCGGGCCGGAAATCCCCCTCCTTGCGGATACGGTCCATCGCCTCGATGTCGCAGCGCTGCTCCCGCCGTTCATTCGGGGCGAGCGCATCCAACTGCCTGACGATGCGGGCGTCGAGCGCGTGAGCGGTCGAAGCGGAAAGCAGGGCGAAAGCCACCAGCGATAGCGTTTTCTTCATGTCATTTCCATCCAAGATGACTCAGGACGGCGCGGAAACTAGGAGATGGTCGGACGATTGACCACCTACCAGAGCGCGAAATAGGATGTTGTGATCGGGGTGGGGGATAAGTCGATTGCGATGGCAAATGGCGAACTGACGGATGCCCAGAAAGAACAGGTCAAGCTGCGCGCGACTAGGAATTGCACCACATTTGATAGCAACAAGACAGCTTCGGGAGCTGAGCAATGAGCACTGAAGAATGGATAGCCCTTCTGACACCTTTCATAGGTATCGGCTTGATGCTGGTGGTCTTGCGCATACACGACAAGATCACCGGCTTCCCATACGGTAAAGGTAAAGGCAAGTAACGCATTGTCTGTGGCTTGCCTCTTCGTCAAGCGCCGCCTATCTCTGGCACTCCCCTCATGAAATCCGGAGTGCTTCCTTGGCCACCTCCCCGAAATCGCCTTTCGCCGGTCTTCCCGCAGTTCCCGTCGCCGCGAAGAAGCCGGTGGCCGACACCCGCCACGGCATCACCCGCACCGACGACTACGCCTGGCTGAGGGCCGACAACTGGCAGGCGATGTTCAAGGACCCGTCGATCCTCGACAGCCAGATCCGCGCCCATCTCGAAGCCGAGAACGCCTATATGGAAGCGGCCATGGGCGACACGAAGGCGCTGCAGAAGACGCTCTTCGACGAGATGCGCGGCCGCATCAAGGAAGACGACAGTTCGGTGCCGATGAAGGACGGGCCCTTCGCCTACGGCACGCTCTACGTGACCGGCGGCGAACAGCCGCACTATTTCCGCACGCCGCGCGACGGCGGCGAAAAGCACGTGCTGCTGAACGGCGACGAGGAAGCCAGGGATAAGGACTATTTCCGCCTTTCCGGCATCGACCACACCAACGACCATCTGTTCGGCATCTGGGGTTATGACGACAAGGGCTCGGAATATTTCACGCTGCGCATCCGCGATCTTTCCACCGGCGAGGACCTTGCCGACATACTCGAAAACACCTCCGGCGGCGGCGTCTGGGCGCCGGACGGCAAGAGCTTCTTCTATACGTTGCAGGACGAGAACCACCGGCCCTCGAAGGTCTTCCACCACATCGTCGGCACGCCGCAATCGGAAGACCGGCTGGTCTACGAGGAAGAGGATCCGGGCTTCTTCATGGGCGTCGGCGGGTCTCTGCTCGACGACTTCATCTATATCGACATCCACGATCACGAGACCTCGGAATACCGGCTGCTCTCCACCAGGGACCTGACGGCCGAGCCGATGCTGGTCGCCGAGCGCGAGGAAGGCATCGAATATTCGATGACGGAAGGCGGCGACGTCTTCTACATCCTTACCAATGACGGGGATGCCAAGGATTTCAAGATCATGCAGGCACCGGTTGATGCGCCGGGCAAGGAAAACTGGACGGAGGTCGTGCCGCACGAGCCGGGCCGGCTGATCATTTCCCACATGGCGTATCAGCGCCATCTCGTCTGGCTGCAGCGCAAGGACGGCCTGCCGCAGGTCATCATCCGCGACCGCAAGACCGGCGAGGAACATGCGATCGCCTTTGCGGAAGAGGCCTATTCGCTCGGCCTGCAGGGTGCGGCGGAATACGACACCGACGTGATCCGCTTCTCCTATTCCTCGATGACGACGCCCTCCCAGCTCTTCGACTATCATATGGTGACCCGCGAGCGGGTGCTCCTGAAGACGCAGGAAGTGCCGTCCGGTCACAATCCGGACGATTATGTCACCCGCCGGGTGATGGCGCCGGCGCATGACGGCGAGCTGGTGCCGGTCTCGCTCCTCTACCGCAAGGATACGTCCCTCGACGGTTCGGCGCCCTGCCTGCTCTACGGCTACGGCGCCTATGGCATCACCATTCCCGCCGGCTTCAACACCAACATCCTGTCGCTCGCCGATCGCGGTTTCGTCTACGCCATCGCCCATATCCGCGGCGGCAAGGACAAGGGCTTCGCCTGGTACGAAAACGGCAAGATGGAACACAAAGCCAATACGTTCAAAGACTTCATCGCCGCGGCTGACCATCTGAATCAACAGAAGTTCACGTCCTACGCCAACATCATCGCCGAAGGCGGATCGGCGGGCGGCATGCTGATGGGCGCCATCGCCAACATGGCGCCGGAGAAATTCGCCGGCATCATCGCCGCCGTGCCTTTCGTCGACGTACTCAACACGATGCTGGACGACACGCTGCCGCTCACCCCGCCGGAATGGCCGGAATGGGGCAACCCGATCGACAGCATCGAGGAATACCAGTGGATCGCGGCCTATTCGCCCTATGACAATGTCGCGGAAAAGCCCTACCCGCCGATCCTCGCTCTTTCCGGCCTGACCGATCCGCGCGTCACCTATTGGGAGCCGACCAAATGGGTGGCAAAGCTTCGGGAGAAGGCGCCGGAGGCGGGTCCCTATCTCCTGAAGACCAACATGGCGGCCGGCCATGGCGGCAAGTCCGGCCGTTTCCAGCGGCTGGAAGAGATCGCCTTCGAATATGCCTTCGCCATCAAGGTGGCGGGGAAGATGTGAGATGTTGCACGACGCCTGAGGCAAGCGAGGGGCGATAACATTCGAGAGGGGGAGGAAAAGCCGATGACCGTCTACATTGCTCTGCTCCGGGCGGTGAATGTCGCCGGCACCGCGCTTCATATGAGCGAACTCAAAAGCATCTGCGAGGGGCTCGGCTTCGAGGACGTCCGAACCTATATCCAGAGCGGCAACGTGCTGTTCCGGTCCGATGAGCCGGAAGATGCCGTCGCCGAAAAGCTCGACGAGGCGCTGGGGAAAAAATTCGGCAGGAAGCCGGGCGTCATGGTGCGCACGATCGGGGAGCTGGAACAGGTCGCCGGGAATGCGCCCTTTCCCGAAGCCAAGCCGAATTTCCTGCTCGTGAACTTCCTCGCAGAACCCGCACCCGCCGATGCGCTCGACAAGATGGCGGCACCGGACGGCGAGGAGGCGGTCGTCGCCGGGCGGGAGATCTACGTCCACTATCCGAACGGCTCGGGCCGCTCGAGGCTGAAACTGCCGGCGCTCAGGACGGCCACGTCCCGCAACCTCAATACGGTTCGCAAGCTCGCCGAATTGGCGCGGGCGATGGAATAGGCGGATCGGAGCCATGGCGGGCATCATCATCCCGATCGTCTGCTGCGCCATCATCCTCTATGCCGTCGGCACGATCTCCCGGTCCCTTTGGAGGCAACGGAAGAGCAAGCCGCCCGCCTGGCCGCCCTACCCGCTCATAAACGCGACGGAGGAAGAGATGGACCGCCGGCACGCGGAGCTGCGCGACATGCTTTCACACGAGCGGCTCGGCCCGCAGCGGGCGCGGCGGCTCTGGAGAAAGCTGCAGGCGGCAGAGACCGGCAAAGGCCTCATCCACGAATTCCACCGCGACTTCTGCGGCCACGGCTTGATCCGCACGGAGCGGGGCGTGATCCTCTGCGATATCCAGGACGGCCATTTCCCCGGGCCGGCCATCGCGGCATGGGAGACCGAAGACGCCTTCGTCGACTTCTTCTCCCGTCAGAGCGATTTCACCATGAGCGGCTGGGATCCGGCCGAACCGGTCTTCCATACGGAAGACGAATGGTATCGGGACAACCAGCGGCTCAGGACACGGATCATCGACAGGTTCCTGTAGGAAACCGCAGCGAAGCACGCATCGGTTGCACACCCCTGTCAAGCCCCCGCCGTCAAATCGGCACGGCCGCCGCAAGCTTCGCGCAAGGTTCGGACGTTAACCATTTGTTAACCATTCCGAACACGGGCGTTCCGCCAATGAAGATCGATAGCGGCCTCAACGGCTATCATTATCCCAACCGGGCACTCGATATGGGCCGTAAAACCGAAGAAGCGCCGCAGATCGAAACGCCGGCATTCGAGCGTTCTCCCAATGCGCTGACCGGCAGCAGCACGCTGCTCTCGTCCGCGCTCGCCAACGCCCTCTGGGTGGTGGAGAGCGGCGATGCAGGCCCGGAGAGCGCGGCTGCGCAGATGCCCTCCGTCCCGCAGGATTGGGTCGAAGGTATCTACCAGGAATTCGCCTGAGCCTTTTCCGGCGTTACGCCGCTTCCGCCGGCGTGACCTCCACCGTGACATGCGAGAGATCCCGGATGCCCTGGAGCTTTTCCTTGTAGAAGGACGGCGCCCTGGGTTTCGGCGTGACCAATGCCACGATCGCCGCATGATGGCCCGGCCCCACCTGCCAGACATGCAGGTCGGAAATGCGATCCTCCTCCGTCTCCACCTTGCGGCGGATTTCATGCGCCAGCGCCTCGTCGTCCGGCTGCGCGTCGAGAAGCACCGTCGCGGTGGTACGGATCAGGCCCCAGGACCAGCGGGCGATCACCAGTCCGCCGACGACGCCCATCACCGGATCGAGCCAGACCCAGCCATAGGATCGGCCGAGAAGAAGCGCCGCGATCGCCAGGACGGAGGTCAGCGCATCGGCGAGCACGTGCAGATAGGCGGCGCGCAGATTGTGGTCCTCGGCGCGGTGGGCATGGCCGTGTCCGCCGCGGTGTCCGTGGTGTCCGTGATGGCCGCCGTGATGATGGGCGCCGTGATGCCCGTCATGGTGATGATCCTCGTCCCTGAGCAGCCAGGCGCTCACGAGGTTGACCGCCAGCCCGAGCACGGCAACCCAGATCGCCTGGTCGAAATCGATCGCCACCGGATCGGCAAGACGCACGACGCTCTCCCAGGCGATCAAGAGCGCGATCAGCGCAAGCACGATGGCGCTCGCGAAACCGGCGAGATCGCCGAGCTTGCCGGTGCCGAACGTGTAACGCGGATTGCGGGCCTGGCGGCGGGCGTAGAGATAGGCGAGCGCCGCGATCAGCATCGCGCCCGCATGGGTCGACATGTGCCAGCCGTCGGCGGTCAGCGCCATCGAGCCGAAGAGCGAGCCGGCGACGATCTCCGCCACCATCATGGCCGCCGTCAACGCGATGACAAGCCACACCTTGCGCTCGTTGCGCTCGTGATCGGCGCCCAGGAACACATGGTCGTGCTTCAGGTCCTCGACGGAATGCGCCATGGACTTCTCCTTTTCCTCATCAAACCCGCTCAGCGGATATAGGTTCGAAGCGCCTCGGCGAGCTCTTCGGCCGCCTGCGCGCGCTCCCTCTCGTCCCCGGCATGCAGGACGTGCTCGTGCAGGTGGTCCTGCATCACCTCGCCGGTGAGGCCGGCAAGCGCGCCGCGGATCGAGGCAAGCAGTTGCAGCACCTCGCCGCATGGCGCCTCGGCTTCCAGCGCCCGCTCGACCGCTTCCATCTGTCCCTTCAGCCGGCGCACCCGCGCCAGAAGCTTCGCCTTCTCCCGAATGATGTGAGCCATGGACCGCTCCATATAGTATAGGGGGATACCCTATATTGGATGACGCCGGCCGCCAATAGCCAAATTGCCGCAAGCTACGGCGAAGCCTCGGATGGGCTCGATAGGCTGGGGCATCGTCCGGTCTCGTTGCGAGGAAGCATGCAATCTCTCGGAAATTCTCCGAACCCGACATGATGCCGGCAGCGGCATACGCCCTCATGTCACCTCTCCGCTTGTCTCGGCGCAGGTGAAGACCTAGATGATTGCTATAGTCACTAGAGCTTCAAGAGGGATTTTCAGCCATGCTGTCGATCGGCGATCTTTCGAAACGCACCGGCGTCAAGGTGCCGACCATCCGCTATTACGAGCAGATGGGCCTCCTGGAGGCGGCGGAACGTTCCGAAGGCAACCAGCGGCGCTACGAGAAGACCGATCTCGAACGGCTCGCCTTCATCCGCCATGCGCGCGATCTCGGGCTCGACATCCCGGCGATCCGCGAGCTGATCGCACTGAGCGAACATCCGACAGAACCCTGCGCCGATGCCGACAGGATCGCCGCCGATCACCTTTCCGCGGTGCGCGAAAAGATCGAGAAGCTGAAGAGGCTGGAGCACGAGCTCGAACGCATCGTCTCCCAATGCGACGGCGGACACTCGATCGGGGACTGCCACGTGATCCGCGCGCTTTCGGATCACGGACTGTGCAAGAGCGAGCATTGAAGGCGCCCTCCGCCCTGTCGATCTGAAGCCTCTAGCCGGACAGGGCTGCCGCCTTCAGCGCCTCGATCGCCTTGCGCAGCGCCGGCGAGCGGTTGCGCGGATCGTAAAGCACGGCGAGGCTGAGCGTCAGCGATGCGGGATAGGGCTCGATCCGGCGCCGGACGGTGCCGGAAATGTCGATGCTTCGCGACTGGACCGGCGCCAGGCCGATCCCGAGGCCGGCCGAAACGAGGGAAAGCTGGCTATGCAGGCGGCTTGCCGTGGCTGCGACCTGCAGCGGATGTCCCGCCAGCCGGCATTGGTCGCGGATCGCCGCATAAAGAGCAGGTCCCTGCTCTTCGGGAAACAGCACCATCGGCTCCCCGGCCAATCCGGCGAAATCGACATCCGGTTGCCGTGCAAGCGGATGATCGGCGGGAAGGACCGCATCGAAACGGTCGCGGGAAAGGGTTTCGGCGGAAAGCCGCGGCTGCTCCTCCACCGGCGGATGGCCGAGCCCGAGATCGATCCTGCCCGCGGCGATCAGTTCCACCTGCTCGTTGGTGGTCGCCTCGCGAAGGTCGAAGCCGATCGCCGGATCCGCCTCGCGCAGCGACCGGATCGCCGCGGGCAGGACGTGATAGAGCGCCGCGGAGACGAAGGCGATGCGGAGCCGGCTGCTGGCATTCAGGGCCGCATGTCTCGCGAACTGGCGGGCACGCTCCTCGGCGGCCAGAATGGCGCGCGCTTCCTCCCGAAAAGCGGCGCCAGCCGCCGTCAGTTCGACGCGCCGGCTGGTGCGCGCGAACAATCTCACCTTCAGTTCGTCCTCCAGGCGGCCGATCGCCCGGCTGAAATGCGGCTGCGCCATCCCCATCGCCTTCGACGCCCTGCCGAAATGCAGCACGTCGGCGAGCACGAGAAAACAACGGATCTGATTGAAGTCCATCGATATCGACTTTGGTATTGAACAAGACCGGACCGCATCATTGATGCATCGGTCCCGCCGCGTCTATCTCCCCGTCATCACTTTCACAGGAGGCAGCGATGAAGACGAAGTTTTTGGCGATCCTGCTCGCCGCAGGCCTTGCGGGCGTTCCGCAGGTGCTGGCCCATCACGGATGGGGTTACTACGATACCGCGCGGCCGATCTATCTTTCCGGCCGCGTCACCGCCGTCACCTGGCGCAACCCGCATCCGGAGATCACCGTCGAGAACAGTGCCGGCGCCCTTCCGCCCGACTGGAACGACCTGCCCGTGCCGGACGAACTCGCCGAACTCGGTTTCGATGCGACGCTCCAGCGCGCCCGGCCGGCGGCGCAAGCGGAACGGTGGGTGCTCGATCTCGCGCCGATCAACCGGCTGCAGGCCTGGGGCCTGCCGCGGGAGCCGAGGGAGGGCGACGTCGTCACCGCGATCGCCTTCCCCTCCTGCAGCGAGGAAGGCGTCGCCAGGCCGGCCCTGATCGTGCTCGACGGGGTCGGGGTGCGGCAGCAATCGGTTGCCCTCCCCGCCGGCTGCAGCGGCGATCCGCGAGGGTAAGGCCGTGCTTGCCGCGCTCGAAAACCTCGATCTCGTGGTGGCGCTGAGAAGCTCCGTCTGGGCCTATCCGATCGTCAGCGGACTGCACATCGTCGGCATCGGCCTGCTGTTCGGGTCGATCGCGACCGTCGACCTGCACCTGCTCGGGCTAATGAGGAAACTCGACCGTGAAGCCGTGCGGCGCTCGCTGGTGCCCGTCGCGATCGCCGGCTTCTGCCTCGCCGCCGTGACCGGGGCGCTGCTCTTTGCGCCGGCGGCGCGGGAATATCTCGCAAGCCCGTTCTTCCGGCTGAAGCTCGTTCTTCTTCTCGTGGCGGGCGGCAATGCAATCCTGCTGCGCCTTCTCGACGGCCGCAACGTGCGGCGGGCCGCGGGAGCGATCTGCGGCCTCGCCTCGCTCACGCTATGGGTGGCGATCATCTTCGCGGGGCGCATGCTCGCCTTCGGATGATTGCGCTTGACAAGCTTCGCGAACGGGAGCATCTGAGCGGCCATGATCAAGATGCGCACCACCATCGCCTGCTCGTATTTTTGGGCCTACCTGTAAGGGGCGGCTCGACAGATCATCATGTCAACAAGCCGCCGTCAGGCGGCTTTGTTGTTTCAGACGGCACCTGATGGCGAAAAGACCGAAAGAGGATGCCGGAAATGACCCCAGACACGACTGAAGACACCGAAATCTCGCTGCCGCGCCCGCCCGTCGTGACGATCCGCAGCGCCAAACCGCGCGACCTGCCCGAGCTCAACGAGATGATCGCGGCGCTTGCCGCCCATCACAACGATCCCGCCGCCATCACGCCCGAAAAACTCGAACGCGACCTTTTCGGCCCCATGCCGTGGATCACCGCCCTCGTCGCCGATACGGGCTCGGAACTGATCGGTTACGCCATCCTCGTGCCGCTCTACAGGGCGCAGGAAGGCACGCGGGGCATGGACCTGCACCATCTCTTCGTGCGCGACGGCCATCGCGGCCACGGCATCGGCCACCATCTGGTCTCGCGCGCCCGCGAAGTCGCGAAGAATGCCGGCTGCGACTATCTTTCGGTCAGCGCCGCGACCGGCAATTTCGCCGCCCACCGCTTCTACGAACAACTGGACTTCAAGCCGCGCCCGGTCACCGGCATGCGCTACATGCAGGCGCTGGCATGAGGCAAGACCGGCCGAGGCCTATCCGGCGGCCTTGGCCAGGACTTCTCCGGCCCATTCGTTGAGACTCTTGCCGGCAAGCTCGGCAGCTTGGGCGGCGCGCCGGTGAACCTCGGGGCTGACGCGAAACATCATCTTGCCGGAATAGGGTTTCTGCGGCTCTTTGCCGACTTTGGCACAAGTCTCGATATAATCGTCGACCGCCTCACGAAAGGCAGTCCGGAGTTCGTCAACACTATCCGCGTGGAAGCCGACACCGTCGCGGATGCCGGAAATCTGACCAAACAGGATGCCGTCCTCGTCGTCGTATTCGATACGGGCGGAGTAGCCTTTATAGGTCATCACATTCGTCATGGCATTATCCCTAGCCGGATCAAGTAAGCGCGGGCAGCACGCACCTGATAGCGCTTTGCTTCCTTGGCCGGATGCGGTCGGTGGAAGGTTTCGATCTCCCCGTCCCTGTCAAAGCGGACGCGAGAGCCGCTCCCTTCGATGACGGCGCAACCGGCTGCAACAAGCAAGCTTTCGATCGCCGCCCATTCGAGCGTTCCGGATACAGGATCTCTAAAGACAGCTTCCAGCGTTCTACGGTGCTTGCCGTTCATGCAAGCAATTTAATGGATGATAGCACTTCTTGCAAGCATTTCACTTCACAGGAGGCACGGCCTTCAGATAGGCGGCGATCGCTTCGAGGTCGCTCTTCGGCAGATGCGCCACGTTCTGCTGCACCTCGACCATGGAGCCGCCGACGCTGTCGAAGTCCGGCGTGAAGCCCGTTTCGAGATAGCTCACGATATCGCCCTCGCTCCAGGAACCCATGGTCTGAGAGCCCGGCGTGATGTTCGGAATGCTGCCCCGGCCTTCCGGGTTCGGGCCGCCCGCCAGCCAGCGGTCCGGCTGGAAGCCGCCGAGCGCGTCGCGCGGGGTGTGGCATT
The DNA here is from genome assembly GCF_900177415.1 of Xaviernesmea oryzae. GTDB lineage: Bacteria > Pseudomonadota > Alphaproteobacteria > Rhizobiales > Rhizobiaceae > Neorhizobium > Neorhizobium oryzae_A. The sequence continues at coordinate 1,419,239 of NZ_FXAF01000006.1, read as the reverse complement.
CGCCGCAATGGCCCGGCCCTTCGACCAGGAACTGGCCGCGCCTGACCTTCTCGTCGGCGGAGGCGAGCTGAACCCGCGGCCGGTCGTTGAAATAGAGGTATTTCCAGCCGCCCACCGCCAGCCGGATATTGTAGGGAAACTGCAATTCGTGCGGCGGCGCGACGTTGCTGCTCGCCGGCAGCGTCTTCAGGTAGCCAAAGAGATCGTTGATATCCCCGGCCGACAGCCGGGCATAGGAGCCGTAGGGAAAGGACGGATAAAGATGCTCGCCATCCGGCCCGACGCCGCGGGTCATGGCATTGCCGAATTCCGCCAGCGTCCAGTTGCCGATGCCGGCCTGCGCGTCGGGCGAGATGTTGGGAATGTGGAACGTGCCGAAGGCGGTCGGCAGCGCGCGGCCGCCGGAAAGCACCTTCAGCGCATCACCCTGCGCCCCCGCCGCGGCATGACAGCTCGCGCAGCCGCCGGCCCAGAAGAGCTGCTCGCCGCTCGCGAGGTCCGGCTCGCCGAGACCGGCCCAATAGCTTTCCGGGTGCGGATCGGGCTTCGTCAGCGCCCAGGCTATCCCGGCGCCGATTGCGACGATGACCGCGCCGGCACCCAAGACTTTCGCCCATAGAGACGCCATGCTCTTCTCCCTCAAAGGTGTTCATGAAAAGCCGGCGGCGGGCTGGCCGCCGGCTTCCGGTCCGCCGTTCAGTTGGCGGGAGCCCGGTAGGTCTTGTGGCATTCGGAACAGATCGGTCCCAGCCGTCCCAGCGCAGCCCCGACACCGGCCCTGTCCGCGGGCAGCGTCGCAACCAGAGCTTCGGCCTCCGAGGCCAGCTTGGCCGACAAGGCGCGGAATCCATCCGGGTTTTGCCAGATCGCCGGAAGGGCCTTGGTTTTCCCCGTGTCCGAACCCGCCGGGAATTGATCCGGAAAGGCTTTCATATCGGTGCTGATCGTCGTCAGCGCCGATCTTACCGTCGCCGCGTCGTAGGGCTTTTCGCCCTTGGCGATTGCGCCCAGCGCGCCGGCCGCCTGCCCGTTCGCCTTCATCAAGGCCTGGCGGGCTGCGATCGGCCCCTCCTGCGCGAATGCCGCGGACAGACAGAGACAGGCGGCGCCAGCCGCGATGACGTATGACCTCAACCGCATGTGCACGTTCCTCCCATGGAGCCCGGTACGGCCGGGCTGTTGACGACGGTTCACGATGCGATGTGTGCACGGCCGTAGGAAGTAACAAGGCGGTGATAATATTGAAGGTTCTAATGCCGAGGATCAGCCAGCGCGGGGTAGCGGCATTGCTCGCCGCTCCCCCGCGACGGGTCATTTCTTCATGCGGTAGGTCTGGTGACAGTCGCTGCAGGTCCCGCCAAGCGTCCTCATCGCCGCACCGACGCCTGCCGCATCGACCGGGACGGCAGCAAGCAGGCTATCCGCTTCGGCGGCCAGCTTTTGCGCCTTGGCTTCGAAATCCGTCTTGTTCTGCCAGATGGCCGGAGCGGCTTCCGATTCCGAGCCGGTCTGCGAACCTTCCGGGAACTGGTTCGGGAAGGCCTTCATCGTCGTGCTGATCGTGGTCAGCGCGGCAGTCACCGCCGCCGCCTCGTAAGGCTTCTGGCCCTTGGCGATGCCGCCGAGCGCACCGATCGCGCCGCCGACGGCCTTCATCTGGCTCTGGCGAAGCGCCTGGGGCTCTTCCTGAGCGACGGCGACAGACAAACCAAGACAGCCGGCGACGGCTGCGAAAACCAGGGATTTCAGACGCATGCAGACATTCTCCTCTTCGACATCGAATCCGGGCGCGATAATGCGCCGCACAATGGCTTCCAGACCGATGACAATGAAGTAACAAAAAGGTGAGAACGTCAGGCGAATCAAATCTCTAGCAGAACCTCGGTCGGGTGCGCCCGACAAGCTCCGCGACGGCGCCGCGGCTCACGCCCTGATCCCTTCCCAGAGCGTCAGCACGGAAACCGCGAGCAGGAGCAGGCCGGCGATGCGCCCGACCCAGATGGTCGCGGTGCCGTTGCCGACCAGCAGGTTTCGCGCCCGTCCGGCGGCGACCGCCAATCCGCCGTAGATCGCGAACTGCGTTCCCGCCGTCATCGCCGCCATGACGGCCGCCTGGGGGCCAAGCGGCCCGAAATCCGGCCGGAGGAACTGCGGATAGACGGCGAGCATGAAGAGATAGGCTTTCGGATTGATGAGGCAGGTGACCGCGCCGCGCCGGAACGCCTCCCAGTTGGACCGCGTATCGGCCGGGCCGACGTGGTCGACGGTGATCGAGCTTTTCATCAGGCCCACGCCGATCCAGGCCATGTAGAGCGCGCCGACGATCAGCAGCGGCTTGAAGAGCACCGGCATGAGGGTGGCGAGCAGACCGACGCCGAGGGCGCCGTAGATCGAATGCACCAGGCCGCCCAGCATGATGCCGGCAGTGGCGGCGAGCCCGGCGGTACGGCCGCGTGTCAGCACATTCGCCAGCACGAAGATCATATCCATGCCCGGCACGACGATGATGCCGAAGAGCAGCGTGAAATAGAGCCAGAGATTTTCCGTGTATGTCATGTCAGTTTATCGGCTTTACAAGAACAGGCTCCGATGAAGGGAGCCATGGTTTTTCAATCGGATATCCGGCGCTATACAGGAGCCCAACTGACAACGTATTGTCAGGAGCGGTTGTCCGGCGGTGAAGGAAAACGGCATGCGCAAGGCCTCGCGCCTCTTCGAGATCATCCAGATCCTGCGGCTTTCCAAGAAGCCGGTAACGGCGGCCGCGATCGCCGCGCAGCTCGAAGTGACGGTGCGCTCCATCTACCGCGACATCGCGGCGCTGCAGGCCATGCGCGTGCCGATCGAGGGCGGGCGCGGCATCGGCTATATCCTGCGCCCCGGCTTCACGCTGCCGCCGCTGATGCTGTCGATCGAGGAGACGGAGGCGATCGTGCTGGCGCTGGCGCTTCTCGAACGCACTGGCGACATGGAGCTCAAACAGGCCGCAAAACAGGTGAACCGCAAGATCGCCGCCGTCGTGCCGCCGCCGCTTGCCGGCATCTTCTCCGCCAACGCGCTGCATGCCTGGGGAACGGCGGCGCCGGTGCCGGAGACGGTCGATCTCGCCATGCTGCGCCGGGCGATCCGCGACGAGCGGAAGCTGGCACTCGACTATCGCGACGAACATGGGCGCGCCACGGAGCGGACGATCCGGCCGATCGCGCTCATCTACTATTCGCAGACGGCCAATATCGTCGCCTGGTGCGAGCTTCGCCGTGCAATCCGCAATTTCCGCACCGACCGGGTGGAGCATTGCGAACCGGTCGACGACTTCTTCCGCGGCGAAGGGGAAAGATTACGCCGGCTCTGGGTCGAGGGCTGGACGGCGAATGCGATCGAAATGCCCCATTGAAGAGAGGAGCTGCGATTTTGCATCGACCTCAAAGAGGAAGCACGCGGCTTTCCTCGCGGCCATAGCCGGTGATCTCGATGCGGCCGGCGAAGATCGCGACGACGGCGAAGGCGTTTTCCGTCTCCGTGTCGACCATGCCCTTGAAATTCACGTACCAGGTATTGCCCGAGCGGCCGAGATTGCCGGCATGGTTGTGGCCGTTCAGATAGGCGACGACGTTGCCCGACCGGGCGAAAAGATCGGTCAGGCGCTCATGGCCCCAGAGATTGTGTTCGTTTTCCGGATGGAGCGGGTAGTGCCCCATGACGACCGCCTTCTCGCCGGCGGCGCGGGCGCGTTCCAGCGTGGATTCGAGCCAGGCGAACTGCCCGCCGCCGATGCCGCCGTTCCATTCTCGCGCGTTCACGGCGTTTTCCGCCTTCAGCGCCCGCAGGCGCTCCTTCGCGAGCGCATGGCGCGGATCGCCCTTGGGAGAGGAGAACAGGCTGATCTCGCTGCCGTCGATCACCACGAAACGGAAGCCGCCGCGGGAAAAATCGTGCCAGGCGGCCGGCATGCCGAGCCGCGCATGCACCTTGGAAAGGTGCTCCGGCGCCAGCAGGAAATCGTGATTGCCGGGCAGCAGAAAGCTTTCGTGGCGAAGGTCCCCGTAGACCGAGAGAACCGCGTCGTAATTCTCCCAGCCGCGATCGACGAGATCGCCGAGCGTCACGACGAAGGACAGGTCTTCGCCGTTGAAGACGCCGACCGCCTCCCTCAGCTTCGCGAGGCTGTTTTCGAAATAGCGGTTCATCGCCACATTCGGCGGCAGGTCGGCATATTGCGGATCGGCAATCACGCCGAAGCGGAGAAACGGCTTTTCGTGAGACATGGGAGGCAAGTATTTTGCGCTTGTGACAGGCGTGTGACGGGAGCAAATCCCTCATCTGCAATTCCAACACGCGCTTAGTTCAATGCCATTGCCGCTCACACGATTACGGTTCCCTGATGAAAAAGTATCTTCCATCCCTCCGGCGTGTTTCTCCAAAGCGTCGTCCGCCGCGTGCGGCGGCCCGGCTCCTCCAATATGTAGGACAGCCGATACAATCCATCGGCAAGGCGGCTGATCGTGAAATCATGGCACGGCCAATCATGAGGCTCGGGATCGCGATATCGCTCGATGAGATTATCGATTACAAAATCGCGCCCATAAACCCGACCACTCGCCCCAATCTCCCAGAATCCCTCATCCGTCATGGCCTCCAGCGCTTCCCGACTGGTGCCGAATTCGCGCCGATGAAAGATGGGCTCACGAGCGGCAAGCTGCTCAAGCACAGTCTCGATAGAAGGGTCAGCCATTTTGTCCTTCGCCTTCACATTCGCTGGCAAAGCCCATACTCGGCGAAGGATTCCGAGCGAACACATCATCATCAAGATCAATATCGGCCGGGAACCCAGAGAGATAGTGAACCAGGCTCGGTCGGGCTTGTTGCAGGACATCGACTTCGGCGGGAAGAGGAGCCATTGCCAACTCCTCGGCCGCAACCTGATTCAAGGAAGCGGAAAACTCCGCTTTGACGCTCTTCAGGTCCACCTCCGACATCGCACTCTCCTTGAAAGCACACATATCACGTTGACGCGTGTACGACAGGAAATCAACAGCTACGAATCGCGGCCTCGAACCAAAACACCCGGCGCCTTGCGACGCCGGGTGTTTTAAAGAATCAGCGATGACCGCGGATTACTTCGTCGCGGCTTCGTAGCGCTCGAGGACGTAGTCCCAGTTGATCAGGCTGTCGACGAAGGCTTCGAGGTATTTCGGGCGGGCGTTGCGGTAGTCGATGTAATAGGAGTGTTCCCACACATCGACGCCGAGGATCGGCTCTGCGCCGTGGACCAGCGGGTTTTCGCCGTTCGGGGTCTTGGAGATGACGAGCTTGCCGTCCTTGACGGAAACCCAGGCCCAGCCGGAACCGAACTGCGTCGTGCCGGCGGCGATGAAATCCGCCTTGAACTTGTCGTAGCCGCCGAGATCGGAGGCGATCGCGGATTCGAGCTTGCCCGGGAGCTTGGTGCCGCCGCCGCCCTTCTTCATCCACTTCCAGAAATGGATGTGGTTGTAGTGCTGGGCTGCGTTGTTGAAGAGGGTCTGGTGGGTGCCGAAGGACTTCTTGACGACTTCCTCCACCGACAGGTCGCCGAGGCCGGCTTCGGCGGCGAGCTTGTTGCCCGTGTCGACATAAGCCTTGTGGTGCTTGTCGTGGTGGAATTCCAGCGTTTCCTTCGACATGTACGGCGAAAGCGCTTCGTAATCGTAGGGGAGTTCGGGAAGTTCGAAGGCCATTGTCTTACTCCTTTTCGGCAAACACCTTGAAACAAGCGTCGTGCGGGAACATAGGAGCGGAGCGGCCAAGTGGCAACGGTGATCTTGCCAAAAATCAGGCCGGAGAGGTCAAGACGTTCCGGAATTTTGCGTCTACAAGAAACGTGTCAGATCACCGCTCGGAGCCTCCGCATGAAGACCCTGTCCCTCCTCGCCGCCGCCCTCGTTTCGGCCAGCGCCGCCACCGTCCATGCCGCATCCGACGACGCATGGGCGGAATTCCGCGACGAGGTCGGCAAAGCCTGCGTTGCGGCGGCGGACGGCCTTATCGAAAACGGCAAGGCGCTCGTCGATCCGTTCGGCAGCGAGAACTACGGGCTTGCCGTCGTCTCCGGCAAGGCGGTCGGCGCGGATGCCACGATCAGCGCCATCTGCGTCTTCGACAAGAAGGCCAAGACCGCCGAGATCGGCGGCGAGATTTCGGGCGACGAACTGACGGTGAAGACGGGAGAATGAATCCCGCTCCGGCGCGACGCCGGCATTTCGCCGGAACCTTTTGAAGGGCAAGGGATTTCCCGGGCTGGGATCAAACAGCCCGAGGAGCCGATGTTCGATTTCCTGACGCCCGACTTCCTGATCTTCGTTCTCATCGGTTTCCTCGCCCAGATCATCGACGGTGCGCTCGGCATGGCCTTCGGGGTGCTGACGACCACCAGCCTGCTGGCGATCGGCATCGCACCGTCCACGGCAAGCGCGATGACGCATGTCACCGAATGCTTCACCACGGCGGCTTCCGGGCTCTCGCATATCTATCACCGGAATGTGGACTGGCGGCTGGTGCTGCGGCTTGCGCCGGCTGGCATGCTCGGCGGAGCGATCGGCGCCTACGTGCTCTCCAATATCGACGGCGAGGCGATCGCGCCCTTCGTCTCGGTCTATCTGATCGCCGTCGGCATCTTCATCCTCTACAAGGCCTTCCGGCCGAAATTTCCGCGCGACGTGCATGACTGGATCGTACCCTATATCGGCGGCGCGGGCGGGCTGCTGGACGCCATGGGCGGCGGCGGCTGGGGGCCGATCGTGACCAGCAGCCTGCTCGGCCGCGGCCACGACCCCAAGAAGGTGATCGGCTCCACCAACCTCACCGAATTCGCCGTCACCACGACGATCTCGGCAACCTTCATCCTGGCGCTCGGCTGGTCGGAACTTGCCCCCGCGCTGGGTTTGATCCTCGGCGGCATACTGGCCGCGCCGCTCGGCGCCGTCATTGTCAGGAAACTGCCCGTCAAGCCCTTGATGATCGCCGTCTCGATGATCATCATCGGCACCGCCGCAGTGCGGTTCGTCTGAGGGAGGCGGAGGATGGCGACATTTCCCGGCACGGAAAACCTGAAGCGCGAACTCCAGCCCATGCCGCAGGACATAGCGGAACGGTTGAAGCGGGAGGGCGTCGAGAAAGCCTATGCGGCGCGGCCGGCCTACCAGCGCAACGACTATCTCGGCTGGATCGCGCGGGCCAAGCGGACGGACACCCGCGAAAGACGCATCCGCCAGATGCTCGACGAGCTCAGGGCCGGCAATGCCTATATGCGCATGAGATATACCGGGCCGACGGGACGGGAGTGAGGCGGGCTGGCTACAGACCGCAGGATGTGGCAGACTGGCGTCATGAAGGACAACGCCGAAATCTCCGAGGATCTCAGCCGCCGTATCGACCGGCTCGCGGCGCGCTCCAGGCTGACGCGAGGGCAGATCATCGAAGATGCCTTGGCGCATGGTCGCTCGCTGGCTTGGCAGGAGAAATGGATTGCCGGCGTCGAAACCGGTCTTGCCGAGGCGGAAAAGGGTGATTTCGCGACGGAAGAGGAAATCGCCGCCATATTGAACAAATACGGGCCGGTTTGAACCTCGCGTGCGGATCGTTTTCACCGGTCGCTATCTGAGAGAACTTGCAGGCATCGGCGACTATTCGGATCAGCCCGTCTGCGTGCTACAATCGACAGACAAGGAGCCAAGCATGCGCGCGAACCGATCCATCACCGTCTCGCTGCCGGAAGACATGGTCGAACTCGTCGAGAAGAAGATCGCGTCCGGCGAATTCGCGGACGAAAGCGAAGTCGTCGCCGAGGGCCTGCGCTATCTCGCGGACCACGATGCCGAAATCGAGCAATGGCTGCGAAACGAGGTCGTGCCGACGCTGAGAGCCTATGACCCTTCGAAGGCCCTTCCCATCGAGGAAGTCCGGCGGCGCATCGAGGCCCATATGGACGCGCGCGATCGAGAAAATCGTTTCCCTGAATGAGGTACACGGTCGTATTTGATCCGGCGCAGACTTGGATCTCGCCGAACTCTACGACTATCTTGCGCCGAGAGCGGGCCGCGCCGTTGCACGGCGTTACATCGGCCAGCTTGTCGACTATTGTACCGCTTTCGAGACCTTTCCCGCGCGCGGCACCAGACATGACGATATCGGCGCCGGCATTCGAATCGTCGGCTTCAAGCGCAAGGCGAGCATTGTTTTCGGATCGACGACGACCTTGTCGTCATCATGCGCATCCTGCATCGTGGCAAGAGCCTTGGTCATGACGACGAAGACGACCTCGCTTAGAAACGCCGCCGTCCGTTCAACTCCTCACGCGTCGTCGCCGGTCTTGGAGCGGGCCCAGTCCATGTAAACGTCCAGCGCCTTGCGGGCGACGGGGCCTTCCTGCAGCTGGCGGTCCTCGAAACGGTTGATCGGCACGATCTTCGAATAGTTGCCGGAGGTGAATATCTCGTCGGCATCCATGAAATCCTCGACCGTCAGCGTCGTCTCGCGCACGTCGAAGCCGGCTTGGCGCAAAAGGCCGATGACCCGCGAACGCGTGATGCCGGCAAGGAAGGTGCCGTTGGCGATCGGCGTCATCACCACGCCGTCCTTGACCATGAAGATGTTCGAGGAAGCGGTTTCGGCGACATTGCCGTTCATGTCGCGGGCGAGCGCATTGTCGAAGCCGCGACCCCGGGCTTCCAGGATCATGCGGCCGCTGTTCGGATAGAGGCTGCCGGTCTTGGCGCCGGTCATCGCAACTTCCGGGTTGGGGCGGCGGTAGGGCGATACCGTGAGCGAGGTGGGCTTGGCAGTTGCCATCGGAGCCTCGAACATGCAGAGCGCGAAGCGGGTCGAATCCGGATCGGCGGCGACGACGCTGAACGGCATGCCGTGCTCGGCCCAGTACATCGGCTTGATGTAGATCGCCGTCTTGCCGTCGAACTTCTTCACGCCTTCCCAGGCGAGCGCCTCGATCTCGTCTGCCTTCATCACCGGCGTCATGCCCATGTTCTTCGCCGAGCGGTTGACGCGCCGGCAATGCAGGTCGAGGTCGGGCGCGATGCCGTCGAACCAGCGGGCCCCGTCGAACACCGTCGAACCGAGCCACATGGCATGCGAGGTCGGACCGACGAGCTTCGGATTTCCCTCCAGCCATTCGCCGTCCACGAAAGTCCAGGTGGCGGTGCGGGCGGCGGTGTTCACGGGCATGTCGGTCTCCTTCGGCATTCCAGGGCGGGTCTCAGATTGCGCGGGTGAGTGAAGGCCCGCCTGCCTTCCAAGGTCAAGCGATAATATGAAATGAGTCATCACAAAAATTGATATTTTTTGTCATGGAGACACCTTCAGAGAGGTGTCATTTTGCTCCAGCAGAATCGATGGGAGTCTCCGCAAATGGCATGGTCGGCAGAGCAATATGTGAAGTTCGAGGACGAGCGGACCCGGCCGGCCCGCGATCTCATCGCGCAGGTGCCGCTCGGCTCGGCGGCCAGGGCCTACGACCTCGGCTGCGGGCCGGGCAATTCCACCGAACTGCTGGCGGAGCGCTTCGGCGCCGGGAGCGTCACCGGCCTCGACAGCGACGACAACATGCTCGCCGCAGCCCGCAAGCGCCTGCCCGGCACGGAATTCCTCAAGGCCGACCTCAATACCTGGGTGCCGGAGGGGCCGGCCGACCTGCTCTATGCCAATGCCGTCTTCCAATGGGTACCGGACCACATATCCGTGCTCGCCCGGCTGATGGACCACCTGAAACCCGGCGGCGTGCTGGCGGTGCAGATGCCGGACAATCTGACCGAACCAAGCCACACGCTGATGGAGGAGACGGGCGCAGCCGGCCCCTGGGCCGCCGCCTTCGCGGGAGGAAAGGTGCGACGGCCCCTCCTTCCCCCGCCTTCCGCCTATTTCGACGCACTGATGCCGAAGGCGGCACGCGTCGACGTCTGGCATACGGTCTATTACCACCCGCTCGCGAATGCTTCGGCGATCGTCGAATGGGTGCGCGGGACGGGCCTCCGGCCCTATCTCGACGCCGCCGGCCCGGCCCATGCGGAAGCCTTCACCGCGGACTACACGGCCCGCATCGCGAAGGCCTATCCGCCCATGGCCGACGGACGGGTGCTCCTGCGCTTTCCGCGCTTCTTCCTCGTCGCCGTGAAAGCCTGATCAGGGATTGCCCGGCGGCGGCGAAAGCGGGTTCTGAGGTTGGGACTGCGGGCCTTCCATGCGGCTGTCGCCATGTGGCCATTGACCGTCGTCATTCATCCAGATGATGCTCAGGACACAGCCAACCAGGATCGCCAGTACCGCAACAAAAAGCCAACGCATCAGTCCAGGAACTCCTTTTCTCAACCTCACGCCGCATGGACCCGCCCGAGGAAGCCGCGGATCAGCGGTGCGACCTCGTGCAGGCTGGTTTCCAGCAGCCAATGGCCGCCGTCGAAGAGATGCAGTTCCGCCTTCGGCAGGTCGCGCAGGAAGGCGCGGGCGGACTCTTCCGGCATGTAGCCGTCCTGCGGACCCCAGACGATCAGGGCCGGCGGCTGATGATCCCGCAGATATTGCTGGTAGCGCGGGAACCACCCGACGTTTTCGCGAAGGCCCGCGATGACGTCGACGGCGATCCCGCGGCGCCGGTCATCCATCAGCGACCAGTGCAGCTTCCAGAGGTCAGGCGAAATGCGCTCGGCGAGCTCCGGGCGCACCTCGTTGAGGAATTCCTCCCTGAAGCCCTCCTCGCTCACCGCATCGGCGATCTTGCGGCGCCCCTCCTCGGTGGGGTTGCGCCAATATTCCTGCAGTCCCGCATATTTCGGGCCGAGCACGTCCTCGTAGATATCGCCGTTCTGGATGATCAGCGCGGCGATCTTTTCCGGCCGCCTGATCGCCAGGCGAAGGCCGATCTGCGAGCCGAAATCGTGCAGGTAGATGGCGAACCGGCCGAAGCCGAGCTTTTCCGCGAAGTCTTCCAGGAAACCGGCGAAACCGTCGAAGTCGTAGCGGAAATCGTCCGGCGTGTCGGTGTAGCCGCAGCCCGGAAAATCCGGCGCTACGAGATGCCAGCGGTCGGCGAGCAGCGGCATCAGCTCGCGGAATTCATAAGAAGAGCAAGGGTAGCCGTGCGGCAGGAGCAGGACAGGCGCGCCCCGTCTTCCCGCTTCGCGATAAAAGACCCTCATGCCGTCGAGCTCAAGCCATTTGTGCCTGACCCGTCCGGGGTCCCGGCGGGCATCGGTCATCGTATCCATGATCCTCTCTCCGTCAGACGGTCCCCTCAAAACGTCTTTCAGCCTGAGATATTCCGTGACCATTTTATGGCAGAGGGTATCATTCGTTCGGTGAGGCAAGGCAGCAAAACGGGTTGACTTGGGGGTAATCCGCCTGCACGTTTCGGCTTACCGTTTCGCCGCCTGCCCGAAAATCGCTCAGAAATCATGCCGAAATCGCTTGTCATGTCGCTCACGCAGGAGCTGGTCGATCTCTGCTTCCGCGAAGAGGCCGATCCCGGTCCGCCGCCCTCCTGGGTCCCGCTCGGCGACGAGGATTATGCGGAGCTCGCCGAGCGGCTGACGCAGGAGCTCGGCGACGCGCCCTTGTGGATCTTCGCCTACGGGTCGCTGATCTGGAGGCCGGGTTTCGATTCCATCGCCTGCCAGCGCGCCACCCTGCACGGCTGGCACCGGTCCTTCTCCCTGAAGATCGAGCGCGGCCGCGGCACGCCGGACCAGCCCGGGCTGATGATGATGCTGTCGCGCGGCGGACGCTGCGACGGCGTGATCTACCGGGTGGCCGACGAGGAAAAGCGCGTGCAGATGGAAAAGGCGCTGCGCCGCGAGGTCGGCAATCGCGACGCCCTCGCCTCGATGCGCTGGATGCCGGTCAGGACGCAGAGCGGCGAAACGGTTCGCGCGCTGACCTTCTGGGCCGGCGGAACCAGCCAGAGGATCATCCGCCCGCTGCTGCCGCTCGACGAGGTGGCGCCCGTGCTGGCGCGCGCCTGCGGCCATCGCGGCTCCTGTGCGGAATATCTCTACAACACCGTCGTGCATCTGGCGGAATTCGGCATCCGCGACCGCAATCTCTGGCGGCTGCAGGAGATGGTGGCGCGGGAGATCCGGGCGATCCACGCGCGTGAGGCGGTCGCTGTCGAGGCGTGAAGCCGGGGCGTAAAGTCGGGGGCGACGTGCCCGGCATGCCCCCCTCTGGCCTGCCGGCCATCTCCCCCACAGGTGGGGAGATCGCAAGTCGCGCGACTTTCCCGCCGCATCAACGTCGTGCCGTGCAGATACATTTCTTGCCTGAGGAAACCGGCGCGCCCAGCCAATCTCCCCACCTGTGGGGGAGATGGCCGGCAGGCCAGAGGGGGGCTTCCGGGGCACTCAGGAAACCAGTTGCAAACCCAGAGCAGTTGAATTATCCATATACCAGTTTCATTTTGCAATCGGTTTGGGAGGCCGTCATGCGTCCGATCCTTTATTCGCACCCGTTTTCGTCCTATTGCCAGAAGGTGCTGACCGCCCTTTACGAGAACGGCACCGCCTTCGACACCCGCATGCTGGGGCCGGAGGACCCGTCGGCTTACGAGGAGCTCTGCGCGCTCTGGCCGGTGAAGCGCTTTCCGATGCTGATGGACGGACAGAAGCCGGTCTTCGAGGCGACGATCATCATCGAATATCTGCAGGTCCATTATCCCGGCCCCGCGAGGCTGATCCCCGAGGATGCGGACCGGGCGATCGAGGTCCGGATGCTCGACCGCTTCTTCGACAACTACATTTCCACTCCGCAGCAGAAGATCGTCTTCAACGCCATCCGGCCGGAGGACCAGCGTGATGCCTACGGCGTCAAGGAAGCACGCGACATGCTGGACGCCGCCTATGGCTGGCTCGACCGGCACATGGAAACCCGCGAATGGGCTGCCGGCGGCGAATTCAGCCTCGCCGACTGCGCGGCGGCGCCGGCGCTCTTCTATGCCGACTGGACGCACCGGATCGGCGAACGGTTCGCGAATGTCAGGGCCTATCGGGGGCGGCTGCTTGCCCGCCCCTCCTTCGCGCGCGCCGTCGACGAAGCGCGGCCCTACCGGCCGCTCTTTCCGCTCGGTGCGCCGGACCGGGACTGACCGGCATCAGAAGCTGCTGTCGGTCACGACGACATGACCATGCATGGCCGCCCAGATCCGCCACACTTCGCGGCGCAGCACCGCGCTCGGACGCACGCCGCCGCTGCCGTAGTTCTTGTACTTGTCCCGGTAGGCTTCGATGAAGACGGTGACCGCCTCCATGACGTCCGCATGCTGATCGACCCTGCGGCGCAGTTCCTCCCTCTCCGAATGGAGGATTTCAATGCTCTGGATCAGCAGCCGGAGATCTTCCATCGGCACACTGAGATGCGGGCGCTCCGCCTGTTCGGCGCTCACTTCAGCCCGGATGCGGGCCAGGACTTCGTGGAGTTCGTGGGGCATGGGACAGATTCTCCTGAGCCATGGGGATTCCTGGAGAAAATCGGCCAAACGATGGCATGAATGCGGCCTTTATGACACATTTGTGATCACAGCCGCGCCGCAAGGAAATCGATATAGGTACGAATACGCACGGCAAGGTGCTCGTGGCCGGCATAGACGGCGTGGATGACCTCTATGTCCTCCGGGTTGAAATCCTCAAGGACCGGCACGAGGCGGCCCGCCTCTATGTCGGGCTCCACATGGAAACGGCCGACCCGGCCGATGCCGAGCCCCGCAAGACAGAACTGCCGGATGATGGAGCCGTTGCTCGCCTTGAGGCTGCCTGAGACGGGAAGGAGAAGACGCCGGCCCGTTTGCGGATCACGAAAAGGCCAGCCTTCCACCGATCTGCGGAAATTGAAGTTGATGCAATTGTGACGGGCGAGATCGTCCGGCGTGCTCGGCGTGCCGTGACGGTCAAGATATTCGGGCGACGCCATGACCACCTGCCGGCTTTCGCCGAGCTTTCGCGCCATTAGCGACGAATCGCGCAGCGGCCCGTGCCGGATGGCGATGTCCACCCGCTCGCGGATCAGGTCGACGACGTCGTCGGTGAGGGTGATGTCGAGCTGGACATCGGGAAAGAGCCGCTGGAACTCGGCGGTCAGCGGCAGGATGTAGCGTTCGCCGAAGCCGACCGAGGCGTTGACGACAAGCGGCCCGCGCGGCAGCATCCGCCCTCCCCCCGAAACGACCTCTTCCGTATCGGCGATCTCGGCCAGGATACGCTGGGCGCGGGCAAGATAGGTCTCGCCCTCCGGCGTCAGCTGCAGAAGGCGCGTGGAGCGGACGACGAGACGCGTGCCGAGCCGGTTTTCCAGCCGGGTGACGAGCTTGCTCACCGCCGAGGGCGAAAGCTTCAGCTTGCGGCCGGCGGCCGAGAAGCTCTTGAGCTCGGCGGCAAGCACGAAGACCTCCATTTCGCCGGCGCGGTTGTCCATGGGTGGTTCTCCTAGGCTTTTAGTGACCGTCGCAGCCCCCTCATCCGCCTGCCGGCACCTTCTCCCCGCCGGGGAGAAGGGATTGCCGCGCCGTCTCTATCCCCTCCTCTCCCCTCGGGGAGAGGGTGGCCGAGCGCAGCGGAGGCCGGGTGAGGGGGCGGCTCGGCACAACGCACTTTAATCTGTGAAACAATTTCACAAATGATTATCCACCTCCACCGCTACACAGGCAAGTCCTCCGGAACGATATTGCGGCGCATCAATTCCTCCCCAGGACAAGGACTACCCTCATGCCACTTGCTCTCTATGCCCTGACGGCCGGGGCCTTCGGGATCGGCGTCACGGAATTCGTCATCATGGGGCTGCTCATCGACGTCAGCGCCGATCTCGGCGTGTCGATTTCGGCGGCCGGGCTGCTCATTTCCGGTTATGCGCTCGGCGTCGTGATCGGCGCGCCGCTGCTCGGCGCGATCGCCGGCAGATGGTCGAAGAAGACGCTGCTGATGAGCCTGATGGTGGTCTTCACCATCGGCAATCTCGCCTGCGCGCTCGCGCCCGACTACTGGACGCTGATGGCGGCCCGCGTGCTCACCGCCTTCGCGCATGCCTCCTTCTTCGGCGTCGGCTCCGTCGTCGCCACCAGCCTCGTCGCGCCCAACAAGAAGGCTTCGGCGATCGCCATCATGTTCACCGGCCTGACGGTCGCCAACATCCTCGGCGTGCCCTTCGGCACCTGGCTCGGCCAGGCCTATGGATGGCGCTCGACCTTCTTCGCGGTGACCGCCATCGGCGTCGTGGCGCTTGCCGTGATCGCCGCCCTCGTCCCGAAGGACAAGGCCAGCGACGACCGGCAGGAGGAAGGCTCGCAGGGCGTGCTGGCCGTGCTCGGCCGCCGCGCCGTGATCCTCGGCTTGCTGACCACCGTGCTTTCCTGGGTCGGCGTCTTCGCGGGCTTCACCTATATCGCACCGATCCTGACCGAGATCACCGGCTTTTCGGAAGCCGCCGTCTCGCCGATCCTGCTCGTCTTCGGCGGCGGGCTCGTCGTCGGCAACCTTCTCGGCGGCTGGCTGGCCGACCGGCGTCTGGTGCCGACCGTCGTCGCCAGCCTCGTGGCGCTCTCCGTCGTGCTTCTCGCCATGACCGCCGCGATCCACCAGCCGGTCCTCGCCGTGATCGCCATCGGCCTCTTCGGCGCCGCCGCCTTCGCGACCGTCTCGCCCTTGCAGATGTGGGTGCTGCAGAAGGCCGAAGGCGCCGGCCAGGGCCTGGCCTCGTCCTTCAACATCGCAGCCTTCAATCTCGGCAATGCGATCGGCGCCTGGCTCGGCGGCATCGTCATCGACCACGGTCCCGGCCTCGGCTCGGTCACGTTGGTCGCCGGCCTGGTGCCGATCGCTGCCCTTGCCGTCGCGCTCTTCGCGATCCGGCTCGACAAGCGCAGCGCGGAAACCGCCGCCCTCGCCTGCCCGGCCGAATGAACCTCCGGACCCAAGGGAGAAAGATCATGGAATACCGCAATCTCGGCGCATCCGGCCTCAGGGTCCCGGTGCTCAGCTTCGGAGCCGGCACGTTCGGGGGCTCCGGTCCGCTCTTCAGCCATTGGGGCACGACCGATGTCGAGGAAGCCCGCCGCCTCGTCGACATCTGCCTCGAAGCCGGCGTCAACCTGTTCGACACGGCCGACGTCTATTCCAACGGCGCTTCGGAAGACGTGCTGGGCAAAGCGATCAAAGGCCGGCGCGATGCCGTCCTCATCTCCACCAAGGCCAGCCTGCCGACGGGCGACGGGGCCAACGACCGGGGCTCTTCCCGCTCGCGGCTGATCCGCTCGGTGGAGGCGGCGCTGAAGCGGCTCGGCACCGACCATATCGATATCTTCCAGCTGCACGCCTTCGACGCCTCGACGCCCGTCGAGGAAGTGGTCTCGACGCTCGACCGGCTCGTTCAGGACGGCAAGCTTCGCTATACCGGCGTCTCCAATTTCTCCGGCTGGCAGATCATGAAATCGCTCGCCGCGGCCGACAGGCACGGCTGGACGCGCTATGTCGCCCACCAGGTCTATTATTCGCTGGTCGGCCGCGACTACGAATGGGACCTTATGCCGCTCGGAGCCGACCAGGGACTCGGCGCGCTGGTCTGGAGCCCGCTCGGCTGGGGGCGCCTGACCGGCAAGATCAGCCGCGGCAAGCCGCTTCCGGCCGGCAGCCGCCTGCATGAAACGGCGGATTTCGGCCCGCCGGTGGAAGACGAACTGCTTTTCCGGGTGGTCGACGCCCTGGAAGAGGTCGCGGCGGAGACTGCGAAGACCGTGCCGCAGGTGGCGATCAACTGGCTCGTCAGCCGTCCGACCGTATCCTCCGTCATCATCGGCGCCCGCAACGAGGAACAGCTTCGCCAGAACCTCGGCGCCGTCGGCTGGTCGCTGACGAAGGAGCAGATCGAAAAACTCGATCGGGCCAGCGCCGTGACCGCGCCCTATCCGCATTTCCCTTATCGGCGGCAGGAGGGTTTTGCGCGTCTCAACCCGCCTATCGCCGGGTGACCCGCACCTCGAAAGACGGAGGTTGATCCGTCACAGAATCGGTCCATGTAGTATGGGCCTATCCTTCCCGGCCCGGCTGCGTGCCGGGCCTCCCACAGGAGTTCCATCGATGTTCACCGTCAGCGCCAACGGCGCCAATATTCCCGCCCTCGGTTTCGGCACCTTCCGCATGCCCGATGCAGACGTGGCCCGCGTGCTGCCGGAAGCCCTGAAACTCGGCTTCCGGCATGTCGACACCGCGCAGATCTACGGCAACGAAGCTTCCGTCGGCGAAGCGATCGCCAATTCCGGCATTCCGCGCGCCGATATCTTCCTCACCACCAAGGTCTGGGTGGACAAGGTCGGCCACGGCGCCTTCATCGCCTCGGTCGACGAGAGCCTGAAGAAACTCAAGACGGATTACGTCGACCTGCTGCTGCTCCACTGGCCGCAGAGCGAGATGCCGCTTGCCGACCGCATCGGCGCGCTCAACGAGCTCAGACAGGCCGGCAAGGTGAAGAATATCGGCGTCTCCAACTTCTCGACCGCGCTGATGGCGGAAGCCGTCAAGCTTTCCGATGCGCCGATCGCCACCAACCAGGTGGAATACCATCCCTATCTCGACCAGACCAAGGTCCTGACGGAAGCCCGCAAGCACGGCATGTCGGTGACCGCCTACTACCTGATGGCCGACGGCAAGGTGCCGAACGACCCGCTCCTGAAGGAGATCGGCGCCAAGCACGGCAAGACGGCGGCGCAGGTGACGTTGCGCTGGGCGATCCAGCAGAAGGACGTCATCGCGCTTTCCAAGACCGCGACCGTCTCCCGCCTGCCCGAGAACTTCGACGTCTTCGATTTCGCGCTGTCGCTCGAAGAGATGGAAGCGATCCACGGCCTCGCGAAGCCGAACGGCCGCATCGTCAGCCCCGGCCATCTGGCGCCGGAATGGGACAGCTAAACGTTGCAAAACGACATGAAATGCGCTGGATTGCTCCGGCGCATTTTTTTTGTGAATGCCCTCTTCGCGCACAATACTGGAAAATCCATATTTTCTGTAGTAACGATAAATGGCGATCCTATTCGATCCGGTGAAGCGGCTTCTGACCCTCGAGCAGCGAGGCCTGGATTTTTCCGATGCGGGTAAGGTATTCGATGGCCCGCACCTGACGATCGAAGACGATCGGATCGATTAGGTAGAAACGCGCTATTTCACCGTGGGCTTCCTAAATAACGGTTGGTCGTTCTGGTCTGGACGCACCGGGGAGACGATCAGCGCATCATCAGCATGAGGAAGGCCAATGACCGGGAACAGAAAGCCTATGGCCCCAGACTGGCCCACCATTGATGACGACGCCCCCGACCTGACGGAAAGCCCCTGGGCGGAGAAGCTTGCGGAGGCACCCGTTCAACGGGGGCGGCCAAAAAGCGATCGCACCAAGGTTTCCACGACGATCCGACTGGATGCGGATGTCCTGGAGCGCTTTCGAGCGGATGGGCCCGGCTGGCAGTCCCGCATCAACGACGCATTGCGGGACTGGCTGGCGAAAAGGTAATACCCGCCGCCGATGGGTAATTTTCCACCCATCCCTGACCCCGGTTGGGCAGAATGCGGAACATTCGCAGGTGCGGAATCGCATCCGGTGCGCAATCCGACCCCTCACCCCGGTTGCCTCCCGCAAACACACCGGAATAGCCTCCTCATGGTGGAGAAGGAGGAGTTTTCCATGAAGCATCTATTGGCCTTGGTGGCTTTCGCCGCCGTCATGTCCCTGCCTGCGGCATTGCCGGCCCTTGGGCAGGAGAAGAAGGATTGCCCGGAAACGCTTCCGGAAGGGACCGAATGCTTTGCAGGCGCCGATCAGAACGGCGCCTTTTACTGGATCGCCAAGCCCCGGAACTGGAACGGCATTCTCGTCGTGCACTCGCACGGCGGACCGCGCACCGCAAAACCCGAACCAGACGATCCCGTCGAGGATCTCGAACGGTTCGCCGTGACCGTCGAGGAAGGCTATGCCTGGGCCGGTTCCAATTATCGCCGGGAGGGTTACGGCGTGCGAATGGCGGCGGAAGATACGGAAAATGTCCGCCAGATCGCTGAAAAGCTGCTCGGCGAACCAAAGCTGACCCTGCTGCACGGCCAATCCTGGGGCGCCAATGTCGCCGCCAAGGCGGCCGAACTCTATGCGCTCGATGCGGACGGCAAAAGGAATTACGACGGCGTGGTGCTGACGAGCGGCGTGCTCGGCGGCGGCACCGGCTCCTATGGCTTCCGCGCCGACCTTCGCGCCGTCTACCAGTATTACTGCAAGAACCATCCGCGGCCGAAGGAGGCGCAATATCCCGTATGGCAGGGCTTGCCGAAGGGCGAGAAGATGTCGCGCGCAGAGCTTGAAAAGCGTATCGACGAATGCACCGGCGTTTCCCTCGCCAAGGACAAACGCTCGCCGGAACAAGCGAAAAACCTCGCCAATATCCTCGCCGTCACCAAGGTGCCGGAGGGCAGCCTCGTAGGGCATCTCGCCTGGGCCACCAATCTCTTCCAGGACATCGTGTGGAGGCGGCTGGACGGCAAGAATCCGTTCGACAATTCGAAGACCGTCTATTCCGGCTCGGATGACGATGCGGCCCTCAACGAGGGCGTGGAGCGGTTCAGCGCCGACGCGGAAGCCCGGCGGCTGCTCGCCTATGACGCGGACCTGACGGGCGCGATCATCGCCCCGACGATTTCCATGCATGCCAGGAACGATCCGACCGCGTTCGTGGAATTGGAAGCCCAATATCGCGAGACGGTCGCGAAAGCCGGCAATGCCGATCTGCTCGTCCAGACCTTTACCGACGAGAACCAGCACAGCAAGCTCTCGACGCCGCAATATGCGGCGGTCTTCGCCGCCATGGTGGACTGGATCGACAAGGGCGAGAAACCAAGTCCCGCATCGATCGCCGAGACGTGCCAGGCCGCGAGCACCCGTTACGACAACGAGCCTTGCCGCTTCATCATGGACTATGAGCCGCAGGCGGCGGGGCAGTAGGAGGTGGCCGGCCTCGGGGATTTGCCCCTCACCCTAGCCCTCTCCCCGCATGCGGGGAGAGGGGACGCCTTCCCTCAAAAAGAGGAAGTGGCTACAGCCATCCCTTTCTCTTGAAATAGAGGTAGGGCAGGATCATCGAGACCACCATCAGGACGAGCGCCATCGGATAGCCGTAGTGCCATTTCAGCTCCGGCTGGATCTCGAAATTCATGCCGTAGACCGAGGCCACCAGCGTCGGCGGCAGGAAGACAACCGCGGCGACCGAGAAGATCTTGATGATCTGGTTCTGCTCGAGGTTGATCAGGCCCAGCGTCGCATCCAGCAGGAAATTGATCTTGCCGGACAGAAACGCAGAGTGATCGCCGAGCGAGGCCGCATCTCGCTGCAAGAGCTTGAGGCGCTGGCGAAGCTCCTTGGCGAGCTTGCGGTCGAGGCCGTCGAGCGCGCTGTAATAGGCCACCACGCGCGCGACGCTGACCAGGCTTTCCCGCACGACCGTCAGGAATTCCCCCGTCTGGCCGATCTCACGGATCAGTTCCTGAAGGTCGCGCGTCTTCTTGTTGACCTTCGCGGCCTTGGCGCTGAAGACCTCCTGGGAAATCTGGTCGATGTCGCTGCCGAGCCGCTCCAGCGTATCGGCCATGCGATCGATCACCGCCTCGATCAGCCCCGCCATGATGAGCTCGCCATTGCCGCAATGCAGGCCGGCGCCGTTGGCGCGGCGGGCACGCGCGAGAAAGGCGTCGAACGGGCGCGGCTCGGAATAGCGCACGGTCACCAGCGCCTGGCCCTTGATGATGAAGGTGACGGGAACCTTGCGCGGCGTGCCGGCATCCGGCCGGGTCAGCACCGTCATGGTCATGAACTCCGCCCCGTCCTCCTGGTAGAGCCGAGCGGAAAGCTCGATGTCCTCCATCTCGTCCATGGTCGGCACGGCAATGCCGAGCGCCTCGCCGACGGAACGCTCCTCCTCCGGCGTGGGGTTGATGAGGTCGTACCAGACGACGGGCGGCTGAGCCGGCGCATTCGCGTCGAGCGCGATTGCGGCACTTCCCGCGGCAGCGGGCGCCATGGCGACGGCGGGCGTATCGGACGCAACCGGCACAAGGCGGTCGATGTCATAGGCATGGATACGCAGCATGACAGCTCCTTTTCTCGGACCATCGGTCCTTCAGGAGCGCGTATCCCCAAAGAAAGGATCAGAGCCCCGAAAGGACGGGTCGGTATATTGACGTCGAACTTCGACTGTCGGGGTTCATCTCTCTTGTCCTTTGAAAGAACGGCGCCCGGACGGGCGCCGCTTCACCAAACGGCATGCGCTCAAGCCGTTTGAAAGTCAACAACTTTCGTATCGGGCGATGCCGCGGCCTCAAACGAACTGGGAAAGGCCCGGAACGGAGGCGACGACGGTATCGACCACCTCGTCGCCGGCGTGCTCGCGGGCGATCGCGATCGTCTCCTTGGCAAGCGCGGTGATCTCGCCCATGCCGAGGCCCTGGCTCATCAACTGCTGGCCGAGCGCCATGACGCCGCCGCCGAAGCTCGACATCAAGCCGCCGAGCAGGCCGCCGTTGCCGCTCCCCTCGCCGTTGAACTGGGCGACCAGTTCCGTCGCGCCCGGGATGGCCTCGATCATCCTGGCGACCGCGCCGTCATCGGCCTCGCGCTGCAGGAAACCGAGCATCATGCCGACCGCCTTTTCGGCGACGTCGGGAGCGATGCCGACATTATCAGCAACGCGGGTAACCAGCTCGTTCATAAAGATTCTCCTCGAAATCTGACGTTGACGTCAAAGTAATACACACTGTCCGGCCACCAAGCCAGTGGGAAGCCGTAAATATAGGCGCAAATTCGCGCCGGTCGAATCGGTGAACCGGCGGATCGCCTGTACTATGGTCCTAAAGCGCATCGATCCAGGCGGTGATCGCCGCATTTGCGTCCTCCCGGCGGTCCTGCATGATCCAGTGGCCTGCATTGGACCATAGATCGACTTTCGACTTCGGGTGCGAGAACCATGGCCGCATGCGGTCCGCCTGGGCGGGATCGCGACACAGGTGATAGACGGGCACTTTCAGCCGCTCGCAGAATCTCGCGCTCGCCTCTCCGACGCCGACCTGCTCCGCTCCGAAGAAGAGCGGGCCGAAGGTCTCTCGCACGACGTGGTCCGGCATGCCCTGGACGCGCCTCGCGTGCCAGCACTTGAATGCCGGATCGGTCGCCGCATCATAGACGAGCTGGAACAGAGCCGGCACCACGAGGCCGGGATCGCCGGCGTTCAGGTCGCGGACGGTCTTGTCGAACAACTGGGCTGCGTCATCGCCAAATCCGAGCGCCCCGTCGACAGACACGACAGCGTCGACCAGATCCGGCCGCTTGAGGGCAAGACGGGCGGCGATCTGCCCGCCCATCGAGTGGCCGACGATGACGAACTTCTCGCCCGGATACCCGGTTGCGAGCAGGGTTTCGATATCGGCGACGTAATCGGCGGGCGTATAGGCGCCCGATGGCATGATCTGCGACCTTCCATGCCCGCGCAGATCGGGCGCGACGACGCGGTACTTGCTTTCGAACAATGGAAACTGCCCGATCCAATCGTTGGAATCGCAGGTCCAGCCGTGCAGGAGCATCACATTCCTGCCCGTGCCGGCCTCGGTGTAGAAGAGTTTCGCCGCAGGTGCCGCAGGCGCCGCTGCCACAGGCGCGCCCTTGAAGGCCGTGGTCGCAACGGCTGTGGCGCCGGCGAATTTCAGCAGGCCGCGCCGGGAGAATCTGGTTTCCATCTTATCCTCTGTCGTTTGCAAAGCTTCGTGTTCAGTTGCCTCGCAAGGACGTGGATCGGCGTGGCGATGCTGGCGGCCTGCGAGTTGCAGGAGAGATATCCATTGTATATTTAGGATCAAGAATGCACTTTCAGGTGCGTAGATATACGGAAGGATACCGGGATGACGGGCCAGGTTGATGCGGTCTTCTTTGCGGACTGCGCCGCACGCTCTTTCTTCGATCAGGTCGCCAATAAATGGTCGGTGATGATCCTCACCGTCCTCACCGAAAAGCCGACGCGCTTCAACGAGTTCAGGCGGAGGCTGGAAGGCGTGACGCACAAGGCGTTGACGCAGGCCCTGCGGCGTCTGGAGCGCAACGGACTGGTCGAGCGGAAAGTCTTCGCCACGTCGCCGGTCGCGGTCGAATATTCGATCACGGAACTCGGGCGCACCCTGCAAGCCCCGCTCGGAGCGGCGTATGACTGGGCGATCGACCATCTGCACGAGATCGAGCAGGCGCAGGAGGCCTATGACAATAAAAAGCCCGCCCGGTGAACCATCCGGTGGAAGGAGTAACCAACCGTTGCACTTACCGTTGCCGCTTTTCGCTGCTCACCCTATAACTAACCTCCTATGAGGGCGGCACGCGGCCAGGGAGCGCATAGTTGCATGGACGAAACGGGTAAACTCTTCATCGGCGGCAGCCGCAATCCGGACGATTCGCTCAACAAGGCCGAATATCTGGATTTGAAGTTCGGCAACCGGCACGGCCTCATCACCGGCGCCACCGGCACCGGCAAGACCGTAACGCTGCAGATCCTGGCGGAAGGCTTCTCGAAGGCCGGCGTTCCCGTCTTTGCAGCGGACATCAAGGGCGACCTTTCCGGCGTCGCCGCCAAGGGCGAGCCGAAGGATTTCCTCCTGAAGCGCGCCGAGCAGATCGGCCTTGCCGATTACGAGTTCGAGCAGTTCCCGGTGATCTTCTGGGACCTCTTCGGCGAAAAGGGCCACAGGGTCCGCACCACGATCGCCGAGATGGGGCCGCTTCTCCTCTCCCGGCTGATGGACGCTTCCGAGCCGCAGGAAGGCGTCATCAACATCGCCTTCAAGATCGCCGACAAGGCGGGCCTGCCGCTGCTCGACCTCAAGGACTTCGCCTCGCTGCTCAACTACATGGCGGAAAATTCCGGCGAGCTTTCCAGCCAGTTCGGATTGATTTCCAAGACCTCCGTCGCCTCGATCCAGCGCGGCCTGCTGGTGCTGGAACAGCAGGGGGCCGAGCATTTCTTCGGCGAGCCGGCGCTGAAGATCTCCGACATCATGCGCACGGCCAATAACGGCTACGGGCAGATTTCGGTGCTCGCCGCCGACAAGCTGATGATGAATCCCAGGCTCTACGCGACCTTCCTGCTGTGGCTGCTCTCGGAGCTCTTCGAGGAGCTGCCGGAAGTGGGCGATCCGGACAAGCCGAAGCTCGTCTTCTTCTTCGACGAGGCGCATCTGCTTTTCAACGACGCGCCGAAGGTGCTCACCGAGCGCGTCGAGCAGGTCGTCCGCCTCATCCGCTCGAAGGGCGTCGGCGTCTATTTCGTGACGCAAAACCCGCTCGACGTGCCGGAAACCGTGCTCGCCCAGCTCGGCAACCGCGTGCAGCACGCGCTGCGCGCCTATACGCCGCGCGAGCAGAAGGCGGTGAGGACCGCCGCCGACACCTTCCGTCCCAACCCGGCCTTCGACTGCGCCGAGGCGATCACCAATCTCGGCACCGGCGAGGCGCTCGTCTCGACGCTCGAAGGCAAGGGCGCGCCCTCGATGGTGGAACGCACCCTGATCCGCCCGCCGTCGGGCCGCATCGGCGCGCTGACCGACCAGGAGCGGCAGGCGGTGATCGACAAGAGCCCCGTGCTCGGGCTCTACGACGAGGACGTGGACCGCGAATCCGCCTTCGAAATCCTGGCAGCCCGCGCGAAGCAGGCCGCCGACGCGGCTGCCGCGAAAAAGGCGCAGGACGAGCTGCAGACCGCGCCGCCTGCCGGTTCCGGCGAGACGGGCGGGTGGACGCTGCCGGGCTTCGGCACCGGCGGCGACGACGGCGGCAGCGACCGGGGCCGCGCCCAGCCGCGCCGGACGGGCTACCAGCGCGAGACGGTCGTCGAAGCGGCGATGAAGAGCGTCGCGCGCACCGTCGCCACACAGGTCGGCCGGGCGCTGGTGCGCGGTATCCTAGGGAGTTTGAAGCGGTAGGCGGGAGAGCCGGGCTCCGGGCGGGAAGCGCGCGGACACATCAATGACTTGTGCCTGATACGGTTCCCTGCCGGAGGGTGCTGCTCACCCCCCTCTGCCCTGCCGGGCATCTCCCCCACAAGGGGGGAGATTGGATAGTAGCAAGGAACCGGCCCTCACCCAAGCTTCGAATTGCCGGACCGTTGCCTCAAACGGCGACCGCTTCAGGGTATCGATTGGTTGTTTGGGGAAGCCGCTGCACCCAGCCGATCTCCCCCCTTGTGGGGGAGATGCCCGGCAGGGCGGAGGGGGGTGCCGGGCGAGTCGCGGCAATCGGTGGGCTTCGGCCAGTCGATAACCCTTACCGGTTGCCCTCCTCAGGCCTTCGCCATCTTCTTTCGGCGTTCGAGTTCCGCCGCGCTCGGCGGCTGGTGAGCGAAGGAGCCAGTTTCGACATCGCCGGCGCGACGGTACCGGGCGATGATGGTGCCCTTCCGCGTGGTGCCGGACCCCACCAGTTCCAGTCCGGCAGGAACGGCGCCCGCGCCGAAGAACCGCTTGCCCTTGCCGAGCACAATCGGCGCGATGATCAGCGTCATCTCGTCGAGCAGGTCGTTTTCCAGCAGGATCTGGATGACCTCGGTCGATCCTTGCACGAGAAGATCCGGCCCCTCCTCCCGCTTGAGATTGCGGAGGGCGCCCACGACATCCTCGCTGAGCGCCCGGCTGTTCGCCCAGGTGAGCGTCCCGGAGCGGTGGGTGACCACGAATTTCGTGACCCTGTCGAAAAGTTCGGCAATCCTGGCGGTGCCTTCGTGGTAGCCGTCTGCCGAAGGGTTCTTTTCGATATAGGGCCAGTAGGCCGCGAAGATATCGTAGGTCCAGCGGCCGAGGAGCAGATCGAAGGGCTTGGCGAACATTTCGCCGACCGCCTGGCCGATCTCCTCGTCCTGCAGTCCTGCCAGCCAGCCGCCGTGGGCAAAGCCGCCCGTCGTATCTTCCTGCGGCGCCCCCGGGGCCTGCATGACGCCATCGACGCTGACAAAGGCGGAAATTACAATCCTGCGCATGTTCTTGTCCTCCATCTGGGATTTGATGCCCAGAGGACGAGTGAGCCCGCGCCGGGCCGACAGAGGCGTGCGAAAAAATCCGCGATGCCGCCGCCGTCGGGAGGAATTCTGATGCCACCGCGCAGGACAGACAGCCGGGTTTCGATGCGCGGCGGCGGGCGAGCGCCCCGCCATTCGCGATGGGCGCCTCAGCAGGCACTCCGAGCTGTTTCGGCCTATCTCTTCGGCGCCAGCAACGCGAAGAATGCGCCCTGCGGATCCTGGCCCTGGATGATCCAGCTTCCGCCGGGGACTTCCATCGGCCCCATGACGATCTGCCCGCCGCCGGCCTTGACCCGTTCGACCGCCGCATCGATCGCGTCGACGTTGAAGTAATAGCACCAGCAGGGCACGGGCACCTGCTCCGGCCTAGTCATCATGCCGCCGATCTGACGGCCGTTATGAGCAAAGACCTTGTAGACGCCCATCGGACCCATGTCGAAATCGTGGTCCAGCGTCCAGCCGAACACTTTCGAGTAGAAGTCGAAGGCTTCCTGGCCGTTGCCGGCATAGAGCTCGCGCCAGCCGACATTGCCGACCGCATCGGGCGCCAGCTCCTGCGGCGGGTTTTCCGGCGGGATCGGCGTCATGATGCAGATGACCGCGCCATGCGGATCGGCGACGACCGCAAAACGGCCGATGCCGGGGATATCCTCCGGCTCGCGCTGCACACGGCCGCCATTCTCCGCGAAATCCTTCGCCGTGCGGTCGCAATCGTCGACCGCGACGTAGCCGGTCCAGTTCGGCGGGATCCTGCCTTCAAGTTCCGGCGGGAAATTCATCATGCCGCCGATGCCGGGGCAATTGTCGCCCTCGCCCATCTGGAACAGGAAATAGGAAGGCATGTCCGGCATGGTCCATTCGTTCACCGTCCAGCCAACCACCGACGAATAGAATTTTCCGGCGGCATCGGTGTCGGGCGTCATCAGCTCGCACCAGATGAACTTGCCGTGGGTCTCCGAACGGGACCCGGGAGCTGTCTGCAACATGGTCGTCTCCTCCATGAGATTGTTTTGATGCGGACAAGCTCACCGCTTGCGTTCGTAATGCGCTTCCATGAACTGTTTCCAGGTGCCGTCGGCCTGCCGGGCGCTGGAATTGAAGACGCGGTGGTCGTCGCCCGCAAAGACGATCTGCTCGCGGTATTCGCCGGTCTTGCCGGGATCGGCGAAATCCGGACCGGTCGTATAGAGGCTGAGCGTGTTGCCGTCGTCGGAAAGCTCGCCCTCATAGACCCACATGTGGTTCATCATCGAGCCGATCCAGCTTCCGACATATTTGCCGCGCGCCGGGTCGTAGCCGAGCGTGAGCACGGTGGTCACCGGCTGGCCGCTCCCCGGCATGTTGCCGTTGCCTTCGGCCACGAACCAGATGCCGTTCAGCGACCGGCAGACCTCGACCCATGTCTCGTCGCTGCCCATGTCAGGAGACCTGACGTCCCAGGTGCCGACCATTCTTTCCAGAAAAGCGTGTCCGGCCTGCGGCTTTGCTAGTTCCATTTCCATGGTTGTTCCTCCCTCTGACGAGCCCATCATGGCGCCACTTAATGGCAACAGGATGAAGCTGTCCCTTCCGGCTTCGGCTCGTATTCGTCGTGGCGCTTGACGAAATTCATGGTCGAGTCCTCGTTGCGGCCGAGCGGCGCCCGGTCGAGGATCATCAGCGTGCCGATCAGTTCCTCGCCGCCGCGGGCATAGCTCGAATAGGTATGGAAGACCTCGCCCTTCCCGTTCCTGTAGAAGGCGGAAAGGCCCGGCAGTTCGTCATGCGCCCGTTCCGGCGGGATGGCGGCGAAGTTGTAGAAAACCTTGTCCTTCGCCAGATCCTCCTTCGTGAAGGATACGTGGTAGTCGAAGTTGAAATCCGAGCCGTAGGACGAGACCCAGGGAAATTTCCAGCCCATCCGCTTCCGATAGGCCTCGATCTTTTCGAGCGGGGCGCGGGAAACCGCGACCAGCGTCACGTCGTGATGGTTGAGATGCGGCAGCGTGCCGTCGAGGTGGTCGGACAGGAGGGAGCAGCCGGTGCAGCCGGCCTCCCATTCCGGACCGAGCATGAAATGATAGACGACGAGCTGGCTGCGACCGTCGAACAGATCGGCGAGCGTCTTCTTCCCCGCCGGCGTGTCGAACACATAGTCCTTGTCGACCTTCACCCAGGGAAGCGCCTGGCGTTCGGCACGCACCTTGTCGCGCAGATGCGTCTCCTCCTTTTCCAGCGCCAGCAGCCTGCGGCGCGCTTCCAGCCACTCCTCGCGGGATACGACCGGGTTCTCCGGCGGGTTTTTCGATGAAACGGTGGCGTCCATGACAAGCCTCCTCCTATCCTTGACAAGATAAGTTGATATCAACATAGTCTTTCCATGCTGTCAAATACTCAAAACATCGATGTGATTCCTTTTTCGACGACCCTGCATGTGCGCGACACGTGTCTCTGCCTGCATGTGCAGCGGGCGGCCCGGGCGCTTGCGCGGCGTTTCGACAACGCGATGAAGCCGATCGGGCTCACCAACGGGCAGTTCTCGCTGATGATGGCGCTGAACCGGCCGCAGCCCGCCCCGATGGGATCGGTCGCCAAGCTGCTCGCCATGGACCGCACGACGCTGACGGCGGCGCTGAAAGTGCTGGAACGGCGTGGGCTCGTGGAGACGACCGTCGATCCGAAGGATCGCCGTGGCCGGCTTCTGAGGCTGACGAACGACGGCATGACCATGCTTTCCGCAGCACTGCCGATCTGGACGCGCGTGCATGCCGAGATCGACGCGGAGCTCGGCGAAGGCGAGCCGGACCGGCTGAGAGCGACACTGAACCTGATCCGGTAAGGAGCGTCGGTCGATGGGAGGGAGTGCGATGATCACCGTTTTCGGAGAAGGCCGGGGCTTCCGGGTCGTCTGGCTGCTGGAGGAGATGGGGCTGCCGTACCGGCTGCGGGACGTAGACCTTCTGGCCGGGGTCGAGCATGATACCGAGTTCCTCGAAATCAACCCTGCAGGCTTCATACCCGCGATCCGCGACGGCGAAGTCACGATGGTCGAATCCATCGCGATCATGGAATATCTCCTGGCGCATTACGGGCCGGCGGCGCTGGCGCCCGATGCGCGAGACGCCGCTTTTCCCGCCTACCAGCAGTTCCTCCACCTCGGCGAAGCGGGCCTCGCGGCCTCCCTTTACTTCGTTTCGGGAGCGCGGAATCTCGCACCGGAAAGCGAGCGCGACAATTGGAGCGCGCGCCAGGCGATGGACACGTTCACCAGCCGGCTGAGCCTCGTGACGCGGCAGCTGGAGCGCGCCCCCTATCTGGCGGGGGATGAATTCACTGCCGCGGACATTTCGGTGGGCTATGCGCTGGAAATGGCGCGGAGGAATATCGGGTTCGTGCTCGGCGCTGTGGAGCAGGCCTATGTAGCGCGGCTGCGCGAGCGCGGCGGCTATCGACGGGCGCTGGAGACGTGTCACGCCACGCGGGGCTGGTGGATGAGTGCGGCGGCCAACCGATAACCGCGAATGGGCAAACAGCCCGCCGGCGGCCTTCCCATTGCATTGCCATGGTCAAGCTTGCCTCGATCCGGCGGCGGCTGGCGTCTACCCTAGCGCTCGTTGCCGAAATACTTCTGTCGCAGGGCTTCGAGCGCGCCCGTCTCCTGCTGCGCGAGGATCTGCAGGGTGACCTGATGGCCCAGTTCGTCATCCCGCCGGAAGGCAAATCCGTATTTGTCGGGGTGAAAGATCGCTCCGACCACGGAGAGCGGCACGCCGGGATTGCTGTTCGCGTAATATTCGAGCACCGGCGCATCGCCGACGACGGCATCGACCTGGCCGGCCCTCAAGCCGTCCACGGAACTCTGCAAGTCGGCGAACGGCCGGGTCGAGAGACCCAGTTGCTGCGAATAGGCCTCCGCTACGCTTCCCGACAGAACGCCGACCGTCCTGCCGGGAAGATCGGCAAGGGAATTGATATGGTGCGTCAGCGCCAGCGCGGTCATGACGCTGGTGACCGAGGACGTTACATAAGCGATGACCGCAACCCCGCAGACCATCCAAAGCCCGCCGGAGACCCGTCCGATCCAGCCCAGCATGTTCTGCCGGGTGATCTTGCCGGATGTCGCGACCGACATGACCTCATAGAAGCTTTCCGCCAATCCCTCATGCCATGTCCGAGGGAAATCCCTGTCGAAGCGGCGATAGAAGACGGCGAGCAGGATCGTCGAGATCACAATGACAAAGAGGACCCATGCCATGGCTCTCAGGTGACCGGCGCGCTCAAGCCCGCCGACCACCTGCCAGAAGCCCGCCTCCTCGCTTTCCGCGACCATGATGCGCAGGCCGGCATCGTACCAGGGCTGGGAAAAGGCTACCTGCTCGGCCCGGTCCTTGGTGATCGTGAGATTGGAGACGGCCGCCCGCACTTCCCCGCGCTGGACGGCGCCGACGAGCGCCTCGAACGTCGGATATTCGCGATAGCTATAGGCGAAATTCAGGGGTTTCGCCGCCGCCTCCCACAGCTCGATCGCCATGCCGCCAAAGCCGTCGCCGTCCCTGGCGACGAACGGAGGGCTCACATAGACCCCTACGCTCACCGGCGCCTTGGAGGGGGGCCTGTCCTGTGCCTGCGCCTGAAAAGCAATGGCTAGCGATATCGAGAGAGACAGAAAGACAATTCGGGATAATCGCATCTCTACATAACGGTCATGGACAATCGGAAGGCATATGCGCAGCTATCGAAGACATAGCTACCGATGACATGGCGCGCGCAGGAGGAAGGTCAATCTTCAAGCGTCACGAGATGGCCGGACAAGCTCCACGCTTCGCGGCCAACCGAGACAGATCCCAAAATGACAAATGCGCCATCGCCGGGAAGGCGATGACGCATGGAATACCGGATGCGGTTACTGCCGGGCCGGCCTTGCTTCCCAGCTTCCCGACCGATCAGGCGACCGAGACCGGAACCT
The DNA here is from genome assembly GCF_900177415.1 of Xaviernesmea oryzae. GTDB lineage: Bacteria > Pseudomonadota > Alphaproteobacteria > Rhizobiales > Rhizobiaceae > Neorhizobium > Neorhizobium oryzae_A. The sequence goes on along the minus strand of NZ_FXAF01000006.1, from coordinate 1,388,199 downwards.
CGGTCGAGGTGCGCATGGCGTGGCTGTAGGGGCAGACGATATGCGCCTTGGCGACGAGATCTTCGGCGACCGACTTTTCAACGCCCGGGATGTCGACCAGCAGCGAAACCTCGATGCCGAAGCCGCCGCCATCCTCGCGCGGGCCGATGCCGACCGTCGCAGTCACCTTGGCGTCGTCCGGGATCTTCACCTTCTCCTTGCCGGCGACGAATTTCAGCGCGCCGAGGAAGCAGGCGGAGTAGCCGGCCGCGAAAAGCTGTTCCGGATTGGTGCCGGTGGCGCCGTCGCCGCCGAGTTCCTTCGGAACGGTGAGGTTCACGTCGAGCACGCCGTCGGCGGAGCGGGCATGGCCGGCACGGCCGCCGGTGGCGGAAGCCTTGGTGGTGTAGAGAATGGGCATGGTTCAAACTCCCTTGGGTTGATAATTTGTTCGCAATTAAATTGCGCGCAATCTAGTTACGCGCATTGCAATCCCGCGTCAAGCCTGCGAAAATGCCCGACGAGGAAAACATAGAGCACGGATACGTGAAGACAGGACCAGCCATGCAGAAAAAAGTGCGCGACGCGAAAGATGTTGAGATCAGGCTCGATGCGCAGCTCTGCTTTGCGATCTATGGCGCCGCGCATGCCTTTACCCGCACCTACAAGCCGCTCCTCGATCCGCTCGGGCTCACCTATCCGCAATATCTGGTGATGATCGCGCTCTGGGAGGAGGACGGCCAGCCGGTGAAGGCAATCGGCGAAAAGCTCGGCCTCGATTCCGGCACGCTCTCCCCTCTCCTGAAACGGCTGGAGCAATCCGGCCTCGTCGCCCGCAAGCGCGACCGCGACGACGAAAGGCAGGTGAGGATTTCTCTGACTGCGAAAGGCGCGGAACTGAAGAGCCAGGCTGCCGGCGTGACCCAGGCGATCGGCAAGGCTCTCGGCTGCAGCCTCGACGAAGCGGCGGAGCTGCGCGACGGGCTGGTGGCGCTGAGGGAAAGATTGCTCTCGGCCTCCGAGGGATGATGGCCGAGGTCAGGGCCTATGGGCGTGAGGCTCGTCCGTATGGCGGCCGGAATAGCGCTCGTCCAGATCCCGGATGACCCCTTCCCCGTCTTGAGGGTCCACCTTGCGGAGGATCACGTCTATCTTCGCCTCCAGCCGGTCGGACCCTTCCTTCGATTGCGGCGAGCCGAGGAAGAGGAAGAACGCCAGGCCGCCCACCTGCCAAAGAAGCTGCAGGAATTCGGACTGCCAGTTCTCGAACGTATCCCTGAGCATCTCGACCAGATAGCCGGAAAGCTCGATCGGCTGCCCGTGTTCGGCCTGTTCCTGGACGAAGGCGAACCAGCCGAACAGCCAATGACCCACGAGGCTGAAGACGAAGAAGGCAAGGGTGATCCAGGCGTAGCTGTAGGCCCGCCACAACGAATGCTGCTGCATGGGTTCTCTCCAGAAATGTCACGCCTTGTAACGGGAAAGTTCCAAGGGTGGTTCCCGGCGATCAGGCTGCGGCGGCGAGATGATCCGAAACGACCCGCCCGATCCAGCGGCGGTGGAGATCGGCTCTCCTCCCGTCTTTCTCCCTGAGATCGGCGATCGTGATCAGCGCCTTCCACAGGCACCAGCCGCGCGCCCTTTCCCAGGTATCGGGATCGAGCGCCACGCGCTCCCGGAACGCCTGCGCAGCCGGCCGGTCGAACAGGGTCCAGGCGATGATGAGATCGCAGGCGGGATCGCCCACGCCGGAACTGCCGAAATCGATCACTGCCGAAAGCCTGCCCTCGCGGACGAGCAGATTGCCTTCCGCGACATCGCCATGCACCCAGACCGGCTTCTCCGTCCAGCTCGAGGCGAGCGCCCTCTCCCATATTTCGGTCATCAGCGGCGCGTCGAGCTCGTCGGCCAGGATTCCGATGGAACGGCGTGCCTCGTCGTCATAGACCGCGAGGGATCCGCCGCGGTGGAAATTATGCATGCCGGCGGGCGGACCGGCGGAGGCCTCGATCCCCCACAGCGCCAAGAGGAAATCCGCCAGGTCCCCGGCGAAGCGGACCATGTCCACGATCCGCTCGCGCTTCGCCGTCTCGCCCTCGATCCAGCGATAGACCGACCAGGGCCAGGGATAACCTTCTCCAGGCTTGCCGAGCCCGACGGGAGCCGGGACGGGAAGCGGCAGACGGGCGCCGAGCGCCGGCAGAAAGCGGTGCTCCTTCTTGACCTGGGCGACGTAACGTTCCGCGCTCGGCAGGCGTACCGACATCTCGTCGCCGAGGTGGAACGTGCGGTTATCCCAGCCGCCGGCCGCGACGGGCCGGACGGGCAGGTGCGCCCAATGCGGGAACTGCGCGGCAACCAGCCTCTCGACCAGCAGCGCATCGATTTCAGGCATGGGCGACACCTCAGGCCTTCGGCAGACGATATCGTCCGGCTTCGTCAGCGAACCGGGTTACTGCCAAACGACGATGCGGGCCTTCTGGGGCACGCGGTCGTAAAGATCGATGATGTCCTGGTTCATCAGGCGCACGCAGCCCGACGAAACCGCGCGGCCGATGGAATTCCATTCCGGCGAGCCGTGCAGGCGATAGAGGGTGTCCTTGCCGTTCTGGAAGATATAGAGCGCGCGGGCGCCGAGCGGGTTCGTGAGCCCCGGCGGCATGCCGCCGTTGTCGGCCGAAAATCGCGCAAGTTCCGGCTGGCGGGCGATCATCTCGTTCGGCGGCGTCCATTTCGGCCATTTCTGCCGCCACTGGATGACGCCGTCACCGGACCATGCGAAGCCCTCGCGGCCGATGCCGACGCCGTAACGCATGGCCGAGCCGCCGGGCTCGACGAGGTAAAGGAAACGGGAGGGCGTATCCACCACCACCGTGCCCGGACGCTCGCCGGTCGGATCCACCACCCGCTGGCGATAATAACGCGGGTTGATCTGCTGATAGGGAACCGCCGGAATGACGAAACCGCCATCGACGACGGTGCCATACATCTGATCCAGCTCCGCGGAACCGCCGGACAGAATGGAGGGCCGGCGGACGCTGCCGCCATCGCGATAGCTGATGATCGTATCGCCGGGGGCAGGCCCCGGCGAAGCGCAACCGGCCAAGGTCGATGCCGTGCCCGCGCCCAGGAGAGAAAGAAAGCCTCGGCGGGAATAGGGATTGTTCAGGACCATATGTGGAGAACCGCTCGATGAAAACGCGTGGACAGCAAAAAGCATACTTCAACGGAAGGGTGGCTTAAAGGTTCCCGACCCGTTCCGCAGCCTTCAAAACATAAGTCTGCGGTAATTAAGCAACTATTCACGACACCTACACGACATTTCACACCCGCGAGATGGGAACGGAAAGAGCGGCCGAAGCCGCCCCTGCAGGTCCCGCAACAGGCTGTTTCAACGTCAGATGACCACGATCGGCGTGCCGGAGGGCACCCGGTCGAAGAGATCGATCACATCCTGGTTGAGCATGCGTACGCAGCCGGAGGACGTCGCCTTGCCGACCGACTGCCAGTCCGGCGTGCCGTGGACGCGGTAGAGCGTGTCTTTGCCGTCCTGGAAGATATAGAGCGCGCGGGCGCCGAGCGGGTTGTTGAGGCCGGGATCGGCGCCGCCGTTGGAGGCCGCGAACTGGCGCAATTCCGGCTGACGCGCGACCATGTCGTCCGGCGGCGTCCAGCGCGGCCATTTCGCCTTGCGCTGGATGACGCCGCGGCCCGACCAGCCGAAACCCGCCTTGCCGAGACCAACGCCGTAGCGGATCGCCCTGCCCTCCGGCTGGACGAGATAGAGGAAATGCGCGCGGGTATCGACGACGATCGTGCCGGGCGCCTCGTTCGAACGGTACTCGACTTCCTGGCGCAGGAAGCGGGCGTCGATGCGGGAATAGGGGATCGCCGGAAGCGTGTGCCCTTCGTCGCGGACGACGCCATACATCATCCGGTGCACCGGATTGGAGACCGGCAGGCCATATTTCTGGTGGAAGTCCGTCGGGTAGAGCTGGCGCCTGTGCGGAATCCCGCCCGGCATCGGAGGCGGCAGATTGGTCGGAGGATCGGCGTAGGGCGGAATATAAAAGACAGGCGCCGTCTCCTGGACGAAGACATCCGGGTTCATCCGGCTCGTATCGGTGACGAAGGGAACCTGACAACCGGCCAAGGCAGCGGCCGCGGCAGCGACCAGCGAGAGACCAGGGATTCGGCGGAGAGGCTGAGAAGAAAATGGCATGGAAACCCGCTTCCGGCAGATGACGTCGGAGCGACAATGGCAGGCGCGGCTGGCGCGAAGCTTATGGAAAGGTTCACGAAGGGCAGTCTGCGCCCGCTTCAGCCACCAGCATCGGGCGCCTCGCCATCCGGCTGTCGAAATCGCGGGCGATATCGGCCAGCGTCACATGGGCGAAGCGCTCCAGGAGCAGCCTCTCCGCTTCTTCGAAGGCATCGGCAAGGGCGGCATTGACCGCCTGCTCCACCAGACATTCCGGCCTGTCGCAGGCGGGACCGACCGCAAAGACCGGCGGCTCGCCTACCGCACGGTAGATATCGAGGAGCGTCATCTCCTGCAGGCGGCGGCCGAGCGTCCAGCCGCCGCCATGGCCCTTTTCGGAACGGACATATCCCTTCTCCCGCAAGCCGGCCATGGTGCGGCGGATCACCACCGGATTGGTATTCAGCATCGCGGCGATCGTCTCCGACGTGGCCGTGCCCTGATGGCGGTCCATGTGGATCAGCACGTGCAGCATGCGTGAAAGGCGGCCGTCATGTCTCATCGGGTTCTTCCTCTTTTCGATCTCGCCTCGCCATTCTAACTCAGGAAACATCACGCAACAAGAAAAGTTACAAATCGCTTGACATACAACCGATTCATGTAACTTTATGAGTGTCGAGACCTTTCGAAGGAGTGAACCGATGACCTATGACGCCATCATTGTCGGCGGCAGCTATGCCGGCCTTTCCGCCGGCCTTCCCCTCGCCCGCGCCCGACGGCGGGTTCTCGTGATCGACGAAGGCATTCGCCGCAACCGGTTCGCCGAGCACTCGCACGGTTTCCTGACGCAGGACGGCGAGAAGCCGGGCGCGATCGCCGGCAAGGCGCGGGCGCAACTGATGGCCTATCCGACGGTCGACTGGATCGATGGACGAGCGGACAAGGCCCGCAAGGAAGGCGAAGGCTTCATCGTCTCCGTCGAGGGCAAGGACATGGCCGGCAAGGCGCTGGTGCTCGCCACCGGCGTAAAGGACCACCTGCCGAAGATACCGGGGCTCCAGGAGCGATGGGGCAGAAGCGTCTTCCACTGCCCCTATTGCCACGGCTACGAGCTGAACCAGGGGGCGGTCGGCGTAATCGCGGTTTCGCCCGCATCGCTGCACCACGGCCTGATGCTGCCGGACTGGGGGCCGACGACGCTGCTGCTGAACGGCGCGTTCCAGCCCGACGGCGAGGCACGGGGCGAGCTTTCCCGGCGCGGGACGAGGATCGAAGAAAGCCCGATCCACTCGATCGGCGGCCATGCCGACGTGCACCTGCAGGACGGCCGGACGCTCTCTTTCGCGGGGCTCTTCACCATGCCGCGCACCGAGATCGGCAGCCCGATCGCCGAAGAGCTCGGCTGCGCTCTGGAGGACGGTCCGATGGGGCCGTTCATCCGCACCGACGAGACGAAGCAGACCAGCATTGCCGGCGTCTTCGCTTGCGGAGATGCCGCAAGGGCCGCAGGCTCCGTGGCGCTCGCGGTCGGCGACGGCGCGATGGCCGGAACCGCGGCGCACCGCTTCCTGATGTTCGGGGCGTTCTAGCGGATGCTTTTCGGCAACCGGCTGAGGCCGGATGAGGATTTCAGCAAGACGCCGCGGCCGAATTCGGCAGCCAGATCGCGAATGAGGTCGGCCTCCCGCTTCGTCAGGCGCTCCTCATCGACAAAACGCCAGTTGCGCTCGTAGATCGCGAGGGCCTCTCCGGCCGGAATCGGACGCAACGGATCGCGGCTCCAGACGAGCTGTTTCAGCTCCGGATAATCAGCGGGAACGATGGTGCGGTCCTGCGAGGTTTCCATTTTGGAAAACATAGTGCGAAAACCACGGAAAAGACAGACCCGGGCCTATCCCGCCACCTGACGGAAGAAGCGGATGCTTTCTGTGACGGCGCCGGGCACCACGCCGTTATGGGTTCCCGGCAATGTCTTCGCCTCGATGGAAATGCCGGCCGGGCGGGCGCGGTCGATCAGGAGCTGGTGATCCTTGTCGAACGGCCGTTCCTCGCTGCCGCGCAGGAGCAGCGTCGGGCATTTGAGGCTCGGGCCGAAGCAGACCGACGAGCGCATGACGAACTCCTCGGGGTCGTTTGCGTCGAAGCGGATTTCCCGTTCGTAGCGGTTGAAGAAGCGCCAGGAATTGACGCCCGCCGAGATCGGCACGGCGGCACGGAATGTCCGGCTCATGGCGGCGAGCAGCGCCAGCGTTCCGCCATTGCTGTGTCCAGCCAGAAAGACGCGGTTCCTGTCGATCCCCGGCAATTGCTCCAGATAGCCGGCGGCGGCCAGCGCATCGGCCGTCTCGTCGTAGAAACCGGAAAAGTTGCCAGCCTGACCGTTCTCGCCGCGGAACGAGGGCAGCATGACGACGAAGCCGGCCTCCCAATAGGGCCTCATCAGGTCCCAATGGCCGTCACCCGTCGCATTGCCGCCGTGCAGGAACAGCACCGCCGGCCTCGGTTTCGAAGAGGGCTCGTAAGGCGAGATCCAGGCCACCAGTTCGATCGAACCGTCCGGGCCGCCGGGATAGGTGACGCGTTTTGCTCCGGACGGGGTGCCGAGCGTCTCGGATTTCTCCGGGGCCGGCCCCTTGCGCAGCAGGTTCGTATGAAAGCGCTTCCGCGCCTCGCCGTAATCCTGCCGTTCGAGCGGCGGGATTTCCGGAATGGGAAAGTCGGCCTTGGCCGCGGCCGGCAACAGAGCCGCCGCCGAAAGCCCGGCCGCGCCGGCGAGCAGCATGCGGCGGGTCGGACCGCCATCTTCCGAAGAGGGTTTCGAGGAGAAGATGCGGTCGTCTGCCATGTCTGCCGTGCCTGATCAGCGTTGCGTCCGTTCAATCTCATCATCCGGCCAAGGCGCTGTCCATTCAACGTTTCGGGAACAACGGGAGCTTAGCCCTCCCTCGCCTCCACCATGGCCGTCAGCGTCGAAAGGCGGTCGGCGTCGCGGGGGAGCTTGTCCTGGCGCAGGCGGGCGATCCGCGGGAAACGCATGGCGACGCCGGACTTGTGGCGGGTGGAGCGGTTGATGCCTTCGAAGGCGACTTCCAGCACGAAGCCGAAATCCGGCTCGGCGCGCACCGCCCGCACGGGGCCGAAGCGGTCGACCGTGTTGTCGCGCACGAACTTGTCGAGCACTTCGAGCTCGGCATCGGTGAAGCCGAAATAAGCCTTGCCGACCGGCACCAGTTCCTCGCCGTCCGGCGTCTGTGCCCACACGCCGAAGGTGAAGTCGGAATAGTAGCTCGACCGCTTGCCGTGGCCGCGCTGGGCATAGAGCATCACCGCGTCGATATTGTAGGGGTCGCGCTTCCACTTGAACCACGGCCCCTTGAGGCGGCCGGCCTGATAGGGACTGTCCTTCTTCTTGATCATCACGCCTTCGATGACCGGATCGGGCGGGGCGATGCGCAGCCGGTCGAGCTCGTCCCAGGTGGAGAAAGGCACGAGTTCGGAAAGGTCGAAACGGTCGTGCGGCGCCTTGTCGATGACGTCGCCGAGATGTCGGCGGCGCTCGAAGAAGGTCTCGGCGCGGATGTCTTCGTCGCCTTGAAACAGCAGGTCGTAGGCGCGCACGAAGGCCGGATAATCGTCCAGCATCTTTCCGGTCACCGTTTTGCGATTGAGCCGCTGCTGCAGGTCGGAAAAGGTGCGGGTCGGGCTGTTGGAGCGCGCCGTGCTGCCGACCAGCAGTTCGCCATCGATGACGCCTTCGAAATTGATCGCGCCGACGACATCGGGGAAGGCGCCGGTGATGTCGTCGCCGGAGCGGGAATAGAGCTTCTTCGTACCGCCGTAGCTCGACATCTGCACGCGGATGCCGTCCCATTTCCATTCGGCAGCGTAATCGGCCGGATCGAGCTTTTCGAGATCGCCCTCCTCCACCGGATTGGCCAGCATGACGGAATGGAAGATCGCGGGCGTCGCGAGCACCGGCTTTTCCGCCCTGCCCTCCAGCCAGGCGAAGAGCGGCTCGTAAGGCGGCGTCAGGCCGTGCCAGAGCGTCTCGATTTCCGTCACATCCTTTTTGCCTTCTCCGGAGCCGCTCATGTCCGACAGCGCCTGCTTGGCGAGCCGGGCCGATACGCCGATGCGCAGCGCCCCGGTGGCAAGCTTCAGGAAGGCGAAGCGGCTCGACGTATCGAGCCGGTCGAGCAGTTCGCGAACGGCCGAGCGGACCTCGGTGCGGCCGAGCGAATTCATGCGCGTCACCACCTCGCCGAGGCGCGGCTGGTGCTCGTCGTCGATCACGTCCTTCCGGCCGCCGTCCCAGACGAGCGAGATGGTCTCGGCGAGATCGCCGACATAGTCGTAGGAATACTGGAAAAGGATCGGGTCCATGCGCTCCAGCACCAGATCGCGCAGCATGGCCGGCTTGACGCTTTTCAGGTCCAGCGCGCCGGCAAGAGCGGCAAGGCCATAGCCCCGGTCCGGATCGGGCGTATCGCGGAAATAGTCGGCAAGCAGGGTGAGCTTGCCGTTGCGCGAGGGGGTGAGGACGAGACGGTCGAGGAGGGTTGCGAAGGCTTTCATCATGCCACCTCTTTTGTGGCGTGCCGTGCATGCCCCCCTCTGCCCTGCCGGGCATCTCCCCCACAGGTGGGGAGATCGCAAGTGGCACGGCTTTCCCGCAACAACTTCCGCATCGCTAGCAGCAGAGGAGCCCAGCTCAGATAGAGCAGCGACGCAGCTACGATTCGATCTCCCCCCTTGTGGGGGAGATGCCCGGCAGGGCAGAGGGGGGTAGCGGCGGTTCGACGGGCAAAGACCATCACCATCAATCCCCCTCCTCCTCATAGCCGACCAGATGCAGCGGCCGGGCGGGGATGTTCTTGAGCTCGCACCAGCGGACCAGCGCCTCCTCGCGGCCATGGGTGACCCAGACTTCGGACGGGCCGATCTCCTCGATGGTGGAGAGCAGTTCGGGCCAGTCGCAATGGTCGGAAATGACCAGCGGCAGTTCGACGCCCCCTTGTTTCGCCCGCTGCCGGACCAGCATCCAGCCGGAGGCGAAGGCGATCAGCGGCTCGTTGAACCGCCGCGCCCAGCGATCCTGAAAGGCCGAGGGCGGACCGACGACGACGGCCCCCTTGAAGGCGGAAGGATCGCTCTTTTCCGTGGTCGCGGGTCTTATATCGCCGAGATCGATCCCCTGCCCGACGTAATAATCGCAAAGCTTCGCCAGCGCGCCGTGGATGAAGATCGGTTCGGAATAACCGCAATCGCGGATCAGCCTTATGACGCGCTGCGCCTTGCCGAGCGCATAGGCGCCCACGAGGTGGCTGCGTTCGGGAAACTGTTCGAGCGAGGTGAAGAGCTTTTCGATCTCGGCCTTCGGGTCGGGATGGTGGAAGACCGGCAATCCGAAAGTCGCCTCGGTGATGAAGATATCGCAGGCGACCGGCACGAAGGGCGCGCAGGTGGGATCCGTGCCGCGCTTGTAATCGCCCGAAACGACGATGCGCAACCCGTCCTTCTCGATGACGATCTGCGCGGAGCCGAGCACGTGACCGGCGGGGTGGAAGCTGATCCGGACGCCGTCGAGGTCGATCTCCTCACCGAAGGCGACGGCCTGTTGCGAGCCGGCGAAACCATCGCCGTAACGCAACCGCATGATGTCGAGCGTCTGTCGGGTCGCCAGCACCGCCCCGTGTCCGGCGCGGGCGTGGTCCGAATGGCCGTGGGTGATCAAGGCCCGTTCGACGGGACGCACGGGATCGACATGGAAGCGGCCGATGGGACAGAACAGCCCGGCCGGGGTGGGATGGAGCAGCGCCTCGGGTTTCATGCCCTTGAAGATAGGGCAAAAACCGCATGACGCCAGACCGGCGGCCCCGACCGCACGCTGTCACCATTTCAGGATCCTGGTCAGCGCATCCTTGTTCTTGATCAGGTCGTTGACCGCACCCAGGTCGTTCAGGGATTCGATAACCTTGAGCTTCTCGTCCGAGGAAAGGTTTTTGCCCGCCTCGCGGATGATCAATACCTGATCCGCCGCCTTGATCTCGTCCGACGCGGTGGCTGCCGCATCGATGCTCGGCCGGATGGAGCGCTGATCCTGCAGGAGGTAGAGAAATTCTCCGGCCTGCAGCCGAACGGTGTCGTCGTCATCCTGCGCCGCCGCCACCAGAACCGGAAAGTCCTCTCCCTTGAGGTTGGCGGATATGGCCTGCCTCGTTTCGGCCGTCGGCGAGCGGCGCATCATCTCGGCCAGCGCGTAGGTTATGCCGAGCTTGGTCCGGTAGTCGTCCTGATCCTCTTTCAGATGCCGTATCATGGCCGGAACCGCCGCCGGGCCGAGGGCCGCCAGATTGTCGCGCGTGCTGCGGCGGATGGAGGCGTCGTCATCCTGCAGACGATCGAATATCACGGGATCGATATCCAACGGCAGGGACTGGGCGAATGCGGCCGGAAGGAGCAGCGACCGGAGAAACGGGACCGGGGCTGCACCCGGTTGAGGAATGGCGATCGCCAGATCCTGCAGCGAGCGTACTTCCTTGAAGACGACCTTGCCATTTTCGGTCACCACCCGGCGGGCGAGATCGAAGTCCCAATCGATATTCTTGTTGTTGCCGAAAAGCGGTCCCAGGTGTGCTTTGGCGATGCCTTCGGCGCCGGCGACCATCGTGAACTCCGAACGGGGCTGGCCGCTGTCGAGCGTGGTCACCCGGATGCGGATATTCGACTTACGGAAACCGTTGTTGGTTAGGATGAACTTGATCTCCTTGGCGTTGAGATCGCGATACTGATACAGCGGATCGTCATCCAGAATGACGACATCGCTCAGTTTGTCGATATCGCCGCTGATCGAACCGGTCTTGTAGAGCATGGGCGGCGTGTCATAGGCCTGCAGAAGCAGGAACATGGCGAATGCTATCGCGACCGACCCGCCCATCGTCCATCCCCGCCAGGCTCCTTGCGCCTGAGCGCCGAATGCCGACAGGACGACGGCAACGCCGGCGCAGGCGATCAAGGTCGTCAAAAGGGATTTCTGATCGAGGAAGCCCGCGGATACCCCTCCGACGATCATCAGCAGGCCGACCCCGATCGCTATACTGGTGAGATGGGGAGGAATTCCGCCGCCGCCCGGTCCCGGCCCGTTACCTCCGCCGCCTCCCGGCCCCTGTCCATTTCCTCCACCCCCTCCGCCTCCCGGCCCGTTCGGGTCCGGGTTCTGAGGATCGGCGCCGTTGCCGTTGCCGCCAATATCGTGGCCAGGATCATCGTTAGCCATCGCAAAGCCCCCCGCTAAAGCAGGAGAGAATTATACTTATAGTTTTAAGTATATCAATAAATAACTTTTAGTTGTGTCAGGTTGCAGGCTTGGAAGAACTCTCGGTGCGCACCACTGCGGGCGGCAGGCGGACCGGTTTCAGCAGGAAGCCGGCGATGAGACCGATCACGGCCATGACGCTCCCGGTCAGGAAGACCGGTATGAACGCGTGCGTATAAAGCGTGTGGACGGCGATGCGCGACGCTTCCGGCAGTGCCAGCATCATCGTGGGCGTCAGCGAGCCGATATCCGCCACACCCGGAATGCTGGTGCCGACGTCACGGATGCCGGCGGCGACGATCGCGCCGTAGATGGAGATCGCGATCGAGGCGCCGGCCATGCGCATCAGCGTCACGGCGCCGGTCGCCGCGCCGACATCCTCGCGCGGCGCGGAATTCTGCACGCCGATGATCGGCGCCTGCTGGCCGAAACCGATCGCCAGCCCCTGCATCAGCATGAAGCCAAGGATGACCGGAACCGGCGTTCCGACCGGAAGCTGCGAGAAGATGAACAGCGCCACGACGTTCATCGACAGGCCGATGAGCGTGAAAGGCTTGTAACGGCCGGTCATCGAGATCAGGCGGCCGGTGGAGATGGAGCCGATGACGATGCCGACGGTGGTGGCGACGAAGCAGAAGCTCGCGGCAGTCGGCGAAAGTCCCGTTGTCGTCTGCAGGAAGAGCGCGAAATAGTTCGCCATGCCGATCGCCACCGATCCCGTGCAGAAGGAGACGATAAGGAAGAGCGAGAAGGTGGAATCCCTGAAGAGTTTGAGCGGCACGATCGGCTCGGGCACCCGGCCCTCGACGAAGATCCAGAGGATGGCGCAGGCGGCACCCGCGGCGACGACGATCATGGACTGCCAGGCGACCAGAGAGCCGAACAGGGTGACGCTGTCGGCCCAGACGACGATGCTCGCCACCGTGCCGGCCAGGAGAAGCGCGCCGAGATAATCGATCTTCGGCTTGCGAACCGGGCGGCGGTAGGGAAGCAGGAGCGAGATGCCGGTCAGCGCGACGATCCCGACCGGCAGGTTGATCAGGAAGATCGACCGCCAGCCGAAAAGTTCGCTCATCGTGCCGCCGAGCAGCGGGCCGAGGCTGCCGGACGCCATGATGACGAGGCTCGAATAGCTCTGGTATTTCGCCCGCTCGCGCGGTTCGAAGAGATCGGCATTGATCGAGAAGATCGACACCATGATGCCGCCGCCCCCGAGGCCCTGGAGCACGCGCGAGGCGATGAGCGAATCCATCGACCAGGCGAGCCCGCAGGTCAAAGAGCCGACGGTGAAGACGACGATGGCCGCCAGCATCACATATTTGCGGCCGAAAAGATCGCCCAGCTTGCCGTAAATCGGCATCGAAGCGCTGCTCGCAAGAAGATAGGCCGAACCGACCCAGCCGAAACGCTCCAGTTCGCCGAACTCGCCGATGATCGTCGGCAGAGCGGTCGAGACGATCTGGTTGTCCAGCGTCGCCATGAACAGCGCCGTCAGCAAAAAACAGAAGATCGCCAACCGCTGGCGGTGGCTGGCGACGAGCGGCACATGGGCCGGGCGGGTCATATCCATAGGTCGATCCAAAGCGTCGGAAATTTATGTGACTTCCGCATATAATTGTCAATGACACCTTGATGCGAAAAGCAAAGAACTGTTGGAATGAGGCCGGTGCTCTGGTATGATTTGGGGATGACGACCAAGAGCCTTTTGAAACAGGAAACCGCGGCCGCCCCCTCCCAGGAAGACGTGGCCCGCATCAGCGAGACGCTCGGCCGCATGCGATTGTTGATCGGCCGGCGCATCATCGGCCGCACCGCGATCGCCAATATCGCGCCGGGCCTGGAGATCTCGCATCTCGACGTGCTGGACGTGATGCGCCGCATCGAGGGCGAGGTGACGGTCGGAGCGATCGCCGAAGCCATGCGCATCGACCCCTCCCGCGGCAGCCGGCTGGTTGCCGACCTCGTCGCCCGCGGCATCCTGCGCCGCGACGCATCCCAGGCCGACGGACGCCGTTCCCTCGTCGTCAGGACGGAATTCGGGGACAGCCTGCTCGCCGAGATCCGCGCTGTCAAACGCTCGTTGCTCGCCCGCGTGCTGGAAGACTGGCCGGAAGACGAACTCAGCACCTTTTCGCTGCATTTTGAAAAGTTCGTCTCGCGCTTCGAGGCGCTTTACGTAACGGCGGAAAAGGCACAGGAGCCTCAGCTTTCCGACGCCTCATAAGGATGTCAAAGATTGCGCATAAATTGACATTCCGGTATCATCGAGAGGAGATACCGGAGGCATAGGCATGAACGTTTCGATCGGTCCCCGCTGGGAAAAATTCATCGAGGAAGCGGTGCAGGACGGCCGCTACGGCTCCGCCAGCGAAATTGTGCGCGAAGGGCTGCGGCTCGTCGAGGAGCGCGAGGCGAAGCTTTCGGCGCTGCGGGAGACGCTGCATCGGTCGATCGAGGCCGGTGGAGATGTCAGCGAAGAAGAGCTGGACGCTTCACTTGAAGCAATCGCGGAAGAACTGCGCAAGGAAGGTTATCGTTGAGTGCCTCGCGTTCAATATCTCGATAGCGCTCACGCGGATTTCAGGAATATTTTCGATTATGTCGCCAGAGAAAGCGGCAGCATCGCAACCGCACACAAATTTGTTGAAGCCCTTCGGCAGAAATGTCGGCATGTGGCCAGCTTGCCCGGGACCATGGGTCGGGACCGTTCCGAGCTCGGACATGGTTTAAGAAGCGTCGCGCACCGGGGATATATCATTTACTTCCGTTACGCCGACAACCGCTTCCAGATCGTCAACATCCTCGAAGGCCATCGCGATGCCGAAAAGCATTTCGGCATCGACGTCGAATCGGAAGACGAAGGCTAAACCCCTTCGCCTGCCGAGACGCACAGCCTGTTGCGGCCCATGTCCTTCGCCTCGTACATGGCGCGGTCGGCACGGGCGAGCAGGGTTTCCGGCGTGTCGCCATCCTGCGGGAAGAAGGCGATCCCCATGCTGCATGTCGCGATGATGCTCTTGCCTTCGATGACCACGGGGCTCGCGATTGCGGCACGCAGATCCTGCAACCGGCGTACGACCCCCGTTTCGTCATGGTTGGGATTGCTGAAGACGATCGCGAACTCGTCGCCGCCGAGACGGACCAGAAGATCGCTCGCGCGGATGCAGCCCTCCATGCGGGAGGCCAGCGTCTTCAGCACCTCGTCGCCTGCGGCGTGGCCGAGCGTATCGTTGATCCGCTTGAAGTTGTCGAGATCGATATAGGCGACGGTAACCTTGCGGCTCTCGCGGTGGGCCTCATGCAGGGTGCGGCCGAATTGCGCCCAGAACAGCGTCCGGTTCGGCAGACCGGTCAAGGGGTCGTGATGGGCCATATGCCGGATGCGCTCCTCGTTGCGGGCGCGCTCGATGGCGATGCCGGCGATATCGGTCGCCATGGCGGTCAGTTCGAGCTCGAGATCCGTGGGCTCCCGGGGACTGTCGGAATAGAGCCCGAACGTGCCCAGCACCCGGCCATCGGGCGCCAGGATGGGAGTCGACCAGCAGGAGCGGAAGCCGAACCGGATCGCGAGTTCGCGATAATCCTGCCAGAGCGGATCGGCCAGGACGTCCTTGACGAAGACCGGCGAGCGCCGCCAGGCGGCGGTGCCGCAAGATCCGACCTCGGGGCCGATCCGGATGCCGTCGATAAGTTTCACATAGGCCGGCGGCAGCCTGGTCGCGGCCCCGTGGCGCAGGCGGTCCCCCTCGAGAAAAAGGACCGACGCGGTAATGCCGTCGAGCTCGTCCTCCGCGGTACGGACCAGCGCGTCCAGCACCGCCTGCAACGGTTGGCCGCGGGCGATCATCTCCAGCAGACGGGCATGGCCGTGGCGGCGGTCGTCCTGTCGCTTGCGCTCGGTGATATCCCGCGAAATGCCGACCAGACCGACGATCTGGCCGTCCGCATTGCGCAGCGGCATCTTCGACGTGGTGAGCCACAGCACGCGGCCATCGGCAAGCTTGACCCGCTCCTCGCGGCCTTCGACCGCCACGCCCGTCGACATGATCTCCTGCTCGACGGCAAAGAGTTCACGCGCGGTCCCGTGGTCGAGAAAATCGAAATCGGTCTTGCCGGTCATGTCCGAGCCGATGTGGAACTTGCCGTTGCGGGCGGCGGCGGCATTGGCGAAGATGAAACGGCTGCGGCGATCCTTCACATAAATGAAGTCCGGGAGATGATCGAGAAGGGTGCGCGTTTCGAGCTCGCGCGTCACAAGCGCCACGTCGAAATCGATATCGCTCTCGGTGGCAACACGGAGCAGGCGATTGCACAGTTCCTCCAGCGGATCGGCGAGGAAAGCCAGGGGCACGCCATGTGACAGGGGTTCCACCATCCCTGCATCTCCTTTTTTCATTCAGAAAAAATACGCAAAAATCCGCCGCCCGTTGTTCCCTAACATGGCGGAGAGTTCCTTATCGTTGCTTAAAAACATCGTGAAATTGCCACGCTTGAAGCTTGTACAAAAGTCTATTCCGCTCATTCATCGCAAACTATTTCGCATTACAACCATGCAAAGGACCGGCATGGGAAATGCTTCCTTGACGGCGCGGAGAAGCATTGGATGATTTCGAGACGGGCAGCATTGACGACGATCGCCGGCGCCGCCGCCGGCATCCTGCCGCAGCGTGCCTTTTCGGCGCCTCAGGGTTTCGCGACGATCGACCTGCGCGGCTCGATCGATGCCCGCGAACACGGCGTCGTGCCGGAAGGCGGCGACAGGCAGGGCCGCAAGCTCGGCGAGGTCATCGCCAGGGCCGCGCGCCAGAACATGCCCGTCTTCCTGCCGCCCGGCAATTACCAGGTTTCCAATCTCGACCTGCCGGATGGCGCTCGCATCACCGGAGTGCCGGGCGCCTCGAGGCTCGTCCATTCCGGCGACGGATATCTGATGAGGGCCGAAGGAGCGCGCCGCATAGAACTTTCCAACCTCGTCATCGACGGCGCGAACCGCCGGCTCGACGAGCAGAGCCCGGCGCTCGTCCAGATGCGCGGCGTCAGCGATCTGACGATCGACAATTGCGAGATCGTCGGCTCGCGCAAGACGGCCGTGCAGATCGAACGGTCCGGCGGCCGGATCGAGCGAAACCGCATCTCGGGCGCCGCCGAATACGGCCTCTTCGCCATCGAAAGCACCGGCCTTTCCGTCACCGGCAATACCGTCTCCGACTGCGGCAACGGCGGCATCCTCATCCACCGCCGGACGAAAGGCCCCGACGGCACGATCGTTTCCGGCAACCGCATTTTCCGGATCGGGGCGACGAACGGCGGCACCGGCCAATACGGCAATGCGATCAACCTTTTCCGCGCCGACGACGTGATGGTGACGGGCAACCACATTTCGCAATCCGCCTTTTCGGCGATCCGCGCCAACAGCGCTTCGAACATCCAGATCGCCAACAACCAGTGCCTCGCCTCCGGCGAAACGGCGATCTATGCGGAATTCGCCTTCGAAGGGGCGATGGTTTCCGGCAATATCGTCGACGGGGCCGCGAACGGCATCTCGGTCGTCAACTTCAACGAAGGGGGGCGGCTCGCGACCGTCGCCAACAACATCGTCCGCAATCTCAAGCCGATCGGTCCCTATGTGCTGGACGAGGCGATCTTCGGCGTCGGCATCAGCGTCGAGGCGGATACGGCGGTCACCGGCAACGTGATCGAGAACGTGCCGCTCTGGGGGATCGCGCTCGGCTTCGGCCCCTATCTGCGCAACGTCATCGCGACTGGCAACATCGTGCGGCAGGCGGGTGTCGGCTGCGCGGTGACCGTGGTCGAGGGCGCCGGCAGCGCCATGATCTTGAACAACGTCTTCGAAGGCATGAAGAACGGTGCGGTGATCGGCTACCGGTGGAAGGCGCCCGCGACGGCCGAATTGGGCCGCGGCGATGCCCAGAGTTTCAGGCACCTGACGGTCGAGAACAACCGGATCGTTTAGGCGAGATCGCGGGGCTCATCGCCGAAATCGACGTTGCGGCCGCGATGGAAGATGCGGATGATCATCACGATATCCCCCACGACATAGAAAGCGATCGTCGCCTTGTGGCGATAGCCGACAAGACGGAGACCGGGCCTTATGTCTTCGCGCAACATGCCGCGTTTCGGGAAGGTGGCGAACCCGAGGCAATAGCTCTCGATCTTGCGGATATATTCGTGCGCTGCTCGGCACCCATCCTGGGTGCCAGATAGGTCATAACGTCTTCAAGATCTTCAGCGGCCTTCGGTCCGAAAATGACGCGATGGCTCATGCCTTGCTCTGCTTTTGACGAAGCAAAGCCGCACGGGCATCGAGCCTTTTACGGAGATCGTCCGGCGACAGCGCCCGATCCGGATGCGCCTTCAACTCGTCATAGGCCGGGGCCACCTCCTCCACCAGCCATTTCTCGATCGCCGCGTCGCGGGCGATCAGCGTCCTGAGGCCATCGCGGATGACCTCACTTTCGGTCGCATATTCCCCGGAGGCCACCTTGGCCTTGACCATCTCGGCCATTTCGATCGGCAGGGTGATGCTGAGCGACTGGGTGGTACGCATGGATCAAAGACTCCTCGAATGTCCGACACGATTAAATCCTATCGAAAACTTTCATTGCCGTCCAACGCGGATTGATCTTCCGTTTCGCGGCATATGCCCCTAGCGTGCGGCCGATATTTCAGGAGGGACATTGAATGCTGAAAATCTATGGCGTCTATCGTTCGCGCGCCACACGGCCGCTTTGGCTCGTCGAGGAGCTAGGAATTCCGTTCGAGATCGTGCCGGTCATCCAGGGCTATCGCCTGCCGGAGCCGATGGCGCCGGGGGCGCGGGTCAACACGCTGTCGCCGGAATTCCTCGCGATCAACCCGATGGGCTCGATCCCTTCGATGGACGACGATGGGTTCGTGCTGCACGAATCGCTGGCGATCACGCTCTATCTCGCCCGCAAATACGGCGGCGAACTCGGTCCGAAGGACATCAACGAAGAGGCGCTGATGGTGCAGTGGTCGCTGTTCGGCGCGACCAGCATTGAGACGCCCGCCCTCAAGATCTCCTCGACCATCGCCGGCGGCAAGCAGGAGAGCGAGGAAGGCAAGACGGAAATCGACGTCGCCGCCCGTCTCCTGAAGCGGCCCTTCGACGTGCTCGAAAAGCATCTTTCAAAGAACAGCCATATGGTCGGCGGCCGCTTCACGGTCGCGGACATCAACGTCGCGGAAGTGGTGCGCTATGCCCAGGGCCATGCGCCGCTCTTCGACAGCCGCCCGGCGCTGAAGGCCTGGATCGAAGCCGCTCAGGCGCGCCCCGGCTTCAAGGCGATGTGGGAGAAGCGTACCGCCGAACCGGCGTAATCTGCTTTTTGAGCGGGATGCCGTCCGAAAGCCGCCTGCGCCTTTCGGCATCCCGCTCTACCGGGGCTCTTCCAGTGCGGCGAGCTCGGCTTTCAGCCATGTATGAAACGCCTTGACCTTCGCCGGCGGACGCGAGCCGGCGCGGGTGACGAAATAGTGCCCGAAACCGGTCGCCGCCCGGATCGAGAACGGCTCGACCAGCTTTCCCTGATCGAGCGCATAGGCGGCCAGCGTCTGCCAGGCGAGCATAACCCCCTCGCCCGCCATCGTCGCATCAAGGCATAGCGACGCCTCGTTGAAGACATGCCGCACCGCCATCGGCCTCGGCTCGATGCCGGCCGCACGGAACCAGACATCCCAGGAAAACATCGAAGGACCGTCGATGATCGCCGGCAGTTGCAGGACGTCCTTCGGCTCCTTCAGCTTCTCCGCCAGAGCGGGCGCGCAGACGGGAAAGACAAGCTGCGGCAGCAGGAGCTGCGCATCCACGCCCGGCCACTTGCCCGCTCCGACGCGGATGCCGAGGTCGACGCCATCGGTGACGAAATCGGCCATGGCCGTCGTCGCATCGATGCGCAGCCGGATATCCGGATGGAGCGCCGAGAACCGGTCGAGCCGGTGGACGAGGAAACGCGCCGCGAAGACCGGCGCCACCGAGATCGTCAGCAGCGTCTCGTCGCGCCGCCTGCCGATCCCCACCGCCTCCGACAGCGATTGGAAGCCTTCGCTCAGCCGCGCCAGCATGGGCCGCGCCGCATCGACCGGCACCATACCCTTCGGTAGACGGTGAAAGACCGGCTGGCCGAGCTGGGCCTCGGCCTTGATGACCTGCTGGCTGACGGCGCCGATCGAGACACCCAGCTCGGCAGCCGCCGCCTGCAGCGAACCGAGGCGAGCCACTGCTTCCAATGCGCGCAGGCCATTGAGATGCACGAGGTTCAGGTTTCTCATATAGATTTTCTAAACTCTGCCGCTCGAGAACTCAATTGAAAGATCACGCTTTCAGGCCAATATTCCCGCTGCAAATGATAATAATTTGCGAGGTGACAATCATGACACCGATGAAGTTTTTCTTGAACCTGAAGGTTTTGCTGAAAGCGACGGAAACCCAGGTTGAAACGCAGCCCGACGATCCGTTTCGCCATCCGGACATCCGCGAGATGAACCTCCGGCAGCTTGCCGACCTGCCCTTCCCCGGCATCTTCCGCGACGAAAGCTCCTGCGAAAAAGCGCCGCTCGCGAAATGCGCCTGACGGATTTATGATCCTCCCGGCGGCAGGGGAAGCGCATATGAGGACGTGTGCGATGCGGCAAGCTCCCTCTGATCTCCCCCCTTGAGGGGGAGATGTCACCGAAGGTGACAGAGGGGGGTAGCGACGGCGCGTCCGGATCAGTTGCCGAGACGAGCATGCTGAAACGACACCCCCCTCTGCCCTGCCGGGCATCTCCCCCTCAAGGGGGGAGATCGATATGCCGCACTGTCCTTCCCGCATACGATCGCCTATTTCCCGCAGGGAGGGTCATATGGCGGGCGGCGATCCATAGGCTCGCCGCCACCTATCGACGTTAGGCGGCAGCCGCCTGTTCCGCTTCGGCGCGCCGTACGGCGGGGCGCTCCTTCATCCGTTCGAAATGGGCGTTCACCTTGGGAAAATCGGCGCGGTCGAGCTTCAGGTTCGGCAGCCAGCTCGTCATCAGGTAGAGATAGGGATCGGCGACGGAATAGGTGTCGCCGAGCACATAGGGGCCTTCGAGAAACTCTTTGTCGATCAGCCGGAAGCAATCGTGAAAATTCTTCGGCGCCTTGGCCATCATGTCGTCGAAGGATGCCTGGTTGTCCGCCCAACGATAACTGCGGCGGAAATGGGCATAGGCGACATGCACCGTCGAGGCGATATAGGCGTTGAAGGCCTGCATCCTGCCGAAGAGGAAGGGATCATCGAGCGGCGCAAGCTTCGCATCCGGCGCGGCCTGGGCGATGAAAGCGAGGATCGCGACGGTTTCTGTCAGGACGCCCCTGTCGGTCACCAGCGCCGGCACGCGGCCCTTCGGATTGATCTTCAGATAGGCGTCCGACTGCTGTTCGTTCTCGGCGAATTTCACCCGTCTGATCTCATAGGGCAGGCCGGATTCGGCAAGCGCTATGTGGCTGGCGAGCGAGCAGGCATTGGGCGAGAAGAACAGCGTGTACATGGGAATCCTCCGGTTGGCCTCGCTGTTTTAGCACGGCTCTTCACGACGGAAAGCCTCAAACGACGCCGCCGCAATCAGGCGAACAGGGCGTCCGTGACCCTTATATCGCCCACATGGATGCCGTTCCAGTTCCTCATGGATTTGTTGGCCATGGAGAGAAGTTTCGCGTGCACCTCGCCGCCCTTTTCGAAATAACGGGCGATGAGCGCGAAGATCATGGCCTCCGCGGCGCGTGTCGCGCCGTCCTCGCATTTGACCGCCATGGCGAGGCCCTGATCGGGGAGCGCCGCGACGAAGACGCCTTCCGCGCCGGTCTTGGCGAAGATCTTTCCGGGCGCCACCTGCATCAGCCTGGTGCAGGCGCGATTGGTACCGGCGACATAGAAGGGTTCGGCCATGCAGGCCTGCATCAGCCGGCGCGAAGCCTTCGCACGCTCGGCCGACAGCGTGTTGCCGGTGACCATTTTGGCGAATCCGTGCGCCAGGCCCTTGAGCGGCACGGCATAACTCGGGATCGAGCAGCCGTCGGTGCCGCAGTTCTGGTGTCCCAATACAGCGCCCGTCAGCACTTCCATCGTGCCGCGGATTTCCGCCTGCAGCGGATGGTCGTAGCCGACGTAACCCTGCACTTCCAGCCCCGAATGGACGCAGGTGCAGACGAAGCCGGAATGTTTTCCCGAGCAGTTGTTGTGGAGAGCTGTCGGCTTTTCGATCGTGCGCGCCTGATGGATCAGCACCGTCTGGTCGGAGGCCCAGTGAGCCCCGCATTCGAGCGCGCCATCGTCGCGGCCGGCTTTCGCCAGCATGGCGGCTGCGGTCGCCACATGCGCGTCCTCGCCGGAATGGGAGGAGCAGGCAAGCGCCAGTTCCACGTTCCCGAAGCCGTAGGCATCCGCCGCACCGCTTTCGACCAGCGGCAGCGCCTGCATGGCCTTGCAGGCCGAGCGCGGGAAAACGGCCGCTTCCGCCTCGCCGAAGGAGAAGACGACCTTGCCGTCGCCATCGACGACCGCGCCCATGCCGCGATGACGGCTCTCGACCAGCTTGCCTCTGGTGACTTCGACGGTAACGGGATTTTGCATGGCCGGTCCTGAAATTGCTGTTTTCAATAGTGCCTATCACGGGCTCATAAACGAGTCCGGCGGGATTTTCATCGGGGGCCTAGCATGAAATCGGTTAAACGGCTGTTTCTGGCGATCTTCGTCGTCTATCTGGCGCCGACCTTCGCCTCGGCAGGGCTCTGGGCGATGAAGGACCGGCCGGCCCGCTGGAGCGAGGCCCGATGGACCTCGGCCGGCATCCTGCCGGAAGCTTCGGCGGGCGAGGACGCGGCAGTCTACATCTTCTCGGCCATGACCGGCGGGCTCAAGGGCGCCGTCGCGAGCCATGCCTGGATCGTCACCAAGGAAAAGGGCGCGAACAGTTATACGCGCTACGACAAGGTGGGCTGGGGCACGCCGATCCGCCGCAATCACCGGCCGCCGGATGCCTACTGGTACTCCAACCCGCCGGAGATCGTCACCTCGGTGACGGGTGTGCAAGCGGAACTGCTGATCCCCAAGATCGAGGCGGCGATCGCCGCCTATCCTTATGCGGAACCGGGCGGCTACACGATATGGCCGGGGCCGAATTCCAACACGTTCGTGGCCCATGTGCTGCGCAGCGTGCCGGAGCTCGACGCCGTCCTGCCGCCGCACGCGGTCGGGCGCGACTACCTGCCGGACGGCGAGTTCGTGCATCTCGACGGCGACTGGAAGGACCTGCATGTGACGCTGCGCGGCCTGATCGGCTTTTCAGCCGGCCTGCGCAGCGGTTTCGAAGTGCATTTCCTGGGGCTGGTGGCGGGTCTCGACCTCACAAATCCCGGCATCAAGGTGCCGGCGGTGGGGCGCATCGGAATTTGAAGTGCTCTTTGAAAATGGATATATTCGATCGACTGTTGAGGATTGGCAGATGAACGAGATCATCAGGCTTTCACCGGATATGGAACTGCGTCTCGACCGGCTGACGTCAAAGACCGGCAAGAGCCGTGCATACTATCTCGAGCAATTCATTATCGACGGACTGGAAGACGTTGAAGCCGATCTCGATGCGGACGCCATCGAGCGGCGGATAGAAGCCGGCACGGAAAAGGTCCACAGCAGCGCAGATGTCAGGAAAGCGCTTGGCCTGGACGATTGAATATTCCGACACGGCGCTCAAAAAGCTGGAAAAACTGGACAGAAAATCCGCCCGAGCCATTGCCGACTATATGGATGAACGGATAGCGCCCTGCGACAATCCGCGTGATTTCGGCAAGGCGTTGACCGGCTCGCTCAAAGGGCGATGGCGCTTCAGGGTGGGAGATTACCGTGTGATCTGCTCGATCAGAGAAGAGCGTCTCATCGTGCTGGTCATCGACCTCGGACATCGGCGGGAAATCTACCGCTAGCCAGCGTATACCGAAATCCGAAGACCAGCTATGCACAAAATGCAAAACGCCCGCGAAGACGCAGGCGTTTCCCACTATGCTGCTCGAATTATGATCAGAAGCCGACGGCGGCGCGTGCGACGCGGCGGATGTCGTTCTGCTCGATGCCGAGATCGCTCAGTTCGCGCGGGGTCATACGGCCCAGTTCGGCAACCGTCTGACGGTATTTGCGCCAGTTGTTGAGAGTGCGTGCGACGTTCATGATGGTTCCCCTTTCCTGGGATTTTCGAAGCCTAGCTGCCAGTCCTTGGCGCTCTCAGTAACTTCGATGACCGGTATATAGGCTCATCCCGGCTGCTCTAAAAGCGCTCAACTTACACGCCACCTATGCGTTCGGCGCATAGGACCTGACATATCGATCGCGGGAAGGAACGGAAAGAGGAGAGAACCTCCCCAAAAAGGAAAAGGGCCGCGCGAGGCGACCCTTCCATGAGTTTGGTCCGGTTGAACGAACCCGAGCCGTTTCTTGAACGTCTCGAAGGAAGATGAAGTTCAGGCCGAGGGCTGCCCCGTCGAGACCATCACCTTTCCATTGCCCGTTACGCAGACCGAAATCTCACTAGACATTGGATCACCTTCCTTTCGTTACGTTGACGATATTGAGAAGGTAAGGATGATAATCCTCATCTGCAAGGCACGTTATGTAAACGAAGCCGAAAATTTGTTATCGCGGTCACGCAGCATCAGCGATATCCAGCCGTACCGAAAGGCCTGCCTGGGCTGACAGGTTAATCAGGGCATCCAGGCTGAAGTTTGTGATGCGGCCTTTCAGCAGGTCGTTCAGCCGCGGTTGGGTGATGCCCAAACGGTGCGCGGCTTCCGCCTGCGTCATATCCCAGCTTCTCACCTTCTGCTCTATGGCGATCAAAAGCGCCGAGCGCATCGATATGTTCGCTGCTTCCGCCGGCGTATCTTCGAGTGCATCCCAGACATTTTCAAAGCTTTGACGTTCCATCACTTCACTCCTATCCGATCTGCCGCAGGCGCGCGGCGGCAAGATCCAGATCCCGCTTGGCCGTCTGCTGCGTCTTCTTCTGGAACGCATGCAGTACATAAACGGCGTCTTCGATCCTGGTGACATAGATCACCCGAAACGCACCGGCTTCGTCCCGGATACCGATTTCCCGCACACCGAGACCAATCGTCGCCATCGGTTTCCAATCACTCGGCTCCAAGCCCAACTGGACCTTATGCAGTTGAACGCCGGCCTGCCTGCGCGCGGCCTCAGGGAAATCCCGCAAGCACTCCAAAGCATCGCCCAAAAATACCAGCGGTCTCATATCGCCCGCACCTTATATCAAAATCAGTATAAACCAGCAAGACACCTAAAGCTTCAGCACGATCTTGCCGATATGGCTGCCGGTCTCCATCAGCCGGTGCGCCTCGATCACCTCGCCGAACGGCAGGACCGAGTGGATGACCGGCGCGACCTTGCCTTCGTCCAGAAGCGGCCAGACCTGGGCCAGAAGATCGTCGCGGATGGCGCGCTTCTCGTCGGCCGTGCGCGGCCGCATCGTGGAGCCGGTCACCGTCAGGCGCTTCACCATGATCGGCGAGAGGTTGACCTTTTCGGCCACGTTGCCGCCGAGGAAAGCGATGATCGACAGGCAGCCGTCCTTCGCGAGCACGTTGAGATTCTTTTCGAGATAGGCCGCGCCGATCATGTCGAGCACGACATCGACGCCCTTGCCGCCGGTCTCCGCCTTGATGACTTCGGCGAAATCTTCGGTCCTGTAGTTTATGCCTCTTGTGGCGCCGAGCTTTTCGCAAGCCTCGCATTTTTCCTGGGACCCGGCAGTCGCATAGACGGTCGCGCCGAAAGCCCCGGCAAGCTGGATCGCGGTCGTGCCGATGCCGCTCGTGCCGCCGTGGATCAGCACGCTTTCGCCTTCCGTCAGCCCGGCCATCTGGAAGAGGTTGGCCCAGACGGTGAAGAAGGTCTCGCAGAGCGCCGCCGCCTTGACCGCGTCATAGCCTTTCGGCCAGGGCAGCGCCTGCCCGGCCGGCGCGGCGCAATAATCGGCATAGCCGCCGCCGTTCGCCAGCGCGCAGACCTTGTCCCCCGGCTTGAATTCGGTGACGCCTTCGCCGAGCGCCGCCACTTCGCCCGATATCTCCAGCCCGAGGATCGGGCTTGCATCCTTCGGCGGCGGATAGGTTCCCTGGCGCTGCGCCACATCCGGCCGGTTGACGCCGGCCGCCTCCACCCTGACCAGGATTTCGCCGGGCCGGACGGCCGGCAGCGGCCTTCTGGCGACGGTCATGACCTCCGGCGCTCCGAAGGACGGCAGATCGATGAAACGCATTTCGGCGGGAAGCGGCATGACGGGTCTCCTCTCGGTGATGACCACTGACTTAGGACATGCCCGGCATCATAGGAAGGCGACCGACCGCCGCAACTGCGCCGCACGCTTTGAAAAGGGGTTATTCGGAAAAGGGGTTATTTCGTCTCGCCGAAGGCGGCGAAGACCAGGCCGCCCTCGCTATCCTTGGCTTCGGCCTTGACCGCGGCGATCTCGGCGCCGATGCGGCCGAAATCGTCGAGCAGCAGGCCCTGCGGCAATTCCAGAACCCCGATCGAGCAGCGCAGCAGCGGAAAATCCCGCTCGGCGCCGGAACGATCGTGGCCGCGGATTTTTCCGGCGGCGCGCTCCTCCGGCGAATAAAGCTCGGCCACATCGTCGTGGAAATCGGACAGCAGCCGTTCGAGGATTTCGTTCAATTCCTCACGGGTCCAGTCGCGCACGCCGATGAAGAAATCGTCGCCCCCCACATGGCCGAGGAAATCGCCATCCGAGAAGAAGTAGCGCTTCATCAGGGCGGCGAAGAGGGAGATCGCATGGTCGCCCATGTGGAAGCCGTAGTGGTCGTTGAACGGCTTGAAGTTGTCGAAGTCGCAATAGCAGAAGAAACGGGTCTCCTCGTCGTCGCGGCCGGTCTCCTGCATGAAATCGCGGATGGCGCGGTTGCCGGGCAGCCCCGTCAGCGGGTTCTGGTCCTGGGCGATCTTCAACTGCTTCTCGTTTATGACCTTGATGAGCGAGGCGGCGGAGACCACGCCCGCATAGCGCATGTTTTCCGTCAGGATGACGCAGGCGCTGTTGTCCATGTTGGCGAAGAGGCTCATCAGCTCCTCGGCTTCCGCATCGAGCCCGATGATCGGCGCGCGATCGACGAAATGCGAGATGGAACGCTCGTAGACCTTGTTCTTCAGGAGGTCGCGGCCGAAAGGCTGATAGATGTATTCCTTCAGATGATATTCGTTGATGACGCCGCGCGGCTCGCCATTGGCATTCAGCACCGGGAAGAAGGCCTGGCGCGGATTGCGGCGGAAGAGTTCGAACACGCTGTCGATGCTCTCGTTCTCGTAGACGGTCGGCAGGTGCTCGATCTGCTTGCGGATCAATATCTCGTCGAGCGACTGGCTGGAGCGGCGGCTGCGGCCGATATCGGCGAGGTAGGGAAAGGACGGCTGCAGCTCGGAGACGAAGGTCGTCGGCCGGGCGATGAACCAGCCCTGCACGAGATCGACGCCATATTCCCGGCAGGCTAGGAATTCCGCTTCCGTCTCGATGCCTTCGGCGATCACGCGGATGCCGAGCACATGGGCGATGCTGACGATGTTCTTGACCAGATGACGCTTGCGCGGGCTCCTGTCGATGCCGGCGACGAAGTGCCGGTCGATCTTGAGATAGTCGACCGGATAGTCGCAGAGCAGTTTCATCTCGCCGTGTCCGACGCCGAAATCGTCGATCGCGAGCTTGAAGCCCTCCTTCCGCATCTGCGTCACCAGGTCGGCGAATTCCGGCACGCTGGTATTGTCGAACCTCTCGGAGAATTCGAAGCAGACGGAAGACGGGGCAATATTCGCCGTGCGCAGGTGCTGCACCAGCTTTTCCAGGAAATACTGGCCGTGGCGGATCATCCGCACATCGAGATTGAGGAAGAGCGTCGCGGAGGAGAAATCCGGCAGGCTGGCGAATTTCGCCAGCGCCCGGTTCGCCATCATCTGTTCCAGAGCCAGGAGCTGCCCGGTCTCCTGGGCCTGGTCGAGCAGTTCGAGCGGCGAGGAGAAACCGATCCGTTCCTGGCCGCGCAGCAGGGATTCGTATCCGAAAACGGAACCGGTCCCCACCTCGACGATCGGCTGGAAGGCGTTTTCCAGAACCAGCTTCGCCAGAGTGACCAGCTGGTCGCTCGCATATCGCCGGAAGACGCCCGGTTCAAGAATGGCCGCAGACGACATACTCAATACTCTCCACTGCGCAATGGCCTAAAACACGACAGTCAGGCTCCCAGCAATTCGTCAAAAATCCCTTTCCCGTTGATGACGGTTCAGTGAAAGTTTGATGACGGAAAAATCCGTTTTTATTTAATATTATAAAGACTTATCGGCAACCTGGGGCGCAACTCCACCGCTTCTTGCGGCAAGTGCCACCGCAACCAGCGCCCATCCCTGCATGATGAGGTCGATCGCCAGGAAAAGCCCCAATATCCAAAGGCTGTTGACCGGCCAGCCGATGGCGATGATCAGGCCGGCCAGGACGGTGACGACGCCGCCCACGATGACCCAGCCGGAGCCCTTCATCGGTCGCATCCTGAAGCCGACCCAGAGGCGGAAAATGCCGGCGACCACGAGCGCCACCGCCATGAGGAAGGTCAGCACGACCGCCGTCAGGGCCGGATTCCAGAAGGCGAGCAGGCCGGCAATGGTATAAAGGACACCGCTCAAGGCCCAGAACAGGATCTGCTCCCAGCCCTTCACCTGAAAGGCATGGACGAGATAGGCGACGCCGCCGATCAGCATCATCATGCCGATATAGAAGACCGAAGCGACCGTCGCCACGAAGAGATTGGCGAAAGCGATGATGCCGAAGACGAGAAGAAGAATGCCGAGGGCGAGAAACCAGCCCCATTTATCGCGAACCATCGAGATCGACGGCGTGTCCAGACCGAATGTCATGTCCATCCCCTTTCCGCAAAGCCTTACCCGAAGCTATCGGATAAGATGTGGAGCAGGCTTGACGGAGGTCAACGGCGCGCTTTTGGAACAGGAAGGTTCGCAAACCATTCTTGATTGCCGTCGAGATCGAAAATAACTCAATTTGCTGAGGGAATCTAAGGCGATTTCAATATGGTCACAGCAGGACGGCAATGCATACCAATGCTTCGCCTCGGGGGTAGGGTTAGCACGTACGACATCGCGGTCTATCTCCAGCAGTGTTTGTGGACAGATCCTCGGGACAAGCCCGAGGATGACGGCGGAGAGATCGTGCCTCAGGTCCTTATGGAGAGCCTTGAGCAAGTTGCGACGGCTC
The DNA here is from genome assembly GCF_900177415.1 of Xaviernesmea oryzae. Lineage (GTDB taxonomy): Bacteria > Pseudomonadota > Alphaproteobacteria > Rhizobiales > Rhizobiaceae > Neorhizobium > Neorhizobium oryzae_A. The sequence goes on along the minus strand of NZ_FXAF01000006.1, from coordinate 1,359,361 downwards.
TTGTCCTGCCAGCCCGCGCCATACACTCCGTCATCCTCGGGCTTGTCCCGAGGATCTGCCCACAGACGAGCTGTGTGAACATGTCCGCCGTGGGCAGCAGCTTCGATCCACCATATGCTGATTGGGCCATTAAAGGACCATGCGCATGACCAAGCCGAATATCCTCATCGTCATGGTCGACCAGCTGAACGGCACGCTGTTTCCGGACGGGCCGGCCGCCTGGCTGCATGCGCCGCACCTGAAGGCGCTCGCGGCCCGCTCGGCGCGGTTCGCCAACAACTATACCTCCTCGCCGCTTTGCGCGCCGGCTCGCGCCTCCTTCATGGCCGGGCAGTTGCCGAGCCGCACGCGCGTCTACGACAACGCCGCCGAATACGTCTCCTCGATCCCGACCTTCGCGCATCACCTGCGCCGCGCCGGCTATTACACCGCGCTGTCCGGCAAGATGCATTTCGTCGGGCCGGACCAGCTCCACGGCTTCGAGGAGCGGCTGACGACCGACATCTATCCCGCCGATTTCGGCTGGACGCCCGACTACCGCAAACCGGGCGAGCGGATCGACTGGTGGTATCACAATCTCGGCTCCGTCACCGGCGCCGGCGTCGCCGAGATCACCAACCAGATGGAATACGACGACGAGGTCGCCTTCCTCGCCAACCAGAAGCTCTACCAGCTTTCGCGCGAGAACGACGACGAGAGCCGGCGGCCGTGGTGTCTCACCGTCTCCTTCACCCACCCGCACGACCCCTATGTGGCGCGGAAGAAGTTCTGGAACCTCTACGAGGATTGCGGGCACTTGGCTCCCGACATCGGGGAAATTCCGATCGAACAGCAGGACCCGCATTCGCAGCGGATCATCTTCTCCTGCGATTACAAGAATTTCGAGGTCACGGAAGAGAACATCCGCCGCTCGCGCCGGGCCTATTTCGCCAACATTTCCTATATCGACGAGAAGGTCGGCGAACTCATCGATACGCTTTCGCGCACGCGGATGCTGGACGATACGCTGATCCTGTTCTGCTCCGACCACGGCGACATGTTGGGCGAACGCGGCCTCTGGTTCAAGATGAACTTCTTCGAAGGCTCGGCGCGCGTGCCGCTGATGATTGCCGGCCCCGGCATCACCCCTGCCCTGCATATGGCGCCTGTCTCCAACCTCGACGTGACGCCGACGCTCTGCGATCTCGCCGGCATTTCCATTGACGAGATAAAGCCCTGGACGGACGGCGAAAGCCTGAAGCCGATCATGGAGGGCCACAGCCGCACCAGCCCGGTGCTGATGGAATATGCGGCGGAAGCTTCCTATGCGCCGCTTGTCGCCATCCGCGAGGGCAAATGGAAATATATCCATTGCGAGCTCGATCCCGAGCAGCTTTTCGATCTCGAAACCGATCCGCTCGAACTGACCAACCTGGCGGAGGCTCCCCAGCATGCCGACATTCTTCAGGCGTTCAGGGACATGCGGGCGGCACACTGGAACATGCAGGAATTCGACGCGGCCGTGCGCGAAAGCCAGGCGCGCCGCTGGGTGGTCTACGAGGCGCTCAGAAACGGCGCCTATTACCCGTGGGATCACCAGCCTCTGCAAAAGGCTTCCGAGCGCTATATGCGCAACCACATGAACCTCGACAATCTCGAGGAATCGAAGCGTTATCCAAGAGGCGAATGAGATGAAAGCCCAGCCGATCGCCAGCCACTTCATCGACGGCGAATATGTCGAGGACGAAGACGGCACCGTCATCGAAAGCCTCTATCCGGCGACCGGCGAGGTCATCGCCCGGCTGCATGCGGCGACACCCGCGATCGTCGAGAAGGCGATCGCCGCGGCCAAGCGCGCCCAGCCGGAATGGGCCGCCATGAGCCCAACGGCGCGCGGCCGCATCCTGAAACGTGCAGCCGAGATCATGCGCGAGAGGAACCGCGAGCTTTCCGAACTGGAGACGCTCGACACCGGCAAGCCGATCCAGGAGACGATCGTCGCCGACCCGACCTCGGGGGCGGACAGTTTCGAATTCTTCGGCGGCGTGATCGCCGCAGGCCTCAACGGCGACTACATCCCGCTCGGCCGCGACTTCGCCTATACCAAGCGCGTGCCGCTCGGCGTCTGCGTGGGCATCGGCGCCTGGAACTATCCGCAGCAGATCGCCTGCTGGAAAGGCGCGCCGGCGCTTGCCGCCGGCAATGCGATGGTCTTCAAACCTTCGGAAAATACGCCGCTCGGGGCGCTGAAGATTGCCGAAATCCTGGTGGAAGCCGGGCTTCCCAAGGGACTCTACAACGTCATCCAGGGCGACCGGAATACCGGGCCGCTGCTGGTCAACCATCCCGACGTGGCAAAGGTTTCGCTGACCGGCTCGGTACCGACGGGCCGCAAGGTGGCCGCGGCCGCCGCCGGCCGCCTCAAGCACGTGACGATGGAACTCGGAGGCAAATCGCCGCTGATCGTCTTCGAGGATGCCGATCTCGATAGCGCCATCGGCGGCGCGATGCTCGGCAATTTCTATTCGACCGGCCAGGTCTGCTCCAACGGCACGCGGGTCTTCGTGGCACGCGGCGTGAAGGAGGAGTTCCTGTCGCGGCTGAAGGAGCGGACGGAGAAGATCATTATCGGCGATCCGATGGACGAGGCGACGCAGCTCGGGCCGATGATCTCCTTCGACCAGCGGCAGAAGGTGCTTTCCTATATCGACAAGGGCAAGGCCGAGGGGGCGGCGCTCGTCACCGGCGGCGGCATTCCGAACCACGTGACGGGCGAAGGCTATTACGTGCAGCCGACCGTATTTGCCGACGTCACGGACGGGATGACCATCGCGCGGGAAGAGATTTTGGGGCCGGTCATGTGCGTGCTCGATTTCGACGACGAAGAGGAAGCGATCGCACGGGCCAATGCCACCGAATTCGGCCTTTCGGCCGGTGTGTTCACCGCGGACCTGACGCGCGGACACCGGGTGGTGGACCAACTTCAGGCCGGTACGTTGTGGATCAACAGCTACAATCTCTGCCCGGTGGAAATCCCCTTCGGCGGTTCGAAACAATCCGGTTTCGGACGGGAGAACTCGCTCGCGGCGCTGGAGCATTATTCGGAATTGAAGACCGTCTATGTGGGCATGGGGCCGGTCGAGGCGCCGTATTGATGTTCACCATGGCCGTCGCTCAAGATCGCCCCCCTCTGGCCTGCCGGCCATCTCCCCCACAGGTGGGGAGATCACAGGCCGCTCGGCCTTCCCGTCACGTGAACGGTGCGCTCGCTGCCGCGGCTTTTTGTTTGGGGAAGCCAGTGCACCCATCCAATCTCCCCACCCGTGGGGGAGATGGCCGCCCTTCGACACAGGCTCAAGAGGCCAGAGGGGGGCTGACACGGCACGACATAGAGAAACGGTCTGGAGAGAACTGACATGCTTCAGGCAGATTTCGTCATCATCGGTTCGGGCTCGGCGGGCTCCGCCATGGCCTATCGCCTGTCGGAGGACGGCAGGCATTCGGTGATCGTCATCGAGGCGGGCGGCTCGGATTTCGGGCCGTTCATCCAGATGCCCGGCGCGCTGGCCTGGCCGATGAGCATGAAGCGCTACAACTGGGGCTATCTCTCCGAACCCGAGCCCAATCTCAACAACCGCAGGATCACGGCGCCGCGCGGCAAGGTGATCGGCGGGTCGTCCTCCATCAACGGCCTCGTCTATGTCCGCGGCCATGCGGAAGACTATAACCGCTGGGAAGAGCTCGGCGCGACCGGCTGGGCCTATGCGGACGTGCTTCCCTATTTCAAGCGGATGGAGAATTCCGAGGGCGGCGAGGAAGGCTGGCGCGGCACCGACGGGCCGCTGCATGTCAAGCGCGGGCCGGTGAAGAACCCGCTTTTTCACGCCTTCATCCAGGCCGGCAGCCAAGCCGGTTTCGAACTGACCGACGACTACAACGGTTCGAAGCAGGAAGGCTTCGGGCTGATGGAGCAGACCATCCATCGCGGCCGCCGCTGGTCCGCGGCCAATGCCTATCTGAAGCCCGCGTTGAAACGGCCGAATGTCGAACTGGTCCACGGGTTTGCGAACAGGATCGTGATCGAGAACGGCCGCGCGGTTGGCGTCGAGATCGAGCGGCGGGGCGTGACCGAAATCATCCGCGCGAACCGCGAGGTCATCGTCTCCGCCTCCGCCTTCAACTCGCCGAAACTGCTGATGCTCTCCGGGATCGGTCCGGCAGCGCATCTCAAGGAAATGGGCATCGAGGTGAAGGCCGACCGGCCGGGCGTCGGCGCCAACCTGCAGGATCATATGGAATTCTACTTCCAGCAGATCTCGCTGAAGCCGGTCTCGCTCTATTCCTGGCTTCCCTGGTTCTGGCAGGGTGTGGCCGGCGCGCAATGGCTGCTTTCCAAGGGCGGGCTCGGCGCCTCCAACCAGTTCGAGGCCTGCGCCTTCCTGCGCTCCGCGCCCGGGCTGAAGCAGCCGGACATCCAGTACCATTTCCTCCCCGTGGCGATCTCCTATGACGGGCGCGCGGCCGCCAATACCCACGGATTCCAGGTTCATGTGGGCTACAATCTCTCGAAATCGCGCGGCAGCGTGACGCTTCGTTCGCCCGATCCGAAGGCCGATCCGGTGCTGCGCTTCAACTATATGAGCCATCCGGAGGACTGGGAGAAATTCCGCCATTGCGTGCGGCTGACGCGCGAAATCTTTTCGCAGACAGCTTTCGATCCCTATCGCGGCCCGGAAATCCAGCCAGGCGAGAAGGTGCAGACGGACGACGAGATCGACGCCTTCCTGCGCGAGCACCTGGAAAGCGCCTATCACCCCTGCGGCACCTGCCGCATGGGCCGGGCGGACGATCCTCTCGCCGTGGTCGATCCGGAATGCCGGGTGATCGGCGTCGAGGGCTTGCGCGTCGCGGATAGCTCGATCTTCCCGCACGTGACCTACGGCAACCTGAACGGCCCGTCGATCATGACCGGCGAGAAGGCAGCCGACCATATCCTCGGCAAGCAGCCGCTGCCGCGCAGCAACCAGGAGCCCTGGGTCAACCCGCGGGCGGCGGTGAGCGATCGGTGATCAGTGGTGCAATATGTAAGGGATGCGAATGCCTGGGAGGTTGTCCGGAAAATCTTTCGTATTTCGCGTAACAAGCAGCATGGAATGGACGTCCGCGCTTGCCCAGATGATCGCATCCGGCAGCTTCATTTTGCGCTTCTGCCTGAGGAGAATGACCCGCTCGGCAACAGCATCATCAATCGGGATCACATCCAGGCTATTCAAGAATTCGCGGGTCGCATTCCGCCAAATCCGGAGGGACGCCAATCAAGACCTCCATCCAGGTTCCAACGCTAATACTCGGATCTTCGTACTTCTCGAATTCCTCACGCCCCTCGGGAATCGAGTTGAGATAGTCCACGACAATATTCGTGTCGAGAAGTGCCTTCACCATTCGTTCCGGACTTTTTCCTGAAAAGCCAGGCCGTCAACGACACGATCTCCCCAAAGGCCGAATGCATCCGCCTGCTTCTGCTTCTTCCTTTTCTGCAAGAAAACACGGACCGCCTGCTCGATCAAAGCAGAGCGCGGCACGTTTTCCTTTTGCGCCAGCCGATCCAAAGCTTCGATTTCAGCGTCATTCAACTCGACAACGGTTTGCAAAGTCAGCCTCCGGCATCAAACAACATCATGATATGCACTAAATAGTTATTAGACCAGCCTTACAGAAACCCGATCCACCGCCCCGCGATCACCGCAGCGATCCAGATCAGCGTGGAAAATGCCGCGGAGATGCGAAGGGCGGCGCTCGGTTTTTCTCCCGCAAGCATCGCTTTCCAGCCCGCGCCGAAATGGACGACCGCCACGTTGACGAGGCCGAGGGCGATCAGCCCCACTTTGAAGAGGAAAGCCGGATTGCGGACATATTCCACCGGCTTGACGGTGAAGAGACAGAGCCCGGTGACGATCGCGAGCACGACGCCCGCGCCGGCCATGCGCGAAAGATAGAGGGCTGTGGCCGGCAGCGGCATGGCCCGCGCGAGGCCCAGAAGCCGGAGGTCGAGCGCCAGGATCGCACCGAACAGCATGCCGATGCCGAGGATATGCGCGGCATTGACCAGAAGATAGATGGTCGAGGACGAGATCAGCGCCCGCGCGAGCGGCGTCTCGGCAAGCGGGGCGAGAAATTCCATCTCGGATACTGTTCCTGGCTCAGTTCGTCCGGATGCGTTCCGGATAGATGTCGAAGGTCTTGCCGGCGACGACGATGCGCACCGCCTTCATGCGCCTCTCGTTGCGGTCCTCGGACCGGTTGCCGGTGGCGACGATCTCGTCGCCGACCTTCGCCTGGCCTTCAACGAAGCCCGACCGCTGCGTCTGGTTCGGATTGCCGAGTTCGACGCGCCAGACGCCGTCTTCGGCACGGACTTCCAGCGTCGGATGCGGGGGCGCGAAGGAAATCGAATGTATGGTGCCCCGGAGCTCTACCTGGTCGGCTTCGGCCCAGGACCAACCGTGATGGGCGGCGGCAGAGCCGGCGACGGCCGCGGCTATGGCAGTTCCGGCAAGGATACGGGCGATCGAAAGGCTGGACATGACGGCTCTCCCTTTGCGGCGATCATATCCCCGAAGATGTGGAAGCCGCCATCGATGACCAGGGGTTTCACACCTTATTGAATATCGGTTCATCGTCGCCGGGCCCGCTCGCGCAGAGGAGCGCGGCGGGCCGGAACACGCCTATTTCCGGAAGATCTTCCAGCGGGTCGGGCGGAAGCGCAATTCGCTGCGCAGTTCGACCGGCGCATGGAGCGGCACCTCCACCTCGACGTGATAGGGCGCGTGTCCGTCGTTGGCGATGTCGATCTCGGCAATGCGGGTGCCGGCAAGACGGCGGCAGGCGGTCACCTTGCCGAACAGTGCATCCGGCGCGTCGACGAGCACCACGTCCTCGGGGCGGAAGAACAGCTCTCCTGCCCCTTCCTCTGCTTCGGAAATGCCGATCGGCTGCCCCTGGAAGAGCACCGTGCCGCCCTTGACCTCGATCGGAAGCTGCGAGGACTCTCCGATGAAGGAGAACACGAAGGGCGAACCCGGGCGGTCGTAGACGTCGTCCGCCGAGCCGACCTGCTCGATCCTGCCCTGGCTCATGACGACGACGCGGTCGGCGAGTTCCAGCGCCTCTTCCTGGTCATGCGTGACGAAGACCGTCGTGTGGCCGGTGCGATCGTGGAATTCGCGCAGCCAGCGGCGCAGTTCCTTGCGTACCTTCGCATCGAGAGCGCCGAAAGGCTCGTCGAGAAGCAGGATATGCGGCTCGATCGCCATGGCGCGGGCGAGCGCCACGCGCTGGCGCTGCCCACCGGAAAGCTGGTGCGGGTAGCGCTTTTCAAGACCGCCGAGCTGGACCATGTCCAGGAGTTCCAGGACGCGGCGGCGGATCTCCGCCTTCGGCGGCCGGGCCGAGGACGGACGCACCTTGAGGCCGAAACTGATGTTCTCCGCGACCGTCATGTGACGGAAGAGCGCATAGTGCTGGAAGACGAAGCCGACATTGCGCTCCTGCACCGAGCGGTGCGAAGCATCCTCCTCGCCGAAGAAGATCTTGCCGTCCGTCGGGAAATCGAGCCCGGCGATCAGGCGCAGAAGCGTCGTCTTGCCCGAGCCGGAGGGGCCGAGCAGCGCGATCAGCTCGCCGGAGGCGATCTTGAGCGAGACGTCGTTCAGCGCCGGGAAACGGTCGAACTCCTTGCGGATATTGCTGATGGTGACTTCCATAGGACCTCTTAATGCCTGCCGCCGGTAGCACCGGCACCGAACCGAAGTTCGAGAAATGTTTTGAGCGCGAGCGTGACAAGCGCCAGGAACGCGAGCAGCGAAGCCACCGCGAAGGCCGCAACCATGTTATACTCATTATAAAGTATCTCGACATGCAGCGGCATGGTGTTGGTGAGCCCCCGGATGCGGCCGGAGACGACGGAGACGGCGCCGAATTCGCCCATGGCGCGGGCGTTGCAGAGGAGCACGCCATAGAGCAGGCCCCATTTGATGTTCGGCAGAGTCACGTACCAGAAGGTCTGCCAGCCGGATGCGCCGAGCGACAGCGCCGCTTCCTCGTCGCCGGTGCCCTGGTCCTGCATCAGCGGGATCAGCTCGCGCGCCACGAAGGGAAAGGTGACGAAGACGGTGGCGAGCACGATGCCCGGCACGGCGAACAGGATCTCGACGCCGTAGCTCTTGAGGAACGGCCCGAGCGCGCTGTTGGCGCCGAACAGGAGCACGTAGACCAGGCCGGAGATGACCGGCGAAATGGAGAACGGCAGGTCGATCAGGGTGATGAGGAACGACTTGCCCTTGAACTCGAACTTGGCGATCGCCCAGGAGGCGGCAAGCCCGAAGACCAGGTTGAGCGGCACGGCGATCGCGGCGACGAGAAGCGTCAGGCGGATTGCGGCAGCCGCATCCGGTTCGATCAACGCCTCGTAATAATCCCCGAAGCCGTTGCGGAAGGCTTCGACGAAAACCGAGACCAGCGGCAGGACGAGGAAAAAGCCGAGGAAGGCGAGCCCCAGAAGGATCAGAAGAACCTTGGCGAGCAGACCTTCGCTGGCGGGATCGCGGAAGGCCGGCGACGTTGCGGAAGAGGAGCGGAGCTGGTCAGGCATTGCCATATCTCCTGCGGCTCCAGGCCTGGATCAGGTTGATGACGAGAAGCATCAGGAAGGAGATGATCAGCATGATGGTGGCGATCGCCGTGGCGCCCGCATAGTTGAACTCCTCCAGGCGGATGACGATCAGGAGCGGCGCGATTTCCGAAACGTAAGGAATATTGCCGGCGATGAAGATGACCGAGCCGTATTCCCCGACCCCGCGGGCGAAGGCGAGCGCGAAACCGGTCAGGATCGCCGGCATCAGCCCCGGCAGAAGGACGCGACGGATCGTCTGAAAACGGTTGGCGCCGAGCGTCGCCGCCGCCTCCTCGATCTCCCGGTCGATCTCCTCCATGACGGGCTGAACCGTGCGCACCACGAAGGGCAAGCCGATGAAGACCAGCGCTATGACGATGCCAAGCGGCGTGAAGGCGATGCGGAAAGGCATGAAGAGCGAACCGATCCAGCCCTGCGGCGCGTAAAGAGTTGTCAGCGCGATACCGGCAACGGCGGTCGGCAGAGCGAAAGGCAGATCGACCATCGCATCGATGAGCTTGCGGCCGGGAAAGCTGTAGCGGCTCAGCATCCATGCGACAAGCGTGCCGAACACCACGTTGACAAGCGCCGCCGCCAAGGCGGTCCCGAACGAAACGTAGAGAGCCCTCAGCGTCCGCTCGTCGCCGAGGATCGCAAAGAAGCCGGCCCATCCCAGCTCGGCGCTTCGCCAGAACAGTCCGGCGACGGGGATGAGAATGATCAGCGACAGGTAGGCGAGCGAAAAACCGAGCGTCAGCCCGAAACCCGGGATGATGCTCGGCTGTTTCAATCGCCACCGCGCCGGAGCTGCGGCAGCTATGTTCGTCATTCGATATCCCGACTTTATTTACCTGGCTTATAGATCTGATCGAAGACGCCGCCGTCACCGAAGTGTTCCGGTTGCGCCTTCCTCCAGCCGCCGAAGATCGGGTCGTCGATGGTCACCAGCTTGATGTCCGGCAGCGCCTTCAGAAGTTCCGGCTTTACCACATCACGCTTGGAAGGACGATAGAAGTGCTTGGCCGCAATGTTCTGGCCCTCGTCGGAATAGAGATACTGCAGGTAGGCCTCGGCGACCTTGCGGGTACCTCTGGCATCGACCGTCGCATCGACGACCGCGACCGGCGGCTCCGCCAAGATGGAGATCGGCGGGACGACGATCTCGAAGGCGTCCTTGCCGAATTCCTCGCCGGCGAGATAGGCCTCGTTTTCCCAGGCGAGCAGCACGTCGCCGATCTGCCGCTGGGCGAACGTCACCGTCGAGCCGCGGGCGCCGGTATCGAGCACGGGCGCATGCCGGTACAGATCGGCGACATAGGCCTTGACCTTTTCCAGATCGCCTTTGTACTCCTCGTTCGCCCAGGCCCAGGCGGCCAGATAGTTCCAGCGCGCGCCACCTGATGTCTTCGGGTTCGGCGTGATGACCTGTACGCCGTCCTTCACGAGGTCGCCCCAGTTGTGGATGCCCTTCGGATTGCCCTTGCGCACCAGGAAGACGATCGTCGACGTATAGGGCGAGGAATTGTTGGGCAGGCGCGTACGCCAGCCTTCCTTGATCCTGCCGCTCTTCTCGATCGCGTTGATGTCGCTTTCGAGCGCCAGCGTCACGACATCCGCTTCCAGACCGTCGATGACCGAACGGGCCTGCGCGCCGGAACCGCCATGCGACTGGCGGATCGTGACATCCTCGCCTGACTGGGCTTTCCAGTATTTGGCGAAGGCGGCGTTGAAATCCTTGTAGAGCTCGCGGGTCGGGTCGTAGGAGACGTTGAGGAGCTGCGTCTCGGCGAAAGCCGGCGCAACCGACCCCGCCGTCATCCCGACGGTCAGGGACAGGCCGAGGGCGACGGCCCCCAATCGTTTACCAAATCCCTGGCCAAGCCCCTGGGCAAAATTGAACATGAGGTTCCCTCCTGTTGTTTCGCCTAAAACTCTATCGGCTAGGTCGTGTTAGTCAATCGAGGGACAAAAGAAGGCAAAACTGTTTCCCCGCGCGGGTGCCGCCAGCAAAGAAAGCATTAACCGCCAGTCCGCGAAGAGAATGCCAGCGTCGGGAAAACCCGGCTTCGGAAAATCACAATCCCGCCACAATCCGGATTTTGCAACATTCGAAGAAAGATTTTTCACGCATCCCATAGCGCAGCCGGTTACGGGTCATGCCCGCTTCTGACAAAATGCCGGACCGCCGCTTCACGGATTTAAGACCTTGCCACACCTGAACGGAGTTCGAAATTGAGCGTTGCCTTCACCAAGGAAGAGAGTGCCGAAACCGCTTCGGAAACGCTGCTGCCGGATCGTCCGATTTCTCCTCATCCGAACCTCGTTACCGAAGCGGGATGGAAAGCGCTCGAATTGCAGCTGGATCAGGCCCGAAAGGCCTACGACGCGGCAAGCACGATCGAAGACGTGAACGAACGGCGACGCCAGGCAGCAAGCCCGCTTCGGGATCTGCGCTATTTTGCGGAAAGACTTCGCACCGCTCAGGTCGTGCCTGCCCCGACTTCGACCGAGGCGGTTGCTTTCGGAAGCACAGTCACCTTCGCCAGAGAAGACGGGCGAGTGCAGACGTACCGCATCGTGGGAGAGGACGAAGCCGATCCCAAAGCGGGATCGATTTCCTACGTCTCACCGGTAGCCCGCGCCCTCACCGGCAAGGCCGTGGGAGATGTCGTGAACGTCGGCGATCAGGAGCTCGAGATTATCGCGATCGCCTAGAAGCCCTCGGAAGCGTAGCAGCGCACAAGAAAAGTCTATACGCGCGGGCCTTACAGCGCCAAGACGAAGGATCGGCGCCTTACGCCGTCAGCAGTTCCCGGACCGGGGCGGCCTTCGGCTCCCCGGCGCCTTCGACCGCATCGGCGATGGTCGTGCTGAACAGCACGTCGCGGGTGGCGTCAGCGACGCGGGCGAAGACGTGGCGGATTTCGCAGAGATGCTCGCCGTCGCAGTCCTCGCATTTGCGGTAGGCGGTCTGGCTGAGGCAGGGAAGCGGCGCGATCGGTCCGTCGACGAGGCGCAGCACCTCGCCGAAGGTGATGGCGTGGGCCGGCTTCAGGAGGAGATATCCGCCCTGCTTGCCGCGGCGGCTGACGACGATGCCGGAGCGCTTCAGGTCGAGCAGGATCTGTTCCAGGAACTTTTTCGGAATGCTCTGCTGGACGGCGATCTCGGAGATCAGCATCGGCTCGGCGGGATCGGCCTGCGCGAGCGCCGCGAGCGCTCTCAGCGCATATTTCGCTTTCTGGGATATCATCACGCAACCATCGACAATAACGCCGCCGCAAGGCCAAATCGGTCCTCACGGCGCCGCTCAATCAGCTTCGTACGGGGCATCCACGGGTTCGCCGCAAAGGCGCTCAAGGGGTGCATGTCCGCAATCGGAAACCCTGCCTTGCGGACATATATCCCGATTAGCTCAAATCATGAGAAAATACAAACCAATGCGAGCGTTTCCGAAGATAAATCGGTCACTTTTGGTTAAGGCGGCAGGTTTTTTGTGTGAGGCCGGCTTTGGAGAGATATTTGCTCTCCATCTCCATGGGAAGAAACGGGTTTTTCTGTCCTTACGTGCGCGAAACCGGGATAATCAAGAAATCGCTCACGAAAGAAGACATGATGACCCTTCACGACGATGCAGGACAAGACCGTTCGGCCCCAGATTCTCCGCCACTGGATCCCCCGGCGCTGGCCGAAACTCTTGATGCAAAGCTCGAAAGCCTCGACCTTGCAGGCCGCCTCTCGCTGGCTGCCGAGCTCGGCCACGCGGTGTTCACCACCTCGCTTGGCATCGAGGACCAGGTGATCGCCGCCGCGATCGGCACCCACCGCCTGCCGGTGGAGGTGTCGACGCTGGAGACCGGCCGCCTGTTCAAGGAAACCGTCGACCTGATCGGCGAGACCGAGGAGCGCTATGGCATCACGATCCGCCGTTTCGTGCCGGAACAGGACGACGTGGACGCCTATGCCGCGCAGTACGGTCTGAACGGCTTCTACGACAGCGTCGAAGCGCGCCATGCCTGCTGTCACGTGCGGAAGCTGAAGCCGCTCGCCAAGGCGCTTGCCGGCGCCGACGTGTGGATCACCGGCCTTCGCCGCGGCCAATCGGGCAACCGGGCATCGACGCCGTTTGCCGAATACGATGCCGAGCGCAACCTCATCAAGATCAACCCGCTCGCCGATTGGGACATCGAGACGATCCGCGCCCATGTGGCGGCGGAAGCGATCCCGGTCAACCCGCTGCATGCGCGCGGCTACCCCTCGATCGGCTGCGAACCCTGTACCCGCGCCATCAAGCCCGGCGAGCCCGAGCGTGCCGGCCGATGGTGGTGGGAAAACGACGAGAAGCGCGAATGCGGCCTGCACGTTCCGGACAACCATGTGCCGGAAAGCGCCGCTCAACCCGTCGCCCAAGCCAGCTAACTGGGCCAGCTAACTGGGCCAGCTAAACCGGTCAGCCAAGCAAGCCAGCTAACCTTTTGTGTTTGTTACAGTCGAATACCCGGAGACCGAAATGCCCCTGTCCGTACAGGAAACGGAAATCAAGAATCCGCCCGTTTCCAGACCGCCGCTCGATCCCCATCTGAAAGCCCTCGAAAACGAAGCGATCCACATCTTTCGCGAAGTGGCGGCAGAGTTCGAAAAGCCGGTCATGCTCTACTCGATCGGCAAGGACTCGTCCGTCCTCCTGCATCTCGCCCGCAAGGCCTTCCATCCCGGCCGCGTCCCCTTCCCGCTTCTGCATGTCGACACGACCTGGAAGTTCCGCGAGATGATCGAGTTCCGCGACGAGATCGCCGAGAAATACGATCTCGACCTCGTGGTCCACACCAATCAGCGCGGCAAGGCCGAGAACATCACGCCCTTCACCCACGGCTCGGCCTTCTATACCGACGTGATGAAGACGGAGGCGCTGCGCCAGGCGCTCGACGCCGGCGGCTACGACGCGGCCTTCGGCGGCGCGCGGCGCGACGAGGAAGCCTCGCGCGCCAAGGAGCGCATCTACTCCTTCCGCACGCCGGACCACAAATGGGACCCGCGCAACCAGCGGCCGGAGCTCTGGAACATCTATAACGGCATGATCAAGAAGGGCGAGAGCGTGCGCGCCTTCCCGCTCTCCAACTGGACCGAGGTCGACATCTGGCGCTACATCCAGGCCGAAGACATCCCCCTCGTGCCGCTCTACTACGCCGCCGAACGCCCCTATGTGGAGCGCGACGGCATGATGATCCTTGCCGAGGATCCGCGCCTCGAACTGCTTCCCGGCGAAAAGGTGCAGCGGGGCATGATCCGCTTCCGCACCCTCGGTTGCTTCCCGCTCACCGGGGCCATCCGCTCCAACGCCACGACGCTGGAAGAGGTGATCGCCGAACTCGAGATCGCCACCGTCTCCGAACGCCAGGGCCGCGCGATCGACCGCGACCAGTCCGGCTCGATGGAAAAGAAGAAGCGCGAAGGATATTTCTGAGATGAGCGCCACAGCTACAGCCAACGCCGCATCGGCGAACGTCATCCCCTTCGCCGAATCCGCCGCCAAGGCGCATCGCGACACCCGCCCGCTCAGGCTCATCACCTGCGGCTCGGTCGACGACGGCAAGTCGACGCTGATCGGCCGCCTGCTCTGGGACACCAAGGCGGTGAAGGAAGACCAGGCCGCGACGCTCGCCCGCGACAGCGGGAGCCAGAACGATCTCGGCCTGCCCGACTTCGCCCTGCTGCTCGACGGCCTGCAGGCCGAGCGCGAACAGGGCATCACGATCGACGTCGCCTACCGCTATTTCTCGACCGACCGGCGCTCCTTCATCGTCGCCGACACGCCCGGCCACGAGCAATATACCCGCAACATGGCGACCGGCGCCTCGACCGCCGATCTCGCCGTGCTTCTGGCCGACGCCCGCGCCGGCTTGCTCGAACAGACCCGCCGGCACGCGACGATCGCGGCGCTGATGGGCATCCGCCAGTTCGTGCTGGCGGTCAACAAGATCGACCTCGTCAATTACGACAAGGCCATCTTCGAGAAGATCGCCCACGATTTCCGGGAGTTCGCGCTGTCGCTCGGCGTGCGCCAGATCACCGCGATCCCGATGTCGGCGCTGAAGGGCGAGAACGTCGTCTATCCGGCCACGGCCTCGATGCCGTGGTACGAAGGTCCGACGCTGATCGACGCGCTGGAGCTCGCGACCGTGCGTTCCGCCCAGGCCGGCGGCTTCCGCCTGCCGGTGCAGCGCGTCTCCCGCCCCGGCGAAAGCTTCCGCGGCTATCAGGGCACGGTCGCCGGCGGATCGATCAAGCCGGGGGACTCGGTCGCGATCCTGCCTTCAGGCACGGTCGCGAACGTCAAGCAGATCGTCACCTTCGACCTGGTGCGCAATGCGGCCGTCGCAGGCGACGCGATCACGCTCGTGCTCGACCGGCAGGTGGACGTTTCGCGCGGCGACATGATCGTCTCGATCGACGGCCCGCCGATGACCGGCCTCGATTTCGACGCGCAGCTCGTCGCGCTGCAGCCGGGCGGCATCGAACCGGGAAAGCGCTACTGGCTGAAGAGCGGCTCCCGCCGCCAGCGCGTTACCGTCGAACCGATCTGGCAGCTCGAACTCGCCACCGGCGCATGGCAGCCGCACGCCTCGACGCTTCAGATGAATGCGATCGGCAAGGTGCGGCTTTCCTTCGAGGAGACGGCGATCTTCGATGCTTACGAACAGAACCGCTCGACCGGCGCTTTCATCCTGATCGATCCCGACACCCTGAACACCGTGGCGGGCGGCATGATCACCGCCAAGCGCGGCGAGACCGGCGGCATCCATCGGGAAGGCCAAAGGGTGCTCCTGTCGCTGCCGGCCGATCTTGCCGAACAGATCATGGCGAGCGAACTCTTCGCCAGCCGCCGCGACGAGACGGAAATCCGCCGCATGACCGCCAAGCAGGCAGCGGAGATATTCTCCAACGCAGCGAGCGACATCTGAGCGTTCACCGCGCAAGCATGAAGAAGGGGGCCGGAAGGCCCCCGGACTGCTGACAAAGGCGAGACTTCTCTTTCGTCATGCTCGGGCCTGTCCCGAGCATCTGCCAGCCGTTGCTTATCGGACCGCTGCAGATCCTCGGCACAAGGCCGAGGATGACGCCGAACAAGACTAGAGGTTCGTCAACAAACCGAGGGCCGGAAGGCCCCTTTCGCTTCACATCCCCGCCGTCAGGGTCTCGTCTGCCGTCTCCCGGCGAAGCGTGCAGGAAGACCGCGTCGAGCCGCGCCGGATCAACTCGAAGGAGAGGTGGACGACGCCATCCGCTCCGTCGACGCCGGCGCGTGCCCGGACGAGCAGATCGGCAGCCCGATACCCGATGTCGAAAGCCGGCACCCGGACCGTCGTCAGCGGCGGCTCCGTATGGGCGGAATACGGCAGGTCGCCGTAACCGCAAATCCCGAGATCTTCCGGCACGCGCAATCCGAGCCTGCGGCTCTCGAAAAGGGCGCCGAGAGCGATGTCGTCGTCCTGGCAGAACACCGCGTCGACCCCCTTCACGCCATCCACCAGCCTGCGCAGAAGCCGGCAGCCGAGCTCGACGGTCGCCGGCGTGTGGTCGCAAACCACGAGCGCGGGGTCGTAAAGGCCTGCCTCCTGCATCGCCGCGCGATAGCCCTGCTGGCGCCTCTGGCCACGGATATCGGCATGCGCACCCAGCAGGCCGATCCGCCTGTACCCGCAGGCGAGAAGATGGCGCGTCGCCGCGGCGGCGGCTTCGAAATTGTCGCCGCCGACCGCCGCGCCCTTCGTCCGCAGGGCGGGATCGATAACGTGCACCACGGGGCATGTGCCCGATTTCAGAAGATCGGCCGTCTTCTCGGGCACATCGAGGCCGGCAAAGATGATACCGGCCGGATATTGCGACAGGAAGAGCCGGATGAGCCGCCGCTCCTCTTCGGGATCGTTGCGGCAATTGGCATATTGGATGCGGAAATCCGTGCCCTGGGTGCGCGCCTCGATGCCGCGCACGAAATTCAGCGTGCCCTGATGGGTAAGCGCGGGGACCAGGACGCAAATGGTGCCGTTCAGCCGGCTTGCCAGGGCCCGGGCCGCCAGGTCGGGCATATAGCCCATCTCCTCCACCTGGTTGAGGATCTTTTCGCGGAGTGCTTCGGAGACCTTTCCCGGATCGCGCAAGGCACGGGAAACGGTAATGGCACTGATCCCGAGCGCATTCGCGACATCCAGCAATGTCACCCGCTCGGATTTGGAATTTCTATGCGACATGCCTGTTGCGGCCATCCTTCTTCGGCCCCCGCTCCAGGCCGCTTCCCGGGGAGCAAGGGAGTATTGCAATGTACACGTTTCGGTTGCCATCATGCATGGAAGCGGCAGCCGCACCTAGTACAATTTTAGGCCTGCAAAAGTGTGGGGTTGCTCAATAAGGTCTATCTAACGCAAGAGGATCGATCCGGCCCTGCGGAAACAAGCGGCGGTCCTGCGTCGGGCTGCCGCGACTTCGGCTTTCCCATTCAAACCCTCGGCAGCATGAAGCCATCGAAGAAGGCCGCGAGCTCCGCATGCGCATCGAGCGGGAGGACATGAGCGACATACTGGTCCGGCCGCACCACGACCATGCAGCCCCGCTCCCTGTCGATACCGCGCATATCGAAAACGTCTCTGCCGCTCTTGAGGTCGGGGCAGAACATCTTCTCGTAGTCGCGAAGCCCCAAACGTCCCTTCGCGGGCAGAAGCAGGGCCGGCATGGATTCCACGGCAAGCTCGCGATGGGTCTGCTGGAAGATCGCCCGGAGATCGATCACCGAATCGATATCCCCGCCTGCTGACGTGTATTTGCGGACCGGCGATGCGGGAGAATCCGCGAGAAAATCGCACAAGGCCCGCAGGCGCGAGGGCTGCCCCGCACGGTCTCCGGCGCCGGCGAAGGCATAGATGCGCCAGCGGCCGTCCGCCTTCGCCGCATGACCGAGTTCGATCGGCTTGGCATCGCCCAGGCGGATGACCGGCGCGGAGTGAAAGCGCATGCCGATCGTCAGTCCCTTCGCCAGACGCTGATGAGTCGCTTCGCCGGTGAGGACGGACGGACGGTAGCGGGTCGCCGTTCCCGCGGTGTAGCGCCCGGACCTGACGAAGTAGCTTTGGACCTCGGCCGGTTCGACACCGTCCGGATTGCTCTCGGATTTCAGCGGCGCGCTCAGCATCTTTGCCCATTCGCGGTCGAAATCGATCAGCTCCCGGGCGATCGCCTGGCGCTCGGCCGAGTAGCTGTGCAGCAGCTCGGGCGGGCACCGCCCCTGGAGAACGGCCGCCAATTTCCACCCAAGGTTGAAAGCATCCTGCATCGATACGTTCATGCCCTGCCCCGCTTTGGGGCTGTGGGTGTGGCAGGCGTCGCCGGCGATGAAGACATGCGGCAGGCGCGTCCGGACCTCGTCCTCCGGCACGTCGTCGAACTTGTCGCAAAGCCGCTGGCCGATCTCGTAGACCGACCACCAGGCGACTTCCTTCACGTCGAGCTTGTAGGGATTGAGAATGCGCTGCGCCGCCGCGATCAGGTGGTCGACCGTGATGTTCCTGCTCGCCACACGCTCGTTGACGGCAAGCTTGTCGAGCTCGACATAGATGCGGACAAGATAACCGCCTTCGCGCGGGATAAGAACGATGCTGCCTTCGCCGGCGGACTGGATCAGCGCCTTGAGGCGGATATCGGGGAAGTCGGTGACGGCCAGCACGTCCATGACGCCCCAGGCCTGATTGGCGGAATCCCCCTGGAGTTCCCGGCCCAGAGACTTGCGCACCGCGCTGCGGGCGCCGTCGCAGCCGACCACATAGCGGGCTTTCACCGTCTCCACCTGCCCTTCGTGCGAAGGATCCAGCCGTTCGAGCCGGACGGTGACCGGATGGGTGATAGCCCCGCCGGATACGGCGGGGTCGATCTCGAGATCGATCAGGCGCCGCGCATAGTGGGGTTCCAGCCGGTTCGGCGAGCGGCGCATGACGTCGAGATAGAAATCGTGGACGCGCGCCTGGTTGAGGATGACATGCGGCATTTCGGAGAGCCCGTCTTCGACATCGTCTATCCGGCCGTGGCGGACGATGTTCTCCCGGTTGCCATCGTCGGGCTTCCAGAACGACGTCTCGTTGACCCAATAGGATTCCTTCAGCACGCGCTCGGAAAAGCCGAAGGCCTCGAACATTTCGAGGGTGCGGCAGGCGATGCCGTCGGCCTGGCCCAGTTGCAGCGGGCCGCTCTTCTGGTCGACGATGCAGGCCCTGATACCGGGAAAGGCCGAGAGCTGCGCCGCAAGCGTCAGGCCGGCCGGCCCGCAACCGACGATCAGCACGTCGACTTCCCGGGGAAGAGAGTTGGTGCCGGACGACGCCAGGGCCTGTTCGGACGGTTCCGACACACCCGGATCGCCCGTCCGGAATCCGTTCAAATGAAATTGCATGGGACTGCCTCCTCCGCGTGATTCCGACGGGTGTCCGGTTCAAGCCGGTTACATACCGGCTTCAAGCCGACCGTATCGACGGCCGGACCGCCCCGTGATTTAAGTCGATGCGGCGATGCCTGTAGACAAGCCGTCGCGATAATTGATCAGTATGCTGATTATCAGTATACTGTCAAGAGTGCGCTCAACGGTGGAGAGATCGGTGAAGGACAACAATGACATGCCCGGGCACCTGGCCCGCCGGTTCCAGCAGATCGCCGTGGCGGTCTTCCATGCCGAGGTCGAGGAGGCGGGATACGACCTGACGCCAGTGCAATACGCCGCACTCGCCGCGATCAGCACCAACCCGGGAATCGACCAGATAACGCTTGCCGGACTGATCGCCTACGACCGGACGACCATCACCGGCGTGGTGGACCGGCTGGCGCAGAAGGGATTGGTGGCGCGCAATCCGAGCAGCAGGGACAGGCGCGCCCGCGAATTGCAGATCACCGATGCGGGACGGCAGACCCTTGCCGGCATCACGCCGGCGGTGGAGGCGGCGCAGAAGACCATGGTGCGGGGGCTCACGGCAGAGGAGACGGAGGAGCTGATGCGGCTCCTGCGCAAGGCGATCGCCGCCGGCAACGAACTCAGCCGGGCGCCGCTGCGGGAGGCTTTGGCACAGGCTGCCAAAGACAAATAGGCCGTCTGGTCGGTCCCGATCGGACTTCCAGGCGGCCTGCACTGAACGAGTGGGCGGCCTGGCTGGTCCCGGCCGCCCATGAAAACGATCAGCCGATGACCGTCGGCTTCAACAGGTCTTCGAGGCCGATGCGGCGGAACAGTTCGGCCCGGACGCGGTCGGCGACGCCGTTGACGATCTCCGCACCATCCTCCGACGGATCGATATGGACCCGGAAGGGCCGCTTGCCGAACGGCTTGCCGACGACATCGACGATGGCGGCGGCGACTTCGGCGGCATCCGCATCCGCCGGTTCCAGCGAGGCAAGCCCCTGCAGCGCCTGCTCCGGCACGCCCTTGTAGGGGCCGTCGTTATATTCCGCGGCGCGTGCGATATCGGCCGGCGCGCCGGAATGGGCGAAGTGATTGGTGCCCTTGGTGAAGGCGCCCGGGACGATGATCGACGTCTCGATGCCCCAGCGGGTCAGCTCGCTCGCATAGGAGACGGCGAGCGAATCCATCGCAGCCTTGGCGGCGAAATAGGGCGACAGGTAAGGCGGCGTGCCGCCCCGGGTGCTGGAGGAGGAAACCCACACCACGAGGCCCCGCCCCGCCTTGCGCATGTGCGGCAGGGCCGCACGGTTGACGCGCTGCGTGGAGAGCACGTTGATATCGTAGAGCTCCGCGAACTGTTCCGGCGTGAAGGCTTCGGCCGGGCCGAAGGACATGTGGCCGGCATTGTGGACGATGACGTCGATGCGTCCTTCCTCGGCGATCACCTTGGCGATGCCAGCTTCGACGGAGGCGCCGTTCGCGACATCCAGTTCGACGGTGCGCAGATCGACGCCGTTCTCCTTTGCAAAGGCGGCGGCATCGGCGACGGCCTTGGCGTTGCGGGTCTCGGTGGCGCGGATGCCGGCATAGACGGTATGGCCGGCCCTGGCCAGCGCGCGGGCGGCAAGCGCGCCGAAGCCGCTCGATGCGCCGGTGATGACGATGACTTGCTTGCTCATGATCTTGATCCTTTTCTGTGCGGGTTCTGGGGCGATGTCGGTGTTCCCGGGGGCGGCCATGGCCGCCCCCGGGCTTGCTTCGAACAGGATTGCTCAGATGACGCCGCCGTTGGCGCGCAGCGTCTGGCCGTTGATCCAGCCGCCGTCCGGACCGGCGAGGAAGGCGACGGCGGCGGCGATGTCTTCCGGCGTACCGAGGCGTTCCAGCGGGTTCATCTTCGCCATGCGCTCGATCAACTCGTCCGACTTGCCGTTCAGGAAGAGGTCGGTCGCCGTCGGGCCGGGAGCGACCGCGTTGACGGTGATGTCGCGGCCGCGCATCTCCTTGGCCATGATCGCGGTCATGGTTTCGACGGCGGCTTTGGTGGCGGCATAGACGCCGTAGGTTTCCAGCTTCAGGCCGACGACGGAGGTCGAGAAATTGATGACGCGGCCGCCGTCGCGCAGACGCTTCGCAGCTTCGCGCAGCGTGTTGAAAGTACCCTTGAGATTGACGGCGACCTGGCGGTCGAAATTGGCATCGTCGGCGCCGGCAAGCGGCGACCGCATCATGATGCCGGCATTGTTGACGAGCACATCGATGCCGCCGAAAGCGGTCTCGGCGCTGTCGAACATGCGGCGGACGGCTTCCGCATCGGCAACGTCGGCCTGGGCGGAGACGGCCTTGCCGCCGGCCTGCTCGATCCTGCGGACGACCTCTTCGGCCGCTGCAGCATTGCCGGCATAGTTGACGACGACGGTGAAGCCGTCCTTGCCGAGACGCTCGGCGATCGCAGCTCCGATGCCGCGGGAAGCGCCCGTGACGATGGCGACCTTGTTCTGATTGGCAGACATTTTCTTCTCCTTCGGTTCTCCGCGCCGCAGCGCGTTTTCGATGAGGAGAGGATGGCGCTTTCCGATCTGCGGATAATCAGGCATAGTTCGCCATCACTATCCGAAGATCGCGAACAAAACTCATGGACCGATTTGACGCCATGCATGTCTTCACCCGCGTCGTCGACCGCCGCAGCTTTACGCTGGCGGCCGAGGATACGGGTCTGCCACGCTCGACGGTGAGCGATGCGGTGAAGGAACTGGAGGCCCGCCTCGGCGTGCGCCTGCTGCTCAGGACCACGCGGCATGTCAGTCCGACGCTCGACGGCGAAGCCTATTACCAGCGGTGCCTCTCGATCCTCGCCGATATCGAAGATGCCGAGGGCGCCTTTGCGGGCGTCAAGCCGAAGGGGCTGCTGCGGGTGGATGTGCACGGCACGCTCGCCAGGCATTTCGTGCTGCCGAACCTGCCCTCCTTCCTCGAAACCTATCCGGAGATCGAATTCTACATGAGCGAGGGCGACCGGCTGGTCGATCTCGTGCGCGAAGGCATCGACTGCGTGCTGCGGGTCGGCACGCTGCAGGACAGCGACCTGATCGCCCGGCGCGTCGCCATGCTGGACGAGGTGACGCTCGCCTCGCCCACCTATATCGAAAAATTCGGCCTGCCCGGGCATCCGGAGAAGCTCGACGGCCACCGTATGGTCGGCTTCCGCGCGACCGGCAGCACTGTCGCGCTTCCGCTGGAATTCACCGTGAACGGCACGGTCCGCAACATCGCCATTCCCGCGACCGTGACCGTCAACGCAGCGGAGAGCTATATCGCCACCGCCCGGCTGGGGCTCGGCCTGATCCAGATCCCCCGCTATCACGCAACGAACGATCTCGCGGCCGGCACGCTGGTCGAGGTGCTTTCGGCCTTTCCGCCGACCAGGACGCCGGTCTCCCTGCTCTACCCCCGCAACCGGCAGCTCTCGCCGCGGGTGCGCGTCTTCATCGACTGGCTGGTCAAGATATTCGCAGACAACGCGTGAGCGGCTAACCCGGCCGCCGGCAGGAGAGAATGAAACGCCGGTAAAGCCGCGTGCGCAGCCGGTTCCGCAGATCGGCGGTCTTCCGCTGGGCGGCAGCGATCGGCGCATGGGAGGCGATCCCGATATTCTCAAAGCCGGTCGCTTCGATCAGCGGCACGAGCTTTTCCACGGTAAGGCCTTCTCCGAACGGAAGCCGCTGCATGATGCTCTGATGGCAGTCGCTCATCGCGCCGTCGTAATGCGGATCGGCGCCGCTCAGCCGGTCGATCAGGCGGATGGCGTAAGACGCGAGCTTTCCAAGCGGAGTCGGCCTCGCCCAGTCGCCGTCGAAGACCAGGAGCTTGCCGCCCGGCTTCAGGACCCGGTACCAGTCGGCAAGGGCCTGTTCCGGCGCCGTCAGCGTCCAGACGAGATGGCGGCAGACGACGGCGTCATAGCTTTCGTCCGGCTCCATCGTCCGTTCCGCATCGGCAAGGATGAAACGAACGCGCTTGCGCCCCGCATGCTTGCGGCGGGCGACGTTCAGCATCGCTTCGGAGAAATCGAGCGCCGTCACCTCGTGCCCGAGGGAGAGCAGCACGTTCGTCACTTCGCCGGTGCCGCAGGCCAGTTCGAGGATCTTGAGCGGTTCGCTGCCGAGGCCGCGCCGGACCGCGGCCGCCCAGGCCTCCAGTTCCGGTCCGGGCGGAATGCGGTGGCCGAAGGCGAGATCGAAGGTTTCCGACCGCTTCGACCAGTATTCGCGGATGTCCTCCTTGAGGTGGTGGTTGCGTCCATCCATGTTCACGATACCCCACCTGCGACCGTCTCAAGCCGCGCACCGTTCCCGCGCCGCGACGCCGGACGGGACTGCCCGGCAGCCCGGTAGCGGATGAAACAGCCGCCGTCGCTTTCGTGATCGATCTCCGCTTCCACGCCGAAGACGTCGCGGATGCGCTCAGTCGTCAGCACCTCGCGCGGCGCACCGAGCGCCACCAGCCGGCCACCCTGCATGACCGCGAGGCGGTCGCAGAACATGGCCGCATGATTGAGGTCGTGCAGGGCCGCCGCCACGGTCAGATCCTGCCGGCGCACCAGATCGAGCAGGCCGATCTGGTGGCCGATGTCGAGATGGTTGGTCGGCTCGTCGAGGAGCAGTATCTTCGGCTGCTGCGCGAGCGCACGGCCGATATGCAGGCGCTGGCGCTCGCCGCCGGAAAGTGTGTGCCACAGCCTTCCGGACAGGTGGGTCATGTCGACGTTCCGAAGCGCGGCCTCGACGATCGCATCGTCCTCGGGCGACCAGGGCGACAGGGGGCCGAGATAGGGCGTGCGCCCGAGCTCCACCGCCTGCCGGGCGGTGATCCGCTCGCCCGTCTCCGCCTGCTGCTCCACCAGCGCCAGCCGGCGGGAAACCTCGCGCCGCCCGAGCGCGGTGATCGGCACGCCGTCCAGCAGGACCTCCCCCGACTTCGGCTTGCGGATGCCGGCAAGCAGCGCCATCAGGCTGGTCTTTCCCGAGCCGTTCGGGCCGATGATGCCGAGAAACTCGCCGGTCCGTACGTCGAGCGATACATCGCGCAGGATTTCGGCGCCGCCGGCGGTCCATGAAACATTCCTGGCCGAAAGCGTCATGCGCGGCCCCTCCTCTGTCCGAGAATCAAGGCGAAGGCCGGGGCTCCGACAAGCGCGGTGATCACGCCGATCGGCAGGACCTGGCCGGGTATCAGGATGCGCGACAGGATATCGGCCACGATCATGAAGACGGCGCCGATCAGCGCCGCCGCCGGCAGCAGAACGCCGTGCCGCACGCCGACCAGCATGCGCGCCGCATGCGGGATGACCAGCCCGACGAAGCCGATCGAGCCGACGATGGACACCATCACCGCCGTCATCATGGCGCAGATGCCGACCAGCGCGAGATAGGTGCGGCGAACCGAAATGCCGAGCGAGGCGGCCTGCTCCGCGCCGAAGGTGAAGGCGTCGAGCGAGCGGGCATGCCAGAGGCAGACGACGAGGCCCAACAGGGCAGCGGGTATGGCAAGCCAGGCATCCGGCCAGCGGACGCCGGAAAGATTGCCGAGCAGCCAGAACATGATGCCACGCGCCTGATCCGCGGTCGCCGCCTTGGTGACGATGAAGGAGGTGAGCGCGTTGAAGAGCTGCGAGCCCGCGACCCCCGCAAGGATGATGGCCGCCGTTCCCCTGCCAGCCTTGAGAGCGAGCAGGCTGACCAGTGCGAAGGCAACCAGCGCCCCGAAAAAAGCTCCCATCGGCAGCGTCAGGAACCCTCCGCCCAGGCCCAGGATCGCCACGCCGACGGCGCCGGTGGAGGCGCCCGCCGAAATGCCGAGGATATACGGGTCTGCCAGGGGATTGCGCAGCAGCGACTGCAGCACGACGCCGGAGAGGGCAAGCGAGGCCCCGCAGCAGGCTGCCACGACCGCGCGGCTCAGCCGATAGCTCCAGACGATGCCCTCGTCGATCGGTTCCAGCGGATAGCCCGCATCCCACAGCCGGTTGGCGACCGTCTTGGCGACGACATCGAACGGGATCGCGGTCTCGCCGATCGCCGCGCCCAGCCAGAGCGCGGCGACGAGGACGACGAGCGCGAGGGAAACCGCCCCCGTCCGTCCGATCGAGGACAAGGCCCGGCTCATCTGGCGAGGCCGGCGGCTGCGATGGCTTCGGCCAGCGTCTCGATGCCTTCGATCGTGCGGATCGTCGGGTTCATCGCCTGCGCGTCCATGTCGAAGACATGGCCGTTCTTCGCGGCCGGCATCAGGCTCGCGACCGGGTCGGTCTCAAGGAACTTGTGCTTGGCCTCGATGCTGTCCAGCGGATAGCGGCGCCGGTCCATGGCGCCCGCGACGATCATGGTCGGATCGGCCTTGGCGATGGTCTCCCAGCCGACCGTCGGCCATTCGTCGTCCGTCTTGATGATGTTCTCGATCCCGAGAGCCGACATGATATAGCCCGGAGCGCCGTTCCTGCCGGCGACATAGGGATCGGCGCCTGCGGCACTGGAGAACCAGAAGACGGCGGAAAGCCTGCCTTCCGCAGACGCGACCTTGGCCCGGGCGGCAGCTTCGCGGTGCTTCAGATCGGCCACGACTTCCTCGCCCCTGTCCTGCACGTCGTAGATCTTCGCGAGATCGCGGATCTCCCGATAGACGAGGTCCATGGTGAAGACCTGGTGGCGGACGCCGTCGCTGGCGGCGGAATTTTCCTTTCCAGTGCAATCGGAGGGCGACGTGTAGACCGGGATGCCGAGTTCCTCGAACTGTTCGGGCTTGCCGACGACGCCCTCGGGGCCGACCTGCCACTGGAACTGCACGGCGACGATATCCGGCTTCTTGGCGAGCACGCTTTCGAAGCTCGGCTCGTTGTCGGCAAGCCGGTCGATCTTCGAATTCACCTCCTCATACCCCTTGAGGACCGGCCCGACCCAGAGCGCGGTGCCGACGACCTTGTCCGCCAGGCCCAGGAGGTAGAGGATTTCGGTGCTGCTCTGGCCGATGGAGACGGTGCGCGACGGGGCCTTTTCGAAAGTCACCTGCCGGCCGCAATTTTCGAGCGTGAGCGGATAGCCGGTCTGCGCCGCCAGGGCACCGTGGAACAGGCCGGAGGCGATCAAGGAGATGGCGCCGAGGCCCGCGAGCGACGGCCGTTTCAGAAAGATATTCATCGTGTTTCCCCGAATGTGACGTGAATGCAGCCAGCAGATCCATCTGCCGGACAGCAGAGGAGTTCAGAATGCCCTTGAGGCAGCCCGTTCGGCCGAACGATCGTCGAGATATGGGGAATGCGAAGCGCCAGGGCGCCATGCGGCGCGGATGGTGGTCATGTCCTGCTCCTGTTCCGGGCATCCCCGCCCGTGCGATGGATCGATGTTCGACGGCAGGTCTCCTGGCTCACGGATATCCGCCGTCCATCTGCCTTCCCGCGCCGCAGGGGCACAGTGGCATGGCGCCTTCCGGCGCCACGAGGATGGACGGCAATCCGCTTACAGTTGCGGGGGCAGCCACGGCATTGGCCCCTTTCGGGCGTCCGCACCGTGTTCCCTTTTCATCCCCTCCGAGTCACCGTCGGGGAACCGTCGCGCCCAGTTATGCCGAGCGCGACGACCGCGTCAAGCCGCGAGAGGGGCGCCGTCAATGACGGCGCCCGGAGCCTCCGACGGCAACGATGCGACGCTCGCCGCGGTCTGACAGGGTCACGCCGGACCGGATCGCCTGGACCATATCGGCTTGGCTGGACCTCATGGAATCTCTCCTTTGATATGTAATAACATTACATTGCCTATCGAAGTTTCCGGGAGCTGTCCAGCCTGTTCTGCGCGATGAGTGAAATTCCCGGCAGCGGCGTGACGGGACGGACAAGCAGGGCAACGCCGTCCGGCACCGAGCCTCAACGCGGCTTCGGCGGGGCGGGTGCAGGTATCCAACGGTTCGGCAGAAAAGAAAAAAGCCCGCTGCGGCGGGCTTTTCGGCTGGTCGGAGTGGAGTGATTCGAACACTCGACCCCCACGTCCCGAACGTGGTGCGCTACCAGACTGCGCTACACTCCGTGACCAGCGGCGCCTCTATAGACCAGCATTTTCCATTCCACAAGCGCCGTCATGAAAAATTTGCGACGGAATCTCGGTCCTTGGGCGCGGTGGCGCAAGAGGCATTGAAACGCAGGGCGTTGCAAAAAAGCGGCGCAGGAGAAATTTGATAACGGCGGCTGCCGGCCGTCTCGCGAAGCCTGCACAAAATCTGTTAGTTGCGATCTCGAAAACCATGCCTTCAAAACCATGCCTCCCAAACCATGCCTCCCGGGGCGCCACAGACGATACAAGGATTCATTTCAGATCATGAGCCGCCGCGTTCTCGCATCGCACACCCTTTTCACCTTTGGCCTTTTCGCTCTTGCCCTTTCGGCCTGCACCACCGTAGGCGTCGCCAGCAATCCCATCGAAGCCCGCTGGGTGGGCCGTTCGGCCGGCGAATTCTTCGCGAAGTTCAGCCCACCGATCAGCGACAGCAACGAGGGGTCCGCCACGGTCTACAACTGGCGCGGCGGCTATAACCGCATCAAACAGCAGAACGGCCGCACCGCACGCGTCAGCTGCTCGGCGAAGATCACCGTTTCCGAGAGCTACGTCATCCGCGACATCGCGATCATATCCGATCCCCCGGGCGCCAACGGCCCGAGCTATTGCACGGAATTGCTCGCCGCGAACTGAGCGAAGGGGCACCGGCCCCTCCACCCCACCGGACGGCGTTCCGAAATGCGCCGCCCGGGCGAACTTATTTCTGGCATCATCCCGCAAAACAGCATATTTTCGACACGATAACCGGCCAAGGGGACCACACTTACGGGGTCGATGCCGGGTCTTACGAGGTCGCTTGTCCTATTTCGTAACTCATATCCGTGTGGTTGCAGCGCCGGCGCTTCACGAGACGGCCGCGCGGTCCGGCAGCAGGGCCGGCGGTTGCATCCGGGTTTTCCGGAATACCCATTTCAAGCAAAAGTCCCAGCAGGTCTTCAAGGCGCGGCTCAAGGGTTCGGACGTCATCACGATCGCCGGTAGCCCCTCCCCGTTGCGGGAGCATTGCGAATCCGGAATAGTTCCCGAACACGGAAAATTAACATATTATGATAATTTGGAAGACGCCCCCACCGTCCACGAGCGCAACATGACGAGGCAGTAGACGTGACAGACCAAGCCCAAACCAAAAAGACCGGCGAAGCTGTTGCCCGCCTTCCGCTGCCGGAAGAGGCGAAACCCGTTCAGAAGCCCAAAAACCTCCGGCTGCTCGAGGGTCTTCTGGAAGCCCCCGTGCCTGCGCCTGCCGAGCCATCCCCGCCCGTCATCGAGGTGGAACCGCAGGCGGCCAAGCCTTCCCGCGGCTGGGCCAGCAGATTGCGGCCCCGGCACATCGCCATCATCTCCGGTTTCCTGGGCCTCGTCGCGCTGCCGGCGGTTTTGACGTCCCTCTACATGGCGTTCATCGCCGCCGACCAGTATCACAGTTCGTCCTCCTTCTCCGTCCGCAGCATCGAATCCTCCCAGCCTGCAGACATTCTCGGCATGTTCTCGCAGGCCTCCAGCGGCAGCACCTTCTCCGATTCCTACGTCCTTCTCGACTTCATCCGCAGCGAGCGGATGGTTCAGGCGGTGGACGAGGCGTTCGGGCTGGATTCGGTCTTTGCGCCGCGCGGGCTCGATTATTTCTACGGCATCGGCCAGGACCGGCCGATCGAGGACAAGCTCGAATACTGGCGGAGCATGATCAGCGTCAATTTCGATCATACGTCCGGCATCATGGAGCTGGAGGTCAAGGCCTTCACGCCGGAAGATTCCCAGAAGATCGCCGCCTTCGTCATCGCGCAGAGCGAAAAGCTGGTGAACGAGCTTTCGCTCTCGGCGCGCAACGAAGTGCTGAAAGTCGCCCAGAGCGAGGTCCGCATGGCCGAGGAGCGTTTGTCGAACGCCCGGATGGCATTGCGCATCTATCGCGATTCATCGCAGGAAGCCGACCCGGTCGAGGGTGCGAAGCTCGCGACCCAGCTGGTGGCTTCGCTCGAGCAGCAACTCGTCCAGCTGAAGACGGAGCTTTCCACGGCGCTGACCCAGATGGGCGAGAATACGCCCCGTGTCCGCGTCATGCGCTCCCAGATCGCCAGCCTGGAAAAGCAGATCGAACAGGAGAGGCAGAGGTTCGGCAGCGGTTCCGCCAGCAAGCAGGGCCGCATGGCTTCGGCGGCGTTCACGGATGTGGCAGGCCGCATCCAGCAATATGAAACGCTGGAAACGGACCGCGAATTCGCCGAACGGGCCTATACGTCCGCGCTCGCGGGCCTGGAAAAGGCACGGATCGAGGCCAATGCAAAGCAGCGCTACCTCGCCGTCTTCATTCAGCCGACGCTGTCGGAGCTGGCGCAATATCCGAGCAGGATCCTGAATTCGATCCTCGTATTCCTCGGCGCCTTGCTCGCCTGGGGTGTCGTGGTCATGGGATATTACAATATCCGCGACAGGAACTAGGTGCGGGCCGTCGAGAGGGACAGCGCTGCTGTAACCCTCGCTCCCCATCCATGGCCCGCCGCATGCAATGACTTGGGAAAAGCTGCCGGCAGCATGATGACGAATGACAGGCCGGACTTTGCGGGGCTCACCGTTTTCGCCTTCCATTTCCGAAGATGGAAAAGGGCGGTCCTTCAGGCCTATTTTCCGCAAGCCCGCTTCGTCTATCCGCCGCTCTACCTGACGGACAGGGCTTTTGCGCGCGACTGGGCACGCGCGATCGGGGCTTCGGAAAAGCCGGTCCTTCTCGTCTGGGGCCGGAATGCGCCGCAGGCGGCGATCGCCTTTGCCCGGGAGAATTCGATCCCCCTTCGTTTCATCGAAGACGGCTTCATCCGGTCGCTCGTGCCGAATGCAAGCCACAGCGCGCCGTTCTCGCTGACCTTCGATTCCCGCACGCCCTATTTCGACAGCCGCCAGGCATCGGATCTCGAATGCCTTCTGGGCTCCTACGATTTTGCGGGCGATCCTGCGCTGATGGAGCGCGCCCGGAAGGGCATCCGCTCGCTGCTCGCCTCCGGCCTCAGCAAATACAATGCCGCCGGCACCATGGATGCGGCGCATGAACCGAAGACAAAGGAGAGGCGCCGCATCCTCGTCATCGGGCAGGTGGAGGACGACGCATCCATCACGCTCGGATGCGATCGCCCCATGACGAACAACGACGTGGTCCGCACCGCGGCGTCGGAAAATCCCGGTTGCGAGATCCTCTACAAGCCGCATCCGGACGTGCTGAACGGGGTGCGCAAGCGCCTTTCCAATCCGGCGGAGGTCGCCCATCTCTGCCGGCTCGTCACCGCGCCGGTCTCCCTGCCGGAGCTTCTCGCCGGCACGGACCATGTCTACACGATCACCTCCCTCGGCGGCTTCGAAGCGCTGCTGCGGGGCATTCCGGTAACCGTCATGGGGTGTCCCTTCTACGCGGGATGGGGACTAACGGACGACCGCCAGGCGAACCCGAGGCGCGGCCGGAAGCTCAGCGTCGAAGAGCTCTTCGCCGGCGCCTATCTTCTGTATCCGCACTATTTCAACCCGGTGACGGGAGCCGCGATCAGCTTCGAGGAATGCCTGGAACTCGCCGCCCATTGGCGGAAGACCGGCATGCCGGAAAGCCTCATCGCGCCCATTCCCATTCCGGCAAAGCCGAGCTTCCGGCTTTTCGGCCCTTACGGCCTTCTCGGATGGCGCCACCTGCTGACGGAACCCTTGGCGCGGATCATCGGCACGATCGGTAACAGGACCGATGCCGACGACTTCCGGAAAAACCCTATCCTCTTCTTCCGGGAGCTTTCGAACCCTACGTTCAGAAAGGTCGGGCGGGTGTTGTATCCGTTCGATTGAAGGAGATGGGCATAACTGCCCGCGGTGACGGAACGCGTGGCTGGGGCGCCTGGATTCGAACCAGGGGATGGCGGTACCAAAAACCGCTGCCTTACCGCTTGGCTACGCCCCAACACGAGCGCGGGCGACAATCGGTAAAAACAACCGCCCGGACGAGTGGGCCTGCTCTAGCAAAGCTTTTCCGGCCTCTCAACGTCTAACTTTGCGATTTTCCAATTTTCCGAGGACTGTTTTTGAATGCAGCGCAGCAGAAGCGGTGCTAGACCTTGTCGATCCTTCTCATCAGGAGAGACCATGACGCAGTTCCGCGCCCGACCGCCCGCAATCCCCACCGTGCTGATCGACGACGACGTCGTGCGTGTCACCCGCTGGGATTTCGAGCCGGGCGCCGATACCGGCCATCATGTGCACGGGCTCGGTTATGTGGTCGTGCCGATGACCGACTGCCGGTTCCTCATCGAGGACCAGGAGGGCAGCCGCCGCGTCGACATGGCGGCCGGCGCCGCATACCGGCGCGATGCGGGCGTCGAGCACAACGTCGTCAATGCGGGCGCCGACCCCATGGCCTTCATCGAAATCGAATACAAGCGTTGAGATCCCGCATGGCAGAGGACATCACCTTCGACCTGGATTTCGCGCCCGCCTACGGCACGCCCGTGCCGGTGGCTGCCGGCGTGCAGCGGCTCACCGTCAACAATCCCTCGCCCTTCACCTTCCACGGGACGAACACCTATATCGTCGGCGGCTCTTCGGTGGCGATCATCGATCCGGGACCGGAGAACGAGGCGCATTTCGCGGCTCTGACGGCGGCGCTTGAGGGCCGCGAGGTGACTCATATCTTCGTCAGCCACACCCATCGCGACCATTCGCCGCTTGCCCGGCGGCTGAAGGAAGCGACCGGCGCGCTCACCGTTGCCGAGGGTCCGCACCGGGCGGCAAGGCCGCTCCATGCCGGCGAGACGAACCCGTTCGCGGAAAGCTCGGATACCGGCTTCGTTCCGGATATCGCGATTGCGGACGGAGAGGTCGTCGAGGGCGACGGCTGGGCGCTTGCGGCCGTCCATACGCCCGGCCACACGGCGAACCACTCCGCCTTCTCGCTCGAAGGCACGGGCGTGCTCTTTTCCGCCGATCACGTGATGGCCTGGGCGACGACGATCGTCGCGCCGCCGGACGGTTCCATGGCGGATTTCATGACCTCGATCGAGAAGCTGCTCGCCCGCGAGGATCGCATTTTCCTGCCCGGCCATGGCGGACCGGTGAAGGAGCCGGCCTCTTTCCTCAGAGGCCTCAGGACCCATCGCCGCATGCGCGAGCGCGCCGTGCTGGAGCGCATCCGGGCCGGCGACCGGCTGATCCCCGACATGGTCAAGGTGATCTATGCGAGCACCGATCCGCGCCTGCATGGGGCTGCGGCACTTTCGGTGCTCGCGCATCTAGAGGACTTGGTCGAAAAAGGCCGCGTCGCAACCGACGGGCCGCCGTCGCTTACGGGAGCCTACCGGCCGGCCTAGTTTCCGAAAATCTAATTGCCGGCGATCCCCAGAAGCTCGGTATCGAGCCGGTCGAGAAAATCCTCGGCGATCGCCTGGCCGATGCCGAGATCGTGCGGGCCGTAACGGGAGGCGACGCGGATATCGACCGACGTCGTCTCCGCATCCTCGCGCAGGCGGATGACGAGATCGAAACGCAGCCCGAGGACCAGCGTGCGGGTCTCGCCCTGGAGAAGGACGTCGCCGGCATTGCCGAAGAGCGGCGAAAGCAGCGGCTCGGGACGCGAGAGCGGGACCGGCGCCACATCCGGCACCGGCGCCTGCTCGTCCTGCGGCGCCGGGCGTTCGGCGATATCCGGCGCGATCAGCTCGATGCCTTCCTTCCTGGTGATGGAGATGCGGGCGGAAAGCACCGCCTTCTGCACGCCTTCATAGACACGGTCGAGCGCGCCCTGATAGCGCCGGCCGGTGAGGCCGGGATAGGCGGCGAACTGCGCGCGGCGATCGGCCGGCGTGATCATTCCGGTCCGAGGCAGCCATTGCTGGTTCGCCTGCGGCTCCGCGACCCATGGCGGCGGATCGGCGATATCCGTGGAAATGTCGTAAAGCCGCGGCAGGGTATAGTAATAAAAGGCGCCGGCCGCCACGACGGCGAGCGGGACCGCGGCATAGAAAAGTCCCTTGGCCGCCGCGACGCCGCCTTCCGCCCCCACCTGCCAGAGCCGCACCAGGCCGATCACCGACAGCGGCACGGAGACGGCGGCGATCGCTGCCGAGAGAAAGGCGAGCGCCAGGAAATCCGGGCTCGTCAGCGGCCCGAATCGATGCGCCAGCGCGGCGATGACGAAAAGCACCAGCGCCGAAAAGCCGAACCGGCGGCCGGCATAAGCCGAATAGGAAACGGGCCGGACGAAGCGGACGGTCATGCTGGCGGAAAGCTCACGGCAAGATGAAAACAGCTGCGCTTCAATCTAAAGCAGCCGTTCCTAAATGGAAATCGCTTTGTTTCCCCGGGGCATAAGGAGTTCACCATGCGCCACCTCGGAATTTCCTTCCTCGTCGCGATTTCCGTCCTCACCGCCGGGTGTCAGTCCACATCCCACGATCCGGATCGGAATCCCGGCTTCTCGCCCGCCGACCGATCATCCGTGTTCGAATCCAGCAGCGCCTGATGAAAGCCGATGATGGCGCAAGCGGCCGTTCTTGTGTAGAAAAAGGTCGAGATCGGCTATTTCGATCGCCGCTGCATTCCATGGAGTTTCCCGCCATGCGCCTTCATCGCCTTCTCGTCCTTGCCGCACTCGCCGGACTGCTTGCGGCCTGCCAGACCATGACGCCGGAGGAGCGCCGCGCGGCCGACGAAAACACCTGCGCCGGCTACGGTTTCCGGCGCGGCACCGAGGCTATGGCGCGCTGCCTGCTCGACATCGAGCTCGACCGGCGCGCCGAAGCCCGCTCCTTCCAGTACCGCAACGCTTCGATGATGTGGCCGCCGATGGTGGTCGAGCGGCGCGTGATCGTCAGGCGACGCTGAGCGGAATCGGCGGTCGCCGAGCCGGCACGATCCCAGGACCATGCATTTTTCGAATGAAAGGCTCCTGCAGCAAAAGGAGACGCGGCCGCGAAGCGAAAGTTCGGCGGCCGCGGCGAACTTACTTCATGGCGTCGCAAGCCTTCATCATCTCGGCCTTCTTCATCGAGTCCTTCTCCATGCCGGCCTTGTCCATGCAGGCGGTCTTGGTGCCGGCCATCGACATCGTATCGGTCTTCATCGAGTCCTTGGACATCGCACCGTTCTGCATGTTGTCCTTCTTCATCGTGTCCGCGCCCGTGCTGGTCTGAGCGTTGGCGGCGGCCGCAAAAGACAGACCGGCAACGACCGTGCAAGCGGCAAGGCTGGAAAGAAGCTTGGTCATGGCATGTTCTCCTCGAATGGGATCGACGTGTCCGCCGGCTGTCTGCCGAAGGCTCACATCCCCTCATTCGGGATCCGGGCCAGGACGTTACCGCCTCACGCGCATGTGATCACGCCATGGCGACGGAGTATTTTTCTTCCCTCCTGTAACCGTTTACCTCCTCTTTGCGAATAATCGTTGAAGCAGCATGACGACCGCTCATTCGGAAGAAGCCCTGAAGACGCTGATGCTTCTCTCCCTGGATGGGGACGAGGCGGCCTACCGGCATTTGCTGAATGCTCTGCGCATCCTGCTCGTCGGTTACTACGGCCGCAGAATGGGCGCGGCGACGAAGGCGGACATGGAAGATCTTGTCCAAGAGACATTGCTGGCGCTGCATTCCCGCCGGTCGACCTATGACCGGGAGAGGCCTTTTACGGCCTGGTTCTTCTCGATCGCCCGCTACAAGCTGATCGACCACCATCGCGGCCGCGGCGGACGAAAATTGGCGGAAACGGAGCTTGGCGAGGACATAGAGAGCGATTTCAGCGAGGAAGCCGTGACGGCGCGGATGGATGTCGAGCGGCTTCTCGGCAGTCTGCCGGAAAAACAGCGGGAGCTGATCCGCCGGGTGAAGCTGGAGGGCCAGTCGGTCGCCGACACGGCAAGCCGCACCGGCCAGTCGGAATCAGCGGTGAAGGTCGGCATCCACAGAGGCCTCAAGGCGCTGGCGGAGAAGTTGCGAGGCGGAGCGTGAGAAAGACGGACGACATCATCGAGAGCCTGGTCGGCGAGCTGAAGCCGGTGCCGCGACATGGCCTGCAGCGGCGCTTTGTTCTCGGCATCCTTCCTGCGCTTGCGGTCTCGCTCGTCCTGATGCTGACCATCGCCGGCCTGCGGCCCGATCTTTCCCAGGCGCTGTCGCTGCCCCTCTTCTGGATCAAGTCGGCCTATAACGCGCTTCTTGCCATCGCCGCTTTCCTGGCGGTCTATCATCTGGCGCGGCCCGAGGGTTCGCAGGGGCGGTTCTTCGCGGCGGCTGCAGCGATCTTCGCGGCGATGGCTGCAGCCGCCGCCATCCAGCTTCTTCTTTCCCCCGCCGAAACCTATCCGGCCCTGATCCTCGGGTCGTCGGCGCTGCACTGCCCGTTCCTGATCTTCGCCTTCGCGCTTCCCGTCCTTGCCGGGAACGCCTGGGTGCTGCGCGGCGCGGCGCCAACCAATCTGCGGCTTACGGGCTTCATCGCCGGCCTTGCGGCGGGGGCGGCGGGCGCCTGGGTCTATTCCTGGTTCTGCACCGAAAACGGCATGCCTTTCGTGCTGATCTGGTACTCGCTCGGCATTCTTTTGACCGGCGCGCTCGGCAGCCTCCTCGGACCTCGCCTGCTGCGCTGGTAGTCCCGCACGGCCGGCCGCGTCTCAGTAATTCCTCATCGCGTAATGGGGAATGCCGACCTCGAAGAACTCATCGCCATAGGCCTTGAAGCCGAAGCGCTCGTACATGGCGGTCTTGTCGCTCTGCGCCGTCAGATAGAAGCGGTTGTCCCTTACGTCCTTATGGTCGTCCATCGCCTGGCGCATCATGGCGCTCGCCGCCCCCTTGCCGCGCCAGGGAAGGCTCACCACCACCCGGCCGATCTTCACGCAATCCTCCGCATGGATGACGCGCAGCGTGCCGCAGACCTCACCGGAGACGATCGCGACGTAGTGGAAAGCCGTCAGATCGTCCGCGTCGAATTCCATATCGGCCGGCACGTCCTGCTCGACGATGAAGACCTCGCGGCGAAGGCGGAAACCCTCGTTGCAGAGCGTGCTGAAGACGGGAACGGAAAGGACGGTGATGCCGGTCATGGCTTCCTCCTGTCGATCGCCGCCTGGGCGGCCGCCAGACGCGCGATCGGGACGCGGAAGGGCGAGCAGGAAACGTAGTCGAGGCCGGCATCCTCGCAGAAGCGGATCGAGGCCGGATCGCCGCCATGTTCGCCGCAGATGCCGAGCTTCAGGTCGTTGCGGGTCTTGCGGCCGCGTTCGGCAGCCAGCCGGATCAGCTCGCCCACGCCGTCGAAATCGAGCGAGATGAACGGGTCGTGCTCGATGATGCCCTTCCTCTGGTAGGTGGGGATGAAGGCGGCCGCATCGTCGCGCGAGATGCCGAAGGTCGTCTGCGTCAGGTCGTTGGTGCCGAAGGAGAAGAATTCCGCCGTCTCGGCGATCACATGGGCGCGGATCGCCGCGCGCGGCAGCTCGATCATCGTTCCGGCGAGATAGGCGATCGGCGTGCCGCTCTCCTTCGCCACATCCTCGGCAACGCGGTCGATGACGCCCTTCACATAGTCGAGCTCCGTACGGAGGCTGACGAGCGGCACCATGATTTCCAGTTCCACCGGCTCGCCGGTCTCCTTCGCCGCCGCGACCGCCGCCTCGAAGATGGCGCGGGCCTGCATCTCGGCGATCTCGGGATAGGAGATCGCCAGCCGGCAGCCGCGATGGCCGAGCATCGGGTTGAACTCGTGGATCGCATCGATGCGGCGGGCGAGGAAGGCCGGCGGCATGGCCATGGCTTTCGCCACCTCGGCGATCTCGGCCTCGGTCTTCGGCAGGAATTCGTGCAGCGGCGGATCGAGGAGGCGGATCGTCACCGGCAGGCCGTGCATGATCGAGAAGAGATCGGTGAAATCCGAGCGCTGCATCGGCAGGAGTTTCGAAAGCGCCTCGCGGCGACCCTTCTCGTCCTCGGCCAGGATCATCTCCCGCATCACATGGATGCGGTCGCCTTCGAAGAACATGTGCTCGGTGCGGCAGAGACCGATACCCTCCGCCCCGAAGGAGCGCGCGGCGCGGGCATCCTGCGGCGTATCGGCATTGGTGCGCACCGTCATGCGGCGGCTCTTGTCGGCCCAGGCCATCAGCTTGCCGAAATCGCCGGAGAGTTCCGGCTGGATCATCGGCACGGCACCCTTCAGCACCTGGCCCGACGAACCGTCGATGGTGATCGTGTCGCCGCGCTTCAGGGTGACGCCGCCGGTGCCGATCAGATGCTCGTTGCGCAGGTCGACCCGCATGGAGCCGGCGCCGACGACGCAGGGGATGCCCATGCCGCGGGCGACGACCGCCGCATGGCTGGTCATGCCGCCGCGGGTCGTGAGGATGCCTTCCGCAGCGTGCATGCCGTGAATATCCTCCGGGCTCGTCTCGATGCGCACGAGGATGACCTTGCGGCCTTCGCTCTCCGCCTCGACGGCTTCTTCAGCGGTGAAGACGATCTCGCCGGTCGCCGCTCCCGGCGAGGCAGGCAGGCCGGAACCGACGACATGGCGCTCGACGCGCGGATCGATGGTCGGATGGAGAAGCTGATCGAGCGACGGCGGCTCGATGCGGCAGACGGCTTCTTCTTCGCCGATCAGCCCTTCCTCCACCATATCGACGGCGATCTTCATCGCCGCGCGGGTGGTGCGCTTGCCCGAGCGGGTCTGCAGCATCCAGAGCGTGCCGCGCTCGACGGTGAATTCGAGGTCCTGCATGTCGCGGTAATGGGCTTCCAGCCGCTCGCAGATCGCCTTGAATTCGGCAAACGCCTCCGGCATCAGCTTTTCCATCGACGGTTTTTCGGAGCCGGAGGCAAGCCGTCCCTCCTCCGTGATCGATTGCGGCGTGCGGATGCCGGCCACGACATCCTCTCCCTGCGCATTGACCAGGAACTCGCCGTAAAGCGCCTTTTCGCCGGTGGACGGATTGCGGGTGAAGGCCACACCCGTGGCCGAGGAAGAGCCGAGATTGCCGAAGACCATGGCCTGGACGTTGACGGCCGTGCCCCATTCCTCCGGAATGCGGTGGAGCGTGCGGTAGGTCACGGCGCGCGGGTTCATCCAGCTCGCAAAGACTGCGGCGATCGCGCCCCAGAGCTGCACATGCGGGTCCTGCGGAAAGCTGGTGTCCAGCTCCTCCTCGATGACCCGCTTGTAGAGCCCCACGACATGCTGCCACTCGACGGCGGAAAGATCGGTTTCGTATTCGTGGCCGAAGCGGGCCTTTTCGTCCTCGAGGATTTCCTCGAAGACTTCATGGTCGAGCCCCATCACCACGTCGGCATACATCTGGATGAAGCGGCGGTAGCTGTCCCAGGCAAAACGCGCGTCGCCCGCATCGTGGCCGAGCGCCTGCACGGTCTCGTCATTGAGGCCGAGGTTCAGGACCGTGTCCATCATGCCCGGCATGGAAGCGCGGGCGCCCGAGCGGACGGAGAGCAACAGCGGCTTCGTATCGCCGCCGAAGGTTCGGCCCGTCAGCCCTTCCATGGCGATGATGCCTTCCAGAACCTGCGCCTTCAGGTCGTCGGGAAGCGTCCTGCCGTTCCTGAAATAAAACCCGCAGGCATCGGCAACGATGGTGAGGCCCGGCGGCACCGGCAGGCCGAGGCTCGCCATTTCCGCAAGATTGGCACCCTTGCCGCCCAGCCGATCGAAATCGGCCGCACGTCCCTCCGCTTCGCCTCCGCCGAAGCGATAGACCCACTTCGTCATCCTGCTCTCCACCCCGATGCAGTCTGTTTTTCGCAATAACTACAAGTTTTATGACGGTTTGGGAACGGATGACGGCAGGATTATGTTGCATCGCAACAAAAACCGCGGAGACAGGGTTAAGGAAGAATGGGAGGATTTCAGAAACAAAGCTTTGCGGGGCCGGATCACAGGCGGCCCCGCAAAGCTTTCCGCCCGGGACAGGAAACCCGGACGGGGGGTTGGAAACCAACCGTCTGCGCTCGTACTGAAAACCGATCGGCGCA
This sequence comes from Xaviernesmea oryzae, assembly GCF_900177415.1. Lineage (GTDB taxonomy): Bacteria > Pseudomonadota > Alphaproteobacteria > Rhizobiales > Rhizobiaceae > Neorhizobium > Neorhizobium oryzae_A. The sequence continues at coordinate 1,320,187 of NZ_FXAF01000006.1, read as the reverse complement.
ATTTTAATTCACTACGCAATCACAAGACACTAATAACCGAAAAGTTCCATCCCCCATATGGGTGATTTAACGTAAAAGGTGAGCATTTTTACGAAACGTTGTAAATTTGCTCAGCTCGCCTCACGCATCAGCTCGGCCGTCTGAAGATCGACCGACACGAGCTGGGAGACACCTTGCTCGGCCATGGTGACACCGAAGAGCCGGTTCATGCGGGCCATGGTGATGGGATTGTGGGTGATGATGATAAACCGGGTCTCGGTGGAGGCCGCCATTTCGTCCATCAGGTTGCAATAGCGCTCCACATTGTGATCGTCGAGCGGCGCATCCACCTCGTCCAGCACGCAGATGGGGGCGGGATTGGTGAGGAACACGGCAAAGATCAGCGCCATCGCGGTCAGCGCCTGCTCGCCGCCGGACAGCAGCGTCATGGTCTGCGGCTTCTTGCCCGGCGGGCGGGCGAGGATTTCGAGGCCCGCTTCGAGCGGATCGTCGGATTCGATGAGCTGCAGTTCGGCCGTGCCGCCGCCGAAGAGGTGGGTGAAAAGCCGCTGGAATTCGGCATTGACCACATCGAAAGCGGCGAGAAGGCGTTCGCGGCCTTCGCGGTTCAGGCTCTGGATCGCGCCGCGCAGCTTGCGGATCGCATCGATGACGTCGGCGCGCTCGTGCATCAGCAGGTCGAGCTTGTCGGACAGTTCCTTCTGTTCTTCGTCGGCGCGCAGGTTGACGGCGCCCAGCCGCTCGCGCTCCATGCGCAGCCGGTCGACCTCGCGCTCGATCTCGCGGATATCGGGCATGGGCGCATCGGGCTTCAAGCCTGAGAGCCGCAGCACCTCATGGGGGGGGACACCCAGCGCCTCGCGGATGCGCTGCTCGCTTTCGTGGCGCTTCTCGGCGGCCGAGACCAGGCGCTCCTCGGCGCGGCCGCGCTTTTCGCGCGCTTCGGCGAGTTCGGAAAGCGCAACCGCCGCAAGCCGGTCCGCCTCGCGCTGATGGGTCTCCGCTTCGGCCAGCCGGTCGGCTGCGGCACGGCGGGCCTCCTCGGCCTTCTGCAATTCGGAGAGCAGCGCCCGGCGCTTGTCGTCGAATTCCTCCGGCGCGGCTTCGAGATCGACGATCTCCTCGCGGGCTTCTTCCTCGCGTTCGCGCAGGCTTGCTATGTGGTTGGCGGCGCTCGCCGCGCGCGCGGTCCAGGAGGCCCGCTCCTGGGCGATCGCCGCAAGGCGGCGCTTGCGGGCTTCGGTCTCGCGGCTCAGGCCCTCGTAGCGGGCGCGCGCTTCGGCAAGCAGGCCGCGATCGGTCGCCACCACCGCCTGCTGATCGCGCAGCCGGTCGTCGATGCCGGAAATATCCGGCGCATCCTCCAGCTCCGCCCGGGCATTCTCCTCCTGCAGGCCAAGATCCTCGATCTGGGCATTGAGCTGGTTCAGGGCTTCGGTGGCGATGTCGCGACGGCGCATCAGGTCGCCGGCGGCGCGTTCGGCGGCGGCGAGCGCCTCCCGGGCTTCGGAGAGCTGGCGGGCCGCGAACCGGCTGCGGTCGCGGGCGTCCGCAAGCCGCTTTTCCTCGGCGCCGATCTCGGATGCCGCAGCGGCAAGCGCCACCTCGGTCTCCGAGAGCACGATGCGGGCCTCGTCGATCTCGGCTTCGAGCTCCGAGAGACGGTTCTTCTGGGAAAGGCGCAGCGCCGCGGCGCCGGGCGCCTCGGAACCGGTGACATGCCCGTCCCAGCGATAGACGGCGCCTTCCCTCGTCACCAGACGCTGGCCAGGCCGCAGGAGCCGCATCAGGCGACGCGCATCCGCTTCCGAAACGATGCCGATCTGGGCGAGACTGCGGGAAAGCTCGGGCGGGGCGGTCACATGGGCAATCAGCGGCTCGGCGCCCTGAGGCAGGCCCGGATCGGCGGCGCCGTCCCCGTTCAGCGACCAAAAGGTCGGCGCGGCGCTGTCTACGGGGCTTTCGAGATCGTCGCCCAGGGCAGCACCCAATGCCGCCTCGAAACCGCGATCGACACGGATCATTTCCGCAACCGCGACGAAATCGCCGGAAGCGGCGCCGGCGGCCAACATTTTCGAAATGGTGCGGGCCTCGGTCTCCAGCGCGTTCAGGGCGGAACGGGCGGATTCGACGGGGCCGCGGGCCATCAACTCATTGGAGCGGGCGGATGCGAGCGCGGCTTCGACCTCTTCGACGGCGATGGCGGCATCCTCGACGGCCACTTCCGCAGCCTCCACCGCCTCCCGCCTCTCGGCCGGATCGTCGAGGCCCGCAAGACGCTCGCTGATGGCATCGAGCTCGCCTGTCGCATCGGAAAGCTGCCTGTCGAGACGCTGGCGCCGTTCGGCAAGATCGCGGATCAGCCGTTCGAGCTGGTTGCGGCCGGCGGCGGCCTCGGCACGCTCGGCGGTGATGGCAGAGAACAGCTTCTCGCTTTCGGCAAGTGCAGCGGCGGCAGCCTCGAAGGCCTCGCGCATCTCCTCCGCTTCCGAGCCGGAATCGGCCAGCATGTCGTTCAGCTCGGCTTCTTCCTGGCCGAGCTTTTCGAGGAAGGCGGTGTTGTCGGCGGCGAGCTGCTCCTCGCGGCGAATGTCCTCGCCGAGCTGGGCAAGCCTGCGGGTCAATTCGTCGCGGCGCTTGAGAAGCCGGTTCGCCTCCTCCTCCAGCTGGCCGCGGGCGATCTGAATGCGCTGCAGCGCCGCACCCGCCTTCGCCTCCTCCTCGCGCAGTTCCGGCAGCTTGAGGCTCGCGACCGCCTGCTGCTTGGCGGCCTCCATCTGCGCCTGCGCCTTCTCTGCGACGACGGAGGTCACCTGGTTGAGCGCGCTTTCCGCCTCGCCCTCCGCCTCCTTGGCCTGAACCCAGCGGATGTGCAGGAGCAGGGCCTCGCGGGAGCGGATATCGGCCGACAGCATCTTGAAGCGGTTCGCCTGTCGGGCCTGCCGCTTCAGGCTCTCGATCTGCGTTTCGAGCTGGGTCAGCACGTCGTCGAGCCGTTCCAGATTGCTCTCGGCGGCGCGCAGCCGGAGCTCGGCCTCGTGACGGCGGGAATGCAGGCCGGAAATGCCGGCTGCCTCTTCCAGAAGCTGGCGGCGGGCCTGGGGCTTGGCCTGGATGAGCTCGCCGATGCGGCCCTGCCCGACCATGGACGGCGAGCGGGCGCCGGTCGAGGCATCGGCAAACAGAAGCTGCACGTCCTTGGCACGCGCCTCCTTGCCGTTGATGCGATAGAGGGAGCCGGACTCGCGCTCGATGCGGCGCGACACCTGGATCTCGTCCGCATCGTTGAAGGCGGCGGGCGCCGTGCGGTCGGAATTGTCGAGATAGAGGCCGACTTCCGCAGTGTTGCGGGCCGGACGGTTGCCGGAGCCGGAGAAGATCACGTCGTCCATGCCGGACGCGCGCATGTTCTTATAGGAGTTCTCTCCCATCACCCAGCGCAGCGCCTCGACGAGGTTCGACTTGCCGCAGCCGTTCGGGCCGACCACGCCGGTCAACCCGCGCTCGATGATGAATTCCGTCGGCTCGACGAAAGACTTGAATCCGACGAGGCGCAGCTTGTTGAACTTCATGCCGGCCACGCGGAGGCCGTGAGCCCCCCTCTGGCCTGCCGGCCATCTCCCCCACAGGTGGGGAGATCGGATGGGCGCACCGGCTTCCCCAAACAAAAACGGTGCTTTCCGGTAGAGGTCAAGCGACGCGGGAAGGACATGCCTCTTGCGATCTCCCCCCTTGTGGGGGAGATGCCCGGCAGGGCAGAGGGGGGTACCAGGCGCTCAAAAGAAAGCGCACGCGACCCACCGCACCCAATAATCGGCAGTTCCGCCTCACAACAGGCTGTCGATGAGCGCCGACATGGATTCAACCGACATGTCTCCCGAATATTTCTTGCCGTTGATCAGGAAGGTCGGCGTGGAATTGACGCCGAATTCGTCCGCACCTCTCTTCACGACCGCATTTACTTCATCGAGAAGCTTCTGGTTCGTCAAGCAGGCCTCGAAACTCTGCTGTGAGTAACCTGCAAGCTTGACGCTTTGAAGAAGGGCGTTGCGGACATTGCCGTCGGCCGGGGCCGCCCAGTTACGCTGCTGCTTGAAGAGCATCGAGACCATCGGGAAATACTGCGCGGCCGTCGCAAGTTCGGCCGGGTTCTGCGGATTGCAGCGGGCGAGCATGAAGGCAGCGGTCGCGACCGGATCGAACGGGAATTCGCGAATAATGAAGCGCGCCTTGCCGGTATCGACATATTTGGTCTTGATCGTATCGAAGGTCGTGTTGTGGAAGTGGGCGCAGTGCGGGCAGGTCATCGACATGTATTCGATGATCGTGACCGGCGCCTTTTCATCGCCGATCACCATTTCCGGCAGCGGGCCGGGCTTCACGGCCTCGGCCATATCGACATCGCCCTGGGATTCCGGCAGTTCCTGCGCGAAGGCTTCGGAAGCGCCGAGCGGCAGCGCGAGGCAAAGAGCGGTCACGGCCACTCCGCCAAGAAGCGCGCGCCTGGTCATGGTGATATCGTTCATCTGCATGGAGCACCCGTGTGCGAGAGATCTCAAATAAATTCGACATTCCGTATCGCGGCGCCCGAACGCGAACAAGCTGTCGATAGGGAAATCTCTTCAAAGAATTGTGACAAATCGGAGGTGTATCAAGAAGATCGCGGAATCAGACCTTGCGTTTCTTCTGCAGGACGGCGGTGCCGAGCCGCTCGACTGCCTTTTTCAAGGCTTCGCTCTCGATGCCCTGCATCATGGTCTCGAGCCGCTTCGCCGCCTCCCCCTTCAAGGGCGGCGGCTTGCGCGGATGCCTGAAGGTCTGCGAGACCGGTTTCTGGACGATGCGGATCTGGCGGACCGCCGGAAAACCGAAAAAGCCGTTGATGCGGGCGATCAGTTCACCCTGCGCATGGGTGAGGAAAAGCGCACGTGCACCTTCGCAGGCGATCGTCAGCACGCCGGGCTGATGGCCGCCGCCGGTGCCTGCGCCTTCGTCGCGGCGCGGCCAGGCGATCTTTTCCGGCCGCGTGCAATCGGCGAATTCCTCGCCGGCGATCTCGTCCCAGGAGCCGAGCAGCGCCGTCGAAATGCCGGCGCGGCGGGCGAGCACCGGGTCGATGATGCCGTTCGCCACTTCGGAAATCTGAAACTCCCGCCGTCCTTTCTGACGACGGGTCTGTTCCGAGCTGCTCATTTTCCGATCCGATCCAGTTGGTCGGGGATCATCATAAACGTCGTAACGCAATGGGGAAAGCGTTCTAACGCAGGCCGTGCCAGATCTTGACGCCCCTGACCATCAGCATCCGCGCGAAGGCGACAATTCCGACCAGATAGGCGAGGACCATCGCATGGGCGCCAAGGGAAAGCTTGGGGCTGCCGAGCCCGTGCCATCCGTAAAGCATCGTGATCACCGTGAAGATGCCGAGGAACAGCAGCGAGAAGAAGAGGCAAGGGGCGGCCTTCACGGCCTCCGGAACACCGACCGGCCGCCATCTCGCCCGCCCATTCGGCAGTTCCGGGTAATCAAGCTGGCCTCTCAGGAACAGAACCAATGCATCCCACGCACGCCCGATGGCTTCATAGAAAGGTCGCATGGACGGGGCCGTCCACTGGCGGATCGCCAGCCGCACATATCTGCCCAGAAGATAGACACCGCCCACGATGGCCGTGAGCGCGGTCATCACGGCAACCAAGGCAACGAGCGGCGCCAGATAATCTTCGTAGGGCAGCGATCCGATGGAAATTCCGGTGAACGATATCATGTCTCTCTCCTGCGACTGAATTGGCCTGCGACTGAATTGCGGGTTCGTTGTTTTCAGGCAAAAGCCGGCACGGCCAACCGGGCCTCCATCCCCAGCTTTCGAGGGGACCTGCCGTTGGCGAACCATGCCTCAACCACTATCTTCGCAGCCGATGAAAACGTCCACAGCCCTTGATACATCAGGATCCGACCTGGCCGGCAGCCTTCTCGCCTGGTACGACCGGCACCACCGGGAACTGCCCTGGCGGGTGAGCCCGGCCGCGGCGAAGGCGGGCAAAAAGGCCGATCCCTATCACGTCTGGCTGTCGGAAGTGATGCTGCAGCAGACGACCGTGCAGGCGGTCAAACCCTATTTCGCGAAGTTCCTCAAGCTCTGGCCCAAGGTGACCGATCTTGCGGCAGCCCCGGTCGAGGACGTCATGGCCGCCTGGGCCGGCCTCGGTTATTACGCCCGCGCCCGCAACCTCAAGAAATGCGCCGAAGCGGTGGCGGGCGAGCACGGCGGCATCTTTCCGGATACCGAGGAAGGGCTGAGGGCGCTCCCCGGCATCGGCGACTATACGTCCGCGGCCGTTGCGGCGATCGCCTTCAACCGCCGGTCCGCGGTGATGGACGGCAATGTGGAGCGGGTGATCTCAAGGCTCTACGCCATCGATGCGCCGCTTCCCGGCTCCAAACCGCTGATGAAGCGGCGAGTGGCGGAACTGACGCCCGCCGACCGGCCCGGCGATTTCGCGCAAGCCATGATGGACCTCGGCGCGACGATCTGCACGCCGAAGCGGCCGGCCTGCGCACTCTGTCCCTTCCGCGACGACTGTCTCGCCTTTGCCGAACACGACCCGGAACTGTTTCCGGTGAAAGCCGCGAAGAAGGAGAAGCCGGTACGCCTAGGCGCCGCTTTCGTCGCGGTCACGCCGGAAGGCGACGTGCTTCTGCGGCGGCGCATCGAGAGCGGCCTTCTGGGCGGCATGACGGAGGTGCCGACGACGGCCTGGACCTCGCGGCTCGACGGCGGCACGACCGTCGAGCACGCCCCCTTCCCCGCCGACTGGGACGCCTGCGGGACCGTGGTCCATGTCTTCACCCATTTCGAACTCAGGCTCTCCGTCTTCCGCGCGAAAACCCGAAAAATTGCCGCCGATGACGGATGGTGGGAGCCGGTCACAAATCTTGAGGCGCAGGCGCTGCCGACTGTCATGAAAAAAGCAATCGCACAGGCTATTCCGCGAGCCTTCGAAAAACACCCGAACTGATCCCGATCCTTCCATTCCTCAGGAAACATTCATGGCGGCCAAGATCGACCACATCGTCTTCGACATCGGCAAGGTGCTGATCCACTACGATCCAAACATTCCCTACAGCCGCATCATTCCCGACGAGGAGGAACGCCGGTGGTTCTTCCTCAACGTCTGCACCCACGAATGGAACCTGGAACAGGATCGAGGCCGGAAATGGGAAGAGGCCGAAGCGCTGCTGATCGAGAAATATCCCGAGCGCGAGGAGCAGATCCGCGCCTTCCGCAAATACTGGCACGAGATGGTGCCGCATGCCTATGACGGTTCGGTCGCGATCATGGAGGGCCTGATCGGCAAGGGCCGCGACGTGACGATGCTCACCAATTTCGCCGCCGACACTTTCGTCCACGCAAGGGAGCTCTTCCCTTTCCTGAACAAACCGCGTGGCGTCACCGTTTCCGGCGAGATCGGCCTCATCAAGCCGGATGTCGCGATCTACGAGAAGCATGCCCGCGATTTCGGCCTCGCACCGCAAGCAACGATCTTCATTGACGATTCCCAGGCGAATGTCGAAGGCGCGCGCGCCGCCGGCTGGCAGGCGGTGCATTTCAAGGATCCGGAAACGTTGAAGAAGGATCTCGCCGCGCACGGCGTGGAAGTCTGAGACCAGGAAGAATGGCGCCCGGGGTCAGCCTCCCCGGGCGCCAATTATCCTCGTCCGGGACTAGAGGTACATGACCGGACAAGGAATGCGGACGATCTGGCAGGGACTGGTGGATCAGTCCAATTTCGCCAGGTCGTTTCGGATGACGGTTCTGAGCTCGTCGATGGGCTTCAAGGACTGCCCGTCGTCGAAGTGCCAGAACGTCCATCCGTTGCAGGCATCAAGGCCCTGCACTTTCGCGCCCAGGCGATGAATGGAACCTGCTTCGCCGTTGGCTGCAAGCGTGCCGTCGGCGCGTATGACCGCGCTGAAACGGCGTCTGGCATCGGTCAGCACCTGACCGGGCCGGACAAGGCCCGCTTCGACCAACGTGTTGAAGGCGACGCGAGGCTCCGCCTTCTTGCCGGTCATGACCGTCAGCTCCGCCTTGCCGAGCGGTTCGACGGCCGCGATGCGGGCGGCAGCCGCATCGATGTAATCCTGTTCGCGTTCAATCCCGACGAAATTGCGGCCAAGGCGCCTGGCCACCGCGCCGGTCGTGCCGGAGCCGAAAAAGGGATCGAGGATGATGTCGCCCGGTTTTGTCGATGACATGATGACGCGGGCAAGCAGGGCTTCCGGCTTCTGGGTCGGGTGGACCTTCTTGCCGTCCTGATCCTTCAGCCGCTCGGAGCCGGAGCAGATCGGAAAGAGCCAGTCGGAACGCATCTGCACGTCGTCGTTCGACGCCTTCAGCGCATCGTAGTTGAAGGTATAGCCCTTGGCCTTGGCGTCGCGGCTTGCCCAGATCATCGTCTCGTGGGCGTTCTGGAAACGGCGACCCTTGAAATTCGGCATGGGATTGGTCTTGCGCCAGACGATGTCGTTCAGGAGCCAGAAATTCAGGTCCTGCAGAATGGAGCCGACCCGGAAGATGTTGTGGTAGGAGCCGATGACCCAGATCGTGCCGTTCGGCTTCAGGACGCGGCGGCAGGCGAGCAGCCAGGCGCGGGTGAAGGCGTCATAGGCTTCGAACGAGGCGAACTGGTCCCATTCGTCGTCGACCGCATCGACCAGCGACTGGTCGGGACGATGCAGCGTGCCGCCGAGCTGCAGGTTGTACGGGGGATCGGCGAAGATCGCATCGACGGAGTGATCCGGCAGGGCCTCCAGAGCGGCGACGCAGTCACCCTTGATGATGGAATTGAGCCAGGTGTCGGGACGGACCTGCTGCTTCAGGTCGGCCAGCGGAAGAACTGCTGCCATAAGATACTCGCTACGCTGTACTCGAACGAAATTTACTGACTGTTATGGTTACCCATCCTGGTTACCAAAACCTGAAGGGCACGGCCGATTTCGAGAAAAATTTCAAAGGCGTGGAAAGGGAGGGATGACTGCGCTAAGATCGCTTTCATGAAGAGACACGAAGCGATCGAGAAGCTGAAACGGCAGGCCGACGCCATAAAGGCGCTCGGCGCGACCTCGCTTTATCTTTTCGGTTCGGTCGCACGGGACGAGGCCGGCCCTTCGAGCGATCTCGATCTGTTCATCGATTATGATTTGGAAAAGAAATTTTCCCTCGTCGATCTCGCCGGTATCAAGCTTTTCCTGGAGGATGAACTCCATCTACCGGTCGACATTACGACGCGCGACAGCCTTCATCCGATATTGAAAGACGGAATCGAAAATTCCGCCTTTCAAATCTATTGATCCCGAATATAACGACAATCAAGCCGCATGCGCCTCGCGGCTGTCCTTCGGCGCCTCGTCGCGCTCGAACATGCCGTAGTCGCGCAGGACGTGGCCGATGCGGAGGCGGTAATCGGCGAAGATGCCGTTCCGCCCTGCCCGCTGCGCCGCCCGGTGCGCTTCGAGATTGCGCCATTGACGCACGGCCTCCTCGTCGCGCCAGAAGGAGAGCGAGAGAAGCTTGCCTCGCATCGTCAGGCTCTCGAAGCGCTCGATCGAAATGAACCCATCGATCCTTTCGAGTTCCGAGCGCAGTTCGCCCGCGAGATCCAGATATTTGTGGCGTTCGCCCATATAGGGCACGACTTCGAAGATGACGGCGATCATGGCTTTACGAAAGCTCCGTGGGGCGTGGACATATTCTTCAAAAAGATGCGGTCTTCCTTCAGGATGAAACGCTCGCGCCTGGCGAAGGCGTAATTCTCCCGGCCGAGCGGATCGGCGGCAAGCCGGGCGCGATAGGCCTCGTAGGCCGCCAGATTCTCGATATTGTAGACGCCGTAGGCGGTCGTCGCAGAACCTTCGTGCGGGCCGAAATAACCGACGAGATCGGCGCCGCAGCGCGGGATCGCCTGGCCCCAGGCACGGGCGTAATCCTCGAACTTATCCTTCTTGAACGGATCGATCTCGTAGCGAATGAAGCAGGTGATCATGGCTTTCTCCTGTGATGACGAGGACGTTTTGCCATGTTGCCGAACGAGAATGCTTCGGTTAGGATCGAAGTATGAAGGAAGGTCCAGACATTGCCCGCATCGGAACGCTGATCGGCGACCCCGCCCGAGCCAACATGCTGACCGCGCTGATGGGCGGCCAGGCGCTGACGGCGACCGAACTCGCCCAGGCGGCCGGCGTGACGCTGCAGACCGCCAGCTCGCATCTCTCCAAACTCGAAGACGGCGGCATGATCGCCCAGCGCAAGCAGGGACGGCACCGATATTTCACGCTTGCGGACACCGCGGCCGGAGCGCTGCTCGAAGGCATCATGGGGTTTGCCGCAAGCCGCGGGCATCTGCGCCATCGGCCGGGGCCGAAGGATCCGGCGCTGCGCAAGGCGCGCGTGTGCTACGATCATCTCGCCGGCGACTACGGGGTGAGGATGCTCGACAGTTTCGTCGCACGCGGCGCGATCGAGACCGATGGCGAGAACCTGGCGATGACGGAGGAAGGCCGGGCCGAACTCGGCAAGCTCGGCATCGATGTCGCATCGCTTGCCTCCGGCCGGCGGCCGCTCTGCAAATCCTGCCTCGACTGGAGCGAGCGGCGCTCGCATCTCGCCGGCACGCTCGGCAAGGCGCTGCTGTCGCATCTCCTCGAAAAGGGCTGGGCCAGGCGCAGCGGCGAAAGCCGCGCCGTGCTCTTCACGCCCGAGGGCGAGCGGAAATTCCTGGCGCTGTTTCCGGCGGATTGAGCTCTCTTCTCCCGACCAGAGCGCCCTGATATCCCGCTCCCGCGATACGGTCGCAAAGGCTCTCCCATTCACAGCCGGTGCAGGCGCGGCGCGTGGTGCCGAGGGAAAAGGCGCGTCGCAACCTCCTGAACAGCGCCGGATCGGAAGCGATCACCGAGCCCACCTCCAGCCTGCGTCCGAGCAGGCGGGCGACATCGGCCAGCGCCGCCGCGTCGCGGCCCATCACCGAGGCACCGAAACAATGCGCATCCTCGTCCGACAGGAGCGGAGCGCATATATCGTCCGGCCCGGAGACGATCTCGATCGGCTCGCCGGCGGAAAGCCGGCCGGCGAGCCGGCGATAATTGGCGACGAAGGCCGGACTGTAGCCTTCGCCGACAAAGGTCAGCATGCAGAGAAGATGATGCGGGCGCAGCCTCACCATCACTCCGCCGCGGCGCTCCTGCGGGAAGCGATCGCGGCGAGAACCGCCGCCGCGAGGCCCGATTTCAGCGCCGCGCCGAGGATGAAGGGAGCAACGCCGGCCCAGAACGCCTTGTCAGCGCCGATCAATGCCGCAAGCCAGGCCCAGCCGAGCGCAAGGCACAGAAGGTTCGCAATCAGATGCGCCGAGAAGCTGGCGACGACGCGTCGCCCGGTCCAGCCACGTTCGGCAAGCCAGCCGGCCAGAGCCGCCATGACCGGGAATGATGCGAGATATCCCGCCGTCGGACCGGCGAAGGGCGCCAGGCCACCCGAACCGTTGGCGAGGACCGGAGCCCCCAGCATAGCTTCGCCGAGCCACACCAAGACCGTCAGGGCGCCGAGCCGCCAGCCGTAAAGCACGCCGATCATCGTCACGGCGAAGGTCTGCATGGTGATCGGCACCGGAACCATCGGCACGGCGATCTGCGAGGCGATCGCCAGCGCCAGCGTGCCGGCCAGCACGAAGACGGCGAGAGCGAACGGCGAGCGGGCGGAAAGGCGCAGAGGATCGAAACGGCCTGCGGCCATCTGCTGAGGCAAGGACATGGAGTCTCCTTCAATATTATAGATAATTTTGATTCACGATCTATATGTGAGCGGAGTTTTGATCGAAACGCAAGCGTCAATCAAAAGGAAAGTGGCGGCAAGCGGGCGGAACTTTTGCTCAAAAGCCAAGACAGGAGGCGAGAAGGCCCTCTTTCGAAAGCCATCCAGAAATTATCTATAATTTTGATAAATGCTCAGCCGACGATGGCGAATGTTTCGCGCGCAGGGCCGTTTTTGGCCGGCTGCGGGCCGCGGCCGATCCATTGCACATGCTTCTGGAGGATGGCGGCGGCCTCCTCCGTCCTGCCCTGGCGCAGCGCCGCGAGGATGGCGCGATGGTCGTGGTCGGTGCGCTTTTCCCAGCCGGATTGCCAGGCGGAGAAAAGGAAGCGGGCGCTCGCAGCATGCAGATCGTCGATCGAGGCGAGCAGACGGTTCATGCCGCAGGGCGTCAGGATGAGGCGATGGAAACGGCGGTTCGCCTCCTCCCAGGCAAAGACGTCGGCCGCAGCGTCGCCTTCGCGGGTCGCCTCTTCGGCTGCGTCGAGGATCGCCGGCGTCAGGTGGCGGGCGGCATGGAGAAGCGCCAGCACTTCCAGCGCGGCACGCATTTCCGCCACTTCGCGCACCTCGGCGAGATCGAACGAGGCGACGCGCACGCCGCGGCGGGGTTCGCCGATCGCCAGGCCCTGCGCCTCCAGCCGGCGGAAGGCTTCACGCACCGGCACATGGCTCGTGCGGAACTCCTCGGCGATATGATCCTGGCGAAGGCGTGCGCCGGGGGCGAGCTCGCCGCGCACGATGCGATCGGCAAGCACGCGGCTGATGCGGCTGGCGATGGTGTCTTCCGGCTCCTTGCCCATGCATGTTCCTTAGAGGGGGCTTTCCGGCTTGTCGAGAGCCGCCCGCTCGGCTTAATCCTGCCATGCAGGAGTATCGATTGAGATTTCAGGCCCGGTCGGATAAAAGGCCCGCCTCACTTCCTACACAAGGCATTCCATCATGAGCGGTTTCGACCTCATCATTTTCGACTGCGACGGCGTGCTCGTCGATTCCGAAATCATCGCGGCACAGGTCGAATCGAGACTGCTCACCGAAGCCGGTTATCCGATCAGCGTCGAGGAAATGGGCGAACGGTTCGCCGGCATGACCTGGAAGAACATCCTGCTGGCCGTGGAGAAGGAAGCCAACATCCCGCTCTCCGCCTCGCTGCTGGACAAATCGGAAAAGCTGCTCGACGCGCGCCTTGCCCGCGACGTGAAGATCATCGACGGCGTGAAATTCGCGCTCGCCCGCCTCACCACGCAGCGCTGCGTCTGCTCCAATTCGAGCAGCCACCGGCTCGACATGATGCTGGAGAAAGTCGGGCTGAAACCCTATTTCGCGCCGCATATCTATTCGGCGAAGGATCTCGGCCCCGACCGCGTGAAGCCGAAGCCGGATATCTTCCTGCATGCCGCCCAGCAGTTCAAGGTTTCTCCGGACAAGGTCCTGGTGATCGAGGATTCCGTTCACGGCATCCATGGCGCCAGGGCCGCCGGCATGCGCGTCGTCGGCTTCACCGGCGCATCGCACACCTATCCGAGCCATGCGGACCGGCTGACCGATGCCGGCGCCGAAACGGTGATCTCCCGGATGATGGACCTGCCGGCGGTGATCGCCGCACTCAGCGAATGGACCGGCGCGTTCTGATCAGCTCCGGCGGGCCGGCTTCTTCGCCGGGCCGGTGTCGAAGCCGAGGCGCACGCGGGTGAAGCGCGAGGCGCCGCCCTGTGCGTTGGGGATCTGCACGTCCGGCTTGTTGAAGATGAATTGCGTGCCGCCGGCCGGGATTTCGACCGGGAAAGCCACCTTCTGCGAATAGATGACTTTGTCGCCGTCGATCACCTCGACCAGGATCGGCAGGGTGACCTGTCCCGGCGTGCCGGCAGGCCCCTGGACGATACGGCCCTGGGCGACGACGTTGATCGTCAGGGTCGTCTCGTTGGCGGTGCACTGGCGCGTCACGTCGCCGAAAGAAGCCTGATAAAGCAGCTTTTCCGGATTGTCCTGGCCGCCGCGGGCATAGGCGCGGTGGATGGCATCCTGCTCCAGCATCACCACCTGCGGGCAATAGGCCTGCACGACGGGAGTCACGGGCTGCTGAGCCTGGGCCGTCAGGCCTTCCGTGGGGGATGAGGAATTGCAGCCTGCGAGAACTGCCACGAACGATACTGCCGAAAACCCACGCGAAATCTTGCCAAACACCGTACTCTACCCTCTTCCATCCCGTTCACGGGCCACGTTCTTGGCGAACCGGAGCATCATATTCCGGTCTTTCACCGCCCATTTTCCTGGTCTATATCAGCGGCGCGAATAAAAATCGATTGGGGATTGAAGGTCGTGGACTACATTTCTACCCGGGGCGAAGCACCGTCCCTCCGCTTCCGGGATGCCATGCTCGCCGGACTTGCACGCGACGGCGGGCTTTACGTGCCGCGCGAATGGCCGCGGCTGACGAAACGGGAAATACGCGCGCTGCGCGGCAAGTCCTATCAGGAAATCGCCTTCGAGGTCCTCAAGCATTTCGTCGACGGCGAAATCCCCGACGACAAGTTCAAGGCGATGATCGAGGAGGCCTATGCGACCTTCCGGCATCCGGCGGTCGTGCCGCTCGTCCAGACGGGTCCCAACGATTTCGTGCTCGAACTCTTCCACGGCACGACGCTCGCCTTTAAGGACGTGGCGATGCAGCTTCTCGCCCGGCTGATGGACTACGTTCTCGCCGAACGCGGCGAGCGCGCCACCATCGTCGGAGCCACGTCGGGGGATACCGGGGGGGCGGCGATCGACGCCTTTGCCGGGCGCGAACGCACCGACATCTTCATCCTTTTCCCGCACGGCAAGGTCTCGCCGGTGCAGCAGCGGCAGATGACGACATCCGCCGCCAAGAACGTGCACGCGCTGGCGATCAAGGGCAATTTCGACGACTGCCAGAACCTCGTCAAGGAGATGTTCAACGACGTCGCCTTCCGCGACCGGCTGAAGCTTTCCGGCGTCAACTCGATCAACTGGGCCCGCATCATGGCGCAGGTGGTCTATTATTTCACGGCAGCCGTTTCGCTCGGCGGCCCGGACCGGAAAATCTCCTTCACCGTCCCGACGGGCAATTTCGGCGACATCTTCGCAGGTTACGTCGCCAAGAAGATGGGTCTGCCGATCGACCGGCTGGTGATCGCCACGAACGACAACGACATTCTCGCCCGCACGCTGAAGGGCGGCCGCTACGAGATGCGCGGCGTGAAGGCGACCACTTCGCCTTCGATGGATATCCAGATCTCGTCCAATTTCGAGCGGCTGCTGTTCGAATCCTACGGCCGCGATGCCGCTGCCGTACGCTCGTCCATGGCGGGGCTGAAACAGTCCGGCGCCTTCGAAATCCAGCCGGACGCACTGAAGGCCATAAAGCGGGAGTTCCGCGCCGGCCGCGCCACGGAGCGCCAGGTGGCCGCCACCATCCGCGAGACGCTTGCCGAAACCGGTTACCTCATCGACCCGCATACGGCGACCGGCGTTTTCGTCGCGAAGAAGAACGCCCGGGCCTCAAGCCCGATGGTGACGCTCGCCACCGCGCATCCGGCGAAATTCCCGGCCGCGGTAAAATCCGCTTGCGGAATTGATCCGGCCCTTCCATCATGGCTCGCTGATCTCATGGAAAGGGAGGAGCGCTTCGATATCTTGGAGCCTGAGCTTAAGGCCGTCGAAATCTTCATCGGCCAGCATGCCCGCGCTTGAAGCCATCGGCCGCGCCGGAAAGACGTAAAGATGAATGTAGAACTCACCCGGCTCCCCTCCGGGCTGACAGTCGTCACCGAGACCATGCCCCATCTGGAGAGCGTCGCGCTGGGTGTCTGGATCAAGTCCGGATCGCGTAACGAGACCGAAGACGAGCACGGGATCGCCCACCTCCTCGAGCACATGGCCTTCAAGGGCACGAGCCGGCGCAGCGCCCGCGACATCGCCGAGGAAATCGAGAATGTCGGAGGCGAGCTCAACGCCGCCACCTCCACCGAAACGACCTCCTACTACGCCCGCGTGCTCAAGGACCATGTGCCGCTCGCGGTCGACATCCTCGCCGACATCCTGACGGAATCGGAATTCGACGAGGAAGAGCTCCGGCGCGAAAAGCACGTGATCCTGCAGGAGATCGGCGCGGCGAACGATACGCCGGACGACGTGATCTTCGACAAATTCTCCGAAGCCGCCTTCCGCGGCCAGACGATCGGCAGACCGATCCTCGGCACTCCGGACACGGTGAAAAGCTTCACGCCCGCCCAGATCCGAAACTATCTCTCGCGCAACTATACGACCGACCGCATGTTCGTGGTGGCCGCCGGCGCGGTCGATCACGCCGCGTTCTGCAAGCAGGTGGAGGAGCGCTTCGCCAAGCTGCCCCGCACCCCGAGCGCACCGCCCGTTTTCGACGCGGCACGCTATATCGGCGGCGACGTTCGCGAAGACCGTGATCTCATGGACGCGCAGGTCCTGCTCGGTTTCGAGGGCAAGGCCTATCACATGCGCGACTTCTACTGTTCGCAGATCCTTGCGAACATTCTGGGCGGGGGCATGTCGTCGCGCCTCTTCCAGGAAGTGCGCGAGCATCGCGGGCTCTGCTACTCGGTCTATGCCTTCCACTGGGGCTTTTCCGACACCGGCATTTTCGGCATCCATGCCGCGACGAACGGAGACGAGCTTCCGAACCTCGTCCCCGTCGTCATCGACGAGCTTCGCAAGGCCTCCGAATCGATCGAGCAGCAGGAAATCGACCGGGCCCGGGCGCAGATCCGCGCCCAGCTCCTGATGGGTCAGGAAAGCCCTGCGGCACGCGCCGGCCAGATCGCCCGGCAGATGATGCTTTACGGACGGCCGATCCCGAACCCGGAAATGATGGAGCGGCTGGCCGGCATCACCACGGAGCGCCTCACCGATCTTGCCGGACGGCTGTTTTTCGATACAGTTCCGACATTGTCCGCCGTCGGGCCGATCGAACAGCTCGCACCGATGGCCGAGATCACCGCGGCGCTTTCGACGCCGGGATTTGAGACCAAGAAGGCTGCCGGCTGAATTCCGGCTGGAGCATGGGATGACGAAGTCGGTGTTTCGGTTCCTGTCACGACAGCCGGACACACCAGAGCTTTTCGGCGAGAACCATCTGCTCCGGCTGCCGCGCTATTCCGATTACCGGCAGTGGTACAGGCTGCGTTCGGAAAGCCGCACCTTCCTGCAGCCCTGGGAGCCGACCTGGCGGGCCGACGAATTGACGGAGGCCTCGTTCCGCTCCCGGGTCGTGCGGAGCGGACAGGAATATGCGTCCGGGCTTGCCGTGCCGCTTCTTCTCTTCAGCCGCCGGGACAACGTGCTGCTCGGCGGGCTCACCATCGGCTATATCCGCCGGGGCGCGGCGCAAAGCTGCATGATCGGATATTGGATGGGCGAAAGACATGCGGGCCAAGGCCATATGTTGGCCGCATTACAGGTGGCTATCCCATATATCTATGGCGGACTTCAGTTGCACCGGATCGAGGCAGCTTGTATTCCGGAAAACTGGAAAAGTGTCCGGCTTCTCGAAAAAGCCGGCTTCGAGCGGGAAGGTCTTTTGCGGAAATATCTGAAAATCAACGGCGAATGGCGCGACCATCTGATGTTCTCCCGGTTGCCGGAAGACGGTGAATTCGGGAAGATGTCGAGACCATGAGCGCCCGGATTCTGCGTTTTCCGCCGTTGACGCGCTGGCTTCCGGCGCTTCTCGCCGTCGTCGCCGCCGTGATGGTCCTCACCGCCGCACAGGCCGCAGGCGCCGCCGAGCCGGTGAAGATCTCGCGCGACGACACCGCGCTCGACCTTACAAAGACGACCGAGATCTATACCAACCAGGGCGAGGCCTTTCAGGTCTCGACGGCCGCCGCCGCCGACGGCATCCGCCGCCGCATCGAGGTGCGCGCGAGCTCACCCCGCCACCAGGGCGACTGGGCGGTCTTCGCGCTCGCCAACGTCTCCGAGGAACAACTCGAACGGGTGATCGTCGCGCCGCATTTCCGCCTCGCGAATTCCAAGATGTTCTGGCCGGACCTCGGCTCGCAGCGCATCATCTCGATCACGCCCTCGGAAGGTTTTGCGCTCGACCGGGTGCCGAGCCCCGACGCCGACGTCTTCCGCATCACGCTGAACCCCGGCTCGACCATCACCTTCGTCGCCGAACTCGCCACCCCGCAGCTTCCGCAGATCTACCTTTGGCAGCCGGACGCCTACAAGGACACGGTCAACTCCTTCACGCTCTACCGCGGCATCGTGCTCGGCATCGCGGGCCTGCTCGCGGTCTTCCTGACCATCCTCTTCGTGGTGAAGGGCACGTCCATGCTGCCGGCGGCGGCAGCGCTCGCCTGGGCGGTGCTCGCCTATATCTGCGTCGACTTCGGCTTCCTCGACAAGCTGATCACCGTCACGTCCAGCGACCAGCGCATCTGGCGAGCGGGCGCGGAAGTGGCGCTCGCCTCCTCGCTCGTCATCTTCCTCTTCACCTATCTCAACCTCAACCGCTGGCACGTGCATCTCGGATACGCGACGCTCGCCTGGATCGTCGGCCTCGTGCTGCTCGGCGGCGTGGCGATCTACGACCCGTCCGTCGCCGCAGGCATCGCCCGCCTCTCCTTCGCGCTCACCGGCTCCGTCGGCATCCTGCTGATCATCTATCTCGGCTTCAATCGCTACGACCGGGCGATCCTGCTCGTGCCGACCTGGGCGCTGATCCTCGTCTGGCTGTTCGGCGGCTGGCTGACGGTGACCGGCAGGCTCGACAACGACATCATCCAGCCGGCGCTCGGCGGCGGGCTCGTGCTGATCGTGCTCCTGATCGGCTTCACGGTCATGCAGCATGCCTTTGCCGGCGGCGCCTACCAGCAGGGCCTGTTCTCCGATCTCGAACGGCAGTCGCTGGCGCTGACCGGCAGCGGCGACACCGTCTGGGATTGGGACGTGGCGCGCGACCGGGTCGTCACCACGCCCGATATCTCGACCCGCCTGGGCCTGGATGCCGGCGCGATGCATGGACCGGTCCGCAACTGGGTGCCGCGGCTCCACCCGGACGATCGCGACCGGTTCCGCGCCACGCTCGACGTGCTGCTCGAACACCGCCGGGGACGGCTGAACCACGAATTCCGCATCCGCGCCGAGGACGGGCATTTCCACTGGCTGCAGATCCGCGCCCGGCCGGTTCTCGGTTCGAACGGCGAGATCATCCGCTGCGTCGGCACGATCATCGACGTGACGGAACAGAAGAACTCCGTCGAACGCCTGCTGCAGGATGCGCTGCACGACAACCTCACCGGCCTGCCGAACCGCCAGGTCTTTCTCGACCGCCTGCAATCGGTGCTGACGCTGGCGCCCGGCGGCGACACCGTGCGGCCGACCGTCATGGCGATCGACCTCGACCGCTACAAGCAGGTCAACGACGCGCTGGGGATTGCCGCAGGCGACAATATCCTGATCGCGCTGACCCGGCGGCTGCGCCGTCTCCTGAAGCCGCAGGACACGCTGGCGCGGCTTTCCGGCGACGAATTCGGCCTGATCCTGGTTTCCGAGCGCGATCCCGCCAAGGTGGCGGATTTCGCCGATGCGGTCTCCAAGGCGATCATGGTGCCGATCAACTTCGCCAATCGCGAGATCATCCTGACCGCCTCGATCGGGCTTGCCTCCTGGGTCGACCAGCAGGAAAGCGCAGCCGGCATGCTCGCCGATGCGGAGCTCGCCATGTACCGGGCCAAGCGCGCCGGCGGCAACCGCGTCGAGCCCTTCCGCCCGGCCTTCCGTTCCGGCGGCACCGACCGATTGCAGATCGAGACGGATCTTCGCCGGGCGATCGAACGCAAGGAGCTTTCGCTCGCCTACCAACCGATCATCCGGCTGAAGGACGGCGAGATCGCCGGCTTCGAGGCGCTGATGCGCTGGGACCATCCGAAACGCGGCAGCATTCCGCCGTCGGAATTCATCCCGGTCGCGGAGATGTCGGACCTGATCGGCCCGCTCGGCCTCTTCGCGATGGACCGCGCCGCTGCCGACCTGATGACCTGGCAGCACCAGACGGGCGACCTGCCGATCTTCGTCTCGGTCAACCTGTCGAGCGCGCAGCTCCTCAACGCCGATCTCTACAACGACGTCCGGGCGCTCATCCAGAAGATCCAGGTCAACCCGAGCCAGCTCAAGTTGGAGCTCACCGAATCCCTGATGATGGAGAACCCGGAACAGGCCCGCCTCGTGCTCGCCAAACTCAAGGAGACGGGGCTCAGCCTCGCGCTCGACGACTTCGGCACCGGCTATTCCTCGCTCGCCTATCTCACGCAATTCCCCTTCGACACGATCAAGCTCGACAAGGCGCTGGTGAGGGACGCGACGGAAAAGCGCGCCGTCCTGCTGCGATCGGTGATCGCCATGGCCCGCGCGCTCGACATGGACGTGGTGGCGGAAGGGGTGGAGACGGACGAGGACGCCGCCGAACTCGCCAAGATGGGCTGCCATTTCGGCCAGAGCTACCTCTTCGGCCCACCCGCCGCAGCCGACGCGGTTTTGAGGCTGTTGAAGGAACGTTTTCCGCTGACGAAACGGGCTTAGCTACGACCTGAGCTGGGAAAAGACCTGCGGCATCCGATCTTCCCCCGAAGGCGGGACAATCGCATAGGAGGAACCGAGCAGGTTCGGCTTGCGCCCTCTTCTCCCCAGCGAGGAGAAGTGCCGAGCAAAGCGAGGCGATGAGGGGGTGCACACGCGGCAGGCGCATCGCCGGATTTCGGCTTCGCCCCCCCTCATCCGGTCCTTCGGACCACCTTCTCCCCGCTGGGGAGAAGGGAAGTCCACTACTGCCGCTTCATCAGCATCAGCATATTGCTGAGAGGAAAGTGGGACGGTACGCCCGGGGTCTGGAGCTTCGGAGCCATCCGGCAGTTACGCCGCCTTTCCTCTCCTCGGCTGTTCCCGGGCGAAGGGGCTGAGGCCCAGCCATTGCTGCATGGAGCTTGCCATGTCCGTATCGCCGTCCAGTTCCAGCCGGCCCGCATCCATCTCGGCCCGGACGGTCGCAATCCCCATCCAGATCGCCGTCATCGTGCGGAGCGGAGACGTCACGTAGAGATCGATCTCGAAACCGGGATCCGTCGAGCAGATGTCGACATCCCGCCCGTCGACGACGAGCCAGTAGCGCTGCTGCGCCGGCGCTTGCTCCGGATAATAAAAGAGGACCGTGCAGCGCCGGGTGGGCAGCGGTACCGGGTCGAGATGGCGGCGCATGTCCCACATCAGCAGCGATGGATCGAGCTTCTGGAGAGAGTGCTGGGTTTCGACCCAGTGCTGTCCCCAAAAACCGAGCGTCATGACCACCTCGCGCAGCTCCTCGCCGGCCGGCGTCAGGTGATATTCGGTGGCGCCGTCGGGCGCCCTGCGGTTCTCGATGATGCCGGCCTGCACCAGTTCCTTCAGCCGCTTCGAGAGCAGTGTCGGGGACATGCGGGGCACGCCGCGGCGCAGGTCGTTGAAGCGGCGGCTGCCGCACAGAAGTTCCCGAAGCACCAATGGCGTCCAGCGCGTGCAGAAAACCTCGGCCGCCATCGCGACCGGGCAGAACTGGCCGTAACTTCCGGTCATTTCCGTCATGGAAAAACCCTCCGCGCCAATATCCGAAGTAGAATAAGCCCGTTCTTTGGAAGCACCAAGACCATTTTCCTGCACCATTGATTGTATTGGCGATTTTCATCTCATCCAACGGCAGGAAACCGGATCAGCCGATGGCGGTACACTTCCTGTACTTGCGGCTCTTTGGTCGCCGGCGAACAATCGGTCCATTCTCAACAACAGGAGGAGGATCAGAACATGATTGCAACAACCGAAATTTCGCCCCGGGATACGGTTCACGCGGAGCCCGTCGGCATTGCCCGCTCGCTGGGGCCGAGCTTTGCCGAACGCGCCGCGGCGGCGGACGACAGCGACGCCTTCGTCGCCGAGAACTACCGCGACCTGCGCGAAGCCGGCCTGGTGGAGGCAGGCGTACCGGCCGATCTCGGCGGCGGCGGTGCCGAGATCGCGGAACTCTGCGCCATGATCAAGGAACTCGCTCACCATTGTGGTTCGACGGCGCTCGCCTTTTCCATGCATACGCATCAGGTGGCGATCCCCGCCTGGCGCTGGACGCATCAGAAGGCCGAGCCGGTGGTCCCGCTTCTGAAGCGCGTCGCCGCGGAGCGGATCATTCTTCTGTCCAGCGGCGGTTCGGACTGGATCGAAGGTTCGGGCAAGGCCGAGAAGGTCGAGGGCGGCTACCGGATAACAGCACGCAAGATCTTCACGTCCGGCTCGCCCATGGGCGATGTCCTGATGACGGGCGCGGTTTTCGACGGCGACGACGGACCGAAGGTCCTGCATTTCGGCCTACCGATGAAATCGCCGCATATCAAAGTCCTCGACACCTGGAGGACGATGGGCATGCGCGGCACGGGCTCGAACGACGTGATGGTCGAGGGCCATGTGGTTCCGGAAGAAGCGGTTGCCCTGAAGCGCAATCAGGGCGAATGGCACATGCTCTTCCACATCATCTCGATGATCGCCTTCCCAGTGATCTACTCCGCCTATCTGGGCGTGGCGGAAAGCGCCCGCGACATCGCCGTCGAACTCGCCAAGAAACGCAAGCCGGATGCGCATGTCATCGCGCTCGCCGGGCGGATGGATACGGAACTGAGGGCTGCGCAATATGCGCATGCCGCGATGATCGCCGCAGCCGAACGGGGCGAACCCGGCCCCGCCACCACCAACGAGATCATGATCGGCCGTTCGCTTGTGGCGCGCCACGCGATCGCCGCAACCGAGCTTGCGATGGAAACGGCGGGCGGCGGCGCCTTTTTCCGGGACAAGGGCCTCGAACGGCGGTTCCGCGACGTGCAGGGCGCGCGCTACCACCCCATGAGGACCGGCGCACAGCAGGAATTCGCCGGCCGCACGGCTCTGGGGCTCGATACGGTGAAGACCTTCTGACCGAAGGAAACCAAATCAGGCGGTCTTCACGTCACAACCAGAAGAAGGTGTCTGAGGTACGAAAGCATTTCCGGAAATATGAAAATGCATATTTCCAGTTGACGAAATCGTGAACATACCCCTTAATTCTCACGGGGTTTTGAATGCTGCCCCTTTAGGGTCTGAGCCTACGGGATGCACCTGCGAATTTCATCGGCCACGATCCTAGAATGACTGGCCCGCCTTTTGATCCACCAAAAGGCGGGCCGATTTTTTGCCGGCCGCCGGTGATCAACCCCGGCTGTGAACAAGCCGGTGGACGAATTCCAGCTTGCCGACCACCGCCGGTGTCAGGATGAAGGGATAGAGGTCAGGCACGCCCATGGACCTGTGCAGGCTGTTGAGCGCCACGCTGAACGGGATCCAGGCCGAGACGAGCTGCCCGGCGCCCTGGGCGTGATAGGGATTGAAGGCGACTTCGACCGACAGTTCCTCATGCTGCTGCGGCTCGATCGACATGCCGTAGGAACGGGCCGTTTCCAGCGTATCGACGATATGGAGGTAATGCGCGAAGCATTCGGCGAAATCCTCCCAGGGGTGCGTGCTCGCATAGGTGCTGATGAAGGTTTCCTGCCAGCCCGGCGGCGGGCCCTGTTCGTAATTGCGCTGCAGCGCCTCGCCGTAATCGGCCGTCTCGTCGCCGAAGACGGCACGGAACTCATCGAGCCTCCCCCCGTCGCGCACGAGCTTGTCCCACATGTAATGGCCCGTCTCGTGGCGGAAGTGGCCAAGCATGGTGCGATACGGCTCGTTCATCATGACCCGCACCTGCTCGCGGGTCGCGTCGTCGGCTTCGGCCGCGCGGATTGCGATCAGCCCGTCCTCATGGCCGGTCATGGCCGGCACCACGGTGCCGTCCGGCTGCACTTCGTCGACCAGGAAATCGAAGACCAGGCCGCCTTCCGGATCCTGCTCGCGGGTGGTGCGCGGCAGGTTCCAGCGGAGCAGCGAATAGAAGAGATGCCGCTGCGCCTGGCTGATGCGGCGCCACTGGTTGAGGCCAACCTCCGTCGAAGCGTCCGGGACCAGCCGGTTATGCCGGCAGGCCGGGCAGAAGACATTCAGATCGCCCGTCGGGACCGTCCAGTTGCAGATGTCCATGGCGGCATTGGCGCAGAGCCGCACCTTGTATCCCGGCTCCGCGACGGGATGCCAGGTCCCCTCACCCTCGTCTTCGGCGAGCGCGTGCATGGCGAGCCTCTCCGGCACGAAAGCCAGCCGATGGCCGCAATTGACGCAGGACCGGTTGTCGAAATGGATGGTCTGGCCGCAGTGATCGCATTCGTAGAGGCGCATGGAGGAACCGGGTTCTTGAAGCGGATACAGAAAACCTGCTCCGGGCGAAAACCGGAACAGGTTTCGACTTACGAGCCTCGGACAAGACCGTTACATGCGGTCCACGACGTTCTTGGCGGCGTCCTTGACCTTGCCCTTGGCCTGCTGGGCATGGCCCTTGGCTTCCTGGGCGTTGCCTTTTGCCTTCAGCTTCGGGTTATCGGTCATGTCGCCTGCGGCCTGCTTGATCTTGCCGGACACTTCGTTGGCCTTGCCGGCCATCTTGTCGCTGGTGCTGCCCATGATCTTTTCTCCTTCGACAGGGGACCCCATTGTCCCGACCAAAGAAGAACGCGAGGCCCTGCGGCTTCGTTCCGATATTTTCAAATTCAAAATCATGCATGGCCGGCTTCGCTCGACAGCATTTCCGGGCTGACGCCCATCAGCGCCAGTGCCCGTTCGTATTTGCCTTCCACCGTGCGGTCGAAGATCAGCTCGTCATTGGCCGGGCAATTCAGCCAGCCGTTGCCGGATATCTCCAGCTCGAGCTGACCCGGCCCCCAGCCGGCGTAGCCGAGCAGCATGGTCGCCCGCGCGGGACCCCGGCCGTCGCAGATCGCGCGGATGATATCGAGCGTCGCGGTCAGGGAGATCTCGTCGCTGACGGGGATCGAGGACTCGCTCGAAAAATCGTCGGAATGCAGCACGAAGCCGCGGCCGGTCTCGACCGGTCCTCCCGAGAGGATCGGGAAATCACGGGTATCACCGGGCAGCATGATCGCGTCCGCCTGGTCCATAAGCTTCAGATGCAGGAGGACGTCGGTGAAGGAGATCGGCTGCGGCCGGTTGATGATGAAGCCCATGGCGCCCGCCTGAGAATGGGCGCAGACATAGACGACCGTGCGCGTGAAATTGCTGTCCTGCATGCCGGGCATGGCGATCAGGAACTGGCCGTCCAGGAAACCCCGTTCGCACTTGTCCCTCAAGGTCGAGAAAACCATCACGCCTCCAGCCTGCCTTCCGGCCCGAACCCCGGACAGGAGAGGCTTCGATCTGTCATTGAAGCAAGATGGGGCAGTCCGCCCTATCAATCAACCGAAAATGATCGGCTTTTGCCGGCTTACGACTAGTCCGCACCGGCCAGATCGGTTAAACGCTTGGGCCCATGAAGATAAATTCAGTCCGCAGCCTCCCGGCCCGCGCGGTTGGCGCGCTCGTCGCCTGTGTTACCGCGGGTGCGATCCTGGGCAGTCCGGCGGTCGGCCGGGCGGAAACCACGCCCTGGGCCACCACCGAGGGCGGCCGCATGCGGATCGTGGCCCTGCCGCCGGAACCCGACGGAACGGTGCGCGGCGCGCTGCAGATCGAACCCCGGCCCGGCTGGATCACCTATTGGAAGGAACCGGGCGATGCCGGCATTCCGCCGCAGATGGTGTTTTCCAAGGCGAGCGGCGCGACGCTCTCCCATGTTTCCTATCCCGTGCCGAAGCGCATCGCCAACGGCAAGCTGAACGACATCGGCTACGATCATCCGGTGGCCCTGCCCTTCGAACTGAAGGTGGAAGATCCCGGCAAGCCGCTCAACCTCGGCGCTTCCGCCTTCGTCGGCCTCTGCCGCAATATCTGCATCCCGTTCCAGGCGGAGTTCTCGCTGGCGCTCGCACCGGTCAAGGGCACGCCCGTGGAAGAGGCGATGATCATCAATCAGGCCGCCTCGAAACTGCCGGAAGCGCCTTCGGACGACTTCGCCGTCACCCACTATGCGATGACGCAGGGCCGCGAAACCCTGAACCTGAAGCTGAAGCTGCCGGAAGAGACCGCCGCGCCGCCGCAGGTGATCGTCACGGGTCCGCAGGGCCATGTGCTCTTCGACGGCGCCAACGGTCATCAGGACGGCGACAGCTACTCGCTCGACATGCCGGTCGGGAAACTTCCCAAGAACTACGACATCAAGGGCAAGCGCTGGGGAATCCTGGTGATCGCCGGAAACCGTGCCATGGAAACCTCGCTCGCCTTCGAGTGAAGGGCGAGTAAGCCGGAACGGATGGCCGGCCGGCTTCAACAATTGGTGTCCTCCGGTGCGCCGGTATTGCCCTTGCCATCGGTCGAGCCGGATCTATAGTGCGCCGCGACCGGCGGGCCGGAGGTATGGACCCGCAAAATCCCGACACAGAGGAGAATTCCCATGACCATAGCCGTCGGCGACAAACTGCCCGCAGCCAAGTTCAAGGAAAAGACCGCAGACGGGCCGGTGGAGATCACCACCGACCAGCTCTTCGACGGCAAGAAGGTCGTCCTTTTCGCCGTGCCGGGGGCATTCACGCCCACCTGCACGCTGAACCACCTGCCGGGCTATCTCGAAAACCGGGATGCTATCCTCGCCAAGGGCGTCGACGACATCGCCGTCGTGGCCGTCAACGACTGGCACGTCATGGGCGCATGGGCGCAGCAGACGGGCGGCACCGGCAAGATCCACTTCCTCGCCGACTGGGACGGCGCCTTCACCAAGGCGCTCGGCCTCGAGCTCGACCTCTCGGCCGGAGGCCTGGGCGTCCGTTCCAAGCGCTATTCCATGCTGGTCGAAGACGGTGTGGTGAAGTCACTCAATATCGAAGAAAGCCCCGGCCAGGCGACCGTTTCGGGTGCCGCCACGATGCTGGAACAGCTCTGAACGATATCCGCATCTTCCCCGGAAGGGCGCCCGGCGGCGCCCTTTTTCGTCGGGAGCCTTTCGTCAGACGGCAAGGTCGAAGACCATCAGCCCCGACAGCCCGCCATCCGTGGAGGCGAGAATGCGTTCGCCGACGGCGATATGCTCGGGATGGACGAGATAGGCGTCGCGCGCCTCCGGACTTTCGAATGTCACGATGAAGCCGTCCAGAAAGCCGCCGTTCAACCCTTCCGGCGATGTATTCGGACCGTACTTGACGTCGAGAATGCCGGGGGTCACGTTTTTCAGCGCGGCGACCGCATCATAGATCGCCTGCTTGTCGGCCGCTTGAAGGACCGCCTTGAACCGAACGAAGACGCAATGCAGGATCATTGAGCGGACCTCCCGGATTTTCGTTTGCGGCAGAATAGTGGCTGACGCGGCGAGCGCAACCGCCCGTCAGGCGATTTCCAGAAGAAGCGCCCGGTGGTCGGAAACCTCGGGCTCCGCCACCACGTCGAATTTCCCGACCTTCACTTCGGGCGTCACCAGGAGATAATCCGCGTAACGCCCCTCCTTGGGATACCAGGAGGTGCGGGTATCGGTGAAGCCGCGCGTAGTGACGAGATCGGCGAGTTCCAGTTCTCCCAGAACCGCAAAGGTCTCGCTATCCGGCAGGAGGTTGAAATCGCCGCAGACGACGAGCCCCTCGCCCCTCCGCCGAACCTTCTCGACGAGCGCGACAAGCGCATGCGCCTGGGCAAGCCTCGCGGGTGTATCGCCCTTGCCGGCGAGGTCGCGCAGGCCGTGCATCTGCACGATCGTCACCGCCGAGCCGGCGTCTGGACGGAAGATGCGGAAGCCATGGGCATTGCGGGGACGCGGATGTTCGCCGAAACCGGAGACCGGAAAGTCGCCGTGGATGAAGCCCTGCGCCTGGCCGATGACCGGCAGGCCCTGCCGGACGAAGGTCGCAAGCCCCCATTCGGACGTCACTTCGCGATCGCCGTCATGGAGCGGGCCGCGCGCGGCCGGGGCGAAAAAGGCATGATGGTCAGGCAGGATCGCCGCCACGTCCTCCAGCAGGCTGGCGCGCTGCGGCAGCTCGAAATCGCCGTCGCGAAAGGCCAGCCAGCCGCCGTCATGTCCCGCGACATGGGTGACTTCCTGCAGGCAGAGCACATCCGGATCGGCCTCCCTGAGGTACCGCATCAGCGGCTCGTGGACGCGGCCACCCCAGGCATTGAGGGAGATGAGGCGCAGGGCCATGAATTAGCGCTCCGTGGAAACCATGAGGATCATCGGCCGGTCCATTTCCTCCGCAAGATCGGGATTGGCGGCAATCTGCTCTTCCGAGGGACGCCATTCGACGACGCGGCGGATAGTGAAGCCATCGTCGATCAGCGTATTCAGCGTCGTGCCCACGGTGCGGTGATATTTGACGACGCCCCTGGCGAGCCAATCGGTGGTGCGCCTTCCCTCGACCGAATAGCCATCCACCGGCCAGAATCTCCTGCCGGCCTCATCCGTCCGCCAGCCCGGATTGGCGGACGCCATGTAGATCGGGTGCTCGATGGTGAAGACGAATTTGCCGCCGGGAACCAGCGCCGCATGCACCTGCCGCACCAGCCGGCCGAAATCCTCCAGATAATGGAAGGCCAGCGAGCTGTAGGCGAGGTCGAAAGCGGCCTGCGGCAGTTCGACATGTTCCAGGTCGGCGATATCGTAGGCGATTGCCGGGTGGGCATTCTCGGCCTTCGCCCGGGCGATCATCTTCTCGGAAAGATCGAGGCCCAGCACGGACGCCGCCCCTTCCTCCGCGGCAAAACGCGAGAACCAGCCGAAACCGCAGCCGAGATCGACCACGCGCTTCTGCTTCAAATCCGGTAGGAGCGACCGGATCACCGGCCATTCCGCAGCGCCGGCAAGGCCGTGTACGGACCGGCCGAGCCGGCTGTAGCCTTCGAAAAACTCCGGCGTGTCGTAGATGTTCTGCGCCATGGTTCCTTCCCGGTCGTCCCCTACCGGCCTACCTCTTCTTGAACGGCGCCATGCCGAGCCGGGCGAGCTCGTCGGCCCGCTCGTTTTCCGGATGGCCGGCATGGCCCTTGATCCAGTGCAGGGTCACCTTGTGCTTGTTACGGGCTTCCTCAAGCTGCTGCCAGAGTTCGGCATTCTTGACCGGCTTCTTGTCGGATGTCTTCCAGCCGTTTTTCTTCCAGCCGAAAATCCACTTGGAAATACCGTCCTTCACATAGGCGCTGTCGGTATAGAGATCGACCTCGCAGGGCGTCTTCAATGCATTCAAGGCCTGGATCGCAGCCATCAGCTCCATGCGGTTGTTGGTCGTTTCGGCCTCGCCGCCGAACATTTCCTTTTCCGCCTCGCCGTAACGCAGGATGGCGCCCCAGCCGCCCGGGCCGGGATTGCCGGAGCAGGCACCGTCGGTAAAAATCTCCACGTGCTTCATGCGGCGAGCCCGTATTCGGCGGCGGAGGAAATCTGCCGGTGGAAGCGCAGCTTCTTCAGGTATTCGAGCGGGTCCTTCTTGACCACCAGCGCGCCCGCCGGCGTCGTCAGCCAGTCGTAGAGGCGGGTCAGGAGGAAGCGTAGCGCCGAACCGCGCGAGAGCACCGGAAGTGCGGCGATCTCCCCATCCGAAAGCGGCCGGACGCTGCCGTAACCTTCCAGCATCGCCATGCCCTTGGTGAGGTTGTAGGCGCCGTCCTTCTCGAAGCACCAGGCGTTCAGGCAGATGGAGACGTCGTAGGCCAGCAGGTCGTTGCAGGCGAAGTAGAAGTCGATCAGGCCGGAAAGCTCGTCGCCCAGGAAGAAGACATTGTCCTGGAAGAGGTCGGCATGGATGACGCCGGCCGGCAGGTCCTTCGGCCAGTGGGCGGCAAGAAAATCCAGCTCGGAGGAAATCTCCTCCTGCAGACCCTTTTCGACCTCGTCGGCGCGATCGGCGGATTTCGCCCAGAGCACCTTCCAGCCTTCGAGCGACAAGGCGTTGGGACGGGTCAGTTCAAATCCCTCGCCCGCAAGATGCATCTCAGCCAGCGCCTTGCCCACCTCGCGGCAGTGCTTCGCTTCCGGCTTTCGCAGCCACATGCCTTCGAGGAAGGAAATCAGCGCCGCAGGGCGGCCGGAAAGCTCGCCGAGCAGCTGGCCGTCACGGCGCGGCAAAGGCAGCGGGCAGGACAGGCCGCGGGCCGAAAGGTGCTGCATCAGGCCCAGGAAGAACGGCAGGTCGGTCTTCTCCACCCGCTTTTCGTAAAGCGTCAGGATCAACGGATCGCGCGTCGTGTGCAGCAGGAAATTCGAATTCTCAACGCCCTCGGCAATGCCCTTGTACGAGGTCAGCGCACCGACATCGTATTCGGTCAGGAAACGCTTCAGGTCGTCTTCGGTGATGTCGGTATAAACGGCCAAGGTGGTCTCACAGTGCGTGGGTGGGCAGAATCGTTTGAGAGGGATTGTACCCCCCTCTGCCCTGCCGGGCATCTCCCCCACAAGGGGGGAGATCACAAACGGCACGACCGTCATTCCCGAAAAAATGTCGCGGAGCGCAATGCGTCAGCAAGGGACTATCGAGCAGGCGCCCATCCGATCTCCCCCCTTGTGGGGGAGATGCCCGGCAGGGCAGAGGGGGGTGTTCCGGCGCCAACGCCTTCACGCCCGCACCCCGTTGACCCAGGCCATGTCCTCGACGGTCAAAGGCACACCACGAAGCTCGCGGTTGACGAGGAAATTCTCGGTCTCCTCGGCGGTGACGGCGAGTTCGATCTCCGCGTCGAAACGTGCCTTGAAGGCCGCGATGATCTCGTCGACGATGACTTCCGGAGCGGATGCCCCGGCGGAGAGGCCGAGCGTGCGGATGTCGCCGATCTCGTTCCAGTCCAGTTCCGCGGCGCGCTGTACCAGCATGGAGCGCCTGGCCCCGGCGCGCAGGGCCACCTCGACCAGCCGCTTGGAATTCGACGAATTCGGAGCGCCGACGACGATGAAGAGATCGCAGCCGGGTGCGGCTTCCTTCACCGCCTCCTGGCGGTTGGTGGTGGCATAGCAGATGCTGTCGGCGGCGGGCGCCGAAAGGTTTGGAAAACGTTCCGTCAGCCGCGCGATCACGCCGGCGGTGTCGTCGACCGAGAGCGTCGTCTGGGTGACGTAGCCGAGATTGTCCGGATCGGCCGGCTCGTATCCGTCCGCATCCTCGACCGTCTCGATCAGCGAGACGGTGCCGGGGGGAAGCTGGCCCATCGTGCCAATCACTTCCGGATGGCCGGCATGGCCGATGAGGACGACATGGCGGCCGAGCCGCTGGTGGCGCATGGCCTGCTTGTGGACCTTGGAGACCAGCGGGCAGGTCGCGTCGAGATAGAAGAGATTGCGGGCCTGGGCATCCTCCGGAACCGATTTCGGAACGCCGTGGGCGGAAAAGACGACCGGCTGCTCCCGGTGCTCGACGGGAATCTCGTCGAGCTCCTCGACGAAGATCGCGCCCTTGGCCTCCAGCCCCTCGACCACATAGCGATTGTGGACGATCTCGTGACGGACATAGACCGGCGCGCCATAGGCCTTCAGCGCCAGCACGACGATCTGGATCGCTCTGTCGACGCCGGCGCAGAACCCGCGCGGACCGCAGAGGCGGATCGTCAGAGGGGGCTTTTTCACCTGGATGTTCATTCCGGTCCCATGGTCGTTGCTCGCGCTCCATATAGGCGAGCCGATCCGACCGCGCCAAGGAAAATGTTGCTCATTGTCCGGGAGAAGCCGAACGACGCCGCAGCCAGACGCCTGCGACCACCGCAACCAGCGCCGCGGCGAGCCCGTACCAGGTGACGGCGTATTGCAGGTGGCTGTTCGGCAGGTCGAACTGCGTCACGCCGCCCTTCGGCCAGCCGCCGGGATTGGTCACCGACGCATCGGCGTCCACGAAGAAGGGCACGACCTTCGAAGCGTCGAGCCCGGCGCTCGATACCATGGCGTCGAGGTCCTTCCAGTAGAAGATGTTCTTGGCGAGATCGTTATCCGGCACGAGGAAGGACGGCTTTTCGCCGAGCCGCGCGCGGGCATAGCCGATAACGGTCTGCTCGCCCGGTACCTCTCCCGCCGCGCGCGTCGCCGGATCTTTCATCTCATAGGGCACGAAACCGCGGTTGAGGAGGAGGATGCGGCCGTCGCCAAGCACCATCGGCGTGTAGACGTAGTAGCCGGTCCGCCCCTCGAAGGTGGCGAAGAAATGCCGTTCCCTGGAATGATCGAAGACGCCGGTCACCGAGACCCGCCGGTATTCGATATCGCCGCCGGATTTTGCGATCGCCTCTATCTCGGAGAGTGCAACGGGTTCCGCCGCCCGGCGTTCGGCGATATCGGCAAGCAGGCCCTCCTTCCAATGCAGCCGCTGAACCTGCCAGGTGCCGAGCGAGATCAGGATCGCCAGCGCCGCCAGCACGGCGGCCGCGGTCGCGATCGTCCGGCCCCTGCCGCGGGCGGGCCTGTCGGGCGTTTCGGTTTCGGCAGAGACTTTGATCGCCATCGGAAATTCCAGTCCTCAAAAAGCAGAAGGGCGGCTTTCGCCGCCCTCCCCGAATTCCTGCTTCCCGGATCAATGGGCGAGCGGCGCGCCCCAGCCACCCCAGATATAGATGGCGAAGAAGAGGAAGAGCCAGACCACGTCGACGAAGTGCCAGTACCAGGCGGCAGCCTCGAAGCCGAAATGCTTGGCGGGCGTGAAGCCGCCGTTGATGGCGCGCAACAGGCAGACCGCCAGGAAGATGGTGCCGACCAAAACGTGGAAGCCGTGGAAGCCGGTCGCCATGAAGAAGGTCGCGCCGTAGATCGAGTTCGAGAATTCGAACGGCGCATGGATGTATTCGTAGGCCTGCACGCAGGAGAACAGGATGCCGAGGGCAACCGTCAGCGCCAGGCCGGTGATGAGGCCCTTGCGGTCGTTATGCAGCAGCGCATGGTGAGCCCAGGTGACGCAGGTGCCGGACAAGAGAAGAATGACGGTGTTGTAGAGCGGCAGATGCCACGGATCGAGGACCTCGACGCCCTTCGGCGGCCACTGGCCGCCCAGGAATTCGGTGCGGGTCGCCTGGATCGCCTCGTTGGCGTAAAGGCTCGCATCGAAAAAGGCCCAGAACCAGGCGACGAAGAACATCACTTCCGACGCGATGAACATGATCATGCCGTAGCGCAGATGCAGCGACACGACGCGGGTATGGGCGCCGGCACGGCCTTCCTTGATCGTGTCCGACCACCAGCCGATCATCGTGTAGATGATGATCGCAAGACCGATGTAGAAGAGCCACGGGGTGGCGAGGTTTACCCCGAACATGCTGAACGCGCTGCCATGCAGATAGCGCATGTAGCCGACGCCGCCGAAGGTGATGACGAAAGCGCCAAGTGAAGCCAGGATCGGCCACGGGCTCGGATCGATGATGTGGTAGTCGTGATGTTTCTGATGCGCATCGGCCATGTCAGAATCCCCGGATGAATGCCTGCTTCGCCGGAACCCGGCGAACCCTCTTAAAGTTTTCCTGCCCCTGTCTTGTCGCCTTCCGGCAGAGCTGCGACCGGCTTCGACGGCTCGCTCGGATAGAAGGTGTAGGACAGCGTGATCGTCTTGATGTTCCTGGTTTCTGCCGCCTTGGCGATCTCCGGATCCACGAAGAACACCACCGGCATGGTAACCGACTGGCCGGGCTGAAGCGTCTGCTCGGTGAAGCAGAAGCACTCGACCTTGTTGAAATAGGCGCCCGCTTCCATGGGCGTCACGTTGAAGACGGCCGTTCCGGTCGTCGGCTCCGGCGAACGGTTGGTCGCCGTGTACTCGACCTGCATGGTCTCGCCGATCTTCGGATTGACGGCCGTGGCGGGCTTGAACTCCCAGTTCAGGCCCGGCGAGATATTCGCATCGAACGTGACCTGGATGGTCTTGTCCAGAATAGTGTCGGAATACTGCTCGACGCGCTGCGTCGTGCCGTTATAGCCGGTGACCTGGCAGAACAGGCGGTAGAGCGGCACGGAAGCATAGGCCGCACCGACCATGCCGGCGACGAAAACGGCGCAGCCGGCGAAGATCGCGCTGTTGCTGACCCGCTTCACCTGACCGTTCTGGACCTGCCCGTTTTGAACCTCCGTCATCGCTCCGCTCCTAATTCCCGAGACCGCCGATTTTCACCAGCGTCATGATGTAGAAAAGAACCACAAGGCCGGCGAGAACCAGACCGAGCGCGATATTGCGGTTGCGGCGCGACTTTCTCTGCGCCTCGCTGAGCTTGACGGTTTCGATCACAGCACACCTCCAACGAGGCCCGGCAGTCCTTCGAAGAGCCGGTCCGCCAGAAGAGCCGAGAAGATCGCGAAGAGATAGAAGACCGAGTAGGCAAACATCTTCTTCGCCGAAACCATCTTTTCATCGCCGTCGGGCATACGCCGGACGGCGATGGAACAGATGATGAAGATCGCGCCGAGGACGGCTGCGAAGACGCCGTAGCCGAGGCCGACCAGGCCGGTCAGCATAGGCGCTACGGCAGTGACCGCCGTCAGGACGGCATAGACGACGATCTGGTTCTTGGTGGAGGCTTCGCCCGCCACATTGGGCATCATCGGCACGCCGACCGCGCCGTAATCGCGCATCTTGAAGAGCGCCAGCGCCCAGAAATGCGCCGGCGTCCACAGGAAGATGATCATGAAGAGCAGGATGCTGTCGAGCGACACGCCGCCCGTCACGCAGGCCCAGCCGATCATCGGCGGGAAAGCGCCGGAGGCGCCGCCGATGACGATGTTCTGGGGCGTCGAGCGCTTCAGCCACATCGTGTAGACGACGACATAGAAGAAGATGGTGAAGGCGAGCAGCCCGGCCGCGAACCAGTTGACCGCAAGACCGAGAATGACCACCGAGAAGACCGAGAGCGTCAGGCCGAAGGCCAGCGCTTCCTTCGGCAGGATGCGGCCGGCCGGGATGGGGCGCCTGGCGGTGCGGGTCATGACAGCGTCGATATCGGCGTCGTACCACATATTGAGCGCGCCGGACGCGCCTGCGCCCACCGCGATGCAGAGTACGGATATCACGCCGAGCACCGGATTGATCTCTCCGGGCGCCAGCATGAGGCCGGCAAACGCGGTGAAGACGACGAGGGACATCACCCGCGGCTTCAGGAGCTCGAAGAAATCGCGCGCGCTGGCTTCCGAGAGGCGCGTGCCTCCATCGGTGCCGAGAGCGTCGTGATTGTCGATAACCGTCATTGAACCGTCCTGTCTGCTCTTTCAGGGCACCGCGGATGCCGCGATGCCCTCTTTCAATATCGTCCGCCGCTTAGCGGATGCGCGGCAACTGCTCCCACTGGTGGTAGGGCGGCGGCGAGGAAAGCTGCCATTCCAGCGTGCTCGCACCCTCGCCCCACGGATTGTCGCCGGCGACGCGCTTCTTGGCGAAGGCTTCCCAGACACCGAAGAGGAAGATCAGCACGCCGACGAAGGAAATGTAGGAGCCGATCGACGAGACGTAGTTCCAGCCGGCGAATGCATCCGGATAGTCGATGTAACGGCGCGGCATGCCGGCGAGGCCGAGGAAGTGCTGCGGGAAGAACACCAGGTTGACGCCGATGAACATGACCCAGAAGTGCAGCTTGCCGATGAACTCGCTGTACATGTAGCCGAACATCTTCGGGAACCAGTAGTACCAGGCCGCGAAGATGGCGAAGACCGCGCCGAGCGACAGAACGTAGTGGAAGTGGGCCACGACGTAATAGGTGTCATGCAGCGAACGGTCGAGGCCGGCATTGGCGAGCTGGACGCCCGTGACGCCGCCGACGGTGAACAGGAAGATGAAGCCGATCGCCCAGACCATCGGGGTCGAGAAGGTCAGCGAACCGCCCCACATCGTCGCGATCCAGGAGAAGATCTTGATGCCGGTCGGAACCGCGATGACCATCGTCGCGAAGACGAAGTAGCGCTGCGCATCGAGCGACAGGCCGACCGTGTACATGTGGTGGGCCCAGACGATGAAGCCGACGGCGCCGATCGCCACCATGGCATAGGCCATGCCGAGATAGCCGAAGACCGGCTTCTTCGAGAAGGTCGAGACGATGTGGCTGATGATGCCGAAGCCCGGCAGGATCAGGATGTAGACTTCCGGGTGACCGAAGAACCAGAACAGGTGCTGGTAGAGGATCGGGTCGCCGCCGCCTTCCGGCGCGAAGAAGGTCGTGCCGAAGTTGCGGTCGGTCAGAAGCATGGTGATGGCGCCCGCGAGAACCGGCAGCGAGAGGAGCAGCAGGAAGGCGGTGACCAGAACGGCCCAGGCAAAGAGCGGCATCTTGTGCAGCGTCATGCCGGGAGCGCGCATGTTGAGGATCGTGGTGATGAAGTTGATCGCACCGAGGATCGAGGATGCACCCGCGACGTGCAGCGAGAAGATCGCTAGGTCGACGGCGGGACCCGGATGCCCCATGGTCGCGAGCGGCGGATACATGGTCCAGCCGCCGCCGACGCCGTAAGCGCCCGCCGGGCCCTCGACGAACATCGACAGGATCAGCAGGAGGAAGGCCGGCACGAGCAGCCAGAAGGAGATGTTGTTCAGCCGCGGGAAGGCCATGTCCGGCGCGCCGATCATGATCGGCACCATCCAGTTGGCGAAACCGCCGATCATTGCCGGCATGACCATGAAGAAGATCATGACCAGCGCGTGACCGGTGGTGAACACGTTGAACATGTGCTTGCCGCCGTCGATCGCGGCGTCGCCCTCGAAGCCGTAGACCATCGAGGCCAGACCGTGGAAGATCTGGATGCCCGGTTCCTGCAGCTCCATGCGCATGGCCACCGACATGAGGCCGCCGATGATGCCCGCGATGATCGCGAAGATCAGATAGAGCGTGCCGATGTCCTTGTGGTTGGTCGAAAAGAGCCAGCGGGCGGCGAAGCCCGGTGCATGATGATGATCGTCGTGAGCATGCGCATCGTCAGAGGTGCGGGCATGAGCGTGATCGTCGTGAGCGGAATGTCCAGCCATTGTCCTCACTCCTCTTTATTACTTGGCTTCGTTTGCCGCGACGGCAAGGTTGCCGGCGGGCGCGTCGACCGCGGCCATCAGGGCCTTGTTGGCGCCCGGCAGGTCGGTCGCGGCCTGTGCGAGCCAGGTATTGTACCTGTCTTCGGAGACGACGCGGATGGCGATCGGCATGTAAGCGTGATCCTTGCCGCAAAGTTCGGAACACTGGCCGTAGTACAGGCCTTCCTTTTCGGCATTGAACCAGGTCTCGTTCAGGCGGCCCGGCACGGCGTCGATCTTGAGACCGAAAGCCGGCATCGCGAAGGCGTGGATGACGTCCGAGGGAGCCGCCGTCACCAGCAGGCGAACGGTCTTTCCGACCGGGACGACCATCTCGTTGTCGACCGCGAGCAGGCGCGGATAGGTGGCGACATCGGTCTTGCCCGCAGCTGCACGGTCCGTTTCCTTCAGCATGAAGCTGTCGAAGGCCACCGGAGCCGGCGTTCCTTCATATTCGTAGTTCCACTGCCACTGGGTGGCGGTGGCCTTGACCGTCATGTCCGATTCCGGAATTTCGAGCTGCGCGTTCAAGAGGTTGAACGAGGGGATGGCGAGGAAGAAGAGGATGAGAACCGGGCCGAGGGTCCAGATGATCTCGATCGCCGTGTTGTGGCTGGTGCGCGACGGCACCGGGTTGGCGCTGGCGCGGAACTTCAAGGCAACGACGACCAGCAGAGCCAGGACGAGCAGCGTGATCGGCACGATGAACACCAGGGTATAATGGTTGAACCAGCGAATCTGGTGCATGATCGGCGTGGCGGGCGCCTGAAAGTCAAGCTGCCAAGGATGCGGCTGATCCGCATAACCGGCAGAAGCAAAGAGCAGACAGATGAGCGCCGTCATCACTGCATAAGCTCTGTTCATCACTATAATTCTCCCCATGCGTCTGATCTCGATCAAACCGAACGCAGAATCCAAGCTATATGGTCTGCTTCAATCACAGTTTGCCTGCCACCGCAATATCTGGCGGGAAAAGCCCGTGCGGCATTTTTGCGCCTCCCGGGAAACCCCGGAATCATGCGAGAATGGCGCAAGCCGCGTAGCGGAATTTCAGCATTCGTCCCCCATTTTTTGAGGTCTTCGGTATTTCGGGCCAAACCATCATAGCCTCTCAGGTCCGCAAAAACGGCTATTTCCCGGCGGGAGCGCGCATGGGAGGCCCAGCCGGATTCGGAGTCCCATTTTCGCCGTACTCGGCTGGAAAGTGGGCGGGGCTTTTCATTTCGCCCGGCGAACGACAAGAATAGCCGCACTGATTCGTCTTCCAGAGGTTTCCATGGGTCGTCCCTCCCTGATCCGCGCCAGCCTTGCCGTGATGCTCTCGGCGGTCCTGTCGCTTCCGGCGTTCGCGCAGCAGCCGGCTCCGCGTCCGACGCCACAGCCGGCCCAGGGCTCTGCCCCGCAACCGAGCGGGACACCGGGAGTGACGGCTCCACAACCGTCTCCCCAGCCACCCTCCCAGGCGCCCAAGCCGCCCGGCAATGTCCGCGAGAACCACGGCGCGTGGTCGATCATCTGCGACCGGCCGGCCGGCGCATCCGTCGAACAATGCGCGCTGATGCAGAACGTGATCGCCGAGGACCGTCCCGAGGTCGGCCTTTCGGTCGTCGTCCTGAAGACGGCCGACCGCAAGGCGAAGATCCTGCGCATCCTGGCGCCGCTCGGCGTGCTCCTGAAGGACGGCATGGAACTCTATGTCGACAACAACAATATCGGCCGCGCCTATTTCACCCGCTGCTTCTCCGAGGGCTGCTATGTGGAGGTCGAGATCGACGACGAGCTGATGCGCATCCTGCGCGCCGGCAAGAACGCCGTCTTCGCGCTGCGCGAATCCGCCGACCAGGACCGAGTCGGGATTCCGATCGAGCTCACCGGCTTCGGCGAAGGCTACGACGCCCTCCCCTGAACGTCATATAATAAAGAGAACATCGGCGCCGGGACGACGCTCATGGAATTGCAGGGCAGCCATCACTTCCCCGTTCGTTTCGACGACGAGGTCGTCAGCGACGCGGTGCGCGCCTTCGTCGTCCAGCGCACCGTGCGTGACCAGAAAATGAAATGGGGCGCCGCGGTGCTGATGGTGGTGGCCTGCCTTTTCCTGGTCGTCCAAGGCAATTTCACGCTTGCCGTCCTGGCGATCGTCGTCGCCTGCTTTCCGGCGATTTTCAGCGCCATCGTCTGGCGCGCCCATTCCGCCAACACATTCGGCCGGTACAATCGCATGGCCGACCGCCGGGCGGACATCACCATCGACCCGGAAGGCTTCGGCATCAGCTCCGATCTCGGCAGCGGAAACCTCACGTGGCGCAACGTCACCGAAATCTGGGAGCGGCCGCGCTCCTTCATGCTCTTCAGCGGCGCGAACGCCTTCAACATCCTGCCGCGCGATACCATGCCGGAAGAGGTCCAGGCGTTTCTGAGCGCCCGGTCGGTTCGAAGATAGGCTTGCTTAGCCCCCCTTCGGGACCTACATCGGTCGGATGAGAGCCCGCGTCTTCGCCGCAGCGCCCAAAGGAGCATTCCATGAATACCGACCTTCTCAACCTTTTCGACTGCGACGAGACGAAGCTGCGCTCGATCCTTTCCGGTGCGCTTTCCGGCGCCGATGACGGCGAACTTTTCGTGGAACATGCCCAGGCGGAATCGCTGACCTTCGACAACGGAAGGCTGAAAGGCGGCTCGTTCAACACCGACCAGGGTTTCGGCCTGCGGGCGGTCGCCGGCGAGGCGGTCGGCTACGCGCATGCGGGCGAGCTTTCGGCCGCCGCGCTTTCCCGCGCCTCCGACGCGGTGCGCGCCGTCACCGCCGGCTATTCCGGCTCCTATGCGGCAGCCCCCCAGCGCACCAACAAGAAATATTACGGCGACGAGAACCCGATCGGATCCCCGAGCTTCGAGGAGAAGGCGAAGCTCCTGACCGAGATCGACGCCTATCTGCGCAACAAGGACGACAAGGTGCGGCAGGTGACCGCCACCGTTTCGGCAAGCTGGCAGGTGGTCGACATCCTGCGCGCCGACGGCCACCGGGTGCAGGACATCCGCCCGATGACGCGTCTCAACATTTCCGTCGTCGTCGGCGACGGCGACCGGCAGGAATCCGGCTCCTTCGGCACCGGCGGCCGCATCGGCTTCGGCGATTTCGTGACGGACGGCAACTGGCAGACCGGGGCCGACGAGGCGCTCCGCCAGGCGCTCGTCAACCTGACCGCCATCGAGGCACCGGCCGGCACGATGGACGTCGTGCTCGGTTCCGGCTGGCCGGGCGTGATGCTGCACGAGGCGGTCGGCCACGGGCTCGAAGGCGACTTCAACCGCAAGAAGACCTCCGCCTTTGCGGGCCTCCTCGGCGAGATGGTCGCCGCTCCCGGCGTGACGGTCGTCGACGACGGTACGATCGACAATCGCCGCGGCTCGATCACCATCGACGACGAGGGCACGCCGTCGGCCTATAACGTGCTGATCGAGGACGGCAAGCTCGTCGGCTACATGCAGGACCGCCAGAACGCCCGGCTGATGGGCATGAAGCCGACCGGCAACGGCCGCCGGCAGGGCTATGCCTATGTGCCCATGCCGCGCATGACGAACACCTATATGCTCGGCGGGACCAAGACGCCGGAAGAGATCATCGCCTCGGTGAAGAAGGGCATCTATGCCGTCTCCTTCGGCGGCGGCCAGGTGGACATCACGTCCGGCAAGTTCGTGTTCGGCTGCACCGAGGCCTACATGATCGAGAACGGCAAGATCGGCCCGGCGATCAAGGGCGCCATGCTGATCGGCAACGGCCCGGAGGCGATGAAGCGGGTCTCGATGGTCGGCAACGACACGAAGCTCGACACCGGCATCGGCAATTGCGGCAAGGCCGGCCAATGGGTGCCGGTCGGCGTCGGCCAGCCGCATCTGCGGATGGACCAGGTGACGGTGGGCGGCACGAGGGCGTAGCCCTATGCTATAACGGGGCGCTTCACCCCCCTCTGCCCTGCCGGGCATCTCCCCCACAAGGGGGGAGATCGGATAGTAGCAAGCTCTTACTCCCAACACAGGTTTGAGATCACCGGAGCCAGGTTCAACACCGCTAATGATTTGGGAAGCCTGTGCTTCTTGCCGATCTCCCCCCTTGTGGGGGAGATGCCCGGCAGGGCAGAGGGGGGTGAAGCCACGCAAGCTACTACTAGGGCCAATTCACGTTGAATCGCCGAACGGCCTGAAAAGCCACTTCCGCTCGATCGCCGCGGCAAGATCGATCCCGTTGTTGCGGGCGAAAAGCAGGATATGGCCAAGCAGATCGGCGGTCTCGTCGGCAAGATCACGCGCAAGCTCCTCCTCGCTCCGCCCCTTCTTCCGGCCGCGGCCGGTCTTGCGGTTCCAGGCCTGGGTTAGCTCTCCCATCTCCTCCTGAAGTTTCAGGAGAAACCAGTCGGGGTCGCGGGCGATGCCGTGGGTTTCTGCATAGGCGGCGGATGCGGCCTCGAACTGCCCGGCCAATCTCTCCAGCATATCGTTCTCCTTTTGTTTCCACAGGAAACGATGATTCCCAGGCTGCTGTCCAGAGCGTTTGCTTGACAGCGCAGACCAAATCCCGCCAGGTGCGGACCATCGCTCGAATCCCCCGC
The DNA here is from genome assembly GCF_900177415.1 of Xaviernesmea oryzae. Lineage (GTDB taxonomy): Bacteria > Pseudomonadota > Alphaproteobacteria > Rhizobiales > Rhizobiaceae > Neorhizobium > Neorhizobium oryzae_A. The sequence continues at coordinate 1,278,698 of NZ_FXAF01000006.1, read as the reverse complement.
ACGGCCTCTCCATGGACTCCCAAAATCCGCTTTCCACCTTCGTGGGAACCCTGCTTCCCGGGCACGGGCTGCCCGAACTCGCCTTCATGTTCTTCGCGGCGGTGATCGCGGGGCTGGCGCGCGGGTTTTCCGGTTTCGGCGGCGCCCTGATCTTCGTGCCTCTCGCTGGCGCGGCGGTCGGCCCGAAAATCGCCCCTGCCCTGCTGCTGGTCATCGACGGGATTACGACGCTCGGCATGCTGCCGGAAGGCTGGCGGCGCGCCAACCGGCGGGAGGTGGGCACGATGCTCGTCGGAGCCCTCGTCGGCGTGCCGGCCGGCACGGCGCTGCTTGCGGTCATCGAGCCGACGGCGCTGCGCTGGCTCATCTCCATCGTCGTGCTCGGCCTGCTCGCCTTCCTGATTTCCGGGTGGCGTTACCACGGGACGCCGAAGACCTGGCTGACGGTCGTGGTCGGGGCGATCGCCGGACTGTTCGGCGGTGCCACCCAGCTTTCCGGCCCGCCGATCGTCGCCTACTGGCTGGGCGGCGCGATCCCGCCGCTGACGGTCAGGGCAAATCTGATCCTCTATTTTGCGCTGGCCACCGTCATCTCGGCGGTTTCCTACGTGGTCGGCCACCTGCTGACGCTTGAAGTGCTGGCACTCGCGCTGATCGCCGGGCCCGGCTACGGCGTCGGCCTCTTCCTTGGCTCGCGTCTTTTCGGCGTCGCCTCCGAAGGCACCTTCCGGCGCATCTGCTTCCTGCTCATCGCGATGGCGGCGATCGTTGGGCTTCCCCTCTTCGACACGCTGCGGCCCTGACCGGATTCTGCCCGCGTTTCTTCAGCAAGGCTTAACGCGTGCGGGAGTAGGGTCGCGCTGCTTTATAGTAACGTGGGCGTGATCGCTGTGGGGAACACCAAGGAGAGGCTGCAGGCGCTCTGGCGCCGCGACGTCAAGCGCCGTCTGGTCGCGGGCGGGCTCGACATGGCCGCCGCCCTGGCACGCGCCGGCATGATGGCGAATGCGCGCGGCCGCGGCGCGATCTTCACCCTTCACCATGTCCGGCCGAAGAAGAGCCGTCCCCTGCAACCCAGCGCCCATCTGGAGGTCACGCCGGATTTCCTGAGCGAGGCGATCGAGCGGCTTTCCGCGGAAGGCTACGAATTCGTGCCCCTGGCGGAAGTCCCGGCGCGCCTCGCCAAACCGTCGAAGCGGCCCTTCGCCGCCTTCACGCTCGACGACGGCTACAGGAACAACGCCGCCTATGCGCTGCCCGTTTTCGAGCGCCACAACGCCCCCTTCACGATCTTCGTGACCCGCGGGTTTGCGGAGCGCACCCATTCGCTCTGGTGGGAGACGCTTGCGGAACTGCTCGGGCAGGCGCCTGAAGTCACCTTCGACTTCGGCGACGGGCCCGAGCTGATGGACCTGACCTCCGAAGCCCGAAAGTTCGACGCCTTCGACCGCATCTCCCACTACGTCGGAACGACCGACGAGGCGAGCGCCGTCTCCCGCATCGATGCGATGGCGAAGAAGCACGGCGTCGATCCGCTGAAGATCACCGCCGACCTCACCATGGACGCGCAGGAGCTCAGAGCGCTCTCAGCGCATCCGCTGGCGTCTCTCGGCGCCCATACCATAAGCCACCGTGCGGTCGCCCGCCTTTCGCCAGAAGAGGCGCGCGAGGAAATGCGGCAATCGGCGGATTATGTGGAAATGCTGACCGGCGAGCGGCCGCGATCGCTCGCCTACCCCTACGGCACGCAGCAGGCCGTTTCCGAACGCGACATGACGATCGCCAAAGAGCTCGGCTTCTCGGTCGCGGTGACGACGCAGCCCGGCACGCTTTGCGAAAAACACGCCAGCCGGCTTACCGGCCTGCCGCGCATCTCGCTCAACGGTTATTACCAGCAACCGCGCTACGTCTCGGCGCTGGCTTCGGGAATCCCTTTCTCGATCGGGCGGTGACGGGCGGCATGCGTCTCAAGGATACATCCTGACCTTCTCCCATGGGCCATCCGGGACCGCGCGGCGGAACTCGATGCGGTCGTGCAGGCGGAACTGGCGGTCGTGCCAGAACTCGATCGAGACCGGCTTGATGCGGAAGCCGGACCAGTAAGGCGGACGGGGAATCTCGCCGATCGCGTAGCGGGCGGTATATTCGGCCACCGCCTTTTCGAGCGCGAAGCGGCCTTCCAGAGGCCGGGACTGTTTCGAGGCCCAGGCGCCGATCCGGCTGCCGCGGGCACGGGACGCGTAATAGGCGTCAGCTTCCGCGTCGCTCACCACCTCCACCTCGCCGCGCAGGCGCACCTGACGGCGCAGCGATTTCCAGTGGAAGCACATGGCCGCCTTCTTCTGGCCGAGGATCTCGCGGCCCTTTTGGCTTTCGAAATTCGTGTAGAAGACGAAGCCGTGCTCGTCATAGCCCTTCAGGAGAACCATCCGGACGTTCGGCATGCCGTGCTCGTCGACGGTCGCCAGCGCCACCGCGTTCGGATCGTTGGGCTCGGTGCGCTCCGCCTCCTTCAGCCAGGCGCCGAACAGCGCGAAGGGCTCGTTCTCTTCGGTGAAGTCACCACTTGTTAACCCGCCTTCAGACATATTGACTAAAATACTCCCAATCTGATGATTGCCCGTGACTCGTTGACGGACAGGAAACTAGTGGACGTGATAGCAAAGTCGAAAAGCCGCACAAAGGGATTACTTTTGCTCGGCAGGCGCGCCGCCGTCTGCCTTGTCGGCCTTTCGCTTGCCGGCTGCACCAGCAGCCTGGATCTCTTCGGCAGTGCGGAAAAGATCGACCGCAACATCTCGACCGGCACCGTGCCCGGCGCGCCGCAGCACACGGGTGCGACGCTTTCCGACGAAACGACGGTGCGCAACGCCGTCACCTCCGCCGATCTCGAAAGGCTCGGAAACGCCTCCCTTCCCTGGGCGAATACCGCGACCGGCAGCGCCGGCGTCGTCTCGCAGATCCGCGAAGCCCGCAACGAGGGGCATATCTGCCGCGACTTCATGACCACGCGGCATTCCTACGAAGGCATCGCGATGTTTTCCGGCCAGGCCTGCCTGACCAACAGCGGCGACTGGATGCTGACCGCCTTCGACAGGCAATAGGGCTCGCCCCTCTTCTCCGAAAAAGCAGAAGCGCATCCCCTCTTTTCGATGCAATCTCGGGCGGTAAAACCGTTTCCGCACCCTTAGGAATCGGTCTCTAAACGCTTTCTTTACCTTAACGAGTGCTGAGCCTTTCGACGTAACTCCTGATTCAGGAGTTCTGACCTAGGTTTTTCGCGAGCAGACGGACCGCCCGCCGATCATGAGGAACCGGTGGGCTGCTGTCGAGTTGTGACGCGTATCGGAGGGGCCAAGGATCGAGCGAGGCCCGCCGTTTCAGGTAACCGGTGGTCCCACAATGCGTGATCCCTATTCCGTTCTCGGCGTAAAGCACAATGCCGACGCCGACGAGATCAAGGCGGCCTGGCGCGCCAAGGCGAAGACCGCCCATCCCGACCACAATCAGGGCGATCCTTCCGCGGCGAGCCGTTTTGCGGAGGTCGGCCAGGCCTACGAGGTCCTGAAGGACCCGGAGCGCCGCAAGCGCTACGACCGCGCCGCCGAAATGCAGCAGACCATCATGCAGCAGCGCCAGGCCGCACGGGAAGCGGCCGAACGCGCCAAGGCCGCCAAGGCGAATGCCGAAAAGGTCATGGAGGAACTGGCGCGCGCCAATGCGCAGCGCGGCCAGGCCCAGGGGCCGTCGGGTAACGCCGGAGAGACGCCGGAAGACGTGATCGAACGCATTTTCGGAGCCGCCGCAGCCGAACAGGCGAAAGCCCAAGGCCAGACGAAGGCCCAGACACACACCGCCGGCGATTCTGCCGAAGCGGCAAAGGCCGATCCCATGGGAGAGAAGCCTCCGCTGCCGGCCATGGCGATCGATCTCGTCACCTCGCTGGTGCGCCGGCTGCGCGGCACCGCGCCGGTTCCCGAAAAGGCGCCGGACCTTTCCATCGATGCGGCTGTCACCATCGAGGACCTGCTGAAGCAGAGCTGGATCACCCTCAAGCTGGCGGACGAGCGCGAGGTGCGCTTCGTCCTGGAAAAGGGCATGACGGAAGGGCACGTCGTGCGGCTCAAGGGCCAGGGCCTCAAGGTTCCCGGCATGAAGGCCGGCGATCTTCTGGTCACGCTCAAGATCGCCCGCGACGCCAATTACCGGGTCGAAGGGTTCAACCTCCACGCGACCCTGCCGATCTCGCTGGAAGATGCGGTGCTCGGCGCCGAGGCGGCGATGGAGACGCCGGAGGGCAACCGCAGCATCACCATTCCGCCATGGTCCGGCTCCGACCAGACGATCCGCCTCGGCGGTCTCGGCCTTTTCGACGATGCCGGCGGCCGCGGCGATCTCGTCATCGAGCTCAGGATTATTCTGTGGGAAAAGCCGAACGAGAAGGTCACGGACCTCATGCGGCACATGCGCCACGGGCTTTATGTCTGAGGAAAACGGCCGAATATGACAGTTATGCGTCGGTTTTCACCGGCGCGCACCCTTTGTTACGACCTCTAACACGAGATGAATGAAGCCAGCTTGAACCCTTGGGCTGCCTATGTCATAGGCAACATTCGTCTAAGTTTCAGGGGACTATGTATGGTTCAGGCTTCCGGCCTCATGGCAGGCAAACGTGGCGTCATCATGGGCGTTGCCAACAACCGTTCCATCGCATGGGGCATTGCCAAGGCCATTCACAGCCAAGGCGGCGAGGTCGCATTCACTTACCAGGGCGACGCGTTGAAGAAGCGGGTCGAACCGTTGGCCGCCGAACTCGGCGCCTATATGGCCGGCCATTGCGATGTCGCCGACGAATCGACCGTCGATGCGGTTTTCGAAAATCTCGAAAGGCACTGGGGCAAGATCGATTTCCTCGTGCATGCGATCGGCTTTTCCGACAAGGACGAGCTGACCGGCCGCTATATCGACACCTCGCCCGACAATTTCGCCAAGACCATGCAGATTTCGGTCTATTCCTTCACCTCCGTCGCGCGGCGGGCGGAGAAGCTGATGACCGACGGCGGCTCGATGCTGACGCTGACCTATTACGGCGCGGAAAAGGTCATGCCGAACTATAACGTCATGGGCGTCGCCAAGGCCGCGCTCGAAGCGAGCGTGAAATATCTCGCCGTCGACCTCGGCCCGAAGAATATCCGCGTCAACGCGATCTCCGCCGGCCCGATCAAGACGCTCGCCGCGTCCGGCATCGGCGATTTCCGCTATATCCTCAAGTGGAACGAATACAACGCGCCGCTGCGCCGTACCGTGACGATCGAGGAAGTGGGCGATGTCGGGCTCTATATGCTGTCCGACCTCTCGCGCTCCGTCACCGGCGAGACGCATCATGCCGACAGCGGCTACCATGTGGTGGGCATGAAAGCCGTCGACGCGCCCGACATTTCGGTCATCAAGGACTGATGGCCAGCTTCCAGGAACGTCTGCCTTGCTCCTCTACATGATCCGCCACGGGCAGACGGACTGGAACGCCGAGGGACGGCTCCAGGGCCAGCAGGATATTCCGCTCAATGCGCTCGGCCGGGCACAGGCCAGCCGCAACGGCGAGCGGCTGCGCGGCATGATCGGCACGGCCGGGGATTTCTCGTTCATCGCCAGCCCCCTGTCGCGAACCCGCGAAACCATGGAGCGGCTGCGCGCCGCCATGGGTCTCGATCCCCATGACTACGGTATCGATGACCGGCTGAAGGAACTCTCCTTCGGCGACTGGGAAGGCCACACGCTCGAGGAGATCGCCCGCATATCGCCGGACAGGCTCACCGCCCGGGCGGAGGAAAAGTGGAGCTTCATCCCGCCCGGCGCGAGCGCCGAAAGCTATGAGATACTCTGCTGGCGGATCGGCGCATGGCTGCAATCCGTCGACGGACCGACGGTCTGCATCAGCCATGGCGGAGTGATCCGCTCGCTCTTCCGGCTGATCGGCGACCTTCCCGAAGACGAAGCGGCGACGGCCCCCACCCCGCAAGACCGGATCCTCAGGATCGAGACGGACCACGGCCGGATGGAGTGGCTCTAGGCCACGCCGTATATACTCTAAATTATACTTTGCTAATTCTTCGGAACTACTGGACGATTTCGAGATCATCCACCACGCGGCTGCCATCCACGACGGTGTAGAAGACCAGCACCTTGACGCCGGCTTTCAGCCCTTCGAAGTTGAATTCTTCGGGCACCTTGTAGATCTTTCCGTCGTCGAGCGTCAGGCTGAGCGACTTCACGTCCACGGACTTGATCGTAGCCTCCACGTCGGCACTTTGCGCCCAGCTGTTGAGAGGCGAAAAGATGCTGGCCGTGGCGAGGAGAGCTGCGATCAGGATACGCATGGTCGGGGCCTTCGGTGAGATCGGTGTTGTCTCGTTTCGTTGCACAGATAGCCCTCAGATTGTGGCGAAAATCGCCCGTGACCATGACATTTTGAGTATAAGTGAAGGCCAGATTATTAACGCTTTTCAACAGCCTAGCGCCACCCTCCGGTTGCAGTGGCCGATTTCGCCAAACCTTGCCAAGTATTTCCGCACAACAAATGGCTATCAAATTTACCGGCTGCAGTGCAATCGGAAATTAACCCCCGTCCAATAGGCTTTTTTCCGACGTCATAGAGGTTAACGAAAAGGTTTGCGCGATTGAAATTCTGGCTTCCGCCCGCTTCAAAATCTCTTCGCCTTTTCCGGAACCCCAAGGCGCCCACGGCGATCGCATCCGCCATCGCGCTGGCGGTGATCAGCATCGGCGTGCTCCTCGACCGGCACAACACCAATGACTATCGCCGCGAACTGCGGGTGACGACGGAAAGAACGGTGGGATTGCTGGCGCGGCGGCTCGTCTCACGCATCGAGGCCGATGCCGCGGTCGCCGACCGCCTTGTCCACACCCTGACGGAAGACGCAAGAAGATCGCCGGACGATTTCAAGCGTTTCGTCGACAAGGAATTCCGATACGGACCACATTTTTCCGCCGTTGCGATCGCGCCGGACTTCGACCTCGCCCGGATCATAACACGCGAAGCCCCAGCAGCCGCGTCGGGGACGGACGCCGATATCGATCCCGCCCGCCTCGCAAGCGACCTGAAATCGGTCAGCGGCCGCAATCGGGCATCCCTGCTGAGCGGCTCCCAGGAGGGCCACCTGACGCTGGTCATGCCGGTGCCGAAGGAAGGCGACGGCGCAGCCCTCTGGGGTGCGATCGCCCTCCTCATCGATGAAACCGGGCTCATGGAAGCCTCCGGCGTCACTTTCTCGCCGAATACGGCAACGGCGCAGAGCCTCATCAATCTCGACTGGCTGAACGTGGTCCTGCGCGACGCCGACAAGCCGGAATATTTCGCCTTCTACGGCGACGATTCGATCGAGGACCAGTCTCCCCTGAAATGGACCGTGCCGGTCAGCGGCGCCAACTGGACCCTGCTCGCCGCCCCGCGATCCGGCTGGGATGTGGTGCCGCCGAACCAGTTGCGTTTCCGCCTGTCGATCGCGTTTGCCGCGCTCGCGGTCATCATGCCGATCTTCGTCGCGACCTCGCTGATCAGCGAGCGCAACCGCAATATCGCGGCGCTGAAGGCGCGCGAACTCAACCTCATCGATCTGTCGCAGCGCTTCAACCTCGCTATGGAGGCTTCCAACATCGGCATCTGGGAGGTGACCGGCGATAGCGGCAATCTCTTCTGGGACAAGCGGGCCGCCGGGCTGCACGGCAAGGCCGCCGACAGCGAGGGCAACCGCCTCGACGACTGGCTGAACTCGATCCATCCGGAGGACAGGCCCGCGGCCGAGACGCATTTCTTCAACTGCACCTGCAGCAATACGGCTTGCAGCGAGGTCTATCGCGTTCGGCTTCCGGACGGAGCCGTGCGCTATCTGAGGTCGGCCGGCGCGAGCTACCGCAATGCCGACGGCAGCCATCGCACGACCGGCATCGTCTGGGACGTGACGGCGGACATGGTGATGACGCAGACGCTCCGGAATGCCAAGGAGAACGCAGACATCAAGAATGCCGAGCTAGAACTCGCTCTCGACGAGCTGTCGAACCGCGAACAGGAGCTGGAAGAGCTCTCGACCAAACTCGACCTGGCTCTCGCCTCCTCCAATTGCGGCATATGGGAATCCAACCCGGTCACCCATATCGAGATTTGGGACCGGCGCATGTGCCAGCTGCACGGCCTTCCGTTCACCGACGGCATCGTCCGGGCCGAACAGTGGATCGACCTCATCCATCCCGACGACCGGTCTCTCGCGAAGCAGACCTCCTATCACTTCAACGACAGCTTCCGGCCGGACCCGCTCGTCGCGCGCGTTCCGCAGCCGGACGGATCGATCCGCTATATCCGTTCGATCGGCAAGCTGCATACGACCCGCGACGGAACCAAGAAGGTGGTGGGCATCGCCTTCGACATCACCCAGGACGCGATCCTCACCCAGCAGCTCCAGGCAGCCAAGAACGAGGCCGACGCCAAGAATGCCGAACTCGAGCTCGCCAAGAGCCGGATCGAACACAATGCGCTGCACGACCCGCTGACGCTGCTCGCCAACCGCCGCAAGCTCGACATGGAACTCGACCGGCTGTCGCGCTCCAGCCGGAACGAGCGGCAGAAGTTCTCGATCCTGCATCTCGATCTCGACCGCTTCAAGCAGATCAACGATACGCTCGGGCACGCGGCGGGCGATGCCATGCTGGTGCATGCCTCGCGCATCCTGTCGCGCAACGTGCGCAGCACGGACATCGTCGCACGCATCGGGGGCGACGAATTCGTCATCCTCGCGGCCGGCAATGCCAGCGCCGAACAGATGGCGCAGCTTGCCCAAAGGATCATCGCGGAATTCCACCACCCGATCGATTTCGAAGGCTTTTCGTGCCGTTGCGGCGTCTCGATCGGGATCGCCCAGGCGAGCGGCCTGAACGTGGACGCCCGCCGCATGCTGGTCAATGCCGACATCGCGCTCTACCGGGCGAAAGGCATGGGCCGCAACCGGTACGAATTCTTCACGCAGAACCTGCAGGCCGAGATCGTCAGCCAGAAGCGAACCGCCGACGAGGTCCTCGCCGGCATCGACAACAGCGAATTCACGACCTGGTACCAGCCGCAATTCTGCGCCCGCACCAGCGAGTTCACCGGCGTCGAGGCGCTGATCCGGTGGAACCATCCGCATCACGGGGTGCTTGCCCCCCACCGGTTCCTGAAGATCGCCGAGGACCTGAACGTCTCGGCCGCGCTCGACCAGATCGTGCTCGAAACCGTGATGAAAGACAAGCTGCGCTGGGCCGCGCTCGGCATGAGAATTCCGAAGGTCTCCGTCAACGTCTCCTCGAAGCGGCTGCATGACGAGACGCTGATCGATACGCTGAAGACCCTGCAGATCGCGCCCGGCGAAATCTCGTTCGAACTGGTGGAATCGATCTTCCTCGACGAGAGCGAGGCCGCGGCGGCCGGAAACCTCGAACGCATCAAGGAGCTCGGCATCGATATCGAGATCGACGATTTCGGCACCGGCCATACCTCGATCGTCAGCCTTCTGAAGCTGAAGCCGAAGCGGCTGAAGATCGATCGTCAGCTCGTCATGCCGATCGTCAACTCGCCGCAGGAGCGCGCGCTCGTCCGCTCGATCATCGACATCGCCCGGTCGCTCGGCGTCGAGACCGTCGCGGAAGGCGTCGAGACGATGCAGCATGCCAGCCTGCTGCGCGAACTCGGCTGCGACCTCCTGCAGGGCTACGCCTTCTCCCGGCCGCTCTCCTTCAAGGATTTCACCGAGGCCGCACGCGTCGGCTGGCGGAAGGCGGCGGCATAAGGGCCGTCCAGCCTTTCGCCCGCGGGCGTACCCGTTTGCGCAAGAAAAGCTTGTCGCCCGGCGACCTTTTCCATATGACAACCGCGTCAGGAGCTGGCAGGAGGCCGGCTTCGCCACAGCCGGTTTTTTACTGCCATGTCGCATAATACGTTCGGTCACCTGTTCCGCGTCACCACCTGGGGCGAAAGCCACGGTCCGGCGCTTGGCTGCGTGGTCGACGGCTGCCCGCCCGGCATCCGCTTCACCCAAGCGGAAATCCAGGCCTGGATGGACAAGCGCAAGCCCGGCCAGTCGCGTTTCGTGACGCAGCGCCGCGAAGACGACGTCGTCAAGGTTCTCTCCGGCGTGATGATGGACGAGGACGGCGAGACGATGATCTCGACCGGGACGCCGATCTCCATGCTGATCGAGAATACCGACCAGCGCTCCAAGGATTACGGCGAGATCGCCCGCCGCTACCGCCCCGGCCATGCGGACTATACCTATGACGTGAAATACGGCATCCGCGACTATCGCGGCGGCGGCCGTTCGTCCGCCCGCGAGACGGCGGCGCGCGTGGCGGCAGGTGCGCTCGCCCGCAAGGTCGTGCCGGGCCTCAACGTCCGCGCTGCGCTGATCCAGATCGGCAAGCACAGGATCAACCGGGACAACTGGGACTGGGAACAGGTCGGCCAGAACCCGTTCTTCTCGCCGGATGCTGCGATCGTGCCGGTCTGGGAAGAGTATCTGGATTCGATCCGCAAGGCCGGCTCCTCGATCGGCGCGGTGGTGGAAGTGGTGGCCGAGGGCGTGCCGGCGGGCCTCGGAGCGCCGATCTACGGCAAGCTCGACCAGGATATCGCCGGGCTCCTGATGTCGATCAACGCCGTGAAGGGCGTCGAGATCGGCGACGGCTTTGCCGCCGCGGAACTTTCCGGCGAGGAGAATGCCGACGAGATGCGCATGGGCAACGAGGGCAAGCCGATCTTCCTCTCCAATCACGCGGGCGGCATCCTCGGCGGCATCTCGACCGGGGAGGCCGTGGTCGCCCGTTTCGCGATCAAGCCGACCTCCTCCATCCTCTCCGAACGACACTCGATCGATGCCGACGGCAACAATGTCGAGGTGCGCACCAAGGGACGCCACGACCCCTGCGTCGGCATCCGCGCCGTGCCGATCGGCGAGGCGATGGTTGCCTGCGCGGTTGCCGATCACTATCTGCGCCACCGGGCACAAACCGGGCGAACTCTCTAGGAACCTGATCCATGGGCTATGACCAGAAGCGTGTCGTCGATGCTATCCGCGCTTTCGAAGCCGGCGAAATCGTCGTCGTCACCGATGACGACGATCGCGAGAACGAAGGCGACCTGATCGTCGCCGCCGTGCATTGCACGCCCGACAAGATGGCCTTCATCGTCCGGCACACGTCCGGCATCGTCTGCGCGCCCATGCCGCGCGAGGAAGCCAAGCGGCTGAACCTCAACGCCATGGTGGCCGAGAACGACAGCGCCCACACCACCGCCTTCACGGTGACGGTCGATTTCAAGCACGGCACCACGACCGGCATTTCCGCCGAAGACCGGACGCTGACCGTCCGCAACCTCGCCAACCCGAATGTCGGCCCGAGCGACTTCGTCCGCCCGGGGCACATCTTCCCGCTGATCGCCCGCGAAGGCGGCGTGCTGATGCGTTCGGGCCATACGGAAGCGGCCGTCGATCTCTGCCGGCTCGCCAATCTCCCGCCGGTCGGCGTGATCTGCGAGCTCGTCAACGACGACGGCAGCGTGATGCGCGGCCAGCAGGTCGCCGATTTCGCGGTGAAGAACGGGCTGAAGCAGGTTTCCGTCGCCGATCTCATCGCCTATCGCCAGCGCAAGGAAACCCTGATCGAGCTGCAGTCGAGCTTCGACGTGGAAACGCCGCACGGCAAGGCGAAGGCGCATGCCTATTCGCTGCCCTGGGACCCGATGCAGCATGTGGCGGTGATCTTCGGCGATATCCGCGACGGCGTCGACATCCCCGTCCGCCTGCATCTCGAAAACGTCACCCGCGACGTCTTCGGCGCCTACCGGCCCCTCGACCGCTACATGGCGAAGATCGAGGAGGAAGGCCGCGGCGTCATCATCTACCTGCGCGAGGGCTCGGTCGGCGTCGGCCAGAAGGACCACGGACGCAAGCTGCGCCAGGATCAGGAAGCGCATGCCGAAGCCCAGGCGCGCGAAAGCGAATGGCTGGAAATCGGCCTCGGCGCGCAGATATTGAAGGATCTCGGCGTCACATCGATCAAGCTGCTCACCCGCAGCGAGCGTCACTACGTCGGCCTCGAAGGGTTCGGCATCAAGATTTCCGAGACGGTGATCTGCTGAGCTTTATCTGCCGCCTGCCAGGATCGCCTCGATGAAACGGTGCGCGTTCAGCGCATCGTCGCCGGTGACGCGGAGCGGCGTGCCGTCCCGGACAGCGTCCGCGAAATTTTCGATGAGCGCGCGGTGCATCTCGTGGCCGAAGGCCATGGGATTGGCGCCTGACCCGCTGCCTGACCTCTCTCCGCCTTCCGTAACGCTCGTGCCGTCCATGAAGGCGGCGTCGAGCCTGTCGCCCGTGAAAACCGCCGTGCCCTTGGTGCCGATCAGCTCGATACGTTCCGGCAGGCCGGGATAGGCGCAGGTCGTGGCGTTCAGCGTGCCGATCGCACCGTTCTCGAAGCAGAAGGCGGCGGTGACGAGGTCTTCTGTCTCCATCGTGTGGATCGGGCTGGTGCGGACGAAGGAAGAGACATCCTTCGGCGTGCCCGCATGGCTCAGGAGCAGGTCGATCGTATGGATGCCCTGGGTCAGGAGCACGCCGCCGCCGTCGCGCGCCCGCGTGCCCCGCCCTTCGACATCGTAATAGCTCTGGGGCCGCCAGTTGCGGATCGCGGCCGACGCTTCCACCAGTTGCCCGAGGCGGCCGGACTTGACGATCTCGTCGAGCTTCAGGGCAGCCGCACGGAACCGGTTCTGCAGCACCATGCCGAGCAGCACGCCCGCTTCCTTCGCCGCGCGGACGATCGCCTCGGAGCGCTCGAAGGAGATATCCAGCGGCTTTTCGAGCAGGATATGCTTCTTCGCCGCAGCGGCCCGCCGGACGAGCTCCAGATGGCTGCTCGGCGGCGTGAGGATCAGCACCGCCCCGATCGCCTCGTCCGCGAAGATGGCGTCGAGATCGCCGCTGACCGGAATGGGATATTGTCCGGCAAAGGCATCGCGCCGGGCCGCCGTCTGGCTATAAGCCGCCACGCATTCGATCCGGTCCGACAGGTCCAGAAGGGCGCGGGCATGATGACCCGACGCCATGCCGAGCCCGATCATCGCCACTTTCAATTTCGCCATTCGATCCTCTCCAATCCGCTTACAAAAATATCGTTTGTCTCGCGGCCCCCTCATCCGCCTGCCGGCACCTTCTCCCCGCTGGGGAGAAGGGGATATGCCGCGACGTCGCCGTTTTTCCTTCTCCCCAGCGGGGAGAAGGTGGCCCGAAGGGTCGGATGAGGGGGCTTATCCTTACCCCTCCCCGCATTTCCTCACCCCAGCACTTCCAGCGTGTGCATGATGCCGCGCAGTTCCGCCAGGCCTTTCAGGCGGCCGATGCAGGAATAGCCGGGATTGACCTTCTTGCCTATGTCGTCGACGATCGCATGGCCGTGGTCGGGCCGCATGGGGATCCGCCAGTCCGCCCTGCCCTCGGCCTTGCGGCGCTTCTCTTCCGCCATCAGCGCCATCACGACCCGCACCATATCGGTGTCGCCCTCCAGATGCTCCGCCTCGTGGAAGGAGCCGTCGCCTTCCTTGGTGACGTTGCGCAGATGCGCGAAATGGATATCTGGCGCGAATTCCTTCGCCATGGCGACGAGATCGTTTTCCGGGTTCGCGCCATAAGAACCGGTGCAGAGCGTGATGCCGTTCGACGGCGACCTCACCGCGGCGAGCAGCGCGCGGGCATCCGACGCCTTGCAGACAACGCGCGGCAGGCCGAAGAGCGGGAACGGCGGATCGTCCGGGTGGATCGCCATCCTCACGCCCGCCTCTTCCGCGACGGGAATGATCTCCTTGAGGAAGGCGAAAAGGTTTTCGCGAAAACCGTCCTCGGAAAGCTCCCTATAGATATCCAGCATACGGTTGAGGCTCTGCCGGTCGTAGACGAATTCGCGCGCCGGCACCCATTCGATGAGATTGCGTTCCAGCCGGGCGAGATCGCCTTCGTTCGCCGCCTTCAGCCACGCGGCCGCCTTCTCGATCCGGCCGGCCGGATGGCCCCCCTCCGCACCGGGGCGCTTCAGGATGAAGACGTCATAGGCGCAGAACTCGACGATATCGAAGCGCAGTGCCGTGCCGCCGTGCGGCATGTGGTATTCGAGATCGGTGCGGGTCCAGTCGGTGATCGCCATGAAATTGTAGCAGACCGTCCTGACGCCGGCCCTGGCGACCGCGCGGATCGAAGCCTTGTAGTTCTCGATCAGCTCGCGATAACGGCCGGTGCGGGTCTTGATGTCTTCGTGGACGATGATGCTTTCCACCACCGACCAGGTGAGCCCCGCCTCCTCGATGATCGCCTTGCGTTTCGATATCTCGTCGTCCGGCCAGGCGCGGCCGTCGTTCAGATGGTGAAGCGCGCTGACGATGCCGGTGGCGCCCGCCTGCTTCACATGGGAAAGCGTTACCGTGTCGTCCGGTCCGAACCAGCGCCAGGTCTGTTCCATTATCGTCTTACCTTGTTAGAGCCGCACGCCGGTGGCGGCGTCGAAGAGATGGCCGTTGGCAGGTACGAGCGTGAGGTTCAATACGTCGCCCGTCTTGATGAAAAGACGCTCGCGAAGTTGAGCGGAAATCTTCTGGCCGTCCACTACGCCTTGCACGAAGGTCTCCGAGCCGGTCGGCTCGATATTGGTGACCGTCACCGGAATGCCCTCGCCCGAGGCCGCAATCGTCAGGTGCTCCGGCCGGATGCCGTAGATCACCGCAGTGCCCGGCGCGGCGGACGCTTCGGATCCCAGCGGCAGCTTGATGCCGTTCTCCGTCGCCACCGATGTGCGGTCCTGCGAAACCTTGGTCGAAAGGAAATTCATCGAAGGCGAGCCGATGAAGCTCGCGACGAAGGTGTTGGCTGGCTTGTCGTAAAGCTCCAGCGGCGCGCCGACCTGCTCGACGATGCCGTCCCGCATCACCACGATGCGGTCGGCCATGGTCATGGCCTCGATCTGGTCGTGGGTGACGTAGACCGTCGTCGTCCGGATGCGGGCATGGATGTCCTTGAGCTCGGCGCGCATCTGCACGCGCAGCTTGGCATCGAGGTTCGAGAGCGGCTCGTCGAACAGAAAGACCTTCGGATTGCGCACGATGGCGCGGCCCATGGCGACGCGCTGGCGCTGGCCGCCGGAAAGCTGCTTCGGATAACGCTGCAAATAGTCGGTGAGGCCGAGGATACGTGCCGCATCCGCCACCCGCGAGGCGATCTCCTCCTTCGATTTCTTCGCGAGCCTGAGCGAGAAACCCATGTTCTCGGCGATCGTCATATGCGGATAAAGCGCGTAGTTCTGGAAGACCATGGCGATGTCGCGGTTCTTCGGCTCGACATCGTTGATGACGCGGCCGCCGATGCGGATCGTGCCGCCGGTGATTTCCTCCAGCCCCGCGATCATCCTGAGCAGCGTGGACTTGCCGCAACCGGACGGGCCGACCAGCACGACGAAGGCGCCGTCCGGCACGTCCACGGAAACCCCCTTGATGGTTTCGAAATCGCCGTAAGCCTTGCGGACGTTCTGGATTTCAACGGAAGCCATATTTCATCCTGAGATTGCGTGTGTCTGGGGCCTGAGCCGGTCGGCTGCGCGGATGGCTGCGAGCAGGCTGAGACCGGTGTGATAACCGGGATCGAGGTCGGGCGTGGCGGGCACAAAATCGACCGGACCGTCCTTCGTCATGGTCTGGTAGGCGATCGGCGGCGTTCCGCGCCAATAGCGCTCGAAGAAGGTCGCATGCGCCGCCTTCCAGACCTTCAGGCTCTCGGCGCTGCCGGTGCGCTCATGGCAGAGGGCTGCGGAGCGGATCGTCTCCGGCAGCGACCACCAAGGGCAATAGGGGCTCTGCGGCTTGCCGGACGCGATCGAAACGGTGAGCGTGATGCCGGGCCCAACGAAGCCCGTTTTGAAGGACGAGACCAGAATGCGTTCCAGCGTCTCGATCAGCGCCGGGTCGGCATTGTCGTCGAGATAGTCCAGCGCGAAGCCGACGAACTCGATGCCGTGACCGACATTGCAGGCATCCTCGCCCGGCACGTTGCGGAGCAGGCCTGTTCCGGCATCGAAATGCCGGTCGACGACATGGGCGATGAAGCGGTCGGCAAAGGCGAGATGCGCGGTATGCCCGAGGCGTTTCAGCGGGCCTGCGGCGCCCAAAAGAATCATGCGCGGCCCGAAATCATCCGGCTGGCGGGCGAGGCTTTCGAGCGACAGCGGCCGGCGCTCGTCCATCTGGAAGCGGCCGTTCTCGATCGATGCGACGACCTCTCCCAGATAGGCGAGATGATCGGTCACGCCCGGCAGGCCGTAGCGGCTCGCCGCAGCCACGAGGCCTTTGGCCACGAAGGCATCCGAGTAGGTGTAGATCAGCGCCGGCTTTTCCTGCTTGTGCACGACGTTGGCCGCATCCGCGTAAACCGGCAGCATGTCGCGGTCGTAGCAGAAATAGACATGGCCATCCGATTTCTGCAGACCGGCGAGCAGGTCGTAAAGGCGGCGGCCGGCAGCATCGAGCTTTTCGGCCAGCGGAGGCAATTCCCGCTCAAAGAATTCCGTATGGGTGACGAGGGATTCGAGCCCCCGCCCCTGAATCCAGCCATAGGTGTAACCCGGCCCGCGCACGCCGTCCTCAGCGCCGTAATCCGTGAGCGTCATGCTGTTCTGCTTGGTGTTCAGAAAGCCGCCGCCGAGCGTTGGCCGCTGCAGCATCCAGTAGAGCGTGCCGGCATTGGCCGCGGCATAGGTGGTGCGCGCCTCTTCGAAAAACTCCATCGCCATCACTCCTTGAGGCCGGTGCTGGCGACGCCCTGCACGAAATTGCGGCGCAGGATGACGAAGAGCAGGATCGACGGGACGAGCACGGTGGCGGAGGCGGCGCTGAGGCGTCCGAGATCGACGGTGAAGCCTGTCTGGAAAAGCGCCAGCCCCACCTCGATCGTGTAGCTCGTCCGCGTGGTCGCGACGATCATCGGCCAGGCGAAGGCGGTCCAGGCCTGGAAGAAAGCCAGCACTGCGAGAGCGCCGAGCGCTCCGCGCAGGAGCGGCAGGACGATATGCAGGAAGATCCAGAACTCGCCGGCGCCGTCGATGCGCGCTGCCTCCAGAAGCTCGTCGGGGATCGAATGGATGACGTTCTGGCGGATGAGGAAGATGCCGAAGCTCATTACCAGATAACCGAGCAGCAGGCCCCAGACGGAATTCAGGATGCCGAGGCTTTTTGCCTGGAAATAGAGCGGGATCATGTAGACCTCGAACGGCACGATCGCGGTCGCGAGGAAGAGCGCGAAAAGCACGTTCATGGTGCCGAAGCGGAATTTGCCGAAAACGTAACCGGCAATCGCCGAGGTCGCGACGATCGCGATCGTCGAGAGGACGGCGAAGGCGAGGCTGTTGCCGATCCAGCGGATGAGCGGCGTCTCGCCGAGCACCGCCGAGAAATTGGCGATCGTCGGGTCGCGTGGGATGATGGTCGGCGGCCAGGCGAGCATTTCCGCCGGTGTCTTGAAGGCGTTCGCCACCAGGAAGACGAGCGGCAGCAGCATCAGCAGGGAGACGATGACGAGGAAGACATCGATCGCAAGATTGGTGAGACGCTTCCTGCGGCGCAGGCGGCGGCCTTCGGCGAGTTCGTCCGCGGTCGGTTCGATATGGATGGTCGCGATTTCGGCGGTCATGCCCTGCCCCTTTCCCGCAGCATCGAGAACTGGATGAGCGTCAGCACCAGCACGATGACCAGCAGCACCACCGCTTCGGAGGCGGCGTAACCGACGCGATAATTGCGGAAACTGTTTTCCAGCATGTCGAGGACCAGCACGCGCACCTGTCTGCCCGGCGCGCCCTGCGCATCCGACGCCAGTACGAAGGCCTGGGCGTAGACGTTGAAGCCGGAGACCAGCGTCACCACCGAGACGTAGAGCGTGATCGGTTTCAGCATCGGGATCGACAGGTGCCAGAAACTCTGTGGGCCGGAAGCGCCGTCGAGCTTGGCCGCCTCGTAAAGCGAGACCGGCAGGTTCTTGAAACCGACGATGTAAATGAGCACCGCATAACCCAGCGCCTGCCAGGAGCAGAGGACGATGATGCAGATGACCGACAGGACCGGGTCGAACAGCCAGTTCTGCATCGGAATGCCGAAGAAATCCAAAAGCGCGTTGAGCGGCCCGAGCCGGGCGTCGAAAATCCACTTCCAGGCCATGGCGGCCGGTACCAGCGACACGACATGCGGGATGAAAACGGCGGTCTCGTAAAAACCTGCCATCCTGGAGCGCGTCCGATGGAAGATCAGCGCGGCGATGACGAGCGCCATCGGAATGGTCAGGAAGAGCACGCCGAAAGCGATGATCGTGGTGTTGACGAGCGCATCGAGGAACAGGTGATCGCCCGTCAGCTCGCGGAAGTTCGCAAGCCCGATGAACGGCTTGTTCCTCGACAGGATATCCCATTTGAAAAGGCTGAGCCTCAGCGTGTCGGCGATCGGATAAAGCCGCACATAGGCGAAGATCGCCAGCGTCGGCAGGATCGCGAGGATCGCAAAGATAAATCTTTTGCGCTTCAGCATTACGTCATGGCCTGTAGATAATCGGGTTCGGCCGCAAAGCGGGTCGGACCCTGATCCTCGGGAAAGCGCCCGGGGCGAATGATGCCTCGGGCGGATGCGATTGGCGAGGGTTGCCGGCGGATTATTTCGCCAGCAGTCCTTCGCGATCGAGGATGGTGTTCACTTCGTCGCTCGCCTTCTTCAGGAAGGCGTTGATCTTGGCATCGTCGGTCGCCATCGAGGCGTCACCGAAGGCGACCACGAGCTGGGCCGCGACGCGGGTCAGGATCTCCTCGATCGGGCCGATCGACGGCAGCGTGAAGAACTCGTAGCCCTGCGGATAGTTGACGAAGGCCGCAAAGGCCGGCTGCTTGGCCGTGACGCTCGAATAGTCGACGCCCGAGCGGTTCGGCAGCCAGCCGACATTCTCCAGCAGCCAGACGAGGTTTTCCGGCGAGCTGGCCGCCTTGGCGAATTCCCAGCCGATATCCGCATCGTCGCCCGCGACATAGAGATTGGTCGGCAGCGCGATCGAGCCCTTCGGCAGCGGCGCGGTCGCATATTTCAGGTCCGGCGCCTTCTTGGCGATGTCGCCGATCACCCAGGACTCGCGGATGAACATGGCGGTCTGGCCGCGCTCGAAAGCGTCCGCATCGGCCGGCATTTCCGGCGTGACGGTCTTCAGCGTGTAGATGTTTTCGAGATACTGTTTCAGCGCCTTGCGGCCGGCCTCGTTGGCGAAATCGGCCTTCCACTTGCCGTCGCCGGCCGGCACCAGGATCGCGCCGCCGTACTGGTGCATGTTGATCCAGAACTTTTCGGCAATGCCCTGGCCACCGCCGGAAAGGCGCAGGCTCCAGCCGGAAACCGTCGCCTTGCCGGAAGCGTCGCGCTTGGTCAGCTTCTCGGCATATTTGGAATAGTCTTCCATGGTCTTCGGCGGCTCGGTGAGGCCGGCGGCCTTGAACATGTCGGTATTGTAATAGAGAGCGCCCTGGCCGCGGAAGAGCGGCACGCCGTAGACGGTGCCGTCGTAACTTGCCGTGTCGCTGAAGAACTTGTCGAAGTTCTTCGGGTCCTTGACGAAAGCCGCGACATCGTCCGGCGCTTCCGGCAGGAGGCTGTTTTCGAGATAGCGGGTGGCGGTCGAGCCGGAAAGCTCGATGACGGTGATGCCTTCCTGGCCGCCGGTGAGGCCGAGCGCCACGCGCTTCTCGTGCTCGCGCAGCGCAATCGCCTCGACCTTCACGTCGAGGTCCGGATGGCTGGCCTTGAGGCCTTGGGCGACATGTTCGTAGAACGGCGCCATTTCCGGATAACCGCTCCAGACCGTCAGCGTCTCCGCCGACGCGGAAGAGAGGCCGGAAAGCAGAGCGGTGCCGAATGCCGTGCCCATAAGCAGAGCGCGGGTGGAAATCCTAGTCTTCACTGATGCGTTTTTCATGTCCCTGTTCCCTCTTGTTGTTGACAAAAAGCTCTCATGCAACCGGTTGCGTGTCAAGCATCGGATGGGTCTCGGTCGCGTGCGGATCATGCGGCTTGCTCCTCCTCAGCTGCCGTTCGCCAATTCGATGGCGCAGGCGGCAAGCGCTTCGGCCGAGCCCGGCGCGAAGGTTGCGGCCAGCCCGTAATAGCGGTGCGCCTCGTCCACCTCGTAGCCGCCATGGCGGAACTCGCCGGCCGGCGGGATATAGCCCGGATTGTCGTCCGCAAAGCCGATGACGAAGGCGGGTCTGCCGGGGCCGAGCGCGGCGCGGATCGACAGGGCCGTTTCGGCAAAGATCTCGCCCGGCAGCGCCACGATGGGCACGCCGCCCCAATCGAGCACGGTCACCCGAGCGGCAAGCGGCCCGGTTTCGACGGGGGCGATATCGCGCGCCCAGTTGGCCCAGTAACCGAGCAGATTCTTGCGTGCGGGTTCGGCGGTCAGGGCTTCCTCCCGCCAGCGTCTTTCGAGGATTTCCGGAAGATCCGTCTCGCGGCGCCGGAAGCCGAGGACGACAGTTCCGTTTCGCGCGGTGACGGTATCGGAAACGGATTGCTCCGAGGCTGCAAGGGCCGCTTCCGCAACCTTGCGGCCGATCCGCGCGGCGGCCTCATAAGTCCGGTCCGGATTGGCGGCGAGCGTGATCGACGCATGCGCCGAATGGCCGGTATTGGCATCGCCGACGCAGCCGGTCATGAAGAGGGCGACCGCGCCGGGACAGGCTTCCTCCAGCGTCTGCCGCACGAAGTGCGGATAATCCGCCGTCCACAGCAGGTTGTCGGCGCCGAGCACCACCGGATGGCAGGCATAGGCCGTGAGGACGGCGATCATGGCGCCATCTTCGCCGCGAATGCGCAGCAGCGGCAGGGAAGCGTCCACCGGTCCGCCGGGATGGCGCCGGTTGCGCGCTATCCCCGGGTCGCTCCCCTGCCCCGCCGTGATCCTTGCCGGCCGGCGGGCCGCTGCGGCCTTGTCGATCGCCGCCACGCAGGCATCTTCCAGCCGCTCGAGATAGGCCGGATCGGCCGCGAGGCTCAGCCTCCCCGCCATGGAAACCGGCCCGCCGTGATTGTGGAGCGCCGCCACGACCACGTTGCCGGCCGGCAGCGTGCAGCGCTCGCGGATGCGGGCGCTCATGCCGGCCTCGATGCCGATGACATCGGCCACGACGACGGCGGTATCTCCGACCGCCACCGCCCGCGCCGTCAGCGCGTCATGGGCACCTTTTGCGGGCAGGCTGCGGGCCGCGAAGCCGGGCATCGAGAGCCCCGGCGTGGGCGTGATATCGACGATGGCCGCCCCTGCCTCGATCATGCGCGGAATGCCTTCTCGCCATGGACCCAGGCTTCGCGGACCTTCAGCTCGCGGTCGCCTTCGGACCAGTCGAAACGGATGACATCCGCCCGCGCGCCGACCTCCAGCAGCCCTCGCCCGCCGACGAAGCGGCCGGGATTCTCGGTTGCAAGGCGCAGGGCATCGGCCAAAGACAAGCCGGCCATCTCCGCGGCGATCGCCACGTTGGCGGATAGCGGCAGGCTGGCGCCGGCGAGATAGGGCGTGCCGGCGACGCCGATGCGCCCTTCCGGCGAGACCTCGACCTGGCCGCCGACCGGCTGGTCGTAAAGGCCGGGCGCCATGCCGGCAAGCGCCACCATGTCGGAAACGAGGACCGCCCGCTCCATGCCCTTGGCGCGCAGCATGGCCTTGAACGTATCCGGCGGCAGGTGCCAGCCGTCGGCGATGAAGCTCGCCGTCAGACGGTCGTCGGCAAGCTGAGCCCAGATGAAATTCGGATGGCGCGGCAGCATGGCCGCAGCCCCGTTGCCGAGATGGGTGGAGAGCACGGCCCCCGCCTCCGCCGCCGCGTGAATCTGCTCGGGGGGCGCGGCTGTATGGCCGAGCGCGACAGAGACGCCGCGCGCGGCCAGAGCGCGGATGTAATCGATGCTGCCCTCATGTTCCGGCGCGATGGTTACCATCGAGACGAGATCGCCGGAAACCTTCTGCCAGCGGTCGAACTCCTCGATCGATGGCGGTCGGACATGCTGCAGCGGGTGGGCGCCCCGCGGGCCGTCCCTGTCGGAGATCGACGGACCTTCGACATGCACGCCCGGCACCATTTCGGCGATCAGCCGATGGCCGGCGCGAATCCCGGCGATCGCCTCCAGCGCCTGGAGGATCGATTCTTCCGACGCGGTGATGATGGTCGGCAGCCAGGTGGTCACGCCGGTGCTCAGGAGTTCCTCGCAGAGCGAAAGGACGACATTCGCCGTCACCTCGCCATTGTTCAGGTCGAAGCCCCGGAAACCGTTGACCTGCAGGTCGATCAGACCCGGCGACAGATAGTGAGAGCTTGTGTTTTCGGCCGCTCGGACAGCGGCAATCTTCCCATCGGCGATGTCGATCGCAATACCCTTGCCGGTGCGAGGATCGATACCGTCGACGGTTGTCATCAGAGCGCCCTCACCCGGCCCTGGAAACCGGCGATGAAGCGGCTGTTCGCCTCGTCGCCGCCCGGTGCGTTGCCGCTGCGCCAGACGGGCGGTTCGATGCCGCGCTCCACGAGCTTGGCGACCGTGCGGATGACGAGGCAGTTCAGCGTGAAGGCATTGGCGAAGGTCGAGATCGCCGCGATATTCTCGCCCATGCCCGGCACCGCTACCACCGCATCGCCGATCGGCACCTTCGTATCGATGGCGATATCGACGATATCGTGCAGGTTCTGCTTCGTCGGATGGCGCGCGGGATGATCCGGCGAGGTGTTCGAGGCGTGCTCGCGCGAACTGATGCCGATCAGGAAGGCGCCACGGCGGCGCGCCTCCAGCGCCGCATCGATCAGCGCCGCGTTGATGCCATAGGCATTCACTAGGATCAGCAGGTCGGTTTCGCCGAGCCGCTGGTTGGCGATCACCACCTTGCCGTAACCGGGCGTGCGTTCGATCGCCATGGAGCGCAGCGCGCCGTTGGAAAGCAGCGTGCCCTCGTCCAGGATGGCGCTGATGTGCATCAGCCCGCCGGCGCGGAAGAAGACTTCCTGCGAAGCCAGGTTCGAGTGGCCGCCCGGCCCATAGATATGCACGAGCCGGTCGGCGGCGATCTGGTCGGCGAGTTTTTCGGCCGCCTGATCGAGCGGAGCCCTTTCCTCCTCCAGCACCCGGCGCATCAGGGCCTGGGTGGAGGCGAAGTAACCTTCGCAGAGCGCATCCGCATCGATGACAGGCCCAGGGGCTTCAAGTTCAGGCATCGGGGTCGGAGTCCTTGTCGATATAGAGGGTGCAGGCGGCATGCGTGCGCAGGATGCTTGCAGGGCATTCCGTGGTGAGCGGGCCGTGGAGCGTTTTCGAAACCGCGTCCCGTTTGACGCGGCCCGGCACGACGCAGAACATCCGCTCGGCGCGGACGAGACGCGGCACCGTCAGCGTGACCGCCTCGCGGGGCACGGAGGCAAGATCGGGGAAACATTCGTCGTCCACCTGCTGCTGCCGGCAGATGTCGTCGAGTTCGACGATCTTGACGTCCAGCGGATCGGAAAAATCCGCAACCGGCGGATCGTTGAAGGCGATATGGCCGTTGACGCCGATGCCGAGGCAGACGAAATCGATCGGCGCCTCGTTCAGGAGGTCGGAGTAACGCCGGATCTCCGCCGCCGCATCCGGCTCCGGCGTGATGCGGTGGATGGCGGCGAAGGGCAGCCTGCCGAAGACGTGTTGATCCAGCCAGTTGCCGAACCGGGCAGGCGAGGAAGGCGAAAGGCCGATATATTCGTCCATATGGAAAGCGGTGACGCGGTTCCAGTCGATGCCCGGCACCGCGCAAAGCGCTGCAAGCATGTCCGCCTGGCTGGGCGCTGCCGCAAACACCATGCGCACACTGGCTTGCTTGCCAAGCCGCCCCGCAAGCGCGGCCGCGATATCCACCGCGGCGGCGGCTCCCATCTCTGCCCGTGTTGCAAAGCTTTCGACGACAAGCCGGCCAAAGGTCCGCCGAGTTTCCGGTGAAGGGCGAAGGGCGGTTGCGAGGTTCAACGCGGTCTCCATGTCGTCGCACAGGGAACCGGCCGGCGCATTACCGCCTATTGCAGATCCCCTTCTTCTTGTTGGCGAAAGAGTTTCATGCAACCGGTTGCATGTCAAGTGGATGAATGGCAGTCTTCAGCCTCGAATTGATGGAGCCGTGGAATTCGTGGTAGTCGAAGCTGAAAAGGGCGAGTTTCCAGAATCCATGATCAAGCGGACCAAGGGCGTCACCATCAGCCAGGTCGCGGAAGCGGCCGGAGTGGCGCGTTCCAGCGTTTCGCGCGCCTTCACCCGGCCGGACATGCTGAGCCCGGAAACGGTGGAGCGGATCATGAAAGCCGCCGAGGCACTGGGCTACGTGCCGAACCACACGGCGCGCGCGCTCAGCACCGGCCGGCACGGAAATGTCGGGCTGATCGTGCCTGATATCGCCAACCCGTTCTTCCCGCCGATGATCCAGGCGGCCCAGCTCGAGGCCGACCGCTCGGATTTCTGCATCTTCCTCGGCAATACGGAAGAAAACCCCAAGCAGGAGGACAAGCTGGTCGGCCGGTTCGCGGGCCAGGTGGAAGGTCTCGTGCTGGCCTCCTCCCGGCTTTCCGACGAACGCATCCGCGCCCATGCCGGCAAGCTGCCGCTCGTGTTGATCAACCGCGATCTCGACGGCATCCCGCGCGTGCTGATCGACAGCGGCTCGGGCGTGCGGGAAGCGGTCGAGCATCTCGTCAAGCTCGGCCACCGGAAGATCGCCTATGTGAGCGGCCCTTCGACCTCCTGGTCCAACAAGCAGAGGCGTTCCGCCATGCGGGCGGCCGCCTCCGGCCTTGGGGTCGCGGTCGAAACCGTGCCTGCGGTGCTGCCGAGCTACAATTCCGGGCGCAACGCGGTGGGCGCCATACTCGCCACGGGCGCGACGGCAGCGGTCGCCTTCGACGACCTGACGGCGCAGGGCGTGCTCGCGGGGCTTGCGGAAAAGCGCGTCTCCGTGCCTTCCGATTTCAGCCTGATCGGCTGCGACGACGTGCTCGGCGCCGTCACCTATCCCGCCCTCACCTCCGTTTCCAACCGCTCCATGGAAGCAGGCCGCGTCGCCGTCTCGCTGCTGCTCGACATGCTGCAATCGCGCGCCATCCGCGACGTTCGCTACGTGCTGGAGACCCATCTGGTAGTGCGCAACACGACGGCTGCCGCGAATTAGGCGTGGAACCTTAGTTTCCCAGGTAGGTTTGGATGGCGTTCACCGTTTCGCGGGAGTTTCCATGCCCAAGAACAAGAAGAAGAAAAAATGGTCGCAGGACGTGACCGAGAGCAGCGACGCCATGGATCTGAAGGAAGGCGTGTTCAGGTCGAAAAGCCCCAAGAAGATCGCCGACTCGCTGAAGCGTTCGGCGGAAGAGAGCCCCCGCCGCAAATCGGGGCCGTTCCAGTCGGCCATGTCGATGCTGACCTTCTACATCAACCGTGCCGGCGAGCAGCTTTCGAAATCCCGGCGCGCGACCCTGGAAAAGGCCAAGGACGAGTTGCGCAAGGATTTCGGCCGTGAACCGAAGCACTAAGATCGTTCCGCCCACTCTGGCTCCGACCATGCCCTCCACCGCCATGAGCATCGAAACCCTCACCTTCGAACCCAGCGGCTGGGTGCCCAACAACCGGAACCTGCCGGTCCTCATCTATCACGAAGCGTTCCCGGCGGAAGGCGAGATGGCGCCCAGGTTCGAAGAGCGGTTCCGGGAAAACGGCTGGCAGGGGATGTGGCGGAACGGCGTCTTCGACTATCAGCACTATCACACCGGCGCGCACGAGGTGCTCGGCATCGCCGGCGGCCGGGCGCGGCTGCTGATCGGCGGGCCGGATGGCGCGGAACTCGACGTACATGCCGGCGACTGCCTGGTCCTGCCGGCCGGCACCGGCCACAAGCGGATCGAAGCCAGCCGGGATTTCCTGGTGGTCGGCGCCTACCCGCCGGGACAGGAGGCTGACATTCAGACCGGCCCGGCAAGCGAAGCGCAGCTTCGGAAGATCGCAGGCCTTGCCATTCCCGCCACAGATCCGCTCGAAGGCGAGGCCGGCCCGCTGAGGCGGCATTGGACCCGTCGCTGAGCATTACCTACACTACAGTCGGAGCACCGCATTCCACTGTCGGCAACCGCCCGGGAAACAGGCATTCAACGTCCCCGGCATAAGCGCACCCGCTTCCTCCATTAGATTTAAGCCGGATCGGGCTTCCCGCATGGAGAGTGTTTGACGCTCCTCAAAACATATGGCTACCTTACATTTCAGCGCGAACGGGGAGGAGACCGTTTCGTGCCATCATCATCCGGCATCGCCCGCGATGAGCCGGACTGAACTCCAGGAGGAGAGTGCAGTGAAACGATTTCTCGCAGGCGCGCTGGCGCTGATGTTTACCGCGGTCGTGGCGCCGGGCGGTGCCGGTGCTGACGACGACTATCCGAGCAGGCAGATCACGCTGATTGCCGGTTTCCCGGCCGGCAGCGGCGCGGATGTCTATGCCCGCTTCTTCGCCAAGAAGCTCGAGGAAAAGCTCAACCAGACCGTCATCGTCGAGAACAAGCCGGGCGGGCTCGGGAGCCTTTCGGTCGTGGCGCTGAAGAACGCAAAACCGGACGGCTATACGATGCTGATCGGTTCCGCCGACCAGTTCACCGCGGCTCCGCACGTCTTCAAGGCGCCGCCCTACGATCCGCTCACGGATTTCGACTATATCGCGCCGGTCTTCAGCCAGGCGTTCATGATGCTGGTGAGCGCCAAATCGCCGTACAAGCATATTTCCGAGCTGACCGCGGCGATGAAGGAAAAGGGCGACAAGGCTTCCTATGCCACGCCGAACTTCCCGGCGACCATCCTCGCCGAGATGTACAAGGCCAATGCCGGCGGCCTGGAGACGCTGCAGGTGCGCTACAAGACCAGCGCGGATTCGCTCAACGATTTCGCCAGCGGCTCGATCGACTACATGGTCGGCGACCCGGTCTTCGGACTGGCCCGCTCACGCGACGGGACGCTGCGCATCCTCGCCGTCAGCACGGCAAAACGCATTTCATCGGTTCCGGACATCCCGACCTTCCAGGAAGAAGGCGTGCCGAATGTCGACGTGCGGATCTGGTGGGTTCTCGCGGCGCCGAAGGGCACGCCGAAGCCGATCCTTGAGAAGATGCACAAGGTGATGACCGAGGTCACCACCAGCGACGAAGCCCGCAAGTTCGTAGGCACCAACGGCGGTGAGCCGATGACGCTCGACAGCCCCCAGGCGACCCTCGACTATGCGACGATGGACGTGAAGCGCTGGGAAGACTGGGCAAAGATCGGCAAGATCGAAAAGCAGTAAACACTGTAAAGATAGTTCAACGAGGGCCGGAGTTCCGCTCCGGCTCATTGCCGACAAACCTCACGTCCTGCTTGACGTCATCCTCGGCTCGGGACAGGCCCGAGCATGACGACCCGAGGTTTTCAAGCCTTTGCCGTCAAGCTGGGCCGGAGTTCCGCTCCAGCTTTTTTTCAAAACAATCGCGCCCTACGGATGCCTTCCGTAGCAACCCGGAATTGCCGCTCTTCCCGGCGCAAGCGACTGCCTCTTTCCGGTGCCTTCCGCCCACTTCGCGTCATTTTGCCGGAACAAGCTCGCCAGCCTTGCCGTTAGAGCCAGAACTCTACGGCAAGGCAAAACCGATGAACACGCGCCCCCAATTCGCCACGCGGATCTCGCTCTCGCAACTGCCACCGCAGATTTACTACGTCCATCCCCTGATGCTGAAAGGGCTCGATGCCTGGCGCGAGGTTTTCGCCCATGCCAAGGACCTCGGCTTCGACACCGTGCTGACCGCCCCGCTGTTCGAACGGGGCCGCAATGCCAGCGTTTTCGTGACCGGAAGCTTCGAGCGCCTGGATCCGGAACTGGATCTGGGCTCCTCCGTCGAGGATGGGCTCAGGGCACTGATCGAAGCGGCACGACAAAACGATATCCGGCTGATGCTCGATCTCGTGGTCGACCGCGTCGCCGTCGATGTCGAACATGTCCCGCCTGTCGTCGCCGACCCGCGCATCGCACCGCAAGAGAGCTGCAGCCGAAAAATCGATTTCCTGAGCGAGGTCCGTCATATCGAGGACTGGCGCAAGCGCCTGGCGTGGCTCGCAGGGCTCGGCATCGCGGGTTTCCGCTGCCTCGGCATCGGCCGCATTGCGCCCGAGGCCTGGTACGATCTCATCCTTTCCACACGCAGGTCGGCACCGGACACCACCTTTCTCGCCTGGACGCCGGGCAGCGCCTTCGAAGATCGCAGAGCGCTGCAGGGCGCCGGGTTCGACGGCAGCTTTTCGTCCTTCGCCTGGTGGAACCTGGAGGAACGCTGGATCATGGACGAATACCAGATCCAGCGAGAACTCGGCTACCAGGTCACCTTTCCCGAGGCGCCGTTCGGCACACGGATGGCGCATGGTACCGACAGCTGCGAGGTGCTGCAGCGCAAGGCGGTGCGGGCGCTGAAGCTTGCCTCGACCTTCGCAAGCGGATTGATGATCCCGATGGGGTTCGAATACGGCGCCGCAGTGCCGCTCGACCCGTTGCACGGCGACGGCCTGGGCCTGCGCGGCCTGCGGGAGCAAGGCTCGTTCGACCTCTCGGGCGATATCCGCGCGGTCAATGCCGGCACCAACAAGACGAGGGCCGGTTTCGCCCGGCAGCCGCTCAGGCTCATCTCCACCAGCCAGACGCCGGCCGTCGCGCTGCTGCAGACCGACAGGGAGGACATCCGCGCCTCGGAGAAAATCCGGGTCGTGGTGCTCAATCGCGACCTGCGGCGTGCGGTGAACGCACCCTTCAACGCACTGCGCGAGGCCGCCTCCCCTTTTCTGCCGCTGACGGCGGTAGACGACGAAAGCCAGGTCCTTGCCGCCGAACTCAAGCTGAAGCCCGGCGAGTTGCGCGTCTTCGAGGGCTGGTCTTCCGTGCCGGTCACCGATGCCGTTCCGGTGCCCGCCGCCAAGGAGGCCGCCGCCTCGCCTCGGCTTGCGATCGAAAAGATCACACCCTCGGTCGATGACGGCCGTTTCGTGGTCAAGCGCGTCGTCGGCGAGACCGTGAGGGTCGAAGCCGATATTTTCGGCGACGGCCATGACCCGCTTTCGGCGGCGCTGCTCTGGCGCGCGGCGGACGAGACGAACTGGCAGGAAGTCCGCATGCAGCTCATCGAAAACGATCGCTGGCAGGCGGAATTCACGCCGAGACGCCTGGGACGCCACGAATTCGCGGTCGAAGGCTGGCGCAACCCCTTCGCGATCTTCCGCTACGAGTTCACCAAGAAGCACGAGGCACGGCTCGATCTCCGCCTGGAAATCCAGGAAGGCATCAATCTCGTGCTCGATGCGCTCGACAACTCCTCCGGCTCCATCAAGACCCGGCTGAAGACCCTTTTCGACAAGCTGACCGAGGTGCAGGACACGCAGCGCATCGAAATCCTGCTGGCCGCGGAGACCGCCGACCTGATGGCGGAGGCCGATCGGCGGCCGTACAGGGTACGCTCGCAGGCCATTCCGCTCGATGCGGAGCGCACGGCGGCGGCCTTCGCCAGCTGGTACCAGATATTCCCGCGCTCCCAGAGCGGCGATCCCGACCGGCACGGAACGTTCGACGACGTCATCCGGCGCCTGCCGGCGATCCGCGCCATGGGCTTCGACGTCCTCTACTTCCCGCCGATCCACCCTATCGGCACGACGAACCGCAAGGGCAGGAACAACAGCCTCCAGGCGGCACCGGGGGATCCCGGCAGCCCCTATGCGATCGGCTCGGAAGACGGCGGCCACGACGCCATCCATCCCGAGCTCGGCACGTTCGAGGATTTCCGCCGGCTGATCGAAGCGGCCAGGGAGGAAGGTCTGGAAATCGCGCTCGATCTCGCCATCCAGTGCTCGCCCGACCATCCCTGGCTGAAGGAACATCCCGGCTGGTTCGACTGGCGGCCGGACGGCACGATCCGCTATGCGGAAAACCCGCCGAAGAAATACGAGGACATCGTCAACGTCGATTTCTACGCCAGCAATGCGGTGCCGTCGCTCTGGATCGAGCTGCGCGACATCGTACAGAAGTGGGTCGACAACGGTGTCAAACTCTTCCGGGTCGACAATCCGCACACCAAGCCCTTCCCCTTCTGGGAATGGCTGATCGCCGACATCCGCTCGCGCCATCCCGAGGTCGTGTTCCTCTCGGAGGCCTTCACCAAGCCGAAGGTGATGTATCGGCTCGCGAAAATCGGTTTCTCGCAGTCCTACACCTATTTCACCTGGCGCAATGCGAAATGGGAGCTCGAGCAGTATATGCGCGAGATCACCACGCAGGAGCCGAAGGAGTTCTTCCGGCCGCATTTCTTCGTCAACACGCACGACATCAACCCGGACTTCCTGCAGAACGCGCCGCGTCCGGCCTTTCTCATCCGCGCGGCACTTGCCGCGACGCTCTCCGGCCTCTGGGGCGTCTACAACGGCTTCGAGCTCTGCGAGGGCCGGCCGGATGCCAAGCGGAAGGAATATGCGGACTCGGAGAAATACGAGATCCGCGCCTGGGATTACGACCGGCCGGGCAACATCAAGGGCGAGATCGCCATGCTGAACCGCATCCGCCGGGAAAACCCGGCGCTGCATTCGCATCTCGGCCTCCAGCTTCTCACCGCCTGGAACGACAACATCATGTTCTACGAGAAGGCGAGCGCGGGCCGGGAGAACGCCCTGCTGATCGCGGTCAACCTCGATCCCTACAATGCCCACGAGGCGGATGTCGAAATTCCGCTCTGGTCATGGAACCTCCCCGACCATGCAGCACTTGACCTCGAAGACCTGATCACCGGCCACAGGTTCAGCCTTGCCGGCAAGATGCAGAGGATAAGGCTCGATCCCCATGCGGGCCTGCCCTTCGCGATCTGGCGCGTGAGATAGGGAGGAAAACAGGATGGACATGGTAGGCACCAACCGCAGCCAGGCCCCCAACCCGGCGCAGCCCCACGAGACCGATCCGCTATGGTACAAGGACGCGGTCATCTACCAGCTCCACATCAAATCCTTCTACGACGCCAACGGCGACGGCATCGGCGACTTCAAAGGGCTGCACGAGAAGCTCGATCATATCGCCTCGCTCGGCGCCAATACGATCTGGCTGCTCCCCTTCTTCCCCTCGCCGCGCCGCGACGACGGCTACGACATCGCCGACTACGCGAACGTGAGCTCCGACTACGGCACCGTCGAGGAGTTCAAGGCCTTTGTCGCGGCGGCGCACGAGCGGGGGCTTCGGGTCATCATCGAGCTCGTCATCAATCACACGTCCGACCAGCATCCCTGGTTCCAGCGGGCGCGGCACGCGCCGCCCGGCTCCCCCGAACGCGACTTCTACGTCTGGTCGGACACGGACCAGAAATTTCCGGAAACCCGGATCATCTTCCTCGACACGGAGAAATCGAACTGGACCTGGGATCCGGTCGCCGGCGCCTATTACTGGCACCGCTTCTATTCCCACCAGCCGGACCTCAACTTCGACAATCCGCTGGTGCTCGACGAACTGCTCGGCGTCATGCGCTTCTGGCTGGAGACCGGTATCGACGGGTTCCGGCTGGACGCCATTCCCTATCTCGTCGAGCGCGAAGGGACGATCAACGAGAACCTGCCGGAGACGCACGAGATCCTGAAGAAGATCCGCGCCGCGCTCGACAGCACCCATCCCGGCAAGATGCTGCTCGCCGAAGCCAACCAGTGGCCGGAGGACACGCGCGAATATTTCGGCGACGGCGACGAATGCAACATGGCGTTCCACTTCCCGCTGATGCCGCGCATGTACATGGCGATCGCCAAGGAAGACCGTTTCCCTATCACCGACATCATGCGGCAGACGCCGGAAATCCCGGAGAACTGCCAATGGGCGATCTTCCTCCGGAACCACGACGAGCTGACGCTCGAAATGGTGACCGACGAGGAACGCGACTATCTCTGGAACATCTATGCCGCCGACCGCCGTGCACGCATCAATCTCGGCATCCGCCGGCGGCTCTCGCCGCTGATGGAACGCGACCGCCGCCGCGTCGAGCTGATGAATGCGCTGCTTCTCTCCATGCCCGGCACGCCGGTCATCTATTACGGCGACGAAATCGGCATGGGCGACAATATCTATCTCGGCGACCGGGACGGCGTCAGGACACCGATGCAATGGTCGCCGGACCGCAACGGCGGCTTTTCCAGAGCCGACCCGGCGCGGCTCGTACTGCCGCCGGTCATGGACCCCCTTTACGGCTACGAAGCCGTGAACGTCGAGGCACAAAGCGCCGACGCCCATTCGCTGCTCAACTGGATGCGGCGGATGCTGGCGCTGCGCAACCGGCATGCCGCCTTCGGCCGCGGCTCGCTGAGGTTTCTTTCACCCGGCAACCGGAAGATCCTCGCCTATCTGCGCGAACACGAGGGCGAGACGATCCTTTGCGTCGCCAACCTTTCGCGCCTGCCGCAGGCCGTCGAGCTCGACCTTGCGCAGTTTTCCGGCCGGGTGCCGATCGAGCTCACCGGCATGTCGCCCTTCCCGCCGATCGGCCAGCTCACCTATCTGCTCACCCTTCCGCCCTACGGCTTCTTCTGGTTCCAGCTCGCCGCCGACACGGACGGGCCGGACTGGAGGACGGAACCGCCGGAGCAGATGCAGGACATGGTGACCATGGTCGTGCGCCGCGACCTGCAGGAGCTCATCGACGAGCCCCGCCTTGCCGGCACATTGTCGAACGAAATCCTGCCGCCGTATCTCAGGAAGCGCCGCTGGTTCGGCTCCAAGGACGAGGCCTTGAGCCGCGCCTCGCTCGTCGCCGCGACGCCGATGGCCTTTGCCAACAACGTGCTGCTCGGCGAGCTGGAGGTGGAGCTGAACAGCCGCAAGGACACCTATCTGCTGCCGCTTGCCGTCTCCTGGGACGACAGCCAGCCGACCGCGCTTGCCCAGCAGCTCGCCCTCGCCCGCATCCGCCAGGGCCGCCGCGTCGGCTTCCTGACCGACGGCTTCGCCATGGAGGGGCTGGCGCGCAGCGTCATCCGGGGGCTTTGCGAGCGCTCCGTCATTTCCGGCCGCGCAGGCACGCTTGAATTTCTCGGCACCGACCAGCTCGATTGCCTGGGGGTCAACGACGACATGCCGGTTCGCTGGCTGTCGGCCGAACAATCCAACAGTTCGCTGATCATGGGCGACATGGCGATGGTGAAGCTCATCCGCCACGTCTTTCCCGGCATGCACCCGGAAGTGGAGATGACCCGCTACCTCACGAATGTCGGATACAAGAATACGGCGCAGCTCCTCGGCGAGGTGGCCCGCATCGCGCCCGACGGCAGCCGCTATACGCTGATCATCGTGCAGGGCGCGATCCGCAACCAGGGCGACGCCTGGAACTGGATGCTCGGCAACCTGCGCCGCTCGATCGACGAGGTGACCGTGACCGGAACCGACGGCGAGGCGGCGGACGAACATTTCAAACCGCTCGTCGATCTTGCCGCCACGATCGGCAAGCGGCTCGGCGAGCTGCATGTGGCGCTTGCCCGGCCCACCGACGACGAGGCTTTCAATCCCGTCTGGGCCACCGCGGAGGACGCCAGGAAATGGGGCGGGGCGGTGACCGCACAGATGTCCGAAAGCTTCTCGATGCTTGCCGGCGCCATCGACGGCCTCGACCCCGAGCCGGCCCGCGAGGCAAAAGAGCTGCTCGCGCGCCAGGACGTCCTCATCCGTCTCGCGGCGCATCTTTCGAAAGCGCTCAAGGGAGCGTTGATGACGCGCAATCACGGCGATTTCCATCTCGGCCAGGTCCTGGTCGCGGAGGGTGACGCCTATATCATCGACTTCGAGGGCGAGCCGGCCCGCGACCTTGCCGAGCGCCGCGCCAAGACCAATCCGCTGCGGGACGTGGCTGGCCTCCTCAGGTCGCTCAGCTATCTCGCCGCCTCGGCCGATCTCGACCGAGAGGTGGTGAGCGAGGTGGACGATGCCGGTCACAACGCGCTGGTCGGCCGCTTCATGGAGATGGCGGAACCCGCCTTCCTGCAGGCCTATTTCGACGCCACCGAGAATTCGGACGAATTGCGGATTTCGAACGAGGCCCGCGACCGCATCCTCGATTTCTTCCTTCTCGAAAAGGCTGCATACGAGATCGTCTACGAAGCGCGCAGCCGGCCCCACTGGCTGCCGCTTCCGCTTGCCGGCCTTTCGGCGATCGCATCAAGACTTCTGGAGACCGCCTGATGAGATACGAGCGCACGGACCTCATGATCGGCACGGTCCGCGAGGGCCTTCAGGCCCTGGTGGAAGGGCGGCACGGCGATCCCTTCTCGATCCTCGGGCGACATCAATACGGCGAGCTCATCGTGGTAAGAGCGCTGCTGCCGGGAGCGCTTTCGGTCGAGGTGGTCGAGGCCGATAGCAACAAGGTGCTGGCCGAGCTCGAAACCATTCACGAGGGCGGGCTCTTCGCCGGCGTGATCGGCAAATCAGGGGGCGGTACCGCTCCCTATCTCTTCCGCATCGGCTGGCCGGATGCGATCCAGGAGATGGAAGACCCCTATTCCTTCCCCACACTGCTCGGCGATCTCGATCTGCACCTGATCGGCCAGGGCACCCATTACGATCTCGGCCGCACGCTCGGCGCGATTCCGATGGAGGTCGAGGGCGTGGAGGGCGTGCGGTTTGCCGTCTGGGCGCCGAATGCCCGACGCGTTTCGGTCGTCGGCGACTTCAATTCCTGGGACGGGCGCCGCCACCCGATGCGGCTCAGGCCGCAGGCGGGCGTCTGGGAACTGTTCATCCCCCGCCTCACCCACGGCGAGCGCTACAAGTTCGAGCTTCTCGACGGAAACGGCAATCTTCTGCCGCAAAAGGCCGATCCGGTGGCGCGCGCCAGCGAAGCGGCGCCCTCCACCGCCTCGATCGTCGCTTCCTCGAAACCCTTCCGCTGGAGCGACGAGGACTGGATGCGCAAGCAGCGCGCCAACCGATCCGGCGAAGGCGCAATCTCCGTCTACGAAGTCCATCTCGGCTCCTGGCTTCGGATCAGCGAGGAAGGCAACCGTTCGCTCGACTGGGTGGAGCTCAGCCAGAGGCTCATCCCCTATGCGCAGAACCTCGGCTTCACCCATATCGAGATGCTGCCGATCATGGAACACCCCTTCGGCGGCTCCTGGGGCTACCAGCCTCTCGGCCTTTTCGCGCCGACCGGCCGCTACGGCACGCCGGAGGATTTCGCCTATTTCATCGACCGCTGCCATCAGGCCGGCCTCGGCGTGATCCTTGACTGGGTGCCTGCGCATTTCCCGACCGACGTCTGGGGACTGGCCCGCTTCGACGGCACGGCGCTCTACGAGCACGAGGACCCCCGCGAGGGCTTCCACAAGGACTGGAACACGCTGATCTACAATCTCGGCCGCAACGAGGTGAAGGGCTTCCTGATCGCCTCGGCGCTGGAATGGCTGGAGCATTTCCACGTGGACGGCCTGCGCGTCGATGCCGTCGCCTCGATGCTCTACCGCGACTACAGCCGCAACGAGGGCGAATGGATTCCCAACCGGTATGGCGGGCGCGAGAACCTCGAAGCGGTGGAATTCTTCAAGCATCTGAACAGCATCATCCACGATCGCTGCCCGCATGCCTTCACCGCAGCGGAGGAATCGACCGCCTGGCCGAACGTGACGAAAAAGCCGGAAGACGGCGGCCTCGGCTTCGATTTCAAATGGAACATGGGCTGGATGCACGACACGCTGCATTACATGCAGGACGACCCCGTCTACCGGAAGTACCACCATCACGCGATGACCTTCGGCATGATCTATGCCTATACGGAACGTTTCATGCTGCCGCTCTCTCATGACGAGGTGGTGCACGGCAAAGGCTCCCTTTTCGGCAAGATGCCCGGGGACCATTGGCAGAAGCTCGCCAATCTGCGCGCCTATTACGGCTTCATGTGGGGGCATCCGGGCAAGAAGCTGCTCTTCATGGGTGGCGAGATCGCGCAGGGTGCCGAGTGGAGCCATGACGGTTCCGTCCACTGGGACCTGCTCGACCAGCCGGGTCATGCGGGCGTGCAGCGGCTGATCGGCGACCTGAACAGCCTTTACCGCGCGGAACCGGCGCTGCAGTTCGGCGACCTTCACCCGGAAGGTTTCGAATGGGCGGTCGCGGACGATGCGGCGAACTCCGTCTACGGCATGCTGCGCACATCCGCGGACCGGTCGTCCTGGCTTCTGATCGTTTCGAACATGACGCCGGTGCCCCGGCACGGCTATCGCGTCGGCGTGCCGGTGGAAGGCCGCTGGGAAGTGGTGCTCAACACCGATGCGGAAATCTACGGCGGGTCCAATCTCGGCCAATCCGAAACCTGGACGGAAAATCAGCCGGCGCATGGCAAGGCGTTTTCCGTGTCGCTCGCGCTGCCGCCGCTGGCGACGGTGTTTTTGAGGTGGCGGCGGTAGATTTTCTGGTTGCCTGAAGCCGCCTCGATACCCCCCTCTGCCCTGCCGGGCATCTCCCCCACAAGGGGGGAGATCGGCAAGACGCACGGGCTTCCCCCACCATTAACGATGTCGGGCCTAGTTCCGGCAGTCTCGAACCTGTGTTGAGGATGAGAGTTGGCTACTATCCGATCTCCCCCCTTGTGGGGGAGATGCCCGGCAGGGCAGAGGGGGGTGCGGCAGCATATGCGGCGGGGCGTGCCTTTTTCCCCTTGCTTATTCGCCCCGCCATCCCTCTTGATACGTAATCTTGTCCACGCCGGCGAAACGCGCGACGCGGAGCAGTTCCGCTTCCAGCTTCTCCAGGCGCCCGGCGGAAGGGCGCACGCCTTTTTCCAGCCACAGCCGCTTGACGTCCAGCGCATCCGCCTTGCGGTCGGCCTTCATGTCGATGCGGCCGATCATGCGGTCGCCTTCGAGGAGCGGGAACACGTAGTAGCCGTACTGCCGCTTCGGCTCCGGCACGAAAACCTCTATGCGGTAGAAGAAGTCGAAGAGCCGCTCCGCACGATCGCGATTGCGCAGAAGCGGATCGAAGGGGCTCAGTACCCGCACGCGGGCGGGCGGCTCCGGGATGTCGCCGAGGTTTTCCGGGAAGCCCACAAAGGCGAATGACGGGCGGGGCTTGCCGCCGTTGGCGGAGCCGATCAGCACTTCGATGAGCTCGTCGCGATGATCGGTCACCCAGTCCTTCGCCTCCTGCGGCGTGACGAGATCCCAGAAGGCGGCGATCTCGCCCGAAGTCGCGAAGCCGAGCCTTTTCAGCGCGCTGCGGCAGGCCCAGTCGACAAATTCCTCCTGGCTCACCTCCGGCTCGTGGTGGCGCGGCGGGATGACCCGCTCCATCAGGTCGTAAATCTTCTGGAAGTTGACGCGGCCGGCGATCGCGAGCTTGCCGGTGTGCCAGTAATATTCGAGCGCCGTCTTGTTCGGATGCCAGTTCCACCAGCCGCCGGACTTGTGGTCCTCCACCTTCATGTCCCGCGACATGATCGCACCATTCTCCGCTATGTGCCGGAATGTCTCCTCGAAGGCGGCGTCGAAGCCTTCGCCGTGCCATTTCTTCCAGCGTTCGGCGATGATCGGCTCGCGGCGGCGGAAGCGGTGTTTCCAATAGCGGAAAAGACGCGCCGGAATGATCGACGCGTCATGCGTCCAGTGTTCGAAAAGCTCGCGGTCCTTTTCCAGAAGCGCGTTCAGATGTTCCCGCCTGTAGGTCTGGTTGCGCGAGAACAGGATCATGTGGTGGGCGCGCTCCACGGTCGCGATACTGTCCACCTGAACGAAGCCGAGATCGTCGATCAGTTGCAGGAGACCGGCCTTGGTGAGCGCCCGGCCGGGCGGATCGGAAAGCCGCTGCCGTTCGAGGAAGATTTTTCGCGCCTGATCGTTCGGAATGAGAATCGCCATGCGTGGAAGAGTAGAATGACGCCGCGGCGGATTCAATGTTCATGTTTGGTTCCGAATTCCCCTCGCCCGTCTTCCGGTCTATAGAGCGCTCCAGACATCGAGGGACAGGTTTGGACATCCGTTTCGAACAGGCCGAAGCGCGTTTCGAGGGGCGCACCGTACTTCATCCGCTGACGCTTTCGCTCGGTGAGCGCCGGATCGGCGTGATCGGCCTCAACGGCTCCGGCAAGACGACGTTCGCGCGGATGATCAACGGCCTCGTCGTGCCTGCCGCCGGCCGCGTCACGGTCAACGGCTTCGATACGGCGAAGGACGGCGACAAAGTGCGCGCCGAGGCCGGCTTCATCTTCCAGAACCCGCAGAACCAGATCATCCTGCCGATCCTGAAGGAAGACATCGCATTGGGCCTCAAGGGCCGGAAGCTTTCGAAACAGGAGACGGAGGCGGCGGTCGAAGCCGTGCTTTCCCGGTTCGGCATCGCCCATCTTGCCGACAGGCGGGCGCACGAGCTCTCCGGCGGCGAGCTGCAGCTTGCGGCACTCGCTTCCGTGCTCGTCACCGAGCCGAACATCCTGATCATGGACGAGCCGACCAACCAGCTCGACCTGAAAAACCGCGATCTCGTCGAGCGGACGATCCGCGGTCTCGACGAGAATGTCATCGTCATCAGCCACGATCTTTCGCTGGTCGCGGATTTCGATCGGGTGCTGCTGTTCCACGAAGGGCGGCTGGCCGCCGACGGCGTTCCGCAAGAGGTCATCGCCCGATACCGGGAAATCGCGGCATGAAGACGCTCTATGTCGAGGGCGATACTTTTCTCCATCGGCTCTCGCCAAGGGTGAAGCTCGTGGCGCTGGCGTTTTCGAGCCTCCTTCTCTTCCTGATCGATTCGCCTCTCTTTCTCGCCGCCGCCGCCGTCTGCGGCGGATGGATCTATGCCTCTCTCGGGCTCGGATGGCGTCAATCCCTGCTGCGGCTGCGGCCGATCCTGCTGACGATCGCGATCGTCGCCGTCTTCACGCTCGTCCTCAACAGCCCCGGCCAGGCGCTCACCGTCCTGCTGCGGCTGACGGCGCTGGCGCTTCTGGCGGCAGCCGTGACGGCCACCACGAGCACCGGCGATTTCATCGACGAAATAACTCTGGCGGCCCGGCCTCTGGAACGCATCGGCCTCGTTCGAGCCGCCGACCTCGGACTTTCGATCGGCCTCGTGGTGCGCTTCGTGCCGGAAGTCCTGACCCGCTACCAGGCCATCCGGGACGCCCACCACGCGCGAGGGTTGAAGCCCCGGCCATTGACGCTCGCGGTTCCCTTGATCATCCTGACGTTGCGAAACGCCGACGAGATTGCCGCCGCCATTGACGCCAGGGGCATTCGGGCGCAAAAGTGATTCATTATCAGCATTAAGGAATCCTGCATCATGTCCACCCGGGATCTCGTTCTGGCCGCCCTGTTTGCCGCCATCATCGTGGCGCTCGGCCTGGTGCCGCCGATCATGCTCGGCTTCATTCCCGTGCCGATCACCGCGCAATCGCTGGGCGTCATGCTGGCGGGCGTCATCCTGGGAGCAAAGCGCGGCGGCTTTGCCGTGCTTCTCGTCCTGTTGCTCGTCGCGATCGGCCTGCCGGTGCTGTCCGGCGGACGCGGCGGGCTTGCCACCTTCGTCTCGCCGACCGCAGGCTATCTGGTCGGCTGGCTCTTCGCAGCCTACGTTACCGGCTATCTTTCGGAACGCTTCGTGGACCGCTCGCAGAGCAGCATCGTCCAGATCGCCGGCTTCTTCCTGGCCGCGCTCGCAGGCGGCGTCGTGGTGGACCACGCGCTCGGCGTGGCCTATCTCGCCTGGGGTACGGGCACCGGCCTCATGACCGCGTTCATGGGCGATCTCGCCTTCATTCCGGGCGACGTGCTGAAAGCCCTGATCGCGGCTTTCGCCGGCCGCGCGGTCATGATCGGCTATCCGCTGCTGCCGCAACGGGCCTGACCGCAAAAGGCTCAATCCAGATACTGATAGAACCAGTCGCGCAGGTCTTCGGGCAGCGCGACCGGCTCCCGGCTCACAGGATCGTGCGCCGTCCAGACGATCTCGGCTTCCGCCACCGCTTCGCCATCGCGCAGCATATGCACCAGGAAGCCGGCGGACTTTCCGCCGATCTTGCTGACGCCGACATGCATATGCACGAGATCGCCGAGCCTCAGCGCCGTATGGAAGGTGCAGGTGATCTTGCCGATGGTGAAGAACGGATCCCCCTTCTGGGGCTTGCGGCGGCGCCAGAACTCCGTGACCGCCTCCTCCGCCCGGACGACATAGGCCGACCGCGACATTTCCCCATGCATGTCCACGTCGCGGAACGGTACGCGGAACTCCTGCGATTTGACTGCGTCTTTAGCCACCACACCCTCTAGGTTGAATATCCCCATGTAAGACCAATCCTTCGATCCAAACAAGCGGAGGAGCAAGGGGATTCGGCTTGAAAAAGTACGGCATCTGCGCCATGTCGGAGATGTCCGCCCCGGGGCTCACACTTCACGAGGCCGCCTTCATGACCACGCGCCTTTACGAACACGCGATCTTCCTCGAGCATCAGACCCCGGAAGGGCATCCCGAAAGAGCCGACCGTCTGCGGTCGCTCAATATCGCGCTCCAGCATCCGAATTTCGAAAAGCTCGACCGGAAAGACGCGCCCCGGGCGAATGAGGATGCAGTCCTGCTCGCCCACCCGGAAGAGCATCTTCGCGCCGTCATCCGGGAAATCCCGGAGGAAGAAGACAGGATCCGGCAGATCGAGGCCGACACCTATGTGGGGCCGAAGAGCCTGCAGGCGGCGCTGACCGGCATCGGTGGGGCGATGGCAGCCGTCGACGACGTCGTCACCGGCAAGGTGGACAATGCCTTCGTCGCCGCCCGGCCGCCCGGCCATCACGCCGAAAAAGACAAGGTGATGGGCTTCTGCCTGTTCAACAACGCCGCGATCGCCGCCCGCCATGCCCAACGGAGATACGGCATGGAGCGCGTCGCGATCGTCGATTGGGACGTACACCACGGCAACGGCACCCAGGACATTTTCTGGGACGATCCCTCCGTGCTGTTCTGTTCGACCCACCAGATGCCGCTCTACCCCGGCACCGGCGCCAAGGACGAGACCGGCACGAAGAACAACGTCGTCAACGCGCCGCTTTCTCCCGATACCGGCAGCGAGCATTTTCGCGAAGCCTTCAAGAGCCGCGTTCTGCCGGCGCTCGAAAACTTCCGGCCGGATTTCATCATCATTTCGGCAGGTTTCGACGCCCATCACCGCGACCCGCTGGCGCAGATCAACCTCGTCGGCAACGACTTCGACTGGGCGACGGGACGGGTGATGGAGATTGCCGGCAAATATGCCGGCAACCGGGTCGTCAGCCTGCTCGAGGGCGGCTATGATCTGGAAGGTCTGGCCGAATCGGCCGGCATGCACATCATGAGACTGATGAGAGGATAAGGAATGACCGAGAACACCGAGACTCTTGGGTCGACGGGCGACGTGAGCGGCTATTCCTTCGAGAAGGCGGTCGCGGAACTCGAAAGCATCGTCGCGCGGCTCGAACGCGGCGACGTGGCGCTCGACGAATCCATCGCCATCTACGAGCGCGGCGAAGCGCTGAAGAAGCATTGCGAAAAGCTGCTCACCGCCGCCGAGAACCGCATCGAGAAGATCCGTCTCGACCGCGCCGGCAAACCGCAGGGCGTCGAGCCACTCGACGGAGAGTAACCCTTACGCGCATCCGGCATCTAAAACCAAAGTCGTACGACCATCGCCACGATCAGGTCACAAAGCGATTGACGCACCGTGACCGCCTCCCCATGATAGCCGTCATCCGAATGGTTGCTTTGGGAGGAGACAATCGTGATGCTTGGCGCGAAATCCAGCAAAATCAATCTCATGTTCGCCGCGACGCTTGCCGTTTCGACGGCGTTTTCCATGACCGGCGCGAAGGCCGCGGAATTCATCAACGTACTGACCGGCGGTACGTCCGGCGTCTACTATCCGCTCGGCGTCGCGCTTTCGGAAATCTACGGCCAGGGGATCAAGGATGCCCGCACGCAGGTG
This sequence comes from Xaviernesmea oryzae, assembly GCF_900177415.1. Taxonomy (GTDB): domain Bacteria; phylum Pseudomonadota; class Alphaproteobacteria; order Rhizobiales; family Rhizobiaceae; genus Neorhizobium; species Neorhizobium oryzae_A. The sequence continues at coordinate 1,236,551 of NZ_FXAF01000006.1, read as the reverse complement.
CAGGCCACCAAGGCATCGGTCGAGAACCTGAACCTTCTTCAGGCCGGCCGCGGCGAGATCGCCTTCTCGCTCGGCGATTCGGTCCAGGAAGCCTGGAAGGGCAACAAGGAGGCGGGATTTCCCGCGAAGCTGGACAAGCTGCGCGGCATCGCCGCCATCTATCCGAACTACATTCAGGTCGTCGCGAGCGCCGATTCCGGCGTGAAGACGCTGGCCGACCTCAAGGGCAAGAGCCTGTCGGTCGGAGCGCCGGCCTCCGGCACCGAACTCAACGCGCGCGCCATCTTCGCCGCCGCCGGCATGTCCTACAAGGATCTCGGCAAGACGGAATACCTGCCGTTCGCGGAATCCGTCGAACTCATCAAGAACCGCCAGCTCGACGCCACGCTGCAATCGGCCGGCCTCGGCGTCGCTTCGATCCGCGACCTCGCCACATCGCTGAAGATCAACGTCGTGGCGATCCCGAAGGCCGAGGTCGAGAAGATCGGCGCGCCCTATATTTCCGTCGTCATTCCGGCCGGGACCTATGAAGGCCAGACCGCGGATGTGGAAACCGCCGCCGTCGGCAATTTCCTCATCACCCATTCGGAGGTTTCCGACGAGACGGTCTACCAGATGACCAAGCTGCTTTTCGAGAGCCTGCCGAAGCTTGCAGCAGCCCATGCGGCAGCCAAGGCGATCGACCCGAAAAAAGCGCTGGACGGCATGCCGGTGCCGCTGCATCCGGGCGCCGAGCGGTACTACAAGGAAGCCGGTTTGATGAAGTGAGCGCGTGCGCGCTTTCTGCAAGCCCCCTCCCCAACCCCTCCCCACAAGGGGGAGGGGCTTAACCTTGCCGCAATGCCGCATGTAAGGCAGGACTTTACTGCGGGTCTTCTCCCCCTCGTGGGGGAGATGGCCGGCAGGCCAGAGGGGGCATTTCCAAAAGTCCAGAGCGATCTCCGGAGCAAAAATGTCAGAATCCGCAATGCACCACCCGATGACCCCGCATTCGGCCGAAGAAGCGATCGAGGGCCTGCCGGCAGGATTCGGTGAAGGCATTACCGGGCGCATCGCCTTCTGGATCGCCTTCGCCTTCACCCTCTTCCAGCTCTGGACCGCCGCCTATGGGACGCTCGCGAGCCAGATCGTGCGCGCCATGCATGTCGGCTTTCTGCTGCTTCTCGGCTTTGCATTGTTCGGCAATCTCGTCGCCAAGACCACCGCGGGAAAGCTCTGGTTCTGGGCGCTCGGCATCCTCGGCTTCCTCACCGGCGTCTACAACTGGGTCTTCTATCAGGACCTGATCCTGCGCAGCGGCTTCCACACGACGCTGGACCTGACGGTTGCCACGGTGATGATCGCCCTCGTCTTCGAGGGCGCACGACGATTGATGGGCCTGCCGCTGACGATCATCGCGGCGATCTTTCTCGCCTACTGTTTCCTCGGGCAATATGCACCCGGCCCCTTCATCCATCGCGGCTACGATTTCGAGCTCATCGTCGAGCATTTCGGCTTCGGCACCGAAGGCATCTACGGGACGCCGATCTATGTCTCGGCCGCCTATATCTTCATCTTCGTCGTCTTCGCCGCTTTTCTGGAACGGGCCGGCATGCTGGCGCTCTTCAACGATTTCGCGCTGGGCCTCGTCGGCACTTGGCGGGGCGGGCCGGCGCAGGTCTGCGTCATGTCCTCGGCGCTGATGGGCACGATCTCCGGCTCGGGCGTCGCGAATGTCGTCGCCTCCGGGCAGTTCACCATTCCGCTGATGAAGCGCTTCGGCTTCCGCTCGGCATTCGCCGGCGGCGTCGAAGCGACCTCCTCGATGGGCGGGCAGATCATGCCGCCGGTCATGGGTGCGGTCGCCTTCATCATGGCCGAGACGCTCAACGTCTCCTATGCCGAGATCGTCAAGGCCGCCGTCATTCCGGCCATTCTCTATTTCGGCGCCTGCTTCTGGATGGTCTTCCTCGAAGCCGGCAAGGCCGGGCTGAAAGGCATGAGCAAGACCGAGCTGCCGAACCCCTGGGCGGCCGTGAAGGAACACTGGCCGCTCATCCTGCCGCTCGCAGCCCTCGTCTATCTCCTCTTCGCCGGCTACACGCCGATCTTCGCAGGCACGATGGGGCTCGCGCTCGTCGCGGTTCTGGTCCTCGGCATGCCGCTTGCGGCGAGCATCGGGCCGCTCGCCTTCCGCCTCGTCTTCTGGGTCGTGCTCGGCCTCGCCGCGGCATCCTTCCTGCGCTACGGGGTCAATTTCCTGGCGATCGTCATCCTGGCGCTGATCGCCGGCTGCATCTTCGTGAAGGGCGGCCGCGAGACGCTCGCCATCTGCCGCGACGCCATGGCGGAGGGCGCCAAGAACGCCCTGCCGGTCGGGATCGCCTGCGCCATCGTCGGCATCGTCATCGGCACGCTGACGCTGACCGGCATCGCCTCCACCTTCGTCGGCGCCATCATCCGGATCGGCGAGCATAATCTCTTCCTGTCGCTGGTGCTGACGATGATCACCTGCCTGATCCTCGGCATGGGCATTCCGACGATCCCGAACTACATCATCACCTCCTCGCTCGCCGGCCCGGCGCTGCTGGAGCTCGGCGTGCCGCTGATCGTCAGCCACATGTTCGTCTTCTATTTCGGGATCATGGCCGACCTGACGCCGCCGGTGGCCCTCGCCTGCTTCGCCGCCGCGCCGATGGCCAAGACGTCGGGGCTCAAGATTTCGGTGGAGGCGACGAAGCTTGCGACATCGGGTTTCGTCGTGCCCTTCATGGCCGTCTATACGCCGGCGCTGATGCTGCAGGATCCGGGCGCCATTTCCGCCGCCTGGGGCTATCCGGTCGAGGTGATCTATCTCTTCCTCAAGGCCTGCTTCGGCATCGCGCTCTGGGGCACGGCGGTCGTCGGCTTCCTGTTCGCCCGCATGGCGCTCTGGGAGCGGCTGCTCGCCTTCGTCGCCGGCGCGAGCCTCGTGCTGGCCCTGCCCTGGACCGACGAGCTCGGCTGGGCGCTCGGCATCATCATCGTGGCGCAGCACTGGTGGCGCAACCGCAACGCGCCGGCTGCGCCGGCGTTGACCTGAGCGGCGGCCGGTGAGCCTCTGCATCCTCGCAGGCGGCAAGATCACGGCGCTCGCCGTCTCGCTCTTTTCGCTTTCCTGGACCCATTCGGTGCAGAAGACCGAATGGCGCGAGACCTGGGCGGTCACGCCGGCAGGCCTCGAAATACGCGAGGCCGCCGTCAAGGGCTCCGGCGCCGGGATGGAACCTGGGCCGGACGCCGTGCTGCGCGATGGCTGGTGGGTATGGCATCCGTCGCTGCCGCCGCAGGAGCGCGTGTCTCTCGCAGCCTCCGGCATGACGCCGAGCGCGTGGCGGCTCTGTCATAACGGCGGTTGCATCGAGCTGGGAGCGAAGGCGGGAAACGCGGTGGTGCTGAGCCGGTGTCCAGAGCCTTAGAGAGAGATCACCGTACGGATTTCATCGTAGCCGGCATGCAATCCGGTTTCATCCTGCTCGATAAGCCCGGCACGTCCAAGAATTTCGACATCCTCATGGACCCGCCGGTAATCCCGGCCAAGAGCCCGAGCCAGAGCCGCGACGCTCGCCTGCGGATGTTTGTGCAGATAACGCAGCAATTCCAGCCGTTTGCCGGTCATCGTGCTGGAAAAGGCGTCCCAGGTGACGAAGGTCAGATGTTCCTCCGAGACTGCCTCCCCTTTTTCCGCCCGATGCCAGGCATCCGAGACTCGCTTTGCAATGTCACCGAAGGACCCGCCGATATGCAGCTCTATGTCTCTGCTCATATCTTTTCTCCTCTTATCGCTTCGACATCCTGCCTGAAATCCGTCAGCAGCCGTTCGATCGAGACGAATTGGTAGCTCTCTTCCCGGCTGCCATAATGCCGGTGATCGCCCTTGCCGCGTTCGTTGTCATACCCTACCGACCGCTCGCCGGGCCGGCCGTAGAAGAGCGAATATTTCAGGAAATGCTGCGACGGCGGCACCTTGTTCGGCACTCGCCATATCCTGATCTCCATGATCGCGCCATCACCGAAAACAATGCGTTCGCGAGTGACAAGATCGGCTTTCATGGATATAATTATGGCATCCGGTGCCATAGGCGTCAATACGCTGCTCTCGACCAGAACCCGACATTCCCCTATATTAATGGCATGGACAAGGATCAGGTCATAGCCAAGCTGAGGGAGCACGAAGACGAGTTGCGCGCCGCGGGCGTGCAGACACTTTCGCTGTTCGGTTCGGTTGCACGGGGCGAAGCAACCGATATGTCGGATATCGACGTGGTGGTGCGACTGGACCTGGATGTGACGGGTCGCGGGCTCGATTATTTCAGTTCCCTCGCCGATTTGAAAGAAAAGCTGGAGACCATCGTCGGCAAGTCGGTCGACATCGTTTCCGAGCCGGTCCAAAAGCCAAGGCTGGCACGGGAAATTACACGGGACAGACAGCTTGCCTTCTAGCCGCCCATGGGTTCGCGTTGAGGACATCCTCGAAAATGCACTTGCCGTGCTCGAATATACTCGAGGCATGGAGTTGGCCGACTACCTGTCGGATCAAGACGAGAGATGCCTGCGAACGGTGCCTGTCGCGCATCTCAGAGGCTGCCGTAAAGCTGGGAGCTTGCGCAGAAGAGATGTTTCCGGCACATAACTGGAGAGGCATTCGAGACATAGGGAATATCCTGAGGCACGAATACGATCAGATCGAAACGGTCAATATTTGGGACGTAATCACCATCAACCTGCCGCCTCTCGTCAGCGACATCGGGGGTGCTCTCGCCAATCGCAACACATCTGAGGCCTGACCCATGTCCTTCTTTCCCGGAAAAGACCCCGTCGCAGGCGATGCCTTCGCGTGTGATGCGATCGAGAACCTGATTATTCCGCGCACCAGCGATATCGGCGGGTTTGCCGTGCGGCGGGCGCTGCCGACGCGGCAGCGGCGGCTTGTCGGTCCCTTCATCTTCTTCGACCGGATGGGACCGGCGCTCTTGCGCGCCGGCGAGGCGCTGGACGTCAAGCCGCATCCGCATATCGGGCTTTCCACCGTCACCTATCTCTTCGACGGCGAGATCAAGCATCGCGACAGCCTCGGCACCGAACTCGTCATCCGGCCGGGCGACATCAACCTGATGACCGCCGGCCGCGGCATCGTGCATTCGGAACGCACGCCGGAGAACCTGCGCGGCCATCCGCAATCCGTCTCCGGACTGCAGACATGGCTGGCGCTGCCGGACGACCGGGAAGAAATCGATCCGGCCTTCGCGCATACGGGCAAGGAGGCGATGCCGGCAATCGACGCGGACGGCGCCAAGGGCCGGGTGGTGATCGGTGCTTTCGAAGGCCTCGCCTCGCCGGTCACGACTTTCACCGACACGCTCTATGTCGATCTCCGCCTCGATGCAGGCCGTCGCTTTCCCTTCGCTGCCGATCACGAGGAACGGGCGATCTATATCCTTTCGGGCGAGCTCATCGTGGCCGGCGACCGTTTTGCGGCCGACCAGCTTCTCGTCTTCCGTCCGGGCGATCCGATCACGCTGGAGGCCGGTCCTTCGGGCTGTCATCTCATGCTCTTCGGGGGCGCGGCCCTGAATTCCAAGCGCTACATCTGGTGGAACTTCGTTTCCTCTTCGAAAGAACGGATCGAAAAGGCGAAGGAAGAATGGCGCACCGGCCGTTTCGACATCGTGCCGGGCGACGAGGAAGAGTTTGTCCCTTTGCCCGCAGGCTAAAATCGATTAGAAACCTGCCACCGGACAACTTGAAAAAGCCTGTTTTCTTCTCATCTTGTGGAAGGACAGACTTCCAGACAAGATGAGACAAAGGCTGCCATCCGTGACCTCAATGCCCGCTACGCCGTTGCTCGACACGGTCAAGCTCCCCGCCGACCTTCGTGAGATCGATGACCGCGACCTTCCGCGGCTTGCGCGGGAAGTGCGCGACGAGATGATCGACGCTGTATCGCGCACCGGCGGGCATCTCGGCGCGGGCCTGGGCGTCGTGGAACTGACGATCGCCATCCACAAGGTGTTCAACACGCCGGACGACCGGCTGATCTTCGATGTCGGCCACCAGTGCTATCCGCACAAGATCCTGACGGGGCGGCGCGACCGTATCCGGACGCTGCGCCAAGAGGGCGGCCTTTCCGGCTTCACCCGGCGGGCGGAAAGCCAATACGATCCGTTCGGCGCGGCGCATTCCTCCACCTCGATCTCCGCCGGCCTCGGCATGGCGGTGGCGGCGGACCTTTCCGGCTCCAAGCGCAATGTGCTGGCGGTGATCGGCGACGGCGCGATGTCGGCCGGCATGGCCTATGAGGCGCTCAACAATGCCGGCGCGCTCGATGCGCGGCTGATCGTCATCCTGAACGACAACGACATGTCGATCGCGCCGCCGACCGGCGCGATGAGCGCCTATCTGGCGCGGCTCGCCTCCGGCCGCACCTATATGGGCTTCCGCGAGCTCGGCAAGAAGCTGACGGCCTATCTCGGCCACGGCATCGACAAGGCGATCACCCGCGCCGTCGAACATGCCCGCGGCTACGTCACCGGCGGCACCATGTTCGAGGAAATGGGCTTCTACCATATCGGCCCGATCGACGGCCATTCCTTCGACCACCTCCTGCCGGTGCTGCGCAACGTGCGCGACAATGCCCGCGGCCCGGTGCTGATCCACGTGGTCACCCAGAAAGGCAAGGGTTATCCGCCGGCGGAGGCTGCCGCCGACAAGTATCACGGCGTCAACAGGTTCGACGTCATCACCGGGGCGCAGGCGAAATCGAAACCGAATGCGCCCTCCTATACGAGCGTGTTCGGCGAGGCGCTGGTGCAGGAAGCGGCTCTCGACGAGAAGATCGTCGGCATCACCGCCGCCATGCCGAACGGCACGGGCATCGACAAGCTTGCCGAAGCCTTCCCTGCCCGCACCTTCGACGTCGGCATCGCCGAGCAGCATGCGGTGACCTTCGCGGCAGGCCTCGCCGCGGAAGGCTACAAGCCCTTCTGCGCCCTCTATTCGACCTTCCTGCAGCGCGGCTACGACCAGGTCGTCCACGACGTGGCGATCCAGGGTCTTCCCGTCCGCTTCCCGATCGACCGCGCCGGCTTCGTCGGTGCCGACGGCCCGACCCATGCGGGTTCCTTCGACACGACTTTCCTCGCCACCCTGCCGGGCATGGTGGTGATGGCCGCTGCCGACGAGGCGGAGCTGAAGCATATGGTGCGCACGGCGGCGGCTTATGGCGAAGGGCCGATCTCCTTCCGTTATCCGCGCGGCGAAGGCGTCGGCGTCGAGCTGCCGGAGCGCGGCCAGATCCTCGAAATCGGCAAGGGCCGCCTGGTGAAGCAGGGTTCAAAGGTGGCGCTGCTTTCCTTCGGCACGCGCCTCAAGGAATGTCTGCTGGCGGCGGAAGACCTGGATGCCGCCGGGCTTTCCACCACCGTTGCGGATGCCCGTTTCGCCAAGCCGCTCGACCGTGACCTGATCCGCCAGCTTGCCCATCACCACGAAGTGCTGATCACCGTCGAAGAGGGTTCCGTCGGCGGCTTCGGCAGTCATGTGCTGCAGTTCCTCGCCATGGAAGGCCTGCTCGACAACGGGCTGAAGATCCGCTCCCTCGTGCTGCCGGATATCTGGATGGAACAGGCCAATCCGGATGCCATGTATGCCAAGGCAGGCCTCGACCGCGCCGGCATCGTCTCAACCGTCTTCAAAACGCTCGGCCAGCCGCGCATCGGCGTCGGGGCCGCCGGCTGAGACTAGAGCGTTTCCTTGTTAGATTGAAGCATTCTGCCGGAGCAGGTTTTCGTTGGGGCAAAGGCGATCGGCGAAGGGCATACCCCCTGGTACGTCCGAGCCGATCGCCTTTGATCCCGGCGGAAAGATGCCCGGCCCTGCGGGTTGGCTGAAACGGGCCGCCTGATCGACCGGCTGGCTCGGCCGTAGGGCGGGGCTACGACCTGCGCCAGCCGGTCGACCATCCGACTCCGTTTGAGCCAACAGAATGCTTCAATCTAACAAGGAAACGCTCTAACTGCGCAGCCCCTCGATCATCATGTCGAACTGCACGACGTTGGAGTAGATCGGCGTGCCGACGTCCATCGCATAACGCGAGCGGAAGATCCTGCCGCTGACGTTGAAGGCGATCTTGCGGCCGCTCCAGCCCGTCAGCTTCACGTCGAAGCTCTCGGACATGCTGCGTCCCTTGGCCGTCAGAGTGCCGGTGATGCGGGCGCTGTCGGGTCCCGTCTGCTCCACACGGTTCGAGCGGAAGGAAATCGTGTCGAAGTGGTCGGTGTCGAAGACCGCACCTGACCGCAGGAACGCATCGATGCGTGCCTGGCCGGTGCTGACGCTTCCGGGCTTCAGCTCGAAATTCACCATGGAATGGGGCAGATCGCCGGCCTTCAGATTGAAGGTACCGGAAAACTTTCCGAACTTGCCCTTGATGCCGCCGCCGCCCACCTGATCGACGGTGAAGGCGATGCGCGAACCCGGCGTGATGGCATAACGTCCTGCGACCTCGGACAGGCTCGGCACCTCAATGTCGGATCGGCTTGTCTCTGGAAACGATGCGGCGACAAGCAGCGCCGCGATGAGAGTTGTCTTGTGGGTCATGATCGCGACTCCGTGGCGGACGTTTTGATCTGACGACGCCGGCCGCCGACCATGCGGATCAGCGTGTCGTCATGCCTGCGGTAATGGTGGTAGAGCGCCGCGCCGGAATGCAGGAACACCAGCGCCAGCGTGGAATAGGCAAGCACCGCATGGGCCGTCGTCCACCAGGCTTCCGCCGCATCCGACTTCGGCACCGGCAGATGCGGAATGACGGCGAGGTTGAAGGCGAAGGTCGGAATCTCCAACGGCGAGACCGAAGCGACCATCCAGCCGGCCAGGGGAACCGCAACTGCCAACGCCAGAAGCACGTGGTGCATGCCCTTTGCCGCCAGGTGCTCAAGCCGGCTCATGCCCGCGACCGGCGTCACCCGGACACGGATCAGGGAATAGGCGAACCTGACGATAGCGAAGAGCAGCGCCAGCATCCCAAAGGATTTATGCCACTGGAAGAGCGAAAATTGCAGAACGGGGTCGATGGATGGCTTGGTCATCGCGAAGCCGAGCACCATGAGGCCAAGGATAAGACCTGCGATCAGCCAGTGGAGGATGATCGCGAATGGATCATAGCGATCGGCAGGACGACGCATGACTGGCTTCCCGGAAATCTCGTCCGGGATCATCCTCCTCAATTCGCTCTTCGGCAAGTCGCGAAGAGATCACACCGCTTCAACAGTCGTGGAGCCTATTGGTCCGCTGCTGTGAGGAACAGGATATGGAGATCCTTTTCCGGATAAAAATCCTCCGCCGTCATCTCGAAGGTCGTCGGACCGACCTTCCTGATCCCATTGCCGCAGAAGCTGACGTAATCCTGCGACCGGCCCTTGTCGATCGTGAGCTTGAACTTGCCGATCGGGCCGCCCCAATTCGCGCCCGTGGTCAAGATATAGGAGACCCACTGCTCCATGTAGTTCGGGCCGGATTTGCCGGCCGCCGCCTCGAGCTTGGCCGCCGTCTTCATGAAGGCGTCGTCTATGCAGTAACGTTCGACATAATCCTTGTAACCCGTGCTCGGCTTGCCCTGGTCGATGAAGGACATGGCGACGGTGCCGCCGACGCTCGGTGCATACCGGTGGCTGACGCGTACCGGCTTGCCGGCCGGAAACATCGTCTTCCACCAATAGACCGAGCGGAGCGTCCAGGTCGGCCGCAAATCCTCCTGCCAGCCCTTTCCCGCATCGTAGCGGTCCACATAGACGAGGCCTTCGGCGATCCATCGTGTCTTAACGTCTTGCGGCAGCGATTTCAGAGCTTCATACGTTTTGTCGCTATAGGGCAGAAGCGGGACCTTATGGGCGACGAGTTCGTCGGTCCTGTCCACGCCTACCGCAATGGCGCGCTGCTGCAGTTCCGGCGTGATCTGCTTGCCGTCCTGGACGACCGAAAAGCCGAGGAAATTATCGCTTTCCGGGTCTCCATAGGCGATATCGCTCTGCGAGCCGCCCGTGACGTCCGGCATCGGAAATGCGATGATGCTCTCGAAATCCGAGGTTCCGGTGTTCCTGAAGACATAATCGACCAGAACCTCCTTGCGGGAAATATAGAGGTTTTCCTGCTCCATCGTCACATCGGAAGTCTGTAGGTAGCTGAGGCCGCCGGTGGTCAGTTCCGCAGTGGTGTCATTTGCGAATGCCGGGGCGAATGTCGGCGATGCCGCAGAGAGCAGTCCGCCTGCGATCAGTATCCAGCGCATATCTTACCTCCAGTCTATTTACGGCCGGCAAAATAGACCGGATTGAGAAAACAGAGAAGGCAGGCCGGACAATCTCCGGCCTGCCTTCCTATATGTCACAAACCATCCGGCGGATCAGAATTCCGACCATTCTTCCTTGGCGGCCGCAACCGTCGCGGCCTTGCCCGAGAAGGCGCGGGCGACGGTGGAGCGCAGCGCGTTGACGGGCGACGCGGCGGGGCGGGCTTCCGCCGGCACGACGACGGGGCCGGATATACGGAACGCCGTGGAACCGCCGAAGTTGAACTGTCTCAGCAGGGCATCGAGCGCCTGGGCCTCCTGAGCGAGCTTGTGGCTGGCCGCCGTCTGCTCCTCGACCATGGCCGCGTTCTGCTGCGTGTTCTGGTCCATGTTGTTGACCGAGGAATTGATCTCCTGCAGGCCGGTCGACTGCTCGCGCGTGGAGATCACGATCGCGTTCAGGTGCTCGTTGATCTGCTGCACCTCGCCGACGATCGCTTCCAGCGCCTGACCGGTCTCGCCGACCAGCGCCACGCCTGCATCCACCTGCTGGCTGGAGGTGGTGATGAGCGCCTTGATCTCCTTCGCCGCATTGGCGGAGCGCTGCGCAAGCTCGCGCACCTCCTGGGCGACGACCGCAAAGCCCTTGCCGGCATCGCCCGCGCGGGCCGCCTCGACGCCTGCGTTGAGCGCCAGAAGGTTGGTCTGGAAGGCGATATCGTCGATGACGCTGATGATGTTGATGATCTCGCCGGAGGATTTCGCGATCTGCTCCATGGCGGAGACGGCACGGCGGACCACATCGCCCGACTTCTCCGCGCCGATGCGGGTGCGCTCGACGCGCTGGCCGACATCTTCCGCACGGCGGGCGGATTCCTTCACCGTCGTCGTCACCTCTTCGAGCGCTGCGGCGGTCTCCTCGACGGCGGCGGCCTGCTGCTCGGTGCGGCGGCCGAGGTCGTCGGCAGCGGCACGGATCTCGCCGGCGCCGGCGCTGATGGCGGAGGCATTCTCGCCGACGGCCTGGAGTGCCGACTGCAGCTTGCCGAGCGCCTGGTTGAAGTCGGTCCGCAGCCGGTCGAGACGACCCGCGAACGGCTTTTCAAGGCGATAGGCGACATCGCCGTTGGCGAGGCTTGCAAGGCCGGTGGCAAGCGAGTCGATCGCGAATTCGATCTCCGCAGCCTCGCGTGCCTTCTGCGCATCGTTGGCGAGACGTTCGCGCTCGCTGTTTTCGCGCAACGCCTCCGCATCGCGGGCAAGGAGCTGCTTTTCGATCGCCGCATCCTTGAAGACCGCGACGGCCTTGGCCATGCGCCCCACTTCATCCGTGCGGTCGAGCGCCGGAACCCTGATGTCGTGGTTTCCGCCGGCGAGCGCGGCCATGGCTTCCGTCATGCCGACGATCGGAGTGACGATGGCGCGAGAGAGGGCGAGAACGAGCGCTACGGCGATCAGACCCGCGACGCCGCCGCCGACGAGCAGCGTGAGCAGCAGGTCACGATGGGCGTTCGCCTGCGTGTCCTGCAGGCCGGTCGTCAGATCGAACGCCTGCTTCTTGATCTTTGCGGCCGCCTCGCGGAACCCGTCGAGCTGGCCCCTCGCCTGGTTGCGGCCGATTTCGATGACTTCGTCGATCGGCCTGTCGGTGTTCTTGCGGGCCTCGAGCTGCGGCACCGTGAGCTGGGTGTGGAAGACGTCGGCCGCGGCGCGCATGGCGTCGAGCGAGGCGATCAGGTCCGGCATGCCGGCCGCGGTCCGCTTGGCGGCATCGATCGCGGCGATCATCCTGTCGCGATTGGCGAACACGTCGTTATAGGTGCTGTCGCTCTTGAAGAGCAGGAAGCCGCGCTGGTTGACGGCCTGCTCCAGCATGGCTTCCAGCGCGTTGTCCACCTGCATCATGATGGCTTGCGAAACGGTCTGCTGGGCCGAAGCCCGGCTCGACTTCAGCGCCTGCCAGTAAACGCCGGCCGATGCCAGGAGGCAAACCGACATCAAAGCCGCGAAAGTGATGATGAGTTTCTTGTTCAGGGAAAGATTTTTGAGCGCCATGACGGCTTCCACTCTCGGTCAAAGGATTGCAGGCTCCTCCGCAGTCGAGAGAATCCCAACATGATTAAGATTTGATTGAACGGCGACGCGAGTTTTCATTCCATGAGATACTTGCGCATCGGCCCGCCGGCAGGCATTGACTGGCCGCATGGCCAAATCCGCTGAAAACCAACGCCTCGACCAGCTTCTCATATCGCTCGACCTGTTCGAAAGCCGATCGCGGGCGCGCGATGCGATTTCGCGCGGCACCGTGACGGTGAACGGCCAGGTGGTGACGAAGCCTGGCCAGGTGGTTTCTCCGGACGCTGCAATTGCGATCGACGATCCGGCCAAGGCCTATGTCTCCCGCGCGGCGCTGAAACTCGTTGCAGCGCTCGACCATTTCGGCCTCGATCCGGCCGGCAGAACCTGTCTCGACGTGGGCGCTTCCACCGGCGGCTTCACCGAAGTCCTGCTTCAACGCGGCGCGGCGCATGTCACCGCGATCGACGTGGGACACGGGCAGATGCATGCGCGGGTCGCCGCCGACCCGCGGGTGACGGATATCGAGGGGTTGAACGCCCGCAACCTCACCGAAGCGGACCTCGAGGGCCGGGCGATCGATTTCGTCGTCTCGGACGTCTCGTTCATCTCGCTGAAGCTGGCGCTGCCGCCGGCATTGAACCTTGCCGTGCCCGGCGCCATATGCGTGCTTCTCGTCAAGCCGCAGTTCGAGGCCGGGCGCGATGCGATCGGCAAGGGCGGGCTCCTGCGTGAGCCGGAGAGCGCGCCGCAGGTCGCGGCGGAACTGGAACGCTGGCTGACCGAAGACATGGGCTGGACGAGTTTCGGCCTCATCCCCTCACCCATCTCCGGCGGCGACGGCAACCGGGAATTCCTGCTCGCAGGACGAAAGCCAGAATGAGCACAGAAACAGTCAAGATCGCGCGGCTCGGCGCGCAGGGCCACGGCATTGCCGAGGGCGAGAACGGGCCGGTCTACGTGCCGCATGCGCTGCCGGGAGAGACGGTGGCGATCGCCCGCAACGGCAACCACGGCACGCTGATATCGATCGCCGAGACTTCGCCGGACCGTGCGGTGCCGCACTGCCGGCATTTCGATCCGGACCGGGACGCCTGCGGCGGCTGTTCGCTGCAGCATCTGGCGGATACGCCCTACCGCGCCTTCAAGCGCGAACTGGTCGTCGAGGCGCTGAAATCCAGGGGTCTGACGCCGGAGGTCGGCGAACTCGTCGCCGCACATCCGGGCGAGCGGCGGCGCGCCGTCTTCTCCGCCCGCAGGACGGAGAAGGATTTCCTGCTCGGCTTCAACCGCGCCGAAACCAACCACATCGTCTCGATCGAGGAATGTCCGATCGCAGCACCCGGCATCATGGCGCGGCTCGATGCCATCCGGGCCGTCGGCCAGGCGCTGGCGACCGGCTCCGATATCTTCCGCATCACGGTGCTCGAAACACTCTCCGGCCTCGACCTCGCCGCCGACGGGCTGAAGCCGCTTACCGACAGGCAGCGGCGTGCGGTGACCGAAATCGTGCTCGGCCTCAGGGGCATCGCGCGGGTTTCGGTCAACGGCGAAATCGTCATCGAGCCGCAGAAGCCGCTGATCGATTTCGGCGGTGTGAAGGTCTCGCCGCCGCCGGGCGCGTTCACCCAGGCGACAAAACCGGCCGAAGATGCGATGGCCGCATTGGTGATCGGCCATGTGGGCAAGGCGAAGCGGGTGCTGGACCTTTTCGCCGGTTCCGGCACATTCGCCTTGAGATTGGCCCGGAGCGCCAAGGTGCATGCCGTCGAAGGCGAGGAGAAGCCGCTGAAGGCGCTCGACCATGCCGCCCGCAACACGCAGGGCCTGAAACCGGTCACCATCGAGAAGCGGGACCTTTTCCGACGGCCTATGATCCCGCAGGAGCTGAAGAACTACGACGCGGTCGTCTTCGATCCGCCGCGCGCCGGCGCCGAGGCACAGGTGAAGGAACTCGCCCGTTCCGGCGTGAAGGCCATCGCCGCGGTGAGCTGCAATCCGGTCACGCTCGCCCGTGACCTGCGGATACTGGTGGACGGCGGCTATCGCATCAGATCGGTGACGCCGATCGATCAGTTCCTCTGGTCGCCGCATGTGGAAGCGGTGGCGCTGCTGGAGAAGTAATTCCTAGAAATCCAGGTCCAGCCGGCCAGTACCGACGACGTTTTGGCAGCGGCAGGTCCCGCCGACACGACCCGCATCGGCACGGCAGACATAGGGCCGGTTGCGGTCGTCGCTCTGGCGGGGCGGCACGACGCAGACGTAGCGCTGCGGCCGCGGCCGGCGATCGTCGGTTCTGGTGCGGGTATCCCCCTGATACTGGGCTAACGACATGGGCGCCCCGCCCGAAAAATCCCCTGCCGTGGCCGCGGAACAGGAGATCAGCAGGATCGTGAGGCTCGACAAGATTTTGCGCATGAGATTGCTTCCCTTTCGGAAGAAGAACTAATCCTGCTCGCATGCCAAAAGAAGGGGATGGCCGGATTTTCCCGCTCGGCAGCGTTAACGCCGCATGAAGGCCTCGAACGCGGCGCGCGCCTCCGCACTTTTGAGCTGGGCGGAGAAATGCACCAGCTCCTCGTCGATGCGGGCGAGAACCTCGTCGCGGGACCCGCGCACCAGATCGCGGGCGATCCTCAGCGCCTGCGGCGGCCTGGCCGCCAGGCTTGCGGCAAGCGAGAGCGTTTCCGCCTCCACCGTTTCCGGCTCGACGATCTTCCAGACGAGGCCGGCATCCAGTGCGGCCTGCGCGGAAAAGCCCTCGCCCGCCACCAGCATGGCGAAGGCGCGCTGATGGCCCATGATCTTCGGCGCCAGAAGGCTGGAGGCGGCTTCCGGCACCAGCGCCAGATCGACGAATGGCGTCCTGAACAGGCTGCGGCCGGAGGCGACCGTCATGTCGCAATGGAGGTTGAGCGTCGTGCCGATGCCGATCGCCAGGCCGTCGACGCCGGAGACCAGCGGCTTTTCGGCAAGCGCCAGCGCCTTGATGAAGACCGCCGCGGCAGGCGCCTCCTTCGAACCCGACAGGGCATAGGTCAGGAAATCGCCCATGTCGTTGCCTGCCGAGAAACAGCCCTCGGTGCCGAGGAAGGCGACGGCGCGCACCGTCTCGTCGCCGTTCGCTTCTTCAAGCGCCGCGGTCATGCGGTTGTACATGGCCGAGGTGATGGCGTTCTTCTTTTCCGGCCGGTTGAAGCGGATCACCATCACGCCCGGCCGGACCTGCGGGCGTTCGACAAGGATATGGCTGTCGCTCACGAAAAACTCCTTCAGGCGAGGATTGCACGGGCCGCTTCGAGGCTCGCGGCACCGGAGACGACGCGGTCCTTCAGCGCCGAGGTTTCGGCGAGCAGGTTTTCCGCCATGAAGCGGCAGAGCGCCACGCGCTTTTCCGTTCCGCCGTCGCCGATATCGGCGAGCGCACCCTTGGCGAGGTAGCAGCCGGTGAGCGTCAGGCCGAACAGGCGCTGATAGGGCGTGGCACCTGCCAGCGCATCGGCCACCCTGCCATCGGCCTGCGTTTCCAGCAGCCAGTTGGTGGCGGTCTCGAGCGCGGCGATCGCGGCCTTCAGCCTGTCGCCGGTTTCGCCGAAAGCCGGCTCGTTCGACGCAGCGACCCGGTCGGCGACCTCCTTCATCTCGCCGATGAAGCCGCGCACCTGATCGCCGGAGGAGAGCGGCAGCTTGCGCGTCACGAGGTCGATCGCCTGGATGCCGTTGGTGCCCTCGTAGATCGGGGCGATGCGCGCGTCACGGAGATAACGGGCCGCTCCCGTCTCCTCGATGAAGCCCATGCCGCCGTGCACCTGGATGCCGAGCGAGGCGACCTCGACGCCGATATCGGTTGCGAAGGATTTGGCGACCGGCGTCAGCAGCGCGGCGCGCTCGCTCCAGTGGCGCGCCTCTTCGCCCTCCGTGTGGTGAGACATGTCGATCGCGTGGGCGCAGGCATAGCAGATGGCCCGCGCCCCCTGGGTCAGCGCCTTCATGGTGATCAGCGTCCGGGCGATATCCGGGTGCTCGATAATCGGGCTCATGCCCGATCCGGACCACCCCGGCGCCTTGCCCTGCGTCCGCTCGCGGGCATAGGCGGCCGCCTTCTGCGTTGCGGCCTCCGCGATCGCCACACCCTGCATGCCGACCGCGAGCCTTGCATTGTTCATCATGGTGAACATGCAGGCGAGGCCCTTGTTCTCCTCGCCGATCAGCCAGCCGACAGCCCCCTTCTCGCTGCTGTTTTCGGGGCCGAAGACCCCGTCGCCGTAGATCATCGTGCAGGTCGGCGAACCGTGGATGCCGAGCTTGTGTTCTAGCGAATGGCAGAAGACATCGTTGCGGGGGCCGAGCGAACCGTCGTCGTCGACGAGGAATTTCGGCACCAGGAAGAGCGAGATGCCGCGCGTGCCGGCCGGCGCGTCGGGAAGCCGCGCAAGCACGAGATGGATGATGTTGTCGGCCGCATCGTGCTCGCCCCAGGTGATGAAGATCTTCTGGCCGAAGATGCGGTAGGTGCCGTCGTCGCGGCGTTCGGCGCGGGTCTTCAAGACGCCCAGATCGGAGCCGGCATGCGGCTCGGTCAGGTTCATGGTGCCGGTCCATTCGCCGGAGACCATTTTCGCCAGGTATTTTTCCTTGAGCGCGTCGCTCCCGTGAGCCACGAGCGCCTCGATCGCGCCCATGGTGAGCGTCGGCGCGAGCGCGAAGGCCATGGAGGCGGAATTCCACATTTCGAGCGCCGCGACGTTCAGCATATGCGGCAGGTGCTGGCCACCGAAGGCTTCCGGCGCGGTCAGCCCGTTCCAGCCGCCCTCCCGCCAGCGGCGGTAGAGGTCCGGCCAGCCGTCCGGCGTCTTCACCTCGCCGTCGATCAGCCGTGCGCCCTGCCGATCGCCGATCTCGCCAAGCGGCGCCATCTCGTTGCCGGCGAAGCGGCCGGCCTCTTCCAGGATAGCATCGACCAGGTCGGCGGAAAGATCCCCGAACCGGCCGATCTCCACGGCCTCCGCCAGGCCCGCCACATGGTTCAGCGTGAAGGCGATCTCCTCGACCGGTGCCTTGTACATGATGCTCCTCCTTGGCGCATATGCGCCTCACCGCATTGCTGCCCGCTCCTGCCCTTTCTTTTACGTAAACGTAAATGCGATTGTCAATCGGCAGAAGACCGAGGCTTTGCGATCCTTCCGCCGAAATCTTCATCTGCTTCACATTCAAACAGGTCCACAAGGGCCGCATCCAGAAAGGCCATCAGACCGGGATCGTTCCTGTCGGCGTCCGCCGCGACTAGGGCCTGCTTGCGGCAATCATCCTCAGGCGACATGCCAAAGCTCCTTGTTGAGATCAGGTTTAATACCATAAGAATGCGTACCGAACTAAAAGGCAGCAACGGTTTTCGCTTTAGAAAATCTTGTCGAACCGGCGTTACACAAGAGGCCTAAGGAGTGACGCGCATGCTTCCGGATTCCTCGCCCATGTCCATCCTCACCCCCGCCGTTCCCGGGCTCGTCTGGGCCTATCACTTCCGCCCCGGTTCGGCGCCCTGCACGCGATTGCCGCTGGATGCCGCCCGCAGCGATCTGGACGTGGCCGAAGGTTTCCTCTGGCTTCATCTCAATCTCGCCGACACGCGGGTCACGGCCTTCCTCGAAAATTTTCCAGGCCTCACCCCGGCGGCCATCGCGGCGCTGACCACGCACGATACGCACGCGGCCATCACGCTCGACGAACAGCTCGTCTATGGCACGCTGGTCGATTTCCAGCGGGAATTCGACAACGACACGCGCGATATCGGCTGGCTGCATTTCTTCGTCTCGGACAGGGTGATCATCACCACCCGCCTGCAGCCGCTCAGATCGATCGACCGGGTGCGGGCGGCGATCGAGAAGAACGCATCGCGCTACAGGCAGCCGATCGACGTGTTCGAAACGCTGGTCGCCGAATTCCAGCGCACGCTGATCAGCCTCGTCATGGAGCTTACCGAGGAGCTGAACCTCATCGAGGATTTCGTCTACGACAATGCGCCGCGCGACGAGCGCCGGCGGCTTGCTCCGGTCCGGCGCACGGTGGTGAGGCTGCACCGGCATCTGAGAACCGTGCTGACGCTGATGCGCCGCGCGGCCGCCGCGGACGACGACGAAATGCCGCCCGGCTTCGACGATGCCGCGTCGCGCCTTGTCGCCCGGCTGGAAGCGGTCGACCACGACGTCTACGCCCTGCAGGAGCGCGCCCGGCTGCTGCATGAGGAAATCGACTCGAAGCTTTCCTCCGAGACCAACCGGCACCTCTACATCCTGTCGCTGATGACGGCCTTCATGCTGCCGCCGACGCTCGTCACCGGCTTCTTCGGCATGAACACGTCCTCCCTGCCCTTCGCGGAGGGCATGAGCGGAACGGCCTATGCTTTCGGCCTCATCGTGCTGTCCGTGGTCGCCGCCTGGTGGCTCTTGAGGCGGGTGGGCATTCTTTGATGCCGCCTGCCAAACGAAAACCCGCCCGGCTCATGCCGGACGGGCCTTCGATGCGATTGCCGGCCGCTCTCAGTAATAGGGCGAATAGCAGGTCTGGCGGGGCCCGTTATAGGGCTGGAACGAGTTCGAATAGGCGTCGTAGGACCGGTAACGGGCCGAGCACCATTCGTAATGGCGGGGATTGAGACCGCCGCCGCCATAGACCGGGGCGGGAGCCGGCTCGACATAGCGCGGCTGGGCGGCGATGGCGCCGCCGATCAGCGCGCCGGCGCCGAATGCCGCCAGCGGGAACCAGTAACCATTGTAATAGCGATAGCCCGGCCGGCGGTCGCGATAGCCGCGATGACCGCGGTACCAGCCGCGGCGATCATCCCAGCCGCGGCGGTCGCGCCAATCGCGGCCGTCACGCCAATCGCGGCGATACTGCACCAGGTTTACGCCCGAATTCGCCTCGATCCCGGCTGCCGGAGCGGCCGGCAGCGGCATTGCCCCGGCCGGCATCAGCGAGCCGAGCAGAACGGCGGCGGAAATGCCCGCGACCGCGATTTTCTTGAACAGCGTCATATTGAACTCTCCCAACCCTTGGTCGACGTTTTCATTTCCTTCGCCGGCTCCGACAGCGCCTGCCATCGACGAACCGTAAGTTCGTCACGATACTAGAAAATTCATCCTGAATGCGTGATTAACGCACAAGCAACGGAAACCCGGCCCGGGCGGATGCCCGAACCGGGTCCCACATTCCAGCCCCGAAATGATCTTACCGGTACGGCGATACGCATTGCGCGCGAACGCCGGCACGCGGCACGTAGGTATTGTCCGAAGCGCGGTAGGTCCGGTAGCGGCTTTCGCACCAGGCGACGTGCCGGCTGCCATAGCCGCCGCGATCGGCCGCGACCGCGCCGCCGATGATCGCTCCGGTGGCGAAGGCAGCCAGCGGGAACCAGAAGCCGTTGTGATACCGATAGCCCGGACGGCGATCGCGATAGCCTCGATAACCGCGATGCCAGCCATAGCGATCGCGCCGCCAGTCACGGCGATCCCGGTACTGCACATCCGTCACGGGGTTGGCGAACGAAATGCCGGGCGCCGGGGGCATCTGGAAGGCCTGCGCGGGCGTAAACCCGGCAAAAGCGGACGCGGCGGCGATCGCGACCGCGGTCAGGCGTAAACGAAAAGATCTCATTCCTCATGTTTCCTTGTTCTGAATTCTGTTTAGGAAACAATGCAAAATAGAGTATTCCGTTCCTGGGAGAAGGGTTCTCGACGATCACGAATAAGCGATCAGCCTCGGAAGAAACCGGATCACGCAACGATCGAAAGCATCGTCTGATCGCCCTGAAGGCGGTTGACCATGAAGTTCGAATACCATTCGACGAACTGCATGACGCCACCTTCGTGCACCGCCGAATAGGGCCCCGGCTCGTATGCCGGCGAGCGGATTCCGAAGGCGTTTTCCTCGACGATCTGACGGTCCTGGTCGTTGGTCATGTTCCAGACATGCGTCAGCTCTTCCAGATTGTAATCGACGCCTTCGACCGCATCCTTGTGAACCAGCCATTTGGTGGTGACCGCCGTCTCCTCCGGCCCGAGCGGCGTGACGCGGAAGGAGACCGCGTGGTCGCCCAGCATGTGGTTCCACGTGGTCGGGTAATGGAAGAGCAGCATCGTGCCGATCCCGTCGATCGTCACGTCGTCGGAAAGCCTTCGCTGCACGGCCTTCCTGCCGGACATGGTATAGCTTTCGGCGCCTTCGATCAGCGGCATGCGGGCCACACGGAACTGGCCGTCCGGCGATATCTTGAACTCGCTCGGCAGATCGGCCGCCTCACAGCGCTGCCAGTGCTCGAGGATGACCGGATCGTCGATCGCACCCGACACGCCCGTGACGGTCGGCGCCTCCGGGAACGTACGGCAGAGTTCCGGGTGATTGCCGGCGCAGTGATAACATTCGCGGTTGTTTTCCCAGACGAGCTTCCAGTTGCCCTTCTCGATAATCGTCGACTGGTGGGCGACCTTGGCCTCCGACAGGCGATGCGGCGCCATGTAGGGCTCGATCGCGGCGCGGACGGGCGCGAAGTCGGGAGCCTCGTTGGCAAGGCAGATGAAGATGTAGCCGGCGACGCTCTCGCAATGGACCTTCTTCAGCCCGAACTGCGTCTTGTCGAAATCCTGGCCCATCTGCCGGGCGATCAGCAGCGAGCCGTCGAGCTCGTAGGTCCATTGATGGTAGGGACAGACGAGCCGTACCGCCGAACCGCTTTCCTTGGTGCAGACCCGGCTGCCGCGATGGCGGCAGGTGTTGTGGAGCGCCCGGATCTGACCGTCGCGGCCGCGCACGACGACGACCGGATAGTCGCCGATCTGCAGCGTGAAATAGCTGCCGGCCTTGGGCAGTTCGCAATCGTGGCCGACGAACAGCCAATCGCGATACCAGATCAATTCGAGATCGAGCCTGTAATAATCGGGATCGGTATAAAAGGCCTGTTCGAGGCTGAAGCCTTCGCGGCGGTTCTTGAGCTGCCGCAGGACCTGACTGCGAATTTCCATCTTGCCTTCCTCGTCAATGCGGCCCTTGAGCAACCACGGAAGGACATGGAAATACCGGCCGGCTCCGACCCGCAATCTCCGCGTCCCGAGCGCCCACCGCGATCGGTCAAATTCTCTCTCATCCCAGGCTGGTTTCCGGGCTCAGGAGCTGTCCCTTGCGGGACAGGCATGGCGCCTTCCCGGGCGGCCGTTCCGGCTCTTTCCCAGTGACTTCTGCCAAGCCTCTCAACTCCACCACCGTTGCGGGGGCAGCGCCGGGTTTCGACCGGCTTCCCAATTCTCCGCCCTCCCTAGCGAGGCGGCACCTTGAGCTTGCAGCGGATATAACCATCAGCCCCGCGTGTCGCATAGGCAACATTGCGACATCGGCAACCGCATTGACGACGGCTTCGGAAAACCCTCAAGCCCCGCGAAAGGAAAACCGGTCATTAAGGGGTGAATGTTACGGTCCCGCCATCGATGGGAGCAGCGCCACCATGCGGGCTACGGGAAAATTCCGCTATTACGAAGCTCCGCCGCCGAAGCCACCTGCTCCCGCGGCGCCGAAGACGACCGCGCATTCGGAATTCCTGCGCACCGGGCGCATCGCCCGCAACAGCTCCATCTGGATGCCGGCGGAGCGGCGCTACGTCAGCTACGCGGAAGTCGCGGCACGCACGGGCAAGAAACTGGAAGCCGCCGGCGAAAAGAGCCACGAGCGGATCAACGCATTCCACCGGTCCATCCAGTTCCCGAAGATCATCTTCCACCGCACGCTCGACGAGCGCCCGCATCTCGGCTACTGCCATGTCACGGCGGCGAGAACGCTCCTTGCACGCCGTGTGCCGGTCAGCTGGTCCTTCTACATCGCCAATTTCTTCTCCGAGATCGGGGAAGAGGAGATATTTTTCGAACGCATCAGCACGACCTATTCGCGCATGTACTTCGCCGTCGCGATCGAGGGCGAGCCGGGCGAACCATTCCGGATCGACCGCTCGATCCGCAAGAACGGGCTCCTGTTCCAGACCAGCGATCCGATGGAAGCGATCAAGAACGTGCTGACGCTCGGCGCATCGAGCAATGCGCTGCGCGAGATCATCAAAAAGCTTTGAAGACGGCCCGGTCCGCGCTATGGACGTGCGGACATGACGGCCGAGATCATCGATATCACCCGCAACCACGAAGACGCGCTCAAGCGAGCCTGTGCGGTGCTTGCCGAAGGCTTTCCCGTGGCGATCCCGACCGAGACCGTCTATGGGCTCGCCGCGGACGCCACCAATCCCGCAGCCATCACCCGCATCTACGAGACCAAGGGGCGGCCGCGTTTCAACCCGCTGATCTGCCATGTGGCCGACCTTTCCATGGCCGAGCGCTATGCGGTTTTCGATCCGATCTCGAAAACGCTCGCCGAAACCTTCTGGCCCGGGCCGCTGACGCTGATCCTGCCGCTGAAGCCGGAAAGCGGCATCCACTCGCTCGCCACCGCGGGTCTTGACACGATCGGCATCCGCCTGCCGAAAGGGTTCGCATCCGAGCTCATCCGGGCCTTCGGGAAGCCGCTTGCAGCGCCGAGCGCCAACACGTCCGGCAAGGTGAGCCCGACGAGCGCGAGCCACGTGGCGGAGGACCTGGGCGACAGGCTCAAGCTCATCGTCGACGGCGGCGCCGCACCGGTGGGCGTCGAATCCACCATCGTGCGCGTGGAAGACGGTATCATCCGCCTGCTGAGACCCGGCGGCGTGGCGGCAGAGGAGATCGAGAAGGCCACCGGCCTTACGGTGATCCGGCCGGAAGGTCCGGCGGCGATCATCGAAGCGCCCGGCATGCTCGCTTCCCACTATGCGCCGGGCGCCGCCGTGCGGCTCAACGCCGACCATGTCGAGCCCGGCGAGGCGCTGATCCGGCTGGGCACCGCCCCGGTGAAGGGGGTCGAACGCGCCGTAGCGGTTTTTGATCTCAGTCCTTCCGGCGATCTTGCGCAGGCGGCGGCAAACCTGTTCGATTACCTGAAGCGCGCCGATGCGACGGGTGCGGCCCGCATTGCGGTCACACCCATCCCCGAGCACGGGCTCGGCGAGGCGATCAACGACCGGCTGGCCCGAGCCGCCGCGCCGCGGGAATAAGAGAAGGAGGCAGCCTATGGATATCTCCGGACCGAAACCAGAGCTTCTCGACCGTTTCGCGGCGATCGTCGGCGAAAGCCATGTGCTGCGCGATCCGCAAGATCTGGCGCCCCATCTCGTCGAAGGCCGCGGGCTCTATCAGGGGTCCTCGCCCATGCTCCTGAAGCCGGGTTCGACGCAGGAGGTTTCGGAAATATTGAAGCTCGCGAGCGAGACCGGTACGCCTATCGTGCCGCAGACGGGCAATACCGGCCTCGTCGGCGGCCAGACGCCCCGCACCGGCGGCAGCGACCTGATCGTCTCGCTCGAACGGATGAACCGCATCCGCGACGTCGATCCCGTCGCCAACGTGCTCGTCGCCGATGGCGGCGCGATCCTCGCCGACGTGCAGAAGGCGGCCGAAGCCGTCGGCCGGCTGTTCCCGCTGTCGCTCGGCTCGGAAGGCTCCTGCCGCATCGGGGGTAATCTCTCCACCAATGCCGGCGGCACCGCCGTGCTCGCCTACGGCAACATGCGCCAGCTCTGCCTCGGCCTCGAAGTGGTGCTGCCGACGGGCGAAATCTGGGACGGGCTGCGCCGCCTCAAGAAGGACAATACCGGCTACGACCTGCGCGACCTCTTCATCGGCGCGGAAGGCACGCTCGGCATCATCACCGGCGCCGTCCTGAAACTCTTTCCGCAGCCGGCCGGCCACCAGGTGGCGCTGGCGGGCCTCAACTCCCCGGAAGATGCCCTGAAGCTTTTCGAGCGGGCCTCCAACCTTTGCGGCACGGCGCTGACGGGCTTCGAGCTGATGCCGCGCATCGGCATCGAATTCACCACCCGCCACATCGAAGGCGTGCGCGATCCGCTTTCCGAGCCGCATCCCTGGTACGCGCTGATCGACATCTCGACCTCCGATTCCGCCGAGACGGCGGAGACAATGATCCAGTCGCTGCTCGAGCAGGGTTTCGAAGCGGGGCTCATCCGCGACGCGGTGGTCGCCTCCTCCGTCGCCCAGCAGAAGGCGCTCTGGCACATGCGGGAAAGCATGTCCGACGCCCAGAAGCCGGAAGGCGGCTCCATCAAGCACGACGTCTCGGTGCCGGTCTCGAAAATTCCGGCCTTCATGGCGGAAGCCGACAAGGCGGTCACGGCTGCCATTCCCGGCGCCCGCATCTGCGCCTTCGGCCATCTCGGCGACGGCAACATCCATTACAATATCTCCCAGCCCCTCAGCGCCGATATGGGAGGTGACAAAGCGGCCTTCATCGCCCGCTGGCGGGAGATCAACGCGATCGTGCACGGCATCGTGCTTGCCGCCGGCGGCTCGATCTCGGCCGAACACGGTATCGGCCAGTTGAAGCGCGACGAGCTCGCGCATATCCGCGCGCCGATCGAGATGGACCTCATGCGGCGCATCAAGAAGGCCTTCGATCCGGCCGGGATCATGAACCCGGGCAAAGTGGTGGCGATCCCATGAGCCGGCCTCCGAGAACCACGATCCGCATCGATCTCGACAACGGCGTTCGGCTCGGCCCGGGCAAGGCGCAGCTTCTCCAGCTCATCGCCGAACACGGCTCGATCCGGGCTGCGGGTGCCGCGATCGGCATGTCCTATCGCCGGGCATGGCTGCTCGGCGACGAGATCAACCGCATGTTCCGCGAGCCGTCGATCTTCACCCGCCACGGGGGAAAAAGCGGTGGCGGCGCAGGCCTGACCGAATTCGGCCGGGAACTGCTTTCGCGGTATCGACGCATGGAGGAGGCAAGCCGCGGCGCGATGCATGCCGATCTGGATTGGCTGGCGGCCAATACCGACCCGAATTTCGAGCCGGCGGGCAAGAACGACGAGACCTAGAGCGCCGTGCGTCCGAACGGACGCACAAAGGACGCTCTAACTTATTGAATCTACGCATCGTGCTTACCGAAAATCGATTCCGATTTTCGGGCCGATGCCGTAGGCCATGCCGGCCCCTAGCCCATCCTGATCTGAGACAGTGCCCATAGGGTGTCGGCGCTGATACCAGCGGAACCATTGCTGCCATAGAGGATGTCGAGCGCCGACGAACTCACGGTGGCATTCTCCAGGTCGTACATCATCGTGAAGCGCTCGATCAGCTTGCCGAGCTTTTCCGGATCGGACAGATCTTCGAGATTGAGGTTCTTCTCGACGATCTTCGCCTGCTGATCGACATCCATGTTGCCGATTTCCTGGGGCAGCTGGAATGCGATGCGGAAGAACTCCATCAGCGCCTCGTCGCCGAGGATGACGTAAGCATCGGTAATGGTATCGGCCATGCGCTGGAAATAAAGGGCCAGGCGGACGCCGGCGTTTTCCTCGCCCTGCTGCGTTTCGAGAAGCTGGCGCACATAGAGGTTCAGGGTTGCCGCTACCTCGCCACCGTTCTGGGCCTCGCCGGCAGCGCTGCGGTCGATATTGCCCTGGGCATCGAAGTTGAAGGTGCCGACCATCTGGGCGAACCTCTTGTCGGTCTGCGCATTGACGAAGCTCTCCGGGTCGTCGAGATCGGAATTGAAGGCCTGTTTCAGGAAGTCGTCGGTGACCGTTTCGGGATCGATGCCCTTCGACGTCAAAAGAATGTCGAGCAGCTTGCGGTCGGCGAGCAGCTCGTCGCGGCTGTCGATGCGCTGCATGGCGTCCGTGTAATATTTCGCTTCCTCCTCCGCTTTTTTCTTGGCGGCTTCCAGCTCATCGCCTTCGAGGAAGCGGGTCTTGCGCAGGATATAGTCCTTGGCGACGTTGGTGATCGCCGCGTTGGACTGGGCCAGCACCGGCGTGGTGATATCGCCGTCCTTGTCGAAGTTGAACAGCTTGGCGAAGGTCACCAGCCGCTCGTCCTTCAGCTGATAGACATAGCTGTTCGGGTCGGACAGGTCGCTTCGCAGCACGGTCTTGAGCTTGTATGCGGAATATTCGGAAGGATCGATGCCGACGGCCTGCAGCGCGAATGCAAGGGTGGTTGCCGCCTCCGAGCTGAAGAGATCATCCAGCGTTTTGATCGCCGCCATGTCCGTCTTGTAGAATTTGACAGCCTTGTCGTAGTCTTCTTCCTGCTTGTCGTCCCACCGGCTCATGTAGTTGTTGCGGGTCTTGTTCGTCTGGAAGTCGGTCTGCGCTTCCCCGGCGGCAACGGTACCGTCCGCGTTGAAGTTGAAGGCTTCGTAAAGCTCACGGTATTGCGGCCGCTCCTTCTCATACTCCTCCACGATGCCGCTATCATTGGTCAAAATCCGCTCGATCGTGGACTTGACGATATAGCTGTCGGTCAGATCAAAGGCGGCCTTGATGTAATTGAGAATGCGTGGATCTTCGGTGAGATCGGAGACGCTGGTCGCCGTTTTGACCTTCTGCTCGAAATATTCCTGATTGAACATCGCTTCGGCATGCGTCAGGCGCGTCTGCTTGTTGAAATAGCCGCCGATGATCTCCTGCAGCTTTTCCGGCGTCACGGCCCCTTCAGCCGGGACCGTCCCGTCGGCGTTGAAGTTGAAATCCTCTGCCAACATCTCCATGAGCTGCAGGAACGGGATGTCCGTTTTGGTGCCGTCGATGATCTTCGCGAGCTCTGCCCGCCGCTGGTTCGCCTGTTCGGGCGGGACGAGCCTGGAGTTCAATTCCTCGAGCCGGGGCTGCTGCTCTTCGAAGGCGTCGCGATCCTTCTGGATCAGGTTTTCGGTCTTGGTGATCTCGGCCTGCAAGGCGTCGATCTCGGGCTGCAGGACGTCGGGATCGCCGCCATTGTCCAGCTCCTCCTGCTTGGCGGCCATCTGCTCTTCGAGATCGGCCTTGAGCTGTTCTCCGAGCGCGATCGAATCCTGCAGGCCGAGGATGGACTGCCGCTCCGCCAGTTCGCTGTCTTCGGTCTTCGCCGCGTTGTACTGGTCGAGCCGGCTGCCATAGGCGGTGTTGTAATAGCTGTTCGGATCGTCGGGATCGCTGGTCAGGACCCCGCGAAGCGCATTGTAGTTGTAGTATGTCCCATCGTAACCATAGGCCGTGAACATGTAGTCGCGCAGCCGGTCGTTCCTGAGGAACTCGTCGACGTTCTTGATATTGCCGGTCTCTCCCAGCATGACCTTGAAATAGCGCGTTTCCTCCTCGGTCGTGTCGTTGAGCGCGGCAATCGTCCGGTCGTAGGTATCGAAGAGCTCGTCCATCTGCCCGTCCGATTGGGCGACGGCCGTGTCGGAGGCGGACGAGCTGAAATTGAAGGCGGCGGCGAAATTCTTGTAGCGATCGTCGGTCAGGCGGTTGGCAAAGCTGTTGTCGTCGCTGAGATCGCTTTCCAGCACCTGCTTCATGAAGGCCTTGGCGTAGATCATGTCCTCCAGGCCGTAAGCGGTCATCGCGTAGGAATACAGGCGGTAGTCGTCGAGGAACTCGTCGACCGTCGTGACCTTCCCGATATTCTCCTGGTAATATTTCGTGTCGTTGGCGACCATGGTCTGGCCGGCGATCTGCTTCAGGCTTTTCTGCATGTCGCGATTGACGAGATCGAAGGTCAGATAGGTCGATACCATGGACAAGCCTCACGGGGTCGGAATGATGCTGCCGCAAGTATCGAGACCCAGCCTTGCCCGTGGCTTTTCAGCGGCCCCGATTCATCGGTATTCGCACGTTCCGGCCGGTGTGCCGGCTCCGCACAGATTCCGGAGATTCACCTTCCGGAAACCCAAAAGCGTGCCCTTTCGCTAACCATCCAGTCAGGCAAAGTTTCCTTAACCGCGATTTTTAAGCAGTCTCGAAGATGCCAGCCCTATGTTTGGCGCCAGAGGACAAAAGTCCCGCAGAGAAACCGTCAACGGCTCTCAAGTAAAACAAGGGTAGCATACCGATGACCAATACCGTTCTGAAGCCCGTTTGGGCAGGGTCGACATTGAGGCTCGATCCGTCTCGTTTCCCGCAGCAGGTTACCTATGCGCTGCGCGAGACATCAGGAGATGTCACCATCACCATCGACGAGCGCGGCGCCGTGCTGCGCAAGGTTCTTCCCGCAAGCGGCCTGCCGCTCTCCTTCGCTCTCCCGGCCCGCGCCTTCAAGGGCGTCGCCGCCCGTGCCATCGACCATGGCGACGGCGAAGTGACCGTCACGCTGGAGCTCCATCATGAAGATCCCGATCTCTGCATTCCGCTTCTGGTCGCCCACGACCTCTGCGACATTGCCGCGGACTGGCGGAGCTGGTCGGAGGCCTTCCGCATCCCCATGCTGATGGTGGAAGCCGACGGGATTGCCCGTCCGCTCGAAAACCATATCGGCGACGTGCGCGCCAACGGCGCCCAGCCGCGCCGCCGCCATTCCTATTTCGCCGCCCGCCGGCCCCGCTTCCTGGTCCGCCGCACGACCGGCAGCCTGGGCGTTTCGATGAAGATCGAAGGCAAGGAGATTATCGCGCGCAGCTAGAGCGCCGTGCGTCCGAACGGACGCACAAAGGACGCTCCAACTTATTGAATCTACGCATCGTGCTTACCGAAAATCGATTCCGATTTTCGGGCCGATGCTGTAGGGCTTTGCTTGTCCCTTTGCCCACAATGCACGCGCCAGGGGAGGAAGCCCGACCGGTCCGGTCGGGCTTTTCCTTTTAGACGGCCAGCGACAGAACGAGGCCGATGAACAGGATCGCGCCTACGCGGTTGTTGGACTTGAAGAGCCTCAGGCACTGGTCGGCGTTGTCGATGTCGAGGATCAGCACCTGCCAGGCGAACATGAGGGCGGCCGCGAAAAGGCCGAGATAGGCCAGGAACCCGACGCCCGCCGCCGCGAAGGCGAAAAGCAGGAACAGAAGCGCCAGGCCGTAGAGGCCGACAAGCCAGGCCTTGGTGTTCTCGCCGAAGAGGCGCGCCGTCGAGCGCACGCCGATCAGCTCGTCGTCTTCCTTATCCTGATGCGCGTAGATGGTGTCGTAGCCGATCGTCCAGGCGATGGCGGCAAGATAAAGCCACAGTGCCGCCCAGGAGAGGCTGCCGAACACACCGGCCCAGCCCATCAGCGCCCCCCAGGAAAAAGCAAGTCCCAGAAAGAACTGCGGCCAATCGGTAAAGCGCTTGGCGAAGGGATAGATCGCCACGACCGCCAGCGACAGGATGCCGAGGAGGATCGAAAAGGCATTGAATTGAATCAGCACAAGCAGGCCGACCAGGGCCTGAACGGCGATGAACACCTTCGCCTCGAATCGGGACACGCGGCCGGACGGCAGGGGACGCGAACGGGTGCGCGCCACCTCCATGTCGATGCCGTGATCGACAAGGTCGTTATAGGTGCAGCCGGCGCCGCGCATGGCGACCGAGCCGATGAAGAAGAGAACGAGATGGAAGAGCAGAAGGCCGAAGGAAAATATCCCTTCGTCCTGAGCGGCATTGGCCGCCAGCGCCGCCGACCAGAAGCAGGGCCACATCAGGAGCTGCCAGCCGATCGGCCGGTCCCAGCGCGCAAGCTGCGCATAGGGCCAGGCCGGCCGCGGCAGGACGCGGTAGACCCAATTGTCCGAGGGTGCGTCGGCCACGCGGCCGCTGAAATCGTCGGCGTTCGTCATGGCGAGGTTCTAGCGCCCGGCAAAGCGGACGGTCAAGCGGGACCCGCCGCGGCCCCTGCCCCCATCCGGCTGCGTCCTGCGGTTCATTCTCCCCAGCCGGGAGAAGTGCAGAGCAAAGCGAGGCGATGAAGGGGGTGCAATGCGGCAGGCGTATTGCCGGATGGTGGCTTCGCCCCCCCTTCATCCGGTCCTTCGGACCACCTTCTCCCCAGCGGGGAGAAGGGGAGCGCGCCGCCACCTCGGCACTCCACAGAAGCCTCAGCATACGAACATACCTACCGCAAGCGGGGGGCAGGGTGAGGCCCGAACTGCGGTTCGAGTGCTCACACCGCGATCTTGTCGAGCGGCACGCGGCGCTGCTCGAAGGCCTTCAGTTCGGCTTCGCGTTCGTAGATATAGTTGCGGTTGTCCGGAACGGCGGTGCGCTTCTTGACGATCTGCATCTGGAAGATGAAGAACTTCTCGTGCGTGAACGCCATTTCGGAGCCCGCGAGATAGAATTCCCACATGCGCACGAAACGCTCGTCGTAGATGGCGGCCGCCTTCTCCTTGTTCGCCATGAAGCGCTGGCGCCAGTGGCGCAGCGTATAGGCGTAATGCATCGGCAGGATCTCGATGTCGGAGACCAGAAGGCCCGCCTTTTCCACGGCCGGCATCACTTCGGCGATCGACGGGATATAGCCGCCCGGGAAGATGTATTTCTCGATCCAGGGATTGTTGATGATCGCCGGATAGGGCTGGCCGATCGAATGCAGCAGCATGACGCCGTCATCGGCCAGCACGTCGTTCACCTTGTTGAAGAACTTGCGGTAGTTCAGCCGGCCGACATGCTCGAACATGCCGACGGAGACGATACGGTCGTAGCTCTTGTCGGCCGGCAGGTAGTAATAGTCCTGCAGCTCGAAGCGGACGCTGTTGGCAAGCCCGCGCTTGGCCGCGCGTTCCCGGGAAATCTTGAGCTGTTCCGTCGACAGCGTGATGCCCGTGACATCGACGCCGGAGGATTCGGCGAGATACATGGCCATGCCGCCCCAGCCGGAGCCGATCTCCAGCGCCTTCTGGCCGGGCTCGGCCAGAAGCTTGGCGACGATATGGCGCTTCTTGGCAAGCTGCGCCTCGTCGAGCGAAATGCCGGGAGGATTGAAATAGGCGCAGGAATACTGCCAGTCCTCGTCGAGGAAGAGCGAGAACAGCTTTTCATCCAGGTCGTAATGATGGGCGACGTTGCGCCGGTTGTGGTTGATCGGCACGCGATTGCGGAACTGGGACACGATGATGCGGGCGATGCCGCGCCAGATCATGCCGAAGCTCAGCCCCTGGGCCAGGGTATTGTCCTTGACGAGCGCGAGGAGGTCGTAAATGTCGCCCTGCTCGACCAGCAGCCGACCCTCCATGTAAAGCTCGCCGAGCTTCAATTGCGGATCGTTGACCAGTTCCCGCTCGGCGGCCTCGTCGGTGAACCGGATGGTCACCGTCCTCCCCCCGCCGCCGCCGTAACGCTGCTCGCCACCCGAGCCGCGAACAGTCAGGGTACCGGTCTTGATGATTTTGTTGAGGAGATTGTGAAGGGACGAGGCCATGGACGCACCTCCTGGAATGCTAAGGCTGCCTTATCAATTGCAAAAAAATAGTACATTCCGCACAACATGCAAGCACATCGGCGCCACAAAAATGACACAAAAAATCCAGCCGTCAAATATGTTTGACGACTGCAGCTCCTGATTGATTTTTACGGGACAGGCCGGAGGTTTTTACTTCCGTTTCAACGCTTCCGCGAGTGCCGCGCCGAATGCGCCCTGCGAAGGCGGTTTTTCCGTCTTCATGAACTTCGGATTCGCGGGCTTGCCGCGGTCGCCGCCGCGCGATGCGGGCACCGGTTCGCCGCCATCCTTGCGCATGGAGAGCCCGATTCGCTTGCGCCTCACATCGACTTCCACGACGCGGACTTTCACCACATCGCCGGCCTTCACCACCTCGTGCGGATCCTTGACGAACCGGTCGGCGAGCTGGGAGACGTGCACGAGGCCGTCCTGATGCACGCCTATATCCACGAAGGCGCCGAAGGCCGCGACATTCGTCACCGTGCCTTCCAGCACCATGCCGGGCTTCAGGTCCTCGATCTCGTTGACGCCCTCGGCGAAAGTCGCGGTCTTGAAGCTCGGGCGCGGGTCGCGGCCGGGCTTTTCGAGCTCCGCGATGATGTCCTTCACCGTCGGCAGACCGAATTGCTCGTCGATGAACCTGCGCGGATCGAGAGCCTTCAGCGTGGCGCTGTCGCCCATCAGCGCACGCAGATCGCGGCCGCAGGCGGCAACGATCTTCTTGGCGACCCCGTAAGCTTCGGGATGGACGGCCGAGGAATCGAGCGGTTCCTTGCCGTTCGGAATGCGCAGGAAGCCGGCGGCCTGCTCGAAGGTGCGGTTGCCGAGGCGGGCGACCTTCAGTAGCTCCTTGCGGCTTTCGAACGGACCGTTCTCATCGCGATGAACGACGATCGCCTCGGCGATCGAGCGGCTGAGGCCCGAGACGCGGGCGAGCAGCGGCGCAGATGCCGTATTGAGATCGACGCCCACCGCGTTCACGGCGTCCTCGACCACCGCATCGAGCGAGCGGGAGAGTTTCCCCTGGTCGACGTCGTGCTGATACTGGCCGACGCCGATCGATTTCGGCTCGATCTTGACGAGCTCCGCCAGCGGATCCTGCAGCCGGCGGGCGATGGAGACGGCGCCGCGAAGCGATACGTCGAGCCCAGGGAATTCCGCAGCCGCGGTCTCGGATGCGGAATAGACGGAGGCGCCCGCTTCCGAGACGATGACCTTGGTCGGCTTGGTCCCCGAGGGGGACGCCGGCAGGTTCGCCAGCATGTCGGCCACCAGCTTTTCCGTCTCGCGGCTGCCGGTGCCGTTGCCGATCGCGATCAGCTCGACATTGTGCTTGCGGATCAGCGACGCGAGTTCCGCCTGGGTGCCGCGGATGTCGTTCTTCGGCGGGAACGGGTAGACGGTCGTGGTCTCGAGCAGCTTGCCGGTGCCGTCGACCACGGCGACCTTGACGCCGGTCCGGATGCCCGGGTCGAGGCCCATCGTGGCACGCGAGCCGGCTGGGGCAGCCAGGAGCAGGTCCTTCAGATTGCGGGCGAAGACGTGGATCGCCTCCTCCTCCGCCCGTTCGCGAAGCTCCCGCATCAGGTCGAGCGACAGGGATACGGAGAGCTTGACGCGCCATGTCCAGCCGGCGACGTCCATCAGCCAGCGATCGGCCGCGCCCCTATCGCGGATGTCGAAGGCGGCGGCGATGATGCGCTGCGCCGGCTTGACGGGCGGCGGATCGTCGGCATCGACCTCGATCGTCAGCGTCAGCACTTCCTCGTTCCAGCCGCGCAGCATGGCGAGCGCGCGATGGCCGGGGGCCGTCGCCCATCGTTCCGAATGGTCGAAATAATCGGCGAACTTGGCGCCCTGCTCCTGCTTGCCGTCGACCACCCTGGCCTTCAGCAGCGCGCCGTCGCGCATGTGCTGGCGCAGCCGGCCGAGCAGGTCGGCATTTTCCGAGATCGTCTCGGCGACGATATCGCGCGCGCCGTCGAGCGCCGTCTTAACGTCCGTCACCTCGCCTGCGACATAGGCTTCGGCAAGCTTCGCGGGATCGGCGGCACGGTCGGCCCAGATCGCTTCGGCGAGCGGCCCGAGGCCTCGCTCGCGGGCGATCTCGGCGCGCGTGCGGCGCTTCGGCTTGTAGGGAAGGTACAGGTCTTCCAGCTCCGCCTTTGTCGCCGCCCTGGCGATCCTTGCGGAGAGTTCGTCGGTCATCTTGCCCTGCGAGGTGATCGATTCGACGATCGACACGCGCCGGGCTTCCAGCTCGCGCAGATAGACGAGACGTTCCGAAAGGGTACGGAGCTGCGTGTCGTCCAGCCCGCCGGTGACTTCCTTGCGGTAGCGCGCGATGAAGGGAACGGTCGCGCCCTCGTCGATCAGCCCGATCGCGGCAGCGGCCTGTTCCGGGCGGGCATTGATCTCGGCAGCGATCGCAGCGGCAAGAAAACGGATATCGGCGGCCATGCATGTCCTCTTCTGAAACCGGATGCGCGACCATAGTCGAAGTTTTCGGCAAGGCAACCAAGGGGGCCGAAGGTCCACAATTTGGATGGAGGCGTCCCAAAACGGGAAAGGCTTGACGATCTGCTAACCTCGGTGCTGTGGAAAAGACGCCGCCCGCTCTCACGTTCCCACGTCCGGAATTACATTTTCCGAGTCGCATGATGCGGCGAGCAAGGAGGTATGTATGCCTAGCAAGACAGCCAGGACTCTGGCATTCGAAACGACGGTTGCGAATGAAGAGCTCGAAGCCATCATTTGCTATCTCACCCAAAAACTGGACGGCGCAGCCTCGCGAAACGAACCGGTACCTTTCCTGGCGTACCGAAACAGGATGATATTCCAGGCGGCGCTCGACATCCGCCGGAACGACAATATGCGGAGGGGAAAAGAAATATAGGTTCGCTTACGTGATGGCCTCATCGATCATGGCGTGCCCGCCATGGGATGAGAGGCCATCGCGGGGCCTTGGCCCTTGACCTTTGCCGCCCCTCCCCTTAACCGCCCGGTAGTACAATTCTTCAGGCGCAAACGAGGGCGAGGCATGAAGGTTCTCTTGATCGGTTCGGGCGGACGCGAGCATGCGCTCGCCTGGAAACTCGCCCAATCCCCGAAACTCGCGAAACTCTACGCCGCGCCCGGCAATCCCGGCATCGCCGAACATGCCGATCTCGTGGCGCTCGACATCGACGATCATCCGGCCGTCGCATCCTTCTGCCTCGAAAATCAGATCGACCTCGTCGTGGTCGGGCCGGAGGCACCGCTTGTGGCCGGGCTCGCCGATGTCCTTCGCGCCGAAAACATCGCGGTCTTCGGGCCTTCCGCCGCCGCAGCCCAGCTCGAGGGCTCGAAAGGCTTCACCAAGGATCTCTGCGCCCGCTACGGCATTCCGACCGGCGCCTATCGCCGCTTCTCCGATGCGGCCGAGGCGAAAGCCTATATCAGGGAACAGGGCGCGCCGATCGTCGTCAAGGCGGACGGGCTTGCCGCCGGCAAGGGCGTAACGGTCGCCATGACGCTCGACGAGGCGCTGGCGGCGATCGACGACTGTTTCGACGGCGCGTTCGGTTCGGCCGGCGCGGAGGTCGTGGTGGAGGCCTATCTCGACGGCGAAGAGGCGAGCTTCTTCTGCCTCTCCGACGGCAAGACGGCGCTGGCGCTCGCCACCGCCCAGGACCACAAGCGCGTCGGCGACGGCGATACCGGGCCGAACACCGGCGGCATGGGCGCCTATTCCCCGGCCCCCGTCATGACGCCGGAGATGGTGTCCCGCACGATGACGGAGATCATCGAGCCGACCATCCGCGGCATGGGAGCAAGCGGCTATCCCTTCACCGGCGTCTTCTTCGCCGGACTGATGATCACGGCGAAGGGACCGGAGCTCATCGAATACAATGTCCGCTTCGGCGATCCGGAATGCCAGGTGCTGATGATGCGGCTCAAGAGCGACCTGCTGGAACTTCTCCATGCCGCCGCGACCGGGACGCTCGATCGCGTTGCCGCCGAATGGAGCGACGACGCGGCTCTGACCGTCGTAATGGCCTCGAAAGGCTATCCGGGCTCCTACGAGAAGAACACGCCGATCGCCCGCCTGCCGGAAACATCGGCCGGCGAGAAGATCTTTCACGCCGGCACGGCCCTGAAAGACGGTTCGCTCGTCGCGACCGGCGGGCGCGTGCTCAACGTGACCGCCACGGGCCGAACGGTCGCGGAGGCCAGGGATCGCGCCTACGCGCTCGCCGGCAAGGTGGAATGGGAGAACGGCTTCTGCCGCCGGGATATCGGCTGGCGTGCCGTCGCACGCGAGCAGAACTGAGCGCTGCGGCTGCGGATTCATTCAAAATTTACCGACTATCCTGACGGGATCGAAACGAAGCGGCGTTATTTCTTTGGAACCCAAGGAAGGATTCCGGTCATGCGTCTCGTTCTCACGACGGTTCTGGTGTTTGCAAGCAGTGCGGCTTTCGCCTCATCCATCATGGAGATGCGAGGCACCCAGCGCTTCAGCAGCAGCATTGTCGAGAAGCGTTGCGCCGACTGCCCGGTCACAGAGGCGAAGGCCGACGAATCCACCTACAAGGTTCCCGAGCTGGCGCCGGGCACCCAGAAGATGGAAATCGTCGACATCAACGGCGAGAAGAAGCTCGCGCGCACCGAAGCCTGGCTCGGCGGCTCGCCTGTGATCTATGTCAGCAAGCTGCCCGAATGGCTGGCCGGCGAGAAGGCCGTCGCCGAGATTCATCCGACGACCAACGGTTCTACCGAAATGCAGATCGAGGAGGCGGAAGCCTCCGGCGATGGTATCGACGTCGCAGCCACGACCAGTGCCGTCGAGGCCATCAGCAAGGCGGATACCGGGATTATCGAGGCATCCGCCATCCAGAAGCCGCTGGCGCTCGGCACGTTCCAGCTTCGCTTCAACTGATCCAAGGTCAGGACTCATTGGGCCAATGTGGCCCTACGCATGGGCCTTGCGATAGCTTGCGACCACAAGCCAGATTGCGGAAAGCAGGAAGTAGAACGCGCCGAACCCCGCATACGGGACGATATCCAGAATCGTCGGCGCAACGGTGCCGAGGGATCGGCTGATCATGAAGCCGCCGGCAAGCGCCGATTGCGCACCGCTCAGGATCATCACCCACTGGGCGCCATAGGCACGCCAGCGCCTCACCCCCGTGTAGAGTTGCAGCAGACCCGAAAGGATCGCCCAAACCCCGAACACGGCCAGAACGGCGTAGGTGCTATTGCTGACCGCGACGATGACGGCGAGCGTCGTGATCACGCTGACCACGACATTCAACGCCTGGGACGGATTGGCCTTCAGGCCGCCGTTGACCCGGGCGTCGACCAGATTGGCGAGGCCGTCCCATACGGGATAGATCGCCAGCAGAAGGGCGGCGGTGCGGGGTTGTTCCCCGAAGTGAACGGCGGCGGCAATCCACGCGATCGAGAATAAGGCGCGTATGAAATAATAGGATCGCAGCCACGTGGACTGGGTCAAAGAATGGCTTTGCATCGGCAGGCTCCTTGTTGTTATCTTCCTACTAGTAGGTAGTCTAATTTTGGAGTCAACGCGACGTGCGAACACCTCTTCGTGAGAAACCGAAGTACAGGAGCAACCTTGACAACCTGCCTACCGGAAGGTAGGCAGCCACATGAAATCAACGGCTTCGACTTCGGAAAAAATCCTCGACATCGCGCAGTCCCTGATTGTGGCGGGAGGCTATAACGGCTTCAGCTATGCCGACATTTCGGCTGCCATCGGCATCAGGAAGGCGAGCATCCACCATCACTTTCCGACGAAGGCCGAGTTGGTCTCGGTTCTGGTGAGCCGCTACAGGCAGCAGACGGAGGCGGGCTTGAAATCTCTGCGCGAAGAGATCTCAAGCCCTGCCGAGCAATTGCAGTCCTATATGAACTACTGGCATTCGTGCATTCGGGATGCCTCGCTGCCTTTCTGCCTCTGCGCGATGCTCGCGAGCGAGATGCAGATGCTTCCGGAAGAGGTCGCGTCACGCGTTCGTGCCCATTTCCATGGCCTCGCGGAATGGCTTACGTCGGTCCTGCAGGCCGGCGTCGAGCAGGACCTGTTCCGGTTGGACAAGCGGCCGGAAGAAGAGGCCCAGATTCTGATGGCCTCGGTTCATGGCGCAATGCTCTCCGCCAGGGCTTTCGGCGATCCCGAACTGTTCATCGCAATCGTCGCCCCCCAGCTCGCCAGCCTGCGGATATCCGATTCCAGGAAACTGCGGGGCTAAGATCGTCAGCAGATGACCACTAGGAGCCGGTCTCCGTCGCCTTCACTCAATCAATTATCGTTATAACTAAATTAGATAATAATAATATTTACAGAGCAAAAAGTGCTTCGGCAAATATAATTTCGCGTGATGCGTGAATCTTCGCCTCCTCACGGCAGATTTGCCTAAATTATTGTCTGTTTCAGTCGCCAAAGCCCGCATAATTAAATTTTTATTCAAGTATAGCGCGTCACTCTATCGTTACCAGTGCGATGTGAGCACGTGCCGGCGCAGGAAGCGCCTTCCCCAAAACCCCCTCGTTCCGCTCCGGCTCCCTCCGGGAGATTTCGGCTGCCTGAAAGTGAGTCGAAAATGAAGAATCTCAAGATCTCCCACCAGTTGCTCGGCATGGTGGCCGTGCTGATGGTGGCGTTCGCCGCCGTGACCTATTATCAGATCCGCACCTCGGTGGCGGCGATCTATGAAGAGCGCTACGACATGCTGCGCACGCAGGTCGAATCCGGCATTTCCATCCTGCAGTCCTACTACGACCGGGAAAAGTCCGGAGAACTCAGCCACGAGGATGCCCAGAAATACGCCTACGCGGCGGTTGCCGGCATCAAATACGAGCCGGCAGGCTACATTTTCGGCCTGAACTACGACACCCTGACGCAGTTTCACTACAACCCGAAACTGGTCGGCGTGAACCAGAAGGGCCAGCCGGACAAGATGGGCAACCTCTTCCGCGAGGAGCTCGTCGCCAAGGGCCGTGCCGGCGGCGGCATCACCCTCTACTACTGGGAAAAGCCCGGCATGCCCGCCGACCAGGTCTTCGAGAAGGCCGCCTATTCGCGGGCTTTCGAACCCTGGCAGATCATCGTCGCGACCGGCGTCTATACCGACGATCTCGACGCCAAGATCAACACGGCCATCTGGCAGGTCGTCGGCATCGGCTTCCTCGCCTTCCTCTTCGCGCTCGCCGCCGCCTTCTATGTGATCCGCAACATCACCCGGCCGCTCGCCGCCGTTCACGACGCGCTGCAGGCCGTCGCGGACGAGGACGTCAAGACCGAGATCCCGCACACCGAAATGTCCAACGAAGTGGGCATGATGGCCAAGGCGACCCAGGCGCTGCAGGAAAAGATCCGCGAGCGCCATGCCATGGCCGAGCGCGAGGCGAAGCAGCAGCAGGAACTCGACCGCGAACGCCAGCAGAACCTTTCCCTGCAGCAGCAGGATGCGGCCGAGCAGGCCCGCGTCGTCTCCACCATCGGCCAGGCGCTCGAAGCGCTCGCCACCGGCGACCTCACCGTCCGCTGCAGCGATCTCGGGCCCCGTTACGAGGCGCTGCGCCACAACTTCAACGAGGCGCTCGCGCATCTCGAAGCGGCCATGGCCAAGGTCAATGCCAAGGGCATCGATATCGGCGGCTCGAAAGAGGAAATCCGCCGCGCTTCCAACGAACTGTCGCAGCGCACCGAACGGCAGGCCGCCAACCTGGAAGAAACGTCCGCCGCCCTCGACGAGCTCGCGGTCGCCGTCCGCCAGACGGCCGAAGGCGCCCATGAGGCCGCCCAGCGCGTGACCTCGGTCAGCACCGAAGCCAACCGCTCCGACCAGATCGTCGCCCAGGCGATCGAGGCCATGGGCGGCATCGAGCATTCGTCGGAAGAAATCTCGAAGATTATCGGCGTGATCGACGACATCGCCTTCCAGACCAACCTGCTGGCGCTGAATGCCGGCGTCGAGGCTGCCCGTGCCGGCGAATCCGGCAAGGGTTTTGCGGTCGTCGCCCAGGAAGTCCGCGAACTGGCGCAGCGCTCCGCCGCGGCCGCCAAGGAGATCAAGGACCAGATTTCCCGTTCGTCCGGCCAGGTGCAGAACGGCGTCAGGCTGGTTGGCGAAGCAGGCGAGGCGCTGAAGCGCATCTCCAGCCAGGTGAAGGCCGCAAGCGAGATTGTCGGCAAGATCGCCCATTCGGCTTCCGAACAGGACACGACGCTGCGCTCGATCTCCTCGTCACTGAACCAGCTCGACGCGGCGACCCAGCACAATGCCGCCATGGCCGAGGAAACCACCGCCTCGGCGGAAGCGCTCGCTTCCGACACCGACGAACTGCTCAACCTGATCCGCAGCTTCCGCGTTGCGAATGCCGACGCCAGCGCAACCGGGCTTCACCACGCGGCGCAGAAAATGCGCAGGGCAAGCTGAGCCAAACCTTCAAGGGGGGCAGAGGAACCGCCGGGCGCAAGCCCGGCGGTTTTGTTTTTTGATCAGGATACGATCTTCGAGAAATCGGCGACCGTGCCGGTCGCTTCGCGGATGGCCTTCAGGAGCGCCAGGCGGTTGGCGCGGATCGCCGCGTCCTCGTCGTTGACCAGAACATCCTCGAAGAACCGGTCCACGGGGGCGCGGAGCTTCGACAGGGCCTCCATGGCCGAGCGGAAGTCTTCCTTTGCGATGGCGTCGGATGCCTCCTTCGAGGCGGCGGTGATGGCAGACCAGAGCGCCTTTTCGGCGTCGAGCTTCAACAGCTCTTCCGAAACGCCATCCGCGATGACCGTGCCCTTCTTCTCTTCAGCGGCAAGAAGCTGCACGGCGCGCTTGGTGCCGGCGAGCAGGTTCCTGCCGTCTTCCGACGTGATGAACGCCGTCAGTGCCTCGACGCGGCGGGCGACCATCAGAAGATCGTCGGCGTCGGGCGTCAGCACCGCGTCGATCAGGTCGTGCCGCGCGCCCATATCGCGCAGATAGACCTTCAGGCGGTCGTGGAAGAAGGAGAGGAGGTCGAACAGGACTTCCCCGTTTATCGGCATCACATGCGTTCCGAAGACCGCGTCGTCAATGACTGCGCCAAGCAGCGTCTTATAAAGCGGCAGCCTAACCTTCCGCTCCAACAGAATTCGCACCACGCCCAATGCAGCGCGGCGGAGCGCGAACGGATCCTTGGAGCCCGTCGGCTTTTCGTCGATTGCCCAGAAGCCGACGAGCGTATCGAGCTTGTCGGCGAGCGCCACCGTGATCGCCACCTTGTCGTCCGGCACGCGGTCGGACGGGCCCTGCGGCTTGTAGTGATCCTCGATCGCGGCGGCAACGGAAGGGTTCTCGCCCTGCAACGTCGCGTACTTGCGGCCCATCAACCCCTGCAGTTCCGGGAATTCACCCACCGCTTCGGTGCGCAGATCGGCCTTCGCCAGCACGGCGGCTCGATCGACAAGCGTCGGATCGGCACCGACGATCGGCGCCAATTGCTGGGCGAGATCGCGGATGCGGCGGACGCGTTCGCCCTGCGTGCCGAGCTTGGCATGGAACGTCACGTTCAGCGCGTCGAGCTTCGCCATGCGCTGGTCGAGCGGCTTCTTGAGATCGAGGTCGAATTTCTTGGCGGACTCGACCAGCGTGTCGAGGTCCGGCAGGTCGCCCTGGTCGCGGGTCCAGAAATGCCTGGCATCCGAAAGGCGCGCACGCACCACCTTGCCGTTGCCGTGGACGATCTCCTTGCCGCCATCCTTCGCCTCGATGTTCGAGACCAGGATGAAGCGGTTCGAAAGGCCCTCGCCGCCCTGAGGCCGCGTGACGAAACATTTCTGGTTCGTCTTGATGGTCAGACGGATGATTTCCGACGGGATTCCGAGATATTCCTTCTCGAACTCGCCCATCAGCACATGCGGCCACTCGACGAGGCCGGAGACCTCCTCCAAGAGGCCCTCGTCCTCAATGAGATCGAGGCCGCTCGCGAAGGCGAGGTCGCGCGCGTCGTGCAGGATCACGTCCTTGCGGCGATCTGCATCCAGCATGACCTTCGCCTTTTCGAGGCTCGATGCGTAATCCTCGAACCGGCGCACGGTGATCGCTTCAGGCGCATGGAAGCGATGGCCATAGGTGACGTTGCTTGCCGTCAGCCCGTCGATTTCGAACGGGATGACCTGGGTCTCCTCGTGCTCCGGACCGAAGACGCAGACGATCGACTGCAGCGGGCGCACCCAGCGCAGGCTTTCCGGGCCCTTGCCCTCAATGCCTGCATAGCGCATGCCTTTCGGCATGGAGGCAGCCCCCCAGCGCATCGACTTCGGCCAGGGGAAGTTGCGGATGATACCGGGCATGACGTCGGCGATGATCTCTTCCGCCGGGCGGCCGGGCCTGGAGATGACGGCGACGTAGAAATCGCCCTTCTTCGGGTCGCTGACAACCTGGGCTTCCGACACTGACGAGAGACCTGCGCCACGCAAGAAACCTTCGATCGCCTTTTCCGGCGCGTCGGTGCGCGGGCCCTTGCGCTCCTCGCGCTGATCGGCGGAACGGGCCGTCAGGCCGCGGATATCGAGGGTCAGGCGGCGCGGCGTCCAATATTCGCGCGCGCCCTCATAGGTCAGACCCGCTTCCACCAGCGCGTCGGTGACGAGCTTTTTGAGATCCCCCGCGGCCTTGCGCTGCATGCGGGCGGGGATTTCTTCGGATCGAAGTTCCAGGAGAAGATCGGGCATCGAACTCAACTTTTATGTGAATTTCACAGGAAATGAGCAATTGCGGAGCCTCTAGCAAGCCACACTGCAAAAGTCACCTGCAAACGGTAAATTACCAACCCCCTCCTCCGCCACCGCCTCCCCCGCCGCCGGAGGAGCCGCCGGAAAAGCCGGAGGAGGACGAGGAGGATTTGGGCGCGGGAATGGTCGAGGCGATGGTGGAGGCCATCGAGGACGAAAAGCCGCCGATGCGGTCGCCGAAGTTCGAATAATTGCCGCTGTACCAGCCGGGCGC
This sequence comes from Xaviernesmea oryzae, assembly GCF_900177415.1. Taxonomy (GTDB): domain Bacteria; phylum Pseudomonadota; class Alphaproteobacteria; order Rhizobiales; family Rhizobiaceae; genus Neorhizobium; species Neorhizobium oryzae_A. Next base: position 1,193,928 of record NZ_FXAF01000006.1, on the reverse strand, counting down.
ATAGGACGCTGCGGCAGCGCCAGCCGCGGCCGTCGCGAGCCATGTCTCGAAGGCGCGGCTCCACGGCTTTTCGACGCCGAGCGCCACCGCATAGGGCAGCAGCGTTTCGAAATGCTGCGGCGACATGGCCGGCGCGCCCGCCATGTTCATCCGGTCCTTTTCCGCCAGCGTCAGATAGGTGCGCAGGCCCTCGATGCCGTCCATCAACTTGCGGCCGAGCGGCGTCGGCGCGCCCATCAGGAAGAAGAAGATGACGTTCGCAAGCACGATGCCGCCCACCGCCACCAGCATCGGCCAATGGTCGCTGCCGGTCATCTCCGACATGATCGCCACCAGCAGAGCCGAGCCGATCGACAAGGCGACAAGCCCAATGAAACCGAGGATCACGATCGAGACGATCTTGGAGAGGAGCGAGGAGCCGCGGCGCAGGCCCTTGCCGAGGCTGACCGCAAAGATGCCGAAGAAGACGGCGAAGAAGGCCGGCACGATCAGCATGCCGATCATGTCCGGCTCGAGATTGCCGAAGACGATCAGCGCCAGAACGGCGAGCACGCTCAGCACCACGCCGCCCACCACATAACCCGTATTGGCCTTGTAATATCGGCCGCGATGCTCCTTCTCGATCGCATTGCGGAAGCTCGCCCCCACGGATTGCACCGTCGTGCCGTGAGCCTCGTCGATGACCAGGCTCCGCCCCGGTCCGCCGACCGAGCCGAGGATGGAAGCCTGGCCGATCGGCAGGTTCTTTGGCACGGCCTTGTCTGTCCGCCGGATGACGATCTTCTCCTTGAGGTCCTCCAGCTTCACATAGCCTTTCACCGCGAGATCGAGGGCGCTCGCGGAAAAGGCCGTCCAGCCGCCGCCCGAAAATCCCTTGTTCTCGATATAGTTGACGAGCGCCGGCGAGATGCCGTCCGGGGCGTCCCAGCGCGGCACCATGACGCCGCGCGCGGGATCACGCCCGACACGGGTCCAGAAAAAGAAATAATAGCCGATGACGAGGATCAGGCCGCCGAAGCCCAGGAAGAGGTTGAGATTGTCGCGGAACCACCAGGAGCGCTCCTGATCGGCGGATGGCGGCGCGACGATGCCCTTCGGAAACCCGACGACGATGGTGAGGCCTTCGTGCTCGCCGAGCGGGCGGGTCGTTGCAAAGACCGCCTCGTTGCCGTTCGCCTGCATGCGCGCGTTGCGGGCGGTGGAGCCGAGCGGGCCGGTATAGGCGGCGGTCTGGGTGATCCGGCCGCCCGGAAGCGTTACCCGCGCCGAAGCCCCGGCGATGCGGAACAGCCAGCCGTTGCCGGTGACGTTCCAGTAAAGCTCGTCGTGATCGCCGAAATAACGGATCTGCCGGTCGGTCCGGTAAGTGAAGACATAGGTGTGTTCGCTGTTCCTCAGAAGCGTGTCTTCGGAGCCGGCATAGATGCGGATGCCGCCCGTCACCGTTTCGGTGTGCCAGGGCTCGCGCTGCCCGTCGCGCGTGACCGAGACGACATCGAAACCGACACGCACCGTGCGGCCGTTCGCATCCACCATGGTCAGCGGGAAATCGCGAAAGATGCCGCGCCTGATGTTGCGGCCTTCGGCATTGACGGTGATCGTTTCGGAAACCGTCAATTCGCCGTTCCGGGTGATCTCGATGTCGGAATGGTAGGCGCGGATAAATTCCTCCGCCCGGGCCGGCAGCGCCGCCGAGAGGCAGAACAGAAGCGCAAGCCAGAAACCGGAAAACCACCGCACCACGCGTTCCTCCCTCGGCGCCCGGACCGATCCCCTTTAGGCGCCTATTCGATGTCCGTGTACGAAACCCCGAGCGAGGCCAGCACGTCCCAATAGGTCGGGAACGTCTTGGCGACGCAATCCGGATCGAGAATGGTGATGCCGCCGATCTTCAGGCCTGCCAAAGCGAAGCTCATGGCGATGCGGTGGTCGGCGAAGGTGTTGATTTCGGCCGGCAGGGTCTGGCCGGCGAGCGACGGATCGGAGGCGACGATCAAGTCGTCGCCCTCTTCCGTGGCAAGGCCCTCGCGAATGGCGGTGAGGCCGAGCGACAGCGCCCGCACCCGGTCGCATTCCTTGACGCGCAGGTTGGCGATGCCGGTGAAGCGCACCGGCGTCTCGTTGAAAGCGGCGAGAACGGCGAGCGTCGGCACGGCGTCCTGCATCTGCGAGCCGTCGATCTCCGCCGGCAGACGCGGGAATTTCGAGATGACATCGAAAGCCTTGGCATCCGGCTGGGTGAAGGCATCGTTCGGCACGCCGAGATCGATCCTGCCGCCGGTCAGAATTTCCGCCGCCCAGAGATAGGTCGCGGCGGAGGCATCCGGCTCTATGACGAAATCCGCGGCCTTGTAGCCGGTCGGCTCGACCTTCCAGGTCGCGGCGTCGATCTGCTCCACCCTGGCGCCGAAGGCCTGCATGGCGGCAAGCGTCAGGTCGACATAACCGCGCGCGCCGATCTCGGTGCCGGCAAGCGCCACGGTGACCGGCGCATTGGCGCCTTTCGGCGCAAGTGGCGCGGCCATCAGCAGGGCGGAAACGTACTGGCTCGACAGGCCGGCGTCGATCTCCACCCGCCCCGAAGCGAAATGGCCGTTGCCGCGCACGGTGACCGGCGGGCAGCCGGTCGGCGCCTCGACGTTGATCCCGAGCGACTTGAGCGCGGCGACCAGCGGACCGATCGGCCGCTTGCGCATGTGCTCGTCGCCATCGACCACGACAGTACCGTCGACCGAGGCGACCGCTGCGGTGAGAAAGCGGGTCGCCGTGCCGGCATTGCCGAGGAAGAGCGGCGCGGAAGGCGGCAGAAGCTTGCCGGTGCCGGTCACCAAGAAGGTCGTTTCGTCCGGCTGCTCGATCGTCACACCCATGGCCCGGAGCGCTTCCGCCATATAGCGCGTGTCGTCGCTTCTGAGCGCCCCGGTCAGCCGGCTGGTGCCCTCGGCAAGCCCGGCGAGCAGCAATGCGCGGTTGGTGATCGACTTGGAACCCGGAGGCACGGCGCGCCCGATGAGCGGCTTGCCCGGCGGCAATATGGTGAGTTTGGCTCTGTCCATGATGATCGTCTCTTACGCCATTCAAAACGCCGTGACAGCACGGCCAAGCGCGCTCTTAAACCGTCGCGTCGCAAAGGTCCAATGGCGGTTTCTCAGAATTTGACGGCCGGGACCGCCCGGTCTGCCTCGTCGGTGATCTCGAAATAGTCGCGCTTGGCAAAACCGAACTGGCCGGCGACGAGATTGGAGGGGAAGCTCTCGACCTTGACGTTCAGGTCGCGCGCGGCGCCGTTATAATAGCGCCTGGCCATCTGGATCTCGCTCTCGATCGTTTCCAGGGAGGCCTGCAGCTCGGAAAAATTCTGGCTGGCCTTGAGGTCCGGATAGGCTTCCGCGAGCGCGAAGAGCTTCCCGAGCGCCTGGCCGAGCAGGCCTTCGGCTTCCGCACGGCCCGCGACATCGCCGGCCGGCACGGCCTGCGCCCTGTTGCGCAGCTCGATCACTTCCTCCAGCGTGCTCTTCTCGTGGGCGGCGTAGCCCTTCACCGTCTCGATGAGGTTGGGGATCAGATCGGCGCGGCGCTTCAACTGCACGTCGATGCCCGACCAGGCCTCCTCCGCCATCTGCCGGGACTTGACCAAGCCGTTATAGATGACGACGGCGTAAAGAGCGACGAGAACGACGATGCCGATCAGGATATACATGCACGAATCCCCCTCAGACGTGTAATCCGGGCGGAGACTAGCCACACTTCTTGAAGGGCGTCAAACGGCGCCAAGCCCGATGCGCAAACGGGATCGGGCTTATGCCGCCTCCTTGCCGAAGTTCAGGCCGCCGGCTTCGGTCAGCAGGAAGGCCTCGCCGCAGCCCTTCGCCAGCGTGCGGACGCGCAGGATGTAGCTCTGGCGCTCCGTGACCGAGATGACGCCGCGCGCATCCAGCAAGTTGAAGACGTGGGACGCCTTTATGCACTGGTCGTAGGCCGGGAAGACGCATTTGTGCAGCATCTGGTTGGCATTGCCGCCCGGAGCTCCTGCGGCAAGCAGCGCCTGGCACTCCTTCTCCGCGTCGATGAAGTGCCGGTGCAGCATGGCCGTGTCGGCGAATTCGAAGTTGTGGCGGGAATATTCCTGCTCGGCCTGCAGGAAGACGTCGCCATAGGTGATCTTTTCCTCGCCCTCGCGGCCGTTGAAGTTCAGCTCGTAGATGCTGTCGACGCCCTGCAGATAGGTGGCGAGGCGTTCCAGACCATAGGTGAGCTCGCCGGCGACAGGCGCGCATTCGATGCCGCAGACCTGCTGAAAGTAGGTGAACTGCGAGACTTCCATGCCGTCGCACCAGCATTCCCAGCCGAGGCCCCAGGCGCCGAGGGTGGGGCTTTCCCAATCGTCCTCGACGAAACGCACGTCATGCAGCAGCGGATCGAGGCCGATCGCCTTCAGCGAGCCGAGATAGAGTTCCTGCAGGTTCGGCGGGTTCGGCTTCAGGATGACCTGGTACTGGTAATAGTGCTGCAGGCGGTTGGGGTTCTCGCCGTAGCGGCCGTCGGAGGGGCGGCGCGACGGCTGCACATAAGCCGCCTTCCACGGCCGCGGCCCGAGCGCACGCAGCGTGGTCGCCGGATGGAAGGTGCCGGCACCGACTTCCATGTCGTAAGGCTGCAGGATCGCGCAGCCCTTGTCCGCCCAGTAGTTCTGGAGCGCGAGGATCAGCCCCTGGAAGGAGCGGGCCGGAGACATGTGGGCGGGCAGATCGGTCATCGTGGTATCTTTGGGCGATATCGTGGGTTTTGAGGATGCGGACGAGTGCCACGCATCGGGGGCGCGGGTCAAGGATTTATAGACCGTCACAGATTAGCGAAATGGATTTATCACCGTGAGCTTTTCTTCTACCAGCAGGCCATGTTGAAGATCCTCTGAATAATATCGACTGCAATCTGCTTTCAGTGCAGCAGCCAGCATTAGAGCATCGTAAAAAGCGAGATTATATCGCCCGACAAGTTCTAAGGCGGCCTTGGTTGTCTGCTGCTCCAGGGTGACGATTGCGGAAGCCACAAAGGAGAGAGCGTCAATCGCCTCCTCAATACGCTCCCAGCTTAGTTTCAGCTTCTTCCGCCCAACATTTGCGAATTCGTTGAGCGCCTGCACGCTGAGCACAAACGGCTCTGCCATCAGTGCTTGAGCGACCTCAGCTTTCGGGCCCTCGCTGAACGCATAGACAAGTATGTTCGTATCGAGAAAATTCGCTACCAACGGCATCAGCGGGAGTTCGCTTCGTCGCGGTCGAATTTCCAGTCGGGCGGCAGCTTCAATTTAAAGGCCTTGATCCGTTCAAGCGCCTTCTGGCGGACATCGTTCCGCTTGATTTCGAAGACGGGACCATCTGCAACGCGAATAGCGATATCGTCACCTTCCTTCAGGTCCAAGGCTTCCACGACGGACGCGGGAATACGGACTGCCAGACTATTTCCCCATTTTGCGATCAGCATTCAACACCTCCATGATATACTTTTATCATGTATATCATATCGCACAAGCCAATCAAAGGCCAACTTACTCCTCATCCCTCTTCACGCGATACTCTCCCGTCACCGGGTCCTTCTCCAGCGTGCCGATCGCGCCGGTCTGGCGCTCCTTTTCCTCCCGGCGGGAGCGGGCGGAAAGCCGTTCGGCGTCCTTGACGAACTTCTTGTAGAGCATCCAGCCGCCGCCGATCAGAACAATCAGAAATATAAGCTGCGCCATTTCCCCCTCGCGCGTATCTTCCGGCCTCTCAGAGGCCGTACCTGCTCCACAATGCCTTTTCCTCAAGGCTTGCGGCAAGTCCCGTTGCCGCTCCCGCGGCGATTTCACCGGCCTTGCCCCCTCCGAAGGCGACACCCGGAACCCGGCGGCCGAAAAGCGTGCGGGCGCTGCCGATCAGTTCCAGTTTCGCATCCTTGCCGTAGCGGCGCTTGACCACCTCGCGCATTTCGCCCAGACCGTCGATCAGGCCGAGATCGAGGCCGCGCATGCCGCTCCAGAACAGGCCGGAAAAGATGGTCGCATCTTCCGCCAGCCGCTCGCCGCGGCGCATCTTCACCATGTCGATGAAGACCTTGTGGATTTCGAGCTGCAGCGACTTCAGGTATTCGATATCGCCTTCCTTTTCCGGCTGGAAGGGATCGAGGATCGCCTTGTTCTCGCCGGCGGTATAGACGCGGCGCTCGACACCGATCTTGCGAAGGAGTTCCGGAAAACCGAAGCCGCCGGACACGACGCCGATCGAGCCGACGATCGACGTCGGATCGGCAAAGATCTCGTCGCCGGCGAGCGCGATCATGTAGCCGCCAGAAGCCGCGACGTCCTCCACGAACATCAGCACCTTCTTGTCCTTCTCCTCGGCGAGCGCGCGGATGCGCTGGAAGATCAGCCGCGACTGCACCGGCGAGCCGCCGGGCGAATTGATGGAGATGGCGACGACCGGTGCCTCCTTGTTGGCGAAGGCCTTGTCCAGCATGGGTGCGACGGTGGCCAGATTGAGGGTCTGCTTGAATTGGCTGCCGCCGGCCATGATCGCGCCGTGAAGCCGGACGACGGGGATCGTCACGCCCGCTTTACGGAACCGCTTCGGCATCAGCCTCTTCCAAAACCCGGCCATTTTTCTTCCTTCTGTTGCGTTGGAACGTTCAGAAACATGTATGTGGCGGAATTTCAAACACAATGGCGGCCCCGGAGAAAGCGGCATTTTCGATGCCGTCCCGCCGGCCCGGCATCAGGTCGCCTGCGGATGTCTCCGCGGGCCGAGGCGCGGATAGGCCGCCCGGCCATTGTTCAGATCGTCTACGAAGGGCGTGAAGGCGTGGCCGTCCGCGCCATGCACGAATAGCGGCGCCCTCAGCGTCAGCCGGGCCCGCGATCCCTTGACGGCGGTGACGAGGATGCGCGTGGCACTCTCGTCCGGCCGCGGATGGAGCGCGGTGATCTCCAGCCCGCCGAAGCGTTTGCCGCAGGCATCGACGATTTCGGCGATCGATTGCGGCCTGGCGATCAGCGACAGTTGCCCGCCGGGCTTCATGATCGCGCCGGCGGTGCGGATCCAGGCTTCGAACAGGCCCTCCGTCATCGCATGGGCCTCGGCTTTCAGCGCATCGGGCGTCCGGCGGTCGGCCGCATCGTTGAAGGGCGGGTTCATGACGACATGGTCGTGGATTTCGTCCGCCAGGCCTGCGGCGAGACGCGGCTTGCCCGTCAGCGTCACATCGGCCTCGATGACCCCGACGCGGCCGGCCAGGAAGGCGTTTTCGGGAAGTGCCAGCGTCCGGCGGGCATAATCGGCCATCAGCGATGATTTTTCCACCAGCAGGACCTTCGCCTTTTCCAGACGGGCGGCGACCGCAAGCCCCGCCGCACCAGCGCCGGCGCCGAGATCGGCAACGCTGACCGGCTTGTCGGCAGCCACCAGCGAAGCGAGCAGCATGGCATCGACGCCCGAGCGGTGCCCCCCACCCTTCGGCTGCATCACGTGAAAGTGTCCGCGGTGAAAAGCGTCGATGGTGTGCGTGGAAGTCATGCGGATTGCCACCGTCGAATGGCGGTGATTGGCAGGTCCCATTGAGCGTTGGCGGTTGCCGCCCCCCCTCTGGCCTGCCGGCCATCTCCCCCACGGGTGGGGAGATCACAAGCAGCGTACTTTTCCCGCCAAGCTGATGGCGTGCCGAACAGCAGCGCTTGCTTGGGGAAACCGGCGCGCCCAGCCGATCTCCCCACCTGTGGGGGAGATGCCCGGCAGGGCAGAGGGGGGCGATCCGCAGGGATGCCGCAGGTTAAGACCAGAGATTCCTTCAAGGTCTCAGCTCCGCTCCCAGGCCGGCATCCTTCAATATCCGCCGCGCCTCGTCCGCCCTTTCCTCTTCCACCAGGAAGCGGCGCGGCAGGAGCCCGAGCGAGCCTTCCAGCACGCTCATCGACTGATCGGCGATGAGGCAATGGATGCCCGCGTCCTTCATCAGGCTTTCCGCCAGAGAGAGGGTAACCACATCGTTGGTGCGGATGATTTCCCGCATGCTTCAAAACGTCCTATCACTCCGGCGGTATGCGATTTGCCCTTGCCGCCCTAACTGCCTCTTTCTATTGTCATTCGCAAAATTTCGATAGGGAGGCCTCATCGTTGGGCGTCGTCATACCGCTTGAAGAAGGCAAAAACAAACCCGCGTCCGTCAAACCGCTGGTGGATCTCACCAAGGCCGATATGGAGCGGGTCAACCAGTTGATCCTGTCCAAGGCCGGGTCCGACGTGCAGATGATTCCGGAAGTCGCCAACCATCTCATCTCGTCCGGCGGCAAGCGCCTGAGACCGATGCTGACGCTCGCATCCGCTTCGCTGTTCGGCTATCAGGGCGACGGCCATGTGAGGCTCGCGACCAGCGTCGAGTTCATGCACACCGCGACCCTGCTGCACGACGACGTGGTGGACGAAAGCGACCTTCGCCGCGGCAGGTCCACGGCGCGGATGATCTGGGGCAACCAGGCAAGCGTTCTCGTCGGCGACTTCCTGCTCGGCCAGGCCTTCAAGATGATGGTGGAGGTCGGCTCGCTCGACGCGCTCGACGTGCTCTCGACCGCGGCTTGCGTGATCGCAGAGGGCGAAGTGCTGCAGCTTTCCGTCGCCAAGAACATGGAAACGACGGAGGACGACTATCTCTCCGTCATCCGCGCAAAGACCGCGGCTCTCTTCGCAGCCGCCGCGGAAGTCGGCCCGATCATCGCCAACGCGGACAAGGCCGGACGCGCGGCGCTGAAATCCTACGGCATGAATCTCGGCCTCGCCTTCCAGCTCGTGGACGACGCGCTCGACTACGGCGGCAAGGCTGCCGACCTCGGCAAGAATGTCGGGGACGATTTCCGTGAGGGCAAGATCACGCTTCCGGTCATCCTCGCCTATCGCCGCGGGACCGAAAGCGAGCGCGCCTTCTGGCGCGAGGCGATCGAGAAGGGCGAGAGCAGCGACGAGAACCTCGAAAAGGCGCTCGCCCTGATCAACAAATACGGCGCGCTCAACGATACGATCGGCCGCGCGCTGCATTACGGCACGATCGCCCGGGATGCGCTGGCGCCCTTGCCGTCCTCGCCGCTCAAGGCCGCGCTTCTGGAAGTCATCGACTTCTCGATCCAGCGCGTCAACTGAGCGGAGCGTGGAGCTAACGAAGGTGTGACCGGCGCGGCCGCCCGGCGGTGCCGGAGATTTCCTTGCGGACCTGCTCCAAAAAAGCCATTCTATCGTGAATCAATCGGTGCAGGATCGGCGACGGCATCGCATCGTCGCCTCAGGCTCTACACGAAAGGCACCTTTATGCGGCAGAAATTCAGCCTTCTTCTGCTTTCGAGCGCGGCGCTTGCGACCGTCCTTCTGGTCGGGACGGTGGCCCGAGCCGCGACGGCGGAACCGAAGCCCGCGGCACAGGAAGCCGTCACCTTCAATGCCGGTGACGTGAAGTCGTTTTCCGGCGCCTTTCTGGCGGCGCGGACCGCCGACGTGGACCATGACTACCCGACCGCGATCGCGCTTTACCGCAAGGCGCTCGGTTTCGACCCGGCCAATCTCGAAATCCGCGAAAGGCTGATGATCTCGCTCCTGCTCAACGGCGATTTCGAGGAGGGCCTCGCGGAGGCCGAAGCGCTGAAGGATGACGCGGCGGTCGAGCGGATCACCAAGATCGTCCGCGGCCTCGACGCCCTGCGCGACAAGAAGTTCGACACGGCGAAAAAGATCCTCGCCTATGACGGCCCCAACGACCTCGACCGGCTGACGCACCAGCTTCTCTCCGCCTGGGTGGCTGTCGGCGCCGGCAAGGGCAAGCAGGCGATGGCCGGCATCAACAATCTCAAGGGGCCGGCCTGGTACAAGGTCTTCACCGACTACCATCTCGGAGCCATGGCGCTCGTTGCCGGCGATATCGGCACCGCACGGCGTCACCTCAACACGGCCGTCACCAACAACGAAGCCGTGGCGACCGCGCCCGATACCTTCATGCGCGCCGTGATGGCGCTGGCGCGCCTCGAAGCTGCCGCCGGCAACAAGCAGAAGGCGCTCGATGCGATCGCCGTCGGCGACGGCATGGTCGCCAATTACGCTCCGCTGAAGGCGCTGCGGCAGAGCATCGAAAAGGGCGAGAAGCCGCAGCAGCAGGTGACGACGGCCGCCGAAGGGGCAGCCGGCGTGCTCTTTTCGATCGGCGGGGCGCTGAACCGCCAGGGCGCCGAGGACATGGTCTCGCTCTACCTGCAGATCTCGCACGCGCTCGATCCGAAGAGCGCCGATACGCTGATCATGCTCGGCGGGCTCGCCGAAAAACTCGAACAGCCGGACCGCGCGATCCAGTTCTATTCGAGCGTGCCGGCCGATTCGCCGATGCGGCGGATTTCCGAATTGCAGCTCGGCCTGACGCTTTCCGAGACCGGTAAGGTCGACGAAGCCAAGCAGCACCTGAAATCGCTGATCGATTCCGATCCGACCGATATCCGCAGCTATATCGCCTATGGCAGCGTGCTTTCCGACGCCAAGGACTACAAGGCCATGGCGGAGACCTACGACAAGGCGATCGAGGTGATCGGCCCCGTTCCGAAGCCGAGCGACTGGACGATCTTCTTCCAGCGCGGCATCGCCTATGAGCGGCTGAAGCAGTGGGAGAAGGCCGAGCCGAATTTCCGCAAGGCCCTGGAGCTCAATCCCGAGCAGCCGCAGGTTCTGAACTATCTCGGCTATTCGCTGGTCGACATGAACAAGAACCTCGAAGAGGGTCTCGACATGATCCGCCGCGCCGTCGACGCGCGGCCGGACGACGGCTATATCGTCGATTCGCTCGGCTGGGCCTATTTCCGCATGGGCCAGTTCGACGACGCCGTGACCGAGCTCGAACGCGCCGTCCAGCTGCGTGCCGGCGATGCGACGATCAACGACCATCTGGGCGACGCCTATTGGCGCGTCGGCCGCAAGCTCGAAGCCGTCTACCAGTGGAACCGTTCGCTGATTTCCGAGGGCGAGGACGTCAACCGCGAGCACATCAAGGAGAAGATCGAAAAGGGCCTGCCACCGCTCGATCCGAATGCGACGACCGCCCGCAGCCAGGCCGATCCCGTTGCTCCGCCCCCGCCGGCTCCGGTAGTTCCCGACAAGAAGTCCTGATGTTTTCCGACACGTTTCGTGAAACGAGGCCCGCCGACAAGGCGGGCCTTTTCGAATTGGCGCCCGCCAAGATCAATCTCGCGCTGCATGTGACGGGCCAGCGGGCCGACGGCTATCACCTCCTCGAAAGCATCGTGACGTTTGCCGACGCGGGCGACCGGCTGGGTTTTGCGGCGGCGGGAACGGACGATTTTGCGGTCTCCGGCCGGTTCGCCGCTCTCGTGCCCGCCGATGCCGAAGGCAGGCACGGCAATCTGGTGCTGAAGGCCCGCGACCTGTTGCGCCAGGCGCTGTCGGGCAAGGGCATTGCGGCACCGCCTGTAACCATCCATCTCGAAAAGAACCTGCCGGTGGCGGCCGGGATCGGCGGCGGTTCGGCGGACGCCGCCGCCACGCTGCGCGGCCTGCTGCGCTTCTGGGATGCAGGCCTGCCGGAAGAAGAGCTTGCCGCGCTCGCCCTATCGCTCGGCGCCGACGTGCCGATGTGCCTCAAGAGCGAGGCGGTGATGGCAAAGGGCATCGGCGAGGACCTGACGGCGCTGCCCACCCTTCCCTCCTTTCCGCTCGTGCTCGGCAATCCGCTCACCGGCGTTTCGACGCCGGACATCTTCCGGAGGCTGACTCGCAAGGACAATTCTCCGATAGGCTTGCCGGCCGGGACTTTCGGCGGCGACTGGCTGGGCTTCCTGAAAACGCTCCGCAACGACCTCGAACCGCCGGCCCGCTCGCTGGTGCGCGAGATCGACCAGATTTCCGGCATGATCGGCGGCGAAGGTGCGATGCTGACGCGCATGTCCGGTTCCGGCGCCACCTGTTTCGGGATATTTCCTTCCCCGGAAGCCGCCAAAAAAGCAGCGGAAAACCTTAACCACCAGAAGCCGGACTGGTATTTTCAGGCGGTTGAGACCGTGGGAACAGGATCATGAGCAGGATCGACGAAACCCGTCCCTTCATTCCCGTCGGCATCGCCGTGCTGACCGTCTCGGACACGCGCACGCCCGAGAACGACAAGTCCGGCGACACGCTCGTGGCACGCATCGCAGACGCCGGCCACCGGCTCAGGGCCCGCGCCATCGTGCCGGACGACAAGGAGAGGATCGCTTCCCAGGTGCGGGACTGGACCCTCGATCCGGAAATCGACGTGGTGATCACCACCGGCGGCACGGGCTTTACCGGCCGCGACGTGACGCCGGAAGCGCTGGAGCCGCTCTTCGAAAAGCGGATGGACGGTTTTTCGGAAGTCTTCCACCGCATCTCCTACGACAAGATCGGCACGTCGACGATCCAGTCGCGCGCCACCGGCGGTGTCTCGAATTCCACCTTCATCTTCGTGCTGCCGGGCTCGCCCGGCGCCTGCAAGGATGCCTGGGACGGCATCTTGAAGGCGCAGCTCGACTATCGCCACATGCCCTGCAATTTCATCGAGATCATGCCGCGGCTCGACGAGCACCTGAAGCGCGGTGCCGGCCAATGAGCCTCCGGCACATGCCTACCGTGCCGCCGCAGCCACCCAGGCCGGAATCATCTCGCTGGCCAGCTTCGAAGCCTTCTGCCCCTTGGCGAGCGCTTCCAGGTCCATGCCGGACTTTGCGAGCGCGATCGCCTGCCGCTTCGGCAGCAGAAGGCCGTATTCCAGAGGCGGCACCGCACGACCGATGCGCTTGAAGAACGGCAGCCGGTAGGTCCGCGACGGGGCGAACCGCGCCGGCTGCTTGTTGAGCGCGATATATTCCATCACCTCGTCGATCCAGCCCGCCTGCAGCCGCGCGCCCGGCTGGGCCAGAAGCAGCCATTCGCCGCGGGCGCTGCGCAGGATATCCTTGATGTCCCAATGGGTGTGAAACCGGCAGCCGGCCGCATCCGCCACGCGGGAGGAACCGTCCCGCGAGCCGTGATCGAGCACGACAACATCGCTCACAAGGCCTTCCACCGCGCCGGAGACGAGTACCGATAGGGTCTGCGCCAGTTCCGATTCCTGATCGCGGCATTCCATGATGACAGTCAGCATCCCTGACATTTACCGCATCGCAACAGGGAACGCCAGAAACCCCGCCGCCGAATTTTGTTCTTGCAATGTTCTCATTTTGGGGCTAGGAATTTAATCCATCAGGAACGGGGAAGTTTCCCCGTCAGGAGCAACCCATGAACGAGCTGTCCCAATTGCGGCAGGCCGCTTTCGCGCCTGCTCATACGGCCGATATTGCCGATGCGCTGGTGAAGTCGTCCGGCCTCCGGGTCGAGGTCGACCGGCGGCGCGGACGCGGGGCGGGCCTGAACCCGACCGGCCGTTTCGAGGAGGAACGCCGCGAGGCATTCGACGACGGCTGGCAGACGATCGAGGAGCTCGAGCCGTTCAAGACCGAGGTGCAGGTGGAAAAGCCGCGCGCGGCGATCACCCGCAACGAATCTCCCGATCTCTCCTTCGACCGCTCGATCAATCCCTATCGCGGCTGCGAGCACGGCTGCATCTACTGCTTCGCGCGGCCGACCCACAGCTATATGGGGCTTTCCCCGGGGCTCGATTTCGAATCGAAGCTCTTCGCCAAGCCGGACGTGCCGAAACTGCTCGAACGGGAACTCAGCAAGCCGGACTACAAGGTGCGGGCGATCGCGATCGGCACCAATACGGATCCCTACCAGCCGATCGAGCGGGAATGGCGCATCATGCGCCAGATCCTCGAAGTGCTGCAGAAGGCCAACCATCCCGTCGCGATCGTCACCAAGTCCGCGCTGATCACCCGCGATATCGACATCCTCTCCGATATGGCTTCGAAAGGGCTCGCCAAGGTCGGCATTTCCGTCACCTCGCTGGACCGCAAGCTTGCCCGTACCATGGAGCCGCGCGCCTCGACTCCTCCCAAGCGTCTCGCCGCCATCAAGGCGCTGACCGATGCCGGCATCCCGACAGCGGTCATGGTGGCGCCCGTGATCCCGGCGCTCAACGACCACGAGATCGAGCGCATCCTGGAAGCGGGGCACGCGGCCGGCGCGGCCGAGGCGAGCTATGTGCTGCTGCGCCTGCCGCTGGAGGTAAGCCCGCTCTTCCGCGACTGGCTCTTGCAGAACTATCCGAACCGCTACCGGCACGTCATGTCGCTCATCCGCTCCATGCGCGGCGGCAAGGATTACGATGCCGAGTGGGGCAAGCGGATGAAAGGCGCCGGACCCTATGCCTGGCAGATCGGCCGGCGCTTCGAGATGGCTACCAAGCGGCTCGGCATGGTGCGCCGCGGCCTGCCGCTGCGCGACGACATCTTCATCCGGCCGGATGGGGGAGGCATCCAGCTTTCGCTGCTCTGAGGCGCCGGCCCGGTATCTTCCATGCCTTGTCTCGCCAATGGAGCACCGCCCTTCCGGAAGATCTTGCCGGATAAGGCGCTTGATTTTTTGAACCCGAATTTCCGGTGCGCGTCCGCCCCTTTCACGCACCGGAATGTCCCCGGTTCCACCGCCGCCCCAGATCGGACGACCTGTCCCGATCACGGTGGATAGCGATGCCGCTCGCGCCCGCCGGGGGTTGCAGGAGGTCGGGCCGACGTGCGAGGTTGCCGCCATGTTGCCTCGCACGTCGCCCGATACTCCGATGCTTTTCGAAGAAGTGCCGCTCGTTCCGGACTTCAGCCTGGAACTGCTCGCACGCAGGGCCGGTCACTGGCCGGTCGCCGGTACGGACGAGGCCGGGCGCGGACCGCTCGCCGGCCCTGTGGTCGCCGCGGCGGTGATCCTCGACCCGGACAATATTCCGGACGGCCTCAACGATTCCAAGCAGCTCACCGCCCTTCAGCGGGAGGCACTGTTCGAAGCGATCATGGCGACGGCGGAAGTCTCGATCGCCGCATCCGGGCCTCGCCATATCGACGAACGCAACATCCTGCGCGCAAGCCTGGATGCCATGCGCCGCGCCGTGGCCGGCCTTGCCGTCACGCCGTCTTATGTGCTCGCCGATGGCCGCGACGTGCCGCAGGGGCTCTGCTGCCCCGGCAAGGCCGTCATCCAGGGCGACGCCCGTTCCGTCTCGATCGCCGCCGCCTCGATCATCGCCAAGGTCACGCGCGACCGCATGATGGCCCGCGCCCATGCGGTGTTCCCGGTTTACGGCTTCGCGAACCATGCGGGCTACGGCACGCCGCAGCACCGCGCGGGCATCGAGGCGCACGGCCCCTGCCGCCTTCACCGGATGAGTTTCCGGCCGCTCCGCAAGGATGATCTGCCGGAGGCGTGAAGCCCATGGACATCCGGTTCCGCCCCTTTGGCGAAACGGACCTGCCGGGATACCGGACCTGGTTCGCCGCCGACGAAGAACTCAGCCGACGCATTTCCTATCCCGACGACATCTGGTTCGGACATGTCCGCAGGCCGGAAAATGCCTGCTGGGCGTCCGTCGATCGCACGAATACGCTCATTGCCGTATTGCAGGTGGATCGGGAGGAAGGGACCGGCTATCTCGACATTGCCCTCCGCCCCAAACGGCGCGGCCGCGGTCTCGGAACGGCGGTGCTGAGCGCTTTTCTTGCAGGACCAGGGCATGGTTACGAGGTCATCGAAGGCCGCATCTCTCCCGATAACGCGGCGGCCCTTGCCCTCGTCCGCCGCTGCGGCTTTACCCTTCTTCCCGATCCTGATGACGACGGATTTGTCCGCGCGATCTACACCTTTTCGAAGACATAGCTCCGCCACAAAAAAAAGGCCGGGTTTTCGCCCGGCCTTTGGAAGTCGCTATCCGATCGAAATCAGTTCAATCGCGACTGCACCTTGCCGACGGCGTCCTTGAAGAGCGCGTCCTGGGTGGAGGCGTCGGCCTTCCTGGCGATGACGCTTTCGGCAGCGGCGATGGCGAGATCGACGGCGGCGGCACGGACGGCGCCGATCGCTTCCGTCTCGGCCTGCTTGATCTTCTGTTCCGAGAGCGCGTTGCGGCGGGCGACGAATTCCTCCGTCTTCTGCCGGGCTTCCTCGGTCAGAGCGGCGGCCTCGCGCTCGGCATGCGCGACGATCTGCGCCGCTTCCGCCTCGGCTTCCTTGCGCTTGCGCTGATATTCGGCAAGCAGCTGCTGCGCTTCGTCACGCAGGCGCTTGGCTTCGTCGAGTTCCTTGCGGATGTTGTCGGCGCGCTCGTCGAGCGACTTCGCGATCATGCCCGGAACCTTGAGGTAGACGATCAGGACGAAGAAGAGGACGAGGCCGACGAGGGCGAAAAAGGTTGCATCAAATGCCATCTCGATCAGGCCTCCGTCTTCGCGGCTGCGACCGCAGCCTTGATGTCGTCGCCGTTCGCCTTGCCGCCGATCAGCTGATCGACGATGGCGGAGGCGGTTTCTTCGGCGATTTGGCCGACCTGGGCAAAGGCTTTTGCCTTGATCTCGCCGATGCTGGTTTCGGCGGCGGTCAGCTTCTCGGCCAGTTCCGCCTCGATCGCGGCGCGATCGGCGGCAGCCTTGGTCTTGGCGGCCTCGCGGGCGGTTTCGGCAATATTATGAGCCTTGGAACGGGCGGCAGCCAATTCCTTCTCGTAGGTCTCTACGGCGGTGTCCGCTTCCGATTTCAGGCGGGCGGCCTCGTCGAGGTCCTGGGCGATCCGGTCGTGGCGATGCTCGAGAATGCCGCCGACGCGCGGAACGATGACCTTCTTCATCAGGAGATAGAAGAGGCCGAAGGTGATGACGAGCCACAGGATCTGCGACGGGAAATGGGTCGCGTCGAAGGGCGGGAAGGTGCCGCCGCCGTGCTCGCCTTCATGGGCGACGCCGGTTTCGGTATGCACTTCGCCAGCCGGCGCGGCATGCGTATCGCCCGCGGGGGCGGTGCCCGGCGCTGCAGGCGTTTCAG
Source organism: Xaviernesmea oryzae (assembly GCF_900177415.1). Classification (GTDB taxonomy): domain Bacteria; phylum Pseudomonadota; class Alphaproteobacteria; order Rhizobiales; family Rhizobiaceae; genus Neorhizobium; species Neorhizobium oryzae_A. The sequence goes on along the minus strand of NZ_FXAF01000006.1, from coordinate 1,176,943 downwards.
GAGCGGCCGGCGCGGTCTGCGCATATGCCGAGGTCACGAACATCATCACCTCCAGGTGTATTCCAAATGCGAAGGATCACGGCACGCTGTTTTCAAGCGGCCGCGATCCCGATGCCTGGCCAGGTATCAGACTGCGTAGAGCAGCAGGAGAGCGATGAGCAGCGAGAAGATGCCCAGAGCTTCCGTAACGGCGAAGCCGAATACCAGACGGCCGAACTGGCTGTCAGCGGCGGACGGGTTGCGCAGAGCACCCGAAAGGTAGTTGCCGAAGATGTTGCCAAGGCCAAGAGCCGTACCGGCCATGCCAAAGCAAGCCAGACCTGCACCGATGAACTTTGCTGCTTCCGCTTCCATGAGAAACTCCTTCGAAATGGTTGTTGCGGCTGATGACTGACGCCTCAGGACGCCAATGTCGTTATCCTTAGTGCCCGCCGGGGTGGACCGCATCGTTGAGGTACATGCAAGTCAGCACCGCAAAGACGTAGGCCTGGAGGAAGGCGACGAGGAATTCGAGACCGGTCAGGGCGACGGTCATGATGAGAGGCAGGACCGCACCGCCGATGCCGAGCGCGCCCAGGCTTCCGAGCGAGGCGACGAAGCCTGCGAACACCTTGAGCGTGATATGGCCGGCCAGCATGTTCGCGAAGAGACGAACGGAGAGCGAGACCGGGCGGGACAGGAACGAGATGATTTCGATCGCGACGACCAGCGGCAGAAGCGCGCCGGGAACCCCGCTCGGCACGAAAAGCTGCAGGAAATGCAGGCCGTGCTTGTAAAAGCCGTAGACGAGGACGGTGCCGATGACGAGCAGCGCCAGCGCGAAGGTGACGATGATCTGGCTGGTGACGGTGAAGAAATAGGGGAACATGCCGAGCATGTTCGCGGTCAGCACGAACATGAACAGCGAGAAGACCAGCGGGAAGAATTTCATGCCGTGACTGCCCGCGCCCTCGCGCAGCATGCCGGCAATGAATTCATAGGACATTTCTGCGACCGACTGGGAGCGCCCCGGGATCAGGCCGCGCTGCGAGGTGGCGAAATAGAGAAAACCGGCGGCGCAGGCGACGGTGGCTACCATGAAAAGAGAGGCGTTGGTGAAGGAGAAGTCGATGCCGCCGATCTCGATCGGAACGATCTTGCTGATCTGGAACTGATGGATCGGATCGTTTGCCACCGTCTACCTCTTTGCCTTCGCCGTGCCAGACGGCTCAATTCACCTGCGACAACCGCCTCAAAGGCCGTTGCCATTCCTATCCTTGCCGCCCCGCTGCTGCGTGGACGGCGGCGGAGCCACCATGCCCACGGCACGAAGCACGTTCAGCACACCGGCACAGAAACCCAGGAGAAGAAGAACGATCATCCCCCACGGCGACGTGCCGGCAAAACGGTCGAGCATATAGCCCAGGATCGCGCCGACAGCGACCGCGGAGATAAACTCTGAGGAGAGCTTGAAGCCGAGGGCCATGCCCTTGCGGCTTTCTTCAGACTGCGCGTCCCTCTTCGCTTCTGCCGCGTCTTCAGCCTTCCTTCCCGCAAGTTCCGCGGAAAGGCGCTTCCGGCGCTCTTCCAGACTATCGTCGCGGTCATCCGTCATTTGCGTCCTCCCCATCCGGCTTCCGGCTCGCCCGGTCCGGCTACCGGCCAGCCGCCCAAAGGTCAGCCAGCGAGGGATTTCGCGCCTTCCGGCCCGTTTTCAAGTCGCGCGCAACATAGTTTTGGGCGTCCCCATAGTCAAGGCATCCAAGACCATTAGACAGAGGTTAATTAACCAAGGAATTTCATTGACTTACAAGGAACGCAACCTGAGCTGGGTAAAACTGTCGCGGGAATCGCGGCCTATTTTGCCATGGCCCCGGCAGGCGTCAGCTCCAGCCCCCGCCATAGGTGCGGTAGAAGACGTGCAGGCCGATGCGGCCGACCTTCTTCATGGAGCGCGCCCATTTCGGGCGGACGTAGACGGCATGATAGTGCGTGGCGGAGCCGACTTCCGGCAGCCAGATCTTGCCGGCGGTCACGGCCATCGCCACTTCGCGGGCCATCTTCCAGTGATATTGCGAGCGGATGCGGTCCTTGATCCTATCGCAGGCGAAGGAGAACTGGCAGCGGTTGCGCCAGTCCTCGTTCTGGTAGACCACGTCGCAGATCGTGTCCGGATAGGCGGGGTTGCGCACGCGGTTCAGGATCACCTGGGCGACCGCCGCCTGGCCGCGGGCGGATTCGCCGCGCGCCTCGAAATAGATGCCGGAGGCGAGACATTGCTGCTCGCGGGCGGAGAAGACGGAAGGCGGCAGCGGCGTCGCCGCCCAGGCATGATCGTCCGGGCCGATCGGCGGGATGAAGCGGCCCGCATTCGGCTCTTCCTTCAGAATCGCGTCGAAGGGCGAGTGCTTGGCGAAATCCGGTTCCGGCGGTGCGTAGGCCGTCGCCAGAACATCGGCCTGATGGTTGTTGATGAGGCTCGCCACCATCGGCATCAGATCGTCGGCGGGCTTCGGCCTGTCCTGCTTGCGGAAGTAGAAGGAGGCGAGCTCGATCTGCTTCTGCGCCTTTTCGGGCCTGGCAAAGGCCGTCAGCTCCTCGCGGCTTTCGACCGGCAGGGTGAGCGCGCTCGAACGCTGCAGCACGGAGCCCGCGGAAAAGGCCTTGGGCGGCTGCATGGGCTCCACGGCGACGACACGGCCCTTCTTGGCGGCGCGGTTGACGCGGTCCTCGTCGGGGCGCGGATCGGAGGATTTCCGTTCGTCGACAAGCGCGATCTTCCGGCCGTCCGGGAGCTCCAGCCCGGCATTGCCGGAGACCGCATCCCTCACGCCGGGGAAAGCGAGCGAGGCCTGGTGGATCGAACCCGCCGGAGAATCGGTCAGGACCATGCGCCACTGGTCGGCGCGGTCGAAACCGGTCAGAAGATCGGAAAGATCGCCGTGAGCGGGCGCTGAGGGAAAGATCAGCCAGCAGGCGAGGCCGAAGACGGCCGGGGAAGTCCAGGCGTCCCGATAGGACGAGGACCTGCGACGCAAAACATTCTTCGAACGCAAAACCGGAACTCCACAAGGCAAGACGACCCAGTGAAGATCGATCATTAACCTTGATGAGCGGTTAACATGATGGGCGAGAAGCCCGGAAACCGGGCTGATTTAGGACATTCACATAAATGTCAGCCGCGGTTTACCGCCGTCTCAGATGATGACATGCGAGCCGAGCTCCACCACGCGGTTGGCGGGGAGATGGAAATAGTCGGATGGGTCGGTCGCAGTGTTGGCCATGGCGATGAACAGCCGGTCCTGCCACATGGGCATGCCCGATTCGGCATCCGGCACCAGTTTGCGGCGGCCGAGATAGAAGGAGGTCGACATGATATCGAACTTGAAGCCGGTCTTCCGCAGATAGGCGAGCGCCTGCGAGACGTTGTGCGACTGCATGAAGCCGAACCGCAGTTCGATCAGCGTGAAGCGTTCGGAAATCTTCTCGATCTTGAAGCGCTCTTCCAGCGAAACGCGCGGCTTGTTGACCGTCACGATGGTCAGGATCACGTTCTTCTCGTGCAGGACGTGGTTGTGCTTGATGTTGTGCAGCAGAGCCGCCGGCGCCGTTTCCGGATCGCTGGTCAGGAAGATCGCCACGCCGGGCACGGAAACTGGAGCGTGATCGCTCTTCTTCTCGACCATCGGCACGAAGGTGGCAAGCGGCACGTCGATGCGGCGGGTCTTTTCGAAGAGGATCGCCGCGCCGCGCTTCCAGGTCCACATGATGACGGTGAAGATGATCGCCATCAGGACCGGCACCCAGCCGCCGTCATGGATCTTCAAGAGGTTCGCGCCGAGGAAGACCAGTTCCAGTGCCAGCAGCGGCGCCAGCACGCAGATCGCAAGGGTCTGCGGCCATCTCCATTTCACCCGCACGAATTCGAAGGCCATCAGAGTGGTGACGACCATCGCGCCGGTGACCGAGATGCCGTAAGCCGTGGCCAGCGCATCGGAGCTTTCGAAGCCCAGCACCAGCGCGATGACGCCGACCAGAAGCAGCGTGTTGACCGAGGGCAGGAAGATCTGCCCCGTATTGGTCTCGGAGGTGAAGAGGATCTGCATGCGCGGCAGATAGCCGAGATGGATCGCCTGACGCACCAGCGAGAAGGCGCCGGTGATCACCGCCTGGCTGGCGATGATGGTGGCAGCCGTCGCAAGGATCACCACCGGCAGCAGCGCCCATTGCGGGAACATCAGATAGAACGGATCGGACATGGTCTCGGGACGCTTGAGCACCAGCGCCCCCTGCCCGAGATAGTTCAGCGTCAGCGCCGGAAAGACCAGCAGGAACCAGGCCCATTGGATCGGGCGGCGGCCGAAATGGCCGAGGTCGGCATAGAGCGCTTCCGCGCCGGTGACGGTCAGGAAGACGGCGCCGAGCACGACGATGCCGACAAACCCCTCGTGCAGCATGAATTGAACCGCATACCAGGGATTGAACGCCGAGAGGATGCTGTAATCGTCCGAGATATGGGCGATGCCGCCGGCAGCAAGCGCGATGAACCAGAGCGCGGTGATCGGCCCGAAGAAGCGCGAAACGAGACCGGTCCCCTTCGATTGGATGGCGAAAAGGGCGATCAGGATGCCGACGGAGATCGGCAGCACGGCGCTCTGCAGGTTGGGCGTCACCAGCTTCAGGCCTTCGACCGCCGACATGACCGACAGCGCGGGCGTGATCATCGCGTCGCCCAGGAAGAGAGCGGCTCCGACCAGGCCGAGCAGCATCAGCGTGGCCGTGTGGCCGTTCGCCGTCTTGGTCAGCATTGCGAGCAGGGAGAGCGTGCCGCCCTCCCCGTCGTTGTCGGCGCGCAGCAGGAAGAGCACGTATTTGAGCGTGACGATGATCGTCAGCGTCCAGATCATCAGCGAGATGAGGCCGATGATTTCGACTTCCGTGACGCCGTCGTGAGAAACCGGCTTCAAAGCCTCGCGAAAGGCATAGAGCGGGCTCGTGCCTATATCGCCGTAGACGACGCCGACGGAGCCGAGCGCCAGGGCAAAGAGGCCCTGCACCTTGGTCTTTTCGGCAGCATGATGTTCAGCGGGATGTCCCATGGGATGTCTGGCCCGTCAGAGCCAACCTTTCCAGCGGAAAATGAAAAACGGGATGATGGCGGACAGGATCATCGCGACGATCGCGAACGGATATCCGAGATGCCAGTCGAGCTCCGGCATGAAATGAAAGTTCATGCCGTAGATGGAAGCGACAAGCGTCGGCGGCAGAAAGACCACCGAAGCGATCGAGAAGATCTTGATGATGGTGTTCTGCTCGACGTTGATGAGGCCGAGCGAGGCGTCCAGCAGAAAGGCGATGTTGCCGGCGACGAAAGCGGCATGTTCCGACAATGTCTCGACGTCGTGCGCCACCGTGCGGCAGAGGCTGCCGTCGGCTTCGTCCCGATTGACCATCGGAACGTTCATCAGGAAGGTCAGGAGCCGCGACAGCAAACCCAGGCTGTCCCGCACCTTGCCGATCAGCCGGTGCTGTTCGGCGATGTCGGCGAGCTTGCTCTCCAGGAATTTCGGCGGCCGGCGCCGGTCCCGGTCGCGGAAAATGTGGGTCGAGAGGGTATCGACCCGGTCGACCGTATGCTCGAGGATCTCGGCGGTCCGGTCGGCAATCGTCTCGAGAAGCCGGCCAAGCAGCGTCACGCCGTCGCGCGCCTCCTCGGGCACGCGGCCGAGCGCGGCGATGAAGAGCTGGAAGCTTTTCGGCTCGGCGTAGCGAACTGTGATCAACCGGTTGCCCGAAAGGATGAAGGCGACATCGGTGAGCTGGGGATCGTTGCCGTCCGCCCGCCAGACAAGCGAAGCGGTCATGAAAACCGAATCCTTCTCGATATAGAGCCGGCTCGACGGCTCTATATCCTTCAGGTCGTCGCGGGTCGGAACCTGGATGCCGACGAGGCCCTCCACGTAGGAGTCCTCCTGCGGGGTCGGTTCGACCAGGTCGATCCAGACGACATCGCCGGGAAGCTGCCGCAGCGCTTCGGCCGGCGCGAGCGTCTTCATCGAACCATTGGCGCTATAGGCATTGATCAATCTGTGTCTCCGGCCGAAGTTCGTCGGCCTTGAACGAGAAGCGGGCTTGCCGGCTCCCTTGTTCCGGAACCACCAGCCGGCCTCCGGCGGGACGCGCCTATAAAGACAGCCATAGTCAAAATCAAGAGGTGCATAAGATCCGCTTTGGGCGCTGCAACATGACTCCGGCCGAGCCGATGTTCAAGGGGGAAGCAACGGCGGGCCGATTTGCGATCCCGATCAAGACCTTGGCCGAAAGCACCCCAGGAAGTGCCCCCCAACCAAAGTCGAAGGGCCTGTCATGAAATCCTGCGGTTCGTTTATTCGAATGCCTATTCGGAAACGACGCTTTTATTCAAAGACAATAGAGGGCGCCTGGCGCGGTGTACGCCCGCCGAGCTCGGCCCAGACCTTGGCGGCGATCTCCCGGTAGATCTTCGCGGATGCCCCTTCCGGATCGGAAACGACCACCGGCGTGCCGGCGTCGGAACGTTCGCGGATGTCGATCGTCAGCGGCACCTCGCCGAGGAAGGGCACGCCGATGCGTTCCGCCTCGCCGCGTGCGCCGCCATGGCCGAAGATGTCGTAACGCTTGCCGGTATCGGGCGCGAGGAAATAGCTCATGTTCTCGATGACGCCGAGCAGCGGCACCTCGACCTTGCGGAACATGGCGATCCCCTTGCGGGCATCGATGAGCGCCAGATCCTGCGGCGTCGAGACGATGACCGCACCGGCAAGCGGCACCTGCTGGGCCATGGTGAGCTGCGCGTCGCCCGTGCCCGGCGGCATGTCGACGACCAGCACGTCGAGCTCGCCCCAGGCGACCTCGCGCAGCATCTGCATCAGCGCCGACTGCACCATCGGGCCGCGCCAGATCATCGCCGTCTCCTCGTCCACGAGGAAGCCCATGGACATGGCCTTCAGGCCGTAATTCTCCATCGGCTTGATGATACGGTTCTCGATCTGCTGCGGACGGCCGGAAATCTTCAGAAGCCTGGGCACGGAGGGACCGTAGATATCGGCATCGAGAATGCCGACGCGCAGGCCGTTCGCCTGGAGGCCGAGGGCGAGATTGACGGCCGTGGTCGACTTGCCGACGCCGCCCTTGCCCGACGCGACCGCGATGATCGCACCGACGCCCGGCACGCCCGACTTCTGGCGCTGCGGGGGTTGGCCGGGCTGCTGCCCATGGGGCGGATGGGCATGTCCGTGGGAATGGGCAGCCGGAGCGGGCTGCGGGCGGGGTGGCGGCGCAGAGCCGGCCTTGCGGTCCGCCGTCAGCGTCACCAGCGCACCCCTGACGCCGGGCATGGCCGTGACGGCGCGCTCCGCCGCCATGCGCATCGGCTCCAACTCCTGGGCGCGCTCGGACGGCACCGTGATCGAGAAATAGACCTTGTTGTCGGAGATGAAGACGTCCGACACCATGCCGCGCGAGACGATGTCGCCTTCCAGATCCGGCCCGCGCACCTTCCCGAGCACCGCCAGAACTTCTTCCTTCGTCACGTCGGACATAATCGAAAACTCCCGATTGCATGATCCGGCGCCACGTCACGAAGCAGGCGCCGCTTTCCGGGATATATAGGAGTTCGCAATCGTCGGGAGCAAGAAAGATCGAAACCGCCGTCCGATCGGCAGCCGTATGGCGCGCAGATCGGACGGCGGCTTTTCTTTGCACGCCTCTTGGGGCGCTTACAGTCCCCTCTGGACCTGGCTCCTACAGAAGCACGAAACATGCCAGACGGGAAGATACTTCTTTTTATTGAGTATTTTCAACAAGTTCTGAGTAAACCCACTGCTGCGGCGCAGCAACCTGCCGGTATCTGCCGCATTTCATATCGATCAAGCTTTGTGCGGTGATGAAACAGTGTGCAGTGCAGCACAGATTTTAGTTACTTGATCAAGCCGATGCGGAGAGCCTTGGCCACCGCCTGGGTGCGGTTGACCGTGTCGAGTTTCTTGGCTGCGCGATTGAGATAATGGTTCACCGTATGCTCCGAGAGACCGAGGATATCGGCGATCTCGGCGCTGGTCTTGCCCGCAGCGGTCCAATTGAGGCAGTCGATCTCCCGGTCCGTCAGCGTATCGGTTGCACGTACATCGAGATCGCGGATTTCGGCCAGCCGCTCGAAGACGTGGATGGAGACATACATCATCTCCATCATCTGCTGCCGGCTGAAGAGCGGACCGTCGCCGGCGAAAGACACAGCACCGCGGGCGCCGGACATGTCATGCACCGGAAAATAGGCGCCGCGCACCAGGCCGAACCGGCCGAAGATGCTGCGGGACATTTGTCCGCGCCAATCGGTGGCGATCGTCTCCAGATCGAAGGTGAAGGGCAGCGTCGATTTGCGAAGTTTGCGCAGGACCGGGCTCGTCTGCAGCAGGCCTTCCCTGTCGAAATGAGACATGAGTTCGACCGGCCAGTTCGTGATGACCGTGTTGCTGGACAATTCGAGCGAGGTGGCGGGGGGCAGGTTGAGGACGATGAAAGCGCGGCAGCGGTAATGTTCCGCGACGCGCTTCATGAACCGGATCACATCGAACTGGGTCTTGAGACCGGCGATTTCCTCGACGTTTCCGTCAAAAGCCCGAGCTTCTTCAGTTTTCTCGGAATCGGACATCATCTGTTTCTTTGCTCGCCCGTCGTCATCGAGCGTTTCCCGGCATTCCGCATGTGCTCGCCCCGAAGCGGTTCGTATTCACGGTGCCTCCGGCCGCCGATCATACCGCGATCGGGGACTGAATTTGCCCGAAGCCCTGCTGTAAGCGCCTGTCCGGCCAAGACCGACATCTCAAATCTAAGAAAATTCTGAATTCGATGCTGTGTATCAATTTCGGATAATGATGACATATGCTCGCCTTTGCAAATCTTGTCGCACGCTTCTAAGCCTTTGTCAGGGGATAATTTTGGGGGATCAAATCAGCTAGACGGAGCTTGCGGCGTCCCGCTGCAATGATACAGATTCATTACCCCCGGCTGCAATTGGAGATTTCGCATGGCGACTACACACAATTTTGAAGGCTCCGTCCTTTCCTCGTCCCTTTGCGAACTTGGAGAAGGCCCGACCTTCGAAGCGGAAACGGCGACGCTCTGGTGGTTCGACATTCTCGGCAAGGCGCTGCACGAGCTACATCTCCCCACGGGCCGGGAGATCGTCCACAAGCTGCCGGTCATGGGCAGCGTTCTCGCCTCCATCGACGCCGGCCGGCAACTGGTGGGAAGCGACCAGGGCCTCTTCGTCCGCGACCGGGCAAGCGGTGAGCTTTCGCTTTACCGCGAGCTGGAGCCGGAAAAGCCCGGCAACCGCTCGAACGACGGCCGCGTGCATCCCTCCGGCAGCCTCTGGATCGGTACGATGAGCAAAAAAGGGGAAGATGGCGCAGGTTCGATCTACCATGTCCGCGAAGGCGTGGTGACGAAGCTCTTCGACCGGATCAGCATTCCGAACTCGATCTGCTTCTCGCCGGACGGAACGATCGGCTACTATGTCGATACGCGCGTCAACCGGCTGATGCGCGTGCCCCTGGATTCCGAAACGGGACTGCCGGCCGGAGATGCGGCGGTCCTCGTCGACGAGAACGGCAAGCCCGGCGGGATAGACGGGTCGATCTGCGCAAGCGACGGTTCGATCTGGAATGCCCGATGGGGTGAAGGCGCGGTGGATCATTACGCGTCCGACGGGACCCACATCTCCCGCCATCTTCTGCCGGCGCGCCGCACCACCTGCCCCGCCTACATCGGCGACGGACGGCTTGCCGTCACCTCCTCCTGGGAGGGGCTGGACGAGGCGGCCCGCACGGCCGACCCATTGGCGGGAGCGCTCTTCGAGATCGCGGTCCCGATTCAATGCGATCCGGAGCCGGCGTACCGCCTATAATAGAGGCAAAGAGACACCAAACTGCGGAAACCTTGAAATGTTCCCGTAAAATTGCCTAGAATTTCGGCATAAAAATCCGGAACTATTCGTTCTTCCTGACATTCTCCTCTCGAACCGGCGCGGCAAAGCAACTCCGGCAGGAGGACCGCGCGGTCATAACAGAAAGAGGAAGGTAGGAGGATCGTTATGAAAAAGACCCTTAGCACCATGGCCGCCGCAGTTCTTTTGGCATCCACCGCCATTGCGCCGGCATTCGGCCAGGCTCAGCCCGCGCCGCCGGCATCCCCGGCCCCGGCCCCGGCAACGCCTGCGGCACCCGCCGCTCCGGCGGACCCTGCAGCCAAACCGGCCGATAGCGCGGCCGCTTCGGGCGCTTACCTGACCGAACAGAGCGAAACCCAGGTCAGCGCCAACGACTATATCGGCAAGCCTGTCTACAATGCCGAAGACAAGAGCATCGGTGACGTCAACGACCTGATCATGGAAGAAAACGGCGGCATCGTCGCAGCCGTGATAGGCGTCGGCGGTTTCCTCGGCATCGGCGAAAAGGATGTCGCCCTGCCGATGGACAAGATCACCATGAGCCGTGACGCCGACAACAACAACGAGGTTCGTCTGACTACGACCGAAACGGCCGAAGCCCTGCAGAGCGCCCCGGAATTCAAGACCCTGGCGGACAAGCAGGCCGAGGCCGACCAGACGACCACATCGTCTACCGGCACGCAGATGCCTGCCGGGGGCGGCGGCACTACCCCGTCGACGGCTCCGAGCAAGTAAGAGCCTGGAACGGGCGACACGTCGCCATCCACGGAGAAAGGGACGGCACCCGCAGGTGCCGTCCTTCTTCTTTTTTATAAGAGAGAGCAGAAGCGCAATGCGTCGTAGATCGCCGCGTGGATGTTGCGGCCGGCAACCGCGTCGCCGATGCGGATAAGATCGAAGCGGCCCTGCGGCAGCTTCACCGGCAACGGCGACCGGCGGGCGATGAGCGCCTTGTAGTCCACCGTACCGAGGTTCCTCGAAAGCGGTTTCAGCGCCAGATAGAGATCGGCATTGGCCGCCGTGCCATGCTCCACCACGACCTGCGCGACCCGCCGCTCCTGTCGCGCACCGTCGGAAAAATCCGATCCCAGAACCGCGACCAGCGCATTGCCGTCCCGCCGGACAGATTGCAACCTGGCATTGATGGTGACGCGCACGCCCCTCTCCGCAAAGGCCCTGGCATAGGGCACATGGTTCATGCCGCCCATTTCCGGGGCGAAAAACCGTTCGGGAGAAACCACCTCCAGCTCGGCGCCGGCCTCGGCGATCACTTCCGCCGCGCTCATGCCGGGATGGCCGCCGTTGTCGTCGAACAGCAGAACCGGGCCGGCCGGCTTCACCGCGCCCGCCAGGATATCCCAGCTCGACGTCAGCAGTTCGCTGCCTTCTTCCACCTCCGGCGCCTGCGCCACGCCGCCGGTCGCGACCACGACCAGATCGGGCTCCAGGGCAAGCACGTCTTCCGGCTCCGCATAGACGTCGTAGCGGATTTCGACGCCCAGGCGCTCCAGTTCGGCAAGCCGCCAGTCGACGATGCCGATCATTTCCTTCCGCCGCGGATTGCGGACCAGGAGATTGATCTGTCCGCCCGCCTCCCCCGTCGCTTCCAGCACCATGACCAGGTGGCCGCGTTCGGCGAGCACCCGGGCGGCCTCCAATCCCGCAGGCCCGGCGCCGACGACGACGGCCTTGCGGGAGACATCCGCCCTGGGAATGTCATGGGAGATTTCCCCCTCGCGGCCCGTCGCGGCGTTGTGGACGCAGAGCGCCTCACCGCCCTCGTAGATGCGGTCGAGACAGTAGGTCGCGCCGACGCAAGGGCGGATGCGGGCTTCCTCGCCGCGCGCCACCATCAAGGCTATATGCGGATCGGCGATATGGGCGCGGGTCATGCCGACCATGTCCAGCTTGCCCGACGCGACCGCATGGCGGGCGGTCGCCACATCCGCGATGCGGGCCGCATGGAAGACGGGGAACTTCGTCACCTCCCGCACCTCGCCCGCGAAATCCAGATGCGGCGCCGATCGCATGCCCTGGATAGGGATCACCTCGTTCAGGGCCGCATCGTGATCGATATGGCCGCGGATGACGTTGAGGAAATCGACCCTGCCGGAACCCGCCAGGCGCCGGGCGATCTCGACGCCCTCCTCCCGGCTCAGGCCCCTGTCCCAGTCCTCGTCCGCCACCATGCGGATGCCAACGATGAAATCCGGGCCGACGGCCTTCCGCACCGCCTCCAGGACCATTTCCGTGAAACGCATGCGGTTTTCGAGCGAGCCGCCGAACTCGTCCTCACGGCGGTTGGTCGCCGGCGACCAGAACTGGTCGAGCAGGTGACCGTAGGCCTCGAACTCGATTCCGTCGAGGCCGGCGGCCTGCATGCGCGCGGCCGCGTCGGCATAATCGGCGACGATGCGCTCGATGTCCCAGTCCTCTATCTCCTTCGGGAAGGCGCGGTGGGCGGGCTCGCGGAGCGGCGAAGGCGCCAGTACGGGCAGCCAATCGCCCTTGTTCCAGCCGGTGCGGCGGCCGAGATGGGTGAGCTGGATCATCACCGCCGCGCCGTGCTCGTGACAGTCGTCGGCGAGCCGCCTGAGCCACGGGACGATCTCGTCGCGATAGGCATGCAGGTTGCCGAAGGCCGGCGGGCTGTCAGAAGACACCACGGCCGATCCCGCCGTCATGGTCAGCGCGATGCCGCCCTTCGCCTTTTCGACGTGATAGAGCCGGTAGCGGTCCTTCGGCATGCCGTCCTCCGAATAGGCCGGTTCATGCGCGGTCGACATGATGCGGTTTCTCAGCGTCAGATGCTTGAGCTGGAACGGCTGCAGAAGGGGATCGTTTGAGGCTGGCATCGGCTTTTCCGCTACTGGTCTGAGAGGCCGATCATCGCCCAGGCGCGCGGACATGGCGAGAACCATGCGCGGCGCGGATTGTCCGGAGAGCGTCGTCGGGCGATGTCAGAGCGTCACGAAATCGCGGTAGTGTTCGTGAAGGTAGCGCAGTGTCGCGGCGCTGTCGGCCGGCTTGCCGTAAAAGTAACCCTGCCCCATGCCGCAGCCGAGTTCCTTGAGCTTGTTGGCATCGGTCCACGTTTCGATGCCTTCCGCCACCACTTCCAGATCCAGCCCCTGGCACATGGCGATGATCGCCTTGACGATATGTTCGGAGGCGCGGTCGGTGGTGATGCGGGAGACGAAGGCGCGATCGATCTTGACCTTGTCGAAGGTGAAATCGCGCAGCCGCCCGAGGCTCGACTGGCCGGTGCCGAAGTCGTCGAGCGCAATGCGCACGCCCTGCCGGCGAAGATCGGTGATGATGCGCTGGGCCGTATCGGCCGACGTCATCACCGCCGTTTCGGTGATCTCCAGCTCCAGGCGATAGGGATCGAGCCCGACGCGGGCGAGCGTCGAAAGGATGGTCTCGGTCGTGCCGGGGTCCATCAGTTGCGCGGAAGACAGGTTGAAGGAGAGGAAAAGCTCGCGCGGCCAGGAGAGCGCAGCCTCCGCCGCCTTGCGCAGCAACGTTTCAGAAAGCGCGTCAATAAAACCGCGCTCCTCGGCGAGCGGCACGAATACCGCGGGCGAGACCGATCCGAGGTCCGCATCGATCCAGCGGGCGAGCGCCTCGAACCCGACGACCGCACCGTCGGCGACGCCTACGATCGGCTGGAAATGCACATCGACCGCATCGGCGATGATCGCGTTGCGCAATGCCTGTTCGAGCTGCGTCGCCCGCTTCATCTCCTGGGCGATCTCGCGGGAATAGACGGTGATCTGGCCACGGCCGCGGCGCTTGGAGCGGTAGAGGGCGGTTTCGGCGCTCTTCAGCAGCTCTTCGAAATCCGCGCCTGCGAAGGGATAGATCGCAAAGCCGAAAGAGGCGGAAAGACGCACGTTGCGGTCGCCGAGATCGTAGGGCGCGGAGAGCACATCCTTGATCATCTGGCCGATCCGTTCGGCGCCCGTCCGCTCGAAGACGAGCGGCAGGATGAAGGCGAATTCGTCGCCCTCGTGGCGGGTGACGGTCGCGCCGTCCGGAATGCAGGCCTTCAGCCGGTGGGCCACCTGGCAGAGGATCTCGTCGCCGGCCTCCGCTCCGAAAAGGTCGTTGATCGGCTTGAACCCGTCGAGATTGGCGATGCAGATGGTGAAGGGGGCCGGGTCCTGGGCGCGCTCGGCTGCCAGAAGGCGCACCTTGTCGCGAAGGCGGTACCGGTTTCCAAGGCCCGTCAGAGGATCGCTGTAGGCCATTGCCTGCAGCTCATTCTGGCTGACCTGCGGCAATGGATTTCCCGCCGACTTCATGAACAATCCCGTTACGCTTCACAATCGCGGGAAGAATGCGGGAAAAAGATTAAAAAATCCTGCCCTCACCTTAACTTAGGTGAACAGTATGATTAATCGGTTAAGCATACGACCGCTTTTCCGGCATGTCGAGAAAGGTCTGGAAGAGGGCCTCCAAGGCCTCGGGGCTGATCGGCTTCAGGATCACCTCGTTCATGCCGGAAGCGAAGCATTCGTCCCGGTCGCGGTCGAAGGGCTGGGCGAGAACGCCGATGATCGGAATGGAACTGTCCGCCGTTTCAAGCGACCGGATCCTGGCGCTCGCCTCGAAGCCGCTCAGCTTCGGCAGGGTGATGTCCATCAGGATCAGCCGCGGCGAGCGCTCCTTCCAGAGCCGGATCGCCTCCTCGCCGTCCGCGGCGATCGCATAGCGATAACCGAAGCCTTCGAGAATCTGCGAGAAGACGATCTGGTTCACCTCGTTGTCTTCCGCGACGAGGATATCGATGCCCGGGCTTTCCGTCTCGCATACGGGTTCGGTCGGCCGCTCCTCTTCCTGCACCGTCTCCACCACGTTTTCCGGCCGGGCAAGCAGGCGGGTGACGCCCGCGGCCAGTTCCCTCCTCATCCGCAAACTGCCGATCGCCAGTGCCGGTACGCCGTGACGCTCGGCAGCCTCGAGACATTGCAGGTCCATCGCCACGTCGACGACGACGAGATCGATGCGGATTCCGGATTCGTATGCCAGCCGCAGGAAGAGTTCGAGCTCCCCGGCACCGGATACCGACGATGTATCGAGCCCGAGTTCGCCGAGGATATCCAGGGCTTCCGCCTCCATTTGAAGGTCGGAAGCGACCACGAGAACCTTGCGGCCGGCGACACCGGCGGCATCGCGTCCCGGTTCCGGGCGCGCCTTGCGATCATGCCGGCCAGGAGAGGACGAGATCAACTCGGTCCGGGGCTTGCCGGGAACGATGCGCCCGCCGCCGTCCACCTCCACCAGGCCGGTGATGTCCTCCATCGCGGTGACGATGTAATAGCGGCCGGGTTTGCCGATGCGGTATTTGTTGGCGATGATGATAACTTCGGAGCCATCCGCTCCTGTCACGCGCTCGAGAAGCTGAACCGGTTCGCCCGTCTGGAAAAGCTGCCGGTTGACGAGGTCGAGACGCCGCTCCAGCTCCGGCGGATGGATGTCCGAGCCCTTGCGCCCCAAAACGGCTTCGGCCGGCAGGTCGAGAAAACGGCTCGCGGCCTTGTTGACCGCGACGAAGGTGAAATTGCCGTCCTTGACGGTGACCGGGAACGGCAGATTGTCGAGCACCTCTTCGGTGATCTGAACGCGCTCCATGTCCGTGCGCCACTGCTCCTCGCGCTTCTTGTGGTCCGAAACGTCCCTGACGACGCAGACGCCGTAGCCGGAGGAGAGGCGCCGCTTGGTGAAGCTCAGCCAGCGGTCCGTGCCGCGCCGTTCCAGCGTCTCGGCGCGCTCTTTCCAGAGGGTGGCAATCTGTTCCGCGATCCAGTCCTCGCGGCTCAGCATGCGGCGCGGCCCGGCACTGTCGGCGGAGAAGCGGCCGCCGCTGTCGTAAACGGCGCCGAGAAAATCCCTGAGGCGCGTGCCGGGCGCAAGAAAGCTCTTCGGAACCGGCAGGAGACCGAGCAATTGCTGGCTTGCAAAGACGATCAGGTCGTTCCTGTCATAGACAAGCACGCCCCCGGAGATGCCTTCGGAAATCACTTCGAGCATGGCAATCTGAATGTTCGCGTCCGCCGACGACAAATCATTCATAGGATGAAACTCCCCGTATGCTTTTTCGGACACGGCCAAAGCCGGACCGTTATGCCGCTTGTTCGCCTCTCGGGCGTTATTCCTTCTGGTTTAAGTCGCGTGGGGTCGGAAACATGCTGGCTCCAAGTCCTCAACGGGCGATCCGGTCTCGCATGGCGGTGCCCAGCCGGCCGCCATCCAGATCACACGCGGGGAGCTGGCGCTCCCCCGGCTTCATCCAAATTCAATCTTGAACAAATTATCGTCCTTGTCTTAAGCTCCGATTAATAAACAGCGGCACGCTTGTGCGAACCTCTCCTCAAAACCGTTGAATTCCCCTGCCGAGGCTTTTCTTCGAACGGCGAATCCCGGAGAATGACGCATGTCCGTCAAACAACTGCCCGAGACGCTGATCAACCAGATCGCCGCCGGCGAGGTCATCGAAAGGCCCGCCAGCGCCGCCAAGGAGCTGATCGAAAACGCCATCGATGCCGGGGCGACACGCATCGAGATCGCCACGGCCGGCGGCGGCAAAAGCCTCATCCGCATCACCGACAACGGTTCCGGCATGGATGCCGCCGATCTCGATCTCGCGGTCAGGCGGCATTGCACGTCGAAAATCTCCGAGACGCTCGACGACATCCGCACGCTCGGCTTCCGCGGCGAGGCCCTGCCCTCGATCGGCTCGGTCGCCAAGCTCACCATCACCAGCCGCAGGGCGGGCGATGCCGCGGGCTCCCAGGTCGCCGTCGCGGGCGGCAAGAGTTCCGGCGTCAGGCCGGCGCCCGCCAATCCGGGCACGGTCGTGGAGGTGCGCGACATCTTCTTCGCCACCCCTGCCCGGCTCAAATTCCTGAAGACGGAAAAAGCCGAGGCCGGCGCCATCACCGAGGTCGTCAAGCGCATGGCGATCGCCTTTCCGAAGATCCGCTTCGTGCTCTCGGGCTCCGACCGGTCGACGCTGGAATTCGCTGCGACCGGGGACGACCACCTCGCCCGCATGGCGCAGGTGCTGGGCGCCGATTTCCGCGACAACGCGATCGAGATCGACGCCATGCGGGAAGACGTGGAGCTCAAGGGCTTCGTCGGCGTGCCGACCTTCCATCGCGGCAACTCGGCGCATCAATACGCCTTCGTCAACGGCCGGCCGGTGCAGGACAAGCTGATCCTGTCGGCAATCCGCGGCGCCTATGCCGAAAGCGTGCCCGCCGGCCGCTATCCCGTCGCGGTGCTGTCGATCACGCTCGACCCCGCGCTGGTGGACGTCAACGTGCATCCGGCCAAGGCGGACGTGCGCTTCCGCGATCCGGGCCTGGTGCGCGGCCTCATCGTCGGCGCCATCCGCGAGGCGCTGCACCGGGAAGGCGACCGCGCCGCGACGACCGGCGCCTCCGGCATGATGCGCGCCTTCCGGCCGAGTTTCCCGACAGCCCCCGTGCAGCCCGCGCCGCGTACGCCCTGGGGCGCCGCGAGCTCGCCCTTCCGCCCGCTTCACCCGCAACCGACCCACGATTTTTCCGAACGGGTGCAGTCGGATTTCGACGTGCTGACCATGCCTGCGGCGCGGGCGGACATGACCATCGCGGAATCCGTTCCGAACCCGGCGGCCGAGGACGCGCCGCGCTACCGGCTGGGTGCCGCCCGCGCGCAGGTCCATGAGAACTATATCGTCGCTCAGACGGAGGACGGGCTCGTCATCGTCGATCAGCACGCCGCCCACGAGCGCCTGGTCTTCGAGGCGATGCGCAAGGCGCTCGACAACAAGCGGCTCGCCTCGCAGGTCCTGCTGATCCCGGAGATCGTCGACCTGCCGGAGGAGGATTGCGACCGGCTGATGGCACATGCGTCCGAACTCGACCGGCTGGGGCTGGCGATCGAGCGCTTCGGCCCCGGCGCGGTGGCGGTGCGCGAGACGCCCGCCATGCTCGGCGAGGTGGATGCGGGCTCGCTGGTGCGCGACCTCGCCGACGAGATCGCCGAATGGAACACCGCCGGCGGCTTGCGCGGCAAGCTCGAATATGTCGCCGCCACCATGGCCTGCCACGGTTCGGTGCGTTCCGGCCGCCGGCTGAAGCCGGAGGAGATGAACGCGCTCCTGAGGGAAATGGAGGCGACGCCCGGCTCCGGCACCTGCAACCATGGCCGGCCGACCTATATCGAACTCAAGCTCTCCGATATCGAACGGCTGTTCGGCCGGAGCTGAAAAGACTGGCCTTCCGGCCCCATTCGCGTTAGAGCAGACGTCATGTTTTTCCGCAGGAGACGACAGATGAACCGGTTCGAAGGCAGCGGCTATCGCGAGGCCAAAATCCGGTATCTCGACGGCGATTATCAGATTCTCGCCGCCGGCTCCTACGTCGTATGCGCCATGACGGGCGCGCAGATCCCGATCGACGAACTGCGCTACTGGAGCGTCGCAAGGCAGGAGCCCTATGTCGATTGCGCCGCCTCGCTGGAGGCCGAGAAGCGCGCCGGCGTCTTGCCGAACCAGAGCCGCGGCTGACCCGGAACTGCCCCTCACCCTAACCCTCTCCCCGTAAACGGGGAGAGGGAACTTGCCCCGCACGACGTCGCGAATAAGGGAACCGGCGCGGCATATTTCCTTCTCCTCAGCGGTGAGAAGGTGCCGGCAGGCGGATGAGGGGGGCGAAGCCAAAATCCGATGCCGCGTTTGCCGCGTGTAGACTCCCCCATCGCCTCGCTTCGCTCGGCACTTCTCCCTGTCGGGGAGAAGAGGGCGCAAGCCGGACCTGCTCGGTTTCCCTTACTTCTCTCTGATCCGCCGCGCGCGGAAATTGGCGATCGCCGTATCGATGATCTTCGAAAGTGCCAGCGGATCGTCGAACGCCATGTCGACCTCCACCACCTTTGCCTTGCCTGCCAGCTCCTCCATGCGGCCGTGATGGCCGGCAAGCCGCACCGCGTCCTTCGCGGTCGTGACGAGCGTCAGGTTCTCCTTCGCCGCGTCGTCCAAGAGGCCGGCGATCTCGTCCTCGCTGAAATAGTGGTGATCGGGAAAGGCACGCTCCCGCCTGATCTCCCCGCCGAGCTCTCTCACGGTGCGGTAGAATTTCTGCGGATCGGCGATGCCGGCGAAGGCGAGGAGCGGCTTGCCGGCGATCTCGCGGTTTTCCCGAGGCTTCAGCGTCGCGACATAGACCTGTTTGCCGGCGCGGGCGGCCTGGCGCACCAGCCGGTCGGCGGCATCGCCGCTGCCGACCTTGAGGATGGCGGAAAGCTGGCGCATCTGCTCCGGTATCGGCGCCCTCACCGGACCTCCCGGCACGAGATGGCCGTTGCCGATGCCGCGCACCGTATCGACGACCACAAGGGCGAAATCGAGCACGAGGCGGGCGCTCTGGAAACCGTCGTCCATGATGATCAGATCGGCGCCCTGCTCGGCCAGCTTCAGGGCGCCGTCGACGCGGCCCCGCGAAATCACCGTCAAGGCTTCGCGCGCAAGCAGCAGCGCCTCGTCACCGACCGCTTCGGCCCGGTGATGGGCGGGATCGACCACGGTCGTGACATCGATGGAGCCGCCGTATCCGCGGCTCAGGAAACCCGGCTTCAGGCCCTTTTCCTTCGCCGCGCGGGCAAGCGCCAGGGCCGTCGGCGTCTTGCCGGCCCCGCCGACCGTGAAATTGCCGACGCAGATGACCGGGAGAGGCACGCCGGCGCGGCGCGCGCGCGCCATGCGGCGTCCGGCGATCCGTCCGTAAATGAAGGAAAAGGGGGATAGGGCCCAGGCACGCCAATCCGCTTTCGTCCACCAGAATGGCGGTGCTTCCGATACCATACGCTACGCTCTCCGGCTGATCCGTCCTGAAAAAGCCCGCGAAGAAGAAGGGACTTTTCCCAAAAAGGCAAGCCTCCGAACCCGCCGCACGGCTCAGGCTTCGGCCTTTTCGGGCAAGAGCCTTTCGAGCGCCGTTATGTCGTCAAGGCAGATATCGGCAGCGGCCGACAAAGTCTCGCGCGAGCCGGTGCCGGTCAGCACCGCGACCTTCAAGCCGACGCCCGCCTTCTCGCCCATATGCATGTCGTGATTGTTGTCTCCGACCATGGCGACCTCGCCGGGATCGAGACCGACTGCGCGACAGAAGCCGAGCACCATGCCGGGCTCCGGCTTGACGCCGTGGCCGCTGTCGTAGCCGGCGATGAAATCCAGATGGTCGATGAAGCCGAAGCGGATGGCGGTCTGGCGGATCGATTCCTCGTTGTCGCTGGACGCGACGCCCAGCTTGAAGCCGCGGGCCTTCAGCCGGGCGAAAAGTCCGGCGAGATCGGCGACGGGCACCGAAAATTCCGCCGCGCGGACGAAGAGTTCGTCGAGCAGCCTCGTCAGTTCCGCGACGTCGAACAGCGAGCCGGCGGAGACGAAACCGGCGGCGATCTCGGCGGCATTGCCGGCGGCGAGCAGGCTGTCCGCCCGCGTATGGCCCGAGACCGGATCCATGCCACCCGAAAACAGGAGCTGCGGCTCGAGCCCGGCATTGCCGGCGGCCGCGATCCGGGCCGCTTCGCGGTTCACCGGTCCCCAGCTTTCGTCGTAACGCAGAAGCGTGCCGTCCTTGTCGAACAGGATGCCGGCGATCCTTGTAAGCTTGTCCGGATTCATCTTGTGGCCGCCGCAGCGGTTTTCGGCTGCAGCCGGGCGCTGACCGTCAACGGGTTGATATAGGGTTCCAGCGCCTTCACCGTCTTCGACAGCGCGCCGCGCATCTCGTCCATCGCGTCATGGCCGGAATCGACCATCTTCTTGCGGGCGAGCTCGTTGATCGTCAGGTAATGCACCGCCTTGGCGAGCATTTCGACATCCTTGACGATGCGGGCGCCGCCCTTGCGCACCAGATGCTGGTAGGCATCGCGGAAATTCTGGACATGCGGGCCGGAGAGCACGGCGCAGCCCAGCATGGCCGGTTCCAGCGGGTTCTGGCCACCCTGAGATTCGCCGAGCGATTTACCGACGAAGGCGATCTCGGTGAGCCGCAGATAGAGCCCCATCTCGCCGATGGAGTCGCCCAGGAACACATCCGTCTCCGGCGTAAGCGGATCGTTGCGCGAGCGGCGCGCGACGGTCAATCCCGCTTCCTTCAGCATCGTCTCGATCGCATCGGCACGATCGGGATGACGCGGCACGAGAATGGTCAGCTGGCCGTTCTTCGGTTTGAGCGCCCGGTGGACGGTGGCGACCGCCTTCTCTTCGCCCTCGAAGGTGGAGATCGCCGCCCAGGTCTGGCGACTGCCGATCTCCTTGCGATAGCGCTCAAGCAGCGCCTCGTCGCAGGGCGGAGGGTCCGTATCGCTCTTCAGGTTGCCGGATACGATGACCGGCCAGGCGCCGAGATCGCGGAAACGTTCGGCATCGAGGTCCGACTGGGCCACCACCAGCGCCATCTTCTCGAACAGCCTCTCGGCGACCGAGCCGTAATTGCGCCAGCGCTCGAAGGAGCGGTCGGACATGCGGGCGTTGACGCGGATCTGCGGGATATGGCGGCGGGCAAGTTCCGAAACGGTCGTCGGCCAGATCTCGGATTCCGCGGTGATGCAGGCATCCGGCTTCCAGTAGGCGATGAAGCGCTTGATCGGGAATTTCAGATCGAGCGGCACATATTGATGGATCACCTCGTCGGCCAGACGCGACTGGACGAGATTGGCCGACGTGACGGTGCCGGTGGTGAGAAGGACATGGATTTCCCGGCGGCGCAGCTCGCGGATCAGCGGCATGATGGCGATCGTTTCGCCGACGCTTGCGGCATGCACCCAGACGAGCGGTCCGCGCGGCCGGGCAAGGCTCGCGTAGCCGAGCCGCTCCAGGCGGCGGCTCTTGTCTTCCTTGCCCTTGATGGCACGGTAGCTGAGATAGGGACCAGCCAGCGGATACAGCACGATGCCGGCCAGCCGATAGCCAAAGAGAGCCGTGCGCGCCAAGCCGCTGCTCATCGCATCTGCCTCCGATCCATCGTGACCGCCGCCAATGTGATAGCCCCTCCGATTTCGTCCATCCGTAGCGGAAATTTTTGTGTTTTACAAATGCGTCAAAATAGGGTCCTCCGGGGCGTCGGCAGGTGGAGGACCTGCATTGAAAATAGCACTTCCAAGAGGTCGGAGCGACCTCAGGCCGACTTGCTGTCTGGATCCAGCAACCGGTGCATATGGACGATGAAATAACGCATCTGGGCGTTGTCTACCGTCTGTTGCGCCTTGGCCCGCCATGCGACGAGTGCGCTCGCGTAATCGGGGAAGATACCGACGATGTCGAGCTTGGACAGATCCTTGAATTGAAGGCCTTCGAGGTTCTGCAATTCGCCGCCGAAGACCAGGTGCAGGAGTTGTTTCTTTTCGACCGTTTCCGTCATTGTCCGATATCCCGTCCGTTCCAGCTCCCCCGGCTTTTCCTCTGCTGCATTCCGGAAAAAAGGTCAACCAGGAAGGTGCGGAGCCAGGCTCACGACCGCGTGGCCGGCGCCGGCGAGCAGCATTTCGTGGCTGACCTCGGTCCGGTTGTAGGAAAGCCGGTTGCCATCCAGATCCTGCAGGATGCCGCCGGCGCGTTCGAGGATCAGATCGGCGGCGGCAAGGTCCCAATCATGGGAATTTCGCTTGACGATGGTGCCATCGATGCGCCCGTCGGCCACCATGGCGAGCCGGTAGGCGAGCGAGGGGACGTGGTGCACGCGATGGATCTCCTCGCGGAACGCCGGATCGAATTTCTTCACCAGGCTCTCGTCGGCTGCGATCACCAATTTGTCATCCCGGCGGCCGGCGGTGACGGCGATCGGCCGGCCGTTCTTCAAGGCGGGGCCGCCCTCCGCCGCGCAGAACTCCTCCTCCAGTGCCGGCGCCACCAGGACGCCCGCCACGGGGCGGCCGCGGTGCACGACGGCCACCGAGACGCACCAGGTCTTCTGCCCGTTGATGAAGGCGCGGGTCCCGTCGATCGGATCGATCACGAAGAGGGTTTCGACGGAAAGGCGGGCGGCATCGTCGTCGGTCTCCTCCGACAGCCAGCCGTAATTCGGCCGCGCCTTCAAAAGCAGGTTCTGCAGCCGGTCGTTGGCGGCGAAATCGGCGGCGCTGACCGGCGACCTGCCCTCGTTCTTCCACCAAACTTCCGGGGCGTTGCCGAAAAAGCCATGGGCGATCTCGGCCGCCTGACGCGCGGCGTCTCGGATGAGTTCGAGATCGTCCTGCCAGTTTCCCGTAGCCATCGGGCTCAACGTCCCGCCAGCGTCATGCCCTCGATGGCGATCGTCGGCGAGGCGACGCCGAACTTCCGGTCGATGTCGTTGGCCGGGGTGATCCGCATGAACATGTCCTTGAGGTTGGAGGCGATCGTCACCTCCGAAACGGGATAGGCAAGCTCGCCGTTCTCGATCCAGAAACCGGTCGCGCCGCGGCTGTATTCGCCGGTGATCATGTTGACGCCCTGGCCGATCAGTTCGGTGACATAGAAGCCGGTGCCGACCGACCTGATCAGGTCCTCCGGCGAGACGTCGCCGGGCTCCAGCGCGAGGTTGGTGGAGGCGGGCGTCACCGCCGTGCCGCCGCGCACGCCGCGGCCGTTCGTGGAAAGCCCGAGCTCGCGCGCCGTGGACGTGGACAGGAACCAGTGCTTCAGCACGCCGTCCTCGATCATCACCATGCGTTCACCCGAAATGCCTTCGCCGTCGAAGGGGCGGGAGGAGGAACCGCGCACGACGAGCGGGTCGTCGGTGATGTCGAGCCCGGCCTTCAGGACCTGCTGGCCCATCCTGTCGCGCAGGAAGCTCGTCTTGCGGGCGACCGAGGCGCCATTGATGGCGCCGGCGATATGACCGACGAAACCGCGGGCGATGCGGGGATCGAAGACAACGGTCACGTTGCTGCCGGTATCGACCTGGCGCGGGTTGAGGCGCTTGACCACCCTCTCCGCGGCGCGGCGGCCGATCAGCTTCGGATCGTCGAGATCGGCGGCATAGAGGCGGCTGTCGAAATCGTAGTCGCGCTCCATCTTCGTGCCCTCGCCGGCGATGACGCTGACGGAACGGCCGAAACGGCTCGCCATATAGCTGCCGGAAAAGCCGTGCGAGGTGACCAGCACCATGCCGCCCATGCCGGCGGAAGCTCCGGCGCCGGAGGAATTGGTGACGCCCCGGACATCGAGCGCGGCCTGCTCCATCTCCAGCGCGACTTCCCGCAACGCATCGGTCGGGACTTCGGTCGGGTCGAACAGTTCGAGATCCGGATAGGATCTCGCCAGGTCCTTTTCGTCCGCCAGGCAGGCGAACGGATCTTCCGGCGAGACCTTCGCCATGGCGACGGCGCGTTCGGCGAGCGTCTTCATGTCGAAACCGGGATTGGCCGAGACGCTTGCGACCTTTCTGCCGACGAAGACGCGGAGCGAAAAATCGTCGCTCTCGGAGGCCTCCGTTCCCTCCACCTTGCCGAGGCGGGCGCTCACCGAGCGGGACCGGGATCGCACGACCACCGCATCCGCCTGATCCGCTCCCGCGGCCTTGGCGAGATCGATGAGTTCACTGGCGCGGGAAAGCAGGGCGGCGGAATCGATTTCAGAGGTCATGATTGCAAGCCTTTCATTATCGTCCCATTTATTGTGCACTGTCAGATGCATCAAGGGCGCCTCTCCGATTCTTGAGAAGCCGCTCGCTTCCCATGATCCGAAAGTACCCCGCATGACATCGCCCGACTCGCTGTTTTTCCAAGTCCTGCTTCTGCTCGGCGGTGCCGTCATCGCCGCGACGGTGTTCAAGAAGCTGGGTTTGGGCACGGTGCTCGGCTATCTGGCCGCCGGCATCGTCATCGGTCCGATCATGCATTCGATCATGGAGGCGGAGGAGGTTCTGAGTTTCGCCGAGTTCGGCGTCGTCTTCCTGCTCTTCGTCATCGGCCTGGAGCTCAATCCGTCGCGTCTGTGGCAGATGCGCGGCGACGTCTTCGCCCTTGGCCCGGTGCAGGTGGTGCTGACAGGCCTCGTCCTGACGGCGCTTGCCTATTTCGCGAACGTGGCGGGCTGGCGCGGCAGCCTGATCATCGGTTTCGGCCTGGCGCTGTCGTCGACCGCATTTGCACTGCAGATCCTGAACGACGACGGCGACATGAACAGCCGATACGGGCAGCGGTCCTTTTCCGTGCTGCTCTTCCAGGACCTTGCCATCGTACCGCTCCTGGCGCTGATCACGATCCTTTCCCCCGGCACCAACGAAGCCGCCGCGACCCCGCTCCTCGATTTCGCGACCGCTGTCGGCGCGGTCGGGGCCATGGTGCTTGCCGGACGCTACCTGCTGACGCCGATGTTCCAGGTGATCGCCCGCACCGGCGCGCGCGAGGTGATGATCGCCGCAGCCCTTCTGGTCGTGCTCGGGTCGGCGGCGGCCATGCAGGCGGTCGGGCTTTCCATGGCTATGGGCGCCTTCCTCTCGGGCGTGATGCTCGCGGAATCCTCCTACCGGCACGAGCTCGAAGCGGATATCGAGCCCTTCCGCGGCCTACTGCTCGCGCTCTTCTTCATGGCGGTCGGCCTGTCGCTGGAAGTCGACGTCATCCTCGACAATATCCTCTTCATCCTGCCGGCCGTGCCGGTCTTCATGGCCGTGAAGGCGCTAATCGTCTACGGGCTCTGCCGGCTCTGGGGCTCGCCGCACGACGATGCGGTCAGGATCGCCTTCCTGCTGCCGCAGGGCGGCGAATTCGGCTTCGTGCTTTTCACCACCGCGACAGCCGCCGGCCTTTTCTCCTCGGCCACCGCCTCGCTCCTGATCGCCGGCGTGACGCTTTCCATGGCGCTCACGCCCTTCGGCGCGGCGCTTTCCAAACGGTTCATGAGCGGCGAGACCCGCGAGGAGCTGGAGGAGGATTTCGACGGCGCAGGCGCCGACGTGCTGATGATCGGCTTCTCGCGCTTCGGCCAGATCGCCGCGCAGATCCTGCTTGCCGGCGGCAGCGCCGTGACCGTCATCGACGATTCCGCCGACCGTATCCGCCAGGCGGCAAGCTTCGGCTTCCGCATCTATTTCGGGGACGGGACGCGCCGAGACGTGCTGATCGCTTCCGGCATCGAAAAGGCGAAGATCGTCGCGGTCACCACGCAAAAGCGCGAGACGACCGACCGCATCGTCGACCTGATCCGCTCCGAATTCCCGGACGTGCGGCTCTTCGTGCGCTCCTACGACCGCCTCCATTCCCTGTCGCTCCGGGACCGGGATGTCGAATACGAGTTGCGCGAGACTTTGGAATCCGGACTTCTCTTCGGCCGCCGGACGCTAGAAGGGCTCGGCATGACGGAGAGCGACGCCTACGAGATCGGCGAGGACATCCGCAAGCGCGACGAGGAGCGGCTACAGATCCAGGCCGTACAGGGTCTCGGCGCCGGCCGCGAAATGCTCTTCAACAGCCCCGTCCGGCCGGAACCGCTGATCAAGCCCAAGCGGGCAACCGTCGTGGACGAAATGGGTTCGGAGCAAGCGGCCGAAACCACCTAGTCCCGGGCTTCGGATCAGCGATCTTTTCGGGCCACCATTGCGGCAATAGTCTCGAAAAGCTCGTCCTTCGCCTGGAACGCGGTAACCTCCCCTGTCGCCGCCGCATGAGACAGAGCCTCGGCCGCGCCGAGCATGGCCCAAAGACCGGCAGGCTTGATGCTTCCCGCTTCCGCAAACGGGGCGAGAGCGGCCCGGCATTTCTCCATGAAAGCCGCCTGATATTCCCGCTTGATCTTTTCAAGCTCGGGAGAACTCGCCAGGGCGGCAATCACGCCCGGTATCTCGCGTCCCTGAAGAAGCACGCAATCGACATAGGACGATGCGATGACCGCCGCCCGGCCGTTCAAAGTCGCCTCGCTCGTTTCGAGCGCCGCGTCGATGATGGCCGTCTGGCGCGCGTCGAATTCCAGATAAAGCGCCGCCAGCAGCGCGGGCCGTGCGGCGAAATGGTCATAGACGACCGGCTTTGCGACGCACGCCCGCTCGGCCAGCCGCCCGAGCGTCAACGCCTCCGTCCCCTCTTCCCGTACGATCTTCCAGGCGACATCCAGCAACTGCCGGTGCCTCTCCTCCCGCGACAGCCGGCGGCGTTTCGCCGTCATGGGAACCTGATTGCCCGCTTTCGTGCTTGACATGCTTATATACCAAAAGTAACTTACTAAAAGTATATAAGTTTCATGATCCCATCGCAACCTGTCAGCAGGAGCTTTCAACATGCACGCGCTCATCGTTGTCGCGCATCCCGATCCCGCGTCCCTCACACATAATATCGCCGCCCACATCGCCGAGGGCGTCTCCTCGTCCTCCCCGGACAACTCCTTTGAAATCGCCGACCTCGCGGCAGAGGGTTTCAACCCGAGATTCACCCGAACCGATCTTGCCGTGCATCGCAGGGAGGTGCCGCCGTCCGAAGATGTTGCCGCCGAACAGGCAAGAATCGACCGCGCCGACGCCCTCGTGCTCGTCTATCCCGTCTACTGGTGGTCGATGCCCGGTCTGCTCAAGGGATGGATCGATCGGGTGTTCGCCAACGGCTGGGCCTATGACGAGGGACCGGACACCCGGCTGGTGAAGAAGCTTCGCCATCTGCCCGTTCATCTCGTCGCCATCGGTGGCGCGGACATGCGAACCTATGCGCGGCATGGCTATTTCGGCGCGATGAAAACGCAGATCGATCACGGGATTTTCGACTATTGCGGCGCGCGGGTCGTGACATCGGAACTCCTGCTCGAACAGGATTCGCGAAATTCGGATGCCCCTCCGGAAACCGCCCGCACGATCGGCCGCAATTTGTTCAACGCATCCAAGGCGCCGCAGGCGGCATGAAAGCCAGCCTAAACCTCGGCGGCCGTGTGGAGCGCGTCGACGGCGCGCTTCAGCTCGTCCTTGACGCCTTCCGATTCGTCCAGGATGTCACGGGCCCTCAGGAAATCCAGAACCCGGAACCGGTTGACCGACGGCCGGAGGAAGATATGCGGCGGGTTGAGCTTCAGCTTGAGCGCGATGCTCGCCTGCATGGTGAGCTGGCTCGCGCCGAACAGGGCGTCGATGCGGCTCGGGGGATGGGTGCCGTCCCCTTCGGGCGCGCCCACCACGTCGACGCCGATCACCACGTCGGCAAGCTCCATCAGCTGCTCGTAGGGCACCGGATTGAAGACGCCGCCGTCGATCATGATCCGGCCGTTGACATGCACCGGCATGAAGAGCCCCGGAATGGCTGCGGAGGCAGCGATCGCAGTGCGCAGCTCGCCCTGTTCCAGCACCACTTCGGCCTGACCGTAATAGTCGGTCGCCGATATCTTCATGGGGATCTGGAGATCGGCGAAATCCTCCGGCACCTGCGGCGGCAGAAAAGCGTTCAGGATGAGTTCGAGATTGAAATGGCCGAAGCGGAAGCCGCCGAGCTTGTCGCGCATCGTCGCAGGCCCGAGGCTCCAGAGCCGGTTGAGGAGCGCCCCGCGGTTTCCCACCGTCTCCAACGTATAGTCGCAGATCTCACGCCCCGTCATGCCGGACGCCATGCCGGCACCCATGATCGCACCGATCGAGGAACCGGAGATCGCCACCGGGCGGATGCCGAGTTCGTCGAGCGCCTCGA
This sequence comes from Xaviernesmea oryzae, assembly GCF_900177415.1. Taxonomy (GTDB): domain Bacteria; phylum Pseudomonadota; class Alphaproteobacteria; order Rhizobiales; family Rhizobiaceae; genus Neorhizobium; species Neorhizobium oryzae_A. The sequence goes on along the minus strand of NZ_FXAF01000006.1, from coordinate 1,148,340 downwards.
TGATCCTTATATGCGAAATGCCGCGTGCCCCGCCGCCGCCGAAGGCGACTGCGAAGGTCAGCCCGCCCCTCTCCTTGACGGCTTCAAGATCGGGAAAGGCGAGCTTGGTGTTCATTCCTTTTCTCTCACGCGGGCTGATAGCGGAAGAAATGCATGCGGGTGTCGCCGAAGACGCGGCTTTCGAGCAGCTTGAAGGCAGGATCGACGGAGGGCATCATATCGGCGCGCTCCTCCAGGATCGCGAGCGCGCCCGGAACCAGCCAACCGCCGGCATGCGCCGCCAATAGCGCATCCTCGCCAAGCCCTTGAGCATAGGGCGGATCGGCGAAAAGGAAATGAAACGGCTCCATCGTGCCGATCGCGCCGAGCTTGGTCGCGTCCCGGCGCAGGATGCGGCTACGGCCGTGCAGGCCGAGACTGTCGATGTTTTCCCACAGGAGCCCGCGGCCCTCGACACCGTTTTCGACGAAGAGAGCGCTCTTGCAGCCGCGCGAGACGGCCTCCAGCCCCACCGCGCCGGTACCGGCGAAGAGATCGATCACCCGGGTGCCGTCCAGCGCTTCCGGATAGACGTGGCCGATGATGTTGAACAGGCTTTCGCGCGTCCGGTTGATGGTCGGCCGGATCGCATTTGTCTTGGGCGTGGCCAGGGAACGGCCGCGAAATTCACCGCCGACGATCCGCACTGCCCGTCACCCCCTCGGCGTGCGCGGCTTGCCGCCGGCCGGTCTGCCTCCGCTGCGGGCACCGCCCGGACGTCCGCCCGGTTTGCCCGCGCCACCCGGCTTTCCGCGTCCGCCGGAAGGCTTTCCGCCAAATCCGGACTTGGCACCGCCCGGCTTGCCGCCGAAGGGCTTTCCACCCGGTTTTCCGCCGCGCGGCCTGTCGCCGAACGGACGATCTCCCGCCGGGCGTTCGGAGCGGCTGCGCTCGCCGCGCCCCTCTCCTGCGGAGAACGATCGTGCGGGACGGTCGCTATCCTCTCGCGGACGGCGGTCGCCTCTCGGCTTGTCGCCGAACGGACGGTCCCCGCGAGGCGGCCGATCACCAAAGCTGCGCTCGCCGCGCGGACGCTCCGAACGGCTCTCTCCGGAGAAAGAACGGGCCGGACGATCGCCATCTTCGCGAGGCCTGCGATCACCGCGGGGCTTATCGCCGAACGGACGGTCGCCCCTCGGCCTGTCGAAAGAGCGTTCGCCGCGTGGGCGGTCGCCTTCTTCGCGCGGCTTGCGTTCGCCTCTTGGGCGATCCCCGAAAGCACGGTCGCCGAACGAACGCTTGCGGCCGAAATCACCGCCCTCTTCCTCCCGCGGGCGGCGGGCCGGCGCTTCAGCACGGATCCAGTCGCTGTCGTCGTCGGCGCGGTTCACCACCACGCGGCGATCGTTCTCGGGGGCCGGCTTCTTGAAGAACTGTTCCGCCTCGGCACGGGCCGAAGATTTTTTCGTCCTGCTGTCCGTGGTCGGACGGGCGCCTGGCGCCATCCAGACATTGGCGGTGCGGCTGGTGCTCATGGGAGAACGTTTCGGCGAACGGTCGTCGTCGAAAGCACGGTCGTTGCCCTTGGCACCGTCCTTGCCGCGCGGCCCATCGCCGAACTTCTTGTCTCCGAACTTCTTGTCGCCAAACTTCCGGTCGCCAAACTTCCGGTCACCGGGCTTCGTATCCAGCCGGCCGAGCGCCTTTTCACGCCGATCCTCGTCCCTGCCGGCCCGCGGACGTTCCGTCTTGTCGGTCTTTTCCGGCTTCCCGGACCAGTCCGACCGTTCCGCGCGCACCGGCTTGTCGTCTTCCGCGCCCTTGTCGTTGTAGATCGGCGCGTCGAAATTCGCCTTGGCTTCCTCGATCAGGCGGGGCCCGAGCTGGTCGCGCAGCATGCGGCCGCGCACCTCCACCACCTGTCCCTCGGGCAGATCGCCGAGCTGGAAAGGGCCGTAGGAAATGCGGATCAGGCGGTTGACCTCGAGGCCAAGCGCGCCGAGCACGTTCTTGATCTCGCGGTTCTTGCCTTCGCGCAGCCCCATGGTGATCCAGACGTTGTGGCCCTGGGTGCGGTCCAGCGTCGCGTCGATCGAACCGTAGAGCACGCCTTCCACGGCAATGCCTTCCTTCAACTTGTCGAGCGCTTCCTGGTCGACCTCGCCATGGGCGCGCACGCGATAGCGGCGCAGCCAGCCGGTGGTCGGCAGTTCCAGCACGCGCGACAGGCCGCCGTCGTTGGTGAGCAGCAGCAGGCCTTCCGTATTGATGTCGAGGCGGCCGATCGACATGACGCGCGGCAGGCTTTCCGGCAAGTTGTCGAAGACGGTCGGACGGCCTTCCGGATCGGAATTGGTGGTCACGAGGCCGGCGGGCTTGTGATAGAGCCAGAGGCGGGTGCGCTCGATGCCGCGGATCGGCACGTCGTCCACTTCGATCCTGTCTTCAAGCGTGACGTTGACGACGGGCGTTTCGAGAAGCTTGCCGTTCAGCTTCACCCGGCCTTCCATGATCATCCGTTCGACATCGCGGCGGGACGCCACGCCGGCACGGGCCAGGATCTTGGAAATGCGCTCCGGCTTGCCCTCGGCCTCGACCGGCGCCGCGACAGCCACGGCAGGCTTGCGCGCCGCCTTCACGGGCTTTTCTGCAACGCCCCTGGGCGCAGCCTTCTTCTTTGCACCTGCATCGGCCTTCGGAGCCGATCTGGGCTTGGTTTCGCGGACGAAGGTTCTGCCTTCGCCGCGCTTCGGCTTGTCTTTTGAATTCATTTGTTGTTTGCCTGAAGCGTGATGTCTGCGGAGCAATCCGGACATTCTTGTTCGTGTTGACTGCGATGGAGCGACGCCCGCAAATCGGGCCTGCGATTGGATGCTTCCTACCAGTTCGCGCGATCCGGGTTAAGAGGAAATCGCCAAATGCCGAATACCGACGGGTTCATGGATGCCGCACTTGCCGAAGCGCGCGATGCCGCAGCCCGCGGCGAGGTCCCCATCGGTGCCGTGCTGGTGCTCGACGGCGAGATCGTCGCCCGGTCCGGAAACCGCACCCGCGCCGGCAACGACGTCACCGCCCATGCCGAGATCGCCGTCATCCGCGAAGGCTCCGCCGCGCTCGGCCAGGAGCGGCTTGCCGGCGCCGACCTCTACGTGACGCTCGAACCCTGCACCATGTGCGCCGCGGCGATTTCCTTCGCGCGCATCCGCCGTCTCTATTACGGGGCGGAGGACCCGAAGGGTGGCGCGGTGGACAACGGCGTGCGCTTCTTCAGCCAGCCGACCTGCCATCATACCCCGGAAGTCTATTCGGGCCTGGGGGAAACCGAAGCGGCAAGCCTGCTCACCGGCTTCTTCAAAGGGAAAAGGGAAGGCTGAGCGGTTCTATCAGAAGAGCTTCCACCACTCGCTGGACTTCTTCGCATCGGCCGCCTCCTGCCTGCGGCGCCTTTCCTTCTGCGTTTCCGGCTCGCCGAGATCGGTGAGGTTCGCCGCATCGGTCGAGCGGAATTCCGCCGGCGGATCGACCAGCGAGCGGCGGCGCGCCGAGATGTCCACGGTTTCGGCATCCTGCTTGGCCTTGCGGAAGGCTTCCCACTTCTCGGCCTCGGTCATCTGACCGGCCTGGCCGTTGCCGGCAAGAAGCGGCGAACGGTAGTTGGGGTCCTTCTCGTTCGCGGCAGCCTCGTCGCGGAGGCGCTTACGGGTCTCTTCCGGAGATTCCACCCAGTTCGGATTGTTCTCGCGGTTGGCAAGCGACTGCTGCGGCGGCGGAAGCGAGCTGCCCTGTTCCTTGGTGGCGACGACCAGCGAGGGGCGCGGATTGTATTTGACGCTGCGGTTCGCCTCTTCCCGGCCCCCGCCGAGAGAAACGGACTTGCCGAGGTCGTCGGCGAGCTGTTCCATGGCCGTCTTGTCGGTGCCGTAGGTGGGGCCGCCGATGCAGCCCGAAAGGGTCAATGTCGAGGCGAGGATGCCGGCCACGCCCATGCCGACACGGAACGCATATGTCGTTTTCATCAAAACCCTTCCAGCGGCGCCCGTCCTCGACGCCTCAGACTACGTGTGCCCCAGGTGGCGGAAAAATCCGGCCAATTTCAGGCAGAAATACCGGATGACGCGCCAAAGCGCAATCATCCGGCGATTTTAGACCCCGTCAAAGGCGCCCGAGAGCGGCAAGCTCCCGCAGAGCGGCGGCATCGCGCGCCGACACGTCCGGCCAGGCCGGATCGGAGCCTACATCCTTCGTCACCCGCCAGGAACGAGCGCATTTGACGCCTTCCGCAAGCTTCGGATCGACCGCCACGCCCGGCACTTCCGGCAGCCGGAAGGCATTTTCCGGCCCCTCGCCCGCCACGATCGCGATGCCCGAGGTGATGCAGATCTCCTCGAAATCCTGTCCTTCCAACGCTTTCAGAAGCTCCGGATCGGTCACGTAGACGACCGGGGCCGCCTCCAGCGACGAGCCGATGCGCTTGTCCTTGCGCTCGATCTCCAGGGCGCCCGTCACGACCGAACGGACGCGGCGAATCGCAGCCCATTTCTCGGCGAGCGCCTCGTTCTTCCATTCGGCCGGAACTGTCGGGAACTGTTCGAGATGCACGGAGACGGCATCCGGATTGCGCGACAGCCAGGCTTCTTCCGTGGTGAAAGGCAGCATGGGCGCAAGCCAGGTGACGGTGCAGTCGAAGATCCTGCGGATCACGGCAAGGGCCGCGCGACGGCGCAGCGAGGACGGCGCATCGCAATAGAGCGCATCCTTGCGGACATCGAAATAGAAGGCCGAAAGCTCGACATTGGCAAAATCGATGAGCGCGCGGGCGATCTTCTTGAACTCGAAGGCATCGTATGCCTCGCGCACCAGCTTATCGAGCTCGGCGAGACGATGCAGCATCAGCTTTTCGAGTTCCGGAAGCTCCGCATAGGCGATTTCCTCGCCTTCGTCATGGGCGAGCGTGCCGAGCATCCAGCGGATCGTGTTCCTGAGCTTGCGATAGGCATCGACATTCGTCTGGATGATCGTCTTGCCGAGCCGCTGGTCTTCCCAATAGTCGGTGGTCATGACCCAGAGGCGCAGGATATCGGCACCGGCGTCCTTCATGACGTCCTGCGGCGCCACGACGTTGCCGAGCGACTTCGACATCTTCTGGCCCTTCTCGTCCATGGTGAAGCCATGGGTGATGACCGTGTCGTAGGGCGCGCGGCCGCGGGTGGCGGCGGATTCGAGCAGCGAGGAATGGAACCAGCCGCGATGCTGGTCCGAGCCTTCCAGATAGACGTCGGCCGGCCATTTCAGGTCCGGACGGTCCTCCAGCGTGAAGGTATGCGTCGAGCCCGAGTCGAACCAGACGTCGAGGATGTCCATGACCTGGGTCCACTTGGCCGGGTCGTGTTCGTTGCCCAGGAACCGCTCCTTGGCGCCTTCCGCGAACCAGGCATCCGCCCCTTCCGCATCGAAGGCATCGAGGATGCGCTGGTTGACCGCCTCGTCCTGCAGAACCTCGCCGTGCTCGTCCACGAAGACGCAGATCGGCACGCCCCAGGCGCGCTGGCGCGAAAGCACCCAGTCCGGACGCTGTTCGATCATGGCGCGCAGGCGGTTCTGGCCGGCGGCGGGCACGAAGCGGGTGTCGTCGATCGCCTTCAGGGCGCGCGACCGCAGCGTCGTGCCGTCGCCGAGCTCCTTGTCCATATAGACGAACCACTGCGGCGTGTTGCGGAAGATGATTGGCTTCTTCGACCGCCAGCTATGCGGATACTGGTGCTTCAGCCGGCCGCGGGCGAAGAGCGCGTTCTTTTCGATCAGCGCCTTGATGACGCGATCGTTGGCGTCGCCCTTTTTGCCGCTGTCGTCCATGACGCGGGCGCCCTCGAAGCCGGGGGCGTCGGCGGTATAGGCACCGGCGTCATCGACCGGGAACGGGATCTTCGTCTCGATGCCGCGCGCTTCCAGCTCGCGGATATGATGCATCCACGCCTCGAAGTCTTCGCGGCCATGGCTCGGAGCGGTGTGCACGAAGCCGGTACCGGCATCGTCGGTGACGTGATCGCCGGCGAGCAGGGGCACGGGGAATTCGTAGCCGCCGCCGAGACCCTTGAGGGGGTGGGCGCAGGTGATCGCTGCGAGCTCATCAGCGGATACGTCGCTCAGACGCTTGTACTGCAGCTTGGCCTTGGCGAAGCTCTCTTCCGCCAGATTGTCGGCAAAGATCAGCTTCTCGCCGGGACGAGGGCCGAAGTTGTTGGCTGCTTCTGTCACCTCATAAAGGCCATAGGCGATCTTCGGAGAGTAGGAGATCGCCCGGTTGCCCGGGATGGTCCAGGGCGTCGTCGTCCAGATCACGACAGACGCCTTCATAAGATCGTGCAACTGATCACCCGCACTCGCGAGGTTTTCGTCAGATGCACCAAATCCATCAAGACGACTATGTCCAAGCCGCGCAGAGATTACAGGAAACTTCACCCAGATCGTATCGCTTTCGTAGTCCTGATATTCGACCTCGGCTTCCGCAAGCGCGGTGCGCTCGACCACCGACCACATGATCGGCTTGGAGCCGCGATAGAGCTGACCGCTCTTGGCGATCTTCAAAAGCTCGCCGGCGATACGCGCTTCCGCGTGGAAATTCATCGTCAGGTAGGGATTGTCGAAATCACCGACGATGCCGAGGCGCTTGAACTCTTCCGCCTGGATCTTGATCCACTTTTCCGCATAGGCGCGGCACTCGCGGCGGAACTCGGTCATCGCGGCGGGTTCGGAAAGATCGGGCTTGGCCTTGCCCTTGGAGCGGTAGTTCTCCTCCTCGATCTTCCATTCGATCGGCAGGCCGTGGCAGTCCCAGCCCGGAACGTAGTTCGAGTCATAGCCGCGCATCTGGAACGAGCGGGTGATGACGTCCTTCAGGATCTTGTTCAGCGCGTGGCCGATATGGATGTTGCCGTTGGCATAGGGCGGGCCGTCATGGAGGACGAATTTTTCGCGGCCGGCGGCGGAGGCGCGGAGCTTCTTGTAAAGATCCATCTGCTGCCAGCGGGCGACCAGTTCCGGTTCCTTCTGCGGCAGGCCGGCGCGCATCGGAAAATCGGTTTCAGGCAGATAGAGGGTCTTCGAATAGTCGAGCTTTTCGGCGGTATCGGTCATTTTGGGCAATCGTCTCTGGCGCCGCGGACCGGCGCATATCGATGAAAATTCGGTGGCGGAAGGCGCTTTTTGAAACGCCGAAAACCCGGACCCTCCGGCCGCTCTTACAGCGCGCGGAAGGCCGGGCCTGTAATTCGAACGATCAAAGCCAGCCGGAATTCTTTCATGGTGGCGGTTATTACGGGTTTTTGCGGCGGAAAGGAAGGGGCAAAACCAAGGTCGCCATCCTCGACTTAAAGCGCTTCGGCATTTATATCTAACTGGTGCTTACGGAGGCGTTCATGCGGGATAGGCCACCACCTCAAACAGAGACAAAGAAGCCATTCGTCGAGTTCATGGAAAGTCTCGACCTCGACACACTCCAACTGCAACGAGAGACTGACTCCGGCCGACACGTCTGTTACTCATATTTGCCCGCTTCTGATGCAGAACTGGATCAGCAACATGAAAAGAATATTTTTTATCAAAGCCCTCTGGGATGAAAATGCGAAGGTTTTCTATTCGGAAAGCGATATCGAAGGCCTTCATATTGAAGCGCCCACGATCGATGTCTTCGAGGAAGTCATCTTCGACACAGCGATAGAGCTGATCGTAGAAAACCATATGTCCGCAGCCGACGTGGCGGGAACGGCGATGAAAGACCTGATACCCGCCATCCTTTGGGAGCGACCGTCAACGAAAGCCATCGCTGCCTGATGGTGGACGGTTATTACAAGATCGTTCGGGAAATCATTTCCGAACTCGGCTACGAATATCTCAAGAACGCCAAGGGCTCGCATGAAAAGTGGCAATCTCGCGAAACGGGCAAAACCCTTCTCGTGCCACGCAATCTGCAAAGCCGCCACACGGCGAATGCCATCTTGAGAGATGCCGGCTCTCCAAAGAAGCTCTAACCCCCTAAAACGCGATCCTGGCGTCCAACTCCCCGATCGGCCTCACGCCGGAAAGCAGCGCCCGTGCCTCCTCCTCGTCGCGCCTGATCTGGGCGACGAGCGGGTCGAGCCCGTCGAATTTCAGCTCGTCGCGCAGGCGGCCGAAGAAGGAGACGGAACAGGTCTCGCCGTAAAGGCTGCCGGAAAAGTCGAAGACGTAGGTTTCGAGCAGCGGAGCGCCGTTTTCCGTCACTGTCGGGCGGCGGCCGTAGCTCGCCACGCCATCGTAGAGCGTGCCGTCGGCGCGGCGGAAACGGACCGCATAGATGCCGGCCTTGAGTTCGGCTTCGGGTGGAAGCTGCATGTTGGCGGTCGGGAAGCCGAGCTGGCGGCCCAGCTTCTCGCCGCCGATCACCTCTGCCTCGACCGTGTAGCGGTAGCCGAGCAGGCCCGCCGCCCCGGCGACATCGCCTTGCGCCAGCATCGCGCGGATACGGCTCGACGAAATCACCTCGGCATTCTCGTCGCGGAAGGCATCGACCAGCGAGACGGTGAAACCATGCCTTTCGCCCGATGCCATCAGGAAGGCCGGCCCGCCTTCCCTGCCCTTGCCGAAATGGAAATCGAAGCCCGTCACGACCGCGCTCGCATGCAGCCAATCGACCAGGATCGTCTGGATGAACTCTTCGGCCGAGCGGGTCGCGAAATCCCGCGTGAAGGGATATTCGATCACCGAACGGAAGCCCATGGCCTCCAGGAGCCTCGCCTTCAGCGGCGCGGGCGTCAGCCGGAAGACCGGTTCGTCGGGACGGAAGACGCTCCGTGGATGCGGCTCGAAGGTCAGCACCAGCGCCGGCACGCCGCGCTCTTCCGCCAATGCCAGCGCGCGTTCCAGCACGCTGCGATGGCCGCGGTGCACGCCGTCGAAATTGCCGATGGCGATCACGCCGCCCTTGAGCTCGTCGGGCAGCGGCTCCTTCTTTTCATTGCGATGGAATACGGTCATCGAGGCGATTTCCGGTTCAGGCCCAAGAATGCCCAAGGGGCGTCAAAAACCGCCTGGGGCTATGCAAGACGCGGCATCCAGTATTTCGGCGCGGCATTCTCCCGCTTCAGCCAGGCATTGAGGATCGCCTCGTCGGTCTGGCCGTTGACGGTGTATTCCGCCACATGGATGCCCCCGCTGATATAGAGCAGGTCGAGACCGTATGCGAGCGCGCCGCGCACGTCGGTCGGCATGCCGTCGCCGATCGCCAGCACCCGGTCCATCGGAAAATCGGCGCGCACTTCGCGGGCCGCCGCCAGCGTCTCCTCGTAGATCGGCCGGTGCGGCTTGCCGGCGACGCGGGTCTTGCCGCCGAGCTCTTCGTAGTAGGCGGCGACCGCGCCGGCGCAGGGGATGATCCTGTGGCCGCGCTCGACCACGAGATCGGGGTTGGCGCAGATCAGCGGCACATCGCGCCCGGCGAAAGCGGTCAGCATCTCGGTGTAATCTTCCGGCACTTCCTTCTCGTCGTCGAAGAAGCCGGTGCAGACGATGCAGTCCGCCTCGTCCGCAGGTACCACGTCGACGCCGAGCCCGTCGAACAGGTTGAGATCGCGGTCCGGCCCGATCAGGAAGACTTTCTTCGGGCCTTCGACGATCAGATGCTGGGTAACATCGCCGGACGTGACGATGCGGTCATAGGTGTCGTCCGGGACCCCGAGCGCGCGCATCTGCTCGATGACCCCGGGGGCCGGGCGGGGCGAATTGGTGATCAGCACGACGGTCGCACCGGCCGCCCGCGCCGCAGCGAGTGCCTTGCAGGACTGCTGGAAGGGCTCGACGCCGTTGTGCACGACGCCCCAGACGTCGGACAGGACAACGTCGTAATCGCCGACCACTTCACTCAGGTTCTGGATGCGCTTTGCCATGCGGGATACCTTTTCGAAACTCCCCGGTCACATCGCAAACCATTGGCGGGATTACAAGAGAGATCGTCCGCGAAAGGCGCCTGGAACCCGTCAGCACCGCAAAACTTCACATTTCTGCAACGCACCATGTTGTGATTGCAGGTGCGAAATGTTTAATTGAAGCGGGGCTGGCTCACTCCAACGAGGAGCCGATCGATGAAAAGGATCGACCAGCTTGAAGGCCTTCGCGGCCTGCTCGCCGTCTGGGTCGTGGTGGTCCATCTGCTTCCCGCTTCCGGGATCGAGCCGGAGGGCCTTGGGCAATTCCAGGTTCTCTTCAACGAAAAGATCCGGGTGCAGATCTTCTGCATCATGAGCGGCTTCGTCATCTTCATGATGATGTCCTCCACCCGGGAAAATTACGGCGCCTATCTGATGCGCCGGCTGAAGCGGATATATCCGGCCTATATGCTGGCCTTCGTCCTGTCGATTCTCACCGCCGGCATCGCCTACCAGGCGCTTCTCACCGCCGATTTCGAGAGCATCCGGAATGCCGGCAGACTGAAGATCCTCGACGAGAGCTTCCTCAACTGGCCCTATCACGTCATCGCCCATGCGACGCTGCTGCATGGAGTCAATCCGGAGCAATGGCTGCCGCTCGGCTCCTATGCCTTTCTGGGCCAGGGCTGGAACATCTCCACCGAGTTCCAGTTCTACGTGATCGCGCCGGTCGCCTTCTTTTTCCTGCATCAGCCCCTGCGGTGGCTGCGGGCGCTCTTCGTGCTTGCCGGCCTCGCCGCCTGGTGGCTTCTCCGGCACTGGCCGAACGGATCGCTCGTCAGCTACTTCGCCATCTATTTCGTCGCCGGCATCGCGAGCTATTACCTGTGGCAGCGCCGCTGGGAGGACCGCAGGCTCGTCAACCCGATCACCGTCACACTTGCGGCCATCCTCGCCGGCTTTCTCGATCTTGCCATCGGCGGCTGGGTCTTCGTCTTCGGCTACGCCGTGCTCATCCGCGACCAGGGCCGCGCCAAGGATCCGGTCACCCGCTTCCTCGAACAGCCGGCCATGATGTTTCTCGGGACGATATCCTATTCGCTCTACCTGCTGCACATGATCCCGCTCTATGGCTGGATGTATGTGCTGAACGACCAGGACCTCAGCCAGCCCGCCTATTTCGCGATACTTTCGACGTTGACCTTCGCCTCGGCGATCCCGCTTGCGCTGGTCAGCCAGAAATATGTCGAGCAGGCCTTCTACAGGTCGAAGACCCACCGCCTGCCGGACGGCCGGTCGAAAGCGGCGGGGGAAACGCCGCAGGCAAGCCGCCCGTAGGATATATAGCCGCGGAAAACGGGCTTGCCGGAAGCCCGCGCCTTTCTTCCACCAAAGTCCGGTGCATCATGCCGGTTTGAGCGGACGGCCCCACGGAACCCGGACCGGCCGATGCCGCTTGAACTCCGCAGTCGGTCCGCAGCGCGCGGGCCAGCCTGTACCAGCCCGGTCGAGCGCATTTACCATGGCCCCTCGCCGGTCCTGAAAATTTCGCAGTCATTCTTGACTCAATCGCCGGCCGCGCTTATCTCGACCCCGCTAGCACTCTCGGGATGGGAGTGCCAACAACAAGCGATACGGGTCCGCTGGATCCGTCAGTGTCATTTGATCGAGGGATTAGACAATGGCAAGCACCAATTTCCGCCCCCTGCACGATCGCGTCGTCGTTCGCCGCGTTGAGTCCGAGGAGAAGACCAAGGGCGGCATCATCATTCCGGACACCGCCAAGGAAAAGCCGCAGGAAGGCGAAATCGTCGCCGTCGGCACCGGCGCTCGTGACGACAAGGGCGCTCTCGTCGCGCTCGACGTCAAGGTCGGCGACCGCGTCCTCTTCGGCAAGTGGTCCGGCACCGAAGTCAAGCTCAACGGCGAAGACCTTCTGATCATGAAGGAATCCGACATCATGGGCGTTATCGGCTGATCGCCGGTCGTTCATTCCCAATTCGCTGACACCTCTTTTCAGGAGTTCTCAAAATGGCAGCTAAAGAAGTCAAGTTCGGCCGCAGCGCGCGCGAAAAGATGCTGCGTGGCGTCGATGTTCTCGCTGACGCAGTCAAGGTAACGCTGGGCCCCAAGGGCCGCAACGTCGTGATCGACAAGTCCTTCGGCGCTCCGCGCATCACCAAGGACGGCGTATCGGTCGCCAAGGAAATCGAACTGGAAGACAAGTTCGAGAACATGGGCGCCCAGATGGTCCGCGAAGTCGCTTCGAAGACCAACGACGTCGCCGGTGACGGCACCACGACCGCCACGGTTCTCGCCCAGGCCATCGTCAAGGAAGGCGCCAAGGCCGTTGCAGCCGGCATGAACCCGATGGACCTGAAGCGCGGCATCGATCTCGCCGTCGCCGAAGTCGTCAAGGACCTCGCCGCCAAGGCCAAGAAGATCAACACGTCGGAAGAAGTCGCCCAGGTCGGTACGATTTCCGCCAACGGCGAGCGCCAGATCGGCCTCGACATTGCCGAAGCCATGCAGAAGGTCGGCAATGAAGGCGTGATCACTGTCGAAGAAGCCAAGACCGCCGAGACCGAACTCGAAGTCGTCGAAGGCATGCAGTTCGACCGCGGCTATCTCTCGCCCTACTTCGTCACCAACCCGGAAAAGATGGTTGCTGACCTGGAAGATGCCTACATCCTCCTGCACGAGAAGAAGCTCTCCAACCTGCAGGCGATGCTTCCGGTTCTCGAAGCCGTCGTCCAGACCGGCAAGCCGCTCCTCATCATCGCTGAAGACGTCGAAGGCGAAGCTCTCGCAACGCTCGTCGTCAACAAGCTGCGCGGCGGCCTCAAGATCGCTGCCGTCAAGGCTCCGGGCTTCGGCGACCGCCGCAAGGCCATGCTGGAAGACATCGCCATCCTGACGGGCGGCACGGTCATCTCCGAAGATCTCGGCATCAAGCTCGAGAACGTCACGCTCGACATGCTCGGCCGTTCCAAGAAGGTCTCGATCTCCAAGGAAAACACCACGATCGTCGACGGCGCCGGCTCCAAGGCCGACATCGAAGGCCGCGTCAACCAGATCAAGGCCCAGATCGAGGAAACCACCTCCGACTACGACCGCGAGAAGCTCCAGGAGCGCCTCGCCAAGCTCGCTGGCGGCGTTGCCGTCATCCGCGTCGGCGGCTCGACGGAAGTCGAAGTGAAGGAAAAGAAGGACCGTATCGACGACGCCCTGAACGCGACCCGCGCGGCTGTTCAGGAAGGCATCGTGCCGGGCGGCGGCGTCGCCCTGCTGCGTTCCTCCACGAAGATCTCCGCCAAGGGCGTCAACGACGACCAGGAAGCCGGCATCAACATCGTCCGCAAGGCGCTGCAGTCGCTGGTTCGCCAGATCGCCGAAAACGCAGGTGACGAAGCTTCGATCGTCGTCGGCAAGATCCTCGACAAGAACGAAGACAACTACGGCTACAACGCCCAGACCGGCGAATACGGCGACCTGATCCAGCTCGGCATCGTCGATCCGGTCAAGGTCGTCCGCACCGCTCTGCAGAACGCCGCTTCGGTTGCCTCGCTGCTGATCACGACGGAAGCCATGATCGCCGAACTGCCGAAGAAGGACGCTCCGGCTATGCCGGGCGGCATGGGCGGAATGGGCGGCATGGACATGATGTGATAGGCCGCAGGCCTCACATCCGAGCCATCCGGTTCAGTTCGGAAAGGGCGGTCTTCGGGCCGCCCTTTTTCATGTCTGCGAAGCGCCCTCAGGCTCTTCCGTTCTTTCGCCTGCCCATCGGGTGCGCCTGATGAAGTCGAGCATCAGCGATGCGGCCGGTGCCGAATGGGTCTCGAGCATCAGGTGGCCGGCGTCGAATATATGGGCCTCCATTCTCGGCAGAGCCCGCATCCATGACAGAACCTCCGAAAGATCGAAGAACGGATCGTGCCTCCCCCAGAGCATCAGCGAGGGTGGCTGCCGGCGCGCCAGATAATCGGCGATGGCATCGAACCGGGCGACGTAGTTTCCATAATCGGCAATGAGCGCCCGCTGGGTGTCCATCCGGCCCGGAAGGGACATCACCCGCCAGTCCTCCTCCCAGCTTTCGGCCGGCATGCGTGCCGCCACGTCCGGCGGAACGTTCCCGACGTACTGGTAGCGGGTCCCCTCGAACGTCAGATGCGTGGTCGCCGCTGCCTCGTTTTCCGGGCTCGGCTGCGACCAATAGGCCATGGTCGCCGCCCATTGCGGCCCGAACCCGGTTCGATGGGCATTGGCGTTCTGAACGATGAGCCCCAAGACCTGGCTCGGCTCCTGCATGGCAATGTGGAAACCCACCGGAGCGCCGAAATCGTGGAGGTAGACATAGCGCGGCCCGATTGCGAGATGATCCAGGAGTTCCGAGACGGCCCGGCCGAAGGCTGCGAACGAGGCCGCCGGCAGAACATCGGACTCGCCGAAGCCCGGCAGATCGGGCGCGATCACGTAAGCGGCCCGCGACAGCTCGGGGATGACCCCGCGAAACGTCTGTGCCGAGCTCGGAAAACCATGCAGGAGCAGCACGGCGGGATCGGACGCCTCGCCTGCCGTGACAAAGGACAATTCGGTGCCGCCGGACAGGCGGAATCGCTGCCGATGCGCCGTGCGCATGTCTGGACCCTTTCTTCAATCGTCTGCGCTCACACTGTCCAAATGCCCAAGGAGAGCCAACGTTCCAGCGGATGGCGCAGCTCGCCGCCGCCCGCGCCTGCATATGGGCCTGCGGATATCGGAACGTCCGCTGCCAGCTCCCGCTGACAAAGGCGCACGCACGCTTTACAGTCGCGGCCATGAGTTTCTTCGAAAGCCTCCTTTTGCTGCTGCTTGTCGCGGTCGGGCTGCTGCAGGTCTCGCGCCGGCTTTCCGTGCCCTATCCTTCCATGCTGGCCATGGCCGGCGCGGCGGTCGCGCTCGTTCCGGGCATGCCATACATCTCCCTGGAACCGGAAACGGCGCTGGCGCTCTTCATCGCTCCCGCCCTGCTCGATGCGGCCTTCGATTTCCCGATCGGCACCGCGCGCCGCTTCTGGCTGCCGCTGTTCGTCTTCGCGATCGGCGGCGTGGTCGCCACCGCTGCGGCGGTCGCTTTTGCCGGATGGGCTTTTGCCGGGCTGCCGATCGCGGCTGCTCTGGTCCTCGGCGCCATCGTCGCCCCGCCCGATGCGGCGGCGGCAACCGCGGTCCTCTCTTCCATGGCGATCCCGCGCACGACCGATACCGTGCTGCGCGGGGAGAGCCTGTTCAATGATGCCGCCGCCCTCCTGATCTTCGACGCCGCGCTCGCCGTGCAGTCCGCCGGCGACCTCGATACGCCCGTCGCGCTGCACCTTTCCCTTGCCGTTCCGGGCGGCATTCTTTTCGGGGTCCTGGCAGCCAGGCTGACGGCGCCCTTGACGCGCCTGGTAAGCGGCACGCTCGGCGGCAACCTCCTGCAGTTCGTCCAGACCTTTCTCGTGTGGATCATCGCCGAACGCCTCGGCCTTTCGGCCGTGCTCGCCATCGTCACCTACGCGATGACGCTCGCGAGAGGCGGCGAGGGATTATCCTCGGCGCGGATGCGCGTCCAGTCCTACGCCGTCTGGAGCGCGGTGGTCTTCGTGCTGAACGTCACGGCCTTCCTGCTGATGGGCATGCAGGCGCGCGACATCGTCGGGGGAATGCCCGCCGGCCATCTCGGGGAGGCCGCCCTCTTTGCGCTCCTCGTGGTGGTCGTCGTCATCCTGGTGCGCTTCGTGATCTGCATCGGCTTCAACCGCCTGCACGCCTCCTACGAGCGCCGCCACGGCAGGCCGGAACCTGTCTCCGTCAAGCAGGGGCTTCTCGCCAGCTGGTGCGGCATGCGCGGTCTCGTGACGCTCGCCACGGCCTTCGCCCTGCCGATGAACTTTCCGCAGCGCGATGTCGTGGTGCTGACGGCCTTCGCTGTCGTTCTCGCGACCCTCGTCGTCCAGGGCCTGACGCTGACCCCGATCATCCGATGGCTGGACCTCGACCGCCGCGCCGAAGGCCCCCGCGAACTTGCCGCATTCCGCGGCCAGATCGCGCTTGCGGGACTTTCCAAACTCGACGGCGCGGCCGAAGCCGAAGCCGAGTTGCTGCGCGGCAAGTTCCAACTCGAACGGCAGGTCATGACGACCGACGATGGGGGTGCGATGTCGCTCGAAACCTATCGCCGGCTGGCGCTTTCGGCGATCACCGCACAGCGGGAGGCGCTCGAAGCGCTCCGCTCCACGTACCAGATCAATGTCGACGAATACAATCTCCTCCTGGAGGAGATCGACTGGCGCGAGCTTTCCGTCCTGCCGGAGGATGCCCGACGCATCGAGGAAATCTGACGGCGTTCGGTCCATTTCAAGGGAGGAGATCACCAGCGGCGAGCTCTTCCGACAAACCGGCGGCATGCCGGATAACGCCGCTATCGTTCACCATACGAAGACAAACATTCCACCACTGTTCATCTTCCAGACTCACGAGAAAAGAGCGAATATGAGGGTGGAAAATTCATCCGCCTGCGAACCCGAGCTCAGGCACCGATCGGAGATTAGAAATGTCCTCCACCACCACCAACTCCCTGCTCCTCGTCGGCCGCGTCCTGCTGTCGGCCATGTTCATCCTGTCCGGCTTTCCGAAGCTCATCGATCCTTCCGGCACGGCGGGCATGATCACCAGCGCGGGCATTCCCGCCGCCACCCTGCTCACCTATGTCGCCGGCATTTTTGAAATCCTGGCCGGCCTTGCCGTCCTCCTCGGCTTCAAGACCCGCATCGCCGCGCTTCTTCTCGCGGCCTTCTCGGTCTTCACGGCGCTCGTCTTCCATTCCAGCGCCATCAACATTCCGGGCTTTCCGGATGCGGCAAACGGCATGCTGAGCATGTTCAACCAGCTCAACATGATGAAGAACCTGACGATCGCCGGCGGCTTCCTGGTTCTCGCCGCGGCCGGCGCCGGCGCCTATTCGATCGACGGCCGCCGCGGTTCGGTCGCAATTACCGCTTAAATTGCCAAAATTCCCTGCCCAAGACTGCCCGCCGGATGATAAGTCCGGCGGGTTTTTTGTGTCCGCTCAGTCCTTCTCGCGGGCCGGCAGCTCGCCAATTTCCGAGAGCCAGGCCGGAGCCGACCGGCACCAGACCTGTCGCTGGGGTTTCACATCCATGCGCTGGTCGATGCTGCCCCAGCGGACGCCCCAGATCTTCGAGGCTTCGCCTTCGCCGTTGACGAAGAGCTGCGAACCGCATTCGGGGCAGAAATATTGCTGGCGCACCCGTCCGCTATCGGCCACGCGCTTGTACATCCTGGGCTCGCCGGTCACTTTCAGGTCGTTGTCCGGCACGACGGCCGTCACGCGGAAGGGCGAGCCGGTCAGCTTCTGGCAGTCGCTGCAATGGCAGATCACCACCCGCTGCGGATCGAGTTCGGCTTCGTAGGTCACGTGACCGCAATGGCAGCCGCCGGTAATATGCATGCTCTTCCTCCTCGATAAACTTACAAAGCGGTGCGGACTGCCTCCACGATCCGCGTGACGCGCGGGTCCTGCCGATGGCCGGGCTTGCGGGCCCTGACGAGGCAGGCCTCGGACTTCAGGATCACCCCGTCCGACAGGATCTTCAAGTGGTTTGCCCTGAGCGTCGAGCCGGTCGAGGTGATATCGACGATGATATCCGCCTGGCCTGCCGCGGGCGCGCCTTCGGTGGCGCCGAGGCTTTCCACGATGCGGTAAAGCTGGATGCCGTGGTTCTCCGAGAAGAACTGCTGGGTCAGCCGCCAGTATTTGGTAGCGATCTGCAGGCGGCGGCCATGCCGGGCGCGGAAGTCCGCCGCCACGTCGCCGAGGTCGGCCATCGTCTCGACGTCGAGCCAGATTTCCGGCACGGCGACCACGACATCCGCCTGGCCGAAGCCCAACCGGGCGCAGAATTCGACCTTCTGGTCGGCACCCGCCATGCCCTCGCGCACGAGATCCTCGCCGGTGACGCCGAAATCCACCGCACCGCTCGCGAGTTCCCGGGCGATCTCGGAAGCGGAAAGATAGGCGATCTCGACGCCTTCGATCCGCTCGATGCGGCCGCGATAGGAGCGGTCGTTGCCGACGGCGGAAATCGCCAATCCGGCCCGGTCGAAGACCGCGGCGGTATCTTCCTTGATGCGGCCCTTGGACGGCAGGGCAATCGTGATCGTGCTCATGATGCCGCCCTCGCCGTTTCAATCCTGTCGAGCCAGAGCGAGAAACCGACGGCCGGGATATGGTCCTTCGCGCCAAGCAGCGTCAGCAGCCGGTCGAAACGCCCGCCGCCGGCCAGAACCGCGGGCGAGCCCGCTTCCGTCACCTCGAAGACGAGGCCGGTATAATAATCGAGCGGGCGGCCGAAGGCAGCGCGATAGGTCATGGCGGAAAGATCGGCACCGGCATTGGCGAGTGCTGCCAGCCGTGCATCGAAAAGCGCGATCGCCGGGCCGAGCTTCAGGTCGGCGGCATCGGCGAAGCCTGCGAGCGCCGCCGGCGCTTCGGCGAGCGGCAGCTTCAGCGTCAGGAATTCGCGCAGCAGGAGAAGCGCGCTGCCGTCGAGCCGGGTCTCGGCAAGCTCCAGCTTCTCCTTGAGCCGCCTTGCGATCTCCGCCGGCGAGCGGCTGGCGTTCGTCGAATAACCCGTCTCCTGCATGGTGCGGTCGATGCGCGCCACCAGCTCCGCCTCGTTGCCGGCGGCAAGAAGCTCAGCGATCTCCGGATCGAGGCCGGCGACCGGCTGCGGACGGGCGAGCCGTTCGAGCAGCGCCTCCAGATGCGCCATGTCGCCGAAGGCATGGATCAGCCGCCGCTGCCAGCCGAAGGGCAGGCCGAGCGCCCGGACCACGGCTTCGAACACCGCCTGGTCGCCGAGCGTCAGTTCGAGCTTCCGGCCCGGCAACAGCGCATTCAGGATACCGGTCGCGTCGCCCACGGCGCGGGCGTCGGCGCTGGCGATGTCCTTGTCGCCCAGGTCCTCGATGCCGGCCTGGTAGAATTCGTGGGCACCCTCGCGGCGCTGGCGAAACACCTCGCCGAGGTAGGAATAGCGCTTCGGCGTGCCGGTCGCCGTTTCGATATGGCGAAGACAGACGGGAATGGTGAATTCGGGCCGCAGGCAGAGATTGGCGCCGGTCTCGCTTTCCGTCAGGAAGATGCGGCGGCGCAGGTCTTCACCCGCCATGTCGAGGAAGGGTTCGGCCGGCTGGATGACGGGCGTGTTCACCCGCTCCGTCCGCCGGGCGGCGAATTCGTCGAGGAGGTCGGTGGAGAAGTCGGGCATGTCGATCAGAGGCATGGGAGACCTCCCAAGGAAAGTCCCCTCCCCAACCCCTCCCCACAGGGGGGAGGGGCTAACCCGCGGTCCCCGGCGAGCACCACCGGAGGCGCTCCCAAAGGTGCGAACCTCGATGCGGGCAGGACGGCGCGGCGCAAAGCCCCTCCCCCCTGTGGGGAGGGGTTGGGGAGGGGTCTACGACTACGCATCCTTCGCCCTTCTGCGATCCTCGGCCTGGGCGGCAAGGATCTCCTTCACCTTCGCCACCAGGTCGGCTTCGGCGACGGTCTCCTGCGCCACACGCGCCTCGCGCCAGGCGGCGTTGTCCTCGATCTCGCCGGAAAGCCGCTTGCCTTCGATGAGGTCCTTGATCTGCACGACGCCCTGCGCCCGCTCGTCGCCGCCCTGGATGATGGCGATCGGGCATCCGCGGCGGTCGGCATATTTCAGCTGGTTGCCGAACTTCTTCCAGTTGCCCTGATACATTTCGGCACGGATGCCTTCGGCACGGAGCTGTTGGGTGAATCGCTGGTAGCGGCCCATGCTTTCGACATCACCATCCATGACCGTGACGAGAACGGGTGCGAGCACCTCGTCTTGGCCGAGCTTGCCGAGATTCTTCAGGGCCGTCATCAGGCGGGAGACGCCGATCGAAAAGCCCGTCGCCGGAACCGGCTGACCCATGAAGCGCGACACGAGGCCGTCATACCGCCCGCCGCCGCCGACCGAACCGAAGACGACCTTCTCGCCCTTCTCGTTGGTAACGTCGAAGAGAAGTTCCGCTTCGAAGACCGGGCCGGTGTAGTATTCGAGCCCTCGGACGACGGAGGGATCGATCTTGATCCGGTCCGGGCCGTAGCCGGCGCTCGCGGCAAGCGCGCCGATCGTGTTCAGCTCGTCGACGCCTTCGCCGCCCTGTGTGGTGCCGGCGACAAGTTCGCCGAGCTCGGCGGCGCTTCGAGCATAGTCCTTGATGCCGACGAAGAAGAGTACCTTTTCGATCTGCTCCGGCCCAAGTCCCGCGCCCTTCGTAAAGTCGCCGGACTCGTCCTTGCGGCCTTCACCGAGCAGCAGCTTCACACCTTCCGGGCCGAACTTGTCGAGCTTGTCGATGGCGCGGAGCACGTTCAGGCGCTGGCCGGCCTTGTCGTCGCCGCCGAGGCCGATGGCTTCCATGACACCATCCAGAACCTTGCGGTTGTTGACGCGGATCACATAGTCGCCGCGCTTGATGCCCAACGCCTCGAGCGTATCGGCCATCATCATGCACATCTCGGCATCCGCCTGGACGCCCGGCGCGCCGACGGTGTCGGCATCGAACTGCATGAACTGGCGGAAGCGCCCCGGCCCTGGCTTCTCGTTGCGAAAGACATAGCCGGCGCGATAGGTGCGGTAGGGAAGCTGGATCTCGTTGAAATTCTCCGCGACATGGCGGGCGAGCGGCGCGGTCAGATCGTAGCGCAGGCTCATCCACTGGTCGTCGTCGTCCGTGAGCGAGAACACGCCCTCGTTCGGGCGGTCGCTGTCCGGCAGGAATTTTCCGAGCGCATCGGTATATTCGAAGAGCGGCGTCTCCACCGGGTCGAAGCCGTAGCGCTCGTAGACCTCGCGGATCTTTCCGATCATCTCGTCGGTGGCATGGATATCGGCAGCGGAACGGTCGACGAAGCCGCGCGGCAGGCGGGCCTTCAGTTTCTGGGGCTTCTTGTTCTTGTCGCTCATGATCGAAATTCCATTGCCGACGGCCAAAAGAGGCCGGATTTGTGAGCGGTTTCTTAGAGGATCGAGACCGGAGCGGCAAGGGCGGCGGCTGGTGAAGAGTGAGGCGAACTGCTATATAGTCTTCGAGAAAGGGTCGAGGCCATGAACAAACGCGTCACGATCGAAATGCCGGACGAAATGCACAGGCTAATCGCCGAATATGCGGCACAGGCCGGCGCGGAGCCGGATGCCTATGTGAAGGACATCCTGGAGCAGCATCTGGAGGACTTGCACGACATCGCGCTTGCGGAAGCGGCGATGGAGCGCATGCGCAATGGCGAGCGAACCTATACCTGGGAAGAGATGGAGCGCGAGCTTGGTCTGGAAGATTGAGTTTCAGGCCACAGCAATCAAACAACTCAAGAAGATGGGGAATAGCGAGTCGGCTCGCATTCGAGATTTCCTGCATTCACGTGTAAAGCCCCTCGAAAATCCCCGCCAGCTTGGGGCTGCACTTCAAGGCGCTCGATTTGAGCACCTTTGGCGCTATAAAGTCGGCGACTACCGGATCATCTGCGATATTCAGGATCGGAAGCTTGTCGTACTGGTCATTGAGATAGGCCATCGGCGCGAGGTCTATCGCTGACCCATGCTTACCGAAGCCATCCAGTATGCCGCGACCCACGCGGTCACGCCCAAGGAATTTCGCCCCTTCATCCGCTCCTCCGTCAATCTCTGGTCGCGGGCCGGGCGATGCGCGAAGGACTGGGCTCCGCATGAGGAGAATTGCAGGGCATTCATCCGCGAGGCGATTGCCGGGATGAGGGAATGCCGGACGGTCGTGGTGCTCGGCTCGGGCCTTTTGCGCGACGTGCCGATCGAAACGCTTGCCGAAAAATTCGATACGGTCGTGCTCGTCGATCTCGTGCATCTCGCAAGCGTCAGGGCATGGGTGAAGGCTCGGCGGTTCGGAAATGTCCGGCTGATCTTTCGCGATCTCTCGGGGTTCGACGATGCCCTGGCCGGCAAGATGCCGGAGCCGCTGGCGTTCCTCAGACGGGTGCCCTATCTCGACCTCGTCGTCTCGGCGAACGTCCTTTCGCAGATCGGGGTCGGGGCGAAACGCCGGCTGGAACGGGAGAACGATCCGGGAAAAGGAGAAATCCTGCCGGCGCTGATCCGCGCCCATCTCGATGGTCTCGCTGCGCTCCCGTGCAAGACTGTGCTTCTCACCGATACCGGCTATCGCGTCACGGACCGCGAGGGAAACGTGCTGGAAGAGGCGGACCTCCTGCGCGGCGTGCCGGCACCGCCGGCGAAACAGGCCTGGACCTGGCCTGTGGCGCCCTATGGCGAGCTCGGCCGGGATTGCCAGGCGGTACACGAGGTCATCGCCCTATGATCATCATGCTGTGATCTTCAGGCAGTTGATTTCGGCGCGGACCGTCGTAGATTCCAGATCATGTCGCGCCTTGCCGCCCTTCTGATGTTTTTCGCCTGGCTTCTTTACGGAGCCATGCCGGTCGTCGCCATGCCCCCGGTACCGGGCACGGTCGTCGAGCGGACGGAAACCGTCACACGGCATCACGGCGAGCACGACCATGGCAAGACGATCGAAACGGCCAAAGCCGCGCATGCCCACGGCGATATGCAGAAGCCCTGTCCGCACGGCGGCAAGGGCTGCGTTGCGCCGTTCTGCGCCGCCTGCCTGACGCTGCCGCCGGAGATCGCAGCCGGCGACGACAGTCCGTTCGATTACGCCTATCCGGCGCCTGCCGTGGAACGGGCGCTTCTTCCGTCCGCGCCGGCGCCGCTGACGCCCCCTCCCCGCGCCTGACGGAACCTGTCACGTCAATCATCATATTTCCATCGGACACGGGAAAGGAAAAACCATGTCTGCGAAAACCATTCTCATCACCACCGCCCTCTCGATTCTCCTTGCCGGCCCGCTCGCCGCGCAGGAGATGAAAGGACACGACCATTCCGCCATGCAGACGGGCGGCAGCCCGTCCACCAAGGGCTTCGAAGATGCGAACGCCAAGATGCACAAGGACATGGCGATCGACTATTCCGGCGATCCGGACGTCGATTTCGTCCGCAGCATGATCCCGCATCACCAGGGCGCGATCGACATGGCGCGCGTCGAGCTCGAGCACGGCAAGGACCCCGAACTGCGCAAGCTTGCCGAGGCCGTCATCAAGGCGCAGGAGGCCGAGATCGCCGAAATGCAGGCCTGGCTGAAGGCACGCGGCAAATAGCATGATTGCGCCGGGCAGGCCCCGACGGCTTGCCCGGCGTCCTCTTATCCGCCATATCAGCCGATGGAGGCAATTGATCCATGCGCCCGATTACCGCCATCGGCTTCGACGCCGACGACACGCTCTGGCAGAACGAACAATATTACCGGCTGACGGAAGAGCATTTCGCCCAGCTCCTCGGCGAATTCGGCGAAGGCGCGCATATCTCCGAGCGCCTGCTGGAGGCGGAAAAGCGCAATCTTTCGCATTACGGTTTCGGCATCAAAGGCTTCACGCTGTCGATGATCGAGACGGCGATCGAGATCACCGACGGCAAGGTGCCAGCGAAGACGATCGGCGAAATCCTCGATATCGGCCGCG
Source organism: Xaviernesmea oryzae (assembly GCF_900177415.1). Classification (GTDB taxonomy): domain Bacteria; phylum Pseudomonadota; class Alphaproteobacteria; order Rhizobiales; family Rhizobiaceae; genus Neorhizobium; species Neorhizobium oryzae_A. Next base: position 1,124,832 of record NZ_FXAF01000006.1, on the reverse strand, counting down.
AGCTGCTGCGCCATCCGGTCGAGACCCTGCCGCATGTGGAGGAGACGCTGGAAGCGCTGAACGGCGAGTACCTTCTGGTGCTGATCACCAAGGGCGACCTCTTCGACCAGGAGCGCAAGCTCGCGCAATCCGGCCTCGGCGATTTCTTCGACGCGGTGGAGATCGTCAGCGACAAGAACGCCACGACCTATCGCCGCATCTTCTCGAAGGTCGCCGACGGGCCGGAGCGGGCGATGATGGTCGGCAATTCGCTGAAATCCGACATCGTGCCGGCGATCGCCGCTGGAAGCTACGGCGTCTTCGTGCCGCATGCGCTGACCTGGGTGATCGAGCACGTGGACGCGCCGGCCGACGCGCCGCGCTTCCGCCAGATCGAGCATCTGGGCGAGCTTTCCGACGTGATCCGGCGGATCACGGACGGCGGAACTTCAGCCTGATCTCCTCCACCTCGCGGCGGCAGAAGCAGCCGTCGAGATGGTCGTTGACGAGGCCCATGGCCTGCATGAAGGCATAGACGGTGGTCGGGCCGACGAAAGTCCAGCCGCGCTTCTTCAGCGTTTTCGAGAGCCGGACGGAAACCGGCGTGGTGGGGTTGGCCCGCAGGGTTTCGAGGTCCATGAGCTCGGGCCGCTCGTGCGGGCCGGGTTCGAAGCCCCAGAAGAACTTGGCGAGCGAGCCGAACTCGTCCCTCAATTCGATAGCGCGGGCGGCGTTGTTGATCGTCGAGACGATCTTGCCGCGATGGCGGATGATGCCGGCATCGGCGAGGAGCCGGGCGATGTCCTCCTCGCCGAAACGGGCCACCTTCTCGAAATCGAAGCCGGCGAAGGCGGCGCGGAAGTTCTCGCGCTTCCTCAAGATCGTCAGCCAGGAAAGGCCGGACTGGAAGCCTTCCAGGCAGATCTTTTCGAAGAGGCGGAAGTCGTCCGTCACCGGGCGGCCCCATTCCTCGTCGTGATAACGACGGTAATCCTCCAGCCCGCCATGCCAGAAGCAGCGGCCCCTGCCGTCCTCGCCGATGATGATTCCCGCCTTTTCCATTCCCGAATCCCTTTGAATTTCTGGTATTAACCGATTTTCCGCCTGCTTTAGCACTGGTCAACCATGTTCCGAAACCCGCCGGTAACCCTGCCAAAAGGTTTATGGACCGGATGCATTGCGATGTTCCACCCGTTTACCATTCGCTTTCATCTCGCGCTCAACGATGACGGCCGATGCGGATGCCAGCCTGCCCCGAGGCGTCCGGCCGGTGATTTGTAACGCGTGGACCCGATCATGAAGAAAACCCTGTTCCTGGCGCTCAGCCTTGCGACCGCCCTTTCCGGCGGCGCCCTTGCGAACGACCGCTATCGCGAGCGGCCGCCCGTCATCGTCAGCCCCGATCTTGCCGCGCCCTGGGTGATGCAGCTTGCCGGACCCAACGCCCGCCCGGTCGTCTATCCGCGCCAGGCGGCCGAGCCGCGCCCCGTCTACCGCCAGCGCGCATATCAGCAGCGCGAACCGCGGGCAGTGCAGCGCCGCGGCATCCTCGACCAGGATCGCGCCCAGCCGGTCGCCATGCGGCCGCAGCCGGTCCGCAGCCGGATCGAGCCGCAATTCCTGCCGCAAACGGTCGCCTACGAGACCAAGGAAAGGCCCGGCACGATCGTCATCGATACCAACAACCGCTTCCTCTATCTGGTGACGGGCGACGGCCAGGCCCGCCGCTACGGCGTCGGCGTCGGCAAGCCCGGCTTCGAATGGGCCGGCGAGCACAGGGTCACCCGCAAGGCCGAGTGGCCTTCCTGGGTCCCGCCGAAGGAGATGATCGCGCGCGAGGCCGCCAAGGGCCACTACCTGCCGGCACGCATGGAGGGCGGTCCGGAGAACCCGCTCGGAGCGCGCGCCATGTATCTCGGCTCGACGCTCTACCGCATCCACGGCACCAACGCCCCCTGGACGATCGGCAGCGCCGTCTCCTCCGGCTGCATCCGCATGCGCAACGAGGACGTCGTCGATCTCTACGAACGCGTCAACGTCGGCACCAGGGTGATCGTGATGTAACCTCCGGAACGGCAGGAAGTGAGGCCGCAAGGACACAGTGCCGTCGCCTTCCTGCCGTCACATCCCATGGATTCCGCCTGCGGCATCTTGCTTTGCCGATGGAGTCGGCTAGCCTCCCTCATCCTTAAATTGAAGAGGGACATCGAGAATGAGGAGAGGCAGGATACTCGCAATGGCCATGGGGATGGCCGGAGCGGTCTTTCTAAACGCCGGACATGCGAGCGCGATCGGCCCGGCCGCACTGAATGTCGAACGTCCGGCAAGCGACGTCACGCTGGTGGCGCAACCCAGGGAAGTGCCTGAGAAATACAAGCGCCGCGTAGTGCGCTTCTCGACGGCCGAAAAGCCGGGCACGATCATCGTCGATACCAACAATAAATTCCTTTATTACGTCGAAGGCCCCAACCGGGCGACCCGCTACGGCATCGGCGTCGGCCGCGAAGGCTTCGGCTGGTCCGGCGTGGTGAATGTCGGCCGCAAGGAGGAATGGCCCTCCTGGAGGCCGCCGGCCGAGATGCGCGCCCGCGAGGCCCGCGCCGGCCGCATCCTGCCCGTGGTGCAGGAAGGCGGCATCGACAACCCGCTCGGCGCCCGCGCGCTCTATCTCTACAAGGGCGGCCGCGACACCATCTTCCGCATCCACGGCACCAACCAGCCCTGGACGATCGGCCTCAACATGTCGTCCGGCTGCATCCGCATGATGAACAAGGATGTGGAGCATCTCTACGCCCGCGCCGGCATCGGCGCCAAGGTGATCGTCATCGGCCCCGGCAATCGCCAGGGCAAGGTGAACTACGAAGATCGGGGCGTCGACATTTTCCGCACGATTTTCGGCGGCTAGGAAGAACTCTCCGTCCGCGGGCGAACACCGCCCGCGGACGGCACCTTCACATGCGTGTCGCAAACCCGGTCTATCCGAGGAACTCCCTCCTCAGCTCGGGCCTATCCATGCGCAAACTCCTCTCGCTTTCCCTGCTCTCCACAGCGCTGACGGCGATTGCTGCCTTCGCGCCGGCTCAAGCCGCCGATCCCACGACGGCCGAAGGGCCGTATGCCGCTCCGGCTCAGACCGGCGGATGGGAAATCTCCGCTTACGGCGGCTATCAGACCGCTCCGCACAGCGACGTCGAAGTCTCCGGCATGGCCGATTTCACGGCAGGCTGGGAAGGCAAGTCCTTCGCCTCGCCGCCCTATTGGGGTGTGCGCGGCACCTACTGGTTCGGCGGCGGCGCGCTCTCGAACTGGGGTATCTCGCTCGACTATACCCATGCCAAGGTCTATGCGGACGACGATACCCTGACAGAAACCGGCTGGTCGCATTTCGAATTCACGGACGGTTTGAACCTGCTGACGGTCAACGCGCTCTACAAGTTTCCGATCGAAGGCACCAGAATCGCCCCTTATGTCGGCGCCGGCGTCGGCATCAACATTCCGCATGTGGAAGTGACCCGCGGCAGCGGCCGCACCTTCGACTATCAGTTCGGCGGCCCGACCGTTCAGGTCCAGGCGGGTGTCCGCTACGAGTTCACCGACAACTGGTCCGCCTTTGCCGAATACAAGGGCAACTATTCCTGGATCGACGTGGACATCGACAGCGGCGACACGCTGAAGACCAACATCCTCACCAATGCCGTCAATTTCGGTGTGTCCTACAAGTTCTGAGGCCTGAGACCTTGCAAACAATGGAGCCGGCGCAACCGCCGGCTTTCTATTTGGCCGCCAGCTTTTCCGGCTTCGGCCCGCCATAGGCCCAGTCGAGCAGTTCGACCGTGTGCAGGATCGGGATCGCCGTGCCCGACGCGATCTGGGTGATGCAGCCGATATTGCCGGTGGCGATGACATCGGGCCTGGTGGCCTCGATGTTTTTCACCTTGCGAGCCTTGAGCTGCGCGGAAATCTCCGGCTGCAGGATGTTGTAGGTGCCGGCCGAGCCGCAGCAGAGATGGCCTTCCGCCGGATCGCGGACGGTGAAGCCCGCAGCCTTCAGAAGGTTCTTCGGGGCCATCGTGATCTTCTGGCCGTGCTGCATGGAACAGGCCGAGTGATAGGCGACGTTGAGCCGCCTCGGCTCCAGCTTCGGCAGGTCGAGACCGACGAGGTATTCGGTAATGTCCTTTGCGAGGCCGGAGACCCTTGCCGCCTTTTCCGCATAGGCCGGATCGAGGCGGAGCATATGGCCATAGTCCTTGATCGTCGTGCCGCAGCCCGAAGCCGTGATGATGATTGCATCGAGGCCGCCCTTCTCGATCTCGCGCGTCCAGACATCGACATTGCGGCGGGCGAAATCGAGCGCCTGTTCCTCTCGGCCCATATGATGCACCAGCGCGCCGCAGCAGCCCTCGCCCTCCGGCACCACCACCTCGACGCCAAGACGGGCAAGCAGCCGCAGCGTCGCCTCGTTGATGCCCGGATCGAGCACGGGCTGGGCGCAGCCGGAGAGAATGGCGACGCGGCCGCGCTTCTGTGCCCCGGCCGGCCGGATGCCGGGTTTTGCGGCATCGGAGAACCGGGCTGCAGACTTTGGCGCCAGATCGAGCATCGCACCGAGCGGCTTGAGGGCGGAGACGCGTTTCAGCAGCGCGGCGAAAGGCCGGCCGAGCCTGGCGAAACCGAGCGCAGTCCGGAAGCGGGCCGGATAGGGCAGTACGGCCGCGAGCAGATTGCGGATCAGCCGGTCGGCCAGCGGGCGTCTATAGGTATTCTCGATATGGATGCGGGCGTGATCGACCAGATGCATGTAATCGACGCCGGAGGGACAGGTGGTGACGCAGGCAAGGCAGGAGAGGCAGCGGTCGATATGGGTGACGACCTCCTCATCCGCCGGGCGGCCGTTCTCCAGCATGTCTTTGATGAGATAAATGCGTCCTCGCGGGCTGTCGAGCTCGTTGCCGAGCGTCACATAGGTGGGACAGGTTGCCGTGCAGAAGCCGCAATGCACGCAGCGGCGCAAGATCTTCTCGGATTCCGCCACGTGCGGATCGGCAAGCTGTGCGGGGGTGAAGGAGGTTTGCATCAGGATATTTCTCCTGAAGTCGCGGCCGCATGCCCCCCTCTGGCCTGCCGGCCATCTCCCCCACAGGTGGGGAGATCGGCTGGGCGCACCGACATTGCCCCTGCTGCAACGTTCAAGATGGGCGAGACGTTACCGCGATTTGATCTCCCCCTTTGTGGGGGAGATGGCCGGCAGGCCAGAGGAGGGCGAAAGGGCACAACCATCATCAATTCCGTCACCCCATCTTGGCCGGACTGAAAATGCCGGCCGGGTCGAGTTTCTGTTTCACCCGCGCCGAAAGGGCGGCGACCGCATCCGGCAGCGGTTCGAAGGCCGGCGTCCCGGCCCGAACCGCATCGAACGCGCGCATCAGCGTCGCATGGCCGCCGCCGAGCGCGCGGATGTAGCGGCGCAGCAGCTCCGCTTCCGGATCGGCCTCCATGCGCATCCAGACGAGCCCGCCCTGCCAGTCGTAAAAGGCGTCGACGCCTGCTTCGAGCCGCAGTGCCGCGACGAGCTGATGCCCCACCGACGGGGCGACCGAGACGCGCCAGAGCGGCTTTTGCGTCCCGTCGGCATAGGGATGGACATCGCGGATCTCCCGCCAGAGCGTCCGGCTCTCTTCCGACCCAAGCCGGGAGACCGGACCGAAAGCCTCCATCACCGCGGCGAGCTTTTCCGCCCGCACGGCGACCGAAGCGGCAAGGCCTTCGAGGCGGAGAACGGTCGCCTCTGCCCCGTCAGCTTTGGCCGGCAAAGCACCATTGAGGAAGCGGCCCTTGACGCTTGCCGGCAGGTGCGCGGCACCCGAAACCTCGACCGGCAACGCCATCGCCGCGGCCATGGCCTTGGCGGCGGCGGCATCGTCGAGCCCGGAAACGACGACCGTCTCCACCGTCTGCGGCACGGGCAGCACGCGGAAGGTCACTTCCGTCAGGAAGCCGAGCGTGCCGTGCGAACCGGCAAGCAGCTTCGTCAGGTCGAGGCCGGTGACATTCTTCATCACCCGTCCGCCGGCGCGGATCGCCTGCCCCTGTCCGTTGATGAAGCGGATGCCGAGCAGGCTGTCACGCGCAGCCCCGGCCACGAGCCGGCGGGGGCCGGAGGCGTTTGCCGCAAAGACGCCGCCGATGGTCGGCTCGCCAAAGGACGCCCCATGCGTTCCCATGATGCCGCGATGATCCATCGGCTCGAAGGCCATCATCTGCCTGTTTTCGTCAAGCGCGGCCTCGATCTCGGCAACCGGCGTACCGGCTTTTGCCGTCATCACCATTTCCGCCCGCTCGTAATCGACGATGCCGGCGAGGCCGCGGGAACTCAGCGTCTCCTCTGCCGATGTGATATTGCCGAATCCGCTGCGGGTGTTGCCGCCGCAGATGGCGAGCTTCGTGCCTTGGGCGGCTGCATTCCGGATGACGTAGGCGGCATCCGATTCGGAGTGAGGCGTCAGCATGTGATACCCCCCATCGTTCCGCGGCTACCCCCCTCTGCCCTGCCGGGCATCTCCCCCTCAAGGGGGGAGATCGGATGGACGCACCGACTTCCCCGACCAAACAGCCATTCTACCCGGCGGGCGCTAAATGAGACTGGAAGGTCATACTGCTTGTGATCTCCCCCCTTGAGGGGGAGATGCCTGGCAGGGCAGAGGGGGGTAACGCCGCCTGCCTCAAGGACGGAAGAAGCAATATGCATAAAACTCACTCCCTGCCCTCCAGCGGGAAGACCTTCGACGGATTGAGGATCCAGCCCTCGTCGAAGGCGGAGCGTACCGCCATCTGCTGGGCGAGGTCGGCATCGGAATACTGGTGGCGCATCAGGTCGCGCTTCTCGATGCCGACGCCGTGCTCGCCGGTCAGGCAGCCGCCCGCATCGACGCAGAGCTTCAATATCTCGTTTCCCGCCTCCTCCGCCTTCGCCGCATCGGCCGGATCGTTGGCGTTGAAGAGGATCAGCGGATGCATGTTGCCGTCGCCGGCATGGAAGACGTTCGCCACACGCAGGCCGAAGCGCTCGACGATCTCCGAGGTCTTGTTCAGCACATAGGGGAGCTTGCCGAGCGGCACCGTGCCGTCCATGCAGATATAGTCGGCGATGCGGCCGGTGGCACCGAAGGCCGACTTGCGGCCCTTCCAGATCAGCGCCGCCTCCGTCGCGGACTGGCACTCGCGCACCGTCTTCACCCCGTGGCGGCGGGCGATCTCGACGATGCTTGCGAGCATCGCGTCCATCTCGGCATCCGAGCCTTCCACCTCGACGATCAGCAGCGCGCCGACATCGAGCGGATAGCCCGCCTGGGCGAAGGCCTCGCAGATCTCGATCGCCGGCTTGTCCATGAATTCGATCGCGACCGGAATGATGCCGGAGCCGATGATATCCGCGACGCAGGCGCCTGCCTCCTCCGAGGTCTCGAAGCCGAAGAGGACCGGACGGGCGCCTTCCGGCTTGGCGATCAGCCGAACGGTCGCCTCCGTGACGATGCCGAGCTGGCCTTCCGACCCGCAGACGAGGCCGAGCAGATCGTAGCCCGCCGCATCCAGATGCTTGCCGCCGAGCTCGATCACCGTGCCGTCGACCAGGACCATCTTCACGCCCAGCAGGTTGTTGGTGGTGACGCCGTATTTCAGACAGTGCGCGCCGCCGGAATTCATGCCGATATTGCCGCCGATCGTGCAGGCAAGCTGCGAGCTCGGGTCGGGCGCGTAGAAGAAGCCGTCGATGCCGACCGTTTCGGAAATGCTCAAGTTCGTGACGCCGGCCTGGACGGTCGCGGTGCGGTTGGCATAATCCACTTCCAGGATGCGCGACATTTTGGAAAGGCCGAGCACGATCGCATCCTCCTGCGGGATGGCGCCGCCGGAAAGAGACGTGCCCGCGCCGCGCGGCACGACCGGAATGCCGCAGCGGTGGCAGTATTTCATCACCGCCGCCACCTGCGCCGTCGTCCTCGGCAAGGCCACAGCAAGCGGCAGCCGGCGGTAGGAGATAAACGCATCCGTCTCGAAAGGCACCAACTCGCGCTCCTCGTGCACGAGGCATTCCGGCGGCAGAAGATCGGCGAGATCGGCAACGATCGCCGCCCGGCGCGAAAGCACCGTCTGACGCGGCGGCAGAAAGCGGATGGCTTCGGACACGATAAACTCCCTTGAACCCCCTCACTGGTATACTTTTTTTACCAGTGCTACAAGTGTCGGCAGACGCCGGAGCAGCGGGAGACGAAGACGTGACAGATGAGTTATTCGCACCCGTCTCGCACGGCCGCACGGCCGACGAGATCGTGCTCCAGATCGAGCGCCTGATCCTCAATGGGGTATTGCGCGACGGCGAGCGGCTGCCGGGCGAGCGGGAACTGGCGCAGAAGTTCGAGATTTCACGGCCGATCCTCCGCGAGGCGCTCAAGGAGCTCGAAAACCGCGAACTGCTGGTGAGCCGGCATGGCGGCGGCACTTATGTCGCCGATGTCGTCGGCCAGATATTTTCGCGGCCGCTCGTCGAGCTCATCCGCCGCCACGGCCAGGCCGTCCGCGACTATCTGGAATACCGCCGCCAACTCGAAGGACTGACCGCCGAGCTTGCCGCAAGGCGGGCGACCGAGACGGACAAGGAACTCATCCGCCGCATCATCGAAAGAATGCGCGACGCACACCGGGAGGGGCGGTTCGAGGAAGAACTTGCATCCGACGTGGAATTCCATAACGCCATCGGCGATGCCGCACACAACATTATCCTGATGCACACGCTCCGGGCCTGCTACCGGCTTCTCAGCGACGGGATCTTCTACAATCGCCGGGTCATCTTCACGATCGCCGGCGCCCATCACGCCGTCATGCAGCAGCACGAGAATATCGCCCAGGCGATCCTGACCAGCGACCCGGCCGAGGCGCGGCACGCCGCAGAGGCGCATATCGACTTCATCTCCCGTGTGACGGACGAAGCCGTACGGGCCGGCGAATGGGACCGGATTGCGCAACTCAGGCTGACGCAGAAGAAAGCCTGATCTCCAGTTCATGTGAAATTCTGCGATTTATTGAACAGGTGTGCAATTTACCGATTGACCTTGAACGGGCCTGAGCGAGAATAACGCCAGCCTCGGCGACCCCCTCCGCGATGATTCTCGTTCAAAACGGTTGTGCTTAGCTCGTTAAGCTCCAGATAATTCCTATATTAGTAAAATAACAGCAACTCGGAGGTATCGCAGAAATTGGGGTTCATAGATCGGGTTACCAGCAATCTTCGATTGATGCTGCAGAGACCGCCGCGGCAGCAATATGCTGCGCTGTGCTACCGGATCAAAAAGAAGCAGGGACAGATCGAGATTCTCCTCGCCACCAGCCGGGACACCGGCCGCTGGGTGATCCCCAAGGGCTGGCCGATGAACGGCAAGAAGGCCCATCAGGTGGCCGAACGCGAAGCCTTCGAGGAAGTCGGCGTCAAGGGCAAGGTCGAGAAGGAGCCGCTTGGCTACTACCATTACCGCAAGACGCTGGACAACGGCCTGAAGATCCCCGTGCGGGTGCAGGTGCATGCGCTGGAAGTTGACGAATGCCTCAAGAGCTTTCCCGAAAAGGGTTCGCGGACGCTCGAATGGGTTTCCTGCGAGGAAGCGGCCCTGCGGGTCAACGAACCGGAACTCAAGATCCTCATCCTGGAGTTCGGCCAGAAAATGCAGCCGCGCACGCCGCCGCAGCCCATCAAGGCTGCGAGCTGAGCATCTTCACAATTCCGCAATATTGCCTTCGCGACCTGTTGCTATTAGGCGGTGGGCGATAATTTCTTGCGCAGGGCGCAGACGCTGGTCTGTCGATCTCGCGCCTCATTTCTCATCAAGGACGGAGATATGGGCCAAAGACGGCCGCGCCTGGCAAAGCCGACACTCGACAAGGATTTGGAAAAGTTCTCCACGGTGGAAGAAGCCGCGCGGCAGATGTCGCGCCGGCTTGCCGCACCCGGCACAGCGCTGCTTTTCATCATCCTGGTCGCCATCTTCGCGGCATCCTATGTGACGGGCAAGCCCGGCGCCGTCGTCGTCATCGCCGCATCGGGGCTTGCCGCCTACATGGCAATGAACATCGGCGCCAACGACGTGACGAACAATATCGGCGCAGCAGTCGGGGCGCGTGCCATGACCATGGCCTTCGGCCTCGGGCTTGCCGCCGTCTTCGAAGTGGCAGGAGCGGTGATCGCGGGCCGGGGCGTCGCCAACACGATCGCCAACGGCATCATGCAGAGCGGCATGATCGCCAGTCCCGACATCATGATATGGGCGATGATGGCGGCGCTGCTCTCGGCTGCCGTCCTCATCAACGTCGCGACCTGGGCCGGCGCGCCGATTTCAACCACCCATTCCATCGTCGGCGGGGTCATGGGCGCAGGGATCGCAGCCGCCGGCATCTCCGCCGTCAATTGGGGAACGATCGCCGGCATCACCGCGAGCTGGGTGTTCTCGCCGATCCTCGGGGCGGTCATCGCCGCTGCCTTCCTCTTCTTCGTCAAGGAAACCATCATCTACCGCGAGGACAAGATCGCCGCGGCCAAGAAATGGGTGCCGGTGCTGATCGGCGTCATGACCGGCGCCTTTGCCGGGTTCCTCGCGCTGATCGGGCTCGGGCAGCTTTTCGTCGTCTCGGCGCCCGTCGCAACGCTGATCGCCTTCGCAACGGGCCTGATCGCTTGGCGGGCGCTCATCCCCCTCATCGCCCGGCAGGCGGAAGGGCTTGAAAACCGCAACCAGTCGCTGCGGAAGCTCTTCCAGATTCCGCTCGTCTTTTCCGCAGCGCTGCTTTCCTTCGCGCATGGTGCCAACGACGTATCCAACGCGATCGGGCCGCTTGCCGCCATCGTCTCGGCGGCACAGCAGGGCGTTTCCGCAGGCGTTCGCGTTCCGCTGTGGGAACTGGTGATCGGCGGCCTCGGCATCTCGCTCGGCCTGCTGCTTTACGGTCCGAAGCTCGTCAAGCTGGTGGGCGCGGAGATCACCAAGCTCAACCCGATGCGCGCCTATTGTGTGTCGCTTTCGACTGCGCTCACCGTCATCGTCGCCTCCTGGATCGGCCTGCCGGTCTCCTCCACCCATATCGCCGTCGGCGCCGTGTTCGGCGTCGGCTTCTTCCGCGAATGGTACACGCGCCATTCCCGCCGCCGCTTCGAATACATGCGCATACGAGCCGGCAAGGAGATCGACACGACCGAGCCGTTCGAGCGCAACGACGAGGAACTCAAGCGCCGCTACCTGGTGCGGCGGTCGCATTTCCTGAGCATCATCGCGGCCTGGATGATCACGCTTCCGGCCGCTGCCGCTCTTGCGGCGCTGATCGCGACGGCTATGTTCGCGCTGTTCGTCTGAACCGGATCATACGGGGATATCCATGCGCGCCAATTTCCGCATGCAAAGGCTGTTCATCGATGCGCCGCTCGGCCCGGCTGCGCCGTACGAAGTGTCGTCCGAGCAGTTCAATTACCTCGCCAATGTGCTTCGGATGGAGGAAGGCGCCGAAATCCTCGTCTTCAACGGCCGCGAAGGCGAATGGAAGGCGAGGCTTACCTTCCCCAGCCGCAAGAAGATCGTGCTCGAAGCGGTCGAACAGACACGGCCGCAGCCGCCGGCCTCCGATCTGCATTATCTTTTCGCACCGCTGAAAACGGGCCGGCTCGACTACCTCGTCCAGAAGGCGGTGGAAATGGGCGCGGGTCTTCTGCAACCCGTCATGACGCAGCACGTGCAGGGCAAGATCACCAGCCTGGAGCGGCTGCAAGCGAACGCGGTGGAGGCGGCCGAGCAGTGCGGCATCCTGTCGATCCCAGATGTCGTGGCGCCGAAGAAGCTCACCGACCTGCTCGACCGGTGGCCGGCGGACCGGCGCATCATCTTCTGCGACGAAGGCGACGAGGGACAGAACCCGCTGCCGATCCTTTCCGCCATCAAGGAGAGGAAACTGGCCTTGCTGGTCGGCCCCGAGGGCGGCTTCTCGGAAGAAGAGAGAAACACGCTGCGCTCGCTGCCTTTCGTCACGGCGATCCCGCTCGGTCCCCGGATATTGAGGGCGGATACGGCGGCGGTCGCAGCACTCGCCGTCATCCAGTCGGCAATCGGAGACTGGCGCTGATCCGGGCGGCGCGATAGGCTTCGAATTTCTGAACGGATTTTGAAAGAAATTCACTTGCACTGCAGGGCAATCCGGTACAAGCAGCGAGCCGAACGGTCCGTTCGAGCATGACATTCCCAGCAAGGTAACTTTCATGGCCCGCGACACCACCGACCAGACACCGCTCTCCTCGGTGTCCGAGCTTTCCTCCTACCTGGAAAAGGGGGCGCGTCGACCCGAAGAATTCCGCATCGGCACGGAGCACGAGAAGTTCGCCTTCTTCCGCGCGGACCACAGCCCGGTTCCTTATTTCGGCGATGCCAGCATTTCCGCGCTCCTGAAAGGCATGCAGGCAAAGCTCGGCTGGGAGCCGATCATGGACGGGGAGAACATCATCGGGCTCGGGGAACGATCCGGCATGGGCGCGATCTCCATCGAGCCCGGCGGTCAGTTCGAACTTTCCGGCGCGCCTGTCGAAACCATCCACGAGACCTGTCGGGAATCGAACCAGCATCTGGCGGTCCTGAAAGAGATCGCCGAGCCGATGGGCATCCGCTTCCTCGGCATCGGCGGCAGCCCGAAATGGTCTTTCGCGGAAACGCCGCGCATGCCGAAATCGCGCTACGAGATCATGACGCGCTACATGCCGAAGGTCGGCGCACAAGGCCTCGACATGATGTACCGCACCTGCACGATCCAGGTTAACCTCGACTTCTCCTCGGAAGAGGACATGGCGGCCAAAATGCGGGTCTCGATGAAGCTGCAGCCGGTCGCGACCGCGCTCTTCGCTTCTTCGCCCTTCACCGAAGGCAAGCCGAACGGTCTCCTCTCTTGGCGCGGCGACATCTGGCGCGATACGGACAACCAGCGTTCCGGCATCCTTCCCTTCGTCTTCAACCAGGACTTCGGCTTCAAGGATTACGTCGAATGGGCGCTGGACGTGCCGATGTATTTCGTCGTCCGCGACGGCAAATACCACGACTGCACGCATGTCACGTTCCGCCAGTTCATGAACGGCGCGCTGAAGGGCGAGATCAAGGACTGGGAGCCGACGATGGGCGACTGGACCAACCATCTCTCCACACTCTTCCCGGACGTGCGGCTGAAACGCTTCCTGGAAATGCGCGGCGCCGACGGCGGCCCGTGGCGGCGCATCTGTGCGCTGCCGGCCTTCTGGGTCGGCCTGCTCTACGACGACGCGGCGCTTGCCGATGCGGAGGCACTGACGAAGGACTGGACCTTCGAGGACGTCACCGCCATGCGCGATGCCGTGCCGGCGAAGGGCCTCAAGGCGGAGATCAGGGGCAAGGCGGTCTACGACGTCGCCCGCGACGTGGTGGCGATCTCGAAGGCCGGCCTCAAGGCCCGCAACCGCCTGAACCGCGACGGCCAGGACGAGAGCATCTTTCTGCAGCCGCTCGAGGAGGTGCTCGCCAAGAAGGCGACCATGGCGGAAGACATGCTGGCGCTCTATCACGGCCGCTGGAACGGTTCCGTCGAGCCGGTCTTCGAGGACTATCAGTATTGAGGTGCTGAGGCCGGTCCTGAAAAACCGGTTTCCGTCAACGACTTTCCGGATATAGTGTCCTTACGCTAGGACCGGAAAGGATTTTCCATGCTGCCGCTGTTCGACATGATGCTCAGGGCCCAGAACGGCGCAGGCATGGAGGCGATCGCCAAGCAGCTCGACCTGGCGCAGGAGCAGGCGACCCAGGCCATGGCGGCGCTGATGCCCGCCTTTTCCTCCGGGCTGAAGCGCAGCGCGACCAATCCCTACGATCTGACCGCCCTGATGAGCAGCATGTTCTCCGGCTCCTATGCCAAGTATTTCGAGGACATGACCAAGGCCTTCACGCCGCAGGGCGTGGCCGACGGCAACGCCGTTCTCGAAAAGCTGTTCGGCTCCAAGGACGTGTCCCGCGCCATCGCCCAGCAGGCGGAACAGTTCACCGGCATCGGCCAGGAAATCTTCAAGAAGATGATGCCTGCCATGGCCGACACGCTGATGGGTGGCCTCTTCAAGCAGATGACCGGGCAGATGCCCGCCGCCAACGAGGCCTTCGCCGCCTCCCCGATGGGGCAAATGACACGGCAATGGCTGGACAGCCTCGGACTGCAGCCGAAGGCCAAGCCGCAGGCGGCCGCCAATCCGTTCGACAATCCGTTTACCCAGGCCATGCGTTCCATGTGGGGACTGGACAAGCCGGAACAGCCGCAGCCCGCGAGCGGCAATCCCTTTGCCGACAACCCGTTCGCCAAAGCCTTCCAGGACATGATGTCGGGCACCTTCTCCGGACAGCAGCCGGCCGCTGCGGCTTCCGAAAAGCCCAAGGAAAAGCCGGCATCGGAACCCAATCCCTATCGCGACATGCTGAACAGCATGTTCGACAGCGGGCTGGAAGTGCAGAAAACCTACCAGAAGAACATGGAAGCGATCTTCGACACGTTCCGCAACGGCCCGGGCGGCAAATCCGCGCCGGACGAGGCCACGCCCGACAAATAACTCATCTTTTGCGCATGTCGTTATCCCGAAACCGGTTCCCACTTTCGGGCGACATGCGTAAAAAAAGCCCGGCGCGGATCGACCGGGCCGGGCAAGCGGCAGGGCTATTGGCTATCACCCTGCGGGGAAAAGGGTTTCGAAAGACTCAGCGGTTGGCGGGCCTCGCGAAGCGGTTGCGCGCCCGGTCTCGGGCGGCGCGCGACAGAAGCAGCGACGGATCCTCCAGCACGCCCGAATGGTTGAGCGCCTTCACCACATCATGCCGTGTGATGCCGATATCGTTGAGCTGGCGGTCGTCGAGATCATGGAGGCGATTGGCCGCAAGACGATTGCGAAAGGCACGCCATACGGATTTCGTCCGCAACATCACGAAGGCCAGACGGCCTTCCGTGCCGCGCCTCTCGTGAACGAGGTCGAGATCGGTTCCGCATTCGGTCGTGCTCATCGGACTATCCTTTCATCAGGCACGAGTACGGCCGCCCCTTCCGCGGAGGTCCGACGGAAGGGCTGCCTTGGGAGGGCGCCCAGGGAGAGGCGCCGTGTCAGTCGTGATTTACGGATACGTTATCGCTGAAAACCTATTGATCAGTCCAACGAATGTTTCTAATGATTAGCATCAAACCCTCTGATGGATGGCCGCCATGTCCGCTCCGCTCGATATCGACCAGTTGCATACGTTCATTTCCATTGTGGACACCGGCAGTTTCACCAAGGCCGCGGACCGGGTGTTCAAGACCCAGTCGGCCGTCTCGATGCAGATGCGCCGCCTCGAAGAGCGGATCGGCAAGCAGCTCTTTGCCAAGGACGGACGCGGCAACCGGCTGACGGCCGAGGGAGAGAAGCTGCTCAACTATGCCCGCCGCATCATCCGGCTGAACAACGAGGCGATCGCCGCCTTCGACGACAACCGGCTGGAGGGCACGATCCGCATCGGCACGCCGGACGATTATGCAGACCGCTACATGCCGGAGATCATCGGCCGGTTCGCCAAGACCCATCCGAATGTCGAACTCTATATCGTCTGCGAGCCCTCGGTGAGCCTTGCAGAGAAGATGGCGCGCGGCGAACTCGACATAGCGCTCGTCACCCACAACCCGCGCCAGCGGATTTCCGACGTGGTGCGGACCGAACCGCTCTGCTGGGTGGGATCGGCCAACCATCCGCTCAGGGACGACGCCCCGGTCCCGCTCGCCGTCGGCCGGCGCGACTGCCTGTGGCGGCAGCTCGCCTGTTCGGCGCTCGACGCGGACGGGCGCGAATACCAGGTGCTGTTCACGAGCTGGTCCTCGACCGTCGTCGCAGCCGCCGTGCTCGCCGGCATGGCCGTCTCGGTGCTGCCGGAATCGGCGCTGCGCCCCGGCATGAAAGTGCTGACGGCGGCCGACGGCTTCCCGCCGCTGCCGCCGGTGCAGATCGGGCTCATGAAACGGCCCGGCCTCTCGCCCTCGCTGATGAACGCCATCACCGACCATATCACCGCCTGCCTGGACAACATTTCGCCGGCGGTCGTCCCCGACGATCTCGACGGTGAGGTGAAGCCGTTTCAGCGGCTTGTACGCGCCCGCGCGGGCTCCGTCATGCCGGGCTGGTAACACCCTGCGAGGAAGCCGAGGCTGCCCCCCGGCCTCTTCGTTTTCGGCATCGGCTGGATATCAGGACAGGTTCTTCTTGAAGAAGTCCACGGTGCGGCTCCAGGCAAGATCGGCGGCCGCCTTGTCATAACGAGCCGCCGACGTGTCGTTGTTGAACGCGTGGTTTGCGCCTTCATACACGAAGATCTCGAAGGTCTTGCCGTTCTTCTCCAGCGCTTCCCGGAACGCGGGAATACTCGCATTGATACGTTCGTCGAGCCCGCCGTAGTGCAGCATCAGCGGCGCCTTGATGGCCGGGACGTCCTCCGCCTTCGGCTGGGAGCCGTAATAGGCGACGCCGGCGTTGAGATTTGGCGATCTTACCGCAAAATTGTTGACGGTGCCGCCGCCCCAGCAGAAGCCGACGGCGCCGACCTTGCCGTTCGCACCGTCGATGCCGGCCAGATAGACGCGGCTCGCCTCGGCATTGGCCGCAACGTCCGCGGCATTGAGAGACGAAAACATCTGACGCGCCTGGTCCTCGTCGGCGGGGGTGCCGCCTTGCGGCGACAGGAAATCGACGGCCAGCGCATTGAAGCCTTCGAGCGCCATGCGCCTTGCGACATCCCTGATATGGTTGTTGAGGCCGCGGTTCTCATGGATGACGATGACGCCGCCCAGGGGACCGGAGGCATTCTTCGGGCGCACGAGATACCCCTTCATCGTCACGCCAGCGGCGCCGGGATAGGTAACGTCTTCAGCCGTCAGCCGGTCGTCATCTGCGGGGACGATGTCCGCCTTGGCGCTATTGGCGGCAAGCATCGGCGCAATGGCCGCGGCTGCGGCGCCGGAGCCCGCAAGCTGCGTCAGCCTTTCCATGAAGCGGCGGCGATCGAGGGTGAGATGGGTGTATTCGTCATAGGCGTTGATCATCGCCTGGGTGATTTTCGGGGCTTCATTGTCCATGGCGTATCCTCCTTCTCGACATGGCCGAGGGGGAAAATCTTTACCCGGAGCAGCACCGTTTGAGGATGAAACTGTAAGTGATCGGAAGCGACGGGCTACACTTGTTCGTGAGAGAAACTTGATCGCCAGCCGGCTTCCCCGCCTAGTTCAGCGCAAGCCACACTGCCAGCCAGAGCCACATCGCCATCAACGAGAAGAAACCGACGATCCAGATCGGGCGGCGATAGCGCAGCCGGTTGCTGGTGAGATGCACATAGGAATGGGCATAGCGGGACAGGACGAATATCCAGGCGAGCGCCACCGTAGCCCAGTTATCGGCGGTCGATGCGTAGAGGGCAAGGCTGCCGGCATAGAACAGGACCGGCAGCTCGAACTGGTTCTTGAGGTTGTTGTGAACCAACAGGCTTTCGGGCGGCTCCTGCCGGTTTTCACGGAAATGTCCCGCCTCGGCGCTGCCCCCCCTAACCGCCTCGGCGCGCCTCTTCGACAGCAGCCAATAGAGAAAGAAGACGAGCGCGGCATGCGCGATCATCGGCCAGAGCGTCGCGTCGGTGGAAAGCATCGGTCCTCCTGATCTTTTGCGGGAACCAATAGGGCGCTGTTCACGGACGCACAACCGTGTCCCCCGCAAAAAGAAACGGCGCCGGTTGTCCGGCGCCATGTTCTTTCAAAGGGTGCCAGCCGGTCAGGCGCCGGCGCCCGGATAGTTCGGGCTCTCGCGGGTGATCGTCACGTCATGAGCGTGGCTTTCGCGCAGGCCCGCTCCGGAAATGCGCACGAACGTGGCACGCTCCTGGAAATCCTTGATGCTGGCGCCGCCGACATAACCCATGGCCGCCTTCAGGCCGCCGCCGAGCTGATGCAGCACGCCGGACACCGGCCCCTTATAGGGCACCTGGCCTTCGATGCCTTCCGGCACCAGCTTCAGCGTATCGCGCACCTCAGCCTGGAAGTAGCGGTCGGCCGAGCCGCGCGCCATGGCGCCCACCGAACCCATGCCGCGATAGGATTTGAAGGAACGGCCCTGATAGAGATAGACCTCACCCGGGCTTTCGTCGGTGCCGGCAAGCAGCGAGCCGATCATCACGGCGGAAGCGCCGGCCGCGATCGCCTTCGCCATGTCGCCGGAGAACTTGATGCCGCCGTCGGCGATGATCGGGATGTTCCGGTCGCGTGCCGCATCGACGGCAGACATGATGGCGGCGAGCTGCGGCACGCCGACGCCCGCGACGATGCGGGTCGTGCAGATCGAACCGGGACCGATGCCGACCTTCACCGCATCCGCACCGGCATCGATCAATGCCTTGGTTCCGTCGGAGGTCGCGACATTGCCGGCCATGATGCGGACAGAGTTGGAAAGCTTCTTCACGCGGGTGACGGCGTCGAGCACGCGTTGCGAGTGGCCATGAGCCGTATCGACCACGAGCAGGTCGACGCCGGCTTCGATCAGCCGTTCCGCGCGCTCGTAGCCGTCGTCGCCGACGCTGATCGCTGCCGCCGCACGAAGACGCCCCTGCGCATCCTTCGAGGCGTTCGGGTTCAGCTGCGACTTCTCGATGTCCTTGACGGTGATGAGCCCGACGCAGCGGCCATCGGTATCGACGACCAGCAGCTTTTCGATCCGGTGCTTGTGGAGCAGCCGCTTGGCTTCCGTCTGGTCGACGCTCTCCTTGACCGTCACGAGGTTTTCGCGGGTCATCAGCTCGTAGATGCGCTGTGTGGGATCGGAAGCGAAGCGGACGTCGCGGTTGGTCAGGATGCCGACCAGGCGCCCCGCCGTATGACCGCCCGAACCGCCGTTTTCGACGACCGGGATGCCGGAAATGCCATGCGCCTTCATCAGCCCCAGCGCCTCGGCCAGCGTCGCATCCGGACCGATCGTCACGGGGTTGACGACCATGCCGCTTTCGAACTTCTTGACCTGACGGACTTCCTCGGCCTGTGCGACCGGGGTGAGATTGCGGTGGATGACGCCGATGCCGCCCGCCTGCGCCATGGCGATCGCCAGCCGGCTTTCCGTCACCGTGTCCATGGCGGCCGACAGGATCGGCAGGTTGAGGTCGATATCCTGGGCGATGGTGGTGGAGATGTTGGTCTGGCCCGGCATGACCTCGGAATGGCCGGGCTGCAGCAGCACGTCGTCAAAGGTAAGCGCGTCCGCGCCGGTTGCCGTTTCAATGATGCGTGCCATGGCCAATTTCCTTCGGTCGGAAATGCGGATCACGCTCCGGAACGAATCGTCCGCCCGAGCGATCCCGCAAGAGTTGCTTGGAAGTTGGCGAGGGCTGGTAACACGTTCATGACAGGAAGGGAATAGCAAAAACCCGGAAGTGAGACCTTCCGGGTTTGCATAGCTCGCCAGCGGGACATCAAATGTCGAATTGATAGCTCTTCGGCACGAAACGGTAGCCGGTCTCCTGCTTCTCGGCAAAGCCGACCGCCGGGAACGGCATGTGATAGCCAAGGAAGGCGATCCTGTCTGTGGCGATCATGTCGAAAACGCGTTTGCGGGTCGCGGCCGCCTGGGCCTTGTCCATGTCGAAGCGCACTTCCCAATCCGGCCGCTGCAGCGAAAGCACGTAGTGATTGGCCGTGTCGGCCGTCAGCACCAGGCGCCTGCCTTCCGATTCGATATTGAAGATCAGGTGACCCGGCGTGTGGCCCGGCGCCAGCATTGCCGTGATGCCCGAGACGACGTCGCCGCCATCCTGCAGGAAGGTCATCTTGTCCGCATGCGGCTTCACATTGGCGAGCACCGCCTTGTGATTGCCTTCGGCGGGCGTGCCAGCGCGGGCCGTGTCGCTCCAGAAATCGTATTCCGCCTGACCGGCGACATATCGCGCCTTCGGAAAGGTCGGCTCGCCGTCTTCCATGATGCCGCCGATATGGTCGCCATGCATATGGGTGATGACGACGATCGAGATGTCTTCCGGCATGTAGCCGGCGGCCGCGAGGCCTTCGATCAGGCGTCCGCCGCCCTGGGCGCGCGCCGCCTCGCCGAGACCGGTGTCGAAGAGAATGACATCGCTGCCGGTATCGATCAGCGTCGGCGAGAAGCTGTTGACGAACTGGTCGGAGGGCAGGAAGTTCTCGGTCAGCAGCGTGCCGACCGTTTCCGCCGACTGATTGGTACCGAAGATTTCCCCCGGGGCGCCGGAAGGCCGGGCCGCATCCTTCACCACCAGAACCTGAAAGCCGCCGACCTTGAATTTATGGATGTCCGGCGGCGTCACGCGATTGATTTCCAACTGATTGCTCCCCTGCGCAAAGGCTTGTCCACTCAAGATGGCGGGGGCGGAAATGATACCCAGGCCGGCTGTGCCGAGCAGCGCCCGCCTGCCCATTTCAAAAGACGTCATGATCTTAGCTCCCTCTGTTCCGTCACCAAATCCGCCTGGCGAATCCGATACCCGGGGGAACATAACCGCCATATATCACAGGGAAATCCAATCTCACGCAGACGTGACACAAAACGGAAAAAGGTGACATTCTGCAATTGGCAGACGGCATCAAGAGGTTTACAGGAAAGCCGTTCGGCGCACCCGCAGGCCCACCTCATGAACCGCATCATCCCCCTCATTCTTGCCGTTGCCCTTTTCATGGAGCAGATGGATTCGACCGTGATCGCCACCGCGCTCCCGGCAATCGCCGCGGACCTGAACGTGGGACCGATCACGCTCAAGCTGGCGCTGACCTCCTATATGGTCGCGCTTGCCATGTTCATCCCGATCAGCGGCTGGATGGCCGACCGTTTCGGCGCCAAGAGGATCTTCCGGCTGGCGATCCTGGTCTTCGTCGCCGGATCGATCTGCTGCGCGTTTTCCTCGGACCTGTTTCAGTTCGTCCTGTCGCGCTTCCTGCAGGGCATGGGCGGCGCGATGATGACACCGGTGGCGCGTCTCGTGCTCCTCAGGACCACCCGGCGCAGCGAGCTCGTCTCGGCCATGGCGCTGCTCACCATTCCGGCGCTGGTCGGCCCGCTCACCGGCCCGCCGATCGGCGGCTTCATCACCACCTATTTCACCTGGCACTGGATCTTCCTGATCAATGTCCCGGTCGGCCTTCTCGGCATCTATCTCTCCTCGATCTTTCTTCCGGAGATCGACACGACCAACCCGCCGTCGATCGACTGGTGGGGCTTCCTGCTCACCTCGATCACGGCGGCCGGAACCGTTTTCGGGCTTTCGGTCATCGGCCTGCCGGCCCTGCCGCCGGCCATCGGCATCACCGCGACGGCGATCGGGCTTGCCGCCGGCATCGCCTATGTCGCCCATGCCCGGAACCATCCCTCGCCGATCCTCAACCTCAGGCTCTTCAAGGACGACGCCTTCAGGGCGGCAAGCTCCAGCGGCACGCTCTTCCGCATCTCGACGGGCGCCATTCCCTTCCTGATGCCGCTGATGCTGCAGCTCGGCTTCGGGCTCAACCCTTTCCAGTCCGGCCTCATCACCTTCGCCGGAGCGCTCGGGGCGCTGATGGTGAAATTCGCCGCCCGCCGCGTCTTCGCCATGACCGGCTTCAAGGTGACGCTGATCGTCTCAGGCGTGCTCGGCGCGGTGACAACGGCCGCCAACGGCTTCTTCACGCCCGAGACATCGCATGCCCTCATCGTCGCCTTCCTGCTGATGTCGGGCTTCTGCCGCTCCTTCTTCTTCACCGGCTCGAACGCGCTCAGCTATTCGGAAATCAGCGACGAGCAGGCGAGCCAGGCGACCTCGATCGCCTCGGTTCTGCAGCAGATCAGCATGGCGCTCGGCGTCGCTTTCGCGGCCTTCATCCTCGAAGCCTCGGCGGCGGTGACGGGCACGCATCTGCGGCTCGCCGACTTCCATCTCGCCTTCTTCCTGGTCGCGGCGCTGTCGCTCTTCGCAGTCATCCCGCTGCTGCGGCTCGACCCGATGACGGGTGCGTCGGTTTCCGGCCATCGCGTCCGGCGCATCCAGCCGGAGGCCGGCGAATAGGTCAGGCCTGATCGCCGGCTTCGATTCCGGCATCCTCCGCCTTGCGGCCCTTGAAATGCTTGGCGAGCAGGAACATCTCGACCGATTCGGCGCGCGAGGCACCGGGCTTCACGTGGATGACCTGCCTGAAATTCTGCTTCAGCATGTTGAGCAGCTCGCGTTCCGTGCCGCCCTGGAAGGTCTTGGCCAGGAAATGGCCGCCTTCGCCCAGAACTTCGACGGCGAAATGCGCCGCCACCTCGCAAAGATGCATGGTGCGCAGGTGATCCGTCTTCTGGTGGCCGGTCGTGGGCGCCGCCATGTCCGAAAGGACGAGGTCCGGCGTGCCGCCGATCGCCTCCATGAGCAGACGCGGCGCTTCGGGGTCCAGGAAGTCGAGCTGCAGGATCCTGACGCCCGGCAGCGGCGCCATCTCCAGGAAATCGATCGCCGCGACGCGGATATCCTCATCCGTCGAACTGGTCACCTTGGCGGCGATCTGCGACCAGCTGCCGGGTGCGGCGCCCAGGTCTATGATCCGCCGGGCGCCCTTCAGGATGTGATGCTTCTCGTCGATCTCCAGGAGCTTGAAAGCGGCGCGAGCGCGATATCCTTCGAGCTTGGCGCGCTGCACATAGGGATCGTTGATGTGGCGCTCGATCCAGCGGCGGGAGGAGGCCTTGAGCTTGCCCTTCTTCACCTTCTGGCCGAGCTTGCGGCCGGTGCGATTGCCGGCAACGGGGGGTTTCGTCATCAGCTTGCTCCCGCCTCTTCATGACCGGAGGCACCCGGATGGGCCCCACCCTGATTGGATCCCGGGCGACGCGGACGCAGGCGGCGCCACACGCCGTCATCGGCCATCATGTCGGTCAAAAGCCCTTCGCGCAGCCCGCGATCGGCGACCCGCATGCGCGGGCTCGGCCAGCGGCGGCGGATCGCCTCCAGAATGGCGCAACCGGCCAGCACGAGGTCGGCCCTGTCCGGCCCGATGCAGGGGTTGGCGGCGCGGCCGGCGAAATCCCAGGAGAGCAGCTTCGCCTGCATGGCGCTCACCTCCGCATCGGAGAGCCAAAGGCCATCCACCTTGCGGCGGTCATAGCGCGGCAGGTCGAGATGCACGCCGGCGAGCGTCGTCACCGTGCCCGAGGTGCCGATCAGGTGGAAATCCTCGGCGCCCTGGCGGCGGGAGAAAGCGAGCGGCGGGCAGTCGAAACCGGCAAGCATGCCTTCGACCTCCGCCACCATGGCGGCGAAGACGTCCGGCGTGACGTCACGGCCGCCATGCCGTTCCGACAGCGTGACGACGCCGACCGGCAGGGACGTCCAGTGCGTGATGTGATTGGCAAGCCGGCTCGACCGGTTGTCGCCGATGCGGATGACGGCGATTTCGGACGAGCCGCCGCCGATATCGAAAAGCACGACGGAACGCGCCTCGCGGCCGACCAGCGAAGAGCAGCCGGAGACAGCGAGCCGCGCCTCCGTTTCCCGGTCGATGATCTCCAGCTTCAACCCGGTCTCGGCCGTCACGCGGGCCAGGAAAGCCTCGCCGTTTTCGGCGGAACGGCAGGCCTCGGTCGCAATGAGGCGCATGCGGCGGATCGGCTTGTTGGCAAGCTTGGCGGCGCAGATGCGCAGCGCCTCGACGGCGCGGTCCATGGCTTCCGGCGAGAGCCGGCGGCTGGCACCCAGCCCCTCGCCCAGGCGGACGATGCGCGAAAATGCATCGACGACCCGGAACTGGCCAGGTCTCGTCGGCTGGGCGACCAGAAGGCGGCAATTGTTGGTGCCGAGATCGAGCGCCGCGTAGAGATCGTTGACATAGGCGGTCTTTTCCGCCCGCGCATCCGGGGCGGAGGCTTCACCCGCCCTGCCCTTCGCATCCTTTGCCGATGCCGGCCGTGCAACGGCTGGTGCCGGGAGCTTGGCGGCGCCCGGCGCCGCCTTGGCGGGCATCAGCGGCCGGCCCTGCAGACCGCGACCGCCACGATTCTTCTTGCGCCGGTTGCGGGATTTGCCGGGATGCGATTGCGGCTCGGTCTGGGAGCGGGCCTGAACCTGATCCGCCACGGCAGGCGCGGCAGAGCCCTCCGCCGGCCGGGGAGCGCCACCGGATTTGGCACGGCGCCGCTTGCGCTTACGCGCCATCGGGTTTGGTTCCTGGGCGTGAGGGCGTCCCGCAGGGGTGACCGAACCGGCCGAACCCGAATGGTTGACGGGCGCCGCGTCACGACGCTTGCCGTTCCGCTTCGCCTTCCTGCGCCGGGAGGATCGCCCCTCACCGCGCGGTGCCGCCGACGCCCCGCCTTCCGGCGGCTTGGCGCCGCTATCGGGGTCCATCACTTCAATATCCGTCTCGCCGCGCAAGGCCTTGAAAAGGCATGCCGCTGGCGTCTGATTGTTTCGTTGACGCGAAGATAACAGCCCGGTGCGTTTTCGCCAACGGCTTTTTGCCGGCCACGTCGCGGAAGCCTTCCCTGCTCGCCTTTTTGCGAGCATGCGATGCCAAAGGGCAGACACCGAAGCCTTCGATTTTTTTCGAAATCGGTATTTGCAATCCGCCTGCTTTTGTTTATAAGCGCCGCACACCAGCCGAGCCGCCTCATCGGCCGCTCCTGCTGGGGAATAGTTCAATGGTAGAACAGCGGACTCTGACTCCGTCGATCTTGGTTCGAATCCAGGTTCCCCAGCCATAATTTCCACAACGAATCAGCCGGATGAAAATCGGGCGCCGACACTTCGGCAGCGCCACCGGGCCTCCCCTTTTCTTTCGGTTTCGAGCACCCATCGTTCGCCCAACCGGCAATGACAACGCCGGAACGGCCGGACAAACGCCATCGAGCGGACCTTTTGTTCCAAAGGGGCGTGCATTCGGCTTCTTGTTGTTTTAACTTCATGTTCCAAGCTGGATCATGCGGGGGGTCGGTCATGGATATGTTCCTGAAAGGTGGAAACGATGCCACACTCAGTCCGGGATCATTCACATGGGATATCGTGCTCGACCGGCTGTGGGGGGATACCAATCTCGCGCATATTCTGAAATTGCCCGCGGCACTCATGGACGAGGGCATCTCGATCATCGAGTATCTCAATCTCGTTCATCCCGAAGACAGAGCGAACCTGGCGGAAAAGGTGCACAAATCCATCCTCAACGCTTCGTCTTGGTGCGAATCCCATCGGCTGCTCTGCGATGGCGACTTAGAGCCCCGCTGGGTAACGGTGTATGGCCATTGTTACCGCGTTCAAGACGGCCTGCCGACCCTGTGCAGCGGCACGATCGAGCGGATACGGATCAGCGAGCCGAGGCCGACGGTGGCCAATGGGAACCACCTGGCCCCACATTCCCATCCCGACGAATCATTTTGATCGCCCTCACCTAGATGCGCCCCGGCGAAGCTCAGCTTTCCCGCACCGGCTCCGCATGCCGCACCACGCCCGGCACGTAGAGACAGGCGAGGACGATGAGAGCCGCGATGAGGAACATGACGATGAAGGTCAGGTGGAGTGCGTCCTGCAGGACGAGCCGGATCGGCGATTCGGCCGCGAGCGCTGCGCCGGTCTCTTCCAGAAGGCTGCGCAACTGATCCGAGGTGACCGGATCGGCTCCGGCCGTGTGGGCAAGGCCGTAGCTCAGCACCGCCCCGAGCACCGCGGCGCCGAGCGTGCTGCCGAGATTGCGGGCGAAGATGTTGGAGGCCGTGGCGCTGCCGCGCTCTGACCAGCCGACGCTTTCCTGGATGATGACCAGCGAGCAGATGCTGATGAGGCCCATGCCGAAGCCCATGACGAGCGAGCCTGCGCCGGCCTGGACCGGCGAGCTTTGCGGAGACAGGAGCACGAGGAGAAGAGCTCCGGCCGGAATGCACGCGCTGCCGAAGATCATCATGCGCCGCAGGCCGAAACGCGGAAACAGGCGGGAGGCGAGCGTCGCGGCGAGCGGCCAGCCGATGAGCAGCATGGTGAGCGCGAAGCCAGCCACGACAGCCGAGCGGTTCAGCACGGTCTGGACATACATGGGCAGGAAGGTCGTTAGCCCCATGATCGCCATGCTGGCGAGGAAGGTCGCGCCGTTGGCGGCGGCGATCGGCCGCTGGCGCCAGAGATCCAGCGAGACCATGGGCGCTTCGGCCCGGCGTTCCTGCCAGAGGAACAGGGCAAAACTGACGACGAAGATCACGATCGCGGCGAGGGTATATGCCGCGGCCCCCGCCGATTCCGTGAGCGCGACCATCAGCGAGGCGATGGCGACCGCGAAGAGACCTGCGCCGAGAACATCGATCGACGTGGTCCGGGACTGCTTTTCCTCGTGCAGGAAAGCGATGAAGCCGGCAAGCGCCAGAAGGCCGATCGGGATGTTGATCCAGAAGACCCAGGCCCAGGGCAGATTATGGACGATGACGCTGCCGAGAAGCGGTCCGACGACGGCCGAAAGCGCCCAGACGCTTGCAAGATAGCCCTGAACCTTGCCGCGTTCGGCACCCGGGAAAAGATCGCCCACCACCGTCATGGTGACCGGCTGGAGCGCTCCGGCGCCGATGCCCTGCAGGAGCCGGAAGGCGATCATCGAGGGCATGGACCAGGCGAAACCGGCAAGAACGGAAGCGACCAGAAAGACCACGATGCCGAACAGGATGATCGGCTTGCGGCCATAAATGTCGGAGAGCTTGCCGAACACCACGGTCATGGCGGTCTGGGCCAGCAGGAAGGACGAGAAGACCCAGCTGTAGAGGTTCAACTGGCCGAGCTGGGCGGCGATCTGCGGCATGGCCGTCGAAACGATCGTCGCTTCGATTGCGATCATCGCCATGCTTGCCATCACGGCCGCGATGACCAGCGCCCGGTTGGAGCGTGGATGAGTCATGGGTTTTCACCTGGGAACGCTTATGAGGCGAACACGATAGGGATGGATGTTCGGCGGTCAAACGGCCGTCGCTGCGGGATAATGCTTAGTACCCCCATGCGGGCCGGCGTCAAGCGCGAAATCTAGCCTCCCTTAGGCCTCGATGATAGAACGCAGGAGACAGGCCATGGCCGGCAATCGCCCGTCTGATGTTCATCACCCATCATGAATCCACATGGCAAAGCCGCGAATAGACATCCTGCGGGTCCGCCGCGCGCCGGATGGCCGCAGCCGTCTCCTCTTCCCGCATGCGACGCGCGATGCAGGAGAGGATGTTCAGGTGATCCCACCGGTTTTCCGGGTTCAGGAGCAGGAAGACGAGATCGACCGGCTGCTCGTCCACGGCTTCGAAATCGACCGGCTTCGCCAGCCGGGCGAACAGGCAGAAATGCCGGTCGATACCCTTCACGCCAGCATGCGGGATGGCAACGCCGCCGCCGATGCCGGTGGACCCCAGGTTTTCCCGGCTGGTCAGAGCCCGGGCGATGCCGCCCGCATCGAGCGCCAGTCTTTCCGCCGCCAGGGCGGAAAGCTGCTTGATCAGGATCGCCTTCGAAGGGGGTGCGAGGTCGAGCACGATATTCTCCGGCGGGAGATGATCACGGAGGTTCATGAGGATATGTCCATCGATTGGAAAACGAATTGCCTATTGGCCTTCCTGGAGCCGGTAGCCGACGCCGGTCTCGGTGAGGATGTATTGCGGCTGATCAGGCGTCTTTTCGATCTTCTGGCGGAGCTGGCGCACGTAGACGCGCAAGTATTGCACGTCGGTCAGGCCGTCCCAGACGTGCTCCAGCAGGAAGCGGTGGGTGAGCACCTTGCCGGCGTGCTGCACGAGAATGCGCAGGATGTCGTATTCCTTCGGCGAGAGCTTCACTTCCTTGCCGGCCACTTTCACGATGCGCTTGACGAGATCGACGGAGAGTTCGCCGGTCTGGAAGACGGGCTTCTCGCCCTGGCTCTGCAGGCGATGGCGGAGCGCCACGCGGATGCGGGCGACAAGCTCGTTCATGCCGAAGGGTTTCGTGACGTAATCGTCGGCGCCGAGCTCCAGCGCCTTGACGATGCCGGCCTCGTCGGTACGGCTCGACAGGATGACGATCGGAAGGTCAAGCCCCTCGCCTCGCCATCTCGCGAGCAGGTCGTGGCCGGGCATATCCGGCAAGCCGAGATCGAGGATGATCAGGTCCGGCTTGTCGGTCTTGACGAGATCGATCGCGACCTTGGCGTTCATCGCCTCGCTGACGGCGTAATCCTGCGTGGACAGGCCGACGCGGAGCAGCTTGCGGATCGGGGGCTCGTCGTCGACGATCAGGACGCGCACGGCGGTATTCGTCATTCCTGCTCTCCCAATATGGGCGTTTCGGCCTGGACCGGCATGCGGATCGTGAAGATCGCGCCGGCGCGGTCCGACCGGTTGGCGGCGCGGATCGTGCCGCCCATGGCCTCGATGAAACCGCGGCAGATGGCAAGCCCGAGGCCGGTGCCGGCCCGCACATGGTCGCCCTTCCTCACACGATAGAAGCTGTCGAAGATGCGTTCAATGTCGCCCGGCGGGATGCCGGGACCCTCGTCCATGACCGAAATGAGGATCGAGCCGCCGTCCCGCCAGCCGCGGATATCGATCATGGTTCCATCGGGCGCATATTTGGCGGCGTTGTCGATCAGGTTGAAGAGGACCTGTTCGAACAGGACCGGATCGACCTTCAGCATCGGCAGGTCTTCCGGAATGCCGACATGAACCTTGTGCCGCGCGGTGATCTTGGCCGCCCGGCTCAAGGCCGTGCCGACGATGTCGCCTGCGAAATGGAAGGCGTAGTTCGGCTCCATGGCACCCGAGCCGATGCGGGTCATGTCGAGCAGGTTGGAGATGAAGCGGTTCAGCCGCTCGGATTCGTCGACCACGCTGGTCAAAAGCTCGGCGCGCGCCTCTTCGGGAATATCGGCGCCGAAATCCTTCAGCGTACCGGCCGAGCCCATGATCGCCGCCAGCGGCGTCTTGAGATCGTGCGAGATGGAGGTCAGAAGCGCAGTGCGCAATCGGTCGGTTTCGGCCGCGAGCTTCGCCCTGTCGACGTCCGAGACGAGCTGAATGCGCTCGATGGCGAGCGCCGCCTGGTCCGCCAGCGCATCGAAAAGCCGCTGCTGCTCGGGGGTCAGGAGCGGTCCCTGCTTGTCGTTGTCGAGACCGATGACACCGACTGCCTCCCGGCCGGTGCGCATCGGCAGGTAGAGGCGCTTGGCACCCGGCAGCGTATCGGCGGCACGGCCGGCGGGGCGGTTGTGCTCCCAAGCCCATTTGGCGGCGGCGATATCGGCGTCGACCAATGTGTCGTCGGGGGGATACCCCGCCTTTACGGCGATCGAGCCGTTCTCCGGCAGCAGGATGACCACCCGCACCTTCAGCATAGAGGCGATCTGGAAAGCGGTCGCCCACAGCACGTCGTCCAGCGTGCCGGTGCCGGCAAGTTTCTTGGAAAAGAGATAGAGGTCCTCCGTGGTGCGCGCCCGCTGGCGGGCGGCGGCGGCCTGCCGCTGCACGGCGGCCGTGAGATTGGAGGCGACGACGGCGACGCCGAGATAGAAGAACAGGGCGACGAGGCTTTCCGGATCGCGGACGGTGAAAGTATAGCGCGGCTCGAGGAAGAAGAAGTTGAAGGACAGGGCGCCGAGCAGCGAAGCGAAAAGCCCCGGC
The DNA here is from genome assembly GCF_900177415.1 of Xaviernesmea oryzae. Taxonomy (GTDB): domain Bacteria; phylum Pseudomonadota; class Alphaproteobacteria; order Rhizobiales; family Rhizobiaceae; genus Neorhizobium; species Neorhizobium oryzae_A. The sequence goes on along the minus strand of NZ_FXAF01000006.1, from coordinate 1,095,146 downwards.
CCCAGCCCGCCGCGCACGGCCGCCGCGAGCACGGCCATGAGGAAGACGAGCGCCAGGTTTTGGACGTCGAGCGTCTGATCGAGCAAAACGCCGGCTGCGATGGCAAGCGCTACGAAGAGCGTACTGTTGATATAGGGCTTGATGCGGAAGGGTTTCGGCGGCTGGGCGGCCTTTACCCCGCGGTGCGGCTCGCTCTCCTTCGCATCGCCGGAGATGACATGCACACTGATATCGCCCGCGTAGCGGATCAGATCGTGGGTGACCGAGCCCTGCCAGAGCTGGCGCCAGCGCGATTTGGCCGGCCGGCCGACGACGATATGGGTGAAGTTGTTGGCGTTCGCATAGGCGATGATCTCGCGCGAAGGATGGAGCGCCGGCAGCGTCACGGTCTCCGCGCCGAGCTGCTGGGCGAGCCGCATATTGGTGGCCAGCCGGTCCTTGTCCTCGTCGGAAAGGCCCGCCGATTGCGGCGTTTCGAGATGCAGCGCCGCCCAGGGCGCCCTGAGGCGGTCGGCCTGCCGCCGGGCGTAACGGACGAGACCCGCGCCGCCGCGGCTGTGATCGAGGCAGACCAGCACGCGGTCACCCGCCGCCCACGGGCCGGAAATCGCATGCGCCTGCATGTGGTTCAGGAGCTGCTCGTCCACCCGCTGGGCCGTGCGGCGCAGGGCGAGTTCACGCAAGGCCGTCAGGTTGCCCGGCGAAAAATAGTTCTCGATCGCCCGCCGGGCCGTCGCCGGCACATAGACCTTGCCGTCCTTCAGCCGCTTGATGAGATCATCCGGGGTGATGTCGATGATCTCGACGTCGTCGGCCCGGTCGATGATCAGGTCCGGAACCGTCTCGCGCACGCGAACGCGGGTGATCTGCGCCACGACGTCGTTCAGGCTTTCGACATGCTGGATGTTGAGCGTCGAATAGACGTCGATGCCCTGGGACAGAATCTCCTGCACGTCCATGTAGCGCTTGGGATGGCGGCTGCCGGCGGCATTGGTATGGGCCAGCTCATCGACCAGAACCAGAGCCGGACGCCGGGCTATGATCGCATCGATATCCATTTCCTCGAGCTGCTGGCCGCGGTAGTCGATCTTCTTGCGCGGAATGACCTCGAAACCTTCGACCAGTACCCCGGTCTCCCGGCGGCCGTGGGTCTCGACGACGCCGATCACCACATCCACGCCATCCGCCTTGCGGGCGCGGCCGGACATCAGCATCTCGTAGGTCTTGCCGACACCGGGCGCCGCGCCGAGAAAGATCTTCAGCCGCCCGCGCGATTCACGTTCGGCATGCTCCAGAAGAGCGTCCGGGGATGGTCTGTTATCGATGTCGCGACTGTCGTCGGGCATGCCTTGTCTTTCCTGACGGCGGGTGCCGCCCCCTCACCCGGCCTCCGCTCCGCTCGGCCACCAACCGGGGACGGGTCGACGGCCCCGTCCCGTCCTCCGGACCCCCGAGGGAGAGGAGGAACGGAGACGCTGCGGCAATTCCCCTTCTCCCCTCGGGGAGAAGGTGCCCGAAGGGCGGATGAGGGGGCTACACCCGCAACATCACCGTGTCATAGGCGTATCAAGCGCCATGTTCAACGCCAGCACATTGACCACAGGTTCGCCGAGGAAGCCGAGTTCGCGGCCCTCAACATGCTGATCTACCAGCGCCCGCACGGCAGCCTCGTCCATCTGCCTGGCCTTCGCAACGCGCGGCACCTGGAAATAGGCGGCGTCCGGCGAAATATGCGGATCGAGGCCGCTGCCCGAAGCGGTGACGAGGTCGATCGGGACTTCGGCATTCGGGTTGGCAGCCCTGGCGGTCTCGTAATCGGCCTTCACCCGGTCGATCAGCTTCTGGCTGGTGGGGCCGAGATTGGAGCCGGAGGACGAGGCCGCGTTATAGCCGTCGCCCGCGGCCGAGGGGCGGCCGTGGAAATACCGCTCGCCGGTGAAGGCCTGGCCGATCAGCGTCGAGCCGATCACCTGGCCGTCCTTTTCCACGAGGCTGCCGTTCGCCTGGGCCGGGAAGACGGCCTGGGCGATGCCGGTCATGGCGAGCGGATAGGCAAGGCCGCAGATGGCCGTGGTGGCAATGATCATGACGATTGCCGGACGAAGTTGTTTCAACATTTCGAACGCTCCTTAGGCGAGACCGATGGCCGTGATGACCATGTCGATCGCCTTGATGCCGATGAAGGGGACGATGATGCCGCCGACACCGTAGATGACGAGGTTGCGGGAGAGCAGCGCGCCGGCGCCGATCGCCCGGTACTTCACCCCTTTCAGCGACAGCGGGATCAGCGCGATGATGATCAGTGCGTTGAAGATGATCGCCGAGAGGATGGCGCTCTGAGGGGTCGCAAGGCCCATGACGTTCAGCACGCCGAGCTGCGGGTAGAAGGCCAGGAACATCGCCGGGATGATGGCGAAATACTTGGCGATGTCGTTGGCGATCGAAAACGTCGTCAGCGCGCCGCGGGTCATCAGGAGCTGCTTGCCGATCTCGACGATCTCGATGAGCTTCGTCGGGTCGCTGTCGAGATCGACCATGTTGCCGGCCTCGCGGGCGGCGACGGTGCCGGTGTTCATGGCGACGCCGACATCGGCTTGCGCAAGCGCCGGGGCATCGTTGGTGCCGTCGCCGCACATGGCGACGAGCTTGCCCTTGGCTTGTTCCTCGCGGATGAGCTGCAGCTTGTTCTCCGGCGTCGCCTGGGCGAGGAAATCGTCCACGCCGGCCTCGGCGGCGATGGCGGCGGCGGTCATCGGGTTGTCGCCGGTGATCATCACGGTGCGGATGCCCATGCGGCGCAGTTCCGCGAAACGCTCGCGGATGCCGCCCTTGACGATATCCTTGAGCTGGATCACGCCGAGCAGCTTACCGTCGCGGGCGACGGCGAGCGGCGTGCCGCCGGACTTGGCGATCTCTTCCGCGATGGCCTTGAGTTCCCGCACGGTTTCCGTCTCGGCCAGCGAAACGACGGCCGCGTTGCCGGAAACCGGCAGCGAACCGGAGCCGTAGGCGAGCACGGCATCGACGGCACCCTTGCGGATCGACGAGCCTTCGAGATCGACGCCGCTCATGCGGGTCTGGGCCGTGAATGGCACGAAGGTGGCGTGCAGGCTCTGCATGTCGCGGCCGCGGATCGCATATTTCTCCTTGGCGAGCACGACGATCGACCGGCCTTCCGGCGTTTCGTCGGCAAGCGAGGCGAGCTGAGCCGCATCGGCGAGATCCTGTTCGGTGACGCCGCGGACCGGGCGGAAGGCGGTCGCCTGGCGATTGCCGAGCGTGATCGTGCCGGTCTTGTCGAGCAGCAGCGTATCGACGTCGCCGGCGGCCTCGACGGCGCGGCCGGACATGGCGAGCACGTTGAAGCGCACCAGGCGGTCCATGCCGGCGATGCCGATCGCGGACAACAGCGCGCCGATCGTCGTCGGGATCAGCGTCACGAAGAGCGCGACGAGCACGATGATCGGGATCGAGCCGCCGGCATAGGCCGCAAAGCTCGGGATGGTCGCGGTGGCGAGCACGAAGATCAGCGTCATGCCGGCGAGCAGGATGTTGAGCGCGATCTCGTTCGGCGTCTTCTGGCGTTCCGCACCTTCGACGAGCGAGATCATCCGGTCGAGGAAGGTGGAGCCGGCCGCCGCCGTGATGCGGACGCGGATCCAGTCGGAGAGGACCTGCGTGCCGCCGGTGACGGCCGAGCGGTCGCCGCCGGATTCGCGGATCACTGGCGCGGATTCGCCGGTGATCGCCGCTTCGTTGACGGAGGCCACGCCTTCGATCACCTCGCCGTCCGACGGGATGATGTCGCCGGCCTCGACGATGACCACGTCGTTCACCTTGAGGCTGGTGCCGGGCACCATTTTGTACTGAGTGCGGTCAGTACCGGCGAGCAGCTTCGCCTGGGTCTCCGTGCGGGTCTTGCGCAGCGAATCCGCCTGCGCCTTGCCGCGGCCTTCCGCGACCGCTTCGGCGAAGTTGGCGAAGAGCACGGTGAACCAGAGCCAGAGGTTGATCTGGAAGGAGAAGCCGAGATCGCCGCCGCCGGTCACCAGGTCGCGGAGGAAGAGAACGGTGGTAAGCACCGAGACCGTAGCCACGACGAACATGACCGGGTTGCGGGCAAGGGTCCGCGGGTTGAGCTTCTTGAAAGCGGCGCCTACGGCCGGAATGAGGATGCGACTATCCATGATACTCGCGGATTTTGCCTGGCTCATAAGAGACTCCAGCTTTGAAAAAAGGCGACCGGAGCGGCGGTCAGCCGTGTAGGATTTTGACTGCGAGGATGATGGCGAAAACGATCCCCATCATCGCGAGAATTGCGTTGGACCCGTGCCACCGGTTGGTCTCCTTGCCTCGATTTTTCGAGGCAAGGATGGACTGTTTCCGGAGTGCTTGACGAATGCTCATGACATTGCTCCCCTTGGACCTCAGAAGGTCTGGCCGGCGATCATCACCAGGTGCTCGACGACCGGGCCGAGGGCCAGCGCGGGCATGAAGGTGAGGCCGCCGACGATCAGGATCGTGCCGACGAGCAGGCCGACGAAGAGCCCGCCATCGGTCGGGAACGTGCCTGCCGAAGCGGGAACCGTCTTCTTGGCGACCAGCGAACCTGCGATCGCAAGGGCCGGGACGATAACCAGGAAGCGGCCCATCAGCATGCCGAGACCCAGCGTGACGTTGTACCAGGGCGTGTTGCCGGTCAGCCCGCCGAAAGCCGAGCCGTTGTTGGCCGCGGCCGACGTGTAGGCATAGAGGATTTCGGAAAAGCCGTGCGGACCGCCCGTGCCGATCGAGGCGACGGCGGAAGGCAGCACCGTCGCGACGGCGGTGAAGACCAGCATGGCGAGCGGCAGGCAGAGGATGGCGAGAACGGCCATCTTCATCTCCTTCGCCTCGATCTTCTTGCCGAGATATTCCGGCGTGCGGCCGACCATCAGGCCCGCCACGAAGACGGCGACGATAATGAAGAGGACGATGCCGTAGAAGCCCGCACCGACGCCGCCGACGATGACCTCGCCGAGCTGCATGTTGATGAGCGGGATCAGGCCGCCGAGCGCCGTGAACGAGCCATGCATGGCATTGACCGCGCCGCAGGAGGCGGCCGTGGTGATGACGGCGAAGAGCGAGGACAGGACGACGCCGAAGCGGACTTCCTTGCCTTCCATGTTGCCGCCCGAAAGGCCGAGCTGATGCATCAGCGGGTTGCCGGCGGCCTCCGCCCAGTAGACGACGGCGACGCCGACGACGAACAGGATGCCCATCGCGGCCAGGATCGCCCAGCCCTGGCGCTGGTTGCCGACCATGCGGCCGAAGACGTTGGTGAAGGCCGCGCCGATCGAGAAGATCGACAGCATCTGGATCATGTTCGAGACGGCATCCGGGTTTTCGAACGGATGGGCGGAGTTGGCGTTGAAGAAGCCGCCGCCATTGGTGCCGAGCATCTTGATGGCAAGCTGCGAGGCGACCGGGCCGACGGCGATCGTCTGCTGCACGCCCTCGAGCGTCGTGGCGTTGACATAGGCTCCCAGCGTCTGCGGCACGCCGAGCCAGACGTAAACCAGCGTCAGCACGATGCAGATCGGCAGCAGGATGTAGAGGGTGGAGCGGATCATATCGACCCAGAAGTTGCCGATCGCCTTGCCGGAGGCGCGCGCAAAAGCACGGATCAGGGCGACCGCAATCGCCATGCCGGTCGCGGCAGACACGAAGTTCTGCACGCTGAGGCCGGCCATCTGCGTCAGATACGACATGGTGCTTTCGCCGCCGTAGTTCTGCCAGTTGGTATTGGTGACGAAGCTGGTGGCGGTGTTGAAGGCGAGCTCGGAAGGGACCGCGCCCATGCCGGCCGGGTTATAAGGCAGGATGCCCTGCAGGCGCATCAGCGCATAGAGCACCAGGACGCCGAGAAGGTTGAACATCAGGAGCGAGAAGGCATAGGAGGTCCAATGCTGCTCCTCCTGCTCGCCGGTGCCGGCAACGGCGTAAAGCCCCCGTTCGATCGGAACGAGGACCGGTGACAGGAAAGTGCGCTCGCCTGAAAAGACACGCGTCATGTAACCGCCAAGCGGTTTGACGAGCACGATGAGGATCCCGCAGAAGACGAGGATCTGTAGCCATCCGTTGAGGGTCATGGGAGGAAACTTTCAATATCTCCGGCAGCTTCTCTTCAGAAGCGCTCGGGACGGATGAGAGCGTAGGTAAGATAGACGGTGAGAAAAACGGTCACGGCACCGCTCAAGACATTGTCGAAGATCATGGCGCCCTCCTTTCAAAGCCTGTCGCAGGCTCGGGCATAGGCAAAGCAGAGGGCGAAGAAGACGACCGCCGTGCCGAGTAAAATGATATCCATCATCGATCCGGACTCCTGGATTGTTCATGGAGCAAGACAAGACAAAGGGCGCCATCCCCGGAGACGGCACCTTTCATGCTTTCTGGCTTTGGAGATGATCTCTGATCTCTCGCATGCCTAATATGCGGCGGGATCGCATAGGGGTTCGAGATTGCCGGCAGAGGAAAGAAATAAAAATCCTATAGGAATTTCTCTTGCTGCCCGGGTTGGTGCCTCGTTGTCAAAGCCCACATAAGTGCCCCTCATCCGCCTGCCGGCACCTTCTCCCCGCCCGCGGGGAGAAGGGATATGTCGCGCCGTCCTCCTGCCTCTCCGGCGCCGCGTGGGGCACGTCCCCTCTCCCCGTCAGAACGGGGAGAGGGCTAGGGTGAGGGGCAATCTCAGAAGGTAACCGCCCCGGCTCAATGAGCCACGAGCGTTATCCCATAGGCAATGACAAGCATCGCCAGCATGACGCCAAGCATGCCGAGAATGATGTTCGAGGCGCGCAAGCCCTTATGGTTCCCGGGAATATGCGCGCGCGGATAGATGTGTCCGCGCATGGAATCGAAAGCGCGAGACATTATCCACCTCCTCACGCCCGGCCGGCAACTTTCAGCCTCGGGCTCATGACCCGGTTCTCGAAGGCCGAGTCGAGGCTCAGCGTCACATGGTCGGGGACGCAGCAGACCGCGCCTGGCAGGTGATCGCTTTCGAACATGGCGAAATGCACCGCCGCGGCCCGGTCGGTGAAGAGCCCGCCGACGCGGCCCTCGCGGTCGGAGACGATCCAGCGGCCACCGGCATCGCGGCCGACCATGAAACGCACGCCACGTTGGAGAGGCTCGCTTTTCCGGGCATTATTCAGCTGGGACTTGTTCATGACGCATCTCTCCTCAAGCCGCCATCAGGGCGATCGCGCCGGCGGCGCAGAAGCCGATGCCCATCACGCCGAGAAGCCTCAGGAAGATGCCGAGGTTCTGGTCGACGGGACTGCGGTCCGATACGGGTTCTTCACGGCGGCGCGCATCGTCTTCCGCGAGGTACTGCGCCATATAGAAACTCCCCAAACGGCCAAACATTCAGGTCACTCCTTTTTGGAATTGGCCCGCGCGGCGGGGATGCCGCGGAGCCGGCACCGAAGCCGATGCCTGTTCAAAAAGGTAGCGACGGCCCCATAAGCTTTCGATTGGGCGGAGGCGGCGAAGAAATAGGGAATCCATATAGCATTGGTGATTTTTCATTTGCGCCGCAGCATCCGGAACGGCATGGTCGGATGAGGGTTTAAATCCTCGAACCATAAAAGAATGAGAGTGGAATTCAGATCATGGCAGCGGATGCGATCGTGCTGGGAGCCGGCATCATCGGCGTTTCAACGGCATTGCAACTGGCGCGGCGCGGCAAATCGGTGGTCCTCGTCGACCGCAAGGAGCCGGGGATGGAGACGTCCTACGGCAATGCCGGCCTTATCCAGCGCGAGGGCGTCGTCCCCTACGGCTTTCCGCAGCAGTTCGGCCTCATCCTGCGCTATGCGCTGAACAACCGCATCGACGCGCATTATCACTGGCGGGCATTACCCTCGGTCACGTCCTTCCTGGCGAAATACTGGTGGCATTCCAACCTCACCCGCCATCAGCTCATCGCGCGCGCCTATGCGCCGCTGATCGAGCATTCCATCTCAACCCATAACGAACTGATCCAGGAAGCGGGTGCCGAAGCCCTGATCGCCAAGAACGGCTGGACCGAGGTTTTCCGCACCCGGGCCAAGCACGACGGCGAGATCCGGGAAGCCGAGCGGCTGAACAAGGAATACGGCGTCGCCTTCAAGGAGCTGTCGCCCTCAGACATCGCGGCGCAAGAGCCCAACCTTTCCAGCGATTTCGTCGGCGGACTGAAATGGGAAGACCCCTGGTCGGTCAAGGATCCCCTGGCGCTGACGCGCGCCTATGTGGCGCTCTTCGAAAAGCTCGGCGGCCGCGTGCTGAAAGGTGACGCAAAGAGCCTGTCGCAAACCAGGACCGGCTGGCGGATCGTCGCCGGCGACGGCACGGTGGAGGCCAAAGATGTCGTCGTGGCGCTCGGCCCCTGGTCGGACACGGTCACCAAGCCGCTCGGCTACAATTTCCTGGTCGGCGTCAAGCGCGGCTATCACATGCATTACGGCACGAAGGGCAATGCCAGGCTCAACGGCTGGACCATGGATGCGGAACGCGGCTATTTCCTCGCACCGATGAACCAGGGCATCCGCCTGACGACGGGAGCGGAATTCGCCCGCCGCGACGCGCCGAAGACGCCGATTCAGGTCGAACGGGCGGAAGCGGTCGCCCGCACCGTCTTCCCGCTCGGCGAACGGCTCGACAAGGAACCGTGGATGGGCGCCCGGCCCTGCACGCCGGACATGATGCCGGTGATCGGCAAGGCGCCACGGCACGAGGGCCTCTGGTTCGCCTTCGGCCATGCGCATCACGGCCTCACGCTTGGACCGGTGACGGGCCGGGTGATCGCCGAAGCCATCACGGGCGAGAAGACGCTGATCGACATCTCCGCCTACCGGCCCGAGCGTTTCAACGCCTGACCACTCAGGCGGGTTTTGGTCATCAAAGCGAAGCGGGAAAGCTGCCGGTGAGATAGTAGGTTGCCTGGGCGCGGATGATGGACTTGAACTGCTCGACGATCTCAGCGGCCTCCCCGTCCGGCACCACGAGAGCCAGGCGGAGCGTTGCTCCGGCCATGTGGAACATGACGAGCAGCGTGCGCGCATAACTCTCGCGCAGCGGCTCGCGGACGAAGCGCTCCGTGGCCTCGTAGAACACCTCTGCTTGAAAGCGCGTTTCCGCGATATCCAGATCGGCGAGCGCCTTGTCCGCCTGGATGGCGTTCAGAAGATCCTGGGTCGAAGGCTCCAGACGCATTTTGTGGTAATAGAGATCGAAAAGCCCTTCGGTCGCCTGCAGGGCGTCTTCGGCGGTCGCGATCCTGTCGATTTCTTCCTTGACGAACGAACGCACCTCTTCGACATAGCGTTCGTACAGCATTGCGATGATAGCGGATTTGTTCGGAAAATACTGGTAGACCGATGCGATCGGCCCGCCGGAAAGAGACGCTATCTCCTTCATGGTCACTGCATCGATGCCCTTCCGGCCGATCAGTTCCATCGATACTTTCAGGATCTCATCGATACGCTCGCGGCTCCTTTCCTGTTTCGGCACTCGCCGAAGGGAACCTTGCCCCGGTCCTCGCGTCGAATCTGGCATCCGCACACCGTCTCCTCAAACACCTGCTACTCGTTGCATTTTGCGGGCCACGGAATTCCCGGAGGCCCGGCAAATTGCTTAGACACAAAAAAGTGTTTCTTTATACGGCGCCGGAAGAACTTCGGATCACCCAGCCTGGCGATTTTCCCGAAAATACTTCGCCGCCCGCACGCAAGACATAGTGCGGGAGGAAATAGGAGCATGAATCACGTTATCAAGCCCGCCATATCTTTTCGAGCCCTTCGAAAGCCTTGCCGACGATGTCGTCGAGACTTGCATCGATGTCGACGGTCACGACGCCCGCTTCTCCTTCCGGACTTTCCAGCGTCGCAAGCTGGCTCTGTAGCAGCGATGCGGGCATGAAATGGCCGGTACGGGCGCCCATCCGTCCCTCGAGCACCTTGGGATCGCCCGTGAGGAAGACGAAATAGAGCGTACCGCCGCTCGCCTGCCGCAGCCGGTCGCGATAGGCCTTCCTGAGCGCGGAGCATGAGACCACCACGCTCTCGCCCCGTCCCCTCGCCCCGGCCAGTTCGCCCCCGACGAGATCGAGCCAGGGCCAGCGATCGTCGTCGGTGAGCGGAATGCCTTGCGCCATCTTGGCGACATTCGCCGCCGGATGCAGGCGGTCCCCCTCCACGAAAGCGCAGCCGAGCCGCTCGGCAAGGCGTTCGCCCACCGAGGTCTTTCCCGATCCGCTGACGCCCATGACCACGATGGCTGCCGGTTTCTTCAGATTCATGAGGATCAATACACCCTTCTCATATTCCCGGATCAGCCACGGATATCCGCCCTTGCCGATGCATCACAAGCCCCGGCGCTTGGAAATGTCCACAATCTCACCGCTGCCGGGCCTCCTTGCCCAGCATCAGCGGCATCAGCACCGAAAGGAACAGCAGCCGCAGCACGTGATGGGCACCGACATAGGTCGGGTCCGCATGCAGCATCACCGCCATGGCCGACATGGTTTCGAGCCCGCCGGGGGCGAACGCGATCAATGCCGCATCGAGCGGCACTCCGGTCAGATAGGACACGCTGCCGGCGATCGCCGCAGCCAGCACCGTGACGACGATCGTCACCACGCCGCCCGCCACGAAAGCGGTGCGCAGTTCACCGAGCGAAACGCCGCAGAAACGCGTTCCGATGACCGAGCCGAGGATGACATAGGTCGGCGTGAGCAGCCAATTCGGCACGCCGCCGCCGACGAAGCCGGTCACATGCGTGCCGATCGACACCACCACGCCGCCGAGGAGCAGAGCTGCCGGAAACTTCAGGCGCAGGAAGAGCATGCCGAAAAGGCTCGACACGACGAGCGTGGCGATGAGGATCGGCGTACTCATCGCCTCGGGCAGAACGACCGGATCCGTTCCCACGAGGTCGAGGACATCGACGATCAGCGGCACGGTGATGGTCAGTGCCAGGACGCGGACGCTCTGGGCAACGCCGACGGTGCGCACGTCGCAACGGGTTTCGGCCGCGAGGCTCAGCACATAGCTCAAATGGCCGGGCGAGGAGGCAAGAAGGGCGGTGACCCGATCGTAACGGAAGAACTTCTGCAGCACCCAGCAGCTGACGTAGAGCAGGATGACGACCGCGACCAGCACCATGACGAAACTGAGCGGCCAGGTGCGTGCCGCGACGATCACCTCCGGCGTCACGGTGGTTCCCATGGACACGCCGACGACGACGAAGCAGACGTTGCGGACAGCACTGGGGACCGACAACTGCATGCCGGCAAGGCCCGCCAAGGTGACGGCGACAGCCGGGCCAATGAGGTAGGGCGCGGGAAAAGCGACAGCGATCGCGATCAATGCGCCGGCGGTGCCGATCAGCGCAGTCAGCGCAAAGGTACGCAATTCCGAAAGAGACATCCCCTGGAGCCTGCGGACAGTTGGGTTTGGGACGCGGCGCGAGGCGCCACAGGAATGGGCGGCCGGAAGGCCGAATGCCTGCCCCTTCTATTGCAAATGCGACGAAGGTCAACCTCGCGCAAAGCCAACGGCAAAACAAAAGCGCCGGCTTTCGACCGGCGCTTTCCATTCCAAAAATCGCAAGGGCTCAAGCGGCCGGGGCCGTGACCTTCGGCATGTGCAGAGTATCGAGACCGAGCAGGAAATTGATCTGCGGACGTGCCTTGACGAGATCGTCGATCGTATATTCCGCAAGCACGTCGAAGAAGGCGTTGAGCGCCTTGCGCAGGGCCGCATTCAGGCCGCAGCTGTCGACGAGCGGGCATTCCACGACGCCGTCTTCGAAACATTCCGCCATGGCGAAACTGTCTTCCGTGACCTTCACCACATCGAAAAGCGTGATGCGATCGGCGCTGCGGCCGAGCTTCACGCCGCCATTCCGGCCGCGGACAGTCTCAACCAAGCCGGCCTTGTTGAGCGGCTGGAGGATCTTGAAAAGGAAGAGCTCGGAAACGCCATAGGCCCTTGCGATCTCGGGAATGCGGCTCAGATGGCCTTCGTTGGCCGCGCAATACATCAGCATCCGTACTGCGTAATTGGTCTGTTTGGTCAAGCGCATGCTGGTCTCCCGAAAGTCGTATTAACCCTATATAGAGCTTTCGCTAGTTTTGAACAATTCCAAAAAAAGAAAAATGTGATCGCATTTCTCTCCTTTAGGAGCCCTCCTCCTTGACGTCGCACCAAAATCATGACCTCAGTCCTCAGGAAAAAACAACCCTAGGAGGACAATTGATGCGTATCCGGAGCAAGATCCAGCTTTCTGCACTTATAGGTGCATCCATGCTGGCAACGACCACGGCGGCATATGCCGATGGCGAGGTCAATATCTACTCCTATCGTCAGCCGGATTTGATCAAGCCGCTGCTCGACACCTTCACGCAGCAGACCGGCATCAAGACCAATGTTCTCTTCCTTGACAAGGGTCTTGTCGAACGCATCCAGGCCGAGGGCGCCAATTCGCCGGCCGACGTGATCATGACGGTCGACATCGCCCGCCTCATGGAAGCCAAGGAAGGCGGCGTGACGCAAGCCGTCACCGACAACGCGACGATCAACAAGGACATTCCGGCCAATCTGCGCGATCCCGCCGGCGAATGGTTCGGACTGACGACCCGCGGCCGCGTCGTCTACGCCTCCAAGGACCGCGTCGCCCAGACCTCCATCACCTATGAGGAGCTTGCCGATCCGAAGTGGAAGGGCAAGATCTGCATCCGCGACGGCCAGCATTCCTATAACATCGGCCTGATCGCATCGATGATCGCCGTGCATGGCGAAGCCTATACCGAAACCTGGCTGAAGGGCGTCAAGGACAACCTCGCCCAGAAACCGAGCGGCGGCGATCGCGACCAGGCCAAGGCGATCTTCGCAGGCGCCTGCGACATCGGCATCGGCAACACCTACTATGTCGGCCTGATGCAGACCAACGAGAAGGAACCCGATCAGAAGAAGTGGGCCGAGGCGATCAAGGTGCTCTTCCCGAACTCGGCCGATCGCGGCACGCATGTCAACATTTCCGGCATGGCGCTCGCCAAGAATGCGCCCAACAAGGACAATGCCGTGAAGCTGATGGAATTCCTGGCATCCGGCGAAGCACAGCAGATCTATGCCGAGCAGGTCTTCGAATATCCCGTCATGCCGGGTGCCGAGCCTTCCGCTACCGTGAAGAGCTTCGGCACGATCAAGCCGGACACGCTGTCGCTCGCCGACATCGCCGCCAACCGCAAGAAGGCATCGGAGCTGGTCGACAAGGTCGGCTTCAACGAAGGCCCGGAGAGCTGAGCCGGAGCCGCAGGACCGACCAGAAGACAGATGCAAGAAAAAGGATCAGGGCCGGCCGAAGCCGGCCTTGATGCGTTTCCGGATATCGAAAGATGCCCGGCTCAGATAACGTCCAGCGTTATCGCGACCCAGGCCGGAACAGCAATGATCACCAGCGCGGCAAGCAGGCTAAGGCCGATCTTGGTCAAATGCGCACGGCGAGCGCGTCTCTCATCCCACTCATATACCATGGACTGAACTCCCCACTCCTACTGCGTCGGCTAAATTAGTTCAGTCTTCAAAAACGTCAACGTGCGGGCAGGAAACAAACCGACCTGGCCTGAACGGACATCCCTCGGATGCTCGAACAAACGCAAACGGGCCCCCGAAAGGGCCCGTGCGGAATTGCTGCTCTTTGGTACGGCTTATCGCATCACCGGCATGACGAACTCGGCGCCGTCCTTGATGCCGGACGGCCAGCGGGCAGTGATCGTCTTGGTCTTGGTCCAGAACTTGATGGAATCCGTACCGTGCTGGTTGAGGTCGCCGAAGGCGGAGGCCTTCCAGCCGCCGAAGGAGTGATAGGCGAGCGGCACCGGAATCGGCACGTTGATGCCGATCATGCCGATGTTGACGCGGCTTGCGAAATCGCGGGCGGCATCGCCGTCGCGGGTGAAGATCGCGACGCCGTTGCCGTATTCGTGCTTCATCGGCAGGGAGAGCGCCTCCTCATAGTTATGGGCGCGGACGACCGAGAGGACCGGACCGAAGATTTCCTGCTTGTAGATGTCCATCTCAGGGGTGACGTGGTCGAACAGCGTGCCGCCGACGAAATAGCCGTTTTCGTAGCCCTGCAGCTTGAACCCGCGGCCGTCGACCACGAGCCTGGCGCCTTCCTCGACGCCCCGGCCGATCAGGCCCTCGATGCGGGCATGCGCTTCCTTGGTGACGACCGGGCCCATGTCGGCCTTCTCGTCCGTATAGGGGCCGATGCGCAGCGCCTCGATCTTCGGCGTCAGCTTCTCGACAAGAATGTTGGCGGTCTCCTCGCCGACGGGGACGGCAACCGATACCGCCATGCAGCGCTCGCCGGCCGAACCGTAACCGGCGCCCATCAGCGCGTTGACGGCCTGATCCATGTCGGCATCCGGCATGATGATCATGTGGTTCTTGGCGCCGCCGAAGCACTGGGCACGCTTGCCGTTCATTGCCGCCGTTCCATAGACGTAACGGGCGATCGGCGTCGAGCCGACGAAGGACACCGCACCGATGTCCGGATCGGCCAGGATCGCATCGACGGCGGCTTTATCGCCGTTGACGACGTTGAGGATGCCGGCGGGCAGGCCCGCTTCGATCATCAGTTCGGCAAGGCGAAGCGGCACGGACGGATCGCGCTCGGACGGCTTCAGGATGAAGGCATTGCCGCAGGCGATCGCCGGCGCGAACATCCACATCGGGATCATGGCCGGGAAGTTGAACGGCGTGATGCCGGCACCGATGCCGACCGGCTGACGAAGCGAATACATGTCGATCGCAGGACCGGCGCCCTCGGTGAACTCTCCCTTGGAGAGATGCGGAATGCCGATCACGAATTCGCAGACTTCCAGGCCGCGGATGAGGTCGCCCTTGGAATCCTCGACCGTCTTGCCGTGTTCGCTGGAGAGAAGTGTCGCGAGCTCGTCCATGTTCTGGTTGAGCAGGTCGACGAACTTCATGAACACGCGGGCGCGGCGCTGCGGGTTGGTGGCCGCCCATTTCGGCTGGGCTTCCTTGGCGTTTTCCACGGCGGCGCGGATTTCCGAGACGCTGGCGAGCGAAAGCTTCGCCTGGACTTCGCCGGTTGCGGGGTTGAAGACGTTCGAGGTGCGGCCGCTGGTGCCGGCGACGCGCTTGCCGCCGATGAAATGCCCGATCTCACGCATGGGTGTGCTCCTCCTGCCTTGACGGCGCTCTTTTCTGGATAGCCGAGGATACTCTCAGAATTGCACAGAGCAACGCCGTAGTTTACGCATCCGTTGTGCAGAATTCGACATTGGAGTTTCCCATGAACTGGGATGATGTGCGCATGTTCCTTGCCGTTGCGCGGAGCGGCCAGATTCTCGCCGCCTCGCGGCGGCTCGGAATCAATCACGCCACGCTCGGACGCCGGATCACGGCGCTGGAGGAGGACCTGCGCACGCGCCTGCTCATCCGCCGCACCAACGGCTGCGAGCTGACCGCCGAGGGTGAGGTCTTCTTCCGCGCCGCCGAGCGGATGGAAACGGAAATGCTGGCCGCACAGGCAAGCACCGGCAGGATCGACACGGCGATTGCCGGAACGGTCCGGATCGGCGCGCCGGACGGGTTCGGCGTCTCCTTCCTTGCCTCCCGGCTCGGCCGCCTGACGCGGCGGCATCCGGAACTGAAACTACAGCTCGTGCCGGTGCCGCGATCCTTCTCGCTTTCCCAGCGCGAGGCGGACATCGCCATCACCATCGAGCGGCCGGAACAGGGCCGGCTCGTCTCGTCCAAGCTCACCGACTATACGCTCGGGCTCTACGCCTCGAAAACCTATCTCGACCAGGCCGGAAACCCGCCAACGCTGGAGGCGCTGAGAGAACACCCGCGGATCGGTTATGTCGAAGACCTGATCTTCTCCCCTTCGCTCAATTTCACCGGCGAAGTGATGCGAAACTGGGATGCAAGCTTCGAGATATCGAGCGCGATCGGCCAGACCGAGGCGGTGCGTTCCGGTGCCGGCATCGGCATCCTGCACGACTACGTGGCGCGGCAATATCCGGAACTCGTCCGCGTGCTGCCGGAGATCGTCATCCGCCGGTCCTACTGGACCACCTATCACGAGACGACGCGCGACCTGATGCGGCTGAGAGCCGTCGTCGAGTTCCTGAAAGAGCTGGTGGCCGAGGAAGGCTGGGTTTTCACCTGGCCGTTCAGTTCTTCCTGACGACGCGGAACCGCAAGCTTCGCGACCGAGCCTGCTGGGGGATGCCAAATTTGGGGGATTGTCGGCCTCAGCGGCCTTTTGGAAGGGACCGGCCGCCGAAGCGGCCGGAAACCTGAGAAATCAGGAAGGAAGAAATGTCGAAACCGGAACCTGCAAGGCTGCCGCGATGCGCTTCAACTTGGCGGGATCGGCATCCGTACCGTTTTCGATGCGAACGATCTCGTCGTTGACGAGGCCGGTCGTCACGGCAAGCTCCTCGATACTATAGCCTACGGCACGGCGCGCTTCGGCGACGGCAGCGGCGATATTCTGCAGGGAAAGCTTTGTTCCGTTCGCGGATGCGAAATTATTGATGGAAATGGTCATGCTCATGACTCTCCTTCTGGAAAGGCCTGCCGGACAACCGGGCAGGTGAAGGGGGCAGCTGCCCAAAAGACGCGGGCGTCCAAAAATTTAGGCACTCGCTGCCCCAAAGATAGGCATGTTAACGATCCTGACAAGATCGTGTAGTGCAGTGCACAAAAATGTGTTCGCTTTCGGGTCGAAAGATGGCAGGGCGCGGAAAAGCGTCGGGATCAAGGTATATTGCTGTGGAAAATGGTACGGTTGAGTGGGGTCGAACCACTGACCTCAGGTGCCACAAACCTGCGCTCTAACCAACTGAGCTACAACCGCACGAGAAGCCGCCTAAGCGGTATTGCGGGTCACATACGGCGATCGGACGCTTTTTGCAAGCCCTTTCCGCAAATAGAAGAGGCCGGAGCGTACTCCGGCCGTTTCCTGCAAAACAGGGCCGCGGAAATCAGGCGGCCTTGAAGGTCGCCATGGCCTTTTCGGCAGCTTCCTTGCCGGGCTTCGCGACGTCTTCGGCGAGCTTGCGGGCGGCGTCCTGCATGGCTTTGGCCTGCTCGACGGTCACTTCGGCCTGCTTGCGGATGAAGGCGGTCTGCAGTTCCAAAAGTTCGGAAACAGACTTCACGCCGAGCAGCGCTTCCATATGGGAGAGCGACATGTCGGCATTGGTGCGCAGCGCGTCGATCGCCTTCAATCCAAGCTCGACGGAGCCTGCCTGGGCGGACTGCATCGTGGTTTCCACCGTCTTGGTGGCTTCCTCCGCAGCGACTTTCATCTTAGCATAGGCGTCGCGAGACTGGGTGGCGCCCTTCTCGGCGAACTCACGGAAGCTTTCGGTCAGCTTGGCCGGATCGAAAGCGGAAAAGGAAAAGATATCGTCAGTCCTGTATGCCATCGTTCAAATCCTCGTTGGCGTTTTCTTCGGCAGCACCGAAGACCTCATGCCTCTTATATAGTCTATCTCATTGTGCATTGCAATATCATTGTGCGGCGCACAATGAGCAAGTCTCGGAATTAACCCTATCTCCGGTTTGGGTTGCCGCCACTCTCGACCCGCGGCCGCGCGAAGGGTATTAACAATCCGTTAAACCGCAGAAATACGGTCACAAAAGCCCCGTAGGTTTCGTTTCATGTCCGCAGTCCAGTATCCGTTCATCGACATTGCCGTGCACGAGCGCGTACGCGCTCGTTTTGCGGCTGGCGAAGCGATCGTGCTGTTTTCACCGGACATGAAGAGCCCGCTCTGGGCCAATGGCCGCGGTGCCGATCTCTTTGGTTTCGATTCCATCTACGATTTCCTCGACCAGGGACCGAACCGCGTCGACATCGCCTTCCGGCAGACGGAAGCGGCCGCCCGCCAGCTCGGCGCCATCGGCGATGTCCGGCATTTCACCATCCGCGTCGCTTCGGGGTTCCAGCGCATTGCGGTGCAGGCTGTCTGCGAACTCATCGAGGTCCAGGGGGAAGCGGCCGTCCTGTTCAGCGCGCCGGCGGAAAAGGGCCGGTTGTCACCCTCCGCCTGTGCCGCACGCATGATCGAGGGGTTCGACGATCCCGATACGCATATGGCGGTGCTCGACGATAACGGCGACGTGCTCGCCGCTTCCGCCGAGTTCGCCGATCTCGGCGTCACCTCGCAGACGGCCAAGATGCTGGCTACCATGGCCGGCAGCGATCCGAGCCGGCTCGCCAAGCGGCCGATCCCGACCGTCAAGGGTTATCTGCCGGCCGCGATCGGCAAGCTTTCCGACGAGCCCGCACTGCATCTCCTGTTCACGGTGGAGACCCCACAGGAGCGTATCGCAGCGGAACACAGTTTTGAGCCGAAGGACGATGCGCCGGACCCCGGTCAGGCCGAGGCGTCGGCCGAAGAGCAGCAGTCCGCACCCGCCTTCGATCAAAAGAACGAGGATTTCACGGTCGAGGCCGTACCGGCCGACGGCTACGCCGACGTGATCGCCGCCGTTTCCGAAATCGAGGACACGGAAGAGCCGGAAGAGGAAGTTTCGCTCCAAACCGGCGAAGACTTCGAAGCCGCCCCACCCACGCCTGCCGACGAAGAGCGGACGGAACAGGCCGCGGACGAAATGATTGAGACGGACGAGCCCGTCGAAGAGGCCATTGCCGCGGCCGAAACCGCGGAAACTCTCGCTGACGAACCACAGGAAGGCGAAACGGCGAACGACGCGGAAACCGAAACCATCGAAGCCGCCGTACCGGCAACCGAAGACGTCGCGCCCGAGCAGGACGGCTTCATCTTCCGCCGCGACGGGCGCGCCATCCGCTTCGTCTGGAAGATCGATGCCTCGGGACGGTTCAGCGAGGTTTCGAGCGAATTCGCAGACGCGGTCGGCCCGCATGCCGCCGATATCAACGGCATGGCCTTTACCGATCTTGCGGCCCTCTTCCATCTCGATCCGGACGGAAAAATCGCCGAATTGCTCAACAAGCGCGACACGTGGTCCGGCAAGACCATCTGGTGGCCCGTCGAGGGCACCTCGCTCATGGTACCAGTCGATCTCGCCGCGCTGCCCACCTATACGCGCACCCGCGAATTCGACGGTTTCCGCGGCTTCGGCATCGTGCGCATCGGCGATGCGACGGAAGACCCGAACGCCATCGGCCTTACGCTGACCCGCTCCGTGCCGGAGGACGTCGCCGCACCGGAAGCTGAAACCGCGTTCGGATCCGATGAGGCGCCGGAAGAAAGCCCTGCCGAGCGGCAGGAAGAGCCAACAGTCGCAGAAGACCGAGAGGCTGCCGACCAGGCCGGCAACTCGGCCGCCGCCGACGGGGCGGCTCCGTCCGAATCGTCCGAAGAGCTGCGTTCCGAACTGCCGTCGCCGGAAGAGGCCGGTGTCCCTGCTTCGGACGGGCAGATGCCGTCGCTGCTCGACTGGCCGGAAGGCGAACCGCCGGCGCTCAAGGTCGTGGGCAATCCCGGCCGCCGCCATTCCGACAAGGTGATCCAGCTCGAGGAACGCAGATCCGTCCGGCGCGACGGGCTGACACCCGGAGAGCAAGCGGCTTTCCGCGAGATCGCCCGGCAGCTCGACACGTTCGTCGGCCGCGGCGAGGAGGAAGCAACTCCGGAGAACCCGTCCGAGCTGCAAACGCCTGTTGCCGAACAGGCGGAACCGCTGGAACAGGTCGCGATCGATCCCGGCCAGGGTTCGCACGCCCCGCCAAGCGGTGAAAAGGAACTTTCCGCATCCGAGGAGACTGACGAACCCGCTGCGGAAGACGTGCCGGAAGCGGAAGCGACCGCCTCGGCGCCGACATCCGAAACGGAGGACGACATTTCCGAGGCCTCCGCCCAGGAGGCGGACGAGGTTTCCGAGGAACCGGCTGCCGAGCCGGATAGTGCAGAAACAGCTGCGGAAGAGCCTGCCGGCCCTCCCGCACTTTCCGACCGCGAGCTCCTGACCCAGATGATCCCCGTGCGCGAGCGGATCGGTCTTTCGGCCGAGATCATCGACCAGATGCCGATCGCGCTGCTTGTGCATAACGGCGACGTTCTGATCCACGGCAACCCCGAATTCCTGCGGCTCACCGGCTATTCGTCCATCGAAGAACTGGCGGAGCTGGGCGGGCTCGATGCGCTTCTGCAGCGGCAGGATCTGGAAGGCAAGACGACCGAAGCGGGGGGCATGGTCGTGGTGCGCGCCGACGACGCCGTCGTCCCGGTGACGGCGCGGCTGCAATCCGTCCGCTGGGACGATTCGACCGCGCTCATGCTTGCCCTGATGCCGATCTCGTCCGAAAACCCGGAATTGCCGGAGAGCGGCGAGGCGGCGGAGGTCATTCCGTTGCGTCCCCTGCGTCCGGCCGACCAGCTCGCACGGTTGCAGGTCGAGGTGGAGGAACTGCGCGCCATATTGGAAACGGCGACCGACGGTGTGGTGATCATCGGTGCGGAAGGCGATATCCGCTCCTTGAACCGTGCGGCGAGCGGGCTCTTCAACTACGACAACGAAGAGATCAACGGCCAGCCCTTCGTCATGCTGTTTGCCCATGAGAGCCAGCGGGCGATCCTCGATTATCTCAGCGGGCTTTCCGGCCATGGCGTCGCAAGCGTGCTGAACGACGGCCGGGAAGTGATCGGCCGCGAGGCATCCGGCGGCTTCCTGCCGCTCTTCATGACGATCGGCAAGCTCACCTCCTCGAACGGCTATTGCGCCGTCATCCGCGACATCACCCAGTGGAAGCGGACCGAGGAGGAGTTGCGCACCGCCAAGCGTGCCGCCGAAACGGCGAATGCCCACAAGAGCGAGTTCCTGGCGCATGTGAGCCACGAAATCCGCACGCCGCTCAACGCGATCATCGGCTTTGCCGACATGATGGCGACGGAGCGCTTCGGGCCGATCGGCCATCCGCGCTACGTGGAATATGCCAATGATATCGGCCGCTCCGGCCGTCACGTGCTCGACATCGTCAACGACCTGCTCGACATCTCCAAGATCGAGGCGGGCGAGATGGAGCTCGATTTCATCGCCGTCGGCCTGAACGAGACGGTGTCGGAAGCGGTCTCGCTGGTACAGCCGCAGGCGAACAGCCAGCGGGTGATCATCCGCACCGCGCTTTCGCATGCCGTGCCGCCGGTGGTGGCCGATCTCCGTTCGATCAAGCAGATCGTGCTGAACATCCTGTCGAACGCCATCCGCTTCACGCCATCAGGCGGACAGATCGTCGTCTCGACGGCTTACGAGGCGAACGGCAACGTGGTGCTCCGCGTCCGCGACACGGGCATCGGCATGACCCGCTCGGAACTCGAACTCGCCATGAAGCCGTTCCGGCAGGTGGCAAACAGCGCCCGCAAGCGCGGCGACGGCACCGGCCTCGGCCTGCCGCTCACCAAGGCGATGGTGGACGCGAACCGCGCCGCCTTCGCGATCACCTCGGCGCCGAACGAGGGCACGCTGGTGGAAATCACCTTCCCCTCGCCGCGGGTGCTTGCGAACTGATCTCCCGGCGGTTAGCACTCCTCCCATAAAGAGGAGTGGAATTTGCAGGTTTCGACATCCGATATACCGGTGCCAAGAGCGCGCCAGCCGCGCAGGCCGCTCTCCTGGCTCGCGGTCGGCATCGCGGCCGTGGTCGCGCTGCCGATCCTGGCGATCTTCTGGATCGCTGCCTCGGGCGGCGACGAAACCTGGCGGCACATCATCGCCAATGTCGTGCCGCGCGCCACGGGCAGGACGATCTCGCTGCTTTTCTTCACCGGTCTCATGACGGCTCTCTTCGGCATCATGACGGCATGGCTGGTGACAAGCTTCGAGTATCCCGGCCGCCGGCTGCTCTCGGCCGCGCTGGTGCTGCCGCTTGCCATCCCGTCCTACCTGGCCGCCTACGCGTTCGGGGAATTTCTCGATTTCACAGGCCCGGTGCAGACCTGGTACCGGCAGGCCTTCGGCTACAGGACGGCGCGCGACTACTCGTTTCCGGATATCCGCTCGCTCGGCGGCGCCGTGCTGGTGCTCTCCTCCGTGCTTTACCCCTATGTCTATCTTGCCTGCCGTTCGATGTTCATGATGCAGGGGCGGGCGGCGGCAGATGTCGCCCGCACGCTCGGCGCCGGGCCGCTTCGGGTGTTCCTCAGGGTCCAGATACCCATGGCGCGGCCGGCGATCATGATCGGCCTGACGCTGGTCATGATGGAGGTGCTGAACGATATCGGCGCGGTGGAATTCCTGGGCGTCAACACGCTGACCTTCTCGATCTACGACACCTGGCTCAACCGCGGCAGCCTTTCGGGCGCGGCACAGATCGCCGCCGTCATGCTGCTCGTCGTCGCCATCCTGATCCTCGTGGAGCGCGCCGCCCGCCGGCAGCAGCGCTTTGCCGGCAACAGGACGACGGCCATGGTCAACGCCACCGCGCGGCCGGCGCTTTCCGGGGCGCGGGCCTGGCTTGCGACCGTCTTTTGCGCGCTGCCCATAGCGGTCGGGTTCCTCATTCCCTTCCTGGTTCTGGGCCGTTTCGCCTTGGCGCGTGTCGAAAACTTCGCCGATCCGCGGCTCCTCGACGCGCTGTGGAACAGCATCGCCGTATCGGCCGCCGCCGCACTCTGCGCGGTCTCGCTCGGCTTCATTTTTTCCTATGCCGCCCGCAGCGAGCATTCGGCGCTTGCGACTTTCGCAGGCCGCATCGCCTCGCTCGGCTACGGCGTGCCGGGCACGGTTCTGGCGATCGGCGTGCTGATCCCGCTCGCCGGCTTCGACAATGCGCTCGACGGTTTCCTGCGCGCGAATCTCGGGATTTCAACGGGGCTTCTGCTTTCCGGCACCGGCTTTGCGATCGTCTATGCCTGTACGGTGCGGTTCATGACGATGGCGGAAGGCAATCTCGATGCGGGCTTTCAAAAACTTTCGCCGCATCTCGACATGGCCGCCCGCGCGCTCGGGCGGAACCGCCGGCAGACGCTGTGGTCTGTTCTGCTGCCCAACATGCGCCCCGCCCTGCTGGTTGCGGCGCTCTTCGTCTTCATCGAAACGATGAAGGAACTGTCGGCGACGATCCTGCTTCGTCCGTTCAACTTCAACACGCTGGCGACACTCGTCTACGAGGACGCCTCGCGTGCGAAGATCGAGGATTCTTCGGTCGCGGCGATCATCATCATCCTGGCGGGTCTCGTCCCGGTCATGCTGGTTTCGCGTTCGCTCGACAGATTGCGGTAGCTCCGCATCGGCAATCCAGGGGTGCATACCAGGCCAAAAGAAAGGCAGCCGAAGCTGCCTTTGAAGTTTAATGCTGTCCAACGAGGGTCGGTGGAGACGTCATGTCTATGAAAGCTCGCGGCTACGCGCCTTCCATACACGAGACGAAACCATGTTGCTCCACTTTTGACCAATGCGGCTTAATGCGGAGTTAACGGCGTCCATTTTCCGGAATTCACGCCGAAAACGTATCATCGCGATACAGACCGGGAGCCGGGCTAGCTCCTCAGTTCCGCAAGCCCGGCGAAGAGGTCCAGCGCTTCGGGATTGGCGAGCGCCTCCTTGTTCTTGACCGGCCGGCCATGCACGACGTCGCGCACCGCGAGTTCGACGATCTTGCCGGACTTGGTGCGCGGGATATCGGCCACCTGGATCACCTTGGCCGGCACGTGGCGCGGCGAGGCGCCGATGCGGATGCGCGTCTTGATCGCCTTGACGAGGCCGTCGTCGAGCGACAGGCCGTTGGCGAGGCGCACGAAGAGGATGACGCGCACGTCGTCGTCCCAGTCCTGGCCGATGCAGATCGCTTCCGCGACCTCTTCCATCTGCTCCACCTGATTGTAGATCTCGGCGGTGCCGATGCGCACGCCGCCCGGGTTGAGCGTCGCGTCCGAACGGCCGTGGATGACGATGCCGTCATGCTCGGTCCATTCGGCGAAGTCGCCATGGCACCAGATGTTGTCGAAGCGTTCGAAATAGGCGGCGCGGTATTTCTTGCCCTCGGGATCGTTCCAGAACATGACCGGCATCGAGGGGAAGGCTTTGGTGCAGACGAGTTCGCCCTTTTCGCCGCGCACCGGCCGACCTTCGTCGTTCCAGACATCCACGGCCAGGCCGAGGCCCGGCCCCTGGATCTCGCCGCGCCAGACGGATTTCAGCGGATTGCCGAGCACGAAGCAGGAGACGATATCCGTGCCGCCGGAGATCGAGGCGAGATGCACGTCGCCCTTGATGCCTTCGTAAACGAAAGAGAAGCCCTCGGGCGAGAGCGGCGAACCGGTGGAGGTGATCAGGCGAAGCGCCGAAAGGTCGTGTGTGTCCTTCGGCACGATGCCGCCTTTACGCACCGCGTCGATATATTTTGCCGAGGTGCCGAAGACCGCGAATTCCTCATCCTGCGCGTAGTCGAACAGGACATTGCCGTCCGGCGCAAACGGCGAGCCGTCGAACAGGCAGAGCGTGGCACCGACGGCGAGGCCCGACGCCAGCCAGTTCCACATCATCCAGCCGCAGGTGGTGAAATAGAAGAGCTTCTCGCCCGGCCGAAGGCTGCAATGGAAGTGGTGCTCCTTCAGGTGCTGCAGCAGCGTGCCGCCGGCGGAATGGACGATACATTTCGGCACACCCGTCGTTCCGGAGGAAAAGAGGATGTAGAGGGGGTGCGAGAAGGGAAGCTGTTCGAATTCCAAGTCCTTCGCCTGATAGGGTGCCGTGAAATCCGCAAGCGTGCGGCCGTCGGCAAGCGAGGCGGCCAGCGCCTTCGCATCGCCCGCATAAGGCACGACCAGAACCGGGGCTTTCAGCACTTCCGAGACGGTCTTCACCTTGGCGGAGACGTCCTGAAGCTTGCCGTTGTACCAGTAGGCATCGCAGGTGACGAAGAGCTTCGGGCCGATCTGGCCGAAACGGTCGAGCACGCCCTGCTCGCCGAAATCGGGAGAGCAGGAGGACCAGATGGCGCCGATCGAGGCGGTGGCGAGCATGCAGGCGATCGTTTCCGGCATGTTGGGCATCATGGCCGCGATGCGATCGCCCTTCTCTATCCCGAGCGCTTTGAACGCCTGCTGCAGGCGGGAGACTTCCTCGCGCAGCCTGCCCCAGGACCAGCGGTAGCTCACCTTGTCCTCGCCGCGGAAGATCAATGCATCGCCCGCGCCGTTTCCGGTCAAAAGATTTTCGGCGAAGTTCAGGGTGGCATCGGGGAAGAAGCGGGCAGCGAGCATGTCGTCGCCGTCGATCAGGGCGCGGGCGCCGCGCTCGCCCTTGACGCCGCAGAAGTCCCAGACCGCCGACCAGAAATCGCCGCGCTCGGCGATCGACCAGGCGTAGAAGGCGTCATAATCGGCGAAGTCTTTTTCGTAGCGCTCGGCGCACCATCCGATGAACTGAAACAGCGGGGTCTTCCGCTGCATTTCCTTCGAGGGGCTCCATAGCGGCTGTTCGTTGCCCATTCCCATTCCTCCTCCACCTCAAAGAGGCCAATCCCGGGGGAAGGCCTCCAAACATACCGGCCAAGGGCCTTGGCACGTGGGCCTGTATAGCATGTTGCACTGCATGATAAAGGGGACAGCCGGAGGACCGGAGCACAGAATTGCACAGTCCTGCCATTTCCTATATTCGCGTGGACCATGCTGACCAACGGGATCGGAAATCTGCGGAAAATCTCAAGCCGCCCGCTTGGCAGGCGACGGCGCGGGCTGCTGATCGGCATCCTCGTCGCTTTGGTCCTCTTCGCGCTCTATCAGATCGTCGCGCCGTTCCTCATCTCCTCGACCGTGGTGCGGGAAAGCATGGAGCGCGCGGTCGCCCAGTGGACCGGCCATGACGTGACGATCGAGGGCGTGCCGGATATCCGCTTCTGGCCGGAGCCCAGGATCACGCTCAGGGAGATCACCATCCGCAAACAGGCGGATGGCGGCGAGCGGGTTCTCGGCCGCGTTTCGCGGCTTTCCGCCTCCTTCGATCTCTTCGAGGCGCTGCTGGGCCGGCCGGAATTCGAGGATTTTCATCTCACGAACCCGGAAATCTACATTCTGCGAGACGCGAACGGTCGGCTGGACTGGGCGAACGACGGGCTGCTCAGCCGTGCCGTGCGGGAAGCGAAGGCCGACGGCGGCGGCCAGTCCCTGCCCTCCGGCGACGATGCGCAGATGGGCGACGTCAAGATCACCAACGGAACCCTTGAGGTCTCCGACGTCGCGAGCGGCCGCGTCACACGGTTCGCCTCGATCAACGGCGATCTCCACTGGCCCTGGCTTTCCCGCGGTCTGAACATAAGAGCCGATGGGGAGATGAACGGCCGCAGGCTGGCGATCGACATCAGCAGCTCGCAACCTCTGCTGCTGCTGTCGGGCAAAAGCGGAAATGCTTCCGGCTCCGTCGAATCGGACCTTCTGCGCGGCCGCTTCAACGGTACCGCCAACCTTGCAGCACATGCGTTCCTTTCCGGCGATGCCGAACTCACGATCCCCGATCTTTCCTCAGCCATGGCCTGGTCCGGCGTGCATTTCGATGGCACGGAACGATTGAAAAGCCTTTCCTTGAGCGCCCGCCTCGTCACGAACGACGAAGCCCTCCGCTTCGAAAACCTGTCGCTCAGCCTCAACGACGCCAGGGCAACCGGCATTCTCGACCTCGTTCTGCCGCCGGACCGGCTGCCGAGGCTGACCGGCACGCTCGCTTTCGACCGGATGGATTTTTCGGGTGTCCTTGCCGCGATCGCGCCGCGCAGCGGCGACGGCGCGGGACAAAACAACGGGTTGCGCAACCGGCTGGAACTCGATCTGAGGCTTTCCGCGCAACAGGCGACCCTTGGCCCGTTCCAGCTTGCCGAAGCGGCGATGAGCGTGATGAACACGGCGGAACAATCGCGCATCGACATCGTCGACAGCGACTTCGAAACCGGCCGCCTGACGGGCCGGATCGCCACGACGAAAGGCGGAGCCTCCGGAGGGATTGCCCTGCACCTTTCCGTCCAGAGTGCCGATTTCGGCGACATCGTCAGGGAGCTCGGACTGGCCGGGCCACTGCCCGCCGCGCGGGGGTCCCTGGAACTGTCGCTCGACGCCGACCGGTCGTTGACGACCGAGGCGTGGCGCAATGCGAAGGGCACCATCCGCTTTCGGACCGAGCGGGGTTCCCTGCCCGGCGTCAATCTGGCCGGCATCCGGCAACTTGCAACGCAGAAACCCTATTTCCCCTTGAGCGAAGCCGGCGGCGGCAATCTCGAATTTGACAGCATCGACATATCGGCCGACCTGAAGGGCGGTTCGGCGGATATCCGCGAAGGCAAGCTCGTCGGCCCCGGCGAAACGATCGCCCTTTCCGGCGTCGTTTCCTACGTCAACAACAGCCTGGCTCTTTCCGCCAGCATTCAGCCGCCGGCGCAAGGCGCGGGTGCCGCGCCCCTGATGGTTTTCATCGGCGGTTCCTGGCCGAACCCCGTCATATGGTCGATTTCGCAGGCTCCGCCGCCAAAGGTCGCGGAATAGGCGCCGCGGCGCCTATCACGTCGTGCCGCGCGCGGCGACATGCTCGTCGCGGATGCGGCGCATTTCGGCGCGCTTCGTTCCGATCGAAGCGATGATGACGCCGATCGTCACGAGCCCGATCAATATGGTGCAGATGGCGTTGATCTCCGGCGTCACGCCGAGCCGCACCTGCGAATAGATCTTGATCGGCAGCGTCGTCGCCCCGGGTCCCGTGTTGAAGCTCGCGATCACCAGATCATCCAGCGACAGCGTGAAGGCCAGCATCCACCCGGCGATGACGGCCGGCATGATCAGCGGCAGGGTGATCTTGAAGAAGGTCTTGACCGGCGGGCAGCCGAGATCGAGTGCCGCCTCCTCCAGGCTCCGGTCGAAGGTGAGCAGCCGCGACTGCACGACGATCGCCACGTAGCACATGGTGAAGGTCGTATGCGCGATGATGACCGTCCAGAAGCCGCGGTCGATGTTGAGCGCGACGAAAAGGAGCAGCATCGACAGGCCGGTAATAACTTCCGGCATGACGAGCGGCGCATAGATCATGCCCGAGAACAGCATCCGCCCCGGGAACCGGGAGAATCGCACGAGAGCCAGGGCGGCAAGCGTGCCGAGCACGGTGCCGAGCGTGGCGCTGATGACGCCGACGCGCGCCGTGACCCAGGCGGCGTCCATCAGCCCCTGGTTCGACCACATCGTACGGTACCAGTTCAGCGAAAACCCGCCCCAGACAGTGACCAGCCTGGACGCGTTGAACGAATAGATCACCAGGATGACGATCGGAATATAGAGGAAGGCGAAACCGAGCGTCAGGACGGTGGCGTCGAAGCGGGAGGCCCTCATCTCAGACCACCTTCTTCTGCTGGTTCTGGAAGATGGCGATCGGCACGACCAGCATGACGAGCAGGATCACCGCCACGGCGGAAGCGAGCGGCCAGTCGCGATTGCCGAAGAATTCCGTCCAGAGCGTCTTGCCGATCATCAGCGTGTCGGCACCGCCCAGAAGATCGGGGATGACGAATTCGCCGGTGATCGGGATGAAGCAGATCATCGAGCCGGCGACAACGCCCGGCAGCGACAGCGGGAAGGTGATCTTCCAGAAAGCTTTCAGCGGCGGGCAGCCGAGATCGTTCGCTGCCTCCAGCAGCGTGTTGTCCATCTTCTCCAGCGCCGCATAGAGCGGCAGGACCATGAAGGGCAGGTATGAATAGACGATGCCGATGAAGACGGCGATATCGGTCCTGAATATCTGCACCTGCTCGTTCGGCCCCAGAAGACCGATCGTCTGGAGAAGCAGCGTCAGAAGGCCGTCCGGCTTCAGAATGCCGATCCAGGCATAAACGCGGATCAGGAACGACGTCCAGAACGGCAGGATGACCAGCATGACGAGCGTCGGCCTGAGCGACGTCGGCGCGCGCGCCATGGCGAGCGCCATGGGATAGCCGATCAACAGCAGCAGAAAGGTGGAGATCACCGCGATCCTGAGCGACGACAGGTAGGACCTAATATAGAGGGGATCGTCCGTGAGAAAGAGGTAGTTCTCGAAATCGAGCTTCGAGGCGAAGTCGCCAAGTGCGCCAAATCCCTGGAAAAGCGGCGTGTAGGGCGGCATGGCGATCGCCGTATCCGACAGCGATATCTTCAGGATGATCAGGAAGGGCGCCGCGAAGAAGAGCAGCAGCCAGACATAGGGCACCGCAACGACAAGCCAGCGGGCGGGGCTCGGCTTCTTGGCGGTATGGGTTTCGGAAACGGTCGCCATTTCCCCTCCGCTTCAGCGTGTGAGCACGAGGCCGGCATCGAGCGGCCAGGTGAGCCAGACCATGTCGCCGAAGGTGATCGGCCGATCGACAAGGCGAGAGACGTTGGCCTGCGCGGCGCGAACGATCCGATCGTCGGCGAGCTTGACGAGGAAGACCGAGAAGTCGCCGAGATACCCGATATCCCAGACCTCGCCATAGACGGCATTGACGGAGGTCTCGGCCGGCTGGTCGGGAGAGATGCGCACTTTTTCCGGCCGTATCGCGAAGGCGACCTTGTCGCCCTTCACCGCCTGGCATTCCTGTTCGACCGCAACCGCAATGCCGTCGCAATCGATCCGCACGGCGCCCGGCGCGCCAAGAGCGCTCTCGGTCGAGACGACCGTGCCTTCCAATATATTGATGTCGCCGATGAAATCCGCGACATAACGGCTGTTCGGCGCCTCGTAGATTTCCGCCGGCGTCGCCACCTGCACGATGACGCCCCTGTCCATGACCGCGATACGGTCCGAAACCGTCATCGCCTCTTCCTGGTCATGGGTGACGATCAGGAACGTGAGGCCGAGATTGGTCTGGATGTCCATCAGCTCGAACTGCGTTTCCTCGCGCAGCTTCTTGTCGAGCGCCCCGAGCGGCTCGTCAAGCAGCAGCACTTTCGGCCGCTTGGCGAGCGAGCGGGCGAGCGCCACGCGCTGGCGCTGACCGCCGGAAAGCTGGTTCGGCTTGCGCTTGGCGAAAGGCTCCAGCTTGACGAGCTTCAGCATCTCCTCGACGCGGGCCGAGATTTCTCCCTTTGGCAGGTTGTCCTGCTCGAGGCCGAAGGCGACGTTCTTCTCCACCGTCATATGCGGGAAGAGCGCATAGCTCTGGAACATCATGTTGGTCGGCCGGCGATAGGGCGGCACGCCGGAAATGTCCTTGCCCTGCAGCAGGATGCGGCCTTCGGTCGGCTCCTCGAACCCCGCCAGCATGCGCATCAACGTCGTCTTGCCGCAGCCTGAAGGACCGAGCAGCGAGAAGAATTCCCGCTCGTAGATGTCCAGCGTCAGGTTGTCGACGGCGGTGAAATCGCCGAAGCGTTTGGTGATATTTTCGAAACGGATGAAGGGGACGGCCGCTGGATCGGTCCAGGGAGAGAATTTGCGCTTTACCGGTCCAAGTGATTTCGCCATGCCCTACCCCATTTCGCCCATCGTAGACTGCAAGCGTTCGGGGCAGACGTTTCCGCCTGCCCCGTCTTCAGATCAGCTACCGGTCTTGATCTGCGTCCAGACCCGGTTCAGCACGCGCTGCTCCCGCGGGCCATAGGGCGAAATGGTGAACAGTTTCGATACGACCTCGGACGGCGGATAGACCGACGGGTTTTCCAGCACTTCCTTGTCGAGGAATTGCTGCGAGGCGAGATTGCCGTTGGCGTATTGAACGTAGTTGGAGGCCTTGGCGATCACTTCCGGCTTCATCAGGTAGTTGATGAATGCGTGTGCCTCTTCGACATTCTTCGCATCCGCCGGGATCGCGAGATTGTCGAACCACATATAGGTGCCTTCCTTCGGGATAATGTAATTGACCTCGACCCCGTTATTGGCTTCCTCGGCGCGCGCCTTTGCCTGCAGCACGTCGCCCGACCAGCCAATCGAGATGCAGGTATCGCCGGTGGCAAGCTCATCGATGTAAGAGGAGGAGTTGAACGTTCTCACGAAGGGACGGATCTTCTGGTAGACCTCGCCACCGGCTTCGAGATCGGCGGTTTCCTTGCTGTCGGGGTTCCTGCCGATGTAGTTCATGGCGATGGCGAAGGTCTCGTCCGAGGCATCGAGGATGTTGATGCCGCACGCCTTCAGCTTTTCGGCGTTTTCCGGCTTGAAGATCACGTCCCAGCTGTCGATCGGCACGTCGCCGAGCGCGGCCTTCACCTTCTCGACATTATAGCCGATACCTGTCGTGCCCCACATGTAATTCACGGCATATTCGTTGCCGGGATCGTATTTGGCGAGCCGCTCGGAAATTTCCGGCCAGAGATTGGAAAGGTTCGGCAGCTTCGACTTGTCGAGCTTCTGGAAGACGCCCGCCTGGATCTGGCGGGCCAGGAAAGGACCGGTCGGAACCACGACATCGTAACCCGAACCGCCGGCGAGCAGCTTGGTCTCGACGATTTCGTTGTTGTCGAACACGTCGTAGACGACCTTGATGCCGGTTTCCTTGGTGAAATCCGACAGGATGGACTCATCGATATAATCGGACCAGTTATAGACATGCACCACCCGTTCCTGAGCCATGACAGCGGTGGCAACCGCCGTCGCGGCAACGGCGGCGGCAAGACGGAGCAAATGGGTTTTCATGATCTCTCCTGTTCCACTTTTTCACGCAAGCGGGGAGCTCGCGCATAAATTCCCTCGTTTTTCCGGCAGAGTAAAAAGGAATTTTTCTCGCCACAAGAGGCATTATGCGCCGCCGCAAAGCTATTGAAAATCAAAAGCGCTGAGACCCGTTACCATTTCGTCAAGTCCGAGCGGCCGCGTGATGGGCGGTTCGGCCCGGGAAAGACAGCCCTGCCGCTCGCAGAGACGGCAAGCCGTGCCCGCGAGCACGGCGCCGGACGGGCCGGGTAAGGCCTCTCCATAAACGGTTTCGCCGGCATCCGGCAGATCGCAACCGAGAAGCACGCCCGTGCGGCGGACGCGTTCGCCGAAACCCGCCTGCGGTCCTTCGAGCGTCCGCGACAGCGTGAGAAACGCGCCGCCATCGGGCATATCGACCCGGTCGGCGAGGATCTGCCCCGGCTGGCCGAAGGCCGCGTGGATGCCGAGCTTGGGACAGTGCCCGCCGAACCGGGCATGCGGAAAACCTTGCGTGCCCGCCCGGCGGATGACGTTGCCGGCATGATCGAGTTCCATCAGGAAAAACGGAATGCCCGCCGCACCCGGACGCGCGAGCGAGGTCAGCCGGTTCGCGGCCTGCTCGAACGAGACCTCGAAACGGGAGCGCAGCACATCGAGATCGTAGCGGGTCCGCTGGGCGGCGGACAGGAAATCGCCATAGGGCATCATCAGCGCATGGGCGGCATAGCGGGCCAGCTCGAAGCGGCCGATGCGCCTTGCCTCGTTGGTGGAAAAGGCGAGTTCTTCAAGCTCCGCAGCGATCTCGGCCCTAAATGCCAGGAGCGTGACTTCCATGGCCATTTCGCGCGTCCGGTCGAAGGGCGACAGCCGTTCCGACAGGAAGAGCCGCATCGAATGGCGGTCGTAGCGGCGGCGCAGGTTAGGCATGACGTGGACGGGAAGCGTGCGCACGACGATGCCCCGTTCGCTCTTCAGCCACGCCTTCAGCGCGCCCGGCAGTTCATCGCCCGTGCCGAGCCTGGCGGCGAGAGCCTCCGCCGCATCCTCGATGCGCGCAAAGAAATTCGGGCGCCGTTCCAGCGTCTCGCGCACCTCGTCGATGGGGAGGCGCGTGCCGGCGAGCGAGGTTTCGTGGCCCTCCCGCGCCAGAAGATCGGCAAGATCGGAGAGCCGTTCGGCCTGTTCGCGATAGGCCCGGTAGAGCTTCATCAGCCCCAGCGCGGCGTTCGGAGCCGCCTCGGCGACCTCGATGATTTCCTGATCTCCCGGAATTTCACCGGACAGGAGCGGATCGGCAAACACCTCGCGGAGCCGGCCTGCCAGACCGCCGCCCTCGCCCTGCAGCGCGTCGAGATCGACCTTATAGACGGAGGCGAGCTTCAGGAGGAGCTGGACGGTCAGCGGCCGCTGGTTGCGTTCGATGAGATTGAGATAGGAAGGCGAGATGCCGAGGGCTTCGGCCATGGCCGTCTGCGTCAACCCGAGGCCCAACCGCACCCGCCGCACGCGAGGGCCGGCAAATATCTTTCGCTCCGCCATTTGTCACCAATTTTACAAGCGTTCGCTTTTACTACTTTGACATCTTCACAGAAGCCTTTGTGAAAGACAAGACATCATAACCCTTTTCAATTCCCCAAAATTGCATCTTTTGTGGCGATGCAGCATTTCCATCTGTAAAACTGGTCACATGAAAACCGCATCGAGGCGGACAAGCAGGCCACATGGGAGAGATGGCAATGACAGATTTTTACACACTTGTTCCAGGCGCGCCGGAAGGCCGTTTCGAGGGTATCGAACGCCCCTATTCGGCCGAGGACGTCAAGCGCCTGAGGGGCTCCGCCGCTATCCGCTATTCGCTTGCCGAAATGGGCGCCAACCGGCTCTGGTCGCTGCTGCACAAGGAGAACTTCGTCAACGCGCTCGGCGCCATGACCGGCAACCAGGCCATGCAGCAGGTCCGCGCGGGCCTCAAGGCGATCTATCTTTCCGGCTGGCAGGTCGCGGCCGACGCCAACACGGCCTCCGCCATGTATCCGGACCAGTCTCTCTACCCGGCCAATGCCGCGCCGGAGCTTGCCCGGCGCATCAACCGCACGCTCCAGCGCGCCGACCAGATAGAAGCGGCCGAAGGCAAGGGCCTTTCCGTCGAGACCTGGTTCGCACCGATCGTCGCCGATGCGGAAGCCGGTTTCGGCGGACCGCTCAACGCCTTCGAGATCATGAAAGCCTTCATCGAAGCGGGCGCTGCCGGCGTTCATTACGAAGACCAGCTCGCATCGGAGAAGAAATGCGGCCACCTGGGCGGCAAGGTTCTGATCCCGACCGCAGCGCATATCCGCAACCTGACGGCCGCGCGGCTGGCAGCCGACGTCATGGGCGTGCCGACGCTGGTCATCGCCCGAACCGATGCAGAAGCGGCGAAGCTGCTCACCTCCGATATCGACGAGCGCGACCGGCCCTTCGTCGACTATGATGCAGGCCGAACAGTCGAGGGTTTCTATCAGGTCAGGAACGGGCTGGAACCGTGCATCGCCCGCGCGATCGCCTATGCGCCCTACTCGGACCTCATCTGGTGCGAGACGTCGAAGCCGGATCTCGAACAGGCGCGCAAGTTCGCCGAAGGCGTCCACAAGGTGCATCCGGGCAAGATGCTGGCCTACAACTGCTCGCCGTCGTTCAACTGGAAGAAGAACCTGGACGACGCGACGATCGCCAGGTTCCAGCGGGAACTCGGCGCGATGGGCTACAAGTTCCAGTTCATCACGCTCGCCGGCTTCCATCAGCTTAACTACGGCATGTTCGAGCTCGCCCGCGGCTACAGGGATCGGCAGATGGCCGCCTACTCGGAATTGCAGGAGGCGGAGTTCGCAGCCGAGGTCAACGGCTATACCGCGACGAAACATCAGCGGGAGGTGGGCACCGGCTATTTCGATGCCGTCTCTCTGGCGATTACCGGCGGGCTTTCCTCCACCACGGCCATGAAGGAGTCCACCGAGCACGCGCAATTCCGGCCGGCGGCGGAGTAACAGAACTCCCCTCCCCAACCCTCCCCACAAGGGGGAGGGGCTTAACCCACCGCCCGCTCGGTAGCCCACCTTCAATGATTATGGAGAGGGAGCCGCGTCGCAGAGAGCCCCTCCCCCTTGTGGGGAGGAGACTAAGACCAACGAGAGGAGAAATGCCATGAACATCCAGACCAACATCCAGACCCATGTCAAGGAACGCGCCGAGGAACAGGCGACCGCGATGACGCCCGAGCAGCAGGCGGCGGTCCGCACGCTCGCCAATGACCTGCACCGCCTCAACCACGCCATCATGAAAGCGGTGGATGCAGGCGTCTCGGTCGAGCTCATGCGTTCCGCCCGTCACCATGGCGGCGACGGCCATTGGGGCGACCTGATGATCCCGGTGGTCGTCACCAACCGCATTCAGTAGGCAAGGGCAGTAAGCAAGGGGCAGTAAGCAGCGGGTTCATCCCCAAGGCCGCCGGCCGGCAAAAAGCTCGGCATATCCCCTGACGAACTTCACCATGCGATCGACCACCGTGCGGATTTCACGCCGGTGGCGATCGTCATCGTTCATCACGATCCACTGGCTATGACGGAGGCTCGCGATCTCGTCGCCGACACGCTCCAACCGCATGTCTCGATCGCGCCATCCTCTCCACGCATTTCCAAAGGAAGAACAAGGTTGCAGGCCGCTGCGCCGAAGAGCGCTTCGCCTATCTAGCGCCGCAGTGGCTCGTCAATATTCTGACATATGGCAGGCGTGCGTGAATTCCGTCAGCGCGGGATCAGCGAAACGCTGCATCAGGAAAATCACCTTTGCGGCGAGAGTTCAGTTCAGCCGAACAGGACCGGAACCGAAAGAAGCGCTGCCGTGGCGCCGATTGCGATTGCCAAAAGCCTGAGCCGCCGCAATTTTGCGTCGTCCTTGACCAAAGCGATGGCGATTGCACGGGCACGGCGGGTTTTCTGCATCGTTCCTGAACCCTAAACACGTTGTTTGGCGCCCTGCCGCGAGCCGGCAGGCAACGCATACCAGTCTTAAAAGCATGGGATTTGGCTGGCATTAAGGCAGGATGGCGGACGCCCATTAAGAAGTGTTGAATCACCTTGCCTTATTACAAACTCTCACCGCAGACATAGCCGGAGGCCCAGGCCCACTGGAAATTGTAACCGCCGAGCCAGCCCGTCACATCGACGCATTCGCCGATGAAATAAAGGCCGGGCACCGCCTTCGCCTGCATGGTTTTCGAATCCAGCTCGGAGGTGTCGACCCCGCCCAGCGTCACCTCCGCCGTGCGGTAGCCCTCCGATCCGGCAGGCCGCACCGTCCAGTTCTGGATGGAGCCTGCCAGGCTGTCGATCGCCTTGTCGGAAAGGTCGGCGAGGTGCCCCGTGATGCCGCGGCTTTCGACAAAAAACTGGGCGAGCCGCTTCGGCAAGATTTCCGCAAGCACGGTCTGCGCCGCCTGCCGGCCGTTCGCCTTGCGGCCGGTCTTGAGGGCAGCAGCGATGTCGAGGTCGGGCTCGATCGCAAGCGTGATCTCGTCGCCTTCGCGCCAGTAGGAGGAAATCTGCAGGATTGAGGGGCCGCTCAGGCCCCGGTGGGTGAAGAGCAGCGCTTCACGGAAGGCCGTCCTGCCATGGCGGATCTCGGCCGGCACACCGATGCCGGAGAGCGGCGAGAGCTTTTCCAGAAGGTTCGGGTCGAGCGTCAGCGGCACCAGTGCCGGCCGCGTCTCGACGATCTTCAGGCCGAATTGCCTGGCTATGTCGTAGGCAAAGCCGGTGGCGCCCATTTTCGGGATGGACTTGCCGCCGGTCGCAATCACCAGCGACAGTGCCTCCACGGGGCCGTCGGACGTGCCTATGCGGAAACCGTCGAGCGTCTTCTCCACCGTCGTGACCTGTTTCTGCAGTTCGAGGACGACATTCGCCGCCTTCATCTCGGAAAGCAGCATGCGGATGATGTCCCTGGCGCTTTCGTCGCAGAAGAGCTGGCCGAGCGTCTTCTCGTGCCAGGCGATCCCGTGCGCCTCCACCATGTCGAGAAAATCCCGCGGCGTATAACGCGCGAGTGCGGACTTGGCGAAGTGCGGATTGGCGGAAAGGAAATTCTTCGCGCCCGCATGGATGTTGGTGAAGTTGCACCGTCCGCCGCCGGAGATGCGGATCTTCTCGCCCGGCGCCCTGGCGTGGTCGATCACGAGTACGGAGCGCCCTCGCCCGCCGGCCCGGATGGCGCACATCATGCCTGCCGCGCCGGCGCCTAGAACCACCACATCGAATTTCCGCGTCACCCGGCGCTCCTTGTTTTCCGAGATGCTGCTGTTTTCGATCGGCCGCGCAAAGTCAATGGCTGCTCCCCCTCGCCAATCGCCAATCCGTGATTATGATGGGAGTTCCGATCAACCTCACTCCGGTGTGTCATGCCGCAGAAGAAATCCAAACCCGCCCCCGCCATCGGCACCGTGGCGAAAGCTGCCGTTGCCCAACCGACGCTTACCTCGCTTCGAGGCGTGGCGGACTGGCGGGAGGCCACGGCATGGCTGAGAGCGCGCGGGATCGAGGATGTGGAATGCATCACGCCCGATCTCGCCGGCGTACCGCGCGGCAAGATGATGCCGTCGTCGAAATTCACCTCGAACACCTCTCTGGCCCTGCCCTCCGCCCTCTATCGCCATACGATCTCCGGCGAATATCCGGAAGAGACCGGCAATTTCCGCTACGAACCGCGCGACAGCGATCTCAAGCTGGTGCCGGACCTTTCGACCTTGTCGGTGGTGCCCTGGGAAACCGATCCGACCGCCCAGGTGATCTGCGACATCGTCGATACGGACGGCAAGGCGGTCGCCTATACGCCGCGCAACGTGCTCAAGAATGTCCTGAAGCTCTATAAGGAGCGCGGCTGGAAGCCGGCGGTGGCGCCGGAGATCGAATTCTATCTCGTCGCCAAGAACGACGACCCGGACTATCCGCTGCATCCGCCGAAGGGGCGGTCGGGGCGTTCCATCCTCGGTGGCCAGGGCTATTCGATCGCCGGCATCAACGAATTCGACGAACTCATCGACGACATCTATCATTTCTCGGAAAAGCAGGGACTGGAGATCGACACGCTGATCCACGAGGAAGGCCCGGCGCAGCTCGAGATCAACCTGCGGCACGGCGATCCGGTCGAGCTCGCCGACCAGGTCTTCCTGTTCAAGCGCACCATCCGCGAGGCGGCGATGAAGCACGGCATCTACGCCACCTTCATGGCAAAACCCATGCAGGGCCAGGCGGGATCGGCCATGCACATCCACCAGTCGGTCGTCGACATCAAGACCGGCAAGAACATCTTCTCGAATCCGGACGGCTCTCCGTCCCGGGAGTTCTTCCATTTCATCGGCGGCATGCAGGCCTATGTGCCGAAGACGCTCGTGATGATGGCGCCCTATGTGAACTCCTACCGCCGCCTGACGCCCGACATGTCGGCGCCGGTGAATACGGCCTGGGGTTACGACAACCGAACGACCGCGTTCCGCGTGCCGGTCTCGGATG
The DNA here is from genome assembly GCF_900177415.1 of Xaviernesmea oryzae. Taxonomy (GTDB): domain Bacteria; phylum Pseudomonadota; class Alphaproteobacteria; order Rhizobiales; family Rhizobiaceae; genus Neorhizobium; species Neorhizobium oryzae_A. Next base: position 1,056,976 of record NZ_FXAF01000006.1, on the reverse strand, counting down.
CCGCCGCCCGCCGCGTCGAAAACCGGCTGCCGAGCTCGGACGCCAATCCGTATCTGGCGCTCGCGGCTTCGCTCGGCTGCGGGCTTCTCGGCATCATGAAAGGGATCGAACCCGGACCGGCGACCGAGGATACAGCCAATGAAGGCGCGATCGACCTGCCGCGCGGCCTGCTCGAGGCCGTCTCCCTGCTCGAATCCGATCCGGCGCTGGCGGAGGTCTTCAGCCCGGAATTCATCGGTCTCTATGCGGGCGTGAAACGCGGCGAGTTCGAGACCTTCATGCAGGTGATCAGCCCCTGGGAGCGGGAGTTCCTGCTTCTCAACGTGTGAGGTCGGTGTCTTGGATTCATGGCAGAGCCCGATCGCGCCGGGAATCTCCTGGTATCAGGCAACCGTCGGCGAGCGGCCGGCCTATCCGGCCCTCGACGGTTCGAAGACGGTCGACGTGGCGATCATCGGGGGCGGCTATACCGGCCTGCAGGCGGCCTGCAATCTGGCGAAGGCCGGCGTTTCCGTCGCGCTGATCGAGGCGAACCGGTTCGGGGACGGCGCCTCCGGCCGCAATGGCGGGCAGATGGGCACCGGCCAGCGCTGGTGGCCGGAAGACCTCGAGAAGGAAATCGGCTACGAACGCTCCAAGGCGCTGTTCGACATGGCGGAGGACGCCAAGCGATATCTTCTCGACTTCGCCGAAACACACGGCATCGACATGGATTACATGCCGGGGCAGATGAACGTTTCCCACAAGCCGGGCCATGACAGGGACTACCGGGCGAATGCCGATATCGCGGCCGAGCGCTACGGCTATCCGCACATCGCCTTCATGGATGCGCAAGAGACCGCCGAACGGCTCGGCACGAAGGACTATTATTGCGGCGTGCGCGATACTGGTACGGGTCATATCCACCCTTTGAAGCTGCTTGTCGGGCTTGCCCGCGTCGCGCATTCCGCCGGGGCGCAGATCTTCGAGATGACCAAGGCCACCGCGATCCGACAGGCGGGCGGCAAGACCGTTGTGGACACGCCCTCCGGTATGCTGACCGCCGACCGGGTGCTGATCGCCACCAATGCCTATATCGGCGACCTGGAGCCGAAGACGGCCGCGCATATCATGCCGATCGGTTCCTTCATCGCCGCCACTGCGCCGCTCGACGACTTTCCGCATGTCATTCCCGGCGGCGAGGCCGTTGCCGATTCGCGTTTCGTGGTGCGCTATTTCCGCAAGAGCAAAGACAACCGGCTGCTCTTCGGTGGCCGGGAGGTCTATTCCTCGCGCGACCCCAGGGATACCGCCAACGCCATCCGCAAGCAGATCGTCGACACCTATCCGGCGCTCAGGGACGTGGAGATCACCCATGCATGGGGCGGCAATGTGGGAATCACCATGCCTCGCCAACCTTTCGTGCGGGAGGTCATGCCGGGCGTCACCTCGATCGGCGGCTATTCCGGCCATGGCGTGATGCTGTCAAACTATTGCGGCAAACTTTATGCTGATATGGTCGCCGGCAAGGCAACCGATCTCGATCACCTCGCCTCGCTCAAAATCCCCGCCTTCCCGGGCGGACGCCATATGCGGACTCCGCTGCTTTTCCTTGCCCTCACGTGGTTTGCGCTGCGCGACAGGCTCTGACAAGGTTCAAGAGTGCCGCCCATTCAAACGCCCGATTTGGGCTAGCGTTTTTAAATCGATTAGAATAAACATGCCCCCAACCATGCAGGACGAAAGAACAGCGATGAGCAGCCAGATCATCCCAGTCGAACCTTTTGATTGTATCGTCTTCGGCGGTACCGGCGATCTTGCCGAGCGCAAGCTCCTTCCCGCCCTCTACCATCGTCAGATCGAGGGCCAGTTCACCGAGCCCACACGCATCATCGGCGCCTCGCGCAGCGCGCTTTCGCATGAGGATTACCGCAAGTTCGCAGAGGATGCCCTGAAGGAGCACCTGAAGAAGGGCGAATTCGACGAAGCGGAAGTCAAGAAATTCTGCCAGCGCCTCTATTACGTCTCCGTCGATGCCAAGACCGATCAGGGCTGGGACGAACTCAAGAAAATCATCGACGACGGCAAGGAACGCGTCCGCGTCTTCTATCTCGCCGTGGCGCCCGGCATTTTCGGCGCGATCTCCGAGAAGATCCGCGACCACAAGCTGATCACCAAATCGACCCGCATCGTCGTCGAGAAGCCGATCGGCCGCGACCTCGCCTCGGCGCTCGAACTCAACGACACGATCGGCAGGGTCTTCCGGGAAGAGCAGATCTTCCGCATCGACCACTATCTCGGCAAGGAGACGGTGCAGAACCTGATGGCGCTGCGCTTCGCCAACGCCCTCTACGAACCGCTCTGGAACGCCGAGCATATCGATCATGTGCAGATCACCGTCGCCGAAGCGGTTGGCCTCGAAGGCCGCGCCGGCTATTACGACACGGCCGGCGCACTGCGCGACATGGTGCAGAACCATATCCTGCAGCTTCTCTGCCTTGTCGCCATGGAAGTGCCCTCCTCCATGGATTCGGAATCGGTGCGCGACGAGAAGCTCAAGGTGCTGCGTGCCCTGAAGCCGATCACCGAAGCCAATGTCGAACAGATGACGGTGCGCGGCCAGTATCGTGCCGGCGCTTCCGCCGGCGGTCCGGTCAAGGGCTATCTCGACGAACTGGAAGGCGGCGTCTCGAACACCGAAACCTTCGTCGCCATCAAGGCCGAGATCGGCAACTGGCGCTGGGCGGGCGTGCCCTTCTACATCCGAACCGGCAAGCGGCTTGCCAACCGCGTCTCGGAGATCGTCATCACCTTCAAGCCGATCCCGCACAATATCTTCGATACGGGGGCGGGCCGCATTTCGGCGAACCAGCTCATCATCCGCCTGCAGCCGGACGAAGGCGTCAAGCAGTCGCTGATGATCAAGGATCCCGGTCCCGGCGGCATGCGGCTGCGCGAAGTCTCGCTCGACATGAGCTTTGCGGAATCCTTCGCGGTCCGCAACCCGGACGCCTACGAGAGGCTGCTGACGGATACGATCCGCTCCAACCAGACGCTGTTCATGCGCCGCGACGAAGTGGAAGCCGCATGGCGATGGGTCGATCCGATCCTGAAGGGCTGGGAAGCGACCGGCCAGCAGGTGCAGGGCTATACCGCCGGCACCTGGGGTCCGAGCCAGGCGATCGCTCTCATCGAGCGCGACGGCCGCACTTGGCACGAGGGTTAAGGCGCTAAGGTTGAGAAAAGGCAATGACCGCGAACATGCATGAATTTCCGGATGCAGCAGCACTCGCCGCCGCCTTGGCGGACGAGGTCGCGGCATGCCTTGCCGCCGCGATCGAGGAGCGGGGCTCTGCCTCGCTTGCCGTCTCGGGCGGCTCGACGCCGAAGAGGTTCTTCGAAACGCTTTCGACCCGCGACATCGACTGGAGCAAGGTGACGGTGACGCTGGTCGACGAGCGCTTCGTGCCGGCCGACAATCCGCGTTCCAACCATCTCCTGGTCGCAACGCATCTTTTGAGGGACAAGGCAGCGGCCGCGAATTTCATCCCGCTCTATTACGACTGTTCCTCGATCGAGGAGGCAGCACGCATGGCGACGGAAAAGGCCGCCCGCATCGGCAACCCCTTCGACGTGGCGATCCTCGGCATGGGAACGGACGGCCACACCGCCTCGTTCTTCCCCCACGGCAACAATCTGCAGCGAGCGCTCGACCTTTCCGGCCCGCGCGGCGTGCTGACCATGGAGGCGGAAGGAGCCGGCGAAGAGCGGCTGACCTTCTCCTTCGCCAGCCTTTCGGATGCCCGCCTGCTGGCGCTCCATATCGAAGGACAGGGCAAGAAGGACGTGCTCATAAAGGCGAAGGCCGGCTCCGACGAGGCCGAAATGCCGATCCGCGCCGTGCTGAACCGCGCCGTTTCGCCGCTTCAGATCTACTGGGCGCCGTAAGGGCCCACGCTCCCGGCGCTTCCGGCACCGGATTTTCAATAGGAGCAATCCCGGTGGCTTAAGGGCCTTGTCGAAGGTCCGCGGCCTCTCCCAAGCCGGGGTTGACCAAAGAGGACAAGACCATGGCCGCCCATTCCAGCATCGAGGCGATCACCGCCCGTATCGTCGAACGATCGAAACCGCATCGCGAAGCCTATCTCGACCGCGTCCGCCGGGCGGCTTCCCGAGGTCCGCACCGCTCCGTCCTCTCCTGCGGCAATCTCGCGCACGGCTTTGCGGTCTGTTCCCCCGCCGAAAAGGAGGCGCTCGCCGGAGACGTCGTCCCGAACCTCGGCATCATCACCGCCTATAACGACATGCTCTCGGCCCACCAGCCCTACGAGACTTTTCCGCCGATCATCCGGGAAGCGGCGCGGGAAGCCGGCGGCATCGCCCAGGTTGCGGGCGGCGTGCCGGCCATGTGCGACGGCGTCACCCAGGGCCAGCCGGGCATGGAGCTTTCGCTCTTTTCCCGCGATGCGATCGCCATGGCGGCCGGCATCGGCCTTTCGCACAACATGTTCGACGCGGCCGTCTTCCTCGGCATCTGCGACAAGATCGTGCCGGGCCTCGTCATCGCCGCTCTGAGCTTCGGGCACCTGCCGGCGGTCTTCATCCCGGCCGGACCGATGACGTCGGGGCTCCCGAACGACGAGAAATCGCGCATCCGCCAGCTTTACGCTGAAGGCAAAGTGGGCCGCGACGAGCTGCTGGAAGCCGAATCCAAATCCTATCACGGCCCCGGCACCTGCACCTTCTACGGCACGGCCAACTCAAACCAGATGCTGATGGAGATCATGGGCTTCCATATGCCCGGCGCCTCCTTCGTCAACCCCGGCACGCCGCTGCGCGACGCGCTGACCCGCGAAGCCGCCAAGCGGGCGCTCGCCATCACCGCGCTCGGCAACGAGTTCACGCCGGCCGGCGAGATGATCGACGAGCGCTCGATCGTCAACGGCGTCGTCGGCCTGCATGCGACCGGCGGTTCGACCAACCACACCATGCATATCGTCGCTATGGCGCGCGCCGCCGGCATCCACCTCACCTGGCAGGATATTTCCGAACTCTCCGATGTCGTGCCGCTGCTTGCCCGCGTCTATCCCAACGGCCTTGCCGACGTGAACCACTTCCATGCCGCCGGCGGCATGGGCTTCCTCATCAAGCAGCTCCTGAAGCAGGGAATGTTGCATGACGACGTCCGCACCGTCTTCGGCCGGGGGCTCGAAGCCTATACGGTCGAAGCCAAGCTCGATGCGAACGGGCAGGTCGTGCGCGAACCGGCACCGGAGAAGAGCGGGGATGCGAAGGTCCTCGCCACGATCGACGCGCCTTTCCAGCCGACCGGCGGGCTCAGGATGCTGAAGGGCAACGTCGGCAAGGCGGTCATCAAGATTTCGGCGGTGAAGCCGGAGCGGCATGTGATCGAGGCGCCGGCCATCGTCTTCCACGACCAGCAGGAGCTGCAGGACGCCTTCAAGCGCGGCGAACTCAACAAGGATTTCGTGGCCGTCGTGCGCTTCCAGGGGCCGAAGGCGAACGGCATGCCGGAACTCCATCGCCTGACCCCGCCGCTCGGCGTGCTGCAGGACCGCGGCTTCAAGGTGGCGCTCGTCACCGATGGACGCATGTCCGGCGCCTCGGGCAAGGTGCCGGCGGCCATCCACATCACCCCGGAGGCCTCCGACGGCGGGCCGATCGCCAAGATCAAGAACGGCGACATCATCCGCCTCGACGCGGTCGCCGGCACGCTGGAAGTGCTGGTGGATGCCGCGGAATTCGCCGCCCGCGTGCCCGCCGCGGCCGACCTTTCCGACAACGAGTTCGGCATGGGCCGCGAGCTCTTCGCCGCCTTCCGCCGCAATGTCGGCCATGCCGACCAGGGCGCCAGCGTGTTCGCCTGAACGCAAAAAGGGCGGCTTGGGCCGCCCTTCGTTGCTTGGAAATCGTCCGTTTACCTTACCAGGCCCGGATGTCGATCGTTCGATCCTTGTGGTTCGGATGCGTGGAAAAGACGAAGATGCGGTTCATCTCCTTCTCGGACAGCAGGCGGAGGAAGCGGACCTCGATCGTATTGTTGGCAAAGGTCTTCATCAGCAGGCAGCCGATCTTGGTGATGCGGGCATCCGGGATATCGAGGTAAAACTGCTGCGGCAGGTTGTACTGCGTGAGAATGCCGATGACGGCGCCGCTCCGGGAGATGCGCAGTATGTCGCAGCGGCGCTGCGCCATGTTCATCACGCCCTTCTCCGTGTACTCGATACGCGCGTTGTTCATCGTGTCTTCCATCTTGAACCGGTTTTCCCGGTCGTACATGAAAGACTCTTCCTTGTTCAAAAAGTGCTTTTTGTTATCTGGAGCCGCACCCACGACATCCCTCCTTCTCTTAATAAGAAAAAGCTAGCCGGCGAACTTTAACAGAGCGTTTTGAAGTCTAGCTTTGGAACAACTGCGGCCAACTCTTGCCCGAATATAGTGAACGACCGGTTATCCTTCAGATGCGAAAAGTCTTACCTTCCGCATCGAAAAGGTGCAGCTTCCTCGGATCGGCCGAAAAGCGTATCGTCTCGCCCTTCGTTACATCCAGAATGCCGGGGATCTTGGCAATGATCGGCTCGCGATCGGCGAGGCCCTCTATATAGAGCAGCGTCACCTCGCCGAGCGCCTCGACGATGGAAATCCGCCCTTCGAAGAGGTAATCCTCGCCCGTCGCGACCGAAAGGTCTTCCGGGCGCACGCCGAAGCTTGCCGCCTTGCCTTTTTCGGAGGTACCGGTCGCCACCGGCACGCGCACCGATTTGCCGCCCTTCATCGAAACCATGGTCGCCTCGCCTGTCCCGGTGACGGTCGCCGGGATGATGTTCATCGCGGGCGAGCCTATGAAGCGGGCCACGAAGAGGTTCTGCGGACGCTCGTAGAGTTCCAGCGGAGCGCCGACCTGCTCGATGCGGCCGGCCGAAAGCACGACGATGCGGTCGGCAAGCGTCATGGCCTCCACCTGGTCGTGGGTCACGTAGATCATCGTCGTGTCCGGCATCTGCTCCTTGAGCTTGGCGATCTCGATGCGGGTCGCGACGCGCAGCGCCGCATCGAGGTTCGACAGCGGCTCGTCGAACAGGAAGACCTTGGGGTCGCGGCAGATGGCGCGGCCGATCGCGACGCGCTGCCGCTGACCGCCCGACAGCGCCTTCGGCAGGCGGTCGAGATAGGGCGTGAGCTGGAGGATCTCCGCCGCCGAGCGGACCCGGCGATCGATCTCGTCCCTGCTCTCGCGGGCGATCCGCATGCCGAAGGCCATGTTGTCGTAGACCGTCATATGCGGATAGAGCGCATAGGACTGGAAAACCATGGCAATGCCGCGCCGGGACGGCGGCACCTCGTTCACGAGCTGGCCGTCGATATACATCTCGCCGCCGGTGATGCTCTCAAGCCCGGATATCATGCGCAGAAGCGTGGACTTGCCGCAGCCCGAAGGACCGACGAAGACCACGAACTCGCCCTGCTTGATGTCCAGGTCGATGCCATGCAGCACCTTCACCTGGCCATAAGCCTTGCGGATATCCTTCATAACGACGCCAGCCATGATTTTCCTCCCCTTTTCCTCATAAATGTCTTTATTCGCGGTTCCCCCTCATCCGCCTGCCGGCACCTTCTCCCCGCTGGGGAGAAGAGCCATGCCGCGCCATCGCTATTCCCTCCTCTCCCCTTGGGGAGAGGGTGGCCGAGCAAAGCGGAGGCCGGGTGAGGGGGGTCTCGACACGCACTTTCCCTTTTCAAACATGGCGGGCGAAGAACGCCCCCCAAGCAGGCAACGTCACGCTTCTATCTTCCAGCCCGCTTTCAAAACCGTGGCCGGTCAGCACATCCCAATCACCGATCGGCAGATCGGCCGCGGCCGGCGCAGCACCCATGTTGAACAGGCAAAGCACCGTCTCGTTGCCATACTGCCGCTTGTAGCCCAGCACCGAACCGTCTTCAGGCAGGAACAGGATATCACCTTTGACGAAAGCCGGATGCTGCTTGCGGAAAGCCAGGAAGCGGCGATATTGCTCCAGCACCGAGGCCGGATCGCCATATTGGGCGCTGACCGCACGGAGCTGGTGCTCGACCGGGATCGGCAGCCAGGTCTTTTCAGCGGTCGAGAACCCCGCCTGCAGCGCCTGCGCGTCCCAGACCATCGGCGTGCGGCAGCCATCTCGTCCCTTGAACTCCGGCCAGAACTGGATGCCGTAAGGGTCCTGCAGGTCGGCATAGGCGATATCCGCTTCGGTCAAGCCCAGTTCCTCGCCCTGATAGATGCAGACGGAACCGCGCTGCGTCATCAGGATGGCGGAGACCATCTTGGCGTAGCTGTCGCGGTCAAGAACGTCCTGCCCCCAGCGGCTGACGTGGCGCACCACGTCGTGGTTCGAGAAAGCCCAGCAGGCCCAGCCGTCGGGCGCGGCGGCGGAAAAGGCATTCTGGACATCGACGACCCGCAACGGCACCAGCGGATCGGGGGCCAGGAACTCGAAGGCGTAGCACATGTGCATCTTGTCGTTGCCGGACGTGTATTCCCCGACGATTTCGAGGCCGCGCTGGCTGTCGCCCACTTCGCCGACCGCCGCGATCGCCGGAAACTCGTCCAGCACGGCGCGGAAGCGCTTCAGGAACTCCAGGTTCTCCGGGCGGTTCTTGTCGTAGAGATGTTCCTGGAAGTTGTAGGGATTGACGGCCGGGGCCGTCGAGGCGTTGCGCCGGGAGGGCTCCAGCGCCGGGTTGTCGCGCAGTTCCTTGTCGTGGAAATAGAAGTTGATGGTATCAAGCCGGAAGCCGTCGACGCCGCGCTTCAGCCAGAAGCGGGTCATGTCGAGCAATGCGTCCTGAACCTCGGCATTGTGGAGGTTCAGGTCCGGCTGCGAGGTCAGGAAGTTGTGCATGTAATACTGCATGCGGGTCGGGTCCCACGCCCAGGCGGACCCGCCGAAGATCGACAACCAGTTGTTGGGCGGCGTGCCGTCCGGCTTGGCATCGGCCCAGACATACCAGTCCGCCTTGGGATTGAAGCGGCTCGACCGGCTTTCGATGAACCAGGGATGCTGGTCGGAGCTGTGCGACATCACAAGATCGATCATCACCTTGATGCCGAGCCGATGGGCTTCGGCGATCAGCCCGTCGAAATCCGAAAGCGAGCCGAACATCGGATCGACATCGGTGTAGTTCGAAACGTCGTAGCCGAAATCACGCATCGGCGACGGGAAGAAAGGGGAGATCCAGATGGCGTCGGCGCCCAGCGCGGCCACATGCGGCAGACGCGCGGTAATGCCTTTGAGATCGCCGATGCCATCGCCATTCGAATCCTGAAAAGAACGGGGGTAAATTTGATAAATAACGGCTCCGCGCCACCAGTCCTTGTCCGGCGCTGCGGAAGCTTCTGCGGAAATGCTCATTCAGAATCCTATTGTGTTCGAGGTTGCTCAGCCGCCCTTGACCGAGCCGGCGAGCAGCCCGCGGACGAGATATCGCTGCAAGCCAAAAAACACCAAAAGCGGCACAAGAATGGAGATGAAGGCCGAAGCCGTCAGAATTTCCCACCTTCCGCCCATCGAGCCTAAAAGCGCGTTCAAGGCGCCGGTCAGGACGAGCTGTTCCCTGTTGGTCCCGAGGAAGACCATGGCGACGAGGAGGTCGTTCCAGGTCCACAGGAACTGAAAGATCGAGAAGGACGCAAGAGCCGGAAAGGACAGCGGGAGGATAATCTTGACGAAAATCTCGAAATCGCTCGCGCCGTCCACGCGGGCAGATTCGATGATCTCCTTCGGCAGGCCGGCGATGTAATTGCGCAGGAGATAGATGGCGAGCGGCATGCCGAAAGCGGAATGCGCGAGCCAGATACCGGCATAGCTTCTCGACGGCACGCCGAAGAAGGCGCCGATCTCGTTGTACATCCTGAGCAGCGGGATGAGCGACATCTGCAGCGGCACGACGATCAGCCCCACCACCATGGCGATGATCAGGGCCCGGCCGGGAAACTCCATCCAGGAGAGCGCATAGGCCGCGAAGGCCGCGATCAGGATCGGGATGATGGTCGAAGGAATGGCGACAGTCAGCGAATTGACGAAGGCCTGGCCGATCCCCTGCGAGGTGAGCACGGTGTTGTAGTTCTGGGTGGTGAAGGTCGGCGGCGTCGCGACCTGCAGATAGACACGCCGGCCGCGCTCGCCTTCGAACGGGCCGTTCTTCGTATAGGTATAGCTGCCGTCCCCGTTGACGGTAAGCGTTTCCCCGTCTCCGAGATCGGCCGGCTGGCCGGCCTCGAACTCCGCAGGTGCGGCGACGCGCGTGCCGAAAGCCCTGACGGTTCCGCCCTGCCCTTCCTCGAAGACCGAGCCGGAGATGACGTAGTTCGAACCTTCCTGCCGGGCAGCGGACGGATCGGCCAATCGCGACGCCGTGGTCTGGGAGGCGCTGGTGAACGCGGTCCACCAGCCGGAGGAAGTGATCTGTGCCGGATCGCGGAAGGAGGTGACGAGGATGCCGAGCGTCGGGATCAGCCAGATGATGCAGATCAGCAGCACCGACAGGTGGACGACGAGGCGCGGAAGACCGATGCGGCGGAGGCTGGCGGCAGCGTTCATCTCAATGTCCCCCCATTTCCTTGTTCGCCTGGCGGATGTTCCAGATCATGATCGGCGTCACGGCCGCCATGATGACAAGGGCGATGACGGCGCTTCGGCCGGAATCTCCCCCGCCGCGGAACATCCAGTCGAACATCAGGTTCGCCAGCACCATCGTGCTCCATTGGCCGTTGGTCATGGTCAGCACGATATCGAAGACCTTCAGCACCAGGATGGTGATGGTCGTCCAGACGACGGCGATCGTCCCCCAGATCTGCGGCACCATGATCTTCCAGAAGATCTGCCAGCCGTTGGCGCCGTCGATGACGGCCGCTTCGATCGTCTCTTCGGGAATGCCGCGCAGCGCCGCCGAAAGGATGACCATGGCGAAACCGGTCTGGATCCAGATCAGGATGACCATCAGGAAGAAGTTGTTCCAGAAGGGCATCGATATCCAGACCTGCGGATCGCCGCCGAAGGATTGCACGATGGCGTTCAGGAGGCCGATCTGGGTCTCGTTGCCGCCGCGGTACTCGTAGACGAATTTCCAGATCACCGAAGCGCCGACGAAGGAGATCGCCATCGGCATGAAGACCAGGCTCTTGGCGATGTTGCCCCACCAGATGCGGTCGGTCAGCACGGCGATGACGAGGCCGAAGAAGGTGCAGGCGGCCGGCACGACGGCAAGCCAGAGGATGTTGTTGAAGATCGACTGGCGGAACTGCCCGTCGAAAATCGCCCAGCGATAATTCGCAAGGCCGACGAAATTGACGCCACCCCGATCGTAGAAGGACAGGATGAAGGTCGCGACGACCGGATAGACCAGATAGACCCCGAGCAGGATCAGCGCCGGCCCCATGAACAGCCAGGGACGGACGACCGCCCGGCGGTTGAGGTTGATCGATGCCGCCCGGACATTCTCCTTCGGCACCGGAAAGACGATCTGAAGCAGCTTGTCGGAGAGCCAGTAATACAGCGCGCACGCAAAAACGCCGGCGATGACGACGCCGACGGCCGAGACGATCTGCGATATCATGCTCCCCTCTCCATTCTCCGCTCTTTGCGGATCTTATGTATCATCGCCAGGTCTACATTAGCCGCCGGATTGTCCCTCATCGGCCTGCCGGAACCTTCTCCCGCATGCGGGGAGAAGGTGCGCCGAGCGAAGCGGAGGCGGGGTTAGGGGCTATCCGGAAAGCCCCCGTTACTTCAAGCCGTCCCAGGCCTTCTGGATATCGGACGCGACCGTCTTGGCATCCTTGCCGCCGACATAATCGATCATGCCCGTCCAGAAGGCGCCGGCGCCGATCTTGCCCGGCATCAGGTCCGAAGCGTCGAACCGGAAGGTGGTGGCGGAGGTGAGGATTTCCCCCTGCTTCTTCAGCGGCTCGTTCGCATAGGCTTCAAGATTGACGCCCTTGTACGGCGTGAGGAAAGCGGCCTGCGCCATCCAGACCTCATGGGCGATCGGCGTCTTCAGGAATTCGATGAATGCCTGTGCGGCAGGCGAATCCCTGGTGATGGCGATCAGCGTGCCGGCGCCGAGAACCGGTGTGCCGAGCTCCGGCTTGGAGGCGTAGGTCGGCAAGTAGAAGAAGTCCGCATCGGTGCCCAGCTTCTTGTCCGGGGGGAAGAAGGACGAGATGAACGACGCCTGGTGATGCAGGTAGCATTTCGGCGGAATGTCGAAGAGGCCCTTCGGGCTGTCGCGGAAATCGGTGGAGGCGACGGCCGCAACACCGCCGCTCACATATTTCTCGTTCTTGGCGAACTTGCCGAATTCCTCGATGGCGCCGACGACAGCCGGATCATCGAACTTGATGTCGTTCTTCACCCATTTGTCATAGGTCTCGGGAGACTGCGTGCGCAGCATCATGTCCTCGACCCAGTCGGTCGCCGGCCAGCCGGTCGCGCCGCCGGAGCCCAGACCGATGCACCACGGAACCCCGCCGTCCTCGACGATCTGGTCGCTGAGCTTGATCAGGTCCTCCATGGTCTTCGGGACCTCGTAACCGGCCTCCTCGAAGTTTTCGGGGACATACCAGACGAGAGATTTCAGGTCGGCCTTGAACGGGAAGGCGAAGTAGGCCGTCTTGCCGTCCTTGCCCGGATACATGCCGAGATCGACCCAGGACTGGCCGGCGCCGTAGTTCTCCTTCACCCAATTCGCGGTCTCATCGCCGAGCGGGGTGAGAAACCCCTTGGCGGCAAGGTCCGTCAGAAGACCGGGCTGCGGAATGATGGCGATATTCGGAGGCGAGCCGGCCTGGGTATCGATGACGATCTGCTGTTCGTAGTTTTCCGAGGAGGAATAACGGCCGTCGACGCCGGTCGCCGCATTGAAATAGGCGAGCACGCTGTTGAACAGGATCTCGTCTTCACCGCGCCAGGGGCCGAACAGGGTCAGGCCCTGTCCCTTCAGATCCGCATGGGCGGCCTTGAAATCCTCATAGCTCTTCCAATTGAAACGCGAATCCTGCCCCGGCGGAAATTTCAACTCCTGGGCACCGGCGCCGCCGGCGATCAAAACCGCGAGCGCCGTGCCGATCCAAAATGATGCCTTCATGAAATAACCCTCCCATTGCCCCGGTTTTTGCTACTCTGCCGGGAGTTCCAAGATATGGGAAGAGATTTAACGCGCTCTCGGAGGAGTCAACCCCTCCGAAAGCGTCATATGTGGATGGAAGAATGCGCCGTTCCGGCGTCAGAATTTTGGCGCCGCTTTCCCCGCGGTGCGATAGGCCGCGGTCACCGTATTGGCCATCAGCATGGCGATGGTCATGGGTCCGACGCCGCCCGGAACGGGCGTGATGGCGCCCGCGACCTCGGCGGCCTCCGCATAGGCGACGTCGCCGACGAGGCGGGTCTTGCCCTCGCCCTTGTCGGGCGCGGCGACGCGGTTGATGCCGACATCGATCACGGTGGCACCGGGCTTAACCCAGTCGCCCTTCACCATCTGCGGACGCCCGACGGCGGCGACGAGGATGTCGGCGTTGCGGCAGACGGAGGCAAGATCCTTCGTCCGAGAATGCGCCATGGTGACGGTCGCGTTGGCGGCGAGCAGCAAGAGGCCCATCGGCTTGCCGAACAGGTTGGAGCGGCCGATGACGACGGCGTTCAGGCCGGAAAGGTCACGGCCGTGTATACGGTGGACGAGCAACATGGCGCCCGCCGGCGTGCAGGAGATGAGGCCGGTTTCCAGGTCACCGGTGGCGATCTTGCCGGCATTGACGACGTGCAGACCATCGACGTCCTTCTCCGGCGAGATCGACAGGATGACCGGCTCGGCGTTCAGATGTTTCGGCAGCGGAAGCTGGACCAGGATGCCGTGGACGGCAGGATCGGCATTGAGCTCGGCGACGAGCTTTTCGAGCTCTTCCTGCGTCGTCTCTTCCGGCAGACTGTGCTGAATCGAGTTGAAGCCGCACTGCTTGGCCATCTTGCTCTTGGAATTGACGTATGCATGGCTTGCCGGATCATCGCCGACGATGACGACCGCAAGGCCCGGCTTGACGCCCGTCTCCTTTTCCAAAGAACCCGCCGCCTCGGTCACGGCCACGATGACGGACGCCGCCGCCTCTTTTCCATCGATCACTACAGCCACGCGCGCCTCCCGCTTGAAACCGTTACCATGTATACATGGGAGATGAATGAAATCTGCCCGCCAACGCCTATGCTGGTCGCAGACGGCAAATGCAAGCGGATTCGATGTCGCAGGCGCTTATCTTCTCGCCACGCTTCGGCGGGCTGAATACAACTGCACGCGTTCGCGTAGTTCCGCCATCTCGCGGCGCAGTTCCTCCAGTTCCTCCGCCTTGCGGATATCCTCCTCGGAGAAACGCGGGGTCGTATAGGACGGGGCGTCGGCAAGACGACCGGATATCACCGCAGCGACCAGCGGCGGCAGATCGCTTTCCGGAACCGGCCGGCGATTGGCCATCAGCATTTCGCGGATATGGTCCGCAAGCGGGCTGTCATTGGCTGGCGCCGGATAGCGCGGGCGCAAGGGTGACTGCAGCTCGTGGTAGGCCGGCTCATGATGAACCGGATCGTCATCCTCCCAGAAAGCATTTGGCGCCTCGGGAACAGCTTCCGGCCAATACAGATCGCCGGCATGGTCCGCCTCGTCCACCAGGCCGGATTCCGCTTCATCGACCATGTCCGCCGGCCGCGGCTTACGCCGCGTGAAGAAGGCGAACGCTACGCCGAGGCAGAAGCCGATCAGCGCCCCGCCGCCGGATATCTCGGCGAGCGAGGGACCAAGCGTCTGGGCGTTCTCGGCGGCAGCCGGGGCCAGGACCTCGACCTTGGCGGCCGACACCCTGGTCTCCGCCTCCGAGCGATGAAGCGCTTCGAGATAATTCCGGCGCGCCTCGTCGGCCGCCGTTTCCAGCGCCGCAAGCCTTGCGGCGGAACCGGCAATCTGCTCGTCGTCCGGCTTCGCGGCCTGCTTGGTCCTGAGCTGGGCCAGATGCTTCGCGGCGGCGCTCTCCTGCTGGCGAAGCGACGTTGCAAGCTGTTTCAGGGCCGTCTGAATATCGGCGCGCGCCGCTTCCAATGCCCCCTGGGCTGCAAGCAGCTGCGGATGGCGCGGGCCGAGATTGCCCGAAAGCTGGTCGACCGCAAGCTTGGCTTCCACATGCCTTTGCCGCTGATAGTCGAGACCGGTGAATTCCAGACTGTCCGGCAGAGGCTTGTTCAGCACGTCTTCCAGCTTCATGGCGGACGCCTGCGCTGCCTTCTGCTTCAGGTCCGCAAGCTGCGTTTCCGCATCGGCGATCTCCGCCACAAGCTGGCGGCTTTCGCTTTCCGCCCGGCGCAGCTGCGAAAGCTTCTGTTCGCCCGTCTCTCCGATGAAGCCGGAGAGAGCCGCCTCGGCGCGTTCAAGGGTCTGGCGGAGCCTCTCCACCAACGGATCGGACGTTCCGACACCTGCAACGACGATCCGGTCGTGGAGGCTGTCACCGACCATGTTGGCAATCCGCGCCGCCATATCCGGTTGCGACGCCGTTACCGAAATGACGAGCTGACCGGTGCTGCGGTCATAGGTGGCCGCGATCGCCTGCGAAAGCCGATCCCGCAATCGGTTCTCGGCCTGCGCGACGGTCGTTTCCTCTCCGGAGACGATATCCGACATGACCCGCGCCGCGCTCGGCCGGTCGACGGAAAACTCGCTGTTGCGCCCGAGGTTGAGCGCGCGGATGAGATTGTCGAGGCTCGCCTTCGAACGGAGCGCCGCCACGGCTTCACTCACCGCGCTCTCGCCCGCCGCCTCGACCTGCAGCCGGGTTTCGGCCTGGAATTTCTGCGGCACCGCTTCGACAAAGAGGAGCGGCAAGAGGCCGCCGGCCAATGTGAGAGCGCCCGCCTTCAGGAAAGCAGACCGCATTCCGGCCAGCGCGGACCTGACGCGCTTTGCCGCAGGCTGGAGGTTTCGGTCTTCGCTGATATTCGCCGATTGATCCATGGGATGACCGCGCTAACCGGGGCTGCCGGAATCCCGCGGGCAGCCTGTTGATTAAGGCAGTCTAAATTATCATGGCAAATAAAGAGTTAACTCGTCAGGCGAAGGACGGCTCGGCCGAACCCACTCCGGCTTTCGCGGCAGCAAGAGCCGGCCTGCCTTCGATGAACCCGGACAGGCCCGATCCCGCCATCACTACCAGTCCGGTGCGGAGCGCCGCCAGCCGGAGCTCGATCCGCTTCTCCTCGGCAAAGCGCGGCGCATCGACGATGACCACATCGAAAGGCTGTGCGATCTCCCGATCCGGAGCGATCGCCACGATGTCGTGCCAGGGCGCATGGCGGACGAAATGATCCCGAAGAGCTTCGATACGGGCGATATCCTCGCCAGCGATACCGATCCGACGGCCTTTCTCCAGGAAGGTCAGCAGTGCAGGCACGAATGTCCTTGCCGAGTAGCGGGCCGGTAGCGGCCCTTCCCGCAGCGCTTTCATCAGGAAGCCAAAGGTCCGTCCGCCGGACGGCAGCAGCAGCCCGCGGCGCAATTCGTCGCGATAGCCGGCATCGGCCGCCTGGCGCAGAGCCGTCCTCGCGTCGAGGAACGCCAGCGTCGTGCGATTACCCTGCATCGAAATCAGGCTCTCCACAAACCCGAGGGCTGCGGTCCATCCAAGATCGCAGACGCGCAGGCCGAACGGGGACCGCGGCGACGCGAAGGCCTGGAATTCTCCCGATGCGTTCATCGATACGCTCCACATGAGGCACGGCAATTCTCCGGTACCTCTAGCAGAGCGCCCTGAACCTCCATTTAAGCCGGTCGTTAAAATGCCGGCGATCCGTGCATTTCCGGGACTCCCGAAACGGAAAAGCCGGCCATGGCGGCCGGCTCAGCTTGATAACAAACCGTGTTTCTTGCTCGGCGTCATCCTCGGCCTTGTGCCGAGGATCTATAAACGTCAACGGTTTGCAGATGCTCGGGACAGGCCCGAGCATGACGATCAGAGATTTTCGAAGCTTTGCCAGCAGTCTGAACCGGCCATGACGACCGGCTCTGCGCGTTTCCGAAAGTGGAACGCCGTTCAATGGGCAGCGGGCTGCGCCGGCGCGTCGATCTTCACGCCTTCCACGATCTTCTGGCCCGGGTTCGGGTTCTTGTTGCCGCGGGAGGCATTGTTGCGAATGTCCTCCTTCGACAGGTAGTCGAGCTGTTCGACCAGCACTTCCGCCACCAGCCCTTCACCAAGCTTGCTGTTCATGTCGTCCTTGATGCTCGAGCGGAACTTCTCGAGGTCAAAGGCTCCGGGCTTGCTGAGATCGACCATCTTGTTGCCGATCAGCAGCGTGAAAAGCCCGTCCGTCGTCAGCTCGGTGATGGGAAGCTTGACGTTTCTGATCTTCTCCTTGTCCATCATGAACGAGACGCGGCTCAGGAAATAACCGGTGATCGCGCCGTTCGAGATCACCGGAATGGTGATCGATTCGCCGCGCACCAGCTCCTGCATCTCTTTCCTCCTGGCCTCCTCATCGACCGGCGCAGGCGCGGCAGACATCTGCACGGAGAAATACACTGCCCCGAGCGTGACGATGCAGACCCATAGACCCGTGAGAAGGAGCTTGACCATCAGGCTTCGCCGTAGGTGAACTGTTCCTGGGTATAGGTGCCGTCGCCGTCGGCATCTCGGGCGGCGCTTTTCAGGAGATCGGCGACCGCGCGCACGGCATGCAGATGTGCCTCGACCCGCCGGGCGTTGAGGGCGAGCTTCGCCTTCAATCCATGCATCTGGTCGATGTAGCCGATGGCCAGCTCCTTCGGGTCGGTGCCGCGGAACAGCATGGTCAGCTCATAAAGGCAACGGCTCTTGTGGGCGTTCGACACCTTGAGATCGAATTCCGGATCGCGGCCAAGCCGCTGGTTCTCGTTGTCGATTATCATCTCCAGCCGGCCGAGCACGGTCTTGATGCGATAATCATTCGAAACGACTTCCATATTTTCTGCCCCAGTCTGAATCATGTCAGGCCTCACTCTTCTTGCCGACGCCGAGAATCTGACGCTCGAAATCGGTAATCATGCTCATTGCGCGGCTGCGGTCATTCTCGTCGGTGCTGGTGTTGACCACGCCATGCCGCTCGGCCCGGGCGAGCGCCTGCGAATACATCTGCTCGGCAATACCGACGCCGCCCCTCTTGGACATTTCGTCGGCGATCTGCTCGGCCATCATGCTTTTCCAGAACTCGCCCGCCGACCCTTTGCCGTAAACTTCCTCGGTCTCGTTGGGGAGCATGGAGTTCACGAACGTCTGCAGCACGGAGGCTTCGAACTTGCGGTATTCCTCCGGCATTTCGACAGCTTTCTTCGGCGCCTCCGGATTGCCGAGGCCCGCCTTGGTGGCCGGCGTATCGATGATATCCATGGCTGCGCCGAAACCCTTGCCGGCGTCCGCAAGGCTTGTCGCGGCAAAGGCCGCCTTGTGCGCCTTCAGCCTGGCCTGGGCTTCCTGAACGGCAGTGGGGTCGGCGGCGCGAACGACGTCCAGAACCAGATCGCTCGGAGGTGAAATCGCCACGTCAGCTCCTTTCATGACTTCCGCGAACCACGTCCAAAAGACGCAAGGCACACGGCAACAGTTTGAATCGGCACATGCTCCACCCGGCTGCGATTCCTGCCGGGCGGTCGGTGCGTTGAAGGGAACTATGCCGTTCGAAGCTTGCTGGAGGCTGGCGCAGCTATTTGATCAGCTGGACGCCGAGAGTGATCTCAATGAGTTCGTAGATGGAATTGTCGGCAGCCTCGCGGTCTTCGTGATCGCGGGCGTCCTTCATGTTTTCCTCAAGGCGGTCCGCCTTGGTGCGCTCCTTCAGGACTTTCATCTCCTGGACCTGCTGGACGCCGGCGAGCTGGCGCTCCTTGGTCGTCAACCGCCCGAAGCGCTCGGCGTAATGCTGCGAGAACTGCCGGTGCACCGGCTCCATCGAGCCGATCGCATCGATGACCTCTTCCATCGACTGGTTGACCTCGGCGCGGTGACGGGTCGTCGCCGCGAGCTCGTGCTCGGCCATCTTCTCGATATGCCGCTGTACCGCCACGAGGCGCTTCAGCTTCTCCGACCGCTTGCCTGACACCGCCATCACGTCTCCTAGAACGACATGAAGATCGGCGCGAAACCATCCGCATACTGGCGGATGAGCGCGGCGATCGAAAGATAGAGAAGGAAAAGCCCGCCCATCAGGAGGAAAGGCGTCGAGATGAAGAAGACCGGGATCTGCGGCGCGAGCTTGTTGATGAGGCCGATCGCCACGTTGAACATCAGGCCATAGATCAGGAACGGGCTTGCCAGCCGCAGCATGATCATCGTCGATGCGCGCAACGTGTCCGTCAGCGTGATCAATATCTTCTGCGAATCGATCACGGCCCCAACCGGCGTCGCCGTGTAGGAATCGACGAGGGCTCGGAAGACGACATGGTGGAAATCCATCATGAACAACAGCAGAAGACCGCTCAGGGTCAGGAGGTTGGTCATCTGGTTTTCCGAGGTGTCTTCCAGAATGTCGTGGCCGCCGGGTGCCGTGAAGCCGATGGACATGGTCAGGATCGCGCCGGCAAACTGCATGCCCAGCGTATAGAGCCGGGCGATCAGGCCATAGACGACGCCGATCAGCACCTCGGTGAAGATAAGACCGACATAGGTGGCGCCGGGGGAAGACACCTTGGGATAGATCATGTCCCAGAGGAGCGGCAGCATCGCAATGGAGACCGCGACCGCCGCAAAAAGCCTGACCTGCGGGGGAATGCGGGCGCTTCCGAAGCCCGGCAGAACCATCATGCACCCGCCCATGCGGCAGAACGCAAGGAAAAGCGCGAGAATGGTCCCTTGCGGGTCGGTAATCATGGGAGAATCGTCCTTTACGGACAGCTTAGAGCGTTTCAAGGCCGAATTCCATTCGGCCTTGAAACAGTCCATCACGAAATCGCGCCGAGTATCTTGATTTCGAGACCCTTGGCGAGCTCCACATGGGAGAGAACCGGAAGGGTCGCGAACAGGCGTTCGATGATCATCCGCACATAGGAGCGCGTCTCCGGCGAGGTGACGAGCACGAAGGGCAGGCCGCGATCCATGAACTCGCGGATGACCTTGGTCGCCTGCTCGCTGAATTCTTCAAGCGTACGCGGATCGATGTCGAACTCCACCACTTCGCCCTTGTTGTCGCGCTTCAGCGCCTGGTGGAACAGCATGTCCCACTTGTTGCCGAGGCGCAGTACGCGGAGCACCCCGTTGTCGGCAAGGTCGCCGCAGAGCTGCTGCGCCATGCGCACGCGCACATGTTCGACGATCTGCTCGGTCTTGCGGACATGCGGCGCGAGCTCCGCCACGGCTTCGAGAATGAGATGCAGGTTGCGGATCGAGACGCGCTCGGCAAGCAGCAGCTTCAGGACCGCCTGCAGGCCCGAATAGGACATATGCGACGAGCAGATCTCGTCGGCGAGCTTCTTGTATTCCGGATCGAGCCGATCGATCAGGATCTTGACGTCCTTGTAGGAGAGAAGCTGCGGCAGATTGTTGCGGATGACTTCCGACAGATGGGTCAGCACGACCGAGACGTTGTCGATCGGGTGGAAGCCCTCGCGCTTCAGGTCTTCCGCGAAGGTTTCGAGGATCGAGACGGCCGGCATGCCGAAGGCGGGTTCGCGGATTTCGTCGCCGGGAATGCTCGGCTTGCGGCCCGATCCCGTCACGACAAGCACGTCGCCGACACGCAGGACGTTCGATGCGATCGTCGTGCCGTGGATGCGGATCTGGTAGGATTTTTCCGGAATGGCGATGTCGTCGGCAACCTTGATTTCCGGCACGACGAAACCGTATTGGGTCGCGAACTTCTTGCGCATCTTGCCGACACGGAAGGCGAGCTCCTGGTGCGCGCCGAGCAGCCGGGTCGAGACCTGCTTGCCGAGCGCCAATTCGATCTCGGCGGTCTTGAGGACGGACTTGACCGAATCCTTCTCGGCTTCCTTGCTCTGGACGACCTTCTTTTCCTCGTCCTCGCGGCGCGCCTTGTTCTCCGCTTCGATGCGACGCGGCACGAGCCAGGCGCCGAAGCCCATCAGGCCACCGAGCGTCACGAAGGGCAGGAAAGGCAGGCCAGGAACGATCGCCAGCAGGCCCATGAGGCCGGCCGCGACGGAAAGGGCGCGCGGATAGCCACCGAGCTGATCGACGACGGCCTTGTCGGTGGACCCGGACGTGCCGCCGCGAGTGACGAGCAGGCCGGCCGCGAGCGAAACGATGAGGGCCGGGATCTGCGAGACGATGCCGTCACCGACCGAAAGCTTGACGAATACGTCCGCCGCCTCGCCGATCGGCATGCCATGGCGGAAGTAACCGATGATGATGCCGCCGAAGATGTTGATCGCAGTGATGATGAGACCGGCGATCGCGTCGCCGCGCACGAATTTCGACGCACCGTCCATGGCTCCGAAGAAGGAGCTTTCCTCTTCCAGTTCGGAGCGGCGGCGCTGCGCCTCCTTCTCGTCGATGATGCCGGCCGACAGGTCGGCGTCGATCGACATCTGCTTGCCGGGGATCGCATCGAGGGTGAAGCGGGCGCCGACTTCCGCGATACGGGTCGCACCCTTGGTGATGACGATGAAGTTCACCGTGATGAGGATCATGAAGACGATCACGCCGATCACGAAATCGCCGGACATCACCAGGCCTGAAAAGCCCTGAATGACGTTGCCCGCCGCGCCATGCCCCTCGTGGCCGTGCGACAGGATCACACGCGTCGTCGCGATGTTGAGCGACAGTCGCACCATGGTCGCGATCAGCAGGACGGTCGGGAAGGAGGAGAAATCCAAGGGTCGCTGGATCCACAGCGCCACCATCAGGATCAGCACCGAGAACGCGATCGAGAAGGCAAGGCCGATATCGATCAGGAAAGGCGGTATCGGCAGGAAAAGGATACAGAGGATGGCGACGATGCCGAGGGCAAAACCGATGTCGCGGCCGCTCGGAGTTACCTTCGGTATGGATAGTGCAGGTGGTTGCGCCATGGCTTTCCCGTCTCTTCATGAGATGGCGGCAGGACATTCTCCTACCAGTTCACCATCCTGACTATCGGTCGAAGCTTGCGCGAAAATGGGGGAAGGCAAAAGGGAAACCGGGCGGCAACCGGGTCAGAAGCCCGATTGCACCCGCGAAAAGACGAGATTGGCGAAAAGGTTGATCTGGCCGCCGATGAACGGCGCCGTAATGCCGATCGTCACCATGATGGCAACGATCTTCGGCACGAAGGTGAGCGTCATTTCCTGAACTTGCGTCAGGGCCTGGAGAAAGGCGATCGTCACGCCCACCACCATGGCGACAAGGACAGCCGGACCGGAGGCGATCAGGATCGTCCAGATCGCCGCCTGCATGATATCGAGGGCATCAGCTTCATTCATCGAGCCGACTCCGATTCGCGGGATTTTCGTTAAGTATCTGTACCGCTGTTGTCGCCTTCGGTCGACCCGTCGGATGCATCATCGTCGCCGGTCGAGAGCGGCTGGTCCGAGAACACGACGCCGGCCTGCAGCAAGATCTTGTCGTTGTTTTCCGTAATGGCAACGACGCCGTCCGCATAGACCTCGACTTCCTTGACCTTGCCCGTGAGCGTGTCGTCGGCGCTCTTGATGTATTTGCCGACGAGATCGGTGGCGCGGGTCAATGCCTCGGCCTGAAGCATGCTCTTCAGATGATTGTTCGTCTGGATCGACTGTTCGACCTGCGAGAAGGTCGCAAGCTGCGAGATCTGCTCGGTCGCATCCATCGGATCGGTCGGGTCCTGATGCTTCATCTGCTCGATGAGGAGCCGCAGGAAGTTGTTGTAGTTCAAACTGGCATTCTTGGCAGCGTCGGTCGATGCGCCGGCGTTTGCCCAGGGATTGGCCGTCGCCGAGCTAATCGGATCTATCGCCATGGTGCGATCTCCTTGCGGATGCGCTCGACGGTGGCCGGAGCGATTTCCTGGTTGTTCAGAATGCGGTCTTCCACCGGATAGAGGGCGCGGATCGCCTTCAAGGCGTCGAAGGCGCGGCCGGATGCGACCATGCCGTCGATGCGCTTCAATTCCGCCTGCACCTCGTCGTCGTGGAAGCAGGTGAGCAGCATGGCGACCGACTTGCGGAACAGCGCCGACGACTGCTCCTTTCCATCGGGATTGATCAGCATCATCTGGGCGATGAAGTAGAGCTGCCGAAGCGGCGTCGTCGCATCCTCCGGCTGAAGAACGTGGTTTTCCAGAAGGAACGTGACGTCGTTGAGGAATTCCAGCGCGACCTTTCGATCAACGCGCAACACGGCGCCGTTGATGAATATCCGCTCACCGGATTTCAAGGAGATGCGAAGCGTACTTTTCATTTAAGTCCATCCCTGATGATGGTGGTCACGTCAATGATGCCCTGGAAATTGGTCGAGTCGCGTTTTCTGATCTTCTCGCATTCCTTCAATATCCAGATGGCTATCGAGATCAGGTCCGCACGCAGTTCGGTGGCCAATTCGTTATCCGGCTGTTTCAGATCCTCGATGAAGCGAATCCAGACACGCCGGGTATAAAACAGGGCTTCGATCGTCGTGCGCGAGTAACTACCCTCGTCGCGAGCCGCGATCAGCATCTCGATGGAGCGATCGAGGGCCTGCCGTTCACGATCCTTGGCGTTTGCGACGCCATCCTCCATGATCTCGGCATATGAAAATTGGTACATTCATGTATCCTTCATCTTCACGGGCCTTCCTTTAATCATCAAAGGAAGTTGGCTAGACTCAGCTGCTGAATTCTCGCCGTTACGGTATATGCGGTCTCGAGAAGGGTCTTCATGGTGTTGAGACGGGTCGCGGCCTCCTCCGGATCGACATTCTCCATGTCTCCGAGACCCTTCACCAGAATATCTTTCTGCGCCTCCAACCTTTCCTCAGCCTTGGAGACACGTTCCGTATAGACGCCTACCATAGTCCGTTGCTGGTTAATGCTATCTACACCGTTCATCGCCTTGGCGATGACGGCCCCTGTCCGCGCGCTCACCGTCTCGCGGGCCTTGGCGTCCATGTTGGGCTGCAGGAGCTCCATCGAGATGATCGAGGCGAACGCGAAATTCCGCATGCCGGCGCTATTGGCATTGGTCGAGCTTTCGACGACCTCGGTCGAGCTGACGCGGCTCTTCATGTTCTCGTCGCTGGCGCTGGAGAAAAAGGTCGTCCAGAGGTCCTGCCCGTTCAGAGCCGCCGGGTGCGGCGGAGACGTCAACGTAGCAGTGCCGTTGAACTTCGCTTCGAGATCGTCGAGGAAGCCGTTCATCTGGTCTTCCGTCATCGCCGACAGGCTTGCGACGGGCGGGACCTGCGACGACATGTAATAGTTGAGCTCGGTGTCGAAAGCCGCCTTCGCCGGGGAGCCCGGCGCGAAATAATCCTGCATCGGCTTCACGTCGGTATTGATGCCCGCAAAGATGTATTCGCCCTGGACCGCCGTGTTTGCGAAGCTCGTGAAGGCGTCGAGCGAGTTCTGCATCGTCATGCGCGCCGTCGCAAGGCTCGTCTCGTCCGTGGAATTGCCGAGCGTCAGGATGGCGCTCTGGATCTCGAGAGCGAGATCGTTCATCTTCGAAAGCGAAAGTTCCGCGCTTTCGAGCCGCTGTGTCGCGAGCGATGCAGTGCTGTAAAGGGATTCGATGCGCGTGATGTCGCGGGAGAGATCGAGCGCGCGGGACGTGCTGGCACCCAGGGTGACGCCGATATCCGCGTGCTTCCCGCTTACCGCTTCCTGGTTCGCCTTCACCATTTCACGCTGCACGCCTGCGATCGAATTCCGCATCGTGGTCTGAATGGATAATGTGGAAATGAACGATGTCTTCATGATCAGCTCGCAATATCCAAGAGGGCCTGCATCATTTCGTCGACCGTCGCCATCAGCTTCGTGCCGGCCTTATAAGATTGTTCAATATCAAGAAGCAGCGACAGTTCTTCGTCGAGGCTGACGCCCGTATTGCTGGAATAGGCTTCGAGAGAGCGGGTCAGCATGGCCGTCTTCGTCTCGTCGGCGGAGGTCGCCGTGCTGCGAAGCTGCTCCAGCCAACCCATGGAGTCGGATGCGAAGGACAGAAGGTCCGGAGCGTCGGCGATTTCCGTGTCCGGATCGAACGCCATCGGCCCTTCGAGGTTTTCGTTATACTTGTCCAGCAGGTCGCCATAGCTGCTGCCGCCCGTATTGACCACATAAGCCACGCCGTTGATGCCGCCGTCCCGCAGCTTGTCGGGCGTGCCGGTCGGGGGAACGACGATCGGATTGACGAGGATGCGCGAAGCAAGACCCGGAACGGTCACGCCGGCGGCGGGGACGGCCGTCTGCTGGACACCGGCGCTGTCCTTGTAGGTGAAGAGACCCGTTAGGGGCGTGAGCGTCCCGTCCGGTCCCGTTTCCGCAAACGCGGTGATCAGGCCGCGGGCAATCTCGTCGAGCTGGCTCTGGAAGGTGGGAGCGATTTCGTCGCGGAGCTGCAACAGCGCCTGGATGGAACCCTTGGCTGTGGTATTGGCGGATTCGCCGGCCTTGAGCGCCACACCGTCGATATAGACGCCGCTTCCGGTGGTCGCCGCATCGAAACCGGCCGTGGGCTGGAACGTTACCTTCCGCGGAACGGATTCGAACAGCGTCACGCCGTCCGAGGTATAGAGCACCAGGTCGTTGTTTTCGCGAATGTAGGACGTGACGCCGACGATTTCCGAGATCTTCTTGACGAGCCCTTCGCGCTCGTCGAGCGCGTCATTGGCATCGGCGCCGCTCGCCGTCGCATTCTTGACCTGGTTGTTGACCGCCTCGAGCTTGGCGAGCAACGCGTTCAGGTCATCGACATTCTGCTTGATCTGCTCGTCGGCATCCTTGCGGATCTGCTGGAGTTCGTTGGCCGCCGTGTTCAGGCCCGATGCCAGGTCCTGCGCGCTGGAAATCACGGCCATGCCGAGGCCGGTATCGTTCGCCTTGGAGGCGAATGCATCGAGATTGTTGCGGAAGGCCGTGATCAGCTTGGCGGGAGAGAACTCGTTGTTGTTCCCCCCCATCAGGTTCTTGATCGATTCAAGGCCGTTCAGAAGCGTCCGCTGGCCGCTCGCCACCGACGAGCTCTCGATCGTCTGACGCAGGAGCGGCGCATTCTGGGAGCGGACGATGTCGCCGATCATGGCCCCATTGCCGCCGGTCACGACCATTGCGGAACGGCGGACATAATCCGGGTTCTGCGCATTGGCGATGTTCTTCGAAACTACCGACGACTGGGTGCCGGAGTTGTTGAAGATGGACTGGGCCGTAGACAATGCTGACGAAAGCGACATTTCTTAAATAACCTCTTGAGACTTATTCTCTCGATGATTTCGGCCGATTATCTCTTCAGGTTGATGAGTACGTCCATCAGATCGGAGCCGGTCTGGAAGACCTTCGAATTCGCCGTGTAGACGCGCTGGGATTCGATCATCTCTGTCAGCTCGTTGGCGATATCGACGTTGGAGCTTTCAAGCGCACCGGAGTAGATCTGGCCGAAGGCGCCGCTCGTCGGGAAGCCGATGGTCACGACGCCCGAGTCGTTGGTCGGCAGATAGACGTTGCCGTTCTGCGGCTGCAGCTTGTCGATCGCCGGAACCGTCGCCAGCGCGAGCTGATAGATCGGACGGCGGCCGCCATCCTGATAGACGGCCGTGACGACGCCGTCGCCGCCGATTTGAACATCGGTGATCGGGCTCGGCGAATTGCCGTCGATGATGCCCTTGCCCGGCGTGAAGGCGGTGGCGAACTGCGTCATATCGGAGAGGTCGATGGTGATCGTCTGCGCCGGCGTGGCGCCGTCGGTCGGATCCGTAATGACAATCTGCTTGTCGGAACCGGTCGGCGGCGGACCGGGGTTGTAGTTGCCGGCCACCAATTTGTTTGTGTTCGGATCGAACCTAAGCGTCGAAGTCGACTTGATGGCCGTAGCAGGCGTACCGTCCGAGCCGACATATGGAAAGCCGCCGTTGGTCGACTGATCCTGACGGAAGACCGTCACTTCCCAGGTGTTGTCGTCGATCTTGGTGTAGTAGAAATCGTAGAGAACCTTTGCACCGGCATGGTCGTAGCCCGTCAGCGAGCTCTTGTTGGTATAGGTGCTGGTTGCGAGGTTGTCGCCAGGCGTATCGCCGGTAACGGCCGTCGCTTCCTTGTTCAGGTTGGCCGGGAAGCTGCCCTGGCTGGAGGGCGAGGATATCAGACCGAAGTCGTTGATGTTGATCGCCTCGAGGCCGTTGAAGCCGTTGACGACGGCCGCCGGCGGGTTCGAGCCATAGGGATAGCCCATGAGCTGGTAGCCGGCCGTGTTGACGAGATAGCCGTTCGAGTCCTTCTGGAACGAGCCGGCGCGGGTCAGATAAGGTGAACCGTTCGGATCGCTGACGATGAAGAAGCCTTCGCCCTGGATGGCGAGGTCGGTGTTCGACGTCGTGTACTGGATGCCGCCCTGCTCGGAGATGCTGTAGCGGACGTTGGTTTCGACACCACCCGAAGAATACGAGCCCTGGGTCGAGGGCAGGACCAGCGAGGAAAACGCCGTCGAGGCGCGCTTGTAACCGACCGTGCTGGAATTGGCGATATTGTCGCCAACCGTGCCGAGGCGGTTGGCCTGAGCATTCATACCCGAGACGGCCGTCTTCATCGTGCCGAAAATACTCATAGGAAATCTCCTGTTTGTCTGATGGAGAGAGTAAGTTGCGGGCCTTGCGTGAAGCTGTCTGCCTTCCATCCCGCGAAATATGCGGCAAGGCCCCGCTGAAAATCAGTTCCAGTCGATGCAATAGCCAAGGAAACGCTTGGAATCGACGGGATCGAAGCCGAGCTTCTTGCGCAGCTTCTTGCGCAGCTTGCTGATATGGCTTTCGACGACGTTCTCTTCGACTTCCTCGTCGAAGATGCCGTAGATGGCATTGAAGATCTGTGTCTTGGAAACACGGCGGCCGCGATTGGCGACCAGATACTCCAGAATGCGGCGCTCGCGGCGCGGCAGCGGGAAAACGTCGCCATCGATCTCCGGATCGCGGCCGTCGGAGAAGACCCGGATCGCGCCGATGTCCGTGTAGTTTGCAATCGCCTTCAGGCGCCGGCGGATCGCAGCGGCACGCGCCAGGATCTCACGGGGATGGACGGGCTTGCGCACCACGTCGTCGACGCCGCTGTCGAAGAAGGCAAGGGTCGCCTCCAGGGAGGGCTGATCGCTGACCGCGATCACAGGCGCCATCGACCGGTCCCGGATCGCCCGCGGCAATTCGAGCGCGCGCTCACCCTGGCCGATCAGAAAGGCTTCGACCGCAGCGATGTCCGAATCTGCCGCGGTGTTTACCCACTCGCCGAATTCCCTTGGATCGAACCCCTGGGAAGGAATTCCCTCCCGCCCGAAAAGAGAAGTGTAACCGTCTTTCACGAGCTCACGCTCATCAACCACTACGATCATTCGTCCGCCTCCGAATCAGTTGTGGTGTTTCGATGAGGCTATGGGTACGAATCGGCGGAATCCGAGACAAGCTGCGTGAAATTAACCAAACAAATTAATAGTTGATTAACCTTTAGCTCCCGATTTGCACTAGATATAGTGGGTGTGCGATTTTCACACACAAGTTTCCAGTGGAAAAATTAACGCATCGCAAAAGAATGCTTGCATTGCCATTTTGCGCCACAAAGTAGGGCAATTGCAATTTTGCGATTCTTCGTTTTGCAAATTCAACTGAAGATTGCCTACCCGTCGCAGAACCGGGAAGCATTGGAAGTCCATTTTCCGTAGCCCGTTGCAACAAGATTGCTGATCACGCGGCACACATATTTCTTCTGCGCGGGATCGTTGTTAGGCCCCGCATGGTATCTGGCCACCGCCATCGTCCAGGTCTCATGCCTGTCATGGAGATTGCGGAGAAACTTGGCCGCATATTCCACGTTGCGCTGAGGGTTGAACATTTCCTCGGGGGAAGAGAAATTCTCGCCGTGGAAATGATGGTTGATCTGCATGCAGCCTATGTCGATGAGCTTCCTGCCCTGCTGCCTGGCGGCATAGAAGGTCGTCATCGCCTCCTGCTGCGAAGGGGGGAAATACGCCTTCCCCTCCACATTCATGGCATAAGGGCTGAGGCTCCCCTTGCGGCCGGTCTCGGTGAGACCCACCGAATAGAGAATACCTTCCGGTATGCCATACTTCGCCGCAGCCGCCTGGATTTCACGCTCGCAGGCGCCGGGATTGGCCGGCACCCCGAGGGCCGCCGGACTTGCAGGCGAGTGCCGCACGGCCTTGGGTGCGGGATTTTCCTCGGCGGGAGCAGATCCCCGGCCTGCCCATCCTCCCGAACTGAACAGCGATCCGGCGCCGGCTTCAGAGGTAGAGATGGTCAGGACGAGCGCCGCCAGAAACGGCAGCCGTCGCGTTGTCCAATGCAGCGTCATTTGCATTCCTTGCGCCTTGCTCATCCGCCTGCCGGTTAGCGGCCTGTTCCTGGCCGCGACCGGCAGCCTGCCCCTGCCGCCCGCCTTCGGCCATGTTCTGCTGGCCCGTCTGTCCCGCCTGCCCTTGCTGGCTGCCGGCGGCGTCCGAACCCGCCGTCGACGCGATGCTGATCGTTACCTGATCGACGGCGAAGCCCTGTGCACGGAGCGCATCCAGGATGCCGCCGCTGTCGTCGCTGAGCTGCCTATAGGCCGCGCGCGTCTCGACGGTCAGATGAACGTTCAATTCCTCGCCGTGAAGGCGCAAGGTGGCGGTCACCGAGCCGAGTTCGTGCGGGTTCATCTGCAGCTTGAGCATGTTCACCACCGTCCCGGTGCTGCTCTGCGCCGCCGCATTGGAAAGAGCCGAGCTCGGATGCATCGCCGCCGCCCATTCGGGATCGCCGGAAAGCACCGCCGTCAGGTTCGCGCCGTTGGAATTCGGCGCCAGCCCAAGGAACCGGCGAGAGTCGAGCACGGTGACGTTTTCGGCAGCACCGTTGGAGGACGACTTGAACTCCACGGCAGCTGTGCGCCCGCCGCGGCCGCCATCGACCGTCATATCGACGCTCGGACCTTCACCGCGGGCATTGCTGAAACGGAACGCGCGCGTGCCGGGAACAGCCGTATCCGGGTCCGAAGGCATCGAAAGCGGGTCCGCCGCTGAGTCGCTCATCAGCGCGGCGCGTTTTGGATCATTGACCGGAAGGGCGCCGGGTTCATCGGACCGGCCGTCGGCATCCTTACCTCGCTTGTTCTGAGCTCCGGCAGCATTCTTCGGCATCGTCGCGTTCAGCTCGGCGGCCTTCGTCTCCGCTCCGTTCAGGAGCGACAGGACATCGGCGATCTTCGCGTCGTCGGCGGAAAGCATCGACAGGTCCAGATCGGCATCCTCGCCGTCCGGCGCCATATCCTTTCCGGAAGCTGCGTTCTTTTCGTGAAGCTCATCCAGTTGCTTTGCGACGGCCTTGGCAGCCGCAAGCGCATCGCGGAGCTTCTTCTCCGCCGCGGTCAGTTGCCGCTCTCCGGATTTCCGCGTCTCTTCCGGCTTCAGAGGCTCGGCCGAGTTTTCCGCTTCACCGGATCTTGTGCGCAGGGATTCCGGCCTGAGATCGATGATCGGCTTCGTCTTGGCAGGCTGCGCATCCGCCATGGGGTCTTCAGGGACGGCCTCCCCCTCGCCTTCCGGCACGTCGTCCGGCTGCTGGGAATGCGCATCGCGCCCATAGCCCGAAAGCGCATCGGCGAATCCGCTTGGAGAACCGTCGGCATCCTTCCGGCCTGCGACGGCATGTTTTGCGGAAGAAGCCGCATCCGTAGCGCCAGCTTTACCACCCAAGATATCGGTAATCATTTGGAAGCGCTCTCCTCCTTCAGCATTTCATCGATGGCAAGCAATTTCGAACGACCGCTATCGACGAATGTCTGGAAGGCCGGATCGAAGTTGGCAGCGGTGCCGGCCATCGGACCTTCCGTGGCGGGGGCAGGCCCAGCGATCTCATTTCTGGGCGACGCGGCTTGAGGGTTCGCGTCTTCTGTATTGTTCATAGTGACAGGCATTTCTTGTGCGAGGCTTTCGACCATCGGCGGGCTAAGGACCTGCTCCGCTACGGCTTGCGCCGCCTGGCGCAAGGCCCTGTCGCGCGGCGACAGGGCTTCTTCCGGAACGTCGGCTATCGCCTGCATGGCCGCATCGATATCGTTCGTCGGGATGTCGGCGAGACCGCCATAGAGGCGCGCAAGCGCTTCGGGAGTGGGATTTCCGCCGAGCGCCTCGGCTTTCGAGGACGCGAGGCGGGCAAGGTCGTTCTTGCCGGCAACCGCGGCTGCGCGGGCGATGCGCAGGAAGACTTCCCGGCGGCGGTCAACGTCCATGAATTCCAGCGTACCGTCGATATCCTCTTCCGTGATCTCGCCGAAATGTCCGACGACGAGCTGCACGAAGAAATCGGCGAACTGGCTGGCATAGGGAGAATGCACGAAACGCCGGGCATATTTGCGCGAATACGAAAGCGCCTGGCCCACCAGGTTGGCATCGACGGCGATTGCGACGGAGCGGCGGAGCGCCGCCTCTTCTATGATCGTGCCGGGAGCCGTCAGCCGCGCCCAGTCGTAAAAGACCAGAGCGCCCTCAGGATCCTTGACCACCGACACGTTGCCGCTGACCAGCGCGAGGTAGGGCCCGATCTTCTCGTCGTGATACTCCTCGGTCATTTCGGCCAGGCTTTTGGCAACGAGCGTGCCTTTGCCGCTCAGGTATTTCCTCAATGCGTCTGCAACGCGGCTGTCGAAATTGCCGGCTATGTCGCGTGAAGCGAGATATTCGAGCGTCCCGGGATTGCCGCCGCTCATGGCATAGATCAGCGCGGCGTCGACATTGCGGGGATCCTCGAAGACCGAGGAGTCTGCGGTCCTCAGCCGCCGGTCGATCGTCTCCAGCATGAAGCGCTGCATTTCCGCGGCGGAATGATCACCGCGAACGACCGAATCCTGCACGAATTGCAAAGATCGCAGCATCGCATAGGGGGCCAGATCGCTGCGATCCTGCGCCATTGCCGGATATGCCGACGCGGCCCCGAAAGCGAGGCCGGCCACGAACAGGAACCGTGTGCCCGCAAGCGCCATCGCTATCCCTCGTCCGCCTGGAGCAGGATTTCGATGCGCCGGTTCGCCGCCGCCAGCGGATCGTCCGCCACCTGAAGCCGCCTGTCCGCGAAACCGGAAACCTGCTTGATGCGGTCTTCCGCCAGACCACCGTGCACCAGCATGTAATAGGCGCTGTGCGCGCGGGCCATCGAAAGCCGCCAGTTGTCGTTTTCGGTTCCCTTGAACTGGCGGCCGTCCGTATGACCGCGAAGGACGATGCTGCCCTTGCGATCCTTGAGGATCTGGCCGATCTTTTCCATCGCCAGCACCATTTCCCGACGCGGCACGGCCGAACCGATATTGAACATCGGATCGCTGATCTGATCGGAGATCGTCACCAGCAGCCCGCCTTCGGCGGGTGTCACGACCAGGCCTTCCGCAAGCTTGCCTGCGATGCCGGAAATCTGCTGCCGGATTTCTTCGCGCAGCTGATCGGCCGCCTTCTGCGCCTGTTCTTCGGCCTTTGCGCCATCTTCCGGCTTCTGCCCATCGAGATTTGCCGCTTTCTCGGCTTGAGCGGAAGCCTCATCCAATTGCGACTGATCGGGACTCGGCGATGGTGCCACGGCAGCCAGGGACTGTTGATGCTGCGTATCGGGGGATTGCGGCGCCTGGCCCATTTGCGCCAGTGGGTCCTCGCTCGGAACCGCCCTGACAGCCTGTTCGGGACCGTCGGCCCGCGTCACCTGAACCTGCCTGGTCCAGAAATCCGGGTCGAAGGGGTCGCGATAGGCCTGGCCGCCATCGGCGCCGGTCGCCGGGCCGGAATCGCTTGCGCCGCCCTCGCCCTTGGCGCTGACATTGGCCTGCTGGCCGACCTCCTGCGCGATCTCGGCCAGAACGGAATAGGGATTCTCGAAGAAATCCGCTTCCGAATAATTCGGTTCGTCGCCGGAGGTCGAGGTCATGTCCTCGCCCGTCGCCGCCGCGGAGCCCTGGACGTCGGCGTCCGCCTTGATCCGGGAGCGCTCGCCCTCTTCGCGGCCCTCGGCGGCATCGACCGGCTTTTCGAGGCCCTTCTCGGCGGGCGTCTCGTCGGAAAGCTTGATGGGATTGAAATAGCTCGCCATCGAGGCCTTGGTTTCCTCATTGGCCGCATTGACCAGCCACATCACGAGGAAGAAGGCCATCATCGCGGTCATGAAGTCGGCATAGGCGATCTTCCAGGCACCGCCGTGATGACCATCATCGTGCCCGCCGCCATGCCGTTTGACGATGATGACCTCGTTCTTGCCGTGATGATGGTTTTCGCCGTCGCTCATCCCAGTACCTTCTTCAGACTCGCCGACCACGCAGACATGCGGGTCACAAGCGCGGTTTCACCGATATCGACCGTGATATCGAGGTCGGGTGCTTCGATATGGCGCAGCAGCGGGGTGGATGTTCCAAGCGCCGTTTTCAGTTTCTCGAACAGATGCAGCGGGCCGTGCACGTTCAGCGTTCCGATGTCCCCTTCGAGCATGCTGCCGCGAATGATATCCGCCATGTCGGACACCGCCTTTGCGACGAGCGCCTCATCGAGCAGAGGCGCCAGAATGCCGGCCGTCTGGCCGCTGACGGCCTCGGCCGTCAGTCCGGCGATTTCCTGAAGCCGGGCAGCAATCAGCGCCGCGGCCTCCGTCTCATATCTTTCGCGCAGGGCCGCCGTTTCCTGCGCATGAGCCGCAAGGAGCGCCTGGCGCTCTTCCTCGAAGCGTTGCCGCAATTCCGCGGAAGCGGCATCATAACCCTTCGCATAGGCTTCGGCCCGCTCCGCCTCGACATCGATCTGTTCGTCGGCCAGGGGAGGAAGGGCCAGGCCGTCTTCTAAGCCGCCTGCAAAATCATCGGTCATCAGGGGCAGCGGCACCGTCTGGGGCTCACTGAAATCCTTCAAGTATCGGGCGAGCGAAGCACTCATCAGGCAGTCCCCTGCCCTGCAATGCCCTTTCGCCCAGCGCTCTTCATGAGCCTGCTGAGAGAGCGAAATTTCGCCGCTGCCGTCATCGTATCATCCCGATAAGGTTGCCATTCGTTCGCTCGCGGCGAGATCAGAACATTCGCCGGACCGCAGCGGAACGGTAGGAAGTCAAACTTGCGCGAAGATGAAGATGCCGCACCGCAGCGGACCGCGGAAAGGTCCGACGGGTGCCGGCAGCGCCCGACCGGCGCCGCCGCATGGCGAACGGCATCAACCTATACGTGCTACTGCCGGAAGAGCTGAAGGATGTTTTCGGCGTTGGTGTTGGCGATCTGCAGCGACTGAATGCCGAGCTGCTGCTGGGTCTGGAGGGCCTTCAGGCGCGTCGATTCCTCGTTCATGTCCGCATCGACCAGTCGCCCGACGCCCTTGTCGATGACATCCGTCAGCGAGGCGACGAAATCCTCCTGCAGGTCGATGCGCTTCTGGATCGAACCGAGACTGGAAGCGGCACTCGTCATCGCCATCAGTTGCTTGTCGAGGAAGCGCTCCAGCATGTCGAGCACAGCCTCGTTGTCCGGCGCGGAGCCCGGAACCATCGTGTTCATCTTCACGGCGATTTCGTCCAGCTTGTCGATGTCGAGCGTCGAGACGGAAATGCCGAGCCTGCGGTTGTCGAGGTTGTTGGCGGCAGTGACAACGAAATAGTAGTTCGTTCCGCCATTTTGATGGACGGGGGTCGTCACCACCGGCGCGGTGGCGGGATCCGTATCCGTCACCTCGACCCACTGTCCTTCGGCTACCTTCAAATAGAAACTGCCGCCGACCTCGTAGATGCGCGCATCGGCTGCGTTTGCGTCCGTGCCGAGAGCCGCCAGATCGCTCTCGTTGTACACGGGAACCGCATAGCCCGCGCTCGTCGGAGCCTGGGTGCCATTCGCAGTGGTGACGGTCACGGCCGTTTCGCTTTCGGCGACGAATTCGACCGACGAATCCAGAATGCCGAGATTGCCGCCGCTGAGATCGAAGAGAACCGTCTTGGAGTTCAGCGTATAATCGACGGTCTGGATCGCGACCTCGCCCGAAGCGGTACGGGTGAACGACGCGACGACCTGCTTGAGCAGCGGCTTTTCTTGGGCGTTCGTGCTGCCGTCGCTGATATAGTCCTGCAGCCAGTTTTCACCCGAAAAGGTTGCAGAGTTGGAAATGCTCTTGAGCTGCTCCTGGAGCTGCGCGATCTCTTCCTGAATCTTGTTGCGGTTGGCGCCGACACCGTAAGCCGCGACGATCTTGGACTTGATCTCCATTACCGTGTCGATGGCGCTTTCCATGGCCGCATAAGCGGTATCCACCTTCGCAGCACCAAGACCGAGAGCATCCTGAATCGTCGACAGCGCGTGATTGTCCGAACGCATCGTCGTGGCGATCGACCAATAGGCCGCATTGTCCGCCGCCGTCTGGACGCGCATGCCGGATGAAACCCTGGCCTGGGTGACTTCCATATTGCGGTTGATCGCGCGCAGGGTCTGCAAGGCCGCCATGGCGGCGGTGTTGGTCAGGATACTGGTCATTGGCCGTGCCTCGGTCAAAGGTTCTGAGAGATCCGGAGTGGAGCACCGGAAACGACCAGAGGCATCATGCTCACCGCCCTCCCGCATCCGATGCGCAGGCGGCCTGTCGTTCTTAACAAATCGTTAAAACGACAGTTATCAAAGGCAAACGCGGATTGGCAAGGTCTTAATGAGGTCTTAACCCCCGAAGGCGACGATCGTGCAGGCTTCGCGCAAGCCACGCGGCGACACGAAAAACCGCGCCTCTTGCGAGACGCGGTCTTCTGTCCGGAATATTGTGCCGTGTCAGAGCGGGACGAAACCGCTCCAGCCAAGAGCGCCGCTTACTGACGGAAGAGCGACAGAATATTCTCGGAATTGGTGTTGGCGATCGACAGCGACTGGATCGCGAGCTGCTGCTGGGTCTGCAAGGCCTTGAGCTTCGTCGACTCCTCGTTCATGTCCGCATCCACCAGACGGCCGATACCGCTGTCGATGGAGTCGGTCAGCTTGGAAACGAAATCCTCCTGCATGTTGATGCGCATGGAGATCGAACCGAGCTTTGCGGTGGAGCTGATGAGCCCTTCGAGCTGCGTGTCGACGAAGGAAATCAGGTAGTCCATGATATTGGCGTCACTGACATCGGTACCCATGCCGAGGTAGCTTGCGTTACTCGCCTCGCGATAATCATCGAGTTTGGTAATATCCAGTTCGGAGATCGAGATATCCTGGGCATACGTGACGTCGGTACCCGTCACCGCATGGTTGGTGTCGACATTGAACGTGCCGGCGATATCGACCGCATCGAGGAACGCTCCGGCAACCTTGACGAGATACTGGGCGTTCGAGTCGGTTATCACATCGCCGTTGCTGTCCATCTTTGCCCAGACGTCGTTGCCGAGCGATTTCCAGGTCGTGTCGACCGACTCGGTCGACAGCTTGACGTATCTGGCGTCGCCGTTGGTATCCGTCACCTTGCGCAGGCCGTTGAAAGCCTCCGCGTCGAGCAGACCGGCATCACCGCCGGAAAGGTCGAAGAGGACGTTCGTCTCGTCGAGTTCGACCTGAATGGCCTGGACCGAGACATTGCCATTGGCATCGCGGATAAAGGAGCCGATGACCTGCTTCATCACGGGGCTACCCGCCTCGATGAGACCGGTCGTCGCGTTGGTCTGACCGCCGATATCGGCCTGCAGCCAGTTTTCGCCGGAGAATGAAGCCGATGCCGCAATGCTGCGGAGCTGATCCTGAAGCTGGGTGATTTCTTCCTGAATCTTTGCCTTATCGACGCCGGCTTCGGAGGCGGCGACGAGCTTGCTCTTGATTTCCTTGACGACGTCGACGACGGTTTCCATCGCGGCATAAGCCGTGTCAACCTTGGCGGCACCGAGGCCGAGTGCGTCCTGAACGGCCGAAAGAGCACTGTTGTCGGAACGCATGGTGGTCGCGATCGACCAATAGGCGGCATTGTCGGAGGCGGTGGCAACGCGCAGGCCGGAGGAAACGCGGCCCTGGGTCTTTTCCATATCGCTGTCGATGGAGCGCAGCGTCTGGAGCGCAGCCATGGCTGCGATATTGGTAAGAATGCTGGTCATCTTGATTGCCCCTTGATTTGGCTGATGGGAAAGGGACATTCCGGATCTCACCGGTGAACGACGGTTCGGCCTGATGCCTGTTAACCTCTTTTTCGTCTTGGTTAACCCTTCGTTTCGATGACCCCAATTAAGCGGCGAATGGTTAACAAAGGTTAAATTCCCTTTAGGAAAGTTAATAAAAAATAATGAAGCACAAAAAAGCCGCGCCCCGGAGGGCGCGGCCTTCTTCGATGGTTCTGACGCGATCCGATTAACGGAAGAGCGACAGGATGTTCTGCGAGTCGGAGTTGGCGATCGAGAGGGCCTGGATCGCGAGCTGCTGCTGCGTCTGCAGGGCCTTGAGCTTCGTGGACTCCTCGTTCATCTCCGCATCCACCAGTCGGCCGACGCCGCTGTCGATGGAGTCGGACAGCTTGGAAGCGAAGTTCTCCTGCATTTCGATGCGCATCGAGATCGAGCCAAGCTTGGCAGCAGCGCTGGTCATCAGTTCGAGCTGACCGTCTACGAACGAGATCAGTGCACCCATGATGTTCTCATCGCTGGCATAGGTGCCGTCGCCGATACCGAGGTTCTTGTCGTTACCGGTCTCACGGTAGTCGTCGAGCTTGGTGATGTCGAGTTCGGACACGGAAACACCCGTGGCATAGGCGATGCCGGCGGTGACGATGGCAGTCGCGTCGACCGTGCCCTTGGCGTCCACTGCGTCGATGAAAGCGCCGCCGACCTTGACCAGGTAGGACCCGGACGTGGCCGTCGAGATATCACCGTTGGTGTCAAACTTGGCCCAAACGTCGCCACCGATGTCCTTCCAGGTATAGGTGGTGTCGGTCGGGGTGATGCCATCGGTGTTGACCTTGGCGTAGGCCTTCGCACCGCTCGCGTCCTTGACGACGCGGAAGCCCTGCATGATGTTGGAGTCCAGAATGCCCGCATCGCCGCCGGAAAGGTCGAACAGAACGTTCGTTTCGTCGAGCTTGACGTTGATGGTCTTGACCGCGACGTTGCCGTTGCCGTCACGCGTGAAGGAACCGACGATCTGCTT
Organism: Xaviernesmea oryzae; assembly: GCF_900177415.1. Classification (GTDB taxonomy): domain Bacteria; phylum Pseudomonadota; class Alphaproteobacteria; order Rhizobiales; family Rhizobiaceae; genus Neorhizobium; species Neorhizobium oryzae_A. The sequence continues at coordinate 1,018,709 of NZ_FXAF01000006.1, read as the reverse complement.
GAGGACGGGATCATCCGAAACAACCACGCCGTCGGCGCCGGCGCTACCGGCGATATCGGCCTGCAGCCAGTTCTCGCCCGAGAACGAAGCCGAGGAAGCGATGCTGCGGAGCTGGTCCTGAAGCTGAGTGATTTCTTCCTGGACCTTGGCCTTGTCGACGCCAGGTTCGGAGGCGGCAACGAGCTTGTTCTTGATTTCCTGAACAACGTCGATCGCCGATTCCATCGCGGCGTAAGCCGTGTCGACCTTGGCGGCGCCGAGGCCGAGTGCGTCCTGAACGGCCGAAAGAGCGGCATTGTCGGAACGCATCGTGGTCGCGATCGACCAGTAGGCGGCGTTGTCGGAAGCAGTGCCGACGCGCATGCCGGAAGAGACGCGGCCCTGCGTCGTTTCCATATCCTGGCCGATAGAGCGCAGGGTCTGGAGAGCAGCCATAGCTGCGATATTGGTAAGAATGCTGGTCATTTTCTGAGTGCCCCTTGAGTGGCTGATTACGAAAAGGGACATTCCGGATTCCACCGGGAACAGCGGTCAGCATCATGCCTGCTAACCAATTAATTTTTTTGGTTAACTCGCCGTTTCGATGGCTCTAGGTAACCCCAATATGGTTAATGAACATTGAAGCGTATGAAAAAACAAAAGGGCCGCGTCCAATTTCGGACGCGGCCCTTCTGAAGCCTGGCGGCGTGGTCAGCCTCCACGCCATCGCGCCTCCGATTAACGGAAGAGCGACAGGATGTTCTGCGAGTCGGAGTTGGCGATCGAGAGGGCCTGGATCGCGAGCTGCTGCTGCGTCTGCAGGGCCTTGAGCTTCGTCGACTCCTCGTTCATGTCCGCGTCCACCAGTCGGCCGACGCCACGCTCGAGCGAGTCGGACAGCTTGGAAGCGAAGTCCTCCTGCATCTCGATGCGCTTCGACACCGCACCGAGTTTCGCGGCAGCGCTGGTCATCAGTTCGAGCTGACCGTCGACGAAGGAGGTCAGAGCGGCGATGATGTTCTCATCGCTGGCATAGGTGCCGTCGCCGATACCGAGGTTCTTGTCGTTACCGCTCTCGCGGTAGTCGTCGAGCTTGGTGATGTCGAGTTCGGACACGGAAACACCCGTGGCATAGGCGATGCCGGCGGTGACGATGGCGGTCGCGTCGACCGTGCCCTTGGCGTCCACGGCATCGACGAAAGCGCCGCCGACCTTGACCAGGTAGGACCCGGACGTGGCCGTCGAGATATCGCCGTTGGTGTCGAACTTGGCCCAAACGTCGCCACCGATGTCCTTCCAGGTATAGGTGGTGTCGGTCGGGTTGATGCCGTCGGTGTTGACCTTGGCGTAGGCCTTCGCACCGCTCGCGTCCTTGACGACGCGGTAGCCCTGCATGATGTTGGAGTCCAGAATGCCCGCATCGCCGCCGGAAAGGTCGAACAGAACGTTCGTTTCGTCAAGCTTGACGTTGATGGTCTTGACCGAAACGTTGCCGTTGCCGTCACGCGTGAAGGAACCGACGATCTGCTTGGTGATCGCACTGTCGGCGACAACCACGCCGTCGTCGCCGGCGCTACCGCCGATATCGGCCTGCAGCCAGTTCTCGCCCGAGAACGAAGCCGAGGAAGAGATGCTCTTCAGCTGATCCTGAAGCTGCGAAATTTCTTCCTGGATCTTCTTCTTGTCGGCGCTGCCTTCTGCGGCAGTAATCAGCTTGTTCTTGATTTCCTGAACAACGTCGATCGCTGCTTCCATACCGGAATAGGCGGTGTCGACCTTGGCGGCGCCGAGGCCAATCGCATCCTGAACGGAGGAAAGAGCGGCATTGTCGGAACGCATCGTGGTCGCGATCGACCAGTAGGCGGCGTTGTCGGAAGCAGTGCCGACGCGCATGCCGGAGGAGATCCGGTCCTGCGTCGTCTGCATGTCGTTGCTGATGCCGCGCAGGGTCTGGAGCGCCGCCATAGCGTTAACATTGGTGAGAATGCTTGCCATAATTGATTGTCCCTTTGAACGAAATACTTTTGGGGGGACATACCGGACTGAATACTTTACCGGTCACTCCGGTCCGGCATCATGCCAATCGGTTCCTTCAGTCCTGAAGAGATACCAAACCCGTCGTGTGTGGGAAATCTCGCAGCCAATTCTTGCCAAGTTCTTTAGACGGCAGGACGGAACGAAAGCACCCTCTTTTATGGTTAACCGCCGGTTTACGACGGCCCGGCTCTTTCACGATGGTTTCAAGCAAGCTTCGTCCGCCATCATGGGCCCAGAGGCCGGCCCCGAGCTGCCGGCGCAGCAATCACTGGAGTGGGAAGACTTGAAAAGCCTCAAGGTGCAAAGGGACTACGCAGCGGCTCAAAAGAGCTTCGACAAGCGCGAATATCACGATGTTCTGGCGATCCTCAACCGGCTGCTGGACATAGACAAGGACCCCAGGCACTACGCCCTGCTGGGTGCCACGCTCGTGAAGCTCCGGATGAAGGAGGAGGCAGCGCAGGCATTCCAGGTAGCAGGCTCGACGGAATCCCGCCACCAGCTGAAATATCTGCGTGAAGCCATGCGGATTCACTTCTCCAACGGCGACGACATCAGCACGCTGCGTATCGGTGCGCGCATCCTCAACGAGGCTCTTGCCGATCCGGACATGGCTGCCCTGATGACCGGTGCGCTGATGCGTCAGGATATGGAGGGGATCGGCGCATTCCGAAAGACCCTTGGCGAAAGCGCCGTGGAGGCCCATCGCCACCTCGCCGTCCGGTCGATCAAGCTCGCAGAACGCAGCGAAGAAGAGCATAAGCTCATCGAAGACGTGTTCGAGAGGTTCCCCGACGACAAGTTCGTTCGCAATTTCTATCTCTCGATCGCCCGGGACACCAACAATTACGAGATAGTAGATAAATATCAGCCGATCGTGGACGCCGAGATTGCGCGCGGCGACCTCGAAGCGATCCGCAGCGAAGTATCCCTCTACAACATGCGTTGGTGCGGCGACGAAAAGGTCAATGCAATCGCGGGCGCCGATACAGGCCAGAAAAAGCCGGCCGGCGTTACGGCGAAAAGGCATGCCATGCCTCACAAATGGGGGGACAAGCTCCGGATCGGCTATCTTTCGGCCGACCTCTGGACCGACCATGCTGTCATGAAGGCTCTCCGAGGTGTGCTGGAAGCTCATGACAGAACGCGCTTCGACATCACGCTTTTCTGCAACACGGATCCGGAAAACCTCCGCACCCGGAATTCGGCCAATCGCGAGGAATGGGGAAAGATCGTCTCCGTCCGCGGCAAGACCGACGAAGAGGCGGTGGATGCCATCAAGGCAGCAAACATCGACATACTCGTCGATCTGCAGGGCCATACGGCGGACAACCGGGTCTTCCTCCTCAATCACATGACGGCGCCGATTCATGTCACATGGCTCGGCTATCCCGGCACGGTGGTCAATGTGGATATCGACTACCTGATATGCGACCGCACGGTCGTGCCGGAGAGCTCCATTCCCAACTATTACGAAAAGCTCTGCTGGATGCCGGAGACCTTCTTCCCGAACAGCGTGGCGCACCGCCCGCTGCCCGGCTCGGTGGAACGCCAGGTCTGCGGGATGCCGGACGGCGCCTTCATCTTCTCGTGCTTCCATTCCCAGTGGAAATACACCCGCACGACGGTCGACCTGTGGGCACGCATCCTGAAGGAAGCTCCCGATGCCTATCTTTACCTCATCTGCCGCGAGAGGTTCGGCGCACGCGCGAACCTTCGGAAAGCTTTTGCCGATGCGGGAATCTCCAGCGACCGAATCCTGTTCGGAGACCGCCTTGTCGATTATACGTCCTATCTCACCCGTATCTCATTGACCGATCTCGGCCTGGATACCTACCCCTACAACGGCCACACGACCACCTCCGAAAAGCTCTGGAGCGGGTTGCCGATGCTCACCTACAAAGGCACGAACTTCGCCTCGCGGGTCAGCGAAAGCTTGCTGAACGCCCTGGGCCTGCCCGAAATGGTCGCCGACGATCCGGATGACTACGTCCGGCGCGCCGTCCACTTCTACAACAACAGGGAAGAGCTGGCGCAAATCCGGAAGCGGCTGCATGCAAACCGCTTCACTCATCCGCTGTTCGACGCCGACCGCTTCTGCCGCCACCTCGAAAAAGCCTACGAGATGATGGCGGACCGCGCAAAGGCCGGACAAAAGCCCGATCACTTCGAGGTGCCGGCGCTGCCGGCGCGGAGCGAGCCTTTCATCTCCCGTGCGGCCTGACATCAGGCCCGGGACGGCCGGTGGTCCGGCCGTTCCCCTCCGACCAAGTCAGCCAAACGACCGAATGAGACTGCCGACCAGCAGGTTCCAGCCGTCGATCAGCACGAAGAAGAGAATCTTGAAGGGCAGAGAGATCGAGGTCGGCGGCAGCATCATCATGCCCATCGCCATGGTGATCGCCGCAACGATCATATCGATCACCAGGAAGGGGAGAATGATCAGGAAGCCGATCTCGAAGCCCCGCCTGATCTCCGACAGCATGAAGGCCGGAACCAGCACGCGATAGTCGATGGCCTCCGGCGTTCCGATCGATTGGCCCCGTTCGCGGGCGATCTCGACGAAAAGCTGAAGGTCCTTGTCGCGCGTATTGGCCGACATGAAGACCCGGAACGGCTGCGCGATGCGCTGCACGGCTTCCGCTTCCGTCACCTGATTCTGAAGGAGCGGCTGGACGCCTTCATTCCACGCACGGTCGAAGGTCGGCGCCATCACATAGAACGTCATGAACAGCGCCATCGAGATCAGCACCATGTTCGAGGGTGCCGTCGCAAGCCCCATGCCCGACCGGAGGATCGAAAAAGCGATCACGAAGCGCGGAAAACTCGTGACCATGATCAGGATGCCGGGGGCAACGGAGAGAACCGTCAGCAGCCCGAAGGTCCTGATGATCCACGCAGCGGCGGAGCCGTCGACCGGCAGATTGAGAAGATCCGCAGGCGATTGTTGGGCAAGCGCGAGCCCGGGTGCCGCGACCAGGGCGACGAGCAGGTAGATCAGCCGAATCATGCGATCACGAAGGTCCTTTAGGTCACCTTCGATAGTCACCCCAGCGAACCGAGGTCAACACAATAGCGGGCGAGAGGAGAGGTCATGAACAGGAAGATACCGGCGTCGATTTCCCGGACGCCATGAGGACCGGCCGGCGGCAGCCCGCTTCAGCTTTACACAAGTCTCGACGGATAGCTTAGGTCCGAAATATCTCATCATCGCAGGGCCCAGTCGAGGAAGTTCCGGTGAATCCTATCAAGTTCAGCATCTGCATACCCACCTACAACCGGGCGAAATACCTGCACGACTGCCTGGAGCGGTGTGTTCGCGACGTCAAATCCGACTTTCCTTTCGAGATCGTAGTTTCGGATAACGCGTCGACTGACGACACTACCGAAGTGGTGCAGAAGTTCATCGGACAGGGCGCGCCTATCCGCTATTTCAAGGGCGAAACCAATGTTGGGATGATTCCCAACATGAACAGCGCGTTCCGGTTGGCACGTGGCGAGTATCTGCTTTATTTGGCCGACGACGATCGACTGATCGGCGACGAGATCGATGCGATCGTCCACTACATGGACGAGAACCGCAATCTAACCGCCTGCTATGCGCCATGGCATATCACCGACGGCGTCACCGATATCGACAAGGGGGTCTTCTACGAGCTGGAAAAGGACACGATCTATCCGAAGCGAAGCTTTGCGGAAGTTTTCAACCTGATGATCCAGCGGCATATCTTTCCCGAGATCGGTATCTACCGGAACTCGGCGTTCAGAGCCGCGTGGGTGCCGCGCGAAATCTGCCATTTCTGCTTTCCCATGCTCGCTCATATGCTCGATCAGGGCGATATCGCCTTCCGCAAGAAGCCGTTCTACCGCCAGGTCATCCGCTCGGCGATTGGCAACCGCACCCAGGGCGGCCATCACCTTGCGATGACCGCTTGGGATACCTACCGCGGCGGTCTGGAATACTTCCTGTATTTCGGCATCAAACGTGGCAAGATCGGCACATCCCTCGATGACCGCCATACCCAGGAATATCTGTGCCGCCAGTTCACGCTCGAACGCATGGCGGTCGCGATCCGCCTGTTGATTTCCCAGAACAAAGATTACCTGAAGAGCTACGAGCTCTACACCCGGATGGAATTCGGAGGCCGTGGAGACCATGCGCAGCTCGCCGCCATACGCGACGGCCTGCCCTTGGCGGTCGCGCTGCAGACGCTCGCCTGGCAGGTGAACGCCACGGCCGGCGTCAGTCGCCTCATCATATCCGGTTTTGCCGATTCTTCGATCATCAAGGAGCGGCTTCTCAAGGTCAATTTTCCCAGCAGGGTGGAAATTGTCGACGAACCCGCAGAACACGCTCCGGAACTGGTCGAACACGCGGCCGTCCTCGTCTCTTCGGCCGAACATCGTGAGCGTTTCGTGACATTAGGCTATCTGCCGAACCTGGTGTTCAGCCAGGAGGACCTGATTCAGACCGTCCTGCTTTAGGCTTTCCGAACATGTCGGCCAAACGGTTCTTTGTCGGATTCATCAGGCCCGTGGCGTGTTCCGGTCTTGGCAGGTGGCTACCTCTCATGGAGAGACCAAATTGAAAGCTGTGATTCTCGCCGGCGGGCTCGGAACCCGCATATCCGAGGAAACCCATCTGAGGCCGAAGCCGATGATCGAGATCGGCGGCCGGCCGATCCTCTGGCACATCATGAAGCTCTACTCCGCCCATGGCGTGAACGAGTTCATCATCTGCTGCGGATACAAGGGCTACATCATCAAGGAGTATTTCGCGAACTACTTCCTGCACATGTCGGATATCACCTTCGACATGGCCTATAACGAGATGCAGGTTCACCGCCGCACCGCCGAACCGTGGAAAGTCACGCTGATCGATACCGGCGAAGCCACGATGACGGGTGGCCGCCTGAAGCGCGTCGCGGACTATCTGCGCAACGAAGATTGCTTCTGCTTCACCTACGGCGACGGCCTCAGCGACGTGAACATCAACGAGCTGGTCAAATTCCACCAGGCCCATGGCAAGCTCGCGACGGTGACCGCCGTCCACCCGCCCGGCCGATACGGCGCGCTGGAGCGTGACGGCATCAAGGTCACCGGCTTTGCGGAAAAACCGCGCGGCGATGGCGGCATGATCAACGGCGGCTTCTTCGTCCTGTCGCCGAAGTCCATCGAGCTCATCGAAGCAGACAGCACCCCGTGGGAAGCGGCGCCCATGACGACCCTCGCCACCATGGGCGAGATGATGGCCTATGAACACGAAGGCTTCTGGCAGCCGATGGACACGCTGCGCGAAAAAAACCTGCTCGAAGATCTTTGGGCGTCGGGACAGGCACCATGGAAGATCTGGCAGTGACGGCCGGCGTTCGGCCGAAACCTGATTTCTGGGCCGGCAAGCGCGTTCTGCTGACGGGGCATACGGGCTTCAAAGGCGCATGGCTTTCCATCTGGCTGAGGCGCCTCGGCGCCGATGTCACCGGCATTTCGCTGCCGCCGGAGACAACCCCGAGCCTTTTCTCGCTCGCACGCCCCCAGCTGGCCGCAAGCCATTTCCAGGATATCCGCGACGCGACGAAGCTCGCAGAACTCGTCAGAGCCGCCTCTCCGGACATTGTCCTGCATCTCGGCGCGCAGGCCCTGGTGCGGCAGAGCTATCAGGATCCCCTCGGCACGTTCGCCACGAACGTGCTCGGCACGGCCAACCTCCTCGAAGCCGTCCGCGCGGTGCCGTCGGTGCGCGTCGTCGTCGCGGTCACTACGGACAAGGTCTACCGCAACCTAGAGTACGTCTTTCCCTACCGGGAGACCGATCTTCTCGGCGGTTATGACGCCTACAGCGCCAGCAAGGCGGCGGCCGAGATCGTCATTTCCAGCTACCGTGATTCGTTTCTGCGCGAGAAAGGCGTCACTGTCGCAAGCGCCCGCGCCGGCAACGTGATCGGCGGCGGCGACTGGTCGGCGGACAGGCTTCTGCCGGATGCGGTGCGCGCCTGGCAATCCGGCCAGGTCCTGCATGTGCGGCGGCCGAAGGCAAAACGCCCATGGCAGCACGTCCTGGAGCCGCTCTCGGCCTATCTCGTGCTTGCCGAGCGGCTGTGGAGCGATCCGGCGCTCGCCGATGCATATAATTTCGGCCCGGTCAGTCATGAAGCCGCCCCGGTACGTCAGGTGATCGATATCGCCCGCGCCTCCTATGGCGGCGGCGAGGTACGGTATGGCGACGGAAACGAGGGGCCGCACGAAGCGGGCTGGCTTGCGCTGGAAACCGCCAAGGCGCGGCATATGTTGAACATCGAACCGCGCTGGTCGCTGACGGAAGCCGTCGACCGGACGATGAAATGGTATCGCGCGCAACATGACGGAGCCGATGCCCGCGCGCTCTGCGAATTTGAAATCGCCGATTACGAGGCCCGCCCTTGAGCCGCTTCACGGTCACCGAGCTGCCGCTTGCCGGCCTGAAGCTGGTCGAACGCCAGAACCTCGGTGATTCGCGCGGTTTCTTCTCACGCATGTTCTGCGCAGAGGAGCTCGCTGCGGCGGGTTGGGCAAAGCCGATCGCCCAGATCAACCTGACGATGACGGCGCAAGGAGGCACGGTGCGCGGCATGCATTTCCAGCATCCGCCGCATGCGGAGATGAAGCTCGTGAACTGCCTGCGCGGTAAAGTCTGGGACGTCGCCATCGATCTCAGGGCCGGTTCACCGACCTTTCTGAAATGGCATGCCGAAGAGCTTTCGGCGGAGAACCGGCGCTCGCTGCTGATACCGGAAGGCTTCGCGCACGGTTTCCAGGCGCTCACCGACGATTGCGAGCTCCTTTACCTGCACTCGACGCCTTACGCACCCGGGGCAGAAGGCGCTTTGAATTCACAGGATCCGATGCTCGGCATCAGCTGGCCCCTGAGCATCACTGAAATCTCCGAGCGGGATCGCCGCCATCCACATCTGACAGACGAATTTACGGGACTGACGCCATGAATTGCCGCCATTGCGGCAGCGCGCTCCGCTGCGATTTCCTCGACCTCGGCTTCGCACCGCCGTCAAACGCCTATCTGACCGCCGAGGATCTCTCGAAGCCGGAGCTGTATTTCCCGCTGCGGCTGAAGGTCTGCGAGGAATGCTGGCTCGTCCAGACGGAGGACTATGCTTCCGCGGAATCCCTCTTCAGCGCGGATTACGCCTATTTCTCCAGCGCATCGAAGGGCTGGCTGGCGCACGCGGCCCGCTATGTCGAAACGATCACGAGGCGGCTCGGCCTCGATCGGAAGAGCATGGTCGTCGAAATCGCCTCGAACGACGGCTACCTATTGAAGAATTTCGTCGCCGCCGGCATTCCCTGCCTGGGGATCGAGCCGACGGCGAGCACGGCCGAGGCTGCCGAAGCGCTCGGCATTCCGGTGCGGCGGGAATTCTTCGGCGAGGCGCTCGGCAAGGCGCTGGCCGAAGAAGGCAAGAGCGCCGACCTCATCCTCGGCAACAACGTCTATGCCCATGTCCCCGACATCAACGACTTCACGCGCGGGATGAAGGCGGCACTGAAGCCCGGCGGCACGATCACGCTGGAATTCCCGCACGTCATGCGGCTGATCGAGGAGAACCAGTTCGATACGGTCTATCACGAGCATTTCTCCTATCTCTCCCTTTACACGGCCAGAAAGATCTTCGGGAGCGCGGGCCTGCGCGTCTTCGACGTCGAGGAACTGCCGACCCATGGCGGAAGCCTGCGCGTCTACGGCTGCCATGCCGACGATCCGCGAGAGACGACCGACGCGGTGACGACGCTGCTTGCCGAGGAAGAACGCCGCGGCCTGCGCACATCCGCACTCTATGCACAATTCCAGGCCAGGGCGGAGCAGGTCAAGAACGATGCGCTCGCCTTCCTCCTTGAGGCAAAACGCGAGGGCAAGACCGTCGCAGCCTATGGCGCGGCCGCCAAGGGCAACACGCTTCTGAACTTCGCGGGCGTCAAACCCGATCTCCTGCCCTTCGTCTGCGATGCGGCGGCCGCCAAGCAGAACAAGTTCATGCCCGGAAGCCATATTCCGATCCTGCATCCCGACACTATCGTTGAGCGCCGGCCGGATTACGTGATGATACTCCCCTGGAACATCGCCGCCGAAGTCCGCCAGCAGCTTGCGTCACTGGCCGAACAGGGCACCAGGTTCGTAACCGCTGTGCCGAGGCTGCAGATCGCATGACCGGGGTCGTTCTCCTGACAGGCGGGACGGGTTTCGTCGGCCGGCAGGTTCTCCGGGCACTGGCCGAGGCGGGTGCACGCGTTCGCCTCGTCGTGCGCGAAGGGTCCGAAAGCCGGCTCGGGCATCATTCCGCCATCGAAAGCGTGATCCGCACGAAGGACCTGTTCCGTGAATCTACGGAATGGTGGGCGGAGGCGCTCGACGGCGTCGAAACCGTCATCCACGTCGCCTGGTATGTCGAAGCCGGCAAATATCTGCAGTCTCCGGAAAACATCGTGTGCCTCGAAGGCACGCTGCGCATGGCGCAGGCGGCGGCACTTGCCGGGGTGAGACGCTTCGTCGGGGTGGGCACGTGTTTCGAATACGACATTTCCGCAGGCATGCTGGCGACCGACACGCCGCTGCGCCCCGTCAGCCCCTATGCGGGGGCAAAGGCCGCAACCTTTCTCGCCTTGTCGCAATGGCTGCCATTACACCGGATCGATTTCGCATGGTGCCGTCTCTTCTATCTCTTCGGCGAAGGGGAGGACGAACGCCGGCTGGTGCCTTATCTGCGCGCCCAGCTCGCCGCCGGCAGGCCGGTAGAACTGACCAGCGGCAACCAGATCCGCGACTTCCTGGATGTCCGCGAGGCGGGTCGGCAAATCGCCGAGATCGCGCTTGGCGACGGAACGGGACCGGCGAACATCTGCTCGGGCATCCCGGTCACGGTGCGGCAAATGGCCGAACGGATCGCCGACGAGTACGGCCGGCGCGACCTGCTGCGCTTCGGCGCACGTCCCGACAACCTTGTGGACCCGCCCTGCGTGCTAGGAGTGCGCCGGGTAAACGTCTGATTTCGGAGGAAGCTCCCGATGGAGATACTCAACCTTGAAGCGGACAGACTTGCCGACTATTGCTGCGAACAGCTGCGTCGTCTTGTTCCCTTTTGCGATGAAACCGAATTTCCGCTGGTCGCGATGCATCTGCCGGAGGCGCTAAAGCGGCTGGATCATTGCATCGGTCAGTCCAGCGTCTGGAAGCCGGGGCAATTCGACGTTCTCCACTCGTCACAATATTGCATTTTCCTGTACTATCTCGCCAATACCATCTGGCGTCGAGAACGCACACCGCGCATATGCACGATGCTTTTCCTGCTCAACAAGGCTCTGAATGCCATCGACATATTCTACGAAGTCGAGCTGCCGGAGGTCTTCTTCATCGGCCATTCGGTGGGTATCGTGCTGGCAAAGGCCACCTACGGAAATCACCTCGTACTTTATCAGAATTCCACTGTGGGCAAGAACCATGGCGTGGCGCCGATACTAGAGGACTGCGTCATCCTCTATCCCAATTCGGCGGTTATCGGTCGGTGCCGCATTGCTCGCGGATCGCTGATTGCTCAAGGAACCAGCGTCGTCAACCGCGACACCGAACCGGATCGAATAGCGTTCCAGAGTTCGGGATATTCACTGGTCTTCAAGAAGCCACCGCACAGGGTGATCGCGGACTTTTTCAGGAACGTGTAGGCAGTTCGCGTGGGCGATCTATCCGCTCTGGTTTCACTCTATCACGAAGGTCCTGAACATCACCTTGGCGACCTTGCCCTGCGAGCGGAGGTCGATCCGCTCCTGGATGTCGTCCTTCAGATACTGAAAGCCGCGCGGCCCCTCGATCTGCTGCAGCGAGACGGTGCGCATATAGGCGAGGATATCCTGGTGGATGTCTTCCGCGAGCGGCAGTTCCGGGGGCCCTTTGAAAGCAAGCGCCAATTCGAGCCGGATCCAGTTCTCGGAGGGATAAGCGAGATTGGTGGTGATCGGCTCCAGGAGAACGACGCCCTTCTCCGGCGTTGAAATATGCGGAATCCCCTCCTTCCCGCCCTCTCCGGTCTCGGCGGTCTGCACCGGCTGCGGCGCCGGCGGTGCGATCACGCCGCCGAGGACCCAGCCGCCTCCGACGCCGACCAGCGTCAGGACCGCGACGCCCGCGAGCACCATCACGGTGTTCTTCCTTTTTCCGGCGTCGGCCGCCTGCGCTTCATCCGCCATGGTCTTCAAACCTTCAAATCAAGAGACCTTCACCCGGTTTCGTCAGAAGGGCGAGAACAGATCGACGACCTGCTGACCGACCGGAGGCTGCTGGACTTCCATCAGACGCCCGCGGCCGCCGTAGGAAATACGGGCTTCGGCGATCTTTTCGTAGGAAATCATGTTGCTGGAATCGACATCCTGAGGACGGACGATGCCGGCGACGTTCAGGATGCGGATTTCGTGATTGACCCGGACCTCCTGAGAACCGCTGATCAGGAGATTGCCGTTCTCCAGGATGCCGGTAACGACCGCGGCGACGAGCAGCTTCAACCGCTCGGAGCGCTCCGTGGAGCCCTTGCCATGGGAAGCCGTGGCGGAATCCGAACCGAGATCGCCCGTCGCCTCGGCTTTCGGCGTCCAGCCGAAAAGATTGCTCACGCCAAGCTGCCAGGAGAGCCCCGTGGAATTGTCGCGGGTGCGTTCCGTCTCGTTGTCGAAGGAGGCGCGGTCGTTGATCTGGATATCGACGGTCAGGATGTCGCCGACATTCAGGGCACGGGCATCCTTGAAGAGCGCCGCCTGGGTGTCGCTCCAGAGCGAATAGCCGCTGGCGAGGTGCCGCGGCTGCTTCGGATAGGAGGACATCTGCGGCGTCTGCGCATATTGCAGGCCGCTGCCGATCGGGCTCATCGCCGGCGCATTGCCGATCTCCCTGATGGTCTGGCTCTGGCAGCCGGCCAGAAAGAGAACAGCCATGATGGCGGGAATGCGTTTCGTCATGAGGGCGCTTTCGCAGTATTGGAAGGTGTCTTCGAAGTGTTGGGATCGGAGGCGCTGGAAATGATCGTCGAGATCATGCCGGCCTTCTGCGGATCCATTTCGCTCAGGAAGAGCGCGGACTGGCGCGGCGGAAGCTGCATGATGATCGCCGCCGCGATCTCCATCCGCATCTCTTCGAGCTGAGGTGCTGCGGCATCCGGCTTCATCGTCTTGAAGATGTCGACCAGGCCGGCCTGGGCGCGCGCCAGGAAATCGTTGCGGCGCTTCAGCCAGTCCTGATATTCCGCGGTGCGTTCTTCCAGTGTCTGGATGCGGCCGTCGACATCCGACTGCAGCTTTTCAAGCTCCTGCTTCTGCAGGAGATAACGCTGGTCGCGCGCCGCATCGGCGATATTGGTGCAGAACCTCTGGATCTCGTCGCTCGTCGAGGTTTCCGAAACCGCCCCGGGCTGCTGCGCCCCGACCTGGGAGACCAGCATCAGGACTGCGGCGGCTGCAAGAACGCGGCGGGCAAGGGTTTTGGATACGGAAATGGTGAACAGGGTCTCGGTCATTGCAGGACGAGCTCCGCTTGAAGGGCGCCGGCGGACTTGATGCCCTGCAGGATGGCGATGATGCCGTCCGGCTTGACGCCGATGCTATTGAGGCCGGCGACGAGCGTGCGCAGGTCCGGTCCGTTCAGGATCGCGACCTGACCACCGTCCTTCATCGCCATGATGTCCGTCTGCGGCTGAACGGCGGTCTCGCCGCGCGAGAACGGCTCGGGCTGGATGATCTGCGGGGTTTCCGTGACCTGCACCGTCAGCGTGCCGTAGCTCACGGCGACGCGCGAGACCTTCACATCCGCGCCGATGACGATCGTGCCGGTGCGTTCGTTGACCACCACCTTGGCCGGCGTATCGGTTTCTACAACAAGATTCTCGATCTCGGCCATCAGGCGGGTGAGGTCGGCGCTCTTCGGCTTCTGAATGATCACTTCCTGGTTGTCCCGAGGCTCGGCGATCAGGCCGCCATAGCGACGCGTGGCGAAACTGTTCACGACGTCGGAGACACGCACCGCCGTCGAAAAGTCAGGATTGCGGAGCTGCAGGACGAGATTGACCGCGTCCTTGAACTTGGACGGAAGCTCGCGCTCGATGATGGCGCCGTTCGGAACGCGACCCGCCGTCGTGACGCCTTCCGTCAGTGTAGCGGCCTGTCCCTGAGCCGAGAAGCCGGAAACGATCAGCGCGCCCTGGGCGACCGCGTAGATCTGCCCGTCGGCGCCCGAAAGCGACGTCATCACCAGCGTACCGCCACGCAGCGAGGTCGCGTCGCCGAGCGAACTGACGGTCACGTCGATGCGGCTGCCGGGGCTTGCGAAAGGCGGGAGATTGGCCGTGACCATGACGGCCGCGACATTCTTGGCGTTGGACTGGCTGCCCTGCGTCGAAATGCCGAGGTTCTGCAGCATCGCCCGCATGGACTGATCGGTAAAGGGCGACGAGCGCAGGCTGTCGCCGGTGCCCTGCAGGCCGACGACGAGACCGTACCCGATGAGCTGGTTTTCGCGGCCGGACTGCAGCGAGGCGATGTCCTTGATGCGTGCCGAATCGGCAAGCACCGGTGCGCCATCCAGGAGAGAGCCCAGCAGAACGAGCGCGGTGAGGAAGAGGCTCGTTCTCATCTCGCCGTCACCTGTACCGTGCCGTCGGCCATGACGGTGCCGCTTACCGTGACGCCCGAGTCCGTATTGCGCACGCGGATGAGGTCGCCCACTCCCGCGTTCTCGAGCGGCGTGCCGCCCGCCGAGATCGTCAGATTTCCGATCGTGAACGTCAGGCGGATCGCCGAGCCGCGGGTGACGGCGAAGGCTTCGCGGAGAGCCGAAACCGGAATGGTGCGCCCCGGCAGCAAGGTGCGCTTCGCCACCATGCCGACGACCTCCTTGGACTTCCGGGCATAGTCGCCAGTCAGATTGGGATTGGTGACCTCGACCTCCTCGACCCTGCTCGGGGTGATCTCTTCCCCGGGATAGATGGTCGACGTCGGCACGACCGCCGTGCCCATTTCAGCGAGCACCGGCGAGCCCATTCCGGCAAGGAAGGCCGCCAGGAAAGGCACGGCCAACCTGGCGCCAATCGCATTTTTCCGGCTAAACGTCATGTCTGCCCGTCTCCTGTTTTTACTTCAGGTTCTTGCTGACGATCTGAGCCATCTCATCTGCTGTGGTGATGACCTTGGAGTTCATTTCATAGGCGCGCTGGGCCGAGATCAGATCGGTGATCTCCTTGACCGCGTCCACGTTCGAGCTTTCCAGATAGCCCTGCTTCAGATAGCCGAAGCCCGGATCCTCCGGCACCGCGACGATCGGCTCGCCGGACGCCGCGGTCTGCGCGAAGAGGTTGTCCCCGAGCGGCTGCAGGCCTGCTTCGTTGACGAAGTTGGCGATGGTGAGCTGGCCGATTTCGGTGAAATCGGAGGAATTGCCGATACGGACCATGACCTGGCCGGTACGGGTGATCTGGGTTTCGCTGACATCGGCCGGGAAGGTGATGTTCGGCACGACGGCGTATCCGTCGATGGTGACGAGCTGGCCGTCGGCGTTCTTGTTGAAGGCGCCGGCGCGGCTGTAGAGCGTCGTGCCGTCCGGCGTCTGGATCTGATACCAGCCGCGGCCGACGATCGCGAGATCGAGGTCGTTTTCGGTGTGGGTCAGCTCACCCTGGGTATGGATGTTGCGCACCGCCGAAGTCTGCACGCCGAGACCGATATTGGCGCCTTCCGGCACGATCGCCTGGTTGGCCCGGTTCGGCACGCCCTGCGCGCGCTCGCTTTGATAGAGCAGATCGGAAAACTCGGCGCGGGCACGCTTGTAGCCCGTCGTGTTGATGTTGGCGATGTTGTTCGCGATGACTTCGAGATTGGTCTGCTGGGCATCCATGCCCGTTGCCGCGACGGAAAGCGCTCTCATGTCTTCGTCCTCAAAATTTTAGATCTGCATTTTCGTGATTTCGAGATAGGCGGAGACGATCTTGTCGCGCAGCGCCATGGCCGTCTGGAGCGACTGCTGCGCATCCAGGACCGCATCCACGACTTCGCGGGTATTCGCCTTGCCCTGAATGGCCTTGAAGGACATCGATTCGGCGCCCTTCAGGCTGTTCATCGTGTCTGTCGCCATTTCGCCGATGACGCTGGCGAAATCCATGCCCGTGTTCTGCCCGGGCGTCGAAGCGCGCGCGCCGAAGACGGAGGTGCTTTCCGAGCCGATTTCATCGAGACCGTTGGAGAGCGAAAGGGAGCTTACGTTCTGAATCTTGTCGATCATTGTCCGGCCTTCAGAAGATCGATCGTCGCGGCAATCAGCTCACGCGTCTGCTTGATGGTCTGGATATTGGCTTCATAGGAGCGGTTGGCCTCCCGCATGTCGGCCATCTCGATGAGCATGTTGACGTTCGGCGTCTTGACCATGCCCTTCTCGTCGGCGGCCGGATGATCCGGATCGTATTCCTGGATGAACTTGGAGTTGTCGACCCCGAGCTTCTTGACCTCGACGAGGTCCACGCCACTTGCCTTGTCCAGTTCTGCGCCGAAGGTGATGGTCTTGCGGCGATAAGGGTCCGCACCGGGCGTGTCGCCGGTGGAGCGGGCGTTGGCGATGTTTTCGGAAACGATGCGCAGACGCGTTGCCTGCGCCTCCATTCCCGATCCTGCGATCTTCAGGGAGGCTGAAAGCGGATCCATTTGCTTACCTCTTTACTGTCATCAGCATCATGCTGTGAAACGACTTCACCAGACCTGTGCTCAGTTCGTATTGACGCTTGATTTCGCCCGTCTTCGACAGCTCCTGGGCCAGCGAGACGGTATTGCCGGATTCCTGCACGCCGATTTCTTCGTTCAGTTCCGATTCCTTGATCTCAACCTGGTCGCTGAGACCGCTGCCGGCGAAATGAGCCGCATGGGTGCGGGCCATGGGGACGTAGGTCCGGTCCAGAACCGCTTCGAAGGGCGTTACGTCCTTCGACTTGTATTTGGGCGTGTTGGCATTCGCGATGTTGCCTGCAACGACTTCCTGGCGCACCGAGAGCCACTCGGCCTGACGCGATGCCATCTCGAACAGTTGAATCGGTTGCATAGGCTTCTCTCCATCTTTTGTCTGAAGCCTAGGCCCATAACCTTGCGTCGGACTTACGGGCGGGCCGTTCCCGTGTCCTGGTAGACGTGCCCGCTGGACGTGACGATCACCCACTTGCCGTCACGCTGTTCGAACTTTGCAAGCTTGCTGTTGTCCGGCAGGGTCGAGCCGACCTGGACCATGTACATGCCGGAGCTGTTCTCGATGAGCGCCCGCCCGTTGGCGACATGCAGCAGCCGGAAGCTGCCACCGCCCGGAAACGGCTGTTCCTCCCGAAAGCTGCCGTTATTGCGCGTTTCGCCGACCGAAGACGTGGTGGCCGTGGCCAGCGTGTCCATCGGCTCGGGGGGAACCGGCCAATCGTCCCTGGAACTGTCGGTCATGGCCAAAGGCGAGACGCTGACGACCGGGCGGGCGATGCCCGGCGGCAGGTCGCGGGTCCGGCCCAGCGTTTCCGTGCGGATGCCGAACTTGTCGGCGTTGAGGAAAACGTACCAGGGAAAGAAGGCCGACGCCGCCGCAAGGGTAATCCCCGCCGCGGTCAGCATCTTGTCGCCCAGCCGCGAGGGCGGCACTTCCGGCTTGGGCCATGCCGCTTCTGCGGTGTTCTTGTGATCGCTCATCGAATCATCACCTTCTTGCCATGGCCGACGGCGGATTCGGCTGTCCGGCCGCCGCTCTCAGCGCGTTCGCAAGGTCTGTGTAAGCATCGAGCGCGGGCTTCTCCCCCGGCGTCTGCTTGAGAACTTCGTAAATGACCGGCACCTGCTTGATCGCCATGTCGAGATCCGGATCGCTGCCGGCGCGATAGCCGCCGATCAGGCGCAGGTCCCGCGTTTCCTCGTAACGGTGCACCAGCGATTTCAGACGGGACACCAGCTTCTCCTGATCCTCCGTCCAGGCCTTGCGGGCGAGACGCGAAATCGAGGCGAGCGGATTGATCGGCGGATAACGCCCCTCCTCCGCGAGCGAGCGGTCGAGCACGATATGGCCGTCGAGAATGCCGCGGGTGGAATCCGCGATAGGGTCGTTGTGGTTGTCGCCGTCGACGAGGATCGAGATGATCGCGGTGATCGTGCCGGCGCCTTCGACGCCCGGACCGGCGCGCTCGAGCAGGCGCGGCAGTTCCGTGAAGACCGAAGCGGGATAGCCGCGGGCGATCGGGGGTTCGCCGGATGCGACCGCCACCTCGCGGATCGCGTGGGCGAAACGGGTGACGCTGTCGGCAATGAACAGGACGTTGTCGCCCTGATCGCGGAAATGCTCGGCTATGGTGATCGCCACCAGCGGCGCCATCTTGCGCAGCATCGGGCTTTCGTCACTGGTCGCGACGACGGCTATCGACTTGGCCATGTTGTCGCCGAGCGTATCCTCGATGAATTCGCGCACCTCGCGGCCGCGTTCGCCGACCAGCGCGATCACCACCTTGTCGAAGGCATCGGCTCTCGCGAGCATCGACAGAAGCGTCGACTTGCCGACGCCGGAACCGGCGAAAATGCCGAGACGCTGCCCGAGGCAGAGCGGCGAAAAGATGTCGATCGCCCGCACACCGGTCTTGAAGCCCTTCTCGACGCGGCTACGCGTCATCGAAGGCGGTGCGGTATTGGCAATCGAGCGCGGAGAGAGGCCTTTCGTGATCGGACCTTTGCCGTCGATCGGCTCGCCGAGCGAGTTGATCGTGCGGCCGCACCAGCTGTCGTCGGGCGATACCCGGAAGGCGCCCTTGCGAATGACCGTGTCGCCGATGCCGATCGGTTCGCCGGGCTCGATGGGGCAGACGTAGACGACGTCCGGCTCCACCCGAACGACCTCGCCGAGGTGAATGCCGGTCGCGCTGCGATGGGCGACGAATTCGCCGAGCCGCACGTGTTTCGAGAGGCCGGCGACCGTATAATGTCCTGCCGCGATGGTCCTGACGTGACCGCCGTGGGCAATCGAGAACGCGGGATCGGCATAACGGGCCGCAAGGCCCGCCAGCTGCGCCAGCTTGCCGCCGTTGACCGCATCGAGGATAGCCGCTTCCATCATGGTGGGCCGTCTTCCTTACTGTTAGCTGTTGGAGCCGCCGAGCGTCCTGATGGCCTCGCTCATGGCGGATTCGCTGTCGCGCATCAGCGCCGAAATGCTTTCGAAGGCGCGGTTGACCTGGATCAACTGGGTCATTTCGCCGATGCCGTTGACGTTGGACTGCTCGATATAGCCCTGGACGACGGAGTTCTCGAAGCCCTCGACCACGGGCTGCGGGTTGTCGACGACGATCACACCCTCGTTTTCGTAACGGTTGAAGCCTCTGGTGACATCGGCCGTGAAAAGGCCGAGCGTTGCGACCGGCTGATTGTTCTGCATGATGATGCCGTCGGCACCGACGGTCGGCGGACCGGATTCGCGATTGAGCTGGATCGGGGCGCCGCCGGCATCCAGTACGGGATAGCCGCGGATCGAACGGAGCTGGCCGGTCTCATCCATCGTGAAACGGCCGTCGCGGGTCAGCACCTGGCCCGCCGGCGTGTCGATCGCGAACCAGGCATTGCCCTTGATGGCAAAATCGAGCGGATTGCCCGTCCGCTGCAGCTCGCCGGTGCGGGTCGACAGATAGTCGTTGCCCTGGGTGACGAAGGCGATCTTGGCGTTGATATCGTTCTGGGTCCTGCTCATGACCTCGTCGAACTTGACTTCCGTCGCACGGAAACCGACCGTGTTCATGTTGGCCATGTTGTCGGCGATCGTGTTCAAGCGGCGCTCGAGCGCGATCTGCGAAGAAATGCCGACATAAAGTCCGGATTGCATATCATTTGCCTCCGAGTTTCAGATTATTGATGGAGATCAGGAGATCCGTGGAGATTCCGCTCGACGGAGCGTTGAAGGGAGCCAGGGGATCGTAGGCTTCCGAGGGATTCTCGATCTCCCACATGGCGGTGAACCGTTCGAGGAACTTGTTCACCTTGGCCGGGTCCTGGAAGTCCTCGATGTTGACCACGTCCTCGATATATTTGGCCTGGCGGTCGAGATCGGCGCCGATGATCTCATCGGGCAGCTGCAGCGCGGTGCGGACGACCTCGGAAAGCGCATCGTCGGCGAGGATTTCCATGCCCGACTTGATCGTCGGCGCCGTGCGCTCGAAATAGAGCGCGAGGCGCACGCCCATATTGTCGGCGCCGGCCTCCTCTTCGAGCGTCTGGCGCTGGAACTTGTCGACGACGCCCTTCTGCGCCTTCTCGAAGGATGTGGCGGTCGAGCCGTAAGCGGCGAAATTCAGCGATTCCACCAGCGACGCATACCGGCTGTCGGAAAGCTTGTTGGCAAAGGCGTTCTCGTCGGCGACGCCTTCCGTCAGCACCTTGCGGATGAAGGCCTTGGCATAGGCCATGTCCTCGAGACCGTGGGCCTTCAACGCGTAATTATAGACCCGCGTGTCGGCCATGAAGTCGTCGACGGTTTTGATGCTGCCGATCGTCGAAAGATAATATTCGGTCTCGCGTGCGACATCCGGCTTTTCCGCGACGCGTGCCAGCGACTTCGGGAGGTCGCGGCTGATCATGGCATAGCTTGCGTAGGTCGTGATCACGTTGGCTCACCCAAGGTCCGCGGGAGCGGCGGACATCGCTCTCGGAGCGGGCAATCCGGTCCGATCCTTCCGGAAACTAGGCGCGAAGACTTGTGCGAAGCTGTCCCGAATCCCCCTTCCATTAGCGTCTTCAGAACCAGCCTCACGCAAGCCAGAGGCCGTATCCCAAAACCAAACGAAAACGATCGGCACAGGTACGCGATGAATATTATTATCGGATTGGTCATCACCGTTGGCTGTATTCTCGGCGGCTTCATGGCCATGGGCGGCCACATCGACGTTCTCGTGCAACCCTTCGAACTGATGATCATCGGCGGCGCCGGCCTCGGCGGCTTCATCATGGCGAACCCCATGAAAGTCGTGAAGGATTCCGGCAAGGCTCTCAGCGAGGCCTTCAGGAATGCCGTTCCGAAGGAGCGTCACTATCTCGACGTGCTCGGCGTCCTCTACTCGCTGATGCGCGACCTCAGGACCAAGTCGCGCAACGAGATCGAGGCGCATATCGACAACCCGGAGGAATCCTCGATCTTCCAGACCGCCCCGACGGTGCTGAAGAACAAGGAATTGACCGCCTTCATCTGCGACTACGTGCGGCTGATCATCATCGGCAATGCCCGCTCCCATGAGATCGAGGCGCTGATGGACGAGGAACTCGACACGATGTTCCAGGACAAGATGAAGCCCTACCACGCGATGACCATCATGGGGGATTCCTTCCCCGCCATCGGTATCGTCGCGGCGGTTCTTGGCGTCATCAAGGCGATGGGCAAGATCAACGAATCGCCGGAAGTTCTCGGCGGCCTCATCGGCGCCGCCCTCGTCGGCACGATGCTCGGCATCGTTCTTTCCTATTCGGTCTGCAACCCGCTCTGCTCGCAGATCAAGGTCGTCCGGACCAAGCAGCACCGCCTCTACATCATCGTCAAGCAGACGCTGCTCGCCTACATGAACGGCTCCGTGCCGCAGGTTGCCCTGGAATACGGACGCAAGACGATTTCCAACAAAGA
This sequence comes from Xaviernesmea oryzae, assembly GCF_900177415.1. Lineage (GTDB taxonomy): Bacteria > Pseudomonadota > Alphaproteobacteria > Rhizobiales > Rhizobiaceae > Neorhizobium > Neorhizobium oryzae_A. Next base: position 997,015 of record NZ_FXAF01000006.1, on the reverse strand, counting down.
ACGCCCCTCGATCGATTCGGTCGAGCAGGAAATGATGAATCCTGGCGGTGAAAAGGCGGCATGATGACGACCGATCAAGCGAACCAAGCAATCGCGCCGAAGATGGACCTGGCGCTTCTCGCCAAGCTGACGGGCGGCCTCGGCGACAAGAGGACCGTGGAGAGGATCAGCAGCGAATTCGCCCATCTCTACACGGAATTCCTGCCGGACGTCTTCCACAGCGAGACCGGCATCCGGATCGGCGTCTCCTATCTGAGCTGTACCTCCGGCCTGATGAACGACCTCATCGCCGATCTCGGCGACGGGTTTGCGCTTTCCGACGGAGCGCTGCGCAACTGGTGCCCCAACTTCGTGCTCGCCTGCGGCAACAGCTTCGTCATCGCGCTGATGGAACTGATGCTCGGAGCTGCGCCGGACACGATCACGCAGCCCATCGAGCGCCCGCTTTCCGATATCGAGCTGGACCTCGCGGTGATGGTCTTCGACCGGATCGCCAACGTGCTTCGTTCAGGCGTCAACGCACCGGGCGGCTTCGAGGCAAGCCTCGAACGACCCCATAATGCCGAGGACAGGCCGAAGCCGGACGAGCTCGCGCGCCCGGAATTCGGCGTGACGATCCGCATGGCGATCGAGCTTGGTCCGGTCGTCTCGGAATTCGCCCTCGTCATTCCGCAAAGCATATTCCTGAAGACCAAGGTCACGGCACCGAGGGCCAGGGGCCAGGTATCGAAGGCCAAGCAGGAATGGGCGGAGCGGATGAACGAGCAGGTCCGCCGCTCGCATGTCACGCTCGAGGCCCGCATCCGCTTACAGAGACTGACGCTCGGAACGATCTCGCGGCTCGCGGCCGGCGATGTGATCGCCTTCCAGGACAAGGGCGATGTCCAGGTTCAGGTCAGCGCCAACGGCAAGGACATGTATGCGTGCGAATTCGGACGCTCCGGCGAGCGTTATACAGTCCGCGTAAAGGATAATATCAGTACCGACGACGAGATCCTCAGACACCTGATAGGCTAAGCCGCAGGCGCTTCGGCAAGGCAGGCTGACACAAGTTTCAACAGGAATAATGACCGCATGGCTACGAAGAAGACACCCCTCACCGAAGACGACGCACTGATGCCGCTGGGCAATGAAGCCGAGCTGGATCAGGCCATCGACGATCTGCGCGGCGTCTTGAAGACCGATGCCGACGGCGGCGTTCCGGGCTTCGACGCCGATTTCGGCGCACCGGCAACCAGCGACTTTACGGCCGATACCTCCTCCTTCGGCGGCGGCTTCGAGGCACAGGCCGAAAGCTTTACCGGAGATGCGGGCTTCGGCGGCGGCGATTTCGGTGGCAGCGATTTCGGCGCTTCGGCGGACGGCGCGGCCTATCAGGAACCGGGCAGCGCCCTCAACGCCAATCTCGACCTCATCATGGATATCCCGATCGATGTCGAGATCGTGCTCGGAACGAGCCGGATGCAGGTGTCCGGCCTGATGAGCCTGGAAGAAGGCGCCACGATCGCACTCGACAAGAAGATTGGCGAACCGGTCGAGATCATGGTCAACGGCCGCCGCATCGGCAAGGGTGAGATCACCGTCCTGGAGAATGACGATACCCGCTTCGGCGTGAGGCTGACGGAAGTACTGAGCACGAGAAGAACCTGATCCCGGTTTGGGACAGAGAAGGAAGACCATGATGGACTTTGAGGATTTCGGCGGCGGCGCGCTTTCCACGAAACCGCTGTCCCAGGCCGAAAAGGCGGCGGCAGTTCTGCTGGCCATGGGCAAAGGCGTCGCCGGCAAGCTTCTCAAGTATTTCACCCAGAGCGAGCTGCAGAACATCATCGCCTCGGCGCAGACGCTCCGCTCAATTCCGCCGGACGAGCTCCTCCAGCTCGTCAACGAGTTCGAGGACCTGTTCACCGAAGGCACCGGCCTCATGGACAACGCGGCGGCGATCGAGGGCATTCTCGAGGCCGGCCTGACGCCGGAAGAAGTGGACGGCCTGCTCGGCCGCCGCACCGCCTTCGAAAGCTATCAGGCGAGCATCTGGGACCGCCTGCAGGACGCCGATCCGGCCTTCGTGGGCAAATTCCTCTCGCGCGAGCATCCGCAGACCATCGCCTACATCCTTTCGCAGATGCCGTCGAACTTCGGTGCGAAAGTGCTGCTCCAGCTTCCGGAAAGCCGCCGCGCCGACATCATGAACCGCGCCGTCAACATGAAGGAAGTCAGCCCCAAGGCAGCGCAGATCATCGAGAACCGGGTGATCGAGCTGATCAACGCGATCGAGGCGGAGCGCAACTCCAACGGCTCGAACAAGGTCGCCGAACTCATGAACGAGCTCGAGAAGAACCAGGTCGATACGCTGCTCGGTTCGCTCGAGACGATCAGCAAGGAATCGGTCAACAAGGTCCGCCCGAAGATCTTCCTCTTCGAAGACCTCATGTACATGCCGCAGCGCAGCCGCGTCATGCTGCTCAACGACGTTGCTTCCGATATCCTCACGATGGCGCTGCGCGGCGCAAACAACGAGATCAAGGAATGCGTGCTTTCCGCGATCAGCCCGCGCCAGCGCCGCATGATCGAAAGCGATCTCGCGGTTCAGAGCCCGAACCTCAATCCGCGCGAGGTGGCGATGGCCCGGCGTGCCGTCGCACAGGAAGCGATCCGGCTTGCCAATGCCGGCCAGATCATTCTCAAGGAAGAAAAGAAGGAAGGCGAAGCACCCGCAGAGGCCGCCTGATTTCCGCGACACTGCACGAGGAAGGGAACGGAGCGGAGGCAATTCCGCTCCGTTCCCGTTTCCGGCCTCAGTTCCGCAGCCGTCTATCCCGTGATCTTTTTCTCGACTCGATTAGCGGTTAGCGGGCGATGCGATAACATCGCCGCAACGGCTCGATTCGTTCGAGCCGTCCTTGCAACCCGAACGTCGATTGGTCCTGAACCGTGGCGGACGACGATAAAGACAGCAAAACAGAAGACCCGACCGCCAAACGAATGACCGACGCGGCGGAGAAGGGCAATGTGCCCTTCTCGCGCGAATTGCCGCTTTTCGCCTCGGTTCTGGCGTTCTACGTCTTTCTCATCTTCTTCCTGCCCTCCGGCGTGGCGCGGATCGGGCAGACGCTGAAGGACCTTTTCGAGCAGCCGGACCAATGGCGGCTCGAAAACGCGACCGACGTCATCTCGCTCGGCGTTCACCTTGCCTGGGCCGTTGCGGCATTCCTGGTCCCGGCGATGCTGCTCTTCATCGTCTTCGGCCTCGGCTCGTCATTGGCGCAGAACATGCCTTCCATGGTTCTGGAGCGCGTCAGGCCGCAGATTTCGCGCGTCTCGCCGATGAAGGGCTTCGGGCGCATCTACAGCGTTCCGGGTTTCGTCGAGTTCGGCAAATCGCTGTTCAAGATCCTGGTGGTCTCGCTCATCATGTATTTCGCCTTGCGCGGCGAATTTTTCGCCTCGCTCGACGCGATGTTCTCCGATCCGCAGGTCATCCTCGTGAAGCTGGACACGATCGTGCGGAAGATGGTGATCGTCGTCGTCCTCTCGACCGCACTGCTTGCCGTCATCGACGTGTTGTGGACGCGCCGCCATTGGTACAACGAACTCAAGATGACCAAGCAGGAGATCAAGGACGAGTACAAGCAGGCCCAGGGCGACCCGATCGTCAAATCGCGCCAGAAATCGGTGGCGCGCGATCGGGCCCGCCGGCGCATGATCAACAACGTGCCGCGCGCGACGCTGGTCATCGCCAACCCGACCCACTATGCGGTCGCGCTCCGTTATGTGCGCGAAGAGAACGACGCCCCCGTCGTCGTGGCCAAGGGCCAGGACCTGATTGCGCTCAAAATTCGCGAGACCGCCGAGGCGAACGGCATCCCCGTCTTCGAGGATCCGCCCCTGGCACGCTCCATGTTTGCGCAAGTCTCGGTGGATAGTGTCATCCCACCAGTCTTCTACAAGGCTGTGGCAGAACTCGTGCACCGGGTCTACGCATCCCGGTCGCTCAAGAAACGGACACACTGAGCGTCATGAAGAAATGCAGCTATTCCACCGAACGGGAAAAGATCGTCGCACAAGCAATCAGCCCGGTGGCATCGGAACTTCGCCTGCTCGATGCCGGCGACCTCATCGCGCTTCTACGACTGGAATGCCACAGCAGCCTTGCCGATCTCGTTTCTTCGGCGGCTGAACTCTATTTCCATCCAGGCACCGTGAGCTTCGGCGCCGGCGGCGACTACAAGCTCGAATGGGACGGCGTCCCGGAAGTCGTGCTCGATCTCGAAATCAAGCCGCGGGGAGTTTCCGTCTACGCCCGCCTGAAGCTTGCGGATCGCCAGGCCGGACTGGAAATCGACCACATCTCCTTCCAGGAGCCTTCCGACAATCCGGACGACAACACCGCCTTCCTGGCGAGGAGCCTGCAGGAGGCCAAATTCGTCAGAACCAGCGCCTCCCAGATGTGAGGCTTCTGCGGAACAATATTCCGGACCTTGCTTCCGCTTCGGGAAATCAGTGGATGTAGCCGAGCCTGATCGCCTTGGCGATCGCCTGGATGCGGTTGACCGAATCGAGCTTGATGGTGGCCGAACCGAGATAGGCGTTGACGGTATGGACCGAGAGGCCGAGCTTTTCGGCGATCTCTTCGCTGATGCGCCCGTCGCCGGCGAGCTGCAGACAGGCAATCTCCCGCTCGCTCAATGATTCGGCAGGTACACCGCGGCGCTCGTCGAGCGCGAGCAGGTCCATCATCACCTGGCAGCTTCTCACGTGCTGGTCGATGACGGCATCGCTTCCAAGCTCCATGGATGTCGCGAGGAAAGTCACATAGCCATTGCCGAGGGCACCGAGCCGGACCGGAAATGCAATGCCCGAGAACGGAACCACACCGGGCTCCAGCCGGCGCGTCAGGGACGAAAATTCCCCGGTGTCGGCAAAGCTGGCGTTTTCCGAACCGTTCCATATCAGCGGAAGAAGTGAGACCTCGATGTGATCGAGCAGGACCTCGCCATAACCGCCGATGAAGCGGTTGCCGTTTTCCGCCGCGCCGGTTCCCCAGTTCTCCAGTTCGCACACAAGCTTGCGCTTGTTGGGCAGCCCGGCCCCAGTGATCCGGAAAACCGCAAAATTGCGCGCCTTCAGGTTCTTCTGCATGGCGATGAGCTTGGGGAAGATGTCCGACCGGCTCGAAGCGCGCTGCAGGCGCAGATACTGGATGCCTCCAGGTCCATCTGCCGTACCGCTGCGCGAATACCCCATCGAAATTCTATCCCCTATACCAGATTGTTCCGGACCGCGTAGGCGATCGCCTCCGAACGTGTCTTCGTCGCCGTCTTGCGCATCACGCTGGTGATGTAGTTGTTGATCGTGTTGCGTGATATGCCCAGGATCACCGCGATCTCGTCGCTGGTCTTGCCCTCCGCGATCCAGAAGAGACATTCCAGTTCGCGCTCGGTCAGTTCGAAGTCGCGTTCGGTCCTGGCATCCGTCCCCTCCGCGAAGCTCGCCCCGTAGGCGGCAAACAGGCCCACCTCCTTGAGGCGCTCCTGCGAGAGGATGATGCCCTCGAGGAAGAGCAGCATCAGCGAGAACCGCGTCCTGCCGACGCAGAAGGTCAGGGAGCAATACTGCCGGCTGATGTCGTCCGGCGGAACCACGTCGTCGGGCAGCAGCGCGAAACTGGGCGTCAGCAGCGACAGGCATTTCTCCAATTCGGTGGAGCGTGCGTAACCGCTTGCAAGCTCAGATCCCAGACGCCGTACGAGATCGAAGGGCCAGTTGGACGTGACGATGAAATCGAGGCCCTGTTCCTGGATGAGGTCGTAGCGGGCCAGCAGGAAATGGGAAGCGCCGACATAATCGGCGAGCAGGCGCATCACCGCCTGAACGTTGTTGGAACTCGTCGCCAGAGAAAGACGACGCACCAACTGCTCACGCGACAGTCCCCTGGAAACGGCCGTCTCCTGGTAGGAGCGTCCCTCCGCCACCATGTCTGCCCCCGACAACTCCATCCGTCATCCGCTCCCCGCCACGTCGCGCATTCATCATGAACGCGCACATCGCGGCACATACGCACAACCGTTCTTGCGGCGAAACGATCCCGATTTTCGGCAAATCACGAAAGGGCCACATTTCGCGACCGCTTTCATTTCTCGTCTTCAGCGGAGTGCCGCCGCAGGTCCACCCGCCTCAGACCGTTGGAATCGCCATACGAATCATGGCCATTGTAGGAGACGCCTGCCGAATTACCATCGCCGGAGACAGGATTTCCCCAGTTGCAGGCCTTTATTCATTGATTCGTGATTCAGACAAATTGGCCAAGTGTGTGGCAGGACTGAAAAGAAATGGGCCGGAAGAGCCCGGCCCAGCATAATCATATTTTCGTGATACCTGCTCAGGCCGCCTTTTCGATCGCCCATTTCCGAAGAATTTTCGCCGCGCGTTCTTCCGATATCTCGACCATACGGGCCAGACGCTTCTCCGGACCTTCCTTGACGCGGCGGTTGAAGCCCTCGCCCTCGTCGCCGCCCAGCATGTCGGTCGAGCTGTCGAAGCCGAAGTCCGAGCCGAAACCGTCCATGAGGGCCGGGCCGCCTGCCGGAGAGAAATCCGGCAGTTCGAGGCCGGCGCCCTCGGTCGCCGTTTCGCTGGCGACGCCGGTACCGGTGACGGTGCGGACGAGCGGGCGCAGGCCGAGCCAGACCACCAGGAAGGCAACCAGGACGAAGGCGAGCGAGTTGACGATGCCGCCGATATTGCGGTTCACCATTTCCATGAAGCCCGGACCGCCGGCGGCCTCGTCCAGAAGCTGGTTCTCCAGGAAATCCATGGCCGTCAGCGTCACCACGTCGCCGCGTTCCCCATTGATGCCGGCAGCGGAAGAGACGATCTTCTGCATCTCGGCGAGATAGGCGTCGACCTTGGCCTGATCGACCGGCTCGCCGACCATCATCGCGATCCGGCCCCTGTTGACGACCACCGCCACCGAGACCTTCTCGATCTGATAGCTGTTGCGCGTCGTGGCGACCGTCCTCTGATTGATCTCGTAGTTGGTCTGTTCTTCCCGCTTGTCGGACTGGTCGGACGACTGCGGACCGTTCGCACCGCCCTGCTGGGGCGCTGCCTGCGGCACGTTCTGCTCGACGGTCGTGGCGTTGTCGTCCTGCCTCTGCTGCGACTGCGAGTTTTCCCTCGTCGTGCGGACGGAGCGTTCGACCCGGGAATTCGGATCGTAGACGGTTTCGTGGATCTGCTGACTGTCGGTGTTGAGGGTGGCCGTCACGCTGGAACGGAAATTGTCCATGCCGAGGAAAGGCGCGAGCGCCTTGTCGATATTGTTCTCGATTTCCTGCTGGACGTTCTGGACGATGCCGAGCGACTTGTTCATCTCGCTGCCGCCGAACTCGTCGCCGGAGGCAAGCAGCTGGCCGGTGGAATCGAGGATCGTGACGTCGTCCACGTCGAGACCGGGAACGGCCGACGCGACCAGATGACGAATCGACGAAGCCGCCTTGCGGCCGGTCGTCGAGCTTGCCCGGATCATCACCGACGCGGTCGGTTTCTGTTCGCCTCTGCGGAAATTGCCGACATCCGGCATCACGATATGGACGCGGGCGGCGGAAACGCCGTTGATCTGCTGGATCGACCGGGCGATTTCCCCTTCGAGCGCACGAACGCGGGTAACCTCCTGCATGAAGGAGGTCAGGCCGAGCGAGCCGACATTGTCGAAAAGTTCATAACCGGCATTGGTGCTGTTCGGCAGGCCGCGTTCGGCGAGCAGAAGCCGCGCCCTGCTGGTCGTGCCGACCGGAACCTGGATGCTTTTTCCGTCCGCGCCGACCTCGAAGGCCATGTTCGCTTCGGCAAGGGCCATGCTGACCTGGTTGAGGTCGGCGGTCTCCAGGTTGACGTAAAGTGTCTCGTAGGCCGGCCTGTTCACATAGATGGCCGCAGCAAGCACAATCGCAATCGAAACGGCGCCCACGGCGCCCAAAGCAATAAGTCGAGTCCGGCCAAGACTGGCCAGATTTTTAAAGACTGGTGAAAATTGAGCCAACAGATTCATTCTGTTCCCGCATCGCCAAACAAGGATATAGAGCCTATGCCCAGGCGGACCCTAGAAAGCGAAGCTTGTGCGAACGTTTCGCACACGAAGGGATTTTGACGATTATGAACGGAGAGGCTCTATATCCGACGGCCTGAAGGAACAGCGTCAGAAAAAGTCAAAGTCGCCGGCAGCCTTGCTCAGAGGCTGGGAGTGGCCGTGACGCAGGCCGTTGCTGGCAAGGGCCTTCTGCATGTCGGCCAATTTGACGAGGTTGAGGGCCGTGGAGACATCGACCATCCAGCTTTCCGGAATCGTGGCGGTGATCGTGTCGATGAATTCGGCAATGCCGCGGGTTTTCTGTACGGCGAGGTCGATACCCTGGAGAACCTTGATGCTGTCGGGCGACTGGAGAACGGCCGAGCCGCCGATTTCGATGAGCTGCGGCTCGACGCGCTCGATCAGATAGGCGACATCGTGGAGCTCCGACACCAGCCGCATCAGTATTTCGGGAAGCGGCTCCTCGAGGGAAACGCTCGGCGGCGTGGCGATGTCGTTCATGGCTTTCCCCGTGATTAAAAGAATTCGATGGAATTTTCGGCAGGTTTCGGGGGCGGCATGCGCAGGGGACGCTCTTCCATCGCCACGGTCCTCTGGGTTTCGGCGCCGGTCAGCGGATACTGGCGAGCCCGGCCGCTGACCGGCCAGAACTCGAGCTTGCGTCCATGCTCCCCGCCCGTGGAGGAGCCGACCACCGGAATGCCTTCGTCCTTGAGAAATTGCATGGCGAATGCGGCATTCTGCTCGCCGACATTCGAAAAACTGGCAATCGTCTTGGCGCCGCCGAAGATCTTCGCTTCCAGCCGGTCGCGCCGGGCTCCCTGCTTCAGCAGGCCGTTGATCAGAAGCTCCATCAGATGCACGCCGTAGCGCGTCGCATCGCCGCCCGATGCGCTGGAGCCGCCGGAGCCCGGAAGCAGGAAGTGGTTCATGCCGCCGATACCGGCGACAGGATCGCGAAGACATGCAGCCACGCATGAGCCGAGGATCGTCGACAGAACGACGTTCGGGTCGTTGACGACCTTGTATTCCCCCTGAATGATATGGACACGCCTGGCTGCAGCCGCGTCGTTCATTTCAATGCTCCAAACACCGCTTCGATAGCGGCCTTCATCTTTTCGATGGTGAACGGCTTGGCGAGCACGTTGTTGGCGCCGAGCTGGGCCGCCTTCTGCACGAGCGCCCGGTCACCCTGAGCGGTCAGGATGATGAAAGCCGCCTTCTTGGTGTTCGGATTGCTGCGGACAGCCTGAAGGAAGCCGAGGCCGTCCATCTTCGGCATGTTGAAGTCCGAGATCACCAGATGATGCGGCTGCTCGGCCATGATCTTCATGCCCTGCTCGCCGTCGCCGGCGGCAGTGATCTGCTTGAAGCCGAGCTGTGTCAGAGCGTCGCTGAGCAGCAGGCGGCTGGTCACCTGATCATCGACGATCAGAACTTTGATTTTTTCAGCGAGAGACATTTATTCGGTACCTTCTTTTCGGGCGGCAGTTAATTTCAACACTTCTTCTCCAATGGAGCCCAGCGGCAGCTGCTGCTCGACGGCCCCCATTTCGTAGGCAACCCTCGGCATGCCGTAGACCACACAGGTTTTCTCGTTCTGCCCGATGGTGCGCGCGCCTGCGCTGCGCATCTTGAGCAGACCGGCAGCTCCGTCGCGTCCCATGCCCGTCAGGATAACCCCGACGGCGCTGCGGCCGGCCAGGTCGGCGACCGATTCGAAAAGGACATCCACCGAAGGCCTGTGACCGTTGACCGGCTCCTTTTCGACCAGCCGGCAACATGGCGCCGACGGATTGACCACCTGCAAATGCCGCTCGCCACCGGGCGCCAGATAGATCTTGCCGATCTCCAGCCGCGCACCGTCGGTGGCTTCCTGCACCACAGGAGCGCAAATACGATTAAGCCGTTCAGCAAAACTTTTGGTAAACGTGGAAGGCATATGTTGAGTAATCACGGTCGGCGGGCAGTTCTGCGGGAACTTTTGCAGCACCGTGATCAACGCCTCGACACCTCCGGTTGAGGACCCGATCGCCACAACCTTCCGGCCGACGCGATATTCCGCCGCGGGCGTCGCCGCCGGGATCGATACGGGCTCGGCGCGCCGATGGCTCGAACGGGCCGCGGCCTTTACCTTTTCCGCCAGGTCGACGAACGGGCGGGCATCGCCCGGCGCCGGCTTGCCGACGCAGTCGAAGGCGCCGATCTCAAGCGCCGCAAGCGTCGCATTGGCGCCCTGATGGGTCATGGCCGAAACCATGATCACCGGCATGGGCCGGAGGCGCATGATCTTTTCGAGGAATTCCAGCCCGTTCATGTTGGGCATTTCGATGTCGAGGGTAACGACATCGGGATTGAGCTGCTTGATCGCCGCCCGGGCTTCCAGAGCATCGCCGGCCTGACCGACGACATTCACTTCCGGATCGGAATTCAGGACGGCCGTGATGAGGCCACGCATGGTGGGTGAATCATCGACGACTAGGACTCGTGCCGGAGCGCTCATGCTTTCCTCCCCGCGTTCTTACCGGCATGACGGTAGGTGGTGATGCCGATGTTATCGAACAGGTTTTTCGCGTCGCCAGAGACGCGCTCGGAATGGCCGATATAAAGATGTCCGCCTTCGGGCAGCAGCGAGGCGAACCGCGACCAGATCTTCATCTGCGTCGGCTCGTCGAAATAGATGACGACGTTGCGGCAGAAGATGACGTCGAAATTGCCCTTGAAGGGCCATTGCGCCATCAGGTTCAGTTCGTTGAAGGTGATGAGCTTCTTGACCCGGTCGTCGATCTGGAACTTGCGCCTTCCGCCCGCGTCCACTTCGCGGAACCACTGCTTGCGCATGGCCGGCGTCATGGTCTCCAGCGCGTTCTCGTCATAGAGGCCGGCGCGGGCCGCAGCCAGGATCTTCGGGTCGATGTCGGTCGCCAGGATGCGGAAATCGTAATCGGCCGCATTCGGCAGCAGCGACATCACGGTGAGCGCGATCGAATAGGGCTCCTGCCCGTCCGAACAGGCGGCCGACCAGATGCGCACGCGGCCGCCGCTCTTGGCGCGGCCGATGAGCCCCGGCAGGACCTCGTCGCGCAGGTGGTCGAAGTGATGATTTTCGCGGAAGAACCGGGTGAAGTTGGTCGTCAGGTGCGAGAGCATCTCGCGGCGTGCGGCCGCGCCTTCCGGCGAGGCGACCAGTGCACAATAGTCCTTGAAGCCGCGCAGGCCCAGCGCCCGGATATGCTTCGAAAGACGCGAATAGACGAGCGACGCCTTGGAATCGTTGAGATAGATTCCGGCATCCGCATAGATCATCGCCGCGATGTCGGCGAGGTCGCGGCGCGTCAGCGGATATTCCCCGCTGGCGAGCACCTCGTCCGGCGACTGTCGGCTTTCGATGGCGCCCAAAGGCCTCATGCAGCTTCGCTTTCCTTTTCCGGGAAGAGGGCGTCGAGCTCGATCATGCAGATCATCCGCTTGTCGATGGCGAGAATCCCCCGGGCATATTGCTTTTCCAGGTCGGAAGAGACTTCCGGTACCGGCTGGATATTCTCGTCGGTAATCGTGAGAATATCGGAAACGGCCTCGACGAGCAGACCGACCACGCGGCTCTTCACCTGTGCCACGATGATCACGTGGCGCGCGGTGGGTTCGGCATCCTTCATGCCGAGGCGAGCGGAAAGATCGACGATCGGCAGCACCGCTCCGCGCAGATTGATGACGCCCCTGACATAGGACGGCGCATGCGGCATCGGCGTTGCCGGCGTCCAGCCGCGGATTTCGCGGACGGACATGATGTTGACGCAGAATTCCTGATCACCGATACGGAAGGCGATCAGCTCCCGACTACCCTGGACAAGGTTTTTCACGGCGTACGACATACCAATTAACCCGTGGCTGCGAGTGACATTTCAGGCTTCAGCGCCATTTCCGGTCTGAGGGACTGGCCGCGCGAGGCCGCGACGACCGCATCGACGTCGAGGATGAGCGCGACGCGGCCGTCACCCAGGATGGTGGCCGCGGCGATGCCCGGGACGTGGGTGTAGTTCGCTTCGAGCGACTTGATGACGACCTGGCGCTGGCCCTGGATGGCGTCCACCATCAGCGCGCGCTGGCCGCCGCCTTCCGATTCCACCAGCAGCGCGACGCCGTCGACCGGGTTCGCCTGGGTGTTGCGGAAGTTCAGGATGCGGCCGACGTCGACCAGCGGGCAGAACGAGTTGCGGATCGAGATGAGCCGCTGGTTCGCACCGAAGGAATGGATGGCGGACGCTTCCGGCTGCAGGGTTTCTACGATCGCCGTGAGCGGCACGACCAGCGTCTGGCCCGCAACCGTGACCACCATGCCGTCGAGAACGGCAAGCGTCAGCGGCAGGCTCATGGTGAAGGTCGATCCCTGGCCCGGCCTGGACGAAATCGAGATGCGGCCGCCGAGCGCCTGGATCGACCGCTTGACCACGTCCATGCCGACGCCGCGGCCGGAAATGTCGGAGATCTTGTCCGCGGTGGAGAAGCCCGGCATGAAGATCAGGTTGTCGATCTCGTCGTCCGAGAGGTTGGCATCGGCGGCGATCAGGTCGTTGTCGATCGCCTTCTGGCGGACGCGCTCGCGATTGATGCCGGCGCCGTCGTCGGCGAGCTCGATCAGGATGCGGCCGGAACGATGCTTGGCGGAAAGGCGGACGGTGCCTTCCGGGTTCTTGCCGGCGGCCTCGCGCTTCTCGGGCGTTTCGATGCCGTGGTCGACGGCGTTGCGGATCATGTGGGTCAGCGGCTCGGCGAGCTTGTCGATGACCGTCTTGTCGACTTCGGTGTTCTCGCCCTCGGTGATCAGGCGGATCTGCTTGCCGACCATGTCGGCCACTTCGCGGACGATGCGCGACATGCGCTGGAAGACCGGCTTTACCGGCTGCGCGCGGATCGCCATGACCGAGTCCTGGATCTCGCGGGTGAGCTGCTGCAGCTCTTCGAGGCCCATGTTGATCGAAGACGTACCGGTCGTGTCGTTCTCGATGACGCTCTGGGACAGCATCGCCTGGTTGATGACGAGCTCGCCCACCAGGTTGATCAGGCGGTCGACGCGATCGAGATCGACGCGGATCGTCTGGCCGGCCGAAGCGGCTGCGGCATTGTTCTGGGCCGCTGCTGCGGCCGCAGCGGCGGAGGCCGCGGATTCCTTCTTCTCGGCAGCACGGGCAGCCGCGCCGGCGGCCTTGGCGACGCTGGCGGCGGTCTCGGCGGCGGATACGGCTGCCGCGGCGGCTTCTTCAGCCGCAGCCTGCTCGACGGCCTTGTCCTCTTCCTCGGCTTCGGAAGCCCCGTCGAGGATCGAGAGGTCGAAGGGTACCGGGATCATCGGCTGTTCTTCGTCCGAAGGGGTCTCCTCCGCAAGCCGCACTTCGAGGTCGCAATCCCATTCGGCGAATTCGAAGACGGCGCGGATATCGTCCTCGCTCCTGGTGGTCTTCACCGAGATCTTCCAGGCGAAGTAGGAGGCCTCCGGGTCCATCTTGTCGAGGGCGGGCAAGGCATCCATGTCGCAGGCGATGCTCATCTCGCCGAGGCGCGACAGGTCGCGCAGCAGGAGCGCCGCCTCGTTGCCCTTGGAATAGAGTTCCCGACGCGGCTTGAAAGTCACGTCGTAGACGGAACCTTCGAGCGCCGGCTCCTCGTCTTCACCGAAGCCGTCGAAGGTGAAGGGAATGGGCTGGAAGCCGCTCTCATCGGTCGGCTTCAGGGCTTCTTCCGGAACAGGGGCGGCCCTGGCGGCCGGCTTGGAAGCCGCTCTGGGCGCCTCGGCGCCGGAAGAAGACGGCAGCTCGCCGTTCGCGAGCGCCTCGAGCTCCTTCACAAGGCCGCGGCTGCGCGATTCGTCGACACTGCCGCCGTCGCGCGAGGCGCTGACGAGGTCGGCAAGCACGTCGGCCGATTTCAGCATCACCTTGAGGACGTCCGGGCCGGGCTCCAGCTTGCCGGAACGCACGCAGTCCAGCGTCGTTTCGAAGACGTGGGCGAAGGAGACCAGATCGTCCAGGCCGAAGGCGCCGGCGCCTCCCTTGATGGAATGAACGGCACGGAAAACGGCATTCACCGTTTCGGGGTCGCGATCCCCGTCGTTCAGCTTGAGAAGACCCGACTCCAGTTCAGCGAGCTGCTCTTCGCATTCCTGAAAGAAGATCTCTTTGATTTCGTTCATATCCATCGGAGGAATTCCTGGCTCAGGCGGTTACACGCTCGATCGCATCGATCAGTTTGGCAGGATCGAAGGGCTTGACAATCCAGCCCGTCGCGCCGGCTTGCCTCGCCCGGTTCTTCTTTTCCTGGTCGCTTTCCGTCGTCAGCACGAGGATCGGGACGGCGCGATATTTTTCGTTGCGGCGGACGCCCTCGATGAAGCCGAAACCGTCGAGGCGCGGCATGTTGATGTCGGTGACGATGACGTCCGGGTTGGCGTCTTCGAGAACCTCGAGGCCTTCCACGCCGTCTTCCGCCTGAATGGTCTCGAACCCCGCATTGTTGAGGGTCACCAGAAGCATGTTCCGGATCGTCCGTGAATCATCCACGGTCAGCACTTTTTTCTTCATTGCTAGATCTCCTTAGGAACCAAATTTTCGATATTGATGCCGATGAGTTGCATCGTCTTCTGAAATGCATCCGAAGCCTTTCCGACGAGAAAGGACTTCCTGTCTTCTTCCCAGGCCCTGACGCCGGCGACCAGGACCTGCGCACACTGGACGCCGACCCGCTCGACGCCCGAAGCGTCGATCACGAGATCGCTTCCGCGCATGGACATCAGCTGACCATGCAGGACCGAAGCCTCGTTGAGGTCCAGTACCGCCGACAGCTTCAAACTTCCCGGTCCAGCCTTCTTCGCTGCCATCAGCTCATTCCTTGTCGTTTGTGAAAGAGGTATTCGCCGTCATCCGCCCGGCTGTCGCCGGCGATCGCGGCGATCGGGACGAGCGCCGGCTGAACGTGCGGCACTGCCGGACGATGCTCGTCCGCGTAACGTTTCTGCCGCTCGATCCGGAACTCGCGCACCGTGCGGCCGAGCTCCAGGATCACGGTCTGAAGTTCGTCAGCCCCCTCGCCCGTCCGGCCTGCGAGGCCTGCATTCGATGCCACGCGTTCGCCGACCGCGCCGATTTCGGCGGTCAGCCGGTCGAGGCTCACGGCCTGCTCGTCCGCATTGAGGGCAATGCCGGCGATCGCATCGTTGATGCCGGAAACCTGGCGGACGATGCCGCCGATGGCGTCCTGCGTGCGATGGACCATCTCGACCCCGGCATCCACCTGGGACTTGGTGCCGGTGACGAGCGTCTTGATCTCGCGGGCGGCCTCGGCGGAACGCTGGGCAAGCGCCCGCACCTCCTGTGCGACGACCGCAAAACCCCGCCCCGTCTCGCCGGCGCGGGCGGCCTCGATGCCGGCATTCAAAGCGAGGAGATTTGTCTGGAAGGCGATGTCGTCGATGACGCCGATGATCTGGCCGATCTTCTCGGCGGAGGTTTCGATATC
Organism: Xaviernesmea oryzae; assembly: GCF_900177415.1. Lineage (GTDB taxonomy): Bacteria > Pseudomonadota > Alphaproteobacteria > Rhizobiales > Rhizobiaceae > Neorhizobium > Neorhizobium oryzae_A. The sequence goes on along the minus strand of NZ_FXAF01000006.1, from coordinate 981,414 downwards.
GGCCATGGCGCTGATCGCGCGGCCGACGACCTCACCGCTTGCCTCCACGGACCGGCGGGTTTCGGCGGCGGCCTTTTCGGCGGCAGCCGTCTCGGCGGCGCTGCCCTTGACCTTCGTCGCCACCTCGACGAGCGCCCTTACCGCATCCTGCAGGCGGCCGGACTGTTCTTGCGAAGCCGCCGCGACGGAACGTGCGCCCTCGGCAAGCTCCAGCGTCAATGCGCCGGCCGTGCGGCCATGGGCCTCCGCCGTTTCGACCGAGGAACGCATGCCGGAGATCGCCTGGTCGAGGAGACCGGCCAATTCGCGATAGGCCTCCGGCACGTCGGCTGGAAGACAGGCCGTCAGGTCGCGGTCGGCAAGCGCCGCGATGACGCCGGAAAAGGTTTCGATCGCCTGCGCATGATCGGCCTCGCGCTGTTCGGCGAGCGCGCGCTGATGCCTCTGGCGCAGTTCGTTGAACCGGAGCGAAACGGCGATCTCGACATCGACCATCACCAGGCGGGTGATCGCGCCGACGAGGTCCTGCAGGTCCCGCTCGCGCTTGCGGCCGCCCGGCAGCAGCGATTTCGGAGAAAAGTCGGCGATTGCGCCGGCGATCAGATGCTCCAGCATCACCGCATGACCGGCGACATGCCAGCGCGGATCGAGGCCCATGCGGCTTTCGGTGTCGGAAAGCAGCTTCACCCGTTCGGCATAAAGCGCATCGAAACGGGCATCCGTCAGCACGCCCCAATGGGAAGCCTGCAGGTCGTGCAGGCGTTCGATCTGCTGTTCGCTTTCGAAATTCCGGGCAGCCTCCGGAGAGGACTGGAAACGATGGAAGAGGTCGCGCAGGCCGGCCTTGACATGGCGGTCGAGCTCGGGGCGGCAGCGCCGCAGAAGATCGCGCAGTTCGCCGTCGAGGCCGGCAAATGCCAGCCTCTCGCCCAGGCTGCCCGCCTGGCCCCGTCGCGCCTGATCCGATGGCGTTTCCTGCACCAAAACCGTCCCCACTTCATCAAGCCGATCCCCTTGTGGGAACCAGCGGCACGCGGCTCCTGAGGCCCAAGCGCCGGAGATGAATGGGGAACGCTCGCCAAAGCGGATCGCTATCCGCCGGGCATGTGCACCACGGTCAACGCAGGCTTTCCTGGATTTTCATGAGCGGATACCGGATTGTCACCGGTACGGCTTTGCGGCTTCATGCCTGGTGGGAGACCGCAGTCGTCCCATTTCGCCGTGGTCCCCAATATGTATGGTTAATTCCTTGCCTGAAGGTTAATAGTTGGTGCAAGAATACCTGTATTGCTTCGGGAGAGCACATATTGATCCGCGGACCACAGGCTGCTTCGGCAGCACACGGATTGCGGCTTCTTCGCCAATGCACAATGCAAGTATCGGCAGGCCGGCGCAGGCGCCCGCTCCCGCCTGACCGGCGGCATCGGACGACCGGCGGCTTATGGCGCCAGACCGCCTTTCCCGGTGAACTTCCTGCTGACATGCAACGAGCCCGACAGCCCGAAGCGCCAGGGCAGATCGACGGCCTGCGAAATGCCTATCCTGCGGCCGACGACGACCATCGGCGGCATTTCCGGCAAGGTGAGCTCGAACGGCGGTTCGAACAGCGGCAGGCCGTTGTGCTCGATGGTGATCCCCAGCGCCTGACAGACGCGGCCGGGCCCCGAGCACAGGAGCAGCGGATCGTCCTGCCCGCGCCGCGTCTCCATCTCGCCGATGCCCCTGACCGGCTGCAAGGCGCGGATCAGGACCGCGCTGCCCGGCCGGCAGACGAAGTTCAGGCACCAGTGGATACCGTAGGAACGATAGACATAGGCATGGCCGGGCGGACCGAACATCACCGCATTCCTCGGCCTGGGGCCACGAAAGCTGTGGGACGCCGGATCGTCCGGCTCGTAGGCCTCGGTCTCGACGATCACGCCGCCGACGCCCGCCACATCGAGCTCGACCCCGATCAGATCACGCGCGACCGCAACGGAACTTCTGTCGAAAAACTGCTGGTTCATTCCCATTCCGGAATCCGTTACATGATGCCGGAGCATGGATAGACAGCATAGGGAGACTTGTCTTCCCCTGAGCCGATCAAAACGACAACGGCAACGTACATCCATTGGGAAATAATGGTGCCCGGAGGCGGATTTGAACCACCGACACGCGGATTTTCAATCCGCTGCTCTACCAACTGAGCTATCCGGGCATCGAGGCTTCGACAAAGCCTTCCGGCCGAAGCCGGCGGGGGTCGTGTCCCCCGGAAGCGAGCGGGGTTATAACATCTTGTTCGGCCATGTCCAGCGCCACCATCCACTTTTTTGACAGGTTTGCGAAAATCGCAAATTCCCGAACAAAAACAGCAAGAGACTTGACGGCCCGGCTCGCCTATTCGCGCTCGTCCGAGCGGTCCGCCTTGGCTTCGTCTTCCGCCACCGGAATGGCATAGGAGCCTTTCAGCCAGCGCGACAGGTCGAGCGTGCGGCACCGGTCGGAGCAGAAGGGATAGTGTTCGCGCGAAGACGGCTTGCCGCATTCCGGGCAAGGTCTGGTCTTCCTGAGCGGCTCGACCTTGCCGCCTGTCTTGATGGGTACGGATGCCATGGTTCTAAAGCACTCCTTTCTCTCGGCGACGCGGCATCAGGCGTTGGCGGGATGCCGGAAGAGCCTGCCGGGTTCAGCCTCAAGCCCGGCCTCAGCCCTCGGGCCACGCCGCCGCCACGTCGAAACCTTCGCCGGCCAGCAACGACGTCACTTCGTAGAGCGGCAGGCCGACGACGTTCGTGTAGGAGCCGACGAGCTTCTGCACGAAGGAGCCGGCGATCCCCTGGATCGCGTAGGCCCCCGCCTTGCCGCGCCATTGTCCGGACGCGATATAGTTCTCGATCTCGCGGGTGGAAAGCCGCTTGAAGCGCACCTTCGTCTGCACGACCTTCTGGCGGAACTGGCCGCCGGGGGTGACGAGGCAGATGCCCGTATAGACCCAGTGGCCGCGCCCGGAGAGAAGATGCAGGGCGGCGGAGGCCTCTTCGGTATACTCGGTCTTTTCGAGAATGCGGCGGCCGACGGCGACCACCGTATCGGCCGACAGGATATAGCTGTGCCGCCACGCCGGATCGCCCTTTACGGAGGCGAACGCGGCTTCCGCCTTTTCCGTCGAGAGCCTGCGGGCGAGCGAACGCGGATGTTCGGATTTCTTCGGCGTCTCGTCGATATCCGTCGGCATCAGCCGCGCCGGCGCGATACCGGCCTGATTGAGGAGATCGAGACGGCGCGGAGAACCGGAGGCCAGTATCAGCTTTTGTTCCAGCGCCATGAGAGCCCGCCGCGGATGAGAAAACTACTTGAAGCGGTAGGTGATGCGACCCTTGGTCAGATCATAGGGCGTCATTTCCACCAGCACCTTGTCGCCGGCGAGAACGCGGATACGGTTCTTGCGCATGCGGCCGGCGGTGTGGGCAATGATTTCGTGCTCGTTTTCAAGCTTCACGCGGAACGTCGCGTTGGGCAGAAGCTCGGTCACGACGCCCGGGAATTCAAGGACTTCTTCTTTAGCCATCTATAGGGTTTCTTCCTGTGTTTGGATCGGGAGCGGGGGAAGCCTTCTTCGCCCGCCCGAAAAATGTGGGCGGAAACTACACAATCATGTCCGCTTTGTGAACCTCGCTTGAGAGCGATTCTCGATGTCTTTCAGGCAGTCCCGGCCGGATGCCCGTTCATTCCCGAGAGCGCTCCTCGATCGGATGCCGGAGACGACTGCGAACCTTGCGAACAGGGCGTCGGCGTGACCGCACGGCCGGAGGCAATTCCCACGTTCGTCAAGCGTGTAGAGCCGATGCCGGCCTACTGCAAGTGGATATCGGGTGCCCCGAGCCTTTTTGCAATGGCTGCTCAACCCCGCCAGTAAAGCACGCAGACGAGGGTGAAGAGCCGCCGCGCGGTATCGAAGTCGACGCGGATCTTGCCGTCCAGCCGGTCCATCAGGGTCTGCGATCCCTCGTTATGGATGCCGCGCCGCCCCATGTCGATCGATTCGATGCGGCTCGGCGTCGAGGAACGGATCGCCTCGTAATAGCTCTCGCAGATCATGAAATAGTCCTTGATGATCCGCCTGAACGGCGTGAGCGAGAGGATATGGGTGGCGACGTCCTCTCCCTTTTCCGTGGCGATGCCGAGCACCAGCTTGGAATCGACCAGAGAGAGCCTGAGCTTGTAAGGCCCGCCGGCATGGCCTACCGGCTCGAAGGAATTCTCCTCCACGAGATCGAAGATGGCGACTGCCCGCTCATGCTCCACATCGGGGGTCGAGCGCCCGATCGAGTCGTCCAGAACGACATCGGAGAGCCGGAAGTCCCCCTTCCCCATCCGTCAGTCCCCATCGTTCAAAGGGCTGTCATTCAGGGGGCTGGCGTTCAGGCGGATCGCGACGGAACGGGCATGGGCATCGAGCCCTTCGGAATGAGCAAGCGTGATCGCGGCCGGCGCGAGCTGGCGAAGCTGGTCCGGGCCGAGGCGCAGGATCGACGTGCGCTTGACGAAATCGAGCACCGAGAGGCCGGAGGAGAAGCGGGCCGAACGCGCCGTCGGCAGCACGTGGTTGGAACCGCCCACATAGTCGCCGATCACTTCCGGCGTATGGCGGCCGATGAAGATCGCACCCGCGTTGCGGATGCCGGGCATCAGCGCGTCCGGATCGGCGACGGCGAGCTCCAGGTGTTCCGCGGCGATGCGGTTGGCGAGCGGCAGCGCCGCCTTGAGGTCGGGCACGAGGATGACGGCGCCGAAATCCCGCCAGCTCGCCGCGGCGGTTTCGGAGCGCGACAGGGTTTTGAGCTGCCGTTCGACCGCGCCTTCCACCGCCTTGCCGAGCCCGGCATCGTCGGTGATGAGGATCGACTGGGCGCCGGCATCGTGCTCCGCCTGCGCCAGCAGGTCGGCGGCCAGCCAATCCGGATCGTTTTCGCCGTCGGCGATGACGAGGACTTCGGAAGGGCCGGCGATCATGTCAATGCCGACGGTCCCGAAGACATGACGCTTGGCCGCCGCGACATAGGCATTGCCGGGACCGACGATCTTGGCAACCGGCGCGATCGTTTCGGTGCCATAGGCAAGCGCGGCCACCGCCTGGGCGCCGCCGATGCGGTAGATCTCGGTGACGCCGGCGATGCGGGCGGCCGCCAGCACGGCGGGGTTGATTTTCCCGCCGCTCGCCGGCACGACCATGACGAGGCGGGGCACGCCGGCGACCTTGGCCGGCACGGCATTCATCAGCACAGAGCTCGGATAGCTCGCGGTACCGCCCGGCACGTAAAGGCCGACCGCCTCGATCGCCGTCCAGCGGGAGCCCAGGCCCACGCCGATCGCATCCTCATAGATGTCGTCCTTCGGCATCTGCCGGGCATGGTGCCGTTCGATACGTTCGGCCGCGAGCTTCAGCGCATCGAGAACCTTGGGGTCCGTCTCGGCGACGGCGGCATCGATATCCGCATCGCTGACCCGGATGCCGGTTTTCGCGAGATCGATGCCGTCGAAACGGGCGGAATAGTCGACGAGCGCCGCATCGCCGCGGGCGCGCACGTCGTCGATGATGGCGCGCACCACGGCGTTGACATCCTCCGAGACCTCGCGCTTCGTCGAGAGGAAAGCGGAAAACTTCGCCTCGAAATCCTGCGATCCCTGCTCCAGCCAGATTGCCAAGCGGCTATTCCTTCCAAATTGAATGCGATGCCGTCCCCGCCAGGTTCCGGGAACCTACGGATGGCGGGGCCTCGACGCCGTTTCCCACGCGCCGCCGATATCCGCAAGAGCAACTTCGATGCATTCGACATCGAGCGCGATCGTGGCCTTGCCCGACAGCACCAGTTCGACCGTGCCTTCCGGACCGTCACCCTTCTCCGCGAAGGTGATCGCGAGCAGCGAAAGCACTTCGTCCTTCCTGTTGCGGTCGATGCCGGCCGAGCGCACCGCCTCGACGCGCTTCAGAACCAGGGCCGAACGGCGGCGCTCGAAGCCCTTGCGCTTCTCTCCGGCCTTTTCCCAGACGAAACGGTTCGCGGCGAGCGAAAAGGTCTTCTCGGAGGGCGACCAGCGCACGTCGCCCACCTTGAAGACGGCATCCTGCATATGGGCGGAAATGACGCCTAAGTCGTCCTTGTCCAGGGCAAGCAATTTCAGCTCGGTCATCGCTTCAAATGTCCATCCAGAGTCGCGTTTTCACGCAGAAGTTCCTTGTCTGGACATAGGATGCCGAGGGCCAAGAAGCAACTGCGGCTCAGGCCGGGTAATCGGCCGAAAGGCTGATTTCCTCCCAAAGTTCGATCTGGGAGAGCCGCTCCTTCAGTTTCTTCGTTATGCCGTCATAGGCGACCGCGCCCAGCACCAGGTGGCGCGGCGCCTCATCGGCCTCCGTCGCCGCGATCATCGCCTCGCCGGCACGCACGGGATCGCCCGGCTGCCTGCCGCTATAGCCCGAGGTCGCGCTCATGCGGGCACCGGCGGTTTCCGCATAATCGGCAATCCTGTTCGGCGTCTGCTTCAGCGAGCGCCCCGCCCAATCGGTGCGGAACGGGCCGGGCTCGACGCAGGTGACCCTGATGCCGAGCGGGCCGGCTTCCAGGCGGAGCGAATCGGAGAAGCCTTCCACCGCGTGCTTGCTGGCCGCATAGTAACCGGAACTCGGCAGGCCGAGGAAGCCGGCCATCGACGTGATGTTGATGATGTGGCCCTTGCGGCGGGCGCGCATGCCCGGCAGCACCGCCCGCGTCATGGCGAAGAGGCCGAAGACATTGGCGTCGAACATGGCACGAATCTCGTCCTCCTCGCCCTCCTCGACCGCGGCCTGGTAGCCGTAGCCGGCATTGTTCACCAGGACGTCGATATGGCCGAACCTCTCCTCCGCGGCCTTCACCGCGTCGGCGATCTGCTTTCCATCCGTCACGTCGAGGCCGAGCGCCAGCGCGTTCTCCCTGCCTTCGGCGAGATCGGCGACGCGGCTCCTGTCGCGGGCGGTCACGACGGTCGGCCAGCCGCGGTCGAGCGTGAGCTTGGCAAGCTCGCGGCCGAAGCCGGTGGAGCAGCCGGTGATGAACCAGACGGGCAAGGAAGAAACGTCAGCCATGGGAGGATCTCCGTAAGAAGCCGGATCAAAAAATGAGGCGGGAAAGGCGATGGAATGTTTTCAATAGATAGAAATGCAAAAAAGGACGGCAAGGGCAGTGCCTCGCCGTCCTTTGGAAATCTCCGTGGCCGGGTCGATTATTCGCTAACGCGTTCGACCACGGCGCCGCAGCGCGTGAGCTTTTCCTCGAGCCGCTCGAAGCCGCGGTCGAGATGGTAGACGCGGCTCACCATGGTCTCGCCTTCGGCGGCAAGGCCTGCGATGACGAGCGAAACGGAAGCGCGCAGATCGGTCGCCATGACCGGCGCTCCCTTCAGCCGCGGCACGCCCTCGACGCGGGCCTTCTGGCCGGAAAGCGAGATCTTCGCACCGAGGCGGGCAAGCTCCTGCACATGCATAAAGCGGTTTTCGAAGATCGTCTCGGTGATATTGGAAACGCCCGTGGAACGGGTCATCAAAGCCATGAACTGCGCCTGCAGGTCGGTCGGGAAGCCCGGGAACGGTTCGGTGGTGATATCGACGGCCTGGATGCCGTTGCCGTTGCGCACGACGCGCAGCCCGGTTTCGGTCTCGGTGATGTGGGCACCGGCCATCCGGAGCGTATCCAGCGCATTTTCGAGCAGCGCGGCATCCGTGCCTTCCAGCGTCACGTCACCGCCGGCCATGGCGACCGCCATGGCGTAGGTGCCAGTCTCGATGCGGTCCGGCAGGACGCGGTGGCGGGCGCCGGAAAGCGAGGTGACGCCCTCGATGGTGATCGTCCTGGTGCCGGCGCCGGAAATCTTCGCGCCCATGGCGGAGAGGCATTTCGCCAGATCGACGATCTCCGGCTCGCGGGCGGCGTTCTCGATCACCGTCGTGCCCTTGGCGAGCGTCGCCGCCATCATCATCACATGGGTCGCGCCGACCGAAACCTTGGGGAAAACGTAGCGGGCACCGACGAGGCCGCCCTGCGGGGCCGTGACGTTGACGTAACCGCCGTCGATCTCGATCTCGGCGCCGAGCGCCTGCAGCCCTTCGAGAAAGAGGTCGACCGGACGCGTGCCGATGGCGCAGCCGCCCGGCAGCGAGACGCGGGCCCTGCCCTCGCGGGCGACGAGCGGCCCGATGACCCAGAAGCTCGCCCGCATCTTCGAGACCAGCTCGTAGGGCGCGGTCGTATCGACGATGGTGCGGCAGGTGAAATGGATGGTGCGGGAATAGCCGTCTTCCTGGCGTTCGCGCCGGCCGTTGACGGCGATATCGACGCCGTGGTTGCCGAGGATGCGCATCAGGAGCTCGACGTCGGCGAGGTGCGGCACGTTTTCAAGCGTCAGCGTGTCGCTCGTCAAAAGGGACGCGATCATCAAAGGCAGCGCGGCGTTCTTCGCTCCCGAAATCGGAATGGTGCCCTTAAGTTCATTGCCGCCGGAGATTCTGATGCGATCCATACGTTGTCACTCTTCCTTCTGCGAGCGCGAAAGGACGCGTCTTTAAACGAAATCCGCCGCAGCTTCAATGTTGGCTGAAATGCCTGCCCTGGCGCATAAGCTACGACGATTCGTCCGTTTTTGCGGCAGGCAATCCTTCCGTGGCGTCGGCTTCGCCGGCCCGGCGGGCACGGGCCTGCGTCTTGCGGCGCATGAGATTTTCCCGGAGCTTGGCCGCGGCACGGGCCTTCCGCTGCGCCTCGCGCGCCTCGGCCGCCCTGCGGGCGCGGGCGCCGCGGGCCTCGCTTTCGCCTTCGGCCCCGGGATCGTGCGGTTTGTCGTCATTCGCCATAGCCTTCCATAGCCAAAAAGCCGTTCCGGCGGAAGCGGAAGCGACGTTTTCCCCGTTCATGGCGAAGAACTTGGAATTTGCGGCTTGCGCTCCCGGTGAAGCTATGGCAATAGGCCGCTGCCGACGACGCGGTGACTTCGCGCCGGCCGAAAGCTGCTATAGCTCAGGGGTAGAGCACTCCCTTGGTAAGGGAGAGGCCGAGAGTTCAAATCTCTCTAGCAGCACCATTTTTCCCCAGCGATGATCTCCCGAAGGCCGAGCCGGCTCGCAGACCTCGCTCTCCCCCGTCTCATTGCTGCCACGATGCGGATAATCTTAGCCGCGCATGCAACGGGTTGCCCCATTCATGCGTTGCGGGGCATCGGCTCGCCTTGCGCGAGCCTTGGAAATCGACTGCGGGTTCTCGTGCGGATGAACGGAATTCTTGATCGATGGAACAATCAATCGCTCGCAAGGCAGTTCCTGATTGCCGGCGGACTGGTCTCCATCGCAGCCATGATGCTGATTGGCGCCTATGTGACGAGCCTCATCGAAGCGGCGGTCACCCGCAATTCCGCCGCCTCGACCGCGCTCTACGTCGACAGCATCATCGCGCCGCTGCTTCCCGACATGAAGACCAACAAGACCCTCGACGACGTGACCACCCGGGCTCTCGACGAAACATTCGGACAGGGCGCGCTCGGCGGCAAGGTCGTCTCCTTCAGGCTCTGGCGCCAGGACGGGACCGTTCTCTACGCCACCGACAAGAGCATGGCGGGCAGGCAGTTCGAACCGAGCGACGACCTGAAGACGGCGTTTTCCGGACAGATGGTCGCGCAGTTCGGACCGGCCGACGATCTGGAAAGCGAAGTCGAGCGGGCGACCGGAAGTCCGCTTCTCGAAATCTACAACCCCATCCTGCAGCCCTGGTCGGGCGAGGTGGTCGCCGTCTCGGAATTCTACGAGGTGGCGGACGATTTCCAGCAGAGCCTTCATCAGGCGCAGCTCAGAAGCTGGCTTGCCGTCGCCGGTGTCACGCTCGCCTTCTTCCTCCTCCTGTCGGCCATCGTCTTCCGCGGCAGCCAGACGATCGACAGCCAGCGGCAGGCGCTGACGCAGCGCGTCGCGGAGCTTTCCTCGTTGCTGGCCCAGAACCGGGCGCTCCATGCGCGGGCGCAGCGCGCCTCCCAACGCGCAACGGCACTCAACGAAAGCTATCTGCGCCGGCTCGGCGCGGACCTGCACGACGGCCCCGCACAGCTCGTCGCCTATGCGGCGCTGCGGGTGGACAGCAAGCTGCTCACCGACCCCAAGACCTCGCCCAAGGCGCGCGAGAAGGAGGTCACGACGATCAAATCGCGGCTGGACGAGGCGATGGACGAGATCCGCAGCATATGCAGCGGCCTGGTGCTGCCGCAGATCGAAACCGCCGAACTGCCGGACGTGCTCGAACGCGCCGTCAACGCCCACCGACAGCGGACGGGGCTCGATGTCGCCCTGTCGATGTCCAATGCTTCCCAGCCGCTCTCGCCGTCCGCCAAGATCAGCATCTACCGGTTCGTGCAGGAGGCTCTCAACAACGGCTTCCGGCACGGCGGGGGCATCGGCCAGAGCGTGCGGCAGACTTTCGAGGACGGCCATGTCGTCATCGAAGTCGCAGACCGGGGGCCTGGCTTCGATCCCGCGTCCGTGCGGCCGGAAGGCCTGGGGCTCGCGGGCCTCAGGGAACGGATCGAGAGCCTCGGCGGCACATTCGACATTTCCACATCGAAAGACGGAACCACGGTCAGGATGTCCCTGAACGTGCAGGAGATGGAGCAGGCCTAATGACAGCCATCAAGATAGCGGTCGTCGACGACCACCCCTTGTTCCGGGAAGGCGTCACGCGCAGCTTCAGCGAAATCGAGGATTTCGACATCGTCGGCGAAGGCGGATCCCGGGATGACGCGATCCGCATCGTGCGGGACCTGTGTCCCGACGTCATGCTCATGGACATCTCCATGCCGGGAAACGGCCTGGAAGCGATCGACGAAGCGCTCCGGCATTGCCCCGATCTCAAGATCGTCATGCTGACGGTTTCGGAAGCGAGCGACGACATCGCCAAGGCGCTCAAGCTCGGTGCGAAGGGGTACGTGCTCAAGGGCGTCGGATCGAGGGGCCTTGCGGAGATCGTCAGGACGGTCGCTTCCGGCGAGAGCTACGTCTCGCCTGCCCTGTCGGCCCGGCTGATCGCCGGCCTCTCGGCCTCCGTCGAGGCCGCCGAAAGGCCCGATCCGATGGCCGAGCTCACCGACCGCGAGCAGGAGGTCCTGCATCTGGTCGCATCCGGCCTCAGCAACAAGCGCGTCGCGCGGGAACTCGACCTGCACGAAAAGACCGTCAAGCACCACATGACCCGCATCCTCTCGAAGCTGAAGGTCTCCAACCGGACGGAAGCGGCACTCGTTCTTCGCGATGCCACCGACCAGCGGTCAGCGGCCGAACGAGCGCAATCTTGAAGCGTCGGAAGGGGTCGCCGTCCGGTTGACGATGGTTCGCGAGCGGGAGTCGCGCATCTCGTAGCGGCCCTGCGAAATTCTTTCCGTCGTGCCGTTGCGATGGCGGACGGTGATCGACGCGCCGCGCGTGTCGACTTCGACATCCTGGACGGCACGCGCAGGGGGAGCCGCGGACCGACCCCGCAAGGAGGGACCGGTCGACCGCGACACGGCGCCCTTGCCGGTTTCGTCCGGAGAGCCTTTTCCAGCCTCGGCGCCGGCGCCTGTGTCTGCATCAGCGTCGGTGCCGGTATCGGAACCGGCATCCGGATCGCTGCCTTTTCCGGATCCGCCGGAGGCCGAATTGCCGGACCCGGCGCCGCCGGCATCCGTTCCATCCGTGCCGGTGCCGCCGCCTGTATCACTGCCTTCCGTATCCGAGCCGCCGGCTCCGCCGGCGCCGTTTCCGTTTCCATTTCCGTTGCCGCCACCGGCACTCTCGCCGTTGGAGTTACCGCCGCCGCTATTGCCGCTGCCATTTCCGCTACTGCTGCCACCGCCGCTGCCGGCACTGTCCCCGGCGGAGCTTCCGCTGCCGCCGCCATTGCCGTTACCTCCGCCGTTGCCGGAGTTGCCGCCGTCCTGGGCGGCTGCGGCCGGCGAGGCGAGGTGAAGCAGGCCATCCGCATCAATGACCATCTTGAAGGGCGTTACGGTCGCGACGATCGCCGTAAACGCGCCGCCCAATAGAAGCATTCTACGCGTAGGCATCCTCTTCTCCCGACATAGCGATATTCTGCATCTGTCGCGTCTCTCCATCTCCTGAGGAAAACCGGACATTTCCTCGATGGTTCCGCTTCGGGTCAAAAGGCCCGCCGATCGATAGGGCGATCGGCGGGCAGGTTCTGCGCTGAAAGGGACCGATGATCGCGCAGGAATCCGGCTTCCGTAAGTCCGTCAGGCGGCGAGCGCTCCGTTGCGCTCATCACGGGCCGCGGCGGGAACCAAAAGGCCATTCGGTCCGGAAACCACGCCGGCGCCCATGACGGAACCTCCTGAAAAAGCTTCAGGGTCAATTCCATTCTACGGCCACGGTTCCGCAATTCCAGCCCCGTCGGACCTTTGCGTCCCGCCATCGGACCAAATGCCCAAGGGAGGTCGGCCTGAAGTCCGGCAAGGGCCCGACTGAAGCCCCAGACGCGGAACGAGGCCTCCCAGGCGGTTGTTTGGGACGTGCATTGCGGCTCACGCAGAGCCTCGCAAGCAAGACAAGAACAATAGAGGAAACATCATGAAACCGCTGATGAAACAGACGCTCGCGATTGCGCTTCTTGCGGGATCGACGCTCTCGGCAGTACCGGCGATCGCTCAAAGTGAATCGCCGGCGGGCGGCCAGGGCGGCGCAGGTTCCGCCGCCCCCATCCTGCCCCGACAGGGTTCTTCCGGCGACCAGGGCTCTTCCGGCTCCGGTGCGGGTGCGCCAAGCCAGGCGCAACCCTCGCAGGACATGGGAGGCGCAGCACAGCAGCAGCCTTCAAACCCGGGCGCCGACACTTCAAGAAATGCCCAGAGCCAGGACACCGAAAAACGCGTGAAGCCGCAGACCGGTGATACCGCGCAGCAGCCGGCCGACAAATCCGGTCAGTCGGACGGTTCGACGGCTGCAGACAAAGGCTCGGGTTCGGGAACGGATGTCCGCAATCCCTCGGCAACGAGCGACAGCGCCCGCCAGAACAATGGCGCGGATCAGCAGGACTCGAACCGGGCCGCCAGCGATCGCCCGTCCGGCGAGACCACCGGCAGCATCAACATCTCCACCGAACAGCAGACCGAAATCCGCAGCGTCTTCGTCGAAAACCGGGTTGAGCCCGTCGATATCGACGTCGATGTGAGCGTCGGCACAGCTGTTCCGACGACGGTGGAGCTTCATCCTCTGCCCCCGCGCATCGTCGAAATCGTGCCGGCCTATCGCGGCTACGAGTATTTCGTTCTTGCGGACGGCCGGATCATCATCGTCGAACCGTCGACCCACGAGGTCGTCTACGTCCTCACCGGCTGATCTGAGCCGGAGGAGTGAAATCCATGAGTGACCGAGAACCGACAGTGATCGATACGGGTGGCAGCGGCGGCTGGGCCGTCGCGGCCATCCTGCTGATCGTCATCATCGCAGGCGGGCTCATCCTCTTCGAAGGCGGTTACCTCGGAACCCGCAACGTCGATATCGACGTGAGCCTGCCCAAAGTCGAGGCGCCGCAACCGATCACGCGATAACCGCCTCGACCCCATTCGGCGAAACGCGGCTTGAAACCCCGCCTCGCCCGGACTTGAAAGGAGAAGCATCATGAAGACCAAGATCATCGTTCTTTCCGCCGCGGTCCTCGGCATCCTCGCCCCGGCTGCCTCCGCGCAACAGGGCACCGTCAACGGTGCGGCCGGCGGCGCCGTCACCGGCGCGATTGTCGGCGGCCCGGTGGGTGCGGCGGTCGGCGGCGTCGTCGGCGCCATCGCCGGCACGGCCATCGACCCGCCGCCGCAGCGTGTCGTCAGTTACGTCGAACAGGCTCCCCTCCCCGCGGACCCGGTCGTGGTTCAGGAGAAGGTGGTCGTCGGCAAGCCGATACCCTCGACCGTCGTGCTCACCCCGGTTCCGGAGGCTCCGGAATATGCCTATGCCGTCGTGAACCAGCAGCGGGTCATCGTCGATCCGGGCACCCGGACGGTCGTGCAGATCGTTCGCTAAATCGAGCTTCGGCCTGATCGAAGGGAGAGCCGGCATGGCTCTCCCTTTTTCATTTCCGCATTTCCGGCACCTGCACGGCCCGAGCACTCGAAAAAGCCCGCGGGCATAAGTGGCCGCACGCTCCTCGATCCATCATTGCGTCGTGCCGTCGTCGCCCAGATCGTCCACGTCCGCAAGGCGCGTGAATTCGACGCCCCTCCGCTTCAAGGCGAGCAGGGCGCGGGCGACGCCTTCCCCCGCCGCGTGGGTCGGCTGGTTGATATGCGCGATCACCACATCGCCGTCCTTGGCGGCGGCAATACGCTTTTCCGAAACGGCCGCGCCCAGCAGCGAGCCGCCGTCGCCGTTCAGCGAATAGCCGGCGATCCGGTATCCCATGTCGCGGATCTGCCGGATCGCCGAAGGGTCGTATTTCGCGGTCGAACCGCGGAACCACCGGGGCGCGGCGAAACCCGCGGCCAGCATGGCCTCCGCGCCGCCCGCGACTTCCTGACGCACAGCCTCCGCCGAGCCGGCCGCCGCGATGCCGTAGATCAGCGCCGGCGCATCGACCGCGGGCACATGGTTGCGGCCGTGGTTCTCGATTTCGAAGAGATCAAGGTTCTGCAGGAAAACCGCCACCGCCTGCGGGTTTTTCTTCAGCCAGCGTGCCGTCACGAAGATCGTCGCCGGAATTCGTTCCCGGACGAGAACCGACAGGATCCGCTCGTCCGCTTGCCCCATGCAGGCATCGAAGGTCAGCGCCACCCGCGGGCGGCTGGCATTTCCCGAGCGCGACACAGACAGGTGCGGCTCGACGAGTTTGGGAGCGTTCACAATGTTCTGGCGGGCGGGCATGTTTTCAGCGCCGGCGGCCGGAGGCAGAAGCACAAGACAAGCGAAAAGGAGGAACCGTCGCATGGAAAAACCGGTATCGAAACGCTATTCGTCTACCGCTAAACCTTCAAGGACACCATGCGACCGAATGACCGGGCGACCGAATGACCGGGCGACCGAATGACCGGGCGGCCGAGTGACAGGCATGAAAAAAGGCCGGACGATGCCGGCCTTTCTTGCGATCCGTTCCGCAGCCTCAGCAGTTGGTCGACTGACCGTTGGTATTGGTACCGGCTGTGCCGGAAGGGACTGAGGCGCTGCCCGTCGTATCCGGCGTGGTGGCGGAACCCTGCGTCTGCATGTTCGGCGCGCAGTTGGTGCGGGTATCCGTGGTCGCCCCGCCGGTCGTGCTGTTGGTGGCGTTGGGGTCGATAACCCGGTTGTTGTTGTTCATCCCGTTGCTGTCGCCGCCGGTGTCGGGGGCGCCCGGAGTGCTGTTCAACGAACCACTTCCGCTGCTTCCACTGCTTCCTCCGCTTCCGGTGCTCGTCTGAGCGAGAGCACCCGTCGCAAGACCCAGGGAAAGAATGGTTACGGTAATAAGCTTGGAATGCATCTGGATTCCTCCATGGCCGACTTCGCCGGCCGGTTTGGTTTTGCCAACACCGACCCAACCGAAAGAGATGGAGGATGTTCCACCGAAAATCTTTTGTGATGCGGATGTCAGAACCGAACGGCGGCGAGCCGGTGCTGCAGCGACTTGAGATCTTCGGCCTTGCGCGCGGCAAGTCCCCTCTCCCAGGCGATCGCCGTCTCGACGATGAGATCGAGATCGTCGTGACGGGGCTTCCAGTCGAGCAGCCGGCGGGCGAGCGTCGAGTTGGCGACGACGCTCGCCGCATCGCCGGGCCGGCGCGGCCCGTAGCGGATTTCGAACTTGCGCCCGCCGACGCGCATCACGGCTTCCAGCACCTCGAGGACCGAATAGCCGCGGCCGTAACCACAATTGGCGATCAGGGGTTCGCCGCCTCGGCGCAGATAGCTCAACGCGTTGAGGTGCGCGTTCACCAGATCGGTCACGTGGATATAGTCGCGGATGCCGGTGCCGTCCGGCGTCGGATAATCCGTGCCGTAGACATCGACGCCACGCCGCTTGCCGAGTTCGGCCTCGCAGGCGATCTTGATGAGATGCGTGGCGCCCTCGGTGGACAGTCCGGTGCGGCCGAGCGGATCGGCGCCGGCGACGTTGAAGTAACGCAGCGCCACGAAGCGGAAATCATGAGCCGCGGCGGCATCGCGCAGCATCATCTCCGACATCAGCTTGGACTGGCCATAGGGGTTCTTCGGATGCGGCGGCGTGCTTTCAAGCACCGGCGTGTCGTCCTTCTGGTCGCCGTAAACGGCCGCGGTGGAAGAGAAGACGAAATGGCGGATGCCGGCTTCGACAGCCGCCGCCGCCAGCAGGCGCGTATTGCCGGTGTTGTTCTCGTAATAATCCAGAGGCTGGGCCACCGATTGCGGCACGACGATCGAACCCGCAAAATGCAGGATCGCGTCGATATCGTTCTCGGCGAAGATCTGCGTCAGAACGGCGCGGTCGCCGACATCCCCCAGATAGAACCGGGCATCGGCGGGCACCGCCCACCGGAAGCCGGTCGAGAGCCGGTCGAGAACGACGACCTCCTCGCCCGCGTCGAGCAAGGCCCAGGCCATGTGGCTGCCGATATAGCCCGCGCCACCCGTCACCAGAACCGCCATGTCACACTTCCCTGCCTTTTATCGTTGGCAGAAGAAAAACACGGCTGAACTTCAACAATGCTTACCCGGCGCGGCCTCCGCCGGGTTTATCTCCGATCAGGGCAAACCCGATCTTGAGAAATTCGCTAAAATCCTATCGATCCTGTTCCGAAGAGGCTCAGAGACGGTGGATATAGTCGGACAGGCGCGCGGCCGCCTCTTCGATCTGCCCGGCATCGCGCAGGAAGCAGGCGCGCAGGAAAAGCTCGCCGCCCTTGCCGAAAGCCGAGCCCGGCGCCAGCGCCACGCCGATCTTGTCGACGATATCGAGCGCCGCCTTGCGGCTGTCGGTGATGCCGTCCACCTTGACGAAAGCATAGAGAGCCCCGTCGGGCTTCAGGGTTTCGACCCGATTGGTGGCGATCAGGGCGTCGCAGAGGATATCCCGCGCCTTGGTCGCCCGGTCGATATTCGCCTGGACGAAATCGTCGCCCTCGTTCAACGCCACGACGGCGCCGCGCTGCAGGAACTGCGCGACGCCGGAATTGGAATACTGCACGAGGTTTTCGATAACCTGCCCCATTTCCGGCGGCGCGACGAGCCAGCCGACCCGCCAGCCGGTCATCGACCAGTTCTTGGAGAAGGAATTGGCGAAGATGATCCGGTCGCCTTCCTCCATGATGTCGAGGAAAGAAGGCGCGCGTGCCGCGCCGCCGTAATAATAGCGGGCATAGATCTCGTCGGCGACGATCCAGAGGCCGCGCCTGCGGGCGAGCGCCAGGATGTTTTTGAGATCGTCGAGCGTGGCCGTCCAGCCCGTCGGATTGGCCGGCGTGTTGATGAACAGGCCCTTGGTCTTCGGCGTGATCTTCGCTTCCAGCTTGGCAAGGTCGAGCGACCAGCGGCCGCCGACGAAATCGAGCGGCAGGCCGACCGAACGGGCGCCGGAAATGTCGATCGCCGAGATGATGTTCGGCCAGGTGGGCGAAAGATAGATCATCTCGTCGCCCGGTGAGGTGACCGCCTGCACGGCAAGCATGATCGCGTGCATGCCGGAGCCGGTCACATAGAAATGCTCGACCGGCAGCGCGACGGAGAAGTGCCGGGCATAATAGTCCGAGAGCGCCTGGCGAAGCTCCGGAATGCCGCGCTGGTAGGTATAGAACGTCTCGCCGGCGGCCAGCGCCTCGGTCACGGCGCGGTTGATGAAATCCGGGCTCGGCAGGTCTCCCTCGCCGGCCCAGAGCGGGATCAAGCCTTCCCGCCCGCGAGCGTGATTGATGATCTCGACGATCCCGCTCTCGGGTGCGGAGACAGCGCGGGGGCTCAAGCTGCTGATGATCGACATGGAATTCCCTGACATGTTTTCCCCTGTTTAACGCAGGAGAACCAGAAAATCCCATGATAATCCGTGAGCCGGCGATCGATTCCGATGATGAATTCGGGAAATGTGATCAAAAGATCACTTGGTTTTGAGAAGGTCCCTGATCTCGGTCAGGAGCTGGACGTCGGCCGGCGGCGGGGCGGGTGCGGCTTCCTCCGGCTTCTTCTCTTCCATCAGGCGTATCCTGTTTACGCCCTTGACCATCAGGAAGATGATCCAGGCAAGAATCAGGAAGTTGATCATGACTGTAATGAAGCTGCCGTAGGCGAAGACCGCCCCCTGTTCGCGCGCCTGGGCGAGCGTCGGAGCGGTGACGGTGCTGGAAAGAGGCAGGAAGTAATTGGAGAAGTCGAAGCCGCCCCCCGTGATGGCACCGACGATCGGCATGACGATATCGTTCACCAGCGAGTTGACGATACCGGTGAAGGCGCCGCCGATGATGATACCCACGGCAAGGTCGATCACATTGCCTTTGGCGATGAAGGAACGGAATTCGCTGACTACCGACATGGTTTATACCCCCGACTTTCAGGTTGCGTCGCGAGCAACATAGCGCATTTGCCGAACGTGGAAAGATGCAGAGGTCCAGAGGTTTAGTATAAACGTCTATTGGACTTTTTGCCGAGGGCGTCGCTGATTTCCAAGCGCCTGCTTTTCCCCTAATGTTCAGGGGCGCCGCAATTTCCTGCGGGGAGGAGCCATGCTTCCAGGCTGGGTCATTTTCGGTTCGGCTTTCGCCTATGTCCTGCTGCTGTTTGCGGTGGCAAGCTACGGCGACCGGCGAAGCCGTCTGTTCGGCGTGCCGAAAAACGGCCGGCCGATCGTCTATGCGCTCAGCCTGGCGATCTACTGCACGTCCTGGACCTATTTCGGCGGCGTCGGGCTCGCCTCGCAGAGGGGGCTGGAATTCACCGGAATCTATATCGGCCCTATCCTGGCCTTCACGCTCGGCATGCCGGTGCTGAAGCGCATCGTCGAACTCGCCAAGGCCGAAAAGCTGACCTCGGTCGCCGATTTCATCGCCGCCCGCTACGGCAAGAACTCCACCGTCGCGATGATCGTGGCGATCATCGCCCTCGTCGGCGCCGTTCCCTATATCGCGCTGCAGCTCAAGGCCGTGTCGAGCTCGGTCGCCGCGATGGTCAATCCGTCGGATTACGGCATCGGCAGCGGCAACCTCTATTTCATCGACCTGGCGCTGATCGTCACGCTTATGATGGCCTGTTTCGCGGTCATGTTCGGCACCCGCCACACGGATGCGACGGAGCATCAGGACGGCCTCATCCTGGCGGTGGCGATGGAATCGGTCGTCAAGCTGCTCGCCTTCGTGACCGTCGGCCTTTCCGTCTTCTTCATCCTCTTCGACGGACCGGCCGACCTTTTCGCCAAGGCATCGGAAAACCTGCTGGTGAGCTCCGCCCTCTCCTACGAGACGCCGCTCAGCCGCTGGCTCGTCCTGACCGTGCTCTCCGCCTTCGCGATCATCCTGCTGCCGCGGCAGTTCCACGTCACGGTGGTGGAGAACCGAACGGCGAAGGAACGCAAGGTGGCCGGCTTCCTTCTGCCGCTCTATCTCGTCGCCATCAACATCTTCGTGCTGCCCGTCGCCATGGCCGGGCTGATCGCTTTCGGCGGCGTCGGCAACGCCGATCTCTACCTGCTGACGCTGCCGCTCACCGGCGAGCTCAAATTCGTTTCGCTCATCGCCTTCATCGGCGGGTTTTCGGCCGCCACCGCGATGGTGATCGTGGAATCGGTCGCGCTGTCGATCATGGTCTCCAACGACATCGTCATCCCGATCTTCCTGCGCCAGAGGCTGATGGCCGCCCGCTCCGGCCAGCGGAACGATTTCACCCGGACGCTCCTGAATATCCGCAGACTGGCGATCTTCGCGGTGCTGATCCTGGGTTACGGCTATTACCGCATGGCCGACAGCCAGTCGGGCCTCGCTTCGATCGGCCTGCTCGCCTTCGCGGCGATCGCGCAGGTCGCCCCGGCCCTCTTCGGCGGGCTGATCTGGCGGCGGGCGAATGCCCGCGGAGCGATCCTCGGCATGTCTCTCGGCTTTCTCGCCTGGGCCTATCTGCTCTTCCTGCCGAGCCTCGGCGGGCCGGACAATTCCCATGTCGCGGCGGCCGTCCTGAACTTCCTCTTTCCCGGCACCGGCATCTTCTCCGGGCCGGAAACCGACCCCCTGGTCAACATCACGATCTTCAGCCTGACGCTCAACACGCTCGCCTTCGTGCTGGGTTCGCTGTCGCGCAACCCGCGGCCGGTCGAACGCATCCAGGCCGGCATCTTCGTCAAGCGGCACCTGCGCTCGCAGTTCGCCACGCGGGGCTGGAAGACCCGCGTCAGCGTCGGCGACCTGAAAGCCGCGATCGCCCGCTATCTCGGCGAAGAGCGCATGCGGCGCTCCTTCTCCCATTACGAGCAGAGCGCCGGGCGGACCTTCCGCGACGACCAGCCGGCCGACATGGCGATGATCCATTTCTCCGAACAGCTGCTCGGCAGCGCGATCGGCTCGTCCTCGGCGCGCCTCGTGCTGTCGCTCATCCTGCAGAAGGCCGAGGACACCAACGCCGACACCGCCTGGCTGCTCGACCAGGCGAGCGAGGCGCTGCAATATAACCAGGACATGCTGCAGACCGCGCTTTCGCAGATGGACCAGGGCATCGCCGTCTTCGACAGTTCCGAACGGCTCACCATCTGGAACCGGCGCTTCCGCAACCTCCTCGACCTGCCGGAACAGGCGGGGCAGGTCGGCTTCCCGCTCGCCGACATCGTCGCCATCCTATCCGAGCGCGGCGATATCGCCGCCGCCGACCAGGCGGAAGTGATCCGTCAGTTCCACACGCTCGACGCCCCCTTCTCGCTGGTGCTCGACGGCGGCGAACGGATCATCGAAGTGCGCTCAAACGCCATGCCGGACAGAGGCATCGTCGCGACCTTCACCGACATTTCCGAGCGCGTCGCCGCCGACAAGGCGCTGAAGCAGGCAAACGAGACGCTGGAGCAGCGCGTCGGCGAGCGCACGGCCGAGCTGACGCGCGTGAACCGCGAGCTCGCCGAAGCGCGCGCCTCCGCCGACGAGGCCAATATCGGCAAGACGCGCTTCTTCGCCGCCGCCGGCCACGACATTCTCCAGCCGCTCAACGCCGCCCGGCTTTATTCCTCGGCGCTGGTGGAACGCCTCGGCACGACAGACAATAACGGCACTCTCGTCCGCAACATCGATTCCGCGCTCGAATCCGTGGAGGCCATTCTCGGCGCCGTGCTCGACATTTCCCGGCTCGACACCGGCGCGATGAAGCCGCGCCTCACCTCCGTGCCGCTCGAAGATCTCTTCAAGCGGATCGAGACCGACTATGCGCCGATGGCGCGCGAGAAGAACCTTAAATTCATCGTCATGCCCACATCGCTCAGGGTCCGGTCGGATACCAACCTGCTGCGCCGGCTGGTGCAGAACCTCGTCTCCAACGCGATCAAATATACGATCGACGGCAAGGTGCTGGTCGGCGCGCGACGGAGAGGCGACCGGGTGATCATCGAGGTTCTCGATTCCGGCATCGGCATTCCGCCTTCGAAATTCCGCACCGTCTTCAAGGAATTCGCCCGTCTCGACGAGGGCGCCAGGACGGCCGGCGGGCTGGGCCTCGGCCTGTCGATCGTCGACCGCATCTCCCGGGTCCTCAACCATCCCGTCCAGCTCGCCTCGACGCCCGGCCACGGCACGGCCTTCCGCGTCGAAATCCCCATGGACGTTGCGGCATCTCAGGCGGTGCGGGACGCAGACCAGCCCGAACGCCGCAAGCGCTCGCAGCCGCTCAACGGGCTGCGCGTTCTCTGCATCGACAACGAACCGCGTATCCTCGAAGGCATGGCGCTGCTCATCACCGGCTGGGGCTGCACGGTCGGCCAGGCGGATTCGATCGCCGCCCTCGACGACATCATCGCCCGCCGGGAACCGCCGCCGGAAATCATCATCGCCGACTACCATCTCGACGACGGCGACGGGATCGAGGCGATCCTCAAACTGAGAGCGAAATACCAGGCGGACATACCCGCGCTCATCATCACCGCCGACCGCACGCCGGAGGTCCGCGCCGAGGCGGAACGGCACGATATCGGCGTGCAGCACAAGCCGGTGAGGCCCGCCGCCATGCGCGCCTACCTCACGCAGGTTGCAGGCCTGAAACGCGTCGCCGCCGAATAAGCGCCTAAATTCCGCGCAACCTTCCGTTCATCTGAGAGTCATCACGCATAGTTTACGATCGTAACATGCTTAGACGTCGCAAGGCGGAACCCTCCGGCTTTTCGGGACGTTTAGGCGCGTGACTTCCTGGCCCGCAGAGGCCTTACGGACCGACCGGCGTGAGCCATCGGAACCGGCAGAGACGGAGACCGCGACCGATGAAACGCTTTGATATTATTGATGGTATGCGAGGATATTTCCTCGTTTTCATGCTGATCAACCACCTGATCTTCGCCGGCGGCTACTGGCTGGTCAAAATCAACCACAACCAGCTCGCCTTCGTGGAGGACGCCCAAGGATTCGTCTTCCTGTCCGGCCTGCTGATCGGCATGGTCTATGCCAAGAAGATGCTGAAGAACGGCTATGCGGCCGGGCGCACGGCCATCTACAGCCGCGCCTTCGAGCTCTATCGTTATGCGATGGGCATCGTGCTGGTTGTGCTGGTGGCGCAGATGCTGCTGCCGGGCGCCTATACGATCTGGTTCAACTGGCTCGGCTATACGAACTTCGACGATCCGTTGCGGCTGGCCGCGATCGCGACCTTCCTGTACCAGCCGACCTTCATGGACATCCTGCCGCAGTATATCGTCTATATGCTCTTCGCGCCGATGCTGGTGAAGCTCGTGCTGGAGGACAAGTGGCATTATGTCATCGCCGGCTCGATCATCCTCTGGATGACGGCGCAGCTCGGCCTGCAGCAGATCGCCACCACGCCGCTCAACGACCTCGTCATGGGGGCGGACGACCAGGGTATCCGCGCATCGTTCAACCTGCTCGGCTGGCAGATCGTCTTCTACTCGGCCCTGGTGCTCGGCGCGCTGACCTCGGCCGGCAAGATCGACTGGAAGAAAATCCTCTCGCCGGAAAACACCTTCATTCCGAAGGCGGCCCTGGTTCTGGTGCTCTTCTTCCTGCCGCTGCGCCTCATCACCGCGCACGAGCTGATGCCGCCGCACATGATCGGCAAGTTCGCCTCGATGGAAATCCGCGCCGATTTCGGCCCGGTCTATCTCCTGAACTTCGCCTCGGTGGCCCTTCTCGTTACCTGGCTGATCGTTGCGGGTCCGAAGCACAAGGCCGCATGGGTGCGCCGCATCGCCAGCGCGCTTACCTGGGTCTTCTCGCTGAAATACCTGCAGCTCCTCGGCCGCCACTCGCTCTATGTCTATGTGTGGCACGTCGCGATCGTCTATTTCGTCTATTATTTCGACGGACGTTCGCCGGAGCTCAGCCAGCTCACGAAGACCGCCATCGCCCTGGTGTCGATCGCCCTGCTCTCGATCCCGGCGCTGTGGCGCGAACGCGACAGGTTCTTCGGCACGGCGGAGCCCTCACCGGTCAAGGTCCAGCGGCCGAAACCGGCCGGACCGCAGCAGATGACCGTTCGGTAAGGCGATAGAAGGCCAAGGTAGAAATAAGGGCAGTGGCTCAGGCTACTGCCCATTTTATTCAGGAGGGCTCGCAACGTTCTCGACGTCATCCTCGGCCTTGTGCCGAGGATCTAAGCCGCCTCCTCAAACTGGCCGTTGCAGATGCTCGGGACAGGCCCGAGCATGACGGCGGAGTGATTCAGGCTTTATCCATAACCGAGGGTAACCGCCTAGGCCGCCCGCCTTTTACGTCACCGCCCCGACTTGCCACGGCACGAATTCGTTGTCGCCGTAGTCGTAGATCTCGCTCAGCGTCTTCTTGCCCGAAGCCACCGCGATCACATCCTCGAAAATCCGCGCACCCGCCTCCTCGATCGTCTCCTCGCCGGTGACGATGCCGCCGCAGTTCAGGTCCATGTCCTCCTTCATGTGCTCGTACATTTCGGAGTTGGTGGCGATCTTGATGCAGGGCGCCGGCTTGAAGCCCGAGACCGAGCCGCGGCCGGTGGTGAAACAGATGACATTGCAGCCGCCCGCCACCTGACCCGTCACGGCGACCGGATCGTAACCCGGCGTATCCATGAAGACGAAACCCTGTTCCGTGACGGTCTCGGCGAATTCGTAGACCGCCTTCAGCGGCATCGATCCGCCCTTGGCGACGGCACCGAGCGACTTTTCGAGGATCGTGGTCAGGCCGCCGAGCTTGTTGCCGTGCGAGGGGTTGTTGTTCAGCTCGTCGCCGTTGCGGGCCGTGTAGTCCCGCCACCAGTCGATCCGCCGCAGAAGCTTCTGCGCCACTTCGGGCGTCACCGCGCGGCGCGTCAGCAGGTGTTCGGCGCCGTAGATTTCCGGCGTTTCGGAAAGGACCGTCGTGCCGCCGTTGCGGACGATCAGGTCGGACGCGTAACCCAGAGCCGGATTGGCGGAAATGCCGGAATAGCCGTCCGACCCGCCGCATTCGAGCGCCAGCTTGAGTTTCGACAGCGGCTGCGGCGTGCGCTCGGCCGCGTTCACGCCCGGCAGCATTTCCCGGATGATGGCGATCGCCGCATCGATGGTCTTACGCGTGCCGCCGTGCTGCTGGATCGTCATGGTCCTCAGCCGGTCGCCCTCTTCCATGCGGTAATGTTCGAGGATCGGCGCGATCTGGTTCGTCTCGCAGCCGAGCCCGATCATCAGGATGCCGCCGAAATTCGGGTGCTTCGCATAGCCCTGGATGGTGCGGATCAGCAGCCGGTAACCTTCCGATTTGGTGTTGAGCGCGCAGCCTCCGCCATGGGTCAGCGCGACCACCCCGTCCACGTTCGGAAACCCGTCGAGCCCGCCCATGCGGTTGAAATAATCCGCGATGTAGCGCGATACCGTGGCGGAACAGTTCACCGACGAGATGACGCCGATATAATTGCGCGTGCCGGCACCGCCGAGGCCGCGATCGAAGCCCGTGAAGGTTCGCCGCGCGGCTTCCGGCAGCATGCCCCTTTCCTCGATATCGACGCTGAACTGATGCTCGTGCTCGGAGGGCAGCATGGCGAGGTTGTGCAGATGCACATGGCTGCCGGGGGCGATGTCCTCGGTCGCGACGCCGATCACCTGCCCGTACTTCCTCACCTCGTGACCGGCCGGTATCGCCTTGATCGCCACCTTGTGGCCGCGGCCGATCAGTTCGCGCGCCAGAAGGCCGCCGTAACCGGTCTGACCGCCGGCCGGCACGGACCGGCGCGCGACGCCCACATCGTCGATCGGGTTCAGAATGATGATCGGCGAAACCGCCTCGTTCATGCCTGCCGCCTCGCTTATGCCTGCCGCCTTCGGGCCGGCGCGATGTCACCGCGCCTCGTTGTTCATCCAGCGCTGTTTGGATTCCTCCAGATGCGCATGCATCATGGCCTGCGCCAGAAGCGGATTGCGCGCCTCCAGCGCCGCATAGATCGCCTCGTGTTCCGCCAGCGCGAAACCCCAGGTCTCCGGCGTTTCGAAGCGCACGCGGATCTGCGCCGAGATCGGGCTGTGCCGCTCGTCGAAGAGGTCGCCGACGATATGCGCCAGAACCGAATTGCCGGACTGGCCGGCGATCGTCAGATGGAACAGCCGGTCGAGATCGAGCGGTTTGCGTCCCTCCGCGATCTCCGCCCGCATCTGGTCCAGCGTCTGGCGCAGCGACCGCAATGCTTCCGGCGTGATCCTCGCCGCCGCGAGCAGGATCACGGCACCCTCTACGGTGGCGCGCGCCTGCATCAGCTCCAGCGGGCTCTCGCCCATGGAGCCCGTCTGCCACTGCCGCCGGTCCGGCTCCGCCGTCACATAGATGCCCGACCCCATGCGGATTTCGACGCTGCCGTCGATTTCGAGCGCGATCAGCGCCTCGCGGAGCGACGGCCGCGAGACGCCGAGCTGCTGCGCGAGCTCGCGCTCCGCCGGCAGGCGGGCGCCGGCCGGGAACTGCCCCGCCTGGATGAGGGCCCGGATCTGGTCGGCAATCTGCTGGTACAGCCGCCGCGGCTCCGCGGTCTTGATAGGCTCGTTCATGGATTCCGTCATCCTGAAGATTTGGCCTTACCATAAACATGGAAACGATATGGAGCAAGCCGCAAAACCTACTATTGAAATATAAGGGATTTTCCCTCCATCTGTGAAAAATACCCGTTCCATTCAGTTTCCCGCTTTGCTCGTCAGGAAAAATTGGCTTGACCAGTTTTCCGCTCCGGTTTACCCATTGAACAACGCCAGCGGGAGGAACCGTGGCGGATGAACCTTCGGGTTCGGGGAGGAAAGCATGGAAAATCGGCCGGCGGAGTTTCGCCCGAATACCGCAGCGATCGCGGCGGGCCGGACCATGCCGGCCTCCGGCAGCGGGCCGCTGCTGCGCCTCGACAATATCAGCAAGGAATTTCCCGGCGTCAAAGCGCTCTCCAACGTCCATTTCGACCTCAGGCGCGGCGAGGTGCATGCCGTCTGCGGCGAAAACGGCGCCGGCAAATCGACGCTGATGAAGATCATCAGCGGCGTCTATCAGCCGAGCAGCGGCACGATCCTCTACAAGGGCGAGGAACGGCATTTCTCCTCGACGCGCGAGTCCGAGGCGGCCGGCATCGCCATCATCCACCAGGAACTCAACCTCGTCCCGCATCTTTCGGTCGCCGAGAACATCTATCTTGCCCGCGAGCCGCGCCGGGGTTTCCTGGGAGGCGGTTTTCTCGTCGACCGCAGGAAGCTGCGCGCCGACGCCAAGCGCTGCCTCGACCGGCTCGGCGTCGACATCAACCCGGACCGGCCGGTGCGCGGGCTCTCCGTCGCCCAGTGCCAGATGGTCGAGATCGCCAAGGCGCTGTCGCTCGACGCGGAAGTGCTGATCATGGACGAGCCGACCTCCTCGCTCACCGAGCAGGAGACGCGCCTCCTCTTCAAGGTCATCCGCGACCTGAAGGCCTCCGGCGTCGGCATCGTCTACATCTCGCACCGGCTGGACGAGATGGCCGAGATCGTCGACCGCGTCACGGTGCTGCGCGACGGGCGCTACATCTCCACCGACGATTTTGCCGCCACCAGCATCGATGCGATCGTCTCCAGAATGGTCGGCCGGTCGCTGGAGGAGAAGTTTCCCGACCGCACCTCGACCCCGAGCGACGAGATCATCTTCTCCGCCGAGGGCCTCACCCGCGCCGGCGTCTTCAAGGACATATCCTTCACGCTTCGCCGCGGCGAGATCCTCGGTTTCGCCGGACTGATGGGCGCCGGCCGAACGGAAGTCGCCCGCGCGGTCTTCGGCGCCGATCCGCTCGACACCGGGACGGTGACGCTGCACGGAAAGACGCTTGTCATCACCTCCCCGCGCGACGCGATCGCCGCCGGCATCGCCTATCTTTCCGAGGACCGGAAGGCGCAGGGGCTGGCGATCAAGATGCCGGTCGACGCCAACATGACGCTCGCCAACATGGCGGCGGTGTCCAACCGCTTCGGCCTGATCGACTTCGCGAAACAGACCAAGGCTGCGAAGGATTACGTCAGCCTTCTCAATATCCGAACGCCCTCGATCAAGCAGCCGGTCCGGCTGCTCTCCGGCGGCAACCAGCAGAAGATCATCATCGGCAAATGGCTGTTCCGCAAATCGAAGGTGCTGTTCTTCGACGAGCCGACGCGCGGCATCGACGTCGGCGCGAAGCTCGCCATCTACCGGCTGATGGACGAACTGGCCGCAGGTGGCGTCGGCGTCGTGCTGATCAGCTCGGAACTGCCGGAAATCCTCGGCATGACGGACCGCGTCGCGGTCTTCCACCAGGGCCGCATCACCGGCGTGCTCGAGACGCGAAAGACGACCCAGGAAGAGATCATGCGATACGCTTCCGGCTATGCGCGGCCGGCGGAATGAGGGAAGACATGGCCGAGATCACCGAAGTTTCGAAGCAGAAAAGCATGTCGTTCAGCGACCGGCAGAAGGACATCATCCAGAAGTTCGCCGCGCTCGGCAGCCTGTTCGTGCTGATCGCCGTCTTCTCGCTGACGAGCAGCGCCTTCTTCACCGTCAACAACGGCATGACGATCGCGCTGCAGGTCACTTCCATCGCGCTCCTCGGCATCGGCGCCACCTGCGTCATCATCACGGGCGGCATCGACCTTTCGGTCGGCTCGGTGCTGGCGCTTTCCGGCGTCGTCGCGGCGCTGGCGGTCAAGGATTTCGGCACGCCCGTCTGGCTCGGCATGCTCGTCGGCATCCTGACCGGCACCGTCTGCGGCTTCATCAACGGCCTGCTCGTGACGAAGATGCGGCTGCCGCCCTTCATCGCCACACTCGGCATGATGATGATCGCCCGCGGCGTCGCGCTGCAGATCACCGGCGCACGCGCCGTCTCGGGCTTAGGCGAATCCTTCGGCGAACTCGGCAACGGCTCGTTCCTCAGGATCGTCAATATCGGCGACGACGGTTTTCCGACCATCGTCTTCCCGGGCATTCCCTATCCGGTCATCCTGATGGTGGCGATCGCGCTCGCCGTCTCCTTCATGCTGAACCGTTCGGTGCTCGGCCGGCATATCTATGCGGTCGGCTCGAACCCGGATGCCGCCCGGCTTTCCGGCGTCAACGTCACCCGCATCGTCAGCTTCACCTATGTGCTGTCCGGCACGCTCGCCGGCCTCACCGGCTGCGTGCTGATGTCGCGCCTGGTCACGGCACAGCCGAACGAAGGGGTGATGTACGAGCTCGACGCGATCGCCAGCGCGGTGATCGGCGGCACGTCGCTGATGGGCGGCGTCGGCACGATCTCGGGCACGGCGATCGGCGCCTTCGTCATCGGCATCCTGCGCAACGGATTGAACATGAACGGCGTCTCCGCCTTTACGCAGCAGATCATCATCGGCCTCGTCATCCTGGTCACCGTCTGGATCGACCAGCTGCGCAACCGCCGCTGAGGAAAAGGGAACGCGGGCCTTTATCCGCGGGAACATCACGGGAGTGAGGAGTCTCCCGGGAACCGGCCGGTCAGGCCAGACAACAAGAGGAGGAAGACATGAGAAAGCTAGCTGCCGCGCTGCTGACATCCGCGATCGCGCTTGCCGCGATCCCGGCCCAGGCGGGCGAAATCGCCGTCATCGTGAAGACGGTCAATTCCACTTTCTGGCAGAACGTCCAGAAGGGTGCCGATGCCGCCATGAAGGCGGGCGGCGGCGACAACACCATGACCTTCCAGGGTCCGGCGGCGGAATCGGCGATCGCCGACCAGGTCAACATGGTCGAGAACGCCGTCAACCGCCAGGTCTCCGGCATCGTACTCGCGCCGTCCGATCCGGACGCGCTGGTGCCGGCCGTCAAGAAGGCGTGGGAAGCCCGCATCCCGGTCGTCATCATCGATTCGATGCTCTCCAAGGATGCCGAGCAATATTACCAGTCCTTCCTGGCGACCGACAACAAGAAGGCCGGCGAACTCGCCGCCCAGGCGCTGATCGACAAGGTGGGCACCGAAGGCAAGATCGCCGTCATGTCCTATGTCGCGGGCGCCGGTTCGGAAATCGGCCGCGTCGGCGGCTTTTCCGACTATATCAAGGCGCATTCGAAGCTTCAGATCGTCGGGCCCTTCTACTCGCAGTCCCAGATGGCGACCGCGCTCAACCAGACGACCGACGTGCTGGCCGCCAATTCCGACCTCAAGGGCATTTTCGGCGCCAACGAGCCGACCGCGATCGGCATGGGCCGGGCGCTCAAACAGTCCGGCAAGGCCGGCAAGGTGGTGGCGATCGGCTTCGACGGAAACCAGGACCTGCAGGAATTCGTCAAGGACGGCACGCTTGCCGCGATCGCTGTGCAGGGCTCGTTCCAGATGGGCGAACTCGGCATCCAGACCGTGCTCAAGGTGATGAACAAGGAGAAGGTCGAGAAATTCGTCGATACCGGCGTCGTGATCGTCACCAAGGACAATATCGACAAGCCGGAAGCCAAGAACGTCCTCTATTGAGTGCTACCCCTGCGGGCGCGCATCGCGAATGGTGCGCGTCCGTCAATTCTCAAGGAATGTCTGATGAACGTCGCCGACCGCCGAAAGCTGCCCAACGCTCCCGTCGAACTGACCGTCATGGGTCTCGGCTGCGCGCAGATGGGCAATCTCTATCGCAAGACCTCCTATGAGGAAGCGGCCGGCGCCTTCAAGGCGGCCTGGGAGGCGGGCATCCGCTATTACGACACCGCGCCTTTCTACGGCTATACCCGCTCGGAACGGCGGCTCGGCACCATGCTGACCGACCTGCCGCGCGGCGATTACGTGCTCAGCACCAAGGTCGGCCGGGTGATGCAGCCGGACGAAACGGTGGGGCCGGAAGAGGACGGCTATGTGGAGCCGCTGCCCTTCCGCCCGGTCTTCGACTATACACATGACGGCATCATGCGTTCCTTCGAGGCGAGCCGGCAGCGGCTCGGCATCCTGAAGCCCGATATCCTCTACATCCACGATATCGGCGGCATGACCCATGGCGAAAAGCACCAGCACTACTGGCGGCAACTGACCGATGGCGGCGGCTTCCAGGCGCTCGGCAAGCTGCGTGAGGAAGGCCTTACGAAGGCTGTCGGCCTCGGCGTCAACGAATGGCAGATCATCGCCGATGCGATGAAGGTCTTCGACATCGACGTCGCCATGCTTGCCGGCCGCTATACGCTGCTCGAACAGCAGAGCCTTGCCTTCATGGACGATTGCGCCAGACGGGGCGTCGGCATCGTCATCGCCGGGCCGTTCAATTCCGGCCTGCTCGCCGGCAACAGGAAGTTCAACTATACGGATGCGCCGGCGGAAATCCTCGCTCGCGTCGACGTGCTCAATGCGGCGTGCGAAGAGGAAGGCGTCACGCTGCCGGCTGCGGCGCTGCAATTCCCCCTCGCCCATCCGGCTGCGATGACCATCGTTTCCGGCGCGCGCACGGCCGGGCAGATCAGATCGAACGTCGACTGGTTCGCAGAAGAAATCCCCGCCTCCTTCTGGTCGCGGCTGAAGGAGCGCGGGCTGATCGCCGATGGAGCCCCCGTCCCCGGCGAAGGAGCCTGAGCGATGCGGATCGACGCGCATCAGCATTTCTGGCGGATCGCCGAACGGACCGGCCAATGGCCGCCGCCGGAGCTTGCCGCCATTCATCGCGATTTTCTGCCGGAGGACATGCAGCCGCTGATCGCCGCCGCCGGGATCGACGGCACGGTGCTGGTGCAGACGATGGAGAACGAGGCCGACACCGCCTTCATGCTGGACCTTGCCGACAGGACGCCCTTCATCCTCGGTGTCGTGGGCTGGACGGACATGAAGGCCGCCGGGGCGCCCGCCAGTATCGCCCGGCTGGCGCGGCATCCGAAGCTCAAAGGCTTCCGGCCGATGCTGCAGGATATCGCCGACGACCGCTGGATCGACGACCCGGCGCTCGGTGCCGCCGTTGGGGCAATGGTAGAACACCGTCTCGTCTTCGACGCGCTGGTCCTGCCGCGGCATCTGGAACCGCTCGCGAATTTCGCCCGCCGTCACCCCGACCTGCCCATCGTCATCGACCATGGCGCAAAGCCGCCGATATCGGAGGGCCGGTTCATTGGCTGGTATGCGCGGATGAAGGCGCTTGCGGAACTGCCCAATGTGCATTGCAAGCTTTCCGGCCTGCTGACGGAAGCCGGCGACCAGAAACCGCAAGCGGTGCGGCCCTACGCCGAAACCATCCTCGACCTCTTCGGCCCGGACCGGGCGGTCTGGGGCAGCGACTGGCCGGTGCTCAGGCTCGCCGGCGACTATTCCGCCTGGCTCGATCAATGCCTCGATATTGTGCCGGCTCAGCACCATGCTGCCGTCTTCGGCGGCAATGCGCAGCGTTTCTACCGGCTTGGAGCGTAAGCCAATGCTGACTGTCATCTGCGAAGCACCCGGCAAGCTCAGCACCATAGACCGTCCCAAACCTCTGCGCGGCGAAGGCGAGGTGCTGCTGAAACTCCGCCGCATCGGCGTCTGCGGCACGGACCTGCACATCTTCACCGGTAACCAGCCCTATCTCTCCTATCCGCGCGTGATGGGTCACGAGCTTGCCGCAACGGTCGAGGAGGCGCCCGCCGGCAGCCGGTTTGCCGCCGGCGACACGGTGTCGATCATTCCCTACATTTCCTGCGGGCACTGCAGCGCCTGCCTGAAAGGCAGGACCAATTGCTGCCGCAATATCGGCGTGCTCGGCGTCCATCGCGACGGCGGGATGACCGAATATCTGAGCCTGCCGGAGGAATTCGTGCTGAAGGCCGACGGGCTGTCGCTCGACCAGGCGGCCATGGTGGAGTTCCTGGCGATCGGCGCCCATGCGGTGGCCCGCGCCCGCATTGAGCCCGGCCAGAAGGTGCTGGTGACGGGGGCCGGGCCGATCGGGCTCGCAGTCGCCATCTTCGCAAAGCTCGACGGCGGCGACGTGACCCTGCTCGACGGCCGTGCCGACCGGCTGGAATTCGGGCGGCGGCATCTCGGCACCACTTCCACCGTCCAACTCGGCAACGGCGACCTGGAGCAACTTTCCGCGATCACCGGGGGTGATTTCTTCGACGCGGTCTTCGATGCGACCGGCAATGCCAAGGCGATCGAGCGCGGTTTCAGCTTCGTGGCGCATGGCGGCACCTATGTGCTCGTCTCCATCGTTTCGAGCGACATCACCTTCTCCGATCCGGAATTCCACAAGCGCGAGACGTCGCTTCTCGGCAGCCGCAACGCCACGCGCGCCGATTTCGAGCAGGTCATGCAAGCCATGCGGGCGGGCAACATCCCCGAGGCCCTGATAACCCATAGAATGATGCTGCGGGACGTGCCCGAAGGTTTTCGGAAACTGACCGATCCAGCCGCCGGCGTCGTCAAGGCGCTGGTGGAAGTCTGAGGAGAGAACGATGCAGCGCATGAGCATGGTGATCGGCGTCGAGCCCCACATGATCGCGGAATACAAGCGGCTGCACGCGGCCGTCTGGCCGGAGATCCTCGCTCTCATCAGCCGCTGCAATATCAGGAACTACACGATATTCCTGCGCGAACCGGAAAACCTCCTTTTCGGCACCTGGGAATATCACGGCGCGGATTTCGAGGCCGATATGGCGAAAATGGCCGCCGATCCGAAGAATCAGGAGTGGTGGTCCTTCACCATCCCTTGCCAGAGGCCGCTTGCAAGCCGCAAAGAAGGCGAATGGTGGGCGATGATGGAGGAGGTGTTCCATCATGACTGATCCGCTGGGCCAGGAAAAATCGAGGACATGACATGACGACCAGACTGGATGACAAAACCGTACTTGTGACCGCCGCCGGCCAGGGCATCGGGCGCGCGACGGCGCTCGCCTTCGCGGAGGCCGGAGCGACGGTCCATGCGACGGACATCAACGAAACGCTGCTCGCGGCATTGCCGAACATCGGCAATCTCACGACCGCCCGGCTCGACGTGCTCGACGACGGCGCCGTCAGGGCTTTCGTCAAAAAGGCCGGCACGATCGACATCCTGTTCAACTGCGCCGGTTTCGTGCATGCCGGCTCGATCCTCGAGATGAAGGACAGCGAGCTGGAATTCGCGCTCGACCTCAACGTCAAGTCGATGGTGCGCACGATCCGCGCCGTGCTGCCGGGCATGCTGGCGCAGAAGGACGGCGCGATCATCAACATGTCGTCCGTCGCCTCCAGCATCAAGGGCGTGCCGAACCGCTTCGCCTACGGCCTCACCAAGGCGGCCGTAATCGGCCTCACCAAGTCCGTCGCCGCCGATTACGTGACCGAGGGCATCCGCTGCAACGCGATCTGCCCCGGCACGGTCGAAAGCCCCTCGCTGCAGGACCGCATGAAGGCGCAGGGAGACTACGAGACCTCCAAGGCCGCCTTCATCGCCCGCCAGCCGATGGGCCGGCTCGGCACGCCGGAGGAAATCGCAGAACTCGCCGTCTATCTCGCCGGCGCGACCTACACAACCGGCCAGGCCTATGCCATCGACGGCGGCTGGGCCCTCTGAAATCCACCGAGTGACCCCATGACCCGCATCACCGATCTCCGCGTCTTCGATCTGCGTTTCCCGACATCGCAAAGCCTCGACGGCTCCGATGCGATGAACCCGGATCCGGACTATTCGGCGGCCTATGTCATCCTCGATACCGATCGCGACGGGCTTTCCGGCCACGGCCTGACCTTCACGATCGGCCGCGGCAACGATATCTGCTGCATGGCGATCGAGGCGATGCGGCATCTGGTGGTCGGCCAGGAGCTGGAGGTCTTCGCCGAGGCGCCCGGCAAATTCTGGCGGCATCTGACGAGCGACAGCCAACTGCGCTGGATCGGGCCAGAAAAAGGCGCGATCCATCTCGCCACCGGCGCCGTCGTCAACGCGTTCTGGGATCTCTACGCCAAGCAGCAGGGCAAGCCCGTCTGGCAGCTCGTCTCGGAAATGCCTGCGGAGAAAATCGCCGATATCGTCGACTACCGGTATCTCACCGACGTGCTTTCCCGCGACGAGGCGATCACGATCCTCAAGAAAGCCGAAACCGGCAAGGCGGAGCGCATCGAAACCCTCAAGCGCGAGGGTTACGCCTGCTACACGACTTCGGCGGGCTGGCTCGGCTATCCGGAAGACAAGCTCCGCCGCCTCTGCCGGGAGGCCGTCGATGCCGGCTTCAACCACGTCAAGATGAAGGTCGGCCGCGACTTGGAGGACGATATCCGGCGGCTGACCATCGCCCGCGAGGTGATCGGCCCCGACCGCTACCTGATGATCGACGCCAACCAGGTGTGGGAGGTCGGCCAGGCGATCGAGTGGGTCAAGAAGCTTGCCTTCGCCAAACCCTTCTTCATCGAGGAGCCGACCAGTCCGGACGATATCGCCGGCCACCGGAAAATCCGGGAGGCGATCGGCCCGGTGAAGGTCGCGACCGGCGAGATGTGCCAGAACCGCATCATGTTCAAGCAGTTCATCGCGGAAGGCGCGATCGACATCGTGCAGATCGATTCCTGCCGCATGGGGGGGCTGAACGAGGTGCTCGCCGTGCTGCTGGTGGCCGCGAAATACGCTCTTCCCGTCTGGCCGCATGCCGGCGGCGTGGGCTTGTGCGAATACGTCCAGCATCTCTCGATGATCGACTATATCGCCGTGTCCGGCACCAAGGACGGGCGGGTGATCGAATATGTCGACCATCTGCACGAGCATTTCGTCGATCCCTGCGTCATCCGGAACGCCGCCTATATGCCGCCTTCGCGGCCGGGTTTCTCGATCGAGATGAAGCCGCAGTCGATCGCCGGCTACACCTTTCGCGGCTAGAGCTTTTCGAGCTCCGCGTTCACCAGCGCGCGCCAGGCCCCGTTCTCGACGAGAGCCCGGGGGAAGAGGCCCGGGATCTCGAAGAAGGGGGCCGACGGGTCATCGGGCGCCGATTTCGCCGCCGCGGCCTTCAGTTCCGCAGCGCGCGGATCGCTGATCTCGGCCACCTTCGCGAGATAGGCCATCCAGACGGCCAGAACGTAAGCGAATGCCGACGCATCCCCGCCTTTCGCAAGCTCTTCCGCGGCCGGCAGCATGATCCGCTGCGGCAGCTTCTGCGAGCCGTCCATGGCGACTTGGCGGGTGGAATGGGCGACGCCGGGATTGGAAAACCGTTCGACGAGCTGCGCCTGATAGGCTTCGAGATCGATGCCAGGCACCGGGTCGAGGGTCTGCAGCACCGCCGCCATATGCCGCCGGACCTTTTCGCGATAATCCGGCACGGCGATGACATCGCGGATATAGGTGAGGCCGTGAAGCTGGCCGAGATAGGCCATCAGCGAATGGGAGCCGTTCAAGAGCCGGAGCTTCATCTTCTCGTAGGGTTCGACATCGCTGACGAAGAGCGCGCCGCCAGCCTCCCATTTCGGCCGGCCGGAGATGAAGTGGTCCTCGATTACCCATTGCATGAAGGGTTCGGTATCGAGCGCCAGCTCGTCCTCGGCGCCGATCAGCCTTTCGGCACGGGCGCGCGTTTCCTCGGTGGCGGCAGGGACGATGCGGTCGACCATGCTGCAGGGAAAGGCGCCCTGCCCGGAAATCCAATTGGCGAGCGCCGGATCACGGGCGCCCGCCATCTCGATCACGAGACGCCGGACGATGCGGCCGTTGGTCGGCAGGTTGTCGCAGCAGAGCACCGTGAACGGCGGCAGGCCGGCGGCATGGCGGCGCGACAGGCCCTCGACCAGATAACCGACGACGCCGACGGGGGCTCGGGGATCGGCAAGGTCTGCGGCGACCGAGGGATGGCTGCGGTCGAGCCCGCCGGAGGCCGGATCGTAACCATAGGCCTTTTCCGTGACCGTGATGGTGACGACCCTGATCGCCGGATCGGCCATCAGGGACAGGATTTCCTCGCGATCCTCCGTGCCGGAAAGCCCCCTCACCACCGAACCGACGACCTGCGCGCTGTCGCCCGCTCCACTGCGGGCAATGACGGTATAGAGCCCGTCCTGCGCCCTCAGGTCATGGACGATATCCACCGAGCGTAAGCTGACGCCGACGATACCCCACTCGCCGAACTCCTTCGCGAGCGCCGCATCCGTATAGACCGCCTGATGCGCCCGATGAAAGGCGCCGACGCCGATATGCAGGATGCCGGGCTTTAGGGACGCCCGGTCGTAGCCCGGCGTTATAACATCGGTCGGAAGGGGCGTGGATGCGGAAAGGCGCGGCATTTTTTCATCATCGATGCCCGCGGTCGATGGGCATCCTCCCGTTTCAAGACGGGAAAGTGATAGCCCCGCCGGAACGGCGCGGTCAACGGCACGCATCATACGTTCCACTCCCGATATCGTGCTTTCCGCGGCGCTTGAGAATGCGGCCCGCGGCCTTATTTCCATGGGACAGCTTCTCACCCGCAGGAGACGACCATGACCGCGCCGCATCCTTCCAAGACGCATATCGGCAATCACAGGCTCCACCCCGAAACGCAGATGCTGAACTACGGCTACGACCCGGAGCTTTCCGAAGGGGCCGTGAAGCCGCCGGTCTTCCTCACCTCCACCTTCGTCTTCAAGTCGGCCGAAGAGGGCCGCGACTTCTTCGATTTCGTCGCCGGACGCCGGGAGCCGCCGCCCGGAACCGGGGCGGGCCTCGTCTATTCCCGCTTCAACCACCCGAACAGCGAGATCGTCGAGGACCGCATGGCGGTCTTCGAGCAGACGGAAAGCTGCGCGCTCTTTTCCTCCGGCATGTCGGCGATCGCCACGACGCTGATGACCTTCGTACGGCCCGGCGACAGCGTCCTTCACTCCCAGCCGCTCTACGGGGGCACCGAGACGCTGCTTGCGAAAACCTTCCTCAACCTCGGCGTCGCGGCGGTGGGCTTTGCGGACGGCGTCAGCGAACAGTCCGTCACCGCGGCCGCGGAAGAGGCGATGGCGAAGGGCCGCGTCTCCGTGATCCTCATCGAAACGCCGGCGAACCCTACCAACAGCCTCGTGGACATCGCGCTGATGCGGCAGGTGGCGGAGACGATCGGCAGGCGGCAGGGGCACACGCCGGTCATCGCCTGCGACAACACGCTGCTCGGGCCGGTCTTCCAGCGGCCGATCGAGCACGGGGCCGACATCTCGCTCTATTCGCTGACCAAATATGTCGGCGGCCATTCGGACCTGATCGCCGGCGCCGCGCTCGGCTCCAAGGCGGTCGTCCGGCAGGTGAAGGCGCTGCGGGGCGCGATCGGCACGCAGCTCGACCCGCATTCCTGCTGGATGCTCGGCCGCAGCCTGGAGACGCTGTCGATCCGCATGGAGAAGGCGAACGCCAATGCGGCGGCCGTCGCCGCCTTCCTGCGGGACCATCCGAAGGTGAAGAAGCTGCATTACCTTCCTTTCGAGGATCCCGGCTCGCCGGCCGGACGGGTCTTCGCCCGGCAATGCACGGGCGGCGGCTCGACCTTCTCTTTCGATATCCGGGGCGACATAGAGGGCGGGCAGCCGGCCTCCTTCCGCTTCCTGAACGCGCTGTCGATCCTCAAGCTGGCGGTGAGCCTCGGCGGCACGGAATCGCTTGCGAGCCACCCGGCGACCATGACCCATTCCGGCGTGCCGGCGGAGGTGCGGGAGCGGATCGGCGTGCTCGACAGCACGATCCGGCTTTCGATCGGCATCGAGCACCCGGACGACCTGATCGCGGACCTGACGATGGCTCTCGACAAGGCGTGAGGGCTGTTCGCGCGAGGCACTGATGGGGCGGTCCGGAACAGGCTACCACGCCTCGCGATCTGCCCGCTGCCTGCCGTCGTATTTCGGCTCATCGTCTTCCTCCCTGCCGCCGAGCCGCCTCATGCCCGCCAGCACCTCCGGCTGGCGCGCCCCGCCAGGACCGACACAGGGCGGAAAGCTGTCGTGGTAACGCGGCTCGGCGCGATATTGCGCCTCCGTGAGAAAGCCCCTGCAGGCCTTGGCCCGGCGGCAGGATGAAAGATCGCAGGTCTTCCAGAAGCCGAGATAGGTCGTGACATATTGGCTGAACTTCTGCAGTTCACGAGATTTCTGACGTTCCGGCAACGCGCTGAACTCGCCCCAGGTCATCCACGGCAGATAGGGCTGCCTGTTCTCTTCTTCGATGATGCGGCGGCGTTCTTCTTCGCTTCTCGCCATCGTTCCTTTCTCCTTGATCCTCTTTTCCGGCACGGTTCCGACGGCGCGCGGTTTCGTTCACGCGGCCGGTTCCGGCTCCGTGTTCGGTTCTGATTTCCCTTCCCGGCGAACCGGATCTGCTTTTTTCTTCGGAGAGCCCACACGAATGCGGAACCTCAGTAGATTTTAGTATGTGGCTCCGCATTCGCGTGGCCTTCGGCGTTCTCTCGGGGCTTCCGGCCCCTACAGGTGATCATCTCGCCTCGCTGCGTGGCATTTACGCCACTTGCACGGCTCAACCGAACCTGGCCTGGCGACCAGGGGGAGGCTTGATAGGGAAGCCCGTCTTTCGACGAACTCTCCATGGCTTTCACCTCTTCCACCGTCCCCGCACGTTACGGTTCCGATGGAAGCGCCGGCTCCCGCCTGCCCGCGAACGTCTCGCGAAACACTCCGGCGACGGAAGCAAGCGGATTGTAGGCACGGGTCGAGGGGGCGGGGATGAATAGAAGCGATTTTTGCTGCCGATTTCCGCCAAGGTATTGATTTGCCTGGCGACACCCCCCTCTGCCCTGCCGGGCATCTCCCCCTCAAGGGGGGAGATCGGATGGGGGTGCCGGCTTTCTCAAACAATCAACCGTTCTATCCGGCGGACGCTAAATGAGATGGGAAGATCATGCTGCTTGTGATCTCCCCACCTGTGGGGGAGATGTCCGGCAGGACAGAGGGGGCGGAAACCGAAGATCATCGGGAAAAGCTCGACCGCCTCGCCCTCCGCCATCCGCATCACCGGGCGGCATCTTTGCAACTGATCGTCATGCTCGGGCCTGTCCCGAGCATATGCAAACCATGGGCGTTTATAGATCCTCGGCACAAGGCCGAGGATGACGCCGAGCAGGAAGCACGGTTTGTCATCAGGCTGGGGCGGCTCACGCCGCCCTCTTCCCCTCTCCATACGGATCGAACCTTCCGTAGAACGTCTCGCCCTTCGCCGCCATGTCCTTCAAAAGCTCCGTCGGCTTGAAGTGGTCGCCGTAAGCCGAGGCGAGCTTTTCACAGAGCGCGACAAAATTCTTCACGCCCATGCCGTCGATGTAGGAGAGCGTGCCGCCGGTATAGGGGGCGAAGCCGAAGCCCAGGATGGAGCCGACATCGGCTTCGCGGGGGTCCGTCACGATGCCTTCTTCCATGGTGCGGGCGGCTTCGAGGGCGATCGTCGCCAGCAGGCGCTGCTTCAGCGTGTTGACGTCGATCTCTTCCGCCTTCTTCTGCGGGTAGAGGGTCTTCAGTTCCGGCCAGAGATATTTCTTGGCGGGTTTGGCCGGGTATTCGTAGAAACCCTTGCCGTTCTTGCGGCCGCGGCGGTCGAAGACATCGACCATCTGGTCGATGAGCGCCATGTGCTCAATCTTGACGGCGTTAGGGCCGAGATCGGCGATCGAGGCCTTCATGATCTTCTGGGAGAGATCGACGGCGACCTCATCGTTCAAGGACAGCGGGCCGACCGGCATGCCGGCCATCTTGGCGGCGTTCTCGATCATCGCCGCCGGCACGCCCTCGATCAGCATGTCGTAGGCTTCGTTGATGTAGCGGAAGACGCAGCGGTTAACATAGAAGCCGCGCGTATCGTTGACGACGATCGGGGTCTTCCTGATCGCCGCGACGTAATCCAGCGCCGTGGCGAGCGCCCTGTCGCCCGATTTTTCGCCGAGGATCACCTCGGTCAGCATCATCTTCTCGACCGGCGAGAAGAAATGCACGCCGATGAACTGGTCCGGGCGCCTGGAGTTTTCCGCGAGACCCGTGATCGGCAGGGTCGAGGTGTTGGAGGCGAAGATAGCGGTCTGCGGGATGACCGCCTCCACCTGTTCGATGACCGCCTTCTTGACCGCACGGTCCTCGAAGACCGCTTCGACGACGAAGCCCGCATCGGAGAGGGCGGAATAATCCGGCGTGGGAGTGATGAGGGAGAGGAGCTTTTCGCCCTCCTCCTTGGTCATGCGGCCCTTACCGATACTGTCGGCCACCAGCTTTTCGGAGACGGACTTGCCCTTGTCGGCGGCTTCCTGGGTCTGGTCGATGAGGGTGACGGGAATGCCGGCGGCGGCCGTGACATAGGCGATCGAGGCGCCCATGAAGCCGGCCCCGACGACGCCCACGTGTCTGAACTCCGCCTTCGGGACGCCGGCCGGGCGGCGGGCGCCCTTGCCGAGCTCCTGCATGGAGACGAAGAGCGAGCGGATCATCGAGAAGGCTTCGGTGGTCTGCAGGATTTCGGTGAAATAGCGCTGCTCGACCTTCAACGCCGTATCGAAGGGGAGCTGCAGGCCCTCATAGACGCATTTGAGGATGGCGAGCGCGCCCGGATAATTGCCGCCGGTTTCGCGCCGCAGGATGGCGGGGGCGGCCGGGAAGAGCTGCGCCGCGGCGGGCGTCCAGACGCCGCCGCCGGGGGCCTTGAAACCCTTCTCGTCCCACGGGGCGACGGGCTTCAGACCGTCCTTGATCATCTGCTTCGCCGCGTTGATCAGCTCGGCCGGCTCGACCACCTGATGGACGAGGCCCATGGCCTTGGCGCGCTGGGCGGTGAGATTCTGGCCGGTGGTCATCATCTGCAGGGCATCCTGCGCGTTCGCGAGCCGCGGCACGCGCTGGGTGCCGCCGGCGCCGGGGAAGATGCCCACTTTCACTTCCGGGAGCGCTATCTTGACCGACTTGGAACTGGCGGCGACGCGGCCGTGGCAGGCGAGCGAAAGCTCGAAGGCGCCGCCCATGCAGGTGCCGTTGATCGCCGAGACCCAGGGCTTGCCGTTCGTCTCGATCTTGCGCCACAGCCAGGACATCCGGCCGGCGGCATCGAAGAGCTTCTTCGCCGCGCCCTGCGGATCCCTCGCCTTCTCCTCCTCCAGCATGGAGAACATGGACTTGATCATGGTGAGATCGGCGCCGCCCGAGAAGGAGGACTTGCCGGAGGTGAAGACGACGCCCTTGACGGCGCTGTCTGCCACCGTGGCATCGACGATCTTTTCGATCTCGTCCATCACCTCCATGGTGAAGACGTTCATCGACTTTTCCGGCATGTCCCAGGTGACGAGAGCAATGCCGTCCGCATCGGTTTCGACGGTGAAGTTCCTGTAGGTGCTCATGGCGGGATTTCCTCTTCCCTGAAATTCTCTGGCCTTGAAATCTTGTGGCGTGCCGTGCCGCCCCCTCGCCCGGCCTCCGCTTCGCTCGGCCACCCTCTCCCCGAGGGGAGAGGAGGATCGGAAGCGTTGCGGCCCTTATCCTTCTCCCCTCGGGGAGAAGGTGCCCGAAGGGCGGATGAGGGGGCCAGCCCCTCAAACTCTCTCGATCACCGTCGCCGTGCCCATGCCGGCGCCGATGCAGAGGGTGACGAGCGCGGTGTTGAGATCGCGGCGTTCCAGCTCGTCCAGAACGGTACCCAAAATCATCGCGCCGGTGGCGCCGAGCGGGTGGCCCATGGCGATCGCGCCGCCGTTGACGTTGATCCGGTCGTGGCCGATGTCGAAGGCCTGCATATAGCGCAGGACGACGGCGGCGAAGGCTTCGTTGAGCTCGAAGAGGTCGATATCGGAGAGCTTCATGCCGGAGCGTTTCAGGAGCTTTTCGGTGACGTCGACCGGGCCGGTCAGCATCAGCGCCGGATCGGAGCCGATATTGGCGAAGGCCTTTATACGGGCGCGGGGTTTCAGGTTCATGCTCTCGCCGCCGGCCTTCGAGCCGATCAGGACGGCGGCGGCGCCATCGACGATGCCCGACGAATTGCCGGCGTGGTGGACATAGTTGATGCGCTCGATTTCCGGATGGGCCTGGATGCCGACGGCTTCGAAGCCGCCCATTTCGCCCGGCATCTGGAAGGAGGGATTGAGCGAGGCGAGCGCCTGCATGTCCGTTTCCGGGCGCATGTGCTCGTCGCGGTCGAGGATGGTGAGGCCGTTCTGGTCCTTCACGGGGATGACGGAGTTCTTGAAGTAGCCGGCCTCCCAGGCCTTGCCGGCGCGCTTCTGGCTCTCGACGGCATAGGCGTCGACATCGTCGCGGGTAAA
Organism: Xaviernesmea oryzae; assembly: GCF_900177415.1. GTDB lineage: Bacteria > Pseudomonadota > Alphaproteobacteria > Rhizobiales > Rhizobiaceae > Neorhizobium > Neorhizobium oryzae_A. Next base: position 938,661 of record NZ_FXAF01000006.1, on the reverse strand, counting down.
GCCGTATTTGGTGGCGATGAGATCGGCCGAGACGCCCTGCGGCATGAAATAGGCGGGGAAATTGACCGACGGGTCCATGTACCAGGCGCCGCCGGACATGCCCATGCCGACGCGGGACATGCTCTCCACGCCGCCGGCGATGACGATGTCGTCGGAGCCGGCGGCGATCTTGCCGGCCGCGAAGTTCACGGCATCGAGGCCCGAGGCGCAGAAGCGGGAGATCTGCATGCCGGGAGCGCGGGTGGAATAACCGGCCTCGAAGGCGGCGGCCTTGGGGATGACGGCGCCGGCATCCATGACCGGGTCGACGCAGCCCATGATGATGTCGTCCACCGTGGCGGTGTCGAGGCCGTTCCGGTCGCGGATCGCCTCCAGCGTCCTGGCGGCGAGGCGGACGGAGGGCACCTCGTGCAGGCTGCCGTCCTTCTTGCCGCGACCGCGCGGGGTGCGCACATGGTCGTAAATGAAGACTTCGGTCATGGTGTCATCTCTCCCGTTACCCTTTGGGGGCGGCAATTTACCTTGCCTCGATATCAAAGCGGGAGAGAAGACCCCTCCCAAACCCTCCCCACAAGGGGGAGGGCTTAACCCCGCCGCTCCGCCGACGCCCATTCAAGGCAAGCGGTTGCCGCCTGTCTTCTCCCCCCTTGTGGGGGAGATGGCCGGCAGGCCAGAGGGGGTAGTTCCAATCAAAACGCCTCAGCCGCCAGTTCCATCACCGTATCGGCGCCGGCCTCGATGCGGGCCTTGCGGAGAGCCGTCTCGGGCATGATCTTCTCCATGAAGAACTTCGCGGTGACCAGCTTGTTCTTCAGATAGTCCTCCCGGGCGTCGCCGGCGGCAAGCTTCTCCTGGGCCGCCTTGGCGATCTTGGCCCACATGTAGCCGAGCGTGACGAGGCCGAAGAGGTGCATGTAATCGGTCGAGCCGGCGCCGGCATTGTCGGGCTTGGCCATGGCGTTCTGCATGAACCACATGGTTGCGGCCTGCAGGTCGTTCAAGCCCTTCTTCAGATGCTTGGTGTAGAAGGACATCTGCTCGTCGGCGCGGTTTTCCTCGCAGAAATCGCCGATCTCCTTGAAGAAGGCCATGGCGGCGCGGCCGCCGTTCAGCGCCAGCTTGCGGCCGACCAGATCGAGCGCCTGGATGCCGTTGGCGCCTTCGTAGATCATGGTGATGCGGGCATCGCGCACATACTGGCTCATGCCGTGCTCTTCGATATAGCCGTGGCCGCCGAAGACCTGCTGGGCCATGACGGCATGCTCGAAGCCCTTGTCGGTCATGACGCCCTTGAGGATGGGGGTGGCGAGACCGAGCAGATCGTCGGCGTTCTGCCGCTCCTTCTCGTCTTCCGAGCGGTGGGCGATGTCGGATTTCAGCGCGGTCCAGAGCAGGAAGGCGCGGCCGGCCTCGTTGAAGGCGCGGATGGTCATCAGCGAGCGGCGGATATCCGGATGGACGATGATCGGGTCCGCCTTGCCGTTCGGGTTCTTCGGGCCGGAGAGCGAGCGGCCCTGGATGCGTTCGCGCGCATAGCCGGCGGCGTTCTGGTATGCCGTCTCGGCGATCGCAAGGCCCTGCAGGCCGACGCCGAGGCGGGCCTCGTTCATCATCACGAACATGGCGGCAAGGCCCTTGTTCTCGGCGCCGATCAGGTAGCCGGTCGCCTCGTCATAGTTCATGACGCAGGTGGCGTTGCCGTGAATGCCCATCTTGTGCTCGATCGCGCCGCAGGAAACGCCGTTGCGCTTCCCAAGCGAACCGTCTTCCCCGACCATGAACTTCGGCACGATGAAGAGCGAGATGCCCTTGGTGCCTTCCGGGGCGCCCTCGATGCGGGCGAGCACCAGGTGGATGATGTTGTCCGTCATGCCGTGCTCGCCGGCGGAGATGAATATCTTCTGACCGGAGATCCTGTAGCTGCCGTCGCCGTTCGGCACGGCGCGGGTGCGCAGGAGGCCGAGATCGGTGCCGCAATGGGGCTCAGTGAGGTTCATGGTGCCCGACCAGGTGCCCTCCACCATCTTCGGCAGATAGGTCTCTTTCTGCTCGTCCGAACCGTGGACGAGGATGGCGGCGATCGCGCCTTGTGTCAGGCCCGGATACATCATCAGCGACATGTTGGCGGACGACATGTATTCGCCGACGGCGGCATGCAGCGTGTAGGGCAGGCCCTGGCCGCCGAATTCCGGCGGAACGGCAAGGCCGATCCAGCCGCCCTGGCAATACTGGTCGTAGGCTTCCTTGAAGCCCTTCGGCACCGAGACCGTGCCGTCGTCATGACGCGTGCAGCCTTCCTGGTCACCCGGCAGGTTGAGCGGGAAAAGCACGTCCTCCGCCACCTTGGCCGCCTCGCCGACGATCGCTTCCAGCATGTCCGGCGTGGCATCGGCAAAACCCGGCAGATTGCCGTAGCGCTCCAGTCCCAGCACATCGTTCAAGATGAAAAGCGTGTCGTTCACCGGCGCCTTGTACACTGGCATGGTCGAGCTTCCTCCATATCCTCGTCCCGGACCTTCGACTCGTAGCGGGGTCCGGATTTCCTTTACCATGAATAATTGACGTTTGCGTAAACGTCAAATGCGACGCGGCGAAAATCGCCGACTTATCGCCGCTGCGGCTCCGCTCCGCCCACAGCCTTGCGGGGAGGAATGCTGCGGCACCGGAACGAGCGGGCAAGAAGATCAGGGCCGGCAGGCGGCACGTCATCACCCTCTATGCATGAACGTTCGCGTCAAAAAGGTTAAATTTTTACGCCGATTAACGACTTGTTTACCACGTTTCGGGAAATAGTGGGCTCTCCGCCGGCGCAGCGTATTTGCTTCGGGAAAGGCAACGTCCGTCGGAATGGCAAGTCTTGCGTAAGGTACCCCTAATATAAGGCTGATTTCACGGGTGGAGACGATCCTTCCGGCACGGCCTTGACGAGGGCCGGCAAGTACAACGTCGAAACGAGCGAGCAAATGAACGGATCACGATCGACTCCTCACCGTCATGGCGACCGCTCTTCCCTGGATGCGCTGAACCGCACCATCGAAGGGCTGGAGGCTCGTATCGAGGGGCTGATGTCGGGCGCCGGCCGCGATCCCCGTTCATCGAAGAACCTCGAAGCCCGCGATCCGCGCCAGGAGCGGCGCCCGGCACCGGCTTCGGCCTCCCATCGGGCTCCCGAATTCGCCGGCGATCCGCTCGCCCAGATCCGCGAGCGCCAGCGCATGCTCGAGACCGGCCGCGACCGCAGCACCCGCCCCGAGCGCCCGCACGCGCCCGAGGCGCGGCGCGAAGTTTCCCGCCCCGCCGAACCGCGGCGCAGCGACGTGCGTCCGCCGGAAGCCCACCGGCCCCTGGAACGCCAGGCGGCGGCGCCTGCCGGAACGTCCGGCTATGCCGCGGCGCACTATCCCTCCCCGCCCCGCCGGGAAGAGTTCGTCCGCCCCGCCGCACAGCCGCAGATGCCGGCGCATCAGCCGCAACAGCATCAGCCACCACAGGGCGACAACGGGATGCGGGATATCGCCCAGGCGCTGGTCGGCCTGCGCCAGGAGCTGAAGCAGGATATTTCCGAAGGCGTCGCGCGCGAGATGAACGCCCTGCGCGGCGAAATCCGTTCGATCATCTCCATCGCCGAGGACCAGCGCTTCACCGAGGATCTGCGCGAAGATCTCGCAAGGCTTGCGGAAGGCATCAACCAGCTCGGCTACCAGGCGACGCCGGAAGCGGCCGGCCTGCGCGCCGAGTTCGAGGAATTGCGCTCCGTCATGGAAGGGCTCGCCCGCGAAGATTCCGTGCGGCGGATCGAAAGCCAGTGGCAGGGGCTCGAAGAGCGCATGCACGACCTGGATTCGGCAGCGCTGCGGGAGGAACTCGTCTCGCTCGCCTATCGCATCGACGAGATCAAGAGCCAGCTCGGCGAGATGAGCGACAACCCGGTCATCCGGGCGCTCGAACAGAAGCTGATCACCGTCGCCAGCGCCATGGAGCAGCTCGGCTCGCACATGCAGCCGAGCAGCGCGGCGTTTTCCGAACATTTCTCCACCCTCGACCAGCGGCTGGACGAGATCAGCCGCGCGATCGCGGCAGGCGGACGCGCTTCCGCCGCCGCGTCGATCGACCAGTCGTTCCTGCAGCGCCTCGAAGGCAGGATCGGCGCGCTCGCCGACCAGATCGACGCGTTGAGCCAGGCGTCCCACCATCAGGCCGATCCGACCGAGCTGCTTTCGGCCCGCATCGAAGCGCTCACGGGCCGCATCGAGGAACTGACCGACGAGCAGGCCGCGCTGCGCCTGGAAGACCGGCTGGAACAGCTTTCGCTGATCCTCGAACAGGCCCAGAAGCCGGCCGAGCAGCCGGAGATCTTTCACCATCTTGCCGACATTTCCCGCAGGATCGAGGGCCTGGAAAAGGGCTCCGTCAACGACGTGCTTGCAGAACGGCTCGACTATCTGGCGCGGCGGATCGAGGAGATGGACCATCAGCCGCGGATGCAGCCGGCGATGGACGGAAATGCCTTCGGGCGCATCGAGGACCGGCTGAGCGACATCGCCGCCCGTCTGGACGAGGCAACGGCCGCACCGCGGGGCGACGACGGCGCGCTGCGCAATCTCGAAGAGCAGATCGCCCATCTTTCCGTGCTGATCAGCCAGCCGCAGCCGGCCGCCGCGCTGCCCGCCGATTTCGACAGCCGCATGACGGCGATCGAAAGCTATATGGCGACCAACGACGAATACATCATCGAGGCGGCGCGCCAGGCAGCCGAAGCCGTCGTCGAAGCCTATTCCCGCCAGTCGGCCGCCGGCACTCCGGTCGGCGCCGCCGACATGGCCGCCCTTTCGGCGCTCGCCGACGACCTGAAGCATCTCGAAGACCTGACGCGCAGTTCGGAAGAGCGGACCCACCATACGTTCGAAGCCCTGCACGGCACGCTGGTGCAGATCGCCGACCGACTGGACGGCATGGAGGAGCGGCTTGCCGCTTCCGCCCCTGCGGAACGGTATTACAGCGAGCCCGAGCGGTACGAATCCCGCCTTTCCGCCGCCGCCATGCCGGCCGCGGCGACGCTTGCCGCAGCGCCCGAAGCGCTCATCAGCGGGGACATTGCGCAGTCGCCGCAACCGGCCGCGGCAGCCTTCGATGTCCAGGAAACGGGCGCCGGGGAGCTTTCGGAAACCGAAACGATGCTTCGGGCGGACACCAAGGCCGCCCCGAACGACATCGCCCGGAACGACATCGCCCGGAACGACAGGGCGGCCAAGACCAGCCTGCTCACCGAAATCTCCCGCCGCCTCCTGCCGGGCGGCAAGGGGGAAGCCGCCAAGACCAGCCGTGCCGTCGTCGAGCCGGCGCCTTCGCTCGACCCCTCGGACGCGCTGCCGTCCGACTACGAGAACGATCTTCTGGAGCCGGGTTCCGGCGCTCCCGACGTGAAGAAGATCCTGGAGCGGGTTCGCGCCAGCCAGGCCGCCGGCGCATTCGACGGCGATCGCCCGGCCGGCACCGAGCGGGCCGACTATATCGCCGCCGCCCGCCGCGCCGCCAAGGCCGCCGCGCAGGAAACCGATCCCTCGCAGAATGCCGCGCCGGCAAAGGACCCGCGCAAGGCCGCCAAGCCCTCCGGCACCGGCATCGGCGCGATATTTTCCCGGCATCGCCGGCCGATCCTGATGGCCGTCGGCGCCGTGCTTCTGGCGCTGATGGCGATGCCGCTCGCCAAGACTTTGACCAGCGGAGCCAGGGCACCTGGGGCCGCCGCCCCGGTCGCGGCGATCGAGACGCCCGCCGAACCCGCTCCGGCCGACATGGCAGGCGGCAGCGAGAGCGCCGCACCCGAAAGCCTGGCCGGTGCCGACAGCATCGACAGCGGTTCGGAAATCGCCGCGGCGCCCGCAGTTCCGGAAGAGACCGCATCCGCCCCGGAAGCCGCATCGCCCCATCTCACCGATCCCAACCCGGCGGCCGGCGCACCTTCCCTCATGGAACCGGCCGGCACGGCGCCGGAGGCGCAGGACGATTTCGTCACCGTGCCCAAGGCGGAAGCCTCCGCCTCCCAGGCCGACATTCCGTCGGCGATCGTCGTTCCCGAAGGCATCGAGCCCAAGTCGCTTGCCGATGCGGCTGCGGCGGGCGATCCCAACGCCCTCTTCGAGATCGGCGCACGCTTCACCGAAGGGCGCGGCGTCCAGACGGACCTTTCGGAAGCCGCCAACTGGTACAAGCTCGCCGCCGACCGGGGGCTCGCCCCCGCGCAATACCGGCTCGCCAACCTCTTCGAGAAGGGCACCGGCGTGACGCGCGACCTCACCCGGGCGATGGCCTATTACAAGCAGGCCGCCGAGGCCGGCAATGCGAGCGCCATGCACAATCTCGCCGTGCTCTATGCCTCCGGCGCCGCCGGGCAGCCGGACTATGCGGCAGCCGTGGAATGGTTCGGCAAGGCCGCCGATCTCGGCGTTTCCGACAGCCAGTTCAACCTGGCGATCCTCTATGCGCGCGGCAACGGCGTGAAGCAGGACCTCGAAGAATCCTACAAATGGTTCGCGGTCGCGGCCAAGGACGGCGACAAGGACGCCGCCCAGAAGCGCGACGAGGTGGCGAACGCCATGCGCAAGGAGCAGCTCGAAAGCGCCCGCGCCAAGGCGGAGACCTGGAAGGTGCAGCCGCTCGATCCGCAGGCCAATTCGATCAACCTGCCGGACGAATGGGCTTCCGGCAAGCCGCTCACCACGGCTTCGGTCGACATGGAGAAGGCGATCCGCAACATCCAGGCGATCCTCAACAAGAACGGCTTCGACGCCGGCCAGCCGGACGGCAAGATGGGCGCCAGGACGACCGCGGCCATCAAGGCCTTCCAGACCTCGGTGGGACAGGAGCCGAACGGCAAGATCAACGACGCGCTGGTGAAGGAACTGCTGGCGCGGAACAAGTAACTCTACTTACCCGACCGGTTTTGAAGAGTTGCGCGTTATTAATCACATCGCCACAAAAACGGTAAAATTGCCTAATTATCTGAGACTTGCGAATTGACTCGCGGCTCGCGCCGGGCGCATGTGGAAACAGGCGGCCGGCCGGCAATTTCGAGGGGTCAGGGTCGCGCACAATCCCATCGCCGCAGCGGGCGGACCCATGATCGCGCCGCCCGCGAGGCGGTGATTCATGCCTTTTCGGGGTTCGGCCGTGACTGTCTACCTGCCGATCGCAGAGCTTTCGGTGAACATCTTCATCATTCTCGGCATGGGCGCGGCCGTGGGCTTCCTGTCCGGCATGTTCGGCGTGGGCGGCGGCTTTCTCATCACGCCGCTGCTGATCTTCTACAACATCCCGCCCGTGGTGGCGGTCGCGACGGGCGCCAACCAGGTCGTCGCCTCCTCGATCTCCGGCGCGATCACCCATTTCCGGCGCGGCACGCTGGACATGAAGCTCGGTTCGGTGCTGCTCGTCGGCGGCCTCCTGGGCGCGACGGCGGGCGTCTGGGTCTTCTCCTGGCTGAGGCGGGTCGGCCAGCTCGACCTCTTCATCTCGCTCCTCTACGTCGTGCTGCTCGGGACGATCGGCGGGCTGATGCTGCAGGAAAGCCTGCGCGCCATGCAGCGGGCGAGAAACAACGAGCCGCTGCCGCTGAAGCGCCCCGGCCAGCACAACTGGGTGCACCGGCTGCCCTTCAAGATGCGGTTCAAGAAATCGCGGATCTATCTGAGCGCCGTGCCGATCGTGACGCTCGGCTTCGGCATCGGCGTGCTCACCTCGATCATGGGCGTCGGCGGCGGCTTCATCATGGTGCCGGCGATGATCTATCTCCTGCGCATCCCGACCAACGTGGTCGTCGGCACGTCGCTCTTCCAGATCATCTTCGTGACCGCCTACACGACCATGGTGCAGGCGGCGACCAACTATTCCGTCGACATCGTGCTCGCCTCGATCCTCATGGTCGCCGGCGTGATCGGCGCGCAATACGGGGTGCGCGTCGGCCAGAAGCTGCGCGGCGAGCAGCTCCGCGCGCTGCTGGCGCTGCTCGTGCTCGCCGTCGGCATCCGCCTCGCGATCGGGCTCATCGTGACGCCGGAGGACATCTATTCGGTCGCGGTCGGGGGCTTGTCCTACTGATGCGCCGGCTCCTCCGCTCCACCCTGCTGTTCGTGTTCGCGGCGCTCGCCTCGCCCGCGATGGCGCAGGTGCCGTTCGGGCAGGCCTCGACGGTGAGGGAGGGCCTGGAGATCGGCGCCTCGACCAGCGAAATCGCCATCGCTTCGGATTTCCGCGGCGCGGACCTGACGATTTTCGGGGCGCTCACCAATGCGGACGAACTGTTCCTGGCGATCGGGCAATACGACCTGATCGTCACGCTGGAGGGTCCGAAGGACTATGCCACGGTGCGCAAGAAGGAGCGCGTCTTCGGCATATGGATGAACACGCAGTCGATGACGTTCGAACAGGTGCCGGAAAGCTATTCGATGGCGAGCACCCGCCAGATCGACAGCATCGACCAGCCAACGAGCCTCAACGATATCGGCGTCGGCATCGATCACCTGGCGCTCAACCCGGTCGGCTACATTCCCGATTCCGGCCTGATCGGCGAGTTCCGCGACGCCTACCGGCGGCTGAAGCTCACGAGCGGGCTCTACCAGCGCGACACGAGCGGCGTGCGCTTCGTCTCGTCGAGCCTCTTCCGCGCCTCGCTGAGGCTGCCGGCCAACATTCCGGACGGCGTCCATGTGGTGCGCGCCTATCTCTTCAAGAGCGGCCAGCTCATCCTCCAGAAGGAACTGCCGCTGCGCGTCGTCAAGACCGGCATCGAACAGGCGATCACGGACGCGGCGCATAACCGGCCGCTCGCCTACGGTTTCCTGTGCGTGCTGATCGCCGTCATCACCGGCTGGGGCGCCAGCCTGATCTTCCGCAAGGACTGATCACTCGGCAGCCTCGGCGGCGGCCCTGTTGCGGGCGACGACTTCGAGATAGGCGGCGCGCAGGCGATCGAAGACGGACGGTTTATCGGGATCGCGGGGAGCGTGCAGATGCAGGACGCGCAGTTCCTGCATGAAATCCTCCCAGAGCGGGCGGCCGCCCTCCTCCAGAAGCTGGGCACGGATCGAGAGCTCCTCCGAAACGGGAAGGAACCGCCGGCCCCAGGCACCCATCTCCGCGAAGATCGGCACCAGCCGGATCGACATCTCGGTGAGGCTGTAGATCGCCTTCTGCTTGTGGCTCGGGTCGTCCTCGCGGGTGAGCATTCCCCGCTCCACCAGGCGTTTCAGCCGGTCGGCCAGGATGTTGGAGGCGATCCCCTCCTCCGAATTCTGCAGCAGCTCGCGGAAATGACGGCGGTTGCCGAACATGATGTCGCGGATGACGATCAGGCTCCAGCGGTCGCCGAGAACCTCCAGCGTCAGATTGATCGGGCAACCCGACCGGTGCACTTCTTCCATTTCTTTCTCCAAAAAACCGCTTGCATTATAAAATCAGTTTCGCTAGCTTTCAACTGCTTGCTAAATGCAACTGGTTTTAACACGGATGGAGAATGAGATGAGAAAGCTGGTAGCCTGGAACCTGATGACGCTGGACGGCTATTTCGAGGGGGATAAGCCCTGGGACCTGGAGTTTCACAACCACGCCTGGGGGCCGGAGCTCAGGGAGCTTTCCGAACAGTTCGGCAAGGAAGGCGATCTGCTGGTCTTCGGACGCAGAACCTACGAGGGCATGGCGGCCTACTGGCCGACGGCCGAGAACGAAGGGCCGGTCAAGGACTACATGAACAGCATCGCCAAGCTCGCCGTCTCGAAGACGATGAAGGAGGCGACATGGAACAACAGCCGCGTGGTGAGCGATCCGGTTGCGGAGCTCAAGACGCTGAAGGCGCAGGACGGCAAGACGATCTTCGTCTTCGGCAGCGCCGAGCTGATAGCCTCGCTGATGAAGGAAGGGCTGATCGACGAATACCGCATCTGCATCGTGCCGGTGCTGCTCGGTTCCGGCAATCCGCTTTTCAAGACGGCGGACCAGCTGACGGAGCTGAAGCTCGTCTCTTCCGCAACCGCGGCCAACGGCGCGGTGATCCTGCATTATGAAATCGGGAAGGCCGCATGATGCCGGCGCGGAGGCGGAAGGGACCGCTTTGACGGTTTGCTTCCGCCGCCGCCTGCACTAAGTAGGCCCCATCCTTCTCGTGCCCGCCTCGTGCCATCATGTTCAGCCGGATCATCTCATACCTGCCATCCGCCCGCATTCTTCTCGATCCGGCCGCGCTGCGCGTCCTTATCCGGCGCAGCGAATTCGGCCTCATCGTCGCGGCAGCCCTGGTCGGCGTGCTTGCAGGTTTCGCCGTTGCGGGGATGAGCTGGGTCTCGCATGAACTGCATCAGCTGATCTTCAAGATCGAGGCGGGGGAAAGGCTGAGTTCCTCGGTCAATACGGACCGGCTTACCACTCTCGCCGCACCGATCGTCGGCGGCGCCGTCATGGGTCTCGTCTTCCTGATCCTGCGCAAATGGCGCAAGAAGCCGATGGTCGATCCGATCGAGGCCAACGCGCTGCATGGCGGCCGCCTGTCGCTCACCGACAGCATTCTCGTCGCGGTCCAGAACCTGATCTCCAACGGCTTCGGCGCCTCCGTCGGGCTGGAGGCCGGCTACACCCAGCTTTCCTCCGGAATAGCCTCCAAGATCGGTTTCCTGCTGCAGCTTCGCCGCTCCGATCTCCGGATCCTCGTCGGCTGCGGCGCGGCCGGCGCGATCGCGGCGGCATTCAACGCGCCGCTGACGGGTGCGTTCTACGCCTTCGAGCTGATCATCGGCACCTATACGATCATCAGCCTTGCGCCGGTCGTGGTATCGGCGCTCACCGCGACCATCGTCACCCGCCTTTTCGTCGGCGACGCCTTCATGATCGACGTCGGCGATTTCGGCGCCGTCGTGCCGGCCGACTACGTGCCGGCGATCGTGCTCGGCATGTTCTGCGCCGGCGGCGGCATCCTGCTCATGAAAGGCGTGACCTTCGTCGAGGAACTGGCGCGCAAGAGCTCCATTTCACCGGTTTTCCGGCCGGCGCTCGGGGGCATCGCCGTCGGACTGCTCGCCCTCGTCGACCAGCAGGTGCTGGCCGCCGGCCACGGCGCCCTGCACCTCAACCTCAACCAGAGCATGACGGTCTTCGCGCTCCTGTCGATCCTGCTGCTGAAATCGGTTGCCAGCGCCATCTCGATCGGCTCCGGCTTTCGCGGCGGGCTCTTCTTCGCATCGCTGTTCCTGGGCGCGCTGCTCGGCAAGCTCTTCGCCTATGCCGCTCCCTACGTCTTCACCGAGGCGACGGTCACGCCGGTCATCTACGCGGTGGTCGGCATGAGCGCGCTCTCGGTCGCCGTCATCGGCGGCCCCCTCACCATGACGTTCCTGGCGCTGGAGGTGACGGGCGACTTCCCCATCACCGCGCTCGCGCTCGCAGCTGTCATCACCTCGTCGGTCACCGTGCGCAGCACCTTCGGCTATTCCTTCGCCACGTGGCGCTTCCACCTGCGCGGAGAAAGCATCCGCAGCGCCCACGACATCGGCTGGATCCGCAACCTCACCGTCGAACGGATGATGCGCGCGGACGTGCGCACCGCGCCGGTGACGATGAGCATCGAGGAATTCCGGAAGCAATTTCCGCTCGGCGCGACGCAGCGGGTGATCCTGGTCGACGAAGGCGAGAAATATGCGGGCATGATCCTGCTGCCGGACGTCTATGCCGCGCCGACCGAGGACGCCGAGAAGAAGGAGAAGCCGACGCTTGCCTCCTTCATACGTTACAGGAACGACGTGCTGCTGCGTTCCATGAACGCCAAGCAGGCGGCCGCGATGTTCGACAAGCTGGAGGCGGAAGCGCTGGCCGTCGTCAACAACCAGATCGAGCGCAAGGTCATCGGGCTCCTGACCGAAAGCCATACGCTCAGGCGCTACAGCGAAGAACTCGACCGGCGCCGCCGGGAGATGTCCGGCGAGATCTGAACGGCCGCGACAACCCCTTCCTTCGGATTATTGCGCCGCACACGACGGCGGCTATGGTGTGCTTACGAGGGAGGCGGCACATGGCGGTCAACGAGAATACAGCCGGCTTGGCGCAGGAACCGGCAAAGACGGCGGCGCGACCTCTCGGCGAGCCGGTCTCCCTGACCTGCCGCGACGGGGTGGTGCTCAACGGGCATTTCTGGCCGGCCCGTGGCGAGCCGGCCGCCGGCATCGTCATCAATCCCGCCACCGGCGTGCTTGCCCGCTACTACCATTACTACGCGGACTTCCTCGCCCGGGAAGGGTTCGACGTGCTCACCTACGACTATCGCGGCATCGGCCTTTCGCGGCCGGAGACGCTGAGGGGGTGCCGCTACCGCTGGCGGGACTGGGGCGAGCAGGATTTCGACGCGGCCCTGCGCCATCTGGCCACATCCCGGCCCGGGCAGCCGCTCCGCGTGGTGGGCCACAGTATCGGCGGATACCTGCCCGGTCTTTCTCCTTGCGCGGGGCGGATCGACCGTATGCTGACCGTCGGCGCGCAATATGCCTATTGGCGGGACTATGCCGCCGGACACCGGCTGCGCCTCTTCTACAAATGGCATGTGGTGATGCCCGCGCTGACGGCGCTCTACGGTTATTTTCCCGGAAGACGGCTGGGCTGGCTGGAGGACCTGCCGGCCGGCGTCGCCAACGAATGGAGCTTTCGGGGGGCCCGCATGGAGATGACCCATCCCGCCAACGAGCGGGAGGACGTGTTGCGGCGCTTCGAGGCCGTGAAGGCGCCGATCCTGGCCGTCGCCGTCTCGGACGACGATATCGGTACCGTCGCCGCAGTCCGGCGGACGCTCGTCTACTACCGCAACGCGGACCGCACGGAGGTGCTGCTGAGACCTCAGGACTACGATCTCGAGGCGATCGGGCATTTCAGCCTGTTCCACTCCCGCCATGCCAACGGCTTCTGGCGGGACACTCTCAGGTGGCTGCGGGACGGAGAGAACCCCTGGGCGCCGGCACGGGACAATTGAGCAATGTCAATGAAGCGCCTACCTTAGAGCGTTTCCTTGTTAGATTGAAGCTGCAAGATCACGGAGGCGCATATGTACAAACACATCCTCATCCCCATCGACGGATCGCCGCTTTCCACCCAGGCGCTCGAAAAGGCACTGGATTTCGCACACGAAACCGGCGCGGAAGCGACGGTGCTGGTCGTCATGGAGCCGCTGCAGGTCTTCACGCTCAATCCGACCGGCATGGAAATCGCCTATGCGGAATACGACCGTCAGAACAACGAGGCCGCAGACGGCATTCTTTCCGGCGCCAGGGAGGCCGCGAAACAGCGCATGGTCGCCTGCGAAACCGTCAAGCTCGAAAGCACCGATCCGGCAAGCACGATCGTCGAGGCGGCCGACAAGTACAATTGCGACCTGATCGCCATGGCCTCGCATGGCCGCTCCGGTTTCAAGGCGTTCATGCTGGGCAGCGTCACCATGAAGGTGCTGGCCAATTCCAAGACGCCGGTTCTGGTCTATCGGTAAGGTTTCGAGCGGGATGCCCAACCGAAAACGGCACTCCCCTTCGGCATCCGCGCCGGTCAGCCGATGAGATTGGCGTAACGCACCGAATAGATGCGGTCGCGGCCGAGCAGGTGCGCGACCAGCGTCTCATGATCGAAGAGGCCGCGCATGGCCTGGTGGCGAAGATCGAGGCCGCCTGCCAGCACGCCGAAGGCCGGCATGAGAAGACGCGAACCGTCGCTCGCGAAGCATGGACGGCGGACGGATTTTTCCCGGCGGCGGACGGTGGCGGCCGGATGAAGATGGCCGGCGATCTCGCCTTTGCTCCCCCTCGGGCCGGAAATCAGGCTCGGCTCATGGCGGAAGACGAGGCCGCCGTAAAACAATTCGTCGGTGCAGGCTCCCGGCAGGTCGACGGTGCCGTCCGGGTCGTGGTTGCCGTTGATCCAGATCCAGTCGCGGCCGCGCGCCATGGCGCCTATCAGCGAGCGCAGCTCCTGCGGCAGATGCTCCGAACCTTTGCGGTCATGGAAATTGTCGCCGAGGGAGACCACGATCTTCGGATCGTAGCGGGTGATGACGGCGGACAGGATGTTGAGCGTGGCGATCGTGTCATAGGGCGGCAGCATCATGCCGCGACGGGCGAAGGCAGCGCCTTTTTCGAGATGCAGATCGGAAACGACGAGCAGCCCGCTTTCCGGCAAATAGAGCCCGCCCATGGGATCGCAGACGGCGACGGTGCCGTTCACGACGATTTCTTCCGCGCCGGTGGCGGCTCCGGTCATCATTGTCGAACGGGCTGCGAGCCCGAGGCGGTGCATCAACTTCGTTTCTTCCCAATATTCGAGGCTGCCGCCTTCGTCCTTGCGACTGCCCCTCATCCGTCCTGCCGGGCACCTTCTCTCCGTCATGACGGGGAGAAGGAAGACTCGCCGCACCCTATCCGAATCCACCCACGGCCGGACAGGGCACGTTCCCTCTTCCCACCGGCGGGGAGAGGGTTAGGGTGAGGGGCAACCGATCACCGGATCGATCGCTCGGGCTTCGCCCCACCGCGTCTCACCCAAGCGCCTCCGCGATCAGTTCCTCGGCGGCTTCCTGCAGCACCGCATCCTGCGCCTCGCCCGGCACCGGCTCCTTGCCGATCTCCAGCATGATCGGGATGGCGAGCGGCGAAACGCGGTCGAGATCGCGGTGGGTGATGTGCCCCCTGATTCGCTTCAGCATATCGCCTAACCGGCCGATATCCAAAAGCCCGGATGCCGCATCCCGCCTGGTCGCCTCCAGCAGCACGTGGTCCGGCTCGTGGGTGCGCAGCACGTCGTAGATCAGGTCGGTTGACACCGTCACCTGCCTTCCGGTCTTCTCCTTGCCCGGATGGCGGCGCTCGATCAAGCCGGAAATCACGGCGCAATTGCGGAAGGTGCGCTTCAGCATGTAGCTCTCGTTCAGCCAGGCCTCGAGATCGTCGCCCAGCATGTCCTCGTCGAAGAGGTCGGAGAGGCTGAGACGGCCCGATCCGATCATCGCGCCCATGTCGGAGAGGCCCCAGATCGCGAGCGAGTAATCCGTCGCGACGAAGCCGAGCGGATGGGCGCCGATGCGGTCCAGCCTTCTGGTGAGCAGCATGCCGAGCGTCTGGTGCGCCAGCCTGCCCTCGAAACAATAGGCGATCAGGAAGAAACGTTTGCCGCGGGGGAAGGTCTCGATCAGCAGCTCGTCCTGCTTCGGCACGATCGAGCGGTCGCGCTGGATGTTCAGCCAGTCGCGCACCTGATCGGGCAATACGGACCAGCGATCGGGATCGGCCAGCATGGAGCGGACCTGGGCGGCCAGATAGGTGGTGAGCGGGAACTTGCCGCCGGCGTAAGCCGGGATTTTCGGGTCGAGCGAGAAGGCGTTGGAGACGAGGCATTCGTTCTCGCGGATGCCCTCGAAGCGCAGCACCTTGCCGGCGAAGAGGAAGGTATCGCCCTGAACAAGCTGTTCGAGGAAATATTCCTCGACCTTGCCGAGCGAAAGTCCTCCCCGACCTGGGCCGCCACGGCCGAGCGAGCCGTTGGCGTTGCGTCGCACCAGCCGGACGTTGAGTTCGGTCGCCTCGACGATAGTGCCGAGGTTCAGGCGGTATTGCTGCGCGACCTGCGGGTTGGAGACGCGCCAGCGGCCCTCCTTCGTCTTGCGGATCTTGGCGTAACGCTCGTAGGAGCGCAGCGCGTAACCGCCGGTCGCGACGAAATCGACGATGCGCTCGAACATTTCCCAGGAGAGGTTGGCATAGGGCGAAGCCGAGACGATCTCGTCGTACAGCTCGACCGGATCGAAAGGTTCGGCGCAGGCCATGCCGAGCACGTGCTGGGCGAGCACGTCGAGCGCGCCTTCGCCGACCGGCGGCGTGTCCTGCGCACCGAGATAGTTCGCATCGAGCGCCGCCTGGCACTCCATGACCTCGAAGCGGTTGGCGGGAACGAGGATCGCCTTGGACGGCTCGTCCATGCGATGGTTCGAGCGGCCGATGCGCTGGGCGAGCCGCGACGCCCCCTTCGGCGCGCCGACATGCACGACGAGATCGACGTCGCCCCAGTCGATGCCCATGTCGAGCGTCGAGGTGGCGACGATGGCGCGCAATCTGTTGGCGGCCATGGCGGCCTCCACCTTGCGGCGCTGGCCGGCATCGAGCGAACCGTGATGCAGCGCGATCGGCAGGTTGTCCTCGTTGATCGTCCAGAGCGTCTGGAACAGAAGCTCCGCCTGGAACCGCGTATTGACGAAGATCAGCGTCGTCTTGTGGCGCTTGATCTCCTCGTAGACCTCCGGCATCGCATAGGTCGAAACATGGCCTGACCAGGGAATGCGGTCGTCCGTCTTCATGATGGCGATATCGGGTGCGGCACCGCCCGTGACATGCACGAGGCCGGCGGGCGGGGCCGGGCGCCCTGTTTCCCTTTGGCTTTGCGGGACGAGCCAGCGCTGCAGGTCCATGGGATCGGCGACGGTGGCCGAAAGGCCGATCGTCCGCACGTGCGGCGCGTGCCTGCGGATGCGGGCGAGATCGAGCGAGAGAAGGTGGCCGCGCTTGGAGGTGACGAGCGAATGCAGCTCGTCGAGGACCACGTATTTCAGGTCCTTGAAGAAGCGCTCGGCCTCCTTGTTGGCGAGCAAGAGCGCCACCTGCTCGGGCGTGGTCAGCAGGATGTCGGGAGGATTGAGCCTCTGGCGCTGGCGCTTGGCCTGCGGCGTATCGCCGGTGCGGTTCTCGACGGTGACGGACAGGCCCATCTCGGTGACCGGCTTCATCAGGTTGCGCTCGATATCGACCGTCAGCGCTTTCAAGGGCGAGACGTAGAGCGTGTGGATGCCGGTGAAGGCCGAGCCCGGCGGGATCTTGCCGCGGCGGGTGAGATCGGTGAGCGAGGGCAGGAAACCGGCGAGCGTCTTGCCGGCGCCGGTCGGCGCGATCAGCAGCATGTTCTCGCCGGCCGTGGCCCGCGAGAGCAATTCGAGCTGGTGGGCGCGCGGCTGCCAACCCTTTTCGGCGAACCAGGTCTGGAACGGCCGGGGCAGGAGCGCGGCATCTCGGCCGGAGGACTGGGTTTCGACGATATCCACGCCGCTCAAGATAAGCGTAACCGCAAGAAAAAGAAGGGTGCTTGACGGCCTCACAGAATCATGGATATGTTTTATCCATGATAGGAGACAAGCCATAGTAGGAGACGAGCCATGAAACTCGGCGACGGCGTCGAACAGGCGATCCACTGCGTGACCATGCTCTCGCGCCTTTCGGAAGGCGGCGTGCTGTCGGCCGCGGCGCTGGCGGAGTTTCACGGCGTCTCGACAAGCTATCTCCTGAAGCATCTGCAGGCGCTCTCGGGCGCCGGGCTGGTGGACACCGTGCCGGGGCCGAAGGGCGGCTACCGGCTGGCGAAAAAGCCGGAGGAGATCACTCTGCTCGACATCGTTCTGGCCGTCGAAGGGCCGGCGCCTGCCTTCCGCTGCGCCGAAATCCGCCAGCGCGGGCCGAACCCATTGCCCGGGCGCTATTTCGCAAAACCCTGCGGCATCAACGCGGCGATGCTGAAGGCGGAAAGGGCCTACCGCGCCGAACTCGCCAAGGTGTCGATCGCCGACATCCTGGCGGACCTGGAGGTTACCGACGACGGCGGGATCGCCGCGCGCGGCTGCGCCTTCCTCGAAATCCACGAACGCAAGACGGCCCGGTGAGGCCATAACCTGAAGGAGACCACCCATGGAGCCCCGCTTGAATTTCTTCAAAGCCTCGCAGGAGGCCTACAACGCCGTCAAGAATCTCGAAAACTATGTCCAGGGCTGCGGCCTGGAAAAGCGCCACATCCACCTGATCAAGCTCCGGGCCTCGATCATCAACCACTGCGCCTATTGCATCGACATGCATGTGAAGGAAAGCCGGCACGACGGGCTTTCCGAGCAGTGGATCAACCTGATGAGCGCCTGGGAAGAATCGCCGATCTACGACGAGAAGGAACGCGCGCTGCTGACCTGGGTGGATGCGGTCACCCGCGTTGCGGATACCCATGTTCCCAACAGCGCCTACGAGGCGCTGAGAGCGCATTTCACGGAAGAGGACATGGTCAAGATCACGGTCGCGATCGGCGTGATCAACGTCTGGAACCGGCTCTGCGTCGGCTTCCGCGCCATGCATCCGGTCGACCAGCCGGCAAAGGCCGCCTGATCCTTCCCGCCGCGATCACCGCACGACGATATAGCGGTCGGAGCGGTGATTGATGGCGAGGAAGAGGTTCAGCATCACCGCCCCCAGGACCGACCACATCACCGTCATGGGACTGACGACCGCGAAGGCGCAGACCATGACGGCGAGGTCGAAGGCGAGCTGGATGAGGCCCGCCTGGATGCCGAAACGATCCTGGATGTAGATCGCCAGGATGCCGACGCCGCCGAGCGATGCCCGGTGGCGGTAAAGCGCCAGCAGCCCGTAACCCAGAAGCAGGCCGCCGAGGAGCGCCGCCCAGAACGGATGCAGGTAATCGATCAGGAAGAAGCGGCTCTCGATCTCGGAGATCACCGAGACGAGGCCGATGGCGACGAAGGTCTTCAGGGAAAACGCCCAGCCGAGCCGCCGGAACGACAGGTAATAGAACGGCAGGTTGACGATGAAGAACAGCAGGCCGAACGAGATGCCGAAAGCGTAGTGCAGGAGAAAGGCGACGCCCGCCGTGCCGCCGGTCAGCAGCCCGACCTTGTTCAGCATGTAGAAGCCGAGGGCCGCGACCATGGCGCCGGTGAACAGGCCCTGCGCATCCTCCAGCAGCGTATGCTGCGACGGATCGATGCTGTAGAAACCAAGGCTTCTTCTCTGAACCTGCTTCTGCTGTCCAGCCAACGCTCACCCCATCTGTCTTCGATGATATTGCACTGCAATAAAACGGTCATCAAGACGGTTCAAGCGGGGACGGAGCGGCGAAGAAAAAAGCAAGAAACGGTCGGTCAGCCGGGCTTTCGCGACAGAAACAGAATGCCGTGGACGGGTTTGCCGGCATCCAGGCGAATGACCGTCCGCCGGACGTCCAGAAGATCGAGGCCGTAGCGGGCAAGCAGCGCGCGGATATAGGCTTCCGAGTGCGCGTAACGCAGGGAATCGCGGAGGAGGAATGTCGCCCCCTCGCCCGCATCCTCGACGGAAAAGGCGAAGAGGCCGGCGGGCGCCAGCAGTTCCGGCACGAGCGGGAAGACGGTTTCCAGCGAGCCGAGATACATCAGCACATCGGCCGCCGAGACGAGATCGGCGCGCTGTCTTGCGAGACCGGTCGAAAAGAGGCCGGATTCTTCCATGGAAAGGCTGAGGTCGGACTGGCCGAGATGATCGTAGAGCCCCTTGGCCTCCGCCTTGGCCAGCATGTTCAGGGAGAGGTCGAAGCCTTCGAGGCGGCCCGTCCGGTCGCGGATCTCGGCGCCGAAAAGTCCGGTTCCGCAGCCGAGATCGACGGTGTTCGTGAACGGCCCGTAAGGCGCGACGAGCGCGGCGAGCTTGCCCGGAACGGAATAGTCGAGCTTTTCGACGAGCGCCGCATCGAAACGGTCGGCGTAATCGTCGAAAAGACCTTCGACATAGCGGCTCGGCGGCTGGTCCGGTACCTCTTCCGCGCCGAGCAGCGCGAGCTTCAATCGGGCACCGAAGACATCGTCAGGCGCGAGGTCGAGCGTCCGGCGATAGGCGTCCACAGCGGTTTCGAAGCGCGCTTTTTCCCTGTACTCGCCGAGCCGGAACCAGCCGGCGGCCCATGACGGCGCGATCTCCAGCGCCTGCTCCATCAGCTCGGCCGCGGCCGCGAAATCGCCTCCCTCCGCCAGCATGCGGGCATAGTCGGCGCGGCGGTCGGCGATCACGTCGCCGGAGGAAAACTGGCTGGGCAGCATCGGAATGATCCCTGAAGGTGCGGGTTCTTCGCCGAAGCCACAAAAAAACTCAAGTTCTATCTAAGGGGAAACGCTTGCGGCGGAAGCTGCTGCCGACTATTTCTCAGTTGCAATTCGGAGAAGGACAAGGATGGCGGACGGGGTCAACAGGTTTCTGGGCGATTCATTGGGCCGCACGATCGTCAAACTGATCGTCGTGTGCCTGGTGGTGGGCTTTGTACTCGCATTTTTCGGTTTCACGCCGGACAATATCGTCGGCACCATCCGCTACTGGTTCCTGGACCTCTGGTACAACGGCTTCCGGGCGCTCGGGCGGGTCGGCGACTATCTGCTGCTGGGCGCGATCGTCGTCATACCGATCTTCGTCATCCTGCGTCTCCTGAGCTACCGCCGCTGACATGACCGCCTTCCTCCTTCCTACGCGGCGGGGTTTCCTCGTCCTTTCTGGCATGGGGCTTCTGCTGGCCGGCTGTTCGACCACCAATGTCCTCACGCCCGCGTCGGGTGCAGAGGACGAGACGGCAGCGGCATTGCCGCTGGTGAACAGGCTCAGGCAGAGCCGCAACCGGTCGTCGCTGTCGCCCGACACGCCGGCCCGCCGGGCGGCCCTCCAGCAGGCGGTGCGCATGGCGAAGGCCAACGAGATGAGCCATCTGATCGGCTTCGGCGACGATTTCGGCGGCAGGATGAGGAAGAACGACGTGCCGCTGCCGGCAGCGGAGAATATCGCGAGCGGCCAGAACACGGTGGAAGCCGCCGTACAGGCCTGGATCGACTCGCCGAAACATCTGGAAAACATGCTCGGCTCCTACAGGGGCCTCGGCGTCGCCATGGCGCGCACGTCGACAGGCGCCCGGTCCTATTGGGCCATGGTCCTCTCGGGCTGACCCGTGGAGAGCGGGGGGCAAAAGGGAGAGACCGTCAGGCCATTCGAGGTGACGCACCGGCTGGTGCTGGGCATCGCGATCCCCATGACCCTCGGCTTCCTCACGACACCGCTGCTGGGCCTTACCGATACCGCCGTGGTCGGCCATCTCGGAAAGCCGGAAGCGCTGGCGGGGCTCGCGATCGGCGCGATCCTTTTCGACCTCATCTATGGCAGCCTCAGCTTCCTGCGCACCTCGACCACGGGGCTCGTGGCGCAGGCCTTCGGACGCGGCGACCGGCACGAGCAGCAGGCCGTCTTCTGGCGGGCGCTCCTGAGCGCGCTCGCGCTCGGCCTCTTCATGCTGGCGCTTTCGCCGCTGATTCTCACCTTCGCGCCGGACCTGATGACCAGCGATCCGGCCGTCGCCGAGGTGACGCGGCAATATTTCGGCATCCGGGTGCTGACGAGCCCGGCGACCTTCGCCAATTTCGCGATCCTCGGCTTTGTGCTCGGACGGGGCCAGGGCGTGCTGGGGCTCACCCTGCAGATCATTCTGAACGGCACGAATATCGTTCTCGCCATCCTGTTCGGCCTCATCCTGGGCTGGGGCGTCGCGGGCGTCGCTTGGGCGACGGCAGCGGCGGAAGCCAGCGCCGTGGCGATCGGCCTCCTCATCCTCAGCCGGCAGTTTTCCGCCGCCGACCGGCCGAGCCGGGCCGAGATCTTCGACACCGCGAAGCTGAAGCAGCTCTTCCAGCTCAATGCCGACATCCTGATCCGTTCGCTGATCCTCAACGGCGCATTCGCGCTGCTCACCCGCGTCGGCTCCGGCTTCGGCGCCGTGACGCTGGCGGCAAACGCCGTGCTGATGAACATCTTCATGCTGTCGGCCTTCTTCCTCGACGGGCTGGCGGGTGCCGCCGAACAGCTCGCGGGCCGTGCGGTCGGGGCGCAATACCGGCCCTCCTTCAACCGGGCCCTGAAGCTCACCGGCCTCTGGTCCTTCGCCATGGCCGCCATCGTCGGCCTCTTCTTCATCACCTTCGGCGAGCCGATCATCCACCTGCTCACGACGTCCGAAGAGGTACGGCAGGAGGCCTATACCTATCTGGCCTGGGCGGCGGTGACGGGGCTCACCGGCGCGCTCGCCTTCCAGATGGACGGGGTCTTCATCGGCGCCACCTGGTCGCGCGAGATGCGCAACATGATGCTGGTCTCGTTCGCAGGCTATTGCGCGAGCCTCGCGCTGCTCGTGCCGCCTTTCGGCAATCACGGGCTCTGGCTGTCCCTCAACCTGTTCCTCCTGATGCGCGGTTTCTTCCTGGCGGCCATGGTGCCGCGCAAGGCGCGTCAGAGTTTCGTATCCGCCCAATAGTCGAGACGGCTATCGCGCAGCTCGCGGATCGACGGGGCCTTTTCCCGGTCCAGCAGCGAGGACAGGCCCCTGACGATCGTCGCCGCGAGCCCCGGCCCTTCATAGACCATGCAGGAATAGAGCTGCACCAGATCGGCCCCGGCGCGGACCTTCTCCAGGGCATCCTCGGCGCTCGAAACGCCGCCGGCGCCGATGATCGGCAAGTCCGGCCCGACGCGCCTGCGCATCTTCGCGAGCACGGCGGTCGAGCGCCTGAAGAGCGGCGCGCCTGAAAGCCCGCCGGCTTCCTTTGCCTGCACCCGGTCCTTCAACCCGTCGCGGGCGAGCGTGGTGTTGGAGACGATGAGCCCGTCGAGCGGATGGGAGATCGCTTCCGCCGCGATGTCGTCCAGTCCCTCCTCGGTCAGATCGGGGGCGATCTTCAGGAAGACCGGAACGGACTTTCCGTGCCGCACCGCCTCCTCGGCGCAGGCGGCGAGCACGGCCTCCAGAAGCGCCCGCAGGCTGTCGCGCGCCTGGAGATCGCGTAGGCCCGGCGTATTGGGCGAGGAGATGTTGACGGTGAAATAGGTGGCGAGGCCGTAGAACCTGCGGATGCCGAGGACGTAATCGGCGACGCGATCTGCCGTATCCTTGTTGGCGCCGATATTGACGCCGACGATACCGGACGCGTTGCGGCGGGCGGTCAGCCGCGCAAAAGCGGCCTCATGCCCTTCGTTGTTGAAGCCGAGCCGGTTGATGACGCCGCGATCCTCGACGAGCCGGAAGATGCGCGGCCTGTCGTTGCCGGACTGCGGCTTCGGCGTCACCGTGCCCACTTCCGTGAAGCCGAAACCGAGCCTCAGGATCGCATCCGGAACCTCGGCATTCTTGTCGTAGCCCGCCGCAAGGCCGATCGGGTTCGGGAACCGGATGCCGGCGATCGTCTGCACGAGCCGCGGATCGGCCGGCACCCGGCAGACGGGCACGAAGCCCGTCTTCAGCGCGGCGACCGAAAGCCCGTGGGCAGTTTCCGGATCGAAAACGAACAGACTGCGGGAGGCGAGGCCTGCGAACGGACCGATCACGGCATCTTCTCCGGGAAGGCATGCAGGCCATCGGCACCGATCAGCAGCGGCATTTCCCAGAGGACCGCGGAGAACGGCAGGGCACCGTAGAGATGCGGGAAGAGATCGCCGCCGCGCGAGGGCTCGAATTTCAGCGCCTCCCCCAGTGTGAGCGCATTGACCGCCACCAGGAGCAGGCCCGCGACGCCGGCGAAATGCAGCCTAGCCGTCTCCCGCGCCTGGGCGCCGGTCGAGAAATGGATATAACCGTCCTTCAAGTCGATTTCGGCGCCTTCGAAGACGCCTTTTTCCTTGGCCTGGCGCCAGAGCGTTTCCGGCACGATCTTGTACACTATATCCGTCATCATGAGCTCTCTGGGATGTGTTATAGTCGCAGCGTTTGCCGCAAAGCCCGGCGCTTGTCCACCCGGCAACAGGAGGACCACAGGATGAAAACGTCAGCATTGGCGATCGCGATGCTTCTCGTCTCCACCGGCACGCATGCCCAGCAGCAGCCCCATCAGCAGACACAGGCCAACCGCTTCCAGCTCGAACGCACGGAAAACGGCATCGTTCGGCTCGACACCGAAACCGGCGCCATGACGCTTTGCCGCGACGAGAACGGCACGCTCGCCTGCCGCATGCAGCCGGACGAAAGGGCGGCCTACGAACAGGAGCTCGACAGGCTCGCAAAACGCGTGACCGCGCTGGAGGAGCGATTGAGCCAGACGCCGCCGAAAGCGCTGCCGAGCGACCAGGACATAGAGCAGTCGCTCTCGATCATGGAGAAATTCATGCGGCGCTTCATGGCGATCGTCGGAGAATTTGTGGATGAACGGCGGGCGAACGAGCCGCAACCCGACCGCACCTGATTCCCGCACTTGTTTCCGGCTCACGGGAGGTTTACAACTTCTCAAAGAAGCAGGCCCGACTATGCTCTTGGGAGGGAGCGTGGGAATGCAGACACTCACGATCATCATCGCAGACGATCATCCCCTGTTTCGCGGCGCGCTCAGCCAGGCGATGCAGGGTATTGCCGACGAGCTCGTCATCATCGAGGCGGGCGATTTCGAGGCCGCCCGGCTTGCCGCCGGAAGCAATCCCGACGCCGACCTGATGCTGCTCGACCTCGCCATGCCGGGCGTCAGCGGCTTTTCCGGGCTGATGACGCTCAGGGCCGAATTCTCCGGCCTGCCGATCATCATCGTCTCGGCAAGCGACGACTGCACCACCATCCGCCGGGCGCTCGAACTCGGCGCCTCGGGCTTCATCTCCAAATCCTCAGGTCTCGACGACATCCGCGCCGGCATCCAGGCGGTGCTGGAGGGCGATATCTGGGCGCCCAAGGGCGATTTCACCGCACAGGAAGAGGATCCCGGCCTTGCCGAACTCATCGAGCGGCTGAAAACGCTCACCCCGCAGCAGAGCCGGGTGCTGACCATGCTGGGCGAGGGCCTGCTCAACAAGCAGATCGCCTACGAACTCGGCGTCTCCGAAGCGACCATCAAGGCGCATGTCTCGGCGATCCTCCTGAAACTCAACGTCGACAGCCGCACGCAAGCGGTGATCAAGCTCGGCAAGATCAACATGGCGCTGGTGGCCTGACCGGCGAAACAGGATTTTATTCCTTTCGTCCCTTTACGCCGGGCCGCGGCTCCGTTAAAATCCGGGGGTATGCGCGAGCCTCCTTTCTGCTTGAAAGGCCGCGGGCAAGGGTTTTGATCGAAGGGTGCCGCCGAGCGCCGGATTGTCCGGCCCTGCCTCGCGCGCCCTTGGTCCGGGCAAGATCACGGGTACGGGCAAGATGCTGTCACATGAAACGATCTGGAACGCGATCGACACGCTGGCCGAGCGCCATCAGCTGACGCCGTCGGGGCTTGCACGGCGCGCCGGGCTCGACCCCACCTCCTTCAACAAATCGAAGCGGCTTGGACCCGACGGGCGGCTGCGCTGGCCGTCGACGGAATCGATCGCCAAGGTGCTGGAGGCGACGGGGGCCACGATCGACCAGTTCATGAGCTATCTGCCCGCCGCTGCCGGCCGCTCGGCGCTTCCGGACGGCAATTTCCCGCCGCAGGGCGGTACGATCCCGCTGCTCGGCTTCGCACAGGCCGGCGCCGGCGGCTTTTTCGACGATGGCGGCTTTCCGGCCGGCCAGGGCTGGGATGTGGTGGAATTCCCGGTCGATCCGTCCCGCAAGGCCGGCGTCTATGCGCTCGAGGTCCAGGGCGAATCGATGATGCCGCTCTATCGCGACGGCGACGTGCTGATCGTCGAGCCCGGCGCGCAGGTGCGCCGTGGCGACCGCGTGGTGCTGAGAACCAAGGAAGGCGAGGTGATGGCCAAGGTGCTCGCCCGCCAGAGCGCCCGCACCGTGGAACTTCTTTCCCTCAACCCCGAACATTCCAACCGCGTCTTCGATCTTTCCGACGTGGAATGGATGGCGCGGATCATCTGGGCGAGCCAGTAAGAGCGGATAGCGGATAGCGGATAGCGGATAGCGGATAGCGGATAGGAAAGAATTCACAAGGCCGCGATCAGTAAAGACCGTTCGGGAAGTAGCGCAGATAGATGTCCTGTAGGCGGCCGTTGCGCGAGAGCGTGCCGAGCGCCTGGTCGAACGCCGCCACCAGCGTCGGATCGCCCTTGCGGAGCATGACGGAGAGGCCCTCGCCCAGGAACTTTTCCGAGAGATAGGGGCCGTCGAAGAGCGCGCAGCATTTTGCCGAGGCCTCGCCCGCCACCCAGAAGGGCAATCTCAGCCCGTCGGAGAAGACCGCGTCCACCTTGCCGGCTTTCAGCTCTTCCAGCATCGCCTCATAGGTATCGAAAGGCTTGGCGTCGACCTTCGGGAAAAAAGCCTTGAGCATCAGTTCGTGGGCCGTGCCCCTCGCCACGCCGACCGGCCTGCCGGCGAGCGCGGCCGCCGTATCGCCGCCGATCTTGGCGGCGAGATTGCGGGCGAAGCGTGCCGGCACGCCGAGATAGGGCCGCGAGAACGCGAAGCGCTGGCGCCGCTCCTGCGTCACCGCAATGCCCGCCATGACCGCTTCGCCGGCGCCGCTTTCCAGCGCCTTCTCCAGCTCTTCGAACGGCAGCGCCTGGATCTGGCACTTCGTTTCGATCTTCAGCTCGGTGCAGATCTCCCGGGCAAGATCGACGTTGAAGCCGGCAAGCCGGCCTGTCTGGTCGGCGAAATTGAAGGGCGGAAAATCGACGGTCGTGAGGATGCGCACCCGCACGACCTCGGAAAGATCGGGCCGCGACAGCCGTTCGCGGGCATCGAACATCAGCGGCAGCGCATTGCCGTCGGCGGCATGTCCCCGCCCGCCGCAGACAAGAAATCCGCCCGCCGCAAGGAAAAGCTGCAGCAGGTTGAGAAAACCCCTGATTCTCGGGGATGCAATCATGGGGCGCATCTCTATGATCCAGATCGGGACAGGTTGGGGCATCCGCTTTCGGGCGGTGTAGCAGAGTCATGCATTTGCAGGAATATCCACTGGCATCGCCGCCGGTGCAAGAGCGCGCGTGGCTGGATTCGGCCTCACCTGCAGGCGGACCTGCAGACGATATCCATGATTTTGCCGAGGAGCATTCCGCCGAGGATCCGGAGCTCGCCGCCCTTGCCGCGCTCGGCTTCTCGAAGCCGCTGCTTGCAACGTTTGCCGAACGAGCGCGGCGGAACGGCACCAGCATCGAGAGCGAACTGCTCCATAGCGGCCAGGTCGAGGAGGCGGCCTATTACGGTGCGGTCGCCCGGTTCCTGCGCCTGCCCTTCATCGATACGATCGATCCCGCTTCCATCGCCGACATTCCGGCGCTCGACACGCAATTGCAGCGCCCGAACCAGATCCGCATCAGCCATCGCCACCGGGCTCCGCAGGTGGCCGTGGTGCCGGAAGCGGTGCGGCTCGCCGATTTCGGAGCCGCCCTTTCCGCCATGCCCCTGCTCGGCCGCGACCTCGTGATCACCACGCCTTCGGCGATCCGCCAGGCGGCGTGGCAGGCCGGCGCCGGAAGGCGGGTGCGCGACACCGTCAACCGGCTCTTCGACCGCTTCCCCGCGTTTTCCGCCCGCATCGTGCTCATCGGCAACCAGGGCTTCCATGCGGGGATCGGGCTTGCCGCCCTGATCTCGGCCCTGATCGTCGCGCCGCTTGCGGCGCTGCTCCTCCTGCATGTCCTGCTGTCGCTCGTCTATTTCGCTTCCCTGCTTCTGAGGCTCGCGGCCTTGACGCAGCAGCGTTTCGGGACGGTCATGCCGCCGGCCTTCCGGCTCCAGCACGGCCCCCTTCCCTGCTATACGGTGATGGTGGCGCTTTACCGCGAAGCCGCGGTCGCCGAGCAGCTGATCGCCAGCCTCAGGCGGCTCGACTGGCCGCATTCGCTGCTCGACATCAAGCTCGTCTGCGAAGCGGACGACCGGGAGACAATCGCGGCGCTGAAAGCCCTCTCGGCCGGCGCCCATTTCGAGATCGTCGAAGTGCCGCCGTCGGAGCCGCGCACCAAGCCCAAGGCGCTCACCTATGCGCTGGGTGCCGCACGCGGCGAGTTCCTGGCGATCTACGACGCGGAGGACCGGCCGCATCCGCAACAATTGCGCGAGGCCTATCAGCGCTTCCGGGCGTCGCCGCGCGAGCTCGCCTGCCTGCAGGCGCCGCTGATCGTCACGAACGGGCAGGACTCCTGGATCAGCGCGCTGTTCTCGCTGGAATATGCGGCTCTCTTCCGCGGGCTGCTGCCGATGCTCGCGAACGCCGGGATGCCGCTGCCGCTCGGCGGCACGTCCAACCACTTCCGCACCGAAGCGCTGCACGCCGCAGGCGGCTGGGACCCGTTCAACGTCACGGAAGACGCCGATCTCGGACTGCGCCTCTACCGGCTCGGCTATCGTTCCGGGGTCATCGGCCGCCAGACGCTGGAAGATGCGCCCACCACGATGCGGGTGTGGATGGGACAGCGCAGCCGCTGGTTCAAGGGCTGGCTGCAGACCTGACTGGTGCTCATGCGCGATCCCCGCCGGCTCATCCGCGAGATGGGTCCCGCGGCCTTCTGCATTTCGCAGCTGACGATCGGAGGCATGCTCATCTCCTCGCTCCTGCATCCGCTGATCATCGTCTTCATGGCGCTCGGCGCCTATTCCATGCTGGCGGCGCCGGCAGACGATATTCCGGCCAGCGTGCTTTCGCTTTTCGTGATCGATACGATCAACGTCTTCGGCAGCTACCTGGTTTTCCTCGGCCTGGGGCTGGGGCCGATGATCGGACATGAAAGACGGCTGATCGGCTGGCGCTGGACCGGCGTATCGCTTTACTGGCTGATGACTTCGGCCGCCGCCTGGCGTGCGGTGCTGGAACTCCGCTCCAGACCCTTCTTCTGGAACAAGACGCCGCACCACCCCAGCGGCAAAAGAGCCTGACGGAAGACCATCTTCCTGTTCAGGGTTCCCGGAACTTTTCGGGCCTCCGGGCATCAGGTAACAGGCCCTGACAACAGGAGGAGAACGATGCACACCTACTATCGCTATCGCGGCGGAGAGCCGGCTCCCGGCGCGCTGATCATCAGATTCTACCATTCCGGCGACCAGATCCGCGGCTATATCCGCAAGGTCGCCGATCCTTCCGAAGACGACACGATCTTTCCCGGAGAGGAGATGGAGCCGGAGGAGGCTTTCCGGATGGCGGAGAACAAGAACCGCGGGCCGGACAAGCCGCCGATCTTCGTGGAACTCTCGGAAGGCGTGAACTGGAACCCCGCATGGGGCAGGCTGATGTAAAACTGTCTGTAAAACCTCGGTTTGTTCTGGAGGGCAGAAAACGGCGGAAAGACCTGAGGATCAAGGTGGAGCGGGTGAAGGGAATCGAACCCTCGTATTCAGCTTGGGAAGCTGCTGCTCTACCATTGAGCTACACCCGCGTCGGTCCCGAGACTTCCAACAGATGCCGCCGGCTGTCAAGCGGCCGGCGCGTCAAACACGAAAATGCTTGGAAAGTTTGAGCCCCTGCGCCTGGTAGTTCGATCCGAGGCCGGTGCCGTAGAGCCCTTCCGGCCGCTCCATCATATGCTCGTAGACGAGACGGCCGACGATCTGGCCGTCTTCCAGGATGAACGGCACTTCGTGGCTGCGCACTTCCAGCACCGCGCGGCTGCCGCGGCCGCCGGCCGCCTCGTGGCCGAAACCCGGATCGAAGAAGCCCGCATAGTGGACGCGGAATTCGCCGACCAGCGGATCGAAAGGCGTCATCTCCGCCGCATAGAGCGGCGGAACATGCACGGCTTCGCGCGAGACGAGGATGTAGAACTCATCCGGATCGAGGATCAGCTCGTTGCGCCCGCGGCTGTAGAGCGGTTCCCAGAAGTCGAAGATGTCGTGCTCGCCCTTCTTGTCGACGTCGACGACAGCCGTGTGATGCTTGCCGCGATAGCCGATCAAGCCTTCCTTGTCGCCGGAAAGGTCGATCGACAGCGCGATGCCGCCGCCGGAGACGTTGGGCTTCGAAGCGGCCACCAGCGTTTCGGCCTCGTGAAGTTTCAACAGCTCCGGCTCGCCGAGCAGAGCGTTGCCGACACGGAAGCGGATCTGCGACAGGCGCGAGCCGCGGCGCACGACGATCGGAAAGGTGCGCGGCGAGATTTCCAGATAGAGCGGGCCGGAATAGCCCGCCGGGATCTTGTCGAATTCCTGCGCGTAGTCGGTGATGACGCGGGTGAAGATGTCGAGGCGGCCGGTGGAGCTCTTCGGATTGGCCGAGGCGGACATGTCGGCCGGCAGGTCGAGGCGCTCCATCAAGGGCACGATATAGACGCAGCCGGTTTCCAGCACCGCGCCTTCCGAAAGATCGATCACGTGCAGCTTCAACCGGTCGAGCTTGTCCGACACGAGATTGGCCGGGCCCGGCATGAAGCTCGCGCGGACACGGAAGGCCTTGGAGCCGAGGCGCAGGTCGAGGCTTGCCGGCTGGATCTGGTCGCGATCGAGCTCGCGCTCGGAGATCAGCCGTCCGCTTTCGAAAAGTGCCGCAATCGCGCGGTCTGCCAGAATGCCTGTTGCACGAGCCATCATGTCTCTTCCGTATTTCAGCGCGACAAAACCAAATGCAAGCCATTGACGCAAGCCGCAAGCAGGCGTAAGGCAGCTTTATCCCGTGGTGATTTGGCCGGTCGGCTTGCAGCCACGTTAAACAAGTGGCTAAAAGGACCGGGTGCCAAACCGGTCTGCTTTCGCGGCCGGTTTTTTTGTTGTTTGAAAATGGGGATTAGCATGACCAAGACATGGCGCCCGGCAACCCAGCTCGTTCACGGGGGCACTCTGCGTTCGCAATACGGCGAGATGTCCGAGGCGATCTACCTGACCCAGGGCTTCGTCTACGACACGTCGGAAGCTGCCGAGGCGCGCTTCAAAGGCGAGACCGACGGCTTCATCTATGCCCGTTACGGCAGCCCGACCAACGACATGTTCGAGAAGCGCATGTGCATGCTGGAAGGGGCGGAAGACGCCCGCGCCACCGCATCCGGCATGGCCGCCGTCACGGCCGCGATCCTCTGCCAGCTCAAGGCCGGAGACCATATCGTCGCCGCCCGCGCCCTCTTCGGCTCCTGCCGCTGGGTGGTCGAAACGCTCGCGCCGAAATACGGCATCGACTGCACGCTGGTCGACGGCCGCCATCTGGAAAACTGGGAAAAGGCGATCACGCCGAAGACCAAGGTCTTCTTCCTGGAAAGCCCGACCAATCCGACGCTTGAAGTGATCGATATCGCCGGCGTCGCGAAACTCGCGAACCAGATCGGCGCCAAGGTGGTGGTCGACAACGTCTTCGCGACCCCCCTCTTCCAGAAGCCGCTGGAGCTCGGCGCGCATGTCGTCGTCTATTCGGCGACCAAGCATATCGACGGCCAGGGCCGCTGCCTCGGGGGCGTCGTGCTTTCCGACAAGGCCTGGATCGACGAGAACCTGCACGACTATTTCCGCCATACCGGCCCGGCCATGTCGCCGTTCAACGCCTGGACGCTTCTGAAGGGCGTGGAGACGCTGCCGCTGCGCGTGAAGCAGCAGACGGCGAACGCCTCGAAGATCGCCGACTTCCTCGCCGAGCAGAAACAGGTCGCCCGCGTCATCTATCCCGGCCGCAAGGACCATCCGCAGGCCGATATCATCGCCAAGCAGATGAAAGGCGGCTCGACGCTGGTCTGCTTCGAGCTGAAGGGCGGCAAGGAAGCGGCGTTCAAGTTCCAGAACGCGCTCGATATCGTCACGATCTCCAACAATCTCGGCGACACGCGCAGCCTGATCACCCATCCGGCGACGACGACGCACAAGAACCTCACGGACGAGGCCCGCGCCGAGCTCGGCATCTCGCCCGGCACCGTGCGCCTCTCCGCCGGCATCGAAGATACCGAGGATCTGATCGAGGATTTCGCCAAGGCGCTCTCCAAGATCGCGGCCTGAGATCCGTCATGGTGAATCCGGGCTTACCGGATTCACCATATCAGTTATCCCTAACTTCAAGAAACGCTCACACCCGGTTGTTCAAGCCGCGAGATTTCTTGACGTTCCGGTAATCAGGTACAATATCGGATGCCTGAGCATTGTTGAGGTGCAACATGTATCGCGCCCGGACAAAAGACATCGAAGTCGCCGTCGAGCCCTACTATCTGGAGGAGCAATCCAGTCCGGAAGAGAGCCGCTATGTCTGGGGCTACCGCATCGTCATCGAAAACCATTCGCCCGTTTCCGTACGGCTGGTGCATCGCTACTGGCACATCACCGACCAGAACGGCGTGGTGGACGAGGTCGACGGGCCCGGCGTCGTGGGCGAGCAGCCGCGGCTGCAGCCCGGCGATTCCTACGAATATTCCTCGGGCTGCCCGCTCGACACGCCATCGGGCATGATGTTCGGCCACTACGACATGCAGACGGACGAAGGCGAGACCTTCAAGGTGACGATCCCCGCCTTCTCGCTGGATTCGCCCGGCCTCCTTCGGGTGCTGAACTGAAGCGGGCCATCCGCAGCCGATAAGTTATGGACCGCTTCGGCTTTTCTATTTGTTGCCTCCCCGCATCTTCGGCATGCTCACGCCGTCAAACGGTCTTTGGGAGGAGAACCTGTGACAAGGCTCATTCTATCTGCGTCCTGTGCCCTGCTGGCGCTGGCGGCGTTCAGCCCTGCGCTCGCCCAGAACAAAAGCAGCTTCATCGATCAGAAGGACAGGCCTGATCTTTCGGCCGCGACCGTCTCGCCGCAGATCGCCTGCGGCATGCTGAACGGCCAGTCCTTCGCCGACGTCACGACGCTGAAGGCCAGGCATGTGGCGGGCGTCGGCTCCGTGCCGGGACATTGCCAGGTGACGGGCTATATCCGCCCGCAGATCCGTTTCGAGATCACGCTGCCCGACGACTGGAACCGGCGGCTCTACATGTTCGGCAACGGGGGCTATGCCGGCGAGGACCTTGCGGCTCCATCGCGTATCACGACCCGCAACGCCGCCCTTTCGAAGGGCTTCCTGACGGTTCAGCAGAATACCGGCCATGACGCCGTCACCTACAAGCTCGGCGATTTCGCCCAGGATCTCGACCTTCTGATCGATTACGGTTCCCGGGCCGTGCATGTGACGGTCGGGACCGCCAAGGCGATCGCCGCGCGCTATTACGACCGGCATCCTTCCTTCTCCTACTGGGACGGCTGCTCGACCGGCGGCCGCCAGGGGCTTATCTCGGCGCAGCGTTATCCCGGCGATTTCGACGGCATCCTGGCCGGTGCGCCGGTGCTCGACCTCACCAACACGCAGATCTGGGGCGTCTGGAACGCCCAGGCGCTCCTGAAAGCGCCGATCAGCAGGGCGCAGCTTCCCGCGCTGGCCAAGGCGGTGATGGACAAGTGCGACGGGATCGACGGCGCCAAGGACGGGCTGATCGCCGATCCGCGCCAGTGCAATTTCGATCCGGCCAAGGATCTGAAGATCTGCGAAGCCGGCGGTTCCGACTGCTTCACCAATGCGCAGGTGGAAACGCTGAAGACACTGGCCGGCGGCGTGAAGATCAAGGGCGAGACGGTGTTTCCCGGCGTGCAGTTCGGCACCGAGGGCGTCGACGCCTCCGGTACGAGCGGCTGGGACATGTGGATGGTTTCCGAAGAGGGACCGAGCCGGCAGCTCGCCTATGGCGAGACTTTCGTGAAGAACATGGCCATGCTGCCCGCCTCCGGCAAGGCGATCGACTGGAAGACCTTCGATTTCGACAAGGAATATCCGAAGATCGGCATGATCCGGGAGATCGTCGACGCCACCAATCCGGACCTTAGCGAATTCGAAAAGCGCGGCGGGCGGATGATCACCTATTTCGGCTGGTCGGACCCGGCGCTCAACCCGATGATGGGCGTCAACTACTATGAATCCGTCCGCAAAACGATGGGCGCGGACCGGACGGCGGAATTCTACCGCCTCTTCATGGTGCCCGGCATGTTCCACTGCAGCATGGGCTACGGCACGGACGTCTTCGACGCCTTCACGCCGCTGATGGACTGGGTCGAAAACGGCAAGGCGCCCGAGGTGATCCAGGCGAGCCAGATGAAGGACGGCAAGCCGGCCATGACCCGCCCGCTCTGCCCCTATCCGCAGGTGGCGAAATATTCCGGCAGCGGCGATCTCAAGGACGGGGCCAATTTCGAGTGCACGGCGCCGTGAAAGTTCTCTTCGTCCAAGCGGAGGTAGGACGACCGCTTACGGGATTACCCCTCATCCGCCCTGCCGGGCACCTTCTCCCCGCTTGCGAGGAGAAGGACAGATACCGCACCGTTTTCCAAAAAACGCCGACGATACGCATGGCACGTCCCCTCTCCCCGCTTGCGGGGAGAGGTTAGGGTGAGGGGCAATCACCTATCATCACTGCCATTGGAAATCACGCAGCGGCGAATTCGGCGGCTTCGTAGCGATAGGTGGTCGAGCAGAATTCGCAGGTGACGGCGATCTGGCCGTCTTCCTGGCTCGCCTCGATCTCCTCGGCGGTGAAGCCGGCGAGCACGCTCTTGATCTTCTCGCGCGAGCAACTGCAGCGGTCGTGAACCGTCTGCGGTTCGTAGACCCGCACGCCCCGTTCATGGAAGAGGCGGAAGAGCAGGCGTTCGATCGCAACTTGTGGATCGGTGAGTTCGTCCGTGTCGATGGTCTCGACCAGGGAACGGGCTTCCGTCCAGGCGTCGTCGGCAATATCCGTCTCGCGGTCGTCGCCGTCGCCGCCATGCAGGTCCGGCTGGCGCATGCGCTCCGGGGCCTGCGGCAGGAACTGCGCCACGAGGCCGCCCGCCCGCCAGTTGTGACGCGGCTTGCCTTCGGCATCGCGGTCGAAAAGCTCGGCCACGCCGAGGCGCACCTTGGTCGGGATCTGCTCCGACTGGCGGAAATAAACGCCGGCGATCTCTTCGAGCGAAGACCCGTCGAGCGGCACGATGCCCTGGTAGGGCTGCATGCCGCGGCCCTGATCGATGGTGAAGGCGAGCACGCCGCGCCCGAGAAGATCGGGAGGCGAGGTCCTGCCCTCTTCGACGGCAGCGGCCAGCGCTTCCTCGTCATAACGGGCATAGGCGCGCAGCGCATCCGGCGTCGAGAAGTCCGCAACCAGGAGATCGACTGGGCCGTCGCCCTTGGTCTGGACCGTGAACTTGCCGTCGAACTTCAGCGACGTGCCGAGCAGAGCCGTCAGCACGATCGCTTCCGCCAGCAGCCGCGCGACCGGGGCCGGATATTCATGGCGGCCGAGAATGGCATTGAGGAGCGGCCCGAGCTGCACCGCCCGGCCGCGGACATCCAGCCCTTCCACCTGGAAAGGCACGACGCGGTCGTCTCCGGCAAAGTCGAGATCGTTCAGTTCCACAGTCGCTTCGGCCATGACTTAACTCCTTCACGCCGATACCTTTACACATGCGCAGGCCCGAGCGGAACCGCTGAGCCTGCCGGAACGAGGTCGACGATGTATGTTGAAGCGCCGCCGTCCCCAGAGGGATGCGGCACATTTGAAAGCCGGTAGATGGGACCGGCTCCTTCAAAAATCAAGGCGGCCGGCAGGCCTCAGACGGCGCCGAAACACCAGGCGAGGATGGACTTCTGGGCATGCAGGCGGTTTTCCGCCTCATCGAAGACCACCGACTGCGGGCCGTCGATAACCTCATCCGTGACTTCCTCGCCGCGATGGGCCGGCAGGCAGTGCATGAACAGCGCATCCTTGTTGGCCCGCTTCATCAGCGCCCCGTTGACCTGATAGGGCTGGAAGATGTTGTGGCCGCGCGCCTTGTGCTCCTGGTTCATCGAGACCCAGGTATCCGTGACCACGAGATCGACACCGTCTACGGCGCGCTCGGCATCGTGGCAAAGCATGATGTCGCCGCCGTTGTTGCGGGCCCAGTTCAGGAACTTGTCATGCGGCTCGGACCCCATCGGCACCGCCATGTTCATGCGGTAGCCGAAGCGGGCAGCCCCTTCCACGAAGGAATGCAGCACATTGTTGCCGTCGCCGGTCCAGGCGAAGGTCTTGCCCTTTACCGAACCGCGATGCTCCTCGAAGGTCATCAGATCGGCCATGATCTGGCAGGGATGCGTGTCGTCCGTCAGGCCGTTGATGACCGGCACGGTCGCATGCTCGGCCATTTCGACGAGGCGCGCGTGGTCCGTGGTGCGGATCATGATCGCATCGACATAGCGGGACAGGACCTTTGCCGTATCGCCGATCGTTTCGGCGCGGCCGAGCTGCATCTCGGTGCCGGAGAGGAAAAGCGTCTCGCCGCCGAGCTGGCGCATGCCGACATCGAAGGAGACGCGGGTGCGCGTCGACGGTTTTTCGAAGATCATCGCCAGCATCTTGCCGGCAAGCGGCTTTTCCGCCGTGCCGGCCTTGGTCGCCTGCTTGCGCGTCTTGGCGTCGTCGAGGATCGTCCTGAGATCCGCCGAGGACATGGCGGAAAGATCGAGAAAATGCTTCGGTGCGGCCATCTTAACGGTTCCCTATCGAGAGGGAACCATCGAATGGCGCCCTCTTCCTGCCCCTCAGGCGGATTTCTTTAGTTCAGCGGAGGAAAGCTTTTCCGCCGCCTTTTCAAGGCGGGCAAGCCCCTCGCGGGCCTCCTCGGCGGTGACGGTCAGCGGCGGCAGGAGGCGCACCACATTGTCGCCGGCCGGGACGCCCAGCAGATGTTCGTTGCGCATGGCGACGACGAGATCGCCGGCGGGCACCTTGGCCTTGACGCCCAGCAACAGGCCTTCGCCGCGGACGTCCTCGATGACGTTCGGGAAGCGATCCTTGAGCGCTGCGAGCCCCTGTCGGAAGACAAGGGCCACGTCGCGGACATGCTGAAGAAACCCGTCGTCCACGATCACGTCCAGAACGGCATTGCCGACGGCGACGGCGAGCGGATTGCCGCCATAGGTCGTGCCATGGGTGCCGGCCGTCATGCCCGAAGCCGCGTCCGCGGTCGCGAGGCAGGCGCCGAGCGGGAAACCGCCGCCGATGCCCTTGGCAAGCGCCATGATATCCGGCGTGACGCCCGACCATTCGTAGGCAAAGAGCTTGCCGGTGCGGCCGACGCCCGTCTGCACCTCGTCGAAAACCAGGAGCAGGCCGTTGTCATCGCAGATCTTGCGCAGCGCCTGCAGGAATTCCTTCGGAACCGGACGGATGCCGCCCTCGCCCTGGATCGGCTCGATGAGGATCGCAGCCGTCTTTTCCGTGACGACGGCTTTCAGCGCCTCCAGGTCGCCGAAAGGCACCTGGTCGAACCCTTCGACCTTCGGCCCGAAGCCTTCCAGATACTTCGCCTGACCGCCGGCGGCGATGGTCGCAAGCGTGCGGCCGTGGAAGGCCCCTTCGAAGGTCACGATATGGAAACGTTCCGGATGGCCCTTCACATACTGGTACCGGCGGGCCGTCTTGATGGCGCATTCCAGCGCCTCCGCACCGGAATTCGTGAAGAACACCTTGTCCGCGAAGGATTTCTCGGCGAGGCGACGCGACAGGGTCTCCTGGCCCGGCACTTCATAGAGATTGGAGGTGTGCCAGACCTTCTCGGCCTGAGCCTTCAGCGCCCCGACGAGATGGGGATGGGCATGGCCGAGCGAGTTGACCGCGACGCCCGATCCGAAATCGAGATATCGCTCGCCGCTTTCCGTCACGAGCCATACGCCCTCGCCGCGTTCGAAGCGCAACGGGGCCCGGGCAAAGGTGTCGAAAAGCGCGGCTTCAGCCATGGCGACATCACTCCTCTAGGCAATCCGAAAGACCGGCCAAAACGGCCGGAAAAATCAAAAATGCCGCCCAATGGGGCGGCGGGGGCACTATCGGGGTTTAGGGCCCGAATGTCAACAAAGCCCGGCATCTTAGCCGGCTTTGCTAAAGAAACAGGCAGGCGCCTGCATATGTGACAAAAATGACTCTCTCCAACAGCAAGTTGGGGAAAACCAAGAAATCGATTCCTGCAGATTCTCCCGACTCTTGCCACGGAGTCAGCCTCACACTAGGTTAATCGTCAATTACTAGACTGCATGCGGCGGAACTAGTCACCTCAAGCATAGATGTAGTGGGTGTTGCGGAATGATGTCTGCAGCAAAGGTGGAAGGATTCTGCATGCCTGCAACGTCCAAAGGCGGAGAACGGGCATGAACTGGACAGACGAGCGCGTCGAAAAACTGAAGAGATTGTGGTCGGAGGGCTTGAGCGCCAGCCAGATCGCCGCACAGCTCGGAGGCGTGAGCCGCAATGCCGTGATCGGCAAGGTGCACCGCCTCAGCCTGCCGGGCCGGGCGAAAGCCGGCGGCACGGTGGCCACGGGCCGTTCGGCCGCCAAGCGGACCACATCGGCGCCCCGGGCTCCGAACTATGCGTCGCGCGTCGCCACCCGGACCGTCGCCCGCGCGGTCGGCGCAACTCTTCTCAAGGAAGAGATCGAAGTCGAGGCTTTCGAGGAGATGGAATATCGTCCGGCCGCCAATGTGGTGGTGCCGATCTCCCGTCGCCTCGCCCTGACAGAACTCACCGAGCGCACCTGCAAGTGGCCGGTCGGCGATCCGCTTAAGGAAGATTTCCACTTCTGCGGCTGCGACTCCCCGGACAATTCGCCCTATTGCGGCTATCACACGCGGCTTGCCTATCAGCCGGTTCACGATCGCCGCAGGGCGAGCGCCCGGGCCTGAGACGAACACGGCACGAGAATGAATTGAAAGCGGGCTTCGAGGCCCGCTTTTTTCGTGTGCATGGCAGCTATGCCCTGCCGCGGCTTGCCGAGGAGTGCGAAAGCACCTATCTCAGGGATGCGAGGACGACCTCCCCCATATCGGGCCAAAACTCCGGGACGACCCGGAACGAACCCACTGGGGAATATCATGCGCTCGACCTGCGACCGTATCCGCCACGCCATCAGCTTCGAAGTCATCGCGCTTCTCATCGTCACGCCGCTCGGGGCGCTTGCCTTCGGCAAACCGCTCTCCGACATCGGCGTCATCGCAATCGGCGGTGCGACGATCGCGACCGGCTGGAACTATCTCTACAATCTCGGTTTCGACCATCTGATGCGGCGGCTGACCGGCGGCACGCAGAAGACGCCGGCAATCCGCGTCGGCCATGCCATCCTCTTCGAGGTAGGCCTGCTCATCGTGCTTCTGCCCTTCGTCGCCTGGTATCTCGATATCAGCCTGTGGGAAGCGCTGATCATGGACGTG
The DNA here is from genome assembly GCF_900177415.1 of Xaviernesmea oryzae. Taxonomy (GTDB): domain Bacteria; phylum Pseudomonadota; class Alphaproteobacteria; order Rhizobiales; family Rhizobiaceae; genus Neorhizobium; species Neorhizobium oryzae_A. The sequence goes on along the minus strand of NZ_FXAF01000006.1, from coordinate 899,776 downwards.
GCATTTGCCGTCTTCTACGTCTTCTATGCCTTCGCCTTCAACTGGGCCTACGACCGGCTGTTTCCGCTGCCGGAATGGCAGGAAGCAGAGGCGCGATGACGCGCGCCTCTTCCGGCGATCAGGACTCCATCGAATAACCCGCACCGCGGACGGTGCGGATGACATCCTGCATGTTGGAGAAATTCAACGCCTTGCGCAGGCGCCCCACATGCACGTCGACGGTGCGCTCGTCCACGTAGATGTCGTGGCCCCAGACGCCGTCCAGGAGCTGCGAACGGGAGAAGACGCGGCCGGGCGATGCCATCAGGAACTCCAGCAGGCGGAATTCCGTCGGGCCGAGGCGGACCTCACGGCTCTTGCGATGCACGCGGTGGGTCTCGCGGTCGAGCTCGATGTCGCCGCAGCGCAGAACGCTGGAGAGCACTTCCGGGCGCGCCCGCCGCAGCATCGCCTTGACGCGGGCCATAAGCTCCGGCGTCGAGAAGGGCTTGACCACATAGTCGTCCGCACCCGTGGCCAAGCCGCGGACGCGCTCGCTCTCCTCGCCGCGGGCCGTCAGCATGATGATCGGCAGGCGCTCGGTTTCCGGGCGCATGCGCAGGCGCCGGCAGAGTTCGATGCCGGAAACGCCGGGCAGCATCCAGTCGAGGATCAGAAGATCCGGCGTGCGCTCCTGAAGCCTTATCTCGGCCTCGTCCCCCCGCAGGATCGTCTCGACGTCATAACCTTCGGCTTCGAGATTGTAGCGAAGAAGCACGCTCAGCGCTTCCTCATCCTCCACGACAGCGATTTTTGGCAGCATTCTCACTCTGCTCCGTCAGCATTCCGTCATTCGGTAATCGCGCCGAGCGTGTTCGACGTATCGTCCTTCGGACGCTCGCCTTCCGGCTGGGCACCCGTCGTCATGTAGTAGATCGTCTCGGCGATGTTGGTGGCGTGGTCGCCGATGCGCTCGATGTTCTTGGCGCAGAACAGCAGATGCGTGCAGGTGGTGATGTTGCGCGGATCCTCCATCATGTAGGTGAGGAGCTCGCGGAACAGGGACGTGTACATCGCGTCGATTTCCTCGTCGCGGATGCGGATCGCCTCGGCCTTCTCGGCGGACCGGCTCGCATAGACGTCGAGCACTTCCTTGAGCTGCACGAGCGCGAGATCGGAAAGGTGCTCGATGCCGCGGGCAAGCTTGCGCGGCACGCCGGTGCCCTGAACCGCGATGACCCGCTTGGCGGTGTTCTTGCCGAGATCGCCGACGCGTTCCAGATCGCCGGCGATGCGCAGGGTACCGACGATCTCGCGCAGGTCGGACGCCATCGGCTGGCGCTTGGCGATCGTGACGATCGCCTTGTCCTGGATCTCGCGCTCGGCGTGATCCAGGATCACGTCGTCGGAGATGACCTTCTGGGCAAGCGCCGAGTCGGAATTCACAAGCGCGCGCACGGCGTCCGAGCACATCTGCTCGGCAAGGCCGCCCATTTCGGAAATGCGGCGGCTCAGATATTTCAGTTCATCGTCGTAGGCCGACAGGATATGGGTCGATGCCATCTTCTAATCCTCGAAATTGATGTCAGGCGGCACAGCCGGCCGATCAGCCGAAACGGCCCATGATGTAATCCTGGGTGCGCTGGTCGTCCGGGTTGGTGAACATCTTGTCCGTGTCGTTCTCCTCGACCAGCTGGCCGAGGTGGAACATGGCGGTGCGCTGGGACACACGGGCGGCCTGCTGCATCGAGTGCGTCACGATGACGATCGTGTAATTGGCGCGCAGCTCGTGGATGAGCTCCTCGACCTTGGCCGTCGCGATCGGGTCGAGCGCCGAGCAGGGTTCGTCCATGAGGATAACTTCCGGCGATACGGCGACCGCGCGGGCGATGCAGAGACGCTGCTGCTGCCCGCCCGAAAGGCCGGTGCCGGATTCATGCAGGCGATCCTTGACTTCCGTCCACAGGCCGGCGCGCTGGAGGCTCGCCTCGACGATCTGGTCCATGTCGGCCTTGTTCCTGGCCAGCCCGTGGATGCGGGGGCCGTAGGCGATGTTCTCGTAGATCGACTTCGGGAACGGGTTCGGCTTCTGGAAGACCATGCCGACGCGGGCGCGCAGCTCGACGACGTCGATCTGCGGATCGTAGATATCGTCCGTATCGAGGGTGATCTTGCCGGTGACGCGGCAATTCTCGATCGTGTCGTTCATGCGGTTGAGGCAGCGCAGGAAGGTGGACTTGCCGCAGCCCGAGGGACCGATAAGAGCCGTCACGGTGTTTTCGCGGACGTTGAGGTTCACGTCGAAAAGCGCTCGCTTCTCGCCGTAATACACGGACACGTCCTTGCCGATCATCTTATGCGAAACATCACTCATCTTCTGGTCCAGCGCCTTTTCAACTGCTGCTTCCGACATCATGTTCATCGTATCTACTCCTTCTACCAGCGACGCTCAAAGCGCCGCCGCAAGAGAATTGCGCCAACGTTCATTACGATGAGGAACAGGAGCAGGATGATGATCGCTCCCGAGGTACGCTCGACGAACGCGCGCTCGGCTTCGTTCGCCCACATGTAGATCTGCACCGGCAGCGCCGTCGACGGGTCGAGCGGCGTGGTCGGATAGTTGGCCACGAAGGCGACCATGCCGATCAAAAGCAGCGGTGCGGTTTCGCCGAGCGCGTGGGCGAGACCGATGATGGTCCCGGTCAGGATGCCCGGCATGGCAAGCGGCAGGACGTGATGGAAGATCGTCTGCATCTTCGAGGCGCCGAGGCCGAGGGCGGCCGCGCGGATCGACGGCGGCACCGCCTTCAGCGCCGCGCGCGTGGCGATGATGATCGTCGGCAGCGTCATCAGGGTCAGAACCAGGCCGCCCACCAGGGAGGCGGAACGCGGCAGGCCGGCGAAGTTGACGAAGACGGCAAGCCCGAGGAGACCGTAGACGATCGAGGGGACGGCCGCGAGGTTGTTGATGTTCACCTCGATCAGGTCGGTGAACCTGTTCTTCGGGGCAAATTCCTCGAGATAGATCGAGGCGGCGACGCCGATCGGCAGCGACAGGACCAGCACGATCAGCATCATGTAGAACGAGCCGATGAGGGCGACACCGACGCCGGCGGCCTCCGGGCGGCTCGACGCGCCGTTGACGAAAATGCCGGTATTGAAGTGCTTCGCCAGCGCGCCGCTTTCGGCAAGCTGGTTCATCCAGCCGACCTGGCGGTCGGAAACCTTGCGGTTGGTCTCGGGAACCGAAAGATCGATCTGCCCCTTGAAAGCGGAGTCGAGGTCGCCTGCGGCCAGCAGCGAGACGGTCTGCGTCGTGCCGATCAGCGACGGATTGGCGACGACCATGTCGCGAAGCTGGGTGCGGACGCCATCCGAGATCATCTGGTTGACGGCGCGCAGCCCGGCACGGTCGTTCTCGGCCACGCCGAGCACCTTGGCAACCGCGTTGCGGGCGAGGATCGGGTAGTTCGCCGTCATCAACTTCTGCGGATCGGTGGCCCGTTCGTTCTGCGGGTCGATGACCTGCTCGGAGAACTCGACCGGCACGGTGATCATCGTCTGCTGGAAGGCGGTATAGCCCTTGGAGACGACCGACCAGATGAGGATCAGCAGGAAGATGATGCCGAAGGACAGGGCAGCTATGCCATAGGCGCGGAAGCGGCGTTCGGCGGCGTAGCGGCGCTTGATGCCGATATCGCGACGGGCGGGCTTGGCCTTGGGGATGCCTGCTGCGGGAGAAAGTGCATCGGTCATTCGTACTGCTCCCGATATTTGCGCACGATGTAGAGTGCATAGATGTTGAGGCAAAGCGTGATCGCGAAGAGCGTGATGCCGAGCGCGAAGGCCACCAGGGTCTGCGGCGAAGTGAACTCGAGGTCGCCCGTCAGCTGGCTGACGATCTTGACCGTCACCGTCGTCATCGGCTCGAAGGGATCGAACTGGATGCGGGCGGCGACGCCGGCGGCCAGCACGACGATCATGGTCTCGCCGATGGCGCGGGAAGCGGTCATCAGGATGGCGCCGACGATGCCCGGAAGCGCTGCGGGCAACGTCACGCGCTTGACGGTTTCGGAGCGGGTCGCGCCGAGACCGAGCGAACCGTCGCACAGGGCGCGAGGCACGGCGGTGATGATGTCGTCGGACAGCGAGGAAACGTAAGGGATCAGCATGATGCCCATGACGAAACCGGCCGTCAGCACGCTTTGCGCCTGGATGAAGTTCATGTAGTCGCCGGTCAGCAGGCCATTCACCTGCGAAGAGAGATCACGCAGGAACGGCCCGACAACAGTCAGGGCGAAAAAGCCGTAGACGATGGTCGGGATGCCGGCAAGGACCTCAAGCAGCGGCTTGGCGATCGAACGCACCTTCGGCGAGGCATATTCGGACATGTAGATGGCCGAGAAGAGGCCGACCGGGACCGCGACGAGCATCGCCACCAGGCCGATATAGAGCGTGCCGAGAAGCAGCGGGATCAGGCCGAACTGGCCTTCCGAGTCGGTCGCGCCGGCGGCCGCGAAGCGCGGATCCCAGACGGTGCCGAAGAAGAATTCCCAGGCGGGTACGCGTGCAAAGAAGTGTCCCGCTTCCGTCAGCATCGACAGGACGATGCCGATCGTCGTGAGGATCGCGATGGACGACGCGACGACGAGACTGGCCAGGATGACCTTCTCGACCCGGTTGCGGGCGCGGAAACGGGGAGCGATCTGGCGGAACGCGAGCAGCGCACCGGCCAGCGACGCGGCGAGCACCACGATCGTCATCGCCGTCCGGCTCAACGCCGTCATGGTGTTCAGCTCGCCGGCGGCCTCGACCATGAAGGGCTGCGGCTCACCCGCGAGCGGCACGCCCTTGGCGCCGAGCGCGGCGCGCAGCTCGGCCGGATTGCTGCCCACCCGCTCGATCTCTTCCAGCGACAGCACGTTCATGCCGCGCGCCAGCGAGCTCACCATGCCGAAGTTCAGCCCCTGCTCGGCCTCGGAGAGAGCCTTCACCTCTTCGGGGAAGCCCGAGCGAACGGAAGAATTGATGTAGATCGGGCTGGCGACAAGCCAAACCGCAAGGATCAGCAAGGCGGGAACGATCGCCCACAGGGCGATGAAGGACCCGTAATATCCCGGTCGGGAATGCAGCTTGGACGACAGTCCGCCGGCAAGCGCCATGGCGCGCCGCGCGCCGGCAACGTATCCGACAATGCCGATCAACGCCACAATCAATAATATCAATGATGTACTCATCAGAATCCCCCGGCCTACCGCCGATGGCGGCAACCCATACCGCCCAGCTCCGCTCATCGGAACCGATCGCATCCGCGTCCGCGCCGTGCGCGTCGACCGCCGCCTTTCCTGCGGCGGCGCCTCGAGCTGCGATGAACAGCCCGATCAAGGAAAATCGGCGCCGCCAGAGGGCGGCGCCGATCATTTCATTACATGGTCTTGCCGGCTTCGAAGTCCTTGCGGACCTGCTCACGCTGGTCGTCCGGAGCAGCGACGAGGCCGTATTCGGCAAGCGGGCCCTCGGGGCCGACCATATCGTCGGAGACGAAGAATTCCACATATTCCTTGAGGCCCGGGATGACGCCGAGGTGAGCCTTCTTCACGTAGAAGAAGAGCGGGCGGGAAACCGGATACTGGCCGGAAGAGATGGTTTCCGTGGACGGAACGATGTCCTTAACGGTCGCGACCTTCAGCTTGTCCATGTTGTTTTCATAGAAGGCCAGGCCGAAAACGCCGACGCCGGTCTTGTTCGCCGCGATGCGGGCGAGCGTCTCGGTATAGTCGCCGTCGATGTCGACCGACACGCCATCCTTGCGAACGGCGATGCATTTGGCCGCAGCCTGCTTAGCATCCGAAACGAGGCCCTTGATGACGTCGGCGGCGCCGGCTTCCTTGCAGCCTTCGGACATGATCTTCTCTTCGAAGACTTCGCGGGTGCCGTGCTTGGAGCCCGGAATGTAGGCGGCGATCGGGCCCTTCGGCAGGGTCGGGTTGATCTCGGACCAGTTCTTGTACGGGTTGGCGACGAGCTTGCCGTCCACAACGACTTCAGCGGCAAGAGCCTTGTAGAGGTCCTTCGGCTCGATCTTCATGTCGCCGTTGCTGGAGTCGGCCGCGAAAACGATACCGTCGTAGCCGATGCGGATTTCCTGGATATCGGTGACGCCGGCGGCCTTGCAGGCTTCCAGCTCGCTCTTGTTGATGGGGCGCGAAGCGTTGGCGACGTCGATGGTGCCTTCGCCGACGCCGGAGCAGAATGCCTTCAGACCACCGCCCGTGCCGCCGGATTCAACGACCGGAGCCTTGAAGTTCGGGAAGGTCTCGGCAAAAGTTTCGGCAACGATCTTCGCGTAGGGAAGAACGGTGGAGGAACCGGCAACCTGGACCTGGTCGCGCGCAGCGGCAGCACCGGCAAACGCAACGGAGGCCACGAGGGCTGCTGCAGAAAGTTTCAAGATGTTCATGAGGTCTCTCCCGTCATGGGCTTGTGTGAATGCGAACGTCGCCGGCTCTCGCTCTCGCCGGCGCTCAGCCCGCTTGTCTTAGCCGTTGTAGCCTCTTCGTTTTATGTCACTTCGATGAAACATTTGTGACACATCAAATGATTGTTATTACTACATAAAATCGCTGCACAGCCTTGCAGCGGCATGGCTTTATGTCAAAACCGCACGGTGAACTCGCTTCCCTTGCCGACTTCCGACTTCACGATCAGGCGGGCCCTGTGGCGGGTCAGGATATGCTTGACGATCGCAAGGCCCAGACCCGTGCCCTTCTTGGAGCGGCTGTCGGCCACGCTGACGCGGTAGAAGCGCTCGGTCAGCCGCGGAACATGTTCGGCCGGAATGCCCGGCCCGTGGTCGACGACAGCGACTTCCACCGGTTCGGAAGCGCCGTTCCTGAGGTAAACGTCGACGACCTTGCCTTCTTGTCCGTACTTGCAGGCATTTTCGATCAGGTTCTCGAAAACCTGGACGAGTTCGTCGCGATCGCCCAGCACCTCCACCTTGCCTTCCGGCAGATGAGTGCGGATCTCGACGCCGAGATCGTCGGCAAGCGGCAGCAGCGCATCCCGCACATGGCCGATCAGCGGCTTCAGATCGATCGTCTGGTCGGGCGCGATGTGGGACTTGAGCTCGAGGCGCGAGAGCGACATCAGGTCGTCCACCAGGCGGCTCATGCGCGTCGCCTGGTCGAACATGATGGCGAGGAAGCGCTCCTGGGCGGCCGGATCGGAACGTGCCGGCCCCTGCAGGGTCTCGATGAAGCCCCTCAGCGAGGCAAGCGGCGTGCGCAGTTCATGGCTGGCATTGGCGACGAAATCCGAGCGCATGCGGTCGATGCGGCGCAGTTCTGAAATATCCCGGAAGGACAGAAGATACAGCTTTTCCGCCGCGCTCTCCGGACCGTGGGGCACCGGCTGGCCGAGATCGATCGGGGCGATGCGCAGGGTGTAGACGCGTTCCGAAGGAAGACGCTCGGAATGCTCGATCTGATTCGGCTCGTCGGTCGCGATGGTCTCGCGCACCATGTCGAGAATGCCCGGCGAACGCAGTCTCGCGGACAGATGCGACCCGGCCGGCAAGATGCCGAAAGCCTTCTCCGCCGCCTTGTTCTGGAAAAGAACGGTGGCGTCGCCGCCGAGCACGAAAGCCGGGGTGTCCAGCGCGCCGAGCGTCGCGGCCACCTGCGGCAACGGATCGAAGACCGGCTCCTCATCCTCGACGATCTGCGGTTCCTCGACCGGCGGCGCGGCCGGCCTGCGCGCCACGACGACGAGCACCAGAAGCAGCCAGCCCACGACGACGCCCGGCCATTGCATGCCGGCCAGAAAGGCGAGCAAAGCGAGCAGCGTCAGGAGCAGCAGCAGGGGCCTTTCACGCCGGACCCCCGCACTGAGCGCATCCCAAGCCTTCCGCCATTTCTCCTGAACCGACCCCACGACCCGACCTGCAGCCTCATTGAGTTGAACGCGTGCTCATATATCCCTTGCATGACAGATATGCATCGCTTCCGATGAATATCATAAAAATCAAGACGCACAGGGCTGTAGCGGAATTTCGAACTTGCGTTACATATGAAGTTCGCCCTGTCGGCGTATTGGAGGGAAAAGATCATGGCGGATGCGACCGGAAGCCGGGCAGTCACTCTCGACATCAACGGCAAGTTCAAGCGTTTCGATATCGACGATCCGAAATTGCCGGGCTGGATCGAGGAGCACGCGCTCGAATCGGGCGGCTATCCCTATGACGACAAGATGGACAAGGAGAAATACGAGAAGCAGCTGGAGAAACTGCAGATCGAACTGGTGAAGGTGCAGTTCTGGCTGAAGGCGAGCGGCAAGCGGCTGATGGCGCTTTTCGAAGGCCGCGACGCAGCCGGCAAGGGCGGCACGATCTTCTCCATCCATGCCTATCTCAATCCCCGTTCCGCCCGCGTCGTGGCGCTCAACAAGCCGACCGAGACGGAAGCGGGGCAATGGTATTTCCAGCGCTACATCTCGCATTTCCCGACTTCGGGGGAGATCGTGCTCTTCGACCGTTCCTGGTACAACCGGGCCGGCGTCGAGCCGGTCATGGGATTCTGCACGCCGGAGCAATACAAGGATTTCATGAAGGCGGTGCCGCGTTTCGAGGACACGATCTTCGACGAGGGCATCCTCTTCTTCAAATTCTACCTGGATATCGGCCGCGAGATGCAGCTCAAGCGCTTCCACGACCGCCGGCACGACCCGCTCAAGATCTGGAAGCTGTCGCCGATGGATGTCGCCGCGCTCAACAAGTGGGACGACTACACCGAAAAGCGCGACGTGATGCTCGACAAGACCCATACGAAGGAAACGCCCTGGGCCATCGTGCGGGCGAACGACAAGCGCCGCGCCCGCGTCAACGTCATCCGCCATATCCTGCTGTCGCTCGACTACGAGGGCAAAGACAAGCAGGCGATCGGCGAGCTCGACGACAAGATCCTCGGCCTCGGTCCGAAGTTCCTGAAATAGGCGCTTACTGGCCCGGCAGAATACGGACGGAATAAAGCAGCACGGGCCGGTCGGCGCCGTCGATGCCGCTGTTGATGATCAGCCGGCCCGGCCTGTTCGGTGCCAGCGACCGGTCGAAGGTCACGCGGAAGAGCGCCTCCAGCTTCTCCTGCGTGGCCGTGAACCGGTGGCGGCTGCAGGTGCCCAGGCTTCCGAAGTCGCAGCGCACCGACAGTTGCGCGGAACGATTCTGGCCCGATTGCAGCGTCAGCGCCACCGTCGAGCTCTTGCCGGCCATTTCGCGCAGCACTTCCGGCGGCACATCGATCGCCACGTCGCCGCCCTCGCCCGGCGCGGCGGACACGATCCGGACGGCTTGCCCCTCGGCTCCCGTCACGGCCTCCACCCGGGCCTGCCCCCCGGGCTTCATCTCGGCCACGTTCGAGGGCACGAAGATTTCCACCCAGTCGTCGGAAAAGCCGCTCTGCGGATCGAAGGCGATCGGCCCCCCGCCCGAGCCCTGCCCGGCTCCGCCCGGCCGGTCGGCCGCTTTCATGGCTTCCTCGATGACGGATTGGACCATGCCCGAACGATAGAACCACCAGCAGGCGCCGCCGACGACGGCAAGCGTGATTATCCAGGTCAGGAGATGCGAAAGGAAACCCCGGCGCCTTCTCGGCTTGGCGGCCCGTTCCGGCGGGACATTCAGGCCGGCGTCGGATGGCGGCGCCGCCCCCTTCTTCGCCTTCACGGGTTCGGCAGTTCCCGCTTTTGCCCGTGGTCCGGCTTCGGTCCGTTCGGCCTCGAGGCGGTCGGCGCGCGTCGCACCGAAATCGGCAAGCCCCTCACCAGCCCCGACCGCCACGGTGGCGGCAGGCGCCACCGGCTGAGCGGGCGCAACCGGGGGGGCAACCTGAGGCGCAGCAGGCGGAGCGGCCTGCGTCGGAGCGACTTCCACGAAGGGCGCCTCGACCGGTTCGGTTTTCGGCGCATGGTCCGGCTCCGGGTGGAGCTCGACGACGGATGCCGACGCCGGCTGCGTCACGCGCTGAAGTTCCTCCATCTCGATTTCGTGGATCTTCTCTTCCAGCCGTTCGTGCTGCTGCATGATGACCAGCCGGTCGGTGACGCCCTGCTTGCGAAGACCGGCATCCAGCGCCTGGCGCGCCGACTGATAAATACGAGCCCTGATCTCCCGGTCCGCCCGGTCCGAGCGATCCAGTGCATTCCTGATGGCCGTTTCCAAACCGCTCACTGCCGGTCCTTCTTCCTACTCATTCCCGATACACGGGCCCGATACGCACACGTTTACGTTTCGGTAACCTCTCCGATCCGGAACTGCAAGCACCGCCTGTTCCGCCGAACCATGGCGAGAAATAAGGTCAGGATATGTCGGCGCCGGTCCACGCACGCTCCTCCGGCCGGCCCGCGGAAGTTTTTCCACCGGCTTTTCGCGGCCCACGGCATCTGCTAGACAGACTTACGTTTGCGTAAAGGTAAATCGGGAGGGCTCTTTCCTTATGCTTCCAGCAATCCTCAAGGACAGGCTGCGTCTGCCGATCGTCGCGTCGCCGCTCTTCATCATCTCCCATCCGGAACTGACGCTGGCGCAATGCAAGGCCGGGGTGGTCGGCGCCTTTCCGGCGCTCAATGCGAGGCCGGAAAGCCAGCTCGACGAATGGCTGGCCTACATCACCGAGGAGCTCGCCGCCTACAATGCCGCACATCCGGAAAAGCCAGCCGCTCCCTTTGCCGTCAACCAGATCGTCCACATGTCGAACAAGCGGCTGGAGCACGATCTGGCGATGTGCGTGAAATACAAGGTGCCGATCGTCATCTCCTCGCTCGGGGCCGTGCCGGAGGTCAATGCGGCGGTGCATTCCTATGGTGGCATCGTGCTGCACGACGTCATCAACAACCGGCACGCCAATTCGGCGATCCGCAAGGGCGCGGACGGGCTGATCGCGGTCGCCGCCGGCGCCGGCGGCCATGCCGGCACGCTTTCGCCCTTCGCGCTGGTGCAGGAAATCCGTCAATGGTTCGACGGTCCGCTGCTGCTCGCGGGTGCGATCGCCACCGGCGGCGGCATCCTCGCGGCCGAGGCGATGGGAGCGGACATGGCCTATATCGGCTCGCCCTTCATCGCCACGCACGAGGCGCGCGCCGCCGACGGCTACAAGGAGATGATCGTCGCCTCGAACGCCGCCGACATCGTCTATTCGAACTATTTCACCGGCGTTCACGGCAATTATCTGAAGGGTTCGATCGCCGCGACGGGCATGGACCCCGACGCACTGCCTGAGGCCGACCCTACCAAGATGGATTTCGACAAGGCCGTGAGCGGACCGAAGGCCTGGAAGGAGATCTGGGGCGCCGGACAGGGCGTCGGCGCCGTCAAGGCGGTGGTTTCCGTCGCCGAACTGGTGGACCGGCTGGACGGAGAATACCGGGCGGCACGCGCCCGGCTTGCGCTTTGAACCTGCCGAGAGACGGTGATTTGAGGAAAATCGCCGGGCAGATCAAATCCCGGCTTGAAATCGCCGGTCATTGCTTGTATCAGCCGCATCACTCGCAGCCCGGCCGAGCCGTCCGCTGCCCGTGCCGCTTTAGCTCAGTCGGTAGAGCACATCATTCGTAATTAGCGGGTCCGCTAGAGAATGACGTTCGAAGCCAGCGGGTTGGGGCTGGTGAGTGAAAGTTAGTAGGGCCATAGTATGGCCAGTTTGAAGGGTTAAGCCGCTTTAGCTCAGTCGGTAGAGCACATCATTCGTAATGATGGGGTCGCGTGTTCGAGTCACGCAAGCGGCACCACTTCCCAGCTTGAGGAAGTCAAAGTGCGCAGATGACCGGTGGTCCATACGATCCGAGAGCCGTCGCCAACCTCATGCTGGACGAGGCTGACCGGTCGGGGATCAAGGTCACCAACCTCGCACTGCAAAAGCTCCTCTACTTCGCCCACTCCATCTTCCTGATCGAAGCGAAGCGACCTCTGGTCAGCGGCTATTTCGAGGCATGGCAATATGGGCCGGTGCATCCTGCCGCCTACTCGGCTTTCAAGACGGCAGGCAGTTCTCCTATCGACTTCCGCGCCACCGGGCAGAACGTGATGACCGGCGAGCGCCATGCGCTGGACCTTCCCGAGGACCCGGCCATTCGGCGTCATCTGGCGCGTATCATGTCGTCCTACGGGCAGCTATCGCCGGGGCGACTGGTGGACATCTCCCACGCCAAGGGAGCGCCTTGGGATTACATTGCGGACAAAGGAAGAACATCGGTTGCGCTGGGGTTGCGAATCCCCGATGATGTCATAGTTAACCGATTCAAGTTCCACAAGGTTTCCGTTGGCGCGGCTCCGGTCGCGGGAGAACCGGATGAAGATACGCCGCTTACCTGAGATCGATCTTGCCCGTGTCGCAACGCTGCCGACGGATCAGAAGCGGCGCGAACTTGAACGCTTCAAGCTCGGGCATCCGACGATCACCTACAAACCAGTGCGCGCCCGGTTCGCCGATATCTTCAATGTTCAGCCTGATATGTTCGCGGCTGCCGACCCGACCGCGTGGCTGGTTCTGGAACGACTGATACAGGCAAAGGCGACCTCCGACGACGAATGCAACGCCAACCTGCTCGTCGCCAAGGGTCTGCACGACTTCGCGCGCGCAAATGCCTTGCGAAGCCGCTCTCAAGCCTTCTTCCCACTTCCCCTGAGCGTCGGCGAGAAAGTGGAATACTGGTTGCCGATGGTGACGGCGCTGGAGGGTGCCCCGCTGGTGATCTTCATCGACCCCCGGCGCGGCAAGCGCCTGACGGCAGAAGCGAGACGGTTTGTCTTCTCGATGATGCATGAGCATATCCGGGTCGCCAATCCGGACTTCACCGCCGCTCGGCTCGGGGTCGTGCAGTTCGGCGATGCGGTTGACGACCAGCGCCCGGTGACGCTGAGCACCGACGAAGGCGTCGAACTCTTTGGCTTTGACCAGCTCGACCAGATGGTGCGCGAGACCTACGACATCTGGCGCGAGGTCAGCGAGGCGCGCGAAGACGAGGTTCGCCGTAAGGCCGCTGGCGGTGGTCACGGTCCTCTGTTCGACTGACGGGCCTCAGCGCCCTTCCAGCCGCCGCCTGACGGCCTTCCGCACGCGATACCAATAGGTCTGCTCCGCACCGTCGCTGTCGTACCACGCGCGCTCATGGCGAGCGAAAGCCTCAAGCTCCGGGTCGGGATAGCTAGCGATAATGTCGTCAGCCACGCGGGCAATGTCGTCAACTGGGATCAGCCTCGGCTTGATCGCGTCGGTCCAGATCGTCCAGAGCATGAGGCCGACGAAGAAAAGTGCCTGGCCGCCGAAGAAGAATAGTAGCAGCCACGAAAATGCTTGAACGAATATATCCCACATCGCACCACCCCCGCTGAAAATGCGATGTAGCCTATAGTCAACAAGTGGAACTTGAAAGCAAAATGAGACTCATAGTCCGTGGTCTCATCGTCTACACATCTGCCCTATCTTGGGCATGGAAGACGTCTGCGCGATACTGGCCCGAAACATCAAGGCAGCCCGGAAACGGCTGAATCTCTCGCAGGAAGAGCTTTCCGACCGCGCAGAGATCGACCGCACCTACGTCTCCGGCATTGAGCGGCAGGTCAGGAATCCAACGATCACGGTTGTCGCGAAGTTCGCCGAAGCGCTCGAGACAACGACTGCGGACCTGCTGACGGATCGATCGATTGACCGCGCGGGCATGGAGTAGTGCCCAACCGCGACCCTCACGCGCCTCAAAACCGAACGTGCCGCATATAACCCCCCGCCGCTGGCCATCAGAGCGCCCGACAGGCGCGCTTTAGGCACGCCCACGCCTAACCGCCCCCGCCGCTGCCTATGCCTCCTACGGCGTCTGAGGCGGTTCTGAGCGCCCCGTGCCGCATCCGGCATGCCGACCAAAAGCGTAGTGGACGGCATGGGTCGTCACCCCTGTAACTTGTAACCGTAATTTAAGGTCCGAAAGCTCCGAGGACGGCAGGGGGAGTAGTACACTCCCCCCGCTGTAGGGCGCGGCTCAGAAGGTTGCCGCGCTTGTGTTGGGGTTACGGGTTACGGCCCGGTCGCAGCAGGGTCGGCTCAAAACGGCGAATCCTCGCCCGAGGCGGGATAGTCTACGCGAGACAGGGTCACGACCCCGTTCTCGACCCGCCGCGCCAGCCATTCCGTCTTGCGCTCGTCCTGGGTGCCCTTGGCGAAGCCTCGCCGCTGCGTCCTCTCCCGTTGTGAGAGATCGTGCAGCCGGTTGGTTTTCTCCTCCCAGCCCAAGCGGTCCATCTCGGCCTTGATCCGCTGCACTTCGATGGTCGACAGGCGACCGCCCTCGAATCCGAGCAGCAGCTTGACGCTGTCCATTGAGACCCGGCCTGTCTTGTCTCCAAACCAGTCGCTCAGGACGGTCGCGAAGGCGTCCTCGATCAAGCGCAGATCGGTCAATTCCGCCGCTGTCTCCCATAAGTGTTCGGAAAGGACGGTGGACTCTTCCGCCGCTTCGCGCGCAGCCGCTTCCGCCCAGAGCTGGTCCACGTCTTCGCGCAACTTGTCGAGCTTGATGGCCCCGCCGCGCACGGGCCAGAAACGCCGATTGCCAGTTTGGTCGAAAAGGTACTTCTGGTCGTTCGTGCTGCCGACGATGACGCACTGTCGCGGATAGGTTCGGGCATCTCGGCCATAGGCACGGCGATATTTGTCGCGCCGGGTCGAGAGAAACCGCTTCAGTTCGTGCGTGGATGCCTTGCGAATACCGTCCATCTCCTGCACCTCCACGATCCAGGATCCGGCGAGCAACTCCGCCTTGGTCTTGTCGTCGCTCTTGAGGCTTAAGCTTCCGCAGAACCACTCGTCGCGCACGGCGAGAATTTCCGCAAAACTCGACTTGCCCGTGCCTTGGTTTCCCTCGAACACGAGCATCGTGTCGAACTTCACGCCCGGCTGCCTGACCCGTCGCACACCCGCGATTAGGAATTTGGCGCCGAACTCACAGTTTAGTTCTGTATCCTCGGCGCCGGCATAGTCGTGCAGCATCGTATCGAGGCGGGGCGTGCCGTCCCAAACGAGACCGTCGAGGTAGTCGATAATCGGGTGGAAAGCCTGCTCGTGCGCAATGGCAACGATCTCGCTCTTGATTGCCGCTACAGATGCCTTGAACTCAAAATCCAGTTGGAACCGGCTACTGAGGATATCCGCAACGTCGTTCAGGTCGCGCCCCTCCAAGCCCATTCCCTCGACATCATTCATGAACGAGAACAGGTTGCGCCGAACCTCGATCCCCAGCCGTGCCAGCGCGTAGCGGATATTGGCCGGGTGGTCCTTAAACGGTTGAAACTTGTCGCTCAGGACCGGCCAATCCTCCTGCTTCGCCTCGATCATCATAAGTGCCCGCGCGACTTGGCGTTGGCCGTAGCGGAGTGCGTTGGGCTTCTCGCGAACATGGGCGCCGATAGCATAGGCCGGATCGAGCAGAATCGAGAGCGCATGTCCGGGTTTTACCCCGTTGGCAAGCATCCAGCAGAGGCATGCGATCATACGCTCCGACCGCGAGGGGTAGGCCTTGCCGGGCGGGTCGTCGCCCGTGACGATCACCTCCACCCAGTTCAGGTCGGATGGGATGATCTCTCCGAGATTGTCCGGCAGCGGCTCCGGCGCGATCTCGGTCGGTTCTACCGCCGTCGATCCGACCTTGGCGGGCAAAGCCACCTTCTCTTTCAGTGCGGGGAGTTTGAAGTCTTCAATGCTGTAGGTCTTTGCGGTCGCTAGGTAGGTCATCGTTTCGTCATCCAGAATGAGAGTGCGGGTTCGCGACCGGCTTCGCGCTTTTGCGCGTTCAACCAGTTCACAGTTCCGGGCAGGCGCAAGAGACGGTCGGCGTTGTGCGTGCCGGGGCCACCTTGCAGGGCGACCAGAAGCCTCTTGTTGTAATCTTCCGCAACGCTAACCTCGACCGGCTGGTCAAGCTTCCAGATCGCTTGGTAACCACCACCGGTGAACCATACAGCGGTCGGCTCAGGCACGCCCTTGGGCCGCTCTTTCGGTTCAAGCAGCAACCCGATAATTCGGCTCTGTTGTTCGTCGAGGGTCCCGGGATAGTCCTTGCAGTCAAGATCGGCGTGCAGGAACTGCGCATGCGAGAGGTTGTCTTTCCGGCGCTTGCCGGAAAGAAACTTGGCGTTGGGCAAGAAGTAGAGATTCCGCCTCAGTTCCGACCCGTTATTCGCCTCTACAAACTTCTTGAACGAGGCAGGATCACTCGCCGGATATGTCTTAGCGACCGGGCTTGGCGGCCCCTCGCTGTTCATACGCTCAAGATAGTATGGCCCATCCGGGGCGATGAACTGCGAGAACGCCCAAGCTTCATCGGCCTTGGGTTGCAGAGGCTCACTCATCGCCCGCGCCCTCCGGGGAGCACTCGCGTTCGTGGAGCCAGCGCCGCACATCCTCTGGACGATAACGGATCGCGCCGCTTCTGGATTCTGGCCGAAGGCGGACGAAGTTGGGGCCATACCCGTAGATTCGGCCCTTCTCGAAGTAGGACTGACTAAGTCCTGTCAGCGTCGCGAGCTGACCAGTGGTCAGTAGCTTTTCAGGGAGGGTCGTTTGGCGGGTATCGACGGAAGTGCTTGCGCCCTCGAACCGGGCACGTGACATGGTTTCCACACGCATGGTGGGACCTCTCAATTGCGCCACGCCAAGGCAGGAAAGGGAAGTGCAGGCGAGCGGTCACAATCAGCGGTCAGCGGACACGGCAGGGAAGTTTCCCCTAAAGGGTGTGGTCCAGAGGGTCGGTGCCCAAGGTCACCCGCCACGGATGTTCATCCGTTGGATGCTGTCAACTCATCCGTAGCCATTGTTGCACGGGTAGCAAGTTGTCTCAAGCGGCAACCATTTCCCGTACAACTGCGTCCAAGATTTCGGGTATAAATATCTGATAAGCTGCGGATCATTTTCGGGGAATGCTGAGAATATCGCACTCGGAAAGTTCAACGAGTATGCGCTGAACCGCCTCGCTTTTCAGCCTGTCCCGGACATGATCCGGCTCGACGCGATTGACATTACGACGCCTGCGGAACATCTCGCAAAGGACGCGGGCGGTCTCCTGCACATCGGCTGCACTGGTACAGCCCAGGACCTCACGCGCTGCGACATTTGCCAATTCCGGAACCGCTCTTGCTTCGCCAGCTGCGACACCTGAGCCGGAGCGCAGCGCACGCATCTCGACATCGCAGATATCCTGCTGCCTCTGCCGCGCCATAAAATGCAGTGCGCGCTCCAAGTCGTGCTCAATCTGCTTCGCCGGCCCGATCAGCGCGACCATCGCGGCGTCTAATCGCTCATGCCGATGGCAATCGGTTTCGCCGGGCGTCTGGGCATCGATGATGGCGAGCAGAACACGTTCCAGCACGCTTGCTCCATCACTGAAAGTAGCAAGATAAGTGGAGTCACTGACTGACATTGGCCAACTCCAATATCCGGGCCGCGACCAGTTCGACCGGCCCGCGCAGCCGCTCGGCATTGACGACAATATAGCCGCCCGTGACGTCGCCGTTGGCGCGGTGGTTCAGGAGCCGCTTGAGCGCGTAGTAGGGAACATCGAGGCTTTCAGCGATGGTGATAAACGTGCGGCGCAGATCGTGCAGCGTGAAGTTCACGCCCGAGCCGGTGCTGACGCGGAGCAGGAATTTCTTGGTCTCTACCAGATGGCCGTTCTTGCCGGGGCCTGGAAACACCCAAGGCGACCCATCCGCCTGTCCTTTCCGCTTGGTCAGCAGGTCCGCAAGGAATGCTGACAAGGGCAGGTTCAGCGGGTCACCGTTTTTCGTTGTGGGCAGATGCAGGGTGCGGGCTGCGAGGTCCACATTTTCCCAGCGCAGCTTCATCAGCTCGCCCCGGCGCATTCCGGTGAATAACGCGGTCAGCAGAAAATCGCGGGAATAATCCGGTTCAGCCATGACGGCTTTCCACCACATGGGCAGGTCCAGCGCCGTGACCAAAGTCTGCCGACGCCGCTCGCGATACCAAGCCCGTGCCTGAGAGAGGATCAGCACCGGGTTTGGCGGAAAATCGTCCTGCGTGGCAGCAATGAAATTGTAGACGGACCGGAGGTGCCGCATCGCATTGTTGGCGGTCACCTCGCCGTGGACCTTGGCAATTTCCTGATGCTTGGCCAGCACCATCTGCCGGGTGATCTGGTTCATGGGCTTCTTGCGCCATGCCTTGAGGTAGAGCTTGGCGGTGCGCCCGTAATTGGTGACTGTGTGCGGAGACAGCTTGTTGCGCGCCTCGAAGAAGCGCTCAAAGGCCACGGCCAGCGTGACGCGCTCCACCGTCTCTTTGCGCTTCTCCTCGTTCGGGTTCCGGCCCTCGGCCATTTCCCCCAGCAAAGCGAGCGCCTTCTTGCGCGCCACCTCCGGCGCAAATAGGTCCGCGCGCCCTATGGTGACGCGGCGAGTCTCTCGGTTCACCTGCCCTTCGGCGAAGTAGACCTTGGAGCGGCTGCCGACCCTAAGCCCGAAACCGGAAAGCAGTGTGTCGCGGTAAAGGATTTGGCCGCTGGCAGGGAACGGAATGTCGTCAATGGCGCGGCGAGTAAGACGTAGGCTAGGCATTTGAGACCTCCTGTTGGCCTCAACTCAAACTAACCAAATCATCTTGAAAACGCAAGTAATATCAGATACTTATATAATATTCACCAGCCTGATCTAGCGCAATGAAACGCTGTCCATCACCTGCGCACGCGCAATCGGACGCAAATGAGCATCGGCTGTTTCAGTTTAGCCCAACGCCACGTTTCCCTGTCGCGTAAGGACATTCCTTTCCGGATTTCACTGATCCGCTTAACCGAGAAAGCGGTGTTCATTGTGCCACTGTAGGGCTTCTATGTCGGGTTGTTGATTTGGCGGCGCGGGCAACGCGATCTCTGACCCGTGCAGTTCGTAGTAGTGCCGCCCGTTTTCGAACTCCTCGCGAATACGGCGGCTCACCTCGAAACGATGAGTTGGCGTAATCGTGACATAACCTTGGTCGAAAAGGCTATGCACGTCCCGACGCATGAGGATGCCGTTGCTCGGTGAATGTTCCCCGCCGTCTGCGTAGGGCCGAATGTGAGCGGCCTCTAAAGCGGGTAACGTTCGTTCTCTAGTGATCGCGCAGCGCCGCCCGTACAGGTCTGTCACTACGAGGCGGAAAGCTCCCTGGCCCAGACGGGGTCGGATGAGGGTTGGTTCGCCATACCGTGCTTGCGGTTCGGCGAACCCCGGCATCTGAGTCTGCACGGCCATTGCTTCCTGAACGGCTTCCCAAAGTGCCAAGCCTTCGGCGCTGCTAGTCTCGTATGTTGTGAAAGAAACTATGTTTTTCGACCACGATGGCGGTGGCGGAAACCAGCGATCCTCGGGAAGGAAAAACGGCTGGGTGAGCACACGACAGCCGATCTCAATAGGTCCAACCGTTGCAGGGTCCATCTTCCGATAGCGCAAGATACGGGAGCGCATTTCTGCGAGGCTCTTCACGCCGTTGGCAACGCCAAATGCTTCCCATGCGAGCGACAGCGGCATGGTTGTCGAGGATACGTAGACACCTCCCCCGACAATCATGTTGATTGGTGCGTGGAGCTTGAACAGAAACAGCTCGCCGGGTTGTAGCGCGCGGAACGACTTCGGCGATGGCGACCAGAAATTCACCTCTGCAAGATCAGGCTGGCGGCGCAACTGATTAAACCAGTCGCCGTCGGTCACCGCCACCACGATCTTTACGGAGGAAGACATGAGGCCTCAGTCGCTAACCCACTTCTCACAGACGACGTTGGCTTGCTCCATCACGAGATCGGTGGCCAATTGCTGTAAGTCTGGCGGATAACCATATCGTCGCAACAGGCGGCGAACCTCTACACGGAGCTTCGCACGGACGTTTTCCTTCACCGCCCAGTCGACGGTCACCAAAGGTTTCATCCGCCGCACGAGCTCTTGGGCAAGTTCTCGCAGACCCTTGCTGCCCAGCACGTCGATAGCCGATTGGTTTTCGGCGAGCGCATCATAAAACGCGATTTCATCGGCATCGAGGCCAAGGTCTTCGCCGCGACCAAGCGATGCCCGCATTTCCTTGGCGAGATCGATTAGCTCCTGGATGACTTGAACGCTGTCGATTGCCCTATTGTGGTATCGGGCAATGGCTTCCTCCAGCCGTTCCGAGAAGCGCCGAGCCTCCACCACGTTTTGTTTCTCGCGGGAAAGAATCTCGCCATTGACGAGGCGACGCAGCGCCTCGATAGCAAGGTTCTTCTGCTCCATCGATCGGACTTCATCGAGGAATTCATCAGAGAGAACCGCAATATTGGGTTGCTCGAACCCGGCTTCCCGGAAGACGTCCAATAGACCGTCCGCAACCACGGCACGGGACAGCAGTTGAGAAAGCTCGAGTTCAATTTCATGGCGATCACGGGTACGTCCACCCGTGTACTTTACGAGATTGGCCCGAACCGCGAGCATGAAGGCGACATCTTCGCGCAAGCGCGCGGCTTCCGGCGTGCCAGCCCCAAGGGCGAAGGCACTGGCCAGAGCCGTGGCAAGATCGAGATAGCGTTTTCGTCCACTTTCTTCCGAAAGGATATACTCTACGGTCCGCTTCAGCACGGTGAGTCGCCGGCCGGCATCACCTTCAAAGAAGTCTCGCCAGTTGATGCCGCTGAGGAAATCGCAGACGGCTTCATGGCGCGCAACAAGCTGCTGGATCGCCATTTCCTGATCCCGCGCCGTCTGTTCCCGGTCGGTTTGGCTATAGGCCGCGAGTGCCTGTTGCAGTTCTGCGCCGAGCCCCATGTAGTCGACAATCAGTCCGCCGGGCTTTTCACCGAACACGCGATTGACGCGCGCAATGGCCTGCATGAGGCCGTGCCCGCGCATCGGCTTGTCCACATAGAGCGTATGCAGGCATGGCGCGTCAAAACCCGTGAGCCACATATCGCGGACGATGACGAGATTGAACGGATCGTCAGGGTCTTTGAAGCGGTTGGCGAGCTTCTTGTTCTCGCTCTTCTTACGGATATGCGGCTTGAATTCGGACGGGTCGGACGCGTTGCCGGTCATGACGACATTCATCCTGCCACCTTGCGCCCATTCCGGCCGGAGCTTCGCAATCTCGTCGTACAGCGCAACCGCAATGCGGCGGCTCATGGCGACGACCATGCCCTTACCGCCGCCCATCGCATCCTGACGACTTTCGAAGTGAGAGACGATATCGCCCGCGACGATCTTGATCCGCTCGGGCGCTCCGGCAACAGCTTCCAGCCGCGACCACTTAGACTTGTGCCGCTCGCGCTCGGTTTCCTCTTCACCTTCAAGCAGCTCGTCGGAGCCCTCGTCCAGAACCGCCCGCGCATCTGCGTCGAGATGCAGTTGCACGAGCCGGGCCGTGTAGTAGATCGGAACCGTTGCGCCGTCCTCGACCGACTGGGCAATGTCATAAGTATCAATGACGTCGCCGAATACCTGATAGGTATCGCGTCCGACCAGTTCGATGGGGGTGCCAGTGAAGCCGATGAAAGTTGCCTTCGGCAGCATATCCCGCAAATGAACGGCCAAGCCGTATCGAGTCTGACCTGTCTTCTTGTCGATCCTGGCGCCTAGTCCGTATTGCGTCCGGTGCGCTTCGTCCGCGATGACGATTATGTTCTCGCGGTCGCTGATAACGTCGTTGCGTGCTTCGCCCTCCGGCGCGAACTTCTGTATCGTCGTGAAAACGATGCCGCCAGAAGCGCGGTTGAGTTTCTGTCGCAGGTCTTCCCGATCCTCCGCATTTTCCGGCGTTACGCGAAAGATGTCGGGGTGATCCGCAAAGGTTCCGAAGAGCTGGTCATCGAGGTCATTGCGGTCGGTCACGACAACGACAGTTGGGTTCCTAAGCCGTTCACTACGCTCCAGCTTGGAGGCGTAGAACGCCATGGTCAGGCTCTTGCCGGAGCCTTGCGTATGCCAGATGACGCCAGCCTTGTGGGAACTGGTCGCTGTCGCGCTCTCGGTCGCCCGTACAGCTTTGTTGACGGCGTGAAACTGATGGTAGCCGGCGAGTTTTTTCGCCCGTGCCGCGCCATCTCGTACCTCGTAAGCACCGAAATTGATTACAAGATCGAGGAAGCGGTCGGGGTGGAACACACCTTTGATAATGGTTTCGAGTTCCGCTTCGCCTTTGTCGGCGACGTCGCGGCCATCAACGGTGCGCCACGGCGCAAAACGGTCGAAGCCCGCTGTGAGTGAACCAATCCGCGCCTCCATTCCATCCGAGATGACGATTGCGCCATTGTAGCGGAAGAAGGTCGGGATCGAGGTTTTGTAGGTCTGTATTTGGTTGAAGGCCCTGAGCAGCGTGGCGTCGGCATTGACCGCATCTTTGAGTTCGACAATCGCGAGCGGCATTCCATTCACGAAGCACACGATGTCGAGCCGGCGATGCTCCTTGCCCTCCATCACCGTAAACTGGTTCGCAGCCAGGAAATCGTTCTGCTCGGGCTTTTCTAGATCGAAGAGGCGAACCTTGCGGGTTATGACGCCATGCTGTGGATGATTGGTTTCAACATCGACGCCGTCTCGCATCAGCCGCATCATGCGCCGGTTTTGATCGAGCAAGTCTTGGCTTTCGACGTCCTGAATTTTGCGTAGTGCCGCCGTTATGCCGTCTGAGCCAATATCGGGGTTGAGCTTGAAAAGCGCGTCCTCAAGACGCGAGAGGAGCACCACATCTGAATAGGAACCGCGTGGCGCTCCGGGACCATCGGGAGCTAGATAGGTTCCGTCGAGGGTGCGCCAACCCACGACGTCCAACCACGCGACGGCAGCGCTTTCTACGGCGGCTTCGCGGAAGCCAAGAGAATAGGAAGACGAGGGCTGTCTGTAATCTATCATTGTGCCTCGCCCTCAGCAGGCTGTTCAGCAAGTGTAGCTTTCCACCCCGCCAGCTCCGCCTTGTAGGCATCAGGGTCTAGCAAAAACAGGACTTCACTTGCGTCATAGCGATAAGCCGCGATTTCAACCGGCCATTGTTCATCAATGGAAGTATTGAACTCGGGTTCGTCTTCATAACGCAGAACGATCTCGTCCGCCGTATGAAGTTCCTCACGATGGCACTCGAACAAAAATGCAGATAAGGCATCAGCGGCGGAGGCGAGCAATGCGGCATGCCGCTTCGTTGCATTCGCCCAATTGGCGGCACCCCCATGGCGCAGGCCCTGGATATTGGAGAGACGCGATAACGCCGCGACAGCATCGTTCAATCCTGTTGCCAGCGCTGTTAGGTGCGTTTCAATGGCGGGAGCATCCGGGTGCCCGTCAAAGCCAAGCCGAATTCTGTCGATTTCACGCTTGGCGCGCGCCGGTAAGCCTTCGTTTTGGTTGATCGACTCGCCTCGCTCCACTTGGATTGTCTTGCAGCAGCTTTCCAGCAGCCCGCGTGCCAAGCCTAGGCAGATGTGGGGGTTCGTCTCGACATTGGCTTCGATAGCTTCGATCTCGCGCCGGAAACCGTTGCCGCTATCCGGAAAGCGTTCGATCACCGCGCGCATCTGCTGCATGACGAATGCCATCGATCATGCCCCCGCTTCGCCGACAAGCTTTTCGGCATTGTTGATGCTGACTTCGCCCGACAGGAGCTTGGGAATCAAAAGCTCACGGAGGGAGGAGAGGGTTGCTATCTCTTTCTCCGCAGATTTTTTGCGCGCGAACGCAGCGGCAGCAGTCTGTTCGAAGGTTTCAACTAGCTCGGTTGGAGGAAGAAGGGTCGGCAACGTGTGTATATGGTTTCTGTTGAGAGTTGGAACGGCGGAGCCCGCATTGAAACCGCTAAGGTCGATATTTTGGAGCAGATGGAAGGCGTAGACCGGCGATGATCGCCTGAACTCCTTCACCCATAGCGATGTATTAAGTGGCCAGAAGTCGGTGTCGATGTAGAAAACCTTCCCAAGAACCCCGCTTCGGCCAGTCGTCACGCCCGGCCCCTTCACCATAAAGGCATTATGGGTGCCGCTTGGTCCGCTTGCCGCCAATACTGGGTAAGGCCCTGGCGCTCGCTTCGGGGCTGGAAGATCGAATCCCCTCTGAAGCACAAGAGCGCTGTCCAGCGGGCCGATGTCCCAACTCTCTGGAATTTCACCGATCGCTGAATCCACCAATCGGCTAGGAAACAGAGCGGTAATATCGGGTGCAAGGCCAGTGTCGCGCCCCTCCATCTTAGCGCGGACCGGATCAAAATCTATAAACCAGCTTTTGAAGAGCACCCGCGCCATCTCTTCAAGAGTTTCGTTCATCCGCTGGTTTAGCTCGATCTTGTCGTCGAGCGATCCGAGGACCGCCCCGATGGCCTTCTGCTCACCAATATCAGGAACTTCAAGTTCGCGCGGATAGACCGCCGCCCTCGTAGTCGACGGAATAGGAGACCCGTCATCGATCTCACCAAGCTTGTGGAAGATCATGGCGTAATACAGCCAGCGCATGTCGAGCTCGGTCTTAGGCACGACATAATAGGCCGTATCGATTACAAAGAACGGTTGGCGGGAAAAATGCACGCCCCTGTAGGCGCCCTTGCGTCCTAGTATGACCCCAGGACCCGATGTAAGCGGCTCCTCGGTCCATCCGACTGGCCCGTTAGTCCCATAAACCGGAACTTCTCCGTCTGCGTCTCCGTAGCCCCGTAACGCCTTGCCATATTCGAGCGAAATTTCCTCGCCCCACGTCGAAGCGCGCCATTCAGTCATTGGCCGCAACCGACGACAGGCAGTTCGCAATCAGGGCATCGAGTTGTAGAGCCGCCTTTTGCTGCTCCGCAAGCCTTGCCCTAAGCTCCGCAAAGCGCTCAGTGAAAGGTGCGCCTTCGTCCTCGATCTTTGCCGCCCCGACATAGCGTCCCGGCGTAAGAACAAAACCGTGGGACTCGATCTCTTCGTTCTTTACCGACCGGCAAAAGCCCGGCACATCCGCATAGTCAGACCGACCCTCGCGCCACGCGTGATAGGCCTCGACGACCTTCCCGATGTCGCTTTCTTTGCCTTCCTCGACCTCGTTCGGACTGGACAGCGCCCGCAGCGTGCGCGTTTCCATATGGCCGAGCGATCGCGCATCGATGAACAGCGTCTCGCCGCGCCTGTCGCGAAGCCGCTTGTCGCGGAGCAGGCCATTCGACTTGTCGCGCGCAAGAAACCACATGCAGACAGGAATTTGCGTCGTATAGAAAAGCTGGCTGGGCAGCGAGACAATGCAGTCCACGATGTCGTGGCGGATCATTTCGGCGCGAATTTCGCCCTCGCCTGACTGGTTCGACGACAGCGAACCGTTGGCCAGGATGAAGCCCGCCAATCCATGCGGCGCGAGGTGGTGCACCATATGTTGAACCCACGCGAAATTCGCGTTGGAGACCGGTGGCACGCCCAATTTCCAGCGAACGTCTGAACGGCGCCGTTCGCCGCCCCAGTCCGAGATATTGAACGGCGGGTTGGCGAGGATGAAATCGGCTTTGAGGTCCTTGTGCAGATCGTCGTGGAATGTGTCCGCCGCACGCGGACCGAGATTGGCCGTGATCCCGCGGATCGCGAGGTTCATTTTCGCGAGACGCCACGTCTGCGGGTTGGATTCCTGTCCATAGACCGACAGGTCGTCGCGCCCGCCGCCATGGGCTTCGACGAATTTTTCCGACTGCACGAACATGCCGCCGGACCCGCAGCATGGATCGTAGACGCGCCCCTTATACGGCTCGATCATCCGGACGAGCAGCTCGACCACGCGCGCCGGGGTATAGAACTGGCCACCCTTCTTACCCTCGGCAGCGGCGAATTGGCCGATGAAATACTCATAGGTGCGGCCGAGAAGGTCGTTGCCCTGATGATGCGCCTCCTTTGCGACAAGCTCGATCTTGCCGACGAGGTTGATCACCTCTCCCAGGAGCCGCTTATCCAGATCGGCGCGAGCATAATTCTTCGGCAGCACACCTTCCAGCGTCGGGTTCTCCGCTTCGATAGCGCGCATCGCGTCATCGACGATCTGGCCGATTTCAGCCGTTGTCGCGCGATCCTGAATATCCTGCCACCGCGCACCTTTCGGCACCCAGAATACATTCTCTGCCACGTATTCGTCGCGCTCTTCCGGGTCGGTAAAGTCGGTGTCCTGTCGCGCTTTCAGGTCTTCGTACTTGGCGTTGAATTTGTCCGAAATGAACTTCAGGAAAATCAAACCGAGAACAACATGCTTGTATTCGGCGGCGTCCATATTGGATCGCAGCTTGTCGGCCATCGCCCATAACTTTGCCTCGAAGCCGAGGGCTGTTGATTTATTGTTGCCGTTAGGCTTTTCATTGTTCTTCGTTTTGCCTCTGGGCATATCCCGTCCCCAAAATCACTGCTACCGGCGGTGATCTACAGAATCACGCGGAAGTCAAGAGATCAAGCGCGGATCGGCCATCGCGGCGTTTCGGAGGGGACAACCATAAGCTACTGTGGCCGAAGGGAATCACATGGCTTCGGGGCGGGGGATAAATGAGCGACATCAAGCTGTTCAGGACGGATACCGGAGCCGTAACCGAGCTTCGCGGCAGCGCGGTCGCTCTGGAAAAGTCGCTGCAGACGCTCATTGAACGCAACATGGAAGCCTTTCTCGGGGTGAGGTTTCTAGCCTCCGAGTTTCCGACGACGAACGGTGGGCGCATGGACTCACTCGGCATCGACGAGAATGGTTCGCCGGTGATCGTCGAGTACAAGCGGGCCAGCAATGAGAACGTCATCAACCAAGGCTTATTCTACCTCGACTGGCTGATGGACCACCGCCGCGATTTCGAATGGCTTGTTCTGGAGCGCTTCGGCGCCGAGCAAGCAAAGGCGGTCGACTGGGGAACTCCTCGGCTGATCTGCATAGCCGGCGACTTCACCAAGTACGACGCTCACGCGGTCAACCAGATGAACCGGAACATCGCGCTGGTTCGCTATCGCCGATTTGGCGACGAACTATTGCTGTTCGAACTGCTAACCTCGGCATCGGAACGGCCCGCGCGCGAAATCCCTGTTAGCGTCGACGCCCAAGGCGAGCCTGCGGCAGCGCGACCACGATCTCGCCAGAAGACGGTTACGCAATACCTCGCGGACGCAGACCAAGATCTTGTCGATCTCTACGAGGCGACGAAGGCGTATCTGCTGGCGCTGGGCGATGATGTCGAGTTGAAGACCCTGGACAACTACGTCGCCTTCCGCCGCCTAAAGAACTTCGCATGCGTCGAGGTCAAACCGCAGATCAGGCACCTCAAAGTTTTCGTTAAGGTCGATCCGGACACCATCGAACTTGAGCCCGGCTTCACCCGTGACGTGCGCAACATCGGCCATTTCGGCACTGGCGACCTTGAAATCATAATCACTAATGTCGCCACGCTGGACAAAGCCAAGCCATTGATGGAACGCAGCTATGACGGGGCGTAGTAACCTGAGGGAGTGAATATTGCCGAAGCTTGATCTACACGCATTTGTTAGCCGGGGCGCTAATACGGGCGAGCTACTTTTTCCGCATCAGCATGAAGACGGCAGCTATGTCGTGTCAAAGACACGTTTTGAAGATGATTACGTCCGGCTAACTCGTCCGGCAGAAATCCTATCTTGGCTCGAAAAGGGCTACGGACTGCGTATGTCCAATCCGGCGAAGGGCATCAACGCTCCGAGCCTAATAATGCCGGAATCGATATTTCGGCCGGTGCTGATTTAGAATTTGACGACGACTATTATGGGGGGAGAACTTTATGCCTTGGAATGACGGCCTTACCATTGGAACGCCAGCCTACGCCATTGCCTCTTCGGTGAACGCCCGCATCCGCGTCGTAGCTGGACCCGGAACTGGCAAGTCATTTGCGATGAAGCGCCGCGTTGCACGGTTACTTGAGACCGGCGCGGACCCTGCCACGATATTACCTGTGACGTTTACTCGAGTTGCGGCTGAGGACCTTCACCGGGAACTCGTCGGTATGGGGGTTCCTGGGTGCGATGACCTTGAAGGCGTGACGCTCCATAGTCTCGCCTTGAGGATGTTGATGCGGAATCACGTTCTGGGTGCGACAGGACGAGTGCCGCGTCCCCTCAATGAGTTTGAACTTGAACCTCTAGTCTGCGACCTGATGGCTCAGCACGGGGGCAAGAAGGCGGTGAAGAGGCTTCGGATGGCCTACGAGGCCGCTTGGGCTCGTCTTCAGCAGGAACAGCCGGGCTATGCATTGAGTGCGGAAGATGCGGCATTTCAGGCAGACTTGCTGTCTTGGCTCCGTTTCCACGAGGCCATGTTGATCGGCGAGGTTATCCCTCAGCTGTATAGCTATTTGCATTCGAATCCTGCGGCAGCAGAGAGAAGCGAGTTTGCGCACATTCTGGTCGACGAGTACCAGGACCTCAACAGAGCTGAGCAGGGTGTCATCGCGCTTCTGTCTGGTGCTGCCGAAGTCTGTATCGTCGGCGATGACGACCAGTCGATTTACAGCTTCAAGCACGCTCATCCGGACGGGATTCGCGAGTGGCTGAATATAAATGCGGGTGCAGATGATCTGGGCCTGGACGACTGCCGGCGATGCCCGACAAGGGTTGTGCAAATGGCAAACAATCTCATCGGTCACAATATCTTGCGTCCGGTGCCACGACCTTTGGTGCCGATGCCTGCAAACGGCGTCGGAGATGTCCGCATTGTGCAGTACCAGACCATTGCACAAGAGGTTGCAGGCGTCTCGACTCTCGTGTCGGGGATGATCGCAAACGGGACGCCAGCGGGTGACATATTGGTTCTCACGCAGAGCCGAGCATTCGGAAATCCTCTCTACGAGGCACTCGTTGCTCAGGGCGTTCCGACGAGGTCCTACTATGCGGAATCTGAGCTAAACCACATGCTTGCAAAGCGTTCGTTTGCGCTGCTCAAACTTTTCGCCAATCGACAGGACAGGGTGGCTTTACGATGGCTCATCGGTATCGACGGAAACAATTGGCACGCGGCGGGATATCGTCGTGTTCGAGAACACTGTGAAAACACGGGGACAACCCCCTGGGATGCCATGGTGCAGCTTGAGAGCGGAGCGCTGCACCTTCCCCATACCGGAGCTATCGTGCTGTCGTTCCGAGAAATTCTGCAAGCGTTGGCCGCGCTTGAAGCGCTGCCAGACCTTAACGCGGTCGTGGATCACCTCTTCCCACAAGGGCAGAACGAAACTCGCGATATTCGAGAACTCGCAATTGCCGCCCTTGCTGAAATTGAAGATGGTGATCGGGAAGCATTTGTTCGAGAACTTGCCGTAGCTATCAGCCAGCCAGAAATTCCGACGGAAATTCAAGATGTCCGCATAATGAGCTTGCACAAGAGCAAGGGGCTCAGTTCCCCGATTACTATCATTGCGGGCTGCGTACAGGGATTACTGCCGCGACCAGCGGACGCTGACCTAACGCCAGCTGAGCAGGCGCAGCATCTTGAGGAGCAGCGTCGGCTATTCTACGTCGGCATCACCCGAGTCAAAGCTGTTCCGCATAGTCAGAAGCCCGGAACTCTTATTCTCACTTACTCGCAACGGATGCCCCTTGCCGACGCGCTCGGTGTCGGCATAGCGCCCGCCCAGCAGGTCTATGGAGATGCGATTCTGCACGCTAGCCAATTCATCCAAGAGCTTGGTCCTGCAGCACCAGCACCAATTGCCGGTTAGAAATCGAGGAAACCGGGACATCCCGACGCCCACGGACTCCCGCCCCCGGCCCAAACTGTGAACGCCGTTGATGGGGGGAGGTCCGGCGGAGTGCGATGCCGATTAGTAGGGCCAACCGCGAACTGTAGGCTGCTAGTAGTGTCGCGGGATCAAAGGGGTGGCAACCGGGTGATACCTTGTGCTACCTCTCAACTCCTGAAAGTGGATTCTGGCCAATGGCTTGTCCAGTAGGGTCCAACGATTTCGTAGAGTGTCTAAATCTCTGATATTGTTACGAAAAACAATTCGTAATGATGGGGTCACGTGTTCGAGTCACGTAAGCGGCACCATTTCCTTCCGGCATTTACTCAGAGTCTGGCCACCACCGCCCGGGCGGCTACGGCCTTGTGAGCGATTCGGACGGCGGTGCGCAGTGCCTGACCGTCGGCCTGAGGTCCCTTTTAACAATTGGGAAATCCCGTTTTGGCGTTTCGCCGCCATTTGAGGTGCATGCGGGGGAAATCCGTGCCGCTTCGGCACAGGTGCTGTGGAAAGTAACAATCCGCTAACTCTGATCATTAACGGCAGTGGAACCAAGAGCCGGATTCGAAAAACGTCTGCACCGTCGCACCAGGCGGTGTCCTCCCGCCGTCGGTCGCGGCCGGAGGCTCGGTGCGGCGGATCACACACGAGGCGTGCGCCGGGCCTCCGCGCCTGCTATCCATCTCATGACGACTGACTGGTAAACGGCCGGCGCCCGCCGTCCCCTCGGAACGGCGGGCCGGATCGAAGTGCGAAAGCGGTGTTCGCACTTCGACGGGTATTCTGCTGGGTCAGGCCGCTTCGCCGAATTCGCGGCGCATGATCTTCGCACCCTCGACCATGGCCTTCATCTTGCCGAAAGCGACGTCCCGCGGCAGGTATTTCATGCCGCAATCCGGAGCGACGATGATGTTCTCCGCCTCCACATAGGGCAGCGCGCGGCGGATGCGGTCGGCGACGACTTCCGGCGTCTCGACGTTCATGTCCGAGAGATCGATAACGCCGAGCATCAGCGTCTTGCCGGAAAGGCCGGTCAGCGTCGAGCAGTCCAGCTTGGACTGCGCGGTCTCGAGCGACACCTGATGGCAGGAGCAGCCGGAAAGCTGGGTCAGGAAGGAATAGCCCGACGGGCGCTCGTGGATGATCGCCGCGTAGCCGAAGCAGATATGCACGGCGGTGGTGCCCTTCACGCCGTCGAGCGCGCGGTTGAGCGCCGCAAGGCCGTATTGTTCCGCCTTCTGCGGCCGGGCCTGCATATAGGGCTCGTCGATCTGCACCACGTCGGCGCCGGCGGCGAAGAGATCCCTGATCTCGGCATTGACGGCATCGGCGTAATCGTAAGCGGCCTCTTCCTCGGTCTTGTAATAATCGTTCTGCGCCTGCTGCGACATGGTGAAGGGGCCGGGCACGGTGATCTTGATCTTGCGGTCCGTATGGCTGCGCAGGAACTTCACGTCGTCGGCCTCCACCGCATGCTTGCGGCGGATTTTTCCCGTGATCCGGGGCACGGGGTTCGGATGGCCGGAGCGATCGAGCGCCGTGCCGGGATTGTCGAGGTCGACGCCTTCGAGCGCGGTGGCGAACCGGTTGGAATAGCTCTCGCGGCGGATCTCGCCATCGGTGACGATGTCGAGGCCGGCTTCCTCCTGCGCCTTGATCGCCATGATCGTCGCGTCGTTCTGCGCTTCGGCCAGATATTCCTGCGGAATGCGCCAGAGCTCTCGGGCACGAACGCGGGGCGGGAAACGCCCGGCGAGCTTGGCGCGGTCGATCAGCCATTCGGGTTGCGGGTAACTGCCGACGAGTGTCGTTGGAAAAAGCATTGCCATCCTCCCGTGTGTCAATGTTGAAAGACGTTATACAGCGATGGAGCCGTATCCTGTCAACAAAAACGCCGACATCACTTTCCTTGACGAACGGGAGCACGCGAAGGAATATCGCGCCCGCCGCCGGTCTTCTTCGGCGGCTCAAGACATTTCCCAAGGAGAATTCATGTCGCTGGACCCTGAGATCGTCGAGACGCTGAAGAGCGTTTCCACCGCCACCTTGACCACGGTGCTTTTGAAGAAAGGGCTCAGAAACGTCTGGATGCGCGGCACCAGGCCGCTGAAACCCGGCCAGGGCCGTGTCGTAGGCAAGGCCTTCACGCTGCGCTTCGTACCCGCCCGCGAGGACCTCGCCACGCCCGAAAGCTGGGCCTCGCCGATCTCCACCCGCGCGGCGATCGAGGCGATGCCGGAGGGCTGCGTTGCGGTCGCCGGTGCGATGGGCATTACCGATGCCGGCATCTTCGGCGATATCCTCTGCGCCCGCATGGCGAAGCGCAACGTGGCGGCGCTGATCACCGACGGCGTGATGCGTGATGCGGAAGGCGTGCTTTCAAGCGGCATGAAGGTCTGGTGCGACGGCATCGCCGCTCCGCCTTCGGTCGCCGGGCTCACCTTCGTCGGCTGGCAGGAGCCGATCGCCTGCGGCGGGGTGGCGGTCTTTCCGGACGACATCGTCGTGGTGGACGAGGACGGCGCCGTGCTGATCCCGGCGAAGCTCCTCGATGCCGTGCTGGCCGAGGCGCCCGAACAGGAGCGCATGGAAGCCTGGATCATGACGGAGGTCGACCGCGGCGTGCCGCTTCCGGGCCTTTACCCGATGAATGCCGAAACGAAGGCACGCTACCAGGCCTGGAAGGATGCGCAGAAATGACATTCGGGACCCATTCGAAGGGCGTCTACGCGATCGCCACCACGCCGTTCCTCGAAGACGGTTCGATCGACTTCACGTCGGTCGACCGGCTGACGGATTTTTATGAGGAGACCGGCTGCACCGGCATTACCATTCTCGGCATCATGGGCGAGGCGCCGAAGCTGGAGCCGGAGGAAAGCCGGGCGATCGTCAAGCGGGTGGTCTCGCGCGCCAGGGTGCCGGTCATCGTCGGCGTCTCGGCGCCGGGTTTTGCGGGCATGCGGTCGCTGGCACGGGATTCGATGGAGATGGGCGCCGCCGGCGTGATGATCGCGCCGCCGCCTTCGCTTCGCACGGACGACCAGATCGTCAGCTATTTCGCCGGCGCCGTCGAAGCGGTCGGCGAGGACGTGCCATGGGTGCTGCAGGACTATCCGCTGACGCTGACGGTGGTCATGTCGCCGGGGGTGATCGCCAAGATCATGACCAATCATCCCTCCTGCCTGATGCTGAAGCACGAGGACTGGCCGGGGCTCGAAAAGATCTCCAGGCTCAGGGCCATGCAGAAGGCGGGAGAACTGCGCCCCTTCTCGATCCTCTGCGGCAATGGCGGCCTGTTCCTCGATTTCGAGCCGGAACGCGGCGCCGACGGCGCCATGACCGGCTACGGTTTTCCGGACATGCTGACGGAGCTGGTGCAGCTTTTCGCGGACGGCAAGCGCGACGAGGCGCATGACCTCTTCGACGCGCATCTGCCGCTGATCCGCTACGAACAGCAGGTGGGCGTTGGCCTTGCGGTGCGCAAGCATGTGCTGAAGCGCCGCGGGGTGATCGCGACCGACGTCCAGCGCAAGCCGGCGCAGATGCTCACCCCGGCAGCAAAGGCCGAGGTGGACTATCTGCTCAGCCGCATGGCGAAGAAGGACAAGCGGGCGGCGTTCTGAAGCGGAAGGTGCTTCAGCGACGGCAATGGGCGGGTGCCCCCTCATCCGCCTGCCGGCACCTTCTCCCCGCTGGGGAGAAGGGGATATGCCGCG
The DNA here is from genome assembly GCF_900177415.1 of Xaviernesmea oryzae. Classification (GTDB taxonomy): domain Bacteria; phylum Pseudomonadota; class Alphaproteobacteria; order Rhizobiales; family Rhizobiaceae; genus Neorhizobium; species Neorhizobium oryzae_A. The sequence goes on along the minus strand of NZ_FXAF01000006.1, from coordinate 866,376 downwards.
CCGGTGAGGCGCTATCCCGCGTTGGCACCCCGTAGTTGAGGCGCTCGCCCTTCCTTCTCCCCAGCGGGGAGAAGGTGGCCCGAAGGGTCGGATGAGGGGGCAGGCGGCACCACTTTCAGGCCCCCACAAGCCGTCCCACTCTCTCCGCAATAGCCATCGAAGCCGTCAGGCCGGGGCTTTCGATGCCGTAAAGGGCTGCATAGGCCGGGTGGCCGGTGGCCTCCGGCCCCTGGATGACGAAGTCGCCGCCCCCTCCCCCCTCCGGGCCGACGACCTTCGGCCGCATGCCGGAATAGGCGGGCTGCAGCGCGCCATCGGCCAGATCCGGCCAGTAACGGCGGATCGCGGCATAGAACTTGTCGGCGCGGCGCGGATCGACGTCGTAGTCGATCGTCTCCACCCATTCGACATCGGGACCGAAGCGGGCCTGACCGGCGAGATCGAGCGTCAGGTGGACGCCGAGCCCGCCCGGCTCCGGCACCGGATAGATCAGCCGGCCGGCGGGAGCACGGCCGCTCAGCGAGAAATAGCAGCCCTTCGCATAATGCCGCTCCGGCATGGCCTTCCGGTCCAGGCCGCTCAAGCTCCCGGAGATCGCCCAGGCGCCGAGGCCGGCCGCATTCACCACCAATCTCGCCTCGATCTCCACCGGATCGCGGCCGCCGACCGAGAGCCGGATCGCATCGGACAGAAGCTCGCCGCCGAGAACGGGAGAGTTGAGGACGATGGCGCCGCCATGCGCCTCGATATCAACGATATAGGCCTCCATCAGGCGATGGCTGTCGATGATGCCGGTCGAGGGCGAGACGAGCGCCGCAAAACCCCGGATCCGCGGCTCCAGCCGGGCAAGCTCCGTGGCATCGATCAGGCGGCAGTCGTCGACGCCGTTCGCTTTCGCCTGTTTCAGCAGTTTTTCGAGATAGGCGACCTCCGCCTCGTTCGAGGCGACGACCAGCTTGCCGCATCGCCTGTGCGGGATATGGCGCTCATCGCAATAGCCGTAGAGCCGGTGCCTGCCGGCGACGCAGAGCTCCGCCTTCAAACTGCCGGTCGGGTAATAGAGCCCCGCGTGGATGACCTCGCTGTTGCGGGAAGAGGTGATGCTGCCGGTTATCGGCTCGGCTTCGAGGAGGACGACCTCGCGGCCGGCGATCGCCAGTTCGCGCGCCACCGCCAGCCCGACCACGCCGCCGCCGACGACGACGCAATCGAGCTCCAGCACTTCGCTCATATCCTCCTCCGCACTTTTGCCTTCCGATTGCCGGTCCGGATGATATACGAGAAAAACGGCGCGGCCAGCGCTCCGATCGGAGGAGGAGTTTAATCAATGCAAGGCTTTTATCGATGCTGAAGGTGGTATTTCTTGATCGCGATACGATCGGTCCTTCGGTGACGATCACGAGGCCCGCTTTCGCGCACGAATGGGTGGAATACGGCAAGACGGCGCCGGAAGAGGTCGCGGCGCGCATCAGGGACGCCGATGTCGTCATCACCAACAAGGCGCCGGTGCGCGAAGCATCGATCGCCGGGGCGCCGAAGCTCAAGATGATCGCGGTCGCGGCTACCGGCTACGACGTGATCGACCTCGCCTTCGCCAAGGAGCGCGGCATCACCGTTTCCAACGTGCGGGGCTATGCGGTCAATACGGTGCCGGAACACACGTTCGCGCTGATCTTCGCGCTGCGCCGCTCGATCGCCGGCTTCCGCCAGGACGTGATCGCCGGCGAATGGCAGCGCGCCAACCAGTTCTGCTTCTTCAATCATCCGATCAGGGATCTCGCCGGCTCGACGCTCGGCATTTTCGGGCGCGGCACGCTCGGCAAGTCGGTGGCGAAGATCGCAGAAGCCTTCGGCATGAAGGTCATCTTCGCCGCCCGCAAGGATGCGGAGAAGATCGAGCCCGGCTACACTGCCTTCGGCGAGGTGCTGGAGACTGCCGACATCATCACCTTCCACATGCCGCTGACGCCCGCGACCCGCGACCTCATGGGGCTGCCGGAATTCCGCAGGATGAAGCGCCGCCCGCTGATCATCAACACGGCGCGCGGCGGGCTGGTGAACGAGGCCGACCTGGTGACGGCACTCGACGAGGGATTGATCGCCGGCGCCGGTTTCGACGTGCTGACGAAGGAGCCGCCGGCCCCGGACAATCCGCTGCTGAGGGTGCTCGAGCGGCCGAACGTCATCGTCACGCCGCATGTCGCCTGGGCGAGCGACGAGGCGATGCAGACGCTCTGGGCGCAGGTGATCAGCCATATGGAAAATTTCGAAAAGGGCACGCCGACCAACGTGCTTTAACCGAACCACGCTTTAAGGGAGCGCCGTCGATGGATCTGGATAGCGCCGTCACCCGTCGACCGCTTTCGGCCTGCTCGCTGGAAGAGGGTGCCGCCGCCTTCACGGAAGGATTTTCCGGCTACGTGGTGCCGGTGAACGTCACGCCGCAGGCATTGGCGCTGCGCATCCAGCGCGAGGATGTCGATCCCGCCATCAGCGAGGTCTTCTTCGACGACGAGCGTCCGGCAGGCATCCTGCTCGTCGCCCGGCGCGGCGAGCGTTCCCGCATCAGCGCGCTCGGCATCGGCCCGACGATCCGCGCCAAGGGCCTCGGCCGCAGCGTGATGGGCGAGGCGATCGAGGCGGCACGGCAGCGCGGCGACAGGCAGCTCGTCCTCGAAGTGATCGATTCCAACGTCCGGGCCCGCGATCTCTATCTCTCGCTCGGCTTTGCGATCACCCGCAAGCTTGTCGGCTTCGGCCGCAGCCGCAGGCTCGCCACGCCGGATGCCGCTCCCGCCGCGGAATGCGATCCCGGAATGGCGGTGGAGATGCTTTCGAAGTTCTCGGATGCAAATCCGACATGGCAGACGGACCCGGTCTCGTTCCGGCACGCGGGCTCGCCGCTCAAAGGTTTTGCGCTGGATGGAAGAGCCGCCGCATTGGTCGACGACAGCGGCCGGGACGTGCGGCTCTATGGTCTTGCGGTCGATCCGGCGTATCGCCGGCAGGGTCTCGGCCGGTCGCTGGCGGACGGGCTCGCCGCCCGCTATCCCGGCCGCAAGCTCTACATTATCGAGAACGTACCGCAAGGCGTGCTCGACCGGTTCATGCGGCGTATCGGCTGGCGCAAGAGCGCGCTCACCCAGTCCGAAATGGTGCTCGGCCTCAGATAATCCGCCCTTAAACGATACATAGCTCGAATAGTATTTCCGGCTTTAGCGAAACATTTAGGGGTCGTGGGGAAGATGTCGGTTCAATCAACCGCGCGACAGACCTGGATGGAAAGGGGCCGGCCGATGGCGGAAGCATTCGAAAATACGGTACGCGAGTTCATTGCGGAGAATTTCCTGTTCCGCGCGGACGCTCAGGTGGCGAACAACCAGTCGCTGCTCGAAACCGGCGTGATCGACTCGACCGGCGTGCTGGAGCTGATCGCTTTCCTGGAACAGACCTACGGCATCACGGTTGCCGATAACGAGATCGTTCCGGAAAATCTCGACAGCATCGACAACGTCACGCACTATCTCTCGGCCAAGCTGGCCGCGGCCTGAGGATGCGCTCATGCGCATAGAGGCACGGCTCCGCGACAGCGCCCGACGGTTCGGGGAAAAGACCGCTCTCGTCGCGGGCGCGGTCCGGCTGACCTATGCGGACCTCGATGCGCAATCCGACCGGCTGGCGGCAGGCCTCATGCGCGCCGGCATCAGGCCCGGCGACCGGGTGCTCATGGTGCTGGACAACGGCCACGAAGCCGTGCTGAGCTTCTTCGGCGCCTGGAAAGCCGGCGCGGTGCCCTGCCCGCTCTATCCGGCGATCAAGGCGGAAAAACTTTCAAGCATTCTCGGCAGCACGGAGGCTTCGGCAATCGTCGCCCAGGCGCGGCAGCGTCCGATGGTGGATGCTGCCATCGCCCTGACGAAAATCCGTCCGGTCCTGATCGTTGCCCAGGCAGGCGCCGGCGAAGAGATCGGCGACGCGCTGCGTTTCGAGGCGCTGCTGGCAGGGGAGCCGAAAAGCCCGCTCCGCGAGCGCGCGAACAGCGAAGCGCTGGCGCTGCTGATCCACACTTCGGGCTCGACGGGCCGGCCGAAGGGCGTGATGCTCACGCATGCCAATGTGGCGGCCGCCTGCGACGCGATCGTCTCCTATCTCGGCAACACGGCCGACGATATCGTGCTGAACGTGCTGCCGCTCTCCTTCGGCTACGGCATCACCCAGGTCGTCACGATGGTGACGGTGGGCGGTACGCTGGTGCTGGAAAAGAGCTTCGCCTTCCCGCGCAAGATCCTGGAACGGCTCGGCGAGGTCAAGGCGACCGGCTTCCCGCTGGTGCCGCCGATGGCCGCGCTGATCACCGGCATGAAGGATCTGGCGCCGGGCTTCCTGCCGCATCTGCGTTACATCACCAGTGCTGCGGCTGCCATGCCGCCCGCCTTTACCGAAAGGCTGCAGCAGCTTCTTCCCCGGACGCAGCTCTTCCTGATGTACGGCCAGACCGAATGCCTGCGCGCCACCTATCTGCCGCCGGAGGAAATCTCCCGCCGGCCGCTTTCGGTCGGGCGCGCCATTCCGGGCGGCACGGCTTTCGTCGTCGACGAGGACGGCCGGCCGCTCCCTCCCGGCACGATCGGCGAACTCGTCGTCGAGGGACCGCATGTGATGCCCGGCTATTGGGGTGACGGCCTGGCCTCGGTGCGCGCGCTTTCGCCGGCGGCCGACGGGCGGCGCCTGCATACCGGCGACCTCTTCCGCGCCGACGCGGACGGTTTCCTCTATTTCATCAGCCGGCGCGACGACATCATCAAGACGCGCGGCGAAAAGGTGAGCCCGCAGGAGGTCGAGCGCGCGCTTTACGCGCTGCCCGGCATCAGGGAGGCCGCGGTCGGCGGCATCGACGATCCGGTCTTCGGCCAGGCGATCCGCGCCTATGTGGTGCTCGAAGACGGCGCGACGCTCACCGAGCGCGAGATCATCCGCCACTGCGCGGCCCTGCTCGAAGACTACATGGTGCCGAAAAGCGTCGAGTTCCGCGACGCACTGCCGCGCACGACGACCGGCAAGATCCGGCTCGGCGCCGGCGAAACCAGCGAAATCATACGGGAGAACGTGGCATGACCCAGAGCTTGAAGCGCGCAGAGGCGGCCGAGAAATTCTCGCCCGATACGTTGAAGCTCGATGCGGAGGCGGAGATCGAGCGCATCTGCGGCTGGATCCGCGAAGCGGTGCTGAAGGACCTGCGCAAGCGCGGGGCGGTGCTCGGGCTCTCCGGCGGCATCGATTCCAGCGTGACGGCGGCGCTCTGCGCCCGCGCGCTCGGGCCGGCCAAGGTGACCGGCATCTTCATGCCGGAACATGACAGCGATCCCGAAAGCCTGCGCCTCGGCAGAGCGCTCGCGGAAGCCGTTGGCATCGGGACGGTGCTGGAAGATATCGGCCCGGCGCTCGCCGCCGCCGGCTGCTATGCCCGCCGCGACGGTTTCATCCGCCAGGTCGTGCCGGAATTCGGCGAAGGCTGGGGCTGCAAGGTGGTGCTGGAAGACGCGCTTGCCGGCCGCGGCTACAACATCTCCTGGCTGGTCGTCGCCAATCCGCAAGGCGAACAGAGCCGCCACCGCATGCCGCTCGACGTCTATCTCGGCATGATCGCGGCCGCCAACATGAAGCAGCGCACCCGCAAGCAGATCGAATACTACCATGCCGACCGGCTGAACTTCGCCGTCGCGGGAACGCCGAACCGGCTGGAATACGACCAGGGCTTCTTCGTGAAGAACGGCGACGGGGCAGCCGACTTCAAGCCGATCGCGCATCTCTACAAGAGCCAGGTCTATCAGCTCGCCGAAGCGCTCGGCGTGCCGGCCGAGATCCGCCGCCGTCCGCCGACCACCGACACATGGTCGCTGCCGCAGGGGCAGGACGAATATTATTTCTCGCTCCCCTACGACCGCATGGACCTCTGCCTCTACGGTCTCGACAACGGCATTTCCCGGGAAGACGTCGGCGAGGCCGCCGGCCTGACGCCGGACCAGGTGGATGCGGTGTGGCGCAACATCGGATCGAAGCGCAAGGTGGCGGAATATCTGCATGCGGAGCCGCTGACGATGCTGGGGTGATCCGGAGGAAATCCCCTCACTTGCAATTTCTGAAACTTAGCCTTTGGCTAAGATTTCGAAATTGCTTTCTCTCCCACGAGGGGAGAGATAACCGTGCCGCGCGCTCGACGCTCTACCTCTCCCCACGTGGGAGAGGTTACAAAATCAAGATCTTAGCCAGCGGCTAAGTCTTAGATTTTGTTGGTGAGGGGATCACCCCGCCAACCCTACTCGAACCGGTCGCCGATCAGCCGCGCCCAGCCTTCGCCCGCCAGTCCGCTGATCAGCGCCTGCCCCGCCCTGACCGGTTCGAGCAGGCTCTTGTCGCGTGCCGCCGCGACGTAGAAGGAGCGGCTGTAGAAGAAGGCGCGGCGGGTCATCAGCGCCGGGTTCAGCCAGGGATGCGCCGCGCCGCGCAGCCCGGCGCAGCCGAGCCCATGGGCATGGGCGAAAAGATCGTCGACGAGCTCGCCGGCCGCGGCCGGCGCAGAAACCGCCTGGAGGACCCAGCCGATGCCGCTGGGCTCGGTGAAATAGACATAGGCGGCGAGCGGGCGGCCGTCGGCACCGTAGCCGACCCGCCATTCCGGATAGCCGAATTTCCGTTTCTGCTCGGCCTGGTCGAGAAACCAGCCGATATTGTCCGCCTCCCATCGCGGTCTCAGCGGATAAAAATCCTTCAACACCAGCAGCGCCATGCCGAATTCGGCGGGCGCCACGTCGCGAAAAGCAAGTTTGCCGCCCTGGGCCGGGTGGAAGGACGCCTTTCCGACAAGTGCGGTCGCGCGGTCGGTCAATCGTCCGAACGGGCGAAGCAGCCGCGCGAGGCCGACGCGCCGTTCCAGCAGCTGCACGCCGACGGAGGCGGGCCGCAGGACCTTCAGCCAGTTCAGGCTGTAACCGGGATCGAGGGGATGACCGGCCTTCTGCCACATGCCGAGCGCCGTCTGGTTTGCGGTCTCCGTCAGGGAAATATCCTGCGGGCCCGACAGGAAAGCGCGCACGAGGCGCGCGCCTGCAAGCGGATTTTCCCTCGGGTTCTCGACCATCAGCGAGCCCGCGAAAGCCGCGCGCAACGGCCGGCCGTCGAGTTCCAGGCGGGCCGGAAAGACGCCGACGAAACCGGATATGCGGCCATCTCCCGCCGCAAAGACCTTTGAGCGGATATCAGGCTCCGCCCAGGGATGATCGAAAAAAGCCTCTTCGAGATAGGCATTCAGCGAGGGGGACTGCGTTTTGGAGTTACGGAACGTCTTCTGGAAAAGCCGTGCGACGGGCTCGACATCCCCCCGCTCGAAATCGCGGACCGTACCCGCCTCCGTCTTTGCCGTCATGCCCCGTCACCTCACTGGAGGCACGACCTTGCACGAGGAGGATTAAATAAACGAAAAAGAGGCCCCGCAAATCGCGGGGCCCCAAAACTCGCCTGCGTGGTATCGATCAGGCGATTACATCCAGTAGGGCGGGACGCCGTAATAGTCGTAGATGGTCCGGCCCTTGTCGTTGTACCAGGTCTCGTCGTCGAGATCGCGGTAACGCGGCGCGCCGGTGATCTGGTCCTTGGTCAGGTCGATGCGATAGCCGTCGAGCTGTTCGTCATAGCGCAGCTTTTCCCAGGGCAGCGGATAGTAATCGTCGCCGATCCCCAGGAACCCGCCGAAGCTCAGTACCGCATAAGCGACGCGGCCGCCGCGCTTTTCCAGAAGCACGCGCTCGATCGAGCCGATATGCTTGCCGTCAGCGCCGTAAACTCGCGTGCCTTCCACCTTGTCGCTGGCGATCAGCGACGGGGAATCCTTGACATAGGGGTCCTGACCGGCTCTCGGTTCCTGATGCAGCATGACGCACCTCCTTTGTTTCCTCATGCATTGTCACATCGGAAAAACGCCTCTCCCGGCGGGATGTTCCCCGGCGCGTGCAATCATTGACGTTTACGTCAAAGTTATATAGCTGTTTGACATGCGCCTATGGTTGAAGCCCGGGCGCCATGGCATAATCTGTTTCGGGCGGCAAAATGGAGGATTTTGCAGCCCACGCGCCGGCAAGCGCGGTACGGCAAAAAAGCGATAGAGGAGGTCCATATGAACGAAGTCACAGCACGTACCGACGCCAATCCGGAAAAAATCTGGCTCGCCTCCTACCCGCCGACGGTTCCGGCGGAAATCCCGCCGCTGCAGCATCATTCCCTCGGCGAGCTCTTCGAAGACAGTTGCGCACGGTATGCGGACCGTCTCGCCTTTTCGAGCATGGGCAAGTCGCTGACCTTCCGGCAGCTCGAAGCGGAAAGCCGCAAGATCGCCGCCTGGCTGCAGGCGCAAGGGTTCGCGAAGGGCGATCGCATCGCCGTCATGCTGCCGAACATCCTGCAGAACCCGGTGATCGTCTACGGCATTCTCCGCGTCGGCCTGGTGGTGGTCAACGTCAACCCGCTCTATACGCCGCGCGAACTGGAGTACCAGCTCAAGGATTCCGGCGCCAAGGCGATCTTCGTCCTGGAAAATTTCGCCCGGACCGTCGAACAGGCTTTGCCGAACACCGGGATCAGGCACGTGGTCGTGGCGACGATGGGCGACATGCTGGGCCTCAAGGGCCATATCGTCAATCTCGTCGTCCGCCGGGTGAAGAAGCTCGTGCCGGCATGGTCGCTTCCAGCGGCCAAAAACTTCAAGCAGGTCATCGCCGAAGGGGCCCGATCGGCCATGAGCCCCGTCGAGGTTTCCGCCGAAGACATTGCGTTCCTGCAATATACCGGTGGCACGACCGGCGTTTCCAAGGGGGCGATCCTCACCCATTCCAACCTGCTCGCCAACAAGGAGCAGATGGCGATGTGGCTCGAAACGGCCTTTCTTTCGAAGCCGCGGCCGGACCAGCTGCAATTCCTCTGCGCCCTGCCGCTCTACCATATCTTCGCGCTGACGGTGAATTCGCTGATGGGCGTCGCCACCGGCAGCCACAATATCCTCATCGCCAACCCGCGCGACATCCCCGCCTTCGTCAAGGAGCTGCAGAAGTACCGGATCCACATATTTCCGGGCCTCAACACGCTGTTCAACGCGCTGATGAACAATCAGGATTTCCAGAAGCTCGACTTTTCCGCGCTGCTGCTCGTCTTCGGCGGCGGCATGTCGGTGCAGCGGCCGGTCGCCGAACGCTGGCTGAAGATGACCGGCTGCCCGATCACCGAGGGCTACGGTCTTTCGGAGACCTCGCCCGTCGCGACCGCCAACCGGCTCGATACGAAGGAGTTCACCGGCATGATCGGCCTGCCGATATCGTCGACGGAAGTCTCCATCCGTGACGACGACGGCCGGGACGTCGAGCTCGGCGACGTCGGCGAAATCTGCATCCGCGGCCCGCAGGTGATGGCCGGCTATTGGAACCGCCCCGACGAGACCGCCAAGGTGATGACGCCGGACGGCTATTTCCGCACCGGCGACATGGGCTACATGGACCGCCAGGGCTATACGAAGATCGTCGACCGCAAGAAGGACATGATCCTCGTCTCCGGCTTCAACGTCTATCCGAACGAAGTGGAAGAAGTGGTCGCCACCCATCCGGGCGTACTGGAATGCGCGGCGATCGGCGTGCCGGACGAACATTCCGGCGAGGCGGTGAAGCTTTTCGTGGTGAAGAAGGATCCGAACCTGACGGAAGCCGACCTGAAGGCCCATTGCGCCGCCAATCTCACCAACTACAAGCGTCCGCGCTTCATCGAATTCCGCACCGAACTGCCGAAATCGAATGTCGGCAAGATCCTGCGGCGCGAGTTGCGGGGCTGACCGACCGTTGCATCGCTGCGACAGGCGGCAATCAAGAATTGGTCACATAGGCGGAATTCCGCGGTTAGCAGTGGACGGCCCGACGATCCTTGATTAGCGCTTTCCGATAAGGGCTTGAACAGGAGCATGTTGGAGTTCGCTTGGAGAGCCGCGCCGGATTTTCCTTCCGCCTGATCGCCGTCGCTGCGGTGCTGGCCGTTCTCGCTGGTTGCGCCGGGCGGCCCGAAGGCGTGCTCATTCCCAGCTCGGCTCAGGCTGCCGGAGCCTCGAAGGTCGATGTCCTCGTCGCGACCACGCGGCGTCCCACCGAGACGCCCGGCGTGCTGTTTTCGGGCGAACGCGGCAGGGAACCGCATGTCACCGAGATCGCCGTCTCCATTCCGCCGGACAGCGCCCGCGAGATCGGTCAGGTGCAGTGGCCGTCGAAGCTGCCCGCCAATCCGGCGAAGGAGTTCGCGACCGCCTCCGTGACGCCGCTGACGGTCGATGGCGCCCGGAGCTGGCTCAGAGGGCATCTGCCGAAAAGCCGCCGCGTGCTGGTCTTCGTGCACGGCTTCAACAACCGCTACGAGGACGCGGTCTACCGCTTCGCCCAGATCGTCCACGATTCGAAGGCGGACGTGGCGCCGGTGCTCTTCACCTGGCCGTCGCGCGGCAGCATCTTCGCCTATAATTACGACAAGGAAAGCACGAACTATTCCCGCGATGCGCTGGAAGAGATGCTGCACCGGCTGGCGAAGGAGCCGGAGGTCGGCGAAGTCACCATCATGGCCCATTCCATGGGTTCCTGGCTGACCGTCGAGGCGCTCCGGCAGATGGCGATCCGCGACGGCCGCGTGGCGCCCAAGATCCAGAACGTCATCCTCGCCTCCCCCGACCTCGATGTCGACGTGTTCGGCCAGCAGCTCGCGGAAATCGGTGAGAATCGTCCGCATTTCACCCTCTTCGTCTCGCGGGACGACCGGGCGCTCAGCCTGTCGCGCCGCATCTCCGGCAATATCGACCGGCTCGGGCAGGTGGACCCGACCGTCGAACCCTATCGCAGCGAATTCGAGAAAGCCGGCATCGTGGTGCTGGACCTTACCGCGCTCAAGACCGGCGACAGCCTGAACCACGGCAAGTTCGCGGAAAGCCCGGAAGTGGTGAAGCTGATCGGCAACCGGCTGATCGAAGGCCAGGCGGTGACCGACAGCGATGTCGGCCTCGGCGACCGGCTCGGCGCCGTGGCGCTCGGCGCGGCGCAGACCGTTGGAGGAGCGGCGAGCGTCGCCGTCAGCACGCCAATCGCGATCTTCGATCCGGCGACCCGGCGCACCTACGACGAACAGGTCGAGCGCCTGGGCAATGCCGTCGGCAACACGGTCACCACGGCGGTCGGGCAATAGGTGAAAAGCCTTCCGCGGCGCTTGATTTGACGGGGAAAGCGAATAGGTTCCCGTGCATCCCCTTTCCGAGCGTGAGGAAGCCCCCATGCAGGCCATCATCCAAGACCTGAAATCCGCCGTCACGAAGACCAACGCCACGAATATCCGGGCCGCTTTCGCCGCCGATCCCGAGCGTTTCGAAAGGTTCAGCGCCACTTTCGGCGACCTTCTGATGGACTATTCCAAGACGGCCGTGAACGAAGAAATCCTGCTGCTGTTGCAAAGGCTTGCCGAGGTCGGCGGCGTCGCCGCCAAGCGCGAGGAGATGTTCTCGGGCGTCGCCATCAATTTCACGGAAGGCCGTGCGGTCCTGCACACGGCGCTCCGCAACCGGGCCAACAAGCCAGTCCTGGTCGACGGCAAGGATGTGATGCCGGAGGTCAATGCCGTGCTCACCGCCATGGGCAAGTTCGCCGACGGCATCCGCTCCGGCGCATTGAAAGGCGCCACCGGCAGGAAAATCACCGATGTCGTCAATATCGGCATCGGCGGTTCGGACCTCGGGCCGGTCATGGCGACGCTGGCGCTCGCCCCCTTCCATGACGGCCCGCGCGCGCATTTCGTCTCCAATGTCGACGGCGCGCATATCGCAGACACGCTGAAACTGCTCGACGCCGAAACCACCCTCTTCATCATCGCATCGAAGACTTTCACGACCATCGAGACGATGACCAATGCGGCTTCCGCCCGCGCCTTCATCGCGGACAAGCTCGGAGAGGCCGCGGTGAAGCATCACTTCGCGGCCGTTTCCACGGCGCTCGACAAGGTCGCCGCCTTCGGCATCGAGAGCGACCGCATCTTCGGTTTCTGGGATTGGGTCGGCGGCCGCTACTCCATCTGGTCGGCGATCGGCCTGCCGCTGATGATCGCGGTCGGCCCGGAAAACTTCGGAGCGTTCCTCGACGGCGCGCATGCGATGGACAACCATTTCCGCACCGCGCCGGTGCGCCAGAACCTGCCGATGCTGCTCGGCTTGATCGGCTTCTATCACCGCAACGTGCTGGGCTACCCCTCGCGCGCCATCCTGCCCTACGACCAGCGGCTCCTGCGCTTTCCGGCCTATCTGCAGCAGCTCGACATGGAATCGAACGGCAAGGGGGTCACGACCGACGGCAAGCCGGTCGAGGGCAATTCCGGCCCGGTCGTCTGGGGCGAGCCCGGCACCAACGGCCAGCACGCCTTCTACCAGCTCATCCACCAGGGCACGAGCATCATCCCGGCGGAGTTCATGATCGCGGCCAACGGCTTCGAGCCGCATCTGCGCCACCAGCACGAGCTCCTGATCGCCAACTGCCTGGCGCAGTCGGAGGCGCTGATGAAGGGCCGCACGTTCCAGGAAGCAAAAGAGCAGCTTCTCTCCAAGGGCATGGACGAGAAACAGGCGGATTTCATCGCCCCGCACCGCGTCTTTACCGGCAACCGGCCGTCGATCACCTTCGTCTACGACAAGCTGACGCCCTTCGCGCTCGGCCGGCTGATCGCGCTCTACGAGCACCGCGTCTTCGTCGAAGGCGTGCTCTTCCGCATCAACTCCTTCGACCAGTGGGGCGTCGAACTCGGCAAGGAACTGGCGACCGGCCTGCTGCCCGTCGTCGAAGGCAAGGAGAGCGCCGCGGGCCATGACAGCTCGACGCAGGGGCTGGTGAAGGCGCTGGCGGAATTGAAGAAGTAGTTCGGCTGATGTGATTTGGGCTCGGCGGGTTTCTTCGGGCCGGATCTCTTCAGGTGTGCTCTGTCAGCCCCCCTCTGCCCTGCCGGGCATCTCCCCCACGGGTGGGGAGATTGGATGGGCGCGCCGGTTTCCCAATCAATAAGGGTAGAAACTCTGCACATGGGCGATTTGGCGGGAAAGCCCTGCAAGTTGTGATCTCCCCACCCGTGGGGGAGATGCCCGGCAGGGCAGAGGGGGGCTGGCACGGCACGCCCTGGAATATAGACTGCGTCGCCCTACAACCCGATCTCATGCGCGAAGGGCGGATTGGCGCCGGCGCGGGAAACCGTCACTGCGGCGGCCTTGGCGCCGAGCGCCAGTGCCTTGCCGACCTGCTCTTCCGTGAGCGCCGCGACCTTTTCCTTCGTCAGCAGGTCCTGCATCTTGAACGAAGCCAGGATGCCGGCGTCGAACGTATCGCCGGCGCCGACCGTATCGACCACCGTCACCCGCTCGCTCGGCATGGAGACCTTGAAGTTTCTCGTATAACCCGTGGCACCCTCGGCGCCGCGGGTGAGCACGACGAGCTTTGCGCCTTCGTTCAGCCAGTGGGCGGCGAGCGCATCGTGATCGCCCTCCATCCCGAACCAGTCGAGGTCCTCGTCCGAGAACTTGATGATATCCGACATGGCGGCCATGCGGCGCACGCGGCCCATATGCTTCACTTTGTCCTTAATGAAGCCCGGCCGGATGTTCGGGTCGAAGGAGATGACACGGCTTTTGTATTCGCGCGCCATCAGCGCCTCGTAGGTGCCGCCGCAGGGCTCCGGGATAAGGCTGATCGCACCGAAATGCATGGCCTCGCAGTCGTCGCCGAGCGCCGGCAGGTCGGCCTCGGTGATCATCCGCCCGGCCGTGCCCTCGTCGTAGAAGGCATAGCTTGCCTGGCCGTTGACGAGCTTGACGAAGGCAATGGTCGTCGGGCGCGAAGAGACGGCGGCGAGGCTGTAATCGACCCCGCTCTTTGCCAGCGTCTCGCGCAGGATGTCGCCCATCATGTCGTCGGAGATGCCGGTGAAGAAGGCGGTCGGCTGCCCGAGGCGGCCGAGCGCGATCGCCGTATTGAAGACCGCGCCGCCGGCATAGGGCGCGAACCCTTTTTCGCCTGCCGTCGTCTCGCGCGGCAGCATGTCGATCAAGGCTTCGCCGCAGCACAAAATCATGGGGTTCCTCCCGCTCGCTCTCAACGTTTTTCAATCGATTAAGCGAGCTTTTGTAAAAATGCTAGAGCGAAAGCTCACTCACCCCGCCATTGCGGCCCGACCACGCGAGCGGCGCGTCGAGGAAGGCTTCGACTTCCGACAGAGTCTTCTCGTCGAACAGCTTGCCGGCGCGCGCGACCGCAAGGACGTTGCGCCAGGTCGCGATGTGGTGAAGCTGGACCTTGCCCTTGGAGAAGCGCAGTCCGGCCTCCGGGAAGATATCGTAGAAGAAGAGCGCGATGCCGTGGTCGACCACGCCGCCGGCGGCGCGGATCGCATCGATGAACGTGAACATGCTGCCGCCCGCGGTCGTCAGGTCCTCGATGACGAGAACGCGCGCACCCTCCGGCATATGGCCTTCGATCTGCGCGTTGCGGCCATGGCCCTTCGGCACCTTGCGGACGTAGATCATCGGCAGGCCGAGCCGCTCGGCCAGGAAGGCTGCGAACGGAATGCCGGCCGTCTCGCCGCCGGCGACGCAATCGAACCTCTCGAAGCCCGCATCGCGCATGACGGTCGTGGCGGCGAAATCCATGATCGTGGAGCGGATGCGCGGATAGGAGATGAGCTTGCGGCAGTCGATATAGACCGGGCTCATCATGCCCGACGAAAGCTTGTAGGGCTTGTCGGCGCTGAAATGGACCGCTCCGATCTCCCAGAGCATCTTCGCCATCAGCTCGGCCATTACGCCGCGGTCCGGAAATGTGGTCTGAATCATGCGCCGCTCCTTCTTTTTCAAAACCACGCGCCGCAATAGCAGCAAGCGGCGGCCGGCGCCAGACGGTGCCGCGGTCGATGCCATAAATAAAAGAGGGATCAGGCGCTGGTCCGCGTGTCGTTCAGATCCACGGGCCGCAGGTACCCGGCGACTTCCACCCGGTCGCGTCCGGCGCGCTTGGCTTCGTAGAGCGCATTGTCGGCGAGGCTGAGCACGGTTTCGAAGGATTGGCCGCCTGCCGCCCCCATGGCGATGCCAGCGCTAACAGTGCAGCGAAGCGATGCTTCGCCGATCCTGATCTCGCGGGCGGCGAAACTGCGCGAGATATCGTTGGCGATCCGCTCGGCCCGGCCCGACAGGACGTTGTCCAGGATCACGACGAACTCCTCGCCGCCAAGCCGCGCGATCGCATGCGGACGTTTCGCGCCCGCGCCCTTTACAAGATCCTCGGCAAAGATCTTCAGCACCAGATCGCCGGAAGCATGGCCGTGCTGGTCGTTGATGGACTTGAAACGGTCGATGTCGAAGACGATGACGGCCGTGGAGGAGCCGAGGATCCGATGACCATGCTGCTCGAAAAGCGCGCGGCGATTGAGAAGCCCCGTCAGGGCATCCGTCATCGCGTCCCGGCGATGATGGGCCGCCATGCGCCATTGGTGCAGCGCGAGCGAGAGGGCACCGATGCCGGTCATGCCGGCGATGCACACGCCGATATTCAGAGTTTCCGCCCAATTGTCCGGCGCATGGCCAAGGACCCATTGCCTGTTGGAGATCAGAACGGCGGCACACAGGGCAAACGAAAAGCCGCTGATCGTGTAAAGGGCGGCCATGCCGCCCAGAGGTCCCGGAGCTTCCGGGCGGGCAAGCCAGTATTGCCGGGCGGTGCCGGTCAGCAGCAATGCGGCGGCGAGGTTCATGGCGATGAAGCCGAGGCCGTCCAACCCGCTCGCCATCAGAGGCAGGCCGAGGGCCATGTTGACGACCGACAGGACGGCGGCCAGCCGCCAGGGCCTGATGCCCGTGCGGAACTGAACGGAGGCGGAATAGATGGTGCTGAAGCCCGCCATCAGGAAGACGTAGGCGAAGGATGCGCCGACAAGGCCGGCTTCAAGCGTATAGGAACTGTAGATGAAAATGCCGGAAACGGTGAGGCCGAGGGCGACGACGAGCGTGAGCAGAAAGGAATCGGTGCGACGGGAGAACCACGTGCCGAACAGCGTCACCATAAGGCACGCCGCCGACACGCCGAGCGCCAGCAGAAGAGAATGGTAGTCAAGCATCATGCCAAGCTTTCTCTTCGGGCACACCCGGCGGAAAATCTCGGCTTCACGCTACCTGGGGATTCTATCCAAAAGGTTACCGGATCAATCCAAATGCAACCGATCCCGGTGGCACTTGATCTTACGCCTCAACCACTTGCCAGTAGAGCGGGAACATCGGGTCGAAGACCGTGATCAGCCCGGCGCCGGTCTCCCGCTTGTCGGGAAATTTCGCCGGCTCGTCCCGCTTTTCGAGCGTGATCGTCTCCTCGTTCGGTTTCAGACCGTACCAGGCCGGACCGTTGAGAGAGGTGAAGGCTTCCAGCTTGTCGAGCGCATCCTCTTCCTCGAAGACATGCGCCAGGCAGCTCATGGTGTTCACCGAGGTATAGATGCCGGCGCAGCCGCAGGCGCATTCCTTCAGCGGATCGACATGCGGCGCGGAATCCGTGCCGAGGAAGAAGCGGGCGTCGCCCGATGTCGCAGCGGCGCGGAGCGCCAGCCGGTGGTTCTCGCGCTTGGCGACCGGCAGGCAGTAATAGTGCGGACGGATGCCGCCGACCAGGATGGCGTTGCGGTTGATGATCAGGTGATGCGTGGTGATGGAGCCGGCCAGATTGCCCCTGGACGACTTGATGTAATCGATGCCGTCGGCGGTCGTCACATGCTCCATGGTGACCTTGAGCTCCGGCAGGCGCCGGCGCAGCGGATCAAGGACCGTCTCGATGAAGACGGCCTCGCGATCGAAGATATCGACCTCCGGCGTCGTGACCTCGCCGTGCACGCAGAGCGGCAGGCCGATCTTCGCCATGCGCTCCAGCACCGGCATCGCCTTGTCGAAATCCCGGACGCCGCCGTGGGAATTGGTCGTGGCACCCGCGGGATAAAGCTTCACCGCGGAGATGAGGCCGCTTTTCCTGCCTTCCTCCACATCGTCCGGATCGGTGTGCTCCGTCAGGTAGAGCGTCATCAGCGGTTCGAAGCGGTCGCCCTTCGGAAGCGCCGCGAGAATGCGTTCGCGATAGGCCCTGGCATCCCCTGTCGTCACCACCGGCGGGACCAGATTGGGCATGATGATGGCGCGGGCGAAATGCCGGCTCGTGTCGCCGATCACCCCTTGCAGCAGGGCGCCGTCGCGCAGGTGCAGATGCCAGTCATCGGGGCGGCGGAGGGTGAGCGTCTTCATGGGGAAACTTCCGGAACTGATCGATGCGTCCCCATACCACCAACGGCTCGCACAAGACAATCCAAAGTGATGGGGTGCGGCCCGCCATACCCCGATCTGCCGAATACCGACATTCACGCAAATGTGCAGGATAGGAGAGGAGAATCCGTCACGAAAGCTCAAAACAGCAGGAACCGCCGCCCGCGTTTCAGCGTTCGTACGCAATCTGAAGAATCAGTTAAGTCGGAGCGAACAATGAAATCCCGCGCCTCTAAAGTCAACAGGGGTTTTATGATTGCCACAGGCACCGCCGTGGCGCTCTGCGCATTAGCGGTTTCTCCTGGCGCCGAGGAACGGGCCAACCTGCAGATCGTCCCGGCCATGCAGACGGAATGCGACCGCCTGGCCGGCAGTCCTTACGACCAGCAGCGCAACAGCGAGTTTGCCCCGGTCGGCATCGACGAGATCGACGGTTCGGCGGTCAATGCCTGCCGCACGGCTTACGAGGCGACGGGCAATCCGCGTTTCGCCTATCAGCTCGGCCGTGCGCTCAACAAGACCCAGCAGGCCGACGAGGCGATGAACGCCTATGATGCCGCCGTTCAGGCAGGCTATCCGGCCGCCAAGGTGAATTTCGGCATGCTGATGGGCCGGCTCGGCGACGAGCGGGCGGAATTCCAGCTCTATTCGGAGGCGGCCCAGAGCGGCAACGTGCTCGCCGCCTACAATCTCGGCGTCGCCTACCGCGATGGCCTCGGCACGCAGCCGGATGTCCAGAAGGCACTGCAATGGTTCGAAAAAGCCGCCGGGGAAGGCGACGACACGGCCGCCTTCAACATCGGCGTGATTTATGACGAAGGGCAGCTCCTGCCGCAGGACGACCAGACGGCGATCGCCTGGTACGATCTCGCCGCCCAGCGCGGCAATACGGATGCGATGATCAATCTCGGCCTGATGTACGAGGCGGGAGAAGGCGTCGCAGCGAATGCCGTGAAGGCGGCCGAACTGTACCGCGAGGCAGCGGAAAACGGCGATACTTTCGGCGCCTACAAGTTCCTGCAGATGCAGGAGCTCGGCGTCGTTCCGGCTCCCGTCGATCCCTCGACGCCCGAAGGCGTCAATTCGCTGGTGCTGAAGCCCGGCGACCTGAAGCAACCGACGGTCACCGCCGGCAAGGAAATCTGAGACTCGGATTTCGAAAGCTCAGATTTCGAAAGCTCAGATTTCTCCGGCGGACGGTCCCCAGACATCGGTCATCGCGAAACCTTCCGAGAGCGGATCGAACGGATCGAGCGCCACCTGATGCAGACCGAATGTGAAGCCGCGCCCGGCGATCGTCGGGATGATCGCCGGCTTTCCCGCGACCGTCGTCTCCGCCGCCAGTCCCACCTCGAATTGCGATCCGATGATCGAGCGCGACTTTAAGACATCCCCGACCTTCACCTTCCCCCGCGCATGCAGTGCCGCGAGATTGGCGGAATTGCCGGTGCCGCAGGGCGAGCGGTCGGCCCGGCCCGGCCACATGGTCGTGCAGGTGCGCACCGTGCCGTCGGCCTCCGTATCCCGGAACATCACATAGGCCACGCCGGAGATCGCCGGGATTTCCGGATGCACGACGGGGATTTCCCTGTTGATGAGATCCTTCAGCACCATGCCGGCCTGGACGAGAGCCGCGGCATTGCCCTTCTCGATCGTCAAATCGATCTGGCCGACATCCACCAGCGCATAGAAGATGCCGCCATAGCAAAGGTCGAGCGTGATCTCACCCCAGTGCGGCGTCTCTAGGTGCACGTCGAGCTCATGCACGAAGGACGGCACCATGGTGAGCTTCACCTTCTCGCAGCGGCCGTCGCGGCAGGTGGCGGTCGCCTTGACGAGGCCGGCGGCCGTTTCCAGCGTCACGATCGTCTCGGGCTCCTTCATCTCGACGATGCCGGATTCCAGAAGCGCGGTGGTGACGCAGATGGAATTCGAACCCGAGCTCGCATGCGCCTGATCCGGCTGCAGGATGATGAAGGCGGCGTCCGCGTCCGGATGTTTGGCCGGCAGGAGCAGATTGACCGAGCCGATCGGCGCGCCGCGCGGTTCCAGGCAAAGGAAGCGGCGCAGCTCCCGCCCTTTCGGATCGGTATTCAGCCAGTGTAGCTGGGCGGCCACCGTTTCGCCCGGGATCTTCGGCACGCCGCCCACCGCGACCTTGCCGATCTCGCCTTCGCAATGGACGTCCAGAAGCTGGATCGTGCGCTTCCATCTCATGAGATATGCTCCAGATCAGACGTGCCGGGTGATGCCGCCATCGACGCGGATGTTCTGGCCGGTGATGTAGCCAGCGCCGTCGGACAGCAGGAAGGCCGCCGTCTTGGCGATCTCCTCCACATGGCCGATGCGCTTCATCGGCACCTTTTCGGCGGTTTCGGGCTTGTGGTTCAGGCTATCGATATAGCCGGGCAGGATGCAGTTCATGCGGATATTGTCGGCCGCATAACGGTCCGCATAAAGCTTGGTGAAGGCGCCGGCGGCCGCGCGATAGGTACAGGACACCGGAAAGACCAGCGAAGGCTCATAGGCCGCGAACGTGGTGATGTTGACGAAGGCGCCTTTGCCCTGTTTCAGCATGACCGGCGTGACGAGCCGCGCCATGCGCACCAGCGACAGGATCATCATGTCGGAACCGAGGGTCCAGGCCTCGTCGGCGATGTCGAGCAGGTCTCCCTTCGGCGGATGGCCGGTATGGTTGACCACGGCGTCGATCCGCCCGTAGGTCTTCATCGTCAGGTCGAAGATCGACTGGATGTCCTCCGCCTTCTCCGCCACCCCACGGGACGCGACGCCGCCGAGCTCCGACGCCAGCTTCTCGCAGCTTTCCGACGGCGACATCAGCGCCAGCCTGTAGCCCTGTTCGCGCAGTTCGCGGGCGATCGCCTCGCCCATGCCCCGCCCGCCGCCGGTGATCAGCGCCACCTTTTCCGTCTCCGCCATCGGATTCTCCTTGAAATTTCGCCGCCCGAAAGCCGGCATCCGCGAACAGATATCGCAGCTCCGCGGCTTTGCCTACCGCCTTCAACGAAGCCAGAGATAGCCGAGGCTCAGCCCCGCTTTGCCGTCGCCGTAATAATAAGGAAGCGACAAAGATTGCGATGGGGATGGCGTCAACGCAAGCGCATCGACCGAAGACAGGTCGATCGGCGGCGTGCCGGGCGTTTTTCCATTATCGGCCCAGATGGCCAGAACCAGCCCCTTCATCGCATCCGGAGACGGAAATCCCTCGACCGGCTGCGCAGAATCGATGACCGGCACGCCGGGAAACTGCAGCCGCATATTGCCGGCGAGATGCATGCCGGCAGCGACGATCAATGCCGGCTGCTGTCCAGATTTCAGCGTTTCGGCGAAGGCCGCGAAGGGATAGTTGATGCGGGAATAGGAGCCGGTCAGCCCCGCCGTCAGCGTCTTTCCCGCCAGCGGGATCAGCGTCACGGCCATGATGACGGCGAAGAGGGGAATGAAGCGCCTGAGGCTCGCGCCGGTATCCGCCCCCGCCCTTTCCAGCTTCAACAGCAGATAAAGCGGCAGGACCAGCAGATAGGGGTCGAGCCAGCGTTCGGTGATCCTGGTCGTTCCCGCGACGACGATCACCAGCACGACGCCGAAAAGCGCAGTCAGCATCATGATGCCGAGCAGGCGCGTCCAGCGGTCTCCTGCCTTCAACGCCTGACGGAAATCCCTCTTGAAGGCCGCTGCGAAGATGACCACCGTCAACGCGCCGAAGGCGATGCAGGCGAGAACGAGCGAGCCCAGCGCGCGGGCAAGACGGGCAAGCCCCTGAGGCGCATCGGCCTCGACCATCTTGCCGATCGTGCCGGCCGTCGCGAGATCGAGATTGCCGAGCAGCCAGAGCGCGTGGGGGAGGACGATCGCCAGGCCGAGCGCCGCCGTCAGCAGCACGCGCGGATCGAAAAGTCGGGCACGCCAATCCCGGTCGCAGAAGACGGCGACGACCGCCGCGGCCGGCAGCAACACGAAATTGTACTTGGAGATCGTGCCGATGCCGATCGCAATTCCGAGAACCGCATAGCCCTGCCAATCGGACCGGACAAGCGTCCGGAAAAGTCCGTAGAGGAAGAGCGACGCGGCCATCAGCACCGCGACGGTATGCGTCAAGTCCTGCTGCGGCATATAGGAGAGCTGCGGAAGGGTGAGAAGGCTCAGCATCGCCATCGCCACGAAGGGTGGGCGTCGGTCGATCTCCCGCGCCGCCATGCCGAAGAAGAAGTAGCACAGAAGCAGCATCAGGAACTTCGGCAGCGTCAATGCAAACAGCGATATGCCCATCACGCCGACGAAGGCGTTCTGGACCCAGTTGTAGAAAGGCGGCTGCGGCCCGTAACCGGCAAGCCAGTATTGCGAGAACAGCGCCTGCTCGGCCTCGTCCAGCGTCAGCGAATTCGGCAGCGCGAGCCGCACGGCGATGCTCAGCGCGAAATAAATGCCGAGGACGATCGTCGCCGGCCACAGGCCCTGCGAGAGGAATCCGGTCAGCCCGCCGGCGTTTCCGGTTTCCTTGCGCGCAAAGGCCGGGCTGCTTTCACGATCCATTTCTGCTCCCCGCACCGGAAGATGTCATGGCAGCAGGTGGCACGACGCGCGATGCGGATCAACAGGGAATATCATTAGGGAATATCATTCCGGGCCGGTCGGCGCAGCCGGTCGAGATATCGTTTGATATGGCTTTCGATGCGCTCTCCCTCTTGCCCCCCCGCACGCGCGCGGGCCTGCGACCACAGCCCTATCTGGAAGCCCAGATAGCAGGCTTCGAAAACAGCGAGGACGTCTTCACGCAGATCGCAATCCGCCTCCCGGGCGACGAGCTCGGCAACGCGGTTCCGCTCCTCTATTGAAAGATCGAATTCCACGCAGGCGCCTGCGACATCCCAGGCGATGTCCTGGCAGCCGACCAGATCGTGGGCGGCGTTGTGGTCCAGCGCATCCGTCTTCATCAACCGGCCATCCGCCGTCATCAACCATTCCCATGGATGAAGCCGGTTATCCGTATCGACCCGATGCAGCCGCCCGCGGAACCTGCCGGGCGAGCCTATCAGGCGCCTGACCTCTTCCGCCATTTCCGATCCTGCCGCTTCCCCAATGTTGAAGACGGCCATATGGCAGAGATCGTCAATCGACGCGCCGCCGCCGGGCGCGGGAAGATGGCGCGCGCGAAAACCAAGATAGCGGCCGAGATGCTCCACGAGCCGGCGCCTGTCCATGCCCGTCCTGTCGGGGGGTGCCCCCGGGACCCATTCCTCGACGATGAACCCGTAACAGGTGCCGGCGATTTTCGGGATAAATCCGGCCTCGCTCAGCAGAGAACCTCTTCGCGCCTTGTCCGTATCGCTCCCGCAAAGCCCCGCAAACTTGGCATGCCAGGCCCGTCCTTCGGCCTCCATCAGGAACTTGCGTTTTTCCATCTGCATATCGCTCGGCGGCCAGAGCGAGGGATCACCATGCCGAACGGCGCGCCACGCCCCGCCGGACAGATCCCGCCATGACGGCTTCGCGACGCCCACGAGGTCGGCCGCCCATGTCTGCAGACGATGTTTCGGATCCCGGGCCTTGAGAACGAGGTCGTCGAAACCGACGACATGACGGGGTCGTTCCTTCCAGCGCAATCGGTGGGTCTCGCTTGCGCGCGGTCCCGGATCGCCTGCATGGCTCGGGAAGAAATGAAGCCGATCCGGTGCGACGCCCCTGGCTTGCAGCCAGTCTGCAACGCTGCCGAACGAGCTCCCCGACAATCCCGGCCCTTCGTCGACGATGGCGAAATCGGCTTCGGGGTCCGCGAGAATGCGGCGAGAGAGCGCCGGCGTGACGTGCACGAGCCGTTCGAACGGATGCCCCGCCGGCCGAAGCGAACAGGCCGGCCCCGCGCCAAGCGCGGCGGAAACCAGAGCCGCAAGCCCGGCGCCTATGCTGCGGATCCCGATCACGACCGTTCTGGAGGTCAATTTCGAGATGGAAGCCGCTTCGATATAGCCCTCGGGGTAGAGCGCATAAAAGGCATAACCCTCCGCCCGCTTCGTCCGCACCGGTTCGGCGCTATCCAGATATTCCAGTCTGGCCGGCCAATCCTCGGGGAAAGGCAATTCCCCGGCAAAGCCGTTCCGCCAGGATTGCATGATCGCCCGGGCTTGTCCGAGCAGCAGCTCTGTGCCCGCATCCTGAACCTCGGACACATCGTCCGCGCCTTTTATGCCGAATTCCCGGTCGGCCAGTCCCTGGACCAGCTCCCCCGTCAGGATGAACGCCCGAACCAGCGTTTCATGACGCCGCCGGCCAGGCTGCATCCCGGCGCAGGCGGTCATCATTCCCGCGATCGATGCGCGTATCGCCGCTGCGTCCTCCATGCGCTCGACATCGCCATAGACCAACATCCGCTCTTCTCCGTTGCAGCGCACCGAACGCCTGAAACGGAAGAGCGATCCATAAGGTCAGATTAAAAGTGGGGCATCTGGAACTGTTGCGGCTTCCCTTTGTTAGCTTTGTAGATCCTGCAGCTCGCAAATGCCGGAGGGAAGCATGCGTTCTAAATCCATTCGCGTCGGATTGGTGGGGGTTGGCAACTGCGCCTCGTCATTGGTTCAAGGGCTCACCTACTATCGTAACGCCCGGGACAACGAACCGGTTCCAGGCCTCATGCATATCGACCTCGGCGGATACCATGTGCGCGATGTCGAAATATCCGCTGCGTTCGATGTTGCGGCCACCAAGGTCGGGCACGACGTTGCGGAAGCCATCTATGCGGAACCGAACAATACCCAACGTTTTGCGGAGGTCGCTCCGACCGGCGTCGAGGTGAAGCGCGGCAGGACGCTGGACGGGATAGGGAAATATCTCCGCGATCGCATCGAGGAATCGGCGGAACCGGTAGCCGACGTTGCGGAAATCCTGCGGCAGACCGGGACGGACGTCCTGGTTTCCTACCTGCCGGTCGGCTCGGAGGAAGCGACGAAATGGTATGCCGAACAGGCGCTGGCCGCCGGCTGCGCATTCATCAACTGCATTCCGGTGTTCATAGCCTCCAAACCCGAATGGCGGCAGAAGTTCGCGGCCCGCAAGCTGCCGCTCATCGGCGACGACATCAAGAGCCAGGTCGGCGCGACGATCGTCCACAGGATGCTCGTCAATCTCTTCCGCGAGCGCGGCGTTCGGGTGGACCGCACCTATCAGCTCAATTTCGGAGGAAACACGGATTTCCTCAACATGCTGGAACGCGAACGGCTGGAATCGAAGAAGATTTCCAAAACCCAGTCGGTGACCAGCCAGCTGGACGTTCCGCTCTCCGCCGACGACGTCCATGTCGGCCCGAGCGATCATGTCCCCTGGCTGGCGGATCGCAAATGGGCCTATATCCGGCTGGAAGGCACGACCTTCGGCGGCGTGCCGCTCAATGCCGAGCTCAAGCTGGAAGTCTGGGACTCCCCCAATTCCGCCGGCGTGGTCATCGACGCGATACGCTGCGCAAAACTGGCGCTCGACCGCGGCCTGGGCGGTGCGCTCACCGGACCGTCGAGCTACTTCATGAAATCCCCACCACGGCAGTTTACCGATCAGGAAGCCCGCCGGCGCACCCAGAATTTCATCGACGACCAGGAAGACGTCCTGCGCGGAGCGGCGGAATGACGGTGACGTTCTTCCTGGTGCGTCACGCAGCCCATGACAATGTCGGGAGTTTTCTGGCGGGCCGGACAGGCGGCATTTCGTTGGGCGAAGCAGGCCGCGCGCAAGCCAGCTCTCTGGCGCGAAGGATGCAACGCGAGGAACTCGACGGGATATACACGAGCCCGCGGGAGCGCACCCGCGAAACAGCGGCCGCCATCGCATCGGCCTGCGGCCTTGAGCCGCCGGAGATTGCCGCCGAACTGGATGAGGTGGATTTCGGCGCCTGGTCGGGAAAGACGTTCGCGGATCTCGATGCCGATCCCTCGTGGCGCCGGTGGAATACCGTCCGAAGCCTCACGCGCACCCCGGGAGGCGAAACGATGCTGGACGTCCAGAGCCGGGTCATGCGCCTCATCGAGATCCTGACGAGCGGCAACAGCGGCAGGAAATTGGCCCTGGTGTCCCATGCCGATGTCATCAAGGCGGCCGTCAGCCATGTTCTGGGACTGCCGGTCGACGTCTGGCCCAGATTCGAGATCGCGCCCGCCTCCATCACCACGCTCGCGGTGGGCGACTGGGGCGCGAAAGTGATGACGCTCAACGAAGTAGCCTTGCAACCCAATCCTACCGGGGAAGACACATGATCGAAGCTGCGATGATCTGGAACGAGCCGAACAACAAGTCTCACTGGGATCCGGAAATCGATCCCGAATGGAGCCTCTTTGCGCAGATGGCGATTCTCGCCGCCGATGCCGTCGCGGCAAGGAATCCGGAACTCACGAAAGTGCTCGGGGGGATATCGCCGATCGATCCTTTCTTCATCGACCGCATGAAGAATTACGGCGTGCTCGACCATGTCGACGCGGTCGCCGTGCACGGCTTTCCCCTCGACTGGAACCTGTGGCAGATTCACGAATGGCCGGAGAAGATCAATGAAATCCGTGCCGTCACCGACCTGCCGATCTGGGTGAGCGAAGTGGGCGTGTCGACCTTCGGCGCGGAAGAAGTGCAGCTCTGGGGCCTGAAGCGAACGGCCGAGCTGCTCAAGGGCAAGGTCGAGCGATGCCAGTGGTACAGCCTCTACGATCTCCCGCGGTCCTGGGAGGCGACGACGCGCCACCGGGAAGCGGAAGGCTCCTCCTACTATCGGCACTATTACATGGGCATCCTGCGGGAAGACGGCACGCCGAAACCGGCACTCGACGAGTTTGCGAAGCACACGCCCGAACTCGGGCTCGTGCAGTGGTTCCATTTCGAGGACCCGCGGCTGGACGACGCCGTCGCTTGGATGAAGCAGCTGGGCGTGAAATCCATCCGCACCGGCCTGTCCTGGGCCGACCGGTTCCGGCCGAATGCGCTCGACTGGTTCGACCGGCAGATGCGGGCGCTCGAGGATTTCGACGTCACCGTGACATTCTGCTTCACGCCCGAGCACAGGGGCATGGCGCCGCATCACACCAGCGCACCGCTCGTGCCCGAAGAATTCGCGGAGTTCTGCGAGGAGATGGTCGATCGATACGCACCGCGTCAGGACAGCGGATACGTGTCGCGCGCCACCAAGCCAGCCGCCCGGCTGCCGGGGCTCGAATCACGCGCCTCCCTCGGAGCCCGCTAATCCCAGCCGCCGGGCAACCCGGCCAACCGGCCCCCGCGAATAGGCCAGCCCCTGATAGAAGGCCAAGGCGGCGCGGGCCCAGAGAATGTAGAGCCCGGGGCTGTGAAGCAGGCGGGCAGCCAGGAAAACCCGGTGGCTCCAGAAGCTGATCCCGTAGCGCATGATATAGATCATCTTGCGCTGCGACGTCAGATGATGGCCGCTGGCCTGGACGCGCTTGCGCGGGCGCAGACCGAGACGCGGCCAGGCCAGGCGGAACGAGAGGCCTTCCCGACGCTGGCGGAACCCGGCGGCCTGGGTGGCGACCACGAAATCGGCATCCACAGGCGACAGCGCAATCCGGTTCGCACCCATTCCCTCACGAAGAAGGTCGAGAAGCATCCGTGACCGGACGAGCACGACGTTCGTTCCCCGCCCATCGGACGAATAAGGCTCCTTCCAGGCGTCGCCGAAGGCGATGTCGGCCGTCTCGGCAACCACGTCGTCGCAGAAATTGCATGCGGAATTCTGGAAGAAACCCGCCCCCCAGTCACCGTCGGCCAGGTGCCACCAATCCCGGGCACGGGTCTCACCGTTTGCAAGGGTCAATTGGGCCCGGTACCAGTTCGCCGGCCGGTCGGGGGTCTTCACCCGGTAGTCGAGCTGCCTCACGCGGCTGATGTCCTCTTCCATCTGCCAGGCGAAGCTTTCGGCCATGCGCGCGCTCTTCATATGACCGCAGAAGAGCCCCAGGGTGAAAGCCACCCGCTCCTTCAACACCGGATCATCGGCGCAGGCCAGCCGCACGGCCTTGACGAAGCAGGGAATGCCGACCACCGCATACCGGCCGGGAATGTCGCGCATGCTCCGAAGCACGCCGGAGAGTTCGACCGGGTAATATCGGGACTTGGCGCCTGCCTGCAGCGCCTGCAGATCACGCGAGAGCGTGTAGTGGAACAGGCGCCCCTCCGTTTGCGGATCATCGCTCTCTTTGACATGCGCGACGCCATCGACAAGCCCGCGACGCAGGAGTTCCGCCGCCACCCAGGTGACCATGCCCCCGGAACTGCCGTTCACCCGATATTCGTCCTCCGCGACATGGCCGACATAAGCGGCCTCGAAACGGCCGAGCAGCGGGTGCCGGTCTTTCGCGGACGGGAAATGCTCGACCGCCAGATCGTCCTCGTCCCGCGCCGTCGGGGAAAACGGACAAATCCGGGAGAACCCACTATCGCGGCTGCGCAACCAGGCTTTCGGACCTCTCGGCTTCAGCTGTCCGTACCGGTCGAGTTCCATGCGGATCTCGGGCCGCGCGGAGCTCGCGCAGGCGCCGCAGCCGATGCAGAGGCCGGATTTGACGATATCCCCGGGTGCTGCGCCTGCCGCGAGGCGGCCCTGTCGAGCGGAGCTATTGCAGGACATGGCTGAGGTAGGCGCTGGAGGCATGGCGCAGGGAAGAAATTCGCTGCGAAACGGCCGCTGGAAGGGGATTATCGAGAATGACGTCCAGGTGCGATGGCTCCATATCTTCGGTCATGACGTGACGACCGGCTCCGACCGTCAGCGTCAGGTCGCGGATCTTGCTGGACCGGTAGTCGGACAGGACGCCTGCAAACGGCTTGCCGTTTACAAGCGAAAAGACGCATCCATGGAAGAAGTTCGTCACGACCGCCCTTGCACCGGCAATGAAGCCGGCGAACTCTTCCGGTCCGGCGTCGATCCATTGCGCGTCGGCCCAATCATTCCGGTAGCCGATGCTGACCAGCGGATAGCCCCGATCTTTCGCCCAATCCCGCACGGCATTCCGGAACCAGGCGGGAAAGCTGTGTCCATAGACGGCAACATAGTCGGGCTCCCGCCCGCCGTCGGTATCGGCAACTATCGCCCCCGGAAACTGGAGGCAGGGGTCCAGAACCAGTTCCGGCTCGAAACCCAGCGTGTCGCGGATGAGCCGCCCGGAATTGAGATCACGGACCGAAATGTGGGAGAACCCGCGCAGCTTCTCCGCCCAGCCTTCCAGCCGTTCCGAAGACGCGAGATTTCCGAAGGTCGCCGCATAGGATGCGAGCCGCCCGCATCGCAGGCCTTCGCCGTAGAACAACGGGTATCCGCCATACCAGGGATGCCGGAGGTTCCAGACCTCGTCGCTGCCGACGATGACTAGCGGGTAATCGTCCATTGCCGCGGGGTCCTCCAGCGAAAACGGGGAGGAAAGCGGCAGGGCGGCAAACGATCCGAAGAACTTGCGGATCTTCGCCCTATAAAGCGGGTAGTCTTCCGCCGGCGTTGGGGCAGGAAGCAGCGGCTGCAGAGCGCAGCGCCATTCCGCTCGGTTCACGCGATCGGATGCGTGTTCCA
Organism: Xaviernesmea oryzae; assembly: GCF_900177415.1. GTDB lineage: Bacteria > Pseudomonadota > Alphaproteobacteria > Rhizobiales > Rhizobiaceae > Neorhizobium > Neorhizobium oryzae_A. Next base: position 837,424 of record NZ_FXAF01000006.1, on the reverse strand, counting down.
GCAGAACGGCCTCAACCCCCATGGAAGCGAGGCCTTCGGCAAGGCAGCGCGCCTGCCAGTAGGAGCCATAGTTTATGCAGCGATGGAATGTCAGAATTCCGACCTTGAGCATTTCTTCCCACTGAAGCAGATCGCGTGCTTCCGGATAACCGGTCAGCACCCTTTACGTTCCAATCGGCCGAGGTTCGCATCGACCCGATCCCTCGCGCCTTAAACAGGTTGCCTTCCGGGCCTACCGCTCTACCTTGCTCTATCGGGAGGAAAACCATGCTTTCCGTACGATGGGACAAGCCGGTTCTGGTCGGCGACAATCTGATTTTCGGGCCGTTGGAGGCTCACAAGTTCATGATGTCCGGCTGGCCGAACATCAAGGACCGCGAATTCGCAGTCGCGGAGAGCACCATTCTCGCCGCTCTCGACGGCAGGAAGACGCCGGACGAAGCGCGCGAAAAATTCGAGGCCGCACTGAAGAGCGCGCAGCTCAACTGAGCCTGAAGAAGCCGAAGCGCGAGCGAATTCTATTTCACGCAGCCCGCGGAAGCATTGTTCTGATTGGCCGCAGCGCCGTCCTTGGCAGCCTCATCGGGATCGCACTTGTTCGGCGGCTGGGTTTTTTGGCCGGGGACGCTGCCTGTCGTTCCCTGATCGAGTTGCCCGCCCGTTCCGGCCGTCGATCCGCCGGTATTGTTGGTGTTGCCCGGACCCGTCGTCGCGCCCGTCGCGCCTCCGGCCGTATTTCCGGACGTGCCGCCGGTCGACTGCGCGGATGCGCTGCCGACGGCAAGAAGAACTGACAGGGCGGCAGCGGAGATCAGTCTGGTCATGGTGCACCTCGTTGGTAGGTCTCGGCTACCGAACCCGAGGGCGGCCAGCATGTTCCACGGAAACCGTTGCCCTCCTCCGGCGAAGGACGCGATCAGATGGCAATGGAGGCCGGTCAGCCGCGTTTCAGGGCGGTGACTTCCAGTTCCACCTTCATCTCCTCCATGGCAAAGCCGCAGATGATCGTCGTGTTGGTGGGGCGCGGATCGGAGAAGGTTTCGCCCAGGACCTTGGAGACGGCCATGACATCGTCGCGGCTCGCCAGATAGACCCTGACCCGCACGATATCCGAAAGCGACGACCCGGCCTTCTGCAACGTCTCGGAAATCGTCTTCAGGGACTGGCGCGCCTGCTCGGCCGCGTCACTGGAAATCGTGCCTCCGTTCGCAAAGTCATAACCGGCCGTACCGGACACGAACACCCACGGATCCTGCACGACGGCGCGGGAATAGCCCGCCATTTCCTCGAAACGCGAACCTGAGTTGATCGTCCAGCGTGCATCCGACATGAATTTTTCGCTCCATCCATCTTGTTTGATCACATGATCACGACTAAGCTCCCCAGTCAACAACCATAACGGGGAACGTGAATGACCAAGGAGCCCTTGCCGCTTGCCGGCAGGCGGATATCGGGCCGTCTGGACATCAGGAACGCCGTGCGCAGCTTCAGCGCCGTGCGCGCGGTCGATGATGTGTCCTTCACGGCGGAACCGGGCCGGATCACAGGCCTGATCGGCCCGAACGGTGCTGGCAAGACGACGCTCTTCAACGCGATCGCCGGCGAGCTTGCGGTCGACAGCGGCGAGATCACACTCGATGCCGAGCGCATCGACGGGCTTCCCCCCTACAAGGTGTTTTCCAGGGGTCTCGCCCGGACCTTTCAGATCCCCCGTCCATTCGCAGGCATGACCGTGCTGGAAAACGTCATGCTGGTCCCGGCAAGACAGCATGGCGAGCGCTTCTGGAACACGTGGTTACGGCCGGGTCTCGTCGCCCGCGAAGAAAAGGCGAACCTCGAAAAGGCCCGAGCCATCATCGAGTTCTGCGGGCTCTCTCCCGTGGAGAAACAGCTTGCGGGGGCCATTTCCGGCGGGCAGCAAAAGCTGGTGGAACTCGCCCGCGCGTTGATGGCCGATCCGAGGATCATCCTGCTCGACGAGCCGGGCGCCGGCGTCAATCCCGCGCTGCTCGACACGATCGTCGACCGGATCGTCGAACTGAACAAGCGCGGCATGACCTTCCTGATCATCGAGCACAACATGGATTTCATCATGTCGCTCTGCGACAAGGTGGTCGTCATGGCTGCAGGCAAAGTCATCGCCGAGGGCCTGCCGGAACAGGTCCGCGCCGACCGTATGGTCGTCGACGCCTATCTCGGAGGGGCCGCGGCATGAGCCCTCTCCTCCTCGAAGTCCGCGATGTGATCGCCGGCTACCGTCCGGACCTGCCGATCCTGCATGGCGTGTCGCTGCATGTCGGCACCGCGGAAATGGTGACCGTCATCGGCCCGAACGGCGCCGGCAAGTCGACGCTCGTCAAGGCGATCGCCGGCCTCGTGCCGATCTCGGCGGGTTCGGTCGCCGTCGAAGGCACGGAAGTCACCAATCTCCTCACCCACAAGCTCGCGACCGCCTCGATCGCATACGTGCCGCAGACGGCGAACGTGTTCACCAGCCTGACGATCGACGAAAACCTGAAGCTCGGCGCCTCGACGCTATCCAAGGCGGATGCCGGACGCCGCATCGCCAAAGCCTACGAGGATTTCCCGGCGCTCACCCAGTATCGGGGTCAGAAGGCGAAAGTCCTGTCCGGCGGGCAGCGGCAGATGCTGGCCGTCGCCCGCGCGCTGCTCACCGAACCGCGTCTGCTGATGCTCGACGAGCCGAGCGCCGGCCTCTCTCCGCTGATGGTGAGCGAGGTCTTTTCGCGCCTCAAGACGCTGATTGCGACCGGGGTCTCCATTCTGATGGTGGAACAGAACGTCAAGGCGGCGCTCGCCATATCCGACCGCACCTATGTGCTTGCGGAGGGCCGCAACCGCATCGACGGGGATTCGGCCAAACTCGCCGGCGACACGGAAGTCGCCGCCATCTATCTCGGCGCCGGAGGTCGCAAACGCTGATGCTTCAGGCTCTCGCGGACGGCATTCTCACCGGATCGATCATCGCGCTCGGCGCGATCGGTCTGACGCTCACCATGGGCATCCTGCGCTTTGCGAACTTCGCCCATGCGGAACTCATCACCTGGGGCGCCTACATGGCGCTCGGCGCGCTCGCGATCACCGGCACCTTCGCCGGGCCGACCCCCCCCTTCTCCTTCGGTCTGCCACTGGTATTCGCGACGCTGATCGCCGTGGTGCTGACGGCGGCGCTGGCGCTCCTGATAGACCATCTCGTCTTCCGGCCCCTGCGCAGCCACACCAGCCACATGACGGTGGTTTTCGCCTCCTTCGGCGTATCGCTCCTGGTGCGTATGGTGATCCTGCTGATCTTCGGCGGCAGCGCGGCATATTATTCGAACGAATTGCAGATCGCGATCCGGGTGATGCCGGGGCTTCGCGTCATGCCGGACCATGTCTTCACGCTGGGCCTCACCCTGGCGATCGTTGTCGCGCTGCACCTTTTTCTGCAGAAGACCCGGCTCGGGCTCTCGATGCGGGCGCTTGCCGAAAATCCGGACCTCGTCCGCATCAACGGCATCGACACCCGTGTCGTCGTCCGCTGGACCTGGGTGATCGGCGCGGCGCTCGCCGCCGTCTCCGGCGTGCTCTACGGGTTGACGGTGCAGCTCAGGCCCGAGATCGGCTTCCAGCTTCTGCTGCCGCTCTTCGCCGCCGCGATCCTCGGCGGGGTGGGCAATGTCTTTGGTGCCGTCATCGGCGGCCTGATCGTGGGACTGGCGGAATCCCTCTCCGTCCTTTTCGTTCCGGCCGGCTACAAGATGGCGGTGCCCTTCTTCATCCTGCTCGCGGTTCTCTACGTCCGGCCGAACGGCATCTTCGGCGCCCTTCGCGGAGGTGCGAAATGAGCGGCTATCTCGCCTATCTCGTCTTCTTCCTGATCGTCGCGCTCACCTATTCGATCGTGGTGATGGGGCTGAACCTGCAGTGGGGCTATACCGGGCTCTTCAATGCCGGCGTCGTCGGCTTCTTCGCGATCGGCGCCTATGGCACCGCGATCCTGACCGGTCCCGACCGGCCGGAGCTGATCGGCGGCTTTGCCCTGCCCTTTCCGGCCGGCGTCGTCGGGGGCATGATCCTTGCGGCACTCGCAGCCCTTCTCGTCGGGCTCGCGACGCTCCGGCTGCGGGAAGAGTATCTTGCTATTTCCACCTTCGGCATCGCGATCAGCATCCAGCTCATCGGTCTGAACTTCGATGCGCTGACCGGCGGCGCGCAGGGGCTCACCGGCATTCCACGGCCGCTGTTTTCCACGTTCGGTACACCGGGAGCCTACAATCTCTTCTACCTCTGCCTGGTCGGCACGATAACGGCGATCGTCTTTGCCGCCCTCCAGGTCGCGCTGCAATCGCCCTGGGGCCGTCTGCTCAAAGCCATCCGCGAGGACGAGACCGCCGCCGCTTCGCTCGGCAAGAACCCGGCGCTGGTGCGGCTGCAGGCCTTCGTGCTCGGTTCGACGCTGATGGGGCTGGCCGGCGGGCTCTATGTCGGCTTCATCGGCTATGTCAGCCCGCTCGACTTCCTGCCGCTCCTCACCTTCCAGATCTGGGCGATGCTGATCGTCGGCGGCAGCGGCAACAATCGCGGCGCGATCGTCGGCGCGGTGGGCGTCTGGGCGCTCTGGACCATGAGCGGCTTTGCAATCAGCCGCCTGCTGCCGGTCCATTACCAGAGCCAGGGCGGCGCGATCCAGGTCATCATCATCGGCCTCCTCATCGTGCTGACATTGCTTTTCCGACCCCGTGGGCTGATCGGCGAAGCCCAATCCGTTTCCCGGCATGCGAGGTAGACATGCCGCACCCCAACCCGCCCACTTTCTGGCATGCGACGACGGAGATCACCGATTATCCGAAGCTTGAAGGCGATCTCACGGCGGACGTCGCCATTGTCGGCGGCGGGTTCACCGGACTGAGCGCCGCCCTCAGGCTCTCCGAACGCGGCGCCTCCGTCGTGCTCGTCGAGGGGCAGGCGATCGCTTTCGGTGCGAGCGGCCGCAATGCCGGCTTCGTGGTGCCGAACTTCTCCAAGGCGGACCCGGCCTACGTGATCGCGAAGCTGGGCGAGGAAAAGGGGCACAGGCTGCTGCGGCTCGTCGCCCAGGGCGGCGACCGGGTGTTCGAGATAGCCAGGCAATATGGGCTGGAAGACGCGCAGCGCACCGGCTGGCTGCAGCCCGCTCATTCCGCCGAGATGGCGGAGGCCTTGAAGAAGCGTGTCGAGGCCTGGCAGCTCTTCGGCCGGCCCGTGGAATGGATCGATGCGCGCGAAATCCGCGAGCGCACCGGCATGCCGATCTATCACGGCGCGCTGTCCGACCGTTCCGGCGGCACGATCAATCCGGTCGCCTATGCGCGGACGCTCGCGCGGGCAGCCGTTGCGGCCGGGGCGCAGGTCTTCGAGCAGTCGCCGGCGACGGGCGTGGAAAAGGATGCCGGCGGCTGGCGCGTCGTGACGCCCGCAGGTTCCATCAGCGCCGGGCACATCCTTCTCTGCACCAATGCCTTCGAAACGGGCGCTGCCGCACGCCTCGGTAAAACCGTCATACCGCTCCAGGTCTACCAGATCGCGACCGAGCCGCTCGACGCCGCATTGATCGAGCGGTTCTCGCCGCGTCGGGAGCCGGTGTCGGATACTCGCGCCAACATCTTCACCTACCGGCTGACCCGCGACAACCGGCTGATTTCCGGCGGCATGGCGATACTTCCTGTAAGCGCCGAACAACGGATGGCCCGTACCATTGCCGAGCGCCTCGCCTTCGAGCTCGATCTGCCGTCCGTCCCGCGAACGGATTACGTCTGGCGCGGCACGGCCGCGGTCACCACGGATTTCCTGCCGCATATCTGCGAATTCGGCCCCAACTTCATCGGCGCGACGGGCTGCAACGGACGGGGTGTCGCCATGACGACCATGTTCGGCGACGTGCTGGCGGATGCCGTCCTCGGCGCGGTACCGCTTGATCAGCTGGCCGTTCCGCTGATGCCGGCGGACGCCGTGCCTTTCCGGCCGATCGCACGGGCTGCACCGTCCTTCTTCCTGATCCGGGGACTGATGTCCGACCGCAGGGCAATCACGAGAACAGCGCATAAACCATCATCAACCGCCGCATAAGAAAAAGGGAACAGACATGACGAAACATCTTCTTTTGTCGGGCGCCTTCGGCCTCGGCCTCATGGCAAGCGCGCTGCCCGCAGCCGCTCAGTCCTGCGAAATCCCCGTCGGATCGGTGCTGTCGATCACCGGCTCCATGGCGGCGATCGGCAAGGCGATCGGCGATGCCGGCCAGCTTGCCGTCGACCAGTTCAACGAAGCCGGCGGGGTTGCCGGCTGCAACGTGAAATATATCCTTCGCGACGACCAGGGCTCGCCGAATGTCGGCGTCGATGCCGCCAAGACCCTGGTGGAGATCGAGAAGGCGCCGGTCATCCTCGGCGCCATCCAGTCCGGCGTCACCATGCCGATCCTGACCTCCGTCAGCGTGCCGGGCAAGGTCGTGCAGATCTCCTGCTGCTCGTCGGCGCCGACCTTCACCCAGCTTGCCCGCGACGGCGGCACCGGCGGCTACTGGTTCCGCACGCTGCCGACCGACCGGCCCCAGGGCGTCGTCATGGCGAACATCGCCAAGACCAAGGGCTACAAGAAGATCGCCGTCATCCACGTGAACTCGGACTACGGCGTCTCGCTCGCCCGCTCCTTCAAGGCCGCGTTCGAAAAAGTCGGCGGCACGGTGAGCAGCGTGACGCCGTATAACCAGGAACAGGCGTCCTACCGGGCCGAGGTCAATGCCGCGATGCAGGGCGATCCGGACTCGCTCTTCCTGATCGCCTTCCCGGCCGACGGCGCGACGGCTCTTCGCGAGTGGATCTCCTTCGGCGGTTCGCAGAATCTCCTGCTCAGCAACTCGCTGCGCGCGGACGAGTTCGTGAAATCGGTCGGCGCCCAATATCTCACCAAGGCGGAAGGTATCGACAACGCCCAGACGGAAGGCCCGTCCGTCGACGCCTTCAACAAGGCCTGGGCGGCAAAATTCGGCTCGGCCCCGAACGGCCCCGGCCTGCACACCATGTACGACGCTGCGGCAGTCGCCCTGCTCGCCATGGAAAAGGCCGGCAAGCCGGACGGCACCGCGATCCGCGACAACATCCGTGCCATCACCACCGGCGACGGCGAGGTCATCTTTCCCGGTCCGGACGGCTTCAAGAAGGCCAAGGAACTGATCAAGGCCGGCAAGCCGATCCGCTATGAGGGTGCAACCGGCCCGATCTCCTTCGACCAGTTCGGCGACGTCACCGGCCCCTATCTCATCTGGGGCGTCGGCAATGACGGCAAGCTGACCGTGGTGGACAAGTGGGACAAGACCCGCGTCGCCGACGCGATCGCCGAGATCGACAAGTAAGCGGCGGTTCGACAATTCGCGCGGCGGCGCAGTGCCGCCGCGCGTATTCAGGCCGGCATGCCCATCTGGCGGCGAACGGCCTGATTGAGGACGTTCCCCGGCTCGGCGAGCGCTTCGCTGAGAACGGTGATGTGGTTGGTGCGGGGCACTTTCAGAAGCGAGACCGGAAAGCGATCCTGATGGCAATGGCGCATGAACAGTTCGGACTGGCGGTGGAATTCCACCGTCTCGTCGCCGCCCAGCGTAACGATCAGCGGCGCGGCCAGGTCATAAACCCGGTTGAGCGGGCTGAAGGCCGCCACCTCGTCCGCCGTCAGGTCGAGCGAATCGTCCTGGAAAGAGCGCGTCACCGGTTCGAGATCGTAGATGCCGCTGATCGCCGTTACGCCCTTGACGGCGTCTTCGGGCAACCCGGCTTTCGAGAGAGACGATCGGTCGGCGAGTTCGGCCACCAGATGCCCGCCGGCGGAATTGCCGGAGATGAACAGCCGGTCGGGGTCGCCGCCGTATCGGGCGCAATTTTCATGCGTCCAGGCCAAGGCGTTCCGGCAGGCCTCGACCACGCCGGCCATGCGCGTCGCCGGCATCAACGGATAGTCGATCACCACCAGCATCGCGCCGAAGGGCACGAACCCATCCGCGAGAAAGCTGAAAAGATCGGCGTCCAGCGAACGCCAGAAGCCGCCATGGATGAAGAACTGGACCGGCGCCGGCCCTCTCGCGCCTTCGGGCGGGAAGACGTTCAGCGTGTGGTCCGGCAAATCGGCATAGGGGAGCTTGCGATGGACCGTGTAGCGCGTCAAAGCCGCATCCGCCAACTGCTGGCGGCGCTCGAAAATCGCCGGAAGCCCGGGCACGTGATCGAGACTGAATTGTGCATCCATATCGCGCTGCATTGAAATCTCCTTGATCTGCCGCTCCCGCCACAATAGAACATTCGCAGATTTGATCAAATGCTCACTTCAAGGGCGGATAAAAGAGAAGACATACGAGGAACCGATGGTCCGTTTAGCCCGCCGCGTCACTGAAACCTCCAAGAAGAGCTTCGGCATGTATGCCAAGGCGGCCGCGATGGCAGGCGAAGGGCGCGACCTCATCCATCTGGAACTCGGCCGGCCGTTCCACGACACGCCGGAGCATATCAAGCAAGCGACCATCGCGGCGCTGAGGCGGGGCGAGGTGCATTACAGCGATCTGCAGGGTCTGCCGGAATTGCGTTCGGCCTTGGCCGCAAAGCTGCGCGACTACAATCGCACCGATATTTCGGCGAACGAGATCATCGTCACCAACGGCCTGACGCAGGCATCCTTCGCCGCCTTCATGGCGCTGATCGACGACGGCGACGAGGCGATCCTGCTCGAACCCTATTATCCGCAGCATCTCGGCAAGATCGAAATGGCCGGCGGCAAGGCGGTCATCGCACCTCTCGACAGGGAGAGCGGCTTCCGCATCCGCCGCGACCTGATCGAGGCGAAGATCACCAAGGCGACACGGATGATCGTGCTCGTCAATCCGGTCAATCCGACGGGCCGCGTCTACTCCCGCGAGGAGCTGCAGATCGTCGCCGATCTGGCGATCGAGCACGATCTCGCGGTGCTGTCCGACGAAGTCTACGAACAGATCCTGTTCGACGGCGCCGAGCATGTGAGCATCGCCTCGCTGCCGGGCATGAAAGAGCGCACGGTCGGCATGTATGCCTTCACCAAGGCTTACGCGATGGACGGCTGGCGGCTGGGTTATATCGCCGCCGACGCAAGCCTCATCCCCGGTCTCATGAAGATCACGTCCACCGAGGTCACCCACGTCAACACCTTCATTCAGCATGGCGCGTTCGCGGCCGTCACCGGCCCGACCTCGATCCTCGATGCCATGGTCGAGGACGACCGCCGCAAGCGCGATCTGGTGGTGGCGCGGCTGAACCAGATGCCCGGCGTCATCTGCGCCCGGCCCGAAGGCACGATCTACGCCTTTCCCGACATTCGCGGCACCGGCCTGAAATCCCAGGAAGCCGCCGATCTCATTCTCGAACGGACGGGGGTCGTGGTCGAGGCAGGCAGTTTTTACGGCGGCATGGGCGAAGGCCACCTGCGCGTCTGCTTCGGCTCCGAAAGCATCGAGCGCATCGACGAGGCCATGAACCGGCTTACCAAATTCTTCAACGAACTTTGACAAGCGGCAGGCAGTCTAGCCCCCCGGGGGCAATCCCTCATCGCCCTGAAGCACGACGGATCATAAAGCGAGCGTTTCGATCCTGATGACGAACAGGATCGTCATGGTGTCCGAGTGGAAGGTCGCAGCGCCGTCGCCCGGTTCCAGCAGGACCGTATCGAGCGGGGCGAGTGCATTGCTCTCGCCGTTCAGCGCACAGCGGTCGGTCGTCACGACCAGGCTGACCGCGCCGTCCGGCGTCACCTGCACCTGGCCTTGACATATCCGGCGCGTAACGTTGTGGGTGAACCGGCCGCGCCTCGTCATCACGTTGAGATCGGTGATCGGGCCGCCGATGAGGCGGGCGCCTGTCGGTGCGTCCGCCGCGAAGCGGTAGGGCTCGGAGCCTCGAACGAGGGCAATGGACGGCTTTTCCGAAATCGTCAGCTCGATCCCCTCTCCGCTCAACACGCTCAGGGTGCGATCGACGCCCGGAAAGATGGAGAAAGGCCCATCTTCCCCGACCGTCGCCATGCTGATGCGCCAGTCGAAGTCGTTGACCGTAGCATCCGGCGGAAAGACGGCGATCTCCGTCGTCTGACCGCTGCCGTTCTTCCACGGCATGCGCTTGTAGTCCACGGAACGGAGGATGCGCACGGCGTCAGTTCCCGAGGATGCCCGGCAGGCGCAAGCCCTTCTCCCTGGCGCAGCCGAGAGCGATGTCGTAGCCGGCATCCGCGTGGCGCATGACGCCGGTCGCCGGGTCGTTCCAGAGCACGCGCCCGATGCGGCGGTCGGCATCTTCGGAGCCGTCGCAGCAGATCACCATGCCGGAATGCTGGGAATATCCCATGCCGACCCCGCCGCCATGATGCAGCGATACCCAGGTCGCGCCGGATGCCGTGTTCAGCAGCGCATTGAGGAGGGGCCAGTCGGAGACGGCGTCCGAACCGTCCTTCATCGCTTCGGTCTCGCGGTTCGGCGAAGCGACCGAACCGCTGTCGAGATGGTCGCGGCCGATGACGATCGGCGCCTTCAATTCGCCGTTGCGGACCATTTCGTTGAAGGCGAGGCCGAGCTTGTGGCGATCGCCGAGCCCCACCCAGCAGATGCGCGCCGGCAGCCCCTGGAAGGAGATGCGATCCCTCGCCATGTCCAGCCAGTTGTGCAGGTGCTTGTTATCGGGAAGCAGTTCCTTCACCTTGGCATCGGTCCTGAAGATATCCTCCGGATCGCCGGAAAGGGCCGCCCAGCGGAAGGGGCCGATGCCGCGGCAGAAGAGCGGGCGGATATAGGCCGGCACGAAACCGGGAAAGGCGAAGGCATTCTCCAGCCCTTCGTCCTTGGCGACCTGGCGGATGTTGTTGCCGTAGTCGAGCGTCGGCACGCCTGCGTCCCAGAAGGCGACCATGGCCTCGACATGGCTCTTCATCGAGGCGCGGGCGGCGGCTTCGACCGTTTTCGGATCGCTTTCGCGCTTGGCCCTCGCCGCCTCCACCGTCCAGCCGACGGGCAGGTAGCCGTTCAGCGGATCGTGGGCGGAGGTCTGGTCGGTGACAATATCCGGCCGCGGACCGCCGGCCTTCATGCGCGCCACCAGCTCCGGGAATATCTCGGCCGCGTTGCCGAGCAGGCCGACGGATTTCGCCTCGCCCGCCTTCGTCCACTGATCGATCAGCGCCAGCGCCTCGTCCAAGGTTCTCGCCTTTTCATCGACATAGCGGGTGCGCAGGCGGAAATCGATGCGGGTCTCGTCGCATTCGACGGCAAGGCAGCAGGCGCCGGCCATGACGGCGGCAAGCGGCTGCGCGCCGCCCATGCCGCCGAGCCCGCCCGTCAATATCCATTTGCCCTTGAGATTGCCGCCATAATGCTGTCGGCCGGCTTCCACGAAGGTCTCATAGGTGCCCTGCACGATGCCTTGCGTGCCGATATAGATCCACGAACCGGCCGTCATCTGGCCGTACATGGCAAGACCTTTCTTATCGAGCTCGTTGAAATGGTCCCAGGTCGCCCAATGCGGCACGAGGTTGGAATTGGCGATCAGCACGCGCGGAGCATCCCTGTGCGTGCGGAACACGCCGACCGGCTTGCCGGACTGCACCAGCAGCGTCTCGTCCTCATTCAGCGTCTTCAGCGTCGCGGCGATCGTGTCGAAGTCGTTCCAGGTGCGCGCCGCGCGGCCGATGCCGCCATAGACGACCAGTTCATGCGGGTTCTCGGCCACATCCGGATCGAGATTGTTCATCAGCATGCGCAGCGGCGCTTCGGTCATCCAGCTTTTGGCATTGAGTTCCGGCCCCCGCGGCGCACGGACTTCACGGATGTTGTGACGCGGATTGATCATGGTTTGCTCCGGCTTGTCTTCTTGAGCTCGGACGCGATCCGTTCGATGCGCACGAGAATGTCCTTGAGGTGGGTCCGCAGGCGTTCCGCCTTCGGCGCGTCGTATGCGAAAGGAGACGCTTCGGCGACGAGATGCGAGGCCTGGGAGAGCTCCATCTGGATGGCGTGCACCCCCTCTTCGGGTCGCCCGTAATGGCGCGTGGTCCAGCCGCCCTTGAAGCGGCCGTTGAGGATGCTGGTGTAACCCGTGGCGGCGCCCGTCACGTCCACGACGGCCTTTTCGATCGCCGGGTCGCAGGTGCGGCCGCCATCCGTACCGATGTTGAAATCCGGCAGCCTGCCTTCGAAGAGGAAGGGGATATGCGAGCGGATCGAATGGCAGTCATAAAGAACGGCGATGCCATGGATCGCCTTGACCCGCTCGATCTCGGCCTGGAGCGCCGCATGATAGGGGGCGTGAAACGTGCTCAACCGCTCCGCAATGTCCGTTGCGGCAGGTTCGGCGCCATCCTTCCAGATCGCCCTGCCGTCGAAATCGGTCTCCGGAACGAGGCCAGTCGTGTTCTGTCCGGGATAGAGGCTTACGCCCTCGGGATCACGATTGGCGTCGATGACGTAACGATGGAACGTGGCGCGCACCGTCGTCGCATCGTCGAGAAGACCGGCATAAAGCTCGTGGATATGCCAATCGGTGTCGGCAAGCATCCGGCCGTTGTCGTTCAGCCGGTCCCATGCCGCTGCCGGGACTTCGGTACCCGTATGCGGAAAAGCGAGGATGACGGGAGACGTGCCCCTGCGGGTTTCGAAGACCGGCGGGTTCATCCTGCACCCCCCTCTGCCCTGCCGGGCATCTCCCCCTCAAGGGGGGAGATCGACCTGACGCCAGCTCGGACCGCAAACAACAACCGTTCACGAAAACGGAAATGTCGAGCGGAGAGGGAGATGGATCGACGCTGCCGCTTGCCGATCTCCCCCCTTGAGGGGGAGATGCCCGGCAGGGCAGAGGGGGGTATCCACACGCACGTCATCATCATACCTCCAGCACCGGTAGGATGCCCGGAGAGATTGCCGCGGCGAGCGCGCCGGAAGCCACGAGCTCGCTTGCAGCCTTGAGGTCGGGCGCCATGTAGCGATCCTCCTCCAGCGAGGGCACCGCGGCCCGGATTGTCGCCAGCGCTTTCTGCAGTTCCGAACTGGTCTTCAAAGGGCCGCGCAACTCGACGCCCTGGGCGGCGGCCAGCGCCTCGATGCCGATGATCGAGAACAGATTGTCGGTCATCTGCAGGAGACGGCGGGCGCCATGGCAGGCCATGGATACGTGGTCCTCCTGGTTCGCGGAGGTCGGCGTGGAATCGACAGAGGCCGGATGCGAAAGCTGCTTGTTCTCGCTCATCAGCGCGGCCGACGTCACTTCGGCGATCATCAGCCCGGAATTCAGCCCGGGCTTTTTCGCCAGAAAGGCCGGCAAGCCGTAGGAGAGCGCCGGATCGACGAGCAACGCGACACGGCGCTGGGCGATCGCGCCGATCTCGCAGATGGCAAGCGCCGTCTGATCGGCGGCAAAGGCCACCGGCTCGGCATGGAAGTTGCCGCCGGACACCACCTCGTTGTCCGACAGCACCAGCGGATTGTCGGTGACGGCATTGGCCTCGATCTCGAGCGTTCTCGCGACCGAACGGAGCAGGTCGAGGCAGGCTCCGTCCACCTGCGGCTGACAGCGGATGCAATAGGGGTCCTGCACGCGCTCGTCGCCCTGGATATGGCTCATGCGGATTTCCGAACCTTCGAGAAGCCGGCGCAGCGCGGCGCCGGCATCGATCTGCCCCTTGTGGCCGCGAAGGGCATGAATATCGGGATGGAACGGCGCCGAGGAGCCCATGGCCGCGTCTGTGGACATCGCGCCCGTCACCAGCGCGGACTGGGCGGCGCGGTGGGCGCGGAACAGCCCGGCAAGCGCCAGCGCGGTGGAGGTCTGCGTGCCGTTGATCAGCGCCAGCCCTTCTTTCGCAGCCAGCACGACCGGCTCCAGCCCCGCCGCCGCAAGTGCCTGCCTGGCCGCCATCTGCTCGCCCTGGAAGAAGGCCTCGCCCTCGCCCATCATGACGGCTGCCATATGGGCGAGCGGCGCGAGATCGCCGGATGCGCCGACGGAGCCCTTTTCCGGAATGACGGGAATGACGCCCTTCTCCAGCATGGCCTCGATCAGCCGCACCAGCTCGATGCGCACGCCGGAAGCGCCGCGGCCGAGCGAGATGAGCTTCAGCGCCATGACGAGGCGCACCACGTTTTCCGGAAGCGGCGCGCCGACGCCGCAGCAATGCGAGAGGATGAGATTGCGCTGCAGCGTCGCGACGTCGGCGGCGTCGATCCTGATCGAGGCAAGCTTGCCGAAACCGGTATTGATGCCGTAGACCGGCTCATTCCCGGCGGCGATTTCGGCAATGCGCGCAGCCCCCCTGTCGATGGCGCTATCGGAAGACGGATCAAGCCTCGCCGATCCGTTGCTCCAGTAGATCTCGGCAAGGTCGGCAAGCGGAACCCTGCCCGGGTGTAGAATGATCGTCATGCGGATACCTGCTGGCCTTTGAAGACACGGCTGTGAAGTGGGTTGAAACCGATGCGGTAGACGAGCTCGGCCGGCCGCTCGATGCTCCAGATCGCGAAGTCGGCCGATTTTCCGGCCTCCAGCGTGCCGGTCTCGGCGAGCAGGCCGAGCGCCCTCGCAGCCTCGCGTGTCGTGCCGGCCAGACATTCCTCGACCGTCAGCCCGAAGAGCGTCGCCGACATGTTCATCGTCAGGAGCAGGGAGGTCAGCGGCGACGTGCCGGGATTGCTGTCCGTGGCAATCGCGATATGCGCGCCGGTTTCGCGAAGGGCCGCAACCGGCGGCGCCTGCTTTTCGCGCAACGTATAGAAGGCGCCGGGGAGAAGAACGGCAACCGTGCCCGCCTCCGCCATCGCTTTCGCGCCTTCTTCGTCGAGATATTCCAGGTGATCGGCGGACAACGCGCCGCAGGATGCGGCAAGCCTGGCGCCGCCAAGATTGGAAAGCTGCTCGGCATGCAGCTTCACCCGCAGGCCGAGTTCCTTCGCCTTGCCGAAGACGGTCCGCATCTCATCGACCGAAAAGGCGATGTTCTCGCAGAAGCCGTCGACGGCATCGACGAGGCCCTGTTCGGACGCCATCTCCAGACCGGGCAGCACCACCTCGTCGAGATAGGCAGCGCTCCGGCCCTTGTATTCCGGCGGAACGGCATGTGCGGCAAGCCAGCTCGTCACGATCCGCACGGGGCGGAGATCGGCAAGCCGCCGTGCGGCCCGCAGCATCTTCAGCTCGGCCTCGACGTTGAGGCCGTAACCGGACTTGATCTCGACCGTGGAGACGCCCTCGCTCAGAAGCGTATCCAGCCTTGGCAGCGCCTGTTCCACCAGCGCATCCTCGGAAAGCCCGTTGGTCGCCTTGACCGAGGAGATGATGCCGCCGCCGGCGCGGGCGATTTCCTCATAAGATGCACCGGCAAGCCGCATCTCGAATTCGAGCGCGCGATCGCCGCCGTAGACCAGATGGGTGTGGCAGTCGATCAGCGCCGGCGTGATCCAGCGCCCTTCGCAATCGACCTCGGACGCATCGCGCAGAAAATGTGACGGAAGCCCATCCGCCGCACCGGCATAGGCGATACAGCCGTCGCGAACCGCGAGAACCCCATTCCCGACGATGCCGAGACCGGCGGCGTCGGGCGAAAGCGTCGCGAGCCTGGCGTTGCGCCAGAGCGTTGTCCCTGTCCCCTGCGCAGCTTCCTCGGAGGAATTTCCCAGCCTGCTCATCGCCTTCCCCTTTCCTTCTGCGTAAATATGTATATACATAATAAAAGCACTGACAAGCGAAAAATCTGGTAAGCCTTGGCCGGCGAGAAGGAGGCCGCTCAACGATGACGCGATCGACCGGGACCACTCTGCACGCAGACGCGGCGCTCCTGCCCGAAGGCTGGCATTCCGACGTGCGCCTCACCCTCAGCGGCGGCCTTATCTCCGGGATCGAAACCGGCGTGCCGGCCGCAGCCGGCGACGAGGCCCATGCCGTCCTGATCCCCGGAATGGGAAACCTTCACAGCCACGCCTTCCAGCGCGCCATGGCGGGGCTCGCGGAAGTCCGGGGACCTGCGGCCGACAGCTTCTGGAGCTGGCGCAGCGTGATGTACAAATTCGCCCTGACGATGACGCCAGAGCAGGTCGAGGCGGTGGCGGCGCAGCTTTACATGGAAATGCTCGAAGCCGGATTCTGCCGCGTCGGCGAGTTCCACTACCTGCATCACGACAGGGATGGACAATCGTATGGCAACATCGCCGAGCTAGCCGAACGGATCGGCGCGGCAAGCGAGGCGGCGGGCATCGGGCTTACCCTGCTGCCGGTCTTCTACGCCCATTCCGGCTTCGGCGGGGCTGAGCCCGTCGAAGGGCAGCGCAGGTTCGTCAATTCGATCGACCGCTTCGCCGAGCTCATGCGGGCCTGCCGGACGATGAAATCCCGCCTGGACGGGATGGAATTGGGCATCGCACCGCACAGCCTGCGCGCCGTGACGCCGGACGAGCTCGCCGAGCTTCTGCCGATGGCCGGCGGCGGGCCAATCCATATCCACGTCGCCGAACAGGTGAAGGAGGTGGAGGACTGTATCGCCTGGTCCGGCGCCCGCCCGGTCGAATGGCTGCTTGCAAACGCACCCCTCGACAAGCACTGGTGCCTGATACACGCCACCCACATGACGGACCGGGAAGTCCAAGCCATGGCGCGCAGCAGGGCCGTCGCCGGGCTCTGCCCGATCACCGAGGCCAATCTCGGAGACGGGACCTTCGCCGCCCCTGCCTTTCTGGCCGAAGGCGGCCGATACGGGATCGGTTCGGACTCCAACGTTCTGGTCTCTCTGCCGCAGGAACTGCGCCAGCTCGAATATTCGCAGCGCCTGGCATTGCGGGCGCGCAACGTCGTCGCCGATCCCAACGGATCGACAGGCCGCAGGCTCTTCGACGAGGCGATCATCGGCGGCGGAGCCGCGCTGCAATCGGCGTCGGGCCTCGTTGCCGGCGCTCCGGCGGATATCGTCTCGCTCGACATAGGCGCGGTCCCCTATCTTTCGGAAGATCGCCTGCTCGATCACTGGATCTTCAGCAGCGGCATATCGGTGGACAGCGTCTGGGCGCGCGGCCGAAAACAGGTGGCGGGCGGCCGTCACGTAAGCCGGGACGCGATCAGCAAGCGGTTCGCCCGCACCATGCGCTCCCTCATGGAAACCTGATCTGCGGGGCAATTGGCCTTGCAATATCCTCATGTTGCGCTAGTGCCGGAAGGAAAGACAAGGCAAGGACGACGGTCATTTCCCAAGATTCCACCCTGCATCGGAAGATCCTGAGCGATATCGAAGGTCGCATCGTATCCGGCGAATGGCCTCCCGGATTCCGGCTGCCGTTCGAGGTGGATCTTGCCCGGCAATACGGCTGCTCGCGCATGACCGTGAACAAGGTCATGACGCAGCTTGTCCAGGCGGGGCTGATCGAGCGCCGGAAGAGATCGGGCAGCTTCGTCACCCAGCCGAAGGCACAGTCCGCGGTTCTCGAGATTCACGATATCAGGGAAGAAGTCCAATCCCTGAACCTCGCCTACGGTTATGCGCTGATATCGCGTGCTCAGCGTGACGCGGATGCGGAGGACCGCCGCCGGCTTGGTCTGACTTCGGCGCCTTCTTCGCCGGCCCGCATCGTCGACGTCACCTGCCTTCATTCCGCCGGCGGACAGCCCTTCTGTCTCGAAGAGCGGTTGATCAATCTCGAAACCGTGCCGGAAGCCGGCGAATTCGAGTTCGAAACCCTGGCACCGGGCCCATGGCTGCTCGCCCAGATACCCTGGACGGCTGCCGAGCACCGCATTCAGGCGGTATCCGCAGGCAAGAAGGAGGCGAAATTCCTGAAGCTGAGCGCCGGGCATGCCTGTCTTGTAATCGAACGGCAGACATGGAGCTATGCGGGCCCGGTCACGAACGTCCGCCTGACTTATCCCGGCAACCGGCATATGGTCACGGCGCAGTTCAAGCCCGGCGGCAACTGATGCGGCTTACCGCACCGGGGCCGTTGCCGGTGGCGGGCTGTCATCGGAAGGCTGGCTTGGCCCACGCATCAGGAACGCGCCGATCAGAATGACGACCACGACGACGAGCATGCCGATTATCGCGTTCTTCGTCATGGCGGCGCCACCCGGTTCAGAAGCCCGCCGAATACCAGATCGCCACGGCAATGAGGCCGGCGAGGGCCGCGTTGAGGCCGATGTAAAAGATCCAATCGTGATGATTGTGCGGTAACCGGTCCATCTTCTTCCTCCTGAAAGAAGAACCGATGCGCGGATGGATTGTTCCGACAGATGCGTTTCCGGCAGCGGGTTCCATTGCGATTTGATTTGGAAAACCTCGCCCCCGATCGCGTCAGGAAATTATGAGTTGACATCACAACTCGTTGAGGTCTTAATGCTGGTCGAGTTGTGATCGCAACTCATCGGCTCGCCTGGCCATGGAGGATCTGGCCGGCGCCGTTTGACGCTTTGGGAGGAAATCATGAACAATCTTGTACGCGCCGCGCTTGCGGCCGCGATGGCGACGCTTTGCGCGGGCGCCTGTTGGGCGGATACCATCAAGGTCGGCGTGATCGCCGAATTCTCCGGCCCCTTCGCCATTTATGGCAAGCAATACAAGGAAGCGATCGAGACCTACGTCGCCCAGCATGGCAGCCAGTCCGGCGGCCACGACATCGAATTCATCTACAAGGACGTCGGCGGCGCCAATCCGGATCTTGCCAAGACGCTGGCCCAGGAACTGCTCATTCGCGACCGGGTCAATTATCTCGCCGGTCTCACCTTCACGCCGAACGCGCTGGCGCTCGCGCCGCTGATCGAGCAGTCGGAGACGCCGACCGTCATCTTCAACGCCGCCACGTCGGCGATCAACAAGCAGTCGCCCTATTTTCTCCGCACGAGCTATACGCTCTGGCAGGTTTCCACACCGCTTGCCGATTGGGCGTATGACCAGGGCATTCACACCGTGGTGACGGCGGTTTCCGACTATGGCCCGGGCATCGACGCCGAAAACGCCTTCAAGGCCGCCTTCGAGAAGAAGGGCGGCAAGGTGATCGACACGATCCGCATGCCGCTCGCGACCACGGACTTCACGCCCTTCATCCAGCGGGTCCGCAGCCAGGCGCCGAACGGCGTCTTCGCCTTCCTGCCCGGCGGCCCGCCGACTTTCGGCTTCACCAAGAGCTATAACGAAAACGGCCTCGCGAAAGAGGGCATCCGCTTCCTGGGAACCGCCGAAACCGAGGAATCCAATCTCCAGGCGCTCGGCGATGCGGCAATCGGCCTGACGACCGCGTTTCACTATTCCGAAGCGCATGATTCCGACGTCAATGCCGCATTCACCAAGAAGCTCGGCGAGCTGTCCGCCGGCGCCGTGGCCAACTGGGCCTCGGTCGGCGCCTATGACGGCACGCACCTGATCTACAAGATGGTCGAGGCCGCCGGCGCGGACGGGCCGAAGGCGATCGAAGCGGTGAAATCGCTGAAATGGGAAAGCCCGCGCGGACCCGTGGAAATGGATCCGAAGACCCGCACCCTGATCCAGAACGTCTACATCCGCGACGTCGAGCGCGACAAGGACAGCGGGCGGCTCGTCAACCGCGAGAAGGGCGTGATCGCCACGGTCGGCGACCTCGGCTGGACCGACTGACCCCGGCCGCCGGCGGCCAGCAGCGCCGCCGGTCCCATGCATCTCTGAACTGTCGATCGAAGAAGGCGGCTGTTTCCGCGCCGGAAGGCGCGGGCGGGATCTCTCGCGCCGCCGAAGCAAGGACCGGACGATGTCACTCATACTCAACATTGCCGTCGACGGCATAGCCTACGGGATGATCCTGTTCATGATCTCCATCGGCCTGTCGGTCACGATGGGCCTGATGCGCGTGATCAATCTCGCCCATGGCGCCTTCGCGCTTCTCGGGGGCGCGGCCGCCCACGCGCTGATCGCCCGCGCCGGACTTTCCTTCATGGCTGCCGCGCTGCTTGCCATCATGGCGACCATGGCCATCGCCTTCCTGCTCGAGCGCCTGGTCTATCGCCGCATCTACGGGCTCGGCGAGTTGCAGCAGGTGCTGGCGACCATCGGCATCACCTTCATCTTCATTGCCCTCGTCAACCGGCTGCTGGGTTCCAGCCTGCTGGCAATCCCTCTGCCCGATTTTCTGCAGCAGTCGGTCGATCTCGGCTTCCGCGTGCTGCCCGCTCATCGGCTGGCGGTGATACTGGCCGGCGCCGTCGTGATCGCCGGGCTCTATCTGACGATCGAACGGAGCCGTTTCGGCACCAGGCTGCGCGCCGCCGTCGACAACCGCAGCATCGCCAGCGCGCTCGGCATCAACATCGACGCGGTCTTCGCCGCAACCTTCTGTCTCGGCGCGGGGCTTGCGGCGCTTGGCGGCATTCTCGGCGCCGAACTCCTGCCCATCGATGCCTATTACCCGCTCCGCTACATGGTCCTGTTCCTGATCGTCGTCTCGGTCGGCGGCATGGGCTCCATCACCGGCTCGTTCATGGCGGCGCTCGCGCTCGGCATCCTCGAAACGGCCTCCCGCTACCTGATCCCCGACTTCGGCACGATCGTCTTCTTCGCGGCCGTCATGGCCGTGCTCGCGATCCGCCCCAGGGGCCTTCTCGGAAAGGCGTGACATGAGCGTTCAGGAGATCCCATTGACCACGATCCGAACCCGCATCCGCGGCGTGCCGCTGATGCCCGAGGCGGTCATGCTGGCACTCGCCGTCATCGCCTATTTTCTCTTCCCCTACGATCTCGCACTCCTCACCCGGATCATGGTGATGATGCTGTTCGTGCTATCTCTCGACCTGGTGCTCGGCTATGCCGGCATCGCCACGCTCGGCCATGCCGCGCTTTACGGCACCGGCGCTTACGCCGCCGGCCTTTTCGCCGTGCATGTCTCGGCCGATCCGGTCACCGGCCTCGTCGTCGGAGCGGCGGCCGGCGCCGCCCTCGCCCTGGTTTCCGGCCTGCTGCTGATGCGCGCCCACGGGCTGACCCTGCTGATGCTCTCCATTGCCGTAACGCTGATCTGTCAGGAGATCGCCAACAAGGCGCGCGACCTGACCGGCGGCGCGGACGGCCTGCGCGGCATCCGCATGGAGCCCGTCCTCGGCCTCTTCAAGTTCGATTTCGTCGGCCGGACCGGCTTCTGGTATGCGCTCGCCGTCCTCTGCGTCTGCTATGCGGTCCTGAAGGTCGTCACGCTCTCGCCGATCGGCCTTTCGGTTCGCGGCATCAAGGACAGCGCGGCGCGCATGGTGGCGATCGGCAGTCCGGTCTATCGCCGGCTGGTCACGATCTACACCATCGGCGGTGCGGTCGCCGGCGTGGCGGGCGCGCTCGCGGCCCAGGTCACCCAGCTCGTCAGCCTCGAGGTCTATGCCTTCAATCTCTCCGCCGAGGCCCTGATCATGCTGATCCTCGGCGGCGCCGGCAGGCTTCACGGCGCGATCATCGGCACGCTGATCTTCATGGTGGTTCACCACATCGCCGCCTCCGTCGATCCGTTCAACTGGCTCTTCATCATCGGCGCGCTGGTTCTCGGCATCGTCTTCTTCGTGCCGGCGGGCATGCTCGGCATTCCTGCCGCTCTTCGCAATCTCACCGGGAGGAACGGCGATGCAAGGCCTTGAAGTCCGCGGCCTCAGAAAGTCCTTCGGCGGACTGACCGTCGCGCAAGAGATCGACTTCGACCTCCCCCCCGGCGCCCGGAAGGCGCTGATCGGCCCCAACGGGGCTGGCAAGACGACATTCGCGAATCTGGTGACCGGCAAGCTGAAGCCGAGCGGCGGAAGCATCCGCTTCGACGGCAGCGATATCGGCAGTCTGGGCGAGAGCGAACGCGTCAAGCGCGGCATCGCCAAGACCTTCCAGATCACGACGCTCTTCCGCACCATGACGGTGCGCGAAAACATCCGGCTGCCGATTCTCGAAAGGCAGGGACGCGGCGGGCGCATGTTCGGAGGAGCAGCGGCAGACCGTGCGACCGAAGCGGAAATCGATGCCCTGCTCGACCAGTTCGCCCTGCTGCCTCTCGCCGACAAGCCGATCCACCTGCTTGCCTATGGCCAGCAACGGCTCGTCGAACTGGCGCTGACCCTCGCGCTCAGGCCGCGCGTGCTGATCCTCGACGAACCCGCGGCCGGCGTTCCGTCGAGCGAAAGCCACCTGATCCTGCAGGCGATCGAGCGTCTGCCCGCCGAGCTCGCGGTGCTGATCATCGAGCACGACATGGATCTGGTCTTCCGCATCGCCCGGTCGATCGTCGTGCTCGTCAACGGCCGCATCCTCACCGAAGGCACGCCCGACGAGATCAGCCGCGACCCTATGGTCCGCCAGCTCTACCTCGGAGAAGCCCATGTCTGAGACCGTGCTCGCACTCGAAAACGTCACCGCAGGATACGGCCAGACCCACGTCTTGCGCGAACTTTCCCTCAGCATTTCCCGTGGAGAACGGCTGGCGGTCATCGGCCGCAACGGTGCCGGCAAGACGACCATGCTCGCGACGATCATGGGGCTGACGCGGCTCCATAGCGGACGCATCACACTTGCGGGCACCGACATATCGCGCCATTCGCCGCACCGGCGCTCCATGCTGGGCCTCGGGCTGGTGCCGCAGACCCGCGACATCTTCCCGTCGCTGACGGTCGAGGAGAACCTGACCGTCGTCATGCGGGGCGACGCCTCGCTGGAGGAGGCCTATGCGCTGTTCCCCCGGCTCAAGGAGCGCCGCAGGAACGGCGGCACCCAGCTGTCCGGCGGCGAGCAGCAGATGCTCTCGATCGCCAGAACCCTGATGACGGAGCCGGGGATCGTGCTTCTGGACGAACCCCTGGAGGGTCTCGCACCCGTCATCTGCGAACAGCTGATGCATGCCTTCGAGCAACTGGCCGCGGACGGGCGGCGGACCGTGATGCTGGTCGAGCAACATGCTTCCGCCGCGCTCGCCTTCGCCACGCGCGCGGTCGTCATCACCAACGGAACCATCGTCTACGACGGCAGCGCCACTGCCTTGCGACAGCAGCCGGAGCTGCTGGAGCGGCATATCGGCGTCGGCCGCACGACCAATTGAGGAGGATATCGCCATGAACATGATCGAGGGGCACGTTGCCTTCGAGCCCGCCGCCGGCATTCCCGTCTGGGACATCGATCCCTATGCGGAAGAGGTGCTGCTCAACGCGGAGGATTACTACGCGGAACTGCGCCGGCACGGGCCGCTGGTCTACATCCCGAAATATTCGGTGCTCGCCTGCGGCCGCTACGACGAAACGCGCGAGATCTTTTCCGACCATACCCGCTTCGTCTCGTCCCGCGGCGTGGGGCTCAACGACTTCAAGTACGGCAAGCCCTGGCGAGCGCCGTCGATCATTCTGGAGGTGGACCCGCCGGATCACACCAAGACGCGCAAGGTGATGGCGCGCGCTTTGTCGCCCAAGGCCATTTCCGGCTTGAAGGACGCCTTCCGCGAGGCGGCCGAGCGCATCGTCGACGGCCTGGTCGCAAAGGGCAGCTTCGAGGCTGTCGCCGAGCTCGCGGAAGCCTTTCCCGTGACGGTCTTCCCGAAGGCGCTCGGCATGGTCGACAGCGACCGGCGTCGGCTGGTGGATTACGGCGCCATGGTCTTCAACGCGCTCGGCCCGGACAACAAGTTCCGCCGGGCGGCGATGGCGCAGGTACCGGATATCGTGCCCTGGATCACCGCGGCATGCGCCCGCGACCGCTTGACCAAGGACGGGCTCGGGGCGCTCATCTACGGCGCCGCGGACGACGGCGAGGTGACCGAGGAGGAAGCCGCCATGCTGGTGCGCTCCTTCCTGTCGGCCGGCGTCGACACGACGGTGACCGGCATCGGCAATGCACTCTGGTGCCTCGCGTCCAATCCGCGGGAATACGACAGGCTGAAGGCCGATCCGGCCCTCGCCCGGCCCTGCTTCGAGGAAGTGCTGCGCTTCACCTCCCCCGTCCATACCTTCGCGCGAACGGCCAACCAGGATACGGAAGTGGCGGGATACGGCATCGCCGAGGGCACGAAAATCCTCTGCGCGCTTGCTTCCGCCAATCTCGACCCCGCCAAATGGGGCGATCCGGACATCTTCCGCATCGACCGCAAGCCGGTCGGCCACATGGCCTTCGGCGCTGGCATCCACGGCTGCGTCGGGCAGAACCTCGCGCGCCTCGAACTGGAGATCGTGCTCTCGGTGCTCGCGGAGAAGGTGGATCGCATCGAGTTCGACGGCGAACCCGTCTGGCGGCCCAACAACGCCATCCACGCGCTCGACCGCCTGCCGCTCAAATTCGTCGCGAAATAGGAGCCCAGGATGACGAACGTGACTTTCATCGCCCATGACGGCACGGAGACGACCATCGACATCGCCAACGGCGACAATGTCATGCGCGCCGCGCTTGCCAACGATATCGACGGTATCGTCGGCGAATGCGGCGGGTCCATGATGTGCGCCACCTGCCATTGCTATGTCGACGATGCGTGGGCGGACCGGGTCGGCCCGCGAGCCGACGGCGAAGAGGACATGCTGGAAAGCGCCGCCTGCGAGGTGAAGCCGACGAGCCGGCTGTCCTGTCAGATCCGGATAGAGCCCGAGCTGGACGGCCTCGTCGTGCATCTGCCGGAGAGCCAGACATGACGGGCGTCGTCGTCATCGGCGCCGGGCAAGGCGGCTTCCAGCTCGCCGCCAGCCTGAGGCAGGAGGGCTATGAAGGTCCGGTCACCCTGATCGGCGACGAGCCCGGACGGCCCTATCAACGCCCGCCCCTGTCAAAAGCCTATCTCAAGGACGGGCGCGTGAACGCCATCGAGCTCAGGCCGGAAAGCTTCTTCGATCGCAACGCCATCACCCTGATGGCCTCCGAGCGCGTGATCCGGATCGACCGGAACGCAAAAGCGATCGAGACCCTGGGCGGCGTCGCCATCGCCTACGACCACCTCGTGCTCGCGACGGGTGCGCGCAATTTCGTCCCGCCGATCAGGGGGCTCGACGGACGGGGAGTCTTCGGTCTTCGCACCGCAGAAGACGCGTGCCGCCTTCGGGACGCCCTCGCCCGGGGCAGCCGGCGCCCGATCGTCATCGGCGGCGGCTTCATCGGCCTGGAATTCGCCGCCGTCGCGGCTGCGGGCGGCCACGAGGCGACGGTGGTGGAGGCGGCGGAGCGCCTGATGGCGCGAGCGCTTTCCCCCGCCATGTCGCAGCGTTTCCTGGATTATCATACGAAATCGGGTACCCGGCTCGTCCGTGGTGCGGCGGTCACCGAGATCCTGCGCGACCAGGCGGGCGACGTGGTCGGCGCACGCCTCGCGGACGGCGAGGTCATCGATGGCGACATGGTGCTCGTCGCGGCCGGCATTCGCCCGAATGTCGAGCTCGCGGAGCAAGCGGGACTTACGGTCGCCAACGGCATCGTGGTCGACGGCTTCATGCGGACCTCGGACCCCGACATCTCCGCCCTCGGCGACTGTGCGGCCTTTCCCGACCCCTCTTCCGGCCGGTCGATACGGCTGGAATCGGTACAGGCCGCCACGGACCATGCCCGAACGATCGCCCGCCGTCTCACCGGCAAGCCTCACGCCTATGAGGCGGTGCCGTGGTTCTGGAGCGATCAGGGACCGCTCAAGCTCCAGATCGCCGGTTTGGGCGTTGGTGCCGACGAAGATCACGCGATCGAGAAAGAGGATGGACGCAAGCTTGTGTTCCGTTTCAAATTGGGCAAATTGCTGGCCTTGGAGACAATCAACGCCGCCGCCGAACACATGGCCGCGCGCCAGCTGCTCAAGTCGCCCACCAAGGTGAAGTTCGACGAACTGGCGCAATGCGGTTTCGACATCGGCGGACTGGCAAAGGCCAGGAAAGTGCAAACCTGATGACACCGACCGAGAGGCAGACCAAAGCGCCGCCAGCGGACGCGCGCGCGCCGTGCCCTCAAGGACGCATTTCGGAATCGACGACCACACGAGACGGCGTCGAGATCCTCGACATCACCAACTACGTCCCCTTCTTCCTCTCCAGCATCAACAACGCGCTCTCGCGCGGTGCATCGAACCTCTACCGCGAGCGCTTCGGCATCGGCATCAGCGAGTGGCGTACCGTCTCGATGCTCGCCATCGAGCCCGGGATCACCGCCGCGCGCATCTGCGAAGTCATCAATCTCGACAAGGCGGCAGCAAGCCGCGCACTCGCCACGCTCGACGAGCTCGGCTATCTGGATTCGGTCTCGTCCGAGAAGGATCCGCGCAAGCGGCTCTGGTGGCTCAACGAAAAAGGCTACGAGCTCCACGCCAAGATCATCCGCATCGCGCTCCGCCGCGAGGAGACGCTCATCGAAGGCGCCGACCCCGACGACCTGGAGGCCGCCATCCGCGTCATGCGGCTGATGATGAAGAACGTCCGGAAGCTGTAATACGGCGTTCCCGCTTCCAGGAGCGGGGCGAACAAGGTCACGGCAGAATGGCTCGGAAAGCCTCCTTGAGGTTTTCATACCGGTAGAGAATTTCCGCTTTTTCATCCTTGAGGCGCCTCAGAAGGGCAAGCTCCGCGTCGGATACGTCAGCCGACATCGCGCGCAGCCGGATATGCGCTTCTATCTCCGCAATTTCTGAACGGTAGGCGGAAACCGCGTGGGAGACGCGCTCCTGATGCTCTTTCAGAATAATGCTCATTGCACCGTGCCGCGGGCGGGATCGTTGCGGTCAGACATTCTGTATAGCGAAGAAAGGCGATTCTGTCTTCCCGTCGCCTCGTGCCGGACGAGCGTAGATGCCGATTTGCCGCATGGAACGACAAGGGCTCGGCCGACGAGACGTGGCGGGACTGCCCGTGGCGCTTGCAGCCGGCTTCGGGAATAACGTGAAAGTAAGCTTTTGCGTTCAACCATGATGCTTCTGAAGCCTGCAGAAACCGCGAAACGCAACCGTGGCTGGGAAGCGCCGTATGCCGCCGATCGACATCATCGTTCCGCAATCCGGCGCCCGCAACTGGCAGATGGTCGTGGCCGAACGGCTTCGGGCGGAGGGGTACGATATCGCCGTGCTGCATCGGCCCGGGCCGGCGAACTGGCCCGCTGCGGTGAATGCCGCACTTGCGTTCGAACGGCGCATCTTTCGCCGGACCGGCCCTGGTCTTGCCGCTCCCACAGCGGAAATTCCGGCCAGCCCCCGCAGCCGCTTCGCCGCGCTGCGGCTGGACCTTGCGGGCAACGCCGCACCCTCGAACGTCCCCACAATCACGCTTGCATTCGACGGATCCCGTTGCGACCTGTCCGTGGCCGTGGCCGTCGCAGCCGGCAAGCTGCCTGTGATCGAGGCCGTTCTCGACCGTAAGACGGTCGTGGGCCGGGCCTGGCCGATGATCGACAAGCGAGAGTCCGCGGCGCTCGGCCTCGAGGACGTGCTCGCCCGCGCGATAACCCTGGCTGTCTCGGCCGTTCGTGCCTTTGCCGAAGACCGCCTTTCCGGCAACGAGCCGGGGCCGGCAGCTGCCCCGAACGATGACGGTACCGCCATGCGGTTCGCCTCCGCCTATCTGACGAAAGCCCTGCCGCGTCTCGGACGGGAGACCATCCGGCGTGCCCGTTTCCGCCATGCGCACTGGCGTGTCGGCTACCGCTTTACCGACGGGCCGGGAGTGGCGGAGACAGGCCGCCTCGGGGACGGCTGGTCGGTCCTGCCGGACCCGGGCGACCGCTTCTATGCCGACCCCTTCGCTTTCGAATGGCAGGGCCGATCCTTCGTGTTCGTGGAAGACTATCCCCATGCGACCGGCAAGGCGGTCATTTCCGTCGTGCCGTTCGATATCGACGGCGTCCCTCAGGAAGCGCGGGTGGTGCTGGAGGAAGCGCATCACCTCTCCTATCCGCAGGTGTTCGAACGCGACGGCGCGATCTGGATGCTTCCGGAGGCAAGCTCCGGCGGAAAGCTGACGCTTTACCGCGCCACGGCATTTCCGGACCGCTGGGCCCCCGAGGCTGTGCTCGTCGAAGGCGAAATCTCGGATGCCACGCTTCTTGAGCACGAGGGGCTGCTCTGGCTTTTCGCTACCCACCGTGACGGCTATGGCAGCACGTCCGACACGCTTGCGGTTTTTTCCTCCGATTCTCCTACCGGGCCGTGGATGGCGCATCCGCTGAACCCGATCCTGATCGACCGCCGAGGTGCGCGTCCAGGTGGCGCCTTCATCCGCAACCCCGAAGGACGCATCTTTCTGCCGGTCCAGGACGGGACGCTCGGCTATGGAGGCGGCCTCGGCCTCTCGGAACTGCTGATGCTCGACAGGCGAACAGTGCGGCTCACGGCACCCCGGCCGGTTGCCGCCGACGGCGACTGGCCTTATCCGAAAATCCACACTCTCAACCGCTCCGGCCGGCTGGAGGTGATCGACGGGATCGCGGCCGTGCGGAAACGCTCAGGAAGACAGTAGCGCCTCGTAGCCTGCGCACATTCTCGCCGGCGAATAGTGCTCCCTGAGCCGCCGCCCGGCTGCGGCAAGCTCGGCCGCAAGCTCCGGCCTAGCGATGAGGCCGGCGAGCCCCTCGGCCATGCCTTTCGCATCAGCTTCGACGAACAGCGCGGCGGGCTCGCCATCCTCCGTCGTCAGCACCTCCCGCATCACGTCGAGATTGCTCGCCACCACCGGCAGGCCGGCAATCGCCGCCTCGACCGCAGCAAGGCCGAAAGTTTCCGTCGTCGAGGGAAACGCATAGGCATCGCCTGCGGCGAGGAATTCGAAGATGCGCGCAGGAGGGACCTCGCCGACCAGATGCAGCCGCTCAGCGACACTCCGGTTTTCGGCAAGGGCGATCAGCGCGTCCCGCTCGGGACCCGTGCCGGCGATTGCCACATGGATGTCAGGCAGGTGCGCGAGCGCCCCGACGAGCGCGATCTGGTTCTTCGAAGATGCCATCCGGCCGGAAGAAACGGCAATCCATGCCTGCCGGGGCAGGCCGAAGGCGGCGCGGGCCGCCGCTTTGTCGAACTCCTCCAACGGTGCGGGAACGCCGTGGTCGATGCGCAGGATCCGCCGCCGATAGGCTTGCGGATAATGGCTGAACTGCGCCTTGGTCCAGGCCGAGTTGACGACATTCGCGTGATAGAGCCCAACCGTGCCCATCAGCTTGTCGATCTGCGTGAGGAGCCCCCTCACCCCTCTGCTCTGCGGCGCGCCGCTCTGGTTCGCGACGATCGGCCGGACGCCCGACAGCCGCGCGCCGATCGTGCCGAAAATGTTGCCATAGTGCTGGAAGGTAATGACCGCGTCCGGCCGCGCGCTACGCAGATAGCCCGCAAGGCCGATGGCCGCCCGCATCTGCCCCGGCAATCCTCTTGGCGGTTCGGTAAGGATGAAATCCGCGTGGGGATCGCGGTCGTAGACGTCGGTCTTTCTGTACATGAACACGGTGCGCACCTGATGGCCACGGGCACGCAGCCCTTCGCCCACCATGTCGGAAATGCGCTGCGAACCGGCGGCCTCCGCCTGGGTCTGCACCTGGACGATCCTCATGCGCGGTCCCTCAGGAAGGCGCGGGCGGCAAGTGCGTCCTGCCCGGTGAAGAAACCGAAGATCGACGGGTTGATGCCTATTTCCCGCCGGGCGATGAACACGGCGATCACGCACCACGCCGCGATCGTGCCCGCGATGCTGAGCGCCGCGCCGATCGGTCCCAGAAGATAGGTCAGCGCCGCCGTCGCACCGAGCCCCAGAGTGTTGACGGCGACGAGCAGCTTGAAGAGCGCATGCTGCAGGCCGGTCAGCTGCAGAAGGATTTCGGTCGGACCGCAGCCCGTCCCGATCGTCGCCCCGATGCCGAGGATGATGAGCGTCACGTGCATCGTCGGCGTGCCGTAGGCGGGGTCGAAAATCGACAGAATGAGGCTTCCGAACATTACGAAGAGCAACAGCGCCAGAAGCGCGATCGCAAAGCCCCCGAGGGCGGCGAGGCTGGTGATGCGCTGCACATGCGGCCTGTCGCCGCTGTAGAAGGCGTTCGAGATTTGCGGCGCAAGCGCCTGATTGATCCCGTTGAGGGTCAGCACCACAAGCCGCATGGTCCGGTCGGCGACGAAGATCGCTCCGGCGGCTTCCGGACCGAGGATTGCCGCGACGAGCAGCGTGCTCGCCTGACCGAGCGCCGGCGGCAGCGCGGTGACGCCCCAGACGCCGAGCGTCACGGTCCTGAACTCCGCCTTCTGCCCTTCCGTGAGCGGCCCGCGCTTGGCGCGGATGGTGTCGCGCAGCAAGACGATCGTTTGCGGCAGGACCGAAAGAAGAAGAAGCCCGGCCGTCAGAAAGGTCGCGGCAACCGCGCTCATCTCGACATGCATGAAGCCCGCCGCGGCAAAGGCCGCGATGGTCACGGCCCGCCAAATGATGTCCCGCGGCAGCAGGCCCGCTATGAGCGCGTTCTTGGCGCGGAATGCGCAGGAGGTGAATTCCGACCAGCCGAGCGCGAAGGCCAGCACCGTCGTGGCCGCGCAGAGCGAGCGCCATTCCGGCACGTCCCTGCCGGCGAGCGGCAGAAATCCGACAGCGACGATGATCAGGCTGAAGGCGGCGAGCCCGGCCAATGCCACGAGGATCGCGCGGGCCATCAGGCCATTGGCAGAATCGAGATCGTCGTTTCCGGCATATTGGGGCCAGAAGCGCAGGACGGTGCTGTGCTGGCCCACCAGGGAGAAGAAGGAGACAAGGCTCGCGCCGGCATAGGCGGCGCTGTAAAGGCCGAATTGCCGCTCGTCGGTGACCATCGCGACCGCCACCAGCATGAGGAAGGACAGGCCGGCGCTGGCAAGCTTTATCACGCTTGCGATAGCGCCGCTTCTGGCGAGCGCGCCGATCGACAGGCGCATGCCGGCCGCCTGACCGGTCTCTGCGGCGGTTTCGCGGTTACTTATATACTCGCTCACTAATGCAATCCTGAGAAGATATATCCAGATCGGCAGCCGGCAAACCGCGCAGCGGAATGCGCTTCTGAATAACGCGAAAACAAGCAACCGCGCCACAACGAACTGGCGGCATGGTTACCGGCGCTCCGGATAGATCACGCACTCAATGGTAGCGAATTTAACGGATAGCTAATGTTGATAATCGATACTGCCCTGACTTGGGGCAGGGAACCGGCGGCTGGGGGACGGAAGGATGAAACCGTTTAGCATTGACGAGCGCACCTTTCCGCCGCTGTTCGATGTCGAAGCCATCTGGAGCGTCCTTTGGCAACGTCGGATGACGGTGCTGGCATGCGTCGGCGCGATGCTGGCGTTGACGCTCCTTTATCTTGCGGTGGCGAAGCCGAGCTATACGGCGACGGCATCGATACTGATCGATCCGCGCGATTCCCACGCCACCAATTTCAACAGCGTTCTTCCCGGAATCGGCCCCGACAGTGCTGCCATCGCAAGCCAGGTGTTCATCATTGAATCGCGCGATCTGCTGATGGATGTCTTCAAAAGCGAAGGCATCGAGAACGATTCCGAATTTTCGGACAGCGGTCTTTTGTCCTTCCTTTACGCGGACGATGCTCTTGCGAAGGATTCGACCTTCAAGCGCTTTCAACGCGCGGTCTCGGCGGAGCGCGCCGGCCTCACCTATGTGATCGACGTCAGTTTCAAGTCCCAATCCTCCGACAAGGCGGCACGCATCGCCAATGCGATCGTCGGCCGCTACAGAGCGGGCCTTGCGGGAGAAAGGGAGACCGCCAACAGCGACGTGAACTCCCTGCTTGCAGACAGGATCGGCGGCCTTCAGAAAAATGTCGGCGACGCCGAGCGCGCGGTTGCGGATTTCAAATCCAGGCATCAGATCCTGGATCCTGCTTCCGGAGGCACCCTGCGGTCTCAGATCGACCAGCTCACCAGCCAGTTGATCGTCGCGCGAGGGGACGCCGACCAGGCGAAGGACAAGTATGATCAGGCACTGGCGGCGGGCACCTTGCCGGCCGGCCTCGACCGGCTCTCGGAAATACTTTCCTCCAGCACGACCGAAAAGCTGCGCGAAGACTACAATCAGCGCGCGGCGGAGCTTGCCAGTTACGAAATCGTCTACCAACCGCGGCATCCCACCATCAAGCGTCTTCAGTCCGAGCTGAACAGGACGAGGGGCCTCATGGCCGCGGAGGCGAAGCGGATAACGCGGGAGCTGAAGGCGAAATACGATCTCGCCGCACAAAACGTGGCAACGCTTCAGGCGAAGCTCGACGACTTGCGCCGTCAGTCGGAGAGTTCGGATGTGGCGCAGGTGGAGTTACGGCGGCTGGAGGCCAAAGCCCAGGCGGCCCGCACCGTACTCGACGACTTCCTGAAGCGCGCCGAGGAAACGTCGCAGCTGCAAGGTCTCCAGCTCTCCGAGGCGCGGGTGATCAGCGCGGCCGCTCCGCCGGTGCAACCGACATGGCCGAAACCGTTTCTGCTTTTGCCGGTGAGTGCCGCCCTGGGCCTCCTCGCCGGATGCGGTCTTGCCTTGATGCGCGGACCCGCCCATCCGCCGGAAGACGGCCCGGAAGGTCCTGCAAGGGGCCGTCCGCAGACGGTCGAGCTCCCCAAAGGCGACATATCGGCCGCCGCACCTGCCGACCTTGGAGAATACCGCCGGCCCGGGGCGGCCGGCAACGGCGTGCATGCAAGCATAAGGGCAATTAGGAGGCGGTTTTCCCAAGCGGGCAGCGAGGCCTTCTCGCGCGACCTGCTGCAGCTCGTACGGCGGATCATCTCCCACCTTACCGAGCATCCCAAACCCTACGTCCTCGCGGTGTCTTCGACCCATGACCCTCTCGAAGCGAAACTTGCAGGCGCCATGATCGGGATCGGCCTTGAACAGGCGGACCAAAACGTGCTCGTCGTCGAGTTCGGCGGCCGGCCGGGACTGGAAATTCCGGCGCGAAGCGGCACGGGCATGTTCGTCGACAGCGCAAGCGGCCTCCAAACCGTCATGTACAATGCCGCGGCGGAAGGCGGCCTGGCATCGCGGGATCGCCTCACCATGAACGACATCCTGGCAGATGCCGAAGCATTCGATTTCGTGCTCGTCATGGCCCCTTCCATCACCGGCAGCAGCTGGGACACGGAGCTTTTTGCGGATGCGGACCTCATGCTTTTTGCACTTGGCCCATCCGAGGAAACTTCCGGAGCCCTCACGCTGCTGCGGCAACGTCTCGATGTCGGCCAAATCCGCCGGTGCGCCACGCTTGCGATAATACCCGAGAGCATAGAGGCGGCCGAAAACCAGGCAGCCGGGCACCTCCGGCCGGCCGAGGATGGAGAATGGGCGCGCGGCGTCTTTGGAAGGCGTGGTCATGCGGCTGACGAATAGCGGATGCCGACCGGCGACGATCACCCGCAGGCGCGTCCTGACGCTTGCGGGTGGCTCCGCCCTTACGGCGCTTTCCCTCCCTCTGTCCGGTTCGGCACAGGCGGCCGAGCCTGCCGTTCCTTCGCGCGGGTTCAACCTGCCGGACTGGCTCGACCGGAAAGATGGGATCGCCCCCAGCGAAGCGGTGCTCGAAAAGCTTCGCCAGACGGGCTTCGAGTCGGTCCGGCTGCCGGTAAACGGCGACCTCATATCGGCGGGCGACACGGCGGCGCTCCACCGGATCCGCGACGGGGTGATGGACCTCGTCGGCCGAGGCTTTGCCGTCATCGTCGACATGCACCCTTCCGCAAGTCTTCACACCGCCTTGCGAGATGATTTCGATGCGGGAGCCGAGAGGGCAGCCCGGGCGTGGACGGCCCTTCGCGACGTCATTGCCGATCTGCCGGCAAGCTCCGTTTATCCGGAACTCCTGAACGAACCGCCCCTGGAACGAGCCGCATGGATCCCCCTGCGGGACCGGCTTGCCGAAACCTTGCGGGACAGATGCCCGCTTCATACGCTGGTCTGGGGGCCGGCTCCCTACCAGGGCATCTGGGAGCTGAACGACACGCCGCCGCTTGCCGACGACAACCAGATCGCCGCCATCCATTTCTACGCGCCCATGGCGTTCACGCATCAATGCCAGACCTGGGATACGTCATCGCCGCTTGCCCGGATCGCCAACCTGCCTTTTCCAGCCACGAAGGATACGCCGCGCATCCGCGAGTTCATCGAAGAGCTGCGGGCGGCCGGCGACGAGCAGGCGGCAACCCTGATCGAGGAGCAATCGTCGACGCCATGGACGGAAGCGGCGATCGCGGCCGAATTTGCCGGGCTCGCACACTGGTCGAAGACACAGGGCTGTCCGGTGATGATGAATGAGTTCGGCGTCCTCAATTTCTGCGTGGATGCCGAAAGCCGCACCTTCTGGGTCCGCGCCGTCCGCCAGGCGGCCGAGGCGCACGGGATCGGCTGGACCTATTGGGAGCTCGACCAGGGATTCGGCTTCATCCGGAGCCGGCTGAGTACGGAAGGGTTCGACCGATCGATGATCGCCGCCCTCATCGGAGACGGATAGAGGCGCTGACACGAAAAGAGAGACACCGTTTCCCTGCACGGCATGCAGGGGAGCGCGGGAAAGACCGGCAATGAACATCACGAGGACGCCGACCGGATTCGGCACCGAAGATCTGAGATGGCAAGACCCCGACGCCCTGTTTCACCTCTGCGTCGCGTTCCTCGCCGTCGTTGCGGCCGTCGCGGCTTTCGCCGTCTGGACCCCGTTCGGGATCGCCGCAACGTTCCTGCTGACGCTGACCCTCTCGATCGCCCTGCCCTGGGCCATTCCCGTCGTCATCGCCTGCGCCTTTCTTTACCAGAACCTCGTCGTCACCTGGTTCACTCCCTTCGTGCCCGACGACAATACGTTCGATGCGTTGCGCGGCGCCAACTTCGTCATCCTGATGACCGCTTTCGGTATTTTCTTCCTGGCGTCGTTTCAACATCGCGTGCGCAGCGTGACCGAACTGCGCCCCTGGCTGCTCTTCACTTTCGCGCTGTGCGGGCTGGTCTGCCTCTATTTTGCCTTGGGCGCCCTGCGCGGCGGCCCCAAGGATGCCGTCATCTACTTCCGCAATACGATCACGCCCCTGGCCTGCTTCCACATTGCCGTCCTGGCCGCCAGCCTCTATCCCGTCGACATCCGCAAGAGCATGCTCTGGCTCTGCGCCGGCGCGGTCGCCTACGGCTATCTGGAACAGATCTTCAGAATGGACTTCCTCGGCCTGTTCCACGGCGATCTCTACATCCAGCGCGGCCTCAAGGAGCAGATCGAGGCCGGCGTGTGGGAGAAAGCGCTCAGGGAAACGGGGTTCGTGCTCCGCGGCCTGGAGGACACGATGATGACGACCTTCTTCAACATCCGGCTTTTCAGCGATCTCTTCCCGCCGATTTTCCGCAATGGCGGCCCGAACTTTCACCCGATCAGCTATGCCTATGGCTTGAGCATCCTGTCCGCCTGGCTTCTCTTCAAGGGGCGCTGGCTGCTGCCCGCCGCTGCGCTGCCCCTGCTTCTCGTGATCGGCTCGAAGGGCGCCACATTCATGCTGGCCGTCGCGCTCGCCGCACGGCTGATCTATCATCCGGCCCGGGCTCGATCGACACTCGTGGCCGTGGTTGCGCTGCCGGCGATCTGGACCACGGCGGCAACCGCCTATGGTGCCACGCATGGCGACTACCATGTTCTCGGCCTGATCGCGGGTGTTCGGGAGTTTCTGTCTAACCCGCTGGGACAGGGATTGGGCATCGGCGGCAATCTCTCGAGCACCAGCGTCAATCTCGATTGGGGGCGGGCGCAGGGAGAAGGCGTCGCCTCGGTTCCCGTCGAAAGCGCCGTCGGCGTCATGCTTTACCAGATGGGAATAGGCAGCTTCGCCTTTTTCGGTTTTCTGGCGGCGCTCGCCTTGTCCGCGCGCAAACACCTGATCGAAACGGGCGAACCCGACTTCCTCTTCGCCTTTGTCGCGATCGTCACGATCTCGGCCAATGCCGTGCTGCAGGAGGAGGCGTTCTTCTCCCCCCTCGCTCTCGGTTTCTGTCTGCTGCTCGTCGGCATTTCGCTGGGCACGCGTTGGCGCGAAATGGGAATGGCAAGAACCCGCTTCGGATAGCCACCGGCATCAGCACAGATGCGATACCTGCCAGCGGGCGCCACGGCAAATTTTTGTTAATGAGGATACGCTAATATGTATTTCAACGTAAGACATATACTACCACGCCAGTAATGTTGCGGAGTTGATCGTGGCTGTTTTAGGCGCATTTCCCCCTGGCCTCACCTGCCGGCCGATTCACGAAGACGATTGGGACGGCGTCGCCGAATGCCTCAGCAGAGGCTTTCCGGAACGTCCCCCAAGCTACTGGAAGCGGGCCCTGAGCCGAATGGCACGGCGGCCCGTCGTCGCCGACTTGCCCCAATACGGCTTTGCCCTGGATATGTCCGGACGGATCGTCGGTGTTCTGCTGGCGCTCTATTTCCGTCATCAGGGGCAGGAAGGCGAAGAAATCCGCTGCAATCTTTCAAGCTGGGCGGTCGATCCGGAATTTCGCCCCTTTGCGGGCAAGATGGTCATGGCCGCATTCAGAAAGAAGAATGTGACCTACATCAACGTTTCGCCAGCGCCCGAGACGATCAAGGTCAACGAAGCGCTCGGTTTCCGCCGCTTTTCCAACGGGCAGTTTGCCTTCCTGCCCGCATTGAGCCCCGTCAAACCAGCCTACCGCGTGCTTGAGGCCCGCTCCGATCTGCCCGAAATGGCCATGCTGTCCGACAGCGACAGGGAGATCCTTCTGGAACACGCAGCGCTCGGTTGCCGCTCGCTGCTCTGCGTCGGCAAGGGGAAGGTGTTTCCCTTCGTCTTCAAGGCGCGCCGCATAGTGCGGGGCCTCGTTCCATGCAGCCAGGTCATCTACTGCCGCTCGCCCGAGGAACTGAGCCAATGCGCCGGAGCAATCGGCCGTTTCCTGCTGCGAAGAGGAACGTTCCTTTGCATCGTCGACGCCAACGGGCAGGTGCCCGGCCTGACAGGCCGGTATTTTGCAGGCAGCGGACCTAAATATTTCAAGGGTCCGAAACCACCCTCTCCCGGCGACCTGACATTCACCGAACTCGTCATCTTCGGCTGAAAGGCCGCGCGAAGAGCATCCGGCAGTCATTTCGAATAGCGCAGGATCACATAGAGAGCGCGGGGGTTGGTGGTGACATACCGCCAGAAAAGCCGGCGCGGCTCCATCAGCATGCGCCAGAACCATTCCAAGCCTGCTTTCTGCATCCAGAGCGGCGCGCGCCGCGTCTTCCCGGCCAGGTGGTCGAAAAGTCCGCCGGAGGTCTTGATGATGCCCACATTGGCCAGCCGGGCGGCAAAGTCGTGGACGAAGATCTGCTCGCGCGGAACGCCGAGGCCGAGCCACAAGATATCCGGCGCGAGCGCATTGATTTCGTCGAGCTTCTGCTCGAGGGCCTCCCCGGAAAGATAACCGTGGCAATGGCCGATGATGCGCAGGTCGGCATAACGCGCCCGTATCGCGGCGACGGCCTTGAGGTTTTCCGCCTCGGTCGATCCCAGCAGATAGAACGTTATGCCTTCCTTCTCGGCGAGCCGTGCCACGTCGTGGAAGAGGTCGGTGGTAGCCACCCGCTCCGGGAGCTTTACCCTGCACAGCCATTGCGAAGCCGTGACGAGCGGCTGGCCGTCGGCAAGGATCTGGTCGGCTTCCAAAAACAGGCTGGCGATCTTCGGATCCGCATGAACGCGCGCAATGACCTCGCCATTCGCCGAGGTGAAATAGTAGGGCCGGCTGTCGTGACGACGCCTTCGCGCAATTGCGATCATCAGCGAGGCCGCACTTCGACGATCGACCGCGGTGATCGGCAATCCCCCGAGCAGCACGCTCGGAAATGTAAGGGGATCGCCCTGAATCGAAGGTCCCGCCGCATCCGACGCCGGCTTCGTTTCGTCTTCCAGTCCCAGGCGCTGCGCGCCCGGCGCCGGGCAGATGGCGGAAGCCTCGCCTCCAGGACACTGCAGCCGGCAGCCATCCGTGATTGCGCAAACCCTGTCCGAGTTTTCCGGCGAGCCGGTGTCGAAATCCTGCAATGCCATTACCTCCGATTGAGTAATGACTAGCTAATATTTATTCGGAGGTTAAGAAGATCGTTAGCATTCGGTTAATAGGTAAAATTTAAATAAAATTGCGTATTTCTCAAATAATCCGAATCTCTTTCGCTGCTCGGATGCACCCAAATGCTTTTTTCTACTGTACCGACCGAGTTGAAAGGCTTGAAGAACGGGATTTCGACCTGTTTTTATTGGTATTTTTCAGCTAAGGCATTTTGGATGCTACAGTTCGAATGAACCGATCCGCGCCGCGGAAACTCTACGCGATCCCAAGGGCAGCCTCACACTGCTCGGTGCAGAACTGCGCGCGACGGCCTGCTGCAACGTCCCTCGAATTGCGGCCACCATCGGTCATTCCATTCAATTATTCTTATATTAAAATATACAAATGCAATTAAAGATTGCCGATACGTCCGGAAATGAAAACGCCCGATCCGCGTTCGTTTGGGGAGGGATTTCGTGTGCGCAAGTGTCTGCCGCACGACGGAAGGGCTGCGCGCGTGGGTGATGGCTGTCGCCACGGTACCGGCTGCTCGCGTTTCGCCGGTTCTCGTCCAGTCCATGCCGGAGTATCCTCGAAAAGGAACGCTCCAGTCATGCTGGAACGATGCCGTTCCTGGCTGCGCCGCCGCTGTGCGGGCGGTCGTCCATCCGATCCGGAGTTTCAAGATGTCCGTCGTTCAAGAAGAACCTTCGCCCGAGATCCCCTCGCATCCCGAGGAAATCAAGTCGGTTTTCGATCTGCGTGTGGGAAAGCACATCACTTTGCAAGGCAGCGCCAGGATCACGCCGGCCGGCGTGATCAGCACCGGGCTCGCGGTCGCAGCAATGACGCTTGCACTGGGTTACCTCGTCTCGTCGATCAGGCGCCGCAGGTATTAGGCAGGAGCAGTCCAGGCCGATCCGGCGACGACCGCAGCCCGTATGGGCGCCGAGCGTTCGCGACAAGCGATCGAGGATGCGCCGCCTATTTGCGCGCTTCCGATGGAAGCAGCCCTGGCATTATTCAGAGGTGATGGGAAATGGCGCACCCGAAGAGATTCGAACTCCTGACCCCCAGATTCGTAGTCTGGTGCTCTATCCAGCTGAGCTACGGGTGCGTAAGCGAGCGGCGCGTCACCGCTTGCGTGGCGATCCTCTAATGGGTGCCGCGAAGGATTGCAAGCGATTTTACCGAGGGCCACGTCATTTTACTGTCACTTCTCGCTCAAGCCGTTGAGAAGCAACATATATTTGCATCAGGCCCGGGCCCGGTAATCCTCCAGCGAGACCGGGCG
Source organism: Xaviernesmea oryzae (assembly GCF_900177415.1). GTDB lineage: Bacteria > Pseudomonadota > Alphaproteobacteria > Rhizobiales > Rhizobiaceae > Neorhizobium > Neorhizobium oryzae_A. The sequence goes on along the minus strand of NZ_FXAF01000006.1, from coordinate 798,118 downwards.
GTCGGGAATTTCGATCCTGAACTGCGTTCCGGGACCCGGCTTCTCCACGAGGGCGATCGTGCCGCCATGCGCCAGAACCAGTTCGCGGGCGATCACCAGGCCGAGACCGGTGCCGCCGGAACGGGCCGAACCACGGAAAGCGGAGAACAGGTTCTCGCGCGCCTTGCGCGGCATGCCGGGACCGGTATCGTCGATCGTGATGCTGACGACGCTGCCGACCCGGTGCGCCGAGACCGTGATCCGCCGGACCATGGCCGCATCCTCGGGATCGAAATTCACCAGCGCCTGCACCGCGTTGCGGCAGAGATTGTGGATGACCCGGAAAAGCTGTTCGCTGTCGCAATCCACCTCGACATCGACGCCGACCTGTTCGAGAAATTCGATGCCGGCCTCCGGATCGATCGCCAGAATGTCGCGCACTTCCTGGCAGAGATCGGCCAACCGGATGCGCCGCCGGCGCGGCGCGGCCTCGGAGGCCTGGCCGTAGGCGAGCACCTCGCTCGTATAGCCGACCGCGCGGTCGATCGTCCGCAGCAGCTTGGGCGCGAAACTCCGCACCATCGGATCATCAACATCCGTCAGGCGGTCCGACATCAACTGCGCCGAAGCCAGGATGTTGCGCATGTCGTGGTTGATCTTGGAGACGGCAAGGCCGAGATCGGCAAGGTTCTTCTGCTGCTTCAGCGTGCGCTGCAGCTCCACCTGCATGGCGGTAAGGTGCCGGCCGGCCACGGCGAGCTCGCCGCGGGACCGGTCGCCGGCGAACACGCGGGCGGGATCTTCCGGCTGTTCGGAGAAGAGCTGCATGCTGTGGGTCAGCCGGCGGATCGGCATGATCATCATGCGGTTGATGGCCAGGAAGATCAGCACGGCCGTGATCAGCGAAATGAGCAGCGACAGCAGAAACATCGTCTTGGAATATTTCAGCATGTCCTTGCGCAGCGCATAGTCGGTCATGACCAGCTCGATGATCATGTCGCTGTCGCCGACCGGCCCGAAGACACGCATGACGCGGCCACCGCCGAAGACAAGCGTATCGAGCGCGTCGCGCATCGATGAGAGCATCGGCATGTTGGCAAGATCGAAGACCTGGTCGACCTGAGGCTGGGTATCGGTGGCGGCGAGCAGCCGCGACGTACCATCCTTCTTGAGTGCGAGCACCTTGGTGCCGGTGGCGAGCAGCGTGTCGTCCTGCACCGCGCGGGGAAGCTCGGCCGGCTGGAGGCCGTCGATGACGATCCCCGCAGCGGCAGCCGTATCCAGCCTGTCGCGCAGCCAGTTCATGCGCATGGTCGCAACGGAAGGTACGAAGATCAGCACTTCCGCCAGCATGACGAAGATCATGGTGAGCCACAGAAGCCTGCCGGAAAGACCGCGGAAAAGACGCGGCATCGGCTCCGGACCTGCGCCTTCCGGCGAGGCCCCCGAGCGCTCCGAGGTGCGAACCTCGTCGTCCATGCGGGTCTCCATTTCCGAATTCCAACCCCGCCGCGTATGGCCGGCGGCGGGCTATGGCTGATCCCTTATTTTAGAGGTTCGATTACAATTTACCAGCCCCTCTTCACCGCAGTGCAAAAGAGAAGGCGGAGGCGGTTTCCCGCCTCCGCCTGCCTGGCGGCCATCCGAAACGGCCGGATCAGAACTCTTCCCAGTCTCCGGATGCGGCGGCCGCGGCTCTGGGAGCGGTGCCGCCGCCTGCGAAAGCGCGGACGAGCGCGCCCGTCATGGCCTTGACCGGAGAGGCATGGGGCCGATGGCCCGCGGCTGCCGGCACCGGCCGCGACGACCTTTCCTGCCTCGCGGGGCTTTGCCCCCCGTCACCGATGTTGAAATTCGAGACGAGCGAAAACAGGCTGTCGGCTTCCAGGGACAGCTTCGTCGTCGCGGCGGAGGTTTCCTCCACCATGGCGGCATTCTGCTGGGTCACCTGGTCCATCTGGTTGACGGCCGTGTTGACCTCGGCAAGCCCGGTCGCCTGTTCGCGGGATGCGACGGCGATCGAATGGATATGGTCGTTGATGCGCAGCACGCGCGTTTCGATCTCGGACAATGCCTCGCCCGTCTTCTGGACGAGACGCACGCCGCCGGCGACCTCCTCGCCGGATTTGCTGATCAGCGCCTTGATGTCCTTCGCAGCGCTTGCCGAACGCTGGGCGAGTTCGCGCACTTCCTGCGCCACGACGGCAAAGCCCTTGCCGGCCTCGCCCGCACGGGCCGCCTCGACGCCGGCATTCAGCGCCAGAAGATTGGTCTGGAAGGCGATCTCGTCGATGACGTTAGTGATCTGGGCGATCTCGCGCGAAGCCTGCTCGATGCGGCCCATGGCGTCCACGGCGTTGCGGACCACCTCGCCGGATTGCACGGCACTCTCCTTGGCTTCGCCGACCATGACGGTCGCCTCATGAGCACGCTCGGTCGAGGTCTTCACGACGGCGGTGATCTGGTCGAGGGCGGCGGAGGTCTGCTCGAGCGCCGCGGCCTGCTGCTCGGTCCGGCGCGAAAGATCGTTCGCCGCCTTGCTGAGTTCGGTGGCGCCGCCGTTCATCGAGCCGGTTGCGACGCGGACATTGTTCATCGTGGCGCGCAACGTCTGCATCGTGCCGTTGACGTTGTGCTGCAGTTCGGCGAAAGCGCCCTTGAAGTCGCCCTTCATGCTGTCGGTCAGGTCGCCCTCGGCGAGGCTCTTCACGACGCGGCGGGTTTCGGAAACGCCGGCATCGACGCTCGCCATGAGCTGATCGACGGTGCGCGCCACCCGATCCAGACCTTCGTCGCCCCACTGCTTGCCGATGCGGCGGGTGAAATCCCCCTCGGCAGCGGCGGCCACGACGTCCGCCATGCGGGCCTGGAGCTCGTCGCTGCTGGCGCGCATGGCCGCCTCGGAGGCATTCATGCGGGCCACTTCGGACCCGTTCTTGCGGAAGACCTCGATGGCCGCGGCCATGTCGCCGATCTCGTCGACCCGATCGCCCACGGCGACTGCGGCATCGAAATCGCCGCCGGCGATCTGCTTCATGGTCTTCGTCAGGCTCATGATCGGCTGGCTGAGCTGACGGCGGCCGAGATAGAGGCCGAAGCCGGCGCCGGCAGCCACGCCTGCGAAAGTGACGGCGGAGACCAGCACGAAAAGCGTGTGGGTGAACGTATTCAGCTTTTCCTCGACCGCGGCCAGCACGGCCTTGTCCGTCTTGACGATCGCATCGATCTCGGCCTGATAGGCTTTGCGGTTCTCGCGGTTGGCGTCGTTGTTGCCCTGCTCGTTGGCGGCGGCGGGGCTCACCTCGCGGCCGAGACGGGCGGTTTCGGTCCTGAACGCCGTGAATTCCTTCGAGCGGGCCAGCAGCTTGTCGAATGCGGCGCGCTCGTCGGCGGGAACGATCCCGTCCCAATCCTTGAGAAGCTGGTCCATCTCGGTCAGATAGCCGAGAATGCCGTCGCCGAATTTCTTGGCTTCCTTGGTGTCCTTCGACATATAGACGCCGCGGGAATCCATCACGACGGCGGTGACGAGGCGGTTCAGGTGTTCGCCCTTGTGCGCGCGGTCGGCGGCGAGCTCGTATTCGGTCATCATCGTGCGGTATTCCGCCATGGCAAACAAAGCCATGCCGCCGATAAAGCAAGCCACAAGGCTCATAAGGCCCACGAGGAGATTGATCTTTCCTCGAATCTTCATTGCTTTTCCCCTCATCACGCCATGAAACGCAGGAAGTCGCCGTCCCGCCGGCAATTCCTTCCATTGATTGCTAAAATTAGCATTCATGCATTAAGAAATACTTTAGATTCGAATAGAGCCCCCGCCGCGCGGCCGGGAGTATAATGCCTCAATACTTGGCAAGGCTCCGGTTCGCTTCCTGCGCCTCCCGCACTTCGAAGGTGAAGATCAGGCAGGCAGGGGCCGCGGCAATTCTTGACGATCGACATGCCGAGTTCCGCTTTGGCCGCATATGCGGACGCGAAGAGATCCGGGCGAAAAGGCCGGCGGCGATTGACTTTCCCTTCAAAGTCCTCTTATAAGCCGCGCACGTTCAGCTCTGGCGGGCTTGCACGCGTGCAGCCGCTTGCGCGGATCGTTTTTCCGAAACGCTCTTGCCGTCGTGACGACGGCAAAATCCAAGAAGGGCCGCACACCGCGGTGTTAAAATAAATGAAGCGTACCTATCAACCGTCCAAGCTTGTCCGCAAGCGCCGTCACGGATTCCGTGCCCGCATGGCCACCAAAGGCGGCCGCAAGGTTCTTTCCGCACGCCGCGCCCGTGGCCGCAAGCGTCTCTCGGCCTAAGGCCGGGATGCCCGAGATGACCGGGCGATGACGAGCGAAACGAAAGACAAGAAAACTGTCGGGCGGCTCAAGAGCCGGCCGCAGTTCCTCGCCGTCCGGGAAGGCGAAAGCCGCCGGGGCCGGACCTTCCTTCTGGAGGTCCTCGACCGCGCCGCGCCGGACGAGCCGCCGCGCGTCGGCTTCACCGTCACCAAGAAGCAGGGCAACGCGGTCGAACGCAACCGCATGCGCCGCCGCCTGAAGGAGGCGGTGAGGCAATCTGCCGGATTTGCAATGAAGAACGGACACGACTATGTGATTGTCGCGCGGCGGGAGGTGCTGACGGCTCCCTTTGCGGATATGACGGCACAGCTTATCGATCGCATCGAAAGCAAGCCGAAACCGAAGCGGTCCGAGGAGACCCGTTCCAGGAAAGCATGATGGAAAAGAACCGTAATTACTTCATCGCGATCGCGCTCTCGGTGCTGATCGTCCTTGCCTGGCAGTTCCTCTATATGAATCCGAGGATGGAGGCCCAGCAGCGCGCCGAGGAGGCTCGCCGCGCGCTTCAAGGCGAGGCCGCCCAGACCACCTCTCCGGAAAGCCCCGGCGCCCAGAGCACGCCGACCGGCAACCTGCCGGGCGCCAACCCTGCGCAGACGACCGTCACCCGCGACCAGGCGCTTGCGAAAACGCCCCGCGTGCAGATCGAGACGCCCGCGCTCATCGGTTCCATCAACCTGACCGGCGCCCGTTTCGACGACCTGAAGCTGCGCGAATACCACGAGACCGTGGACGACTCGAGCCCGATCATCACGCTCTTCTCGCCGTCGGATACGCGCGACGGTTATTTCACCGAGCTCGGCTACATCCCCAACGAAGCCATCGGCACCGTGCCCGGCACGAGCACCCAATGGACGCTCGCAAGCGGCGACAAGCTGACCCAGCAGACGCCGGTGACGCTTTCCTTCACCAACGACAAGGGCATCACCTTCACCCGCACGATCTCCGTTGACGACCATTACATGCTGACGGTCACGGACAAGGTCGACAACAAGACGGCTGCTCCGGTGGCGCTGACCCCCTATGGCCGCGTCATCCGCAACAACAAGCCGGCGACGCCTTCCGTCTGGGTCATCCATGAGGGCTTCATCGGCGTGATGGGCGAAAGCGGCCGCCTCAGCGAACACACCTACTCCAATATCGAGGAAGAGCAGTATACCAACGAGAAGGCGACGACCGGCTGGTTCGGCATCACCGACAAGTACTGGGCGGCCACCATCGTTCCGCCGCAGACGCTGCCCTACGTCACGCGCTTCTCGCATTTCACCGGCGGGCAGGCGAGCTATCAGGCCGACTACAAGGGCGACGACCTGACCATCCAGCCCGGTCAGTCGACCGAGCTCAAGAACCTGGTCTTCGCCGGCGCCAAGGAAGTGCCGCTCGTCTCGCGCTACGAGACCGACTATTCGATCCCGCAGTTCAACCGCCTGATCGACTGGGGCTGGTTCTATTTCATCACCAAGCCGATGTTCCAGCTGATGGATTTCTTCTTCCGTCACGTGGGCAATTTCGGCGTGGCGATCCTCCTGACGACGGTCGTGGTGAAGGCGCTGTTCTTCCCGCTCGCCAACAAGCAGTACGCCTCCATGGCGAACATGAAGCGCGTGCAGCCGAAGCTCGAGGAGCTGAAGGCGAAGCATGGCGACGACCGCATGGCCATGCAGCAGGCGATGATGGCCCTCTATAAGGAGGAGAAGATCAATCCGATCGCCGGCTGCTGGCCGGTGCTCCTGCAGATCCCCGTCTTCTTCGCGCTCTACAAGGTCATCTACGTCACGATCGAGATGCGGCACGCGCCCTTCTTCGGCTGGATCCAGGACCTTTCCGCGCCGGACCCGACGTCGCTCTTCAACCTGTTCGGCCTTTTGCCCTACGACGTGCCGCACTTCCTGCTGATCGGCGTCTGGCCGCTCGTCATGGGCATCACGATGTTCCTGCAGATGCGGATGAACCCGACGCCGCCGGATCCGACCCAGGCGATGATCTTCACCTGGATGCCGGTCGTCTTCACCTTCATGCTGGCGTCCTTCCCGGCCGGCCTCGTCATCTACTGGGCCTGGAACAACACGCTGTCGATCACCCAGCAGGCGCTGATCATGAAGCGCCACGGCGCCAAGATCGAGCTCTTCTCCAATCTGAAGGGCCTCTTCCGACGAAAACCGGCGGCATCGAAATAGATTTTAAAGCCCCGCTCCGGCGGGGCTTTTCATTTCTCCTTCCCGCAAGCCTTCCAAGCTTGACATTGCCGCTCAAAACCCTGAAGCGGTTTTTTGTTCTCGAAAGACAGGACCACAGGACGCGATGCCCGCAGACAAGAGCACGGACGACAAGCCGCTTTTCGGCCGCCCCTGGATCTTCATCCGCGGCGTGCCTTCGATGAAATTCCTGCCGCCGGAAGGGCCGCTCGAGGTTGCCTTTGCCGGACGCTCGAATGTCGGCAAGTCGTCGCTGATCAATGCGCTCGTCGGTCAGAAAGGCCTGGCACGCACATCCAACACGCCGGGCCGCACGCAGGAGCTCAATTATTTCGTGCCGGACGGCTATTCCGGCGAAGGCGCCGACCTGCCGCCCATGGCGCTGGTCGACATGCCCGGCTACGGCTACGCCCAGGCGCCGAAGGAGCAGGTCGATGCCTGGACGAAGCTGGTTTTCGACTATCTGCGCGGCCGGGCCACCTTGAAACGCGTCTACGTTCTGATCGACAGCCGCCACGGCCTCAAGAAGAACGACGAGGAGGTCCTCGGCCTGCTCGACAAGGCGGCCGTCTCCTATCAGATCGTGCTGACCAAGACCGACAAGATCAAGGAACCCGCCGTACCGAGGCTGATCGCCGAGACGGCGGAGAAGATCCGCAAGCGTCCGGCCGCCTATCCGGACGTGCTTTCGACTTCCTCGGAGAAGGGGAAAGGTCTCGACGAATTGCGCCAGGCGATCGCCGAAACGGTCGGCCAGGGCACCTGAAACGGAAACCGGGCGCCTGGAAGCGCCCGGGTATCCACGATAACGCGATTGCGACCCGCCTTTCCTACATCTTCGGCAGAAGCACCCGGTCGATGACGTGGATCACGCCGTTCGACTGCTTGACGTCGGCAATGGTGACCTTCGCCACATCGCCATTCTCATCCGTGAGGGTGATCTTGCCCATGTCCTGCTTGGCCTTGAGCACGCAACCGCCGACGGTCTTGACGTCGTGCTCGCCGCCGTCGTCCTTGACCATCTTGGAAATGGCGGACGACATGGCGTCGGCCGCAACCACATGGCAGGTCAGGACTTTGGCAAGCTTTTCCTTGTTTTCCGGCTTCAGGAGCGTATCCACCGTGCCCGCCGGCAAGGCGTCGAAGGCGGCGTTGGTCGGAGCGAAAACGGTGAAGGGGCCTTTTCCCTGCAGCGTTTCCACCAGGCCGGCAGCCTTGACCGCTGCGACCAGGGTGGTGTGATCCTTGGAGTTCATCGCGTTCTCAACGATGTTCTTGTCCTCGAACATCGCCGCGCCGCCGACCTTCGGGTTCTCGGCGTGAGCCGCCAGGATGCCGGCGGAAAGAACGGCTGCCGCGGCAAGGGCGCGGAGTGCGGGCTTCGACATTTTCGTTTCCTCTTCCTCTTGTGGTTGATCGTCCCGTCCTCATCGGGAACATCACCAGGGACGAGGCTTTCGGAAGAAGAGTTTCAGATGCCCTGTATTTTTTTTCGATCAGCCGCCAGCGCCTCACGGGCGCATCAAGGCCGCCTCGTCTGTCCGGCCGCTATGACCGGGCCGGTGGCCTGTCCGGTGGGCGAACCTCCGAAGGGCTCCATGCTGACGGCCAATGTCACGCCTTCGGCGATGCGGCTTCGAAGGTTCGCCGGAATTTCCACCTCTCCCTCGCCCGATTGCGGCAGCACTCCGAGCGAAATGGCGGGATCACTGCCGCCGGGCACCAGCCAGAGTTCCAGCGAGCGCTCGTCCGCCGCGCCTGCCGCCACCGGCGTGATCCGAAGCCGGCCGTTCTGCGCATCGTAATGCGCCATCAGCGCCAAGGAACTGCCCTCCCCGACCATTTCCGCGACGAGAGGGGCTGCCGGCTGCCTGATGCCGATCCAGCCGCTGTCGAGCGACACATAGGTGATCAGCAGGGCGATAGATGCGAAGGAAATCGCCCGCCAGAGGAAAAGCGAATTCCACAGACCGGCCGGGCGCCGCCCTTCGGCGGCTGCGGTATCCGGAAAAAGGCGCGCTTCCAGCGCCGGAAACAGATGGGACGGCGGCGGCACGGGTGCGTATTCGTCATCGAGACGCGTAAGGTTCTCCTGCCAGCGCGCAACGATGGCGGCGAAGTCGCGATCGTGCTCGATGCGCGCCTCGACCCGCCTGCGGTCTTCCAGGGAGAGGACGCCGAGTACATATTCGCCGGCGAGAACCTCGTCGCGGGAACGGTCTCCTTCGCTCTGTTCCGGCCTCGTCATCGGTCCAGACACTCTCTCAGCTTCAAAAGGCTGCGCCGCAGCCACGTACGCATGGTGTTCAAAGGCACACCGTGGCGTTCGGCCAGCTCCTGATAGGTCAGACCTTCCACATATGCGCTGCGGACTGCGCTGGCACGATCAGATTCCAACTCTTCCATACACCTGTCAATGCGCCTTCCTTCACCTTTGACGACGGTTGCCACCTCGGGGTCCGGAGAGGAATCGGGAAGGCTCCGGCCCTCTTCCTCGATACTATCGGCCAAGGGCCGGCGGGCACGCAGAATATCGATGGCATGGTTGCGTGCGATTGCCACGAGCCAACCCATGGGGCTTGTCCCGATCGCCGCGAAACGGTCCGCACGCTGCCATACCTTCACGAACACTTCCTGAAGCGCATCTTCGGCTTCTGTCCTATCCTTCAGGATACGTAGGCACACCGAGAAAAGTTTCGGAGCCGTTGCCGTGTAGAGTGCGGAAAACGCGGTTCGATCGCGCAATGCCACGCGCGAAATCAGAACCGCAATCTCCTCACCGGCATCCATCCCGCCTCCCTGCGCAGATGTCTTCCATGCAACAGGCACGCCCGCAGCTTGCATGTCAATCCGCTAAACTGCCCGTGCATTATTTCCTCCGTCAAAAACATGCGCTAAAAGGCCCCACTCAGAGATCACGGGGAATTCGATGACCGCTTCCGACAGCGAACTTCAGGCGAAGCTTCTGGCGCAGGCGCTGCCCTATATGCAGCGCTACGAGAACAAGACCATCGTCGTGAAATATGGCGGCCACGCCATGGGCGACACGGAGCTCGGCAAGGCGTTCGCGGCGGATATCGCGCTTCTCAAGCAGTCCGGCGTCAACCCGATCGTCGTGCATGGCGGCGGGCCGCAGATCGGCGCCATGCTCTCCAAGATGGGCATCGAATCCAAGTTCGAAGGCGGACTGCGCGTCACCGACCAGAAGACGGTCGAGATCGTCGAGATGGTGCTGGCCGGCTCGATCAACAAGGAGATCGTCGCGCTGATCAACCAGACCGGCGAATGGGCGATCGGTCTCTGCGGCAAGGACGGCAACATGGTCTTCGCCGAGAAGGCCAAGAAGACGGTCGTCGATCCCGACAGCAATATCGAGCGCGTGCTCGACCTCGGCTTCGTCGGCGAGGTGGTGGAAGTCGACCGCACGCTGCTCGACCTGCTCGCCAAGTCGGAAATGATCCCGGTCATCGCCCCGGTCGCACCCGGCCGCGACGGCGCCACCTACAACATCAACGCCGACACGTTCGCGGGCGCGATTGCCGGCGCGCTCAGCGCCACGCGCCTGCTCTTCCTCACCGATGTTCCGGGCGTTCTCGACAAGAACAAGGAACTGATCAAGGAACTGACGGTGGCGCAGGCCCAGGCGCTCATCAAGGACGGCACGATCTCCGGCGGCATGATCCCGAAGGTCGAGACCTGCATCGACGCGATCAAGGCGGGCGTTCAGGGCGTCGTCATCCTGAACGGCAAGACCGCCCATTCCGTGCTGCTCGAAATCTTCACCGAGCGCGGCGCCGGCACGCTGATCGTCCCGTAATCCGAAGATCAGCCGGCGGCGGCGAAGACCGCTGCGGCCTCTTCCTTCAGCCTCGCCATCATCGCCCTATAAGGCCCCGGCCCGTAGCTCACGCGGCCGACGCCGAGTTCGGCAAGCCGTTTCGGAGCGGAGACGCCGGAAAACATCATGATGTTGACCGGCAACGGCGAGGCTTCGCAGAGCCTGGCGATCAGATCGTCGTCTGCGAGACCCGGCGCGAAGAAGCCGCTGCCGCCCGCCTCCGCATAAGCTCGGGCGCGCTCGATCGCCTCGTCGAGAAGGCCGCCATGCCTGGCCCGGTCCGCTTCCTGCAGGAAAAGGTCCGTGCGGGCATTGATGAAAAAGGGCAGGCCGCGCTCGTCGGCCATCCCACGCACGGCCCGGATGCGTTCGGCCTGCCGCGTTGCCGGATAGATGCCGCTGCCCTGCACGACCTGATCCTCGAAATTGATGCCGATCGCGCCGGCGTCGATCACCTTGCCGACATTCCTCGCCAGTTCCGCCGGATCCTCCGCATAGCCGCCCTCGAAATCCACCGACAGCGGCAGGTCGACCGCAGCGGTGATCGACCTCACGGTGGCGAGCAGCGCTTCCAGCGGCAGGTTCTCCCCGTCGGCATAGCCCTGGGCGGCTGCGACCGACCAGCTTCCGGTGCCGAGCGCCCTGGCGCCGGCATCCGCCACGGCCTTCGCCGTGCCGGCGTCCCAGATATTGTAGATGATGACCGGATTGCCCTTCTGGTGAAGCGCGGCGAATGCGGTTGCCTTGTCCTTCTGAGACATCGGATCATTCCTCCCGTTTGAACGGCCTCATCCTAACCGGATTCCGCGACGGATGCCGCCGCAAATCGGGCACGGATCACGAGAAGAGCAAACCGAGAATGCCGCAGACGATCAGCAGGCAGCCCGCCACTTCCATGCGGTTGACCTTTTCATGGAAGAGGAAATAGGAGGCCATGAAGGTGAAGACGAGCTCGATCTGGCCGAGCGCCCGCACATAGGCCACCTGCTGCAGCGTCATCGCCGTGAACCAGCCGGCCGAGCCGACGACGCCGGCGAGCCCCACCAGCGAGGACGAACGCCAGGTAAGAAGCACCTGGACGATCTCGCGCCTGTCCTTCCAGAACATCCAGACCAGCATGAAGAGCGTCTGGAACGTCGTCACGCAGGCGAGCGTCACCGCCGCCTCCATGACCGGTCCCGGTCCGCCGAGCGAGAGGGATGCGCTGCGATAGGCCACCGCCGAAATGCCGAAGACGGCGCCGGAGGCGATGCCGATCAGCGCCGTTCGGCCCGTCAATGCCACCAGCATGTTCCGCCAGGAAAGCGGCATGCGCGCCATCGAAATCATCATCACGCCGACGACGCCGACGATGATCGCGGCGACCGATCCGGGCGTCAGCTTCTCGCCGAGCAGGATGAATCCGAAGATCGCCGCCTGCACCGGCTCCGTCTTGGAATAGGCCGTGCCGACGGCAAAATTCCTCAGCGAGAAGAGGTGCACCAGCATGATGGTCGCGAAGATCTGCGCAAGACCGCCGATCACCGCCCAGAAGGCAAAGGTCCAGTTGAGCGCCGGAAACGGATAGCCGGCGAAATGATGCAGCGCCAGCACATAGAGGATCGCCACCGGAAACCCGTAGCCGAAGCGCACGAAGCTCGCCCCGCGCGTGCCGAGCGAACCCTGCAGATGCTTCTGCAGCGCGGAGCGCAGGTTCTGCAAGAAGGCAGCGCCGATGGTGATGGGGATCCAGAGTTCCATATCGTGGCGGTATCACGCGCCCCGACTGGCCGCCAAGGCCGGATTTGACGGAAACCGGTCGCCTTTTCGATTTTCTTTGCCGGCCCGGCGGTGCATAAGACCGGCATGGACAAGAAACCGAAGACCTCTCCCGACCCCGCCGATTTCGCCCATATCCGCGACTGGGTGTTCGATCTCGACAACACGCTCTACCCGCATCACGTCAATCTGTTCGCGCAGATCGACGTCAACATGACGGCCTATGTGCAGGAACTGCTGCAACTGGAGCCGGCGGAGGCGAAAGCGCTGCAAAAGCGCTATTACCACGAGCACGGCACCACGCTTCAGGGCCTGATGCTGAACTACGGCATCGATCCGGACAGCTTCCTGGAACGGGCGCATGCGATCGACTATTCGGCGCTCTTGCCCAATCCCGAGCTCGGCGAGGCGATCAAGGCGCTTCCCGGCCGCAAGTTCATCTTCACCAATGGCAGCGTGCCCCACGCGCAGGCCGCCGCCCGCGCGCTCGGCATCCTCGACCATTTCGACGACATCTTCGACATCGTGGCGGCGGGCTATGTGCCGAAGCCGGCAGGCGCCACCTACGACAAGTTCGCGAGCCTGCACCGGGTCGACACGAAGAACGCCGCGATGTTCGAGGATCTGCCGCGCAATCTGCAGGTGCCGAAGGCGCTCGGCATGCGAACGATCCTCCTCGTGCCGCGCAATCTCGACGACGTGCTGATGGAGCGCTGGGAAAAGCTGACGGACGAGGACGATCACATCGATTACGTGACCGACGACCTTGCCGGCTTCCTCGGCGGCCTCAACGCGGGTTAAGGTTTCATTAGGCTTACCAAAAGTTCATCCACATTACGGATGTTTAAGTGGTTTTGACCGGGTGCGGGACATAGCTTCAAGCTATCGACGCAACCGGAAAGGACCCCTCGATGAACGCGAAGAAGATCGTTTTGGCGACCCTCGCCGCCTCTCTCGTCGCCGGAGCCGCCCTGCCGGCAATCGCAGCTCCCGGGCGCGGCGGACCGGACCGCAGGGGAGCCGTCATGCAGGACGTGATGTTCGTCCGCCTGCTCAAGAACGCCGACACCAACAAGGACGGCAAGGTCTCCAAGGATGAGCTGACCGCCCGCCAGGACGCGCTGTTTACCGAGATCGACGCCAACAAGGATGGCACGATCACCCGCGGCGAACTCTTCGACTATCGTCAGGCCAAGCGCGAAGAATTCCGCAAGAACAACCCCGCTCCGCAGCAGGCCGATAACGGCGACGATCAGCAGGACCGGAGGGCGGACCGGCGCGACGACGACCGCCGGGATCGCGATCGCCATGCCTGGGACCGTCGCGGCTGGGACCATCACGACCGCGACCGGCGCGAAGCGCGCTTTGACGGACCGCGTCACGGTCACATGATGCGCGGCGGCTTCTTCCGCATGGTCGACGAGGACCGCGACGGCAAGATCACCAAGGCCGAAGCTTCCGCCGCAAGCGACAAGCTGTTTGCCCGCATGGACACCAACAAGGACGGAACCATTTCCATCGACGACCTGCCGGACCGCCCCCTCTAGTTCCCTGCCCCTGGGGCCTCGGCCCTGAACTAGCTCCGGCAGTCGTCTGAAGGACCCGCCCCTTCTCCCAAGGGGGGCGGGTCTTTTCGTTTCAACGCCCGGCCTTCAAGGCGCGTCCCGATCTTTTGAGGGCAGCTTCCCGACCTTTGAACTTTTGTTTTTATATCGCTGTCGCAAAACCGTTGCATAGTCTGGATGCGATTCAGCACAGACCTTTCAATTACCAAGCCTTATCATGCCGCCGATCACCCTTCCGTTCCGTCGATTCCCTCGATGGCCGTTCCACTCGCCCACAGTCCGTGCTGTTGCCGCGCTGTCGCTGACCCAGCTCATCGGCTGGGGCGCCACGTTCTGGCTGCCTGCGGTCACAGGACCGGCCATGGCCGCCGAACTTGGCATGACCCTGCCCATGATCATGGCGGGACCGACGGTCATGCTTGTCGTCATGGCCATGGCCTCCTGGCCGCTGAGCACCATCTTCGAGCGCTATGGCGCGCGCCCGATCATGGTGATGGGATCGCCGGTGGGCGCGGCCGGCCTGCTCATCATGGGCCTGGCGAACGGTCCGGTGTCCTATCTCCTGTCCTGGATCGTTCTCGGCCTTGCCGGCGCCGGCATGCTGACGACGCCGGCGCAGATCGCGGTGACGGAGATCGCCGGCGAGAAAGCGCGCCAGGCGCTAAGCGTGCTGATCCTCGCCGGCGGGCTGACATCGACCATCGTCTGGCCGCTGACAGGGCTTCTGCAGGCTGAATGGGGCTGGCGCACGACGACGCTGGCCTATGCGGCCCTCATGCTCGTTGTCTGCATGCCGCTGCATTGGACCGCGCTTGCCCGCCGGTCACGGCAAGGGCCGGGGGAAAAATCCGCCGCGGCGACGGCGGCCGAACCCGCCCCGATCGACCGGCCGCGCTTCGTCCTCCTCGCCATGAGCTTTGCCGCCAACGGCTTCTTCACATGGGGCTTTGCTCTCACCATCATCATCCTGTTCGAGGCTGCGGGCCTCGATCACGCCAGTGCGCTGACGGCCGCCGCCTTTATCGGCATTGCCCAATGGGCGGGGCGCATGGTCGATTTTCTCGGCGGCCGGCACTGGTCGGGCTTCGTCACCGGCCTTGCCGGCTCCGTCCTGTTCCCGCTGAGCTTCATCGTCCTTCTGCTGACCAGCAACTTCGTCGGCGCCATGCTGTTCGCCACGCTCTACGGCATTGCCAGCGGCATCACCGCCGTCACCCGCGCCACGCTGCCCCTGCAGATTTTCCCGACCGGCGCCTATGCCCGCGCATCGGCGCGGCTCGCGGTGCCGCTCAACCTCTCCTTTGCCGCCGCCCCGCCGGCATTCGCCGCCATCGTGACGTCTGCCGGCCCCCATGCCGCCCTGTGGCTGGCCTTCGCGATCTCGATCTTCGCCTTCTGCACGCTTTTCGGCCTTTTGCTGCTGCACCGCCGAACGGACGGCACATCGCAACGGAATCCGATCCCGAATGCCGATCTGGTCTAGTGCTCGTAGAAATCCGAGATGATCTTCCAGGCCTGCTCGGCGGTCTCCACGAAGCTGATGAGGTTCAGATCGTCCGGCGCGATCGTGCCGAATTCGGCAAGCGCGGCGAAATTGATGATGCCGCGCCAGAACTTTTCGCCGAACAGGATCAGCGGAATGCGCTCCATGCGCTTGGTCTGAATGAGCGTCAGCGCCTCGAACATCTCGTCCAGGGTGCCGAAACCGCCCGGAAACACCGCCACCGCCTTGGCGCGCATCATGAAATGCATCTTGCGGATGGCGAAATAGTGGAAGTTGAAGCTGAGTTCCGGGGTCACGAACCGGTTCGGCGCCTGCTCGTGCGGCAGCATGATGTTGAGGCCGATGCTGGGCGCGCCGGCTTCCGTCGCGCCGCGATTGCCCGCCTCCATGACGCCGGGGCCGCCGCCGGTCACCACCACATATTCCTGGTAGTTGGAACCTGCGGAGTGCTTGCCGCAGAGGCTCGCGAACTTGCGCGCCTCCTCGTAGTAGATCGAGGCCGCCTCCAGGTTGTTGCTCTGCGTTTCGTTGCGGGCCGCCCAGGCGTTCTGGCCGGGTGCGGGAATACGGGCGCCGCCGAACAGCACGACGGTCGACTTGATGCCGCGTTCGGCCAGCATCATTTCCACCTTCATGAGTTCGAGTTGAAGGCGGACTGGGCGCAGCTCCTCACGGCTGAGGAAATCGTCGTCCGCATAGGCAAGCCGGTAGGAAGGCGATTCCGTCTGCGGGGTCTTCGGCTGGCCCGCCGCTGCGTGCTTGTCCGCGACATTGCCCTTCAGCGGATCCCAGATTCCGCCTTTGCGCCGCGGTCCGTCTTTTGTCGCCCTTGCCATTTTTACAGTTCCTTCCGGCGCCAGCATCGGTTGACGCCAATTCACATTGACGCTTGAGTGACGGTCGCTTAGAGCAAATGAAAGCCAAAAACCACCTCTCCCACCATCACGATATCGAGCGACGTTTAAGGATTTCCCATGAGCAGCCCCGACTTCTCCTCCCTCGAAAAGACCATCGAGACCGCCTTCGACAACCGCGAGAGTGTCACGGTTTCCACCAAGGGCGAGATCCGCGATGCGGTCGAGGAAGCGCTGAACCTGCTCGACAGCGGCAAGGCGCGCGTCGCAAGCCGCGGCGCGGACGGCGCCTGGACCGTGCATCAGTGGCTGAAGAAGGCCGTGCTGCTCTCCTTCCGGCTGAACGACATGGAAGTGGTCAAGAACGGCCCCGGCAACTCCACCTGGTGGGACAAGGTGCCTTCCAAGTTCGAAGGCTGGGGCGAGAGCGAGTTCCGCGCCGCCGGCTTCCGGGCCGTGCCGAACGCGGTTGCCCGCCGCTCCGCCTATATCGCCAGGAACGTCGTCCTGATGCCGTCCTTCGTCAATCTCGGCGCCTATGTCGACGAAGGCACCATGGTCGACACCTGGGCGACCGTCGGCTCCTGCGCGCAGATCGGGAAAAACGTCCATCTCTCCGGCGGCGTCGGCATCGGCGGCGTGCTGGAGCCCATGCAGGCCGGCCCGACCATCATCGAGGACAATTGCTTCATCGGCGCCCGCTCGGAAGTCGTCGAAGGCTGCATCGTCCGCGAAGGCTCGGTGCTCGGCATGGGGGTCTTCATCGGCAAGTCGACCAAGATCGTCAACCGCGCCACGGGCGAGATCAGCTATGGCGAGGTGCCGCCCTATTCCGTCGTCGTCGCCGGCACCATGCCGGGCAAGCCGTTCCCGAACGGCGAGCCGGGCCCGAGCCTCTATTGCGCCGTGATCGTCAAGACGGTCGACGAAAAGACCCGTTCCAAGACCGGCATCAACGAGCTGCTCCGCGACTGAGCGAAACCATGTCCGCATCCGATCCCGTCGCCAATCTCCAGACGCTCATCCGCTGCCCATCGGTGACGCCCGCCGAGGGCGGCGCTCTCGCTGCGCTGGAGGCCATGCTCCTGCCGCTCGGCTTCAAGGTGGAGCGCATGGTGGCGACGGAGCCCGGCATGCCGGACATCGAGAACCTCTATGCGCGGCTCGGGACCGGGGAGCCGCATCTGATGTTCGCGGGGCATACGGACGTGGTGCCGCCGGGCGACGAAACCACCTGGAGCCACCCGCCCTTCGCGGCCGAGATCGCGGACGGCGAGCTTTTCGGCCGCGGCGCGGTGGACATGAAAGGGGGGATTGCCTGTTTCGTCGCGGCGGTCGCCCGGCACATCGAAAAGCACGGTCCGCCGAAAGGTTCGGTCTCCTTCCTGATCACCGGCGACGAGGAGGGCCCGGCCGTCAACGGCACCGAAAAGCTCCTCAAATGGGCGGCCGGAAAGGGCGAGCGCTGGGATGCCTGCCTGATCGGCGAACCGACCAATCCGGACGCGCTCGGCGACATGATCAAGATCGGCCGGCGCGGCTCGGTTTCCGGCAAGGTGACCGTCTCCGGCGTGCAGGGCCATGCGGCCTATCCGCATCTGGCCGACAACCCGGTGCGCGGCCTCCTGCCGCTGGCATCCGCCCTCATGGACCCGCCCTTCGATGCGGGCACCGACAATTTCCCGCCGTCCAATCTCGAAGTGACCTCGGTCGATGTGGGCAATCCGGCAACCAATGTCATCCCGGCCAGGGCGACCTTCGCCTTCAACATCCGGTTCAACGACACCTGGACCGCCGATACGGTGAAGGCCGAGATCCTGCGCCGGCTCGATGCCGCCGCGGCCGACAGCCCGCTTCGCCCCGGTCGCGCGCCGGTTCGCTACGAGATCGCCTGGGCGGAGCGCCCGAGCCATGTCTTCCTCACCCGCAACAACGCGCTGATCGCCTCGCTTTCCGAGGCGGTGGAAAGCGTTACGGGGAGAACGCCGCAACTTTCCACCACGGGGGGCACTTCGGATGCCCGGTTCATCAAGGATTACTGCCCGGTGGTGGAATTCGGTCTCGTCGGCCAGACGATGCACATGATAGATGAGCGCGTGGCCCTTGCCGATCTGGAGACGCTCACCCAAATCTATGGGACTTTCATTTCCCGCTGGTTCGATAATGCCCTCCTACCATGAAGTCAGGCTCTATCTCAGCGGCCTCTGGCTGTTGATCAGAGGCGAGGCCCAGGGATTCCGCCTGCTCGACATTTCCGATCGCGGCATGATGCGCTCCTTCTGGGCCTTCGTCTGGTGCCTGCCGGCGGCTGTGCTCTCCTGGCTCTGGTGGCGGGCCTACCTGCTCGAAAGCATGCCCCCCGGCGCCCGCATCGGCGGAGTTTTCTACATCCGGATGGCGATGCTGGAAGTCTTCAACTGGATGATGCCGCTGATCCTCGCCGGCCTCCTCTGCGGGCTGATCGGCATCGGACGGAAGTTCCCGGCGGTCGTCGTCACCGTCAACTGGCTCTCGGTTCCGTTCGCCTATCTCTACGGCCTGCTGAGCCTGCGCTTCCTGCTGCCCTCCGGCCTGGACGCCCTGCTCGCCTTCATCCATTTCATCCTGCTGATCGTCATGGTGATCTCGCTGTCGCGGGTGATGCGGATGATCTGCGGGCCGCAGCCGCTGATGGTCACGGGTCTCGTGCTCGTGCTGATCGTGCCCGGCATGCTGCTGACGGAAGCCCTGCAGCGCTTCCTCGGCATCTATCCGCTCTGAACCGGCCAGGCGTCACGGGGAGCGGCTCTGCCGCCCCGAGAGAGGCTTCGCCGCCCGTGAGAGCGGCTTCGCCGCCTGTGAGAGCGGCTTCGCCGCCTCATGGATAATCGACCTTCATGAAATAGAGGCCTTCGGGCGGGGCGACCGGCCCGCAGGCGGCGCGGTCGCGTGCGTCGAGCGCGGCACGCACGTCCGCCGGCGTCATCTTGCCCTCGCCCGCGAGCTTCAGCGTGCCCGCAAAGGAGCGGATCTGGTTGTGCAGGAAGCTCTGCGCGCTGGCGCGGATCTCGATGAGGTCGCCGTTGCGCGTCACATCCAGCCGGTCGAGGGTGCGGACGGGGCTCGTCGCCTGGCAATGGGCGGAACGGAACGTCGTGAAATCATGGTGGCCGACCAGCGTCTGCGCCGCCGCGTGCATCACCTCGTGATCGAGATGGCGCGCCACCCACCAGGCCCGCTTCGCCTCCAGCGCCAGCGGCGATGGACGGTTGAGAATCCGGTAGAGATAATGCCGGCGGATCGCCGAGAAGCGGGCGTCGAACGTATCGTCCACCGCCTGGACATCGAGCACGGAGACCTTCTCGCCCGCCATCATCAGATGGGCGTTCAGCGCGTTGCGCAGCTTGTGAGGCGCCCATTCGCGCGATAAATCCGCGTGGATGACCTGGCCCACGGCATGCACGCCGGAATCGGTGCGGCCCGCGCCGCGGACCGAGACGGTTTCGCCGGTGAGCGAGAGGATGCCCTTCTGAAGCGCAGCCTGTACCGAGTGGCCGTTCTCCTGCATCTGCCAGCCGACGTAGGAAGTGCCGTCATATTCGACGGTCATGCGGTAGCGCGGCATCAGGCCGATCCCGTCTGTGCCGCGAGTCGCGTGCCGGCCGGGATCGGCGTGCCCCGCAGGAATTCCGCCGCGGCGAGCGGCTTGCCGCCCGCCTTCTGGAGCTTCAGCAGCCGGACCGCGCCCTCGCCGCAGGCGACCGTCAGCGCATCGTCCAGCACCTTCCCGGCTTCGCCGCTTCCCTCACCCAGTTCGGAGGACAGGACCTTCACCCGTTCCGGCCTGCCGTTGATCTCCACCTCGAACCAGGCGCCCGGGAACGGCGACAGGCCGCGGATGTGATTGTGCACGTCGCGCGCCGGTTTTAAAAAATCGACACGCGTCTCGCCCTTGTCGATCTTGGCGGCGTAAAGTACCCCCTCTTCGGGCTGCGGCGTCAGCGGCAGGTCGTCCGCCTCCAGCTTGTCCATCGCCTCGGCCATGGCGCGGGCGCCGACCTGCATCAGCTTGTCGTGCAGTTCGCCGGCCGTCATGTTCTCGCCGATCTCCACCTCTCTGGTGAGCGCGACCGGGCCGGTGTCCAGCCCCTTCTCCATCCGCATCACCATCATGCCGGTCTTTTTATCGCCCGCCATGATCGCCCGTTGGATGGGCGCCGCTCCCCGCCAGCGGGGCAGGAGCGACGCATGGCCGTTATAGCAGCCGAGCCGCGTCCCGGTGAGGATCGCCTCCGGCAGCAGCAGGCCGTAAGCCACGACCACCGCCACGTCGGCATTCAGCGCGCGGAATCTTTCGCGATCCTCTTCGGCTTTGAAATTGACCGGCGTGAAGACGGGAATCCCCAGCAGTTCTGCAGCCTGATGCACGGGCGATTTCACGAGATCGAGGCCACGCCGTCCGCCCGGCCGCGGCGGCTGGGTATAGACCGCCACGATATCGTGGCCCGCGTGCTTCAGGCCGTGCAGGGTCGGGACGGAAAATTCCGGCGTGCCCATGAAGATGATGCGAAGAGACATGATGCGATTTCCGCCCGTTCTGTTTCAGGCGCCTTCAAACGGGTTTACCAGCCGAAGATCAAGCCCTTCGAAGTCTTTTACGTTCCTGGTCGCCAGCGTCGCGCCATGGGAAAGGCAGATCGCGGCGATCATGGCGTCCTTGGCTTCGATCGGCCGGCCCAGCCTCTTACGCCGTGCGCGAAGGATGCCGTAATAGTTAGCCGCCTGAATTGAAAACCCCAATATTCGTCCAAGAAACCGCTCTTGGACAGTATCGAACGCTTTCAACAGTTCAGCTTGTCGCCGCCCTTGCGGCAGCAATTCCAATCCATAACGCATCTCCGCGACGACGACCGTCGTCAGGAACAATGCCTCCACTTCATATTGAGAGAGCCACACCAGGAGATGCTCACTATGCTGCCGCCCCTGAAGCTCGGAGACGATGTTCGTGTCAAGAACGATCATTCGTCGAATCGTGGAGGTTCACGCTCGGGTTCGTGGCGCAGCGCATCGATTGCCGCGATCTCCTCTTCCGTTAAGCGCTCATCGCCCAGCGCCGAGCGCAACCATTCACCGGCAGAAACCGAACGATCCGCCATGAGATTTCTCTGAATGAGATAAATGGCCTCTTCCGAAAGGCTTCGGCCACTCTGCTTCGCGCGCTCCTGAAGCGCCCGCTTCAAAGCGTCATCCAAATTCCGGATCAGCAAGTCACCCATAGGCACCTCCTATGATATCACTGATATCATAGTCCTGCCGGCATCGGTTTTCAACGCGATCAGACGGCTTTGGCCCTGGCGGCCTTGGTGAACCTCTTGATCACCATCTCGCGTTTCAGACGCGAGATATGGTCGATGAAGAGCACGCCGTTCAGGTGGTCGATCTCGTGCTGCAGGCAGGTGGCGAGCAGGCCGTCAGCCTCGACCACATGCTCCTTGCCGTCGCGGCCGACATGCCTGACCGTGACGATCGCCGGACGCTCCACTTCGGCATAATATTCCGGAATGGAAAGGCAGCCTTCCTCATAGACGGAGCGCTCGTCGGAGGATTTGACGATTTCCGGATTGATGAACACCTGCGGGTTCTTCTCCTCGCCTTCGCGCGCCACATCCACGACGAGAAGCCGGCGCGGCACGCCGATCTGGATCGCGGCAAGGCCGATGCCCGGCGCGTCGTACATCGTCTCCAGCATGTCGTCGGCGAGCTTCAGGAGGTCGTCATCCACCTGCTCTACGGGCTTGGAAACCTGGCGCAGGATCGGGTCGGGAAGAATAATCAGCGGCTTGATCGTCATGGCCTCCCATAACCCATCTTTTTTTCGGATGGAACAGGAATCGCAAGGTTCCGGCCGGAAATGTTCACGTTTTGATCTTTTCAAGCCGAGGAATTCTGCTAGGTTGGCGGAATGGATGATCTTCTCGACCGCCTTCCCGTGCTCCTGGCCGCGCAGCAGACCATGGCCATTGCCGCCGCGGCGGCAGTCCTGCTGGTGCTGACGATCGCTTTCCTCCTCGGGGGCGCCGCCCGCCGCCGGCAGGAAGCCCTCCAGCGGGCGGCGGAGGCGGAAACCCGGCTTTCCGAGCTCGTCCGCGTCCAGAGCGAGATGCAGGGGCGGCTCTCCAGCATGGCGGAGACGCTCTCGGCCCGGCAGTCGGAGCTCAACCAGGCGGTCAGCCAGCGGCTCGACGGGATGACGCACCGGATCGGCGCGACGCTTACCGAACAGACCAGATCGACGCATGAAAACCTTCGCCGGCTGCAGGAGAGGCTCGCGGTGATCGACGCCGCCCAGAACAATATCCAGACGCTCGCCAAGGACGTCGTCGGACTTCAGGCGATATTGTCCAACAAGCAGACGCGCGGCGCCTTCGGCCAGGGCCGCATGGAGGCGATCGTCGCGGACGGCCTGCCGCTCGGCGCCTATGCCTTTCAGACCATGCTTTCCAACGGCACCCGGCCCGACTGCACGATCCGCATGCCGAACGGCGCGCCGCCGCTGGTGATCGACGCCAAGTTTCCGCTCGAAGCCTGGAACGCCTTCCGCGAGGCTGCCGCGCCCGAAGCCAGACGTGCGGCCGCGCAGGCCTTCCGCCGCGATCTCGAAGTGCATATCCGCGACGTCTCGGAAAAATACCTAATCGCCGGCGAGACACAGGAAATGGCCTTCCTCTTCGTGCCGTCGGAATCGATCTTCGCCGAGATCCACGAGCATTTCGAGAACGTGGTTCAGAAAGCGCAGCGCTCCCGCGTCGTCATCGTCTCGCCTTCCCTTCTGATGCTGTCGATCCAGGTCATCCAGGCGGTGCTCAAGGACCAGCGGATGCGCGAGCAGGCGCATCTCATCCAAGGCGAAGTCGCGCTGCTGATGGAGGACCTTTCGCGGCTCGACGACCGGACCCGCAAGCTGCAGGCGCATTTCCTCGCGGCCCAGAAGGATGTCGAGCAGATCATCACCTCGACCGACAAGCTCAACCGCCGCGGCGCGAAGATCGGCGCACTGGAACTGGAAGCGCCGGCCGAGGCCGAGACGGCCCGGGACATGCCGCAGGCGAAGGTGGTCGAAAGCCGCACAGGCCTCCTGAAGCTCAGGGTGGTTGACGAGGAGTGACGCTCTCGGGCAGTGTCGCGCGACTTCGAACCGACCAGACAGGCCTGCCCATGATCACCGTTTTCGGCTCCATCAACATGGATCTCATCGCCACGACCGAACGCCTGCCGCAGCCGGGCGAGACTGTCGCCGGGTCGGGTTTTTCGACCGCGGCCGGCGGCAAGGGCGCCAACCAGGCGCTGGCGGCACGGCGGGCAGGCAGCAAGGTCAAGATGGCGGGCGCTGTCGGGCAGGACAACTTCGCCGGTCCGGCCCTTGCGCTTCTCGATGACGCCGGGGTCGATCTTTCCGCCGTCGCCCGTGCCGGCGAGCCGACCGGAACGGCCCTCATCCTCGTCGGCGGCACGGGCGAGAACATGATCGCAGTCGTGCCCGGCGCCAACGGCACGGTGAGCGAGGCGCAGGCGCTCGCCGCCGTCGGCGCCATGCAGACCGGAGACATCCTCATGCTGCAGCTCGAAATCCCGGCGGCGGCGGTGGAAGCGGCGCTCAAGGCTGCGCGCGCAAAGGGCATCCCAACGATGATCAACACGGCGCCGCTGACCGACGACGCCGCGCGGCTCGCCCGGCTGGCCGATATCGTCGTTGCCAACGAGACCGAGTTCGAGCTGCTTTCGGGAACCGCCATCCCGGATGCGGCGACCCGCAAGGCGGCACTGGAAAAGCTCCATGCCGAGACCGGCCAGATATTCGTGGTGACGCTCGGCGGCGACGGCGTCGTCGCCATCCGCGACGGGGAGACCATCTCCGCCCAGGGCCTCGAGATCGAGCCGGTCGATACGGTCGGTGCCGGCGACACGTTCTGCGGCTACCTTGCCGCGAGCCTCGAGCAGGGTCTCGACTTTCCCGCCGCGCTGCGCCGGGCGGCCGTCGCCGGATCGCTCGCCTGCCTCACCCACGGCGCCCAGCCCTCTATCCCTCTTGGCGAAGCGGTCGACGCCAGGCTCTGAGCCGGTCCGATTTTAGTCAAAGTTAAGACATGCCTTCTAGGGTTGCAGCGGATATCTCCCGCGGGGACTGGGATTCGGCCACGACATCCGTCTCGCGCATTGCCCCATGAGGGGGCCTCCCCCCATCCGCAATCCGAGGCAATCCATGTTGTCGCTGAAGATCAAATCCCTTTCGACGAAGCTCATATTGGTGACGGGCCTGGCGATCGCCGTCGTGCTCGTCATTTCGAACCTCTTCCTGATCTCCCAGACACGCGGCCGTGTGGCGGCGCTCACGATGGCGCAGGCCGAGGCCGAGGCCCGTTCGATCGCCAACGAGGTGGCCGTCGACATGGGGCAGATCGCGGGCGCGGCCCGCTCGATCGCCGGCGTCATCGGCCGCGGCCATGCCGGCGGCTATCTCGACCGCAAGGGCGTGACGGACGCGCTGAAAGCCAATCTGGAGCAGAATGCCTTCGCCTATGGAAGCTGGTTCGCCGAGGTGCCGGGCGCGTTCGACGGCAAGAATGCCGAACTCGCCGGCAACAAGGAGATGGGCGCCAACAAGAAGGGCGAGCTCGCCCCCTATTGGACCAAGAGCCGTTCGGGCGAGATCGCCTATAGCGTCTTCGATATCGATACCCAGGCGGAATGGTATTCGCTGGCCGCGAATTCGAAGAAGGGATCGCTGACCCAGCCCTATGTGGAGAGCACGACCGGGGACGCCACCGCCATGAGTTCGGCCGCCTATCCGGTCTTCTCCGGCACGACGCTCATCGGCGTCGCAGGGCTTGACGTCTCGCTTGCCACGCTTTCCAGGAAGCTGCAGACCATGCGCCCCTTCGGCTCCGGCCGCGTCCTGCTGATATCCCAGGGCGGCAACTGGATCGTTCCGGTCAGCCCCGACAGGCTGATGAAGCCGGTGGAGGGCGAAAAGGCAGCTGAGACCCTCGCCGCGCTGAAGGCCAATACCCCCGCGCAGCTCGATAACCTCACGGCCGACGCCGCCGAACCCTACGAGCGCGTCGTCTATCCGTTCACGGTGCCGGACCTCAACGCCACCTGGGCCATCGTCGTCGACGTGCCGCAGAGCGTGATCACGGCACCGGTTCACGATCAGACCCTGATGATGGTGCTCGGCGGCCTCATCGTCCTCGGCGCCTGCATCGCGACCCTTTATTTCGGCAGCAGCGCGTTCGTGCGCCGCCCCCTCGGCGCGCTCCTCGGCAGCGTCGATCTTCTGAGCCGGGGCCGCTTCGAGCAGCCGGTCGAAGGCCAGGACCGCACGGACGAGATCGGCAGGCTCGCCCAGTCGCTCGAAGGTTTCCGCCACACGCTGGCCGACGGCCGCCGTCTGGAAGCGGAGGCCGAGGCCCAGCGCTCCGCCGCCGAGACCGAGCGCTGCCGCTCCGAAAGCGAACGCGAAGCCAACGCCCGGCAGCAGCAGCGCGTGGTCGGCTCGCTCGCCAAGGGCCTGGCGGAACTCTCCGCCGGCAATCTCGGCTACCGCATGGAGGACGAGTTTCCGGGCGACTATGCCAAGCTGAAGGTCGACTTCAACAAGGCGCTCGAAAGCCTGGAGGAGACGATCGCGACGGTCAATTCCACCGTCCACAATATCGGCAACGGCACCCGCGAAATCGCCGCCAGCGCGCAGGATCTGTCGCGCCGGACCGAACAGCAGGCATCGAGCCTGGAGGAAACGGCCGCCGCCCTCAACGAGCTCACCGCGCAGGTGAATTCCAGCGCCGAAAACGCGAGCTCCGCCGCCTCGACCGTCAATCTCGCCTGCGACGACGCGGAGAAATCCGGCGAAGTGGTGCAGAAGGCGGTCGCCTCCATGCAGGGCATCGCCCAATCCTCTCAGGAAATCTCGCGCATCATCGGGGTCATCGACGAGATCGCCTTCCAGACCAACCTGCTGGCGCTCAATGCCGGCGTCGAGGCAGCCCGTGCCGGCGAGGCCGGCAAGGGTTTCGCGGTCGTCGCCCAGGAAGTGCGCGAACTCGCCCAGCGCTCCGCCAATGCGGCGAAGGAGATCAAGGCGCTCATCAACGCCTCGACCACGCAGGTCGGCGAGGGCGTGGAACTGGTCGGCAAGGCCGGCGACACGCTGCAGAAGATCGCCGTGCAGGTCATGCAGATCAACGGGCTGATCCGGCAGATCTCCGCATCCGCCAGCGAACAGGCGGCCGGCCTCAAGGAGATCAACTCCGCCGTCAACCAGATGGACCAGGTCACCCAGCAGAACGCCGCGATGGTGGAGGAAACCACCGCCGCGAGCACCGTGCTGAGCACCGAGGCGGAGACGCTGAGGTCGCTGGTCGCCCGCTTCCGCGTCTCCGCGCATGCCGGCAGCATCCAGGCCGCACCGCAGGCGCTGCGCCAGGTCGCCCAGACGATGCGGGCGCCGACCGCAAGCCAGCCGCTGCCCGCACCTCGCGCCGCCAGACCGGCACCGAAGGCAGCCGCCGGCTACGGTTCAACTGCCGCCGCCGCGGCAGACGACTGGCAGGAATTCTGATCGAGCCCTTCTAAAAACAAAGCCGCCGCCCTCCGGCGGCTTTGCTCTTTCCGGCAGCTTCCGGTGCTCCCGTTCCCGGCCGCGCGGTCTTCGATCCTGCGTCCTGCCAAATATCGCCCGGCCCGCATGGAACGATCGTGACCAGAAGCATTCTTGCGGTCGGCGCTGCAACTCCCCATATAGGTTTCCGAGTTGGCGGGCCGAGTTCGGACGCCGATATGGTCGCTTGCTGCAAGGACTGGACGATGAGCCGAATGACGCCGTTTGCGAGCCCTCTGCTTCTGGGCTTCGACGCCATGGAAAAGACCCTCGAACGCCTTGCCAAGGCGAACGACGGCTATCCCCCCTACAATATCGAGCGCCTCCGCGCGGATGCCGACGCCCCCGAACGGCTGAGGATCACGCTCGCCGTCGCCGGCTTCTCGGAGGCGGAGCTCGACGTGACGACCGAGGAGAACCAGCTCGTCATCCGCGGGCGCCAGGTGGAACAGGGCGAACGGGACTATCTCTATCGCGGCATCGCGGCGCGCCAGTTCCAGCGCGTGTTCGTGCTGGCCGACGGGATGCAGGTTTCCGGCGCCTCGCTGAAGAACGGGCTTCTCTCCGTCGACCTGATCCGGCCCGAGCCGGAGCGAATGGTGCGAAAAATTAACATTTCCGTCTCACAGTAGGTCAGCGGCGTTAATGCCGTTGCGTCCTCAATGCTGGAGGCTGGAATGCTCCTGAAAGAAGCGAATGCGCGTTTGTCGCAGTCCGAACTTGCTCACCTTGGTGCCGGAGAGGTCGGATATATTCGCAAGATGCGGTCGGACGAAGTGTCCCGCTGCTTCCCCGAAGCCCCGGAAATCGATCCGAATCTCGACCTCTGGGCATTGTTCGGCGCCGACGGCACGCCGATCCTCTTGACCGACAACCGCTCCAGCACCTTCTTCAAGGCTGCTGAAGACGACCTGAAAACCGTCAGCCTGCACTGACGCCTTCCGGTCCTATACCTTTCGAAACGTTAGATAGGCCGAGGAACGGCCTTCGCGGCGGGCCTTGTTCTCGTATCGCGTCCCTGGCCAGCCGGCGAAGGGGGTCAGCCAGTCGGACGATTGCTCCGCCTGCCATTCAAAGCCGCCGTGATCGCGGCAATGGATCAGCGTCCAGTTGACATAGGTGTCGATGTCGGATGCGAAGCAGAACAGTCCGCCCGGCTTCAGCACGCGGTGGAAGCGGTCGAGATTGACCTCGGAGACGAACCGCCTTTTCCAATGCTTCCGCTTAGGCCACGGGTCCGGATAAAGCAGGTCTATGCGGTCGAGAGAGGCATCCGGCAGCCAATCCAGCACCAGCGTCGCATCGTCGTCGAAAACCCGGATGTTCTTTAAGCCGAGCTCCTCCACGCGCGTCAGAAGCTTCGCCATGGAATTGACGAAGGGCTCGATGCCGATGAACCCGGTCTTCGGGCTTTCCTGCGCACGATGGATGAGGTGTTCGCCGCCGCCGAAGCCGATCTCCAGCCGCAGCTCCTCCACCGGGACAGGAAAGAGTTCCGAAAGCCTTGCGGGCGCAGGCGCTTCAAGATCGAGCGTCAGCACCGGCAGCAGCGTTGCCAGACCTTCCGCCTGACGTTCCCGCAACGGCTTTCCCTTGCGACGCCCGAAGAAGGCTTCGGTGGCACGGCTCGGGTGCGGCTGATCGGTCATGAGCTATTCTCTTCAATCGAAAAACGGGTGCCCCGCCGGGAGGCACCCGCTTTACAGTCTTCTCAGGCGATCCGTAAAGGCCGATCAGGCGGCGGCCTTGAGCGTCTCTTCCTTCAGCGCGTCCTTGAGCGGCTTCACGAGGTCCGTCTTCTCCCAGGAGAAGGAACCGTCGCGGCCGGCCTTGCGGCCGAAGTGGCCATAGGCCGAGGTCTTGGCGTAGATCGGCTTGTTGAGGTCGAGGTGACGGCGGATGCCCGACGGCGACAGGTCCATGACCTTGCGGATCGCGGCCTCGATCTGGTCCTCGGAAACACCCTTGCCGGTGCCGTGCAGGTCGACATAGATCGACAGCGGCTGCGCAACGCCGATGGCGTAGGAGAGCTGGATCGTGCAGCGGTCGGCAAGGCTTGCGGCGACGACGTTCTTCGCCAGATAACGGGCGGCATAGGCTGCGGAACGGTCGACCTTGGTCGTGTCCTTGCCCGAGAAGGCGCCGCCGCCATGCGGAGCCGCGCCGCCATAGGTGTCGACGATGATCTTGCGGCCGGTGAGGCCGGCGTCACCGTCCGGGCCGCCGATGACGAACTTGCCGGTCGGATTGATGTACCACTTGCAGTCACCGGCGATCTTCAGATCGCCGAGCGCTTCGCGGATATAGGGCTCGACGACGGAACGGACCTTCTTGGAATCCCACTTCTCGTCGAGATGCTGGGTGGAAAGGACGATCGAGGTGACTTCGGCCGGCTTGCCGTCGGCATAGCGCACGGTCACCTGGCTCTTGGCGTCCGGGCCGAGCTTGGCGACTTCGCCATCGCCCTTCTTGCGGGCGGCGGCGAGGAGCTGCAGGATCTTGTGGGAGTAGTAGATCGGTGCCGGCATGAGGTCCGGCGTTTCCTTGCAGGCGTAACCGAACATGATGCCCTGGTCGCCGGCGCCCTCGTCGCCCTGCTGGTCGGCAGCGCTGTCGACGCCCTGGGCGATGTCGGCGGACTGGGAGTGCAGGAGCACGTCGATCTTCGCCGTCTTCCAGTGGAAACCGTCCTGCTCGTAGCCGATGTCGCGGATCGCCTTGCGGGCAGCCGACTTGAACTTCGAAGGATTGATGACGTCCTTGCCGTCCTTGTCCTTCTTCATCAGGCTCGGCGGCAGGCGCACCTCGCCGGCGATGACCACGCGGTTGGTGGTCGCGAGCGTCTCGCAGGCGATGCGCACCGTCCACGGATCGACGCCGGTCTTGGCCGCCTCGCGATACACAAGATCCACGATTTCGTCGGAAATACGGTCACAAACCTTGTCCGGATGACCCTCGGCTACGGACTCGCTGGTGAACAGGTAACTTGCGCGCATTACGGGATTCCCCTCAAAGAAACGAACGCGCCTGTGTTAGTGATTTCCGTCGACAAAAACAAGCGCACAACGACATAAATATATCTTTATGTGTACAATCACAACCTTCTTGCGGGCAGAAGGGTGCAGAAAAAAGACGGCAATAAAAAAGCGGCCCTGAGGCCGCTTTCAGGAGAATGCTCCCTTCGTCCTATTCGACCTCGGCATCCGCCGCGAGCGCCTTGACGAGATCGACCACACGCCGGCGCACCTTCGGATCGGAGATCTTCACGAAAGCCCGGTTGAGCTGCAGGCCCTCCGAGGAGGAGAGAAAGTCGACGACATAGTTCGAGCTCGAGGCTTCCCCCATGCCGCCCGGATTTCCCGACTGCTCGCCCGGCGCATCTTCGAAGAAGAAGGAAACCGGTACGTTGAGAATGCTGGAAATGTTCTGCAGGCGGCTTGCGCCGACGCGGTTCGTGCCCTTCTCGTATTTCTGAATCTGCTGGAAGGTGATGCCGAGGCTTTCGCCCAGCTTCTCCTGGCTCATCCCAAGCATGGTCCGGCGAAGGCGAATCCGGCTCCCGACATGGATGTCTATCGGGTTCGGCTTCTTCTTGTTTTCAATCATAACGATGTCCTGACGAAGTTTTCTGTTCAATCCTCACAACCCGGTCTGCGTGTGGAGCTACACTTCGCGCGATTGGTCACAATTGGCTCAACCTGTTGAAGCATATGTCGAGACGAAAGGCTGACACCACTATGCAATTTTAGGGGTTTTCGGTCAATTCGTCCGGAAATTAAAACCCACACGCGAGACGGCTGCAATCAACAACATAGACAGCAGCACCAACCAGAAGTACCCTTCACGAGTGCTCCGGCTCCAATGAGGAACTGCGCCGCCCGCAATGGTTGCGTCCATCACACCTTTTTGATTGTAGCCGAGGCCCCTTATTAGCCTTCCGTAGGGGTCGACAACGGCGGAAATTCCCGTATTCGCGCCGCGAATCAGCGGCAGGCCGTTTTCGACGGCGCGGATTCGGGCCTGCTGGAAATGCTGGTAGGGACCCGGCGTCGCCCCGAACCAGCCGTCATTGGTGACGTTCAGGAGCGCGCTCGTCCGCTCCACGTCGTCGCCGATCTCGTCCGGAAAGATCGCCTCGTAGCAGATCAGCGGATAGAAGGTCCTGCCGCCCGGCAGGGTCAGCATGGCGCGGGCCGGCGCGGCGGTGAAGCCGCCCGGCATGGCGATGGCGTCGGAAATGCCGAGACTGCGCAGCAGGTCCTCGTAGGGAACGTATTCCCCGAACGGGACGAGATGCACCTTGTCGGATGCGGAGACGATCTGGCCCTCGCTGTCGATCACATAGATCGAATTGTAGAAGCGGGGCGCAAATCCTGCGCCGGCATCCTCCGAGCGCACCGCGCCGGTGACGAGGACCTGGCCGTCCTGCAGGACTTCGGCGATGCGGGTCAGCGCATCCGGGTTCTGCGTGATGATGAAGGGCACGGAGGTCTCCGGCCAGACGACGATGTCCGGCCGCTTGCCTCCGTTTTCGGGCGGCAGGGCGGAAAGCGCCAGATGCTCCTCGAAGATCGCCGCGCGTTCCGCATCGTCCAGCTTGCGGGCCTGGTCGATCACCGGCTGGACGATGCGCACGGTCGTGCCACCTTCGGCAGGTGCCGCGGGAACGGCGTCGGCGGCGTGGAGCCGGTAGGCGCCGTAGCCGAGATGGGCGCAAAAGAGCAGCGCCGCGAGCGTCAGGCCGGTGCGCATGCCCTTCTTCGTGCCGATCAGCGCCGGGGCCGAGAAGACGAAGACGGAAAGCACCGTCACGCCGAAAATGCCGAGCATCGCCGCCGACTGCATCATCAGCGGCATCGGCATGGCGCCGTAGCCGATCGCATTCCAGGGAAAGCCGGTGGCGACGAAACCCCGCAGCCATTCCGCGATCCCGAAGCCGAAGGCGAGCGCCGCGATCCGCCCGAAACCGTCCGACCAGAGGATGCGGGCGAGCGCCGTCGCCAGACCGTAGAAGAGCGCGAGATAGGCCGGCAGGCCGAGCACCGCGAGCGGCAGCGCCCAGGCGAACTCGTCGGCCTCCACCAGGAGCGCGTTGCCGAGCCACCAGAGGCCCGCCACGAAATAGCCGAAGCCGAAGACCCAGCCGAGCCAGAAAGCGGAACGGAACCGCGCCCAGATGCCGCCGTCCGGATTGCCGGTCGACCCGTCCATCAGCCAGACGAGCAGCGTGAAAGAAATGAAAAATGCCGCGAAGAAACCGAAGGGCGGCAGGGCCAGCGCGCCGACGGCGCCGGCGAGAAACGCGATCACAGCGCGGGGAAAGCCCCAGAGAAGCATGATCCTGCCCGCCAGCCGCTCCATGGATGTCCCCTTTTGCCCCGAATCAGCCGCCGCAGTCTTCCAAAAAACGACGGGCTTGTCGTGAGGTGAAAAAGCACCGGGGTTTGGAAGCATGACAGGGGGCAGAGCCTGCCCCTCATCCGGCTGCCGCCACCTTCTCCCCGTCAAACGGGGAGAAGGACGCAAGCCGCAAGCTCCAGTCCCCTCGCCCCGCCTGCGGAGGTCTCGGGACGGGTTGAGACGGGTGGCTCAACCCCGGTCAGGCCAGGGTGAGAGGCAAATCGAAATCACTGGCCGGCTCGGTCGCCTTCCGGCGGTTTGGAGGACGGCGGCGGCAACAGGGCAGCCGGCGTCTGGTCGGTGAGAAATACCTCGCCTTCCTTCTGGCGGCGGCGGGCGAGCATCCGCTTGCGCATGATGCGCACGCGCTTGATGCGGCGGGGGTCGGCATCCAGAATCTGGAATTCGAAGCCGGGCACCGCCTGCACCACCTCGCCGCGCACGGGAATGCGGCCGAGAGCGGAGAAGATCAAGCCGCCGAGCGTGTCGACATCCTCGAGCCGATCCTTGATGTCGAAATCCGGGCCGATCGCCTCGGCGATCTCTTCCAGCTCGATGCGGGCATCGGCAATGAAGACATCCTCGCCGGCGCGGGAGAACATGACTTCCTCGTCGTCGTGCTCGTCCTCGACATCGCCGATCACCATTTCCACGATGTCCTCATGGGTGACGAGGCCGTCGGTGCCGCCATATTCGTCGATGACGAGGGCAAGCTGGGTGCGCGCCGCCTGCATGCTCTGCAGCAGGTCGGAGGCAAGCATCGAGGGCGGCACGAACAGGATCTTTCGGATCAGCCCGGCTTCCGCGACCGTCTGTTCGAGGTCGACCCGGCCGAGATCGAAGGCGGGCCGCGGCGTGCGGACGGCCTTTTCCGCCTTTTCCGGCTTGTCGCCGGCAAGCGGCATCGGCTGCGACGGCACGGCCCTTGCGCTCGTCCGGCGCTTGTTGCGCGCCTGCTTGGCGAGATAGGAGAGCAGGTCGCGGATATGCACCATGCCGCGCGGATCGTCGAGCGTGTCCGAGTAGACCGGCATGCGGGAGCGGCCCGTCTCCTCGAAATGGATGAGCAGCTCGCCGATGGTCATGGTCATGTCGACCGCCTCGATATCGGCGCGCGGCACCATGAGGTCCTCGACGCGGACCTCGCGGAAACGCAGGATATTGTGCAGCATCGCCCGCTCTTCGGGCGAAAAGGCGCTGCTGACATTGGCGTCGGTCATCAGCGCGTCGGCGAGATCCTCGCGGAGCTTCTCGCCCTGGGACGGGCGGAGCAGCCTCAAGGCGCGCGACCAGAAAGAGCTTTGTCTACTTGGGGTTTCGGCTCTTGACGGACTACTGCCCTCTTCCGAGGACGTGGAGTCGGCGTCCTTGCCCTCTCGGGCAACATTGCTCGATAAATCGTTCATGGTTCCAATACTATACTATCGGGTCCTGTCCCGCATAGGGGTCAGATAGGCCGAGTATCGCCAAAATGCGAGTCTCCAGCGCTTCCATTTTTTCCGCCTCGCCGGTTTCCATGTGGTCGTAGCCGAACAAATGCAGGAAACCGTGGACGAGCAGATGGGTCAGATGATCCTCGAAACTCTTGTCGAGATCAACCGCCTCGCGCTCGACGGTCTCGCGGGCAACGACGATATCGCCGAGCATAGGGCCCGGCATCTTGCCCGGTTCGAGCGGAAAGGCGGGAAAGGAGAGCACGTTGGTCGGCTTGTCCTTGCCGCGCCATTCGGCGTTGATCTCCTGGATCGAGGCATCGTCGGTGAAGACCAGCGACAGTTCCGCGGCCGTCTGCGGGAAAGGCTGTCCTTCCTCGTCCGCCAAAAGGTCCGCCGCCGTGCCCAATGTCCTTTCGCTCAGCAGAAGAAGGGCGGCCTCATCGGGCCAGCCCTCGTTTTCCACGGTGATCTGTATGTCGAGTTTGGACATGAGCTTCGGTCCCGGCCTTCAGCGGTCGGGGTCCTCGCTTTCCTCATGGACGGCATATTGCGCGTCATAGGCCTGGACGATGCGGCCGACCAGCGGGTGGCGCATGACGTCCGTGTCCTTGAAGCGGACCACCGAAATACCCTCGACGCCCTTCAGGACCTGCAGCGCCTCGACCAGGCCGGACTTGACGCCGCGCGGCAGGTCCACCTGGCTCGGATCGCCGGTGACGATCATCCGCGCATTCTCGCCGAGACGGGTCAGGAACATCTTCATCTGCATCGACGTGGTGTTCTGCGCCTCGTCGAGGATGACGGCGGCATTCGCGAGCGTCCGGCCGCGCATGAAGGCCAGCGGCGCGATCTCGATGACGCCGGCGGTGATCGCCCGCTCCACCTTGTCGCCCGGGATCATGTCGTAGAGAGCGTCATAGAGCGGCCGAAGATAGGGATCGACCTTCTCCTTCATGTCGCCCGGCAGGAAGCCCAGCCGCTCGCCGGCTTCGACTGCGGGACGCGACAGGATGATGCGGTCGACGGCGCCGCGCTCCAGGAGCTGGGCGGCATGGGCGACGGCGAGATAGGTCTTGCCGGTACCGGCCGGGCCGACGCCGAAGACCAGCTCGGACCGTTCCAGCGCGCGGATATAGGCATCCTGGGTCGGCGTGCGGGCCGCGATCGTCTTCTTGCGGGTGGAAATCTGCGCCATCGAAAGCTTTGCTTTGCGCTCCAGGGTGGGGAGAGTGAGCTGATCGTCCGCCGCCTG
Source organism: Xaviernesmea oryzae (assembly GCF_900177415.1). Taxonomy (GTDB): domain Bacteria; phylum Pseudomonadota; class Alphaproteobacteria; order Rhizobiales; family Rhizobiaceae; genus Neorhizobium; species Neorhizobium oryzae_A. The sequence continues at coordinate 763,359 of NZ_FXAF01000006.1, read as the reverse complement.
GGCCATGCGGATCGCGCCTTCGACGTCGGACGTTTCGACCGAACCGCCTTTCTGAAGCCGCTCATAGAGGAAATCCAGCGCCCGGCGCGCCTGGTTGGTGGCCGTCACGTCGCCGGAGATCGCGACCGAATTGCCGCGCGGCCGCGCATCGATGTGAAGCCGCTCTTCCAGCAGCTTCAGGTTCTGGTCGAACTGACCGAAGAGCTCGCTTGCGAACCTGTTGTTCTCGAACGTCAGGACGAAGTGATTGGCGTCGGTCGCGGCGGATCGGGGTTGGCGCGCAGATGAAGAAACCAATTCACGTCCGTTCAAGCAGGCTAGCTCCTCAGCAAGTCTAGGCCCCTATTAAACTTCCTGCCGGTTCGGCAAACAAGCTGTTCGGGCCGGTTCCGATGATTCGTACTTGGATAATGTCACCGATTTGCGATGCTTTTGCATCAACATTCACAGACTGCAGCCAAGGCGAGCGCCCGATCACCTGACCCGGCATGCGGCCGGGCTTTTCCAGCAACAGCTCGATGACCTTCCCAATGCAGGATTTGGAGAACTCCGCCTGCTGTTTCAAGAGCAGCGCCTGCAATCTTTCGAGCCGCTCGGCCTTCACCTCTTCCGGCACCTGGTCGGAAAGCTCCGCACCCGGCGTTCCGGGGCGGGTGGAATATTTGAAGGAGAAGGCCTGCGCGTAGTTCACTTCCTCGACGATGCGGAGCGTGTCCTCGAAATCCCTGTCGGTCTCTCCCGGGAAGCCGACGATGAAATCGCCCGACATGGCGATGTCCGGCCGGGCGGCCCGGATGCGCTCGACGAGGCGGAGATATTCGGCGGTCGTGTGACGGCGGTTCATGGCTTTCAGGATGCGATCGGACCCCGCCTGCACCGGCAGATGCAGATAGGGCATCAGGGCACGCAGGTCGCGATGCGCCGCGATCAGCCTCTCGTCCATGTCGCGCGGATGGCTGGTCGTGTAGCGCAGCCGGGCGAGGCCCGGAATTTCGGCCAGCCGGTACAAGAGGTCGCCGAGGCCCCATGCGCCGCCGTCCGGGCCGGCCGATCGCCAGGCATTGACGTTCTGGCCGAGCAGCGTGATCTCGCGCACGCCGCCTTCGACCAGCCGCTCGGCCTCGTCGATGATCTGGCGGACGGGACGGGAGACCTCCGAGCCCCGGGTATAGGGCACGACGCAGAAGGTGCAGAACTTGTCGCAGCCTTCCTGCACGGTGAGGAAGGACGTGACGCCGCGGGAGCGGATCTTCGCCTTTTCGGTCGCCGGCAGGTGCTCGAACTTGTCCTCGACGGCATATTCCGTATCGACCACGCGGGTCCCGGCGCGGGCGCGCTTCAGCGCTTCCGGCAGGCGGTGATAGGTCTGCGGTCCGATCACCACGTCGACGGCTGGGGAACGGCGGAGGATTTCCTCCCCTTCCGCCTGGGCGACGCAGCCGGTGACGCCGATCATCAGTTCCTTGCCTTCGGCGGCACGGTCCTTCTTCATCTCGCGCAGGCGGCCGAGCGCCGAATAGACCTTGTCCGCCGCCTTCTCGCGGATATGGCAGGTGTTGAGGAGGATGAGGTCCGCCTCGCCCATGTCTTCCGTCGTGACGTAACCATCGCCCGCCAGCGCATCGCTCATGCGGGTCGAGTCGTAGACGTTCATCTGGCAGCCGTAGGTCTTGATGAAGACCTTGCGCGTATTGGGGCGGCTGTTCAGGCCCCAGACAGGCTCTTCGGCCCCGGAGGCGGCAGCGACGGAAAAGGAGACGTGTTCGTTCATGGGCGCTTCCATACCGCAAGAAAGCCGGGAAATGAAGCGTTTCGTGATTTAGTGTGGTTTGCGGAAGCGTTGTGCCGATCCGGCCCCCCTCTGCCCTGCCGGGCATCTCCCCCACAGGTGGGGAGATCACAAGCGGCATGGCTTTCCCACCAAGCGGACCTCATGCTGCTTGGCAACGATTGTTGTTTGAGGAAAGAGATGCGCCGATCCAATCTCCCCACCCGTGGGGGAGATGCCCGGCAGGGCAGAGGGGGGCCGGATCGGCCGGACCTCAGTGATTAAAGCGTCTCATAATCCCTGCCGCGCAGGTGCTTCACCAGCATGCGGCGCATCCGGCTCGTCACGGCCTGGCTCAGATGCTTGCGGTTGTCGCCGGCGCGGAAATCGACCGTTTCGCCGAAAGCCACGTCCACGTCGATCGCGCCTTCCTTCAGGATGCCGAGCAGATGTGGGCCGAGCTCGATATCGCCCGGCCAGGCGGCGATCGGCCGGTGATAGCGGCCCATGGCCATGCCGTGGACGCGGGTATAGGCGATCGCCACCGGCTGAACGTGGACCACGCCCTCCTTCGTATGCGGGACGGCGGCGGCGGCCGCGCCGAAAAGCGAGGACTTCACTTCGAGAAGCCGGTTGCCGTCGGATGTCGTTCCCTCGGGGAAGAGCACGACGATCTCGCCCGCCGACATGCGTTCGGCGATCTCGTTCACCTGCTCGCCGGTGCGGCGCTTCTGTTCGCGGATGACGAAAATGCTCTTCTGCAGCTTGGCGAGCGTGCCGAAGATCGGCCATTCCGCCACTTCCATCTTGGCGATGAAGACGACGTCGGCGATCGCGCCGAGCACCAGGATATCCTTCCAGGAGACATGGTTGGAAGCGAGCATCAGCGGCCGGCGGCGGTCGATCCTTCCGTGGACATGGATGCGGATGCCGAGCAGGAAGCAGGCCGTCCGGTGCCAGTAGCGCGGAAGATAGCGGCGGATCTTCAGATCGAAGGCAAGACCGATCAGCTGGAACGGCAGGATGATCAGCGTGACCGCGAGAAGGACGAGGACGACGATGCCGATCCGAACCCAGGTGATCACTTATCGTCCTTATCCAGCGGGATGCCGTAAAGCTCCAGCCGGTGGCCGACGAGACGGAAGCCGTGCTCGCGGGCGATACGCTCCTGCAGCGCCTCGATCTCCGCCGAGCGGAACTCGATGACATTGCCGGTATTGAGATCGATCATGTGGTCGTGATGTTCTTCCGGCACGGTCTCATAGCGGGAGCGGCCGTCGCGGAAATCGTGCCGTTCGATGATTCCCTCATCCTCGAACAGTTTCACGGTGCGGTAGACGGTGGAGATCGAGATGCGCGGATCGACCTTCGAGGAACGCCGGTAGAGCTCCTCGACATCCGGATGGTCGTCGGAGTCCTGCAGGATGCGGGCGATCACGCGGCGCTGGTCCGTCATTCGCATGCCCTTTTCCGCACACAGCTCCTCCAGGGTTTTGGAAAGGTCTGTCATGTCGTTTTGGCCTTCGAAACGTTCCAGTACAAGACACGGACTAGCGAAGAACGCGGCTCATGACAAGCGCCGTGGATCGCGTCCCGCCCGGGCCGGTGTAATAGGCCGGCCGCTCGCCGACCTTTTCGAATCCGAGCTTGCGGTAGAGCTGGACCGCGGCCCGGTTCTCCGCCTCGACTTCGAGGAACATGCTCTCCCCGCCGCGTGCCGCGGCCTCCCGCAGGGCCGCCTGCATGAGGCGCCAGCCGAGCCCCTGGCGGCCGAATTTCTCGTTGACGGCGACCGTCAGGATCTCCGCCTCGCCCGCCGCTTCCCTGGACAGCACGAAACCCCCGAGCGGCCTCGAAAAGAAAGCGTTGGTCTGGCGCGCGACGAAGCCGAAGACGCTATGCTGCAGAAGCAGGTTCTGGAATTCGCCGTCGCTCCACCTGCGGGGAAAACGCTGGCCATGCAATTCGGATATTTCGGCGCAATCGGCAATCTCGATCGGCACGACTTCGAAAAACGGCTTCCAACTCAGGTAATCGTCGAGCATCGGTCATTCACGGGCATGGGCACGGGCAAGGGCGAATCCGGTTTGCGGTTTCGCATCGGGTCCGCGAAGATACAACGGTTTTGGCCGGCCTGCACCTTCAGGTTTTTCCGCACCGATCCGCGCGACCATGGCGATGTCGAAACGGTCCCGCCCCTCGAACCCGGCCTCTCCCTTACCAAGGGAGTGCTCAACCCATGAGCCTGTCGCGGTAGCGGACAAGGATTCTACGAGCTTCGATACGTCTTCCGGGGATAGTGCAGCGGGTTCGTTCAGAGGCAGGCCGTCCGCGGCAAAGGCCTGGGCATAGACTTCGCTGCGCTTCGCATCCATGGCGGCGACCACCGGCTGGCCGGGATGTTCGGCAAGATGGCTGCGCGCCAGAACCTCCAGCGTCGTCACGCCCACCGATCCGACGCCGAGCGCAAGCGCCAGGCCGCGCGCCGCGGCGACGCCGACGCGGATGCCGGTGAAGGAACCCGGTCCGATGACGACGGCGACCCGTTCGACGGCGGCGAGCTGGAGATTGGCGGCGGCGAGCGCCTCGTCGATCACCGCCATCAGACGTTCGGCATGCCCCTTGCCGATCGTTTCGGTGACCGCGGAAAGCACTTTGCCCGCCGCACTGTCATAGAGCGCGGCGGAGCAATCCACTCCGGCGGTATCGATGGCCAAAACGATCATAAGCGGGGCGGCCGGGCCTTAGAGCGCTTCGACCGCCTGAACTTCCGGGACGAAATGGCGCAGCAGGTTCTGCACGCCGTGCTTCAGCGTGGCGGTGGAAGACGGGCAACCGGAGCATGCGCCCTTCATGTTCAGATAGACCGTGCCGTCGCGGAACCCCTTGAAGGTGATGTCGCCGCCATCCTGGGCGACAGCGGGACGGACGCGGGTCTCCAGCAGTTCCTTGATCGTCGCGACGAGGGTTTCATCCTCCTCGTCGAAGAACTCGCCGTCCTGGTCGAGGTCCTCGGCAAGCGTCGAGGCTCCGCCCATGACCGGCTGGCCCGACATGAAATGCTCCATGATCGAACCCAGGATCGCCGGCTTCAGGTGCTGCCATTCGGCATCGTCCTTGGTGACGGTGATGAAATCGTAGCCGAAATAGACGCCGCTCACGCCGCTGACCGAAAAGAGGCGGGATGCGAGCGGAGAGGCTTCCGCCTCGCCGGCATTGCGGAAATCCGCGGTTCCCCGCTCCATGACCACCTTGCCGGGCAGGAACTTGAGCGTCGCCGGGTTGGGCGTGGCTTCCGTCTGAATGAACATCTCGTCTCTCCTGGGCTTGCCTGGGTTCAAGGCGCGCCTTGCAAATTTAGAATTCTTCAAAAGAAGATAAGCCTTATCAGCTTTTCGTTCAAGTGCGCCTTTGCCCTTTCCGGGTCAAGAGAAAGCTAGCAAAGGGCGTCGATTTCCTCGTCGGTCAGTGTATCAGGGAGCACGGTGACGGGGATAGGGAAAGTCATGCCGCGTCCGGCGACTGCGGAGACCAGGGGCCCGGGGCCTTCCTTGGCGGAGGCCGCCGCCAGGACCAGGATCGCGATATCCCGGTCTTCCTCGACAAGCTGGTTGATCTGTTCGGTGGCGCTGCCTTCGCGGATGACGATTTCCGGATCGATGCCGATCGTCTCGCGCACCTTCTGCGCGGCCTTGGCCATTACCGCCTCGGCCTCCTCGCGGGCCTCGGCGCGCATGATCTGCTCGACGCCGAGCCATTGCTGGAAATCCCCTTCCGGGATCACGAACAGGAGCACCAGGCCGCCGTTGGAATTCTTGGCGCGGCGGCCGGCATAATGGACCGCCTTCTCGCATTCCGGCGTGGCATCGATGACGGCCATGAACTTGCGCCGGTGTCCCTCAAGCCGCGAAAGCCGTTTCGAAACCATGCCTGCCCCCTATCTAGCACGTACTCGACCGAAGCAGTCGTGATGCGGAATTTAGAGCGTTCGGCAGAAAATGAAAACCCACGAAGATATTGCGGTGGTTCGCTGCCCAGCCGTCATGCTCGGGCTTGTCCCGAGCATCCGCGTCGGTTCGATATCACTGACGCGGCAGATCCTCGGGACAAGCCCGAGGATGACGCCCCAAGAAAAGCGGGCTGAGGTCAGCGCAGGAAGCCGACGACATCGAAGACGTCGTTCATCACCTTTTCGGCGCGGGCGCGGGCACGTTCGCCGCCATCCCTGAGGATCGCGTCGATATGGCTCGTGTCGTCCATCAGGCGACGCATCTCTGCGCTGATCGGCGAGAGGACATGCACGGCGAGATCGGCGAGCGCCGGCTTGAAGACCGAGAACTGCCGGCCGCCGAATTCGGCGAGCACGTCCGCCTTGGTCCTGTCGGCGAGCGCGGCATAGATGCCGACGAGGTTGTCGGCTTCGGGCCGGCCCTGGAGGCCCTCGACCTCGCCCGGCAGACCTTCCGGATCGGTCTTCGCCTTGCGGATCTTCCTGGCGATCTCGTCCGCGTCGTCCATCAGGTTGATGCGCGAAAGGTCCGACGGGTCGGATTTCGACATCTTCTTGGTGCCGTCACGCAGCGACATGACGCGCGGCGCCGGCCCCTCGATCAGCGGCTCGACCAGTGGGAAATAGCCGTGGATCTTCTCCTCGCCGACGACCATGTCGACGCCGGTGCCGGTGGCCCTGATCTTTTCCTGGAAGTCGATGTTGAACTTCTGGGCGATGTCGCGGGCAAGCTCCAGGTGCTGCTTCTGGTCGTCGCCGACCGGCACGTGGGTGGCGCGGTAGACGAGGATGTCGGCCGCCATCAGGCTCGGATAGGCGAGCAGACCGAGCGAGGCGTTCTCGCGGTCCTTGCCGGCCTTGTCCTTGAACTGGGTCATGCGGTTCATCCAGCCGATGCGGGCGACGCAGTTGAAGACCCAGGCGAGTTCCGCATGCTGCGGCACGGCCGACTGGTTGAAGACGATATGCTTTTTCGGGTCGATGCCCGAAGCGATGAAGGCGGCGGCGATCGAGCGGATCTGGCCGCGCAGGTCGTCATGCACGAGCTGGGCGGTGATCGCATGCAGGTCGACGACGCAATAGATGCAGTCGTTGTTCTCCTGCAGCGCGACGAACTTGCGGATGGCGCCGAGATAATTGCCGAGATGGAGATTGCCGGTCGGCTGAACGCCGGAAAAGACAAGCGGTTTGAACGTATTCATATCGTCCTCGAACAGGCTGGTGGAAGGCCCCAGGCCCTGGATTGCGCAATTCCGGGAGGTTTGAGCGTCTCCCGGCGATCGCGCCCCGCGGGCCATGTAGCTAACGGGCGGGCTTATGCACGGCGGGTGGGGCGCAATCAAGGGCTCACGCACCGTATGCTCAATCAAATCCCGGGTGTTGCCGTAAGGATCGGAAAAGACAGCTCCCTTTTTGAAAGACGGGCGTGACGATGGATACACTACGCCCTTGGCGATCTCGATTATTCTTGTTTCGGCCGGGACACGTCGTGTGCCTCGATTTGAGTTTTTATATGTGACACGCGACGTGTCCCGTTCGGTCAGTTTTTCCGCGCAACTCCGGTCCCTCTGCGGCGGTCTGGTCTTACGTCCTTGCGGATGCCAGCCGGGTTGTGTGCGACACACGCACGCCCCGCCTTGAGGCGAGAGGGGGACCATTTTCTGCGCAGCCCCTGATGGCCCGCCTGCATCAACGGCAGACCGTCAGGGCACCGGTCCCGTCTCGCCGGCGATGCTTGAACCGGTGTAGCCGAAACGGAACGGGGAAATGATGGCACGGGTTTGAGGGGGCGGGGATGAACGGAGGGGATTTTTTCTGGCGGTTTTTTTCAAGGCATTGATTTGCCTTGTGGTACCCCCCTCTGCCCTGCCGGGCATCTCCCCCTCAAGGGGGGAGATCGGATGGGGGCACGGGCTTCCTCAAACAACTGCGGTGCAGGTCGGCGAGCCATTGACTTGATGGGAAGGCCATGCCGCTTGTGATCTCCCCCCTTGAGGGGGAGATGTCCGGCAGGACAGAGGGGGGTGTGGCGGTCCGATCGCGTTGGGTACAAACGCAGGCCGCTCCGGCTCCCGCGTGTACCGCTCAGGGCAAAACCGCTACCGCTTCCGGCGCGGCTTCGAGACTCAAGTAGTAAATTCTACCCGCCTCTCTCCGAAAAGATTAACGGATATTAGCCTTTTAGGCGGCTAAATTCCCATTTTTGAGCAAAAGCCTCCTTATTCCCGCCTCTTTTAGAAAAGAAATACCCGGCCGTTATCACGGTTAACCGGTCATGAAGGCCGGTCTCTTCACGGGGGATACCATGCGCATGATTTTCCGCATCGCGCTGTCCTGCCTCATGGCGCTCAGCCTCAACGTCAATGCCGAAGCCGAAGCGGGCCAGAGCCAGAAGCGTCGCAGTACGTCCTTCAAGCACGATTACTCGGCTTTCTACACGGTACAACGGGTCAGCGTCCGGACAAGCTGCTTTCCGGAAAAGCTCGGCGCGATCCTCGCCCACATCGCCAAGCAGACCGGGCACAAGCCGATGGTGACGTCCGGCCACCGGCCCCGTTCCGGCCGGTCGCAGCACAGCCGCTGCTATGCCGCCGACATCCGGGTTCCCGGCGTTCCCGAACAGAGGATCCTCGCGGCCGCGCGGAGCGCGCCCGGCATCGGCGGCGTCGGCCGCTACTGCAACGGCATCGTGCATGTCGACATCGGCCCGAAGCGCACATGGGCTTATTGCGGCAAGGCGAAGGGCCTGGCCAACCTCAAGCGCCGCGCCCGTTCCTGAGGAAAGCGCTACTCCGTCGTCTCCGGTGCCGCCTTCGGCTTACGCTTCAGGTTCCGGCGGATCATGCCCATATCGGCGCCGCCGATCAGGAAGGCGGACGCGAAATAGACGACAACCGCGAGCGAGAGCAGGCAGCCGAGCGCGGCGACCTGATAAAGAAGCGATACTTCCGGCGCCAGCCACGGAGCCGCATAGGGGAGCGCATAGACGAGCGCCGCCGACATGATGCCCGTCGCGGCAAGAAGCAGCGCGGTGCGCTTCGCCAGCGCCCATTCCCAGACGAGATCGCCGCGCCACAGAAGCGTCGAGAAAAGCAGGATCGTGTTGATCCAGCCGGCAGCGGCTTCGGCCGTCGCGATGCCGCGCTCGGCGATCAGCGGGAAGAGCGTGATCGCCAGGCCCGTGTTGACGATCACGGACAGCATGGTGAAGCGCATCGGGGTCCTGGTGTCCTCGCGGGCGTAAAAGCCCGGCTGCAGCGCCTTGATCAGCACGAAGCCGGGCAGGCCGATGCCGTAGATCGCCAGGATCGAGGCGACGACCGCGGTGTTTTCCGCCGAGAAGGCGCCGCGCTCATAAAGCACGCGGATGATCGCGTCCGACAGGATCCAGAGGCCGGCGGCGGCCGGCAGCGTCAGGAACAGCACGAATTCGATCGAACGGTTCTGGGTATTGGCGGCTTCCTTCACATGGCCGGCCTTCAGCGCGCGCGCAAGCTCCGGCAGGAGGACGACGCCGACCGCGACGCCGACGACCCCGAGCGGAAGCTGGTAGATGCGGTCCGCATATTGGAGTGCGGCGATCGCGCCTTCCTTGCCCGACGCGATCGCCTGGCCGATGATCTGGTTGATCTGGGTGATGCCGCCGGTGACGGCGGCGGGAACGGCGAGCACCAGCAGGCGCTTGACGTTCGGCGTCAGACGCGGACGGCGGAAGCCGATATTGATGCCCGCATGGCGCACGCCGACATAAACCACGGCAAGCTGCAGGACGCCGGCCGCGAGCACGCTCCAGGAAAGATACCAGGCGATCGTCAGCGGGTCGGCGCCGATCCAGAGCCCGTAGAAGAGCGCGCCGATCATCACCACGTTCAGGAAGACGGGCGCGATTGCCGCGGCGAAGAAATGGTGCAGCGAGTTCAGCATGCCGCTCATCATCGCCGTCAGCGACATGCACATGAGATAGGGGAACATCACCGCCGCCATGCGGATGGTGATGGAGGTCTTTTCGGGATCGTCGGCGAAACCCGGCGCGATGACCCATTCCACCAGCCAGGGCATCATCAGTTCCATGACGATGGTGATGAGCAGCAGTGCGGAGAACAAGACGCCGAAGACCTCCTCCGAAAAACGCTTGGCGCCCTCGACGCCGTTCGCCTCGATCTCCTTCGAGAAGAGCGGCACGAAGGCGGCGTTGAACGCGCCCTCGGCAAACAGCCGGCGGAAGAGATTGGGAAAGCGGAAGGCGGCATAGAAGACGTCCGCCATCGGTCCGGTGCCGAGCGCGGCGGCCATCAGCGTCTCGCGGGCGAAACCGAAGATGCGGCTGCCGAGCGTCGCCCCGCCGACGGTAGCGAATTTCTTGACGAGGGTCATGGGGCGGGGCTCATGGGGCGGGGCTCACTGGGTTGCGTGAAGTCATGTCGGTCTCGGCAAGGAGGCCCCCCTCTGGCCTGCCGGCCATCTCCCCCACAGGTGGGGAGATCGGATGGACGCACCGGCTTCCCGAAACAGACGACGTTTCTATTTGCAAAATGGCTAGCGAGGCAGGAAGGCCAGCCCGCTTGTGATCTCCCTCCTTGTGGGGGAGATGCCCGGCAGGGCAGAGGGGGGTGATACGACCGTGCCCTGCATCAAAGCTCATCATCGGACGAGCCTCACACGCTGGCCTTGGTCCTGCGCGAGGGGGCAGGAGCCGGGGCGGGGACGGGGGCCGGGGCGATGATGCCGGAGGGCATGCCGCTTCGGAGCTCGTCCTCCTGTTCGGCCATGACCGCCTTCAGCCGCGCCGTGATGTTGCCCTGGCGGTTCTCGTTCACGACCTTGTGGCCGACGAGATCGGTGACGTAGAAGGTGTCGATGACCTTCTCGCCGAAGGTGGTAATGCGCGCCGAATGGATGTCGAGCGAGAGATCGGCGAGCACGGCGGTGATATCCGCGAGCAGGCCGGTGCGGTCCAGGCATTCCACCTCGATGACGGTGAACTTGTTCGACAGGCCGTTCGAGATGATGACCGAGGGCGGGATGGTGAAGGTCTTGTTGCGCTTGCGGGATTTGGCGCGCGTGGCAATCACTTCCGGCAGCCGCTTCTTGCCCGACAGCACATCCTCGATCATGCGGCTGATCGTGCCGCCGCGGCGCAGCTCGTCCTCGTCCACGGCGAATTCGCGGTTGACGAGGATGGTGTCGAGCGCCCGGCCGTCGGAGGTGGTGAAGATCTGCGCGTCGGCGATGTTGGCGCCGGCGGCCGCACAGGCGCCGGCAATGATCGACAGGAGGCGCGGGTGGTCGGGCGCCAGCACCGTGATCTCGGTAATCGCGTGGAAGCTGTCCGTCCGGACCATGGTGGCGAGCGCCTGGCCGGCCTTGTCCGCCTCGCGGATGAACTTCGCATGGCGGACCTGGTCCTCCAGCGAGACCGACAGAAGATAGGGCTGGTAATGCAGCTTCGAATAGGTGCGGCGGTCCTTCTGGCTCCAGTCGGAGAGCGCGCCGAAAAGCTCCTCCTCCGCCTGCCGGGCCCGCTCCTTCCGCGACAGTTCCGAAAAGCCTCCCGAGAGCAGCAGCTCGGTTTCGTAATAGAGCGTGCGCAGAAGCTGGCCCTTCCAGCCGTTCCAGACGCCCGGGCCGACGGCGCGGATATCGCAGATCGTCAGGATCAGGAGCAGCTTCAGCCGGTCCATCGACTGCACCTTCTCGGCGAAGTCGGTGATCGTCTTGCGGTCGTGCAGGTCGCGGGTCTGCGCCGTCATCGACATGATCAGGTGTTCCTCGATCAGCCAGACGACCAGCTCGGTCTGCTTGGCGTTGAGGCCGAGGCGCGGGCAGAGTTTGCGCGCGATGCGGGCGCCGGCGATCGAGTGGTCCTCCTGCCGGCCCTTGGCGATGTCGTGCAGCAGGACCGCGACATAGAGCACCGTGCGATCCTCGATCGTCGGCATCAGCTTGTTGGAAAGCGGATGGATGTCGGCCGCCTTGCCGTTGTCGATCTCCGACAGCGCCTCGACGGAGCGGATCAGGTGCTCGTCGACCGTATAGTGATGATACATGTTGAACTGCATCATCGCCACGACCTTGCCGAATTCCGGGATGAAGCGGCCGAGCACGCCCGCCTCGTTCATGCGCCGCAGCATCAGCGCCGGATCGCGCCGCGAGGTGAGCATGGAGAGGAAGAGCCGGTTCGCCTCCTCGTTCTCGCGCACGTCGTTGTCGATCAGCGAAAGCGAGCGGGTCATGCGCTTCAGGGCATCCGGATGCAGTTCCAGGCCGTTGATATCGGCCACATGGAAGAAGCGGATGAGGTTGATCGGGTCGCGCTTGAAGACGTTCGGATCGGCAAGCGTGATGCGGCCGCGGTCCTCGACGAAATCCACCGTGCCGGGGATCTTGCGGACGCGCTTGGTGAAGCGGGAGATGACGCGTCTGGTGAGGCCCGGCGCATCCTTGGCCTGCTCGTCCTCAAGGGCCGCGCAGAGGATGCGGGTGAGATCGCCGACATCCTTGGCGACGAGGAAATAGTGCTTCATGAAGCGCTCGACGGCCGAAAGGCCGGGGCGCGTGTGATAGCCGAGGCTTTCGGCGATCTCCCGCTGAATGTCGAAGGAAAGCCGCTCCTCCGCCTTGCCGGTCAGGAAATGCATGTGGCAGCGCACCGCCCAGAGGAAATCGTCGGCCTTCTCGAAGAGGCGGGATTCCTCGCGCGACAGGACGCCGAGATTGACGAGCTCGGCCGTGTCGCGGACGCGGTAATAATATTTGGCGATCCAGAAGAGCGTGTGGAGGTCGCGCAGACCCCCCTTGCCTTCCTTGACGTTCGGCTCCACGAGATAGCGCGTGTCGCCGGCCTTCTGATGGCGCTGGTCGCGCTCGGCAAGCTTGGCGGCGATGAATTCCGGCCTGGTATCGGCGACGATCTCACGGTCGAAACGGGTCTCCAGCTCCGTCACCAGCGCCTCGCGGCCGCAGATATAGCGGCTTTCGAGGATCGCCGTGCGGATGGTCATGTCGGTCTTCGACAGGCGGATGCATTCCTCGACGGTGCGGGTCGCGTGGCCGACCTTGAAGCCCATGTCCCACAGCACATAGAGCAGGAACTCGACCGCCTTGCGCATCGCGTCGGAATTCTTCTCCGGCAGCAGGAAGAGAAGGTCGATATCCGAACCCGGCGCCAGCGTATCGCGGCCATAGCCGCCGACGGCAGCGACCGCGATATCGGCTCCCTCGGGATGGATGCTTTCGACGATGACCTCGTAGAGGACGGTGATGATCTGGTCCTGCAGCCAGGAAAGACGGCGGGCGCAATTCAATCCGCTGCCGTCCCGGCCAAGAAGCGCGCGGGCCTTCTCCCGGCCCTCGGCGCTTGCCCGGCGCAGGACCGGAAGGAGTGCGGCGCGCAGTTCGAGCTGCGGGCGATCCCGGTCGCCGGCGATCGCCCTGCATTCGGCCCGGAGGCGGGCCACGTCGAGAAGTTCGGAGAAATCGATGTCGTGTCTGGCCATGTTATCCTGCCGGCGCCGGCTGCGGGGAGGCTATAGCCCTTTTGCGGCACCTTGACCAACGATTATCACCGCCAGCCGTTTCAAAGTTGTTTCCTCCCGAGACGAAGTTCAAGTCCGTCCAAGAATCGGCTACCCGAGCTGCTTCTTCAGCGCGTAAAGCGCATCCAAGGCCTCGCGGGGGGTCATGTCGTCCGGGTTGATCGCCTTCAGCGCTTCTTCCACCTTCGAAGAACCCGCCCGCTTAACCTCCTCGCGGCGGACGGCGACCTGGAAGAGCGGCAGGTCGTCGATCAGCTGGCTCGCGGGGTTCTTGCGGTCGGAGTCTTCCAGCTTGGTCAGCACGTCGCGGGCGCGGGCGACGACGGAGTCCGGGAGGCCGGCAAGGCGGGCCACCTGGATGCCGTAGGAACGGTCGGCGGCGCCGGGGCCGACCTCGTGGAGGAAGATCACCTCGCCGTCCCATTCCTTCACCCGCATCGTGGCGTTGGAGAGGCGGTTGAGCTTTTCGGAAAGAACCGTCAGCTCGTGGAAATGGGTGGCGAAGAGGCCGCGGCATCTGTTGGCCTCGTGCAGATGCTCGACGGCGGCCCAGGCGATGGAGAGGCCGTCGAAGGTCGCGGTGCCGCGGCCGATCTCGTCGAGGATGACCAGCGAACGGTCGGTCGCCTGATTGAGGATCGCGGCCGTTTCGACCATCTCGACCATGAAGGTGGAGCGGCCGCGGGCGAGATCGTCCGATGCGCCGACGCGGGAGAAGAGCCGGTCGACGATGCCGATATGGGCCGAAGCCGCCGGCACGAAGGAGCCCATCTGGGCGAGAATGGCGATCAGCGCGTTCTGGCGCAGGAAGGTCGACTTGCCGCCCATGTTCGGGCCGGTCAGCAGCCAGAGCGCGCCGAATTCGCCGTCTTCAGGGGAGAGGTCGCAGTCGTTGGCGATGAACGGGCCGGAAGACTGGCGGCGCAGCGCCTGTTCGACCACCGGATGGCGGCCGCCCTCGATCGCGAACATGCGGGAGGCATCGACGGCCGGGCGGCGGTAGTCCCATTCCTCGGCCAGCATCGCGAGACCGGCCGCCACGTCGATGACGGCGAGCGCGCGGGCGCCGGCCTTGATCGCCTCGGCTTCGGAGGTGACTGCCGCAACCATCCTGCCGAAGGCTTCGAGCTCGATCGTCAGCGCCCGGTCGGCGGCGTTCGCGATGCGGCTTTCGAGATCGGCAAGCTCGGTCGTGGTGAAGCGCATGGCGCTCGCCATGGTCTGGCGGTGGATGAAGCGCGCCTTACCCTCCGGCGTATCGGTCATGGTGCCGGAATTGCCGGCCGTCACCTCGATGAAATAACCAAGCACGTTGTTGTGCTTGATCTTCAGCGACTTGATGCCGGTCTCCTCGGCATATTGGAGCTGCAGGCCGGCAATGACCTTGCGCGACTGGTCGCGCAGCGCGCGGACCTCGTCCAGCTCGGAAATCGCGCCCTCCGCCAGGAAACCGCCGTCGCGCTTCAGGAGCGGCAGTTCGTCCGCCAGCATGTTGGCGAGCATGGATTCGAGCTGCAGGGGCAGGGCCTTGAGATCGGCCAGCGCCTCGCCGAGCTCTTCCGGCAGCATGGCGCGATCGAGGAAAGCCGCAACGCCGCGCGCCGCTTCGAGGCCGCGATGAATGGCGCCGAGATCACGCGGGCCGCCGCGGTCGAGCGCCAGGCGCGACAGGGCGCGCGGCATGTCCGGCACGTGTTTCAGCGCCCCGCGCAACTCGCTGCAAAGGCCGGGCTCTTCCAGAAGGAAGGAGATAGAATCGAGACGCCGGTTGATGCGGTCCGGATCGGTCAGCGGCGACATCAGCCGCTCGGCGAGCAGGCGGGCGCCGCCGCCGGTGACGGTGCGGTCGATCGCCTTCAGGAGCGAGCCGTCGCGGTCGCCGGAAAGCGTCTTCGTGAGCTCTAGGTTGCCGCGCGTGGCCGGATCGATGAAGAGCGTCGAGGCGCCGCTTTCCCGCTCCGGATGCCCGAGCGGCGGGCGCTCGGAAATCTGCGTCTTCTCCACATAGGCGACGGCGGCGGCCGCCGCCGCGAGCTCGGAGCGGGAGAAGGTGCCGAAGCCGTCCAGGGTGCCGACGCCGAAATAGCGGGCGATGCGGCCTTCGGCGCTGGCGCTGTCGAAGAGCACGGCGGGCTGAGGGACGGCCACCTTGCCGAGCACGTCGAAGACCGGCTTCAGCTCGGCATCATGGAAGATCGTGTCCGGCAGAATGAGTTCGCGCGGATCGATGCGCAGGATATCGGCGAGCAGGCGGGACGCATCGGTTTCCGCCAGCCGGAAGACGCCCGTGGAGATGTCGATCCAGGCAAGCGCCATCTGCGCTTCGGATGAACCGCGGATACGGGCGAGCGCCATGAGATAGTTGGACTCGGAGGCGACGAGCAGCTTTTCCTCGGTGATCGTGCCGGGCGTCACGAGACGAACCACGTCGCGCTTCACCACCGATTTCGAGCCGCGCTTCTTCGCTTCCGCCGGATCTTCCACCTGTTCGCAGACGGCGACGCGGAAACCGAGGGCGATGAGCTTCTGGAGATAGTCGTCGGCCGCATGGACCGGCACGCCGCACATCGGGATGTCCTGGCCCATGTGCTGGCCGCGCCGCGTCAGCGTGATGCCGAGCGCGCGCGACGCCTCCACCGCATCCTCGAAGAAGAGTTCGTAGAAATCCCCCATGCGATAGAAAAGCAGCGAACCCGGATTGTTCGCCTTGATCTCGATATACTGCTCCATCATCGGCGTCGCGGACGCGCGGCTTTCCTCCGAGGCGAGCACGGCGGCGTTCAGGGCTTCGCCCTTTTGGACGTCGGTGGAGAATCTTTCAAACTGGGTCACGGAACCGAATTTTTGTTGCGCAAGGGAATTGACGACACTATCGATGGTGACCCCTGAAAGACAACATCTGCCGCGGCCTCAAGGACGGCTGCCCACAAAAAGCTGGAGGAGATATGCCTGCCAACGACAAGGCCGCCCGTGCGCGCGCTTCGGTGACCGAACAGGAAGCGCTGGATTTCCATGCGGAAGGCCGGCCGGGGAAACTCGAGATCAACCCGACCAAGCCGATGGCGACGCAGCGCGACCTGTCGCTCGCCTATTCGCCCGGCGTCGCCGTGCCCGTGAAGGCGATCGCCGCCGATCCGGCCACGGCCTACGACTACACGACGCGCGGCAACATGGTGGCCGTCATCTCCAACGGCACGGCGATCCTCGGCCTCGGCAATCTCGGCGCGCTCGCCTCCAAGCCCGTCATGGAAGGCAAGTCGGTCCTCTTCAAGCGCTTCGCCGACGTCGATTCCATCGACCTCGAAGTCGATACCGAAAATGTCGACGAGTTCATCAACTGCGTGCGCTATCTCGGCCCCTCCTTCGGCGGCATCAACCTGGAGGACATCAAGGCGCCGGAATGCTTCATCATCGAAAGCCGGCTGCGCGAACTAATGGACATTCCGGTCTTCCATGACGACCAGCACGGCACGGCGATCATCGCCGCCGCGGGCCTCATCAACGCGCTGGAGCTGACCGGCCGCGACCTGAAGACCACGAAGCTCGTCTGCAACGGCGCGGGGGCGGCGGCGATCGCCTGCGTCGAGCTCATCAAGGCGATGGGCTTTGCCCCGGAAAACATCATCCTCGTCGACACCAAGGGCGTCATCTACCAGGGCCGCACCGAGGGCATGAACCAGTGGAAATCGGCGCATGCGGTGAAGACGACCAGGCGGACGCTGGCCGAAGCGATGGAAGGAGCCGACGTGGTGTTCGGTCTTTCCCAGAAGGGCGCCTTCACGGAGGAGATGATCCGCTCGATGGCCGACAGGCCGATCATCTTCGCGATGGCGAACCCCGATCCGGAGATCACCCCGGAAGAAGTCGCCCGCATCCGCGACGACGCGATCATGGCGACCGGGCGTTCGGACTATCCGAACCAGGTCAACAACGTGCTCGGCTTCCCCTACATCTTCCGCGGCGCGCTCGACGTCAGGGCGACCCAGATCAACGACGCGATGAAGATCGCCGCGGCCCAGGCGCTCGCGGCGCTCGCCCGCGAGGACGTGCCGGACGACGTGGCGGCCGCCTATCAGGGCAACCGGCCGCGTTTCGGCGCGCAGTACATCATCCCCGTGCCGTTCGATCCGCGCCTCATCTCGGCAATTCCGGTGGCGGTGGCGGAGGCGGCGATGGAAAGCGGCGTCGCCCGCAAGAACATCACCGACCTCGCCGCCTATGGCCGCGAGCTTTCCGCCCGCCGCGATCCGATCGCGGCGACGACGCAGAGCATCTACGAACGCGTCCGCCGCTTTCCGAAGCGCGTCGTCTTCGCCGAAGCCGAGGAAGAGCAGGTCATGCGCGCGGCGATCTCCTTCTGCCAGCAGGAGCTCGGCACCGCGATCCTGCTCGGCCGCGACGACGTGATCCGCGCGACCGCCGAGAAAGCCGGTATCGATCTCGGCCGGCCGGGGATCGAGATCGTCAACGCGCGCCTGTCGAACCGCGTCGACGCCTATATCGACCACCTCTATGCCCGCCTGCAGCGCGAGGGTTTCCTGCACCGCGACGTGCAGCGCCTGATCCACAACGACCGCAACCATTTCGCCGCCACCATGGTGGCCGTGGGCGATGCGGACGCGATGGTGACGGGCACGACCCGCAACTATGCGACCGCGCTTTCCGACGTGCGCCGCTGCATCGACATCAAGCCGGGGCACAAGGTGATCGGCGTGTCGCTCGTCATCTCGCGCGGCCGGACGATCTTCGTGGCGGATACCGCCGTGCACGACATGCCGAATGCGGAGGACATCGCCGATATCGCCGTCGAGGCCGCCCGCGTCGCCAAGCGCATGGGCTACGAGCCGCGCGTGGCGCTGCTTGCCTATTCCACCTTCGGCCAGCCGATCGGCGAGCGCTCCGAGCGGGTGCGGGAAGCGGTGAAGATCCTCGACCAGCGGCGCGTCGACTTCGAATACGACGGCGAGATGGCGGCCGACGTGGCGCTCAATCCGCATCGGATGGAGCAGTACCCGTTCTGCCGGCTTTCCGGCACGGCCAACGTGCTCGTCATGCCGGCGATCCATTCCGCCTCGATCTCGACGCGCATGCTGCAGGAACTCGGCGCCTCGACCGTGATCGGCCCGCTGCTCGTCGGCCTCGACAAGTCCGTGCAGATCACATCCATGGGCGCGAAGGACAGCGATATCGTCAACATGGCGGCGATCGCGGCCTACAATGCGGGGACGTGAGGCGGCTTGAAAAAACCTCCCGAGTGGACTAAGTTCATTGGACTAAGTCCACTCGGGGTGGAAGCCATGAAGACCGTCAACATCCATGATGCCAAGACACACCTGTCGCGCCTCGTCGAGGATGCGGCAAAGGGTGAGCCCTTCGTCATCGCCAAGGCCGGCAAGCCGATGGTGAAGGTGGTTCCGCTGGAAGAGGCGCCGAAGAAGAAGCGGCGCGCAGGCTTCCTGAAAGGCTACGCGCAAATTCCGGACGACTTCAATACGATGTTCGCCAAAGAAATCGAGGAGATGTTCCATGGAGAGCGTGAATGAGGATTCTTCCAGATTCTCATATTCTGGCATGGTTCGCGGAAGATGACCCCCATCTTACCCATGAAATGCGGGATATCCTTGAAGATGAGGATAACGAACTTTTCTTCAGCTCTGCGAGCATCTGGGAACTGACGATAAAGCGTGCGCTCAATCGCAGGGGATTCAATATCGAGCCGCACATCCTATATCGGGCATTGCTGGACAATGGTTTTGAAGAGATGCCGGTGAATTCAAGGCACGCTTTCGTATTGGAAACCCTGCCGTCGATCCACAAGGACCCGTTCGACCGCATCCTGATCGCGCAGAGCATGGCCGAAGGCATGCTTCTGCTCACCTCGGACGAGACGATCGCCCAGTACAAAGGGCCCATCCGGCTGGTTCGTTGAACAGTATCAGCTCGCGAACCTTCCGGCGTCGGCGCCGTAGTAGTTGACGTAGCGGCTGGAGATCGAGGCGATCGGCAGCACGACCAGTACGTCGGTCGTGTTGAAGGCGTGATCGACGACGGCGCCGTCGCCGATCATCGCGCCGAGGCGCAGATAGCCCTTGATGAGCGGCGGCAGCGCCGACAGGGCCTTGCGGGCATTGACGCCTTCGAAGGGCATGAGGTCCATGTCGCGACGGAGTTCCGGACGGGCCGAGACCGCCCACTCCCCCTTGGCCGAAACCGTGTGATGCAGGAAGGAAAGCGCCAGTGCGTGCTCTTCCGGCTGGACGCCGGGAAAGGAGGCGCAGCCGAACATGGCGTTCATGCCGTGCTTCAGCGAATAGGCCCAGTTGCCCTGCCAGAGCAGCTCGACCGTGCGCTTGGTGCGGTAATCCGGCAGCACGCAGGAGCGGCCGAGCTCCATGAACCGCTTTTCGGGATGACGCGCGAGCAGCGGCTCGATGTCGAATTCGGAGGCCGAATAGAAGCCGCCGTTGGCAAGCGCCACGTCCTGCCTGAGCAGGCGATAGGTGCCGACGATCTGGTCTTCGATGTCGCCTTCGATCGCGTTGTCGATGACGAGAAGATGGTCGCAGATCGCGTCATAGGCATCGACGTCGCGCCGCAGGCGCATCGCCTCGGGGTTCAAGCTGGCGTTCATCTCCTCGACGAAGACACGGTAGCGGACCGCCTGCGCGGCGTCGATCTCGCGCTCGCTGCGGGCCAGCCGCGTTTCGAGCGTGCCGATGCGGCCGAATGTATCGCCGCCTGCCGGGATTGAGGCCGGCGCCTGGTTTGCTTCAGGGGTCAATTCACGGTTCAGGAGTTCAATTGTCATGGTGATTCGTCCCGTCCCGGTTGGATCACCGCCATAAATCACTTCTCTGCGACAGGATCGTGACAGTTTCTGTCACAATAGGTTCCACCGATGACGGCGTCAACGGACCTGTTGACGCTCGTTGCGATGAGCGCACACGGCCCGGATTTCCTCGAGGAGCTTGAGGGGGTCCACCGGCTTTGCGAGCACCCGAGCCGCGCCCTGGAGAAGCGCTTCCTGCCGGGCCGATTCGCGGCCTTCGCCCGTCAGGACGATCACGGGAACCTGGAGAGGGGTGTCCTGGCGCCCGCCGGCGCGCAAGGCCGAAAGAAGGTCGAGGACGGTGCCGCCCGGCATGTGCATGTCGGAGACGATGAGATCGGTGCGCGGCTCCTCTTCCAACGCCGCGTCGATCAGCGCCGGGAAATCCTCCACGAGCCGGACGCGATGGCCCGCCTTTCCGAGCACGGCGCGGATGAGGAGCGCGTTGACCGGATCGTCTTCCCCCAGGAGCACGTCGAGCCCGCCGGCGGGCCTCTCGACCACGGGAGCAGCCGGGGCCGGGCCGTTGTCGCCGAACGTGTCGCGGGTGCCGAAGCCGCGCAGGCGGCCGCTCAGCACGTCGATCAGCGACTTTTCCCGAAGCGGCCGGATGAGCCAGGCATCGAAGAAATCCTGCGGCTGGGACGCCCGCTCCTCCGGATTGACGAGCAGGATGCGGTGGAGGCGGGCATGGGCCTTTTCGTTGGCATAATCGGAGGCGAGCCGGTGGTCTACGATGAGGTCGGTATAGGGAACGGAACCCGCTTCGGCGCGGTCGATCAGCATCTGGACGTCGACGGGGTTCGAGACATGCCGGCAGCGTCCGCCGAGCGTTTCGATGCTCGACACGGTCGCCACGGCGGCCGGACCGTCAGGCGCCAGCAGCAGGACGCGGGAACGGGCCAGCAACTGGTCGCGCGCCACGCCTCCGGATGGGGCGGTCTCCGCAAGGCACAGAGGGAAGCGGATCGTGAACGTGCTGCCGATCCCTTTGCGGCTGGCGACCGAAAGCGAGCCGCCGAATTCGGTGAGGATGCGGGATGCGATGCCGAGGCCGAGGCCGGTGCCGCCGCTGCGCGCTTCGGCGGAACCCGCCTGCTCGAACTCGCCGAAAATCCGCGCCTGCTCCTCGGCCGTCATGCCGGGGCCGGTATCCATGACGGCGATCGTCACATGATCGTCTTCGACGAAGGCCCGCACCAGAACGCCGCCTTCGGCGGTGAACTTCACCGCATTGCCGATGACGTTGAAAAGCACCTGCCGGATGCGCGCGGGGTCGAAATCGAGAAGATCGGGCAGGTCGGCCTCGACCGTCGCCGCGATCTCGATGCGTTTCTCGTGCGCCCGCGGCGCCAGCATCTCGACGACGCTTTCGATCAGGTGGCGCAGGTTTTCCGCCCGGTTGTTGAGCCGGAAACGGCCGGCCTCCAGCGTCGAATAG
Organism: Xaviernesmea oryzae; assembly: GCF_900177415.1. Lineage (GTDB taxonomy): Bacteria > Pseudomonadota > Alphaproteobacteria > Rhizobiales > Rhizobiaceae > Neorhizobium > Neorhizobium oryzae_A. The sequence continues at coordinate 741,777 of NZ_FXAF01000006.1, read as the reverse complement.
TCGAGAAGGTCCTCGACGAGCTGCGCCAGAGCGTGACCCGACTGGCGGATGCCGCTCAGATAGTTCTGCTGCTCCGCCGTCAATTTGGTCTGATAGAGGAGATGCGTCATGCCGAGGATGCCGTTCAGCGGCGTGCGGATCTCGTGGACGACCGTGGCGATCTGGCGCGACTTGGCGGCGCTTGCGGCTTCGGCCTCCTTCCAGGCCCGGTGGAACCGGGCGGCCGAGCGGTTGCGGCGCCACTCCGCCAGGCGGGAAAAGAACGCGACGAAGGCATTGGCCGGCGCAGAAGGTTCCTCCCGCGACCGCAGTCCCAGTGCGGGCACGATATTCTCGACCTCCGGCTCGCCGGCTTCGGCCGAGGCGGGAGACGCGAACGCTTTGACAATACGCTCATGTATTTCGGCAATGTCGCGCATGGGGAAAGACTAGCCGGGGTTTCTTTCCCAATCCTTAGACCACCCAGGTAAAATTTTACCGATCGGTCGTTTCCGGTTTGCTTTTCGGCCCGAAAAGCTCGTCGAGGATCACCAAACCCGCGCCGACGGTGATGAAACTGTCCGCCAGATTGAAGACCGCGAACGACCATGTGGCGGTGTGGAACAGGATATAGTCGATCACATGGCCGTAGATGAAACCGTCGATCAGGTTGCCGATCGCGCCGGCGATGATCAGCGCGAAACCCGCATGCGCGAAGGGGCGATCCTTCGGCGTGCGGCGCCAGAGCCAGAGCACGAAGGCGACGATGACAATGCGCATGCCGACGATGAACTCGCGCTCCATGCCCGAAAGAAGCGAGAAGGCGACGCCGAGATTGTAGGTGCGGTAGAGAGTGAGAACCGGCAGGAGGGGCACCGCCTCGTGCATCGGAAGATAGGCTTCCACCGCGATCTTCACGGCCTGATCGAGAAGAACCGCCATGACGATGACGATCAGGGCCGTCAGCGGTCTTGAAAGAAAAGCGCGTCCGGTCATTTTTTCTCGTCCAGGCTCAGAAGATGGCGCCGCGCCTCGAAGAGCATGACGGCGGTCGCGACGGCGAGGTTCAGCGAATCGGCCCTGCCCTGCTGTGGGATGCGCACGGTGCGGTCCGCCGCCCGGGCGAGATTGTCCGGCAGGCCGGACTGCTCGTTGCCCATCAGCAGGACGACCGGCTTCTTCGCATAGTCCACGGTGCGGTAATCGACGGCGCCGGCAAGATGGGTGGCGACGACCTCCGCGCCGGAGCGCTTCTGCCAGGCGAGGAATTCCTCCGCCGAACATCTGACGACCGGCATGGCGAAGACCGAGCCCATCGTGGCGCGGACCGTCTCCAGCGAAAAGGGATCGGTGCATTCTCCGACCAGGACGACGGCGGAAGCGCCGGCCGCATCCGCGGTGCGGATGATGGTGCCGAGATTGCCGGGGTCGCGGACGCGGTCGAGCGCCACGAGGGTCTCGCCCTTCACGGGCTTCAGATCGTCGAGCCTCTTCCAGCGCTGCTCGAAAATGCCGACCACCATCTGCGGATTGTCGCGGCGGGTGACCGAGGACAGCACCTTTTCGCTGACTTCCAGCACCAGCCCGCCATGGGCGACCGTCCTTGCCGCCACCTGCTCCACCAGGGGTTTTCCTTTGGCGGCCTTGGCGTAGACGAGGGTGCGGATCGACCAGCCGAGCTCCAGCGCGTCGATGACGAGCTTCAGGCCTTCGGCCATGAAGGTGCCGCTTTCCTCGCGGTCCTTCTTGTTGGTGAGCGCCTTGATATCCTTGATGACCGGATTGGTAAGCGAAGTGACTTCCTTCACCTGCCCCACCCGTCTCGGCCCGGACTTGTGATGATCGTCGGTCATGCAGGCACCCAACGGCTGAAAAGGGAGGTGGAGAGCGCGCGGCCGGGGCTTCTGCCGTCGAGACCGGCCTCGCGGATGACGAGCTCGCCCGATTCCACCGCGCCGCCTGCCCCGCGCATCGTCTCGCGCATCAGCTCGTGGATGGAATAGAAGCTCGCGCGGATCGAATAGGCGGTCAGGACAAGGCCGATCGCTCTCGGCGACAGCAGCTCGCGGCAGATGTCGAGCATCAGCGGGAGATGGTCGAAGAGCTGCCAGACCTCGCCGTTCGGGCCGCGGCCGAATTTCGGCGGATCGGTGAGGATGATGTCGTAGCGGTTGCCGCGGCGTTCCTCGCGCAGGATGAATTTCATGGCATCCTCGCAGATCCAGCGGATCGGCGCCTTGTCGAGCCTTGCAAGCGACTGGTTTTCGCGCGCCCAGCCGATCGCCTTCTTCGAGGCGTCCACATGGGTGACTTCCGCGCCGGCTGCGGCCGCGACCAGCGATGCGACGCCCGTATAGCCGAAAAGGTTCAGTACCTTTAAGGGCCGTCCGGCTTCTTCGACGCGGGTCTTCATCCAGTCCCAATGGACGATCTGCTCCGGAAAGACGCCGACATGGCGGAAGGCCGTGAAGCGTCCGAGGAAATCGACGCCGAGCAGCGAGAGCGGCCAGGTCTCGCCGAGCGCCTCCTTCGGAAAACGCCAGCGGCCCATGCCGTCCTCGTCCGTATCGCCGGTGAAGACCGCATCCGCCTTCTCCCAGACATGGGAGGCCAGCGCCGGCTGCCAGAGCGCCTGCGCCTCCGGCCGGACTATGCGGTAAGGTCCGTATTGTTCAAGCTTCAAACCGTTGCCGCTGTCGATCAGGTGGAAATCGCCGGCACCGGCCGATTCCAGGATAACCGGCACGCGTTCGGCCGGGCGGTCCCCCTCACGCGGAACAAGCGCGCGGGTTTCGGCCTGCGGCGTGGCGGGCACGGGTTTGGCCGGCTTTTCGAAGGGCCGGGATGCGGGCCTGGCGGCGGCATGTTCGCGCGCCGGCCGCTTTCCGGCCTCGGCCCGGAGCTTCGCGCCCGGCCGCCTTTCCTTGTTCTTCAATGCGTTCGTCCGCCTGGGAAATTCCTGTCGTGCGGCAGCAGATAACATTTACCGGGAATTCTTCAAAGCCGGGCAAATCGAAGAAAGTGACGTTTTCATTATTGTCATACGGTACTACATTCGTCTATTGTCCCTGCATCTGTCCCACTTGGCAAACGACATCGGGCTTGCAATAAGCCTTCAACATGCATTTTCGGAGGATCATCACATGGACATGGGCGGCGAAGAACGTATTGCAGCACCCCGCGAAGTGGTCTGGCAGGCATTGAACGATCCGGAAATCCTGCGGCAGTGCATTCCCGGCTGCCAGACCCTGGAGCAGAAATCGCCGACGGAACTCGCCGCCACCGTCAAGCTGAAGATCGGCCCCGTCTCGGCCAACTTCTCCGGCGAAGTCACCCTTTCCGATATCAACCCGCCGGAAAGCTACACGATTTCGGGCGAAGGCAAGGGCGGCATCGCAGGCTTCGCCAAGGGTTCGGCGACCGTGACGCTGGTGGAAGACGGCACCGACACGCTGCTGCGGTATTCCACCAAGGCGCAGGTCGGCGGCAAGCTCGCCCAGCTCGGCTCGCGCCTGATCGATTCGACCTCGCAGAAGCTCGCAGCCCAGTTCTTCGCGGATTTCAACAAGGCCGTCGTCGCCAAGGCCGGCGAGGCCTGATCCTATTTCGAAGGCAGTTGCGACGAGGCCGACCGTCCCGCGACGGCGGCCTTGTGCTCGTTCTGCCACTTCACGGCTTCGCGCGCCTCGGCGCGGGCCTGCTTGCGGTGCTTGCCCTGGCTCCACCAGGTGACCGCCGAGCCGACCAGCATGCCGACCAAGACGGCCAGGAACAGGAACAGGAAAAAGGGCGCGCTTACCGATAGAACGCCGTCTTCCGGCCGAAAAGGATTGAGCGCCAACGTCACCACCTGGCGGTTCGCCACCGCGAGCACGATCAGCACGATGCCGAGCGGCACGAAGATGACGAGAGAGACGATCCGTTTGAACTTGTCCATGGGATTCTCCGGCAACAGGCGACCTGCCGTTTTATCGGCGTCCGTTGCAGAATAGGCGCACTTCAGGGGGTTTCAAGGGTGACGGACGACCGCGCAGCGGGATCAATCGTCCTCGTCGGCGAGGTCGGGGTTGAGGCGCTCGCGCAGCTCCTTGCCGGTCTTGAAGAAGGGAACCCACTTCTCCTCGACGAAGACGCTTTCGCCGGTGCGGGGATTGCGGCCGGAGCGGGAGGGGCGATTCTTCACCGAGAATGCGCCGAAGCCGCGCAGTTCGACGCGGTTTCCGGCGGCCAGAGCATCTGTGATCTCATCGAGCACGGCGTTCACGATGTTCTCGACGTCGCGATGGTAGAGATGCGGATTGCGGGCTGCAACGATCTGAACCAGTTCTGACTTGATCACGGTTGTCCCCTGAAAAAATTAGATTTTCATCCGCGCCCAACCTGCCAAACGGAGACCAGACCGTCAAGAAACAACTTGTCCGTCCCGAATATCCGAAAGGCATAGGGAGCGATCGCCTCACCTAAACCGGTCTGCCGGACGAACTCGGACATGGCGCTCGCGAACCAGAAGGACGAGGAGGATCCGCGCTCCTTCCAGTCGACGACCGGCAGGTCCTTCGAGACGCCGCGCGATTCCAGATAGGCCCGTATGTCCTCGTCGCCGCCGAGCTTGTCGACCAGCTTGACGTTGAGCGCCTGGCGCCCGGTGAAGATCGTCCCGTCGGCCAGCTTCAGGACGTCTTCGCGCGGCAGCTTGCGGCGGTCGGCGACCAGATCGACGAACCAGCCGTAGCTGTCCATCACCATGTTGCGGATCATCGTCCTGGCTTCCTCGCTCGCCGGATGGAAGGGCGACGGTTCGGCCTTCAGCGGCGCCGATTTGATCTCCTCCAGCGAGACGCCGATCTTCTGCATCATCTCGGCGATCTGCGGGTACTGGAAGATGACGCCGATCGAGCCGGTGATCGAGCTTTCTCCGGCGACGATCTGGTCGCCGGCGGCGGCGACCATGTAACCGGCGGAGGCCGCGAGCGTGCGGATGTCGGAGACGACCGGCTTCTTTTCCGCGACATGACGGAGCGCCTTGAAGATGCGCTCGCCGCCATAGGTCGTGCCGCCCGGCGAGGAGATCGACACGATGAGCGCCTTGGCCTGACCGCTGTCGGCGATCCGGTCGAGCCGCTCCAGAAGCTCCTTGTTGTCGGTGATCATGCCGGAAATCTCGATGCGGGCGACATGCGGCCCGGCCGCCCCCACGCGGTCACCGCCGGCGAACCGGTAGAGCGCGAACCCGATGCCGATCAGAAAGACCAGGGCGACGATGCGCCAGAAGCTCAGCTTGCGGCGCAGTGAACGCCGGTCCGCGATTGCCATTTGATCCATGAGACCACCTTTCGAGATGCGCTGCGCGCTGCTAAATAGGCTCTCTAGCGCGTTTTGCAGCAGGGCACATCACGTTTTTATGTTGTCCGTTATTGTTTGTTGATGAATAAAAACCATATTGGCGGACAAGCAAAGCCGCTTCCGTTCCGATTCCGGCCGAACGGCGGAGGGGACGGCGAAAGGCAAACAAGGATCGATCCGGCAACCATGCTGCAGCATATTCGAAAGACGGCAGGCCTCGTGGCGGCGCTGGATCCGCATGCCGACGCCTATCAGGCAGCGCTCGCCCATTCCACGCTGGTGCGGAAGCTGAAAGTCCTGCTGCCCGTCGGCGCCGCCGTGATCTCGGCCCTCTTCATCGGCGTTTCGATCATCCGCGCCTATCTGCCGGAGAACCTCTCCATCGAGAACGCCCGCATCGAGAACGGCAAGATCGTCATGGAGCGTCCGGCGATCTCGGGCCGCAACAGCGACGGCATCAGCTATTCGATGATCGCCACCCGCGCGCTGCAGGACATCCAGAACCCGAACATGATCACGCTCGAGGACGTGAAGGCCGCCGTGCCGATCAACGACGACGTGATCGCGCGGGTGACGGCGACCGGCGCCGATTTCGACCGCGGTTCCGACAAGCTCAACCTCACCGCGCCTTTCGACGTCAACCTGTCGAACGGCATCACCGCCCGCTTCAAATCCGCCCGCATGGATATCCCCGGAGGGATCATGGAGACGCCCGACCCCGTCGATATCTCCATGAAGGAAGGTTCGATTGTTGCAGAGTCTTTAAAGATAACGGATAAGGGACGCACTATCACATTCCAAGGTCAGGTTCGCGTCCATCTCGACCCTGCCGCAATCCGCAACCAAGGCAAATAGAGCCCGGCCGCCATGATGTATCGCCGCCTTCTCACCCGGAATACCGCAGTTCTGATCGCGGCAGGCTTGATGTCCTGTCTCGCCGCCGCTGCACACGCCCAGTCGACCACCAGCCAGATGGAAGGCCTCAAGCTTTCCGGCGACCAGCCCATCCAGATCCAGAGCGACCAGCTCGAGATCAAGGAGCAGGAGAAGAAGGCCTTCTTCACCGGCAACGTCCAGGTCGTGCAAGGCACGACCACGATGAAGGCGGGCAAGATGACCGTCCTCTATACGGGCCAGGAAGGCGCGTCGGTCACCGCCGGCAATGCCAATATCGACAAGATCTTCCTGGACGGCACGGTCTTCCTGAGCTCCGGCACGCAACAGGCGACCGCCGAAAAGGGCGAGTTCGACATGGCCTCCCAGACTTTCGTGCTTTCCGGCAAGCAGGTCGTGCTTTCCGAAGGGCCCAACGTATTCAAGGGTTGCAAGCTCACCGTGCTGATGGCAACCGGAGAGGCGAAGCTCGACAGCTGCGGTGGGCGCGTCGAGATCATGCTCGATCCGAAATCACGGCAGCAGCAACAAAACCGATAACAGACGCCCGACGTGAAAATACCGCTGCTCTCCAGTCTGTCGGCCAGGAAGCCGTCCGCGCCCGAACCCTTCGTCGCACGCGACAAAGCGCGCTACGAGGGAACGCTCGTCGCGCACGGCCTTTCCAAGACCTATGATACGCGCCGCGTCGTCAACGGCGTGTCGCTCGTCGTGCGCCGCGGCGAGGCCGTCGGGCTGCTCGGACCGAACGGCGCCGGCAAGACCACCTGCTTCTACATGATCACCGGGCTCGTGCCGGTCGACGAAGGCATGATCGCCATCAACGGCAACGAGGTCACCCGGATGCCGATGTACCGCCGGGCGCGGCTCGGCGTGGGCTACCTGCCGCAGGAAGCCTCGATCTTCCGCGGGCTGACGGTGGAGGAGAATATCCGCGCCGTGCTCGAAGTGCACCAGCCGGACAGGGACAAGCGGGAAAGCAAGCTCGACGAGCTTCTGGACGAGTTCCATATCGGCCAGCTCCGCAAATCCGCGGCGGTGGCGCTTTCCGGCGGCGAGCGGCGGCGCCTCGAAATCGCCCGGGCGCTGGCGACCGATCCGGCCTTCATGCTGCTCGACGAGCCGTTCGCCGGCGTCGATCCGATCTCCGTCTCGGACATCCAGAATCTCGTGCGCCACTTGACGGCGCGCGGGATCGGCGTTCTGATAACGGACCACAACGTCCGCGAGACGCTCGGCCTCATCGACCGGGCCTACATCATCCACGCGGGCGAAGTGCTGACGCACGGCCGGGCGGACGATATCGTCAACAACCCGGACGTCCGCCGCTTGTACCTGGGCGACAAGTTCAGCCTGTAGTGGCGTGCCGCAAAGCATCCCGTGCGGCAAAGAAGTTTACCTTCTCCGCACGGCAGCGCTTGACCAAATCTTCTAAAAAAGCAATTCTTGTGCCAGTTGCGAAATCCGGCCGTCGAAGGGGCATGGCCGGAAGCGTGGGTCGTCGCTTCATGAAGGAGCGGCGCAGGGAGATTCCAGGGGAGTTTCGCGTCCGTCATGGGTTTATCCGCCAGCCTTTTCCTGAGGCAGACTCAATCGCTGGTGATGACGCCGCAGCTGATGCAATCCATCCAGCTGCTGCAGATGACGCATTTCGAGCTCACCCAGTTCATCGCCCAGGAAGTCGAGAAGAATCCGCTGCTCGAAATCGCGTCAGACGGCGGCGAAAACGGCGCCGAAACGGGCTTTGAGGACAACCAGGCCTTTTCCGATCCCGAAAGCGGGGGCGACGGCACCGACGGGGCGACCGAGGGGCACTGGTACGAAGGCACCTCCTCCTCCATCACGGCGGAACGGCTCGACGAAGGGCTCGATACGGGGTTCGAGAACGTCTTTCCCGACGACGGCCCGGCCCGGCGCGCCGACGCACCGGAATTGCTCAGCCAGTGGAAAAGCATGCCGGGCGGGGAAGCCGGCGAGGATTACGACCTGGACGACTTCGTCGCCGGCCAGGTGACGCTGCGCGACCACATGAACCAGCAGGTCCCCTTTCTTCTCGGCGGCGCGGCCGACCGCCTCGTCGCCCAGCACCTGGTCGACCAGCTCGACGAGGCCGGCTACCTGCAGGGAGACCTCCAGGAAATCGCGGCCCGCCTCGGCAAGCGCGCCGAGGACGTGGAGGCCATTCTGCAGGCGCTGCAGACGCTCGACCCGCCGGGCGTCTTCGCCCGCTCGCTCAGCGAATGCCTGGCGATCCAGCTTCGTCAGAGAAACAGGCTGGACCCGGCCATGGAGGCGCTCGTCAACCATCTGGAACTGCTTGCCAAGCGCGACTTCGCCTCGCTCAGGAAAATCTGCGGCGTCGACGACGAGGACCTGATCGACATGCTGGCGGAAATCCGCGGGCTCAATCCGAAGCCGGGCGCCGGGTTCGAAAGCGGCGTTTCCGAGACGATCGCCCCCGATATCGTCGTTCGCGCCGCGCCGGACGGAAGCTGGATGGTCGAGCTCAATCCCGACACGCTGCCGCGCGTGCTGGTGAACCAGGCCTATTTCCAGAAGGTCGCGAAGAACTGCCCGAAGAATGGCGAGGACCACAATTTCCTCTCCGAATGCCTGCAGAACGCCAACTGGCTGACCCGCAGCCTCGACCAGCGGGCAAAGACGATCATGAAGGTGGCGGCCGAAATCGTCCGGCAGCAGGACGCCTTCCTGATGCACGGCGTCGACCACCTGCGGCCGCTCAATCTGAAGACGGTCGCCGAGGCGATCAAAATGCATGAATCGACGGTGAGCCGCGTCACCTCCAACAAATACATGCTGACGCCCAGGGGCCTGTTCGAGCTCAAATATTTCTTCACCGTCTCGATCGGCTCGGCCGAGGAGGGCGGCGACAGCCATTCGGCCGAAGCGGTGCGTCACCGCATCCGCCAGATGATCGCCCAGGAGACGCCGGACGCCGTGCTTTCCGACGACGACATCGTGATCAGCCTGAAGCGCGGCGGCGTCGAGCTTGCCCGCCGCACCGTCGCGAAATACCGCGAGGCGATGAACATCCCCTCCTCCGTACAGCGCCGGCGGGAGAAACGCGCGCTCGCCAAGGTCGCGGCTTTCTAGGCCGCGCACCCGTGCGCCGAAGCCTCTCCCGGACTACGTCGAATTCCTGATGCCCGCGACCGTTGACATTCCCGGCCCCGGACGCTAGAAGCCCGCCGCAATTGCACGGAACATGGTACGGACAATCCCACTATCCAGCAGGCATCGATTGCAGCAATTTGGCCTTGTCGCATGCGAATGGCTTGGATGAGGGGGCGGCTTGGCGTAGACTGAAACACGCAAGTCACGACAAGAAGGAAAAATTCCATGAGTGTGCGTGTATCCGGTAAGCATATGGAAATTGGCGATTCGTTCCGTCAAAGGATCGAGGAGCAGATCGGTGAGGCAGTGGCCAAGTACTTCGACGGGGGGTATGCCAGCCAGGTCATCGTGGAAAAGTCCGGTTCGCGCTTTTCGGCTGACTGCAAGGTGCATCTCGACACCGGGATCGTCCTGCATGCGGCGGGAGAGGCGAATGATCCGCAGGGCAGTTTCGATGCCGCGGCAGAGCGGATCGAGAAGCGGCTGCGCCGCTACAAGCGGCGGCTCAAGGATCATCATGCGGGCAACCACATGAACGGCCACGCGGAAGTCGCCTATACCGTCATGGACCGCATACCGGATGAAGCGGATGAACTGCCCGAGGATTTCGCGCCGACCATCGTCGCTGAAAGCTCGAAGCAATTGAAGACAATGTCGGTGGCAAGCGCCGTGATGGCGCTGGACATGACCGACGAACCGGTTCTCCTGTTCCGCAGCCCCGGCAAGGAAGAGTTGAACATCGTTTACCGCCGCAACGACGGCAATATTGGCTGGATCGATTCCACCAATATCAAGAACTGAACAATCTCGGGGAGAGCGTCGGGGACGGCGCTCCCCTTCGCCTGGAGCAAAGCTCTTGCGGCACAAAGGATGACGAGAATGGCATTGGCAGATTTGCTGCAGCAAGATGCGATTATTCCTGCCCTCAAAGTGAATTCCAAAAAGCAGCTCCTGCAGGAACTGGCGGCGAAAGCTTCCAAAATCACCGGCGTCGCGGAACGGGAAATCTTCGACGTCATCCTGCAGCGGGAAAGGCTCGGCTCCACCGGCGTCGGCCATGGCATCGCCATTCCGCACGGCAAGCTCAACAGCATCTCCTCGATCAAGGGCATTTTCGCGCGCCTGGAAGCGCCGGTCGATTTCGAAGCGCTCGACGACGAGCCGGTCGACCTCGTCTTCCTGCTGCTCGCACCGGAAGGCGCCGGCGCCGACCATCTGAAGGCGCTGTCGCGGATTGCCCGCGTGCTGCGCGACCAGGAACTGGTGGCCAAGCTGCGCAAGACCGATTCCGCCTCGGCGATCTACGCCTTCCTCAACGAGGAACAGGCCAACCACGCCGCGTGACGGCAAACGGATTTTCGTGGGGACGAGACGAAGCCGCCCGGCTGCCGAAACGGCGCCGGGCGGCTTTGGTTATGGATTGGATATGCTCTCGCGCTGCCCCTCATCCGCCCTGCCGGGCACCTTCTCCCCGCGAGCGGCAGGGCAATTGCATCTGAGCAAAATATGCTGATGCTTCTGTGGAATGACGAGGCGGCAGCGCGCTCCCCTTCTCCCCAGCGGGGAGAAGGTGGTCCGAAGGACCGGATGAGGGGGGCGAAGCCAAACTCCAGCGCCGCGTTTGCCGCGTGTACACCCCCTCATCGCCTCGCTTTGCTCGGCACTTCTCCCCGCCGGGGAGAAGAGGGCGCAAGCCGAACTTTTGATTTTACGCAATTCCGGACGGAAAACCGCTTCACACTTTTCCTGGAATTGCTCTAGCGCCAATCACGCGTTCTTCTCGCCTGCGGTTTCGGCCGCCGGAGCTTCCTGCTTCGGACCGCCCTTGGCGACCCCGACCATGGCCGGACGCAGAACGCGTTCGCCGATCGTGAAGCCGGCCTGGACGACCTGAACCACCGTGTTGTTCGGCACGGTCGTGTCCGGGATTTCGAACATCGCCTGGTGGAAGTTCGGATCGAACCTCTGGCCTTCCGCCTCGATCTTCTTCACGCCGTGCCGCTCCAGCGCCGAGAGCATGGAACGCTCGGTCATTTCCACGCCTTCGAGAAGCGTGCTCAACGTGGCATCGGCGCCGGCGCGCATTTCGGTCGGCACGGCGTCCAGCGCCCTGCGCAGGTTGTCCGAAACGGCGAGCATGTCGCGCGCGAAGCCCGCCACGGAATAGGACTTGGCATCCTTCACGTCGCGCTCGGTGCGGCGGCGCAGGTTGTCCATCTCGGCGGCAAGCCGCAGGAAGCGATCGCGCAATTCGGCATTCTCGCTTTTCAGCACGTCAAGCGGATCGGGCTCCTGGACTGCCTCTGCGGCCGGCGTTTCTGCGGCATTCTCCGCGGCCGCCTCCTCGAGAGCAGACGCCACGGCTTCCGCCGTGTTTTCGGCGGCAGTTGCGTCAGGTCCGTTCTTCTTGGTTTCGTCGGTCATGACGGTCTCCGGTTATTCTTGCTTGGATTTCTGGGCTCGGATTCGTGCCCGATATCGAGGTTTAAAGTGAAAAAATCAAGGCTTGGCGGGAAACTTGGGGCTGAGGTCCGCGGAGATCACCGCGACAACCGCGCCAGAAGCTGGGCGGTGTAATCCACCATCGGCACGATGCGGGAATAATTGAGCCGCGTCGGGCCAATGACGCCGACGGCGCCGATGATGCGGTCCTCTCCGTCGCGATAGGGCGCCACGATGAGCGAAGAACCCGAAAGCGAAAAGAGCTTGTTTTCCGAGCCGATGAAGATGCGCACGCCCGGCCCCCGCTCGGCGAGATCGAGGATCTCGAGCAGGCTGTCCTTCTTTTCGAGATCGTCGAAGAGAAGGCGCAGGCGGTCCAGATCGGCCGCGTCGTCGAGGCCCTGAAGCAGGTTGGCGCGGCCGCGCACGATAAGCTGGCTCGGCTTGCCTTCCTCGCTGTTGTCGCCCGACCAGACGGCCAGTCCGCGCTCGACGAGATCCTGCGAGAGAGCATAAAGCTCGCCCTGCACCTCGTCCTTGAGCTTCTTCAACTGGCCGCGCAGATCCGGCAACGTCTGGCCGGTCAGATGGGCGTTCAGGAAATTGGCCGCCTCGGTGAGCTGCGACGACGTGACCCCCGCCGGCAGCTCGATGATGCGGTTTTCCACCTGGTTGTGATCGCCGACCAGCACCGCCAGCGCCTTGGTGGGCTCCAGGCGGATGAACTCGACATGTTTCAGCACCGGATCGCTTTTCGCGGTGATGACGAGGCCGGCGCCGCGCGACATGCCGGACAGCACCAGGCTCGCCTCCGCCATCAGGCTTTCCATCGGCTGGTCGCGGTCCGCCGGGCGTATCTGCCGGTCGATGCTGGCCCGCTCCTCCTCCGACAGGTCACCCACCTGCATGAAGGCGTCGACGAAGAACCTGAGGCCCGACTGGGTGGGCAGCCGGCCGGCGCTGATATGCGGCGAGTAGATGAGGCCCAGTTCCTCCAGATCGCTCATCACATTGCGCACGGAGGCCGGCGAGAGCGACATGGGCAGCAGGCGGGACAGGCTGCGGGAGCCGAGCGGCTCGCCCGTCTCCAGATAGCTCTCGACGATGCGGCGGAAAATTTCGCGCGAACGGTCATCGAGCACAGAGCCGCTCTCCCTACCCGCCGGTGCCGAAAAACCCATCTAAACCTTCACCAATCCGTTGATCCCACGGAAAATATAATCATTCGCCCGCGTCTTCGCAAAAGGGAAATCGCCCGGGCGGTAATCACGGCCATTCAAAAAGCAGGCTCCCTCCCGGCGGCGGTTCCCGCGGGATTTCCAGTTTTCGCAATTCCGGACGGAAAACCGCTTCGCACTTTCCTGGAATTGGAGATCTTCAGTTTTCGCAACTCCGAACGGAAAACCGCTTCGCACTTTTCCTGGAATTGAAGATTTCCAGTTTTCGCAATTCCGGACGGAAAACCGCTTCGCACTTTTCCTGGAATTGCTTTAGAAGGCAGAAACCGAAATCCAGGGAGCACAAAATGCGGCCTTCAGGCAGACAGACGAACCAGATGCGCAAGGTCTCTTTCGAGCGCAATTTTTCGAAGCACGCAGAAGGCTCCTGCCTCGTCAAATTCGGCGACACGCACGTGCTCTGCACCGCAAGCCTCGAAGACAAGACGCCGCCGTGGCTCAGGAATTCCGGCAAGGGCTGGGTGACCGCGGAATACGGCATGCTGCCGCGCGCCACCGGCGAGCGCATGAAGCGCGAGGCCGCAGCCGGCAAGCAGGGCGGCCGCACGCAGGAAATCCAGCGGCTGATCGGCCGCTCGCTGCGCGCCGTCATCGATCTCGAAGCGCTCGGCGAACGGCAGATCACCGTCGACTGCGACGTCATCCAGGCGGATGGCGGCACGCGCACCGCCTCGATCACCGGCGGCTGGGTGGCGCTCTACGACTGCCTGAAATGGATGGAAGCCCGCTCGATGATCAAGGTCGAGAAGGTGCTGAAGGATCACGTGGCGGCGATCTCCTGCGGCATCTTCGCCAGTCAGCCGGTGATCGACCTCGATTACCTCGAAGATTCCGCGGCCGAGACGGATGCCAATTTCGTCATGACCGGCGCGGGCGGCATTGTGGAGGTGCAGGGCACGGCCGAAGGCGCGCCCTTCAGCCAGGAAGAATTCCTGCAGCTTCTGGCGCTCGCGCAGGCGGGCACGCAGGAACTTGTGGCGCTGCAGAAGCAGGCGATTGCATAAGATATTGCCCCTCACCCTAACCCTCTCCCCGTTCTGACGGGGAGAGGGGACGTGCCCCGCGAAACGTCGTATCTGCGGAAAACGGTGCGGCACATACCCTTCTCCCCGCGTGCGGGGAGAAGGTGCCGGCAGGCGGATGAGGGGCCGCGGCAAGGAGAGGGAAATTATGATCGAAGGCATTCTCGAAACCGCGCTCTATGCCGACGACCTCGATGCGGCGGAGGCGTTCTACGGCGGTGTGCTCGGGCTCGAAAAGGTGCTGCGCGCCGGCAACCGGCACGTCTTCTTCCGCTCGGGGCCGGGCATCCTGCTGATCTTCAATCCGGCTGAAACGATAAAGCCGCCGCCGGCCGACGCGCTGCCCGTGCCGCCGCACGGCACGACGGGTCCCGGACATGTCTGCTTCCGCATGAGCGACGAGGCGATTGACAGGCTCAAGGAAAAGCTCAACAAGGCAGGCATTGCCATCGAAAGCGATTTCCGCTGGCCGAACGGCGCCCGCTCGATCTATTTCCGCGATCCCGCCGGCAACAGCCTGGAATGCGCAGAGCCGAGGCTCTGGGGGCTCTGACATCTCGAATAGGAATTTTATGCGCAAGCTCGATACCAAGACCATCGTCGTCGCCAGCCACAATGCCGGAAAAATCCGCGAGATCGCAGAGCTGATCGGGCCGCTCGGCTTTTCGGCGAAATCGGCCGCCGAGCTGAAGTTCGAGGAGCCGGACGAGACCGGCACGACCTTCGAGGAAAATGCCGCGATCAAGGCGCTCGCCTCGGCCAGGGCGTCCGGCCTGCCGGCGCTGTCCGACGATTCCGGCCTCGTGATCGATGCGCTCGACGGCGCGCCGGGGGTCTATACCGCCAACTGGGCCGAACGCGAGGACGGCACGCGCGACTTCTACATGGCGATGGAGAAGGTCGAAAAGGCGCTTCAGGAAAAAGGGGCCACGGCACCAGAGCAGCGCACCAGCCGCTTCGTCAGCGTGCTCTGCCTCGCCTGGCCGGACGGGCATACCGAATTCTTCCGCGGCGAGGTGGAAGGCACCGTCGTGTGGCCGCCGCGCGGGACGCAGGGGTTCGGCTACGATCCCGTCTTTCAGCCGGACGGCTACGAGACTACCTTTGGCGAAATGAGTTCCGAAGAAAAGCATGGCTGGAACATCGGCAAGCCGCAGGCGCTCTCCCACCGGGCGCGCGCCTTCAAGCGCTTCGTCGAAACCTGCCTGGAGGCCTGAGTTCCTTTGAACGCCACTGCTCCCCTTCTGCCCGATACGCTCCTGCCCGATACCGGGGAGCCCGGATTTGGGGTTTACGTGCATTGGCCGTTCTGCGCGGCCAAATGCCCCTATTGCGACTTCAACAGCCATGTGCGCCATCAGCCGGTGGACCAGCCCCGCTTTACCGCTGCCTTCCTCAGAGAAATGGAAACGATGCGGAAGATGAGCGGGCCGAAGACCGTCACCAGCATTTTTCTCGGCGGCGGCACGCCGTCGCTGATGGATCCGGCGACGGTCTCGGCGATCCTCGACGGCATCGCGAAGCACTGGCACGTGCCTAATGGCATCGAGATCACCATGGAGGCCAATCCCTCCAGCGTGGAGGCCACGCGTTTCCGCGGCTACCGGGACGCCGGCGTCAACCGCGTGTCGCTCGGGGTGCAGGCGCTGAACGACCAGGACCTGAAATTCCTCGGACGGCTGCATGACGTCGCCGACGCCTTGAAGGCGATCCGGCTGGCGCGCGACATCTTTCCGCGCATGTCGTTCGACCTCATCTACGCCCGGCCGAACCAGACGGTGGAGGCCTGGGAAAGGGAGCTGAAGGAAGCCATTTCTTACGCGGTGGACCACCTGTCGCTCTACCAGCTAACAATCGAGGAGGGGACGCCCTTTTTCGGGCTCGCCAAGGCGGGCAAGCTGATCGTGCCGGACGGCGACCAGTCGGCAGCGCTCTACGAGGCGACGCAGGAGATTACCGCGCGGCACGGCATGCCGGCCTACGAGGTTTCCAACCATGCGCAGCCCGGCGCCGAAAGCCGGCACAACCTGACCTACTGGCGTTACGGCGATTATGCCGGCATCGGTCCCGGCGCGCATGGCCGGCTGACCCGCGGCCGCAACAAGATCGCAACCTCCACGGAGCGGCGGCCGGAAACCTGGCTCGAACAGGTGGAACGCGTCGGCCACGGCATGCTGGACGAGGAAATCCTCGGCTTCGAGGAACAGGCGGACGAACTGCTGCTCATGGGCCTCCGGCTCAGGGAAGGCGTCGACCTGGCGCGCTGGCAGCAGCTTTCCGGCCGCGACCCCGACCCGATCCGCGAGGAACGTCTCCTGGAGCACGGCTTCATCGAGCGGCTCGGCAATTCGCGGCTGCGCTGCACGCCGTCGGGCATGCTGATCCTGGATGCGGTTGTCGCCGATCTGGCGTGCTGAACGCCCCCTATCGCGGCGACAGCAAGAGCCTCGTGCCGAAACCGACGAAAACCAGGCCGACGCCGAGATCGATCTTCCTCTTGGCCTTCAGATAGGCCGCCGCGACCCTCCGGTGGGTAATGAGGCCGATCAGGCAGGTATAGTAGACCGTCGAAACAGTGATCATCACGGCGACCGCCACGAGCCCATAGAGGAAGGGCGTGCCGGCCGGCATGGTCGCGGCAAAAAGGCTCGCGACGAAAAGCGCCGACTTGGGATTGGCGAGATTGGTGGCGAGCCCCATGCGGTAGGCGGTCGGGAGCGGCACGTCGGCCTTCTGCGTGCCCAGATCGGCGGCCTGCCGGGATTTGCGCACGTCCAGAAAGATCCTGCAGCCCAGCCAGACCAGATAAAGTCCGCCGACGATCTTCAGCGCCAGATAGGCGAAGGGTGCGGCCTGGAAAAGGACGTTGATCCCCAGCCAGCCGGCGAGGCCCCAGAGACACGTGCCTGTGATGGTGCCGCAGGCCGCAACGATCGCGACCCGCCGTGGCGCGGTCAGCGCATAGCGCATGACCAGCAGCGTGTTGGGCCCCGGCGTGATGCACGCCACGGCCCAGATCGTTGCGACGGAGAGAAGGAATGTCACTTCTGTTTTTCGCCTTCACGCGACTGCGGACGCAAGACGCTCCGCAATGTCGCCTGACCTGCCCTTACGCGTTGTTCTCGTTGATCAGCCGCTTCAGAAGCTCGATCTCGTGGCTGAGCTTGGTGTCTCCCGAGATCAGCTCCTCGATCTTGCGGACCGCATGCAGCACGGTCGTATGATCGCGACCACCGAAACGGCGGCCGATTTCCGGAAAGGAGCGCGGCGTCATGGTCTTCGACAGATACATGGCGACCTGGCGCGGCTTGACGATGACGCGGGTGCGCCGGTTCGAGACCAGTTCCTGGCGCGAGACATTGTAGTGCCGCGCGACGATGCGCTGGATATCCTCGATGCGGACGCGCTTGGCTTCGCCGGCGCCGACCAGATGGGCGAGCAGTTCGTCCACCCGCTCGATCGACAGCGACGGCTCGAAGGAGCGGCGGAAAAGGAGCTGGTTGAACGCACCTTCCAGCTCACGGCCGCTGCTCGCTACGTTGCGAGCCACATGGGAGAGGATTTCCACCGGGATGTCGAGAGACGGATCGTCCTGGCGGGCAATCGCCAGCCGCCCCTTCAGCATCGCCAGGCGCATCTCGTAATCCGGCGCCTCGACCTCGATCGCGACACCGCCCTGAAGACGGGACCGGACGCGCGGATCGAGCGATTCCAGCTCCCAGGGAGCACGGTCGGCGGCGACCACGACCTGCTTGGCGCTGTCGAGCAGCATGTTCAGGAGATGGCAGAACTCGTTCTGGATCATCTTGCCCTGCAGGAACTGCATGTCGTCGATGATCAGGAGATCGATGTTACGCAGAGAATCCTTCAGCGTCAGCGCGTCATTGTCGCGGATCGCGGTCGCGAAGCGCCACATGAAATATTCCGCCGTCAGATAGACCACCCGCGGCATGCGCTCGCTGCCGACGGCGGCATTGGCGATCGCCTGGAGGAGGTGCGTCTTGCCGAGGCCGACGCCGGAATGAATGAAGAGCGGATTGAAGCGCACGGCGCCCGCGCCGGCTTCGGCGATCGTCCTGGCGGCGGCGAGCGCGACCCGGTTCGACGGGCCTTCGACGAAGGTGTCGAAGGTGAAGCGGCTGTCGAGCGGGGAGCCGAAGAGCGGACCCGGAGCCTGGGAGGGACGGGCCGAGGCAGCGGCCGGCGGCGAGAAGGCGGCTATCTTGCCGATCTCGCGCGGCGCCTGCGGACGCTGGAAGGACTGGGCCGGCGCCGGTTCCGGTGAAAGAGCACGCTCCTCGCCCGCGGCGGGAGCGCGGGTGCCGCGGCTTGCGCTGCGCACCAGGATTTCCACCTTGAGAATCTCGGAATCCTCGGCCTGGAAGATGGACGTGATCAGATCGAGATACCGGTTGTTGATCCAGGATTTCAGAAAGGTCGTCGGCACCGTCAGCCTGACCACGCTCTTCGAAATCGAATGCAGCTTCAAACGCCCGAACCAGCTTGCATAAACGTCCTGACCGACCTGTGCTTTCAAACGTGTGCTGAACCGCTCAAAAAGAGCATCATGCTTCATTTCGGATGTTTCCCCTGCCGCCTGGGGGCAAATTGAATCGAGTGCCTTCCGTGCGTGGTCCCCATTACCTGCACGGGCCGATACGGTATTCATCTGCATTATTCGCCGCCTTCCAAATAATAGCCCGGCGGACTTTGTTTTGCCGCCAGAACAAACCTCGTTTCAAGGCAACGCAAACCATTCCCACTCATTGAGAACCGTCGCCGCCCGTCCCCTTTTTCAAAACTTTCTCCCGCCTCGCAGCCGATCGAAAGCATTGCCCGGTCCGCCTCGCATGCGGCCAAGCTCGCGGAAGCCACCCCGCGCAACCGAACGCCTCATCCTCATCATGAGCCGCCCGAACCTCTTTCCTCCTTCATCCGGCACCAGGACCGGGTTCAAGTTGACAAAAATCGACCCTCTCCGGAAAATACCTCTTTTCCGGCTGCAACCGATGGTAAATCTGGAAAACGGGAAAAGGTCTCCCGTAGCAAGGGGCAAAAAGTCTACGCGCCGTCGTAAATCGACGGTTGCCGGCAGCCTCTGAAGTAATCCCCGCGCCCTTTGCTGGAACCCATTTAGGCAGGATCAAATGCCAAGATCAATGATGAATTTTACGCAAAATTAAGAGGCGGGCGTTGACTCCGGAAGCGTGATTTGAATGTCACAGAGGCATTCATGGAGAATCGCTGTTGAATCAATGGGATTCAAAAATGACATACATTCCCGGCCATTGTTCACAGAAAAAATAAAAATCTTCTTGACTCATCCGGGCAGCTCCCCGGCCCTCAAAAAGTCACACGAAGACTCATGCACCTCTCACAAGCCTTTGATTTTACATGATATTTTATGTCACGGCCCTGACACGAAAATGTTAATGAGCCGGATAAGCATATGGAAACCTGAGAGAATCACAAAAAGCCCGGTCAATCAGACCAGGCTTCGTCATGATACAATTTTAAAGATCGATCAGGCCGAGAGGGCCTTCACACGCGCCGCAAGACGGGAGACCTTCCGGGATGCCGTGTTGCTGTGCAGCACACCCTTGGAAGCTGCGCGCTGGATCTCCGGCTGGGCAGCCTTGAGCGCTTCGGCAGCAACAGCGAGATCGCCGGATGCGATGGCTTCCTCGACCTTGCGGATGAAGCCACGGACGCGCGAACGGCGAGCCTTGTTGACTGCGGTACGGCGAGCGATCTTGCGGGTCGCCTTTTTCGCCGAAGTTGTATTGGCCATTTATGCCTCTCTACGAATTCGAACCAAACTCCGCCACTGCCGCGCCGGTCCTGCGACCCTTCATCCAGCAATTCGGGAGCAATAGAGGAAGCCGTGATCAGGCTTTCCCAACTGTGGGCGGGCATATAACCGGAATGGCCGCCCCCGTCAACGCAGATTTTGCCGGCGCAGGCTTCGGCAACGCGCAATTTGATCGAAGGCGGCCGCCGTTCAGCGGTTGGAGAACTGCGGCTTGCGCTTTTCCATGAAGGCCGCCATGCCTTCCTTCTGGTCGGCCGTGGCAAACAGCGAATGGAAAAGCCGCCGCTCGAAACGCAGGCCTTCGCCAAGCGTCGTCTCGAAGGAACGGTTGACCGCCTCCTTCGCCATCAGGACCGCCGCGCGCGGGAAGGAGGCGATCTTCTCCGCCGCCCCGACCGCCTCTTCGATCAGCCGTCCGGGCTCGACGATCCGGGCCACCAGCCCTGCCCTTTCCGCTTCCGCGGCATCCATCATCCGGCCGGTCAGCACCAGGTCCATGGCCTTCGCCTTGCCGACGGCGCGCGTCAGGCGCTGCGAACCGCCCATGCCGGGAATGACGCCGAGCGTGATTTCCGGCTGGCCGAATTTCGCGGTCTCCGAGGCGATGATGAAGTCGCACATCATGGCAAGCTCGCAGCCGCCGCCGAGCGCGAAGCCGGAGACGGCGGCGATCATCGGCTTGCGGGTCGCGGCGATCGCTTCCCAGCCGGAGATGAAGTCGCCGACATAGGCGTCGACGAAGTCGATGCCCTGCATTTCCTTGATATCGGCGCCGGCGGCAAAGGCCTTCTCCGAGCCCGTCAGGACGATCGCGCCGACGCCGTCATCCTTGCCGAAGGCGGCCAGCACGTCCTTCAGTTCGGCCATGACGGTCGAATTCAGGGCGTTCAGCGCCTTAGGCCGGTTCAGCGTGACGAGCGCCACCGGGCCGCGCATCTCGGTCAGCAGGGTCTCGTAGCTCATCCGGCGTCTCCTTTTATTCTGGCGGGCCTTATTATTCTGGCAGGCCTTATTTCTGGCAGGTGGGGCAATAGAACGTGGAACGGCCCGCCTGGGTGATGCGGGCGACCGTACCGCCGCAGCCCGGCGTACGGCAAGCCTCTCCCTCTCGATCGTAGACGGAGAAGGAATGCTGGAAATAACCGAGCGAGCCATCCGTCCGGATATGATCGCGCAGCGACGAGCCGCCGGCGGCGATCGCATCGGCGATGACGTCGCGGATCGCATCGTTGAGAAGCGCAAGCTCCTTCTTCGGCTTTCCGGTCTTCGTCACGATGCTGCCGGCCGCCCGTTTCGGGGAAAGATGCGACCGCCACAGCGCCTCGCACACATATATATTGCCGAGGCCTGCCACGACCGTCTGGTCGAGAAGAGCCCCCTTGAGCGGCTGGTTCTTGCCCGAAAAACGCCCGGCCAGATAACCGGCGTCGAGCGCATTGCCCGTCGGCTCCGGCCCGAGCTCGGCGAAAGCGGGATAAAGATCGAGTTCGCTGCGCTTCCACAGATGCATGAAGCCGAAGCGGCGCGGATCGTTGTAGATGACCTTGAGCGGTCCTTTCTCGCGCGCCAGATGGAAGACGACATGGTCGTGCCTGCCGTCCTTCGAGCGCGGATGATGGAACGCGCCGGGCGTCTCGTCCTCGATCCTGAACGATCCGGACATGCCGAGATGGCTGATGACGGTCAGATCGTCCTCCAGATCGATCAGCAGGTATTTGGCGCGGCGGCCGAGCGAGACAATTCGCCGCTCCCGAACCGCCTCGGCAAAGTTCTCCGGCAGGGGAAAGCGCAGATCCGGGCGGTTCAGCTCGAGCTTCGCAATGACGGCGCCTTCCATCGCCGGGGCAAGGCCGCGCCGGACGGTTTCAACCTCTGGCAATTCGGGCATCTGTTCCTAACTTCCTGTTCCAACCGCACCGTTCCTGCTCTATAGACCGGACCGGATGCGCCGTCATTCATATTGGCATCCATAATGAGTGAGCCACAGATAGCGAGGCCCGACCGATTTCGCTATGGTCGGCCGGAATAGACGTTAAGGAGTTCACCGATGACCGAAGCCCGTACCAGCGCCGACGGCGGCATGGAGACATCCTATGGCTTCCGCAAGGTGGCGGACGGCGAGAAACAGGGCCTCGTCAACGACGTCTTCCACAAGGTCGCCAAGCGCTACGACGTCATGAACGACGTGATGTCGGCCGGCATGCACCGGGTCTGGAAGGATGCGATGGTGGCCGCTCTCAATCCGCGCAGGGATGCCGGCTACAAAACCCTGGATGTGGCGGGCGGCACGGGCGATGTCGCCTTCCGCATCGTCGAGGCCTCCAACCGCAAGGCGCATGTGACCGTGCTCGACATCAACGGCTCGATGCTTTCGGTCGGCGCCGAGCGGGCGGTGAAGAGGCGGCTTTCGGAAAACCTCGATTTCGTCGAAGCCAATGCCGAAACCCTGCCCTTCGAAGCCAATTCCTTCGACGCCTATACGATCGCCTTCGGCATCCGCAACGTGCCGCATATCGACGTGGCGCTCTCGGAGGCCTATCGCGTGCTCAGGCGCGGCGGCCGGCTGCTGATACTGGAATTCTCCGAGGTGGAGATGCCGCTGCTGGAACGGTTCTACGACGAATGGTCGTTCAAGGCGATTCCGCGTTTCGGCAAGCTCATCACCGGCGACGCCGAGCCCTATCAATATCTCGTGGAATCCATCCGCAAGTTCCCGAACCAGGAGAATTTCGCGACGATGATCCGCAATGCCGGCTTCTCGCGCGTGACCTATACCAATTATACCGGCGGCATCGCGGCGCTGCATTCCGGCTGGAAGCTGTAAGGGATGGTTTTGCTCGTACGTTCAGGCATGTGCCCTCTTCTCCCCGGCGGGGAGAAGTGCCGAGCGCAGCGAGGCGATGAGGGGGTGTACATGCGGCACACTCTTCGCGCTTCGGATGGCTCCGCCCCCCTCATCCGGTCTCCCGAATCTATCGAAAGGCGGACCACCTTGCCCGGGGTCGAGCCACTCGTCTCGACCCGTCCTTCGGACCCCCGCTGGGGAGAAGGGAGAGGTGCCTGCGCATGAGCACGATCGGCGCCTATTTCCGGCTTGCCCGCGTGGGCTGGGTCCTTGTGCGCGAGGGCGTGGTCTCCGCACTGCCCTCCCAGGGCCTGCCGCCTTCCGTCGGCCTCATGAAATCGCTGATCGAGCCGCTTGCGCGCAAGCGCTCGCTGAAACAGGCGCGCAGCGAAAGGCTGACGCGCGCCGTCGACCGGCTCGGCCCGTCCTACGTCAAGATCGGTCAGTTCCTCGCGACGCGCCCGGACGTGGTCGGCGTCGACTGGGCGGTCGATCTGGCGCTCCTGCAGGACCGGATGGCCTATTTCCCGACCGAAGCCGCCAAGGCCGCCGTGGAAGGCTCGCTCGGGCGGCCGATCGCCGACCTCTATTCCTCCTTCGGCGAACCGATCGCCGCCGCCTCGATCGCGCAGGTGCACCCCTGCATGATCGGCGACAGGCAGGTGGCCGTGAAGGTGGTGCGCCCCGGCGTGCGCCAGCGCTTCGCCCATGACATCGAGAGCATGTACCTGCTTTCGCGCATGCAGGAGCGCTTCGTCCCCTCCAGCCGGCGCCTGAAGCCGGTCGAGGTGACGCGGACGCTCGAACAGACCACCAAGGTGGAGATGGACCTCAGGCTCGAAGCGGCCGGGCTTTCCGAAATCGCCGAGAACACCAAGGACGATCCGGGCTTCCGGGTGCCGCAGGTCGACTGGGAGCGCACCGGCCGCGACGTCCTCACCATGGAGTGGATCGACGGCATCAAGATGTCGGACCTGGCCGCCCTGCAGGCCGCGGGACACGACCTCGAAAGGCTCGCGGAGGTGCTGATCCAGTCCTTCCTGCGCCATACGCTGCGGGACGGCTTCTTCCACGCCGACATGCATCCCGGCAATCTCTTCGTCGATGCCGCCGGCACGATCGTCGCGGTCGACATGGGCATCGTCGGGAGACTGGGCAAGAAGGAGCGACGCTTCCTCGCCGAAATCCTCTACGGCTTCATCACCCGCGATTACATGCGCGTCGCCGAAGTGCATTTCGAGGCGGGCTATGTTCCCGCCCATCACGACGTCGCCGCCTTCGCGCAGGCGATCCGGGCGATCGGCGAGCCTATCCATGGCCAGCCGGCCGAGACGATCTCCATGGCGCGGCTGCTCGCCTTGCTCTTCGAGGTGACCGACCTCTTCGAGATGCAGACGCGGCCGGAACTCATCCTGCTGCAGAAGACCATGGTCGTCGTCGAAGGCGTGTCGCGCATGCTGAACCCGCGCTTCAACATGTGGAAGGCCGCCGAGCCGGTGGTCGGCGCCTGGATCCGCGACAATCTCGGGCCGAAGCGCGTGGTCTCCGACCTGCGCGACGGGCTGAAGGCGGCGGTGAAGCTTGCCGAGGCCGTGCCCGAGATCGCCGTCAAGACGGAGAAGTTCCACGAAGAGCTGCTGCGCATGAGCGAGCACGGCCTGCGCTTCGATCCGGAAACGGCCGAAGCCATCGGCAAGGCAGAAGCGCGGCACAACCGCTCCGGCCGCGTGGCGCTCTGGATCATCGCGCTTTCGCTGGTTTACTTCGCTTTCGCATTCGGCTGAGGCCCCGCGGGGATCGTCTCATACGATCCGCAGCCGGCCTTTATTCCGCCGGTTTCTTCATTCTCTGTTAAGGAATACATTCCTTTCGGAGACGGCCCATGGCGCTCGGCGCATCCCAACGCTTATCCGACGGCGTCGCGGCCGTCGAAACCATGACGCGTTTCGCGCTCGCCGTGCTGGCGCTCGCATCCGGCGTCTATACCTATCTCGGCGTGCGTTCGCTCCTCGACGGATCGCCGACCGCGGTCTTCTTCGCGGCGATCATCTATTCGGCCTCGGTCTCGGTCGGCATCTACGCCTTCTGGTCCTACATGGCGCGTTTCTATCCGCATATAACGACGCATACCGGGCGCACCGCCATGCTGGGCGTCATGGCGCTGGGCGCCGCGATGATCATCGCCATGTCGAGCTGGCTGAATGCCGCGGCCCTTGCCGGCTCGGCGGCACTCGAACAGCACCTCGCCGAAACGGTGGAGGACTACACGACCGATCTCGACCAGGCGCATCAGAACGCGCTGGCCGCCCAGAGCCTGCTGCCCGACATCCAGCGGGCTTCGGAGCGGTTCGCGCAGCTCGCCGCCTCCGAGCAGCAGTCCGGCGCGCTGACGGGCACGACCGGTTCGGGCAGCGTCGTGGCGCTGCTTTCGCAGATGTCGGCGCAGCTCAAGGAGCTGGAAGGCGGCATCAACGCGTCGCGCGAGCAGGTGACCAACCTCTTCAACGAAGGGCAGAAGCGGCTGGAGACCATGCGCACCCTGGTTTCGGCGCCGGGCCAGGTCGAGCCGAGGGCCGACCAGTTCTCGTCCGAGGTCGTGGCGCTGACCGGCGTCATCGCCTCGCTCGGCCAGACCTCGATCGCACCCTCGATCCGCCGCGCGGCCGACGACCTGTCGCTCGGTTTCATCGCGCCCGTCGCCGACGGCGGCAACGCCGATCTCGTCAACCGCCAGGACCAGGTCATGGAAACGGTGCGGGCATCGGTTGCGGCGCAATCGAAGGTACTGTCGCAGGCGGCCGACGAGATCCTCGCCCGCCCCGCCGTGCCGGAGCGGCGTTTCGTGCCGCTCTCCTCCGCCGAGGCCGTGCTGCGCTACGCTTCCGACTTCATTCCCGCCTGGGCCGGCGCCATCTCGATCGATCTCCTGCCGGGCGTGATGGTCTTCATCCTCGCCGTCGTGCACGGCGCGATCCGCAAACAGGAGGAGAAGCTGCCGTTTGCCGAACGGATCACCGCAGCCGAGCTTCTCCAGGCGCTGGAGGTGCAGCGCGCCGTCTCGGCCAAAGGCATCGATATCGAGGAGGCGGTCGCCGAGGCGGAGGCGCAGGAGCCGAACAACATCACCAATCTCGACCTGAAATCGCGCACGAGGGACCGGTCGCATGAGGATCGATGAGCCGATCAAGGCGCTGATGCGGCTCGACGACGGCGTGCTGATGCGCGGCGCCTTCTACATATTGCTGTCGGCCGCGGCCGTGTTCCTCCTCATCGACGTGCGCGACATCACGGCGATGAATGCGGCCCTGCCCGGTTACGATCCGGCGCACGAGGATCGGCCGGTGCTGCCGCCTGCTCTGACCGAAGGCGTCCCCGCGGCGCCGCCGGTGCAGCCGGCAAGCCCGAAGGAGGTGCTGCGCCAGCCGGTGAAATTCGAACTCGTCTCCGGCGGGATACTGCTGGCCGAGGGAACGATCGAACCGGGCGCGGCGGAACGCTTCGCCAAGGAAATCGAGGCGCGCGGCGAATATGTGAAGACCGTGGCGCTGAATTCTCCCGGCGGCTCCGTGGACGACGCGATCGCCATGTCGAAGCTGATCCGCGAGAAGAAGCTCGACACCAAGGTGGCTTCGAAAGCGCTCTGCGCCTCTTCCTGCCCGATCGTCTTTGCCGGCGGCGTCGGGCGGACAGCCGAGAAGGATGCGGTGGTCGGCGTGCACCAGGTCTTCAACGGCAGCCGCGAGCGGCCGACGGCGGAACAGGCCATGGCCGCCGCGCAGGCGACCACCGCGCGGGTCGCGCGGCATCTCGACCAGATGGGCATCGGGGCGGGGCTCTGGATCAACGCGCTCGAAACGCCGCCGGACCGGCTCTACTACCTGACGCCGAAGGAAATGGCCGATTTCAAGCTGACGACCGAGCCGGTCGCGACGGCGAAGAAGAGCTAGAGCGTTTCCTTCGCGATCCGCCTCGACTGCAGGGCAGCGAAAAGCGAAAGGAGCAGCATGACGCCGGTGAAGGCCGCGACCGCCCACCAGCCGTCGGCGCTCCAGAAATGCCCGCCGAGCGAGCCCGCCACGCTGGAGCCGAGATAATAGCCGAGCAGATAGAGCGAGGAGGCATGGCCCTTGGTGCCGCGCGCCAGCTTGCCGACCAGCGCGCTGGCGACCGAATGGGCCATGAAGAAGCCGGAGGTCAGGAGCACGATGCCGAGGATGATCGCCCAGAGCTGCGTTGCGAGCGTCGTGGCCACGCCGATGATCGCGATGACGACGCCGACCGGCATGACCAGGAAATGGCCGAAACGATCGCCCAGATGTCCGGCCGCCCAGGAGGCGGCGATGCCGAAGAGATAGACCGTGAAGATCAGGCCCAATTCGGTCTGGTTGAGACCGTAGGGCGCCGCGACCAGCCGGAAACCGGCGTAATTATAGATCGTCACGAAGGCGCCCATCATCAGGAAGCCGATGGCGAAGAGCAGAGCGAGCGCCGGATTTTTAAGATGCCCGAGCCAGGCATCGACATGGTAGCGCATATCCGACCTGCGGGGGATGAAGTTCCGCGACGGCGGCAGGAGGATCAGGAAGCCGGCCGCCGCGAGAATGCCCATCACGCCGATGCCGGCAAGCGCCAGCCGCCATGAGAAAAATTCCGCCAGCATGCCGGTGAAGACGCGGCCCGCCATGCCGCCGAAGGCATTGCCGGCGATATAAAGCCCCATCGAGGCGCCGAGACCTTTCGGATCGATCTCTTCCGACAGATAAGCCATCGCGACGGCCGGCACGCCGCCGAGCAGAAAACCTTCCAGCGCCCGGATGGCGAGCAGCATGCGCCAATCCGGCATCACCGCACAGGCGATCGTGCAGAGCGAGGCGCCGAGCAGGGAGACGAACATCAGGCTGCGGCGGCCGAAACGCTCCGAAACCGGCGCGGCGCAGAAGATCGCAAAGGCCAGGAAGCCAGTGGAGAGGGAAAGCGACAGGGAGCTCGCGGCCGGGCTGACGCCGAAATCCTCCGAGAAGATCGGCATCAGCGGCTGCACGCAATAGAGCAGCGCGAATGTCGAGAAGCCGGAGAGAAAGAAGGCCAAGCTGGCGCGGCGGTAGGCCGGTGTGCCGCGTACCAGGAACCGCTTCTCCTTCTCTCCGGATGCGGATTTGACCTGATGAATATCGGGCGAAGCGGGGATGTTTGCCTGAAGATCGGCGGCGCGGGACATGATCGAAAAACCTTTCGTTATGAAACAGGTAGCCAGCAGCCGTCGATTTGTCCAATATATGAAAGAGGCGATCTCGATAGGTTTTACAGATGGAGCTCCGGCATCTCCGATATTTTCTGGCCGTTGCCGAAGAGGGCAATTTCACCCGCGCCGCCGCCAGGCTCGGAATCGGCCAGCCGCCGCTCAGCCAGCAGATCCGCGATCTCGAAACCGAGATCGGCGCCATGCTGTTCCATCGGGTTCCGCACGGCGCCGAGCTGACGGCAGCGGGGACGGCCTTCCTTGCCGAGGCGAAGGCTTCGCTGGCGGCGGCCGACAACGCCAGGCTCGCGGCACAACGCGCGGCCCGCGGCGAGACGGGCAGGCTGGCGCTCGGCTTCACCGCTTCCGCAGCCTTCAATCCTCTCGTCACCGGCGCGATCCGCCGTTTCCGCAGCCATTGGCCGGACGTCGCGCTGGCGCTCAGCGAAATGAACAGCAACTGGCTGATGGAAAAGCTCGTTCGCGGGGAAATCGACGCCGCGTTCATCCGCCCCGGCCTGGAGGACCCGAAGGAGGTGCGGCTGAAACGGCTGCCCGACGAGCCGATGCTGATCGCGCTTCCCGCCCATCATCCGCTTGCGGGTCAGGCGCAGGTGCCGCTCGCGGCGCTCGCCGGCGAGCCATTCATCCTCTTTCCGCGCACGGTGGGCCTCAGCCTCTACGACGACATCCTGCGCGGCTGC
The DNA here is from genome assembly GCF_900177415.1 of Xaviernesmea oryzae. Lineage (GTDB taxonomy): Bacteria > Pseudomonadota > Alphaproteobacteria > Rhizobiales > Rhizobiaceae > Neorhizobium > Neorhizobium oryzae_A. The sequence continues at coordinate 713,124 of NZ_FXAF01000006.1, read as the reverse complement.
CGGGAAGCCGGTTTCGAGCTCGCCGTGACGCAGGAAGCGCCGCAGATCCCTTCCGTCGTCAACTTGGTGGCCGCAGGCCTCGGCGTCTCCATCGTGCCCGCCTCGATTGCGAAGCTCGCGACCGAGGGCGTCGTCTACCGGCCGATCAAGGGTCCGCCGCTGATCGCGCGGCTGGGGCTCGCCATGCTGAAGGCACAGCGCTCCCCGATCGCGCTCAATCTGATGGAGCTGGTCTACAGCATCGGCCCGAAAATCGGAATCGATTTTCGGTAAGCACGATGCGTTAGATTCAATAAGTTAGAGCGTCCTTTGTGCGTCCGTTCGGACGCACGGCGCTCTAGGCCCTTTTCGCATGTCGCCATCGCAAAACCGATGCACGCCTTTGCGCGACATGCCGCCGATCAGCTCCCTTTGATCTCCCGCTCGCAGAAGGTGATGCGGTTGCTGAAGGGGTCGATGACCGTCACTTCCAGGCCCCAATCCGCCTGTTCAAGCCCCGGCCGCATGTAGGGATAGTTTTGGCCAATCAGGTCCGCATGGAACGCGCGGATGCCCTGCATGGGCACGAAAACCCTGGCACCCGGCGATGCGTCGCCCGCATGTTCGGAAAGGTGCATCAGCATGCCGCTGCGGGAGATCTGGCAATAGAGCGGGGAATTCTCGCCGAAACGGTGCTCCCAATCGACATTGAAGCCCAGGAACCCGCGGTAGAATTCCATCGCCTTGTCGACGGAAAAGATCCGGAAGATCGGGATCGCGGGCTGGATCGAAACCGCTTCCGTCTTCCTTTGCCGCGGCTCCGCCGCATCGATCTTTGCAGCGAGAATGTTCCAGTTGTCGTAGCCGAACTGGGCTGCCACCAGTTCCAGCGTCTCGCTGTGCGTAACGTCAACCTTACGCTCTGCAAGCGCTTCACGCAGGCTTTTCGCCATCAGTTTCGCATCGCGGAAATCGCGCATCTCATCATCCTTTCAACGGACGAACGGCAAGATCAGGACCCGCATTGCTGATCCGTTCGTCATCATCGGCCGGATCGGCAAAGGATGAGAGGCGGTTGAGATGCGTTCACCATGGTCGAGGACCCGCGGGCGGCTGGCCGCATCCGGCCATGAACAGGAGTAACGCAGGAGGGAATTGCGTGCAAGCGGGAGAACGAGGCAGCCGGAGGATGGGAATTGCAAGTCGGCGTCCAAAGGCTTAGCTTCCCGGCCATTCTCATCGCGGATACGGGCATGGAACTTTCGGGCAAGCGCATCCTTCTGATCATTTCCGGCGGCATCGCGGCCTACAAGAGCCTCGACCTCATCCGCCGGCTTCGCGAACGCGGCGCCGCTGTGCGCCCCATCATGACCGCCGCGGCGCAGGAGTTCGTCACGCCGCTTGCCGTGGGCGCGCTCTCCGCCAGCCATGTCTATCTCGACCTCTTTTCCCGCGAGGACGAGCAGGATGTCGGCCATATCAGGCTCGCCCGCGACAACGATCTCGTGGTGGTCGCGCCGGCGAGCGCCGACCTGATGGCGAAGATGGCGCATGGGCTTGCCGACGATCTCGCCAGCGCCGTGCTGCTTGCCACCGACCGGCCGGTCCTGATCGCGCCGGCCATGAACCCGAAGATGTGGGCCGCGCCGGCAACGAAACGCAATGTCGAAACCCTGAAGGGCGACGGCATCCGTTTCATCGGCCCGATGGCAGGCGAGATGGCGGAAAGCAACGAGGCGGGACTGGGGCGCATGGCCGAGCCGCTGGAGATCGTCGCAGCCATCGCCGAACTGCTCGACGGCGCGCCGAAGCCGCTCGCCGGCAAAACGGCGATCGTCACCTCCGGCCCGACGCACGAGCCGATCGACCCGGTGCGCTACATCGCCAACCGATCCTCCGGCCGGCAGGGCCATGCCATCGCCGCCGCGCTCGCAAAGCTCGGGGCGGATGTGACGCTGGTTTCCGGACCGGTGACGATCCCCGATCCCGCCGGCGTGAAGACGGTGCATGTGGAGCGGGCTGAGGAAATGCTGGAGGCGGTCGTCTCCCGCCTGCCCGCCGATATCGCCGTGATGGTGGCCGCCGTCGCCGACTGGCGCGTCTTAAGTTCCGCCGACCAGAAGATCAAGAAGCAGCCGGGCGAAGCGCCGGCGCCGCTGCAGCTTGCCGAAAACCCGGACATCCTGAAGACCGTCGGCCATCACGGGAAGCGGCCGCGGCTGGTGGTGGGCTTTGCCGCCGAGACCCAGGACGTCGAGAAGAACGGCCGCGCGAAACTCGAACGCAAGGGCGCCGACATGATCGTCGCCAACGACGTCTCGCCCGAGACCGGCATCATGGGCGGCGCCCGCAACCGGGTGAAGATCATCAGCGCGAAGGGCGTCGACGAATGGCCGGATCTCGGCAAGGACGAGGTGGCCGAGCGCCTCGCCGCCCTGATCGCCTCCAAGCTGAAGTAGTTCCGCACGCCATCTTCAAACACAAAGAACTTTGTGATACCAATGGCTTAGATGCGCCCCAGCCTCCGGCTTCATGGCCGTTTCCCGGCGGAGGGCCGATCACTTTTTGCAACAGGATGTAGCTTTCCGAGGTTGCCGGAGCGGATTTATGGCCTAAATTAGGCGTCATGTCGTACCAGGAACACCCAAAAGAGGACGAGCAGGCTTCTGCCCGATCCGCCGAGGAAGTCCTCTCCAGGCTTACGCTGCAACCCCGGAATTGGGCCCTGTTTCTCGATATCGACGGCACGCTGATCGATCTTGCCGAGACACCGGACGGCATCGTGGTTCCCCGGGATCTGCCCGAAAACCTGCATGGGCTTTCCCTGAAGCTCGGGGGTGCGCTGGCGCTGGTGACCGGCCGAGCGCTCGCCTATGCCGACCGGCTTTTCGCCCCTTACGAATTTCCGCTGGCCGGCCTGCACGGATCGGAACGGCGCAGCGCTTCCGGCGCCGTCAGCCGCATCGAGACCGGCAAGGCCTTCGAAGACCTGAAGACCGCGCTTGCCGAGGAGGCCAGGGCCTGGCCGGGCGTCCTCATCGAGGACAAGGGCTCCGCCGTCGCCGCCCACTACCGGCAGGCGCCCGGACAACGCGAGACGGTCGAGGCCGCGATGCCCCGCTATCTCGACATGGCCGGCGCGGATTTCACGCTCCAGCGCGGCAAGATGGTCGCCGAAATCCGCCCCGCACGGGCAAGCAAGGGCCATGCGCTCAAAGCCTTCCTCGACGAAGCGCCGTTCAAGGGCCGCAGGCCGATCGCGATCGGCGACGACGTGACCGACGAGGCGATGTTCCGGGTGGCGAACGAACTCGGCGGGCATTCGATCCGCATCGCCGAAACAGAGGCCGGGACGGACGCGAAATTCATCCTCCCCTCGGCGCATGCCTTGCGCACCATCATCGCGGCGCTCGCAGATAGCGGCAAATCCGTTTCCGCATGAACCGAAAGGAAAGACCTTGAGCCGACTTGTCGTCGTTTCGAACCGTGTCACCCTTCCGCAAAAGAGCGGCGATGCGCCGGCCGGAGGCCTCGCGGTCGCTCTGCAGGCGGCGCTGGAGGAGCGCGGCGGCATCTGGATGGGCTGGTCCGGCAAATCGAGCGGGGCGGGCGAGCCGGCACCCCTCAGCCTGCAGGAACACGGCAACATCACCTATGCGCTGACCGACCTCACCAAGACAGACGTGGAGGAATATTATCACGGCTTTGCCAACCGGGTGCTCTGGCCGATCTGTCACTACCGGCTGGATCTCGCCGAATACGGACGCAAGGAGATGGCCGGCTATTTCCGCGTCAACCGTTTCTTCGCGCACCGGCTGGCGCCGCTTCTCGAAGAGGACGACATCATCTGGGTGCACGACTACCATCTCATTCCGCTTGCGGCGGAACTGCGCCAGATGGGCCTGAAGAACCGCATCGGCTTCTTCCTGCATATCCCCTGGCCGCCGGCCGACGTGCTCTTCACCATGCCCGTCCACGAGGAGATCATGCGCGGGCTCTCGCATTACGATCTCGTCGGCTTCCAGACCGACCACGACCTCGACAATTTCGGCGGCGGGCTGGTGCGCGAGGGGATCGGCGAGCGGCTCAGCGAGGGGAAGTTCACCTCCTATGGCCGGACCTTCAAAGGCGGCTTCTATTCGATCGGCATTGAGACCGCGGCCTTTGCCGAATTCGCCCGCAACGCCGCCAACAACGCGATCGTGCGGAAGGCGCGCCAGAGCGTCGAGGGCCGCGACCTCATCATCGGCGTCGACCGGCTCGACTATTCCAAGGGGATCACCCAGCGCATCGACGCCTTCGAGCACTTCATCAAATCCAATCCCGGCCACCACAACCGCGTCACCTATCTGCAGATCACGCCGAAATCCCGGTCGGAAGTGCCCGAATACGAGCAGATGCAGCGCATGGTGGCCGAGCAGGCGGGCCGCGTGAACGGCGCGATCGGCACGGTGGACTGGGTGCCGATCCGCTACATCAACCGTTCGATCGGCCGGCCGGTGCTGGCCGGTCTCTACCGGCTGGCGCGGATCGGGCTGGTGACGCCGCTGCGCGACGGCATGAACCTCGTCGCCAAGGAATATGTCGCCGCCCAGGACCCGGAAAACCCCGGCGTGCTGGTGCTGTCGCGCTTCGCGGGCGCGGCCCGGGAATTGCGGGGCGCGCTGCTGGTCAATCCCTACGACATAGAAGGCACGGCAAACGCGATCGCGCGCGGCATCAACATGCCGCTCGAAGAGCGCAAGGAACGCTGGGGCCGCATGATGGAGCACCTTCTGGAACACGACGTGACCCGCTGGTGCGACGACTTCCTCAAGGACCTCACCGCGGCGTGAAGGCCTATGCGGTCGTCAAGGCTTCCGACGAGCCGCGCCTCTTCCGTCATGCTCGGCCGAGCATCTGCAACCGTCTAATGTATTGAAATGGCTTAGATCCTCGGCACAAGGCCGAGGATGACGCCGTGGTAGGGGCGAGCCGCTCATGGAATATCTCGCCTTCAACGTCAGGCCGCCTGCCTGATCTCGCCAAGCGCCTCTTCGAGGCTCACGTGACCGAGGAACTGCCCGGCCGTCTTCGCATCCTCCCCATGCTCGATCGCCCAGGCGAAACGCACCGCCGGGTCTTCCTGCAGGCGTTCGTAGAGCGCGTCGAGGCCTGCGAATTTCTTGCGGTCGACGGCCTGGTGGAAATCGTTCCAGCGGGCGATGCCGGCAAAGTAAGCGTCTGCAAAACTCTTCTCGTCGCCGAGCAGCCATTGGCGGCCGCCGAGCAGCTTTTCGAGATGGGCATGGGCCTTCTCCACCTTGGCGATGCCATAGGCACGGAGCGCCTCCTTCGCCTGCGGCTCCAACTCGTGTTCGACCGTATGCCAGAGCGGGCTGAAGGCATTGAAGAAGCCGGTGTTCAAGAAAGCCAGCATCTGGTTCAGCCGGTCGAACTTTTCCGACTTCGGGTCGAAGCCGAAGCCCTTGCCGACCGAACGGGCGGCGATGTGGTTGAGGATCGCCATGCCCTCGCTCATCACCCGGCCGTCCGGCAGCATCAGCGACGGCGTTTCGCCCACCGGGTTGACCGGCCTGTAGGCGGCGCTCGAAACCACGCCGGGCATGTCGACGCGGCAAAGGCGATAGGGCGCGCCCGTCCATTCGAGCGCCACGATCGAGCCGAACGAACATCCTTCCGGCACGCCATAAAACAGGATCGGTGTCATATCTTCACTCCTTGGGACCTGAACCTTGTGGTGCCGTGAATATGATTTCGTGGACGATCTTGCGGTAGGCGTCTAAATTGCATTCCAAAGTTCACAAATCTGGAAGATGACATGGCCGCGCCGCTCAATCTCAACGACCTGCATTTCTTCGTCCAGGCCGTGGAGCATGGCGGGTTTTCCGCCGCCGGGCGCCGGCTCGGGGTGCCGAAATCCACGGTCAGCAAGCGCGTGGCGGAGCTGGAGAGCCGGCTCGGCGTGCGGCTGATCCAGCGCACCTCGCGCAGCTTTTCGCTCACCGAACTCGGCCGGGATTTCTTCCGGCACGCGCAGGCCTCGGTCATCGAAGCGGAAATGGCGGAGGCGACCGTGCGCACCCATCTCGGCGAGCCGAGCGGCACGGTGCGGATGACGGCCGCCGTGCCCACCGCGCAGTTCGTGCTCGCCGACCATCTCGCCGAGCTTTCCGTCCGCTATCCGAAACTCAGGCTCTCGCTGCATGTCAGCGACCGGTTCGTCGATCTGGTGCAGGAAGGTTTCGACATCGCCTTGCGCAGCCATCAGGCGCCACTGCCGGATTCGACGCTTCTGCAAAGGAAGCTCGCCACGCATCCCTTCTTCGTCGTCGCGTCTCCGGGTTACATCCGCGCGCATGGCGAACCGCAGCGGCCGGAGGATCTCGCCGGGCACAAGGCCGTGACCGCCGATTTCCACGGTGAGCCCTGGCGGCTCGTCTCCATAGAGGGGGACGCGGTTGCGGTGACGCCGGAGCCGGTGATCGCCGCCGACGAGCCGATGGTGATGATGAAGGCGGCGATGGCCGGGCTTGGCGTGAGCTGCCTGCCCACCTCAGTCTGCCGCGGCGCGCTTGCCGAAGGCCGGCTCGTGCGCCTGCTGCCGGACTGGACGGCAGGCAGCATCACCACCACGATCCTGATGCCGCACCGGCGCGGACAGTTGCCGGCCGTGCGCGCCGTCGTCGATTTCCTGAGCGAGCGGCTTGGAAACTCTTGAGCCGGGTTAAAGGCTTGCGAACAGGCTCTGCTTCAGCTCGGCGATCCGCCCCTCGTTGCGGCGGTAGAATATCCATTGCTTGATGCGCTTGGCATGAACCAGTTCCGCCTGCACCAGAATGCGCATATGCTCGCTCAGCGTCGCGGGGGTGATGTTCAGCTTTTCGGCGATCAGCACGGCGCAGACGCCGTCCTCCTCCAGATCGCCGTCGATCTGCGGGCGGAAATGCTCGCGCGGCCGCTTCAGCCATTCGAGAATGGCGAGCCGCCGGTCGTTGGCCAAGGCTTTCAGGATATCCACGTCTTGCATTTCGTCATTTTGCCAAGTAACGAAATGAAGTCAATCCCGAAGGAGGCCGCCATGTCCGCCGATCTTGTCACGCCCGAGCGCATCGCCGAAACGGAAAAGCTGATCCGCCCGCATATCCGCCGCACGCCGGTGATGCATGCCGACATGCGCGACTTCGGGGGAAGCGCGCTGCCGGTGGACCTGAAGCTCGAACTCCTGCAGCATTCCGGTTCGTTCAAGGCACGCGGCGCCTTCACGAACCTGCTCACCCGCGAGGTTCGGGAGGCCGGCGTGGTGGCGGCATCCGGCGGCAATCACGGTGCGGCGGTCGCCTATGCCGCGATGCGGCTCGGCGTGCCGGCCAAGATCTTCGTGCCGAGCGTCACCTCGCCCGCCAAGGCGGAGCGCATCCGCTCCTATGACGCGGACCTGGTGATCGGCGGCGACCGCTACGCGGATGCGCTGGCCGCCAGCGAAGCCTATGTGGCGACGAGCGGCGCACTTGCCGTCCACGCCTATGACCAGATGGAGACGCTCGCCGGCCAGGGCACGCTCGGCAAGGAGATCGAGGAGGACCTGCCCGAGATGACGACGCTGCTGGTCGCGGTCGGCGGCGGCGGGCTGATCGGCGGCATCGCCGCCTGGTTCCGCGGCCGGGTGAAGGTGGTCGCGGTGGAATCCGACGGCGCGCCGACGCTTTACGAGGCCTTCAAGGCGGGCAGGCCGGTGGACGCGCCGGCCGGCGGCATCGCGGCGGATTCGCTTGCCCCGAGGCAGGTCGGCCGGCTGATGTTCCCGCTGGCGCAGAGATATGTCGAGCCGCCGGTACTGGTGACGGACGACGAAATCCTCGCCGCCCAAAAGGCGCTCTGGAACGGCGCGCGCATCGTCGCCGAACCCGGCGGCGCCGCCGCCTTCGCAGCGCTTCTTTCCGGCAAATACGTGCCCGCCCCTACCGAGCGCGTCTGCGTCCTCGTCTGCGGCGGGAATACGACGGCGGTGAAGTTCGGCTGAGGCTTCGCCGCTTCCATTTTCAAGCGGCGATGGTGCTGTTCGAGGTTCCGGTGAGGACAGCCGGCGGCGTTCGAGCAGGCTTGGGTGAACAGGATGGATGACCGGATGGTCTTCCAGGGCGTACCGTGCCAGCCCCCCTCTGCCCTGCCGGGCATCTCCCCCACAGGTGGGGAGATCGGCTGGATGCACCGGCTTCCCCAAACAATGACTCCGGCATCGAAGGCTTCGGTTGCTACATGATGAGCGGTCGGCTTGGAGAGAGTGGCCGTGCCACTCGTGATCTCCCCACCTGTGGGGGAGATGCCCGGCAGGGCAGAGGGGGGTATCACACGGTAGCGCTTTGCTATGGAAATAAGCACCACCCCTATTTTCCGACGTCCCTCACGCCGCCTTGGCGACGTGATATTCCTTGATCGCGGCCATCCTGATCGACGGGTAGCGCTCGGCCTCGTAGCGCAGCGAAAACGCGTCCTGGGCCAGGAAGACCGGGTCGCCGTCGAGGTCGCGGGCGATATCGCCGCGCTTGACGTTGAGGAATTTATCCAGGTCGGCCGGATTGTCCGACGAGATCCAGCGGCAGACGGAGAAGCGCGACATTTCAAAGGAGACCGGCAGGCCGTATTCCGCCGACAGGCGTTCCTTCAGCACGTCGAGTTGGAGGGCGCCGACGACGCCGACGATCGCCGGCGATCCGTCTTCCGGCGAAAAGAGCTGCACGACACCCTCTTCCGCCATCTGCTGCAGGGCCTCCTTCAGCTTCTTCGCCTTCATGGCATCCTCCAGCCGCACGCGGCGGAGGATTTCCGGCGAGAAGTTCGGCACGCCCTGGAAGACCAGCGGTTCGCCTTCCGTCAGCGTGTCGCCGATCCGGAGTGTGCCGTGGTTCGGGATGCCGACCACGTCGCCGGCATAGGCGGTATCCGCGAGCTGGCGCTGCGAGGCGAAGAAGAATTGCGGCGCGGTGAGGCCGAGCTGCTTGCCGGTGCGCGACAGGCGCGCCTTCATGCCGCGCTCCAGCTTGCCGGAGCAGATGCGGGCAAACGCGATGCGGTCGCGGTGGTTCGGGTCCATGTTCGCCTGGATCTTGAAGACGAAGGCCGTCATCCGGTCCTCGTCCGCATGCACCTTGCGGATGTCCGCCACCTGGTCGCGCGGGGGCGGCGCGAATTCGCCGAGCGCATCGATCAGGTCGCGGACGCCGAAGTTGCGCAGCGCCGAGCCGAAGAAGACCGGCGTCAGGTGACCTTCCAGAAACGCCTGCCGGTCGAAGGGCTTGCAGGCCTCGATCGCCAGTTCCGTCTCCTCGACGAAGGCGGCCCGCTCGTTTTCCGGCAGGCGGTCGGCCACCGATTGCGGGCCGTTGACTTTTGTCGGCGTCACCTCGGTATCGGAGCCGCGCACCGTGTTGTCCGCGAGGTGATAGGAGCCGCAGAAGGTCTTCGAGCGGCCGATCGGCCAGGTGACCGGCGCGCAATCGAGCGCCAGCTTCTCTTCCACCTCGTCGAGGATTTCGAACGGGTCGCGGCTTTCGCGGTCCATCTTGTTGACGAAGGTGATGATCGGGATGTCGCGCATGCGGCAGACTTCGAAGAGCTTCAGCGTGCGCGGCTCGATGCCCTTGGCGGCATCGATGACCATGACGGCCGCATCCACCGCCGTCAGCGTGCGGTAGGTGTCGTCGGCGAAATCCTCGTGGCCGGGCGTATCGAGAATGTTGAAGACGTTGCCGTCATATTCGAAGGTCATGACCGAGGTGACGACCGAGATGCCGCGCTCGCGCTCGATCTTCATCCAGTCGGAACGCGTCTGGATGCGGTCCTTCTTGGCCTTGACCTCGCCGGCGAGCTGGATCGCGCCGCCGAACAGCAGCAGTTTTTCGGTGAGCGTCGTCTTGCCAGCGTCCGGATGGGCAATGATCGCGAATGTGCGACGGCGGGCGACCGCCTCGGCAATGGTTTCGGGCATATCGTAAATCCTGTGAATTGCCGGCTATCTAGCGATTAAAGAACCGCATTGCAATTGACCTGCCGGCGGCGAGGACAAAGTAATGGCGCATGAACATCCATGCCCCATCCCCGCCGAAGCTCAATCTCGTCCGCCTGCCGCATGGCGCGGGCCTCGAACTGCCGTCCTATGAAACGGCGGGAGCGGCGGGAATGGACCTTCGCGCCGCGGTGCCGGAAGATGCGCCGCTGACGATTGCCCCGGGCCGGCGCACGCTGGTGCCGACGGGCTTCATCTTCGAGATCCCGGACGGTTTCGAGGCCCAGATCAGGCCCCGTTCCGGCCTCGCCTTCAAGCACGGCATCACCTGCCTCAATACGCCGGGCACGGTCGACAGCGATTATCGCGGCGAGGTGAAGGTACTGCTGATCAATCTCGGCGAAGAGGATTTCGTGATCACCCGCGGCATGCGGATCGCCCAGATGGTGATCGCGCCGGTGACCCGGGTGCGCATCGCCGAAATCACCGAAGCCACGGCGACGACACGCGGCGCCGGCGGCTTCGGCTCAACGGGCGTCTAAGCCCGAAGCCCAACCACCGGCATCGTGGCGGTCGCGATCTCTCACCTTTCGCGTCGGGTGATCTCGAACAGGAACCAGGTCCGGCGTTCGGCCTCGTCGATCCAGTTCTCAAGCAGACTGGCGGTCGCCACGTCGTTGTGCTCGTCGCAGAGATCGTGGGTTTCCCGCATCAGGGAAATGAGCTGCTTGTTGTCTTCCCGGAGCTCCGCCAGCATGTCTTCCGGCGTCACGAAATCCGCGTCGTTGTCGGGGATGCGCTGCAGGCGGGAGATATGGCCGATCGAGCGCAGGGTGGTGCCGCCGATCTTGCGGGCCCGCTCCGCCAGCTCGTCCGTCATCGCGAAGATCTGGTCGGAATGCTCGTCCAGAAGCAGGTGGTAATCGCGGAAATGCGGCCCGGACATGTGCCAATGGAAATTCTTGGTCTTGAGGTAAAGCGAGAAGACGTCGGCAAGCAGCGTCGTGAGCGCGGCTGCGATATCCCTGACCGCGTTCGTTCCGAGGTCGGAAGGCGTGGCGAGCGGGGCAAGCTTGCGGTTCTTGGCAGTGCTGTCAGACATGGATCAATCCCCTTCGAGGTCGGATGCGGAGCCTACCGGGAGCCCGCGATCTCGAAATTAACTGCCGCCCCCCGGCACTTTTTCAATGGCCGCCCATCCATATTCGGCAGCGATTTTCTGTCGCACCCGCGAAAGGGCACGGCTTGCGGATGCAAAGCCGCTGGCCTCAGGGAACCTTTGGACATATCTTCCGGCATCTCGATGACTTTCCAGGGAGAAGCCTCATGTCGAAGAAGCCGGGCCGCGGCCGGATCTATTCCTCCATCACCGAGACCATCGGCGATACCCCGATCGTGCGGCTGGACAAGCTCGCAAGGGAAAAGGGCGTCAAGGCCAATCTCCTCGCCAAGCTGGAATTCTTCAACCCGATCGCCTCGGTCAAGGACCGCATCGGCGTGGCGATGATCGAGAGCCTGGAGGCAGAGGGCAGGATCACCCCCGGCCGGACGGTGCTGATCGAGCCGACTTCGGGCAATACGGGCATCGCGCTCGCCTTCGCCGCTGCCGCGAAGGGCTACAGGCTGATCCTTACCATGCCCGAAACCATGTCGGTCGAACGCCGCAAGATGCTGGCGCTGCTCGGCGCCGAACTGGTGCTGACCGAGGGGCCCAAGGGCATGAAGGGCGCGATCGCCAAGGCCGAGGAACTCGCAGCCACGCTGCCCGACGCGATCATTCCGCAGCAGTTCGAAAATCCGGCGAACCCGGAAATCCACCGCAGGACGACGGCCGAGGAAATCTGGAACGACACCGAAGGCAAGGTCGACATCCTCGTCTCCGGCATCGGCACGGGCGGCACGATCACCGGCGCCGGCCAGGTGCTGAAGGGCCGCAATCCGAACCTCAAGGTCGTTGCCGTCGAACCGGAGGAATCGCCCGTGCTTTCCGGCGGCGAGCCCGGTCCGCACAAGATCCAGGGCATCGGCGCCGGCTTCGCGCCGAAAATCCTCGACACGCACATCTATGACGAGATCGTCACCGTCAGCGGCCCGGAAGCCATGGAGATGGCCCGTCTCGTCGCCAGGCTCGAAGGCGTGCCGGTCGGCATTTCCTCCGGTGCAGCGCTGACCGCCGCAGTCGAAGTCGGCAGCCGCGAGGAAAACGCCGGCAAGAACCTGGTCGTCATCATTCCCTCCTTCGCCGAACGCTATCTCTCGACGGCGCTGTTCGAGGGGCTGGGCGGGTGAAACGAGCGAATAGCGAATAGCGAATAGCGAATAGCGAATAGCGAATAGCGAATAGCGAATAGCGAATAGGATTTCTCAAGAAGCAACCGTGCGCAAGCGGCTGGAAAGAATTCTATTCGCCACTTACTATTCGCTTCTCGTTACCATTCGCTTCTCGCAATCACGCCACCGCCACGGCGAGCCGCTCGCCGGCCATGCGGTAGGAGATCGCCTCGGCGAGATGGATGCGGCCCACGATGTCCTTGCCGTCGAGATCGGCGAGCGTGCGGGCCACCTTCAGCACACGGTGATAGCCGCGGGCGGAGAATTTCAGCTTCTCGGCCGCATCGCGCAGCAATTGCAGGCCGCCCGGATCCGGCTCCGCGAATTTCTCGATCAGCGACGTGGAGCACCGCGCGTTGGTGAGGATGTCCGGAGAGCCGGCGCGCGCGAAACGCTCGCGCTGCCTTTCCCGTGCCGCCGCGACCCGCCCGGCGACGTCGGCACTCCTTTCCGCCGGCACGGGGCGGATGAGATCGGCCGCGGAGACGGCCGGCACGTCGATGCGGATATCGATACGGTCCATCAGCGGACCCGAGATGCGTGCCTGGTAATCGGCAGCACAGCGCGGCCCGCGGGCGCAGGAATGGCCCGGCTCGCCGGCCATGCCGCAGCGACACGGATTCATGGCGGCGACGAGCTGGATGTTGGCCGGATAGGACACACGGTGATTGGCGCGCGCGATGACGCATTCGCCGGATTCCAGCGGCTGGCGGAGCGCATCCAGCACCTGCGGCGAGAATTCCGGGAATTCGTCGAGGAAGAGCACGCCGTGATGGGCGAGCGAGGCTTCACCGGGCTTCGCCCGCGTGCCGCCGCCGATGAGTGCCGCCATGGTGGCGGAATGATGGGGCGTGCGATAGGGCCGGCGGTCCGAAAGCTTGCCGCCGGACAACTGACCGGCGATCGAATGGATCATCGAGACTTCCAAAAGCTCGGCGGCCGACAATGGCGGCAGGATGGAAGGCAGGCGCGCCGCCAGCATGGATTTTCCGGAACCCGGAGGCCCGACCATCAGGAGATTGTGCCCGCCGGCCGCAGCGACTTCCAGCGCGCGCTTGGCGCTTTCCTGGCCCTTGATATCGGCGAGATCCGGGAGATTGGCGGGGTTCGCGCGGATCGCCGGCTGCGGCCGCGAGATCACCTGGGTGCCGCGGAAATGATTGGCGAGTGCGATCAGGCTGCGGGGTGCCACGATATCGATCTCAGCGCCGGCCCAGGCCGCTTCCGCGCCACTGTCCGCCGGGCAGATAAGACCCTTGCCGAGCCCATTGGCGCCGATCGCCGCCGGCAGGGCGCCGGCCACGGCTGCCAGCGTTCCATCGAGGTTCAGTTCGCCGATCACCACATAATCGGCAAGCGCATCGGCGGGAATGGCACCGAGCGCCGCCATCAAGCCCAACGCGATCGGCAGGTCGAAATGCGAGCCCTCTTTCGGCAGGTCGGCGGGCGCCAGATTGACCGTCACCTTCTTCGGCGGCATCGCAAGCCCGGATGCATGTAGCGCGGCCTGAACCCGCTCCCGGCTTTCGGCCACCGCCTTGTCGGGCAGGCCGACGATATGCATGTTCATCTTGCCCGGCCCGACCATGACCTGCACGTCGACCGGAACGCCCTCTATGCCCTGAAATGCAACCGTGCCGACACGCGCGACCATATGAACCTGCCCCCAAGCCCCTTCTGGACGGCGATACACGCTTTCCGCGCCAGCGATTGCAATCTGGCATGGAATCAGGAATAAAACAAGAACATTGGTCGAACAATTTCGCGCCGCCGGTGCAACCGGGTTGCATGCGGTTGCATCCGTGGAACAAAGGCGATCCGTATCCGAAACGAGGCGAAAGAATTTCCGTCCGGGTCGCGGAATAGTCTTTCCTATTCTACGCAATCGCGGACGGAAAGCCGCTTCACACTTCGCAGGCAGCCGCTTTATCAGGCGCGCCTGGCTTCGATTGCATCCCAGAGGAGGCTTGCGACGTCGGCCCCGCCGAACTTCTTCACCTCGCGGATGCCCGTCGGGGACGTGACGTTGATCTCGGTCATATAGTCGCCGATCACGTCGATGCCGACGAAGAGGAAGCCCCTTTCACGGAGAGCAGGTCCGATCCGTTCGCAGATTTCCTTTTCGCGCGGGGTGATCCCGGTCGGCTCGGCGCGGCCGCCGACATGCATGTTGGAGCGGCTGTCGTGCTCGGCCGGCACGCGGTTGATGGCCCCGACCGGCTCGCCGTCCACCAGCAGGATGCGCTTGTCGCCCTTGCGCACGGCAGGCAGATAGGCCTGCGCGATATAGGGCTCGCCGCGATACATCTGGCCGAACATTTCGAGAAGCGACGTGAAATTGCGGTCGTCGCGGGCCGAATGGAAGACGCCGGCGCCGCCATTGCCGTAGAGCGGCTTCAGGATGATGTCGCCCATCTCCTCGCGGAAGCGGGCGATCTCCGCCGGATCCCGGGAGATCAGGGTCGCCGGCATCAGGTCGGCGAACTCGGTGACGAAAATCTTCTCGGGCGAGTTGCGCACCCAGGCCGGGTCGTTCACCACCAGCGTCTTCGGGTGGATGCGTTCGAGCAGATGCGTCGAGGTGATGTATCCCATGTCGAAGGGAGGATCCTGGCGCAGATGAACGACGTCCATCGCCGACAGGTCGACGCGCTCCTTTTCGCCGAGCGTGAAATGATCGCCCTTGATATCGCGCACCTGCAGCGGCTCGACGGCGGCAAAGATCCTGCCGTCGCGCATCGTCAGCCGGTCCGGCGTATAATGGAAGAGCTCGAAACCGCGCGCCTGCGCCTCCAGCGCCATGGCGAAGGTGGAATCGCCGGCAATGTTGATGCCGGAGATATGGTCCATCTGGAATGCGACCTTGCGGATTTTCGCCATGACTTCAGTCCCCTAGAATTGGCTCGCCTGATGTAGGATGGCGAGCCCTCAAAGGCAACCGGTCAACCCATTTATCGGCCGGCAAGGCGACCTGAGGCCTGGAGCGCCGCGCAGCCGGCAGATGCTCGCCGTCAAACGACCGGCTCGGCCGGCGCCAGCTTCGCTTCGGCCGGCACGTTGCCGGGCAGCCGCTTGCCGGTATCGGCCGCGAAGAAATGCAGGCGCCTTGCATCGACGGCAATGCGCATCTCGGACGCGAGCTCCGTCTCGGGAGAAACGGCAGCCGTGACCTGCTGATCGCCCACCGCACCGTGGATGAGGCGCTGGGAGCCCAGCTCCTCGGTATATTCGAGGCGGAAGGGCAAAGCCTCCTCATCCGCACGCGCGACACGCAGGTCCTCGGCACGGACACCCACGGTGACCGCGCCGGAGGTCGGCGCAAAACCCTTGAGGCCGATCACCGCCGGCCCGATCGCAAGCCTGTCGCCATGCAGCTCGCCCTTGACCAGATTCATGGCCGGCGAGCCGATGAAGCTCGCGACGAAGGTGGAGGCTGGCGCGTGATAGACTTCCAGCGGCGCGCCGATCTGCTCGATCTGGCCGCCGTTCAGCACGACGAGGCGATCGGCGAGCGTCATCGCCTCGAGTTGGTCGTGGGTGACGTAGATCGAGGTGGTGCCGAGGCGGCGCTGCAGGCGCTTGATTTCGCCGCGCATGGAAACGCGCAGCTTGGCATCCAGGTTCGAAAGCGGTTCGTCGAAGAGGAAGGCGGCCGGCTTGCGGACGATCGCACGGCCCATGGCGACGCGCTGGCGCTGGCCGCCGGAAAGGGCGCGCGGCTTGCGGTCGAGATACTGGGTGATTTCCAGCATACGGGCTGCTTCCGCGACGCGGGCGTCGATCTCGGACTTCGGCGTGCCGCGGTTCTTCAGGCCGTAGGCGAGATTGTTGTAGACCGTCATATGCGGATAGAGCGCGTAATTCTGGAACACCATGGCGATGTCGCGATCGGCCGGCTCGACATTGTTGACGACGCGGCTGCCGATCTTCACCTCGCCCTCCGAGATGGTCTCCAGACCGGCGATCATCCTGAGCAGCGTGGACTTGCCGCAGCCCGACGGGCCGACCAGCACGATGAACTCGCCATCGGCGATGTTCAGCCTGATGTCGGTGACGGCGCGCACGCCACCGGTATAGATCTTGCCGACGCTTTCGACATCGATGGAAGCCATTGCTATTTCTCCGTTTCAGTGAGGCCGCGGATGAACAGGCGCTGCATGAAGATGACGATGACGATCGGCGGCAGCATGGCCAGCACCGAAGCGGCCATCACGAGATTCCACCGGATCTCGCCATCCTGGACGGCGACCATGCGCTTCATGCCCATCATCAGCGTGTAATAGCTGGGGTCGGTGGTCACCAGCATCGGCCAGAGATACTGGACCCAGCCGTAGATGAAGAGGATGACGCAGAGCGCCGCGATATTCGTGCGCGACAGGGGAAGCAGGATGTCCCTGAAGAACTTCATCGGACCCGCGCCATCCACCCGGGCAGCCTCCATCATCTCTTCCGGAACGGTCATGAAGAACTGCCGGAACAAGAAGGTGGCGGTTGCCGATGCCACCAGCGGAATGACCAGACCCGCCCAGGAATTCAGCATGCCGAGATCGGCGACGATCTTGTAGGTCGGCATGATCCTGACCTCGACCGGGAGCATAAGGGTGATAAAGATGATCCAGAAGGCGAGAAGACGGAAGGGAAACCGGAAATAGACGATGGCGAATGCGGAGAGGATGGAGATCGCGATCTTGCCGACGGTGATGACCACGGCCATGATCAGCGAGTTCGCCGCCATCAGCGGATAGGACGGCAAACCGTTGGCGGCCGAGACGTTGGTGAAAATCTGCGTGTAGTTCTCAAGGAAATGCGATCCCGGCAGAAGCGGGACGGCGCTGCTCATCAGCGTCTGCGCATCGTGCGTGGAGGCGACGATCGCCACATAGACGGGCAGTGCGACGACGACGAAACCGCAGATCAGGAAGAGATGCGTGAGGAACGTCAGGAAAGGGCGGTTCTCAACCATGAGCCTCGGCTCCTCAATACTGTACGCGCCGCTCGACGAAGCGGAACTGGACGACGGTGAGGACGATGACGATCAGCATCAGCAGGACCGATTGCGCCGAAGACGAACCGAGATTTAGGCCAAGATAGCCGTCCTGGTAGACCTTGTAGACCAGAATATTGGTGGACTGGGCGGGACCGCCTTCCGTGGTCGCGTCGATGATGCTGAACGTATCGAACATCGTATAGTTGACGTTGACGATGAAGAGGAAAAACGTGGTCGGCGAGAGCAGCGGCAACGAGATGTCGAAGAACCGCTTCACGGGTCCCGAGCCGTCGATCGCCGCAGCCTCCATCAGGGTGTTCGGAACCGATTGAAGCCCCGCCAGGAAGAACAGGAAATTATAGGAAATCTGCTTCCAGGCGGCGGCGATGATGATCAGGATCATCGCATGCGTCCCGTTGAGGGTATGGTCCCACCGGACGCCGAAGAAGGACAGATAATAGGGGATGATCCCGGTCGTGCTGTTAAAGAGGAAGAACCAGAGGACGCCGGCGACGACGGGAGCCACGGCGTAAGGCCAGACGAGAAGCGTCGTGTAGAGGCGGGCGGACCGCATCAGGCGATCGACGGCGACCGCAAAGAGCAGGCCGAGCACCATCGATACGACGGTGACGGCGACCGCGAAAACGGCGGTCCTGACGAACGAATCCAGATAGGCCGGATCCTGCATCAGACGCGCATAATGGGTGAAACCGACAAAGACGGTGGAGAAGCCGAAAGGGTCTTCACGCTCGAAGGACGACTTCACCGCCTGGCCCGCCGGCCAGATGAAGAAGATCAGCGTGATGGCCAGCTGAGGCGCCAGCAGGACGTAGGGCAGCCAGCGGTTCTGGAATGTCGTGCGTTTGGTATCCATGCGTCCGCCTGCCGTCGCGAGGTCTTGCAAACAATCTTGCAAACAAGGAGAGGACCGGCGAGCCGGCCCCCTCCCGCATTCTGAAATTGAGGATCAGTTGGCGGCCTGGAATTCGCGCAGAAGCTCGTCGCCACGCTTCACGGCGCTGTCGAGCGCCTGCTTGGCGTCCTTCTTGCCGGCCAGCAGCGCCTGGAATTCCTCATCCACGACGGTGCGGACCTGAGCGAAGTTGCCGAAGCGGACACCCTTGGAGTTCGGGGTCGGCGTGCCGCGCATGATCTGCTTGATCGAAACGTCGGAGCCCGGGTTCTTCTCGTAATAGCCCTGGCTCCGGCCGAGTTCGTAGGCGGCATTGGTGATCGGCAGGTAGCCGGTGGCCTGGTGCCAGTCAGCCTGGACTTCCGGCTTGGAGAGATAGGCGAAGAACTTCGAAACACCCTTGTAGGTGGCACCGTCCTTCCCGTTCAGGACCCAAAGGGTGGCACCACCGATGATCGAGTTCTTGGGCTCGCTGATCTCGTCCTCGTAGTACGGCAGCGGAGCGAAGCCGGGCGTGAAATCCTTGGCGTTGTTGATGACGCCGGCGCGGCCCGCCGACGAATTCATCGTGATGGCGCATTCCTGGCTGTAGAACATCGTCGCGGCCTGGTCGCCGCCGACCGGACCGCCATACTTGAAGAGGCCCTCGTCCTGCCACTTCTTCAGGTTCGCCCAGTGCTTGACCTGCAGCGGACCGTTGAATTCGAACTTGGTGTCGAAGCCGCCGAAACCGTTTTCGAGCGTGCCGAACGGCTTGTCATGCAGGGCCGACAGGTTTTCCGTCTGAATCCAGGTGATCCAGGCGGAGGTGAAGCCACACTTGGCCGCGCCGGAGGAAACGATCTTCTTTGAGAATTCCTCGACTTCCTTCCAGGTCTTCGGAGCGACTTCCGGATCAAGGCCGGCCTTCTTGAAGACGTCCTTGTTGTAGTACATGATCGGCGTGGAGGAGTTGAAAGGCAGCGACAGGATATTGCCTTCGGTGTCCGAGTAGTAACCGGTGACCGGCGCCAGGAAGGACTTCGGATCGAAGCTTTCGCCCTGATCGGCCATCAGCTTGTAGACCGGATAGACGGCGCCCTTGGCGGCCATCATCGTGCCGGTGCCGACTTCGAAGACCTGCACGATCGCCGGCTGCTGATTGGCGCGGAAAGCCGCGATCGCAGCGGTCAGGGTTTCCGGATAGGAGCCCTTGTAGACCGGAACGACCTTATAATCGCCCTGGCTTTCGTTGAACTTCTGGGCGACCTCCTCGAGCTTCTTGCCGAGCTCACCGCCCATGGCATGCCACCAGGTCACTTCGGTCGCAGCAAGCGACGAGGTTGCCGACAGAGCAACCGCAAACGCGGCCATCGAAAGCTTCTTGAACATGTTGACGTCCTCTCCACCTTTGTTGGGGTCGAGGATCGCAATAGGGCCCGGCTGTGACAGCCCCTTAACAGTTTCATGTCAGATTTGTTACATTGCACAGCCATGCAGCAATTTCACGGAGGCATCAGAAAGCATCCGGAAAATGCCGGGGCAGACGGCCCGGAAGCACGGCGACGACGTCGTAGCGCTGCGACAATCGCGCGGCATCCTTGCGTTTCGCCAGCCAGAGATCGCTCGCGGAGCGGATGCGCTTCTGGGTCGTGAAACCGACCGCGTCGACCGCCTCCCGCTCGCCGATCCGCGCCTTGACCTCCACGAACACGACGAGGTCGCCCTTGCGGGCGATGAGATCGATCTCTCCGAGCCTGGTGCGATAGCGGATCGCCAGGATGCGATATCCCCTGGCCATGAGATAAAGTGCGGCGAGATATTCGGAGACGCGGCCACGTCTTTGGGCTCTCTGGCGCTGGGCTTTCCGGCGCTCGGCCCTGCGGCGCTTCAGGTCCGCGTCGTCGTCCGCCGCCACTCTCAGCCCCCGGCCTTCAGTTCCAGGAGCCGCTGGTAGAGGTCCTTGCGGGCAAGCCCCGTGATCCTGGCCGCTTCCGCCGCCGCCCTGGCGGCCGGCATGGCGGAAGAAAGCTCGCGCAGCAGCGCGTCCACCTCCACCTCGCCCGGCGCTTCTTCAGCCTCGGGAGGCGCCACGATGAGGACGATCTCGCCCTTCACGGCGCGGTCGTCACCATAATAGGCGGCGAGCTCCTCCAGCGTGCCGCGCCGGAATTCCTCGAAAGTCTTCGTCAGCTCGCGGCAGACGCAGGCGCGGCGGCTCTTTCCGAGAACCTCGGCGGCGGCGGCAACGGTCGCGCCGATGCGATGCGGGGATTCAAAGAAGATCAGCGTCGCCGGCACCCTCGAAAGCTCGGCCAGCCGGTCCCTTCTTCCCTTGTCCTTCGCCGGCAGGAAGCCCGCGAAGAGGAAGGCGTCGGACGGCATGCCGGAACCGACGAGTGCTGCGAGCGGCGCGGAAGCACCGGGGACCGGCACGACCTTGTGGCCCGCCTCGATCGCCATACGGCCGAGCCGGTAGCCAGGATCGGAGACGAGCGGCGTGCCGGCGTCGGAGACCAGCGCCACCGATCTGCCCTCCTCCAGCGCCGCGATGAGCTTCGGCCCCGCCTCTTCGGCGTTGTGCTCGTGATAGGCGAAGGGGCGGTTGACGATGCCGTAACGGTCGAGCAGCACGCGGGTCACACGGGTGTCCTCGCAGGCGAGCACGTCGGCGCCGGAGAGCGTTTCCAGCGCACGCAGCGTGATGTCGCCCAAATTGCCGATCGGGGTGGCGACCAGATAGAGCGCCGGTTCCAGCGGCCTTGCGGGCACGAATGTGTTGGCGACGCGATAGCCGCGCTGCGCGGTCTTCAGGTCATCGGTCACGGGCTGTCACGCGGGGTCGGATAATCATGGCTCTTTATGATGGAGCCGGCCCGCTTCGGCAAGTGAAGCCCGGCGGCGGGGCGATGGCATGTTTTTCTGTGTGCAAGTGCCGGCCGCGATGCGGAATTGGTCCGGTAACCTCTCGTTCACCTCTTGCTTTTCGCCGCCGTTGTCTGCCATTTTGCCCGTCCACATCATACAGTCGGCCTACAAACCCGACAAAAATACGGGGTCCGGCCTTGCCGGACCGCCACGGTCGAAAGCGGTAGCGTCCATGCGTATTACTCTTGAGCGGTCCAACCTCTTAAAATCGCTGAACCACGTGCATCGCGTGGTCGAGCGGCGGAACACGATCCCCATCCTCTCCAACGTGCTGATGCGCGCCTCCGGCAACAGCCTGGATCTCAAGGCGACCGACCTCGATCTCGAAATCACCGAATCCGTTCCGGCCATGGTCGAGAATGCCGGAGCCACGACGGTGCCGGCGCATCTGCTCTACGAAATCGTCCGCAAGCTGCCCGACGGATCGGAAGTGCTGCTCGCCACGACCTCCGACGGCGCCTCGATGACCGTGCAGTCCGGCCGGTCGAAATTCTCGCTGCAATGCCTGCCGGAATCGGATTTCCCGGATCTGACCGCCGGCAGCTTCACGCATACCTTCAAGCTGAAGGCGACCGATCTGAAGATGCTGATCGACCGCACCCAGTTCGCGATCTCCACCGAGGAGACCCGCTACTATCTGAACGGCATCTTCTTCCATACGATCGAAGCGGGCGGCGACCTGAAGCTGCGCGCCGTCGCGACCGACGGGCACCGCCTGGCGCGCGCCGACGTCCAGGCGCCGTCCGGCTCCGAGGGCATGCCGGGCATCATCATCCCGCGCAAGACGGTCGGCGAGCTCCAGAAGCTGGTCGACGATCCGGAAGCGGCCGTCACCGTCGAAGTGTCCGACGCCAAGATCCGCCTGACGATCGGCACGATCGTGATGACCTCCAAGCTGATCGACGGCACTTTCCCGGATTACCAGCGCGTCATCCCGACCGGCAACGATAAGGAAATGCGGGTCGATTGCGAAAGCTTCACCAAGGCCGTCGACCGCGTCTCGACGATTTCCTCCGAGCGCGGCCGCGCGGTGAAGCTGTCGCTGACGGACGGTCAGCTCATGCTGACGGTCAACAATCCGGATTCCGGCAGCGCCACCGAAGAAGTGGCCGTCGGCTACGACGCCGACCCGATGGAGATCGGCTTCAACGCCAAATACCTCCTCGACATCACCGCCCAGCTTTCCGGCGAGGACGCGATCTTCATGCTGGCGGATGCGGGTTCACCGACGCTGGTGCGCGACACGGCGGGAGACGACGCTCTCTACGTCCTGATGCCGATGCGCGTCTAACCATTTGAGGCGGCTGGGAAAATTCCAGCCGCCTTTTTCCTTGCATTTTCCCGCAGCGACATTTTCTCTTGCTTTTGCGGCATGCGGGGCCACATAGGGGCAGAAAGGGAGAGGACATATCCATGGAGTTGCGCCTGAAGGAGCGGCTTGGCCGCAAGTTCGATGAGGAAATCCGGTTCTTCAAGGGCTGGATCGACGGTCCCAAGCGCGTCGGCGCGATCTGCCCGACCTCTTCGGTCACGGCGAAACGCATGGCAAGCGTCATCGATACGGCTTCCGGCCTGCCGGTGCTCGAACTCGGACCCGGCACCGGCATCATCACCAAGGCGATCCTGAGGCACGGTGTGTCGCCGGAGAATCTCGTCTCGATCGAATATTCGACGGATTTCTACCAGCATCTCGTCCGCACGTTTGCGGGCGTCAGCTTCATCAACGGCGACGCCTTCGATCTCGAACGCACGCTCGGCGCCTGGAAGGACAAGACCTTCGACAGCGTCGTCTCAGCGATCCCGCTCCTGAGCTTCCCGATGGAACGGCGCATCGCGCTGCTCGAAGACCTGCTCAACCGCATTCCCGCCGGGCGGCCCGTGATGCAGATCACCTACGGTCCCGTTTCCCCGATCATCGCCAATCCGGACCGCTACAGGATCAAGCATTACGATTTCGTGGTGCGCAACATCCCGCCGGCGCAGCTCTGGACCTATACGCGCGCCTAGGCGATAACCGGCTCGAAGTTCCGGCCCCGTTCACGAGCGTGATCTGACATGACCTTCGGCCTCTACGCCACCCATCCGCAGGTTCGGATCGACCCGGATATTCCCGTGCCGGAATGGGGCCTTTCCGAAATCGGCCGCGCCCGCGCCGAGGCCGCGGCGAAGTCACCATGGGCAAGGCAACTCGGCCGGATCGTTTCCAGCGGCGAGACGAAGGCGATCGAGACCGCCGAAATCCTCGCCTCCGCATCCGGTCTCACGATCGAGATCTCCCACGACACCCATGAGAACGACCGTTCGGCGACCGGCTTTCTGCCGCCGCCCGCGTTCGAGGAAGCCGCGAACCGGTTCTTCGCCCACCCGGACGAAAGCTTCAAAGGCTGGGAGCGTGCGATCGATGCTCAGGGGCGCATAGTCTCGGCGGTCAACCGCATCCTCGCGGATCATGACCCGCACGTGCCGATCGCCTTCGTCGGCCATGGCGGGGTCGGGACCCTGCTGAAATGCCGCCTCCTCGGCATTCCGATCGCCCGCGATCGCGATCAGCCGCCCGGCGGCGGAAATCTCTTCTGCTTTACCCTTGCGGATCGCGCCGTCTCGTGCGACTGGACCCCTATCGAAAAATGGGAAGGAATCAGGGCATGAACGCACGTGACCGTTTGATCGTGGGCCTCGACATCCCGACCGTCGCGGAAGCGGAAAAGATGGTCGCCACGCTCGGCGACACGGTCTCCTTCTACAAGATCGGCTACCAGCTCGCCTTCGCCGGCGGACTGGAATTCGCCCGCGACCTCGTCAAGGACGGCAAACAGGTCTTCCTCGACATGAAGCTGCTCGACATCGACAACACGGTGGCGAAGGGCGTCGAGAACATCGTCAAGATGGGCGTCACGATGCTCACCCTGCATGCCTATCCGAAGGCGATGCGGGCCGCAGTCGACGCGGCAAAGGGCTCCGATCTCTGCCTGCTCGCGGTCACGGTGCTCACCTCCATGGACGAGGCCGATCTCGTCGATGCCGGCTACGAATACGATCCGCACACGCTGGTGCTGCGCCGCGCCGAACAGGCGCTTGCCGCCGGCATGGGCGGCATCGTCTGCTCGGCGGAGGAATCCGCCGCCGTGCGCAAGATCGTCGGGCCGAAGATGGCGGTCGTGACGCCCGGCATCCGCCCCGCAGGCTCGGATGCGGGCGACCAGAAGCGGGTGATGACGCCGGCCGACGCGCTCCGCGCCGGTTCGAGCCATCTCGTCGTCGGGCGGCCGATCGTCAAGGCGCCCGATCCGAAAGCGGCGGCGCAAGCCATCCTCGCCGAGATGGCGTCGGTCGTCTAACGATTGTCCGAAACCGTGTTGTGCTCGTCGTGATCGACGATAAGGCCCGGTCTTCCCCCGGGCAGGCGGTTGCCGGTGACGATATTATACTGCGCGTAGTCATAGGGGCTGAGACTGCTGCCGAACGGCCGGTCCGGGCGCGAGAAGCAATAGGTGCTCGTTGCCTGGCGGCTGCCGAGCCAGACCGCCGGCCGCGCCGCCCAGAAATTCGTGTAGCGGAACGTGTTGCCGGTGATCACGTTGCGCTCCGGCTTCTGGTGACGGATCGTGCCGCCCTCGCCGCAATTGCGGTAGACAAAAATGCCGCCCTTGATCGGGTTCTCGAAGATATTGCCTTCGATGCGGTTGTCCGCCGAACCATCGACCGCGATCATCTCGCGCCGGGCCGTGCGGATGTCGAACATGTTGCCGATGATCCGGTTTCGCGCGGATTCCGCATCGAGATAGATCGCCGTGCCGTTGGTGCTGCCGGTAAAGCGGGAGTTTTCGACGGTCATTTCCGTCACGCCTGGCGCCGTATAAAGCGGGATGCCGCCATTCGCCACGAAGGTGATGTCATCAAGCGTGATGCCGCTTGGCGCCGCAGCCTGGGCCTGCGCGGTATGACCGGCTTCGAGGGACGACAGCCGAACCTCTTCCGCCTGACCGTTGCTGCCGAGGCCCTCGATGCGGACATCGCCCTCGATGACGCAATTGCGGATTTGGATATCGCGCGGCGCATCCCAGCTTCCATCCGCCCGGTGGACCGAGCGGATCCATACCGTCCGGGCCTTGGCCGTCCTCCCGTCCAAGGTGCCGCCATTACAATCGAGCGTCGCGCCGGAGGCCGCGCTGCCGGAAAAGGCGATGGGCCGGGTGATGGCGTCCGTCTTCGCGAGGGTCAGGTCGCAGGCGATCTCCACCGGTTTTGCCTTTTCCGGGGCGGGTTTGCGGAGAGCGGAATAGATATCGGCGGAACAGGCTCCCGCTTCGGCGCGCGCGGGATGCGACGCGACGACCGCCGTCACGACCGGAAGAGCTACGGCGAGGGCGCCTGCGGTGATGCGCATCATATTGACTTGCCCCATGATTTGACCGAAGTCAGCTTATCCGAACACACATTGGAGGAACATCATGGCAAAGGGATACTGGATCGCCCGCATCGATATCCGCGACCCGGAACGCTACAAGGACTATGTCGCGGCGACGAAGGTGCCCTTTGAGAAATACGGCGCCAAGTTTCTCGCCCGCGGCGGCGAGATCACCGAGCTGGAAGGCAAGGCGCGCGCCCGCAACGTGGTGATCGAATTCCCCTCCCGGCAGGCAGCCGTCGACTGCTACTACTCGCCCGAATACCAGATCGCCGCAAAAATCCGCCAGGAAGCGGCCGACGGCGAACTGGTCGTCGTGGACGGCGTTTAAAGTCCCGAAAACCGCACCCGCTGCGGCACCGGAGACACTTCCACCCGTGCCGCAATTCGGTTAAACAGGCGCCAATCCTTCCCTTGCAGCTCCCGGAGCAGATCATGACCGTCAGCAACCTTCCGCCACTCGTCACCGTTTTCGGAGGATCGGGTTTCGTCGGGCGGCATGTGGTGCGGGCGCTCGCCAAACGCGGTTATCGCGTGCGCGTCGCGGTGCGCCGTCCCGATCTCGCGGGCTTCCTGCTGCCGGCGGGCTATGTCGGGCAGATTTCGCTGGTCCAGGCGAACCTTCGCTACCGCCAGTCGATCTTCCGCGCCGTCGAGGGTTCCTCCCATGTGGTGAACTGCGTCGGCATCATGTTCGAAAGCGGCCGCAACACGTTCGATGCCGTGCAGGACTTCGGCGCCCGTTCGATCGCGGAAGCAGCCAGCGCCGCCGGCGCCAGGCTGACCCATATCTCCGCGATCGGTGCCGATCCGAATTCGGAATCGTCCTACGCCCGCACAAAGGGCCGTGCGGAAGCCACGATCTTCTCTTTGCTGCCGGATGCCGTGATCCTGCGGCCGTCGATCATGTTCGGCCCGGAAGACAGCTTCTTCAACAAGTTCGCGGCCATGGCGCGCATCTTCCCCGCCCTGCCGCTCGTCGGCGGCGGCAAGACGAAGTTCCAGCCGGTCTATGTCGAGGACGTTGCGGAAGCCGTCGCCCGTTCCGTCGACGGAACGATCGCACCGGGCAAGGTCTACGAGCTCGGCGGTCCGGAGGTCATGACCTTCCGCCAGTGTCTCGAGACCATGCAGCGCATCACCAACCGGGAGCGCGCGCTCATCTCGCTGCCCTTCGGCATCGCGTCGCTGATCGGCAGCCTCGCCTCTCTCGTCCCCTTCGTTCAGCCGCCCATCACCCCCGACCAGGTGAAGCTGCTGAAGGTCGACAATATCGTTTCCGAGGCCGCCGCGAAGGAAGGCCGCACGCTTGAAGGAATGGGTATCCGCCCGACGCTCGCCGCCTCGATCCTTCCCTCCTATCTGGTACAATACAGGCCGCACGGCCAGTATACGGGATCGGGCCGCGCCGCCTGATCCTTTCATTTTAGGGATTGCTTATATCGCCGTCAAACCAGTGCGTTAGTCCGCTCAAAAAGCGGGCAGCGGTATTTCTGCGCACATTTTCCGGGCAGTGTCTGTGGCACAAAGGCCGCAGTTTCAAATCCTCGCGCGTTAACGGCGGATTCAGTAAAATCTTATATTGAAATCTTTCGGTTCCACCCATACACCCTCCTTCGCGGAACAGACGCAACCGTGACGATCAAATCATCCTTTGAAAGGCATTCCTCCATGGGCAAGCCCATCGCGCTCTTTTTTGCGTGCGCAGCATTGGTCATTCTCGCGGGCTCCTTCATCGCCCCGAGAACGGGCGCAGCCGGCAAGAGCGAATGCGCGCCCGCCTATGGCGTCGATCCCTGCAGCACGGCTTCGGTCCTGCACTAAGTCGAATCACGGGAAGACAGGCGGCCATGAAGCCGCCTTTTTCCTTCAGGCGCCCAGAAGAAGGGCGATCAATCCGATGATGCCGACCGCGATCCGCCAGTAGGCGAAGGGCGCGTAGCCGCGGCTTGAGACGAAATCGAGCAGCGAGCGCACCACGAGGATCGCGGTGACGAACGCGGCGACGAAGCCGACGGCGATCACCGCACCATCATCGAAGCTCAGCACATCGCGATTCTTGTAAAGATCGAGCACGAACGCGCCGAGCATGGTCGGCATGGCGAGGAAGAAGGAGAACTCCGCCGCCGAGCGCTTGTCCGTGCCCATGAGCAGCGCGCCGACGATGGTGGCGCCCGAACGCGACGTGCCGGGGATCATGGCCACGCACTGGCAGAGGCCGATCTTGAAGGCGAGCGACAGCGGATAGTCCATCACGTCGTGATATTTCGGCTGGAATTTCATCTTGTCGACGGCAAGCAGCACGAAGCCGCCGAGGATCAACACCACGCAGAACAGCATCGGCGTCTCGAACAGCACGGTCTTGATGAAATCGTGGGCGAGCGCCCCGATCACCGCCGCGGGCAGGAAGGCGACCAGCACCGTCAGCACGAAGCGCCTTGCCTTCGGGCTGGTCGGCAAGTCCATGGCGATCCCCAGCAGTTTCTGGGCATAGACGAGCAGAATCGCCAGGATCGCCCCGAGCTGGATCAGGACGGCGAAAGTGTTGCCGGGGGACTGGAAACCGAGAAAATGGCCGGCGAGCAGGACGTGAGCAGTTGAGGAAACGGGAAGAAATTCCGTAAGCCCCTCGATCAAGCCAAGAACGAGGGCGCTGATAATGGACTGATCCGCCATTCTTAATCCTTTATTGAGCAGATATGGGCAGTTTGAGGTACTTTATGAGCCGTTGCTTGTGTTGGCCCTACCAAATCCATATAGCTGGCATATGTCAGGCGGGCGCGCGAAGCGACCACATCCTCCCTATACACCATTCGTGAAGTTATCCATGCCCACCCTCTATCATCATCCCATGTCTTCGGCCTCGCGGTTCGTCCGGCTGATCCTCGCAGAATACGGCTTTCAGGCGGAACTGGTCGAAGAGCAGCCCTGGGAAAAGCGGAGGGAATTCCTGACGCTCAACCCGGCGGGCACACTTCCCGTCTACGTGGACGACAGCATGCGGGTACTTTGTGGCCCTTCCGTGCTCCTGGAATTTTTGGACGAGACGCACGGCGTGCTGAAGCGCGACCGCCGGCTGCTCGCCGAAGACCCCTGGCAGCGGGCCGAAATCCGCCGCCTCACCGAATGGTTCCTGCAGAAGATGGAGCAGGACGTCACCCGCCCGCTCACCCGCGAGCGCATCTACAAGCTGCAGATGAGCGCGGCGCATGGCGGCGGCGCGCCCGATTCGAAAGTGCTGCGCACGTCGCGCGCCAATATCCGCCAGCACATGAAATATCTCTCCTGGCTCGCCGGCTCGCGGCCCTGGCTCGCCGGCGACCGGCTGAGCTATGCCGATCTCGCCGCAGCCGCCTCGATTTCGGTGCTCGACTATCTCGGCGAGATCGACTGGGCCGAAACCCCCGTCGCCAAGGACTGGTACCAGCGGCTGAAATCCCGCCCATCCTTCCGGCCGCTGCTTGCCGAGCGCATCCGCGGCCTGACCCCGGTATCCCACTATGCGGACCTTGATTTCTGACCAGGACCAGGAGGACGAAAAGGCGCTCCGGCGGCGGGAGAAGCTGACCGCCTTCATTCGCGAGGAAGCGGAAGCGCAAGGCTTCGACCTCTGCCGCATCACCCGGCCGGACAGCATTCCGCGCGCGCCGGAGAGGCTTCGGACCTTCCTCGACGAGGGCCACCACGGCACGATGGCGTGGATGGCGGAGACGCGGGAGCGCCGCGCCGATCCGAAGGCGCTCTGGTCCGAGGTCAGATCCATCGTCCTTTTCGGCCTGAACTACGGTCCGGACGAAGATCCGCGCGGCATTCTCGACAGGCCGGACAGGGCGGCGATCTCCGTCTATGCCCGCAACCGCGACTATCACGACGTCATCAAGGGCCGGCTGAAGGAAATCGCCACGCGGTTTGCCGCCCGTGCCGGCGAGGACGTCAAGGTCTTCGTCGATACGGCGCCCGTCATGGAAAAGCCGCTCGCGGAGGCGGCCGGCCTCGGCTGGCAGGGCAAGCACACCAATCTCGTCAGCCGCACGCACGGCTCCTGGCTCTTCCTCGGCAGCCTGTTCACCACCGCCGAGCTTATCGTGGACGCGCCGGAGACCGACCATTGCGGTTCCTGCCGCGCCTGCCTCGACGCCTGCCCGACGGCCGCCTTTCCCGCACCTTACCGGCTCGATGCGCGGCGCTGCATCTCCTATCTGACGATCGAGCACAAGGGGCCGATCGATCCGGAATTCCGGCCGCTGATCGGCAACCGCATCTACGGCTGCGACGACTGTCTCGCCGCCTGTCCGTGGAACAAGTTCGCGGCAAGTGCTTCCGAAATGAAGCTTCGCGCGCGGGAGGATCTGAAGGAGCCTTCGATCGCCTTCCTGCTGACGCTCGACGATGCCGCTTTCCGCACCTTCTTCAGCGGCTCGCCGGTGAAGCGCATCGGCCGGGACCGCTTCGTCCGCAACGTGCTGATCGCGGCCGGCAATTCCGGCGATCCGGCTCTGATCGGGCAATGCCTCGAACTCGCCCGCGACCCCTCGCCTGTGGTACGCGGCATGGCTATATGGGCTCTGAAACGCCTGATGCGGCCGGAGGACTTCGCCCGGTTTGCGCAAACGCGCGACGTGGAGGACGATCCGGGCGTGCGGGAAGAATGGCGACTGGCGGGAGCGGGTTGATGCGGGTGATGATCTTCGGATGCGGCTATTCAGGCCAGGCGATCGCGGCAGCGTTCAAGGCGGAGGGCGCCCGGGTTTCCGGCACGGCGCGGACGGCGGAAAAGGTCGCGGAACTTGAGGCACTGGGCATCAATGGGTTTGTTTTTGATGGCAGCGGGTTCAGCGCGGAATTGCGGGCGGAGTTGAAGGAGGCCACGCACCTTGTCCAGTCGATTCCTCCAACAAAGGTCAAGAGCGAGCCGCCCCCTCACCCGGCCTCCGCTCCGCTCGGCCACCCTCTCCCCGAGGGGAGAGGAGAAACGGCGACGGCGCGGCCTCTCCCCTTCTCCCCAGCGGGGAGAAGGTGGCCCGAAGGGTCGGATGAGGGGGGCGACCCTCAAGGCCCGATCCCACCTACCGAAGGCGATCCTCTGCTGAAGCTGGTGCGGGGCAGGCTCAAGGAATTCTGCCCCAGGCTCGAATGGATCGGCTATCTTTCGACCGTCGGCGTCTATGGCGATCACGGCGGCGGCTGGGTGACGGAAGAGACCCCCGGCAGCCCCATACAGGGCCGTTCCATCGAAAGGGTGGATACCGAGGAAGCCTGGGCGGCGGAGAGCGAGGCCGCCGGCGTACCGCTCGCAAGCCTGCGGCTTTCAGGCATCTACGGCCCCGGACGCAACGCCTTCGTCAATCTCGCGCGCGGCACGGCGAGGCGCATCATAAAGCAGGGCCAGGTCTTCAACCGCATCCGCGTCGAGGACATTGCGGGCGCCACGCTCTTCCTCGCGAAGGGGAAGATGGGCGGCATATATAATGTCACGGACGACGAGCCCGGTCCGCCGCAGGACGTCATCGTCGAGGCGGCCCGGCTGATGGGCGTCGTGCCGCCGCCGGAACAGGATTTCGAGACCGCCGAGATGACGCCGATGGCGCGCTCCTTCTACGGCGCCAACAAGCGCGTTTCGAACGCCAAGATCCGTACGGCGGGCTACCAATTCCGCTTTCCGAACTACCGGATGTCGCTCGCCGAAATGTGGTCCACGGACCGCTGGAGAGGGTGAATTCTTCAATTTAAAACGGATGAAATTTCCATCCACGTGGCCTGCCCGATCATTATTTCTTAATATTTTGGACAAGGCATCACAGACTTTGCGCAAATCGTTCAGAGAATCCTGTATCGCAATGAATTTTTTTCTGCAATTTTCGTGATCGCGGCACCGCTCCGAGTCGGGCTGGAATTCCATTCCGCTTTCCTGCTGTTTTTAAATGTTTTCTTCTGTCACAATTTAGCTGGCTTCCTAAAAATATGGCAAGCAATCTAATCACAAATGTTACAGTCTGTAACGTTCCGTGATCGCAAACCCCACTTTTTCGCCATTTTTCGCCGTGCTTAGCCGTTTTTGCACGCAACGTGCAGGGACAAACGACGGGGACGACGACTTTGAAAAAAATCCGACGCTCGATTTGCGCCGCGGCCGCCGCTGCAACCTTTGCTCTTCTCGGCTCCGCGCAGGCCAACGCTGCGCCCGGGTGCGGCCACGCATCCTGGTACGCTCTGACTTCCAAGACGGCATCCGGCGAACGGATGAACCCTTCCAAACTGACCGCGGCACATCGTTCGCTGCCCTTCGGCACCAAGGTCAGGGTGACCAACAAGCGAAACGGCAAAAGCGTCATCGTGCGCATTAACGACCGCGGTCCGTTCATCCGCGGGCGGGTGATCGACGTCTCCAAAGCCGCGGCGCAGAACATCGGCATGGTCCGCTCCGGCACGGCGCAGGTCTGCTACCAGATCGTTGCCGCCGAGAACCAAAAGGTCGCCGGCAAGGGCCTGAAGGACATCGACGGCTGAGACCGCAAGGTCCCGCCCCTTGCCGTTCCGCCCGATAGCGGTTAGGACCCAAGTCATACGGGTGCAACCGAAACGGAGAGCGACATGCGACTGGGCGGGCGATTGGCCGGAGCCATCGAGGTGCTGGCCGACATCGAGACGCGCAAGCGTCCTGTCGCCGACGCCCTCAAGGACTGGGGCCTGGCGCATCGTTTCGCCGGTTCCGGCGACCGGGCCGCGATCGGCAACATCGTCTACGACGCGCTGCGCATGCGGCTCTCGCATGCATGGCTCATGGACGACGAAAGCCCGGCTGCCCTCGCCCACGCGGTCCTCATCCGGCAATGGGGCCTCACCCCTGAAGCTCTCCAGGCCGAGTTCGCCGATGACCGCTTCGCGCCGCCGGCGCTTACCGAGGCGAACCTCTCGGCGCTTGCCTCCCGCAATCTCGAAGACGCGCCCCCACACGTGCAGGGCGACATCCCGGACTGGATCCAGCCGTCCTTCGAAGCCAATTTCGGCGAGGACTGGCTTTTGGAGGCCAAGGCGCTGGCCGGCCGTCCGACCCTCGATCTCCGCGCCAATACACTGAAGGCAAGCCGGGAGAAGGTCGTCAAGGCGCTGGAACGCTCCGGCGCGAAACCTTCGCGCATCGCCAGAAACGGCATCAGGATTGCCGCCGGCGAAGGAGCGTCCCGGCTGCCGAACGTCACAGCCGAGCTTTCGTTCCAGAAGGGCTGGTTCGAGGTGCAGGACGAGGGCTCGCAGATCGTCGCCGACCTCGTGCAGCCGGGAGAGCACGACCAGGTGCTCGACTATTGCGCCGGCGGCGGCGGCAAGACGCTCGCCATGTCGGCCGCCATGCACAACAAGGGACAGATCCACGCCTATGACGCCGACCGCAAGCGGCTGGCGCCGATCATCGAACGGCTGCGCCGCGCCGGCACCCGCAATGTCCAGGTCCATGACGATGCCCGGCAACTCGACGCGCTGAAAGGCAAGCTCGACGCGGTGCTGGTCGACGCTCCCTGCACGGGCACCGGCACCTGGCGCCGGCGGCCGGATACCAAATGGCGCCTGACGCCGAAAAACCTCGACGAACGCATCGCCCAGCAGCAGGAGGCGCTTGCGGAAGCGGCAGCCTTCGTGAAACCCGGCGGCGCGCTGCTCTATGTCACCTGCTCCATCCTGCCGGAGGAAAACGACGCGCAGGTTTCGCGCTTCTGCGCCGACAATCCCGAATTCTCCATCGCTCCGGCCGCGGCACATTGGCACGATATCTTCGGGAAGGACGCTCCGCGGCCGCGATCACAGGATGCATCGACCGTTACTTTGACGCCCGCAAGTACCGATACGGACGGATTCTTTTTCTGCCGCATGCAACGCAAGGTTTGAACAGGCCCAAATGCGGTCGAGGCATGCTTTCTTCTTTCAAAATATTCTAAACTAGATCATTTGACACCAGTTTCCATTTGCGCGAAGAACGCGTCTTGGGCGGCAGGAAGCCTGGCCGCCGAAGGAGAGGGACATGATCCGCAAGACCGTTTTCGGCGCCACGCTGGCGCTTCTCGCCGCTTCCGCGGCGTTCACCGTCACGCCGGCCGAAGCCGCCGACTCCGCCTCCGTGGTGAAGCACTACGCCGAGCTCGCGGAAGCCAAGTATCAGGACTCGCTCACCACCGCCAAGGCCCTGGACGCCGCGATCGACGCGCTGATTGCCACGCCGGGCGAGGCGACCCTCAAGGCCGCCAAGGAGGCCTGGATCAAGGCGCGCGTTCCCTATCAGCAGACGGAAGTCTATCGCTTCGGCAACCCGATCGTCGACGACTGGGAAGGCAAGGTGAATGCCTGGCCGCTGGATGAGGGCCTGATCGATTATGTCGACCCATCCTACGGCACGGAGAGCGATTCCAATCCGCTCTACGTCGCCAACGTGATCGCCAATCCGAAGATCAAGATCAACGGCGAGGATTACGACGCGACCGATATCACGCCCGAGACGCTCCGGGGCCTGAACGAAGCCGGCGAGATCGAGGCGAATGTCGCGACCGGCTATCACGCCATCGAATTCCTGCTCTGGGGTCAGGATCTGCACGGCACCGGCCCGGGCGCCGGCGAGCGGCCCTATACCGACTACGACAAGGCCAATTGCACCGGCGGCAATTGCGACAGGCGCGCGGCCTATCTCAAGGCCGCCTCGACGCTGCTCGTTGCCGATCTCGAAGACATGGTGAAGGCCTGGGCGCCGGACGGCGAGGCCACGAAGAATGTCGAGGCCGATCCGAAGGCCGGCTTGACCGCGATCCTGACCGGCATGGGCTCGCTCTCCTATGGCGAGCTCGCCGGCGAGCGCATGAAGCTCGGCCTGCTGCTGCACGATCCGGAAGAAGAGCACGATTGCTTCTCCGACAATACCTATGCCTCGCATCTCAACGACGCGATCGGCATCAAGTCGGCCTATACCGGCGAATATGTGCGTGTCGACGGCACCAAGATGACCGGCCCGTCGCTTTCGGAACTGGTCGCCGCCAAGGACAAGGCGCTCGACACGGAAGTCAGGGGCAAGCTCGACGCGACGCTCGACGCGATGAACGCCATGGCCGACCGCGCCCAGAAGGTGGAGGCCTACGACCAGATGATCGGCGAAGGCAACACCCAGGGCAATGCGGTCGTGCAGAAGGCGATCGACGGCCTGGTCGACCAGACCAAGAGCATCGAGCGCGTCATTGCGGCGCTGGATCTCGGCACGGTCGAGCTTGAAGGTTCCGACAGCCTCGACAATCCCGACGCCGTCTTCAAATGATGAACCGAAAAAGGTGGGCCGCGGCGAAGAGTGTGCGGCCCGAACGTCGATGAACGTGCGAAAAGCAAGCCGCCATTCCGTCTGGCCTTCCGGCTGCCTTCCTGACGAGGGCGAGCCGGTGACCTATGGCGGAAAACTGCGCGGCATACCGATCTCCCCCCTTGAGGGGGGAGATGCCCGGCAGGGCAGAGGGGGGTATTTTCCCGCCACATTCATCGACCGGCTTCGATACGACGTTGTCACCCCCCTCTGTCACTCTCGTGACATCTCCCCCTCAAGGGGGGAGATCAGAGGGAGCTTGCCGCCCTCCTCGTCGCTCACGTGCAATGGTTTCCCCTCGGAGTGGACAGGCTGGGGAGGGGCATCGTCCCGGCAATCCATGACCCCAGCAATACGTCGCAAATCCATCCCGATTTTCCTCCTGCCGGTTCTTTCGGGCGCCCTGCTTCTGACCCCGCTGATCGCGGCGGGCGGAGATCCGATCTTCCCGACGACGCGCTCGGACCTCAATCCGAAGGACCAGAAGCGCGTCGAGGCCGTCACGCGCCCGACGACGGATTTTTCCAAGCCGGAGCAGTTCGAGCTGATGGAAGGCGGGGCTGCGACCAGCCGGGCGATCGTCAACGGCAACGCCTTCTCGCATTTTTCCGCCAACCTCACCTTTGAGGAGGAGGAGACCTTCAAGCTCGGCAATGCGCTCTTCACCAAGCTCTGGGTTTCGGCGCCCTCCTCCACGCAGGCCTCCGACGGGCTCGGCCCGCTCTTCAACGCCCGCGCCTGTCAGAGCTGCCATCTGAAGGACGGCCGCGGACATCCGCCGGAAGGCTCCGCGGACGCGACGTCGATGTTCCTCCGCCTCGCCCGCCCCGCCCGCACCGACGAGGAACGCGAAGCGATCGCCGATTACCGGAAGCTCAATTTCCCGGATGCGACCTATGGCGAGCAGTTGCAGGATCTTGCCGTGCCGGGCCTCAAATCCGAGGGGCGGATGCAGATCTCCTATGAGGAAATCCCCGTGACGCTGGCCGGCGGCGAGGTGGTGCATCTGCGCAAACCCGCCTATTCCGTCGCCGGTCTCAGCCACGGTCCTCTGGAGAGCGACGTGACGGTTTCGCCGCGCGTCGCCCCGCCGATGATCGGTATGGGCCTCATCCAGGCGATCCACGAAAGCGACATCCTCGCCAAGGCCGATCCGGACGACAGGGACGGCGACGGCATTTCCGGCAAGCCGGCGCTGGTTCGCGACCACCGGAGCGGAGAATTGAAACTCGGCCGTTTCGGCTACAAGGCGCAAAACGCGACGATCCGCGACCAGAGCGCGTCCGCCTTCGCCGGGGACAT
Organism: Xaviernesmea oryzae; assembly: GCF_900177415.1. Classification (GTDB taxonomy): domain Bacteria; phylum Pseudomonadota; class Alphaproteobacteria; order Rhizobiales; family Rhizobiaceae; genus Neorhizobium; species Neorhizobium oryzae_A. Next base: position 676,963 of record NZ_FXAF01000006.1, on the reverse strand, counting down.
GGGCATCTCCACCCCGGACAATCCTTCCAGCCATGGCGACTGCACCAAGGCGGAGGCCGAATGCCTCGCCATGCCGACCGGCGTGCAGGAACGGCTGGGTCCCGTCGAGGCACCCGATCCGGTCATGGAACTCGTGACGTTCTATTCGGAAAACCTCGCGGTACCCGCCCGGCGCGACCTCGCCGATCCGACGGTGCTGAAGGGCAAGCAGCTCTTCCAGCAATCCGGCTGCATCGCCTGCCATACGCCGAAATTCGTCACCCGCCGCGATGCCGGCAACAAGGCGCATGCCTTCCAGCTCATCTGGCCCTATTCGGATTTCCTGCTGCACGACATGGGCGAAGGCCTCGCCGACGGGCAGCAGGTCGGCGTGGCGGACGGCCGCGAATGGCGCACCCAGCCGCTCTGGGGGATCGGGCTGACGGAGACCGTCAACGGCCATACCTTCTTCCTGCATGACGGGCGGGCCCGCAATCTCACCGAAGCCATCCTCTGGCATGGCGGGGAAGCGCAAAAGGCACGCGACGCCTTCGCCGCGCTTTCGAAGGACGACCGCGCCGCCCTCGTCAAATTCCTCGGGTCTCTTTAAGGGGTCACTCTGATGCGCACAATTCTTGCCGCCGGGCTCATCTTGCTCCTGCCCGCCGTGACATCCGCCCAGGAGGCCGACACCGCGCCCGCCGTCACGCTTCCCGACGCGGCTGTGACGAAGGTGATGACGGCGGCGGTGGACGGCTTCATCCGGCCGGGCTACGACGCCTTCCGGCAATCGGCCGAGAAGATGACCGCCGCGATGAAGACGCTCTGCGAGGCGCCCTCCCCGGCTCGTCACGATGCCGCCAGGGCCGCCTTCCGCGATACGGCGGTGAGCTGGGCGTATATCGAGGTGGTGCGCGTCGGCCCGGTAATCGAGCAGAACCGTTTCGAGCGCATCCTCTTCTATCCCGACCGCAAGAGCACGGGGTTGAAGCAGGTGCAGGCCGTGCTTTCCAAATCCGACGAGACGGCGGCCGACCCCGCCACGCTCGCCACCAAGAGCGTCGCGACGCAAGGTTTCGGAGCGCTGGAATATCTCCTCTTCGGCACCGGTTCCGAGACGCTTTCGAGCGAAAAGAACGGTTTCCGCTGCCGCTACGGCGCGGCCGTCGCCGGCAATATCGCCAATGTCGCCCGCGAACTTTCCGGCATCTGGGACGCACCGGACGGCATCCAGAAGGCCTGGGAACAGCCGGGGCCGGACAATCCGGTCTTCCGCACCGGCGGCGAGGCGGTCACCGCGCTGCTCGGCATTCTCGTGCACGGCGCCGAAGCCGTGCGCGACCAGCGCATCGAGACCTTCTACAAGGGCGCCGACAAGGCAAAATTTCCGAAGCAGGCGCTGTTCTGGCGTTCGGAGAGCACCTGGCCGAGCGTGAAGGGCAATCTCGAAGGCCTTTCGGCGCTGCTGGAGACATCCGGCATGGTGGAACTGCTGCAGGAGAAGGACCGGCCGGTCGTTACCGAAATCCAGTCCACGCTGAAATCGATGATCGAGCTTTCCGGCACCATCACGCCCGATCTCGAAAAGGCCGTGTCCGACGAAGCCGAACGCGGGAAGCTCGATACGCTGCTGGCCGACGGCAAGAACGTCATCACCAGGCTGAACGACGGCTATGGCGGCGCGATCGGCCTCAGCTCCGGCTTCTCCTTCGCGGACGGGGATTGATTTCATGACCTGGCGCGGCGAGGCCATCGACCGGCGCGGTTTCCTGAAGGCGGCGGGTATCGCCTTCACCGCTGCGCTTTCGCCGGGCGCGCTGATGGCGCTCGAACGCGCCGATGCGGTCTATGCCTCGGGTTTCCGCGCGCCGGACGGCTCGTTCGGCATCGCCACCGTTTCGGAACGCGGCGAGATCGTCGACCGCGTGGCGCTGCCCGCCCGCGCGCATGGCATGGCCTATAGCGCCGCGACCGGCCGCGCCGTCGCCTTCGCCCGCCGTCCCGGCACTTTCGCCATGGTCTTCGATCCGTCCCGACAGGCCGGACCGGTGATCATCACCTCGCCGGAAGGCCGGCATTTCTACGGACACGGGCATTTCTCGCCGGACGGCACGCTGCTCTATGCCAGCGAGAACGATTTCGACGGCAATCGCGGCATGATCGGCATCTACGACGCACGCGACGAATTCCGGCGCGTCGGCGAGTTCGACGCCCATGGCATCGGCACCCACGACATGACCGTCTCCGACGACGGCCGGTTTCTCGTCATCGCCAATGGCGGCATCGAGACCCACCCGGATTTCGGCCGCACCAAGCTCAATCTCGACCGCATGGAGCCGTCGCTGGTGCTGCTCGACGCGAAGACGGGCGCACTCATCCAGCGTCACGGCCTGCCGCCGGCACTCCGTCAGCTTTCGACCCGGCATCTCGACATCGCCGATGACGGCCGCATCTGGTTCGCCTGCCAGTGGGAAGGACCGCGCAACGCGCTGCCGCCGCTCGCGGGCTGGTTCGGGCATGGCGAGGACCTGTCCTTCGTCTCGCTGCCGCAGGAGACGACGATCCGGCTCGGCAATTATGTCGGCGCGATCGCCGTCAACCGCCGCGAAGGGCTTGTCGGCCTCACCTCCCCCGTCGGCGGCGCGGCCGTGACCCTCGATGCCAAGACCGGCGCGGTGCTCAGGGAAGAGAAGGTCCGCGATGCGGCGGGTGTCGCGCCCACAGCGCATGGCATCGCAGTCTCCTCCTACGACGGGCAGTTCAACGACACCCATAGCCAGGTCGCCTGGGACCAGCATATCGTCCGCATAGGTTCTTAACTCTCTCCCAAAACCCGTCGCGGCGGCTTGCCGAACACATTTCCCCATGCCAATTTCGCATCTGCGAAAGGAACGGGAAGATGAACGGGAGAGACACAGGCGATTTCCGCGAGCGGGTGCGCCAGAGCTTCGACAAGCAGGGCGCGATGGCGATGCTCGGGGCCGAGCTGACGCGCGTCGAACCGGCCCTGGTGGAGATCGAGCTGCCCTTCGATCAGAAACTCACCCAGCAGCACGGCTTCCTGCATGCCGGCGTCATCTCCGCCGCGCTCGATTCCGCCTGCGGCTATGCCGCCTATACGGTCATCGATCCGGACGCCTCGATCCTCACCATCGAGTTCAAGGTGAACCTGATGTCGCCCGGCCGCGGCGAACGCTTCCTCTTCCGCGGCGAGATCACCAAGCCGGGCTCCACCATCATCGTCGCCGACGGCCGCGCCTATGCGATCGGCGACGGGCCCGCCAAGCTCATCGCCTCCATGACCGGCACGATGATGGTGATCCGCGGCAGGCAGGACGTGACCGGATGACCGCTCCATCTCCCCACGGGTTGCCGATGGGCGAGCCGAGCCTTGCCGGCGGCAAGTCCGTCCTCTTCGTCATGGCGGTGGACGCCGAATACGGCCCGGCACTCAAATCCCGCATCAAGCCGCTGATGACCGGCGTCGGCCCGGTCGAGGCGGCCGTGGTGCTTTCCCATGCGCTGACGAAGCTGGAGGCGGCCGGCGGGCTGCCCGACCTCGTCGTCTCGCTCGGGTCGGCCGGGTCCCGCAGCCTCGAACAGACGGAAATCTACCAGGTCTCCTCGGTCGCCTATCGCGACATGGACGCTTCGCCGCTCGGGTTCGAAAAGGGCCGGACGCCCTTTCTCGACCATCCCGCAATCATGCCGCTCGCGCACTGCATTCCCGGCATTCCGGCAGCCTCGCTCTCCACCGGCGGCAATATCGTCTCCGGACCGGCCTACGATCGCATCGAAGCCGACATGGTCGACATGGAGACCTTCGCCGTGATGCGCTGCTGCCAGCTCTTCGATCTTCCGCTGATCGGCCTGCGCGGCATTTCCGATGGCAAGGAAGAGCTGAAACATGTCGGCAACTGGACCGAATACCTGCATGTGATCGACGAAAAGCTGGCGGCAGCGGTCGACAGCCTCACGAAGGCCCTGAAAAGCGGCGAATTGGCGCTCTGACGCAGTTGCAAGAAATGCAACTTTTCTTTAAAGGCTCGCCATGACCCAGACAGCTCATCCCGACAGCATCCTCATCATCGATTTCGGCAGCCAGGTGACGCAGCTCATCGCGCGTCGCATCCGCGAATCCGGCGTCTACTGCGAAATCCACCCGTTCCAGAACGCGGCCGCCGCCTTCGAGAAACTCCAGCCCAAGGGCGTGATCTTCTCCGGCGGCCCGGCCTCGGTGACGACCGAAGGCAGCCCCCGCGCACCGCAGGCGGTATTCGATTCGGGCGTGCCGATCCTCGGCATCTGCTACGGCCAGCAGACGCTCTGCCTGCAGCTCGGCGGCGAGGTGGAAGGCGGGCACGCAGCGGAATTCGGCCGCGCCGACGTGGAGATCAAGGCGAAGAGCCCGCTCTTCGACGGCTTCTGGGAGACCGGCAAGCGCTACCCCGTCTGGATGAGCCATGGCGACCGCGTTACCAAGCTGCCGGAAGGTTTCGAGGTCATCGCCACCTCCGAGAATGCGCCGTTCGCGATCGCAGCGGATGAGAGCCGACACTACTACACGACCATGTTCCACCCGGAAGTGGTGCATACGCCCGATGGCGCCAAGCTTCTCTCCAATTTCGTGCACAAGATCGCCGGGCTGAAGTCCGACTGGACCATGTCCGCCTACCGCGCCGAGATGATCCGCAAGATCCGCGAGCAGGTCGGCAAGGAACGGGTCATCTGCGGCCTTTCCGGCGGCGTCGATTCTTCCGTCGCGGCCGTGCTCATTCACGAGGCGATCGGCGACCAGCTCACCTGCATCTTCGTCGATCACGGCCTGATGCGGATGAACGAGGCGGAAGAAGTCGTGAAGATGTTCCGCGACAACTACAACATCCCGCTCGTCCATGTGGATGCTTCCGACCTGTTCCTCACCGAACTTGCCGGCGTTTCCGATCCGGAAGTGAAGCGCAAGACGATCGGCCGGCTGTTCATCGAGGTCTTCGAGGCGGAAGCGAAGAAGATCGCCGAGGACGGCAAAGGGGCTCCCGCCTTCCTCGCCCAAGGCACGCTCTACCCGGACGTCATCGAAAGCGTCTCCTTCTCCGGCGGTCCTTCGGTGACGATCAAGAGCCACCACAATGTCGGCGGCCTGCCCGAACGGATGAACATGAAGCTCGTGGAGCCGCTGCGCGAGCTCTTCAAGGACGAGGTGCGCGCACTCGGCCGCGAGCTCGGCCTTCCCGACCAGTTCATCGGCCGCCATCCCTTCCCGGGTCCCGGCCTTGCCATCCGCTGCCCCGGCGGCGTGACGCGCGAAAAGCTCGACATCCTGCGCAAGGCGGATGCCATCTATCTCGACGAGATCCGCAAGGCCGGACTCTACGACACGATCTGGCAGGCATTCGCCGTGCTCCTGCCGGTGCAGACGGTCGGCGTCATGGGCGACTACCGCACCTACGATTTCGTCTGCGCGCTACGCGCGGTGACCTCGGTCGACGGCATGACGGCGGATTTCTATCCCTACGACATGAACTTCCTCGGCCGCACGGCGACCCGCATCATCAACGAAGTGCGCGGCATCAACCGCGTCGTCTACGACGTCACGAGCAAACCCCCCGGCACGATCGAGTGGGAATGATTTGAAGGCGGCCGGCGTTGCGCTGGCATCGTCTGCGAGCCAGTGCCGGCGCCGGATAGGGAGAAGGGCCGGAGGCGACCTTCGATCCGACGCTGCTACTCGGCGATGGCCCCGATTTGCCGGCGGGCATCGGCCCCAATTCGGTGACGGCGAGTTTAGCGCCCGATTGTCACATCGCCGAGGATGGATGCGACCGCCCGGCTCCTACGCATCGGCGGCCGCAATCGGTGCGAGCGCGTGCGCCAGCATAGCGATGAGGCTGCCGAATGCGGCGGTCTCGTCAGGCGCGTGATCCGGATTCAACTCGGCCAGGGTCAGTACGCGCCAGTTGGGCGCTGCCAGGAGGATATCAAGCACCTTGCCGAGCTCTTCGAGCTCGAGGCCGGTGTCCCGCGCTCCGTAGCGGACGTTCTCGGCGATCGGAAACGACGTAAACGCAAGCACATCGATGTCCACGTGAACGAGCAGACGGTCGAAGCGGAGTCCCCAGGTCTTTGCCTTTTCGGCCACAGCCGCCGGGTCCGCTTTGATCTCCGGCAGAACGATGTGTCGAATGTCGTTGACGGCGATCGTTCTCGCCTCGGGCGCCGTGACCTCATGGGCACCGAACAGCAGCACGTCGGAGGGATGAAGCATCGGTCGTCTCGATGCGAGACCACTCAGATCAGGAAGCGCGCCGGGTAGATCGAGCATGTGGGCGATGCCAGTCCAGTCAAGGGCCCCTTCGGCGGTTTCCGGCACGTTGAGATCGGCGTCGCCATCGATATAGATCAAGCCGACCGAAGCGCCGTCACTCAGCGCGCCGGCGACGACACCCAGTTCGATGGTGCAGTCACCGCCAAGGACGAGCGCCGCCTCGCCCTCCGCCATGGCGTGCCCGACGTGCCGGGAGAGCGCCATCGCCGCTTCGCGCACAGGCCCCAGGTTCATGGCGTTTCGATTGCCGAGGTCCGGACGCCACCGGAAACAGGCAAGGTCGCCCATGTCCCCAACGCGCCATCCGGCCCGCTCCAAGGCGGGAATCAATCCGTGGCGCCGAAAAGTCTCGGGAGCCTTCTCCTGCCCGGGAGCATATGCCCCGGCGCTTGTCGGCGCTCCGATGACAGTCAGACGGTTGCTCATGGTTCGCACCGCGCTTTCTCCGAGCCAGGACGTTTGAGCTCGGGCGTGCCCGATCACAGACAAAGGGAGAGCCTACCATCCCCTGCGAGGAATCACACGTGGAACCGACAAAGATCAGACATGTTCCCAAGGCCGGCAGATTGGCGCAACGAAACTCGCCGCGGCATATCCCCGGCTCAGAACCCCAGCGATTGCTGCGCCGGCTCCGGCGGCGCCAGGCGGACGCCTTCCAGTTCCAGCATGCGCACCTTGGAGGTCGAACCGCCCGGTGCCGAAAAGCCGCCGATCTTGCCGCCGGCCGCAAGCACGCGATGGCAGGGAATGATCAGCGCCACCGGGTTCTTCGCCATCGCCTGGCCGACGTCCCGGGCAGCTTCTGGGCCGGCGCCGAGCTCTTTTGCGATCGCTCCATAGGTAGTCGTATGCCCCCAGCCGATGCGGCGGGCCGCGGCATAGATTTGCCTGAAGAAATCGTCCTGGCCTTCGAGGTCGAGCCTGAAGCGGGAGAAATCGACCGCTTCGCCTGCGAAATAACGCTTCACGGCCTCGACCGCTTCCCGAATTTCAGCCGGCGGCGTGCCGCGTTCGGCCTCCGCCAGGCGGCGCAGGAGCAGCCGCTCGGTCGAGTCCGCGCTTTTCGTCGGGAGCTGGAAGCGGGTGATGCCGACATCGTTCCAGGCGATGCCGCAGAAGCCGCCGGCCGTTTCGAAGATAAGGTACTGATGCGCAGCCATGGGATAATCTCCGCATTTCACTTGGTCTCAAGATCGTCCCTGCCGGCTCGGGATTCAACCCGTTTCTTGCCTCGCCTCGCCCGTTCTCACGGAACTTTTCGTTGAGTTTCCCTTCACAAGCGCTACCCTTCCCGGCATGACCGGACCGCAGGCACAGGCACGGATGCGACTGAAGGCGGAGAGGCTGGAAACGCCTCCCGGCGGCGGCGGTTTTGCCGTGCCGCAGCTCTCGCTCGGGCTCTTCCTGGTCAACCAGGACCGGCACCGGATCACGGTCGGCTCCGACAAACGCCGGCATATCCCGCTCAAGGCCGGCGAGGGCTGGATCCTGCCCGCCGGCGCCACGGGGATCTGCGAATATGACGAAGCTCTTTCCTTCCTGAGGCTCGAAATACCGGAAAGGCTGCTTTCCGACGTGGGCTTCGAACGTCATGCGGATTTCGCGCCGGTCGTGGGCGCTTTCGATCCGCTGCTCGTGCAGTTCATCCATCAGGCCGTCGCGACCGCCGACAGTACGCCGTCGCTCTACCTGGAGACCATGCAGCTTGCACTCGCCGCGCATCTGGCGCAAATGCTGGCGCCGCCGAAACCGGGGATTACCGGCATCGGGGACCGGCGGCTGCGCCGCGCGCTCGACCATATTCACGACAACCTTGCTTCCCACCTTTCCCTCGACGATCTGGCCTCCGAGGCGGCGATGAGCCGCTTTCATTTCGTGCGCGCCTTCACCAGGGCCACCGGCAAGTCGCCGCTGCAATACGTCATCCACGAGCGCATGAAGCTTGCCAAGCTGCTGCTCAAAACCACGCGCCTTCCGGTCGCCTCGGTGGCGGCCGATACCGGCTATGAGGACGTCTCCCGCTTCGGCCGGCATTTCCGCCGCCACACGGGTGTAACGCCTGCCGCCTTCCGCGCCCGATAGAGCAATAAACGCATAGCGAACGGCAACAAACGCGCCTGTGCAATGCCTGCGAAGCAGCGATCCTCCCGTCATCCGAACGGAGAGGAGATGCATGATGAAGACCACGGCTCTTTCAACTTTCTGCGCGGCGATGATGACCTCGGCCGCCTTCGCCGCCGACATTCAGACGCGCAAGGTCTCCTTCGAGAACGAAGGCGCGACGCTGGCCGGCACGCTCTATCTGCCCGCCGACTACCGGCCCGGCGACAAACGCCCCGGCGTGATCGTTGCCGGCGCCTGGACCTCGATCAAGGAACAGATGTCCGGTCTCTATGCCCGCGAGATGGCCGGACGCGGCTTTGCGGCGCTCGCCTTCGACTATCGCGGCTGGGGGAAATCCGGCGGCGAGCCCCGTTTCAGGGAGGACCCGGCGGCGAAAACCGGCGACATCGCCGCAGCAGCCGCCTTCATGACGGCGCTGCCGGAAGTGGACGGCACCCAGGTGCACGGCCTCGGCATCTGCGCTTCGGCCGGATACATGGCCGCAGCCGCGACGGGCAATGCGAACTTCGCCTCGGTCGCGCTGGTCGCGCCCTGGCTGCACAACCGGCAAATCGTCGAGCAGGTCTATGGCGGCCCCGACGGAGTCGCCCGGCTGATCGCCACCTCGCGTGAGGCGGAAGACGCCGAACGCCAGGGCAGGCCGCAGATCATCACCGCCGCCAGCACGACCGACCAGACCTCGCTCATGTACCGGATCCCCTATTACACCGAGGCGGATCGCGGCCTCATCCCGCAATACGACAACCGCTTCAACCTCGCCTCCTGGGAGCCGTGGCTCACCTACGATTCCGTTTCGCTCGGAGCGAAGCTCGACAAGCCGGTGCTGATGGTCCATTCGGAGGCGGCCGCCGTGCGGCAGGGCGCACATGCCTTCTACGCCCTGCTTTCCGGCGAGAAATCCGAGCTCTGGCTCGACGGCGTCAGCCAGTTCGATTTCTACGACCGGCCGGAGCCGGTGAAGATCGCGGCCGACGCCACGGCAGCGCATTTCAGCCGCACCGCCACACCGCAGCCGGTGAGCCTCGAGGATCGCGCGGCGATCATCGGCGCGATCACCGATATCGCCGCCGGCGCCGACCGGCATCAATGGGATCGTGTGCGCCGCGCCTTCGCCGACAAGGTGAAGCTCGATTATACCAGACTGTGGGGCGGCGAAGCGGCCATTCAGCCGGCCGATGACGTGATCGGGCAATGGTCGGGCTTCCTGCCCGGCTTCGACGAGACGCTGCATCTCGTCACCAACCATAAAGTCACCGTCATGCGCGGCACGACCGCCACCGCCGAGGCCGATTTCCAGGCCACCCATCGCATCGAAGGCGATCTCTGGGTGCTGATGGGCCACTACCGGTACGAACTCGTCAAGACGAACGGCGCCTGGAAGGTCTCCGCGCTCACCATGACCCATACCCACGAGGCCGGCGACCGCGGCCTCGTCGCCCGCGCGGCCGAACGCGCCCGCCAAATCCGCTGAACCAGGGAGGAAACCATGTCCGGAACCATCACCCGAGCTTTGCTCCTCACCGCCGCCCTCTTTTCAGGAACGCCCGCCATGGCCGCAAGCCCGGAGGAAAACCGCAAGGTCATCGCCGATTATTATGCCGCCTATGCGGCCGGCGACATGAACAAGGTCGCCGATTTCTTCGCCGAGGATATCAAGTGGCACATTCCCGGCCACCACCCGCTGGCCGGCACCAAACGCGGCAAGGCGGAAGTCGCGGCCTTTTTCCGGCAGCTCGGCAAGGCCGGATTCCGGGCAGAGCTCATCGCGCTTATGGCCGACGAGAACTGGGTCATCGACATGCATCGCGGCTGGTCGAACCGATCCGGCGATCCGCAGGGCGCCAATGTCGACACGATCTGGGTGCTCGCCTTCCGCATCGAGAACGGCAAGATCAAGGAGGCACGCAACTTCTCCTACGACCAGGCCGCCGCCGACACGTTCTTCTGGGCCGCTTATCCGCTGAAACCGCTGCCGGACCGGCTGGCGGATTAGCCAAAATCCGGCATGTTCACTATTTGTTCTTTACACGTAGAAGGAGTCCCGCTAGGCTTCGATCGACGGCATGAGGCCGGGTCACCGGGATGGCGGCAGGATGAGCTTGCGATACGCATACGGCCAATCTTCGCTTCCCCTTGGCGAGGATTGGCCTCCTTTCCAGGGAGGAACTCGGCGGCATCCGAGCAAGCTGTTCTTCTGTCTCAAACCGACACCCTTCGCCGCTCGACGTATGAATCGCGATGCCGCCAGGCATGCCGGAAGCAGGACGCGGCGGGCCGCCTATCCGGCTGACCTCCTGCACATGACGCTGCTGTGCATGGAGCAATTCGATGAACCTCCGCGCCATCTCATTCCACCCATCGACGCGGCGATACGCAGGATCAGGGCAAGGCCGATCCGCATCGATCTCGATGGCAGCGACCTGTTCGGAGGAAAGAGGCATCTCGTCCTGACGAGCTCAGCCGTCAACCGGGAACTGCGAAGCTTCGTGCGGATGCTGTGGAACACGCTGACGCGGCACAACCTTCCCCGGTTTCCGCTCGCGTCCTTCGAGCCCCATGTGACCGTCATCTACGATTGCGGGAAGATCGATCCATTGCCCGTCGAGAGGCCGTTTGGCTGGATCGCCGAGGAATTCCAGCTCATCTACAGCCATTTCGGGGAAAGCCGGCACGAGGAATTCGGCCGGTGGCGCTTCGATCCCGAGGCGCCGCCCTACCTTTCTCCTCCGGAGCAACTGCGTTTTCCCATCTGAGCTTGGAATTTTCTCAAGGGACCTGTCGGATCGGCAAATGTTCAAACGTCCTCAGGGCGTCATCCAATAGAGGAGAGAGACACATGGCCATCCAGAAACACAAGATCGTCCCGCATCTCTGGTTCGAGGGCAATGCGGAGGAAGCGGTCAATTTCTACGTTTCGGTCTTCGACGATTCCCGCATCACCGACGTCACGCATTATGGCGATGCAGGCCCCGGCCGCAAAGGCTCCGTCATGGCCATGGGCTTCGAGCTCGAAGGCCAGAGCTTTACCGTGATCAACGCCGGCCCCTGGGCGAAGTTCAACGGCGCCATTTCCTTCCTCATTCATTGCGAGACGCAGGAGGAAATAGACCGGTATTACGATGCGCTTGTCGAAGGCGGGGAGGAAAAACCCTGCGGCTGGCTGACGGACCGCTACGGCCTGTTCTGGCAGGTCAACTACGCCAGGCTTCCGAAAATGCTGACGGATGGCGATGCCGACCGGGCCAATCGTGTCCTGCAGGCGATGTACCAGATGAAAAGGATAGACATCGCCAAGCTGGAGGCCGCCTATCGGGGGTGACAAACGGCCGGGCGTCTCGCCATCGATGGATCCTGGATCTCGACGGCTTGTTTTCCCGCTCTTCCGCCGGACGAGCCGGCAGTCGCCACACTTATATTGCCGGACCCTGCGGCCGCTGCCGAAGCCCTGCCTCGCCCGGCCGTGAAGGCCGGAAGAGAATGGATCAGCCGAGGCGATCGAAAGCCTTGGGGTCGATGCCGAGGGTGTGGAGGTCGCGGCTGTTCGGGCGGCGGTGGCTTTCAACGGCGGCCGAAACAGAAATGGCGGCGCTCATGACGGCGAAGGCGCGGCCGAGGGCGCTGCCACGGGTCTTGTTCTTAACGGACATGTTCATCTCTCCTTTTTCATTCTGCTAAAATATGGTGGCGAACCATTTTTGTGCAATGCACAACGAAGCAGGGGAGCCATGCAGCCGTCACATATCGATCATTAACCATGGCTCCAGGGCTTGCGCGGCAAGCCGGGCTCTTGTTATCGGTCGCGTCGGAACAAGGGGTGTGCGATGGCGATCACGATCTACGGCATCAAGAACTGCGACACGATGAAGAAGGCGCGTGCCTTGCTCGACCGGAAGGGTGTCACCTATGCCTTTCACGATTACAAGGCCGAGGGCATCGACCGCGCGCATCTCGACCGGTGGATCGACCGCGCCGGCTGGGAAACGGTGCTCAACCGCGCCGGCACGACGTTCAAGAAACTCGACGATGCCGACAAGGCGGACCTCGACCGGCAGAAGGCGATCGCGCTGATGCTCGCCCAGCCTTCGATGATCAAGCGTCCGGTGCTGGAGGCGGATGGCAAGCTGATCGTCGGCTTCAAGCCTGAGATTTATGAGACAGAGTTCGGCTGACCATTGACGCCAAAGTGACAGCATATATGCTGTCATTTCATGAAGGTTGTGATCGATACGAATATCTTCGTATCCGCTGTGATGAATGCGGACGGCGCGCCTCGTCACGTTATCCGGCTGTGTTTACGGGACGAGATCAGACCCTTGATGGCGAACGCTCTTTTCTCGGAGTATGAAGATGTCTGCAGCAGAGATGACCTCTTCGCCCGGGCGCTGCTTTCCGTTGAGGAGAGAACTGAATTGCTGCATGCTTTCTTCACATGCTGCCAATGGATACCGATATATTTTCTCTGGCGGCCCAATCTTCGCGATGAAGCAGATAACCACATCGTGGAATTGGCGATCGGTGGTGGAGCGGACGTAATTATAACGGCAAATAAGCGCGATTTCGCTCAGGCGGAGCTCGCGTTTCCGAACTTGAAGATCTTCACCGCCGGTGAGTTTCTGGCTTGGAGAAACGCAAAATGAGCACTCTGACGATACGGCTTCCTGTGGATCAGCACGAACGCCTCAAGGCCCTCGCCGCGGCGCGCGGGACGAGCATCAACAAGCTTTTCGAGGAATTCTCTGCGAGAGCTCTCGCCGAATTCGACATCGAAACCCGCTTCCGTCTGCTTGCGGCGAAGGGGAACAAGAAACGCGGCCTTGATCTCCTGGACAAATTGGACCGTGCCCATTCTCAATCGAGCCGCTGACGGGACATGTCCAAGACCACCCGCGCCACGCAGGCGCTCGAAAAGGCCGGGGTTGCCTTCACCACCGTCAGTTACGACTACGATCCGAATGCCGACCGGATCGGGCTGCAGGCGGCGGAGGCGATCGGCGAGGAGCCGCGCCGGGTGCTGAAGACCCTGATGGCGGAAGTGGACGGCAAGCCGGTCTGCGTCGTCGTTCCCTCGGACCGGGAGGTTTCCATGAAGAAGCTCGCCGCCGCCTTCGGCGGCAAGTCGGCCAACATGATGAAACCCGCCGATGCGGAGCGCGCGACCGGCTATCACGTCGGCGGCATCAGCCCCTTCGGCCAGAAGAAGCAGGTCCCGGCCGCGATCGAAGCGGCGGCGCTCGACGAGCCGCATGTCTATATCAACGGCGGCCAGCGCGGGCTGCAGGTGCGGCTCGATCCGAAGGCGGCGCGCGATGCGCTGAAGGCCGTCGCCGCTCCGCTCGTGGCGTGAGCCTACAGAGGCGGGATCGCAGTTTCGTGTCGGGCGAGCTTCAATTTTGCCCCAAACCTCTTTAAGTCTGGCGGATCGCACAGGAAGAAAGCAGAGGCCCTCATGACAATCGTGCCGAATTTTCAAACCGTCGTCGATCCCCAGAAGCTTGAAAAGCTTGCGGAAGTGGCCGTGAAAGTAGGCCTGAGGCTCGAACAGGGCCAGGATCTGGTGATCACGGCGCCGCTTGCCGCCCTGCCGCTCGTGCGCCTCATCACCAAGCATGCCTACAAGGCCGGCGCCGGCATCGTCACGACTTTCTATTCGGACGAGGAGACCACGCTTTCGCGTTACGAATACGCGCCCGATGCGAGCTTCGACCGGGCCTCCGACTGGCTCTACGAGGGCATGGCCAGGGCCTATGGCAACGGCGCGGCGCGGCTGGCGATCGCCGGCGACAACCCGATGCTGCTCTCCGGCCAGGATCCCGCCAAGGTGGCCCGCGCCAACAAGGCCAATTCCATGGCCTACAAGCCGGCGCTGGAGAAGATCGCCAATTTCGACATCAACTGGAACATCATCTCCTACCCGAATCCCTCCTGGGCGAAACAGGTCTTCCCGGATGTTCCCGAGGATGTCGCGGTCGGCAAGCTGGCGGAGGCGATCTTCGCCGCATCGCGCGTCGATCTCGCCGATCCCATCGCCGCCTGGGCGGAGCACAACGCCAATCTCAAGAAGCGTTCGAGCTGGCTGAACGAGGAGCGTTTCTCGGCCCTTCATTTCACCGGCCCCGGCACGGACCTGACGGTGGGGCTCGCCGACGGCCACGAATGGCATGGCGGCGCCTCGACGGCCAAGAATGGCATCACCTGCAACCCCAACATCCCGACCGAAGAAGTCTTCACCACGCCGCATGCGCTGAAGGTCGAAGGCCATGTGTCGAGCACCAAGCCGCTGTCGCATCAGGGAACGCTGATCGACGACATCCGGGTGAAGTTCGAAGGCGGCCGCATCGTCGAGGCAAAAGCGTCACGGGGCGAGGAAGTCCTGAACAAGGTGCTGGACACCGACGAAGGCGCCCGCAGGCTCGGCGAAGTGGCGCTCGTGCCGCATTCCTCGCCGATCTCCAAGAGCGGCATCCTGTTCTACAACACGCTGTTCGACGAAAATGCCTCCTGCCACATCGCGCTCGGCCAGTGCTACTCGAAATGCTTCCTGAACGGCGCGACGCTCAGCCAGGACGAGATCAAGGCGCAGGGCGGCAATTCGAGCCTCATCCACATCGACTGGATGATCGGTTCCGACAAGGTCGATATCGACGGCATCCGCGCCGACGGCTCCCGCGTGCCAGTCATGCGCAAGGGTGAGTGGGCCTGATCCGATCGCTCCCATTGACGGAATGTAGTTTTAAAACTACATTCCGTGCGTGTTCGAGCTCAAGCAAACGGAAGCCTTCCGCAAGTGGCGCACGGGTCTGAGAGACGACCGCGCCCGAGCGATGATTGCTTCCCGGCTCGACCGCCTCGCCTTCGGGCATGCTGGCGATGTGGCGCCGGTCGGTGATGGAGTCAGCGAGCTGCGTATTCACTACGGGCCTGGCTACCGCATCTATTTCCAGCAACGCGGCAATGTCCTGATCATACTTCTGTGCGGAGGCGACAAGAGCAGCCAGGCAAGGGACATCAAGCTCGCGAAAAAGCTCTCGCAGGAATGGAGTGAATGATGGCCGAGAAACTTTCGAACTACGATCCCGCGGAAGACCTTGGCTCGGACGAAGCGATCGCCATCTTCATGGCGGAAGCTTTCGAGACGGAAGACGCCGCCTATATCGCGCATGCGCTCGGGGTCGTCGCGCGCGCCAAAGGCATGACCCAGATCGCCAAGGATACCGGCCTTTCGCGCGAGCAGCTCTACCGTTCCTTCAGCGCAACCGGCAATCCGACACTCAAAACAACGATCGCCGTGATGAAGTCGCTGGGCATCGGGCTCACGGCCAAGGTCCATTCGTGATCTCGCGATAGAGTTGACTTCCCCTCTTTTGCGGCGGGAAACTGATCGCGGCGGCACGGCTTGCGTGTCGGCCGATGATCAAACAGACGCCAGAGAGGGAAACCGCAATGCCTCATCCGCTTATCCGTTTGGCCGCGCCGCTCGGCGCAGCACTTCTCGCCCTTGTCCCGATCACCACCGCCCTGGCCCAGGAACCGGGCCTCTGGAAAGTCTATAACGAGGCGCTGAAGGGTGCCAAATATGTCGACCTCACCCACACGATCACGCCGAACATTCCCGTCTGGGCGGGTTTCGGCAAATCGGCGTTCGGACAGGCCGCCGCCGGGGTCGATCTCGAAGGCTATGCCAAGAAGGGTGAGACCTTCACCTACGAGAAGCACGGCTTTGCCGCCTCCACCTACAATCTCGCCACGGATCAGCTCGGCACGCAGCTCGATCCGCCGGCCCATTGGGCGCCGGAATATGCGGCAATCGACGAAATCCCCGCGACCTATGCCGTGCGTCCGCTCGTCGTCATCAATATCGAAGACAAGGTGAAGGCCGATGCCGGCTATCACCTGCAGGTCTCAGACATCACCGATTTCGAAGCCAGGCACGGGCGAATCCCGGAAGGTTCGGTCGTCTTCGTACGCTCCGGCTGGTACAAGAAATGGCCGGACCCGTCGCTTTCCACCACCCGCCCCTTTCCCGGCGTCTCGCTCGACGCGCTGAAATTCCTGCATCTCGAACGCAGGATCCTGTTCCACGGCCACGAACCGCTGGACACGGATACGACGCCCAATCTGGAGGGCGAATACTGGCTGATGCATAACGGCTTCGCCCAGGCGGAAGGCGTGGCGAACCTCGACAAGGTGCCCGAAACCGGCGCCTTGGTGGCGATCGGCTATCCGAAGTTCGGCGGCGGGGTCGGCGGCTATGCCCGCTACATCGCGATCTGCCCGCCGGACTGGCAATATGGCGTGACGATCGGTTCGGTGCCGGAAGCGCCGCTCCCAAAATTCGACAAGCCGCTGCATTTCGACGAGACGGCCGGCATGCGCACACGCTAAAGCGCCCTGGATCTCAGCATCGCGCCCGAGCGGCTATCGCAATGCCTGGAGCGCGGTCCGCACGCGCTCCAGGTGGCGCCTGCGCTTGTCGTCGGTGGCGCGGTCCATGTCGTGGAGCGCCAGCATGCGGAAACGGACCTTTCTGTTGCAGAAGATCGCGATGCCGCGCCTCATCTGCCGGCGCACCGGATCGCCCATATAGAGCTTCACGATCCACCAGGGCGAACCGGTCGTCGTGAAGACCCAGAAATGGCGGATGTTCGTGAGCTGCGGAATGATCCTGCCGCCGGTCTTGTCGTGCCTGAAAGCCACGCCCGGCGCAAAAACCCTGTCGAAGAAGCCTTTCAGCACCGCCGGCAGATTGAACCACCATTGCGGGAAGACCAGCATCAGCGCGTCTGCCGCCTTGAGCCGCTCCACAAGGCCCGCGACTTCCGACGTATCGTAGGGACTATCGAAATAACCCCGCCGTTCCTTTTCCGTCAGCCGGGGATCGAAATCCTCGGCATAGAGGTCGAGGAGGTCGACCGCGTGGCCGCCCGCTTCCAGGGTTTCCCGCACGGTCCTTGCCACGGAGGCCGCATAGCTTTCCGGCAGGGGATGCGCGAGAACCAGCAGTACCCGCATCAGAAGAGGCTGCCCTGCTTCGGCGGATCGCTTCCCGGCTCCGGCTTTGCCGGCCGCTTCTTCGGCTGGGGCGGAGCGGCCGGCCGATCGGCGATTTCTCCGCTTTCGCCCGTGACGGCGGCGATGCGGCCATCTGCGAACTGCAGGGAAACGGCGCGGCCTAGGCCGACATCCGCAGCACGCGTGAGCGGCCTATCATTTTCATCGCGGATGACCGCAAAACCGCGTTTCATGACATTCGTATAGGACAAGGACTGCAGCACGCGATCCTGCGCCGCGATCGCCGCCCGGCTGCGGGCGAGCGCGTGCGAGACGGCCGTATCCGCATGGCGGGACAGCGACGCGAGGTGCTGGCGCTCGCGCTGCAACTGGCCGATCAGCCGCGCCGGCAGGGCGGAAAGCGATGCGCCCGCCTTGGCGACGCGGTTGTGCTCCCTCAGCAATTGCCGCTCCAGGCACCGCTCGCTGCGCATGATCCGGTCAGCCAGCAATTGCCGCTGCTGCGCAAGCCGGTTGGTGAGCAGTTCCAGCCGCAGACCCGAAGAGGCCCGCTCGAAGCTGCGGCGCTTGACCACCGTCGTGCGCTCCAGCCCCCGGCCGAGACCGGCCGCCGCCTCGTCGAAACGGCGGCGCGGCAGGGCCAGCAGCTGATCGAGCGACGGCAGCGCACGGACGAGCGCGCGAACGGACTGGCGGCGATGATCCATGTGCCGGCTGGTGCAGTTGCGCAGCCGGGCCGTCAGGTTCGCGATCTGCGCATCGAGGTCGGCCTTCACCGGCACGGCCATTTCCGCAGCCCCGGTCGGCGTCGGCGCGCGCACGTCCGCCGCATGGTCGATCAGCGTCCAGTCGGTTTCGTGGCCGACGGCGGAGATCAGCGGGATTTCGCTTTCGGCGGCGGCCCGCACCACCGCCTCGTCGTTGAAGCTCCAGAGATCCTCCAGGCTGCCGCCGCCGCGCGCGACGATCAGCACGTCCGGCCGTTTCACCGGTCCGCCCGGCGCGATCCCGTTGAAGCCGCGGATCGCCGCCGCCACCTCGTCGCCCGAACCCTCCCCCTGCACCTTCACCGGCCAGACGACGACATGCACCGGGAACCGGTCGGAGATGCGGTGCAGGATATCGCGGATGACCGCGCCGGTGGGCGAGGTCACGACGCCGATCACCTGCGGCAGGAAGGGCAGAGGCCGCTTGCGGCCCTGGTCGAACAGGCCCTCGGCGGCGAGCTTGCGGCGCCTTTCCTCGATGAGCGCCATCAGCGCGCCGGCGCCGGCCGGCTCCAGGTTCTCGATGACGATCTGGTATTTCGAGGAGCCCGGGAAGGTGGTGACCTTGCCGGTGGCGATCACCTCCATGCCCTCTTCCGGACGGAATTTTATCCGTGGGAAAGTGCCCTTCCAGATCACCGCATCGATGCGGGCGCGGTCGTCCTTCAGCGAGAAATAGGCGTGTCCCGAGGAATGCTGGCCGCGATAGCCGGAAATCTCGCCCCTCACCCGCACGTGGTCGAAGGCGTTTTCGACCGTGCGCTTGATCGAGCCGGAGAGTTCCGACACCGAAAACTCGGTCAGGTTCGTGGGCGAATCGTTGGCGAGCAGTGTGTTCATCCTTTCCTTTTAGAGGATGTGGCCGGCGAATTCATCACCCGGAATGGAGGCGAAGCGGGGATGAACCGGCGCGTCCAAAGCAGTCCCGGAGGGAAAATCTCCGGGCCGCCCACGCAGCGCCATCCAGCTCCTTCAACCTCCAACCACTTGAAGCAGCACCTTTTCTTTTTCCGCAGCGGGCACATTTCCCTTTTGTAAACCGGTTCACGGACCTCCGGCACCGATGTTTTTCCGGCCTTGCATTTCCCCGGGGCCTGCGAGGAGAGCGACAATGACGGCGAACGACATTCAAGGAGATCTCGTCCATGCCCGACCGTTTCGCCCATATGCAGGCCTCCCTTTCCGGCCCGGCCTCGTCCGGTTTTGCCATCACCCCCAGCGACGGCAGCGATCTGCCGGAGACGACGCGGGCGCTTTACGTCGGAACCGGCGGCAATCTCTCCGTGCGGATGCTTTCGGGGGAAACCCTGGCGCTTTCGAACGTTTCCTCCGGCAGCCTGCTGCCGCTCAGGGTGACCCGCGTCTTCGCGACCGGCACGACCGCGGCGGCGATTACCGGGCTCGTCTGAAGAGAAAGGCGGAGATTCATGCCTGAACGGTTGCTGCTTCGCTTCAAGGACCGGCCGCAGGCGATCTCCGTTCTCGGCGCGATCGGCGTGGAATTCGATGCCGTCTCCGGCGACGGCATCATCCGGAAGCCGACCGGCGAAACGGCCGAATTCGAGGGCGAGGTCATCGCGCTGACCTGTCCCGTCTCGGGCTATCATGTCAGCCTCCTCTGGTGCGGGGACCTGCCGTGCACGCTGGCGCCTTATGTCGTGGCGGGCTCCGCGCCGAAAGCGGATACCGCCGACTGACGATGCGCAGCGTCCCAAAATGGACCCATTTCCGGCCGATTTTGCGTCAACCCGAACCTCTTCGCACCGATGCGCGAAAGCATTTATTAGCAGGTGGCGGATATCTTCGTCCCACCCAGGGCAGAAAGGAGACGCCAGGTGCTTTTCTTGACCGCTGCATCGATAGGCGTTTGCGCCGGCATGATGCGGTCTGCCTTTTCGGTGGCCTTCATCGCGTTTCTGATCGTTGCGACATTCGCGCTTGCGACCGTCACGTCGTCCGGTCCGGCTTCCTATCTCAACCTGCTGATCGCCATCCTCGGCTACAATGCCGGCCTGATCAACTTCCTCGTCGGCCTTCTGGTCGCCCGCCGCCTTCGCGCGGCATGAAGCCACTCTTCCGGTTCCTGATCGCAGGCGTCATCGGATTGCTCGCCGATGCGGCGCTCACGCATGTTCTGATCGAGCATGCCGGGCTCGGTCCGTTCACCGCCCGCATCCCGGCGATCGTAACCGCCATGGCCGTCGCCTGGTTCGTTGACCGCAGCAGGACCTTCGGCCACTCCCTTGCGGCCGGGGGCTTCCGTTACTGGGCGATCGGCATCACCGCGGCGCTGGTCAACTACGCCATCTATGCGACGCTCATGTACCGGGCGCCCTTCCTGCAGCCCGCCGTCGCGGTCGTCTTCGCCTCGCTTGCGGCGATCGGCTACAGCCTCTTCGGCTATTCGCGCTTCGTCTTCGGGCGCTGAACCTCCTCAGACCGTCTCCCAGCCGTCGTGACCGCCCGCGCGGTAGATGGCATCGATGAACTTCTGGTTCAGGAGCGAATTTTCGAGCGTCACCACTTCGGCTTGCTCACCTGCGGCGGCACGCGCGAAAGCCTCCGCCTGCCGCTTGTACTGGCGGCTATCCGGGAAGCGGAATATCTGCGAGGCCTGATGGTTCTGATTGGCGACCTCGATCTCCTCGGCGCCCCAGCGGTTGGCGTTGAAGGGGGATTTCACCTCGATATAGCCCTCCGTGCCGTGGAAAACCATGATCTGGCGGGCGGCCATCTGGGTCGCGACATAGAAGGTCAGCTCGAACGCGCCGAAATCCGCCTTGACGCTGGAATAGATGTCGGTGCCGAAATCCGCATCGCGCTCCACTTTCGCCTGCACCCGGAACGGCTCCTTCCCGGTCACGAAACGCGTCGTGATGGTCGGATAGACCCCGATATCCGGCAGCGCGCCGCCCCCGAGTTCGGGAATGTTGCGCATGTTGGACGGATCGCGGTTGAAATAGCTGAAGGCGCCCTGCACGTGCTTCAGCTCGCCGATCGCCTTCTCCCTCAGGAGCTCCCGCACCTTCAGCCAGACCGGCGCATAGGTCACCATGAAGGCTTCGGAGATCAGCACCCCGTGCCTGTCGCGGGCGGCGATCAGCGTCTCGATCTCGCCGGCCTTCAGCGCAATCGGCTTTTCGGCCAGCACATGCTTGCCGGCTTCGGCCGCCTTGACGGACCATTCCACGTGCTGGCTCGTCGGCAGCGGGATATAGACCGCGTCGACGACATCGGATGCCAGCATCTCCTCGTAGGAGCCGAAGGCATGCGGCGCGCCGAAGCGGTCGGCAAGCGCCCGGGCCTTGGCGAGATCGCGGCTCGCAAAAGCCGTCACCACGCAGTTTTCCGCATCCTGGATGGCCGGCACCACCAGTTCGCGACCGATCTTTGCAGTCGACAGGATTCCGAAACGCAGCATGACACCCTCCACGAAACCGTTGCGGCCTCGCACCTTATTGGCCCGCTCCGGCGGGTGCAACGCGCGCCGCAAAGCCGTGCTTGAAAAAGTGAACGCCTGCGCAAAATAGGGACTGGTCGGCGGCGGAACATCGGTTAATCTCGGGCTCCTTTCCCAAGCCTGCCCGCTCATCTGAAAATCCGGAGGAATATCATGGAGCTGCGCGCACTCGGCCGGACCGGCCTTTCCATCTCGCCCGTCGTCCTCGGCGGCAACGTCTTCGGCTGGACCGCCGACGAGAAGACCTCCTTCGAGGTGCTCGACAGTTTCTTCGACGCCGGCTTCAACACGATCGACACCGCCGATTCCTATAACCGCTGGGTGCCGGGCCATGTGGGCGGCGAATCCGAGACGATCATCGGCAAATGGCTGAAGCGCGGCGGAGTTTCCCGCGACAAGGCGGTCATCGTCACCAAGGTCGGCTCCGACATGGGCCAGGGCAAGAAGGACCTTTCCGCCAAGTGGATCCTCGAAGAAGTCGACCATTCGCTGCGCCGGTTGCAGACCGATTACATCGACCTCTATCTCGCCCACTGGCCGGACGAAACGGTACCCTACGAAGAAACGCTCGGCGCCTTCGCCAAGCTGAAGGAAGCCGGGAAGATCCGCGCGATCGGCTGCTCCAACCTCGATGCGGCGATGCTGCAGGATTCCTTCGACGCCGCGAAGAAGGCCGGCCTGCCGCGCTATGACGTACTGCAGCCGCAATACAATCTCTACGACCGCGATAGTTTCGAAGGCCCGCTTGCCGAGCTCTGCATCAGGGAGGATATCGGCGTCATCAACTATTACGGCCTCGCATCGGGTTTCCTCACCGGCAAGTACCGCGACAAGGCGGATACCGAGGGCAAGGCGCGCGGCGCCCGGGCGCTCAACTATCTCAACGACAAGGGCCTGCGCATTCTGGCCGCCCTCGACGAGGTCGCGGTCGAGACCGATGCAGAGCCCGCCTCGATCGCGCTCGCCTGGCTCATCCAGAGCCCCGGCGTCACCGCGCCGATCGCCAGCGCCACCAGCGTCGACCAGCTCGAAGCCATTATCGCCGCCGGCAATCTCACGCTTTCCCCCGGCCAGATGAGGCTGCTCAACGAAGCCGGCGCCTGAATTTTATCGGCATGATTTTCCGGAATGGGCGCTTGGGCGCCCTTCTCTCACGTTGTGATAAGGAGACACCCCATGAAGATGCGAAAACTCGGAAAAGAACTCACCGTTTCCGCCGTCGGTCTCGGCTGCATGGGTATGAGCCACGCGTATGGCGGTCAGGATGAGCAGGAGTCAATCAAGACCCTGCACAGGGCCGTCGAGATTGGAGTCAATTTCTTCGATACGGCGGAAGTCTACGGACCTTTCGTCAACGAGGAATTGGTCGGCAAGGCACTCAAGCCTCATCGCGACAAAGTGGTGATCGCCACCAAATTCGGTTTCAAGATCGACACCGGCAGGTCGCAAACCGGTGCCATGGTCGGCCTCGACAGCCGCCCGGAACACGTGCGTGAAGTGGCGGAAGCCTCGCTGAAGCGGCTCGGCGTCGAGGTGATCGACCTCTTCTATCAGCACCGCGTCGATCCGAGCGTGCCGATCGAGGATACGGTCGGCGCCATGGCCGAGCTCGTCAAGGAAGGCAAGGTACGGGCGCTGGGCTTGTCCGAAGCCGGCGCCGCCATCATCCGCCGCGCCCATGCCGTACATCCGATCACCGCGCTGCAGAGCGAATATTCGCTCTGGACCCGCGATCCCGAAGGCGAAATCCTCGATACCTGCCGCGAGCTCGGCATCGGCTTCGTGCCTTTCAGCCCGCTCGGCCGCGGCTTCCTGACTGGCAAGATCCAGAAACCGGAGGATTTCGGAACCGACGACTTCCGCCGCTCATTGCCGCGCTTCAGCGCCGAGAACATGGCCGCCAATGCCTCGCTCGTGAAGCTTCTCGAAGACATGGCGACCGAGAAGGGCGTGACCACCGCCCAGCTTGCGCTTGCCTGGGTGCTCGCCCAGGGCGATTTCATCGTGCCGATCCCCGGCGCGCGGAAAATCCCGCATCTGGAGCAGAACGTCGCGGCGACCGAGATCACGCTTTCGGCCGAGGAATTGAAGACGCTCGGCAACCTGCTGGCGCCGGAGAAATTCTCCGGTGCGCGCTACGGGCAGCAGGCCGCCGCCTGGACCGTTCGGTAAGTTGAAGCTCCGGCAAGCGTTCCGAATGACGGACCGCCGAAAGGCATTGGCTTCGTCCATTCCCGTGCTACCTTGGAGCGAAAGCCGGGAGGATCGCGATGTCGGAGGAGCAGGCAGTCCAGTCCGTTGTCCATCTCTATGTGGACGGCATGACGTTTGCGCATGAAGGCGCGCTTCGAAAGGCCTTCCATCCGAAGGCCTGCATCATCGGCAACTACCAGGGTGCGGTCGAATGGCTTTCGCTCGACGACTTCATCGCGGCGGTGACCTCGGAGGGCGCGGCGGCCGCCGGCACGCAGCCTCTCATCCAGATCGAGACGCTCGACGTGACCGGCGATGCCGCCACCGTCAAGGTCGTCGACGAGTTCGCCGGCATGCGCTTTTCCGACTATCTCTCACTGCTCAAGATCGACGGGCGCTGGCTCATCGTCAACAAGCTCTATTACCTGCATTCCTGAACGGTTCGCCACCACTTACCGTTCAGGCGCCGGAAATCCGAGGTAATGCTCGGAATGATCGCCTTCGTTGTTGGGCATTCCGATCTTGGTGAGCACTCCGCGCGGTTCTGCGAAACTGCGGATGCGGCGAGCCGGCCTTTCGTGCCACTGGATGTTCATCGCCCAGAGTTTCGGGAAGACCATGATGGAGGCGTAGGGCAGATGGTCGTGAATCCACCAGGCGAGTTTCTGCCAGTCACCTTCCCTATCGTAGTTGTCGATCAGCCAGGGCACGACGATGCATGCCGTGGCGCCCATGAAACCCTGCGCGTCGCGCCGGTCCCAGATATGGTCTGCGGCGGTGTTGGCATTCGAGGAGCAGTTGAGGTTGTTTTTGTTGCCGAATTCGTTGACCTTCGGCGAACGGTAGCCGGAGCGCAGGTGCAGCCGGCCGAAGGTCGCCTGAAGCGGCTCGAGCAGTTCCTCGCAGAGATGGCGGCCGGCTTCGATCGCCAGGTCCGGATCTTCGGGAATGTTCGGAATGCCGTAGAAATTGGCGATCTCGGAAAACAGGAAATCGCGGAAGAAGAAATTCTTCGACAGCCGCACGCGGCCGAGCTCCTCCAGCCCCTTCATCGATCCCGGTACGCGCATTCTCCATCTCCTCCCGCCGTCATGCCCGGCCTTGTGCCGAGCATCTATCCACGTTGATATTGCCGAGGCGGCTTGGATCCCCGGCACAAGGCCGGGGATGACGGCCATTGGCGGCCGGGCACAAAAAAGCCTGCCCCTTTTCGAGGGACAGGCTAACTTTGAGAGGTGATTCAGGCCACCCGAATTAAGCGCGCAGCACACCGCCCGTCGTCTTTTCGACATTGGCGACGATCTTGCCGGTCAGCGCCTCGAAATCCTCGTCGGTCAGCGTCCGCTCGACCGGCTGGATCTGCACCTCGATCGCCACCGACTTCCTGCCCTCGCCGAGCGAGGCGCCTTCGAACACGTCGAAGACATTGACGCCGGTGATCAGCTTGCGGTCGGCGCTTACCGCCGCCTTGACGATCGCGCCGGCTTCCACGTCGCTCGCCACCACGAAGGCGAAGTCGCGCTTCACCGCCTGGAACGGCGAGAGTTCAAGTGGCGGCTTGGTGCGCGTCGCCTTCTTCTTCGGCTCCGGCATGGCATCGAGGAAGACCTCGAAGCCGCAAAGCGCGCCGGAAACGTCGAGGCTGCCCAGCGTCTTCGGATGGAACTCGCCGAAATAGCCGAGCACCACCTTCGGGCCCATCTTGATCGTGCCGGAGCGGCCCGGATGATACCAGGCGGGGGCGCCCTTCTCGATCTGGACATTGCCCATCGGCAGGCCGCAGGCTTCGAGGACCGCCAGCGCATCGGCCTTGGCGTCGAAGACGTCGACGGGCTTGCCGCCGCCCTTGGCATTGTTCGACCAGAGGCGGCCCGCGCCGTTGATCGACGCGGTGCCGCGGCGCACGCCGCCGGCCACGCGCCGCTGGCCTTCCGGCGTGTCGGTCTCGTAGGTGCCCGAGACCTCGAAGATCGCCACGTCGCCGAAACCCTTGTCGGCATTGCGCTGCGCCGCCGTCAGCAGGCCGGGCAGAAGCGAGGGGCGCATGTCCGACATGTCGGACGCGATCGGGTTGGCAAGCTTCAGCGCCTGACTGCCGCCGCCGAAAAGCTTCGCCTGATCCTCGGAGATGAAGGACCAGGTGACCGCTTCCAGCATGCCGCGCGAGGCGAGCGCCCGCTTGGCGGCGCGGGTACGCACCTGCAGCGTGGTGAGGATCTTTCCGTTGACGCTGGAGAGCCTGTCGATCGCCTCCGGCTTAATCTGGTCGACGCCGTGGATGCGCATGATCTCCTCGACGAGGTCCGCCTTGCCGTCCACATCCGGCCGCCAGGAGGGAACCGTCACGGAGACCCGCTCGCCGGAAGCGTTAGTCGGACCTTCCACCGTGAAGCCGAGACGGGTCAGGATCTGGCGGCTTTCCTCGGTCGAGACTTCGAGGCCGGTCAGGCGCTTCACTTCCGAGAACGGGAAATCGATCACCTTCGGCTGGTGTCCCTTGTAACCGACGACTTTCGCTTCGGCGGGCGTGCCGCCGCAGAGCCGAAGCACCAGTTCGGTGGTGCGGTCGAGGCCGGGGATCATGTATTCGGGATCGACGCCGCGTTCGAAACGGTAGCGCGCATCGGTGATGATGCCGAGCGAGCGGCCGGACTTGGCGATGTTGATCGGGTCCCAGAGAGCGGATTCGATCAGCACGTCGGTCGTGTTCCCGTCGCAGCCGGAATGCTCGCCGCCCATGATGCCGCCGATCGATTCCACGCCGTTTTCGTCGGCGATGACGACGTTGTTGGGCGTCAGCCTGTACTCACGCGTATCGAGCGCCAGCACCGTCTCGCCGTCCAGCGCACGGCGGACCGTCAGGCCGCCCTTAACCTTGGCGGCGTCGAAGACGTGCATCGGCCGGCCCTGGTCGAAGGTCATGTAGTTAGTGATGTCGACCAGCGCGTTGATCGGACGAAGACCGATCGCCTTCAGCCGCGCCTGCATCCAGGCCGGGCTCGGGCCGTTCTTCACGCCGCGCACGAGACGGAGCGCGAAGCCGGGGCAGAGGCGTTCGTCGTCGAGCACGATCTTCAGGCCGACCGAGGTCTCGCCTTCGGTCCTGAAATCGGGCTTGGCCTGCGGCTTCAGCGTCCCGAGGCCGGCGGCCGCCAGATCGCGGGCAATCCCGTGGATCGAGGTGCAGTCCGGCCGGTTCGGCGTCAGGTTGATCTCGATGACCGGATCGTCGAGACCGGCATAGGAGGCGAAGGAGGTGCCGACCGGCGCATCGGCCGGAAGGTCGATGATGCCTTCGTGATTGTCCGACATGTCGAGCTCCTTCTCGGAGCACATCATGCCGTGGCTCTCGACGCCGCGGATCTTGCCGACGGCGAGGGTCACGTCGATGCCCGGAACGTAGGTGCCGGGGCGGGCCAGCGCGCCCACCAGACCGGCGCGGGCATTCGGCGCGCCGCAGACGATCTGCACCGGCTTGCCGTCACCGGCATCGACCATCAGCACCTTCAGGCGGTCGGCCTCCGGATGCTTTTCCGCCGAGAGAACCTTGGCGATGACGAAGGGCTTGTAGGCGGCCTTGTCGTCGACATCCTCGACCTCGAGCCCGATCGAGGTGAGGCGCTCGCAGATCTCGGTGAGCGTTGCGTCGGTCTCAAGATGATCCTTGAGCCAGGAAAGCGTGAATTTCATTGTCTTTGTTCTCGTCTCAAAATCATCGGGGAAATCGGGTCAGGCGGCCTTTCCCGGAGCCTTGGCGCCGGGGGCCTTTACGCCCAGGAACATGCTTTTCACCGAAATGCCTTCATCGACAGCGGTCCACCAGATTCCCTCGTACATCAACTCGATGTCGTTCAGTTGGTTGTCGTTCAGCTCCGACAGGAACGGATACCACCAGAGAGGCGTAGCAATGACGCGACCATCGGCGAGCGCCACGTGGACCTCGCCGTCGGCACACCAAGCCCGAACAGGCCGCATCTCATCAGTTTCAAAGACCAAAGAAGTCATGCCAAACGCCTAGCCATTCATCACGGTGGTCCGCGGCCACTTTGAGCAGCCTTCCAATTTCCTGATCACTATACCCTTTATTCTGCGCGACTTCCAAACTCCTCAGCCAGACCTTCAGGGATTTTGAATCCTTGACGATATGGACATGCGGCGGTTCACCCACGTCCAAAGCGTAGAACCTGAACTTGTATCCATGCCAGATCAGCAAGGTCGGCATTGTCAGGTTCTCTGGCTCAAACACTCAAACCGCCGAACAGCGTCGGCATGTCGAGCGGGCGGAAACCGTAGTGGTTCATCCAGCGGACATCGGCGTTGAAGAAATCCCGCAAGTCCGGCATGCCGTATTTCAGCATGGCGATGCGGTCGAGGCCCATGCCCCAGGCAAAACCCTGGAACTCGTCCGGGTCGAGCCCGCCGGCCTTCAGCACGTTCGGATGCACCATGCCGCAGCCCAGAATCTCCATCCAGTCGGTGCCCTCGCCGAACTTGACGATCGGGCCGGAGCGGTCGCACTGGATGTCCACCTCGAAGCTCGGCTCGGTGAAGGGGAAGAAGGACGGACGGAAGCGCATCGTCACCGAAGGCACTTCGAAGAAGGCCTTGCAGAACTCCTCCAGGATCCAGCGCATGTGGCCGACATGCGACTTGCGGTCGACGACGAGGCCCTCCACCTGATGGAACATCGGCGAATGCGTGGCGTCGCTGTCCTGGCGATAGGTCTTGCCCGGAATGATGATGCGGATCGGCGGCGTCTCAGCCTCCATGGTGCGGATCTGCACCGGCGAGGTATGGGTGCGCAGCACCTTGCGCTCGCCGTTCTCGTCCGGCTGGAAGAAGAAGGTGTCGTGCATCTCGCGGGCCGGATGGCCTTCCGGGAAATTCAGCGCCGTGAAATTGTAATAGTCCGTCTCGATATCCGGCCCTTCGGCGATCGAGAAGCCCATGTCGCCGAAGATCGCGGTGATCTCGTCGACGATCTCGCTGATCGGATGGATGCGGCCGCGCTCGGCAGGCGAAGAGCGCACGGGAAGCGAGATGTCCACCGTCTCGGCCTTCAGCCGCGCCTCGATCGCCGCATCCTTCAGCACCGTCTTGCGGGTGGCGATCGCGTCGGTGATCTCGTTCTTCAACGCGTTGATCGCCGCACCGCGGCTCTGGCGCTCCTCCGGCGACATCGAGCCGAGCGTTTTCAGGAGCTCGGAGACGGAGCCCTTCTTGCCCAGCGCGGACACGCGCACGGCCTCGATCGCCGCCTCGTCCTGCGTGCCGGCGATTTCCGCCAGAAGCGAAGTTTTCAGGTTTTCCAGATCGGACATGGTTTCTTCCGTTGATGTTCGGAGAGATTTATTTCGACGTCGTGACGAGTAAATGAAAAACCCGCGCCGGCCCAAACCAGCGCGGGTTTCCCAAAATCAGTGAAGCAATTAAGCTTGGGAAGCGCTGGTTAACGAACCGCGCTTTCAAACTCGTTGGCCGTGCCGGCTTCCTTGAGGTATTCGAGGGCCTTCTTGGAGGCCTCGACCAGCGCGCCGAAGGCTGCCGGCTCGTGGATCGCCATATCGGAGAGAACCTTGCGGTCCACTTCGATGCCGGCCTTGTTGAGACCGTCGATGAAACGGCCGTAGGTCAGGCCGAACTCGCGGACAGCGGCGTTGATGCGCTGGATCCACAGAGCGCGGAAATTCCGCTTCTTCACGCGGCGGTCGCGCGTCGCCATTTGGCGCGAACGATCGACGGCTGCCTTTGCGGCGCGGATGGTGTTCTTGCGGCGGCCGTAGAAGCCCTTGGCTGCCTTGAGGGTCTTGGTGTGCTTGGCGCGGGAAGTGACGCCCCGTTTTACGCGTGCCATGTCATGATCTCCTTATAATCCGATAGCGCGACTAGTCTTCAGAGACCGTTCGGCAGGTAGCTCTTGATGATCTTCTTGCCATCGGGTTCGGCAAGCACCATCGTTCCGCGCGCGTCGCGGATGAACTTGTTGGACCGCTTGATCATGCCATGGCGCTTGCCGGCGGCCTGCGCCTTGACCTTGCCGCTCGCGGTGATCTTGAACCGCTTCTTCGCAGCAGACTTCGTCTTCATCTTGGGCATTTTGCTACTCCGTTTTTGTATCGAAACCGGCAGACGAAGCCAGTCTCAAGCATTTAGAACGGCCACGGCATGCCCTGCCGGACCGTTCGGACGCGCGCTTATAACCGCAGTCGGAAAAAAGCGCAATGGGAAAGAAAGCGTGGCAAAAACCGGCGGAAACGCCGGCAAAACCGCCTGGAGGCGGAAAGGTGCGGCGCTTATTTCGGCGCCAGCACCATCATCATCTGACGGCCTTCGAGCTTCGGCTCCGCCTCGACCTTGGCGATCTCCTGGGTGTCGTCCTTCACCTGAAGCAGAAGCTTCATGCCGAGCTCCTGGTGGGCCATTTCGCGGCCGCGGAACTTCAGCGTCACCTTCACCTTGTCGCCTTCTTCGAAGAAACGGTTGATCGCCTTCATCTTCACCTCATAGTCATGGGTGTCGATGTTCGGACGCATCTTGATTTCTTTGACTTCGACGATCTTCTGCTTCTTGCGGGCTTCGGCAGCCTTCTTCTGGTTCGCATATTTCAGCTTGCCGAGATCGAGGATCTTGCACACCGGCGGTTCGGAGTTCGGCGAGATCTCGACGAGGTCGAGACCAGCTTCCTCTGCCATCCTGAGGGCCTGATCGGTCGGGACTATGCCAAGATTCTGGCCTTCGGCATCGATAAGCTGGACCTTGGGAATGCGAATTTCCCTGTTGGAGCGCGGCCCCTCCTTGACGGGGGCATCGGCTTTGAATGGTCTGCGAATGGTCGTATTCTCCTTGTTGTTTCGGAACGCAAGCGACGACTCTCGCTCGCCCGGCCTGCGGCCGACGGCAATGTCGTGATCGCTTGGCCGAAGTCAATAGCACGTTGTCATGAAAAAATCACCTGCTGTCGCGTATGGCGAATCTGTTTTATAGGCGCCGGGAAAGCGCAAGGAATTTAGGATGACACAGGCCGCAGCCGGCATTACCGAAAAGAGGATCACCGTGGGCGAAGGCACCGCCGCCCGCGAGATCGCCATCATCCACCGGGCGGCGCGGAAGAAGAAGCCCGGACCCGCATTCGTCTGGCTCGGAGGCTACCGGTCCGACATGTCCGGCACCAAGGCCGTCGAACTGGACAGGCTGGCGGACGAGCTCGGGCTTGCCGCGATCCGCTTCGATTATTCCGGCCACGGCCTGTCCGGCGGGCTCTTCCGCGACGGCACGATCTCCCGCTGGCTCGAAGAGGCGCTCGCCGTCCTCGACGACATCAAGCCGAAGCGGGTCGTCCTGGTCGGCTCCTCCATGGGCGGCTGGATCGCGCTCCGCCTCGTGCAGGAACTGAGGAAGCGCAAAAAGGCGCCCGGCGTCGACGGCATCGTGCTGGTCGCCCCGGCGCCGGATTTCACCGCGGAGCTCATCGAGCCGAACCTGACGGATGCCGAACGGCAGTCGCTTTCCGAGAAGGGCTATTTCGAGGAACATTCCGAATACAGTCCCGAGCCCAATATCTATACCCGCGACCTGATGGAGGACGGCGCCCGCAACCGGGTGATGACCGGCATCATCGAAACCGGCTGCTCCGTCCATATTCTACAGGGGATGAAGGATCCGGACGTGCCTTACAGCCATGCGCTGAAGCTCGTCGAATTCCTGCCGGCCGACGACGTCGTGCTGACGCTGATCCGCGACGGCGATCACCGGCTTTCCCGGCCTCAGGACATCGAGAAACTGAAGGCTGCGGTCTCTGCCTCAATAAATGCATGATTAAATTTCGCGCTGAGATAAAAATGTTGCAGTCTTAACCATATTGCGACGCCGCGGATATTAACGAATCTTCACGATTGACTCTCGTGCCCGTCCAATCTTAACTTTTCATTAGGATTTAAAGGGACGGGTCCATGATGAGAGCCTTGCAGGCACGGCTTGCCGTGATCCTAGTCAGCATACTTGTACCAGTGAGCGCAGCAGTGCCGGCTCCGAGACCTGTGGGTTCCATGGTCACAGGCGCAGTGACTTCCCAGCCGATCGGCCATTACGAATTCTGTCAGAAGTACCGCGCGGAATGCTCCATCAAGAGCCGCTCGGCTCCGCCGCCGAAGGTGAGCGCCTCCGGCATGGCGACCGTCCGCCGGATCAATGCCTCGGTCAACGCCCGCTACATCGCCAAGACGGACCGGGAAATCTACGGCCGGGAAGAAGTCTGGGCCTATCCCACGAAATTCGCCGATTGCGAAGACTATGCGCTTCAGAAGCGCAAGGAACTGGCGGCCCGCGGCTTCGCATTGTCGGACCTGCTGATGACCGTCGTGCGCAAGCCGGATGGGGAAGGTCACGCCGTCCTGACGCTGCGCACCGCCGATGGCGACTTCATCCTGGACAACCTCGATAACGAGGTGAAGCCCTGGTATCAGACGCCCTATACCTTCCTCAAGCGCCAGGCTTCCTTCAACACGGGGCGCTGGGTGACGATCGAAAACGGCCGCGATCTGCTGGTCGGCGCGTTGCGCTAAACCGATCTCCCACAGCATAAAACCGCCTGCGATCCAAAGGATTGCGGGCGGTTTTATGCTGTGGGAGAAACACGGGGGGCGCATCTGCCGAACCGGCGCCCGGCCCTTCGCTTTGGGCTCAGGGCGTTCGCAGCTCAAAACGCTCCACAGGAGCGTTTTGCCGGCTACGCCCCGGGGGGTGCATCTGCCGAAGCGGCGCCCGGCCCTTCGCTTTTAGCTCAGGGCGTTCGCAGCTCAAAACGCTCCACAGGAGCGTTTTGCCGGCTACGCCGTCGCTGCTCACCCATTCCCGATCAGGATGCCTGCGGCGAGCACCAGCGAGCCGCCGAAAACCACCTGGAAGACGGCCCGCAGGAAGGGCGTCTCCATGTAGCGGTTCTGGATGAAGGCGATCGCCCAGAGTTCGAAAAAGACGACGACCGCCGCCACGATCGTCGCGGTCCAGAAATGCGGAATAAGATAGGGCAGCGCATGGCCGAGCCCGCCGATCGCCGTCATGATGCCGGAGGCGAGACCGCGCTTGACCGGCGAGCCGCGCCCGGAAATCTTGCCGTCGTCGTGGGCGGCTTCCGTGAAGCCCATGGAAATGCCGGCGCCAACGGAGGCCGACAGGCCGATCAGGAAGGTCGACCAGGTGTCGCCCGTGGCGAAGGCCGCGGCGAAGATCGGCGCCAGCGTCGAAACCGACCCGTCCATCAGCCCGGCAAGGCCCGGCTGCACATAGGTGAGGATGAACTGCCGGCGCGCGGTCTCGTTCTCCTCCGTCTTCACGTCGTCCGGCACATGCTTGTCGGTCAGCATGCGGGCGATGTCCTCATGCCCCTGCTCGGCGATCGCCAGGTCCCCCAGCAGCTGCCGCGTCGAGGCATCCGAGATCCGCTTGGCCGCCTCGGTATAGAACCGGAAGGCCTGCTCCTCCATCGCTTCGGCCTGTTCGCGCACCTTTTCGAGCGGCAGGTTGCGGATGAGCCAGTCCGGCCTGCGTTCGTAGAAGCCGCGCACATGCTCGCGCCGGATCAGCGGGATGCGCTCGCCGAAACGGGAACGGAACGTCTCGATCAGCACGTTCTTGTGGGTCTGCTCGACCTCCGCCATATCCTCAAACACCTTGGCGGAGGCCGGATACCGGTCCCTCAGACTGTCCGCGTAACCGAGATAGATGCGTGCATCCTCTTCTTCGGAGGCGATGGCGAGGGCTAGGATCTCCCTTTCGTCGAGGGAAGAGAACGGACGCTTGTAGCTGGAGAAAAGGCGGGCGAGCATGGAAACCTCGATCTTAGAATAATTCTAAACTAATCCCTCGGACGGAAACTTCAAGGGATTTCCGCTGCCGTTCGCGGCCGGATGAGCGGCGGCACGGACAAAGCAATTTTCGAAAACGATTGCTGCACTGCAGCGCAATCTTTGGATTTTTTTGCTTGCCGCTGCCGAAACGAAATGATTAACAGCCGCCGCGCGGGCGAAAATCCGGGCATCTCCCAAAGTCAAGAAGGCATTAATCCCATGGATCGCAGACAATTCTTCCGCCAGGCCGCGACCGCCGGCGTGGGCGCCGCTGCCGCGACCGCGCTTACGGCTCCCCTGGCCGCCCCGGCCATTGCCCAGGAAAACCCAAAGATCACCTGGAGGATGACGTCCTCCTTCACCAAGAATACCGATATCCTCTGGTCCGCTGCCGCCGACATCGCAGACAGCGTGAAGGAAGCCTCCGACGGCAACTTCACCATCCACACCTTCGCCGCCGGCGAAGTCGTGCCGGGCCTGCAGGCTGCCGACGCCGTTTCCAACGGCACCGTCGAAATGGCGCATACCTGCTGCTATTACTATATCGGCAAGGACCCGACCTTCGCGCTCGGCACGGCGGTTCCGTTCGGCCTCAATGCGCGCCAGACCAATTCATGGCTTTCGGTCGGCGGCGGCAACGAGCTGATCAACGACTTCCTCGCCGGCTACAACATCTACGCGCTGCCGGCCGGCAATACCGGCGCCCAGATGGGCGGCTGGTATCGCAAGGAAATCAACACGGTCGGCGATCTCAACGGGCTCAAGATGCGCATTGCCGGCCTTGCCGGCCAGGTCATGCAGAAGCTCGGCGTCACGCCGCAGCAGATCGCCGGCGGCGACGTCTATGCCGCGCTCGAAAAGGGTACGATCGACGCCACCGAATTCGTCGGCCCCTATGACGACCAGAAGCTCGGCTTCGTGAAGGTCGCCAAGTATTACTACTATCCCGCATGGTGGGAAGGCGGTCCGGTCGTGCATGCCTTCTTCAACTTGGAGAAGTTCAATGCGCTGCCGAAGACCTATCAGCACATGCTGAAAGACGCCTGCGCCAACGCCAATGCCAACATGCTCGCCCGCTACGACGCCCACAACGCCACGGCGTTGAAGCAGCTCGTTTCCGAAGGCGCGATCCTGAAGCCGTTCAGCCAGGAGATCCTCGAGGCGAGCTACAAGGCGGCTCAGGAGGTCTATGCCGAGATCACCGGCAAGAACGCGGCCTTCAAGAAGATCTACGACAGCCAGCAGGCGTTCAAGAAGGACGGCTATCTGTGGAACCAGATCGCCGAATACAGCTATGACGCGTTCATGATGGTGCAGCAGCGCAAGGGCACCCTCTGACGAGGCGAACGCCTGTTCTCATCTCATGCGCCCCTTCCGAAACGGGAGGGGCGTTTCCGTTCGTGCCGCCACAGGCGCCGCTCGCGCGGGCGGGACAAAATTCCCCGCCATATTG
This sequence comes from Xaviernesmea oryzae, assembly GCF_900177415.1. Lineage (GTDB taxonomy): Bacteria > Pseudomonadota > Alphaproteobacteria > Rhizobiales > Rhizobiaceae > Neorhizobium > Neorhizobium oryzae_A. The sequence continues at coordinate 641,808 of NZ_FXAF01000006.1, read as the reverse complement.
CGATTTAAAATCATGCTGTTGGTCAGAAATTCCCGGGCCTTGGCGCAGCCCGGGATAATTTAATTGCGGCCAAGACATTGATTATCCGGCGATAAGGCCTATATTGAGGTCATCGAAAATTGCTTGCGACCTTTGTCTACGAGCTTCTTGCTCAGTCAGATTTCCTCTCAAATATCGATCAAAGCGGACGAAATACTGTCCGATAACTCTAGCGATTGAAAGGAAATCGTTATGAATACTGGCACCGTAAAGTGGTTCAACAGCACCAAGGGATTTGGCTTCATTCAGCCCGACGACGGCGCGACGGACGTTTTCGTCCACGTCTCGGCTGTCGAACGCGCCGGCCTGTCCTCCCTGGCGGAAGGTCAGAAGATCTCCTACGAGATCGTTCGCGACCGCAAGTCGGGCAAGAACTCGGCGGACAATCTCCGGGCTGTTTAAGGATGTCATTCGCCCCGCTGACCACGGATGTACTGGCAGCGGGCGCTTGAATGACGGGAAGAGGTCGGGGTAACGCCCGGCCTTTTTGTTTTCCCGGCCCCCACCGGGTTCAAGGAGAAAACGATGGGTCCAAACGTTTTTGCCCTCGACGATGTCATCGTTCTCAAAGCGAGCTTGATGCGCAAGGCCACCGGCGACCGGACATGCCGGATCGTCGGCCTTCTTCCCGCCGCCGACAGCGGCGAACAGCAGTATCGGGTCCGCTTCGGCAACGAAAATTTCGAGCGGCGGATCGTCGCAAGCGACATCGACGCTCTGGCGACGGCATCCGCCGGCAAGGAGGAGACGTCCTCCACGGCCGCGGGCGAGCCCTGGCTGAAGCCGGCGAGCATCCGCGTCGCCAAGTAGTTCATTTTTGACGAAACGCGGGGTTGCCCGCAATGGAAAGGATATAGTTTGCAGGTTCTTGTCAGAGACAACAATGTCGAGCAGGCCCTTCGGGTGCTGAAGAAGAAGATGCAGCGCGAAGGCGTTTTCCGCGAAATGAAGGCGCGCAGTGCATACGAAAAGCCGTCTGAGAAGCGCGTTCGCGAGAAGGCGGAAGCCGTGCGCCGTTACCGCAAGCTCGCACGCAAGAAGGCGCAGCGCGAAGGCCTGCTGCCGGCCCCCAAAAAGGCCGCCCGTACGCGCTGACACCGGTTCACTGACCGGACGTACACCAGGAAGGAGAAGATCATGACCGCTACCAAGGAAGAATTCTTCAATCCCGCCAAGCTTTCCGCCCGCGACAAGGCGGCCGCCACCGATCACACGGCAAGGTCGATCATTGCCGCGGAGGCTTCCATGCGGGAAAAGAAGACCGAGCGGCTGAGACTGCTTCGCCTCGAACGGGAAGCGGCCGAGGCTTCGCCCGATCCCGCGCCGAAGAGGCGCAAGGCGTCCTCCAGTCATTGACAAGCGGCAATCATTGAGAAAACAGCAAAGCCCGGAGCGCTCCTCCGGGCTTTTTCTTTATTCTTCGACCCTCAGCGGCGTCCCGGCTGCATTTGCAGCACGATTCCTCCGGATTTCGCTTGCCGTTTTCAAAACGAGGGCTAAGAGCGATATCGACGCATTCCCGGATCGAAGAGGAGGAATTCCATGAACCGCAGACGTTTCTTCAGGCAGGCCGCCACCGCCGGCATGGGCGCCGCAGCCGCGACCGCGCTTGCCGCCCCCCTGGCAGCCCCGGCCATCGCCCAGGAAAGCCCGAGGATCAACTGGCGGCTCACCTCCTCCTTCCCGAAGAGCCTCAACATCATCTTCGATGCGGCCAACCAGATCGCCGACGCCGTGAAGACGGCGACCGACGGCAGGTTCACCATCCAGACCTTCGGCGCCGGCGAGATCGTGCCGCCGCTGCAGGCGGCCGACGCGGTCGCCAACGGCACCGTCGAGATGGCCCATACCTGTTCGTATTACTATATCGGCCAGGATCCGGCCTTCGCGCTCGGCACCGCCATTCCCTTCGGCCTGAACGCCCGCATGACCAATGCCTGGTTCCTCAACGGCGGCAATGACCTGATCAACGAATTCCTTGCGCCGCGCGGCCTCTATGCGCTGCCGGCCGGCAACAGCGGCACCCAGATGGGCGGCTGGTTCCGCAAGGAGATCAACACGATCGACGACCTGAAGGGTCTTAAGATGCGCATTGCCGGCCTCGCCGGCCAGGTCATGCAGAAGGTCGGCGTCACGCCGCAGCAGATCGCCGGCGGCGACGTCTATGCCGCGCTCGAAAAGGGCACGATCGACGCCACCGAGTTCGTCGGCCCCTATGACGACCAGAAGCTCGGCTTCGTGAAGGTCGCCAAGTATTACTACTATCCCGCATGGTGGGAGGGCGGCCCGGCCATGCACGCCTTCTTCAACCTCGAAAAGTTCAACGCCCTGCCGAAGAGCTACCAGCAGATCCTGGCGGATGCCTGCGCCGCGGCGAACATGAGCATGCTCGCCAATTACGACGCCCACAACGCCACCGCGCTCAAGCAGCTGGTCGGCGAAGGCGCGGTGCTGAAGGCTTTCAGCCGCGAGATCATGGAGGTCTGCTTCAAGGCGGCGATGGAAACCTATGCGGAGCTCTCGGCGAAAAGCCCCGCCTTCAAGAAGATCTACGACCATCAGCAGGCCTTCAAGAAGGACGCCTATCTCTGGGCGCAGATCGCCGAATACAGCTACGACACCTTCATGATGACGCAGCAGCGCGCCGGGACGCTCTGATACTCCCGCAACCGGAAAGCCCGGAGGGACCCTCCGGGCTTTCGTTTCGCATCACGCAGCCTGAAGCTGCTCGCGGCGCGGCAGCGGCGGAAAGGCGAGCGCGATCAGCACCGCGCCAAGCCCCACCAGCGCCGAGCCGATGAACAGCCAGTTGTAATTGTTGAACTGGTCGAAGGCCCAGCCGCCGGCGAGCGGCCCGAAGGCCATGCCGATGCTCGACAGCATGGTCGCCGCGCCGAGAACCGTGCCGAGAATTTTCGGCGCGAAATATTCGCCCGCCAGCACCGCATAGAGCGGCATGACGCCGCCATAGGTGCCGCCGAAGATGATCGCCAGCGTATAGAACTGCGTCAGGTCGCTTGCGAGCGTATAGGCCGAGATGACGGCCGCCTGGATCAGCAGCCCCGCGACCAGCACCGGCTTGACGCCGAATTTGTCCGCAAGCACGCCGTAGAGAATGCGCCCGCCGAGGCCGGCCGCCCCTTCGACGCTGTAGATGGTGACCGCCGCCATCGGCGCGATGCCGCAGAACATGGCGTAGCTCACCATGTGGAAGATCGGGCCGGAATGGGCCGCGCAGCAGGCGAAGAAGGTGAAGCCGAGCACCAGAAACTGCGGCGAGCGGAACACTTTCGACAGCGGCATGCCGGCGCCCCCGGCCTGCGGTGCGGATGCCGGACCGGCGGCAGCCGCAACCGGCGGGCTGCGCACGAGGAAGGCGGTCGGCAGGAGCAATATCCAGGCCCCGATGCCGATCAGCAACATGGCCATGCGCCAGTCGTCATAGGCGGAGATCAGCCAGCGCGCGAAAGGCGAGATGGTCATCGGCGCCATGCCCATGCCGGCGGAAACCAGCGACACCGCAAGGCTGCGGTGCTCGTCGAACCAGCCCATGGTGACGGCGATCATCGGCGCGAAGAAGGCGCTCGCGGAGAGGCCCACGAGGCAGCCATAGACGAGCTGGAAAAGGAACAGGCTCTCCACTCGGCTTGCCAGCACCAGCGCGAGCCCCAGCAGGACCGCGCCGATCAGCACGACGATACGGGCGCCGTAACGGTCGCTCGCCGCGCCCCAGAGAAAGCCGCCGAGGCCCATGACGATGAAGTTCAGCGTCATCGCGCTCGAAATGCCCGCATGCGACCAGCCGGTATCCGTGGCGATCGGCTCCAGAAAGATGGCGAGCGAAAACATCGTGCCGACCGCGACGCAGCCCATCAGAGCGCCCGCGAAAACGATCACCCAGCGATAATTGGTACTCATGTCTACTCCCCATTTGCCATAGGTTCGGAAAATCGGATGCACAGCCTTCGCGGCGCCATCCCGAACCCAAGGACGTGCGGCCCATCCCTCTCCCGACAGGCCCGACCGATTTTTTTCCGCAACCGGATTCCAGGGAAGATACGACAAAAAAGCCCCGCGCGCGGCGGGGCTCTTCAGAAATCTCGTCGGGTCGTGACGTCAGGTGCTGCCGGTGTTCGGGCGGGCCTTGCCGACATTGTTGTTCGTCGAAGCGGTCTTGCCGTCGGGGTTCTGGCCATAATAGGTTCCGCCCAGATGCCCGCCGGCGCTGGTGTTCTCCACCTGCCGCTCGGCGCGTTTCACGGCCTGTTGAACGTCACTCTTGCTCATGTCTGCCTCCAGCTTTCGGTTGGTGACAGGAGTGTAACCAGCGGGACGGCCGAGTGTTCCGCACGGAATATCCCTTTGCATGCAGGCGGGCGCACTGGCGAGACGCCATAAAAAGCCGATCGGGGTGCTTGACGAAACGCGATCGTACCCATATTTGGGAACGATCGTTTCCAAATTAAGCCGTCTGCCATGAACATCAATGCCACATCCGGCCTGGCCGCGCGTCCGCCGGGACGTCCGCGCGAATTCGAGATCGAGGAAGCGCTCGACAAGGCGATCGTCGTCTTTTCCGAGCGCGGCTATCATGCCGCGTCGATCTCGGAGCTGAAGGACGCGATGGGGCTTGCCGCCGGCAGCCTCTACAAGGCCTTCAAGGACAAGAAGGCGATCTTCCTCGCCGCCTTCGACCGATACAAGCAGGTCCGCAACGCGCTTCTGGAAGAAGAGCTTGCGGCGGGCGGCAACGGCCGCGACAAGGTTTTCCGCATGCTGCGTTTCTATGCCGAAGCCTCGCATGGCGAACACGGCCGGCGCGGCTGCCTGGTGGTCGGCACGGCGATCGAGCTCGGCGTCTACGATGCCGAAGCGGCCGAGCGCGTCAACCGCTCGATGGCACGCACCGAAGCCCTGCTCGACAGCCTGATCCGCGAAGGACAGACGGACGGGTCGATCCCGCAGGCGGTCGATCCTGCGACGACCGCACGCCTCCTGCTCTCGGTCACCCAGGGCCTTCGCGTCCTCGGCAAGACAGGTCCCGACCGCGACCGGGCCCTCTCCGTGGTGGATACCGCCATGAAACTTCTCGACTGAATTATCCGTTCCTCCCTCAACCTCCTCCTCCCCGGAGCCTTTCATGACAAGCAATACTGCAACACTGGCCGCGCCGGCGGCACCTTCGGCAATGTCCGCCGGCATGACCTTCGTCATGGCCGCGGCCTGCGGTCTCGTCGCCGCGAACCTTTATTACGCCCAGCCGCTCGCCGGTCCGATCGCCGCCTCGATCGGTCTCCCGGCGCATGCGACCGGCCTCATCGTGACGCTGACGCAGATCGGCTACGGCCTCGGCCTGCTCCTGATCGTACCGCTCGGCGACCTTCTCGAAAACCGCCGGCTGATCCTCACCATGATCGGCGCCGTGACGCTGGCGCTCGTCGCCGCCGGGCTTTCGACCGCCTCCGTGCCCTTCCTCGCCGCATCGCTGGCGATCGGCCTCGGCTCCACCGCCGTGCAGATGATCGTGCCCTTCGCCGCGAGCCTTGCGCCCGACGCCATGCGCGGCCGGGTGGTCGGCAATGTCATGAGCGGGCTGATGGTCGGCATCATGATGGCACGGCCGGTTGCGAGCTTCATCGCCCGCTTCTCCTCCTGGCACCTCGTCTTCTTCCTGTCGGCCGCCGTCATGGTCGTGCTCGGCTTCGTGCTTGCCGCCCGCCTGCCGAAGCGGATGCCGCAGACCAGGCTCTCCTATTTCTCCCTGCTGTCTTCGATGGGCACCCTTTACGCCACCCAGCCGGTGCTGCGCCGCCGCGCCTTCTACCAGGCCTGCCAGTTCGCCGCCTTCAGCCTGTTCTGGACGGTGACGCCGCTGGTGCTGGCCGGCCCCGCCTTCCAGCTCACCCAGGCCGGCATCGCCCTCTTCGCGCTTGCGGGCGTCGCGGGCGCCATCGCCTCGCCGATCGCCGGGCGCCTTGCCGACCGGGATCTCGGCAGACCCGCGACGGTCTTCGGGATCGCCGCGGTCGCGATAGCCTTCCTGATCACCCATATCGCCCCGGAAGGCTCCGTCGTCGCGCTGACGCTGCTGACGCTTGCCGCCATCCTGCTCGATTTCGGCGTGACCATGACGCTCGTCATCGGCCAGCGGGCGATCTACGGCCTCGGCGCCGAGCTGCGCAGCCGTCTGAACGGCCTCTTCATGGCGACCTTCTTCTGCGGCGGCGCGATCGGCTCCGCCGTCGGAGCCTGGGCGTTCGCCGAGGGCGGCTGGCTTCTCGCCTCCTCGATCGGCCTCGCCCTTCCCGTCATCGCCCTCCTCTATTTCCTGACGGAAAAGCGCTGAGCCAAGGGCTCGCAGGCCCGCCCATGGGGCGGGCTCAGCTTGTTGACGAACCTTCAGTCCTACTCGGCCTTGTGCCGAGGATCTATAAACATCAATAGTTTGCAGATGCTCGGGACAAGCCCGAGCATGACGAAAGAGAAGTTTTCGCCTTTGTCAGCAATCTGAGCCCGCCCAAAAAAGGGCGGGCTACTCCTTCACCCCACCCGTTTATAAAACAGCGTCGTGCCGCAGAAGCCGCCTTCCGGCCACATGGCGTAGTCGGGAATGACGCCGACGCGCTCCCAGCCGAAGCGGGGATAGATCTTCTCCGCATCGCTTCCGGTCGCCGTGTCGAGTACCAGAAGCGTGCGGCCGCGCCGGGCCGCCTCCCTTTCCACCGCATCCATCAGCCTGCGCGAAAGGCCGAGGCCGCGGGCCGAGCGATGCACGAGGAGCTTCATCAGGTCGCCGCGATGCGGCTGGTTCGGCTTCGACGCCAGGCCCACCTGCACCGTGCCGACCACCCGACCTTCCACTTCCGCTACGGCGAGGATGATGCCACCCGCCTCGACGGCTGCGGCGATCTCCCGCCAGTAGGCCTCCGCGTCCTTCGGCCCGAAAGGCAGCATGAAGCCGACCGAAGCGCCGCCGTTGATGCAGTCGGAGAGGATTTCGCAGAGATCGGGCAGGACGGCGCGGGCTTCGTCGGCGTCTATGATGCGGATGGTCGTCATGTTCGGTTCTTTCGGATTAACGGCCGCGGTCGAGGATCACCGCGTAGCGGGCCGGCTTGTCGGACGGGTTGTGGAAATCGAAGGCGGCGCCGAGGTCCATGTAGAGGCAGTCGCCGGGATGAAGCGTGTAGGTGACGTCTTCGAAAACCATCTCCAGCACACCCTCGAACAGCCAGACATGCTGGGTCATCACCCGGCTCTCCTCGCGCGGCGGGAAACTGACGCGTGCCCCGGCCGGAAACTCCACCTCGACGATATCGACGCGGCTCGGCGTGCCGGGCGGCGAGACGGAGCGGCGCAGATAACGCGTATGCAGGTCGCGCCACAGCTTCTGGTCCGCCCGGCGGCTGAGCGGCGAGCCCTGCTTGTCCTCGTCGGCAAAGAAGGCCGAGAGCGAAAGGCCGAGCGCTTCCGACAGCCTCGCAAGCAGCGCCGCCGTCGGGTTCGCCTCGGCCCGCTCGATGCGCGAGATCATCGCCCGGCTGACGCCCGACCGGCTCGACAGCTCGTCGAGTGTGAAACCCGCTTTCGCCCGGAGCTTCTTCAGCCGCTCGCTGATGGCGGCATCTATGTCGTGAACCGTGGTTTCCATGATTTGAGAATTGCATTCCCTTATGGTGGAATCAAGCGTCATCATGATGGAATGTGTGAAATTCGTGAGCCGATGGCGTTTCCGCGATAGCTCCCGTCATCATCCGTCGGCTATGAAGCTGCAGTCGGGTCGGATACGGCGCAGAAGCGGCCGTCCGCCCGTTTCCGGAGAGACGAATGCACGGTCGGACAATCGAGACGGCGTCGCCCTTTTCGATCGCCAGCATCGTCGTCTCCATGACGATCGCCGCGGTCGGCAGCGGCATCATGTTCGCCTATGTGCCCTTCATGCTCACCCAATCTGCGGCTCCGTGGGCGGCGGGCGCGGCCGTCACTGCCGTCGCCTTCGGCGGCCTTATCGGCTGCGTCGTCGGCGGGCCGCTCATTCGCCGCGTCGGCCATGCGCGGCTTTTCGCCTGCTCCATGGCGATGGTGATCATCGCGGCCGTGCTGATCGCCGCCGACCTGCCCGCCTATGTGTGGATTTTCGCCCGCGGCCTCTACGGCGCGGCCGCCAACGTCAACTTCATCATCGCCCAGAGTTGGCTGAACCACGCCGCCTCCAACCAATGGCGCGGCCGGGCCATGTCTTTCTTCTACATGGCCTACGTTCTCGGCCTCGGCTGCGGCGCCTGGATCTTCGGCCGCATACCGACCGACGGCAATCTCGCGCCGCTCGCCGTCATCCTCGTCACCGCGCTCGCCATCCTGCCGATCGGGCTCACCCGCCTGCCGAACCCGCCGCCGCCCGCCAGCGTCAGCGTCAACATCCCCATGGCATGGCGCATCTCGCCGGTGGGCCTCGTCGGCGTTTTGGCATCCGGCGGGCTTTCCATGGTCGTGCAGGGCTTCACGCCGATCTATGCGGCCACCAGCCAGGTGTCCCAGGCGGATATCGCGCTGCTGATGTTCGTCATGCAGACCGGGCTGCTCTTCGTGCAATACCCGCTCGGCGTGCTCTCCGACCGGATCGACCGGCGCTACGTGCTCGTCGTCACCTGCGGCCTCATCGTCGCGGCCGGCATCGCCGCCCTCTTCGTCTCGTTCTCGGCCATCGTCATCCTGATGATCGTCTTCCTCGTCTTCGGCGGGGCGGTCGAGACCGTCTATTCGGTCGCCAACGCGCATGCCAACGACCGCGCCGATCCGGGCGATTTCGTGCCGCTCTCCTCGACGCTGCTCGTCGCCTGGTCGGCAGCCGCTACCGTCGTGCCGCTCGGCGTCACGCTTCTGACCCCCGTCTTCGGCCAGCACACCTTCATCCATGCGGTGATCCTGGTCGCGATCGCCTACGGGACTTATGTCCTGTGGCGCCTCAAGGAGCGCCAGGCCGTGCCGGCCGACGCGCGGGAGAATTTCGGCATCCGCAGCGCCCAGGTCCCCAACGCGTCAGTGCTCACCGATCCGGAGACCGGTAAGCCCAAATAGCCCGCAGAACCGGGCCTTATCCTCAATGAAAGGTTATCTTTCCGCTTTGCGGCAGGGATTCGCGCTGCTATATGCGCGAGCCATGAGCACCAATTCCGCCCGCACGCCCCTCGACCACATCCGCAACTTCTCGATCGTGGCGCATATCGACCACGGCAAGTCGACGCTGGCCGACCGGCTGATCCAGTCGACCGGGGGCCTCGCCGAGCGCGAGATGTCGGAACAGGTGCTGGATTCGATGGATATCGAGCGCGAGCGCGGCATCACCATCAAGGCCCAGACGGTGCGCCTTCACTACAAGGCGCAGAACGGCGAGACCTATATCCTGAACCTCATCGACACGCCCGGCCACGTGGACTTCGCCTACGAGGTCTCGCGCTCGCTGTCGGCCTGCGAGGGCTCGCTCCTCGTCGTCGATGCTTCCCAGGGCGTGGAAGCCCAGACGCTCGCCAACGTCTACCAGGCGATCGACAACAACCACGAGCTCGTCACCGTCCTCAACAAGATCGACCTGCCGGCCGCAGAACCCGACCGCATCAAGGAACAGATCGAGGAAGTGATCGGCATCGACGCCACCGACGCGGTGCTGATCTCGGCCAAGACCGGCCTCGGCATCCCGGACGTGCTGGAAGCGATCGTCCACAAGCTGCCGCCGCCGAAGAGCCCCGGCGGCGAGACCGCGCCCCTCAAGGCGCTGCTGGTCGACAGCTGGTACGACACCTATCTCGGCGTCATGGTCCTGGTGCGCGTCATCGACGGCGTCATCGCCAAGGGCCAGCAGATCCGCATGATGGGCACCGGCGCCAAATACTCGGTCGAGCGCGTCGGCGTGCTGACCCCGAAAATGGTCAATGTCGACAGTCTCGGCCCTGGCGAGATCGGCTTCATCACCGCCTCGATCAAGGAAGTCGCCGATACTCGCGTCGGCGACACGATCACCGACGACAAGCGTCCGACCGCCCAGGCCCTGCCGGGTTTCAAGCCGGCCCAGCCGGTGGTCTTCTGCGGCCTCTTCCCGGTCGACGCCGCCGATTTCGAGGACCTGCGCGCCGCGATGGGCAAGCTCCGCCTCAACGACGCCTCCTTCTCCTTCGAGATGGAGAGTTCCGCCGCCCTCGGCTTCGGCTTCCGCTGCGGCTTCCTCGGCCTGCTGCATCTCGAAATCATCCAGGAGCGCCTGGAGCGCGAGTTCAACCTTGATCTCGTCGCCACCGCACCCTCCGTCGTCTACCAGATGACGCTGACGGACGGCACCGAGATGGAACTGCACAACCCGACCGACATGCCCGACGTCGTCAAGATCGACGAGATCCGCGAGCCGTGGATCAAGGCGACGATCATGACGCCGGATGAATATCTCGGCGGCATCCTGAAGCTCTGCCAGGACCGGCGCGGCATCCAGACCGAGCTCACCTATGTGGGCAGCCGCGCGATGATCACCTACGAGCTGCCGCTCAACGAAGTGGTCTTCGACTTCTACGACCGGCTGAAATCGATCTCGAAGGGCTATGCCTCCTTCGACTACAACATCATGGACTACCGGCCGGGCGACCTCGTGAAGATGTCGATCCTCGTCAACGGCGATCCGGTCGATGCGCTCTCCATGCTCGTCCACCGCTCCGCGGCCGACCGGCGCGGCCGCGGCATGGTGGAGAAGCTGAAGGAGCTCATCCCGCCGCACATGTTCCAGATCCCGATCCAGGCGGCGATCGGCGGCAAGGTGATCGCCCGCGAGACGGTCCGGGCGCTCCGCAAGGACGTGACCGCGAAATGCTACGGCGGCGACGCCACCCGCAAGCGCAAGCTTCTGGAAAAGCAGAAGGAAGGCAAGAAGCGCATGCGGCAGTTCGGCAAGGTCGAGATCCCGCAGGAAGCCTTCATCGCGGCGCTCAAGATGAACGACGAGTGAGACGCGGACGGCAGCTTGCCGTCCTCCGCTTTCGCCTGCAAACGCAGCCGATCAGAGCATATGCCGCCCGTGATCGGGCACGCATTCCTTCACCGCCCGGATGAATTCGTCCGGATTGCAGGGCTTGTCGACCCATTTGCACTTGCTGTCCATCTGCGGATGGCGCCCGCCGATATCCCTCTCCACCGAATGCACGATGTAGGGCACGCCGCGTTTGGCGAGGATGGCGGCAATCTCGTCGCAGGCGCCGTCCCTCAGCCGGGTCTCCATGACGGCAAGCTCCGGCGTGTGCTGCTGAAGCCACTCGGTTGCGGCGACACAGGACGAATAGGTGCTGATACTGTCGAAACCGGCCTGGGCGAGCAGCTCTTCGAGATAGATGGCAATCAGCGCCTCGTCTTCCAGAACCAGGACCGTCTGGTCTCTTGAAGTTTCCATTCCCTGCCCCTCCGAATTGAAGAGCCTGCAGACTAATCCTTTCGGACGGGTAGCGGGCCCAGCGTCTGCCAGCGTACCCAAAATCACCCCGAACCACAGGATGCTATAGAATCGGCAACCGCCCGCTTGGAATTCAGGGGCATGGCGGCCGGAAGTTCTGGCACTTTCGCCCACGTCAGCGAGAACCATGTCCGTCGCAGAACAGAACGAAATCCGGAATCGGCTTCTGGCCCTGCTGCCCGAAAACGAGTTCCGCAGCGTGAGAACCGTATTGGAGCCGGTCGATCTTGCCCGAGGCTTCGTCATCGTCGAAGCGGGCAGGCCGATCGACTATGTCTATTTCCTGGAGAGCGGCATCGGATCGGTGGTGACCGTTTCTGCGGATGGCCAGCAGGCCGAAGCCGGCATGTTCGGCCGCGAAGGGTTTTCGCCGACTCCGGCGGGCGTCGGAGGAACGATCAGCATCCACGAAGTGCTGATGCAGGTTGCGGGAAACGGCTACCGGATGCCGATCGGGAAGGTTGCGGAAACGCTGGCGCAGAACCCGGTTTTCGCCAATCTGCTCGCCAGGTTCATTCAGGCGTTTTCCTCGCAGGTTTCCTATACCGCCCTCTGCAACATCGCCTATCAGGTGGACGAACGCCTGGCGCGCTGGCTGCTGATGGGCCACGACCGCGTCGATGGCGACGAGATCAATCTTACCCACGATTTCATTTCGCTGATGCTCGGGGTCCGACGGCCCAGCGTCACCACCGCCTTGCATGTCCTGGAAGGAAAGAAGCTCATCCGGGCGGAGCGCGGCCGCATCACCATCCGGGACCGGAAAGGGATGCAGGAATTCGCGGGCCATGCCTACGGAGAGCCGGAAGAGGAATACCGGCGTCTCATCGGCGAATTCTGGCCCGTCTCAGCGCCCGAGATGCCTTTTGATGACGTCATGGAATGAAACGGCGACAACGAGCGCGCCGGTTTCGTCGCGTATTTCCATATGTTCGTCCAAGATCATCGCGCCGTTCTTGATGCGTGCCGCCAACAATTCCCGCACGGCTCTGATGGCATTGGCGTGGGCTTCGTCAATGCTGTCGAACTCGTCGCCTTCTTCGTCGGTGATGGTTACGCCACCGCGGCGGATCTGGAAGAAGTACCGTGTCATCTTCGAACTCCGCCTGTCCTCCTGTCTGTGCGTGACACTCCACTTCGAAGAATAGAACAGCGCCCTAGAAAAGATCCTTCATGAGACGCCGGTATTCCTCTTCAGGTCTTCCGTAGGCATCTCGTGCAAACTCCTCAAGGGCCGGACGGTTCCGGATCATGATGCTTCCTCTTTCGGAACGGATGAAGCCGTTGCCTTCGAGCACGTGCAGGGACGTCGTGACGCTTGGCCGCCGGACCGCCAGCATCAATGAAATGAAATCGTGGGTCAGAGCGATTTCATTGCCCGAGACCCGGTCGTGACACATCAGCAGCCAGCGGGCAAGGCGTTCGTTGACATCGTGAACGGCATTGGAGAGCGCCGTGAAGGCCAGTTGCACCGCAAAGGCTTCGGCAGCGCGGATCATCACCCTGGAAAAACTTCTGTTGCTGTCCATCCAGCCCCGGAAGGCATCGTAGCTTATCCGGTAGCCTTCGCCGTCGAGCTGCATTCCGACGTCATGGATACTGACATCCAGTCCCGTCACGACGGAAGTCGGCACATAGCCGTCGAATCCGAATATCCCGGCCTCCGCGCTGTGGCCCTCGGGTGTGGTCACCACGATGGAGCCAAGTCCGGACGCCAGAAAATACGCGTATTTGATCGGTTTGCCTGCCCGGCCGAGCAGCGTTCCCTTCGGCAGGGGAATGAGGTCGAGATCGGGCGCGATCTGGCCGTAATCCGTTGCCGGAAGCAGCGCCAAAAGCTTGTTCTGCATCGAAGATTGCGGAGGGGCGGTCATACGTGCTTCCCTCCTGGTTCGGGCGGAGCACATGGTGCTTCGGCCCTTCGCGCCCGGGTCAATCTGCATGAGACGCAGAGAGCATATTCCCCTCATCGCAAATAGCAATGATTGTACGGTACCGTACGGAAGAGGGGCTTTTGGTCATGTCCCAGCGGGGCGGGGGACCAGACGGGGTGTTTGTACGCCAGCGTACCGGAACGATGTAACGGACTGTGACATTGTCGGTTGGTAGGATGGAGCTTCCGATGAGCGTCACCGCCAATCCGCCGAGCCGAAACAGGCATGGAGATATCGATCCCCGGATCGAAGCACTCGGCCCGGATGTCCACCGCATGGCTCGTCGCTTTTTCTCGTCCGAGAAAGAGGCGGCCGCCCTTGCCAGAAAGACGATCGCGAGAGCGAAGCGCGAGCTTCCCGTGGCCGCAGGAGACGACGCCGTCAGGCTTTGCCTGTTCAGGTCGATGCACGACATATTCGCCGCCGACCTGCGGTCGAATGGAAGGCCCGGCCGCTCCTAATGCCTGACGCCGCTGCCGTATTGCCGCAGCAGTTCCTGGACGATCGCCTGGATGTCTTCCATCCGGGTGCCGAGCACATGCGGATTCTGCCGCGCCACGATCTGCTGCTCGGGGACGACGAACAAGAAGGGAATGGAAGCGGCCTCCAGCATTTCCGAAGCGTCGAACATGAACTGCGCATCACAGGCGGCGTGGATCAGGACGCCGTGCATTCCGCTGACAAGACGGATGTCGAAATCGGCAGGCGGCATTGGCCCCGCAAGCTCGATACCCGCTTGCTGCCAGGCGTGGCGGGTGCCGGGCGGGAGCAAATCCTTGTCACCTACGACCATCATCTTGTACCGGCTCACCCTGTCACCTGCTGCCTGTGGCCATCATGGCACTGGCCATTGTAACCATAGTGGACACCTAAAGTTGCTCCCTGCAATGCTGTTTTAGCAAATTCCGGACCGGCGGTACCCGATGCGCCGCCGCGCCCGCCCTCCCCTGTCCCACCCGCCATCTCCTCCTCGAGGGCCGGCAGGGTTCCCTCCCCTTCTCCCCAGCGGGGAGGTGCCCGGCAGGGCGGATGAGGGGGGCGAAGCCACCATCGGGCAATGCGTTTGCCGCGTGTGCACCCCCTCATCGCCTCGCTTTGCTCGGCACTTCTCCCTGCTGGGGAGAAGTGGGCGCAAGCCGAACTGGCTCGGTTCTCATATGCGATCGCCCCCGTGAAGGAGATCACAGGCAGCGGCTTTCCCTTCTCCCCAGCGGGGAGAAGGTGGTCCGAAGGACCGGATGAGGGGGACGAAACCAAAATCCAGCGCCGCGTTTGCCGCGTGTGCACCCCCTCATCGCCTCGCTTTGCTCGGCACTTTTCCCTGCTGGGGAGAAGAAGGCGCAAGCCGAACCTGCTCGGTTCCTCATATGCGGTATGCCGAATAGCGGCGCTTGTCGTTTAGGGAAGCCGGCGCCCCATCCAATCTCCCCCCTTGTGGGGGAGATGCCCGGCAGGGCAGAGGGGGGTGCCGCGAGGCAAATCAAAGCCTTGAGAAAAATCGACAAGAAAAACCGCCTCCGATCCCAGCGGGGAGAAGGTGCCTGGCAGGGCGGATGAGGGGGGCGAAGCCACCATCGGGCAATGCGTTTGCCGCGTGTGCACCCCCTCATCGCCTCGCTTTGCTCGGCACTTCTCCCCGCTGGGGAGAAGAAGGCGCAAGCCGATCCCGCTCAGTTCCTCCATATGCGTATGCGGTATGCCGAATAGCGGCGCTTGTCGTTTGGGAAGCCGCCGCTCCCATCCGATCTCCCCCCTTGTGGGGGAGATGCCCGGCAGGGCAGAGGGGGGTGCGGCGGCATGCTCCACCGGCACCGATGGATGAAACGCAAACCGAGGGCAAGGGAGGACACCGTCCAATGGAATCGCGCGACGATGACGGTTCACTTCGGCGCCCAGGGCATCGGCCGGCGGCTCAGGAAGGCCTCGATGCCGGCGCGGCCTTCGGCGCTTTCCCACCGGTCGGCGAGCAGGCCGACGCTATGGGCGATCGGATCCCCGGCCGCCCCGCGGGCAAGGTCCTGCACCAGGCTCTTGGCGCCGGCCACGGCGCCGGGCGCGCAATCGAGGAAGGCCGAAACCTCCTCCTCCACGGCCGCATCGAGTTCACCGGCCGGGCGGACCACGGAGACGAGGTCGGTCCTGCTGGCCGCCGCCGCATCGAAGCGGCGGGCATTGAGGAAGAGCCGGCGGGCATGCCCCTCGCCGATGCGGCGGACGACATAGGGGCCGATCGTCGCCGGAATGAGCCCGAGCCGCGTTTCGGTGAGCGCGAACTCCGCCTTCTCCGCCGCGACGACAATATCGCAGACCGCCATGAGGCCGATGCCGCCGCCGAAGGCATTGCCCTGAACCCGGCCGATCAGCGGCTTCGGCAGGTCGTCCAGCGCCTTCAGCATCATTGCCAGGTCCGTCGCGCCCTCGATCTTGCCCTGCCGGTCCTTGCCCGCCTGATCCCGCATCCAGGAAAGATCGGCCCCGGCGCAGAAGGTCGGGCCGGAAGCGGCAAGCACCACGACCCGCACCGCCTCGTCCGCCTTAAGCTTCGCCGCCGCATCCGCCAGTTCGCCGATCATCCCGGCATTCATGGCATTGTGCTTTTCCGGCCGGTTGAGCGCCAGCCTTGCGACACCCCGGGCATCCGTCTCCAGCGTCAGCATCGTGTAGCCGCTCATCGGCGCGCTCCTTCCAGGCTGCGGGCGAATTCAGCCATGTTCCGCCTCCGGGAGCGGTTCCAACAGCAGAAGCACGGCGCCTTCCAGCACCTGCTCGCCCTCCGCGACGAGCACATCGGCGATCTTGCCGTCACGCGGAGCGGAAAGCGCCAGCTCCATTTTCATCGCCTCCATCACCGCCAGCATCTCGCCCTTCGCCACAGCGGCGCCCGGCGCGGCGCGCAGCAGTTTCACGAGGCCCGGCATGGGTGCGACGAGCCGGTCGCCGCCGCCTGCCGCCTCCTCGTCGCCGGCAAGAGGGTCGAAGACGCCGAAATGCCAGCTTTCGCCCTCGCGGAAGATCGTCACGTCCCGCTTGGAACGGACCGCATGGACCCTGTGCCGGCGGCCGTCGGCCTCCAGCAGATAGGCATCGCCGGAGCGGGACAGGCGAAACTCCGTGGCTTTGTCGCCGAGTTCCGCCCGATAAACGCCCCCGCCCTTTGCGGTGAACGAAGCCGGTAGATGCTGGCCGCGATGCTCCAGATCGACGAAATCGGAGGCGTCCGACCACAATCGGAAGCCGGACAAGCTTGCCCAGGGATCGTTCGCCGCCGGCGGCTCCAAAGCGCCGGAAAGGAGGAGAGCGGCCAGGGCGGCAATCTCGGAAGGAGCCGCATGCACCATCGTCAGCTCGGCAAGATGGCGATCGATCAGCCCCGTATCCGGCCTGCCTTCGACAAAATCGGTCTGGTCCGTTAGCCGGCGAAGGAATGCCGCATTGGTCGCGACGCCGGTCGCGCGGACCTCGGCCAGCGCTTCGGAGAGACGGGACAAGGCGGCCGCGCGATCAGGGCCGTGCGTGACGATCTTGGCGATCATCGGATCGTAGAAGGGCGAGATACGGTCGCCGCTCCGAACGCCGCTATCGACGCGGGCCGACGTCTCGGGCAGATCGAGATGCGTGAGCGTGCCGGTGGCGGGCAGGAAACCGCGCTCGGCATCCTCGGCATAGAGCCGCGCCTCGAAGGCCCAGCCGTCGATCGAAAGCTCCTCCTGCCGCTTCGGCAGCGGTTCGCCGGATGCCACGCGAAGCTGCCATTCGACCAGATCGACGCCGGTGACCGCCTCCGTCACCGGATGCTCGACCTGCAGGCGTGTGTTCATTTCCATGAACCAGAAGCGGTCCGGCTTCAGCCCTTCGGAGGCATCGGCGATGAACTCGATCGTTCCGGCGCCGGAATAACCGATCGCCTCGGCGGCCCGCACTGCCGCCTCGCCCATGGCGCGGCGCATCTCCTCCGGCATGCCGGGGGCGGGAGCCTCCTCGACGACCTTCTGGTGGCGGCGCTGGAGGGAGCAGTCGCGCTCGAAGAGATGCACGACATCGCCGTGGTCGTCGCCAAACACCTGGATTTCGATATGGCGCGGATGGGCGATGTACTTCTCGATCAGGCAGGCGGCGTCGCCGAAGGCGGCTTGCGCCTCGCGTTGGGCAGAGGCCAGTGCGTCCTTGAAGCCGGCTGCGTTCTCCACCCGCCGCATGCCCTTGCCGCCGCCGCCGGCGCGTGCCTTGACGAGAACCGGAAAGCCGATGCGGGCGGCTTTGGCCAGGAGGAAATCCGGATCCTGTTCAGCCCCGTGATAGCCGGGCACGACCGGCACGCCGGCCTTTTCCATCAGCGTCTTGGCGGCGTCCTTCAGGCCCATGGCGCGGATGGCTGCGGGCGGCGGCCCGATGAAACGGAGGCCGGCGGCCGCGACCGCTTCGACGAAATCCGGGTTTTCCGAGAGAAAGCCGTAGCCGGGATGGACGGCATCGGCGCCGGTTCTCAGCGCCGCATCGATGACGACATCGCCGCGCAAATAGCTTTCGGCCGCCGGCGACGGGCCGATATGCACCGCCTCGCCGGCAAGCGAGACATGCAGCGCATCACGGTCGGCATCGGAATAGACGGCGACCGTCGCGACGCCCAGCATGTGGCAGGTGCGGATGATGCGGCAGGCGATCTCGCCGCGATTGGCGATGAGGACCTTTTTCAGCATGGGGCGGTCCCTGCATATGTGAACTGAAAGTCCCCTCCCCGACCCCTCCCCACAAGGGGGAGTGGCTTAACCTGCCACGCTCGTCTCCGACGGTTGCCGGGACGGTGCCGCGGGTCTTCTCCCCCCTTGTGGGGGAAATGGCCGGCAGGCCAGAGGGGGTTTGAAAAATTGATCATCCGCCCCTCACATCCGGAACACGCCGAAGCGCGTTTCCTCGATCGGCGCATTGAGTGCCGCGGAAAGGCTCAAGCCCAGAACCTGGCGCGTCTTTGCCGGGTGGATGATGCCGTCGTCCCAGAGCCGCGCGGAAGCGTAAAGCGGACGGCTCTGCTCCTCGAACCGGTCGAGCACCGGCTGCTTGAAGGCCACCTCCTCCGCAGCGCTCCACGTCTTGCCGCCGCGCTCGATCGCCTCGCGCCGCACCGTCGCCAGCACGCCGGCCGCCTGCGGGCCGCCCATCACCGAAATGCGGCTGTTCGGCCAGATCCACAGGAAGCGCGGCGAATAGGCGCGGCCCGCCATGCCGTAATTGCCGGCGCCGAAGGAGCCGCCGACGAGGATCGTTACCTTTGGCACGGAGGTCGTGGCGACCGCCGTCACCAGCTTGGCCCCATGCTTGGCGATGCCTTCCGCCTCGTAACGCCGGCCGACCATGAAACCGGTGATGTTCTGCAGGAAAACCAGCGGGATTTTCCGCTGCGAGCAGAGCTCGATGAAATGCGCGCCCTTCTGCGCGCTTTCGGAAAACAGCACGCCGTTATTGGCGACGATACCGACGGGAATGCCGAAGACATGCGCGAAACCGCAGACGAGCGTCGTGCCGAAACGCGCCTTGAACTCGTCGAAACGCGAACCGTCGACCACGCGGGCGATCACCTCGCGGATGTCGTAGGGCGTCGACAGCGACGCGGGGACGATCGCGGCGATCTCTTCCGGATCGTAGAGCGGGTCTTCCGGCTTTTCCAGCACGACCGTTTCCGGCTTGCGCGTGTTGAGCCCGGCAACCGCGCGGCGGACCAGGGCCAGCGCGTGAGCATCGTCGCGGGCGAGGTGATCGGCGACGCCCGAAAGCCTCGTGTGGACATCGCCGCCGCCCAGATCCTCGGCGCTCACCTCCTCACCGGTCGCGGCCTTCACCAGCGGCGGGCCGGCGAGGAAGATCGTGCCCTGATCCTTCACGATGATCGCCTCGTCCGACATGGCCGGCACATAGGCGCCGCCGGCGGTGCAGGAGCCCATGACGGCCGCGATCTGGGCGATGCCCCCGGCCGACATCCGCGCCTGGTTGTAGAAGATGCGCCCGAAGTGATCGCGATCCGGAAAGACCTCGTCCTGGTTCGGCAGGTTCGCGCCGCCGGAATCGACCAGATAGACGCAGGGCAGCCGGTTCTCCTCGGCGATCTCCTGAGCGCGCAGATGCTTCTTCACCGTCATCGGGTAATAGGTGCCGCCCTTCACGGTCGCGTCGTTGGCGACGATCATCACCTCGCGGCCCTCGATGCGGCCAATGCCCGTGACGATGCCGGCGGACGGGCTCGCACCTCCGTAAAGCCCGTGCGCGGCGGTGGCTCCCACTTCGAGGAAAGGCGAGCCGTGATCCAGAAGCCGGGCGATGCGCTCGCGCGGCAGAAGCTTGCCGCGCTTCACATGCCGCGCCCTCGCCTCCTCCCCGCCACCGGCTTCGGAGAGCGCCACTGCGGCCTCCACTTCGGCAAGCTTCGCCTGCATGGCCGCGCGATTGGCTTCGGCCTCCTCACTCCTCAGATTGACCTGCGAGCGGAGAACGGCCATCAGGCGGTTTCCCGGAAGAGCTCGCGGCCGATCAGCATGCGGCGGATCTCCGACGTGCCGGCACCGATCTCCATCAGCTTGGCATCGCGCAGCAGCCGGCCCGTCGGATTGTCGTTGATATAGCCGTTGCCGCCGAGGATCTGGATCGCCTGCAGCGCCTGCTGGGTCGCCTGCTCGGAGGCATAGAGGCAGCAGGCGGCGGCGTCCTGCCGCGTCACCTCACCGCGGTCGCAGGCGGAAGCCACCGCATAGACATAGGCGCGGGCGGAATTCATCGCCGTGTACATGTCGGCGACCTTCGCCTGGATAAGCTGGAACTCGCCGATCGGCTGGCCGAACTGCTTTCGCTCGTGAACGTAGGGCATGACCACGTCGAGGCAGGCATGCATGATGCCGATGCCGATCGCCGAGAGCACGACCCGTTCGTAATCGAGCCCCGACATCAGCACGCGCACGCCGCCGCCTTCGGTGCCCATGACGTTTTCGGCCGGCACTTCGCAATCCCGGAAGACCAGTTCGCAGGTGTTGGAGCCGCGCATGCCGAGCTTGTCGAGCTTCTGGGCGGTCGAGAAGCCCTTGAACCCCTTTTCGATGAGGAAGGCCGTGATGCCCTTCGGCCCCGCCTCCAGGTCGGTCTTGGCATAGACCACCAGCACATCCGCATCCGGACCGTTGGTGATCCACATCTTGCTGCCGTTCAGCACGTAGCGGTCGCCGCGTCTTTCGGCCCGGAGCTTCATCGAGACCACGTCGGACCCCGCGCCCGGTTCCGACATGGCGAGCGCGCCGACATGCTCTCCCGAGCAGAGCTTCGGCAGGTAGCGCGCCTTCTGGTCGGCATTGCCGTTGCGGTTGATCTGGTTGACGCAGAGGTTGGAATGGGCGCCGTAGCTGAGCGAGGTCGAAGCCGAAGCGCGGGCCAATTCCTCCACCGTCACCACATGGGCGAGATAGCCGAGCCCCGAGCCGCCGAAATCCGGATCGGCCGTGATGCCGAGCAGGCCGAGCGCGCCGAGCTCCGGCCAGAGGTCACGAGGAAATTCGTTGCCGCGGTCGATTTCGTCCGCCCGCGGCGCCAGCTTTTCCTGCGCGAAACGGCGGACGGTGTCGCGCACGGCCTCGACCTCCTCGCCGAGCGCGAAATTCATGCTTGCGTGGAACACCTCGTCTCCTCCCGGTGCACCAGATATCCATCAGGAAGTTGTGGGGCGGAAGACGCAGGCCGTCAATGGCTGCGGCCGCACCTGCGCAAGATCGCAAGATACGGTCTTCCGCCGCGCCGTCCTTGAAAAAAGATTGCCGCTACTTCGGCAGATGATGCGGATTCAGACCCGGCACCCATTGGGTGTTCGGCATCTGGGTGCCGGTATAGGTCACGCCGCTGTCGGTCTCGCAGCGGTAGATGCGGGTCGGCATGCTGTCGCCGTAGAGGATGTCGTATCTGCCGCGATGGCGGTAGACATATTCGATGTCGCTGGAACAGCGATAGGCGTCCTTCCGGACCCGTTCCTGTTCCGGCACGACGCCCGGCAGATTCTTGAAATAGGTGGGCTGCGTCCTGCGGAACTCATCCCGCTCGGCCGCGAATACGTCCATGGGGAAAAGCGCGGCGATGACCAACGCCACGAGCATCACGGCCGGCAATATCCATGCACCCTTGAGCATTGATCGACTCCTCGCCCGCGACGTCTGCGGACGAATCCAAAATATGGACGACGGGCATTCGATGCCATGGGCCGCAGCCCACGTTTGCGTGATCATCATGACTTATCCCAAACGGCGATAGCCTGTCGGCTGTTGGTAGAGCCAGCCGATGCGCTTCACTGCCGCCTCGAAATCCTCACGCGCGACGCTCATCGTGTGGCCATTGGCATGAAGAAGCGTCTCCTCGCTCTCCATGATTCCCACATGGCCTTTCCAGAAAACGAGGTCGCCGCGACGAAGTTCCTCGCGGGCGATGGCAAAGCCGAGCGAAGCCTGCATGTCGGAATCGCGCGGCGCGGATTTGCCGACCATCATCAGGGAAAGCTGGACAAGGGCGGAGCAATCGAGGCCGAAGCCGGAGCGGCCGCCCCAGAGATAGGGCGTCTCGATGAATTTCTCCGCCACGGCGACGTAATCTTCGCCCATGGTCTCGGAGACGGGCAGGCAATGGCCGGCGATCACCGCCCCGCCATCCGGCAGCACGAAATAGCGGGTGCCGCGGGTTTCCGCCTCGCCCGCGACGGCGATGCGGCTGCCCATAGACAGTGACGCGACCGGCGGCTTGCGGAGTTCCGGTCCGGGATAGACGAAGGTGCGCGGCACGGAAATCCGGTGCGTCGGCTCTTCCGGCGCGCCGAGCACCGTTTCCGGCAGATAGCCGACATAGCCGTCCTGATCCGCCTGCACCCAGGCAAAGCCGGCGGCGCGGTCGAAGACACGCACCGTTTCGCCCAGAAGAAGCTCCGTATCGATGCCACGCGACAAGTCCGGCGCCGGACGAAGCTGCGCCACGGGGACCACGATCCGGGCCGGTTCGCCGCGGACAAAGTTTTCGGCTTCGACGCTGCCCCTCAGGGCCTCGTCGGCGAGATCGGCGCGGAAGGCATGCAGGCGTCTATCAAGCATTCTGGTCATGTTCCAAGTCTCAAGTCACGGTGCCGGCCTGCGGCCTTCGCGGATGATCAGGTCGCCCAGCTTTTCGAGAAAAAGCGCGCCGGCGACCGTGCGCTTGATCACCACATTGCGGCGGTCGCGTTCGTCGCGCTCACGCTCCACCAGCCCCATCTCGCCCATCGTGTCCAGCGCCCGGGTGATGACCGGCTTGGTGACGCCGAGGGTCGCGGCGAGCCCCCTGACCGTGTGCGGCGGCGGCACGAGATATATATGCAGCAGGATGGACATCTGGCGCAATGTCAGATCGCGTCCGTCATGCCGCACCTGCTCCAGCGAAACCCTGTGCCAGAGCCCCAGCGCTTCCGTCGCCGTCAGTTCAACCGGCATCATGCCTCCCGACCAAAATCCCGCGGATTTTAAGGCGAAGGTCTTACCCGTTCGTTTCGGAGCCGGTTTATTTCGCCGCCATGTCGCGGATCACCTTGTAGAGCGCGCGGATGGCGAAGGCTTCGCCGCCGACCGGCGCATGCGGCTTTTCGGCCAGCACCCAGGCGTAGATGTCGAAATGCACCCAGCTCTTCGTTGCGGTGACGAAACGCTTGAGGAAAAGCGCCGCGGTGATGGCGCCGGCCATGCCGCCGGACGGGGCGTTGGTGATATCGGCGGCGCGGGAGCGGATGTCCTTGTCATAACCCATCCAGAGGGGCAGGCGCCACATGGGATCGGCCTCCGCACGGCCCGCTTCCATGAGCTTTGACGCAAGCGCCTCGTCATCGGTGAAATAGGGGGCGAGCTCGGTGCCGAGCGCCACGCGGGCAGCGCCCGTCAGCGTCGACATGTCGACCATCAGGTCCGGCGGGGTCTCATCCGCATAGGCGAGCGCGTCCGCCAGAATGAGGCGGCCTTCCGCATCCGTGTTGTCGATCTGCACCGTGACGCCCTTGCGGCTTTTATAGATATCGCCGGGGCGGAAGGCATTGCCGGAGATGGAATTCTCGACCGCCGGCACGAGCACCTGCAGATCGACCTTCAGGCCCGCGTCCATGATCATCAGCGCCAGACCCATGACGTTTGCCGCGCCGCCCATGTCCTTCTTCATCAATGCCATGTTGGCGGCGCCCTTGATGTCGAGGCCGCCGGTGTCGAAGCAGACGCCCTTGCCGACCAGCGTCACGCGCGGATGGCCCTTTTGGCCCCAGCGCAGTTCGAGCAGCCGGGGCGGCGAGACGCTCGCCCGGCCGACCGTGTGGACGAGCGGGAAATTCTGCGCCAGCAGGTCCTCGCCGACGACGGAGGTGACGGTCGCGCCATAGTGCTCGCCGAGCGCCCGGAAGGCGGCTTCCAGTTCGACCGGTCCCATCTCGTTGGTGGGCACGTTGACGAGGTCGCGCGCCAGGAAGACGCCCGCAAGCTGGCGCTCGATATCCGCGGCATCGACCGAAGCCGGGATCGAAAGCCGGACGTCCTTCGGCTTGTCGGACTTGTAGCGGTTGAAGCCGTAAGTACCGAGACCGTAACCAAGCGCAAGCTGCCCGGGAGAGAGAGCCGGCGTTTCGACCCGCCAGTCGCCGGGCGGCAGCAGTTTCGAAAGCCTGCCGGTGATGAACGGCGCCTCCGAAGGATCGTTGCCGAGGCCGAAGAGGGCGCTGCCGATATCACCCTTCCCATCCGGCACGAGGAGCAAGGCGCCTGCTTCCGCCTTGAAACCGGCTGCCTTCGCCCAGGCAAGTGCCGCGGCATCGAATTTTCCCGCCTCCAGATCGGCGGGGGTGACAGCATGGATCGGCTTCGCCGCCGCCCCTTCCGCGCTGAAGGGGGAGGGGCGGTCGATATATCGATAAACGGTCATGGGGCGGCCTTCGGAAGCTTTTGGAATCGTTCGTCTTAACGGTCCGTTAGGGTTAACAGTTTATTGCTGGAGTGGAAATGCGCTATATGCCGCCCGCCCGACCGGGACCGCGGCATCGGACCGAACGAGACCGCACCATGCCCGCTTCCGCAGCCCTGACGTTCCGCAAGACTTCCCTCGCCCGGACCGCCGCGATCGCGCTCCTGATGCTCTCGGCAGCGGGCTGCGCCACCAAGCGGGACGTGCAGACGACCGGCTCCATTCCGACAAGAGTGTCCGCCGCATCGCTCGAAACGATGAACGCGACCGAGCTCTCCAATGCGGAAAGATCGATCGGCGCCGCCTATGCGCGCAACCCGAAAGACCGGAATACCGGCCTGCAATATGCCACCGTGCTCGGCATGACGGGCAAGAACGGCCAGGCGCTTGCGGTGATGCAGCAGGTGGCGATCGCCCATCCGACGGATCGGGAGGTGCTCGCCGCCTACGGCAAGGCGCAGGCCGCCGCAGGCCAGCTCGAACAGGCGCTCGCGACGATCAACCGGGCGCAGACGCCGGACCGTCCCGACTGGCGGCTCTATTCGGCGGAAGGCGCCGTGCTCGACCAGCTCGGCCGCTCCGAAGAGGCGCGCCGGAAATACCGCCTGGCGCTCGACGCGCAGCCGAACGAACCGACGGTCATCTCCAATCTCGGCATGTCCTACGTGCTCTCCGGCGATCTCAGGACGGCAGAAACCTATATGCGCAATGCCGCCGGCCAGCCCGGCGCCGACAGCCGGGTGCGCCAGAACCTCGCCCTCGTCGTCGGCCTGCAGGGCCGTTTCGCGGAAGCCGAAGAGATCGCCCGCCGGGAGCTTTCCCAGCAGCAGGCGGACGCGAACGTCACCTATCTCCGCTCGATGCTTTCGCAGCAGAATTCCTGGGCCAAGCTCGCCGACAAGGACGGCAAGGCAAAAACGGCCGGCACCAACTGACCGGTTTACAGGGATGAAAGGCCGGCGAGATCGCCGGCTCAGATTACCGACAAAGGCCAGAACTTCTCTTTCGTCATGCTCGGGCCTGTCCCGAGCATCTGCAAACCATGGACGTTTATAGATCCTCGGCACAAGGCCGAGGATGACGCCGAGACGCGGGGTTTGTCATCAGGCTGAGCCGGAGAGATCGCCGGCCTTCCTTGCGGTGGAATTCGTGGCAAAAGATTGCCTACAACAGGCGCGTGGCCACGGTGATGATGCCACCGATCAGGATGAGGTTTATGCAAAGCCTTGCCAGCATCGTGATATCCTCCGAATTCATCCAGCGCTCCGGCCCGCCGCCCGGTAAGCGCCATGACGGGAAGCATGCGGGGCTACCCCTGAATGCGGCCTGAAATCGCGGTTCAGGATCGGTTCACCGAGCCGTTCAGCAGGCGCTGTCGGAAAAGAAAAACGGCGATCAAGAACCATTCTAAAATTGCCGCAATTGCGTAGGATCGGCTTGGAGAACAAACCGGACGGTGATTTCATGCGCAAATTCTTGAAGCGGTCGGGGATCGCGGTCGGCGCCTCCCTGCTTTCGATCGGGGTCTATCTCGGCGTTCTGCAGCTCACGGGGAATTTCCATGAGGTCCTGCCCGGCCAGCTCTACCGGTCGGCGCAGCCCTCGCCGGGCGCCCTTGCGGATTATCTGACGCGATACGGCATCAAGACCGTCATCAACCTGCGCGGCGAAAGCCAGCGCACCTGGTACAAGGACGAGGTGGCGGTGACCCGGCGGCTCGACGTGCAGCATATCGATTTCCGCATGTCGGCGGGGCGCGAGCTCACCAACGAGGAAAGCGAGCGGCTGATCGCCATCCTCCGCGACGCTCCCAAACCCATCCTCATCCATTGCCTGGCGGGAGCGGACCGCACCGGCCTTGCTTCGGTCATTTACCTGCAGCAGATCGCCAATGTGGGCGAAGAGATGGCCGAGCTGCAGCTTTCGCTGATCTACGGGCATGTCGGGCTGCCTTTCCTGCGCGCCTATGCGATGGACGAGACCTGGGAAGGGCTGGAAAAGGTCTTCGGTCTGCCGAGCTGATCCTTTTTTCCACGCGCGCCGCTGTCGCAAACCGCGACTGCTTTAGAATTTGTCGGCAACCTGGATGCCAGCGGGGCCGAGGATGACGGCGATCAGCACCGGCAGGAAGAACAGGATCATCGGAACGGTGAGCTTGGGCGGCAGCGCGGCGGCCTTCTTTTCCGCCTCGTTCATCCGCTCGTCGCGCCCCTCCTGCGCCAGCACGCGCAATGCCTGCGCGATCGGCGTGCCGTAGCGTTCGGCCTGGATAAGCGCCTGGGTGACGGCCTTCACGCCGTCGAGCTGCGTGCGGATCCCGAGGTTTTCGAGCGCCGTGCGGCGATCCTGCAGGAAGGAGAGCTCCGCCGTCGTCAGCACCATTTCCTCGGCGAGCGGCGGCGACTGATGCGCCATTTCCTCGGCGACGCGGCGCATCGCCGCCTCGATGGAGATCCCCGATTCCACGCAGATCAGCATCAGGTCGAGCGCATCCGGCCAGGCCCGCTTGATGGAGGCCTGGCGCTTGTTCATCAGGTTCGTGACATAGATGTTCGGCGCGTAGAAGCCGATATAGGCGGCGACGATCGCCGCCAGCATGCGGACCGGAAACGGCCGGGACGCGAGATTGCCGAGCACGAAGATCCAGACGATCGCGACCGCCAGGAAGACGAAGGGCAGCAGGAAGCGCGCCAGCAGGAAGATGTTGAGGGCGTTCTGCGACCGCAGCCCGGCGGCCCGCAGCTTGTTGACGGTCTTGTCGTCCACCAGCGCCTTGCGCAGGTTGAACCGCTCGACGATCTGGCGGACCGACTGGTTGTTCTGGGCGCGCAGCGACGTCTTCGACTGCTCGGCATTCATGCGGGCACGTTCGCGGGCGCGGATCTGTTCGCGCTCCGTGGAAACGGCCTTCATGCGCTTGTCGAGATTGCCCTTTTCGAGGAACGGGCTCGCCAGCGTGTAGAGGGTCGCGAAGACCGCCACCGCCACGAGGAAGGCCATGAGCGTGGCCGGATCGGTGAGCGCTGCGGCAATTTCCTTCATGATCCTCTCCTCAGATATCGAAATTGATCATGTTGCGCATGACGAAGATGCCGATCGACATCCAGACGCCGGAAGCCAAAAGGATCAGATGGCCGCGCGGATCGGTGAAGAGGATCGAGATATATCCCGGCGAGGTGAGATAGACGAGCAACGACACGATGAAGGGCAGAGCGCCGATGATGACGGCAGAGGCCTTCGCCTCCATGGAAAGGGCGCTTACCTTGGCTTTCATCTTCTTGCGGTCCCGCAGCACCTTCGAAAGGTTGCCGATCGCTTCCGACAGATTGCCGCCCGCCTGGCTCTGGATGGTGATGACGATCGAAAAGAAATTCACCTCCGGCAGCGGCATGGTCGTCATCATGCGCGTGCAGGCCTCGGGAATGCTCAAACCAACCTGCTGGGATTCCACGACGCGGCGGAATTCGCCCTTCACCGGCTCCTGACCGTCGGAGGCGATCAGGCGCAGCGCGTCGTTGAGCGGCAGGCCGGACTTGATCGAGCGCACCATCACATCGAGCGCATTCGGGAACTCCTCGAGGAACTTGCTCTGACGGCGCTTGACCAGATAGCCGATCACCCAGCGCGGAAGGCCGAGGGCGCAGGCGAAAGCAGCGCCGGCGGCGGCAAGCAGCGGCAGGCCGGCAATCAGCGCGACGAGGAAGATGAAGACGCCGAAAAGAGCGCTGAACAGATAGAAGCGGCCGATCGAGAGGGACAGTCCCGTCTGGGCGAGCTTGGACTTCAAGCTGCCGTCGCCCATCTTCTTGTTCTTCTCTTCCTGCTTCTTCTCAAGGTCCTTCAGCGAATCCTGCACGGATTTGCGGCGCTTGGAGAGTTCCTGCACGCGGTCGCGGGCGGCCTTGACCTTGGCGAGATCGGTTTCGGCGGCCTTCACCCGGCTGAGCCGCGTGTCGGTCTTCTTTTCCACCTCCATGCGGGAAAACAGCAGGCCGTAACAGACCGCCGCCGCGGCGACTGCCACCAGGGCGACGATCGCCACGACAGTGATATCCAGCCCGAACATGGAGCGTTCTCCTCAGTCCTTCGTCCGTTCCATCGCATCGAGCGCCGCCGCGAGACGCCTCTCCTCGCTGTAGTAGCGGGCGCGATCCCAGAAATGCGGCTTGACGATGCCCGTCGACATATGCCGTCCGATCAGGCGGCCGGCCGCATCCTCGCCTTCGATCTCGTAGCGCATCAGGTCCTGGGTGACGATCACGTCACCTTCCATGCCGATCACCTCGGTGATGTGGGTGATGCGGCGCGAACCGTCGCGCAGCCGGGCCGCCTGGATGATGATGTCGATCGAGCCGGTGATGATCTCGCGCACCGTCCTCGCCGGCAGCGAATAACCGCCCATGGCGATCATCGATTCCATGCGGCTCAGGCATTCGCGCGGGGTGTTGGCGTGAATGGTGCCCATCGAGCCGTCGTGGCCGGTGTTCATCGCCTGCAAGAGGTCGAAGACTTCCGGCCCGCGCACCTCGCCGACGATGATGCGTTCCGGACGCATGCGCAGGCAGTTCTTGACGAGATCGCGCATGGTGATCTCGCCTTCGCCTTCGATGTTCGGCGGACGCGTTTCGAGCCGCACCACATGCGGCTGCTGAAGCTGCAGTTCGGCCGTGTCCTCGCAGGTGATGACGCGTTCGTCCGCATCGATATAGCGCGTCAGGCAGTTGAGCAGCGTCGTCTTGCCCGAGCCCGTGCCGCCGGAGATGACGACGTTGCAGCGGACGCGGCCGATGATCTGCAGGAGGACGGCGCCTTCCGGGGTGATCGCCCCGAACTTCACGAGCTGGTCGAGGTTCAGCTTGTCCTTCTTGAACTTGCGGATGGTGAGCGCCGGTCCGTCGATCGCGAGCGGCGGGGCGATGACGTTGACGCGGGAGCCGTCCGGCAGGCGCGCGTCGCAGATCGGCGAGCTCTCGTCGACGCGGCGGCCGACCTGGCTGACGATGCGCTGGCAGATCGACAGGAGCTGGGCATTGTCGCGGAAGCGGATATCGGATTCGATCGTCTTGCCGCCGACTTCGATGAAAGTCTGCCCGGAACCGTTGACCATGATGTCGGCGATGTCGTCCCGCGCAAGCAGCGGCTCCAGCGGACCGTAACCCAGAACGTCGTTGCAGATGTCCTCGAGCAGTTCCTCCTGCTCGGAGATCGACATCGCGAAGTTCTTGATGGTGATGATGTCGTTGACGATATCGCGGATTTCCTCGCGCGCGCTCTCGGCGTCGAGCTTGGCGAGCTGGGAGAGATCGATCGTGTCGATGAGCGCGGAGAAAACCTGGCTCTTGGTATCGTAATAAAGCTCGGTGCGCGCCGGCCGCTTACGGGCAGCGGGCTGGGCGGCAAGCGGCGGGGGCGAAACGGGCTGGCGCTGGAGAACCGGATCCCGCACCGGCTCGGGGAGGATTTCCGGCGCCGGCGGCCTCGCCACGACGGGTGCGGCCGGAACGGGCGCGGCAGCCGGCGGCGGAGCGAGGCCGCCCGTGCTTTTCCCAAATCCTTCGTTTCCGCGTTTTCCGAACATACCGGTTTCCTGGTGCTATGCTTTCTTGCGGGACAGCATTCCGAAGATATTGCCGAGCCCGCCCTTCTTCGCCCTCTTCACCGCCACGCGGCCCGTGACGACATGGGCGATCTGCGAGAAGGTTTCGGCGGCGGGGGACTTCGCATCGATCTCGGAAATCATGCGGCCGCTATTGGCGGCATTGCCGAAGAGCTGAACGTCGAAGGGCAGGATGGCGATCGGCTCGATCTCCAGAGGCTCGATGAAATCCGCAGGCGCGATTTCCGGGCGCTTCGGCATTCCGACCTGATTGAGGATGAGATGCGGCGCCCGGTCGTTCGGCCGGAGCTTCTTCAGCGCGTCGATCATGTTCTTGGTGTTGCGGAGGTTGGCAAGATCGGGAACGGCCGAGATCACCACCTCGTCGACTTCCGCAAGCACCGCCCGGGTCCATTCCGTCCAGCCGTGCGGCAGGTCGAGCACCGCGACCGGCGCGCTGCGCTGCAGGAGCTCGATGATCGGCGTGAAGGCGCCGCGCTCGAAATCATAGGCGCGATCGAGCAGCGAGGGCGCCGCGAGCAGCGACAGATGCTCGGAGCATTTGGTGAGCAGGCGGTCGAGGAAGACTTCGTCGAGGCGTTCGGGCGCGAAGACCGCTTCAGCGATGCCCTGTGCCGGGTCCTGGTCGAAATCGATATTGGCGGTGCCGAAGGGAAGGTCCAGATCGGCGAGAATGGTCTCGGTCGAGAACAGGCTCGAAATGCCGAAGGCGCAGTTGTGCGCGATGGTGGACGAGCCGACGCCGCCCTTGGCGCCGATGAAGGCGATCGACTTGCCGAGCGGCTCGGCTTCCGGATCGACGAAGATCGCGGCGATCGAAGCCAGCATGTCGGGCATCTGCACCGGGCCGACGAGATATTCGGAAATGCCGTTGCGGATCAGCTCCCGATAGAGCGCGATGTCGTTGTAGCGGCCGACGATGATGACCTTCGTCGAGGGATCGCAGACTTCCGCGAGCGGGCTCAGCTCGTCGAGCAGGTGCTTCGGCTCCGCATCGGTTTCCAGAATGATCAGGTTGGGCGTCGGCGCGGACGTGAACATGTTGGCGGCGGCGGCCGTGCTGCCGACCGTCACGCGCAGATTGACCTTGGCCATGCGGCGGTCGCGCGACATGCGGTCCATCGTCCGCTGCATCGGCTCGCTTTCGCAAAAGGCGTGGATCGAGATGCGGGGAAGCGGCCGCAACGCGTCGAAATCTCCCGGACGATCGGTTTCCTCGGCAAGCCGTTCGTCCTCGCGGGGAGTGCGGATTTCGTAGTTGATCGCGCTCATCGTCTTCTCCGCTCTTCTGCCTATTGGTCGCTGCTGCTGCCGCCGGTGCGATAGTCGCTGATGACCTTGGCGCGCTGGGTGGCGTCGATCGGCGTCATGCCGCGCGGCGCGATGAGATCGGTGGGGTTGGCGACCTGGGCTGCGAGGTTGTTCTGGCTGGCGCAGCCGAAATTGTACCAGTTCCTGTTGCCGAAGGTGTTGTCCGAAAGGTCCGCCGGCCATTCGCCGCACTGGCCCGTCATCGCCTTGGTCGTCACGAAAGCAAGCCGGATGGGAGCAGCATCGCCGCTGGGAGCGGCCGCATAGCTCGTCATCATGATCTTGTGCGGCTTGATGCCCGCCTCGGCGAGCGTGCGGCGGATGTCGCCCGCCAGATGCCGGGCCGCGCCAGCATTGTAGGAACCGTGCGGCACCTGGATCTGGACCACGCCGGCCGGCGACGACAGGAAATTCTGGGCGAAACCGCGCACCGTATCCTTCATACCGGAGGTCAGGCGGACATCGCCAGCAGCGACCGGAACATCGAGCGTGTATTCCCCCTCCGCCAGCACGATCGGATGGCGGGTGCGGTAGTCGTCGGGGATGGAGCCGGTGGTGAGCTGGCTGTTGCCGCAGGCCGAAAGAAGCATCGCGGACGCCGCAAGCGCGGCGGCTGCGGCGACCCTGCGGCGGCGGGATCCGATCGTGCTCCCGGTCATGACATCCTGTCCTTCGGCGGAGATTTTCTGCGTTTCCATGGCCAGAGCGCTCACTTGTAGATAAAGCCGACCGCGCCGTGATACCGACCCGCCGCGACGGGCTCCTTGCGGCCGTAGATCTTGTTCACGCGGTTCAGGAAGAAGGTGGCTGCGTCGTTTTCCGGGTTGAAATTGTCATCCGGCCGGGCGATTTCGCTGCGCGCGACGGGGCGGACGAGGTATGGCGTCGCGATGATGACCAGCTCGGTCTCGTTGCGCATGAAGTCCTTGCTGCGGAACAGGGTGCCGAGGACCGGAACCTTGGAAAGGCCCGGCAGGCCGGACATGGCCTGGCGGATATTGTCCTGCACGAGGCCGGCGATGACGATCGAGCCGCCGGAGGGCAGCTCGACGGTGGTCGAGGCCTCGCGCTTGCGGATCGACATGTAGGTGCTGCCCTGGATCTGCAGCGAGCTTCCGTTGCCGGTGGTGACCGAACCCTCGTAGGTCGGCTCGGAAACGTTGGTCTCGATGTTCAGGCTGATCCGGCCCGGGGACAGCACGACGGGCTTGAAGTTGAGCTCGATGCCGTAATCCACTGAATTGACCGTGCGGGTGACGGCGGGACGCCCCGTTTCCTCGTCGAAGCTCACCTCCTGCTCGGCAGGCAGGCGATATTCGCCGCCGACGTAGAACTTCGCCTGCTGGCCGGAGATGGCCGTCAGGCTGGGCTCGGCGAGCGTGCGCATGACGCCCGCCTGCTCCATGGCGTTCATGTAGGTGGCGAGGCCGACACTGCCGATCGAACCGGCCAGGGTGCCCGTCCCGAACGTGTTGATGGCATTGCCCAAATTGGCGGGATTGGAGAAGGCGATCGATCCGTCGGAGCCGGACACCGAACCGTTGAAGCCGAGCTGCTTCAGCACCTGCCGGCTGACTTCGGCCACGGTGACCTTCAGCGTGACCTGATCCTCGCCCTCGATCTTCAGGAGATTGACGATCTGCGAGACCTGGCGGTCTTCGGCGAAGATGTCGCCGTCGCCGTTGTTGCCCTGCACGGTGATGTTGCGGGTGGTCGCCTCGCCGCCCTTCAGGAAGGCGTTGGCGAGCCTTTCCGCCTGGGCCGAATCCTGCGGGGTGCGGACGGTGCCGGACAGCACGATGTTGTCGGAGATGATCTCGACCTTGATGTCGGATTCCGGCAGGAAGCGGCGGAGGTTCTGCTGCAGGCCGGAGATATCCCGCTCGATCTCCACGTCGAGGCTGACGATCTCCTCGCCGTGGGACCCGAAGACGAAGATGTTCGTCTGGCCGACCGTCTTGCCGAAGAGGTAGATGCGGCGCGAGGTGCGCGTCACGGCATCCGCCATGGTGGGGTCGGCGACGAGAATGTCGTGGGCATCGGCCGGAAGATCGACGACGAGCGCCTTGTTGAGGCCGAGCTGCAGCCGCTTGCGCACGCCCGGGCCGCCGTCGGTGATGCGGATGACGCTGGTGTCGGTCGCAAAGGCCTTCGCCGGGGCGAGGTCGATCGGAGCGACATGGACCGGAACACCGGAAAAGGCGAGGCAGAAAGCCACGCCCGCCGCTGCCGAGCTACGAATCTTGCGTTTCAGACTGCTCACTTGCCTGCCCCCGTTCATCTCGCCTGCACCGGCGTTTCCCTCACCAGGGCCCCCGATTTGATGACCTGGATATCCGCCTTGCCGTCGCCGCCATGCAGAAGGTAGTCGGCCGCAGCGGTATCGGCTTCCTGCGAATCCGCCACCGAGCGCAGCGCCAGCGTCAGCCGCTCCGCCATCTGCTGGGCGACCGCGATGACCTTTGCCTGATCCGGCGTCAGTTCCAGCGTCGCCGTGGTGCCGACGACCGCCTTCTTGCCGTCCTCGCTTTCCTGGATCTGCTGGTCGATCGCCAGAACCCGGATGTTGTTCAGGATGTTCTCGGTGATGTAGCCGCCGCCATCCTTGTTCTGGCGCACCATGATGATGTCGACGCGGTCGTTCGGCAGTACGAAACCGCCGGCGCCGGTCGCAACGGAAATCTCGGTGGCGACGGCGCGTTTTCCGGACGGCAGCAGCGAGGACATGACCCGGCTCGACGAATCGGCGACCTTTTCGGCGCGGACCGGCTCGCCCTTGAACATCGGTATGCGCACGACCACGCCCTGGAGTTCGGCTATGGCATCCGGCCGCGCGGCATCGGTGATGAAGCCCTCCACCACGCCGCTCTTCGGCCAGGACGCCCATTCCATCGCCTTGTCGTTCAGGCGGCTGCCGACGGGCAGGTTCGCGGCGGATACCAGGACCCTAACCGTCGGCTCCTTCTGGATGACGGTTTCCACCAGTTCCGGGGCTTTCTTGCCGGAAATGCGCACCGCCAGCAGGCCGGCGAGACCCGCCGCCACCACGGCTACCGCGAGAATGATGATACGGGTCGGCTTCATGGCCATTCCTTGAGGGCTTTAATTCCTCCGGAGAATGGCCTTCAATGGTGTAATTATAGTTAATGAGAAGCTTACAATTCTGGTTAACGCAATCTTTCCGCCGGCCGTATGCTTAGTGAAAAGCATTCATGGCAAGTAAACAGATCGGCGCCTGCCCGAAGGTCAGGAAGCCTGCAACGGCGATCGCGATGCCGTAAGGGATCTTTTTGGCCGTGACCATGGAGGCCGGCAGGGGAATTCCCATGGCCAGAACCCAGCTCGCCCGGGAGCGCAGCAGGAGGAAAATCAGGGTGACGGCGCCGCCGACATAACCGACGGTGACCAGGAAGGCGAGAAGCGAAGTATTGAAGCCGTACCAGACGGCGGCGGCCGTCAGCAGCTTGGCATCGCCGCCGCCCATGACGTTGACGGCAAACAGCGCGAAGCAGACGCCGAAGACGGCAAGGCCGGCAACGAGGTTCATGCCGATTTCCGGCCATGACAGGCCCGCAAGCGGCGCAAGGACGAGGAAGCCCGCCAGAAGCGCGGCCGACACCCGATTGGGGATCATCATCGTGAAGAGATCGCTGACGGCGGCGATCGCCAGGCCCAATGGCAGAAGCAAAATTGTTGCAAATGCTACCATTACCGCTTTCCTCAAACTGAAGTTTGCACGTGAAGCAAATCCTCATCAGGATCTGAAAAAATAAAGCCGCCCAAACGAGCGGCTTTACAGTAAAATCCAATGATGCGAAGCTGATCAATCGCCAGCGGCGCCGGAAGCGTTCTGTGCGGCCAGCATCTCTGCACTAATGTTCTCGAAAGTGGTGCCCAGTCTCGTACCAAGCGTGGTGGCGCCGGTGATCAGGGCGACGGAGATGAGCGCAGCGATCAGACCGTATTCGATGGCGGTCGCGCCGGATTCATCCTTCAGGAAACGGGCGAAAATCTTGGACATGGAACTCTCCTAGCTCGATATTTGTTGTTCAGCACTTCCCGACAACTGTTTCCGCTGTTCGGATGAGGACAACCTACCGGGGGACGATTGCCATCGGCTTAAGGAACGCTGTTAACAACGGGTTAACGAGCGATTGCCCGTTTGCGTAGTAAATGAAACACAAAGAAAAAGGGCGGCATTTTCATGCCGCGCCCGCCCGTTCTCAATTCGCTAATATAACTTTCTCCGTAGCACCTTAACGGGCATTTTGGCGCTCAAAAATGCTAGACTTTTCCATCCAGGCTCCGGGCGACTGCAAAGGTTAAGAAGAGATCAAGAGCACGCGAATGTGCCACTTAACCCTTCATTCACCAATCGCATCCATTCTTGGCGCACAACAAACCGCACCGAAGGCCGCCCCAATGCCGTTCCGTACCGTCGTGGTCCGACTTGTCGCCCTTTGCGGCCTCGTCCTTGCCGGTACCGGACAGGCTGCGGCGCAGGAACAGGAGAGCGACCTCCTGCGCGTCTTCATGAATCACGCGCGCGTGCTGAAGCTCGACAGGCCGGTCAGCAAGGTCATCGTCGGCAATTCGAACGTCGCCGACGCCACCGTTGCGGATTCCACCACGATCGTCCTGACGGGCCGCAGCTTCGGCACGACCAATCTCGTCCTGCTAGACGCCGAGGGCAATGCGATCGCCGACGAACGCATCCTCGTCTCCATCGACGAGGGCAATACCGTCCGCGTCTTCCGCCAGACGGACCGCTCCATTCTCTCCTGCACGCCCAATTGCGAGCAGCACGCGGAGTTCCAGAACAACGCTTTGCCCTGATCGGGGACAGACCGCTAAATTCCCGACGATCCGGGCAACGGAATCTCAACAATCCGACCGTACGATCCGCGGCACTCAAAGGGCTGCGGACGGGAACCATGTGCCAGGATCATGACGATACCAGAAGCGGCGGCGCCGTGCCTGCAAAGGGCAAGGCGGCGTGGCGGCGGATATTCCGCTCGCGCGACGGCGCCGCGGCGATCGAATTCGCGCTGCTCGCCATTCCCTATTTCATGATCATCTTCGCAACGGTCGAAACCTTCATCGCCTATACGGGCGAGCAGCTCGTGGCGAACGCGGTCGATACGATGGCCCGCAGGGTCAGGACCGGCAGCATCACCGCCGGCAACACGAACGAGACGCAGTTCCGGCGGGCCTTCTGCAACGAAATCTCGATCTTGATCAGATGCGGCGAGCAGGAAATCGCCATTCCGGACAAGCTTCAACTGGACGTCCGAAGCTTCCCGAACTTTGCCGACATACCGCGCAGCATCCCCTTCGACGCGACCGGCGACGTGGATGCCTCCTCCTTCGGCTATGCGCCGGGACCTGCCAAAAGCATCAACATGGTGCGCGCCTATTATCACTGGGACATCATCACCGATCTCATCAGACCCTTCATCAGCAACGTACGGCCTGGCGGCAGCCGCCCGAACTATTTCCTGATCGTGGAGACATCCGCCTTCCGGAACGAGGATTATCCGTGATGGAAAAGCAGGATCTCCAGTTGCCGGTTCGATCCGAAGCACCCATGGCCGAAGGCTTTCTGGCGCGGCTCAGAAGGCTCGCAGCCGACCGGCGCGGCGTCGGCGCCGTCGAGTTCGCGCTGATCGCGCCGCTGCTCCTCAGCCTCTACATCACCTCCTTCGAGCTCACGATCGGGCTCAGCGTTTCCAAACGGGCGACCCGCAGCGCCAGCGCGATCGCCGACCTCGTGACCCAGCAAACGAGCGTGGACAAGGCATTCCTGGCGACGACCACGGATGTGACCAACAGCCTTTTCTTCCCCTATGCGGCGGACGACCTC
This sequence comes from Xaviernesmea oryzae, assembly GCF_900177415.1. Lineage (GTDB taxonomy): Bacteria > Pseudomonadota > Alphaproteobacteria > Rhizobiales > Rhizobiaceae > Neorhizobium > Neorhizobium oryzae_A. Next base: position 604,585 of record NZ_FXAF01000006.1, on the reverse strand, counting down.
AGCATCAAGATCACCGGCGTGACGCTCGACGCCAGCGGCAATCCCACCGTCGCATGGTCGTGGAACGGCTCCAACACGCCTCCCTATGCGGTCGGCTCGCCGGTCAACGTCCCGGCGGAAATGCGCGCGCCCAATTCCTTCCTCATCCGTTCGGAGGTCTCGGTCTCCCACGAATTGCTGATGTTCATGTCGGGCGCGATGCCCACAAATCTGCAGAACATCACCATTGCGCGGGAATATTTCTACCGCCAGCGCCTCGGAAGCAGCATTACCTGCACCAATTGCTGAACGCCGCCGAAGCGCCGCCCCTTTGCCAATTTAAGCTCGCGGTTATATGAGTCTTGATTCACGCCGATTGTAAGACGGCGGGCGGACGATATTACCATTCCGGGTGACCATGGCACGTGCATTCCTATTCGTTCTCGACTCCTTCGGCGTGGGTGGCGCCCGCGACGGGGAGGAGTACGGCGATCTGGGCTCCAATACGCTCGGCCATATCGCGGAATTCTGCGCCGCGGGGATCGGCGACCGGGCGGGCCTTAGGGAAGGTCCCCTGCACCTGCCGAACATGTCGTCCCTCGGCCTTCTGGAGATCGCCAAGCTCGCCACCGGCGACTATCCGATCGGCATGCCGATGCCCGAGCGGGTCTTCGGCCTGCACGGCGCGGCAGACGAGATCTCCCGTGGCAAGGACACGCCTTCCGGCCACTGGGAGATCGCCGGCACGCCCGTCATGTTCGACTGGGGCTATTTCCCGAGCGAAGGCGATGCGTTTGCCCCCGAACTCGTCGAGGCGATCTGCCGGGAGGGCGACATTCCGGGCATTCTTGGCAACTGCCATGCTTCCGGCACCGAGATCATCGCCAGGCTCGGCGAAGAGCATATCCGCAGCGGGAAGCCGATCTGCTACACGTCGAGCGACTCCGTCTTCCAGATCGCCGCGCATGAAACCCATTTCGGGCTGGAGCGGCTGATCGAGCTCTGCCAGGTGGTGCGCGGCCTGCTCGATCCCTTGAATATCGGCCGGGTGATCGCGCGGCCCTTCACCGGCGAGACGCCGGAAACGTTCGAGCGCACCGGCAACCGCCGCGACTTCTCCGTCCCGCCGCCGGAACCGACGCTTCTCGACCGGCTCGTCGAAGAGAGCCGTTCGGTGCACGCGGTTGGCAAGATCGGCGATATCTTCGCCCACCAGGGCGTTTCCCGCGTCATCAAGGCGACCGGCAACGCGGCGCTGATGGAAGCCACGCTCGCCGCCATGGACGACGCCGCGGACGGCGATCTCGTCTTCACCAATTTCGTCGATTTCGACATGCTCTACGGCCATCGCCGCGATGTGCCGGGCTACGCGGCCGCGCTCGAAGCCTTCGATCTCGCCCTGCCCGACATCCACCGCCGGCTGAAGCCCGGCGACCTCGTCATCCTTACCGCCGACCATGGCTGCGATCCGACCTGGCGCGGCACGGACCATACCCGCGAACGGGTGCCGATCATGGCTTTCGGCCCCGGCATCCGTTCCCGCTCGATCGGCATCAGGCCCACCTATGCGGATATCGCCGAGACCATCGCCGCCCATCTGTCGATCCCGGCGGGCCCGCACGGACGGAGCTTCCTTTGACCGAATTTGCTGCGAGCGGACGTTCCGGGACCGCACATCTCCTGAAGGCCGAAATCCATTGCCATCTGGAGGGCGCCGCGCCGCCGGCGCTCGCCGAGGCCCAGGCGCGGAAATACGGCGTCGATACCAGCCGTATCCTGCGCGACGGCGCCTATGTCTGGTCGGATTTTTCCGAATTCCTCGTCTGCTACGATGCCGTCGCGGCACTTTTCAAGACGGCCGACGATTACGCGCTGCTCACCGAGACGTATCTTCTGGAGCTTGCCGCGGCCAACACGATCTATAGCGAGATCATCGTTTCGCCGGATCATGGCGACCGGATCGGCCTCGGCGCCGACGCCTATCTCGCCGGCGTCGCGGACGGCATCCACGCGGCACGCGAGAAGACGGGCATCGAGGCGCGCATCATCGTCACCGGGGAACGGCATTTCGGGCCTGACCGCGTGATTTCCGCCGCCGAATATGCCGCAAGGGCGAAGAACCCGCTGGTGACCGGCTTCAACATGGCCGGCGAAGAGCGCATGGGCCGCGTCGCCGACTATGCCCGCGCCTTCGACATCGCCCGCGATGCCGGGCTTGGCCTCACCATCCATGCGGGCGAGGTCTGCGGCGCCTCCAGCGTCTCGGACGCGCTCGATCTCGTGAAACCGTCGCGGATCGGCCACGGCGTGCGGGCGATCGAAGACCCGGCGCTCGTGGAACGGCTGGCCGAGCTCGGCACCGTGCTGGAGGTCTGCCCGGGCTCCAACATCGCCCTGAAGGTGTTTGCGGATTTCGGCAGCCATCCGCTGAAGCGGCTGAAGACCGCCGGGGTGCGCGTCTGCCTCAATTCCGACGATCCGCCGTTCTTCCATACGTCGCTCGAACGGGAATACGAGATCGCCGCGAAACACATGGGCCTGTCCGATGCCGAGATCGACGCCATGACGCGCACGGCGATCGAAGCGGCCTTCGTGGACGAAAAGGTGCGGGCGAAGCTGCTGGCCCGGTTCGACGCGCAGGCTTGAACTGCCGAGATTGGGGATGAGGCGCCGAAACGCTTCTGACGGCTTGCGAAACCTGCCTTTTTCCTCAAAAGAGAAGAGACACAGGCAAGAACAAGGGGAAGCTCATGGACGGCGTCACTGTCATCGATCACCCGCTGGTGCAGCACAAGCTGACGATCATGCGCAAGAAGGAAACCTCGACCGCCGGTTTCCGGCGCCTGCTGCGCGAGATTTCCATGCTGCTCTGCTACGAGGTGACCCGCGATCTCGAACTCACCATGGAGACGATCGAGACGCCGCTTGTCGAAATGCAGGCGCCGATCGTCGAAGGCAAGAAGCTGGTCTTCGCCTCGATCCTGCGCGCCGGCAACGGGCTTCTGGAAGGCATGCTGGAGCTCGTGCCCTCGGCACGCGTCTCGCATATCGGCGTCTATCGCGACCACGAGACGCTGCAGCCCGTCGAATATTACTTCAAGGCACCGGAAGACATCGCCGAACGCCTCATCATCGTGGTCGATCCGATGCTCGCGACCGGCAATTCCTCGATCGCAGCGGTGGACAAGCTGAAAGAACGCGGCGCCCACAACATCCGCTTCCTCTGCCTGCTCGCCGCGCCGGAAGGCATCAAGAATTTCCAGGGCGCGCATCCGGACGTGAAGATCTATACTGCCGCGATCGATGGCCATCTCAACGAGAAGGGCTATATCGTGCCCGGCCTGGGTGACGCGGGCGACCGCATGTACGGGACGAAGTGAGGCATTCGTCTCCCCCGTCGCAATGGGAAAGACGCTAAGTTGACGCAGATCAGCCGATGCGTTTGATGACGACCGGCGGTGCGGCGGGGGGCACGTCGGCGATCGCGCAGAAGCGCGCGACGTCCCCGGCGATCCGCTCCGCATCCTCCTCCGTTCTCGCATGCACCGTGGCGATCGGCTCGCCTTCTGAAACCTGCATGCCCAAAGGCAGAAGCTCGTCGATGCCGACACGGTGATCGATGGGATCGGCCGCGCGTTTGCGGCCGCCGCCGAGTTCGACGACGGCGAGGCCGAGAGCGCGGGTATCGCAGGCAGCAAGGTAGCCGTCGCGCGGTGCCGGCACCCGCAACCGCACCGGTGCCCTTTCGAGATAGGCATTCGGCCGCTCACAGAAATCCGCCGGTCCGCCGAGCGCATGCACCATGCGGGCGAAACACTCCATCGCCTCGCCCGATTCCAGCGCCAGCCGGGCGTTTTCCTCCGCCTCGGCAAGGCTGCCGGCTATGCCCGCCTGGACCAGCATTTCCGCCGCCTCGGCCAGAACGACCGTTTCGAGCCGCGTGCCGGCCTTCAATCCGGCGAGGAAATCGAGACAGTTGACGACTTCCAGCGCATTGCCGGCGGCATCGGCAAGCGGCTGGTTCATGTCCGTCAGCAGCGCTGCCGTCTTCACGCCGGCGCCGTTCGCCACCTCGACCAGCGAGCGGGCGAGCGTTTCGGCTTCCTCCAGACTTTCCATGAAGGCGCCGTTGCCGACCTTCACGTCCAGCACCAGGCTGCCGAGGCCCGCCGCGAGCTTCTTCGACAGGATGGAGGCGGTGATCAGGGGAACGGATTCCACGGTCGCCGTCACGTCGCGGATCGCATAAAGGCGCCGGTCGGCGGGCGCGAGATCGGCCGTCTGCCCGATAATGGCACAACCGACATCATCCACGACCTTCCGGAACAGGGCCTCGTCCGGCATGACATTGTAGCCCGGAATGGACTGCAGCTTGTCGAGCGTGCCGCCCGTATGGCCGAGCCCGCGGCCGGAAATCATCGGAACCGCAAGGCCGCAGACCGCGACGATGGGCGCCAGCATCAGCGAAACGTTGTCGCCGACACCGCCCGTCGAATGCTTGTCCGCCACCGGCCGGCCGAGACCGTCCCAATTCAGGACTGTGCCGGAATTGCGCATGGCCAGCGTCAGCGCCACCGTCTCGTCCCGGGACATGCCCCGAAAGAAGACGGCCATGGCGAAAGCGGCCGCCTGCCCTTCGGTGATCTCCTCTCTCGTGAGAGCGCCGATGAAAGCGGCGATGTCCTCGGCGGCAAGCGCCTTTCCGTCACGTTTGCGGCGGATGATCTCCTGCGGGATCATCGTCTCAATAGCCGCTCGAAGCGCGGGCCGCGGTGCTGCCGCTCAGGAGCGCCAGGATATCGTCGAGCAGCCCCGAGGCGCCGAAGCGGAAGGTGGACGGCATGATCCAGTTCGGGCCCATGATCGTCTCGGCAAGCCTCAGATAGAGATCGGCATCCGCCACGGTGCCGATGCCGCCGGCCGGCTTGAAGCCGACGCGCTTCTTCGAATCCCTGATCGCCTGCAGCATGATGTCAGCGGCTTCGAGCGTCGCGTTGACCGCGACCTTGCCGGTCGAGGTCTTGATGAAATCGGCGCCGGCGGCGATCGCCAGTTCCGAAGCGCGGCGGACAAGCGCGCTATCCTTTAGCTCGCCGGTCTCCAGGATCACCTTCAGGCAGGCATCCCGGCAGGCGGCGCGCACGGCCTCGACCATCTCGGTCACGGCAGCCTCGTCGCCGGCGATCAGCTTGCGATAGGGGATCACCATGTCGATCTCGTCGGCACCATCCTCGATCGCCTTCTTCGTCTCCCCGACGACGGCCGCGACCGGCAGGTCGCCCGACGGGAAATTCACGACGGTGGCGATACGGACCGCATGTTCGGGACCCAGGATCGCACGCGCATGGGCGACGAAACGCGGCCAGATGCAGATCGCGGCCGTCTGGCCGTAAGGCGTCTGCGCGCGCAGGCACAGTTTCTCGATCGCGGCATTGTCGCAATCGTCGCGCAAGTTCGTCAGGTCGAGAAGCGAGAGCGCGAAGGCTGCGGCCTCGCGTGGGCTCAGGAGTTCCATTTTCGTGTGCCTCCCCGGCTTAATCGAGCCGGTATATTTATCGTTCAACCGATTAGATGCAACCCGCGCCGGGCACGCCGATCGACACACGGAACGTATCCGGTTGAAATCTATCGTGTAATCAGGCGAACATTTCTTTCAGAATGGCCGCCAGGCGCTGCCCGCCGACCGGCGCCATGTCCTTGGTCTCCTCATGGCTCAGTTCCGCGCCGGTCATGCCCGCGCCGAAATTGGTGATGACCGAGGCGGCCGCGACCTTCAGCCCGAAATAGCGCGCGAGGATCACTTCCGGCACCGTCGACATGCCGACCGCATCGGCGCCCAGAATGCGCGCCATGCGGATCTCCGCCGGCGTCTCGAAGCTCGGGCCGGAGAACCACATATAGACGCCGGAAAACAGCGGAATGCCGCAACGGATCGCGGCGTTGCGCATGTCGAGCGCCAGATCCGCATCATAGGCGCTGGTCATGCCGACGAAGCGGCCGTCGCCGCTTTCGCCGATCAGCGGGTTCATGCCGGAATAATTGATGTGGTCGGCGATCTGCATCACCGAACCGGGCGGCATGTCCTCCCGGAGCGAGCCCGCCGAGTTCGTGAGAATCAGCGACCGGACGCCGAGGCCTTTCATGACCTCGATCGGGAAGCGCATGGCCTTGGCATCGCCATGCTCGTAATAATGGGCGCGGCCGGAAAGCATGATTACGGGCTCCGACCCAAGATAGCCGGCCACCAGTTCGCCCGCATGGCCGGTGACGCCGCTTGCCGGAAAACCTTCCAACTCTCCATACGAAATGCGGACCTGATCCCTCACCTCGTCGACCAGCGAGCCGAGGCCGGAGCCGAGCACGATCGCATGGCGCGGCACGAGGCCGGCGAGGCGATCGACGAGCAGGTCGACGACTTTCTTCATCCGATCACATCCGTTTCGAAAGCGTAGGGAAGCAGCTCCGCCATGGTGACCGTCTTCTGCACGCCCGCATCGTCGCAGAGATAGATGCGCGTATCGGCGGAGGCGAATTCGGAGATCTTCTGCCGGCAGCCGCCGCAGGGCGTGCAGAGCGGCAGCTTTTCGGCGATGACGGCCAGTTCGACGATCTTCCTGCCGCCGCCCATGATCATCGCGCCGATCGCCGTCGGCTCGGCGCACCAGCCTTGAGGAAAGGACAGGTTCTCGATATTGGCGCCGGAATAGACCTGGCCGTCATCGGCGCGGATCGCGGCTCCGACCGGGAATTTCGAATAGGGCGCGTAGGCCTTTTTCATGGCCTCCCGGGCGGCTTCGAACAGGTCGTGAGACATTTGTCAGCGCTCCTTCGCATAGGGCACGCCGCCGGCCTTGGGCGGACGGGCGATGCCGATGAAGCCGGCAAGCAGCACGCAGGTGAGGATATAGGGCAGCGCCTGGAAGATCTGCACCGGCACCTCGCCGATCAGCGGCAGGGACTTGCCCTGCATGAAATTCGCGAAGGCATCGAGGAAACCGAAGAGCAGGCAGGCGAACATGACCGGCACCGGCTTCCATTTGGCGAAGATCAGCGCCGCGAGCGCGATATAGCCCTTGCCGGCCGACATGTTGTTGATGAAGGCGGCCGATTGCGCGATCGCCAGATAGGTGCCGGCAAAGCCCGCGAGAAAGCCCGTCACGATCAGCGCGCGGTATCTGAGCCAGCTCACCGAGATGCCGGCGGTGTCCACGGCGCCAGGATTCTCGCCGACGGCACGCAGGCGCAGGCCGAAGCGCGTGCGGTAGAGCACCCACCAGGAGACCGGCACCATCAGGAAGGCGATATAGGTGAGGATATTGTTGCCGGAGATGACATTGGCATAGAGCGGGCCGATGATCGGCACGTCGCGCATCATATCGGCGCCCGGCAGGACGATCCCCGAGAACCGGCCCTCGGGCGGCACCTGCCCCGTCCGTCCGCCCTGGTTGAACCAGGCCTGGCCGAGCACGATCGTCAGGCCGGCCGCCACGAAATTCAATGCCACGCCGGAGACGATCTGGTTGCCGCGGTTGGTGATCGAGGCAAAACCGTGCACCATCGAAAAGACGATCGCCGTCAGGATGCCGGCGCCGAGGCCTGCCCAGGCATTGCCGGTGTAATAGGCCACACAGGCGGACGCGAAGGCGGACGCCAGCATCTTGCCCTCAAGCCCGATGTCGAAAATGCCGGCGCGTTCCGAGAAGAGGCCGGCCAGCGCCGTGAACAGCAGCGGGATCGACAGGCGGATCGCCGAACCGAGAATGCTGATGAAAATATCGAAATAATCCATGAGCCTATTTCCCGGTGACCTGCTGGTAGAGCCGGACGATGGCCGGGCGGAGCATGTATTCCAGCGCGCCCGCGAACAGGATGACCATGCCCTGGATGACGACGATCATGTCGCGCGTGATGCGCGGCATGTCGAAGGAGAGTTCCGCGCCGCCCTGGTAGAGGATGCCGAAAAGCAGCGCCGCGAGGATGATGCCGGCCGGATGGTTGCGGCCCATCAGCGACACGGCGATGCCGACGAAGCCGGCGCCGCCGACGAATTCGATCTGCAGGCGGGCGGACGCCCCCATGACCGGGTTCAGCGCCATCATGCCGGCCAAACCGCCGGAGATCAGCATGGTGATCATGACGATCTTCGCATAGCGGATGCCCGCATAGCTCGCGGCACTCGGGCTGATGCCGAGCGTGCGCATCTCGTAACCCAGCTTGGTGCGCCAGATCAGCACCCAGACCAGGAAGCACATGAGGAGCGCGATCAGGAAGGAGAAGTTGAGCGGCGCCGCCCCCAGCCTGCCTCCGAACAGGGCGATCAGCCAGTCGAGCTTCGGCAACTGCCCGCCTTCGAGGAAGGTGCGGGTTTCCGGGGCCATCTTGCCGGGCACGATCAGGAGCCGCACCAGCACGTAGTTCATCAGCGACGAGACGATGAAATTGAACATGATGGTGGTGATGACGATATGGCTGCCCCGCTTGGCCTGCAGCCAGGCGGGGATCGCCGCGCAGGCGGCGCCGAACAGTGCCGCGCCGATCACCGCGAAGGGCATGGTGACGTACCAGGGCACGTAGTGGTCGAGCGACAGCGCCACGAGCGCGGCACCGAGCCCCCCGAGATAGGCCTGGCCTTCCGAACCGATGTTGAACAGGCCGGCATGAATGGCGACCGCGACCGAAAGGCCGGTGAAGATGAAGCTCGTCGTGTAGAACAGCGTGAAGCCGATGCCCTCGCCGCGGCCGAGCGCGCCGATCAGCAGCAGTTGCAGCGCCTCGAACGGGTTCTCGCCGATCGCCCAGACGACCAGTCCGGAGAAGAAGAAGGCGAGAACGAGGTTGAGCAGCGGGATGACGCCGTAATTGATCCAGGCGGGTAGGGACACGGATGCCGTGCTCATGCTTCTTGCCTCGTCCGCCCGGCCGCCGTCACGGCTTCGGTCATTTCATCGTTCAAACGGATCGGTCCTCTGCAGGTCATGCGGCAATTCCGGCCATCATCAGGCCCAGCGTCTGCTCGCCGGCCTCGCCCGACTTCTCTCCGACGACCTTGCCTGCGAACATCACCAGGATGCGGTCGGAAAGCGACCTTATCTCGTCGAGCTCGACCGAAACCAGCAGCACCGCCTTGCCCGCATCGCGCATCTCGATGATGCGCTTGTGGATGAACTCGATCGCGCCGATATCGACGCCGCGGGTCGGCTGGCCGATGATCAGCATCTTCGGATCGCGCTCGATCTCGCGCGCCACGACGATCTTCTGCTGGTTGCCGCCGGAGAAATTCGCCGTCCTCAACCGCGCATTCGGCGGGCGGATGTCGTATTTGGCGATCTTCTCCTCGGCATCCTTCCGGATGGCGTCGAGGTCGAGCATCGCACCGCGGCCGTAACGTTCGTCGCGGTGATAGCCGAGGATCGAGTTCTCGTATTCCTCGAATTTCAGCACGAGGCCCATGTGATGCCGGTCTTCCGGGATATGCGCCAGGCCGAGATCCCTCAAGCCCGCCGGATCGATGCCGGCGGCCGGCTGGCCGTCGATGAAGATCTCGCCGGACGCGGGCTTGCGGATGCCGGCGATCGCTTCCAGGAGTTCCGACTGGCCGTTGCCGGCGACGCCCGCAATGCCGACGATCTCGCCCGCGCGGACATCGAAGGAAACGTCGTCGACCATGGTGACGCCGCGGCTGTCCTTCACCGTCAGGTTGCGGACAGACAGCAGGACCTTGCCCGGATTGGCCCCGCCCTTTTCGACGCGCAGCAGCACCCGGCGGCCGACCATCAGCTCCGCGAGCTCCTCCACCGTCGTCTCGGCCGTCCTGCGGGTCGCGACCATTTCGCCGCGGCGCATGACGGAGACCGTGTCGGTGATCGCCATGATCTCGCGCAGCTTGTGGGTGATGAGAATGATCGTCTTGCCCTGGTCGCGCAGCACGCGGAGGACCTTGAAGAGGTGATCGGCCTCGGCCGGCGTCAGCACGCCGGTCGGCTCGTCGAGGATCAGGATTTCCGCGCCGCGATAAAGCGCCTTCAGGATTTCGACCCGCTGCTGGCTGCCGACCGGCAGTTCCTCGATCACCGCATCCGGATCGACCTCCAGGCCGTAATCGTCCTCGAGCCGCTTCAACTCCTTGCGGGCGGTCGCAACGCCCTTGCGCAGCAACTGGCCGCCTTCGGCGCCGAGCATGACGTTTTCGAGCACGGTGAAGTTCTCCACCAGCATGAAATGCTGGTGCACCATGCCGATGCCCGACGCGATCGCCGTCTGGCTGTCGCGGATCGCGACCGGCTTTCCGAAGATGCGGATCTCGCCCTGATCGGCGTGATAGAAGCCGTAGAGGATCGACATCAGGGTCGATTTGCCGGCACCGTTCTCGCCGATGATGCCGTGGATCGACCCCTTGGCGACCGTCAGATTGATGTTCCTGTTCGCGTGTACCGCTCCGAACTTCTTGTCGATGCCGACAAGCTCGATCGCGGGCTCTTTCGGGGAATCTAGGCTCAATTGTCCGCCTTTCCGTCCATATGCAAAAAGGGCGCATGGCGATCGCTACCGCCATGCGCCCTTCCGATCATCGGCTTAGTTGGGGCAGGAATTGTCCGACATGTAGTCGTGCACCTTGACAGTGCCGGCGATGATGTCCGCCTTGGCCTTGTCGACGGCTGCCTGCATCTCCGGCGTGATCAGCGACTTGTTGTTGTCGTCGATCGCCGCGGCAACGCCGTCTTCCTTGACGCCAAGCGACAGGACGCCCGCCGTGAACTTGTCATCCTGGGCGTCCTTGTAGGCGTTGTAGACGGCGAGATCGACGCGCTTGACCATGGACGTCAGGACGGAGCCCGGATGCAGATGGTTCTGGTTGGAATCGACGCCGATCGACAGTTTCTTGTTGTCGGCAGCCGTCTGCAGCACGCCGAGGCCGGTGGCGCCGGCAGCCGCATAGATCACGTCGGCGCCCTGGTCGATCTGGTTCTTGGTAAGCTCGCCGCCGCGGACCGGATCGTTCCAGGCGGCACCGGTGGTGCCGGTCATGTTCTGGAAGACCTGCGCGTCGGGCTTCGCCGCCTTGACCCCCTGGACATAACCGCAGCCGAACTTGCGGATCAGCGGGATATCCATGCCGCCGACGAAACCGACCTTGCCGGTCTTGGAGGCCATGCCGGCGAGGAGACCGACGAGATAGGAACCCTCCTCTTCCTTATAGAGGACGGAGCGGACGTTCGGCAGATCGACGACGGAATCGACGATCACGAACTTGGTGTCCGGATATTCGGCGGCGACCTTTTCCATGGCCGAGGTCCAGGCGAAGGAGACGGCGACGACGGGATTATAACCGCGGCTTGCGAAGTTGCGGATGGCCTGCTCGCCCTGGGTGTCGTTGGTGGGCTCGAAATCCCGGAATTCGATCCCCGTCTCCTTCTTGAACCGTTCGGCGCCGGTGGCGGCCGCCTCATTGAAGGATTTGTCGAACTTGCCGCCCGTGCCGTAGACCAGCGCCGGCTTGACGTCCGCGGCAAGCGCGGTTGCCGACGTGGCAGCCATGGCAAAAAGGCTCAAAAGGGTTTTCTTCATCGTGCGCCCTGTTTTTAGCTGTTAGATCCTCCCGCAAGCCCGTTCCCCGGGCACGTCTGCGGCCACCCGCCCTCTTTTTCCGAGGGTCTGGCTTCGGTCACTCTTGCACGGGTTCGGGAAAAATTCACGAGATTTTTTTCAACTGGTAAAAAACGGACAACCTGCCGAAAACTTCGACAAAGCCGGTGAAAACCTGCACAAATCGACAGCTTGAGGCAGGATCACAACCGTCTTCCTGCCGAACGGATCGATCAGGAACACGCCGTCTCGCGACGCGCCTTCAGGCGGAGAACCGCCCGGCGAAACGCGGCCTGCGATATCCGGCCATCCAGAAGATCAGCGCCATGACCAGGAACACGGCGAAAGCCGGCTGCGCCAGCACCGGCGCCACGAACGGCCGCCAGATGTCCGGGCTGATATAGGTGCCGGCGGAGATCTCAGCGAACGTGAGGCTTTCCGGATCGAGATTGAGCCAGGCGTTGCCGAGGCTCGTGAGCCGCACGGAGGAGGCGGAGACGGATTGAATGGAATCGAACGTGCCGGCAACGATCGCCGCAAGGAGCGCAAGCGCGCTCAACAACCGGAAGACACCCTCGACGATTCTCATCCTGAACAAGCCCGTTCGTTGTTCCGGCCCCCGAGCGCTTTCGCCAGCGGCCGCCTCGCTAAGGGAGAGATAGTCCGAGCGCTCGAGCTTGACAACGAGCCGGCGGGGGTTTGGCGGCCCCATCCGAAATCATTGTCAAAAATCGTTCAGATTCCGGTTGATCCTTCGGAATTCATCGGTATATATCGCGCCCGACCGCTGCATTGCCTTGATCCGCATGCAGCCCTTTTTCAAGGACAGGTGGCCGAGTGGTTGAAGGCGCACGCCTGGAACGCGTGTATACGTGAAAGCGTATCGAGGGTTCGAATCCCTCTCTGTCCGCCAAACACCGCCGATCGCCCTCTGTAGTACGATATTGTCGCCGATCGCCGCATTCCACCGGGTGGGATGGTAAGCCGCCGATTTTACGCTACAGCCCAATATATCTTGAGAGCAACGACGGCGGTTTCCGGCCCGCATGCGGTCATTCGCAAGCCTGGACGGAATATTCGCAAGCAGTCATTACCCACGAGTTGGACCAGAACGGTGGCGCCAGGCTTCAAGAATGCTGGAAATTACGTCTTCCTGCGGCAAGGAAGTATCCACCTCAATGTCATAGCTGCAATAATCGTGGGTCTTTAGATGAAATGCGGCTTCGCCAATGTATCGATTGCCGCGTTCTCTTTCGCGCCTCTCGATCTCAGGCAACGGTGCATGAACTCCCACCCAAAAAATATCAAACGGCTCCAGGATTTTGTTCAGCTGGCTCCACCAATCTGCTTCCTCGACGATATGCTCAACCAGTAAGTTGTTGCCGGCAGCGGCAAATGCACCGATGGCCCGATGGAAGCCATCGAAAAATCTGGCCCGCTCGTCGAGCGGAGCCAGCCGCTTGTCAGCTCGAAAGCCCGCGTCCGCAAGTTGATCCGAAGCGTAATAGCAAAACGGCTCTCCGATCGCGGAGCGCAACGTCTTTGCCAAGGTAGACTTACCCGAACTCGACGTACCGTTCAAAATGATAACTTTGCCAAGTTGCATATTGGTCCTTCTGCTTTCTGGCCATTCTCGTTTAGAATTCATACCGTCTGCAAACCACCCCGGTGAAGCCATTCGCCTTACCTTATTTTGTAGGGCTATAGCGTAGACGTAGTTCTCTGTTTCGTCGGCTTCGGCCCGCCATTTGTCGCCGATCGCCCTCTATAGTAATAGTGGGATATAGCCGCCGATCGCCGCACGCCTGCCAAGCGGCAAGCGTAAGATCAAGGATGAATGATGTGGCCACTTTTATTCTGATAGCCGGGGGCTGGCAGGGCGGCTGGGTCTACCAAAAGGTGGCGGATATGCTCGCTGCGCACGGGCACAAAGCTTTACCAGTCACTCTCTCGGGGCTCGGCGACGACCCCGCCCCTACGGCCAATCTTGATACTCATATCGGTGAGGTCGTTAATGTGATGAAGTCGCATCGCGACGACCTGGTCATTGTTGGACAATCTTACGGCGGCATGATCGTGAGCGGCGCAGCCGATGCCGAACCGTCGCAAATTCGGGCATTGGTCTATGTTGATGCCTATGTGCCTGATACCGGTGATTCCGTCTGGTCGCTGACGACGCCCCGGTTCCGGGATATGTTCATCGCCGGCGTAAAGCCTGACGGACTAAACTGCGCGCCGCCTCCCGGTCTCGACCCACGATGCCGACCGCATCCGATCGGGACGTTTCTCCAATCGATCAACCTCAGCGGACGCTGGCGTGACGTACAGCGCAAGATCTTCATCGGCGCGCATGGCTGGGAAGGAAGTCCATTCCTTGACCTTTACCAACGCTTAAGCGACCAGCCGGATTGGTCCACCTTTGCCTTCGACTGCGGGCACAATGTAGCGCGATTGAAACCTGAGGCTTTGACCGAGATATTGTTGACTCAAGTTTGACCGACGACGGCAAGCCCCCGAACTACACCATTCGGACGCTGCTCTATTCAGGAGGGTTGTAGAGGGAATGGCGTAGACGTGGTTCTCCGTTTCATCGTTCTCGGCCCGCCATTTGCCGCCGATCGCCGCATCATTCGTCACGTTCAGGGTGCGTCTCGAGGTCATCATGCCAGACCCACCAGGCGTATGGCGGTGTCTGGGGATAGCCTTCGGGCGAATCCTCCCATTCCTCCTGGCGTCCGAGCGCGGTAATATCGAGATAGTTCCAGTGATTGCCCATTTGCTCATCGCCGCGGCCGTTGACGAAGTAGGTGCGGAATACCTTGTCGCCTTCCCGAATAAAGGCGTTCGTGCCGTGCCATTCGTCCACCCCGAAGTCGCGATCGAAGTCGTCGGTCAGCGTGTACCAGGGGATGTGCTCCCAACCCATCTGCGCCTTCATCCGACCAAGGTCTGCCTGTGTTGCGCGCGAGACGAACGCAAGGCTCGTATTGCGGGCGTTCAGGTGAGCGGGGTGGGAGACCTGATCGGCAATCATCGAACAACCGACGCATCCATGCTTCGGCCACTTCGATATGCCGGGCTCTATGAAGGCTCGGTAGACAATCAGCTGCCGGCGGTCATCGAACAGATCAAGTAGGCTCATCTTCCTGCCGCGCCCTTCGAACACATAGTCCTTCTCCACCGCCAGCCACGGCATCCGCCGGCGTTCAGCAGCCAATGCGTCACGGGCCCGCATCAGCTCCTTTTCTTTCTCGCGCATTTTCTGATGGGCGGCTTCCCATTCCTCGCGCGACACGGTTGGCGGCCTGTTCTCCAGCCAGACGTTGTTTTCTCTTGTTTCTCGTGTGGTCATCTTCGGATCCTTTGCCTAAGCGTGTCCTCCAAACCCTGCCCTGTTCCTGGCCGACAAAGCGACCCCTTCGACCTCGGAACGGGGCTGCGTCGACCGAACTGCCTGAAATACTTCGGTCACGCGCTGTGAGATAAAGTAGAGACGGATATCGAATGGTGAGAGTTACAAATGTGACGGGATTGCATCGGACTCGCTGGTCATTGCCGTGCCGCGCACGCTCGCTGCAGGCGATCTTCTCGGCGTGCTCAAGCGGGTCGCCCCGCAGGACGACCCGCAGCCCGGGCCCGAAAATAGACGTTGCCCGCCCGTGTTCATCGCGCTGCTGTTCCAAGCGCCGCAGCCAGGACATCGGTCAGGCCGCGCCCGGCGCTGCCGTCCTCATCGAGGCGCGGGTTATAGATGGTGATTTCGAGCCCGACTGCCTTGCCGCTCGATAAGGCAATTCGAAGCGCGGCTTCCAGCTCGCCCCATGACAACCCGCCCGGCACGCGGAAATCGACGGCCGGCATGACGGCGTCGTCGAGGCAGTCGGCGTCGAGATGGATGAAGAAGCCGTTGAGCTCCGGACGCGTCAGATGGGCGACCGCTTCGCGCGCGGCAGCCTCGATACCCATCGCGCGCACTGCGGGCAGGTCAAGCGCCTTGAGCTCTTCGGGCAACGGCCGGCTTCCGTATTCCTCCTGATCCTCGTGATCGCGATATGCGAACGCGACGGCGTCTTCAGGACGGACCAGAGGACGGCGGCCTTCGATGTCGGTCAGGAGCGACGGGCCGTAGCCGGTGACGAAGGCGAGGTCCATCGAGGCACCCTCGCCATTGGGTTCTGCCTCGGGCTGGAAGAAATCCGCGTTGCCGTCGATGAAGAGCAGGCCGTAGCGGCCGCGCCGCCTCAGCGCGAGCATGGAGCCCAGCAAGATCGTGCAGTCGCCGCCGAGCACGACCGGGAACTCGCCTGCGTCCAACACGGCTTCGACGGCGTCCGCCAGCTTCGGCGACCACGCCGCGATCGCCTTCGCATTCAGGGTTCCGGTCTCGGGATCGGGCGCCGGGTCTTTCGGAGGCACCACCAGCCGCCCGGCGCGGCGCGCCTGGATGCGCTCCGCAAGACCGAGATCCATGAGCCGGTCGGACAAATGCTCCACGCCGCCGGTCGCCAGGCCCAGCGTGGAGGGGGCTTCGACAATTGCATATGGAAGGGTCGGCATGGGCGCCTCCGTTGGCGGCTATCTCGCGGAGTAGGTCACCGCCTCGATCTTGTGACCGTCCGGATCGCGGACGAACGCCCCATAATAATTGGCATCGTAATTCGGCCGCAGCCCCGGAGCGCCATCGTCGCTGCCGCCGTGTTTCAGTGCCGCTGCGTAAAATCGATCGACCATCGAGCGGTCCTCGACGGCAAAGGCGATATGAGTGCCGTTGCCCACGGTCGCAGGTTTCCCGTCAATCGGAACCTGAACGCTGAAATGGAACGTGCCGCTTCCATACCCTAACCCGCCCTCGTCCTCGGCCATCGGAGCAAGGCCGAGAATGGGCAAGACGGCGTCATAGAAGCGCTTCGAGCGTTCGACATCATTGGTCCCAACCGAGACATGGTGGATCAAAACTGCCTCCCGTTCTTATCTTGTCTCATAACGGCAGCTTCCAGCCATTGTTCCGTCGAGGCAGACCGTCGCTTATTCACCCGTTCGAGCCGGCCGGCCTCACGTCTGCGGCGAAAGCATCCGAAGGATCGTCGTTGCATCCTCGGGAGAAAGATCAGGCAGCGTGAAGGCGGCACCGATGGCTTCCGCAATCCGCACGCGTCGAATGACACCGCCATCCACCCTTACTTCCAGATCCTGCCCGACATGCCTTTCGGTATATTCGCGTAACGCCTGGGCCGCCGGCTCGTTGAGCTTGATGGATATCTGCGAGGTCGAAGAGGAGGCGTCGCTGCGGTCGATTGCAATCACCGACGCCGGCGTAATCCGTACCGGGCCGATCCAAAAGCCGTCGTCCGATCGCTCCATGACGCAGATCGGATGATTGCCGGGATTGCTTCCGCCGCCCATGTCGAGGCAGATGTCGTCGTAGCGAATTTTCTGAAATTGCATGCCGGCCCAAAACGCCAGTGCGGCAACGGCCAAAACTTGCAGCCCGCCCATCAAATTCTTCTTCAGCATCGGCAGTTCCCCTCGTCGCACCCGACTCGCTGCGGATATGGAGAGCTGTAAATCAAGGAAAGATTAAGAGGGTAGGCGCGGATGCAGCTGCCGTTGGATCGCCGCACGGCGCGATGCAGCGACCCAGCCAGGCTGAGAAGCGCCTCTATTGCGTCATCGAGAGGCTGATCTGCTGCCATCGGTGCGTCTGTGGATCGAAAGCCACCACGAGTTCGAAATCCGTGCGGTCCACGCCCCTGTCGGTGGCGATGTCCGCATAGCCGCCCAGGGCGAAGCGGCAGTCATCGACCCATCGGAAATCCCTCCAGGCCATGTCGACCACGCCCGGACGTTCCTCCACGATCTGCTGGGATTTCTCGAAGGCAAGGCTTTGAGGGCAAGTATCGTCGTCTAACCGCTCGCCGAAGCCCATGAGAAGCGTCAGCCCGGCCAGCGGAGCGACGAAGGCGACGGTTCTTGCGATATTCGCTCCCCAGTTCATTCCCAAGACGGCCTCCATCCCTGCAAAGCCGGGCAGCCGGTATCCGGCCGACATCAAAACGTCAGGCAAGTCAGATAGGGCCTGATCGCGCGAAGAGAATAGCACCGTTGCGGGCGGGCGGCCAATCGGTGCGGGCGCGATCGAGGCATCCATTTGCGCGCGCCGGACGATGCAGCGGTTTCGACGGCCGGCAATGCTTGCGCAAACCCCGCCGGTTAACGGTATCTCTAGCTTCGGCTTTATTTTTACATAAAATAAACTAGGACGGTCAGGGGCGAGCGTTTCTTTATGGGTACTTTATGAAATTCGGGACGAGCGGAGTTCGAGGACTTGTGAGCGAGCTCGAGGGTCGTGCGAGCGCGCGCTATACGACGGCGTTTGCGCGGCATCTTCTGGAGACGGGCGCGGCGCGGGCAGGCGATACCGTGCTCGTGGGCCGCGACTTCCGCGCCTCGAGCCCCGGGATCGCCGCGACCTGCATCGGCGCGCTGAGGCGGGCCGGGCTGTCGCCGGCCGATTGCGGCACGGTGCCGACGCCGGCGCTGGCGCTCTACGGGCTGAAGCTTGACGCCGCATCGCTGATGGTCACCGGCTCGCATATCCCGGCCGACCGCAACGGCATCAAGTTCTACCGGCCCGACGGCGAGATCGACAAACAGGACGAGGCGCGGATCACCGCGATCGCCGCGGATATGGACAAGGGCGAGATAGACGTCACGTCCGGCGAGGCGCCGGACCGGTCGGCGGAGGCCGAGGCGCTGTTTGCCGCCCGATATGCCGGTCTGCTGCCCAAAGGGGCGCTTGCCGGCCTGAAGGTCGGCGTCTATCAGCACTCGACCGTCGCCCGCGATCTTCTGGTTCAGGTTCTCGAAGCTTATGGCGCAGGCGTCGTGCCGCTCGGCCGCTCCGAACAGTTCATCCCCGTCGATACGGAGGCCGTCTCGGGCGAGACGATCGATCTTCTCAAGGGCTGGACGAAGGAACATGGGCTCGCCGCAATCGTTTCGGCGGACGGCGACGGCGACCGGCCGCTGGTGTCCGACGAGGCGGGAGAGCCGCTGCGTGGCGATCTGCTCGGCCTGATCGCCGCACAGTTCCTGCAGGCGAAGGTCGCGGTGACGCCGGTCACCTCCAATTCGGGCCTCGAAAAGGCCGGTGGTTTCTCCGTCCTGCGCACCAGGGTCGGCTCGCCTTTCGTGATCGCCGGCATGCTCGACGCATTGCAGGCGGGCAAGACAGGCGTCATGGGGTTCGAGGCGAATGGCGGGCTTTTGACCGCCTCGCCGTTTACGGTCAACGGCAAGGTGCTCGAGCCGCTGCCGACCCGCGACAGTTTCCTGCCGGTGCTCGCCGCCCTTTCGCTCGCCGCGCGGGAGAAGAGGCCGTTATCGAAGATCGCCGCCGGCTTCCGCCTGCCCTTTGCCGCCGCCGACCGACTGGAGAATATCCCGGTCGAAGCGAGCGCTGCGCTGATGGCGCATCTACGCCGATCCGACGACAATCTCGCCGCCTTTCTGGCGCCGATTGCGCCCGTCTCCTCCAAAAGCGATATCGACGGGCTCAGGGTAACACTTACGGATGGGCGGATCGTACATTTGCGGCCCTCCGGCAATGCCCCGGAGATGCGCTGTTATGTAGAAGCCCAAACGGAAGCCGCCGCCAGGGACCTGCTGAGCCTGGGGCTGAGACTGATCAACGCCTGGCTGACGGACAGGACCCCGCCCGCCGAACGAGCTGGAGCATAGAAGATGAACGCCAAGATCATCCCCGTCATCATGGCCGGCGGCAAGGGGACGCGGCTATGGCCGCTGTCGCGCTCCAGCGCGCCGAAACAGTTCATCCAGTTCGTCGGCGACCGCACACTGTTCCAGGCGACGCTGTCGCGCGTTTCGGACCAGGCGCTCTATGAAGCGCCGGTGGTCATCACCAACGAGGATTTCCGCTTCCTGGTCGCCGAACAGGCCCGCGAACTCGGCGTCAAGCTTTCCGGCATCCTGCTCGAACCCGTCGCCCGCAACACCGCCCCGGCCGTCGCGGCTGCGGCCGCCTTCGTCGCCGGCCGCTTCGGCGAGGACGCCGTGCTGCAGGTCCTCGCCTCCGATCACGAGATCACCGCCGACCAGGGCTATTTCGACGCGATCCGCACCGCCCGGGAAACCGCCCTTTCCGGCAGGCTCGTCACCTTCGGCATCACGCCGACCGAGCCGGCCACCGGTTACGGCTATATCGAGATCGGCGAAAGGCTTCCGGAAGGAGCCCATGCCGTCAGGCGCTTCGTCGAGAAACCGGCGCTGCCGGAGGCCGAGCGCATGCTCGAGGCCGGCGGCTTTGCCTGGAACTCCGGCATCTTCATGTTCAAGGCCGGCCTGGTGCTGAAGGAAATGACCGTCTACGCACCCGAAGTCGAGAAGGCTGCGCGCGCCGCCGTCGCCAGAGCCGCCGGCGACCTCGACTTCACCCGCCTCGATCAGGACGCCTTTTCCGCAAGCCCGGATATCTCCGTCGACTATGCGATCATGGAGAAGACCTCCAACGCAGCGGTCGTGCCCGCCTCCTTCACCTGGTCGGACCTCGGCAGCTGGGATGCGGTCTGGAAGCTCGGCACCCGCGACGAGGCGGGCAATGTCGCGTCCGGCAAGGCGACGCTGGTCAATACGAGGAATTCGCTCGTCATGTCGCGCACCAGTCACCTCGCCGTGCAGGGACTGGACGGGGTGGCCGTCATCGCCAGCGAGGATGCCGTCTATGTCGGGCGTCTCGAAGACAGCCAGGATGTCGGCAGGCTGGTCAAGCAGCTCGCCGCGACACGAGCGACCGCCGCGCTCACCGAAACTCACCCGACCTCATACCGGCCCTGGGGCGGCTATACCTCGGTGCTCAACGGCGACCGTTTCCAGGTCAAGCGGCTCTTCGTCACCCCCGGCAAGAAGCTGTCGCTGCAGAAGCATCATCACCGCTCGGAACACTGGATCTGCGTCAAGGGCACGGCGGAGGTGACGATCGGCGAGGAAACGAAGATCGTCCGCGAGAACGAATCCGTCTACATCCCGCAGGGCGAGGTGCACCGGCTGGCGAACCCGGGCAAGATCATGCTCGAAATGATCGAGGTCCAGACCGGTTCCTATCTCGGCGAGGACGACATCATCCGCATCGTCGACGAATTCGGGAGAGGCTGAGCCCTACCCCACATTCCCAGCGTCACCGGCTTCGCATTGGATCAGCCGATCTCGTCCCGATGGTCCAGGTACCACTGGACGAAGGCCTTCACGCCCTCTTCCAGGCCCGTCTCGGGCTTCCTGCCGGTGAGCGCGACGAGAAGATCGGGGCTCGCAAAGGTCCTCGGCACGTCGCCCTTCTGCATCGGCAGCATCTTGCGCTTGGCGGGCTTTCCCATGATCCGCTCGATGGTCTCGATGAAATCCAGAAGACCGGCGGGCTGGCCGCCGCCGATATTGACCACCCGGAACGGCGCCTGATGGGACAGCGTGTCGATCCCGGCGACACGATTGTCTTCGCCGGGCCGGATCCGCGACAGGTCGACGATCGAATCCACCAGATCGTCGATATAGGTGAAGTCCCGGCTCATCCTGCCTTCGCCATAGATCTCGATCTCGCGATCCTCGATCATCGCCTTGACGAACTTGAAGAGCGCCATGTCCGGCCGGCCCCAGGGGCCGTAGACGGTGAAGAAGCGGAATGCGGTGGTCGGGACCTTGTAGAGATGCGCGTAGCTGTGGGCCATCAGTTCCATCGCCTTCTTGCTCGCCGCATAGAAGGTCAAAGGCTCATCGGCCTTGTCGGTTTCGCGGAAGGGGACGTCCGGATTGGCGCCGTAGACCGAGGAGGTCGAGGCCAGCATGAGGTGGCCGATCCCGTGGTTTCGCGCGATTTCGAGGATGTTCCAGGAGCCGACCAGATTGGAATCCAGATAGGCCTTGGGGTTTTCGAGGCTGTAGCGCACGCCGGCCTGGGCAGCGAGGTGGATCAGGACATCCGGCTTGAAACCGGCGACGGCCTTTTCGAGGACGGGCTTGTCCTCCAGCATGCCGACAACCGGACGGAATGCCGGAAACTGCGCCAGCGCGGCGTTGCGGGCCTCCTTGAGGCGCAGGCTGTAATAGGGCGTCATGCCGTCGAAGCCCAGAACCTCGTGGCCCTCCTCCAACAGGCGCCGCGCCACGTGGAAACCGATAAAGCCTGCCGTCCCGGTAATGAAATAACGCATCTATGAACCCGCTGCGATCTGTAGCCGATCCCATAAACCGTCATCCCGGGATTGGACAGCTATTTCGATCGCAGAAGAGGCAAGATTTCAATGGAAAAGCCGCAATCTTGCGGGCGGCGTCCCCGGCCGGCCGTTCTTGCGGTCGACGGCGAACTGGATCAGGTCCATCGAAGCCTCGTCGGTGAGCGGCTTCGGCATGACACCCAGGATGCCCGAGGAATCGGACGCCACCAGGCCGGGATTGCCAGTGATCATGATCACCACGATGCCGTATTCGGCCAGTGCACGCGCGATCTCGGGGCCGGTTTCGCCGTCGGCGAGCCGGACGTCGACGAAGGCGATATCGGTGTCGCGGGTGTAATTCAGCGCCATCTTCATATCGGGCGCAATGCCGACCACGTCGTGGCCGCTCCGGTGGATCGCGTCTTCGATATCCATCGCCACCAGCAAGCTGTCTTCGACGATCAGGAAACGGTATTCCACGGCAAAAATCCTCCCGGGTCTAAGGAGGCAAATAGATTCCCGCCGCCTCTTGGCAATGGGAACCGCTGCTGCGATGCCGCTTTTTTGATCGCGACGCCTCAGAAGGACGACGCCACGCGCGGTGCGCGCATGGCGCGTCTTGCGGCGACCGTATCGAGGAAACGCTCCAAGATCGCGTTGAAAGGTTCGGGCCTTTCGAGAAACGACGCATGGCCGGCGCCTTCGATCACGTCGACATGACGGTCGCGGGCATGATCCTCGAAACCGGCCATATAGCTCTGGCGGATGAACGGATCGTCCGCACCGTTGACCAGGAACACCGGGACGCCGGCTTCCAGCACGACGCGGCGCTGGTTGTGGCCGTCGCCGTGCATCAGGCTTCGGGAGACCACCGCCCGCAGCCGGCCGTCCGCGCGGACGATCCCTTTGCGGATATCCGGCGTGGCGGCGTGGCCGAAACAGGCTCCTTCGAAGCGATCCACGTCCCGCTCCGACCAGTTGGGCTTCGAGGCGAGCATGAGGTCGAAGGAGGGATGAAACCCCCGCAGCATGCCGATCAGGCCGGGAGCGACCGGCGGCGTACCGGCGATCAGGATCCCCTCGACCGAATGGCTGCGGGCCATCATCTCGATCGCAAGATGGCCGCCGAGCGACCAGCCGAGCACGACGAGACGGCGGATGCCGAGATTGGCGAGAACCTCCTCCACGGCATCGACGAGACCGGTCAGGGTGTAGACGCGATCGGGATCCCGCGCATCGTCGGATTCGCCATGCCCCGGCAGGTCCAGCGCCAGGATACGCGCCTTCTCCAGAAGGCTCGGATGGTATTGCCGCGCGAAAACGTGACGGGAGGTTGAGGAGCCATGCAGGAGCAGCAACGGCAGGCCCTTGCCTTCCGTATCGCTTACATGGATGCGCCCGTGCCGGGTATCTATTCTACGTTCCATTGCTTCACGCTGCCGCCCGCCGTCATCGGCTGTTGTTTGCGGCAGCCTGTGCTTCTTTCGCAAAGAAACCCTTAAGCACCGGAAAGACGCGCCATTCCGCCTTGCAACAGAATGAATGGACCGTTAGCTTCCGGCGGGCTGCGGGGATAAATCTATATGCAAACCATATTCGATGCCGTCATCACGATTACCAGTCTCACGATCATCGGCTTCTATACCTGGTCGCTCAAGAACCACTTCACGTCCGCCGGCATGACCTGGAAGGCCCGGCTCGTCTCCGCTGGCGTGATCCTGACCGCAGTGCTTTTCCTCTATCTGAGCTGGACACAGCCGCAGGTGCTCTGGGCGCAGGTCATCGGCCTCATCCTGGAGATCGCCGCTGCCGCGCTCTTCTGGTGGGCGATCTGGGCTTCACGCCGGGCGAGATTGCGCTTCGCCTTCGACCCCGCCCTGCCGCACGGCATCGTCTCGGAAGGCCCCTATCGCTATCTCCGCCATCCCTTCTACAGCTCCTATCTGATGTTCTGGACCGGATGGGCGGTTGCCTGCTGGTCTATCTGGTCGCCATTTCCGGTGATCTTCTTCGCGATCCTCTACGTGGCCGCCGCGAGAATGGAAGAGCGCAATTTCGAGGCCTCGCAACTGGCCGACGAATACCGGCAGTACAAACGCAAGACGGGCTTCCTCACGCCCCGCATAGGGCGGGATTGAATCGTCGGATTTTCGGACAAAGTCGCAGGTTTCATTGCTTTCTACGCTGTGAAACGCGCCCTCTCCCAAGATTTCACCCGCTCACGAAAGGTGAGCGGCCGGGGGGAACAAGCCAAAAATTGAAGGGTTATCCATTCGGAAGTTCAACGAACGGAGAACCCCATGAAAAAGATCATTGTTACTTCCCTCGCCATTCTCGCCGCCGGATTTGTCACCCAGGCCGGCGCACAGCAAGGCACGGTCAACGGTGCTGCGGGCGGTGCCGTCACCGGTGCGATCGTCGGCGGTCCTGTCGGCGCGGCAGTCGGGGGCGTTGCCGGTGCGATCGCAGGTACGGCACTCGACCCGCCGCCGCGGGAGGTCGTCACCTATGTCGAGCAGCAACCGGCTTCGACCTCGGTCACGGTAGAGCAGCCGATTGCCGTCGGAAAGCCGATCCCGCAGAGCGTCGTGGTGACGCCGGTTCCGAGCAATCCGAAATATGCCTATACCGTGGTCAACGATCAGCGCGTGATCGTCGATCCGCAGACCCATACCGTTGTCCAGGTCATCCAGTAAGGCCAGCCGATCGACGGAGATCAGGCCTCGCAGATATCCCTGCGAGGCCTGATTTCGTTTTCACCGGATCAGACGAACACCGCCTGGTCGATCCGGTCTTCCTGGCCGAAGAATTTCAGGTAACGCTCCACCTCGGCGGGATCGCCGGTCGCCTTGCGCGGATTGTCGGAGAGTTTCACGGCCGGGCGGCCGTTCGCTTCGCTCACCTTGCAGACGATGGAAATGGGCATGAGGCCTGCGATCTCGCGGGGCGCGCAGCCGGCGAAATCGTTGGTAAGATTGGTGCCCCAGCCGAAGCTCATACGCACCCGCCCTTCGAAATGCTTGTAGGTGTCGATGATCGCATCGACATCCAGCCCGTCGGAGAAGATCAGGAGCTTGCTCTTCGGGTCGCGGCCCATCTTCTTCCACCAGGCGATGATCTTCTCGCCGCCC
Organism: Xaviernesmea oryzae; assembly: GCF_900177415.1. Classification (GTDB taxonomy): domain Bacteria; phylum Pseudomonadota; class Alphaproteobacteria; order Rhizobiales; family Rhizobiaceae; genus Neorhizobium; species Neorhizobium oryzae_A. The sequence continues at coordinate 579,669 of NZ_FXAF01000006.1, read as the reverse complement.
TCGATGGGCGGCGCGCTGTCCGGACGGAAACCGGTCCAGTCGGCCACCCAATCCGGCGCGTCACGCAGGAAAGCGGCTGTGCCGAAGGCATCCGGCAGCACGATCAGCAGGTTGCCGTGATAGAGACGGTTCCAGTCCTTCAGAACCTGGTAGGGGGCATTGCGCAGCTCCTCGTCCGTCTGAGCGAGAGCCGCGGCGACCATCGGCAGTTCATGCGCGTTGGTCCCGACCGCTTCGAGATCGGAATCCATGGCGAGCAGCACGTTGCTGGTGCCCGTGAAGGCCGGGCCGATACCCTCCTTCAGCGCCTCGACGCACCAGCGCTGCCAGAGGAAGCTGTGGCGGCGGCGGGTGCCGAAGTCGGAGATGCGCAGGCCCGGCAGCATGCGCAGCCGCTCGACCTTTTCCCACATCTTCGCCTTGGCGCGGGCATAAAGGACGTCGAGCGTGAAGTAGCCGAGCGAACGCATGGCAGACCGCGAACGCAGCTCGTTGATGATGGCGAGTGCGGGGATTTCCCACATGGTCGTGTCGGTCCACTTGCCGTGGAAGGTAAGCTCGTACTGGCCGTCCCGCGTGGAGAGCTCGTATTCCGGCAGCTTGTAGGTGGAGAGCCAGTTCAGGAATTCCGGCTCGAAGATCTGCTTGCGGCCGTAGAAGGTGTTACCTGCGAGCCAGATCATCTCCTTCTTGGAAAGGCCGACCGTGCGGGCATGATCGAGCTGTTCGCGCAGCGCTCCCTCGTCGATCTCCTCGGCCAGCTTCACACTGGTCGTCCGGTTGATCAGCGAAAAGGTCGCGTCGACATCCGGATAGAGCTTCCAGATCATCTGCAGCATCAGGAGCTTGTAGAAGTCCGTATCGATCAGGCTGCGAATGATCGGGTCAAGCTTCCAGGTGTGGTTGTAGACCCTGGTTGCGATATCGGTCTTGGTCATGCCTGCCCCTGCCCCGATCCTTCAAGGACCGGCTCCGCCGACTGAGATGCGCTGGAGGCAACGGCTGCTCAACCTCCGGGCAGTTTTATCGAAAAAAAACCGGATGAAGTCCAGCCGCAATTCGGCCGCGGTGGATCGCGGCCGGAGGACACCCAAGTCACGGGCTCACGGGTTGTTGTTGGCCGGCGCGCCCGTTGCGGGCGGCGTGGGAGCCGGAGGCGTTGCGGGATCGGCGCTCGGCGCTGCGTTAGGATTTTGAGGCGTCGTGCTGCCCGCGGGCGGCGTCGCGGTCTGCTCGGCCGGCGGCGCGGTGGCCTCACCCCACCATTCGGCGCCGCCCCAGGCGAGCATGGCGAGGATGAGCCCGGCAACCAGCACCATCAGCACCGGCATGCCCCAGCGTCCCTGCCGCGCCTCGGTGGCGCTCATCGGCTCCTCGGCCGGCGAGCCGGTCCTGTTCGGATCACGGTTTCCGGCGTCCTTGGGATCGAAACGGGTATTCATGATTTCGCTCCTTGTGAAGGCCGGAATACGCCGGCTCATGCACAGGAAACGATCTCAGGGAAACGAATGTTCCGGCAGGCTCAGTAACCGGTCTTGCGGTCCACCAGGTGCTGAAGCGGCTCGCCCGCCTCGTAGCGGTCCATCTGCGCCTCGGCATTGCGGAACAATGCCCGCACGTCGGAAGCCGAAGCGGCATGCGGCGTGACGATGACATTCTCCATCGCCCAGAGCGGGCTGTCCGCCGGCAGCGGCTCCTTTTCGAAGACATCGAGCAAGGCACCGCCGAGAATGCCGTTTTCCAGCGCCGCGACGAGATCGGCCTCCACCTGGCTGCCGCCGCGGCCGGCATTGATGAAGACCGGCTTGCCGAGCGCGCCGCCCTGGCGCAGCCTGGAAAACAGAGAGGCATCGAAGATGCCGCGCGTATCCGGCGTCAACGGCAGCAGGCCGACCAGAATATCGGTCCTGCCCAGGAAGGCATCCAACCCGCCGGAATCGAAGGTCTCGATACCTTCGATCGTCTTCCTGCTGCGCGACCAGCCGACGACGTCGAAGCCCATGACCTTGAGTTTTCTGACCGAATCCAGGCCGAGGACGCCGAGGCCCATGACGCCGACGGTGAGCTCCTTCGCCTCCGGCTGCGAAAGCTCCCGCCATTGACGCTGGCGCTGCTGCTTCAGATAGGCCGGCACCTGCCGCAAGTGGCTGAGAGCCTGCAGGACCACCCATTCGCTCATGCGGGTCGTCAGGCTCTCGTCCACGAAACGGACGACCGGGATATCCGGCAGGCCGGGCATGGCGAGGATATGATCGACGCCCGCACCACCCGAAAACAGCACTTCCAGCTTCGGCGCCCGCTGGAAGAGGTCCGGCTCAGGCTTCCAGATGACGGCGTAGCGCGCTTCCGAAAGATCGACATCCGGATCGGAGGCGCGCAGCACGGTCCGCCCCGCAAAAGCGTCGACGAGCGCGGCATCCACCTCGCGGCGTTCGAACTTGAGATCGACGACCACCGTGTTTTTTGCAGACATGAACCTACCTTCAGTGATTGGGCCTTCAGTGACTGATCTTTGACGATTACTGGCTGATGGCCGCGGTTTCGACCGCTTCCATATTGAAGGCGGCGGCCATCAGCGCGCGGGTATAATCTTCCTTCGGCGCCCGGAAAATCTGCTCCGACGGGCCTTCCTCCACCACCTTGCCGAGCCGCATGACGATGACGTGATTGGCAAGCGCCTTCACCACCTTGAGGTCGTGGCTGATGAAGAGATAGGCGAGATCGTGCTTCTTCTGCAGGTCGCGCAGCAGATCGACCACCTGCGCCTGCACGGTCATGTCGAGCGCCGAGGTCGGCTCGTCGAGCATGACGAAGCGCGGCTTCAGCACCATGGCGCGGGCGATCGCGATGCGCTGCCGCTGGCCGCCGGAAAATTCGTGCGGATAGCGCCAGCGGGTCGCCGGATCGAGGCCGACTTCCGCCAGCGCCCAGGCGACGCGCTCGTCGCGTTCATCGGCGGAAAGCGCGCCTTCATGGACCTTCAGTCCTTCCGCGACGATTTCACCCACCGACATGCGGGGGCTGAGCGAGCCGTAGGGATCCTGAAAGACGACCTGCAGCCGGTCGCGGAACGGCCGCATCTCCTTGAAGGAGAACTTGTCGATCTCGTTGCCGATGAAGGCGATGCGGCCTTGCGACGAGATGAGGCGGGCGAGCGCCAGCCCGAGCGTCGTCTTGCCCGATCCGGATTCGCCGACGACGCCCAGCGTCTCGCCGGCGCGCAGCGTCAGATCGACGCCGTCCACGGCCTTCACGTGATCGACGACCTTGCGGAGAAGGCCGCTCTTTATCGGAAACCAGACGCGGATCTCCTTGCCTTCCATTACAACGGGCTTGGAAGGATCGAGCGGCGGCGGCTCGCCGCGCGGTTCGGAAGAAAGCAGATGCCTGGTATAGGCATGCTGCGGATTGGTGAAGACATCCTCGACCGTGCCGGTCTCGACGATCTTGCCCTTGGTCATGACGCACACGCGGTCGGCGAACTTGCGGACGATGCCGAGGTCATGGGTGATGAACAGCATGGACATGCCGTGCTCGCCCTTCAGGCCGCGCAGGAGATCGAGGATCTGCGCCTGGACGGTGACGTCGAGCGCCGTCGTCGGCTCGTCCGCGATCAGGAGCTTAGGGCGGTTGGCGAGCGCCATGGCGATCATGACGCGCTGGCGCTGCCCGCCGGAAAGCTCGTGCGGATAGGCTTTCAGCCGCTTTTCCGGCTCGCGGATGCCGACCTGGTTCAACAGTTCCAGAATGCGGATGCGGGCCGTCTGGCCGGTGATGCCGTGGTGCAGCTCGAGGATCTCGCCGACCTGTTTCTCGATCGTGTGGAGCGGATTGAGCGAAGTCATCGGCTCCTGGAAGATCATGGTGATGTCGTCGCCGCGCACGCGGCGCAACTCCGGCTCGGAAGCCTTCAGCAGGTCCTTGCCGTCGAAGACGATTTCGCCCGAGGGATGGCTGGCGGAGGGATAGGGCAGCAGCTTCAGGATGGAATTGGCCGTCACCGACTTGCCCGAGCCGGATTCACCGACCAGCGCCATCACCTCGCCCGGAAGGATGTCGAAAGAGACCTTGTCGACCGCAAGCGACGTGTCCCCGCCCTGGTGAAAGGCGACGGACAGATCACGGATGGAAAGTAGCGGTTCAGTCATCGGGCAAGGCTTTCGATGAGAGAGGTGAGTGTCGGCTCGTCCGGACGAAGGACGGTGAGAGGCCCTTCCTGTTCGGCAACCTGGACGTTGATACCCATATCTGCAGTCAAAAAATGTGAGCATCCGGCGCCGGATGCCGAGGAAAGGTGGATGGCGTCTGGCAGTTTTAGGCCTTTCCGATGGGACCTCAACATCGCTGCCTGAATCAGAACGGGCCGCTTGACCGGCACGACTTCCAGCCAGTCATCATTCTGAAGCAATACCGCATAGGCTTCGATAAGCTCCGCATCGCCATTTCTATAGGGGATGACAAGGAGCTCGGAGAGGGTCAACTCGCTCGTCACGAAGAGAGGCATCGAGCCCTTTTCAACATTAAAGAACAGATCCGACAAAATAGCCCCGGACCTATCCTTTCTTTCGAACGCCAGAACGAAGACATTCGTATCAAGGTAGATACGATCGATGCTCGCCATCAATAATCCCATTCGTCCCGCAATTCGCGAATGCGGGCAACAGCCTCTTCCGTAGACACCGATGGTCTATCCTGTGCCCTGATGCGCTGGATCATCTTCCTCAGCTCTTCTCTCGTCAAAGGAGTCTTCGGGAGAGAGGCAATGTATTCAGACTCCAGGAAGCCAGATGGTCGGGCTTGCTCCGGCGGCTGCTCTTCAATAACCACCCTAACCGTCGCATCCTTCTCCAATCCCTCCCGCAAATCCTCGGGAAGGTTGGCAACCGGATAATGCTCTCTGACGATTTTGTTCATGACGCGATGCTCGCTTGGCTCTCTCGCTAGTCTAGCGCAAATCCTGCCGGAATACGACCTTTGCTCACCCGAACGTCTTTCTGGGGTCGAAGGCGTCGCGCACGGCTTCGCCGATGAAGATCAGCAGCGACAGCATGATCGACATGGTGAAGAAGGCAGTAAAGCCGAGCCACGGCGCCTGAAGATTGTTCTTGCCCTGCGAAATCATTTCCCCCAGCGACGGCGAGCCCGGCGGCAGGCCGAACCCGAGGAAGTCGAGCGAGGTCAGCGTCGCGATCGAACCCGACAGGATGAACGGCAGGAATGTCAGCGTCGCGACCATGGCGTTCGGCAGAAGGTGGCGGAACATGATCGTCCAGTTGCCGACGCCGAGCGCGCGGGCTGCCCGGACATATTCGAAATTGCGCGCCCGCAGGAATTCCGCGCGCACGACGCCCACGAAACCGACCCAGGAGAACAAGAGCAGAATGCCGAGCAGGATGAAGAAGCCGGGCGGCAGGATCGAGGCGATGATCAGCAGGATGTAGAGCACCGGCATGGACGACCAGATCTCGATGAAGCGCTGGAACAGCAGGTCCGTCCAACCGCCGAAATAGCCCTGGATCGCGCCGGCCGTGACGCCGATGAGGGCCGAGCAGATGGTCAGCGCGAGGCCGAACAGGACCGAGATGCGGAAGCCGTAGATCATCCGGGCGGTCACGTCGCGCGCCTGGTCGTCGGTGCCGAGCCAGTTCAAGTTGCCGAGGATGCAGTTCGGGTCCTGGTCGCCCTGCGGATAGGCCTTGCAGCGGTCCCCCTTCTCCATCAGCCAGAACGGCTCCGTGGGTGCCGAATGGGGAATATTGGAATTGACCGTCTGGTAGGAATAGCGGATCGGCGGCCAGATCATCCAGCCGTTCGCCTCGATCTCCTGCTGGATGAAGTCCGAGCGGTAGTCGGTGGTCGCCAGGAAGCCGCCGAACTTCTCCTCGGGGTAATCGACGAAGACCGGATAGAGGATCTCGCCCTTGTAGGAGGCGACGATCGGCCGGTCGTTGGCGATGAATTCCGCAAACAGGCTGAGCACGAAGAGGACCATGAAGATCCAGAAGGACCAGTAACCCCGCTTGTTGGCCCGGAAGTTGGCGAGCCGCCGGCGATTGGTGGGCGAAATCCAGGGACGCTTCTGCGGCGGAGCGATCCCTGCGGCAGTCTTTGCAACGGGAGCCTCCATCAGACATCCCTCCGCTCGAAGTCGATGCGCGGGTCGATCCAGGTGTAGATCAGGTCCGAGACGAGGCTGACGACGAGGCCCATCAGGGAGAAGATGTAAAGCGTGCCGAAGACGATCGGATAGTCGCGGTTGATGACCGCGAGATAGCCGAGCCTTCCCAGCCCATCCAGGGAGAAGATGTTCTCGATCAGCAGCGAGCCGGTGAAGAAGGCGGAGATGAAGGCGCCCGGAAAACCGGCGATGACGATCAGCATGGCATTGCGGAAGACGTGGCCGTAAAGCACCTGCCGCTCGTTGAGGCCCTTGGCGCGGGCGGTCGTCACATACTGTTTCTTGATCTCGTCGATGAAGGAGTTCTTGGTCAGCAAGGTCGTGGTCGCGAAAGCAGAAAGCGACAGCGCGATCAGGGGCAGCGTCAGGTGCCAGAAATAGTCGACGATCTTCTCCCACCAGGAGAGTTCGGAGAAATTGTCCGAGACGAGGCCGCGCAGCGGGAACCAGTCGAGGAAGGAGCCGCCGGCGAAGAGCACGATCAGCAGGATGCCGAAAAGGAAGCTCGGAACGGCGTAGCCGATGATGATGACGCCGGAGGTCCAGACGTCGAAGGTCGACCCGTCCTTCACCGCCTTGCGAATGCCGAGAGGGATGGAGATCAGGTAGGATACGATGAGAATCCAGAAGCCGAGCGAGATCGAAACCGGCAACTTGTCGATGATCAAATCCAGGACCGACGTGTTGCGGAAGAAACTCTCGCCGAAATCGAAGCGGATGTAATTCCACATCATATCGAGAAAACGCGTCAGCGGCGGCTTGTCGAAGCCGAACTGCTGTTCGAGCTTCTTGATGAACTCGGGATCGAGACCCTGGGCGCCGCGGTAGCGGGACTCCTCTCCCCCGCCGCCCTGGTTGAAGGTATCGCCGCCGCCGGACAGCCGGTCGCCGGCATTCTGCCCTTGGATCTGGGCGATCACCTGTTCCACCGGGCCGCCCGGCGCGAACTGCACGACGAGGAAGGAGATCGCCATGATGCCGACGATCGTCGGTATCATCAGCAGGAGACGGCGGATGATATAGGCGCCCATCAGAATGTCCTGCCTGTCGCCATGGGCTTTGTCTCACCGCGTATCTCAGCGCAAATCAAATGGCTTTTCCCTCGTTCTTGCGTGCGAATCATCAGGGCTTCATTTGGAACAGTGGGGATGATCGGCGCAAGTCTCGTCCATTTGCCCGATCACTTGGCAGCGCTCTTCGACGACCAGATGTCGGGGAAACCGATCCCGTATTCCGGCAGCCTGTCGGGATGCCTGATCGTATTCCAGTAGGCGACCTTCGCCTCGCCGGAATAGAAGAGCGGGACGACGTAGTGGTTGGCCAGGAGCACACGGTCCATGGCTTTGATCGCCGCGATCTGCTCCTCCCGGCTGGGGGCGAAGACGATCTTCTGGATAAGGGCGTCGACCGCCGGATCGGCAATGCCCGCATAGTTGCGAGAGCCCTGCCGGTTCACGGATGCCGAACCCCAATATTCCGTCTGTTCGTTGCCCGGGTTCATGGTCTGTCCCCACACGGCCCAGATCATGTCGTAGTCGAAGCTTCTGATCCGGTTGATGTATTGCGAAGCATCGACCGTCCGGATGCGCGCATCGACGCCGATCTTCTTGAGGCTGGCGACGAACGGGTTGACGGAGCGCTCCAGCGACGGGCTGTTGAGCAGGATCTCGAAGCTCATCGGCTGGCCGGTCGTGGTATTGACCATCCGGTTGCCCTTCAGTTCCCAACCGGCTTCCTTGAACAGGCCCACCGCCTTGCGCAGGTTGTCGCGCACCCTCTGCGGATCGCCGCCGACCGGGTTGGTATAGGGCGTGGTGAAGACCTCCGGCGGCACCTTGTCCTTCAGGCCCTCCAGCAGTTCCAGCTCGCGGCCCTGCGGCAGGCCCGAGGATGCGAGCTCGGTCCCCCAGAAGAAACTGTCGACGCGCTTCAGGCCGCCATAGGCGAGATTCTTGTTCATGTCCTCGAAGTCGAAGGCATAGTTCAGCGCCTGGCGAACGCGCGCATCCTTGAACATGTCCCGGCGCATGTTCGGCGCCATGGCCTGCATGATGCCGGTGGCCTTGAAGGGGTTGGTCAGCGCTTCCTTCGTGACCCGGCCGTCCTTGACCGCATCGAAATCGTAACGCGTGGCCCAGCGGCTGGAGCTGTTTTCCTGGCGATAATCGATGGTGCCGGCGCGGAAGGCTTCGAACTCGACCTCGAAGTCGGAAAAATAGGTATAGCCGATCGTTCGGAAATTATACTGGCCGAGGTTGATCGGCAGGTCCTTGCCCCAATAATCGTCCCGCAGTTCGTAGCGTATGCCGGAACCTGGCTGGACGGAGGCGATCCTGTAAGGGCCGGATCCCATCACGGGCTGGAGCGTCGTCTTGGATATGTCGCGCTTGTTGCCGCTGGCGTCGGTCCCCTCCCACCAATGTTTCGGCAGTATCGGAAAATCGCCGACGATGGCCGGCAGTTCGCGGTTGTTCTTTTCGTCGAAACGGAACGTCACCTCGCGATCGCCGGTCTTCTCCACGCCGGTGACGTGGCGGTAATAGCCGGAATAGAAGGCGCTGTGTTCCTTCAGCTTCTCCATGGTGAAAATCACGTCGTCCGGGGTGACCGGCTGACCGTCGGGCCATTTCGCCTCCTGCCGCAGCCGGAACGTCACCGACGACATGTCGTCCGGATAGGACACCGCCTCCGCCAGGAGTCCGTAGGTGCCGAAGACCTCGTCCTCGGACCGCTTCATGAGGGTATCGAAGATCACCCCGAGACCCGCCGCCGGAGCACCCCGGTCGATCACCGGGTTAAGATTGTCGAACGTACCTTCCTCGGCCAGGCGAAGGGTTCCGGCCTTCGGCGCGCTCAGATCGACATAGGGAAGCTGCTTGAAGCCTTCCGGCAGCTCCGGTTCCCCGACGACGGCCATGCCATGGCGCCATTTCGGCTCCTGGGCCGCAACGGACGATGCCGCAAAGACCGCCGCGAGAACGATTGCGAAGCCTACCTTCAGCCGAGCCAAGACCATTCGCTACCCCTTTTCGAGTTCTTTGTTGCGGCGAAGCATAGGGCAAAAGCAGGCAAAAAACAGGAGTTCCCCGCTCACATCCGTTTTATCCGGCATTTTATCTCCGCAAAAACGAAGGTCCTCCCCGCATCTCCATTTCACCAAAATTCCGTTTCACGGTAGATTCGGGGTGGTCAGGTGATTTGCGGCGGACGGCATGGCATCGATTTCCGGTAAAATTCTACGGCTTGCTGCAGCCGTTTTTCTCTGCGGCGCTTTCGCGGGCACATCCGCGGCGCAGGAAGGCACGCCGGCAAAACAGCTCTTCGGCGCCGTGAAGCTGCCGAGCAGGACCGAGGCGGAGCCGCTCGGCTTCTACGCCAAGGGCTGCATGTCGGGCGCCGTGGCGCTTCCCACCGACGGGCCGACCTGGCAGGCGATGCGGCTTTCCAGAAACCGCCGCTGGGGCAATCCGGAAATGATCGCGCTTCTGGAACAGTTCTCCCGTGACGCCGCGAAGCTCGGCTGGGGATCGGGCATCCTTGTCGGCGACATCTCGCAGCCGCGCGGCGGACCGATGCTCACCGGCCATGCCTCGCATCAGATCGGGCTCGATGCGGACATATGGTTCACGCCGAAACCTACCCAGCCCTTGACCGCGCAGCAGCGCGAGGACATGCCCTTCACCTCCATGCTCGACAAGAGCAAGTTCCTGACCGTCGACACGCGGCGCTGGACGAATACCCACGCCAACGTCGTCATGCAGGCGGCAAGCTATCCGCAGGTGGAACGGGTCTTCGTCAATCCGGCCATCAAGAAGAAGCTCTGCGAGACCTGGACCGGCGACCGCAGCCTGCTCGGCAAGGTGCGGCCGATCTACGGTCACGACGAGCATTTCCACATCCGCATCCATTGCCCTGCAGGTACGGCGAACTGCCAGAGGCAGGCGCCGGTCGCCAAGGGCGACGGCTGCGACAAGTCGCTCGCCTGGTGGTTCACCAAGGAACCCTGGGCGCCGCCGAAGCCCGATCCCAACAAGAAGCCGGTCAAACCGCGTCCGGTGATGCTGTCCGACCTGCCGAAGGCCTGCGCGGCCGTGCTGGCCGCCCCTTCCCGCCCGGAAGAGGATGCGACATTCGGCGGCGGCGCCATGGCCTATACGTCCCAGCCTGCCGCGCCTTCCCCCGCGGAGAATATCGAGGCGATCATCGGCAAGCCCCTGTCGGCATCGATGGCCGTGCCGATCCCGACACCCCGTCCGCTGCAATAATCACGATTTAGGCCGGCTGTTGAAAGTGCCGGCCTCTCCGCCACCTTCCCAAGGACGAAGCGGCACGCTAGAAGCAGTGCAAATCGATTGAAACCGTTCCTGGCGAGGACACGAAGGACATGGCGGCCAAGCCCTGCATCGCGCTCATCGCGCACGACCAGAAGAAGGACGACATGGCGGATTTCGCCCGCCATCACCAGGCGGCGCTGTCGCGCTTCCGCATCGTCGCGACCGGCACGACAGGCGGACGGGTCCAGGACGCCTGTCCGGAGCTTGAAGTCACGCGGCTGAAGAGCGGACCGCTCGGCGGCGACCAGCAGATCGGCGCGATGATCGCCACCGGCGAGGTCGACATGCTGATCTTCTTCATCGACCCGTTGAGCGCGCTTCCCCATGACGTCGACGTGAAGGCGCTGACAAGGCTTGCGACCGTCTACGACATCCCGATGGCGCTCAACCGCGCCACCGCCGAGAAACTGATCGACTTTCAGAAGGACTGAGCTCCCCGATGGCCGATGGCATGAAGACCGAAAAGCTGCCCTTTCCGATCCTGATCGGCGATATCGGCGGGACCAATGCCCGCTTCTCCATCCTCATCGACGCCTATGCGGAACCGAAGCCGTTCCCGAATGTCCGGACGGCCGATTATCCGACGATCGACGAGGCGATCCAGAAGGTGGTGCTCGACAAGACTTCCGTGCAGCCGCGGGCGGCCATTCTCGCGATCGCCGGGCCGATCGACGGAGACGAGATCGACCTTACGAACTGCGACTGGATCGTGCGGCCGAAGGCGATGATCGCGGACCTCGGTTTCGAGGACGTGCTGGTCGTCAACGATTTCGAGGCGCAGGCGCTGGCGGTCGCAGCGCTCCCGGACGAATACCGCGAAACGCTCGGCACCGGCAGCGAGCCGCATATGGCCTCCTGTGTCGTTCTCGGCCCCGGCACGGGCCTCGGCGTCGCCGGCCTCGTCTATGCCCGGCACATGTGGTTCCCGGTGCCCGGCGAAGGCGGCCATGTGGATGTCGGCCCGCGCTCGGCGCGGGATTTCGAGATCTTCCCGCATCTCAAGAGAATAGAAGGCCGCGTTTCCGCCGAAGAGATCCTCAGCGGCCGCGGCGTCGTGAACATCTATCAGGCCGTCTGCGCCGCCGACGGAGTGGCGCCGGCATTTTCCAATCCCGCAGACATCACCGCGCACGGCCTCGGCGGCGCGAACCCGCAGGCCGTCGAAACGCTTGCGCTCTTTGCCACCTATCTCGGCCGTGTGGCGGGCGACATGGCGCTGATCTTCATGGCGCGCGGCGGCGTCTATCTCGCCGGCGGCATTTCCCAGAAGATCATCCCGGCTCTCAAGGGCCCCGAATTCCGCGCCGCATTCGAGGACAAGGCTCCGCATTCGGAGTTGATGGGCACGATCCCGACTTTCGTCGTCACCCATCCGCAGGCGGCGCTTGCCGGTCTCGCAAGCTTTGCGCGCACCCCCTCCGCCTACGGCATCTCGATGGATGGCCGCCGCTGGCTGAAATGAGAAAATGTGCATTCCCGGCCATGCCGGAATGCAACAGCGATGCCGAATCTTGGCCTTGCGGCTTTCAAAAGCGTCTTTCAGCGTTTAATACGCGCCGCACAAGGAAATGTCGGCGCCTGTGCCGAAACGGGAAACCCTTTTGAGAGCAGCCAAGGATAAAAAGCGACAGGTCGATCCGAACACGGTCGTTGCCGTATTGAAGCGGGTGATCGCCGAAAACGGCCGGGACCACATCCGTGGATATGCCTTCGCGATCTTCTGTCTGGTGGTCGTGGCGGGCACCACGGCGTTCACCGCCTGGATCATGGAATCCGTCGTCAACGAAGCCTTCGCCAACCGGCGCGCCGATGTCGTCTGGCTGATCTGCGGAGCGATCCTCGCCGCTTTCATCCTGCGCGGCCTGGCGACCTACGGGCAGGCGGTGACGCTGGCCAAGATCGGCAACAACATCGTCGCGCGCTATCAGCGCCGGCTTTATTCGCACCTGATGACGCTCTCGGTCGGCTTTTTCGCGGAGGCACGATCCGCGCATCTGGCCGCACAGGTCAGCCAGAATGTCAACGGCATCCGCGACGTGCTCAATCTGACGGTCACCTCGACGGCGCGCGACTTCCTGACAATGATCTCGCTGATCGGGGTGATGGTCGCCAAGGACTGGATCCTGTCGCTGATCGTCTTCGCGGTCGCTCCGCCGCTTCTCTATGCGCTGCGCTACGTGTCGCGTCGCCTGCGCGCCGCAACCCGGGAAGCGGTCGAGGTCAACAGCCGCGTGCTCGGCGCGATGCAGGAAACGGTCCAGGGGATCGCCATCGTCAAGGCCTTCACCATGGAGCAGGAGCTCGAGCGGAAGGTCAACGGCATCATCGACACGGCCGAACGGCGCGCCAACCGTATCGCCCGTCTTTCGGAACGCACCTCGCCGCTCACCGAAACCTTCGCAGGACTGGCGATTTCCAGCGTGCTCGCCTATGCCGCCTTCCGGTCGATCTACAACGACGTGCCGCCGGGCGCCTTCTTCGCCTTCGTCACCGCGCTCCTGATGGCCTACGATCCGGCCCGCCGGCTCGCCAAGCTGCAGGTCCAGCTCGACCGCGCCGTCGTCAATGCGCAGATGATCTACGCGCTGCTCGACATGCAGCCGCACCAGCGCGAAAAGCCCGGCGCCAAGGATCTCGTCGTCACGGATGCGCGCATCGAGCTGAAGAACGTGGTCTTCTCCTACGCCACCGGCAGCCCTATCCTGCGCGGCGTCGACATCATCGCCGACGGAGGAAAGACCACCGCCCTGGTGGGGCCCTCCGGCGCCGGCAAATCGACGATCATCAACCTCATTCCGCGCTTCTACGACGCCACCGAGGGCCAGATCCTGATCGACGGACAGGATATTGCGGACGTCACCAAGGCTTCGCTGCGCCGCCAGCTCGCCTATGTCTCGCAGCAGCCCTATCTCTTCGAGGGCTCGATCCGCGACAACATCCGCTACGGCCGCCCGGATGCGACGGATGCGGAAGTCGAAGAAGCCGCCAAGCTTGCCTATGCACACGACTTCATCCTTGCCCAGCCGTTCGGCTACGAGACACCGGTCGGCGAAAACGGCGTGACGCTGTCGGGCGGGCAGCGCCAGCGCCTTTCGATCGCCCGGGCGCTCGTCCGCAACGCGCCGATCCTGCTCCTCGACGAAGCGACCTCCGCGCTCGACAACGAATCGGAAGCGGCCGTGCAGAAGGCGCTGGACACCGCCATGCGCGGGCGGACCGTGATCGTCATCGCCCATCGCCTCTCGACGGTCGTCAAGGCGGACAAGATCATCGTCATGCATGAGGGCCGCGTCGTGGAGGAAGGTACCCACGAGATGCTTGCGCAGCGCAAGGACGGTCTTTACGCTCGCCTCAACAATCTGCAATCGCCTGAAAAGAGCGCCTGACGAACACAAGGACTGCCGCACATGGCCGCAAATGACATGAAACTCGTGGTGGTTGGCGCGGCGGGCCGGATGGGCCAAACCCTGATCCGCGTGATCCACGAGACGGACGGCGTGACGCTGCACGCCGCGGTCGAACGCGAAGGATCGGCTTTCATCGGCAAGGATGCGGGCGAGCTCGCGGGCGTCGGAACGCTCGGCATTCCCCTGACCACCGATCCGCTCAGGGCGTTTCTCGATGCCGAAGGCGTGCTCGATTTCACCGCGCCTGCGGGCAGCGTCACCTTTGCCGGCCTTGCGGCGCAGGCGCGCATCGTGCACGTGATCGGCACGACAGGGTGCTCGGCGGAAGACGAGGAAAAGTTCAAGGCGGCCGCCCGTCATGCGCGCGTCGTCAAATCCGGCAATATGAGCCTCGGCGTCAACCTGCTCGGCGTGCTCGTCGGACAGGCGGCGAAAGCCCTGCCCGCGGCGGGATGGGATATCGAGATCGTGGAAATGCACCACAAGCACAAGGTCGACGCGCCGTCCGGCACCGCGCTGCTCCTCGGTGAAGCGGCGGCCAAGGGGCGCGGCATCGATCTCGCCAGCCAATCCGTTCGCGTGCGCGACGGCCATACCGGTCCGCGGCCCGCCGGCACGATCGGCTTTGCGACGCTGCGCGGCGGCTCGGTCGTCGGTGATCATTCCGTCCTGCTTGCGGCCGAAGGAGAACTCGTGACGCTGTCGCACAGCGCCCGCGACCGCTCGATTTTCGCGCGCGGCGCAGTGGCGGCAGCGCTCTGGGCACGCGACAAGAAACCCGGTTTCTATTCCATGCTCGACGTGCTCGGGCTTTCTTAAGTCTCCCTGGAGGAATTCATTCATGAGCGGAACTCTCGTCCTCGTTCGTCACGGCCAGAGCGAATGGAACCTGAAAAACCTGTTCACCGGCTGGCGTGACGTCGATCTTACGCCGCTCGGCATCCAGGAAGCCGAGACGGGCGGGAAGGCACTGGCCGAAACCGGCATCAAGTTCGACATCGCTTTCACCTCCGCCCTGAAGCGTGCCCAGAACACGCTGGCGATCGTGCTCGACAAGGTCGGCCAGCCGGACCTCGAAACGATCCGCGACGAGGCGCTGAACGAGCGCGACTACGGCGATCTCTCCGGTCTCAACAAGGACGACGCGCGCGCCAAGTGGGGCGAGGAGCAGGTGCATATCTGGCGCCGTTCCTACGACGTCCCGCCGCCGGGCGGCGAAAGCCTGCGCGACACCGGCGCCCGCGTCTGGCCCTATTACATGACGGAAATCCTGCCCCGCGTGCTGCGCGGCCAGAAGGTTCTGGTCGCGGCGCACGGCAATTCGCTGCGCGCGCTGGTGATGGTGCTCGACCGGCTGAGCAAGGAAGAGATCCTCAAGCTCAATCTCGCGACCGGCGTGCCGATGGTCTACAAGCTCAACGCCGACTCGACCGTCGCCTCCAAGGACGTCCTCGGCGACATGTCCGGCGCGCATTGAACCTTAGCTTTGAACGATCCATGTGTTATCGTGTTTAGGCACGATAACACATGGATCACGAGCTATGGCTGAAGCGACATTCACGTTTCGCGTCGAGGAAGAGCTGAAGGCGGCATTCAGCGAAGCAGCGAAAGCACAGGATCAGTCCGATGCGCAATTGCTACGTACCTTCATGCGTGACTATGTCCGGCAGCAGCAGGAGACCGCAGAATACGATGACTGGTTTCGCCGGAAGGTGCAGAAAGCAATCGATTCCGCCAATGCCGGTGACCTGATTTCGGGAGACGATGTCGAAGCCGAGTTCGCTGCTTTACGCGAAGAGGCGCGAAAGTCTTCCGCTCGATGAAGCTTTTCTGGACGCGGCAAGCCCGTCTCGACCGTCGAGCAATTTTTGACTATATCCGCCGTGAAAACCCGATAGCGGCTGTTGCCATGGATCATCAGTTCACGAAAGCAGCGGATCAATTGGCACGCCATCCACTATCCGGCCGCGCCGGCCGTGTCACCGATACGCGCGAACTGCCCGCCCATCCCAGCTATTTACTGATCTATGACGTCAAGGAGGATGCGGTGCGCATCCTCAATGTCATCCACACCGCGCGCCAATGGCCGCCGAGTGACTGATCAATTCTCGATGGTGAACTGAACCATGTCGGCCGGGAACCGGCTGACGGCATATTGCACCGGCACGCCGTCCGGATCGGTGTTCAGCGCGCGGGCGACGAGAATGATGGCGCCCGGCGACAATTGCAGATCGGCGATATCCGCGCCATCCGCGTGGGTCGCGGTGATCTCGGTCGAAACGCGCAGATAATCGGAAAGGCCCAGCGTCCGGAACGCAACGGTGATCGAGCCGCTCGCCTGATAGGCCTCCTTGATGCCGGCAAACCGTTCGGCCGGAAACCAGTTGGTGGAGCGGGAGACCGGCCGCCGGTCCGCCTTCCTCAGCGCCTCCAGCCGGATGACCGCAGCGCCTTCGGCAATCTTGAGGCGCGCCGCAAGCTCGGCCGATGCCGGCTCCTCCGCCGAACGCAGGAGCAGTCCCTCCTTCTCCCGCGCCTGATCGCCGATCCCCTGATTGAACCGGGTGCGCCGGGATATCGGGAAATTGAGGCGCTCCTTGCGGACGATCAGCGTTCCCCGCCCCTGCACCGGGCGGACGATGCCTTCCTGCGCCAGCGCGGCAAGCGCGCTGCGAACCGTATGACGGTTGACGCCGAACTGCGCGGCGAGTGCGAATTCCGGCGGCACCTTGCCGGTGGCGTCGTATTCGCCGTCGGAGATCGACGTACGGATGCGGTCGGCGATCTGCCGCCAGAGAGCCACCCCGTTCTGCCGTTGGACGTTTGTCTGTCCCGCGTCCATGTCACACGCTTGTTATATCCGAGAGTTATGAATAATGTGATTTGTATGGTTGTCTATATTAATAGACATTTGAGGGCTTGGCAATGGACCTGGCAGAACAAATCGGGCCGAACACAGACACCACCGGTCGCCGCCGCGCCGCGGGGCTTCTCGCGCGCGCGACGACCGGCGAGCTGCAAACCGCCTGGGACAGGCTTCCGGCAAAACCGGATGTGAAACCTGTTCGCGGACCCGAAACCGGACTCGTGATGGTGCGCGGCCGCATCGGCGGCGGCGGAGCGCCTTTCAATCTCGGCGAGGCGACCGTGACGCGCGCGACGGTGCTGCTTGCCTCCGGCACGGCGGGACACGCGCATGCGCTCGGCACCGACAAGGAAAAGGTGCGGCTCGCAGCCGTTTTCGACGCTCTCTGGCAGGAAAGCGAAACGCGCGGCTTCGTGGAAACTGCCCTGCTCGGCGTGATTGAGGCACGCATCGCGGCCGAAGATCGGCAAAAGGCGGAGGAAACGGCGGCCACCCGCGTCGATTTCTTCACGATGGTACGGGGGGAGGACTGATGAACATCAAGGCGCAAGCGCTTTCCGGCGGGTTCGGCACGCCGGTATTCGAATCCCAGAGCGTTTTCCGCATGCTGATGGACGGCATGGCGCGCCCGGGGACGATCCGCACCGTCGGCCCCGACGCCGGCCAGCCCGAGCCGCTTGGAGGAGCGGCCGGAGCGATCGCGCTCACCCTCTGCGACCACGAAACCCCGGTATGGCTCAGCGCCGGCCTTGCGAAATCCGCCGCAGGCGAGTGGATCGGCTTCCACACCGGCGCGCCGATCACCCGCGAGAAGGCGGAGGCGCGCTTTGCATTCGTGGAGGCAGGCGCGACGCTTGCATCCTTCGGCCTCTTTGCGGCCGGCACGCAGGAATATCCGGACCGTTCCACGACGCTCGTCATCGAGATCGCGGCACTTGGAGAGGGCCAGGCGCTCACGCTGACCGGCCCCGGCATTCAGCACGCCACGACCGTGACGGTGAAAGGCCTGCCCGAAGTCTTCCCGCGTCTGTGGGCGGACAACCGGGCCTTGTTCCCGCGCGGCGTCGACGTCATCCTGACCGCCGGCAAGAACCTGCTGTGCCTGCCTCGGACGACAAGAATCGCGATCCAGTGAGCCGGGCCGGTTTTCGGTCCTGAAGCAAAATGACCAACCCTTTCCGGCATCTGCAACGGACGCGGGATACAAGGGCAGGAGAATGAAGGATGTATGTTGCCGTCAAGGGTGGCGAGGCCGCCATCACCAACGCTCATCGGCTGCTGGCTGACCGGCGCCGGGGAGAGCGCTCGCTTCCCTCCGTCACCATCGAGCAGATCGTCGAGCAACTCGGCCTTGCGGTCGACAGGGTGATGGCCGAGGCCTCCCTTTACGACCGTTCGCTCGCCGCCCTGTCCGTGCGGCAGGCGCGGGGCGACCTGATCGAGGCGATCTTCCTGCTGCGCGCCTATCGCACGACGCTGCCGCGCTTCGGCACCTCGGTCCCGCTCGACACCACGGCCATGAAAATCGAGCGCAGAATTTCGGCGACCTACAAGGATCTGCCGGGCGGCCAGCTTCTCGGGCCGACCTTCGACTATACGCACCGCCTGCTCGACCCTTCGCTTCTGGCCGACGGGCAGGTCGAGGAACCGATGCGCAAGGAAGCCTCGGACGAGGGCGTCATGCGGGTGTCGGACATCCTCGCCCATGAGGGCCTGATCGAGCCGGATGGCGAATTCGCCGAAGACCATGAGGCCGGCGACCTTACCCGCGAGCCGATGGAATTCCCGATGAGCCGGGATCTGCGCCTGCAGGCGCTCGCCCGGGGCGATGAAGGTTTTCTGCTGGCGCTCGGCTATTCCACCCAGCGCGGCTACGGCCGCACCCACCCCTTCGTCGGCGAAATCCGCATCGGCGAGGTGGAGGTGGAACTGGAGGTCGCCGAGCTCGGCTTTGCCGTTTCTCTCGGCCGCATCCGCGTCACCGAATGCCAGATGGTCAACCAGTTCAAGGGCTCGTCCAAGGCACCACCGCAGTTCACCCGCGGTTACGGCCTCGTCTTCGGCCAGAGCGAGCGGAAGGCGATGTCGATGTCGCTGGTCGACCGCGCGCTGCGCGCCGAGGAACTCGGGGAGGACATCACCGCGCCGGCGCAGGACGAGGAATTCGTGATCTCCCATTCGGACAACGTGCAGGCGACCGGCTTCGTCGAACACCTGAAGCTGCCGCACTACGTCGATTTCCAGGCCGAACTGGCGCTCGTGCGCAGGATGCGGGCCGACATCGAAGCCGCCCGCAACGGCGGCAAGGACATGCAGGAGGCCGCCGAGTGACCGATCTCGCCACCTACAACTTCGCCTATCTGGACGAGCAGACGAAGCGGATGATCCGCCGCGCCATCCTGAAGGCGATCGCGATTCCCGGTTATCAGGTACCCTTCGCCTCCCGCGAGATGCCGATGCCCTACGGCTGGGGTACGGGCGGCGTGCAGGTCACCGCCTCGATCATCGGCCCGGACGACGTGCTCAAGGTGATCGACCAGGGCGCCGACGACACCACCAATGCGGTCTCGATCCGTGCCTTCTTCCAGAAGGTGGCGGACGTCGCCGTGACGACGCATACAAAGGATGCGTCGATCATCCAGACCCGCCACCGCATCCCGGAGCAAAAGCTTGGCGAAGGCCAGGTGCTCGTCTACCAGGTGCCGATCCCGGAACCCTTGCGCTTCCTCGAGCCGCGCGAGACCGAAACGCGCAAGATGCATGCGCTCGAAGAATACGGCCTCATGCACGTGAAGCTCTACGAGGACATCGCCCGCAACGGCCGGATCTCCACCACCTATGCCTATCCGGTGAAGGTCGACGGCCGTTATGTGATGGACCCCTCGCCGACGCCGAAGTTCGACAATCCGAAAATGCACATGTCGGAGGCGCTGCAGCTCTTCGGCGCCGGCCGCGAAAAGCGCATCTACGCCGTCCCGCCCCATACCGAAGTGGTGAGCCTCGACTTCGAAGACCATCCCTTCGAGATCCAGACGTTCGAACAGCCCTGTGCGCTGTGCGGTGCCCACGGCGTCTATCTCGACGAGGTCGTTCTCGACGACAAGGGCGGCCGCATGTTCGTCTGCTCCGATACGGACCATTGTGAGGACCGCCGGGAAGAGGGTCATGTTGGCGAGATGCTGGCGCCGAGCAGGGAGGCTGCGGAGTGAGGTTATTTCCTTATCAGAACCCCTCCCCAACCCCTCCCCACAAGGGGGAGGGGCTTAACCAGCCGCACCGCCTTACGAAAAAAGACAGGGCCGGGCCGCGGGTCTTCTCCCCCCTTGTGGGGGAGATGGGCGGCAGCCCAGAGGGGGTTTTTGGATGCCAATCGACAAAGAGAGCCTTGCCATGACCGACACCCCACTCCTCAAGGTCAGCGGCGTCTCGAAATTCTACGGCAACCGCATCGGCTGCAAGGACGTGTCCTTCGAACTGTGGCCGGGCGAGGTGCTGGCGATCGTCGGCGAATCCGGTTCGGGCAAGACGACGCTGCTCAACTGCCTTTCCACGCGGCTCATGCCGACGGCCGGCAGCGTCGAGTACCGGATGCGCGACGGCAATTTCCGCGACCTCTACCATATGAGCGAGGCGGAGCGCCGCTTCCTGATGCGCACCGACTGGGGCTTCGTGCACCAGAACCCGGCCGACGGGCTGCGCATGACGGTTTCGGCCGGCGCCAATGTCGGCGAGCGGCTGATGGCGATCGGCGACCGGCACTACGGCAGGATCCGCGAGACGGCGAGCGACTGGCTCGCCCGCGTCGAGATCGGCACCGACCGCATCGACGACCAGCCCCGCGCCTTTTCCGGCGGCATGCGCCAGCGCCTGCAGATCGCCCGCAATCTCGTCACCGGCCCGCGCCTCGTCTTCATGGACGAGCCTACCGGCGGCCTCGACGTCTCGGTCCAGGCACGCCTGCTCGACCTCGTGCGCGGCCTCGTCAACGATCTCGGCCTGTCGGCGATCGTCGTCACCCACGATCTCGCCGTCGCGCGCCTGCTGTCGCACCGGATGATGGTGATGAAGGACGGCCACGTGATCGAGCACGGGCTCACCGACCGGGTGCTCGACGATCCGCGCGAACCCTATACCCAGCTTCTCGTGTCTTCGATCCTGCAGGTTTGAGGGAGATATCGTCATGGCCACCCCCCTCGTCGTCTCGGAAGTCTTCAAGAGCTTCACCATGCACCTGCGCGACGGCATCAAGCTGCCGGTCGTCAACGACGTGAACTTCTCCGTCGCCAGCGGCGAATGCGTCGTACTCGGCGGCCCTTCCGGCATCGGCAAGAGCTCGATCCTGAAAATGCTCTACGGCAACTATGCCGTCGATGCCGGCCAGATCCTCGTGGACCACAAGGACCGGCTGGTCGACATCGCCGGTGCCGATCCGCGCACCATTCTCGACGTGCGCCGGCATACGATGGGCTATGTCAGCCAGTTCCTGCGCACGGTGCCGCGTGTCGCGGCCCTCGACGTGGTCGCCGAACCGCTCGTCGCCCGCGGCGTCGAGGCTCCGGAGGCAAGGGAAAAAGCCTCCGGATTGCTCGCAAAGCTCAACCTGCCCCGGGAGCTCTGGTCGCTGCCGCCTGCAACCTTTTCCGGCGGCGAGCAGCAGCGCGTCAACATCGCCCGCGGCTTCATCACCAGCCACCGCATCCTGCTTCTCGACGAGCCGACCGCTTCGCTCGACGCCGTCAACCGGCGGGTCGTCGTCGAGATGATCGCGAAAAAGAAGCGCGAGGGCGTCGCCCTCCTCGGCATCTTCCACGACGAGGAAGTGCGCGAGGCCGTCGCCGACCGCGTTCTCGACGTGTCGCAGTTCTCTCCCCGAAAGGCGGTTGCAGCATGAGCAAGAAACTCGGCATCGAGCCGCTCGTCCATCCGAGCGCCAGCGTCACCAATTCCACGCTCGGCCGCTATACGGAAGTCGCCGAGCGCTGCCGCATCTCGGAGGCCGAGATCGGCGACTATTCCTACATCATGCAGGACGGCTCGATCTGGTGCGCGACGATCGGCAAGTTCGTCAACATGGCCGCTTCCGTGCGCCTCAACGCCACCAACCATCCGACCTGGCGGGCGACGCTGCATCATTTCACCTATCGTGCCGCGAACTATTGGGACGATGCCGAAGACGAGCAAAGCTTCTTCGAATGGCGGCGCGACCATCGCGTCGTCATCGGCCATGACGTCTGGATCGGCCACGGCGCGACCGTGCTGCCGGGCGTCACCGTCGGCAACGGCGCGGTGATCGGCGCCGGCGCGGTCGTCTCGAAGAACGTCGCGCCCTATACGATCGTCGGCGGCGTGCCGGCGAAGCTCATCCGCGAGCGTTTCACAAAAGCGGTCGGCGAGGCGATGGACCGGCTCGCCTGGTGGGATTGGGACCACCGGAAACTGAGGGCCGCTCTTGAGGATTTCCGGGCTCTTCCGGCGGAGGAGTTCCTGTCGCGCCATGCGTCGTAACATAACCGTTACGAACATCAGGGGATTGTAACAATACCGACATAAAACCGACATTCAGGCTTCACGAACCCCCGCTAATCGAAATCGTATAAGAGGATTGGACGGGCAGAAGAGCATGAAGTTCGAGCTGAGGAATGTCACCCGCCGTTTTGGCGACCGTATCGCGGTCAATGCCGTGAACGTCGAGATTCCCCAGGGCCAGATGGTCGGCGTCATCGGCCGTTCCGGCGCCGGCAAATCCACCCTCCTGCGGATGATCAACCGCCTGCAGGAGCCGAGTTCCGGCTCCATCCATTTCGGTGGGGTCGAGGTCTCGGCGCTGAAGGGCGTCTCGCTGCGCAACTGGCAGCGCGACTGCGCGATGATCTTCCAGCAGTTCAACCTGGTGCCGCGTCTCGACGTGATGACCAATGTGCTGCTCGGCCGCCTCAACCACCGTTCGACGGTGATGAGCCTCCTGAAAATCTTCAGCCGCGACGAGCGCGTCATGGCGATGGCCGCGCTCGAAAGGCTCGGCATCGAGCAGACGGCGCTGCAGCCGGCCGGAACGCTTTCCGGCGGCCAGCAGCAGCGCGTCGCGATCGCCCGCGCCCTCATGCAGGCGCCGAAAATGGTGCTCGCCGACGAGCCGATCGCCTCGCTCGACCCGCTGAATGCCAAGATCGTCATGGATGCGCTGCGGGACATCAACGAACGCGAAGGCATCACCGTCATCACCAACCTGCACACGCTCGATACTGCCCGCAGCTATTGCGAGCGCATCATCGGCATGGCCGGCGGGCGCGTGGTTTTCGACGGGCCGCCGCAGGCGCTCGATGGGG
The DNA here is from genome assembly GCF_900177415.1 of Xaviernesmea oryzae. Taxonomy (GTDB): domain Bacteria; phylum Pseudomonadota; class Alphaproteobacteria; order Rhizobiales; family Rhizobiaceae; genus Neorhizobium; species Neorhizobium oryzae_A. Next base: position 556,558 of record NZ_FXAF01000006.1, on the reverse strand, counting down.
CGGCGGTCCGCGAAATCTACGGCTCCGACAGGGACGGAGCCGGTATCGACGAGTCCATGACATCGACCAGCCTCGCCTCGACGAAACGCCCCGATGTCGTTCTTTCCGGCGCGATGGCCGAAGCAGCCGTCGCGCGCTGACCCCTTTACGGCCGAGGGGGACGACGGCCGTAACACCGACAAAACCATGTCACTAAAGGAGACTTCCATGTCTGCATTCCGCAAGATCCTGATGGCGACGATCGCTGTCGCTGCTCTCGCCGGCAACGCTGCCGCCCAGGACGTCAAGGTCCTGCGCATCGGCCTCGACGGCGGCGAAAACGAAGCCGACCAGGTTCGCCGCACCGAGTGCGTCAAGCCCGGCCTCATCAAGGCCACCGGCGTTTCCGAAGTCCAGCTCTTCCCGTCGCCGAACTACAACGGCGTCATCCAGGGCCTGCTCGGCGGCACGATCGACCTCGCCGTCATGGGCGCGTCCTCCTATGCTTCGATCTACCTCAAGGATCCGAACGCCGTCACCCCCGTCCTGACCACCAAGCAGGCCGACGGTTCGACCGGCTACTACTCGATCATGGTCGCCCGCAAGGACTCGGGCATCAAGACGCTCGCCGACGCCAAGGGCAAGAAGCTCGGCTTCGCCGATCCGGACTCCACCTCCGGCTACCTCGTCCCGAACGTCTCGCTGCCGAAGGACATCGGCATGCCGGTCAAGCAGTATTTCGCTTCGTCCGATTTCGGCGGCGGCCATGAAAACCTCGTTCTCGGCGTTCTCGACAAGAAGTTCGACGTCGGCACCACGTTCGGCTCCGGCACCGGCGACTGGTCGCAGGGCTACTCCTCCGGCAACCTGCACATCATGGTCTCCAAGGGCCTGCTCGACATGGACGACATCGTCGAAGTCTGGAAGTCGCCGCTGATCCCGAACGGCCCGCTGATGGTTTCCCAGAAGCTGCCGGCCGACATTCAGAAGAAGGTCACTGCCTATTTCGCGGAACTGCCGAAGACGGACAAGACCTGCTTCGAAAACTTCACGGGCGGCGGCTATGTCGACTGGGCACCGGTCGACCAGAGCTTCTATCAGACGATCATCGACGCTCGTAAGTCGGTCATCGGCGGCTGATCTCAAGCCTCATCAATCCTGCGGCGGCATCATGACGGTGCCGCCGCTCGCTTAATAAGGAAGCAAGGAAGCCCCCATGGCGCACGTGGCCGGAGCCGACCATCCGAGCGGGCTCACAGGAAGCTCCCGCACCATCCTCGACCATTACCAGAGCCAGGTGCGCACCCGGCGCATCTATACCCTCGTCTCGATCGCGGTCTTCCTGATCGTGCTCGGCGCCTCGCTCGATTTTGCCAACAGCGCCAATTCCGGCAAATTCTTCGAGCGGCTTCCCTATCTGTTCGATTTCATGAAGAGCTTCGTGCCGGACAGTCCGCTGGAGATTTTCCGCGCCATGTTCGACCTGCCGTCGCCCTATGCGGACGGCTCGATCAAATACGACTATACCAGCGACCGCATCTGGATCACCGACAGCTTCTACATTCCCAATTTCTTCTATCAGCTGGCGATCACCATCAATATCGCGATCGTCTCGACCATTCTCGGCGCCAGCGGCGCGTTCGTGCTCTGCTTCTTCGCCGCATCCAACCTGGTGGGGTCGCGGGCCGTGCGGTGGTTCGTCCGCCGGATCATGGAAATCATGCGCGCCTTCCCGGAAATCGTCATTGCCGGACTTCTCGCGGCCATCCTGTCGATCGGCCCGATCTCGGCGATCATCGCCGTCTGGATCCACACGGTCGGCGCGCTCGGGAAACTGTTCTTCGAAGTGGTCGAGAATGCCGACATGAAGCCCGACGAGGGCCTGCGGGCCGCCGGCGCGAGCTGGGTGGAGCGCGTGCGGTTCGCGATCCTGCCGCAGGTTCTGCCGAACTTCGTCTCCTATACGCTGCTCAGAACCGAGATCAACGTGCGCGCCTCGACCATCATCGGCGCGGTCGGCGGCGGCGGCATCGGCGAGGTCTTCAGCCTGTCGATCGGCCGCGACCATGCGGCCAAGACCTATGCGATCATCATCCTTCTCCTGATCACCGTCATCTGCGTCGACCAGTTCTCCGCCTGGCTGCGCCGCCGGCTGATCGGTCACCAATCCTTCGAATTCGGCCGGGGAGCAGCCTGATGTCATCCGTTCCGACCATCAATGCGGCAGAGCGCGACCGTCTTCTGGCAACCTATCCGCAAGTCTTCCACCGCAGCTTCATGCAGCGCTGGGGGCTGGCCGTCTCTGCCGCCGTGGTCGTCGTCTACCTCGCCTTCTGCTTCGCGTTCTTCAACGTCATTCCGACCTTCGTGAACGGCAACTGGGATCGCGCGTCGATCTATCTGCAGGACTGGTATTCCTGGCGCGCCCAGCCGCGCCTGCGCTTCCAGAACGGCGAGGTCGTGCCGCAGTGGACGAGCCGCGGGCAGTATCCGCAGGGGGCGAACATCCCATGGATGCAGCCCATGCCGGGTGGCGGCTACACCGTATCCTTCGGCGGCAGCGACCGGCTCGACGTCACTCCCGCCCGCGTCGATATCCATCTCGACGGCAGGTCCTATCCCGTCGAAATAACCTCCGACCAGGCCGTCCTCCCGCCCGGCGCACCGGCGGCGATGGAGCAGGACGGCAACAAGGTGATGGTCTATTTCGGCTTCGAGGGCCAGGCGGAAATCCGCTCCAGCCAGGTCTATATCCAGCGGCGTTTCCTCGGCTGGGCGAATTTCTTCTTCGATACGCAGTCGCCCTTCTGGGGCCGCAGCCTTCCCGAAGTCGCAGGGCTGATGCTTTCCGGAGAGCGGCTCGATCCGAACCGGTCCAACGCGTCGCTGGCGCTCGACAACTTCCTGAACAATGCGAGCTGGCAGCATGCCGACATTCTCTCGAAGCTGATGCAGACGCTGGTCATGGCCTTTGTCGGGACGCTGTTCGCAACATTGATCGCCTTCCCGCTCGCCTTCGTCGCGGCGCGCAACATCACGCGAAGCCGTCCGGTCAACTGGGGCATGAAGCGCGTCTTCGACTTCCTGCGGTCGATCGACATGCTGATCTGGGCGCTGTTCTTCACCCGCGCCTTCGGCCCCGGACCGATCCCCGGCATCGCGGCGATCTTCTTCACCGATACCGGCGCTCTCGGCAAAGTCTATTCCGAAGCGCTGGAAAATGCCGACGACAAGCAGCGCGAGGGCGTGAAGTCCGTCGGCGCCTCTCCCGTCATCGTGCAGCGTTACGGCACCGTGCCGCAGGTCCTGCCGGTCTTCGTCTCCCAGTCGCTGTATTTCTGGGAGTCGAATACCCGCTCCGCGACCGTCATCGGCGCCGTCGGCGCGGGCGGGATTGGCCTCAAGCTGCTCGAATCGATGAAGACGAATGCCGATTGGGACAAGGTCGCCTATATGGTGCTCCTCATCCTCCTGGTCGTCTTCGTGTTCGACAACGTCTCCAATGCGTTGCGTTCCCGCCTCATCGGAAGAAAGAGCCACTGACACGTGGTTTCCATCATCATTCTGTCATGGAAATCTTTTAGCCGGAGGTCCTGTTTCGGCGCGCGGCGGGAGGCTATTCTTCCGCCGGCCCCTCTTGATTCCGGAATCCTGTCTTGCGCTACGCTCTGTATTTTTCGCCCGCCGAAAACCATCCGCTGACGAAAGCGGCAACGCATTGGCTCGGCCGCGACCCCTTCACCGGCGAAACGTTTCCGACGCCCGATGTCGAGGGGCTTTCCACGGATATTGTCCATGAGCTGACCGCCGATCCGCGCCGCTACGGTTTCCATGCGACCCTGAAGGCGCCGTTCGAGCTCAGTCCGGACCGGACGGAAGCAGAACTCGTCGCCGCCTTCGAGCGTTTTGCGGCCGAAACGTCCGCCTTCGATATCCCGAATGTCATCATCGGCCAGCTCGGACGCTTCTTCGCGCTCGTTCCCGATACGGTCTATCCGGCACTTCAGCATTTCGCCGCGCGCATCGTCGAGGATTTCGAGCCCTTCCGGGCGCCGCTCTCGGAAGCCGATATCGCGCGCCGCAAGCCAGAAAACCTGAGCGCCGAGCACCGCGCCAATCTCGAGCGCTGGGGCTACCCTTATGTCATGGACGAGTTCCGCTTCCACATGACGCTGACCGGCCAGGTGCCTGCCGAACAGGCGCCCGCCATGCGCCGGGAACTCGACCGCCGCTTCCTGGCCTTCACGAATGCGCCGCTGGCCATCGACGGCCTGGCCCTCTTCATCGAACCCGAGCGGGGAGCGCCCTTCATCGTCCATCGCCGGCTTGCGCTTGCGCCTGCTTCCGAAAACAGAAAGATCGCATCATGACCGCCGAACTCGTGCTCACCAACGCCCGGATCGTTCTGGAGGACGGCACGATCCACGGCTCCGTCCAGATCCGCGACGGCAGGATCGCCGACATCTCCGAAGGCAGCGTCCGCACCGGCGAAGACTTGGAGGGCGATTACCTGATCCCCGGCCTGGTGGAACTGCATACGGACCATCTGGAACAGCACTATTCGCCGCGCCCCGGCGTGCGCTGGAACACGACGGCCGCGATCCAGGCCCATGACGCCCAGGTCGCGACCTCGGGCATCACCACCGTCTTCGACTGCCTGCGCATGGGCGCCGACGAGGACGGCGGTTTCGAAAGGGGCGAGATGCGCGAGATGGCCGACGCCATCCAGGCCGCCGGCCGCGAACGCCGCCTGCGCTCCGAGCACTTCATCCACCTGCGCTGCGAGGTCTCGGCCGACAACGTGATGGAGCATTTCGCCGATTTCGAGAACGATCCGCATGTCCGGCTCGTCTCGCTGATGGACCATGCTCCCGGCCAGCGTCAGTTCCAGACGATGGACCAATACACGCTCTACTACCAGAAGAAGCGCGGCCTCAGCGACGAGGCTTTCGCCGCCTTCGTGGCCAAGCGCCAGGGCGAATCGGCCCGCAACTCGACCCCGCACCGCCTCGCGATCTCGCAAGTCTGCGCCGAACGCGGCATCACCGTCGCAAGCCATGACGACGCGACGCTCACCCATGTGGACGAAGCGATCGAGAACGGCGTCCGGCTCGCGGAATTCCCGACCAGCTTCGATGCGGCCAAGGCTTCGCACGAAGCGGGCATGAGCGTGCTGATGGGAGCGCCGAACATCGTGCGCGGCAAGTCCCACTCCGGCAATATCGCCGCTCGCGACCTCGCAGAACGCGGCGTGCTCGACGTGCTTTCCTCGGATTACGTGCCGCTGAGCCTCCTGCACGCGCCCTTCGTCCTGGCCGACGAGGTGGAAGGCATTTCGCTGCCGAGGGCGCTCGCCATGGTCACCGCGACGCCGGCCCGCACCGTCGGCCTTAACGACCGCGGCCGCATCGACACGGGCCTGCGTGCCGATCTCGTCCGCGTCCACCGCGTTCAGGGCGTCCCGGTCGCCCGCGCCGTCTGGCGCGAAGGCCGGCGGGTCGCCTGATGGATCCGGGACCGGCAGGGACGAAACCGGCCTCAACCGGCTGCATGGTCGCCGTGGTCGGCCCGAGCGGTGCCGGCAAGGACACGCTGATGGCCCATGCCGCCCGGTTTTTCGAAGGCCGCGACGATGTCGTCTTCGTCCGCAGGATCATCACCCGTGACGCCGCGGCCGGCGGCGAAGATCATGACGGCGTATCGGAAGCCGAATTCGAAACGCTCGAAAAGGCCGGCCGTTTCGCCGTGTCCTGGGGCGCCCACGGGCTGCGTTACGGCATCCCCGTGGAGACGAAGGAGGCGGTCGCCGGGGGCCGGCTCGTCGTCGCCAACGGCTCCCGTTCCGCGCTGCCGCATTTCAAGGCCGCCTATCCGTGCCTCGTCGTGATCAACGTCACCGCCCGTCCGGATGTCCTCGCCACACGGCTGGAGGCGCGCGGCCGGGAAACGCGCGAGGAAATCCTCCGCCGGCTCGAGCGCAGTTCGCTGACCGTCTCCGGCGATTATCGGGTGGTGACGATCGACAACAGCGGTCCGGTCGAAGCCGCCGGACAGGCGATGGTCGAAGCCCTCCGCAACTGCATTCCAGCGGCGAGATAACCCGGCCTGAACTCGAAAGAACGGGAACGATCGCGCTTAGTGCGCCTCGTCCCAGTTGACGGCCGCCCGGGCATCCACCTTCAGCGGCACTTTCATGGCGATCGCGGGCATCGCCGCCTGTTCCATGGTCGAGATGATCACCGGAAGCGTCCGTTCGATTTCCTCGTCCTCGACCTCGAAGATCAGTTCGTCATGCACCTGCAGCAGCATGCGGGCCGAAAGCCCCGCCTTTGAAAGCGCCGGCTCGACCTTCACCATGGCGCGGCGGATGATGTCGGCCGCCGAACCCTGGATCGGCGCGTTGATCGAGGCGCGCTCGTTGAAGGCACGCACGGACGGGTTGGACGACTTGATCTCCGGATAATGCGCCCGGCGGCCGAAGATCGTCTCCACATAGCCGTTCTCGCGCGCGAAGTTCTTGGTGCTTTCCATGTAGTCGCGGATGCCGGGAAAGCGCTCGAAATATTTCTTGATGTATTCGCCCGCCTCGGACCGTTCGATCGACAGCTGGTTGGCGAGACCGAAAGCCGAAATGCCGTAGATGATGCCGAAATTGATCGCCTTGGCGCGCCGGCGCACTTCGCTCGGCATGCCTTCCACCGGCACGCCGAACATTTCCGACGCGGTCATCGCGTGAATGTCGATGCCGTCGGCGAAAGCCTGGCGGAGCTGCGGAATGTCGGCCACATGAGCAAGCACGCGCAGCTCGATCTGGCTGTAGTCGGCCGAGACCAGCTTGTGGCCCGGCGTCGAGATGAAAGCCGTGCGGATCTTGCGGCCTTCAGCCGTGCGGACCGGGATGTTCTGCAGGTTCGGTTCCGAGGACGAGAGACGGCCCGTGGTCGTCGAGGCCAGCGAGAAACAGGTGTGAACCCGCTTCGTTTCGGGATGGACGTAACCTGGCAGGGCGTCCGTGTAGGTGGATTTCAGCTTGGTGAGCTGGCGCCAGTCGACGATCTTGCGCGGCAGCTCATGGCCGGCGGCGGCGAGGTCTTCCAGAACGCTCGCCGACGTGGACCACTGGCCGGTCTTGGTCTTGGCGCCGCCCGGCAGGCCCATCTTGCCGAACAGGATATCGCCGAGCTGCTTCGGCGAACCGATGGTGAATTTCTCGCCGGCGAGCTCGTAGATCTCGTCCTCGAAGGCTGCCGCCCTCTGCGCGAGCTCCCCCGAAAGGCGCGACAGGATCTGCCGGTCGATGGTGATGCCGCGCTCCTCCATCCGGGCCAGCACCGCGACCAGCGGCCGCTCCAGCCGCTCGTAGATGCGCGTGAGACCCGCCGCCGCGAGCTGCGGCTTCAGGACCATCCAGAGACGCAGCGTCACGTCGGCGTCTTCCGCGGCGTAGGCCGTCGCCTTGTCGATATCGACGAAATCGAAGGTGACGCCCGTCTTGCCGCTGCCGGCGACATCCTTGAAGGTGATGGGCTTGTGGTTCAGCCAGCGCTCCGAAAGAGCGTCCATGCCGTGATTGGCCTTGCCCGCTTCCAGCACGTAGGACATCAGCATCGTGTCGTCGTAGCTCTCGACGGTGATGCCGTGGCGCTTCATCAGGAGATAGTCGAACTTCAGGTTCTGGGCGACCTTCAGGACCGACGGGTCCTCCAGCAGCGGCTTCAGCCGGGTAAGCGCCTCCTGCGTCGGGATCTGGTTTTCCGCCATCCCGCCGCCGAGCAGGTCGCCCACGCCCGTCTTGTGGATCAGCGGCACGTAGGCCGCGCGGACGTCCAGGCCTGAGGGATTGTCCATGTTGTCCGCGATCGCCAGCGAGAAGCCGACCAGTTCCGCCTGCATGGGATCGAGCGAGGTGGTCTCGGTGTCGAAGGCGACGAGGCCGGTCTGCTGCGCCGCGCGGATCCAGTCGTCCAGCACTTCGACGTCGCGGATGGTCACGTAGCAGCTCGGATCGAGCTTGGCGTTCGCAAAGGCCTCGATGCGCGTCCGGGCAAGTTCCGCGGGCGTCGCCGCTTCCGCGCCCTTCGCAACCGGCGCCTTGGGCAGGTTGGCGGGCGCCTCCGCCGCGGCCTCGCCGGTATCGACGGGTGCCGCGGCACCTGCATCGAGGTCCGGACCGCGGGCCGCCTCGCCCCATTCGATCTTGAGGACCGCGGGCTCGACCTCGTCGGCATTGCAATCGCAGGCGGTCGCGACGCGTCGCGTCAGCGTGGTGAATTCCATCGCCTTCAGGAAGGCGATCAGCTTGGGGCCGTTCTGGGGCTCCAGCACCAGCGCGCCGAGATCGAGATCGAGCGGCACGTCGGTCCTGAGCGATACAAGCCGGCGCGACAGGCGGGCGAGATCGGCATTTGCGACGATGTTTTCCCGCCGCTTCACCTGCTTGATCTCCTCGGCGCGGGCAAGCAGCTGGTCGAGATCGCCGAATTCTTCCAGAAGCTGCGCGGCCGTCTTCGGACCGATGCCCGGAATGCCGGGCACGTTATCGACCGAATCGCCGACCATGGCCTGCAGGTCGATCATCTTTTCCGGAGGCACGCCCCATTTCTCGATGACGTCGGGAATGCCGATCTGCTTGTCCTTCATGCTGTCGTACATGTGGACGTTCGGCGTCACGAGCTGCATCAGGTCCTTGTCGGAGGAGACGATGGTCACGTCCGCGCCGACCGCCTCGGCCTGGCGGGCATAGGTGGCGATGATGTCGTCGGCCTCGAAACCCTCCGTCTCGATGCAGGGCAGGTTGAAGGCGCGGGTCGCCTCGCGGATGAGGCCGAATTGCGGGATCAGCTCTTCCGGCGGGGCGGAGCGGTTGGCCTTGTAGGCGTCGTAGATTTCCTTGCGGAAGGTCTTGGCCGAATAGTCGAAGATGACCGCGAAATGCGTCGGCGTCACCCCGACGGACGTATCGCGCGCATCGGTCAAGAGCTTCCACAGCATGTTGCAGAAACCGGAGACGGCCCCGACCGGCAGGCCATCGGATTTGCGGGTGAGCGGCGGCAGCGCGTGGAAGGCGCGGAAGATGAAGCCGGAACCGTCGACAAGGAAAAGATGATCGCCTTTTTTCATGGGCCAAATCAATAGCGTGGGGCACTTGATCCGTCCATGAAAACTTCGCCCTTATGCCGCTTCGGAGGCCTCACCGGAACGTTACCGATTTGTAATAAGCACCTCCCTTGAAATGCCGCATTCGGCCCCACATTTCAGCTGTACCGGCGAGTTGATCACGCCGCAGTCTGGTAGCTGGCCTGTCCCCCGCCGCGCCAGACCGGGCAAAGACCTATCCCCCTCTCCGGGTCTTTGCCCTTCCATCAGAACCGCCATGGCCGTCCCCCTCCCGGCCATGGCGGTTTTCACTTTTTCAGGCGCAGGAACGCTTGTGATCCCGAACGGCCCCGCACACGCTTGGCGAAAGCATGGTGTGCGATATATCTGCAAGACATGCCCCCACAGAGGCTCGTTCAGGGAGGGATGGAGACCAGCCATGGGATTCGACCGCTCGCATTCGGCCACCTACCTTGCCGGTCAGTTGGCCAAGGGTTTCGCGCGCTCCCTGCAGAAGCGGTCCACGGCGCTCGGATTTTCTCCCGGCCAGTTTCCGGTGCTTCTCGAACTCTGGCAGAAGGACGGACTCACCCAGAAGCAACTCCTCGACAAGCTGGAGGTGGAACAGGCCACGCTCGCCAATACGCTTTCGCGCATGGAGCGCGACGGGCTCATCGAGCGCAGCCCTCACCCCAGCGACCGGCGCGCGCAGGTCATCACGCTCACCCCGCTCGGCCGCGCGCTCGAGGCCAAGGCCCTGGAAGCGGCGGCCGAAGCGGATGCCGCCCTGTTTTCCGGCTTCAAGCGCTTCGAACGCGAACTGATGATCGAATATATGCGGATGATCGTCGAAAACGCCCGGAAGCTTTGATGGCAAGCCATAGCTGCAAGGCGTTTTTCAGCACTTAAAAGCCCAATTCCGCTCATGGGCAGCAGGCACCGTTTCCGCCAGACGGGCCACAGCAGGCGGCCGTTCTTGCCGTCTCCTCAGCCAGCCAGCGGTCGCGCGGCTTGCAGCTTGCCGGACGCGCGACCAGTTGCACATGCAAGGCACCGCCCTGCGGGACCGGAGTTGAGGCGCAATAGAGCTGCATCGGCCGCACGCCGTCGCTCACCTCGAATGTCAGCCTGGCGGAACCGTCGAGATCGACATGCTCGGATACCTTGCGGATGATCGCCCCGAACCTTCCGGCCGGCATGTGCGTGCGGTCGCCTTCCTCGATGTCCCAGAGCTGCACGAAGATTTCCGACCAGGCTTCTGGGTTGGCGCCGCAATCGAGCGCCGAGAAACGCCCGGCCTTGACTTCGGTGACGTGGTAGCCCGGCTTTACCGGCTGCCCGTCGTAGTGGAACACCAGCGGCAGGTTCTCGGCGCTTGCCAGGGCATCGAGAAGGAAGCCCAGGCTGACGTCCTCCTTCACAAGCTGCTTGTCAATTGCGTTCATTTCCGCTACTCCTTATTTCAATATTTCAAGGATTGTTGAATTATGGATCAAGGTCAAGCCCTCGCGTCCTTCGGTGCGCTCTCGCAGGAGACCCGCCTGCAGATCGTCCGCATGCTCGTGGTGGCCGGCCCCGCCGGCATGGCGGCCGGGACGATTGCGGAAAAGCTCGAAGTCTCCCCCTCCAACATCTCATTTCACCTCAAGGAACTCGACAGGGCCGGGCTGATCTCTCAACAGCGGGAAGCCCGCTCGATCATCTACAGCGCCAACTACCATGCGCTCGGCGAGCTGGTACGCTTCCTGATGGAAGACTGCTGTGCCGGGCATCCGGAAATCTGCGCTCCTGCGGCGGCCGTCGCGGCCTGCTGCGCCCCTTCCGCCAAAGGCTGACTCCTATGCTGGATCTTCCCCGCCGCTTGACGGCCGAAGCGCTCGGCACCGCCATGCTGGTGGCGGCGGTGGTCGGCTCCGGCATCATGGCCGACCGGTTGTCCTCGGATATGGCGGTTTCGCTTCTCGGCAATGCCATCCCCACCGGCGCGATCCTCGTTGTCCTGATCACGCTGCTCGCTCCCGTGTCCGGCGCGCATTTCAATCCCGTGGTTACCCTGGTATTCGCCCTCAAGCGGGAGATCGCCACCCGTCCAGCGCTCGCCTACGTCGCCGCGCAGATAGCCGGCGGCATCGCCGGAACGATCCTCGCGCACGCGATGTTCGACCTGCCGCTTCTGCAGGTTTCGACGACCATCAGGACGGGCACCGGTCAATGGCTGGCGGAGGCGGTCGCTACCTTCGGCCTGCTGCTCACGATCCATCTCGGCCTGCGTTTCCGCTCCGAGGCGATCCCCTGGCTGGTCGGCCTCTATATCACCGCCGCTTATTGGTTCACCGCTTCGACCTCGTTCGCCAATCCTGCCGTGGTCATCGCCCGTGCCCTGAGCGATACTTTCGCCGGAATCAGGCCTGCCGATCTTCCGGGCTTTATCCTGGCGCAGGTTGTCGGCGGATTGGCGGCCCTGCTCCTCACCGGCTGGCTCCTGGCGGAGACAAAGCCGGTTGCCAGCCCGCCCGAAAACGTGAAAGGCGCCGAATGACCATGGACGTCACCATCTATCACAACCCCGATTGCGGCACGTCGCGCAACACGCTCGCCATGATCCGCAATGCCGGCATCGAGCCGACCGTCATCGAATATCTCAAGACCCCGCCCGCCCGCGACCGGCTCCTCAGAATGATCGCCGATGCGGGCCTCACCGTGCGCCAGGCGATCCGCGAGAAAGGCACGCCCTATGCGGAACTGGGGCTGGACAATCCGGCGCTGACGGACGATCAATTGCTCGATGCGATGCTGAAGGACCCTATTCTGATCAACCGGCCGTTCGTGATCACGCCGCTCGGCACGCGCCTTGCGCGGCCCTCCGAAGTCGTGCTCGACATTCTCCCCGACACCCATAAGGGCCCGTTCGCCAAGGAGGACGGCGAGCAGGTCCTCGACGCGGAAGGCAAACGCCTTGTCTGAACGGGTGCCGGTCGCGGCCATTGCGGCGCTTGGCGTCACGCAGATCATCGGATACGGCACCCTCTATTACAGCTTCAGCATCCTCGCGCCGGACATGGCCAGGCATTTCGCCTGGTCCAACGAATGGATTTTCGGCGCGCTTTCGGCGGCACTCCTGATCGGCGGGCTCACCGCTCCCTGGCTCGGCGCGTTGTTCGACCGGATCGGCGCGGGCCGGGTCATGACGATCGGCTCGGCCGCCGCCGCGGCCGCCCTGGTGGTCTGCGCCATGGCGCCCGGGAAAACCTCCTTCGTGGTCGCCCTGATCGCAGTCGAGGTGGCGGCCAATCTCGTGCAGTATGGCGCGGCTTTCGCCCTCCTGGTGCAGCTCCGGCCGCAGGTCGCGCAGCGCAGCATCACCTATCTCACCCTGATCGCCGGCTTCGCCTCGACCATCTTCTGGCCGATCACCGCAGCCCTCCACGCACAGCTTTCCTGGCAGGAGGTCTATCTGGTGTTTGCCGCGCTCAATCTCCTCGTCTGCCTGCCGCTGCATGCCTGGCTCTCCCGTGGTGTGAGGAAAAGCAGGCAGACGCCTTCGGCCGCTCCGGGCCGCGTCGAGGGCATGTTGAACCCCGACCTGCGGGGCATCGGGTTCGCCCTGATGGTGACCGGCTTTTCGCTGCAGTCCCTGGTCAGCTCGGCCGTGCTCGTCCATATGGTGCCGCTGCTCTCGGGTCTCGGCCTCGGCGCGACCGCGGCCGTGGTCGGAACGCTGTTCGGCCCGTCGCAAGTCCTCAGCCGGCTCATCAACATGGTGTTCGGGCGCAACCTGCCGCCGCTCCACCTCGCGATGATCGGCGCCGCCCTCATTCCCGGCGGCGTGGTCATCCTGCTTCTCGCCGCCCCCTCCATTCCGGGCGCCATGGCCTTCGCCGTTGTCTTCGGGATGGGCAACGGCCTCCTCAGCATCGTCACCGGCACCCTGCCGCTGACGCTGTTCGGCAGCGACGGCTACGGAAAGCTGCAGGGCAGGATGATGTCCGCCCGGCTGATCGCCTCGGCCGTAGCGCCCTTCGTGCTCGCCCTGTCCATGACATGGATCGGCATCATGTGGTCTCTCGCGATCACGGCCGGACTGGGTGCGGTCGCCGTCCTCATCTTCTGCATCATCGGCAGCCTCGTTCCGGACAAGCAGCGCCTCGGCTGACCGCGGCCGAAGCGCCTATATCTGTTCTTCGCCCTATGGCAGCGCTCTTTGCCATTGTGCCGGAGCCCCCAGGCTTGCTAACAACGTTACGCAGCAGAACGACCGGCCGCTTCTTGCCTTCCGGCTGCAAGGGTCTCGCACTTCAAAGACAGGATTTCTTTCATGACCGATCTTTCCCCCGTCCTCGACCGCGCCGACCAGAACCTTCCCGCAAGCCTCGAACGGCTGTTCGGCCTCGTACGCATCAAGTCGATCTCCACAGACCCCGACTTCAAGGCGGACTGCCGCAAGGCGGCCGAATGGCTGGTGGCGGAACTGAAGGACCTCGGCTTCGAGGCCTCGGTGCGCGATACGTCCGGCCATCCCATGGTCGTCGGCCATCATGCCGGCGCGAGCGCCGATGCGCCGCATGTCCTCTTCTACGGTCACTACGACGTGCAGCCGATCGATCCGATCGAGCTCTGGGATGACGATCCCTTCGATCCCAAGGTCAAGGATATCGGCGGCGGCCGCAAGATCATCACCGGCCGCGGCTCCTCCGACGACAAGGGCCAGCTGCTCACCTTCGTCGAAGCCTGCCGTGCCTACAAGGACGTGCACGGCAAGCTGCCGGTGCGCGTCACCGTGCTGTTCGAGGGCGAGGAGGAGTCCGGATCGCCGTCGCTGAAACCCTTCCTGGACGCCAACGCCGCCGAGCTGAAGGCAGATTACGCGCTCGTCTGCGACACCGGCATGTGGGACGCGGATACGCCGGCGATCACTGCTGCGCTGCGTGGCCTCGTCGGCGAGGAGATCGTCGTCACCGCCGCCAATCGCGACCTGCATTCCGGCATGTACGGCGGTGCCGCCGCCAACCCGATCCAGATCCTTTCGAAGATCCTCGCAGGCCTGCACGACGAAACCGGCCGGGTGACGCTCGAAGGTTTCTATGACGGCGTGGAGGAGACGCCCTCCAACATCAAGGCGGCCTGGGAGGCGCTTACCGGCGGCCGCAACGACTTCCTCGGCGAAGTGGGCCTTTCCGAGCTTGCCGGCGAAAAGGGGCGCTCGCTGCTCGAACTCATCTGGGCGCGCCCGACCTGCGAGATCAACGGCATCAGCGGCGGCTATGCCGGACAGGGCTTCAAGACCGTCATCGCGTCGAAGGCCTCGGCCAAGGTCTCCTTCCGTCTCGTCGGCCATCAGGACCCGGAAAAGATCCGCGAGAGTTTCCGCGCCTATGTCCGGTCGAAAATCCCTGCCGACTGCTCGGTCGAATTCCTGAAGCACGGCGGCTCGCCGGCGATCCAGCTCGCCTACGATTCCCCGGTGCTCACCAAGGCCAAGACGGCGCTTTCGGAAGAATGGTCGAAGCCGGCGCTCGTCGTCGGCGTCGGCGGCTCGATCCCGATCGTCGGGGATTTCCAGAAAATGCTCGGCATGGAATCCCTGCTCGTCGGCTTCGGCCTGAACGACGACAGGGTCCATTCGCCGAACGAGAAATACGACCTCAAGTCCTTCCACAAGGGCATCCGGTCCTGGGCGCGCATCATGGCGGCGCTCGCCAACTGAGGCCTCAAGGCCGAACGCAAAAAGGCCCCGCCGCTTTCGCGGCAGGGCCCGAAAAACAAAAAGGCCGGGGCACGCCCGACCTTTCCACCCCATTCACCGGTGCCAGTACATCCGTGGTCACTCGAAATGGGACAAGCGTTTCCGACGCGGCCGCTTTTCGATCTTCTGAGGATCAACGCGGCTCTAGCGGTCATCGTCCTTCCGGCCGGTAAACATTCCGTTAACGCGGATATGGAAACTGCCCCTGGACGGCACGGTCGCCCGTATTTGCCGTTACGCGCATGGCCGCCGGGCTTTTTCAGCCCAGCCACGCGGTGCGTCGGAAACGCCATTGACCGGTAGATGGTGACGGCCGCTTCCGATTCCAAGAGGGAGACTTGCAGCCATTCCAAAAAGCAGAAAGGCCGGACGAACCGGCCTTTCGAAATCGCGATGATCGCTTGCTGCGATCTCCGGCAGATCAGGCCGCCTGGAGGCGGTCCGCGGAAACCTTGCCCGAACGCTTGTCGCTGACGAGTTCGTAGGAGATCTTCTGACCGTCCTTGAGCTGGCCGAGGCCGGCGCGCTCGACGGCGGAGATGTGAACGAAGACGTCCTGCGAGCCGTCGTCCGGCTGAATGAAGCCATAGCCCTTGGTCGCATTGAACCACTTTACAGTACCGGTCGCCATAACGATGCCTTTCCCTTGCAAATATGACCGACTGTTCCTTGCGGAAGCCGCATCGGAACGCTTGAGTTTCGTATTTGAAGAAAGATCGTCGCAAACGCCGGTGGCGTGTGATGCTGGCTGTCAAACAAATATCGATGGCCAACCATCTAGGGCCTTGCCGCCGAAAGGTCAAGATCGCCACGGGCAGATGCGGCTGGCCGGGACGGAACTGCCAATGATTTCAAAGCCTCGGAACGCAGAAAGCCCGGCGCGGGAGGAGGAGCGCCGGGCTTCTGAAACTGACCAACAACCGGGAGGAGGAGGTGTCGTTGGTCCCATCGAAAGGCACTGGGAGGAGGAGTGCGCCTTGCGATGATTTGAACATACAGGATTACAGCTTAAAAAACAGCCATGATTTCGCAGCGCAGCATTGCAAAAACCGCATGGCTCTTCTGCCCGCTTGCGATCCGGCCATTCCTGGGCCATTTTCCTCCCCATGAGTCTCTTATCCGTTCGCGCCTTCTTCGCCGCTCACGCTCCCGATATCGAAGTCCTCGTCACCGAGGAAAGCTCGGCGACCGTGCCGCTTGCCGCAGCCGCCCACGGCGTGGCGCCGGAACAGATCGCCAAGACGATCTGCGTGCGCGCGGGCGAAATGACGGCGCTCGTCGTGATGTCCGGGACCTCCCGGCTGGACAATCGCAAGTTCAGGGATCGTTTCGGCGCCAAGCCGCGCATGCTCGGCGGCGAAGAGGTCCAGGCACTCACCAGCCATCCGGTCGGCGGCGTCTGCCCCTTCGGGCTTCCCTCCCCGATCGCGGTCTATTGCGACGTTTCGCTGCGGAAATTTCCGGAAGTGGTGCCCGCGGCCGGCGCCACCAACGCCGCCGTCCGCATCAGCCCGGAACGCATGGCGGACCTCACCGGAGCGACCTGGGTCGATGTCGGCCAGGATCCCGCGTCCGCCGGCGATACCGCCGCCCAGGGCACCGCGCATCACTCATGACGCGCGGTGACGCCGCAAGGTTTCGAAACCGCGCATGATCCTTTCTTGAGATCGGACCCGGTTCGAAGAGGTTCCCGCTAGAACCGATCGCTCAGGTAGCGGCGGTACCAGGCCTGCTTGCTTTCAGCCGAAGCGGTTGCGACGACATAACCGATCGCGAAGCCGATCGCGCCGATCAGCGTGAACAGCGTCGTCGTGGCGGCCGGATGTTCGCGGATCGTGCCGGCGACCGAAGAGGCTTCGTTTTGGACATAGCTCGCGGCGCTGCTGGCACGCTCGGCAACCTTGTCATAGGCGGCGCCCGTCTTCTGCGCGAGCTGCTCGCGAAGGGAGGCGATCTCGGAGCGCAGGGTCGCGATCTCGTTGCCGAAGTTCTCGCTGGATTCTTGGTCGAAAGACGAGGTGTCCGACTTCACGGGTGTCTTCAGGTTCCTGACGGGCTCTGCCATACCGGCCTCCTTCTGGTTGATCGTCTCGAGAGATCGGTCAACTTTCGAAGGCCGGATAGGTTCCTTTTCAGGGCGTGAACCTAACGGCTTTTGGCCAGCGCTTCGGCGAGCGCCGCAAGCTTTTCCTTGTCGTCCGAACCTTTCTGGAGGGAATTCACAAGGATCAGCGCGAGCGCCTCGGCATCGGGGCTATCCTTGTCGATCCGGTGTTCCGCACAAGCCTCGTCGAAAACCTGCTGCAGCAGGCTGAGCTGCTCCGGATTGACGGGGTTGCGGACCATTTGCGTAGGCATGAAACCTCCCGACCGTATTGCGCCTGATCGGCAGACCTGTTTCGCAACGAGCTCGAGACATCGTCGACGGCTTCTATTGCGGCAGTCTTGCGCCGGCCTTGCCGGAACTCGAGCCAAAGGCCTCCCGACCGCAACTCGCTAAGTTTGAGCCTCTCCTAATAGATTGGCAACAGGAGGAATGCAATATGAAGCGGGCGCCGGGCGATTTCCACCCGACGCCCGCAATTCCGCGGAGAGATGACAGACCCCCGGTTGGGATCACGCCATTCCGGCCGGATCGCCGGTCGGCAGAAGGGCGGGATTGAGGGTCGGGTCCTGCGGGTTCTTGCTGTCACCCGGATCCTGCGCCGGGGTCAGCGGCGGCTTTTCCTGGGTGCGATCCGGAATGCCGCCTTCGGGCTGAGGACCGCGGGGCGTTTCGGAACCCGGATTGCGGATGGGATCTCGATTGGGCATCGTTTTCTCCTTGTCTGTTTCCAAGGAGTCGAACGAGCGAAGCCGGGGACGGTTCCGCAATCGCACCGGCTAACCACTCTACGGCATCCGCCCGAAAACCGGCATCGATCGCGGGAAAAGCAGGTGCCCGTTCGATAGCATAAAAGGCTTCGTGCGTCCGAACGGAGGCACGGCGTTCTAATGATACCAGTGGCGGTCGCGCGCGGCGGAGGACACGCCCAGCATATAACCCACGGCAAAACCGAGAAGCCCGACGGCGGCGATGGCCGAGCCGGTGGCGGTCGGATGGTCGGCCGCATGAGCCGCGACCGAACCGGCCTCATTCCTGACGCGCTGCACCGCGGTCTTCGCTTTGGCGGCGACGCCTTCTTCCTGCGTCACGTCGCCGGTGAAGCCGGCATCGAGAGCTTTTCTGGCCATAGCTATCTCCTTTGCCTGAGATAACCGAAAGGGAGGCGTGAGGTTCCGCAACCCTGGACGGGTTCGACCGAAAACCCGCACCGGCGGGACCCGGCGCGGGGAAAACGATCATTCCGTGGTTTCGGTCTGTTCAGCCTGCTGGCGCGTCAGGACGGCAGCCTCTTCGCGAGGCTGATCCGGTGCCGGCGTGGCGATGCTCGCCGTGGTGGCTTCCTTGTCCACCTTGGCGGAAGCCGTGACGTGGCCGGCGCATTCCGCAAGGGCTGCGGAAGACGTGAGGCCAAGCACGGCGGCGATTACGAGAAATGTCTTCATGTCATTCTCCTTTCGCTTTGCTTGCGGCAGCAAGGTAACCCGCAACGTGATGAACCCGAAATCACGAATTTGCGTTTTCGGATGCCATCATGCTGCCGGTTTTCTTCGCCCGGTGCGGCTACATCAGCTTCGAAAGGGTTTCGCGGTTCACGAATATATCGGTCTTCCCGGCTTCGTATGCGGGGTGACTGAATTCGAACGTTTCCTTTTCGGGCATTTCAAGCGCCTGCTTGATGCTGACCAGCCCGACCGGAATGCGGCGGTCTCCATTGCGGACCACCGCCTCGACAATCTTGATCATCTCCTCCCTCCTCCAGGGTGGAATCCGACACAACATGGATCCTCCTCCATTGTTCCACGTCAATCGGACTTTCCAAAGAAAAAGGGAAGCAACCTATCGAGGCTTTTGTCAATATCCCGGCATCGTTCTTGTGCCTGCGGAGCCATTTCTTTCGGCAAATCTCAATGAAGATCCAGCGGCAGCTGAATTCCCTTGGGAATATTGGGGCGGCGCTGGTTGGCGATCTGAATCTTCTGAAACGTCTCGCGCCGGCGCTGGGCTTCCGCCTCGCGGATGGCCCGAGAGGCCGCCACGGCGGTCATGGCACGTTCAATCACCTGTTCTGCTCTGGTCATCGATACCTCCATATGTTCTCTTTTTGTTCTCACAAAAATTCCCCGAAGTCAAGTCTTTTCGGGAGCGTCCCCTCACCAGGACTTGCTTTTACCCCTCCTTAAATCGCCGCATTTAGAGTCCAGCGGAAAGCTTGGGCGATCGGACAATTGAGTAACAGCCTGTTTCGGCAGGCGAGTAACGGGGGTACGCCGGCTCATCATGGCAGCCAGAGGCAGATCAGACAGGCGCGTTGAACCGTCCTTCGAGGGTTCGCGGGCGAGCGACGACTTCCGGCTCGACGCGGAAGACCGCATCGTCGGCACCGGGGGGCCTGCGAGACGCCCGTCGAAAGCGGAAAGAGACGATGAGCGCGCCGGGCGTCAAGAGCGGCCGGAACGCGCGGAACGTCCCCGCCCGTCCCGCAAGAAAGCGCCCCGGCGCGGGGGCGGCGGCTTCTTCGGTCCGCTGCGCTCCCTCGTCTATTGGGGCATCGTGCTCTGCATCTGGGGCGGGATCGGCGTCGGCGGCCTCGTTCTCTATTACGGGGCGCAGATGCCGGCGGCCAGCACCTGGACCATTCCCGACCGTCCGCCGAACATGAAGATCACCGCGATCGACGGTTCCGTGATCGCCAATCGCGGCTCGACCGGCGGCGAGGCCTTAGCGCTCGAGGAAATGTCGCCCTACCTGCCGCAGGCGGTGATCGCCATCGAGGACCGGCGCTTCTATTCGCATTTCGGCGTCGATCCGTTCGGGCTTGCGCGCGCCCTGGTCAACAACCTGACCGGCCAGCCCATCCAGGGCGGCTCGACGATCACCCAGCAGCTTGCCAAGAACCTGTTCCTGTCGCCGGAGCGCACTTTCGAGCGCAAGATCCAGGAAGTGCTGCTCTCCTTCTGGCTGGAGCACAAGTTCACCAAGGACCAGATTCTGGCCATGTATCTGAACCGGGTCTTCTTCGGTTCGAATGCCTATGGCGTGGAAGCGGCCTCGCGGCGCTATTTCAACAAGTCGGCGCGCGACGTGAATCTCGGCGAGGCGGCGATGCTGGCCGGCCTCCTGAAGGCGCCTTCCCGCCTGTCGCCGGCGCGCGATCCCGAAGCCGCTGAAGCCCGTGCCCAGGTGGTGCTCGGCGCCATGCAGGAAGAAGGCTACATCACCGAAAGCGACCTCAAGACCGCCATGTCGCAAACCCCGGCCAAGGCGAAAAGCTACTGGTCCGGCGCGCAGCATTATGCCGCCGACATGGTCGTGGACGAGGTCAAAAGCCTGATCGGCGAGCCCAAGGTCGACGTGATCGTCGAAACCACCGTCGACCTGCGGCTCGAAGAAGCAGCCGAAAAGGCGCTGAACGACGTGCTGAAGAAGGAGGGCGGCAAGCTCAACGCCTCGCAGGCGGCCCTCGTCTCCGTCGATGCCACGGGCGCGATCCGTGCCGTCGTCGGCGGCCGCGACTATGCCGAAAGCCAGTTCAACCGCGCGGCACGCGCAAAGCGCCAGCCCGGTTCGGCCTTCAAGCCCTTCGTCTATGCCGCGGCGCTGGAAGCCGGCGACCGACCTGATTCCGTCCGTAACGACGCGCCCGTCAAGATCGGCAACTGGTCGCCGGAGAACTACGACCAGAAGTACCGGGGGCCGGTCACGCTCGCTTCCGCCTTTGCGCAGTCGCTGAACACCATCGCCGCGCAGCTCGTCATGGAGGTCGGGCCGGAGAACGTGGTCAGCCTCGCCCACCGGCTCGGCATCGAATCCGACATCCAGGCGAACGCCTCGATCGCGCTCGGCACCTCGGAGGTTTCGCTGGTCGAGCTCACCTCAGCCTATGCGTCCTTCATGAACGGCGGCTACAAGGCGACCCCGCACATCGTCAGGCGCATCGCCGATACGGACGGCAAGGTGCTCTACGAGGCCGACTACACCAATCCGCCGCGAGTGCTCAGCGAACCCGTCGCCGCGACGATGAACAGCATGATGAACCGGGTGATCGACGAGGGCACCGGCAGGGCCGCAAGGCTCGACTCCTGGCAGGCGGCCGGCAAGTCGGGGACCACGCAGTCCTTCCGCGACGCGCTCTTCGTCGGTTACACGAGCATCATGACGACCGGCATCTGGTTCGGCAACGACGACGGCACCTATATGAAGAAGGTGACGGGCGGCGGGCTGCCGGCCAGGGCCTGGAAGGAATACATGACCGCCGCCATGAAGGGCTATACGCCGACGCCGCTCTTCGGCACCGGCCGCGCGCTCGAACTGCCGCCCCCTCAGGCGCAGCCTGAATCCGCGCCGACGACGATCGGCGACATCATTTCCGGCATTCTCCCCGGCGCCGCCCGGCGCGCCGAAGAGGAGCTTCCCCCCGACTACCCGCCGCCGCCGCGGCCGCTTGCCCAGGATTCCGCTTCCGTGGACCAAGACCCCTATGGCGACCGGCGAGCCTCAGGCGGCGGGCGAAACTATGGCGGCGCCGTACCGCCCGCCGACGTGCCGGTCCGGGATTATCGCGAATATCGCGGCCCTTACGATTCCCGCGCTCCCGTGCCGCCCGCGGACGTCGGCGGAGGGCCGATCCCGCCCGGCGAAGTGGGCGTGACCGGCTCCACACGGCAGCCACGGCAGACGACGCTCTTCGACATTCTCATGGGCCAGTAAACCTGTTCCGCAACACGAGTCGGCAAAGTCTTCTTTTTGCTGAGATACGGGCGATTTCTCGCCTTGCAGTCGGAAAAACCCGTCCTTATATACGCGGCATGACCGCAGCCGATGCTGCGAAACCATCCCAGTCGAGGAACTGTCAGTGGAATGCCTCTCGGGGTTCCGACAGTTCGCTTAAAGGAGAGAGAAGAAATGGCAAAAGTAATTGGCATCGACCTCGGCACCACCAATTCCTGCGTCGCCATCATGGACGGCAAAGACGCAAAGGTGATCGAGAACGCCGAAGGCGCGCGTACCACGCCCTCCATGGTCGCATTCACGGAAGATGGCGAGCGCCTCGTCGGCCAGCCGGCCAAGCGCCAGGCAGTCACCAACCCCACCAACACGCTCTTCGCCGTCAAGCGCCTCATCGGCCGCCGCTACGACGATCCGACCGTCGAAAAGGACAAGGGTCTGGTCCCCTACGAGATCGCCAGGGGCGACAACGGCGATGCCTGGGTAAAGGCTCACGGCAAATCCTATTCCCCGTCGCAGATTTCCGCGATGGTCCTTCAGAAGATGAAGGAAACCGCCGAATCCTATCTCGGTGAGAAGGTCGAAAAGGCCGTCATCACCGTTCCGGCCTACTTCAACGACGCCCAGCGCCAGGCCACCAAGGATGCCGGCCGTATCGCCGGTCTCGACGTTCTGCGCATCATCAACGAGCCGACCGCTGCCGCTCTCGCCTACGGCCTCGACAAGAAGGACGGCAAGACGATCGCCGTCTACGACCTTGGCGGCGGCACCTTCGATATCTCCGTGCTGGAAATCGGCGACGGCGTCTTCGAGGTGAAGTCCACCAACGGCGACACCTTCCTCGGCGGTGAAGACTTCGACATGCGCCTCGTCGAATATCTCGCAGCCGAGTTCAAGAAGGACAACGGCATCGACCTCAAGAACGACAAGCTCGCCCTGCAGCGCCTCAAGGAAGCTGCGGAAAAGGCGAAGATCGAGCTTTCGTCCTCACAGCAGACCGAAATCAACCTGCCGTTCATCACGGCCGACGCTTCCGGTCCGAAGCACCTGACGCTGAAGCTGACCCGCGCCAAGTTCGAAAGCCTGGTCGACGACCTCGTCCAGCGCACCGTCGCTCCGTGCAAGGCGGCGCTGAAGGATGCCGGCGTCTCCGCGGCCGAGATCGACGAAGTCGTGCTCGTCGGCGGCATGAGCCGCATGCCGAAGGTGCAGGAAGTCGTCAAGCAGCTGTTCGGCAAGGAGCCGCACAAGGGTGTCAACCCGGATGAAGTGGTCGCCATGGGCGCCGCGATCCAGGGCGGCGTTCTGCAGGGCGACGTCAAGGACGTTCTGCTCCTCGACGTGACCCCGCTGTCGCTCGGCATCGAAACGCTCGGCGGCGTCTTCACCCGCCTGATCGACCGCAACACGACCATCCCGACCAAGAAGTCCCAGGTCTTCTCGACCGCCGAGGACAACCAGCAGGCCGTGACGATCCGCGTGTCGCAGGGCGAGCGTGAAATGGCGGCCGACAACAAGCTGCTCGGCCAGTTCGACCTCGTCGGCCTGCCGCCGGCGCCGCGCGGCATGCCGCAGATCGAAGTCACCTTCGACATCGACGCCAACGGCATCGTGCAGGTTTCGGCCAAGGACAAGGGCACCGGCAAGGAACAGCAGATCCGCATCCAGGCCTCCGGCGGTCTTTCCGACGCCGAGATCGAGAAGATGGTCAAGGACGCCGAGGCCAATGCCGAAGCCGACAAGAAGCGCCGTGCGGGCGTCGAAGCCAGGAACCAGGCCGAAAGCCTGATCCACTCGACCGAGAAGTCGCTCAAGGAATACGGCGACAAGGTTTCCGAGACCGACCGCAAGGCGATCGAGGATGCCATCGCTTCGCTGAAGACGGCCGTCGAGGCTTCCGAGCCCGATGCCGACGACATCCAGGCGAAGACGCAGACCCTGATGGAAGTCTCGATGAAGCTCGGCCAGGCCATCTACGAGGCCCAGCAGGCGGAAGGCGCCTCCTCCGAGGGCGGCAGCAAGGACGACGATATCGTCGATGCCGACTACGAGGAAGTGAAGGACGACAAGAAGTCCGCCTGATCGCCGGTTGCCTGATGACAGGACCTAGACCATAGTCGACTTGAGTATCCGGCTGCCATCGTGCAGCCGGAGCCCTTTCCGGAGCCGGTTACCTCCATGGCAAAAGCAGACTTTTACGAAACGCTGGGTGTCGGCAGATCGGCTGACGAGAAGGAGCTGAAAAGCGCCTTCCGCAAGCTCGCCATGAAATATCATCCGGACAAGAACCCGGACGATAAGGAAGCCGAGAAGAAGTTCAAGGAGATCAACGAGGCCTACGAGACCTTGAAGGATCCCCAGAAGCGGGCGGCCTACGACCGCTACGGCCACGCCGCCTTCGAGCAGGGCGGAATGGGCGGCGGCGGTTTCGGTGCCGGCGGCTTCTCGTCGGCCGGCGGCTTCTCCGACATCTTCGAAGACATCTTCGGCGAAATGATGGGCGGCGGACGTGCCCGCCGCTCCGCCGGCGGACGCGAACGCGGCGCCGACCTTCGCTACAATATGGAAATCACGCTGGAAGAAGCCTTTACCGGCAAGACGGCGCAGATCAGGGTTCCGACCTCGATCACCTGCGACGTCTGTTCGGGCTCGGGCGCCAAGCCCGGCACGCAGCCGAAGACCTGCGCCACCTGCCAGGGCTCGGGCCGCGTGCGCGCCAGCCAGGGCTTCTTCTCGGTCGAACGCACCTGCCCGACCTGCCACGGCCGCGGCCAGACGATCACCGATCCCTGCGTCAAGTGTCACGGCCAGGGCCGCGTCACGGAAGAGCGCTCGCTGTCGGTCAACATCCCGGCCGGCATCGAGGACGGTACCCGCATCCGCCTGCAGGGCGAAGGCGAGGCCGGCACGCGCGGCGGACCGGCGGGAGACCTCTACATCTTCCTGTCGGTGAAGCCGCACCAGTTCTTCCAGCGGGACGGCGCCGATCTTTACTGCGCGGTTCCCATCTCCATGACGACGGCGGCGCTCGGCGGCACATTCGACGTGGCGACGCTGGACGGAACGAAATCCCGTGTCACCGTGCCGGAAGGCACGCAGCCCGGAAAACAGTTCCGCCTGAAAGGCAAGGGCATGCCGGTGCTGAGGTCGTCCCAGACGGGCGATCTCTACATCCAGATCCAGATCGAGACGCCGCAGAAGCTCACCAAGCGGCAGCGCGAGCTGCTGCAGGAATTCGAGCAGCTCTCCTCGAAGGAAAACAATCCGGAATCCACCGGCTTCTTTGCCCGGATGAAGGAATTCTTCGACAACTGATCCCCCTCGTCATTCAAAACGGAAGGCCGAAGACCCGAGCTTCGGCCTTCTTCGTTCGGGAAATCGTTCAATAATGCGGCGGCCTGGTGATCGGCGCAGCCTCGCGCGCGGCCTCCTCCAGCTCCAGGAACCGTTCGGTCAGCCGGTCGAGCTTGGTGCGCATCTGTTCGATCGCTCTCCACTGCCCGGCAAGCTGGTCCGACAGTTCCTCGATCACCTTGGCCTGATGGGCGGCAAGCTCTTCGAGCTTCACCAGCCTTTCCTCGTCACCCACGGTCTGTTTCCTCTTTTTCCTTCTTCGCCGCCTTCCAGGCGCGCACCGCATCTGGCATGCCGTCATGGTCCCCGAGCGGCCGCACCGGCGCATCGTCCCACCAGTCGGGTCGGACCGGCTTCATATCGAGATTCTTGGGATAGAAGAGGCGGTTGGCACGTGTCGAAGCCTCCCCGACGACAAGCAGCCGCACCTCCCTGTCCGTATTGTTAATGAAGGTATGGGCAATTCCGGTGCCGGCCGGAAAGCCGACCGAGTCGCCCGGCTTCAGACGATGGAGCTCGCCGTCCAGCCAGACATCCGGCGTACCCTCGATCACATGGACGAACTCCTCTTCCAGTTTCTCCGCATGCGGGAAGGAGGAACGGCGGCCCGGTGGCAGGCGATGGTGATGGATGCCGAGCCGCGTCAGGCCGAAGTGCCGGGCAAGCGCTGCGCCGAAGCCCATCAGTTCGTCATCGCCCCGGTAATGCCTCTCCGCAGACCTTTCGACCTCGGCCCAATGGGCGATGCATGAAGGTCGGTCCTTGTCGGTCATGACACAGTCTCCCTTTGGAATGGGGTGACACTACAGCATCGGCCCGAAAATCGGAATCGATTTTCGGTAAGCACGATGCGTAGATTCAATAAGTTAGAGCGTCCTTTGTGCGTCCGTTCGGACGCACAAAGGACGCTCTAACCGACCCGAACCGCCCGGTCCATGTCCGATCCTGCGGGGATGGAAATGCGGCCCGCCTCAACCGGAACAAGCAGTTAGCCTTGCCGGCATCCCCCTCCTCCAAACCCATGCCTACAATCCTCCTGCTTCCGTCGCCGGAGTGTTTCGCGAGACGTTCGCGGGCAGGCGGGGGCCGGCGCTTCCATCGGAACCGTAACGTGCGGGGAAGGTGGAAGAGGTGAAAGCCATGGAGAGCGTGTCGAAAGACGGGCTTTCCTATCAAGCCTCCCCCTGGTCGCCAGGCCAGGTTCGGTTGAGCCGTGCAAGTGGCAGGCCTGTCCCGAAAGGACGGGCGCGAACGAAGCCACGCAGCGAGGCGAGATGATCACCTGTAGGGGCCGGAAGCCCCGAGAGAACGCCGAAGGCCACGCGAATGCGGAGCCACATACTAAAATCTACCGAGGTTCCGCATTCGTGTGGGCTCTCCGATCTTTGAAACCACGGCAGGACACTGCGCGGGGACAGTGTCGTTGGAACCCTCAGCCAGGAAGCCCCTATCTGCCCTTTGCGTTCGGCCACCCCCCTCTGCCCTGCCGGGCATCTCCCCCACAGGTGGGGAGATCACAAGCAGCAAGCTCTTCCCGTTAAGCGAGCCTCATTCCGTATAGCTATGGTAGTTGTTTGGGGAAGCCGGCGCGCCCAGCCGATCTCCCCACCCGTGGGGGAGATGCCCGGCAGGGCAGAGGGGGGCGGAAACGGCACGCCCTTGCAATTTCTGGCGCCAGAGAAGGAAGACGCAGTCCTTCCCACATAACGCAAAAGCTTGCCTTCCCGGCTCTGAAACCTTAGCTCCTGTACAACGACACCCAGAAGATTCCCCATGGCGCAGAAGACCTCCCTTTCCCGGCTCAAGCTCACCGATTTCCGCAATTACGCGGAAGCGGCGCTGGCGCTCGACGGGCAGCATGTGGTGCTGACGGGCGAGAACGGCGCCGGCAAGACAAATCTTCTCGAAGCCGTCTCCTTCCTGTCTCCCGGGCGGGGCCTGCGCCGCGCGGTCCTCACCGACGTCACGCGCGTCGGCGCCGCGGGCGGCTTTTCGATCTTCGCCGATGTCGACGGGATGGAGGGAGAGGTCTCGATCGGCACCGGCACAGAGCCCGGCGATGGGGAGAACGTCACCCGCAAGCTTCGGATCAACGGCACGACGGCGAAATCCACCGAAGAGCTCTCCGATCACCTCAGCGTGCTGTGGCTGACGCCCGCCATGGACGGGCTCTTCACCGGCCCCTCGTCCGACCGGCGGCGTTTCCTCGACCGCCTCGTCCTCTCGCTCGACCCTGCCCATGGCCGCCGGGCGAGCGATTTCGAGCGCGCCATGCGCAGCCGCAACAAGCTGCTTTCCGACGGCCGCTTCGATCCTGCCTGGCTCACCGCCATCGAGGCCCAGATGGCAGGCCTCGGCATCGCCATGGCCGCCGCACGCCAGGAAATGCTCGGGCTGCTCCGGACGCTGTCGGCCGGTTCCGGGGAGACGACGCCTTTTCCGACCCCGGTGCTCGCGCTCCAGGGCTTCATGGACGGGCTGATGGACCGTCCCGCCGCCGATCTGGAGGAGGATTATCTGGAGATGCTGCGCAATGGCCGCAACCGCGATGCGGCGGCCGGCCGCACGCTGGACGGGCCGCACCGCTCCGATCTCCTAGTGCGCCACCGCGAAAAGAACATGGAGGCCGCGCGCTGCTCGACCGGCGAACAGAAGGCGCTCCTGATCGGTCTCGTGCTCGCCCATGCCCGCCTCACCGCAGACATGACCGGCTACGCCCCGATCCTGCTTTTGGACGAGATCGCCGCCCATCTCGACGAAGGCCGGCGGGCGGCGCTCTTCGATCTCGTCCACGGCCTCGGCGGCCAATCCTTCATGACCGGCACCGACAGGGGCATGTTTTCCGCGCTCGCCGACCGGGCGCAGTTCTTCACCGTCGCGCATGGAAGCGTCGAGGACGGCACCGGCGGTTGAAAGTTTCCTTACCCGCCCGCGCTCCTGATGCTAAGATAAAGCCATGGAAAACCGGACCCCACAGAACCTGACCCCACAGAACCTGACTCAAGACGAGATCGAACGCTATCGCCGCCATATCCTCCTGCCGGAGATCGGCGGCACGGGGCAGCAGAAGATGAAGAACGCCCGCGTGCTGGTGATTGGCGCCGGCGGGCTCGGTGCGCCGATCCTCGAATATCTGGCGGCCGCCGGCGTCGGCACGATCGGCATCGTCGACGACGACCGCGTATCCCTTTCAAACCTTCAACGGCAGGTCATCCACGACACCGGCACGATCGGCGAGATGAAGACGAAAAGCGCCCGCGAAAAGATCGCGCGCCTCAATCCGCATGTGAGGATCGCGGATTTCGAGGAGCGCTTCTCGCTCCCATGGGCGAAGCGGCACCTCCCCCTCTTCGATCTTCTTATCGACGGCTCCGACAATTTCGACACGCGCTATGCCGCGGCCGACGCGGCGGAGCTGGCGAAAATCCCGCTGGTGACCGGCGCCGTCGGACGCTTCGACGGTTCGGTGACCGTGCTGAAGCCCTATGAAGCAGGGCCGGACGGCGCTCTCAACCCGACCTACCGGGACCTCTTCCCGGAAAAGCCGCCGGAAGGGCTGGTCCCCTCCTGCGCCGAGACCGGCATCGTCGGAGCGCTCACCGGCGTCATCGGTACGCTGATGGCGATGGAAGCGATCAAGCTCGTCACCGGCATCGGCGAACCGCTGGTCGGCCGGCTGATGCTCTACGATTCGCTTGCCGCCCGGTTCGATACGATCAA
This sequence comes from Xaviernesmea oryzae, assembly GCF_900177415.1. Classification (GTDB taxonomy): domain Bacteria; phylum Pseudomonadota; class Alphaproteobacteria; order Rhizobiales; family Rhizobiaceae; genus Neorhizobium; species Neorhizobium oryzae_A. The sequence continues at coordinate 527,834 of NZ_FXAF01000006.1, read as the reverse complement.
ATACAAGCGCCGCACCGCGAGGGCCGCCGCCGAATGATCGAGATCATTCGAATAGGCGAGGATTTCGGCCGCTGGGACGAGCTGCTCGCGCTCATCCTCTCCTCCTTCGCCTATATGGACGGCGTCATCGACCCGCCCTCTTCGGCCCATCGGCTGACGCCCGCGTCGCTGGCGCAGAAGGCCCGTGACGAAATCGCCTTCGCGGCGATCGAGGGCGGCGGGCTCGTCGGCTGCATCTTCCTGAAACCCGAACCCGGCTCTCTCTATCTCGGCAAGCTTGCCATTGCGCCCGCCCATCAGGGCAAGGGCATCGGCCGCCGCCTGCTGGCCGCGGCTGAAGACATCGCCAGGGAGAACGGGCTTCCGGCGCTCAGGCTCGAAACCCGCATCGAGCTCGCCGGCAACCATGCGACCTTCGCAAGATGGGGGTTTACGAAGACGGCCGAAAACTCCCATCCGGGCTTTACCCGCGTCACCTCGATCGAGATGCGGAAGTGGATAACCTGACGTCAGTTGCGGCCGGGCAGCACCCGGTTCGGCGGGCGGTGGCCGTCGAAGAAGGTGCGGATGTTGATGATCACCTTGTCGCCCATGTCGATCCGGCCCTCGATCGTCGCCGAGCCCATGTGCGGCAGGAGCACGACGCGGCCCTGGTCGGCAAGCTTGACGAGCTGCGGATTCACCGCCGGCTCGTTCTCATAGACGTCGAGGCCGGCGCCGGCGATCCTGTTGTCGCGGAGGAGCTGGATCATCGCCGCCTCGTCGATGATGTCGCCGCGGGCGGTGTTGACGATGATCGAGGTCGGCTGCATCAGCGCCAGCCGGCGCGCCGAAAGCAGGTGGAAGGTCGCCGGCGTCGACGGGCAGTTGACCGAGACGATATCGACGCGGGCGAGCATCTGGTCGAGGCTGTCCCAATAGGTCGCTTCCAGCTCCTCTTCCGTCGCCGGGTTCACCCGCTTGCGGTTGTGATAGTGGATCGACAAACCGAAGGCCTTGGCCCTCCGGGCAACCGCGGTGCCGATGCGGCCCATGCCGACGATGCCGATGCGCTTGCCCCAGATGCGGCGCCCCAGCATCCAGGTCGGGCTCCAGCCGGCCCAGTCGCCCGGATTGTCGGTCAGGATGCGCGAACCTTCCGCCAGCCGCCGGTTGACCGCGAGGATCAGCGCCATGGTCATGTCGGCGGTGTCCTCGGTCAGCACATTCGGGGTATTGGTGACCGTGATGCCCTCCTTGGCGGCGGCATCCACGTCGATATGGTCGAAGCCGTTGGAGAAGCTGGCGATCAGCTTCAATTGCGGTCCGGCTTCCTCGATCAGCGCCGCGTCGATCCTGTCCGTCACCGTCGGCACCAGCACGTCGGCGGTCTGCATCGCTGCGGCAAGCTCGTCCCGCGAGCGCGGCGCGTCGTCGATATTGAGCTCGGCGTCGAACAGCTCGCGCATGCGGGTTTCCACCGCGTCCGGCAGCTTGCGGGTGATATAGACCTTGGGTCTTTTCTTTGCCGTCATGAGGTTCTCTATCCGGCGCCTTTTAGGAGGTCCTTAACCAAGTCGCGCGATATTCGGTTCATCCAGGGCGTTTTCTACCAGACCCGTCAGCGAAGACAAACAAAACCTCGCGAGGTTTCGGAAAGCCCAAGACAGCCCAGCCGGACCCAAACCCATGCGTCGCCTCATTCTTCGTTCCTTCATCGCCCTTTCCTTCGGTCTCATCGCCTCTCTGTCCGCTTCGATACCTGCTCATGCCCAGGGCGCGAAGGGGCCGAGCGGCCTGCCGCTGCCGCGCTTCGTCAGCCTGAAATCGAAGAAGGTCAACATCCGTATCGGCCCGAGCACCGATTATGCGGTCTCCTGGATGTACATGAAATCCGGGACCCCGATGGAGATTATCCAGGAATACGAGAACTGGCGGCGCGTTCGCGATGCGGACGGCACCGAAGGCTGGGTGAACCAGGCGCTGCTTTCGGGCGAACGCACGGCGGTCGCCGCGCCGTGGATGCGCGGCAAGGGCAAGGACATCTACGTCAACATGCGCCGCGACCCGCAAAACAGCGCCCCCGTCGTCGCAAAGCTGGAGCCGGGCGTCGTCTTCAAGATCGACGAATGCAACGGTGACTGGTGCCGCGCGGAAGCGAGCGGCACCGAGGGCTGGATCGCACAGGCCGAGGTCTGGGGCGCCTATCCGGGCGAGGCCTTCAAATAGGCCTTCCCGGCGAGGCCTCAAATGAGGCCTTCGCGCTTCGCAGCCTCCTTCAGCGACGCCATCGGGCGCGGACCGATCTGCTGGATGACGATCGCCGCGGCCAGGCAGCCGAGCTTGCCGCAATCCTCGAGCGAACGGCCCTGCGTATAGCCGAACAGGAAACCGGCGGCGAAAAGATCGCCCGCCCCGGTCGTGTCGACCAGTTCCTCAATCGGATAGGCAGGCACCCGCACCCGTTCATCGCCGCGAATGATGATCGCTCCTTCCTCGCTCATCGTCACGGTCGCAAGCTTGCAATCCTGGCTGATTTTCGTGAGCGCCAGCTCGAAATCGTCGGTCTCGTAAAGCGAGAGCGCCTCGTGCCGGTTGGCGAATACGATGTCGACCGTGCCGGAGCGCATCAGGTCGAGGAATTCGGCGCGGTAGCGGTCGACGCAGAAGGGATCGGAGAGCGTCATGGACACTTCGCGGCCATGGGCGTGGGCGATGCGGGCGGATTCGCGGATCGCTTCCTTGGCGCGCGGCGGGTCCCACAGATAGCCTTCGAAATAGGTGACCTTGGCTTCGGCGACGACATCCTCCTCGACATGTTCCGGGCCGAGATCGACGCAGGCGCCGAGATAGGTGTTCATCGAACGCTCGCCGTCCGGCGTCACGAAGATCATCGAACGGGCGGTCGGCGGATTGGTGCCTTCCGGCTTCGTCTGGTAATGCACGCCCTGGGCGCGGATATCGTGCTGGAAGATTCCGCCGAGCTGGTCTTCCGCGACCTTGCCGAAATAGGCCGCCTTGCCGCCGAAACCGGCGATGCCCGCCGCCGTGTTGCCGGCCGAACCGCCCGAGGCCTCCACGGCCGGGCCCATCTTGGAATAGAGGAGCTCGGCGCGCTCGGCATCGATCAGGTTCATCGCACCCTTGGTGATTGCATTCTCGCTCAAAAAGCTGTCTTCGCAGCGGGCGAGAATATCCACGATGGCGTTGCCGATGGCGAGCACGTCGAATTTGGGCATCCGGTCTTGATCCTCTCGAATGGTTTTGACGAGAAGACCGGTATTCGGGTTTTGATCCGATTGGAAGCGGAAATAACGGCAATGCCTGCAAAACAAGGACTTCTGCCGCCCGTCATTTCGCTGTCACGATCCGAGATTATACACTTTGACGATCCGGTTGTGTTGCCGACCACGGATGGACTGGCGGCCGACCTCCGGATACCTGGACGAGACCAGGTGGGAAAGCGGGGAACAGCCCCGCTTTTTTGTTGGCGGGATCGCCACGTTCCCCGCTTGAGAAAGCCTCTCTTGCAGCAAGCGCATTTGTCGTCCCCCGCGACATGCGCTAGAGCGCCGTGCGTCCGAACGGACGCACAAAGGACGCTCTAGCTTATTGAATCTACGCATCGTGCTTACCGAAAATCGATTCCGATTTTCGGGCCGATGCTATAGACGCATGCAAAGCCCTTTATCGAAAGCCTGCCTGCCGTGTCCTCCGTCTTCGTGAACGTCGTGCCCGTCTTCATCCTGATCCTGATCGGCTGGATGACGGCCAAGACAGGGATTTTGAAGGAGGAGACCGGCGACGCGCTCGGCGAATTCGTCTTCAAGATCGCCGTGCCGATGCTGATCTTCCGGACGCTGGCGGACGCGCATTTCGAGGGCGCCTCGCCGTTCCGGCTCTGGACGGCCTATTTTCTCGGCGTCGCGATCACCTGGGGGACAGGCCATCTGATCGCCAAGCATATCTTCCGGCGGGATGCGAAAATCGGCGTCATCGCCGGCATGTCCGCCTCCTTCGCCAACAACGTCTTCATCGGCCTGCCGCTGGTTGCCCATATCGTCGGAAAGGACGGGCTGGTCGCGATTTCCATCCTGCTCGCCATCCACCTGCCGCTGATGATGGTGGCGGGCACGATCCTCATGGAGGGCGCGACCTCAAAGGTCGACGGCGGAGGAAAACGCAGCCTTCCCGCCATCCTGAAACAGGTCGGCTCCAATCTCGCCCGCAACCCGCTCGTCATCGCGCTGATCTTCGGCCTGGTCTTCAATTTCCTGGGTCTGCACCTGACTGCCGCCCTCGCCACCGTCGTCGACCAGCTCTCGGCGGCAGCAAGTCCGGTGGCGCTGCTGTCGATCGGGATGGCTCTGACGAGATACCCGATCCGAGGCGATATCGGCCTTTCGGGGACTGCGGCGGTGCTCAAGCTCACTCTGATGCCGGCAGTCGTCTTCCTGATGAGCTATCTCCTCGGCCTGCCGAAGGACTGGACGGCGGCCCTGGTGCTGACCTCTTCGGTACCGACTGGCATCAATGCCTGGCTGATCGCCCAGCGCTTCCGCTCAGGCCAAAGCCTCGCGGCCTCTGTGATCAGCATCACCACCGCCTTCGGCGTCCTAACCGTCGGCTTCTGGGCATGGCTGCTGAGCTGAGGCTTCGCGCCCGATATCGATCGCAAACGAAAATGCCCGGCCAAAGCCGGGCATTTCTGTTTTGAAAAGTTCCGAAGCGGATCAGTTCGTCGCCGGAGGGGCCGGCTCGGCTGCAGCCGGATCCGGAAGCGGAACCGGGCTGTCGGCCTGTTCGCGGATATAGGCGATCAGGTTGGCACGCTCGGTGTCGTTCTTGAGACCGGCAAAGCCCATGGCAGTGCCCTTCACGAAAGCCTTGGGCGCTGTCAGAAAGTGGTTCAGGTTGTCAAAGGTCCACTTTTCCTCGCCGCCCTTGGAAAACTCCTTCATGCCGGCGGAATAAGCAAAGCCCTCATGCGTGGCAACCGGACGATCGACGAGGCCCCACAGATCGGGGCCGACCTTGTTCGGTCCACCCTTTTCGATCGAATGACAGCTCTGACACTTCTTGAAGACGGTTGCGCCTGCGGCGGCATCCGCACTGGCGAGAAGCTGAGCGATCGGAACCGCCGCCGGAGCTGCCTCGCCACCTGCACCGGCCGCGGGCTCTTCGGCCGCAACGATCGCAAAGCCTTCCTTCTCCGGCGCTTCCGAATGGAAGATGCCTTCCGAGGCAATCGACACCGACATCATGACGAAGACCGTAGCAAGCAGGGCGCCTGCCGCCATGTTTACATAGGGGTTCATCCGCAACCGCTCCTTCGCAACCGCCTGTCACACCGCCGTCACAGGGCGGGCATCTTGAAATTGCGCGGAACCTATGTCTTTTGCATTGTTGTTGCAACACGATAATCGTTCCGCGCGTGAGACTTTTTGACACTGTTTACGCAGGAATAGAAGGGTCCTCCCCATGAAGAACTCGGCTTTCGACCGGACGCTGGTGCTGATCCCGGCCCGAATGGCCTCGACGCGGCTGCCGGGAAAACCTCTGGCTGATATTGCCGGCCTGCCGATGATCGTCCAGGTAGCAAAGCGGGCCCAGGAAGCGGAAGCAGGGCGAATCATCGTCGCAGTCGACCACCAGGACGTCCATGACGCCGTAGCGGCGGCGGGGTTCGACGTGGTGATGACCCGACAGGACCACCAGTCCGGCTCCGACCGCATCTTCGAGGCGGTGCAGAAGGCCGATCCGGACGCCCGGATGGATTTCGTCATCAACGTGCAGGGCGACCTGCCGACGATCGAGCCGGAGGCGGTGCGCGCCTCTCTCCGCCCGCTCGAAAATCCCGCCACCGATATCGCGACGCTCACCGTCGAGATCACCGACGAGCACGAAAAGACCAACCCGAACGTGGTCAAGATCGTCGGCTCGCCGCTTTCCGCCACACGGTTGAAGGCGCTCTACTTCACCCGCGCGACCGCGCCCTATGGCAACGGCCCGCTCTATCATCACATCGGCCTCTATGCTTATCGCCGGGCAGCGCTCGAAAAGTTCGTCTCGCTCGGGCCCTCCGTGCTCGAAAAGCGCGAATCGCTCGAGCAACTGCGGGCGCTGGAAGCGGGCATGCGCATCGACGCCGAAATCGTTGACTCGGTGCCGCTCGGCGTCGATACTCCCGCCGACCTCGAAAAGGCCCGCGCCATCCTCTCCGCCCGTGCCTCTTAACGGATGTTTCCCATGAACGCTCTCACCAATCGCATCGCCTTCCAGGGCGATTTCGGCGCCAATTCCGACATGGCCTGCCGCGACATGTTTCCGACCATGGAGCCGCTGCCCTGCCCGACCTTCGAGGATGCCTTCCAGGCGCTCGAAAGCGGCGATGCCGATCTCGCGATGATCCCGATCGAGAACACGATCGCCGGCCGCGTCGCCGATATCCACCACCTTCTGCCGGAATCGCGGCTGCACATCGTCGGCGAGTACTTCATGCCGATCCGCTTCCAGCTCATGGTGCTGCCCGGCGTGACGCGCGAGGAGATCCGTACCGTCCACAGCCATATCCACGCGCTCGGCCAGTGCCGCAAGATCATCCGGTCGAACGGCTGGAAGGCCGTCGTCGCCGGCGATACGGCCGGCTCGGCGAAGATGGTGGCGGAAAAGGGCGACCGGACGATGGCCGCGCTTGCCCCGCGTCTTGCCGCCGATCTCTATGGCCTCGAAATCCTGGCGGAGAACGTCGAGGACCGGGACGACAACGTCACCCGCTTCGTGGTGCTCTCGCGCGACGAGAAATGGGTGCAGCGCAGCCAGCCTTCGGACGTGATCATCACGACGTTCGTCTTCAATGTCCGCAACATTCCGGCCGCGCTCTACAAGGCGATGGGCGGTTTTGCGACCAACGGCATCAACATGACGAAACTGGAAAGCTATCAGCTCGGCGGCAAGTTCGTGGCGACGCAGTTCTATGCGGATATCGAGGGCCATCCGGACGATCCGCCGGTGCGCCGCGCGCTGGAGGAACTGCGGTTCTTCTCCGAAAAAGTGCGGATCCTGGGAACCTATAAGGGCCATCCGATGCGCGGAGCGCTGCAGAAGGGGTGACTTGCCCCTCATCCGCCCTGCCGGGCACCTTCTCCCCGCAAGCGGGGAGAAGAATATATGACGCACCATTTCCTCACCCCCCGCTTCTGCATTTTCAGAGGGTATATGGTGGCACGTCCCCTCTCCCGCCTGTGCGGAGAGGGTGAGGGCAGAAACTACTTATCCGGCTCACAAACCCGGATTCGATGCCCGTCCGGATCGAGGATCACGAATGTCGGACCGAAGTCGAGGGTCGTCAATTCCTGGGCGATCCGGTGCCCGGCCGTCTTCCACTTTTGATATTGTCCGGCGACCGCACCCTCGCCACCGATCATGATGCCGATCTCGCTGCGGCTGCCGGAACGGGCCAGCTCCGGCTCGACCTTGGCGATGCGCCACAGACCGAGGAAAAAGCCGCCGCCGAGCGGGAAGGAGGCGAAGTTCGGGGCCTCGACCGCCGGCTCGCGGCCGAGCAGGTCGCGATAGAAGGCCGTGCTCTTCGCCGGGTCTTCGACATAAAGAAGAATGAGATTGGGGTTTGCCATATCGGTGCTCCTTTGTTTGGGACTGCACCGACCTTATCGCGCCCTACTGTCAGATTCCGGCAGCAGCCGTCACGGCTGCACCGGAATTCCCTGCGCTTCCCGCCATTCCTTGAGCAGCACCGGCCGGCGACGCGGATAGCGTTTTCCCATCGGGACGACCGCGGCCATGCGATCGGTGCGGAAATGCCGGAAATCCTGCCTGAGTTCGCACCAGGCGACCATGACCCGGACATTATCGAAGAAGCCGAGGGCAAAGGGCCAGACCTTGCGGGTCGTGAAGGCGCCCTTCTCGTCTTCATAGACGAGTTCGAGAACATGCTCCGCGCGGATCGCTTTGCGAATGAGGCCGAGATCGGTTTTATCCTCCTGCCGGCGCGGCGCGCCGACAAGCAAGGTCGAGGTGTCCAGTTCCTCCTTGAGGCCCGGCGGCAGCACCACGGCGATCTTGGCCAGCGCGTCGACAGCGCCGGCGGCAAGCCGCGGATCGGCGGTCTTCGCCACCCAGCGCGAGCCGAGCACCAGCGCCTCGATCTCCTCCTCGGAAAACATCATCGGCGGCAGCATGAAGCCCGGCCTCAGCACATAGCCGAGCCCCGCCTCCCCTTCGATCGGGGCGCCCTGCGCCTGAAGGCTCGCGATATCCCGATAGAGCGTGCGCAGGCTGACACCGGTGTCAGCGGCGAGCTTTGCGCCGCTGACAGGCTGGCGGTAGCGCCGGAGCGTCTGGAGAAGGGCCAGCAGGCGCTCCGAGCGGGCGATGGTCATGATGCTTGATCCCGTATCCTTCCCGACAGCTCACCTGGCCTGACCTTTCCAGCCCTTCGCTTGGGCTCAGGGCGTTCGTCGCTGCAATCGATTCACTGGATCGATTGCTCAGGCTGCGCCTGACCTTTCCGGCCCTTCGCTTAGGCTCAGGGCGTTCGTCGCTGCAATCGATTCGCTGGATCGATTGCTCAGGCTGCGCCTGACCGCTCCTCACCCCACTCGATCCAGTCGCGCAGAAGGCGGTGGGCGATCGCTCCCCTGACCGGCGCGAAGTAGGGACTGTCCGGGCCGGCATCCAGCATGGCGGCGGCCTCGGCGCGTCCGAACCAGCGCACATCCTGCATTTCCTGCGGATCGATCGTGATCTCGGTCGAGACCGCCTCGGCATAACAGCCGATCATCAGCGAATGGGGCATGGGCCAGGGCTGCGAGGCGTGATAGCGCACGCGGCCGATCTCGATGCCGGACTCTTCGAAGGTCTCGCGGCGCACGGCATTCTCGATCGTCTCGCCGGGCTCCACGAAGCCGGCGAGGCAGGAATACATGCCCTCCTGGAAATGGTGGCTGCGGCCGAGCAGGCAGCGATCGCGCTCGGTGTCGACCGCCAGCATGATCACCACCGGGTCGGTGCGCGGGAACATCTGGTGCTGGCAACTGGTGCAGAGACGCTTGTAGCCGCCGATCTTCGATTCGGTCGGAGAACCGCATCTGCCGCAGAACCTGTTGGCGGCGTTCCAGTTCAAAAGCGCGACGGCCTGGGCGATCTCGCCCTGCAGTTCGCCTTCGATCAGCGAATCACGGAACAGCGCGCGCGCCTCCGTCGGCTTGTACTGGCTTGCCAATTCCTCCGCCGGGATGAGGACAGGCACCGCAATGCGGGGCTCGCCGTTTTCCTTGTAGCCGAGCAGGATGGCGTTGTCGAAATCGGGTTTCAGTTCCGCAAGCTCATAGGGCGCGAAGAGCGGATCCAGGATCTGGCCGTCATGCTTCAGGATCAGACGGCTGCCGGTGAAGGCGAAGATATGCGTGCCCTCGACCGCAAGCGCCTTCTCCAGGCAATCGTCCTGGCGGTACTCGGCCTGCCGGTCCAGCTTGTTGGCGGAAAAGGCCGTGAGGCTGCTGGGCTCGGGATGGGGGGCGTCGGTCTCGAAAAGGGTCTTGGTCATGATCAGAGGGCTTCAACGAGTTTCTTGAGAAAATCCTGCTTCCGCTGTTCGTCATAGGGGACCGCCTGACCGAAGCCCCAGATGGGGCCGGGCCAGTTCGGATCGCCTTCGAACCGCGCGACAATATGCACATGCAGCTGGCGGACGATGTTGCCGAGCGCACCCACATTGACCTTGGTGGCACCGGTGACCTTCTTCAGCGCCGCCGCCACCGTGTTCGTCTCGAAGGTCAAAAGCGCCTGGTCGAGGGGGGTGAGGTCGAATATTTCGGTCTTGCCGCTCCGCTGCGGCACCAGCATCAGCCAGGGCCAGCGGCTGTCCTTCAGGATGCGCAGCTCGCACAGGCCGAGCACCGTCACCAGGTCGGTATCCCGAGCGAGCCTCTCATCCAGTTCGAAATCGCTCAAGCTTTTCCTCCCGTGTTTTTGTAATCGATAGCAGTTTTTTACAGGGTTGGCTTGCATTTGGAAGCGTTATTGCCGATATGTGCGGCGGGAGGTTGGTGGTGGACGAGCCACTCGCCAACCGGGTCAGGTCCGGAAGGAAGCAGCCCTAACGAGCCCGGCACGGGTCGCCGTGCCAGCCTCCCACCTCAATACTGGATACCATCTTGGTCAGCTTCCGGTCCGGTCAAGTGGCTGGAATGGCCCGCGCAGGCTGGCAGGACTGAATGAGCGACAACGGGCCCACCCAGACGAGCACCCCCGCTTCCAACATCTCCGGCGGCAACGGATACCGGGTGCTTGCCCGCAAATACCGTCCCAAGGATTTTTCCGACCTGATGGTCGGCCAGGAGCCGATGGTGAGGACGCTCACCAACGCCTTCGAGACCGGCCGCATCGCGCAGGCCTACATGCTGACCGGGGTGCGCGGGGTCGGCAAGACGACCACCGCCCGCATCCTCGCCCGCGCGCTGAACTACAAGACGCCCGAGATCGACAAGCCGACGATCGACCTGCGCATCCCCGGCGAGCACTGCCAGGCGATCATGGAAGGCCGGCATGTGGACGTCATCGAGATGGACGCCGCATCCCATACCGGCATCGACGACATCCGCGAGATCATCGAGCAGGTGCGCTACCGTCCCGTCTCGGCGCGCTACAAGGTCTATATCATCGACGAAGTGCACATGCTCTCGACGCAGGCCTTCAACGGCCTGTTGAAGACGCTCGAGGAGCCGCCGGAGCATGTGAAGTTCATTTTCGCGACGACGGAAATCCGCAAGGTTCCGATCACCGTGCTTTCCCGCTGCCAGCGGTTCGACCTGCGCCGCATCAGCGCCGCCGACCTCGTCGGCCTGTTCACCACGATCCTGGAGAAGGAAGGCATTCCCGCCGAGCCGGAAGCGCTGGCGATGATCGCGCGCGCGGCGGAAGGGTCCGCCCGCGACGGGCTCTCGCTGCTCGACCAGTCGATCGCGCATGGCGGCGGCAGCGTGCTCGCGGAGACCGTGCGCGGCATGCTGGGGCTTGCCGACCGCGCCCGCATCGTCGATCTCTTCGAGCACATCGTGCGCGGCGACGTGACCGCGGCGCTTTCCGAATTCGGCGCGCAATACGAGGCCGGCGCCAATCCGGTCGTCGTGCTGACCGACCTTGCCGATTTCACCCATCTCGTCACCCGTTTCAAATACATTCCCGATGCGGCGAACGACCCCTCGCTCAGCGAAGTGGAGCGCGTGCGCGGCCGGGAATTCGCCGACAGCGTCGCTGTCAGCACGCTGTCGCGCATCTGGCAGATGCTGCTCAAGGGCATTCCGGAAGCGGAAAACTCCTCCCGGCCCGCAGGGGCGGCCGAAATGGTGCTGATCCGGCTCACCCATGCCGCCCATCTTCCCTCGCCGGAAGACGCGGCGCGCCGGCTTGCGGATTTTGCGAATGGCGACGGCCAGCGCACGCCCGCTCCGAACGGAAATGGGAGTGGAGGCAGGCCGGTCTCGCCGCCGCAATCGCCGGTCAACGCCCGCGGGACGGAAATGTCGGCGCCACGCCTCCCGGCAGGCGGACCGACGGCCATGCTGCGCGCCGTTCCGACGCCCGAAGACGCGAAGGAGACGCTGGAACGCCCGGCGATGCAGACCGCAGCCGAGCCCCAACCGGAGCCCAAGGTTCCCGTCCGGTCGCTGGACGACATCGCCGATCTCTGCGCCAAGAACCGCGAACCGGTACTGCGCGCCCGCATTCGTCAGTCCGTCCACCTGGTCAAGCTCGAACCGGGCCGGCTCGAAATCAACCTCGAGCCCGATGCGCCGAAATCCATCGTCAACGACCTTGCGTCGAAGCTCAGGGAATGGACCGGGATCACGTGGTGGGTGACGCTCTCCAACGAGCGGGGCGCGCCGACGCTCGCCCAGGCGGAAGAACAGGCCCAGGAACAGCGAAAGACCGATGCGCGCGCCGACCCCGACGTGGCGGCGATCCTCGCCCAGTTTCCGGGCGCGAAGATCATCAACGTAAAAATCCGCGCCACGGAAGAGGAAAACGAGGCGGAGGAACTGCCGGCGCCGGCAACCGCGGAATCTGCCGAGGGCGATATCCTGCCCGGCGACGACATCGAACTATAAAGAAGAGGACTGAAAAGATGCGCGACATCATGGGCATGATGGGCAAGGTCAAGGAAATGCAGGCCAAGATGGAGAAGATGCAGGCGGATATCGCCGCACTCGACGTCGAGGGCACTTCCGGCGGCGGCCTGGTGACCGTGCGGCTCAACGGCAAGGGCGAGATGCTCGGCCTTAAGATCGACCCCTCGCTCTTCAAGGAGGACGACGTCGAAATCCTCGAAGATCTGATCGTCGCGGCCCACAAGGCGGCCAAGGAGCGCGCCGAGGCGATCACCGCCGAAAAGACCAAGGAACTGACCGCCGGGCTGCCGATCCCGCCCGGCATGAAGCTGCCGTTCTGATCGCACCGCCTGACGGAATAGGGAGGTTCCGATGACGCTCACGTCGATACTCGTCTTTGCTGCTGCACTGTTCGTCGCCGCCGGTTCGCCCGGGCCGAGCATCGCCGCGCTGGTCGCCCGCGTGCTCTCCAAGGGTTACCGCGACGTGCTGCCGTTCCTGGCAGCCATGTGGGTGGGCGAGGCCGTGTGGCTATCGTTTGCCGTCGCGGGCCTTGCAGCGATCGCCGAGAGCTTTCAACTCGTCTTCGTGGCGATCAAATGGATCGGCGTCGCCTATCTTCTCTATCTCGCCTGGAAGATGTGGTTCGCCGAGCCTGCCGGTCCCGGCGAGGACCTGCCGGAAAGCCGCTCGGCGTTGAAGATGTTCTTCGCCGGGCTCACCGTGACGCTCGGCAATCCGAAGATCATGATGTTCTACGTGGCACTGCTTCCCTCGATCATCGATCTCGGCGGCGTGACGCTGACCGGCTGGCTGGAACTGGTCGCGGCGATGTTCGTCGTGCTGGTCGTGGTCGATCTCGCATGGGTTCTGCTCGCCGCCAAGGCGCGGCAGTTCCTCAAAAGCCCGCGGGCGGTGAGGATCGCCAACCGGCTCTCGGCCGGAACGATGGCCGGCGCGGCAGCGGCGATCGCGGCACGCTAGAAGTTATACCTGACGCCGATGACGTTGGCGTTGGACCCGCCATGCATGTCGCCCAGGGTGCCCCAGGCTCCGGAACGGTGATGCAGGCGCCAGAACACTTCGAGGTCCGGCCGGGAGACGGAGCTGAAGCTCAGTTCGGGGCCGAGATAGAAGAGCGTGCTGGCATCGCCGTTACGCTCCTCCTCATTCTTGCGCTCCCGCCCCTCCATCGTCTCGGTCACATGGCTCAAGCCGAAGGTGAAGGATGGAATGATCCGAAGCGTGTTGGCTATTTCGATGGCGTCGTAACGGCCGACTACGCCGCCCCATATCTCGGCATTGGCGTTGCCGCCGAACCTTCCGGCAAGGCCCGCTTCAAGACCGAGCTTCACCGAACCGATGCTGTAGGGGAAAAACTGGTAGCCGAGACCGAAGACCGGATGATCCTCGTAACCGACACCGAATGGATTGGCCGATTCCGCCATGTCACCGTTTACCATGGCGCCGCCAAAGACAAAGACCGAATGGTCGGGATCGGTTTCAGTCCCCTGGGCGAACACGGTGCCTGCCGCCGCGATCTGCACGATCAGCGCGCCGGAAAGAAGACCGAGGGGGATGCGTCTCAAAAAACTCATACAAAGTTCCGCATAGCCGTCAATTCAGGCGGTATAGGGCCTGGCAGGCATGCCGCCACATCACCAACCATCACGGTTTCGTGATGCCGCATATATGCCGAACCGACCTCGCTCTCTTTGGGTCGAGTTTGGCTCGGCATGCGTCGCCCGGCCGCAAGAAGTTTCACATTGGATAGCCTTTCGACGTTTCCGTTTGCCTAACGGATGGGCTAAAGGGAGAACATGGCAAAGCGAGTCACCGGCCCCGAAATCGAAAAACTCATCCAGCTTCTGGCGAAGGTTCCGGGCCTTGGCCCCCGCTCCGCACGCCGGGCGGCGCTGCATCTCATCAAGAAGAAGGAGCAGCTCCTCGGTCCGCTGTCGCATGCCATGGGCGAAGCCTATGACAAGGTGAAGGTCTGCTCGCGCTGCGGCAATGTCGATACCGTCGACCCCTGCACCGTCTGCACCGACATCCGCCGCGATCAGTCTGTGGTGATCGTCGTGGAGGATGTTTCCGACCTCTGGGCGCTGGAACGGGCGGGGGCGATGAATGCCGCCTACCACGTGCTCGGCGGTACACTCTCGCCGCTCGACGGCATCGGCCCCGACGACCTGAACATCCGCGGGCTGATCGATCGGGTCAACGAGGGCGGCATCCGGGAGATCATCATCGCGGTCAATGCGACGGTCGAGGGCCAGACGACGGCGCATTACATCACCGACCAGCTTTCCGGCATCGATGTAAAGATCACCCGGCTGGCGCATGGCGTGCCCGTCGGCGGCGAGCTCGACTATCTCGACGAGGGAACGCTGACGGCGGCGTTGCGGGCCAGGACGGCGATCTAGGGGAGAACCGGATGAAGACCCTCACCCTTTTGTCCTGCGGTTAGAGTTTTGAGGAGGATAACGTTGAGCAAGCTCGCCCCCCTCTGGCCTGCCGGCCATCTCCCCCACAGGTGGGGAGATCACAAGCGGAGAGGGCTTCCCCCATCAGCAACGGTCTGTCATCCAGGCCCCGCTCCCATGCCGGGAAACCGGTGCGCCCAGCCGATCTCCTCCCTTGAGGGGGAGATGCCCGGCAGGGCAGAGGGAGGTGTTTTCGGACGCGCCGCTGCTTTGCTTTTCGCCGCGATGACAGCGCTCTTCTCCCTCCCCGCATTCGCCCAGAACAGGCCGGACGTGGAAAGGCAGTTCCAGCGGTGGATCGCCGATGACTTCGGTCCGGCGGCGAAAAAAGCCGGCATTTCGGACAGAACTCTCAAGGCCGCCTTCCAAGGTGTGACGCTCAACTGGAGCCTGCCCGATCTCGTGCCGCCGGGCACCAAGCCGCCGAAACAGCAGGATCAGAGCCAGGCGGAATTCTCCTCGCCCGGCGCCTATTTTTCGGAAAAGCGGCTGCAGGGACTGGCCGCGACCGGCCGGGGGCTCGCAGCCGCGCATGCCGCGACGCTGAAGAAGATCGAAGCGGCCTATGGCGTGCCGGGCGAGATCGTCGTGGCGATCTGGGGCCGGGAGTCCGGCTTCGGGAAGGCGAAGCTGCCCTATTCCGCGGTGCAGGTGCTCTCAACCAAGGCCTTCATGTCGACGCGCAAGGAGATGTTCCGCGAGGAACTGATCGCGGCATTGACGATGATCGAGCGCGGCGATGTCGACGCGGCGACCATGAAAGGGTCGTGGGCAGGTGCGCTCGGCCAGCCGCAGTTCATGCCGTCGAGCTATCTCAAATATGCCGTCGACTTCGACCGCGACGGGCATCCGGACATCTGGAATTCGGTGCCGGATTCGCTCGCCTCGATCGCGCATTACCTGCAGAAGGAAGGCTGGCAACGCGGACGCGACTGGGGTTTCGAGGTCAGCATTCCCTCCCAGCTCACCTGCGCGCAGGAAGGGCCGGACCTCGCCAAGCCGATTTCCGCGTGGGCGGCGGCAGGCATCACCCGCATTTCCGGCAAGGCCTTCCCCGCCGCCGATCTCAAGGCGGACGGAATGATGCTGGTGCCGGCCGGCCGGCACGGGCCGGAATTCGTCGTCACGCCGAATTTCTACGTGCTCAAGCAGTACAACAATTCCGACCTCTACGCGCTGTTCATCGGCAATCTTGCCGATCGCATCGCCTATGGTGCAGGGCCGTTCCAGGCGAGCTGGGGGAACGTCGGAAAGATGCTGCGCTCCGATATCCTGGCCATGCAGAAGGCACTGGTTTCGAAGGGCTACGATGTCGGCAATGTCGACGGCCTGCCAGGGTACAAGACGCGCCGTTCGCTCGGCGACTGGCAGGCGAAGAACGGGCTTGCGCCGACCTGCTTCCCCGATCCGTCGCTGAAGGGAAAGATCCGGTAAGGAGCTGACAGCGAGGGCTGTCAGTGATGAAGGTCCACGTGAGCCTTGTGGAAGACGTGGTCGCTCGTCGGGATCGCCTGCCGCTCGATCATACGGTGGACGCGCGGTCCTTCCTCGCCTCTGTGGAGGGCACGGATCGCATCCCAGGCCTCCGCATCCGCCTGGGTGCGGCGCTGGTTGTGCCTGACGTAATCGGCCCAGGTCGCGGTGTGGTAGGTCTCGGTCCAGATTTCCGGATGTTCGAGATCGCGCATCAGCGCCCATTGCCGGGCTCCGTCGCGAATGCGGATGCGGCGGCGCTGCGACATCAGCATCAGGAATTTCGGGATGTCCTCATCGGCGATGATGTAATCGACCATATTGACGATCGGTCCGCTGCGCGGCTGGAGGTCGAGCTTCAGGAGCGGTTCGTTGAACCGGTTCAGCGGGTCGAGATTGAGATCGCCGAACTGCGGCAGCGGCAGGCGAAGGCCGATCAGCGCTCCCGCCAGCATCGCGAAACTGGACAGCGTCAGGGCGACCGAGACGCCGAATGCATCGGACAGGACGCCCCATAGCCAGCTTCCGCCGGCAATGCCGCCGAAAGTCGCCGTCTGATAGAAGGACAGTGCGCGGCCGACGACCCAGCGCGGCGTCGAGAGCTGCACCGTCGTGTTGAACAGCGACAGGGCCAGAACCCAGCAGGCTCCGGGCACGAGCAGTACGATCGCCGTCAATACGGTGCTGGAACTCGCGCCGATGACCGCCGCGCTCGCGGCAAAGCCGACGAGGGACAGGCGGACGATGGATTCGCTGGAGAAAGCTTCGCGGAGCCTGGAATTGCCGATGGCGCCGGCGATCGCGCCCACCCCGAAGGCGCCGAGCATAATGCCGTAGGTGAGCGGGCCGCCGGACACGAGGTCGCGCGCAACGATCGGCAGAAGGGCCAGGATGGCGCTTGCCGAAAGGCCGAAGACCAGACCGCGGAGCAGCACGTTGAGGATATTCGGCGACATGGCCACATAGCCGAGACCCGCCGAAAGCGCGCGCAGGAGCGTTTCGCGCGGCAGGGTGCTGTCGCGTTTCTCCGGCTTCCAGCGAAAGAGCGCATAGATGAGGGCGAAATAACAGAAAGAGTTGACGGCGAAGGCGGCGGCAGCGCCTGCCGCAGCGACGATCGCGCCGCCGATCGCCGGGCCGAGGCTGCGGGTGATGTTGAAGCCGACGCTGTTGATCGAAACGGCGGCCGGCAGGACTTCGCGCGGCACCATATCGCCTACGGACGCCTGCCAGGAAGGATTGTTGAGCGCCACGCCGCAGCCGACCAGGAAGGTGAATGCCAGAAGCAGCCACGGCGTCAGCAGATCGAGATAGGCGAAGACCGTCAGCGTCGCCGAGACGACCAGCATGAAGATCTGTGCCGTCAGCATGAGGCTGCGCCGGTTGAAACTGTCGGCGAGCGCGCCCGCGACGAGCGAAAAGAGCATGATCGGCGCCGCGGTCGAAGCCTGGACCAGCGCGACCATATCCTCGGAAGCGGAAATCGAGGTCATCATCCAGGCGGCGCCGACGGCCTGGATGAGACTGCCGAAATTGGATGCGAGGCTGGCGGTCCAGATCGTTCTGAAGGTTTGGTGCCGGAAGGGAGCCAGGGTCGATATCCGATCGGGCACTTTTCGTCCTCTTTCTTTCGTGCGTCGCTATAAACGGTTATAGACTGGAGATATTCAAATTCCAGCGGCCCCGATCAAAGAAAGAGGCTTCTCTTGCAATTCGGGGTCCGAGAGCGTATATGCAGGCCATATTCTTGATCGTCCGATGAAGAGTGGGCCCGACCGGACCCGCTCTTTTTTGTTAGGCGATCTGTCCATCCCGGTTCTGCGACAGCGGTCCGGGGAATGATTGCCGGAGAGCTTATGCCGCAAACCGAAACCGAGCCGCGGCTCATCATCGAGACCGGGCTCGACCTCAGGATCGCCGAAATCATCGAGCCGGTGCTGACCGCCATGGATTATCGGCTGGTGCGGGTGCGCATGCTGAACCAGAACGGTCTGACATTGCAGATCATGGCCGAGCGCAACGACGGAACCATGGATGTCGACGGCTGCGAGGCCGTTTCCACGGCCATTTCGCCCGTTCTTGATGTGGAAGATCCGATCGATAAAGCGTATCATCTCGAAGTGTCCTCGCCGGGCATCGACCGCCCGATGGTCCGCAAGTCGGACTTCTTCCGCTGGAAGGGCCACCTGGTCAAATGCGAAACGTCGATCATGATCGACAACCGCAAGCGGTTCCGCGGCAGGATCACGGAGGCGGATACGGAAGGTTTCACGATCGAGCGGGATCAGGTCGCCTATGGCGAGGCACCGCGGGTGACGATCCCGTTTTCGGCGCTGGCCGAGGCAAAGCTCATCCTGACCGACGATCTGATCCGCGACGCGCTGCGGGCCGACAAGCTCGCCAAGGCCGAGGCCGCGAACCAGAACGACGAAGACGACGAATAACCAAACAAGAGACAAAGGCCTTTTTGAAGAAGAGGCCAAACATTCGACCTACGGAGACCAACGACAATGGCAGTGAGTGCGAACCGGCTTGAACTTCTGCAGATCGCGGATGCAGTGGCGCGCGAAAAGGTCATCGACCGCGAGATCGTGCTGGCCGCGATGGCCGACGCCATCCAGAAGGCCGCCCGCTCCCGCTACGGCTCGGAAACCAATATCCGCGCCGACATCAACTCGAAGACCGGCGAAATCCGCCTGCAGCGCCTGCTGGAAGTGGTGGAAGCCGCCGAGGACTATGGCACCCAGATCCCGCTGGCGCTGGCCCGCGACCGCAACCCCGACGCCAAGATCGGCGATTTCATCGCCGATCCGCTGCCGCCGATGGATTTCGGCCGCATCGCCGCCCAGTCGGCCAAGCAGGTGATCGTGCAGAAGGTGCGCGAGGCCGAGCGCGACCGCCAGTTCGACGAATTCAAGGACCGCGTCGGCGAGATCGTCAACGGCACGGTCAAGCGCGTCGAATACGGCAACGTCATCGTCGATCTCGGCCGCGGCGAGGGCATCATCCGCCGCGACGAGATGATCCCGCGCGAGAACATGCGCTACGGCGACCGCGTCCGCGCCTATGTCTACGACGTGCGCCGCGAGCAGCGCGGTCCGCAGATCTTCCTGTCGCGCACCCATCCGCAGTTCATGGTGAAGCTCTTCACCATGGAAGTGCCGGAAATCTACGACGGCATCATCCAGATCAAGTCGGTCGCCCGCGATCCCGGCTCGCGCGCCAAGATCGCCGTCATCTCGAACGACAGCTCGATCGATCCGGTCGGCGCCTGCGTCGGTATGCGCGGTTCGCGCGTCCAGGCGGTCGTCGGCGAGCTGCAGGGCGAAAAGATCGACATCATTCCGTGGTCCCAGGACCCGGCTTCGTTCATCGTCAACGCGCTGCAGCCGGCCGAAGTCGCCAAGGTGGTTCTCGACGAGGATGCAGAGCGCATCGAAGTGGTGGTTCCGGACGAGCAGCTCTCGCTCGCGATCGGCCGTCGCGGCCAGAACGTCCGTCTCGCCTCCCAGCTCACCGGCTGGGACATCGACATCATGACGGAGCAGGAAGAATCCGAACGCCGCCAGAAGGAGTTCAACGAGCGCACCAACCTCTTCATGGAAGCGCTCGACGTCGACGAGATGATCGGCCAGGTGCTCGCCTCCGAAGGCTTCGCCCAGGTCGAGGAACTCGCCTATGTCGAACTCGACGAAATCTCCTCGATCGAAGGTTTCGACGAGGATACGGCGAACGAAATCCAGACCCGCGCCCGCGAATACCTGGAACGCGTCGAGGCCGAGAACGATGCGAAGCGCAAGGAGCTCGGCGTGTCCGACGAACTGCGCCAGATCAACGGCATCACCGGCCAGATGCTGGTCGCGCTCGGCGAGGACGGCATCAAGACGGTCGAGGATTTCGCCGGCTGCGCCGCAGACGACCTCGTCGGCTGGACCGAACGCAAGGACGGCGAGACGAAGAAGTTCGAAGGCCTCTTCTCGAAGTTCGACGTTTCGCGCGTCGAGGCCGAGAACATGATCGTCCAGGCCCGCCTGCTTGCAGGCTGGATCACCGAAGAGGATCTCGCCCAGCAGCAGCAGCAGGCCGAGGAGGCGGACACCGCAGAAGAGGAATGATCCCGCTGCGAGAGGCGCCGGATGACGATCACGGGTTGAGCGAGATTGTCGTGAACGACCGGACCTGCATCGTAACGCGCGAGAGCGGATCGCCGGAAACGCTGATCCGCTTCGTGGCCGCTCCGGACGGGCGCGTCGTGCCCGACCTCAAGCGGCAGCTTCCCGGCCGCGGCTGCTGGATCAAGGCGGAACGGGCGCTTGTCGACCGGGCCGTTCAGAAGAAACTCTTTGCCCGGGCGCTCAAGACCGAGGCGAAGGCGGATGCCGATCTCGGCGCGCTCGTCGACCGGCTGATCGCGGCCGATCTCGTGGGCATGATGAACATGGCCCGCAAGGCCGGCCAGTTCATCTCCGGCGCCATGAAAGTGGATGCCGCCGTGCGCTCCGGCGCGGCAATCGCCGTCTTTCACGCGGCGGATGCGGCCGCCGACGGCGTCAGAAAAATAGACCAGGCCCGCAAGGCCTGGAAGCTCGGATCCGAGCTGCAGGAAGACATTCCGTCCTTTTCGCTCTTCACGGGCAAGGAATTGGACGAAGTGATGGGCCAGAATGCTTTTATCCATGCTTGCGCGCTTGCAGGGCAGGCGGGTGAGGGTGTAGTGAAGCGCGCAACCATGCTCAAAAAGTACCGCGGTGTCGGTCAGTCCGGAGCAGACGGCGGCGCTGGCCGGCCAGAACAATGATACGGTCACCGGCAGATGCCGGCCGCCGTACCGGATATTTGTATACTATTGACGGGATCTGATGGTCGCCATCCGTTCCCGTCCGAAGGAACAGGAACGGAATGACCGATAACAAAGACGACAAGACACTCGGCGTTAAGAAGACCCTTACCCTGAAACCGTCCGGGGTAAGCCAGGGTACTGTGCGCCAGGACATGGGTCGCGGTCGCACCAAGGCGGTCGTGGTCGAGACGCGCAAGCGCCGCCCGATCCGCCCGGAAGACGAAAAACCGGCTTTCACGCCGGCAGCACCGGTCCAGCGGCCGGTGGAAGCCGCCCAGCCGGCGCCGCAGCGCCCCCAGGCCGCCAGCCCGCAGCCGCGGATCCATCAGCCGGCGCCGCAGGGCCAGCGTCCGCTTGCCCCTCAGGGACAGCGCCCCTCTGCAGGCCCGTCAGCCCCGCCGCCGCGCCAGCCGCAGCGGCCGACCGTGCTGCACGACCTCTCCGCCGGAGAAATGGAAGCCCGTCGCCGAGCCTTGGTGGAAGCCCAGGCCCGCGAGGCCGAGGAAGCCAAACGCCGGGTCGAGGAAGAGGCACGCCGCAAGGCCGAGGAAGAACGCCGCAGGGCCGAAGAGGCGGCCGAAGCCGCCCGCCGGGCCGAGGAAGCAAAGACGGCGCCGGTTCAGGAAGAGCCCACCACGGCTGAAGCCCCGGCACCTGCCGTTGCCGAAAAGCCGGCAGAACGCGCTGCCGCCGCTCCGGCCGCCCGTCCGCAGGACGCACGCCCGCAACCGCCCCGCCCAGCGGCAGCCCCCGGAGCTCAGCCCGTGGCCGGCCGCGGCCGCAGGGCCGATGAGGATGAGGACGAAGAGCGCGGCCCGGCCCGCAGCAGCACGCCCGGCCGCGGCCGTGTGCCCACCCCGGCGCCTGCCAAGGTTCCGGCCCGCCCGAAAGGCGAGGACGATCGCCGCCGCGGCAAGCTGACCATCACCACCGTCAGCGACGACGACGAGGGCGGCAGCTCCCGTGGCCGTTCGCTCGCCGCCATCCGCCGCCGGCAGGAGAAATTCCGCCGCAGCCAGATGCAGGAGCCGCGCGAAAAGGTCATGCGCGAAGTCATCCTGCCGGAGACCATCACCATTCAGGAACTGTCGCAGCGCATGTCCGAACGCGCCGTCGACGTCATCAAGTACCTGATGAAGGAAGGCCAGATGATGAAGCCGGGCGACGTCATCGACGCCGACCTTGCCGAACTCATCGCCGGTGAATTCGGCCATACCGTCAAGCGCGTTTCGGAATCGGACGTCGAAGAAGGCATCTTCAACATCGCCGACGACGAAGGCGAAATGCTGCCGCGTCCGCCGGTCGTCACCATCATGGGTCACGTCGACCACGGCAAGACCTCGCTGCTCGATGCCATCCGCCACGCCAACGTGGTGGCCGGCGAAGCGGGCGGCATCACCCAGCATATCGGTGCCTATCAGGTCGAACAGAACGGTCAGAAGATCACCTTCATCGACACTCCGGGCCACGCCGCCTTCACGGCCATGCGTGCCCGCGGCGCCCAGGCGACCGACATCGCAATCCTGGTCGTCGCGGCCGACGACAGCGTGATGCCGCAGACGATCGAGTCCATCAACCACGCCAAGGCAGCGGGCGTGCCGATCATCGTGGCGATCAACAAGATCGACAAGCCGACGGCCAATCCGCAGAAGGTGCGCACCGAACTGCTCCAGCACGAGGTCTTCGTGGAATCCATGGGCGGCGAAGTGCTCGACGTGGAGGTTTCGGCCAAGAACGGCACCAACCTGGACAAGCTGCTCGAAGCGATCCTGCTGCAGGCGGAAATCCTCGACCTCAGGGCCAATCCGAACCGGACGGCCGAGGGCACGGTGATCGAAGCCCAGCTCGACCGCGGCCGCGGCTCCGTCGCGACCGTGCTCGTGCAGAAGGGAACGCTGAAGCCCGGCCAGATCATCGTGGCCGGCGATCAGTGGGGCCGCGTGCGCGCGCTCGTCAACGACAAGGGCGAACACGTCAAGGAAGCCGGCCCCGCGATGCCCGTCGAGGTGCTCGGCCTTTCCGGAACGCCGGCCGCCGGCGACAAGTTCGCCGTCGTCGAGAGCGAAAGCCGTGCCCGCGAGATCTCCGAATATCGCCAGCGGCTTGCCCGCGACAAGGCGGCGGCGCGCCAGTCCGGCTCGCGCGGTTCGCTCGAGCAGATGATGACGCAGCTCCAGAGCTCCGGCATGAAGGAGTTCCCGCTGGTCATCAAGGGCGACGTGCAGGGCTCGATCGAAGCGATCATCGGCGCGCTCGACAAGCTCGGCACCGACGAAGTCCGCGCCAGAATCGTTCATTCGGGTGCCGGCGGCATCACCGAGTCGGATATCTCGCTTGCCGAGGCTTCCGATGCGGCGATCATCGGCTTCAACGTCCGCGCCAATGCGCAGGCACGCGCCTTCGCCGAACGTTCGGGCATCGAGATCCGCTACTACAACATCATCTACGACCTGGTGGATGACGTGAAGGCGGCGATGTCGGGCCTGCTCTCGCCGGAACGTCGCGAGACCTTCCTCGGCAATGCCGAAATCCTGGAAGTGTTCAACATCACCAAGGTCGGCAAGGTCGCGGGCTGCCGCGTCACGGAAGGCAAGGTCGAACGCGGTGCGGGCGTCCGCCTCATCCGCGACAACGTCGTCATCCACGAAGGCAAGCTCAAGACGCTCAAGCGCTTCAAGGACGAAGTCTCGGAAGTGCCGGTCGGCCAGGAATGCGGCATGGCCTTCGAGAACTACGAAGACATCCGCGCCGGCGACATCATCGAGTGCTTCCGCGTGGAGCACGTCACGCGCACGCTTTAAGCGCTGCTTCAATAATGTTAGGAACCGCCGGGAAAAGATTTCCGGCGGTTTTGAGTTTTTAAGCGCATGTCGCCGCCGCAAAACCGCCGCACACTTTGGCGCGACATGCTTTGGGAGGAAGACATGCCAGTTTCATTCGACCTGACAGGCAAGACGGCAATCGTCACCGGCGCCAATACCGGTCTCGGTCAGGCGATTGCCGTGGCGCTTGCGGGTGCCGGCGCGGATGTGGCTCTGGTCGGCCGTTCCTCCATGGCCGAGACGGAAGCGGCGGTCAGCGCCGCCGGCGGGCGGAGCCTTTCGATCCGGGCGGACCTCTCGACGCTGGAGCCTATCGACCGCGTCATCAAGGAAACCCTCGCCTGGACGGGACGAGCCGACATTCTCGTCAACAATGCGGGCATCATCCGCCGGGCCGATGCGATCGACTTCACCGAGGCCGATTGGGACGCGGTGATGGACGTCAACCTCAAGACGGTCTTCTTTCTCTCCCAGGCCTTTGCACGCCAGCTGATCACCGGGGGCAAGAGCGGCAAGATCATCAACATCGCCTCGCTTCTCTCCTTCCAGGGCGGCATCCGCATTCCCTCCTATACCGCCTCGAAGAGCGGCCTTGCCGGGCTCACCCGGCTGCTTGCCTGCGAATGGGCGGGCAAGGGCATCAACGTCAACGCCATCGCGCCAGGCTATTTCTCCACCAACAACACCGAAGCGCTGCGCAACGATCCGGACCGCAACGCGGCGATCCTCGGCCGCATCCCGGCCGGCCATTGGGGCGAGCCGGAAGAGCTTGGCGGCGCCGCCGTCTTTCTCGCATCGCCGGCCTCGGACTACATCCATGGCATCGTGCTGCCGGTCGACGGCGGCTGGCTGGCACGATAACCCCGCCTATTCCGAAGGCACGAAGCCGGGAACCCATGCGCCTGATGTATGGGAATGCCCGTGTAAGACAAATTTGATCGGCATTCCCAAGATTTATTAGTTGCCATTTCTACTCATGTTTATTATCGGGGTAGCAACGACATCGCGAACCGGCCGGCAGTAACCGGCAGCGTTCCGATGTCCGTTTCTGCAAATGCCGGTTCGCGCCGAAGCGCTGCTCGCGTTGTCGAACAAGTTCGGAGTACAGCCTTTCATGTCCGTTGCCCTGAAGCCCGCTCTTTCCATGCGCCAGCCGATCAGGAGCCGGCTTCCGATAACTCTCGCCATGCTGGCACTGACCGCTACGACGGTGATGGCGCAGGCCCCGGCGCCGGATGTCGCGCCGCAAACGGCGCCGCCACAGGCCGCCGCTCCCGCCCAGCCGGCACCCGCCGAACCCGCTGCTCCATCCGCTGCGGCAGCCGAAAACCCGAGTGCTCCCGCCACGTCTTCCGCGCCTGCGCAGCCGGCTGCAAGCCCGGCAGCCCCGACGGCGAGCGAGGGGCAATCCGCTCCGCAGGCGGCCGAGCCGGCCGCCTCACAGCCGGAAGCCGCGACGCCTTCATCTTCTTCACCCATGCCGGCCGCTGCACCGGAGAACGGCGTGGCACCGCCGGCGCTCGGCGAACCCGCTCAGCAGCCCGCTTCGCAGGAGCCGGCCGACACGTTCACGCAGCTCCTCGACCCTGCGCAACGGGAAGACCTGCCGCACGACCTTTCGCCCTGGGGCATGTTCATGGCGGCCGACTGGATCGTCAAAGGCGTGATGATCGGCCTGGCCTTTGCCTCGCTCGTCACCTGGACGGTCTGGCTTGCCAAGACGCTGGAGCTTGCCGGCGCCCGCGCCCGGGCGGGCCGGACGTTGAAGATCATCCGATCCTCGCGTTCGCTTGCCGAGGCCGTGAATGCCTCCGGCGGCCGCGGCGGACCTGCAGCGCTGATGCTGCGGGCCGCAGCCGAGGAAATGCAGCTTTCCGAAGCAGCCCTCGATCATGCCCATGGCGACGGCGTCAAGGAACGTGTCGGTTCCGCCCTCTCCCGCATCGAGGCCTATGCCGGAAGACGCATGTCGCGCGGCACGGGCGTGCTCGCGACGATCGGCTCGACCGCGCCCTTCGTGGGCCTGTTCGGCACCGTCTGGGGCATCATGAACTCCTTCATCGGCATTTCCGAAACGCAGACGACGAACCTTGCCGTGGTCGCGCCGGGCATTGCGGAAGCGCTGCTCGCCACTGCGATCGGCCTCGTGGCCGCCATCCCGGCCGTCGTCATCTACAACGTTTTCGCCCGGTCCGTGACCGGCTACCGCCAGCTTCTCGCCGATGCCGCAGCCGGCGTGGAGCGGCTCGTCAGCCGCGATCTCGATTTCCGCAAGGTTCCGCCGGGTGCGCGCAAGAACCCGATGTCGCTGGTGGCGGGGGGCTGATCGACCATGGCCGGCGGCATTCGCGAACATCACGGCGACGAGCTTCCCGAAAACCATGAGATCAACGTGACGCCGTTCATCGACGTCATGCTGGTTCTCCTGATCATCTTCATGGTGGCGGCGCCGCTTTCCACCGTGGACGTCAATGTCGATCTTCCCGCCTCCTCCGCCAAGCCCGCCGAACGGCCGGACGAACCGCTCTATCTGACCGTGAAGGAAGATCTCAGCCTCAACATCGGCAATGATGCCGTGGCGCGCGAGCAGCTCGCCGCGACGCTCAACCGGGTGACCGAGGGCAACAAGGACACGCGCGTCTTCCTGCGCGCAGACAAGGCGGTCGATTACGGGCAGTTCATGGAAGTCATGAACCTGCTCAGGGATGCCGGTTACCTGAAGATAGCGCTGGTGGGCCTCGAAACGCTGCCGACGCCGCCCGCCTCTGCAGCGCCGGCCGATGGCGGCGCCGAACCGCCATCCACACCCTCCGTACCCGCGACAGGAGGCAATCCATGAGCATCGTCGTCTCGCAGACAAGTCCCGCCGGGCGCGTCGGCGAGCTGGCGCTCTGGGGTGTCGCCGGACTGGTGATGCTGACGCTGCATTACGGAACCGCCGTCTATCTGATGCGGGAAGAGCCGGCCTCACCGGCCGAGAACGCGCCGCCTGCGGCAATCATGATCGAGCTGGCTCCCGAGCCGGAAGCCGTCAATACGGAAGAGGAACAGGTTTCCCCCGACGTTCAGGACGTGGAAGAGGTCAAGAGCGAGCAGATGGAACCGGTCGAGGAGCCTCAACCGGAGCCGGTGGCCGAACCCGAGCCGCAGCCGATCGAGCCGCCCCCGCAGGAGGTCGCCGAACCCGTCGAGCCCGAGCCGGTGGAGCCGGTCATCGAAGAGCCTCTGCCGGAGCCGCCACCCGAAATCACCCAGACCATTCCCGAACCGCCGCCGGAACCCGTCGAGGAGATCGACCCGATCGAGCAGCAGATGACGGCTGCGCTCGAAAATGTCGAAGTGCCCCTGCCGATGATGCGTCCGCCGATGCCGGTCGAGAGACCTCCGGAAGTGGCGAAGAAGCCCGAGCCGAAGAAGGAGCCGGTCAAGAAGGTCGAGAGGCCGAAGCAGCAGCAACAGCAGGCGCGCCGGGAAATGGCCGAGGCGAGGGTTCAGGCCAGGCAGTCGGACCGAACGGCGGCAAGCCAGAATTCCACCGGCTCGATCGCGCCATCGGTTTCGCCTGCCAGGTGGAAATCCCGCGTTCAGGCAAAGCTTGCGAGAACCGCTCGCAGGTGCCCCGGAAACAGCACCGGGACGGCGGCCGTGCGCTTCAGCTTCGACGGCGGCGGAAACGTCACCAACGTTTCGCTCTCCCGATCTTCCGGCGATTCGGCGATCGACAACTACATCATGTCGGCCGTTCGCCGCGCCTCGCCCATTCCTGCCCCGCCGTCGGGTGTCGCGAGCTATCTCGATCAGGCACTAACCTGCCAGTGACATTCGCGCTATATGCAGAATATCCATTGATGAACCTACCCGGATATTCTGCATGCACATGACACTCCAAGAAGCCGAGACGCTCGTGCAGGGCGTTTTCGAAGCCAACGGCGTTCTCGCCGAGACGGCCCGATCCGTCGCGCATGCACTGGTGCATGCGGAAGCGGCCGGCCAATACGGACACGGGCTGAGGCGCATTCCCGCCTATATCGGCCAGGCCCGCAACGGCAAGGTGGACGGCAAGGCACGCCCCACCGCCTTACGCCCGAGACCGGCCGTGCTCACGGTCGACGCGGCGCTCGGTTATGCCTATCCGGCCTTCGATCTCGCCGCCGAAAAGCTTCCCGGCATAGCTCGCGAACAGGGCATCGCGCTCGGCCTCATCCAGCGCTCACATCACGCGGGCGTCATGGCGCTGACGGTGGAGCGATTCGCCGAACAGGGCCTCGTGGCGCTGATGTTCGCCAATGCGCCGGCTTCCATGGCGGCCTGGGGCGGCAGGAAACGCCTGTTCGGCACCAATCCGATCGCCTTTGCCACGCCCGTCGCAGGGGAAGACCCCATCGTCATCGATCTCGCGCTTTCCACCGTCGCGGCGGGCAAGATCATGGCGGCCCGGCAGAAAGGCGAGAGCATTCCGGAAGGATGGGCATTCGATGCCGAGGGCAGGCCGACGACCGATCCGAACGAGGCATTGAAAGGCGTCATGGCGCCTTCCGGCGGCGCGAAGGGCGCGGCGCTGGCGCTGATGGTGGAAATCCTGGCGGCCGGTCTGACGGGCGGCAACTTCTCCCATGAAGCAAGCTCCTTCATGGAGGAGAAGGGCACACCGCCTTCGGTCGGCCAGATATTGATCGTCATCGATCCCACGGCTGGGGCCGCTTCCGCAGTAGAACGAATTGCGGAATTGGCCCAGGAAATGGCCTCGGAAGAAGGTGTCCGGCTGCCCGGACGGCGCGGGCGGAACGCACGGCGCGCAGCAATCGAAGAGGGCCTCGATATCGAGGACGAGGTGGTCGCCGCGATCAAGGCTCTGGCTTAGCCTCCAAGGCGTCAATGAAGGTTACCGGCGTCGCATCCTCGATTTTCGAGAGGGCTTCGTCTTCCGACGAGCGCGAACGAAATCCGGCCCGGTGTGGCGAGCGTCGAACGGGCGATATCAAAGGGGAGGTGCTGAAAATGAAAAAGCCTGGCGCGGGAGGAGGATGCGCCAGGCTTTAAACTTGATCGACAACTGGGAGGAGGAGGATGTTGTCGATCCGTATCAAACGACGCTGGGAGGAGGAGTGCGTCGTTTGATGGACAAACATATAGGCTAATCGATTAAGCGCGCCAATCCCCTCTGTTGCAATGCAGCAATGCGTCAGGCGCAGAGCTTGAGCAAATGCCCAAGGGTCAAACCGTCGCTCACTAATGCCCTTTTCGGCTTCCGTGGCGGGCGTTCCAAGATGACGGTATCCTTGACGAAGAACGTGGTCTATAGCGAATGCCGAAATATGGGCAGACGGAGACGGAGATGGCAGAGATTCGATATCACGAGGGCGATATTTCGGCGGCGGATGCAGCCCGCTACACGGGGGCGATCGCCATCGACACGGAGACCCTCGGCCTCGTGCCGCGCCGCGACCGCCTCTGCGTCGTGCAGCTTTCGCCGGGCGACGGCTCCGCCGACGTGATCCGGATCGCCGCCGGCCAGAAACAGGCGCCGAACCTCGTCGCCCTGCTTGCCGACCCCTCGCGCCAGAAGATCTTCCATTACGGCCGCTTCGACATCGCCGTCCTCTTCCATACGTTCGGCGTGACGACGACGCCGGTCTTCTGCACAAAGATCGCCTCGCGACTCGTCCGCACCTATACGGACCGTCACGGGCTCAAGGACAATCTGAAGGAACTGCTCGACATCGACGTCTCCAAGGCGCAGCAGCAATCCGACTGGGCCGCGGCGGTGCTTTCGCCCGCGCAACTCGAATATGCGGCATCGGACGTGCTGTATCTGCATGCGCTGCGCGACAAGCTCAACGAGCGGCTGGTGCGCGACAACCGTCTCGAACTTGCCGAGGCCTGCTTCGATTTCCTGCCGACGCGCGCGAAGCTCGACCTGCTCGGCTGGGAAGAGGTGGACATCTTCGCCCATAGCTGATGGAACAGGGTCATCGGGAACGTCCGCCGGCACATGAGACGGGGCCCTATCTCGAGCCCCTGCGCCTCGCCGTCCGGGGCGCCTTGGCTCCGCTTCCCTGGTGGCTTTCCGAATTCATCCTGTTCGGTCTGAAGCAGGCCTGGGCCTGTTTGTTCGCGGCGATCATGCTCGCGCTGCTGATCGTCACCAAATTCGTCTGGCAGCCGGGCTGGCCGCTCCATCGCTACGACTTTCTGTTCGCCGCCGCGCTTGCGGTTCAGGCGCTTTTCCTGCGCTTCAAGATGGAAAGCCGGGAGGAGGCCAAGGTCATCCTTGTCTATCACGTCACCGGCACGGTGATGGAAATCTTCAAGGTCCACATGGGATCCTGGAGCTATCCGGAGCCGGCGATCTTCCAGATCGCCGGCGTGCCGCTGTTTTCCGGCTTCATGTATGCCTCGGTCGGCTCCTTCATGGCCCGCACCATCCGCATCTTCGACATGCGCTTTACCCATTATCCGCCCATGTGGCAGACTTGGCTTCTAGCGATCGCGATCTACGTCAATTTCTTCAGCCATCACTATCTGCCCGATCTGCGTTATCTTCTGTTCGCGGCAACGGTCATCGTCTTCCGGCGCGTGAGCATCCATTTCACCACCGACCGGACGACCCTCAGCATGCCGCTGGTCGCGGCAGCATTTCTTTCGTCGGTTTTCCTGTGGGTTGCGGAAAACATAGGCACGCTGACCGGCACCTGGCTCTATCCGACACAGAAGACCTGGCATGCGGTTTCGTTCGGCAAACTCGGTTCGTGGTATCTGCTGCTCTACGTCAGCTTCGTGCTGGTGACACTGGTCCTGAAGCCGCGGTCTCCTATTTCTCAGGGGGACAAGTCCTAATCTCCCGGTAATATTCCGTTAACCTTCGGAACCTATTTTTGCCCGCGGTATACCTCTCAACGAGACCGGATATCGGGCCATGTTGCTTCCCACCCAGCAGTCCTACGGGCTTGCCGCGACCAACGTGATGCAATCGATGCTCGACGGCATCGAGGAGCAGCGCAAGAAAGAGGAAGCCGAAAGATCCGGCAAGGAACGCGATCCGGTCAACGAGGCGCGCATCAGCGCCAGCGAGGAAGCCAAGCGGGCCAAGGAAAAGATCACGTCCGCCCTCTTCGGCGTCAACCGCACCGATCCCAACGAGTTGAAGATCGAACTCATCGACCGTCTTGCCGCCAAACTCGGCATCGATACGGACGAGGCGCGCTCTTCCTATCGGCTCGGCAAGGCGCTGGAAGACGCGTTGAAGGGCATGGGGCCGGCCGGAGCAGCCAAGCTTGCGGAAGAACTCGGCCTCAAGGAGATCGGTGTCTCGATGGCGACGCTGCTGGCGGCGATCAAGAACCCTTATGGCGACAACAACCAGCGCCTGATGGAGGGCCTCAACAAGAAGGCCAACGGCGGCAAGCTCGGTACGGAAGTCGAGCGCGTGGTGCAGCGTCTCGAAGCCGTTGCCGATCCCAAGACGCTCGAAGAGCTGAAGCTCGGTCCCCAGGGTTACGATCCCACACGCGTCGAGGACGAGGAAACCCGCGCCGAACGCCGGGAAGACATCGAAGCCGCAGAGGCGGGGAAAAAGCTCGAAGATGTCCAGAAGGTTCAGGACGTCATCGAGGAAAAGAACGAGCAGCCGGTGGGGGAGCCGGCCGCGGGAGGCTCGATCGGGACGGCGCCCGTCGATGATGCCGCACTGCTGGCCATATTTGCCGCCGCGGCGGAACAGGTTGCCAATTCCGAGACCGCCGAAGCAACCGAGAATCTTGCTTCTGATGAGGCTTCGATCGACGACAAGAGCACGGCATCCGCCGACGCTCTGGTCGAAGGCGAGGCTCCGGCAAACGAATTCAATGCCCAGGCGATCGAAGAGCTCACTGCCGAGAAGGCGGTTGAAGGGGACGAGGCCGATATCCTGCCGGTGCGTGTGGATGATATCGGCGTCTACGAGTTGCTGAAGAGGAAACTGGCTGCGTAGTCCTCCAAGCGCCCAAGTCTTCCGCCCACCTGCCCCGCCCCAGATCACTTTCCGCTAATATGTTAGCGAGACATTAACCTTTTTACCTCAGGGTAGATGCTATCTATCGGCATGGGAACGCCATGAGGCGTTACGGTCGCAGCGCCGTTTCGTTGCGAAAACACAAATCGCTTAGCCGAACTGTCCCTATCGTCGCAATCAGATATGGAGCGTACGATGCTGCCTCCAGTTCGTGCCACGCTAAGTTCATTCGTCGACTATCAGACGCCGTCGCAGCAGCCCATGCCGCGGCAGCGGATCGATGTGGCCAACAGCGCGGTCATCGCGGAAACGATCACCTCCCCTTATCTGTCGGGCGGACGGCTGGACATTCTTTCGCTTTCGGCCCAGCTGCGGCTTGCGCAGGGCTTCTCCATTTTTGCGGAAACCATCGGCAAGCTGATCAAGCTCCCCCGCCGCGAAGGCGAGGCGCTGCTCGATTACGCGCAGCGTCTTTCGGAGGCGGTCAAGGCGATGAACCCGGCCGAAAGGGCCGCGCTCGAACGCATCCTCAACCAGCTCGTCAAGGGTGTCTCGCTGCGGCTGATGACGGACATCCTCAACAATCCGGCCGGACCGGATGCGGCGCGATTCGCGATGCGGATGGAAACCGCACAATTGCTCGACCCCCGCGATCTGGCCGCCAAGGCCGTCGTCAGCTCCTACCGCCAGAACGCCGGGGCCGAGCAGTCGGCCACCCCGCCACCGCGGCCGGCCAACAGTACCACGGCTCCATCCGGCCAACCCGCCGGAAACGGAACTCCGTCTTCGACGGCCGGGACCCAGGCGGCATTGCCGACCTCCGCAAACGGCACCTCTACCGCCGCAGGGCAAGCCGGAGACACCGGGCGAGTGGCCATTGCCGCCCCGGCGAACGATCCGGACATGCTTCCCGGAAACACTGCTACGTCTGGGTTCAATACCGGAGCGGCAACCCTCGCAACGGCACCCCTCCCTTCCGCGGAAGAAAATACGCTGCATGCGGAGAACGGCTCGAAGACCGGAAGCTCCGGCGTGACGATGCAAGAGCAGGAAATCACGGCGGAGCTTGCCGAAAGCGGACTGCCCGGTGGGACGGAAGGTTTGGCGGACGAAACGCCGGAGGCTCCATCCGTCACGCGACGTTTCGAAGGCGACGGGCGGAGAGCCACCCCTTCCGCTTCAGGCGACCGGCAGACATCCTCGCCTATCCTTTATGACGGCCCGGCGCTTGCCCGGCTTTCCCAGCGCGGCATCGAACGCGCAGTGCTTCACGGCGACAAGGCAGCGGCTGGTGCCATGACGGAATTGCTGGCGAAAGTGTTCGCCGAAGGCGCAAGCGAGCTCATGGAGCCGCTAACGGCCGCAGCAAGACCGTTGCCCGAGCAGCAGACGCTGGCGGAACTGCTGGACGGCGAATTGCCGGACCCTGCCATGCGGGCAAAGGAAGAAGCCGCCGGTGCCGTGGCCAGACCGGCCGCGCAGGCCGCCGCAGAGCCGGAGACTTCGGCTCCCTCCGCTCGCACCGCCAGCGCACCGGCAAACCCGAACGGCCAGCCTGCCGGCACAGCGGAACTCAGCGAACAGCTCGCCCTCCCCTTGCCGCTGCCGCATGTCCTGCGCGAGGGCGTGCCCCTGCCTTACGTGGCCTATCCGCCCGAGGAGCGCGAAAGGGATCCGGAAGAACGCAAGACGAAGGCGATCTCGGAAACCGACGAGGACGGCGAGCAGCAGCACTCCGGCCAGCAGGCATTCAGCGAGGATGGTTCGAACGAGGGCCCGAAGGAAGACGCCGGCGAGGAAGCCTCGGACGAAGAGGCCGAGGATGCAGGCCGGGCGAACGATCTCTATTGGCGCATGGCCGGCTGGACCTGATCCCCGTCCATCGGAAACGGCATGAAAAAACCGCCGGACTTTCGCCCGGCGGTTTTCGATTTTTCTGCGTAACGTCGATTACTCGGCGTTGTTGCGGTTCTTCAGAGCCGCACCGAGGATGTCGCCGAGCGAAGCGCCCGAGTCCGACGAACCGAACTGAGCGACGGCTTCCTTCTCTTCGGCGATCTCGAGAGCCTTGATCGACAGCATGACCTTGCGGTCCTTCTTGGAGAAGTTGACGACGCGGGCGTCGACGATCTGGCCGACCGAGAAACGCTCCGGACGCTGCTCGTCGCGGTCACGCGAGAGATCTGCGCGGCGGATGAAGGAGGTGATGTCCTCGTGGTTGACGAGCTTCACTTCGATACCGCCATCGTTGATCGCGATGACTTCAGCCGAAACAACCGCGTTCTTGCGAAGGTCGCCGGAAGCGGCAGCTTCACCGACCGAATCACGGCCGAGCTGCTTGATGCCGAGCGAGATGCGCTCCTTCTCGACGTCCACATCGAGAACGACAGCCTTGACGACGTCGCCCTTGTTGTATTCCTCGATGACCTGTTCGCCCGGACGGTTCCAGTCGAGGTCGGAGAGGTGGACCATGCCATCGACATCGCCTTCGAGGCCGATGAACAGGCCGAATTCGGTCTTGTTCTTGACTTCGCCTTCGACCTCAGTGCCGGCCGGGTGGCTGTAGGCGAAAGCCTGCCACGGGTTTTCCAGCGTCTGCTTGAGGCCGAGCGAGATACGGCGCTTGGACGGATCGACTTCGAGAACGACGACATCGACTTCCTGGCTCGTGGACAGGATCTTGCCGGGGTGTACGTTCTTCTTGGTCCAGGACATTTCGGAAATGTGGATCAGGCCTTCGATACCCGGCTCCAGCTCGACGAACGCACCGTAGTCGGTGATGTTCGTGACGGTACCGGAAATCTTCTTGCCGACCGGATACTTGGCCGAGATGCCATCCCACGGATCGGACTCGAGCTGCTTCATGCCGAGCGAGATGCGGTGGGTTTCCTGGTTGATGCGGATGATCTGAACCTTGACCTGCTGGCCGATGTTCAGGATTTCCGACGGATGGTTGACGCGGCGCCATGCCATGTCGGTGACGTGCAGCAGGCCGTCGATGCCGCCGAGGTCGACGAACGCACCGTAATCGGTGATGTTCTTGACGACGCCGTCAACAACCTGGCCCTCTTCGAGGTTCTGAACGATTTCAGAACGCTGTTCGGCGCGGGACTCTTCGAGAACCGTGCGGCGCGAAACGACGATGTTGCCGCGGCGCTTGTCCATCTTGAGGATTTCGAAGGGCTGCGGGTTGTGCATGAGCGGGGTGACGTCGCGGATCGGACGGATGTCGACCTGCGAACGCGGCAGGAAGGCGACGGCGCCGTCGAGATCGACGGTGAAGCCACCCTTGACCTGGTTGAAGATGACGCCTTCGACACGCTCGCCGGCCTCGAACTTGGCTTCGAGCTTGACCCAGCTTTCTTCGCGGCGAGCCTTCTCGCGCGAGAGAACTGCTTCGCCAAGCGCGTTTTCGATGCGCTCGACGTAAACTTCGACTTCGTCGCCGACCTTCAGCGAACCGTCCTTGCCCTTGGCGCCGAATTCCTTCAGCGCGATGCGGCCTTCGACCTTGAGGCCGACGTCAACGACCGCAACATCCTTTTCGATCGCCGTCACGATGCCCTTGGCGACATAGCCTTCGGCGAGATCGGTCTTGGAAAAGGACTCTTCGAGGAGGGCTGCGAAGTCCTCCCGCGTGGGGTTAGATACTGCCATGAAATCTCCTAGAGTGCCTCTGGAGGCACGTGTTGCGCCGGTGGTTCGTGTTGTACACGCCTGAGCATCATGTCCGCCTCCCTGTTTTCTGGAGGCAAATCCGGCGCGGGGACAGAGCGTCAGGCTATTCTTCGAAGACGAAGCCGGCTTCAGCCGGCCACATCGTCAATCTTTCTTCAAGGCGGCGTCGATGATCGTCTTCGCAGCCTGAAACGCGGCCTCTATACTCATTTCCGAGGTATCAAGCAAGTGCGCATCCTCCGCAGGCCTGAGCGGGCTGTCGGCGCGCCCCATATCACGCTCGTCACGCTTCTTCACGTCGGCGAAGATCGCCGCGTAATCAGCCGCCTCGCCCCCGGCGACGATTTCGTCGTAGCGGCGCCTCGCCCTCACCTCGGGCGAGGCGGTGACATAGAGCTTGACCGGCGCATCGGGACAGACGACCGTGCCGATGTCCCGGCCATCCAGCACCGTTCCCGGCTTCTTCCTGGAAAAGGCACGTTGCGCCTCCACCAAGGCCCGGCGCACGAGCGGCATGACGGCGATCTTCGATGCCGCCTCGCCAATGGCGTGGCTCGACAATATGTCGCGATCGAGACCCGCCAATTCAATCCCCCTGGCCATTTTCTCGGCGACCTTCTCGTCGTCCAGCGGCAGGCCCGCATCGATCAACGCCTTGGCAGTGGCGCGGTAGGTGAGCCCCGTATCGAGATGATGGAAGCCATATTCCTCGGCGATCCGGCGGGAAAGCGTGCCCTTGCCGGCGGCGGCTGGTCCGTCGATGGCGATGATCATTGCAGGCGTCAATTTCTCAAACTCAAGTGTTGCGCATGGCGCCGTAGCGGCGGATAAGTTCCGCCATATGTCCTTGTCCGGGCATTTCATCAAGTCCCGCCGCGACACCTTCGCGATCTCCGGCCGGACGGTTCTGACTGACCTTCCATTTGCCTTCGATCTCGGCGATCTCGATCTCGATGCCGACAATGCCCTTCAGCTGAGCGCGGATGAAATCCTCCGGCGCGTCGCCGACCGCCCAGGGCGCAGCGCGGCTGCCCTCGTGCTGGCTGGTGATGGCATCGATCTGCGCGAGCAGCCAGTCGGCATCCTCGACGATGCGGGCAGGCCCCCGCGCCTGCACGATCGCGTAATTCCAGGTCGGCACGACTTTTCCGGTCTCGCGCTTCGTCTGATACCAGGAGGGCGTGACGTAGGAATCCGCGCCCTGAAAGACGGCAAGCACAGACGCGCCGTCGCGGATGTCCTTCCATTGACCGTTGGCACGGGCGAGATGCAGTCTCAGCGTGCCCTTTCCGGAAGCCGCAGAATCCAGATGGAAGGGCACCGGATTGGCAAGCAGCCCAGAATTGCCGGCGGTGACCAGGAGACCGAGCGGATGAGCACGGATCAGCGCATGCTGGGTGCCGAGATCCTCTTCCCGGAAATGCGGCGGCTGGTACATGGGCGGCTCCTTCGATCGTCACCTGCGGTGCTTACCACAAAGCCGGCCAGCGATCACCCGCAGAGCCTTGATGAAAGCGATGAAAGTTTGCCTTTGACATCAAGAGGCGCAGGCCTTATGGGGACCGGCTTAGATTTTTCACCCGACAAAGCCGCAATAAAGCGGCATGCCGATCTATTCGGCCATCCTCATGAGGCTCTGACTGTGGCAAAAGCGGAACTCGGAACCAAGCGCACCGACCCCGATACCGGCAAGAAGTTCTACGACCTGAACCGCGATCCGGTCGTTTCCCCCTATACCGGCAAATCCTGGCCGCTTTCCTTCTTCGAAGAGAACAGCGCGGCCGTGAAGATGGAACAGGCCGAGGAGGAAGACGTCCAGGAAGTCGATACCGAAAACCAGGAAGTCGAACTCGTCTCGCTGGAAGAAGGCGATGAGGCTTCGGGCAGCGACGATCTACCGGATATGGGCGACGACGACGTCGATCTCGGCGACGATGACGACGATACGTTCCTCGAAGCCGACGAGGACGACGAGGACGACGACATGTCCGGCATCATCGGCGTGACCGGCGACGACGACGAAGTCTGATCGATTTCCAGAGTAAGGCCCGGCGATTCCATAAAAATTGCCGGGCAGAGAAATTTCGGCTTGCACTCTCCGAAAACCGGAAGTAATAAGCCGCCACTCCGCAAGGCGCAGCGCCGCGGAGCTTCCCAGGACCGGAAATACCGGACCACCCTGATGGGGCTATAGCTCAGCTGGGAGAGCGCTTGCATGGCATGCAAGAGGTCAGCGGTTCGATCCCGCTTAGCTCCACCAAACCTTCTCTTCGAATGGATATGCAGAACCCCGGGAAGCGGGGATCGAGTTATCGCATGATCGGGCCGGAATGCAGACGGGCCGCCAGCCCGCGAGCGACCCGGCCGTGCCGCGATCCGGCGGAACGCGCCCGAGGCCGCGCCTTGTATGCTGCCTTCCGTTCCGGTTCGGTGGGCGATGCGCATGCCAGCTCGTTGACTGCCATCTCTTCGAGATAGTGCTGCCGATGCGCTTTGGCCATCTGCCGGATGACGACCGTGAAAACGGCGCTCAGAACCGCGATGCATGCCAGAATGAAGATTAGAGCGACCATATGCGCCTCCTCATTCATCGGTAACGCCGAGAACGGCGGAAAGTTCGACAATTCCGCCCGATTCCCGTTCACATCGGTTCACATCGCCTTGCCCGCCATGCGGCCGCGGCGCCGCTCGAGCCAGGCCGCTCCCTGCAACGAGGCGAGAATGACGATCACCCCGATGACGACGCGGACTTCCGGCACCTCGTCGAAAAAGACATAGCCGACAACCGTCACGAAAACGATCGAGAGATAGCCGACAGGCGCGAGCACGCTGGCATCGGCGATGCGATAGGCACGCAGGAAGCAATATTGCCCAAGCTGGGCAAGGAAGCCGATACCGAGAAGCGGTATCCAGTCGAAAGGCACGACCGGCTGCCAGATGAAGGCTGCGGGAATCGCGGTGATGACCGCGAGCCCGACGGTATAGAAGACCATCATCACGATGGTGTTCTCGTCCCTCAGGGCGCGCGTCTGGATGATCGCAAGCGAGCCGAAGACCACCGAAACCAAGACGACCAGCACCTCGACATCGAAGCTTTCCGTTCCCGGCGCCATGACGATCAGCACGCCGGCAAAGGCCATTGCCGCGCCGAGCCAGCGGATGCGGCTCACCGTCTCTCCCAGCATGGCAACCGCCATGGCCATGGTGATCAGCGGCCGGGAAAAGCCGACCGCATTGACCATGGCGAGCGGCAGCATGGTGATGGCCAGAAAGTTGCTCGTGAGCGCGATCGCATTGCAGGAGATGCGGAAGATATTGCGCCAGGGATGCTTGATGCGCGTCATCTCCGCCCGATGGTGCCAGATGAGCGGCAGGATGAAGAGCAGCCCGATCATCGCCCGGATGAAGACGAGCTGGAAGGCGGGATAGGTCGCCCCTTGCGCCTTGACGAGCGCCGTCATGCCGCCGGAGACGAGCGTCATGTCGAGAAGCAGCCAGCCGATACCGATGCGGGCATTGGAGGTCCGCTCGCTTTCCGCTTCTGGCGCTGCCTGCGTGCTCACGCCGGCTGCACGAGATTGGCCATCAGCCGGAAGGCGCCGGGCACGAGCTTGTCGAGCTGATGGTGCAGCACGAGGCTGGTATGGGTGTGGCGGCCCCTGCCGATCGCGCCGGAGACAAGCGCGCCCTTGAGCGGCTGTTCGTTGGGGTCGTGCATGGCGAGCAGCGGCTCGTAGACGTCATCCCAGCGGGAGGCGAAATAGAGCCCCCGCTCCTTGTCCCAACCCTGCCAGTCTTCGGGCCCGATGACGTTGGGACCCTTCAGCAGAACATGATCGGGCGAAAGCACGGTGACCTCGGCTTTCGGATCGGTAACGCGCCAGCGCAGCGACGGCGAGCCGATCTCGATGCGGCGAACCGGCGTCTCGCCCGGATTCCAGCCGTCGCTCGGACGGTGATAGAGAGTGACGAGATGGCCGCCCTCCTCGACGAAGCGGTGCAGGCGCCCGGTCGCCGCGGCGAGATCCTTGCGGATGCCGAAGGCGAAGATGCCGACGACGATCGTGGTGAACTGCGACAGGTCGCCGCTCAACGCCTGCGCGTCGAGCTCGGTCACGTCGAGACCCATGCGCGCCAGCCACATGCCGACCCGATCTGCACCGCCGCCGACATAACCGACGCGGGCGCCTTCCGGCAGGTTCAGGTCGAGTGACAGGACTTTGAGCGCAGCCGGGGCACGGAAACCGGCGCGGCCGATATGCCGATAGACGATCGGCGTAACCTGGAACGCCGGGCGGCCGTCGATCTGCGGCTCGATCTCGGCCAAGCCCGGCTTTGCGGCGTCGGTCGGCGAGGCGATCCAGCCGCCGTCCGTCTTTTTCATCACCCAGCCGGCCGTCGTCTTGAAGGAAAGGGGCGCATCGACGCCCGAAATGCTGGCCTTGATCGGCCATTCGGTCCGTTTCGTGCCGAGCGGCACCACCAGCGCATCCGGCAGCAGCGTGAGCGACTGCGCGGGCGCCACCGCAAACGGCTCTTCCAGGTCGAAAGCGCCGGTCACCATGCGGCCGCCGATCTCCGCGGACACTTTCACACAGGCATGCCCATTGCCGCCGAGCGCCGACCAGGCCGGCAGATAGAGACCGGAAAGCGGCGCATCCGATGCTGCGGTCAATGTGAAGACACGCTCGTCACCATGCGACCGGGGCGAAGTGGATATGCCAGCCGGCAGGACCGGGGTGACATCGACCTTGCGGCCCTTGGCACCGTCGCCGAGTTCGACCGTCATCTCCGAGACGGAGCCGGGCGAAATGGTCGGGGGATCAACGTAAGCGCGCTCGAAAATGGCGGCGGCATCCAGGATTGCGGCATCCACTTCCACCTGTTTGCGGGCGATCCGGTGGCCGTGCAGGGTTTTGAACTCCTCAGGGGCGGACGACGCCACAACGTCCAGCCAGCCGGCGGCTTCGGTCAGCGCCTTCATGATTGCATCACGATCGAGGAAAGCCGAGATGGCTGCGGCAACCGCATCGTCGGCGGAGCGCAAGGCTTCCTTCACCTTTGCGGGCAGGCCGGGAAGACCGGCAAGCACGGCGAACGATGCAGGCAGGTCTTCGAGGACGGACTGTTCCGCCTTCGAGCCGGCCGCGGAGAGTTTCAGGTGCAGTGGCCAGGCCGTGTCCGGCCGCTTCGGCCAATGGCCCATGCCCTGCGAGGCGTGGTAATAACGCGACCACTCGCCGATACGGTCGTAATCAGCACCCGTTGCCGGTTCGCGGCCCTCGGCAATGACGGTAACCGTCGTATCCGGCGGCGGCACTTCGTCGTCATAGGTATCGCCGCCGCCCGACCAGGCCGGCAGGTAATATTTGGCGACCTTCCAGGGCTTCAGGCCTTCGGCGAGATGTTCGGGGTAGGCATTGGGGTCGGCTGCGAGTGCAATCGCCGTTTCGGCGGCACGGGTCATGGCGCGGTGATGGCCGTGCTGACCCGGCACATCGAGGAAGGTCGGGATGACGATATCCGGCCGTTCCATGCGATAGGCACGCACCAGGCGCTCAACGATACGGGCCTCGCCCCAGCGGGTGAAGGTCGCGTCGCCATCCTTGGAGAAGCCGAAGTCATGCACCGGATCGGCCGGGCCGTGGCCCAGCCAGCAGACATCGCCATCGATGGCGCGGGCCGCCTCTTCCAGCTCGCGGGAGCGCAACACGCCAAGCGGGCCGAGCCGCTCGGGCCCGAGCGCATTCTGGCCACCCTCGCCCCGCGTGGAGCAGGCGATGACGACCCGCATGCCGAGGCCTAAGCGGAACCAGGCGAGCATGCCGTTCTGCTCGTCGTCCGGGTGGGCGCCGGTGTTCATCATCGTGACCGTCGATTTCAGCCGCGAAAGCTTGCGATGAAGCCGGACGAGCGAGGGATCGGACATCTGCCGTTCGATGCGTTCGCGGGCGGTCAGCATGAAATCTCTCCTCAATATGTCATGCGGGAATATCGGCGAGCCCTGCCAGCGAGGTTTCGAGCTTGGGGGTCACCATGTCGAACAGCGGAAGGGCGGCAGCGCCGAGGGCGGCGGTCAGCTGCCCGGTCTGGCCGCGCAGCACGCGCGGCAGGTCGCGCTGGCGGCGGCTCGCGACCGAGGTCGGCAGATTGCCCATGCGGGCGATGATGTCATCCATGATGGCGTCGGGAAGCGCGCCGCCGAGGATTACCGTCTGCGGATCGAGTATGTTTTCGAGCATCGCGACCATGGGGCCGAGATAGGTGGCGGCTTCGTCGATCCACTCCTCGACGACCGGATGCTCCGCCCGGTGCAGCCTTTCGAGATCGGCGAATTCGCATTCCGGCATGCCGGCGCGGCCGAGCTTCTCCTTCAGTACATAGACCGAGGCATAGCCTTCCAGGCAGCCGAGCTGGCCGCAGGAGGGGCACGGCCGCCCTTTCGGCACCACGGTGACATGGCCGATCTCCCCGGCATTGCCGAAAGCGCCGCGATAGGGCGCGCCGTCCTGAATGATGCCCAAACCGATGCCGACGCCGAAATAGATCATGCAGAAATTGGAGATCGCCAGGCCCGCGCCGAACAGGCGCTCGCCGACGGCCGCCGCCGTCGCGTCGTTCTCCACGACGACCGTGTGGCCGCAGGCTTCGCTGAGCGCCTGGGCGGCATCGATGCCGGCCCAGCCGGGCAGCGTGGTGGGGCCGACCGACGTCATGCCGTCGATCTCGAAGGGACCCGGCATGACGACGCCGGTGCCGAGCAATTTCGACCCCACGCTCTTTCTGACGGTCGAAAGCTCCGAGGTGAAGGATGCAAGAATATGGCGGGGCGTCGTATCCTTGAGGGAGGTGATCCGCTTCGCCCTCAGCCTTCCGGAGAGATCGAGCGCGACCGTAACCATATGGTCGGCGGCGATCTCGACGCCGATGGTCGCGCCGCCTTCGGGATTGACGGCAAACTGGATGGGCGGCTGGCCGCGCCCGGAGCGCAGGCGCCCCATCTCCATCAGCAACCCCTCGCCGACCAGTTCATCGACGATATTGGCGACGGCCTGAGGGGTGAGCTGGCTCAGCTTGGCAATATGGGCACGGCCCAGCGAGCCGTGCCGTCGCACCACGTCCAGCACGACGCGCCGGTTGTGATCGCGGCTTCGTTCGGGATTCTTCCCGATGGCCACCGGGTGCGTGCCGATCGTCTGTATCGTCATGTCGCCGACTTCCAGTTTCGGGAATTCATAACGCCGGAAAACGGTTTCCCGCAATAGAATAATTCAAGTAAATTATCTTATTGACAAACGAGCGCCGTCAGGGAACCGTAAGAGACAGGGCTGGGGCAAAAGGGGCCGCAGTGCTCGGACGGAAGGCTACCTTCCGGAAATCAATAAACGCACCGGACCGCGGCATGCGGACGGATGCAGGGAACAATCAGACCCCAAAACCGGCTGACCCGGCGGGGCAAATGGAGGCTCACATGCGCAAGGCAACCTTGTTGGCCGGTCTCGTCGCCGGCTTCAGCACATTCGCATTCAATGCCGCACAGGCGGTCGAGATCGAATACTGGCAATATGTCTTCGAAACGCGCGTGAAGGCGATGGACCAGCTCATCGCCGAGTTCCAGAAGGCCAATCCCGACATCACCGTCAAGCAGGTCACCTTTCCCTATGCCGATTACCAGACCCGCGTGATCGCCGCCAACATGGCCGGCAACGGCCCTGACGTCCTGCAGCTTTTCTACGGCTGGCTCGACAAGTTCGCGGCCGGCGGCCTGCTGCAGCCGCTGCCGACCGACGCCTTCCCGCATGACAAGATCGAAAGCGAATTCTTCCCGATCGTCTCCGCCATGAAGCGCGGCGACGACTATTACGGCCTGCCGACGGCTGTGCGCTCGCTCGCCCTCTTCTACAACAAGAAGCTCTTCACCGAAGCCGGCCTCGATCCAAACAATCCGCCGAAGACGCTCGACGAATATGTCGCGGCAGCCGAGAAGATCGCCAAGCACGACGCATCCGGCAATCTCACCGTCGCAGGCTCCACGCTCGACATGGGCGGCCAGGACCATCAATGGTGGCGCGAAGTGCTGATCCGCCAGTTCGGCGGCACTCCCTACACGGACAACGACACCAAGGTCGCCTATGACAGCGAGGCCGGCATCAAGGCCCTGAAGTTCTATACCAGCCTGCAGCTCGAGAAGAAGATCGGCGCCGCCGGCTTCATGGACGAAGGCCAGGCTGCCTTTCGCGGCGGCAAGGCGGGCATGACGATCGACGGCACCTTCCGCCTCGGCGCGTTCGGCTCGATCAAGGATTTCGAATGGGGCGTGACGGAGCTGCCGGCCAACAATGAGGGCGTGCGCTCCAACTATGCCAGCTACTTCGCCAACGGCATCAGCGCCAAGACGACCGGCGAGGAGCTGGAAGCCTCCAAGAAGTTCCTAGCCTATCTGACCTCCCCGGAAGCCATGGCGATCTGGCTGAAGACGGTCGGCGAACTGCCGGCGCGCCGGGCCGCAGCTCTCACGGAGGCCAATCTCAAGGACCCGATCTACGGACCGTTCCTCAAGGGCCTGGAATACGCCCATACCACGCTCTTCCTGGATGAAGCCGCCCAGCGTCAGAACGCGATCGACATGGCGAATCGCGTGCTGCTCGAGGGCCAGTCCGTCGAGGACTCCATCAAGCAGGCCGCCGAGGCCGAGCAGGAAATCATCGACGCGGCCAAGCCGTAATCCGACTCCATCTTTGACGGGGCCGGCCATGGCTACGATTGAACAGCAGGGGGCGGCGGCAGGCCGCCCCGGCGGGTCCTTCGGGGACCGCCTTTCCATGCGGACGAAACGGCTCCTCTGGGTCTGGGGTTTCCTGGCGCTGCCGATCCTCTTCTACACGGTGATCCGCTTCTATCCGACAGCGCAAGCCTTCTGGCTGTCCTTCACCAACTGGGACCTGCTGCGTCCGGCGAAATTCATCGGCATCGCCAATTATGCCAAGCTGTTCAAGGATCCGCAGTTCTGGAAGGTGTTCAAGAACACCTTCACCTACCTGATCGTCGGCACGCCGATCAGCCTCGTCGTCGCCTTCACGATCGCCTTCTATCTCGACCGCGTGCGTTTCATGCACGGCTTCATCCGGGCGCTCTATTTCCTGCCCTATCTCACGACCGCCGCGGCCATGGCCTGGGTCTGGCGCTGGTTCTACCAGCCGCCGCCGATCGGCGTCATCAACGACGTCTTCGGCATGATCGGCATTCCTCAGCAGCCTTTCATCCGCTCGGTCGACCAGGCGCTCTATTCGATCATGGTGACGGCGATCTGGGCCGGGCTGGGCTTCCAAATCATCATCTTCATGGCGGGACTTCGCGCCATCCCGACCACTTTCTACGAGGCCGCGCGAATCGACGGTCTCGGCGAATGGGCGATCCTTCGCAAGATCACCCTGCCGCTCCTGAAACCCACCACCGTCTTCCTCGTGGTCTTCTCGTCGATCGGCTTCCTGCGCATCTTCGACCA
This sequence comes from Xaviernesmea oryzae, assembly GCF_900177415.1. Lineage (GTDB taxonomy): Bacteria > Pseudomonadota > Alphaproteobacteria > Rhizobiales > Rhizobiaceae > Neorhizobium > Neorhizobium oryzae_A. The sequence goes on along the minus strand of NZ_FXAF01000006.1, from coordinate 482,930 downwards.
GGTCTACAACATGACCACCAACGATCCCGGCGGGCCGCTCGGATCGACCAAGCCGCTGGTGCTGATGATCTACCAGACCGCGTTCAACTCCTATGCCATGGGTTACGCCGCGGCGCAGACCGTGGTGCTCTTCACCATTCTGCTGATCGTCTCGCTGCTGCAGCTCTGGATCCTGAGGGAAAAGAAATGAGCGACGCCGCGACTCTCTCCCCTCCGCTCTACAGGGCCAATATCCGTCCTGGCAGGATCATCGCCTGGACGCTGCTTCTGATCGGCGGGCTGATCATGGTCTCGCCGCTCGCCTTCATGTTCTCGACCTCGCTGAAGACCGCAGATCAGGTCTACGATCTCAGACTCATTCCGGCCTCGCCGACGCTCGCCAACTATATCGCCGTGCTGGCGGACGGGCGTTTCATGCGCTGGTTCTTCAACTCGATGCTGGTCGCGGTCATCGTCACCCTGTCGAACTGCTTCTTCGATAGTCTCGTCGGCTACACGCTCGCCAAGTTCGAGTTCCGCGGCCGCTACTTCATCTTCCTGGCGATCCTCTCCACCCTGATGATCCCGACCGAGATGCTCGTCATCCCGTGGTACCTCATGTCGAGCCAGCTCGGGTGGCTGGACAGCTACTGGGGCATCATGTTCCCCGGCATGATGACGGCCTTCGGCACCTTCCTGATGAAGCAATTCTTCGAGACGGTGCCGAACGACTTCATCGAGGCGGCCCGCGTCGACGGCCTCAACGAGTTCCAGATCTGGTGGAAGGTGGCCCTGCCGCTGGTGACGCCCGCCCTTTCGGCGCTCGCGATCTTCACCTTCCTCGGCAACTGGACGGCCTTCTTCTGGCCGCTCATCGTCACCACAAGCAAGGAACTCTATACGCTGCCGGTCGGGCTTTCGAGCTTCGCCGTCGAACAGTCCATCCAGTGGGAGATGATCATGACAGGGGCGGCCATCGCGACCATTCCCACGCTTCTCGTCTTCATCGTCCTGCAGCGCTACATCGTCCGCGGCGTGATGCTGGCGGGCCTGAAAGGATAATGCCATGGCGGACCCGCGCCTTTCCGACACCAGCAAGTTCCCGGATCCGGTCTACAAGGAGACGGTTCTCCGACCTCTCTTCGATGGCGCCAAGAGCCATCATGTCGACGGCTTCCGCAGGATCGACCGCGCCCATCTCGTCATGCTGGTGGAGACGGGTATCCTCGACAAGGAGCTGGCTGGGAAGATCGCCAACGCCCTCGAAGCCATCGACAGGGAAATCGACCCTTCGACGCTCGTCTATACCGGCGAGGTGGAAGACTTCTTCTTCCTGATCGAGAAGGAGCTGAAAGCGCGGATCGGCGTCGATATCGCCGGGCGCCTCCACACTGCCCGCTCGCGCAACGACATCGACCACACGCTCTTCAAATTGGGTCTCAAGGAGCGGATAGATACGCTGATGGAAAAGGCGCGGAAGCTCCTTGGCGCCATGATCGACGCCGCCGAGCGGCAGAAATCGACGCTGATCGTCGCCTATACGCACGGTCAGCCGGCCCAGCCGACCACGTTCGGCCATTATCTCTCGGCGGCGATCGAAGTGCTGATCCGCGACATCGAACGCTTTGCCGAAGCGCGGAAGATCGTCGACCTGTCACCCATGGGGGCGGCTGCGATCACCACGTCCGGCTTTCCGATCGATCGCGCCCGTGTCGCGAAACTGCTCGGCTTTTCCGCGCCGCTTCGCAACTCCTACTCCTGCATCGCGGCAGTCGACTACACGACCTCCACCTATTCGGCGATCGAACTGATGTTCCTGCATCTCGGCCGGCTGATCCAGGATTTCCAGTTCTGGACGAGTTTCGAAGTCGGGCAGATCTACGTGCCGAACGCGCTGGTGCAGATCTCCTCGATCATGCCGCAGAAGCGCAATCCCGTGCCGATCGAGCACCTGCGCCATCTCGCCAGCCAGACATTCGGCCGGGCGCGAACCGTACTCGACGTGATGCACAACACGCCCTTCACCGATATGAACGACAGCGAGGGGGAGACCCAGGGCATGGGTTACGAGGCCTTCGCCTCGGCGTCGCGCGTGCTCGACCTGCTCGCCGCCCTGATCGGCCAGATCAGCATCGATCCGGAGCGTGTCGACCAGAACATCCGACGCTCCTGCATCACCATCACCGAACTCGCCGACTCGCTGGTGCGCATCGAGGGGCTTTCCTTCCGCGAGGCGCATGAGATCGCCGCCGCGACCGCGAAGAGCGTGGTTGCCGCCAAGGGCAGCCTGACGGACGACGGTTACGAGCCCTTCCTCAAGGCCTTCGAGCATCTGACCGGCCGCAAGCCATCCGTCGATCCCGCGAAGTTCAGGGAAATCGTCTCGCCGGAGCATTTCGTCGCCGTGCGCGGCCGGTTCGGCGGTCCGGCGCCGGAACCGATGCAAGAGGCACTCGCCGCCTATCGCGAAAAACTCACCACGTTCGAGGCAGAGGCGAAGAAGGCGGCTGATCACGAAGCCGCTGCCGCTGCCGAACTGGAAGAGAAATTCACCGCTCTCGTGGGAGCCCGCTGATGGCGACGATCGAACTGGAAAAAATCGTAAAGCGCTACGGCAAGGTCGAAGCGGTCAAAGGCATCGACCTTTCGATCGCCGACGGGGAATTCGTCGTCTTCGTCGGCCCGTCGGGTTGCGGCAAATCGACGACGCTCAGGATGATCGCGGGGCTGGAGGAGATCTCCGGCGGGACGCTGAAGATCGGAGACGCGGTCGTCAATGAGCGCGAGCCGAAGCAGCGCAATATCGCCATGGTGTTCCAGAACTACGCGATCTATCCGCATATGACGGTGCGCCAGAACATCGGTTTCGGGCTCTACACGTCGAAGCTCGGCAAGGCCGAGAAGGACAAAAGGATCGAGGAGGCCGGCAAGATCCTCGGCCTCGAAGCCTTGCTCGACCGCCGGCCGGCCGCTCTTTCCGGCGGCCAGCGACAGCGCGTCGCGATCGGCCGCGCCATGGTGCGCGACCCTGTCGCCTTCCTGTTCGACGAGCCGCTTTCGAACCTGGATGCCCAGCTCCGCTCCCAGATGCGCATCGAGATCAAGCGCCTGCACCAGCGGCTGAAGACTACGACGGTCTATGTCACCCACGACCAGATCGAGGCCATGACCATGGCCGACCGGATCGTCGTCATGAAGGACGGCAATATCCTGCAGGTCGGCACACCTGCCGAGCTTTACGAGAGTCCGGTCGACGTGTTCACCGCCCGCTTCATCGGCAGCCCGTCGATGAACCTCGTGCGGGGCAGGCGCAACGGCTCCGGTGTGGATATGGCGGCGGCCGGCGACATCCTGATCGGCGTCCGGCCGCACGACCTCGCCGCCCATCCGAATGCGGCAAACGGCAGCGGCTTCGGCTTCAAGGGGACGGTGACCGCCGTCGAGCCGCTGGGACCGGAAACGCTGGTGCATCTTGAAGCCGGCGAGACATCTGTTATTGCCACGGCGCGGGAGAAATTCATCCCTGCTGTCGGCGGCGAGCTCGCCTGCGAAGCCGCACCCGGCAGCCTTTACCTCTTCGACGCCAGCACAGAGAAGTTTCTGGGCCGTTCATGATGATGCATGCCGAGACAAGATCCGCGGTGCTCAGCATCGGGCGGGTCTATTGCGACCTTATTTTCACGGGCCTCGACCACCTGCCGGTGCTCGGGCGCGAGCTCTTTGCGAGCGGCATGGAGATAGCTGCCGGCGGCGGCGCCTTCATCGCGGCTGCCCATCTCGCCCATGCCGGCCGCAAGGTGGCGCTTGCCGCACGGCTCGGAACGGATTCGCTTTCGGCCGGCGTCGAGACCCAGATCCGGGAAAGCGGCGTCGACCTGCGCTTCGTCGAACATGCCGAGGATGCGGGACCGCAAGTCACCGTGGCCGCAGTCGTCGGCCAGGATCGCGCCTTCCTCACCCGCCGCGCCGGACCGGCTCTTCCCGCAACGCTGGAGAAAGCTCTCGATTGGGAAAAGCTGCGGCACCTCCACATCGCCGAATATGCGACGCTGCACGAAATCCCGGACCTCGTTTCCCGCGCCAAGGAAAAGGGTCTCACCGTCTCGCTCGATCCTAGCTGGGATGCGACGCTGATCTACGACCGCGGCCTCCTGCGGGCCTGCGAGGGCGTCGACCTCTTCCTGCCGAACCTCGAGGAGGCGGAGGCGATTACCGGTTCGGCCGATCCGCAGGTGGCGATCCGGAAACTGTCGCTCGCCTTTCCGCTCGTCGTCGTGAAAGGCGGCGCGGAGGGCGCCTGGACCATGTCGAACGGAAGGATGCTGCGTGCGCCGGCCGAGACCGTGCCGGTCGTCGATACGACCGGCGCCGGCGACGCCTTCAACGCCGGCTTCATCCACGCATGGCTGAACGGCAATTCCGAAGAGGCCTGCCTGAGAGCGGGCATCCGCTTCGGCAGTCTGGCGGTCCAGGCGGCCGGCGGCGCCAAGCTGCTGACGACAGGGGACTAGAGCGTTTCTTTGTTAGATTGAAGCATTCTGCCGGAGCAGGTTTTCGTTGGGGCAAGGGCGATCGGCGAAGGGCATACCCCTTGGTACGTCCGAGCCGATCGCCTTTGATCCCGGCGGAAAGATGCCCGGCCCTGCGGGTTGGCTGAAACGGGCCGCCTGATCGACCGGCTGGCTCGGCCGTAGGGCGGGGCTACGACCTGCGCCAGCCGGTCGACCATCCGACTCCGTTTGAGCCAACAGAATGCTTCAATCCAACAAGGAAACGCTCTAGGCAATCGCCCGGTCGCCGGTGTCGAAACGGTGCTGGCTCGCCTTGTCGGGCGTGGCGAAAACCACGTCGTCCGGCTTGTAGGCGTGTTCGCCGAACAGGCGGACGGTCAGCAGGCCGGTGGCTTCCGTTTCCAGATAGACGATCGTGTCGGCGCCGAGATGTTCCACATGAATCACCTTGCCCTTCCAGTCGCCGCTTTCGCGTGAGAGGGCAATGTGTTCCGGGCGAATGCCGATCGTCTTTGCTTCGGTGTCGCCCAGCTTCCCGGCCGGAATGAAGTTCATCTGGGGCGAGCCGATGAAACCTGCAACGAAAATATTAGCCGGCTTATTATAGAGATCCATCGGCGAGCCGATCTGTTCGATCGCACCGGCATTCAGCACGACGATCTTGTCGGCCAGCGTCATCGCCTCGACCTGATCGTGGGTGACGTAGATCATCGTCGCCTTCAGGCGGCGGTGCAGGCCGGCGATCTCCAGGCGCGTCTGGACCCGCAGTGCCGCGTCGAGATTGGACAGCGGCTCGTCGAACAGGAAAAGTTTTGGTTCGCGCACGATGGCGCGGCCGATCGCGACGCGCTGACGCTGGCCACCGGACAATTCGGCAGGACGGCGGGCGAGATAGGGATCCAGCGCCAGCATGGAGGATGCCTTGGCGACCCTCCTGTCGATCTCGGCCTTTTCGGTGCCGGCCTGTTTCAGGCCGAGGCCCATATTGTCCTTCACCGTCAGATGCGGATAGAGCGCGTAGGACTGGAAGACCATGGCGATGCCGCGCTTGGCAGGCGGCACGGCCGCCACTTCCTGGCCGTCGATGCGGATACTGCCGGAGGTCGCGTCCTCCAGGCCGGCGATGACACGCAGCAGCGTGGACTTGCCGCAGCCGGAGGGACCGACGAAGATCACGAACTCGCCGTCCTTCACGTCCAGGTCGATGCCCTTCAGCACCTCATGCGTGCCGAAGGCCTTGCGGATGGATTTCAGTTGCAGGGAACCCAAGGGCGTTTTCCTTCAGAGACGGCTTACAGGCGTACGGGCTTGCCGGTGCGCACGCTCTCATCCGCCGCGAGGCAGATGCGCAGCGACTGCACGGCGTCGTCCATGTGCCGGGTGAGATCGATATCTTCGCGAATGGCCTTCAGCACATAGGCCTGTTCGAGATCGCAGAGCTTCTGGTGGTCCGGCTCGCCGGACATGGACAGATCCTCGTCCGGCCGGAGAAACAAGCCATCGGGGCCGGTTTCGGCCGAGTGGACCCGGATCACCGAGGTTTTCGTATGCGTGTCGATGTCGTCGGATTTTGCTTTGGCGTCGACGAGGATCGAGACCGAGCCCCTGGGCGACATGACGTCCTTCACGAAGAAGGCCATCTCCGACATCATCGGCCCCCAGCCGGCCTCGTACCAGCCGACCGAGCCGTCCTCGAACAGGACCTGCATGTGGCCATAATTGTACATGTCCGGCGCGATCTCCTCGGTCATCCTGAGGCCCATGCCGCGCACCTCGACGGCCCTGGCGTCGGTGATCTGGCACCAGACGTCGACATAGTGCACGCCGCAATCGACGATCGGCGGCGTCGTCTGCATCAGCGCCTTGTGGACGTCCCATTTGTCGCCCGAGGACTGCTGGTTGAGATTCATGCGGAAGACATAGGGCGGGCCGAGCTTGCGGGCTTCGGCGATCAGCCGCATCCAGGAGGGATGGTGGCGGAGGATATAACCGACCACCAGCTTGCGGCCGTGCCGCTTCGCAGCCGCGACGACACGTTCCGCATCCGCCACCGTTGTGGCGAGAGGTTTTTCCACGAAAACATCGCAACCGGCCTCCAAGGCCATGACGGCATAATCCGCGTGGCTGTCGGAGTAGGTGTTGATCGAGCAGAGATCCGGCTTCGTTTCGCGCAATGCCTGCTCGAAATCGGTAAAAAGTGGATAGGCGTCGAGTTCGGACGGCAGGCCGCGTTTCGAGCGATTGACGAGGCCGGCGATCTCAAAGCCCGGATTGTTGTGATAGGCGACGGCGTGGCTGCGGCCCATATTGCCGAGGCCGGCGACGAGGACGCGGATGGGGTTTGCGGAGGAGCTCATATGCTAGTCCTTTGGTAAGAGGCGGCGTGCCAGGCAGCCCCCTCATCCGACCCTTCGGGCCACCTTCTCCCCGCCGGGGAGAAGGTGATTTGCCGCGCCGTTGCTATTCCCTCCTCTCCCCTTGGGGGTCCGGAGGATGGGACGGGGCCGTCGACCCGTCCCCGGTAGGTAGCCGAGCAAAGCGGAGGCCGGGTGAGGGGGTGTGCCATTTCCTCAAACAGTAGAGCCGTCACTTCACCGCCCCCGACGTAATGCCGCGGATCAGCTGCCGCGAGAAGATGACGTAGAGCACCATCACGGGCAGGATGGCGAGCGAGAGGGCCGAGAGCACTGCATTCCAGTTGGTGACGAACTGGCCGATGAACATCTGGACGCCCAATGTCACCGTCTTGGTGTCTTCGCCGGGCGCCAGGATCAGCGGGAACCACAAGTCGTTCCAGATCGGGATCATGGTAAAGACCGCGACCGTCGCCATGGCGGGACGCACCAGCGGCAGGACGAGGCGGAAGAAGATCGCATATTCGGACAGCCCGTCGATGCGGCCGGCATTCTTCAGGTCGTCGGAAACGGTGCGCATGAATTCCGAGAGGATGAAGATCGCCAGCGGCAGGCCTTGCGCGGTATAGACCAGGATCAGCGAGGTCAGCGTGTTGACGAGGCCCGCAGCCACCATGCCCTGCAGGATCGCCACCGTGCCGAGACGGATCGGGATCATGATGCCGAGCGCCAGATAAAGCCCCATCAGCGTGTTGCCGCGGAAACGGTATTCGGAGAGCGCGAAGGCCGCCATGGCGCCGGTGAGCAGAACGAGAGCGATAGAGGCCACGGTGACGATCAGGCTGTTCTGGAAATAGCCGACGAAATCACCCTGGTTCAGTACCGTCTCGTAACCGACAAGGCTGAAGGTCGAGGGCGTCGGCAAAGCCATCGGCTCGCGGAAGATCGCGTTGCGGCTCTTGAACGAGTTGACCAGCGTCAGGAAGACCGGAAAGAGTGCCACGAGCGTATAGGCGATCAGCGCCAGATGGATGAGCGCGGTGCGCAGAGGGGCGGAGCGGGCTTTCGACATGTCCGTCTCCTCAGAACTGGTAGCGGCGCATGCGCCGCTGAATGACGAAGAGATAGAGCGAGACGCCGGCGAGGATGATGAGGAACATCACCGCCGCGATGGTGGCGCCCATGGATCGGTCGCCCATCTGGTTCTGGAAACCAAAGAAGGTGCGGTAGAGGAGCGTGCCGAGAATATCCGTCGAGCCATTCGGGCCGGCCAGCGCGCCCTGCACCGTGTAGATCAGGTCGAAGGCGTTGAAATTGCCGACGAAGGTCAGGACCGAGACGATGCCGATCGACGGAAGGATCAACGGCAGCTTGATCTTCCAAAACTGGCTCCAGCCGGTAATGCCGTCGCATTCCGCCGCCTCCAGCACCTCGTCCGGGATGTTCAGGAGCGCCGCGTAGATCAGCATCATCGGGATGCCGACATATTGCCAGACGGAAATCAGCGAAACCGTCACCAACGCCGTGTCCGGCCGGCCGAGCCAGGGCGAGAATGCCCATTTCAACCCGACCCAATCCATCAGGCCCGGCGCGATGCCCCAGATCGGCGAGAGGATGAGCTTCCAGATGAAGCCGACGATGACGAAGGAGAGCAGCGTCGGCACGAAGATCGCCGAACGGTAGAAGGCGGCGAAGCGCAGGTTCGGCACCGACAGCATGGCGGCAATCGCGATGCCGATCGGGTTCTGCACCAGCATATGGATAACGAAGAAGACGACGTTGTTGCCGAGCGCGTTCCAGAAATCGGCGGACAGGCGCGGATCGCTGAACAGGACCTTGAAATTGTTGAAGCCCACGAAGGAAAGCTGGCCCTCGACCATGTTGAAGAGCGAAAGCCTGAGCGTCTCGATCAGCGGCAGGATCATCACCGCCGTATAGACGAGGAAAGCCGGCGCCAGAAAAACGAGGATATGCCAGCGGGCGGGGCGTTTCACCGGAGCGATCTCGGTCTCTGTCATGTCGGTATCGCTCATGGCGCTGGTCCCGGTGATTGCTTGATCGCGACTTTGCGACGATGGCCCCTCATCCGGCTGCCGCCACCTTCTCCCCGTCTCGTCGGGGAGAAGGGATATGCCGCGCCGTTTCCGTGCTCCCAAGGGCATGGTGGGGCAAGTCCCCTCTCCCCGCAAGCGGGGAGAGGGTTAGGGTGAAGGGCAACCTTCGAGATGGAACGGCTCACTTCGCCGGCTTGTACCAGCTGTCGAGGCCCTTCTGGGTTTCTGCCGCGGCCTGTTCCGGCGTTTCCGTGCCGTTGATGACGTTGGCCGAGACGCGCCACATTTCGAGGTCGAGGTTCGGCTGGCCGCGGCCGACGATGGCCGCACTCGGGCGGATCGTCGTCTTGCAGTTCTCGCGCCAGGAGACGAATTCCTGGGCGAGTTCGTCATTCATCTTCACCGCCGTCGAGTTCAGGCTGAAGAAGCCCGGCAGAGCGTTGGCATAGAGCTCGGCGAATTCCGGCGAGGCGACCCAGGCGAGGAATTTCTTCGCCGCTTCCGGGTTCTTGCCCTTGGCGTTGAGGCCGAGCCCGATGTCGTTATGGTCGGAGATGTAGCAGGCGTCGCCCGCCTTCTTGACCGGCGGCGGGAAGGCGCCCATTTCAAAATCGGCCTGCGCCTTGAACGGCGCGATTTCCCAGGAGCCGGCCGGATAGATCGCTGCGCGGCCAAGCGTGAAGAGGTTCTGGCTGTCCGGATAGGTCTGGGCTTCGAAACCATCGCCGAGATAGGGCTTCCACTTGGCGAGCGTCGCGTAGGGCTCAACCCATTGCGGATCGGTCAGCTTCTCGGTGCCGGCGATCAAGGCCTTGCGGCCGTCCTCGCCCTTCCAGTAGTTCGGGCCGATGTTGTAATAACCCATCGTGGCCGCTTCCCACTGGTCCTTGGTGCCCATGGCGAGCGGGATGTAATTGCCGTCCTGCTTGAACTTCTCGAGTACGGCGAAGAACTCGTCCTCGGTCTTCGGCACCTCGACGCCGACATCCTCGAAGGCCTTCTTGTTGTAGATGAAGCCGTGGATGACAGAGGCCATCGGCACGCAGAACGTGGTCTTGCCGTCGTCGGTGGTCCAGGCGGACTTGGCGACGTCGGAGAAGTTCTCGATGCCGGGCAGGTCGTTCAGCGACGCGAGCTGACCCTTCTGGAACATGGCAAGCGACAGGTCGAACGGACGGCAGGTGATGAGATCGCCCGCCGTGCCTGCTTCCAGCTTGGCGTTGACGGCGGAGTTGTATTCCGTCGGCGCCATCGGAGCGAAGGTCACCTTGATGCCCGGGTTCTTCGCTTCGAAGGCCGGAATGATCTTCTCCTGCCAGATCGGCAGGTCGTCGTTGCGCCAGCTCTCGATGGTGAGCTGGGCGTCCTGCGCGAGCGCCATGCCCGCAGGCGCGAGCACGGTCGTGACAAAAAGCATGCCTTTCAAGATGCGGGTCATGATGTTCTCCCTCTTCTGCGCCTTCAGGCGCGTTTCATGGAACTCTTCTTTGCCTGCAATTCATCGAGCGCCGTACGCAGCACCTGGCCGGAACGCGCGAGCAGCGCCCTTGCGGCATCGGCATCGGCCGCACCGGCGGCGAGCAATACGGCGACCTTCACGGAACCGCCCGCGGCCTCCATCCAGGCACGGGCCTCATCGAAACCGATATCCGCGATCTCCGCCACCATGCGGGCGGCGCGGATGCGCAGCTTGTCGTTATCGGCGCGCAGGTTGACCATATGGCCATCGTGCACGTGTCCGAGCTTTATCGCGGTCAAGGTGGACAGCATGTTGAAGGCGATCTTCTGGGCGGTGGCAGCTCCCATGCGGGTGGAACCCGCGACCACTTCCGGCGGCGTTTCGAGCAGGATCGCCACGTCGGCGCCTTCCAGCAACCTGGCACCGGCGTTGTTGGCTATCGCCACCAGCTTCGCACCGCGCGCCTTCGCCATGTCCGCGACTGCTACCGTATAAGGCGTCGAGCCGCTGGCCGAGACGCAGATGACGCAATCCGCCGAGGCTATAATGCCCGCATCGCGGGCGCCGAGCTCGGCATCGTCTTCCGGCCCGCCGGGCAGATCGACGGTGCCGGAAAGACCTCCCGCAAACAGGACGGCTATCTGTCCCGGTGCAATCCCATAGGTTCCGGGCAGCTCAAGCGCATCGGCGATCGCCACGAGACCCGCGCTGCCGGCACCGGCGTAAACAAGCATCCCACCGGATCTCAGCGTTGCAGCCGCCAGATCGGCAGCCCTTGCGATGGATGGAACGGCACTATCGACGGCCTTCGCCGCCTCCTGCTGACCGGATGCCAGGAGCCGCAGGATCTCGGCGGGCGCGAGCGTGTCGAGCCCTTCCGCTTTCCCATGTCTCGCTTCGGTGGCGTTGCTGCTCATCCGCTTCTCCCTCTACCAAAATGATGCCAAAAAAATACCAATTGTCCAGAAGGAAAATTAACTTTTATGAACGGATCGCCTAAGTGTTACAGCCATTCTGGAAATATTTTTGACTTTTCAATCATATACGGCGCACCGATCCGAAATCTGGAAATCGGCCTTGGTTAATGGTATTTTTTTGGTATTATCCGAAATGGAGGTATCCATGGCGGCTTATTTTATCGGAATCGATGGCGGCGGAACAAGCTGCCGTGCGGCATTGGCTGACGGAAACGGCACGGTTCTCGGCCGGGGAAAAAGCGGCGCCTCCAATATCCTGACCGATCCGGATACGGCCCTGAAGCATATCGCGGAGGCCGCGCGGCTCGCCTTCATCGAGGCCGGGCTCGAGCCGGACCTTTCCTCCGCCTCCGCCGTCCTCGGGCTCGCCGGCAACAATGTCGGCGATGCGGTGAACTACGTGACGGCGCGACTTCCCTTCAGGCAGTCGGATATCGTCTCCGACGGCGTCATCGCCCTGCAAGGCGCGATCGGCGACGAAGACGGCGCGATCGGCATCGTCGGCACGGGGACCGTCTATATAGCCCGCAACGAAGGCAAGCTTCATTCGGTCGCTGGCTGGGGTTTCCAGGTGAGCGATCTCGGCAGCGGCGCGCGGCTCGGCCAGCTTGCGCTGCAGGAAAGCCTGCTCGCCTATGACAACATCCGCCCGATGACCGGCCTTTCGAAAGCGATCCTCGCCGAATTCGGCAACAATCCCGAAGCCGTCGTGGATTTCGCCCGATTAGCCAAACCCGGCGATTTCGGCCGCCATACGCCGAAGGTCTTCGAATTCGCGCGACAGGGCGACGAGGCGGCGATCCGTATCCTGAAGGCCGGTGCCGCGAGCATCGATGAGGCGCTCGATGCGATGAATGCGGTTACCAAAGGCAAGGGGCGGCTCTGCCTGCTCGGCGGCCTCGCTTCCCTTTACCCCGGATATCTTGCCGAGCGGCACCGTGTGCGGCTGTCGGAACCGCTGGCGGATGCGCTGACCGGCGCCGTGGCGCTTGCCGTCAAGACCTACGGCACGACGGCGGAGGCGCGGGCATGAACGAGACGCTGTCCGCCATCCTGCCGCTCGACAGCCTGCAATCGGCAGGGACCGGCCCGCTTTATCGCAAGCTCCGCCAGACGCTGGAGGAGGCGATCCGTTCCGGCAAGCTAGGACACGGCGATGCGCTTCCGGCCGAACGCGACCTTGCCGACTATGCCAACGTCAGCCGTGTGACGGTGCGCAAGGCGGTGGACGATCTCGTCAAGGACGGGTTGCTCACCCGCAAGCACGGCTCCGGCACGTTTGTCGTCAAGCCGATGTCGCGCGTCGAGCAGCCCCTGACGAAGCTCACCTCGTTCACGGAGGATATGGCGCGGCGCGGGCTGGTGACGAAATCCGAATGGCTGGAACGCGGCCTGTTCCATCCCTCGCCCGAAGAGATGATGATGCTGGGGCTGGCGCCCGGGACCAGGGTCGCCCGGATCGGCCGCCTGCGGATCGCCAACGATATGCCGCTCGCGATCGAGCGCGCCAGCATTTCCGCCGAATTCCTGCCCGATCCTTCGATGGTCACCAATTCGCTCTATGCGGAACTGGAAAAGAAGAACGCCCGGCCGGTGCGCGCCATACAACGGATATCCGCCTGCAATATGAAGAACCCGGATGCCGGGCTGTTAGCCGTTCCGGTGGGCGCCGCAGGGCTTTCGATCGAACGGGTTTCCTATCTGGCCTCCGGCCGGGTGGTGGAGCTCACCCGCTCGCTCTATCGCGGCGATGCCTATGATTTCGTGGCCGAGCTCTCGCTCAGCGGAAACTGAAAAATTCGAGGACAAGACGATGCAGACCCATATGCGGCAGGAGATCAACGAGATACCCGAGGCGACGGCCCGGCTGCTCGACCGGTCGGCGGCGGAGCTTGCGGCGGCCGGCCTGGCGCTCCGTGCCAAGGATCCCGCCTTTCTGATCACCATCGCCCGCGGCTCTTCCGACCACGCCGCAACCTTCATCAAATACGCGGTCGAGCTGACGGCCGGCCGGCCGGTCGCCTCGCTCGGCCCGTCGCTCGCCTCGATCTACGGCGCAAAGCTGAAGCTCGACGGCGGCGCGGCGATCGCGATTTCGCAATCCGGCAAGAGCCCCGATATCGTGGCGATGGCGGAGGCTGCGACCAAGACCGGAGCAGTGACGATCGCGCTCACCAATACGTTGCCCTCGCCGATCGCCAGCGCCTCCGCCCACGCGGTCGATATCAATGCCGGCCCGGAACTCGCCGTGGCAGCAACCAAGTCCTTCGTCAACTCGATCGTCGCGGGGCTTGCCATACTCTCCGAATGGGTCGGCGACGACGGCCTGAAAGCCGCCGTTCGCGATCTGCCCTCGCATTTCGAAAAAGCGGTCAAGCTCGACTGGAGCGAACTTGCGGGCGAACTCGGCGATGCGGAGTCGCTCTACATGCTCGGCCGCGGTCCGGCGCTTTCGATCGCCAGCGAAGCGGCGCTGAAATTCAAGGAAACCTCCAACATGCATGCGGAAGCCTATTCGGCGGCGGAAGTGCTGCACGGCCCCGTGGCGCTGGTGGAAAAACGCTTCCCGGTCGTCACGTTCGCGGCGCGCGACGCAGCCGAATCCTCGGCCGTCGAGATTGCCGAAAACCTTGCAGCCAAGGGGGCTTTGGTCTTTGCCACCTCCGACAACGTCAAGGCCGCCCGCAAGCTGCCGTTCGTCGCGACCGGCCACCCGATCACCGACGCGCTGGCGCTGATCCTGCCCTTCTACGGTTTCGTGGAAGCCTGGTCGCGTGCCAAGGGTTTCAACCCGGATGCGCCTGTGGCTCTGAAGAAGGTGACCGAAACCCTATGACGACTCGCAAGGCCCTCACCGGCGCCCGGATCTTCGACGGGACCTTCTGGCATGACGATGCCGCGCTCATCCTTGCAGACGGCAAGGTGGAGGCGCTCCAAGCCGCGGACCGGTTGCCTTCCGGCCTCGAAACGATCGATGCCGACGGCGGGATGATCGTCCCCGGTTTCATCGACCTGCAGGTGAACGGCGGCGGTGGCGTGCTGCTCAACGAGGAGCCGACGGTCGAGGGCCTCACAACAATCTGCGCCGCGCATGCCAGGTTCGGTACCACCGGATTGCTGCCTACGCTGATCACCGACACGTTCGAGATCACCGCGAAGACAATCGAGGCGGGCAAGCGAGCGAAAGCGGAGCGCGTGCCGGGTTTCCTCGGGCTGCATCTCGAAGGCCCGCATCTCTCCGTCGCCCGCAAGGGAGCCCACGATCCGAAGCTCATCCGGCCGATGGAGGAAAAGGATATCGAGCTCATGATCTCCTGCCGCGGCAAGTTCGATGCGATGATGATCACCGTCGCGCCGGAGAGCGTTACACCGGAGCAGGTGGTGCGGCTCGCGGAAGCCGGATTCATGGTAAGCCTCGGCCATACGGATGCGGCCTACGAGACCGTCAAGACCTATGCGGAAGCCGGCGCGCGGACGGTGACGCATCTCTTCAACGCCATGAGCCCGCTCGGTCACCGCGAGCCCGGCGTGGTGGGCGCGGCCCTCGATATCGGATCGCTTCATGCCGGGATCATCGCCGACGGCATTCATGTCCATCCGGCTTCGATGGGCGTGGCGCTCCGCGCCAAGAAGGGGCCGGGCAAGATCTTCATCGTTACAGACGCCATGTCGCCGATCGGTACGGATATGAAGAGCTTCACGCTGAACGGCCGGGAGATCCTGCGCCGGAACGGACGGCTGACACTTGCCGACGGCACGCTTGCCGGCGCGGATATCGACATGATCTCGTCGGTTCGTTTCGTGCATGAAATGCTCGGACTGCCGCTCGAAGAGGCGCTGCGCATGGCATCCGCCTATCCGGCAGAGGCGGCATGGCTTGCCGACCGCAAAGGGGCGCTAAAACCCGGTTACGATGCGGATTTCGTCATCCTCACCGACCATCTGGGCATGAAAAGCACCTGGATCGGCGGCCAAAGAGTGCATCAGGAATAAAATTAGCCGGCTATCGGAAGCCGTATTTCGACCTTCAATCCCCCGCCCTCTCGGCCATCCACAAGCGTCAAGGTCGCTCCATGCAAGCGAACGATCTCCTCGACGATCGGCAGACCCAGACCCGTACCGGATTTGTCGGTGCGGTCGCCGCGCTCGAAGCGCTTCAGCACAGAGGCCCGCCTTTCCGGCGGTATGCCCGGCCCGTCATCCTCGACTTCCAACACCGCAATCCCGCCGTCCTTTGTAACGCGCACCGTCACTTCCGCACCGTTGCCGGCATAGAGCAGTGCGTTGCCGATCAGGTTCTTCAGGAGTTCGCCGATCAATAGCGGCTCCGCGGAAACCGCAACCTCATCCTCGCCCTCGAAGCCGAGATCGATGCCGGCCTCCGCGGCGAGCGGCACATGATCGGCGGTCGCGCCTTGCGCCAGCGCCGTCAGGTCGATCCGCTGCATCGAGGCCGAACGGGTGGCGGCGTCGATCTTCGCCATCAGCAGGAGCTGGGCCAGGATGCGTTCGGCGTCCGCCACCGCCTCGTCCGCCTTGCGCGCCGCCTCCTTCGCCTCGTCGAGCTCGCTTGAACGGCCTGCCAGCGCAAGCTGGGTGCGGATGATGGCGAGTGGCGTGCGAAGCTGATGGCTGGCATTGCCGGTGAAATGCCGGAGCGCCTCAAGGGCTCCTTCGAGCCGAACCATGAAGGAATTGACCGTATCGACGAGGCCCTGCACCTCGTTCGGCACGCGTTCGCCGATCGGGTGGAGATCGTCGGGGCTGCGCTCGGCGATCGCCTCGCTGAAGCGGTAAAGCGGCCGGAGCGACAGCGTCACCGCCACCCAGACGATCACCGCCGCACCGGCGATCATGAAGAGCAGGCGCAGTGCCGAGCGGATCAGGATCGTGCGCGTCAACTGCTGGCGGGCGATCGTCGTTTCCGCGACCGTGACGATGAAGGGCACGGAATTGATGCCCGTCGAGGCGGAACGCGCAAGCGCAGCGACGCGGATCGGTTCGCCGCGGAACGTGGCGTTTTCGAAGGCGGCCGCCTGCCCCTCGCGGCGCGGGATCGACGGAAGGTTCTGGTATCCGGTGATGAAGGTGCCGGGCGGGCCGTCGACCCGGTAGAAGACGCGGTCCTGAGCGGCCGAGGTCAGCATCTCCAGAGCCACGTAGGGGATATCGACCTCCAGCGAGCCGTTCTCGGACACGATCACCCGCTCTGCGATCGCCAGCGCCGAGCCGGCGAGCACACGGTCCGAGACTTCGTTCGCCGTGTCCACCGCCTCGTCCCAGGTGTCGATCATGGCAGCCGAGCCGATCACAGCGGTCGAGGCGAGCAGCCAGGCGAGCAGCCGGCGGCGCAGCGAATAGGCGGCTGCGGGCGTCATGAGACGGAGGCCACGGTCTCGAGATAATAGCCGATGCCCCGGGCCGTCTTCACCGTCAGCCCATGCGACGCCAGACGCCGGCGCAGGCGGCTCACATATTGCTCGATCGCATTGGCGGAGAGATCGTCGTCGAAGCCGGTCATCGAGCGCATGATCGCATCCTTGGAGACGACCTTGCCGGCGCGCAGGAAGAGCAGCTCCAGAAGAGCGACTTCGCGAGCCGGAATGTCGAGCGGCGTCCCGTGGCTGGAAAAGGTGCGGGAATTGAGGTCGAAGGTGACGCCGCCATAGCTGACGATCGAACTTCTCAGCCCTGCGTGCCGGCGCAGCAGCACCCGGATGCGCGCCTCGAACTCGGAAATGTCGAAGGGCTTGATCATGTAGTCGTCGGCTCCGAGATCGAGACCCTTCACCCGCTCCTCCGGCGTGCCCCGGGCCGTCAGGATCATCACCGCCGCCTTGTTCTGCCGCGCACGCATGGCGCGCAGCACGTCGAGCCCGTCCATTTCCGGCAGGTTCAGGTCGAGTATGACGAGATCGTAGGCTTCGGCGGCGGCAACCGCCTCGGCCGAAGCGCCGTCGGCCACCGCATCGACCGCATAACCGCTGCCGCGCAGGATGGCCGCCAGCCCCTCGGCCAGCGCCTGATTGTCCTCGACCAGAAGAATACGCACCCGATGTTTCCCTTTTTCGCCAGTCTATAGGCGGCGGCCGGGGAAGTCACGAATACGTTGAGGTCATGGTTATTGCGAGCGGCCGATATAATCCATCTTGCCGACCGGAACGCCCTTGTGGCGCAGGATCGCATAGGCCGTGGTGACGTGGAAATAGAAGTTCGGCAGCGCGAAGCCGAGTACATAGCTCTTGCCCGTGAAGGTGGTCGAGCTGGTGCGGGTCTTCACGACGACTTCGGCGTCTTCGCGGTCCGCCATGCTGGCCGGATCGACGCTTTTCAGGAACGCGACGGTCTTGTCGATGCGGGCATGCAAATCGGCGAAGGTGACCTCGTCATCGGCCATCGGCAAGTTCTCTATCCGGCCGACGCGGACGGGGACGAATTTCGCCGTGTCGCTGGCACGCTGTATCTGCGCGGTCAGCGGATACATGTCGTCAATCAGCCGCGTCTCCAGGAGTTCCCTGGGTGCGATGCCCTTCTCGTCGGCGAAAGCCTCGCCTTTCTTCAGGATTTCCGTGAGATTGCCGAAGGCCCGGATGAAGACCGGTACGGTGATGTCGTAGAGCGAGAGCGACATGGGTTCTGACCTTTGTTGCGGAGCGGTTGCCGGCTTTCCGGCGTAGAAGACCGCCCACAGGTAATGGCAGCGGATCGGAAAGCAAGCGGTCGGACGTTGCATCCGGGCGATCGTGACGGAGATGTAACACGTCCTTCCAATCGACTTGTCGCGGCGCTTGGCGTGGGGCTATTGTGCGCCCATGAAAAGGCTCCCGCTCCTCTTCTTCTGTCTTGTCCTTTCGCCCGGCATGGCGACCGCGGGTACGACGCTGTTTCCGGCACTTTCCGGCCGGGAGGATGCGGGGCTGCTGACGGTCTATTCGTCTCTCGACGAGCCGCTCGCGAAACCGATGATCGCCGGTTTTCAAGCTGCCAATCCGGATGTGGCGGTGCGTTACGAGGACATGCTGACGGGCGAGATCTACGACCGGATCGTGCGGGAAACGGATGCCGGCCAGAAAACGGCCGATTTCGCCTTTTCCTCCGCCATGGACCTGCAGGTGAAGCTCGCCAACGACGGATATGCGCAGCGTAGCGACCTGCCGATGAGCAGCCAATGGCCCGCCTGGGCGAACTGGCGCAACACGGCCTATGCCCTCACCTTCGAACCGGCCGTCTTCGTCTATCACAAGCCGAGCTTCAAGGACGCGGCCCCGCCTTCGACCCGGGCGGAATTCGTCGAATTCCTGCAGAAGCAGGGCGATGCGATCTACGGGCGGATCGGCACCTACGACATCGAGCGTTCCGGCGTCGGCTTCCTCTTCATGTCGAGGGACCAGGAGCAGTTCAGCGACATCTGGTCGGTGATCCAGGCCATGGGTGCGGCGGGCGTGAAGCTCTACTCCACCAGCCAGGCGATCCTGGAGCGCGTCGCCGACGGCCGCTTCCTGCTCGGCTACAACATCCTCGGCTCCTATGCCGCCGACTGGGCCTCGCGCCATCCGGATGTCGGCATCGTTCTTCCGAAGGACTATACCGTGGTCATGTCGCGCATCGGCCTCGTGCCGCAGGCGGCTGCCGCGCCGGATCTCGGCAAGCGCTATCTGCAGTTCTTCATGTCGAAGGAAGGCCAGACGATCATGGCGCGCGAACTGCAGATTCCCGCCGTCAGCCCCGAGGTCGCGGGCAACAATACGGCGACGACGCTGAGAGAGATGCTCGGCGGGCAGTTGAAGCCGGTCCCGGTGAGCCTCGGCCTGATGGTCTATCTCGACCAGGTGAAGCGGGCGCGGCTGATTTCCCGCTGGAACGAGGTTTTGAGGCTGCAATAGGATAAATTTCGAGAGACGCAGCCTCTTACCCCTTGTCAAAAACCGGCCTCGCGAAAAATGTCAGGTAGATGTCAGCTTCATATGCTGGCTTAGGTCTAATCGGCCCCCGTTCGGAGGCGGGGACCCGATCAACGACGGGAGGGCTTCGGGCCGGCTGTTCTTGCCGACCGTTCCATCTATCGTTTTGCCAAAAGAAACATTCGCGTCGCCGAAGACGCCAACGGAGGATCGACCCTTGAAACATTTCTTCCTCGCTTCCCTGCTTACGGGTGCGCTCGCCTTGCCGGCTGCTGCGGCCGACTACACGATCATGGCTCCGGCAGCGCCGGGCGGCGGCTGGGACCAGACGGCCCGCTCGCTGCAGACCGCGCTCCAGCAGGAGAAGATCTCCAACAACGTGCAGGTCATCAATGTCCCGGGCGCCGGCGGCACGATCGGCATCGCCCAGTTCGCCAGTCAGCAGAAGGGCAATCCGAACGCCCTGATGGTCGGCGGCTACGTCATGGTCGGCGCGATCCTCACCAACAACTCGCCGGTCACGCTGAAGGACGTCACCCCGATCGCCCGGCTTACCGGCGAATACGAAGCAATCGTCGTCCCCGCCTCGTCCGACATCAAGACGATCGGAGACCTGGTCGCCAAGCTGAAGGAAAATCCGGGTGCCGTTTCCTGGGGCGGCGGTTCGGCCGGCGGCACCGACCACATTCTCGTCGGCCTGCTCGCCAAGGCTGCCGGCGTCGATCCGACCAAGATCAACTATATCGCGTTTTCGGGCGGCGGCGAAGCGCTGGCCGCCATCCTCGGCGCCCAGGTGACCGCCGGCGTCTCGTCCTACGGCGAATTCGAATCCCAGGTGAAGGCCGGTACGCTGCGCCTGCTCGCCATCTCTTCCGACGCCAAGGTGGAAGGCATCGATGCACCGACGCTGAAGGAATCCGGCTTCGACGTGGTGCTCCAGAACTGGCGCATGGTCGCTGCGGCTCCGGGCCTGACCGACGAACAGAAAGCCACGGTTCTGGCGGATGTCGAAAAGCTCGCCACGTCCAAGACCTGGCAGGAGACGCTGAAGACCAAGGGATGGGCCGACACCTATCTCGCCGGTCCCGCCTTTGAAGAACAGCTCGCCAAGGATGTTTCCGCCACCGAAGCCGTCCTGAAGGACATCGGACTGGTCAAATGAGCCTCGACAACAACAAAACGACCGCCGAACAGCGCCGCCCGGACAGGGCGGCGCTTGCCATTGCCGCCGTCCTCGTCGCCATCGCCGCCGTGATCTTCGTCGACGTGTCGCGGCTCAAAGGCATGGCCGGATATTCGCAGGTGGGTCCTGCGACCATTCCGGATTGGATCGGCTTCGCGCTGATCGGCCTTGCGATCTGGACAGTGGTCGCCGCCTTCCGCCGCGACTTTCCGGAGCGCGAGAAGCAGGAGCTCGGCCCGGTCGTCTGGATCGTCGCCGGCCTGGCGGCACAGATGCTGCTTCTGCGTCTCGCCGGCTTTTCGATCGCCACCGGCGTTCTCTTCGGGCTGACGGCCGCCGGCTTCGGCAAGCGCAAGCTGTGGATCACCATTCCGGTCGGCATCGTCCTCTGTCTCGTCATCTGGCTGATCTTCGCAGGCATGTTGCAGCTCTCGCTTCCGGCGGGTCCGCTGGAACGTCTGTTTTGGTGATCGGGCCACGAGAGTAAGATTATGAGCACATTCGAATTTCTTCTGCAGGGGCTCATGTCGGCCGCACAGCCGATGAACCTCCTCTATGCGCTGATCGGCGTAACGCTCGGCACCGCCGTCGGCGTGCTGCCCGGCATCGGCCCGGCGCTCACCGTGGCGCTGCTTCTGCCGGTCACCTACAGGCTCGACCCGACCGGCTCGCTGATCATGTTCGCCGGCATCTATTACGGCGGCATGTATGGAGGATCGACCACCTCGATCCTGCTCAACACGCCGGGCGAGAGTGCCTCGATCGTGACGGCACTGGAGGGCAACAAGATGGCCCGCAATGGGCGCGGCGGGCCGGCGCTGGCAACGGCGGCGATCGGCTCCTTCGTCGCCGGTCTCATCGCCACGCTGCTGCTCGCCTTCATCGCGCCCTATATCGTCAGGCTGGCACTGGTCTTCGGACCGCGCGAGTATTTCGCGCTGATGGTGCTCGCCTTCGTCACCGTTTCATCGGCCTTCGGCGATTCCACGCTACGCGGCCTGACCTCCCTCTTCATCGGCCTCTCCTTCTCGATCGTCGGCATCGACCAGCTCACGGGCCAGAACCGCCTCTCCTTCGGCATTCCGGACCTGTTGGACGGCATCGAGGTGACGACCATGGCGGTCGCCATGTTCGCGATCGGCGAGACGCTGTTCATCGCCGCCCAGGGCGACAAGGGGCCTGACAAGGTGGAAGCCGTCAAGGGATCGGTCTGGATGAATGCCCAGGACTGGGCGCGCTCGTGGAAAGCGTGGCTGCGGGGCACCGCGATCGGCTTTCCGATCGGTGCCATGCCGGCGGGTGGTGCCGAAATCGGCACGTTCCTTTCCTACGCGACCGAGAAGCGCCTCACGAAGCATCCGGAGGAATTCGGCAACGGGGCGATCGAAGGCGTGGCCGGCCCGGAAGCTGCCAACAACGCTTCGGCGGCAGGCACGCTGGTGCCGCTTCTCACCCTCGGCCTGCCGACCACGGCGACCGCGGCGATCATGCTCGCCGGCTTCCAGCAATACGGCCTGCAGCCAGGCCCGTTGCTTTTCGCGACCAACCCGCAGCTCGTCTGGGGCCTGATCGCGTCGCTGCTCATCGCCAATCTGATGCTGCTCGTCTTGAACCTGCCGCTCGTCGGCCTGTGGGTGAAGCTGCTGACCATTCCGAAGCCGTGGCTCTATGCGGGCATCCTGCTCTTCGCGACGCTCGGCACGATCGGCGCCAACCCATCCGTCTTCGAGCTCGGCATGCTGCTCACCTTCGGCCTGCTCGGCTACGTGATGCGCGTCTTCGGCTATCCGATCGCGCCGGTCGTCGTCGGCCTGATCCTCGGGCCGCTCGCCGAACAGCAGCTCCGCCGTGCGCTGGCGATCAGCCAGGGCGACGTGACAGTGCTCTTCACCTCGCCGATCGCCGCCGTGCTGCTCGTGCTTGCGGCGCTGGCACTCGTCGTGCCGCTGATTCTCCGTGCTCGCGGACGCGGCGAAGTGCTCTCGCAGATGGCAGCCAGCGAGGACTGATCCGATCCACAGATGACAAAAAAGAGGGGCAGGAAACTGCCCCTCTTTTTTATTTCGCGCCGCAAAAGTGGGCATTAAGGCAAAAAAATGGCCATCTCATTCTTGCCATAATTTAGAACGGCGTTATGTGCGGGTTATCGGCCTTTCCGAAAACGGCTATCACCTGCCAGTTACTCAGCTTTCCGGCATCTGTCAGCCCGCTTCCGCCAAGGCCGAATATCGGCCGCCCGGCCGATTCTTTTTGAGTCCTTTCCGGTCCTCTTCGCCACTTCTCCGGCGAACGCCTGCAAATGGGAATCGCTATGTCCTTACAATCATCCTCTCCACAGACCGCCCGCTCCGGCGGCTGGCTCCTCAAAATCGTCGGCATACTCGTCTTTCTCGGCGGCCTGCCCCTGCTCGCCGGAGGCATTCAGCTCATTACGCTCGGCGGCTCCTGGTATTATGCGCTTGTGGGCGCCGCACTCCTCATCGTCGGAATTCTTTTCTTCCTGCGCAGGAAGGCTGCGGTCTGGCTCTTCGCGCTCCTCTACATAGCCACCATTGCATGGGCTCTCTGGGAAGCCGGCCTCGATTTCTGGCCGCTCGTCCCGCGCATCGTCGCGCCGACCGTGCTGGCGATCGTTGTCGCATTGCTTGCTCCCCTCTTCCCGGCGAGCGGCCCTTCCTCGAAGGCCCTCCCTTTCGGCATCGCCGCGATCCTGGCGCTCGGCCTCGTCGGCGCCGGTTATCTGGCTTTCCAGCCGCATCAGGTCATCCGTAACGAAGTGGCCGAGGTTCCGGCTCCGCAGGGCCAGGCCGCCGCGGAAGGTTCCGCTTCCGATTGGCGCCATTACGGACGTACGCCGCACGGGACGCGTTATGCGCCGTTCGATGTGATCAATCGCGACAACGTCCAGAACCTGGAAGTCGCCTGGACCTTCCGGACCGGCGATCCCGCGGAAAAGGGCGCGGAAGACCAGAATACGCCGCTTCAGGTGGGCGACACCGTCTATCATTGCACCGCGCACAACATCGTTCACGCACTCAATGCCGAAACCGGCGAGGTCCGCTGGAAATTCGATCCGCAGGCGAAGTCTCCCGTCTGGCAGCGTTGCCGCGGCGTGAGCTATTACGAACCGCCGGTCACCGCCGCCGTGCAGCCGGCGGAACCGGCCCCGGCAGCGCCTGCGGCACCGGCCGATCCGACGGCTCCGGCACTTGCGGCCCCTACTCCCGAAGCACCGCAGGCGCAGGCGGCTCCCGCACCGGTCGCGCCTGCCACACCGGCCCAATGCGCCGCACGCATCGTCATGACGACCATCGATGCCCGGCTGATCGAGCTCGACGCCAAGACGGGCGAGCCCTGCGCCGAATTCGGCAATGGCGGAACGGTCAACCTTCGTGACGGCATGGGCGAGGTCAAGGACGGCTTCTACTTCCAGACATCCGCTCCGACCGTCATGCGCGACCTCATCCTCGTCGGCGGCTGGGTCTGGGACAACCGCGAGGTCAACGAGCCCTCCGGTGCCGTGCGCGCCTTCAACGCCCGTACCGGCGAGCTCGCCTGGGCCTGGGATCTCGGCAACCCGAACATCACCCGCTATCCGCCCGAGGGCGAAAGCTATACCCGCGGCACGCCGAACGTCTGGTCGACGCCCGCCTATGACGACGAGCTCGGTCTCGTCTACCTGCCGACCGGCAACGCAACGCCCGATTTCTTCGGCGCGCATCGTTCGGAAGCGGCCGAGCAATATTCCGCTTCGGTCGTCGCCCTCGACATCGCCACCGGCCGCGAACGCTGGAAATTCCAGACGGTCCATCACGACATCTGGGACTACGACGTTCCCTCGCAACCGGCGCTCTACGACGTTCCGGACGGCAACGGCGGCACCCAGCCGGCGCTGATCCAGATCACCAAACGCGGCCAGATCTTCATGCTGAACCGCCAAACCGGCGAGCCGATCGCAACCGTCGAGGAGAAGCCGGTTCCGCAGACGGGTGGCGTTTCGGAAGACCATGTCTCCGCAACCCAGCCCTATTCGACGGGCATGCCGTCGATCGGCACCGAGCCGTTCACGGAAGCCCGGATGTGGGGCGCAACCCCGTGGGATCAGCTCTATTGCCGCATCGAGTTCAAGAAGATGCGCTACGAAGGCGAATTCACGCCTCCGGGCACCGACGTCTCGCTCATCATGCCGGGCTATTACGGCGGGATGAACTGGGGTTCCGCGTCGATCGACGAAGCGAATGCGATGCTGGTCGTCAACGACATCCGCATGCCGCAATTCGTGCAGCTGATCCCACAGGCCGAGGTCGAAGGCCGCGGCGGCGCTGCCGCCCACGACGGCCTTTCGAGCCAGACGGGCACGCCTTATGCCGCCTGGAAGAACGGCTTCATGTCGCCGCTCGGCGTACCCTGCCACCAGCCGCCCTACGGAACGATCTCGGGGATCGACCTGAAGACCCGCCAGCTCGTCTGGCAGGTTCCGGCGGGCACCCTGCAGGATACGGGTCCGCTTGGAATGAAGACAGGCCTGCCGCTCCCGGTCGGCATGCCGTCGCTCGGCGGCCCGACGACGACGGCCGGCGGCCTCGTCTTCTACGCCGGTACCCAGGACTACTACCTTCGCGCACTCGACGTCCGCACAGGTCAGGAGCTCTGGAAGGCACGCCTTCCGGTCGGCGCGCAGGCAACCCCGATGACCTACGTCTCTCCGGAAAGCGGGCGGCAGTTCGTCGTGGTTTCTGCGGGCGGGTCGCGTCAGTCGCCGGACCGCGGCGACTACATCATCGCCTTCAGCCTTCCGAAGCAGTAAGGCGGAGACGCAAAAGGGGCGGCGCCGGCGGCGCCGCCCTTTGTTATTTGCTCGAAGTCAGGGCCCGAACACCGACCAGCCGGTGCGCGTCGTGAGCATTTCCAGGGCCAGCGAGCCAAGCAAAGAATTACCGTTGCGATTGAGGCCAGGCGACCAGACCGCGACCGATGCCTTGCCCGGCGCCACAGCCAGGATGCCGCCGCCGACGCCGCTCTTGCCCGGCAGGCCGACGCGATAGGCGAAATCCCCCGACCCGTCATAATGGCCGCAGGTGAGCATCAGCGCGTTGATGCGCCGTGCTCGCTGCCGGGATACGACGGTGTGCCCGGTCAGCGGGTTGCGTCCGGATGCGGCCAGGAAAAGGCCGGACCGGGCAAGCTGCGTGCAGGTCATGGCAAGTGCGCAGTGATGAAAATAGACGCCCAGCACATGCTCCACCGGGTGGGTGAGCTTGCCGAAGGAGCGCATGAAGTTGGCGAGCGCGAAATTGCGGTAACCTGTCGCCTGCTCCGACTTCGCCACATCAGGATCGATGGCGATGGTCTCGTCATCGGCAAGATAACGCACGAAACGGACGATCTCGCCGATCGCCTCGCGCGGCGTATGTCCCGCAAGCACGAGATCGCTCACGGCGATCGCACCGGCGTTGATGAAGGGGTTGCGCGGCTTGCCTTCCTCATGCTCCAGCTGGACGATCGAATTGAAGGCCGAGCCGGATGGCTCGCGGCCGACGCGGTTCCAGGTGGTTTCTCCATGCTTTCCGAGCGCCAGCGTCAGGGTGAAGACCTTGGAAATGCTCTGGATCGAAAAGGGCACCTCGGCATCGCCGGCCGTATGTATTTCGCCATCGACGGTGACGATCGCCATACCGAATTTCTTCGGGTCGATATGGGCGAGCTGCGGGATGTAATCGGCGACCTTGCCTTCGCCGAGCCGCGGCGTCAGCTCCTCGTGGATCTCGTCGACGATCGCCTGCAGGTCTGCCATCTTTCACCCCGAATTCGTTCCGCGCCCGGACGAGCCTTACAATTCGAAGGCGGCGCCGGAAAGATGGTTGCTGGCGGATGCCTTCACCGCGCCGATCTCCGACCACAATGAGGCGATCGCCGCCGGATCGACATCCGCCATGATGTCGCGCAGCCAGCCTTCGTGGGCCGCCGCCATCGCGACGAAAAGCTCCGTTCCCCGCGGCGTCAGCTTGGCGACGGTGACGCGGCGGTCTCCATCGGGCGTTACCCGCAGCACAAGACCGTCCGCCTCCAGCCTTTCCACCAGGCCGGTGACATTGCCGTTGGTGACCATCGTGCGCTTGGAAAGTTCGCCGAGCCTCAAGCCGTCCTTTTCACGATAGAGCTGCGCCATCAGGTCGAACTGGGGAAGCGTCGCGCCGAACTCGACGCGCAGCCGGCGGCGGATTTCCGTAGTGATCAGCTTGGTCGTGGAGAGCATGCGCAACCACAGCCGTGTTTCAGGCTTGTTCTTCCCGTGCGGGCCGTGGGCGATCAGTTCCAGATCGGCGCTCGCCGCTTCTCCATCCATCGTTTACACCCCGAGATATCGATCCTGCAGTTCGCTCGTCAGGTCGGCGGGCTTGCCGCTCCAGGCGCTCTTTCCGTTTTCCAGAATGACGCAGCGATCCGCAACCGGCAAAAGCTCCGAAAGCGTCTTGTCCACCACAAGAATCGAAAGGCCTTCCGCCTTCAGCCGCCGTATGGCTTTCCAGATATCCTGCCGGATCACCGGGGCAAGGCCCTCGGTCGCCTCGTCGAGGATCAGCAGGCGCGGATTGGTCATCAGCGCACGGCCGATCGCGAGCATCTGCTGCTCGCCGCCGGAAAGCGAACGCGCCATCTGTGCGTGCCGCTCTTCAAGGCGGGGGAAAAGTTCGTTGACGCGCTCCAGCGTCCATGTGCCCGGCCGGGCGGCGGCTACGAGGTTTTCGCGCACGGTGAGATTGGGAAAGCAACGGCGGCCTTCCGGCACAAGGCCGATGCCGAGCTTCGCCACGTGATGCGGCCGCTTGCCCCTTATATCGACGCCGCCGATCTTCACCCTACCGGCCCTCGGGGGGTTGAGATTGCAGATGGCGCGGATCGTCGTCGTCTTGCCCATGCCATTGCGGCCCATCAGCGCCACGGCCTCGCCTTCCGCCACCGAGAGGTCGACTCCGAACAGCGCCTGGCTCGCGCCATAGAATGCTTCGATCTTCGCGACGTCGAGCAGCATCAGGCGTGATCTCCGAGATAGGCGGTGCGCACGGCCGGATCGCGGCGGATCTCCTCCACCGTGCCGGTCGCTATGATGCGGCCGTAGACGAGCACGGAGATGCGGTCGGCGAGCGCGAAGACCGCATCCATGTCGTGCTCGACCAGAAGGATCGGCGCTTCCTTCCGCAGCGTATCGAGAAAGCGCGTCAGCGACTTCGAGCCCTCCGGGCCCATGCCGGCCATCGGCTCGTCCAGCAGGAAGGCCCTCGATTGCAGCGCGAGCGCCATGGCGATTTCGAGCTGGCGGCGTTCGCCATGCGAGAGCTCGGCGGCGGGGATGCGTGCGCGCGCCGTCAGCCCGACGCGTTCCAGCATTGCCATGGCCGTATCGATCAGGCCCTTGTCGCGCATCACGGGCTTGAAGAAACGGAAGCTCGAACCCTCCCTCGCCTGCACCGCCAGCATGACGTTGCGAAGCGCGGAAAACTCCGGCGCCAGCGACGAGACCTGGAAGGTGCGGCCGAGGCCGAGCCGGGCACGCCCGGCGACGCTCAACGCCCCGACATCCTCCCCCGCGAAACGGATCGAGCCCGAATCCTGCCGAAGCGTGCCGCAGATCTGATGGATCAGCGTCGACTTGCCGGCACCGTTCGGGCCGATCAGCGCATGGATTTCGCCGGGGCGAAGATCGAGCGTCACCCCGTCGGTCGCCCGGAGCGCGCCGAAATTCTTCACGAGGTTGGAAATCTGAAGGACCGGCTCAACCATGTCTGGCCTTTCCGGCAAGAAGCCCAAGCAGGCCGCCACGGGCGAAGAGTACCACAACGAGCAGGATCAGGCCGAGAAAGAACTGCCAGCGTTCGGTCAAACCGCCGAGCGCATATTCGAAGGCGACGTAGAGCGCCGCACCCGCCAAAGGCCCGAACAGCCGGCCAGTGCCGCCGAGGATGATCAGCACGATCAGTTCCCCCGACATGTGCCAGGAAAGCATGGACGGGCTGACGAAGCGGTTTAGATCGGCAAACAGTGCGCCTGCCAGGCCCGTCATCATCGCCGAGATGACGAAGCCCGTCAGCCGGATACGATAGGGCTCGATACCGACGGTCGCGACGCGCACCTCGTTCTGCCGCGCCGCCTGCAGGGCGGAGCCGAACCGCGAGGCGCGGATCAGCGCGAAGAGGCCGATACCGATCAACAGGATCACGTAGCAGATCAGGAAGAAGCTCAGGGGCCGCATGGTCATGACGCCCGGAAACTGGTTCCGGACGAGGATCGATAGCCCGTCCTCGCCGCCGTAGGCCGGCCAGGAGACCGCGAAATAATAGACCATCTGCGCGAAGGCGAGCGTGATCATGATGAAATAGACGCCTGATGTCCGGAGGCTAATCGCGCCGATCGCCAGCCCGACGAGGCCGGCAACTACTACGGCGACGATCCAGATCACCCACATCTGGTTCGTTCCGGGCAGACCGAAGATCAGAGGGTCCCCCGAAAAACCGTGCGTCGCCAGGATGCCGGCGGCATAACCGCCGATCCCGAAGAACGCCGCGTGTCCGAAGGAGACGAGGCCGCCGAGACCCAGCGCCAGGTTCAGCCCGGTCGCGGCGAGCGCCAGGATGGCGATACGGGTCGCCAGCGTCACGTAGAAAGGCTGGCCGAGCGCGTTGGCTGCCAGCGGCACCGCCAGCAGAGTCGCGGCCAGAACGAGATTGACGAGGTTTTCGCGGCTCAGCATTCCGACCTCACGCATGGGCTGCCGGGAAGAGGCCGCGCGGCTTCACCGCCAGAATGACCGCCATGACGATATAGATCAGCATCGAGGCGGCCGCGCCGCCGATCATGCCGGCCTGAGCCGGAGGGACGAAGAGCGCCATCAGCTTCGGCAGCAGGAAGCGGCCCATCGTATCGGTGACGCCGACCAGCAGCGCGCCGAGCAAAGCGCCCTTGATCGAGCCGATGCCGCCGATGACGATCACCACGAAGGCGAGGATCAGCACCGGTTCGCCCATGCCGACCTGTACCGACTGGATGGCGCCGACCATGGCGCCGGCAAAACCTGCGAGTGCCGCGCCGAGCGCGAAGACGACGGTATAGAGCGTGCGGATATCGACGCCGAGGGCGCCGATCATCTCGCGATCGCTCTCGCCCGCACGGATGCGCATGCCGAGCCGCGTCCCGGAGATCAGCAGGTAGAGCCCGAAAGCGACCAGGGCACCCGCTGCGATGATCGCCAGGCGATAGACGGGATATTCCGTGCCGCCCGGAAGCGGCACCGCGCCCTGCAGCAGCGGAGGAATATCCAGATAAAGCGGAAACGAGCCGAACAGCCAGCGCATGCCTTCCGAAAACATCAGGATCAGCGCGAAGGTCGCAAGCACCTGGTCGAGGTGATCGCGATCATAAAGCCTGCGGATGACCACGAGCTCGACGATCGCACCGGCCGCCGCCGCGGCGATGAGGCTCGCGACCAGACCGATCCAGAACGAACCGGTCCAGGCCGCCGTCGCCGCACAGGCGAATGCGCCGACCATGTAGAGCGAGCCGTGAGCGAGGTTGATCAGGCCCATGACGCCGAAGATCAGCGTCAGCCCGGCGGCCATGAGAAACAACATGACGCCGAGCTGCAGGCCGTTGAGCAACTGCTCGAGAGCAAGTGCAACGGTCACGAGAAGACCTTAGATCTTGCAGTCTTTGGCATAGGCGTCGCCATGGTCGGTGAAAATCTTCTCGACCGTCTTGTTGGTGAGGACGCCGTCCTTCTTGATCACTTCCGTCAGGTAGATGTCCTGGATCGGATGCTGGTTGATGTTGAACTTGAAATTGCCGCGCGGCGACTGGATGTCCGCCTTCTTGAGTTCCGCACCGAAGGCATCGGCGTCCTTCACGCTCGCCTTGGCGGCGGCCGACAGGATGAGCTGCGCGGCGTCATAGGCCTGGACGGCGTAGATCGACGGCAGGCGATTGTATTCCTTCTGGAAGTCGGCCAGGAACTTCTTGCTGGCCTCGTTGTCGAAATCCGGAGCCCACTGGCCGGAGGCCTTTGCGCCGAGCGCAGCGTCACCGATCGCTGGCAGCACGTCCTGGCTGAAGGAGAAGCCCGGGCCCATGACCGGGATGTTCACGCCCGACTGGGCGAACTGCTTCATGAAGGCGATGCCCATGCCGCCGGGCAGGAAGACGAAGATGCCGTCAGCGCCGGAAGCGCGCATCTGTGCGATCTCGGCGGCATAGTCCGTCTGGCCGACCTGGGTATAGACTTCGGCGGCGAGTTCGCCCTTGTAGTAACGCTTGAAGCCGGTCAGCGAATCCTTGCCGGCCGGATAGTTCGGGGCGAGGATGAACATCTTCTTGTAAGCGCGATTGGCGTATTCGCCCATCGCCTCGTGCAGGTTGTCGTTCTGATAGGCGGCGTTGAAATAAAGCTTGTTGCAGTTGGCGCCGGCAAGCGCGGCCGGGGCCGCATTGGTCGAAACATAGAACTTGCCCTGCGCGACCGCACTCGGAGCCACCGCCATCAGAAGGTTCGACCAGACGATGCCGGTCAGGATATCCACCTGGTCGCTCTGGATCATCTTGTCGGCGATCTGGACGGCGAGTTCCGGCTTCTGCGCGTCGTCTTCGGTGACGACGGTGATGTCCTTGTTGCCGGAATTCTTGATCGCCAGCATGAAGCCGTCGCGCGTATCGATGCCGAGGCCGGCGCCACCGCCCGAAAGCGTGGTGATCATGCCGATCTTCAGCGGTTCGGCGAAAGCGAGGCCGGAGGTGCTCATGCTCAGCGCCAGCGTGGCAGCAGCAAGCATTTTCTTCATGTGACGAACTCCCGTTTGTTGTTGTGTCGTTCCCATATTTTTCATTTTTCCGACGGCGGCCAGCGATCCGCCGAAGGTTTTCATTACCTTCCACATTTGCGTGGAAACTTCCACTCCGCACATGCGGCCAAATTCAACCGCAAGGAAACATGGTTACGCCGACAGTTTCCGCTTCAGCCGAAAACGCTGGATCTTGCCGGATTCGGTCTTCGGCAGAGCCTCGGCGAAGACGATCGAGCGCGGATATTTGTACGGCGCGATGACGTTCTTCACATGCTCCTGGAGCAGTTTCGCCAGGGCATCACAGGCAGCCGAAGGATCCGCGAGAACGACGTGCGCCTCAACGATCATGCCGCGGGCATCGTCCGGCACGCCAATCACGGCGCATTCCAGCACCGCCTCGTGCTTCAAAAGGGCCGCTTCCACCTCAGGCCCGGCGATGTTGTAGCCGGCGGAGATGATCATGTCGTCGGAGCGGGCGGCGAAGTGGAAATAGCCGTCTTCATCCTGCACGAAGGAATCGCCCGTGATGTTCCAGCCGCCCTTGACGTAATCCTTCTGCCGTTCGTCGGCCAGGTACCGGCAGCCGATCGGCCCCTTGACCGCCAGCCGGCCGATCGTGCCGCGCGGAACCTCGTTCATGCCGTCGTCGACGACGATCGCCTCGTAGCCGGTCAGCGGCTTGCCGGTGCAGGCGGGCCTGGCATCCCCCAGGTGGTTCGAAATGAAGATATGCAGCATTTCGGTGGCGCCGATACCGTCGAGGATCGGCTTGCCTGTCTTCTTCACCCATTCCTCGAAGACGGGGCCGGGCAGCGTCTCGCCGGCCGAAACGGCGATGCGAAGCGAGGAGAGATCGGCACCGGCATCCATTGCCGCCAGCATGGCGCGATAGGCGGTGGGGGCCGTGAAGCTGATCGTCGCCTTGTAGGTCTCGATGATCTCGATCATCTTCGGCGGCGTCGCCTGCTCCAGAAGCGTTGCAGCAGCGCCGAAACGCAGCGGGAAGACCGCAAGGCCGCCGAGACCGAAGGTGAATGCAAGCGGTGGAGAGCCCACGAAGACGTCATCCGGCGTCACGTCGAGCACTTCCTTCGCATAGGCATCCGCGATGATCAGGATATCGCGGTGGAAATGCATCGTCGCTTTCGGCACGCCGGTGGAACCGGAGGTAAAGCCGAGCAGCGCCACGTCGTCGCGGCCGGTCTTCACGGCGTCGTAGCGCACCGGCTTGTTCAGCGCCGCGCGATCGAGCTCCGCGTCATGATTGGCCGTGCCGTCGAAGCCTATCACCTGCTTCAGGAACCCGCTCTCCTTGGCGCAGGACACCAGCTCGTCCATCAGGCGCGTATCGCAAAGCGCCATGGAGACCTCAGCCTTGTCGATGATCTTCGCAAGCTCGCCGGACCGCAGCATCGGCATGGTGTTGACCACGACCGCACCCGCCTTCGTCGCCGCCAGCCAGCAGGCGACCATGGCGGGGTTGTTGGCGGAGCGGATCAGAACGCGGTTGCCGGGCTTGAGACCATAATCCTCGGTCAACGCACGGGCGATGCGGTTCGTCCAGTCGGCGAGTTCCTTGTAGGTGCGGCGGCGTCCGTTGCCGATGAGGGCGGTGTGATCACCGAAGCCCTTCTCCACCATTCGATCGGTCAGTTCGACCGCCGCATTCACCCATTCCGGGTATTCGAAGCCTTCGAGCCTGATCTCCGGCCACTGATCGAACGGGGGGAGATTGTCGCGGGCAAACGTATCCTGATGGCCTGACGGACCCAGCATGTCTGAATTCCCCAATGCATTTTTTATCATAGCGGCTTTTCGCCTTTCGTTCAGAAAAGCACTGCTTCCTTCCGGTTGCAAGAGAGAAATTTTAAGTTTGTAATAATTTTCTCCATCCGTCATTCTCGCCTGCAAGGCGGCTTCCAAGCCGGAAGCTGGAATGCCAGTATGTGCCCAAATTCAGGAGAGCGTCGAGGGAGAAACGAAAATGCGCCATCGGATCAGCGACTGGGACAATGCCTATGCCAACGGCATCAACATCCCCCAGGGCGACCGCTGGCCGGCCGCCTGGGTAGACCCGGCGCGGCACTATCGGGAAGAACTCACTGCGGCCGGACGTGCGAAACTCGGCCTCTCCTACGGAGAAAAGCCGCGCAACCGCTTCGACCTTTTCCTGCCCGAATCCGCACCTTCGGGCCTCGTGGTTTTCGTGCATGGCGGTTTCTGGGTGGGGCTCGACAACAGCTACTGGTCGCATCTTGCCAAAGGCGCCGTGGATCGCGGTCATGCCGTCGCCATGCCAGGCTACACGCTTGCGCCGGAAAACCGCATCGCGGGCATTACGATCGAGATCGGCAAAGCCATCGAAGCTGCTGCAGGCATGATCGCCGGTCCGATCCGGCTGATCGGGCACTCCGCCGGCGGGCAGCTGGTGACGCGGATGATCTGCACCACCTCGCCGCTGCCGAAAGCGGTGCGCGACCGCATCGCCAATACCGTCTCGCTCTCCGGCCTGCATGATCTCCGGCCGCTCATCAATCTCTCCTCGAACGCCAAGATGCGGATCGACCGCGAGGAGGCGCTGGCCGAAAGCCCGGCCCTCCTGGAGCCCATGCCGAACGCCCGCGTCACCTGCTGGGTTGGGGCCGCGGAACGCGCCGAATTCGTGCGCCAGAACGCATTGCTCGCCAGCATCTGGGAAGGGCTCGGCGCCGAGACGGAAGCCGTCGAGGAACCGGACAAACACCATTTCAACGTGCTGGATGGCATGGCTGACCCCACCCATCCGCTGATGCAAGCACTCTTCGCCTGAAATCAGAGCGAGGCAGCGGCGCGGGCGGCCTGATCGTAATGGCCCGAAAGGGCGCGCAGGCGGGAGGCGATCGCCGAAAGCGTCTCGCCGGTGACTTCGGTCGCAAGCACGGATTTGACGAGCAGAGCCTCGCGCACCGCGGCATAGCGCCTGCAGGCATCGGCGCCCGCCTCCGTCACCATGACCAGCTTTTCCTTGCCGCGGCGGCCGGATTTGATGAGCTTCAGCCGTTCGAGCTTCTTCAGCGCGTAGGTGACCACATGGGTATCCTCGATATTGAGGACGAGCGCGATGTCGGCCAGCGTCTTCGGCTTGTTGCGGCTGTTGATGTTGTGCAGGACGAGGATATCGATGGCCGAAAGATCCGGCACACCGGCGGCGGCCATACAGCGCACCATCCAGCGGCTGAAGGCGTGGTTCAGCATGATCAGGCCGAACTCGATTTCCGACAGGGCCGGCAATGCGCCGCTCGCCAGATGCCCGGAAGACACGATCGGGCCGAATTCATTCTTCTCCGACGACATGATTTCTCCTCCCGGGATGAGCGCGCCGCGACCGGCCGGCCGCGGCGCCTCTCAAATCACATCTTCCTGTAGGCGTCCAGAATGGCGGCACCATCAGCGCCGGCCTTCTTCGACCAATCTTCCGTCAGCCTGGCGCCGACATCCGCAAGACCCTTCTTGAGATCGGCGCTCGGTTCGACAACCTGCATGCCGTTCTTCTTGAGCGTGTCCATGTAGGCGGCGGTCTTTTCCACGCCGAGCGCCCAACCGCGGGTTTCGGCGGCCGCAGCCGCATCGGTGACAGCCTTCTGGACGGCCAGATCGAGAGATTCGAAAGCGGCCTTGTTGACGAAGACGACGTTCTTCGGGATCCAGGCCTGGGTGTCGTAATAGTGGGTCAGCGATTCCCAGATCTTGGAATCGACGCCCGTGGCGCTGGAGGTCATCAGGCCGTCGACGACGCCGGTCGCAAGCGCCTGCGGCAGTTCCGCCGCCTGAACCGTGACCGGCTGTGCGCTGACGAGCTCGGCGATGCGGGACGTACCGACATTATAGGCGCGCCATTTCAGCCCCTTGAGATCGGCGACGCTGTTGACGTCCTTCTTGGTGAAGATGCCCTGCGGCGGCCAGGGCGTCGCGTAGAGGAGCTTGAGACCCTGCGCATCGAGGGCTTTTTCGATCGCCGGCCTGGAGGCCGACCACAGCTTTTTCGACTGATCGAAGCTGGTCGCCAGGAAAGGCACGACGTCGATGCCGAAAACCGGGTTTTCGTTCTCGTGCAGCGAGATCAGAACCTCGCCTGCCTGAGCCTGGCCGGTCTGGACGGCGCGCTTGATATCCGGCGCCTTGAAGAGTGAGGCGTTCGGATGGATGGTGATCTTCAGCGCCCCGCTGGTGGCAGCGTCCACGTCGGAGGCGAACTGGCTCAGATTCTGGACGTGATAGTTGGCCGGCGGATAGGCCGAGGGCAACACCCAGGCGGTCTGGGCCACCGCGGCGCCGGCACCGGCAATCAGCGCAGCGGCCGTCAGGCCGAGGCGGGCTATGGCTTTGAAGTGCATGGTCATTTTCCATTCCCCTTTTTTCAAGACGTTATCCCGGGAATGCCATTTTCGGCAGAACCATCACGATATCCGGGAAGACCGTGATGATGGCGACCGTCGCCACAAGCAGGAAGAAGAAGGGCAGCGAGGCTTTCGCGACCGTCAGGCTGTCGCGGCCGCTCATCGTCTGCAGTACGAAGAGGTTGAAGCCGACCGGCGGCGAGACTTCCGCCATCTCGACGATCAGCACCAGAAAGATGCCGAACCAGATGAGGTCGAAACCGGCCTGCTGGATCATCGGCAGCACCACGACCGTGGTGAGCACGATCATGGAGAGCCCGTCGAGCGCGGCGCCGAGCAGGATATACATGACCGTCAGCACGGCGATCAGGGCGTAAGGGCTGAGATCGAAGCTGTCGACCCAGGTGGCGAGTGCGTTTGGAATACCCGTATAACCCATGGCGATCGACATGAATCCGGCCCCCGTCAGGATCAGCATGATCATGCAGGTGAGCCGCATGGCACCCATGACGCTTTCCCAGAAGGATTTCACCGTGAGCGAACCGGACCAGGCTGCGATCGCCAGCGACCCGAGCACACCCCAGGCGGCGCATTCCGTCGCCGTCGCCCAACCGAGGAGAAGGGTCGCGAAGACGAGTACGATCAGCAGCGTGACGGGAATGAGGTTCGCCGATTCCTTCAGCTTTTGCTTGAGGCTCATCTTCGGCGGCGCGGGCGGCTGCTTGTCCGGGTTCAGCATCGACCAGACGATGATGTAGCCGGAATAGAGCACCATGACGATGACGCTCGGCAGGAAGCCCGCGAGGAAGATCTGGATGATCGAGACGTTCGCCGCGACCGCATAGACCACCATGGTGATCGACGGCGGGATGAGGATGCCGAGCGTACCCGCGCCCGCAAGCGAGCCGAGGCTCACCATCTCGTCGTAACCGCGTTTCTTCAATTCCGGCAGGGCGATCTTGGCGATCATCGCGGTGGTGGCGGCCGAGGAGCCCGAGATCGAGCCGAACAGGCCGCAGCCGAGCACGTTGACATGCATCAGCCGGCCGGGCAGCCAGCCGAGCCACGGCGACAGACCGCGGAACATCTCTTCCGACAATCGGGTGCGGAACAGGATCTCGCCCATCCAGACGAAGAGCGGCAGCGCTGCCAGCGACCAGGAGGCGCCGCCGCTCCAGGAATTCGTGGCGAGCACCGCACCGATCGGGATGCCCGGCACGAAGAGCATGGCGATGAAGCCGCAGATCAGAAGCGATATGCCGATCCAGACGCCACCGGCCAGCAGCGCCAGCAGGGCGACGAGGACGACACCGGCGATTTCGACGAGTTCGATCGTTCCCATTCGTCAGGCCCCGCTCTGGATGGCGCGTTCGATGACTTCCTCGGCGGTTTCCGGCGCCGGCTTTTCGTAACGCGGCGAACCGCCGAACAGCACGTGAAGGAGCTCGTCGACGAAGGCGATGGCGAGAATGACCAGACCGCCGCAGAAACCGAGCTGCGGGATCCAGAGCGGCACCGCGATGACGCCCTGCGAGAGATCATTGAACCGGTAGGACGTGCGCGTCATGTCGAAGGCGAACCATGCGAAATAGACGGCCGCGATCGTTCCGATTGCCAGAGCGACGATCTCGACCACCTGCCGCGCCGGCCCCTTGATGCGCTCGACCAGTAGGCCGACGCGGATCATCTCACCGGAGCGGAACGTATGCGCGAGGCCGAGAAAGGCGCTCGCCGCCAT
The DNA here is from genome assembly GCF_900177415.1 of Xaviernesmea oryzae. GTDB lineage: Bacteria > Pseudomonadota > Alphaproteobacteria > Rhizobiales > Rhizobiaceae > Neorhizobium > Neorhizobium oryzae_A. Next base: position 445,569 of record NZ_FXAF01000006.1, on the reverse strand, counting down.
GCACCAGGAAGCGAAATCGTCGCCCGCCGGCACGTCGATATCGAGCGGCCTGCCGGCGGAAAGCGCCATCATGATCAGGAAGATCGCGACGAGGAAAAGTCCGGCCAGCCAGCCGGAGACAAGGTAAAGCCCGTCGAGTGTGCGGCGCAGCCATTCGGGAAAGATGCTGTGACGGGTATCAACGGTGGACATAGGGCGTCCTCCGCGACACGGAGCGGCAAAAAATCATGGTCGGCTCCCCTCGGTTGCCGGTTACTCGGGCGAAACTCTTTCGGCTTCCTTGCCCGTTCGATGAGCATGATGCTTCAACAGGCATTTTCCTGTCAACTAATCATTGACGTTTTATCGACGAAATGTTTTCGTTAATGCAAATCGATTTCCAAACAGAGGCGGGACATGATCGACAGCAAGTGGGATTTCTGGATCGATCGCGGCGGCACGTTTACCGACATCGTCGGGCGCAAACCTGACGGATCGCTGATCGCTCACAAGGTTCTTTCGGAAAATCCGGAGGCCTATCGGGACGCGGCCGTGCAGGGGATCCGCGAACTTCTCGGCGTCCCGGCGGGCATGCCGATCCCCTCGCACGCGATCGGCGCCGTGAAGATGGGGACGACCGTCGCCACCAATGCGCTGCTGGAACGCAAGGGCGAGCGCACGCTGCTCGTCACCACGCGCGGCTTCCGCGACGCTCTGGCGATCGGATACCAGGCCCGCGCCGACATCTTTGCCAAGAAGATCATCAAACCGGAACTGCTCTACAGCGCCGTCGTCGAAGTGGACGAACGCGTCCGCGCCGACGGCGCGGTGGAGGCTTCGCCGGACGAAGCCTCGATCCGGGCGCAACTGCAGGCGCAATTCGATGCGGGCTTCCGTGCCGTTGCGATCGTCTTCATGCATGCCTATCGTTACCCGGCTCACGAACAGCTCGCTGCTCGGATCGCCCGCGAGATCGGTTTTACGCAAGTCTCCGTCAGCCACGAGGTTTCGCCGCTGATCAAACTGGTCGGCCGCGGCGATACGACCGTCGTCGACGCCTATCTTTCGCCGATCCTGCGCCGCTACGTGGAGCAGGTCGCCGAAGAGCTTGGCGCCGGGGGGGAGAACGGGCCGCAGCTCATGTTCATGCAGTCCTCGGGCGGCCTCACGGCTGCACGGCTCTTCCAGGGCAAGGACGCGATCCTCTCAGGCCCGGCCGGCGGCGTGGTCGGTGCGGTGGAAACCTCAAGGCTTGCGGGCTTCGACCGGATGATCGGCTTCGACATGGGCGGCACGTCCACCGACGTCTCCCATTACGACGGCGAGTTGGAACGCTCCTTCGAGACGGAAGTGGCCGGCGTGCGCATGCGGGCACCGATGATGTCCATCCATACGGTGGCGGCAGGCGGAGGCTCGATCCTGCATTTCGAGAACGGCCGTTTCCGCGTCGGCCCGGATTCGGCGGGCGCCAATCCAGGTCCCAAGGCCTATCGCCGCGGCGGGCCGCTGACGGTCACCGATGCGAACGTCATGCTCGGCAAGCTCTCGCCGAAACTCTTCCCGGCCATATTCGGGCCGAACCGCGACCAGCCGCTCGACGCGGATGCGGTACGCGCCGCCTTCGAAAATATGGCTGAGGTGATCGGCGACGGCCGCACGCCGGAAGAGGTGGCCGACGGCTTCCTCGCCATCGCCGTCGAGAACATGGCCAATGCGGTGAAGAAGATCAGCGTCCAGCGCGGCTACGACGTCACCCATTACGTGCTGACCTGCTTCGGCGGCGCCGGCGGCCAGCATGCCTGCCTGACAGCCGATGCGCTCGGCATCTCGACCGTACTGATCCATCCATTCTCGGGCATTCTTTCCGCCTACGGCATGGGCCTCGCCGACATCCGCGCCACCCGCCAGCGCACGATTTCCGAAGGACTTGCGGCGGCACTCCGATCGCTCGGTCCGATCCGGGATGAGCTGACGGCCAGCGTCGTCGCGGAAATGGCCTCACAGGGCGTTTCCGAAGCCGAGACGGACGTGCTGCACCGCGCTCACCTGCGCTACCAAGGCACGGATACGACTTTGCCCGTGGCTTTGAGCGATACGGCCGAGATGACGGCCGCATTCGAAACAGCCCATAAAAAGCAGTTCGGCTTCATCTTCGAGAATCGCGAGATCATCTTCGAAGCCTATGAGGTCGAGGCGATCGGCGGCGGTGCCGATCCCGACGAGCCGGAATTTTCGCCGGATACCTCAGCTCCCGCCACAGCCGAGGAGACGAAATTCTTCTCCGGCGGTGCATGGCGCGAGGCACCGGTCTATCGCCGCGCCGACATCAAGCCCGGCACAAGGGCGAGCGGTCCCTGCCTGATCGTCGAACCGCACCAGACGATCGTCGTGGAAGACGGCTGGGCCTTCGAGATCACCAGGCTCAATCACGTCGTGCTGAAACGCGTTACAGAGCTTTCCCGCGCCAAGCCGATCGGCACGCAGGCCGATCCCGTGCTGCTCGAAGTCTTCAACAATCTCTTCATGTCGATCGCCGAGCAGATGGGTGTCACGCTGCAGAACACCGCTTCTTCGGTGAACATCAAGGAAAGGCTCGACTTCTCCTGCGCCGTCTTCGACGAGAACGGCGCGCTGGTCGCCAACGCTCCTCATATGCCGGTGCATCTCGGCTCGATGGATCGTTCGGTCGAGACGGTGATCGCCGCCAATAAGGGCAAGATCCGTCCCGGCGACGTCTTCGCACTGAATGCGCCCTATAACGGCGGCACCCACCTGCCGGACATCACCGTCGTTACGCCTGTGTTCGATGAAAAAGGCGAAAAAATCCTCTTCTACGTCGCCTCGCGCGGCCATCATGCGGATGTCGGCGGCACCGCGCCTGGATCGATGACCCCGCTTGCGACCACCGTCGACGAGGAAGGCGTGCTGTTCGACAACGTGCTGCTGGTCGACCGCGGCCGTTTCGACGAGGAAGGCATCACCAAGCTGCTCTCCGAACACCGCTATCCCGCTCGCAACGTCGCCCAGAACGTCGCGGACCTGCGCGCCCAGATCGCCGCCAACGAGAAGGGCGTGCACGAGATGCGCAAGATGATCGCGCAGTTCGGGCTCGATGTGGTGCAGGCCTATATGGGCCATGTGCAGGACAATGCCGAGGAGAGCGTTCGCCGCGTCATCGCGAAACTGGACGATGCCGAGTTCTCCTATTCGACCGACCAGGGCAGCGTGATCCGGGTGAAGATCACTGTCGACAAGGAAAAGCGCGAGGCGGTGGTCGACTTCACGGGCACGAGCCCGCAAAGGCAAAACAATTTCAACGCCCCCGAACCGGTGACGCGCGCCGCCGTGCTCTATGTTTTCCGCGTCATGGTGGAAAGCTCGATCCCCATGAATGCCGGCTGCCTCAGGCCGATCAGGATCGTCGTGCCGGAAGGGTCGATGCTGAAGCCGCAATATCCGGCCGCCGTCGTCGCCGGCAATGTGGAGACCAGCCAGCACGTCACCAATGCGCTGTTCGGTGCACTGGGCGCGCTGGCCGCAAGCCAGGGCACGATGAACAACCTCACCTTCGGCAACGCGACGTACCAGTATTACGAAACGCTGTGCTCGGGCTCGCCCGCCGGCGTCTTCAACGACGGAACGGGTTTTGCCGGCACGGATGCGGTACATGTCCACATGACCAATTCGCGTCTTACCGATCCGGAAATCCTCGAAACGCGCTATCCGGTGCTGCTCGAAGACTTCCACATCCGCGAAAATTCCGGCGGGAGGGGCAAGTTCACCGCCGGCAACGGCACGAAGCGAACGATCCGCTTCCTGGAAAAGATGGATTGCGCAATCCTCTCTTCGCACCGGACGATCCGGCCGCACGGGCTTGCCGGCGGCGAAGCGGGCGCGATGGGCAAGACGACCGTGCGACGCCTCGACGGGACCTTCGAGGAACTTGGTGGCTGTGCGCAGACCGTCATCGAGGCCGGTGAAGCCGTGACGGTGATCACGCCGACTGCCGGAGGCTATGGCAAAGCGCGCTGATCTGCCGTAACCGGAGATCATGACGAAGCAAGTTGCGATCATCGGCGGCGGGCCGGCGGGGCTCATGGCGGCGGAAGTGCTTTCCGCCGCCGGCTGCGCCGTGACCGTCTACGAAGCCATGCCAACCTTTGGGCGGAAATTCCTGCTGGCCGGCAAGTCCGGACTCAACATCACCCATTCGGAAGAGTTTTCAAGGTTTGCCGGACGTTTCGGTCCGGCCTCAGCCCGGCTGCGCCCGGCGCTCGATGCGTTCACGCCGGACGATGTGCGGGAGTGGGCGGCGGGGCTCGGTACGGAAACCTTCGTCGGCACGTCCGGCCGCGTCTTTCCCAGGGTCATGAAGGCCTCGCCGCTGCTTCGCGCCTGGCTGCGCCGGTTGGAAGCGCAGGGCGTGACGTTGAAAACGCGTCATCGCTGGACCGGCTTTGCGGAAGACGGTTATCGTTTCGAAACGCCGGAGGGCGAACTCCTCGCCCGGCCGGATGCGGCGCTGCTGGCGCTCGGCGGCGCAAGCTGGCCACGGCTCGGATCGGATGCCGCCTGGGTGCCGTGGCTCATGGAAAAGGGCGTCGCGATCAGCGATCTCCGGCCGGCCAATTGCGGCTTCGACGTTACCTGGAGCGAGACGTTTCGCGAGCGCTTCGCCGGTGAGCCGCTGAAATCGGTCTCGGCAACCTCCGGCGCCGGCACGTTCCAGGGTGAGTTTGTGATCTCGAAACACGGGGTCGAGGGAAGCCTCGTCTATGTCCATTCCGCCGCCCTGCGCGATAGGCTCCGCCGCGACGGCGCGGGAACGCTTGTCGTAGACCTAATGCCCGGCCGCACCATCGAGCGTCTGGCTCGCGATCTGGCTCGGCAGGATGCCAAGGCGAGCTTCTCCAACCGGTTGCGCAAGGGTGCGGGGCTGGAAGGCGTGAAGGCGGCCCTGCTGCGCGAGCTTGTCCCCGATACCAACCGCATGGCGCCGGAGGAATTGGCAACGCTCATCAAGGCTCTGCCGATCCCGCTCACCCGCCCCCGGCCGCTCGCGGAAGCCATCTCATCGGCCGGTGGAATCGCCTGGAGCGCCCTCGACGAGAATTACATGCTGAAGTCGATCCCGGGGCTTTTCGCCGCCGGCGAGATGCTGGACTGGGAGGCGCCGACGGGCGGCTATCTGCTGACTGCCTGCTTCGCCACCGGCAGCGCTGCGGCAAAGGGTATCGAAGCCTGGCTCAGCGCCGGATAGGACTCGCTTCCGCAACGGATTTGCGATTTCTTTTCCTCTCACCGGCATTGTTCCGGATCAGGGCCGAATGCCTGATTCGCGCAGAACCTCGGGAGGAAAGGGCCTCCATGACCAGAGCAAGACGCAGACGCATCATCCGCACGCGAAGGACCGTCACGGGCCTGTCGCTCGTTGCCGCGATCTCCTTCGTGGCGGGGATGACGGATGCGGTCGGCCTCCTGCTTTCCGGCGATTTCGTTTCCTTCATGACCGGCAACACGACGCGCGCGGCCCTCTCCTTCGCCGACGGCAACTATACGCACGCGCTCATACTCTTCTCAGCGCTCTGGGTCTTCATTCTCGGCAATGCGCTCGGCATCGTCCTCGCCCATACCGTTTCCGCAAGACGCACCTTCGTGGTCCTCGCCGGCGTGTCCATTCTGCTTGCCGCGGCCTCCACGGTTCCCGGTGACGTTTATCCGCGCGTGCAATTTTATCTCATCGTGTTGTCGATGGGGATGATTAATGCGACCGTCGAGCATATCGAAGGCCTGCCGATCGGCCTTACCTATGTTACCGGTGCGCTTTCCCGGTTCGGCCGCGGCATCGGGCGCTGGCTCGTCGGCGACCGCAACCCGACCGGCTGGCTCATTCAGACGATCCCCTGGACGGGCATGGCATGCGGAGCCGTCACCGGCGCTTTCCTGACGAAATATGCAGGCAGCGACGCGCTCTGGTTCGTATCGGCCCTCGCTCTCGTGGTGGCCCTGGCGACGGCGATGCTGCCGCGCCCGCTGCATCTGCATTTCCAGCAGCGGATCTCGCCCGCGCGGCGGCGCATCTAATCGTTCCGGAAGATATCATGTTCCTGATTTCCAAGCTTTTCTGGGTTTTCGCCCAGCCGCTGTCCGCCGCCTTCCTCCTCTGCGCCCTTGCTGCGCTTCTCGTTTTCGCGGGCTGGCGTAGGCTTGGCGGCCTCTCCGCACTTCTGGCCGCCCTGATCCTCTTTGTGACCCTTTTCACCACGACCGGCACGGTTGCGCTGCAGGTGCTGGAGGCCCGCTTTCCCAAGCCCGCCCGGGATCCGCAGATGCTCTCCTGTATGATCGTGCTCGGCGGCGCGTTGGATACCGAGATCAATACCGCGCGCGGGGGCATCGAGCTCAATCAGGCGGCGGACCGGTTCGTGGAAGCACTGCGGCTTGCCCGCGGCCATCCGGAAGCACGGATTCTGATCTCTGGCGGCGACGGTTCGATCAGCGGCATCTATGAAGGGGAAGCGCAGGCTTCGGAGCGGCTTTTCTCCGCCTTCGGCATCTCGCCCGATCGCCTCGTCAAGGAGAATGCCTCCCGCACGACCTACGAGAATACCCTCAACACCGCCGAACTCCTGAAAGATCAGGGGCTCGAAAACTGCCTGCTGATCACATCGGCCTACCACATGCCGCGCGCGATCGGCCTGTTCAGAACGGCAGGAATGACCGTCACGCCCTGGCCGGCCGACTATCGGACGAGCGGCATCGTCGGCCTGTCGTTCGACTTCACGCAGCCCTCGCTCAATGCCCAGCTTACCACGACCGCGGCGCGCGAATGGATGAGCCTCGCAGCCTACCATTTCGCCGGACGCATCGGCGACATCTTTCCGCGCTGACTATTTCTTGGAGATGGTGAGGAAGCGGCCGCCCCGCACGCGCACGCGCATCTCGCAGGGCTCGGCATCGGTGCGCTCGCAAAAGCGGGGATGCATCTTCAGAAGGAAGACCATGTTGCCGAAATACTTGACGAAATCATAGCCGTAGAGCTGCGCGGTGGCGATCATGAAATAGCCGCCCTCCTTGGCCTGGAGGTAGAAATTATAGGGGCAGCCGTCATTGTTGCAGGCCGGCCCCTTCACACCGTCGCAGGTCAATTCGCCGTGGTTGGAGACCGCATCGACGATACCGTCGTTGTTGATGTCGAAGCGGCTGATGAAGTCAGGCCCGAAATCCGCAGTCTTGCACTCGGTGCGGAAATGGTCCTTCTCGTAAATCTCCGGATCGGTGATGAGCTGCTGCTGCGCGAAGGCAAGCTCCGGCGCAAAGATCAGCGCCATCATTTGCACAAACACGATCAAGAGCTTCTTCACGGCTGCACCCCGATAAAATCACCTGTTCACGGCAGGCGCTCGCGGATGACGAGCGCGATGATCGGCGGCGATGCTAAGCCCAAGCACTTGCGCGACGCTGACCGGGGCCGGGCCGGCATTCGAAAAGGCATCAAGGGGAAGAAAGGATCAGGCCGGGTCAGGCCTTCTTCTCGCGCAGCCGGATGATGACATCCACATGGGCAATCTCCATGCCCTCCGGCGCTTCCGGCAGGTTGCCGATCTCCAGATTGCTGACGGGAATATCGAGCACCTCGTTGCGGCCTTCCACGAAGAAGTGGTGATGGTCCGAGATGTTGGTGTCGAAATAGGTCCTGGCACTTTCGACGGCCAGCACGCGAATGAGACCGGCCTCGGTGAACTGATGCAGCGTATTGTATACGGTTGCGAGCGAAACGGGCACTCCGGCGGTGACGGCCTCCTCGTGCAGTTCCTCGACGGTCAGGTGACGGTCACCTTTGGCAAACAGGAGGTCGGCAAGCGCCACGCGCTGTCGCGTCGGACGCAGGCCGCAATGGCGCAGTCTCGTCTCGATGTCCGTAATGGCTTCTGCCATAATGCCCGTCAGCTCCCCACGTTCACGCAAATGTAAGGTATCTTGACTTTCCGATATAACTTTTACAGCCAGGGCTTTCAATAGTTTCCGGAGGATACTGTCCGCAGGATGGCCAAAATCACGTTATTTCCGCCACAAGCCTCTGGTTTGCGGTCATAGCTTCCTATATGCGGACCTGAACAGATGGATGTTCCACCACTTCGCAAACCACCCCAAGCGAAGCGTCGGACATCGTCACTTCAATTTCGACCGATCTTGCAATAGTGGTTCGGAAAACAGAAGGTCCAAGGCTCAACGGGGGGAACGGAATTTTATGGCAGTCAGACAGTCCAGCTTTTCGTACGAAGAACTCCTCACCTGTGCCCACGGTGAATTGTTCGGTCCCGGCAACGCGCAGCTTCCGCTGCCGCCCATGCTGATGGTCCACCGCATCACGGATATCTCGGAGACCGGCGGAGCCTTCGACAAGGGCTATCTTCGTGCCGAATACGACGTGCGTCCCGATGACTGGTACTTCCCCTGCCATTTCGAAGGCAACCCGATCATGCCTGGCTGCCTCGGCCTCGACGGCATGTGGCAGCTGACCGGCTTCTTTCTGGGCTGGCTCGGCGAGGAAGGCCGCGGCATGGCACTGTCGACAGGCGAAGTGAAATTCAAGGGCATGGTTCGCCCGCATACGAAGCTGCTCCAATACGGAATCGACTTCAAGCGCGTCATGCGCGGCCGCCTGGTGCTCGGCACCGCCGACGGCTGGCTGAAGGCCGACGGCGAAACCATTTATCAGGCGACCGACCTTCGCGTGGGCCTGTCGAAAGACAAGACCGCTTGATACGGCATGGCGCCGAAAGAAGAACAGAGAGAAAAGGTTTTGATGAGATGAGACGGGTAGTTGTCACGGGTCTCGGTATCGTATCCTCGATCGGAAGCGATGCCGCCGAAGTCACCGAATCGTTGCGTCAGGCAAAGTCCGGCATTTCATTCTCCCCCGATTTCGCCGAACACGGCTTCAAGTGCCAGGTCTGGGGCAGACCCGCTCTCGATCCGACCGACCTGGTCGACCGCCGCGCCATGCGCTTCCTCTCCCAGGGCGGCGCCTGGAACCATGTCGCCATGAAACAGGCGATCGCCGATTCCGGCCTTGAGGAAAAGGACATCAGTGAAAACGAGCGCACCGGCATCATCATGGGCTCCGGCGGTCCTTCGACCCGCACCTTGATCGAAGCCGCCGAAATCACCGTCAAGAACAACAGCCCGAAGCGCATCGGCCCGTTCGCGGTGCCGAAGGCCATGTCGTCGACGGCTTCGGCGACGCTCGCCACCTGGTTCAAGATCCACGGCGTGAACTATTCGATCTCGTCGGCCTGCTCGACCTCGGCGCATTGCATCGGCAACGCCGCCGAAATGATCCAGTGGGGCAAGCAGGACGTGATGTTCGCCGGCGGCCACGAGGACCTCGACTGGACCATGTCGAATCTCTTCGACGCCATGGGCGCCATGTCCACCAAGTTCAACAACCAGCCGGAAAGGGCCTCGCGCGCCTATGATGTCGACCGCGACGGCTTCGTGATTGCCGGCGGCGCCGGCGTGCTGGTGCTGGAAGAGTTGGAACGCGCGAAAGCCCGCGGCGCCAAGATCTATGCCGAGATCGTCGGCTACGGCGCGACTTCGGACGGCTACGATATGGTCGCACCTTCAGGCGAAGGCGCGGTGCGCTGCATGCGGCAGGCGCTTGCGACCGTGAAGGGCGATGTGGATTACATCAACACCCATGGCACCTCGACGCCGGTCGGCGACTCCAAGGAGATCGGAGCGATCCGCGAAGTGTTCGGCGACAGGATGCCGTATATCCAGTCCACCAAGTCTCTCACCGGCCATTCGCTCGGCGGTGCCGGCGTACAGGAATCGATCTACGGACTTCTGATGATGCAGGAGCGCTTCATCGGCGAAAGCGCCCATATCGACAATCTCGATCCGGAATTCGATGGCGTGCCGATCGTCCGCAAGCGGATCGACGATGCCAAGATCGACACGGTTCTTTCCAATTCCTTCGGGTTCGGCGGCACCAACGCCACGCTCGTCTTCCAGCGCTATAACGGATAATTCCATGAGCGGAATCATGCAGGGGAAACGCGGCCTGATCATGGGGGTCGCCAACAATCATTCGATCGCCTGGGGGATTGCCAAGGCCGTGGCCGCCCAGGGCGCCGAGGTGGCTTTCACCTATCAGGGCGAAGCGCTCGGCAAGCGCGTCAAGCCGCTTGCTGCGGAACTCGGGTCCGATTTCGTCGTGCCTTGCGACGTGGAGGACATCGCCTCGGTCGACGCAGCATTCGCGGCGATCAAGGAACGATGGGGCACACTCGACTTCCTCGTCCATGCGATCGGCTTTTCCGACAAGAACGAGCTGAAGGGCCTCTACGCCGACACCACCCGCGAGAACTTCAGCCGCACTATGGTGATTTCCTGCTTCTCCTTCACGGAAATCGCCAAGCGGGCCGCAGAACTCATGCCGAACGGCGGTTCGATGCTGACGCTGACCTATAACGGCTCGCAGCGCGTCATCCCGAACTACAACGTCATGGGTGTCGCCAAGGCGGCCCTGGAAGCCTCCGTGCGCTATCTGGCCGCGGACTACGGCCCACGCGATATCCGCGTCAACACGATCTCCGCCGGCCCGGTGCGCACGCTGGCAGGCGCCGGGATTTCGGATGCCCGCGCCATCTATTCCTGGAACCAGCAGAACTCGCCGCTCCGTCGCACCGCGACGATCGAGGATATCGGCGGCTCGGCGCTTTACCTCCTGTCCGATCTTTCCCGCGGCGTCACCGGCGAAGTCCACTACGTCGACGCCGGCTACAGCATCACGTCATTGCCGACGCTCGACAAGCTGCGCAAGGCAGACGCGGAGTAGGCGAGCCTGAATCGGTCAAACAAAAAGCCCCGCCAAATGCGGGGCTTTTTGTTGTTTACTTCCGGGCCCACAGAACCTTGAAGCGAGCATTGCGGCAGGTTTCGCCATGCTCGCGGAAACCTTCCGCCAATACCGGCTCGTAGGGCAGGCCTCGATTGGCGACCAGCATCAACCGCCCACCGTTCTTCAGCGCAGATGCGGCGCTGCGGATCATCGCCTTGCCGAGCTCCGGATCGGCGGCCTGCGTCTCATGGAAGGGCGGGTTCATGACGACGAGGTCGTATTTCTCCCTCACCGGCTCTGCGCCGAGATCCTGCCAGTAGAAGCGGGCATCGAGGTCGGGGCAATTGCGCTCAAGGTTGCGCTTGGCGAATTCCAATGCCCGGTAGTCGGCCTCATAAAGATCGATGCGGTTCACGCGCGGCGACTTCTCTTTCAGCATCACCGAGAGATAGCCCCAGCCTGCGCCGAAATCGGCGGCATTGCCGTCGAAATCCGTCGGCAGGCGTCCTGCGAGCAGTTCCGAGCCTGCATCGACCCGATCATGCGAGAACATGCCGGGCGCCGCCTCGAAGCGGCCTTCGACCACGACAGGCAATTTCTTCAATGCCGCGATCGCCGCTTCAGCATTCTCCGGGCAGGCGAACCAGATCGCCACACCATGATATTTCGGCGTGTAGTCGATCTGCAGGCCGAGCTTCAGAAGCGTGTTGCGAAGCGGCTGGATGCCGTCCTCCTTGCCGCCGGCAACCACGATCATGCCGCCTGCCCTCACACGCTCCAAGGCCTCGGCAACGCGGTTCTCGTTTTCGCCGCGATGTTTTCCGCAGAGCACCAGCGCTGCGTCGTAATCTCCGCCTTCGGCTTCGGGAAGGGCACCTTCCCGCAAAGCACGGAAAAGCGGCCGGAACGGCTGCACCGCCGTGATGTCCGCATTAAACCCCTCCGGCAGCACATTGCCGGCCTCGGCGCCCAGGAAGATCACGCGTTCACCTTCACCGGGAATTCGGACAGCCTCGGTGGCGAAAGGATAGAAGAGGGTTTTCAGGGCGTCTCGGCTCATGGCGTGTTCTCGGCTCACGGATACAGAAAAGGCGCGGAAAAAGCTTCCGCGCCTCGTTTTTCTTGAAGAGGAAGGAAGCTTATTCGGCGGCTTCGCCTTCAGCCTTCTTCTTCTCCTGGACGATTTCCTGGCCGGTGGCCTGATCGACGACCTTCATCGACAGGCGAACCTTGCCGCGCTCATCGAAGCCCATCAGCTTGACCCAGACCTTGTCGCCTTCCTTGACGACATCGGTCGTCTTGGCAACGCGATCGGCAGCGAGCTGCGAGATATGCACGAGGCCGTCGCGGGCGCCGAAGAAATTCACGAAAGCGCCGAAATCGGCGGTCTTGACGACCGTGCCTTCATAGATCTGGCCGACTTCCGGCTCGGCAACGATCGAGTGGATCCACTTGCGGGCCGCTTCGATCTCCTTGGCGGAGGAAGAGGCGATCTTGACGGTGCCGTCGTCCTCGATGTTGATCTTGGCGCCGGTCTTCTCGACGATTTCGCGGATGACCTTGCCGCCCGAACCGATGACTTCGCGGATCTTGTCGACCGGAATGTTCATCACTTCGATGCGTGGTGCGAATTCGCCGAGCTGGCCGCGGCTTTCGGTGATGGCCTTGGCCATCTCGCCGAGGATATGCTTGCGGCCGCCCTGTGCCTGGCTGAGCGCGACCTTCATGATCTCTTCGGTGATACCGGCGATCTTGATGTCCATCTGCAGCGAGGTGATGCCGTTTTCCGTGCCTGCGACCTTGAAGTCCATGTCGCCGAGGTGATCTTCGTCACCCAGGATGTCGGAGAGAACCGCGAAGCGGTCGCCTTCGAGGATCAGGCCCATGGCGATACCGGCAACCGGCTTTGCCAGCGGAACGCCGGCGTCCATGAGAGCGAGCGAGGTGCCGCAGACGGTCGCCATGGAGGAAGAACCGTTGGACTCGGTGATTTCCGAGACGACGCGCAGCGTGTAGGGGAACTGCTCGGCGGTCGGCAGCATCGGATGGATGGCGCGCCATGCGAGCTTGCCATGGCCGATTTCGCGGCGGCCCGGCGAACCCATGCGGCCCGTTTCACCGACGGAATAGGGCGGGAAGTTGTAGTGGAGCATGAACTGCTCCTTGTACATGCCCGTGAGGCTGTCGACATACTGCTCGTCTTCGCCGGTGCCGAGGGTGGCGACGACAATCGCCTGGGTTTCGCCGCGGGTGAAGAGCGCCGAGCCGTGGGTACGCGGCAGGAGGCCGACTTCGGCGACGATCGGGCGGACCGTTTCGAGGTCGCGGCCGTCGATGCGGCTCTTGGTGTCGAGGATGTTCCAGCGGACGATCTTGGCCTGCAGGTGCTTGAAGATCGCGCCGACTTCTTCAGCCGTATACTTGGCTTCGCCTTCTTCCGGCAGGAAGCGTGCCTTCACCTTGTCCTTGACGGCGTCGACGGCAGCGTAGCGTTCGGCCTTCTGGGTGATCTTGTAAGCTTCGCGGAGTTCAGCTTCGAAATGCTGCAGCATTTCGGCTTCGAGCTCGGAATAGTCTTCCGGCTGGAAGTCGCGGGGCTCCTTGGCGGCGACTTCGGCGAGCTTGATGATCGCGTCGATGACCGGCTGGAAGCCGCGATGGCCGAACATGACGGCGCCGAGCATAACTTCTTCGTTGAGTTCCTTGGCTTCCGATTCAACCATCAAGACGGCGTCGGAGGTGCCGGCGACGACAAGGTCGAGGCTCGACTCGTCCATCTCGTCGAGATGCGGGTTCAGAACATATTCGCCTTTGATGTAACCGACGCGGGCGCCGCCGATCGGGCCCATGAAGGGAATGCCGGAGAGCGTCAGGGCCGCCGAGGTGGCGACCATGGACAGGACATCGGGATCGTTTTCCAGGTCATGCTGAACGACGGTGACGACGACCTGCGTGTCGTTCTTGTAACCTTCCGGGAAGAGCGGGCGGATCGGGCGGTCGATCAGGCGGGAAACGAGGGTCTCGTTTTCGCTCGGACGGCCTTCGCGCTTGAAGTAGCCGCCCGGGATCTTGCCGGCGGCATAGGTCTTTTCCTGGTAGTTGACGGTGAGCGGGAAGAAGTCCTGGCCCGGCTTCGGCGCCTTGGCGGAAACGACGGTGGCGAGAACGACGGTTTCGCCGTAGGTGGCGAGGACGGCGCCGTCAGCCTGGCGGGCGATCTTGCCCGTTTCCAGCTTCAGCGGGCGGCCGGCCCATTCGATTTCGACGGAGTGAGTATTGAACATGTCTTGTCCTTCAATGCGGGGCGACGCGCATCGCCAATTCCGGCGCAGCGCATGATCGACCGCAATCAATGTGACTTATCATGGGCAAGACAACGGGAGGCTTTGCGATCGTCGGCTTCCCTTTACGGAGAAACCTGGCCAAAGCCCCGTTGGGTTTCCCCTCGGGTCATTGGCCGAAAGCATCCGGCAATCCTGCCCCATGACAGGTCGGTGATTGGTGGCGGATCCGGCCCATCCGGGCCCGCCGTCGGTTCATACCGCGCGAATCTAGCGCGCGGCTTGAGCATTTCATCGGGTCTGACCCGAAAACGTCCGGCGGGTGCTGTCTCCAGGCCCGCCGGAAGATTTGTCAGCGGCGGATACCCAGGCTGCCGATCAGCTTGGTGTAGCGCGCTTCGTCCTTCTTCTTGAGATAGTCAAGAAGCGAGCGGCGGCTCGAAACCAGCGTCAGAAGACCACGGCGGGAGTGATTGTCCTTCTTGTGGTCCTTGAAGTGTTCGGTCAGGTTGTTGATGCGCTCCGTGAGGATTGCGACCTGGACTTCCGGGGAACCGGTATCGCCTTCGGCGGTTGCGTATTCCTTGATGAGCGCAGCCTTGCGCTCGGCAGTGATCGACATCGAACGATCCTTTCTATGGAGAGGAGTTGAGGACGCCAAAAGCCGGGATGTCGTCCAGCCTTGGCCGTTAAAAGCAAAAGGAGCGCCAAAAGCCGCCTTTATGCTGGCGCTGCCTATAAACCATTCATGTGCGGATTGGAAGAGCCGATGTTTCCTCAGCCGAACACGCGCTTCGGGCGGAACTCGCCCTGGCCGATCTCTCCGATGGCGATCAGTTTCCCGCGGGCCGTCGCATAGGCTTCCGTCTCCGCCACCGGCGCGTCGCGGCCGCGCAGGATCACCGGATTGCCCATCTTCAGCCGGTGCGCCTGGTCGTCGGTCACCGGCAGATGCGGCAGGTTGGAAAGCGCCTCGGCCGTGTCGATCAGGTATTCGTCGAGAGCGGCCAGACGTTCGTCACGATCCTCGATCTTCTCGAGCGCCACGAGATCGGCGAGCGGCACCATCCGGTCTTCCGCGAACGGCGCCACGAAGGTGCGGCGCAGTTCCGAAATATGTCCATAGCAGCCGAGTTCGCGGCCGAAATCGCGCGCCAGCGCCCGGACATAGGTGCCCTTGCCGCATTCCACCTCGAAATGCGCCTTGTCGGCCGTAGCTCCAAGCAGCGTCAGGCGGAAGATCTCCACCTCGCGGGAGGGAATTTCCACCGTCTCGCCGTCGCGGGCAAGATCATAAGCCCGCTCGCCGGCGATCTTGATCGCCGAAAACTGCGGCGGAACCTGCGTGATCGTGCCGGTATAGCTCGGCAGAAGATCACGGATCGCCTGTTCCGCCGGACGTTTGTCCGAGGTCGCGGTCACTTCGCCTTCGAGATCGTCGGTCGAACGCTCCTCGCCCCAGGTGACGGCGAATTCATAGATCTTGCGGCCGTCCATGACATAGGGAACGGTCTTGGTGGCGTCGCCGAGCGCGATCGGCAGCATGCCGGAGGCGAGAGGATCGAGCGTGCCGGCATGGCCCGCCTTCTGGGCGTTGAACAGCCACTTGATCTTGGAGACGGCTTCGGTCGAGCCGAAATCCACCGGCTTGTCGAGGATCAGCCAGCCGGAGACCGGGCGGCCCTTGGGTTTCTTTGGTTTGGACATGCGTACTCTTGATTATTCTTTGTCTTCGTCGCCGTCTTCGAGGTCCCGCTGAACCTCGGGCGAGCGCAGGAGATCGTCGATCTTCTTGTAATTGTCGAAGCTCGTATCGTCGCGGAAGCGGACCTCCGGCATGTATTTCATCTGCCGGAGCTGGCCGCCGAGACGGCCGCGAATGAATTTCGCATGGCGGTTCAGCGCCTCGATGACGGCCGCATGGTCCGGAAGCCCGAGCGGCGTCACATAGGCGGTGGCGATCTTGAGGTCCGGCGACATGCGCACTTCGGAGACCGAGATCACCGTCTTTTCGATCAGGTCGTCGCGCACTTCGCCGCGCTGCAGGACCTGGGTTATGGCGGCGCGGACCTGTTCGCCAACGCGAAGCATGCGCTGGGAGGGCGCCGAGGATGTAGCCTTGGTCATCTTGTTTCTCTTCCATAACGCCGGCGGGGTTCGTCCCGACCGGGCGCTTCGTCAAGCAAAGGCGGTCCAAATGGCTGAGATGCTGCCAAAGGTCAAGGCTTCAAGACCGCTTTATATCAACATCGAATATCGGCCGCCGCAGCCTCAATCGAGTTTTTCGAGATAGGGCAGGTCATGGGGATGCACCTGCCGGGTCACCATGGTGATGCGGTCGATCGCCCTTTCGCGAGAGACCTGCAGGTGCCGTTTCAGCAATTGGGCCGCTTCCTCTATCCTGCCGGCCTGCAGGCGGCCGACGACCTCGATATGCTCGGCCAGAAAGGGTTCAGTGCCGAAGAGCCGCGGCATCCATTGATAGAGAAAACGATGCGTTACCAGAAGCGCCTGCGGCAGACTGATTGCCTGCATCAGCGTGCGGTTTCGGCAATGGCCGAGCAGGGTCACATGCAGGTCCTCTTCCAGCCGGTCGAGATCCGGGCCGGTCAGCTCGCCGGCATTCGCGACCGCGGTCTCGAGATCGGCGCGCATCGCTGCAAGCAGCGCGGGCGGCACGTGGGGCGCCGCCTTTTCGAGCGCCACTGGTTCCAGAAGCCAGCGCAACTCATAGAGCTCGCCCACATGGTCGGGCGTCATGGCCGGTGCGATCCAGCGGGAGCGATCGTCCTTGCGGACGATGCCGCGCTGCTGGAGCCGGCCGACCACGTCGCGCGCGACGGTGCGGCTGACATCGTAGAAGCGAGCAAGTTCCGTTTCGTTGACGCGCCAGCCGGCGAAGGAACAGCGGGCGGCGATCTCGCTCTCCACCTCTCCATAGATTTTCTCCCAGCTCGAAAGCTGGGTCAGGCGCAATTCCTCGGCGGCCTCGGCCGGCGGCGCCGGGGCAGCCGCCTTGTCGGGCGCCGAGACAGGCACCGCGTAACCCCGGCCCGGGGATTTTTCCAGAAACCCGCGACGTTCGAGCTCGACAAGAGCCTGACGGGCCGGCGCGCGGCTGATCCCGAACTGCTCGGCTACGGAGGATTCGTTCACCCGGGTTCCCGGCGCCAGCAACCCTTGGGAAACCTGGCCGGCGATGATCTCGAACACCTGCTGGTAAAGGCGGGGGGCAGCACCGCCCGTCGCCTTCGGCCGCTGCCGGCCTGGTTCGGCCAAGCGTTCCAGCGCCATGTCTCCTCCCGCTTTCCTCTATCCAAGGGATAAGTTTTCCGATCGTCGATCCATGTGGAAACGAGCTCTCGTCCCCCTGAAAAGTAACAGGTCGGATCGGCTCCTTCAATTCGTCCAGCCTCGAGTCCTCGTGCCAGACCTCTTCCGACCGCCAAAAATCCGCTTGTCAAAACCGAAAAGACGTCTAGTGTACACTTTATACGTTTTAGTTGACTTCGAACTGGCCGGATGCGGGAGGAGCACGGATGGTGGGTCGATTGGTCAAGAAGCGCGCCCTGGTGACGGGAGCGGGCCAAGGCATTGGCCACGCGATCGCCATCGCCTTTGCCGCAGAAGGCGCGGAGGTCGTCGCGACGAGCCGCACCGCCGAAAAGATGGCCGATCTTCGGGATCACTCCCCCGCTATCCGGACCGCCGCGCTCGATGTCACCGACGCGCCTGCCGTGCAGAAAGTCATCGCCGAAGCCGGGCGGCTCGATATTCTCGTCAACTGTGCCGGCTGGGTGCATAACGGCACGATCCTCGATTGCGACGAGGACGACTGGCAAAAGAGCATCGATCAGAATGTCACCTCCGCCTTCCGCACCATGAAGGCGGTGCTGCCGCAGATGATCGAGCGGAAAAGCGGTGCGATCGTCAACATCGCCTCGGTCGCCTCCAGCATTACCGGCGTGCCGAACCGGGCAGCCTACGGCGCCAGCAAGGCGGCGCTGATCGGCCTGACCAAGGCCGTCGCCCGCGACGTGATTTCAGCCGGCGTGCGCGTCAATGCACTCTGCCCCGGCACGACGCTGTCGCCAGGGCTCCAAAGCCGGATCGACCAAAGCGCCGATCCGAAGGAGATGCGCCGCACTTTCATATCCCGCCAGCCGATGGGCCGGCTCGGCACGGTCGGAGAAATGGCCGCGGCCGCCGTCTACCTCGCCAGCGACGAGACGGCGTTCATGACCGGGCAGGTGCTTATCGTCGACGGAGGACAGACGTTATGAGCGTCGCGGCATCCTTGGAAGAAGCCGTGGTCCACGCACCGGCAGCCGAAGTGGAGCGGTTCTGCCGGTCCGTATTTCTGGCCGCCGGCGCGGACGAGGCAACGGCGGATACGGCCACGCGGGCAATGATGCACGGTTCGCAGCTCGGGGTGGACAGCCATGGTGTCCGGCTTCTCGACCATTATGTCCACGCGATGACCAGTGGGCGCGTCAACCCGCGGCCGAGCCTCGCGATCACGCAGACGACCGCTGCCGTCGCCTCGCTCGACGCCGATCATGGCCATGGGGCGCTCGCCGCCTACCGCGCCATGGAAAAGGCGATCGAGCTTGCGGAAACCGCCGGCATCGGGGCCGTCTCGATCCGCAACAGCTCGCATTTCGGACCAGCCGGAGCCTATGCGCTGGAGGCTACGGCCAAGGGGTACATCGGCGCCGCCTTCTGCAATTCGGACAGTTTCGTGCGGCTGCACGACGGCGCGATGCGCTTCCACGGCACCAACCCGATTTCCTTCGCCGTTCCGATCGAGGGCCAGAAACCATGGTTCCTGGACATGGCGACCAGCGCGATCCCCTATAACCGCGTCAAGCTCTATCGCAGCCTGCGCCATGAACTTCCGGCCGGCGTCGCATCCGATGCAGAGGGCAGGGATACGCAGGACCCTTGGCTGGTGGAAATGCTGGCGCCGGTCGGCGGCGAGTTCGGTTTCAAGGGTGCAGGCCTGGCGGGGCTGGTGGAAATCCTGAGCGCGGTTCTTTCCGGCATGCGGTTGAGTTTCGACCTTTTGCCGATGAACGGATCGGATTTCTCCACGCCGCGCGGCCTCGGCGCCTTTGTGCTTGCGATGAAACCAGACGCCTTCGTGCCGCAGGACGTGTTCCAAGCCGGCATGCAGCGCTATGTCGGGGTGCTTCGCAGCTCGCCGGCACGGGAAGGCATGAAGGTCATGGCGCCGGGAGACCGGGAATGGGCGATCGCCGAGGAGCGCGAGACGCACGGCATTCCGCTCGATCCGGCAACGCAGGAAGCCTTTGCGAAACTGGCGGAGCGATACGGGATCGAGGCACCGCCGACAATGCCATGAGAACAGCCCGGCCGAGGAGCCGGGATGAAACAATGTCGAAACGACATGAAGAGGAGGAAAGCATGCGCATTTCTGCCAAGAGACTTCTGCGTTTGCTGGCAGCCGCCGGTCTTGCCGCATTCGCAGCCGCGCCCGCAGGCGCCCAGGAGACATTCACGCTGCGGTTCAACCACGTGCTGGCGCCGAGCGAGCCCTTCCATGCGGGCTTCCAGAACTGGGCCAAGCGCGTGGAGGAACGTACCAAGGGCGGGCTGAAGATCGAGATCTTCCACAGCGCCCAGCTCGGAGTCGAAGAGGATATCATCGAGCAGATCCGCCAGGGCGCCAATGTCGGCCAGAACACCGATTCCGCCCGTCTCGGCAATTACGTCCCGAGCATCGCGGTGATGAACGGTCCCTATTTTGTCGATACGCTGGAGGATGTCTGGAAGCTTTCCGACTCGCCGTCGCTGAAGAAATGGCAGGAGGAGCTCGCCACGCAACACGGGCTCAAGGTCGTCTGCTTTGACTGGGTGCAGGGCTTCCGCCACTTCTTCACCAACAAGCCGATCAGGACGCCGCAGGATCTGGCCGGCTTACGCATCCGCACGCCGCCGGCGCCGATCTGGCAGGAATCGATCCGCGCGCTCGGCGCCGCTCCCACCGCCATGGCTTTCGGCGAGATGTATCC
The DNA here is from genome assembly GCF_900177415.1 of Xaviernesmea oryzae. GTDB lineage: Bacteria > Pseudomonadota > Alphaproteobacteria > Rhizobiales > Rhizobiaceae > Neorhizobium > Neorhizobium oryzae_A. The sequence continues at coordinate 425,422 of NZ_FXAF01000006.1, read as the reverse complement.
CGGGCTTCAGCAGCAGGCGATCGACGGCGTCGAGCTCGTCTATGCCAACATTCCGGGCGGCCGTTTCTACGAGGTGCTGAAATACGCCAACGAGACGAAGCACATCATGCTGATCAATTTCGAGGTGGTGAGCGCGCAGTGGTTCGACACGCTGCCGGCGGAATACCAGGCGGCACTCGTCGAGGAATGCAAGGCGGCCGGCCGCGAGACCTCGCAGAAGATCGCGGAGACGGCCGACAGCATCAAGGCGGACCTGCAGAAGCGCGGCATGGAAGTGGTGAGCGACATCGATCTCGCCGCCTTCAAGAAGGCCGGCGAGGCGGCTTACGAGAAGCTCGGCATTACTGATGCCAAGAATGCCGTGCAGGCCGAACTCGGCAAGAAATGACCTGGGGGTGAGATCAGAAACGGCCCGCGAAAGGAAGACATCATGATGCGCTTCTACGACTTCATCGGAAGGATCGAGGCTGTCGTCGCGGGTTCGTTTCTGATTCTCATGACGGCTCTGATCTTCACGGGCGGGCTCGCCCGTTTCTTCGGCCATCCGCAGAATTGGACGATCGACGTTGCGACCTGCCTTTTCGCCTGGTCCTGCTTCCTTGCCGCCGACGTCGCATGGCGGCGCAACAGCATGATGGCGCTCGACGTCGTCACGCAGCGGCTCCCGGAGAAGACCCAGAAAGCGCTTAGCATGATCAACTACCTGCTGATCGTCGCCTTCCTGCTCTTCCTCATGTATTACGGCTTCTATCTCACCTGGATCAGCCGCATCCGCTCCTTCCAGGGCATTCCCTGGGTTAGCTATTCCTGGGTGACGGTGAGCCTTCCGGTGGGTGCCACACTGCTGCTCGCCACGACGATCCTCAGGATTCGAGCGGAACTGCGCGGCGAATATGTCGCCAATACCGCCGTCGACGTGGTCTGAGGCGTTTCCATGCTGCTGGTCGCGATCGTCTTCACCATCCTGATGGTCATCGGCATGCCAGTCGCCTTTGCGGTCGGCATTTCCGGTGTCGTCTTCTTCCTGCAGAACCCGGAACTGCCGCGCACCATGACGGTGCAGCTCACCGTCACCGAAACCCAGAATTTCGCGCTGCTCGCCGTGCCGCTCTTCATTCTGGCCGGCAATTTCCTGAACTCGTCCGGCATCGCCCACAATCTGCTGAAGCTGGCATCGGTGCTGACGGGGCGGCTGCAGGGCGGGCTGGCGCAGGTTTCGATCGCCCTTTCGACGCTGATGAGCGGCGTCACCGGCTCCTCGATTGCGGATGCCGCGATGAACACCCGCCTGCTCGGCTTCGAGATGCTGAAGCGCGGGTTCTCGAAAGGCTATGCGGCAGGCGTGCTCTCCTATGGTTCGCTGATGGCGCCGATCATCCCGCCCGGCGTCGGCTTCATCCTCTACGGCACGGTCGGGCAGGTCTCGATCGGCCGGCTCTTCGCCGCCGGCATCATTCCGGGCTTCATGCTCTGGGCTGCGCTTGCCGTCACCATTTCGATCACCGCCCGCAGGCGCGGCTACAAGCCCGAACTCGACCGGGCGCCGACGCCGTCGGAGATCGCCAAGGCCTCGATCGCAGGCATCTGGGCCATCCTGTTCCCCATCATCCTCATCATCGGCCTGCGTTTCGGCGTCTTCACGCCATCGGAGATCGGCGCCTTCGCAGTCGTCTACGCCTTTCTCGTCGGCGTCTTCGCCTATCGCATGCTGACCTGGACGAGCTTCAAGCAGGCGGTCGAGGCAAGCCTCATCGATGTCGGAGCGGTAATGTTCCTGTTGGCGCTGTCGGCGGTCTTCGGCTACGGCATCATATTCGAGCGCATTCCGGAGGTCATCTCCACCTGGATGCTCGGCATCACGGACGATCCGGACATCGTCATGGTGATCATCGTGCTGTTCATCCTGATCGCCGGCACCTTCATGGAGGGATCGGTGCTGATCGTCATGCTGACACCGATCTTCATGCCGCTCCTTGAGCAGTACAACATCGATCCGGTGCATTTCGGGCTGGTCTTCATCATCGCCGCGACGATCGGCAACTATACGCCGCCGGTCGGCGGGGCGATGTTCGTTGTCTGCCAGATATTGCGATGCCCGATCGAGGACTATACGCGGGAGTCCATCCCGTTCCTGATCGCCGTGTCGCTCGTCACGCTGCTTCTGATCTTCATGCCGGGGATCGTGCTCTACGTCCCGAACCTGCTGTTCAACCCGTAGCAGCGCCTTCCGGATCAGAAGAGCGCGTCCTCGATATCCTCGTCGGACATGGCGGCTGCGACCGCGAGCGCTTCCACCGGCGGAGCGGTTCCGAGCACTTCGGCATGCAGTTCCCGCTCGGCCACCATCGTATAGAGGCGGAAAATGCGGCCGCCGACATCGGCAAGCGCGTCTTCGAGGCCCGGTGCCTGAATCACCTCCTCCACGATTTCCATCTCCTCGGCGCAGGTGCGCAGCACTTCGCCGAGCTCGGCATTGAAGTTCAATCTCGCCAGCGAAGCATCCATCTCGCCGACGGCCGTCCTGCTCTGCTCGCCGAGAGCGGCCATCTGCGCATCCATGCGATCGCCGACGGCGCGAATATTTTCCAGTGCCTTTTCGAGGCGCTGGTCGAGACATTCCTCCTCTTCGCCGTCTTGCACGCCGATCAGCTTGTTGGCGGCGGCTTCCAGCGCCTGAAGTTCGGTCAGGATCTTTTCCGCCGTCTCATCGAGCTGGCCGGCGAAATTGCGCAACTCGGCCGTGACGACGTTGACCGCCTTGCCTTCCTCGCCGATCTTGCCGCAGCGCAGGTTGGTGTTGAGCGCCATATAATGAATGTCGGTACGCACCGCACGGACGATGCCGATGCCTTCGAGCAGCTCGCGGACGATGTCACAGGTCGCGCGGCTGAGCTCATCCGCCTGACGGGCCACCTCCTCGATCTCGCGCACCGCGCCGCGGGCGGCTGCCACGCCGTTTTCGAGCTGGCGGATGGCATTGTCGTTCTCGCGGCCGTCGTCATCGCTCATCGTGGCGCGCAGAGCCTCGATTTCCGACAGGTCGGAACGGAAACTCGCAACGGTGGCAACGATCTTGGCCGTGTCACGGTCGAAATCGAAAATCGACCGGTCGAGCTGCAGCGATACGAGCTTGCGGACGATCAACGACAGGCTCTCGCGCTGTTCGGCCCCGAGCGCGGCGCCTGCCGGGGAGTCCAGATAATCGGAAAGGATCTGAAGGCCGGATTGGCAATGTTCGATGCGCTGGCGGGTGATGTCCCCCACCTGCATGGCCGAGAGCGTCGAGGCGAGCTTCGTCTGGATACCGCCTGCAACCGCGCGCACCTTCGCGGCGCGCTCGACGAGCAGCTTGCGATGTCTGGCGATCTCGGCGGCACCTTCGGAGAGCCCGGCGACGATTTGCGGCACCGTCTCGTCATAGCTCGCCAGGATCACCTTTCCCTTGGCCATCACCGGCCCGAGGCCGTGGCCAAGCGTCGAGAGCTTGCCGGCAAAATCGTTGACCTGCCGCGTGCCTTCCTGGATCCTTCCCAGGATCTCTTCCGCGAAGCCGGAGAAATCGGCAATGCCGGCGCCGGTGATCTTGGCGGTCACGGCAAAGGTGCGCAGGTAGCGCAACGTCTCCTGCATTTCCCCGATCTGCGGCTCGAGCTTGCGCTCCGTGCTGGCGATATCCTGGAACCCCGCCTGACGCGCGGCTTCGAGGCCGGTGAGCTGCGAAAGACGATCGACCGTGCTCTTCAGTTCGGCCATCGTGGCATTCGCGGTTCCCTCATCCAGCGACCCGGTCAACTGGTCGAGAGAGGCGATCAGCTTGTTCAGCACGTCGAGGATCGACAAGAGCGCGGCGCCACCTTCGAGAAAGCGCTCCTCGATACGGGAGCGAGCCGTCTCCATCCGGTCGACGAAAGCTAGCACGCCCGTCGAACCTGCCGCGACGTCGAGAATGGATGTCCTGACCGCCACTTTTCCTCACCTTTCAAGCCCGCCGGGCTCCTGCCTGCCGAAAATACAAACGACGAAGAACTCGCCGTATCGTTCCGGGACAGCTCCGCACCAGCAAGCGCATGGCATGGTTCGTCCCGTGCGAAAACCACTCTGGGCGGCCAGGCGTTAATTCCTGCAAAACGGACATTTGGTTTTGCGACTTGTGGTTAATTTTCCGGGCCACGGCCGGTGCGCAATGCAATCTATGACTATTATTTCGTGAGAAATCGCGGCCGCCGATTAACGTTCCATTAACGATGCAAGTCCAGATTCGCAAAGCTATTTCAGCTTTTCAAGAATTATATTGGGGTAAAAATGCCGGCTTCCAATGTTAAAGACGATTTCCTCCAGTTGCCGCAGAACTTGACTGTTCGCTCCATTGCAGCCGTCCAGCAGGAAATTCTTCAATTCATCGATAAAAATACATCCGCGACGATCGAAATTGGGGATGATTGTCAAGCCGACATCAGCTTCATCCAGCTCATGGAAGCAACACGGATCTACGCCGGCACGGCGGGAAAACACATAACGCTCGCAGAGCCCGCCGACGGCGCGGTACTCGACGCCCTGCAGCGCGGCGGCTTTCTCGAAGGCATGTCCGAAGAGGACGCAAAATTCTGGCTTCATCAAGGGGGAATGCAATGAGCGCCAGCATCCTTACAGTCGACGATTCGGCAAGCATCCGCCTGACGACGCGCGTTGCGCTGAGCAATGCCGGTTATCAGGTCACCGAGGCGGTCGACGGCATGGACGGCATCGCCAAGCTGAACGCCGGCCAGTTCGACATGATCGTCACCGATCTCAACATGCCGAACATGGACGGGCTCACCATGATCCGTGAGCTGCGCAAGATGCCTGCCCATACGGGCGTTCCCGTGATCTTCCTGACGACGGAATCCGACAACGACCTGAAGCAACAGGCCAAGGCCGCCGGCGCCACCGGCTGGCTCACCAAGCCGTTCGACCCGGAAAGCCTGGTCAAGATCGTCCGGAAGGTGCTGGGCAGATGAGCTTTCCCGATCCTATCGCGGTTTTCAGAACGGAAGCGGCCGAGCTTCTCGAACAGATCGAGTCAGGCCTTCTCGATCTCAACGTAAACCTCGGCGACAAGGATCAGGTCGACGCGGTATTCCGCGGCCTCCACACTTTGAAGGGTTCGGGCGCGATGTTCGGCTTCGATGCCCTCGCCGCCTTTACCCATCATTGCGAAACGGCCTTCGACCGGGTCCGCAAGGGCGAGGTGCCCGCAACGCAGGAACTGGTCACCGCGGTCCTCGAAGCCAAGGACCATATGCGGGCTCTCATCGAGGCGCCGACGGGCGATCACGAGGCGATGAGCGAAGCGCTTCTCGCCAATCTCCGGACCGCCGTGGAAGCGGCCAAAAACCCGAGTGCCATCCCTGCCGCCAAACCCGCGCCGGGACAGACACTTTTCAAGATCCGCTTCAGCCTGCCGCAGAACGCGATGGCGAACGGGACCAATCCGCTGCCGCTTCTCGACGAGCTGCGCGAACTCGGGGAATGCAGGATCGTCGCCGACCGCTCCGCAATCCCGTCGCTCGATCTCCTCGTGCCGACCGAGCTTCACATCTCCTGGGATGTGGAGCTTCTGACTTCTCAGCCGCGCTCGGCGATCGAGGACGTCTTCATCTTCGTCATGGACGAGATGCAGCTCGACATCACCACCACGGAAACGGCGCCGGATCCGATGGCCGAGACCTCCGCCAAACCCGAAGCACCAATCGAAGCGCCAAAACCTGCCGCTGCGGCTGCGGTGGAACCTTCGCGCGCGGCAGCTCCCGCTACGGCTGCTCCCGCTCCGGTCGATACCAAGCAGAACAAGGCCTCCGAAAACGTCCGCGTGCCGGCCGAGAAGCTCGACGAGCTGATGGACCGCGTCGGCGAACTCGTCATAGCCCAGTCGCGGCTCAGCCAGCTCGCCGGCGGCAGCGGCGATCTTCAGCTCCGCGCTGTTTCGGAGGACGTGGAACGCCTTTCGGGCGAGCTGCGCGATACGATGATGGTGCTGCGCATGGTGCCGGTCGCGCATCTGTTCAGCCGCTTCCGACGGCTGGTGCACGATCTCGCCCATGAGACCGGCAAGACGATCGAGCTTGTGACCGAAGGCGAAAGCACGGAAGTCGACAAAAGCGTCATCGAGCGCCTCGCCGATCCCCTGGTGCATCTGGTTCGCAACTCCTGCGATCACGGCCTCGAAACGCCGGACGAGCGACTTGCTGCGGGCAAGCCGGAGGCCGGCCGTATCCTGCTCTCCGCCCGCCAGCAGGCCGGCGAGGTCATCATCACCATCAAGGACGACGGCCGCGGCATCAACAAGGAGCGCGTCCGGGCCAAGGCGGAAGCCTCCGGCCTCGTCGCGGCCAATGCCAGCCTCACCGACCAGGAACTTTACCAGCTCATCTTCCAGCCGGGCTTCTCGACAGCAAGCCAGGTCACCAACCTTTCCGGCCGCGGTGTGGGCATGGACGTCGTCAAGCGGACGATCGACGCGCTGCGCGGCACGATCAACGTCGCGAGCCATCCGGGCAAGGGTTCGGAGATTTCGCTGGCGATCCCTCTGACGCTCGCCATCATCGACGGCCTGCTCGTCCGCGTCGGTTCCGGCCGCTACGTCATCCCGCTTTCGGCGGTCGAAGAGTGCCTGGAGCTTTCGATCGAGGAGGACATGCGCTCGCGCGGCCGCAGCTTCATTTCGCTGCGAGACAGCCTCGTGCCTTTCCTGAGGCTCCGCGATCTCTTCCGCACCGGCACCAAGCCGGACCCGTTCCAGAAGGTGGTCGTCATCTCGACCGGTTCGGAACGCGTGGGCCTGGTGGTCGACCAGATCATCGGAGACCACCAGACGGTCATCAAGGCCATGTCGAAGCTGCATCATGACGTCGCGACCTTCTCCGGTGCGACCATTCTCGGCGACGGCGACGTGGCACTGATCCTTGATGTCGGCCATCTGGTGGCGGAAGGACAACAGCAGGAGGCGCATCTGCGGGCGGCGGGATGAACGAAGCAGTCAGAAAAATTTCCGAAGACCTCTGGGACGGCCGCGACGAGCTGGAAGTCCTGACATTTGACATCGCCGGCGAGATGTTCGCGCTCGAGGCCGTCACCGTGCAGGAAATCCTCGATCTCCTGCCGGAGACGATCGTGCCCGGCGCCAAGGCCTTCGTCGGCAGCGTCATCAACTTCCGCGGCAAGGTCATCCCGCTCGCCGATATCCGCCTTGCGTTCGGCATGGAAGCAACGAAGCCGACGATCGACAGCCGCATCATCGTCATCGAGATCGATATCGACGGAGAGCCGGTGCTTGCCGGCATCCGGACCGACAAGGTGCACGAAGTGACCACCCTCTTGCGCGCCGCCGGCGAACCGCCGCCGAGCGTCGGCATGCGCTGGCGTCCGGACTTCATCGACTGCCTGGTCAAGCGGGGAACCGAATTCATCATCATACCCAATCTTCAAGTCATTTTTTCTGCTCAGCACGATCACTCCGCAGCCGTGAGCAATCACGCTTAGCGATTTTCAGCGAGGGATTCAGAGATGCGCGCAACGATCAAATTGAAACTGGCCTCGGCATTCGGCTTCATCATCCTGATGCTGCTCGCCACGGCAGCTTACGGCATTTTCAGCCTCAGCAACCTCAACACGGCACTGGAAGACGTCATCACCGGTCCGGCGGAACGCCTCAAGCTCGCGCAGATGCTGAACGTCACCCAGTTGCAGCAGATCCGGCAGCAGAAAAACCTTCTGATGGCGACGAGCCCCAGCGAAATGCAGGGCTACATCTCCTCGTCCGACGATGCGCGCCGGCATTTCGACGAGACCTTCAAGTCGGTCCTGGCGCTGGCGACCGAGCAGGGCAAGGCGAACTGGGCGAAGCTCGAAGGCTTCACCACGGAGTTCCGCAAGCAGGACGATCGTATCCGCGCACTCATGCTGGCCGGCAACACGGCCGGCGCACAGCAAGTTTCGATCAATGAGGCGCGCACCGTCACCAACGAGATCGACGCGCTTCTGACGGAGGTCGTGAACCTGGAGGAAACGCGGCTCGCTCAGGCCGACGACCAGGCCGACCTGGACTATGTCCAAACCCGTACGATCATGATCTCGGTCGCCGGCCTCGCCCTCGTGATCGCCGTTCTGGCCGCCATCTGGATCGCGTTCTCGATCAACAAGGGCCTGCGCAACGCCGTGGCCGCCGTGCAGAACGTTTCCGACGGCGATCTGACGCGCTTTGCGACGATCACCACCAAAGACGAGATCGGTGAACTGCTCGGCTACGTCAACACCATGATCGAACGCCTGCGCGGCGTCGTCGGGGATGCGCTGGCCGCCTCTGACAACGTCTCGTCCGGCAGCCAGGAGCTTTCCGCAAGCTCCGAACAGCTTTCGCAGGGCGCTACCGAGCAGGCCTCCTCCGCCGAAGAAGCCTCCGCCTCCATGGAGCAGATGGCCGCCAACATCAAGCAGAACGCCGACAACGCAGCCCAGACCGAGAAGATCGCCCGCCAGTCGTCGAAGGACGCGGAGACCTCCGGCCAGGCCGTCGGCCGCGCCGTCACCGCCATGCGCACCATCGCCGAGAAGATCTCCATCGTCCAGGAGATCGCCCGCCAGACGGACCTCCTCGCCCTCAACGCCGCCGTCGAGGCCGCCCGTGCCGGCGAGCACGGCAAGGGCTTTGCCGTCGTCGCCTCCGAAGTGCGCAAGCTTGCCGAACGTTCGCAGGCGGCGGCAGCCGAGATCAGTGCCCTTTCCGGCGAGACCGTTCAGGTGGCGACCGAGGCCGGCGAGATGCTGAACCGGCTGGTGCCGGACATCCAGAAGACCGCCGAACTGGTTTCGGAGATCTCCGCCGCCTGCCGCGAGCAGGATATCGGTGCGGCGCAGATCAACGAGGCGATCCAGCAGCTCGACAAGGTGACGCAGCAGAATGCCGGTGCCTCGGAGGAGATGTCGGCGACATCCGAAGAGCTTGCCGCGCAGGCCGAGGAACTGCAGGCCTCCATCGCCTTCTTCAGGGTCGATCAGGCCGGAACCGCCAAGACGGCGAAACATGCGGCGGCAGCGGCTCCGATCGCGGCAAAGCCCTCGGCGAAACCCGCCCAGCGTTCTGTGCCGCAGAGCCACAAGCAGGATCATTCCGTCGCAGCCCAGCAGGCCCGCGCCAAGGGCTTCGCACTCGACATGTCCATGGGCGGACCGGACTCCGACGACGAGAATTTCCGCGCAAGCGCGTGACAAAAGAAAAACAATCCCGGGCCACATGAAAGGCCCGGGAATCGCTGCCCGCATGCAGACGGGCAACCATCCGGGAAAACCGGATAATGGCAGAAGGGTGAATGTATCGGTCTTCTCTATTGCTGGACCGCCGTTTTGCGGTGGTCCGACCTGATTTCGATCGCAATCCAGAGGAAATCCGATGCGCCTCACTATCAAACTGAAGCTCGGACTGGTTTTCAGCTTCATCGTCGCCCTGACGTTGGCCATGGCCGGTCTGTCAATCTACAATCTGTCGTCGCTCAACAGCGATATCACCGTCATGGTGTCCGGCCCGGTCGCCAACCTGCGCGATTCCGGCGATCTGTCGGATGCCGTCCTGCGCTCCATCCGCTCGGAAAAAGACGCCATCATCAATACCGATCCGCAGAAGATCGCCGGTTACGTCGCCGAGATTTCGCAGCAGCGCGACTTGATCAGGAAGCTGCACGAGAACCTGAGCCGCTCCGACGATCCGGAAATCCGGAACTATATGTCCGAATTCACCGATCTTTCCGCCAAGTGGATCGCTCTGCAGGACCGCGTCGCGGAACTCGCCCGGCAGAACACGCTTGAATCCAACAACCAGGCGGGCATGATCTCCATGGGCGAAGGCCAAGAGGTCACGGTGCAGCTCCTGACCGTGCTGGAAAAACTGAACGATACGGTGACGGGCAACGTCGCCGAAACGGACGCCTCGACGAACGAACAATATCTGCAGTCGCGCAACATGCTGGTCACCATGACCGGTATCCTGATCGTCGCGTCCTTTGCCTGTGCCGTCTGGATCCTGCTCAACATCTCCCGCGGATTGAAGCGCGCCGTCGGCCTCGCGGACGCCGTCAGCATCGGCGACCTCAACCAGGACGTCCAGCATCCGAGCAATGACGAAATCCGCGATCTCATCAACGCCATGAACCGGATGACCGGCAATCTCCGGAACACGGCTACGATTGCCGACCAGATCGCCAATGGCGACCTGACGGTTTCGCCGAAGCCGCTGTCTGACAAGGATACGCTGGGGCTGGCGCTGGAAAGCATGGTGGAGCGCCTGCGCGGTGTCGTGGCCGATGCGCTGGCCGCATCCAACAACGTCTCGTCCGGCAGCCAGGAGCTTTCCGCAAGCTCCGAACAGCTTTCGCAGGGCGCTACCGAGCAGGCCTCCTCCGCCGAAGAAGCCTCCGCCTCCATGGAGCAGATGGCCGCCAACATCAAGCAGAACGCCGACAACGCAGCCCAGACCGAGAAGATCGCCCGCCAGTCGTCGAAGGACGCGGAGACCTCCGGCCAGGCCGTCGGCCGCGCCGTCACCGCCATGCGCACCATCGCCGAGAAGATCTCCATCGTCCAGGAGATCGCCCGCCAGACGGACCTCCTCGCCCTCAACGCCGCCGTCGAGGCCGCCCGTGCCGGCGAGCACGGCAAGGGCTTTGCCGTCGTCGCCTCCGAAGTGCGCAAGCTTGCCGAACGTTCGCAGGCGGCGGCAGCCGAGATCAGTGCCCTTTCCGGCGAGACCGTTCAGGTGGCGACCGAGGCCGGCGAGATGCTGAACCGGCTGGTGCCGGACATCCAGAAGACCGCCGAACTGGTTTCGGAGATCTCCGCCGCCTGCCGCGAGCAGGATATCGGTGCGGCGCAGATCAACGAGGCGATCCAGCAGCTCGACAAGGTGACGCAGCAGAATGCCGGTGCCTCGGAGGAGATGTCGGCGACATCCGAAGAGCTTGCCGCGCAGGCCGAGGAACTGCAGGCCTCCATCGCCTTCTTCAGGGTCGATCAGGCTTCGGCCAAGGCACGCCAGCAGCAGCCAGCCGCAAAGCCCGCACCGGCGGCGAAGCCTGCCGCCAGGCCGGCTCAGAAAGCGTCCGCAACCGCACGCCCGGCAACCGACCAGTCCGTCGCAGCCCAGCAGGCCCGTGCCAAGGGCTTCGCCCTCGACATGTCCATGGGCGGACCGGACTCCGACGACGAGAATTTCCGCGCAAGCGCCTGATCCCTATGCCGGCTGCCCACACGGGTAGCCGGCAAACCACGAATTCTCTGAACGGACACGCAGTCAAAGCGGAAGAAAGGGAATCACATGCGTCTGACGATCAAGACGAAGCTTTCGGCAGCCTTCGGTATTCTTATCCTGTGCAGTGCGACCTCGGCCTATTTCGGTATTTCGAGCCTGCAGCACATGAACGATCTGCGCAACGAAATGATCGAAGGACCGATCCATCAGGATGATCTCGCCAACGATCTCGCGGCGCATTTCGACGGTCTCGGCCTTGCGGAAGGCGATCTCCTCCTGGCGACCAATGCCGAGCGCGCCGCCAAGGCCCGCGCTCTCGTTGCCGAGGAACGGCAGGGTTTCGAGCGAACGCTCTCCGAGGGATTGCGGCATGCCCCGGATGCCTTCAAGCCGAAATGGGAAGCCGTTCGTGACTTCTGGAGCGGCTACGTCACCATCAGCGATCGCGTCCTGTCGCTGGCGGCATCCGGGCAGACGATGGCCGCCATCGAAGTCAACCAGACGGAAGGGGCAATCGCGTCGGACAAGCTCGATGCGCTGGTTGCCGATATCGGCTCGCTCACCGAAGCGAGCATCAAGGAATCCGACGGGATTGCAGACAGGCTCTTCGAATCCGCCTTCATGATGATGATCGGGCTTGCGGCCGGATCGCTGCTGATCGGCTTCGCCGCCGCCGTCTGGATGGCGCTCACGATCAACAGGGGGCTGGCGAAGATCGCCACGGCTGCCAACGCGGTTGCGATCGGCGACCTCGATCAGTCCGTCGAAGTCAATACGAATGACGAGATCAAGGATCTGGTGGAGACGGTCAACCGGATGACGGCCAACCTGCGCAACACCGCGGGCATAGCCGACCGGATCGCCAACGGCGATCTTTCGGTCGATCCCCAGCCTCTGTCGGCGAAAGACACGCTCGGCATTTCGATGCGCAACATGGTCTCGAACCTGCGTGCCACCTCGGATGTCGCCGACCAGATCGCCAACGGCGACCTGACGGTTTCGCCGAAGCCGCTGTCTGACAAGGATACGCTGGGGCTGGCGCTGGAAAGCATGGTGGAGCGCCTGCGCGGTGTCGTGGCCGATGCGCTGGCCGCATCCAACAACGTCTCGTCCGGCAGCCAGGAGCTTTCCGCAAGCTCCGAACAGCTTTCGCAGGGCGCTACCGAGCAGGCCTCCTCCGCCGAAGAAGCCTCCGCCTCCATGGAGCAGATGGCCGCCAACATCAAGCAGAACGCCGACAACGCAGCCCAGACCGAGAAGATCGCCCGCCAGTCGTCGAAGGACGCGGAGACCTCCGGCCAGGCCGTCGGCCGCGCCGTCACCGCCATGCGCACCATCGCCGAGAAGATCTCCATCGTCCAGGAGATCGCCCGCCAGACGGACCTCCTCGCCCTCAACGCCGCCGTCGAGGCCGCCCGTGCCGGCGAGCACGGCAAGGGCTTTGCCGTCGTCGCCTCCGAAGTGCGCAAGCTTGCCGAACGTTCGCAGGCGGCGGCAGCCGAGATCAGTGCCCTTTCCGGCGAGACCGTTCAGGTGGCGACCGAGGCCGGCGAGATGCTGAACCGGCTGGTGCCGGACATCCAGAAGACCGCCGAACTGGTTTCGGAGATCTCCGCCGCCTGCCGCGAGCAGGATATCGGTGCGGCGCAGATCAACGAGGCGATCCAGCAGCTCGACAAGGTGACGCAGCAGAATGCCGGTGCCTCGGAGGAGATGTCGGCGACATCCGAAGAGCTTGCCGCGCAGGCCGAGGAACTGCAGGCCTCCATCGCCTTCTTCAGGGTCGATCAGGCTTCGGCCAAGGCACGCCAGCAGCAGCCAGCCGCAAAGCCCGCACCGGCGGCGAAGCCTGCCGCCAGGCCGGCTCAGAAAGCGTCCGCAACCGCACGCCCGGCAACCGACCAGTCCGTCGCAGCCCAGCAGGCCCGTGCCAAGGGCTTCGCCCTCGACATGTCCATGGGCGGACCGGACTCCGACGACCAAAACTTCAAGGAGAGCGCATAATGGCGACCACATCCTCCGAATCCCAGTTCGTCACCTTCAGTCTCGGCGAGGAAATCTTCGCCGTTCCCGTGGAGGTCGTCCGCGAAATCCTGGACCATGAGGAGCCCTTCAAGATTCCGCACGGCCCGGACTATCTGCTGGGACTGCGGGACGTCCGGGGCCAGGGCGTGCCGGTGATCGATCTGAGGCTGCGGCTGGGCCTGAGCCGCACCGTCAAGACGCCGCATACGCGCATCCTGGTGCTGGACGTGCCGGTCGCCGACCGGGTGCTGGTGCTGGGGCTCGTCGCCGACAGGGTCTATGAAGTGGTTCCCTTCCGCGGCGACCAGATCGAAACGGCCCCGGACATCGGCATACGCTGGCGGTCTGACTATATCGCCGGCGTCGTGCGGCGGAACGGCGGATTCGTGGTCATCGTCGACCTCGCCCGGCTCTTCTCGGATTCGGGCACGGCCCTGACCGAAATGAGCCCGCAAGCAGCAGTAGCGTAATAATTCCGGGGGAATGACGGGTGAATGCAGCAGCCAGAAGTCAGCCGCTGGATGACCGGCTGAGCAAGAAGAGCTTCGATCTCCTTGCGAAATACATCTACGACTATAGCGGCATCAAGATGCCGATCACCAAGGTGACGATGCTCGAAGGGCGCCTGCGCCGGCGTCTTCGGGCCACCGGCCTTCCGACCTTCGACAGCTATTGCGACTATCTCTTCAAGCACGGCGGCATCGAAGCGGAAGCCATCCATCTCATCGATGCCGTCACCACCAACAAGACGGACTTCTTCCGCGAGCCGAAGCATTTCGATTACATGATGCAGCATGCGCTGCCGGATATCGTCAAGCGCTACGGCGAGCGGCGTATCCGCACCTGGAGCTCCGCCTGCTCCACCGGCGCAGAGCCCTATACGATGGCCATGGTGCTCTCGGAATTCCTGGCCTCCACCACGCCGGAACGGGACTTCTTCGTCCTTGCCACCGACCTTTCCACCGACGTGCTTCAGAAGGCGCAGCGGGGCATCTATTCCCCGGAACTCCTGGAGCCGGTGCCGGCGGAGATGATGCGGAAATATGTCCTGCGGCCGGTCGACAAGGGACGTCAGGAAATGCGCATCACACCGAAGCTGAGGTCGCATGTGGGTTTCGCCCGCCTCAACCTGATGGATGCCTCCTACCCGATCGGCGACCGGATGCACATCATCTTCTGCCGCAACGTGCTGATCTATTTCGACAAGGCGACGCAGCAGCATGTGCTGAGCCGGCTTTGCGATTGCCTGCTTCCCGGCGGCTATCTCTTCATCGGCCATTCCGAGACGGTCGCAGGCTTCAACCTGCCGATCCGTCAGGTCGCGAACACCATCTTCAAGCGGATATGAGGCGTCATGGGCGACAAGATCCGTGTTCTGATCATCGATGACTCCGCAAGCGTCCGGCAGACACTGACGGCGATCCTGTCGGCGGATCCCGACATCGAGGTGATGGGCGCGGCGAGCGATCCCTTCATGGCGGCGCGGAAAATCCGCGACGAGGTGCCTGATGTCATCACCCTCGACGTGGAGATGCCGCAGATGGACGGCATCACCTTCCTGCGCAAGCTGATGGCGCAGCATCCGATCCCCGTCGTGATGTGCTCTTCGCTGACCGAGAGCGGATCGGAAACGCTGATGCAGGCGCTGGAAGCCGGCGCCGTCGACATCATCCTGAAGCCGAAGATCGGCGCGGCCGATCATCTCGCCGAATCCGCCGACCGCATCCGCACCGTCGTGAAGGGTGCTGCCCGGGCGCGCGTCGCCAAGTTGCGCAGATCCCGCATGGCGGAAGGAAGCACGACGGCCAAGCTGACCGCCGACGCCGTGCTGCCGCCGCCGAAGATCGGCGCCATGGCGAAGACGACGGAAATGGTCGTCTGCGTCGGCGCTTCCACCGGCGGCACGGAGGCACTTCGAGAGCTTCTCGAAGCGTTGCCCGCCAATTCGCCGGGCATGGTCATCGTCCAGCATATGCCGGAAAGATTCACAGCCGCCTTTGCCAAACGGCTCAACGGGCTCTGCGAGGTCGAAGTGAAGGAAGCCGCTGACGGCGATCCCGTGCTGCGCGGTCACGTGCTGATCGCCCCCGGCGACCGGCACATGCTGCTCGAACGGCGCGGCGCGCGCTACGAAGTGTCGATCCGCAGCGGGCCGCTCGTCAGCCGGCATCGCCCCTCGGTCGACGTGCTGTTCCGTTCGGCTGCGCGATCGGCCGGCGCCAACGCGATGGGCGTCATCATGACCGGCATGGGCGACGACGGAGCGCGCGGCATGAACGAGATGCATCAGGCGGGCGCCTACACGATAGCGCAGGACGAGACGACATCGGTCGTCTTCGGCATGCCGAAGGAAGCGATCGCCCATGGAGGGGTCGACAAGGTCGTGCCGCTCGATCACATCGCCCGGGAAATCCTCGCCGCAGACCGTCGCCGGTAAAATCTGCGGATACGATCTTCACACCTCGTTAACCATGTTTGGCAAGAATGACGCAGCGCATCATGAGGGTGCTGTGAGAGAGCGATTTCCGCTCGCAGCCGAACAGGAATTCAAGATGCCAGTCATTACCTTCGCCAACACCAAGGGCGGAGCGGGCAAGACCACCGCCGTGCTCCTCCTCGCAACCGAACTCGTTGAGCAAGGCTATCGCGTCACCATCCTGGATGCCGATCCGCAATACTGGATTTCCCGCTGGCACCAGCTCTCGCCGCCGAACGACAGGCTCAATGTCATCTCCTATGTGACTCACGCTTCGATCGAGCGCCACATTTCCGAAAACCGGCACAAGACCGATTATTTCGTGCTCGACCTGCCGGGCGCCCAGAGCCCGCTGCTTGCCAAGGCGATCGGTCTTTCCGATCATGTGCTGATCCCCATCCAGGGCTGCGCCATGGACGCGCAAGGCGGTGCGAACGTGCTGGAACTGCTGCGCTATCTCGCAGAGAAGGCGAACCTGCACGTGCCCCATTCGGTCGTGCTGACCCGCGTCAACTCGATGGTCACGACGCGTGCCCTTCTGACGGTCAAGATGCTGCTTGCCGAGCGCAATGTCGACGTGCTCAACACGCCCATCATCGAACGCGCCGCTTTCCGCGACATTTTCGATCTCGGCGGCACGCTCTACACGATGGACGAGAACCGCATCAGCAATCTCGACAAGGCCCGGCAGAACGCCCGCCTCTTCGCGCTGGAAATGCTCCGCCGCGTGCCGCTCCACAAGCCGTCTTCGCTTTCGAGCCGCGTCGTCCGCGCCGCCTGACCGTTATTCCTTCACCTTGATCTGCAGCTTGACGTCCGAGGCATGTCCGGCTGCGGCCCGTTCGAAGGCCTTGATCGAATCCCTGAAACCGAACGTGCCGGTGATCAGCGGCTTCAGGTCGACCTTTCCCGAAGCGATCAGCTCCAGCGCCCGGTCGAAGATATTGGCGTAGCGGAAGACCGTCTCGATGCGCACTTCCTTGGAGATCGCACCCGCGACATCGAACTCGACCGGCTCGACAGGCAGGCCGACCAGCACGAAAGCGCCGCCCGGCCGCACGAGGTCGAACATGCCCTTGAAGGCCCTGGAGCTGCCGCTCGCCTCGAAGACGACATCCGCGCCCCAGCCGCCGGTTTTCTCGGCGATCACCTCCGCAAAGGGCCGCTCGGTGACATCGACCGGGATGATGCCCGGATACTGGCCGGCGATCTTCAGCTTGTCAGCGCTCAGGTCCGAGATGAAGACGCGGGCGCAGCCGCCGGCGAGTGCCGCCAGCGCCACCATGATGCCGATCGGACCTGCGCCGATCACCGCACCGACATCGCCCGGCTGAATGCGGGCGCGGGTCGCAGCCTGCATTCCGATCGCAAACGGCTCGACCATCGCCCCTTCGGCAAAGGAGACATTGTCCGGCAGCCTATAGGTGAAGGCGGCCGGATGGACGACATAGGGCGTCAGCACGCCGTGGATCGGCGGCGTCGCCCAGAAACGGACATCCGGATCGACATTGTAGAGCCCGAGCTTGGAGGCCCGCGACGAGAGGTTCGGCACGCCAGGCTCCATGCAGACGCGGTCACCGACTTTCAGGCCCTTTACGTCAGCACCCACCTGGACCACGGTCCCCGCCGCCTCATGGCCCAGCACCATGGGCTCGCGCAGCACATAAGGACCGATCGCGCCATGGGTATAATAATGCACGTCGCTGCCGCAGACGCCCACGGTGTCGATTTCGATCTCCACATCGCCAGGGCCGACCTGCGTGGGGAGATCGATCTCCCGCAACGAGAGAACGCCTTTTTTCTCGAGTACCAGAGCCTGCTGCATGGGATATTTTCCTTCGATTATTTTCTTCTGCTTCGCCGACATTCGGGGCGGGATCAAGGCGCTTTCCGATGCGTCCCCGAAAGGCATGCCGTGTCGTCACGGCATATTGTAATCGGCTACGGGAGCACCCGTCGAGGGCGGCCACTCAGTCCGTCTTCAGCAGTTCGCCGAGAGCCATGCGCTTGTAGGTCTCCACCATGGCATCCCCCTGCTTGCGGCCGACGGAGATCGCCAGCCGCATGGTCGACGTACCGAGATACATGACGAGCATGGCGCGGTTGAAGAGCTCTTCCGTATCCGCCTGCGGGTGGATGTGCCGGAGAGCCGCTGCGACGATCGCGCCATTCTCCCTGGCGTCGGCGAGATCGACATCCTGCAGCGCCTTGTCCGCCTGGGTGCCCGACCAGATGTCGCGCATGACAGGTTCGGCCAGAAACAGACCATAATAGGTATCGATCAACCCCCGAAAAGCTTCGGAGAACGCCGCCTCGCTGCGCACCGGCTCGATCGCCTCGCGGATGCAGGCGCGCCCTTCCTCGTTGTAACGCTCGGCAAGCGTGCGCACCACCGACCCCTTGTCGGGGAAGAACTGGTAAAGGGAGCCGATCGGCACCTCTGCCTTCTCCGCGAGCTCGCCCATCTTCATCGCGTCGCTGCCGCCCCGGGCAATCAGTTCCTTTGCCGCCGCGAGAATACGCTCCACCCGTTCGCGGCTGCGCTTCTGCTGCGGCCGACGGGGTGTCGATGCAGAAATTTCCATTGTCTTTCCACGTCTTGAATTCTTAACACGAGGAATGTTCGCATTTTTTGTTGACAGATTCAACACGAGGATCTATCACATTAAAAACATGAGGAAACCTCGCATTTAAAGGAGACGAAACATGGAACAGCCAGCCCTCATCATCGGCGGCAAGGGCAAGACCGGCTCACGCGTTGCCGAACGCCTGCAGGCAAAGGGCAAGGAAATCCTCTTTGTCTCGCGCTCCACCGGCTTCGATTGGACGGACCGCGGGACCTGGGCTGCGGCGCTTCAAGGCGCATCGGCCGCCTACATCACCTATTATCCGGACCTTGCGGTAAAAGGTGCGCCGGACGATATCGAAGCGCTCGCCAAACTCGCAGTCTCGCTCGGCGTCAGGCGGCTGGTTCTGCTCTCCGGCCGCGGAGAACCGGAAGCGCAGGAGAGCGAGAGACGGCTGATCGCCTCCGGCGCCGACTGGACGATCGTCCGGGCAAGCTGGTTCAATCAGAATTTCGACGAAGGCCAGTTCGCACCGATGATCCTCGAAGGCGAGATGGCGCTGCCCGTGAGCCGCGTACGCGAGCCTTTCATCGATGCGGACGACATCGCCGACGTCGCCGCCGCGGCGCTCACTAACCCGCGCCATATCGGTCAGCTTTACGAAGTGACCGGCCCTCGTCTTCTCACCTTTGCCGAAGCAATCGGGGAAATCGGCCGCGCCAGCGGCAGGCAAGTCAAATTCCACACGATCCCGAACGAGGCTTTCGTGGAGGAATTGAGGGCGGCCGAGGTTCCGGAGGATCTTGCCGAGTTGCTGGTGGAGCTCTTCACCGTCGTGCTCGACGGCCGCAACGAATACCTGACCGACGGTGTAGAGCGCGCCCTCGGCCGTCCGCCGAAGGATTTTGCCGGCTATGCCAGAGACGCCGCAGCCCGCGGCGCTTGGAAATGAGGTCAGGCGGGTTTCTTCTTGGTCACGGTCACCGTGCCGGCATCGGCATCGACCACGACCCAGTCGCCGGTTTCAATCACCGACAGGGGATCCTGATCCAGCTCGGTGATCGCCGGAACGCGGGTGACGACGGCACCGAGCGCGATCTTGGTCGTCATCCGTGTAAAGATCATTGCCTGCGGCTGGACGCCGTTCAATCGCGTCATGTGGAAATAGGCGGACCAGCCGGACGAACCCTTGGCACCAGGAAAGACGAGGATTTTTCCCGCGAAGGAGACGCCGCGCATCTCGTGCCGGCGCTCGATGACGGTGCCGGTGCGCTCGTTGATGCCGCCCCAGCCGGAGATCGTCTCGGTCGTCACCAGCGCCTCACCTTCGGCACGGCCGGCCACCACCTTGCGGCCCTTGAGCACGACGGTTTCCGGTTTCATTTCGGTCGCGATATCCATCAGGCCCTCCCGCTCCATGTTCCGGTCAGCGCGGCGTCGACGCAATCGCGCACCGAGCCGAACCAACCCTGCACGCCGGTGATTGCCGGCAGGTAATGCGCCTGT
The DNA here is from genome assembly GCF_900177415.1 of Xaviernesmea oryzae. Taxonomy (GTDB): domain Bacteria; phylum Pseudomonadota; class Alphaproteobacteria; order Rhizobiales; family Rhizobiaceae; genus Neorhizobium; species Neorhizobium oryzae_A. The sequence continues at coordinate 405,573 of NZ_FXAF01000006.1, read as the reverse complement.
TTGGCGGAATCGGTGGCGATGACGCGCGTTCCCTGCGGCAGGCGCCTCGAAATGGCGGGACAGGTATCGCTCATCACGACGCCACCGGCATCCTTGATGGCGTCGAGATAACCGTTGCGCTCTGCGACCTGCTTGATGGCGCGCGGCGTATGCACCCAGAGCTGCACGTCCGGATGGATCTTCTTGTCTTCCAGCAGGTGGGCGATCAGTGCCACCTGGTCGATCGAATTATGCGGACAGCCGAGCATGATGAAATCGACCTTCTTTTCGGTCGAGCTTTGCAGCTTCTCATAGGCCTCGCGCCGCTCGGCCGCACCGTAGCGGAAGGTGCCCTTGATCTTGCGGCCACCGAAGGCTTCCTCGATCGTATCGGCTTCCGGCGTGATGCCGGGAATATGGTACATCTCGACCCCGCCGGACGAAGCTGCCGCCGCGCCGAAATGCTTGAGCTTGACGAGATCCGGCTGGTGGCTTCTGCCCTTGATGACCGGAATGTCCTCGCCGATCACTTCGCCGATGTAATAGCCGAGCAGACCCCAATCCATCATGTCGTCGACCTCGATATCGAGTTCGACCAGATGGGTACCGCGGCGGTTCTCGGTGATGTGGAAGCCCCAATAGGGGATGCGACCGGTCAGCGCCGCAGCTCCCGTGCTTTCCTTGCCTTCGACATTCGTGCGGGCGCCGAGCACGGAATTGCAATAGATGACGGCCGACGATTCCATCCAGGCGCAATGCTCGCCCTTCACGGGCACGTTGCCCACCTGATAGGGCGTGCAGGTGGCGAACATGTTGACGCCGCGGCGGCCGAGGAACTTTTCGTTCTCCCGCTGCATGTCGACCAGCGACTTGTCGACGCCCTGCAGTTCCCAGTTGTCGTTGTCGATGCCGGTGATGAGCTGGCAGGTATGCGCCACCATATGCGGCACTTCCACCACCTCGTCGCTGTCGAGGTTCAGCTCGGAATAGACATGTTCCATGCCCTTTTGGGCGATCGGCTGCACCGAGGGCGTCGAGGCGTTGAAGGCGCCCGCGACATTGTTGGTCTCGACCAGCCGTTCGGCGCCGAGCGCCTCGCCATACCGCACGAGCAGGTCCATGGCACGCGCTTTGGCGCGGCCGTGCTCGCCGTCATACATGGCCTTTTCATAATCCGTCAGCTTCATCGCGTCCTCCTCACGATGCGGCACGCATCTCTTCATCCGTCCATCGATAATGCTTCTTTTCGACGTTGTCGGAAACCCGCTCGCGCAACGCAGCAAGGTCGATCTGGTGCACACTGCCGGTGCCGGCAAGATCGAGCGCATTGGCGGCCGCCATGCCCATGGCGATGCAGGGACCCATGACGCGGACGCTGGAAAGGGCAGCCGAATCCGCATCGATGCAACGGCCGGCGGCAGCGACGTTGTCGCATTCGTCCGGGGTCAGGCTGCCGAGCGGGATGTAATGGGCATGTTCCTCGTCGAAGGTGATCCAGTGGTGGCCGTCGCCATGGTCGTGCAGCTCGATCGGCCAGGCGGTGCGGGCGACCGCGTCGTCGAACCTGGTGCCGGCCCTGATCTCGTCGACCGTCAGGTGGTGGCTGCCGGCGATCCAGCGGGTCTGGCGAATGCCCGGCAAGCCGAAGGAACGGATGCGGGCATTGCCGAAGCATTCCGGGAACTCGTCCTTCAGGAACTGCACGGCGCGCGCCGCCTGATCCTTGCCCTCCAGCGCCTTCTTCGAGGCCTCGACCGGATCCAGCGGCGTTTCCACATGGGTCATGTTCATGGCCGCGATGCCGCGGCCGGGAATGGTGAAGCCGAGACCCTCGCGGCGCAGCAGACCATAGCTTGCAGCCTTTTCCTTCATGCGGTCGGCAATCTCGTAGCGGGTGGGCTGCTTCGCCTCGTCGATGTTTTCCAGCACCACCATCTGGGTGCCGAAGACGCCGCCCTTTTCCGGCTGGCGGCAGGCGAACCCGGCCTGCCAGACGAGCGCCGCATCACCGCTCGCCTCGACCCAGCCGGTCGCCTCGATCGATACGCCCCCGTAACGGGTCATGAAATCCGTCCGGACGATGCGCCGGCCCTCCACATGCACGTCGAGAATCTGAGCGCCGAGCACAACCTCGATGCCGGCCTCCAGCACGCTTTGCTCCATCCAGCGGCCGAGGACCACTTCGTCGTAATAGACGACCGTCGTGTTCGGCCCGTGGCGGTAGTAGATCGACTGGTCCTGGGCTTCGAGATGGGCGAGCAGCCTGTCGGCCACGCCATAGGTGAACTGATAGCCGTGCGTGCCGTTGGAAAACAGGCCGCAGAAGGTGGCGATGATCGAGTTGACCGCCTGTCCGCCAAGCGCCGCCTGGCCATCGACGATCACGACCTTCTTGCCGAGGCGTGCCGCTTCGAGTGCCGCGGAAATGCCCGCAATGCCGGCGCCGACGACGCAGATATCCGCTCTCAGCTTTCGGAACGGCGCATCTTTCTTGCGCCGCACGATCCGCGTTTCCCTACTCAGCGTTTCCGCCATGAACTCCTCCCTCGAAATGCCGCGCCATTGGCGCTCCCAGGGAGAGTATCCTAAGCGGCCGCTCCAAAAACCTGGCGAGTGATGCGATCAGCTTTCGTATTTCGAGAAAGCTGGAGGCGGCATCGCGGTGCTTTTCCGCCTCAGAACGCGGGAATGACCTGGTCCGGAATGCCTTCGGCAAAGCGCTTCTGCACGTAGGATATGAATTCCGCCACCACGTTCTTGTTCATCTTGATGCGGGGCACGGAAGCCTTTACCCAAAGCGGCTCGACCGGAAATTCCGGCATCACCTCCTCCAATGCGCCGCTGTCGAGGTCCGACTGCGCCAGGAAGCGCGGCAGGATGGCAAGCCCCAGACCCTGCCGCGCGGCCGCGAGCAAAATGCGGCTGTCATTGGCCGTGAAGTTCGAGGTGATCTCCACGTTCAGCGCGCTCGTCTCCATCTGGAAGGTCCAGGTGGTGCCGACCGTGTGGAAGGTGATGCATTCGTGGCCGACGAGTTCGGTCGGGGTCTTCGGCCGCCTGCGGCTTTCCAGATAGCTCGGCGCCGCGCAAAGCAGGCGGGGATAGGGACAAAGCGGATGGTCGATCACGTAGGCATAGGATTGCGGCAGCGCACCCACAGCCACGTCGAAGCCTTCTTCCAGCGGGTTGACCGAGCGGTCGATCAGCACGAGCTCGATCTTGACTCGCGGATTCTCGGCCTGGAAGGCCGCGCAGACATCCCCGAAGAACATGGAGGCCAGCGTCGTGGGCGCCTTGATGCGCAGCGAACCCGTCAGGCCCAGTTCGTGGGTGCTGGGCCTCGCCAGCGTGTCCTCGATTTCGCCGACCAGGAGCTGCAGGCGTGGCCGCAGCTGCTCGCCATCCACCGTCAACGCCAGCCGCCGCGTGGTGCGCACGAAAAGCTGCGTGTTGAGATGTTCTTCCAGCCGCTTAACGCGCTTGGTGATGACGGAGGTCGCAACCCCTAAATCACGGCCGGCGGCGGAAAAACTGCCGGCGCGGGCCGTCGCCAGGAATGCGCCGATGTCGAGAAGTATGTTCACTGTCTTTCTCGTTTCGAGAAAAAATGGGACCCGGCATCAGGCGCATATTTTCAGCGTTTCTGCAACTCCCGCAGCGTTATGTCACCCACACCTATTTCGCGATCAGCGTCGCTCCCTTCTCCAGCGGCGTGACAGTGCTGCCATAGAGACTGAGCCAGCCCTTCTCGGCCGAGAGCGGCTTCTGTACGAAAGCCTCGCGCCTTTCGGCAAGCTCCGTCTCCGGCACGTGCAGCTCTATCGAGCGGCTGTCGATATCGATGGTGATGCGGTCGCCGTCCTTCACGAGGCCGAGTGGTCCGCCGGTGAAGGCTTCCGGCTTCACCTCGCCGATGACGAGCCCGACATTGACGAGACCGCTCAATTGCCCATCCGTCACCACCGCAACGTCGGGGCCGAGGCCCGAACCATCAAGAGCGAAGACGAGGCGCGAGGCGCCGCCCATGCCGGGACCGCCCTTGACGCCCATGCCGCGCAGCACCAGCACCTCGCCGGGCTTCACCAGGCCTTCCTTGAGCGCCGCTTCCGCCGAAGGCGAATTGTCGAAGACGCGAGCCGGGCCGTCGAAGCTCATCGGCCGGCCAGGTCCGCGCAGTCCAACCTTGGCAATGGCTCCGTCCGTTGCCAGCGAGCCGCGCAAGAGGACGATGCCGGGCTTCGTCGCAAACGGCCGGTCGAGCGGGCGGATGACGTCCGGATCGGCGATCTCGACATCCTTCAGCTCCTCGCCCCAGGTCCGTCCCGTAACCGTCAAGGCCGACAAGTCGATGATCGGCTCCAGCCGCTTCATGATGCCGCGCGCACCGCCGGCATCCTCGAATTCCTCGATCGAGTTCGCTCCGATCGGACGGACGGCGGCGAGGATCGGAACCTCACCGCTCAGCTCCTCGAACATCCCGTAGACATCGACATCGAGGCCGGCTTCGACGGCGATCGCCTGCAAATGCTTGATCGTATTGATCGATCCGGAGACGGCAAGCACTGTGGCCGCGGCGTTGCGGAAGGCTCCCGGCGACAGAATCTGCCGTGGACGGAGGTCTTCCCAGACCATGTCGACGATGCGTTTTCCCGCCCGGTCGACATAATCCATCATCTTGTCGCTCATGGCGCGCACCGGCGCACCGCCCGGCAGCGCCATGCCGAGCGCCTCGCAGACCGAATGCATGGAATTGGCCGTGCCCATGCCGGAACAGACGCCGGGGCTCTTGATGGCATTCTCGCTCATCTCCTTCAGCTCTTCGAAGCCGAGCTTGCCGGCGGCATGATGGCCGGCATGCAGGAAGACTTCCTCGATATCCATGTGATGGTTGCGGTATCGGCCGCTCGCCTGGTAGCCGCAGAGCACGACCAGCGTCGGTAAGTCGATGCGGGCGGCCGCCATCAGCTGGCCGGGTGTGGTCTTGTCGCAAGAGGCAAGACAGATCATGCCGTCGAGCTGCGCGCCTTCGACCGCCACCTCGATATCGTTGGTGATAAGATCCCGGCTCGGCAGGATATAGGTGGCGGCCCGACCGGCGCTGATGATGAAATCGCTCGGCGCGATGGTGCGGATTTCAAAAGGAATGCCGCCCGCCGCGCGCACCGCCTCCTTGACGCGGGCGGAGACCTGGTCGAGATGGCTGAAGCAGATGGAAAGCTCCGAAGAGGTGTTGACGATCGCAATCTTGGGCTTTTCCATGTCCTCGTCGGTGAGGCCGAGCGCCCGCCATTGCGCCCGGCGCACCGCCCAGCGCGACGTGCCCGGTTCGAAATTGCTGCGCAGCTGTCTCCTTGTCATGACCGCCTCCTCTCCGACCTCTATTTCTCGATAAAAATTACCAATTCCGAAGGTGAGCGGGAACGTGCGGAACGATCCGCTCTCTTTTCTCGAATCGCGAACGGTCAGCCGCAGCGCGCACTATGGTAGGCGAACCGCGCCGCGAGCTCATCGACGGCCTTGGTCTCCAAGATGCGCAGCGCCATCCAGGCGGAAACGGCAGTCCAGGCGGCGCGCATATAGGCGTCGGCGCAGTAAAGCGCGGCATCCGGATCGTCCTGCATCGCCGTCATTGTTTCGCTGAGGGCCTCGAAGTCATCGAGAATATCGAGCACCGCCTCGGATGCTTCAGGATGCTCGGCCGTATAGGCGTCGATCTCGTCGCGCGCCTTCTCGAGGAAGGCAGCCAGTCCCCTGCCCTCGTCGCGCCAAAGCCGACGGGTGAGGAAATCGAGAGCCTGCATGCCCGTCGTGCCTTCGTAGATCGTCATGATGCGGGCGTCGCGCAGATACTGTTCGAGCGGCCAGTCCTTCGTATAGCCGACGCCGCCCAGCACCTGGATCGCCGCGTTGGCTGCGCCGAACCCCGTCTCGGCGCCGAAGTTCTTGACGAGCGGCAGCATCCAGCCGGTGAAATCGTCGAGGCCCGCGTCTTCCTCGATCCTGGCGAGGTCCATCACGGTCGCGAGCTCCAGGATGGCGGCGCGAAGAATTTCGGTGGAGCTGCGGATTTCATGCAGCTGCCGCCGCACGTCCGGATGGCTCGCGATCGGTACCGGCGGCCGGTCCGGCCTTCCGCCCTGGCGGCGTTCTTTCGCATAATCCTCGGCGATATCGGCCGCGGCGGAGGCGATGCCGAGCCCCTGGCAGCCGGTCAGCAGGCGCATCAGTTCGATCATGGCGAAGAGCTGCGGCAGACCGCGCCCTTCCTTGCCGAGCATTACGCCCTTCGCATCCTCGAAGCGCATGGCACATGTGGGCGAGCCGTGCAGGCCCATCTTCTCTTCGATGCGATCGACCGCAACGCCGTTCGGCCTGCCCTCGATGAGGTTCGGCACCAGGAAGAGGCTGATGCCGCGCGTGCCCGGCTCATCGCCGGTGCGGGCGAGCAGGCAATGGCCGATACGCTCCGCCATGTCGTGATCGCCGAAGGAAATCCATATCTTCTGGCCGGTGACGAACCATTCGCCGTCGCGCTGCTCCGCCTTCGTCCGCAGGCGTCCGACATCCGAGCCGGCTTCCGGTTCGGAAATGCAGATGGTTGCCGCCCATTCGCCGGCGGCCAGTTTCGGCACCCATTCGGCAGCGAGCGCCTCGTCAGCAGCTTCGGCAAGTAGATGTGCGGCGGCGCGGGTGGAGCCCGCCGCCATCATCAACGCCACGCAGCCGCGCTCGAACAGCGGCGCACAGGCCGCATGCAGCGTCAGCGGCACGCCCTGCCCGCCGAATTCCTCCGGTACGTCCATGCCGAGCCAGCCGGCCTGGGCATATTGACGGAAAGCATCCGCGAAACCGTCCGGCGTCTTCACACGCCCGTTTACGACCTGTGCGCCAATTCGATCGCCGGCAGCATTCAGCGGCGCCAGCACGCCCTCGGCAAAGTTCGCGGCCTCCTCGACGATCGCGGCAACCGTCTCGTCGTCGCAATCCTGCCGCAGATCGCGCAGCCGATGCCAGCCCGGCGTCAGAGCCAGGATTTCCAATGTCCGGTTCGCCTGATCCGCAAAAGACATGGGCCTACCGCGGCTGCATGCGCAGTGCCCCGTCGAGCCGGATCACCTCGCCGTTGACATACTGGTTCTCGATCAGGAAGCGCACCGCATCGGCGAATTCCGCCGGATCGCCGAGCCGCGCCGGATAGGGAATGGCAACGGCAAGGCTGTCCTGCGCCTCCTGCGGCAGGCCCTTGAGCAACGGCGTCAGGAAAAGCCCCGGCGCAATCGTGTTGACCCGGATACCGAAACGGGAGAATTCGCGCGCTGCCGGCAGACCGAGCGAAACGATGCCCCCCTTGGAGGCGGAATAAGCCGCCTGGCCGATCTGGCCTTCGAAGGCCGCGACGGAGGCGGTGTTGACGATCACGCCACGCGCCTTGTCATCCCGCTCGAGGACCTGAGCCATGCGTTCGGCGGCCAGCCGCATCATGTTGAACGTGCCGATCAGGTTGATGCGGATGGTCTTTTCGAAATCGGAAAGCGGCATGGGGCCTTCGCGGCTCAGAATGCGGCCCGCCGTGCCGATGCCGGCGCAATTCACGAGGATACGCAATCCGTCGCCGGCCTTTGCCGCGACATCCAGCGCCTTCGCCGCGTCCTCCTCGCTGGTCACGTCGCCCGAAAGCGCCACCCCGCCGATCTCTGCGGCCACCTTTTCCGCCGCTTCGCCATTCCGGTCGAAGATGTGAACGGCGGCGCCGAGCTTCGCAAGCAGGCGGGCGGTCGCCTCGCCGAGCCCCGATCCACCTCCGGTGACAAATGCACTGCTTCCCGCGATCTTCATGCCGCCAACTCCTTGCCTACGCGGATGACGCCCGGCGCATCCGTATAAAGCGCCTCGACCAGATCGCCGCGCTGGGCGAGCACGGCGCGCTGGTTGATCGAGCCCTTGTCCGTCACTTCACCCTTTTCGAAACGCAGCGGTTCCGTCATCAGCATCATGCGCATGACGCGGGTTGCGGAACCGCTCGCCTGTTTCTGATGCTCCTTCAGCCGCTCCGCAATCGCGGCCTTCACCTTCGGATGGGCGATTACGTCCTTGTCCGAAAAGCCTTCGCCGCCGCCAAGCAGCTCCCGCAGCGCCGGCATGAAGGGCACGGCAAGCGCGCCGAGCTCGGCGCGGTTCTCGCCGGTGATGACCGCATCGCGAATCAGGCCACCGAACTGGTTGACGAGCTGAGCGCGCAGCACGCCCACCGCCACCCAGGTGCCGGTCTGCAGCTTGAAATTCTCCGCCGTACGGCCATCGAAATAGAAGCCCTTTCGCGGATCGCCCGGCACCGCGAATTTCACCGCATCGCCGATCCGGTAGAATCCCTCTTCATCGAAGGCCTCCTTGGTCAGCTTCTCGTTGCGCCAGTAGCCGGGCGTGACGTTCGGGCCCTTGAGACGCAGTTCGTATTTCTCGTCGATCGGGACCAGTTTCATCGTGACGCCCTGGGCGGGCACGCCGATATTGCCGGGTTTTTCCTGGGGATCGGTGCAGAAGAGCGCGAACGGCGCGGTCTCTGTGGAGCCGATGCCGGTTCCGAGCGGCACCCGTTCGCCGATGGTCATCTCCGAAAGCTCGAGCAGCGCATCCCAGGTATGCTGCGCCATGCCGGCGCCGGCATACATCAGCAGCTTCAGGTCCTTGAAAAAGTTCTTCCGCAGCGCCTCGTCGTCGCGCATGGCCTGGATGAGCATTTCAAAACCGGCCGGCACATTGAAATACCAGGTGGGCGCGATTTCCCTGAGATTGGCGATCGTCTGGCCGATTAGCGCCGGGGACGGTTTGCCACGGTCGATATAATAGGTGCCGCCGTTATAGATCGCGATATTGAAGCATTTGTTGCCGCTCGCCGTATGGTTCCAAGGCGCCCAATCGACCAGGATCGGCGGCTCGTCGCGAAAATAGGAATAGCAGTCGGCCACCATTTCCTGATTGGAGCAGAGCATGCGCTGCGTCTGGATGACAGCCTTGGGCGAACCTGTCGTACCCGAGGTGAAGAGGAATTTTGCGACGGTGTCCGGCCCGACCGCATCGAACGCCTTGTCGACCGCTTCCGTCGCCCCGGTCTTCAGAATGTCCTCGAAGAGATAGGTGTTCGGCCGGTCTTCCGGCAGATTTCGGGTGGCAGCAAAAGGAATGTCGGCGCCGAAGGCCGTATCGACGGCCTTGCGGAAGGCGCTCGCATCGTCGGCGAAGATCAGGCCGGGAGTGATCTGCCTGGCGATATCGTGCAGCTTGGCAAAATCGGAGGAGATGGTCGCATAAGCCGGGGCGATCGCAGCTGAGGGAATACCGACGTGCTGGGCGCCGAGCGTCATCAGCGCGTGTTCGATCGAGTTTTCAGAGAGAATGACGAGCGGTTTTTCCGCCGAGAGCTTAAGGTCGAGCAGGAACTGACCGATGCGACGCACCTTGTCGAGCGCTTCGGCATAGCTCACCTTGCTCCATTCGCCCGTTCCCTCGCGGTCCGCCATCCAGGTGCGGTCCGGCGCAACTTTGGCCCAATGGACCAGCCGCTCGTTGATCTTGTCGGGATAGGGACCGAGCGGATCCTCCCGCCAGACCAGGAACTCGCCATTCGACCGCTCTTCCCAGCCGACTACCGGCGACCACAGCTTAACATCGCGTACAGGTTTTCCGGTCATGACTCTCCTCCCAGATGTCAGCGCTCCTTAATTCCCAAAATTTGTTTACAAAGAAACAATCTCCATGTAAACGATCAAAAACTCGAAGCGGGCGATGGGAGCGTCCGCCGGAGCACTGGAGCGGGACTCAAGCCGAAAACCGCTCGCACTTTTCGGCGCCCGCTCTCTCGGAGGAGAATACAGAAAATGGCCGATCAGACGGCAACCAGCTTCGTCACCTATGAGCTCAGGGGCAATGTCGCCCATATCGGCCTCAACCGGCCGGAAAAGCGTAATGCCATCAGCGACCGGTTCGTCGAGATGATCGCCGAGGCGGTGGCGCGTGCGGAAAGCGAAGCGAAAGCCGTCGTGCTTTTCGGCCATGGCGACCATTTCTGCGCCGGTCTCGATCTCGCGGAACACGTCAAGAAGACGCCGATCCAGGGGGTTCATGGCTCGCGCCGCTGGCATGCCGTGTTCGCCGGCATCGAGCATGGCACGATCCCGTGGGTTTCCGCCCTGCATGGCGCGGTGGTCGGCGGCGGCCTGGAGCTTGCGGCTTCCACGCATATCCGCGTTGCCGACAAATCCGCCTTCTTCGCTCTGCCGGAAGGCCAGCGCGGCATCTTCGTCGGCGGCGGCGGTTCGGTGCGCGCAGCACGATTGATGGGCGTCGCACGCATGACGGACATGATGCTGACCGGCCGCGTCGCTTCCGCAGAGGAAGCCGAGCGCTGGAACCTCGCGCAATACGTGGTCGAGAAGGGCGAGGCGCGCAGGAAAGCGCACGAGCTTGCCGAAGCGGCTGCCAGCAATGCGGAAATCTCCAACTACGCCGTCATCAACGCCCTGCCGCGCATTCAGGACATGGCGAAGGAAGACGGACTTTTCGTCGAATCCTTCATCGCCTCCTTCACCGCCACCAGTCCGGAGGCAGAAGAGCGGCTGCGCGCCTTCCTGGAAAAACGCGCCGCACGGCTGAAGGCGCCGGGTTCCGCCTGAAAGGATTTTTCCGATGGATATGCCGACCCGAACGACTGACGAGGTGATTCTCGGCCGGCTCAATACGGCGCTCGGCTTTCTGGTGCGCCTCGCCCAGATCAAGGTCTACGAGCATTTCTTCGAGGAATGCGGCGAACGCGGCCTGAAACCCGGCGAATTCTCGGTCCTCTGGGTCATCCTCCACAATCCCGGCATCCGCCAGAGCGTGCTCGGCCAGCGGCTGATGATCAAGCGGGCGCATATGACCAAGCTCATCCGCTCGCTAGAGGACCAGAATCTCGTCTCACGCCGCATTCCGGATGACGACCGCCGCGCCGTCGAAATCACGCTGACGCCGGCGGCCAGGACGATGGTGGAGCAGGCAGGCGACTGGTTCTTCGCCTACGAGGATTCCGTCGGCTCGAACCTCACTACCGCCGAGCGCCAACAATTGATGGTGCTGCTGCAGAAATTCACCGGTCTCGACTGAGACCGGGACTGGGAGGAGCACGCCATGAACATCGACGAACTGGTCGCCATCGACATCCACACCCATGCGGAAGAGCCCTGCTGCGGCCCGCGCGACGACGGCTATGACGAATTCCAGGCCGGCATGGCGAAATATTTCAAAAATCCGGCCGGCCACAAGGGCATGCTGCCGACCGTCAACGAGACGGCCGTCTATTACCGCGAACGCAAGATCGGCTGCGTGATCTTCCCGGTCGATGCGGAGCGCGAGACGGGCTTCCGCCGCTACAACAACGAAGAGGTGGCGATGATCGCCGCCGAAAACAGCGACGTCATGATCCCCTTCGCCTCGATCGACCCCGCCAAGGGCAAGATGGGCGCCCGCGAGGCGCGGCGGCTGGTGCGCGAATTCGGCGTCAAGGGTTTCAAGTTCCACCCGACCATGCAGGCCTTCTATCCCAACGACCGGATGGCTTATCCGCTCTACGAGGCGATCGCCGAAGAGGGGGCGATCACCCTCTTCCATACCGGCCAGACAGGTGTGGGCGCCGGCATGCGCGGCGGCATGAACATGCGGCTCAAATATTCCAACCCGATCTATCTGGACGACGTGGCGGCGGATTTCCCCGACATGCCGATCATTCTCGCGCATCCTTCCTTCCCCTGGCAGGAAGAGGCGCTGTCCGTCGCGACCCACAAGCCGAACGTTTATATCGACATGTCCGGCTGGTCGCCGAAATATTTCCCACCGATCCTGGTGCAATACGCCAATTCGCTCTTGAAGCACAAAATGCTGTTCGGCTCGGACTGGCCGGCGATCACGCCCGACCGCTGGCTGGCGGATTTCGCGGCCATTCCGATCAAGGACGAGGTGCGGCCGCTGATCCTCAAGGAAAACGCCCGCAAGCTTCTGAAGATTTAGACGGGGCCGATCATTCCTCCGTCATGCTCGCGCCTGTCTCGAGCATCTGCAAACGGTCGATGTGGGGAGATCCTCGGGACAAGCCCGAGGATGACGTCGAGGGCGTTGCAAAGCTTATCCTCTACCTAATCGCCCCTATCCGGTTTGCTGGAATTGATCAGGTGGGCACGAAGCTTTTTCGGACCACGAGCTCGGGAATAACCCGCTCGTAACCCGGCGCAGCGTCCGGGCTTGCCAGCCGCCGCTCCAGGAGCTCGACGGCGCGGGCCGCCATGGTCGCCGGATCCTGGCGGAAGGTCGTGAGGCCATAGCTCAGCCAGGCCGCCTCCGGCACGTCATCGAAGCCGATCACCGCCACGTCTTCCGGGATGCGCAGGCCGAGTTCGGTGCGGATGAAATCCATCAGGCCGAAGGCGATCTGATCGTTGGCGCAGAAGACCGCATCCGGTTTCCGGGGCCCGGCAAACAGTTCGCGCGCGGCGGCGATGCCGCCGTCGTAATCGGAATCCAGCGCCTTCGCCGCCGCCACTTCGGCACCGAGCGCATGCGCCGCCGAGAGGAAGGCGCTTTCGCGTTCCGCAATGCTCGGCGTCCCCGACAGGGAGCCGACCACCGCAAGCCGCCGCCGGCCCGTTGCGAAGAAGGCACCGGCGGCATTGCGCGAGGCTTCGGAATTGCCGACCCGCACGTGGTCGGCATCGGGCTCGGAGCGGCCGATCACCACCAGAGGCTGGCCGTTGCGCTGGGCAAGCTCGAAGAAACTCGCCGGCGGAGAGCCGGAAAGGATAATGGTCGCCTGGGCCCGATGCCCGATCAGCATCCCCTGGGCGGCCAGAAGCTCCTCTTCCGTCTGGCCGGTATTGATAAGGATCGGGATGCTGCCGCGGCGGATAAGCGCCTTGGCGAGCGCCGCCGTCAAATGGGCGCGGAAGCCGAGTTCCGGCTTGGTGGCGACAACGCCGACGAGCCTACTCCGGTTGGCGAGGACGCCGCGCGCCAGATCGTTGACGTGGTATCCGAGCTCTTCGGCGGCTTTCAGCACCTTTTCGCGCGTTGCCGGCGCGACGCTCGCTCCTGGGGTAAAGGTGCGGGAGACGGCCGAGCGGGAGACGCCGGCAAGCCGGGCGACCTGTTCGGCGCTGACGAAGCGCATTCTCTTTTCGTCCTTCATGCTCATCAGTGCCCCACGCGCGAAAGGACGTCAGCCTTCAGGAAGCGCTCGACGATCAACATGAAAAGGATGGACGGGACGAGCAGCAGGAGAGCGGTGATCGATGCGATCTGGTAATTGCCGCCGGCACCGGCCGTATAGAGCAGCAGAGGCAGCATGTTCACGTCGGGCGCGCCGACGAAATAGCTGCCGGTGAATTCGTCGAGCGATTCCAGGAACACGAAGATGGCGCTCGCCATCAGGCCGGGTGCTGCGAGCGGCAAGGTCACGTCCAGGAAGGTCCGCATCGCGCCTGCGCCGATATTGCGCGCCGCCTGTTCCAGCTCCACGTCGATCGCGGAGAAGGCGGCCGTGGCGATCCAGACCGCATAGACGAGGCCGTGCGAGACATGCACCAGAACCACCCCGGGGATCGTGCCGTTCAGCCCGATCTCGTAAAAGATACGGGCGACATTGACGTAGACCGTCAAATTCGGGAAGGCCTGCGGAATGAGAAAGGCGAGCAGGATCAGGCCTCGCAGCGGCAGTTTCAGCCGCGCCAGTGCATAACCCGCGGGGATCGCCAAGGCGAGCGAGACCACGACGGTCAACAGCGCGACGACCAGCGAGTTGGTGAGCGATTCGACCGCGCCACCGCGCGGCGCGAACACCTTTGCCCAGGAGCCGAAGCCGTATTCCAGCGGCAGGCTGTAGGGGAAATACCACTTCTCCGCCACCGTCCAGAGCAGCATGTTGAAGAGCGGTCCGAAGATGAAGAAGGCCATCAGCCCGAAGACGACGCCACGCGGCACCCACCACAGCGCGGCGAGCGGATTGCGGGATGCGGCCATAACAGAGGCGGTCATGCGCGCTCCTTCAGGCTGGCGCGGAGATAAATCCATGCGACGGAGGAGGCGAGGACCAGCGAGATAATGCCGAGCGCGTTGGCAACGCCATAGTCCCCATAGGAATTGACCCGGAAGGCGATGTCGGCGGTGATCATGGTCGGCGTCTGGGCATTGATCATCAACGGTACGGACAGAACCGACATCATGGTGACGAAGGAGAGGATGAGGCCCACCGTCAGCGTCATCGCCACCTGCGGCACGAGGATCTCGATCAGCACGCGCAAACGCGAGGCGCCGAGATTGCGGGCCGCCTCGATCGTGTCGCGATTGACCGAAGCCATGGCGCCGGCGACGAGCAATGCCACGAAAGGCGTCTGCTTCCAGACGAAGGCGATCACGATGCCGCGCCAGTCGAGAAAGCTCTGCGCGTCGATCGGCGTCAGCAGGCCGAGATTGATGAAAGCGTTGTTCATCATGCCGTTCTTGGCGAGGAAGGTCCGAAGGATCTGCCCGACGACGATGAAGGGGATGAACATCGGCCAGCGATAGAGCCAGCGCAGGATCGCCACCGCGACCGGATGCTCGCCGAGCGTCAGGTAACCGCCGATGGCGATAGACGCGATGCCAATCAAGACGGTCGAAAGCGTGATGATCACGACGGTGAAGACGATGTCCTTCGAATAAAGATCGAAGGCTTTCGTAAAATTGCCCCAGCCGAAGGCGCCTTCCACCTGAAAAGCGCCGACCGCCGAAAGGATCAACGGCAGGATGAACAGGAAGGCGATCACCGCGAGTGCGGGCAGCACGAGGGGGAGACCAAGGAGGCGTTGGGGCATGGGGTTGATCTCGATGCGATTGCGGCGTCGTTTCTTCTCCCCAGCGGGGAGAAGATGTCCGACAGGACAGATGAGGGGGTCGGCTGGCACTGCGTTGGCACAGCGAATGTGCCGCACCGCCCCCTCATCCGGCCCTTCGGGCCACCTTCTCCCCAAGGGGAGAAGGGGAGCTCCCGCTTACTTCACGGACTTTTCGTAGGCTTCCAGGATCGCATTGTTATAGGGCGCGATTGGGAAGGGCTTGCCCTTGGTGGCGAGGTCTTCCGGCGTGATGTCGACGAAGAGCTTGTTCCAGGTGGCGTCGTCGAGCTCGGCCTTCACCTTGTCGGCATCGATGCCCGGATACCAGTTGAAGCGCTTGACGATGCCTTCGGCCTGAACCTTCGGGCTGGTGGCGAGCGTGATGAATTTCTCGGCCAGATCCTTGTTCGCCGCCTTTTCTGGAACGACGTAGTGCATCGGCTGACCCGGCATGCCCGGAGCCGGCAGGACGAGCTTCATGGTCGGCGGAAGCTGGCCGTTGGCCTGCCAGGAATAGAACATGTCCACCCAGACCGGCCCCATGGCGATTTCCCCACGGGAAAGCAGATCGAGCGTGCCGGCATTGCCCGGGGTCAGCGTCGCGTTTGTGGTGAAATCGGCGAGGCTCTTGAAGGCCGCATCCCACTTCTTCGTCTCGTCTTCCTTGAACGGGCCGTTCATCAGCGTGCCGGCATCGCCGCCGCCGAAGGCGTAGATCCAGCCCATAACGAAGCTGACGCCCGAAGCGCCGCCCTTGATGCCGTTGTAGCCGAACTGCTTCGGATGGGACTTGGCCCATTCGGCGAGTTCCGCATAGGATTTCGGCGGGTTCGGAACGAGCGCAGGATTGTAGGCGATCGCGGTCTGGCTGTTGAACATCGGCATGACATAGCCCTCGACATTGGTGCCGAGCGCCATCTTGGCGTTGGCGCGGGTCACCAGCGAACCGGTTTCGATATCGCCGCGATACTTGTCGAGGTAATTCTTGGTCACCATCGGACCGACGAATTTTTCGTGGACGACGGCAACGTCGACGTCCCATTTCTCGGCCTTGGCGGCAGCCTGGGCGTCGAAGCGCTCGAGGATTTTCTGCGAACCGGCATCGCCCGGGCCGGTGCCGACGGCGCGGACGGTGTTGCCCGGATAGGTCTTCTCGAAAAGCGGACCGAGATACTGGTTGATGTAATCGACCATGTTCTGGTCGCCGGCGGTCGCCACCGTCAGCTCTCCTGCATGAACCGGAAGGGCCGCGAAAGCGACGGCGAAGGCTGCATAGGACATTCTCTTCATGGGTGCTTCTCCGTAAGTTGAAAGATCAGGTCATTCAAAGTCAGGCGTAAACTCTCCCGGTCGGCGCCCGGGAAACCGTGGAAGCCGGCGCTGCCGACGGCGAATTGAAGAGGAAGAGGGATTCGGCCGGCACGTGGACGGCGACGCGGGTACCGGGTTCGAAGGCGTGGCCAGCATCGGCCATGACCTCAGCCTGCCCGAGCCGAACCACATGCCGCCAATGGCCGCCGGGATAGCTGACGGCGGCGACCTCTCCCTTGAAGGTGATGCCCGGGCCGATGACCGCAACCTCGCTCTCGGCGAAGAGGCGCGCCGCCTCGGGGCGGAAACGGGCCTCGACGGGACCGGCAGTCAGCGGACGGCCGGCAAGAGGCACGCTGCCCGCTGCGCTGGCCGGGCCGGCTTCAATCGCGAACTCGCCGCCCTCGGGTGCCCCATTCAAGGACAGCACGTTCTCGGCGCCCATGAAGGCCGCGACGAAGGCCGAAGCCGGGCGATTGTAAACCTCCTCCGGCGTGCCAGCTTGAGCGATCTTTCCCCCATTCAGGATGACGATGCGGTCTGCCATGACCATGGCCTCCTCGCGATCATGGGTGACATGGATGGCGGTGATGCCGAGCCGCTTCTGCAGCGCGCGCAGTTCGTGGCGCACCGTCAGGCGGATTCGCGCATCGAGGTTGGACAGCGGTTCGTCGAGCAGCAGGATTTCCGGATCGATCGCAAGCGCCCGGCCGAGCGCGACGCGCTGGCGCTGGCCGCCCGAAAGCGCCGCGGGTTTTCGCAATTCCAGTCCCTCGAGGCCGAGAAGCGACTGCATGGCGGCGACGCGGCTGGCGATCCCGGCGCGCGACACGCCTTTCAGCTTCAGCCCGTAGCCGATATTCTGCGCCACCGTCATATGCGGCCAGAGCGCGTAGGACTGGAAGACGAGCGCCATGCCGCGCTTGTCCGGCGGCAGATGGGTGACGTCTCGGTGGCGCACCTTCACCTGGCCGGCGGAAGGGCTGATGAAGCCGGCTAACAATCTCAGGAGCGTGGTCTTGCCGCAGCCGGAGGAGCCGAGCAGCGCGACGAACTCACCCTTGGCGATCGACAGATCGATGTCGGACAGAACCTCATTGGAACCGTAACGGCTTGCGATGCCGCGCAATTCCAGAAATCCGTCCCGCTCCATCGAAATCCCCTTTGCACAGCCGTGCAATCTTGCCGGGCATTTCTTAGGACCTGAGTTTTACAGCCGAATGACACCTTTCGATTTTGTTTCGCGGATTCAGTCGTGGCGGACCTGCCGATCAGGCCCGGGCTACCTGCCGCGCCTCAAGGCTGGCGAGCACCTTTTCCAGCTCTTCCGCGCCCCTCGCCACGAGAGCGGCACCGGCCTCCGCGAGGACGCGTGCGCGGTCGGGCCGCGGGTCGGCAGGATCGACGAAACCGATCGCTACCATGCCCGCGGCCTTCGCCCCCGTGATGCCGTGGCTGCTGTCGTCGATCACCACGCAGTTCTTCGGATCGACGGCGAAGGTTTCGGCGCAGAAGTGGAAGAGGTCGGGCGCCGGTTTCGGCCGCGCCACCCTGTCGGAGCTGAAGACGGCGGGGGCGAAAGCGTGCCAGAGATCGAGCAGGCCGAGGCTTTTCGACAGCCGATCCGTCGAACTGTTGGACGCAACGCATTTCCTATGCGGCAGCGAGCGGACGAGCCTTTCCATGCCCGGCATCGGCTCCAGCGAACGGGCGAATTCGGGATAGATGTCGAGATGCCAGGCCGCGAAGACCGCATCGAGGTTTTCGATACCGAGTTCTTCCGTGCAGATGCGGCGGATGGCGCCCGGCGAATTGCCGGTGAAGCGCACCAGGACCTCCTCGGCAGTGATGGCGGCGCCGGCATCCTGCAAGGCCTTGGCGAGCGTGCGGCTGGCGATCGGCTCGCTGTTGATCAGTACGCCGTCACAATCGAAAATCAGGAGGTCTATCTGCATGGGAATCCAATTTCAGTGTTGCGTCAGAGCCGGTTGACGCCCGCCGCGCCGTCGGCGACGGCGAAACTCTGGAAGACATTGGCCGGAGAATTCTGCTGCTTGCGGTCGGCAATGCCGATGAAATCCACCTCGGCCGACCGATCGCTCAGACGCATGACGGCATAGCCGTGCTTGTCCGAGGCGAATTTGAGATGTGGGTTTTCGGCAAGCGCCGTCGCAAGGCTCGCCTCCGACGGCGCATCGGAGGTGATTGAGCCGCCGACGAATTCGGTCGCGATGGGCGCTGCTTTTTCATCCGCGAAGTCGCGCTTCACATCGGCCGCGTAGAAAGCGTGCAAGTCGCCGCCGATAATGACCGGATTGCGGATTGCCGAAGACTGCACGGCGTCCAGCAGGCGGGCCCGGGCGGTGCGATAGCCATCCCAGCCATCGAGGTTGTGGCCCGTCTCCGGCCCCGCCCTGGTGTCGCGTTCGGAAAGCAGCGTCTGCTGGGCTATGATGTTCCACTTCGCCCGCGAGCCGCCGAGCGTCCTGCCGAGCCATTCCTCCTGCGCCGGGCCGAGCATGGTGCGCTCAGGCTGGTCCGCGGCGGCGGAGCCCCTAAGCTGCGGCGAGCGATATTGCCGTGTGTCGAGCAGCGTCAGCGCAAGCAGATTGCCGAAGCGATAGTGATCGTAGATGCGCAGGGCGTCGAAACCCGCAGCCAAACCCGGAGAGACCGGCATGTGTTCGAACCAGGCCTGGTAGGCGGCGCGGCGGCGGGCCAGAAAGGCCGCCTGGTCCGGTGCGTCGGGAGCGCGATCGTTGGAATAGTTGTTGATGACCTCGTGGTCGTCCCAGACGGCAAGCCAGGGAAAGGCCGCATGGGCTGCCTGCAATTGCGGGTCCGATTTGTAGAGAGCGTAGCGGTCGCGATACTCGTAGAGCATGGACGGAACGCCGGTTCCGTGCTTCCGCACCAGTTGGGCGCCGTAGCTGCGCTCGTAGATGTAGTCTCCGAGATGCACGACGAGATCGAGGTCCTTTCCCGCCATGTCGCCATAGGCGCTGTAGTACCCCTGTTCGTATTGCTGGCAGGAGGCGAAGGCGAAGCGGAAGGCATCGGCGCTTTCCGGCGCGGTGCGGGTGCGACCGACGGGGCTTGCCGCATTGCCGGAGCGGAAGCGGTAGAAATACCAGCGGCCGGGCTGCAGCCCCTTCACCTCCACATGCACCGAATGGGCGAATTCCGGCACGGCGCGGAAAAGGCCCGACTGAACCGGCTTTGAGAACGCCTCGTCCTCGGCGACCATCCATTCCACGTCGATCGGGTCGGTGACCGGCTGCGGGGCCGGCGCGAAGGGATCGGCGGAGACGGCCGCGGCCGTCTCCTCCAGGATCAGCCGGGTCCAGAGGACGACGCTGTCGGCCCTCGGCGAGCCGGAGGCTATGCCGAGCGAAAAGGGATCGGTCTTGAAGCTTGCCGCACGGGCAGAGCCCAGCGGCCGCCAGATGGCAGCCGCCGCAAGCCCGCCCGCGAGAAAGCTACGCCGATCAATGCGCGGCATCGAACAGCCCTTCGCGTGCCTTCACGCCCAGATCCGGCCGGTCGGTGGTGATCTGGCGGAGCGGCTGCTTCAGCCAGAAGGACAGGTCTTCCAGCTCGTTCGGAACCCAGACGCCGAGCTTTTCCGCCGGGATCAGCGCCGTCAGCAGCTCCCATTCCTCGCGCAGCAGCACCTTCTCGATGGCCAGCACGTCGGAGACCTGCAGCATCGCCTCGACCGACTGTCTCAAGCCACGGGCTTCGACGGATTTGTGGTTGAGCGAGGAGAGCCGGCGGATATGCGGCGCCACCTGGCCGATCACCTTCAGGACCTCGCTGTTGAAGCTCGTCAGGAAGGATTTGCCGGCGAGGCCGAAGCGGTCGATTTCCGCAGCCGCCCGGGCTTCCAGGCCTTCGTAAGGCTTGCCCTCGGCATCGGCCTTCAGCTCCACATGCAGTTCGAGGCCAGTAGGCGCGTAGATTTCCAGCACTTCTTCGAGCGTCGGGATGCGCTCGTCCGTGCCCTTCAGGATCACCGAGCGGTATTCGCCGGCGGCGAGGTCGGCAACGCGGCCGGAGCGCTCGGTCGTGCGGTCGAGGGTGGCGTCATGGATGACGAGGAGCTCGCCGGCGGCGCTCAGATGCACGTCGAATTCGACGGATTCGACCTTGAGGCCGAGCAGGTTGCGGAAGCCGGTGAGACTGTTCTCGGCCCAGAGATTGCGCGCGCCGCGATGGCCGACGATGATGGGATTGGTCATTTCAAAATACCTCTTGCTTGCCAAGTTACTTGCTTGAATCCACCAGACCCTTGGTGAACCAGCGTTGCATCAGGAGAATGACGAGTGCGGGCGGCGCCATGACGAAGAAGGAAGCCGCCATGGCGATGTTCCAGGCCGGCTGGGCATCGGCCACCGGGATCAGATCTTTCAGCCCGATCATCGCCGTGTACATTTCCTTCTCGGTGGTGAAGAGCAGCGGCCAGAGGTACTGGTTCCAGCCGTAAAGGAAGAGGATGATCGACAGGGCTGCGATATTGGAACTCGACAGCGGCAGAAGCACGTCGCGAAAGAATTTCAGCGGGCCCGCGCCGTCGAGTTTCGCCGCCTCGCAGAGCTCGTCCGGCACGGTCAGGAAGAATTGGCGGAACAGGAAAGTCGCCGAAGCGGAGGCGATCAGCGGCAGGATGAGCCCGCTATAGCTGTTGACCATGTTCCATTGCAGTGCCGCATCGAGCTCGTAGCCGGTCGTATCGGCGAGGAAACCGGTCAGGCCGATAGCACTGAAGAAGGAACGAAGCGGCCCGCCGGCATCCGCCACCGCCTCGTAGGTCGGAATTATGCGCACCTCGACCGGCAGCATCAGCGATATGAAGATCAGCCAGAAGGCCGTCATGCGGAAGGGAAAGCGGAAATAGGTGACCGCGAAACCGGCGATGATCGAGACGGCCAGCTTGCCGACGACGATGCCGAGCGTGACGATGAAGGAATTGATGTAGAGCTGCCCGAAATCGCCCTCGTTCCAGGCACCGACGACGTTCTCGACGAAATGGTCGCCCGGCAGAAGCGGAAACGGCACCTGCTGTACCTCGCCGACGGTCAGCGAACCGGCGACGAAGGCGAAATAGAGCGGCATGCAGACGGCCGCGGCGCCGATCAGAAGGACCACGTGGCAGAAGACCGAGAGCCAGACGTGACGTTCGACCATGATCACACCTGATAATTGACTTTGCGCTCGACAGCGCGGAACTGCAGGATGGTGAAGAGCACCGCGATCGCCATCAGCACCACGGATTGCGCGGCCGACGAGCCGAGGTCGAGCTGGCGAAAACCGTCCTGGTAGACCTTGTAGACCAGCGTATTGGTGCTGCCCGCCGGACCGCCATGGGTGATCGTGTCGATGATGCCGAAGGTCTCGAAGAGGCCGTAGACGAAGTTCATGACGATCAGGAAGAAGATGGTCGGCGCGGCCATCGGCAGCGTCACTGTCAGGAAGCGCCGGACCGGCCTCGCGCCGTCGATCGCGGCGGCCTCGATGACCGAGGCGGGTACGGCCAGAAAGGCTGCGACGAGGAAGATGTAATCGTAGCAGATATGCTTCCAAATAGCCGCCACCGAGACCAGCAGAAGCGCATCGAACGGGCGGCGGTTCGGGTCCCAGGCATAGCCCAGATCGTGCAGCATTTGGGCGAGCGGCCCGACGGTCGGGTTGAAGAGGAAGGCCCAGAGCACGCCCGATATCGCCGGCGCGATCGCATAGGGCAGCAGGATGACGCCCTTGTAGATCGCCCGGCCACGCATGACCTGATCCGTCGCGAAGGCGAGCAGGCCGGCGATGAAGAGCGTCACGAAGCACTGCACGACCGTGAACCAGAGCGTCAAAACCGCGCTGTCGCGGTATTCGGGGCTTGAAAACAGGCTGGTGAAATTGTCGAGCCCGACGAAGATCATCGTGCCGCCGAACGGATCCACCTGCACGAAGGCGAGCGACAGCGCCTTCCAGGTAGGAATGAAGAAGAAGAAAAGCAGGATCAGGAGCTGCGGCGCGACGAGGCCCGCCGCCAGCCAGGGCCGCCGGAAGTGCGAGGCCTTGAGCCCCGCCTCCGACGGCCTGACAAGGGAGCCCAGGCTCCGCCGCAACCGGAAACGGGGGCGCGAGGCCGCGCCCACGTCCATATCGATGGCATCACTTGCCGGCATGGAGCTTCTCGTACTGGCGCAGGATTTCGTTGCCGCGCTTGACGGAGTTGTCGAGCGCTTCCTGCGGCGTCTTCTTGCCGGTCCAGACTGCCTGGATCTCCTCGATCAGGATCGCGGTCGACTGGTTGTGGTTGCCGAAGCGGAAGCCGCGCGAGTTTTCGGTCGGCTCGCCGCGCGAAAGCTGCTCGATGGGGATTTCGCGCGTCGGATGATCCTTGAAATAACCCTCGGCCTTCATCTTCTCATAGGCCGCATTGGTCACCGGCACGTAACCGGTCGCCTTGCTCCACCATTCCTGGACGTCGGGCTGGGCCACATAGTTGAAGAAGGCGGCGACGCCGGCCTGAACCTCTTCCGGCTTGCCCTTGATCGCCCAGAGCGAGGCGCCGCCGATCGTGCCGTTCTTCGGCTGAACGCCTTCCTCGTGAGGAATGACGGCCGCGCTCCACTTGAACTTGGCATCCGCCTCGACCGCCGAGTGGCTGGCGGTAGAATTGATGATCGTCGCGCAGGTGCCGGACGTGTAGAGGCTGATCGGCGCGACGCCCTGACCGGCAATCTTCAACACGCCGTCGTCCACCCATTTCTTCAGACGAGCGACCTGCCCGACCACGCCCGTCTTGTTATAGACGAATTCGGTGTCGAGACCGGCATAGCCGTTCGCCTTGGTGCCGAACGGATAGTTGTTGATCGCGGAATAGTTCTCGATCAGGCTCCACTGGAAATCACCCGGCAACGCCATCGGGCAATCTGTGATCTTCTTTTCCTTCAGTGCATAGAGCTGCTTTTCGAGACCCTGCCATGTATCGGACGGCGCATCGAAGCCGGCCGCTTGGAAGGCATCGGCATTGTACCAGAGGATCGGGGTCGAGGAGTTGAAGGGCAACGCCGCCGGCTTGCCGTTGACGATGTAGAAGCCCGCGACCGGCTTGATGAAATCGTTCCAGTCAACATTATAACCCTGCTTGGCCATCAGCTGGTCGACCGGGATGACGGCGCCGGAATTCAGCATGGTCATGAAGCCGCGTTCGGCCGACTGAAGGATGGCCGGCTGCTGGTTGACGCGGTAGGCGGCGACCATGGCCGCCATGGTCTCCTCGTAATTGCCCTTGTAGGTGCCCACCAGTTCGTATTTGTCCTGCGACTTGTTGAAGTCCGAGATGAGCTGCTGGACGGTCTCGCCAAGCTTGCCGGAGATCGCATACCACCATTCGATCTTGACGCGTTCTTCGGCCGAAGCGCCCGTTGCCGCCATCAGCAACGCGCCGGCGGCAAGCAGGCCGGTCACCGATTTCACATATGTCGAAGCCATGTTTCGGATCCTTCTATCGGGTCTTTCCTCACGACCCGCCCTGTTTCGGTTCTGGCCATCTCCCTCAGTCTGGGTTAGCCATGACAGGTGTGGGTTACGTTACATATGTTACATCGATGTGACATATGGATAAAGTGGGTGGTTGGGAATATGGAACATCGTGAATTGATGGTGCGGGCTGCCTGGCTCTACCATGTGGAAGGTCTGACCCAGCAGCAGATCGCCGAGCGGATGAACGTCACCCGGCGGCGGGTGAACGAGATCCTTTCGGAAGCGCTGGAAACGGGCGTGGTGCGGATCAGCTTCGATTCGGTGCTGGCGGAGAGCGTCGAGCTGGAAGCGAAGCTCAGGCAGCGCTTCGGCCTCAAGGATGCCGTCGTGGTGCCGAGCCCAAGCGATCCGGCGCTCATCCATTCGGTGCTCGGGCGCGGTGCGGCGGGGTTTCTCGGGCGGTTGATCCAGACACAGAAGCCGGCTTCGATCGGCGTCGGCTGGGGCTCGACGCTACGCGAGACGATCCATCACATGCTTTCCCTGAACGAACCGCAGATCAAGGTGCGCTCGATGATGGGCGGCCTCACCCACGGTTCGGAGATCAACACGTTCGAGATCGTCCGCGGCTTCGCCCAGGTGCTCAACGCCCAGTGCCGTTATTTCGCAGCCCCTATCTATGCGGAAAGCGCGGAATCGCGCGACGCGATCATCTCGCAGGCCGTCTTCCAGCAGACATTCAAGCAGATCTGCGAGGTGGATGTCGCTTACTTAAGCGTCGGCGACGTGTCGCAGCAGTCGCTGCAGGTCCGCTACGGCCTGCCGGAGGGCATGAGCGAAAAGATCCTGCAGAAGGCCGGTGCGGTCGGCGACCTGATGGGGCGTTATCTCAATGCCGCCGGCAAGGAGATCGACCATCCGCTGAACCGTCAGGTGCTCTCGCCCGAGATGGAGGATTTCCGCCGGATCGGCTGCCGCATCGTCGCTTCCGGCGGCGCGCACAAGCACAGGATCCTGCATGCCGTGGCGCAAAGCGGCCTCGTCAACGTGCTGATCACCGATGCCGACAGCGCCAGGGCCCTGCTGGCGGCGAGGTGAACGTCAAACATTCCTTCGCTTGCCTTCGAGCAGATCGAGGATGGAGCTAGCGGCATCGAGCACATTGGTGCCGGGCGGAAGACGTCACCCATCATTTCCCGCGCGGGCCGCGAGCTCGCCACGGTTGGCGATCAGGATTTTCTTGAACCGCACCGCTAGATCTCCAGCACGTCTTCGAAAGCCTCCGGAAAATTCTGGCGAGCGACTTTTTCGTCGATCACCAGCAGTGCGTCGTAGGACAACGGGTCGAAATCCCTTTCCGCCGCCACCACTTCGCGCCCGAAGAGGAGGTTGAGCCGCGCGGCGTCGAGATTGCCGCGCTCAAATGGCTCCGGCCCGAAATGGTGCCAGAGCGCATGCAGGAAGGCCGCATCGACCAGATGTTCCGCCGAGCCGGGGCGGGCGCGGCGGGGCAGAGCCTTGATCGGCGTCACCCCTTTCGGATTGGCGCGGCGGATGGTGAACTGGATGCCCGTGCCCGGCATGCCGGACGGAAAGCCCCGGTGCTTCGTCATGTCGGGCAGGTTGGCCATGCGGATTCCTCAAGCCTTGCCGATCTTGTCCTGGGTCTTCGTCTCGAAATCCGAAGCGTCGTGACGCTCATGAAGTTGCGTTGAAGGATCGCCCGAGGTTCGGTTGACCATCGATCCCCGCTTCACCGCCGGCCGTTCGCCGATCTGTTTCCTCCACCGCTGGACATTTCTATACTCGTCGACCGAGAGGAAATCGCCCGCGTCGTCATAGGCGTCCTTGGCGGCGAGCCGCCCATACCAGGGCCAGACCGCCATGTCGGCGATCGTATATTCGCTGCCGGCCATGAATTCGTGATCCGCCAGATGCCGGTCGAGCACATCCATCTGCCGCTTCACCTCCATGGCGTAGCGGTTGATGGCATATTCGATCTTCATCGGCGCATAGGAATAGAAATGGCCGAAGCCGCCGCCGAGGAAGGGCGCCGAGCCCATCTGCCAGAAAAGCCAGTTGAACGTCTCGGTGCGCAGCCTCAGGTCGGAGGGCAGGAAGGCGCCGAACTTCTCCGCCAGATAGACGAGGATGGAGGCGGATTCGAACACGCGCACGGGCTCTCCGCCGCCCTTCGGCGCGCGGTCCATCATGGCGGGGATCTTCGAATTCGGATTGACCTCGACGAAGCCGGAGCCGAACTGGTCGCCCTTGCCGATGGTGATGAGCCAGGCGTCGTATTCCGCGTCCTTATGGCCGGCCGCCAGAAGCTCCTCCAGCATGATGGTGACCTTCACGCCGTTCGGCGTGCCGAGCGAATAAAGCTGCAGCGGGTGTTTTCCGATCGGCAGGACCTTTTCATGCGTGGGGCCGGCGATAGGCCGGTTGATGCTCGCGAAGGCGCCGCCGCTTTCGCTCTCCCACTTCCAGACCTTCGGCGGAACATATCCTGCAGGCAAATTCTTTTCGGGCGGAAACTTGGTGTCGGTCATGAAAATCTGTCCTTGTTTTTCGGGAGAGCTTCGCGCTCTGCGAACACGACGGAGTCAATATAGGCTCCGCACCGGTGGTTTGCCGCCCCTATAGCGGAATCGTATCGTGCTTTTTCCAATGGGTCGTCACGTGCTTGTTGCGGAGCGAGGCGAAGGCGCGGGCGATGCGGCGGCGCGACGAATGCGGCATGATCACCTCGTCGATGAAGCCGCGTTCGGCCGCCACGAAGGGGTTGGCGAAACGCTCCTCGTATTCCTTCGTGCGCGCGGCGATCTTCTCCGGATCGGAAAGCTCGGAGCGGTAGAGGATTTCGGTCGCCCCCTTGGCGCCCATGACGGCGATCTCGGCGGTCGGCCAGGCATAGTTGATATCGGCGCCGATATGTTTCGAGGCCATCACGTCATAGGCGCCGCCATAGGCCTTGCGGGTGATCAGCGTCACCATCGGCACGGTCGCCTCCGAATAGGCGAACAGGAGCTTGGCGCCGTGCTTGATGACGCCGCCATATTCCTGCGCCGTGCCCGGCAGGAAGCCCGGCACGTCCACCAGCGTCAGCAGCGGGATCGAAAAGGCGTCGCAGAAGCGCACGAAGCGGGCCGCCTTGCGTGACGAGTCGATGTCGAGGCAGCCGGCCAGCACCATCGGCTGGTTGGCGACGACGCCGACCGTCTGCCCTTCCAGGCGAATGAAGCCGGTGATAATGTTTTTGGCGAAGGCTTCCTGGATCTCGAAGAAATCGCCCTCGTCAGCGATCGCGACGACCAGCTCCTTCATGTCGTAGGGTTTTGCCGGGCTGTCGGGGATCAGGCTGTCGAGGCGCATCTCGATGCGGGCCGGATCGTCATGGAACGGCCGGACAGGCGGTTTCTCGCGGTTGTTGAGCGGCAGGAAATCGAAAAGCTGGCGGACTGCCTCCAGCGCCTCGATGTCGTTTTCGAAGGCGGCATCGGCGACCGAGGATTTCTGGGTATGGGTACGGGCGCCGCCGAGCTCTTCCGCCGTGACGATCTCGTTGGTCACCGTCTTCACCACATCCGGGCCGGTGACGAACATGTAGGAACTGTCACGCACCATGAAGATGAAGTCGGTCATCGCCGGCGAGTAGACCGCGCCGCCGGCGCAGGGACCCATGATGACGGAGATTTGCGGGATGACGCCCGACGCCTCGGCATTGCGGCGGAAGACTTCCGCATAGCCGGCAAGCGAGGCGACGCCTTCCTGGATGCGGGCGCCGCCCGAATCATTGAGCCCGATCACCGGCGCGCCGACGCGCACCGCCATATCCATGATCTTGCAGATCTTCTGGGCATGTGTCTCGGAGAGAGAGCCGCCGAGCACGGTAAAGTCCTGCGAGAAGACGTAGACCTGACGGCCGTTGATCGTGCCCCAGCCGGTGACGACGCCGTCGCCAGCGACCTTCTGTTCGGCCATGCCGAAATCCACCGCACGATGGGTGACGTACATGTCGAATTCTTCGAAGGAGCCTTCGTCCAAGAGCACCTCGATGCGCTCGCGGGCCGTCAGCTTGCCCTTGGCATGCTGCGCCTCTATGCGCTTCCCACCCCCGCCGAGCCTCGCCTCCGCCCGGCGCTTCTCCACCTCTCCCAGAACTGACCGCATGGTTTCTCCCGGATTGTCGTCTGCATGTCTTAAAACCGAAAGCCCGATCGGGCAAACCGTCGAACGCACCAATATGTAGAATTACTTTCTCCCGACCGACCGAGGAAGGGAATATATAGTCTATTTATTTAGTAGAAAATATCCCACCCTGCCGTGCATCGCTCCCTGCAATCTGCAACCAAATAACGGGAAAGATCAACGATGACATTGGCAAAGACATTGAAAACCGCCCTGTTCGGTCTGCTTACCCTCGGCGCGATCCACGGTGTGGCCGCAGCCCAGGCAAATGCGCCCCTTCTTCCCAAAGTGCCGCCGGGGACGGTGCTGACCATCGGCGATCCGACGACGCAAAAAGCCCTCGAATTGTCCGGTCTCATCAAGGAGCTCACCTTCGAGGTGAAATGGGCCAATATCAGCGGCGGGCCTCAGACTTCGGAAGCTTTTCGCGCCCGGGCACTGGATGTCGGATCGGTCGCCGAGATCCCGTCGATCTTCGCCAACTGGAACAACCTGCCCGTCCGCAACATCGCCTATCGCGAACGGCGCGATCCGATCGCAAACCCGATCTACCGCTTCGGCATCGCGCCGGGCGCCGAGGTCAAGACCCTGGCGGATTTCCGCGGCAAGCGAATCGCGTTCAGCCCCGGCCAGGCCCAAGGTACCCTCGTACTGCGCGCAATTCATGCCGCAGGCCTCAAGAAAAGCGACGTCACGCTCGTAGAACTGCCGAGCACCGGCGACGTCTACCCGAAGGCCTTGGCGAGCAAGCAGGTCGACATCGCACCGCTCGGCGGGGTGAACATACGCCGTTACATCGCCCAGTACGGCCCGGACGGCGCAACGCTCGTCGAACATGGCCTGCGTGACGATCCGGGCCATCTCTATGCGCCGCAATGGGTGCTGGACGATCCCGCCAAGGCGGCGGCTCTCGCCGAGTATGTGGGCCTTTGGGCACGGGCCACCGAATGGGTCAACGAGAACCCGGAGACCTGGATCAAGGAATATTACGTCGGCCAGCAGGGTCTCAGCCGCGAGGACGGACAATATCTCGTCAAACTGACCGGCGAACAGGTCGTACCCGACAGTTGGAGCGACGTGAAGAAGCGCCACCAGGAGACCATCGACCTGCTGGCGGAGGAGCTCGGCTACAAGCCCTACGACGTGGAAACGATCTTCGACAACCGCTTCGAAAAGCTCGGCGCTGCGGCTCTGGCCAAGAGCCAGTAATCCCCGTCCCTTCCAAGAGGAGATATGAACATGGCGACCACCTGGGATGTGGATGGGGGAAAATCGGTCCGGACGCCCCATCGTGACATTGCATATGCGGGTTCAACCGCAACAAAACCGGCGGGCCCTCGCGCCCGCCGCAAACTGGGTCCCGGACCCGCGATACCCTTCGGCCTGCAGATCGGACCGGCACTGCTCGTGCTGATCTGGGTCGCGGGCTCGGCTCTCGGATGGATCGACCCGCGCATCCTCTCCGCGCCATGGACGGTCGTCGAGGCCTTCGGAAGGCTCATAGAACAGGGCCGCCTGCAGGACAATTTCGTGACGTCGGCGACGCGCGCGCTGCTCGGCCTCAGCATCGGGCTGGTGATCGGCACTATCCTCGCCGTCACCGCCGGTCTTTCCCGGATCGGAGAAGCGCTGATCGACGGCCCCGTCCAGATCAAGCGCGCCATTCCGACGCTTGCCCTGATCCCGCTTCTGATCCTGTGGTTCGGCATCGGCGAAAGCATGAAGGTCACGACCATCGTGCTTGCCGTGATCGTGCCTATCTACATCCACACCCACAATGCGCTTCGCAGCATCGACAGCCGCTATGTCGAACTGGCGGAGACGCTGCGCATGAGCCAGAAGGACTTCATCTTCCAGGTGGTCCTGCCCGGCGCATTGCCCGGCTTCCTCCTGGGACTGCGGTTTGCCGTGACGCTTTGCTGGGTCTCTCTCGTCGTCGTCGAGCAGATCAACGCCACCAGCGGCCTCGGCTACATGATCGATCTCGCCCGCACCTACGGGCAGACCGACGTCATTCTCGTCGGCCTGGTGGTCTATGTGCTGCTCGGCCTCGTCTCGGACGGTCTCGTCCGCCTGCTCGAACGGAGGGTTCTCTCATGGCGCCGCACTCTGGCCAGCTGAAACCTGCAACCAAAGCCGTTCATGTCGAAAGCCTCGTCAGGAGGTTTGCAACGAAGACGATCCTGGACGGCGTGGATCTCGATATCGAAAGGGGCGAGTTCGTCGCCCTGCTCGGCAAGAGCGGTTCGGGCAAAAGCACTTTCCTGCGGGCCCTGGCCGGCCTCGACCACGAAGTCGAGGGAACCGGCACGCTCGACGTGCCGGAGAACCTTTCGGTGGTGTTTCAGGACGCCCGCCTGTTGCCGTGGCGCAGCGTCGTCCAGAACGTCACGCTCGGACTGCCCGGCACGTCCGGCCAGGAGGCGGGACGGAAGGCCCTGGCGGAAGTCGGCCTTCAGGGGCGCGAAAACGCCTGGCCGAACCAGCTTTCGGGCGGAGAGCAGCAAAGGGTCGCTCTGGCCCGCTCCCTGGTGCGCGATCCGGCCCTGCTCCTCGCGGACGAGCCGTTCGGCGCGCTGGACGCGCTGA
The DNA here is from genome assembly GCF_900177415.1 of Xaviernesmea oryzae. GTDB lineage: Bacteria > Pseudomonadota > Alphaproteobacteria > Rhizobiales > Rhizobiaceae > Neorhizobium > Neorhizobium oryzae_A. Next base: position 375,127 of record NZ_FXAF01000006.1, on the reverse strand, counting down.
CCCGGCTGAAGATGCACGACCTCTTACGGGAATTGTGCGCAAGGCATCGTCCCGCCGTGCTGCTCGTCACCCACGATGTCGACGAGGCGATCTCTCTCGCCGACCGGATACTGGTGCTCGACGAGGGCCGTTTCATCGAGGATCTCAGGATCGACCTGCCGACGCCGCGCGACCATGGCGATCCGCGGTTCGCGCAGATCCGCAGTCACCTCCTAAGCCGGCTCGGAGTGGACGTCTCGGGCCGCAAGGCAGCATAAAAGCCAACGGAGGCAAGCCAATGAGCAGACAGAAGAGACAGATGCGGCTCGGGGCGTTCATCATGGCGACCGGCCATCACGTGGCCGCCTGGCGCCATCCCGACTCACAAGCCGATGCAGGCCTGAACATCGACCATTACCGTGAGCTGGCCCGGACTGCGGAACGCGGCAAGTTCGACCTCGTCTTCGTGGCAGACAGCCCGGCGGGCTGGGAACGCGCCAAGGACCCCGAAGCATTCCGCCGTACCGCCCAGGGAGCGCATTTCGAACCAGTCACGCTATGGGCGGCGCTATCGCAGGCCACGAGCCATATCGGCTTCGTCGCCACCGCATCGACCACCTATGAGGATCCCTATCTTCTGGCCCGCAAGTTCGCCTCCCTCGACTATATCTCGAAGGGGCGTGCAGCCTGGAACGTCGTCACGACAGGCGCAGACGTTTCGAAGAACTTTTCGATCCCCGGTCATCCGGCCCATGCCGACCGCTATGCGCGGGCCGAGGAATTCGTCGATCTCGTCAAGGGCCTGTGGGATTCCTACGAGGACGACGCCTTCATCCGCGACAAGGAAAGCGGCGTCTATCTCGATCCCGACAAGGTGCATCTCGTCGATCACAAGGGGCAGTTCTTCTCCGTCACGGGCCCGCTCAATGTCGGCCGTCCCGTACAAGGCTATCCCGTCATCGTGCAGGCCGGCGCATCGGAGCCCGGGCGAGAACTGGCCGCCCGCACTGCAGAGATGATCTTTACCGCCAACCAGACGCTCGAGGATGCGCAGGAATTCTATTCCGACGTCAAGGGGCGGCTCGCCCGCTACGGACGCAGGCCGGACGAGCTTTTGATCAGCCCCGGCATCTTCCCCGTCCTCGGGGGGACCGAAGCGGAAGCCCAGGCAAACTACGACTATATCCAGTCGCTCGTTCATCCTTCCATCGCCTGGAACATCCTTGCCCGCCACTACAAGGGCGTCGATCTTTCCGGCTATTCGCTGGACGATCCCGCACCTCCGCTGCCGCAGGACACCGAACTCAACAAAAGCCGCCTGAAGCTGGTCTCCGACCTGGTTTCGCGCAATAACCTGACACTGCGCCAGTTCTATCTGGCGGTCGCCACGGCTCGCGGACATCGCACGGTGATCGGCACGCCGGAACAGATCGCCGACGCGATGCAGGAATGGTTCGAGAACGGCGCGGCGGATGCCTTCAACATCATGCCGCCGATCCTGCCCACCGGCCTGACCGACTTCGTGGACCAGGTGGTCCCGATCCTGCGCAAGCGAGGACTGTTCCGAGAAGAATACGAAGGCTCGACGCTCAGGGAAAACCTGGGCCTCAAGCGTCCGCGGAACGGCTTTGCGCTTCGGGCACGGGAGGAGCCGGAGGCACGGGCCGCCGGATGACGATCCATCCGGAAACTGCTTCACGGGAGAACTTGCCCGTTTCCGGTGTTGAGTTCGCCGGTCATCATCAATAGCATTCAGCCGGGATGCCTTCCCGGCGATTTCACCAAGCCAACCACACAGAACTGCAGGCCTACCGCATGAGCAGCAATTCCGAATTTCTCTGGTACATCCCCAACGACGTCAAAGCAGGCCATCGCGGCGATACGGCCAATGAAGGCCACAACAGCCTGGAGACGCTGACGAGCCACGCGAAGGCTTTGGAGGAACACGGCTGGAAGGGCGCGCTTATCGGCACAGGCTGGGGCCGGCCCGACACCTTTACCGTCGCGGCCTCGCTCGCGGCGCGGACCACCACTTTCGAGCCGCTCATCGCGATCCGCCCGGGCTACTGGCGGCCGGCGAACTTCGCGTCCGCCGCGGCCACGCTGGATCACCTCACCGGCGGCCGCGTGCGGGTCAATATCGTATCGGGCCAGGATAACCTCGCAGCCTATGGCGACAGCGAAGGCGATCAGGCGCACCGCTATGCCCGCACCAGGGAATTCATGCGGCTGGTCCGCAGACTATGGACCGAAGAGAACGTCACCTATGCGGGCGAGCACTTCCCGGTCACCGAGTCCACCGTGGTGCCGCCTATCGCGGTCCGCGGCGAGCGCCGGCACCCGAAGCTCTATTTCGGCGGCGCTTCGGAGGCGGCCGAGCGGGTCGCCGCCACCGAGGCCGATGTCCAGCTTTTCTGGGGCGAACCGCTCGACGGCGTCCGCGAGCGGATCGAACGGCTCAAGACGCTGAGCAGGAAGCTGGACCGCGACCTGCCACCGCTGGAGTTCGGGCTGCGGATCACCACGCTGGTCCGCGACACGACGGAAGAGGCCTGGGTCGACGCCGAGGCGAAGGTGGCCGAGATGGCGAAAGCCAAGGGTGCCGGCTGGAACGATCACAAACGGGCGGTCGCGGTCGGCCAGCGGCGGCTGCTCGACCTGCACGAGCGCGGCGAAGTGCTCGACGACAATCTCTATACCGCGCCGGGCAAGTTCGGCGGCGGCGGCGCCGGCACCACCTGGCTGGTCGGTTCGGCGGCGGACGTCGCCGGTTCGCTGCGCAAGTACCGCGACCTGGGCATCACGCATTTCGTGCTCTCGGACACGCCTTATCTCCAGGAAATCAAACGGCAGGGCGATCAACTGCTGCCGCTGTTGCGCGGCTGACGCCCCGCAAACGGCTTCACTCAAGCAGGTTCACTCGGGCAAATTCACTCAGACAGGACTTGCGGTTCGGGCCAAAAATTCCCGAATGGCCGCGATGACCGTCTCATGTGCTTCCATGTGGACTGCGTGGTTGGCGCCGGGCACTTCCAGAAGCTCGCCCTTCGGGATCCGTTCGGCGATCAAGCGCGAGTGGTTGGGAGGGCAGATCCAGTCTTCGGCGCCGCAGACGACGAGTGTCGGGACGGGGATATCCTTGAGACGGTCGCGCAGGTCGTAAAGCCGCTCCTTGAAGAGCGCGTTGTGCGTCTCCGCGTGGAGATGCATGGTGCGCGTCCGCTCCAGGGCCGCGTCGGGATCGAATTTTTCGTAGTAGAGCGGCTGCAGCGCCAGCCAGATGAGGCGCAGTTCCGTATCGTCCTTCACCTTGTCGGAAAACATCTTGTCGAGCATCGACAGGGAGGCGCTGGTCGCTTTGTGAATGCGTTCCTTGAACACCACCATCGCATCGTCTTCATGGTGATAGCTCGCCGCCGTGCCGCGCAGGATCAGCCGCGAAAGGTTGTGGCCGTATTTGACGGCGTAAGTCAGCGCGATCATGCCGCCGAACGAACCGCCTTCGAGAATGATCTTGCGGCCGCCGCAGAGGTTCACGCGGAAGGCTTCGACGTCGTCGGCGAGCTGCTCGAACGTGTAGGGAGGCGTGAGGCTCGTTTCGCCGCAGCCGCGCTGGTCGTAGGCGATCACCCGGTACTTGTCGGCGAGCACCTTGTAGGCGTTGAACTCGCCCCGCCGGTCGCCGATGCCCCGCCCGCCGTGGAGCGCGATAATGGCTTCCGCGTTCGGATCGCCGATATCGTCATAGACGAAGGTGGCATCGTTCAAGGTCACTGTCGGCATGGGATATCCTCGGGTCTGGCGGCGGGAAGCATCCCGCGCCCGAAGGGAACGCGGGATGCGGGATCATCAGTTGGCGGGCTTCATGTCGAAGGCGCGCACCCAGTCATCGCCGCGCGGCGTCCAGGTGATGCGCTTGGAGAGCCCGAAGGTCGCGGGCTGGGTGTAGAGGAAGAGCGCAGGCGCCTCGTCGCACATGACTTCCGTCGCCTTCTTGTAGGCGGCCAGGCGCTTTTCCTTATCCATGGTCGAACGGCCCTCTTCGAGAGCCTTGCCGAACTCGGCATTGTCCCAATAGGCGTACATATTGCCCGGCGCGAAGAGCGTCAGCAGACCGTCCGCGTCGATCGTCGGCCAGGCCTGGCTGAGCAGGCTCAGGCGAGCCAGATCCTTGGTCTTGAGGTACTTGTCCATATAGGCGCTGAACTGCATCTCGACGATCTTCGTCTTGACGCCGATCTCCTCGAGTTGGCTCGCGACGGCCTGCACGACTTCCTCGCCGTTGAGATAGGTGCCGCTCGGAACGTCGAACTCGATCGGCTCGGACGGCGCGCCGCCGGCCTGTTCGAGGAGCTCGGCCGCCTTGTCGGGATCGTATGGATAGGGCTTCAGGTCCGGATTGAAGCCGAAATAGTTCTTCGACATCACTTCGCAGCGGGCAATCTCCGCCTGATCGTTGAAGATCGCCTTGACGATGCCTTCCTTGTCGATCGCGTAGTTCAGCGCCTGACGGAAGAGCTTGTTGTCGAGCGGCGGCTTCTGCGTGTTGAACTTGATGAACACGGTGCGCGTGCTCGGCACCGCGCCCGCCTGGGCGCTGCCGGCATCCTGGATGCGCTGGATCTCGGTGGTCGGGATCGAGTTCACGAAATCCACTTCGCCGGCTAGAAGGGCTGCGACGCGGCTCGCCGGCTCGGGGATCACACGGACGACCACCTGATCGAAATCCGGCTTCGGCCCCCAATATTGCGGATTGGCATCGAGCGTGAAGCTCTCGCCCGGCTTGACCGCTGTCAGGATGTAGGGGCCGCCGGATGCAGTTTCGGTCGCCGGCTTGTGCTCGGCAGCCCATTTCGGCGGCAGAAGGAAGAACATCGACAACTGCTCGATCATCGCCGGATAGGGAGAGCTCGTCTTGATCTCGAGCTCGGTCGGGCTCACGACTTTCACATCGGAGATCAGCGTGAACCACGCCTTGATGCGGGCATTGACGGCGGGATCGCGAACGCGGTCGAAGTTCCACTTGACCGCCTCGGCGTCGATCTTCTCGCCGTCGTTGAACACCGCGTCGGAACGCAGCGTGATCCGCCAGGTATTGTCGTCGACGCTTTTCCATTCGGTGGCGAGCGACGGGACGATCTTCATGTCCGGCCCACGCAGCACGAGCGACGGATAGATGTGGCTGAGCAGGCTCAGGTCGGTGCCGACCGAGGCCGTCATATGCGGGTCGAACGTGTTGACCGTGTTGGTGATGCCGATGGTCAGCGTCTTGCCCTGAGCAAGCGCCGTGGTCGATATCAATGCACTCAGCGAAAAGGCGGCGATTGCCGCCGATATCAGTTTCCTATTCATGCTCCAGCTCCTTCTGAATCGAAAATTCGTTTGATTTCATGCCCTTGTCCGCCGGAGGTGACTACTTCGCCTCCACGGGAGTGGAATGGCCGAGCGTATGCATCAACCGGTTGGCCCAGCCGAAGATCGCCGCCGAATGGATGAGGTCGATGATCTCGGCTTTCGACAGGCCGTGATCGCGCAAGGCCTGCGCCTGCTCCCTCGTCACGCGGGAGGGCGTCTCCGAAAGCGTCCTGCAAAAATCGACGATCGCCTGAACCTTCGGTTCGAACGGGCCGTCGAGCCCCCGCATGTAGATTTCCTCGACGACATCCGAGCGGCCGGAGAGTTCGACATAACGGCGGGCGTGCACGGACGCGCAGTAGACGCAGCGGTTGACCGCCGAGGCGGTGAGCGCGCCGAGTTCCCGCTCCGCCCGGTCGAGCCCTCCTTTGGCATACATGATGGCGTTGAAGAGCTTCGTACGCGCCACATAGGATTCCGGGTCGTGCGCAAGGGTCCGCACATAGGGCGATACTTTCGTGTTGGAAGGCGTCACCTGCATGGCGGCGAGCTGTTCCTCCGTCGCCGTCGCGACGTCCACCGGCTCGATATAGGGCGCCCAGGAAAGCGCCTTGACCTTGAAGCCCGACCCGCTCATGCCACCAACTCCAGAACGCTGAGGCCGACGATGACGCGGGCCTCGAAATTCACAAAGGCGATCAGTTCCGACAGCGCGATGATCTGCGGATTGGTGAGCCCGGTCGCTTCGAGCCGTTCGATATCCGCCCTCGTGCTGTCACGCGGCGTCCTGGTGACGAAGTCGGCGTGACGGACAAGCGCCTTCGTGAAAGCATCGGCGTCGGAGGACAGATCCTCCGCCGCGGCGATGGCGGCAAGTTCGTCGTCGCTACCGGCTTCCTCCAGCATCAGGTCATAGGCGCGGGCGAGATCTTCACGGCCGATGAGGCGCGCCATGCGGGCAGCAAGGGCGGCGCGCATGGCATGACTGATGCCGAACCCATTGCGTGGCGCAAGCACGGTCTCGCGGCAAAGCTCCGCGCCTTCCACGAATTCCGGCCGCTCGCGGCGAGCCCTGTAGACTTCGGAGTCCGGCTTGAGGCCGGAAAGGATGTCGATCTGATCCATATTTTCAGTCCTCATGCTGCTCGCCCGACGATCCATCCCCAGGACGGCGCCAGGGGCGGATCGAAACCAGGCAGGAATTCGGCGCGGTCGCCTGCGACAGATGCGAGGCAGGCGTGATCGCGGTGAGCGTATTGGGATTGCCGCCACGGTCGATGCCCGCGGCATCGGGCCGAAACCAGCCGCCCGTCGGCAGGACGGCCACGCCTGGCATCAGGCGGTCGTCGACCGCCAGGGCGGCAACCGTGCTGCCCCGGTCGTTGTAAAGCTCGCAGAGTTCGCCGTCCTTGACGTCCAGTTCCTCGGCATCGGCCGCGCTCAGCTGAAACCTTTCGTAGCCATGGAGCTTGGCGTTCTGGCTCGCCGGGCCGTATTCAAGCTGTCCATGCAGACGGTGCGCCGGTTGCGGGGAGAGAAGATGGAAGCGATGCCGGGAGGCGAGCGGCGCGCCGAGCCATTCCTCCGGCTCCCTCCAGGCGGGGTGGACGCCGATATCGGGATAACCGAAATTGCCGACCGTGCTGGAACGGATTTCGATCCGGCCGCTCGGCGTCTTCAACGGCGCGGCCGCCGGATCCGTCACGAAACGGCGGAAATGATCGGCGGGTGCGGGGGCCATCTCACCCTCGTCCAGCGCCGCAAAACCCCGGAGACGGAAAGCCTGGTAATCCGGCAGTTCGGGATAGCGTTCGCGATAGCCCTCGTAGATGCGTGCCAGCCACTCGTCGATCCCGAGGTTTTCGTCGAACCGTTCACGGCAGCCGAGCTTTTCGGCAACCAGCCGATAGGCCTCATGGTCGGTCTGCACGCCCGCGGGCGGGTCCATGACCCGGCGGCTATAGACCAGCCAATTGTCGCGCGAGGAGGCGGCGATATCGTCCCGCTCGAAGGGAAAGGCGGACGGCAGGACGATATCCGCCATGCGGGCGGTGCCCGTCCACATGTTCTCGGTGACGATCACCGTTTCCGGCCGCCGGAAGGCTTCGGAAAGCCGGTTGAGGTCCTGGTGATGATGGAAAGGGTTACCGCCCGCCCACCAGACGAGCCGGATATCCGGCAGTTCGAGGGGACGGCCATCGTAATCGATCCGGCCGCCGGGATTTTCCAGGAGCTCGGTGATGCGCGCCACCGGAATGAAGTGGCGGACCGGGTTGACGCCCTGCTCGAAGGCAGGGCCTTTCAGACGCCGCACCGGCTGGCCGACGGAATTGACCGCCGTGAGGCCGAAGGCAAAGCCGCAGCCCCGCTGGCCGACATGGCCCGCCATCGAAGCGAGCGCGATCGCCGCCCAGAAAGGCTGTTCGCCAAAGCGGGCGCGCTGCAGAGACCAGGCAACGTTGACGAGGCTGCGAAGGTCATGAAGATCCTCGGCGATTTCGACGATCGTCCCGGCCGGCACTCCGGAAATCTTCGAGGCCCATTCGGCATCCTTCGCAATGCCGTCCGCCTCACCGATGAGATAGCTCTCGAACTCCCCGAAACCGACCGTGCAGCGTTTCAGGAACGGGCAGTCGAGCAGACCTTCGGTGAGCAGCGTGTGGCACATGGCGAGCATCACGGCGGCGTCAGTGTTGGGCCGCAGCGGAACATGGCGGACATTCGATCCTTCGGGCGCGTCGCTTGCCGTCGGGCTGAACACGACAATGCGCAGACCCTTTTCCTGGCAGCGGCGGAGCCATTCGACGGCGCGGTGGCTTCCCGTGCCGCCGGCCTCGACCTGCGCATTCGTCAGCCGGAGGCCGCCGAACCCGACGAGAAGCTCGCAATTGTCGGCGATATCGCTCCAGGAGGGCGAGGTATCGCAGGCATCCTTGTAATCAGGTCCCAGAACATGCGGCAGAAGCACGCCGGCCGCGCCGTAGGAATAGGTGTTGACCGAGGACGTGAAGCCGCCGGCAAGGTTGAGAAGCCGCTTGAGCTGGCTCTGCGCATGATGAAAACGGCCGGCGCTCGCCCAGCCGTACGAGCCGCCGAAGATCGCCTGATTTCCATGAGCGGAGCGGACGCGCCGCAACTCGTCCGCAATGAGGCTGGTTGCCTTGTCCCAGTCCACCTCCACGAAATCCTCGCGGCCCCGCGAACCGCCCGTACCGGCGAGCGGCCCCTTTTCGAGCCAGGAGCGTCGCACCATCGGCGCACGGATGCGTTCCGGATGATCGGCGAGATCGAGATAGCCAAGTCCTATTTCCGACGGATCGGGATCGTGCCGGAAAGGCAGGAGCCGCGGCTTTCCGTTCGCATCCGCGCCGACCTCATAGGTTCCGAAATGGGTAGCGAACAGGTGCATGCTGCCTAGACTCCCAGAACGAAGTGCCCGTGTCCGACAGGCCGCAAAACGGCCTCCTCGGGCGGCAGATTGGCATTGACGTCGAAAGCGATGGGCCGGCGGTTCCGTTCGATGTCCGGATCGGGAACCGGGATCGCCGAAAGAAGCGCCCTGGTGTAGGGGTGCTGCGGATTTTCGAAGATCGCCTCGCAGGGACCGATTTCGACGATGCGCCCGCGCAGCATCACCGCGACCCTGTGGCAGAGATAGCGGATCATCGACAGGTCGTGGGCGATAAAGAGGTAGGTGAGGCCGAGCTCGTCCTGCAGGTCCTGGAAGAGGTTGACGATCTGCGCCTGGATCGAGACGTCGAGCGCCGTGATCGGCTCGTCCGCGACGATGAAGGCGGGGTTGAGCGCGATCGCCCGGGCGATGCTGACGCGCTGGCGCTGGCCGCCGGAAAACTCATGCGGATAGCGCTTCATGAAGGATGGATCGAGGCCGACTTTCGAAAAGAGCGATGCGACGCGATCCTGGCGCTCCGACCTGGAGCCTGCCAGACCGTGGACGTCAAGCGGCTCGGCGACGAATTCGCCCACGGTCATGCGCGGATTGAGCGATGCATACGGATCCTGGAAGATGATCTGCATGTCGCGCCGATAGGATTTCAGCGCCGGCTTCGAGAGGCCCGTGATGTTTTCGCCCTTGTAGAGAATGTCGCCGTCGGTCGGCGCTTCGAGCTGCAGCAGGACGCGGCCGGTCGTGCTCTTGCCCGAGCCGGATTCGCCGACGAGGCCGAGCGTTTCGCCGGGTGCGATGTCGAAGCTCACATTATTGACCGCCTTCAGCAGCGGTACCGTGCCGCCGATCAGGCGTCTTTCGCCGCCGTAATGTTTGCTGAGCCGGCTGACCGAAACGAGTGGCGCATTCATGGGGGCATCCATGGGGGCATCCGTCATGGCCGGCCCTCCATGCGCGCGAGCTCGGCGCGCAGATCGTACCAGGCCGCGATCTTGTGGCCTGGTACGCTGTCGGCGGCGTCAAGGAGCGGCGGCGTCTCGATCAGGCAGCGTTCGGTCGCGAAGGGATTGCGCGGCGCAAAGGGATCGCCGACCGGCTCCTGCGTCAGGTCAGGCGGATTGCCGGGGATCTGGTAGAGCCGGTTGACACCGCGCTTGCCGCCATGCGGGAGGGATTTCAAAAGACCCCAGGTATAGGCGCTGCGCGGATCGCGGAAGACGGAGCGGACAGGGCCGCGCTCCATGATGCGGCCGCCATACATGACCTGAACGGTGTCGGCGAGACCTGCGACCACGCCCATGTCATGGGTGATCCAGATGACCGTCGTGCCGATCTTCCGCTTCAGGTCGCGCACCAGGTCGAGGATCTGCGCCTGCACGGTCACGTCGAGCGCGGTCGTCGCCTCGTCGGCGATCAAGAGCTTCGGATTGCAGGAAATGCCGATCGCGATCATCACGCGCTGGCGCATGCCGCCGGAGAATTCGTGCGGATATTGCCGGGCGCGGCGGGCGGCATCGGGGATGCCGACCAGTTCGAGGAGTTCGACGACGCGCGCGCGCGCCTGGCCCGCCGACATACCGAAATGGCGCCGAAGCGGCTCGGCGATCTGCCGCTCGATGGTCAGCACCGGGTTGAGAGAGGTCATCGGATCCTGGAAGACGAAGCCGATCTCCTTGCCGCGCAGGTCGAAAAGCTCACGCGGCGAAAGGGCCAGCAGGTTGCGCCCATTGAAGATCACCTCGCCGCGCACGATGCGGCCGGGCGGCGAGGCGATCAGCCCGACCATCGAGAGAGCATGCACGCTCTTGCCCGAGCCCGATTCACCGACAATGCCCAGCGTCTCGCCTTCCTCAAGGCTGTAGGATACGTCGTTGACGGCGTGCACCGTGCCGGACGGCGTGTCGAACGCGACAGTGAGATTGCGTACCTCGAGCAGCGGAGCCATCGGACGCTCAGACCTCCAGATAGCCGCCGGCCGAGCGGGTCAGGTATTCACGGCCGGTCCCGGTGACGAGCACGGTATCGGATATCTGCGTGGCGCAGACGCCCGGCACGCGGATATTCGGCTCGAAGGTGAAGATCATGCCGGGCTCCAGCACCAGTGGCGAAGCGGCATCGAGCGACGAATGCTCGTGCGCGCCAAGGCCGATGCCGTGGCCGATGCGACCCGGGATATTGGCGCCGTAGCCGCGCGCCTTCAGGCCCTCGCGCGTGCGCTCGAACAGCTCCTTGTAAGGCGTGCCGGGCTTGATGTAGGCGTCGACCTCCTCGCGGATTTCGAGGATGGCGTCGAGCGCGCGCTTGTTGACGTCCGGCAGCGGACCGATCGCGACGGTGCGCTCGTTCTCCGCATGGATGCCGTTGGCAATCGTCCAGATGAGGACGGAGACGGTTTCGCCGCGCTCAGGTTTGCGCTGGGTCGGGTTGTCGCAATTGAAGAACATGCGCGGGCCTGAAAGAACCCAGGTCCACAGGCCGTTCTGCACGCCGCCTTCGAGAGAGCCGAAGTCGCAGACCTCGACATCCGGATAGTTTGCGGCCCAGAGCTTGTTCATCTCGTGCATAGAGGCGATCGCGACATCCCGCTCCGTGCCGCCGGCGGCGAGTGCCGCAACGGCGGTATCCATGCCAACGTCGGCGATCTTCGCGGCGATCCGGGCATGGGCGATCTCGTCGGGGTCCTTGATCAGGCGGCAATGGTCGATGAGATGGCTGACATCGGTAAATTTCGCCTCCGGCAGCGCCTTGCGGATCTGGTTGAGCCGCTGGATCGAGACGAACTCCTCCTCTATGCCGACGGTTTTTCCGGCAACGCCGAGATCGCCGAGGATCGAGGCCAGCGCATCCTGCCAGTTCGGTCCCATCGTCACCTTGGTGGACCAGGCGCCGTAAAGGCGGATATCCGGCACCCAGGCGCTCGCCCGGCCATGGTCGTCGCGCAGCGCATGCACCAGCATGATGGGGTCGTGATCGCGGGTGAGGATCGCGATCACCGGGTGAGAATAGATGATCGGATTGAAGCCGGTGAAATAGAAGCTGTTTTCCGGCTTGAAGGACACGATGACATCGACGTCCTGCTTGGCCATGCCGGCCTTCAGGCGTCCGACGCGGGGCGGCAGGGTGGAACGAGAAAGCTGGTTCATCGCGTGGTCCTCAATTTCGGATCGAAGTAATCGCGCAGCCAGTCGCCCAGAAGGTTGACGCTGAGCACGGTGAGAAGGATGGCGATCCCGGGGAAGGTGACGATCCACCAGGCCGTCGAGATGTAGACGCGACCGTCGGCGAGCATGCGGCCCCAGCTGGGATTGGGCGGCTGGACGCCGAGGCCCAGAAAGGACAGCGCGGCATCCATGATGATGATGCGGGCAAGCTCCAGCGTCGCGATGACGAGTGCCGGGGTGATCACGTTCGGCAGCAGGTGCTTGATCATGATGCGCCAGGTGCTTGCCCCGATCGCATGCGCCGAGAGGATGAACTCCCGCTCCCGGAGCGCCAGAACCTGGCCGCGGATGATGCGGGCGTAACGCAGCCAACTTGTCAGCGCGAGCACGATGATGAGGTTCGTGGTGGAAGGCCCGAGTGCCGCGATCACCAGAAGTGCGAGCAGCATCAGCGGCAGTGCGAGCTGGATATCGACGATGCGCATCAGCACGCGATCGACCATGCCGCGATAATAGCCCGCGACGATGCCGAGCAGCGTTCCCGCGATACCGCCCAGAACGACCGCTGCCGCAGCTATCGTCAACGTCACCCGGCTCCCGTAGACGATGCGGGAGAGGATATCGCGGCCGAGCTCGTCGGTGCCGAGCGGATGGGCGCCCGGCGAGAAAAGACCCGTCCAGGTGGGCGCCGACATGCGGGCGACGAGGTTCGAGCGCGTCGGCACCGGCAGGCCGAGATAGGGTGCGAGCAGCGCCGCCAGAACGAAGATGACGACGAGGACGAAACCGAACAATCCGGCGCGGCTTTTGAGGAGGGCGAGGAAGAAAGACTTCATGAGTCGCTCCTATCGCCGACGAATGCGCGGATCGAGCACGCCGTAAAGCAGGTCGACCAGCAGATTGACGAGGATGAAGATGGCGGCGACCAGCGCGACACCGGCCTGGATGACCGGGAAATCCTGTGCCTGGATGCCCTGCATGATGATGCGGCCGACGCCCGGCCAGGCGAACACCGTCTCGATGACGACCGAGCCGCCGAGAAGCTCGCCGGCGATGATGCCGATCATGGTGACGACCGGGATCAATGCATTGCGGGCGATATGCCAGAAGAACACCGTACGCGGCATGAGACCCTTGGCGCGCGCCGTGCGGACATAATCCTCGCGCATGATGTCGAGCAGCGAGGAGCGTAGCAGCCGGGCGATGGAGGCGGAGACGAAGACCGACAGCGTCAGGCCCGGCAGCACGAGATGGGCGATCGTGCCCGAACCGCCGGTGGGCAGCCAGCCGAGATCGACGGAGAAGAGGAGGATCAGCATGATGCCGAGCCAGAAGACCGGCGTCGCCTGCCCGAGAAGCGCGGCGATCATGACGATGAATTCGGAGATCGTGCCGCGCTTGAGCGCTGCGATCGCGCCGGCGACCGCACCGATCAGGGTTCCGAACAGGAGTGCGGTGCCGGCCAGCTCGAACGTCGCCGGCATGCGCTCCAGCACCACGTCCATCGCCGGCCGGTTGTGCTGGAAGGAAATGCCGAAATCGCCGCGCAGCATGGCAAACAGGGAAATCACATATTGTTCGAGGATCGGCCGGTCGAGACCAAGTCCCGCACGCAGCGTATCCAGATCCTGCTGGCTCGCGCCGACCGGCAGCAGCAGGACCGCCGGATCCCCCAGCACGCGGCTGACGAAGAAGACGATCGTCACCACGCCCCAGATGGCAACCAGCGCTTCCACCAGCTTGACAAGCAGGTAGCGGGTCACGGCCGGAGCCCTCCGGTTATGAAGGCAGCGCGCTTCATTCGGCGGCACCCTTGCGAAGTTCATCGAGGGTCGCGGCGGAATCGGTCCATTCATCGCCGAGAAGTTCCGGCGTCTCGTAGGCCATGAGGCTGGCGAAATGGTGCTCCCGATCGGCAACGAAGAGGCTGCGGGCGATGCCGCGCGCCAGCCGCCGGCCGCCGTCGCTGACGGCGGGAATGTCGCCGGAAAGCTTGCCGTGGCTCAGCGATGCGGGATAGTTGAAGCAGTGGACGAGGCGCAGTGCCGGGCAGGTTCCCGGCACTTTTTCGAGGAATTCGAAATCCGGACCGAGATAGGGAGAGGTTGCAAGCTCGCCGTTCTCCATGCCTTCGGCAGGCGTAAAGATATCCTGCCAGAAGCGGATGAAGGGCGCGAAGTTCTTCAGTTCGGGACGCCGGTCGAGATCGACGCGAAAGCCGGTGGCGAAGATGACGAAATCGTATTCCAGCGCGCCTCGATTTGTCTCGACGACGACCCGGTCGCCGCTCTGGCGCAGGCCGCGGACGGCGGTGTCGAGAAAGAAGCGGCCACCCGGATGGCGGGACACGCGCAGCGTGGAATCTCGCGGCGGCGGCGTCTGGGCGCCGAGCACGTAATCCATGAATTTCCATTTCCAGTCGTCGCTCAAGCCCGCGAAGCCCTGCACGACGCCCTGGCTGGAAATGCCGGTGAACTTGTTGACGCGCGGCATCTCCTTGCGCCGGATGATCATGTCGACGCCATCCGCTCCCGCCTCAAGCGCGGTGGCGGCATTGTCCATGGCCGAGGCGCCTGCCCCGATCACCGCAACCCGTTTGCCCTTGAGCGCCGCGAAATCGATATCGTCGGCGGAATGCGCCCAGAACCTGCGATCCACATCTTTGGCGAATTCCGGCACGTAACCACAGCCGAGACCGTCGCGGCCGGTCGCCAGGATGACATGCCGCGCGTAGATCCGCTCTTCCCTGCCGCTCGCCTTGTCGGTTGCGTCGAGCGCGATCAGGTTTTCGCCGACCGGTGCCATATCGGTGACGGTGACGAGATTGCGGACCGGCAGGGCAAGCACCTTGCGGTACCAGACCAGATATTCCATCCACTGGTCCTTGGGAATCTTGCCGAGCGCTTCCCAGGCTTCCGCACCGAACTGCGCCACGTACCAGGCCCGGAAGGTCAAGGCCGGCAGGCCGAGCGCGGGACCGGTGAGCTGCTTCGGGGAGCGGAGCGTCTCCATGCGGGCGTAGGTAATCCAGGGCCCTTCGAGGCCTTCCGGCGCACGGTCGAGGCAGATGACGTTGAAAATGCCGAGCATCTTCAGCGATGCGGCAGCCACCAGCCCGCACATGCCCGCGCCGATGACGACCGCGTCATAAACCCGCCTTCCGTCGTATTCGGTTGCCGGTACCCAGTCCTTCGGAGGAAGTTCCAGCAGAGAAAGATCTTCCGCCAACCGCTTTTCGAGGTTTGCAAGACCATTCGCCGGCTGGGGGTTCTGCACGGTCAAAATCAATGCTCCTGTGTATTCCGATCGGCGCCGAACGTAGCGTCGGCGACGCGCTCGATATGGCCCGGATCATGGGCCACGAAGCCCGGCATGCGGGCGGCCGAAATCCGGATGATCAGCTGGATGAGCTCGAGGACATTGTCCGGAAGCGGTCTGGACGCGGCGGAGAAAACTCCCCAGAGGAAGGGAATATTCATGTCGAGGGGGCGTATCTCGACATTCTTGAGCTCGACGCCATAAGCGGTCGCGGGCTCGACGATAGCGACGCCGAAACCGGTCGAGGCAAGCCGGACCGCAGTCAGCGCCGTATTCGTGTCGATGAGCCGCGACGGCCTGACCTCGGCTGCCTGAAGGGCCTGATTGACGCGCCGGCGCAGCCGGAACGGATTCGCCATGGTGATCAGATTACGGCCGGCGAGATCGTGCATGGAAATCGTCTGCCTTGCCGCCAGCGGATCGTCCGAGGCAACCGCCGCCACACAGGGCGACTGGAAAAGCCCATGGATCTCGAGACCCGGATGTTCGACGGGCAGAGAGGCAACGCAAAAATCGGCAGTCCTTGCAAGCACCGACTGAACCGCGGCCTCGGCGGAAATGCTGCGCAGGTGAACATTCCGCGGCAGGAGGCCCTCCGGCATCTCGGCAAGTGCAAGCGGCACCAGGCCGCCGGCAAAGGCCGGAATTGCGGCAATCTCGATCGGCCCGAGCTCTTCCGAAGCGATCGTCTTGGCCCGCTCCTGAAGCTGACCGATGCCGGTCAGGAAACGCTCCGCATCCGCATGGAAGGTGACCGCTTTGGGCGTCGGGGTGATGCGCGGTCCGTTCCGCTCGAAAAGCGCAAAACCGATCGAAGCCTCAAGCTCCTGGATCAGCCGCGTCACCTGCGATTGCGACCGGTCGAGCAGCCGCGCGGCAGCAGTGATGCTCCCGGCCGACATGACCGCGAGAAACACTTCAAGCTGCTTGATTTCCATCGCTCAATCCATAATGCATAAATTGCAGCATTGATCCACATCAATTCAAGAATTGCATAATCCAGCAATTGTGCAACAAAAACTTTTGCTCGGATTCTGGGCAAAGCGAAATGCTCGCCTTCGTTATTGCCGAGTAGGAGCATGGGATTGCGGCTCTTCACCACTTGCCTATCTTCAGCCTCGCCGGCGGCCGACCGCAGTTCTCATGCAGGCGGTCGAGAGAACCGAGGCGGCAAGCTGCTCCAGCCGACGCCAAGTTTTTTCTTTTGATTTTGCGGCTTCGACTTTCGGCTAGCGGCCAGAAGCCCTGATCTACGCCTAAGGATTAATCTTTATGAAGGCTTCGCGGCTTGCAAAGCTTTAGTTACTTCTTAATTTAATTCAACGTAATATAATGGTGAGTAATCGGGGACGGTTATGTATTTGACCAAGGAATCAGAGCATTTAGTTTCTGATACCGAAAAGCAAAAACTCATACGGGGCTTGCGCAAACTTGCAGAGGACCTGGAACGAGGCATGATTCCGCTGGAGAACCTCCCATGCCTTATCTCACTTAGTGAGAAAGATCGGGACGGTGTTCATGCGATATGCATCCTTTCCCCGTCGCAAGTCGAAGCCTCCCTGCGAGCCAAGGAACTCCTCTCAAGTCTCACCCCCCGGCAGGTCGCCATTCTCGACAGGATCCTGGCCGGAAAGTCCGCAAAGATAATCGCCTATGAATTAGGGGTAAGCCAGCGAACGGTGGAAAACCATATCGGCACCATTCACCGAAAAGCCAGGACTCGCCGGCTTCCCGAACTACTCGCGCTGGTCTATGCCCGGTTGCCGTAGACCGGAAACCAGCGCCTTATCCACCTTCCCGCCGCCCTCGTACCACGAAAAGAGGGATAGCATTCCTGGCTAGGACCGGCGAAAATCCGAAAGGATGGAAGCCGACCCCCACAGTGTGAAAATCAGGTTATTGACCTTGAAACGGCGCCGTCTAAAAAAGATTTCGCGTATGGGTCGCAACGCGCGCATTGGCGGCCGTCATGCGTAAGGGCCCGGCGGGCGACCGCCGGGCCTTTTTTCTGCTCCAGTCGCCGCCGAACGGTGGCCACATCCTGCGGATCGCCATTCCCGAGAGTGCCGGATATGAAAGCTCTTTACGGTTTCTACTCCTCCCTGAAGGCGCGCATCATCTGATCGGTGAACGGCTTCGTCAGGTAGGACAGGGCACTGCGTTCGCCGGTTTGTACATAGACCTCCACGGGCATTCCCGGCATCAGCTCCCGATCGCCCAACTTGGATACATCGTCGAGCGAAAGCGTCGCGAGGTAGAACGGCTGGCCGGTGCTTCGATCCGTCGAGGTCGCGGCGGCGACGACTTTCACTGCTCCATGAACCTCCGGCGTCGTGCGCTGATTGAAGGCCGTGAACCGCATCCGAGCGGGCTGGCCGGGCGCGATCCGGTCGATATCCACCGGCGCGACGCGGATTTCCACATTCATATCCTCGCTTTTCGGAGCGATGGACATGATCGTCGTGCCGGCGCCGATGACGCCGCCGATCGTGTGGATCTGGAGGTCATATACAAAGCCATCGACGGGGGCTTTGACTTCCATCCGGGACAGGCGATCGCGAGCGGCGATTTCGCGCTCACGCATTTCGGCGATCTTCGACTCGATTTCCACAATCTCACCCTGCGCCTCCTTGCGCATGTTCTGATCGACGGAGAGCAGCTTCATCCGCGTTTCGCTGATCTCGCTTTCGGCCTCGGCGATGCGGGCGGCAAGCTCTCCGTGAGTGCCTTCTATGCGCGCCATTTGGCGCAGCATGTCGCGCAGCTGGGCAACCGGCACGAGGCCGCTTTTGACCAGCCGCTCCATCTTGGCGACCTCCTGCGTGACGATTGCCTTTTCGCGGTCGTTCGATTCGTCTTGCGCCTTGAACCCGCGCACCTGCTCCTCCAACTGGCGCACCTGCAGGCGGAGTTGTTCACGCTGATTGGTGAGCATTTGCCGGTTTTCCTTGAAGAGCTTGGTCTCGCTTTCGATCAGCGCCGATGGAAGCGTGCCGCCGGAGAAATCGATCAGATCCCTGCCGTCGCGCTCCGCCGTGAGGCGTGCTCCCATGGCGACAAGCTGCTGAAGCTGTGTTCTGACGATCGCGAGCTCGACCCGGGTTTGCGTTTCGTCCAGCCGCAGCAACACATCTCCCTTGCGGACGGGGTCGCCATTGCGCACGAGAATCTCCGAGACGATGCCGCCGTCCCGATGCTGGATCATCTTCACCTGCTGCGAGACAACCACCTGGCCCTGCGCGATGATGGCCCCCGAAAGCTTGGCCTGCGCCCCCCAGCCCCCGACGCCGAGCACGAGCAAGCCGGCAAGCACAGTGGAGAGATACACCCTCGCTGAGATGCCGAACTGTTCCTTTTTCGTCGCTTTCCTTGCGTCCTCAGTCATTTCCATACCTCCCCAACTGTTGCGTCCGCGCTCCGAGCCTTCAGCCGCGCCCCGCCAGATCATCCGTCGCGTTCTGCATCGCAGCGAGGATGAAATCCCTTTCCGTCAGTTCGTGACGACCGTAGAGCAGGATCTCGATGTCCTGGTCGCGCTCCAGATCGACGATCGCCTTGACAATCGTCCGCTCGCCGTCGGCAAGCGTCTGGTGGTAGAAGGTGACGCGCTGGACATTTGCACCTTCGGCTTCGTCCACCAGACTACGGAACACCAGTCCGCCCACCTGCGATGCGATTTCGGAGAAATCTATCCGGTCGCCTACGCCGAAATCCCTGATTTCGTCCCGGCCAAGTCCCTGGTTGAAGACGGAATCGAAATCGCGAAAGACGAAGACGTCGGTTTGCCCGCCACCCGCGAGAAAGTTGACCGCGCTATTGGCGACGATGGTATCCGCTCCATTTCCGCCGATCGCTGCCTCGAAGCCTTCGAGGCGGTCGGCGCCGATATCGCAGCCGCTCGCCGTGCCGCGCTCGAGATCGATCACGACCGCCTGCACCGCGGCGGAGGCATCGTAGGTATCACTGCCCGCGCCTCCGCAATAAACGTCGTCGCCGTCGCCAGCAGATCCGGCGCTGGAAATCACGGCGACCACGATGGTATCGTTGCCGGCACCGCCGGAGACCGTATCGTTGCCGCGACCGCCGGCCAGAATATCGTCGCCGCCGCGGCCGGCCAGCCGATCATCCCCGTCGCCGCCGACAAGAAGGTTCGCCCCGGAATCTCCGGCCAGCCGGTCGTCGCCGCGACCGCCGAGAACCGCCTCGAAGCCGTTCACAAGGTCCGTGCCGATTTCGCCGCCGCGAGCAAGTTCGGCTTCGAGATCGGCCAGCACCGCCTGCACCAACGGTGTCAGATCGAGCGTATCGAACCCGTCGCCGCCGAAATAGGCATCGTTGCCGTCCGATGCCGTGACGTTTTCGGCCTGCGCTTCCTCGCCGCTCCGGCCAGCGACGATCGTGTCGTCGCCCGCATCGCCGGCGACCATATCGTCACCGCTATCACCGCTCAGCCGATCGTCCCCGTCACCGCCTGCAATCGCATCGTTTCCGGCTTGCCCGTCGAGATGATTCGCACCGACATCGCCGATCAGCAGGTCGCCGCCCGCTCCGCCGACAACCGCTTCGATGCTTTCGAGCCGATCGTTGCCGATCTCCTTGCCCGTCGCCGTGCCGGCGGCAAGATCGACAGCAACGGATTGTTGCGCCGTGCTCACATCGAGCACGTCGAGGCCTTCGCCGCCGGAATAGATGTCGTCGCCATCCGATGCGGCGGCCGCTGCGGTACGCCCTTCCTCGCCACCCTTGCCGGCGACGATCCTGTCGTCACTCGCGCCTGCGACAACGACGTCGTTCCCGCCGCCGCCGGTCAGGCTGTCGCGACCTTCGCCGCCGTCGAGAAGGTCCTCACCTTTCCCGCCGAAGATCTGGTCGCTGCCGTCGTCTCCGAAGAGCCTGTCGTCACCGCTGCCGCCATCGAGCCAGTCGTCGCCACGGCCGGCGAGGAGCTGGTCATCCCCTTCGTCGCCGAAGAGCATGTCGTCGCCATCGCCGCCGAAGAGGATATCCCTGCCCCGCCCTCCGGAAAGATGATCCCGGCCGGCATCACCATAAAGCAGATCGTCGCCATCGCCGCCGAGCAGCCTGTCGTCGCCATCGCCGCCGACAAGGATGTCGCCGGCCTCGCGGCCGTAGATGGTATCGTTGCCGTCCAGCCCCGCGACGATGTCTTCCTGAGGCGTCCCGAGAAGCACATCGTCGCCTTCGGTGCCGAAGAGTTCGCGCGGCGGATGCTTCAGGAGATCGAAGACGGCCTGGGAGGAGATCGCGCCTTTGCCATCCGAGACGCCGTAAGAGAAGGTTACCTGCCCGAGATAGCCGCGCTCCGGCGTATAGATCCAGGCGTCGTCGCCGTAAGCGCGGATGGTGCCGCTGGAAACGGTCAGGTTCTCCACCGTCAGCGCATCCCCATCGAGATCGCGGACCATCGCCAGCAGGTCATCCAGCATGATCACCATGGACAGGTTCATCAGACCGTTCGTGAGCTGCGCCCTGCCAAGCGAGAAGGGCAGCCGATTGGGGCGCGCACCTCCGTCGTCGTCATCGTCGTTGTCGGTATCCGGCGACGGATCATCATCGTCTTCGGGGATGGGATCGTCGTCCCTTCCATGGCCAGGCGGCCCTTCATTCCCCACCGCAGGCGGTTTCCGGCCAGGCCGCATGGAGGGATACCCGAAATTTTCAGTTCGATCGACGACGCCCCAATCGTTGTCGTTGGCACTCCCGGCGCGGAGGATACGGCCGCCGGCCGAAAAACCGGCGGTATCCGCAAAAGCGAGGCGCGCAGAAGCGACGTTACGGGCGGACTGGACCTCATCCGCCGCGGGGCCTATCTGCACGGCCATCTCGCGGAGGAAGGCGGCGACCTCCTCGATCACTTCGATATCCGATTTGGCCTCTTCCTGTGGCGGCGCCTCTTCCGGCTCGACCGCCGGCTGGCCGTCCTCCCGAGACTGATCGGGCTGGACCTTGCTCAGAACCGCACCCATGGCGCCGAAGAGGACGGCGGGAAAAAGCACCATCTTCCTGCGACCGCCCGTCTTCTCGGCGATTTCGAACTTGTTCATCGGAGCGATCGCCGACTGCGCGTCGGGCAATCCCAAAACCAGCTTCGTCTCCATTCATCCCTCCTCCCGTTTTCGTGCTATTCGCCAACCAGCGACTTCTGGCGCTCGCCACCCGTGCTCTTCTCGACGACGAGAGGACGCGCCTTCGAAGGCTGGATGATCTGTTCCTTTGGACCGAAGGCCGTCAGCCGCCCGCCCTGCACCAGGCCCACCATGTCGACCGCCTGAAGCGCGCTTGGCCGGTGGGCTACGATGACGACGATGCCGCCGCGCTCCCGCACCGCCATGATCGCCTTGGTCAGGGCCTCCTCGCCTTCCGCATCCAGATTGGAATTCGGCTCGTCCAGCACGACGAGGAAGGGATCGCCGTAGAGCGCGCGGGCAAGCGCTATGCGCTGGCGCTGGCCCGCCGAAAGCGCCGTTCCATGCGGGCCGAGCTCGGTCTGATAGCCATCCCGGAGATGGACGATCATTTCGTGGATGCCCGCCGTCTTTGCCGCATGGATGATCTTCCGGGCATCGGGCGTTTCGGCAAAGCGCGAGATGTTTTCCGCGATCGTCCCGTCCATGAGCGCAACATCCTGCGGAAGATAGCCGACATGTTCTCCGAAGAACGCATCCGTCCACTGGCCGAGATCGGCTCCGTCGATACGCACAGAACCACGCAGGACCGGCCATATGCCGAGTATGCTGCGGGCGAGCGTCGTCTTGCCGCCGCCGCTGGGCCCGATAAGGCCGAGCGCCTGACCGGCCCTCACCTCCAGGCTGACGTCGCTGAGCAGCACGGCGCCGGTCGTAGGCGCGACCGTCGTTATGTTGTCGACGACCAGGTTCTGCTGCGGAGCCGGCAGGTCGATCAAGGCCGATTTGTCCTTGAGCACGGCCAGTGTTTCGCTGATGCGGTGATAACTGCGGCGGGCCGCGACCACGCCCTTCCATTGCGCAATCGCCTGGTCGACCGGCGCGAGCGCGCGCGCCGTCACGATGGACGAGGCGATGATGGCGCCGGCGGACATTTCGCCTTTTATCGCGAGATAGGCGCCAAGTCCCAGTATCGCCGACTGGAGCATCATGCGCAGGACCTTGGAAATGCCGGAAAGCGTGCCGCCGATGTCGGACGTCCGGGTCTGACATTCCAGATGGCGGCGGTTGGCGCGCTCGAACCGCTCGACGGCCCGGCGGGTTATGCCCATGGCGTGCAGCACGTCGCTGTTGCGGGTGTTGGAGTCCAGGACGGCATTTCGCGTTACCGATATCTTGACCATGGACCGGGCATGCCGTCGTGTCAGGACTTCGGCCACGAGCGTCAGGAGCGCCAGGACCAGCGCTCCACCCACAGTCAGCATTCCAAGCATGGGGTGAAGCAGCCAGACGAAGATCAGATAGACGGGCATCCAGGGCAGGTCGAAGAGCGCCACCGGCCCCTGGCCGGCCAGGAAGCTCCGCAGCGTGTCCACGTCGCGGCCTCGCTCGGCGGCCTCGGCGGTGGAATAGCCGTAGCGCGGCATCTCGATCACCACTTCATGCGCGAGCGGCGCGAGCCGCGAATCCAGCCTTGCTCCGAGCCGGACCAGAATCTGCGAGCGCAGGATGTCGAAAATGCCCTGGAAGAGATAGAGCCCGATCGCCAGCACCGAGAGGGCTATCAAGGTCGATATGCTGCCGCTGGTCAGCGCCCGATCATAGATCTGCAGCATGTAGAAAGCGCCCGTGAGGGCAAGGATATTGATGATGCCCGACAGGCCGAAGAGGTAGACGAAAATGCCGCGCAGCCCTTCGATCCTGGTATGTGATGTCGTCTTCTTCTCGGTCATGACACGCCCCATCCCAATACGGAAATTCCACCCCATGGCCGGACCTGCCGGCCATGGGGCCCCCCTCCGGCGGTTACGACACGCCGTTGAAATCGGCGGCGCGCAGATTGTGCGTGCCGGCAAGGGTGAGCTCGAAATCGGCTCCAGCATCCCCGTCGACATTGCCGCGGATCAGCGTGAGTTCCTCGCCGCCGACGGTCTGATGGCTGACCGCGATCTGGCCCACGGCCGTCAGCGTCCCGGAGGTCAGCGTGAAGTGCTGCACTCCGTTCGCACCGGCATTCGCATCGATCTGCGAGAAATCGATCTTGTCGCCGGGCTGGAAGCCGTAGATCTTGTCTCCCTGCGCCGCCACTGCCGAGGTGAAGCGGAAGACATCGTCGCCGAGACCACCATCGATGATGTTTGCGACGGCGGAGACCGTGATCACATCGTGGCCGGACCCGCCCACGAAGTTTTCGAAGCCGTAAGAGATATCCGTTCCGACCCCTCCACCCGAGACGCTGCCGCGCTGCATGTAGCCGCTGCCGAGATCGACCGTCAGTCCGCTCGTGGCCGCGGCGTAGTTCAGCGTGTCGCTTCCCTCTCCGCCCCAATAGGAATCCGACGCTCCATCGCCGGTTGCCAGGACCGTGTCGTCGCCGGCACCGCTCCAGACCTGATCGTCGCCGTCGCCGCCTTCGATGATGTCGTTGCCGTCTCCGCCCTGGATCCGGTCGCTTCCGGCATCGCCGAAGAGCATGTCGTTGCCCGCGTGACCGTAGATTTCGTCATTGCCGGCACCGCCCGAAGCGACATCGGCGCCGCCGCCTCCGGTCAGAAGATCATCGCCGTCCTCGCCGCGCAGGATGTCGTCGCCGTCCTCGCCGGCCAGCAGGTCGGCACCTGCCCCTGCCAGGATGGTGTCTTCGGCTGCGGCGCCGAGCAGCACGTCGGCACCCGCGGTGCCCAGGAGGGTCCGTGCCGCAACCGGCGAAGGCTGACCATTGCCGTCATCCTTCTGCCCGCCGCAATCGTCATCCTCGACGCCGTCATCGCCGCCATCGGGATGATCGTCATCATCGTCCTCTTCCTCACCGTCGACTTCCTCGAAGGTCGGCATGCCGTCGCTTACGAAGGTTATCGTATGCGTGCCGTTGGTCATCGTCTTGACGCCGTTGGCCTCGCTGACCGTATATTCCTCCGCTGTCGTGCCGGCCGGGAGTTCGATTACGTCCTGCGGACGAAGCGTGCCGACGATCGTGTCGTTGCCGCCATTGGAGCGGAAGACAATCCGGTGCGCGGAAGTCAGCGCCGAGATATCGACGGTGTCGTCACCCGCGTCGCCGTCGATCGTGACGGTGTTCAGGCGCAGATGCGTGCCTGAAAAGTCTCCGATGAGCTCGAAGCTGTCATTGCCGGCGGTGCCATTGCCGGCGGGATCGGCGCCGTTGATGCGGATCTCCTCGATCTCGGTCAGCTCCGCGACGATCGATGCGTTATTCACGCCGTTGCGGGTGATTACGATCTCGGTCGCCGGATTGAGGCTGGCGATGTTGTTGCCGGGGATCTCGTCCCAGGCCTGCCGCGTGTAGATGCGGTAAACCTCGGCCGTCGCATTGCCGTTGATGACGAAAGTATCGCCCGCTGTCGTCTCCGTGCCACCGTTGACGATGTCGCGACCGTCGGTCGTCGCGCCGGCATTGGCGTTCCAGACGATCGTGTCGTCACCCGCACCGCCGGCGATCGTGTCATTGCCGGTGCCGCCGGTGATCGTATCGTTGCCGGCATTGCCGTTGACGGTATCGTTGCCGCCAAGGGCATCGATCGTGTCATTGCCGTTCCCGCCGTTCAGCGTGTTGTTGCCGTTGGTCGCGCCGCCGATTGGGGCCGACGTGGTCGCCAGAATGAAATCGCTTGCCGTGATGTCCAACCCGTCCACTTCTTCGACGAAGATGGTACCGATGACAGCGTTGCTCGCGTCGCGAACGGTGATGCGGGTGTCGTCGGTTCCGGCATCCTGGACATCCTGGATCGTCACGCGGCTGGCGAAGTTTGCGGCCGTGATACCGAGCGCACTGAGATCGATACGATCCTGCGTCGTGGCCGTCCCGCCCGAGGCATCGAAGTTGTTGATCGTATCGTTGCCGAAGCCTGCGGCATTGTAGACGATGACATCGTTGCCGCTGCCGACATCGATCGTGTCATTGCCCGCGCCGCCGATGATCGTATCGGTGTCGTTGCCGTCGCCGCCGCTCAGCGTATCGTCGCCCGTGCCGCCGTCGATGAGATCGCTGCCGTCGCCGCCGTTGACCGCATCGTTGCCGCCGCCGCCAAAGAGCTGGTTGGCGCCCGAATTGCCGGTGATGGTGTTGGAGAGTGCGTTGCCCGTACCGTTGACGGCCGCGTTGCCGGTGAGCGTCAGGTTTTCCAGCTCGTTGCCGAGCGTATAGCTCGCCGCCGACTGGACCGTGTCGATGCCGCCGTTCGCCGCTTCGACGATGACGTCGCCCGCGGTGACGACATAGGTGTCGTTGCCGGCGAGACCGGTCAGCGTATCGACACCTGCTCCGCCTTCGATCCGGTTGCTCAGCGCATTGCCCGTGCCGGTAAAGGTGGCCGCGCCGGTATAGGTGAGGTTTTCGACGTTTGCGGCCAGCGTGTATGCGCCGAGCGTCGTTTCAACTTCATCGGTGCCGCCACCCACGGCTTCGACCACGACATCGCCGGCGTCATCGACCGAATAGGTGTCGTTGTCGGCTCCGCCGACCATGGTATCCGCACCCGTGCCGCCGATCAGCTCGTCGTTCCCCGTGCCGCCGACCAGCAGGTCGTCGCCCGCTCCGCCGTCGAGATCGTCGTTGCCGCCATGACCGAACAGCAGGTCGTTGCCGGTATTGCCGAGAAGCCCGTCACCGGCGGTCGTGCCGGCAAGCACCGTGTTGACGCCGGCCTGGGCGCTCCGTGTTCCGACATCGTCGGTGCTGAGCGCATAGTCGCCGTCGAAAGCATAGCCTTCATATGTGCCGCCGCCGAAGTTGATGAGTTCGACAGCCTCGCCGGCAGCATCGAAGTGATCGGTGACGGTGATCTGCTGCCCGTTGAACTGGATGACAAGATCGTCGTTTCCGGCTCCCGCCACCGTTTCGGAGAAAGCGAGGCCGGTCAGCGTCCCGCCGGCGATCGTGATTCGGTCGATGCCGCCCGTCTCGCTGATCGTGTCGGAACCGTCGGCAAGCCCGAAGGCATAGGTATCGTCGCCGATGCCTCCGTTCAGCGTGTCGTTGCCGGCACCGCCCATCAGGATGTCGTTTCCGGCATTGCCGTTGAGCGTATCATTGCCGCCGAGCCCGAGGATCAAGTCGTCGCCCGCCGTGCCGTTCAGCGCCGTCGCACCCGCGTCGTTGCCGGGCGTGCCGGTGATCACGTTGAGCGAGCTGCCATTGAACTGCAGCCGTTCGATGTTGCGCAGCTTGTCTATGCCGTCGGATACCAGGTTGGCGCCGTCGGGCACGTTCGCCGTATCGAAGCCGGTATGAGATACCAACAGCCCTCCATCCGCGTCGAGCGAGAAGCTGTAGTTGTTGCGGACGTCCCAATAGGCGGCGGTATCGATGTCCCCCGCCACCTCGCCGTCGAGAATTTCGCGAACGATGTTGAGCTGCACTGGATCTATCGCTCCGGACAGCATCAGGGACTGCAGCGTGCGCCCGTTCCACTGGGCGTAATAGGGATGGTTCTGCGGCAGGACGATAACGGCTGCCATGCTGTCGACGGTCGCAAGCTGGGTGCCGTTGGTGTCACGGATGCTGATGCGGACGTTGAGCCAGGCGTCGCCATCGATGAGGTCGTCGCCGCCACGGCCACGGATCGTGTCGTCACCGCCGCCGCCGATCAGGATGTTGCCGCCGTCGAAGGCGATGACCTTTTCCAGATCGACACCCGAGCCGGTCGGCGCGGCCGGCGCCCAGCTTCCCAGGAGCTGCCGCAATCCGGCGATGCGGTCGACGCCGGCCTGGCTCAGCTCATGGCCGACCATCGTGTTTTCCGCTCCCGCCAGTCCGGGATTGCCTTCGACCTCACCTTCCGCGTTCGTGTCGCCACGATTATCGCCGCTGAGATGGTCGTCCTTTTCCCAGCCCGACAATGCCTCGACGGCATCGAAGCGGTCGCGCAGGATATCCTGCTCGTCGGTGGTGAAGATCGGGACGGTGAGGTCGGAATCCGCCGCCTGGCTGTTGCCCTTGTGGATCGACCAGTCGTAGCCCAGCATGCCTTCGTTGCGCATGACGCTTTCGCCCTGGACCATGATGTCGTCGCCGGATTCGGCATCGAAATCGTGCTCGTTCTGGCCGGCGAACATCACGTCGTGGCCGATGATCGTGGAGTTGAAGAAAAGCTCCGAATTGTCGCCCGCGGTGGTGTCGAAGCCGTTGCCGCCTTCGATCCAGTCGTCGCCTTCGTTGCCGAGCAGGAAGTCGCCGCCGTCGCCACCGAGAATGAAGTCGTTGCCCTCACCGCCGAATATCTCCTTGCCGTCAGGGCCGGCGATCAGGAAATCCTGGCCCTGGTTGCCGAAGATCAGCGCAAGGCCGGAGCCGCCGTGGATGACGTCGTTGCCTTCCTCTCCGTGCAGCATGTCGACTTCGCCGATGTCGGTGCCGTTGTTGGTGATGATGTCGTTGCCGGTGCCGCCGTGGATCTTGTCGACGCCGTAGCCGGCCTCGATGCGGTCGTTGCCGCCGCGTCCCCAGACGGAGTCGTCACCGCCGCCGGAGACGATCTCGTCGGCACTCTCGGTTCCCTGGATCAGGACGTGGTCATTGGTATTGACGCGGATATAACTTGCGACCGCCGTCGGATCGGCGACGGGGTTGATGAGATTGCCACTCGCATCGCGGCGCTCCACCATCGGCGAGATAGCTTGGAGGAATGGGTCCTCCTGCTGCGGATCAACGTAGCCGAAGGCGTTCTGCTTGGCGTGATCCATGTAGAGCACATGATCCGGCACCGAGAAGATGTCGCCGGGAACGGCATAGCCGCTCTCGCCGAGATCGGTGTTGCTGAGCACCATCTTGGCGAAGGAGTTGTTTTCGAGCTCGTTGAGCAGGTTGAGCCCCTGAACGCGCGAAAGATAATAGAACCGGTCGCCGTTCTGGAGGTTTTCAAGCTGCAGTTCGAAGATGAAGGAGAAGGTGGAGCCGAGCATGCCGCCGAAGGCCATCTTCTTTTCGGCGAGACCGCCAACCCACAGATCGACGAGATCGAGGCCGCCGAGGTTGCCGGCATAGGCGTTGCGGCCGTTCAGGAAGTCCTGGCGGTCGGCCTCGTTGAGCGACGTGTCGCCGAAGACCAGCTTCATCGCCGCATCGCGCTTGGCGTCGACGGTGGTGGCGCCGGTGATCGTGGCATGCGTGCCGTAGGCGGCGATGAAGTTCACGATCGACGCCGGGTTCTTCATATTGAGCGCGAAATCCACCCAGCTCTTGTAGGGGTCGAGCTGCGTATCGCCATTGGCCGCTTCCTTGAACAGGGCACGCGCCTCGTTGAGCGAAGGGATGCCGGTATCGCGGCCGCGGGCGATGTTGATCGCCGCCAGATCGAGCGGAATGCCGACAAGCTGGTTGCGCAGAACGTGGGTGACGAATTCGTCGATCTCATTCCCGACCTGGTTGGTCATGCCGCGCACGATCGCGCCGGCAGCGGCGTCGTGATCGATCGTATCGGAACCGAAGGCCAGTGGGTTCAGGAAGGCGTCGAAGAGGTCGAGGCTCGCGTCGCTGCCGTCGCTATTGGTCGCGGCGACCTGCTCACGCAGCATCGAGTGCCCGAAGCGATAGACAACATGAGCGAATTCCGCGAAGATCGCCGGGTTGATGTCGGTGCTGGGATTGAAGACGAACGCGTCGACATCCGGCTGCACCTTGCGGGCGAACTCCTCGAAGACCAGATGCTGGTACTGCATTTCCGTCGTGAAGCGCGCCGCCTGGAAGAGGCGCTCGCCATCCCATTGAAGGGCGGCGATAGCGGCGGGATCGGTCGGGATCGCCGTCACGTCGACGCGCAGCCACTCGTTGAGGAAGGCGAGATCGCCGGAGACCAGCGCCTTGTCCTTCACCTGCTGGACCATGTGGTTGTGTTCGGAATGGAAGACGTGGTGGACGGCCGAAAGGCCGATGTTCTCGTTGCCGCGTCCGTCGCCGGTGATGTAGTGCGCGTCGAGAAGCTCGTCGTCGTAGACGAGCGTTCCGGCAAGGCCCACCTGATCGTCGGCGTCGGCGGTCAGCACCTGGCCGCGATCATTGACCGTCTTGGCGGCATGGGCGATATCGTCGAGGAAGGCGTGGCCGGTCCGGAACGCCTCCGCGGGAATGGCGACGCCGAGGCCTCCATTGGCGGCCGGGTTGCCTTCCAGCAGGACGTCGTCGGCCGTGCCGAATTCCCCGTCCGCACCGAGGCCAATGACGAGCTGCGGAAAGCCGTTGGGTCCGCGGATAAACTCGCCATAGGCATCGACGGCGAAGAGCGGGATATTGCCGACATCCGCGTCGGTAAGCTGGAAGCCAAGCTTGGTGGCCGCCTGTTCCTTCACGTCGCCCCAGGTGGCGAGGCCGCGATCGCCTTCCAGAAGCTTGCCCGTCGCGAGCGGCTTGCCATCGACCATCGCATATTCGCGCAGGAACATCTGATGTGAGGCATGGGAGGTGTAGGTCTGGTTTTGGTCGACCCAGGGCGTCGTCAGGTTTTCGGCATCCGGGGTCGTTCGCGTCAGCACCATGAAGTTGGTACGCGGGCTGTCGGGATTGTAGAGCGGGTCATCGGGCTGCAGCGGGATGAAGACGGTACCGCCCTGCTTGGCCACGAGATCGAGACCGTGGTCGAAGAACTGTCCGAAAAGCGTGAACCAGGAGTTATAGGGCGCGGAAAGCCCTTCGTCGGGCGCGACGTTGGGAATGACGACGGTATTCCCCTCCATCTCGATGCCGTGTGTCTCGAGCAGGGTATCGAGCGCCGTCTGGGCGGCCACCTCGGCTGCGGATGCATCAGAGTTCGCGGCCTGGGCATCAGCCAGAGCCTGTTGCGCACTCGCCAGTGCCTGCGCGGCGCTCGCGGCTTGCTGAGCCGCAGCAGCGGCCGCGGCCGCGGAGGCCGCGGCTGCGACGCCGAGGGGCTCGGCGGTCGCTTCGGCCTGATCGAGTACAGCCTGAGCCTGGGTCACGGCGACGACAGCCGCAGCCTCTGCTTCCGGCTGCGGTATTCCATCCGTCAACAAAGCGATGAGGGCGGCAGTCGCCGCCGAGACACCGGCCCCGGCGGTTGCGATATCGGCCTGCGCGGCGTCATAGAGTGCCTGGTCCACCGCTGCCTGGGCCGCCGCGGCATTCGCCTGGGATTGAGCCTGGTCGGCCTGGCTCTGGGCAGCCGTCACCGCGGCCTGAAGCGCGGGAATGTTCCCTCCCGCCGTGCCGGAATTCTCAATCGCCGTGTCGAGGGCGGATTTAGCCTGGACGATAGCGTTGAGCGCGGTATTGAGCGCGGCCCCGGAATAGCCCGAATAAAGTAGCGCCGAATAGATCGCGGCGGGATTGTCGAGCGTCTGGTCGACGATCAGATTGGATATGATGCGCGGATCGGCATCGACGACGTTTCCCGGCGTACCATAGTCGTTGTTCTGGTCTACAAGCGGCCCGCTCGCGTCGGGAATGGTCGCGTCGGGCCCGACATAGCCCGGAAACGGCATCGCGTCGTCATCCTCGTCGCGATAGACCGGATGGGTGACGTAGGGAAACGGATTGTCCGCAGCACCCCACTCCTCGCGCCCCTCGATCAAGTTGTTGAAGCTGCCGTTGACGGTCCTCAGGCCATAGGGGGCCAACGGATGGCTGATCGCCTGAACGGCTCCTGCCGTGCCGGCGGGCACGACATTGCCTGCCTCGTCCACGTAGATTTCCGTCAGCGCGGTGCCGGCCGAATGGGCCTCGGCAATCTTGATCTGCTTCAGAATGAACGTCAGGTCGTGCGTGTTGATCTGTACCATTTTCCCCTCCTGGGCGCCGGCTGCGCGGCAGTGCCCGTGCGTTGTCAAAGCGTCGCCTCGGCCAGAAGAGCTCGAAGCTCCGCTGACAGCCAATTTCCCTTCGATCTGGACGGTTTCCCTCTCCAGCAGCTTTACGCCGTGATGCCATCCTCACCCAAAGCCGGCGACGCGTGAACGGCAGATGGTCGGACGAAGTTTTCGATTTTCGTCGCAGTCTGGCGCCGGCCGACCGGCCGGGATGACGATGGCCGGCGGACAGGCAGCCAACTGGCCTAGAGGACAGGGCCTTCTCAGCCCTTCGGCCAGGGCCGGAGGGGACTTTTATTTTCTCTAATATATTGTCATCATTGACCTATGGCAGCGGGGAGAGGAGCCTTGCTCGAAATGTCTGATACCGGGACTGATGCCATGCCTGCAGCCGCGCGGCCGAGGAACATATCGCTCCCGCTCGACTGGTTCCGGGCGCAGACGCTTTCGATGCAATTCCTCGCCGGAAGCGGCGTGCTCATCCTTTTCACGACCCTGGTCGCCGGCTATCTCATATCCGAAATCACGTCCGGCAGCGCCGTACGCAACAAGGCGGGTGCGGCGGCCGTCCTCGTCCAGAGCATGACCGAGCCGATCGTGCAGGCACTCGCCATACAAAACACGCTTCCCTCAGAGGCCATCGAGCAGCTGGACGCGCTTCTTGCCGACCCCTCGTTCCGGCAGCGTTTCCCGCATCTGGAAGTGTGGCGGCCGGAGGGAAAGGTCGCCTATTCCCTGTCGAAGGAGCTGATAAACCGGGAATTCCCTCCACCGCCCGGACTCATGCAGGCCCTTTCCGGCGACGTGGCCGTCTACCGCGCCGACCTGACGGCACCGGAGCACACGACGCGCAACTTTCGCATCCCCTATCTGGAAATCTACAGTCCGCTCAGGGAGCATACGTCCGGCCGGATCATAGCCGTCGCGGAGATCCACGAGGCGGTGCTGGCGGACGAGGCCGCCAGGCTTCGATGGATGAGCTGGGCTGCGGTGGCCCTCGTCTCCGCCTTCCTGATGACAGGCCTTTTCGGCATCGTCCAGCGCGGCAGCAGGACGATCGAGCTGCAGAAACGCCACCTCATACAGCGCGCGGAGGAAACCGAGGCCACGTCAGCCGAACTCCTGGAGCTGCGAAACCGCGCACGGCTCGCCTCGCTGGAACTCGCCGACCTCAATGAAAAATTCATCCGAAGCATCGGAGCCGACCTGCATGACGGCCCTTCGCAGCTGCTGGGCTTCGCCATCCTTCAGATCGAGCAGGTTCGCACCGTCAAGACTGCCGCACGACGCAGGATTACGCTTGCCGCCCTGAAGGACGCGCTCGACAGCGCGCTCTCCGAAATACGCATCATCGCAAAGTCGCTTGTGCTTCCGGAAATCGAACATTTGGGCGCCGAGGCGATCATCGCCCGTGCCATCAAGCTGCATGAAGCGCGCACCGATACCCAGGTGGCGTTCGAACCGGGCGGCGCCGACATCGACCTGCCGCCGGCGATAAAGACCTGTCTCTACCGTTTCGTACAAGAGGGTCTCAACAACGCCTACCGCCATGCAGGCGGCCACGGTCAGCGGGTCCAATGCCGTATCGATGCGCGGATCATGGAAGTGTCCGTGCACGACAGCGGCAGGCTGGCCGGAACCGGATCGGATATCGGCAATAATACCGGAATGGGAATTTACGGATTGCGGCAACGGATCGAAAGTCTCGGAGGAAGGCTCTCGTTCGAGCGCCAGCCGGGTCGAGGCGCCCGATTGAAGATGGTTTTCGAACTTGGGGAAGGAGCCTGCCTTGGACAAACCGGCATCGCTCATCATCGTTGACGATCATGCGCTTTTCAGGATGGGCGTGGCGCAGACGCTGGCCCACAACGGGGAAATCAAAGTCGTGGGCGAGGGATCGTCGAAAACCGAAGCTATGGCCCTCGCCGAAGCCTTGTCGCCCTCCATCGCGCTGCTCGACATATCGATGCCCGGCGGCGGCATTGACGCGGCCCGCGAGATTCATAGCCGCTGGCCCGCCGTCAAGATCGTCATGCTGACCGTTTCCGAAGACGAGGACGACGTGCTGCAGGCCTTGGAAACGGGCGCCACCGGCTACATACTGAAGGGGATCGGCGCACCGGATCTCGTCGCCGTGCTGACGGCAATCGGCCGAGGCGAGACCTATCTCGACCCCAAAGTCGGCGCACTCCTCTTCAATGCGATCAAGGCGCAATCCCATCAGCGCGACACGTCACATCTGCTTCAGACGCTGTCGCCAAGGGAGCGGGAGATATTCCGTCTCCTCGGGCGCGGATCAAGCAACCCGGAAATAGCCGCCGAAATGGGCATACAGGTAAGGACGGTGAAGTTCCACGTCTCACGGATCCTCGTGAAGATGAAGGTGAAAAACCGCATCGAAGCAGCGCTGGCCGCGCAGCATCATCGCCTCGCTCAGCGCCGTGGCGCGGATGCTTCCGCCCAGCGCTAAATGTTCGACGGTCCGGAGCGAGCCGCGTGTAAGTGTGGCGGCCGTCAGTTGAATCGCGCCTCGGCAAGGGCCAATTCCGCAGAATTGTCCAGCTTCTGGGCCGCAAGCACGACTTCGAGCCGGTTGCGCGCGTCAAGCTTCTGCATCAGCACCGTCATGTAGTGCTTGACGGTTTTCTCGCTGATATCGAGCATCTGGGCGATTTCCCGGTTCGTCTTGCCCATCATCAGATAGCGGACGATCTGCTCTTCCCGCACGCTCAACCGTTTCTCCACCCGCATCCGCCGGTGCAGCTCGGACGCCTTCATCGACAGGATGATCTTTGTGGCAAAGCCCGGGGTTATGAAGGTGTTGCCGCCATGAACGATCCTGATCGCTTCGTGCAGATCCCTCGCCGTGCTGCCTTTCAGCACATAGCCGCAGACGCCGAGGTGGAGGACGCGGATCGCCATCTCGATATTGGCAGTTTCCGTAAAGGCGATGATTTTCGTCGGATAACAGTTGCGCACGATCTTCTCGATCGTCGCCAGGATGTCACCGGGGATGTTGAGATCGAGAACAAGGACATCGGGACGATTTTCCTCGGCGATCCTCAAGGCATCTACCGCATTCTCGCCCTGTGCCGAGACAAGGAGGTCGTCCTTGCCGGAATAGAGGCTGACGAGCCCCTCGAGTAAGATCGGATGATCGTCGACAAACGCAACCGATATCGGCATGTCTAATTCCCCTCCCCATGTTTTTACTGAATATATTACATGATTAGGCGACAAGAACTCCTTTCATCGGACAGCGGTTAGTACTTAAGACGTATCGTAATTTGGAAGAATTCTGCGAAATAAGTATTTCATATCGGCATAGAAACCTTCCGCATTCCCGCAGGGTTTGCCCGCCAGAATGTTCCACCGTGCCGATGCCCGGCGACGAGACCACGCACCGATGCGGGTTCCACAGACGGCAAAGGGCGCCCTGGACCGGTCATTGAAGAGGTAAGTGCGGGCCAGGGCATCACGACCGAAGCGCGTTCTGGGTTCGGTTCCATGCGGTGGCTCGGATCAAGCCCCGAGTGCCCTATAGCAAGGGGCGGCTCCGCATCAATTGGGTCTGATACCGCGGCGGCTCGACCCGTTCGAAGCCTGCCTTGCGCTTGTTCCATTCTTCAGTCGGAAGGAAGAGCGTGTCCGGTTCCCTCAAATTGGCCTTCACGGCTTCCAGATTGAGATCGAGACCGAGGCCCGGGAGGTCCGGAACCTTCACGTAACCTTCGTCGAGATAGTTGGGTGCAAGCCCCGTCACCAGATCCTCCCAGAAGGGAACGTCCAGACCGTGATGCTCCACAGCCATCAGGCTGTTGATCGCCGCCCCGCAATGGACGTTCGCCATGAAGCCGATCGGAGAGCAGCAGGAATGCAGCGCGGTCGCGAGACCATAGCGGGCGCCGTAGTCGGCGATGCGCTTGGTTTCCAGCATGCCGCCGGACGTCAGGAGATCCGGATGCAGAACGTCGAATGCCTGGGTTTCGATCGCTTCGCGGAAGCCGTCAACGAGATAGAGGTCCTCACCGCCGGCGACCGGGGTCAGCAGGGCGTCGGCTACCTTCTTGTGCCCCTTGATATCGTGCCAGATGACCGGGTCCTCGATCCAGGCGAGATTGAAGGGCTCCAGCGCCTTGCCGATACGGATCGCCTCGTCGGCGGTGACATAACCTTCGCCGAAATGATCGACGCAGAGCGATATCTCGCTGCCGACCTCGGCGCGGACAGCACGCACGATCTCGACGGCCGTTTCGATGCCCTTTTCGGAAATCTTGGCGCCACGGCCGGAGCCAGGCGCACGGGTGCTTCGTCCGAGATCGTATTCGTATTTTGTGGCGGAACCGACGAGTGCGCCTTCCGTGGTTTCGAAGAGCCGGGGCGGCAGGTCGAACTTGATGAAGGTGAGCCCCATATCGGCCCGTGCCCGGACTGCCTTTGCATAGGCTTCAGGCGTCAGCTTTTCAGGCGCGGGCGTATCGCCATAGATGCGGACCCGGTCGCGATACTTGCCACCGAAGAACTGGTGGCAGGGTACGCCGTAGATCTTGCCGACAAGATCCCATAGCGCGATCTCGATGCCCGAAATGCCGCCTCCCTCGCGGCCGTCGCCGCCATAGAGCCGCAGCGCATTGAAGATCATGTCGACATTGCAGGGGTTCTGTCCGAGGAGGAAATGCTTGAGCCGGAGCGCACTCTCGGGGTGTCCACCGTCGCGGACTTCGCCGAGACCGTAGACGCCCTGATTGGTGTCGATCCGGATGATCGGATAGTAACAGATCCCTGTCACCACCGCGATGCGCATGTCGGTGATGCGGATGTCGGACGGACGGGAATGCGCCCGGACGGTGTTTTCCACAGCCTCCAGGGCTGCCGTCGCGTCGATGGGTTTGTTCACTCTCATTCTCCTGGTTTGAAAGCCGGTCTTCGGAACCCGGCTTCTGAAAAAGCGCCGCCGGCTTCAGGCTGCGTTCAATCGGGCACCCGACTGGCGGTCGAAGACATGCACGAGTTCCGGCGCGACCGAGGCCTCAAAAGCCTCGCCGGTCAGGACCTGGCGTTCCCCGTCGACGACGGCGACGATATCGCGCCCGCCGAGATCGAACGTCACATGGGTGAGGGCTCCGGTCGGCTCTACGAAGCGCGCCGGACCCGCAAGCCGGGTGCCGCTGCCATGTGCGGTAAGATGTTCCGGACGGAAGCCGAGCGTCACGGGTCTGCCCTCTTCCAGACGTATGCCATCGACGCGGATAGCCTCTCCGCCCGGCAGTTTCGCGAGCGGGCCGCGATCGTCGCTGCCGCCGACCGCATCCACGAAATTCATGGCCGGCGTGCCGATGAAACCCGCGACGAAAAGATTGGCGGGTTTGCGATAGAGTTCCAGCGGATGCCCCTGCTGCTCGATGCGACCGCCATGCATGACGACGATATGATCGGCGAGCGTCATGGCCTCGATCTGGTCATGGGTAACATAGATCGAGGTCGTCCCCACCTTCTGGTGCAAGGCCTTGATTTCGGAACGCATCTGCACGCGCAGCTTCGCGTCGAGATTGGACAAGGGTTCGTCGAACAGGAAGACTTGGGGCTTGCGCACGACGGCGCGCCCCATTGCGACGCGTTGGCGCTGGCCGCCGGAAAGCTGGGAAGGCCGCCGACCGAGCAGCGGGGTCAGGCCGAGCATGCGGGCCGCCTCATTGACGCGGGCATCGATCTCCGCTTGCGGCTTCTTTGCAAGCTTCAGGTTGAAGCCCATGTTCTCGGCGACCGTCATGTGCGGATAGAGCGCATAGTTCTGGAAGACCATCGCGATATTGCGTTCGCGCGGCGTCAGGTCGTTGACCACCTTGCTGCCGATCGAGATTTCCCCGGCCGTAGTTTCCTCCAGTCCGGCGATCATCCGCAACAGCGTCGACTTTCCGCACCCGGACGGGCCGACCAGCGCGACGAAGGCGCCATCCTCGATCTTCAGATCGAGGCTGTGAATGACGTCCAGCGCTCCGAAGGTCTTCTTGACACCAGTCATCTGAACGGAAGCCATGGCTTTCTCCTGTCTTGATCGGATGTGCCGGGCGGTTGTCCGCCCGGCAGGTTTCATCAGCCGGCGCGGCGCATGGTGCGCTCCCAGCCGGTCGCGACCTCGTCCATCGCATCCTTCGGGGAAGCCTGGCCGAGCAGTGTCTTGGAGAGGCCTGCGCGAAGCTGGGCTTCGACGGCACCCCAATAGGCGTCGCGCGGATTGGCGATCGCAGTCTTGAGCTGGTCGGCCATAACGCCGGTAAAGCCGTAAGTGTTGACGACCTCGGGATCTGTGAGGACGGAGAGGCGCGCCGAGGCATTGCCCTTTTCCATCGAACGTTTCGCCCATTCACGACTGGTGATGAACTGCACGAATTCGAAGGCCCAGCCGGTGTTGGCGCCTTTGGACGGAACCGCAAAACTCCAGCCGCCAAGCGAGGAGCGGCTGTCGGCGGCGCTTTCACAGCCCGGCACCATCGCCCATTTCCACTTGCCCTTGGTCTTGGACTTGTCGGAACGATTGATGGGGGTTGCGGAAGCATTGAGCGTGATCGCCATGGCATAGCGGTCGTTCTGGCCATTGGCGATGATTTCGTCCCATTCCCAGGTCAGGGCGTCCTGCGGCACGACATTGTATTTGTTGAGCAGGCTTGCATAGAATTCCAGACCTGCGAGCGACTTTTCGTTGTTGATCCAGATGTCCTTGGTCTTGCTGTCGTAGAAACCGCCGCCCGCCGACAGGAGATAGGGGCCGAAGTGATCGACGATCGCGCCGCCCTGGCGGGCGCAATAGCCGACGCCGAAGCGGTTCGGCTTGCCGGCCTCGGTGAGCTTCTGCGCTGCGTCGAGATATTCGGCGAAGGTCGTCGGCGGCGCCTTTATGCCGACCGCTTCCAGAAGAGCCGGCTGATAGTGCAGGATATAGGTGGTGCTGCGGTACGGGACACCGCGCAGGACGCCATCGATGCTAGCGAGATCGAGCGAGGCCTGCGAGAACTCGTTCATGCCGAAATCGGCCGCGTATTTGCCGCCGGCCTTCTTCAGCAACTCGTTGACGTCCTCCATGTAGGGATGCATCCAGCCGATCATCGACGCGCCCATCTGCATCACGTCGAAGCTCGTCGTGCTGCCGCTCGTCAGTTCCGCGCGGGCGCGGGTGATCAGCGGTTCGTTCGGCAGCTGGATATATTCGACCTCGATGCCGGTTTCCTTGGTGAAAGCCGGAATGGCATCTTCGATGATCGTGCCCTTCCACGGCGCGCTGTCACCGAGGACAGTCAGCTTGGCCGGTTTGCTCTGGGCAAGCGCCGGGGTGAAGAGCGTCGAGCTCATCAAGCCGGCGCCGGCGATCGTCGCGGCTGAACCGATCATCATATTGCGGCGGCTGATCGATGGTCCGCCCGGAATTCCCTTGTTCTTCTCCATTCCCATTTCCTCCTCCGTTGATGCATTCGCGTTCACTTCACCGTTCCCGACGACAGCCCCTGCACCAGGTGCTTCTGGACGATCAGCGAGAAGATGATGACGGGGATGACGACGAGCACGCCCGAAGCGGTGATCGCTCCCCAGTTGGTGCCGGTCTCCCCGCCGGCATAGCTTGCGAGCAGCACCGGCGAGGTGCGCGTCGCATTGTTCGTGAGGATCGCCGCGAAGATGAAGTCGTTCCAGGCAAGCAGCAGCGACAGGATCGCGGCGGTCACAATGCCCGGCCGGGCGAGCGGCAGCACGATCTTTCGGAAGGCGAGCATGCGCGAGGCGCCGTCGATATAGGCGGCCTCCTCCAGCTCCTTCGGCAGGTTGGCGAAATAGTCCTTCATCACCCAAACGATCAGCGGCAAGCTGAAGGTCGTGTAGGCGATGATGACCGAAAGGCGGGTGTTCGACAGGCCGACCGCCTTGAAGAGCACGAAGAGCGGCAGAAGGATCGCGACCGGCGGCAGCATGCGCATGATCAGCAGAGTGATCATCGCGACGCCCTGCCCGGGAAAGCGGAAGCGCGCGAACGTGTAGGATGCCGGGATGCCGATGAGCAGGGAGAGCGTTACCGAGGCCGTCGTGACGACCAGCGAATTGCTGAAGGACGCCAGGAAATCCGATTGCGTCAGCACCTGCGCATAGTTCTCGAAGGTCGGCATCCAGAAGAAGACCGGCGGGTTTGTGAAGATCTGCTCGCGGGTCTTGAGCGAGATGCCGACGATCCACAGAAGCGGGAAGACGAAAACCAGGAAAAGGCTGATCAGTCCCGCATAGGTCAGAACGTAGCGGATGAACTTGCGGCGCCTGCCGCGGGCAAAACCGGACATCACTGTATCTCCTTCCGCTTGGTGGCGAGGATGAAAAACACGCAGAAGATCAGTACGATGAAGAGCATGACCCAGGACGAGGCGGCCGCGAGCGTCAAGTCGAAGGACAGGAACGACGCCTCGAATGTGTAGACGGAGAGCAGCTTGGTGGCGTTCGCCGGGCCTCCACCCGTCATCACCCAGATGTTCTCGAACGAGCGGAATTCGAAAATCGTGCGGAGCAGAACTGCGACGACCACATAGGGCATCAGCAGCGGCAGCGTGACGTGGCGAAAGGTCTGCCAGGAATTCGCGCCGTCGACTGCCGCCGCTTCGACCGGTTCGGCCGGCAGCGATTGCAGCCCGGCGAGGAGCAGGATCGCGACGAACGGCGTGTTCTGCCAGATATTGACGACGCCGACCGCAATGAGCGCGAGATCGGGGTCGCCGAGCCAGACTGTCCTGGTGCCGAGAATGGCGTTGACGAGACCATAGCTCGGATCAAGCAACAGTTTCCAAGTGAGCGCCGCAACGATCGGCGTGATCATCATCGGAATGATGAGCGCAGTACGGAAGATGCGCACGAAAGGCACACGACTGTTCAGGAGGAGCGCAATGCCGAGCCCGAGCAGCAACTCGCTGGTTACCGTCGCGATCGTGTAGCCGATCGTGAGCGCAAGACTCGAGCGGAACAGCGGATCGGTGAAGAGGTCCTGATAGTTGGCGAAACCGACGAACCTGCCGGCAAACAACCCGCTGTCGATCGTCCAGCCCTGGAAGCTCAGAAGCAGTGAAAACGCCAGCGGAATGCCGAAGACGAGAAGACTTGCGACGATCGTGGGTACGATCGTCAGCGGTACGAAGATGCGGTCCTGGAATTTGATCCATGCATTGCGGCGCTCGGACGTGACATCCTCGTCAATGACACCGGCATAGCTGCCCGCCGGCTCGAACTGCTGGGCCACCATTCTCTCTTTCCTCCTCGCGCGGCAGGTCCCTCCAGACCCGGCGCCGCCTTACGTCAACCTAACGGCTCGCTTCCCTACTCAAATCAAAACATAACAAAAATCAAGTGATAATTTGATTTTTGTTATGTAACTTGCTTTGCATGACAGGAGAATCCTCCAAAACCTCCCTGCCAGAGGTACGAAAGCCAACTTTGAAAGCTGATACGTCCGTCTTCTCACGGCTTGTTAGGTTGTTAGGTAATGTGCGCCGGCGCCCTCACTTGCCAATACTTTTGCCAGCGAGGCGCATGCCAGCATGCCGGGATCGTCAAGACCGACGCTTTTCCCGGCGAAGAATTTGGCCCGTCCCATCCGGCAAGGCCTGTCCCGGAATTCCACCAGAGTCCTATCAAGCGCCTCACAGGCCGTAGCCCCAACGCTTCCCGCATCCGTCCGGCCGGCGATCGCAACCACGACGGCATCGAGAGCATCGAGCACAGTCTTGTCGCCCAGTTTCGCCCCGCCGCGCGCCATCATTCCATCACGCGCTACGGCAATGAGGTCGGAAAGGTCGCTCCATTGGATCTCCCGCCCTTTCGTCTGCTTCGATAGTGAAAGCAGGGCACTGGCGAAAAGCGTACCCAGGCTCGAACCCGTTGCCGACATGCCGGCCCGCGCCAGCCTGCCGAAGGCATCGCTGACAGACGCCGCCGCCTGTGGTTCGGCCGCCGCCATGGCGGCGATGACGCGGGCGAGCATGGAACCGGTATCACCGTCCCCGAGCTTCGCATCTGCAGCGTTGAGTTCCTGCTCAAGACGATCCATGGCATCGGCAGCGCGACGAACGCCCACGGCGATCTGAAAGACGGTCAGTTCCATCAATCGACCCTCCAGAACGCGCATTCGGCCGGCGCACGCAGCAGGGCCTTCAACTCCTCGTCCAGATGGAAGAGGCTGACGGACGCGCCCTGCATTTCCATCGAAGTCACGTAATTGCCGACCAAAGGATGAGCGATCGTGAGCCCGGCCTGATCGAAGCGGCTTCTGATGCGCCGGTAAAGGATGAAAAGCTCCTCCAGAGGCGTCGCACCGAGGCCGTTGACCAGAACCGAGGCTTCGCCACCGGATTGGGCAGGCAGGTCGGCCAGCAGCCGGTCGACCATCTCGTCCGCGATCGCATCGGCAGGCCGGAGCCTGTCGCGCCATATGCCTGGTTCGCCATGGATGCCTATGCCCATTTCGATTTCGTCTTCGGCGAGCTCGAAGCTCGGCTTGGCGGCCGAGGGCAAGCGACAGGGCGCAAGGCCGACGCCGATCGTTCGGGTTGCGGCGACAGCCTTTGCCGCGATGCGCGTCACTTCCTCCAAGTCGGCACCCGCTTCGGCGGCAGCACCGGCAGTCTTATAGGCATAGATCAGTCCGGCAACACCGCGGCGCCTGCCGATCTCGCCCGGTCCGCCGCTGGCAATGTCGTCTGTGCCAAGCACGGTCGTGCAGCGGATGCCCTCATCCTCCAGCACTTCGCCGGCCATGTCGAAATTCATCCGGTCGCCGCCGTAATTGCCGTAAAGCCTAAGCACCCCGCGCCCGCCATCTGCGAGCCGGATCGCATCGATGCAGCTATCGATATTCGGCCCCTCGAAGACGTTGCCGATCGCACAGGTATCGATCAGTCCCCTGCCGACATAGCCGGTAAAGAGCGGCAGATGGCCAAAGCCGCCACCCGAAGCAATGCCGACCTTGCCTTCCGTCATGCCTTCAGCACGACGGACGACCCGGCCGGCAGCCCCGTCGCGAACGAGCGACGGGAAGGCAAGCGTCAAGCCATCGAGCGACTCATCGACGTAACGGGCGGGATCATTGATCAGCTTCTTCATGAAAACAGGTCTTTCAGTCGAGATTGGCATAGAAATTCATGGCATTGTCGTGAAAGAGCATGCGCCGTTCGGCATCGCTCATCGGCATGACGAGCGCCCGCTGCGGGTCATCGAAATCCCAATGCGGATAGTCGGTCGCGAACATCATGCGATCGAAGCCGATGAGTTCGAAAAGCAGACGCAGGTCTTCGCGATGCTCCGGCTCTTCGGCCGGCTGGGTGGTGAACCAGACATTCTGCTTGAGATATTCCGAGGGCGGCCTTTTACAGAGCGGTGTTTCGCTGCGCATCTTCCGCCAGTGATTGTCGAGCCGCCAGGCAAGCGGCGGCACCCAGGCAAATCCGGCCTCGATCATCACCACGCGAACTTTGGGAAAGAGCTCGAACACGCCTTCCAGGATCATGCTCGCCACCTGCGCATGGGCGCTGTGGGTGAGCACGTGATGATCCTCGATGTAGTAGTCGGGCCAGCCGCTCGGCGACGGGGCATAGGGGGATGGCCCACCGACGTGGAAGCCGATCGGCATGTCGTTGCGTTGCGCAGCTTCGAAGATCGGCCAGTATCGCTTGCGGCCGATCGGTTCGACCGACCGCGAGCCGAGCTGGATCTGGGCGAAATTCCTGTCGCCGGCGCGGCGCTCGATCTCCTCGACGGCAAGTTCCGCATCCTCAGCCCCGATATGGATCGAGGCCTTCAGCCGCTTGTCCTTCGAGGTGAACTCATCCACCTGCCAATCGTTGGTGGCCGTGCAAAGCGCCGCCGAAAGGTCCGTGTTGCGGGCGTTGTTGGCGCCGACGATCGGCTCCAGAATACCGAACCGGATATCATGTGCGTCGAGATGCTGGACCTTCATGAATTCGAGGTCGGATCCCGGCGGATTGCCGTTCGGCGGCCAGGCATCGCGGCGCGCGGTCTCAGGCGTGAAGCGCGGATAAGGGCCACCGCGGCCCGCATAGACGCAGTGCGCCAGGCTTCCGTAGGTATCGAGATGATCCCGCCAGCGCTTTTCGAGATAGGGATGCAGCGCTTGCCTGTGATTCAGCGACGGGTGGATATCGCAATCGACGAGCTGGAGTTTGGCGGCGGTTTCCGCCGATCGCTCCAGGACTTGATCTGGCACATTCATTGGATCGTCTCTCTCAGCCGCGGATAGGTGGCAAGCGGATTGTCGTTCACCATCTTTTCGATGAGTCGGGCAGGCACGCCATCGGGAAGCACGCTTTCTCCATCGAACTGCCAATGCGGATAGTCGGAGGCGAAGAGCAGCATGTCGTCCGAGCCGATCTGGTTCAGCACCCGTTCGAGAACAGCCGGATCGGAGGGAGCATCGATCGGCTGCGCAGTCAGACGCACGTGCCGGCGGACGATGTCGATCGGCGACTCGTCGACCCACGGCACTTCCGGCCGCACGGCCCGCCAGGTCTTGCGCGCGCGCCACAGAAAGCCCGGCAGCCAGGTCACTCCGCTTTCGATCAGGACGATCCTGAGGTCGGGAAATTTGACGAAGACACCCTGCGCGATGAGGCTCAGAAGCTGGCTTTCGAAAGCATGGTTGTTGCTGACATAGTCCTGCAGGTAGTGGCTCGGCCAGCCATTCGTGGTCGGCGCATAACGATAGAGGCTGCCCGCATGCAGGCCGATCGGCAGGCTATGGCGGACCGCCGCCTCGAAGATTGGCCAGTAATGCTGCTTGCCGAGCATCATGTCGAGCGCCACCGGCATCAGTATCTGGACGAAGCGGCGATCGTCGGCGAGCCGTTCGATCTCCTCGACGGCAAGCTGGGGGTTCTGGGTCGGGACGACGATCGAAGCGCGCAGCCGCGGATCGCGGGCCAACCATTCCGCCTTCACCCAGTCGTTGACCGCCGAACAGATCGCGGCTCCCATCGTCTCGCTGATCGAAAACGACCCGCCATAAAGCACGTTGCAGATCGCCAACCGGGAGCCGAAGCCATCGAGGGCGTGCTTCTGCAGGAGGTCGAAATTGCTGCCGGGAATGGCGTCGCCATCGCGCCAATCCGGCCGGCAGGCGATCGGCGCATTCGGCAGGTAGCTCGCCGGCTGGAAATTATCCTGGCCGCGGGCGGTGAAGGATTCGCGCCAATAGTCGCTCATATAGGGCAGCAAAACCTTGATGGTCGGCACGCCAGGATGGATATCGCAATCGATGGCATTCGAAATCGACAAGACGGAACCTCCTCATTCCGGACTTGCGTGGCGGCTAGAGCTCCACGACGATGTACTGGTCCTCGACCGAGATGCCGAAGGTTTCGGCGACATAGGGGCCCGCGACCAGCGCCTCGCCAGGCTCGACGCTGAGATCGTAAGGCCTCGTCCGGAATTTCCGGGGGTCGCACCAGGACTGGCCGGTGCGCAGGTCGAACTCCCAGCTATGCCAGGGGCAACGGACGAACTCGCCCGGCCGCGAATGGCAGAATTTCCCCGGCTCCTCCGAGGTCGTCAGCCCGACCGTCGCGCCG
Organism: Xaviernesmea oryzae; assembly: GCF_900177415.1. Taxonomy (GTDB): domain Bacteria; phylum Pseudomonadota; class Alphaproteobacteria; order Rhizobiales; family Rhizobiaceae; genus Neorhizobium; species Neorhizobium oryzae_A. The sequence goes on along the minus strand of NZ_FXAF01000006.1, from coordinate 330,381 downwards.
GTGGCGAGGCTGCCGCCCTGATGCGGGCAGGTATCGGATATGCCGAACAGCTCGCCGTTGACGTTGAAGACTGCGATTGCCCGGCCCCGCACATGGACGAGCTTCTGCGATCCCGGCGGGATTTCCGCCAGAGCGGCGACGATATGCTTTCCCACGATATTTCATCCCAACGATCGCCGGACTACTCCTCCCCGGCGCCGCAACTTCCTCGGTGTTGTTAGGGACGGAAGCTAACATTGAAAAACATTATGCGCAATATTGTTTTGTAATTTAGCGTGCGACTTGACGTTGAGCCTCTCCTGCGGCACAACAAAATCGAACAGGAACGAGCTCGCCTATGGCCTCCAATCGCGTAACAATTCAGGATCTTGCCGACAATCTCGGCCTTTCCAAATTCTCCGTGTCGCGCGCTCTTTCCGGCAAGCCGGGCGTGGGAGAAGCGACGCGAAACCGTGTCATCCGGGCGGCCCATTCGATGGGTTATCGTGTCAACCAGGATGTGAATTACACGGTTGGGCACATCCTGTTCATCCGTCAAGAAATCGATCCCGTCAGCAGCGAACTCTGGTTGAACATCATGCACGGCGCGGAGCAGGAAGGCGAAAGGCTCGGGTTTGCGATCCTTCCCCGCCAGGCGCGCCACTTGAACGAAACCACCCAGCTGGAATCCTCCGTGGTCGGGATCATCCTGGCCGTGCCGCGGCCGTCCGAATGGTCCACGCTTGCCGCCCGGACCGGCTTGCCGGTCGTTTGCGCCAGCTATGCCAGCCCGATGGAACGGATCGACCAAGTGGTCGGCGCGGACTGGGAATCCGGTTACGGCGTCGCCCAGATGCTGCTGGAACTCGGTCACCGCAACATGGCCTTCGTGCACGGCAGTGCAACACCGATGGGCCGCGCCGAACGCTTCCGCGGCTTTCGCGACGGCGCCTCGACGGCTGACGACACCCATGTGGACGATATCGTCTTTGACGAATCGGAAGGCTTCCGCAGCGCCTTTTTCCGCTATCTGCGCTCCGGGAAGGAGCCAACGGCTCTCTTTTGTGCGCATGACGGCATCGCCATTGCGGTGATATCCGAACTTCTGCGTCTCGGGATTCGCGTCCCGGAAGACATTTCGGTCGTGGGCTTCAACGATTTCGCCTCCGCCATGCATATGTCGCCGCGCCTGACAACGGTTCGGACGCCTCAGGTGGAAATGGGCGCCGCCATGGTTCGCTGCATCGCGGAGAGGCTGGCAAGCACAGAAGCGCGAAACCGGCCGCCGGTACGCCTTGCACTGGTTTCCGAGATCATCGAGCGCGAATCCGCCGCAGAGGCCGGCAAGACCGACTGGCTGCCGCGCGTTCTCGCGATCGCAGGCTGACCCGAGCCTATCGCCCGAGCACCCGTTTATCCGATCACCCCAGTCATGTTCGCCTGGTCGTACATCTCTGCGGCTTGACATTTGACGATCGCACTGCAATTCTATTTAGAATTAATAAGGTTCATATTTGAACAGGAACGATTTTGAGGGTGAGTTTGGCGCCTCAAGAGATTCGGAGTTGCAGGGCGACGATGGCCAAAGAGAACGCTACCTAACGATCAGACGCGCCTTGGCGCAATAATATTGCGGTAAATGTTGACTTAAAGCGCAAATGGCGCCTATGCTGATTGCGGGGATGAGGAGGAGGAAGACCTTATCCACAAGGGGATTCATCGAGGCCGGCGCGCTGCGGAGGCTGCGTGCCCGCATGGCAATCGGGAGGAGATCGTAATGCTGCAGAAATATCGTGCATTGTTAGGCGCAACCGGGCTGGCCTTCGCTCTGGCTCAGCCCGCCTTCGGCGCGGAAAAAGCGGAGGTCCTGCACTGGTGGACCACGGAAGCGCAGTCGAAGGCCGTGAAGGTTTTCGCCGATGCGTTCAACGCCGCCGGTGGCGAATGGGTCGACAACGCGATCGTCAACGGCGACGTCGCCAAGCCGACCGGCATCAACCGCATCGTCGGCGGCAACCCGCCGACCGTCATGATGATGAATGCCGGCAAGCAATTCGGCGAACTGGCCGACCAGGGCCTGCTCAACAATCTCGATGACGTCGCCGCCGCCGACAACTGGAAGAAATCGCTTCCCGCGGACGTGCTGGAAGCAGTGAGTCGCGACGGGCATATCTATGCCGTGCCGGTGAACCTGCAGACGCCGAACTGGCTCTGGTACAACAAGGCGCTCTTCGACAAATTCCAAGTGCAGGAACCGAAGACCTGGGAAGAGTTCTTCGCAGCAGCCGACAAGTTCAAGGCCGGTGGCATCATTGCGCTCGCTTTCGGCGCTCAGCCCTGGCAGCAGCATCAGCTTTTCAACGGCGTGCTGGCCGGTGCCGGCGGGCGCGATCTCTACCTCGCCGTCTTCCGCGACAAGGATCCCGACGCCACCAAGACGCCGGAATTCAAACGCGTCGCCGAGACCTATGCGAAGATCCGCGACTATACGGACCCGGGCACTCCCAACCGCTCGTTCAACGAGGCCGCATCCATGCTGATCACCGGCAAGGCCGCGATGCATATCATGGGCGATTGGGAAAAGGGCGAGTTCACCGCCGCCGGCTGGGTGGCCGGCAAGGATTATGGCTGTGTGCTCGGCCTCGGCCAGCAGAACTTCCTGATGGACTCCAACGTTTTCATCATACCGAAAGGCAGGTCGGAAAGCGCAGCCAAGGCACAGGCTTTGATGGCGAAGGTCATGCTGGACAGGGACGTGCAGGTGAAGTTCAACAATCTCAAGGGCTCGATGCCCGTCCGCAACGACGTCGACACGTCCGGCCTCGATGCCTGCTCGAAGATCGGCCTTGAAGTGATCAAGGATCCCAGCAAGCAGCTCGCCGGTCCCGACTGGCTGGCCGGCGCCGATATGCTGAATTCGCTCGCCGATGTCGTGGTCGAATATTGGGCGACACCCTCCGAGACTCCGGATCAGTTCGCCGCCAAATATGCGGCGGTGCTTTCCGAATTCCAGGAATGACGACCTCTCACCCCCGGGGCGGCAGGCGACTGCCGCTCTTTTTTTCTTAGACAATACCCCAGGAAATTTCGATGAAGCAGCGTCCCATCCGCTGGAGCGTTTATGCCGGTCTCACGCCGGCGATCCTGATCGTCGTGTTCGCCTATATCGGCACGATCGTCTGGACGGTCGGCATATCCTTCACCGATTCCCGCATGCTGCCCGTCGCCCGTTTCGCCGGCTTCAACCAATACATCCGCCTCTTCGGCACCGAGCGGTGGCTGACCTCGATCCAGAACATGGTGATCTTCGGCGTGCTGATGATCGGCATTTCGCTGGTCCTCGGTTTCCTGCTTGCCGTCGCGCTCGACCAGCGCATCCGCGCCGAAGGATTCCTGCGCACCGTCATCCTCTACCCCTATGCCATCAGCTTCATCGTCACCGGCCTCGTGTGGCAATGGATCCTGAACCCGACGCTCGGCATCGAGCAGACCGTACGAGGCTGGGGTTTCGAAAGTTTCCGTTTCGACTGGATCATCCAGAAGGAGACGGCGATCTATTGCGTCGTACTCGCCGGCGTCTGGCACGCGGCCGGCCTCGTCATGGCAATCATGCTGGCCGGCCTTCGCGGGATCGATCCCGATCTATGGAAAGCCTCGCGCATCGATGGCATCAAGCCCTGGCGTTTCTACTGGCACATCGTCGTGCCGATCCTGCGGCCGAGCTTCATCAGCGCGACAGTTCTTCTCTCGCTCGGTGTCGTCAAGCTCTATGACCTGGTTCTGGTGTTGACCGGCGGCGGCCCCGGCTTCTCATCCGACGTTCCGGCCAAATTCGTCATGGATTACCTGTTCCAGCGCCAGAATATCGGCCTTGCGACGGCGGCCGCCACGACCCTGCTGATCACCGTGCTCTGCGTCCTGACCCCTTGGCTCTACGCGGAATATTTCCGCGCCGAGAAGCGCAAGGACTAGGCCGATGACCGCTCCTGAGACCAGGATACGCAGCGTTCCGATGGGAGAAGGTCCGAGCGGCCCGGCTCCGAAGAGCCTGAGCACCGCCCGCATCGGCATCTATGCCTTTCTCTTCATCTCGGCACTGTTCTTCCTGCTGCCGCTCTATGTGATGGTCGTCACGTCCATCAAGCCGATGGAGGAGATACGCCTCGGCGGTATTTTCGCCTTGCCGACGACTGTGACATTCGAACCCTGGGTCAAGGCCTGGTCCAGCGCCTGCACCGGCCTCGATTGCCGCGGCATCAGCCCGGGCTTCTGGAATTCGGTGAAAATCCTCGTCCCATCCGTCATCTGCTCGATCTTCGTCGGCGCTCTGACCGGTTACGCCCTCTCCTTCTGGCGCGTGCGCGGTGCGAACCTGCTGTTCGCCGCATTATTGCTCGGGGCTTTCCTGCCCTATCAAGTCTTCATCTATCCGCTGGTTCGCATCTATTCGGCGACCGGCCTGTTCAGCACGATCTACGCGCTGGTGCTGACGCATGTCATCTTCGGCCTGCCGGTGATGACGCTGCTCTTCCGCAATTATTATGCCGGCATACCGGTCGACCTTTTCAAGGCGGCGCGTGTCGATGGCGGACGGTTCTTCTCGATCTTCTTCCGGTTGATGCTGCCGATGTCGATCCCGATGCTGGTCGTCGCCCTCATCCTGCAGGTCACCGGCATCTGGAATGACTTCATCATGGGGCTCACCTTCGGCGGTCTCGCCAACCGCCCGATGACGGTGCAACTCACCAACCTCGTGGCGCCGACGGAAGGCGAAATCGCCTACAACGTCAACATGGCGGCCACCATCATGACCGCCGCCGTTCCGCTCATCGTCTATTTCATCTCGGGTCGCTGGTTCGTGCGCGGCATCGCGGCAGGCGCGGTCAAAGGGTAAGCATTCATGTCCAGCGTTTCCATCCGGAATCTGCAAATCTCCTTCGGCGCTCTGAACGTGCTCGAAACGCTCGACCTCGAAGTGCAGGAAGGCGAGTTCATCGTGCTACTCGGCCCTTCCGGCTGCGGCAAATCCACCTTGCTCAATGCGATTGCGGGGCTTCTCGACATCACGGAGGGACAGATCTGGATCGACGGCCGAAACGTCACCTGGGCCGAACCGCATGAACGCGGCATCGGCATGGTGTTCCAGTCGTACGCGCTCTACCCGCGCCTGACGGTGGAAGGAAACCTCTCCTTCGGGCTGAAGATGTCCGGAATGCCGAAGGCCGAGATCGCCCGACGCGTTTTGGAGGCGGCGCGCATTCTCCAGCTCGAACACTTGCTGCAACGCCAGCCGGCACAGCTCTCAGGCGGCCAGCGCCAGCGCGTCGCTATCGGACGTGCGTTGGTCCGTAACGCGAAAGTGCTGCTCTTCGACGAGCCGCTTTCCAATCTTGATGCCAAGCTGCGCACCGAGTTGCGTGTCGAGATCAAACGGCTGCACAAGAGCCTCGGCTCGACGATGATCTTCGTCACCCACGATCAGGTCGAGGCACTGACGCTCGCCGACCGCGTCGCCGTCATGCATAAGGGCGTCATCCAGCAACTTGCGACGTCCAAGGAAATCTACCAACGGCCGATCAACCGCTTCGTCGCCGGTTTCGTCGGCTCGCCGCAGATGAATTTCCTGCCCGGCACCCTGGTCCGGAGAGAAAACGCCACATGCTTCCGCCTCCGGGATGGCAGCGAAGTGAACCTGACAGGCTACGTGTTTTCGCGGCCATTCGCCGACGGGCAAGCGGCGACGCTCGGAATTCGTCCGGAACAAGCTCTGCTGCGCCCCTCCGAACACCAGCATCCGGACCGGTTGGAAGCCGTTTTCACTATCGAGGAGCCCATGGGGCCGGATACGCTTCTCTGGGGCACGCTTGCCGGCGAAAGCTTCTCGGTGAGGATTTCTTCGGACCAGACGCCGGTCATCGGTGCGAAGACCGATCTTTACGTGAACATGGCTCAGGCATCGCTGTTCGACGAGGCGGGGGACAGATTGTGAAGAACCTCCCCCATAACCTCCGGCATGCGCGGCCGCCCTCATCTCAGCAGGCTCTGGCCTCCGTCGATCCAGACCGGCGAACCGGTGATGTGACGGGAGCGATCGGATGCCAGGAAGGTCACGATTTCGGCGACGTCTTCGCTCGTGCCGGCCTTGCCGCCGGTAATCGGGATGTCGCCTTCCGGCCAGACGACCGGAATGCGCGCCGCATCCTGGTTCCGCTTGATCGTGCTGTCCGGAATGTTCGTGGCGATCAGGCCGGGGCAGACCGCATTGATTCGGATGCGGGACTTGCCGAGTTCCAGGGCAAGCTGTTGCACCATGGCAAGCTGCGCCGCCTTGGTGGCGGCATAGGCAGTCGCCCCCGCGGTCGTGAACGTACGCGTGCCATTGATCGAGGAAACCACCACGACCGATCCGCCTCCGGATGCTTTCAGATGCGGCACGGCGTAGTGAATCGTAAGGTAGGTGCCGCGCAGGTTGACGGAGATCGTCTTGTCCCATTCATGTGGCTGCAGGTCGTCGATCGGCGCCCAGACCCCGTTGATGCCGGCATTGGCAACCACGATGTCGAGCTGTCCCCAAGCCGAAACCATAGTATCGATCGCGACCTTCATGTCGCCTTCGAGGCTGACATCGGCGGTGAGCGCCAGCGCTTTGCCACCGGCCGCCTCGATCTCCTCTTTCGTCTTGCGTATCTCGCTCTCCGTCCTGCTGAGGACTGCGACCTTGGCGCCACGGGACGCCAGCATGACCGCCGACGCCTTTCCGATGCCGGATCCCGCCCCCGTCACCAACGCTACCTTCCCCAGCAAATCCATAGCCGATCCTCCATCCGGATTGAGCGAAAAAATCTGTTATTCCTTTTCGCAACATGCAGATGTTTTTACAAAACATTCTGTTCGTTTTCCAGAATAAGTTTTTGTTTTCGAAAGATTTTCTTTCCAAAAGGCCGCTGCCTCGCAGCGGCTGCACAACCCAGAAGGAGATAGACCATGGCGACAGCCGCTCAAACTGCCAGGCCCCCGCGGATCATGCACACGATGATCCGGGTCGGGCACCTACAGCGTTCGATTGACTTCTACTCGAAGCACTTCGGCATGGATGTCATCCGTACGATCGACGTGCCGGAAGGCAAGTACACCAACGTCTTCATCGGCTACGGTGCCGAGAAAACCGATCCCATGATCGAGCTTACCTACAACTACGGCGTGGAAACCTATGAAAAGGGCACCGGCTTCGGCCATCTCGCCGTCGGCGTGCCGGATATCTACGGGGCCTGCGAAGCGATGCGCAAAGAGGGTGTCAAGATCGTCCGCGAGCCCGGTCCGGTCAAGTTCGGCACCACGGTCATCGCCTTCGTTGACGATCCAGACGGCTACCGCATCGAGCTCATCCAGGAAAGCAAGTAACTCGGAGTTTTGACGATGGAATATACCAAACTCGGCAAATCGGGGCTTGAGGTCTCGCGCATCTGCCTCGGATGCATGACCTTCGGTGAACCCGATCGCGGCAACCCCAAATGGACGCTTGCCGAAGAAGACAGCCGCCCCCTGATCAAGAAAGCGATCGAGCTCGGCGTCAACTTCTTCGACACGGCAAATATCTATTCGAACGGTTCGAGCGAGGAAATCGTCGGCCGGGCGCTTAAGGACTTCGCCAAGCGCGACGAGATCGTGCTCGCGACCAAGATCAATTCGCCGCTCCGCGAAGGTCCGAATGCCAAGGGCCTGTCGCGCAAGGCGATCATGCAGGAGATCGATCACAGTCTGCGCCGTCTCGGCACCGATTACGTGGATCTCTACCAGATCCATCGCTGGGATCCGGTGACGCCGATCGAGGAGACGCTCGAGGCCCTCACCGATCTCATCAAAATCGGTAAGGTTCGTTATATCGGCGCCTCTTCCATGCATGCCTGGAAGTTCGCCAAGTCGCTCTACCTCTCGGACCGGAAAGGCTGGGCGCGCTTCATCTCGATGCAGAACCACTACAACCTGCTCAACCGCGAGGAAGAGCGGGAAATGGTGCCGCTCTGCGCTGCGGAAGGCGTCGGCCTCATTCCATGGAGCCCGCTCGCCCGTGGTCTTCTCGCCCGCGAGGAAGGCCATGAATCTGTCCGCAAAGGCACCGATATCCTGCGGCCTGTCCTTTATGGCGATACAGAGGAGGCCGATGCGAGGGTCATCAATGCGGTTGCCAATGTTGCCAAGCGCCACGGCGTGCCGCGTGCCCGGATCGCCATCGCCTGGCTGCTCTCCAACCCGACCGTTGCCGCACCGATCGTGGGCGTCAGCCGCGAAAGCCAGATCGTCGACGCCGTCGAGGCGGTTTCGATCAAGCTGACGCCGGAAGACATCAAGGAGCTTACGGAGCACTACGTACCCCATAAGATCATGGGCTTCGAATGAGAAGAAGGCCGGCCACCCAAAGTGGCCGGCCCTTTTTACACCCGGAGAATACTGAAAACCGGCCCTTAGGCCGGCTTGTCATATATCTTCGTCAAAGAGCGGGGCCGGCACCCCCGCGACGGGCGCCCGCATGGCAAAGAGGCTGCCGGATGTCGGGAACTGCGCCATCTCTTCCGGAGGCCTGCGGCTTCCTGCCGTCGTGACGAACAGCGTGCGCATATCCGGACCGCCGAAGGCCGGCATGGTCGGGCATTTCACCGGCACGGGATATTCGGCCATCAGCTTGCCCTCCGGCGAGAAACGCCGGACGACGGAGGCACCGAAGATCGCCACCCAATAGCACCCTTCGACGTCGATCGAGGCCCCGTCGGGCCTTGCCGCCGGATTGTCCGGGATGTCGATCACTACCCGCTCCCCGGAAACCGTGCCGTTCGTCCCGTCGAAATCGCGGGCCGTGACCTTCGAAACCGGCGAATCCACGTGATAGAGCGTCTTGCCGTCCGGCGAAAATGCCAGGCCGTTCGACGTCATCAACCCATTGATCAACGGCACGAGGCCATCTCGGTCGTAGCGGTAGAGTTTCGCCTTGTTCTGACGGGATTCGTCGACCGTCCCCGCATAAAAGCGGCCGTCCGGGCCGACCCGGCCGTCGTTGAAGCGACTGAATTCGATGCCTTCGGGATTGTCCGCAAGCTTTGCGATCGGCCTGCCTTCCCGATCGAGCCGCCAGATACCGGACCTCAGGCCGGCGACGAAACCACCACCGCGGACCAGGCCGATGCAGCCGATCTCTTCAGACTGCATGAAGCGCTGGAGTTCGCCGGTCGCGGGATCGAAACGGTTGATCGACGGACCGCGGATATCGACGAAATAGAGCACTTGTTCGGCCTCGCTCCAGACCGGGCTTTCGCCGAGTTGAGAGCGGCTGTCACAAACGAGGTCGAATGCCTTGTCATTTAGCGTGGCTTTTTCCATGGGCGGAGGGCTCACTTCGCGGCCTTGTTCCGGAGCCATTCCTCGTATTCGGGCCGCGCATCGTCATGCAGCGGGTAGTAGCGCTTGAGTTCGCCGCCTGCGAGAAGCTTCTCCTTGGAAAACTCCTCCCATTCGTGATGGGTCGAAGCACGCCTTATGAGCTCCTCGGCATGACTAACCGGCACGACCACGGCGCCGTCGTCATCTGCGACGATTATGTCGCCCGGCATGACGAATACGCCGCCGCAGGAGATCGGCACGTTGACTCCCCAGGGCATCAGATCCGTCTGGGTGTGGAAGTTCGGGGTCAATCCACGGATCCACATTCCAATGTCGAGATGCTTGGCATTCGGATAATCGCGCAGGCACCCGTCGATCACCACCCCGGCGCCCCCCTTTCCCTTGAAATAGGTGAGCATCATCTCGCCGAAGATGCCGCTCTTCATGTCGCCGCGGGCGTCCACGACCACGACATCACCCGGCTGAGTGTGGTAGAGGACGTGTCTGTGAAGCTGCTTTTCCGGCTGAGCATATTCGTCCGCGTCCTGAAGATCCTCGCGCTTCGGCACGAACTGCAGCGTCAGTGCCGGACCGCACATAACGGTCCCCTCCCGGCGGGAAACCGGCCCGTAGATATGCGTATTGCGGATGCCCATCTTGCTGAGCTGGCTCGATGACGTTGCAGCGCCGATCTTCTTGATCGCCTCGATCCATTCGCGCGGCGGCCGTTTGATGTCCTGTGTCTCGATCATGGTATTTCCTGTGTTTTCGTCCTCGCCGCTCCCTCGGAGGAGCCGCATGAAAGGGGTTCAGGTGGTCGAAAATTCCGAGCCGCAACGGCACCCGCCATCCTCCTGACGAGTCGATCGCCGAGCGCGGCGGAACGGGCCTCATTCGAGCTATTTCAATGTCATCCCTCCCAAGAGGTCGGCTCCCACCAACTCATGTCAGTTCATATTTAAACTGATACTATTCATTTCAGAATGAATGTTGACAAAGCCGGTGTCAATGAGAGAATGGTGTCGTCGATGGAAAAATCGGATATTGCTCCAAATGGGAATTTGCTTCATTCGAAGCTGAATGATGACCAGGGATATCTGATGAGCGACGAGAGCAGCCAAGACGACAAGGACAAGAACGGTGTCCCGGTATTGGAGAGGATGATGGAGATTCTGTCTTCCCTTGAACTCCAGCCGGCCGGCGAAACCATCCGCGATCTTTCAGAACAGCTCTCGGTGCCCCGCAGCACGGTCTACCGCATTCTGAACACGCTGCATGCCCATAACATGGTCCAGCGGCGGCTCGATGGCACTTATGTGTTAGGCCCGCGGCTGCTCAGCCTCGCCTCCAAGGTGCGTTCCGAGGCAGCTTTCGATCTGGTGGCAGTCGCCCAGCCCGTCATGAAGAAGCTCGCGGAAACAAGCGGCGAGGCTAACAAGCTCTCGGTGCTCGACAATCAGGCCGTTGTCGTAGTCGCATCCTTCGCCGGGCAGGGACAGTATGCTCTCAATCCGGCGATCGGTCAGTCTTTCCCGCTCCATGCCGGCGCCGCCAGCAAGATGCTGCTTGCCCATATGAAGCCGGAAATCATCAGCAAATTCCTGGCGACCCCGCTGAAGAAGTATACGCCGCGCACCATTACCGACGCCGCCAAGCTTTCGACCGAACTCAACCGCATCCGCAGGCAGGGATGGGCAAGCGACCGCGGGGAGCATGGCGGCAGCGTCTGGGCGGTCGCGGCGCCGGTCACCACCCCGTCGGGACGTGTCATCGCGGCGCTGAGCATTCCCTATCTGGCCGCCGACAAGGAAAACGACGAGCGCGACAGGCTGCGCGACATGGTAATCGACGCGGCGGCCGAAATTTCCAGCCGTATTCCGGATATTTGATCGAGCCGCCGAACCGGCTCAGCGGGAGGACGAATTGAAGATCATCGACGTCAAATGCGCGCTCTTGGGGCGCCACCCTGTCGTGCGCCTTGTGACCGACGAAGGGCTTTCCGGCTACGGGCAGGTCGAGTTCTGGAAACCCTATGCCAAGGAGCACATCCTGCTGCTGCGCGACATGATCCTCGGCATGGACCCGACCGATGTGGAGCGTATCATGCTGCGCATCCGCCACCGCGGCGCCTTCAAGCCCTGGGGCAGCGCGATCAGCGCGATCGAGATGGCCTGCTGGGATCTCGCCGGCAAGGCGGCCGGCATACCGGTCTACAAACTGCTCGGCGGCAAGGTGCGCGACCGGGTCCGCGTCTACAACGGCGGGATCCGGTTCCCGATGAACGGCTGGGGACCGGACGACTATGCGGCCGACGTGAAGAAGATGATGGATTCGCCCGAAGGCTTCACTATCATCAAGCAGCCCATCGCCTTCCATAGTCCGATGGCGCGCCAGGTGCCGGATTTCCACTATGGCGAAGTGACGACGAGGCCCATGCCCGGGCTCAGGGATACCGGCTATCTGACCGAAAAGGGGTTCCACCATGTCGTCGCCTGCGTCGAGGCGATGAAGGAGGTCACCGGCGACAAGGTGGGGCTGGCGCTCGACTGCGGCCCTGGCTGGACGCTGCCGGACGCGAAGAAATTCGCCAAGGCGGTGGAACCGCTCAACCTGATGTGGATCGAGGATATCCTGACCGGCGACCAGTCGCCCTATGTGGGGGCTCCTGCCTATCGCGACCTGACGATGAGCACGTCGACACCGATCCACACCGGCGAGCAGATCTATCTGCGCCAGAATTTCCGGGAACTGATCGAGACGCGCGCCGTCAACATTCTAGGCCCCGATCCCTGCGATGTGGGCGGCATCGCCGAGCTGAAACGCGTCGCCGAATATGCCGAAATCCACGGGCTTCTGTTTGCGCCGCATGGCACCGCAAACGGCTTACTCGGGCTTGCGGCGCTCGTCCAGGTCTCCGCCACCCTTCCCCAGAATTACATTGCGTTCGAAATCCCGATCGGCGAACCGGGCTGGTGGTATGAGATCGTCGAGGGCCTGCCTAATCCGATCGTCAAGGACGGTTTCGTCAACGTCTGGGATCGGCCGGGAATGGGCGTCGATTTCATCGTCGACAAGGCGATTGCCTACCTTGCCGAAGAGGATCGCGGCTTCTTCGACTGAACCCGAGCAGGAAACCGTTCGATCAGGTGCAACGCCGCGATGAGTGGCCCGATGCGGCCTGCCGTTCAGAACTATACCGCATAAGCGAGATTTCCTCTTATCCGGTCTTTTTCGCTTTTCCCGCTAATGCCGCTTGACAGATCAAAAAACCAAACTCATTCTATTTAGAACACGATGAGTTCATATTTGAACTGATTGGACCGGGATGCAAAGGAGGAATGCATGCCCATCCGAGTCGGAATGACGCTCTCAGGCGAACGGCTGAACCGCGACAACGCGAAGTTCGCCCAGCAGCTCGGCATCGAGGACGTCGTCGTTCACCTCGGCCGCTACAAGCGCGTAGAAGACCCGCAGCCTTATCTTGCGGGCGGTCAGCCCGGGCCGATCCTCGGAGATTGCAGCGAAGAGACCCTGTGGACCTACGACTACATGAAGGGTGTCGTCGACATGCTCGGCGAATACGGGCTGAAGATTGCCGCGATGGAGAATTTCGCGCCGAACTTCTGGTCCGACATCCTGCTCGACGGTGCGGAAAAGGTGCGGCAGATGGATGGCCTCAAGCGTCTCGTCGAGGACGCTGGCCGTGCCGGCATCAAGGTCATCGGCTACAATTTCTCGATCGCCGGCGTCTGGGGCTGGCGGCGCCTGCCGGTCGGCCGCGGCGGCGCCGTGACTTCGGTCTTCGATGCCGCGAGTTTCGACGCACAGGCGCCGATCCCGGACGGCATGGTCTGGAACATGCGTTATCGCCCGAGTGTGGCAGGCGCCATGCCACTGAAGGTTTCGGAAACCGAACTGTGGCAGCGGCTCGAATGGTTCCTGAAGGAACTCGTACCGGTCGCGGAAGCTGCCGGAGTTCGCCTTGCCGCTCATCCGGACGACCCGCCGATGGAAACGCTTCGCGGCACGGCACGCCTCGTGAACCAGCCGTCGAAATACGACCGTCTGGTGTCGATCGCGGACAGCCCGTCAAACGCTCTGGAATTCTGCATCGGCTCGCTGCAGGAAATGACCACCGGCAACGTCTATGAGACGACGCGCCGTTTCGCCCGCGCCAAGCGGATCGCCTATGTCCATTTCCGCAACGTCAGGGGCAAGGTTCCCCACTACGAGGAGACTTTCATCGACAACGGCGATGTCGATATGGCGGAGATCGTCCGCATTCTGCGCGACGAGGATTTCGACGGTGTCATGGTCCCCGATCACGTGCCCGACGTGCACAGCAATGCCCCCTGGCATGCCGGTATGGCCTATACGATCGGTTACATGCGGGCGCTCGTCGGCCACGCCCATCTGCTCGGTGCGTCCGCGACGCCGATTTCCATCCACGACGCGATCACCAGTGAGGCGGTGTAGCCGTCCTCAGTCAAACCGAATTCTAGGGAGGAGAATGTCATGAAGCGCAGAACGAAAATGCTCGTTACGGGCCTTGCCCTGTTGCTGTCGCAGGCAGCTCACGCGTCCGGGGCCGATCTCGTCTGGTGGACGATGAATTGGAACGAGCAGAAAGCGAAGGACTATGCCGCCGAGTTCATGAAAGAAAACCCGGGCATCAATGTCCGCGTCGAGGCTAACGTGGCGGGCGGCCTGCAGAGCCGGATCCTTGTCGCGCTGCAATCCGGCAGCACGCCGGACCTGATCGACGTTCAGAACGGCGCCAACGTCCCGCTCGCCGAGACCGGCAAGCTCGAGCCCCTGCGCGACCGGCTGACGGCGGCCGGCGTGAAGTTCGACGATATCCTGCCCGCCAGTCTCGATACAGCCACCTACAACGGACAGCTCTACGGCCTGCCCTTCCAGGCGGAAGCCCATGCACTGATCTATAATAAGGGTGCCTTCAAGGAGGCCGGGCTCGATCCGGAAAAGCCGCCGCAAACCTGGGCGGAATTCGTGGACGCGGCCAAGAAACTGACCGGCAAGAACAGCAAGGGCCAGCAAGTCTACGGTTACGGGGTCTCCGGCGGTGGTGCCGATCAGCCCGGCAATGCACTGTTCCGCTCCCTGCCCTTCATGTGGATGAACGGCGGCGGCATTCTCGGTCCCGACAACAAGGAAGTCATCATCAATTCGCCAGCCTCCGTGGAGGGCGTGAAGCTCTATGTCGATCTCTTCACCACCTACAAGGTCTCGCCACCTTCGACGCTCGAGAACGACTCCAATGCCCTGCGCCGTCTTTTCCAGGTGGGCAACGTGGCGATGATCCCCGGCGCCACCTCCGATATCGAACGCATTCGTGCAGCCGCGCCGGATATCGAGCTCGGCGTCGGACCGCTGCCGCATCCGGAAGGCAAGGACCCCGCCGTCATACTCGGCGGCTGGAACTTCATCATTCCGAAAGATGCGCCGAACAAGGACGCGGCGATCAAGCTTGCGGCCTTCATGTCGAAGCCGGAGCGGCAGGCCGTCTATACGACCACCTTCCCCGCCGCCATGTCGGGCCTGAACGACAAGCGTTTCGCCGATCCGATCATGGACGCGCACAAGGAAATGCTGGAATACGCCCGGCCGCAGCCGACGATCCCGCAATGGGGCCAGATCGGCCAGATCTACTACAATCACCTCCAGGAAGCGCTGCTGCAGAGCAGCACGGTTCAGGAAGCCATGGACGCCGCGGCAACCGAGATCAAGACGCTTCTGTCGCAGTGATGCGCATCGCAGCTGATCCCGGAAACAAGATAGAAGCGCCCGGCCTCGTCCGGTTGGGCGCATAACGTTCGGACTTCCCATGACATTGCGAAATATCAGCCCCGGCGTCTGGTTCATCCTGCCGACCATGCTGCTTCTGGCGGCCCTGATCGTCTATCCGATGCTCTCGACCGCCGAACTTAGCGTCACAGATGCAAACGGCGCCTTCTCAGGCATGCGGAATTTCAACGTCGCCATCAGTGCGCCGTCGACCAGGCTGATCCTCTTCAACACGGCCTATTACGTCATCGGCTCGGTGGTCTTCCAGCTCCTGCTCGGGATCCTGGCCGGCATCCTGCTGAACCAGCATTTTGCCGGCCGCTCGCTGGTGCGCTCCCTGATGCTGATCCCGTGGGTAGTGCCGGGCATCGTCGCCGCCATGACCTGGGCCTGGATGTTCCATACGGACTACGGCATCATCAACTATATGCTGATGCAGGTCGGAATCATCTCCGAACCCATCGGCTGGCTCACCAATCCCAACACCGTGATGCCGGCGCTGATCGCCGTCAACGCCTGGAAGATGTTCCCCTTCGTGGCGGTCATGGTGCTCGCCGGCCTGCAATCCGTACCGGAAGAGCTGTACGAGGCGGTCAGGGTCGATGGCGCGAGTTTCTGGCACGAGATCTGGCATATCATGCTGCCGCAGCTCAGGCCGGTGCTTGTGTCCATCACACTGCTCCTCACCATATGGGCGTTGGACGGCATCACGATCATCTATTCGATCACCGGCGGTGGTCCCGCCAACCGCTCGATGATCTTCCCTATCCAGATCTATGTGCAGGCGTTCGAGTATTTCGAGTTCAACCGCGCCGCGGCTCTCTCGGTGCTCTATTTCCTATTCATTTCGGTCATCATCGTGCTCTACATGCGCGTCTTCGCGGCGCAGGAAAAGGACTGAGCCATGAAGGACTCACGCCGCACTCTTCTCATCTCCCTGCCGGTCGCGATCCTGGTAATCGTCGCTGTCTTCCCGTTCCTCTGGATGGCCGTTTCCGCCTTCAAGCCGCTCTCGCAGCTCTATACCATACCACCGCAATGGCTGCCCGATCCGCCGACGCTTGCAAACTTCAAGAACGTCCTCTTCGAATCGAACATCCCGCGCTATTTCGTCAACAGTCTGATCATCTCGATCGGCTCCACGTTCCTGGCGCTCGTCTTCGCCGTCTTCGCCGCCTATGGCTTTGCCCGCTTCGATTTCCGTGGCCGCTCGGCGGCGCTT
Source organism: Xaviernesmea oryzae (assembly GCF_900177415.1). GTDB lineage: Bacteria > Pseudomonadota > Alphaproteobacteria > Rhizobiales > Rhizobiaceae > Neorhizobium > Neorhizobium oryzae_A. The sequence continues at coordinate 314,003 of NZ_FXAF01000006.1, read as the reverse complement.
GCCTTCGTGCTGATCGGACAGCTTTTGCCGACGGCAACCGTCATCGTGCCGCTTTACATCGTTCTCAACTATCTCGGCCTCATCAATACCTATCTCGGCCTGATCCTCGTCTATCTCATTCTCACCCTTCCCTTGAGCGTCTGGATGCTGACAGGCTATTTCCGCGGCATTCCCAAGGAGCTCGAGGATGCCGCCATCATCGACGGCGCTTCGCAGCTCGGCGTGTTGTTCCGCATCTCCCTACCGCTCGTCACTCCGGGCATCATTGCGGTGACGCTCTATTCCTTCGTCGCCACCTGGAACGAATTCGTCTTCGCCCTTTCCTTCGCGACCGAGAAGGAAATGAAGACGCTGCCGATCGGGCTCGCGGAATTTTCGACGGAGTTCGACACCGACTGGGGCGCGGTCATGGCCGCCTCCTTCGTCATGACACTACCGATCGCGCTCATCTTCCTGGTGATGCAGCGCATGTTCGTCAGCGGCCTCATGTCCGGCGCGACGAAGGGCTGACGGAAAACGAAATTGGGAGGAGGATAGCCTTTGGCTCAGGTTGCATTGAACAAGCTAGTGAAGAGATACGGGGCCTATCAGGCGCTCCATGAAGTCGACATGACCGTGGAGAACGGAGAATTCGTCGTGCTGGTCGGGCCGTCCGGCTGCGGAAAATCGACTCTCCTGCGGACGATCGCCGGGCTGGAGGAAATTTCTGGCGGTACCATCAGCATAGGCGGCCGCGTCGTCAACACGATCCGGCCGAAGGAGCGGGACATCGCCATGGTCTTCCAATCCTACGCGCTCTACCCCCATAAGACCGTTCGCAAGAACATGAGCTTCGCCCTGAAGCTCGCAGGCGTCGCACAACCCGAGATCGACAAGGCGGTAGAGCGCGCTGCGGCAATACTCGGCCTCGAACCGCTGCTCGACCGCAAGCCGAAACAGCTTTCAGGCGGCCAGCGCCAGCGGGTCGCCATGGGCCGGGCGATCGTCCGCAATCCGCAGGTCTTCCTGTTCGACGAGCCGCTCTCGAACCTCGATGCCAAGCTGAGGGTCCAGATGCGCGCGGAGATCAGGGAACTGCATCAGCGGCTCGGCGCGACTACCGTCTACGTCACCCACGACCAGATCGAAGCCATGACCATGGCCGACAAGATCGTCGTCATGCGCGACGGCCATATCGAACAGATCGGCCATCCGCTCGAACTTTATGACCGCCCGGCCAACCGCTTCGTTGCCGGCTTCATCGGCTCGCCGGCGATGAATTTCATCGAGGGGCAGGTGGATGCTTCGGGTACCGATCGCTTTATCGCATCGGACGGTACGGCGATCCCCGTCTCCGCCAGGCTCGGCATCCTGAAAAGAAGTCCTGCGGTGTTGGCAATCCGCCCGGAGGATCTGTCGATCGTCGAGGAAAATACTCCGGGAGCTTTTCCCGGTATGGTCTCGGTCGTGGAGACGACGGGACCGGAGACGATCGTCATCGCCAACAGCTGCGGAACGCGACTCTCCGTCGTGATCAAGGAGCGCTCGCGATTGAAGCTGGGTGAAAAGGTCTGGTTATCGGCGGATGTCTCAAAACTGCATTTCTTCGAAGCCTCTAAGGACGGCCGCCGGCTCGCCGCATAGCTTCATGGAAGTGCGGTTTCCACCCGATGGAAATTGCCGGAGCCAACATCCGAAACTCTTGTCTTCCCCGTTTCGCTTGCTTATGTAGTTCTCACACTGCAGAGGCCGCAGCCCCTGCACGTAAGCGTTAACGTCACTCAACGCGCATGATCGATCGGGTTTGCCGGTTTCGATCTGCGCGGTCGTGTCCGGCAGGTCGAACTCAATCCCTGAAAGGACACAGATGAACCAGCTTACATCGCAACAGGCCACCCTCTCCGTTCCAAAGATCGAGCGTATCCGCCACGAGCTCAAGCGGCGCGTGCTGACGGTCACGACCGTCGAGCGCATAACGCCGCAGATGCTGCGCATCACGTTGACCGGGGAAGACCTTGCCGATTTCGTCAGCGCCGCGCCCGACGATCACGTCAAGACATTCCTCCCCGCTGCAGCCGGCGAGCCGGAACGGCGCGACTATACGCCCCGACGGTTCGATCGGGATGCCAAATCGTTGGTACTCGATTTTGCAGTCCACGATGCCGGCCCTGCGACCCGATGGGCGCTGGAGGCGGCACCGGGAAGCCAGCTCTCCATCGGTGGCCCGCGCGGCTCGGCTGTCGTCTCGGGCGTGAAGCGCTGGGTGCTGATCGGCGACGAGACCGCGCTTCCGGCGATCGGCCGCCGTATCGAAGAATCGGATGCGGACATCGCCATCACGACCATAGCGGCCATTGCCGGCCCCGAAGAGGAACAGGCTTTCGACACGCGCGCTAGGCTGGAGACGTTCTGGGTGCACCGCCCGCTTGCGCAAGCCACGGATGCCTCAGGCCTGATCTCGGTGCTCGACAAGATCACCCCTGAACCGGAAACCTTCGTCTGGATCGCCGCGGAAGCTTCCGTCGCGCGTGCCATACGCACCCATCTGGTCGAAAAGCGCGGATATCCGCTTCCCTGGATCAAGGCTGCCGGCTATTGGGCACAGGGCAAGGCGGATGCCCACGAGAGGATCGAGGATTAGGTCAGGACAGATCGCCCGAAAGCTGCCTGCCAGATCTCCGGTTGTCGACACCGCTGGCAAAGTCTTCCCGAGTCGGCGTAAACTGGCGGTCCGTTCCGCACATCCGACGCCAGCCAACAGGGAGCTTTCTTGACCATCGGACTTGCCCATGCCGAGTTGATCGCGGTTCTTTCCGCCGTCACGCGCGAGGAACCGCGTGTGATGACGATCAGGTCCGGGGACGCCCTGCCTTCAGGACCTTTCGAACTGGGGCACAGAAGTCTTCAGGCAGGCCTCAGGGAATGGGTCCGGGACCAGACGGGGCACCCGGTCGGATATCTGGAACAGCTCTACACCTTTGCCGATCGCGACCGCACGCGGGAGAATGCCGGCAGCCGGACCATTTCCATCAGCTATCTCGGGCTGGTGCGCGAGCAGGCGGCACCCGGGGCCGGAAGGCCGGAATGGCACGGCTGGTACGAATATTTTCCCTGGGAGGACCACCGGAAGGGAAGGCCGGATATTCTTTCCGGCATAACCGGCCGGCTGCAGGACTGGGCGGATGCGGCGCCGGCGCATCGCGAGCATCGCCGGCGCCGCATCGATTTCACGTTCGGCCTTCACGACGCAACCTGGAACGAGGATCTCGCTCTGCAGCGCTACGAGCTGATGTACGAAGCCGGACTTGTGACGGAAGCCGGCTGCTCGCGGGAGCAAAGCCTTGGCCGGCAGATGTTCGCCGATCACCGCCGCATTCTCGCGACCGCGATTGCCCGGCTGCGAGCAAAGATCAAATACCGGCCCGTCGTCTTCGAACTGATGCCGGAGAAATTCACCCTCCTGCAACTGCAGCGCACGGTCGAAGCGCTGGCCGGGCTGACGCTGCACAAGCCGAATTTCCGCCGGCTGATCGACCAGCAGGAGCTGATCGAAGAGACGGGCGAAGTGACCACCGAAACGGGTGGCCGGCCGGCCAAGCTCTTCCGATACCGGCATGCGGTACTCGAGGAACGGGCGCTTTCCGGCTCGAAACTTCCTCTCTCGCGCAATTGACATAAACTCGATTCGAGAATATGTCTTTGCGCCAGATATACTCAACACGAGTATAAAGGAGGCGCCCGTGAATTCCCTGATTTCCGCATCGACGCTCTACGACCGGGTCAGCCGCGTCATTCCCAAGGCCGAATGGATGGCTCACGAGGCCGATATCGAGGCGATCCTCGATCTGAAGCGTCGCCGCAACGCCGTCATCCTCGCCCATAACTATCAGACTCCGGAAATCTTTCATGGCGTCGCGGATATCGTCGGCGACAGCCTGGCGCTGGCCCGCAAGGCCGTCGAGGTGGATGCGGACGTGATCGTGCTTGCCGGCGTGCATTTCATGGCGGAAACGGCGAAGCTCCTGAACCCGGAAAAGACCGTACTGATCCCCGATATGGGGGCAGGCTGTTCGCTGGCGGAATCGATCACTCCGGAAGACGTGGCGCTGCTCCGACAAGCGCATCCGGGCGTGCCGGTCATCACCTATGTGAACACGTCCGCCGCCGTGAAGGCTGCTTCCGACATCTGCTGCACCTCCGGCAACGCGAAGCAGGTGGTGGAGTCGCTCGGCGTCCCGAAGGTGCTGATGATCCCCGACGAGTATCTGGCGCAGAACGTAGCGCGCGAGACCGATGTCGAGATCATCGCCTGGCACGGCCATTGCGAAGTGCATGAACTGTTCGACGCGCAGGACGTCCGCGACCTGCGCGAAGCCCATCCGGGCGTTCTGGTGCTCGCCCACCCCGAATGTCCGCCGGATGTGGTGGCGGAGGCGGATTTCGCCGGATCGACCGCAGTCATGTCGGACTATGTCGGGAGCAGGAAGCCGGCGCGCGTCGTGCTTCTGACGGAATGTTCCATGAGCGACAATGTGGCCGTGCATCATCCCGATGTGGAATTCGTACGGCCCTGCAATCTCTGCCCACATATGAAACGCATCACCCTTTCCAACATCCGCAAGGCGCTGGAGGAGAACCGCCATGAGGTGACCGTCGATCCGGCGGTTGCGGCCGCGGCGCGTCTGGCGGTGGAAAGGATGCTGGCGATATGATCGACGGGCTTGATCACCTCGCGGGCCGTATCGCGATCGTCGGCAGCGGGTTGGCTGGACTGGTGACGGCGCTGATGCTGGCGCCGCGGCCGGTCGTGCTCGTCACCCGCGCCGGCCTGGGTGGGGAAACGTCCAGCGCCTGGGCGCAGGGCGGCATTGCCGCGAGCCTTGGCGAGGATGACAGCCCCGAACTCCACCTTGCCGACACGCTGGCCGCCGGCGACGGATTATGCGACGCAACGATCGCCGCATCTATTCTTCATGAGGCGCCTGCCGCCATCGCGATGCTGGAAAGATTCGGCGTGCGCTTCGACAGGACAGCGGACGGGGCGCTGGCGCTCGGCCTGGAAGCAGCCCATTGCCGCCGCCGCATCGTGCATGTGGAAGGTGACGGATCGGGTGCGGCGATCGTCCGGGCACTGGCCGATGCCGTTCTCGAAACGCCGTCGATCACCGTACTGGCCGGTGTCGAGGTACGACGCCTGCTCACCGACGACGGCAGGCTATCCGGCCTGCTCTGCGCAACCGGCAACGGCGCGGCGTTTCTCCCGACTTCGCGCGTGGTCCTCGCGACCGGCGGGCTCGGCGGGCTTTATGATGCGACCACCAATCCCGTCGGCAATTACGGCCAGGGCATCATGCTCGCCGCACGCGCCGGTGCCGAGCTCGCCGATATGGAATTCGTGCAGTTCCACCCGACAGCGCTCGATTTTCCCCGGCGGCCGCTGGCATTGGTAAGCGAGGCGGTGCGGGGGGAGGGCGCCGTGCTCGTCAACGAGAAAGGCGAACGGTTTCTCGCCCGCGAACCCGGAGCCGAACTCGCTCCGAGGGATATCGTGGCCCGGGCGATCAGCGCCGAAATCGCCCGCGGCGGCCGTGTCTTTCTCGATGCCCGCGAAACGCTCGGCCAGAGGTTCGCAGGCCGTTTCCCGGCTATCGACCGGTTGTGCCGGGAGGCCGGCATTGCTCCGTCGCAGGACCGCATTCCCGTTCGTCCCGCCGTCCATTACCACATGGGCGGCGTAGCGACCGACATGAACGGCCGCAGTTCGGTCGAAGGCCTATGGGCGGTGGGCGAGACGGCCTGCACCGGTCTGCATGGAGCGAACCGGCTTGCCAGCAATTCGCTGCTCGAAGCCGCCGTCATGGGCATGCGGGCAGCCCGGGACATCGCCGGGACGTCCGCCGACGGCGCTCGCGCTCTGCCTGTGACCGGTCTCCCCCCATCGGCAGATGTTTCCCCCGTTCAGCCGATCGTTTCCCGCCATCTCGGCGTGTTGCGCAATGCCGGCGCAATCCATGGCGCGGTCGCAAGTCTGCTGCCGCTCGTCGAAGACGAGGGGCAGGCCTCCGATCCCGCCATCGTCGCGCTGCTGGTCGCGGTCTTCGCCTCGCTCCGGCGGGAATCGCGCGGCGCCCATGCCCGCACGGATTTCCCGCTCAAGCTCGCCTATGCGGAGCGGCGGAGGATGCGCCTTGCCGAGGCGCTGGATATCGCTCGAGCGGCTGCTTCCCATCCCATTGCCCGGAGTGCCTAAGGAGTCCCCGACATGAGCCTTGCTCCCCTTCCCCGACTGATCGTCGAGCCGCCGGTCCGCGCAGCGCTTCTCGAAGATCTCGGTCTTGCCGGCGACATCACTTCGACCGCCGTCATCCCGGCCAAGCATCGCTCGACGGTGATCATGGCCGCCCGCAAGGCCGGCGTCATTGCCGGGTTGGACGCCGCCGAGCTCGCCTTCCAGCTCGTGGATCCCGCAATCAGCGTCACACGCCATGTTCCGGACGGGACGGCGGTGAAGCGGGGCGATACGATCGCCACGATCGAAGGCCCTTCCCGCGGGCTTTTGACGGCCGAACGGACCGCGCTCAACTTCCTCGGCCATCTCTCCGGCATCGCCACCGTGACGGCGGGCATCGTCGCGGCGGTCGAGGGCAGCAAGGCTTCGGTGGTCTGCACCCGCAAGACGACGCCCGGGCTCAGGGCGCTGGAAAAATACGCCGTACGCGCCGGCGGCGGCATGAACCATCGCTTCGCACTTCACGATGCCGTGCTGATCAAGGACAACCACGTCGCGATCGCCGGCGGTGTCGCGGAAGCCATACGCCGCGCCAGGGCGGGTGTCGGCCACATGGTGAAGATCGAAGTGGAGGTCGATACGCTTACCCAGCTTCACGAAGCCATGGAGATCGGCGTGGACGCCGTGCTTCTCGACAACATGACACCCGATGAACTGCGCGAGGCCGTCGCGATCGTCGCCGGCCGGGCGATCACGGAAGCGTCCGGCGGCATTACGCCGGAGACCGCCGCGGCCGTCGCGGCATCGGGCGTGGATCTCCTCTCGGTCGGGTGGATCACTCATAGCGCCCCCACCCTCGATATCGGCCTGGATTTCCAATCCGCCTCGTCGTGACGGCGTCACCCGCCGTCCTGGAATCGATAGCCGCCTACCTTCCCTTCGGAACAACAAGGGATTATGAAATATGCGTTGGAACTCACGAGGAGGTGATTCGCAATGATCAGGAAATTGGCAGCCGAGGCGATCGGGACATTCTGGCTTGTGTTCGGCGGGTGCGGCAGCGCCGTGCTTGCGGCAAGCTACCCGGATCTCGGCATCGGCTTCGTTGGCGTTGCGTTTGCGTTCGGATTGACAGTATTGACAATGGCTTATGCGGTGGGAGGAATTTCCGGAGGGCACTTCAATCCCGCCGTTTCGCTCGGTCTGGCCGTAGCCCACCGATTCGAGTGGAAGGATCTGGTGCCCTATTGGATAGCCCAGGTCGTCGGCGGGCTGGTCGGGGCCGCTGTGCTCTATGCCATCGCATCGGGCAAAGCGGATTTCGTTGCGGGCGGCTTTGCTTCGAACGGGTACGGCGTCAACTCACCCGGCGGCTACGGCCTGACAGCGGCTCTCGTGGCTGAAATCGTTCTGACCGCAGGGTTTCTGATTATCATCCTTGGGGCCACAGCAAAAGCCGCGCCCGCGGGTTTTGCTCCCATCGCGATCGGACTCGGTTTGACGCTGATCCACCTGATTTCGATTCCGGTGACAAACACGTCGGTCAATCCCGCCCGGTCGACCGCGGTGGTCTTCTTCGCGGAGAACGGCGCTCTCGGACAGCTCTGGCTGTTCTGGTTGGCGCCGCTGGTCGGCGCGACGCTCGGCGGCCTGATCTGGAGCATGCTCCTCGCGCCGGGTGAATCTCCTCGCGGCATCGCGGGAGCCGAGCCCGCCTAATACCGGCTCCGGTGCCTCACCGTCAGGAAGGCCCGTTTCGGCGGGCCTTCTTTTTTGCAGGCTTGTCCCAGACGCACGTCAGACGTCCTTGTTCCGTCCGAGCACATCAAGAAGCTGGTTGGTGTTGTCGATCGAAAACTGCACCCGTTCGCCCGGCCAGACCGTTTCCGAATAGGCGATGGGCGTTCCCTTCATATCCACATCAACCTTCTTCAACGCGATGACCGGCTGGGACATGCTCTGGTCGAGCTGGCGGGCCTCTTCAGGCGTCGGCATCCGGACCAGAATGTCGGTCCGCAAGCGGATGTAGTCCGGAACGCCGTATTCGGCCAGGATCAGGCTGACGCTCCGCCCGCCGCGCCGCGCCTTGTCGAAACCGGGAAAACGGCGGACCGGATAATAGGCATTCGATAGGTTGATGGGTTCGTCATCGGCAAAGCCGCGCCGGACGATATGATAGACCGGCTCGCCCCGCGGCAGCCGAAGCGCCTCGGCAACCGCGGCGGAAGCGGGTATCTCCTCTTCGCGGACGGCCTGGCCGAAAGGCTCCCTGCCTTGGTCCAGCAGGTTCTGCGAAAAACGGGTGCGCTCAGAAAGACGGTATTCGAGACGCCCGTCGCGAACGAAAGTGCCCCTGCCCTGCTCGACCTGCACGAGCCCGCGGCTCTGAAGACTGGAGATGGCCCGCCGGATCGTGTGGCGGCCGACGCCGAACTGCTCCATGAGGTCGGCCTCCTTCGGAAGCTGGGTCATGGGGGAGAGCCGACCGGTCAGGATGTCTTCAGCAATGTCCTCCTCGACCTGCTGCCACTGCCCATGCGACGATTTCTTCTCCATGTGTCTCTTTCGCCTAATCCGCTTATGTCGTCCGGATGTCGATACCTTTCGGCGCATCCGGTTTCAATCGGGATTGCCGGTCACTCTCCTGTCATCCACCCGTAGAAGATCGGCGATAGAAGGAAGAGGAGCGTAAATACGCCGGTTACTTCATATGGATGTCATCGATCGCCGTTACAGAAATATTCGAATATTTTCTAATAAATTCGAATGAATTGGGACGAAGAATGATCGAGATCAGCCGCCGGAACGGCCCGCTGATCGCTTCGGCACTGCTTTCGGTGCTCGACTGGAATCTTCTGTCTTCCGACGTCCGCTTTGCCGGGCTCGACAATTACGAGGCCATTCTGGCCAGCGTGGATTTCAGAATGGCCGCGTGGAACATCTATCTGTGGGACCAGCTCGTTCTCGAAGACAAGTTCAAGGAAATACTCACCAGCGGGATAGCGACCTTTGCCGACCTTGAGGGGAACCGAACGCGCCTGGGGACCGCTGATGGCGATCAGCCTCTTGTCGATCGTGCCCGTCCTCGTCATATTCCTGGCCGCGCAGCGTTTCATCGTCGATGCGCTCGCTCCCGGCTTCGACGAGAGATAGGCACCGCCAAATGCATCGCGTCATCGTCATCGGTTCCGTCAATCACGACCGCATCTGGCAGCTCGAAGACGCGCTGACGCCGGGCGGACGACTGCGCTTTTCCGCACGCGAGGTCCATCTCGGCGGCGGAGGCTTCCATACCGGCTGTCAGCTTCTGGATCTGGGGGCGAATGTGGCGCTCGTTACGCGCCTCATGCAGGATGAGAAGGGCCTATCGGCGCTGAAGACACTGAATGCGGCAGGTTTCGACACGACTCACGTGGCAATGCTGCCCGGCGAGACCGAGCCGCTGGAAATCCTGCTCGAACCGAACGGCGAAAGAACGATTATCGCGCCTGCCGGCCGAAGCCGTGCGCCCCTTTCCGTTGGCGGGGCGTTGACGGGCGAGGCCGCCTATCTCAACGCCCTCCTGCTCGAAGAGGGCCTCGTCACAAGGCTTCATGATATCCCTCTCGTGGTTTCACAATTGCCGCTGCGGCCAGCCACGCCTCGGCCGGCCGATTATGTCGTCACATCGCGCGACGACGCAGGCGAGGAAGCGCCGGCGGTGTGGCGCCGCGCCATGGAGCTTGCCGGCCCGCGCCTCAAGATGCTGGTTCTGACGGACGGGCCATGCCGGATCACGCTTTACGACGGCTCCCGGTCGATCACGGTCGATCCGGCACCGGCCGTAAAAGTCGCCAGTACGATCGGTGCAGGCGACCGTTTCAGCGGCGCCTTCCTCTTTGCATTGCTCGATGGGTTGGATGCGGCTTCCGCTGCCGCCGAAGCGAGCCGCCTGACGGCGGACTGGCTGCGCCGGCGTCAGCCTGCCTGACGCGGCCTACGCCGGAAATCACCTCGCCGGCTGCCGGAATTCTGGAATGTTGGGGCTCGCCCGTCCGACGCAAATCGCCTGTTCATACATACAATTGTCACGGAGAGCTGTTAGGGATAAAACATCCGAATGAATTTAGAGTTCATCCGAATGTATAAGGCGAATGAAGCATCCGGCAGCCGGCCCCGATGGGGGCAATGGCAGCTCCTCGAAAAGCAGATCAGCCGCGACATCGCATCCGGAACCTTGGCTCCCGGCTCTCAGCTGCCGACCGAGGCGGAGATCATGCGCAGGTTCGGAGTGGGCCGGCATACCGTGCGGCGCGCCATCGCGGAACTCGCCGAGGCAGGCAAGGTACGCGTCGAGCAGGGGCGCGGAACTTTCGTCGAAGAACATTCGGTGATCCGCTACAACATCGCGCGGCGGACGCGATTCAGCCGTAACCTCAAGGAGCAAGGGCGCATCCCCTCCGGACAGCCGGTGAACGAGCTGGAGATCGCGGCACCACCGGTCGTCGCCGCCGCGCTCCGCATTCCCGAAGGCTCGCCTGTCTATATGATCATGCGCCGCAGTTTCGCCGACGACGTGCCTATCAGTCTCGGCTGCAGCTATCATCCGGTCAGCCGCTTTCCCAACATGCATATTCGCCGGCGCACGGGCGCTTCGGTGACCGACATCTACAAGGATTTCGGCATTTCCGACTACCTGCGCCACAGCACCGCGATCTTCACCCGCCTGCCGAGCGCGGAAGAAGCACGCCAGCTCGCCCAATCCCAGGAACAGCCGGTTCTCGTCACCCAGAAGATCGACGTCGACATGGAAGGCTGCCCGATCGCCTATTCCGACGTCGTCTGGGCGGGCGAGAGGATGCAGTTCGTCATCGACAACGACGACGACGCGCACGGCCAGGGCCAGACAAACGAAAAGTCCCAGGAAAGGAAAGGTTATGACTGAGATTACGACCGGCAGTCCGGTCATCGGAGGCTATGCTCACGCACAAGCCCTCGACATTCTCGCCGCCAGCCGGCCCGAGGCGATCAAGGCCTGCGCCGAAGACGTACTGACTGATCTCGGCGGCGTGACTGTGCTCGCAAACCGCACCGGGCTCGCCATGCTGCCATTCGTGGACACCGTCCGCAACACGGCCTTTCATCTCGGCGAGGTCCTGGTGGCGGAGGCGCATATCCGCGTGCCGGACCGCGGCGTCGAAGGATATGGCGCCGTCACCGGCCGCGACCTCGAACATGCCATGGCGATCGCCGTCATCGACGCCGCGATCGCAGCCGGACACAGGACCGACCTCGTTCTCGAATTTCTCAACGCCGAACAGCGCCGCCAGGAGGAAAGCGACCGGGAACGGCTGAGAAAGGTCGAGGCGACGCGCGTACAGATGGAAACCTTCTGATTATGGCACTTTCAATTCTTCCCACCGCGGACGACAGCCGCACCAACGCAACCTTCGACGAGCTGATGTGGGCGCTCGCCCGGCCGGGCCTCGTGCGCATCCTGCCTTTAGCCGGCTTCGAAACGCTTGCCGAAAGCCTGATCGACCGCGAATGCAGTTTTCACGCGGGCAGTGACTCCGTACTGGCAAAAAGGCTTGCCGAGACCGGTGCACGCCCGGTGTCGCTCGACAAGGCCGATTACGTATTCACCACGCTCGGCTCGGAAAGAGACGTTGCGGCAGTTTCGACGCTGCGCATCGGAACGCTTGCCTATCCGGACGAGGCCGCAACGCTCTTTGCGCCCGCCCGGATCGGTTCGGGACAGGCGTTGCGCCTTTCTGGACCGGGCATCAAGGACATTCTGACGATCGAGATCGGCGGCGTCGATCCTTCCTTCTGGCCGATGCGCGAAAAGGCGATCCGCTATCCGCTCGGCTGGGATCTCTATCTCGTCGACGGCGACCGGCTGATCGGCATTCCCCGTTCCACGAAAATCGAGGTGCTCTGATGGCTTATGTAGCAACCCGCGGCGGCGAACGCGCCATCGAACAGGCCGAGAGGCTGTTCCGCGACGACCTCGGCACGATCACCCGCGAGCGGATCGAGGCGGTGCGCAACGGCCTTCCCTATCTGATCGATCGCGTGATGGGCGAGGCCTCGCTCTACGAACCGGACCTCGCGGCGCTCGCGCTGGCGCAGGCCGGCGGCGACCTTTACGAAGCGGTCCTGCTGCTTCGCGCCTACCGTACGACTCAGCCGCGCTTGACCGTCGCCGAGCCCGTGGCCCAGACGGACCTCTTCACGGTCCGCCGCATCTCCGCCGCCTTCAAGGATATCCCGGGCGGCCAGATCCTCGGGCCGACGCTCGATTATTCGCATCGCCTGCTGCAGGTCGGCGTCTTGAAGGGCGAGAGCTATACGCCCGATCCGGTCATCCCCGCCGCCGAGCCGGCACCGGCGGTACAGCCTTCGCTCGCGACCTGGCAGAAGGCGCAGGGGCTGATCAAGGACTATCCGGCCGAGACGGTCGCGCCGGACGATATCCCGGACCTGACGCGCGAGCCCCTGCTCTTTCCCGCAAGCCGGGCACACAAGCTGCAGAGCCTCGCCCGCGCCGATACCGGCGGCACGCTGGCGCTCGGTTATTCGACGATGCGCGGCTACGGATCGGTGCACCCGACGGTCAACGAGCTGCGCCTTGCCGAAGCGCCGGTGCGCATGCGCCATCCGTGCGGCACGATCTTCAGCGCCGGGCGCGTCCGCGTCAGCCAGACCGAAGTGGTCTCCAAGGCGATGGAACTGGAACTCGGCTTTTCCGCCACGTTCGGCTGGAACGAGGTGAAGGTGATCGCCGCCGCGACGCTCGACCTCGCTTCCAACCAGCCGAACCCGCATCCGGCTTCCAACGAGGAATTCGTGCTCTACCATACCGAGCCGGTCGAAAGCTCCGGCTTCTGCATCCATTTCAAGCTTCCCCACTACGTCACGTTCCAATCGAGCCTGGACGCGCTGCGGCGCGTGAAGACGGACCGCGAGGAGGCGACCGCCGGGAAGATCGTGGCCGAGGCGGAAGATCAATCGGAAGAAGAAGAGGTGGCGCTGTGACGCTCCAGAAACTGACCAGGCCTTGGACGGCCTTCAATTACGGTTTTCTCGATGAATCGGCCAAGCGCGAACTGCGCCGCCGCATCCTGAAAGCCATCGCGGTGCCTGGTTATCAGGTGCCCTATGCGAGCCGCGAAGTGCCGATCGCACGCGGCTGGGGAACCGGCGGCCTGCAGGTGACGCTGACGCTCCTGAAACCCACTTCGGTCGTGAAAGTCATCGACCAGGGCGCCGACGATTCCGTCAATGCCAGCAGCATCCGCAAGTTCGTCGGCCGCGTCGGCGGCGCCGTCGAGACCGAAGACACGATGGAGGCGACAATCATCCAGTCCCGCCACCGCATTCCGGAGGAAAAGCTGCGCGAGGACCAGATCCTCGTGCTGCAGGTGCCGAACCCGGAGCCGCTCCGCCCGGTACAGCCCGACATGTCGGTCGCCCGCGAAATGCACGGCGATGCCGATTACGGACAGCTCTGGCTGATCCTCTACGAACAGCTCGTGAAGGCCGGCCGCATCATGCAGGGATCGAGCTATCCGAGCATGGTCAACGGCCGCCATGTGATGACGCCGTCGCCGATCCCGCGCTGGGACGTGCCGAAGCTCAACCAGGCGGATCACCTGACGATCCTTTCGGCGGGACGCGAGAAGCGCATCTTCGCGGTGCCGCCTTATACCAGCGTCGAACCGCTGGTCTTCGACGACGTGCCCTACCGGGTCGAGGATCATCAGGACAAGACCTGCTACCGCAGCGATGTCTCCGGTTTCTTCATGAACGAGCTGCCGCAGGACGACGGCTCTTCGCTCTACGAACTCTCCGACAGCCATTTCGGTGTCAAGAACATCCAGAAGTCCGAAGGCGAGGCGATCGAGATCGGCGAAACCTGGTACAAGAACGGAAGGGTGAAGTGATGGCCGCCGCATATTTTGATGGCCGGGCGACAGGTGTCGAACGCCAGCCGCCCCGGCTGATGCTGGCCGAGCCGATCCTGACGATGCGCGGCATCGCCCGCTCCTATGGCGACGTGCGGGCACTCGCCGGCGTCGATGCCACCGTCTATCCGGGCGAGGTGCTCGGCATCGTCGGGGAATCCGGTTCGGGCAAATCCACGCTGCTCAGGATGATGAACCTGGAGGACACGCCGGATGCCGGGACCTATCATCTCGCTCTTCCGGGCCATGAGGACCGCAATCTCTTCACCCTCGACCGGTTCGAGCGGCGCATGCTGAGGGCTCATCATATCGGCATCGTCTACCAGAACCCACATCTCGGCCTGCTGATGAACCATACCAGCAGCGGCAATGTCGCCGAGCGCCTGCTGATCGCGGGAAAGCGCAATTTCGCCGAACTGCGCGAACGCGCCCGGGAATCGCTCGATGCCTCGGAGTTCCCGATCGAGCGCATGGACGCCCGGCCGCGGGAGCTTTCCGGCGGCATGCAGCAGCGCGTGCAGCTTGCCAAGGCGATCGCGCTCGAGCCCGCCGTGCTGCTTCTGGATGAGCCGACGACGGGTCTCGACGTCAGCGTCCAGGCGCTGGTGCTCGACACGCTGAAACGGCTGCAGCGAGACCGCAGGATCACTATGGTGCTCGTCTCGCACGATCTCGGTGTCATACGCACGATGGCTGACCGGGTTATGGTGATGCGCAGGGGCGAGGTGGTGGAGCAGGGGCTCGCGGACCAGATCTTTCAGGATCCGCAGCACGAGTATACCCAGCAGCTCGTTCACGCGAAGCTTTGAAGGAAGATGCGGCAATGAACGTTCATATATCCGCCTCCCGGTCTCCCGCGCCGGTGCTGCGTGTCGAGGGGCTTTCGAAGCAATTCGAGATGCACCACCTGAAGCGTACGCTGTTCGCTTTCGAAAACATCGAGTTCGAGCTGGGCGAAGGCGAATTCATCCTCCTCAGGGGCGAAAACGGGGCGGGTAAGTCGACCCTGCTGCGGACCCTCTACCGCTCCTACCTGCCGCGGGCGGGACATGCCTATTACCATACCAGCGAAGGCGTCATCGACCTCGCCTCGGCTGCCGATGTCGATATCGCCGTGCTGCGCCGCCGGGAGATCGGCTTCGTGACGCAGTTCCTCAATGCCCGGCCGCGCGTGGCCGCCGAGGAGATCGTCGCGGAACCCCTGCGGCTCG
The DNA here is from genome assembly GCF_900177415.1 of Xaviernesmea oryzae. Lineage (GTDB taxonomy): Bacteria > Pseudomonadota > Alphaproteobacteria > Rhizobiales > Rhizobiaceae > Neorhizobium > Neorhizobium oryzae_A. The sequence goes on along the minus strand of NZ_FXAF01000006.1, from coordinate 298,635 downwards.
TCGGGATGCCCCACGTGGAGGCGTTAGCGGAAGCCCGCCGCTGGCTCGCTGCCTTCGGCGTGAAACCGCAGCTCTGGCCGGCCTATCCCTCCACCTTCTCCGGTGGCGAACAGCAGAAGGTCAACCTGGCGCGGGCGCTCATCCTGCCGCAGCGTCTGCTGCTTCTGGACGAGCCTACGGCCTCGCTCGACCGGTCGGCGCGGCGGGCACTGGTAGAGCGCCTGGCGGAACTCAAGGCGTCGGGCGTGGCGATGATCGGGGTCTTCCACCATCCGGAAGACGTGGCCCACCTGATCGACCGGGAAATTCAATTGGAAACGATAAGGATTGCAGATGAGCCAGACGATGTGGCTGAGTGATTTCGAGATCGTCCTTCGGGACCGGATCATCGAGCGGGGAGCCCTTAAAATCGAGGACGGCCTGATCGCCGAGATCCGCGATACGCCGGTAACCGGCGCGGACATAGACGGTGAAGGCCGGCTGCTCCTGCCCGGTTTCGTCGATATGCACGGCGACATGATCGAAAAGGAAATAGAACCGCGCGCCAACGTCCGCATGCCGATCGAACTCGGCATCTACGAGCTCGACAAGAAACTTGCCACGAGCGGCATCACCACGGCCTATGCGGCGCTTTCCTTCACGCCTGCCACCTATGGCCATATGCGCTCCGTCGATCACACCACGACGATGATCAAGGCTCTTGCGTCGATGCGGGATGAGCTTCTTGTCGATCACCGCGTCCATGGCCGCTTCGAAGTAACGTTCCTTCCTGCGCTGGCCACCGCAGACGAATTGTTGAAGGCCGGAGCGCTCGATCTTATTTCGCTGATGGACCACACCCCCGGCCAGGGCCAGTACCGCAACATCGAAACGCATATCGCCAATATGGCGAAGACGAAGAAGATCAGCGAGATCGAAGCTGCGGAGCTCGTCCGGCAGCGCATCGCCAACCGGGTGGAACACGGCGACGCCAGCGACGTCGTCCATGCGCTCGCCAATCTCGCCCGGGAGCGCGGCCTGACGCTGGCGTCCCATGACGACGACAGCATCGAAAAGGTGACGCTGCTGCATGGTCTCGGCGCCAGGATCAGCGAGTTCCCGGTGACGATGGAGGCCGCCGTTGAGGCGCATCGTCTGGGTCTTGCTACCGCCATGGGGGCGCCGAACGCCTTGCGCGGCCTTTCCTATTCCGGAAATCTCTCGGCGCGCGAGGCTTTCGCAGCCGGCGTGCTCGACATTCTCGCCAGCGACTATCATCCCTCGGCGATCCTGCCGGCGGTGCTGGCGCTTGCGGAAGCCGGCGAAGGGGGATTGCCTTCCGCCGTGGCGCTGGCAAGCGCCAACCCGGCGACCGCCCTCGGACTTTCGGATCGCGGCCGCATCGAGGAAGGCTTGCGAGCCGATCTCGTCATCGCCGAGCGCGGGCGAATTCCCCGCCTGCGTTCCACGATCCGCGGCGGACGGCAGGTCTGGTCGGATGGGGTCGTTGGCAACGCTCGCAGGATTGCGGCCTGAGATCGACGAGGCCGGGCAGCAAGCCCGGCCTCTGAATTTTATTCTATGATTTTAATGTATCATCTGAATTTTCCGGATGTTTTCCGATAAAATCAGAATGAATTTCTACAAACTATCAAAATATTATATTCCTGTCATAAACAGCGTTTATTGAAGACTACCAGAAGACAGGGCCTGCCTCCCGTCAAAACGGGACGTTCAATGATTGCATTGGGTGGGATAGATGCTGGAACTATACTCGCTGAAGAAGTCCTTCGGGCAGGTGAACGCCGTCGATGACGTCACCGTTACCATCGAGGCCGGCCAGATGGTCGGCATCATCGGCCGCAGCGGCGCCGGCAAATCGACATTGCTCCGCCTCGTCAACCGCCTGATCGAGCCGACCAACGGCAGCATCCTTTTCAACGGCCGGGACATAACCAAACTCTGGGGACGGGATCTGCGCCTCTGGCGTGCCTCCTGTGCCATGATCTTCCAGCAGTTCAATCTGGTGGAACGGATGGATGTCCTCACCAACGTGCTGATCGGCCGCGTTGCCCATCAGGGACCGCTTTCGACGGTGGCGCGGCGTTTCCGCGAAGAGGAAAGGGCGCTGGCCGTCCAGGCGCTGGATCGCCTCGATCTGCTGTCCCAGGCCCTGCAAAAGGCAGGAACATTGTCCGGAGGACAGCAGCAGCGGGTCGCCATCGCCAAGGCCCTCGTGCAGCGTCCCGAGATCATGCTCGCGGACGAGCCGATCGCCTCGCTGGATCCGGCGAATGCCACGCGGGTCATGGACGCATTGCGCAAGATAAACAGGGAGGACGGCATCACCGTCCTCGTCAATCTCCACACGCTCGATACGGCGCGCACCTATTGCGATCGCATCATCGCCATGCGGGCGGGCCGCATCGTCTTCGAAGGGCTGCCCGCGGAACTGACGCGCGAGCGTCTTCAAGCCATCTACGGAATCGACGGCTCCGATTTCGAGCTCGACGAATCCGTGACATCGACGGCCATTGCTCCTCTGACGACCAGCCAAAGCCGGCAGAAGACCATGGCCTGACGCCTCAGCCCTGCAATAGCGCAGGGCAACCATCACCCTTGGAGAAACACGATGAAGAACGTCCTCTTGACGGCCGTAACGGCCGCGCTTGTCCTGGCGGGTTCCGCCCATGCGCAAGAATGGAAGCAGAGCTACAAGACGATCCGCTACGGCGTCACCTCCGCCGAGAACGAAAAGGATCGTATCGCCCGTTACCAGGGTTTCCAGGCCTATCTCGAAAAGCAGCTGGGCGTGAACGTGGAGATCTTCACGGCCGGCAGCTACGACGGCGTGATCCAGGCGCTCGCCTCCGATCAGATCGAATTCGCTTCGCTCGGCTCGTCCGCCTATGCGGCCGCCTATACCGAGACGAATGGCGGGGTCGAGCCACTTCTTGCACATGTCGACAAGGAGGGTGCCAGCGGCTACTACTCGGTGGTCACCGTGCGCTGCGATTCCGGTTACAAGTCGATCGACGACTTGAAGGGCAAGGTTCTCGCCTTTGCCGATCCGGATTCGACTTCGGGTTATGCGGTTCCCTACTTCAACCTTGTGAAGCAGGGATACGATCCGAAGACCTTCTTTTCTGCCGTGCCTTTTTCCGGTTCGCATGAAACCGGCGTCATGGGCGTCTTCAACAAGCAGTTCGACGCCGCAGCGACCTATATCAACACCGAAAAGAGCGGCATCCCGCAGCGGATGGAAACCAAGGGAATGATCCCGTCGGGTCAGATCTGCCGCATCTGGCAATCTCCCGAGATCACCAACGGCCCCCTGACCGCCCGCAAGAACCTGCCCGCCGATCTCATCACGGCGGTGAAGACAGCCGTCAAGGACCTGCCGAAGAACGATCCGGAAGTCTACAAGATGATCACCTCCGGTGACGAAACCGCCAATGGTTACATCGAAGTCGACCATCAGCGCTACGAATGGATCATCGAAATGCGCGACTGGCTGCGCCAGCAGCGCCGCCAGGGCTGATCCGGAAGTCAATACAGGGCGGCACCGGACGTTCCGGAGCCGCCGGCCTGTTGGAAAAAGATCATGACCGATCTCTCCCTCGCGATCCGGAACTTCGAAACCGACTATGCCGATGCGCGGAAAAGCGCGCGGCGGGTGCAGGCCGTCTCGACGCTGCTCTTCCTCGGCGCCGTGCTGTTTTCCGCTTATGTCGGCGGCTTCTTCGCGTTCACCGACGTGACCCTGCCCTCGGGCGAGCGCGTATCGATGCTGAAGATCTGGGCCGGCCTGCCGAGGCTCGGCGAATATCTGGAAAAGACGATCCCCACCCTTAGATTTGCGACGCTCGGTTCCGATCTCGCCGAATGGTTCTGGCGCTGGGAGACCTGGCTGCGCCTGCTCTGGGAAACCATCCTGATCGCATACGCGGCGACCGTTCTCGGCGTTTTCGGCGGCTTCCTGCTCAGCTTTCTGGCGGCGCGCAATCTCAGCCCCGGACGTCCGGTATCGGTCGTCGTCCGTCGCTATCTCGAAATCATCCGCACCGTTCCCGAAATGGTATGGGCGCTGATCTTCGTCTTCTGTTTCGGCGTCGGCCCGCTTGCCGGGGTCCTGGCGATCGGCCTTCACGCGACCGGCTCACTCGGCAAGCTCTATTCGGAAGCGAATGAAAACATCGACATGCGGCCGCTCGACGGAATCAAGGCGTCTGGCGGCAACTGGTTTCAGCAGATGCGCTACGGTGCGGTGCCGCAGGTCATCCCGAACGTCATCAGCTATACGCTGCTGAGATTCGAGATCAACGTCCGGTCATCCTCCATCATCGGCTATGTCGGAGCCGGCGGGCTTGGTCAGGAAATCCGCACAGCCATGTCGCTGCAGGAATATACCGATCTCTCGGCACTCTTCGTCATCATCCTCTTCAGCATGACAGTCATCGATTTTCTCAGCGAAAGATTGCGCCACAGGATCATCGGCATCTCGGAGCACTGGACATGACCGACGCCCATCCTCATTCCGATGCGGATTTCGTCAGCGGTGCGAAAGCCTGCCTGCCCGGCGCCTTGGAGAAACCGCTTCTCCACCGCATGATGCCAGCGGCGATCGTTGCGGCACTCGCCGTTCCGTTCGTCTACAGCGCCGTGGCCTTCGGCGCCACGCCGGCCCGGTTCATCGAGGGACTGACACGGCTCGGCAATATCCTCAGCTTCATGTTCCCACCCCATATCTGGACCACCTGGCAGGAATGGAGCGAAATCCTCGAAGGCCTCGGCGACACCGTCGTCATGGCTTTCCTCGGAACGCTGCTGGGAGCTCTCGCCGCACTGCCGCTCGCCCTGCTCGGGGCCAAGAACATCATGCCGTTCAGCTGGCTCAGGCTTCTTTCCCGCCGCGGATTCGACGCCCTGCGCGCGGTCGAGCAGATCATCCTCGCGCTGATCTTCATCCGCGCCTTCGGCCTCGGTCCGATGGCCGGCATCCTTGCCATCGCCGTGTCGGAGATCGGCACATTCGCAAAGCTCTTCGCCGAGGCGATCGAGAACACGTCGCGCAAGCCGGTCGACGGGGTGAAGGCGTCCGGCGGCAGCAATATACAAGCGATACGCTATGCGATCATGCCGCAAGCGTTGCCGGTTATCCTGTCGATCATCCTTTACAATTTCGAATCGAATGCCCGTTCGGGCACCATCCTCGGCATTGTCGGTGCCGGCGGCATAGGCTTCCTGCTGGCCGATCGCATGCACGCCTTCCGTTGGCCGGAAGCGTGGTCGATCATCTTTCTGATTATCGCGACAGTCTATTGCATCGACGCGGCTTCCGCCTGGCTCCGCAAACGGCTGATATGATCCTTTATCCGGCGGCCAATGACATAAGACCGCCGGAGATCCGGATTCATGCCATCGCGGTGGTCTGATCGTCGGTGGTTGCGCCCGGAGCGTTCGCCTTGATCGATTCGATCGCGTTCACGGCCGATGCCTTGCTCGCATAGCCTTCCGAGCTGAACATAATCTGGCCGTTGGAAGCCCGGAAACGGAAACGGAATTCACCGGCCTTATCCTTGTAGATTTCGAACCTGTACATTTCTCTCTTCTCCTTCATGAACAACTTCAATCACTTATTCTAAAAACCGCCGCCGGTTCTGAACCCTCCGCCCGATCCGCCGCCGATACGGCCGCCACCGCCTCGCGAGCCTCCGCCGAATATCCCGCCGCCGGGGCGAGAGGGAAAGCCGGAGCGGCTGCCGCCGGGGCGATAGCCGCTGCGCAAGGCATCTCCGAGCTCGCGGGAGGAAAGCATGCCACCGATAATGCCGCCGATCACATCGCCGATCAGCTTGTCGTTGCTGAAGCCTCCTCCTTGCCGATCGTAGCCGGAGCGGCGGAATTCATCGCGGGAACGGTCGATCTCCGCGCGCTTCCTCGCCAGGTCGAGCGCGGTGCGGCGGGCTTCATCGGCCTGTTCCGCATGCCGGATCAGCTCGCTCTCGATGCTCTGCAGCCGGCGGACGATCCGCTCGTCCTCGGGCGTCGGCGTCTGCAACGCATCGCGCAGCAGGACGCGCAGATCCTCCCTTTGCATGGATTCGGCAAGTTCGGCCAGCGCACCGGCCAACCCCTTGTCCCCGTCTTCGCCGAGCAGGATTGCCCGTTCCTGCTCCAGTGCGGCATCCTCACGTTCGAGGCCGGCGATGCGGCGGTCGGAAGCCTCAAGTTCTTCTTCCGCCTTGCGGTGCGCCGCCTCGCGCCCCTCGATGCCGTCGGCCTCCAGCGCGGCGCGTTCGATCGCGGTCAGCTTCGCCTCTTCCTCCGCGACCTCCGCCTTCAGCCGGTCGGCATGTTCGCGCAACCGCTTGGGGATTTCCGTGAGGGTGAAGTAGTTCTGCCGGGCCGGCTCGTATTGGACGACGCGGGCCACATAACCGTCGCCCAGCCGGGCGATCGGGCCGCCGCGATAAGCCGACGTACCGTATCCGCGTTCCCATAGGTAGACGAAAAGTCGATCGGCGAGATAGGGCTTCGACTTCTCATCCCGGTCGGTCTCGGATTGCTTCGCCTTGACGTCGGCAGCCTGGGCTCTGGCCTCCGCACCCGACAGTTTGGCGGCCTGCGCCTGCCAGGCGAGATCCTCCGCCATCCGTTTCTGCGTCGCTTCCTCAAGACCCGTGATCGCCTCGGCCGCCTCGGCCACTTTCTTCGCCCTGTCCGTGCGCTCGTCGCGCGTCTTTGCAAGCTCGGAGAGACGCGCCTCCCGGCGCTTCGAAAGCGCCTCCAGCTTCTGCTGCTGGTCCTCGACGATGGACAGCGCCTTGCGCTCCGCCTCGTCGAGCGTGCCGAGTATCCGGTTCTGCTTGAGTGCGTCCAGCCGGATGCGGGCGAGAGACTTGAACAATCCGGCCTGCTCCGTCCTCAGGCGCGCCGTCTCGGCTGCAGCCGCCTCGACGATCCGGGCCAGCCGGTCCTCGTCCTCGCGAAGTCCGCGGCCGGCCCGCTCGATGGAGTTCAAGGCTTCGAATGCACTGATCATCGCCGCCCTACCACTCCGTTATCTCGCCGCCGGAAACTGCCATGGAAAAGACCGGCTCCAGCGCGCCCCGCGGTTTGGTCGCAAGAACCTCGCCCTGCAGGATGCCGTCATCCGTCTTGTCCCGCCGCACAGCCTCATAGGTTTGCTGCGGCACGCGAACGCCCCATTTCGACACGGTCTTCGTCTGGCCGTTTTCCTCGCTTCGGATCGGGAAGGAAAGCAGCTGTCCGTCGGGCGTCACCGCTTCGACGATCAGGTAGTAGTTGCGCGCGCCGCTATTGACATCGGGAATGCGAAAGATGCCGCTCTGCTCTCCCGGCCGCGACACGATCCTGAGTTCGTAGACCCGCATGAGATCGCCGCGCACCCGATCGAGGTCGGCCAAAGCAACCCGCGCCGCCTCGGCATCCGAACGCGCCAGCGCGGCCGAAGCGTCGGATTGCAGCTGTTCCACACGCTCGCGCGCGTCGTCGGTCCTGGCCTCGGCGAGTGCCGCCTGGCCGGCCGCCGCGATCTGCCGCGGCAACGTCTCCGTCAGCTCGATACGCGCTGCCTCCGCCGTGCGTTCGGCCACGGTCTGCTGCCAGACGGACCATCCGATCCAGGCGACGGCGAGCATAACGAGCACGACTAGCGCCTTGCCGAAGGCGCCGCGCCTTACCCAAAGGCCGGCCAGTGTCCGCGACAAACCGGGCGGCGTCTGTTCATAGGTGAAGCGGCTCTCCTTGAGAGCCTTGATGCCCTCGTCGAGAATGCGGTCGGAGACGGTCAGGCCCTGGCTTTCGTAGATGCGCCGCAGCCTTTCCTTCAGGACATCGTCGCGCCCTTCCTGCGCAAGTTCGCGGAGGGCGACATCCTCCTGATGGCGCAGGGTATCGACCACGTCCATGGCCAGCATCAGTTCGTCAAGGGCAGGTCCCTTGGCGCCGGAAGGGGAGGAGGTTGCCGCGGCGGTAGTTTCGGCCATGGTCGAATCCAGCGCCTGAGGCTCAGCCGATCACCAGGGCGTTCCCCTGTTCGGCAAGCCGGGCGATCCGCTTCTTGCCGTCCTCGACGGCATTGCGGACTTCCTCGCTGTTCTTCGTGGAGAGCTCCCGCATCTCGGCGATGATCTCCACCGAACGGGTCTGGAAGTTGACGACGCTATCGACCAGCTTCTTGACGGCATCGGCGCGGATGGTCGGGCCGTAGCCGGCTTTCAGGGCCTCTTCCTGCACCTTGCCGCCGATCTCGGCCAGCACTTCGAGCGATTTCGAAACGCCTTCCTTCATCTCGTTCAGGGTCTGTGTCGCCTCGTGCAGACCGAACAGGCCGGTGAACGATGCCTTCAGCGCGGTCAGAACCGATTCGTTGGTCGAGAAGAAGGACACCGCCTGCTGGTAGACCCGCTCCTTGGCATTGGTGGTCTGGACGAGACGCGCCATGACCACTTCCGACGTGTTGTAGCTAATCGTCAGGTTGTCGGCGAGGTCCTTGGCCACCTGATAGCGTCCCTCCTCGTTCTGGACCCTGCGGAGATGTTCATCGCGCACCAGTTCGAGCTTGGCCCGTTCCGTCAGGTCGCCACCTTCCGGGAAAGCGGCAACCGCATCGGACGCTCCCTTCAATCCGGCCTTGGCGTCGTCGAGCTTTGCCTGGGCGGCCTTGAGGATTTCAAGTGCCGCGACTTCGCCATGCTTCAGGGCGCCTCGGAAATCGCGGTAGGCCTCCAGTATGGTCTGCTCGCGTTCGATATTGGCCTTGGTGTCCTTGGAGACGGCAAGATAGGTCTCCTTGATCTCGTCGAAACGGGTCGCAATGTCGCCGCGTGAAATCTTCATCCAGACGTTGGTAGCGCGCTCGAAGATGTTGATCTTGCCGTCCTCGATCTGGTCGACCATGGATTTCGCATCATCGCGGATCGAATCGAAGGCTTTCGAAATCTTTTCGTAGCGCTGCCCGATCGACATCTCGGCGACCTGTTCGCGAACGACTTCGTTGAAGACGCTCATCTGCTGCAGGGTGCGGGTGATGATCGCAATCTTTTCCGGCTCGATATCGGCGATCTTTTCAAGGAGACCGACGATCGGCGCGTCCTCCTTTTTATCGCTGACCAGGCCGAGATCGCGCAGGGTAGACATTGCCTTATCGAGATATTGCAGCGGCGTTTTGACGACGACCTCAGCCATGGAACCCTCCCTTTCAAATCGGCCGAGGGTATTCACCGCCTCAGCCAAAGTTCCCGATAAACAAGAAATAGCGGATACATTCGCCTTTAATCAAGTAATGTTCCAATCTCATGACGACCGACGTTCGAAGGTGGTGAACTGAGCGTCACCTCAAAAGAGTTAGATCCCGCCTGTATCCCGATTGCCAAACATGCGATGAAGCATGAGTTGCAGGTGTCACACTTTCCGGTGCAGGATCATGAAGAAAATCGGTTTCCTCTCGTTCGGGCACTGGACGCCCTCGCCTCAATCTCAGACGCGGTCGGCATCCGACGCGCTTCTCCAGTCCATCGATCTCGCGGTCGCGGCCGAGGAGCTCGGCGCGGACGGAGCCTATTTCCGCGTCCATCATTTCGCCCGCCAGCTCGCCTCACCCTTCCCGCTGCTTGCCGCGATCGGCGCGAAGACGAGCCGGATCGAGATCGGCACGGCGGTCATCGACATGCGCTACGAGAACCCGCTCTACATGGCCGAGGATGCCGGTGCGGCAGACCTCATCGCCTCCGGCCGCCTGCAGCTCGGCATCAGCCGTGGCTCGCCCGAGCAGGTGATCGACGGGTGGCGCTATTTCGGTTACGTCCCTCCCGACGATCAGACCGAGGCAGATATGGCCCGGCGCCACACGGAGGTCTTCCTCGAAGTGCTGCTCGGCAAGGGCTTTGCGCAACCCAATCCGCGGCCGATGTTCCCCAATCCGCCCGGCCTCCTGCGCCTGGAACCCCATTCGGAGGGCCTGCGCGAACGGATCTGGTGGGGTTCGAGCTCGAATGCCACCGCGACATGGGCGGCCAAGCTGGGGATGAACCTGCAGAGTTCCACGCTGAAGGACGACGAGACCGGCGAACCTTTCCATGTCCAGCAGGCGGCTCAGATCCGCGCCTACCGCGAGGCGTGGAAGGAGGCCGGGCACGCGCGCGAGCCGCGGGTCTCGGTCAGCCGCAGCATCTTCGCGCTGGTGGACGATCGCGACCGGGCCTATTTCGGATATGGGAATGATGGCGAGGACAAGATCGGCTTCATCGACGAGAAGACCCGGGCGATCTTCGGCCGCTCCTATGCCGCCGAGCCCGACGCCCTCATCGAGGAGCTGAAGAGGGACGAGGCGATTGCCGAGGCCGACACGCTTCTTCTGACCGTTCCGAACCAGCTCGGCGTGGACTACAACGCGCATGTCATCGAATCCATCCTGAAGCATGTAGCCCCTGCTCTCGGATGGCGCTGAAACGGGACCGGCAATCGACCATATTCGGTCGATGCCATTCCCTACGACGCGCGCGACCTTCGCGCTATCAGAATGCCCGTCAGGACAATCCCGCCTCCGGCCCATCCCAATGGGCCGAGAAGCTCGCCGAGCACGACAATGCCCAGCAATGAGGCAACCACGGGCTGGAGCAGCAGCGTGAGCGACGAGAAGCTCATCGGCAGGAATGCCAGCGCATAGATGATCAGAGCCTGTCCACCGACATGGCTGATCAGTGCGAGCGCCAGCAGGATTTCCCAGCCCCGCAGGGTCGAAGGAAGGATGGCGCTTTCCATCACAAGTGCGACGGGAAGGATGGAGAGCGCCGCGGTTGCCGTGTTCCACAGCATCACCCGCATCGTGTCGAACCGGCCCCTGGCGCTACCCAGCGCAAGCATGTAGCCGGCGTAGAAGACGGCGCCGATGACGGCGGAGAGATCACCCGCCCAATGGCCGCCGCCAAGGCCACCTCCATCACCCGCTTTCAGGACCACTACGCCCACCAGCGCGATCACCAGGCCGGCGATGAAGCCCCGACTTACCTTGGCGCCGAAAAGCAGCCAGCTTCCGAGCGTGACGAAGACAGGCGAGAGGTTCACCAGCAGCGTGGCATTGGCGATGCTCGTCCAATGGATGGCGAGATGCCATGCCACGAGATCGGCGGCCAGGAAAATCCCCGGCAGCATCAGCAACGCATAGTCCGACCGGCGCTCCGGCAGGCGCAAGGCCTCAGGCCGCCAGATCAGCGCGAAGACGCATAGCGGAACAAGGCCCAATGCAAGCCGCCAGAAGGCCGTCGCCACCGGCCCGAGCTCGGAAAGCCTGACGAAGATCGGCGACCCGCCGATGGCAATGCCTCCGGCAATCAGAGCCAGGAGCGGAAGATGCCGCCGATCGGAAAGCAGATTTGCATAGGCCATGGGAGCCCCGGAAGCAGAAGGCGGAAGGTACCGCCTCCGATAGCGTCAGCCGACAACGATGGCAATGACGGCCACGCAGTCACCTGCCTTGACCAATCCAGGGAAATGCCGGGCGCAAAGGATGCCGCTCATCTTCGCACGGATTTCACCCGGTGCGGCGCCGGTCCGCCCGGTGGGATAAATACGGGCCAGGACGGCTCCTTCACGGACCTCGTCGCCCAGGTCGAAGACAGGCTCGATCAAGCCGTCCTCCTCGGCAAAGGAGAAACAATCGCCATCCGGCATGTCGAGCCAGGTCGTCGGTCCGGTTTCGGCCCGGCCGGCGACGACGCCTGCATGACGGAGCACGTTCATGACGCCACGCTTGGCGATGCCCGCGCTTTTCGCCGTCGCCGTGCCGCCGCCGCCGAGTTCCGTGGTGATGAAGACCTTGCCCATCTCCTCGGCCGCCGTGTCGTACATGCCGACCGCGTCGATCTCGAGCATCTTCATCGAATAGGGAGCGGAAAACGCCTTCACGAATTCGAAGGCGCGGGCTTCCTGCTCCTTGTCGGGCAGGATATGCGCGGCACAGAAGGGCAGGAAATCGAGCGTCTTCCCGCCCGAATGGAAATCCAGCACGATATCGGCCCGCGGCAGCAATTCACGCTGGAAATAGTCGGCGATCTTCTGCGTCACCGTCCCGTCCGGACGGCCTGGAAAGCTGCGGTTCAGATTGCCCTTGTCGATCGGCGAGGTCCGCGTACCGGCAAGAAAGGCCGGATAGTTCATCGCCGGAACGATGATCACGGTGCCGCGGACATCCTCCACCTTGAGGCTACGGGCGAGATCGAAGAGCGCGATCGGCCCTTCGTACTCGTCGCCGTGATTGCCGCCCGTCAGGAGCGCCGTCGGACCCTTGCCGTTGCGGATCACCGTGAGGGGGATCATGACCGATCCCCAGGCGGAATCGTCGCGGCTGTAGGGCAGCCGCAGGAAACCGTGCTGCACGCCCTCGGTCTCGAAATCCACCGTCGGGCTGATCGGGGACGGCCGCAAAGCTATTTCGCCCATGGGCCTCAATCCTTGACCATCAGCTTGCGCGGCACGTTCGCCAGGCATTCGACGCCGGTGTCGGTGATGAGAATGCTTTCGGTCGTCTCGAAACCCATATCCTCCAGCCAGAGGCCGGTCATGAAATGGAAGGTCATGCCGGGCTTCAGTTCGGTGCGGTCGCCCGGGCGCAGGCTCATGGTGCGCTCGCCCCAGTCCGGCGGATAGGAAAGACCGATCGGATAGCCGGTACGGTTGTCCTTGATGATCCCGTATTTCTTGAGAACCGCGAAGAAGGCGTTGGCGATGTCCTCGCAGGTATTGCCGGGTTTTGCGACCGCAAGCCCAGCCTCCATGCCCTCCAGCGTCGCCTTTTCCGCATCGAGGAAGGCCTGCGTCGGTTTGCCAAGGAAGACCGTGCGCGACAGAGGCAGATGATAGCGGTTGTAGCAGCCCGCGATCTCGAAGAAGGTGCCCTCGCCCTTCTTCATCGGCCGGTCGTCCCAGGTCAGGTGCGGCGCCGACGCCTCGACGCCCGATGGCAGCAGGGGCACGATCGCCGGATAGTCGCCGCCGATGCCGTCGATGCCGCGCGTGCCGGCGTCGTAGATTTCGGCGACCAGATCGCATTTGCGCATGCCGACCTCGATCTTGTCGAAGATGCGGGCATGCATCGCTTCCACGATGCGTGCCGCGTTGCGCATATACTTGATTTCGGTTTCGCTTTTCACCGCCCGCTGCCAGTTCACGAGCGCCGTCGCATCCACAAACCGGACATTCGGCAGATGCTTCTGCAGCGAGGCGAAGGCGGCCGCCGAGAACCAGTAATTGTCCATCTCGACGCCGATCGTCAGCTTGCCGAGGCCGCGATCCGTCAGGATGCCGGAAAGATAATCCATCGGATGGCGTTCGGTGGATTGCACATAATGATCGGGATAGCCGATGATGTTCTCGTGCTTCAGATAGGCGGTGAGCTTGGCGCCGTTGGCGTCCTGGCCGCGGCCGAACCAGATCGGCTCGCCGGACGGCGGCACGATGACGGCCTGGTGCACGTAGAACGACCAGCCGTCATAACCCGTCAGCCAGGCCATGTTGGACGGATCGCTGACGATCAGCAGGTCGATCCCCCTCGCCTCCATGGCTTTCCGCGTCTTTTCCAGCCGCGCGGCATATTCGCCAAGAGAGAATTTGAGATTGGGCTGGGTCATGTTTCTTCCCTTCTTGTCCGGCATAAAGCCGGCTCAGCTTTCGAATGCGGTGCCCGCACCGGCGGCATCCGCCCGCGCGAAGGCGAGCGTGGCGATGGCGGTATCCTGAATGCCCGTGCCGGTGAGGTCTGCGAGCGTGATCTGGCCGGCGCTTTCGCGGCCCGGGTGCAGGCCAGCGACGACCTCGCCGAGCTGCGGAAAGGCGGTATCCGGCGAGATGCGTCCAGCCTCTATGGCGTGATGCAGTTCCCCGAGCCGACGCGTCTGTCTCAGGCTGTCGGCGACGTAGATATCGGCCTTGGCGATTGCCGCCGGATCGATCTCGTTCTTGTGCTCGGCATCCGAGCCCATGGCGGTCACATGCTGGCCTGGCCGAAGCCATTCGGCTTTCAGGATCGGGGTTTCGGAGGGCGTCGTAGTGACGACAATATCTGCGCCCGCAACCGCGGCTTCGGGATCGGCTTCCGCGCTCACCGGGAAACCGAGTTTGGCAGACAACCCGACAGCCACGGCCTCGGCTTTTGCCAAATCGCGCGCCCAGATGCGTGCTTCCTGGATCGGCCGGACCAGGGAAAGGGCCTCAAGCTGCAATCGAGCCTGCATACCCGCCCCGAAAATCGCCGCAACGGCCGAATCCGGACGCGACAGGTGTTTTGCCGCGACGGCACCGGCGGCGGCCGTGCGTATGTCGGTCAGATACCCGTTATCGAGCAGCAGCGCCTGGACCAGCCCCGTGCGGCTGGACAAAAGAACCATCATGCCGTTGGTACTCGGCAGGCCGATCTTCGGATTGTCGAAGAAACCGGGACTGATCTTGATCGCGAAGCTTTCGATACCCGGGACGTAGGCCGTTTTCACGTCCACCTCGCCCCGATGTTCGGGAATGTCGAGACGCAGGATCGGCGGCATGGCGACCGGCTTGGTGGCAAGCGCGTGAAAGGCATTCTCGACGCAGGCGACGGCTTCGCCGTCGAGCGGGACAAGGCTGCGCAGTTCCCTTTCGGTGAGGATGACCATCCGGCTCATGCGGCGTCCTTTCCGTAGATGATCTCGCCGTTCATCACCCGCCGGTGCTGCTCCATATCGACATTGCGGCCGGAGAGGATCACAACGACGGGGCCGCGGCTTTCGATCTTTCCTGCAAGAAGCGCCGCGATGCCCACGGCGGCCGCACCTTCCACGACTTCGCGCTCGACCGCATAGGCGTGCCGCATGCCGGCTGCGATCTCGGCCTCGGAGAGAAGGACGACATCGTCCAGCAGGTCCCGGCACATGGCGAACGTAACGCGGTTGTCGAGACCGATGCCGCCGCCGAGCGAATCCGCAAGGCTCGGCAGTTCCTCGACCGGCACCGGCCTGCCGGCATCGAGGCTTGCCTTCATTGCCGCGCCGCGCTCCATCGTCAGGCCGACCACCCGAACCGATGGTTTCAGACCTTTGACAGCGACCGCAACCCCGGCGGCAAGCCCACCACCGGACAGGGGCACAAGAACGGTATCGACCTCCGGCACCTGTTCGACGACCTCGATGCCAAGAGTGCCCTGCCCTGCGACGACGGCCGGATGATCGAAGGGCGGCACCATGACCAGCCCTTCTTCGGCGACCAACCGATCCACTTCCTCCTGCGCCTCGTCCTGCGAACGGCCGATAATGCGGACACGCGCGCCGAGGCGGCGGATTTCCGAGACCTTGTTTTCGGGCACAAGCGACGACATGCAGATGGTCGCGACGGAACCTTCCGCTCGCGCGGCAAAGGCAAGCGCCCGCCCGTGATTGCCGGTGGACGCCGCCACCACGCCGCGCGCCCGCTCTTCCACGGAAAGGGACAGAACGGCATTGACCGCACCGCGCAATTTGAAGCTGCCGGTGGTCTGGTGGTGCTCAAGCTTCAGATGCACGGGCACGCCGACGCGTTCGCTCAACATTGCCGATTCCACTATGGGCGTACGGAGCACGCGCCCCTCGATGCGCGCCGCAGCGGCATGGATATCGTCGAGCTGAACCGGCAAGGTCTTCCCGCTCATGGCCTCAACCTTCCGGATAGGACTTCGTCATCAGCGTGCCGATTTCGGGACGCGGTGCGGTTTCGCCGCAAAGCCGCAGGCAGGCCCAGGCGGTGGCGAGATTGCTGCTGACGACCGGCTTGCCGATCTGGGCCTCGATCCTGGCCGCGACCTGCGCGGCGCGGACAGCCGTGCAGGAGATGAAAAGCGCCTGCGACTCCGGCGCTACGGCTTCACGGGCGAGCGAAACGAGCTCGTCCGGCGCAATGCGCGCCATCTCGCGATCGTCCTCGAAACCCAGGCAGGTGAACCGATCGATCGTGAAGCCGAGGCCGGCGAAGTAATCGGCCATCGGGCGGCTCGTCTCCACCGTATAGGGCGTCAGGATCGAAATGCGGCTTGCGCCCACGGCCTTGAGGCCTTTCACGGAGGCCGCCGTCGGCGTCACGACGGGTACACCCGGCTTGGCGGTACGGATCGCCTCCTCGATACGGGCATCGCCGATCACCACGGAGGCTGACGTGCAGGAATACATGACGGCATCCAGCGTCTCCCCCGGCAGGATGAGCGACGCGCCTTCGGTCAGCACCGGCTGCATCTTCATCAGGTTTTCGGGCGTCGTCGGATTGGCATAGGGAATACGACCGACATAGACGCCAATACGGTCGCTCGCGACCATGCGCTGAAAGTCGACTTCCGTCGTGTGGTCGGTGGCGAGAATGACGAGGCCGATCCGTTTCCGGAGCGGGCGGTCGTCCAGCCGCGGCTTCCGGCCGGCAAGGTTTATGTCGACAGAAGTCATGTCAGTCATCCATCCGGGCGTACCGCTCTTCCAGCCACCTTAGCCCGACGACCGAAATCAGGCTGACGACGAGGAAGAAGACGCCGACAAGCGTCATCGGCTCAATGTAGCGGTAGTTGCTGTTGGCGATGCTTTTTGCCTGGTTCATCAGTTCCAGCACGGTGATCGCCGAAAGCAGCGGCGTTTCCTTGAACATCGCGATGAAATAGTTGGCGAGTGCCGGGATCATCGGCGGCACGGCCTGCGGCAGGATGACATGGATCCAGGCCTGCCGCGTGGTGAGGTTGGCTGCCTTCGCCGCTTCCCACTGGCCGCGCGGCACGTTTTCGATGCCGGCCCGATAAACCTCGGCCGTATAGGTGGCATAATGAACGCCGATGCCGATCACGCCGGCCACCAAAGGCGACAGGCGGATGCCGATGTCCGGCAGCACGTAGAAGATGAAATAGAGCTGTACGAGAAGCGGCGTGCCGCGGATGAATTCCGAGACGAAGCCGACCGTGCGCGAGACTGCGGCGATCGGCGAACGGCGCGCGATGGCGAGCGCGAGGCCGATCACCGCAGCCACGGCCGCACCGAGAACGGTCGCCAGAATGGTGATCTTGAACCCTTCGAGCAGGGTCGGCATGATCTGCCAGACGAAATCCCAATCCCACTCCATGGTCAGATCCTCACGCCATCGAGGTTGCGCGTCATCCGCCGTTCGAGCCAGCGCATGGAAACCGAGATGACCCAGGCCATGGCGAAGTAGAGAATGAGGATCGTCGTGAAGGGAATAAGCGTGTTGCCGGTCTGCGCGCGGACGACCTGCGCCTGAAAGGTCAGGTCCGTCAGCGAGATCAGCGACACGACCGCCGTGCCTTTCAGGAGCTCGATGGCATTGTTGCAGAAGGTCGGCAGCATCAGGGGCAACGCCTGCGGCAGGATCACATGGCGCATGCGCTGGTAACGGGAGAGATTGAGGGCGGTACAGGCCTCCGTCTGCTCCCGTCCGACAGCCTTGACGGCACCGCGTACGACTTCGGCTGCATAGGCGCCAACGTTGAGCCCCAGCGCCAGCACGCCTGCCTGCAGCGGCGTAAGGGTGAAACCCGCAAAGGGGAGGACGAAATAGACCCAGAAGAGCTGCACGAAGATCGACGTGCCACGGAAGAACTCGATATAGGTCGTCGCGAGCGCCCGCACGAGGAAGAAGCGCGAGAGCCGGCCGAGTCCGGCCAGGAAAGCCATCACCAGCGCCAGAGCCGACCCCATGACGGTCAGTTGCAGCGTCACCAGCGCGCCTTCCAGAATCAGCGACAAATAGCCGGACCAATCGATCATCAGGCCTGGGTTCCTAGTCTCTTTCGGTGGGTCTGCCCCTCATCCGCCTGCCGGCAGCTCCTCCCCGCGCCTTCGACAAGATCGGGACGGGGAGAGAGCCAGGATAAGGGCAAATCTTACTGCGCGGCAGCACACTGCTTGTCGCGGGTCGTCGACATCGCGGCCTTGGCGGAGAAGCCGTAGGGCTCGATGAGCTTGGCGAACTCGCCCGATTCCTTCAGCTTCTTGAGTTCCACATCGAAGGCATCGCGGAGCGCCACGTCCTGCTTGCGGAAGGCCGCGCCGTCGCAATAGACCGGCGCGCCGACCACCGGTGCGACGACTTCGAGGTTCGGGTCCTTCGCCTTGTCCATGAGATCATGGATGGAAAGGACCGGAAGCGAATAGACATCGATGCGGCCGTCCTGGAGCATCTTGATGCCGCTCTGGCCGTCCGGAACGACGATGACACGGTCGCGCGGCACGCCGGCCTGGAGCGCGAGCTTCTCCTCGGTGCCGCCGCCGGGCGCGCCGATCTTCGCGTTCGCATTGTCCGCGATGTCCTTGTAGCTCGTCAGCTTCAGCGGATTGCCCTTCTTGACGGCGAAGGCTTCCGCGTCGCAAAGGATCGGCTCGGAATAGGCGACCGCGTTGCAGCGCTCCGGCTTCATGAAGAGACCGGCGGTAATGGCATCGTGACGGCCGGCCTGCAGACCGGGGATCATCGCGCCATATTCGGAGATCGAGGCCACGACTTCCTTGACGCCGAGACGCTCGAAGATGACGCGGGCGACATCGGGCGCCGCGCCCGAAACCTTGCCGTCGGCGCCAACCGCCGTATAGGGCGGCTCGTTGGCGATGGCGATGCGGGCAAAGCCCTGTTCCTTCAGCTCCTCCAGGTCGGCTGCGGATGCAGACATGCCGCCGGCAACGGCGACGAGGGCCGCGATGCTGGCAGCGGTCGCGAGAATTCTCGTTTTCATTGTTCCCTACTCCTCTGGTTTTCCTATTTATTCTTCGGGCTATGTCACCGCCTCCGGCGGTCAGACGCGGTGCCCCGCCGCTATGATCTTGCGCAGAAAGATCTGGGTGCGTTCCTGCCTTGGATTGCGGAAAATCTCCTCCGGCTTGCCTTCCTCGACGATCTTGCCGCGATCGAAGAACAGCACGCGGTCCGCGAAATCGTGGGCGAACCCCATCTCGTGCGTCACGAGAAGCATGGTCATGTCGGTCTCGGCCGCGAGCCGCTTCATGACGCTTAGCACTTCCTCGACCAGTTCCGGATCGAGCGCGGACGTCACTTCGTCGAAGAGCATGATCTTGGGCGAGAGCGCCAAAGCGCGGGCGATCGCGACACGCTGTTTCTGACCGCCTGATAGCTGCGCCGGCACACTCTTGGCCTTATCCGCCATGCCGACCATGTCGAGCAGTTCCATAGCTCGTTTCTCTGCATCGGCGCGCGTTACCCCTTGGGTCAGCATCGGCGCCAGCGTGACGTTGTCGAGGACGCATTTGTGCGGAAACAGATTGAAGTGCTGGAAGACCATGCCGATCTTCTTGCGCATGCGGTGCAGATGGCGCTCGTCGGCGGGAACCAGGTCGGCCCCCTTTTTCATGTGATAGAGCTGCTCGCCATCGACCTCGATATGGCCGCCGCTGATCGTTTCCAGCGTCATCAGAATGCGCAGGATCGTCGTCTTACCCGAGCCGGAAGGCCCGATCAGCGCCAGCTTCTCTCCCGGCATCACATCGATCGACAGGCCGTCGAGAACGGTCAGCGGACCGAACCTCTTCACGATGTTGTCGATGCGGATGATGGGCGACGCCATTCATGTCTCTCCCTGTTGAGACAAGCAATGCATCAACGATGACGGCGTCAGGAAATCATGTCAATTCGGAAAATAATATCATGACAATATTTATCCACCTGCACAAACTGCAGGCGCTTGCGTCAAATCGCAAGCAGCAGCTCTTCGGGATTTCCCTGTGCCAGGGAGGCGACGATCCCGAGCCCCGTGCGCAGCTCGCTTTCCGTCGTCGATCCCAGGGAGATGCGTACGGCCGGCGTCCAGCCGTGATCCGTCGTGTGAAACGACTTGCCCGGCGCGATACCGACGCCGCGCAACCGCGCCTGCGCCACGAAGGCCTCGTCCGTATGACCGCAGGAGAGCGGCAGCCATACATGCAGGCTTTGCGGATGTGTGCGGTAGGACAGATCCGCCAGCATTTCAGCGGCGATGGCATGACGGCTGGCGAGTGCGCGTCGCTGCCAGTTGACCAGTTCCATCGCCGTGCCGTCGCTCACCCAGCGCGTGGCGATCTCCGCCATTGCCGGCGTTGCCATCCAGTTGGAAACCAGATGGCGATTGGCGACGGCCGCGACATAACGGTCCGGCGCAGCAAGATAGCCGATCCGTAATCCGGGAACCGTCGTCTTGGTGAAAGTCGTCACATAGAGCGTGCGTTCGGGCGCGAAGGCGGCCACCGGCGGCGGGCGATCCTCGACCATCGGGCCGAGAATGTCGTTCTCGATGATGGCGATGTCATGCCTGGCAGCTACCGCCGCCAGCGCTTCCCGGCGTTTTGCGCTCATCAGCGCCGCCATCGGATTGATGACCGAAGGCTGCAGGAAGATTGCCCGGATCGGCCCTTTGCGGCAGGCCTCGTCCAGCGCCTCGGGGATCATCCCTTCCTCATCGATCGCCAGCCCTTCCAGATGCAGGCCGAGATAGGTGGATAGCGGCACGAGCGTATGATGGCTGACCGCTTCCGTGGCGACAGTCGAGCCGGGAGGCGCGACGCTCATCAATGCAACCGTCATTCCCGACGTTGCTCCGTTCGTCAGGCTGACGTTCAGCGGCGACACGTCCAGGCCGCAGCGCGCCAGCCATTCGGTCGCAACGGCGCGGTGGCGGGGAAACACCATGTTCGGCCGGAACGACAGGGCCGAGCTCGCCGGCAGGTTTTCCGAAAGCCAGGCGAAGGCCTGCCGCATCCGCTCGACATGGATCTGCTCGCAAACGGGCTTCAGGATCGAAAGATCGATGACCTCACCGAGCCTTTCGGGCAGATAGGGTGGTTCGGGCTCCGGCGTCTGCGTCTGCACGAAGCTGCCCCGCCCGATCTCGCCGGAGATCAGCCCTCGGCGGATGAGATCGTCATAGGCGCGGCTCACCGTCTGGACCGAAAGGCCGAGATCGTCCGCCATGCGGCGATGGGTCGGCAGCTTGGTCCCGTTGGCGAGCTTTCCCTCCTGGATGGCGCGCGCGATCTGCTCGGCAAGCGAAAGATAGGCCGGTCGGCGGAGCTGGGACGGATCGGGACGCCAATTTGTCATGATTTTGACTGTGCTTAAAATCAGTTCAATTGACAATGGCAAAACGAATTTTCATTGTCTTTCTCAACAACCGCACAAGGGAACCGCATGAAACTCGACGCCATCGACCTCCGAATTCTCGAAGCGGTCCAGGGCGATGGCCGGATCACCAAGCTCGCGCTGGCCGAAAAGGTTGGCCTTTCGCCAACGCCCTGCTGGATGCGCCTGCGCAAGCTGGAGAAGGCGGGCATCATCACCGGCTATCATGCCCGGCTTGCCCCCCGGAAGATCGCGCCGATCGCCAGCGTCATGGTGGAGATCACGCTCGCCAACCATCGCCAGAGCGATTTCGACCGTTTCGAACGGGCCGTGGCGGCCATTCCCGAGATCACCGCGTGCTGGTCGGTCGGCGGCGGCGTCGATTACATCGCCAAGGTCGTCACCCCCGACATCGACGCCTATCAGCGCCTGATCGACGGCCTGCTCGACCGCGAGCTCGGTATCGAGCGCTACTTCACCTATATCGTGACGAAGACGGTGAAGGAGGAAACTGGCGTGCCTGTCACCGCTCTCTTCGAGACGGATGCCGGCGAGCGGCCGTAGACAGTTTCTCCTCAAGGCCCCGCCAGTTTAGACCATCTCTCTCTTTTCCTGCCGTGGAATGGACAATCTCTCGCTCCGGCAAGGCGATACTTGAGCCACGAGCCGAACGAGGATCTGGCCATGACCGCAATTTTTGCACGCCCCGCCTATCACGAGGCCCTGACGCGGCTCAGCGATCGCCAGCTGCTGCGCGATCTCGCTTATGTCGGCGGGCGCTGGGTCTCCGGCGCCGAAGGCCGCAGCTTTCAGGTGACCGATCCCGCCTCCTCCGCAACCCTTGCCTGGGTCGCGAGCCTTGGCGCCGAGGAGACCGGTACCGCAATCGACGCCGCCGCGGCCGCCTTTCCTGCCTGGCGGTCGAAGCTGCCGCAGGAGCGGGCAGCGATCCTGAAGGAGTGGCACCGTCTGATGCTCACCGCCAGGGAAGACCTCGCCCTCCTCATGACGCTGGAACAGGGCAAACCCATTGCCGAATCCCGCGGGGAGATCGACTACGCAGCCTCTTTCATCGAGTGGTATGCCGAAGAAGCCAAGCGGGTGAACGCGGAGAGCGTCACCAGCCATCTTGCCGGCGCGGAGATGATCGTGAGGCGGGAAGCGCTGGGCGTCGTCGGTATCGTGACACCCTGGAATTTCCCCTCCGCCATGGTCACCCGCAAGGCGGCCGCCGCACTTGCCGCCGGCTGCACGGTCGTCGCACATCCCTCTTCCGAAACGCCGCTTTCGGCACTGGCGCTTGCCGAACTTGCCGAACGCGCAGGAATGCCCGCGGGCGTGTTCAACGTCGTCACCGGCGACGCTGCGCCCATCGTCGGCCGGCTCTGCGAAGATGCGCGGGTCAGGGCAATGAGTTTTACCGGCTCCACCGAGATCGGCCGGCTGATCGCCGCGCAGTGCGCTCCGACGATGAAGCGGCTCGTGATGGAACTCGGCGGGCACGCGCCTCTGATCGTCTTCGACGACGCCGATATCGATCGGGCCGCCGATATCGCGATTGCCGCCAAATTTGCGACCTCCGGACAGGACTGCCTGGCAGCCAACCGGATATTCGTCCAGCGACCCGTCCTCGATGCCTTCAACAAGGCTTTCGCCAAGCGGATTTCCGCCTTGAAGGTGGGGGGCGGTCTGATTGACGGCGTCGAGATCGGCCCGCTGATGCACGAGCGGGCGGTGACGAAAGTCGAGGCGCAGGTGAAGGACGCGCTCGACAAGGGTGCCAAGCTGCTTATCGGCGGCAAGCGCCACGAGGCCGGCTCCCTTTTCTTCGAACCAACACTGCTCACCGACGTACCGGCCGATGCGGCCATCATGCGCGAGGAGACCTTCGGACCGGTCGCCGCCGTCGCCGCCTTCGATACCGAGGAGGAGGCTGTCGCCCGCGCCAACGACACAGAATACGGCCTTGTCGCCTATGCGGTCACCGAAAACGGCGCGCGGCAGATGCGCCTCGGCCGCGCGCTCGAATACGGAATGGTCGCGATCAACCGCGTGAAGATCACCGGCGGGCCGATCCCCTTCGGCGGCTGGAAACAGTCCGGTCTCGGTCGGGAAGGTTCCCGCCACGGCATCGAGGCCTTCACCGAACTCAAATATCTCTGCATCGACACCGCCGGCTGAGCGGTCCCGCAATCCTGAAGGAAAAGCCAATGCTCGAAAGAAACAACGAACTCACCGCCTGGGACCGGGACCATTTCTTCCATCCTTCGACCCATATGGGCATGCACGCGCGCGGCGAAACGCCGACGCGGGTGATCGGCAGCGGCGAAGGCGTCTACATCACCGACCAGAACGGCCGCACCAGCCTCGATGCCTTTGCAGGGCTTTACTGCGTCAATGTCGGCTACGGCCGCCAAAAGATCGCCGATGCGATCGCCGAACAGGCACGCAACCTCGCCTATTACCATGCCTATGTCGGGCACGGCACGGAAGCCTCGATCACGCTTGCCAAGATGATCATCGACCGCGCGCCGGAAGGCATGTCCAGGGTCTATTTCGGCCTATCGGGCTCGGACGCCAACGAGACCAACATCAAGCTGATCTGGTATTACAACAACATCCTCGGACGGCCGGAAAAGAAGAAGATCATCTCGCGCTGGCGCGGCTATCACGGCTCCGGCGTGATGACCGGCAGCCTCACCGGCCTCGAACTCTTCCACAACGCCTTCGACCTGCCGCGCGTGCCGATCCTGCATACCGAAGCACCCTATTACTTCCGCCGGCCGGATCGCTCGATGAGCGAGGAGCAGTTCTCGCAATATTGCGCCGACAAGCTGGAGGAACTGATCCTCTCGGAAGGTCCTGAGACGATCGCTGTCTTCATCGGCGAGCCGATCCTCGGCACCGGCGGCATCGTGCCGCCGCCGAAGGGTTATTGGGAGAAGATCCAGGCCGTGCTCAAGAAGTACGACATCCTGCTCGTGGCCGACGAGGTCGTGACCGGCTTCGGCCGCCTCGGCACCATGTTCGGCTCCGATCACTACGGCATGAAGCCCGATCTCATTACCATCGCCAAGGGGCTGACCTCGGCTTACGCGCCGCTGTCCGGCACGATCGTTTCCGAGAAATTCTGGCAGGTTCTGGTGCAGGGTTCCGACCAGCTCGGCGCGATCGGCCATGGCTGGACCTATTCGTCCCATCCGATCTGCGCGGCGGCCGGCATCGCCAATCTCGAACTGATCGATGAGATGGGTTTGGTGCAGAATGCCGGCGAGACCGGCGCCTATTTCCGGTCCGAGCTGGCGAAGGCGGTCGGCGGCCACAAGCATGTGGGCGAGGTGCGCGGCGACGGCCTTATGGCGGCCGTGGAATTCGTGGAAGACAAGGACGACCGCCGGTTTTTCGATCCTTCTCAAAAGATCGGCCCCCAGATCGCAACCGCACTGCTGGAGCGGGGCGTCATCGGCCGCGCCATGCCGCAAGGCGATATCCTCGGCTTCGCGCCGCCGCTCTGCCTCACCCGGGAGGAGGCGGATATCGTCGTGAAGGCCACGGCTGATGCAATCGATAGCGTCTTTGCAAACCGCTGACGGGGCAGAAAGATGAATTCCATACCGGAAACGATGGCAACCGTTTTGCTGACCGGCCATGGCGGCCTCGACAAGCTCGTCTATCGGCAGGATGTTCCCGTGCCCAGGCCCGCAGCCGGCGAAGTCCTCATCCGCGTGACCGCTTGCGGCATGAACAACACCGATGTCTGGGTACGGGAGGGCGCCTATGGGACGGAGGACGATCCGGGCGCCGTCTCCACATGGCGGCGGCAGGGCAATACGCTCACGTTCCCGCGCATCCAGGGCACCGACACGGTCGGTCACATCGTCGCCGTCGGAGAGGGTGTCGATCCGGCGCGGATCGGCGAGCGGGTGATGGTCGATTTCTCCATCTATAATCGCGAGGACGACAGTCTTGCGGATATCGACTACATGGGCCATGGCCGCGACGGCGGCTATGCCGAATACATGGCGCTGCCCGCCGAAAACGCCCATGTGGTCGATACGAACATAAGCGATATCGAGCTTGCGACCTTCTGTTGCGCTTACCTCACCGGCGAGCGGATGCTGGAAAGGGCAAGGCTTTCAGCCGGAGAGCGGGTGCTAGTCACCGGCGCGTCGGGCGGCGTCGGCTCGGCGATCGTTCAACTGGCTCGGGCGCGCGGCGCCATTCCGATCGCCGTGGTCGGCCCGGGCAAGGAAAAGCCACTCATCGATATCGGAGCCGAAGCCGTGGTGACGCGCGGCAAAGGCGATCTTGTAGAAGCCGTGGCCCAGGCGGCGGGCGGCGCTCCGATCGATGTGGTCGCAGATCTGGTGGCCGGCCCCATGTTCAACGATCTCCTGAAAATTCTTCGCCCCGAAGGCCGTTATACGACCGCCGGCGCCATCGCCGGACCGGTCGTGCAGCTTGACCTCAGAACGATGTATCTGAAGCAGCTCGAGCTGCACGGCTCCAGCCAAGGAAGCCGCGCCGATTTCCGCCGCCTCGTCAGCTATATCGAAAGCGGGAAGATCCGGCCGATCGTCGGAGGCGTCTATCCGCTGTCCGAATTCCATCGCGCGCAGGGCGACTTCATGGCCAAGAACTTCATCGGCAAACTGGTTGTCGTTCCCGATCAACGGTAAGCCGGGATCGATTGCGCCCGGGCCGCTTCGATGCGCGTGTCGTTCACCGCGATCGCATGAAGCGGTTTCGGCGCAATCGTCGACGGCGTTTTCGCGCTCGCTGCGATTCATGGTTAAATGCAGGCGATTCTCCGTCTTTTGCATTTTGCCTTGGGTGCCATGTCATTTCTGGATTTCATTTACCGGCCCTTCGAGACGCTGATCCGTCCGCTCGATATCCCTTATAAGCCGCTACCCTCGCGAGGCCCTTTCACCCTGCTTCTCCATTTCGTCCGGATGTTCCGCGGGATCCTCATTTCGATCGCCGTCTTCGCCATGCTGGTGGAAGGCATCAATCTCACGGTCATCTGGGGTCTGTCGATCATCGTGGATGGTGTTACCTCGAAGGGAGCGGGGGCTTTCCTGCAGGACGAGTGGCCTCTGCTCACCATCCTCGGCGTGCTGATCTTTCCGGTTCTGCCCCTCTTCGCATTCTTCGCCAATGCGCTCGCCTCGCAGGCGGTCGCCGTCTGCATGCCGGTGGCGATCCAGTGGCAGGGGCACAAGGCCGTCGAAAAGCAGGATCTGGGCTTTTTCCACGACCTGTTTGCCGGCCAGGTCGCCTCGCGCCTGTCGCAGGTCGCCTCCGCCGTCCAGCAGCAGGTCGTCGTCGCCTTCCAGACCATACCGCATTTCCTCGTCCAGTTTACCGGATCGCTGCTGCTGCTCGGTACGGTTGCCTGGCCGCTCGCCCTGCCGGTCTTTCTCTGGATCGTCGCAAGTGTCGGCATTGCCGTGATCGCAGTACCGTATTTTGCCGAACGGTCCCGGCTTTCCGCCCGGCAGCGCAGCCTGGTGGTCGGCTCCATGACCGACCTCTACAGCAATATCCAGATGGTGAAACAATTCGCCGCCGAAGATAGCGAAGCGGGAGCGCTGCGCCGCGTTTTCGTGAATGCGGTGGAAACCCAGCAGAAGGAGCGGCGTATCTACCTTACGACCGATACCGGCATCCTCACGCTTAATGTCTCTCTGTGGTTCGCCATGCTGACCGTCGGCTTCTGGGGCATGATCGACGGGTTCATCAGCACCGGCCAGTTCGTAGCCGCGATCTACATCACACAACGGCTGTCGGGCAATGCGCGGGCCTTCCTGCAGATGGGCCAGCAGATTTTCCAGGCAGTAGGCACGATCCGGGACGCAATGCCGGTAATGACGACGCCTCCGACTGTGATCGATACGCCGGATGCCGCGCCGCTTGCCGTCACCCGGGGCGAAATCCGCTTCGAGAACATTCATTTCGAATACCGGGCGGGCCGAAGGGTCATCGATCACCTGACGCTAACGGTGCATGCCGGCGAAAAGGTCGGGCTGGTGGGTCTTTCCGGTGCCGGCAAGACGACATTGGTCAGCCTGCTTCTGCGGTTCTACGATTTGAAGAGCGGCTCGATCCTCATCGACAACCAGGACATCCGCTCGGTAACCCAAGCGAGCCTGAGAGAGAACATAGGCGTCATTTCCCAAGAGGTTTCGCTGCTGCATCGCTCCGTAGGCGACAACATCCGCTACGGCCGCCCGGATGCGTCGCGCGACGAAATCGAGCAGGCGGCCAAGGCTGCGCAGGCGGATCAATTCATCGCCGAGCTTACCGACAAAGAAGGCCGTACCGGCTATGAAGCCTTTGTCGGCGACCGCGGCGTCAAATTATCCGGCGGTCAGCGGCAACGCGTTGCCATTGCAAGGGTGCTTCTCAAGGACGCTCCCATCCTCGTGCTCGACGAAGCAACGTCCGCGCTGGACAGCGAATCCGAAGCTGCCATTCAAGACAAGCTGGCCCTGCTGATGGACGGCAAAACCGTGATCGCCATCGCCCACCGCCTCTCGACGATAGCGAAGATGGACCGGATCGTGGTGCTCGACAAAGGCCGCATCGTGGAAGAGGGAACGCCCGACGAGCTGCTCGCGCGTGACGGGCTTTATGCCAGGCTCTGGAAACGGCAGACCGGCGGCTACATCGCCGACGTCATAGAGGACGAATGAGCCTTGCCCGACCATCGGCATGCCGATCCGTGCTCTGCAGAATCATCATCCGATCGGTCTCCTCGCCAACCGGAATACTCGCCTGGCTTCCGGCCCGGGAACACGCAATCCCCGCCGCGACAGCGGCGCGTTGCATGGCCGCTTCGAGTGGCAAGCCACGATCGAGCGCGGATGCGAGAACACCGACGAAGCAGTCTCCCGCCGCAGTTGTGTCCACGACGTCGACGGGCATGGCGGAGACGCGGATTTCTTCGCCCTTGAAACAGGCTTCGGCACCGTCATCACCGAGAGTGCGCAGGACCCCGGTGTTCAACCTGCGCGCAATCTCGGATGCCGAGGGGCCGCAGTCCAGCCAATCCGCCAGAGCGGCCGCTTCGTCTTCATTGACGACCAGTAGGTCGCAAAGAGAGAGCAATGAAGGCTCAAGCCGAACCGCTGGCGCCAAATTCACGATCGACATCTTACCGGCGTTCTGGACGCGCCGCATCAGTTTGGCCGTTTCCTCGCGGTCGTTCTCCATCTGCATCAGCACGATATCGGCGCTGCCGAGCAGCTCATCGTTCAGGGCATCCGAGGAAGCCGCGAGATTGGCACCGGCGGCGACCGCGATCATGTTGCGACCTTCATCGTCGATCAAAATCGACGCGCAACCCGTTGGAACGGGCGCCCTTTCAACACGGCGGATATCGACAATGCCGGCAAGGTTCTTCATCGCGACCTCGGCGAGAGGATCGTCTCCCACGGCACCGACCATGACGACTTCGGAGCCATCGCGTGCCGCCGCCAGTGCCTGGTTCGCGCCCTTGCCGCCTGCCTCCGTACGGAATGAGGTCGCCAGCAGCGTCTGCCCCGGCTGCGGCATGTCCGCGACCGAAAAGACGAAATCGACATTGATCGAACCGAAGATGACTATCACGGCATAATCTCCTGTTACGCGACCTGGAAGAAATGCCCGTCCCCGGCCTCCTGATAGCGGCGCTGCGGCGGCGCATAGTCGACCGTGCGGAAAGGGCTCTTGATCTCGTCGCTCGAAATCCGGCGCGTCTGCCGGCGCGAGGGATCGGCGATCGGCACCGCCGCCATCAGCCGCTTCGTGTATTCGTGCTGCGGATTTTCGAAGACGGCCTGCCGAGGGCCGATCTCGACGATTTCACCGAGATACATCACCGCCACCCGGTGGCTGATCCGTTCCACGACGGCCATATCGTGGGAGATGAAGAGATAGCCGAGCCCGTATTTCTCCTGCAGGTCGAGCATGAGATTGATGACCTGGGCCTTGACCGAGACATCGAGGGCCGAAACGGATTCGTCGGCGATGATCAGCTTGGGTTCGAGCGCAAGGGCTCTTGCGATGCAGACGCGCTGACGCTGGCCACCCGAGAACTCATGCGGAAAACGGTTCGCCATCGATGCGGAGAGGCCGACCCGTTCCAGCAGTTCCCCGACACGCTTCTTCGCCTCCGCAGCGGTGGCAAGCCCATGCGCGATGATAGGCTCCGCGATCGCCTCGCCGATCCTGATGCGCGGATTGAGGCTTTCGAACGGGTCCTGGAAGATCATCTGCGCTTCGCGGCGTATATCCGCCAACTGCGACTTTCCGGCGCCGAGCACATTCTTTCCGTCGATGCGGATTTCGCCGGCGGTCGGATCGGTCAGCCGGATGATGGATCGGCCGGTTGTCGACTTGCCGCAACCGGATTCGCCGACGAGCGACAGCGTCTCGCCCTGCCGCAATTCGAGGGAAACGCCTTCGACGGCGTGGATGCGGCCGATCGTCTTGCGCAGGAAACCCTTCTTGATGGCGAAGCGAGTGACGAGATTGTCGACCTTGAGGATGGGATCGGCATTTCGCTTCACCGTGTCCTCGGTCGGTTTAACCGGCTGGATCTCGCCGGTCTTCATATCAACCTGCGGAAAGCGGAGTGGCCGTTCGAGGCCACGCATGGAACCGAGCTGCGGAACCGCGGACAGAAGCGCGCGGGTGTAAGGATGTTTCGCCGCCTTGAAGATGTCGCGTGTCGTGCCGCTCTCGACGGCCTCGCCACGATACATGACCACGGTGCGATCGGAAATTTCGGCCACCACGCCCATGTCGTGAGTGATGAAGAGAACAGACATGCCCTCCTCTTCCTGCAGCGTCTTGATGAGCTCCAGGATCTGCGCCTGGATAGTGACGTCGAGCGCCGTGGTGGGTTCGTCGGCGATCAGGAGCTTCGGATCGCAGGCAAGCGCGATCGCGATCACGACGCGCTGGCGCATCCCGCCGGAGAAGTTCATCGGGTATTCGTTGAGGCGCGACCTGGCCGACGGAATGCGAACCTTCTCCAGAAGCCGGACGGCTTCGGCTTCCGCCTGAGAATACGTCATGCCGCGATGCTGTACGAGAACCTCAGTGATCTGCTGGCCGATCCTCAGCACCGGATTGAGGCTGGTCATTGGCTCCTGGAAGATCATGCCGATGCGGTTTCCGCGAATGGACTGCATCTCGCCAAGCGGAAGATCAAGGAGGTTTCTGCCCTCGAACTCGATCCTGCCGGTGACGCGGGAATTGGCCGGAGAGAGGAGCCGCATGATCGACATGGCGGTCACGCTCTTGCCCGAGCCGGACTCGCCGACGACCGCGACGGTTTCCTTTTCGCCGATATCGAAGCTCACGTCGCGGACGACGTTCTGCCACTCGCCGTCGACGCGGAAGGAGGTGTTGAGGTTGGAGATCGAAAGTGCCGGTTTGGTCATGACTCAGCCTTCCCGCCGGGGATTGAGGATATCGCGCAGGGCATCGCCGATCAGGTTGATCGCGACGATGAGCAGCAGCAGCGCAAGACCGGGGAAGAAGCTGATCCAGTAATCCCCGGAGAGAAGATATTCGAAGCCGTTCGAGATCAGCAGCCCGAGCGACGGTTCCGTCACCGGCAGACCGATGCCGAGGAAGGAGAGGGTCGCTTCCAGCATGATGGCATAGGCGACGCGCATGGTGGCCACGACGATCAGCGGCGGCAGGCAGTTCGGCAGGATATGCCGGAAGAGGATGCGCCGGTCTGGCAGCGCCATGGAGCGGGCGGCATCCACATAGGCACGCTTGCGTTCGACGAGCGCCGATCCACGGATGGTGCGGGCGTAATAGGCCCATTGCGTCACGATGAGCGCGAGGATGATCTTGTCGACGCCCTGCCCAAGGATGGCGAGGAAGATCAGGGCGATCAGGATCGCCGGAAAGCTGAGCTGGATATCGACGATGCGCATCAGGACGGAATCGACACGGCCGCCGGCATAAGCGCTCACAAGCCCGATCGAGGCGCCCACAATCAGCGCGATCGCGGCACTCGATATGCCGACGAGAATGCTCGTGCGAAGTCCGTAAAGAATAGCGCTCAGAAGATCGCGGCCCTGGTCGTCCGTGCCGATCACATAGACAAGCCCGTTCATGCTTTCCGAACCCGGCGGCAAGCGGCCGTCGAGGATGTCGAGCTGCGACAAATCGTAAGGGTTCTGGGGCGCGATGACCGGCGCCAGAACTGCCGCGATGACGAAGATCAGCACCAGCACGATGCCGATAAGCGCCAGTTTATCCTGCAGCAAGGCCGAGATCGTCTGGCGGAAGGGCGAGCGGGATACGGGCGGTTTGCCACCATTATTGCCGACGTGAACGGAGGTGGTCGTGTTTGTCTCCTGGTTCATCACGAATTCCCTTCAAGACGAACGCGTGGATCGACGATCGAATAGAGGATGTCGACGAGCAGGTTGATGACGCTGAACATCACGACCGTGATCATCAGGTAGGCGAGGATGACCGGGCGATCGAGAACGGCGATGGCGTCGATGATCAGCTTGCCCATGCCGGGCCAGGCGAAGATGGTCTCGGTGACGACCGCGAAGGCGATCAGGGAACCGAGCTCAAGGCCGATCACCGTGATCAGCGGGATCAGCGTGTTCTTGAGGACGTGGACGAGCACGATGCGGCGTTCGGTGAGCCCCTTGGCCCTGGCGAAGCGCACGAAATCGAGCTGCATCGTCTCCATGACGCCCGCGCGGGTCAGGCGGATGACGAGCGAGATCTTGAAGAGCGCCAGATTGAACGCGGGCAGCAGAAGATGGGAGAGGCCATCCAGCGTGAAGAGGCTGACCGGGACGCCGAAGACCGGCACCGTGTCTCCACGGCCCGATGCCGGCAGCCAGCCGAGCTGTACGCTGAACAACATGATCATCACGAGGCCGATCCAGAAGGTGGGCAGGCTGAAGCCGAGGATCGAGAAGGTCATGATCGACTTCGAGATCAATCCCTTCGGCTTCAGACCGGCATAGACGCCGAGCGGAATTCCGGCAATCAGCGCCATGACCAGCGCCACGAAGGCAAGCTCCAGCGTCGCCGGCATGCGGTTCAGGATCAGGGTCAGGGCCGGCTGGTTGAAGACGAAGGAATTGCCGAGATCGCCCGACAATGCACGTGTGAGGAAAAGCCAGTATTGTTCCAGGACCGGCTTGTCGAGCCCGAAGGACTGGATGACCTGAAGGCGCTCGGCCGGCGTCGCCGTCGGGCTCAGCAGCACGTCGACCGGATTGCCGACGAGATAAAGTCCGACGAACACCAGGACCGACATGACGAAAAGGGTCAGAATGGTCTGTATCGACCGGCTTAGCAGATAACCGCTCATAGGGATCAGCCTCCCAGCAACTTGGCCTCGGGCGGGGCAGCGCGTCCATAGCGCGATATCCGCTCGATCAGCAGATTGATGAAGCCCGCCTCGTCCATATCGGTAACGACGGTCGCATCCGCGACATGGGCTATCTTTTGGTGGAAATCGGCGTAGGTGTGGCCCTTCGTGAGGCCGGTGACCTGCACGCCGACGGCGGCCTTCCGGCTTTTGAAAAGATCGGGCCGGATCAGCCAGGCGATCGTCGTGGCATCGTGAATGGGGCCTCCCGGCCGGCCGAAACGGTCGATGTCACTGCGATCGAATCTGGAAAACAAATTGAAGAGCGCAGCACCCGCCTGCCCGCCCTCTTCGGCAAAACGCTCGAAATGCTTTTGCGTGAACAGCGCCTGGAACGTCATGTCGAGGGGCATGACCACGACCGATACGCCGGACCGATAGACGATCTCGGCTGCGTGCGGGTCCGCATAGATGTTGAACTCGGCCCAGGGCGTGCGGTGGCCGAGCGCAGTGAACGCCCCGCCCATCGAGACGACCTGGCGGATACCGCGCGCCACATCGGGATGCTGGATCAGCGCGAGCGCTATATTGGTGAGCGGCCCGATGGCGCAGATGGTGATCGGATCGCCCGCTTCGGTCGCCTCGCGAGTCTTCCGGACGATGAAATGCACCGCATGCTCGTCAGCCGGCCTGACGCCGCTTCCGGCTACGAGATCATCGCCGAACGCGCCGATCCGCGCATATTTGCCGAAGACCTGATCCCTGACCAGCGGGCCCGGCGCGCCCGCATGGACCGGGACGTCGCTCCGGCCGGACAGGCCGACGATCTTGCAGGCGTTCGCGGCAGCGTCCTCCAGCGGAACGTTTCCCGCGACGACGGTGAGGCCAAGCACATCGATTTCCGGCGAGGCCAGCGCCATCAGGATGGCTGCGGCATCGTCCACGCCCGGATCCGTATCGATGATGACCTTGTGAATGCTCATGCCACGGCCTTCTCGGCATAGCGCGAAAGCCGCTCGAGGAAGAATTCGATCACGCCCTCGGCATCGACCCTGGTGACAATATCCGCATTGGGCTCCAGACCGCTCTTGCCATACCAGTCGGCAATCGTCTGCCCCATGCACAATTCGCTTTCATGCTCGACAAAGACGCGGGCACGCTGCGTCTTGAAGAGGCCGGGAGCGAGCAGATAGGCGATCACGAGCGGATCATGCAGCGGACCGCCGCGCGATCCGTAGCGGCGCACGTCGTTGCGGTCCCAGAATGCCATCAGCTCGGCCAGGGTTTCGGAAATACGCCCGCTCACTTCGGAAAACTGCGCGACATGCTCCGGCTTCAGCATGACCTGATGCGTCGCGTCGAGCGCCAGCGCCACGATCTGTACGCCGCTGGAAAAGACCACATGTGCCGCATGCGGATCGGCAAGAACATTGAATTCCGACGTCATGGTACGGTTGCCGGGTTCGCGATAGGCCCCGCCCATCATCACCACCCGCTCGATGCCCTCGGCGATCTGCGGCTTCATCCGCAAGGCGACCGCCAGATTGGTCATCGGTCCAAGACAGCAGATTGTAATCCGTTTGCCTTCGTTTCCTGCAGCACTCAGCGTCTCGATGAGAAAATCAACCGCGGATTTGCTTTCGGCAGTCTTGATCGGTTCCGGCAGCGTGGTGTTGCCGAGGCCGTTCTTTCCGTGAAACTGGCCATAAATGGGCTCCCGGAACATCGGCCGGAAGCAACCGGCATAGACGGGGATGTCGGTCCGGCCGCCGAGCTCGCAAACCTGAAGGGCGTTGCGGACCGTCCGTTCGAGCGGCTGGTTGCCGCAGACGGGCGTGATGCCGAGGATTTCCAGTTCCGGAGAGACGAACGCAGTGAGAAGCGCGATCGCGTCGTCGATCCCGGGATCGCAGTCGATGATGATCGGAATTGCAGTCATTCTGAAATTGCCTGTGGTGTATCGAATGGGAAAACCGACGCTCAGAGAGCGCCGACATCGCGCAGCACCGCGCCGATCTCCGCGCGGGCGGCCTCACCGAGCGCAGCCTGCGGAGCGATCGGCGCGCCGACCGGAAAGCCTTGCAGTTCGAGCGCCGTCTTGATGCATGCGGCGATCGAATATTTCGCGAAGATTTCGTTGACCTTCCAGAGAGGCCGCTGCAGTTCCATGGCCTTAGCCCAGTCGCCTGCCCTTGCGGCCTCATAGAGAGCAATGCTCTGCCGAGGGACGATGCAGGCGGGACCGGCCATCCAGCCGACCCCGCCGATCATCATCACGCAAGCCGGAATATGAGCGGAAGCGGCGAACACGTCCATCCGGCCGCGGGTCCGCTCGATGATGGAGAGGAGGCGCCCGGTATTGGTGGAGGCATCCTTGATGTAGCGGATGTTCTCGACATGGCTCAGACGTTCGATGACCGGCAATGTCAGATCCGAGCGCTGAAACTGCGGATTGGTGTAGAGAACGACCGGACGTCCTTTCGCGGCTCTGGCGATCGCCGTGAAATAGGCTTCGACACCCTCGTCGCTGATCGGGAAATAGGCTTCCAGGATCGCCAGAATGCCATCGGCACCGGCCTCGACCATATATTCCGTCTGTGCAACGGCGTCGGCAGTCGACGTTGACGCCACGCCGGCGACAACGGGGACCCGGCCGCGATTGGCCGAAATCACCGTATCGACGACGTGACGTCTCTGCTCTTGGGAGAGATAGGCAAATTCGCCGGTGCTGCCGAGCGGCGTCAAACCATGGACGCCCGCCTCGACAAGGTGATCCACCAGATCCGTCAGCACGCCGTCCATGACCTTGCCGGACTGATCGACCGGCGAGACGAGATAGGGGAATACGCCGCTGAAAGACATGATGGACCGTCCTTTCCGGGATCAGTTGGGCTTCACATAGTAGGGAAGCGTGTAACCATCCGAGCGGCCTTCGTAGGATAGCCCGTCTTTGACCGCCCAGGTGTTGGCCAGATAGAAGACGGGAATGACGCCGAGGTCGGTCATGGCGATTTCCGTCGCCTTCCTCAGAAGTTCCTCGCGCCTCGTGTCGTCCAGCGTTCTGCGGGCTTCGGTCAAAGCCTTGTCGAATTCCGGATTGGAGTAACGGCCGCGATTGCCCTGCCCGGCCTTTTCGCCATAGGTTTCCAGGATCGGGCCGAGCACGCCGGATGCCTCGCCGGTTTCGACGGCGGCACCGCCCATGATGAAACTGAATTCAAGCGCGGAAGCGCGGGTGAAATAGACACTGCCGGGGAGCGTGGCCACTTCCGTCTTGACGCCGATGCGGCTGAAGAACTGGCCGATCGCCTGAGCGACCTTGGAATCGTTCGGATACCGGTCGTTCGAGGCATGGAAGGTCAGCGAGAAGCCTTCCGGGTAGCCCGCATCGGCGAGCAGTTGCTTGGCCTTGTTCGGGTCATAGGGATCGACCTTGATCGACGGATCGTAGCCGAAATAGCCTTCCGGAACGACCTGGCCGGCCGGCACGCCCTGCCCGTCCATGATGCGGTCGACGAGCGCCTCGCGGTTGATCGAAAGCGAGAGCGCACGGCGTACTTCCGGCTTCAACAGCGGGTTCTTGCCGTCCGGCCCCTTGGCGAAAGGCGACACTTCACGATCTTGATCCATATGCAGATACATGATGCGGTTGCCGGCAACGTTGACGACCTTCAGCTTGTCGGAGGCCTGAAGCTTTCGCGTGTCGGCGGTCGGGATGCTCTCGATCATATCCACGTCGCCGGAGAGAATGGCCGCCACACGGGCGCTGCTGTTCTTGAAAACCCGGAAGGTGACCTTGTCCCAGGCAGCCTTCTCGCCCCAATAGCCGTCGTTGCGTTCTACCACGACATTGTCGTCCGGCGTCCAGGAGACGAACTTGAACGGGCCGGTGCCGACAACCCCCTTGCCGGAATTCATCTCTTCCGTCGTCGTCTTCTCCATCTCCGCCGGGAGGATGGCGATACGGCTGAGATTGTTGAGAAGCAGCGGCGTCGGGCCGTCGGTCTTGATGCGGACCGTCAGCGGGTCGACCGCCGTTACCTCGGTGATCGCCTTCACATAGGCCGCGAAGGAGCTCGGGCTGTTGGTCGACGCCAGCGGGACGCGCTTGATGCTTGCCACGACGTCTTCCGCAGTGAAATCGCTGCCGTCATGAAACTTGACGTTCGGGCGCAGCTTGAATTCCCAGGTGGTGTCGTCGATGGTCTGCCAGGATACGGCAAGCGCAGGCTGAATCTGCTGCTTGGCATCCTGGTTGACGAGGCCATCGAAGATATTGCGCGCCATGGCGCTATTGGGGCCGACCACATAGAATTGCGGATCCATGGATGTCGTGGATGCCGCCAAGCCCACGGTAAGGTCCTTCGCGTGAGTTGCGAACGGTACGGCGAAAACAGACGCTGCCAATGCGGCTGCGATCGTAAGGAATTTCATGATGGAGCTCCTCCGGTTGTCCGAAATCCGCGCTCTCCCTGCGGATTAAGGCGCAAATAAAGCTTTCGCCAGCAAAAGAAAAATTGCATTTAGTACACGGTTCATGCGCAAATGTTATGAAGGGATAAGGCAGTGCGTTTGAAACCTCGCCAGGTCGAGGCGTTCCGAAGCGTGATGATGACCGGCGGAATTACCGCGGCCGCCGAAGCGATGAATGTCACGCAGCCTGCCGTCAGCAGGCTCATCCGGGATCTCGAGGAGGTGGTTCAGATAACCCTCTTCGAGAGGCAGGGCACGCGGCTGGTGCCAACGGCAGAAGCGACTCAGCTTTTTCGCGAAGTCGAACGGCTTTATCTCGGTCTGGACCAGATCGCCCAAGCCGCAGACGATATCCGCAAACACAAGAACATCGTCCTGCGCATTGCGAGCGTGACATCCCTTATGAGACCTTATCTCCATCAGGCCATCATCGATGTTATCGGCAACCGCCTCGATCTCCCGCTCGTCATCGACGTCGAGAACAGCCGGCATATCTGGGATATGGTCGATAAGAACCAGTACGATCTCGGCTTCGTCTTCAGCTCTCCGCGCATGGCAGACAAGAACGCGGTTCTGCTGCACAGTTCACAGGCGGTCGCCGCCATGGCGCCGGGTCACGCCCTGGCATCCAGACATGTCGTCACGCCGGCCGACCTGCAGGATCAGCGGGTTCTGATCCCGGGCCGGAACTCGCCGCTCAGGCTTGCACTCGACCGTGCCTTTGCGAGCGCGGATCACCCGCCGGCAAGTACGATGGAAACATCCATGCTGAACTGCTGCCATTTCGCCGCTTCCGGCATCGGCGTGGGGATCGTCGATCAAACCAGCATCCGTGCGGCCGAGGTGGCGATCGTGGCGGTTCCCTTTCAGCCGAGCATCGACGTCTCGTATTTCGCCATCCGTCCTTCCGGAGCCGGGCGCATAGCGATCCTGGACGACCTTGTGGCCAGGATGAGCGAGCTGATGGCCTGAAACCCAATCCAAAAAAGAAAGCCTTGAAGAAGACTTCAAGGCTTTCCGAGTTTCCTAATGAGAGGAAGACACCGGCTCCGGTGGCGCGGCCGCAGGAGCGGCGCCATGTCCCGGTTCTGGCCGCTTCGTGCGCAATACCGTGAGGACGAACACGAAGACGGCCGGAACGAAGAAAATCGCCAGAACCGTGGCCGAAATCATGCCGCCGAGAACACCGGTGCCGATCGCATTCTGGCTCGCCGCACTCGGCCCTGTCGCGATGGCAAGCGGCACCACGCCGAGCGTGAAGGCGAGCGAGGTCATGATGATCGGGCGGAAGCGGACGCGAGCCGCCGCCACGGCCGATTCGGCCAGCGATTTCCCCTCGGCAAAGTAGTCCTTGGCGAATTCGACGATCAGGATCGCGTTCTTGGCGGAGAGGCCGATGATCGCGATCAGGCCGACCTTGAAGTAGATGTCGTTCGGCATGTCGCGCACCATCACGGCAAGCACGGACCCGATGACGCCGAGCGGCACGACGAGCATGACCGATAGCGGAATCGACCAGCTTTCGTAGAGACCGGCGAGCAGCAGGAAGACGAACAGAATGCTGAGCCCGAAGAGGATCGGCGCCTGATTGCCCGACGTGATCTCCTCCAGCGACTGGCCCGTCCATTCGAAGCCGAAACCTTCCGGCAGCTCGGATGCAAGCCGTTCCATCTCGGCGATCGCCGCGCCCGAGGATACGCCCGGAGCCGGCT
Organism: Xaviernesmea oryzae; assembly: GCF_900177415.1. Classification (GTDB taxonomy): domain Bacteria; phylum Pseudomonadota; class Alphaproteobacteria; order Rhizobiales; family Rhizobiaceae; genus Neorhizobium; species Neorhizobium oryzae_A. Next base: position 260,007 of record NZ_FXAF01000006.1, on the reverse strand, counting down.
CACCGGAAATACGAACAGTCGGATAACCGTTGTAGCCGACGATCTGGGCTGGCCCCTTCTGCCATTCGGCGATGGCGAAGGACGACAGCGGGACCATTCCGCCATGCACGTTCCGGACATTCAGCTTCAGCAGATCTTCTGCCTGCAGCCGAGCCTTGTCCTGAGCCTGCACGATGACGCGCTGCATGCGGCCCGTGTTCGGAAAGTCGTTGATATAGGAGGATCCGAGATTCGCCGTGATGGTGTCGTTGATATCCGCGAAGGTGACGCCGAAGGTGTTTGCCTTCTCCCGGTCTATGACCAGCAGAAGCTGTGCGGCATCCGGCATGCCTTCCGGCCGGATGCCGACGATCAGGCCGGATTGCGATGCCTTCGCCATCAATTCGCCGGCGGCGGCATTGAGAGCGGCCTGGCCGTTTCCGCCGCGATCCTGCAGACGGAAGGTGAAGCCGTTCGAAACGCCGAAACCTTCGATCGGCGGCGGCGAAAGGGCAAAGGTCGTTGCGTCCTTCAGCGCGAACAACTGCATGTTGGCGCGGTTGGCGATTTCCTGGGCGCTATTGCCCTCGCCGCGCTCCGCCCAGTCCTTCAGCGTCACGAATACCAGCGCGGCGTTGGGGCCGGTGCCGGAGAAACTGAACCCCTGGATCGCAACGGTGTTTTCGACCGCGGGCTCGGCCCGAAACACGTTCTCGATCTGCTCCAGCGAGGCGAGCGTGCGGTTTCGGCTCGCCTCCGGCGGTCCCTGTACGTCGACGATCAGGAAGCCCTGGTCCTCGTTCGGAACAAAGCCGCCCGGAAGATTGACGAACAGATAGCCGAGCCCGACGAGAAGCGCGAGATAGACCACCATCATCCGCCCGGCACGGCGCGCCAGGCCTGCGACGCTGCCGGAATAGCCGTTCGTGAGCCTTCCGAAACTCCGATTGAACCAGCCTGCAATCCCGCGTTTCTCGTGATGTCCCTTGGGAATGGGCTTCAACAGGGTGGCGCAAAGCGCCGGAGTGAGCGAAAGCGCCAGGAAAGCCGAAAACAGGATCGAGACGACCATCGTCAGGCTGAACTGCCGATAGATGATGCCTGTCGATCCGGGAAAGAACGCCATCGGGATGAAGACGGAGGAGAGGACCAGCGTGATGCCGAGGATGGCCCCCGTGATCTGGCCCATGGCCTTGCGGGTCGCCTCTTTCGGCGGCAGCCCCTCCTCGGCCATGATGCGCTCCACATTCTCGACGACGACGATCGCATCGTCGACCAGGATGCCGATAGCCAGCACCATGGCGAACATGGTCAGAACGTTGATGGAGAAGCCCGTCGCCAGCATGATGGCCAGCGTACCGAGCAGCGCGACCGGCACCACCAGCGTGGGGATGAGCGTGTATCGGAAGTTCTGGAGGAACACGAACATCACGACGAAGACGAGGATGATCGCCTCGACCAGCGTATGGATGACCTTCTCGATCGAAGCCGACACGAAGGGGCTTGTGTCGTAAGGGATCGAATATTCGATACCCTGCGGGAAAAACCGGGAAAGCTCCTCCATTTTCGCTTCCACGGCAGCCGCGGTGGCGACCGCGTTGCCCGTGGAGGAAAGCTGGACGGCGGCGGCGGCGGTCGGCTTGCCGTTCAGCCGGCTCACGAAGCTGTAGGCTTCCGCTCCGATCTCGATCTGCGCCACGTCGCGAAGCCGCACCGTCGATCCATCCGGGTTTGCCCTCAGGATGATGTCCCTGAATTGCTGCGGATCGCTCAACTGCCCATGCACCAGCACCGTCGCCGTGAGATCCTGGCTGACCGGATTGGGGGCGGCGCCGATCTGGCCGGCGGCAACCTGCGCATTCTGCGCGGCGATCGCCGCGCTGATATCCGCCGTGGAGAGATTAAGGCCGACCATCTTGTCGGGATCGATCCAGACGCGCATCGCGCGCTGGGCGGCAAAAAGCTGCACGCGGCCGACGCCGTCCAGGCGCCTCAGTTCGCCCAGAACATTGCGGGTCAGGTAATCACCCAGTCCTACGTCGTCCAGCCGGCCGTCGGTCGAGTTGAGCGAGACCACCATCAGGAAGCCGGCGCCGGCTTCCTCGACATTGATCCCCTGCGACTTCACCGCTTGCGGCAGGCGCGGCTCGACACGGCGGATGGCGTTCTGCACGTCCACCGAGGCCTGATCGATATCGGTCCCGGCCACGAAGGTCGCGGTGATGGTGATGTAGCCCGAGGCGTCCGACGTGGATTCGAAATAGATCAGGCCATCCACGCCGTTCAGCTCTTCCTCGATCTGACGCGTCACGCCCTGATAGATTTCCTGCGGCGAGGCGCCCGGATAGTTGGTCGAGATCGTCAGCTGCGGCGGAGCGACCTTCGGATACTGCGCCACGGGCAGGAACGGCAGCGCGATAACCCCGGCAAGCGAAATGAAGATCGCGAAAACCCACGCCAGAATCGGCCGGCTGATAAAGAACTGGGCCATTACCGCACCTGATTATCGGAATTGGCAGGAGCCGCTTCGGCTGCATTATCGGGATTCCAGGGTTCCGGAACCACCTTCGCACCGGGCTGCGCCTTCTGCGCGCCATCGACGATCACCTGCTCGCCGTTCTTGAGCCCGCTTTCGACCACCCATTCGTTGCCGATCGCCTCTCCAAGCGTAATGTCGCGGACCTGCGCAGTCGCGTCGTCCCCCACCACGTAAACCTGGGCCTTGCCGTCCGGAGAACGGACGACGGATCGCTGAGGAATGGTGATAGCCCCCTGACGGACCGCCTGTTCGGCACGAACGCGAACATACATGCCGGGAAGAAGGTCGCCCTTCGGGTTCGGAAACTCGGCGCGCAACGTCACCTGCCCCGTGGTTGCGTCCACACTGGCGCTGGCAAACAGAAGCTTGCCCGGCTGCGAATAGACGCTGCCGTCATCGAAGACGAGCTGGACGCTCGCTTGGCCCGGTGCCGGGCTCGCAAGTCTTCCTTCATCCACCGCGCGCTTGAGGGCGAGCAATTGCGAAGACGATTGGGTGAAATCCGCATAAACCGGATCGATCTGCTGAATCAGCGCAAGGTTCTGCGCACCGTCGGCTGCGACCAATGCACCTTCCGTGACGAGCGCTGCGCCGATGATCCCGGTAATCGGCGCCCTCACCTCGGTATAATCGAGATTGATCCTCGCCTCATCGAGAGCTGCTTCGGCGGCCGCGACATCCGCGTCGGCCTGGGCGAGCGCGACGGCAGCGGTGTCGTAATCGACCCCGCTTGCCACATTGCGATTCCGGAGGGTTTTTTGCCGCTCCAGCTGCTGGCGGGCATTGGCCTGGGTGGCTTTCGCTCTCTGCAGTGCCGCCTCGGCGCTCGCGACGCGAACCCGGAAAAGCTTGGGATCGATCCGATAGAGAATATCGCCTTGCTTGACAAGGGTGCCCTGCTCGAACACACGCTCCTGCAGAATACCCGAGACCTGCGCCCGCACCTCCGAAACCCGCGTAGCCGCAATGCGGCCGGGCAATTCGCTGATGACCGGGACAGCGCGTTCCTGCAACGTCAATACACTCACCGCCGGCGGCGGCATTTCGCCAAATTGCCCGAAGGCGTTGCCGCTCGTCGACACGATGATCGAAGCAGCCATCAGAACGGCGCCTGCACGCGGCCAAGATTTGAAATTTTTCATCGTTTCAGTCACCTGCAAATAAAATGAATCGCGAACCGTTCAGCCGATGGGACGTCGATATCAGGCGGGTTCGGGGAAGCTGACGAACATCGTCCTGATCCCTTCAAGGATTACCGTCCTCTCCGCCTCGTCCCAGCGATGAAAATCGAACAACTCGAAACAGAGGAATCCGCTGAGCGCCAGATAGGCCAGGAGCGCCGCTTGCGGCCTGGGCGTCGCTTTGACGGCCTGAAGGTCTTCGGCAAACCATTCCCGCATGAGATCCCGGACCTTGTCTTCACTCGACATGGCGGCACTGATGGCCAGCGTGACGGCTTTATCCTCGTCATCGGGCCCCGCGGCCGCGGTGGCGATGCGGCCGTACAATTCCGGATGCGGGGTATCCTTGCTGGCTGTCACCGCCGCCTGCGTCCGCTCCTGTTCGGCCCTGATTTTCCGTTCGACCAGAGCTTCGAGCAACCCCGACTTGGACTTGTGATCATAGACGACACGGGATTTGCTGACGCCGGCCTCCCGCGCAACCGCGTCGATCGACAGTCCGGCCGCGCCGGCCCGAAGCACGACACGGACAGCTGCGTCCAGAATGTCATCGATTTCGATCTTGCGGTCTCTTGGCATCACGGCCCCACATATGAGGAAGCTGTCGTATATACACGAACGTTCGTTCTTTAATCAAGTGGTTTTGTGGCGCACCAGCTCGTTTCTGCTTGCCTGCCTCGGAGCAAGGGCGTCCTTCGAGATTCCCGGCGGAGATCACTATATTTGTAATATTCTCTGCATGATGACTTGACATTCCAGCTGTTTCCATCCGACTAAAGATTACAACATTACAGCGGTACTGCCATATGATTGCCATCCTCGGGGACGATTTGACAGGCGCTCTCGACTCGGCCGCGCCCTTTGCCGGGAGGGGCATGCATACCGAGGTGGCGTTGAACCCGGACGTCATCCCGCTCGTCCTGCAGGACAGGCCCGATGTTCTGGCCATCAACCTGGCATGCCGCGAGCTTCACGAAGATGCCGCAAGAGAGGCGGCGGCTCGCGCCATTTCCATGCTCCCGCCGGGGACATCGCTCTTCAAGAAAATAGACTCCCGCCTCAAGGGCCATATTGCCGCCGAACTCGACGCGACGCCGTTCGACCGCGCTCTCGTCGCCCCGGCGATTCCCGAATTCGGCCGGTTTGTGGCGGCCGGCTGTCTGGAGGGGTTCGGCGTCGACAAGTCGATCTCCATCCGTGAAAAGCTCGGTCGTCACGCCTCTCGTGCGATCATCCCCGACATTCGCTCGGCGGCCGACATGGATGAGGCACTGCAAACGGCCCAAGCAACAGGGGTGGACCTCCTGATCGGCGCAAGAGGGCTTGCCGATGCCCTCGCCCGCGGGATGACCGAAAGGGCGGAAGCCGTGCCGGCCGAAATACCCGCAGGCGCTGCACTCTTCGTCATCGGATCACGGGATCCGATCACACTCGCGCAGATAGACGAGCTCAGACGTTCTTATCCGGTGCACTGCCTGCAGGCTCCAAATGGTATGCTGGCGGAGTCCTCCATCGGCGGGACAGGCATAACTCTCGTACAGGCGACACCCGGTACCGAAGTGTGCAGTCCGCAGGAGGTTTCCGAAGCGCTTGCAGCAAGCATCGCCCCGAGCCTTACCGATACCGCAAAAACGCTTCTCCTGTCCGGCGGAGCGACCGCGGAGGCGGTCTTGCGGAGGATGGGCATTTCCCGCTTTCGCCTGACCGGCGAGTGTCTGCCCGGGCTGGGATTGGCCTATGCCGGCGGCCAATGCATAATCGCAAAATCCGGCGGATTCGGAGGACCGGACACGCTGACGTCAATTACAAGCATGATCCTTCGGAAGGCGGGGTAGGTATGGGGCTGGAGAACGGAACCGCACGCAAGGGGCTGCCCGACATCGTCTTCGAGCGTATGCACCGCGCCATCAAATCGGGGGCCTACCAGCCTGACGAGCGCCTGCCCACGGAACATGACCTGGCGGCGGAGTTCGAAGTGTCTCGGCCGGTGATCCGCGAAGCTTTGCGGCGCCTGCGCGACCAGGGCCTGATCTATTCACGCCGTGGAGCCGGAAGTTTCGTCCGCTCGGTCGGCCTCAAGGAGCCGCTCGGCTTCGGCCAGTTGGAGAACATCGCCGACCTGCTCAACTGCTACGAGTTCCGCCTGACGCTGGAACCCGCCGCCGCGGCGGCCGCGGCGACAAGGCACGACAAGGACAGCCTTGCGGCAATCCGGCAAGCATTGGAACTGATGCGCGACGCGACCAACCGCCAATCCCACCGGGAGGATGCCGACTTCCAGTTTCACCTCGCCATCGCCCGGGCTGCTCAAAACAACTATTTCTCGACGGCGATGGAGGCATTGAAGGATCATATCGCCGTCGGGATGAAGTTCCATGGCGTTTCCGTCAAACGCGAGGCCGCGGGGCTTCTGCGGGTGTTTGCAGAGCATGAAGCCATTGCAAAAGCTATCGAGGCCAAGGATGGCGAGGCCGCGCAAAAGCTGATGCGCGATCACCTGACCGGATCACGAGATCGCCTCTTCCAATCCTCGAAGCCGTGACAGTCGAGGCAAGCGGATGGCTCGAACAGCCGCTTGCCTCGGATGATCGACACTGCCTCAGAAGGCGGCCTTGTAGATCCCGAGCACGTCGTCGACGCTCATGTCCCTGGGGTTGTTGTCCATCAGCCGCCTGATCGCATGGGCATCCTCGGCATAGCGCCGAAGATCGGGCTCCGTCGCCCCGTGTGCGGAAAGGGACATTTCGACACCAAGCCCGGCACAGAATGCATGCGCTGCCCCCAGCAGGTCGCGTTGCGAAAGCTCCTGCCCAAATCCGAGCGCCTCCGCCACCTCGGCGGTCTTTGCCGGCACCGCGGGCTGGTTGAAGGCCAGGACATGGGGGAAGACGATCGCGTTCGCCAGGCCATGCGGAAGATGCAGCAGCGTTCCCAGGGGATAGGCGATCGCATGGCCGGCGGCGGTATTCACCGGCCCCAGGCAGACGCCGCCGTAATAGGACGCCAGCATCAGGCCTTCGCGCGCCTCGGTGTCGCTCCCGTCCCTGACGGCTCTCGCCAGATATCGGCCCACCAGGCGGAAGCCCATCCGCGCGAAATCGTCGATCATCGGATGAGCGCGGCGATTGGTGAACGCCTCCACGCAATGCGCCATGGCGTCGATCCCCGTCGCAGCCGTGACGGCAGGCGGCAGCGAGAAGGTCAGCTCCGGATCAAGAACCGCGAGATCGGCGATCAAATGCGGGCTTTCGACGGCGATCTTGTTACCCTTGCCGGGATCGGTGATGAGCGAACGGATTCCGGCCTCGGAACCGGTCCCTGCCGTGGTGGCGACCTGAGCCAGACGGGTACTGCGGTCCGCAACGCGGTTCGGGCCTGCCACGTCGGATAGCGTCTGGTCCGAATTCCACAGCGCGGCGACGAGTTTCGCCACATCGAGCACGGAGCCGCCGCCGACGCCCACGACCAGATCGGGATTGGTACGGCGGGCGGCTTCGATCGCCGCATCGAAGATCGCAATGTCCGGTTCTCCCGGGATAGCATCGAATACCGTTACGCTCCCGGGCAGGCGCAATCGATCCACGAAGCCGGCCGTGAAAGGCGTGGCGACGACGAGCGTGCGCGCGGCATCGCCTGCCCACGAACCCACCTCGCCGATAGTCCCCGCGCCGACGATCAGGCGGCGGGGTTGATGAATGGTGATCGTCGCAATCGTCATGACTAGCGTCCCTGCTGGGCACGGCCCGCCACGAGCTTGCGCGCATAGGCGATGGCCGAGTTCATGTTGCCGTGGTTGGCGATGCCTTTGCCGGCGATGTCGAAGGCGGTGCCGTGATCGACGGAGGTCCTGTCGATCGGCAGATCGACGGACACGTTCACCGCCGTGTCGAAGGCGACAAGCTTGATGGGGATGTGACCCTGGTCGTGATACTGGGCCACCACCAGGTCGAAGGCGCCGGAATAGGCACGGTGGAACACGGTGTCGGCGGAGATCGGTCCATATGCGTCAATGCCTTCCGACCGCGCGGCAGCCACGGCCGGCGCGATCTGGTCGTCGTCCTCGGTGCCGAACAGACTGTTTTCCCCGCAATGGGGATTGATGCCGGCAACCGCGATGCGCGGCTTTTCAAAGCCGATCCGCTTGAGATGCGCATCCCCCGCCCTGATCGTCGCAAGCACCCGCTCGGTGGTGGCCCGCCGGATGGCTTCCTGCAGCGAGACGTGGGTCGAGACATGAATGACCTTCAACCGCTCCGAGGCGAGCAGCATATAGGCCGCCTTGGAGCCCGTCAGGCTGCGGAGCATGCCTGTATGGCCGTCGTAATGATGGCCGGCCAGGTTCAGAGCTTCCTTGTTGATGGGCGCGGTGACGATGCAGCCGATCTCTCCGGCCATCGCATCCCGCACCGCCCTCTCGATGAAGCGGAACGCGGCATCGCCGGCGACAGGCGACAGCCGGCCCCAGGGCAGGGGCGCTCCCTCCACTGCCAGATCGACGACCAGCGGTGCGAGATCGAGCTCGATGCCGACGGCCTGGCGCGCCGCCTCCAGGGTTTTCAGATTGCCGTAGACGCGTGTCGCGGCGCGGTCGGGGCCGGACATTTCCGCCAGTGCCCGGACGGTGATTTCCGGACCCACGCCGCAGGGATCCCCCATCGTTATTCCGACAATGTTGCTCATCAGCTTCGTGCCTCGCTCGCGCCGGCCCAACCGGGTGCCAGCCGTACGTATTTGATTGCGCGCCTGTGATAGGTGTAGGCGATGTGGAGGCTGCCATCCGCTCCTTCGAGCAGCCAAGGATAGGAGAGCTCCTTGTTGCGCCCGTCCGTGGAATTGTTCGACAGGCAGGTGCCGGGGCTGTCCTCGATGACCAGCCGCAGGGGGAAGCTTCGCCCGCCGTCCTCGGACAGGCAGACCGCAACCGGCGCCCGCGGCACGCCCCAGACCGGCACGCAGCCGCCCGCGGGATCGGCGTCCGGCCTGCCGTCATCCTCGCCCAATTCGTCATAAAGCGAGCTGCGGCGCTCCTCCGAAAGCATTGCGTTGACGGGATTGCAGATCAGCGCCAGCCGGCCATCCCTCAATGCCGTCACGGAAATCGAGGAATTGTTGTTGGGTAGATCGGTCGCGGCGGGGGCGGACCATGAACGGCCTCCGTCCAGGCTCTCCGTCCGATAGACGAAGTCGGCCTGCCGGCGCCGGAAGAAGGCCGCATAGTGCCCCTTTCCGATCGGAACCGGATTCATATGGACGCAGCCCGTCGAACCCGCGACCTCCTCGAGGATCCAGGTGCGACCGCCGTCCGACGATATCCCGACTGCCGCGTGGTCGTGGCTGCCATTCCATTTCTGCCCCCGACGCTGGACGCAGCGGAAGATAGGAAGCAGCCAGGCCCCATCATCACGCACCACCAGCGGAGCACGGACGAAGCAGCCGAGCGGCAGATCGAGGTAGCGCTCCTCTGCGACGGCAAGCCTGAGCGGATCGGTTTCGTCCCGGATCACCTCGGCCATCCGGATTCGGCATTCGTCCTGGTTGCCTGCCGGCTGCGAGGTGTGAAACAGCCAGAGCCGTCCGTCCGGCGCGGTGAACAGAACCGGATTCTGCTCCGAATGATCGGAGTCGAAGCTCAGCCGCTGCGGCCCGCCCCAAGCCCGCGACCCCGGCCTGAGGACGGACGCAAATATCGAAATATCGGACTTGCCCTCCAGCGTCCCGCCGAACCAGGCGCATACAATCGAACCATCCTCCAGCGGATGCAGAAAAGCGGCATGATTTTGCACCATGGGAGACGGCAGAAAGGCCTCATCCCGGCCCGCAGCCACTTCGCGGACTTCGCCGGTCATCACGCGGGCAATGTCGTCTGGACTCATCAAGGCACTCCTCATTTGAGCTGGACCATCGCACCAATTTTCAAGTTGTCAAGTTTTAAAATGTCATAGCGAACATGCAAGGGCGCTCGTTATATCCATTTATCATTTTGATATTATTTGTTTTTCTTTGACGAGATATTTTTTGATCCTCTTACATTCATAAAACAATTGACAAAGTAGCCCGAACGGCCGATGGTCAACACACCCTGCCGGAGACGCCAAGGGAGGAGCCGCAATGCCAGCAAGCCGCCATGACCACCAGGCAGCAACCGCCGCGGGCGGAACCGCAACCTTCAGTGAGTCAGCCGTTGCTGACGCAGTCCTCATCTGCGTGACCGCCTTCATCGCAGCATGCGCGGGAAAGCGTGCAGCGGCCAACTGACGACTGATTATCCAGGGAAAGAGGGAGGAATGAAAATGAGAAAGACCATTATGCTGGCGGCGCTGATTCTGGGCTCGGCGCTATCGCCGGCCTACGCAGCGTCAGGCCCGATCAAGATCGTACTGCCCGAGGAAGCAGACCTGCTCGAACCCTGCATGGCAACGCGGTCGAACATCGGGCGGGTCATCATGCAGAACGTGAGCGAGACGCTCACCGAGCTGGATGTGCGCGGGGACAAGGGCCTGATGCCGCGCCTTGCCGAGAAATGGGAGCAGAAGCCAGACGGCAGTTGGCGCTTCCACCTGCGCCAGGGCGTTACCTTTTCGGACGGCACGGCCTTCGATGCCAAGGACGTCAAATACAGCTTCGACCGGATCATGAGCGACAAGAACGCCTGCGAGTCGCGGCGATACTTCGGCGGCATGACGGTCAACGCCCAGGTGGTGGACGATCGTACGATCGATTTCAACGTGGATCCGGTACAGCCGATCCTTCCCCTGCTGCTGTCCCTGGTGACGATCGTCCCCGAAGGCACCCCTCTGGAGTTCGTGCGCGAGCCCGTGGGCACCGGCCCCTACAAGCTGACGAACTGGACGCCGGGCCAGCAGATCGTGCTCACGGCGCGCGACGACTATTGGGGGCAAAAGCCGCAGGTCACGGAGGCGACCTACCTCTTCCGGGCCGACCCGGCCGTGCGCGCCGCGATGGTCCAGACGGGCGAGGCCGATATCTCGCCGTCGATTTCCCAGCTCGATGCCACCAATCCGGCGACCGACTTCTCCTATCTCGACAGCGAAACGGTCTACCTGCGCATCGATCACAACATCGAGCCGCTGAACGACGTCCGCGTCCGCCGGGCGCTGAACCTGGCAATCGACCGTGAAGCCTTCATCGGAACGCTCGTTCCCGACGGCGCACTTCTTGCCACGGCCATCGTTCCGCCGCCGACGCTCGGCTGGAATCCGGACGTAAAGGTGTTCCCCTACGATCCCGAAGGCGCCAAGAAGCTTCTGGAAGAGGCCAAGGCTGACGGCGTGAAGGTCGAAACGCCGATCACCATCATCGCCCGCACCGCCAACTTTCCCAATGTGACGGAGATCATGGAAGCGATCCAGTCGCAGCTTCAGGAGGTCGGATTCAAGGTCGATCTGAAGTTCGTGGAAGTCGCCGAGCACGAAGGCTATTATTCGAAGCCCTTCAAGGAAGGCCGCGGCCCGCTGCTCGTCGCAGCGATGCACGACAACTCCAAGGGCGATCCTTCCTTCTCCATGTTCTTCAAATATGCTTCGGAGGGCACGCAGTCCGGCTTCTCCGACCCGAAGGTCGACGACCTGATCCGGCGCGCTTCGGCGGCAGTCGGCGACGAACGGGCCAAGCTCTGGTCGGAGCTGATCGCTTATCTGCATGACGAGGTCGTCGCGGACGTTCTTCTCTTCCACATGGTAGGCTTCTCGCGCGTCTCCGAGAAGCTCGATTTCAAGCCTACGATGGCAACGAACTCGATGCTCCAGCTCTCAGAGATCGGCATCAAGTGATTTATCCCCGGCGGAGACCGCCGTACGAAAGCAAGGCGGCAGCTCAAACTGCCGCCCTAGCCACTTGAGGGACTCATGCTCAGCTTCATACGCAAACGCGCCATCGCCAGTTTGATCTCGCTCGTAGGGCTGCTCGTGCTGGTCTTCTTCCTGTCGAGGCTGACAGGCGACCCGGCGTCGCTGTTTCTCCCTGTCGAGGCCTCCGAGGAAATGAAGGCGCAGTTCCGCGAACTGCATGGGCTCAACGATCCGATCATGGTCCAGTTCACGCGCTATGTCGGGGATGTCCTCACCGGCGACCTCGGCCAGTCGCTGAGAAAGGCCCGTCCGGCCCTCGACGTGGTGACCGAGGCTTTCACCTGGACGCTGTGGCTCGCCTCCATCACCATGTCGCTGGTGGCGGGCGCCGCGATCGTCGTCGGATCGCTCGCCGCATTTAGAGCCGGCGGCTTCTTCGACCGCCTGTCGTCCATCCTGTCGCTGATCGGCGCCTCGGTACCCGACTTCTGGCTGGCCATCGTCGCCATCGTGATCTTCTCGGTGCAGCTTGCCTGGCTACCGACCTCCGGCACCGGAACGCTGCTGCACTGGATCCTGCCGATCTGCGTGCTGTTCATCCGCCCCTTCGGCATCATCGTCCAGGTCGTGCGCGGCTCGATGATCACCGCGCTCTCCTCGGCCTATGTGAAAACCGCGCGCGCCAAGGGGATCAGATCCGGACCGATCATCTTCATCCATGCCCTGCGGAACGCCATGCTGCCGGTCATCACCGTCATCGGCGACCAGGCGGCAAGCCTCCTCAACGGCGCGGTGGTCATCGAAACCATCTTCGGCTTTCCGGGCGTCGGCAAGCTGATGATCGATTCCATCCTGCAGCGGGACTTCAACGTCGTACTCGCAGCCATTCTGGTCACGGCGCTGGCGATCTTCCTCATGAACCTGCTGATCGACATCGCCTATGCGCTTCTCGACCCGCGCATCCGGCATTGAGGAGGCGATCATGACGGCACATACCACGGAATCTCCGATCGCAGAGGAACCCGGCGTCATCCGCCGGTTCGGACGCATGCTCTTGGCGGACAAGTTCGCGTTCTGCGCCGCGATCTTCCTGATCGTGATGATCCTGCTCGCCATCGTCGGACCAAGCTGGTTCGGCGACATCGCCATCAAGCAGAACCTGCGCGGCCGAAACCTCCCGCCTTTCGACTGGGAACGCGGATGGATCTGGTGGATGGGCGCTGATGCCCTGGGGCGTCCCCTGCTGGCGCGCATCATCGTCGCGACCCAGAACACGCTGATGGTGGCGGCCGGTGCGGTGGTCATTTCCGCGGTGGTCGGAACGGTGCTGGGACTGATCGCCGGATTCTCGTCGCCGCGCGTCAACCAGGTCATCATGCGGCTGGCGGACGTCATCATGTCCTTCCCGTCGCTGCTGATCGCGGTGATCGTGCTTTACCTCCTCGGCTCGTCGATCCTGAACCTGATGCTCGTTCTGGCAATCACCCGCATTCCCGTCTATCTGCGCACGACTCGGGCGGAAGTGCTCGAAATCCGGGAACGGATGTTCGTGCAGGCTGCCCGCGTCATGGGTGCATCGAGCAAGCGCATCCTGTTCCGCCACATCCTTCCGGTCGTCTTCCCGACTCTCACCACGCTGGCGACCCTCGACTTCGCCTATGTGATGCTGGCCGAAAGCGCCCTCTCCTTCCTCGGCATCGGCATCCAGCCGCCGGAGATCACCTGGGGCCTCATGATTTCGCAGGGACGGCAGTATCTCACCAATGCCTGGTGGCTCTCCTTCTGGCCCGGGCTTGCGATCATATTGACGACCATGTCGTTGAACCTGTTGTCGAACTGGATGCGCATCGCCTTCGATCCGGTGCAGCGCTGGCGGCTCGAAATGAGGGGGAGCACCAATGGCTGATCACCTTCTCGAAGTCCGCAACCTCTCGGTCGAGTTCCATACCGCCATGGGCACGGTGAAGGCGGTCGACAGCATCTCCTATCATGTCGACCGCGGCGAAACGCTGGCCATTCTCGGCGAGAGCGGATCGGGCAAGTCCGTATCGTCCTCCGCGATCATGAACCTGATCGACATGCCGCCGGGGCGCATCAGCTCGGGCGAAATCCTGCTCGACGGTGCGGATCTCCTGAGGATGAGCGCCGAACAGCGCCGCCAGATCAACGGCAAGCGGATCGCCATGATTTTCCAGGATCCGCTCAGCCACCTCAATCCCGTCTATACGGTCGGCTGGCAGATACGGGAGACCCTGACGGCGCACGGCAAGTCCTCGGCAGAGGCGCAAACGGAGGCCTTGCGCCTGGTGACCCGCGTCGGGATCCCCGATCCCGAACATGCGTTGAAGAAATACCCGCACCAGTTCTCCGGCGGACAGCGGCAGCGCATCATGATCGCCATGGCGCTCGCGCTGCGGCCGGACCTGCTCATCGCCGACGAGCCGACGACGGCGCTCGATGTGACCGTTCAGGCGGAAGTGCTGGCGCTGCTCAAGGAATTGCAGCGGGAGACCGGCATGGCGGTGATCATCATCACGCATGATCTCGGCGTCGTCACCGAGATCGCCGACCGCGTCGTCGTCATGGAAAAGGGCGCGCTGGTCGAAAGCGGCACCGTCCGCGAGGTCTACAAGAGCCCCCAGCATCCCTACACACGCAAACTCATCGCCGCCGCGCCCGGCAAGGGGGAGATGCATGAGCCGCATTCCAAAGGCGAGCCGGCGCTGTCGGTCCGGGACGTCAGAAAGGCCTATGGCGGCTTCCAGGCCCTGAAGGGCATATCCTTCGATCTGATGCCGGGAGAGACCCTCGCCGTGGTCGGCGAGAGCGGATCGGGCAAATCGACGCTGGCGCGCATTCTCCTCCGCCTCGACGAACCCGACGGCGGCAGCGCCCTGTGGAAAGGGCGGGACCTGTTCACGCTGGCGCCCGCCGAACTCTACAAGCTTCGGCGCGACCTGCAGATGGTGTTCCAGGATCCGACGCAGTCGCTCAATCCGCGCATGACGGTCTACCAGCTGATCTCCGAAGCGTGGGTCATCCATCCGGATATCCTTCCCCGCCCCAAATGGCGCGAGAAGGTTGCAGAGCTTCTGGTCCAGGTGGGATTGAGCCCGGACCACATGAAGCGATATCCGCACCAGTTCTCGGGCGGCCAGCGCCAGCGCATCGCCATTGCCCGGGCCTTGGCGCTCGAACCGCAGCTCATCGTTTGCGACGAAGCCGTCTCGGCGCTCGACGTGTCGATCCAGGCCCAGGTGATCGCGCTGCTCGACAGGCTGCGCAAGGAGATGGGCATCGCCTTCATCTTCATCGCACACGACCTGCCGGTGGTTCGCGACTTCGCCGATCACGTCATGGTCATGCAGAAGGGCGAGGTCGTGGAACTCGGCACGGTCCGCGAGGTCTTCGAGGCACCGCAGCAGGAGTATACGCGCGCCCTTCTTGCCGCGAGTCTCGATCCGGATCCGGACGTGCAGGCGGCCCTTCGCGCCGCCCGGATGGAACACGCCTCGTAAGGCGTCTCACAAATCAAGTCGGAGTTTTCGATGCCCAAGCACGCTTTCGTCGCCCTCGTGACCTGCTTCAATGAGGACGAGACCATCAATTACGAAGCCACGCGAGCGCAGGTGCGGCGCCAGGTTGCGGCCGGCAACAACATCATGTGTGCGGGCACGAACGGGGATTTCACCGCTCTCACCTTCGAGGAAAAGGTGAGGCTCACCGAAGAGGTGGTCGACGAAGTGGCCGGCCGGGTGAAGGTGATCGTCAATGCCGGCATGCCCGCGACCTTCGAGACGCTGAAACTCGCCAGGGAGTTCGACCGGATCGGGGTGGAGGGCATTGCCGTGATCACGCCGTTCTTCATCGCCTGCACCCAGGACGGCCTCGTGCGCCATTTCTCGACTGTCGCCGACGCGGTGAAATCGCCTGTCTATCTCTATGACATTCCAGCCCGGACCCAGAACCATATAGAGCCTGAAACGGCAAGGAAGCTCGCGGGCCATGGCAACATCGCCGGCATCAAGGATTCCGGCGGAGCCCAGGGCACACTCGAGGCATATCTGGAGGTGGCAAAGGATGTGCGGGGATTCGAAGTCTATTCGGGACCGGACCATCTCGTCCTATGGGCCCTGCAGAACGGGGCGGCCGGCTGCATCTCGGGTCTCGGCAACGCGATGCCCGACGTTCTGGCGGGCATCGTGAACGCATTCAACGCAGGCGATATTCTCGAAGCGGAACGGCAGCAGGCGATCTATTCCGCCTTCCGCAAGGACCTCTATGCACTCGGTTTCGCGCCCGCGATGGTGAAGCGCTCGCTCTATCTTCAGGACTCTTCGGTCGGCGCCAGCCGGCAACCGGCGCTGCTGCCGAATGACGAGCAGGACGAGCAAATCAGAGAAGTCCTCCGCCGCTTCGATCGCCTCTGACCCGCGCGTCAGCCTGCGCGGCAGGCGATACGGTCAGATGAAAGCCAGGCCAATCCCTCCCGCCGCCATCACGACAACCACGATCCATGGCGGCGCTTTCCAGACGGTGAGCAGGATGAATCCTGTCAGTGACAGGGCGAAATCATGGGGGCGCAGGATCGCGCTTGTCCACACCGGGCTGTAGAGCGCCGCGCCGAGAATCCCGACCACGGCGGCATTGGTGCCGCGCATCGCGGCCTGGGCAAGAGGACGCCTGCGGAAACGGTCCCAAAACGGCAAGGTGCCGACCAGCAGCAGGAAGCCCGGTGCAAAGATCGCGACGAGGCAGATCATCGCCCCCGGAATGCCGTTCGGTGCCGGTCCCATCACCGCCCCGAGATAGGCGGCGAAGGTGAACAAGGGGCCTGGCACCGCCTGAGCGGCGCCGTAACCCGCCAGAAAGGCGTCATCCGCGATCCACCCCGGATTGACGACTTCGGCCTGCAGCATGGGCAGCACCACGTGCCCGCCGCCGAATACCAGCGAGCCCGCACGATAGAAGGCGTCCACCAGCGACAGCCCCTGCGAGCCGCTGGCGGCGGCGGCGACCGGAAGCAGGAACAGGAGCAGGAAGAAGGCGGCGAGGCAAAAGACGCCGACGCGGCGGGACACGCGAAAGGACAGGTGATTGGCACCGGCTGCCAGGCCATTGCGGCAAAACAGCAGCCCTGCGAGGCCGCCAACGACGATCGCCGCGACCTGACCTACGGCGCCAGCCGCGAATACGACGATCAGCACCGCCGCCAAAGCGATGCCGGCCCGTTCCCGATCGGGCGCCAAAGTGCGCGCCATGCCCCAGACGGCCTGTGCGACGACGGCCACGGCGACCACCTTGAGGCCATGCAGCAGCCCCGACCCGACAGGTCCGCTGAAGACGGTGGCGGCATAGGCGAAGACGACCAGAAGGATCGCCGAAGGCAAGGTGAAGGCGGACCACGCGGCGAGCGCGCCCAATGGTCCGCCGCGAAGGAGGCCGAGCGCGAAGCCGACCTTGCTGGAGGCTGGCCCCGGCAGGAACTGGCACAACGCCACGAGATCCGCATAACCGGCTTCGTCGATCCACTTGCGGCGCACCACAAGCTCGTCGCGAAAATAGCCGAGATGGGCGATCGGGCCGCCGAAGGAGGTTAGCCCGAGCTTCAGAAAGGCGCGGAGAACCTCGCCGGGCGTACCGCGCGCATCGTCGCCCGTGACCTCAGGAGCTGCTGCCAACGAAGACTTCACGAAACAGCTCCCTTACGCCTAGGCCAGATGCCAGGCGGGAAACTAAGTTCAAAAAACCGAGCCTGCAACCTCAGCACAACGTCTTTCAGCATTGCTCACTGGAGACCGAACAAGGCAACCGCATTGTCGCGGAAGATCGCGGCGCGCTCGACCGGCATCAGGGGCACCTTGAAGGCATAGCGCGGATCGTCGAAATCCCAATGCGGGTAATCGGTCGAGAACATCAGCCGGTCCGTGCCGATCCAGCGCAGGATATCGAGAAGATGCCGGTTGTTTTCCGGTTCCTCGATCGGCTGGGTGGTATACCAGAAGTTCTCGCGCACATATTCCGAAGGCTTGCGCTTCACATGCGGCACCTCGCTCTTCATGCGCTTCCATTCGCGGTCGAGACGCCATACCAGCGACGGCAGCCATGAAAAACCACCCTCGACGAGCACGATCTTCAGCTTCGGGAACTGCTCGAACACGCCTTCGAGAATCATGCTCGTCAGCACGGTCTGGAGGCTGTTGGAGGCGGCGTAGTGCTCCTCCAGATAGAAGGAGGTCCAGCCGGACGGCGTGTTCGCGCGGTAGCCGAAGGCGCTGGTATGCAGCCCGATCGGCAAGCCGTAATGTTCGGCTGCCTCGTAGATCGGCCAGTAGCGGCGACGGCCGCAGGGCTCCATCGTGCGCGGCGGCATGGCAATCTGGGCGAAGCGACGGTCGGTGACGCGCCGGTCGATCTCGGCGACCGATTCCTTCGCGTCTTCCTGGGAAATGCAGATGGAGGCCTTCAGGCGCGGCTCCGGCCCCGCCCATTTGTCGATCTGCCAATCGTTCAAGGCCGCGCAGAGCGCTGCGCCGAGTTCCTGGTTGAAGGCCATGCTGCCCGCTGCAAGCGGCTGGAGGATGCCGTAATCGATATTGCACTGGTCGAGCAGTTGTTCCCGCAGGAAATCAAGGTCGGACGCCGGCGGGCCGCCATTCGGCGGCCAGGAATCGCGGCGCATGCCGTTTCCGGGCGTCATGCGCGGATAGGGCAGCGTGCCGTAGAGCGGGTTCGCCGAGCGGATGGCATAATCGCGCACATGGCTCTTCCAGCGTTCGGGAAGATAATCCAGCAACTGGTCGGGCCTTGAAAAGGCCGGATGCACGTCGCAATCCACCACGCCCTGCGTCTGGGCCTTTTCCTGGCTACGTTCGAGTACGGGAGTTTCCATGTCAGCCTCCAAGCCTCGGATATGTGGCAAGCACGTTGTCGCGAAGAATCTTGCCGAGCCTCGCTTCCGGAAAGCCCTCCGGCAGCGTCTCAAGTCCCTCGAAATGCCAGTGTGGGTAATCCGAGGAGAAGAGCAGCATATCATCGCTGAGCAGGTGATCGAGCGTTTTGGCGACGTCTTCGACATCGTCCGGCCCGTCGAAGGGCTGCGACGTCATGCGGACATGCCTGCGGATGATGTCGGCAGGGGCGTCCTTGACCCAGGGCACCTCGATGCGCGTGCCCTTCCAGTCCTTGCTCATGCGCCACATCAGCGCCGGCACCCAGGTGACGCCGGATTCGATCAATACCGCCTTGAGGTTCGGATATTTGACGAAGACACCTTCGGCGATGAGGCTCGCGACCTGTGTGGAAAAGCCCTGCGGCTGCACGACGTGATCCTCGATCAGGAAGGAATGGAATCCGCTATGGCTCGGTGCGTTGCGGAAATTCGATCCGGCGTGAATGCCGAGCGGCAGCCCGTGCCTCTCGGCCGCCTCGTAGATCGGCCAATAGGTACGGCGGCCGAGCGGCAGTTCGGTCATGGCAAGCGTCAGGATCTGCACGAAGCGCTTGTCTTCCGCCCGGCGTTCAATCTCCTCCACGGCCGCATCGACATTCTGGAACGGCACCAGCATGGAAGCCCTTAGCCGGGGATCGCGGTCGAGCCATTTGTCGGCGAGCCAGTCGTTGGTGGCGCGGCAGATCGCGGCTGCGAGGTAGGGGTCGAACAGGGCGTGCGCGCCGGAAACCACGTTGAGGATGGCGTGTTCGAGGCCGAGCGGATCGAGCAGGTTCTTCTGCATCTGCGCCAGCGGATCGCCACTCCAGGCCCAGTCGGGCCGCATGGAGGGACGCGTGCGTTCGGGATAGCCCATCAGCTCCAGGACATCGACTTCGCGGGAGGTGACGATCTCCTGCCAATAATCGTCGAGATAGGGAAGCAGGTCCGCTCGACGGGGTGTCGGCGGATGCACGTCGCAGTCGATCGCGCCAGCAGTATTGTATCTAGGCATGTTTCTCGACATCTCGCTCATGGTTGCCCTGTGAATTGCCTTTGCGCGCGTGCCGCCACAGTGGCGGCGTCACGCCGCCTGCGCTTCCCGCCTCTCCTCGCGGATGAAATCGGCCGCCTTCTCGGCGATCATGACGGTCGGAGCCTGGGTGTTACCCGATACGATGACCGGCATGATCGACGCGTCGACGACACGCAGGCCGGTGAGGCCGTGGACTCTCAGCCGGTCGTCCACCACCGCCGTGCGGTCGCTGCCCATCTTGCAGGTGCCGACGGGATGGAAGGTGGTGTTGAGGGTCCGGCGCGCATAATCGAGCAACTCGTCCTGCGACCGCACGGCGGCGGTCGGGGCGATCTCCTCCGGCTCGAAACGGGCCATGGCCGGGCTTGCGGCAATGCGCCGGACGGCTTCGATCGACTTGATCAGGATCTCCCGATCCGCTTCCTCCTTGAGGAAATTGTGGAGAATGCGCGGCTGCACCGAAGGATCGCCCGCTGCGACATGGCAATAGCCGCGGCTTTCCGGCCTGAGGATGCAGGCCGACGAGGTGATGCCGGGGAAGGGGTGCATCGCACCGCCGAAACTCGGCGACGTGGAGCCGGAAACATGAATCTGGATCTCCGGCGCCGGAGCATCGGGCGTGGTCCTGATGAAGGCACCGAGCAGCGTCGGCGAACCGCCCAGAGGGCCGCGTTTCGTCGCCAGATATTGCATGCCGAGCAGCATCCTGCCGAACCGTGTGCCGGCGCGGGTGTTCAGGGTATGCGTATTGAAAAGGCGGTGCTGCACCCTGATGTGCCAGTGATCGTGCAGGTTTTCGCCGACACCGGGCAATGCATGCAGCACCTCTATTCCAGCGGACGCGAGCACTTCCGGCGCGCCGACCCCCGACCGTTCGAGGATGGCTGGGGAGCTATAGGCGCCGGCGGACAAAAGGACTTCCCGTCCGGCTTTCGCCTCGTGCTGTTGTCCATCCAGGCTGAATATGACCCCGCTCGCCCGCCTGCCGTCAAAGGTCACGCGATCGACGAGAGCGCCGGTGACGACGGTCAGGTTGCGGCGATTGCGGACCGGCTCGAGAAATGCGCGGGCGGTGGAGTGGCGCACGCCGTTCTTGATGGTCGCCACGAAGAAGGCCACCCCTTCGTTGTCGCCGCAATTATAGTCTTCGGCCGCCGGAATGCCCTGCTCGATCGCCGCCTGACGATAGGCCTCCAGGGCTTCCCACCGCACGTTCGGATCGGAAACCGCCCATTCGCCCTCGGTGCCATGTGCCTCGGAATCCGGACGGTGGAAGGCTTCGGAGCGCTTGAAATAGGGCAGCACGCTTTCCCAAGACCAGCCGCGATTGCCGAGCTGCGCCCACTGGTCGTAATCGTAAGCGTGGCCGCGTACATAGATCAGGCCGTTGATGCCCGAACTGCCGCCGAGCATTTTTCCGCGCGGCAGGGGAAGCTGTCGTCCGTCGAGATAAGGTTCGGGCTCGCTCTTGTAGAGCCAGTCATATTGCGGCCTGCCGATGAGGTAGGCGAGACCGAGAGGCATGTCCACGTAGAAACCGCGTCCCTCGCCGCCGCCTTCTATCATCAGCACCTCGACCGCAGGATCGGCCGACAGCCGGTTGGCTAGAACGCAGCCCGCCGTACCCCCGCCCACGATGACATAGTCGTAGGTACGGGAACGTTCGAACGTACCCATGGCATGCTCCTCCACTTGTCGCAACCGGTCTGGCCGGCGCCTACACGCCAGACCCAGGACCGGAGGCGCAAAGACGCGCCCGCCAGGGTCACGCCACCTCCGGCCTGATCATGGCACACGAACCCGCTCGAAGAAAGCCGTTCGCCGCAAAACTTCACGAAAAAGTATACATGAAGGAGGTCCTATTGTAGTTTCTTCACGGCAGGGGGCCGCGGAGCCGGAGGGGAAGCCGCCCAACGGATATTTCATGTATGCATACCGACTGCCAGACAGGAATCTGTTCCATCAATCCATTTCATCGGGGAGGAGCCCAAGGGATGAGCGAAAAGCAGAGCGGCAGACCATTCAGCAGCAGCAGCAGGATCGATCGAAGAACGCTTCTAGCATCGGGCGCGGCGCTCGGAGGCGCCATGCTGTTGCCCGGGCGGACGTTCGCCCAGGCGTCGCAGCCCATACCGGGCGGCACGCTGCGTATCGCCATGCCGTTCAATCCGGCAGCGCTCGATCCGATGACCGGTCGCAACGTGCCGGACTTCAATGCCCTTTACGCGATCTTCGACGCATTGATCGCATTCGATCCGGCCACGCTCGAACTCCGGCCGATGCTGGCGAAGGACTGGACGTTCACGGACCCTGCGACGCTAGTCCTCAACCTTGTCGAGGGCGTGAAATTCCACGACGGCACACCATTCGATGCCGACGCGGTGAAGTTCAACCTCGACCGCTCGATGAACGATCCGCGCTCCAACGTGCGGTCGGACCTGGTTTCGGTGAAGTCCGTGGAGGCCACCGGACCGAACCAGGTGACGCTCCGGCTGAAGCAGCCGAACTATTCGTTGCCGACCATCCTGACGGGCCGAGTCGGCTGCATCGTGTCGTCCGCCTCCATCCAGGCCGCGGCCAACGGCAATGTCGATCGCAGTCCCGTCGGTACCGGACCGTTCAAGTTCGTCGAGTGGCGCGACAACGACCTGATCCGCGTCGAGAAGAACCCCGACTACTGGCAGACCGGACTGCCCTATCTCGACGGGATCGATTTCCGCATCATCAACGAACTGAACACCGCCGCCCGGACGGTCACCGCCGGCGAAACCGATCTTTCGCTCAACATGGCCGCGCAACAGATCGCCACCGCGCGCCGGATGCCGGACCTGGTCGCCGAGGCCAATCCTTCGATGATCTTCTTCACCCTGATGATGAACTTCGCCAAGCCGCCGCTCAACGATGTCCGGGTCCGGCAGGCGATGAACTACGCCATCAATCGCGACGAGCTGAACAAGGTCCTGATGCTTGGCCTGGGCGAGCCGACTTCGACCATGTTCCCGAAGGATTTCTGGGCGGTCGACGCGGAGACGGCGCATTTCTACCAGCACGATCCGGAAAAGGCACGCAGCCTTCTCAAGGAAGCCGGATATACGAACGGTCTGGAGATCGAAACCTGGAGCTGGCCGGATCAGACGTCGATCCAGCGCATCGAACTGGTCGGCAACCAGCTTGAGCAGGTCGGCATCCGCCTCAAGATCACGCCCTCGCCGCCCCAGGTGGTCAACCAGCTCTTCTATATCGAGGGCAAGGGGGCGATGATCCTCAATCCGCAGGGTGGCTGGCTCGATCCGAGCCAGACCTACGAGCGGCTTTTCGGTGCGACCGGGCAGTTCAACGCGGGCAAAGCGGAAGACCCGCAATTCCGCAAACTGCTGGACGCAACAGGTTCCTCGGCTGATGCGGGCGAACGCAAGGCGGCCTTCGCCTCGCTTCAGCGTTTCGTCGTAGAACAGGCTCTGCACCTGCCGCTCGTGACCTCGGCCGCCATGTCGATCCGCAACAAAAAGGTCAGGGATTTCCATTACGACCGGCTGCACTCGCCGCGTTTCCATCGCGTCTGGCTCGACCAGAGCGCCTGATCCACGCCAAACACCAAACAGGCGTGAACACTAGAACAGCCCGACCGCAAGGCCGGGCTGTTCTATATCCGGATCCACCCAAAAGACGGGTTCACCGGCGTTTGATGGTCGGATCGAGAAGGACGCGGATCGACTCGCCCAGCGTGTTGAAGGCAAGCGCCGTGAAAAGGATGGCGAAGCCCGGCGCATACATCTGGGCGGGCGCCACTTCCACATAGTGGTAGGCGCGCGCCAGCATGCCGCCCCAGCTCGACTCCGGCGGCTGGACGCCGAGCGACAGGAAACTCAAGCCTGCTTCCGCCAGAAGCGCCACGGCCAGCATCAAGGTAATTTCCACGATCACCGGCTGGATCGCATTGGGCAGGATATGGCGCAGGATCAGGTGAAGGCGCGATGCGCCGAAGCCGGTCGCCGCCTCGACGTAAAGCGCGTTCTTCACCACCAGCGTCTGCGCCCGCATCGTCCGGGCAAGCACCGGCGCGAAGGCGAAGCCGACGGCGATCATCGCATTGGTGAGACCGATGCCGAGCGCTCCGGTGACGGCCACAGCCAGCACGAGCGGCGGAAACGCCAGGACACCGTCGATGATGCGGCTGCCGAGTTCGTCGATCCAGCCGCCGACAAAACCGATGAACACACCGAGCGGCACCCCGATCGCCACGCCGATGCCGACGGCCAGGCCGGCGGCGTAGAGAGCGTTGTAGGAGCCGTACATGAGACGGCTCAGCGTATCGCGACCGAGATCGTCCGTGCCGAGCCAGTGTTCGGCGCTCGGCGGCATCAGCAGATCCATCAGATTCTGCTCGTTGGGCGGATAGGGCGCGAGCAGCGGTGCGAAAATCGCCGCCAGCACCAGAACGGAGAGATAGGCAAGGCTTATCAGCGCACGCTTGTCGGACCACAGCCACGCCCAGAAACGGAAGCGGGTGGGGGGAGGAAGTGCAGGCCGGGTTGCCGGCGCGGCAGAGCTTTCGGTCATCACGGTCATGTTGGTATCGGTCATGTCGAGGCCGCCACTCTGGGATCGAAGGTCGCGTTGAGCACGTCGACCAGAAGGTTGGTGAGGATCACCACAAGCACGAGAACCAGCGCCACGCCCTGCACCACCGGAAAATCCTTGTTGAGCGCCGAGTAGCTGATGAGATTGCCGACGCCGGGTATGGCAAACACCGCCTCGATGATGACGGCGCTGGAGAACAACCGGTTCACCTGCAGGCCGGCGATGGTCAGCATCGTCGCCGCCACGTTGCGAAGCCCATGCTTCCACAGGATGGAGCTCGAGCTCAGTCCCTTGGCGCGCAGCGTACGGATATATTGGGAGCCCAGCACTTCGAGCAGCGCACTGCGCACCTGCCTCGCCAGAACGGCGACGACGCCGGTCGACAGGGCTATCGCCGGAAGGGTCGCGTAGTAGAGCGCCTCCAGCGGTTTTTCGAAGACGGATACCGCTCCTGTCGCCGGGAACCAGCGATAGCCGAGCGAGAAGAGCGTCACCAGAATGATGCCGAGCCAGAAGTTGGGAACGGCGACACCGAGAGAGGCGACGCTGGTAATGATCTTGTCAAGCGCGGTACCCTGACGCGTCGCGGCCAGGATGCCGAGCGGAATACCGATCACGGCGCCAAGCAGCAGCGCATAGATCACGAGCAGGATCGTATGGGGCAGGCGCGCAAGGATCAGCCGCAGGACCGCTTCGTTGGAGAACAGCGAATGGCCGAGATCGCCCTGCAGAACGCTGCCCACCCAGGCGAAATATTGTACGAGCATGGGCCGATCGAAACCGTAGATATGGCGAATTTCCGCAATGCGCTCCGCCGTCGCATAGTCGCCCGCAATCATCACGGCCGGGTCGCCCGGCATCAGATAGACGAGGGAAAACACGACAAAGGTCGCCACGATCATCACGGGCAGAAGTTGCATGAGCCTTCGCCCGACCATCCCGGGGACACCGTCCATCATTTACACTCCGTCGATCCGCAATTGGCGCCGGCCATTTGCACAGCCGGCAGAAACATCCGATTCGCGGGCATGCCCCCGAACCATGAGGAGGCGAGGCAGGCGGACCTGTCCCGCTCCGGTTCCGGGCGACACCGCGATGCGCTCCAGCATCGCGGTGTCGCATCGCTCGGCCTCACGCCTCCATCCACACCTTGTGGAAGCGCGGGCGCTGCAGCAGGCTGAAGTTGAAACCATGCACTTTCGGCGTGCGCACGATGATGCCGGCGGACGCGAATTGCGGCAGGTGCAGTGCGTTTTCCAGCACGAAACGCTGCATCTTGTAGAGGACTTCCTGACGCTTTGCCTGATCGAACGTATTCATGGACGCATCCATGAGTTCGCGGTAACCCGGCAGCTCGATCTTGGCCGCGTTGCGGTAGGCCGTCGCGGAGAACTGCCGGTCGTAGGCAGTGGCCGGGTCGGGAAGACCGCCCGTCGGGGTCATCAGCATCTGCCCCTTTTTTTCGGTAAGGAAGTATTGCATCGTCTGCGCCGGCTGTGCCGGCGTGACCTTCAGCCGGATACCTGCCTCCGCAAGCTGGGCGCTCAGGACTTCCTGACGCTGGACCGCCGCCTGATCCGCCCAGGTGAAGGTCGCGATCTCGATGCCGTTGGCGAACCCCGCCTCCTTCAGCAGCGATTTCGCACGATCGATATCCTTCGTATAGAAGTTCTCGGTCTCGGGATCGTTGGCCCAGAAGCCCGTCGGGAACATGCTGCAGTGTCCGCCGCCGAGGCCGCCCCAGAGAACCTGGTTGAGCACCGGGCGGTCGAGCGCCCAGTTCATCGCCTGACGAACACGCACGTCCTTCAGCGGTCCCTCGCCGTAGTTCAGGAAGGACGTGTAGTAGATCATCGATGGCGTCGCTTCGGCGACCAGTTTCGGATCGCGTTTGGCGACCGCCATCTGCTGCGCGCTCATGTTGAGGACGATATCGGATTCCCCGGCGGTCACCGTGCGGACAGCCGTGTTGAACTCGTTGACGATGCGGACATCGATCCCGTCGAGATAGGGTGCGTCTCCCCAGTAATTCGCGTTCTTTTCGACCTTGATGAGCGTGTTGTCCTGCCATTCTACGAACTTGAATGGGCCGGTGCCTACCGGCGCACGGTCGACATTGCCATCGGCGGCAGCCTTGACCGAAGCGGGCGACACGATGAGGCCGGCGCGGTCGGTCAGGATCGAGGGCAGGGTGGCGTCCGGATATTTCAGTTTCAGCGAAACCTGATGCGGACCGGTGGCCTCGACCTTGCTGACGACCGCGAGGTCCGATTTGACGTTCGAACGCTCGTAAGCCATGCAGCGCTGAAGATGGAAGACCACCGCCTCGGCATTGAACGGCGTACCGTCGTGGAACTCGACGCCCTCGCGCAGTTCGAGAACCAGCGTGGTCGGGTCGGTAAACGTCCAAGACGTCGCCAGCATCGGCTGGAGTTCGAGCGTCTGCGGATCGAAGCCGATCAGCGCGTCGAACATCATCAGAAGCGTATTGAAGTCGGGATTGTTGCGGCCGGTCAGGGGATCGAGCGCGGCCGGGTTGAACGGTATGACGACCCTGAGGGTTCCACCCGATCGGGGCTGCGGAGCCTGAGCGCGTACCATTGCCGGCAGCAGAGCCATACCGCCCG
The DNA here is from genome assembly GCF_900177415.1 of Xaviernesmea oryzae. GTDB lineage: Bacteria > Pseudomonadota > Alphaproteobacteria > Rhizobiales > Rhizobiaceae > Neorhizobium > Neorhizobium oryzae_A. The sequence goes on along the minus strand of NZ_FXAF01000006.1, from coordinate 233,325 downwards.
CGGCGGCCGTTGCGGCCAGCAGCGAGCGACGGGTAAGGTTCGGTATCCTTTCGTACAGATTTCTGGTCACGTCTTCTCCTCCATCATCCATGACCGGCCACGTCTGGCCATTATGCGTGTTCTGCTGATCTCCATATCGCCAGGGCTCTCATCTGCCTGCTTCCACGTGTTTCCGGACGGAAAGCCGCTGGGCGCCTTTGTCCGCATCGTCCTATGTCAAGGCCTGCGTGGCGGACGCCATGTCCTGGACGCGGTTCCGTCCTGCAGAAAGACCCTTCCTCTCCTGTTCGACGAGCATCTCCTCGGCGAAGTGGCATGCGACATGCCGGCCGGGCAGCAATTCGCGCTGCTGCGGTTCCTGGATGCGACAGACGTCCCGCACGCGCGGACAGCGTGTGTGGAAGCGGCAGCCACCGGGCGGCGAGACCGCGCTCGGTATCTCGCCCTGCAGGATGATCCTGCTGCGCGCATCGGCCCCCGCCGGGGTAATCTCGGGTTCGGCCGACCGTAGCGCCTCCGTGTAGGGATGCAGCGGCGCCTCCATCACGGCATGAGCAGGGCCGACCTCCACGATCTTGCCGAAATACATCACCGCCACGCAATCGCTGATGTGGCTGACGACCCTCAGATCGTGGCTGATGAAGACGTAGGTGAGGCCGAACTGCTCCTGCAGCCTGGCGAAAAGGTTCAGCATGTCGGCCTGGATCGACACGTCGAGCGCCGCCACCACCTCGTCGCAGACGATCACGTTCGGATCCAGCATCAGCGCCCGCGCGATATTGGCGCGCTGCTTCTGACCTCCGGAAATCTCGTGCGGATAGCGATTGGCCATCTCGGGCGACAACGCAACCCGGTCCAGCATCTCGAACGCCTTCTCGCGCCGCTCCGCCCTCGTACCTTCGCCCGCTATGTTCAACGGTTCGCAAACGCTCTGAAGGATGGTCATGCGCGGATCGAAGGCCGCATTCGGGTCCTGCGAGACGATCTGGTACTTGCGCCGGTGGCGGTTGAGTTCACGGCGGGAAAACCTGAACGGGTCGATGCCGCCATGCCGCACCCCGCCGCCGCTCGGCGTGAGCAGGCCGACAAGACAGCGTCCGAGCGTCGACTTTCCGGAACCGGATTCACCGATCACGCCGAAGATCTCGCCCTTGCGCACGCTGAAGCTGACGCCGTCGACAGCACGGATGAGCGAGCCTCGCCGCGCATTGCCGAAGCTGACATGCAGGTCCTCGGCCTGCAGGGCCATCGGGACGGGAGAAGCACTTCCGCTCATGCTTCGATCCTCCTCAATTCAAGTTCTTCCCAGCGGTTGCAGCGCACCTCCCTGCGGCCGAGATTCTCGATGCTTTGCGACAGTTCGCAGGGTTGGACGGAATAGGTACAGCGCGGTCCGAAACGGCAGCCCTCCGGCATATGGCGCAATGAGGGAACGCGGCCCGCGATGGAAGGCAGCGTGCCGCGCGCCCGATTGCTGTCGGGGATCGAATGCAGAAGCCCGGCTGTATAGGGGTGTCGGGGACCGGCGATGACGTCCTTCACCGGACCGCTCTCCACGACCTGTCCTGCATACATCGTGACCATCCGATGACAGCTCTGCGCCACCAGGCCGAGATTGTGGGTGATGAACATGATGGCGGTGCCGGTGCGGTCGGCAAGACCCAGAAGCAGATCCATGATCTGCGCCTGGATCGTCACGTCGAGGGCCGTGGTCGGCTCGTCGGCGATGAGAAGACGCGGCTCGCAGACCAGCGCCATGGCGATCATCACGCGCTGGCGCATGCCCCCCGAAAGGTTCATCGGATAGAGCGTGGCGACGTGGCGCGGCGATGCGATGCCGACCGAATCCAACGCCTCAACGGCGCGCTCCGCAGCCTCCTTGCGGTCGAGCCTGAAATGCCGCCTGAGGGTTTCCTCGATCTGGTAACCCACGGTGAACACCGGGTCGAGAGCGCTCATCGGCTCCTGGAAAATCATGCTGATATGCCGCCCGCGAATCCGATTCATCTGTGATTCCGGGCAGGAAACGAGATTCTGGCCGCCGAACATGATCTTTCCGCCAAGCCGGGAATCGCGCGGCGGCAGGAGCCGGAGAATCGAGAGCGCGGTCATCGACTTGCCGCATCCGCTCTCGCCGACGACGCCGAGGATCTCCTTCGGCTTCACCGAAAGCGAAACATTGTTGAGGACTTCAACCCACCCCCACTCGTCACGCAGTGACAAGGTCAGGTTCTGAATATCCAGAAGCGTATCCTGACCGGCCGTGGTGGCCTCGGCGAGCTGCTGCATCCGGCCTTGCTCCTCCCCTGTCGGCCTGCCACCCGCATGATGAACATGTGAAATGCGGCTGACTGACGCGCTTTTCCTCCACCACGCCGGAATCCCGTCAGGCACCCTGATACGCGGCTGGCTCCTCCCGAAAGCCTCGTCATGTATACAATACACTTCACGCCGACGAAAGCCCCGGAACGGCCGGAATGAAAATTGTTGCGGGTGAGCGAGGGATCTAGCGAGCGCTGCTCTTTCGATGACTGATTATTGAAGTTTTCCGGCTATCGAAAGTATGCTCGGCGTTTCCCAACTCGCCAAATTTCCCTCGCCTTTAATTTGGCAGGAACACTTCACTTTCGCAAAGACGGAATCCTGGCAAGATCGGTGAGACGATTAGTTTCGCGATGGACCGAAAGATGAGTAGGGCGACTAGGTCTGAGCGTGGCTTGCAGCGCCGCTGCCGAGACGCCGGCCACGACCGGCCGGCCCCCGACCGCCTTTGCGGCCGCGATCGACAAGTTCGGCAGTCATGATGCCTTCTTTCGGTATTTGAGATCGACATTGGTGCAGGCGAGAGCCGCGCCCGCCTGAACGGGATCGACCACCGGAACGCCGAGTTCCGCCTCGAGGGCTTCGCGATATCCGCCAAGCCCGGCGCATCCGAGAATGACGACGTCGGCGCCATCTTCGTCGCGCAGCAGCCTTCCGGTCTTCACGATCGTGTCGACCACATTGCCGGCCATCAGTTCGACGACGGTCATGTCGATGGACCTGTCACCCGCCAGCCGCTCCTCGATCCTCAGGCTTTTGAGGTAGCGCAGGTGCCGGTCGATCGACGACTGGCCGAGGGAAACGATCCCGAACTTCTCTCCAAGACCGAGCGCCGCGAGATAGGCGGCCTCGGCGATGCCGACCACCGGGACTTTTGCGGCTTCGCGGACCTGCCGGATGCCGGGATCGGAGAAGCAGGCGACGACGATCGCATCGGCGTCAACCTCGCCGACCCGCTCGATCAGATGAGGAATAACTTCGGCGACATGCGCGTCGGTTTCGATGCCTGGCGGGGACTTGGCGAGCTCGGTGCATGCTATGTCGTGCCGCGTGGACTCGAAGACAGGTTCCAGGCAGGCCTCCATCGACCGCGTGACGGGCGCCGAACTGTTTGGATTGATGATGAGAATTCGAGCCAAAGGGGCCTCCCGGCGGACTCGCCATCTGCGAGAAAAGGCTTAAAAATATTCCTGGTGATATGCCACGAAAATATAATTGTCAAAGCGATGTCATGTTTCATGGACGATATGGAAAATTATCCACCATATTTGAAAATCCGGTTGCCAGCGGCATAACCGTCATATATGTCGTAATATTTTAATGGCTCTCTCAAGCCTATGCCACAGGCGTTTGTAACAACGCCCTTCCTGCCTTTGCATCTTCACATCTGGAATATCAGTGGATATGCGAATCAAAGATCGTACGATATGTAAAAAGTCTGAAGACCGGCAGTTTTGGAGAAAACTGTAACGGTTCGAGATCGGGAAAGCAGAGCAGATGGCCACAGCAGTCGCAAAAGATACGATCAAACGGGCTCGGTCCGACGCAAAGGCAGATGCCGCTGGCCGTCGGAAGAAGAAGTCCGGTTCGCTGACCGAAAAAGTCTATACGATGCTGCGTACCGAGATCCTGACCTGCATTCTGGAGCCCGGCAAGGAAGTTTCCGAAGCGGAACTGGCGGAGCGTTTCGACGTGAGCAAGACGCCGGTCCGCGAGGCGCTCGCAACGCTGCGCTCCGAAGGGCTGGTGCGGACATTCCCGCGGCGGGGCTACCAGATCGTTCCAGTGACGTTCGGCGACATGAACGAACTGTTCGACCTGCGCACGATCCTGGAAGCCGGCGCGGCGGAACTCGCCTGCAAGCGCATCACAGACGCCGACATTGACAATCTCAACCGGCTGGCGGACGTCGTCTACGACCGTTCGGAGCAGCCGAGCCTGAAGCGCTTCATCCAGGCCAACCGCGATTTTCACGTCGCCATCGCGAAGGCTTCCGGCAACGAGCGTCTTCACCAGCTCCTGGCGCGGCAGATCGATGAGCTCGAGCGCTTCTTCTATCTCGGCGCCCGCCTGCGCGACGTCAGCGGCGAAACCCAGAGCGACCACCATGCCATCGTTGATATCCTGAGCAAACGCGATCCGGATGCGGCGCGCGCGGTCATGATCCGCCATAACGAACTTACCCGACAGGGGCTTTTCCAGGCCCTCGCCTCGTCTCGAAACATCAGCAGCATCGCGCTCTGAGCCATCTGCGCCTGAGCGAATTCCGGGGCGCAGGCGCACAGGAAAGCAGAGCCCCAATTTGATGATGTGCTACAAAATAGGCACATGCGCGAATTTCTGACGAAGGACGGCTGGGCCGTTTGGTGAAGCGGCCCAGCGCATTGCATGCAGCAAGATGATCGCCTAGGCGGACTGGCACTGTGGAGTGCCGATCCAAAAGGCACCTGTTTGCCTAAAAAATCCACATACCGATTTTCGCAAAATTACAAAAAATCGCAAGTGCTTACAGGCTTTCGATTGACAACTGAGATATCAGAAATAATATCATGGAAATCTTTGAGTGGAGGTCGTTTTGCAGACCATGGAGAAGGTAGATTTCATCATCCACGGCCCTCCCGGAAGCGCCCCGCCCGTCCTTGCGGAAGCCCTGCTAAAGGGCGTACGTGAGACCGCGGCCGATGATCGGGCATGGTCCACGACCCCCAAAGGTGATGATCCGGGTGTCGATGCGATGAACCTGCTGATCACCCGCGGCGGTGATCCGAACTGCATTTCCACCTGCACGCCCGTCTTCATTCAGGCCCCTCTTTTGCGGGGAATGACGCTGACGCATCGTCAGCTGACGCCGGTCGCGCGGCTTGTCGCCGACAGCTTTTTCCTCGTCGTCCGTTCCGACAGCCCGTGGAAGGACACCAAGGAATTCCTCGCCGGGATCGCCGGTCGGACGACCCGCACCGGCGGTTATTTCAAGGGCGGCATCAATCATCTGCTCGGGCTTTCGATCGCCGAAGGCGCCAAGGCCGATGTCGAGTTTGTCGTCGTGCCAAGCGAACCTGCCGTCTGGACGGCGATGATCGAGGGGCGGATCGATTGGGGTTGCGGCGTCGCGGCCGAAATCCTGCCGCATGTGGAATCCGGCGTGCTGCGCGTCATCGCCGTTTTGAGCGAGGAGCGGTCGGAGGCGTTCCCGGACGTTCCGACGCTTGCCGAAGCGGGCGTTCCCGTGACCTTCCATCTCTGGCGTGGGCTGATGGGGCCGCCGGATCTGCCGGAAGCCGACCAGAAGCGCTGGCACGCGATCATCGACAAGATGCGTACATCCGATGCGTGGAAGGCCTATCTCGCCCGCAACGGACAGGCGGACGCCTTCCTGCCCGGCCGGGCGTTTCGGGATTTTCTCGAGAAGGAATGGGACTGGTACGAAAAGCATCTCGGAATGGCCGGCCTGTTGCCGAAGTGACGCTTTCGAACGGCCTTGGCGGACCACGAGAGTTCAGCAAACCAAAAAAGGGGAACCAACATGATGAAACGATTTTTGCAGGCCACCGTCGCCGCTGCCGTGCTGGCCATGTCAGCCGTCCACGCGCCGGCGCTGGCACAGGATGCCTCCACATTCAATGCCGTACTGGGCGAAACCAAGGGATATCAGCAGCTTCCCAAGCCCTGGAAGTTCCGCGCCCTCGTCAATCCCGGCAAGCTGACCATCGGAACGACCGGCGCCTCGCCGCCGCGTACGTTCGTTGACCCGGCGACATCCAAGCTGACCGGCAGCTATGTCGAGCTGTTCACCAAGTTGGCACAGGATCTCGATCTGCAGCCGGAATTCGTGCAGCTGGAATGGGCCGGGATTCTTCCGGGTCTTGCCGCCAACCGTTTCGACGTCGCCTGCGACGGCGCATCCTGGACGGCGGAACGCCTTGCCTCCGACCAGTTCCTCATGACCTCGCCGACCGCCGTCAACGCCACCGTGGCCGTAACCCGCAAGGACACCAACATCAAGACCTTTGCGGACGCCAAGTCCGCAGACCTCGGCGGCGTGCGCGGTGAAGTCTATTTCGAGGGCGCCAAGAAGGCGCTTCCGGATGCAGCGGCGACCGAATTCCCGGGCATGCAGGAATCCCTGATGGGGCTCCAGAACGGTCAGGTCAAGCTCGTCGCGATGAACCTGTCCAACGCGCTGAACGTCCTGAACACGGCGCCGAACAAGGCCGAGCTGCAGCTTGTCGGCCCCGCCCTCCAGGTCTTCCCGCAGGGTCTCTGCGTCAACCCGAAGCAGCCTGATCTCCTGATCGCCATCAACACCCTGCTCGGCAACTACCGCGCCGACGGCACGCTGAAGAACCTCGTCGTCAAGTACGGCGGCTCCGCTGCAGAAGTCGATGCGCTGACCCGCATCGGTTACTAAGCCAAGCGGGATCGGAACGCGCAGGTGACACTGGATTTCAGCATATTGGGAACTGTCTGGCCCGCGCTTCTGCGCGGGACCACGGTCACGATCAGCCTGACTTCTATCGTGCTCCTCTGCGCGACGCCGGGCGGCATTGCCGTCGCGCTGCTTCGGTCCGCACCGTCACCCACGGTGCGGACCATCGTGCGCGCGGCGAGCTGGATCTTTCGCGGTGTACCGCCGCTGCTCCTGCTGTTCCTGGCCTTCTTCGGCCTGCCGGTGGTCGGCCTGACATTGCCGCCGATGCCCTCGGCGGTGATCGCCATGACGGCCTATATGTCTTTCTACTTCGGTGAAGTCTTTCATTCCGGGCTGCAGAGCGTAGCGCACGGCCAATGGCAGGCCTGCAAGGCTCTCGGGCTATCGCCGGCTCGCACCCTGTTCCGGATCATCCTGCCGCAGACGATACCCGCCGCATTGCCGCCCTATATCTCGCATGCGACGGAGATATTGAAGGGGACGGCGCTGGCGGCGGCGGTCGCGGTGCCGGAACTCACCAATGCGGCCAAGCAGGTCTTCGTCGTTACTTACCGGCCTTTCGAGATCCTGCTCGCGGCCGGCGCGATCTATGCGGTACTCGATGCCGGCCTTCTCATTCTCCAGCTGTATGGCGAGCGTTGGGCTGCCAGACGCAGAGCGGCGAGATAGCCATGAGCTACCACGACCTCTTCATTCAATATTATCCCTCCCTGCTCCAGGGCCTGTGGACGACCCTGCTTCTCTCCGCCGTGACGCTCCTGATCGCGACACCACTTGCGCTGGCCATCGCGTTGATCCGCGAGACCGGAAGCCGCTGGGTCGCGATACCGCTCGCAATTCTCGTCAATGCTATCCGGCTTCTACCGGCGCTTCTCGTGCTGTTCTTCGTTTTCTACGCCACGCCGCAACTCGGCTACCGGCTTCAGCCGTTAACGGCGGCCATGATCGGCCTGTCGATCATGGGAGCCGCTTATATGAGCGAGGATTTCCGTGGCTGCATCGCGGCTATCGACTCGGGACAATACAAGGCGGCCAAGGCGCTCGGTCTTTCGCATCTGCATACGCTGAGACGCATCATTCTTCCACAGGCGTTTCCCCTGGCGATCCCACCCTACATGACCCGCGCCATCATCATGGTGAAGGCAACGTCGCTCGCCTCGATGGTCGCCGTCGCGGACCTGACGGCAGCGGCATCGCGGGCAACGTCGATCACCTACGAACCCTTTCTCTTCCTCGTCTTCGCGGGGCTCGGCTATCTGCTGATCAGCGGCTTCCTGGCGCTGTTGCAGTCTTGGGCGGAAGCGAAGATCGCACGCGCCTACCGGCTGGCACCCCGATAAGGATGACAATGGCCTCTGTCGAACAAGAATACCCGAGCAACAACAGCGCGATGGTCGAGGCGAAAGGCCTGTTCAAATCCTATGGGCAGGTCAAGGCGCTCGATGACGTCGACATCACCGTTGCAAGCGGCCAGGTCGTAGCGATCGTCGGCGCTTCGGGTTCGGGCAAGAGCACACTGCTGCGCTGTATCAATTATCTCGACCCGCCCGATAAGGGAGACGTGTGGGTCAGCGGCCATCTGATGGGTATGGTGGAAACCGTCAGCGGAACCCGCAAGGCGACCGAACGCGAAATCCGTCGGCATCGCGCCGATATCGGCATGGTTTTCCAGCACTTCAACCTGTTTCCGCATTTCACGGTGCTGCAGAACCTTATCGAAGCGCCGATGGCCGTCCGTAAGATCGCGCGTGCGGAGGCTGTCGAGATGGCGAAGGCGCTTCTCGCCTCCGTGGGGCTTGCGGACAAATTGGATGCCTTTCCGTCCGAACTGTCGGGAGGCCAGCAACAGCGTGTCGCCATCGCCCGGGCTTTGGCAATGAAACCGCGGGTCATGCTTTTTGACGAGCCGACCTCGGCGCTCGATCCGGAACTGGTCGACGAGGTGCTGCGCGTCATGCGCAAACTCGCGAGTGAGTCCATGACCATGTTGGTCGTCACCCACGAAATGGGCTTTGCGGAGGATGTGGCCGACCGGCTGGTGTTTTTCGACAAGGGCAAGATCATCGAGGAAGGCAAGCCTGCCGAAGTTTTGCGCAATCCTGCGCAGCCTCGGACCAAAGCCTTCATGCAGAGACTTTTGAGGCGCGGACAATGAATGTGGGAATTGGGCCGAAGATCACGGCGCTGACCGCCGGCGAGCGCGCGACGCTTGACGCACTCTGCGACTGTCTGTTCCCGCCCGGTGCGGCAACGCCCGGTGCGGTGACCATCGGCGCTTCGGGTTATATCGACCAGGCCCTTGCAGGCCCCTACGCTGTCTTTGTGAGCGAATACCGCGCGATGCTGGGCAGCCTCGATCAGGCGGCCGGCGGCTCCTTCGTCGGCGCGACGGACAAGCTTGCCGTCGTCGCCGCTCTCGAACGCGACGAACTGCCCGGCCTCCTGCGCAACCCGGACCGCACGACCTTCGATCTTGTCATCCGTCACCTGCGGGAAGGCCTGTTCTCCGACCCGATTCACGGCGGCAACAAGGATTTTGCCGGCTGGAAGGCCGTGGGGTTCCCCGGCGCACAGTTTGGCTTCCGGGAAGGCGAGCAGAAGCTGGACTATCAGGTTGACCGCCAGCCGCAGAGCCTGACACAGGTCTCGCAGGATGCCCGCCTTCCCGGCCTGCCGAGGACGATACCCTCGACAGCCGGCATTCCTGCCAATCCGGATGTGCTAATCGTCGGCGGGGGTGCGGTGGGCAATTTCATGGCCCTGAAATTCGTGCGCGCCGGACTTCAGGTCGTCATCCTCGAAGCAGGTCCTCCTCGCACGGGCCGCGAGCGCTCCATGGACGAGCTGCTGGCAACGGCTTTCCGCAACGAAGGCGGCGCGGCTAAATTCAACGACGAAGTGCCGACATGGCGCACACGACCCGGTGAGAAGGCCAGGCGCGCCGTCATGTCCCAAGGTCTGGAGACGGCGCTCGGCGGCAACTCGATCGCCTGGGGCGCCGTCGCGATGCGCTTCTACGAAGACGATTTCCGCATCCGCTCCGCGACGGCCGCGAAATACGGCGACCATCGCATTCCGGAAGGCTCGACGCTCGCCGACTGGCCGATGAGCTATGCCGAACTCGAACCGTTCTATGAAGAGGCCGAGGATCTGCTCGGCGTATCCGGCCACGCCGGCAATCGGGAGAACCCGGATCGGTCGCGCGGCAACCCGTTCGAGGCGCCGCGCGCCAATCCCTACAAGATGCCGGCGCTGAGGACGAGCGGTCTCGGGCAGCTCTTCGCGGACAGCGCGAAGGCGCAAGGGTATCATCCCTTCCCCCTGCCCGCCGCCATCGCCACCACGGCGTGGAATGGCCGCCACGCCTGCACCTATTGCAGTTTCTGCTCACGGTTCGGCTGTCATGTCGACGCCAAGGCTTCCGCGCAGAACACGGTGCTTCCGGAAGCCTTGGAAAGCGGCCGGCTGCATATCGTTTCCGGTGCAAGGGCTATGGAAATCGTCACCGACGAGAGCGGCCGCGCAGTCGGCGTCAACTATCTGGGCCTGGACGGCGAGACCCGCTTCCAGGCGGGCGGTACCGTCGTGGTCGCGGCCTATGCCTTCGAGAATAGCCGCCTGCTTCTGCTGTCTCGCAGCAGGCGTCACGGCCGCGGCGTTGGCAACGAGACGGATCAGGTCGGCCGCCACTACATGACCCGGCAGCAGCCATCCGTCTATGCGATTTTCGAAGGCAAGCGGCTGAACCGCTTCATCGGACCCACGGCGCAGGCCATGGCGATTGCCGATCTCTCCGGCGACCATTTCGACCATAGCGACGTCGATTTCATTCGCGGCGGTCGCATCGCAGCCTTCAACCAGTATCTTCCCATCGAGGCATCGGGCGTGCTGCCACCGGACGTGCCGCGCTGGGGCGAGGCCTGGCGCGACTTTTTCCTGTCGTCCTACAACAGCACGGCGATGCTGTTCATCGACCCGGAAATCCTGCCTTACGAAAACAACCGGCTCGATCTCGATCCGGACGTCAAGGACAAGCTCGGCCGGCCGGTGATCCGCATCACGTTCGACATCGGCGACAACGAACGCAAGCTGATGCAATACCTGCAGGACCGGGCCGAAAAGATCGCGCTCGGCATGGGTGCGACCCGCACCTGGCGCCGCCAGTTCCTTACCGGGCCGATCAGCACGCATGACGTCGGCGGCACGCGCATGGGTAACGATCCGGCGACCTCCGTCACCAACGGGTTCGGTGAAGTGCACGACACCCCCGGTCTGGTCGTGCTCGGCGGATCGAGCTTCGTCTCCCTGCCGCCGGTCAACCCGGCGCTGACCATTCTTGCGCTCGCGCTGCGCGCTGCGGATCACATCATCAGCCAGAACACGGGAGCGGCGGCATGAGCGACGTGATCGTCATCGGCAGCGGGGTGATCGGTACCTCGATCGCCTATCATCTGGCGCGCGACGGAGCGAATGTGACGCTGCTGGACCAGGCTTTTGACGCCGCCACCAAGCCGGCGGCCACATGGGCGAGTGCCGGCGGCCTGCGTTCGCAGGGCCGCCATGCGGAAGACCAGCCCATCACCAAGCTCGCTGCAGCACGTTGGAAAACCCTGTCGGAAGAGCTCGACGCCGACCTTGAGGTCTCGTTTGGCGGACATCTGCACATCGCCGAAACCGAGAGTGAAGTTCCGGTCATCGAGCAGCGGTTTGCAAGTGATACAGCTGCCGGGCTTCCCATCGAAAAGGTCGAAGGAAACCGTCTCCGGGCGATCGCGCCGGCACTGACCGAAAATGCCATCGTCGGCGCCTATACGGCCGGCGACGGTCAGGCACATCCGGGCCGCACGGCGCGTGCCTTCGCCCGCGCCGCTGCACGACTCGGCACGAAGACGATCTTCGGCCAGGCCGCGACGGTGAAGATGGATGGCGGAAAGGCAAGTGGTGTCGTATTGGCAGACGGCACGATCTTGTCGAGCGGCCAACTCATCCTCGCGACAGGCGCCTGGAGCATCGACCTTCTGTCGAAGCTAGGCATTGCGTTGCCGCTGCGTTGGCGCGGCTTGCAAATGCTTCTCTCCGATATGGCGGAGAAGATGCTGGCGCCGACCGTGACGGCTGTCGGGCGCAATCTGTCCCTCAAGCAGACGCCATCGGGCGAATTCATGATCGGTGGGCGCTGGATTGCCGCCCCCGCGCCAACGGGCATTGGCAGCAATTGCGTCGACGCGCATGTGGCAAGGCAATGGAGCGGCGCCGCGGCTATTCTGCCCGCGCTCCGGAGCCGCAAGCTCGCACAGGCGTGGTCGGGCGTCGAGGCGCAGTCCATCGACAGCCTTCCCTTCATCGGCCGCACCCGCATCGGCGGCCTTTATCTCGCGGCCGGGTTCTCGAACCACGGCTTCCAGATCTCGCCGCAGATCGGCGCCTGCGTCGCAAGTGACATCCTCACCGGGCAAGAGCCGCTGCTTGCGCCATTCGCACCGCATCGCCATGACGGCATCGACCCTGCAAAGGTCTCCGCCTTCATTGCCGAGTCGATCGCCTGTTGAGAGTTCGTTGCCGATGACCGCGTTCCATCATCTGCTGTCGCCCATCAAGCTCGGAAAGGTCGAGATCCGCAACCGGGTCGTGTTGACGGGGCACGGCACCGGCATGCCCAAGGATGGGCGGCCGAACGAGCAGATGATCGCCTATTACGAACAGCGTGCGAAGGGCGAAGTCGGCCTGATCATGCTGGGCTCGCAGCAGGTCCACCCCTCCTCCCCCGGCATTACCGGCCTGCTGTGCAACTACGACGATACGATCATTCCGGGCCTCAGGGCCGTGTCGGATGCGGTCCATCTGCACGGTACCAGGATATTCGGCTATCTCTCGCATATGGGTCTGGCGACTTCGGCGCGCCCCACCGCGCTCTGGTCCGCATCAGCGGTCTACGAACAGAAATACGGCGAGGTCGCCCACCCGATGACCTTGGACGAAATCGAGGAGCTGGTCGAAGCCCATGCCGATGCCGCCGCTCGCTGCATCGAGGCAGGCATGGATGGGATCGAGGTGCATTGCGGCCACGGTCTGCTGATCCAGCAGTTCCTGTCTCCCCTGACCAACAAGCGCACAGACCTCTATGGCGGTCCGGTGGAAAACCGGGTGCGCTTTCCGCAGGCGGTGCTGGCGGCAGTTCGCAAGCGTGTCGGTCCCGATATCCCTGTTGGCATTCGCTGCTCCGGCGACGAACTGGTCGAAGGCGGGCTGACGGCCGCCGACATGGCCGAGATCGTGCCGCTTCTGGTCAAGGCCGGCGCGCTCGACTACGTGGATGTCAGTGCCGGGACCGACGGCGATCTGGTCAGCAACATGCTGCACGAACCGCCGATGGGATTGGAGCCGGCACCGTTCAAATCCGTGGCGCGCCGCATCAAGGACGAGATCGACGTGCCCGTCATCCACGGCACGCGCATTCACACCCCGGCGCTTGCGGATGAGATGATTGCCGCGGGTGATGCCGACATGGCCGGCATGTGCCGCGCTCTGATCGCCGATCCCTTCCTGCCGAAGAAGGCCCGCACCGGCCAGGCGCATGACATTACGCCGTGCATCGGCTGCGAACAGGCGTGCTTCGGACGGCTTTACCGCGGCCGCCACATCAGTTGCATCGGCAACCCCGTGACAGGCCGGGAACTGGCCTACGCCCAGCTGCAACCGGTTCAGACACCCAAACACATCGTCATCGTCGGTGGCGGGCCGAGCGGGATTGAGGCTGCGGTCGTCTCCTCCCGGCGCGGTCACCGCGTCACGCTGATCGAACAGTCCGATCAGCTCGGCGGACGCATGAGGCTTGCGATGAAGCCGAAGGGCCGCGAGGAGTGGTCGAAACTGCTCGCGCACAAACTCGATCTTCTCGACCGCTTGGGCGTCGATATCCGCACCGGCACCAAAGCGACACCGGAGCTCATCCGGTCGCTGCAGCCCGACGAAGTCGTGCTCGCCACCGGCACGTCATTCGAGCCGCTGGATGTGGAGGGTGCGAGCTCAGCCCCGATTCTTACCGTCGACGAGGTTGTCGCCGACCCCTCCAAGGCAGGTCGGAAAGTGCTGGTCGTCGATTACCTCGATCGTCAGCCGGCGATGGTGACGGCTATCATGCTTGCGGAAATGGGACGCAGCGTCGAGATGAGCACCGCGTCCTTCCACGTCGGCCAGAAGCTCGAGATCCAGAACATTACCTACTTCTACGCCAAGGCGCTCGCCACCGGGATCGTCTTCACGCCGACCGTGGTACCGCGCCGCTTCGATGGCGGAAGCGTCACCTTCCACAATGTCTTCACCCGCACGGACTGTCGCACCGAACGCTACGACACGATCGTCATCGCCGCACCCGGCGTACCGCAGGCGGGCCTGGCGGAAGCTCTCAAGGCGGCATCGATCAAGACCACCATCATCGGCGACGCCTATGCGGCGCGTGATATCGAGGCGGCGATCCTCGACGGCTTCGAAACCGGGGCCGCCGCCTGACCCGGCAAGGAAGCGGGCGACATGTAACGCCCACTACTCCCATCAAGGAGATTTTTGGGATGAGTGCTCCCGTCTGGTTCAGCGAGCAGGAGGTAACCCGGCTGCTTCAGCCGGCTGCGCTCATCGCGCGTCTGGAGGCCGCATTCAAGGATGCGGACGCTGGCCTTTTGACCGAGCCGAGGCCGCTGCGCATCGATGCCCATGAGCATGGCGCGAATTACGTGGCTTTTCCGGCCTACTGGCCCGCGGCGGGCATCGCCGCGACAAAGGTTCTGTCGGGCGTGCTTGGCAATCCCGCCAAGGGGTTGCCCAAGATCGATGCTGTCATCGTCGTCATGGACGCATCGACCGGGCGTATCCGCGCGATCATGGACGGGCGGCGCATCACGGCTTTGCGCACCGCCGCAACCACGGCGCTGGCCTGCCGGACGCTCGGCATCAAGCCGAACGGCGTGCTTGGCCTGATCGGTACCGGCGTGCAGATGCGGGCGCATGCCGAGACGATGGCTTGCGTCGCCGAATGGGAAACCATTCTAATCGCCTCGGCCAACGAAGACATGGAGCGCGCCTGCGGCGCATCTGCGGCAATTTCCGCGCTTCTGGGAAGACCTGTTCAGGCGGTATCGCGGTCCGAATTGCTTCGCCGTTCAGACACGATCGTCCTGACCAGCATGTCGGACGTTCCTCTTGTCCGCTCTGAGGACGTCAAACCCGATGCGATCGTAGCGTCGGTCGGACCTTTTCATCCGGGCAGCACGGAAATCGACCCTGCCTTGGTTCGCATGGCCACGGCCGTCATGTCGGACATGCCGAAGCGGCTGCAGGACCAGTGGTCTGCCGCAAGCGCGGAACTCGGCGGACATTTTGATCGTCTCGTGGATATGCAAGCTGCGATAGCCGACGGCGGTTCCCCAGCACACCAAGGCATACGCGTTTTCCTGTCGGATGGTCGGCCCATCGAGGATCTTGCGGCGGCCTCTCTGGTTCTCGAGGCCGCCGAAGCAAATGGTGTCAAGGGAATGGAGCTTGGCTGATCAGAGCGAAGCCAGGCCGCCCAACGTCTGTGCTATGACCTGGCGGCTGCGCATCAGGACGAGTTCCTTCCAATCCTGCGTGCCGGGATGATAAAAACGCTTGAGTGCATTCTTGATCTTCAGCGTTTCCTCCGACGACCAATCCACCTTGCCATAGGCATGCAGCCAATGTTCGTCGCGAAGCGCCTCGGCGCCGGTTTCCGGATCGAACGTGCCGTATTCCAGGGCAATGAATGTCAGCTTCTCATCGCCGATCTTGCGCGCCCAGGCATATTGCGTCAGGCCGGCAATGACCACCGAAGACGACTTGCCGAGCATGGGCTCGCCGAGGCTGGTGCCGTACCAGGCGCGGCAGCGAGCCTGGCCGCTCGTGCCCGGCGAATGGCCGACGATCGGCTCGCCATAGCCGAAGGAGCCGAGACCCGTGTGGTAGTCGATGACGGCGACGCTCTTGCGCTCAGGCAGCCGGAAATCATCGCAAATCTTGTTGATCGTCTGCAGTGCCCAGGTCGGGCCGGTGCCGCCGTAGAAATAACCTTCGGGATGCGTGTACTGGCCGCTGCTGCGCGCAACCGAAAAAGCCTTGGCGCCGTGTTTCGTGCGATAGGCTTCCAACGCCTCCTTGGCTGCTCTCAGCGTTGCCTCGTCCCTCGTTCTGGGAAGAAAGGCATCGGCCAGCTCGGAATATCCCTCGTTCGCCGGCAGCCCATTTTCGAACGGGATGCAGTTACGGTTGAGGTCGACGCCCTCTTCCGTCGTGCGGCGCAGCCAGGTGAAGCCATAGGGATTGATCGCATGGACGAGAAGCACGGCCGTATCGGGCTGGTCCGGACCAGCCCGGCCGGTCGCCATCCAGTCCATCTGAGCACCGGAACCGCAAAAGCCTTCGACCCCGTGCGTGGCCGAAACGAGGACCATCACCTTGGCGGCGTCTTCGGGGCCGAACCAGGCGCAATCGGTGGCGAGCGCTTCGCCATAGGGGCCGGAATTGGGATTCTCATAAAGAGAGAGCTTGCCGCCCGCTGCAGCGGCGCGTTCCCGGAAAAGGGCACGCGCTCCCTTGTAATCATCGGAAAAGCACGCGTCGACGTCCATTTGAATTCCAGCAATCATTTCCGCCACCCTGGCTCAATTCAATCATAAAAGCGGCCGGACTGGCCGCCCATTTTGATATATCACGTAATATTTTCATGCAATGATGCTTGTGCGGGCCGCTTGCATTTTCCTCGCCGTTACCGAGAAGGCGTGCAGGCGACCGCGACGGTCATTCCGGCGGAGCCGACGATGCGGCGATATTTGTAGACCTTCGGGAGATAGACGGCCTGTCCGGGGCGGAACTCCCATTCGCGCTCTTCAAGGAGATCGATGTGGCGCGCCCAGCCACTCAAGCAGAACAGCACGGTATCGTGCAGGCCGTCGCCTTCGACGAGCGAATCCAGATCAGGCAGGTAAGTCGTCAGGTGGAAGGAGAGCGGCGCACCGTTCTTCGCCTCGGTAATCAGCCGGTAGCTGTATTCCTTGTCCGGATAAAGCCAGACCTTTTCGACGTCCTCTTGGCGGACCCATTGAATCTTCTGCGACATGAAACCCTCTCTGTTCAGATACCCATCGGGTGAAGGATGTTCTTCAGGAAACGCTGCGCCCGTTCGGACTGCGTGTTCTTGAAAAAGCTCTCGGGCGCGCCTGTCTCGACGATCCTGCCCTGATCCATGAACAGGACCTTGCTGCCGACATGGCGCGCGAAACCCATCTCATGCGTGACGCAGACCATGGTCATGCCCGCCTTCGCGAGGTTCACCATGACGTCGAGAACTTCGCCTATCATTTCCGGATCGAGCGCCGAGGTCGGCTCGTCGAACAGCATGACCTTGGGATCCATCGCCAGGCCGCGGGCGATCGCAACCCGCTGCTGCTGTCCGCCGGAGAGCATTTTCGGGTATTTCGCCGAATGCTCCAGAAGGCCGACCCGGTCGAGCAGCATCCGCGCCCGTTCGCGCGCTTCGGCAGTGCTGCGCCCCAGCACGCGCCGCTGGGCAAGCATCACGTTGCCCTCGACGGTCAGATGCGGGAAGAGCTCGAACTGCTGGAAGACCATGCCGACCCGCGAGCGCAGCTTGGTAAGGTTTACCTGGGGATCGCCCACGGACACGCCATCGACGACGATCCGGCCCTCGTCAAACCCTTCAAGGCCGTTCAGGCACTTGATAAGCGTCGATTTTCCGGAACCGGACGGGCCGCAGATGACCACGACCTCGCTGTTCTTCACCTCGAAGCTGCAATCCTGGAGAACCCGGAAGTGGCCGTAATGCTTGCCGACCTTTTCGGCGGAAATGACCGGATCAACGCTGTTCGGCATTTTCCAACCTCGCTTCCTCTTCGAAACCCCGGCCGAAACGATGCTCCAGCCAGTTCTGGACGAGTGACCAGGCGGAGGTCATGACGAGATAGTAGATCGACGCGACGACGAAGAGTTCCAGCGTCAGGAACCGCTCCTGAATGAGGAGGTTGGTCCGGCGCAAGAGCTCTTCCATGGAGATCGCCGATGTGAGCGATGTTGTCTTGAGCAGCCCGTTGACGCTGTTGCCGAGCATCGGCAGCATGACGCGCGTCGCCTGCGGAAGGATGACGTCGCGCATCGCCTGGAATTTCGTGAGGCCGAGTGCGGTGGCCGCGTTGCGCTGGCCTATGCCGACGGACTGCACCGCGCCCCGGATGATTTCCGAGAGATAGGCAGCCTCGTTCAGCGCGAGGCCCAGCAAGGCGCAGGTCACCACCTCGAATTTGATGCCGATCTGCGGCAGGCCGGTATAGATGATGACGAGTTGGACGAGCAGCGGCGTGCCGCGCATCAGCCAGACATAGAAGAAGGCAACCTTCTCGAGCCAGCCTATGCCGCTCATCCGGGCAGCGGCCACAACGCCCCCCAGCATAAGCCCGAGCAGCGCCGAGACGACGGTCAGCCAGATCGTGGTCCAGGCCCCGTAAAGCAGAAAGGGGCTGAACAGATATTCGAAGAAGGCGGACCAGCTCCAAACCGTCATCTGAACGTTCTCCGGAAATCGGCGAGCGGCGCAGCCCTGGCCGGCCGCTCAATCTTCTGTCGGATGGCTGGCCTTGTCAGATACCGGGGCCCTTCACGTCGAACGGTCCATCCCAGATGCTCTTCCCGTATTTGTCGAAGATCGCCTGGTAGCTTCCGTCCGCCTTCATCTTCGTCAGCGTGTCGGCGACCGCCTGGGCGAAGTCCTTGTTGCGGAATGCCAGCGCGACCGGCGACGGATAGAGGCCCTTCAGCGCTACCTGGGAAATGCCGCGATCGGCATATTCCTTGGCGACGGCTTCGATGGTGAAGTTCGCATCCACCTGCCCGGCCTTCAGCGCCTGGTAGTCGATATTGGTGTCGTTGAAGATGGCGATCTTGATCGCCGGCAGGCCTTTCGCCTGCAGCTCCTGATCGAGCTGCTTGAGCTTGTTTTCCTCATAGCCGCCGATATCGACGCCGATCGTCTTGCCCGCGAGATCCTCGACGGTCTTGAACTTGGAAGCGTCTCCCGGGCGTGTCGAAACGGCGATCGCCTGGTTTTCGTAGCGCACCATGTAGATGATCTTGATACGGGCGTCGGTGAAGAAGACGCCGGTGTTGATCATGTCCCAGCGGCCCGCCTGCAGGCCCGGAATCATCGTGCCGAAATCATCGACTCGGATCTTTTTCTGCTTCAGGCACAACCTTTCAAGGATGGCGTCGCCCACCTCGACGCGCATGCCTTTCAGTTCGCCGGACTTGGGATCGACATATTGCATGGGCGGGGAGACGGGGTTGATCGAAACGACAGCCTCGCCGGGAGTGAGAAGGCTGGAATCGGCGACCTTGATCGGACAGTCAACTGCCGCGGCCGTTGTCGTATAACCGATGAAAAGGGAGATGAATGCTGCGGAGAATGCACTTCCTGTACGAGCGAGAGACATGGCGGAGGCCCTTCCAGTCGAGGAATTTACGCCCATAAATATCAGCAGATATTTTTTTGTTGTCCAACGAAAAATATCATTTTTGTGAATATTCTGCTGCGCTGCAGCGAAGCGTTTGGTAACATTGGAAGCGCCGCCGCCCGCGGTTGCGGACGACGTCAAAACGGCTCAAAAAATAATCCGTCGCTGCCTTGGAGTGCTTTCTCGTCGCCGCACCAGCGACGGCGATATCGAGCAAGGTCAGCAGCGCGATGCCGAGGAAGCCTCTAATCCTCTGTTTGAAGGTTGAGCCGTCGGAGTGTCGCTATCTGAGCACTTCGAACAAGCCGACATACACTCGCCACTCTGCGCGGATACAAATGTCAATGTTTCGTGTGCTGCCAAGGGTTTAGCAGTCGCTGAGCGTAGCGCTGCAGCGCATTGGCCATTGTGGATATTGTAGCGTAGGAATTGGTTTCGTGGTGATGATTTGGGAGTTTTGTGTCCCGCAGCGTCGGCTTAGGCTGTTTGCGGGCCGCTGCATTGCGCTGGGGCTGCTAGATCCTCGGCCCTGTTACCAAAGAAAAAGCCCGCGCGGGGCGGGCATTTTGTTTGGTTGCGGGGGCAGGATTTGAACCTGCGGCCTTCAGGTTATGAGCCTGACGAGCTACCGGGCTGCTCCACCCCGCGTTATAAGGTTTTTGCCCTGGGCAAAATACCGGTGCGGTAAATCCGTGCGGGATTTATCGCGGCGATGTGAGTGCGACGCACTTACATCTAGTGCCGGAGCAAGTTGCGGAGCAACTTGTCTCCTGTAAGGAGGGCACCGGCAAGATCCTGTGCGCTTCCTCGCATTTCAGTTTGTCTGCCATGTGCCCCAAAACGACAAAAGCCGCCTTTGGGGCGGCCCTTGGGATCGGCCAGGGGCCGTTGTTTTCGTGCGAGAAGATTATTTGATCCACATTTCCATGCGGCATTGCCTTTAACAGACCTGGCAGCGACCTACTCTCCCGCGTCTTGAGACGAAGTACCATTGGCGCAGGGGTGTTTCACGGCCGTGTTCGGAATGGGAACGGGTGCAGCCACCCCGCAATGACCACCAGGTCGATTAAGGGCAATGTTTGTTTGAGAAGCTGGAGACTGTCAGGCCTTAGCCAATAGGCATTAGGCAATAGTCTTTTTTGAACACGTCCTGGAGCGGGCCGAGGCTACTGCCTACTGCCTAACTCCTACTGGCTGCTCATGAGCGGACGAACGCTTTGCGTTCGCCGCGAGATGAGCATGAACAATGAGAACGATCAAGCCGATCGAGCGATTAGTACCGGTAAGCTTCATGCATTGCTGCACGTCCACACCCGGCCTATCAACGTGGTCGTCTTCCACGGCTCTGATAGGGAATACTCGTTTTCAGGGGGGTTTCCCGCTTAGATGCCTTCAGCGGTTATCCCGTCCATATATAGCTACCCTGCTATGCCCTTGGCAGGACAACAGGTCCACCAGAGATATGTCCATCCCGGTCCTCTCGTACTAGGGACAGATCCTGTCAATATTCCTACACCCACGGCAGATAGGGACCGAACTGTCTCACGACGTTCTGAACCCAGCTCACGTACCGCTTTAATTGGCGAACAGCCAAACCCTTGGGACCTGCTCCAGCCCCAGGATGCGATGAGCCGACATCGAGGTGCCAAACAACCCCGTCGATATGGACTCTTGGGGGTCATCAGCCTGTTATCCCCGGCGTACCTTTTATCCGTTGAGCGATGGCCCTTCCACGCGGGACCACCGGATCACTATGACCGACTTTCGTCTCTGCTCGACTTGTCAGTCTCGCAGTCAGGCGGGCTTATGCCATTGCACTCGACGAGCGATTTCCGACCGCTCTGAGCCCACCATCGCGCGCCTCCGTTACTCTTTCGGAGGCGACCGCCCCAGTCAAACTACCCACCATACACTGTCCCGGACCCGGATGACGGGCCGCGGTTAGACATCCATGACGATAAGGGTGGTATTTCAAGGATGGCTCCACGAAGACTGGCGTCCCCGCTTCAAAGCCTACCACCTATCCTACACATGCCGACACGAATGCCAGTGTAAAGCTATAGTAAAGGTGCACGGGGTCTTTCCGTCTGACCGCAGGAACCCCGCATCTTCACGGGGAATTCAATTTCACTGAGTCTATGTTGGAGACAGCGGGGAAGTCGTTACGCCATTCGTGCAGGTCGGAACTTACCCGACAAGGAATTTCGCTACCTTAGGACCGTTATAGTTACGGCCGCCGTTTACTGGGGCTTCGATTCAGAGCTTGCACCCCTCCTCTTAACCTTCCAGCACCGGGCAGGCGTCAGACCCTATACGTCGTCTTTAGACTTCGCAGAGCCCTGTGTTTTTGATAAACAGTCGCTACCCCCTGGTCTGTGCCACCCCAAAATGGTTGCCCAAATTGGGGTCACGCTTCTTCCGAAGTTACGCGTGCAATTTGCCGAGTTCCTTCAACATAGTTCTCTCAAGCGCCTTGGTATACTCTACCTGACCACCTGTGTCGGTTTCGGGTACGGTCTGTAAGGTGGAGCTATTTCCTGGAACCGCCCCACTGCCCATCCAATCCAATAAGGATGAACAATTTTTGCGATCCGTCACTACCACCAGGCCCACGAATATTAACGTGGTTCCCATCGACTACGCATGTCTGCCTCGTCTTAGGGGCCGGCTAACCCTGCTCAGATTAACTTTAAGCAGGAACCCTTGGTCTTTCGGCGAGAGGGTCTCTCACCCTCTTTATCGTTACTCATGTCAACATTCGCACTTCCGATACCTCCAGGAGCCCTCACGGGTCTCCCTTCACAGGCTTACGGAACGCTCCGCTACCACTCCTCGGTTAAGAGGAATCCTCAGCTTCGGTGCATGGCTTCAGCCCCGTTACATTTTCGGCGCAAAGACCCTTGATTAGACCAGTGAGCTGTTACGCTTTCTTTAAATGATGGCTGCTTCTAAGCCAACATCCTGGTTGTTTTGGGATCCTCACATCCTTTCCCACTTAGCCATGACTTGGGGACCTTAGCTGGAGGTCAGGGTTGTTGCCCTCTTCACGACGGACGTTAGCACCCGCCGTGTGTCTGCCGAGTAGTACTCCCGGGTATTCGGAGTTTGGTTAGGATCAGTAAGACGGTGAGTCCCCATAGCCCATCCAGTGCTCTACCCCCCGGGGTATTCGCTCGACGCTCTACCTAAATAGATTTCGCGGAGAACCAGCTATCTCCGAGTTTGATTGGCCTTTCACCCCTAGCCACAAGTCATCCCAATCTATTGCAACAGATGCGGGTTCGGCCCTCCAGTTGGTGTTACCCAACCTTCAGCCTGCTCATGGCTAGATCACTCGGTTTCGGGTCTAATGCAACTAACTATATCGCCCTGTTCAGACTCGCTTTCGCTGCGCCTACACCTACCGGCTTAAGCTTGCTAGTTACACTAAGTCGTTGACCCATTATACAAAAGGTACGCCGTCAGGGTTGCCCCCTCCGACTGTTTGTAGGCATCCGGTTTCAGGTTCTATTTCACTCCCCTTGTCGGGGTGCTTTTCACCTTTCCCTCACGGTACTTGTTCGCTATCGGTCATGCACGAGTACTTAGGCTTGGAGAGTGGTCTCCCCATGTTCAGACAGGATTTCTCGTGTCCCGCCCTACTCTAGGACAATCAGTGTTCTACGCCTACGGGACTGTCACCCATTATCGTCACGCTTTCCAACGTGTTCGGCTTTATTCCTGATTGCCACTGGCCTGGTCCGCGTTCGCTCGCCACTACTTGCGGAGTCTCGGTTGATGTCCTTTCCTGCAGGTACTTAGATGTTTCAGTTCCCTGCGTTCGCTTCTAACACCCTATGTATTCAGGTGTAGATACCTTATCACAATGCTTGGAACCTGAAGCGTCTTCGACGCAGGCAATAGCCAGTAGGCAGTAGCCAATAATGTTTCCACTATTGCCCATTGCCTAAATCCTACTGCCTCATGCGCCTCTGGCGCATCAGATTCCCAAGCATCTAAGGTGGGTTGCCCCATTCGGAGATCCATGGATCAAAGCTCATTCGC
>NZ_FXAF01000006.1:5000-205000 GCF_900177415.1 Xaviernesmea oryzae | reverse complement strand
GAGCGGGTCGCCGAACTGCTCGACAATCCGCCGGTGATCAAGAGCGAGGGCCGGAGCTTTCCGATCGATATCCGGCATCGCGACCGGGCGCCGAACGAGCGCACCGAGGACGCAATGACGCGCGCCATCCTCGAAACGCATGCGAGCGAGCCAGGCTCGATCCTCGCCTTCCTGCCGGGACAAGCGGAAATCCTGCGCACCGCCGAACGGCTGGGAGGCCGGTTCGGACCGGAGACAACCGTCGTGCCGCTCTACGGCAACCTTTCCCAGAAGGAACAGGATCTGGCGATCAGGCCGCCCCCTGCCGGCAGCCGCAAGATCGTGCTCGCCACTTCGATTGCCGAGACCTCGATCACCATAGACGGCGTCCGGATCGTCATCGACAGCGGATTGCAGCGCCTGCCGGTCTTCGAGCCGGCAACGGGAATCACGAGGCTGGAGACGGTGCGCGTGTCGCGCGCTTCGGCCGATCAGCGCGCCGGCCGCGCCGGACGTACCGAGCCGGGCATTGCGATCCGGCTCTGGCATCCGGGACAGACGGCGGCGCTGCAACCCTTCACGCCGCCGCAGATTCTCGCAAGCGATCTCTCCGGGCTTGCGCTCGATCTCGCCCATTGGGGCGTGCAGGATCCGAGAACGCTCGCCTTTCTCGACCCGCCACCCGGACCGGCCTTCAACGAGGCGAAGGCGCTGCTCACGGAGCTCGGTGCGCTCGACCCTCAGGGTGGCTTGACGGAGAAGGGCCGGCTGATGCGGGAACTCGCTCTTCCTCCCCGGCTCTCGGCCATGGCGATCTCGGCGGCGGAAGAAGGTTTTGGCAAGCAGGCCTGCCTGCTGGCCGTGCTTTTGACCGAACAGGGGCTTGGCGGAAACGATGTCGATCTGGACGAACGGCTGCGACGCTTCCGCAACGAGCGCGGCGAAAGGGCAGATTCGGCCCGCAAGCTCGCAGATCGAATCGCCTCCGGACTGCCGAAGGAAAAACCGTCAGGTGGATCCGTGCCGGCCGGCCGGCTTCTGCTGCACGCCTATCCCGACCGGATCGCGCTGCAGCGCGGCGGGCGCGGGCGCTTCGTCATGGCGAACGGCCGCGGCGCGGAGCTGCCGGAAACGGAACGTCTCGCAGCCGCGCAGATGCTCGTCATCGCGGACCTCACCGGAAGGGCCGCACAGGCCCGTATCCTTGCGGCCGCGGAAATCAGCCGCGCCGACGTGGAGGCGGAACTTTCCGGGGCGATCCGCGAGAGCGACGAATGTTTCTTCGACCGGGCAAGCCGGCAGGTGCGCGCCCGCAAAGCGACACGGCTCGGCGCGATCGTCTTCGAGGAAAAGCCTCTTCCCCGCCCCACCGGCGAACGGGCGGCAAAAGCTCTGGCCGAAGGCGTGCGCGAACTGGGGCTGCAGATCCTGCCCTTCTCGAAAGACGGCATGCAGCTGCGCGAGCGGATCGGCTTCCTGCATCGCTCCATCGGCGAGCCCTGGCCGGACGTGAGCGACGAGGCGCTGCTCGCCCGGCTCGACGACTGGTTCGTGCCGTTCCAGGGGAATGCTTCAGGGCTCGATTCGATCAACCCCGGCAGCCTTTCGGAAGGCTTGCGGTCGCTCGTCCCGCACGAGGTCGCGCGCGATCTCGACAGGCTGGCGCCAACCCATTTCGAAGCGCCGACCGGCCAGCGGCATCCGATCCGCTACGATGGCGAGGAGCCGGTCCTGGCGATCCGCGTGCAGGAATTGTT
The DNA here is from genome assembly GCF_900177415.1 of Xaviernesmea oryzae. Taxonomy (GTDB): domain Bacteria; phylum Pseudomonadota; class Alphaproteobacteria; order Rhizobiales; family Rhizobiaceae; genus Neorhizobium; species Neorhizobium oryzae_A. The sequence continues at coordinate 203,264 of NZ_FXAF01000006.1, read as the reverse complement.
CGGGCTGAAGAAACATCCGGCCGTGGCCGGCGGAAGGCTGCCGCTTCTGCTCGAGCTCACCTCACCGGCGCACCGGCCGATCCAGACGACGCGCGACCTGCCAGGTTTCTGGGCGGGGTCGTGGAAGGACGTGCGCGCCGAGATGCGCGGGCGCTATCCGAAACATCCCTGGCCGGAGGATCCCGCAGAGGCTTTGCCGACGACGCGTGCCAAACCGCGCGGGACGTGACAGAATGCCGCCTGCGACCTTAGGTCGAGCCGGTTTATGAAGCAGGCACGGACAACAGGTCGAAAGAGCAGGTTCAGGCAGTGAGCGTAGACAGTCCTTCCGTGCGTTATGCGCAATTCGGTCCTTCGAGCCGCCGCATCCGGCTCCAGACCCTCGTGCGGCTGCGCTGGCTTGCCGTCGCAGGGCAGACGATCACGGTCCTGATCGTCGCCTTCGTGCTGCAATTCCCCTTTCCCCTGATGGAAGCGGCAATCCTGATCGCGGCGCTCGCCGTCGCCAATCTCGCCCTTTCGGTCTGGTTTCCCCCTACGCATCGCCTCGGCCCGAAATCGGCCCTGGCTCTGCTCGGCTTCGATCTCCTGCAGATGGCCGCGCTGCTTTACATCACCGGGGGCCTTGCCAACCCTTTCGCACCGCTGATCTGCGTTCCCGTCATCATCTCGTTCGCCTCGCAGCCGCTGCGCCATTCCGTGGCGCTGATCGTCTTCGCGCTCGTCTGCACCACCGTGCTCGCCTTCTCGCCCTATGACCTGCCCTGGCATGAGGGCGAGAACCTGCGCATTCAGCCGGTCCTGCAGGTAGCCGTATGGTGCTCGATCGCCTCGATGATGCTGTTTGCCGCCTTCTATGCCTATCGCGTCTCCCACGAGGCCACCCTGCTCTCCGATGCGCTCGCCGCCACGGAACTGGTTCTGGAAAGGGAAAAGCACCTCTCGCAGCTCGACGGGCTTGCCGCCGCGGCCGCCCACGAGCTCGGCACGCCGCTTGCCACGATCAGCGTCGTCGCCAAGGAGATGGAACGCGAGCTCGCCGGTGACGACCGGTTCCGGGAGGACGTGCAGCTTCTGAGGAGCCAGAGCGAGCGCTGCCGGGACATTCTTCGCCGGCTCACGTCGCTCTCGGCCGAAAGCGACGCGCATATGCGCCGCCTGCCGCTCTCCTCGCTGATCGAGGAGGTCGTGGCGCCGCACCGGCAGTTCGGCATCGAGATCGAGCTCATCGAGAAGGACGATCGCGCCACCGAGCCGGTCGGCAACCGCAATGCCGGCATCCTCTATGGGCTCGGCAACCTGATCGAAAACGCCGTCGACTACGCCAAGAGCAAGGTGACCGTCACCGTCGAACACAATGTGGAACGGGTGGCGATCACCATCGAGGACGACGGACAAGGTTATGCGCCGGATATTCTTTCCCGGATCGGCGAACCCTATATGACGAAAAGACCGAGGGAGGACGAGCGGGCCGGCGGTCTCGGCCTCGGCCTCTTCATCGCCAAGACGCTGCTCGAACGGTCCGGCGCCTCGATCCGGTTCGGCAACCGCAACAGCGGGGAAGCAGGCGCCCGCATTCATATCGAATGGCCGCGATCGGTCATGGAGACGCAGGATTCGAAATGATTTTGCGTGATCGTGGCAAGGGATCATAATGAAAAGGAATGCAGGTCCCGAACACCTGCGGAGAAGAAGAGAAGATGGAAACGCACCTCGAAAAAACCAAGGATCATACCGACCACGGACTGGGACCCGATCCTTTCCTGCTGATCGTCGATGACGACGGTCCCTTCCTGCGCCGGCTGGCGCGTGCGATGGAAAGCCGCGGCTTCGTGGTGGATACGGCGGAATCCGTGGCCGAGGGTATCGCCAAGTCGAAAGCCCGCCCGCCGAAATATGCGGTGGTCGACCTGCGCCTTGGAGACGGCAACGGTCTCGACGTGATCGAGGCGATCCGCCAGAACCGCGAGGATACCAAGGTGATCGTGCTGACCGGCTACGGCAATATCGCCACCGCCGTGACGGCGGTAAAGCTCGGTGCGCTGGATTATCTCGCCAAGCCCGCCGACGCCGACGACATTTTCAGCGCTTTGACGCAGCGTCCCGGCGAAAAGGCGGATGTGCCGGAAAATCCGATGTCGGCCGACCGGGTACGCTGGGAGCATATCCAGCGGGTCTACGAGATGTGCGAGCGCAATGTCTCGGAAACGGCCCGCCGGCTCAATATGCATCGCCGGACGCTGCAGCGCATCCTCGCCAAGCGCGCGCCGAAATAATCACATCTCTTCGAAGCTCTTGCCGTTCGCCCATTCGGCCAGCATCAACCGCTGGGCGGCGGCGCGAGAGAAATTGAGCGTCATCGCCTTGCGGGTGGCAGGCGGCAGCTTATGCTCCGGCGCGTCGCGCAGGAGATGGCCGCCATAACCATCCGAGAGGAAGAGCCCGCAATCTTCCGGAAAGATGTCGAGCGGCACGTCCTTGTGGGTGGCGAAGAACAGCCGGTCGCAATAGGCGCGGTATTCCGGCCATTTCCTGTCGACGCGAAAGTCTTCGATCGAAGTCTTGATCTCGACGATCCAGATCTCGCCCTTTTCCGAAATGGTGACCAGATCGGCACGTCTTCCGCTCGAAAGAACGAGTTCCGGCAGGATCGCGTGCCGCATGTCGTGCAACAGAATCTGCACGCCCCTGCGCACCATCATGGCCCGCGCCGACTGGCGTCCATCTATTAACGGATTGTTACTGACAACGTTGAGTATAGTCATGAATTCCCGTTGCCGCTTTCGGTAATGTTGCAAAAACGCAATGGCAATTTTCAATCATGCGCCGGCTCCCGGCGGACGCGCTGCAGCGGCTTGCCAAGACCAATGTAATCGAAAATAAACGGTGATCAAAGGTGGTCACACACCTGCCTCATTCGATTCATTCATCCCAAGAGATTTCCATGCGCGTCCGCAATAGCATGCTCGCACTCGGCCTGTTGGCGACTGTCGCCCTGGCCGGCTGCTCCACGACGGCTCCCGGAACCCAGGTCGCCGGCACCACCTACACGGAACAGATCTTCACCGACTCCTACGGCTCCATCAAGGATGCCGGCTATACATTGCCGGCGATCCCGATCAACCGCGTGGACAAGAAGTTCGTCCGCCAGATCGTCAGCTACTCGACCAGCGAGAAGCCCGGCACCGTCATCGTCAATACGCGCGAGCGCTTCCTTTATTATATCCTGCCGGGCGGCAAGGCCGTGCGCTACGGCATCGGCGTCGGCAAGCAGGGCTTTGCCTGGTCCGGCACCGCCTACGTCGCCTGGAAGCAGGAATGGCCGACCTGGCACCCGCCGAAGGAAATGGCCGCCCGCCGGCCGGACGTCGCCCGCTACGTGGAAGCTGGCATGGGCCCCGGCCTCAACAACCCGCTCGGCGCCCGCGCCATGTATCTCTTCAACGAGAAGGGCCAGGACACGCTCTTCCGCCTGCACGGTACGCCCGAATGGAATTCCATCGGCACCGCCGCTTCGTCCGGCTGCATCCGCCTGATGAACCAGGACGTGATCGACCTCTATAGCCGGGTCCGTCCCGGCCGCAACACCAAGGTCGTCGTGATCCAGTAATCGCGAAAATTCCACCAGAATCGGAAAGGCCGCCCGAGAAATCTCCGGCGGCCTTTTTCGTTGGCAATGGGCAGAAGATCGCCCGCCGGTCAGCCGGCAAGCTTGGCCTTCAGTTCCTGCCTGCGGCGATGCAGCACGGGTTCGGTGTAACCGTTCGGCTGCTCGCGGCCCTTCAGTACCAGGTCGAGGGCTGCCTGAAACGCCACCGAGTCTTCGAAATCCTTCGCCATCGGCCTATAGAGCGGATCGCCGGCATTCTGGCCGTCAACGACCGCTGCCATGCGCTTCATGGTCTCGACCACCTGCTCCTCGCTGACCAGCTTGTGATGGAGCCAGTTCGCCATGTGCTGGGCCGAGATGCGCAGCGTCGCCCGGTCTTCCATGAGCCCGACATTGTTGATGTCCGGCACTTTCGAGCAGCCAACGCCCTGGTCGATCCAGCGGACGACATAACCCAGAATTCCCTGCGCATTGTTGTCGAGCTCGCGCTGTATCTCCTCGGGCGTCCAGTTCGGCCGCTGCGCCACCGGCACCGAAAGGATGTCCGAAAGCTTGGCCCGGCCGCGGCTCTTGAGGCTTTCCTGAACGGCAGCGACGTCCACCTTGTGGTAGTGCGTGGCGTGCAGCGTTGCAGCGGTCGGCGACGGCACCCAGGCAGTGTTGGCGCCGGCCTTCGGATGGGCGATCTTCTGTTCCAGCATCGCCGCCATCAGGTCCGGCATGGCCCACATGCCCTTGCCGATCTGCGCGTGGCCGGAGAGACCGCATTCGAGACCGATGTCGACGTTCCAGTTCTCGTAGGCCGCGATCCAAGCAGCCTGTTTCATGTCGCCCTTGCGGATCATCGGCCCGGCTTCCATCGAAGTATGGATCTCGTCGCCGGTACGGTCGAGGAAGCCGGTATTGATGAAGACGACGCGCTCGCGCGCCTCGCGGATGCAGGCCTTGAGGTTCACCGTCGTACGGCGTTCCTCGTCCATGATGCCCATCTTCATGGTATTGGCCGGAAGACCCAGCGCCTGTTCGACGCGGGAGAAGATTTCGCAGGCGAAGGCGACCTCCTCCGGCCCGTGCATCTTCGGCTTCACCACATACGTGGAGCCGGTGCGTGAATTCTGCCGGCGGCCGTTCGGGCCGATGTCATTGATGGCGATCAATGCCGTGATCAGGGCATCCATGATGCCTTCCGGCACCTCGTTGCCATTCTGGTCGAGGATGGCGGGGTTGGTCATGAGGTGACCGACATTGCGGATCAGCATCAGAGACCGGCGCTTCAGCACGAAATTCGAACCGTCCGGCGCCTTGTAATCCGTGTCGGGATTGAGCCTGCGCGTAAAGGTCCTGCCGCCCTTGGAAACCTCCTCCGAGAGATCGCCCTTCATCAGCCCGAGCCAGTTGCGATAGACGACGACCTTGTCCTGCGCATCGACGGCGGCAATCGAATCCTCGCAGTCCATGATCGTGGTGATCGCAGATTCCAGCCAGACATCGGAAATCTTCGCCGGATCATCCTTGCCGATCGGCGTCGTGGCATCGATCAGGATTTCGACATGAAGGCCGTTCTTCTTGAGCAGAAGATGCGTCGGCTCGGCCGGCTCGCCGAGATAGCCGGCAAACTGGTCCAGATCGGCAAGATTGACCGTCTTGCCGTCCTGGGCGGCGGCGGTGAGTTTTCCGCCGGTGACGACGAAAGAGGTCACCTGGCTCCAGCTCGCTCCGGAAAGCGGCACGGATTGATCGAGAAAATCGCGTACCCAGGCGATGACCTTGGCGCCGCGGGCTGGATTGTAACCCTTGCCCTTGCCCTTCTCCGCCCCATCCGTTTCGGAGATGGCGTCGGTGCCGTAGAGCGCATCGTAGAGCGAGCCCCAGCGGGCATTGGCGGCGTTCAGCGCATAGCGCGCATTCATCACCGGCACGACGAGCTGCGGGCCGGCGATCTCGGCGATTTCCGGATCGACCTTTTCCGTGGAGACCCGGAAATCCGGCCCTTCGGGCAGAAGGTAGCCGATGTCGCGCAGGAAGGCTTCATAGACGGCAAGATCGGCCGGCGCACCGTTCTTGCGATACCAGCCGTCGAGCTTTTCCTGGAAGGCGTCACGCTTTGAAAGCAGCTCGCGGTTCCTCGGAGCGAGGTCGTGGACGATCTTCGAAAATTCCGAGAAGAACTGGTCGGCATCGACACCGGTGCCCGGCAGCGCCTCCCTCACCAGGAATTCGTAAAGCGTTTCGTCGATCGAGAGACCATTTTTCTGCATCCGAGCCATCGGCTTCTCCAATTTGCGATAGTCCTTCAAGTCTCATTTGCGGGCCGGGAAATTGCAATCGCACAAATTTCAAATGACTTGTGCAATATCGGAGACAATCGCTCCCTAGGGACAAGCCCGGTCCGGCCTATGCCGCAACCTCGCCATGCCGTTCCCAATAGGGCACCGGCCCGTAAAGTTCCGCGAGATATTCGATGAACGCCCGGACCTTGGAGGGAAGATGCCGGCGGCTCGGGTAGACCGCCGAGACGGAGACGTTCCTCGAACCCTCGTAACCCGGCATCACCCGCACCAGGCGTCCTTCCTTCAGCTCGCTGCCGATGTCCCATGTGGACCTCAGCGCGATGCCTAGCCCCGCGATCACCGCTTCCCGGATCACTTCGCTCGAATTGGTGTTCAGCCTTCCAGCCGGGCGGTACACCAGGGGACCTCGCGGGCCTTCCAGCCTCCAGGGTTCGCCGTTATGGGCGGTCAGGCAATGATGGTGCGCCAAATCCTCCATTCTTTCCGGGAGGCCGTAACGTTCGATATAGGAAGGAGATGCGCAGAGGATACGCCGTACCTGGACAAGCTTGCGCGCGACAAGGCTCGAATCCTTCAGTTCGGATATGCGGATCGCGACATCATAGCCTTCGGCGATGATGTCCGTGAATTCGTCCGAGAGCATGAGATCGATCGACAGATGCGGATGCGCCCGCATGAATGCCGGCAGATGCGGCGCTATGTGCATCCGCCCGAAAGAGGTCGGAGCGGAGATACGCAGGTTGCCGGCGATTTCGGTCGACTTCCCCGAGACGAATTTCTCGGCTTCCTCGATACCTGTCAGAACGTTCGCAATCCGCTCGTAGAAACCTTTGCCGGCGTCCGTCAGACCGATCTGGCGCGTGGTCCGCTGCAGGAGACGTGCACCGAGCTGCTCCTCCAGCCGTTTGATGCGCTTCGAAACCACCCCCGGCGAAAGGCCCATGCTCTTGGCCGTAGCCGACATGCTTCCCGTGGCGACGACTTTGACGAAGATTTCGAGGTCGTCGAGATTGGTGATCACAGTGACTTGTTCCCGATCGGCATGAATGGCGAGCCACTATAGGCAATATCGCAAATATGGCTGCGGCAACAGCGGCAAGCGTCAAACCGCGGCAATCCTCGGCCGGCCGGTGGCCGTGGCAACGATACGGGCTTCGACCAGCTTTCGCGCGCCTTCGATTTCCGGCGCATCCACGTCCTGCGAAAGGGTGATGACGGCATCCGCCGCACCATCCGCCTCCGCCTGTGCGAGCGCCGCGGCGATGGCACGCTCGCGTCCGGCAGCGAGAGCCTCTTCCTCCCCGAGAATCAACAGCCTCTCGCCGGCGCCGGACACGATGAACCGGCCCTCATCGGGCGAGGTCACGACGACCGTGACGCTCGCGCGCACCTGCCCGACCACCGCGCCGACCGCATTGGCGACATCCGCATCGGCCGGGATGACCGGTTCCGCTCCGAGCATGCCGGCGACAGCCGGGTAATAGACTGGTGCAGAAGCGCCGAGCCCGATCAGCGGCCGATCGAGCGAAACGGAGAACCGCGCGATGCCTGGCGTTCTCCTGAGCGCCCGGTCGACGGCGAGCGAAACCGCCGGATCGATCGCCTCCGCGCCGTCTTCGGCAAGGCATGCGGCAAGCACCGCCTCGGCCGACTGTCGCGTCAGCCGGCTCACGATCCTTTCCGCCAGATCCTCCGGCGAGGCAGCGATCTCCCTTCCAGCGCCGTTTTTGCGGCGAGCCGCCAATTCAAGCCCGAGACGTGCCGCATCCGCCCGCCATTGATTCTGCTGCCCGAGCACGTGCAACGCATCCGAGGGAGTGATCCCCGAGAGATGCACAAGCCCGCGCGCCACGAGCCGGTCGAGCAGCGTCCTTTGCGAATTCATCGTGAGGAGATCATTGAGTGCCGTGGGCGCCATCCCGATTCGGGCATAAAGCGCCTGTTCCTGCGGCGGCAGGCCTTGCGCCACCGCATCCGGCACACCGGTGCGAACGGCGAAACGACCGTCGTGGCGCCCGGCATGGCCGGCACGGAGCTGCCTTTCCAGCGTTGCGAGAACGATGCCGCCATGGGCCATGGCCGCGAGGCTGAGCGGCAGCAGGCGGCGGGGGCCAAGCGTGAACCGCGTTTCCAGTCCCCGGTCATCGATATGCACTTCGGAATCGCCGCCGAGGCCGTAGGTGCGCAGGGCCACCGCTTCCACCATGGTACGGTGGCCGCCGACCACGGCGCCTTCTTCCGCGAGCTTCGGGCGCCCGCCGTCGAGCACCGCCACATCCGTCGTCGTTCCGCCGATATCGGAAACCACGGCCTGGTCGAGGCCGGTCAGATAGCGTGCCCCGACAAGGCTTGCGGCCGGGCCGGAAAGAATGGTTTCGATCGGCCTCAGCCGTGCCTCGGCGGCGGAGATCAACGCGCCGTCGCCACGCACCACCATCATCGGCGCGGATATGCCTCGGCCGGCCAGAAAGCCCTCGCAGGATCCGACCAGCCGGTCGATGATCGAAACCAGCCGCGCATTCAAAAGCGTGGTCAGCGCCCGCTTCGGACCGCCCAGCTTCGATGAAAGCTCATGGCTGCAGGTGACCGGCAGATGCGAAAGCTCCCGGATCCGATCCCGAACCCACATCTCGTGAGCCGGATTGCGGACGGCGAAATAGCCGGCGACGGCAAAGGAGGACACCGTCCTTGCAAGATCCGGCATGATCTCTTCCAAAGCCGTCATGTCGAGCTGGGTCTCGTTGCCGTGCACATCGTGGCCGCCGGGCAGGAAGATCACGGGATCATTGCCAAGCGCTTCCGAAAGCCCGCCGCGGGCGAGATCGTCCGGACCGAAACCGATCATGATCAGCGCCGCCCTGCCGCCCTGCCCTTCCACCAGCGCATTCGTGGCGAGCGTCGTGGACAGGGAGACGAGGCCGATCTGCGATGCCGCGGCTGCGCTTCTTTCCAGCACCGCGTCGACGGCACCGGCAATGCCGACTGCCAGATCGTGCCGTGTCGTCAACGCCTTTGCCTTGGCGAGGACGCCTTCTCCCTCACGGAACAGAACCGCATCCGTATAGGTGCCGCCGGTATCGATGCCGAGAAGGAAGGGTAAAGCCACACGAAAATCCTGGAAATGGTCTACAGGATCAATAACGCATAGCCAGCGAAGTTCAATTCGCCAGAGGAGACGCGTCGCGTCGCAGACCGACCCGCATCGGCATGCCGTCGCGCGGCTGCGTGGTCAGCTTCTGGACGGGCCAGATCTTCGTCTGCGGCGTCACGTCGAAACGGTAGCGGTGCATCAGCACGGCGAGCGCGATGACCGCCTCCTGCAGGGCGAAGGTCGCGCCGATGCAGGTGCGCGGGCCGACGCCGAAGGGCAAATACTGGAAACGGTTGATGCTGCCCCGGTTTTCCGGCAGGAAGCGCTCTGGCATGAAGGCGCGCGGCTTTTCCCACAGCAGCTCGTGACGGTGCAGCGTCCAGGGCATGACCAGCACGGTGACGCCGGCGTCGATCTTCACTGTCTGCCCTTCGGGACTTGTCCAGGAATCCTCTTCGATCGCGGCGCGATTGATCGACGGCGCCGGCGGATAAAGCCTCAGCGCCTCCTCGAATGACGCCCGCACCCAGGGCATCAGATCGAGCCATTCCACCGGCTCCGCGCCGGACGCGAGAACCCGGTCGATCTCCTCTTCCATGCGCTCGCGCAGCTGCGGAGACTGCGCGACGCAATAGAGCGTCCAGGCGAGCGCGCGGGCCGTCGTCTCGTGACCGGCGCCGATGAAGGTGAGGATATTGTCCTCGATCTCGTCCATGGTGAGGCCGTCGGGACCTTCGAGCTGCAGCAGCAGCGTCAGGAAATCCTGCGGGACCTTATCCGGCTCCTCGCGCATGCGCCTCTGCCGTTCGATCATGGTCTCGGCCACGATCCCGCGGAACTTGTCGAGCACCTTCCTGCCGCCGATGCGGGTCAGCCGCGGCACCCAGGGCGGCGCGCGCATCATGTCCATGGGGTCGATCCGGCCCATGCGATGCAGGAGCGCATCGACATCTTCGGAGACCGACTCCTTGTCGCCGGCAATCTCGCCGGAGAACAGCGTCTCGGACAGGATGGCATAGGTGAGGTCGGTCATGTCGACGGAAATGTCGAAGACCTTGCCTTCGGTCCCGGCTGTCGCGTACCGCTCGGCGAACTCTTCCGATTTGCTCAGCATCTGGCCGGCAAAACCCTTGGAATGTCTCGGCGTGAAAACGGGCGCCATGGCCTTGCGCGACCGTTTCCAGACCTCGCCCTCTGCCGTCAGTAGACCATCTCTCAGGATCGGACGCAGGACGAGCTGCCGGATTTCCGACATCTCATAGTTGCCCGCATTGTCCACCAGCACATGCCGGATGAGACCCGGATGGTTGACGATGAGCGTGCGTTCCTTGAAGAACTTCGTCTGGATCCAGGGCAATGTATAGGAGGGTTTTCCCCAAAGCTCCAAGGGGTTGCGCAGCGCGATCCAGATCACCTCGATCGGGGTGAGAAGCCGGTTCCGCGGCACGGGGGCCGGCGGAGTGAAGGGTTCGGGGCGCATGTCCATCGACAACCCTCCTCAGGAGGTTTCCTACGGGACGAATATCAGCCTTCAAAGAAGGGATTTCAACTCGGCAATCTTGTCGTTTACCAGCCAGCCGTAATAATTTTCCTCCGGCAGACCGCCTCTCGCCTTGAGAGCCGCGGCGCGGGCAGCCGAGCCGCCGGTGTTGTAAAGCGTCGCCGTGACGCCCGGATTGTGGGAGATATCCATGCCCGCAATGGTCTTGTAGTCGTCGATCGCTCGGCGGATATTGGCCGCCATATAGGCGAGCGACTTGTCCGGGTCCATGATCGCGTCGTAGACCGCCGCGGCCTTGTTCTCGTCGAGCTTGGGATAGCCCGAGGTTTTCGCCACCATGTCGGACAGCATGAGCGCCGTCAGTGGATTGACCTGGCCGAGGCCGAAGGTCTGGCCGGCGTAGAAGGGCTGGAAGAAAACGGCGCTGAAACGGTTGTCGGGGAAGGATTTTCCGCCGACGGCGCGGCCCCTGAAGCTCTTTTCCCAGACGTTTTCGCGGCAGGTCCAGAGCCTGTAGGAGTCGGAAAGATCGCCGCATCGGTCAAATTCCGGCCGGGCGAGGAAATCTCCGATGGTTTCGTCCCCATAGCCGAAACGGAAGCTGTTGCCCGCATAGGCGGCCGCCTTGACGTAGTAGGTCTGCAGCCGGTCGTAGGCATCCACATTGTAGGTATGCTCGCCGACGATCGCACCGATCATGTGGATCGGATCGATGCCGTAATCGGCCGCCGTCGCCTTGATCTTGGCGATCAGCCTCCTGTCGCCCGCAAGCAGGTCGCGGATCTTCTCATATTTGTCGTCGAACGTCGAACGCGCCGCGCGCGTGCGGCGCATCGAGGCGCCGGGCACTTTCGGCTGTTCCGCGTGCCGGTTGCCTTCCGGCACCATGACGAGGCCGCCCGCGAAAGCGGAAGAGGCCGCGGATGTCGCAACGACAAGAAGAAATGCGAGAAGAAGGCGTTTCAAGATTTGCGTGTCCAGGATTTCGTATGCCGATCGCCGGCAGGAGATGCTTGCAGCCATTCCGACCGACTCAGGTCTTGGGAGGCGGCCATTTCCATGAAAACGCGTCTCCCTTACGTGAAGCATAAGCTCCGTGTCGAGACGACGATATTCAAAATCCCGTCAGATTCCAATGAACGGCAGCCGGACGTTGCCCGGCTGCCACGTTCGTCCTTAGAGAATGTAGCGCGACAGGTCGGTATCGGCGGCGAGATCGCCGACATGCCTGCGCACATATTCCGCGTCGATCGTGACCGACGTGCCGCCCTGATCCGGAGCGCTGAAGGAAATCTCGTCCAGCACGCGTTCCATGACGGTCTGCAGGCGGCGGGCGCCGATATTCTCCACCGACGAGTTGAGGTGCACGGCCACGTCCGCCAGCGCGTCGATCGCGTCCTCGGTGAATTCGAGCGTCAGCTCCTCCGTTCCCATCAGCGCCTTGTACTGGCGGATGAGGCTTGCTTCCGTCTCCGTCAGGATGCGGCGGAAATCCTCCTTCGTCAGCGGTTTCAGCTCGACGCGGATCGGCAGGCGGCCCTGCAGCTCCGGCAGAAGATCCGAGGGCTTGGCGACATGGAAGGCGCCGGAAGCGATGAAGAGGACGTGATCCGTCTTCACCGGCCCGTATTTGGTGGAAACCGTCGTGCCCTCGACGAGCGGCAGCAGATCGCGCTGCACGCCTTCGCGGGAGACGCCGGCGCCCATGCCGCCGTCGCGGGCGGCGATCTTGTCGATTTCGTCCAGGAAGACGATGCCGTCGTTTTCGACCGCATGTACCGCTTCGCGCTGGATGACCTCGTTGTCGATCAGCTTGTCGGATTCGTCGCGTATCAGCTCGCCATAGGACTTCTCGACCGTGGTGCGGACCTTCTTGGTGCGGCCGCCCATGGCCTTGCCGAACATCTCGGACAGGTTCAGCACGCCGATATTGGCGCCCGGCATGCCGGGGATTTCAAAGCCAGGCATGCCCGAACCGGTATCGGCCACTTCGATATCGATCTCCTTGTCGTCCAGCTCGCCCGCCCTGAGCTTCTTGCGGAAGCTTTCGCGGGTGGCGGGCGAAGCGGTCGAGCCGACCAGCGCGTCCAGGACGCGTTCCTCGGCGCTCATATGCGCCTTGGCCTGCACTTCGGCACGCTTCTTGTCGCGCACGAGGCCGATGCCGATCTCGACGAGATCGCGGATGATCTGCTCCACGTCCCGGCCGACATAGCCGACCTCGGTGAACTTGGTCGCCTCGACCTTGATGAAAGGGGCGCCGGCGAGCTTTGCCAGGCGGCGGGAGATCTCCGTCTTGCCGACGCCGGTCGGGCCGATCATCAGGATATTCTTCGGCATGACTTCATCGCGCAGGCTCTCGTCCAGCTGCTGGCGGCGCCAGCGGTTGCGGAGCGCGATCGCCACGGCGCGCTTGGCGTCGTGCTGGCCGATGATGTGCCGGTCAAGTTCGGAGACGATTTCTCGGGGGGAAAAATTGGTCATGATATCTCGTTCGCTTTCGGATCGTATTGCATGATCAGCACGTCGTCGCCGGTTCGGCCTTCGAGTTCGGGAACAGTCCGGAACCCGGCCTTGGAATAAGCGCGAACCGCACGAACATTGGCAGGATCAGGGTCTATGACAATGGTCTCGTGGCCGAGGTTGCGAAGAATGGCGGCAAAGGCGTTCAAAGCCGCAGAACCGATCCCCGCCGAGAGCTTGCCGGCATCGCCAATCGAAAGATCGACGCCGATCGCGTCGGACGGCAGTTCGAGCAGCCAGGGATTGTCCCGTGTCCATTCGTCGTTCTGGTGATGGCCCAGGAACCAGTACTGGATGTAACCGACCGGCTCGGCATCGAGCGTGAAGATAAAGGGTCGCGTCGTATCCTTCCCCTCCACCATGTCCTTGATGAAGCCAAGCTCTTCGTCCGGATCACCCCACCATTCCAGCATGTGCGGCTCGTTCAGCCACCGGAGAAGCAGCGGGTAATGGGCCGGCTCCACCGGCTTGAAACCAATTCGGGCGGGATCAATCGGCGTCAAGCTCTTCCACCACGAGATTATGATTTGTGTAGACGCAGATGTCGGCGGCGATATCGAGTGCCTGCCTTGCGATCTCCTCGGCCGATTTGTCGGTGTCCATCATGGCGCGCGCTGCCGCATAGGCGAAATTGCCGCCGGAGCCGATCGCCATGGTTCCGTGTTCCGGCTCGAGAACGTCGCCGTTGCCGGTGACCGCAAGCGTGATCGACCTGTCGGCGACCAGCATCATCGCTTCGAGGTTGCGGAGATATTTGTCCGTGCGCCAGTCCTTGGCGAGCTCGACGGCCGCGCGCATGAGCTGGCCCGGATATTGTTCGAGTTTCTTTTCGAGCCTGTCGAGCAGCGTGAAGGCGTCCGCCGTCGCGCCGGCGAACCCGGCGACCACCTCGCCCTTGCCGATCCGGCGCACCTTTCGGGCATTGCCCTTCATCACGGTCTGGCCGAGGCTCACCTGGCCATCTCCGGCCATGATCACCTTGCCGCCCTTGCGAACAGTAATAATCGTTGTCATTCGGCACCTGTCTGGCCCCATCGGGGGCATGGGTTGGAGGCACTTGCCGGCCTCGTTGAGCCCTATGTAAGAGGAGCTTGGCCGAATGCAATCTTGCGATACGCCGCCGGACAAAATGCCCGGCTTTTGCTGGATATTTGGCTTGGCCCCTGATAAGGAGCCGTGATCCAGGGCCGGAACCCGGTCCTCAGCATGGAGCAGACCCTTATGGGCGAAACGACAGTCGCGCGCACGGGAAGCATTTCCCGCAAGACCAACGAAACCTCCGTCTCCGTTTCCGTCAACCTCGACGGCACCGGCACGGCCAAGATTTCGACGGGCGTCGGCTTCTTCGACCATATGCTGGACCAGCTTTCGCGGCATTCGCTCATCGACATGGATATCGCCGTGAAGGGCGATCTGCATATCGACGACCACCACACGGTGGAGGACACCGGCATTGCGCTCGGCCAGGCGATTTCCAAGGCGCTCGGCGACCGCCGCGGCATCACTCGCTACGCCTCGCTCGATCTTGCCATGGACGAGACCATGACCAAGGCGGCGATCGACGTTTCCGGCCGGCCCTTCCTCGTCTGGAACGTCGCTTTCAGCGCGCCGAAGATCGGTACGTTCGACACCGAACTGGTGCGCGAGTTCTTCCAGGCCTTCGCCCAGAATGCCGGCATCACGCTGCATGTGCTGAACCATTACGGCGCCAACAACCATCATATCGCCGAGACCTGCTTCAAAGCCGTGGCGCGGACCTTGCGCACGGCAACCGAAATCGATCCGCGGCAGGCCAATCGCGTCCCCTCCACGAAGGGAATGCTGGTCTAACCGCTTCCGGGAGAAATTCCTTGAGAAGCTATCTCGTTCTGACGCCTCCCGACGATCCGACACGGGCCCCGGACAGGGATCACCGCTCGACACTCGTCCTGCCGGACGGGTTTTCGTGGACGGCGTTCTTCTTTCCCTGGGTCTGGCTCCTCTGGAACCGGCTCTGGCTCGCCGGGTTCGTCGTATTTCTCCTGCAGGGGCTAAGCGGTTTCCTGGTGCGCATGCCGGAATTCGAGATTGCTGGTATCCTTCTGGGGCTGGCGGTCGGTCTGCTCGTCGCATTCGAAGGCCGACATTATCGCTCCGAAGCGCTGGTTCGCCGCGGATGGACCCTGGAAACGGTGATTTTCGCACCGAACCTCGATACGGCGGAGGAGATTTACTTCTCCGGCCTGCCGCAGCCGGAAAAACAACAGCTGCCGGCTTCAGCCGATTGGGCAAAGCAGGCAAAGCCGCCCGCCGCCGGCTTGCCCAGGAGCTGGAATGAGCCGCATCTCGGCCTTTTCGACCATCAAGGAGGACGCTGATGCGCGTCGCAATCATCGACTACGGATCCGGCAACCTCAGATCCGCGACCAAGGCCTTCGAACGGGCCGCCCGCGAATCCGGCATCGACGCCGTGATCGATCTCACCGACAAGGCGGATGCCGTGGCGACCGCCGACCGGATCGTGCTGCCCGGCGTCGGTGCCTATGCCGATTGCCGCGCCGGCCTCGATGCCGTGCCCGGCATGCGGGAGGCCGTCATCGACGTCGTCGAGCACAAGGGCCGCCCTTTCCTCGGCATTTGCGTCGGCATGCAGCTCATGTCGTCGCGCGGGCTCGAAAAGACGGTCACCGAAGGGTTCGGCTGGATCGAGGGCGATGTCGTTGAAATGACGCCGAACGATCCGGACCTGAAGATCCCGCAGATCGGCTGGAACACGCTCGACCTGCACCACCCGCACCCGCTCTTCGACGGCATCCCGACGGGACCCGACGGTCTGCACGCCTATTTCGTGCATTCCTACCATCTTGCCGCAAAACACCGGCACGACGTGATCGCCACCACCGAATACGGCGGAGCGATGACCGCCTTCGTCGGGCGCGACAACATGGCCGGCTCGCAATTTCACCCTGAGAAAAGCCAGGCATTAGGTCTTGCACTCATCTCCAATTTCCTGCGCTGGAAGCCCTGAGGAAGAAAACCCGGCTCGCGCAGACTGCCAAGGACTCGAAAACAGAATGATCCTATTTCCTGCAATCGACCTCAAAGACGGGCAATGCGTTCGCCTGAAGCTCGGCGACATGGACCAGGCGACCGTCTACAATCCCGATCCCGCTGCCCAGGCAAAAGCCTTCGAGGACCAGGGCTTCGAATGGCTGCATGTGGTCGATCTCAATGGCGCCTTCGCCGGCGAGAGTGTCAACGGCGCTGCCGTCGACGCCATCCTGAAAGCCACGAAGAACCCGGTACAGCTCGGCGGCGGCATCCGTACGCTTGATCACATCGAAAACTGGCTGGCGCGCGGCCTTGCCCGCGTCATCCTCGGCACCGTGGCCGTCCGCGATCCGGCGCTGGTCGTCGAGGCCTGCAGGAAGTTTCCGGGCAAGGTCGCCGTCGGCATCGACGCCAAGGGCGGCAAGGTGGCGGTCGAGGGCTGGGCGGAAGCTTCCGAACTCGGCGTCATCGAGCTCGCCAGGAAGTTCGAAGGCGCCGGGATTTCGGCGATCATCTATACGGATATCGACCGCGACGGCATTCTTGCCGGCATCAACTGGGCATCGACGCTGGAGCTCGCCAATGCCGTCTCCATTCCCGTCATCGCATCCGGCGGGCTCGCCTCCCTGGACGACATCCGCCGCATGCTGGAACCCGACGCGGCACGGCTGGAAGGCGCGATTTCCGGCCGCGCGCTCTATGACGGCCGCATCGACCCCCAGGAAGCGCTGGCGCTGATCCGCAGCAGGCAAGGACGTGCAGCATGACCCTCAAAGCCCGTGTTATCCCCTGCCTGGACGTGAAAGACGGCCGCGTCGTCAAGGGCGTCAATTTCGTCGATCTCATCGATGCCGGTGACCCCGTAGAGGCCGCGAAAGCCTATGACGCCGCCGGTGCCGACGAACTCTGCTTCCTCGATATCACCGCCTCCTCCGACAATCGCGAGACGATTTTCGATGTCGTCGCCCGCACCGCCGAGCACTGCTTCATGCCGCTCACCGTCGGCGGCGGGGTGCGCACCATCGCCGATATCCGCAAGCTGCTGCTTGCCGGTGCCGACAAGGTCTCGATCAATTCGGCGGCGGTCAGCAATCCGGATTTCGTGGCCGAAGCCGCCGACAAGTTCGGCAACCAGTGCATCGTCGTGTCGATCGACGCCAAGAAGGTCTCGGCTTCCGGCGAGACGGACCGCTGGGAGATATTCACCCATGGCGGACGCACCCCCACGGGAATCGACGCGGTCGAATTCGCGGTGAAGATGGTCGAACGCGGCGCCGGCGAGCTGCTCGTCACTTCGATGGACCGCGACGGCACGAAGAACGGCTACGATCTCGGCCTCACGCGGGCGATCGCCGACAGCGTCCGGGCGCCGGTGATCGCGTCCGGCGGCGTCGGCACGCTGGACGATATGGTCGCGGGCATCACGGAAGGCCATGCGACTGCCGTTCTCGCCGCCTCGATTTTCCACTTCGGCACCTATACGGTGGGCCAGGCAAAGCATTATATGGCGGAACGCGGGATCGCCATGCGGCTCGACTGAACGAGCGGGAAGAGCGTTATGAGTGAATTTTCCTTGAACGACCTGGAGCGGATCGTCGCGACGAGAGCCCAGGCTTCGCCGGAGGAATCCTGGACGGCCAAGCTTGTTGCCGCCGGCCAGGAAAAGGCGGCCAAGAAACTCGGCGAAGAAGCAACCGAAACCGTCATCGCGGCCATCAAGCAGGATCGCCGGAATCTGACGGCGGAGAGCGCGGACCTGCTCTATCATCTTTTGGTCGTCTTGAATATCGCGGCCGTGCCGCTACAGGATGTACTGGATGAACTCCAGAGGAGAACCGGCCAGTCCGGTCTTCAGGAAAAGGCGAGCCGGCAGACATCATGAACGTCGTAACTCAACCTGCAGAGATGCCGGACACCGTGGGCAGCAGTACGGAATATTATTCCCCCTACCATCACTTCACCGCAGAAGAGTGGGCCAAGTTCCGTGCCGATACGCCGCTGACGCTCACCGCCGACGAGGTCGCGCGGCTGCGTTCCCTGGACGACCCGATCGATCTGGAAGAGGTGCGGCGGATCTATCTTTCGCTTTCGCGCCTGCTTTCCTCGCATGTGGAGGCATCCCAGCTGCTCTTTCAGCAGAGGAACCGTTTCCTCAGCCTTTCGAACGTCGCAAAGACGCCTTTCATCATCGGCATCGCCGGTTCGGTCGCGGTCGGCAAATCGACGACCGCCCGCATCCTGAAAGAACTGCTTGCCCGCTGGCCTTCCAGCCCGAAGGTCGATCTCATCACCACCGACGGGTTTCTCTATCCGAATGCCGTGCTCCATCGCGAAAACCTCATGGAGCGGAAGGGTTTTCCGGAAAGCTACGACGTCGGCGCCATTTTACGCTTCCTCTCCGCCATCAAGGCCGGGGAACCGAACGTCAAGGCGCCGCGCTATTCGCACCTCACCTACGACGTGCTGCCGGACGAGTTCACGCTGGTCGACCGGCCGGACATCCTGATTTTCGAAGGCATCAACGTGCTGCAGTCGCGGGCGCTGCCCGCGGACGGCAAGATCGTGCCGATCGTCTCTGATTTCTTCGATTTCTCGATCTATATCGATGCCGACGAGGAGCAGATCCACAACTGGTACGTCCAGCGCTTCATGAAGCTCCGCCAAACCGCTTTCCGCGATCCGACCTCCTACTTCAAGAAATATGCCGCGATCGATGCGGACGCGGCGCGCGCCGTCGCCGAGGGGCTCTGGGAAAACATCAACCTCAAGAATCTCCGGCAGAATATCGTTCCGACCAGGCCGCGCGCCGATCTCATCCTGCGCAAGGGCCGCAACCATCTGGTCGAAACCGTTTCGCTGCGAAAACTGTAGACGATCCATAACCGGCTATCGGGGTTCGGCTCAGCCGTTGACCCGGCGCAGCGTCAGGTTGATGCGGCCGCCGTTCCTGAGAAGCGTCGATGTGCCGGGATAGATGCGGTCGACGCCGTGAAAAGCCAGGCGCCCGTCTCCGCCTAGAATGACGATATCCCCGCTCGACAGCCGGAACGAACCGGTCGGACCCTTGCGGTCGAGCCCGCCCACCCGGAAAAGGCAGCTGTTGCCGAGCGAGATGGATAGTACGGGCGCTGCGAGGTCGGTCTCGTCCCTGTCCTGGTGCAGGCCCATCTTCGCATCGTCGGAATAGAAATTGATCAGACAGGCCTCCGGCGGCTTCGTATAGCCGGCAAGCTTTTGCCAGAGATCAAGCAGTTCTTCCGGCATGGCCGGCCAGGGTTTCTTCGTCGCCGGATGGAAGGATTGATAGCGATAGCCCTTCTCCTTGTCGGTCACCCAGCCGAGCGGACCGCAATTGGTCATGCGCACCGACATGGGTTTGCCGGTGCCGGGCATCTCGGGCACGTACAGGGGCGCTTCCGCGACGATGCCGCGGATCAGCTCGACCAGCCGCTCCTGCGCCGCGCGATCGAGATAGCCGGGCAGATGCCGGATGCCATTCGCAAGCGTCGCCAATTCACTCTCCCGTCGGGCGCCCGCGCATCTTCTTCACCTCCGAGCGGCCGGATTTCTCCTTCAGCCGGCGCTCGACCGAACCTTTCGTCGGCTTGGTGGCCTTGCGCGGCGGCGGTGGCGGCTTGGCGGCTTCGAGGATCAGTTCCTTCAGCCGCTCGCGCGCTTCCTCGCGGTTGCGCTCCTGGCTGCGGGAACGGTTCGCCTCTATCATCAGCACGCCTTCCTTCGACACCCGTTTTCCGGCGAGCCTGATGGCATTCTGCTTGACGCGATCGGGCAGCGACGGAGAACCGGCGATATCGAAGAAAAGCTGGACGGCGGTCGACACCTTGTTGACGTTCTGGCCGCCCGGGCCGCCCGTCAGCACGAATTGCTCGGTCAGTTCCCATCCTGCAATGGTAATGCGGCTGTTGATGACGAGGGGATTGCTGGCCATGGCGGTCTGATCGTTTTCCTGAGGCGCATGCCGCCCGAAACTCGCATCCATATTCGAGCGGTAACGGTAGGCCGCATCTTTTCCCACAAAGCCGCCCAAAAGAAAACCGCCGGCGCGAGGGCCGGCGGTTTCACGTGAATCCTTAATGCGAACTATTCGGCGGCGACGAGCAGGCCCGGGGCGGCGTCGCGGACCTTGCTGTCGACGTGATTTTCGAACTTCTCGAAATTCGCGATGAACATCGACACCAGCTTCCGGGCCTGGGCGTCGTAGGCGGCACCGTCCGCCCAGGTCGAGCGCGGGTCGAGGATGGAATTGTCGACGCCCTCGACGGCGACCGGCACTGCGAAGCCGAAATTCGGATCGATGCGGAATTCCGCGTTGTTGAGGCTGCCGTTCAGCGCGGCCGCCAAAAGAGCGCGGGTCGCCTTGATCGGCATGCGGCGGCCGATGCCGTAGGCGCCGCCGGTCCAGCCGGTGTTGACCAGCCAGCAATCGACGCCGTGACGGGCGATCAGCTCCTTGAGCAGGTTCCCGTATTCGGCCGGATGGCGCGGCATGAACGGGGCGCCGAAGCAGGTCGAGAACGTGGCTTCCGGTTCGGTCACGCCCTTTTCCGTGCCGGCGACCTTGGCGGTATAACCGGAAAGGAAGTGGTACATGGCCTGTTCCGGCGTCAGCTTGGCGATCGGCGGCATGACGCCGAAGGCATCTGCGGTCAGCATGATGATCGTCTTCGGATGCGGCGCAAGGCCGGTATCAGACGCGTTCGGAATGAAGTGCAGCGGATAGGCGCTGCGGGTGTTTTCCGTCAGCGAGCCGTCGTTGAAATCCGGCACGCGGTTTTCATCGAGCACGACGTTTTCGAGCACGGTGCCGAAACGGCGGGTTGCGGCATAGATTTCCGGCTCGGCCTCGGCCGAAAGCTTGATCGCCTTGGCGTAGCAGCCACCCTCGAAGTTGAAGATGCCGTTTTCGCCCCAGCCGTGCTCGTCGTCGCCGATCAGCGTGCGGTTCGGGTCGGCCGAAAGCGTCGTCTTGCCGGTGCCCGAAAGGCCGAAGAAGACGGCCGAATCTCCGTCCTTGCCGAGGTTGGCCGAGCAATGCATCGGCATGACGCCCTTGGCCGGCAGGAGATAGTTGAGAACGGTGAAGACGGACTTCTTGTTCTCGCCCGCATAGGACGTGCCGCCGATCAGGACCAGACCGTTCGTCAGGTCGCAGGCGATCACCGTCTCGGTGCGGCAGCCGTGGCGGGCGGGATCGGCCTTGAAGCTCGGCAGGTTGATGATCGTCAGCTTCTGCCGGAAGTCCGTCAGCGTGTCGCGGTTCGGGCGGATCAGAAGGTTGCGGATGAAGAGCGCGTGCCAGGCAAGCTCCGTGACGACCCGGGTCGGCAGGGCGTTTTCCTCGTCGGCGCCGCCGATCAGGTCCTGCACATAGAGCGTCTTGCCGGCCGCATGCGCCAGCATGTCCTTCCGCAGCACTTCGAAATGTTCCGGCGACATGGGCTTGTTGTTGTCCCACCAGATCCGGTTTTCGGTATCGGCGTCCCGGACGACGAATTTGTCCTTCGGAGAACGGCCCGTATGCTGGCCGGTGATCGCCCGCAGCGCGCCGTCGGCAGTGACATCGGCTTCACCGCGGCGAATGGCTTCCTCGTAAAGCTCGACCTCGGAAAGGTTGTAATTGACGCGCGACACCCCGCCGAGACCGATCGCCGCTAACCCATTGGACGGGTTGTGAAGTCCAAACTCCTCCATGCGCGCATTCCTTCCGCTAACCGTTGAACGTGCTGCGAAATTAATGACAGAATTCTGAAAGGGCAAGAGGGAGGCGTGGAATTGTTTAATAATATCAATTAATTAATCGATTTAAAAAACTTTATTCCTCTTTAAATCGGTTTAGGAACTTTTTTGATCCTCATCCGGGATGGTGCAATATGAAGGCCTAAATGATGCGACCGTAGGCCGCCCCTTTAACTTTGCCACAATTTGTTCCACCTTTATACTCAAGAAGCGCGTCGGCTTATGGCGCCTGGGCTGGGGTGATTCCAGGAGATGCGCATAAATGGTGACGGAGACGGAGAGTATGCAGACAATCGCGCTCGTAGATGACGACCGCAACATCCTGACGTCGGTGTCGATCGCACTGGAAGCGGAAGGATACAAGGTCGAAACCTATACGGACGGCGCCTCCGCCCTCGACGGGCTGGTTGCCCGTCCCCCGCAACTGGCGATCTTCGATATCAAGATGCCGCGTATGGACGGAATGGAGCTGCTGCGCCGGCTGCGGCAGAAATCCGACCTGCCGGTGATCTTCCTCACCTCCAAGGATGAGGAAATCGACGAGCTGTTCGGGCTGAAGATGGGTGCGGATGATTTCATCACCAAGCCTTTCTCCCAGCGACTGCTGGTGGAACGGGTGAAGGCGATCCTGCGCCGCGCGGGCAGCCGCGATGCGCAAGTCGGCGGCGCGAAGACGGTGCCGGACCAACAGGCGGCCCGCACATTGGAGCGCGGCCAGCTCCTCATGGATCAGGAGCGTCATACCTGCACCTGGAAGGGTGAGCCCGTGACGCTGACGGTGACCGAGTTCCTGATCCTGCATTCGCTGGCGCAGCGGCCGGGCGTGGTCAAAAGCCGCGACGCGTTGATGGATGCGGCTTACGACGAGCAGGTCTATGTGGACGACCGTACGATCGACAGCCACATCAAGCGGCTGCGCAAGAAGTTCAAAATGGTTGACGGCGACTTCGACATGATCGAAACGCTCTACGGCGTTGGCTATCGCTTCCGCGAGGCTGCCTGACCGGCTCCTTGCGAAAGCTTAACTTGAGGCCACGGCCGGATCGGGGATAAACTGATCCGGTGGAAGGACCGCAGTGGCAGATCAGACGTTCGACAGCGAAATGGCCGGAATCGAGAAGGCCGAGATCCGCCGCGCGCCGCGGCGGTTCTGGTCGCGGCCTTTCACGCTCATCCGCAGGGTCTTCGGCCACGCGGTCTTTTCGAGCCTCACCCGCCGCATCCTGTTCTTCAACATCGCCGCGACGGTGGTGCTCGTCGCCGGCATTCTCTACCTCAACCAGTTCCGCGAGGGACTGATCGACGCGCGCGTCGAAAGCCTCCTGACGCAGGGTGAAATCATCGCAGGCGCGATCTCCGCCTCCGCCTCCGTCGATACCAATTCGATCACCATCGATCCGCAGAAGCTTCTGGAACTTCAGGCCGGCCAAAGCATCACGCCGGTGCCGAACGACGAGGACCTCGATTTCCCGATCGATCCGGAGCGCGTGGCGCCGGTCCTGCGTCGCCTCATCTCGCCCACCCGCACCCGCGCTCGCATCTTCGATGCCGACGCCAACCTGCTGCTGGATTCCCGCCATCTCTATTCGCGCGGCCAGGTGCTGCGCTTCGATCTGCCCCCGGTGGAAAACGAATCCCAGACCTGGAGCGACTGGTTCGCGGGGCTTTTCAACCGCCTGCTGCAGCCCGGCAACCTGCCGGTCTACAAGGAAGCGCCGGGCGGCGACGGCTCCATCTATCCGGAAGTCATGAACGCGCTCACCGGCGTTCGCGGCGCCCTGGTGCGCGTGACCGAGCGCGGCGAGCTGATCGTCTCGGTCGCCGTGCCGATCCAGCGTTTCCGCGCCGTGCTCGGCGTGCTTCTCCTGTCGACCCAGGCCGGCGATATCGACAAGATCGTGCATGCGGAGCGGCTCGCCATCATGCGCGTCTTCGGCGTGGCGACGCTCGTCAACATCCTGCTTTCGCTGCTTTTGTCCTCGACGATCGCCAATCCGCTGCGGCGTCTCGCAGCGGCGGCGATCCGGGTCAGGCGCGGCGCCAAGCAGCGCGAGGAGATCCCGGACTTCTCCTATCGCCAGGACGAGATCGGCAACCTCTCCATCGCGCTCCGCGAAATGACCACGGCGCTCTACGACCGGATCGACGCGATCGAAAGTTTCGCCGCCGATGTGAGCCACGAGCTCAAGAATCCGCTCACATCGCTCCGCAGCGCGGTCGAAACCCTGCCGCTCGCCAGGTCGGACGAGTCGAAACGGCGGCTGACGGAGATCATCTTCCATGATGTGCGCCGTCTCGACCGCCTCATCAGCGACATTTCCGACGCCTCGCGGCTCGATGCGGAGCTCGCCCGCTCCGACTCCTCGCCGGTGGACATGGAAAGCCTGCTCGGCAATCTCGTCGACATTTCCCGGCAGATCCGCACCGGGCGCAAGCCGGTGGAAATCGAGCTCGCGATCGACGGCAAGGGCGGCAGCAAATCGGCCTATCTCGTCAACGGCCACGACCTGCGCCTCGGCCAGATCATCACCAATCTCATCGAGAATGCCCGGTCCTTCGTGCCCGAAAAAGGCGGCCGCATCTCGATCCGGCTTTCGCGGGTGAAGGACCGCGTCACGATCACGGTGGACGACAACGGCCCCGGCATTCAGGCGGAAGATATCGACCGCATCTTCGAGCGCTTCTATACGGATCGGCCGGAAGGGGAGAGTTTCGGGCAGAATTCCGGCCTCGGCCTGTCGATCAGCCGGCAGATCGCCGAAGCACACGGCGGTTCGCTCCGAGCCGAGAACCTGCATGATCCGAAGACCGGCGCCTTGGCCGGAGCCCGCTTCACGCTGTCGCTGCCCGGCGGCGAAACCCCATGAGCCCGGACGCCGTCAATGTCCACGGCACGGCGGTCGTCATCGGCACCAGGGGCATCCTGTTCACCGGGCCTTCCGGCAGCGGCAAGTCCATGCTTGCCTTCTCCTGCATCGCGTCGGCGAAACGGCAGGGAGCGTTTGCCGCCCTTGTCGCCGACGACCAGGTCCTGATCTCCGGCCACGGCGGCCGGCTCCTCGCCAGCCGGCCGGAATCCATCGCCGGTCTGATCGAGTTGCGCGGCAGCGGCATTGCGACCGTCGAAAGCGTGCCGGCGGCGGTGCTGGACCTCGCGGTCGAAGTCGTCTCGCTGCCCGAAAGCGATCGCCTCCCGCCCCAAGACGAGCGGTTTTCCGTCTCCGGCCTCGGCGGGCTTCCCCTTCTGCGGATATGGCAAGGAGCACCTGATCCCCTGGCCATTCTCGCCGCTTTGGCACCCGGTTTTCACGGCGAGATGCCCTTTTGATCATCCGGGAGCCTGTTTTTTGACTTGCACTTCAATTCTACTTGGAGAAGATGGCTTCCCACCGCTGGACGGCTTTGTTGCAATGCGATAATGGCCGCGAGTTTCCATAGCAGGGGGCAGTTTTCATGATCGGACTTGTGCTTGTCACCCATGGCAAGCTGGCTGAGGAATTTCGTCATGCCGTGGAGCATGTCGTCGGGCCCCAGAAATTCATCGAGACCGTATCGATCGGCCCCGAAGACGACATGGATCAGCGGCGGCAGGACATCGTCGATGCCGTTGCCCGGGCAGACGACGGCAGCGGCGTCATCATCCTCACCGACATGTTCGGCGGCACTCCCTCCAACCTTTCCATTTCCGTCATGGACAGCGGCAAGACCGAGGTCATCGCCGGCATGAACCTGCCGATGCTGATCAAGCTGGCCGGCGTGCGCAGCGACAACAATATGGACAAGGCGCTTGTCGAGGCTTCCGAAGCGGGTCGGAAATACATCAATGTCGCAAGCCGCGTATTAAGCGGCAAATGAGAACCCGAACCGGATGTCATCCCCCCTCACCCGTGAATTCCTGATCGTCAACAAACGCGGTCTCCACGCCCGTGCCTCCGCCAAATTCGTGCAGATGGTCGAAGGTTTCGACGCACAGATCACCGTTTCCCGCGACGGCACGACCGTCGGTGGCAACTCGATCATGGGCCTCATGATGCTTGCGGCCAGCACCGGCTGCACGATCGAAGTCTCCGCGAGCGGCAGCCAGGCCACCGAAGCGCTGGACGCGCTCGAACAGCTCGTCGCCAACAAATTCGGCGAAGAGGCCTGAGCACCTTAACCTTCCACGGACATAAAGATATAAAGACTTCTTTATATCCCGTTGCCAGCTTGCAGGAAGCCTGCTAAACCGCTGGCCAGCTTCCGCCTGTCAGGGCGGGCCTTGCCACGTCCGCCGGTCTTCCGCGGAGAAGGCGCCACCGAACGCTTGGAGAGCTTTATGAGCACTGAGAAGGATTACGTCGTCGCGGACATCAATCTTGCCGCCTACGGCCGCAAGGAACTCGACATCGCCGAAACCGAAATGCCGGGCCTGATGTCCTGCCGCAGCGAATTCGGGGAATCGAAGCCGCTGAAGGGCGCCCGCATCTCGGGCTCGCTCCACATGACCATCCAGACGGCCGTGCTGATCGAGACGCTCAGGGAGCTCGGCGCCGAAATCCGCTGGGCTTCGTGCAACATCTTCTCGACGCAGGACCATGCCGCCGCCGCGATCGCCGCTGCCGGCATCCCCGTCTTCGCCGTCAAGGGCGAGTCGCTCACCGAATACTGGGAATATACCGACAAGATCTTCCAGTGGGCCGATGGCGGCTTCTCCAACATGATCCTCGACGACGGCGGTGACGCCACGATGTACATCCTGCTCGGCGCCCGCGCCGAAGCCGGCGAGAACGTGCTGTCCAATCCCGGTTCGGAAGAAGAGGAAATCCTCTTCGCGCAGATCAAGAAGCGCCTCCAGGCTTCGCCGGGCTGGTTCACCAAGCAGCGCGACGCGATCAAGGGTGTCACCGAAGAAACCACGACCGGCGTCCACCGCCTCTATGAACTCTCCAAGAAGGGCCTGCTGCCCTTCCCGGCCATCAACGTCAACGACTCGGTCACCAAGTCGAAATTCGACAACAAGTACGGCTGCAAGGAATCGCTGGTCGACGGCATCCGCCGCGGCACCGACGTGATGATGGCCGGCAAGGTCGCGGTCGTCTGCGGTTACGGCGACGTGGGCAAGGGATCGGCTGCTTCGCTTGCCGGCGCCGGCGCCCGCGTCAAGGTCACCGAAGTCGACCCGATCTGCGCGCTGCAGGCCGCCATGGACGGTTTCGAAGTCGTCGTTCTCGAGGACGTCGTTTCGACCGCCGACATCTTCATCACCACGACCGGCAACAAGGACGTCATCCGCATCGAGCACATGCGCGCGATGAAGGACATGGCGATCGTCGGCAATATCGGCCACTTCGACAACGAGATCCAGGTCGCGGCTCTCCGGAACCTCAAGTGGACCAACGTCAAGCCGCAGGTCGACATGATCGAGTTCCCGAAGGGCAACCGCATCATCCTTCTGTCCGAAGGCCGTCTGCTCAACCTCGGCAACGCCACCGGCCATCCGTCCTTCGTGATGTCCGCCTCGTTCACCAACCAGACGCTGGCGCAGATCGAGCTCTTCACCAAGCAGGGCCAGTACAAGAACGAGGTCTATATCCTGCCGAAGCACCTCGACGAAAAGGTCGCGCGCCTGCATCTCGCCAAGCTCGGCGTAAAGCTGACGGAGCTGTCCGACGAACAGGCTGCCTATATCGGCGTCTCGCAGCAGGGTCCGTTCAAGGCGGAACACTACCGGTACTAATCGCTAGCCGGTTAATCCACAAGATATAGTGGCCGCAGCCTTGACAAAAGGCTGCGGCTTCTTTTTTGGGCGCCTCCCTTCCCGGCGATTCCCTCAGCAGGTATTGTTTTGAGGTTGATTCGCGCCTGCCGGAGCGTCGGTTCCGGGCAAGGCGCGGAATGGTATGTCTTGTCGATGAGCGGCAATTGGACGGAGACAGACCGGGCATGTCGGTAAAAAAAACGAGCCTGTTCAAGCAGGCCGACCCCTCTTGCGACGGAGCTGGAACTCCGGTTTCGCGATCCGCTTCCGGGGCTCCGGGCGGCGATGCGACAGCCGGAAGGTTCGGCCGTCTTGCGCGCTTCGGCAGCGCCTTTCTTTCGGGCACAGCCATTTGCGGGCTCGCGACGGCGGCAATCGCGCAGCCATCGGGCAATCCGGCCGCTCGGCTTTTTTCCTCCACGGAAGTGATCGTGTCGTCGGTGGTGATGGGCGCCCTCGGCGCTGCCCTGCTGTCCGCCGTCTGGCTGGTGCGCCAGCGCGGCAATATGGAAGCCGAGACGCAGGAAATGCGCAGCGCGCTTTCCGACGCGCAGCAGCGCATATCGAAATACGAAGCCCTGATCGCCGACAAGAACCGGCGCATCGTCGTCTGGGAAAGCGGCTTCTCCAAGCCGGAATTCCTGGGCCAGCTTCCGCCCGAGACCGGCGCCCCGCAGGAGGATCGCGATTTCCTCGCCTTCGGCCGCTGGCTGCGCGGCACGTCCGCCGGAGAGCTTGAAAAGTCGATCGAATTGCTCCGGAGCCAGGCGCGCTCGTTCGACATGGTGGTCGAGACCTTTCGCGACGAGATTCTGGAGGTCCAGGGCCGGGTTTCCGGCGGCAAGGCCTTCATCCGCTTCATCGCGCTCAACAATCTCCGCGCCGAGCTGGCCGAACTGAAGATCGAACGCGAACGGCTGACGCATTCGATCGCGCTTTTCCATTCGCTGCTTGATGCGATCGAGCAGCCGGTCTGGCGCCGCGATGCGCAAGGCAAGCTCGCCTGGGTGAACCATGCCTATGGCGACGCGGTGGAAGCTTCGGCGCCCGCTCAGGCAATCGACGAGGAGCGCGAATTCCTCGGCACGATCGCGCGCGAAAAGATCAAGGCGGCGGCGACCTCCACATCGCCGTTCCATGACCGCATTTCCACGGTGGTTCACGGCAATCGCACCATGTTCGATGTCGTCGATGTCGTGGTGCCCGGCGGTTCGGCCGGCATGGCGATCGATGTTTCGGAAGCGGAGGCGGTGCGCGAGGAACTCAAGCGCACGCTCAAGAGCCATGCCGAGACCCTCGACCATCTGGCGACGCCGGTCGCCATTTTCGACGGCGAGCGCCGGCTGCAATTCTACAACCAGGCCTTCGTGCAGCTCTGGAACCTCTCCCTTCCTTTCCTGGAATCCAAGCCCGACAACAGCGAGCTGCTCGACAAGCTGCGCAGCGAGGGCAAGCTGCCGGAGCAGCTCAACTGGCGGAGCTGGAAGGAAACCGCCCTTTCCGTCTACCGGGCACCGGATACCCAGACCAATCTCTGGCACCTGCCGAACGGCCAGACGCTGCGCGTGATCGCGACCGCTCATCCGCAAGGCGGCGCCACCTGGGTGTTCGAGAACCTCACCGAACAGGTGGACCTCGAGACCCGCTACAACACGCTTGTCAAAGTACAGGGCGAGACGATCGACCATCTTTCCGAAGGCGTCGCCGTCTTCGGCCCGGACGGGCGCATCCGCCTCTCCAATCCGGCTTTCCGGGCGCTCTGGGGCATTACCGCCGAGGAGGCGAAGCCGGGCACCCATATCAAGGCCATCGAGACGGCCTGCGCGCCGTCCTACGACAAGGCGGACGGCTGGCGCCGTTTCGGCCAGATGCTCACCAATTTCGACGACGAACGGCCCTCGCTGCAGGGAACGTTCGAGCTTTATTCCGGCCTGATCCTCGATTATGCCGTGACCCCGCTGCCGAACGCCCAGACCATGCTGACCTTCGTCGACATGACGGCAAGCGCGCGCGCGGAGCGGGCGCTCAAGGAAAAGAACGAAGCCTTGCAGAAGGCCGACGAGATCAAGAACGATTTCGTCCAGCACGTTTCCTACGAACTGCGTTCGCCGCTTACCAACATCATCGGCTTCACCGATCTCCTGAAGACTCCCGGCGTCGGGCCGCTGAACGAGCGGCAGGCGGAATATGTGGATCACATCTCCACCTCTTCCTCCGTCTTGCTGACGATCGTCAACGACATCCTCGATCTTGCGACCGTCGACGCCGGCATCATGCAGCTCCACTATTCGGAACTCGCGATCGACGACCTGCTCGACGAGGTGGCGATGCAGATCGCCGACCGCCTGCACGAGAACGGCGTGACGCTCGCGATCACCGCGCCGGCCGGACTTGGCACGATCGTCGCCGATCATCAGCGGCTGAAGCAGATCCTCCTCAAGCTGCTCACGAATGCCGCCAATTTCGCGCCGGAAGGTTCCGCTATCACGCTCACCTGCTGGCGCACCCATGACGACGTGTTCTTCTCCGTCACGGACAAGGGGCCGGGCATTCCGGAAGATGTGCTGAAGACCGTGTTCGACCGCTTCTCCTCCAGCGCCAAGGGCGGCAAGCGCAGCGGCGCAGGCCTCGGCCTCTCGATCGTCGAGAGCTTCGTAAACCTGCACCACGGCGAAGTGACGATCGACAGCAGGCCGGGCTTTGGCACGACCGTCACCTGCCGCATTCCGAGCGCGACGACGGCGCGCTCGGTAGCCGCAGAATGAACGGCGATACGACCATTACCCTGACGCTCGCGGATGAAGCCGAAACAGTCCTTCTCGGCGAAGATCTGGCGCTTGCGCTGAAGACGGGCGATTGCCTCGCCCTGTCCGGCGATCTCGGCGCCGGCAAATCGACCATGGCGCGTGCCCTCCTCCGGGCGCTTGCCGATGACGACGAGCTCGAAGTGCCGAGCCCGACCTTCACGCTTGTGCAGAGCTACGACCTCAGGATTCCCGCCGCGCATTTCGATCTCTACCGCCTCGGCGGCGCTTCCGAACTCGATGAACTCGGTTTCGACGAGGCGCTTTCCAATGGCATATGCCTGGTGGAATGGCCGGAAATGGCGGAAGACCTGTTGCCTGACACGCGCATCTCGCTGAGGTTCGAGCACCAGGGCAGCGGCCGGACGGCGACGATTGCCGGACCGGATGCCCGGATGAAGCGCATCCGCCGCACGCTGGCGATCCGCGAATTTCTCGACAAGCACGGCTACAGGGGCGCCCGCCGCCGCTTCCTGACCGGCGATGCCTCGTTGCGCGCCTATGAGAAGGTCAGGACGGCCGCCGGCGAAATGCTGATCCTGATGGACTGGCCGAAGCCGCCGGAAGGCCCGCCAGTCCTCGACGGGAAACCCTACCCAAAAGTCGCGCATCTCGCAGAAGATGCCTACCCCTTCGTGGCGATCGCCAGTTATCTGCGCGAGCTGGGGCTTGCGGCGCCGGAGGTCCTGCATGTGGATTACGGCCAGGGCATCCTGCTGATCGAGAATCTCGGCGAAGAAGGCGTTCTCGACGCCGAGGGCCGACCGATCCCGGAACGTTACCGCGAAAGCGTCGTCTGCCTCGCTTTCCTGCACAGCCACGAGATGAAGCAGGATCTGCCGGTCGGAAAGACCCATGTCCATCACATCCCCGATTTCGATCCGACGGCGATGAAGATGGAGGCGCGGCTGCTCCTCGACTGGTACCTGCCCTGGAAACGCGGCACGCAGGCGACCGAAGAGGAGCGCCAGGACTATCTCGCCATCTGGGACGGCCTGATCCGTGACCTCGAAAGCGCCGAGAAGAACCTGCTGCTCCGCGATTTCCATTCGCCGAACATCATCTGGCGGCCGCAGGAATCCGGTGTGAGACGCGTCGGGCTGATCGACTTCCAGGACGCGATGATCGGTCCGACGGCCTATGACCTCGCCTCCATCGTGCAGGACGCGCGGGTGGACATCCCCAAACCGCTCGCCGACCAGATGATGGTGGATTACGTGACGCTGCGCCGTTCGCTCGGCCCCTTCGACGAAAAGGCTTTTCTGAAGGCCTGGGCGATCATGGCGGCGCAGCGAAACTGCAAGCTCGCCGGCCTCTGGGTGCGGCTGCTGCAGCGCGACGGAAAGCCGGGCTATCTGAAACATATGCCGCGCACGCTCCGTTATCTGTCCACGGCATTGCAGCACGAGGCGCTCGCTCCCTTGCGGGAATGGTGCCTGAAAACCGGAATAGAGCTACCCGAATCGTGAGCGGGGCTCTAAAACGGAAGCCATGACGACCATTCATCAGGCCATGGTGCTCGCTGCGGGTCTCGGCACCCGTTTGCGTCCGATCACCGATACGATGCCGAAGCCGCTGGTGCCCGTCGCCGGCAAGCCGATGATCGACTATGCGCTCGACGCACTGGCCGATGCGGGCGTCACGCGCGCGGCGGTCAACGTGCACCATTTCGCGGACCGGATGGAAACGCATCTGAAAGCCTATCCCCG
This sequence comes from Xaviernesmea oryzae, assembly GCF_900177415.1. Taxonomy (GTDB): domain Bacteria; phylum Pseudomonadota; class Alphaproteobacteria; order Rhizobiales; family Rhizobiaceae; genus Neorhizobium; species Neorhizobium oryzae_A. Next base: position 171,211 of record NZ_FXAF01000006.1, on the reverse strand, counting down.
CATGGAGATCCTGGTTTCCGACGAGCGGGCCGCCCTGATGAATTCCGGCGGCGGACTTGCCAGGGGATTGAAACTTCTCGATCCCGGCCTCGTCTACGTGATGAATGCCGACCTTTTCTGGATCGGCGAAAGACCCGGCGAAAAGACCAATCTCAAACGCCTTACCGAATTCTTCGATCCGGCGAGGATGGACATGGCGCTACTCTGCGTGCCGCTCGACCGCACCACCGGCCATAACGGCAAGAAGGATTTTCAGCTCGATCCGGACGGACGGCTTTTCCGCTACAGGGAGGGCGGCGACAATCCGGTCGTCTATGCCGGCGCGATCGTCATGCACTCGTCGCTCCTGGACGACGCACCGGCGGATGCCTTCAACCTCAACGTCTATTTCGACAGGGCGATCGAAAGTGGCCGGCTCTACGGCCTTGTGATGGACGGGCAGTGGATCACCGTCGGCACGCCGGAGGCGCTGCCGGAAGCCGAAGCGGTGATCGCACGCCATATGGCGGAGGCCTGAGGCCCATGTCCGCCCGGCAGAAACGGGTCTTCTCCATTCCCGCCGGGGCGCCGTTCCTGAAGACCGTCGCCACGGCACTATGCGACGGCCGGCTCAACGAAACCTTCCGCTACGATCCCTCCGACCCGCTCTCTCTCGCCGACGTGACGATCTTCGTGCCGACGCGCCGGTCGGCCCGCGTGCTGCGCTCGGAATTCGTCGACCTGCTCGGCGGACGCTCCGCCATATTGCCGGTCATCCGTCCCCTTGGCGAAACGGACGACGACAGCGGCTATTTCGATCTCGTGGCGCCGGAGGAAATGGATCTGGCACTGCCGATCGGCGGCACGGCCAGGCTCCTGGAACTCGGGCAGCTGATCCTCGCCTGGCGCAACCAGCTCCCGAAGATCGTGCTCGACGTGCATTCGCAATCGCCGCTCGTGGCGCCGGCGAGCCCCGCCGATGCCATCTGGCTTGCCCGGGCGCTTGCCGAGTTGATCGATGCCGTCGAGACTGAAGAGCGCGACTGGACCGATCTGAAGAAGCTCGATACCGGCGAACATGCGCTCTGGTGGCAATTGACCGCCGAATTCCTGTCGATCGCCAGCGCCTTCTGGCCGGCAAGGCTCGAAGAACTGCGCCGTTCCTCGCCGGCAAAGCACCAGGCGGCGATCCTGCGCGGCGAGGCCCGGCGGATCGCTTCCCGGGATCACAAGGGTCCGGTCATCGTCGCGGGCTCCACCGGTTCGGTGCCGGCGGCCGCCGACCTGATCGCCGCCATTTCCAGGCTGCCGAACGGCACCGTCGTGCTGCCAGGCCTCGACCTTTCCATGCCGGCCGAACAATGGGCGATGATCGGCGAAGAAACTCCTGACGGCAGGCTGGAGCCCGCGAGCCGGAGCCATCCGCAATTCGGCCTGTCGCGGCTGCTCAGGAAGCTGGAGGTGACGCGGGAAGACGTCGAGGTGCTGGGCGCCGTGCCGTCAGACCTCGCTTTCCGGGCCGAAGCGATTTCCCAGGCGCTGGTACCGGCCAAGGCCACCGACCGCTGGAGCACCTGGCGAGAGGCAGCCGATCCGCACTTCCTCAGCCAGGCCTTCGCGGATGTCTCGCTCATCGAGGCCTCGAACGAGCGCGAAGAGGCGGTCGCCATCGCGATAGCGTTGCGTCTGGCGCTCGAGCAGCCCGGCAGAGAGGGCGGCGAGGCCCAGGCGGCGCTGATCACTCCGGACCGCGCGCTGGCCCGCCGCGTCACCGCCGAACTTGCGCGCTTCGGCGTCGTCGCCGACGATTCGGCCGGTTCGGCCCTTTCCGGCACGCTGCAGGGCACGCTCACTCAACTCCTCCTCGAAGCGGCATTGAGGCCCGGCGACCCCGTGGCGATCGTGGGATTGCTCAAGCACCCCCTCGTCCGCCTCGGCTTGCCGGCACCCGATTTGCGTTCGGCCGTGGAAGCGCTGGAAGTGCTGGCGCTGCGGGGCGGCACCGGCGACATGGACATCTCGGCGCTGGAGCCTTTGCTCGACGAACAGCTTGCCGCGCAGCGCGAAGACAGACATCCGCCACATTGGCGGCTGTCGCTGCCGGAGGATGCCGCGGACGGAGTCCGCGATCTCGCCCGGCGGCTGGCAAAGGCCGTCGAACCGCTCGCCTCCGCTTTCGTGCGCCGCCGGCCCGACGGCCGCGGCCTGACCACGAAGCTCACGCTTTCCGATTGGGCGGAGCGCACCGGCCGGGCGCTGGAAGCCGTCACCATCGACGAGCGGGACAATCTTGCCGGCCTCTGGTCCGGCGAAGCCGGCGAAAGACTGGCGGGATTGCTCTCGGAAGTCATCGCGACCGAAGGACAGATGGAGGCGGACGGTCCGCAATGGATCGACATCGTCATGGCGCTGACGACCGGCGAGGCGGTGAAGCCGCGTTCGCTCAGCCATCCGCGCGTCTTCATCTTCGGCACGCTGGAAGCGCGGCTGCAGAGCGTCGATACGATGATCCTCGGAGGTCTGAACGAAGGTTCCTGGCCGGGCCAGACCGTCAACAACCCATTCCTCTCCCGGACGATGAAGACCGATATGGGCCTCGAACCGCCCGAACGGCGGATCGGCCAGCTCGCCCATGACTTCGAAATGGCCTGCGGCACGCGCAACCTTATCCTTTCCCGCTCGATGAGGCAGGGATCGACGCCGACCGTCGCGTCCCGCTGGCTGCAGAGATTGCTGGCGCTCGGCGGCAAGGCATTCGCAGACGAGCTCAAAGCCCGCGGCGAACAGTATCGCCAATGGGCCTCGGCGGTCGATGCGGGCGAGAACCAGCAGCCGGCTAAAAGACCTGCTCCGAAACCGCCTGCGGAACTGCAGCCCAGGAGCTACTCGTTCAGCGAGGTAGGCCGGCTGCGCCGCGACCCCTATTCCGTCTATGCCCGGCGCATCCTGAAGCTCGATCCGCTCGATCCCTTCAACCGCGATCCCGGCGCCTCCGAGCGCGGCACGCTCTATCACGCGATCATCGACCACTATACGCGCGAGGGCCACAAGCCCGGTTCGCCGGCGGCGATTGAGGCGATGGGGCGGATCACCGAAGAACTGTTCGATGCCGAACAGCTGCCGCCGCATATCGACCGCGTCTGGCGGCCGCGCTTCCGGCAGGTCGCCCGCGCCTTCCTCGATTGGGAGGCGGAGCGCGCGCCGGATATCCGCAGGACGCTGACCGAAGCCGGCGCCGGCTGGGAGGTGGAGCCTGCCGGCATCCGCGTCACCGGCATTGCCGACCGGATCGACATCAAGGGGTCGGGGCTCGCCGACCTCGTGGACTACAAGACGGGTCTCAGCCCCTCCGTCTCCCAGGCGCGGGCGCTGCTCGACCCGCAGCTTGCCCTGGAGGCTGCAGCCTTGCAGGCGGGAGCATTTCGGAACGTCGGTTCCCTGACGCCGGGCGACCTCCTCTATGTAAGACTGCGACCCGGCGATCGATTCAAGGCGGAGAAGGTCAACAACGAGGGTTCAGGTGCCACCGCAAAGCGCCAGCCGAAATCGGCGCTCGACCTGGCGCAGGAATCGCTCGAACAGTTGACGCGGTTCGTCATCACGCTGCGCAATGGCGAAGCCGGTTTCGCATCGCGGCTCATCCCGTTCAGCCAAGGCGATTTCGGCGGCGAATACGACCATCTCGCCCGCGTGGCGGAATGGTCGACGGCGGACGACGACGGGGAGGCCGAAGCGGATGAGTGACTTTTCTCCCCTTAAGCTCCCCGAGAGCGACGATCCGATCAAATGGATCGACTGGACGACGGTACAGCAATCGCTCGCCTCCGATCCGGTGAGTTCCGCCTGGGTTTCGGCCAATGCCGGCTCCGGCAAGACGCATGTGCTGACCCAGCGTGTCATCCGGCTGCTGCTTTCCGGCTGCCGGCCCTCTTCCATCCTCTGCCTCACCTACACCAAGGCGGCGGCCTCGGAAATGTCGAACCGCGTCTTCCAGCGGCTGTCCGAATGGACGGTGCTTTCGGACGACGAGCTTCGCAAAAACATCGCTGCGATCGAGGGTTCGGATCCGGATTCCTTCAAGCTCGCCGAAGCGCGGCGCCTGTTCGCCAAGGCGCTGGAAACGCCCGGCGGATTGAAGATCCAGACGATCCATGCCTTCTGCGAGGCGCTGCTGCACCAGTTTCCGCTGGAAGCCAATGTCGCGGGGCATTTCTCCGTGCTCGACGACCGGGCCGCTTCCGCCCTACTTGCCGAGGCGCGGCGCTCGCTGCTGACGGCGACATCCGCGGAAGACGATCCCGAGCTTGCCGAAGCCTTCGCGCATGTGCTCGATCTCGGCGACGAATCCGGGCTGGAAACCCTGCTTTCCGACATCGTTGCCAACCGGACGGCGATCCGCCGCTTCGTCGCTCAAGCGGAACGGCATGGCGGCATCGGCGTCGAACTCAAGCGCGCCCTCGGTCTCGATCCGGCCGATACGGAAGAGAGCATTGCAGCCGGCTACTGGCCCCTGCCGGGACTTTCCGGCCTGACGCTCGATCTCTATCTCGCGCTGGCCGACCAGAAGGGCGGATCGAAGGCCGGCGAAGTCGCCTATGGGCTGCGGCTGGTCGCCAGGGAACCAGACGTCTTCAAGCGCGCCCAGCATCTCGACCAGATTTTTCTTACCCGCGAAGGCAAGCCCAAGGCGGATAGCTCTCTCATCGCCAAGGCCATGGTGACCACGGCACCGGAACTTGCCGGCGCGATCGATGCCGCCCGCAGCCATGTCGTGGAAAGCCGCGGCCGGCTGCGGCTCGTGCGGATGTTTGCCGCCACCAAGGCGGCGCTGACGCTCGCCCAGCGGCTCAACGACGATTACGAGGACCTGAAGAAGCAGCGAAGCCTGCTCGACTTCGAGGACCTGATCGCCCGCACCGCCGATCTTCTGACACGCGACGGCGTCGGCGCCTGGGTGCATTACAAGCTCGACCAAGGCATCGACCACATCCTCGTCGACGAAGCGCAGGATACCAGCCCGATCCAGTGGACGGTGATCAAGTCGCTCGCCGAGGATTTCTATTCCGGCACCAGCGCCCGCGAGACGCGCCGCACCATCTTTGCCGTGGGCGACGAGAAGCAGTCGATCTATTCCTTCCAGGGAGCGCGGCCGGAACGGTTCGCGGAGGAGCGCAGGGAGACGGAAAAGCGGGTACGCGGCAGCGACCAGCCGTTCCATGCGATCCGTCTGCCGCTCTCCTTCCGCTCGACGGCCGACGTGCTTGCGGCCGTCGACCAGGTCTTCTCGCTGGACGACAATGCGCAAGGCCTCAGCGCGACCGGCGATCCGGTGCAGCACCGTTCCAACCGGATCGGCCATCCGGGCGCCGTCGATCTCTGGGATGTGGTGGTGCCGGAGATCTCGGAGCAGGAAGAGGACTGGACCGCGCCCTTCGATTCGACGCCGGACAAGGCCCCATCCGCCATTCTCGCAGGCCGGATCGCCAACCGGATCGGCGAGATGATCGGCAAGGAAACGATCATCGAAAAGGGCCCGAATGGTCCTGTTGGGCGGCCGATCGAGCCTGGCGACATTCTCGTCCTGGTCCGCAAACGCGATGCCTTCGTCAATGCCCTGACCCGGGCACTCAAACGCCGCGACAACATTCCCGTCGCCGGCGCCGACCGGCTGCGGCTGACGAGCCATATCGCCGTGCAGGACCTTCTGGCGCTCGGCCGCTTCCTGCTGCTGCCGCAGGACGACCTTTCGCTGGCGGCATTGCTGAAAAGCCCGCTTTTCAACCTTTCCGAAGAGGATGTCTTCGAGGTCGCAGCCTTGCGAGCGGACAATGCGAGCGCCTGGGCGCAGCTCAACCGGTTAGCCGACGAACAGCCGCTGCGTTTCCGCGACGCCGCGGATCGGCTGCAGCATCTGCTCCTGCTGTCCCGGCAGCTCAGCCCGCACGATCTCTTCGCCCGGATTCTCGGCCAGCACGGCGGACGGCGGAAATTCCTCGGCCGGCTCGGCACCGAGGCAGGCGACATCCTCGACGAGTTCCTGACTTTCGCGCTCGACCACGAAACCAACGGCCTGCCCGGCCTGCAGGCCTTCATTTCGACGCTGGAACTCGAATCGCCGGAGGTGAAGCGCGAGCAGGACGGCGGCCGCAACGAAGTGCGGATCATGACCGTGCATGCGTCCAAGGGCCTGGAGGCGCCGGTCGTCTTCCTGGTCGACAGCGGCTCGAAAGCCTTCATCTCCTCGCATGTGCCGAAATTCCGGTTGCTCCGGATCGGCGACGAGGAGGTACCGGCCTGGGTTCCGGGCAAGACGCTGAGCAATGCCGTCACCGCGGCCGATGACGAGCGGATCAGGAAATCGACCGAGGAGGAATATCGCCGGCTGCTCTATGTCGGCATGACCCGCGCCGCCGACCGGCTGATCGTCTGCGGCTACAGGGGAGCCCGCGAAAATCCGGACACCTGGCAGGCGATGATCTCCAAGGCGCTTTCGGCCGACGAACACCATTGCAGCCCGGCGCAATTCCACGGGCCGGACGGCGAATGGGCCGGCTTCCAATGGCGGCTGCCCGCCTCCTCCACCCGTATTGGCAAGGCGGAGCACAAGCAGGCCGGTCCGGACGAGAACCGGCCGCTGCCCTCCGCCCTTTTCCGGCCCCTGCCGGCTCAAAAGATGCTGCCGCGGCCGCTTTCGCCCTCCGGCGCCGGCACGATGATCGACGATGAGGCGGACGACCTGATCGTCACATCGCGGCTGTTCGGGGAAAAGCAAAGTGCCGGCCTTGCGCTCCAGAAGGGCAAGCTCGTCCACCGCATGCTGCAGATGCTGACCGAGTTTCCCAATCACGAACGGGAGGCAGCGGCTCGGCGCTATGCGGAGCGCGCCGCCCGCTTCTGGCCGGCTGCGGAGCGCGACAACCTCGTGGCCTCCGTGATGTCCGTGCTTGCCCATGAGGAGCTCGTGCCGGTCTTTTCCGAGCGAAGCCAGCCGGAAGTCTCGATCATGGGCACGCTGGCGCTCGAAGGGAAGGATTACGCGATTTCCGGCCGTATCGACCGGCTGGTGGTGACCGAGACCGAAGTCATCATCCTCGACTACAAGACCAACCGCGCGCCGCCGAAGGGACCGGAGGAAGTGCCGCCGGCGCATCGTGCCCAGCTCGCCATCTACCGGGAAATCCTGAAGCCGCTCTATCCCGGCAAGACCTTCCAATGCGTGCTCGTCTACACCGAGTCGGCCGGGGTGATCACGCTGCCGCCGGACCTGCTGTCACGTTCGCTTGCGGAACTCAAAACAAAGTGAGATGAGGGCCATTGAAAACTTTGAGCGCGCGTCTCACATTTAACTCAACAGAGAATCGTGAAGGAGAGCCCTATGGCTACCGTTAAGGTCGATAACAGCAATTTCCAGACCGAAGTCCTCAACTCCGCCGAGCCGGTTGTCGTGGATTTCTGGGCCGAATGGTGCGGTCCGTGCAAGATGATCGCTCCGAGCCTCGAGGAAATCGCCACCGAACTCGCCGGCAAGGTGAAGGTCGCGAAGCTGAATATCGACGAAAACCCGGAACTTGCCGCCCAGTTCGGCGTGCGTTCGATCCCGACGCTCGCCATGTTCAAGGACGGTGAAGTGGCCGACATCAAGGTCGGCGCCGCTCCGAAGACCGCCCTTTCGGCCTGGATCTCCAGCGCGGCATAACTTGTAAGTGCAGTGCAGTGACCTCATGAAAAAGCCCGGCTTCTCCCTGCAGCCGGGCTTTTTCTTTGCCTGACCGGCGGAAAAACCGCGCCGGATCTTTCCCGGATTATCCGGTCACGTCGGGGGTGTGCCGTTGTCGGCGAGCGCATTGCCGGCAAAATAAAGCGAGCCGCCGATCAGGATGCGCGGCGGCGGGCTGCCCGGCAGCTGCCTGCGGGTGATTTCTTGCAGCGCTTCTGCAATCGAGCCCGCCGGCTCGGCGACAAGCCCCGCATCGAAGGCAGAATGGGCGAGAACCACCGGATCGAGCGCCGCCTCGCTGCCGCGGATCCTGACGGTGAAGACATGTTCGGCGATATCCGCGAAGGCGCGGAAATAACCGACGGGGTCTTTCGTGTTGATCATGCCGGCAATGATGTAGAGCGGTCGCGGCTGGCGCTCCTCGAAAGCCACCATGGCCTCGGCGATCACCTCGCCGGCACCGGGATTATGCCCGCCATCCACCCAGATTTCTGCACCCGCCGGCGCGTGTTGCAGCAGCTTGCCTTCCGTCAGACGCTGCAGGCGGGCGGGCCATTCGACCATCGCCATCGCCTTTTCCATCACGGCTTCGGTAACGGTGAAGCCTGCGGCCTTGACCGCGCGGATGGCCGCCGCCGCATTGGCATATTGATGCCGGCCGGGCAGCCGCGGCAGCGGAAGATCGGCAAGGCCGAATTCGTCCTGATAGAGCAGCCGTCCGAACTCCTCATGCGCCGAGAAATCCTGGCCATAGACGGCCACCGGACAGCCGAGCCTTTCGGCGGTCGAAACCAGCACCTCGCGGGCGGCTTCGAATTCCTGCTGGCCGATGACAACCGGGCAACCCCGCTTCATGATGCCGGCCTTTTCGGCGGCGATCAGCTCAACACGATCGCCGAGATAGGCCTGGTGATCGAGCGAGATCGGCATGATCACCGAGACTGCGGGGTTCGGGACGACATTGGTGGAATCGAATCGGCCGCCCATGCCGACCTCCAGGATCACGGCATCGGCCGGTTTCTCGGAGAAGAGAAGAAAGCTGACGGCGGTCAGGATTTCGAAGACGGTGATCGTCTGGCCGGCATTCGCTTCTCCGACCCGGCGCAGTGCATCGGCAAGATCCGCATCCGAGACAAGCTGGCCCCGGCCACCCTTCACTCCAATCCGATACCGCTCATGCCAGTTGACCAGGTGCGGCGAGGTATCGACATGGACCGAATAGCCGCCCGCTTCGAGAAGCGCGCGGCAGAAGGCGGTCACGGAGCCCTTGCCGTTGGTGCCGGCCACATGGATGACCGGAGGCAGTTTCAGATGAGGATTGCCGAGAACCTCCAGAAGCCGCGAAATCCGCTCGAGCGACATATCGAAACCCTTCGGATGAAGGGTCATCAGATGCTCGATTTCCTTTTCGGCTTCGCTTGCCGCGGCTTCATTCATAGTGGTCATCCCGCCGCTCCGGCTTTCAATGATCCTGATGATCAGGCGCTGATCGCGACCGGCGCGGAAGCCGGCTGCCTGACCGGCTGTTTCATCAGCATCTTCAGAAGCCTGGCGAGCGTCGAGGGAATATCGTGGCGCTTCACGACCATATCGACCATGCCATGCTCCAGCAGATATTCCGAAGTCTGGAAGCCTTCGGGAAGCTTTTCGCGCAGCGTCTGTTCGATGACGCGCTTTCCCGCAAAGCCGATCTCGGCACCCGGCTCTGCGATATGGACATCGCCGAGCATGGCATAGGAGGCGGTGACGCCGCCGGTCGTCGGATTGGTCAGCACGACGATATAGGGCAGGCCCGCCTCTTTCAGCATGTCGACCGCCACCGTGGTGCGCGGAAGCTGCATCAGCGACAGGATGCCTTCCTGCATGCGGGCGCCGCCGGAAGCGGGGAAGATGACCAGCGGGCATTTTTCCGCAAGCGCCCGCTCGCAGGCCTTCACGATCGCCTCGCCGGCGGCCATGCCGAGCGAACCGCCGATGAAATTGAATTCATGCACGACGGCGACGAGCTTCACGCCCTGGACCTGGCCGATGCCGGCCAGGATCGTGTCTTCCTGCTCGGTCTTGGTGCGGCTGTCCTTCAGGCGGTCGATATACCGCTTCGAATCGCGGAATTTCAGCGGATCCTGAACGACCTTCGGCTGCGGCAGCGATTCGTAGACGCCACCATCGAAGAGATCGGCAAGCCTGGCCTTGGCCGGCATCTTCATGTGGAAACCGGAGGCGGGAATGACCCACTTGTTCTCTTCCAGGTCCTTGTGGAAGACCATCTCCCCGGTTTCCGGGCACTTGATCCAGAGATTCTCAGGGACTTCCCTGCGGCCCAGCATGGAGTTGATGCGTGGCCGGACGTAGTTGGTGATCCAGTTCACTTGGCGTACTCCGCTTTAAACTTTGCCTTATGTGGGAAACTATTCGGCGGCAACAAGGCGCGCGGCCCGCACGCCGGTCGCCAGCCCCCTTACCAGAGTCGCAACGGAAGCGATCGTATCGGGGCCTGCCTTTCCGTCCTTCGTCAGGCTGCCGGCGATCTGGGCGACGATCGCCGTGCCGACGACGACGCCGTCGGCCGCAGCGCCGATCGCCTTGGCATGGTCGGCCGTCTTGACGCCGAAGCCGACGCAGACCGGAAGGCTGGTATGGCCCTTGATGCGATTGACCGCACCGGAGACCAATGACGGGTCCGGCAGCGCAGACCCGGTGATGCCGGTCATCGAGACGTAATAGACGAAGCCGGAGGTGTTCTTCAGAACCGCCGGGAGGCGCTTGTCGTCGGTGGTCGGCGTCGCGAGGCGGATGAAGTTGATGCCCTTCTTCAGAGCCGGGATGCAAAGCTCGTCGTCCATTTCCGGCGGCAGGTCGACGACGATCAGGCCATCGATGCCGACTGCCAGCGCATCGTCCAGGAACCTGTCGACGCCGTAAATATAGATCGGGTTATAGTAGCCCATCATGACGATCGGCGTCTCGTCGTCGCTCTCGCGGAACTTGCGGGCGAGCTCGAGCGTCCTGGCGAGCGTCTGGCCGCCCTTCAGGGCGCGCTGGCCGGCCAGCTGGATCGCCGGGCCATCCGCCATCGGATCGGAAAAGGGCATGCCGAGCTCGATGATGTCGGCGCCGGCGGCAGGAAGCGCCTTCATGATGCCGAGCGAAGTGTCGAAATCCGGATCGCCGCCCATGAAATAGGTGATCAGGGCGGGGCGGCCCTCGGACTTGAGAGCCGCGAAACGATTGTCCATACGAGCTGTCATATCAGAGTTCCACTCCGAGTATCTTGCCGACCGTGAAGATGTCCTTGTCGCCGCGACCGGAGAGGTTCATCACGATGATCTGGTCCTTGCGCATCTTCGGCGCCCGCTTGATGACTTCGGCGATCGCGTGGCTCGCCTCCAGCGCCGGAATGATGCCTTCGAGGCGCGTCAGGGTCTGGAAGGCATCGAGCGCTTCCTGGTCCATGATCGGCACGTATTCGACACGGCCGGTGGAATGCAGCCAGCTGTGTTCCGGGCCGATGCCCGGATAATCGAGGCCCGCCGAGATCGAATGGCCTTCGAGGATCTGGCCGTCGCGATCCTGCAGGAGGTAGGTGCGGTTGCCATGCAGAACGCCGGGGCTGCCGGCGGTGATCGAAGCGCAGTGCTCGACGCCTTCGAGGCCGCGGCCACCCGCCTCGACGCCGACGATCTGCACGCTTTCGTCATCCAGGAAGGGATGGAAGATGCCGATCGCGTTCGAGCCGCCGCCGACGGCGGCAACGACGAGATCGGGCAGCCGGCCTTCGGCTTCAAGGATCTGCTCGCGGGCTTCCTTGCCGATGACGGACTGGAAATCGCGGACGAGCTCCGGATAGGGATGCGGGCCGGCGGCGGTGCCGATCAGGTAATAGGTGTTCTCGACATTGGTGACCCAGTCGCGCAGCGCCTCGTTCATGGCGTCCTTCAGCGTGCCGCTGCCGGCCGTGACCGGCTTCACTTCGGCGCCCAGGAGCTTCATGCGGAAGACGTTCGGCGCCTGGCGCTCGACATCGGTGGCGCCCATGTAGACGACGCAGGGGAAGCCGAAACGGGCACAGACGGTGGCGGAGGCCACGCCATGCTGGCCGGCCCCGGTTTCCGCGATGATGCGGGTCTTGCCCATGCGCTTCGCCAGCAGGATCTGGCCGACGCAATTGTTGATCTTGTGCGAACCCGTGTGGTTCAGCTCTTCGCGCTTGAAGTAGATCTTCGCGCCGCCGAGATGCTCGGTCAGGCGTTCGGCGAAATAGAGCGGGCTCGGGCGGCCGATGTAATGCGCGCCGAGATCGGCCAGTTCCTTCTGGAAGGCCGGATCGTTCTTCGCCTTTTCCCATTCGCCCTGGAGATCCAGGATCAGCGGCATCAGCGTTTCGGCGACGAAGCGCCCGCCGAAAATGCCGAACCGGCCGTCCTCATCGGGGCCGGATCGGAACGAATTGGGTTTTGGCGTCTGGTTCACTCTCAACTCCTCATACGCTTTTGCGCCCCGCGGCTGCGACGGCATCGAAAAACGCATCGATCATTCCAAGGTCCTTGATGCCCGGCGCGCTTTCCACGCCGGACGACGTATCGATACCCCTTGCCTTCGTGGACGCGAGCGCAAGAGCGACATTATCCTTGTTCAATCCTCCGGAAAGCATGTAATCCACGCTCTCGTCAAGCGAAGCCATGAGACTCCAGTCGAAGGAAACGCCATTGCCGCCGGGCAGTTCCGAACCTTTAGGCGCCTTGGCGTCGAACATGAAGCGGTCAGCGACGCCGATATAAGGGTCGATGCGGCCGAGATCGCCGGCCTCCCGCACCGAAAACACCTTCATGACCGGCAGGCCGTAAAGCGCCTTCACATGCAGCACCCGTTCCGGGCTCTCATTGCCGTGGAGCTGCAGGATATCCGGCCGCAGCAGAGAAACGATGTCGTCGAGTTCCTCGTCATCGGCATCGACGGTCACCGCGACGATCTTCACCCGGCCGCGAACGCGGTCGGCAAGCTCGCCGGCGACATCCGGATGGATGTTGCGCGGGCTCTTGGGGAAGAAGATGAAACCGATATGCGTGGCGCCCCGCGCCACCGCGCGATCGACAGCCTCCGGCGTCTTCAAACCGCAGATTTTGATGTCAGGTTTCATGACGTGCGGAGTGGCACGAAATCTTGCCGGAGTCGAGGCAAATCCTCTTTTCCAAACGAACTCAGCCAAAAACTAATGGCGGGATCGCACAGACTCGTCCCTTGGCGATCTCGGTATTTCTTGTTTCGGCCGGGACACGTCGTGTGCCTCGTATTGATTTTTTATATGTGACACGCGACGTGTCCCGTTCGGTCAGTTTTTCCGCGCAACTCCGGTCCCTCTGCGGCGGTCTGGTCTTACGTCCTTGCGGATGCCAGCCGGGTTGTGTGCGACACACGCACGCCCCGCCTTGAGGCGAGAAGGGGACCATTTTCTGCGCAGCCCCTGATGGCCCGCCTGCATCAACGGCAGACCGCCAGGGCACCGGTCCCGTCTCGCCGGCGATGCTTGAACCGGTGTAGCCGAAACGGAACGGGGAAATGATGGCACGGGTTTGAGGGGCGGGGATGAACGGAGGGAGTTTTTTCTGGCGGTTTTTTTCAAGGCATTGATTTGGCTTGTGGTACCCCCCTCTGCCCTGCCGGGCATCTCCCCCACAAGGGGGGAGATCGGATGGGGGCGCGGGCTTCCTCAAACAACTGCGGTACAGGTCGGCGAGCCATTGCCTTGATGGGAAGGCCATGCCGCTTGTGATCTTCACTCAAAGTCGATCGCGTGCAGTTGCGAGCCGTGCTGCCTGAGCCATTTGCGGGCTTCTTCCATGCGCGGGCAGAGTTCCCGGCAGAGCGCCCAGAATTTCGGGCCGTGGTTCATCTCCCTGAGATGCGCCACCTCGTGGGCAGCGAGATAATCGATGACCAGCGGCGGCGCCATGACGATGCGCCAGGAAAAGCTCAGGTTTCCATCCCAGGAGCAGGAACCCCAGCGGCTGCGGGTATCCTTCATGGCGATGGAGGCGACAGGCTTGCGGATGGCGGCAGCATGGCGGGCGACCAGGACCTCGAGATCCTTGCGCGCCTCCTTCTTGAGGAAAGCGGAGAGCCGCCGGCCCATGTGGTCCTCGAGGCCGCTGACCCGCAATACCGGTTCGCCGTCGATCACCACCGCCTCGGTCAGCCCGCGCAGGGTGCCGGTATGCTCGATGCGATGAGGCACGCCGCGGAAGGGGATGCGGCCATCGGGGCGGATCGGGTTGTCGGTCGAGAACTTAGCGAGCTTGGTCAGCAGCCAGCCCTGATGCCGGTCGAGGAAATCGTCGATCTCCCGGCTTCGCAGCCCCGCCGGCACCGTGAGGTTGAGCGCCCGGCCGCCCGGCTCGATCCTGAGCGTGATGCGAGTGGCGCGGCGGTTTTCCCTGATCGTCAGGGGCATCGCCCGATCGCCGACATGAAGGGTGCGCTTCACCGTTTCGAGCGGTCTCGATTTCGAACGGACAGGCTTTTTCAGAAGCGCGAACATGAACCCTTTCTAGCCGATTCCCGAGCATAAAAAAGCCGGCGTCCGAAAGACGCCGGCCCATGACCACGTTTCACGTGAATCCAAGCCGTCCGTTAGAGGTCCACGACCGGGTTCTGCCCGGAGGAACCGTTCTTGCGCTCACGCATGAAGCGGTCGAATTCTTCCTGGTCCTTGGCGCGGCGGAGCTCGCGGACGTAGTTGTCGAACTCTTCGCGCATTTCGTCGAGCTTGCGGCGCTCTTCTTCGAGGCGCTCAAGCTCGGCCTTGCGCCAGTCGTCGAAGGCGACGTTGCCGGTGGAGAAATGCGTGTTGTAGCGGCGGCCCGCACGGCGGCAGCCGGCGAACATGCGATCGGCGCGATCGTTCGCATCGCGCTTGAAGCCGCGGAGCCTTTCTCCGAAGAGGATATAGGCGAGCATGGCCAGGCCCAGAGGCCAGAAGACCACGAAACCGAGCACCATGAGAGCGATGGTGGCCGGCGTCCAATCCGGACGAATCAATGCTGACTGGTTCATAGGTCACACCCTAGTTTTCTGCGGGTGGCCCTTGTGCCAGCCCGACTGAATCCGATTTGGTGAGACCATGATCCGCCTTCAAGAAGACGGAACATTAAATCGGGGAAAATGCTGAAATATAAGCCGGAATTCGCAATGCGGACCGGCTCAGCCCGCCTTGCCGCCCTTGATGACCCGCTTGACCGGGGTTTTCCTGGCCGGCGCCTTGGCATGCTTTTGGGTGAATGCAACGATGCGCGGGGCGATCTCGCGGCGGAAACGCGAGCCGTTGAAGACGCCGTAATGGCCGACATCGGGCTGCATGTAATGCATGCGCATGTCGTCCGGGATGTTCGGGCAGATGGTCTGCGCCGCCCTGGTCTGGCCGAGACCGGAGATATCGTCGTTCTCGCCTTCGATCGTCAGCAGCGCCACATGGCGGATCGCCTTGGTATCGACCGGCGTGACCCGGTGCATCATCTCGCCCTTCGGCAGGGAATGCCTGATGAAGACCGTATCGACCGTCTGGAGATAGAATTCCTCGGTCAGGTCCATGACCGCCAGGTATTCGTCGTAAAAGTCGCGGTGTTTTTCGGCGGACTCGCCGTCGTTCTGGACCAGGTGTTCGAAGAATTCCTTATGGGCGATCAGGTGCCGGTCGAGGTTCATCGACATGAAACCGGACAGTTGCAGGAAACCCGGATAGACGCGGCGCATGAAGCCCGGATGCGGCCAGGGCACGTTCATGACGACGTTATCGCGGAACCATTCGAGCGGGTGTTCCTCCGCGAGCCGATTGACGGCCGTCGGATTGATGCGGGTGTCGATCGGGCCGCCCATGAGGATCATCGAGGCCGGAAGCATCGAATCCCGCTGCGATTCCATCACCGCCACCGCGGCCAGAACCGGAACAGAGGGCTGACAGACGCCGATGACATGGGTGCCGGCGCCGATGACATGCAGCATTTCGATGACGTAATCGATGTAGTCGTCGAGGTCGAAACGGCCGTCGGTGACCGGCACCATGCGGGCGTCGATCCAATCCGTGATGTAGACGTCCGCATGGGGGAGAAGCGCCTCGACCGTGCCGCGCAGCAGCGTCGCATAATGGCCCGACATCGGCGCCACGATCAGGATCTTCTGGTCCGCCGCCCGGCCGGCCGGCAGGTCGCGGCGGAAATGCAGGAGATCGCAGAAGGGCTTTTTCCAGACGACCTCTTCCGTGACCGCCACCGTCCGGCCATCCACTACGGTCTCGGGAAGACCGAATTCCGGCTTGCCGTAGCGGCGCGTCACGCGCTCGAAGACTTCGAGGCTTGCCGACAGCGTGCGGCCGAATTCGGTCTGCGACACGGGATTGAGCGGATTGGCGTAGAAGAAGCGCATCGCATCCGCCGCAGCGCGGAACGGCGCCATGGCCGCGTGATTCATCTCGTAGAATTGATAGAACATCGACGTGCCACCTCTCGTGATTTCCGACAGCGCGTTCGACGGAGATATCGAACCGATCGGTTCAGCAGCAATTGCGGGATAAGCTAGCACTTTTTTACTGCGGTGCAACATATGAGGAAATACCGGCCGGATTTGCCGAGGAAAGAAATCAGGTGGACGCCCAGTTCATCTGGTATCCTTACAATGACATTCAAGGCTTAAAGTTCCGTCTTCCAAGGGTGGTCAAGGACCCATGTCCGTCTCAGGCACGGGTCCTCTCACCATTTTGATGACTGGTGGTCGGCGGCTTCCGGTTCAGACGTCGGCGACGAAAGTCTGGCGCTGCGTGCCGAGGCCTTCGATGCCGAGTTCGACGACATCGCCGGCCTTGAGATAACGGGGCGGCTTCATGCCGAGACCGACACCCGGCGGGGTGCCGGTGGAGATGATGTCGCCCGGATGCAGCGACATGAACTGGCTGAGATAGGAGACGAGATAACGGACGCCGTAGACCATGGTGCGGGACGAGCCGTTCTGCATCTTCTCGCCGTTGACGGTGAGCCACATGCCGAGGTTCTGCGGGTCGGCAACCTCGTCCTTCGTGACGAGCCAGGGACCGATCGGGCCGAACGTATCGCAGGACTTGCCCTTGGTCCACTGACCGGAACGTTCCGCCTGGAAGGCGCGTTCGGAAACGTCGTTGGTCAGGCAGTAGCCGGCAACATAGTCCAGGGCATTGGCTTCGGAGACATATTTCGCGGTCTTGCCGATGACGACGCCGAGCTCGACTTCCCAGTCGGTCTTCACGGAGCCGCGCGGAATGACCACGTCGTCGTTCGGGCCGCAGATGGCCGACGTCGCCTTCATGAAGATGATCGGTTCCGGCGGAACGGTGGCGCCCGTTTCGGCGGCGTGATCGGAATAGTTGAGACCGATGCAGATGAACTTGCCGGTGCCGGCGACGCAGGGGCCGATGCGGACCGGCTGCAGTTCAGGCAGGGTTTCCGGATCGAGAGCGGCAATCTTCGCCAGGCCTTCCGAAGAAATGGCCGTGCCGGCGATATCGGCCACATGGCCCGAAAGATCGCGGATCTTGCCCTTGCCGTCCAGAATTGCCGGCTTTTCATGGCCCGGCTCGCCAACGCGCATCAATTTCAAAGGATATCCCTCCACTTGGTCGGTGAGTTTTATGGAGCAAGCCTCCCGGCTTGTCACCCCCGTTTTGCATCGGGAACGAAGCGTGTTGCCAATGGGACAAACCGGCCTATTCTTTTCCTTCCGGCCAGATCGGCAACAGTGATTTCAAGAGGATGCCATGACCAGCAGCAATACCCGCGACTCGGAATTCCCGATCGACGTCTTTTTCCTCGACCGCTGGTCGCCGCGCGCATTCACCGACGAGACGATCACCCCGGAGACGATGCTGACCATACTGGATGCAGCCCATTGGGCGCCCTCCTCCGGCAATAACCAGCCCTGGCGCTTCGTCTATGCCCTGCGCGGAACGCCTGCCTTTCCCGTCCTCGTCGACATCCTGAGCCCCGGAAACCAGCGCTGGGCGAAAAGTGCGGCGGCGCTGATGTTTGTCGTCTCGAAGACCTACCGGGTTTCCAAGGACGGCGAACGGAAGCTCGCCTATACCCATTCCTACGATACGGGTGCGGCCTGGTTCTCCGTCATCTGCCAGGCGATGAAGCTCGGCTATCATGCGCACGGCATGGAAGGGTTCGACAAGGAAAAGGCGGTGGAGTTGCTCGGCATTCCGGAAGGGTATCGCGTCGAGGCGGCGGCGGCGATCGGCCGGATCGCCGACAAGAGCACCCTGCCCGACGCCCTCAGGGAACGGGAAGTGCCGAGCAAGCGGAAGCCGGTTTCCGAGATCGCCTTCGAAGGGAAGTTCACCGGCGAACCTTGAGGTTCGGCCGGTTCTTTCGAAAGTGTTTCACGTGAATCCATATCCACAGGAAAGATTCACGTGAAACATTTTTCGGCTGGACAAATAAAAGCGGCGGTCCGCAGGGAGCCGCCGCTTTCTCCGGCCTGGAATGCTCAAGGCGTCAGATATCGAGATTGGCGACGCTCAGCGCATTGTCTTGGATGAATTCGCGGCGGGGCTCGACCTCGTCGCCCATCAGGCGCGAGAAGAGGCCGTCGGCGTCGGTCGCGTCGCTCACCTTCACCTGCAGCAGCGAACGGACATTGGGATCGAGCGTCGTTTCCCAGAGCTGCTCGGCATTCATCTCGCCGAGACCCTTGTAGCGCTGCATCGACAGACCCTTGCGGCCCGACGCGAAGATCGAGTCGAGAAGGGCCCGCGGGCCGGAAATCTCCTGCTCGCCGTCCTTGCGGGCAAGAACCGGCGGCGTGTGGTAGATTTCCTGCAGGCGCTTCGTCATCTGGTCGATATGGCGGGCATCCGCCGAACCGATCAGCGCCACGTCGAGAACCGCAACCTCACGGACGCCGCGGACCATGCGCTCGAAGCGCAGGCCGCCCTCGCCCGTCACATGGCCGGTCCAGCCGCGCTCGGTTTCCTCCGCAATCATGTCGAGACGGCGGGCGACTTCGTCGGCCGTCTGCTGGGCGCGCTCGCGGTTGTCCGTCAGTTCCGGGTTCAGCGCGCCGGCGATCGCCGCCTGCTCGATGATCGACCGGTTGTAACGGGAATGCAGGCCGTCGACCAGCGAGCGGAGCCGCAGCGCGTCCTGGATGACTTCGCGGAGGTCCTGGCCGGCGCGCACCTCGCCGGAGCCGAGCGTCAGCGTCGCCTCTTCGAGGCCCATGCTGATCAGGTATTCCTCCAGCGCCGCCTCGTTCTTCAGGTACTGGATCGACTTGCCGCGGGTGACCTTGTAGAGCGGCGGCTGGGCGATATAGATATGGCCGCGTTCGATCAGCTCCGGCATCTGGCGGAAGAAGAAGGTCAGGAGCAGGGTGCGGATATGGGCGCCGTCGACGTCCGCATCCGTCATGATGATGATCTTGTGATAGCGCAGTTTCTCGGCATTGAACTCGTCCTTGCCGATCGACGTGCCGAGCGCGGTGATCAGCGTGCCGATTTCCTGGCTCGACAGCATCTTGTCGAAACGGGCGCGCTCGACGTTCAGGATCTTGCCGCGCAACGGCAGGATCGCCTGGTTTTCGCGCGAACGGCCCTGCTTGGCCGAGCCGCCCGCCGAGTCACCTTCGACGAGGAAGAGTTCGGACTTGGCCGGATCGCGCTCCGAGCAGTCGGCGAGCTTGCCGGGAAGCGAGGCGATGTCGAGAACGCCCTTGCGGCGCGTCAGCTCGCGGGCCTTGCGGGCCGCCTCGCGGGCGACGGCGGCTTCCACCACCTTGCCGACCAAGACCCTCGCTTCGCTCGGATGTTCCTCGAACCAGGTGTTCAAAGCCTCGTTCACAAGGCTTTCGACCACGGGGCGGACTTCCGAGGAAACGAGCTTGTCCTTGGTCTGCGAGGAGAATTTCGGATCCGGAACCTTGACGGACAAGACGGCGGTCAGGCCTTCACGGCAGTCTTCTCCCTGCAGCGTAACCTTTTCCTTCTTGGTAATGCCGGAAGTCTCGGCATAGGACGTGACCTGACGCGTCAGCGCGCCGCGGAAACCGGCCATATGCGTGCCGCCGTCCCGCTGCGGGATGTTGTTGGTGAAGCAGAGCACGTTTTCGTGGTAGCTGTCGTTCCACCACATGGCCACTTCCACGGTGATGCCGTCCTTCTCGCCCTTGATGGCAACCGGCTTGTCGACGAGCGGCTTCTTGGAGCGGTCGAGATAACGGACGAAGGCTTCGAGGCCGCCGTCGTAGATCATCTCCTCTTCCTTGATATCCGGCTTACGCTTGTCCGTGAGCCGGATTCTGACGCCGGAATTCAGGAATGCGAGTTCGCGCAGGCGATGCTCGAGCGTGTTGTAGTCATACTCAGTCATCGAGAAGGTTTCGGGGCTCGCGAGGAAAGTGACCTCGGTGCCCGAGCGGCCTTCGTAATCGCCGACCGCCTTGAGCGGCTCGTCGGCAACGCCATGGGTGAAGGAGATCTCGTGGATCTTGCCATCGCGGCGGATGCGCAGCCTCAGCCAGACGGAGAGCGCGTTGACGACCGAAACGCCGACGCCGTGCAGGCCGCCGGAGACCTTGTAGGAATTCTGGTCGAACTTGCCGCCCGCATGGAGCTGGGTCATGATGACTTCGGCAGCGGAAACGCCCTCGCCGCTATGGATAGCGGTCGGGATGCCGCGGCCGTTGTCGGTCACGGTGACGGAGCCATCCGGATTGAGGGTGACGGTCACGAGGTCGGCGTGGCCGGCCAGCGCCTCGTCGATCGCGTTGTCGACCACCTCGTAGACCATATGATGCAGGCCGGAGCCGTCGTCGGTGTCGCCGATATACATGCCGGGGCGCTTGCGGACGGCATCGAGGCCCTTCAGAACCTTGATCGAGTCGGCACCATATTCGGCACTCGCGCCATTCTCGCTGACGGGTGTATCGGTCATCAAATATCTTCCAATTCGTTTGAGATGCCGGTTAGCGAATCACCGGCCATTCCACCCTTAGATATAGGGAAATCGGGGCGGTTTCTAAAGGTTGAGCCCTGTGAAAGCGGCAGGAAAGCCGTGGATGCGTGCCGAATTTAACCGGAAAGACGGCTTTTCTTCAGCAGCGTGTCCATTTCTTCTATCACGTCCGGCGGCAAAGTGCGAATCCCTTGCGCGAGACGATTGGCGAAGGCCGTATATGCGGCCGGAAGACCCGACGTATCCAGCACCACTTTCGGCCGGGATGCATCCGCAAGGCGGAACAATTCCTCTGCTTCATCCCAGATAACGTTGAAATAGCCGGCGATCCGCTGAAGAAGCTCGAAGGTCGGCCTGCCGCGCCGGCCATGCTCCAAAGCGGAGAGATAGGCCGGCGTGACGCCGATCGCCTCCGCGAGCTTGCGCTGGGTGACGCCCTTGCGCCGGCGAAGCTCCCTGAGTGCCTGACCGAAAGGCGTCATTCCCATTCCTCTCGACCCCAATCTTCCCGGGCCCGACCTCCCCGATTGTCCCTGGGGCTGCGGGCGAGCCGCACATACATGGCGCCTTCGCCGCCGTGATGCCGCGCGGCCCATTCATAAGACGAGATCAGGAAGCGGAACTCCGCCTTGGAGAACCAGAGCGGAACCGCCCGGCGGAGAGCGCCTTCACTGCCCATCGAGCTGCCCTTGCCCGTTATGACAAGCACGTGGCGAAGCCCGCGCTCGTGCGCCCTGAACAGAAAATCGAGCAGGAGATCGTGTGCCTCCGACTGGAACAGGCCGTGAAGATCAAGGCGCGCTTCGATCGGCAGGCGGCCCTTGGCGAGCTTTTTCTTCACCGGCTTTTCGAGAGGATGGTGAAAGCCGCCGGGTTTCCTCGCCTTCGGAGCCGCAATCTCCGCAGGCTGGCTTTCCGGCGCCGGAGCAGGTTTCGGCTTCGCCGCTTCCTCAGCGGCAAGCTTTGCCGCCTCCTCTTCCTCGAATTCGAGAATCTCCTTCATCCGGCCCGGCAGCGCACGGGTGGATTTCGCCACCTTGCCCCAAAGGATGCGTTCTTCCGGATCGAGTTTGCGACCGCTCTTCATCCGCCGTACCTGCTGGCTGCCGCCTTGGGGATGAGGATATAGAAATCCGCGTCGTTGCGCACCGTCCCCGCGAGCTCTCCGGCCTCGAAGCCGGAACCGGTGAAGATATCGCCGCGCGCCGGACCGACGATCGCCGAACCGGTGTCGAGCGCCAGCATCAGCCGCCCGAACGGCTTTCCGCCATCCAGATGGGTGAGGCTTTCGGAGCGGATGAAGAAGGGAAAGCCGAAGGTGTGGACCTGCCGGTCGACGGCAAGCGACCGGCCGGCAATCAGCGGCACCTTGGCGGCGGCGACGGGCCCGAGCGACGGATCGGAAACGTCCGCATCGCGAAAGAAGATGTAGGATCGATTGTGCCAGAGAACTTCATCGACCTTAGCCGGATTCCGGGCGAGCCAGGCGCGGATGCTCTGCATGGAAATCTCCGCAGGATCGATCTCGCCGCGATCGATCAGGAGCTTGCCGACCGGAGAGAAAGGATGGCCGGCCTTGGCCGCATAGGTGATCCGCCGCACTCTTCCGTCGGGATACTTCAGCCGCGCCGCGCCCTGCACGTGAGTGAAGAAGACATCGATCTTCGATTTCGCATAGGCGATCTCCAGACCCCTGCCCTCGAGAAAGCCGCGATCGATCTCGCCGCGATCCGGATAGGGCACGATGCCATCAGGCGTAAGGCGCGCGAACATGTAGCCGGAGTCCATCCCGGCCGGCCGGTTCGTTTCATCGAGATCGACGAGATCGTCCGGGCGATAATAGAAGGGGTAGGCCCAGACTGCGTCGCGGGTCTCCGAAACCTCGACCTCGGGTTCGTAGAAGGCAGTGACGAAGCCGCGCCGGCCGTCAGCACGGGAGATGAGGAACGGCGTACAACGGTCTTCGAAGAGGGCGCGGGCAGACGCAGGATCCGCCGGCGCATCGCCAACGTCTTCTATGAAATCGGCAAGCTCGTCCGCCGTCAGGCCGAGCGAGCCCATGCGGTAAGGCTTGACCTTGCGGATATGCTCCAGGCAGGCCCGCAGACCGGCAAAGAGCGCAGCAGGGTCGTCGTTCTCCCACCCCGCAAGGTCGGAAAAGGGAACCGGCCGAAGCGTGAAATCCGCGAAACTGCCGGTCATTGCTCGGATTCGGTGGCGACCAGCTTCCAGTTCGGATCGCGCGAGCGGATATCGCGGGCAAAGGTCCATATATCCGTGACCTCCGCGACAGTTTCCTGGTCGCCCTCAATCAGCGTGCCGGCCTTGTCGTAGGTGGCGGAGATCAACTGGCTGACGATGCGGACCGTGATCTGCGCCTCGGTATCCTTGATCACCGCCTGGGTGATATCGGCCTTGTCTATGCCGACGAAGGTGGATTTCACCACCTCGCCCCTGGCTTCGCGTTCGGAAATCGCCGCATCGAACCCATCATAGACTTCCTTGGACAGAAGGCCTTTCAACGTCTTCCGGTCGCCGTCCGCAAAGGCCATGACGATCATCTCGTAGGCCATGCCGGCACCATTCAGGAAATCGCGGGGGCGGAAGGAGGGATCGACCTTGACCATTTCGCGAAGGGCTGCATTCAGCGGCGTGTCAGGCTTCGCCACGGCATCGATATCCGCATAGCGCTGCTCATCGTCCTGCGAATCACGGCGCGGCAACGTCACGACCTTTCCGTCGTCGCCGTTCGGATTCTTCGCGACATCCCGGGAACTGAAGGGATCGAACGGCGGCTTCTCGTTTCCCGTCCGCCGGCCAAGCACACTGCGCAGTTGCAGGAAGATCAGAACAGCGGCGACAAGAAAAAAGAGTGTTATAAAATCGTTGGAGCCCATCTTAACCCGCAATTGCCGTTTAAATGTTCGGTGCACCTTCTCATATAGTCCGCATCCGCCGATCATTCAAATGGCGAAGATGTTAGCGCCGGGATGCCGCCGGCTTGTAAGAACTGGGAACATCATGCGTTTCTTTCTCGTGCCCCTCATTCTCATCGGTTGGCCGCTCGCGGAAATCGCGGGCTTCGTGCTCGTGGGGCGCGCGCTCGGGCTCTGGGCAACGCTCGGCCTGGTGATCGGCACGGCGGTGCTCGGCGCGGTGCTGCTCCGCAGCCAGGGCATGCATATCCTGCGGCAGATCTCCACCGAAGGCCGCGAAGGCCGCATGCCGGCGAGAACCCTCATCGATGCCGCGATGATTGTCGTTGCCGGCATTCTGCTTCTCCTGCCGGGCTTCATCACGGACATCATCGGGCTGGCGCTGTTCATTCCCTTCGTGCGCGGCCTCCTCTGGTCGCTGATCGGCCGGCGCATCGTGGTGGTACGTTCGCCGGGCAGCACGAGCTATCGCTACGATGGCGGAAGACCTGCGCCGGAGGGAAGGAAGCCGGGTCCGGTGGTCGATCTGGACGAACAGGACTTTCATCGCAATCCCAATTCGCCCCCGCCCAATTCCTCTTCTCCCTGGGCCGGGCCACGCAGCGGGGAACCTTGAGCGGGGAACCTTGAGCGCCCGGCCGGGTTTGCCAAGCCAATAAGCCGGAACACCCCATTTGGCCTTGAAACGTTCCGGCCCTAGATGTTAGAGGGCCTCAACGCTCAAAGCCTCGAGGAAGTCCCATGGCAGACGAAAACAACCAGGCGGCCACGCCGTCTCTCAACATCCTGGCGCAATACACCAAGGATCTCTCCTTCGAGAACCCCGGCGCACCCCGCTCGCTGCAGGCGCGCGACAAGGCGCCGGCGATCACGATCAACGTCAACGTCAACGCCAACCCCCTCTCCGAGGCGGACTTCGACGTCGTGCTGACGCTGAACGCGGAAGCCAAGGACGGCGACAAGGTCGTCTTCGCCGCTGAACTGGTCTATGGCGGCGTCTTCCGCATCACCGGCTTCCCGCAGGAGCACATGCTGCCGCTTCTCTTCATCGAATGCCCGCGGCTGCTCTTCCCCTTCGCCCGCCAGATCATCGCGGACGTCACGCGCAACGGCGGCTTCCCGCCGCTGATGATCGATCCGATCGATTTCGCGCAGATGTTCACGCAGCGCATGGCCGAAGAACAGGCCCGCTCCAAGGTGCAGGCGCTGAACAGCTGAGCCGGTCAAAAGCCGATCATGACAGGAAGCCCGGGCACGACCCCGGGCTTTTTTATTCGGCGGCCTGCTCGACGGGCTCGTATTTGAGCCAGATCGACTTGCCCTTCATGGATGCGACCATGGCTGCATGGGCTTCGAGCTCCAATTCCGTCAGCCGATTCGGCAAAGCCCTTGGACGGCCGGTAACGCTCACCACGACTTCCTCGACATCGATCACCGCGGTGGACTGCTCGGCGCCCGTCAAGCCGAGGGCAGCCTGCCGGCCACCGGTCATCTCGATGTAGACTTCGGCCAGAAGCTCGGAGTCGAGAAGCGCCCCGTGCTTGGTGCGGTGGGCATTGTCGATGCCGTACCGGCGGCAGAGCGCATCGAGCGAATTCGGCCCCATCGGATGCTTGCGGCGGGCCATGGCCAGCGTATCGACGACCCGGTCCATCTGCACCGGCGGAAGCCCAAGCCGTTCGAATTCCGCATTGATGAAGCCGATATCGAATGTCGCGTTATGGGCGATCCATTTGGCGCCTTCGAAGAATTCGACGATCTGCCCGGCGACGTCGGCGAAGCTCGGCTTGTCCTTCAGGAATTCGTCGGTGATGCCGTGAACGGCGAGCGCATCCGGATGAACCTTCCGATTGCCCGGATTGATGTAGAGGTGCAGCGTCTTCCCGGTCGGAAAATTGTTGATCAGCTCGATGCCGCCGATCTCGATCACCCGGTCGGATTTCGTTTCGAGACCTGTGGTTTCCGTATCGAAGATGATTTCACGCATCTGGCTTTTCGCTCGTCTTTCCGGCTCTCAGGGAGGCGATGACTTCCCGCACCCTCTCCCTCGCCGCGTCCAGCCCGAGCCCCGTATCGATCAGGAAGTCGGCTCTTTTCCGCTTTTCCGCATCGGGCATCTGGCGGGAGAGAATCATTGCCAATTTTTCCCCCGTCATGCCCGGTCGCGCAAGCACTCTTTCACGCTGGATCTGTGGATCGCAGGTCACGACGACGATTACATCGACTCGGCCTTCGCCCTTCACCTCGAAGAGCAGCGGGATATCGAGAAGCACGAGATCGGCGCCGGCCTCCCGGTGATGCGTCAGGAAATCGAGTTCACGGCGGCGCACAAGCGGATGCACGATCGCTTCAAGAACGGGAAATTTTTCCGGCTGGGCAGCGAGCTGGCGGGACAATTCCTGCCGGTCGATGACACCATACTTCACGGTGCCGGGGAAGGCTTCACCGACAGGCCCTACCGCATCGGTGCGGTAGAGATCATGGACCACCGCATCGGAATCGTTCACCGGCACGCCTTCGTCCGCGAACATTTTCGCGGTCGTGGATTTCCCCATGCCGATGGAGCCGGTGAGGCCGATGACGATCATCCATGTCCTTCCATGTCGGCGATGACGAGATCGCGAAGCGCCTTGTCGACCACCGGTCGGCGGCCGAACCATTTTTCGAAACCCGGCACGGCCTGGTGCAGGAGCATGCCGAGCCCGTCGAAAGTGGCAAACCCCTGCTCTTCGGCTTGGGCCAGCAGGGGCGTTTTCAGCGGCACATAGACGATATCGGTGACAACGGCGCCATCCAGAAGCGGCGAGAAGTCGATCCGGGGCGCCTCGCCGCCGTCCATGCCGAGCGAGGTCGTGTTCACGAACAGGCCGGCACCCGACATCACCTCGCCCAGCGCTTCCATCGGGTGGGCATGCACCTTCGGACCGAAGCGATCGGCAAGTTCCTGCGCGCGGGAAACGGTGCGGTTGACCACATGGATCTCACCGATGCCGCGATCGCGGATGGCCTGGATGACCGCACGGCTTGCGCCGCCGGCGCCGAAGACCACGGCATGCCGGGCCCGGTCCCAGCCGGGATGGCGCTCGTCCAGATTAGCCGTGAAACCGTAGCCGTCGGTATTCGTGGCGTGGAGCAGGCCGTCTTCCATCCAGAGCGTGTTCGACGCTCCGAGTTCCTCGACCAGCGCATCCGGGCGGTCGGACAGCTTGAAGGCCAGTTCCTTGTGCGGGATCGTGACATTGCCGCCGCGATATCCGGATGTGCCATTCTTCAAGGACCGGATGAAGACCGGAAAATCCTCTTTGGAGACCGGTTCGGCCCTATAGGTGCCGGCGATGCCGAACTGCTTCAGCCAATATCCGTGAATCAGCGGCGATCGCGAATGCTTCACCGGCCAGCCCGTGACGAAGGCGTTAACCAAGAATGTTTCACGTGAATCAGCCATCGACGGCTCCGAGTTCGCGCAGCTTCTCCAGGAGCGGCAGCATGGGCAGGCCGAGGATGGTGAAGTAATCGCCCTCTATCCTCGAGAAGAGCTGGATGCCCTCGCCTTCCAGCTGATAGGCGCCGACGCTGCCGAATGCCTTTTCGCCGACCCGCGACAGATAGCGATCCACGAAGCTTTCGCTCAGCGTCCGAACCGTCAGATCCGCATGGGCGACATGCTCCCAGACGATCTCATTGTTCCGGGCGAGTGCGATCGCGCTGTTCAGCCGGTGGGTCTTACCGGAGAGCGACAGCAGGCTTTCCTTCGCTTCCGCAAGAGACTTCGTCTTGTGATAGACGCGGCTGCCGAGCGACATGGTCTGGTCCGAGCCGATCACCAATGCCCCCGGAAAATGGCTGCCAAC
Organism: Xaviernesmea oryzae; assembly: GCF_900177415.1. Lineage (GTDB taxonomy): Bacteria > Pseudomonadota > Alphaproteobacteria > Rhizobiales > Rhizobiaceae > Neorhizobium > Neorhizobium oryzae_A. Next base: position 143,754 of record NZ_FXAF01000006.1, on the reverse strand, counting down.
GTCCAGAGCCTTGGCTTTGGCAAGCGACAAGGCCACCTCATCGGGAGAGGCGCCTTCGAGGCCAGCCTCGATCTTCCGCTCGTCGATATCCGCAGCACGGCTCTCAAACGTGAGGCCGGCATTTTCCATCAGCATCCGGCGGAATGGGCTGGAGGAGGCAAGGACAAGGGGCAGTGCCACGAAAAATTCTCCCTGAGGCGATGGCAGTCCCGCTTAACGCAGCTTCGGGCGCAGCGCAACGATCGCGGCCGCCGTCTCTTCGATCGAGCGCCGCGTCACATCGATGATCGGCCAATTGTGCCGGGCACAAAGCGCGCGGGCATATTTCAGTTCCTCGTTGATCGTCGCGCGGTCCGTGTAATGACGACGATCAAAGCCCTGCGTCGCCCCCAGCTCGCGATGTTCGCGCACCTGGCTGATGCGGTCCGTCGTCGCGACCAGGCCGACGATCAACGGGTGCGTGGCCCGATAGAGGCTTTCCGGCAGATCGACGCCCGGAACGATCGGGATATTGGCCGTCTTGATTCCGCGATTCGCGAGATAGATACTGGTCGGCGTTTTCGACGTGCGGCTGATGCCGATCAGCACGACATCCGCCTCGTCGTAATCTTCGGGCAGCTGCCCGTCATCATGATCCATGGTGAAGTTGAGCGCTTCGATGCGCTTGAAGTAATCGGCATTCAGCGCATGCTGGGCTCCGACACGACGGCGCGACGGCGCACCGAGATAGGCCTGGAATGTCGCCATGACCGGCTCGAGCACGTTGACGCAAGGCAGGCCCATCTCGCGGCATCGCTGATCGATGAACCCCGCGAGCTCCTGATCGACAATGGTATAAAGGACGATCCCCGGCTCTTCGTCGACGGCATCGAGCACCGCCAGGAGCTGCTTCCGGTTCCGGATCAGCGGGTAGACATGCTCGATCGCCAGCGACGACTGGAACTGCACCGACACGGCCCGGCCGGCGGAGATGAGAGTCTCGCCCGTCGAGTCAGATATCAGGTGCAGATGGAAGAAGTTTTTTCTGTTCTCCACGCTAAACTTAACCCTTTGTTGACAACTCGGGAGAGACGATCGGCATATCAAGGGGCCCGTTCCGCCTCCGGGAAAACCGGCTCGTTTTCCACATCCGCAAATTCATCGGACACGGTACAGAGAGGCTTGTGCGCTCTGGGGACAATTGCATCAAGCACTTTCCTTCTCCCCAGCTTATTCACAGCCAGAGAAGAAAATCCATGTGTTCTATCTATTTGGAAGCCTTGGATGAATTCTGCTTATCCCACAAATCCCGATGCCAGAGGCGAATATTGTTCCCGGACAGGTCCGAGGGCGGCGGATCGTCGCGTCGGCTGTGATTTGACTTTAATCCTTGCTACTCACCGACTCTAAGAAATAGAAACCCTTTTAAAATCCTTTTCTTTGTTTAGGGAGAACCCATTGACCGGCGTGACCCGCAAGATCGTCGAGGTGCTGGAAGGCAAGACCATTGCCCCGCCACCGATCTGGCTCATGAGACAGGCGGGACGCTATCTGCCGGAATATCGGGAAACCCGTGCCAGGGCCGGGACTTTCCTCGATCTCTGTTATACGCCCGATCTGGCGGTCGAGGTGACCCTCCAGCCGATCCGTCGCTACGGTTTCGATGCGGCGATCCTGTTTTCAGACATCCTCGTCATTCCCGATGCCTTGAAAAGGAATGTGCGCTTCGCGCAGGGCGAAGGCCCACGGATGGACCCGATCGATGTCTCTGGTATCGAGAGGCTGAGGAGCCAAGGGGTTCTCGATCATCTGGCGCCGGTGATCGAGACCGTGGGCCGGCTGAGAAGGGTATTGCCCGAGGAAACAACACTGCTCGGCTTCTGCGGCGCGCCCTGGACGGTCGCGACCTATATGATCGCCGGCCAGGGCACGCCCGATCAGGCCCCTGCCCGGCTCTTTGCCTATCGTAACCCCGAAGCCTTCGAGAGGCTGCTTTCGGTTCTCGCCGAGATATCCGCGGAATACCTGATCGCGCAGATCGATGCCGGCGCCGACGCGGTGCAGATCTTCGATTCCTGGGCAGGCGTGCTCGGGGAGCGGGAGTTCGAGGCTTACGCGACAAAACCCGTCGCGCGCATGATCGAGCTCGTACGAAGCGCCCGGCCGAAGGCGAAGATCATCGCCTTTGCCAAGGGGGCCGGCCCCAACCTGAAATCCTATCGTCAGAAGACCAAGGCCGACGCGATCGGCCTCGACTGGTCTGTGCCGCTTTCCTTTGCGGCGGAGCTGCAGAAGGACGGTCCGGTCCAGGGCAATCTCGACCCGATGCGGGTCGTGGCGGGCGGAAAGTCTCTTGAGGAAGGCATCGACGCCATTCTCGACAGGCTCGGCAACGGGCCGCTGATCTTCAACCTCGGCCATGGCATCACGCCGGAGGCCGATCCGGATCACGTCACGGCATTGGTCGAACGCGTGCGGGGAGCGAAGGCATGAGCGCCCCGGAATTGCAGTCCGGCAGGGCGGCCGGAAGGCGATCCGCGATCCGGGCCGTCGTCGCGCTTGCGGTATTCGCTGCCATCCTGGTGGCGGTCTATGTCGCACGGCCGGACGATTTCGTCCTCTATATCAAGGCTTTCCACGTCATCGCCGTGATATCGTGGATGGCAGGGCTTCTCTACATGCCGCGGCTCTTCATCTATCACAGCGATGCCGAACCCGGCTCGGCGCAGTCGGAAACCTTCAAGATGATGGAACAGCGGCTTTTGAAGATCATCATGAACCCGGCGATGATGATCACCTGGGCGCTGGGTCTTTTCCTTGCCTGGGATGTATACGAGTTCCAGGGCGGCTGGCTGCATGCCAAGATCGGGCTGGTCGTGCTGCTGACCATGGTGCATGTCCTGTTCAGCCGCGCCGTGCGGAACTTTGCCGCAGACGGACCGCGCAAGTCACCGCGCTACTGGCGGATGATGAACGAAATTCCCACGCTTCTGATGATCGGCATCGTCATTCTCGTGATCGTGAAACCCTTCTGACTTTCTTTCTTTGACAAGATTTCCGTGTTGCCCCTTGCGGCCTACCACGTGAATCGCTATTTTCACCGCCATCTCATCTCGTGGCATGCGTGTAATTTCCCGTCGTCCCCGGATCATCTTCCGCGGTAGCGAATTTCACCGACACGCCTAGATTCTCCCTAAAATTCCTAACGTGGTCCCCTCTTCATGGCTGAAATGAAGCTTCAAGAACTCAAGAGCAAATCTCCGACCGATTTGCTGACCTTCGCCGAATCGCTGGAGGTCGAGAATGCCAGCACGATGCGCAAGCAGGAGCTGATGTTCGCGATCCTCAAGGTTCTGGCGAGCCAGGACGTCGAGATCATCGGCGAAGGCGTGGTCGAGGTCTTGCAGGACGGATTCGGCTTCCTGCGTTCGGCGAACGCCAACTATCTGCCGGGTCCCGACGATATCTATATCTCTCCTTCCCAGATCCGCCGTTTCTCGCTGAAGACCGGCGATACGGTCGAGGGCCCAATCCGCGGCCCGAAGGAAGGCGAGCGTTATTTCGCGCTCCTCAAGGTCAACACCATCAATTTCGACGATCCGGAGAAGATCCGGCACAAGGTCCATTTCGACAACCTGACACCGCTCTATCCGAACGAACGGTTCAAGATGGAACTCGAGGTTCCGACCTCGAAGGACCTTTCTGCGCGGGTCATCGATCTCGTGGCGCCGCTCGGCAAAGGCCAGCGCGGGCTGATCGTGGCGCCGCCGCGCACCGGTAAGACCGTCCTCCTGCAGAACATCGCCCATTCGATCACCGCCAACCATCCGGAATGCTATCTGATCGTTCTCCTGATCGACGAGCGTCCCGAAGAAGTGACGGACATGCAGCGCTCCGTGCGGGGCGAAGTGGTGTCTTCCACCTTCGACGAACCGGCCGTGCGCCACGTCCAGGTTGCTGAGATGGTGATCGAGAAGGCTAAGCGTCTCGTCGAACACGGCCGCGACGTCGTCATCCTGCTCGATTCGATCACCCGCCTCGGCCGCGCCTACAACACGGTCGTCCCCTCTTCCGGCAAGGTCCTCACGGGCGGCGTGGACGCCAATGCCCTGCAGCGGCCGAAGCGCTTCTTCGGTGCCGCCCGCAATATCGAGGAAGGCGGTTCGCTGACGATCATCGCGACGGCGCTGATCGACACCGGCAGCCGCATGGACGAAGTCATCTTCGAAGAATTCAAGGGCACCGGCAACTCGGAAATCGTGCTGGACCGCAAGGTCGCGGACAAGCGCATCTTCCCGGCCATGGACATCCTGAAGTCCGGCACGCGCAAGGAAGACCTGCTCGTCCCGAGGCAGGATCTCCAGAAGATCTTCGTGCTGCGCCGTATCCTCGCTCCAATGGGAACGACGGACGCGATCGAATTCCTGATCGACAAGCTGAAGCAGACGAAGAACAACGGCGATTTCTTCGACTCGATGAATACCTGATACTTAGCCGGATTCATTTCCTATCTCAGGCGCTCGGCTGGTCCGGGCGCTTTTGAGTTTATGGTCTGATTTGATAGAGTTTTCCGATGACCCGCTTAGACGACACGATTTTTGCGCTTTCCAGCGGCACATTGCCGGCGGGCGTGGCTGTCGTGCGTCTGAGCGGCCCACAAGCTTTCGAGGCGGCGAAGGCTCTAGCAGGCAATCTGCCGCCCGCGAGGAAAGCCGGCTTGCGCACAATCCGAGGCCGGAACGGTCTCGTCATCGACGAGGGACTGGTTGTCAGCTTTCCCGGGCCGAATTCCTTCACGGGCGAAGATTGCGTGGAGCTCCATCTGCATGGAAGCCGGGCCGTGGTTTCGGCGGTCTATGCGGAGCTTGCCGCCATTTCCGGGTTGCGCCTGGCGGAAGCCGGAGAATTTTCGAGACGCGCTTTCGAGAACGGGAAGCTGGATCTCGTCGAGGCCGAAGGGCTTGCGGATCTCATCGCAGCCGAGACCGAGATGCAGAGACGCCTTGCGATCGAGCAGAGCTTCGGCGGACAGTCCGCTCTCTACATGGAATGGGCGGAGCGCCTTACACGGGCCAGAGCACTTATCGAGGCGGAACTCGACTTTGCGGATGAGGAGGATGTTCCCGGCGCGGTGTCGGACCGGGTCTGGACCGATATGGCCGATCTCCTTCTGGACATCGAAGAGCATATAGCGGCGGGAAAAGCCGCGGAGATCATCCGGGACGGTTACAAGGTCGTCATCGCGGGTCCTCCGAATTCCGGAAAATCCAGTCTTCTCAATGCCTTGGCCAAGCGGGACGTGGCGATCGTGACGGAAATCGCCGGCACCACACGCGATATATTGCATGTCGACATCGATATGGACGGCTATCTTGTCCGCTTCTTCGATACGGCCGGCCTTCGGGAAAGCGTGGATCGGGTGGAACAGGAAGGGATTCGCCGCGCCAGGATAGCCATCGAGCAGGCGGATATGATCCTGCAGCTTGAAGAGATCGATTCGGAATCGAAACATACGATCGATATCGTCTCTCCGAACGCGTTGCGCATAGGAACGAAGCTCGATACGCACGGTCCATCCGCGAGCTATGACCTTTGCATTTCCAGCCAAACGGGAGAAGGACTGGAGCAGCTGCGTGCCCGCATTCTCACCGAATTGCAGAATACCTGGTCCGGATCGCTGGTTCCCAACCGTCTCCGGCAGACTCAGTATCTGAAGGAGGCTTCCAATTCCCTCTCGGAAGCGCTAAACGGCACCGAACTGGACCTCAGGGCCGAGAATCTTCGTGCCGCTGCTTCAGCCTTGGGTCGTATTACCGGCCGCGTGGATGTCGAGCAGCTTTTGGATGTGATTTTTTCGCAGTTTTGCATCGGCAAATGATTCACGTGAAACATCGCTGTCTCGTAAGGTGATGGAAATGGATATGGCATTCGACGTGGTTGTGATCGGTGGGGGGCATGCCGGCTGCGAAGCCGCCAGCGCTGCCGCCCGCATGGGCGCGAAGACCGCGCTGATCACTCACAAGCGAGAAACGATCGGGGTGATGTCCTGCAATCCCGCCATTGGCGGGCTCGGCAAGGGTCACCTCGTGCGCGAGGTCGATGCGCTGGACGGGCTGATGGGTCGGATCGCCGACGCTGCGGGCATTCAGTTCCGCCTTCTCAACAGAAAAAAGGGTCCCGCCGTACGCGGACCCAGAACACAAGCGGACCGGAAGCTTTATCGCCTGGCGATGCAGCAGGAGATTGCGGAACACCCGAATCTGTCCGTCATTGAAGGTGACGCTTACGATATCGATATCGCGGATGGCCGAGTGACCGCCGTGAAACTTGAGGACGGGCGTCGATTCGCATGCGGAACGATCGTCTTGACGACGGGCACTTTTCTGCGCGGTCTTATCCATATCGGGGATCGGAAGATTCCGGCGGGACGTGTTGGCGAAGCCCCTTCTCTCGGTCTTTCGGAAACCCTGATGCGCTTCGGCCTGCGGCTCGGCCGCCTCAAGACCGGGACGCCGGCGCGGCTGGACGGAAAGACGATCGACTGGGAAAGTATCGGCCGTCAGGAGGCCGATGAGAACCCGGTGCCTTTCTCCTTCATGACCGATCGAATCACGACGCCCCAGATTGCCTGCGGTGTGACCCGGACGACGGATGCGGCCCATAAGATCATTTCCGACAATATTCATCGCTCTGCCATGTATTCCGGTCAGATCGAGGGAGTAGGCCCGCGGTATTGCCCTTCCATCGAAGACAAGATCGTCCGGTTCGGCGAGCGGGACGGCCACCAGATTTTTCTGGAGCCTGAGGGGCTTGATGACGATACGGTCTATCCGAACGGCATATCGACATCCCTTCCCGCGGATGTTCAGGAAGCCTTCATCCGGACCATTCCCGGGCTCGAGAAGGTTTCCATACTTCAGCCCGGCTACGCCATCGAATACGATCATGTGGACCCGCGGGAATTGACGGCGGGTCTCGAAGTGAAGAAGATTCCAGGATTGTTCCTCGCCGGCCAGATCAATGGCACGACCGGATATGAAGAAGCGGCGGCGCAAGGGTTGGTGGCCGGCCTCAATGCGGCCCGCCGCGCCGCTGGCGGCGAAGCTCATCACTTCAGCCGGACGGAGTCCTATATCGGCGTCATGATCGATGACCTGACATCCCGCGGTGTGACCGAACCTTACCGCATGTTTACGTCGCGCGCGGAGTATCGCCTTTCGCTGCGGGCGGATAATGCCGATGTCAGGCTGACGGAGAGCGGGATTTCGCTTGGGTGCGTGGGCCGGGAACGCGCTGACAGGTTCGGAGATTATCGGCGGGTGTTGGATGAAGGACGGCAGGTGCTTCGTTCCCTTGCCGTTACCCCGAACGAAGCGTCTCGTCATGGTCTTAGGCTCAATCAGGACGGTCAGCGCCGTACGGCCTATGAATTGTTGGCCTATCCGGAGCAAACGCTGCGCTCTCTCGCCTCGATCTGGCCTGAGCTGTCGCAGCTTCCGGCGAAGGTCGGCGAGGCACTGGAGATCGAAGCCTCCTATGCGGTCTACATGGATCGGCAGGCGGCGGATATCCAGGCAACCTACCGTGACGAGGCGCGAATAATTCCGCAAGCCTTTGATTTTGCTTCTCTTCCTGGCCTTTCCAACGAGTTGAAGCAGAAGCTGACGGCTGCCAATCCCGCAAATCTTGCACAAGCCTCCAAGGTGGATGGCATGACGCCGGCGGCTCTTGCGCTTATCCTTGCATTCCTTCGAAAAGAAGACGCTGCAGGCAATCATCTTAAACGAGTCTCGTAATGCTGTTGAACGGCAAGAGTGTTTCACGTGAAACGCAGCAGAAACTGGAGCATTTTGCAGCACTCTTCCAGAAATGGGCAAAGACGATCAATCTCGTGGCTCCGTCCACGATCGACGAGCTCTGGCAACGCCATATAGCCGATAGCGCGCAGATCTTTCAGCTCTCCCCGGAACCGCAGCGGTGGTTAGACCTGGGTTCCGGCGGAGGCTTTCCAGGTGTCATCACGGCGATCTTCCTGGCCGAGGCACAGGATGGATGGGTTCATCTGGTGGAGAGCAATCAGAAGAAAGCGGCGTTTCTCCGGGTTGCACTAAACGAGACCGGCGCGCGAGGCTCTGTTCACCCTTTGCGAATCGAGGCAGCTCCCAAAGCTCTCCCCGACTGTGATCGGATCTCCGCTCGGGCCTTGGCTGAGCTCGATCAGCTGCTTTCTTATGCGTCCGGCTGGATAATCGGGACAAATGCAAAGGCATTTTTTCATAAAGGCCGGGATTACTCTGCGGAAATCGAAAAAGCTCGTGGCCGCTGGGCGTTCGATCTGGTAAAGCACAAGAGTGCCGTCGAGCCGGATTCCGTGATTCTCGAAATAAGTCATTTAAGGCACAAAGAACCCTAGATTCCTTAGGTGCGGCATGTTCGAGAAGAACCGGATCATCACCATAGCCAACCAGAAAGGCGGCGTTGGCAAGACAACGACCGCCATCAACCTCGCCACCGCGCTCGCTGCCATCGGAGAGCGTGTGCTGATCGTCGATCTGGACCCTCAGGGCAATGCCAGTACCGGGTTGGGGATAGAGCGCAGGGACCGCAAGCTATCATCCTATGATCTTCTCATGGGTTACAACAGGATCGGGGAAATCGCTTTGGAGACGGCGGTTCCGAACCTTTCCATCGTCCCCTCGACCATGGACCTCTTGGGCTTCGAGATGGAAATCTCCCAGGCGTCCGATCGCGCTTTCAAGCTGCGGCGCGCCCTCGGCAGCGACGAGGCGATGGCCTATTCCTACATCCTTCTCGATTGCCCGCCTTCCTTCAACCTTCTGACGATGAATGCCATGGCTGCCGCCCATTCAGTGCTGGTGCCGCTGCAATGCGAATTTTTCGCTCTCGAAGGCCTGAGCCAGCTTTTGGAAACCGTCGATCAGGTGCGCCGCACGGTAAACCCGTCGCTCGACATCCAGGGCATCGTGTTGACCATGTTCGATGCGCGCAACAATCTCGCGCAACAGGTCGTGAGCGACGTTCGAACCTATCTGGGTGAGAAAGTCTACCATACGTTGATTCCGCGCAACGTTCGCGTGTCCGAAGCGCCTTCCTATGGAAAGCCCGCAATTCTCTACGATCTCAAATGTGCAGGCAGCCAAGCATATCTGCAGCTGGCTTCGGAAGTGATTCAGCGGGAACGCCGCCGCAAGGCCGCATGACGGCCTTTAGACAGACGGGTAAAGAAGAATGAGTGACGATCTCTCGAAGCGCCGCCTTGGGCGTGGCCTTGCAGCACTTATCGGCGAAATGGATCAGCCGCTGCCGGTGGATAGCGCTCCCCGAAGCGTCAATCCGGACCGCATGGTGCCGATCGAGCATGTTTCGCGCAATCCGAAGAATCCGCGCCGGCATTTCGATGAGAACGAGTTGCAGGATCTGGCGAGTTCAATTCGCCAGCACGGCATCGTTCAACCGGTCGTCGTTCGCCCGACGGGCTCCAATCAGTATGAGATCATTGCCGGAGAACGGCGCTGGCGGGCCGCGCAGCTTGCGGGCCTGATCGAGATTCCGGTCATCGTTCGCGACGTGGACGACCGGACCGCACTCGAAATCGCGATCGTGGAAAACGTTCAGCGCTCTGATCTCAATCCTTTGGAAGAGGCATTGGGTTACGAGCAGCTCATCGCGGAGCATGGCTATACCCAGAACGACCTCGGCGAAATTATCGGCAAGAGCCGAAGCCATGTGGCGAACAGCCTTCGCCTTTTGAAGCTGCCGGAACCGGTTCGGGAGATGCTCGCATCCGGCAGCCTCTCGGCAGGACATGCCCGGGCATTGATCACCACGTCGGATCCTGCAGCGCTTGCCCGGACGATCGTCGCCAAAGGCATGTCGGTTCGCGATGCGGAGCGGCTGGCTCAGAACGATATCAAGGCCCAGTCGGAACCGGCATCCGTTTCGAAACCGGAACAAAAGGATTCGGATACTCTTGCCCTGGAGCGAACGCTCTCGGACGCGCTGGGTCTCGAAGTCAGGATCAATCACAAGAATGGCGGCGGTCACATCCGGATCGCATACCGGACGCTGGAGCAGCTCGAGGATATCTGCAGGCTTCTGGAGCGCCGGTAGTATCGTCTAGCGGCTCGACTGGAGAGCTGTAGCCATCAGCGTGTGAAGAGCAATGCTGGGCTCCAGGGCCTGCTTCTGGCGCGACATTAGAATGGCGGCCTGCAATCTTTCCGTTTCACGGGCAAGTGCTGCCGAATTCCAGGTTCTCAGGGCCTTTTCGACGATCGGTTTCCGCTTGAAGTGAATATGCCGGCCGAGCGTCATCATGACCTGGGCGGTCTGCAGCTTCTTTTCCTCCATCTCCGCCTTCATCAGATCCAGCATCTGGAATTGCCTGAGACAGGATTGCAGAACCAGGAAAACGGGCGTTTTCGAAGACAGAACCTTCTGGATAGCCCGCTGCAAGGCAGGTAGATCGCCGCTGAGGATCGCATCGACCGCCTCGTCTGCGGAGACGCTGCTTGCATCCCCGATGATTTCGTCGACGTTCTCTTCCTCCACCATCCCCTTGCCGCGGCAATAGAGAGCGAGCTTGCGGATCTCGTTGCGGGAGGCCACTCGGTCTCCCCCGAGCAGCTCCAGGAGCCTCTGGCGGGCAGCAGGAGTTATTCCGAGGTTTTCGCTGCCGAGTTCGGTATCGATGAGGCCGTTCAGAGCTTTTACGTCGTCGGCGTAGCACGGGACAACGGCAATCGTCTTTGCCGGCTCGGCGATCTTGCGCAGGCCGCTGCCCTTCTTGAGGTCGCCTGCTTCAACGATGAGGATGTTGGCGGGCGGAGGTCCGTCAGCCAGTACCTGCATCGCGTCCAGCAATGGCTTCTCGTTGGCGGCGCCACGCAGCCAGACAAGCTTCGAACCACCGAAGAGGCCGAGCGAATTGACCTCGTCCAGCAGTCGTCCCGGATCGCCCTGGAGATCCGATATGTCGAGCTTCAGCATGGCAAAGGGATCGTCCTGCGAAACCCCGGTCTTGCCGGCGAGAATCGCTGCGCGCTCCGAGACGAGGCCCCGGTCGGGGCCATAGATTACGAAAATCCTGTAGAGCTCGGCGCCCTTCCCGGCAAAGCGGTCGAATTCGTGGGACTTTACTTCTGCCATACCGTCTGCGGCTGGGGTTCGCGCGCCAGCGCGATGGCGATTTCGGCGCGGATGAATTCAGCGAGTTCTCGCGCAGCACGGTTCTCCGCATCGCGAATGGCCCGCAGCTTTGCAAAGCCCTGTCCCGAAACGTCGATCAGCGACACGACATCGCGCTTGCCGGATTTCAGCACCTGGCCGTCGCTCACGCGCGTCAGCGTGTAGGTCGCCTCTACCTGCACACGGCCCGGAACCGGCACGCCGGTCGAAGATACGTTGTCCTCGTCCTCGTCATCGAGGATGCTCGTCGCTGTGCTCTTGGCGCTCAGCTTCACGTCATAGGCGGGCCGAGTGGATTCACCCGCGCCGCCGGATGTCAGGAAAACCAGATGGTTGCGGACAACCTGATCGATCCGGTTCTGAGGCTGGGAAAAGCCGACCGCTGCCAGACGTTCGCCGGTGCCTGACGCCTCGGAATAAAGCGGACGCACCTGGCAACCGGCAAGAAATGCAAGCATGACCAGGCCGGAAACGACCCCGATGCGGCGAAGAAAGCGGTCAGACGACAATGTTCACGATCCTTTGTGGAACGACGATGATCTTCCTCGGCACTCGGCCATCAAGAGCCGCCTTCACCGCATCCAGCGCCAGAACCGCAGCCTCGACGGCACTTTGATCCGCGTCGCGCGCAATTGTCAATTCGGCTCGCTTCTTGCCGTTGATCTGGACCGGCAGTGTGACATCATTCTCGACGACCAGGGCCTCGTCGTATTGCGGCCAGGCCGTCTCGGCGAGAAGTTTCCTGTTGCCGAGCGTCGCCCAGCATTCCTCGGCCAGATGCGGCGTCATGGGAGCGACGATCTGGATCAGGATTTCGGCGGCGTTGCGGACAGCGGCGCGATAGGCGACATCGCCCTCGCCGGCTGCAACCCTGCCCAGCGGCGCGGCAAGCGCGTTCACGAGCTCATAGATCCGCGCCACCGCCTTGTTGAAGGAAAGCTTGTCGTAGTCGCCCTGGACCGCCTTCAGCGTCTTGTGAGCGAGCTGGGAAATCTCCAGGGCCTCACCTTCCTTAGCCGGAGTCGGATCGACATTCGCCAGGTTCCCGGAAGCTTCCGAAATCAGCCGCCAGAGGCGCTGCGTGAAACGGTGGGCGCCCTCGACACCCGCTTCCGACCAGATGACGTCGCGATCCGGCGGCGAATCGGAGAGCACGAAGAACCGGGCGGTATCGGCGCCATAGGAGGCGATGATATCGTCCGGATCGACGACATTCTTCTTCGACTTCGACATCTTTTCGATGGCGCCGATCGCCACTTCCTCGCCGGTGGACAGCAGCGCTGCACGCCGTTTGCCATCGGCTTCCTCGATACGGATATCGGCAGGAGCAACCCACTCGCCGTTCGGACCGGAGCCGCGGCGATAGGTTTCATGGACGACCATACCCTGTGTGAAGAGGCCCTTGAAGGGCTCCTTGACATCGACATGGCCCGTTTCCCGCATGGCACGGGTGAAGAAACGCGAATAGAGAAGGTGCAGGATCGCGTGTTCGATGCCGCCGATATACTGGTCCACCGGCAGCCACCGATTGGCGACGGCCGGGTCGGTCGGTTCGCTTTCCCACGGCGCGGTGAAGCGGGTGAAGTACCAGCTGGAATCCACGAACGTGTCCATCGTATCCGTTTCCCGGCGTGCATCCTTGCCGCATTGCGGGCAGGCGACGTGGCGCCAGGTCGGGTGACGGTCGAGCGGATTGCCGGGCTGATCGAAGGTAACGTCATCCGGCAGCTTCACCGGCAGGTCCTTCTTCGGCACCGGCACGACGCCACAGTCGTCGCAGTGGATGACCGGGATCGGGCAACCCCAATAGCGCTGGCGGGAAACGCCCCAGTCGCGCAGACGGAAATTGACCTTCCGTTCAGCCTGCGGGCGGTTTCCGAGCGGTGTGTTCGACAGTTTGTCGGCGACGATGTCGAAAGCCTCGGTCGTGCTCTTGCCATCCAGAAAGCGCGAATTGATCATCACGCCGTCGTCCGTATAGGCGGTATCGCCGATCGCGAAGGCCGCGGCATCGCCGTCCTTCGGCATGACGACAGGAACGACGGGCAGGCCGTATTTGCGGGCGAAATCCAGGTCGCGCTGGTCTCCTGACGGGCAGCCGAAAATGGCTCCCGTGCCGTATTCCATCAGCACGAAATTGGCGACATAGACCGGCAGCTCCCAGGAGGGATCGAGCGGGTGCTTCACCCGAATACCGGTATCCATGCCCTTCTTCTCGGCCGTTTCCAGCGCGGCGAGCGATGTGCCCTGATGCCGGCACTCCTCAGCGAAAGCTTCGATAGCCGGATTCGTTTCGGCAACCGCCCTGGCCAGCGGATGATCGGCGGCGATCGCCAGGAAGGAGGCGCCGAACAGCGTGTCGGGACGGGTGGTATAGACCTCGATTTCCTTCTTGACGACGTCGTCGGCAGCCAGTTCAGCAAGAAGCGCCTGACTGTTCGGGGAGATTTCCCAACGGATCGTCAGACCTTCGGAACGGCCGATCCAGTTCTTCTGCATCAGCCGGACCTTTTCCGGCCACTGATCGAGCGTATCCAGCGCATCGAGCAGATCCTGGCTGAAATCCGTGATCTTGAAGAACCACTGCACCAGCTCGCGCTGCTCCACCAGCGCGCCGGAACGCCAGCCGCGGCCATCGATGACCTGCTCGTTGGCCAGAACCGTCTGGTCGACGGGATCCCAGTTGACCTTGGACTGCTTGCGGTAGACCAGTCCCTTTTCCATCATGTCGAGGAAAAGGTGCTGCTGCTGCTGATAATATTCGACATCGCAGGTGGCGAATTCGCGCGACCAGTCCAGCGACAGGCCCATGGCCTTCAGCTGCGCCTTCATGGATTCGATGTTCTGGTAGGTCCAGGTTTTCGGATGCACCTTGTTGTCGCGAGCGGCATTTTCCGCCGGCATGCCGAAGGCATCCCAGCCCATGGGATGAAGCACGTTGAAGCCGCGGGCGCGCTTGTAGCGGGCGACGACGTCTCCCATCGCATAATTCCGGACGTGTCCCATGTGGATACGGCCGGAGGGATAGGGAAACATTTCAAGAACGTAATATTTCTCGCGCGGGTCGCCATTGTCGGTTTCGAAAACCTTGGCCTGGCTCCACGTCTGTTGCCAGCGGGGCTCGGCATCGCGCGGATTGTAACGTTCAGTCGCCATTTCGATGATATTCCGGGAAAATAGGATCAAGAGTCGGGCGAGACCTTCACCACGAAAGCCCGCAAGCGTCAAGTTTTACAGGGCCGGGAAGGGCCAAGTTTCGGGCAAACACCCTTGGCAGAGGCTTATATGAGAGTTATGCGCTGACTTCGCAAGAAACACGGAAGGTCGGTCATGAGCGTCGAAGAACGGCTGCAGGATGTGAAGGCACGGATCGAGAAGGCGGAGCGCCAGGCCAGGCGGCCGAAAGGGGCGGTGACCCTGGTCGCCGTTTCCAAGACCTTCGATGCCGAGTACATACGGCCTGTGATTGCCGCCGGCCAGCGGGTTTTCGGTGAAAACCGTGTGCAGGAGAGCCAGACGAAATGGCCCGAGCTGAAAACGGAAACGCCGGATATCGAACTGCATCTGATCGGTCCGCTGCAATCCAACAAGGCGGCGGATGCCGTGGCGCTGTTCGACGTGATCGAGACGGTCGACCGTGAAAAGATCGCCCGGGCGCTCGCCGACGAGATGAAGAAGCAGGGCAAGGCCCCGAAGCTTTACGTGCAGGTGAATACCGGTTTGGAGCCGCAGAAGGCGGGGATCGAGCCGAAGCAGACCAAAGCCTTCGTGGATTTCTGCAGGAGGGAACTGGGCCTTCCGATCGAAGGGCTGATGTGCATTCCGCCGGCGGAGGAAAACCCCGGCCCGCATTTCGCACTGCTCGCGAAGCTTGCCCGGGAATGCGGCGTCGAAAAACTTTCCATGGGCATGTCCGGCGATTTCGAAACGGCGATCGAGTTCGGTGCGACCAGTGTCCGCGTCGGCTCGGCGATTTTCGGCGCCCGGTAGCGAAGACAAGAAAACTAGAGCTTTCGTCGGGCTTTCCCGCACCTCCCGCGCACCCTAGATTGATTCGATCCAGGCAGCGCGATGTAACGGGAGGTGCAGATGCAAAGCCGCTATTTCGAAGCCTATGAGGGCTGGCAGAAGGATCCGGAGGGATTCTGGAGGAATGCCGCCGCCGCTATCGACTGGTTCAAGGCGCCGGAGAAGATCTTCGACGGAGAGCAGGGCGTCTACGGCCGCTGGTTTACCGGCGGGGAGACCAATACCTGCCATAATTGCCTGGACCGGCATGTGGCTGCGGGCCGCGGCGGGCAGCGTGCCTTCATCTACGACAGCGCCATGACCGGTGCCAAGAAGAGCTTCACCTACGAAGACGTGCTTTCCGAGGTGAAGGCGATCGCCGCAGCCCTTCGCAATCTCGGCATCGAGAAGGGCGACCGGGTCGTCATCTACATGCCGATGGTGCCGGAAGCGATCTTTTCCATGCTGGCCTGTGCGCGGCTCGGCGCCGTCCACTCCGTCGTCTTCGGGGGCTTCTCGGCGCAGGAGCTCGCGGCACGGCTGAACGATTCGGAAGCGAAACTGGTGATCAGCGCCAGCTGCGGCCTCGAGCCCGGACGGATCGTCGCCTACAAGCCGCTGCTCGATCAGGCGATCGAGCTTGCCCGCGTGAAGCCCCGACACTGCCTGATCCTGCAGCGCGAGCAGCTCCAGGCGGCGCTGCGGCCCGATCGCGGCGAGCTGGATTTTGCCGAGACGGTCGGGAAGGCTCGAGGCACTGAGGTGGAATGCGTGCCGGTGAAGGCGACCGATCCGCTCTACATCCTCTACACATCCGGAACGACCGGCCAGCCGAAGGGCGTCGTGCGCGACAATGGCGGGCATATGGTGGCGCTCCACTGGAGCATGGAGAACATCTTCGGGATGAAGCCCGGCGAGGTGTTCTGGACCGCCTCGGACATCGGCTGGGTGGTTGGCCATTCCTATATCGTCTACGCGCCGCTGCTTGCGGGCAATACGAGCGTCATCTTCGAAGGCAAGCCGGTCGGCACGCCGGATGCGGGGACTTTCTGGCGTGTCGTCAGCGATCATGACGTGAAGGTGCTGTTCACGGCGCCAACGGCCTTCCGCGCGATCCGTCGCGACGATCCGGAGGGGGAGCTCGTCGCAAACTACGACCTGCTCGGCATGCGGGCCCTGTTTCTTGCCGGCGAACGTGCCGATCCGGAAACGCTGAAATGGGCCGAACAGACGCTCAAGATCCCGGTCATCGATCATTGGTGGCAGACGGAAACCGGCTGGCCGATCGCCGCCAATACGGTGGGGCTCGGCCTGATGCCGGTGAAGCACGGTTCCGCGACGCGGCCGATGCCGGGTTACACGCTCGACGTGCTGGACGATGCCGGCCATCCGGTGCCGCGCGGTACGCTCGGCAATATCGTCGTCAAGCTGCCTCTGCCGCCCGGCTGCCTCGTCACCTTCTGGAACGCGGACCAGAGATTCCGCGAGGCCTGCCTCGAAGACTTCCCCGGCTATTACAAAACGGCCGATGCCGGAATGATGGACGAGGAGGGATATATTTTCGTCATGGCGCGCACCGACGACATCATCAACTGCGCCGGCCATCGGCTTTCGACCGGGGCGATGGAGGAAGTCTGCGCCAAGCATCCCGACGTCGCGGAATGTGCCGTGATCGGGGTGCACGACGCCACCAAGGGGCAGATCCCCTGCGGCTTCATGGTGTTGAAGAACCATGTTTCACGGGAAACCTCGATCGTCGCGAAGGAAGTCGCCGAACTGGTGCGCAACGAGATCGGCCCCGTGGCGGCCTTCAAGACTGTCATGATCGTCAACCGCCTGCCGAAGACCCGGTCGGGAAAGATCCTGCGCGGCACAATGCAGAAAATCGCCGACGACATGCCCTGGAAAATGCCGGCGACGATCGACGATCCGGCAATCCTCGACGAAATCACCGCCATTCTCAAGGCAAACGGCTATGCACGCGAGGGAAATGGCCTGAAGCAGAGCGCATGAAAAAAGCCCCGGAGAGGTTCCCCCGGGGCTTTCCAGTGATCGGATGGCGGCTCGTTCAGAAACGGCCGTCCTCGTCTTCCTCTTCGTCGCGGCGGTTGGACTTGAGCGAGCTGAGCTTCGCAAAGACCGCATCCGCGTCGATTTCCTTTTCTTCCTCGCGCTCGCCGCGATAGCCGAAATCGAGGTTCTCGGTCTCGGACGCGGGCTGCAGCGATGCGCCGGCTTCGGCCGCCGTGGGCAGCGGACGGCCCTTGGAGGCCTTTTCCACTTCGAGGTCGAGATCGATCTGGCTGCAGAGGCCGAGGGTGACCGGGTCCATCGGCGTCAGGTTGGCCGAGTTCCAGTGGGTGCGTTCGCGGATTTGCTCGATGGTCGACTTGGTCGTGCCGACGAGGCGGGAAATCTGTGCGTCCTTGAGTTCCGGATGGTTGCGGACCAGCCAGAGGATGGCGTTCGGGCGATCCTGGCGCTTCGAGACCGGCGTGTAGCGGGGGCCGCGGCGCTTCGATTCCGGCACGCGGACCTTCGGTTCGGAAAGCTTGAGCTTGTAATTCACGTCGGCTTCGCCGCGGGCGATCTCGTCGCGGGAAAGCTGGCCGGTGGCGATCGGGTCGAGGCCCTTGATGCCCTGTGCCGCTTCGCCGTCTGCGATCGCCTTCACTTCGAGCGGGTGAAGCTTGCAGAACTGGGCGATCTGATCGAAGGAAAGAGCGGTGTTGTCGACGAGCCAGACAGCCGTCGCCTTCGGCATGAGCAATGTTTGGGCCATGGGTATAGTTCCTCTGTCCGTCCGCGCCGGTGTCGCGGGCCGTGGGTATCAACCACAATTTCCGGGAATTCACCGCCCTATAATCGAAATGGGACAGAATTGCAAATCTTCAAACCGGATGTCCTCAAACCAAATGGACCGTTTGTCTAATTGCCGCTCTTGCCTCACCTGTTATGAATGCGGCACATATCCGCTGACGGTCCGATGCGTCGTCCTCAGTGGCAATCAGGGAGGAGTTCATGTCCGAAAAAGTCTATCCGGTCCTCAAATCCGCGAAAACGCGGGCCCTCATCGACAAAGACAAATACGAAAAGTGGTACGAGGAGAGCGTCGAGGATCCGGACAAGTTCTGGGGAAAGCACGGCAAGCGCATCGACTGGTTCAAGCCTTATACCAAGGTGAAGAACACGTCGTTCAAGGGCAAGGTCTCGATCAAGTGGTTCGAGGACGGGCTGACCAACGTCTCCTACAACTGTATCGACCGCCACCTGAAGACCCATGGCGAACGTACGGCGCTGATCTGGGAAGGCGACAATCCCTATATCGACAAGAAGATCACCTATAACCAGCTCTACGACCAGGTCTGCCGGCTGGCGAACGTCCTGAAGAAGCACGGCGTCAAGAAGGGCGACCGCGTCACGATCTACATGCCGATGATCCCGGAAGCGGCCTATGCCATGCTCGCCTGCGCCCGCATCGGCGCGGTCCATTCGGTCGTCTTCGGCGGCTTCTCGCCGGAGGCGCTGGCCGGCCGCATCATCGACTGCCAGTCCACTTTCGTGATCACCTGCGACGAAGGCGTGCGCGGCGGCAAGCCGGTGCCGCTCAAGGACAATACCGATACGGCGATCCATATCGCCGCGCGCCAGCACGTGATCGTCAACAAGGTCCTGGTCGTGCGCCGCACGGGCGGCAAGACCGGCTGGGCGCCGGGCCGCGACCTCTGGTACCACCAGGAGACGGCCAGCGTGAAGCCGCATTGCGAGCCCGTGAAGATGAAGGCGGAGGACCCGCTCTTCATCCTTTACACGTCCGGCTCGACCGGCAAGCCGAAGGGGGTGCTGCACACGACCGGCGGCTATCTCGTCTTCGCCGCGATGACCCATGAATATGTCTTCGACTACCATGACGGCGATATCTACTGGTGCACCGCGGACGTGGGCTGGGTCACCGGCCATTCCTATATCGTCTACGGGCCGCTTGCGAACTGCGCCACCTCGCTGATGTTCGAGGGCGTGCCGAATTTCCCGGACCAGGGGCGTTTCTGGGAGATCGTCGACAAGCACAAGGTCAACATCTTCTACACGGCGCCCACGGCCATCCGGTCCCTGATGGGCGCCGGGGACGAATTCGTGAAGCGCTCTTCCCGGGAAAGCCTGCGCCTGCTCGGCACGGTCGGCGAGCCGATCAATCCGGAGGCCTGGGAATGGTATTACAATGTGGTCGGCGACGGCCGCTGCCCGGTCGTCGACACCTGGTGGCAGACGGAGACCGGCGGCCACATGATCACGCCGCTGCCGGGGGCCACAGACCTGAAGCCGGGTTCGGCCACCAAGCCTTTCTTCGGCGTGAAGCCCGAGCTCGTGGACAACGATGGCAATGTGCTGGAGGGTGCCGCCGACGGCAATCTCTGCATCGCCGACAGCTGGCCGGGCCAGATGCGCACCGTCTATGGCGACCATGAACGCTTCGTGCAGACCTATTTCTCGACCTATAAAGGGAAATATTTCACGGGCGACGGCTGCCGCCGCGACGAGGACGGCTATTACTGGATCACCGGCCGGGTCGACGACGTGCTGAACGTCTCCGGCCACCGTCTCGGCACGGCGGAAGTGGAATCGGCGCTCGTCTCGCACAATCTCGTGTCGGAAGCGGCCGTGGTCGGTTACCCGCACAATATCAAGGGGCAGGGCATCTATTGCTACGTCACCCTGATGGCCGGCCATGAAGGCAATGACGCGCTGCGCCAGGAACTGGTGAAGCATGTCCGCCAGGAGATCGGCCCGATCGCGCAGCCGGACAAGATCCAGTTCGCGCCCGGCCTGCCGAAGACCCGGTCCGGCAAGATCATGCGCCGCATCCTGCGCAAGATCGCCGAGGACGATTTCGGTGCGCTCGGCGATACCTCGACCCTCGCCGATCCGGCCGTCGTGGACGACCTGATCGCCAACCGCCAGAACAAGGCGGGCTGATGTTGCGAGAGGCCGTCCGGGAAGCCGGGCGGCCTCTCAGTCGGCGGGGCAAATCTCTCTTGGCTTGCGGCCGCCGTCATAGGTCTGCACGAGACCGGCGAGAAGCAGATCATCTGCAACGCTCCGGCCGTCGAGCAGCTTCACGTCCGCAACGATGCGGCCGAAATATTTGTCCCCGGCGATGCGGGTCAGCTGAATTCCGCGTGACTTTGCCGTGAGCGCTTCGAGGGCATGCTGCGCATCAAGCCCGGCTTCGCGGATACGCAGGCATTTCGACCTCAGCTCCGGCGCGTCGATGCCGCGGATGCGAACATAGACTTCCATCTTCTGCTGCGGCCAGGGCTGCGCTTCGACGAGCAGCGTATCGCCATCGATGATGCGCAGGATTTCAGCGGCGACAGGCCCGGAGATTTCGTCGCGCGCCGGGGCTGCGGTGGCGAACACCGCGGCAAATCCAGCGAGAATCAGGCCCGTCTTCATCATGGAAAGGAATAAATTCCGATCACCGGATGAAGTCAATAGGAATATTTACCTCAGAAATCGATCGCGCGGCCGTTGATCTCCCAATCGCCGAAGCGGGCGGGGTCGGCGCCGCCGCGGCCGCCGAATTCCTCCGGCATCTCGACTTTTGCCGCTGCCTGACGGCGCTCTTCGGCTTCCTTCAGTGCTCGCTGGGCGGCAGGCGAAAGCGGCTTCTTCGTACCGCCTTCTTCGGGTACTGTTTCGCTATTGTCGTTGTCTGCGTTCTGCATTTTTTCCATCACCGGATGGTTTATTGAAAATTGCGGTTGAATTGACCACATCATAGGGCGTTCGCCGGCGCGGGAAAACCCTCGGGCGACCTGGCAACGGGAGAGATGACGATGAATGTGATGCGCACCGCCATGCTTCTGGCCTTCATGACGGCCCTGTTCATGGGGGTCGGCTTCCTGATCGGCGGCACAAGCGGCATGATGATCGCCCTGGTCATCGCCGCGGGCATGAACCTGTTTTCCTACTGGAATTCCGACAAGATGGTGCTTTCGGCCTATCATGCGCAGGAAGTCGATCAGCGCACCGCGCCGGAATTCTATACCATGATCCGGGATCTGGCGGCCAATGCAGGCCTGCCGATGCCGAAGGTCTATATCTACGACAATCCGCAGCCGAACGCGTTTGCGACCGGCCGCAATCCGCAGAATGCCGCCGTCGCGGCTTCGACCGGCCTTCTCCAGCGGCTGACGCATGAGGAAGTCGCGGGTGTCATGGCGCACGAACTCGCTCATATCCAGAACCGCGACACGCTGACCATGACGATCACCGCAACGCTTGCCGGTGCGATCTCCATGCTCGGCAATTTCGCCTTCTTCTTCGGCGGCAACCGGGAGAACAACAATAATCCGCTCGGCTTCGTCGGCGTGCTGGTGGCGATGATCGTCGCGCCGCTGGCGGCCATGCTGGTGCAGATGGCGATCAGCCGCACGCGCGAATATTCCGCCGACCGGCGCGGCGCGGAAATCTGCGGCAATCCGCTCTGGCTCGCCTCGGCGCTCGCCAAGATCGCGGGTGCCGCACATGCGATCCCCAACTACGAAGCGGAGCGCAATCCCGCAACGGCCCATATGTTCATCATCAATCCGCTGTCCGGCGAGCGCATGGACAATCTGTTCTCGACCCATCCGAACACCGAGAACCGCATTGCCGCCCTGCAGCAGATGGCCGGCGAGTTCCGTGGCGGCGCCTCGACGGCGGGGTTCAGCACTGATAGACCGCAGCGCACCGCGCGCTCCGTTCCGAATACCGGCTGGGGCCGCGGTTCGGACGAATCGCGCAAAGGTCCCTGGTCTTGAACGACAAGAAGAACAAGAAGCCTTCCAAACCATCGGAATATCGCAGAAAGCCGGCCTCGCCCGTTCAGAGCGATGGTCTTGGGAAGCCCGGGCTTGAGGTTCGGGCCACGGCAGCCAAATTGCTGGCGGCCGTCGTCGATCGCAAGATATCGCTCGACGGCATGCTCGACCTCACGCACGGCAATCCGGCCTACAAGGCGCTTGGCGAAGCCGATCGGGCGCTGACGCGGGCGATCCTCACTGCGGCGCTTCGCCATCTGCCGCGGATCGAGGCGGCGATCGCCTCGCTGATCGATACGCCTCTGCCGGAAGGGGCGCGGGCCCTGCATCACGTGCTGGTCGTTGCGGCAACGCAGATCCTGTATCTCGACATTCCCTCGCATGCGGCTGTCGATCTTGCGGTCGAGCAGGCCAATCGCGACCCGCGCAACCGCCGTTTTGCCAAGCTGGTCAACGCCGTGCTGCGCCGGCTGGTACGGGAGAAGGACGAGGTTCTTGCGAGGATCGCCGCTGTTTCTCCGGTGCCGGCATGGTTCCGGGAGCGGCTGATCGCCAGCTACGGTGAGAGGGAGGCAGAGCGTATCGCAGAAGCGCAGCTCGTGCCGCCGGCCATCGACCTGACGATGAAGTCCGAGCCGGAGGCCTGGGCGGGCAGGCTCGGCGGCAAGGTCCTGCCGACCGGAAGCGTGCGCATGCCGGTTTTCGAAGGGGCGGTTTCGGCGCTCGAAGGTTTCGCGGAAGGAGCCTGGTGGGTGCAGGACGCGGCCGCCGCCATTCCCGCCAAACTGTTCGGCGATCTCAAGGGCAAGAAAGTGGCCGATCTCTGCGCCGCGCCCGGCGGCAAGACGGCGCAGCTTATCCAGGCGGGCGCACATGTCGTGGCGGTGGAACAATCCGCCAACCGGCTTGCCCGGCTCAAGGAGAACCTGGCGCGGTTGGGGCTGGAGGCCGAGCTGATCGGAGGCGATCTCTTCGATTTCCGGCCCGATGAACTGCTGGACGGCGTGCTGCTCGACGCACCCTGCTCCTCGACGGGCACGACGCGCAGGCATCCGGACGTGCTCTGGACCAAGGGACCGGAGGACATAGCCAAGCTCGCGGCGCTGCAGGAAAGGATGCTGCGCCACGCCGTCACGCTGGTGAAGCCGAACGGCATTATCGTCTTCTCGAACTGCTCTCTCGATCCGTCGGAAGGGGAAGAGCTGGTGGCGCGTGTCCTCGACGATCATCCCGAACTGAGGCGCCTGCCCGTCGAGCGCAATCACTGGCCGGGGCTGGAGGAGGCGATTTCGCCGCTCGGCGAATTCCGCACCACGCCGGCGATGCTGCCCGGAGACGAAAAATTCGCAGGCGGCATGGACGGCTTCTTCGCGAGCGTGCTCCGGCGTCAGTAAGGCTTTATTCACCATACGGGCACATTCTTTCGAATAATCTAAAGTGATTCCCGCCGACCGGGCGGAGACTGATTCCTGCGGAGTATTTCAGATTGACGATGCGGCTCGCGGATCGCCGGAGACTTTTCTCCTTCGGCATTCGGGAAATCTGGCGCCGCCTTTGCCGGCGGTCCGCCGGACTCCGCCTCGCCGTGACATCTTCCGCCCTGCAGGTGCCGGAAAGGCTGATCGTCGCGCCGACGGATCTGAGGGCGCTCGATCCCTTCGTCGCCGAGGAAATCCTGGAAGGCCGCTTCCCGCTGGCCGGGCGCATTCTCGAGACCTATGGCGAATCGCCCTTTTCGGTCGAGCTCCCGTCCCGCGCCTTTGCGGAGCGGCTTCATTCCTTCGCCTGGTTGCGGCACATTCGCACCAACAAGACGGAAGCGGCCTGCGCCCACGCCAGGCAGATCGTGGCGGACTGGATCGCATTGCACGGCCGGCGCCCGAAAGGGATGGCGTGGGAGCCGAATGTCGCTGCGGAGCGGGTGGTTGCCTGGCTCTCTCACTCGACCGTCGTGCTGCAGGGAGCGGAAGCCGGATTCTACCGGCGTTTCATGCGAAGCCTCGCCTATCAGGTCCGATATCTGAGAAAGATAGCCGGCTGCACGCCGGAAGGCGAGACGCGGCTGAAGCTCAGGATCGCGCTTGCCATGGCCTCCATCTCCATGCCGACGCGTGCCGCCTATATCCGCCGCGAGGGCATGCGGCTCGACCGCGAGCTGGAGCGGCAGATCATGGCGGACGGCGGGCACGTATCGCGCAATCCGCGCACCGTCCTCGACCTTCTGATCGACCTTCTGCCGCTCCGCCAGACCTATATCAATCTCGGCCACGACCTGCCGCCGAAGCTCATTCCGACGATCGACCGCATGTATCCCGCGCTGCGGTTCTTCCGGCACCAGGATGGCGATCTCGCGCTCTTCAACGGTGCAAGCGCCACGCCGGCGAGCGAGCTGCTGTCGGTGCTGCGATACGACGAAACGGCGGGCAAGCCGTTCAAGGCCCTGCCGCATATGAATTACCACAGGCTTTCGGCGGAGGGGACCACGCTGATCGTCGATACGGGGCGTCCGCTTTCCCCGGCGCTTTCGCGGGGTGCTCATGCCGGTTGCCTTTCCTTCGAAATGTCGTCCGGCCGGCATCGCTTCATCGTCAATTGCGGCGCGCCGAAATATGCGGGAAAGAATTACCGGCAGATCGCCCGCTCGACGGCCGCCCATTCCACCGTGACGCTGAACGAGACCTCGTCCAGCCGCTTCGCCCGTTCCCGCTTTACCGGTCCGTTGATGCTCGGCGGCGTTTCGGATGTGCAGGTCGAGCGGTGGGACGATGTGCATGGCAACGACTGGCTGCGCGCCAGCCATGACGGCTATCTTACTGAACTCGGCTATTTTCACGAGCGCGAAATCGGCCTCAACCGCAGTGGCGACAAGATCAAGGGCCACGACCGGCTGTTCCGGCCGGAAGGCGAGGAGGCCAACGACGACCCTGTTGCGGCCGTGGCGCGTTTCCACATCCATCCCGCGATCATGCTTTCGCGCCGGGACGAGGAAAGCGTCACGATGCGCGCCGCCGACGGCGAAAGCTGGATTTTTGCCGCCCCCGGTCTCGATCTCCTGATCGACGAGGACATTTTCTTTGCGGATGTTTCCGGGGTGCGGCCGAGCCAGCAGCTCGTGATCGAGTTTTCTCCGCCCGAAACCCTGGAGATCCGCTGGATGCTGAGGCGGGGCGAATAGCCATTTCATCCGGAGCGAAGCTGTGCTAACCGGCGGCCATCTTTTGATGGCGCCCGGTTGCGTGGCGCGTTTTGAGGAGAGACCGATGGCCGTCGTTTCCAAGAAAATCCCCGCTCCCGACCGCATCAGGATCCGCACGGCGCTGCTTTCGGTCTCCGACAAGACAGGCATCGTCGAGCTTGCCAAGGCGCTCGCCGAGCAGGGCGTGAAGCTCATTTCGACCGGTGGCACGCACAAGGCGATCGCAGCCGCCGGCCTGGCCGTGACCGACGTTTCGGAGGTCACGGGGTTTCCGGAGATCATGGACGGGCGCGTCAAGACGTTGCATCCGACCGTGCATGGAGGTTTGCTGGCGATCCGTGATGATGCGGAGCACACCGACTCCATGAAGGAACACGGGATCGAGGGCATCGATCTCGCCGTCATCAACCTTTACCCCTTCGAGGAAGTGCGCGCCGCGGGCGGCGATTATCCGACAACGGTGGAAAACATCGATATCGGCGGTCCGGCGATGATCCGCGCCTCCGCCAAGAACCATGCCTATGTGACGATCGTCACCGATCCCTCCGATTATCCGGCGCTGATCGAGGCGCTGCGCACGAACGACGGCCAGACCGTCTATGCCTTCCGCCAGAAGCTCGCGGCCAAGGCCTATGCCCGCACCGCGGCCTATGACACGGTGATCTCCAACTGGTTCGCCGAGGCGCTCGACATCGAGATGCCGCGCTACCGCACCATCGGCGGCGTCCTCAAGGAAGAGATGCGTTACGGCGAAAACCCGCACCAGAGCGCCGGCTTCTACGTGACCGGCGAGAACCGGCCGGGGGTCGCGACCGCCACGCTGCTGCAGGGCAAGCAGCTCTCCTACAACAACATCAACGACACGGACGGCGCCTTTGAGCTGATCGCCGAATTCTCGCCCGAAAAGGCGCCGGCCTGCGCGATCATCAAGCATGCCAATCCCTGCGGTGTCGCGACCGGCCCGACGCTGAAGGACGCTTATCTGCGCGCGCTCGCCTGCGATTCGACGTCTGCCTTCGGCGGCATCATCGCGCTGAATCAGCTGCTCGACGGGGGGACGGCCGAGGAAATCGTCAAGCTGTTCACGGAAGTCATCATTGCGCCGGAAGTTTCGGAAGAGGCGAAGGCGATCATCGCCAGGAAGCCGAACCTGCGTCTGCTCGTCACCGGCGGCCTGCCGGACCCGCGCTCGCGCGGCATCACGGCCAAGACGGTTTCCGGCGGCCTGCTCGTCCAGACCCGCGACAACGGCATGATCGAGGATATCGACCTTCGCGTCGTCACCAAGCGGGCGCCGACGCCGACCGAGCTCGAAGACATGAAGTTCGCCTACAAGGTGGCGAAGCATGTGAAGTCGAACGCCATCGTCTATGCCAAGGACGGCCAGACGGCCGGCATCGGCGCCGGTCAGATGAGCCGCGTCGATTCCGCCCGCATCGCCGGCATCAAGGCGGAGGAGGCGGCCAGGGCCATGGGTTGGGCCGAACCGATGACCAAGGGCTCGGCGGTCGCTTCCGAAGCCTTCTTCCCCTTTGCGGACGGCCTGCTTTCGGCGATTGCGGCGGGTGCCACGGCCGTCATCCAGCCGGGAGGTTCGATGCGCGACGACGAGGTGATCGCCGCTGCCGACGAGCACGGCGTCGCGATGGTGTTCACCGGCATGCGCCACTTCCGGCACTGACTTACCGGGCAGGATTGTTGTCCGATTTATACGCGGGATAGGGCGTCGCCAACAGAAGCAGCAGTCCCACTGCGAGGAAGATGATCAGCGTTGCCATGCCGAGCCGCGCGGAGCCGCTGGCATAGGTCATCATCGAGAAGAACAGGGTGGCGAGGAAGCTCGTCGCCCGTCCCGACAGTGCGTAGATGCCGAAATAGCGGCCGGTTTCCGACAGGTCGACGCTGCGGGCGAGGTAGGAACGCGACGAGGCCTGGACGGGGCCGAAGGCGATGCCGATCAGCAGCCCGAACAGGATATAGGCTTTTTCGGCGGCGGTTCCGAACAGGCCGCCGCCGTCTTCCGCCGACAGGGGCACGAGGCCGAAGAAGACGAAGCCGGGGCCGGTGGAGACGATGCCGAGCGTCGCGACAAGCAGCAGCACGAGGCTGATGATCACGACGATCTTCGATCCCAGCCGGCGATCCAGCCAGCCGGCCGCGATGCAGCCGAAGATCGCCACGACATTCAATATGATGCCGTAGATGCCGATCTCGATCGTCGCCCAGCCGAACATGCCGGCGGCGAAGGCGCCGCCGAGGATCAGGAGGCCGTTGACGCCATCCTGATAGAGCATGCGGGCGATCAGGAATTTCGTGAGGCCGGTGCGTCGTTTCAGCTCCCGCAGGGTGCCGCCGAGTTCCCTGAGCCCCGAGCGTACCGCTTCGCCGAGCGGCAGGCCCTTGCCGGCATCCGGCGTGAAGAAGAACATCGGCAGGATGAAGAGGAAATACCAGAGGGCCGAGATGGGGCCTGTGATGCGGGCATCCTCGCCGAGATGCGGATCAAGGCCGAAGAGCGGCGGAATGCCGATCAGCGTCACGCCCGTGTCCGGACTGGCGGCCAGCAGCGCCACGACCGCGATCAGCACGATCATGCCGCCGAGATAACCGAGACCCCAGGCGATGTTGGAAATCCGGCCGACCTCGTCCTTCGAGACGATCCGCGGCATCATGGAATCGTTGAAGACCGTCGAGAATTCGGCGGCGATCGAAGCGAAGATCATGAAAATCATCGGCCAGATGATCGGAGAGCCGGGTGCGGCGAACCAGAGGGCCGAAACGCAGACGATCTTGATGACGGCGAAGAAGGCGATCCAGGGTTTGCGCGGGCCGGACTGGTCGGCGATCGAACCGAGGACCGGCGAAAGCACGGCGATGACGAGCGACGAGACCGTCGCCATGTTGCTCCATGCGGCCTGCGCCGAAACCGGGTCCTGGGTCAGACGCGAGACGAAATAGGGGCCGAAGACGAAAGTGGTCACGACCGTGAAGAACGGCTGGGCCGCCCAATCGAAGAGCATCCAGCCCCAGATGCCGCGCCGGGTGGTTTTCGCCGGCGCATCGTCCTCATGAGAAACGGCCATTCTTCCCCCGGATCAGCCTGTCTTGCGGTTGTCCTATATCGAACGCCCATGCGCAAGGTCGCCGAGAAGGCCGGCGGCAACTGTGATCTTCGGAAGGGTCAGATCGCCGCTTTCGCTCAGGGTCACCAGTTCCGTGCCGATGCGGTTTACCCGGATGCGATCGCTGCCATGCCAGGCTTCCACCGGTTTCTTCTCTTTCGGATGGCTCGTCAGCGCGGCGATGACGATATCGCGGCGGGCCGAAGCGATCTGCTGCAGGCTCCGGGAGAGCGCGAGACTCTCGTAATGGTCCGACGTGCCGATCCGCTCGCCGGCGCCGATCAGCCGGTTGACGCGGAAGGTTTCGGTCACAGCGAAATAGCTTTCGGCGGCACGCGCCATGGTTTCTCCGGTGCGATCGGCGATCAGCATGATCTCCGGCACGAGGACGAGGGTCGAAAGCAGCGTGATCTCCCGGGCAAGCGAAGCCGGAACGCCCTGTACTTCGAGCTCGGCGGCGCGGGCGGCCATTTCCACGGCACCGGCGCCGCTGATCGAGGAGCGAAGCCCCTTGATCGCGGCTCTGAGCCGGCTCATGGCGCCATCCATGTCGCCGGTGCCGACCTGCGTCTGAAGGATGAGCCGCGTGGCCTCCGCGAAGATAGCCGTCGTCCGGGCATAGAGATCGTTCTGGATCTGGCCGGAAATCCGGCCGTCGAGCGCATCGATCTCGGCCCAGAGCTTCGGCAGGTCGAAACCGTCGCGGGCGAGGAAAGCGGCTTTCACGACATTGGCGGCGGTCGCGCCGGTCATGTCGCTCATCTGCTGCACGAAACCCGGCCCGCCGCGGTTGATGGCCTCATTGGCGAGCGCCGTGGCGATGATCTCGCGATGCAGGCGGTGGTTTTGAATATCGGCCCCATAGGCCTTCTGCATCCTGGTCGGGAAATAGGCGTTCAGCACGGCGGAGAAATAGGGATCGTCCGGAATGGCGCTTTCGATCAGGGCGTCGAAGAGCACGATTTTCGCATAGGAGAGCAATACGCCGATTTCGGGCCGCGTCAGCGGCCGGCCGGAAATATAACGTTCGGCAAGTTCCGCATCGTCGGGCAGGGTCTCCACCTTGCGGTTCAGGTGACCCTGGGCCTCCAGCACGGACATGAGCCGTGACAGCTCCTCCCGATTGGCGGCGCCTTTCCTTTCCGTCAGGGAAATCGCCAGCGGCTGCAGGTAGTTGTTGCGCAGGACGAGACCGGCCACCTCGTCCGTCATCAAGGCGAGAAGCCGGTTGCGCTTGTCGCGGGTGAGGCGGCCGTCCTGCATGGCCGGATTGAGCGCGATCTTGATATTGACCTCGACGTCCGAGGAGTTGACGCCGGCGGAATTGTCGATGGCATCCGAATTGCAGCGCCCGCCATTGAGCGAATAGGCGATGCGGCCCTTCTGGGTGACGCCCAGATTGGCGCCTTCGCCGATTACACTGGCGCGCACTTCGCCGGCGGTCACTCGGATCGGATCGTTGGCACGGTCGCCTACTTCCGCATCGGTCTCGGAAGCGGCCTTGATATAGGTGCCGATGCCGCCGAACCAGAGCAGATCGACCGGGCTTTTCAGGATCGCGGTCATGATCTCGAAAGGTGTCGCGACCGCCTTGTCGATGCCGATCGCCGCTGCCGCTTCCCTGGTCAGCTTCACCGACTTTTCGGTGCGGGAAATGATCATCGCACCGGCGGACAGAGTTTTCCGGTCGTAGTCCTGCCAGCTCGAACGCGGCAGCGCGAAGAGCCGCTCGCGCTCGGCAAAGGACTTTTCGAT
This sequence comes from Xaviernesmea oryzae, assembly GCF_900177415.1. Lineage (GTDB taxonomy): Bacteria > Pseudomonadota > Alphaproteobacteria > Rhizobiales > Rhizobiaceae > Neorhizobium > Neorhizobium oryzae_A. The sequence continues at coordinate 113,683 of NZ_FXAF01000006.1, read as the reverse complement.
ATCCGGATCGGGATCGATGAAGATGTCGCGATGATCGAAGGCCGCAATCAGCCTGATCTTGCGCGAGAGCAGCATGCCGTTGCCGAAGACGTCGCCGGACATGTCGCCGACCCCGGCCACCGAAAACGGCGTCGTCTGGATGTCGATGTCCTTCTCGCGGAAATGCCGCTTCACCGCTTCCCAGGCGCCCCGGGCGGTGATGCCCATCTTCTTGTGGTCGTAACCGGCGGAGCCTCCCGATGCAAAGGCGTCGTCCAGCCAGAAGCCGGCTTCCTGCGCAAGGCCGTTGGCCGTATCGGAGAAGGTCGCCGTGCCCTTGTCCGCTGCAACGACGAAATACGGATCGTCGCCGTCGATGCGGACGGTCTTTTCCGGTCCGACGACCTCGGCGCCGACGATATTGTCGGTGATGGAGAGCAGCGTGCGGATGAAGGTTATGTAGGCTTGCCTGCCGGCGTTGAAGACCTCGTCGCGCGAACCGCCAGCCGGCAGCATTTTCGGGAAGAAACCGCCCTTGGCGCCGACCGGCACGATGACGGCGTTCTTGACCTGCTGGGCCTTCACGAGGCCGAGGATCTCGGTTCGATAATCCTCGCCGCGGTCGGACCAGCGGATGCCGCCGCGTGCCACCTTGCCGAAGCGCAGGTGGACGCCTTCGACTTCCGTGCCGTAGACGAAGATCTCGCGGAAGGGACGAGGTTCCGGCAGGCCGTCGAGCTCTTTGGGGTCGAGCTTGAAGGCCAGCATCCTTTTCGGCGAGCCATCCGTTTCGCGCTGGAAATAATTGGTCCGGAGCGTCGCGTCGACCGCGTTGACGAAGCGGCGGAGCGTCCGGTCCTCATCGAGGTTCGGCACCTGGCCAAGCGCTTCCTCTATCCCGGCGTGGCATTCCGTGAGCTTCCTGGTGCGGGTTTTCTCGGCGATCTTGGGATCGAACCCGTCGCGGAAGAGCCGGAAGATGGCCGCGGAGATGGAAGGATATTTGTTGAGCGTATCGGCGATATAGGTCTGCGAATAGACGATGCCGGCCTGCCGGAGATAGCGGGCATAGGCGCGCAGAACCGTGACCTCGCGGGCGGAAAGGCCGGCCAGCAGGACGAGGCGGTTGAAGCCGTCATTGTCGATCAGTCCGTGGAAGGCGGAGAGGAAGGCCTCTTCGAGCAGCGGTCCCTCACGGGAAAGATCGATCTCGCGCCCGTCGTCGAGCTGCAGCTCCATATCGTGCAGCACGACGAGCCTGTTTTCCGCACCCACATGGATTTCGAACGTCTGTTCGCTAACGACGTGGAAGCCCAGATTTTCGAGAAGCGGCACACGGCGGGACAGCGAGAGATGGCGATCCTTGTGGAAGATCTTCAGAGACACGATGTTCGCGGCGTCGATCGGGCGCCGGTAAAAGGCGATGCGGATCGTCTCGCCGGCCGCGCACGCGGCGATATCGGCCAGGTCGGCGAAGGTCTCCTCAGGCGGAAAGGTTTCCTGGAAGGCCTGGGTCACGGAGAGGCGAGGGCCTTCCTTCGCGAGTGCCGCGAAACGCTCTTCCCAGGGCGTTGCGATCAGGCGGATCGTCTCCTCGAGCTTCGCCTGCGGGATACGCGGCGTCTTGCCGCCGCGCCGGCCGATGATCATGTGGACGCGCGCGATGCCGCCTTCCGGGAAGGCGGGGTAATAGGCCGAGACGTGACCCTCATACACCTTGCATAGATAGTTGCCGACCTTCTCGCGGACGTCGGAATTGTAATCCTCGCGCGGCACGTAGACGATGACGGATACGAAACGGTCGAAATGATCGATGCGCGGCAGGACGCGGACGCGCGGACGTTCGCTGAGCTCCATGATCTGCTCGCAGAAGCGGGCAAGGAGTTCGACGTCGATCTGGAAAAGGTCGTCACGCGGATAGGATTCCAGGGTGTTTTCCAGCATGCGGCCGGAATGGCTGTCGGGATCGAAGCCGAAGTGCTCCTCGATCCTCGCAACCTTGGCCCGCAAGAGCGGAATCTCCCGGACGGAATGGGTATAGGCCGTCGCGGTGAAAAGGCCGACGATGCGCAGTTCGCCGACGACCTCGCCCCTCTCGTCGAAACGCTTGACGCCGACATAATCCATGTAGGCGCGGCGGTGGACGACGGATTTGACATTGGCCTTGGTGACGATCAGGAAATCCGGCCCGTCCAGGAATTCCAGGATCTCCGGCGTGGTCATCACCGCGTCCTTGCCCTGGCGCAGCACGAGCACGTCCGGATCGGAGAGGATGCCGAGACCCCGGCCCTTGCCCCGTTCGAGCCTGGCTTCCGGACCCTTGCCGGAATAAACATACTCACGCATGCCGAGGAAGGTGAAATTGTCGTCGCGCAGCCAATCAAGGAATGCGAGCGCCTCGTCGCGATCGGCCTTCCGGCGGCTCGCCGAGTTGTTGAGCTGTCTGGCGGCGCCGTCCAGCACGTCCAGCATCGACGCCCAATCGGTGATTGCCAGATGCACCTGATCGAGGATGAAGCGGATGCGTTCGACCAGCGACGCAGCCTGTTCTTCGGTCAGCGGCGCGATATGGATCTGGATCAGGCTCACGTGATGAGCCGGATTCCCCGGCTGCTCGTTGGAGCGCAGCACCGGCTCCCTGCCCGGCTCCAGAAGGAGGATCGGATGAACCGCCATCGTGAGATCCCGATGGGTCGCGGCCACTTCGCCCATGATCGAATCGAAGAGGAAGGGCATGTTCCGGTCAACCACGGTCAATACGGAGACCGGCATACCGTTCGGTTCGATGCCGGGCACGGCCTGCACCGTGATATCCGCTCTGATCCGCGTCCAGGCGTTCAGCCGTTCTGCCGCATGCATGGCCGAGCGGGCCAGCATTTCGGGCGTGTAGTTTTCGAGGTCGTCATTGCTTGCCCGGCTGAACAGGATGAGCGGGTCGAGATGCGGTCCCTTGCTCTCGGCGGCGATCTTGCGCGCGCTTTCGATCTGCTTGTCCCGTTTCGGATTCTGCCTGGCGGCCATGCCCCTCTCTCCTTTTCCGTTCAAAGACCGAATGACTTCATTTCATGTCATCATGCTGCAACGTGGCCGATCCATGTCAGCCCCGATAGACGTTTCATTCTTCCGTGAAGCCTTGTTGACATGACATGGCGAAGAAACCATCAACAGGGCCATCGAAGCCGGAAACCAGACCCATGCAGGATACCAGCGCCGTCATCGTCATCTCCAGCCATGTCGTCCGCGGTTCGGTCGGCAATCGCGCCGCCGTTTTCGCGCTGGAAACACTCGGATTTCCCGTCTGGGCAATGCCTACCGTCGTTCTTCCCTGGCATCCCGGTCACGGCCCCTCCACGCGGCTGACCTTTCCCGAATCAGATTTCGACAAGGCTATAGACGATCTCATCCGCGCGCCATGGCTCGGCGAGGTGAAGGCGGTGCTGACCGGCTATTTCGGCAATGCGGCCCAGCCGCGTTCCGTAGCGCGGCTCGTCCGGGCGCTGAAGGAGAAGAACCCGGACCTCCTCTATGTCTGCGATCCGGTGATGGGCGATCTCGGCGGGCTTTACATTCCTCAAGCCACCGCGGAGGCGATCCGGGACGAACTGATCCCGCTCGCGACGATCGCGACGCCGAATCGTTACGAGCTCGCCTGGCTGTCCGGCGCGCCCCTCGAGACCAACAATGCGATCATGGACGCGGCGGTCGCGCTCGGTCCGCCGCGCATCCTGGTGACGTCGGCCGTGCCGATGATGGTGGGCGGGACCGGTAACCTCTACCTGACCGGCAAGCATGCGCTGCTTGCCGAGCACCGGCTGATCGACAATCCGCCCAACGGTCTCGGCGATCTCCTGGGCGCGCTCTTTCTCGGCCGCATCCTGGCCGGCATGGACGAGGAAAAGGCCCTGCAGCTCGCTACCGCCAGCGTCTTCGAGATTCTCGCCCGCACGGCAAAGCGGGGCGGGGACGAGCTGACGCTCGAAACCGATGCGTCCAGCCTTTCCACGCCCATGGCCATGGTGCAGATGCGCCGGCTGATCCATCCCTTGCAGAAAGGCAGGCGCTAGGTTCGATCCGGCCGGCAGGAGTCTTCGCGCCGCACAATGGCGTTGATCTTCGCAGGGCAGCGCGATAATGCTTGCTTCATGACAGACTTTCCGGCCAAACTTCTGGCGGGCTACCGCAACTTCATGAACGGGCGCTACAGCGACGAACGCGAGCGTTACCGCGCGCTGGCGGAGACCGGGCAGAAACCCCATACCCTTCTCATCGCCTGCTGCGATTCCCGTTCCGCACCCGAAACGATATTCGATTGCGGCCCCGGCGAGCTTTTCGTGGTGCGCAACGTCGCCAACATGGTGCCGCCTTACGAGCCCGACAGCCAGTTTCACGCTACTTCGGCGGCGCTGGAATATGCGGTCCAGGTTCTGGAGATCGACAATATCGTGGTCATGGGCCATGGCCGTTGCGGCGGTATCCGCGCGGCACTGGATCCTTCCATGGAGCCGCTTTCGCCCGGCGATTTCATCGGCCGGTGGATGGCGCTGGTAAAGCCGGCCGCCGAACAGATCCAGAGCAACGACTTGATGACCCAGACAGAGCGGCAGACGGCGCTCGAACGGGTTTCGATCCGAAATTCCATTGCCAACCTGCAGACATTTCCTTTCGTCCGCAATCGCGGAGAGAAAGGCGAACTCAGCATTCACGGCGCCTGGTTCGACATCTCGACCGGGGAATTGTGGGTGATGAACAGCAAGGGGGATTTCGTCCGGCCGAATCTCGACGAGCCACCCGCCGAGGCCGAGCAGGCCTCGGCCTGAGATTTTCGGACAGCTGAGCCCTTAGCGACCGTCGATCTCGGCGCCGATATAGGCGATTGCGCGCTGATAGACGCTTGCGGCATTCCAGCCCTGTATGGCGACGAAGTTCGGCTCTCCCGGCTGATAGCCGGCCCCGGCCCTCCAGCCGTGGCCGCGCAGGAAGTTGGCCGTGGAGGCAAGTGCGTCGGCGCGCGAGCGGACCATGTCGATGTGGCCATCGCCATCGCCATCGGCCCCGTAGCGGACGACGTTCAGGGGCAGGAACTGGGTCTGGCCGATCTCGCCATGGGCGGCGCCGCGGGCCGAAGGGCTCAGATCGCCGCGGGCGACCAGCGTGAGGGCAGCATAGAGCTGCTCGGTGAAATAGGCGGAGCGGCGGCAGTCGTAGGCGAGCGTGGCGACGGCCGATAGCGTGTGCTGGTTGCCCATGAAGCCGCCGAAGCCGGTTTCCATGCCCCAGATGGCGAGCAAGGGACCGGCCGGCACGCCATAGCGGCGTTCGATCGAAGCGAAGAGCGACGCATTGCCGGCTTTCATCTTCTTGCCGCGGGAAATGATGGCCTGGCCGCCGCGCTTCTTCATGAACTCGTCGAAGGAGAGCTTGAAGCTCCTCTGCCCGCGGTCGGCGCGAATCGTCTCGCGATTGTAGGAAACATTGGCAAAGGCCCTTTCGACGACGGAGGGGCTGATGCCGTTCGACGGGGCGACCTGCTTGAATTCTTCAACCCAGCGGGCGAAGCCGGAGGAATCGTTGCCGCATTGGGGGGCGGCGAAGGCCGGCGCGGCCATCATGGAACCGGTTGCAATCAATCCTGCCAGCAAAATCTTCTTCATGCGGTCAAATCCGTCGTGAAATGCCGGATCGCTCGGCCGTAAGCGTCCCGGGAAATGTGCTTCATTCGGCCTTATGGCGATGGTTGCCGATATTCGCAACTCACCCGTTTATGAACAGTTCGTGATGTGCGGCGATTCGCAAGGAAAACCCCGCCACATCCGACGGGGTTTCTATCCGAACATGCTTAATAAATCCGTTATCGATCAGGCAGCTGCCTTGCGCGGCTTGATCAACCCGCGATTGACGAGCAGTTCAGCGATCTGAACGGCGTTAAGCGCCGCACCCTTGCGCAGGTTGTCGGAAACGACCCACATGTTCAGGCCGTTCTCGACCGTGGCGTCTTCGCGGATGCGGGAGATATAGGTGGCGTCCTCGCCTGCGCATTCGTAAGGGGTCACGTAGCCGCCGTTCTCATGCTTGTCGACGACAAGGCAGCCCGGAGCCTCGCGCAGGATGTCGCGGGCCTGGTCGGCGGTGATCTCGTTCTCGAATTCGATATTGACCGATTCCGAATGGCCGATGAAGACGGGAACGCGCACGGCCGTGCAGGTCACCTTGATCTTGGGATCGAGCATCTTCTTGGTTTCGGCGAGGACCTTCCACTCTTCCTTGGTATATCCGTCCTCCATGAAGACATCGATATGCGGGATGACGTTGAAGGCGATGCGCTTCGTAAACTTCTTCGTCTCGATCGGATCGGCGACGAAGACGGCACGGGTCTGGGCAAAGAGTTCGTCCATGCCTTCCTTGCCGGCGCCGGAAACGGACTGATAGGTCGAGACCACGACGCGCTTGATCTTTGCGACGTCGTGCAGCGGCTTCAGCGCCACGACGAGCTGGGCCGTCGAGCAATTCGGATTGGCGACGATGTTCTTCTTGGAGAAGCCGTCGATCGCATCCGGGTTCACTTCCGGCACGATCAGCGGTACCTCGGCGTCGTAGCGCCAGGCGGAAGAATTATCGATGACGACGCAGCCCTGTGCGCCGATCTTCGGCGACCACTTCTTCGACACGTCGCCGCCGGCCGACATCAGGCAGATATCGGTGTCGGAAAAGTCGTAATTCTCGAGATTGGAGACCTTCAGCGTCCGGTCGCCGAAGGAGACTTCCGTGCCCTGGCTGCGGGCAGAGGCGAGCGCCACGACTTCGTCCGCGGGAAAGCCGCGTTCGGAAAGGATCGTCAGCATTTCCCTGCCGACATTGCCGGTTGCACCGGCGACTGCGATCTTGAAACCCATTTTATGCTCTCTTTCTGTCTCTCCTCGATCCGGTGAGGGGGAAGCCGCGCGGTTGAAGTCGCGGTGTTCCTTGTCCCCGGCCTTGCCGGGGAGAGAGCGGCGGGCCAGAGACGTCAGACGGTTTTCGTCGTCGTTTTGGCCATGGTTTTGGAGAAAGCGGAAAAACATGCCCGCTGCGCGGCTTCGATGGCCGGCAGTGCAGAAGCAGCGATGTGGAGTTCGCAGGCACGCATATGGGTGTCTTCCCGTTCGGAGAAGCTGTTTAGAAGATTTTCGGAACGAGTCAAGCGAAGGCTCGCGCGATGGCGCAGTGCGTGCTCTCATGCCGCGTTGCGGAATTCCCCCGCACGCCAGGCGTGGCATTAGACGAAAGTCATAATCCCAAAGCATCTCTCTTCCTTTGTGCCGAATTCTGCCAATCTGCGACAATGCGTCGCCATATCCATGTTCAGGAGGGAACGGGCACGGACCGGCGCGCGCGAGTTTTGACCTTGAGGGAGGACGACAATGGCAAATGTCGCAGCGGCGCCGGAAGCAAAGGCCGGCCCGATGACGCGGGAGGAGAAGAAGGTCATCTTCGCTTCTTCTCTCGGCACCGTGTTCGAATGGTACGATTTCTATCTTTACGGGTCGCTGGCGACCTATATCGGCGCGACCTTTTTCACCCAGTACCCGGAAGCGACGCGCAACATCTTCACGCTGCTAGCTTTCGCGGCAGGCTTCCTGGTCCGTCCGTTCGGTGCACTGGTCTTCGGCCGTCTGGGCGACCTCGTCGGCCGCAAATACACCTTCCTCATGACCATCCTGATCATGGGCTTCTCGACCTTCCTGGTCGGTATCCTGCCGGGCGCGGCCACGATCGGCATCGCGGCGCCGATCATCCTCATCATCCTGCGCCTTCTTCAAGGTCTCGCTCTCGGCGGTGAATATGGCGGTGCAGCCACCTATGTCGCCGAGCACGCGCCGCATGGCCGGCGCGGCTATTTCACATCCTGGATCCAGACGACCGCGACGCTCGGGCTCTTCCTGTCGCTGATCGTCATCGTCTTCATCCAGTCCATCATGGGTTCCGCCGAATTCGCGGCCTGGGGCTGGCGCATTCCGTTCCTCGTTTCGGTCGTCCTGCTCGGCATCTCCGTCTGGATCCGGTTGAAGATGAACGAATCTCCGGCCTTCCAGAAGATGAAGGCGGAAGGCAAGGGCTCCAAGGCGCCGCTGACCGAAGCCTTCGGCCAGTGGAAGAATGCCAAGATCGCCCTGATCGCGCTCCTCGGCGCCACGATGGGCCAGGCGGTCGTCTGGTACGGCGGCCAGTTCTACGCGCTGTTCTTCCTGCAGAACGTGCTGAAGGTCGATCTGCAAGCCGCCAACATCATGGTCGCGATCGCGCTGGCGCTTGCAACGCCTTTCTTCGTGATCTTCGGTGCGCTGTCCGACAAGATCGGCCGCAAGCCGATCATCATGGCGGGGCTTCTGATCGCGGCGGTGACCTACATGCCGCTGTTCAAGGCATTGACGTCGATGGCGAACCCGGCGCTTGCCGAAGCCCAGGCGACGATCCAGGCAACGGTGACGGCCGATCCGGCGGATTGCAAATTCCAGTTCAATCCCACCGGCACCTCGAAATTCACCAGTTCCTGCGATATCGCCACCTCGTTCCTCACGCGCAACTCGGTGCCCTATGAAGTGGTCGTAGGCCCGGCCGGCCAGCCGGCAACGGTGAAGATCGGCGAAGGAACCATTACCAGCTATGATGCAGTGGCAGCCGGTGCAGATGCGGCTGCAAGGCAGAGAGCGTTCGAAAAAAGCGTCAATGTCGCGCTTCACAATGCGGGCTATCCGCTGAACCGCGGAGCGGCGAAAGTGCCGGATTCCAAGCTCGATGCCTTCATTGCGGCCAATCCGGAACTCAACCTCAACGCGGAGGCCGTCCGTGCCGGCGACAAGGCAACCGTCTCGGCCGCCGACCTCGTCTCCCAGAAGCTGTTGACCGCCCAGGAGGCGACCGGCGTTACCGAAATGCCGGTCTACACGATCGCCAAGGGCGGCACGTTCACGATGGTGGCCGATCCGGCCCGGGTGAACTGGATCGGCACGATCGCCGTCCTGTTCATTCTCGTGCTCTATGTCACGATGGTCTATGGACCGATCGCGGCTCTGCTGGTGGAGCTCTTCCCGACCCGTATCCGGTATACCGGCATGTCGCTGCCCTATCACATCGGCAACGGCTGGTTCGGCGGTCTGCTGCCGGCAACGGCCTTCGCGATGAGTGCGGCCGCCGGCAATATCTACTACGGTCTGTGGTATCCGATCGTCTTTGCGGCGATCACTCTGGTGATCGGCGTGATCTTCCTGCCGGAAACCAAGGACCGCGATATCCACGCAACGGAATAAGCGTTCCATTCCCTACCCGGGGGTACCACCCGCCAACAAAAACCCGGCGCAGCCTGCTGCGCCGGGTTTCTTGTTCGGTCCTTCGCGCCATTTCCGGTCTCGACGGTATTCCGCGCGGCGGGAAGACCGTGTTTGCCCTGTCGGGGCGCATGACGAGCGGTATCGGCCGGCGCAGGACCGGCCAGCCATCCTGGCGCTGCCGGAAGAGCAGTCCATGGCGGGAAAAAACGATGGCCATGGCGACAGAGAAGCCAGCCCCGAGGGCAAGGCCGGCGATAACGTCGCTCGGATAATGGGCTCCGACAATGACGCGGGAAAAGCCGACCCACAGGGCCATGATCAGGAAAAGCAGGCGATAGGACGGTGCGATCAGCGCCATGGCCATCATGAGTGCTCCGGCCGTCGTGGCGTGGCCGGAGGGAAAGCTTTCGAAACGGCTGCCGGCAAAGGAGTGAAGCCCGAACGAGGTCCATTCGTCATACAGCATCGGCCTGGCTCGTCCGATCATCCGTTTCAGCAGATTGGCGAGTAGGCCGGAGAGTGCCACGGAGAAGAAGACATAGGCGGCGAGATGGGCGACAAGGAGCGCCTGAAAACGCCCTTTCATCCGGTCGGAAAGCCGGTAGGCCGCGACGGCCTCGAAGAAGATGAGAAGGGTTGCGAAAATGATCCAGCCGGATTTGCCGAGATCGGTGATGGTTTCGCCGACGGATTCCAGCAGCCGGGGGGTGCGAGTGACGTAGGAACCCACCGGCGCATCGAGAAGCAGAAAGGCGACCAGGATCAGGTTGCCTGTAATCAGGGCATAGGACCACCAGTAACACGGAATGGAGCCCGTCTCCTGGCAGCGGAGCCGACGACGCTTCAATGCCTGTATCGTCTTCCTCATCCCGTATCCGATGCCAGCGGCCAGTCCCTGGTCGCTGACATAGCGGGATTTGATGACAGCATGAAAACAGGAGCCCTTTTTTAGAGGGCTTTGTCCTGCCTCATGCCGAAAGGGAGACGAATTCCTTCAGGATCGCATCGCCCATTTCCGACGTGCCGACCTTTTTGCAGCCTTCGGCCATGATGTCGCTGGTGCGGATGCCCTGGTCGAGCACGTTGGCGATCGCCTTTTCCAGGTTGTCGGCTTCCTTCACCATGTTGAAGGAGTAGCGCAGGCACATGGCGAAGGAGGCGATCATGGCGATCGGATTGGCGATGCCCTTGCCGGCGATATCCGGCGCGGACCCATGCACCGGCTCGTAAAGCGCCTTGCGCTTGCCGGTCTTGGCATCCGGTGCGCCGAGGGAGGCGGAGGGAAGCATGCCGAGCGAGCCCGTCAGCATGGCAGCCACGTCCGAGAGCATGTCGCCGAACAGATTATCGGTGACGATGACGTCGAACTGTTTCGGCTGGCGCACGAGCTGCATGCCGCCGGCATCGGCCAGCATATGCTCGAGCTTCACGTCCGAATAGGAGCGCTTGTGCGTTTCGGTGACCACCTGGTTCCACAGCACGCCGGACTTCATGACGTTGCGCTTTTCCATGGAGCAGACGGCGTTCTGCCTGGTGCGGGCGAGTTCGAAGGCGACGCCGGCGATGCGCTCGATCTCGTAAGTGTCGTAGACCTGCGTATCGATGCCGCGCTTCTGGCCGTTGCCAAGGTCGATGATTTCCTTCGGCTCGCCGAAATAGACCCCGCCGGTGAGCTCGCGGACGATCAGGATATCGAGGCCTTCCACCAGTTCCGGCTTCAACGAGGACGCGGAGGCGAGCGCCGGATAGCAGATCGCCGGCCGCAGGTTGGCGAAGAGTTCCATATCTTTGCGCAGGCGCAGGAGGCCGGCCTCGGGACGTACTTCATAGGGCACGTGATCCCATTTCGGGCCGCCCACGGCGCCGAAGAGCACGGCATCCGCCTTCATGGCTTTGGCCATGTCCTCTTCGGAGATGGCGGCGCCATGCGCATCGTAGGCGCAGCCGCCGACCAGGCCTTCATCGAGCACGAAATCGGCCTTCATGGCGCTGTTCATATGGGCGATGATCTTGCGGACTTCGCCCATGGCCTCAGGGCCGATGCCGTCGCCGGGAAGGAGGAAGAGGTTCTTTGCCATATCTTATGGTGTCCTTGCTCTATCGTTTACGCATGTCCTTATCTCGAAACCGGCTTTCGCTTTCGGGCGGCATGCGTCAGCAGGCTCATCATCCTCCCGCGCGGAGATGATTATCCCGCGCCTGGCAAAACCTCGTCCGAGCCTGCCGAAGGACGAGGCCGGAAAGGTTCAAGAACTGCCGGCGCCGATGCGGGCCGTCACTTCGATTTCGATCTTCATTTCCGGAGTGGTCAGGCCGCAGACGACCATGGTCGCAGCCGGACGGATTTCGGAGAAAGCCGCGCCAAGCACCTCGACCACGGCATTATAGTCCGCCATGTCGGTGAGATAGTAGCGCACCCGCACCACATCCTGCAGGCCGCTGCCGGCCTCCTTCAGCGCCTTTTCGATCGTGCCGAGCGCATTCCTCGTCTGATCGGCGACGTCGTCCGGCATTTCCATCCTGGCATAGTCATAGCCGGTCGTGCCGGAGACATAGACCATGTCGCGGTCCACCACGGCGCGCGAATAACCGATCCGCGCTTCGAAGGGCGATCCGGAGGAAATCCGCTTGACCATCAGGGCGTTCCTGAAATCAGAGCCAGGGACGCTCGCTACGGTTCCTGGTCTCGAAGCTGCTGATCGCCGCATCGCTCTTCAACGTCGAGGCGATGTCGTCGAGGCCTTCGAGCATGATGTGGCGACGGCCCGGGTCGATGTCGAAATGGATCGAGCCGCCGTCCGGCCCGGTGATTTCCTGGGCCTCCAGGTCGATCGAGAGGATGGCGTTCGAACCGCGTTCGGCATCATCCATCAGCTTGTCCAGGTCTTCCTGGGCGACGACGATCGGCAGGATGCCGTTCTTGAAACAGTTATTGTAGAAGATGTCCGCGAAGCTCGTGGAGATCACGCAGCGGATGCCGAAATCGAGAAGCGCCCAGGGTGCATGTTCGCGCGAGGAGCCGCAGCCGAAATTGTCGCCGGCGACGAGGATCTTGGCATTGCGATAGGCAGGCTTGTTCAGCACGAAATCCGGGTTTTCGGAACCGTCTTCGTTATAACGGGCTTCCGCAAAGAGACCTTTGCCGAGGCCGGTACGCTTGATCGTCTTGAGGTAGTCCTTGGGGATGATCATGTCCGTGTCGATATTGACGACCGGAAGCGGCGCTGCGACGCCGGTGAGCTTGGTGAACTTTTCCATGATCTGCCTCCACGTGGGACTTCATCTGCGGAAGCTGCCATAAAGCAAATCTGTGCGGATTTGAAGGGCTGTTTGCCCTCAACCGGTACGCCAAGACGGCCGAAACCGGCCTCTTTATCGGTTTTTGTCGATCAAAGGTCGATGATCGTGCCGCGACCGTCGTTCCAGACGCGCATTTCGCGCTTATCCGTCTTCGCTCGCACCGGTACCGGCTTCAGCCGCGCCGAAAGCGCGCGCCCGATGGACAGGATTGCGAGAATGCCGGCAAAGGCGACAGTCAGGGAAGCCGTCAGCAGCGCTGCCATGGCGAGCACGGCAATTGCCGAAACGATGACGAAAAATGCACGAATGTTTTGCATGGTCCAAACCTTTCTCAGGAAGGAATGTGGGCCCTCCCGCCCTTTCTTGCAAGAGGTTTACGCTGTCATGGTATTGTCGCAGGCTCAAAAGATTGGCACAAAGCGGTGATGATCGCCTCGACCGACATCAATTCTTCTACTGTTCGTCTTCGCCGCTCGGTTCTGAGCGTACCAGCCGGTAACGTCAGGGCACTGGAGAAGGTTCCTGGTCTCGATTGCGACGCGGTGATCTTCGATCTGGAAGATTCCGTCGCGCCGGAAAAGAAGGTCGAGGCCCGCGACAATCTGCGCCGGCTGTTCAAGGAGAAGCCGCTTCAAGGCCGGGAAATCATCATCCGCATCAATCCGCTCGAAACCGACTTCGGAAGGTCCGACATGGAGCTCGTTCTCGAAGCTTCGCCGGATGCGGTGCTGATCCCCAAGGTCGAGCGCATTTCCGAAGTGCAGGCAGTGGCGGATATGCTGTCCGACGCCGGCGCTCAGGACAACCTTGCCATATGGGCGATGATCGAGACGCCGAAGGGAATCCTGAACGCGGCAGCGATTGCCGGAACGGACGAGCGCCTCCAATGTTTCGTGGTCGGTCTCAACGACCTGCGCAAGGAAACCGGCGTGCCGCCGCAGCCCGGCCGCACCTATCTCGTACCCTGGCTGATGCAGGCGGTGCTTGCCGGCCGCGCCCACGGCCTCGACGTCATCGACAGCGTCTTCAACGATTTCAAGGATGCCGAGGCTTTCGACGCGGAGTGCGCTCAAGGCGGGGCCATGGGCTTTTCCGGCAAGATGCTGATCCATCCGGTCCAGATCGGACCCGCCAACCGGCATTTCGGCCCCGATCCGCAGGCGGTGAAAGAGGCCGAAACGGTGATTGCCGCCTTCGCAAAGCCGGAGGCGGAGCACCTCAACGTCATCAATCTCAATGGCAAGATGGTCGAGCGCCTTCACCTGGCGGAAGCGGAAAAGCTTGTCGCCAAGGCTCGGACCATCGCTGAACGAAAGAAAACCTCATGAAGCTCTACCGTTTTCTCACCGGCCCGGACGATTCCTCCTTTTGCCACAAGGTGACGGCCGCGCTGAACAAGGGCTGGGAGCTTCATGGGTCGCCGACCTATGCCTTCAACGCCACGACCGGTGAGATGCAATGCGGCCAGGCGGTCACGAAGACCGTTCACGGCAAGGACTATGATCCCGAGATGAAACTCGGCGAACAATAGGACCTGTCAGGGTTCAGCGCTGGGCGGCTTCTTCGGCGCTCGCCTCGATGCGCTCCATGTCGGCATCGCTGAGGCCGAAGTGATGGCCGATCTCATGGATGAGGACATGGGTGATGATGTCGCCCAGCGTCTCCTCGTTCTCGGCCCAGTAATCGAGGATAGGTCGGCGATAGAGCCGGATGCGGTTCGGCAGTTCGCCGGTTTCGACGGTAAAACGTTCGGAAATGCCGCGGCCCTCGAAAAGGCCAAGCAGATCGAATGGGGTTTCCAGCGCCATGTCCTCAAACACGTCGTCGTCCGGAAAATCCTCGATCTCGATGATCAGATTGGTCGTCAGTGCCCGGAATTCTTCCGGCAAGTGACCATAGGCCTCGATCGCCAGCGATTCGAACGTGCTGATCGTCGGCGCGTGGCGATCCTGCCAATCGTCGGTCTGGTCAATACGGGCCATAGGCTCTCCTTCTTATCAGGCCCATATAGTGCCTTCAGCGATATTTTTCGAGAGAAGAATCATCGGCCTATTGCCGGAGGAAAAGATTCCCGGAGCCTGCCTGTTGACTCTTGTCGGGAGCTCTGGAATCCATAAGAACATAAAGTGAACATATGCGGATGGAGTTGACGCCATGGCCGGGAACGCCACGGCGCAGGAGACGCTTTTTGCCCTGCGTGAACAGATCGCCAGACTGGAGGGAAAACCCCTGCCGGCGCTCGTGGCGGCGGAGCGGGCAAAGGCCGCCGAGAACCCGGACCGTCAGGGAGCCAGGGCCGGCCGGCCTCGCCTGCCGCTCGGCATAGAACAGGTGGATGCGGCTTTGGAAGGCGGTCTGCCGCTCGACGGCCTAACGGAAATCCGCACTTCCCTGATGGGGAATGCCGGTTCGGCGAGCGGATTCGTTCTCGCGCTTTCAGCCTATCTCAAGACCAGAGAAAGGAGCGAGGCGCCTGTTCTGTGGATCGGCGACGTCGTTTCCGCCCAGGAGGCGGGCGTTCCCTATGCCGCCGGCCTCAAGCAATTCGGATTGAATCCTGATGATATTCTCTATGCGTGGCCGCGCAAGCTGGAGGACGCGTTGTGGCTTGCGGAAACCGCGGCGGCAAGCGGGGCGCTTTGCGCCACCATCCTCGAAATCCGGGACAATCCCAAACATTTCGGTCTTACCGAAAGCCGAAGGCTCGGCCTTCGGGCCAAAGCGGCGGGGCGGCCGCTTTTTGTGCTGCGGCATGGAGCGCAAGAAGAGGCAAGCTGTGCCGTCTTCCGCTTTCTTGCCGAACCGGCGCCGGCTTCCGAGCGGCGCCTTCCGGATGGATCCGTACTTGGCGGCGGTATCGGCCATCCGGTTTTCCGATTGATCCTGGAGAAGAGCCGCAATCCGGCTCCGCTCTCCTTCTTTCTGGAGTGGAATCCCCGTGACCGTCAATTTTCCCTCGCCCGAAAAGCAGCAGAAATTTCCTCTTTCCGCAACCCGTCAGCGCATCCTGGCGCTCGTCTTCCCGCACCTGCCGACCGACAGGATCGCTCGCCGGCTCTGGGGTCTGTCGTGGCGTTCGAAAGGGCGTCCTGATCATCCGCCGATCCTCTGTGCAGGCCGGCGTGACAATGCGATGCGGCTCACCGCGCTGGACGAAGTCTCCGAGCGCCTTGGATTGAAACGGGGGCAGGGACTTGCGGAAGCGCGCGCCATGTATCCCAAGATCGATGTGACGGACGAGGACGAAGCTGCCGACCGGGCGCTTCTCGAAGCGGTTGCCGATTGGTGCGACCGTTACACCCCGCTCGTGGCGCTCGATGGCCGCGAGGGCCTCTTCCTCGATATCACTGGTTGCGCGCATCTCTTCGGCGGCGAGGAGGCCTTGCTCAAGGATGTTCTCGGCCGGCTCTTCCACATGGGTTTCGATGCCAAGGGGGCGATTTCGTCGTCCTCCGGCCTCTCCTGGGCGGCCTGCCGTTTCGGGCGCGGGGGCGTGATTGCCGATGACGACATGGAAGATGTGCTGGCGCCGTTGCCGGTCAATGCCTTGCGCATCGAGGAGGGCACAGTCAAAGCGCTCTATAAACTCGGACTGAAGCGGGTGGGCGATCTCATGCCCATGCCGCGCGCACCGCTTGCCCGCCGTTTCGGCACGCATCTGCTGCTCCGGCTGGACCAGGCGCTTGGAGCAGATGAAGAAGCCATTTCACCCCGCCGGCCGGTAGCGGCTCTTTCGGCCGAGCGGCAGCTCGCCGAGCCGATACAGGCGGAAGAGCATATCCTTCAACTGACAGGCCAGATCGCGGTTTCGCTGAAATCGGGATTGGAATCGCGTGGCGTCGGCGGACGGCTTTTCGAACTGGTATTGTTTCGCGTCGATGGCCGTGTTTTCCGCATCACCGCGGGCGCTTCGCAGCCGCTCCGCGATCCGAAACGCATCTCGTCGCTGTTTTCCGAACGTTTGACCGCCGTGCATGACGATCTCGATGCAGGTTTCGGCTTCGAGCTTTTGCGCCTCAACGTGCTGCAGCACGACACCTTCAAAACGATCCAGGATGATTTTACCGGCGATGGCCAGGATGGGATTTCCCTTGTCGATTTCATCGATCGGGTCTCGGCCAGGCTCGGGGCGGAGTGTCTGCAGGTCGCCGAACTGCGACAAAGCCACCTGCCGGAACGGGCGAGAATTTTCGTGCCGGCGATGACGTCGAGAAACATGCGGGCGGAAGTCGAGACAGTTTTTGCCTTCGCGCCCAGAACAGATCGGCCCTTGCGGCTTTTCCGTCACCCCGAGCCGATCGATGCTTTCGCGGCAGCGGTGCCGGATGGTCCTCCCGAGCGGTTCCGCTGGCGCCATATCGTTCATCAGGTCATCCGGGCCGAAGGCCCCGAACGGATTTCGCCGGAATGGTGGGTAGACCCGGAAGACGCGCCGGAACGTGACTATTTCCGTCTGGAAAGCGAGATAGGCTGCCGTTTCTGGGTTTTTCGCGAAGGTCATTACGGCGGCAAGACGCCGCCAAACTGGCATATTCATGGGATTTTCGCATGAAGGACACCCCTGCTTTTTTCGAGATCGGCGCCCGGACGAATTTCTCCTTCCTGGAAGGCGCGGCGAGGCCTGAGGAGATGGTTTTTACGGCCAGTGCGCGCGGTCTTTCGGGACTCGGAATTGCCGACCGGAATTCCGTTGCCGGCGTGGTGAGGGCCTTTACAAAGGTCCGCGATATGAAAGCACGGTTCAAGCGTGCAGAGGAGATCGGTGCGGAAGCCGTCCTGAAGGAGGACGACGAGCCAATCTTATGGCCAGTGTCTGTTCAGCCTGGAGCACGCCTTGTTTTTGCCGATGGTACACCGGATGTATTGGCTTATCCCCGGAATCGAAAGGGCTGGGCCAATCTCTGCCGCCTGTTGAGCCGGGGAAATCTCAGAACTGAAAAGGGTTCCTGTATCCTTGAGGAATGGGATCTGCTCGAATGGTGCAGCGAAATGATGCTCGCTGTCGTACCGGATTTCTCCCGCGCGGAAGATGGTGCATACCTGGCGGACTTGGAGGAGCGCCTAGGCCGTTATCGAGAGAAATTCCAAAAGAATATCTATCTCGTCTCGTCGCCGACCTACGATGGGCGGGACGTGGTTGTCTTTGCCGCTCTTGCGCGGACCGCTTCACGCGTTCGTATGCCATTGGTCGCGACCAATCTACCCCTTTTCCATCTTCCTTTTCGGCGATCGCTTTCGGATGTCGTGACGGCTATTCGCGAACACGTGACGGTCCAGGAGGCAGGCTTTCGTCTCGCTTCGAATGGAGAGCGGCACATCAAGCAAGGTGCCGAAATGGTGCGGCTTTTTAGGAGATATCCGGAGGCTGTCGCCAATACGGAAAAGTTCTTCCGGTCGCTGAAATTCTCATTGGATGAACTCAGCCATAACTATCCGGATGAAAGTGTTCCGGGCGAGACCCCGTTCGAGACTTTGAAGAGGCTTACCTACGAAGGAGCTGTATGGCGGTATGGAGAGATACCCTCAGAAATAGAAGGCCAGATCAAGTACGAGTTGAAGCTTATCGAGGATAAGAAATACGCGCCCTATTTTCTAACTGTCCGGAACATCATGGAGTTTGCGCGAGGCGCAAATATTCTTTGCCAGGGACGAGGTTCCGCGGCCAATTCCACGGTCTGCTACTGTCTTCGTATTACCGATGTCGATCCCAAGAAAGTTTCGCTTCTCTTTGACCGCTTCCTTTCGACGGATCGTGACGAGCCGCCCGATATCGATGTCGATTTCGAACATGCGAAGCGCGAGGAGGTCATTCAGCACATTTACCAGAGATATGGCTTCCGCCATGCGGGTCTGACGGCTGCGGTGACGAGTTATCGGACCCGCATGGCCGGCCGTGAAGTCGCCAAGGCGTTCGGCTTGTCCGAAGATGTGCAAAACGCGCTTTCGAGCACGGTCTGGGGATGGTCGGAGGAGGGCACATCGGAACGGGAAGCAAAGGCGGCAGGCCTGGATACGACCGATTTCGTGACCAAACAGGTCCTTTCGCATGCGAAGGAGCTGATGGGGTTTCCCCGCCATCTGACCCAGCATGTCGGGGGTTTCGTTATTACGCGCGATCGGCTGGATGAGGTCGTGCCGATCATGAAAACGGCGATGCCGGGCCGCTATATGATCGAGTGGGACAAGGATGATCTGGATACGCTCCATATCCTGAAGGTCGATGTGCTCGCTCTGGGAATGCTCACCTGCATGGCTAAGGCTTTCGATCTTCTTCTGCTTCATTACGACGTGAAAAAGACCCTGGCCGACCTCGGCAACAAGGATCATGAGGATGGAAGGCCCGTCTACGACATGATCTGTCGCGCTGATACGATCGGCGTCTTCCAGATCGAGAGCAGGGCGCAGATGAGCATGCTGCCGCGGCTAAAACCTCGCACCTTCTATGATCTCGTGATTGAAGTCGCGATCGTCCGACCGGGTCCTATTCAGGGAAACATGGTGCATCCGTATCTGCAGCGACGGGAAGAAGCTCGAAAAGATGAGAATTTCAAAGTCGACTATCCCAGGAATGAGATGATCCCGATTTTGCAGCGCACGCTTGGCGTGCCATTGTTCCAGGAGCAGGCGATGCAGATCGCGATCACGGCGGCCGGATTTTCTCCCGCGAAAGCCGACAGCCTGCGCCGATCCATGGCGACCTTCAAACGCTCGGGGCGCGTGAAGGAGTTCGAAAACGACATGATCAACGGCATGGTCGAAAAGGGCTATCCGAAAGACTTCGCCCAACGTTGCTTCAACCAGATAAAAGGTTTTGGCGAATACGGTTTTCCGGAAAGCCATGCGGCGTCATTCGCCCTGCTCGTCTATGCCTCTTCCTGGATCAAGGCCTACTATCCGGATGTCTTCTGTGCGGCGATGCTGAATTCGCAGCCGATGGGATTTTATGCGCCGGCGCAGCTCATCCGGGATGCACGGGAGCATGGGATCGAAATCCGTCCGGTGGACATCAACTTGTCGGATTGGGATTGCCTGCTGGAGAAGGCCGTCTTCGACAGGCAAGCGATCGATGAACGCCATCGGTCCATGTGCGACGTCATCAAGACGGAGCACGCCGTGCGGCTCGGCTTTCGGCAGGTCAAAGGACTTGCCGAAAACGCCATGATCGAAAAGCTGATCGCCAATCGGGGAACCGGCTACACATCCGTTCATGATCTCTGGCAGCGGTCGGGTCTCGACAAGTCGGATATCGAACGATTGGCGGATGCCGATGCCTTCAACTCCATTGAACTTACCCGTCGTGAAGCGCTTTGGGCCGTCCGGGCTCTCGACATGAGAAGTGCTACCGAGAGATTGCCGCTGTTCGATGTGGCGGGCGGCACGGACCTTCGATCCGAACCGGCGGCGAGGCTTCCGAAAATGCTGCCGGGCGAGGAGGTCATCGAAGACTATCGATATCTTTCCCTATCGCTGAAAGCGCATCCAGTTTCCTTCCTGCGCGAGGAATTCAAGGCTATGGGCATTACCCGCAGCGTCGATCTCCTGAAGGTTCCGAATGGAAAGCGGGTCACGATCGGTGGAATCGTGCTTGTGCGGCAACGTCCGGGGTCTGCCAGCGGTGTGATCTTCATGACGCTGGAAGATGAGACCGGCGTTGCCAATGCGATCGTCTGGCCGAAGGTTTTCGAGCGTTTCCGGCCGGTCGTCATGGGTGCGCGGCTCGTTAAAATCCGGGGGAAGCTGCAAAGTTCGAGCGGCGTCATCCATACCATCGTCGAACATATCGAGGATATCACGCCGATGCTCGGACTTCTTCAGAGGGAAGCGCGGCACTTCGGCGTATCAGCCCGCTCCGACGAGGTGCTGCAGTCCAGCGGCGACCATCGGCAAAAGCGGCCGTCCAACGGAATGGAGGAAATCCGCACCCGAAGCCATGCCACGGCAGAGCCCCCGCATTCCTATGCAGACGAGCCGGGAAGCGTCATGCCGAAAGGCCGCAATTTCCATTGATTGCCGGGAGAGGGGATGCTCTTGGTTCCTGCGGCAGCCAATTTTTCGGCAGATGATGCTGATCGCCAGCCTCCATCCGTCTCTGCAAGCTCGCGGTATCGGCAGGCTTCCTTAAGAAATGATGCAGATGTCCGATTTTTTCTTGACATCACCTGTCCTCTTTCGCAAAAAAGAGGATGTTAATGGTCATGTTTCGCAGGTCGACCGAGAATGCTGGTTTGCAGTTGCAATTACATCACCGACAGGGAAATCCGGGACACGATCGTCCAGCTCCTTGACGAAGACTGTTGGCAGCTCATCGTTCCGGCAAAAGTCTACCATGCCATGGCGAAGCGCGGCCGCTGTTGCGGCTGCTTTCCGAACGTCGTCGATCTGATCATCCGCACAACCGAGGAATATCACGCCGAGCGCCACTCGACGGAAGCCGAAGTCGTTGTATATATGTCCCGCTTGAAGCAATTACACGAAGAAAACAGGAGAGCGGACATTGAAAGGCGACTCAAAGGTCATCGAGCGGCTTAACGAGGCATTGTTTCTCGAACTTGGCGCTGTCAATCAATATTGGCTGCATTATCGCCTTCTTGAAGACTGGGGCTATATCAAGCTCGCCAAGAAGGAGCGCGCCGAGTCCATCGAAGAGATGCAACACGCCGACAAGCTGGTCGCGCGCATCATCTTCCTCGAAGGCCATCCCAATCTGCAGACCGTCGCACCCTTGCGTATCGGCCAGAATGTCAAGGAAGTCCTGGAAGCCGATCTCGCCGGCGAATACGACGCCCGCACGTCCTACAAAGCGTCTCGCGATATCTGTCACGCGGCCGGCGACTATGTTTCGATGAAGCTCTTCGAAGAACTTCTGACCGATGAGGAAGGTCATATCGATTTCCTCGAAACGCAGCTCGACCTTCTGGGGAAGATCGGCGAGGAGCGTTATGGTCTCCTCAACGCCGCTTCCGCCGACGAAGCCGAATAAGGCTGGACATAGTCATAGATCAAAGAACCCGGCGTCGTATGCGGCGGGTTCTCCTGGAGCGGCGACCTTCCATCCGTTTCGAACGTAACGGGCATTTTGGAAATTCGGATACGCCCGGTATCTGAAGAAAAGCCGCGCCTTCGGGGTGACGAGCTGCTTTTCCGTATGTGTTGAGGCGGAGCTGAGGATGGGTGGATGAAAACCACCCGGCCGGCGATCACACCGTCTCGCAACGGGAGGCGGCAGCCACCTGAAATGGGTGACTGGAACGGAATTGTATCCATAGGGGATTGCTTTTCACCCCGCTTGCGGCCGGCTCCCCTCGTATCCGGCTGCCAAGCCAGCAGAACCAGTTCGCCCTCCCGAGGCCTGATCTGCTTTAGGCCGCCGCCCTGGCCAGATGAGCAAACTCGGCGACGACCCTTTCGTAAACCGCGCGCTTGAACGGTACGATCAGGCCGGGAAGATCCGCCATCGGCTTCCATTCCCAGGCGTCGAATTCCGGTTCGTGGCCGCCCGGCGGCGGGTTGATGGCAATCTCGCTTTCGTCGCCTTCGAAGCGGAACGCGAACCATCGCTGTGTCTGGCCGCGATACTTGCCTTTCAATCCTATGCCGATCAGATGCGGCGGCAGATCGTAGTTGATCCAGTCGCGCGATTGAGCCAGTAGCGTCGCGGAGCGGATGCCGGTTTCCTCGTAAAGCTCGCGATAAGCGGCGGGAAGCGGGTCTTCACCCTTGTCGATACCGCCCTGCGGCATCTGCCAAAGTTGTGGCGAGCCATCGTATTCGCTGTTGCCCTCCGAGATGCGGCGGCCCGCCCAGACAAGGCCCTCACGGTTCAGCACCATGATGCCGACACAGGGCCTGTAGGGCAGATCCTCGGCCCGCACGGGGCGTTTGTCTTTGCTGCTCATGCGCACTCCCATCGATCAGGGCCCGGTGCTCTCGTTCGCCAGGGCCGAAATGCCGACGATTTCGATACCGCGCTGCGATGCTTCTTCGGCCCATTGCCTTATCGCATCCACGCTCTCATCGAAAGCGGACGCGATGCCGACCGCCGTGCCCTTGCGGCCGGCAATGCGTTCCAGCTCGTCCAATTTCTTGAGAATCGCCTCTTTCTGCAACTGCCCGTCAAGAACGAGGTTGCCGAAAGCGTGAGGCAGCTCGATTGCCTTGGCGATCGTTTCGGTCTTCGATTGGGCGGACGTTCCGTCGTCCAGGAACAGCAGGCCGCGCTTGGCGATGTCCCGCAGAACGGGCTCGAGCGCGCCGGCATCGGAAAGATAGCGGCCGCCCAGATAATTCATGATGCCGGTGTAATTCGTGATCCTGCCCATGGCTTCATGCAAGCGGCCGAGATTCTCCTTCGGCGGTGTCTGCGTGAGCAACGTTCCGGGACCGGGATCGTTGGCCGGGTAATCGAAAGGCTCGAAGGGCACCTGGATCAGGATCTCGTGGCCGCTGCGGCGAGCCTCCTGCATCCAGCGCTGGAGGCTGTTGCCGCTTGCGGCGAAGGCAAGAGTGACGGCCGGCGGCAGTTGCTGGATCGCTCTCTGCGTGCCGGTCTGGCTGAGGCCCAGGCCGCCCACGACGATCGCGATCCGCGTGCCGCGCGCGCCGGACCATGACCGAGCATACTGATCCATCGGCCGGAAACCATCAGGCCCGACGATCGGCAGCCGTCCATAAGGCGAATCTTCGAGCAGCGCTTCATTCGGCTGGGCGGCCATGCGGGGATCCTGGCCGATCCTCTGCGCATCGATCAGGACCGGTCCGCCGCCATCACGGGTGCCGGGCGTATATTTTGTCACGATGCTGCCGTCGTCGGTCAGCGTACGCTCGATCCTGGCACCGGAAGTTGGATTGACGCGAGACATGCCGGCGGTTTGCTGCGCGGCAGCGTCCGGATCGTTCCCGGCAGGAGATTGAACCTGTTTCGGCTTGGGCATCGCCGAAGCATCGGACGCGGCCTGTTTCAAGGCGTCGTCCCCCTGCATGGCATAGATCGAAAGGCCGAGGATGACAGTAGCGGCGAGAGCCACAGCGACGACTGCAAGGGAAACCTTTCTGGTCCGTCGCCGAACGGCCGGCCGGTTTTGTCCGAGCGGGGCGTGGAGATCGGTGCCCAAGGGTCAAGTCCGCGTCAGGTCTGCAGATAAGAAGAACCGACCAGCAAAGCGCTTCCGAACGCTATGCTGGCCGGTCCACAAGCGGCTTATTTATTGACGGCAGCGGCAGCCTTATCGGGGCTGGCCGGGAAAGCCGGATCGGTCTTCACGCCGCGGAAGAGATCCAGGGCGTAATTGAGCTGGATATCGTCCTTGGCTTCCGGCGGCACATAGGCGACGGAGCCAGAGCCTTCCTCGGTCTCGGCAGCGCCCTGGATGTGGCCGCGCAGGCTCGATTCACCTTCGGCGCGAACCTTGCCCTGCAGTTCCGGCGGCAGCGGCTGCTCGACCTTGATGTCCGGGTTGATGCCGGTGCCCTGGATCGACTTGCCCGACGGCGTGTAATAGAGCGCGGTGGTCAGACGCAACGCGCCGGCATCGCCGAGCGGAATGATCGTCTGGACCGAGCCCTTGCCGAAGGAACGGGTGCCGAGGACGGTTGCGCGCTTCAGATCCTGCAGCGCGCCGGCGACGATTTCCGAAGCGGAAGCCGAGCCGCCGTTGACGAGCACGATGACCGGCTTGCCGTCCGTCAGATCGCCGGGACCGGCGTTGAAGCGGCGGGTTTCGTCGGCGTTGCGGCCGCGGGTGGAGACCACCTCACCACGCTCTAGGAAGGCATCGGAAACATTGATCGCCTGATCGAGGAGACCGCCGGGATTGAGGCGAAGGTCCAGAACATAGCCTTTCAGCTTGTCGGCCGGCACGTCCGCCTTGATCTTCTTGATCGCCTTTTCGAGGTCGTCATAGGTCTTCTCGGTGAAGGAGATGACGCGCAGGTAGCCGACATCGCCACCTTCGACGCGGGACTTCACGGCACGGACCGCGATGATGTCGCGTACGACGGTGATTTCGAGCGGCTTGTCGGCGCCCTGGCGGATAACCGTCAGCTTGATCGGCGTGTTGACGGCGCCGCGCATCTTCTCCACGGCGTCCTCGAGCTTCAGGCCGCGAACCGGCTGGCCGTCGATCTCCGAGATGAAATCGCCTGCGAGAATGCCCGCCTTGGAAGCAGGGGTGTCGTCGATCGGCGCGATGACCTTGACGAGCTCGTTCTCCATCGTCACTTCGATGCCGAGGCCGCCGAACTCGCCGCGCGTCTGGGTGCGCATATCTTCGGCATCCTTGGCATTCATGAAGCTCGAATGGGGATCCAGCGAACTCAGCATGCCGTTGATGGCATTTTCGACCAGTTTCTCTTCGTCCGGCGGCGTTACATACTGGGCACGAACCCGTTCGAACACATCGCCGAAGATCGACAATTCCCTGTAGGTCGAGGGGCCAGCGGCCTGAGCCGGCACCCCGGCTGAATAAATAACGCTCATCGCAGTCGCACCCATGAGTGCACCGACGATGACAAGAGAAGCCCTACGAATCATTTCGTGCCCTTCCAGTTTCTTTCGCGGTCCACCACGGCCTCGAATCGACCGGAGTGCCGTCCTTTCGGAATTCAATGTAAAGCGTTGGACGATCTGTTTCCAGCGCCCATGCCGTTGCGCTTGCGACTCTTTTCTCACCCATCACGGCAATCGGTTCGCCTGAGAAAACGAACTTGCCCTGCCGCGCATTCACTTCATCCATGCCGGTCAGAACCAGATGGTATCCGTCTCCGGCATTCAGGATGATCATCTGTCCATAGCTTCGGAAGGCCCCAGCAAAAACGACGAGGCCATCAGCCGGCGCCGTCACCACTGCCCCGGGGCTCGAAGCGATCGTCATTCCTCTCGCCGTATGCCCCGTCCCGTCGGCATCGCCGAACCAACGCAATACATCTCCGGCCACCGGAAGCTCCAGCTTCTGCTTGAGGCTTGAAAACGCGTATGCGGGCGCAATGCGGTTTTTGTCGGGCACTCCGCTTTCGGCGAGCTGTTTTGCCCTCTCGCGCTCGGCCTCGGAGAGCATGCGCTGCCGCTCTTCCTCGGCCCTGGCCTGGTCGATCGCCTCGCGCACCGAAGCGATCTCCCCCTCAAGCGATTGGATGAGGTTGTCCAGCGTGCCGGCGCGCGCCGCGAGCTCTTCCGAGCGGCGGCGTTCGGCGTCCAGATCGGCTATGTTGCGCTTGTTCAATTTTTCGTTTTCGGCAAGCAGCAGATCCATGCGCCGGTCCTCTTCCAGGCTTGCGGCGATGGTATTGGAGACGTCCGTCTTCTCGGCCAGCGCCGCCGCCTGCAGCGAGGTGAGCGACTGGAGATCCGCGATGAGCTTGTCCGCCTCGTGGCGCATGCCGGGTACGACGGCACCGAGCAGGATGGCGCTCCGCACGGATGCGAGCGCGTCTTCGGGCGTGACAAGAAGGGCGGGAGGCGGATTGCGGCCCATGCGCTGGAGTGCGGCGAGCACTTCGGCCAGCACGGCGCGGCGCCCGTGCAGCGAGGCGCGGATGCCGTCCTCCTTGACCTTGAATTCGGCGATCTTCTTCTCGCTCTCCAGGATCTTCTTTTCGAGATTCTTGCGGCGGGTGGCGGAATCGATCAGCGCCTGACGGATATCGGCGCTGTTTTTCCTGATGTCGGCAATGTTCTTCTCGATGGCGGCGGCCTTGTCGGCCGAGAGCTTCATGTTCTTGGTCAAAACTTCCAGCTCTCCGCGTGTCTCGTTGCGCCGGCGTTGGAGATCGGCGGTGGGATCGACGGGGGAAGGCGGCGCGGCTTGCGGAGGCAGATCGGTTTCCTGCGCGCGCGCAGAAGCGGGAAGATCGGGCGGCGGGATCAGGGCGAAACCGAAAGCCGCCGCCAGAAGCAGCGCATGCCGGTACGATGTCATCCCTGTTATCCTCATTCCCGCTCCGATGTTTGCCGGATCGAGGAAGCGTAAGCTGATTTGCCCGACGAGGCTACAAACAACATCGTGTTTGAATCTAAATGAAGTGTTTACGCGCGGTGATAGGGATGGCCGGAAAGAATGGTCACGGCGCGATAAAGCTGTTCGGCAATGAGGATGCGCACGAGCTGGTGCGGCCAGGTCATGGAGCCGAGATTGAGCACCATGTCGGCGCGCGAGCGCAGATCCGCGTCAAGACCGTCGGCGCCACCGATCGCCAGCATGAGATCGCGCTTGCCGCCATCGCGGTATCGGCCGATAAGTCCGGCAAAGGCTTCGCTGTCGAGGGTTTTACCGCGTTCGTCGAGAAGAATGAGGACCGCGCCCTCGGGCAATGCCTTTTCCAGCGCGCCGGCTTCCTCGCGTTTGCGCGTTTCGGCATTCGCCGCCCGGCTTTCCTGAACCTCGACGAGTTTCGACAATTCCAGACCCACCGCCGGGCCAGCCTTGGCGAAGCGGTCCAGATAACGGGAAGCAAGATCCTTTTCCGGTCCGGCCTTCAACCGTCCCACCGCAAAAAGGCTTATCCGCATGTCCTGATCCGTTGATTTTATCGGCCGACAAGACCGTCAGGCAGCGAGCTTGCGCCCGGCCTTGGTTCTGACCTCGGCTCCGACCGGTTCAGGACGTGCCCGAACTCCCGTCAGTGCAGCAGCGTTCCTTCGTCGATATCCGGAGCGGCCCACATCTTTTCGATATTGTAGAACTCGCGGATTTCAGGTCGGAACACATGGATGATGATGTCACCGGTGTCAATCAGCACCCAGTCACCAGCCTCCAGACCTTCGACGCGGGCCGTTCCAAGGCCTTCGTCCTTCAGATCGGAAATCAGGTGATCACAGATGGCCATGACATGCCGGTTCGATCGTCCGGAGACGACGACCATATAGTCTCCGAGCGCTGATTTTCCGGCGATGTTGATGGTGACAATATCTTCGGCTTTGGAGTCCTCGAGGCTTGCGAGGACCAGTTCGAGAGCACGGGCAGCAGCATCGGCGCCGCGTTCCAGGCTCTGCGGGAGGACGGAGGCCGTCTTTCCCTTAGCGTGTACTGTTGTCAGGGTCTGTCCTTTCTTCCAGGTAACAGCAACATGCACTTTCAGCGAATCCGATTCATGCTCGGCCGCTTCATGGAAGGTGGCATCGAATGGTTAATCTTTCAAGGGAGAGTCCGAAAAGGTGATCGCCACCACCGAAATCTTCATGGTTGCGTCACAGGAGGTACGAATCCGGTCAGCCATGGCTTGAATTCTTGCCGTTGGTGGCGCGGATGGCGGTGGAGCTTAAGGCGGAGCGTGGGCCGTGGATGAAGGTCCAGGCCGGCGCCCGACGTTTCCAGAGCGTGCCCGCATCATCCTCGTCGACGCGGGCGTAATCGAAGGTGCGGGCCATCTTCGACGACAGGAACGACAGGGTCGAACCCGGCCGGTCCACGACCGCGATCGGGAAGGTCGAGGCGATCTCCCGCCATTTCTGCCAGAAATGGAAGGTCCTCAGGCTGTCGGCGCCCATGACCCAAATGAAATGCACATGCGGGTTCTTCGCCTTCACGAAAGCCAGGGTATCGGCGGTATAGGAGCCGCCAAGCGTTTTCTCGAACGCGGTGATCTTGATGCGCGGATCGTGGATCAGCCTCTCGCTCATGGCGAGCCGATCCGCCAGGGAAGCGAGTTCCGAGCGGCTTTTCAGCGGATTGCCGGGCGTCACCATCCACCAGAGCTGGTCGAGACCGAGACGGCGCAGCGCGATCTCGGCAACCAGCAGATGCCCTTCATGCGGCGGATTGAACGAGCCGCCGAAAAGGCCGACGGCCATGCCGCGTTCCACATGCGGCATGACCAAGTAGCGGCGGTCGATCGTCTCTTCCGTCACGTGCGATCAGGGCCGGATCTGTCCGGTGCCATGCACGCGGTATTTGAAGGAGGTGAGCTGTTCGACGCCGACCGGGCCGCGGGCGTGCATCTTGCCCGTCGAGATGCCGATCTCGCCGCCCATGCCGAACTCGCCCCCGTCTGCGAACTGGGTGGAAGCATTGTGCAGCAGGATCGCCGAATCGAGTTCGTTGAAGAAGCGCGCCACGACCGCCGGGTCCTCGGCGAGGACAGCTTCCGTGTGATTGGAGGAATAGGTGTTGATGTGGCGGATCGCGCCGGAAATGCCGTCGACGACCGCGACCGAGATCACCGCGTCGAGATACTCCGTGCGCCAGTCCTCCTCCGTCGCCGGCTTGAAGCCGGGGAAGACCTTCAGGACGGCAGCGGAGGCGCGGATTTCACAGCCGGCTTCGGTCAACGCTTCGAGGATCGGCATCAGATGGGTGCCGATCGCGGCGCTGTCGACAAGCAGCGTTTCGGCCGCGCCGCAAACGCCGGTACGGCGCATTTTGGCGTTGACGATGATCTTCTTCGCCATTTCGAGGTCCGCGGAGGCATCCACATAGATGTGGCAGAGGCCTTCGAGATGGGCGAAGACCGGCACGCGCGCCTCGCTCTGGACGCGGGCCACCAGGCTTTTGCCGCCGCGCGGAACGATCACGTCGATCGCGCCATCGAGGCCCGACAGCATGGCGCCGACGGCGGCACGGTCGGTGGTCGGCACGATCTGGATCGCGTGTTCGGGAAGTCCCGCGGCCTTCAGGCCGGCCACGAGGCAGTCATGGATCGCCCGCGATGAAAGAGCGGAATCGGAGCCGCCGCGCAGGATCACCGCATTGCCCGCCTTGAGGCAGAGCGCGCCGGCATCCGCCGTCACATTCGGGCGGCTTTCGTAGATGACGCCGATGACGCCGAGCGGCGTGCGAACCCGTTCGATCTTCAGTCCGTTCGGCCGCTCCCAGGCAGCGATGACCTCGCCGACCGGATCCCTGAATTCGGCGATCTCGCGGATGGCTTCTGCCATGCCTGCGATGCCCTTTTCCGTCAGCGTCAGCCGGTCGATGAATGAAGGCAGCAGGTCCTTGCCTTCGACATTCTTCAGATCGAGGGCATTCGCGGCAAGGATCTCGTCCCTGGCGGCGAGGATCGCGTCCGCCATGGCATTGAGCGCCTTGTTCTTCGCTTCGGTCGAAGCCGTCGCCAGCGCTTGAGCCGCTGCCTTGGCGTTGCGGCCGATCTCGTTCATCACGGCGGCGACGCCGGTCGTTGCAACCTTGTCAAGCATGGGCGGCATCCTCCCTGTGATCTTCTTTTTTCGTCTTGCGGCGGATCGAACCGGTCATCACCAGATCGTCCCGGTGGACCATGGCGGCCCGGCCGGCATAGCCAAGGATCGTTTCGATCTCGCCGGACTTGCGCCCGGTGATCTGGCGGGCTTCCTCGGCATCGTAGCCCACAAGCCCGCGGGCGATCTCGTGCCCGTCGACACCCACGACTGCGACCGTATCGCCGCGATGGAAATGGCCCTCGATGCGGCGAACGCCAGCGGGCAGCAGGCTCTTGCCGGTGCCGAGGGCGTTTTCCGCGCCCTCGTCGACAAAAAGCCGGCCGGCCGGCTGAAGCTGTCCGGCGATCCACGTCTTGCGGGCCGTCACGGGCGTGCCGGAGGGCGCGAACCAGGAGGAGCGCGTGCCCTGTTCGATCGCCCGCAGCGGATGGTCGGTCTTGCCCGACGCGATGATCATGGCGCAGCCGGCGCCCGTTGCGATCTTGCCGGCGTCGATCTTCGTCCGCATGCCGCCGCGCGACAGTTCCGAGGCGGCGCCGCCGGCCATCGCTTCGATCTCGGGCGTGATCGCCGGGATGACTTCCAGGAACTTCGCTTCCGGATCGAGATGCGGCGGGGCGGTGTAGAGCCCGTCGATATCCGAGAGCAGCACCAGAAGATCGGCGCTGGTCATGGTCGCGACGCGGGCGGCCAGCCGGTCGTTGTCGCCGTAGCGGATTTCGGTCGTGGCGACGGTATCGTTCTCGTTGATGATCGGCACGGCGCCGATTTTCAGGAGCTGGTTGATGGTCGCGCGGGCGTTGAGATAACGGCGGCGCTCTTCCGTGTCGCCCAGCGTCAGCAGGATCTGGCCGGCCACGATGCCATCGCGCGACAGGCTCTCCGACCAGGCGCGGGCAAGCGCGATCTGGCCGACGGCCGCCGCCGCCTGGCTTTCCTCGAGCTTCAGGGCGCCGGAGGGCAGATCGAGAACCGTACGGCCCATGGCGATCGCTCCCGAAGAGACGACCAGAACGTCGATGCCCTTCGCTTTCAAGGCAGCGATATCGGCGCAGATGGCGTCCAGCCATTGCGATTTCAGGCCTGTCTTGCGGTCGACGAGCAGAGCAGAGCCGATCTTGATGACGATCCGGCGATGGCTGGCCAGCGGTTTGCGGGCGGCGGTCATTCCCCGTCCTCCTCGTCGAAATCCCCGACCGGCATGGAGCGGTCGGGAAGCGCCGTCTCCGCGCCTTCGCTCGCCTCGATGATCACGTCCCGGAGTGCGCGCAGAACGTCGGTCATGCCATTGCCCGTCACGGCGGAGATCAGGAACGGCGTCTGGCCCGAGGCCTTTTCCAGCTCCTTCGCCTTCTTCTTCAATTCCTTCTCGTCCAGCACGTCGATCTGCGACAGGGCGACGATTTCCTGCTTGTCGGTCAGTCCGCCGCCATAGGCTTCAAGCTCTGCCTTCACGGTCTTGTAGGCCTTGCCGACCTTCTCCTCGACTGCGGAAACCAGATGCAGCAGCACGCGGGTGCGTTCCACATGGCCCAAAAACCGGTCGCCGATGCCGACACCTTCATGAGCGCCTTCGATCAGCCCGGGAATGTCGGCCAGCACGAATTCGCGTCCGTCGATCGTGGCGACGCCGAGGTTCGGATGCAGCGTGGTGAACGGATAGTTGGCGATTTTCGGCCGGGCCCGCGTCACGGCCGCCAAAAAGGTGGACTTGCCGGCGTTCGGCAGGCCGACCAGACCGGCATCCGCGATCAGTTTCAGCCGCAGCCAGATGGTTTTTTCCTCGCCTTCGAGACCCGGGTTTGCCCAGTTGGGCGCCTGGTTGGTCGAGGTCTTGAAATGGGCGTTGCCGAAGCCGCCGTTGCCGCCCTTGGCGAGCCGGAATTTCTGGCCTTCCCTGGTGAGGTCGACGATGAGGGTCTCGTTGTCCTCCTCGAAGATCTGCGTGCCGACCGGCACTTTCAGCGTCACGTCGCCGCCATTGGCGCCGGTGCGGTTCCTGCCCATGCCATGGATGCCGGTCTTGGCCTTGAAATGCTGCTGGAAGCGGAAGTCGATCAGCGTATTGAGGCCGTTGACGGCCTCCACCCAGACGTCACCCCCGCGGCCGCCGTCGCCCCCGTCCGGACCTCCGAACTCGATGAATTTTTCCCGGCGGAACGAGACCGCGCCCGCGCCGCCGTCGCCGGAGCGTATGTAGACCTTTGCCTCGTCGAGAAATTTCATCTTACTGCCGTCAGTCTCGTGTTAGTCGGAGCGCCTTGTTTTATGTTGGCATCCGGTGGGTTTCGATATCGCCGGTTGGGGCAGAGGTCAAAGACTATCATGAAGTTCGTCAGCTATAACATCCAATACGGGATCGGCATGGATGGCCGGTTCGATCCCGAACGCATCGCCGAAAGTATCGCTGGGGCCGACGTCATCGCATTGCAGGAGGTGACGCGCGGTTTTCCGAAGAATGGCCATGTCGATCTCGTCGCCCGTTTCGACGATCTCTTCCCGGACCATTTTCATGTCTATGCCGCGCCTTGCGATCTGCTGCTCGACGTTTCCGTCGAGAGCGGCCGCCGCGTCGAGCGCCGCTTCCAGTTCGGCAACATGATCCTGTCGCGCTGGCCGATCCTCGCCACCCGCCATCTTCTCCTGCCGCGCAGCCGCACGATCGAGAAGCTCAACCTGCAGCGCGGCGCCCTGGAAGCCGTCATCGTCGCGCCCGGCGGGCCGCTGCGCGTCTATTCCGTGCATCTCGATCACGTTTCGCCGGACGAGCGGCTTGCCCAAATCCGCTACCTGAAGGAAAGGGTCCTGAATTTCGTGGCCGAAGGCGGTGCGTTGACCGGTGCCGCGGAAGAGGGTTTTCCCGACCCGCCGCTGCCGGAGGATTTTCTGCTGATGGGCGATTTCAACATGGAACCGGAATCGACCGAATATATCGCCATGGCAGGGCAGCGGGACCGTTATTACGGCCGCATCCTGCGCGCCAACGAGCCGGTCGACGTGCTGGAGCGTCTCGGGCTGCTCACGCCGGAAAGCTATACCTGGGCGAAGCCGCCGGGCGACGGGCCGATGAAGATGCATCTCGATCATTGCTTCGTGAATTCCGGGCTGGCGCCGCGTCTGAAAAACGCCTGGGTGGACTATGCGGCGTCTGGTTCCGACCATTTTCCGCTCTGGGTCGAGGTCGAGTGAGGGCCGGCGGAGTTTCCTCCGCCGGATGTTTTCATATGAGGGTCACGGTCGGTCGGCTGGCCGGAAGTCCTCGGGCAGCAGCATGGTTTCGATATGCGGCACCATGCGGTTCTGGGAGATGCTGAAGATCTGGTTCGCGTCGATGATACGGAAACCGAGCTTCTTCTGGACATTCAGCGAGGCGAGGTTGTCCGCGAATGCACCGGAATATATCCGCACCTCCGGCATGCGCCGGAAGAAGCGCTCCAGCGTGCCGGCCACCGCTTCCGTCATGTAGCCGCGGCCCCAGTAGAGCCGGTTCAGCCAGTAACCGAGGCGCCATCCGCCATGCCTCTGCTCCAGACCCACGACACCGACATGGATGTCGTCGCCCGTGGTGATCGCAAGCATCCAGTCCGGCAAGAGGCCGGAGGCCTGCGGCACGAGCCAGTCAAGTGCATCCTGGCGGTCATAGGGCTGGGGCACGCGTGCGAGCATGCGGCTGACCTTGAAATCGCCGAGCGATTCGGCGATCGCCGGCGCGTCGGAGAGCTTGTGCGGACGCAGGACCAGCCTTTCCGTGGTGATGACCGGGCAAGGGCCCGGCATCGTTACGGCCGCATTCGTCTTCTGGAGAACGGCGGCGTTCATCTCAGTTCTCCCCAGCTTCTGAGCGACATCCAGGTCTTGCGGTCGAGCCGGAACCATTCGACGGCAACCATGCCGCCGAGCGCCAGGCAATCGATCATGCCCGTGCCCTGGTACTGGAAGCCGCATTTCTGGATCACCCGCTTGGAGGCGACGTTGGTCACCCGGCAACGCGCATCGATGTGGTCGATGTTGTTGCGGGTGCGGAAGGCCATGTCGATCAGCACATGGGCGGCTTCCGTCGCGTAGCCCCTGTTCCAATAGGGCTCGCCCAGCCAATAGCCTATCTCGAGCGTTCGCTCGTCCTGCTGGGGTTCCAGCGCGCAGCAACCGAGGAACGCGCCGTTGTCGCCTCGCGTGATGGCATAGACGCACTTGCCGATCTCGCCGGCTTTCGCACGTCGTACGAAATCGGCGGCGTCTTTTGCCGTATAGGGATGCGGCATACGCGACACCATGGTCGCGATATTCGCATTGTTGGCGAGATGGGCAAGGGCGTCGATGTCTTCTTCATGGGGAGCGCGGAGAACCAGTCTCTGCGACAGTAAGACAGGGCAATCGCTTCTTAACCGCTCGGGTCTTAGCGGTTCCTTGGACCGTTCCTCCGGCGGCCGGGATTGGCTCGCCCTCAGTAATTCGCCTTGCATGGTCAGTCTCCTCTACGGGGTTAAAGAAAAAGGGGAGGTGGGTGGCGCCCCATCTCCCCTTTTTTCTTTAGACTGACCTTGTGCGCCAGCCGGGTCGATGAGACGCCGGCTGTTTTAGAGCGCTACCGGCTTATTCCGCTGCTTCCGCTTTCGGCATTACGGACACGTATACTCGGCCGTTAGCCTTCGTGCGGAAGGACACATTACCGGCGGCGAGTGCGAAGATCGTGTGGTCCTTGCCGAGGCCAACGTTCTGGCCCGGATGCCACTGCGTGCCGCGCTGACGCACGATAATGTTGCCCGGAATGACGGCTTCGCCGCCGAACTTCTTCACGCCAAGGCGCTTGGATTCAGAATCGCGACCGTTACGCGACGAACCGCCAGCTTTCTTATGTGCCATTGGTGTTCTCCTTTACCCTTCGAAATCCTGATTAGCCGAGAATGTCCGTGATGCGGACAACCGTGTGATGCTGGCGATGGCCGCGAATCCGCTTGGAATTCTGGCGGCGGCGCTTCTTGAAGGAAAGGACCTTCTTGCCACGGTTATGCTCGACCACTTCGGCCTTGACCGTCGCACCCGAAACGAACGGGGCGCCGATCTTGGCATCGGCGCCTTCGCCGACGACCAGGACTTCGTTGAACTCGATCACTGCACCAGCTTCGGCTTCCAGCTTCTCGATGGTAAGCACGTCGTTGGCTGCCACGCGGTACTGCTTACCGCCGGTCTTGATGACTGCGAACATTCTTTATCCTTTCATGTTCGGTCCGGCTCTATCCTTTAAGGGACGGCCGTCTTTTTATCAGTCGGGCTCTGGCAGGGGTTCGAAAGAGGGATCTTTTTAACTTGTCTGCCGGTGAAATCTGCGCGGAAGATTGATTGCCTCCACACAAACAAAGAGGCATGGACACTTTTCCACGCCTGATCGCGTGCGGGGATACGCGACAGACAAAAAACTGTCAAGGCAAAAGGATATAAAGTCTTGATATTCGCCCCTTGCCAGCCCCATCTTTCATCGTTATGAGAACGCCGCGCTGACCAACGCGTCATCAGTTTCCGTGGAGAGGTGGCTGAGTGGTCGAAAGCACCGCACTCGAAATGCGGCATACGGGCAACCGTATCGTGGGTTCGAATCCCACCCTCTCCGCCAATCTGAACCTCTGCCAAGGTTCTCCCGTTACAGCTGTTTCAATCCAGCTTACCTGCCAGGTCCCGAGCTGCCCTCGCTGCTTTGATTGCCAGCCATTGGTCATTTCCCGATATCGATCGAGGATGAAATGCGGAAAGCCAGGGCGTGGCAAGCTCGTACGGGCTATCGCTGTGCCGCTTCCAATACGGCCGCGATGTCCTTGTAGCCGCGAGTCCGTGCGTGTTGCAGCGGAGTTACGCCGTCCTTATCAGCAATATCGATCCTCGCTCCGCCAGCGACAAGAAGCCTCACGACCGATAGATGACGTGCGCCACCGTCGCCCAGGATGATCGCCTCGAGAAGCGCAGTCCATCCGAGATCGTTGACGTGATCCACATCCACGCCGGCCTTGATCAAAGTCTCTACTGTCTCGACATGCCCTCGTTCGGAAGCCGGGATGAGCGCCGTCCCGCCAAAGCGATTGGTGCTTTGAAGATCCGCGCCATGGGACAATGTCATTCGAAGGATTTCGAGATAGCCGCTGGCTCCGGCATAAAGATAGGCGCTGTCCCGGATGGCGTCCTTTGCGTTAACGTCGGCGCCTGCCTCGATGAGAAGCCGCGCTGTCTCGATATCATTGGCGCGGGTTGCGATCAGAAGCGCGGTCTGGCCGCGCTCGTCACGGGCATCGATCGCAACGCCTTCTTTTAGAAGAGAGGCGACAGCCTTGCCGTCACCCCTCTTGGAAGCATCCAACAGCAATTTGTCTTTCGTTTCCGACATCGCAGGTCCGATGAAGAAGGACAGCATCATGGTTGCGAAAACCAGGATCCGGAGGAGCGCTCCGGCAGGAGTACGACTGGATGGCGATCCCGTCATTTCCGCCATCCCGCTTCCAGTTCCACAGAAGAATACACCCGGGTATGCCTGAGAATGGACCGCATGGTCGCTACAGTATGCATGGGGGATGACCGAAGCAACTCGAAATGCGGATGGGCAAGCCTATCGTGAGTTCGGTCCACCCTCTCCGGCAAATGCATTGCTTCTTTTCTCAAGCCGGCCTCCTCCAGGTCATCGGGTTCCGGCAGGCATCTTTCAGGACCCGATGTCCGGCATCCCGTTGACGGATTGTTGATCTGGTGAAATTTTCCGCACGTATTACAGCTCTATATGAGTACGCAGGCAAGGAACCTTTGGCTCAGGCCGGCATTCTCATCAATCGGCCGGAAGACGAGGCGGGAGATGCAATCAGTCAATATGACCGAGGATCTGTGGGAGCATCTGCTTTCGCTTCGCGAGGGCTCGGTCCGTCCGGTCGCGCTGTCGGCCGAGACGGACGCCTCCTGCCTGTCGCTTTATAAGCCGGTCGCATCCCGCAGCGCCCCGTTCGTCCTCGCACAGGTCGGTCAATCGCTGGATGGCCGTGTGGCGACGCCCAGCGGCGACGCCCAGGACGTTTCGGGTTGCGACGGCATTGTCCATCTGCACCGATGCCGCGCCCTTGTGGATGCGGTGATCGTCGGCGTCGGCACCGTCGTTGCCGACGATCCGAGCCTTTCCGTGCGCGCCGTCAGCGGCAAAAGCCCGATCCGTGTCGTGGTGGACTGCAACGGCCGCATGCCGGAACGGGCGAAGATGCTGCACGACGGAGGCATGCCCGTGCTGCTCCTGCAGGCGGAGGACGCGCCGACCCGAAGCGGCAGGCACGAAATCGTGCGGCTGCCGCGTCAGACGGATGGCGGATTGGCGCCGCGCGACATCCTCGATGCTCTTGCCGAACGCGGCCTGGCCACTGTTCTCGTCGAGGGCGGCGCGAACACGATCTCCCGTTTCGTCGATGCGGACCTGATCGACAGGCTGCATGTCTCGGTTGCGCCGATCATCATCGGTTCCGGCCCGGCCGGGATCCGGCTTTCGCCGATCGACCGGCTGTCCGAAGCCCGCAGGCCCGAGGTTCAGGTTTACAACCTGGGCACCGATATCGTCTTCGACTGCAATCTGCGTGCCGAAGCGCAACGGAAGGCCATTTCACCGGAGCGCCAGAACGTCCTGATGGCCGACATGGCATAGGCTGCCTTCCCGATCGATCATCCGGTGTCGGAAATCGGCCCAATCGCCGATCTCGGCTTCATCGAGCTCCCCGTATTCGAAAACCGCTCGCATGACGCCGGCGAGAAACAGCCGCTGCAGATCCGCCTCGGCGGCCGTCATGATCCAGGGGCTTCCGGCGATCCGCACCGCATAGCCGTTCTCCCTGAGCCGGTCCGCCAGAAATTCCCATGCCGCCGGGCCGAGCGCCACGCCAAAACCCTTGTCACTCAGTTGATGCGCGTTGAAGATCGCGGTGATCACCTCATCGAGCGGGTGAGGCTTAGACCAGCGCATCTGGCCGTCATAGCTCAGCGCAGCGTAAAGGCCGATACCGGCCTCGGCAATGCGATCGACGAAACGATGGACGAATTCCTTCGAACAGAGATCGAAAAGCGCCGAAGCCGTCACAAAGCCTACATCGGTCAAGGGCAGAGCCTCGATCTCGTTCAGATCGCCCTGAATGAGTTCCAGCTCATGGCCATGGCGCCGCGCCGCTTCGTCAAGCAGATGCGGGTCGCGATCGAAGAGCCGCCAGCGGACATCCTTGCCGACTTCCCGCGAGAGCGCACGGAAGGTCGAGCCGGTGCCGCAACCGATATCGAGGACGGTCCTCCTCGACGCATTTCCGATGGCTTCGGTCACGCCGGCCAGCAAAGCCTTGTCGCGGGAACGGGCATCTACCGGCTCCCGCAATGCCAGCCAGGTCCTGTCGAAGCCGCTCATGATACCGCCTCCAGAGAATCGGAGATGATCATGGCCGTATCCCGCCAGGACGGCAATTTTGCGCCGGCGATCGCCGCGGCATCCGCCATGGCGATGCGGGTTTCGGGCTCCTCCAGCAGCCGGCGCAGCGCGGCGGCAAACGCCTCCGGATCATCCGGCGGGACGAGGAGGCCGGCATTTTCCGGCACGACATCCGGCACGGCGCCGGTCGCGCAGCCGACGATCGGCAGACCCTGGGCAAGTGCCTCGGCGAACACCATGCCGTAGCCCTCGTAGCGGCTGGCGAGTGCGAAGATGTCGGCCCTGGCATATTCGGTTCGCGTGTCGTCGATCTGGCCGGCGAGGTCGATGCGGTCGCCGAGCCCGGATTGTGCCGCCTGCCGTTCGAGTTCAGACGCGACACCGGGGTCGAGGATCCCGCTGCCGACGATTCGACAGGTCCAGGAAAGATCGCGCAGCCTTCCGAGCGCCGCGATCAGCACGTCATGGCCCTTGCGGCGGGTCAGGGTGCCGATGCTGAGGATGAGCGGCGGATCGTTGCCGCCGGCCGCCAGGGGCGCGGGATCCATGCCGGGAATGGCAACGACGATCCTTTCCTCCGGCACCGCGTAGTGGGCAGCAAGCTCGGCAGCCGTCGTCTGCGAGGTCACGATGACGCCGCGTGTTTGCGCCAGTGCGGCCTTTTCACTCGCTAAAACCGCCCTTTTCCGGTCTTCGTCAATCCCGGTTTCCAGGGCCAGCGGGTGATGTACCAATGCCACGATCTTCAGACGCTTGGCTTCGTGGCGCGCCCATTCGTCCATGGCGCCGAAGGCAAGGCCATCCACCAGCACGAGAGCGCCGTCGTCCAGCTCCGAAAGCCTGCGCCCCGCAGCCTCGAGTTGCGCGGCGCTGGGATTGGGAAAGCCTTCGCCGAGCGAAATCAACTCGACAGCCCAGCCGAGATCGCCGAGTATCGTGATCACACGCCGGTCGTAACCATAGCCGCCGGTGCGGGTTTCGATGTCGCCGGGGTAGGCGAAAACGAGATTGCGGCTCATAACTCGGCCTCGTACCAGCCGCGCGCGGTGTGGGATTCATGCAGCATGACCCGGAGCTTGCGGATGCGCTTGCCGCCTTCGCCCAACCGCCCATTGTCGATCGCCTCGGCGATCCCGTCGAAGATATGCCTGGAAAGGAATTCCGTCGTCGTCACCCTGCCGGCGAAGATATCGAGCGCATCGAGGTTCTGGTAATTCAGCGGAGCCAGCACTTCCTTGAGTATCTCCGTCGCGAGCCCGATATCGACCGCCAGGCCGTCGTCGTCAAGATCGGTGGTGAAGAAGGCCGCGTCGACCACGAAGGTCGCCCCATGCAGGCCCTGGGCGGGGCCGAAAACGGGGCGGGGGAGACTATGCGCGATCATGATGTGATCGCGGACTTCGACGGCGAACATGCGGAGATTCCTCAATAGCGGATACGATGACAGAGCGTGGTGCCCGAGCCGACGATATCGGCATAGTCGGCGGCTATGGTTTCGAACGGGGTCTCGCCCGAAATCAGCCGGTCGAGCCGATCGTCGGCAAGAAGCCCGAGCGCTTTTGCCATGCGGCGGTGCGGATCCCAGCGGGCGCGCCGCCCCGGCGGCAGCGCGGCGACCTGCGAACTGACGATCGAAAGCCGCTTGGCGTGGAAGGCGCCGCCAAGCGGGATTTCCGCAAATCTTTCGCCATACCAGCTCGCCTCGACGACGCGTGCCTCGAAGCCGGCGCGATCGAGCGCGGTTGCGAGCGCTTCGCAAGAGGCGGAGGCGTTGATCAGCACGTCGCATTCATCCGGCACGGCTTCAGGGGAGGTGAAACGAAGGCCGAGAGCCTGAGCCGTATCGGCGCGTTCGGGTTCGATATCGGAAATGACGACTTCCGTGCCGATGACGTGCGAGGCCAGATAAGCAACGAGGAGCCCGACCACGCCTGCGCCGAAAACAGCCACCCGGTCGCCCGGCTGGATGCCGGCGTCCCAGGTGATATTGAGCGCGGTCTCCATGTTTGCGGCCAGAACCGCACGGTGCGGCGGAAGGGCATCGGGTAACGGATGTACCGCGCAAGCCGGCACGCGAAAGCGGTCCTGATGGGGATAGAGGCAGAAGACCGCCCTGCCGGCAAGGTGTTGCGGCCCCTCCTCGACCATGCCGACGGCGGCATAGCCGTATTTCACGGGAAATGGGAACTGTCCGCTCTGGTGCGGCGCGCGCATGCGCTCGTATTCGCTTTCCGGCACGCGGCCGCCGAAAACGAGAGACTCTGTGCCGCGGCTGATGCCGCTGAACAGCGTGCGAACCAGAACCTCGCCCTCGCATCCCGGCGGCAGCGGCTCGCAGCGAAGCGTGCAGCGGCCTGCCTCCTCGAACCAAAGGGCACGCCCGTCGGTCTTCGGCGCCGATCGCGGAGCTGTCTCACGCCTTGTCACAAATCAGCCCTTTCAAGCCAAACAATTCTCAACTAGGGGCCCCGACGATGACGGCAAGGGAGCGCTTCCGCGAGAAGACTATGTCGGTATCACGTTTATTTGACGCGATCTGCTCTCCAGCGGGACATGGCGGTTTGGCACCGTCTCCTCCATGTATTGTTTTGTAAGGAGAATGTCACGAATGCTTCACATGATGCCGGGGAGGCGGCCTCGATGACCAAGTGGGTGAATGCAGCCTATCCGGACGAGACGGCGGCGCGCGAGGCTTATCGCTCCCTTTCCCTGGATGCTTGCGCGACGACACTGGCGGTTGCCGCGCTTCTGATTGTTTCGATGCATTCCCTTGGTGATTACCTGGGCATGGATACTGCCGCGGCCGGAACGGCCTTCGTCATCTATGCAGCGGTGTCCGCCATCGCCCTCGGCAATCTGCACGCGCATGGACATGGTCGTTTCGGCGCGGCGAACAGCATCACGACCCTACGCGCCGCTATCGCAGCCGCACTGGGGGGATTGGTATTGGCTTCCGGCGAGTTCGGGGCGGCTTCCGATGCGGGTTCTCTATGGCTCATCGGTGTCGTGGTTGCCGTCGCACTCGCTCTCGACGGCATCGACGGCTATCTTGCCCGCCGCACCGGGACCGCTTCGCGCTTCGGCGCCCGCTTCGACATGGAGGTGGATGCCCTGCTGATCCTTTTCCTGTCGCTTGCGGCCTTCCTGCTCGCCAAAGCAGGCGTCTGGGTGCTGCTGATCGGCCTGATGCGCTATGCCTATGTGGCACTGCAGTTCATTTTCCCGCCGCTTCAGCGCGAGTTGCCGCCCTCCACGCGCCGCAAGGCGATCTGCGTCATTCAGGGCGTGGCGCTCTGTCTGATGCTGTTTCCGGCGGTCATGCCGCCGGTTTCGACGGCGCTTGCGGCGGGAGCGCTCGCCTCGCTCGCCTATTCCTTTGCCGTGGACGTGGTCTTTCTCGTGCAGGCAAGCCGGGGCGACAGGCATGCGGTATGATTTCTCCGCCTCGCTGGGGCTTACGCGATCGCTGCTGATCTATTACGGCCAGCCCTGGCGCCGCACCGGACTCAGGCGGTTTTACGGGGGCTTCATCAAACCCGGCGATCTCGTCTTCGATATCGGCGCACATGCCGGCAGCCGCAGCCGCACGCTTCTCTCGCTCGGGGCCAAGGTCATCGCCCTGGAGCCTCAGCCATTGTTCGCCGATTTCATCGCGAGATCCCTTGCCGGCGAGGACCTCGTCCTGCTGCGCAAGGCGGTGGGCAGGGAGAAGGGCAGCGCCGACCTCCACATTTCGAGCCGCCACCCGACGGTCACGAGCATTTCGTCTTCCTGGATCTCAAAGGTCGAGAAGACTTCCGGGTTCAGGAAAGTCGCCTGGGACCGGGTCGAGCGCGTGGAGATGACGACGCTCGACGCGCTGATCGGTGAATATGGACTGCCGTTCTTCTGCAAGATCGACGTGGAAGGGGCGGAAGCCGATATTCTTGCCGGCCTGCGCCATTCCATCCCTCTCATCGCCTTCGAATATGTCCCGGCGGTGATGGAAATCGCCGAAGAAGCGATCGGCCACATCCGGAGGCTCGGCTCCTATCGGTTCAACCGCGTCGAAGGCGAGCGGCATCGTTTCGTCAATCGTGACTGGGTGTCCGCCGAGGCGATGCTCGCCGACCTTGCCGGAATGGCCGGTCGTGGATCGTCCGGCGATATCTATGCCCGGCTCGATACGTGATGGCCGGCCGACGGTTCATGGCTCCAAGCGCAACGGGAACGAAGCTTGGATCTCCCACGACTTCCGCGAGGTTTTCCTCACTGCGGATCGCAATCTCGCTGACGATCGCCCTGGCGATCCTGTCGCTGCCTTCCAATCCTGCCGCTTTTTCCGACTTCTCCGAATGGCGGTTCCCGCTGGAGATCGCAGGGATTGCTTTGCTCGCATCGGTGTTCACCGGGGGCGCTTTCACCCTTCTGCGAGGCGTCATCGCGCTGCTCCTCGCTATCATGCTGCTTCTGAAGCTTGCGGATATCGGCACGGGCATCGCATTCCAGAGGCCGTTCAATCCCTATCTCGACCTCAAAATCCTGACCGACGGGTGGAATCTGCTGAGCGGTGCCGTCGGGGTGAAGGAAGCCGCCGGTATCGTCTGCGCCGGCCTGCTCGTCTGGCTTCTGGCGGCGGCCGTGCTTTACTGGTCGCTCGGCGGCTTCCGGCATCTTACGGCTGGAGGCCGCCGGAAATCCGCTCTCGTCAGCGGCATCATCCTCCTTGCCGGGCTGGCTGCGTTTACGGTGCAGGATCGCGGGCGCCGCAACTTGGGCGTGGATGTATCTGCCGGCCCCTATTTGCTCAACCGCGTCGCGATGGTGAAAGACTCGGTCGCCGATCTGGAGCGGTTCGAGGACGAACTGAAGCAGGATCCTGTGCGGGACGGGCCACATTTTTCCGCGCTTGCCGGCACGGATGTCGTGCTGATCTTTATCGAATCCTATGGCCGCAGCGCCATCGAGGATCCCCGTTATGCCACGCGCATCCATGGCCGGCTGTCTTCCATGGAAGGGGAGCTGGAGGCCGCAGGGCTTCAAGCACGCAGCGGCTGGCTCACCTCATCGACTGTCGGCGGCATGAGCTGGCTTGCCCACGGTACCCTGCTTTCAGGCCTCTGGATCAACAATCAGGCGCGCTACGACCGCATGATCACCAGCGAGCGCCCGAGTCTCAACAGCCTGTTCCGCGCCTCGGGGTGGCGGACGGCAGCCGTCATGCCGGCGATCACGCTCGACTGGCCGGAAGCCGGCTATTTCGGCTACGACAGCGTGCATGCCGCCGCAGGGCTCGGCTACGGGGGCAAACCGTTCAACTGGATCACCATGCCGGATCAGTACACGCTTTCGGCCTTCGAGCGGCTGGAGCGCCAAGGACGGGACAGGCCCGGCGATAAGCCGGTCATGGCGGAAATAGCGCTGATTTCCAGCCACGCGCCCTGGACGCCGGTTCCGACGCTGGTCGATTGGGAGAGGGTCGGCGACGGCACTGTGTTCGATGCGCAGGCGGAAAGCGGCGACCCGCCTTCCGTCGTCTGGGCCGATCCGGACCGTGTCCGCGCGCAGTATATCGCGTCGATCGACTACACGCTCCAAACCCTCGGCTCCTACATGGCACACTACGGCCGGAACACGCTGTTCGTCCTGCTCGGAGACCATCAGCCGGCATCGATCGTCACCGGCGAGGGCGCATCGCGTGACGTGCCGATGCACATCGTCACCGGCAATCCGGAACTGCTGAAGCGCCTGGACGGCTGGAACTGGCATGAGGGCATGATCCCGGCCAAGGACACGCAAGTCTATCGGATGGACGAGTTTCGCCGGAAATTCGTCGAGAGCTTTGACTGACGATGCCGGTCAGGAGTGGGTGCCGAGATAGCTCTCCATCAGGGCCGGGTCGGCGGCGAGTTCCGCTGCGGGACCGGAGCGGCGCACTTCGCCGAGTTCGATGAGATATCCCTCGTCGGCGATCTCAAGCGCGGCGCGGGCGTTCTGCTCGACAAGCAGGATCGAGACGCCGGTCTTGCGAAGTTCCGAGACGATATCGAGAATATCGGTAACGATCTTCGACGCCAGGCCCAGGCTCGGTTCGTCGAGCAGCAGCAGGCGCGGGCGGCTCATCAGCGCGCGGGCGAGCGCCAGCAT
Source organism: Xaviernesmea oryzae (assembly GCF_900177415.1). GTDB lineage: Bacteria > Pseudomonadota > Alphaproteobacteria > Rhizobiales > Rhizobiaceae > Neorhizobium > Neorhizobium oryzae_A. The sequence continues at coordinate 69,417 of NZ_FXAF01000006.1, read as the reverse complement.
CTGCCGTTCGCCGCCGGAGAGCGTGCCGGCAAGCTGCCTGCGCCGTTCGGCCAGCCGGGGGAAACGCGCGTAAAGTTCCTCCCGCGTTTCGGCTCTCTCCGAGGCACTGCGCAGGAAGCCGCCGAGTTCGATATTGTCCTCGACGGACATGCTGGCGAAAAGTTCGCGCTTTTCCGGGACGAGGCAGAGGCCGGCGGCGACCCGAGCCTCGACCGAGTGTGGCACCGGGACACCGTCGTAGAGAATCGTGCCTCTCGCGGGCATGATTCCCATGACGGCATTGAGCAAGGTCGTCTTGCCGGCGCCGTTGGCTCCGATCACGGTGACGATGCTGCCGGCTTTCATGGAAAGCGAAATCCCGTGCAGCACTTCGGCGCGGCCGTAGGAGGCGTGAATGCCGGAGAGTTCGAGCAGGTTCCCGGTCAAGCTGCACCTCCCAGATAGGCGGCAACCACGGCCGGATGCCTGCGCACCTCCGCCGGCTTGCCTTCGGCGATCAGCGTGCCGAAATCGAGCACGACGAGATGGTCGACCAGTCCCATGACGAAGCCCATGTCGTGCTCCACGAGCAGCACGCTGACGCCCTCCTCGCGGAGTTTCCTGAGGAGGCTTGCAAGCTCCTGCTTCTCGCCGTGGCGCAGGCCCGCCGCCGGCTCATCCAGGAGCAGAACCGCCGGATCGGCGGCAAGGGCGCGGGCAATCTCCAGGATGCGGATCTGGCCGAGCGCCAGGTCGCCCGCGGGGCGGTCGCGATACTGTCCGAGGCCGACGCGTTCGAGCTGGTATGCGGCTTCGGCAAGCAGCGTTGCCTCTTCGTCCCGCTCGAGCCGCAGGAAACTGCGGAAGACGCCGGCCGAGCCCCGCAGATGCGCGCCGAGCGCGACGTTTTCGAGCACCGACATGTCGGGGAGGATTTTCGCGTGCTGGAAGGTGCGGGCGATGCCGTGCCTGGCGATCTGGCGCGGACTGTCGCCGGTGAGCGGCTGGCCTTCGTAGAAGACCGAGCCGGTGGTGAGCGATGCGATGCCGGTGATGAGATTGAATGTCGTGCTTTTTCCCGCGCCGTTCGGACCGATCAGCCCGACGATCCGGCCCGCCTGCACTTCGAAGCTGACGTCGTTGACCGCCACCAGTCCGCCGAACGTCTTGCGCGCCTTTTCCACCTTGATGAGCGGCGAGCCGGCGGGCGCGAGCGTGCGCTTGGCGAGCCTGTGCTCGGAAGCCGGCACCGGCCGCGGCTGCCGCTTCGGCAGAAGCCGCAGCACGAAAGGCCAGAGCCCCTCCCTCGCGAGCTGCAGGATGATGACGAGCAGGATGCCGAAGACGATCATCTCGAAATTGGCGGTCGTGCCGATGATCCCCGGCAGGAAGCGCTGCAGAACGTCCTTCAGGATCAGCACGATGCCGGCGCCGAATATCGCTCCCCAGACATGGCCGGAGCCGCCGACGACCGCCATCAGCAGATATTCGATGCCCATGGAAAGGCCGAAGGGTGTCGGATTCACCGAGCGCTGCATATGGACGTAGAGCCAGCCGGAGAGCGCGGCGACGACGCCGGCGAAAACGAAGACGGTGAGCTTGGCGCGGACGATGTTGACGCCGAAGGCCTCCGCCGCCTGGCCGCCGCCCCGCAGTGCCCTTATGCCGCGGCCGGTGCGGGAATCGAGCAGGTTGCGGGCGCCGATCGCCACCGCGATGACGAAGAACCAGATGAGATAGTAGATCGAGCCGTCGCTCAGGAAACGATAGCCGCCGAATTCGATCGGCGGGATGCCGGAAATGCCGTCATAGCGGCCGAGCAGATCGATCTTGCCGAAAAGGTAATAAAGCGCGAGGCCCCAGGCGATCGTGCCGAGCGGCAGGAAATGGCCGGAAAGACGTACCGTGATGAGGCCGAGCGGCAGGGCTATCGCCGCGCCGACGATCAGCGACAGCGGCAGGGTCAGCCAGGGGGAGACGCCGTAATGGGTGCTCAGCACGGCCGTCGTATAGGCGCCGAAACCGCAGAAGGCGGCCTGGCCGAAGGAGGTGAGGCCGCCGACGCCGGTGAGCAGCACGAGACCGATCGTCACCAGCGAGGCGAGGCCGATATTGTTGAGCAGCGTGATCCAGAAGGGCGGGACCGGGAGGATCGGGACAACCGCCAGAAGGAGGATGCCGGCAAGGCCGGGAAGCAGACGCCGGAAGGTCATCGATCACTCCTCCTCATGGAACGTGTGGCTGAGCGACAGCCAGATCAACACGGGGACGATCAGCCCGAAAACGATGACTTCCTTGTAGGAGCTGGCGAAAAAGGAGGCGAAGGACTCGATCAGGCCGACGCCGATCGCTGCAACGGCGGTGACGGGAAAGCTCGCGAGCCCGCCAATGATGGCCGCCACGAAGCCTTTCAGGCCGATCAGGAAGCCCGTGTCGTAATAGATGGTGGTGATCGGTCCTATCAGTACGCCGGAGACGGCGCCGATCGTCGCGGCGAGCATGAAGGCGGTGACGCCGGTCAATTGCGTGCGCACCCCGACCAGCCGCGCGCCGAGGCGGTTGACGGCGGTCGCACGCAAGGCCTTTCCAAGCAGCGTCCGCTCGAAGAAAATGTAGAGGGCGACGATGATCGCGATCGTCGAGCCGTAGATCCAGAGGCTCTGGGCGGGCACCATCAGCGATCCGATCGTATAGTTCGCATCGTCGAGCGGTTGGGCGCGGAGGCCCTCGGCGCCGAAAAAGACGAGGCCAAGCCCCATCATGGCCAGATGCACGCCGATCGAGCAGATCAGCAGCACGAGGACCGAAGCATCGGCAAGCGGCCGATAGGCGATGCGGTAGACGTAGAGCCCCATGGGCGCGATGATCAGGATGGTCAGCAAGGCCTTGGCGAAGGAGGGCAGCCCGAGTGGAGCGAGCACGGTCACGATGCCGTAGACGATGCCGGGCAGGACGAGATTGAGCCCCAGGCTGCGCAGGAAGGTGCGCGCGTCCGTTCTCCGCCGCATGTCCCAGAGATCGAGCAGGAAGGCGACCGCACCGAAGCACACGAGCAGCGAGATGGTTGGAGGAATGCGGCCGTTGTCGAGCAGCGCCAGCGTCAGAGCCCCATAGGCGACGAACTCGCCTTGAGGAATGAAGATCACCCGCGTGACCGAGAAGACGAGAACCAGCGCCAGGCCGAGAAGCGCATAGATCGCACCGCTGGTGACCCCATCCTGGATCAGGAAGGTCGCAATCATCGCGTCCAAATGAATTTCCTCCGATTGCGAAAGATGAAATGCCTGTTACGTCCGCCGGGTCATGGTTTGCCGACAGGCTTGGCCTCGTATTCGGCGTCATCCCCGGCTTTGCGCCGGGGATCTATCCACGTCCGATGCGGGCAGATGCTCGGGACAGGCCCGAGCATGACGACAGAATGCCCGGCGGTCCTTTTTAGAGAGACCCGGCGCGCACGCCGGGCCCGCTGGATTGCTGCCTTACTTGACGAGCTCGAACTTGCCGTCCTCGGCCGTCAGCAGCACCACGGCACGATCGTCGAGGCCCAGATGGTCGTCGGGCTTGTATTCGAAGACGCCCTGGCTTGCCGGGAACGGACCGCCGGTTTCGATCGCATCGCGCAATGCAGCGCGGAATTCCGGCGTTCCCGGCTTTGCGGTCTTGAGCGCGGCCGGGATCGCCTTCTTGAGGATCGCCATGGCGTCGTGGATATGAGCGCCGAATTGCGTGCGCGTGCCGGCGCCGAATTTCTTCTCGTAAGCCGTCACATAGGCGAGGCCTTCCTGCTTGGTTTCGGAACTGTCCGGCTGCGCTTCCGGCACCATGACCGGCCCGGACGCGAAAATCGTGTTATCTGCCGCCTTGCCGGCGATGCGCAGGAAATCGAAGGTCACGGCGCCGTGGGTCTGATAGATTTTGCCGGTGAAGCCACGCTCCCGAAGCCCGATCTGCGGCAGGGCAGCACCGGTGCCCGAGGCGCCGATGAAGACGGCATCCGGACGTGCCGCCACGAGTTTCAGCACCTGGCCGGAAACGGAGGTGTCGGGGCGGGCATAGCGTTCCTCGGCCACGATCTTCAGGCCGTATTGCTCGCCGATCGCCTTGAACTGGTTCACCCAGAGGTCGCCATAGGAATCCGAGAAGCCGATGTAACCGACTGTCTTGACGCCGTCGGCCTTCATCCTGGCGAAGAGATTCTTGGCGATGAGGCCGGCATCCTGCGGCAGGATGAAGGTCCACTTGCCCTTGGAAATGTTCGGCGGAACCGGCGATGCGGCAAGATGCGGCGTGCTGGTTTCGCCCGCGACGCCGGCAACCGCGATCGATGCGGGGGTGAGTGCCGAACCGACGATCACGTCGACCTTGTCGTCGTTGACGAAGCGGCGGGCGTTGGTGGTGGCGATCGACGGGTCGCCGGCGTCATCGAGGACGATGACCTTGAGTTTCTCTCCGCCGACCTCGGCCGGCCAGAGTTCGACGGAATTCTTGAGCGGAATGCCGAGCGCGGCGCCCGAGCCGGTCGAGGATACGGTGACCCCGATAGTCACGTCCGCCAGCGCAGGGGCGGCAATCAACGGAAGGGACAGGACGGCAACCGCCGCTACCCCAGCAAAGAAACGGTTCTTCATAGGATCCTCCCAGATCAACAGCGGGGCGATCTCCTCCCGCCCGCCTGTTTGTTTACATGGAGATTGTTTCTTTGTAAACAATCTTGGCGTGCGGTAAATCCAAACACGCCACGGCGCTCCGCCTCGGGTTTCGCCGGCGGCAGCCGTCAGGCCTCGTCCTTTCCGAGCAGCTGCGCGAGATCCGTTTTCCTGTTCAGTTCGACCCTTTCGCGCATTCGACGGACACGCCGTTCCACGAGCCCCAGCATGTCCATGAACTCTTCGACTTTGCCGGCAGGCAGGTCGCCAAAGAGGTGTTTTTCAAGGGCATCGATCTCGGCGACCATCTTGTCGTAGACGGCCGTGCCTTCGGGCGTCAGCTCGACCTGCGCCCATCGCGCATCGCGCTCGTCCGAACGGCGGTCCGCCAGACCGCGATCGACGAGCTCGCGGATTGCACGCGACACCATCGCCTTGTCGATGGTCGTGTGCCGGCCGATTTCCATCGGCGAAATCGGCTGGTAGCTGCCGACCGCCGACATCACGCGCCAGATGTTCAGCTTGAACCCGTTGATCTCGCAAAGAAGGCTGATCAGTTTGACCATTTCCGCATTGCTGCGGGCGAGCCTGTAAGGCACGATCTTGGAGAGTTTCCTGGGCGAAGAGGGCTGTTCATCGGTCATACTCAGGTCACCAGCGCCCGCTGTCTGTATTCCGCGGTGTCCCAGAGCCTGTTCGTCATGATGTCCTGGAGGATATCCACGGCCTTGATGACGTCCTGTTCGCCGATATAGAGCGGCGTGAAGCCGAAGCGGATGGCGTTGGGGGCGCGGAAATCGCCGATCACGCCGCGGGCGATCAAAGCCTGCATGATCGCGTAGCCTTCCTCGTGCAGGAAGGATATCTGGCTGCCGCGCCTTTCACCATCGCAGGGCGAACCGAGCTTGAGCGACGGGCAGCGTTCCTCGACTTCGGCGACGAAGAGATCGCACATCCTGATCGACTGCCGGCGCACATCCTGCATATCGACGCCCTCCCAGGCATCGAGTGCCGCATCGAGCGCCGCGAGCCCGAGGATCGGCGGCGTGCCGACGCGCATGCGGTCGATGCCGCCGCCGGGGCGATAGCCGAGCTCGAAGGCGAAGGGCGATTCGTGCCCCAGCCACCCGGAAAGCGCCGGCCGCACCTTCTCCGCATGCCGTGGCGCGACATAGATGAAGGCCGGCGCGCCGGGTCCGCCGTTGAGATATTTGTAGGTGCAGCCGACGGCGAAATCCGCCTCGGCGCCCGCAAGATCGACCGGCAGGGCGCCGGCCGTATGAGCGAGGTCCCAGACGGCGATGGCGCCGACGGAATGGGCTTTCTTCGTCAGCGTCTTCATGTCGTGCAGGCGGCCGGTGCGATAGTCCACTTCCGTCAGCATCAACACGGCGACGGTCTCGTCGATCGCCGCCTCGACCTCTTCCGGTTCGACGATCTTCAGCTCGTGACCCTTGCCGAGCGAGCCGATAAGGCCCTCCGCCATATAGAGATCGGAGGGGAAGTTGCCGCTGTCGGAAAGGACGACCTTGCGCCCGGGAGCGAGTTCCAGTGCCGAGGCAAGCGCCTGATAGACCTTGATCGACAGCGTGTCGCCCATGACCACAGTGCCCGGTTCCGCGCCGATCAGTCTGCCCACCCGGTCGCCGATCCGGCGCGGCATCGTCATCCAGCCCGCCTTGTTCCACCCCTTGATGAGCAGCTCGCCCCATTCCTCGGTCATCAGCCTGGCGACGCGATCCTTGGCGGCGAGCGGCAGCGGCCCGAGCGAATTGCCGTCGAGATAGATAACGCCCTCCGGCAGATAGAAGAGCGAGCGGGTCTTTTCGAAATCCGTCACGAGCCACCTTTCCGAACCAATGCCACTGAAGCAACGCAGACTAGAAGCTCATGCGGGTCATGCAAGATGGAATCCGACCATCTGCCGGCGCAATCCGGTCTTGTGGGCAATCGTTTGCCGCCTTAACCTGCCTTTAGCGATGTCCGATCGAGGCGCACGACGGTGGCTCCTTCCCCTCCAAAGACAGGACCGTTTCCGGAAGAACCGGGAATCCTGGAATTCCTGAGAATCTGCGACGGCTTCTATCCGCCGGATGCCGTGAATGCGCCGATCGAGCAGCAACGCGCCTGGTATGACGCGCTCTGCGCCCGCTTCGACCGCGCCTTGCCGCAAGGTCTCACGTTTCAGGACGGGATGCTGTTTGCGCCGATCCGCCGCTATCGGCCGGGGGATATCCGCACCGGAACGGTGCTGCTCTATCTGCATGGCGGCGGGTTCGTGGTCGGCTCTCTGCAGAGCCATCATGCCATCTGCGCCGAGATCGCCGATTTTGCCGGCGCGGAACTCGTCTCGGTGGATTATCGTCTCGCGCCGGAGCATGTCTGGCCAGCCCAGACGGACGATTGTTTCGCGGTGCTGAAGCAGCTTCTCGGGCAAGGGAAAAAAGTCGTGGTGATCGGCGACAGCGCCGGCGGCAATCTGGCGGCCGGGCTTGCTCTTCGTGCCCGTGACGAAGGGCTTGCCGGCATTACCGGACAGGTGCTGATCTATCCGGCGCTCGGCGGCGATCTGGTCTCGGGCTCTTACACGGAAATGGCTGAGGCGCCGGGCCTGACGACAGCCGATGTCGCCTATTACCGCGCGATCTTGAAGGCGCCGGCGGACGAGCCCGTGGCGCATCCGCTGCTTTCCGCCGATCTCTCCGGCCTGCCGCCGACCTATGTCACCGTTGCGCATTTCGATCCGCTTCGGGACGACGGGCGGATGTATGCCGAGCGGCTTCGAACGGCCGGGGCGGATGTGACTTTCCGGGAGGAGCCGCAGATGGTGCATGCCTGGCTGCGCGCCCGGCACATGAGCGACGGCGCCCGCGAAGGTTTTCAGGCGCTTTGCCAGGCGGTTCGGCGCTTCGCTACATCAAGTCGCGCGGAATGACCTTCACGAAGGTCTTCCGGAAGACCTGTTTTTCGCCCTCATAAGCGGTGACCGAAGCGCTGATCAGCCAGTCCTTCGCAGTGCAGGCGATACGCGACGTCGAAACCGTCCTGACCGACCAGCCGGGCCGCTGCATATCGCAGGTCCATGTGGAGACCCCGGTCATGGACAGCGGATCATCCGGCTCGATCGACCAGAGCTCTTCGCGGATCTGCCGGGTCGCAAGTCGGGTACCGGGATGCTCGTGAAGCCCTGTATCTTCGTGGATGCGGTAATCGGTGCGGTTGGCGGAAAGGTCCCGGGTGACGCTGCGTCTCGTTTCCGGCGGAGCGTGCTCGATATATTCCGGCAGCGGGTCGGGATCGTCCGGCTCTCTCATCTCGAACATCTCGTGCGCGCCGAGCTTCGGCATTCCAAGGCCCAAGGAGGCCATGTCGATGGTTATTCCCGCATCGGCAGGCGGCGGCAGTACGGTCGGCCAATAGGCAGTGGAGAGCGACAGCCGGATGCGGTGACCCTTGCCGAAACGGTAACCGCAGGCATCGAGCTCAAGCCGGACCGCTACGGGTTCACCGGGCTTCAATGGTTCCGGCTCGGCATTGCCGTTGCGGTGGGCGAGGTTGACGACGCCGAAGGAAACGCGCGTCGCCGCCCCATCCGGATGGACGTCGACGATGCGGGCGCAGAGATTGGCGAGCTCGGCATCCGAGCGGAGCGTGAGTGTCAGAACCGGCCGTCCGAGATAGGTCTGAGCTTCGGCAAGCGACGGGGTTTCGAACGTCAGAGATCCCGCGTCGTCAACTCGCTGGTCGCCGGCCATTTCGGCATCCGGCTTCAGCGTGAACCATTCGCCGGACGCGGTGCCGGTGTCGAGCGGCGATTTGAGATAGACCTCGTGAGCCGGAGCATGCGGTATCGGGAGGCCTTCGGCGAGCGTTCCGAATTGCTCCACATAGAGGCATTGCATGTCCGGCTCGGACCATGTCCGTTTTGCAACCCAAAAACCGGGATCATGGTCGCGGCGCGGTGCAGGCTTCGGCTTGTCGAGAATGTAGGCGCGCACCTGCGGCAGGTTGTCGATACCGTTCTTCTCGCCGCGCAGCCAGCGGTTCCAGAAGGCGATCGCTTCGCCGTGGAAATCGGCACGCGGTTTCGGCCAGGCGAAATGCGGGTATTTGTGCACCCAGGGGCCGATCAGCGCCTTGGACTTTTCACCGAGACCTTCGGCCGCAAGCAGCGGCGTGTTGCGGTAGCCGTCGGCCCAGCCGGCGATCACCAGAACCGGGATTCCGATAGCCGCGTAGTCTTCGCAGATGGAGCCATGCTTCCAGAAAGCGTCGCGGCGCTGATGCGACAGCCACTCCTCCATGAAGAAGGGTTCGTTTTCCAACCGCTCCATCCACATGTCGCGCCAGCGGTCGCCGACCAGTTCCGGATCCGGCGGGCGCGACTGGTAGGCGAGCATGGTGGCCGCCCAGGAGAGCTGGGCCGAGAGATGGCAGCCGTTCTTGTAATGGATGTCGTCGTTGTAGCGGTCGGTGGTCGAGGCGATCGAGATCGCCGCCTTCAACGCCGGCGGGCGCAGCGCCGCGACCTGCAGGCTGTTGAAACCTCCCCAGGAAATGCCCATCATGCCGACATTGCCGTTCGACCAGGGCTGCTGGGCGATCCAGGCGATCAGCTCGCAGGCATTGGCCAGTTCCAGTTCGGTATATTCGCCGTCGATCACGCCATCGGACTCACCCGAGCCGCGGATGTCGACGCGCACGCCGGCAATGCCCGCCGCCGCAAAAACCGGATAGGTCGATTCGTCGCGGGCGCTCGTCCCGTCACGCTTGCGATAGGGCAGGAATTCGAAGACCGCCGGCACCGGATCGGCCTCGGTACCATCCGGCATCCAGATTCGGGCGGAAAGCCGCGTTCCGTCCTTCAGCGTGATCCATTGGTTTTCGATGACGGCGAAGGAGCGTTCAGCCATGCCATATGCACTTTCAATGTTTTGCGATCAGTTTCCGGCGCTTTCCATGCGCCGGGTGTTCAGCACACGCTCCAGCCAGCCGATCTCCATCTCCGGCACGGATTTCAGCAGCAGGTCGGTATAGTCGTCGAAGGGCGGCGAGAGCGCCTGCGATTTCGGCCCGAACCGCACCAGCCGGCCGCGATGCATGACGGCGACGGAATCGGCGATCGCGCGGACGATCGCGATGTCATGGGTGATGAAGACATAGGAGAGCTGCTGTTCTTCCTGCAGTTTCATCAGGAGTTTCAAAATACCCTCCGCCACCAGCGGATCGAGCGCCGAGGTGGGTTCGTCGCAAAGGATGAGTTCCGGCCTGGCAGCCAGAGCGCGGGCGATCGCGACGCGCTGCTTCTGGCCGCCGGAAAGCTCGGCCGGATAACGGTCGATGAAGCCGTTGCCCATTTCGATCTGGTCCAGCAGTTCCTTGACCCGCGCCGTCTTCGCCGCGCCCCGAAGGCCGTCGTAGAAGGCGAGCGGCCGGCCGATGATATCGCGCACCGTCTGGCGCGGGTTCATGGCGGTGTCGGCCATCTGGTAGATGAGCTGGATGCGGCGCAGATCCTCGCGGGGCCGGTTCTTGAGCGCCGGCGTCAGCGGTTTGCCGTCGAAGGTGATCCCTCCCTCGCTCGGCGGCAGGAGACCGGTGACGACGCGCGCGAGCGTCGACTTGCCCGAGCCGGATTCGCCGACGATCGCCAGCGTCTGGCCCTTGCAGAGATGCAGCGAGACACCGTGCAGCACCTTGAAGCCGTTGGAATACTGGGCGCTGACATTGTCGACCTTCAACAGCGGCTTCGACTGGTCCGGTGCTTCCTGCCGGGCCGTCTGGCGGACATTCACCAGGGCGCGGGTATAATCCTGCGTCGGAGCTTCGATGATCTGTTTTACGGAACCATATTCCACCGTCCTGCCATGGCGCAGAACCATGATGTCGTCGGAAATCTGCGCGACGACGGCGAGGTCGTGGGTGATGTAGAGTGCGGCGGTATCGGTTTCCTCGATCGCGTGCTTGATCGCCGCCAGCACGTCGATCTGGGTGGTCACGTCGAGCGCTGTCGTCGGCTCGTCGAAAACGATCAGTTCCGGGTTGGGACACAGCGCCATCGCGGTCATGGCGCGTTGAAGCTGACCGCCGGAAACCTGATGCGGAAAGCGGTCGCCAAAGGTTTCAGGGTTAGGCAGGCCGAGCACGCGGAAGAGGTAGAGCGCACGTTTCCTCGCCTCCTCCTTCGTCATCAGCCCGTGCTTGACGGAGGCCTCGATGACCTGATCGCCGAGGCGATGGGCGGGATTGAAGGCAGCGGCGGCCGATTGCGCGACGTAGCAGACGCGGGCTCCGCGCACCTTGCGGATGCCGCCCTTGCCGAGCGCCAGGATATTCGTGCCGTTGAGAATGACCTCGCCGCCGGTGATCTCGGCGCCGCCACGGCCGTAGGCGAGAGCGGAAAGACCGATCGTCGATTTGCCCGCGCCGGATTCGCCGATCAGGCCGAGCACCCTGCCCTTCTGAAGGTCGAAGGACACACCGTCGACGATGGTGATGCGTTTCGGCGGTTCGCCGGGCGGGTAGCTGGTCGCCTCGATCTTGAGATTGCGGACGGTTAAAAGGTTTGACGAAGTCTCAGGCATCGCCGCGGCCTCCCTTCAGGCTGGAGGTTCGCTTGAGCAGCCAGTCGACGACGAGGTTGACGCAGACGGCGAGCGCCGCGATCGCGGAGCCGGGCACCAGGGCTGCCGAGATGCCGAAGATGATGCCGTCCTTGTTTTCCTTCACCATGCCGCCCCAGTCCGCCGTCGGCGGTTGAATGCCGAGGCCGAGGAAGGAGAGGGTCGAGAGGAAGAGGATCGAGAAGGCGAAGCGAAGGCCGAATTCCGCAAGCAGCGGCGAAAGCGTGTTCGGCAGGATTTCGCGGAAGATGATCCAGGTGGTGCCTTCCCCGCGCAGCCTGGCGGCCTCGACGAATTCCATCACCGCGACATCCAGGGCCACGGCCCGGCCCAGGCGATAGACGCGGGTCGAATCCAGGATCGCCATGACGAGGATCAGCACGACCAGGTGCTGCGGCAGAACGGCCAGCACGACCAGCGCGAAGATCAGCGTCGGGATCGACATCATCAGGTCGTTGAAGCGGGAAAAGACCGTATCGATGACGCCGCCCGAAACGGCGGCGATGAAGCTCAGCAGGATGCCGAGCGAAAAGGAGATGACGGTCGCCGCCAGCGCCACGAAGAGCGTGGTACGGGCGCCGTAGATCAGCCGCGAAAGGATGTCGCGGCCGAGATTGTCGAGCCCGAAGAAGAATTGCGCATCCGCCTCCTGCCAGACACCGCCGACCACTTCGGTTTCACCGTAGGGGGCGATCAACGGCGCGAAGACGGCGCAGATCAGGGCCAGCGCGATGCCGATCATGCCGATCCATGCGGTGATGGAAATGTCTCTCAATCTCATCGCGGATGCCTCAGGCGCGGGTTGGCGACGATCGCCAGGATATCTGCCAGCATGTTGAGGAAGATGTAGACGGCGGCGAAGATCAGGCCGCAGGCCTGCACCACCGGCATGTCGCGCACCGTCACCGCGTCGACCATGTACTGACCCATGCCGGGATAGACGAAGACCACCTCCACCACCACGACCCCGACAACGAGATAGGCGAGGTTGAGGGCCACGACATTGATGATCGGCGCGAGCGCATTGGGGGCTGCGTGCTTGACGATCGCCCGCCAGGCGGAAAGCCCCTTGAGCTCGGCCGTTTCCATATAGGCCGACGACATGACGGAAAGGATCGCTGCCCGCGTCATGCGCATCATATGGGCAAGGACCACAAGCACCAGCGTTGCGGTGGGAAGCGCGATCGCCTTGATCCGTTCAATCAGGCCCATGCCCTCGAAAACCGTCGCCGGGAAGGTCGCGACGCCGAAATTCACCGCAAAATAGAGGATCAGCAGATAGCCGATGAAGAATTCCGGCAACGAGATCGCCGCGAGCGAAATGACGTTGATGATCTTGTCCGGCAGGCGGTCGCGGAAATGGACGGACAGCATGCCGAGCCCGACCGCGAGCGGCACGGCGATCACCGCCGCGAAACCGGCGAGGAAGAGCGAATTGCCGAGCCTGTTGCCCACCTGTTCGGAGACGGAGTTCCGGCTCGCCCAGGACGTGCCGAAATCGCCCTGCACAGCGCCGCCCAGCCATTCGAAATAACGGGTGACGAGCGGCCGGTCGAGGCCGAGTTCGGCGCGGATGTTGGCGACCGCCTGGGGCGTTGCCGACTGGCCGAGATAGGTCGAGGCGAAATCGCCCGGCAGCGCCTCGACGCCGCCGAAGATCAGCACCGAGACGGCGAACAACAGCAGGACCGACAGCAGCATCCGCTCGATCACCAGCGCGAGAAGCGGAAACCGCTCCCTGAAACGCTGTCCCGGCAGGCTCTCTGTTTCCGTGGAATTGGACATCGGCAAGGCCCTCGTTCTGAAACGGAAGGAGGATCGCAGTCGGATCTGCGATCCCTCGGTCATGCGGCGAAGCCGCGGTTTCAGAAATCAGGCGTCGAGCCAGACGCGGGTCGCGACATAGCCGTTCGACATGTCGTTGCCGATATCGTGGACGTAGCCCTTCACCTTCTTGCTGGCGGCGTTCACGAAGTCGTTGAACATCGGCAGGATAAGACCGCCTTCGTCGCGCACCATCATCGCCATGGTGCGATACATGTCCTTGCGCTTCGTCTCGTCCAGCTCGGAGCGTGCCTCCAGGAGCAGCTTGTCGAAGTCCGGCCGCTGGAAACGGGTGTCGTTCCAGTCGGCAGTGGAAAGATAGGCGGTGGAATACATCTGGTCCTGGGTCGGACGGCCGCCCCAGTAGGACGTCGAGAAAGGCTGCACGTTCCAGACATTGGTCCAGTAACCGTCTCCCGGCTCGCGCTTCACCTCGACATTGATGCCGGCTTTCTTGGCGCTCTGCTGATAAAGCACGGCGGCATCGACGGCGCCCGGGAAGGCGACTTCCGACGTGCGCAACAGGACCGAACCGCTATGGCCGGACTTCTTGTAATGGAACGAGGCCTTGTCCGGATCGTAGGCGCGCTGCTCGATCCCTTCCGGGAAGAGGGCGTAGGTGCTGTTGATCGGGAAGTCGTTGCCCACCTTGCCGTAACCGCCGAGGATGGTCTTGACCATATTCTCGCGGTCCATGGCGTATTTCAGCGCAAGACGCAGGTCGTTGTTGTCGAACGGCGCGGTATTGCAATGCATGATGAAGACGTAATGGCCGCGGCCGGAGGTCGACAGGATTTCGACGGTCGGCGCGCGCTTCAAAAGCGCGACGGTTTTCGGATCGACGCGGTTGATATAGTGCACCTGGCCGGAGGACAGGGCGGCGATGCGGGCCGTGGCGTCATTCATGGCGATGAGCTCGACGGAATCCACGAAACCACGGTCGGAACGCCAGTCGTCGGCATTCTTCTCGAACGTGGCGCGCACGCCGGGTTCGAAACTCGCCACCTTGTAAGGCCCGGTGCCGATCATCGCGTTCGGATCGTCAACGCCGCCGTTCGGCTGGACCACGAGGTGATAGTCGGTGAGCAGGAGCGGAAGGTCGGCATTGCCTTCGGTCAGCGTCAGGACGAGATTGTCGCCATCGGCCTTAATGTCCTTGATCGATTTCATGACGCCGAGCGCGCCGGATTCCGCCTTCTCGTCCGTGTGCCGTCTGAGCGTGGCAACGATGTCGTCGACGGTCAGCGTCTTGCCGTTGTGGAATTTCACGCCGGAACGGATCTTGAAGGTCCAGGTGACGGCGTCCGGGGAAGGCTCCCAGTTTTCGGCGAGCGCCGGCACGGGCTTGCCGGTCAGCGGCTCGGCTTCGACGATCATGTCGCCCCAGCAGCGGCTGACGACGAACATGAACTGCGAGAGCGCCTTGGCGGGATCCCTGGAGTCGGTGGCGGCGGCGCCCTCGAGCCCGAGTTTCAAGTGACCGCCCTTCTTCGGCTGTTGCGCTTCGGCGCTTTCGGTAAAGAGCTGGCTTGCGGCGGTCAGCGTGAGGCCCGCAGCCATGGCGCGGCCCATGAATTCGCGGCGGTTCATGCCTCCTGCCGTCACCCGGCCGGCGAGATATTTGGTAAAATCGTTCATTCCCCTGTTCCTTTTATCGTTGAGCGTTGAAATTGCATATTCAGGCGCATCCGGCGGTTTCCTCTTCCGCGTGGTCGAATTCGCCTGTCATCGATGTCTGGGAAATGCTCCGGTTGCCGCCGGTCTTTCCGTCCTTTCAGAGAGCGCGATTCCTGCGGCTATTCGCCGTCAAGGCCGCACCGGATTTCGCTTCCTGCCCTCGGGCAAAGCCTTTCAGGGGATTAAGGTGCGTATCCCGCGCGTGCGCTGCATTCTGAGCGACATAAAGTGACGCCGATGCGACGGTTCCCTCCGCATCGGAAAACGGTTGCAACCGAAGGTGACTTTTACCCGCTTACGCGCGGGCGATCGCGTGGAAAAAGGCGCCGCTGACCAATCCGCGCCGGCCGCCCATCTGGCCGATCGGCCGGCCGCCGCCATCCGCAATGGCCGCGAAGGGCGCATCGGTCCCGGCCGAGACCACGCTGGCATAGTGGAACTCATGGCCGCGGATGACCGTGCCTTGCCGGCCGGCAGGGCTATCGGCCATGAGTTCGGCCTGGCGATAGCCGAGATTCATCCTGCGTTTCGCGAAGCTGGTCCGATGCGAAAGGAGGCCGGTCATGGCATGGGTGATGCCCTCGGCATCCTCCAGGGTTTCGCCGAGAACCATGTAGCCGCCGCATTCGCCATGAACCGGCTTCGTATCGGCGAACCGCTTCAGGCCTCTCTTGAAGTTTTCGGCCGATGCCAGCTGTCCGGCATGCAATTCCGGGTAGCCTCCGGGCAACCAGCAGATATCGCAGCCGGTGGGCGGCGCTTCGTCGGCGAGCGGCGAAAAGGGGACGATCTCCGCGCCGGCTTCCCGCCAGCCGCGTTTCAGATGCGGGTACAGGAAGGTGAAGGCGGCGTCTTCGGCCAACGCGATCCGCTGCCCCGGCGGCGGCAAGATTTTTTCCGATGATCCGGGCGGGATATTGAAAGGTTTGGCGGCGGCGTAGATCGCATCGAGATCGAGCGAGGCTTCCATGGCATCCGCCAGCCGCTCGATATGCGCATCCATTTCCGGATGCTCGCTCGCCTGCACGAGGCCGAGATGCCGTTCGGGAAGGATCAGCGTCGGGTCGCGCAGGATCGTGCCGACGACCGGCAGGCCGATCGCCTCGATCGCCTCGCCGCTCAGCTTCCTGTGCCGCTCGCTGCCCGCGCGGTTCAGGATGCAGGCGGCGATCGTCACCTGCGGATCGTAATGAGCAAAGCCGTAGGCGATCGCCGCCGCCGTCTGCGACTGGCCGGAGACGTCCAGCACGAGCAGAACCGGCAGGCCGAAGAGGCGCGCGAGATCGGAAGCCGCGCCGGAACGGTTCTTTTCTCCCGGAATCCCGTCGAACAGGCCCATGGCGCTTTCGATCAGGATGAGCTCGGCATCGTCGGCCTGCTGCCGCGCCAGATGCCGCAGCAGGTCCGGCGCCATGGCCCAGCTGTCGAGATTGAGCCCCGGCAGATGCGTCGCGGCCTCATGGAAGCCGGGATCGATATAGTCCGGCCCGGTCTTGATGCCGCGCACCTTCACGCCGCGCCGGGCGAAGGCCCGCAGCAGGCCGATCGTGACGCTGGTCTTGCCGGAGCCGGAGCGCGGCGCGCCGATGACGAGGGCGCGCGCGGTCATCGGTTCTGGCCCGAAAGTATCGCCTGCATCGAGACGATCCTGCCGATGACGATCAGCGCGGGCGCGGCAAAATTCTGGCGCTCGACCTCGGCTGCGACGGTCGCGAGTGTCGCGGTGAGCGTGCGTTCGTCCGGCGTGGTGGCGGCCATCAGCACGGCGACCGGCGTTTCCGGCGGCAATCCGCCTTCCATCAACAGCCGGGCGATCGCACCGATGGTCTTCAGGCCCATATAGACGACGATCGGCTCGCCGGTTTTTGCCAGCGCCTTCCAGTCGAGATCGTCAGGGCTGCCGGCGGCATGGCCGGTCGCGAGCGTGATCGCGCGGCTGAGCCCGCGCATCGTCGCCGGGATGTTGGCTGCGGCGAGCGCCGCCAGAGCGGAGGTCATGCCCGGCAGGATGCGGAAGGGAATGTTTTCCCTGGCGAGGGCTTCGGCCTCCTCGCCGCCGCGTCCGAAGACGAAGGGGTCGCCGCCCTTCAGCCGCAGGACGCGCCTGTTTTGACGAGCGAGATCGATCAGCAGGCCGATGATTTCGTCCTGCGCAACGGACGGCCTGCCGCCGCGCTTTCCGACAAAGATCAACTCGCCGTTCCTGGCGAGCGAGAGCACGGCATCGGAGACCAGAGCGTCATGCACGATCGCGTCGGCCTTGCCGATCGCATCGGCCACTTCCAGCGTCAGGTAGCGCGGATGGCCGGGGCCTGCGCCGGCGAGCCAGACATGGCCGGGTCCGAAGACGGGTGCGTCGACGATCTTTTCAATGCTTTCATTCATATGCGGACCTTTGGCCGATGACGCGTGCCATCGGTCGGGCTATAGAAACGGCCATGGAAGCGGATGGCAAGAACCTGCGCCGTGGCTGGACCACGGGAACCTGCGCGGCGGCAGCCAGCAAGGCAGCCTGTCTTGCGCTCGTTTCCGGCAAATTTCCGGACATGGTGGAGGTGACGCTGCCGGGCGGTCAGCGGCCGAGCTTTGCATTGGCTTTGGAGGAAAGGGGTGACGGCTTCGCCCGGGCCGGCATCGTCAAGGATGCCGGCGACGATCCGGACGTCACCCACGGAGCCCTCATCATCAGCACCATCCGGCGCGGCGTACCTGGCAGCGGCATCACGTTCAAGGCCGGCAAAGGCGTCGGCACCGTCACCCGCCCCGGCTTGCCTCTCGCCGTCGGGGAGCCTGCCATCAATCCGGTGCCGCGGAAGATGATTGCCGAAGCGGTCGCTGAGGTAGCGGGCGGTGAAGCCGATTTCGAGGTGGAGATTTCCGTCGCGGACGGCGAGAGGATCGCCGAGAAGACGCTCAATGGCCGGCTCGGCATCCTGGGCGGCATCTCCATCCTGGGCACGACCGGGATCGTCATTCCTTTTTCCTGCTCGGCCTGGATCCATTCCATCTGGCGCGGCATCGACGTGGCGCGGGCGGCCGGTCTCACCCATGTGGCCGGTTCCACCGGCAACACGTCCGAAAAGGCGGTGCAGACGCATCATGGCCTCCCGGAGATCGCGCTGATCGACATGGGCGATTTCGTCGGCGGCATGCTGAAATACCTGCGCGACCATCCCGTACCGAAAGTGACGATCGCCGGCGGCGTTGCCAAGATGACCAAGCTCGCCCAGGGCATGCTCGACGTTCATTCCAAACGCGGCCTTGCCGATCTCGAAGCGCTCGCAAAGGTCGCGGCGGAAGCCGGCGCGGATGCCGGTCTGGTTCAACGCATCACGACGGCCAATACCGTTTCGCAAGCCTTCGGCCTTGCCGGCGAAAGCGGGCTGGCGCTCGGCGATCGCATCGCCGCACTCGCCTGGACGACGGCTGCCAGGGCGCTCAAGGACCCGGCAATCTCGCTGGAAATCCTGGTCTTCGATCGCGAAGGCCGGTTGGCGGGCCAAACTCAGTTCACTCCCTCCGATCATTCGGAACCCTTGTCCGCCTGAGCCCAGCCGGGCCGGAAGCGTCTTACATAGTCGGCATTGTAAAGCTGGCTTTCGACAAAGTCGGTGGAGCCGAGCCCCTTGCCGACGAAGATCAATGCCGTGCGCTCGGCCGGTTCTTCTGCAAGCCTTGCCTCGATGTCGGCAAGCGTGCCGCGGATGATCCGCTCCTCCGGCCAGGAGGCGCGCACGACGATCGCTACCGGGCAATCCGGCCCATAAAGCGGTGTCAGTTCCGCGACGATCTTCCCGAGCGCATGGATGGCGAGATGGATCGCCAGCGTTGCACCTGTCGCACCGAAGGCGGCAAGGGTTTCCCCCTCCGGCATCTTCGACGCCCGGCCGGAAACGCGGGTGAGCACCAGGCTCTGCGCCACTTCCGGGATCGTCAGCTCGCGCTTCAACGCCGCCGCGGCTGCCGCGAAGGACGGCACGCCCGGCGTCAGGGTATAATCGATGCCGTGTTTCTCCAGCCGGCGGATCTGCTCGGCCACCGCGCTCCAGACGGAAAGATCGCCGGAATGCAGCCGCGCCACATCCTTTCCCGCCTTATGGGCCGCGACGTATTCCGCTTCGATGTCGTCCAGCGAAAGAGAGCCGGTATCGACGATCCGCGCATCCTTCGGGCAGTAGTCGAGCAGCTCTTTCGGCATGATCGAGCCGGCATAGAGGCAGATGGGCGAACGGGCGAGGATATCGCGTCCGCGCACGGTGATGAGGTCTGCGGCGCCCGGTCCGGCGCCGATGAAATGCACGGTCATGCCCCGTCCTTCATGAACAATTCCTTCGAGCGCGCCAGCGCGCAGGTCGCGCCATCGGCAATCAGCCGGGGAGCGATGAGCTCGGCTTCCTCGCCGGCGAGGGCAAGTGCCGCGGCCTCCGAGAGACTTGGCGTGGCGGTCTGCGCGAGGCTATGTTGCGATACGGTTTTCGTACGGCCTTCGGCTTGTTTCAGCATGGCGTCGTCGAGAACATGCAGCGGCAGCCCGAGTTTTCCAGCCAGCTCGATAATGCCGGCCTCATGTCGTTTGATCTCACCCGTCGCCAGTGCCGTTACTGATTCACGTGAAATACCCGCCGCGGCGCAGGCTGCTTCCAGTGCGGAGAGGATGGATTCGGCTGACGTCCCTTTGCGGCAGCCCAGGCCTGCGACGATCATTGCGGTTCTCCCGGCTTTCTCCAGCGCCATTGGGTCACCGGCATGGCCGGTTTCCAGCCTTGCATCGATCCGATCGGTCCCGCACGCGACACTTCGATGCGGATAAGTTCGCCACCGAGTCTCGCCTGAGCTGCGAGCAGCAGGGCCTCCATCTCCAGCGTCACGGCATTGGCGACCAGCCGGCCGCCGGGTCTCAGCGCATCGACGGTGGCGTCGAAAACGCCGGGATCGCTACCTCCGCCGCCGATGAAGATCGCATCCGGTGCGGGCAGACCCTCCAGGGCTGCCGGAGCCTCGCCCTCGACGATCCGCAAGCCGGGCACGCCAAAGGAAGCGGCATTTCTCCGAATGCGCGCCGCCCGTTCAGCGTCGGCCTCGACGGCAACGGCCTTGAGCGACGGGTCGGCCAGCATCCACTCGATGCCGATCGAGCCGGATCCGGCGCCGATATCCCATAGAAGCTCGCCGCGCCGCGGCGCCAGCGCGGACAATGTCAGTGCCCGGATCTCCCGCTTGGTGATCTGCCCGTCATGGTCGAACAAAGCGTCGTCCAGCCCGAAAGCACGAGGCAGGATACGGGCGTCGTCACCTGGCACCACCTCCACGGCAACCACGTTCAGAGCATTGATAGCCGGCAGTGCAAACCGGTTTGCTTGCGCGGAACGGACGCGCTCCGCCTCGCCTCCCAGCGCTTCCAGGACCGTCAAACGGGACGAACCGAAACCGTTGGCGGCCAGCAGTTCCGCCAGCTCTACCGGACCCTTTTCGTCCGAGGTCAGCGCGATGATCCGCCGGCCGGGATGCAATAGCGGCCGGATCAAATCGAGCGGCCGGCCATGCAGCGATACGGTTTCGACCTCCTGCAGCGGCCAGCCGAGCCTCGACGCAGCCAGCGAGAAGGCGGAAGGCGCCGGATAGGTGGTGAACTCCTCGGCCGCCACATGGCGCGAAAGGGTGGCGCCGACACCGAAGAGGAACGGATCGCCGGAGGCCAGCACGCATACCTTCTGCCCGCGCAGCGCCACGACATCGCGCATGGCGGCATCGAAAGGCGTCGGCCAGGCCCGCGAGCCGCCGGTGATCAGCGGTGCGGCCAGCTCCAGATGCCGCTGGCCGCCGAAGACAACCGAGGCGGAGGAAATCGCATTTCGGGCGTTCTCGCCAAGTCCTTTTACGCCGTCCTCGCCAATACCGACGATGGACAGCCAGCGGCTTTGGTTTAAAGCTCTTTCCGCTGAATCAGGAGGCACCTTGAAACACTCCATCCTCATTCTCGGCGGAACGGCGGAAGCCAGAAAACTGGCCGAAAAGCTCGCCGGCGATCCGCGTTTTGCCACGGAACTCTCGTTGGCCGGGCGCACCCGCGCGCCGGCCGAACAGCCGGTGCCGGTGCGCGTCGGCGGTTTCGGAGGCGCGGAGGGTCTGGCGGCCTATATCCGGAAAAAGGGCATCTCGATCCTGATCGACGCCACACATCCCTACGCCGCGCAGATTTCCCGCAATGCGGCCGAAGCGAGCAGACTGGCGGACGTGCCACTGATCGCGCTCCGCCGGTCCCCGTGGCAGCGGCAGGCGGGTGACCGCTGGACGGAAGTCGGCAGCGTCACTGAGGCCGTCGAGGCTCTTGGCAGCGTGCCGCGAAAGGTCTTTCTCACCCTCGGCCGCCAGGAGCTTCTGCCCTTCGAAGCCGCTCCTCGGCACCATTACCTGATCCGCAGCGTCGATCCGGTCGAGCCGCCGCTGGATGTACCGCATGCGGTCTACCTCACCTCGCGCGGTCCCTTCGCAGAAGCGGACGAGGCGCGGCTTCTCGAAGAGCATGCGATAGAGGCGATCGTCGCCAAGAACAGCGGGGGTCCTTCGAGCTACGGCAAGATCGCCGCCGCCCGCACGCTCGGCATCGAGGTGATACTGGTGCGCCGGCCGGACCTGCCGGACGTGCCGTCCGTCGAGACCGTCGAGGATATGCTGGCCTGGCTCGCTCATGCGCCGGCGCCCCCGAAACCATCCTTGAAATAACGCGGCGAGTAGACGATCGGGCGCTTTCCTTGCCGTTCGACGATCCGCGTTTCCGCCGTTCCGACGATGACGCAGGTCGCCATGTCGGCCATGCCGCTTTCGGCCGCTTCAAGCGGCACGATGCGGATCGCCTCGTCCGGCCGCCCAGCCGCCCGGCCGAAGATCACCGGCACCTCGCCCGGCAGATGCCGGCGCAGAAGCGCGAAGGCGTCGCCGAGCTGGTGCGGTCGCGCCTTGCTGACCGGATTGTAGAAGGCCATCACGAAGCCTGCCGTTGCGGCGGCCACGAGCCGCTTTTCGATGACTTTCCAAGGTTTCAGGTTGTTGGAGAGCGAGATGGCGCAGAAATCATGGCCGAGTGGCGCGCCGGCCCTTGCCGCGACCGCCAGCATGGCCGTCACCCCCGGCACGACGGAAAAATCGATATCGCGCCATTCGGCCGGACCCTCGTCGATCGCTTCGCAGACCGCCGCCGCCATGGCGAAGACGCCGGGATCGCCGCCGGAAACGACGCAGACCTTGCCGCCTCCGGCGGCCGTTTCGAGCGCCGCCCTCGCGCGCGCCAGCTCCTCGCGGTTGTCGGACGCGTGGCGGCGTTGATCGGGTCTCAGGTTCAGGCGGTCGATGTAGGGAAAATAGCCGAAAAAATCCTCCGCTGCGGCCACTGCCGCGAACGCCTCCGGCGTCATCTGGTCGGGATTTCCCGGGCCGAGGCCGACAACAACGAGAGAGCCGCTCATCGATCCGCTCCCCGATCCCCCCTGGGCCGCGATTTCCAGCCGGGTACGAGCACGATGGAAAAATAGGGTGCGGGGCTTTCGTCGCGCTCCTCCAGCCGCTGTGCCGCGCCGTTCGCCATGGTGCCGCGCTCCACATAGAGCGCGCCGGAGAGTTTTCCGACCGAAGCCAGCGCCCGGCGGATCTTCGGAAGGTTGCGGCCGACCTTCATGATGACGGCGCCGTCGGTGTTCTTCAGCCGCTCGACAAGCTTTTCCTCCGGCAGCGTGCCCGGCAAAACGCTCAGGATATCGTCGCCCTGCACCAGCGGCAGGCCGGTCATCGACCAGCAGCCGGACATGGCCGTGACGCCGGCCACCACGTCGGCCCGGTAGCGCGAAGCCAGCCGCACATGCAGATGCATGTAGGAACCGTAGAACAGGGGATCGCCTTCGCTCAGGACGGCGACGTTCCTGCCCGTATCGAGATAGGCTGCAATCTCTTCCGCCGAGCGGTCGAAGAAGTCGGAGATCGGGCCGCGATATTCCGCCTCCTCCTTGTTGGCCTCCGTCGTTACGGGATAGACCAAAGGCAGTTCCAGCGTGCCGGGGCGGATATGGGCCTCGACGATCGCGCGGCCATTGCCGTTGCTCCCCTTCTTGCAGAAGAAAGCGATCACGTCCGCCTCGTTGATGGCCCGTACCGCCTTCAGCGTCAGGAGTTCCGGGTCGCCCGGCCCGGTTCCGACGCCAGTCAGCCTGCCTTTGAGGATCGCCGCGTTCAAAGCCCCGCCCTCGCAAGCGCATTGATGCAGGCTGCCGTCATCGCAGAGCCGCCCATGCGGCCGCGCACCACGGCATAGGGAATGCCGAGCCCCGATTCCATCAGCGCTTCCTTGGATTCGGCGGCGCCGACGAAGCCGACCGGCATGCCGATGATCGCGGCGGGTCGCGGCGCGCCTGCGTCCAGCATTTCGAGCAGGCGAAAGAGCGCCGTCGGGGCGTTGCCGATCGCCACCAGCGCGCCTTCCATCTCGTCCCAGAGATCGAGCGCCGCGGCGGAGCGGGTATTGCCGATCGTCTTGGCAAGCTCGATCGTGCGGCTGTCGCGCAGCGTGCAGATCACGTCGTTGTCGGCCGGCAGGCGGGCGCGGGTGATGCCGTGCGCCACCATCTCGGCGTCGCAATAGATCGGCCGGCCGTCATAAAGCGCGCCGCGCGCCCGGGCGACGAAATCCTTCGAGAAGCGGAAATGTCCGGCCGCCTCGACAAGCCCGCAGGCGTGGATCATGCGCACGGCAATTTCCGCCTGTTCGGAGGAAAAGGAGGAAAGATCGGCTTCCTCGCGGATGATCGCGAAGGATCGTTCGTAGATCGCGTCGCCTTCGCGGATATAGTCGTAACTGTTCATGATCGTCCTGACATAACGGCGGCAGCAAGTCGGCCCGGTCCCAGCCGGGCGAGACAAGCGGCCGAATTCTCTCCTTCGCCTCGTTCCGCCCGAACGAGCTCGGCGATACGGCCAAGGGAGGCGTTGGTATCGGCAAATGCCACGGAAGCAAAGGGTTTTTCCGTGGTTTTTCCCTGCGCGATCAGCGAAACGCCATCGGCCGTGCCGCAGAGAGAAAGCGCTGCGGGCTGCGGATGAGCGCAGCCTTTCGGGCAGCCGGTGATGTGCAGCTTGAACGAACCGTCCAGCAGATCGGCGTATTCGCCGGCGGCATTGGCCGCGATCTCGCGCGTGGCGATCGTCGCGGAACTGCAGGCCGGGCTTCCGGGGCAGGCGGCGATGTTTCCGCGCGGATCGCCCGGGGCGGTGATGAAGCCTTTGCGTCCTGCAAAATCCACCAGGAGTTTGCAGGCCGGGCGCGGCCCGAAGAACATCAGGGAATGATCGAGCGCCGGCTTCAGCGATCTTACCCCCAGCCGCTCGGCTTCGGTGCAAAGCGCAATGAGGTCTTCAGCCTGTGCCTGGCCGAAGGCAGGGCCGATGCCGGCGGCACAAAGATTATCTGAGAGCGCGAATATGCCGAAGAGGGAGGCGGAAGGCGCGGCGCCATCGTTCAAGGGAAGGCCGCTTGCCAGATCACGGCCGCGGGCCTTGCCGCCCGTCGCGGCAAGCTCTCGAAGCAGAAGGATGGCGGCCTCGATAGCGTCGGTCTCGCCGAACAGGCCATAGATCCTGCCCGTCGCTTCAGCGCCGCCAAGCAGCAGCTTCCAGCGAATGCCTCCATCCGACCGGACGGCGATCAGCCGGATATCCGCCAGAAGATGGGAGAGGCGCAGTGTGCCCTGCCCGTCCACGACGACGGACATTTTCGGAGCAAGTCCCTCGATACCGTGTGCCTCTTGACGAATGGCCTCGGCGAGCGGGCGCGGATCGGCGATCTCGCCATCGTCGAGGCCGGCGAGCGGCGGGGTTTCCACGGCGAGGCCTTCCCGCAACGGCAGATTCAGCGCGCGGACATTCGTGTCGAGCAAAGGTGCCGACATCTCGGTCAATCCTCGGACCTGCAGATTGCCGCGGGCGGAAATATCGAGAATGCCGTTGCCGTGGCGAAGGGCGAGCCGGCAAAGGCCTGCAAGCTGCGCGGGCGTGACCGCATCCGTCAGTGCCACGCGGGCGAGAAGTCCGTCGCCGGTCATCATCGGTGCGGAAAGCGCCGGGCAGGCTCCCCTTTGCATGTTCAAATCGGGCCGCGGGTCCAGAGCCGTGCGATCGAGCGGGAGCGTCGTCATGCTATCTCCCCCGTCAGCATTTCCAGCTCGGCGTCGACCGCGTTGCGGCGCGGATGCCATAGGCCGCGGCGAAGTGCCGAACGGAAGCGTTCGCCCATATGGCGCGCACCTTGCGGGTTCTGGGACAGCAGGAAATCCCGCACGGTCTCGTCGCCCAGATAGGCATCATAGGTGGCGTCGATCAGGGATTGCGGAATGGCATGGGTGGTCTCGGCAAAACCGATGAGCCGGTCAACCGTTTCCACCAGCTCCGCCGCACCGCGCGGGCCATGGCGCATCTGGCCCGCGATGAAGCGCGGATTGACCGCGCGGGCACGCACCACGCGTGTCACCGCTTCCGAGATCGAGCGTGCTTTCGGTTTCTGCGGATCGGTCGTGTCGAGAGCGATCACATCCGCCCTGCCGCCAAGAGCTGCAACGGCTGCGGAAAACCCGCCGATGAAGGCGACGTCGGCCGAACCGTCAAGCAGGTCGCGACCAGGGTCGTCTCCCGTATGGATCAGGAGGTCGGCGCTTCCCACCCGCTCGGCAAAACGGCCCGGAACCTCGGAAGCGTCACCTTCCGGGCCGCCGAAAGCGTGGCTCGTGGCATCGAGATAGATGCGGCCGAGTTCTTGCCGCTCCGCCCAGCTGCCGTCGGCAAGCTTTTCCTCGATGCCGGAGCCGTAAGTGCCGGGAGCCGAACCGAAGATGCGCGGCGGCACATGGCCGAGCCTGCGCGCCTCTTCAGCCAGCGGATTGTCGCCCGGTGCTTCCTCACGGGCGGCGATGGCGCGCATAGCGGCATCGAGAAGCGCGATCAGCGCCGGAAACATGTCGCGGAAGAGGCCGGAAATCCTGAGCGTCACATCGATACGCGGGCGACCGAGCTGTGCCGGCGGCAGAACCTCGATGCCGGTGACGCGGCCGGTCGCCGCATCCTGTATAGGCCTGGCGCCCATCAGGGCCAGAACCTGAGCCACCTCCTCGCCGCCGCTTCGGAGCGACGCGCTGCCCCAAAGGTCGAAGACGAGGCTTTTCGGCCATTCGCCGTGATCCTGCAGATAGCGGCGCAGTATTTCGTCGGCAGCCCGCTTGCCGAGTTCGAAAGCGGTCGGCGTCGGGAGCGTCCGTGGATCGCTGGCGAAGAGATTGCGGCCTGTCGGCATCACGTCGAGGCGGCCGCGGGCGGGCGCGCCGGAGGGGCCGGGGCGGATATGTCTGCCATCCAGCGCGTCGAGCAGGGCCGTCCGCTCGGCTTCAGCACTGGCAATCCGCCGCGGATCGTCGTCGCCGGATGCCACATGTCCGAAGACATGCTGACCGTCCTTGATCGCGAAATCCTTCAGGTCGCAAAGAAAGGCGTCGATGCGGGTAAGCGCCATGTCCGGATCGTCATCGCGGGAAACGCCGGCTTCGGAAGCCAGGCCGGTGTCGCGGGCGGTCTCGACGATCAGCCTGGCCAATCTATCGCGGCGGCGGCGGTCGAGCCCGTCGGCCTGCGCGTATTCGTCGACCAGCAGTTCGAGCTTCTTCTGCTCGTCCGACAGGCCGGCTCCGGTCAGCACCGGCGGCAGGTGGCCGATGGTGACGGCGGAAATCCGCCGCTTGGCGACGGCCGCCTCGCCAGGGTTGGAGACGATGAAGGGATAGATGACCGGCAGGCCCCCGGTTACGAGTTCCGGAAAGCAACCCTTCGACAGCGCCACCGTCTTGCCCGGCAGCCATTCCAGCGTGCCGTGCGCGCCGACATGCACGATCGCGTGGGCGCCGAGCTGCTTGCGCATCCACTGTCCGAAGGCGATCAAGGCATGGCGCGGCGGCAAATCGGGGCTATGGTAATCGGCGCGCCGGTCGGCATTTCGGCCGCGATCCGGCGCCAGCGCGACCGTGATATTGCCGAACCGCGCAGCGCGGAAGCGATAGGCGCCGCCTTCCAGATCGGCATCGAGTTCCGGCGAGCCCCAGGCTGCTTCTGCACCGGGTGCCGGGATGTAATCGGAAAGCTGCAGGGCGCCGGATTTCCGGTCCAGCAGATCAAGAAGCTCCCGCGACGCCTCCGGAATATCTTCGACCGCATAGCCGGCTTTGGAAAGTTCATGCAGCATAGAGAGCACGCTTTGCGGCACGTCCAGCCCGACGGCATAACCTGTGCGGCCGGGCGCACTCGGATAGTCGGGCATGAGGATGGCGATCTTCCGCCCGGCGCGGGGTGCCGCCTTCAGCCGCAGGAAGGCGGCGATGCGATCGGCCGTCTGTTCGATCCGATCCGGTTCCGGCTGGTTAAGGAGGCTGGCGGAGTTTTCGCCGGCCTTAAAGGAGATCGCGCCGGCAAGAATGCGGCCGTCGAGTTCCGGCAGGACGACATGCATGGCGAGGTCGGCCGGGTTCAGGCCCCGTCGGCCTTCCGCCCAGCCCTCGCGGCGGGTCGTGGCGACGACAACCTGGAAAACCGGCACGCCGGTCCGGTCGAAGATCGTTTCGCCCTTTTCATCCGAGCCGCTGGCGAAAGCCGTCGTGGCAATGATCGCCGCAGGCTCAAGGCTCGCCATCGCTTGCTCTACGAAAGCGATGGCATCTCCATCCTTCAGCCCGCTGATGAAGATCGGGATCGGCGCGAAACCGCGCGCAGCGAGCGCCTGGAACAACGCGTCGACCGGCGCCGCATCATTGGCGAGCAGCATCGAGCGGTAGAAGAGGATCGGCAGGCGCGGCGTCTCGGCTGCGAAGCCGGCCGGCAACGCTTCGGCCCCCACGATGCCCTGACCCGGTCTGTAGAAGCCGGCCTTCGGCATCGGAACGGCCTGCGGCAACGCCTGCGCCCCACCTTCCGCAAGCCTTGCCAGCCGCCGTGTCAGAAGCCGCATATTGCCCGGTCCGCCCTCGCGGAAGCAGGCGAGAATGCCGGCAAGCTCTTCGTTTGATACCGTGGAGGCAGCAGCGAGCCTATCGTCACGCATGCTGCACTCACCCGGCAGCAGGGCCAACGCGATCTTCTTGCGCTTCGCCATGCGGGAAAGTTCGTCCACCCCGTAGGCCCAGCGGTCGTAGCCGCCGAGAATGCGCACGAGGATGACCCTGGCATGCGCTGCCGTTTTCTCCATCCAGAGATCGACGGACATCGGGTGACGGAGATCGGACAGGTTGGCGAGGCAGAGGCTCGGAGAGGGACCGGGGGCGTCACCTTTGCCGTCCGTTGCCGTATCCCAGGCCGCGGCAACCCCGTTCAGATCGCTGCCCGAAAAGGACAGCACCACCACATCGGCCGGCGGCTGGTCGAGATCGACCGGCTCGATCAGGTCGTCGAGCGACGACGATGTGGTGGCGAGTATGTGCATCCTTCTACCGAGACCCTGTCAGGCAGCCAGCATCCTTTCGATCGCCGCGCGGTCGATCCCCTTTTCGCCGATCACGACAAGGCGGCTCCGCCGCGTTTCGCCGGGCGTCCAGGCGCGGTCGAAATAATGGTTCACGCGCGATCCTACAGCCTGGACCTGCAGGCGCATCGGCTTATCCGCGACCTCCACGAAGCCTTTTATGCGCAATACGTTCTGCGCTTCCGCCGTCGCGGAGATGCGGGCGGCGAGCTCCTGCGGATCCGCCACGGCCGGCAGGTCGACGACGAAGCTGTCGAAATCGTCGTGATCGTGGTCGAGTTCGTCGTCGTGATGCGTCTTGCGGTTCTCGATATCGTCCTCGACCGCGAGACCGAGGCCGATGAGCACGGCCGGATCGATGGCGCCATTGGCCGCCGGCACGATCTTGACCGCGCGCGGCAAATGGGCGGCCACCCTGTCTTTCGCGCTCGCAAGCCCGCCGGAATCCAGAAGGTCGGTCTTGGTCAGCACGATCATGTCGGCGCAGGCGACCTGATCTTCAAAAACTTCCTCCACAGGGTCGTCGTGGTCGATCGAGCCATCGGCCTGGCGCTGAGCTTCCAGTGCGTCATGGTCGTCGGCGACCCTGCCCTCCGCAAGCGCCACGCCGTCCACAACCGCAACGACACCGTCGACGGTGACGCGCGCCTTCACATCCGGCCATTGGAAGGCCTGAACGAGAGGCTTCGGCAGGGCGAGGCCGGAGGTTTCGATCAGGATATGGTCGACGCGCGGCTCGCGGGAGAGGATCTGGTCGATCGCCGGGACGAAATCGTCGGCGACGGTGCAGCAGATGCAGCCGTTGGCGAGTTCGATGATATTGTCCTCGGGGCAGGTCTCGATGCCGCAACCCTTCAGCACCTCGCCGTCGATGCCGACATCGCCGAATTCGTTGACGATGATCGCCAGCCGCTTGCCGTCCAGCTTCTCGATCAGGTTGCGGATCAGCGTGGTCTTGCCGGCGCCCAGGAAACCGGTGACGACGGTGCAGGGGACGCGATCGAAATTGACGCTCATGAAGGCATGTCCTCGTGATGATGGAAGGGTGGAATGCGGGCCGTCATGCCCTTGCCGCGCAGGCAGGCGGGCCGGCCGCGAAGGGGAAGGAAACCGCGCTCGTCCTCGGCCAGCATCATTGCACCGGTGACGATGTCCTCGACGTTTTCCGGCGTGAGATAGCCGAACACATAGGACCAGCCGGATCGGTGGTTGAAGGCCGCGCTCGGGCTTTTTTCGCAATTGGCAAGGCAGGTGACGGGTTTGACGGCAAGCGGCTTGCCGGCCGTCGCTTCCTTGAGCGCCGCTATCAGCGCCACGCCCGGGCGCATGTCGGCGTTCGATTCGTCGCGGCAGTTGGTGCACACGAAGATCGTCACGTCCGCTTCGTTTCCGGGCTGCTCGTCAATCATCATTCGTCACTCGGCCGCCTGTCCGCCACGTAAAACATGTCGGGGTGCGGGCACGTCCGGCTCTCGCCGGTTCGGCCGTGAACGAAATCCTCGACCCGGAGCACCCCGCCCGGCGAGCACGATGTCTTTCGACGGCAGGTCTCCTGGCTCGCGGGTCCTCGCCTCTGAGCCAGCCTTCCCGGATCGTCTCTCCAGTGGCTTCTTGGCTCGGGCTCTCCGCTTACAGTTGCGGGGGCAGCCGCGGCTTTGACCCTCATCGGGGTCGCACCGCATTCCCTCTTGACCTTCTCCGTTGCCGGAGAAGGACCGTCTCCCTTCCAACTAAGCCCGGTCGCAGGTCCATGTCAATGGAGTGCAGCGGGTGTCGCAAAGGCGATTGCGGCAAGGCGGAATTCGGCTATAGTGGAGCGGTCGATGGTGCCCGGAAGGGCCGAGAGGGAATGCGGTGAGACGGAGGGACCCGTCGAACCCGCGGCTGCCCCCGCAACTGTAAGCGGAGAGCTTCCATCCAAATGCCACTGGGTTTTCCCGGGAAGGCGGATGCGAGGCGCCTGATTCGCGAGCCAGGAGACCTGCCTTCGGCAAACGGAACTTGAACGGCCCTCGGGTGGAGGGCGAAAGGACAAAACACATGGTTACGAATTCTGCCGCAAGTGCAGTCGGCGTTTCCGCTTCGAAGATCATTCCCCTCAGCATGACGGCTATTCTCGGCCTGTTCATCGTCGGTTTTGTCGGCTTCTCGCATCTGGAAGTCGTCCACAACGCCGCCCACGATACGCGCCACTCGCTGGCCTTCCCCTGCCACTGAGAGGAATTTCCAAATGTCGCTGTTTCGCAACATCGTCCTAACGGCGGTGATCGCCGGGCTTGTGGCCGGACTTCTGCTGACCGTCTTGCAGAGCTTCTCGACGGTGCCGCTCATCCTGCAGGCGGAGACCTATGAAAATGCCGGCGGCGCCGAGGCCGGCCACAGCCACAGCCATGAGGCTGCCCCGGCTGCCGGTGCCGCGGCTCCTGCGGCTGCCGAACATAGTCACGGCGAGGAAGCCTGGGCTCCCGCCGACGGTTTCGAGCGCTTCATCTACACTGCCGCCGCCAACATTCTCTCGGCAATTGGCTTCGGCCTTGTGCTGATCGCAATCTCGGAAGCCCTCGGAAGCCTCAAGGGCTGGCACGGCGGGTTGATGTTCGGCATGGCCGGTTTTCTTGCCGTCAGCCTCGCACCTGGCCTCGGCCTGCCGCCGGAACTGCCGGGCATGCCGGCCGCCGAGCTCGGCCCGCGCCAGGTCTGGTGGATTTCGACAGCCGTCTGCACAGCACTCGGCCTCGGCCTGCTCGCCTATACCCGTTCCGTCGTGTTTGCCGTTCCGGCGATCGTTCTGCTGATCGCGCCGCATGTGGTTGGCGCCCCGCTGCCGCCGACGCATGAAACGGCGGTGCCGCTGGAGCTGCATGCCCGCTTCGTCAATGCCGTTTACGTCACCAATCTGGTGTTCTGGGCGGCGCTGGGCGCGCTTGCCGGCGCGGTCCGCGAACGTTTCCGGGCCGGCGAAGACGCCACGGCGCGCCCGCTGGCGGGGCTGGCCCCGCGGTGAAGGAGATCGATCAGGCGGCAGCCGAACGCCATCGCGCCAAGATGGCGAACCGCAAGGCGGTTCAAGATGCCGAAGTCGCGGAGAAGACCCTCGAAAAGGGTCTTCTCATCATCCACACCGGTCCCGGCAAGGGCAAATCCACTGCCGCCTTCGGCCTGGCGCTCCGCATGCTCGGCAACAACCGGCGCGTCGGCGTGGTGCAGTTCATCAAGGGCGCCTGGTCGACCGGCGAACAGCCGGCGCTCGCCGTGTTCGGCGACCGGGTCGTCTGGCATACGATGGGCGAAGGGTTCACCTGGGAAACGCAGGACCTGAAGCGGGACATCGCCGCTGCCGAGAAAGCGTGGGAAAAGGCGCTCGACCTGATGGCCGACGAGACGATCGGCCTCGTCATCCTCGACGAGCTCAATATCGCTCTGCGCTACGATTATCTGGATCTCGACCGGGTCATTGCCGCCTTGCAGGCACGCCGGCCGGACCTGCATGTGGTCGTCACCGGCCGCAATGCCAAGCCGGCCCTGATCGAGGCCGCCGACATGGTGACCGAGATGACGCTGGTGAAGCATCACTTCAAGGCCGGCGTGAAGGCCCAGGCCGGCATCGAGTTCTGACCCATGACTGCCCGCTCTCTCATGTTTCAGGGAACGGGCTCGGATGTGGGCAAGTCGCTGGTGGTGGCCGGGCTTGCCCGCGCCTTCACCTTGCGCGGCCTAAAGGTCCTGCCCTTCAAGCCGCAGAACATGTCGAACAACGCGGCGGTGACGGCGGATGGCGGCGAGATCGGCCGGGCACAGGCGCTGCAGGCGCGCGCCGCGAAAGTGCCGCTCAGCGTCCATATGAACCCGGTCTTGCTGAAACCCCAGAGCGAAGTCGGCGCACAGGTCGTCGTGCAGGGCCGGGTGGAAGGCAATGCCAAAGCGGCGGAATACCAGCATCTCAAACCGAAGCTGATGCCGCGGGTGCTGGAAAGCTTCGATCTGCTCCGCAGCCAGGCCGATCTGGTGCTCGTGGAAGGCGCCGGCAGCGCGTCCGAAATCAACCTGCGCCAAAACGATATCGCCAACATGGGTTTCGCGCGTGCCGCCAACGCGCCGGTCGTGCTGATCGGCGATATCGATCGCGGCGGGGTGATCGCCAGCCTTGCCGGTACGAAATCGGTGCTCGATCCGGACGATGCGGCGATGATCCGCGGCTTCATCGTCAACCGATTTCGTGGCGACCCGGCCCTGTTTGCGGATGGCATGCGCATGATCGGGGACTTGACCGGCTGGCGATCGATCGGCCTGCTGCCGCACTTTCCCGATGCTGCGCGGCTGCCGGCGGAAGATGCGCTCGGGCTGAATGGTCCTTCTGCCCGCAAGACCGGAGCGAGGATCCGCATCGCGGTACCGATCCTGCCGCATATCTCGAATTTCGACGATCTCGACCCGCTCGAAGCCGAACCGGATGTGGAGCTGGTTCGGGTCCGTGCAGGTCAGGCGATCCCCGGCGATTGCGATCTCGTTCTGCTGGTCGGCTCGAAGGCGACGATCTCGGATCTGGCTGCGCTGAGAGCCGCCGGTTTCGACGTCGATATCGCCGCGCATGTCCGCCGCGGCGGGCGGGTTCTCGGACTTTGCGGCGGCTATCAGATGCTTGGAAAGAAAATCTCCGATCCGGACGGCATCGAGGGTCCGCCCGGATCGGTGGAAGGGCTCGGTCTGCTCGATGTCGAGACGGTTCTTTCCGCCGACAAGCGGCTGGAGGCGGTTTCGGGCACCAGTTTCGACGGAGTTTCCCTGGCCGGCTACGAAATGCATGTCGGGCGAACAGTTGGCGCGGATTGCGCCCGGCCCTTTTCCATGATCGGCGGCGAGGCGGATGGCGCGACCTCTGCCGATGGCCGGGTCTGGGGCACCTATCTGCACGGCTTGTTCGCCGACGACCGGCAACGTTCCGCCTGGCTGATGCGGCTGGGGGGCACGG
The DNA here is from genome assembly GCF_900177415.1 of Xaviernesmea oryzae. Lineage (GTDB taxonomy): Bacteria > Pseudomonadota > Alphaproteobacteria > Rhizobiales > Rhizobiaceae > Neorhizobium > Neorhizobium oryzae_A. Next base: position 36,165 of record NZ_FXAF01000006.1, on the reverse strand, counting down.
CCTCAGGCCTCGATTACGAAGCCGGCGTGGAGGAGGTGCTGGACCGGCTTGCCGCGCATATGGAACAGCATCTCGATCTCGACGGACTGCTCAGACTTGCCAGATGATCCAGGCCAGCAGGCCGAAAAGGCCGATCAGCAGCGCGTCTGCCGCACGGGCGAGCTTCAGCGCACGGCGGATATCGTCATGGGTCAGTTCCGTCCGGCCGCCCTCGCCCATGAAACGTGCCTCGATCATCTGCCCGCCATAGCTTCTCGGTCCCGCCAGAGCGATGCCGAGCGCGCCGGCCATCGCCGCTTCCGGCCAGCCGGCATTCGGCGAGCGATGGTATCCGGCGTCCCGAAACACGGCCCTGATGGCATTCCGGGGCGAGGCTTTGTCGATGAAAAGAGCCGCAATGACGAAAAGAAGCGCGCTCAGCCGCGAGGCAGGCAGGTTGATCAGGTCGTCGAAACGCGCAGCGGCCCAGCCGAAGGCTTCGTGGCGCGGGCTGCGGTGGCCGATCATGCTGTCGGCGGTATTGGCCGCCTTGTAGGCGGCTCCACCCGCAAGTCCGCCGACACCCATCCAGAAGGCGGGCGCCACGACGCCGTCGGAGAAATTCTCCGCCAGGCTTTCGATCGCCGCGCGGCAGACGGCGGCCTCGTCCAGCTTTTCCGGATCGCGGCCGACGATCATCGAGACTGCTTTCCGGCCGGCTTCGAGCCCGCCATGTTTCATCGCGTCGGCAACCGCCTCGACATGGCTTTCGAGACTTTTCTGGGCGGGAAGGCTGGCTGCAATCAGGACCAGCAGGACCGGACCGAAAGGCAGCGCCAACAGGCCGTGTTCGACGGCCAGCGCGGCCGCGATCGCAATGCCGAGCAGTGTCAGCAGGGCATATGCGCCCATGCGCTTGCGGGCCCCGAAATCGTCGGCCTCGCGGTTCCAGTCCCTGTCGAGCCGGGATATCAGCCGGCCGAACCAGGTGACCGGATGGCCGATCGCCCGGAACAACCAGTCCGGATAACCGAATATGCGCTCCACGATCAGCGCGGCGAATGCGAGAAGGAACATTAGCGGTGGCAGGTCCAGAAAGTCGGCATGATGTTGGCGGCCCGATCCTGCACGGCGGCAATCTTTCCCGCGCTCGGGCGCAATTTCCGCATGCGCCCGAACCCTGGATCGATCTTTCCACCGGCATTAGTCCTTATTCCTATCCGCACTCGCCCATTCCGGGCAATGCCTTCGCGCGCCTGCCGGAGCCGATGCTGGCGGAAAGGTTGAAGGTGCTGGCGGCCAATGCTTACGGCGCGCCTACGGCAGCGCATATCGCGGCAGCGCCGGGAACCCAGATCCTGCTCCCCATCGTCGCCGCTCTGCAGTCAGGATGGGGCGTCGACAAGGCGGCGGTGCTATCGCCGACCTATGCGGAACATGCGCGCGCCGCACGGCTTTCCGGCCTGGAGGTTACCGAGACGGACGATCTTCAGAGACTGGCGGACGGACGGTTGGCAGTGGTCGTCAATCCGAACAATCCGACGGGCCGGGTCGTACCGAAAAGCGATCTGCTCGCATTGGCGGCCGTCATGCGGGCCAGGAGAGGATTGCTTGTCGTCGACGAGGCCTTCATGGACGTCTCGGAGGCGGAGAGCGTCGCGAATGCCGTCAACGACGGCGATCTCGTCGTGCTGCGCTCCTTCGGAAAATTCTACGGCATGGCGGGCCTAAGGCTGGGGTTTGCGATTTCGCATCCGGATATCATCGCGAAGATCGAGAGCCGGCTCGGCCCCTGGGCCGTTTCCGGTCCGGCTTTGCATGTGGCCGGTGAGGCGCTGGCAGATGTCCCCTGGCGGCAGGCGACGCGAGCGAAGCTGGAACAGGATGCCGCACGGCTGGACGCGCTGCTGATCTCAGCTGGAATTGCGGTCGCGGGCGGCACGTCGCTCTTCCGCTTCATCCGCGATCCGCGCGCGCAGGCTATCTACCGGCATCTCGGCGAGCGCGGCATCATCACACGGCGTTTCGAGGAGCGGCCGGCCGATCTCAGGATCGGTCTTCCGGCTGCAAACGACTGGTCACGGGTGGAAACGGCGCTGAAAACTATTTAGCCGGCAAAGGAAACGCATCGCGCCAGGCAGCTTGCGCATTCGGCACCGGCAGAGCCGTTGCTTCGTAGATGCCGCGCGCCACCGCGCGAGCCGTGACCAGTGTCGCCAGATGGCAGAGTTCGGCAAAGGCGGTCATGTCGCCGAGCGGCCTTGCGCCGGTGGCGGCGGAAAAGATCGTGTCGCCGTCGCCCGGCAGATGCGCCGGCAGCACGGCACGGGCGAGCCCGTCATGCGCCATGATCGACAGGCGATGTGCCTGCGCCTTGGTGAGCGCCGCATCGGTCACGATCACGCCGATCGTCGTGGCTTTCAGGTTGACGCCCTTCATTCTGAGCGCCGAATGGCCTTCGGTGAATTTTTCCGGCAGGCCGAGTCCACCGAACTCTCCGTCCTGCTCGTAAGGGGCCGCCCAGAAATGCGGGCCATCGCCTACCGTCGCCGACCCCATGGCATTGACGGCCATCAGCGCCGCAACGGTATGACCCGCCGAAGTCCTCGCACTTGCCGAGCCGATGCCGCCCTTGAAGGTCGCGGTCGTGGCGCCGGTGCCGGCGCCAACGGTGCCGAGCGCAAACGGTCCTGCCCCCGCCGCCCTGAAGGCTTCGTAGCCCATTTCCCGATAGGGCGAATGCAGGCCCCAATCCTTGTCTCCGCCGTTCAGCAGGTCCATCAGGATCGCCTGCGGCACGATCGGCACGCGCACCGCTCCGACCTGGAAACCGCGGCCGATCTCGCGCAGGCCCGCCTGCACGCCGCCCGCCGCGTCGAGCCCGAAGGCCGAGCCGCCGGAGAGAACGAAGGCGTCCACCACCTGCACGGTCATCGACGGGTCGAGCAGCGCGGTATCCCGCCCGCCCGGCGCGCCTCCGAGCACGGAGCCGGAAGCAATCGCCGGTTCGTCGAAAACGATCGCCGTCACGCCGGAGCCGAGCGCAAGATCGGTCGCATGGCCGACGGCCACGCCTTCGATGTCGGTCAGGAGGTTCAGCGGGCCGGCCGTCATCATTCGATATCGAATTTGACACCCTGCGCCAGCGGCAGGGTGCGGCCGTAGTTCAGCGTGTTCGTGGCGCGGCGCATATAGGCCTTCCACGCATCCGAGCCGGACTCGCGGCCGCCGCCGGTTTCCTTCTCGCCGCCGAAGGCTCCGCCGATCTCGGCGCCGGACGGGCCGATATTGACATTGGCGATGCCGCAGTCCGAACCGCGGGCGGAGACGAAGGTCTCGGCCTCGCGCATGTCGTTGGTGAAGATCGACGAGGAAAGGCCCTGCGGCACGTCGTTGTGCAGCGCCAGCGCCTCGTCGAAGCTCGAATATTTCATCACATAGAGGATCGGCGCAAAGGTTTCTTCCTTCACCGGCCCTGCCTGGGCCGGCATCTCGACGATCGCCGGCCGTACGTAATAGGCATCGGCCGCCTCGTTCTGGTGGACGCGCTCGCCGCCGGTCACCTTGCCGCCCTCGCTCTTGGCGGCTTCCAGCGCTTTTTGCATCTTGTCATAGGCCGTCTTGTCGATCAGCGGACCGACGAGCGTTCCGTTTTCGAGCGGGCTGCCGATCGAGACCGACTGGTAGGCCTTGGTGAGGCGCGGCACGAAGGCGTCGTAGACGCTGTCGTGCACGAAGAGGCGGCGAAGCGTCGTGCAGCGCTGGCCGGCCGTGCCCATGGCGGCGAAGGCGACGCCGCGCAGCGTCAGATCGAGATCGGCGGAAGGCGCCACGATTGCGGCATTGTTGCCGCCGAGTTCGAGGATCGAGCGGGCGAAACGCTGCGCCAGCCGCGGCCCGACGGCGCGGCCCATGGCGGTCGAGCCGGTGGCCGAAACCAGCGGAACCTTCTCGTGGTCGACCAGCACCTCGCCGGCCTCGCGGCCGCCGATCAGGAGGGTCGAGAGGTTCTTCGGTGCCTTGCCGCCGTCGGCCACGAAGCGGGCAAGCGCCTTCTCGAAGATCGCCTGCGTGGCGAGCGCCGTCAGCGGCGTCTTTTCGGAGGGTTTCCAGACGGTGGAATTGCCGCAGACGATGGCAAGCGCCGCATTCCACGACCAGACCGCGACCGGGAAGTTGAAGGCCGAGATGATGCCGATCGCGCCGAGCGGATGCCAGGTTTCCATCATGCGGTGATCGGCGCGCTCGGTGGCGATCGTCAGGCCGTAGAGCTGGCGGGAGAGGCCGACCGCGAAATCGCAGATGTCGATCATTTCCTGCACTTCGCCGAGACCTTCCGAGGTGACCTTGCCGACCTCGATCGAGACGAGGCGGCCGAGCGCGCTCTTTGCGGCGCGCAGTTCCTCGCCGAGCAGGCGGATCAGCTCGCCACGCTTCGGCGCCGGCACCAGCCGCCATTCGAGGAAGGCCTCGTGGGCCGCTTCGATGGCCTTTTTGGCGCCGGCGGGCGTCTCTTCCGGCAGCCTGCCGATCTCCGCGCCGGTGATCGGCGAGCGGACGGCGAGCGTGCCGCCCGTATAGCTTTCGGCCTTCACGCCGAGACCGCCCAGAATGGTTTTCACCTCAGCGGCGAGATCGAGAGTGGCGAGCGTCATGTCAGTCTCCGGTAGCGAATTTCGGTCAATCTTAGAAATCGGGCGGCGGTTTTACAATCAGAACCGCTCGCCGGCGAAATGGGCGATCTGCGCGCCCGCCTCGTAATAGGCTTCCTTCAGCGCACGCAAGCCCGGTTCCTTCGGCTCGGTGAACGGCAAGGGCAGGTCGGCTTCGGCCACGTGGCCGAGGATATGGCGCGCCAGGAGCTTGCCGAAACTCGTGCCGGGCGCGATGCCGCGGCCATTATAGCCCGAAAAGCCGATCACCTGGCGGCCGAACCTGTGGAGGCGCGGGAGTGCGTTGTCCGTCATGCCGATCTTTCCGTACCACTCGGCCTCGAATTCCACCCCGCCGAGCTGCGGAAAGATGCGCCTCAGGGATCGCCGCGCCCAGGCCTTGTGGATTGCCGTGCCCGTGCCGCGCAGCGCGCCGACCGAACCGAAGATCAGCCGGCCCGCCTGGTCCATGCGGAAGGAGGAAAGGATTTCCCTGGTATCCCAGCAACCTTCGCGGCTAGGCAGGATGGATCGGCGCAGATTGTCGCCGAGCGGCGCCGTGGCGAGATTGAAATAGGGAAGATGCACCTGCTCTCGGCGCACGGTTTCCCAGGGACCGGTGCTGTAGGCGTCGGTCGCGACGATGATCCAGTCGGCGGAGACTTCTCCCTCGGCTGTCTTCACGACTTTCCGGCCATTCGCTTCGCCGGCGCCGATCACCGCGCTGCCGGCATGGAGTTTCGCGCCGGCCCTGGCGGCCGCATGCGCCAGGCCGCGGGCATAGGCGAGCGGCTGCAGCGTGCCGGCGCGCATGTCGAGCAAGGAACCGGCATAGGCCCTGGTGCCGATGCGCCGCTCGGTCTCGGCACGGTCGAGAAGCGTCACCGGCGCACCCCGCTTCTGCCACTGCCTCGCGCGTTCCTCCAGTTCCTTCATGCCGTCCGGGCCGACGGCGCAATGCAGGGTGCCGTTCTTTTCGAGCTCGCAGGCAATGCCATGCTTCTCGATCAGCTCGCGGACGAGATAGGGGCCGTTTCCGAGCAGATCGAGCAGCTTCTCGCCGTAAACCGGGCCGAGCTCCTTCGGAAAGTCGTCGGGCATCACCCACATGCCGGCATTGATGAGGCCGACATTGCGGCCGGCGCCGCCGAAGCCTATTTCCGCCGCTTCCAGCAGCCGGACATCGACGCCGGCTTCGGCCAGATGCAGCGCTGCCGAAAGACCCGTGTAGCCTCCGCCGACGATCACCACATCGGCCGAAACGCCCTCCTCCAGCCGCGGCGCCGGCGGCGGCGGGGGCGCGGTCTTTTCCCAGAGGCCGTGAGAGCGGGGATCGTTCAGCATGATGGATTGTCCGGAGGCAGCACTCACCAACTCTTTACAGAGGGCTGTTATCGATGAATATCGACATGTTCTCAACAGGTCATTCGCCGGAGGAATGACATGCTGCCGCCCCGGCGCTTCCTTCCCTCGTTCTCGCTTCTGACGGCCTTCGAAGCGGCGGCACGCACCGGCAGCGTCACAGCGGCCGCGAACGAGCTCGGCCTCACCCAAAGCGCCGTCAGCCGCCAGATATCGGCGCTCGAAAAGCAGCTCGGGGTGGCGTTGTTCCTGCGCGAGCGCCAGACGATCCGGCTGACGATCGCCGGCGACACCTATGCCCGCGAGGTGCGGGAGGCGCTTCGCCGCATCTCCAATGCCTCTCTCAACCTTCGGGCCAATCCCGCCGGCGGCACGCTCAACCTCGCCATCCTGCCGTTCTTCGGCACCCGCTGGCTGACCCCGCGGATCAGGCATTTTCTCGATGCCCATCCGGGCATGGTGGTGAACCTGATCACGCGGCTGGAGCCCTTCGACTTCCGTTTCGATACGCTGGATGCGGCGATCCATTTCGGCGCGGCGCGCTGGCCGGGCGCGGCGCTCACCTTCCTGATGGACGAGGAGGTGCTGCCGGCCTGCAGCCCCGAGTTCAGGCTGCGGCACGACCTCGAAACGCCCGCGGACGTGCTGAAGGCGCCGCTTCTGCATCTCAATACGCGGCCCGACGCATGGGAGCAGTGGTTCAAGACGAACCGGATCGCTTTCGATGCGCTGCACGGCATGCTGTTCGACCAGTTCATGCCGATGGTGGAGGCCGCCGCCGCGGGCCTTGGTGCGGCGCTTCTGCCGCGCTTCCTGATCGGCCGGGAACTGGAACGGGGCCTTCTGGTGCCTGCCGTGGAAGCCGAGGGGATGGAGACGGGGCAATACTATCTCGCCTATCCTCCGGATCGCGCCACCTATCCGCCGCTTGCCGCCTTCCGGAGCTGGATCACGATGGAGATCGAGAAGGAGCGGCTTGCGAACGGCGGCCGCATCGGCCAATAGTCGTTTCATATCCATCATGATCGCAAAAAGGCGATCCGACCGACGGGAAGACGTCCGATGAAACCCATTTTCGTCCAGCTCCGCTGCAAGCCCGGCAAGACCTATGAGGTTGCCGATGCCATCTACAAGACGGAACTCGTGTCCGAACTCTATTCCACCAGCGGCGATTGGGACCTGCTGCTCAAGGTCTATATCAAGGAAAACGATGAAATCGGCCGGTTCGTGAACGAGAAGATCGCGGCAATTCCCGGCATCGAGCGGTCGTTGACGACGATCACGTTCACCGCGTTCTGATTCCTTATCGCAGCAACCAAATGAAAAAGCCGCCCGGAGGCGGCTTTTGCAGGGGTTTCAAAAAGTGTCAGACATGCGCCGTCGGCGCGAGGTTGCGCGAGCGCACCAGATCGCGAATAGCGAGGCGCACTTCGTCGGCGGAATTGAAGCGCCGCTCGTCGAGATCGATGACGTGGAATTTGACGGCGATGAACTTCAGCCGATCCTCGTCCGGGATGACAATACCGACGGGCTCCCCGCCGAATTCAATAACTTGCTTCTGCATGGCAGACTCCCGCAATGGCCGCTTGAATGCAGCTTTGGCGAATGAAATTTTCAGGAACGATTGAACCGAAAGCGTTACATTCGACAGCACGGAAGGGAGCGGCGATCCGTGCCAATCATTTTGGACGCACCTTCACCGAAGGCGGCGACGATAACAGGTTCAGACATGTCACTCTCCCTCATGGTGTTGCGCGAAAATCGATCGGACTCACTCCGGTCGAACCATGACCGTCTGTAAGCGAGTCCCACAGCGCGATCAATGAAAATCGGTATAACTAGAATTTTTTTCTTACCGATGACAGGAAGAAGGCGGAATTGTGAAATTTCGTTCGCACATTCGCGGCCATCGTCCGTCCCGGTTTAAATAGGTGGTGTTTGGGCCGGCGCAAGGATCGCCTCTGAAAATTCCAGCCGGAAGGCAAGATCAACTTTCCGAGAGAAGCGTTTCGAGGCGAGCCACGAGCAGGTCGGCGCTTTCCCGGCTGAAGCAAAGCGGCGGCGCGATCAGCAGCTCGGCATGGCCATGCCAGGTGGTGAAAATACCCCTTTGCGCCAGACCGCCATGAATGGCACTTGCCGCCGCATCATCCGCGAACTCGAGAACGAGGCAAAGCCCCATGCCCCGGATGGAGCGGATTGCCGGGCTACGGGTTGCAAGCTCTTCAAAGGCCGATCTCAGGTGATCGCCGACAAGGCGGGCATTTTCCCGGAGCGCTTCCTCTTCGCAGACGTCGAGGATCGCGGCCGCGGTCGCGCAGGCGACCGGGTTTATCCGGGGCAGGGCCTCGCTTTCGGCCGCGATATTCTCGCGTGTGAACAGAACCCCGATCGTCCCGCCTGAGAGGCCTGCGATGACGATGTCGGGTGAGAGGTTCCGTGCCTCGAAGCCCCAGGCGTGATGGCCGAGCCTTCCCCATCCCGTGCGGGTCTCCTCGGCGATGAGGAGACCTTCATTTCGGGCAAGCGCGTCGATCGCTTCGGATAGGCTGTCGACGGAATCCGGAAAGCCGGAAAACAGCAATCCGGCCTTGCCGCCGTCTTCGATCGCGGCCGTCGCGTCCTGGATGCTTCCGGTCCGGAGGATCGCCGAGTCATCGATCACTTCCGGCAAGGGGCCGTTGAGGTGAACGATATCGTTCTTTCCGGTATGCGAGCGGGTAAGTTTCAGGGCGTGATCCAGCGCCTCGCGATATCCCGGCAGGACAAGCACGGCCTCCAGTCCTTCCGGAGCCAGTTCCCGGAGGCGCTGCGTGAGGAGCTGCTCGGCTTCGGACGGGCCGGAGAGCGCAGCGTCCAGCACGAGAAGCTGGCGGTAGGCCGCGACGGCGATCTGCGGGTGGCCATGGCCGATCAACGGCGCATTCTCCGCAAGATCGAAACGGGTGCGGCCCGCCGCGTCGAAAAGATACTCCTTCCAGCCGCGGACCGGCTGGCCGAGGTGCTTCGGGGCCGGCGCATCCGCATCGAAGCCGAGCAGAGCCGACGGCGAGGGGCACAGCTTCGACCACGTTCCGGCCTTGTCGGCGGCGCAGAAGAGCGGCGGCACGAGATCCGGATCGCGGCAGAAGCGCAGGCGCAGGCCGCCGACGGAATTTTCGGCGCCGGCGACCTGTCCGAGCGAGTCTCCCGCCTCGAGTTCCGTATCTTCGGCTGCGATGCAGTCCAGGCCTTCGATATGCAGGGTGAGGTCGCGGCCCGCGAGAACAAGCCGCGGGCCGGTGCTCCGAAGCGTCCCCGCAAAGGCCGCGACCGCCGCCGTGCCGGCCGGCACGCAGGCGTCAATATGGAGCGAGAAGCTCTCCGGCTCCCGCTGCGGATCGGCGGTCGTCTTCGACAGGCGGTATTCGCCGTAGCGCGTGCTCCCGCGGCCGGTCTCCCACGCGATGCGGGCAAGCAGTTTCCAGTCGTTTTCCGGGTCGGTCCAGTTGCCGCCGTACAGAAGCGGGCTCGTGACACTCAGATCGACGAGCCGGATGCTGTCGGGATCGACGCCGGGCAGCAGACGGCCAATGTCGGGCAGCGGTTTCGTCAGTCCCGCCACATCGAGGATCGCCGCAAACATCAGTGCCGGAGAGATTTCGGTCGCCCTATCCAGGAGCATGCGGCGCTTTTCCGCCTCCTCCTCAGCCTGACGGTCATCGGGGAGCTGGACGCGCCTGTTCTCGGCCTTGGCGGCGAGAAGCGCTGTGCGGGCGACGACGAGCGGCCAGAGCGCTTCGAACTCGACGGAGGTGAGCGGGTGCATGTCGTGATAGGCGCGGATCGCCGGCAGCAGGGCGAACGGGTCGCCTTCCTGGTTCGACAGAAGATAGGCGCAGGTATTGGCGAGGCCTGCGACCAGCCAGCCCCTCGAAATGCCGGTGAAATCCGTCACCCCGGTCGGCAGCCAGAAACCATCCGCGACATCGCCGACCACGGCATCGGCGTCGAGGCTTTGATGTGCGGCCGCTGTGCGCAGGTCCGGTGCGAGCGGCTGGATGCGCCGCAGCATCGTCACCATGGCCTTGGCGATCACGTCGCGGATTTCCTGATCGCTGACGGTGGAGAGGAGCGAAACCGTCTGCGGACCTGCCTTGCGCAGGTCGTTCTCCGGCTCCCGGTCCAGGACCGGGTGCTCGAAGCCTTCGAGATTCCTGGCGAGCGTGGCGGCGATCGAGCCGAAGGCGGCGACCGCCTGTTCCGACAGCTTTTCATCCGCCGGCGGCGAGGTGCCCTCGATAAAGGTCAGCAGGCGGATGCGCCGGTCCTCGCCTCCAAGCGGCAGTACGATCGTATCCGCGCCATCCTTCGTAGCGACAGGCTCGGGAACGTGCGGGCCGTCGGGTTCACGCAGGATATGGCGCATCAGCGCATGTTCGGCCTCGATTTCCTCGAGAGGCGCGTCGGCGGGCGCTATCTTCAGAAGGTAGCGCATATGGCCGTTGTCGATCAGGAAATAAGGATTCTGCCGCCCCTCAATCGGAAAGACCTGTCCGGAAAGCCCGTATTGCTCGCGCAGAACCTCCTCCACCGCCTCCATCGGGAGATCGGTTGAAGAAGGTTCCGGCTGGTCTGGCTGCGTGTCGGACATGAACCTCTCCGGATGATCGCTTCCGAAGAGGATAGCGCGGCAAAACCGCGCGTCCATAGGAGCTTTCGGCCAAGTCCGGCCGGGTTTCAGCCCATGCGTTCCGAGGCGTAGGAGCCCGGGCTCGGAGGGAAGACGACGGTGCGGTTGCCGTTGATGAAGGTGCGGTGGTGGATATGCGCGTGGATGGCGCGGGCCAGCACCTGGGCCTCCACGTCACGGCCGAGCGAGACGTAGTCATCCGGCGACTGCGCATGGGTGATGCGCACCGTGTCCTGCTCGATGATCGGACCTTCGTCGAGATCGGCGGTCACGTAATGGGCCGTCGCGCCGATCAGCTTCACGCCGCGCTGGTAGGCCTGCTTGTAAGGATTGGCGCCCTTGAAGCTCGGCAGGAACGAGTGATGGATGTTGATGATCCTGCCCGACATTTTCGCGCAGAGCTGGTCGGACAGGACCTGCATGTAGCGGGCGAGCACGATGAGTTCCGTGCCGGAGCTCTCGACGATCTCCATCAGCTGGGCCTCGGCCTGCGGCTTGTTCTCTTTCGTCACCTTGATGTGGTGGAAGGGAATGTCGTTGTTGACGACGAGCTTCTGGTAGTCGAAATGGTTGGAGACGACGCCGACGATGTCGATCGGCAGCGCGCCGATCTTCCAGCGGTAGAGCAGGTCGTTGAGGCAATGGCCGAAGCGGGAGACCATCAGCAGCACCTTCATGCGGTTTTCCGCGTCGAAGATGTCCCAGTCCATGGCGAACCTTTCGGCGACCGGCGCAAAGCCCTCGACAAGTGCGGGACGCTCCGCACCTTCCTCGGACAGGAAGCTGACGCGCATGAAGAACTTGCCGGTATCGAGATCGTCGAACTGCGAACTGTCGATGATGTTGCAACCGTTCTCGGCCAGGAAGCCGGAAATCGCAGCCACGATGCCGCGCGTCGTCTTGCAGGATACCGTCAGCACATAGTTCTTCATCTAAAATCTCCCTCCTCCACGTCGGTGGCTATTGCGTGTATACATAAAATTGGCGCCGGACAATATCCAGTCCGAAGAGAAAAGGAAAAATGCCGCATTTGTTCGATTCCGGTTCTCGAAATGTGTACAGCCTGCCGTTCGCTTTCGCTTCCTTTTCTCGGGGAGCTTAAAGCTCGCGGGCCAAAACTCCGTTCCTTTTGCGGCGTCCGGCTGCGCATCGCCGTCGCCTGAGCCCATCCGGTGGATCGCCTTTCGCTTACCCCTCACGAAGTGGGTCCTCAGAAACGCGCGATGCGATCGCTATTAGGTGTGCGGATCGCGCCGCTCGGCCGGCCGGCATTGCCGGGCAACGGGTCGAGGCGCAACCGTTTCGGCTTTCCGGGGGCCAGATGGAACCAGTTGTCGCCGGGGCGATAGCCGGCCGCGTCGACGTTGACCGACTGGGCGAAGAGGTCGGCCGAGAGCTCCAGCCAGAATTTCCCCTGATCCTCGGTCAGATATGCGGTGATCTCCGCCGGGTACATGGCTTTTGCGCGGCCGAGCGGGAAATGAAAGGCTTCGGCAATCGGCTCGCCCGTTTCCGCATGCCGCAGCCGGGCCACCGTCACGTCATGCGAGGGTGGACCGAAGCGATAGGCATAATTGGTATCGAAGAAGGCGCCGAACAGGTCGGTGCAGGCGATGCTCTCGCTGCGGCGGGAGCCGAGCGTCAGCTCCCGCCGCCCGGAGACCACCGGCAGCTTTCCGTCACGCAGGCAGGCGACTTCCAGCGCGACCGGGATCTCGGCAGCGGTCTCGTTAAGCAGATGGACGTCTAGGCCGTTTGTGCCTTCGTCGGCGAACATGACCTGCACCGGCCGGAAGGCGCGTCTCAGCGCATGCCAGGCGGGTTTCGGTTGTCCGTCCCCGCCAATCACACCCCAGCCCGGGCCGGGCATCACGTCCTGGAAGGTGAAGACGAGTGCGCCGTTGCAGGTCGAGCCCGGCCGGCGCCATTCCGCAAATGTCGCTTCCATCACCTCGCCGGTGACGGCGCGCGAGAGCGCGAGATAGCGTTCGAAATCGGTCCGGCAGAGCTCCTGCGGATCGACATCGTAGAGCATGCCCAGATAATGGTCGCGCACGTCCTCGAAATCCCAGTCGGCGCCGGCATCGCGCGGAATGCCGGCCTTGCCGCGGCCAAGCGTCTCGCTGCCCGAGAGGTTGGAGAAGGCGAGGCACTCGGCCGCAAAGCGCACATTCGCCCGGCGGGCATCCTCAAGCGGGCGCTTGTAGGCGCCGACGCCGTAATAATGCGCGACGCCGGCATTGGGATAGAAGGGCAGCGCGCCGCCGGAAGGCGAATTCACCACATAGGGCAGGTCCGGCCGATGTTCGGCGGAGAGCTCCGCGAGGATTTCCCCGCAGAGCGGGACTTTCCAGATGCGCTCCGGCAGGCCCAGCATGGCGCCCTGCTGCCAGATCTCGCTGCCGCCGCAAAGGACGGTGAGCGAAGGGGAGGCTTGCGTCGCCGACAGGAATTGCGCAGCTTCCTTTTTCACGTGAATCACGAAATCCGGATCGGCGGCCGGATAATCGAAATTGGCGAACATGAAGTCCTGCCAGACCATCAGGCCGAGCTCGTCGCAAAGCGCGAAGAATTCAGGGCTCTCATAAGCCGCGATGCCGGGAATGCGGATCACGTTCATGCCCGCTTCTTTCGCGAGCTTCAGCCACGGTTCGTAGGCTGCCCGGTTGCCCGGCAGCGTCCCGACATCGGCGGAAGTCCAGACCGCGCCGCGGCAGAAGATCTTCTCGCCGTTGACGATCACGGCGAAGTCGTTGCCATCGGCGCCGCGATCGACCGCGATGCTCCGGAAGCCGGTACGGGCGAGCGGAAGCTCTTCGCCGTCGATCCGAAGTGCCACGTCATAAAGCGCCGGCTCGCCATGGGTGTGCGGCCACCAGGGCTTTACGTCGGGGACATGCAATTCGGCAAAATACCGTCCTTCGATACAGGTAAACGCTGCTTCACGTTCGTCGCAGGCAAGACTGAGGTTTCTGCCCGGGCCTTCGTAAGCAAAGCTGACCCTGACGATACCTTCCTCATTCGCCAATCCGGCAAAGACGGAAAGATCGAAAATCCTGTTTTTTCCCGGCCTGACCAATGAAACCGGCCGCCACGGCCCGGCTGCATGGATTTCGGGACACCAGCCGGGCATGAAGCCGAGCGCCGTCGTGCGGATGAGGCGCAGGCCCTGGCGGCTCATCAATCGCGGCCGCCAGCGGGCGCGGGGGCCTGTCTTTTCCAGATGCGGTTCCAGCGCCCGGAAGCAGATCGACAGCGTCTCGCCGCCGGCGAGCTCCACCGGCACGTCATGGCTTTCGAACATGCTCCCGGACGTGAGAACCAGTCTGTTGTCGAGAAAGACCTCGGAGATCGTCGCAAGGCCGGCCAGACGGAGGATTGCCGGCCCCGTTGCCTCGCCGGCCAGCGAGCGGCGATACCAGACATCCTTGCCGGTGAGCGGTTCGGGATGATCGCGGTCGAAACGGCCGGCGGCTTCGAGTGCGGCCGCCACCGTTCCCGGCACGATGGCCGGAATGCTTTCGAGCATCGAAGGGAGGTCGCCGGGCAGCGCGTAAGCGCCCGGCTCGGTCAAGACCAGCGACCAGCCTTCGTCGAGAAGGCCGGCTCCGGCACCGATGACCGAAAGATCGCTCACGCCGCCTCGCGGTTCTCGGCCGCCGCCAGCGCGAGGTCGGCCATCAGCACGTCCCAGGCTTCGGCGGCCGGGTCGAGCGCTGCCGCCAGCGGTTCGAACTTCTTGCGGGTGACGGCGCGGGCAAGCTGGAATTGCGTGGACTTCGCCACTTCCGAGATCTTCAGGGCCTGTTTCTCCGCTTGCGCAAAGGCTTGGCCGTTCAGCCACGCGAGATGGCTCGCCAGAAGCTCGAAATTCGCGCCGACCTGCCGCAGCGTGTTGAAGGCGTATTTGTGGAAGAAGCCGAAATCGCGCTCCGCCACGTGTTGCACCTGTGCCGGAAAGACTTCGGCGAAAGCGCGGATCGGGTTTTCCCGGGGCCGCCGGGAAAAATGGTGTCGCAGCAGCCTCCACGCCGTCTCGCGGATCCCGCGGGCGTCCGGATGGGTGGCCGGGAATTTCGCGAATTCCGTATAGGGCAGGAAGGGCAGCGCGTCCGGAGCGGCATTCATCTGGAACAGCCCGTCGAAATCCTCGCCGGACAGATGGAAGAAGCCGCCGTTGTGGAAGTAGTCCAGCGTGCGGTCCTGGAGATCGAGCCGGTTGATCGCCACCGTCGTCTTGCCGTGCTCCTGGCGGTAGGTGACACCGCGTGTGTCCGGCAGGTAATAGCTGTCGAGTTCCATCAGCGTCAGCCGGCCGCGGGCGATCTGCTCCGTCACATGCCGTTCCGGCCGGTCGAAGATCGCCAGCTCCGTCACGCGGATGCCGTAAAGCGCTTCGAGGTCCTCCAGCGGCACCTTGAAGAAGGTGAACTGGTCGCCTTCGAAATCCTGGGTCAGCGTGAAGCCGAGCATGGCCTCCGGCGGCAGGCCTTGGGCCGAAAGCACTTCGATCCAGAGATCGACGTAGCAGTTCGTCTCCGGCCACATGCGCTCGGCCGCATGCAGCGCATGCGGCTTGTAGCCTGCGGGATCGAGAGCGGGAAAGACGGCCGTCATGGCGTCAGCCCCACAGGACGGCGCGCGCGTTCTCGGGCCATGTCTTCACGTCGAGGCCGTGCGTGTGGAAGAGGGCGAGCGCGATGCGCTCCAGGCCGAACCCGACGCAGGCGGTGTGCGCCGTCGAACCGTCCTCCAGGTAGAGGCCCCATTTCGTGCCGAATGCATCCTGATGGTAGTTGAAGCTCATGCAGGCGGTCGGCTTGGCGGTCGAGGTGATGGGGATCAGGAGCTCGAACTTCAGGTTCTGGTCCCGCTGGTTGTTGGCGAGCATTTTTCCCGCTCGGCCGAAGAAGGGGTCGTTGGCGACATCGATCGTCACGTCCAGGCCGACCGACTTCATCATCTCGACGCCGCGATCCATCCAGCGCTGGCGGAAATCGGTGACATGCTGCTCGGTGCCCATGCAGACGTATTCGCGCATGCGGAACAATTGCTGGCGGGCCGGATCCTTGGAGGGCTCGTGGCGGAAGCAGTAGCTCTGCAGTTCGTAGAGGCCGCCCGTTTTGGGCAGCCTGCCGCGGCGCGCCACCGTCGGGTAGAGCGGATAGCAGGCGGCCGGCGTCAGCACGATGTCGGTCGCCTGCTGGTCCTTGGTCCAGTCGTCGCCGACCTCCATGCATTTCAGAAGGCTCATGTGGTCGAGCTCGCTGCCGCAGAAGGAATGCACCGTGCCGGCGAGCTGGGGGAAGCTCTTCATATAGCCGCTCGTCTCGAAGAATTCGCGGTTCATGCCCGGCGGAAAACGCATGGCTTCCGCCCCATCGGCGCCGCCGACCTTGTCGATCAGCCGTTCGAAGGCGGCGATCACGTCCTCGAACTGGCCGCTGCGGCCATAGAGCCCGTCGACGCCGGTCTCGATCAGAAGGCCCGCATCGAACAGGCGGTCGAGAAAGGAAACTTGCATATCCATGGCTTCACCTCATCCAATTCGCTTGAGGGCAATTCATTTGACGGGTGGGCGTCAGCCGAGCAGGCTGGTGTCCGGTTTCTGCACGAGCAGCATGGTCGACGTGTTGCCGAGGATGCGGTCGTTGGAGATCATCAGCTGGGCGGAATGGGCATCGCGCAGGTGCCGGCCGAGGCTGTAGGGCGTGCCGTTCTTGTAGCCCATGATGCCGCAGATGATCATAGCCTGGTTGATGATCGTCAGGATCGTCTCGGAAGAGGCGAGCTTGACGTTGTTCATGGCGATCGAAAACGCCATCGAGGAGAGCTGGTCCGGGTCGGCCTTGGCATCCGCATAGACCTTCAGGCCGGAAAGGATGTTGGCCTTCAGGAGCTGCAGCAGGTTCGAGGCTTCAGCCAGCCTGACGGCGCCGGGCGGCTGGGCGCCGTTCGCCTTGCGGGCGGCGGCGCGCACGAAGGCCTGGGCGCGAAGGACCGCGTCGGCGGCGATGCCGTACCACACCGCGCTCCAGAGGAGATGCGAGGTCGCGAGCATGGATTGCGCGGCGATCTCGGCGAAAGGCTTCGGGAATACCTGGACCGCCGGCGCTTCGCCCTTGAACAGGAAGCCGTCGGAGCAGGTGCCGCGCATGCCGAGCGTATCCCAGTCGACCGTCTTCTGGAGCGTGTACTGCCCCTTCCTGAAAACGGTCATGACCTGGTCGCCCGAAGCGGCCTTCTCGTGGCTGCGCGAAGTGACCATGATCGCATCGGCATGGGTGCCGTAGGAGATGACGGTCGCGTCCTTCGTCAGCCGGCAGATGTCGCCGTCGATTTCGATCGCGCAGATGGAGTTGCGCATGTTGCCGCCGATGCCGGCTTCCGTCGTCGCCGAGGCGACCAGAAGCTGCCGGGCGGCGAGCTCGCGCATGAAATCCTTATGCCAGGCGCTTTCCGTTCCGTGCTCGACAAGGCTGGAAACCTTGATCTGGTGCATGGCGAAGACCATGGCGCTCGCGGCGCAGGCCTGGCCCAGAATGGAGCAGACCTCGGCGATTTCCTGCGTCGTTGCGCCTTCGCCGCCAAAGGCAGAGGGGATCTGGATGCCCAGCAGCCGCTCGGCCTTCATGGCCTCGACCGCCTCGCGCGGGAAGCGGCCTTCCTGATCGACGCGGTCGGCGAATTCGGCGGCCACCATCGCAACACGATGGGCGCGCGCGCCAAGGCTCATATCGGTTGCGACGGCGGCGAGGCTCATCACGCGGCCTCGCGGGCTTTCAGGATCCGGGACACGGTCTCTTCGATCGCCGAGATGCTGGCGAAAGACTTGCGATTCAGGAGATTGTCGGGAAACTCGATGTCGAAGGCCTCTTCGATCGCCAGCATGAGCTGCACGGATGCGAACGAAGAAAGGCCCGCCGCATAAAGGTCGGCGCCGTCCTCAAGCTCGCTCACGGCGACGGGGAGGCCGCCAACCCGTGTCAGCAATTCGCGAATGGTCTCGTTCATCAGACATCCCCCGGATGGTGTTGCGTTCATCGCTGGGTGCATGTTTAGGCCGGAAAGCATAAGATTCCGGTAAGAAACGTAATGAAATTAGGGCTGCGGGATTCGTTCAAATTCGAGCGAGCGGCCGCAGAGAGGCCGGCTTGACAGCGAAGGCGCGGGGGTTTTTGATGCCGGTATTCACCAGGGGGGTCCCGGCAAGGGGCTGAGATACTGCTGGGCAATTCAGGCTTTGCCGATTGCGGCGCAGTGACCCGTTGAACCTGATCCAGTTCATACTGGCGTAGGGACGGTGCGAGCGCTCACGGCAATGGCGGGATTCCCGTTTCATCCGCTCAGGCGCTTTTCCATCATTCCAACACTGGAACTGGGTCTCCAAACGTCAAACCTTGGAGCCTCGACCATGAATATTGTCCCACCCAAGCTCACCCCGGTCGTCACCACCGGCTCGCTTCCGGCCTCCGCGAAAGTCTTCAAGCCCGGCACCATGCATCCGGATATCCGGGTGCCGATGCGCGAGATCGCCCTGCATCCGACGGCTGGCGAACCGCCGGTGACCGTCTATGATTCTTCCGGGCCCTATACCGATCCCGCTCACACGCCGGCGATCGAATCCGGCCTGCCGCGGCTTCGCGAGAGCTGGATTCGCGCACGCGGCGACGTGGAATCCTATGAAGGCCGCATCGTAAAGCCGGAAGACAACGGTTTTGCCACCGGCGACCGCCTGACGCCGGAATTTCCGCTTCGCAATGCGCCGCTCAAGGCAAAGAGCGGAAAAGCCGTCACCCAGATCGCCTATGCGCGCGCCGGCATCGTCACGCCGGAGATGGAATTCATCGCCATTCGCGAGAATCTCGGCCGGCAAGCGGCCAAGGAAGCCCTGGCAAGGGATGGCGAAAGCTTCGGCGCGCATATTCCGGATTTCGTGACGCCGGAATTCGTGCGCCGCGAAGTCGCCGAGGGTCGGGCGATCATCCCCGCCAACATCAACCATCCCGAATCCGAACCGATGATCATCGGCCGGAATTTCCTGGTGAAGATCAATGCCAATATCGGCAATTCGGCCGTGACCTCGTCCATGGCGGAAGAGGTGGAGAAGATGGTCTGGGCGATCCGCTGGGGCGCCGATACGGTCATGGATCTCTCGACCGGCCGCAACATCCACAATATCCGCGAATGGATCATCCGCAACTCGCCGGTTCCGATCGGCACCGTGCCGCTCTACCAGGCGCTCGAAAAGGTGAACGGCATAGCCGAGGACCTCACCTGGGAGGTCTATCGCGACACGCTCATCGAGCAAGCGGAACAGGGCGTCGACTATTTCACCATCCATGCGGGCGTGCGGCTCGCTTACATCCCGCTCACCGTCAACCGCGTCACCGGCATCGTGTCCCGCGGCGGCTCCATCATGGCCAAGTGGTGTCTGCATCACCACCGAGAGAGCTTTCTCTACGAGCACTTCGAGGAGATCTGCGACATCTGCAGCGCTTACGACGTCTCCTTCTCGCTCGGCGACGGGTTGCGCCCCGGTTCGATCGCGGACGCCAACGACGCGGCGCAGTTCGCGGAACTGGAAACCCTTGGCGAGCTCACGAAAATCGCCTGGGCGAAGGACTGCCAGGTGATGATCGAAGGTCCCGGCCATGTGCCGATGCACAAGATCAAGGAGAACATGGACAAGCAGCTTGCGACCTGCGGCGAGGCGCCCTTCTACACGCTCGGACCGCTGACGACCGACATCGCGCCCGGTTACGACCACATCACCTCCGGCATCGGGGCGGCGATGATCGGCTGGTTCGGCACGGCCATGCTCTGCTACGTCACGCCCAAGGAACATCTGGGCCTGCCCGACCGCGACGACGTGAAGACGGGCGTCGTCACCTACAAGATCGCAGCGCATGCCGCCGATCTCGCCAAGGGACATCCGGCGGCGCGCATCCGGGACGATGCGCTGTCGCGCGCCCGGTTCGAATTCCGCTGGGAAGACCAGTTCAACCTGTCGCTGGACCCGGAAACGGCGCGCTCCTTCCATGACGAGACGCTGCCGAAGGAGGCGCACAAAGTGGCGCATTTCTGCTCCATGTGCGGGCCGAAATTCTGCTCGATGCGGATCTCGCACGACATCCGCTCCGAGGCGCAAAAGGAAGGACTGGAAGCCATGGCCGCCAAATATCGCGACGGCGGCGATCTCTATATACCGGTGGGGGAAGGATTGATGGGCTATCTTGCGGACGGGGGCTGACTGCGCCGAGCCGCGAGCGGATGAATGGCGTACCGTTTCCGCCCCCCTTGTAACTTCCCTTTATCCGCATTTGGGGGTTTAGTTCCCGGTGCGGTGGCGGATGGAAGACCGAACCTCCCTTGGGACACCAAGCCCGTGGCAGAGCCCGGGTCTCCGTCCGCCGTTCCATCGAACCCGAACAGTCGCCAGGGCCGCTCGCGCAGGCAAAGCCCGCTTAGGCAAGGATGGGACAGGATGGATATCATCGTTGGCATCGACGTTTCGAAAGACCGGCTGGACATTGCGATCGTTCCGTCCGGTGAAGTGTTCCATGTGGGGAACGGCCATGCCGGCATCGAGGCTCTGGTCGATCGCCTGAAGGCGAAGCATTCTGCAGATGGCCCCTGTGTGGTGGCTCTGGAAGCAACCGGGGGCTTCGAGATGCTGGCGGCTGCAGAGCTGTCGTCTGCCGGGTTTGCGGTCATCGTGATCAATCCGGCGCAAGTGCGTGCATATGCCAACGCGATCGGCCGTCGTGCCAAGACCGATCCGATCGATGCCGAAGAAAACCGGTTGCGCATGGTTGTGGAGACGCAGGCGCAGAAGAGCATCAAGCGGCTGCTTGCGGCTCTGCGGCGAGAGCTGGACAGCCTGGATGCCGATCTCGACGAGCAGATCCGCAAGTCGCCGATATGGCGTGTGCGCGAGAGGCTGCTGGTCTCGGTTCCGGGCGTGGGATCGACCACGGCACGCACGCTTCTGGCCGAGATGCCGGAGCTGGGGAGTCTCGACCGACGACAGATCGCCTCGCTGGCGGGGCTTGCGCCCTGGACGCGGCAATCGGGCCAGTGGAAGGGCAAAAGCTTCATCGGCGGCGGCAGGGGCAAGGTACGGGCCGTGCTGTTCATGGCGGCCCTCGTCGCCAGCCGCCACAACCCGATGCTCAAGGTATTCCGCGACCGTCTGGTCGCCGCTGGCAAACCCAGGATCGTCGCCACCATGCGAAAGCTCCTCACCATCCTCAACGCCATCATCCGGGACAATAAGCCATGGCAAAACGCTTGACCGGCAAGACAGTCGCTCTGCCCTGCCGGACATCTCCCCCACAGGTGGGGAGATCACAACTGGCATGGCTTTCCCATCTCACTTGGGGTGTACCGGGCAGAAGGCTTAATTGTTTGGGGAAGCCGGCGCACCCATCCGATCTCCCCCCTTGTGGGGGAGATGCCCGGCAGGGCAGAGGGGGGTGGCCGCATCCACCGAACTGATGGATAAAATTCAAGGCCACCCAAGTCTTATCAACCGCTTAACCCCTTTCTCATCCCCGCCCTCCAAACCCATGCCTACAATCCTCCCGCTTCCGTCGCCGGAGTGTTTCGCGAGACGTTCGCGGGCAGGCGGGAGCCGGCGCTTCCATCGGAACCGTAACGTGCGGGGACGGTGGAAGAGGTGAAAGCCATGGAGAGCGTGTCGAAAGACGGGCTTTCCTATCAAGCCTCCCCCTGGTCGCCAGGCCAGGTTCGGTTGAGCCGTGCAAGTGGCGTGAATGCCACGCAGCGAGGCGAGATGATCACCTGTAGGGGCCGGAAGCCCCGAGAGAACGCCGAAGGCCACGCGAATGCGGAGCCGCTTTATACAAATACAATGAGGTTCCGCATTCGTGTGGGCTCTCCAGGACACGGGCAAAACCTGCCGCGTGAACGCCGGCGCTCGTCATCTCGGAGGATAGATATGCTCTTCGCCGTGGAAATCGCTGACGGAATAACAGCCGCCTTCGCGCCGCGCGGCGCTCTCGCCGATCACCGCCTTGCCGTGGCCGCCTGGAATATCCAGCACGTAGGTCGGCTGGCAGAGGCCGGAGATATTGCCGCGCAGCGCCGAGACGATCTTCTGGCCTTCGGCGATGTCCAGCCGGAAGTGGCCGGTGCCGGGCGCGAGGTCCGGATGATGCAGGTAATAGGGCTTGATCCGCGTCTCGACGAAGGCTTTCATCAATTCGCCGAGCACGATTGGATCGTCGTTGACGCCCTTCAGCAATACTGTCTGGCTGACCATCGGAAAGCCGGCGTCGATCAGCCGGGCGCAGGCGGCCCGAGCCGGTTCCGTCAGTTCGCGCGGGTGGTTGGCGTGCAGCGCTACATAGACCACCTTGCGGCTCTCCCTCAACGCGGCGATCAGTGCCTCGTCCACGCGATCCGGCTCGACCACAGGCACGCGGGTGTGGAAACGGACGATCTTCACATGCGGGATGTCGGCAAGCCCGCGCATGATGGCGGAAAGCCGGCGCGGCGACAGCACCAGGGGGTCACCGCCGGTGAGGATGACTTCCCAGATGTCCGCGTGTTCGCGGATATAGCCGAGAGCGGCCGCAAGCTCGTCCGGCGAAAGCGTGCCGTCGCCCTCGGGGCCGACCATCTCGCGGCGGAAACAGAAGCGGCAATAGACCGGGCAGACATGCACCGCCTTCATCAGCACCCGGTCGGGATAACGATGCACGATTCCCTTGACCGGGCTGTGCGCATGGTCGCCGATCGGGTCGAGGCGTTCCTCCGGCGTGGTCAGCAGCTCACCCGGATCGGGCACGAACTGGCGCGCGATCGGGTCTTTCGGATCGGCGCGGTCGATCAGCGAGACGACCGTCGGCGTCAGCGCGATCGCATAGCGGTCGGCCACGGCGCGGATGCCGTCGAGCCTCGCCGGCTCGATCAGCCCGGCCGATGCCAGATCCTCGGGCGTTTTCAGCGAGCGTGCGGCCGCCGTCATTCGAACACCTCCGCGACGGGCGCCCACATCACCTGGTCGATACGGGTCGCGCCCGTCGCCAGCATGGCGAGCCGGTCGAAGCCGAGCGCTGCGCCGCTCGCCTCCGGCATGACCGCAAGCGCGTCCAGGAAATCCTCATCGATCGGATAGCGCTCGCCGTAGATACGCGCTTTTTCCGCCATCTCGTGCTCGAAACGGCGGCGCTGTTCGCCGGCATCGGTCAGTTCGCCGAAAGCGTTGGCCAGTTCGACGCCGCAGGCATAGAGCTCGAAACGTTCCGCCACGCGCCGGTCGCGGCCAGACGGCCGGGCAAGGGCGGCTTCGGAAACGGGGTATTCGCAAAGGATCGTCGCGCGGCCTCGGCCGAGATGGGGCTCGATCCTTTCCACCAGAACCTTGCTGAAAAGATCGGCCCAGGTGTCGTCCGCGGCAAACCGGATCCCGGATTGCTGCAGACCCGCCGCCAGCAAATCGCGGTCGGTCTCGCCATCCGGGGCAACGGAAGCCAGCAGATCGATGCCCGCGAAGCGGTCGAAGGCTTCCGCGAGCGTCAGGCGCTCCGGCTCTGCGAACGGATCGATCTCCATGTCGCGGAAGGCAAAGCGCTTCGTCTTCGCGGTCTCTGCCGCAAGCGCCAGCATCTCGGCGCAGTCGGTCATGAGCTGCCCGTAACTCTCGCCGGCGCGATACCATTCCAGCATGGTGAATTCCGGATGGTGCAGCGGCCCGCGCTCCCGGTTGCGGTAGACATGCGCGAAGGTGAAGATGCGCGTCTCGCCGGCCGCCAGCAGCTTCTTGCATGCGAATTCCGGCGAGGTGTGCAGATAGAGCGGTGCTCTCGCGCCGTCGATCGCCACCGCCTCCGTCGCGAAGGCATGCAGATGCGTCTCGTTGCCCGGCGAGACCTGCAGCGTCGCCGTGTCCGCCTCGATGAAATCGTTGCGGGTGAAGAAACCGCGCAGCGCCGCCTGGACCGCATTGCGGCCCATCAGGAAGGGCCGGCGGTCCGCATGGTTTTCCGGCGTCCACCAGGACGAACGGGACAGAGCGGCTCGGGACAGGCTCATTTGCGGCTTTCTTCGCCGGTTCTTGCCGGCAAGGCTTCCACTTCGCGCGGTTTTAGGGTAGTCCCGCCCGGAAAACAGACACTCGGTCACGAGGGCCGTCCTTCGGGCCGGTTATCGCCCGGTCCTCTACGATGCATTTTCGGCAGTGACAAGCCGGCACCACAAGGGAATATCATGGTCAAGATCATCGCCTCTTCCGTCCGCAAGGGCAACGTCCTCGAAGTCGACGGCAAGCTCTATGTCGTTCTCACTGCCCAGAACTTCCACCCGGGCAAGGGCACGCCCGTCACCCAGGTGGACATGCGCCGCATCGTCGATGGCGTGAAGGTGTCGGAACGCTGGCGGACCACCGAGCAGGTGGAGCGCGCTTTCGTCGAGGACGTGAACTTCCAGTATCTCTACGAGGATGGCGAAGGCTTCCATTTCATGAACCCGGAAACCTACGATCAGGTCGTGGTCGATGTCGATACCATGGGCGATCAGAAGGCCTATCTGCAGGAAGGCATGACCTGCATCCTCTCGATCCATGAAGGCGTGCCGCTGGCGATCGAACTGCCCCGCCATGTGACGCTCGAAATCGTCGAGACGGAGCCGGTCGTCAAAGGGCAGACGGCATCCTCTTCCTACAAGCCGGCCATCCTCTCCAACGGCATCCGCACCATGGTGCCGCCGCATATCGATGCCGGCACCCGGGTTGTCATCGCGACGGAAGACAATTCCTACGTCGAGCGCGCCAAGAACTGATTTCTCCGGCTTCTTCAAGCTGTCACAAAAAAAAACCTCCGGAGCCGCGGCTCCGGAGGTTTTTTCTTGCCGGCGGATGCCGGGACTTACTTCTTGGCCAATGCCGCGGCGACCTTGGCATCGACCTGGCCGAAGCCGTAGCCGCCGCCGATCGCCACGTTGAGGGCGACAAAGTCCTGGGCGACCTGCTGCACCGCCTGAGCCAGGTTGGCCTGAGCGGTCGAGACCTGGCGCTGGGCATCGAGAACGTCGAGCAGCGAGGACGCGCCGTCGCGATAGCTCGCGGTCGCGAGCTGCAGCGCTTCCTGGTAAGACCTTACGGTCGCCTGCAGGGCCTCGACCGTACGGCGGTCGCGGGCGACGGCGGCAAGCGCGTTTTCCACCTCTTCAACGGCGTTCAGCACCGTCTGCTTCCAGGCGAGATACTGTTCGCGGGCCGCGGACTCGGAGCTGGACAGGTTCGCACGGAGCGCGCCGCCATCGAAAATGGGCAGGCTGAGACCCGGTCCGAACGACCAGCCGAGAACGCCGCTCTCGCCGGCGGCAATCCTGGTGTAGGACGGAGTGATCGAGCCGCCGAGCGTGATGGCCGGATAAAGCTGGGCTTCCGCGACGCCGATCTGCGCAACGGCGGCTGCGAGCTGGCGTTCGGCAGCCCGGATGTCGGGCCGGTTGCGGATGAGGTCCGCCGGGATGCCGGCCCTTGCGTTGAAGCGTGCGACCGGCTGGCGCGCACCCTTCTGAAGCTCGGGAACGAGGGACGACGCCGGCAGGCCGAGAAGGGTGGCGATGCGGTGGGCGGCAGTCCGGAACTGGGTCTCGAGGCCGGGCAGTTCCGCAAGCGTCGAATTCACGAGACCTTCCGACTGGACGACGTCGAGCCTGGATGCGGCACCCGCTTCGAGCTGCAGCTTCGTGAGGTTCAGCGTTTCGCGGCGTGATTCGAGGTTCTGCCGGGCAATGGCGATCCGTTCCTGATAGTACCGCACATCGATATAGGACGAAGCGACCTGCGACAGGAGCGTCAGCCGCGCCACGTCGACATTGGCATAGGCCGCATCGAGGTTTGCGAGGGCCGATTCCTTCGAACGGCGATAAAGCCCGAAAAGATCGAGGAACCAAGAGGCAGTCAGATTGCCGCTGACCGTCGTCTGGGGGCTGGCCGATGTCGGGCTGAGCGGTCCTCCGATGTCCTTGGTGCCGCTCCGTTCAGCCGAACCGCCGAGATCGAGGGACGGCAGGGAGCCGGCGCCGGCGCTGACGACGGAGGCCTGGGCCTGATTGATGCGTTCCAGTGCCTGCAGCACGTCCAGGTTCTGGCCCAGACCCTGCTGAACATAGCCGTTCAGGCGGCTGTCGTTGAAGGCCTTCCACCAGGCGACCTGCGACACGTCTCCATTGCTGGTGGCGCCGGCTTCCGCAAACTTGCCCGGAAGGGCGATTTCCGGCGGCGTATGGTTGGGGCCAACAACGCAGCCCGAGAGGAAGAGTACGGTGGTCAGAGGAGCGACAACACGAATGGATAACATTTTTCTGTCCCGGTGCCCTACAACGCGTGGAAGTCAGACATTCATGCCGCTTCCGATTTGCACCGTCAGGAGCGATTCGTGCGGCCCCTGACGGCATTAAACGTCCAATACGTTAACGAACGTATGCCTTATGCTACGCTTTTTCACGGTTTGATAACCGTCTAACGACAACAAAGAAGGACGGAACGAAGAAAATTCCGAGGAGTGTTGCAGAAAGCATACCACCCAGCACCCCGATGCCGATCGCGTTCTGGGCGGCGGAGCCGGCGCCGGTGGCGATCGCCAGCGGGACGACGCCCAGAATGAAGGCGAGCGAGGTCATGACGATCGGCCTCAGACGCAGCCGCGCCGCCTCCAAAGTCGCCTCGATCATGCTCATTCCGCCCTCCTGACGGTCCTTGGCGAATTCCACGATCAGGATCGCGTTCTTCGCCGCCAGGCCGATCGTCGTCAGAAGACCGACCTTGAAGTAGACGTCATTCTCCTGCCCGAAGAAATGCGCCGCGGTGAGCGCGCCGAGCACGCCGACCGGGACTGCCAGAATGACCGAAAAGGGAATCGACCAGCTTTCATAGAGCGCCGCCAGGCAGAGGAAGACGATCAGCACCGACAGCGCATAGAGCATCGGCGCCTGCGAGCCTGAAAGCCGTTCCTGATAGGAGATCCCCTGCCAGGCCACCGAATAGCCGCCCGGCAGTTGCGCCGTCAGCCGTTCCATTTCGTCCATCGCCTGACCGGTGCTGACGCCGGGACCTGCCGCGCCTTCCAGCGGGATCGCGCTCGTGCCGTTGAAGCGTGCGAGCTGCGGGGTGCCGCTGATCCATTCGACGGTGCTGAAGGACGAGAAGGGAACCATTTCGCCTTGGTTGTTGCGCGCATACCAGTGCTTCAGGTCGTCCGGTTGCATGCGATAGGCCGCATCGCCCTGGACATAGACCGGTTTCAGCTCATTGTTCAACGTGAAATCGTTGACGTCGCGGCCGGCGAAGATGGTGGCGAGCATCGAGTTGACCGACGCCAGATCGACGCCCATGGCACCGAGCTTTTCCTGGTCGAGCAGGATTTTCAACTGGGTTTCGGAACGCTGGGTGCTGCTGCGCAGCGAGCTGATGTTCGGGTTGCCCGTGCCGGCCTGCATGAGCTGCTGCGATGCCTGCGTCAGGGCGTCATTGCCGTTGTTGCCGCTGTCCACGAGATACATGGAGAAGCCGCTCGACGTGCCGAGGCCCTGGATGGCGGGCGGCAGCAGCGCGAAGACCTGGGCATCGCGCAGCGTGAAGAAGTAACCGCTGGCGCGCTGCACGACGGCCGCAGCCGATTGTTCCGGCCGCGTGCGCTCCGCGAAGTCCTTGAGTTTCGTGAAGACGATCGCATTGTTCTGCCCGCTGCCGCCGAAGCTGAAGCCGAGGACGCCGAACACGGTGTCGACGCTATCCTTCTCCTGCTCCTTGAAATAGGCCTCGACCTTCTTGACGACCTCATCCGTGCGCGTGGTGGTGGAGCCCGTGGGCGTCTGGATAATGGTCAGCAAGACGCCCTGGTCCTCCTGCGGCAGGAAGGAGCTCGGAAGCCTTGTGAAGAACCAGGCGCAGCCGCCGATGACCAGAGCGAACATCAACATCACCCGCAGCGGACGCTTCAGCAGGTAGCCGATCGTGGAGACGTATCCCCTGGTCGTGCGGTCGAAGCCGCGATTGAACCAGGCGCCGATGCCGCGCCGCTTCTTGTGATGATCGATCGGCTTCAGCATGGTGGCGCAGAGCGCCGGCGTCAGCACGATGGCGACCAGCGCCGACAGGAGCATGGCCGAAACGATGGTAACCGAGAACTGGCGGTAGATGACGCCTGTCGAACCGCCGAAGAAAGCCATCGGAATGAAGACGGCGGTCAATACGAGCGCGATGCCGATGATGGCGCCGGTGATCTCGCCCATGGATTTTTCGGTCGCTTCGAGAGGACCCAGGCCCTCCTCGTCCATGATGCGCTCGACGTTTTCGACCACGACGATGGCGTCGTCGACCAGCAGGCCGATCGCCAGAACCATGGCGAACATGGTGAGCGTGTTGATCGAATAGCCGGTGATCGCCAGGATGCCGAAGGTGCCGAGCAGCACCACCGGCACCGCGATCATCGGAATGAATGTTGCCCTGAGGTTCTGCAGGAAGATCAAAAGCACCACGAAGACGAGGATAATGGCCTCGATCAGTGTATGGACGACCTTTTCGATGGAAAGCTGAACAAATGGCGTAGTGTCATAGGGATAGGTGATTTCCACGCCGTCAGGGAGATTGGGGGCAAGCTCAGCCAGCTGCGCCTTCACGCGGGCAGCCGTATCGAGAGCATTCGCGCCGGTTGCCAGGTTGACGGCAAAACCGGTGGAGGGAAGGCCGTTCTGGCGCGAGCTGCCGCCATAGGACTCCTGGCCGATCTCGACACGGGCGACATCGCTCAGGCGTACGGTAGCGCCGTCCTGCTCGACCTTCAGGATGATCCGCTCGAACTCGTCAACCGTGGTCAACTGGCTCTGCGCCGTCATGGTGACGGTCAGCTGCTGACCTTCCGTCGCCGGAAGGCCTCCGAGGGCGCCGACCGACACCTGCGTGTTCTGCGCCTCAATGGCGGAGGTCACGTCGGCTGCGGTCAGCTGGTACTTCTGCAGCTTGAAGGGGTCGAGCCAGACGCGCATGGCATAGCCGGAGCCGAAGATATCGATGCTGCCGACGCCTTCGAGCCGCTTCACCTGGTCTTCGATCTGCGTGGCGAAGACGTCGCCGAGATCCACCGAGCTGCGTTTGCCGTCCGTGGAAACGAGCGCGCCGACCATCAGGATGCTGGAGGTGGAGCGCGCCACCTGAATGCCCGCCTGCTGGACCACGTCCGGCAGCTGGGACTGCACAAGCTGCAGCTTGTTCTGCACCTGAACCTGGGCGATGTCCGGCAGGATGCTGTTGCCGAAGGTCAAGCTCACTTCGGAACGTCCCGTCGACGACGAAGAGGTCATGTAAGTCAGGTCATCGAGCCCGGTCATGCCGTCCTCAATGATGCTCGTCACCGATTTCTCGACCGTTTCGGCGCTCGCGCCGTTGTAGGACGCGGAAATGCGAACCGTTGTCGGGGCGATCTCAGGGTATTGCGAAATGGACAGGGTCGCGATGGCAAGCGCGCCTCCCAGCATGATAACGATCGCGATGACCCAGGCGAAGACCGGTCGCCGGATGAAGAAGTTGGCCATTCAATTGTTCCTTGCGGCGTTCGTCGTTGCCGGTTCTGCTGTCATTCTCAACGCTGGCTCAAGGCTGGGCGGCTGCAGGCTTTGCCGCTTCGACGACAAAGCCCTGATCGTCGACCGTCGCCTCGACCGGCTGGACGGCGGCGCCATCGGCGATCCACTGGAAGCCGTCGACGATCAACCGGTCGCCATCGGCAACTCCTTCCGTGACGAGCCAATTGTTGCCGGAAACATTGCTGGTGGGGAAAATACGGGTCTCGACCTTGCTGTCGGCGGTCACGAACTTGGCGGAAAGCTCGCCGCGGGCGTTACGGGTCGCGGCCCGCTGCGGGATGAGGTAGCCATTCTCGTTGCCGAGCGTGACCGTCGCACGCACATACATGCCCGGCAGGATTATGTTATCGGGATTGTCGAACTGCGCGCGGATCTGGTAGGTGCCGGTGGTTTCGCTGACCGCCATTTCCGACATATCCAGCTTGCCCGTGTGGGAATATTCCGTCCCGTCTTCCAGGGTGAGGCGTATGTCCGCCTTGCGCGGGTCGCCGCTCAGCCGGCCCGAAGCCATGGCGGAGCGCAGTTCCAGAAGATTGGTGCTCGAATCGATCAGATCGATATAGATCGGATCCAGCTGGCGGAGCGTCGTCAGAGCGGTCGTCTGATTGGCCGTCACGATATTGCCGATGCTGACATTGGAAATCGCGGTAACGCCGTCGAAGGGTGCGCGGATTTCCGTGAGGCCGAGATTGATCTCCGCGGCCTGGAGCGCGGCCTTCGACTGTTCGACATCGGCCTCGGCCTGAAGCAGCGTCACGCGCGCGTTCTCGTATTCGATCTGCGTCGCGCCGCTGTTGACCAGCCGCTCGTAGCGGGAAAGGTTGGCCTGGGCGCTCGGAATGCTCGCTTCCGCCTTGGAAACGCTGGCGCGCGCCTGCGCAACCTCGGCCGCATAGGTGCTGTCCTCGATCTTGTAGAGAAGATCGCCGGCCTTGACCTCGCTGCCCTGCTTGAAGGCGATCTCCTTGATCTCTCCCGTCACCCGCGGCCGGATGTCGGCGATCTGGAAGGCGGAAGCGCGGCCAGGCAGGACGGCGGTGATCGGCTGCACGGATTTCTTCATGGCGACGACGCTGACCGGCTGAGGCGGGCGCTGCGGCGCGCCGCCGCCTTCGGCGGTCTGCTGGCCCGAATCGCTGCAAGCCGCGAGCAGCGCGGAAAGAAGCAGGGTAAGGATCAATTTGCGTCCGGTCATGGCGTCATCCAAGGCAAAGCGTTCGGGCGGTTGCCACGGCAGACGATATGCCGGGGCGGAGGTCGGGGAAGTTAACCCGTCTTAAGCGGTCAGACCAGTGGTGGCCGAAAGACGATCCAACCAGCGTTCCATTGCGGGAAAGTGACGTAAGTTAAAAATCGTCACTTTACAAGAGGATTTTGCAGCGCAGCATTCACAAGCCTGGCAAGACCTTCGCACCGGTCGTAGAGCTCGGCTTCGTCGGACTTGGCCAGGATGACGGGATGCAGCACGCTCGCGAAGGCGGCGGCCACATGCCGGCTGACCGCGTGGGGTTCGGCGCATTTGTAGGCGCCGCTCTCGACGCCCTGGCGGATGAGATCGAAGAACAGGTCTTCGATCAAGGCCTTGTAGTGCCGTCCGCTCGGCAGATCGGCTTCGGACATCAGGAAGATCATTTCGAACAGGAAGGGGTTTTCGCGAATGTCCTGAAGATGTGCCTCCATGAGCCTGCGAACGACGATCGCAAGCCGCTCGGGCGCCGGCGCCGGTTCGTCAAGCGTCCCGAACCGGCCGATCATGCGGCTGATATGCCGGTCGCAGATGGCGTCCGCCAGCGCTGCCTTGGAGTGGAAATGCTTGAAGACGTTGGCGGGCGACATCTGCAGCGCATGGGCGACATCGGCGATCGAGCATTTGGCGATGCCC
>NZ_FXAF01000005.1 GCF_900177415.1 Xaviernesmea oryzae | reverse complement strand
TGATGGCGGGGGCGATCCAGATGCACTTGTTGTCCTTGTACGGGAACGCAAGTACCGCATCGTCTTTGGCATCGTCACCCGAAGGACCCTGCCGGCAGGTCCCTGAACCTGCCGCTGTTCTCCCGTATCAGCCTGATGCGCGGGATGAAGGCGCTGCAGCTCATGGATGTGCCGGCTAGCGTCATTTTCATCGCGGACCAAGCTGTTGCCGCCGAGGGCCGGAAGAAGAAACGGAAGAAGAAGGAAGTGCTCGAGAGCCGCGGGAAATGCAGGCCGAAGCGGCAGAGTAGTCGGGCATGCTCGCGGACCGAAAGGCATTTCCGAAGGATCGCGGCATGCCTGAAACCCAGAGCCCGGACGCGCTCTGCTTTCGCGTCGTTCGGCGGGCCGCACGTTCTCTCCATGGTCACAGAGGTCGCCACCCGTGCGTTGAGGCTGTATGGCTGTCTGCAATTGCGGGATTGTCAGTGCGAATCCGTTCAAGACCTTCCCCCCTCTCGGTACATCGAGCGTGAATGTCTCTTTAACGGACAGGACGATATCTACCCTTTCGACGTGAGCCGGAATATACCAGTAGCCCGGCGAGTTGGAGCCCGCGTATATCCCGTCGCGCGGTTTTCAGGCTGACCTCCCAGATGGCCATGATCTCCTTTGCGCCATAGCGGTCGCCGTCAACGATACGCTCAAGAAACCAGTGCTGACGTTCATTGAGATCCACGGGTTCAGTGTCATGTTTAGGGTCACGATCAGGGCCATTTTCAGGGTCACTTTCCCGTACATCCTTTGTGAGCGCGCTGAAGGCCGCTTCTCCGGCAGCATAGGCTTCCCGCGCAGCGGCACGGACAGGACGATCACTTGCCGACGACAATGGATTGGAAGCCGGGCCCTCGATCAGCCCCAGAACAAATGCGCGGATGACGGGGGAGGAGACCATAAGTCGTAAGAAAAACAATGTGTCCGGAGCATGTTGTGCCGACAGCCAGTGCTTGACCGTCCGCTCGCTCGCGTTTGTCTGGTTCATCATTTGCTTGATCGCCCGATGGGTGTCGCCATGCTCCTTGCGCAGCAGATCGGCGATAGTCCGGGCCAACATGTCGCGGCCGCCCAAAACCCCCTTCCACACCGGCAGCTTCCTGCCCGTTTTCGGCAACATCTTCCGCTCCTTCGTCAGCTAGACTTGCAATATCGCGGGAGGCGGCAGAGATGTTGTCGTGCGCTGGGGCGGTCAGTTGCCCGGACCGATCCGGCAGGAACGAGGAAAGGGCGAAGCGTGGCGAACCGGGAGACCTACGACAGAGAACTATCGTCAGCGCAGCCGGCGCGTCCTGTTCGCGCTGCCGAATACGTCCGCATGTCGACCGATCATCAGAAATATTCGACGGAAAACCAAGCCGACGCGATCCGCCAGTATGCCGAAGCTCGTGGAATCGAAATCATCAGAACCTATGCCGATGCAGGAAAGAGTGGCCTAAAGATCGAGGGGCGTGACGCGCTCCGCCAACTGATCGAGGACGTGCAGGCTGGAGATACGGACTTCACCATCGTCCTTGTCTACGACGTCAGCCGATGGGGACGGTTCCAGGACGCTGACGAAAGCGCCTATTACGAATATATTTGCCGGCGTGCCGGCATAGCGGTCCAGTATTGCGCCGAGCAGTTCGAAAACGACGGCAGCCCGGTGTCGACGATCGTCAAGGGTGTGAAACGGGCGATGGCCGGCGAATACAGCCGCGAGCTATCGACAAAGGTATTCGCTGGACAGGGACGGTTAATCGAAAAGGGTTTTCGCCAGGGCGGGCCTGCTGGCTTCGGTCTGCGACGTACCCTCATTGATGAACACGGTGCTGTCAAAGGGGTCCTGCAGCGCGGCGAGCACAAGAGCATTCAGACCGATCGCGTCATTCTGACACCCGGCCCGGTCGAGGAAGTAAACCTGGTTCGCGAGGTCTACCGGGCCTTTGTCCACCACGGAAAGACTGAGAGCCAGATTGCAGTAGATCTCAATGCACGAGGTGTCCTGACTGACCTTGGCCGCTTATGGACCAGAGGAACTGTCCACCAGGTCTTGATCAACGAGAAATATGCCGGCGACAATGTCTGGAACCGCCGCTCGTTCAAGCTGAAGAAAAAGCGTGTCCGGAACGATCCCGACATGTGGATCAGGGCGGAGGGAGCTTTCGAGCCTGTCGTCGCACGCGAGCTTTTCGAGGCGGCAAGAACAATCATCAATGCGCGCTCGTTCCGCCTGAGCGATGAAGAGATGTTGCAGTCCTTGCGAGACCTCTTCCGGCAAAAGGGATTGCTCTCGGGCATTGTCATTGATGAATGTGACGGCATGCCCTCCAGCAGCGCGTATAGTGCGCGCTTCGGAAGCCTGCTCAGAGCCTATCGCCTCGTCGGTTTCACCCCCGATCGGGACTACCGTTATGTCGAAACCAACCGGGAGCTCCGCAAGCTCCATCCCGATGTGGTCCGTGAAGTTCTGGAAAGATTGCGGGCCACCGGCAGCGATGCCCTGCAGGATCTGCAAACCGATCGGGTAATCGTCAATCAGGAATTCACGCTATCGGTGGTCATTGCCCGTTGCCTTCAGACGTCGACAGGGCTTTTGCGCTGGAAGCTCCGCTTTGATACGTCTCTTGGTCCCGACATCACGGTTGTGGTGCGCATGGATGCTGGCAACCGGGCGCCCTTCGACTATTATCTGTTCCCGCGGATCGACGTTTTTTCCGAGAAGTTGCGGCTGTCGGAAGACAACGCCCTTCATCTCGATGCTTATCGTTTCGACGATCTCGAGCTTCTCTATCAAATCGCAACACCCGTTCCCCTGCCGGAGGCCGCGTGATGTCTGCCCTTCGTCCGAACCGGATCGAGATGATCCCGATTTCTCGAATTACGGTCCTGAACCCACGAGCCCGTAACAAGCGCCAGCACCGCGACATCGTGAATAACATCGAGGCCATTGGCCTCAAACGTCCCATCACGGTGAGCCGGCACGATGGCCCCGGTGGTCCACGATATGATCTGGTTTGCGGCGAGGGGCGTTTGGAAGCATTCCAGATGCTTGGTCAGAACGAGATTCCGGCGGTTGTTATCGAGGCCGCCGAGGACAAATGCCTTGTGATGAGTCTCGTGGAAAATATCGCGCGACGCACGCCGCGGCCGATCGACTTGATGCGAGAGATCGGCGCCTTGCGGGCACGTGGATACACCGACGCAGCCATTGCCGAGAAGATTGGCGTCGGCTCATCCTGGGTCAACATGATCGCGTCCCTTCTCGAACGAGGCGAGGAACGGCTCGTCGCCGCTGTGGAGACAGGCCTCATCCCGATCACGCTTGCCATGGAGATCTCTCGGGCGGAAACGGAGGAGGCGCAGAACCTGCTCCTCGACGCATACGAGGCCGGTCAGCTGCGGGGGAAGAAACTCGCCGCTGTCAGGCGGATGCTCGATATACGCATGCGTGCGCAGGGCAAGGGTTTGCCGGCAGGACGCCTTGGACGAAAGGGCAGCGGACGCCGGATGACGGCACATGACCTGATGCAGGTCTATCAACGCGAAGCAGAAAAGCAGCGACTGCTGGTCAAGAAGTCGGATTTCACACAGACACGGCTTCTGTTTATCGTTGAGGCATTGAAAGACCTGCTCGCAGACGAAGGGTTCCTCAATTTACTGCGGGCCGAGGGACTGGCGACCATGCCACGGGCGCTCGTCGCGCGGATCTCAGGAGGACGCGATGAATGATGGGCGGGAAAACGGTGGCAATGGGGATGGGCGAATTCACCTCGCTTTCGATCGTGACATAAGAGCCATTCCCATTTCCGCGATCGTTCCGCTTAAATCGCTCCCGGACGGCGCTCGGGAAAGCAGGAAGTTCGCGCAGGTTCTAAGCTCAATCAAGGCGATCGGGTTGGTCGAGGCGCCGGTCGTCATCGCGAATACCCAGAATGCTGGGACCTGGTTTCTGCTCGATGGACATCTACGGCTGGAAGCACTTAAGCAACTCGGCATTACGGAGGTCGAGTGCTTGATCGCCACCGACGACGACACCTATACCTATAACAAGCGGGTCAACCGGCTGGCGCCGATCCAAGAGCATAGGATGATAGCGCGCGCCATCGAGCGCGGCGTTTCCTCTGCTGACATAGCCGACGCGTTGGGCCTTCAGGTGGAGTCCGTCATTCGCCGCTTTCGACTGCTGGAAGGCATCAGTCCCGAAGCGGCCGAGATGCTGAAGGATACGCCCTGCTCAATGAAGGTGTTCGATGTTTTGCGGCAAATGTCCGCCGTTCGCCAGATCGAGGCGGCAGATCTGATGATAGGTCAGCACAATTTTACCGTCATGTTCGCTCGAGCGATCCGCGCTGCCACGCCTGACAGCCAACTGGTAACGGCCAAAAAGGTGACGGGCGCGGCTGCAGGTACACCATCAGGCCAACAGATTGCCCGTATGGAACGGGAACTAGCCGCGCTTCAGACGCAAGTGAAAAGCGTCGAAGAAACCTATGGCATCGATAACCTGCACCTCACCGTAGCGCGCGGATATGTCGCCAAGCTGCTTGCGAACGGTCGGATCAGCCGCTGGCTTGCGCATCACCGCCAGGAATATCTCGGGGAGTTTCAGAAGATAGCTGAGATGGAGGCGATCAGGCCCCAGTCCGAGACTACGGAACTATAGGATGAGAAACAGCAGCAGGTCGAGTGCGGCCTGTAAACGCCGGTGTGTAAGAGTAGATTTTCTGGCAAGTTTGACATTTCAGCTTTTATGCACGCAACCGCGTGTGGTCACAATCTGGATACTGATTGCATCCCAGAAACCGGCTGTTGTTACGACCCTTCCGCTCCACCAGATGACCCACGCGGCATGCCGGACATTGAGGTAGCGCGTCACCATCAATGGTTTCGAAACGCAGGTTTTCGACGGCGATCTCCGAGAGTTCCCGGATATATCTGGAAGGCTGGCGGCTATTCGTAAGCAAGAACACGCCGCGGCTCGCGCGAGTCAATGCGACATAGAAAAGGCGACGCTCTTCGGCAAACTCGAAGGTTTCAGGCTGGGGCATGACGAGATTGAGCAATTCATCGTCCTCAATCCGGCTCGGCACTCCGTAGTCGCCTTCGCTGACATCGAGCAGGATCGTGTAGTCGGCCTCAAGCCCCTTGGCGCGATGGAACGACGTCCCCGAAACCTCGATATGCTCGAATTTTGGCGGAGCACGTCTGAACGGATCGAGCTGATTGTAGCGCCACAGCACCATCACCTTGAGCTTTTCGCGTCCACCGCTCCGCCATTGCCCCGAAATCCCGCCCAGGAACGAATTGAGCCGCTGCAATAACTGATGACACGCCTTGCCAAAATCCGGCCTGCTCCCTTCACCGCTGATCGGAATGACCCGGATCGATCGTGGAATGGCCGGCCGTGTCGACCGCACCGACTTCTTTAGCTGCGCGGAATTTCTCTGCACGAAGCCGGCGGCGGTCTCGGCGATCAGCTGATTACAACGGTACGTCTGCTCCAGACGGCCTTGCCAGCTTGCGCCAAAATTCGCCTCGAACTGCGTGAAGATGGTGATGTCCGATCCGGCAAAGCGATAGATCGACTGCCAGTCGTCGCCGACGGCAAAGATCTTGGTGAACGGTTTTTGATGTTTCAGCGCCTTGATCAGGTTCGCGCGCGGCTCCGAGATATCCTGGAACTCATCGACGAGGATCAGGGAGTAGGGGCTCCGATACGTCCCCGTCTCCACGAGACGTGTGGCGTTGGCGATCATCGAGTCGAAATCGATGCGGTTGGTTTCTTCCAGCTTCCGGGAATAGGATTCCGTGATTTTCCAGATCGCCTGCGCAAATTCCCTGGCACGAGTCCGGTCATGGAGCGATTTGGCACGCTCGAGCAGCATGTCGAGGGTCAGATGGCTGGCGCGGATGTGCTTGATACAAACCGCAATCAGCTTGTGATAGTGCTTGATGACGACTGGCTCGAGAGCCTTGACGATTGCCGTGTAGCTCTTTTGCTCGCACGGAATGCCTCGTTTTGTGATCTCGGCTTCAAGGACTGGAATCAGCGATCCATCGCGCGCTTGTGCCGACGTCGTCTGGAACACGTCCATCCCGGCCTTGCGGTAGCCGGCCATCTTGTGTTCGGCATGGGCGACGTAGTTTTCGAACGGGGAGGAACCGTCAGCATTGATGGCCAGATGCTCATGGATGGTGTTGCTGGCAGGGTAATGGAAGTCCGGATGAACCTGCCGGATCTCGCCGTTCTCTTCTTCGATTGGGATCTGGCGCTCATACTCGAACTCGACGGAGTTCAGCCAGAGC
This sequence comes from Xaviernesmea oryzae, assembly GCF_900177415.1. GTDB lineage: Bacteria > Pseudomonadota > Alphaproteobacteria > Rhizobiales > Rhizobiaceae > Neorhizobium > Neorhizobium oryzae_A. The sequence goes on along the minus strand of NZ_FXAF01000005.1, from coordinate 118,351 downwards.
CAGTTCACGATTGTCTGTTCCTGCAGCGATTTCACATACACGCCGGCCATCGTGCAGATGGTCGCATTGCCATTGCGTCGACGCGCAGAGAGGTAGCGATCGTAGTCGGATCTGGTATCGAACACCTCCGCCGGAATATCGGCCTTGGGATGAAGGAGAAGGAGATTGATCCAGAGTCTGGCAAATTCCACGTCCGACCGCAGCAACTCGTCAATGATCTGTTCGATGATCCTGGCTTCGCCCGCAGGATGTTCCACCCAGTCTGCCAACTGGGGTGGGCGGCCTTCGACCTCTTCGATAATGCCGCGACCGAGCGCATGAAACGTGGTCACTTTGCATTGGAGATTTGCGGTGTCGACTGCAAGCTGCCGGGCTATCCGTTCCTTCAGCTCGTCGGCTGCGCTCTTGTTGAAAGCGAGCACGAGAATCTCTTCAGGGCGGTAGAGCTGCTTGTCGAGGACATAGGCGACCTTGCCGACCGTGGTGGCGGACTTGCCCGAGCCGGCCGATGCAACGAGAAGATTGTTGTCCTCCAATCGTATGCAAGCCTCGCGTTGCTGTTCGGACAACGACCGGCCGTCCAGGTCGTCGAAGAAGGATCTGTATCTCGACAGTTCGCTGGAAACGAACGTGTCGTTGTATCTGGTGCGCACGTCCGGATCGGTAATGAAGGAGAGCGATCGCGGAAGCGCCCCTTTCAAGGCGGCCGGCATCAATTCCGGATCGAACAGAGGGTGCGAGAGCGCTGCTGCGGCTTCGCTATCCACACTGGCAATAGCCCGCGCCAGATCGGCATGTGCGAGATATTGGCGTTGGCCCTCCACGATGGCCAACAATTTTTGATCCACTTCGGTCAGACGCTCGGGGTCGGAGCAGATCAGTTCGAAAAGATGGCTGTTGATGAAACTGTAAAGATCGGCCGCCAGTCTGGTTGCGGCCTCTTCTCCAAGACAGGGCAGGGTATAGATCTGATTGCGCGACCGGACTTCGACCGAATGCCAGAGCAGCGACTTGCCGACGGAAATGGCTAGAATGTCCAGGCAAGAGAGAGTGTCAGCGCCGTTCAGTTTAATTTGTATGGTCGCCGGCAACGATGGGCGTAACGTCACCTTCCATTTCCCTTGGGGAATAAGGCGCGCAAAGAAACCAGGCCGGTACGTTCGAACACGATCAGACATCAGATTTTCGTTGCTACCAGAAAGTTCAGCCTGGAAGCCATGCACAATCGATCCAATGCTGCTCATATCGTCTCGCGAATGCCGCCATCTCACGGACATTGGCCTGGGGCGTTTGACAAGCCCGGGCGCAGGTGGTGACCACGTCGCGATAAAAGGCTGGCGAAACCGACCGGATACCCTCGTAGTTCATCAGCAGGTCTGGAAGGCGTTCCGTGATCGCCTCGCCGCGAGGCGCCATGACAATGGTCGGCGGTGTGCTATGTGCACTGATCAAGACGTACCTCCAACTGGGGTCGGCCTGTCCCTGCGCCGGAACGAGTTCGCAGGGACAGGCATCACCGCCCCCGGAAATCTCCTGATAGATCGCTTCGATCGCCTGGGCTTTCCTGGCGATCAGAACATAAGGTCCTGCAGGCGTGTAACCGCCCATGCGCTCGTCGCACTCGATACCCAGGAGGCGTGTCAGGTCGTATCGGGCGGATCCGTCGAGGCTGGCCCGTTCCGTGGTAAACCAACGAAGCTGACGTAGGGTGATTCCGGCCGCGGCCGCGATGTCTTTCGGCGGATTGGGCCAGCAAGCTACCAGATGCTTGGCGATTTCAGGCGTATTGCCGTGTTCTTCGTAGGTCGGGAATTCGTCATCATCATCATCGGTATCCTCTGACGGGTCCTCTCCTAGAAGCAACCACGTTCTGCGGCTCATACCGTCATGATGAAAATAACGGGGCTGATCCGGCGGGAGCGATGTCTCCCAGGATGACAACCATAGACCTGCTTGCCAGCCCCGGTCTTCGAGGAGAACAGACGTTGGTTCGCGCATAGGCAAGTCCAGCCATTGATGGATGCTGTCCTCCAGCTTTCGATTGCTGAGCCTAAGAGGCCGGCGATCCGCTCTCCAGTCGTGGTCCTCGCGTGCATCGTGACAAAGAGCTTCGACGGATTCGGCCAGCGACATGTCTGCCGGATCGTATTTCTTCAATAGCCACGCAGAAGCATCTTGGGCTGATCGCAGAGATGCAGGAACTGTCTTATCCTTGGCGTCAGCAATCTCAAGGCGGACGCCGATCTGGGCCAGATCCTCTGCCAGCCCCGGATCTGCCTGTGCCACGTAGCGATTCATACGAAGAACATCTGGTAGGCCGCGCAATCCCTTTGCGTTCTTCCAGGCGGTCAGCAGTACGCCGCACAATGATTTAGGCTGGTCCACCGGCGAGAATGTCAGCCAGCGGATCGGCAGACCGGCGACGGTGACGCCGTAGAGCATGATAGGATGCAGTCCACGTTGTGCCGCATTCGCCAGCCTTATGGGATCGCGTACAGTAACAATGCCATGCTGAGAGTGGTGGAACAGGAATTTGGCGATTGAGACGTAAAAGTGATGTTCCCGGTTTGGCTGGGGTTTCCGCTCGTTCATGACTGCTCTCAAAGTCATCAAATCAATGTGGGCATCCTACGATTTCGAGGCCTAATCCTAAAGTCCTTCCTTGCCCGAAAGAGCGATTGTTCGAAATCCCTATAGCCGGATGGCCCCAGGCGAACTGGAGCGGGGAAGGGCGTTGCTCGTACCGGCGCCAATACGTATTGTGCGTTCGAAGACGCTGCAATCGATTGGAATGGAATGACTTCGCAACTCGACTTCTTTGCAGCTCCTGTTCCCGTAACCAAGGAGCGAGTTGCCCGGCCGCAGGTCATCGCGAAGGACGCAGTAGGCATTGATGACGAAACCATGGCACATCATCTGGAAACCACCGGCAACTACCGCATATTGCGAAAGCTTCAGCCGCGTCCAATCGTAAAATATCCACATCCGGGTTTTCCGCGTCGCGGCATCATCCTCGATACCGAAACGACCGGCCTCAACTACCGCACAGATGAAATCATCGAAATCGGCGTGATCGCCTTCACCTTCAATGATGCTGGAGAACTCGGCGACGTCACTGGTGTCTATGGCGGACTGCGGCAGCCGGCAATCGCCATCCCGGCGGACATCTCCCGCCTGACCGGGATTACTAACGACATGGTTGCGGATCAGGCCATCGATACTGTCCTGTTGAATGCCCTGATCGAGCCCGCCGATCTGATCATTGCCCACAATGCAGGTTTCGACCGCCCGTTCTGCGAAGCATTCTCGCCGGTCTTCGTGCATAAGGCCTGGGCCTGTTCCGTTTCGGAGATTGGCTGGTCCGCGCGCGGCTTCGAGGGCAGTAAGCTCGGCTACCTAATCGGCCAGTCCGGATATTTTCATGATGGTCATCGTGCGGTCGACGATTGTTTTGCTCTGCTGGAAGTGCTCGGGCAGGTGCGACCGAGCATGGTCACCGCGCCATTCGCCGAACTTTATCAGGCCAGCCAGCGGTCGCGGGTTCGCATCTATGCGGAAAACAGTCCCTTCGACATGAAGGACCATCTCAAGGCGCGCGGATACCGCTGGTCTGACGGATCGGACGGCCGTCCGAAATCCTGGTGGATTGAACTTCCCGAGGAGACATTAGAGGGGGAGATGCACTTCCTTCGCACGGAAATCTATCGATGGGATGCAGATCCGCCGGTCAAATACCTGACGGCATTCGATCGCTTCAGGGCCAATTGAATAGTCGGGGAAAGCAATGACGACCATTCTGGGTATTGATGCGGCGTGGACCACGAGCCAGCCGAGCGGTGTCGCGCTGGTTTCCTCCACGGCTGGTAATTGGCGCCTGATCTTTGCCGGATCTTCCTATCGTCACCTTTTGGATCACGGCAACGAAAGCCCGATCTCGAATTCACGCCCTTTTGGTTCCGTCGCAGAACCCGCCGCTCTCCTTGCTGCTGCAGAGGAAACAGCTCAGGCTCCTGTCGATCTTGTTGCCGTAGATATGCCCCTGTCTCTTGGGCCAATCACCGCGCGGCGTGTTTCGGACGATCTGGTTTCTGCAGCCTATGGCGCCCGTCATTGTAGCACGCACACGCCGAGTGCGATCAGACCGGGAAAGATCAGTGACGATCTGAGGGGCGGCTTCGAGCGCTGCGGATATCGCCTGCTGACGAAAGAAGTTGGCGTGCCGGGCCTTTTGGAAGTCTACCCGCATCCGGCTCTGGTCGAACTGATGTGCGCCGAAAGGCGGCTGCCTTACAAGCAGGGCAAGGCCCGCAATTACTGGCCATCGGAAACTCCCGCCGGCCGGCGCATCAAACTCTTCGAAACTTGGCAGTCCATCATCGACGGATTGGACCAGGAAATAACAGGCGCTTCTAACGTTTTGCTGCTGCCTTCCCCCGAGGCTCCGGCATGGCAGCTGAAGGCGTTTGAAGACACGCTTGATGCCGTCATTTGCGCCTGGATTGGAATATGTGTCTACGAAGGAGCCGCTATACCGTTCGGCGATGACACCTCGGCGATCTGGATTCCTCAATCTAAACTTTTGTCATCGCGGCGGGGCCGGGCATGATCGGATTTCTGAGGCAGTGGATCGAACATCGCCGGGTGATCCGCCGCCGTTGGCAGGAGGACGCCAGGCGGCTTGCCGTTGCGGATCCAGTCAATGCCTATTACGAGGCGCAACGAAGAGCAGCGCGAAGCCGGGCGCAAGGTCATGCCAGCGAATACTGGCATTGGGCCAAGGTCGCCAGCGAGGTTGCCCGAATTGAGCCGCGTGCCGCAATGGACTTCGAGGTCGTCAAGGCGATTGCCGATCACGAAAACATTGGTCGCCGCTGAACACGCGCATGGCACTTCGCGGTCAGTAAATCATCGAGTATTTTCAGCCGTGTGGCGAATGTAACAGATAGGGCGTTGGTTCGATTCCTTTCAAGATCTTTACTGACCGACCACCGAGCTCATCAAGCCTCGGCCGCGAAAGAGCTAGGAGGATAAAAATCCAGTTTCAAGACCTCAGTGGAGCTTGAACTCGCCTTCGACACGGCGCCATTCGTTGGGTCCGATCAGACGCTGATGGGTATAGCGCACGGAATGCAGGGGACCATCGAGGGTGGTCTGCCAGTAATCCAGGAACTTGTGCATCTCAGGAAAATCGGGCGCCAGGTCGTAGTCCTGCCAGACATAGGTCTGCAGCACGGATTCAAAATCGGGAATGCGGTAAAGGATGTGAGCGGTGGTAAGACCGTAGCCGTTGAGCTGACGTTCCAGATCCGATGAAAATCGCATGCTCATCTCCGTTTTCATGACACTGTGAAGGTGGCGGAAAATTTTGCGGCCATCAACGGATTTTTGAACGCGAATGCGCTGTTTGTCGTTCCTTTCCAGCGTGTTAGCAGCCCTTTCATTCGAGTGCTAATTTTTCTATTTCGCCCTCTTGAAATCGAAAAATCTCAAAACCAGATTTTTTCGCGCAAAAAGCTCGACAAGAGGTTTTGCACCCGCCCGGACTGGTCATCCGGTCCGGTCAGGGGGAACAACGTCATCATTGTTTGTCCATCGGAGGAAAACATGTCGTTCCGACCGCTTCATGATCGCATTCTCGTCCGCCGGGTTGAATCCGAAGAAAAGACCAAGGGCGGCATCATCATTCCCGATACCGCCAAGGAAAAGCCGCAGGAAGGCGAGGTCATCGCTGTGGGTCCCGGTGCCCGCAACGAGGCCGGCCAGATCCAGGCGCTCGACGTCAAGGCCGGCGATCGTATCCTGTTTGGCAAATGGTCCGGCACCGAGATCAAGATCGACGGCGAGGACCTGCTGATCATGAAGGAAAGCGATGTCATGGGCATCATCGAGGCCCAGGCCGAGCAGAAAAAAGCTGCCTGAGCTCTCCACCCCGAAACCATCAGTCAGATAGCTGCCTATTGAGGAGTTAAGGAAATGGCTGCGAAAGAAGTCAAGTTTCACACCGATGCCCGTGAACGCATGTTGCGTGGGGTCGATGTACTCGCAAACGCCGTGAAGGTGACGCTTGGCCCCAAAGGCCGCAACGTCGTCATCGACAAGTCCTTCGGCGCACCGCGCATCACCAAGGACGGCGTATCGGTGGCCAAGGAAATCGAGCTGGAAGACAAGTTCGAGAACATGGGCGCCCAGATGCTGCGCGAAGTGGCATCGAAGACCAATGATCTTGCCGGCGATGGTACCACCACTGCCACGGTTCTCGCCCAGGCCATCGTCAAGGAAGGCGCCAAGGCCGTCGCCTCCGGCATGAACCCGATGGACCTGAAGCGCGGTATCGATCTCGCCGTCGACGCCGTCGTCAAGGAACTGAAGACCAACGCGCGCAAGATCACCAGCAATTCCGAAATCGCCCAGGTCGGTACGATCTCGGCCAACGGCGATTCCGAGATCGGCCGCTATCTCGCCGAGGCGATGGAGAAGGTCGGCAACGAAGGCGTCATCACCGTCGAAGAAGCCAAGACAGCAGAAACCGAGCTCGAAGTCGTCGAAGGCATGCAGTTCGACCGCGGCTACCTGTCGCCCTACTTCGTCACCAATCAGGACAAGATGCGGGTCGAACTGGAAGACCCCTATATCCTGATCCACGAGAAGAAGCTGTCGAATCTGCAGGCGATGCTCCCGGTTCTGGAAGCCGTCGTCCAGTCCGGCAAGCCGCTGCTGATCATCGCTGAAGACGTCGAAGGCGAGGCACTGGCTACGCTCGTCGTCAACAAGCTGCGCGGCGGCCTGAAGATCGCTGCCGTCAAGGCTCCGGGCTTCGGCGACCGCCGCAAGGCGATGCTGGAGGACATCGCCATCCTGACGGGCGGTACCGTCATCTCCGAAGACCTCGGCATCAAGCTGGAGAATGTCACGCTCAACATGCTCGGCCGCGCCAAGAAGGTGGCGATCGAGAAGGAGAACACGACCATCATCGATGGCGTTGGCTCCAAAGCGGAGATCGACGGTCGCGTTGCGCAGATTCGCGCCCAGATCGAGGAAACCACTTCCGACTACGATCGCGAGAAGCTGCAGGAACGCCTTGCCAAGCTCGCCGGCGGCGTTGCCGTCATCCGCGTCGGTGGCTCGACGGAAGTCGAGGTGAAGGAAAAGAAGGACCGCGTCGATGATGCTCTGCATGCGACCCGTGCGGCCGTCGAGGAGGGCATTCTGCCGGGCGGCGGCGTTGCCCTGCTCCGTGCCGTGAAGGCACTCGACAATCTCGACGCCGCCAACCAGGACCAGAAGGTCGGTATCGAGATCGTTCGCCGTGCGATCGAGGCTCCGGTCCGCCAGATCGCCGAGAACGCCGGTGCCGAAGGCTCCGTCATCGTCGGCAAGCTGCGCGAGAAGGCTGACTTCTCCTATGGCTGGAATGCCCAGACCGGCGAATACGGCGACCTTTATGCTCAGGGCGTCATCGATCCGGCCAAGGTGGTCCGTACCGCGCTCCAGGATGCGGCCTCCGTGGCCGGCCTTCTGGTGACGACGGAAGCCATGATCGCCGAGAAGCCCAAAAAGGAAGTCGCTCCGGCCATGCCCGCCGGCGCCGGCATGGACTTCTAAGGTGATCGATACAGGCCTGCCCTGCCCTCGGGGGCAGGCCTCCCCTTCGAACCATCCATCGGACCAGTTTCATCGGCCGGGATCAATGGAGCCAAGCTATGAGAAAGGAGAACATCAGCAAATCGATACCGGAAGAAGCAACGGCCGCGATCAGCGCCGCGCATCTGCTTCATCCGGCCAAACATTTCAATCACCCGCGTGACGTGCTTGCCGCCCCCGACATCGGCAAGGAAGAGAAGCGGGCGATACTCGCGTCCTGGGCGTCCGATATCTTCGCGATCGAGTCCATCCCGGCCCTCCGTCTTTATCCCGGAACGGACAAAGCGGTGTCCTATGACGAAATCATTGAAGCGCTGAAGGCATTGGACAAGGACGATGAGCAAAGTGGAAAACAAAGCTCGTCTCCTACCTTCAATGTCTACGGAGCCAATCGCCGCAGACTGCACGCACGCAGGCTTGGCGGCCTTGGCCTGTGCAGCTACCGGAAAGGAGGCAGCCGCCGACAGCCATTCGAATTCTAGACATTCCATCTGACCTGCCGCGTGCCTCCTTGAGGATGCGGACCTGATTTTTACCGACGACTCTTTGCTCAACTGAGGAGGTTTTGCCGATGAAGATCGCTCAGATCGCGCCGCTCGCCGAAAGCGTTCCGCCCAAGCTCTATGGGGGAACCGAGCGCATTGTTTCCTATCTCACCGAAGAACTTGTCGCCCTTGGCCATGACGTCACGCTTTTTGCCAGCGGCGATTCCGTCACAGATGCCAGACTGGTGGCGTGCTCGGACGTCGCGCTGCGGCTCAACCCGAATGTCAGGGATCATCTGCCGCATCAGGTCGTCATGCTGGAGGAAATTCGGCGGCGCGCGCACGAATTCGACGTGCTGCACTTCCATATCGATCTCCTGCATTTTCCGCTGATCCGGGATTTTGCCGACCGCACGGTCACAACGCTGCATGGCCGGCTCGACCTGCCGGACCTGCTCCCCTTTTACCGGACCTTTCCAGACATTCCTCTGGTTTCGATCTCCAACGATCAGCGCAGACCAATGCCACCGGTCAACTGGTCCGGAACGGTCTATCATGGTCTGCCGGCCGATCTCCTTCCCTTCACGGCAAAGCCTAAAGGCAGCTACCTCGCCTTCCTCGGACGGATATCGCCGGAGAAACGGCCTGATCGCGCCATCGAGATCGCGACGAAGATCGGCATGCCCCTGAAGATTGCAGCCAAGATCGACAACGCAGACAAGGCTTACTGGGAAACGGTGATCGAGCCGATGGTCAAGAGCCATCCGAATGTCGAATTCGTCGGCGAGATCAATGAGCATCAGAAGGCGGCTTTCCTGGGCAATGCCGGCGCGCTGCTCTTTCCGATCGACTGGCCAGAACCGTTCGGGCTGGTGATGATCGAGGCCATGGCTTGCGGCACGCCGGTCATCGCCTTCCGCTACGGCTCCGTGCCGGAGGTGATCGACAACGGCGTTTCCGGAATTCTGGTCGACAGCGTGACGGAAGCGGCTGAGAACGTCGAACGGGCACTCAGGATGGATCGAAAGAAAGTTCGTGCGACCTTCGAGAAGCGTTTCAGCGCAGAACGGATGGCGCGAGATTATCTCGACATCTATCGGAACCTCCCGGGCGTTCGCACCAAGGCGGCCCCGCTACGCCGCGCCAATGGCCAGGATCTGAATCTCCAGGTCGTAGCGTAGGGAGATTGTGGCATGTCGGCCGCTTCTGTGGACAGCAAGCCATCCGGCGCATCGGTCGGGCCAGCCGCGCCGGTGGCACAATTCTTCATCCCGGCGGCCGCCTCGCTGCAAGAGCGACGGCCGCGCACCCTCAAGCACGGTGATACCTTCGCCGTCTTCGACCACAATGGTGATGCGCTTTCCGGGCCTGGCAGCCCGGAAGGCCTCTTTCACCGGGATACGCGTCATCTCTCGCATTTCTACCTGACCATCAACGGAAAGCGGCCGATGCTTTTGTCGTCGACGCTACGCGACGACAATGCGACGCTCACCTGCGATCTCACCAATCCTGATCTTTTCGACGAGAGGGGCAAGCTCACACTCGGGCATGATCTCATTCATGTGCGTAGGTCCCGCTTCCTGTGGAATGCCCGTTGCTACGAACGGCTGGCCATCAGGAACTATGACGATCGGCCACAACATGTTCGTATCGAAATCGGGTTCGGGGCAGATTTCGCCGATCTGTTCGAAGTCCGTGGAACCGCAAGAGCAAGGAAAGGGAGGCATCTTCCTGCCGTCATGGAGCAGAATTCGATCCTGCTCTCCTATATCGGCCTTGATGATCGGAAGCGGTCCACGCGCCTGTCGTTCGCTCCGCAACCGAACGAAATCCGCAGCGATTTCGTTACCTATGATCTTCATCTTGAGCCGCGCGAGACGCGGTCGCTCTTCATCGAGATCGGTTGCGACCAGACCGCCGCCGCCCAACCGAGCCACCGTTCCTTTTTCCTGGCCCTTCGGGATGCCCGTCGTGCTTTACGCTCCTCGTCCTCGCGCGCGGCATCGATCGCCACGTCAAACGAGATCTTCAACGAGGTCGCGCGTCGTAGCATCTCCGATCTGTACATGCTGATGACCGACAAGCCGGAAGGTCCCTATCCCTATGCCGGCATACCCTGGTTCAGCACCGTCTTCGGCCGAGACGCGTTGATCACTGCGCTTGAGACGCTTTGGCTCGATCCACAAATCGCCCGCGGCGTGCTCGGGCATTTGGCGGCGAACCAGGCGACGGAGATCGATCCTGTCGCGGATGCCGAGCCGGGAAAGATCCTGCATGAAGTACGCTATGGCGAAATGGCTGAACTCGGCGAGGTTCCGTTTCGCCGCTATTACGGCAGCATCGATTCCACCCCGCTCTTCGTGATGCTCGCCGGCGAGTATCTCGACCGGACCGGAGATCTCGCCACCATTGAGCGGCTACTGCCGCATATCGAGGCGGCGCTGACCTGGATCGACGAACATGGCGATCGTGACGGCGACGGTTTCGTCGAATATGGGCGGCTGACGGAAGAAGGCCTGATCAACCAGGCCTGGAAGGACAGCCACGACTCCGTTTTCCACGCCGACGGCACATTGGCGAAGGGGCCGATCGCCATCGTCGAGGTTCAGGCCTATGTCTACGGCGCCTGGCAGGCGGCGGCGGAGATCTTCCGGCGGCTTGGCCGGCCAGAACGGGCGGCAAAGTTTCTCGCACGAGCGGAGGGCCTGCGCCGCGCCTTCGATACGAGCTTCTTTGACGAGGACCTCGGCACGTATGTGTTGGCGCTCGACGGAGACAAGCGCCCCTGTCGCGTCCGCTCCTCCAACGCCGGCCATGCGCTGTTTACCGGCATCGCTTATCCTGAACGAGCCGCGCAGGTTACCCGCACGCTGATGAGTGCCTCGTCCTTCTGCGGCTGGGGCATTCGCACCGTTCCCTCCACCGAGGCGCGCTATAATCCCATGAGCTACCACAACGGCTCGATCTGGCCGCACGACAATGCCCTGATCGCCAGCGGACTTGCCCGCTATGGCTATCGCGCTGAAGCGGCGCGGATCTTCGAGGGCCTGTTTGCGGCCTCGACGTATATCGACCTGCGCCGGCTTCCGGAACTCTTCTGCGGTCTGCCGCGCCAGCGCGCACAGGGGCCGACCTTCTATCCGGTTGCATGCTCTCCTCAGGCATGGGCAGCCGCGGCGCCACTTCTCCTGCTGCAATCCTGCCTGGGCCTCGACTTCGATCCGAATGCCCTGCACATCAGCTTCAATGAGCCGCAATTGCCTTCTTTCCTCGACGAGGTGATCCTGCGGCGCCTGCAGATCGGCAATGGCTCGGCCGATGTCGCCATCCGCCGATCCGGCCGGCATGTCGTGGTCGACGCTATCGACCGCCGCGGCGATATCCGGGTGCTGACGACGGCATAGGCGAGGCAGCATCTGCAAGGCGGCATGGTTACCCGCCTTGCCTATTCCGGCTCATCTTCATCCGAAACCAGCAGGTCGACCAGGGTGGCAACCCTCCCGCTCGGCAAAGGCCGTCCTTCACCTATCAAGGCTTCGTCATTGTTGACCCACGCGAATGCCTCGGAGAGTTCAGCCTGCGTTGCGCCCGTCGCGATGACATCGGCCACGAGAGTTTCGTCGACAGGGCCAAGGATGGTGATGACATCGTCGGAAGTCATTGTCATATCCATTGCTCCTTTGTGGACTTATTCGTATCTGGCCTCCCACCGAATCTGGTGACGGAAACGGAAAAATCAATTTTTTTATGCCGGGTGATTTCACCCCTCTTGAACTCGCAACCGACTGAATTATATCAATATTGTTCGATTGCCCAATGGGGATCGACAAGTCCAGGAGGCGCCATGTGCTCTTGGCGTCTCCTTGTTCCATGTTGCTTCAAAGGAGGATATGGTTATGAGGACAAACCTCGATTTCTCCCCCCTGTTCCGGTCGAGCATCGGTTTCGACCGAATGTTGAATGCGCTCGAAGCCGCAAGCCGGATCGAGACGATCGACAACTGGCCCCCGTATGACATCGTCAAGACCGGCGAGGACGAGTACCGCATTGCCATGGCAGTGGCGGGCTTCTCGCAGGACGAATTGACGATCTCCCAGGAGCAGAACATGCTCTTCGTCGCGGGCCAGAAGGCAAATGCTGACGATGTGCAGTATCTGCATCGCGGCATCGCCGGCCGCTCGTTCCAGCGCCGGTTCGAGCTTGCCGATCACGTCAAGGTCGTAGGTGCCGGCCTCGTCAACGGTCTGCTGACCATCGATCTCAAGCGCGAAATCCCGGAAGCGATGAAGCCGCGCCAGATCGAGATTATGACCGACATGGCGCTGCCGAAGGCCGAGACGAAACAGATCGAGGCCGAGAAGCAGGCGGCTTAAGCCTTTCCGAACGCAATACGCGCGCAAGGCGCCGGGCGATGCCCGGCGTCAACAGGAAAGCTTTGCCAACTGATCCAACAGAAAGGAGAAAAACATGAGTGTTCGTGATCTGATTCCCTGGGGCCGCAACAATAGCAACCAGGTCCCGACTGTCCTGCGCGATGACGACCGTGATCCTTTCCTGTCGCTGCATCGCGAGGTGAACCGCCTGTTCGACGACGTCTTCCGCGGCTTCGGTTCCGGCCTGCCGTCCTTTGGCAACGGCTCCGCATTCAGCGCCGGCTGGCCGAGCGTCGAGATCTCCGATACCGACAAGGAGATCAAGGTGACCGCCGAAGTGCCCGGCCTTGAAGAGAAGGACATTGAGGTCCTGCTCAACGACGGTGTCCTGACGCTGAAGGGCGAGAAGCGCTCCGAGAGCGAAGACAAGGATCGGCAGTTCTCCGAGCGCTATTACGGCCGGTTCGAGCGCCGCATACCGCTCGGCGTCGAGGTTAAGGATGACCAGGTCGATGCCCGCTTCAAGAACGGCGTGCTGACGGTGACCCTGCCGAAGAGCGAGAAGGCGCAGTCGCAGGTCAAGCGCATCGCCATCAAGAGCTGATCGATCTGATCTACCTGGCGGCCGGCCTTTGGCGGCCGCCAGTATCCTTCGCCAACAGGGAGGGATGAACGATGGAGACTTCAAGAGAGACACACCACGAAATCGTAACGCCGACGTCCGCTTTCCCCGCTTCGAACGACAACCTCCGGAGCCAACTTTCTTTCGGCCGGTCTCTGTTTCCTGCGGATGCCGTTGCTCGCATCTTCAAGCCATCTCGCTCGGTGATGACGTCAGGGACCGCGCGAACCAAGGGATGGCGGCTCGTCTTCGACCGTAGCCGCTCACCCTTCATCGAGCCGTTGATGGGTTATACGGGTGGGCACGACACGCTGACGCAGGTCGAGCTGGAATTTCCCACCCTCGAAGCTGCCATTCGCTATGCCGAGCGGCAGGGCCTGAGCTACGTTGTGCAGAGGCGGGTGGCCAAGCCGGCCAAACGGCTATTGGTCCAACGACCGAAGCGGACGTCTCATGCCTTCTCCGACACGACGCTGGAGCGGCTCGGCCTTTCGGCACTTCAGGACAGCTATGATCAGGCGCTCGACGGCGCGGCAACCCGCAATGATCCGTCCGGACCGGAAAGCTGGTCCTCACCGATGGATGTTGTTACCGACAGCACGTTGTCGCTCCAGGCCAAACGTTCGATCCTGATGAACTGGGCCTGGACGGAGTACCTGATCGACCAGGCCACCAACGAGGGCATGCCGGAGAACGCGCGTCCCTCGCGCCTCGATGAAGTCGACCAGGCGCTGCTTGCGCTCGAGCGGGAAGTGGAAGCCAGCCGGTCCGTTCCCGTGACCGATCGAAAAGCTGCATGAGGTGCCCCATGGATCCGCATGTCGTTTTCGATTGCCAGAAGATACTGCCGAACAGATTTGCCTTGGCGCTCGCCGCGGCCGCCCGCAGCCGTGCGCTGTACCGCGGCGCGGAGCCAAGACTTGACCGGCAGGGCGTAAACGCGAGCGAGCTTGCGTTGCTGGAGATCGCCAACGGGGCGTTTGTTGAGGATGAACTGGCGCCGTACCTGTTCCCGTCGCCGGCAGGCGCACCTCTCCTGGCGGCTCCGTCCACCACACCCGAGTTTCGCGGCGACGGCCGTTCAAGCGCTGCCGCCGCACCCGTCTCCTGTCCGCAGGAGGCGGTCCATTGATGATGCAACCAACCGATGAGGAGAATGAACGATGCTGAAGTCCCTGTCTTCGAACAACCGGACGGCTTTCGATATCGTCAATATCGTTGCCGGTCTTGGTCTTCTGATGTCACCCTGGCTGCTTGGCTTCACCGCCGAGACCTACGCCGCCTGGAACGGCTGGATCGTCGGCGCGGCCGTCGCCCTGATCGCCGTCGCCGCGCTCTACGCCTTTTATGAGGTGGAGGAGTGGGTCAACCTCGTGCTCGGTATATGGGCTGTGGTCGCTCCATGGGTCCTCGGCTTCTCAGCCGTGACGGCAGCCATGTGGGCGCATGTCATTGCCGGCCTTGTCGTCGCGGTATTGGCCGCCGGCAGCATCTGGTTCAGCCATAACAGTCCACTCTCGACCGCATAAGCTGACGAAGAACGGGTCCGGACCTTCGGGCCCGTTCTTTTTATGCCTTTCGTGCCTCGCGCCGGAAAAGAAGAACACCATCAATTCAGGAGCAACCGATGTTCGATCTCGCCCCGAGGCTTCGCACGATTGCCGCGTCCGCAGCCATCGCCGCCGGAGCCGTCCTGTTCACCGTCACCCCCGCCGTCGCGCAGATAGCAGGGCCGGCACCTTCGTCCACCAGCCTTCCGACATTGGCGCCGATGCTTGAGCATATCACGCCGGCCGTCGTCAATATTGCTGTCGTCTCGCGTTCGTCGGTCGAGAGCAATCCCCTTTACAGCGATCCCAACTTTCGCCGCTTCTTCAATCTGCCGGAGCAGCAACCGCGCGCCAGGATGAGCGCGGGCTCGGGCGTCATCGTCGACGCCGCGAAAGGCTATGTGCTGACCAATCATCATGTCGTCGATGGCGGAACCGAAATCTCCGTCACCCTGAAGGATGGACGTCAGCTGCCCGCAAAACTCATTGGCAGCGACAAGGAAACCGACATCGCGTTGCTCCGGATCGAAGCGAAAAATCTCACCGCGATCCAGACAGGGGATTCCGATGCCCTCAAGGTGGGCGACTATGTCGTCGCCATCGGCAACCCTTTCGGTCTCGGCCAGACGGTAACTTCAGGCATCGTCAGCGCGCTCGGACGGAGCGGCTTGAACATCGAGGGCTATGAGGACTTCATCCAGACCGATGCCTCGATCAACCCCGGCAATTCCGGCGGTGCCCTGGTGACGCTCGACGGCAAGCTGGTCGGGATCAACACAGCAATCCTCAGTCCCGCTGGCGCCAACGTCGGTATCGGCTTTGCGGTGCCCAGCAGCATGGCGATAACGGTGATGAACCAGTTGATCGCCCATGGCGAGGTTCAGCGCGGCAGGCTGGGCATCGGTATCCAGGATATCACGCCGGATCTGGCGGAAGCCCTCAAGCTCGGTGACCTGCGGGGCGCCCTGATTGCCAATGTCGAACCCGGTTCGTCGGCCGACCATGCAGGATTGAAGACCGGCGATGTGGTGACGGCAATCGACGGGCGTCCCATCCACGGCGCCACCGATCTCAGGAACCGCATTGGCCTCACGCCTGCAGGCAGCAAGATCCGGCTGACCGTGAAGCGTGGCGATGACGAGCAGGTGGTAGCCGCCACGATCGCAGCCGAAGACCGGGCTTCGACAGATCTTTCCGGCACGGCGTTCGATGGCGCCAGGATGCGGGACGCGTCGGATGCCGAATCCCGGCAGGTTGGTGCCTCCGGCGTGGTGGTCGAAGGCATTGCATCCGGCAGCCTCGCCGCTCGCACCGGGCTTCGGGCTGGCGACATGATCGTTGCGGTCAACCGGGTTCCCGTTGCTTCCGTTTCCGACTTGCGACGGACGATCGCCGAGAAACCCGCTATAGTCGCCCTTGAATTGATCCGCGACGGCGGCCGCCTGCTGCTGGTCGCGCGGTAACGGGAGCGATCGCATGGAGATGAACAGGAAGATACGGTTTAATATCGGCTATTGGATCGTCGCCGTCTTCATTCTGATGGCGATCCAGTATTTCCTCGCGACAGCAACCCAGGTTGCGCAAATCCCCTATAGTCAATTCGAAACCGACCTCCGCGACGGCAAGATCGCCGAAGTCGCCGTCTCCGATAATTTCATCCAGGGCCGTTACAAACAGCCGCAGAACGAGCGTTCCTATTTCATCACGACGCGCGTGGAACCCGACCTCGCCCAGCAGCTTCAACAGCACGGCGTGGTGGTAACCGGCCAGATCGAAAGCACGTTCCTGCGCGATCTTCTGTCCTGGCTCATCCCCGTGGCGCTCTTCGCCGGTGTCTGGATGTTCATGCTGAGGCGCATGGGTGGCGGGGTCGGCGGCGGCCTGATGCAGATCGGCAAGAGCAAGGCCAAGATCTATGTCCAGTCCGATACCGGCGTGACGTTCAAGGATGTCGCAGGCGTCGACGAAGCCAAGGAAGAACTCAAGGAGATCGTCGACTTCCTCAAGGACCCGGTAGGCTACGGCCGGCTCGGCGGCCGCATGCCGAAAGGCGTGCTTCTCGTCGGCCCGCCCGGTACCGGCAAGACATTGCTGGCGCGCGCCGTCGCCGGAGAGGCCGGCGCGCCGTTCTTCTCGATTTCCGGTTCCGAATTCGTCGAGATGTTCGTCGGCGTCGGCGCGGCCCGCGTCCGCGATCTGTTCGAACAGGCCCGCGCCAAGGCGCCGGCGATCATCTTCATCGATGAGCTCGACGCGCTGGGCCGTGCGCGCGGCATCGGCCCGATGGCGGGCGGCCACGACGAGAAGGAACAGACGCTCAACCAGCTTCTGGTGGAGCTCGACGGTTTCGACTCGTCCACCGGCCTCGTGCTTCTTGCAGCGACCAACCGCCCCGAGATCCTCGATCCCGCGCTCCTCAGGGCCGGGCGCTTCGACCGCCAGGTGCTGGTCGACCGGCCCGACAAGACCGGCCGCATCCAGATCCTCAACGTCCATCTGAAAAAGGCGAAGCTGGCGCCGGAAGTCGATGTCGAGCAGATCGCCGCACTCACGCCGGGCTTTACAGGCGCTGACCTTGCCAACCTTGTCAACGAGGCGACGCTGCTCGCCACCCGCAGGAGGGCGAATGCGGTCTCAATGGACGATTTCAACAACGCGATCGAGCGCATTGTCGCCGGCCTCGAAAAACGCAACCGGCTGCTCAATCCCAAGGAGCGGGAGATCGTCGCGCATCACGAAATGGGCCACGCGCTGGTCGCAATGGCCCTGTCGAGTGTCGACCCTGTCCATAAAGTCTCGATCATTCCGCGCGGCATAGGCGCGCTCGGCTATACGATCCAGCGCCCGACGGAAGACCGCTTTCTGATGACCCGAGAGGAACTGCAGAACAAGATGGCGGTCCTGCTCGGCGGCCGTGCGGCGGAATGGATCATTTATGGCCATCTTTCGACGGGGGCAGCCGATGATCTCGTCAAGGTTACGGATATCGCCCGCGCCATGGTCACCCGCTACGGCATGACCACGAAGCTCGGCCATGTGGCACTGGAAAAGGACAGGCGGTCCTTCCTCGCGACCGACCAGCCCTATTACGGGCCGCAGGAACACGAATATTCCGATGAGACCGCAGCAATCATCGATGAAGAGGTACGTCGAATTGTCGATGAGACGTTTGCCCGGACGGTGGAACTGCTCCAGGAGCGCAAGCCCACGCTGGAGCGGGCCGCACGGCTTCTCCTTGAAAAGGAGACTTTGGATGAGGCTGACTTGAAGTCGCTTCTGGCTCGGCGTGACGCCGCGGTTCAGTCAATCTGAACAGGCCGGGTTTGCCGCATCACGTTCCCTACCAGGCGTCGGTCGAGCTGCGCGGCGATAATAGGAACGGCAGTTGCTCCCGCTGCACCAAGCCGTTGACCAGCTTCGCGAGAACGACGCGGTTGGTAACGTCAATTCGAAGCCATGGATGAGCCTTTCGCTGACCTGGCGGTATTTCCTCCGTCTGTCCTCAAATCGTCGCTTAGTGCCTCGCGTGAGTCCGAGGCCTCCTGTAATGACGCAAGAACTTCTTGCCTCGAAAGAGGCGTAGTGCGTTCTGTCCCGGTCGCGGCGCTTGTCAGTGCTTCAATGCCGATAGGATCGATGCAGCGGTGGGAAAATCATCTTCCCTTGCGCTGCGGACCGCAAACACAACGCGCAGGGCGCCGAACATTGTGATGCTGAGGAACAGCAGCGCGTTGACCCACGCGAAAGCCCACATCAGCCAAAAAGGTGCCGGGTCGTCGGTCGTGAGCAACGACATGATATGATGGCTCCCGGCAAGGAAGCCGATCAGCAGGATCAGCGCCGCCGGTGTGACGAGGGCAAGATCGATCAGTTTCAGCGCAAACAATCGGGTCGGCTTCGGCAGCGAGCTTCTGAGGCCGCTTGCCCTAACGGCTTCCCGGAAATGTCCCAGCGACATTGCCTGACGAAACAGCGTGTGACCGGGGCGGGCAACCAAGGTCAGTGCCGTCCGAATAACACCTGCCCCAACAAGAGCCAGCGTCAACCAGATCGTTGGTTGAAAGAGGCTGGACACATCTACCTGGGACAGCGCCCGGAACATTCCGTAAATCAGCCAGAGCGGAGCGACCGTGATGGCGACGCGCAACTGCGCAATCATCAGCTCAAGGCGACGAAGCTGCCCGATCGAGAATTGGCGAGTGTCCTGTTCCAACAGGGCTCTCCTATCGTAGTCATCGCATTTCACCATGATCAGCTCGGATCTTCAATCGAAACTGCTCAGGTTTGAACGAGAGATTGAGAGCGCGTCACCGCGCTCGCTTCCCATAAGGAGCATCCGCCTCACGGCGGACGCGCTTCTCCTTCATGACATTGCCGCTCATACGATAAGGCGAAGATCAGGCCAACGGGCAAGCGCGCCGGAGGGCGCTGTCGGCCGTCGAAAAAATAGGCTTTCACCGCTTCGCGCCGAACCTTCCGATTTTTCCCCCGTCCGACCCTTGACCGGATCTGCGTCCTACCGGGAGCGGGCTTGCGCCCCTCCCTTCGTCCCGAGGACGTGGGGCACGTCCTTCGGACCAAAGGAAGAAGGCTTCGCCCACAGCGGGATTTGAAGACCCGTTCAATGGAAAATCAGGAGATTGAAGCCATGACAACAATCATCATCGAACTGAACAAGCTGGACGCCGACCCCAAGAACGTCCGCAAGAGATATGACCCTGTCAAACTTCGCGAGCTTGCCGCGAACATCGGCGCCGAGGGGGTTCTGCAAAACCTTGTCGTGCGGGCGGGCGACAAGCGCGGCCGCTATTTCGTGACGGCGGGCGAACGCCGCAGGCTGGCGCTGCTGCTCTTGGTGGAGCAGGGCAAGATTGCAAAGAACCATCCGGTCGAATGCAAGCTCCGCGAAGCTGCAAACGCGACGGAAATCAGCCTGTCGGAAAACGTCTTCCGCGAGGACATGCACCCGGTCGACCAGTACGAGGCTTTCTCGACCATGGCGGCGGAGGGCAAATCCATCACCGACATTGCCGCTCATTTCAGCGTGACCGAAATCATCGTGCGCCGCCGCCTCGCTCTGGCGAAGGTGTCCCCGAAGCTGCTTGAACTTCACCGTGACGGGGAAATGACCTTCGAACAGCTTTCCGCCTTCACGGTTTGCGACGATCACGAACGGCAGGAACAGGTTTGGGGAAGCTTGTCGCAGTGGGATCGCAGAGCCCGCCAGATCAAGTCGGCACTCATGACCGAAGAAGTCCCCAGCACCGACAGGCGCGTCATGCTGATCGGCGGACTGGACGTCTACGAGCAGGCAGGTGGAGCCGTACGCCGCGATCTCTTCGATGAAGAGGGCGGCGGCTATGCCCTGGACGTCGCATTGCTCGACAGGCTCGCCTCTGAAAAGCTGGAAGATGCCGCCGCCCCTTATCGCGGGGCAGGCTGGAAATGGGTGGAGACGGCATTCGAGCGCCCGGACTGGATTTTCAACTTTCCGCGCATCTACCCGACCGAAGTGGAGCTGTCCGCGGAGGATCAGGCCGAACATGACTCGCTTTCCCAAGAACATGACGATCTGACCGAACTGATCGACGGCGAGGACGACGAGGACGGAGATGATGAGTCTATCGAGGCCGCCGTTCAGCGGCTCGCTGAAATCGACAAGCGTCTCGATGAACTGTCCGCGAAGCAGGAAACCTATCTGCCAGAGGACATGGCGCGCGGCGGCGTGGTGGTGTTCATCAACCGCTTCGGCAACGCGGAAGCCGCCGTCGGGATCATCAGGGAAGAAGACGAGGTCGAGGAACCGGACGACGACGACAGCGACGAAGCCGTGGCGGAAGATGGTGAAGCCGGCCCCGAAACCGTCAACGCCAGTGGCAAGAGCAGCGCGACCGAGGAGCGCATCTCTAACTTCACGCATCCTCAATCGTTGATTGAGGTTCTGACGGCGAAGAAGACCGCTGCCCTGCGTGTGGAACTGGCGAACAATCCCGGCGTGGCCTTGGCCGCCGTCGTCCATGCCATGCTGTTGCGGATCAGCTACGGCGGCTATGTGTCCGAACAAAGCGCCCTGCAGGTGTCGCTCATCCATGAGCGCACGGGCAAATGGATCAAGGAGCCGGAAGATTGCGCAGCCTCGGTTGCGTTCGAAAGCCTGCAGGAAAACTACGGGCACAAAATCCCCGGCAATCCCGCCGACCTGTTCGACTGGTGCCTTGAACAGGACCGCGACGAGCTTTTGTCCCTCTTGGCCTACGCCGCCGCACATGCGGTCAACGCGGTGGAGGTGAAATTCTCCGACCGCCGAAGCGGGATCGAGCAGGCCAACCAGCTTGGCCGAGCCCTCAAGGTCGACATGACCAACTGGTTCGAGACGACCGCCGACAGCTACTTCAGCCACGTCAATCGCCGGGGGATCGAGCAGGCAGTTCTTGAGGCCCGAGGACCGGAGGCCGCCCTTGCGGTTTCCGCCGCATCCAAGAAGGCAGAGGCCGTTTTGATCGCGGAACGAAAGGTCAAGGGTTCGGGCTGGCTCCCGGCTCCTGTCCGGATCGCAGCCGATCCGAATGCCGAAGTCGATGCCGATGCGCAACCGTTGCCGATGGCAGCGGAATAGCCCCGCCGTTGCCAGCCAGCCGCCCCGAGGGGATTGCCCTTCGGGGTGGCAACGGGAAAAACCTTGGAGACAGACAATGAGCATCTACACCGAGACCGCACGTTTCGACACGGGCCGCGCGCTGACTGAAACCGAAATGTGCCGCATCGCCCCTTCCATCTTCGCCGTGACCGCCCATGAAAGCCGGTCTGAACGCTTCCAGCCTATTCCCACCATCGAGGTTTTGCGCGGTCTCATCCGGGAGGGATTTATGCCGGTCGGCGCAAAACAGTCGCGCAGCCGCACCGAAGGCAAGGCTGACTTCACGAAGCACCTTATCCGCCTGCGCCGCGTCGATGACGGCAAGGTTTACAACGTGGGCGACACCGTTTGCGAAATTCTCCTCAAGAATGCCAATGACGGAAGCAGCGCCTATGAACTGATGGCGGGGCTGTTTCGCATCCGATGCCTCAATTCTCTGGTAGCGCAGACCGGGACCATCGATGCGATCAAGGTGCGCCACTCCGGCGACGTTGCTGGAAGGGTGATCGAAGGCACCTATCGCGTCCTTGGCGAAGCCGAACGTACTCTTGCCGCGCCACAGGACTGGTCGACGCTGCGGCTGAACCGGGAAGAGAGGCACATTCTTGCGGACGCTGCCCATGTTCTTCGGTTTGGCGACAGCGAAGGCGAGACGACGACGCCGATCAAGCCGGAACAGTTGCTTGTTCCGCGCCGTCATGACGACCGTGCTGACGATCTCTGGACGGTCTGGAACGTGGTGCAGGAAAATGCCGTCAAGGGCGGCCTGCGCGGCGTGGGACGCGACGACCTCGGCAGGCCGCGCCGCGTGAAGTCTCGCGCCGTCAACGGCATCGATCAGGACATCAAACTCAACAAGGCGCTGTGGCTGCTTGGCGAGCGGATGGCTGCTCTGAAATCGTGAGGGGAACCAGATGCGTCGCTGCATAGGCGGCGCATCGCCCATTCTCGGCGTTTGCCCGTCCCGGCCGCCATCGAAGCGGCGCGGGACAGGGCCGAGGGGTGCCCCTTGCGCCCCACCCCTCGGCGCTCCCCGCCCTCCCATGAAAAACGGAGCGCAAGGAGCCGGGCAGTCGATCCCGCTTCCCCTTCGGGCCACTATGTTGAAGCTCCTGCGGCTGCCCTTCTTCCGCTCCTTGCGCGTCGAGAATTCCCGAAATCCCGGCCCACGGCCGGCGCTATGCTGATTTCTCCGATGCTCTTCATTCTTGCGGGATCGCGTCTTGCTCGTTTCACGTCGCGCCGTCGCGATCGACAGGGAAAGTCTGCGCACCAGCGCTGTCCGCATTCGTTTTCCAGCCGCAGCGCCGCCGGGCGGCGCGGCCGCGGCCGCAGTGAGCCGGGATATCCGGCGAACGCAGCAGGCGGAGGAAACCCGCGCTCCCACATAGCGCCGTAGGGCTTTCCGGAGCCTCGTGGGAAACGACCGCGTGACCCTGATATCTGTCGGGAGATGATTCGGACTGTCCAGGCCATCCGCTCGGTACGAGCGGAGCGCGCTCTATGCCGAAGGCACGGAACCGGCCTGGGGCCGTCTCCGCCGACCCTGGTGGCGATCGCTTGTCCGGGCGGGGGCTTGCATCCCCAGCATCGAGGCCCGTTCCGGTCCGCCTTGTTTGTTGTCGCCCCTGACATCGCCGGCCGCCCGGATCAAGAGGCAGGCGCGGCAAGCCGCTTGTCGCGTCGGAATAAAAACGGCTTTCCGCCGTTGGCCGAACCTTCCGTTTTTCCCCCGCCACGACCCCTTGACCCGAACAACCGCCGCCGAGGGGCGGGCTTTCGCCCTCCCCCCTCTGTCCGGGGGAATGTCAGAGGCCATTCCCCCGGAAAGACCGGGGAGGCTTCGCCCGAGGGGGCTTGCCCTTCGGGGTGGCAACAGCAACCAACGGAGACAGACAATGACCGACTACGCAAACTTCATCCGCTTTGGTGAGGACAACACCCTTACCGGCAACATCGCTTCCATCTCCTACGACCTCGATATCACCGGCAAGGAAAACCGCAGCACCAATCCTGATGCGCCTGTCTATCGCCTCTATGGCAAGTCCCCGAGGGGCCGGCAGGTTGAAATCGGTGCGATCTGGCAGAGGAAGAACCAGAGCGGCGGGGACTATTACAGCCTCTCCATCAACACCGGCCACGGCAGGCTCAATGCCAATTTGGGCCGCTACCCCGGCCAGGACGACGAAGACCTGATGGCCGTCATTCCTTGGGATTGAGACATCGGCAGGACGGGGGCGCTGCAGATACGGCAGCGCTCCTCCAAACGCGGCCAAGAGCAAGATCACTTCGCGGGAAGAAGGAGATTATCCAATGACAAATTCATTCACCGGCTACCTTGTCGATGCCAAGGCAGGAACCATTCGTAGCGTGGAAATTGACCGCAACGACATCCTGAAGTCCATTTATGCCCATATCGGCTGCACCTGCATCGATGCCGTGCGGATGGACGATCACCACGCCGCATATTGCGACGACAACGGCCTTGTCGACGGCCTCGAGTGCTTCACGCAACTGGCGGATTTTCCGTCGCCTCTTGCGGGAAACCTGCTGGTGACGGGCGTGAACGAGGAAGGCGACAGCGTATCCCCGACACATTCCATAGATGTCATCGCTGGCCGGTTCATGATTTCTCGAGCCGTCTTCGATCCCGCCTTCGAGCATATCGATAGGCCAGGCCTTATCGGCACTCGTGTCGCGGGCTTCGACATTCGTATTCAGCAAGACCGTCCAAAAATCATCCGCTCGGAGGTCTGAACATGACCGACCGGCAAAAAGAAGTTGAGGTGTACGATACCCCCTCGAACCTCGGCGGCAGCTTCACCGTCTCCATCATCGAGGAAATCGATGAAATGACCGTCAAGGTGCGCGTCTGGTATGGACGCGCCACCATCAACGGCTGGGAAACGTGGCGGGAATGGGATGGCTCTATGTTCACCACGACACGCGACCGCCTCACGAAGAAGCGCATCATGCCACTTTACTCAAAACGGCCCTAGATCGCGGGGCTGACAGAGAAGGGCCGGAACCGGCCCTTCTCGCAGGCGACTCTGATCAGGAATGCTCTGCGCCAACCTGCCAACGTGATCGGCTGGTTGAAGATGCCGTCCAAATTTGCCGGCTGGAGCCCGCGCCGGGGCATCGAACCCCGGCGCGGGCTTTTGCCGCGCAAAGCGTCAAACCGTCCGATCCATCGGGCCGGTTCATTCATCGGATCGCCGGCGGGCTCCACCTGTTGCCGGTCAGCCAACCATTCTTTGCCCGGAGTTATATTTCGACCCGTATCCGCGCAAGCGCTTCTGCCTCAGAAGGGCGAGAAAGAGTTCGACCGCCTCCTCCTCGCACTGAAAATGATGCGCCAGCTTCTGGCCTCCCGTGCCGATACGTCCCCAACGTCGGGTCAGGCAGGTATCCCCGAACAGCGTAGGCTCGATAGACATGGCATAGTAGCGGGCCATGTTTTTCGAAGCGTCTATTTTCTCGACGTAGAGGTGATAGGGCTGTGCAATCATGGAGGCAGGATCGCGCAGAGGAGCGTCCAGGTCCAACGAGAGATGTGAATCGGTCGACGCCAATTGATTCATGTCGTTGATGGATGGTCGAATGGTCGGCGTTGCCAACCTTAGATCAATCGCCTCAATCAGGACGTAGAGGGTTTTGCTTCTACGATCGCGGTCCCCTCCGTCCTTTCCTGCCTCCTGTGCTTCGTGGGCGTTGAGCGAATCCGGTTGAGGATTGGCGGGAGAAACGCAACGTCCTGCCAGACCACATCGATCTCGAAGAGCGTGTCGCTGTTGCGATTGCGCCAGCGCACCTCCTCCCGCGTGACGAAGGGTGGCGCGATTTCAGCGAGTGCTGCGAGCGGTGCGAACACAAGCACGCAGAACAGACTAACGGTTCTGATAACGACCACGCCAAATGGTGGGAGGATGTCGGCGCTGATGATCGCGCCGGTAGTCAGGAAGGGAGCCGCTATGATGAACGCGACCCAGATCATCAATGGGCCAATAAGCGAATACCAGGTCTTTCTCCAGTGCTGCATGTCCTTCGCTCTCTCCATATTATGGCTGGGATATTGATTTGGCTGCGCGGATCGTCGCAGTTCCGGAGATCGTGCGATGAAACCTGTTCTGCCCGACACACGCCTTCATGTCGTCACGCCGGAACCAGATCGCGCGACCGCATCTGAGCGGCGGATTGCCTGATGTGAAGACGATCTGTTCGTCGCTGCGCATGCGCAGGACCTCGTGCGGCATGATCAGCGGCCGGCGGCTGAGCTGCTTCGAGCGCGAGCGCGACGATCCCTTCATTCCGGTGGAGCGGTTTGTCTGGTCGACCTCGACCGTGGTGTCGCCACAGCGCTTCGAGATGTAGTCCGCCGTGTCCGGGTCATTGATCGCAGCGAACGAAATCCACGACGCGGACTCGAACCATTTGCTGGTCGCGTCACGGCCGCCATAGGCCTCGCGCATCTGGCCGATGGACTGGAAGATCATGGCGAGCGTGATGCCGTATTTCCGGCCGGCGTCGCGGGCCGTTTCAAGGATGCGCAGATAGCCGAGGCGAGCGACCTCATCGAGCAGGAAGAGCGTGCGTCCCTTGATCTCGCCATTACGGTTGTAGATGGCGTTGAGCAGCGAGCCGATGACGACGCGGGCCAGACCAGGATGGGCTTCCAGCACCTTGAGATCGAGCGCGATGAACAGGTCCGCTTCGCCTCCAGCGAGATCGTCGGTCGAGAAACTGTCGCCCGACACGAGCGCCGCATAGTTCGGATAGGAGAGCCAGTGTGTTTCCTTCACGGCATTGGCGTAGACGCCGGAAAACGTCTCCGGCGTCATGTTCACGAAGACTGCTACATTCTCCTTCACGAACTCGGATTCCGACTGCTCGTAAATACGCGTCAGGCGCTCGCGGAGCTTCGGTTCCGGCTCCGAGAGATTTGACCGGACGCGACGCAGCGTCTGGTCTTTCTCGTCCGTATGCCCGGACAGGCAGACGTCGGCGATCAGCGACGTCAGGAGCTGCATGGCGGAAGCCCGGAAGAAGTCGTCGCGGGCCGACGCCGTGCGCGCATTGTCGGTCATGATCCACGTCGCCACCGCGACGATATCCTCTTCCTTCGTGTTGCCGTGGCGGCCGATCCAATCGAGCGCGTTGAAACCGATTGCGGGCGTGGCGGGATCGAGCACGATGACGTTGCGGCCGGCCTTGCGCCGATGATCGATGACCATCGGCGCGACCTCGCTCGACGGGTCGAGCACGACGAGGCCGCCGCCCCATTTGAGCGCGGTCGGGATCGTCACCGATGTCGTCTTGAAGCCTCCCGAACCGGCAAAGACGATCCCATGCGACGAACCGAACGAGCCGTCGAAGCACAACAAGGGAGACCTGCCACCGGCGCCCCAGCTCTGCGACTCACCGGCGCGAAATGGCATCGCCGCCACGCTGTCCTTGTCGACACGGTAACGTTCACCGATCACGATGCCGCCGGCATCGGGAAACAGCCTGGCGGCGTCTCCCATCTTCATCCAGTCGGCCTCGCCGTGCACGGCTCGCTTCCCCGCGATCCGCCGCGGCGCTGCTTTCGCAAAGGCGGCGTTCCCCCTGATCGCGACGCGTAGCGCGAAGATCCCGGTAAGGACGGCTGCGAATGCGCCGAGCATCGCCGACGGATCCGTATAGGCGAAAACCGACTGGCCTTGAGGCACCCGATCAGCAAGAGCAAAGAGCCGCCACCCTTCGCGTGCGATCGCCGCGATGCAGACGACGAAAGCACTAGCCAATACGCTCCAACCGGCTGCCTTGATGTTTGCCGCGCCCGCCGTCGCGAACAGGAAGATGACGCCGATCGCTGCGGCCGCGGTGTAGGGCAGGGCGAGGCCGATCCGGCCGAGCATCAGTTTCGCCTGGGGCGACGTTCCGAAACCCGAGAGCCAGGTTTCGATGCCGAACATTGCCAGCATGGCTGCGATCATGAATGCGGCTGGCAGGATTGTGAGAAGGAGCCTATTCACCGTCATGACCGAATGCCTCTGCGCCGATTGCGGTCAGGCGCGAGCGCTCGGCTTCGTCTCCGCGGATGCGCCCCGCGGCGTCGATCAGCAGGCCGAGCAACAGTGCCCGTTTCTCGTAGCGCAGCCCGGCCTTCACGATCAGGCCGCCGAGCTCGATTTTCTCGCGCGTGTCTTTCTTTCGCGCGTCGCTCGAATTGGTTTGCCGCATCCGCTCAAGCCTCGCCAGCGCCGCCCGCATCCTCGCCAGGCGCGACCGCCGTGGACGTGTCGCCGCCGGTCCTGCCGTCACCGGCATTCTTCTTCCCGGTCGCAACTTCCTTGCCTCCGCGAAACCGCCCGGCGATGTCCTCGAACGCTGCCTGAAGTGCGGCTTCCTCGATCTCGATTTCGCCGAGGCCGGCCTTCAGCGCGATCCTGCCAATGCGCTCGGCCTCGCGTGTCTCGGCTGCTTTGAGCTGATCCTGGAGCCTGGCGATTTCTTCCCTGATCTTCGACGACGGTTTCTTCATTTCGGTGGCACTCCTTTGTGGTTTTGGCGTTGCATGGGCGACGCCAAAACTCCTCCGGATGCCTAGCCAAGGAAATGTGCAGATTTGCACGTCGGCAAGGCCGACACTTTGGACCATCATCCCGGCCGTTCCGAAGGAGCGGTTCCAAGGGCGCAATTATACGTCGCTGACGCGACGCCTTGCGCTGAGGCCTGAACGGCCTGCCCAGCTCCCGACGAACGAGGTTCGAACCAGGAGACTCGCCGCGGTGGCCATCGCCCACTTCTCCGTCAGCATTGTCAGCCGCGGCGACGGCCGCAGTGCCGTGCTGTCGGCCGCCTACCGGCACTGCGCGAAGATGGAGTACGAGCGCGAGGCCCGCACCATCGACTACACGCGCAAACAGGGGCTCCTGCACGAGGAGTTTCTCCTACCGGCCGGTGCCCCGAAATGGGCGCGGATGCTGATAGCCGATCGCTCGATTGCCGGTGCTTCGGAAACCTTCTGGAACAAGAGCGAGGCCTACGAGAAACGCTCTGATGCCCAGCTCGCCAAAGACCTGACCATTGCCCTGCCGCTGGAACTGACGCCCGAGCAGAACATCGCACTGGTGCGGGATTTCGTGGAGCGGCACATCCTGTCGAAGGGCATGGTCGCGGACTGGGTCTATCACGACAATCCAGGCAATCCCCACATCCACCTGATGACGACCCTGCGTCCGCTGACCGAGGACGGCTTCGGCGCGAAGAAGGTCGCGGTAACAGGCGAAGACGGACAGCCATTGCGAAACAAGGCGCGCAAGATCGTCTACGAGCTATGGGCCGGCGGGACGGATGACTTCAATGCCTTTCGTGACGCCTGGTTCGAGCGTCTCAACCATCACCTGGCGCTGAACGGGATCTCGCTGCGCGTCGATGGTCGATCTTACGAGAAGCAGGGCATCGATCTGGAGCCGACCATCCATCTCGGCGTCGGGGCAAAGGCGATCGAGCGGAAGGCGGAGAAGCAGGGCGTTCGGCCGGAGCTGGAACGGCTCGAGCTGAATGAGAAACGCCGCAGCGAGAATGCGCGTCGTATTCTTCGCAAGCCCGGGATTGTGGTCGACCTGATCACGCGGGAGAAGAGCGTCTTCGATGAACGCGATGTCGCGAAAGTTCTGCATCGTTATATCGATGACCCGGCTGTTTTCCAGCAGCTGATGTTAAGTATCATCCTGAATCCCAAAGTTCTCCGCCTCCAGCGCGACACGATCGACTTCGCCACCGGCGCGAAGGTGCCGGCGCGCTATTCGACACGGGAGATGATCCGGCTCGAAGCGACGATGGCGCGGCAGGCGATGTGGCTGTCGGGCCGTGAAACCCATGACGTCGATGACAAGGTGCTGGCGGCGACCTTCGCGCGACATGCGCGCCTGTCCGACGAGCAGAAGGCGGCGATCGAACGGATTGCCGGTTCCGCGCGGATAGCAGCCGTGGTCGGCCGCGCCGGCGCAGGCAAGACCACGATGATGAAGGCTGCGCGCGAGGCCTGGGAGCTCGCCGGATATCGCGTGGTCGGTGGCGCCCTTGCCGGCAAGGCGGCCGAGGGACTGGAGAAGGAGGCGGGCATCGTCTCCCGCACACTCGCTTCCTGGGAGCTGCGCTGGCAACAGGGCCGTGACACGCTCGACGCCAGGACCGTGTTTGTCATGGACGAGGCCGGCATGGTCGCCTCGAAACAGATGGCGGGCTTTGTCGATGGTGTTGTCCGGGCCGGCGCGAAGATCGTGCTGGTCGGCGATCCCGAGCAGCTTCAGCCGATCGAGGCGGGCGCTGCCTTCCGCGCCATCGTCGATCGTATCGGCTATGCCGAGCTCGAGACGATCTACCGCCAGCGCGAAGAGTGGATGCGGCATGCCTCGCTCGATCTCGCGCGCGGCAACATAGAACAGGGGTTGATGGCCTATCGCACCCGCGGTCATGTCGTTGGAGAAAAGCTGAAGTCGGAAGCCGTCGAAAGCCTCATCTCGGCTTGGAACCACGACTACGATCCCACGAAGTCGATGCTGATGCTGGCGCATCTGCGCCGCGACGTCCGCATGCTCAATGTCATGGCCCGCGAAAAGCTCGTCGAGCGCGGTATCGTCGGAGAGGGACACGTCTTCAGGACCGCCGACGGCATTCGCCAGTTCGACGCCGGCGATCAGATCGTTTTCCTGAAGAACGAGGGTTCGCTCGGCGTCAAGAACGGGATGATCGGCCGCGTGATCGAGGCCGCGCCCAGCCGCATCGTCGCGGTCGTGGGCGAGGGCGATCAGCGCCGGCAGGTGACGGTCGAGCAGCGGTTCTACAATGATGTCGATCACGGTTATGCCACCACGATCCACAAGAGCCAGGGCGCCACTGTCGACCGGGTGAAAGTGCTGGCTTCACTCTCTCTGGATCGCCACCTGACCTATGTCGCTATGACGCGCCATCGAGAGGACCTTCAGGTCTATTTCGGGCGCCGCTCCTTCGAAATGAACGGTGGGCTCACCAAGATCCTGTCCCGGCGAAACGCCAAGGAAACAACGCTCGACTACGAGCGCGGCACGCTCTACCGCGAGGCGCTTCGCTTCGCCGAAAACCGCGGTCTGCGCATCGGTGAGGCTGCGCGGACGCTGCTGCGCGACCGGCTCGACTGGACGCTGCGCCAGAAAAGCAAGCTCACCGATCTCACCAACCGCCTTCGCCAACTCGGTGAACGTTTCGGCCTGCGGCAATCCCCGCCAACCCAATCAGCTAAGGAGTCGAAACCCATGGTCGCCGGCATCACCCGGTTCGAGAATTCCGTTGCAGACACGGTTGAGCAAAAACTCGACGCCGATCTGGCGCTGAAGAAGCAATGGGAGGAGGTCTCGATCCGCTTCCGCTATGTCTTCGCTGATCCCGAGACGGCGTTTCGGGCGATGAACTTTGATGCCATGTTGGCCGACAGGGACGCGGCGCGACAGGTGCTTCAGAAGCTTGAGGCCGAGCCGACGTCGATCGGTCCGCTCAGGGGCAAGACCGGCATTCTTGCCAGCAAGACGGAGCGCGAGGCGCGACGCGTCGCCGAGATCAATGTGCCCGCCCTGAAGCGCGACCTCGAACGCTATCTCCACATGCGCGAAAGCGCCACACAGCGCATGGCGGCTGACGAACAGGCGCTGCGCCAGCGCGTCTCGATCGACATCCCGGCCCTGTCGCCTGATGCACGCGCGGTGCTCGAGCGCGTGCGCGATGCGATCGACCGCAACGATCTTCCCGCCGCCCTTGCATATGCGCTGAGCAACCGCGAGACGAAGCTGGAGATCGACGGGTTCAACAAGGCCGTCACCGAACGCTTCGGCGAACGCACCCTGCTGACCAATGCCGCACGTGAGCCATCGGGCAAACTCTTCGACAAGCTCTCCGAGGGAATGCAGCCACAGGAGAAGGAACGTCTCAAGGAAGCCTGGCCGGTCATGCGCACGGCCCAGCAGCTCGCCGCCCATGAGCGTACCACCGAGACCCTGCGGCAGGTCGAGGAACTGCGTCTCGCGCAACGCCAGACTCCGGTTGTGAAGCAATGAAGCGGCGCGGTGCGATCATGCTGTTGAGCACGTCAATGGTTGCTATCGCGGGCCTCATCACGGCTGCGGTCGTCGGTGGCTATCGGCTGAACCTGACGCCGAGCGAGCCGCTCGGGCTCTGGCGCATCGAGAAACTCAATCGTCCGGTCGAGGCAGGAGATCTCGTCTTCATCTGCTCGCCCCCGACCGCAAAGTTCGAGGAAGCGCGACTGCGAGGATATCTCCGACGGGGCTTGTGCGCCGGCGGGTTCGCGCCGCTGATCAAGACCGTCGCAGCGCTTCCCGGACAGCATGTCGAAGTTACCGACCACGTCGTGATCGAAGGCCGTTCCCTTGCCGCATCCGTCGTCCGGAAGACGGACGGAGAGGGCAGGACGATCACGCCATATCCTGGTGGCATCGTGCCATCAGGACATCTCTATCTCCACTCCTCTTTTGCGAGCTCCTATGACTCCCGATACTTCGGACCTGTCCCCGACAGCGGCCTTCTCGGCCTCGCCCGGCCGATCCTCACCTTCAATCCGTGATCATATTTCGGATCGTTGGCGATCCGCCTTGCTCATCGTCGCATCTGTCGCCTGCGGCTCACTCGGCTGGAGCGGCAATGTGCTCGCCCTTCCGCTCGCGGTGGTCTTTCCGGCGCTTTGGGCGATGTCGCCGTCGCGCACGGTCGCCGTCCTCGTCTCGTCCGGCTATTTCCTGGCCGCAGCGCGCGGTCTGCCGCAGGGGGTCGCAAACTTCTATTCAGCCGATCCCTGGCCGGGCTACCTGCTCTGGATAGCGGCCTCGGCCTCCTTCGTCGCCGTGCATGCGGTCGCGTGGACAAGGCATCCGGGAAGGGGGAGGGCGCTGCGGTATTTCGCGCCGGCTGTGCTGACGGGGCTGCCGCCCTTCGGCATCACCGGATGGGCGCATCCGCTGACCGCAGCCGGCGTGCTGTTTCCCGGATGGGGATGGTGGGGATTGCTCGCGACTGCAGCCGGCCTGCTCGTCCTGACGACGAGGTTCTGGCCGGCTGCCGCCATTGGCGTGGGAGGCTTCTGGCTCTGGTCCGCCGCAACGTGGACAGAGCCGAAGCTACCGGAAGGATGGATGGGCGTCGATCTTGAACAGGGCCAGTTGCTCGCTCGCGATCGGTCGCTTGAGCATCACCGTGGCCTGATCGCAACGGTGCGCATATTCGCAAGTCAGGGCGCGCGCGTCGTCGTCTTTCCGGAGAGCGCCCTCGGCTTCTGGACGCCGACGATCGCTCGCCTCTGGCAGGAGGGACTGAACGAGCTTGAGGTTACCGTCGTCGCAGGCGCCGCCGTCATCGATGGGCAAGGCTACGACAACGTCATGGTGGCGGTTGGTTCCAGCGCCGCTGGCATCCTTTACAAGGAGCGCATGCCCGTTCCGGTTTCCATGTGGCAGCCATGGTTGCGTTGGACAGGGCAGGGCGGTGGCGCCCAGGCGCACCTGTTCGCGAACCCGGTCGTGGAGGTCGGGACAACGAGGATCGCGCCGCTCATCTGCTATGAGCAACTCATCCTGTGGCCGGTCCTGCAGTCGATGCTGCAGTCCCCTGACGTCATCGTCGCGACGGGTAACGGCTGGTGGACCAGCGGCACGTCGATCGTCCCAATCCAGAAGGCAAGCGTTGCCGCCTGGGCGAAGCTCTTCGACCTGCCCGTCGTAATGGCCTTCAACACATAACGGAGACAATCAGATGGTCGATGCCGCCCTCATCCAGCAATGCGCCGATCCGGGCTTGAAGCCCGCGATTGTCGAACAGTTCATTGAGCGGGCGGGGTCGCAGGATCCACTCGCTGTCACGATAAGATCCGGAAGCCGCATGGTGCTGGTGCCGAAGCCCACCACGTCCGACGAGGCGATGGAACTGATCCGCCAGCATGTCGGCCGCAATATCGTGCGTGTCGGCGTCACCCAATATCCGGCTGGTCTCGGCGTTATGGAGGCCGGTGCGCTGAAACCGGACCTGGTCGATCGTTGCGAAAATATCCGGATGGGCACAGCGCTCTTCGCCAAGGTCTATCGTATCGTTACCAAATGGTACGGCAATCCCACCGAGAGTGAAGTTCTTCCCGAGGTTCTCGACGATGCGATCATCGCCTGGCAGACGGGGTATTTCGAGGGAACGGCGGTGTTTCGGGCGGCAGACCCTGGCGAAGTGGAGGTGCCGGACCCTGAGAAGGACGAGCCTGCGAGCGATGCTGTCGAACAGTTAGTAGATGCTGCCGAGGAGGAAGTGAGCGATCCTGTCGATGACGAGGCGCGCGGCGACGATCCAAACAAGGCGGGCATTCGTGTCGATCTCTCAGGAATTGGAGCCGAATGACCTTGCTTTTGTGAAATTCACAGCGCGACCTGCGTGATCATGTGCATGTTTGCACTGGCGAATTCAGCGTCCGCCCTCTATAAGGGCGGGTAGGGCAGTACGCGCTGCCTTGGGGTGTGGAAACCTCTGCTAGCAGTTGATGTCGGCTGTTTCGACATCGGAATCCTCTGACCATTGTGGCCGGGGGCCTGTGACGTATGTCCAGGTGCCTCGGTACTAAAGGTCTCAGGACTGTCTAGCACAGTTTCCAACCCCCGGCTTGGGATCAGGGATTAACGTTTGCGGGGGCGCACCGCGGACAAGCCGGAGACTGGATCGAATGACACCGGACGCGCCGACATCCGAAAACAAACTCGAAATGCGTCCGGTTTACGGGCTGACGGAGGGTCTGCCCAGGGCTGACCTGGAGAGCCTGACGGTGGATGCCATTCGGACCCATCGGCGTCTGGTCGACACTGCAGATCGGCTGTTCCAGGCACTGCCCGACACCTACAAATCTGGTAAGGAGGCGGGCGGCACGCAGCACCTCACTTACATCCAGTCCTGCATGGAGATGCATGCGCAGATGTATGTGGTGAACACGCTGGTCACCATTCTTGGTCATATTCCGAAAGTGGCGGTGAACTGAAGCTCAGATCAGTTTTCTTCGAATAGCGACAGCGGTCAAATGGGTCAGCGTGTGCACGTCAAACCGCTTCTTTGTCTCGGCGATTTTGACGCGAACGCTGTTGTACTTGACGCCCTCGAGGTCCGCTGCCTCCTCCATAGTCTTCCCGACAGCTATCCAACTCAAATAGGCCGCCACTTTGGGATCCAGAGCAATCGGCTCCTCGATACTGGGGGTCGGATCAGCAATACTGATGCGGGCGTGGAGTTGCGCAACTGCGGATGCAGCTTCTACAGGGTCGACCTCTCGGCCCACGTCGATTGCCGTCTTCTCTGACGCAAGCGTGAACACGGCCATGGAACCGTGTGCGGCCTTGATGGGCACCGTGATGCCGGAGCGGATCCCGAATTCGGCCGCATGCTCGATGAACGAACGCTCGGCCTTCGAGGTCCGTGCCACCCGATACTCGCGGCCCCAGGTGAAGGCCCGCTTCAACGATCTCGCGCGTCGAATAACCGGATCAATCGCGAGATACCCTCGCTTGAAATAGTCGAACTGCCACTCCGGGTGATAGTTCGAAACTGCGATCGAGCGCCCTGGCTGGATGTTCAGATAGGCATAGCCTGCAAAACCGATCTGTTCGGTAAAGGTTGCCAGCGCGTCCTTCAAGATGCTTTCGTCGCCAGGGATTGCGGCGAGATCGGTTAACTTATTTAGCCAGTGTTGCATTCGGAATTCCTTGTCGATCGTCAAGTGGAACAAATCATAAGATCCCCTCATGCCCCAATAATACAATTTTAAGTGGTACTATCCAGTTAAGGAAACAGAACTTTGCTAGTGGGGAGATAGACCGATTGGGACCATCCAGCCCCATCCGCAGCACGGTTACGACAGCGCCGGCAGCAACTGGTCGATACTCCTCTTAGCGTCTCCGTAGAACATGCGGGTGTTATCTTTGTAGAATAGCGGATTCTCGATCCCGGAATAGCCAGTACCCTGACCACGCTTGGAGACAAAGACCTGCTTAGCTTTCCAGACTTCCAAGACCGGCATACCGGCGATCGGTGAATTCGGATCCTCCTGAGCCGCCGGATTGACGATGTCGTTGGAGCCGATGACGATGACGACATCCGTTTGGTGGAAGTCCTCGTTAATCTCGTCCATCTCCAGCACGATGTCGTAGGGCACCTTCGCTTCGGCAAGGAGCACATTCATGTGGCCCGGTAGCCGGCCGGCGACCGGATGAATGGCGAAACGCACGCTCTTGCCGGCAGCACGCAGCTTTCGGGTGAGTTCGGAGACCGCTTGCTGCGCCTGCGCCACCGCCATGCCGTAGCCCGGTACGATGATCACCGAGTCCGCGTCGTTAAGTGCGGCGGCCACCCCTTCGGCATCGATGGCAATCTGCTCGCCGGCGATCTGCATCTGCGGCCCGGTCGTCGCACCAAAGCCACCGAGGATGACCGAAAGGAAGGAGCGGTTCATCGCCTTGCACATGATGTAGGAGAGGATGGCGCCCGATGATCCAACCAGCGCGCCGGTTACGATCAACAGGTCGTTGCCGAGCGTGAAGCCGATGGCGGCGGCCGCCCAACCGGAATATGAGTTCAGCATCGACACGACCACCGGCATGTCGGCGCCGCCGATGCCCATGATCAGGTGATAGCCGATGAAGAAGGCGGCGAGCGTCATAAGGAGCAGCGGCCAGGTGCCGGCTCCGTTGACGTAAAGCACCAGCAGAACGACCGAAAGAAGGGCCCCACCGGCATTAAGGAAATGACCTCCCGGCAGCTTCTTCGCCTTGCCGTCGACCTTGCCAGCGAGCTTACCGAAGGCGATGACCGAACCAGTGAAGGTGACGGCTCCGATGAACACGCCTAGGGACACTTCGACCTTCATGATCGACAGTTCGACCGGTTCCTTGTGCGCAAGGATCGCGGCAAAGCCGGTCAGTGCAGAACGGGCCACCGCATCGAGGCCGGCGACGTCAGCCGCTTCGATATGGGCGTTGAAGCCGATGAACACTGCAGCAAGACCGACGAAGGAATGGAGTGCAGCAATGAGCTGCGGCATCTCGGTCATCTGGACGCGGGAGGCGACGAAGTGGCCGAGCACGGCGCCGCCCGCAATCATCAGAACGATGATGAACCAGTTGCCGACGTCAGGTCCGAAGACCGTGGCGACAATGGCAAGAGCCATGCCTGTCATGCCGTACCAGACGGCGCGCTTGGCACTTTCCTGTCCGGAAAGCCCGCCGAGCGATAGGATGAAGAGAACGGCTGCCGCGATGTAGGCGGCCGATACGATGCCGATCATCATTAGTGACTACCCCTGCCTGATCAGGATTTCTGGAACATGGCAAGCATGCGCCGTGTGACGAGGAAGCCGCCGACGATGTTGATCGTGGCGATCAGCACCGACAGCGCCGCAAGCATCACCACGAGCCAGTTGCCAGAACCGATCTGCAACAGCGCTCCGAGGACGACGATGCCGGATACGGCATTGGTAACCGCCATAAGCGGCGTGTGCAGCGAATGAGAGACGTTCCAGATGACCTGGAAACCGACGAAGCAGGCGAGCACGAAGACGACGAAGTGGCTCATGAAGGCCGACGGTGCGAAGGCCCCGACGAGCAGCAGCAGCGCTGTGCCGACGGCAAGCAGTATAAATTGGTTCTTCGTCTGAGCCTTGAAGGCTGCGGCTTCAGTGGCGCGCTTTTCCTCAGGCGTCGGCTCCTTCACCTTTTCCTTTGGCTTCTGCGCTGCAATGGCGGCGATCTTCGGCGGTGGCGGGGGAAAGGTGATCGCGCCCTCGAAGGTGACGGTGGCGCCACGGATGACATCGTCCTCCATGTTATGAACAATCTTGCCATCCTTTCCGGGCGTCAAGTCGGTCAGCATATGACGGATGTTGGTGGCATATAGTGTCGATGATTGCGCGGCCATGCGGCTCGGGAAATCCGTGTAGCCGATGACGACGACGCCGTTGTCAGAGACGACGCGCTGATCGGCGACGGTCAGGTCGCAGTTTCCGCCGCGCTCGGCAGCAAGGTCAACTATCACCGAACCCGGCTTCATCGCCGCCACCATGTCGGCGAGCCAGAGTTTTGGCGCATCGCGGCCGGGGATCAGCGCCGTGGTGATTACGATGTCGATCTCAGGTGCGAGCTCCCGGAACTTGGCCAGTTGCTTCTCGCGGAACTCCGGCGAGGAGGGCGCCGCGTAGCCCCCGGTTGTCGCGCCGTCCTGCTGGTCGCCGGTAAAATCGAGATAGACGAATTCCGCCCCTATGCTCTCGATTTGTTCAGCGACCTCTGGACGAACGTCAAAAGCATAGGTTATGGCGCCGAGGGAGGTTGCGGTACCGATCGCGGCGAGACCCGCAACACCGGCGCCGATCACCAGCGCCTTGGCCGGTGGCACTTTGCCTGCGGCCGTCACCTGGCCCGTAAAAAACCTCCCGAAATTGTTGCCAGCCTCCATCACCGCGCGGTAGCCGGCGATATTAGCCATCGAGGACAGCGCGTCCATCTTCTGCGCCCGCGAGATGCGCGGCACCATGTCCATGGCGATGACATTGACGCCCTTGCCCTTGGCCCGCTCCAGCAAATCGTTATTCTGCACCGGATAGAAGAACGAAATCAACGTCTGGCCCGGCCGCATGGAAGCGACTTCCGCCTCACTCGGAGGGCGGACTTTAGCGACCACGTCGGACTGCGCCAACAGTTCTTTAGGTCCATCGATTATAGTTACGCCAGCTGCTCTATAGACATCGTCCGAAAAGCCGGCTGCATTTCCTGCGCCAGCTTCGATAGCACAGCTGAAGCCTAGCTTCTGCAATTGCTGCGCGCTCTCCGGAGTCATTGCAACACGCGCCTCTCCAGATTGCTCTTTCAGAGCGCCAATCTTCGTCATCATACGGGTTTGGTTCCTCTCCCGCTCGCTGCCCCACGCAGGCTAAGCCTCGAATAGAATTTCCAGCAACATAACTTTCGACATCTAGTGCACGGGAGGTGTAGATGACGGTTCTCGAAAAAGACTCCCAGGCGCCATTTGCAGAAGACACTAGTAGGCTTTGGCTGCAGGAGAGAGTCCCGCTTGATTATACATCTACGACGCGCGACCAGAAAATGTACCGCGCGTCGTGAAATTCTACTTGACCTCGTCCATTTCACGCAGCTTCGAGGCTCTTTTGGCCTCATGCTCCTCCATGCGCTGCTTATACCAGCCGAAATCTTGACGCCCGGGCGCAAAGACGTCGATATACTCGCAATCCTCCAGCACTTCTCCACCATGGGCGACGCCTGCCGGCATCCACATGACGTCGCCAGCCTCGCAGATGCGCGGTTCCTCGCCATCGATGTGCCAGCGAATCTTGCCGCTCACCATATTCGTCACCTGATCGAAATCATGGACATGCATGTTGAGGCTATTTCCCTTCGGCGCACGAATGCGCGCAACCATGGCATTCGGCACCTCGACGATACGGCCATAGATTAGCGGGTTGAGCTCAACCTCTTCCAGATCGGACCAGCGATACATTGGCATTCTATATCTCCTTTGATATCTCAGATGATTTCTATTACCGGTACTACCAGGCAATTATGTGCCGGAAATCCTTATTCTATTGGGCGAAAATCGTTGTAGAGATCGTCATCTTATCCCTTACCTCTATCGCCGAGTCGGACTCTGATATCTTAGGTGCGGAATGTCAAGCGACTATTCCCTGATCAGGCGGCAGATTTTGAAGCGGAAAAGCTCTGCCATAACAGTGAGGGCCTGGTGAGCTCCCGAAGATGTCGAAATGCCTTCTGTTGATTGAGCATTCGCATGCTTGCTGCGGTTTTGCGCCGGCGCGAGCAATCGGAACGTGGTAGAACGCTTCCGCGTAAGTGCTGCAATTCTCAGCCGCTGGCGCTGCGGCAGGGTGACGTGCGAACCTGCCCTCTCAGTGGAGCCTCAACGCGCGAAAGACCGAAATACATTCGGATAAGAGCTTGGCTAATCAACCGGCAGAGCGAGCGACGATCGGGCTACTGCACGCATGATGTTCCTGCCGGCCCTATAGCTCGGTCTCGTTCAGTCAGCCGGCAACGCGCTGGCGAGCCCCTCCCCTCTCTGATACGAAAGGAAACAGTGGCGCCCAATCGGGAATCAGTTCGGAAAGAATTTGTTGATTTCGGCTATGGCCTGCGCGGTGAGCGGATTGGCCTTTCGTTCACCGATCAAGAAGAACAGCTTGGCCGCTTCCTCCAACTCCTCATAGGCGTACATCGCCTCCTCGATGGTCTTGCCCGAGACGACGGGGCCGTGATTTGCCAGAAGCATCGCGCTATTTGTCCTGGAAGACTGACGCACTGCTTCCGCAAGGGCCCTGTCGCCCGGCCGAAAATACTTCAGAAGCGGCAGCTTGCCGACGCGCATCACTTGATACGCGGTAAGTGGCGGCAGGACATCCTCGTCCTGCTCGTGGCAAAGGCACGAGATTGCGACCGAGTAGGTGGAATGCAGGTGGACGACGGCGCCGGCACTCGGCCGGGCTTCGTAGACCGCCAGATGGAAAAATGCTTCCTTGGAGGGCGGATCGCCGGAAATCAGCTCACCTGCGGGCGAAACCCTGGAAATCCTGGCGGGCTCCAAAAATCCTAGCGACGAATTTGTCGGAGTAACGAGGATCGATCCGTCTTCCAGACGGATCGAAAGATTTCCGGCGCTTCCGTGGGCGAGCTGACGCTGGTAGAGCTGGCCGCCGATCCGGACGATTTTCTCGCGGCTTTTCTGTTCTGCAGTCAAACTTCTTTCCCCGTCATCTCGAGAAGGGCCTTTTCAAAGAAATTCGCCTCACCGAAATTGCCCGACTTCAGAGCAAGAGCAATACCGAGACGATGGTTGATCAGGATGGGTACGCCAGGGTCGATCTCAGGTCCGATCTCTAGATCGGAAAGGTTAAGCGCCTGCGCTACGGCACCTGAAGTTTCGCCGCCCGCCACGACGAGCCGCTTTACGCCGTTGTCGATAAGCCGGCGCGCAATTTCGGCAAACAATTCGTCCAGACGTTCCGCGAGCGCTTCGCGCCCGTACCGGGTCTGCGCAGCGGCAACTTGCACCGGCGAACCCGAGGAATATGCGAGCGGCGCGGCCCCTGCTTGTGCCTCCATAAAATCCAATACGTCCGAGGCGCCGACCTTCCCGCTCATGACACGGCCGACATCGATCTCGTAGACGGGATGGTTGCGCGCATAGACATCGATCTGCTCCCTCGTTGCCCCAGAGCAGCTACCAGCGAGAATGGCCGCGGCACCGTCAATGCCGTGATAGGGTGTTCGACCTCCCTTCGCGTCGCCCGAGGCGATAAAGTTAGCGGGAACGCCGAGCGCGATGCCGGATCCTCCGGTCATAAGTGGGGCTTCGGAACAGGCTCTGCCGATCGTGACGAGATCCTCGTCAGTCGCGGCGTCGACGATAATCAGTGTCTCGTCTAGACCGGCTGCCTTGGCAAGCGCGGCACGAACCGCGTCGGCCCCAGACCGGACAGTCGCGATCCCGACTAGTCCCACCGGCGAGAGCGTTTGGCGGCCGAGCCATCGCCGGATATCGGGATCGATCATCGGCGTCAGCGGATGATCCTGCATGCCGGATTCGTTCAGCAGCCGATCATGCACGAAAAGGTGCCCCTGATGCACGGTTCGACCCAGCGTCGGGAACGCAGGGCACGCCACCACTCCCTTCACGCCCAGCGCCTTCGCCAACGCCTCCCCGACAGGACCGATATTGCCGGCGGGCGTGGAATCGAAGGTCGAGCAGTACTTGTAGATGATCTGACGGCAGCCCTGGGCCTTCAACCACGCCAGAGCCTTCAGGGAGAGTGCCACAGCCTCTGAAGCCGGCACGGAGCGTGTCTTCAGCGATATCACGCCCGCCTCGAAAGATGGATCGGCTGGTTCGTCAGGTACGCCCATGTATTGCGTGACCCTCAGACCGCCCTGCCCCGACAGTCCTTTGGCAAGAGTATTGGCAATATCCCCGGCGCCGGTGAAATCGTCGGCAATGACCCCGAGCAGCATCTTATTCTCCTGAAACTAGTTTCTTCATTCGCTCGACCGCCGCGTCAGGCGCCGACAAAACTGGTATGCCGACGACTGCGCGTACCGCATCGGATGCTCTGGACGTTGAAAAATGCGCCAGCATGAGCGCGTCGTGCTCAGCGAATTCCGACGCGCGCGCGGCAACCAATCGATTATGTGTGTCGCCATCACCGCGACGAAGAATATCGATGGCGTCGGCTACGACGATAGTTTGCAGTGTGGCGTCGACACCTACTTCAGCCGCAAATTCTCCGAACTCATCCTCCATCGTCGGAACCGCAGGGCCGAAGGTCGCGAGCATTCCGATCTTCTTGCCTGCCTGCAACGCCATGCGAAACATCGCCTCGTTGGGTTTCAAAACCGGAATGGGAAGCTCCGCCGCCATCCTGTCGATCGCCGGACCAAAAGCGGAGCAGGTGATGAGAATGCCGTTCGCACCCATCCGGTATGCATAGCGACCTAGATCGACGAAGCGCTCAGTCAGCCGCTCGGAAATCGCGGGGCCCTCCTGCGACCGATCGATTGTCAGGCCGTCATCCAGAAGGTTGACCGCCTCCGCATCCGGCCAGAGCCGCGACATGGAGGATTTGATCGGCTCCATCGCAACCGGCGTCGCATGTAAGAGAACGATACGCGGCGACTTGGACATCAGAGGGCTCCCGTCACTTCAATTCGTGAAGCGAGACCGCCCTGATCATAGGCGCGGCTCGCCACCACCGTTGTAAGATGCGCCATAAAAGCCGCAGCATCCGGATGACTCGTGCCCTCGAATATTGCGGCGGAAAAATCCGTGTGGACCTGGAGCTCGCCGGGAAACGGACCAAGGATATCGGCGCCGTCGATCGACATCAGCTCGCTAATCTGCTGTACAGCGACGTCGCACTCCCCGCTCAGGAGTTTTTCGGCCGTAAAGCCCGCAGGTATGATCACAGCGCGGTCATTGACCTCGTCTGCGATGCCGAGCCGCTGGATTAGCTCTGCGAAATAGAGCCCACTGGCTCCTGTTCGCGAGTAGCAGACGGAGCGCGCCGCGCGAATCGTCTCGCGAAAGGCTGCCGGCGTCGAGATATCGGGTCTTGCCTCTCCCTCGCGAACCGCAATGCCGAATCCGGCGCGGGCGATGGGCCGAATGCTTTCACGTTTGACGATGCCCTGCTGCGCAAGCGCTTCCATGGACGCGTCGATGAGCACCACCACGTCCCCCCGCACCCCGGCCTGGATGCGCCGCATTAGTACCACGGTCGGCGCCCAAAACGCCTCTACGGTGGGATGGGCTGCAGCCCATCCAGGGAGTATGCCGCGCTTGAACGCGAGTTCCACAGCAAGCGTGCTCATGAGACTAAGTGGTTCGCTCATCTTTGCGTTACCGTCGATGTCACTTTGCCAGCAATGGCTTACCGGATTTCGGCAACCCGTTTCTGACAACGACTTTGATCGCGTCGTCGATGCGCTCCCGCGCGTATCGGAGTGCTTCCGGTAGGTCTTCCATAGAGAAGGTGTGCGTGTGAATGATTCCGGCGTCGAATCGCTTTTGGCGCATGAAGGCTTCGGCGCGGCGCGTGGCGCTCTTTCCCTCGCCGCGGATGCCGTACATGTAGATGTTGTTGCGCACGAGATAAGAA
The DNA here is from genome assembly GCF_900177415.1 of Xaviernesmea oryzae. Lineage (GTDB taxonomy): Bacteria > Pseudomonadota > Alphaproteobacteria > Rhizobiales > Rhizobiaceae > Neorhizobium > Neorhizobium oryzae_A. The sequence goes on along the minus strand of NZ_FXAF01000005.1, from coordinate 75,316 downwards.
ACATCGACTGCGACCGGATCGTGGGAAAAGGCCGCAAGGCAGATTTTTCCTCCGCGGTTCAGCATTAGCGCCGCCTCGTTGACGGCATTCGGCGCACCGGAGCACTCGAGCACATAGTCGACGCCTTTGCCGTCGGTCAGCCGCTTGATCGCCTCGAGAGGGTCTTCGTGCCGTACGTTTACTACGTGGTCGGCACCCAACTTCTTACCCATCTCTAGGCGGTTGTCGCGCGTACCAGTCAAAATAACCGGTTGGGCGCCAAGCGCCTTGGCGACTGCCGCCCCGAGAAGACCTATCGGGCCCGGACCGGATACAACGACGCTCTCTCCCGCGATCAGGCCGCCGATCTCCGTCAGGCCGTACATCGCGGTCCCTGCCGTCACTACGAGCGTCGCCTCTTCGTCGCTCATGGAGTCGTCGACATGCACCAGCGTGTTAATATTGTTCACTTGGTATTCGCAGAAGCCGCCGTCGGTGGTGAAGCCGTTTGCCCGGTGCCCTTTGTCGACATTGCCGTAGTTCAGGCCGTAGTTGTGGCAGGAGGTGTACATGCCCTGGCGGCAGCGAACACATTGTCCGCAGCCGGCATGGATCTCGACCGTGACACGCTCGCCGATCCGGTATTCGTCCACGCCCGGGCCAAGGGCCACGACCGTGCCCATATACTCATGGCCGGGCGTGAAATTCTTGTTGAACGGCGCACCGCCTTCGATCAGTGCAGGTGGACCTTCGTGGATCACCTGCAGGTCTGTGGCGCAGATCGCCACTGCATCGATTCTGACCAGAACCTCGGCCTTTTTCGGCGTCGGCACGCTCTTCTGAGTGTAAATCAGCTCGCCTGGCTTGCCGAGCACCCAAGCCTTCATCTTCTCCGGAATAGGAAATTTCGAATCGGTCTTTACGCCGGCGGCCTGCATGGAATGTCCTCCTTTGAATTGATCTTGAAGCCGGGGAATTCCGCCCCTCTTCGAAAAAGATTGGTCGCTGGCGCCCGGAAGGGTCTAGGCTGGCAGTAGCCCATTCATCCACCCGAGCCCAGCAACGGTATCACCGGCGGGTACATACTCGCAGCCAAGCCTGCCGGAATATCGGATGTCCGAGAGCGCAGCGTAAATCGCACCGAAGTCCAGCATCCCGCTCCCAGGCTCATGCCGACCAGGCAAATCGGAAAGGTGAACGTGAGCAATCAGACCGGCGCAGCGCCTGATTTCCTCTGCAACGTTCAACCCGACGCTCGCGGTATGGAACACATCGACAAGCAACCGAATATTCGCCTTTCCGGCCTCGCGGGCGGCTTTCAGGGCAACTTCCGGCGTATCGATGTAATAGCCAGGAACGGCGGCAGGGCTCATAGGCTCTATCAGGATGTCCATGCCGCGTTCGGCAGCCATGTCGGCGGCGAAAACGAGATTTGACACGTAGCAATCCCAATGCTCCCGCCTCCGATCCTCTTGCGGCAATACGCCCGCCATCGCGTGCACGAGCCGGACGCCGATCGCCTGCGCATACTCGAGGCCCGCCCCGACACTGTCTATGAATTCCGATACCCGCTGTGGGAAGATGCCAATGCCCTTCTCGCCTTTGGCAGGATCGCCGGCATGTAGTCCGAACTGGACGTATGCAAGGTCGTTGTCTTCAAGCAGCTGCGCCATAGTGTTGGGCGATACGTGGTAGGGCGACGGGAATTCGACAGCCTCGAAGCCGTAGGTCTTCGCGGCCGCAAACCGATCAGCAAACGGTAGGTCTTGAAATAGATACCCCACATGGGCGCTGTAGCCGTATTTGGTTTTCATGCCGTTCCTCCCGCAGCAGCCAGATGTGGCCGCGCGCCGCCCTTCGACCGCGCCTTTGGTAAAGATGTCCGAAACAGACTGCGCTGGATATGCCTGATTTAAGCGCACACTGTTGCCAATAAGGCAGCAAGACGGCACTCTGAGCGGCAGCGATGGATGTTATTTTTTACGCGATGGATCATCAGTGAAGGACGCAATGAGCAAAACCCCTACCTTACGAAAACACCCCGAAGGCGCGCGTCCGCTCTCGCCCGCGCTGCTCGCGAGGATATTTCACCAGCCCTCCGTCCTCTATTTCAAGGGCGTAGCCGAAACCCTTTCTGTCAGGGAGTGTTCCCGCCGGCTGAACGTCGCCTCCTCCGCCGTGTCCCGACAGATCACGCAGTTGGAAGAAGCTCTGGATATGACGCTGTTCCAGCGCGACGGCAAACGTCTGCGTCTGACAGAAGCGGGAGAGATCCTTCACCGCCACGTCTGCCGAATCTCAGCCCCCATTGAGGCTGCAGTCTCCGAACTGGATATGCTGCGCGGCCTCAAGACCGGTTCCGTGCGTATCGCGACCTCGGAAACAGTCGGATTGATGGTGCTGCCGAAGTTGCTCGCCGAGTTTTCGGAGCTCTATCCGACCATCCACCTCGATGTCTCGGTCATGTCTTCGCTCGACGTGGTGAAGTCGCTGGCGGAGGAGCACATCGACATCGGTTTTGCCTTCGTGACAGAGCCTCCGACGCAAGTGCAGATGACGACCAGTCACGAGGTGACCGTCGGCGTTGCGATGCGGAGCGACCACCCTCTAGCGTCTCTTCCGGAAATTCGGCTGGCAGACTGCTTTTCCTATCCGGTTGCGATCGGGAAGCCGGGGCTGACGATCCGTGATGCGATCGAGCCGCTGCTTGAAACCTATGCCCTTCTCAACAAGCCGATCCTCGAGGCCGGTTCGAATGCGATGTTGATGGAGCTGACTCTAATCGGTCACCATGTAGCGATCTTGACGTCCTTTGGCGCTTTCGACCGGGCTCAACGCGAAAATACGATCTTCCGGCCGCTGGTCGACGAAGATTTGCCGCCGCATCATTTCGGCCTCATGGTCAGGCTCGCATCGAACCTTCATTTCGCACCGGCCATCTTCCATAGCTTCGCGACCAAGAAAATGGAGGCACTGACGAAAACCCGCCTCTAGGCGGACGGGCTTCAGGCGCCCGCCCGCAGGTCTTAACGTCAGCCGCCTGCAATATTCCAGCCGCGCCCGTGATCACCGAAGCCTTCAAAGCCTGTCTCAGTGATGGCCACGGTATCTTCGAGTTTTATAAAGCCCCGCTTGGGATGGTGCATTTCGGTCTCGATGGAAATGACCATCCCGGCTTCGAGCTGCTTGTCGGCGTGATAGGCCTCATAGGACGGATAGGCCGTGCTCATCAGCCAGGGCGCCTCGTGACTGACGATTCCCATGCCATGGGCGGAGAAGAACATGACCTTCTTCGCCGAACTGCGAGACAGGGCGTCACTGGCCCACTCGAAAATGTCGCCTCCACGAACGCCCGGGCGCAGCCCCTTGCGCGCGGTCTGCTGCACATCCTCGATCTCGCCGAGGAGATCGACCAGCTCCTGATCCGGATGGCCAATGTACGCCATGCGGCAGAGATCGCCGATATAGCCCTTATAGTTGCCGCCTGAATCAAGAGCTAACGTCTCACCCTCGTTCCAGATCTTGTCGTAGGGTGCGCGGTTAAAGGCGGTACCGATATTGGTTAGCGCGTATTCAAACTTCAGCCCACGCTTGGTTTCCTCAAGCCTGAGCGCTTCGAAGAGCTCTAGCTTGGAGGTGCCGGCGCCATGGTTGGCGATAACGGCGAGCATAGAATCCACGACCTTATCTGATGCGTCCCGCAGGATCTTCAGTTCTTCCGGAGACTTAAGGGCGCGCAGCATTTCGAGCGGGAACGTGCCGTCAATGAGCTGCACGTCGGGCAGCAGGTCGCAAAGAACCCGATAGGCGTCCACGGGCATGAAACCGAACTCGATTCCCACGCGGCCCTTTGCGCCGCCGATCTTCTTCAACTGCTCCGCTGCCGCAGCTGCGTAGCCTTTGCTTTTGTCCTTCGTGAAGTCGAGGTTAGAAACCCAAAAGCTTCCAAGCTGCTTCTGATAACGCTCCATCGGAGCACCGACATAGGCGGAGTCGAGCGGCCGACCCTTTACGTAAACAAAGAACGGCAAATAGCGGCTGAGACCATGCGCATCCATGAAGTCATAGAAGAAGAAGCGATATCCGCCAAGAAGGTACTGGATACTATGCTTCGACGTTACCAGCAGCGCGTCAAGGCCGGCCTCTTCCATGAGCCTGTCCAACCGACCTGTATCAAATGGCGGCTTGCCGAGCCTAGACGTGTCCTCAACCGGATTGCCTTCGGAATATGCGAAACTCATTCTTTCCTCCCGTAATGTGGTCAGTTCTTTTTAACGTGACCCGGGCTTATCGAAACTTCCGTTGCAAGCGCAAACTGCTGCCAGATTGGCATCATTGGGCAATTGACTACGCGCATACATAGCAAGCAGCAGTATCCAGCACTTGCAAACCGCGGCGGCGTTTAGGTGACCGAATCGGCCAATTGCGCCTGCTCATAGATCTTCGATGATTGCTCGAGCACAGTGACCGGCACCGACGTCCTGGATGATGGAGATGTTTTTCAGATGCGTGCGATCGTCGCGGTGGGGTGCAGGCTATTTACCGCATCGCCCGGCGAATGCTGGGGGCCGTTACGGCGCTCGACTTTCAACAATCATATACGCCGGACGGGCTGAGGCCCACTTTCATGCCGAGCACAATCGCCTTCACGGTGGCAGCGTTGTTGATGGTCACCAGATGGTTCGTCGCCATTGTCAGTCTAGCGAAGTATAGACGTCGACTTGCGGTGACGACTCATGACACCGCGTTCCGCTCGCCGCAATCGCTTTGCCGCAGGTGTCATCTCCAACGCAGAAGTACTGGCTGCTGCGCCCACCACTATTGCAGCGTGCGCGCGCTGCTAGGCTGGTCTATCATGGTCCGCGGACCAGACAATTTCACAATATCCGAAAAACGAAAACTTGACGCTCAGTTTGTGAGTAACCTCGAAGCAAACCAATCAGCGAGGATCTCATACTTTTCCGCTGGTCTGTTGCAGAGGCAATGGTCCGCCCCTTTGACGACTACAAGTTCCTTGTCCGAAGAATTCACCCACCCCAGAATGGCCTTTGATTGCTCCATATTAAGTAGCGGGTCCTCTTCCCCGTGAAGCACCAGGAACGGACAACTGAGGGAAATTCTCTCTGGCGTCACCGTGATCCCGTCCCACACCTTATGCATATCGGCTTCGGATGCAGTCCCGCAGAACGCTGCCAACTTGGGAAAGAAATGCTGTCGAGTGCGCATGTCGAGCGGAACGAGAATTGCCCCATTGTTGCAACAAGCGGCAATCCGCCGGTCTGCCGCGGATAGCATCATGGCAAAATTGCCGCCCACGCTGTTTCCTAGAACTCCGATGCGTTCAACGCCGTTCCGACTAGAGGCATAGTCCACCGCGGATTTTAATGATTCGAGCCAGTTCTCATTTAGATAATGCCGCAGAGACAGGCGACTTTCTCCTTGGCCAGGACCATCAACTAGCAGGACATCCAAGCCGAGGGTGGTGAATATTTCACCGTAGACGTGCCCGTCCATGGCCCAACCCTCCACGCCGCCAACAACGATGATGATCGCACGCGCCGGGCTGGCAGCCCGGTAGTGCCAGCCAATCATCTTGCTATGCCCCGCGCCTAACACCACACGCTTGCCAATACCATCGAGCGCGAGAGCCCCGGCAAAAAGGGACGCCGCGTCACCATAAATGGCGCTTCGCTGCTGCGTGTCGGAAAGCATCATGATTTGTGCCATGCGGGTTGCTGCTGACGCGCGGAGGAGAATCGACCGCTTCGTGACAGGCGTTACCAGCGATCCTGCGGCTTCGAGGTACGAATTTGCCTCCCGCGCAACGGCGAGCGCTGCGGACATCCAATCGCGGCCTTTCTCGACCAGCTCGCGCAGCTTGGTTGCATCGCCATAGTCCATCCCGTAGCCTACAAGCCGCTGATGGGTCAGCTGCCGAAGGGCAGCCCTGCTCTCGGCCGAGAGTGCCTCTGAAGTACCTTCAGGAGCGGTGCAAGATTCGGTGCGCGTTGCGTCCACCAAGGGCATTGGCTGGTCTCCAGAAATGAGCAGACTTGCAGCTTTGTCGCCACAATGAGTCAAATTGCAAAACGAGATAGAGAGCCATAGACGTAGCGGCCAAGATTCTTCCAGCTACAAATGGCAGCCACCAGCCCTTTCCTGATATTGTCACTAACGCGACGACTTGGCAGGCAAATTAATGCTCCTCGTTAGCTCTCCTGATATCTTAGGCAGATGGGTAAAGTCAATGAAGATGCGCCTTTCTTTAATAAATAGCCCCTTTGTGGCGCGCGCACGCCAGTTTCCGAGACGGGCTTGTTGACGGAGAAGTAGGATAGAGATATTAGGAAAGCAAAGACAGCGGTCCGATCGGTACCGTGAATGAGAGTGACGACGTGCTTAACCAACGAATATGCTCACCTAATTGTTCGGAAACCATCAACACGCTGTGCGTGCGCCACGCCACGCATGCTAGCCGACAGCAAAAAGGCACTCAAACGAACAAGTCAGAACGGTTAGTGCACTAGCGATAGTTCCTGCCACCGCCATCTGAATTGGAACAGCATGCTTGGGAGAATGGGACGGAATGGCAAAGGCAGCTAAAGCGATAACGATTGACGATCTCCAGCGCATGGCTATGCGCCGCCTACCGAAGTTTATCGGTGACTATATAGAAACAGGCGCCGGCGACGGCGGAACGGCAACGAGAAATATCAATGCATTTAGGCAGTTCAAATTTGTTCCAAGAAGCCTGGTGAAGGTTACGCCCGTTGACACGAGCGTGACGCTGTTTGATCAGACCTACGCCGCTCCTTTTGGCATTTCCGCGGTTGGGATGACTAGCATCTATCGCCGCGGCGCCGACTGGATTCTTGCCGAAGTAGCCCGAGAGGCAAACATTCCTTTTATCCTGTCGGGCGCTGCAAGCGCTCCACTGGAGGAAATTATCCGCATTGCGCCTGATCATACATGGTTCCAGATGTACGTTTCCAAGCTGGATCAAGTGAATCTCGACGTGATCCGCCGTGGACGCCAAGCTGGAGTAAAGGTTCTGGTGGTAACCGTTGACTACCCGATCCCCAATGTCAGCCAAGTCGCCGCGCGCACTGGCATTTCGATGGCAAGCGGACCGACTGTCAGGACCTTTCCCAAGCTTGCGGTCGATGCCTTGCGGCATCCCGTCTGGACCGCCGAATTCCTAAGAAGCGGGGGGATGCCTCTACTTGGTAGCTGGGCGCGCTATGCTCCGTCTGGCAGCAGACAGAAGGAAATCAGTCAATATTACATCCAAAACTGGTGTCGAAACATCGACTGGCATGATTTGGAAGCTGTTCGCCGGGAATGGCCAGGGCGCTTGGTAATTAAAGGTGTCGTGCACCCCCAGGACGTATCCCGCGCGCTGAGCCTTGGGGCCGACGCCGTAACCATCTCGAACCATGGCGGGAATAAGCTGGATACAATGCAGGCCAGCATCGATTCGCTGATATCGAATATTGACGATGAGCAGCCGGAGAAACCTCTATTCCTCGACGGTGGAATCCGGCGGGGATCGGACATCGCTATCTCCCTCGCCTTAGGTGCGAAGTTCTGTTTCTTTGGCCGCCCTACCCTTTACGGCGTGACAGCAGGTGGTAAGCCAGGTGCTCAGCGCGCAGTTGAGATTCTGAAATCCGAACTCGCCTACACCATGGCGATGATCGGCGCCCCGGATGTATCCTCGATCAGAAGAGCAAAAGTGACGAGATGACCACGGCGCGTTGCCACGGAAATCTTGAATCGGAAGAATCACCTATGATTCTTTGTCGAGCACCTGATTCTTTTAAGGCGGTGCTTTATGTCGGTTCGAGACGATATGATGGCTGATACTGATGGCCATTGGAGCAAGCAGGAAATAGACGCGGGGTCATTCAAGGATGCTCGCCTTGGTCGACGCTGCAGAGAACTTTTACGACAGCTCGGAGAGCACATGGGCGGGCTCTATTCTTTTCGCCTGCCAGGACTGGGCCAACACAAAGGCCGCTTATCGGTTTTTCTCAAACCCGAGTGTTGATGAAGGCGATATCCTCAACGGTCATTTTGCCGCGACCGCTCAGCGCTACGATGCTTCCCAAGGTCCGATCCTGGTGCTGCAGGACACAACCGAATTCACTTATCAGCGCCGTAATCCGCATGCCGTTGGATTTACGAAGAGCGTCAACAGTGGCCGTGACAAACAGGAGCGGCTGCGTCACCACACTGTCTGCGGAACATTGATGCATTCTAGCCTTGCTGTAACCTTGGATGAGCTACCCTTGGGGTTGGCGGCCGTCAAGTTCTGGAGCCGCGACAAGTTCAAGGGCACGGCTCAGCTGAAGCACACGATCAATCCGACGCGCGTTCCGATCGAGGGCCAAGAAACATCCGTTGGCTGGAAAACCTTCGCCAATCCGTCGGGCTTCTCGGTCAACCAGACCGATGCATTCATGTCGGCGATCGCGAAAGTGTAAGCGGTTATCGAGGCGCTTATGCCCTGGAACTTCAAGCCTAACGCCATCGGCTGACCGCTTACGCGAAAGTGATATCTACGAGCTCTACTGCCTGACTAGGGCTTGGCACACACTTCGTCGTCCACGCCATCGTCGACCGTTTAGCTGGCAACGGAGATCACACGATATCGGCTGAAATGCGTGATGTTGAAACTATTGGCCAGCATCTCATTGAAGTTCGCGGCGATACCGACGAAATCACTAAAGTCCGCCTGGATATCCGATTCAAACGGATCCGTATATTTCCGCAGGCAGGCGAAGCCGGGAACTCTAAATTTCTATCTCAAAAAACGCGCTTGCTTAGGTGGTTACCTTGCGAACATCAGATCCACCGCCGGGAAATACAGTCGTCTGGCGCGGCATCAGCCGGCTGACCGACATTCGCCTCGGAACTGAATAGCTCTCCGACACAATCCGCGCCTTGACCTCGTCAGGCCATTGACAATGACATTCACGTCGGCTCCGTCGCGTCGTGAGAAATGTAGTCTCCATGGAGAAACTCCTTCTCGCTCTTCCATGGAACGTCGATCACAGATCAGGCGATGGACGACAATGTGGGGGGAGAACACCCGTTACGATGGTCCATCCGTGAATGATCGCTTGATCGACCAAGATACCACGCTCGGCCATTACTTCCTGCTATTCCCGGAGAAGTCTTTCCTGAAACCAGTCCCCGATGAGATTGTATTTGTCGGCGGGACGCCGATAGATACAATGATCCCCTTCTTCGAAGACATACATCTGTTTGTCGGGAGACTTCGACCAATCCAGCATGAGTTTGGATTCAGCCACTGAGACGAGAGGATCCTCGCCACCCTGAACGATTAGCAAGGGACATGTAAAATTCATCGACTCCGGCGTCATTTCCAGAGTGCTCCACGCCTCTTCCAATGCGAAACCCTCAAGTCCCCCGGTGGCTGCGATCATTTTCAGGAAGAATGACTTGCGCTCGCGTTGCTTGATCGGATCCAAGAGCGCTCCATTATTGCAGCACGCGGCGACACGCGGATCCGCCGCCAGGTGGCATGCGAAGTTTCCGCCGACGCTATTGCCGAGCAAGCCGACCGGCGCACCCCTGGCTCTAACGTGCGCGTATTCAATAACTGGCAGCATCGCGCGCTTCCACTCGCGACTGATATAAGTGCTAAACTGGAAGCGGCTCTCCCCCTGCCCCGGAGCATCGATCAGAAGGACACTGATGCCGCGCTCGGCGAAGACGCGACCATACGGTTCGGCGTCCATGGCCCATCCTTCAACACCGCCAACGATGATCACGACGGGCGTTACGCCGGCGCCTGCTGAGAAGTACCATCCAGCGATCCTGCCATTCTCTCCGTCAAGAACAACACGCTCCCTACCTTCGTCATCCAGGATTGCGAGGCTGAACTCTCTTGCCGCTCGGTCATAGATTTCGCGCCGATACTCCGTATCAGTTGTCATCATAACTTGACTGGCTCGAAGCAATGCAGACGCACGATAATGCACATCGCGCCGAGTGTGTCGGGAAGTTGGGGAAGAACGACGCTCCTCGAGCAAAGCCAGGCGCTGATCGGCGAGCGCCAGCGCCGCATTGTGCCAGTCGGCGCCTCCGGCCACCAAATCGCGCAGGGCATTCGCATCGCCGAACTCAAGGCCATATCCCAACAGTCGCTGTAGGGTAAATTGGCGGAGTGCAGCCTCATTCTCGGCAGTCAGGTCACCCTCGGCAAGGCTCAGGGCCAAAGAAGAATTCCCAAAGCTCTCGATCATACGGCCTCCAATCTCAGCTTCGTTACAATGCGGTCCATCCACCAGTGGGCGGTAATAATTCACTGTTGATATTCTAGCTATGAAAAAATGTCAACAACATCAATGGGGAAAATTTATTTTACCGCTTCCACTTAACGCCTCTAATATCCTAGTGCCGTGTTGGCTCCGGCAAATGTTGCGAAAAGTCGACTAGAAGCAACTGGCTAATCCCGCCTGGATAGTCGGCATGCACGTGAGCAAAGTGTTCTAGAGATCGACGTGTTTGTTCGACAAACACAAGCTCCCTCGCGCCAAGGTGCCGATCCACTCAATGTTCGGAAGAGCGGCCTAGCTGTCAGACTCAAGCTATTGATGTTCGCCTTGCTCTTACAGACGATCGATGCTCCAAGATGGAACGGCACTGTTTGGTTAAGCGAGGGTGACCTCGGACCGAGCGGTTGTGATAACCTGGTTTCGTCGAGGCGTGTTAGTTTACACTGGGTCGCACGGGCGTGGCGTGGCCTTCGAAAGCGCTTCAGCGACCGGCGCAATTTGGGATGATGCGCAACAAAGCAGATGGGAGCCTTTCGACGCTTGCTTGCTCGGGCCGCAATATCTCTAGCGCCATCCGATCCAGCTGCAAATTCCGCCACCCATCACCTGCTCCAAATCCTCACCAGCCAGCCACGGCAGCTCTTGCGTAAACAGATCGATGCACGCTCGCCACGTACACGGCATCCTAGTGATGTCCGTACCCCAAAACATCCTTCGCGCCCCGAACGCTTTAAACACACTGTGGAGTGAATCATGAACACTTCTGAACGGATAATCGTCAGTGGCGTAGCCCGGTGCAGCAGTTGCCTTTACGGCAACGTTTTCGAATCTTGCGCAGCTAAGCAACTTCGGCAGATGGGATAGTGCGTCTGGGACTTTTCCGGCATGTCCGGCGCCAAAATGATCTATGAGAAGGCGAAGATTTGGATATCGCTTCGCGATCGCGCAAACCTCGTCCATATGACCAGGAACTGCGAGGGCGAGCGGGATTGAGTACCGCTCCGCAGCCTGCCAGATCCAGTCCAGCTGCCCGTTAAGGAACCAAGCGACATGTTGAGGCTGTAGGATGGCGAACCGCAGCCCCAGCATCCCCGGCTGCCTCCTCCAATGTTCCAGTATCTTTCCGTCGCCGTCTGGCTCAAGCGGGAGCCAGCCCATTGTTGCGAAACGACCCGGGAACCGTTCCGCGGCATCCACCGCAATCTCATTCGAGCGAGAATCCCAGAGCGCGGGGCAGTTGATTGCCCGCGCGACGCCAGCGCGATCCATTTCCAAAATAGCCTGATCCGCCGTCAATGGCTCCTGACGGTGATGAGGGGGCGAAGTTTTACTTTCCCAGAGATGAATTTGTGCATCGACAATTAACACGTTTCAAAACCTTCTGGTTCGCAATAGGCACGCGATTTACAAACACAATCCCTTGTGTAGATGATAGAACGAGTTGGAACGACTGGCAGTGCCCCATCAAGACCCTCGTTTCATTAGGAAACGATGGGTGAGGCTTGTAGATAATCTATCGTACGACGCCTTCCCAATTCGATGTGTTCTTTGATGGCGGCTTGGGCACTTCGTTTAGATCTCTGCTCAATCGCCTCGATCAATGCGGCGTGCTGCTGCGTCAAATATTCGGGATTGAGCGGCTGCTTCAGCTGCGAACCACTGATAAATGTAAAGCGATCGAACTGCTCGATCAATTCTTTGCTTACTCGCGCCAGTCGGCTGTTCCCAGATAGGTCCGCAAGTGTACTATGGAAGCATCTATTTACTGAAACCCAACCGTGCAAATCGATCTCTTGGGGGATTTTTCGAAACTCTTTCAAGCTGGAAATCTCTTCATCCGTCGCCCGATCCACGACCCGACTAACGCATGCAACCTCGTACATGACGCGAAGCTCGTACATCTCCGTTGCTTCTTTAATCGAGATTGGCCTCACACGGTAACCGCGCCGAGGCCTGACATCGACGAGATCCTGACCGCGTAGCCGTAGCAGCGCTTCCCGAATTGGTGACTTCGAAACGCCAAGCTGCTTGGCCAACTCTTGCTCAAATATTTCCGCGCCGGGTGGTAAGCGACAGCTTAGAATCTGTTCGCGTATAATTTCATAAGGATCCAAGGCTCAATTTCCTCTTTCGTTTTGGATCCCTAGCATACCACAACCGAACTCTCAATTGCATTCTGATATTCGAGATTGGGCGCCGGCCGCTTTAACTATGCCTGCGAAAAACGCCAGAGGTTGCCAAAGGGCCTATTCTGCAAGGCTTCCTTGGATGAAGGAAGCGTTGAAGGCCCAGATCAACATTTCCAGAGCTTGACAAATGCTCACCAGTCCATTTAGGAAATGATCACTTTCTTAATCGGTCTGCAATATGTCTCAAACTATCACAAATCGGGCTCGAGGGCGGCCGAGACTGTTCGACGAAGATCGTGTGCTCGGTCGCGCCACTGAACTCTTCAGCTCTTCCGGGTTCTCGGCAGTCGGGATCAGCGATCTCACGCGGGCCACCGGACTTACCGTCGGTAGCCTCTACAAGGCCTATGGCGATAAGGAAGGTCTCTTCGCGAAAGCGCTCGACCGCTACATCGCCAGGCGCGAAGCGGAAATTGCCGCAATGTTGGAAAGTGCCGAGAACGGCCGCGCCCGAATCGCGGCGCTGCTGCGTCTCTATGTCCGTCTGAGCCAAGGCAAGGAAGGCAAACTTGGCTGCCTGCTGGTGGCCGGTATCGCCGAACTGCCGCAGTTCTCTCATGCGGGTGATGCGCTGCACAGGCAAATTTCCCAGCGTCGTAGTTTTTTGGTCAATCTCGTTGCGCAAGGCCAGGACGATGGCTCTATCACCACAACAAACGCGCCGGCGATTGTGGCCGACCTTTTGCTCGCTCTCTTGTATGGCATGCGTGTTGCTGGGAAAGCGGGGGCGTCTACCGAGAACGCGGACACATTCGTCGCCCTAGCCCTCAAAATTCTGGAATGACCATGGACAGCTCGATGTAGCGCGCTGTTTTTTACGAAGAGGACAAATTATGACGCATTACGCATTACCGGCGGCACCCGAGGGTTTCGAGCACAAGTTCGCAACCGTAAACGGCCTGCGGTTTCACTATGTCGCAGGTGGCGCAGAGAAAGAGCGCACCATCGTGCTCCTCGCCGGATTTCCTGAGAGCTGGTACGCGTGGCGTAAGGTGATCCCGCTGCTCGGCAGCCGCTTTCGCGTATTCGCCATCGACCTACCGGGCCAAGGCGATAGCGACCGACCGCTAGATGGTTATGACACCCAAACTGTCGCTCTGCGCGTGCACGATCTCTTGGATCACCTCAGGCTCAAGCGATATTGCCTTGCGGCTCATGACGTCGGCGCGTGGGTCGCATTTCCCTACGCGTATTTGTTCGGCGATGAAATCCAGGCGCTGACGCTGATGGATGCTGGAATTCCTGGTGTAACACTTCCCGAGATGTTGCCTTCTTCTTCCGACCGGTCTTGGAAGACTTGGCACTTCTCGTTTCACGCCCTCCCCGACCTTCCGGAGCTGCTTCTGGCCGGTCGGGAGAGAGCATATCTCGAGTGGTTTTTCTGGAACAAGACGGCCAATCCCGCTTGCTATGGCTATGAGGAGATTTCGGAGTACCTCAGAACATATTGCGCTCCCGGCGGAATGCGAGCGGGTCTATCGTTCTATCGTGCTGCGGCGCTTTCGGCCGAGCAGAACCGGGCGCTTTCACGTGACCGGAAGCTGGCGATGCCCGTGCTCGGCCTCAGTGCGGATCAAGGGTCGATCCCGGACATCTCCGCAGCGCTCCGTCCATTCGCCTCCGACGTGAGGGGCGAAATCATCGCGAACTGTGGACATTTCCAGCCAGAGGAACAACCGGAGGCCGTGGCAGATGCATTGGCGCGGTTTTTCGATCTGCAATCTGCAGATGATCGCAAATAGCGACTGAGCCGGACATTTCTAGCTCCCAGATTTGGCAACCAGAACACAAAAGGAGGAACACATGCGGAAACTTAAAGCCGCAGGGGTAGCCCTGCTGACTTCGATCATGCCCATCGCACAATCCGCGCTGGCGCAGGAGAATACCCTTCGCGTCGCGGTCAATACGCCGAGCGTCATCTATTACGGGCCTTTCTGGGTCGGCATGGCAAAGGGCATGTTTGAAAAGAATGGCGTGAAGATCGAACTGGTTAGCGCCAACGCACTTAGCACCGGAGCGGCGATGATCGTGTCCGATAAGGCAGATGTGCTTCTGACCGGCGCGTACCAGGCGCTCCGTATTGCCTCGGGAGGCAAGAAGCTTAGGGTCAGGACCCATTGATTTGAATTGACGGCTATGATTCAGACGGGCGGATAGGAGCCTGACTGATGAGAAATTTGTTCTGGCTGACTGACGAGCAAATGGCTCGTCTTCAGCCCTATTTCCCCAAGAGCCATGGCCGCCAGCGTGTCGATGATCGGCGTGTGCTGAGCGGGATCATTTTCGTCAATCGCAACGGGCTGCGGTGGTGCGATGCGCCGAAGGAATATGGCCCGGCGAAGACGCTGTATAACCGCTGGAAACGCTGGGGCGACAAGGGCATCTTTATCCAGATGATGGAGGGCCTGGCTGTGCCTGAAGCTGCAGAGCAACAGACCGTCATGATTGATGCAACCTATCTCAAGGCTCACCGCACGGCTTCCAGCCTGCGGGTAAAAAAGGGGGCGCGGGTCGCCTGATTGGACGCACGAAAGGCGGGATGAACACCAAGCTTCATGCCGTGACGGATGCGAGGGGTCGCCCGATCAGTTTCTTCATAACGGCCGGTCAAATCAGCGATTACACCGGTGCTGCCGCCTTGCTTGATGAACTTCCCAAGGCCAAATGGCTGCTGGCCGACCGTGGCTATGATGCCGACTGGTATCGTGACGCGTTACAGGCGAAGGGGATCACTCCCTGTATTCCGGGTCGGAAATCCCGGACCACGACCATCAAATACGACAAACGCCGCTACAAACGGCGCAACCGGATCGAGATCATGTTCGGCCGTCTCAAGGACTGGCGGCGTGTCGCTACGCGCTACGACAGGTGCCCAATGGCTTTTCTCTCCGCCATCTCTCTCGCTGCAACCGTTATCTTCTGGCTCTGATCAATGGTAAGCGGGTAGGCCACCCCACGTAGCGGATTTTCGGTTTGAGGCTCATTTTCCTCGTGAATCACGAGGAGAGTCATATGAGCGACAGGGTGAGTCAGGTCCGAACGTTCGAGGTTTTGACGGCGACTGCGGTGTCGCCGCGTCGGCCGCCGCGTCATTGGTCGGACGATGAGAAGGCGCGGCTGGTTGCGGAGGCGTTTTCGCCGGGAAGCACGGTGGCAGAGGTCGCCCGCGCTTATGAGCTGGATGTGTCGCAACTCTATGCGTGGCGGCGGAAGGCGTTATCGTCGGGGACGGTCGCGCCGTTGGCAGTGCCCTTGGGCGGGCGTGGCGGCTCGCCGAACGATCCGTTGAAGTTCACGCGATTTGATGCGGGTGCCGGCGCGCCGGTGGAGATCGTGCTGGGCGATGCTGTCGTGCGCGTCGGCGGCGATATCGATCCTGACCAGTTGGCGGGGATCATCCGCGCGGTGCGCCAGGCATGATCGCGTCGGGTGTTGTGGTTTACGTATCGGCGCAGCCGGTGGACTTCCGTAAAGGGGCGGCGTCCCTGATGGCGCTGGTGAGGGATAGCGGCCTCGACCCGTTCTCGGGTGCTCTGCATGTGTTCCGGTCGAAACGGGCGGACCGTATTCGCATCGTGTGGTGGGATGGCAGCGGGGTCTGTCTCTATGCGAAAGTTCTGGAGGAAAACAACTTCTGCTGGCCGGGCATATCGGCTGCGCGGCTGCGTCTGGACCATTCGCAGCTCATGGCGCTTCTGGCAGGTCTCGATTGGAAGAGAATCCGACCCGCGCGGATCAAACGCCCGCAGTTGACGGGGTGAACATGCCTGCCGGATTGCGCGCTAAAATCGGCTGAACCCATTGGAAAACAGGGCGTTTTGTGCTCTATTCCCTCCATGGTTTTGCCCGTTGCCGAACTGCCGGACGATGTTGATGCGCTGAAGGCGATGATCCAGGCAATGGCGCGCGAACATGCCGAAATCGCCCGCGGGAATGCGGCCCGATTGGACGCTGCGATGGCAGAAGTCGCCCGTCTGAAGGCGGTGGAGGCGGCAGCCAATGAGCGGATCGCCAACCTGACGACGATCATGAACGTCCTGCAACGCACGCAGCATGGCACCCGGTCGGAGCGGCTGCGGCTTGCCGTGGATGACGAGCAGGTGTCCTTTGCCTTCGAGGAGGTCGAGACGGGTCTTGCGGCGATCCAGAGTGAGCTTGACCGCGCGAGCGACGACAAGCCGAAGCGCGCGCCGCGTCCGCGCAAGGGCTTTGCCGCCCATCTCGTACGCATCGAGGAGATCGTTGAGCCGGAAATCCCCGCCGAATATGTCGGGCTGGAAAAGGTTCTGATCGGCGAGGATCGGTCCGAGCGCCTGGATGTCGTGCCGCCGAAGTTCCGGGTCATCGTGACGCGCCGCCCCAAATATGCCTTCCGGGGCCATGACGGCGTGATCCAGGCGCTGGCGCCAGCGCATATCATCGAAAGCGGCCTGCCGACGGAGCGGCTGCTGGCCTATATTGCCGTCTCCAAATATGGCGACGGTCTTCCGCTCTACCGGCAGGAGGCGATCTACCTGCGCGACGGCGTCGAGATCAGCCGGAACCTGATGGCGCAATGGATGGGGCATCTGGGGTTCGAGCTTCAGATATGCGCCGATTATATCCTGGAGCGGGTCAAGGAGGGCGAAAGGATCTTTGCCGACGAAACGACCTTGCCCACCCTTGTACCCGGCTCCGGGAAGGCCATGAAGGCCTGGCTCTGGGCTTACGCACGCGATGATCGGCCCTATGGCGGAACCTGCCCGCCGATGGTGGCCTATCGCTTCGAGGACAGCCGAGGCGGCGAGTGCGTGGCACGTCATCTCGCCGGGTTCAACGGTATCCTTCAGGTCGACGGATATCCCGCCTATACGAGCCTTGCCAAGGCGCGCGCCAAGGCTGGCAGCAATGACACGATCCAGCTTGCCGGGTGCTGGGCACATCTGAGGCGAAAGTTCTACGACCTGCACATTGCCGGGGTCTCGCAGGTCGCGACGGATACGATCGTCACCATGAGTGCGCTGTGGAAGATCGAGGATGAGGTGCGTGGTCGAGATGCTGAGACCAGGGCGGCGCGGCGGCAGGAAAGGGCCACGCCCATCGTCGCCGGTCTCTTCGACCTGTGGGAGAGCGAACTGTGTAAAGTCTCCGGCAAATCCAAAACCGCCGAGGCGATCCGCTATGGGCTCACCCGGCGCGAGGCGCTGGAGCGGTTCCTGACCGATGGTCGCATCGAGATCGACTCCAACATTGTCGAGCGCGCAATCAGGCCCCAGACGATCACGAGGAAGAACAGTCTGTTCGCCGGAAGCGAGGGCGGTGGTCGCTCCTGGGCAACGCTCGCCACGCTTCTTCAGACCTGCAAGATGAATGACGTCGATCCGCTTGCCTGGCTGGCTCAGACCCTACGCCGCATCGCTCAAGGCTGGCCGGCCGCCCACATCGAAGGCCTGATGCCATGGAACTTCAAGCCCGACGCCATCGGCTGACCGCTTACGATCAATGAGTCCTGACCCTAGCTACATCTTTAACGTGAGCGACATGAGCGCCAAGACTATCGGTATGATCTCCAAGCCGGATATCAAGTCGATAGACGATCTGAAGGCCAAAGGGGAGAATTGCCGCATCATGACGCTCCCAGCCGGCACCGGCGGTTGGGCAATTCTGCAGGGAATCGTTGAAAAGCATGGCTTGAAGTGCAGCATCAGCACGGCTGGGACCATGCCGAACGTCGTCGCCGCCGCTCTTTCAGGGCAGTTCGACGCAGTGATCGTGAACCCTCAAGATGCCTATTCGGCGAGAGACACGGGCAGAGCGAATATCCTCATCGAGCCGGCAACCATTTCTCAGGCGGAAGCCGACTCCTACTATCCCAACAAGCACCCCTTCGTTGTCGCGATCGGGTTGAAAGATAAACCTGAGGCGAAACGCCCAGCGGTCGAGGCCTTCGTCAAGACCATGCGCGAGGCGTTTATCGTCATTGAGAAATCCTCTCCCGACCAGTTAAGCACGATGACGTCCACCGAGCTTTCTTCTGTGTTCCAGTCGACGCCGGCAGCTTCGCTAATCCTAGGATGGAAACTACAGGAAGGCGTTTCGCCGCCGGGGGACAAGGCCGGATATATCAGTGAGGACGGATGGAACGCAGTTCTTTCCGCCGCCTCCAGACTCTGGGGTTTTGCCAATCTGGATACCAAGGCTGAGGACGTGTCCTATTCGAGCGTCGTGGACATGAGCTTCTTCAAAGACTGATTGCCAGGCCCAGCGATCTACAGGGAATAATCGGGGCGTTGCGGCGCCTCGGTAGCTTCTCACCAAACCGTCCTGGCAAACTGGCTTTCGGAACTACTTCAAGTCTTGCGCGCGCCAACAGCCGGCGCACTGTGCATGAAGTGAATTCCAGGGGGACCGTTGAAGAAGCTTGAACGGACTGATCCTTTGAGGGACCGGTGTTTCTAGGTGGGGCAGGATGCTCGGCCGCAAAGAGCGCGATCAGCTCGAACTCTATATTCGCGTTCCGTTCGGCAGTTGGTTCCGGACGACATGTCCTGGCAGAAGTGGATACTGTTCTGGATCTCTCATGGCTGCGCGCGACGGCGAGCAATATTTCCAAATTCCGAGGTAATCCGCACCCCCGAAATAATCTCGCCCAACAATTCTTACCTAAGCCCCTAATCTTCCTCCAAATTTTGGTAGAGTCCGTCACAACGAGGAGATGGACGAATGAAGCGTTCACGGTTTAAGGAAGAGCAGATCGTCGGGATATTGAAGGAGCAGGAGGCGGGTGCAAAGACGGCCGACGTCTGCCGCAAGCTCGCAATTTGGGTGATCGACGAACAGTCGCAAGATGAGAATCGTCAACGCTTGGCGGGTCTCGTCCGGCAATTCCGGCCATCGCGGTATCCCCGCCGTCTTCCCGCAATGCGGGGCCGAAAACAGATCGAACTGGTATGTCATGGACTGGCGAGGCATGGACATCTCTCCGACTCGTTCGTGAGAGTCCAATGCTGCGTCCATTATCGTAGATTGCGATGAGGCATTGGCGGCTTCCAGTAACATTGCCAAGGTATGCAAGCTCGCGAGATCGACGTGCGGAGCCGGCATGCTGCGCCAGCAGCCACTCGCAGATCGGTCGAACATCCACGACGGGACTTCGATAAGGCGATCAGTGGGCGTACCCGAAAGGGTGCAGCGAAAAATATGTGTTCTCTTGGACAGCACCTCGTGGACGTGAACGAGCCGCCCCGACTAGGGATGCCACGGATACAAAAGCTTGCGAACCTCGGTCCCGTGGTAAGCGGTGTTCTCAGGCCACGGCCCTGGTTTCAGGCTTCTCGGCATAGGCCCAAGGGAGCAGGTCGTCGATCCGGCTGTTGGGATGGCCGTTGACGACCTTGGTGATGACGTCGGTCAGTTACGCCATCGGCTCGACGCCGTTGAGCTTGGCCGTTTCAATGAGCGAGGCGATGGTCGCCCAGTGTTCAGCACCCGCATCGGAGCCGGCGAAGAGTGCGTTTTTCCGATTGAGGGCGATCGGCCTGATGGACCGCTCAACGGTATTGGAGTCGATCTCGATGCGGCCGTCATCGATGAAGCGGGTGACGGCGGCAATCGTGGCCGCATCCGCACCGGAGGCGATCTTGACGATCGCCCCGCCAATCTCCAATTCGATTGCGCCGCTGTCCGGCTTCTTTCTCGCCGCGCGCGCTCGTTCCGGCTCGCTCGCTACAGGCTTCGCGTCCAGAACCGCTGGCGCAAACATCGGACCGTCCTCGACCACCAGCATGGCTTCAAGTGGCTTGCGGGCAAGCCGACGCCAAGTGAACAATTGCTGCGGGGTCAATCCATGACGCCGCGCCACGGCGCAGACCTTCACGCCCGGCTCGTAACTCTCGGCGACAATGTGCGCTTTGCGCTCGTCGCTCCATTCTCGCCGTCGGCCGCTCCCCGTGAAAACCTCGAAGCGGCGCACCGGCTCTTTATCGCTCGATGTAAGCGTAAGCTGTGAAATCGAGATATGTCCAAGTCGTCGTTCGGGCTCAACATCGTCAATCATGCCGTGATCCGGAAGGTGGGCGCAGAACACCGCTTACGTCCCGTGGGTGTTCTGCTGTAACGGCCCGATTGCTACCGCGGGGAATATGTCTTGACGCGTGCGGCGATCTCTTCGTCGAGGACGAAGAGATCGAGGAACTCCTGCCATGTTTGCGCAGACCTACGCGCGTCGCTGAGCATCTGCCTGAGTTCGTCAACGCCATCGTCTGTCAAAGCTGACGTACTCTCGTCGTCTCCGGTCACGACGCTGATGATATTGCCATAGGTCAGGTTGTCATCATTGCTGATGATCTCGCGGAGGAGGTCTACGTCCTCATCGAGGATTTCAGCGACATAGTCGATGGTGAAGACGAATCTGACCGTTGCCATCAGGCGGCCTCGGCGCAGATGATCGCCGCTGTCGGCACCCAGTTCCATGGGAGCAGTTCGGCAAGACGATTGATCTTGTGATCCTGAATGCGGTCGAGCACGTCAGCCAGATAGGCCTGCGGATCGAGGCCATTCATCTTGGCCGTTTCGATGATCGTCATGGCCCGTGCCAAAGTCTCTGCTCCTGTGTCCGCCCCAGCGAAGAGCCAGTTGCGTCTTCCAACGCCTATCGGACGCAACGCCCGCTCGGCGGCGTTGTTATCGATTGCGACACGGCCATCTTCCAGGAACAGGCAGAATGAGGACCACCTGCTCAAGCCGTATCGGAAAGCACCGGCCAGATCGCTCTTGCCGGGGATGCGGGTCAGTTGCGCTTCAGCCCAGACGCGCAATGCTTCGACCTTTGCCTTGCTGTGCTTCTGGCGCGCGGCAAGACGGATATCGGCAGACTTGCCTGCAACCTCGCGCTCGATATCGTAAGGCGCGCCGATATGGTCGAGCGCCTCGCGGGCAATCTCGGACTTGTTTGAGGTCCATATATCATGGAAGTCGCGCCGCCAATGCGCCCAACATGAAGCCTCCTGGAAGCGGCGTGTCCCGTCCGGTCCGGCCTCATATAACTTCGCATAGCCTTTGTAGCCGTCGGCCTGAAGGATGCCGCTCGCCTGCTTGAGGTGACGGTGAACGTGCTCTTCCTTCCAGTCGGGAGCAAAATAATACACCGCACCAGGCGGAGCGGTGCCTGCCCATGGGCGTTGGTCCCGGACATAGGTCCAGAGCCTGCCCTTCTTCACCCCTTTCCCCAGCCCCTTGTCGCGCAGAGAGCGATCCAGAACCCGGATCGGCGTGTCGTCGGCGTGGAGAAGGTCGCTGCTCATGATCGCCGCCTCGATCAACTCGATCAGCGGCAGGAGCACCCGCATGGCGCGGCCACACCAATCGACCAGCGTGCTGTCAGGGATATCAACGCCCATGCGGGCAAAGATTTCGTTCAGGCGATAGAGCGGCAGGTGGTCGTCGAACTTCGAGACCAGGATGTAGGCGAGCAGTCCAGCGCCCGCCATGCTGCCCGGGATGGGACGGCTGGGCGCGGGCAACTGCACCATCTTCTCGCAGCAGCGGCAGGACTTCTTCAGCCGGGCAATCTCGATGACCTTCATCTGCGCGGCGATCATGTCGAGGATTTCGCTGACGTCTTCACCGACAAGCCGCAATTCGCCACCGCAAGCGGGGCAGTGCGCGCCGGGATCGAGTTCCCTGCGCTCGCGAACGGCCTTGTCCGACACGCGCGGACGGCGGCGCATGGTCTTTTCCGACATGATTGCCTCAGACGCGGCAGGCGCCGCTTCCTCGATCTCGGTGAGAAGCTCGCTGCTGCTTTCCGAGGCGGCAATCATCAGGTCCTCCAGCGCCAGTTCCAGCTGCTGGATTTCCCGTTCGATCTTTTCCGACGATTTGCCGAAGCCATGCTTCTTCAGCCTGGCGATGCGTAGCCGCAGAGATTGGATCAACTGGTCATGCGCCTGCAAGGTCGCCGACATCTTCGCGTTCTTCGCCTCAAGCGCGGCGATCATCGCCTTTAGGAAGGCCGGATCATCGGGAAGATCTTGGCTCGCGTTCGACATGAACCTGACTACCACAAGTCAGGCTCAATATCCATAAAAACACGTAGATTCAGTGGGATAAAATCATCCGACACGGGCCGGAGGAGCGCCCCAGTCGGGTCGTCGCCAATCAATCCCTTCCCACAGCATCGCCAGTTGAGCAGACGTCAACCGGGCTGTCCCATCTGCTGCCGACGGCCAGGGAAACCGCCCTTTCTGCAGGATCTTGTAATAAAGGCAGAACCCCTGGCCATCAAAATACAAAAGCTTCAAGCGGTCGCCCCGCTTGCCGCGAAACGCGAAGACCGCACCTCCCGTCGGCTTCTGGCGCAGTACATCCTGGGCAAGAACAGCCAGCCCCTCGATCCCTTGCGCATGTCCGTGACACCGCAAGCGAGATAAACACGAACACCTGTCCCAGGCCCGATCATGCCGCCTCGATCGCCCGGATCAGACGCTTCAGTGCAGCCACATCAACATCGCCACTGAAGCGAAGGCTTCGTCCGCAGCGCAGTTGCAATTCCATCATTGCAGGCAAAACCTGCATGCCATCAAAAGCCCGATCCTCTTTGCTGTCACCAACAGGCGGCATGTCCAGCGGCAGAAACACCGTATTCGACGGCGGCGAGAGTTGGCCCTTCTTCCGCAACTCACGCCGCCAGGTGTAAATCTGCTGCCGCGTGACCGAATACCTGCGCGCCACCTCCGTCACCGACGCGCCATCCACGCCTACCGACGCCACGACCTCCAGCTTCCCCTCATCACTCCAACGTCGGCGACGTTCATCGCCGAGAATTTCCACGCGCATCGCAGGCCTCGCCTAAAACACGTCGCTAACGACGTCGCTATAGACGGGTCATAAACAAGCATGCCGATCTTCGACAGGCGGCCACAATCGGGCGGTTACGTTCTGCTGTGGTGTTGTACAACAGGAACAGACCCCACTCATCGCTGGGCAACAGCACTCCCAGCGAATTTGCAATGAAAATGGTTATGGAAAAACAGGCCGCATGAGGCCAGATTGGAACCCAAGACTCTCCCGAAAACTGTAGGGAAGTTCGGGCTCAGGTCAATTCCGACAGATATTCGCTGAGCGCGACTGTGCGCGAGAAGCTACGCCGGGCCGCCGTTGCACTGTGCTACCATCCTGACCGGACGCGGTTTCGATTATTCGAGCTTTCTTGCAAGGATCCGGCGGTACACCGGTCCCCTTTACGCCTCATCGCAGTAGCGACGGATTCTAAGAATTTGCGACGGAGCCCTATGTGCCACTTAGAATGTCATCGGCAATCTTATTGGCAACCATCATGATCGGTAGATTGGTATTTGCCCTAGGTACGCTGGGAAGAATGCTGCCATCGCAAACTCTTAGCCCGCTCAGGCCGAGCACTCGCCCAGACCGGTCTGTCACGGCCGAGGGATCGCCGAGCACACCCATCCGGCAACTTCCAACAAAATGGCACAGGGGAACTGCTTTCTTATAGACAAACTCCCTTAGCGCCTCCGGATCAGAAACGATACTTGAGATGTCGGTGCCGGCGATCCCCGCGACGATCTTTCGCAAGGGGCGCAATAAGTCCATGCTCTGGGAGATGGCGGCGGCCGCGATCGCATTCGATGTTCGTGGAGCATGGAGCCTGCGCACTAGCTCGCCGGATGGTGAGGCGAAGATATTCTCCCGGAGCTGGGCTACGGATGGCTGTTGCCAGAGATCATAGACCCGCTTCACGCCTGCAGTTAGTCGATCGAGGTCGCGCTCGTCAGCAAGCAAACCCAGGTTGATGTCTCCCTCCACTCGGTCCTGCTCACGCACGAGCCCGATGGCACCTCGTGAGAAGGATTTGTAAACGGAAACGCTGATCGACGCGATGCGTTGTCCTAGTTCATGCCAGGACGTCTTGTTAATGAAGAACATGATCATGTCACTGGTCGGCATTTCGGGAAGGCCGGACGAGTAACGCAGACCGTTAATGCCCCAGTGTCGAATCGATTTCGGCTGACGGCCCTTGGGCGTCAGGTTGGCCGCAACATAGAGCGCGGGGTGAGTTTGCAAATTTTTCCCAACACCCGGTAGATCTATGACCGGAGACAGGCCGAGTTGCGCGATGTACTTCGCGTCTCCGATACCCGATTTTTGGAGCAGGATGGGCGACCGAAGCGCCCCGGCAGCGAGCACAACTTCTCGCGCTTTTACGCTTCTCGTGCCAGTTCGGTCAACAAAGGTGACGCCCCGAATGGTATGTCCCTCGCTGACGAGCATCGTAACGTCGCAATGTCCACGGATGGTGAGATTGGGCCTCATGCGCACATCGGCCGTAAGGAACGCGATCGCGGAGGACACGCGTTGCGTGTCGGTAGCAGAAATTGGTAGACTGATCAGTCCATCGCGAAAGTCCGAATTCAGATCCTCCACGAATGGGACATCTTGATGCAAATCTGCAAGCGCGCGGCAGAGCGGCGGCCACTCTTTGCGGGCGTAGCGCCGTATCGTAACCGGGCCGTCTTTCCCGTGTGAAGGCCCCCCAAAATCGCGATCGTGCTCAATCCGCTTAAAATGAGGTAGAACGTCCTCCCAGGACCAGCCGCTTAGGCCTAGGTCCGCCCATTCATTGTAGTCAGCAGGGAGCCCCCTGAGAGCTAACATCCCCATGATCGAGGAGCACCCACCGATCACCCGACCCTGCTCCAACCGCCACTTCGTTTCCGAACCTTGTCTTGCGGTCGCGTACATCTCCGGCCAGAGATAGCGGAAATCCGAATAGGACCTAGGATAGACATCTAGGATGGTGTCCGGCTCGGAGCCAGGCTCAAAATCGGGACCGGCCTCAAGAAGCAAAACCGAATTCGAGGACTTTTCCGAGAGCCGGCTCGCCAGAACGCATCCAGCTGCACCTCCCCCGACGATCACATAGTCAAACTCTGCGGGAAACGAAATGTCGGGTGTCATCGATAATCTCAATTGTCGCCAAAAGAACGATCGAGGCGCCGCCACGCCCCGACCCCTGCCTGTAGATCGCCGAGCGTTGGCAATCAGTCTTTGAAGAAGCTCATGTCAACAACTTGGGAATAGGACACGTTCTCAGCCTTGGTATCCAGGTTAGCAAAGCCCCAGAGCTTTGAGGCGGCGGCCATAGCCGCGTTCCAACCGTCCTCACTGATATATCCAGCCTTGTCCCCCTGCGGGAAAACGCCTTCCTGCAGCTTCCATCCCAAAGCCAGCGAAGCTGCCGGTGTCGACTGGAACACAGAAGAAAGCTCGGTGGACATCATCGTGCCCAACTGGTCGGAAGAGGATTCCTCGATCAAGACAAATGCCTCGCGCATGGTCTTTATGAATGCCTCGACCGCTGGGCGTTTCGCCTCAAGATTATCCTTCAGCCCGATCGCCACAACGAAGGGGTGCTTGTTGGGATAGTAGGCGTCGGCTTCCGCCTGAGGAATAGTTGCCGGGTCAATGAGAATGTTAGCCCTGCCGGCGTCTCTTGCCGCATAGGCATCTTGGGCGTTCACCATTGCGGCGTCGAACTGCCCTGAAAGAGCCGCGGCGACGACGTTTGGTATAGTTCCAGCAGTACTGATTCTGCATTTAATACCGTGCTCTTCCACGATCCCCTGCAGAATGGCCCAGGAAGCGGTGCCGGCCAGCAGGGTCATGATGCGGCAATTCTCTCCTTTGGCCTTCAGATCCTCAATCGACTTGATCTCCGGCTTGGAGATGAAACCGTTGAACCGCGCGCTCATGTCGCTCACGTTGAAGATGTAGCTAAGCTTTTTGCCCTCCGAGGCGATACGGAGCGCCTGGTACACGCCGGTCAGTAGCACATCTGCCTGATCGGACACGATCATTGCCGCTCCGGTGCTAAGTGCGTTGGCGCTGACAAGTTCGATCTTCACGCCATTCTTTTCGAACATCCCGTTTGCCATGCCGACCCAGAAAGGACCGTAGACAACGTTTGGCGTATTGACCGCAATGCGCAGGGTATTCTCCTGCGCCAGTGCGGTTTGGGCGATAGGCATGATCGAAGCCAACAGGGCTGCCCCAGCGGCCATGATGAATTTCCGCATGTGTTCCTCCTTTTTGTGTTTTGTGCTTGGAATGTCTACCCTATCGCTTCCAATGGATGACGCGTCGCTGAAGGAACACTGCCCCCCAGTATAGGACCAGTCCGACTGCGCTTAGGGCGGCGATGATCGCAAAAGTGAAATCGACCTGTAGGTTTGCCGTAGCTGTCATTAGCAAGCCTCCCATTCCGGGTATGCCTGCAAGCAGCTCCGTTGTAACGGCAACAATCAGACCGAAGCTGATCGCGTTGGGGACCGCCGCGAAGGTCCAAGTCAGAACCATCGGCAGCCGGGTCGAGCGCATGGTTTCAAAGGGGCTAGCTCCCAGCAGTTTCGAGTTCTCAATCAGAGAGTTGGGGACACTGATCCCCCCTTCAAAGGCATTGAAGAAACCGAGAAAGAAAACGACCGCGACAACACTGACGACGGAGGCGGCTATAGTCGGCCCAAGCATGACGACAAAAATCGGTATGATCGCCACTCGTGGAACGGAATTCGCCAAGATTAGGAAGGGCCGCACGACTTCACTGAGCTTTCGGCTATTACTAAATATCAGGCCGAACAAAGCGCCTAGGATCATTCCGATGGTCGAACCCATGATGGTCGCCGAAAGCGTCGTCCACAGATAGGGCCAAAGCGTAAGCTGGTTATCGTTGTTGCCCGACAGTAGCCCAACGAGGCTGCGGAACATCCTTGATGGAGAGCTTATGAAGAACGCATCAAGGAAACTAAAGCGCGACGACAGCGCATCTATGCGCGGTAGATACTCCCATGCCAGCAAAAACGCCGCCGCGAGCGCACATTGATAGAGAAATCGCTGTACAGGCCAGCCGATCCTGAACGAATGGCGCGAATTTATATGTGACTGATTGCCAGCTCCTGCGAGACTTGTCATTAGCTTACCCTCTCGATCTGCCCCTTAAGGGTGTTCCAAAGATCGCTGTACAAATCCAAAAAGTCCTTTCTGCCCCTCAATTCATACATATCGCGATGGTTGCCAAACGGGATTTGGACTTCTTGCACGACGTGAGCCGGCGCGCGCGACAAGATGAGAACCCGATCGGAAAGACTCGCAGCCTCGGCGAGATCATGCGTTACCAGCAGAGCTGAGATGCGTAGCTCTTTAATCAGCATATGTAGGTCCGAATGAAGCGCAATTCGCGTCGGCTCATCCAACGCCGAGAAAGGCTCGTCCAAGAGGAGAAGATCGGGGCGCGGTGCAATCGCCGTCAGTATAGCGACACGGCGGCGCATGCCACCCGACAGCTGGTAGGGATAAAACTTGGCGTACGGGCCAAGCTTAACCATTTCGAGCAGATCGCGGATATGGGCCTTCGCATTCGCACTGTTGCTACGGTTGAATCGGTAATAGAGGCCGACATTCTTTTCGACGGTCAACCAGGGGAGCAGTGTATCCTCCTGAAACACCATGCTGCATCCATGCCGACCGCCCTTTCCGAAGTTGCGCTCGACGTGACCGCTTGTAGGTTCGCGCAAATTTGAAATGAGACGCAACAAAGTTGACTTTCCGCAGCCGCTCGGCCCGACAATGGAAACCACTTCTCCGGGTGAGAGGTCGAAATTTAGGCCGTCGATTGCCTTCAATCCACCCTCGAACATGTAGCCGACGTTCTTGGCCGAAATGACTGGCTCTACTGTCAATTCAACATCTCGCAATCGCGTGGCAGACGTCGACGCAGGGGCCTTGTGACCCGATAATGGCGTTATGTTCATCGCTTTCATCAATCCTCCCGTCCCTCCCGATAGTAGCAGCCTTGTGCTCGAACTGATCGCCGCTTCCGATATCTCTTGATGCGGGAGGCGTGTCATCTCTAATATCTTTCTATTGGTTCGGCGTCAAGCACCGCGACAGACCATCTCTCTCGAATAGTACGCGTATTATCCGGTTTTCTGCGGCTTACGCGCTTTCTTGTCGAAAAAAACTCTGACTACTAGAATATCAGACAGAATTGTATAGGGCAGCACCACAGGTTGCGGTCGCTCTCTGGCGTGGGGCGCTATAGCGGGACTTACAGGCTACTTTTGGTCGACTACACGGGCCGCTCCACGAGGAGAATCCACACTCACGCAGATGGTCAAGGACAGCTTTCTGCTCCGTGCTGACCGGTGAGGAGGCGTCGGATTAAAACGCCGCTGCTAAACTGTGGGAGATAAGCAAAACCGAGGCTTTTCTGTTCCCGGGATCAGACCGATAATCCCCTCGGCCAAGCGGAATGCCCGTCTGCGACTTCAGAGTCGGTAGGATAGAACGCGTCGTGCGGATTCAAGGTACGTACGGTCCGTCTTTTGCGAGCTGATAAGACAAGTCCCTCTGCAGCCGGTGCTCTGACAGCCGCCCAAGAATGGACGCATAGTTTGTCAACTAGACCTAGCTTTTTGAATAGCCAACGCTGAAGCGCATAGAACTGCGCCTAACGTGCACACCAGCAGCCAACCACCCGTCACCCAAGCGAGACTACCAGCATAGGTACCCAAAGCGGCTCCTAAAAATCGAATAGTCATATAAACCGTATTCACTCTGCTGCGGGCATCGGCGTCGAGTGCCAGCACGGACGCCATGCTCGTCACGTGGCTAATCTGCATGCCGAGATCGAGTACGATTACTGCGGGAGCAAGCCACAGCACCGACGCGCTTGCTAGGGCGAAGCCGATAAAGGCGATTACCATCAGTACCCCACCGAGAGTTAATATGGTCCGCGCCGATAGACGGTGTGATATGTGACCGATCGCCATTGCCCCCGCCACGCCTGTGGCACCGATCAGCGCGAAATTTCCGGTCATGCTGGCCGAATAGTTCTGGCCGAGCGCACGCAAGTGAAAACCAAGCGTCGTCCAGAACAGGCTGAATGCTCCAAATTGCAGCGCTGCAGCCGTTGCGAGCCACCTCAACAGGGCGTGCGCTCGCCAGATCTTCCATAGGCTCCACATTAGATCGGGATAAGAGCCCGAAAATGTCGGCGGCATCGGCGGCAACACCCAGCGCAAAAGCACCATCAAGGCCAGCATAACCGCGCCCGCCGCGAGATAGACGCTGCGCCATCCGAAAAGCTCGCCGGCCCACCCGCCGAGAAAGCGCGAGAGCGCAATCCCCAAAAGAAGCCCGCCCATGACCTTGCCCACCGCCCCGGTGACATCGCGACCCTTGGCAAGCTGACTTGCGATGGGCGGAAGCATCTGCGGCACGATGCTGACGAAGCCGACCAGAAAGCCTGCACCGACGATGACTGGATAATCAGCCATCGCGAAAAGCAATAGTGCGCCGAAGGACAGGAGCAGCATGAGAGCAATCAGATTACGACGATCCATCCTGTCCCCTAATGGCAGGATCAATAGCATGCCGAGCGCATAACCGAGTTGTGTGAAGCTCGAAATCCAGGAGACGGCGCTCTCCGAGATGGAGAACTCTCGTGCCATGTCTGGCAGCAGCGGCTGGTTATAATAATTATTGGCGACGACGAGGCCGGCGGTTGCCGCGAGCAGCCAGATGAGGCCGCAATTTCGAAACGATGTGCCACGCGCAATCAAAACCGGTTCTTTCATACTGCCACTGCACTGCCTCCCCGGGGGGGCAACCTTCTAGCTCAGTGCCAGCGGCGCACCGCAACCAGATCGGTCAAACGAAGCGGCTGACCGGCAAGAAGCCGGCGCACCTCCGCCAAAAGCGTACCTTCCCGCTAAATTAGCGCGCCGCCGCCATCGACGTAGACGATACTGCCGGTGATATAGGGATTGAGCTGAAACGCGGTTATCTGGACGGCGATGTGTTCCGGAAGACCGACAAGATTAACGGGAAGCTTATCTGCGGCGTTATCGAACATTGTCTTGCGACTATCGCCGGACATGCCGTCGTACATGGGGGTCATCACCAGCCCCGGCGAAACCGCGTTGACCCGAACGGGCGCCATTTCAAGCGCCAGTCCCTTGGTCAGCCCCTCAAGTCCCGCATTGATAGCGGCAAGGATGGCCGTACCCTTTCGCGGACGAATGGCGAGAAAACCGCTGACGAGGGTGAGCGAGCCGCCCTTGGTGATGTTCGCAGCACGCGCGATTCGATAGGCACCCCAAAATTTCGACTCCATCGACGCATAAGCATCCGCGAGCGATAATTCTTGGATTGGGGCGACTTTCGTCTGCGCAGCAGAGACCACGACGTGGTCGAAAGGTTTCCGCGTGCGGAAGAATTTTTCGATGGCCGCGTTGTCGCTCGTGTCGACGATAGCGCCTCCGGCATCCTCCAACTGCGTGATTGCGGCCTTTATCTTTCCCGGCGATCTTGAGGCGATAGTTACGATTGCCCCTTGGGCTGCCGCCGCAGATGCCGCACCAAGGCCGATGCCGGACGTACCGCCGACAACAAGAACACGTTTACCCAGCAACCTCATAGCCATCTCCATAGATTAGCTGTCTTTGTGACCAAGGCCCGCCACCGCATTTGAAGCGCGCAATCAAGACGCGCTAGATAATCCGGGTTGGGACTTCCGCACCCCAGGACTCGGCTAGATCTCAGAACCGACCCGACGGAATGCGGCCGCTTCGCCCGATTCCGAGATGCAAAATTCGCGGAAATTAACAAATGCAAACTATCTAGAATATCAGAAGTTTTGTCAACCATAGCCTATTTAAATTAATGCAAGGCATTAGATAGCACAAAATCGGCCCACTAGGCGGCAAAAGACGCGAATTGGATATCAGCAAAAATATTAAACAATTTAACTAATTGAGGCATAGAATATTAGAGGCTGTGGTGCCACCGGATTTTTCGGTGGTGGAAGAGCGCTACGCGAAAAGGGAGCATGGAGAAACTATCGGCCTAATTTAAAGAGTCCATCGGAACTGACGCTGGCCATTGCGGCTTCGGAATCTCTTGCCGCTGTATAAAGAGTTCGGATGCGACGCCACCACCCGTTGTCCGACCTGCTGTCACTGCTGAAGCCACGAAGCTATATCACCGCCGACTTCGACGCCGGCGGCGAGTGGGCGCTTTCGCTCGATGATCTTGCCGGACGGATCAAATGCTAAGCAGTGGTCTGCGGCGCGTGCTGGCTGAAGGCGGAGGGGACTGAAAAGGCGGTCCGGCTGGACGCCGGCGAATGCTGCTGTCGAGCGGGCGGAACGTCATCATCGCCAGCGGCCCTGATGTTGCGCCACGTCCTGCAAGCGAGGTGCTCGACCCCCACAGCAGCGGCAACGTCATCTCAGTCAATGGCGGCGGGACCGTGCTATCTGGTCGGCAGCCGCTTCGAGGTTAGTGGACGGCATGCCGCGCTGCTCCTGCGATCGCTGCCGCCACTTATTCGAATCCGGGCACCGGCGGCCAATCACGGCTGCGGGGCTTCATCGAGATGATGATGGAGGAGGTGCGGGAGGCGCGCGCCGGATCATCGCTCATGGCGCAACAGCTTTCGCACATGATGCTTATCCAGGCCCCGTGTCTTCATGTGGAGGAACACGGTCCGGACCAAGCCGGCTGGCGAGCCGCGCTCGCCGATCCTTACATACATCGGTCCGTCGATCCGCGAAATTGACGCGGAACCCGCTCGTGCCTGGACATTGGAGACACTGGCCCGGCAGGTTGGCGTGTTACGCACCGTTTTCGCGCAACGCTTCAAGCGGAAGGTCGGCGCGACGCCGATCGCCTATCTCACCCGCTGGCGCATGATGCTTGCCGGCGAACGGGCCGATAGAAACCCGCGACAGTATCGCCGAAATCGCGACCTCGCTGGGATATATCTCGGAATACGCGTTCGCTGCAGCGTTCAAACGTGAAATGGGGTGTCCGCCGCGCCGCTACGTGCGGCAGACCTGCAGAGGACCGCGGCCTGAAGCGTTGAAGCGATCCGGAAAGCGCCGCAGCGTGGCAGGTGACGCCGACCCGTTCCGAATGCGATGAGCCCTGTTGCGACGGGAATGCCTCAAAGCTGGCGATTGTCGTGACGGATACGATTGCCCGCAATGGCTTCGCGGTGGGCCGCCGCCCAATCGGCGAGATGCCTTGCCGCTTCGGACAAGGAATGTCCGAGCCGCGTCAGGGCGTACTCGACCTGCGGCGGCGTTGTGTCGCGCACGCTGCGTTCGATCATGCCGTCGCGTTCGAGCGTCTTGAGCGTCCTGGTCAGCATCTGCTGCGAAATGCCGCCGACGCGCCGCTTGATTTCGTTGAAGCGGTGTGGGCCTGAGCGAAGCGCGACGACCACCTGGATCGTCCACTTGTCGCCGATGCGGCTGAGGATCTCGCTCACGGCACGACAGTCGGCGCCGGCGGGCTTGACGGTCATATCCATCTGACTTGCTCCGGAATTTATGCTTTTGACGGCTCTTTTTAAGTCCCATAGATGGCTGTGGTCAACAATCTAGACCTAGCTCCAGGCGTTGCCTCTGGTCGGGTTCAAACGAGGAGACCACACGTGAAGCTGTTTTACTATCCCGGCGCCTGCAGCCTGGCCGATCACATCGCGCTCATCGAGGCGGGGCTTTCCTATCAACTCGTCAGCATCGATCGCGAGAAAAGGACCGAGGACGGCCGCGATTTTTTGGCGCTCAACCCGAAGGGCTACATTCCGGCCATTGAAATGGACGACGGAACAATCCTGACGGAGAACCAGGTCATCCTAACCTATATCGCTGAAAGAAGCGGCAAGCTTCTGCCGGAAGACCGCATGCTGAAATGGCGGACATTCGAGGCGCTCGCCTTCATGTCCTGCGAAATCCACGGTGCCTACGCCCCGTTCTTCAGGGATTTCCCCGAACCGGAAAAGCAGCGCGCCCGGGAGAAGATCAGGAAAGCCTTCGCTTTTCTCGCCGATCAGATGGGCGACAAGGCATTCCTGATCAGTAATGAGATAACGATTGCGGACTGTTATCTCTTCTGGGTCCTGATGGTCTCGCCGAGGAGCGGCGTTGATCTGCCCGAAAATCTGCAAAATTGCCTGGACCGCATGAATGCAATGCCCTCAGTCATTCATGCTCTTGCCGAGGAAGGATTGAGCTGACTTGGCCGGTTTCGGCGATCGTAGCGGCGGCGAGCGCAGCTGGATGAGGTGCGCTCGCCGCTGGCGCCTGCAATGCGCGGCTGAAGCGGATGATCGATCTCGCGCTGACGGCTTGGCCCGGGAACCGTGGCACCCGACGAAGAGTCTCGCCCAAAGACATGTGATCCGCTTGTGTTTGCCGGAGCATCGCAGAACCCGATCGGTGTCGCTCTCGTCTTGAGACGCCGCGCCGAACGGTTATATCGCTCAAGACTTCAACCAGGCAGGCGAAATCGACCACACCATGGTGTCCCGGAATTCGTGAAACCACTGTCCCGTTCTTCCGAAGTACGCATGCAGCGCAACGCCGACCGAGATTTGGTGACCTGCCACTTCCCGCGGTGAAACACACATTGCTTGCCGCCCGTCTAGGTTCGGTATATCCCTGGGAATATAACGTCCTGATCTACGAGGACGTTGAACTTGTAGCCCGGCGGGATTTCCAGCGTCGGCTGCACGTTTAGATTGCGGTTGATCGCCTGCTCGGCAACCCTTCTGAAGCTCTCCGCGAAATTCCGCCTTGCCGCATCGGATGCCGTCTCCTGCGTGGCAAGCGTCGAACTTTCCGGTAAGGACGCATCGATCCCTGTTCCAATCAACGCGATGAGCGCCGCCGAGCCGAATGTTCTCCAGTAGTGGTTGTTCACCTTGTCGTGGAAACCGCCATAGCCTTGCGCATCGGTTCCCGCCATGCCGCCAATCTGCAGCGTTGAGCCGTTCGGGAAGATGATATCGGTCCAGACGACAAGCACACGGCTCTGGCCGAAAGACACCTTGCTGTCGTAGCGTCCGAACAGCTTCGCTCCCTGCGGGATCAGCAGGCGATGCCCTGTCACACTATCATAGACGTTCTGACTGACCTGGGCGGTGATGCGACCGGGCAGGTCCGAATTGATGCCTGATATCAGCGTCGCCGGAATGACCGAACCGCGCTTCAACTCATAAGGCGATTGCTGCGGCACGACGCGGTTGGGCAGGTATCCGAGGTCCTTGAGATCGGCGTTGAAGAAGTCTTCCTTGGAGGCCTGTCCGTTCGGATCGACATTCTGCCCGCCGAGACCAGCCCGCAACGCGGCGGCATAAAGATCGGAGGTGGCGCCAGCGGTCGTCGATGACGCAGTGTTCGTCGTCGTCCCCGTTGAGGTGGTCTCATCTGCCCTCGCCTCCAGCTTGCTGCGGTCGATGGCGAGCGGTGCGTCATAGGCCGCGTCATTCGCCTGCAACCGGGCCATGCGCTGTCGATGCCGTTCGCGCAGGTATTGCTCCCTTTGTTCGCGCTCGAGCCGTGCGCGCCAGACATTTTCGGATTCCAACTCCTGCCCGCGCTGTTCCTGGCGTTGTCCCGGCTGCGGCGTTAAGGGATTGGTCACCTTTTCTTCGTCCTGTTTTGTCTCGACAGGCGTCGGCTGAAACACCGTCTGCCGTTGCGGCTCGCCGATGATTCCGTCCGTCACGCCGCGCTTGATCTGGTCGGCGAAGGTCGATGCCGGATTGCCCGAACTTGTTTCCGGTCCGGTGTCCTTGCCGAAGTAAAGACCCCGCGAGGCGAGCCCATAGAAAATGACGCCAAGGAAGGCGATGACCAGCACGATCACCACGATGATCGGCAGGCGGTTGATCCGCTTGATGCCCGATTCCGCTTCGGCATTCGCAGCGCTACCGAGTTGCAAGGATTGTACCATCGTTGCCTCCCCTCAGCCGCGTCGCATCAGCGAGAGCGCGCTCGCTGGCGTCGCCCCGCCCGGCGTTACGGTATAAGCTCGTCCGAGTTCGACGCTATCGGTCGAAAGACGCGCCAACACCTGGTCATCGAAGGGCAGAACGATATAGGCGAGCGGAATGACCTTCGTCCCGCTGTCCGTCTTCTGATCGGTGACGACAGCATACCCCCAGCCTTTCAACGCCGCCTCCAACGCCTGCCCGAACGGCGAGGCGTCTTGTTTGAGGGCAACGGTCGCCTTGCCAGGTCCGATCTGCTCGGCAAGGCGGCTGACCATGTCGCCGGCGATGGCGCTTGCCGCCGGGCCGGAGATTTCCGGTGGCGCGTTGCTGGCGACCAGACCGTCAGTCCCCATAGACTGGCATCCGGAGAGGAGGATGGCGAAGGTGCCGGCCGCGGCAATAGCGCGGATGGGGCGCAAGAGGAGATTGTCGGCAGAGTTTCGCATCACCGCCCTCCTCTTCTGATCGTCACCTTTTCCTGTTTCCAGCCGACGCCCGAGACCAGCACCGCGCGATCGACATGATAATCGACCACCATCATGTCGCCCTTCATCCGGTAGTTGACGATGCGGTTCTGGCCGCCTGACGTGACAAAGAGCACCGGTGCATCCTGGCCGGAGATCGAGCGCGGGAACTGGATGTAGGTTTTCAGGCCGTCTGAATAGACCCGCGTCGGCCGCCAGCCGGCTCTGCCCGAGACCGAATAGGAGAAGTTCAACTGCTCGGCCGGAACACCAGCGCCTGGGATCGTGCTCGCCTCGAGCCTTGCATTGATATCCGCGAGCTTCGCCGAGACGTCCTCCGGATACTCGAATCCGACGCGGGCCATATATTGGCTGGAATGCGACTTGAGCTGGATATGATAAGTCCGCCGCGAGGTCGTCACCACCATCGAGGTGACGAGACCGGGCTCCGACGGCTTAACGATCAGGTGGATCGCCTGGCCGCCCGCCGCCCCCGATGTGGCCGGTTCGACCTTCCAGCGCACCGTGTCGCCGACGAGCACGTCGCGAACCACCTCGCCGCCCTGAAGCTCGATGTCGCAGACCTGAAGCGGCGAGCAGACAACGGAGGGCTGAACCTCGCCATAGAGAAAGATCACCTTCCCGTCCGCTCCCTTGGTCACCAACCCGCGCGATCCGCGCCACTGGGTGGAGATCCCCATGCCCTTCGCCTCGTTGGCGGTCACGCCATCGGCTGCAGAAGCATGGAGAGGTGCAAGGGCGGAGAACGCCAGCGCCGCAGATATGACGGCACCGGCAGTCAGCAAGGCCGAATAGTTCTCAAGTCGGATATTCATGTTCGGGGCAATGCCTTTCAAAGCTGCGCTGTCCAGTCGAAATCGCGGAGATAGAGACCGATGGGGTTGAGGCGGATGACGCCCTCATCCTGCGGCGGCGTGAGGGTTACGGTGGCGATGCCGCGGAAACGGCGCACGGCCGTCTCCTTCCCGCGGCGATCGCGCTCGAACTCGGTCCAGTCGACCTGATAGGACTGGTTCGACAGCGCGACGATGTTGTTGACCTCGACCGCAACCGTGGCGGTCTTCGCCTTCTCGAAGGGCGAATTGGAACGGAACCATGCGTTGACCTTCTCGGTCGCAGGATCCGAGGTCCTGAGCAGGCCGTAGGTCCGGTCGATATATTGCTTCTGCACGACCGCATCCGGCGTCACGGACCGGAAATTCGAGACGAAGCTGCCGAGCGTGGCGCGCACCACACGCGGGTCGGCATATTCGATCTGCTGCGGGAAGCCGGCATTGGAGGCCGTGCCGAGCTTGTCGACCTCGACGATATAGGGAACGAGCTTCACCTGCGTGCTTTGATAAAGCGCGTAGCCGAAGCCGATCACCGCCATGACCATACCGGTGACGCCGACGATCCGCCACGCCGCGGCCGCCTTCACATAGGAGCCATAGCGCTCGTTCCACTCGTTGCGAGCCGCGAGATAGGGGTTGGAGACATGCGGATTATCTGGCGGGTTGCGTCCGGCCATGCGTTGTCAGCCTTCTACTTGGTGTCGTTGATGGGCGGAGGTGGAGGCGGCGGCGTGGGGCGGCCCGACTGCCGCGTCTGGTCGAGCTTGGCGTTGGCAAGCCCGAGCAGCGATCCTGCATAGGCGCCGGGGGAGGCGATCGCCTTCTCCTTGGCTGCCGATCCGGCTGCCCACCCGGCACTGCCGATCCCCGACGCCATGCCGCGAAGTGCCGCTCCCGCCATCGAAGAGCCCCCTGCCCTTGCAGAGCTTGCCGTCTGCGCCCCTTTCGTTGCGGCGCTCGCTCCAAGGAAAGCGCCGCCGGCCGCGAAAGTTGCGGCCTGGCCCCCGTGACGGATCGCTTCCATACCGCCGGCGATCGAGGCGCCCTGGACCACGCCCTGCAGGATCGGCGGCACATACATGGCGATCACGAAGACCACGACCGAGATGCCGGCGATGGCAAGGGTGGTGATGAACTGCTCGGAGGTCGCCGTCGGCGCCTCGGCCAAGCCCAACAGGATGTCCGAGCCGATGGTGGCGATCATCACCAGAGCCATCAGCTTCATGCCAACCGAGAAGGCGTAGACCAGATATTTGACCGCGAAATCCTTGGTGAAGGACGAGCCGCCGAGACCGAGCATGATCATGCCGGCGAGCAGGCCGACATACATCTCGACCATGACGGCGACGAATATCGCGGCAACCAATGAGAAGGAGACGACAACCACGACCATGGCGAAGACCGCGGCGATTGCCAGCGCATTGTCTTCCCACAGACCAAACTTCGCCTGTTCGGACATCTTGGTCGCGACCCGGATGCCCGCGTCGAAGATGTTTGCCGGTGAGGCCGAGCCGCCGCCGGCGCCGATCTGGTAGAGGCTGTCGACAATGGCTTTCGCGAAGGACGGCCCCTGGTCGAGGATGAAGGCGAAGAGGCCGATGAACATGATCCGCCGGACGAGCTCGGCGAACCAGCTGTCGAGCGAGGCGGCGTTGATCGCCAGCCACACCGCGGCGATCCCGACCTCGATGCCGGCAAGGATCCAGAACAGCGAACGCGCCGCGTTCATCACCGTCGTTTCCCAGCCCTTCGCGGCCGTGGCGACGGAGTTTTCCAGCGTCGTCAGGACCGAGCCCTGCTGGGCAAGTGCCGGCGCGCTCGCCAACAGGACGAGGCCGATCGAAATGAACGCGAGCTCCAGCTTCCGGGAGGGAAGGACGACTACCATCGCGTTTTCATCTCCTGCCCGCCACGGATGTCGCGATCCGGATCGCCGCTGAAGAACTTTTCCCGGTGTTCTCGGCGCTTGGTTTCGGAGGCAGGTTGCGTAGCGGTCGCACCCGATCCGGACAGAGGCGCCGGACGCGGCTGGACCAGGATCCAGGTGACGGCGCCGGCACTGAGTGCGACGATCCCCGCCAGTATGAGGACGATAATCAGACGCGGGCTCACCAGCGGGGCTCCATCGTCTGACCGCCGCGAATGTCACGCTCGGTTGCGCTGAAGAACTGTTCGCGTCGCGCCTGGGCAAGATCCTTTTGCGCCTGTTCGGACTGGAACCACGTGCCCATCATGGTCATCTGCTGGGAGACGAGACCCCGCAGCTTCTGCATCTGCGCAACCTGCTGCGCCGCTATCTGATGCCCGACCTGAAGCGCCTTCATTTGCCCGTCAGCCGATTCCGACATCGAGCGCAGCGACGACATGGTGCTCTCCTCGCTCGAGAACTGGTCGGCCGTCAGGTTCGCCGCCTTCAGTGTTCCGGCGATCGTGTCGCGGTTGGTGTCCGACCAGTTCTGATAGGTCGTGGAAAAGCTTGCCCCGTCCGGCAGATTGCTCTTCATCTCGGAAAAACTCTGGAAGCGCTGCTTCAGCACGTCGTCGATATTGCCCATCGAGAAGGCGACGCCTTGCCCCTGTGCGACGATGTTCTGCAGGCTCTTCAGGTCGCTTTCGACCTGCCCCCAGATGTGGTTCGGGAGCTGCGCCGTGTTCTGCAGGAGATTGTTGTAGATGTTGAGCTGGTTCTGGATCTGCTCGGCAAGCTGGGAGATCTGAGTGATCTGGTTGTTCACCTGCTCAGCCGATTTGCCGACCAGCGAGACGAGCTCGGCATTGTTGGCGAGCTGCGTCCATTCCGTGGCCTGCCCGGTGACGCCGCCGGCATAGGCAGGAACTGATAGAGTGGAAGAGAGTATGACCGTCGTGGCGACTGCGGCGCGCACCATCCTATTCGGCCGGGAAGAGTGTATCGGCATGAGCGATCCCCCTTTGCTGGAGCCAGTGGAGGGGCCATGCGGCCCCGTGTTCGGAATGCAGGGCGCGAATGCGCTTCAGATCTTCCTTGCCGGACGCCCCGACAAAG
Source organism: Xaviernesmea oryzae (assembly GCF_900177415.1). Classification (GTDB taxonomy): domain Bacteria; phylum Pseudomonadota; class Alphaproteobacteria; order Rhizobiales; family Rhizobiaceae; genus Neorhizobium; species Neorhizobium oryzae_A. The sequence goes on along the minus strand of NZ_FXAF01000005.1, from coordinate 35,658 downwards.
GAGAGCGCGACGGGACCGAGCGCCATGTCGAAGAGCCTGCGGCCTTCGGGCGAGACAACGTAGTATTCGCGCTTCGGAAGCGCCGTCGCGACGATCTCGATCTGCCGCTCGTTGAAACCGATGCGCTCATAGAACTCTCTGGTGCCGGGCTCCCGCGCCGCGCCGTTCGGCAGGCAGATCTTCGTCGGGCAGGATTCCTTCAGCACGTCGATGATGCCGGAGCGTTCCGCATCCGAGATCGACTGGGTTGCAAGCACCACGGCGCAATTGGCCTTGCGCAACACCTTCAGCCACTCGCGGATCTTGTCGTGGAAGACGGGATGGCCAAGCATCAGCCAGGCCTCGTCGAGGATGATCAGGCTGGGGGCGCCGGTCAGCCGTTTCTCGATGCGGCGGAACAGGTAGGTGAGAACCGGCACGAGATTGCGTTCGCCCATGTTCATCAGTTCCTCGATCTCGAAGCACTGGAAGGCGCCGAGTGCGAGGCCGTCCTCCTCGGCATCGAGAAGCTGGCCCATAGGACCGTCGACCGTATATTGGTGCAGCGCGTCCTTGATCTCGCGCATCTGAACACCGGACACGAAGTCCGAGAGGGAGCGGCCGCGCGATTCCGCCATCAGCCCGATCTGCCGGGAGATGGCGTTACGATAGTCCGGTGTGATCGTCACACCCTGCAGCGCGACCAGCGTTTCGATCCACTCCGACGCCCAGGCGCGGTCGCCATCGGTCGAAAGTTCGGCAAGCGGGCAGAAAGCCAGCGCCTTCACTTCGCCTTCTGCCGAAGGACCGATATCGCCGCCGATTTGGTAGTGATCGCCATTGAGCCCGAGCGTCAGCGGCAGCATCGAGCCACCCTTGTCGAAGGCGAAGACCTGTGCGCCGGCGTAGCGCCGGAACTGCGCGGCGATCAGTGCCAGTAGGGTCGATTTGCCCGAACCGGTCGGCCCGAAGATCAACGTGTGGCCGACATCGTCAACATGCAGGTTCAGCCGAAACGGCGTCGAACCGGATGCCACCTGCATCAAGGGAGGCGAGCCTGGCGGATAGAACGGGCATGGTGCCGTCGGGCTTCCCGACCAGACCGAGTTCAGCGAAATGAGATCGGCGAGATTGCGGGTGTTGATCAGCGGTTCGCGAATATTGGCATAGGAAACACCGGGCAGACTGCCGAGAAAGGCGTCGGTCGCATTCAGCGTCTCGATCCGTGCGCCAAAACCTTCCGCCTGGATCAACCGGCGGACCGCTTCGCATTTTTCCTGCAACCGGGTCTGATCATCGTCGAAGATGACGACGACGGGCGTATAGTATCCATAGGCGACGAGTTGTGAGGAGGCTTCGGCAATCGCGTCCTCGGTTTCGGCCACCATCATCATGGCGTCCTGGTCGACCGAACGGGATTGGGTCTGGAACAGCTGATCGAAGAAGGGCCTTACTTTCTGCTGCCACTTCTTGCGGGTGCGCTCGAGTTTCGCCCGCGCCTCTTCGGCATCAAGAAAGACGAAACGCGATGACCAGCGATAGGTGAGCGGCATCAGGTCCAGCGTGTTCAGGATCCCTGGCCAGCTCTCGGCCGGCAGGCCGTCGATCGCCACGATGCCGAGAAAACGGTTCTCGACCAGCGGTGTCAGCCCATGTTGCAGCTCGGCCGTCGCCAGCCAGTCGAGATACATGGGGATCTCGGGCAAGCGCACCGGATGGTTCTCGCCGGTGATGCAGAAGCGGATGAACTGGAACAGTTCGTCATAACGGGCAACCCGAAAGCCACCACGCTCCGACGTCTCCCGCGTCATCATCCGGCGGATTGACACAACGTTCGCGAGATATTGCTCGACCTCGCGGATCGAGGTCAGGAAGCTTTCGAGCGCCTTGTCGGCGTAAGTTGCGGAACGGCTGGCCGCGTCTGAATAGACATAGCGGGTCAGCCCCGAGCGCCGCGGCTCCGGTGGCCGCCAGGTCAGGATCAGTGCGTGCCGGCTCTCGAAATGGCCCCTCTCCTTCTGGAAATGCGCACGCCGTTCGGCGTCGATTGCCCGTGTGACCGGATCGGGGAAGTGGCAATCTTCCTCGGCCGGATAATCGCCTGTCGGAACCCGGACGGCCTCGACCTGGATCATCCATCCGGAGCCGAGCCGAGACAGGATCGCGTTGATCTGCCGCGACACCTCGTTGCGCTCGGCGTCGGTCGAGCTCTCGCTGTCCGGCCCGGCGAAATACCAGCCGGCCATCAGCGAGCCGTCCTTGAGCAGGATCACGCCGTTGTCGACCAGCCCGGCATAGGGCACCAGATCGGCAAAGGACGGTCCGGAATGACGGAAGGATTTGAGGGCGACCATGATAAAACCCTCAGAACCTGCGCCAGGGCGACGACGTCGCGCGATAGAACGTCTTGTAAGAGATGTGCCGGATATAGACCCGCCGCATGAGAGGATCGGCTTTCGCCATCATTCGGAGTGCTGCCACCGCCACCAACCAGATCGCGATGCCGAACAGCGCCGCATACCAGGTCAGCACGACGAAGATCAGGATGACGGCGGCAAGCGCGGTGAGCAGCACGAGCTCGCGGTCGGCACCCATCAGCAGATTCGGACGTGACAGCGCCCGATGCACACGCGAGCGGGAGAGGTTCGAACCGGCGTCAGCCATGAGCCCCCTCCCCTTCCGTGCGAAGCATTGCCGTCGGCTCGGTGATGTGAGGTACGAATCGTGCCGTGGTCTCCCCGATCGATGCACCCGTCGCACCGAACAGGGCGACGATCTGCGTGGCACCCAGCAGAACACCGCCAACGAGGGCGACATAGCAAAGCCTTCTCGCGAAATCGTTGAGCTCGCCGCCGAAGATCAGCATGGCGCCGGCGATGGCAACTGCCGCAAGCGCAATGAAGCCGGCGACGGGCCCGGTGATGGACTGCTGAATCTGCTGAAGCGGCGACTCCCAGGGCAAGCCGCCCCCGCCCGAGGAGGCAAGTGCGGGCTCGGCTAGGCCAAAGGAAACCGCAGCAAGTGCTACGCCGGCTAGAATGATCAGCATCTTAAGCGGCATGGCTGTCCTCATCGATCTGGGCAATAGTGTTCGGTCTGGTAGCGGCCGTTGCGGAAACCCTCGACGTGGATGACCTCGCGGACGCGCCGGCCTTTCCCTGTTCGCTCGATAGAGACGACGAGATCGACGGCTTCGCCGATCACCTCCTGCATCGGCTGCTGGCTGGCTTCAGCCGTCAGTTGCTCCAGCCGGCGCAAGGCCGACAACGCCGTGTTGGAGTGGATGGTGGTGACGCCGCCCGGATGGCCGGTGTTCCATGCCTTGAGCAGGGTAAGGGCCGCGCCGTCGCGGACTTCGCCGACGATGATGCGGTCAGGTCTGAGACGCATCGTGCTCTTCAGGAGCCGGGCCATATCGACCGTATCGGTGGTATGCAAGCACACGGCGTTTTCCGCCGCGCATTGGATCTCGGCCGTATCTTCCAGGATGACCATGCGATCGTCCGGCGCCGTCGCGACGATCTCGGCGATGACGGCATTGGCGAGTGTCGTCTTGCCGGACCCGGTTCCGCCGGAAATGACGATGTTCATGCGCGACGCGATCGCGCTGCGCAGAACCGAGGCCTGTGCCTCCGTCATCACTTTCGACTTGACGTATTCGTCGAGCGGGATGAGCCGCGACGCCCGTCTCCGGATCGTGAACGCGGGCGCCGATACCACCGGCGGAAGCAGGCCCTCGAACCGATGTCCGCCGATCGGCAGTTCGCCGGAAATGATCGGCTGCTCGTCGTCAGCTTCCGACTGCAGCGCATGGGCGACACTGCCGATGACGACTTCGGCGGTGGCGGCACTCATCGCGCCGGCGGGGGCAACACCGTGCCCCAGCCGTTCGATGAACAGCCTTCCATCGGGATTGAGCATGATCTCGACGACCGTGGCGTCTTCGAGTGCGACGCAGAGCTGGTCGCCGAGTGCGTCCTGGAGTTTGCGGACGAGACGAGGATGGGAACGGAGCTGGGTCACGCCGCGCTCCTTAAAGGACCGGCGCCATCGTGCTCGATGGTCGAACGGTAACCTGGCGGGGAAACCGTGTCGAAGCTGGCGCGATCAGCCGGCAGGCTGCCCGCGACGGCTGTGGTATTGCCGATGGCCACGGGGTCGCCGAGACGGCTCATCGGCCATCCCGCCCGCTTCAGGATGCGCTCGAAGCGGAGATCAGTGGCGGTGACGATCTCGCTGTAACCGTTGGCCATCGACCATTCGATGATGCCGGCGAACATGGTGAGCGTCACCTGATGGAGGCTCCCTCCCCTTCCCGCAGCCAGCGACGTGTCCACGCAGAAGCGTGAACTCTCAACCACCGCTGCATGGGCATCGAGCGAGCCGCGCTCAAGTAGCTGCGGGAATGTCCGGTCCAGCATCGTCGGGCCAGATGCGGGCAGCAGGCGTGCGCAGCCGACGACCTTCTGATCGGTGGAGATCGCGAGGATGTAGGTCGGGTGGAGATCGTCGTATTGATCCCGCTCTCCCTGTTCGGTGATGGTGACATCCCATTCCAGGCGGGTGCCAAACACCGCGGCCCGAAGACGGTGCATCTGGTTCAGGTAGTTGCGGTTGCTTGCGTAGTGGTCGGCCGAGACGCTCAGAATCTGCATTTGTGATCTCCGCATGAACTGGTCAGGCGGAGGAAAATCATCTCGTGGTGCGTGTGGCTATGTGCAGATTTGCACCCGGTGATTCTACCGAATCGGCGGTATAGGTCTCGGAAATAGGCCGGAAGGCTGAGTCTAAAATGTTGATAAGAGGTGCAGATCTGCATTTCCTACAACCCCCTGCAAACAATGGGAGGTAGGCTAACTACAAGATAATGATTGATGAATCCGCTTTCGGCTTAAATGGAGCAAAAGCGCGTTAACCTGTTGTTAACCTTAAATGTCTTGCAGCGTTGTCAGAATCGGCTGATAGTTGCGCAAATGATGGCCGCCCGGCCATTTTTTCGAAAGTTTTGCTACCTAGGAAATAGTTTGCGAAATGAGCCACCCGGAGCCCAACCGATTTGATCTCGAGATCGCCCAACAAGGGTCAAAGATTTCGAGCGCGCTGCATATGTTGCGCAGTCAACAATATCCGCCCGACGCTCGCAAGGGGTTGAGAAAGTTTCAGCTCGGCGAAGTGGCCGAGTTCATGGGGGTCACTCAAAGCCATCTCAGACAAATCCATTCCGAGGGCAAGGGTCCGGAGATCGAGACCATTGGCGGTCGGCGCTATTATACTGCCGAACAGATGCTCGAGCTTCGTGAATATCTGGAGGCCAACAAGAAATCGGACAAAAGGTATTACATGCCGCAGCGAAGGCCGGGGGAGCCGCTGCAGGTCTTGTCCGTCGTAAACTTCAAAGGTGGTAGCGGCAAGACCACCACTGCTGCACATTTGGCGCAGTATCTTGCCCTCACCGGGCACCGTGTCCTCGCTATCGACCTTGATCCCCAGGCATCCTTGACATCGCTCTTCGGCATCCAGCCTGAGCTAGATGAAGTAGCCTCGTTGTACGAAGCGCTCCGCTTTGACGAGGAACGCAGATCGATCTCCGAGATCATTCAGAGGACCAATATCCCCGGCCTGGACGTCGTTCCTGCAAGCCTGATCTTGCAGGAATATGAGTATGACGTGCCACTGGCGATTTCGTCACAAAACGGCGCTGAAGGTCGACTGTTTCACATGCGTATCGTCAACGCCTTGAAGGAGGTTGACGATAAGTACGATGTGGTGGTCATCGACTGTCCTCCCCAACTCGGCTACCTGACTCTGACAGCCTTGATGGCTTCGACAGGCATTCTGATCACCATCCATCCACAGATGCTTGACGTTATGTCGATGAGCCAGTTCCTGATGATGCTCGGCGGAATTATGACTCCTGTTGCCGAGGCTGGAGCGCAAATTCGCGTTGAATGGTTCCGATACCTCGTCACGCGATTTGAACCAACGGACATTCCACAGGCTCAAATGGTCGGCTTCATGCAGTCCATGTTCGCTCAGCACTTGCTCAAGAACCCTGTCTTGAAATCCACTGCGATTTCCGACGCCTCCATTAAAAAGCAGACGCTCTATGAGGTCGAGAGGGGAGAGTTTGTTCGTTCGACTTATGACCGCGCCATGGAAAGTCTCAACGCCGCGAATGGCGAAATCGTGGAACTGGTCCACAGCGCATGGGGGCGGAAATGAAAAACTTGTCAGCCGTTTTTTTCGCCATTTTTGCAAGGATAAACAGCAGCTTGTCGGAGTTGAAGGCGGAGCCGGAGGCCCATGATGTCTCGTAAGAATCCCTTCGCAGCATTGGATATCGCTTCGATCTCGGCGGAAGCGGCCCCTGCCAAACCTGGTTACGGCATGACTGGCGCCGCCAAGACGGTCGTTCGCTCAATCGAGGACCTGGCTGAGAACGCCAAAAAGCTCATGGAAGGCGAAGTGATCGTGGAATTGGATCCTCGTTCACTTGACGTTTCCTTCGTAGCGGACCGCCTGTCTGACGACGATGAAGAATATCAGGAGCTGAAAGAAGCCATCAAAGCATCAGGGCAAACGACGCCTATCCTTGTTCGGCCGAGCCCCAAGGATGCGCAGCGCTACATGGTGGTCTTCGGCCACCGCCGTCTAAAGGTCGCCCGTGAACTCGGGATACCGGTGAAAGCCGTAGTTAAGACGCTCGACGACATCACGTCTGCGATTGCCCAAGGGCAAGAGAATTCTGCCCGCGCCAACCTTTCGTTCATCGAACGGGCCTACTTCGCCCAAAACCTTCTGGCTACCGGAATGGGCAAGGATGTGGTGAGGTCGTCACTCGCGATCGACGAAGCCATGCTCTCGAAGATGCTGAGCGTCATCGAGGTCGTACCAGCGGCTATGCTCAAGGCGCTTGGCGCAGCGAAGAAGATCGGTCGCGACAAGTGGCTCAACCTACGCCAGATCCTCCTCAACCCCGCCCACTTGGCGGTCGCGTGCGATTACATCTCTTCGGATAAATTCATTGCGATCGCTGAAGAAAAGAGGTTCGACGACCTTCTCGGCTACTTGAAAAAGTACAAGGCCAAGTCGGCAGCGAAAAAACCCAAGCGTGACGCCGCCGAAAAGGAATGGATCGCGAGCGACAGCTCGTTGAGTTTCGTCATGAATGCGAAGTCGAAGAAGGTCGCCATCGAACTCTCAAACGCCGAGGCGCGGCCCTTCAGCGACTGGCTATCGACCCATATCGATCGTCTTTACAGCGAATACAGGCGATCAAAATCTGAAGCTGATGGAGACTAGAACGCGAAAGAAAAAGGCCCCCAAGCGGTAAACCGTGGAAGCCCTTCTCGTTATCCGTAGCAAGATCGAGAATCGCATTTCCCGGAATCCCAGTCAAGAGTCTTTGGCACCGTTTTGGTGAGCGGATTTCTTTTGCCTAAAGAAAGGTGAGAGAGAAATGCAATCGGGAAGTGTGACGACGCCCTTCGGGCGGCGGCCGATGACGCTCGGCCAAATTTCAAGCCAGATGGCGGCAAAAGCCATCAAGCCGGACGCCGTGGCTCACAAGTGGCAGGTTTTCCAGCATATTCGCGAGGCGAGGGAACTCATCGGCGCTACAGATCGCGGGCTTGCGATCCTGAATGCTTTGCTGACCTTCCATCCAGAAACCGCTCTTACGGGCGATGCCGAGCTTGTCGTCTGGCCATCCAACGAACAGCTTATGGCGCGTGCCAACGGGATGCCGCCGACGACGCTGCGTCGGCATCTTGCCGTGCTGGTCGACTGCGGCCTCATTATTCGGCGCGACAGCCCGAACGGCAAGCGCTTCGCGCGCAAGGGTAGGGGAGGGGAGATCGAGCAGGCTTACGGGTTTGATCTTTCGCCGATCGTTGCGCGAGCAGAGGAATTCCGCGACCTCGCTTTGGCGGTGCAGACTGAGAAGAAGGCATTCAGGGTCGCGAAGGAGCGCTTGACGCTCGTGCGCCGCGACATCGTCAAGCTGATCCAGACCGGGATTGAGGAGCACGTTCCTGGCAATTGGGGCAGGGTCACGCAGACCTACCAGCAGATCGTGAGTCGCTTGCCACGCTCGGCGCCACGCCAGCTCGTAGAGGATGTGTGGCAGCAACTTCACGAACTCTACGTCGAAATCCGTGACGTGTTGGAATCGTTCGTGAAAAACGAGAATCCGGACGCCAATGAGTCCCATACTGGATGCCACATACAGAATTCAAAACCAGATTTTACTTTTGAATCTGAAAACGGCTTTCGAGAAGAAGTAGAAGCGGGCGGCAACGTTGCGGAAACCGACAACGTACGGAGCTTGCCGAAGCGGGAATTGCCTTTGGGGATCGTGCTGGACGCCTGCCCTGGGGTGCGAGAACTGACCCCCGGCGGCGAAATCCGGCACTGGCGGGATTTTTTGGCCGCGGTTGAGCTTGCCCGGCCGATGCTGGGGATCAGCCCGAGCGCTTGGCGGGAGGCACGCGAGGTCCTGGGCGAGCAGCACGCGGCGATCACGCTTGCGGCGATCTACCAACGGGCTGAGCAGATCAACAACGCCGGCGGCTACCTCCGCAGCCTGACAGATCGTGCCCGGGACGGCAAATTCTCAACCTGGCCGATGATCATGGCCTTGCTCCGAGCCAAGCTCGACGCGCAGAAGTCCGCTGACACGGATGCGCCGCACCGGACAGATCCGGTGGACGGCGTCGGGGGGATGTGCGTCTCGGAAGCGTTGCTGAAAACCCTGCGAAAGCCGAGGGCTTAATAGGTGGCAGGGTCACTCCGCGGCGCGAGCTACTTCGGCTTCGATCAAGCCGGACCGGCGAGCCCGGTCGATGAGGTTCTTCACCGAGGAGGGCGACCACTTCGATCCTCCGCGCGGCGTGCGCTCGTGAAGCTTTTCGAGCTGTGCAGCGATTTCGCGGAGGGTCAGGTTCGGATTGCTCGAATGAATGCCGGCGACCAGAGTCATCAGGCGATCTTCGGGAAGGCGAGGAGGGGACTTCCTCAGCAAGCTCGGATCGGCCATGTGTTCGGCCACGAGCCATTTCACTGCCCGGCGCAAGCGTTCGGGCGTCCAGTCGAAGCCACGTTGCTTCAGGACGCGCGCGATGTCGTCCCAGGTGTGGTCAGGCCGCATACGCCGGACGGTTGGCAGCCATTGGTTCGCCGTCGCCTGTACCCGATCGCCATAGGCAGCCCTTTGCGCGGCCGTCATCTTTGCCAGCACCTCCGGTGTCCCTGCCCTGAGGCCCGGGTTGCCTGGCATCCGTCCTTTTGCCTTCGCCGCCGTGATGCCTGCTTTAGTTCGTTCGGAAATCAGCGCGCGCTCGAGTTGCGCCACTGCGCCGAGGACCTGGAGCGAAAACATGCCCTGGGGCGTCGTCGTGTCGATCGGATCCCGCAGCGACCGGAAGTGCGCCCCCTTGGCGGCCAAATCCTCGATCACCTCGAGAAGATGGCTGACGGATCGGGCAAGGCGGTCGAGGCGAACCACCACGAGCGTGTCGCCGGCGCCGATCTCGCGCAGCAGCTTTGCAAGAGCTGGTCTGGCTAGCGAAGCGCCCGAACCGTGCTCTTGGACGATCTCGCTGCAGCCGGCCGATCGCAGTTCCATTTCTTGCGCTTGCGTTGCCTGCTCCTCCGTCGAGACGCGTGCGTAGCCGATCAGGCGGCCCTGTGGTCGACGAGAAATGCGATTTTGCGTGTCATCGGCCATTTGGAGCGTCTAAGAGGTCGTTAGTTGAGCGGTTTTCCAAACGCAGAGGATACGGATAACCGATCGGTTGCTGGCGTCTCCGAAGCAAACGCCACTATTGCCTTGAGGGGAGCCGTGGATTATATATCTCAAAGTATCTATATCATTCAGGATATGAAATGACGGAATGGAAGGTCGTGTTTCATGACCGCTTCAAAGGCGAGATCACAGACCTTCCGGCAGATGTTCGGGTCGAGTTGCTCGCGCACCTGGTGCTGCTTCGCGAGAAAGGCTTTCGACTGGGGCGACCTGAGGTCGATACCCTCGAAGGCTCCAGACACGTGAACATGAAGGAGCTGCGCGTCAAGGTGTTGAAGGTGCAATGGCGGTTCGCCTTTGCCTTCGATCCGGAACGGAAAGCCGTCGTCCTCTGCGGTGGTGCGAAGAGTGGCGTCAGCCAGAAGCTCTTCTACAAGCGGCTGATCGATCTGGCGGACAAACGGTACGACGAGCATTTGAGCGAGTTGGAGAAGAAACATGGATGATCTCGATAAGCTGATACAGACGCTGCCTGAGGATGAACAGCGCGCCGTAGCAAAGCGCGCCGACGAGCTTGTCACGGCGCACAATCTGCGGGAATTGCGGGCACTTGCCGGACGGACGCAGGAAGACGTGTCTGCCGGGACCGGTTTCAAGCAGACCAACGTCTCGAGACTGGAGAAGCGCGCCGACATGAAGCTGTCGACGCTTCGTGATTATGTTGAATCGCTCGGCGGTACGTTGAAGATCGTCGCGGATGTCGCGGGCAAGAAAGTCGATCTTTCCAGCATCGCGGAGCGCTCTCGACACGGTTCCAAGGCTTAAGGAAGCCACCGGGAGGGGAGGGTTACAGCCCTGCCGCTTTCGTCAGGTTGACGCGGAAACGGTCGCGCCGACGCTGGTAGCGGCGGGTCATCTCGGCGGAGGCATGGCCGAGCTGCTTCTGCACATAGCGCTCATCGACCTCGGCCGACGAGGCAAGGCCGGCGCGCAGCGAGTGCCCTGCAAACTTTTCGGCACGCCCTCCTTCGCTCAGGTCCCCGCGCACACCCGCAGCCAGCGCCGTCTTCTTCACGAGGCGTGCCACCTCCTGATCGTTGAGCCGGTCCGGTCCGACATCCTTGCCCCCACTAGTCACGCGTCGGAAGAGGGGGCCTTTGGCGAGCTTGGCGAATCTGATCCAGGTTTCGACGGCGGCGACCGGGCAGGTGGCGTCGGAGGAGCCGCGACCTATCTCCACCTCGCGCCAGCCGGTCTTGCCGCGCAGCATCACCAGCAGGCCCTTTTCAAAAATCTCGATCCAGCCGCGGCCATCGTCCGTCTGGTCACGCCCCAAGTCGAGTCCGGTGATTTCCGAGCGGCGCAGGCCGCCGGCAAAACCGATCAGCAGCATCGCCCGGTCACGCAAGCCGCGCAGGGTTCCCCTGTCGAGCGTTTCCAGCATGGCGATCAGGTCTTCGGGCAGGATGGCTTCCTTCTGCCGGGGCGGGGCGGCGTGCCTGTTGCGGATGCCGGCCATCACGGTGGCGATCGCACGGTCTCTGCGATCCAGCGGCATGCCACGCTGCGAACAATTCCAGCCGATGGCGGCGAGACGTCGCTCGATCGTCGACACCGAATTCTGTTTCATACCTCTTTCCGCGGTTCCCGAGGCACAGGCGGTGATGTAGAGGCCGACGACCTGCGGATCCGGGGGGAGGGGAGACAGGTTCTGGCGCCGGCACCAGGCGGCAAAATGTTTCCAGTCGGAAGCGTAGGCCTTGCGGGTGTTGGCGGAAGAGGCGGCCTCGACATAGCTGCGGGCACGGTCGCTGAGGTCCTGCAGATGGGCCGGCAGGCCGGCGTTGGCATCCGGAAGAGGGGAGGGGAGCCCGGCCGATGCCCCGGGCGCGGAAACATCAGCGGAATCCGCCGTGCTGTCAGACGCTGCTGAGTGTTCCTGAGGGTAATTTTCGGGGTTCTGGTCGACGATTCGGGTCATTCTTTATATAAAGAGCAAAATGAACGATAAGGCAATCTTATCGGTCGTTTTTTATCGACGACAAGCGGTGCGGTTTTGGCCAAAATGACTAGCATAAACCGCACACATGATGTAGCCTCGCAGCCATGGATTCGCTCACCGTCGCTCCTGCTCCGACCACCATACCGCCCGCCAAACTTCCGGATTGGGCACTTCCGCGCGGGCGCGAACTGACGGAGGCGGATGCTGCCTTCGCCGCCGGTATCGCCCTGAAATCCTTGGATGATCTGGTTCGCTGCGAGCCGATTTGGGCCGGCTGCTGGCGCGCCCGCCAGGCGCTGAAATGCGCCACGGTCGCGGTGCGTTTGATGGGGCGAAACGAGGACGAAAAGGCGCTGCGCGACGCCGTCCTGCTCACTGCAGTTGGCGACGATCCCGGTCCGGCGGGAAAGGTGTTTTCGGCCTACAAAAGGATCGCGACCCGAAAACCCGGCTTTTCGTCGAAGGCCGTCGCCGAACTGGCTGATCTCATTGGGCTGGCCTGGGACGACCGGCTGACGGCGGCCGTCGATCATGCCGACGGCACATTGCAGTCGGGCCGGCCGGCGCCGTTTGCGGCGGCAGACCTCGTTTCGGCGATCTACAGCGACCGCCCGGACGCCGAGCCGCTGGCGTGGGCGCTCGCCGACATGCTGATCGCCGCGATGCTGAAATGGAACCACCCCCTGCCGCTGCTGATGGCCGAGCGCTACGGCCCGGCTTTTCGAACGCTCGGGGGCAGGGGACGCGTCCGTCCCGGCGAAGGCGCGTTCCCGCGCGCTGTCTGCCTGGCTCTGGTCGAAGGCACCGTAGCAGCATCGCGTTCGGCCAGCGAGATTGCTCGTCGCGCGGACACGCTTTTGACGGTGGCGCCGAAGGTGCGGACCAAGGGCGCTGGCGCGGTCATCGCAAGACTGCTCGAGGAGGATGCCGTGCCGGCCGCCGCGCCCGGCAGCAATCTGTCGCGCTGGGCCGCGACCCGGCTGTTCGAACGGCTGGAAGGCTTTGGCGCCGTCCGCGAACTGTCGGGCCGCTCTTCCTTCCGGATTTACGGGTTGTGACGATGGCCGGATCAAGCACAGCCAGAACGGATCGAGGACGGAGGTCAGAGCATGAAATTCTCTTCGACCGGGAGCTGGAAGATCTGCCGCCGGAGCTGCGCTGGCGGGAATGGATGTTGCGCGTCGAGGCGGTGATCTTTGCGTCGAGCGAGCCGGTGACGCGAGAGACGCTTGCCCGGGTCGTCGGAAAGGGCTGCAGCATCGATTTGTTGATTGATGATCTGCGCGAGGAACTCAGTTCCCGCCCCTACGAACTCGTGTCCGTCGCGGGCGGCTGGCAGCACCGGACACAGGTCCGTTTTGCCGAGACCATCCGCGCTTCTGCCGCGCCGACGCGGGGAGGAGCGGCGGCGCTGTCGGAGTTCGAGGCGATGGTGCTGATGGCGGTGGGATATTTCCAGCCGGTGACGCGGGGGGAACTGAGCAAGATTTTCGGCAAGGAGGTCAGTCGTGACACGATCGCCGGCTTGCGGGACGCAGGCTTTCTCGCCTCGGGACCACGGAGCCCGACACCCGGCGCACCGTATACCTTCGTGACAACGAAGCAGTTCCTCTCCGCTTTCGGCATGGAAACGCTGAGGGAACTTCCTGATTTAGAGGCCTTGCAGGATGCGGGGCTGCTACGCCGCGAAGCCGGTTCGACGGAGGTAACCGGTTCGACCCTAACACCGCTCGACGAAACGGTTGGGGATTGATGCGGTGGAAGGTAGCGATAGCTGCCCTATAGGCCTCGGATCAAGCGACCGCGCTAATCAACGATTCGATAATAAGGGTGATCCCCGCGGCACTCCGGTCGAATGAGGCTTTTCCGGATCCGCCGTCGAAATGTCGATTCCCGCGGCAATTGCATATGGGCCGTTTTTCAGGCTGCTACGCAATTGCCGTCGGGGCAGGATCGTTCACCGTTTTTCGGTAACGGCGCTACGACAGGCCCAAACAACAGACTGGTTATTGAATTTGGGTGGTGTCGGGAACGTCATAGACGTTTGCAGAGAACGGTGAAGTTAGGCGGTGATCCAAGAACGCCCGGATGATGTTTGCGCATGACTCTGCAGTAGGATCAATTCTGCCTTGTGCATCAAAGGTGAGTACCAGTCCGAATTGATGGTGTTGCTGCCTCAACCTATCCATGAAGGCCGCATTCCTGTAATGGCCCTTCTGTCGTATGGCACATACCCGCCGCAGATGAAGCTTGTTGGTGCCCACGAAAGCGACCAGCGGGGCGATGTTGGAAAACAAAGAAGAAAAGTCGGGTTCTGCTTGTAGCGCCAGAAAGTCGTCCGCATGCGCCTGCTTGTAGTTCAGCACCGACTCGAAGGCTGCTTTGTTCGTCATTAGTACGTCGTCATCGATGATAAAGAAATCGACATGGCGGGACACAGTAAAGCTTGGCGCCTCCTGCAGCGTGAGCTCATCGTCATCAAAGAGAACTGTCAGATAATTGACTGCTTTTTTCGACTTCCATGACGCATCCGTTTTTCGAACTGCGTAGAGGATAGAGTCGCCGCTAACGAGTTTGATGGCGTAGAAATCGCTGTTTTGAACATCTTTCAAATTGCGCACCTTCTTTGTAGCAATCTCCGCAGCCATCTGTGCTGTCAGCAGCCCGGCATGTGTGAGCAGGCCATCGATCCGAAGCGCGCTATCCTCGTTATTTTGAGCCAGCAGGCCGTATTCATTGACTTCGAGAATTCGAGCCCGCTCCTGAATGACGGCTTGCTTGAGAGCGCCATCGAGAGCTTCGTCGGTTTGCACCCAGCGCCCCGTGAACACTGGCGCCGATCCCGGTCGCAACGATTTCTTGAAGACCCAAAGAGCGACGGTCGCTGCATTGATATCAAAATCCGTAAATGCTTGCGGTACAGCCATTTTCAATCATCCATGTTGCGATTGGGCTTAATGATGAGAATATCTTGGATGGCAACCTGCCGATGACGCTCGCCGGCCGCGACGGCGCCGTAGACGAGCGCATTGCTGGTATGTTCCGTCGCATCCCCCACGAATCGGTACGAGAGATCATAAAGACGCCACCCAAAGGCGATCAGGATCGGGTTCAGAATAATTTGCCCCGAACGATAGGTGATCCAAAACATCCAGCCCAGGAAGATTAGAAAGCCTACGAACTTCCCTGTCTCTTGATAGTCGATGCTCATGAAAGACACGACGTATGGCAGTGTGTAGTTCATGAGATCGGCCGGCACGTGCTTCACTTCTGTCAGTTGAATTTCGTGCTTCGGCTGGACGAGCGTCAGGGCAACCAGCGTGACGATGAAACACAGAATGCAGGCCCCAAAAATTCCAAGTGCAAAGCCCGGATTATTCAGCAGCAGCGAGCATCCCTGCTCCCAGAACTTCCAACATATTTCTTGATTCAAGCGCTCGTAATCGACGTTCTGCGCAAGCAGAATAAGGCTGAGGGGCAGGTACGAACCGACGAAGATGAATATCGCGCTAATCAGGCGAAGTTGCATGCGGCACCCCCCTCATTTCTTCCGCAATAAAACCGCGAGTTTGGGCCTTTTCCTGTAGCGCTTGCGGTGTTTTCGCGCCAATATTGCATTAACTTCGACTGATTCATCCTATCCGATAGCCAGTCAAGGGCACGTCCGGTGTCGCCAGTGGTGTCTTGGGGGTCGGGTTTGTGTTGCATTGCGAAATAGAGGATCGGGGGATTTGCAAGGACGGCATGCAGGCGGCACGTGATATTGAGGGCAGCTTTGAGAACGCTGATGATCTGCTTTGGCAGGCTGTCTCTGGCCGACTTCCTCAAGCCGGCGACATCCGCGTCCGAAAATCGGGAAGAATTGGTCCTCTGATTGAACTGGCCATGGCTCGCCGCCTCTTGCCAGACGCATATCGGGCCGTGGCGTTCGAAGCGCGTTTCGTCGGCATGGTGGATCATGCACTCGACCACGGCACCATCACCGGTAACGGGGTTAACGATGTTGCGGGCGTTTTTCCCCTGTTCCGTCACGACCCTCAATCCGAGGATCAGTCGCTCTGGGATCAATGGGCCAAACGCGCGGAGAATGCCGCCGCCGCGCGCAATATGCCGCGAAAACTTGTTGAAAGTCTTCTTGGTGCGCTGGGGGAGCTCCTGGACAACGTCTATACCCATAGCGGCCGGATCGATACCGGGCTTGCCGCCTATGCTGTAAGTGGCGATGCGTTTGAGTTTGTTGTTGCCGATGCTGGAATGGGCGTTCTGGCAAGCCTCAGACAAAACGCCGAGTTCACACAACTTGAGCATTCTGGCCAAGCGCTGCGAGAAGCCATATCCGACGGCGCCTCGAGGTTCGGGCGCCAATCGGGACATGGCTATGGGATTGGTCAGCTTTTTCGTGCGCTGGCGCATGAGAACGGTGACCTACGCTTTCGTAGCGGGGATCACGTCCTCACGCTTAGTGGTGCCAATTTGAGCCCGAATGGCAAGCTGAGCATTGTCAAAAAGGCTGATCTGCCCGGTTTCATCATTTCGGTTCGGTGCGACTCCTTGCGTGCGCTGAACAAATCGAACCGGCTTTGACGGCTCTTCCATCGCCATTTCCATCGCCATGCGCATGACCTTGACGTTATGAGCCAAAAGCTCGTCGAGGGGTGCCCCCACTTCCGTAGGTGACGGCGCCCAGTGCAAGCGCCCCGCCTCGTTGAGGTACGCGCGGCGCCGACGCTGCGTTCGTGAAAACGATTGGGTTTCAAGCAGCGTTACTCGGCGGAACGCTTGTGTCAGCTGCGGCAAGATGTGGAGCCCGCCACGGACAACGATATCGAGCGGCCGGCCAACCCGGCGGGCAAGCAACATCAGCTGCGACATATGGAAGGTGATGCGTTCGCCGCGGCCACAGCCGGTCGCGAATTCAAATGCAACCACGCCGATCTCAGGGCGTTCCCGGATAAGCTCGGCCCAGCGCTTATAATCGTGCTCGGTACGCGCATTCACATGGAGCGCCGCGGGCAAACCCGCCGCGGCAAACTCGCTCCAAACCATAAAAATACGCTTCATGGCGTGGAGATTGTCTGTTCTTGGTACGTCAGTGAGGACGCTGTAGTTCGGCGCCGTCACCATCGTGATTCCAAGTTTGCGAAGTTGCGCGATCAACGCAGGGCGGTTGTCCAGTTCCCACCACCGCTCGATGATGTGGTCCTTGTCTACCCCGCTCACGACTATCGCAGCCTCGGCCGGCACGAGAAATCGCGCCGATAGTTCGTCCCGCGTGCCAACGTGCAATTGCCCGCTTCCCAAATCGACAAGTTCGGAGAGGGGGATGGCGACGACCGCTTCGTTCAGCGGTAAGGATCGGCTGTATTTGTGATGGATGAACGGCACGACGGGCGGCAGGCTGGGTAGCGGCAGTTCTTCAAGACGTGGCAACGTGCCCAGGTCGAGACCGTCGATTTCGCGCATCCGCGCAACGAAATGGGTCGGGTTGAAGCGGCAAACCATGTCGCACTTCGACTTGTCAGAGCAGGTGCACAAGTCATGGCAATCGAGAAAAATCCCGGCGTCCGTGTGAAGTCCGCCGCAGATGCCGAAGTCTTTGCATCCGCGGCAGCCCAATGCTGGGGTATGAACGGCGGGATCATCCCAAAGTCGCTGTGGCTGCCGAAATATGCGTGACGGTTCATGGGCAGGACGTACGCTCATTCAAAGTTCACCTCCGCCGTATCGCCAAAAAGCCCAACGTGCGTCACGCGAGCCTCGATGAAGCCCTTGCCCGCTATGACGGCCGCTGAAATTTCACTGCTGGGGTTGCGAATACGGCCGACCGGGAGGAGCCCCTTTGTCACCGCAAAGTCATCACTGCCGCGCTCAACGATGCAGGTATCGCCAAGGTTGAGACGCGTGCCCGGAGCCAGTTCGACCGTTACGCTGTGGCTCGTCTCCGTGATCGAAAGGTCGAACAGTGTTGGTCTCTTCAGACGATCAAGTCCGCCATTCCAGCGCTTTTTCCACGGCTTACCGGTATTGCTGCGTATGTAATCAAGACCCATCAGCCAACCTCCAACAGCGGCGTAAAGTTCTTCGTCTTGCCAACACGGCGTTCAACAACAAGGCCCTTTGCCGCTAGCGACGCGAGGCGGTTGTTCCAGGCAGTGGGTTTAATTCCCTCATCTTCACCAAGCGCTGCGAGCTGAGGCGCGGTTGCTTCCCCAAGGCGTTTGATATGTTCAAAGGTCGCACGAAGGACCGGCTCAAGCTCGCCCACCAGCTTGATATCAGCCAGAGCACCAGCGTGATCGCGGGTGCATAACCAAAAAACGTCGCCTCGTTGCCGTGCAAAGAAATCCAGCTCCTCAACGACCGAGGCGCCTGCGTTCACGAGCACGGGATAAAGGTTCGCCTGGCCACTTCGGGCAAAGTCGCGAAAACCGACGACGCATTCACGCAGAAATGAGGACGTGGCCACTTCGATGCCGGCAAAGTCGAGAAAGACGATCTCGCCGCTCGCTTCAGGCTGGACTGCTGCGATGAGATCTGCCAGCACCTTCCTACCGGGCAAACTGCCCGTCAGTATGCTCTTGCCGCCAGCTAGGTCGAATATCGAAATATGCACTCTCACTTCCTTCATTTTCGAAAGTGAAGATAGTGAGCTTAGAGGCTGCCGTCAAGAGTGATGCTGCGGAGTTTTGACGCGGTGTCGAAGGCGCGTCGGTCGATTGGGTGTTAGCCGTCGCTGTCGGTCTCGCTTTGGGAGCACCCCATTCCGCATCTTGCAGAGGCTCGATACAGATACGGAATCTAGTCTTAGTCTAAGTAATTCTGCCACGTAGGCATGCCGGTGAATGCGACATGAAAG
The DNA here is from genome assembly GCF_900177415.1 of Xaviernesmea oryzae. GTDB lineage: Bacteria > Pseudomonadota > Alphaproteobacteria > Rhizobiales > Rhizobiaceae > Neorhizobium > Neorhizobium oryzae_A. The sequence continues at coordinate 17,076 of NZ_FXAF01000005.1, read as the reverse complement.
GCGGGATGAATTTCCTACGGAAATGACCAGCCCCACCTGCCGCCGAGGTCCTCTAGGCGGTCTAGTGATATTTCTTGGGGCCGAAATAAAGAAATAAATACTCGAGAGAGGAATAAGGGCGCATAGGCAGTCAAAAATTAATTCGCTTCAACATAAGAACGAACGTTCAGGAGTGGCTTCGAGTATCTTTCGCGTCATTTAGTGGGTGTTACAGTAACAACGCCTTTATTACGGGATGGCCAGTTCCCAATTCAGTTACCAGTATTTGAAACAGGCTATCTTTGAAGGCGCGGGCTTTTTCCGAAAGCACTGCGTAGGCCGTGGTCGACAGGCCGTCATCGCCCAACAACTCCAGCTGCTTTCTCGTTTCCGGGTCATCGAGTGCAACGAGAAACTCGGTATACAATTGCAACGACGTCTGAGATTTATCGCCGATCACGGAGCGAAGGCGTTCTATCGGGGGCGTCGACAGCAGCTTATCGAGGATCTTGCGTTTTTCCTCATAAGGAACGCCCTGGGTCTGGCCTATAGCCACCACTCCGGCGAAGTAGAGAAGCATACGCGAGAAACGCAGCTTGATGAGCCGGACGGCTTTAGCCTTGCCGCCGCCTGCGATTTTGTACTCGTAATCGACGCAGATCGTGCGCCAGTACCGGATGATGTCATTCAGCAGGAACAGGCATATCTTTTTATCGTCGAGTCCCTCCTCGACATATCTACCGACCAAAGCCTGACGAGTTTCCTCGAACGCCGACCGGTTGAAGATCCACTCTCCTTCCAGAAGAAAGAGCATACGGCGAGTGATGAAGGTGTTCGTGTCGTCATTTCCGCCAATTGTAGCAAGCATTTCGTCCGCGGGGAGAGGCTCTTCGAATACGCCACCCGATGCGGGCATCTTCACGCCGACTTCCTGCATCTTCTGACGAAACTTCTCCTGCGCTGCCTTGGCACCAGCAATATCGCCATCCAAGACAAGGAAAAAAAGATCGACATCGGATCCGCTGGTGTACTCCCGGCGTGCGAGGCTGCCGTTGACACCGATCACGAAACCGCACGTGTCCTCGAACATCGCCTTTGCAGCGTCGCGCATCGTCTCCAGCTTTGCGACTGACTGCTCGTGAAAATGCATAAGTTTTCGATTGAAGTCAGACGTATCCGCCCCGGTGCTCATTCATCCCCCAATAGAATATTTATTCTAAAATTTCTCCAAGACGAATGGAAAACGTCGTCTTGGACTGCCGATAGCGCCTGTTGATCGCGTCCACTCCTGAGAGCGGTTCATTCTCATCAACGAAAAATCGGCGCTTTTTGACAGGAAGCTCCGTATCGAGCCAGGTTCTCGATAATTCCCTGCGAAGTTCCACGGCACGGGCGGTAACCATGTGGAAAATCTTGAATATGTAGCCATGTCTGCTGCGAAGATTGTCCTCGGTCGTCAGAAAATCGTCAGCAGTAAAGCGAGAGATATTATCCCGCATGTAGGCTTGGGCAACGGAATCGAGAACTAAACCGACATTGGCGGTAATGAACAGATTGTAGACCGAGTGTTTTAGCTCCCAGAATTCATCAAGACTAGATGTCGGAAGGTGATTCGAGCGGCATAGGCGAGCTGTGAGGGCGCGCGCGGAACCAAACGCAGTCCGACGACCAAAAAACGCGCGGCAACGCGTAATCCCTTCCACCGTGTCGAGGTTGATCTGACTGCTGAACAGGAAATTCAGGGGGCCGTCATGCTTCCCGTCGATGAGGGCAATAACTTCTTCGGGGTCGACGGAGTAAGCTCTCAGGGTCCGGCCAATTCCGTCACCCAGCTTTGTTTCGCCGCGAATGATACTGTGACCCATCTGGTGATGGTTTATGCCAAACTCGGCCTCGAACACTGGCTCCAGCGTATGGGATAGTGGACCATGTCCCACATCGTGTAACAGAGCTGCCGCTATTATGAGGCGGCGATCGCTGAGCTTCAACTCTCGGTGCTCGGAGTAGGTCTCGGCTAGCTTTGCGACACCCAGACTATGTTCGTAGCGGTTATGTCGACGACGGTGCGGAGACCGGCCAGTGCCTGTCTTCACATAGTCTATCGCACCAAGGAAACCGATGCGTTGAAGCCGGCGCAACGGCCTTGTCTGGCAGAGCTCGGCTACGAATGGATCATCAAAAAGGAAAGACTCGTCAGAGCGCAAAGTACCCCCCGCCGGAGCGACATCCGTCAGCAAGGGGGCATCAAGGCCAAGACTATTCGTCATTTTCAGCGTCGCGTAGGATATATTCCACACCTCTTGTGGAGAGAAATCGTCAGTTGCTCCGAACCTACATGCTCACTCGCAAATTCGCTAGTAGTTTCGCGACGCGGCTGTATTTCGGATCCGTCATGGGACTTCCGCCTGCGTGCTGTGATCAGTGAACGGATAGCCTGAGCAGCAAAGTCGGCGCGGTTCACTCCCCTCGCCAACCAAGGACTTTCTCAAGCTTGTGAATGGTGATACAAATCCTCGGACAATAATTTCTATGCTCCGAGTTTTCGTATCAATGTCTGGCTCCGCAACTCAACGTCAAATCGCCCGGACCGTGCTGATTGAGCGCGGCATCGCACGTCTGGCGGAACTTCGGAACGCAGGCGTGACAGCGGCAACCATGAGCCGGATGGAACGGGATGGCGAGGTGCTGCGGCTTGCTCGCGGTCTCTACCAACTTCCCGATGCCGAGCTCGATGCCAACCATAGCCTGGCAGAGACCGCCAAGCGCGTTCCGAAGGCCGTTGTCTGCCTTGTTTCAGCTCTCGCGTTCCACGGCCTCACTGATCAGCTGCCGAGACACGTGTGGCTTGCCATAGGCCGCAAAGACTGGGCTCCGAAACCAGATGGCACACCTATTCGTATCGTGCGCTTTACGGAGAGCCTGCTCAACGATGGCGTCGAAACCCATGTCGTCGAAGGCGTTCCTGTAAAGGTCTTTGGGATCGCCAAAACAATTGCCGATTGCTTCCGCTATCGCAGCAAGATCGGCCTTTCAGTGGCGATCGAGGGGCTTCAGGAAGCGCTGCAGCAGCGCAAGGCCACTCCTGGCGACATTGCCAACCAGGCCGAACGTGGTGGTGTTGGCACCGTGATCCGCCCCTATATCGAGGCATTGACCGCCAATGGCTAAGGAGATCAGAAATGTTGGCGCCTCGGTGCGCGCCCGCCTGTTGCAACTCGCCAAGGCAAGCGGGCAAAGCTTCGATCTGGTTCTGACGCGTTTTGCCCTCGAGCGGTTGCTGTTCCGGCTCAGCCAGTCGTCCCATGCCGGTCGTTTTGTGCTGAAGGGCGCCATGCTGATGATGAGCTGGTTCGAGGATCCGCACCGCGGCACGCGCGACCTCGACCTTCTGGGCTTTGGTAATCCCGAACCGGACCCGATGCTGGAGACATTTCGGGAAATTCTGGCGCAAGAGGTTGACGATGGTGTCATGTTCGATGCCGGTACCCTGCGGGTGGATCGCATCCGTGAGGATCTGGAATATGGTGGGCTCCGGCTACGGGTGGTCGCTTCGATCAGCGGCGCCCGGATCAACCTGACCATCGACATCGGCTTTGGCGATGCGCTCGAGCCCGGGGCGGAGATGCTGGACTATCCTTCCATGCTGGATTTCCCGGCGCCACGGCTGCGGGCCTATGCGCGGGAGACGGTCATCGCCGAGAAGTTCCAGGCGATGGTCATGCTCGGGCGTGTGAACAGCCGGATGAAGGACTTCTATGACATCTGGATTCTCAGCAGGTCCTTTAATTTCGATGATGACAGGCTGGCGCGCGCAATCGCCGCCACCTTCGAGCGCCGCGAAACGCCGATCCCGGAAGAGCTACCGGATGCTTTGACGGATGCTTTTGCCAAGGACGAGCAAAAGCAACGGCAATGGCGCGCCTTTGTCGAAGGCGTTGCGCACAATCCGGGGGATCTGACGAACGTCATCGCGGAAATTGCCGCATTCCTGATGCCGCACGCTATTGCAGCCGCGAAGCTGGGAAAATAATGAGCTTGGCTTCAGACCGTCGGACTGTGGAGCATCGACAAATCGGCTACGTCGGCCGGCTATCGGTATAATGCGTCGTCATTTTATCCCCCTTATATCAGGGAGCGTTTGCTTTTATCCTGGTTTTGTCAGAATCCGAAGCCTTCTCGTCATGTGGTATAAATAAAAACAACAAGATAGAGGCTGAAATGGAGGACGACTTATATCATTGCCGTAAGCTGACATGGTCCCTTCAGCCTAGCCGGGGCCATCGAACTGACCACTAAGCGGCGGCCTCCCAGACCTGATTGAGAATGCGGGCCGCAAGCGCCGCCTTATCCTGCGGCAGGAAACGGCCATAGTGGTTGGCGACCATTTCCGGCGTATCCTGGATGGCGTAGCTCGCCTGCTCGTAGGAACCCGTTTGTTTCAGGATATGGGTAGCGAGCACGTCGCGAATATTGTGCGGTCCGTGCGGCAGCAGACCCTTGATCGCGCCGCGGCCAGTATAGGGATTGTAGATGCCATAGCGCTGGATTGTCAGGCGCCATGCCTCGTAGAAGGTGGTCTGATTATAGGCAGCATCCTTGCTGGTCGTTTTCACCGTCTTCACAAACAGCGTGCCGGGATCGTCGGCTCCGGCGAGGAGCACCCCGCGATGGCGGTCGATGTAGGCGTTGAGGTATTTGTAGAGGTCCAGAAGATCCGGCAGGATCAGCCGGAAGGGCTTGGAGCCGAAGAAGGAGGAGTTGGCATTCTTGAAAGCGTTGGACGGGATCAAGACCTCCCAGCCGCGATCGCGATCGCTCCAACGGATTTCGCCGCGCTTCATATCTTCAAGCCGCCGTTCCGATGTCGGGAAATGCCCGCGTGGGCACACAAGCAATTGCCGAAGGTTCTTCTGACGAAGCCCGAGATGCAGCCCCAGTCGCAACATGAGGAAGGATCGGACCGCCTCGGCGGCGGCTCGGGGATAGCGATCCTCGTCTGGCATGCGTTTCAGAATTTCGTCGGTGATCTTGCGGTATTCGGCGAGCGGGCTGTCCGCCTCGAGCACGCACATGATCGGCTCGAACGGATCCCTATGAACCCGCATCACTCGCTGAATCTCCTTCGAGCGATGTGACGCGTGCTTGAAACAAGATTCGCAGGCCGCACGCCAATCCCGCTCTGCTGCGGCGATCTCATCTGCGGAGATCAGTCCGGGAATCGGTTTTACGCTTCGGATAAGCTCCGGATGCTGCCAGAGCCAGCCTGTCTCGGCGCGCACCAGATTGAGAAGAACGTTTAGCATGTCCTCTTCCCACTGGGTGTAGAAGCCGCGTCGGCGTTCGCGCCATTGTAGATACCAATCCCAGACGCCGGGAAAGACAAGGAGACCGAAGGTCAACTGGCTGAGGGGAACGCCGTACCCCTTGACGGCGCCATTGGGCGATGCTGCCAATGCACCGAACATCAATCCGAGATGCTCGATCTTCTGCGATGCGGTTTCTTCTCCCCAGACGCCGTTACGCTGAAAGCCGAGGGCTGTCAGCGTCGCTGTCTTGAAGCGGATAAGATTGGCCATTTCCATGGCGAGCCGGGGAGGGGCGTCGACGACGCCCGAAAGAAGATCGGGATCTTCAATCGCCACATGATTATCGCCATCCTCCGAATTCAGCGCATCCGCTGACGCTCGTGGTGACAGAGATCCGCCGTAAGAAATCGCGGGGAAGCGGATGGCATAGCGCTGCTTCGTCGCCATAGCTTGGAAACGGCGGTAGTCGGTTGAACCCGAAATGATCACGCGACGTACCCATTCCAGGATTTCTTCGCGTTTGCTGAAGGGCAGACTGCTGAAGTTGTCCGGCAGATGCCAGGCCAACCGCCGCCGTTCCGCGGGACCGATGTCACTTCCGACGTCATGGCCGGATGCCGAGCGCGACTGGTGCGGCAGCTTGGCTTTGAAGTAGCCGTCGGGCAGTCTGTATCGTCGCTCGATGCGAGAGAGGATTTCGAAACTGTCGAGCGATCGCGGTACCTTGATGCCCTTGGTCCAGCTCAGCAGCGTCTTATGGTCGAAGGCATCATCGTTTCCGACGACGGCGCGATGCAGATGCCAGTAGCTGTCGCCGTGCCGACGCATATGGTAGATCAGCGCCTCTTGAAAGCCTTCAGGCTCCTCGGTCCGGTCGAATAGCGGGGTCGGAAACGTCTCGATGGGCTTTAGTTGAACTCCCGGCTTCGCTCTTGCCTGCTCTGCGTTGATAGAACGCGCCGTATGGGCCGTTGCCTCGGCTGGACCGGCCCCAGTCACTGGCTTTCGCTTTGGGCGTTCAGCGGTTGGACGGTCATCCTCCTCTGACCGTTCCTTATCTACCCATCGAGTGATTGCCTCCAGAGCCGGTAAGAGGTTCTTCTTCAGTTCCGGCGTCAGTTCAGCTTCGATGCTGCACGCCTCCGCGACTGCCTGCCAATCGATGCGACCGGTCCGCGTGGGCGGCAACTTCCGATAAATGATCAGGCTGATGAGATACGGCTTGATGTTCTCGAGACCCCGCTTTGAGGCGACCGGAGCAATGCGCACCTGGCAGAACTCGGAAATCTTGCGCTGAAAATGAATTGAAGAAGCAGATTGGTTTTTCATTGGCCTATGCAGTTCACACGACATGGACCGGCTCACATGCCGGGGCGTGGCCTGCTAAGGCGATGCGGTTAATGAAAGCTGAATCTGGATCGGAGTCGACTGTGTCCCGGGTCGATGTTTTCGACGGAACGTGCCAGCTCGGCGCATCTTACAACCCTGTCGAGCAGGCTCGAGAACATGCTATATGGGCATCATGGGATTCGGGGTTTTCATTCACCGCTCAGATTCGATCTACGACGATAGCCCGGCTGAACAATATCAGTTCCCGAGCCAGTACTTGGGCCGTGTCCAGGCCTGCATCGGCGACTGGATCATCTACTACGAACCGAGAAAAGTTGCCGAGACGCGCGGTTATTTTGCGATCGCCAAGGTCGGCCAGGTCATTCCGGACCCGAAAGCGCCCGGCATGTACCTCGCGCTCATTGAACCGGGGACTTATCTCGACTTCGTCGATCCGGTTCCGTTCAGCAATACCGAGGGGGTCATCGAACGTGGGGTGCTCAACGAAGAAGGACGCATCTCCGGACGAGCACAATCAGCAGTGCGGCCGATTTCTCCGGATGACTTCAACCGCATTGTCGCATTGGGCTTGGACGAGCATGAGCCTGAGCTGCCACGGGTGGATGAGCCCGGGACCGTTGTACCAGCGTCTGGCTTTGCCGAAGGAGGGCAGGCACCGTTTACCTTCGAACAGGAGCGTGATCGGGTCGCTCAGTTCACTTCCCGGATCGTCCGAAATCGACTTTTTCGCCGCTTGGTCTTGCAGGCCTACTGCAAGCGCTGTGCGGTCACGGGCTTGAAGCTCATCAACGGTGGCGGCCGAGCGGAAGTGGATGCCGCGCACATCCGGCCTGTGGAGGCGAACGGACCTGATATTTTGACCAACGGAATTGCGCTGTCGGGAACGGCTCACTGGATGTTCGACCGCGGCCTGATCAGCTTGTCGGATGACCTTGACATCATGATCTCACGGCAAGCCAACGATCCGGACAGCATTCGAGGTCTAGTTAACAAGACTGGCCGGGCCATCGTGCCATCGCGATCGTTCGAGAGGCCACACCCGCATTTTCTGCAGTGGCATCGCGAGAACTGCTTCAAGCAGTGAGATCTGTAAACCTGCAAGGGAAACCACGGATATGTGCAATGGCATTGGGGCAGGTCATCAACTTTAAGAATGGTTCGCATGACGTTCGCGCCACCTGGAGACGATCTATCCCAATTCTGCGCTCACGGTTGTGGAGGCTCGACGGTGGCTGGCTGGCGAGAGCGCCGAAACGCTTAAGGTCGGTAAGGTGATCCTGAACGATCTCAGAAAGCTCAACCTGATCGCCGCATAAAGCGCGCGGTCGACGGTCCAGGGCAACGCAAGCAACTGCAACAGCCGTGAGCGTTTGCGCGGTCGGCGCAAAGTCGGAGCGCGCGGGGACCCACGCGTGATAGACCATGGCCACCGAAGATCATCGTGCCGAATCGCTCCATCTGGCCGCGCAGATCGGTCAGCACGCGGAAACGGCCGACCTTCCCGGTCAGGTCGCCATGTCGGCCAGCAGAGGGCGGACGAGATCCATATCCGAAAGGTGTGAAAGCAGATCGGGCTGTTCGTCCTGGCTCTCAGTCATGCGGCTTTCGCCCGGCCATTGAAGATTTCATGCAGCATGGCCGGGATCAGCGCCGCGATATCCTGCGCAGTGCTGGCGCGGATCGCGCGGGCTTTGCGGGCCTTCGCCTGGAGGCGGTCAAACCAGTGTTGCCGCACGATTGGTGGTACGGGCACTTGCAGGCTCTCGAGCTTTTTCAATCCCAGCGTCCGGTTTCGTCCGGCGCCGCCGGGGGATGCTTCACCCAGCTTCTGCAGCCCTTCGGGCGTTGAGAAGTAAAACCGCAGGAACTCCACAGTCGCCGTCTCGGGCGTGGGCACGCATGACAGGAAGCGGTGCGATCCAACGCGGCCCTCATCTTCGGGCTGGGCGACTGCCACAGCGCCTTCCCAGGCGAAGACGATGTTGAACAGGAGGTCGCCAGCGCAGATGCGGAACAGCTTCTTGTTGCCGACCTCTGCGCCGGGCAGATCAGGTTTGTGGAACGTGCCTCGGCCGAACGAACGGACGCCGAGTTCAGGATAGGCGGCATCAAGATCGATCTCGACCGGCCTGCGCACCAAGGGGGCGACTTCGGACATCGGCCGCAGGGGGGCGCCATCGATGGCGCGTTGGAAGGCTTTAAGCAGCAGCGCCTGTGTTTCACGCTCTGCCGCCTCGATGGCCCGGCGACGTTCGTCCACCAATGCCGCGACCCTGTCGAGCTGCTGGACGATGCGGCGCTGCTCATCGAGGGACGGAAGGTCGATCCTGTAACTGAGAACCTGCTTGGGGTGAACTCGCTCACGACGTGCACCGATCCCCTTGCTGCCGATGGCGATCTCACGCCAAACGTCGGGCTGTCGAAATAGCCATTCTAGGTACCGATGGTCAGCGCGATCCGGATGAACATCAAATGTTGGGAACTCGTTGGAAGTGAAATAGCCATCTAACTCCGGCGGAACTACGGTATAGGCTCCCTCGAATGCTTTCAGCCTGCTGTAAACAAGCTGGCCCTTCTTCACTCTATAGAGGGTTGAGGCGCTGATTTCGGAGCCGCGTACTACTTGCCGGACAATCGGGCCTCGCGCGAAGCCGTAGACACCCATGATTGGATAAGATGCTTCCGGTTCCACCGGACAGGGGTCGACGGCAAGCACCAAGATTTCAGACAGAGGGACGGTCGGCGACTGCATCAAACTCGCTCCGCCAGCACGGCCTTGATCTCGTCCATGATGCCGAGGATACGGTGTTCCTGTGCGATGATTGCGTCCACGATCTCGGTCGGCGCGCGGTGATCGGCCACCTCGCTGGAATGCGGGTTCTTGATGTCCAGGTTGCAGGCGACAACGCGGTCCTGCGCGTCGCGCTGGATCAGGTCAACAGCAGAGACCTTCCAAGCGCGCTCGTTTGGCTCGCGCTTCTTCCACCAAGCCAGACAGTCCGCAAACTCCTCATAGGCCATCGGCGCGGTTTTCGAGTACTTCTTGCGGCCTTCCGGCATCGGCATCTCATAATACCAGATGTCCTTCGTCGGTCCCGTCGTGTCGAAGAAGATCAGGTTTGCCGGAATGTCCGTGTAGGGCGCGAACACACCTTCACGCAGCCGTACCACCGTGTGAAGGTTGAACTTCTCGAGCAGGTCCGCCTTGATCCGCGCCGAGATTCCATCACCGAAAAGCGTGCCGTGCGGAACGACAACCGCGGCCCGCCCGCGTCCGGCGCGCTTCAGCCGCCGCATGATAAGTTGCAGGAACAGCAACGCCGTCTCGGACGTGCGCCGGTCCTCGGGGAAATTGTTGAGGATGCCTGCCTCCTCCTCGCCGCCGAAGGGCGGGTTGGTCAGAATGACGTTGACCCGCTGATCTTCACCGATCTCAGCCAGACGGAAGCGAAGGGCATTGCCGGGGTCGATGTGGGGGGCGTGCAGGCCGTGCAGCAGAAGGTTGAGCTGGGACAGCAGAAACGGCAGCGATTTGGCCTCGCCGCCACGGAGGCTTTCCTCCTGGAGTACGCGGCGTTTCTCCACCGTATCGGCCTGGCGTTCGAGATGCAGAAACGACTCGGTCAGAAATCCCCCGGTGCCGCATGCCGGGTCGAGGATGGTCTCGCCCAGCTTGGGATCCGTCACTTCGACCATGAACCGGACAACCGGCCGGGGCGTGTAGAACTCGCCCGAGTCCCCCGCAGCGTCACGCATCTCGCGCAGCAGCGTCTCGTAAAGGCGGCCGAGGGTGTGAACTTCTTCCGATGAATCAAAATGGATGCCGTCGATCAGGTTGACGACGTCGCGCAGCAGGTAACCGCTCTCCATCCGGTTGGCGAAGCCCTGGAAGACGGTCGCGATCACGTCGCGCCGCTCACGCCGTCCATTGTCGCCGCGCAAGGCCCGAAGATAGGCGAAAAGACCTGGGCCGCGGGTGCCGTCCGGACGCTCTGTCATCTCGGAAACGAGAAACGACAGGAGGTCGGGACCGGTGATGCCATCGGCATCCGCCGCCCAATCGCGCCAGCGATAAGGGGCCTCGATGATCGAGCGATATTCCTTGCCTGCGAGTTCCGCCCTTTCCTCTTCGATCCGCTCCATGTCGTCGAGAAACTTCAAGAACATAATCCAGGTGAGCATCGGCAAGCGATCGAGATCGCCGTTTAACCCCTTGTCCTTCCGCATGATCTTGCGCGCGGACTTGATGATGCTGTCGAGACGCTGGGCAGTGGTCAGTTGCTTCGGCGCAGCCTTCTTGCGGGCGGTTGTTGCCAATCTAGAGCTCCTTCAATTCATGCGGTGTAGAGCAGGCGCTGCAGCTCGGTGACGGCGCTGCGCAGCTCCTTGCCCCCGCCGAAGCGGGCGGCGATTTCGATTACGTTTCCCCATTCGTTGAACGGGGGCACTTCGAGGATGTCGGGCAGCTTGAACTGGGCACTGCCATGTTCGGCATATTTCTCAAGCACGGCATCCAGGACTTCGCGGGCATCCTGCCCGAAGCGGGCCAAAAACTCGTCCTGTTCCCTCAGTAGACGGTCAGCGCGTTCGCGCCGAGTGCGCAGCGGCGCGTTGTAGGCGAGATGGCAAAGGAGATCGAACGGGTCAGCCTCCGGCTTTCCGACCGCATCAGCAAGCGAGTCAAGCTCGATGCCCTTTTCCTCCAGCCGTTCGACGATTTCCGCCCGGCGCTCGGGGTCGAGCCAATCCATGCGCAGTTCGGACGCATTGGGATAGAGTGTGCGGACCTTGTCCCCGGTGTAGTCGGTGAGCTGGCGGCAGGCGAGCTGTCGTCCGTCGGCATCGAGCTCGTAGACGAGGTGCCGAACGATCGCGACCTCGCCGCCGTCGACATAGAATTTGCGGGGGCCGTTCTCGGCCTCGTCGCCCAGATCGATGGGGCCGTCCGGCATATCGGGCACATCAGGAAAATCGTTGGGATCCGGCGTCCCCTCCTCGATCTCGCGCTCATCGACGACATCGCCGTCCGCATTGATGACCTCTTCGTCCTCACGGACAGGATCGCCGTCAAAGGTAGGATCGGCGAACATGCGCGTTGCCGTTCCGGTATAGTCGATGATGTTGAAGGCGAGCTTGCCGTAGTCAGGCCTGAGGCGAGTGCCCCGTCCGACGATCTGCTTGAACTCCGGCATGGAACCTACGATCCGCGCGAGCACGACGTTCTTGCAAGTCGGGGCGTCCACACCAGTGGTGAGAAGCTGCGAAGTGGTGAGGATGACCGGCGTCTGGGTCTCGACATCCTGGAACTTCGCCCGATGTGCGCTCCCCACATCGCCCTCATCGGACGTCACACGGCAAACGTAGTCAGGATGATCCTTGACGAGATCGGTGTTCAGAGCAGCGAGCGCCTGCCGCATTTCGAGTGCGTGTTCCTGGTCGACGCAGAAGACGATGGTTTTGGCGAAACGGTCAGTCTCGGCCATGAACCCCGCGAGGTGTTTCGCAATGGCCTGCGTCCGTGCACGTAGCGCTACAACCCGCTCGAAGTCCCGCGTAGAGTATTCGGCGTCGGGGATCTCACGTCCGTAGCGATCAAGCTCACCTCGCGTGGGGCGCCAGCCGGCAGCGTCGTAGTCCGAGATGACGCGGTGAACGCGATAAGGCGCAAGAAAGCCGTCAGTGATGCCCTGCGCCAAGCTGTACTCGTAAAGCGGATCGCCGAAGTAGTTGTAGGTGTCGACGTTATCCTCTCGGCGCGGCGTCGCCGTCATCCCGATCTGGGTCGCAGGCTCGAACCACTCAAGGATTTCCCGCCAGTTGCTGTCATCCCGCGCACTACCACGATGGCATTCGTCAATGATGATGAGATCGAAGAAGTCGCGTGCATACTCGCGGTACAGTCCGGGACGGTTCTCGTCGCGCGCGATGGATTGGTAAGTCGCGAAATAGATGTCGCGGCTCTTGACCGCCATGCCCCCAGCGATCTTGTGACGGGCGTCGTCAAAGGGGCTGAAATCCTTGGCCATCGGATCGTCGACCAAGACGTTGCGATCAGCAAGAAACAGGATCTTCGGGTTTCTATTCACCCCTTTGGAGTTCCAGCGCGCCGACCAGAGCTTCCAGCAGATCTGGAAGGCAACGGCGGTCTTGCCCGCTCCGGTGCACAGGGTGAGAAGTGCTCGCTTCCTGCCCTGAAGAGCCGCCTGAACGGCGCGGTTCACGGCGATCTCCTGATAGTAGCGAAGCGGCTTGGCCCGATCTGGAAATGTTGGCGTCAGCAGCCGTTCGGCCACTTGGTCGTCGACGATACCCTCGGCGCGGCGGATCCGAGTCCAGAGGTCATCTGGCGCCGGGAAATCCCCAATAGTTTGCTCGACACCGGTCGTATAATCAAATTCGACAATCTCAACGCCATTGGTCGAATATGCGAACTGTAGCCCAAGGATCTCGGCATACTCCTTGGCTTGCTGAAGTCCCTCCGCAGCATGTCTGTACCGGGACTTCGCCTCAACGACTGCGATCGGGAAGTCTGGGTTGTACCGAAGCAGATAGTCAGAGCGCTTCTGCTTACCGCGACGAGCCTTTCCACCGATGAATACTACCCGGCCGTCAGTGAAGGTTCTCTGCTCGTTAATGGCGTGCGGGCGATTTTCCCAGCCTGCTGCCTGCAGCTTTGGGACCACGAACTTCCTGCAGGTATCGGCCTCGTTCATGCGCAAAATACTTCACCCGGTTTCGACATGCCATCGCGCAACAAAGGGCTTGTCAAAGAACTGGGCGCAGATCAACGCGCAATTCTTTGGTCTGGCAGCTTTTAGCCTGGCAACAGCTCGGAAAGGCTACAGCTTGGCCGAGTGCTGTCGCAAGCTTTATTGCGTCCCTGGCCGCAGGGATGCAAGCTGCCTCGACCATTTATCCGCAATTTGCCCCCGCAGAGACTGAATTGTCAGGTTCGGCGTATGCCGCCCGTCGACGTTCGCCTCGACGGGTTGAGGGCAAGCTGCGTTACCCGAAACCCCGCGTAAGGCAGGAGACTGCAAACCGCGACTCGCAGACCATCGCAGCGCTCGCCGCTTTTTATTTGCTTATTGTTGCCGTCGCGCCTGTGGCCGGAACACTATACCGGCGTATTTTGTTGACAATGCTATGCGACTTATCTCTGAATAAGCAAAAAATACTTACTTCGCGGATGCCGGGGGGCAGTATGGCGAAAAGCAGGGGATTTTCGATCTACCTTCTAAAGGAAGGCTACGACGCAACGAACGCGCTGCGGGAGGACCATGTGCTCGACGATGATGTCGGCGCGCAGGGGCTGCCGGAGAATGCGTCTCTTTTTATATTGGACAGCGCACCGCGTGCGCCCTGGTGGAAGGGGTACTTCAATATTGAGAAGGAGCTGACGCAGGTTACGAAAGGCGCACTCATTTTCATGCCGGTCGGCAACAGGTGTTTTGCGCTGTCCTTCGGACATGTCGCTCACAACCTGCTCGATTCCAGCTATGAATACGATTTCGGGCTGCGGGTCACGCTCAACAGTCTCGACCCGCGCAAGCTCAAAAGCACCGATACGCTCGATCCCGGCGCGGCCAAGCGCCAGAGGACGCAGCTCCCCATCGAATCCGAGCTGACGCTGTTCGATTTTGACCGCGACAGCACGATCCTGCGCAGCCTCACCGGCAAGGTGCGCGACGAGCACAAGGCCCTGTTCCGGCACGCCACGGGCGCGAGCAATTTGCGCATTAGCACGGATGTAGAGGCGGGTGAGCTGCCGGAGCTTTGCGAGAAACTGCTGGCTCTGTACCAAAGCGATGCCTACAGGGCGGCGTTCCCTGAAATCCAGAACATCGTGCCGGTGCGTGACCCGGCGCAGATCGAGGCGCTCGACAACCGCGTCCTTACCGCCTTCCGCGCGCGTGATCCCGACCTGAACATCACGGTCCCGGAAATGATCAATTACAGCGACAATCTCTACGTCACCTTTGCCGGCGCGGGGCGCGGCCTTGTCTATGACGATGTTTATATCGGGCGGTACTTCGCCTATCTCAATGCGCACGAGGTCGATCTCAACGCGATGGGCATCGAGGATTTGCGGCGGCACGTGCTTGTCCTGACGGACGAGGACGGAAACAGCCGCGACCGCTACAGCATTTACAAAAGCCTTGTCTTCGACACGGCGCTCGACGACGCCGAGGGCGAAACCTTTCATCTCTGCGAAGGCAACTGGTACCGCATCGAGAACGCCTACATCGCGCGCCTCAGCGCCTACCTCGACCCGCTGTTCGCCGCCAGCGACCTGCCGGCTTACGCTCATGCCAGCGAAGGCGAATACAATGCAGCGGTTGCTGCCGGCGATGCCGCCATCGCATGCCTTGATACGCAGAATATCAGCCCGGATGGGCAGAGCGCGGTGGAGCCGTGCGACCTGCTGGCGGTGCGCGATGGCGTCGCCACTTTCTACCACGTGAAGGTGTCGACTCTCTCGGCGCAGCTGAGTCATCTATTCAATCAGGGCGTGAACGCTGTCGAATTGATGCGGCTGGAGCCGCAGGCGGTCGACAAGCTGGAGGCGCTGGTCCGCGACCTGATGGCGGGGGGCGATCCAGATGCACTTGTTGTCCTTGTACGGGAACGCAAGTACCGCATCGTCTTTGGCATCGTCACCCGGAAGGACCCTGCCGGCAGGTCCCTGAACCTGCCGCTGTTCTCCCGTATCAGCCTGATGCGCGGGATGAAGGCGCTGCAGCTCATGGATGTGCCGGCTAGCGTCATTTTCATCGCGGACCAAGCTGTTGCCGCCGAGGGCCGGAAGAAGAAACGGAAGAAGAAGGAAGTGCTCGAGAAGCCGCGGGAAATGCAGGCCGAAGCGGCAGAGTAGTCGGGCATGCTCGCGGACCGAAAGGCATTTCCGAAGGATCGCGGCATGCCTGAAACCCAGAGCCGGACGCGCTCTGCTTTCGCGTCGTTCGGCGGGCCGCACGTTCTCTCCATGGTCACAGAGGTCGCCACCCGTGCGTTGAGGGCTGTATGGCTGTCTGCAATTGCGGGATTGTCAGTGCGAATCCGTTCAAGACCTTCCCCCCTCTCGGTACATCGAGCGTGAATGTCTCTTTAACGGACAGGACGATATCTACCCTTTCGACGTGAGCCGGAATATACCAGTAGCCCGGCGAGTTGGAGCCCGCGTATATCCCGTCGCGCGGTTTTCAGGCTGACCTCCCAGATGGCCATGATCTCCTTTGCGCCATAGCGGTCGCCGTCAACGATACGCTCAAGAAACCAGTGCTGACGTTCATTGAGATCCACGGGTTCAGTGTCATGTTTAGGGTCACGATCAGGGCCATTTTCAGGGTCACTTTCCCGTACATCCTTTGTGAGCGCGCTGAAGGCCGCTTCTCCGGCAGCATAGGCTTCCCGCGCAGCGGCACGGACAGGACGATCACTTGCCGACGACAATGGATTGGAAGCCGGGCCCTCGATCAGCCCCAGAACAAATGCGCGGATGACGGGGGAGGAGACCATAAGTCGTAAGAAAAACAATGTGTCCGGAGCATGTTGTGCCGACAGCCAGTGCTTGACCGTCCGCTCGCTCGCGTTTGTCTGGTTCATCATTTGCTTGATCGCCCGATGGGTGTCGCCATGCTCCTTGCGCAGCAGATCGGCGATAGTCCGGGCCAACATGTCGCGGCCGCCCAAAACCCCCTTCCACACCGGCAGCTTCCTGCCCGTTTTCGGCAACATCTTCCGCTCCTTCGTCAGCTAGACTTGCAATATCGCGGGAGGCGGCAGAGATGTTGTCGTGCGCTGGGGCGGTCAGTTGCCCGGACCGATCCGGCAGGAACGAGGAAAGGGCGAAGCGTGGCGAACCGGGGAGACCTACGACAGAGAACTATCGTCAGCGCAGCCGGCGCGTCCTGTTCGCGCTGCCGAATACGTCCGCATGTCGACCGATCATCAGAAATATTCGACGGAAAACCAAGCCGACGCGATCCGCCAGTATGCCGAAGCTCGTGGAATCGAAATCATCAGAACCTATGCCGATGCAGGAAAGAGTGGCCTAAAGATCGAGGGGCGTGACGCGCTCCGCCAACTGATCGAGGACGTGCAGGCTGGAGATACGGACTTCACCATCGTCCTTGTCTACGACGTCAGCCGATGGGGACGGTTCCAGGACGCTGACGAAAGCGCCTATTACGAATATATTTGCCGGCGTGCCGGCATAGCGGTCCAGTATTGCGCCGAGCAGTTCGAAAACGACGGCAGCCCGGTGTCGACGATCGTCAAGGGTGTGAAACGGGCGATGGCCGGCGAATACAGCCGCGAGCTATCGACAAAGGTATTCGCTGGACAGGGACGGTTAATCGAAAAGGGTTTTCGCCAGGGCGGGCCTGCTGGCTTCGGTCTGCGACGTACCCTCATTGATGAACACGGTGCTGTCAAAGGG
>NZ_FXAF01000002.1 GCF_900177415.1 Xaviernesmea oryzae | reverse complement strand
AGGCGCATGAGGCAGTAGGATTTAGGCAATGGGCCAATAGTGGAAACATTATTGGCTACTGGCCTACTGGCTATTGCCTGCGTCGAAGACGCTTCAGGTTCCAAGCATTGTGATAAGGTATCTACACCTGAATACATAGGTGTTAGAAGCGAACGCAGGGAACTGAAACATCTAAGTACCTGCAGGAAAGGACATCAACCGAGACTCCGCAAGTAGTGGCGAGCGAACGCGGACCAGGCCAGTGGCAATCAGGAATAAAGCCGAACACGTTGGAAAGCGTGACGATAATGGGTGACAGTCCCGTAGGCGTAGAACACTGATTGTCCTAGAGTAGGGCGGGACACGAGAAATCCTGTCTGAACATGGGGAGACCACTCTCCAAGCCTAAGTACTCGTGCATGACCGATAGCGAACAAGTACCGTGAGGGAAAGGTGAAAAGCACCCCGACAAGGGGAGTGAAATAGAACCTGAAACCGGATGCCTACAAACAGTCGGAGGGGGCAACCCTGACGGCGTACCTTTTGTATAATGGGTCAACGACTTAGTGTAACTAGCAAGCTTAAGCCGGTAGGTGTAGGCGCAGCGAAAGCGAGTCTGAAACAGGGCGATATAGTTAGTTGCATTAGACCCGAAACCGAGTGATCTAGCCATGAGCAGGCTGAAGGTTGGGTAACACCAACTGGAGGGCCGAACCCGCATCTGTTGCAATAGATTGGGATGACTTGTGGCTAGGGGTGAAAAGGCCAATCAAACTCGGAGATAGCTGGTTCTCCGCGAAATCTATTTAGGTAGAGCGTCGAGCGAATACCCCCGGGGGGTAGAGCACTGGATGGGCTATGGGGACTCACCGTCTTACTGATCCTAACCAAACTCCGAATACCCGGGAGTACTACTCGGCAGACACACGGCGGGTGCTAACGTCCGTCGTGAAGAGGGCAACAACCCTGACCTCCAGCTAAGGTCCCCAAGTCATGGCTAAGTGGGAAAGGATGTGAGGATCCCAAAACAACCAGGATGTTGGCTTAGAAGCAGCCATCATTTAAAGAAAGCGTAACAGCTCACTGGTCTAATCAAGGGTCTTTGCGCCGAAAATGTAACGGGGCTGAAGCCATGCACCGAAGCTGAGGATTCCTCTTAACCGAGGAGTGGTAGCGGAGCGTTCCGTAAGCCTGTGAAGGGAGACCCGTGAGGGCTCCTGGAGGTATCGGAAGTGCGAATGTTGACATGAGTAACGATAAAGAGGGTGAGAGACCCTCTCGCCGAAAGACCAAGGGTTCCTGCTTAAAGTTAATCTGAGCAGGGTTAGCCGGCCCCTAAGACGAGGCAGACATGCGTAGTCGATGGGAACCACGTTAATATTCGTGGGCCTGGTGGTAGTGACGGATCGCAAAAATTGTTCATCCTTATTGGATTGGATGGGCAGTGGGGCGGTTCCAGGAAATAGCTCCACCTTACAGACCGTACCCGAAACCGACACAGGTGGTCAGGTAGAGTATACCAAGGCGCTTGAGAGAACTATGTTGAAGGAACTCGGCAAATTGCACGCGTAACTTCGGAAGAAGCGTGACCCCAATTTGGGCAACCATTTTGGGGTGGCACAGACCAGGGGGTAGCGACTGTTTATCAAAAACACAGGGCTCTGCGAAGTCTAAAGACGACGTATAGGGTCTGACGCCTGCCCGGTGCTGGAAGGTTAAGAGGAGGGGTGCAAGCTCTGAATCGAAGCCCCAGTAAACGGCGGCCGTAACTATAACGGTCCTAAGGTAGCGAAATTCCTTGTCGGGTAAGTTCCGACCTGCACGAATGGCGTAACGACTTCCCCGCTGTCTCCAACATAGACTCAGTGAAATTGAATTCCCCGTGAAGATGCGGGGTTCCTGCGGTCAGACGGAAAGACCCCGTGCACCTTTACTATAGCTTTACACTGGCATTCGTGTCGGCATGTGTAGGATAGGTGGTAGGCTTTGAAGCGGGGACGCCAGTCTTCGTGGAGCCATCCTTGAAATACCACCCTTATCGTCATGGATGTCTAACCGCGGCCCGTCATCCGGGTCCGGGACAGTGTATGGTGGGTAGTTTGACTGGGGCGGTCGCCTCCGAAAGAGTAACGGAGGCGCGCGATGGTGGGCTCAGAGCGGTCGGAAATCGCTCGTCGAGTGCAATGGCATAAGCCCGCCTGACTGCGAGACTGACAAGTCGAGCAGAGACGAAAGTCGGTCATAGTGATCCGGTGGTCCCGCGTGGAAGGGCCATCGCTCAACGGATAAAAGGTACGCCGGGGATAACAGGCTGATGACCCCCAAGAGTCCATATCGACGGGGTTGTTTGGCACCTCGATGTCGGCTCATCGCATCCTGGGGCTGGAGCAGGTCCCAAGGGTTTGGCTGTTCGCCAATTAAAGCGGTACGTGAGCTGGGTTCAGAACGTCGTGAGACAGTTCGGTCCCTATCTGCCGTGGGTGTAGGAATATTGACAGGATCTGTCCCTAGTACGAGAGGACCGGGATGGACATATCTCTGGTGGACCTGTTGTCCTGCCAAGGGCATAGCAGGGTAGCTATATATGGACGGGATAACCGCTGAAGGCATCTAAGCGGGAAACCCCCCTGAAAACGAGTATTCCCTATCAGAGCCGTGGAAGACGACCACGTTGATAGGCCGGGTGTGGACGTGCAGCAATGCATGAAGCTTACCGGTACTAATCGCTCGATCGGCTTGATCGTTCTCATTGTTCATGCTCATCTCGCGGCGAACGCAAAGCGTTCGTCCGCTCATGAGCAGCCAGTAGGAGTTAGGCAGTAGGCAGTAGCCTCGGTCCGCTCCAGGACGTGTTCAAAAAAGACTATTGCCTAATGCCTATTGGCTAAGGCCTGACAGTCTCCAGCTTCTCAACGCATTCCGGCCTAGCGGTCGGAACATTGCCCTTAATCGACCTGGTGGTCATTGCGGGGTGGCTGCACCCGTTCCCATTCCGAACACGGCCGTGAAACACCCCTGCGCCAATGGTACTTCGTCTCAAGACGCGGGAGAGTAGGTCGCTGCCAGGTCTGTTAAAGGCAATGCCACATGGAAATGTGGATCAAATAATCTTCTCGCACGAAAACAACGGCCCCTGGCCGATCCCAAGGGCCGCCCCAAAGGCGGCTTTTGTCGTTTTGGGGCACATGGCAGACAAACTGAAATGCGAGGAAGCGCACAGGATCTTGCCGGTGCCCTCCTTACAGGAGACAAGTTGCTCCGCAACTTGCTCCGGCACTAGATGTAAGTGCGTCGCACTCACATCGCCGCGATAAATCCCGCACGGATTTACCGCACCGGTATTTTGCCCAGGGCAAAAACCTTATAACGCGGGGTGGAGCAGCCCGGTAGCTCGTCAGGCTCATAACCTGAAGGCCGCAGGTTCAAATCCTGCCCCCGCAACCAAACAAAATGCCCGCCCCGCGCGGGCTTTTTCTTTGGTAACAGGGCGAGGATTTAGCAGCCCCAGCGCAATGCAGCGGTTGAAACGGGCGAATCCCACAGAGAGAACTCCTCGTCGCTGAGGAAGGCGAGCGTGACGGAAAGGCCCTGCATGTCGAGCGACGTGGCATAAGTGCCGACAAGCGAGTGCTGGATCCGCAGGCCGTGCTCGACCATGAACTCGTGAGCAATATTGTAGGCGAGATAGAGTTCGGTTGTGACATGTTCAGCCGGTTTGCCGCGCCGGTGACCGTCTGGCATTCATGGACTGCGACGAGGATTCGCAACAGGTTCAGGTCTTGCATGTGAGCCTCCTCCCAAGATGCTCGCCATTCTTGTTTCAGACGCGCGAGGCCTCTCCATCGACTATGGTGTGATTAGGCATGGAATAAGGACCCCGCACATGGGGTGATCGGCGTCCAAACGGGACCCCCATCTGCGATGGGGTTACAACAGCCTCCGGTTTCATCGGAGGCTTTTTATTTGGATGCTTGTTGTGGAGACAATTCTGAAGATACGGCGGCTTTCGCGTGTGCAGGGCAAGTCGATCAAGGCGATCTGCCGGGAGCTTGGCATATCGCGCAAGGTGGTGCGGAAGGTTCTGCGCAGCGATGAGACGGAGTTCAAATACGAGCGGACCCGTCAACCTCAGCCGAAGCTCGGGCCCTGGCGCGATCAGCTCGATGGTATGCTGCTCGCCAATGAGGCCAAATCCTCTCGCGAACGGCTGACACTGATCCGGATATTCGAGGACTTGCGCGACCTCGGCTACGAGGGGGGTTATGACACCGTTCGGCGCTACGCGAGGACATGGGCGAAGGAGCGCGGCTCCGTGACGGCGGAAGCCTATGTCCCGCTCTATTATGCGCCCGGCGAGGCCTACCAGTTCGACTGGAGCCACGAGATCGTCGTGCTGAACGGCGTGACGACCACAGTGAAGGTTGCCCATGTCCGGCTCTGCCACAGCCGGATGATGTATGTGAGAGCCTATCCGCGCGAGACGCAGGAGATGGTCTTCGACGCCCATGACCGGGCGTTCGCCTTCTTGGGCGGGGCCTGCACGCGCGGCATCTACGATAACATGAAGACCGCGGTGGAGACGGTCTTCGTCGGCAAGGAACGGCAATACAATCGCCGCTTCCTACAGATGTGCAGCCATTACCTGATCGAACCGGTGGCCTGCACGCCGGCGTCGGGGTGGGAGAAGGGCCAGGTCGAGAACCAGGTCAATCTGGTGAGGGAACGCTTCTTCACGCCGCGGCTGCGCTTCAAATCCTACGATGAGCTGAATGGCTGGCTGCTGGACAAGTGCATCAGTTACGCCCGTGCCCATAAGCATGTCGATCAGACGGAGCGCACGATCTGGGAGGTGTTCGATGCGGAACGGCCGCATCTGGTCAGCTATCCCGGCAAATTCGACGGCTTCCACGCGGTGCAGGCCTCGATCGGCAAGACCTGCCTCGTGCGTTTCGACAACAACAAATACTCAGTGCTGTCCACGGCAGTTGGCCGCCCGGCCGAGATACATGCCTATGCCGATCGCATCGTCATCCGGCAGGATGGCGTGGAGATCGGCCAACACGACCGCTGCTTCGGCCGTGGCGAGACGATCTATAATCCCTGGCATTACGTGCCGGTCCTGACCCGCAAACCGGGAGCGCTGCGCAACGGTGCGCCGTTCCACGACTGGGTTTTGCCCGCCGCCATGGAGAAGGTGCGCCGCCGGCTGAAGGCCATGCATGACGGCGACCGGCAGATGGTATCGATCCTCGAATGTGTGGGCCTGGACGGGCTCCCCGCCGTCGAGGCGGCCTGCCAGGAGGCGCTCGATCAGGGCGTGTTCTCGGCCGCCGTCATTATCAACATCCTGGCCCGCAAGCGTGACCCGCAGCCAGCCGCCATCCTTTCCATTCCCGATGCGCTTCGCCTGACCCACGAGCCTCTGGCCGATTGCGCCCGTTACGACAGCCTCAGGAGGGCAAGCTGATATGGAACGATCCCAAATCCTTGACATGATGGGCACGCTAAAGCTGTTCGGCATGCGCAGCGCCTACGACGAGATCATGGCCTCCGGCATCAAGCGCCAGCACGAACCGCCGCGCATCGTCGGTGACCTGCTTCAGTCGGAGATCGCCGAGAAGCAGGCGCGCTCCATCAAATACCAGATCACCGTCGCCAAGCTGCCGCTGGCCAAGGACATCGACGACTTCGACTTCACCGACACGCCGGTCAACGAAGGCCTGGTGCGCCAGCTTGCGACAGGAGCCTTCCTCGCCGAGCAGCACAATATCGTTCTGGTCGGCGGAACCGGCACGGGGAAGTCCCATCTGTCCATCGCGCTCGCACGCGCCCTGATCCGCAACGGCGCACGCGGCCGCTTCTTCAACGTCGTCGATCTCGTCAATCGGCTCGAGACGGAGGCACGTAGCGGAAAGCAGGGGCGGCTGGCCGACTTCATCACCAGGCTCGACTTCGTCATCATGGACGAACTCGGTTATCTCCCATTCGCCCAGGCCGGTGGTCAGCTCCTCTTCCACCTGATCAGCAGGCTATACGAGCGGGCTTCGATCATTGTCACGACGAACCTGGCCTTCGGCGAGTGGCCGGCCGTATTCGGCGACGCCAAGATGACCGCCGCCCTGCTCGACAGGCTCACCCACCATTGCGAAATCGTTGAGACCGGGAATGAATCCTGGCGCTTCAAAAACCGCTCTCAAAGCTAAAGCCGAAAAGACAAACAACCCGCGCCCGCAGGCCCCTGCGCTAGACGGAGAGCTCCGGGCCTACGCGCGCTGACCCTATGCAACCAGAGGCAGGGGTCCCTTTTGGGAGCCGATAAGGGGTCCCGTTACGATGCCGATTGACAGTGCGTCGGGCCCATGGGCGAAACGCAGGTACTTTCTCGTGCGGTGACCTAACCTACTATTCCGCCGAGCAGCGCTTTACCCTCAATGGCGATCCATTGGACCTTTCGCCCCGCGAGCACTCGCTCCTGCGCATTCTCGTACAGCATGCGGGAGAGCCGATGTCGAAGCAGAAGATCGTCGACAGGATGTTCTCCTACGACGCCGACATCCAGCTCGAAGCGATAGAGGTCATCGCTCACCGATTAAGGAAGAAGCTCTCTCACTCTGTCCAAATCAGGACGCTTCGGGGCCTCGGCTACGTGCTTGAAGCGAGTGCGACATGAGCGCCACTGGCACCCATAAAACAGGACGTCCTCTGGCGGTCACCCTCGGGGTGTGGATTGTTCCGGCGATCATTCTTGCGATGGGCTCGACGCTCTGGTTCAATGCGACGACCGTCCAGGAGATGGCCGATAGCGCCTACGACCGATCTCTCGCCGGAGCCGTCAGGGCGATCGATGCAAACATTTCAACGGAAAGCGGTGGCGTCGGGGTCGAGCTTCCCTATAACCTGTTCGAGTTCTTCCAGCTTACCGCACAGGGCAAAGTCTACTTCAACGTATCCACAAGCGACGGGCTGGTGCAGATCGGGGACGTGCTTCTGCCGGAGACGCCGAACCTTAAACAGGGCCAGCTCCGTTTCCATGACGGCGACTACTTCGGCGAAATTATCCGGGTTGGCGCGCTTTCCCGCCCGCTCGATCCTGCGAAACCAGATGGAACTCAGATCACAATCCAGGTTGCCGAGACGAAGCTGTCGCGCACCACCTTCCAGAACGAGCTGATCATTCGCGCCATTCTGCGCGACATCCTGGTCGTTGCGGTCCTCGGTGCACTGATAGGCGTCGGGGTCTATATGGCGCTGAAGCCACTCAACAGGCTGCGTGAAGCCATCGATGCTCGCGAGCCTGACGAGTTGAAGCCTCTCGAGGTCGCTGGCCTGCCCAAGGAGGTTCGGCCGGCGGTCGAGGCTATGAACCGGTTGATGGCGAGAAACGTGGAGCAAGCCGAACAACAGCGCCGATTCCTGGACGACGCATCACATCAGCTCAGGACGCCGATGACGATCCTGCGCACCCAGATCGACTACGCGCTGCGCCAGTCGAACCCTGACGAAGTCCGTGCGGCGTTGCAGTCGTCGAAAGTCGTGCTGGATCGCTCCATTCGGACGACAAACCAGCTTCTCGCCCTAGCTAAGGCCCGGACTTCGCAAGGCACGGAGACATACCCGCAAGCCTCTATCGATGTTGCCGAGTCCCTCGCCGAGGTCGTCCGCATGCTGTGGCCACGTATCCGTAGCCGCCGGATGGACTGCGTGGTCGATCCTCCAGAGGTTGCGCTGAGGATCCGGGCCAACGAGGGGCTTTTCCAGGAAGCGGTGATGAACATCCTGGACAACGCCATCAAGTACGGGCCTGAAAGCAGTCTCCTTACGGTGACTCTTCTGCGCGAGGACGGCTGGGTTGTCGTCGAGGTCATGGACGAGGGGCCGGGTATGGAGGAAGAGGAGCTGGCTTACGCCGGTACGCGCTTCCGCAGCGGTCGGAGGGTGACGAGCGGTAGCGGTCTAGGCCTGGCGATCGCGCTGACCGTGGCCCGCGCCAGCGGCGGATCGATGCAAGTGAGGAACAGGTCCGATCGAAGCGGCCTTATCGTCTCGGTCCGGCTGCCGCTTGCGATTGAAAGCCAGTTGAAAGCTTGAAGCGGATATATGACGAGCCTCGCAGATAGGAGGTCTGCGTCCGTCATCTGGAGGATCATCAATGACAATCGCATCTCGCGCCGCGCTCGCCGCCGCCATTTCCTTTACAGCCGTTTCCTTCGCTCCGTCTCTTGCGCAAGCCGAGCCGAAGAACCCGGAATGCATCGCGCCTGCCCAGCCGGGCGGCGGTTTCGACATCACCTGCAAGCTCGCCCAGGCGACGCTCCAGCAATCGGGTGCAGTGAAGTCCCCGATGCGCGTCTCGTACATGCCGGGGGGCATTGGCGCTGTGGCCTATAACGCGATCGTCGGCCAGCGCCGTGCCGAACCTAACGTCGTCGTGGCTTTCTCCGCTGGATCGCTCCTGAACCTCGCTCAGGGCAAGTTCGGGGCATATTCCGAGAAGGACGTCCGCTGGGTCGCCAGCGTTGGCACGGACTACGGCGCTGTCGTCGTCCAGGACAGCAGCGAATACAAGTCGCTGACGGACCTGATGGCGGCCATCAAGAAAGACCCGAAGTCTGTCATCATCGGAGCCGGCGGCACGATTGGCAGCCAGGATTGGATGAAGGCCGCGATGGCGGCGCGGGCGGCAGGCATCGACTACAAGGCCATGCGCTTCGTCGCGTTCGAAGGCGGCGGGGATTGCGCGACGGCTCTGCAGGGCGGACACGTCCATGTCTGCATGAACGACGTCGGTGACAGCCAGGCAGCGATCGATGGCGGCGCGCCGCTGAAGCTCCTTGCGATCTTCTCGGAACAGAGGCTCCCAGGCAAGCTGTCCCAGGTGCCGACTGCCATCGAGCAGGGGTTTGACATCAAGTGGCCCATTGCCCGCGGATTCTACGTGGGGCCTGAAGTCAGCGACGCGGACTACAAGTGGTGGGCTGATGCATTCGCCAAGACGATGCAGTCTCCCGACTACGCCGCCGAACTCCAGAAGCGTAACCTTTTCCCGCTACCCATGACGGGCGAGGAAACGAAGGCGTTCGTGGAGAAACAGGTGGCGTCATACAAGAAGCTCGCCGCTGACTTCGGTCTCGCCACGACCAAATAAGGCCTTACATCATGAAAACCGACCGCATCCTGGGAGCGACCGCAATAGCGGTCGCAGCAATAATGCTCGTCTTCGGGTACGGACTTCAGGCTCCCTTTGCCTACGAACCTGTCGGACCTCGCGCCTTTCCGCTCATAGCTGCGGGCATGATCGCGCTGTGTGGCGTCATCCTGGTTCTGAAGCCGGGAGAGCCTTCGTCCGGCCCAGCAGGTCCCACTGGAGCGCTTGCAGCCCTGTCAGGCTGTCTCATGGGCTATGCGCTGCTCTTCCAGCCGCTCGGCTTCGTGATCGCGACTACGATCTTCATGATCCCGATCGCTATGATCTTCGGCGCTAGGTGGTGGCAGGGTGCGGTAACGGGCGTCGTGCTGGCTGTTTCGTCATACCTGCTCTTCGACCGCGTTCTGGAGGTCGTCCTCCCGGTGGGACCATTCGGAGGGATCGTCTGATGGATACGTTCAACCACCTCATGCATGGCTTCGGCGTCGCTCTTGCCCCCACCAACCTGCTGCTGGCTGCGCTTGGAGCTGTCGTCGGCACCATGGTTGGCGTCCTGCCGGGTCTTGGACCCATCAACGCCGTCGCCATGCTGGTTCCCGTCGTGTTCGCGTTGGGACTTCCTCCGGAAGGCTCGCTGATCCTCATGGCGGCGATCTATATCGGGTCGGAGTATGGCGGACGGATCAGCGCCATCCTGCTCAACGTGCCAGGCGAGGCGTCGGCGGTGATGACCGCTCTGGAAGGCTACCCGCTCGCGCGTCAAGGAAAGGCCGGCATCGCACTTTCGCTGTCTGCCTGGACGTCGTTTGTCGGGTCGGCTATCGCAACTTTGGGGATCGTACTTGCAGCTCCGGTTTTAGCGAAGTGGGCCTTGGCTTTCGGGCCAGTCGAATATGTCGCCCTCATGGTCTTCGCCTTCGCTTGTCTTACGGGCCTCCTCACGGATCAGCCTGTGAAGGCCATGCTCGCGATCGGGCTTGGACTCGCCATCTCCACAATCGGCATAGACGCCAACTCCGGCGTCTATCGCTACACATTTGGCTCCCCCAACCTGGTGGACGGCGTCCAGTTCGCCACCGTCGTGATCGGTCTCTTTGCTATCAGCGAACTGCTGATCATGCTCGACACGATGCGCGGTGGAGCAGCCGTCCGTATCGAGCAGCTCGGGCGCTCGCTGTTCAACGGGGCCGAAATGCGCTTCACGAATATGGCGACGCTGCGCGGGTCGCTGATCGGGTTCTTTGTCGGCATTCTTCCAGGCGCGGGTGGAACCGTGGCTTCTGCGCTCGCCTACACCACCGAAAAGCGTGTCGTTGAAAGGAGCGATCCGGAAGGAAGCCGCTTCGGACGGGGAGAGGTGCGCGGGCTGGCTTCAGTCGAGGCGGCCAACAACAGCGCGTCCAATTCCAACTTCATCCCGATGCTGACGCTGGGCATTCCCAGCTCCGGGACGACCGCGATCATGCTTGGCGTCCTGACGCTCTACAACTTGACGCCGGGTCCCGCGCTCTTCCGCTCGCAGCCCGATCTGGTCTGGGGACTCATCGCCTCGCTCTTCATTGGCAACTTCATCCTTCTTGCCATCAACATCCCGCTTGTCGGCGTGTTCGCCAGGATGCTGTCTGTCCCGGCCTGGGTTCTGGTGCCGTTCATTGTCGTCGTCAGCGCGATCGGCGTCTACTCTGGCAAGTCGACGACCTTCGACCTCGTGCTCATGGTGGCGCTCGGGGTGGGAGGATATCTTCTTCGCCGAACCGGCGTCCCGATGGCACCGCTCATCCTCGGCTTCGTGCTCGGCAAGATACTGGAGCAGAGCCTGAGGCGGGCGCTTTCTCTCTCCGCCGGTGATGTGGCCATCCTATGGTCGAGCCCGATCTCGATCACTCTGTGGATCATGGCTGCCGCTGTTCTGCTTCTCCCCCTGCTTCTGCCGAGGTTCACGAGGTGGCGGCACAACACGGCAGTCAAGGCGGAGTGATCGCGATGAGCTACCTCGTATCGAGCAAACACGACGATACTTCTGCGGGCGATAGGCTTCGCGCGCTTCTGCGCGGGCCTGAGATTGTCATGATGCCCGGCGCTCACAACGGAGTTGCGGCTCTACAGGCCAAAGCAGCAGGGTTCAAGGCGCTATACCTTTCCGGAGCAGCGATGAGCGCCTCCATGGGACTACCCGATCTCGGGATCCTGACGCTCGAGGACGTGCTGTTCTTCACCCGCCAGATCGTGCGCGCATCCGGCCTTCCTTTGCTTGTCGATGGAGATACAGGCTTTGGCGAGGTCCTGAACGTCATGAACACGGTGCGCCGTCTTGAGGAGGTCGGGGCGGCTGCAGTCCAGATCGAGGACCAGGTGCTGCCAAAGAAATGCGGTCACCTGAACGACAAGAAACTTGCGCCCCCCGAAGACATGGCCGCCAAGGTCGCCGCAGCGGCGCGAGCTCGGAGCTCACTGCTGATCATCGCCAGGACCGATGCTGTTGCAGACGAAGGAATGGAGCGGGCAATCGACCGGGCTCGCCTGTATGTCCGGGCCGGAGCCGATGCCATCTTCCCGGAGGCACTGACGACCGAAGCCATGTTCGCTGAATTCGCCGCAGCCATGGGCGAGGTCCCTCTTCTCGCGAACATGACCGAGTTCGGCCGTTCACCCATCATTTCCGCGAATAGGCTCCAAGACATAGGCTTTCGCATCGTCATGTGGCCGGTCTCTTCTCTGCGGGTTGCCAACCACGCGCAGCAGTTGTTGTACGATGATCTCTTCCGCAATGGCTCCAACGCTCTTTCTATTCCGAGCATGCAAACTCGCTCCGCCCTCTACGAGCTGATCGGTCTGGCCGATTACGAGGCTCTTGATGCCGGTATTGTGGCCAGCCGTCTACCGTCGTGAGGAGCAGACTTGGTTCTGACGCTGAGGCAACGGTCGACCGCGCACATGATGCGCTCCCACGGAAATTTTGAATGGAGGAAAACATGACGACATTCTCACGGAAAGCGGCATTGCTTGCGGCGACACTGCTGTCTGTGCCTGCTGGTTCGGCTGCGGCGACAGAGACGAGCGACGTCAGGATGACGTGGTTCGGAGTTACGAACTGGTACTATGAGATAGGTGAGACCGGGATTCTAATCGATGGCGTCGTATCGAAATTCAATGACAAAGAAGCTCCTTCCGATAAGGCGTTGGTGGAGCGTGTTTTCAAGGCGCTGGATCGGGGTGCAGGTGTTGATAAAATCTTCATCGGGCATGAACATGACGATCATTCTTTCGATGCGGTAGCTTGGGCGCAAGTGACCGGCTCCAAAATCTACACCTCAGAAGTCGCATGCGAAGCTGCTATATCGCGGGGTCACCGGTCTGTGGTCCCTTATCGGCAAGCTGGTCGACCTCTTCCTACCACAGGAGTGCGCCAACTACTTCGCCTCCTGCGGCTATGACCCAGACTGAAAGGAAACCGCTCTAACCTACGGCAAATTGAAGCATTCAAGGCCACGGTTGAATGCGGCTCCGTCAGCCGTGCAGCCGTACCGCGCCGTGATGGGTGATGCCGACACTATGGGTGTTGGCGATCAGGACAGGCCCGACAAAATAGCCGCCGTCCTTGATCGAGTGCGAGCCGTCTTCCGGTCAGCAGACCGTGAGGTTCACACCATTGTCGTCCAGGTTGTTCTTCAGATCATCGCCCGGCATCTTATCCGTCACCACATGATTGATGTCGCGCCAGGACGCGTAACGGGCCGGGAACAGCCGGTCTTGCTTGGAATGGTCGGCAACGACGACGGTGCCTGCGGCGCGTGCCACCATGGCGCTATAGACCGCCCCGCATTCGAGAAGCGCATCGGAAGGACCGTCAGGGCCGAGGCCGCTTGCGCCGAGAATGGCGAAATCGGCGTAGAAGGAATTGAGGAACGAAACCGTGTGCGCGCCGACAGTCGCGCCCTCGGTGGCGTGATAATCGCCCGGCAACATGAGGACCTTGATGGTCGGATTGATCGCGAGCACGGTCGCAACGCCGAAGGAATGGGTGAGCACGGTGATGTTCTTCATCTCCACCGCAATGCGCCTGGCGGTGTGCACCGTCGTCGAGCCGGAGCCGATCATCAGCACCTGAGCACCTTTCAGGATCTGCACCGCCGCCTTGGCGATACGCTCGCGCTCGGCGACGAAAAGGGTGTGGCGCTCGGTCACCGACGGTTCGGTGGAGAGAGAGCGCACGGCTCCGCCGTAGGTACGGTTCAGCAGGCCCTGTCCGGTCATCTCGTCGAGGTCGCGGCGGATGGTCTCGGTCGAGACGTGGAGCCGTCGGGCAAGTTCCGCCACGCGCAGGCTCGGCGCCTGGTTGAGCTCGGTCAGGATGCGTTCTTGACGTACGCTCTTCGGTTTCTTCATCGCCGCTTGCTCCTCAGCATTCCGCCGGCCTTTTCAGCCATCCATTCCAGTCCGCCGGCCAGAACCGCATCGTAGACCGCACCGCCAATCCCGCTGCCGGCATCTGCATGAGGGCCGGCATAGGCCTGGCCTTCGTCGGAGGCCGGGCAGGCGGTCGTATGGATTTCCGGTGCGTTCATCGCGAGAGTTGTGTCAGGAACGACGAGGTCGAACAAGTGTCGTGGCTTTTCTATCCCCGCTCGTCTCAGGTCCCCGGCTGCGGCAGGTACGCGATCAGCTCGTCCGTAGTCATCACATTGGCATAGATCATATGGAGCCGCTCAAGTTCACTCACATGCAGTTTCATCGTGCCGGCGGCGCAGGCGTCGTCGACGACGATGACGTCGAAGCTCTCGTCGGCGAGACTGCGGACCGTCGAGGAGACGCACTGGTCGGTGAAGATGCCGCTGCACACGACGTGGGTGATGCCCATGTTGGCCAGCACAAGCCTGAGATTGGTGCCGGTCAGCGCGCTGTCGGTGGTTTTGGTGACGACGATCTCGCCGGCGCGGGGGGCGATCTGCGGCAGGATCTGCGAGGCTTCCTCCTCCCCGGGCAGGAGAAGATCGTTCCAGCCCGGTTTCTTCTGGCTGAGCGAGCGGTCGCGGCCATCCTTGCGCAGGCATGCGATGCGCGCGAAGAACACGTCGAGACCGAACGTGCGGAAGCGCTCCAGGAGGCGCCGGTTGTTGGGGATGACGGTGCCGTGCATCCGCTCGTGGAAAGGTGTCCAAGCGTGATAGCGGGCAAGCTCGTCCCCCGTGAGGGTCGCGGGATCCGGGCGGTCGAGATAGGTGTTCTGCATATCAATGACAAGCAAGGCCACCTTGCCCTTTACGAGCACCGGATCCTCGGGTTCCGGTGCGCCCTGATAGTAGAAGGAACGCCGTTCGGTTTTCCAGTTCACGTGTCCGCCCTCATGCATCCGCCTGGCGACGGCGCACCAGCGCGATGGCGAGGCCCCCTACAAGGAGCACGGCGGCGGCCGAAAGCGTACTCATCGTCCCGAGCGCCGGCACCATTGGCGAATAGCCGGCGACCATCTTCGAATAGAGCCATTTCGGGATCGTCGAGTCGACGCCGGCGGTATAGAGCGACAGTGGGAAATTGCCCCAGGAAAGCAGGAAGGCGAAGAGCGCGCCCGACCAGATGCCCGGCCAGAGGATCGGCAAGGTCACCTCGCGCAGGATGAACCAGCGGCTGGCGCCAAGGTCGCGGGCAGCCTCTTCGAGCGTCGGGTCGAAGGAATAGACCTGGATCGCGATCACCAGCGTCACGACCGGAACGATCCAGACGAGATGGGCGACGACGGCCGTCTGCCAGCTCGGATTGATGCCGAGCGCGTTGAACCACAAGAGAAGGGCAAGCCCCAGCACCGGCTGCGGAAAGAAGACCGGCAAGAGGATCGCCTTCTGGAACAGCTTGCGTCCCCTCCAGTCGTAGCGGGCAAAGGCAAGCGCGCCGAAGAAGGCGAAGACCACCGAGACCAGAGTGACGATGAAGGCGATCAGCAGGGAGTTCTGCACCAGTGACTGGATTTCGAGCGACGCGAAGGTCTTGCCCCACCATTCGGTTGAGAAGACGCGGATCGGAAAGCCGAAATAACGTCCCTTCGACAGGCCGGCCAGCGCACCGCAGATGATCGGCAGGTAGATGGCGAGAATGACAAAGGCGGTCCAGATCTTCACGAAGGCGCGGGCGCGGATTTGCGAACGGGTTTCCATGTCTCACCTTTTGCCGAGAATGCGGTCGAGATCGAGCTTCGACAGGACGTAGAGCGCAAGCCCGCTGACGATGGCGACGAGCAGGAGAGCGAGTGCCGAGCCGAGCGGCCAGTTCTGCGCATAGGTGAAGGCAACCTCGATGTCCTGCGCGATGGTGATGACCGACTGGCCGCCAAGGATCTTGGATTCGGCGATGGCGCCGGCGCCGAGCACGAAGGTGAGCAGCATGCCGATCAGGATGCCGGGCATGGCGAGCGGCAACTCGATTTCACGCCAGATCATGAGCCGGCTGGCCCCGAGGTCGCGAGCCGCATCGACCAGATCCCTGGGGATCATCGCTATACCGAGCGACATCGGGAACAGCATGAAGGGAAGATAGACGTAGAGCATCCCGAACAGAATGGCGCCCGGAGTATAGAGCACTTCCGGACCGCCGGAGAAACCGAGCCATTTGAGCCCGCCGTCGAGTACGCCGTTCTTGATGAAGAACAACACCCAGCCATAGAGCCGGACGTTTTCCGAGACGAACAGCGGAAAGACGAAGAGGACGCCGACGAGGCCCGACCATTTGCCGAACATCCGGTTGAGGCCGTAGGCGATCGGATAGGCGATCACCGCCAGCAGCGCCACGGTTGCGGCCGCATAGGCGAGCGACCAGGCAAACGACATCCACACCGTATTCGAGGGATCGAATACGGCGGAGAAGTTGGCAAGTGTGAAAGAACGGAAAACGTCGAAGCTCTTCGGTGTGGCGAACGCATAGGCGGCCACCGTCAGCAGCGGTGCGAGAAATCCGAGGACCAAAAGGAGGGTGACGGGCGCGGCGGCGCGAAGTCCGGCAGGGATGGCAGGCAGCAAGCTTCGCTCGCCGGCGGTGGCGGTGTATGTCACGGCCGCCATGTCAGCCTCCCACCACGATGGCGTCGCGGGCATCCCAGCCGATGGTGACGCTGTCGCCTGACGACAGGCCGGGGACCGCTGCCCGTGCGGCTTCGACGAGATAGATCCGGTCGCCGGAATGGACCTGATACTGCATGCGCGAGCCGAGCGAGTATTCGTTGTAGATCCTGCCCGTGATCAGGTTGCCGGCGGTCGATGGGCCGGTGACGAAACGCATGGTCTCCGGTCGAACGATGACGGTTGCCGTGTCGCCGATCACCTCGTCCGTCGGAGCGACGGTGATTGACTGTCCATCGCCGAGGATCCAGCCGCCCTGACCGTCGCGCCTTACTTCGAAACTGTTCACTTCGCCGAAGAATTCCGCGACGAAGCGTGTTGCCGGCTTCGTGTAGATTTCCTCCGGCGTGCCGATCTGCACGAGGCGGCCGCGGCTCATCACCCCGACGCGATCGGACATGACCATGGCTTCCTCGAGCGAGTGGGTGATGTAGACGAAGGTCTTTCCGCTCTCGCGGTGCAGGTCCTTCAGTTCCTTTTCCAGCACCTTCTTCAGCTTGTAGTCGAGGGCTGACAGCGGTTCGTCGAAGAACAGCACGTCGGGATCATAGGCAAAGGCGCGGGCGAGCGCGACGCGTTGTTTTTCACCGCCCGAGCAGCGCATCACGTTCTTGGCGTAATAATGTTCGGGCAGGCGCACCATGCGCATGAGTTCGAGCGCGCGCGCTTTGCGTTCGGCGGCGGCCATCCTGCGGACCTTCAGCGGGAACTCGATGTTCTCGCCGACGGTCTTGTGCGGAAACAGGGCCAGCGACTGGAAGACAAGGCATGTCGGCCGCTTGTCGGGCGGTACGTCGTTGATCAGTTCGCCGCGGAGCGTGATATAGCCTTCGGACGGCGATTCCATGCCGGCCAGCATGCGCAGGAGGGTCGTCTTGCCGGACCCGGAAGGTCCGACAATGGTGACGAATTCGCCCTCCTTGATGTCGACATTAATGCCGTCGACGGCGGCGAAGTCGCCGAAGATCTTGCGGACACCGACCAGTTGCAAAACCGGCGCCGTTGCCGGAAGGACTGCGTCGTCGGTTTTGGTGGCGGTGTCGGGCAGGGTGGGCGAGATCGTCGCAAGGCTCATGTCGTTTGCTCCGTCAGAACAGGTTCGGCTCAGCCGCGCAGGCGCTTGGCCGCCGTCATCAGTTCCAGTGCCTTGTCGTAGTCGGGCACGATGTCGTACTCGGCCGAACGGGCCATGTCCTCCTCGAGGCTGTCCCACTGGATGGCTTCCAGTTCTTCCTTGGTGAAGAGTTCGAAGCACTTGGGGTTGCCCATCTGGCTGACCGGATTGAACGTGCCTTCAGCAAAGGCGACGGTGTGGGCGACCTGCGGGTCCTGGACATATTTCAGGAATTCCACGGCAAGCGGCGAGAGCTCGGGATTGTTGACGGTCGAGGTGATCTCGATCCACGAGATCCCGCCCTTGCCATCGATCGGACCCTTGAGCGGCGTGATTGCGCGGAGCTTCGGATAGCCGTCCGCCCGTGCCGGGGAAACCGAATAGGTACCGCCAGTCATGTAGAGATCGATCTCGCCCGAGACGAGCGCCTGGTTGAGCGAAGCCATGTCGCCGACCATCTTGGCGCCCTTGAAGACCTTCTCGGCGGTTTCGGCGAAAGCCTTGAATTCCTCTTCCGTATGCTCCTTGAAGGGGTTGATGCCGGCGACCAGGAAGATGTTGAAGACGTTCCAGTCGTCGGATTCCTGGATGCCGTACTTGCCGGCGAGCGAGGCATCGTTGAACAGGTCCCAGCCCTGTTCTTCGGCCGTCGCCTTACTGATCTCGTCGGTGTTGACGACGAAGCTGTAGGGCCCGAAGCGCTGGGCCATGCCGAGGAGGTCCTTGCCGTCGTCGCTCATCGCCCAACGATAGGGCGCCTTGAACCCGGGCAGCATGGTGTCGAAGTAGGGCTCGAATTCGGCGCGCGGCAGCGGCTTGATCAGGCCGGCCGGCGCCATGATCTTGCGGGCCCAGGGATTGTTGACGTTGATGAGATCCCAGATCCTGGTCTCGCCGGCCCGGAGCCGGTTGATCATGGTCGGATCGTTGGTCAGGCTCTCGGCCTTGACGGCGGCCGACTGGCTGGAACGGAAGGGGTCCAGCACCTGCGCGGAATTGTAGCCTTCCCAGCAGAGGATGTTGAGCTCCTTCTCGCGGGCCGCGAAGGCGCGGGTGGCGCTCGCGAGCGGTCCGGCGAAGGCGGCCGCGCCCATCATTTGCATCATGTTGCGCCTGGAGATTTTCATCATTGTCGTTCCCCTTGTCTTGGCCGCTTGATCGGCTCATGGATGCGTGATGTTGGAAGTGTGTCGCAAAAATGTGTAGTTTACAACATTTATTTCGTCGTTCATTGTGCGTTGCGCAATGACGCTCAGTGAGTATCCGGTGCCGTTTCCAATTTCGGGTCGCAGGATAAAACCGGCGCAATTGCACGCATTTTCTTTGCATTCCTTTTGTGCAGCCGGCGTGGCGATGTTTTAATCCGATGCATGAAATTGGTGCAGGTGCGATCTCTCATTTGTGGAAGTCACAACAATAAAGCGAGCAGGACATGTTGAAATCACTACAGGGGAAAACCGTCATCGTGACCGGCGCAAGCCGGGGTATCGGCAAGGGCATCGCCCTGCGCTTCGGGGAGGCGGGACTGAATGTCGTGGTCGTGTCGCGCAGCCAGGGTGATGCCGACAAGGTGGCGGCCGAAATCGGTCCGAACGCATCGGGATTTGCCGCGGATGTCAGCACGGAAGAGGGCTGTAAGGCGATGGTCGAGGCAGCTGTCACCCGCTATGGCGGCGTGGACGTGCTCTGCGTCAATGCCGGCATTTTCCCGGCTGCGAAGCTGGGCGAAATGACAGCCGGCGATTTCGACCACGTGATCTCCACCAATCTCAAGAGCACCTTTCTCGGCATCTCCGCCGTGCTGCCGGCGATGACCAGGGCCGGCTCGGGCCGCATCATCATCACCTCGTCGATCACAGGGCCCATCACCGGCTATCCGGGTTGGGCACATTATGGGGCGAGCAAGGCCGGCCAGCTCGGTTTCATGCGCACGGCCGCGATCGAACTGGCGCCGAAGAACATCACGGTCAATGCCGTGATGCCGGGCAACATCATGACGGAGGGCCTCGAGGGCAACGGCCCGGAATACATCGCCGCCATGGAGGCTTCCGTGCCGCTGCGCCGTCTGGGCACGCCGGCGGACATCGCAAACGCGGCGCTGTTCTTCGCGTCGGAGGAGGCCGCTTACATCACCGGCCAGTCGATCGTCGTCGATGGCGGCCAGATCCTGCCGGAATCGCTTGGTGCACTGGAAGCGATGGGCTGAAGACGGAAGAAGCCGGGCGAGAAAGCCGCCCGGCTTCCCTCCCGGCCTTCAGGCGCTTCAGCGCATCTTGAGAATGCTGTCCAGCGTGCCGGTGAAGAAGTCGGCATCCTCGTTGGAGAAACACAGCGGCGGACGGATCTTCAGCGTCGCGCCATACTCGCCGGCAGCCCCGATGAGGATTCCGTTCTGCTTCAGCTGGTTGATGGCAAGGGTTGCGAGCGCGGTATCCGGCGTGCCGTCTTCCGGATCGACGAAATCGAGGCCGATGAACAGGCCGGCCCCACGAACCTCGCCGATTTCCGGATGGGACGCCCGCAAGTCCGTGAGCGACCGCTTGAAATAGGCGCCGACCGTGCTCGCCCGCGGGACGAGTTCTTCCTCTTCGATCACTTGCAGGACGGCATGACCGGCTGCCGCCGCCACCGGGTTTCCGCCGAAGGTGTTGAAATAGCCCGTCTCTTCGCAGAACCTCTTGAGGAATTCCGGTCGGGTGACGACGCCGCCCATCGGAAAGCCGTTGCCCATCGGCTTGCCCATGGTGACGAGGTCGGGCGTCAAGCCATGCCGCTCGAAGCCCCAGAGACCACCGCCCGTGCGACCGAAGCCCGGCTGGACCTCATCGGCGATCAGCAGGCCTCCGGCGCGGTGCACGACATCGGCGGCAGCCTTCAGGAAGCCGGCGGGATCGGCATAGATGCCGTCGCTCGAGAAGATCGTATCGATGATCAGCGCGGCAAGGCCGATGCCGCGTGACTTCAGCTCTGCGATCGCTCCTTCGACCGAGGCCGCGAAACTTTCCCCGACGCTCATGCCGTCGCGGGCCGACGGCGCCGGGACGACCGCCACGAAGGGCGCCGGCTTGCGCTTGCGCAACGAAGACGGCGAGATCTCGGTCACCAGCGCCGTGTTGCCATGATAGGCGGCCCTGGTAACGATGAAACCGTCCGCACCGGTCACGATGCGGGCGATCCGCATGGCCAGATCGTTGCTCTCGCTGCCCGTGCAGGTCATCACGACATTGCTCAGGCTATCGGGAAACCGGGAGAGCAGCTTTTCGCTGTAGGCCTCGACGACGCGATTGAGGTAGCGCGTGTGGATGTTGAGCTCACCGACCTGGCGCGCAATGGCCTCGATCACCCGAGGGTGGCAGTGGCCGACCGACGGCACGTTATTGTAAACGTCGAGATATTTGCGGCCGTTGACGTCATACATGTAGGCGCCCTTGGCGCGCACCATCTCGATCGGCTGCTCGTAAAAGAGAACGGAGGAGGCGCCGAAGGTGGCCTGGCGCCGGGCGACGCGCTCGGCGAGATCCGGCGGAAAGCCTTCCGTCCGTGTTGCGTCGAAGCGGTTGAGGTCGAGGATTTCTTTGGTGGCGATGCTCATCGGGGCTTCCTCAACCGTGTTTTGCCAGATAGCGCTCGGCGAGCGCCACGGTGCCGTCGGTATAGGCCGTGCCCATGGATTGCGCCGTCGGCGTCTCTGCATGGGAGGCGATCCAGGCGGTGAGTTGCATGCGCCGGAGCATGATGAACATCGGCAGGGCCGCTTCATGCTCCGGATCGAGCGGTGCGACGCGCCGGTAGCCCTCCAGCCATGCCGCCATCAATTGCGGAATGAACGGCTCATGCTCCATGAAGCTGATCGCTGCGGCGAAGTCATAGGCAAACCAGGAGAGGCCGCAATCGTCGAAATCGATGACGCCCAGCCGGTCGCCCTCGACCAGCAGGTTGGCGGCACGCATGTCGCAATGAACGAGGCCGAACCGGTCGGCGCCGTAGCCATAGGCCCGTGTCTGCTTTTCCAGCAGCGCGTGGGTCCGCTCCAGAACCTCCTTGCCGTCGGGCGTCAGGCCTAGGGCGGCGCGCCAGTCGCCCCAATAGGCGCCATCACCGAGGATCCGGTCGAAGTTCCAGGTCTTGCGGATGAATTTGTCCGGGTGGGCCCACTGGCGGCTATGCTGGTGCAGGCGGGCATTGATTTCGCCAAGTGCTCCGTACCACTTCGCCAGGTCGAGATCCGTATCCGGTTCCTTGCCGCTCATGAATTCGAAGGCGACTGCATGGCGAACCGTTTCGCCATCGGAGAACTTCTGAAGGAGGCTGCCGTCTCCTGCCGGGATCGGCCGGGGCGTGGGGACGACCCCATCCCGCCGGAGCGCTTCGATCCAGGCAAGCTCAGACAGGATTTCCGCCTCCGAATGATAATCGGGTCGGTGGACCCGAACGATCAGCTTCCGGTCAGGGGTTTCGTCGTGAACGAGGAACGTCGCGTTTTCCGAAATGGTCAGAAGCTTGACGTTTGCATGCGCCGATACCGCCCAGACCGGGCAGAGCGCGCTGACGGCAGTGGAAAGCCGGGTTAGAAAATCTGCGTCGTACAACACTTCGACATTCCGATCGGTGGATTGTTTTGCAATTCCAACAATAAAAATGTTGGGATTGCAACATAAATCGTGTGCGCCCGGGTCAAGCTCGCGGTTGTTCACGCGGAAAGCAGGGCGGAGTCGGATACGCTCGTTTTCCCCGGATGTTTAAGCTGCGTCGCAGCGCCGCTTGGTCGACCGTGCCGTTAGGCAGGCACCGGCGCCAATGCGGTGCGCGGAAAGGACGGCATATCCCTGTTCATGCCCCTCATATGAGGCATTCGCTTTCCAGCCCCCGATCCCGAAGCTCCTTGCTGAAGCTTATGATGCCCTTGCGCAATATCGCCTCGAATTGCAGAACAATGCGCGAAACGGGTCTGTTGCGCGAATAAAGAAGCGCGAAAGTCAGGGGTACATGACGTTCGTAGGGAATGGCGACCACTTTTCCCAGCGGATCGTGGGCCAGCACGAGCGGGTGGGCAAATGCGATGCCCAGTCCGCTTTGCGCCATGTGCATCGAGGTCACCGACTGGTTCGTCGTCAGAACCTGAAAACCGGCAACTTCTTCACCCAGGCTTTCGCGCAGGATAAAGCCCGGTGTGGTTTCCGCACCATGAACGATGATCGTTTGTTTCATCAGATCTGCGGCGGTGATGATATCGTTGCCGGCAAGAGGGTGCCTGGCAGGTACAAGGCACACCATCGACATGCGCAGGAGCGGCTGCACTGAAACGCCGACCTCGTCGAGCGGCATGAACGCAAAACCTATATCGCAGTATTCCTGACGGATCTGTCTTACGACATCGCTGGCCGTGTGCACCTCGGTGCGGATTTTCACCTGGCTGCGCGCCGCCCTGAACGCTTTGATGGCGTCGGGCAGTATCTGCGCCGTAAATGAAGGGACCGAAGCAATCGACAATGCGCCGGCCCGGTTGTCCTTCAGTTCTTCGGCCTTGCCTCGCAGGGATGCCATCTGGGCGAAAAGACGTTCGATTTCCGGCAATACGTTATTGGCCTCGATTGTCAGCCGGGTCCTGCCGTTCGAGCGCACGAAGAGAGCAAAACCGAATTGCCCTTCCAGTTCCTTCAGCGTTTGGCTGACGGCCGGCTGCGAAACGCGCATCAGGCGTGCCGTTTCGGTAACGCTCTGCGTACGCGCGAAAAGGCGGAATGTCTCCAACTGGCGGAGGCCAATGTTCATAACCGATCCCTTATGTCGACATAGAAGTTTTGTATTAGTTCTAATGGAAAAACTCTGCAATTGTCCTCACCGGGAACAAAATAAAGAAACTGGACAGGATCAGAACAGGTTGGATGCTCTCCTCGATATCGGTGGCCTTGAGGTTGATTTCTCTCTAAAGGAAGGTCTCCTGCATGCCGTAAAGGGCGTTTCCTTCACGGTCGGGCGTAGCGAAACCCTCTGCCTTGTCGGTGAATCCGGATCCGGCAAATCGCTCACCGCGCTTTCCGTTCTCGATCTGCTGCCGGCCGGAGCGACCCGCCGCATGGAGCGTGCGATCTTCGCCGGACAGGATATTTCCCGCTACGGGGAGCGGCAGATGCAGGATCTGCGGGGACGTGCGATCGGCATGATCTTCCAGGATCCGACGATGGCCTTCAATCCCACCATGACGATCGGCAGGCAACTCGAGGAAGTGTATCTGCGCCACGTTTCGCGCGACCGGCGGAAGGCCCGTGCAAGGGCAATCGGCCTGCTGGACCGGGTTGGCGTCACCAGGCCCGAAACACGCATGGATGAATATCCGCATCAGCTTTCGGGCGGGTTGCGCCAGCGGGCGATGATCGCCATGGCGCTGATGTGCGAGCCGCAGCTCCTCATTGCCGACGAGCCGACGACGGCGCTGGACGTTACCATGCAGGCCCAGGTGCTTTCGCTCCTGAAATCCGTTCAGGAAAGCTTCGGAATAGCGATCCTGTTCATTACCCATGATCTCGGTGTCGTTGCGGCGATTGCTGACAGGATAGCGGTGATGAAATCCGGCCTGATCGTCGAGACGGGCGATGTCAGGCAGGTTCTCGCAAACCCGCGCGAAGCTTACACGAAAGCCCTGATCGCCGCAGTGCCGAAGGCACCGGGCCTTGCTCCCCTCCATCTCCCGGAGACTGCGCATGCTGGTTAATACTGCGCGCACGATTGCGCTCGAAGCAGCCATGGCAACCCGGGAATTTGCCGTCAAGGGCCGCAAGGAGCCATTCATCGCGGTCAACGAGGTCAGCCTGAGGCTTTACGAGGGAGAATCTCTTGCGCTGGTCGGTGAGTCGGGTTCGGGCAAGACGACGCTTGCGCGCATGATGCTCGGCCTGCTCGAACCTACCCGGGGCGACTTGCAGGTTTTCGGTCGTGAAATCAGCACCTATTCGCGTCTTCATCTGGCCTCACTTGTCCAACCGGTCTTTCAGGACCCCTATGCCTCGCTCAACCCGCGCAAGCGTCTGGTCGACATCATCTCGATGCCGTTGCGCGCAGCACGCAAGGTGAGCAGGGACGAGGTGGAAGCGCGGGTGGAAGACATTCTGCGGAAGGTCGAATTACCGGCATCCTTTGCCCGGCGCTTTCCCCACGAACTTTCCGGCGGCCAGCGTCAGCGCGTGGCCATTGCGAGGGCCCTGATAAACGAGCCCAGAATTCTGGTTTGCGACGAACCGACTTCGGCGCTCGACGTATCCGTGCAGGCGCAGATTCTCGAATTGCTGAAACAGCTCAGGGTCGAACTTGGACTGTCCTATCTCGTTGTCACGCACAATATCGGCGTCGTCTCCGAACTGTGCGACCGGGTTGCGGTCATGTATCACGGGAAGCTCGTAGAGGATGGCCCGGTTGGGAATGTCCTGCGCGCGCCCGTGCACGACTATACGCGCCGCCTGCTGTCCGCCGTCCTGCCCGTGGATCCCGACCAGGCGCGCGCTCTTCTTCTTGCTGCTTTCATTCCTCCCGAAAACCGCCCGTCCTGAAATGGAGAATGCCATGACCACGAGCCTCAGAAAAAATGTTCTGTCGCTGCTTGCCGCAACGATTGCCTTCTTGCCGGTGCATGCCTTCGCAGGCAAGGATAACGATACGCTTGTCGCTGCCTTCCAGGCGAAACTCCCGAGCCTCGACCGTTATCATTCCCCGGGGCGCGAAGGTTTTCTTCTCGGTCTGCTGGCCTATGACGCGCTGGTCTATCGCGATCCGAACACATTCGAACTGAAGCCCCTGCTCGCGACCGCGTGGCGACAGGTCGATGACAAGACCTGGGAGTTCGATCTTCGTCAGGGCGTGAAATTCCACAACGGCGACCAGATGACGGCGGAGGACGTCGCTTACAGTCTGATGTACGCGGCCGATCCCGAAAACAAGGTTTTCAACCGCATGACAGGCGGCTGGATAGAGCGCGTCGACATTCTCGATCCCTACAAGATCCGCGTTGTCGGCCGTGATGTCGCGCCTCTGGCGCTGGAGTACATTATCCAGCTTCCCGTTGTGCCGAAAAAATACCGCGAGAGCGTAGGAATCCAGGCATTTTCCGAAAAGCCCGTGGGGACCGGGCCGTTCATGGTCGCCGAGCGCAGCGGCAACGATGTCGTGTTCAAACGCAACGAGGATTATTTCGAGGGCGGCGGCAAGAGCAAGCCGGCTATCGGTACGTTCATCTACCGCGCCATCCCAGACGTGAACACCCAGGTGGCGGAACTGATCAGCGGCGGCATCGACTGGGCCTATTACATTCCCTCCGATCAGGCAGAAAAGCTCAAGCGCATGCCGATGGTCGACGTCATCAACGCCGAAACCTTCCGCATCGGCTTCCTGACGCTCGATGCGGCCGGTCTGTCGGACCCGGCGAGCCCGCTGAAAGATGAACGTGTCCGCAAGGCGATCGCCTATTCGATGGATCGCGAGGCCATGGCGAAAACGCTGGTCGGCGGCGCCTCGAAGCCGATCTCCTCGGCATGCACGCCTTCGCAGTTCGGCTGCTTTGCCGATGTGACGCAATACCCCTATGACGTCGAGAAGGCGAAGGCGCTGATGGCTGAGGCCGGTTACGCCAACGGTTTCGATATCGATATCTACGGTTATCGCAGCCGTCCGGTCGCCGAAGCCATCATCGGCTACCTGAATGCCATCGGCGTCCGTGCGAACCTTCACTGGTTGCAATACTCGGCAGTGATCCAGGCACGGCGCGACCACAAGACCCCGATCGTCATCGACGATTTCGGCTCGGCCGGCGTAAACGATGTCGGCGCCATCCTGCCGTTCTTCTTTGCCGAATCTCCCGACGACCAGTCCCGCGATCCTGTCGTGACGCAGGCCGTGAAGGAAGCGGGCACGATTGCCGACCAGGACAAGCGCAAGGCTCTCTACGAGACCGCCCTGAAGCAGATCGCCGACAAGGCCTACTGGGCGCCGTTGTTCAGCATGCCGGTCAACTACGTCATGTCGAAAGGCGTCGACGTGCCGGTTCCGGCCGACGAGAATGTCGAATTCTGGCGTGCAAGCTGGAAATGACGATACGCAGCCCCGCCGCGAAAGCACGCGGGGCGGAATCGTTCAATGCAGGGATAGATGCCGATGGCCTATTACATAGCCCGCAGACTGGGTCTCGCCATACTGGTCATGCTGACGATCTCCTTCATGAGTTTCGTCATGCTGAAAATGTCGGGCGACCTGGCGATCTCGCTGGCCGGCGAGGGAAGCGGCGCGGATTACGTCGAATTCCTGCGCAAGACCTATGGCTGGGACAAGCCGCTGCCGGTGCAATACTGGAACTGGCTCATCAAGGCGCTCCAGGGGGATGTGGGCACCTCGTTCTACTACGGCAGTCCGGTGCTTTCGCTGATTGCCGAACGCCTGCCCGCGACGCTTTCCCTTGGAGCCATGGCCATTACGATGGCGCTTGCCGTCGCCATACCGCTCGGAATGGCCGGGGGCCGCGCACCCGGAAGCATCATCGATCGCATTGCCCTGTTCATCGCTCTTCTCGGCGTCTCGACACCGATTTTCTGGTTGAGCTTCCTGCTGATCCTTGTCCTTGGAATACAGTTTGCAGTCCTGCCTATCTCGGGGGGAGGATCCGTGCGGCATTTGGCAATGCCGGCCATGGCGCTGGCCTTCTATTCGATGCCGGCCATCATCCGTATTTCCCGTGCCGGCATGATCGAGGTCATGCGTTCGGAATATATCCGCACCGCGCGGGCCAAGGGGCTGCGTCCCTGGCAGATCTATCTGCAACACGCCCTGCGCAACACGCTCGTGCCGGTCGTGGCCGTCGCCTCGGTCCAGTTCGGCTTTCTGCTCGGCGGTTCCGTGGTGGTGGAAAACATCTTCGCAATTCACGGGATCGGTTATCTCACGTGGGAAGCCATCAACCAGAATGACTATCCGGTGGTGCAGGCCGCGCTCTTGGCCGTTTCGGCGGCCTATGTCGTGCTGACGCTGCTTGCCGATATCGTCAATATGATGATCGATCCCCGTATCAGACTGGAATGACCATGAACTCTCGGATTACCGGAAGCGTTCCGGCGGCACGTCTCTGGAAAGGGCCACGTATTCCCGTCGGGCGCTGGGGCCTTGCAACCGGCGTTTTCATTATCGGCTTCATAACGCTGGTCGCCATCCTGGCGCCGTGGATCGCACCTTACTCGCCCTATGAACAGTCGCTCGCCAATCGCCTTGTCCAGCCGGTTTTCATGGAAGGCGGAACGTGGGGCCATATTCTCGGCACCGACCATCTCGGCCGCGACTATCTCAGCCGCCTAATATATGGCGCGCGGCTTTCGCTGCTCGTCGGTTTCGGAACGATCGTGCTTTCGG
This sequence comes from Xaviernesmea oryzae, assembly GCF_900177415.1. GTDB lineage: Bacteria > Pseudomonadota > Alphaproteobacteria > Rhizobiales > Rhizobiaceae > Neorhizobium > Neorhizobium oryzae_A. The sequence goes on along the minus strand of NZ_FXAF01000002.1, from coordinate 934,952 downwards.
CCGTCATGGGCATAGGTCTCGGCCTGCTGGGAGGCTATTTCGGCGGGCGCGTCGATATGGCGGTGATGTTCCTGCTGACCGTGCGGCTCAGCCTTCCCATCATGCTGGTGGCGATCTCCCTGGTGGGTCTTCTCGGCAATTCCCTGCCACTGATGATGCTGATCCTCGCCTGTTTCCTCTGGGATCAGTTCCTTGTCGTGACGCGATCCCTGACGATGCGCTTGCGCAACGCAGAATTCGTGCTTGCGGCCAGGGCGGCGGGCCTTTCCAATGTCAGGATCATGATCGGGGAGGTCCTTCCCAATCTCGTCAGCCCGTTGATCGTCGTGGGGACGCTGGAAATGGCGCATGCGATCCTGCTCGAGGCTGCGTTGTCCTTCCTCGGGCTGGGTATCCGTCCGCCGGACAGCTCCTGGGGGCTGATGATCGCCGAGGCGAAGGACTTCGTTTTCTTCGAATCCTGGCTGGTCAACATTCCCGGTCTCGCAATGCTGGTTCTGGTTGCCGGGATCACGTTCCTCGGCGAGGGTCTTCGTGCCTGGCTCGCTCCGGATTCCTCACAGTAATCGCATCGACAGGTCATGGATATGAAAGACTCGATATACCGCCTGAACCTGCGTCAGCTCGGCGCCGCATTGCGGGAAGGCTCGCTGTCTGCAATTGCCGTTCTGGAGCACTATCTCGATCGTATCGCGCGTCTGGACGGCGAGCTGAACTGCTTCGTGCATGTCGATGCCGAAGGTGCGCGTGCGCTGGCCGGGCTGGCGGATGAGCGCTTTGCCACCGGAAAACCGCTCGGGCCGCTCGACGGCATTCCGGTCGCCATCAAGGACAATCTTCTGGTGGCGGGCATGCCCTGCGTCTGGGGCACGAAGCTCTATCGCGACTATATCGCTGCGGAAGACGAACTGCCGGTGCGGCTTCTGCGCCAGGCGGGCGCGGTCATCGTCGGCAAGACCAATGTTCCGGAATTCACGCTGCGGGGCTTCACAGGAAACGCGGTTTTCGGCTCGACCGGAAACCCCTGGAACCCGGCGCTGACGCCGGGCGGCTCCAGCGGAGGCTCCGTCGCGGCCGTGGCCGCCGGGCTTGTACCGTATTCTCTGGGAACGGATGGCGGCGGGTCGATCCGCCGTCCTGCCGGCTATGTCGGGATCGTCGGCCTCAAACCATCGATCGGACGCATTCCGCGCCAGGGCGGCCTGCCGCCGCTTCTCGCCGATTGCGAGGTCGTCGGCCCGCTGGCCCGCACGGTCGACGACATCCGTCTCATCATGAGCATCATCGGCTGTGCGAATTCCGAGGACCCGCGCTCCTTCGGCTTTCCGGCTATCGACGCAGCCTCCGCGACGCCGGAACGCAAGCGTATCCTGTTCGTGGAGCGGTTCGGGGATGCGCCGGTCGATCCGGAGATCGCCGCCCTGTGTTCAAGAGCCGCAGACCGGTTCGCAGCGCTCGGGCATGAGGTCGAACGTGGTCCGCTGCCGCTCGATCTCGCATCGGTGAATGCCGGCTGGCCGATTCTCGCCAATACCGGGCTCGCGAAGATGGCCGCGCTCGACGCACGGTTCCACCAACTGGTTTCTGCGCCGTTTTCCGAACAGGCGAAAGCCGGAGCGAAGCTTTCCGCGACCGACTACCTGACATTCATCGAGACGCTCGACGCATTTCGCGTGGCTGCCGCAAGGCTTTTCGAGGATTTCGACGTGGTTCTCACGCCGGCATCGGCGGCACATCCCTGGCCCCGCGATTCCCAGTTCCCGCCGGTCATCGACGGGAAGGAAGCAGGTCCGCGCGGCCATGCGGTCTTCACCAACTGGGTGAATGCCTGTGGTCATCCCGGCATTTCGATCCCTGTCGGCCCGGGCGCCGGCGGCATGCCGGTCGGCTTGCAGGCCGTCGCAGCATTCGGCGCGGATGACGCTCTTCTCGATCTCGCGGCATCGTTCGAACAGGCGCATCCCTGGGCGGATCGCTGGCCGGAACTGGCTGTACGGTAATGGCAGGAAAATTGTCGGGCCTTTACGACCGCAGCTTGTGGATGCGCGTCGCGGAAACCCTTGCCATCGGGGTGGCCGGCGGGGGGCTTCTGGAGCTGGCAGGCATGCCGGCCGGCTGGCTGTGCGGGTCGATGATCGCGGTCATTGTCGCGGTTTTTGCGGGGCGCCCGCTCAAGATTCCCGATCGGCTGCGCAGCGTGGCTTTCATTCTGCTCGGCGCGTCGATGGGGGCGGTGCTTTCCCCTGAAATGCTGGGCAAGCTGGAAAAATGGCCCGTCAGCATTATCCTGCTTGCGCTGTCGGTCATCGCGACGATGGTGGTCGGCACGCAATATCTGGCGCGGCGGCATAATTGGGACAGCGCCTCGGCCCGCCTCAGTTCGGTGCCCGGAGCGCTTTCGGCGGTTCTGGCCATAGCAAGCGACAGCCGCGGCGATCTGATGCGGATCACGGTCAGCCAGACGCTTCGCCAGATCGTGCTGGTTTCTCTCGTGCCGGTCCTGCTTCTTGTCAGCCCGGCTCCTCCTGAAAAGGTACATGCGGCCCTGGCCGGTCCGGGCGATATTTTCCTGATGCTTGCCGCTGCATGCGCCGGCGGGCTGGCCTGCGCACGGTTGCGCATTCCGGGAGGGTTATTGCTGGGCGCTCTTCTCGGCAGCGGCATTCTCCATGCCACCGGGATGGTTTCCGGCGTATTGCCCGGAGCCGCATTGATCGCCGCCTATGTGATCGTCGGCTCGGCTATCGGTGCGCGCCTGCGCGGAACGGATCCCATGGCCATCGTTGCCGTGCTGCGGCCCGCGATGGGAAGCATCGCTGCGGCGATTGTCATTGCGGCGATTTTTGCGGCGCTGGCTTCGTTTCTGACAGGTCTGCCGTTCAACGAGGTATGGCTGGCCTTTGCGCCCGGCGGCGTCGAGGCGATGACGGTTCTCGCCTTCGCTCTCAACCTCGATCCCGGTTTCGTCAGCGGGCATCACCTGATCCGGCTAGTCGGGCTTATGCTGCTGAGCCCCCTCTGGACGGCGGGTTTGAGGCGCGGCGACTGAGTTGCCACCGCGCCCGATCCGTCAGATTTGCGGGCGACGGTCGGCCCACGGATGGTTCTCTTCGTAGAGCGCGGCAACCGACATCAGATCCCAGTCCTTCCCAAAGGGTGCAATCAACTGGAAGCCGATGGGCATGCCGTCTTCGGCAGGATCGCATGGTATGCTGATGCCCGGCAGACCGGCGGAATTCACGAAGCCCGTGAAAGCGCGGTGGTAGGGAGGACCGAACTCTTCCGCCTTCCACGGCATGGCGCCCGCCGAAGGCGTCATGATGAAATCGTATGTCTCGAAAGCGACGGCAAGCTCAGCGTAGATCGTGCGGAACGCCATGAGCGCATCGACATAATCGATGGCGGAAAGCGTTTTTCCCTTCTCGATCATCGGCGGGTACGCCGCACCGATCCTGCCTTCCCAGTCCGTGTCCTTCAGAAGCCAGGCAAGGCCCGATCCACCGATAGACGGCCAGTGTTTCTCGAACAGGGCTACGTCGAACGGCGCTCCGCCCGTCGCGACCTCGAAGTCGAGTGCCGCCAGATTTTCGGCGGCCCGGGCGCAGGAAATGCGGATCGGCTCCTCCACCTTCATATCGGCAAGCTGCGGTACATAGAGTACCTTCAGACCCTTGCGGACCGGCTCGATCTTACCTTTGGTGAAGCCGAATGAAAGCCTGTCATGCGCGTCCGGGCCTTCTGTCGCGGAAAGGGCCATCGCCAGATCGGCCGTCGTGCGGGCGATCGGCCCGATGATCTCGAAATCATGCAGGATCGGCGGCAGACCGTTGATACGGGCAACGCGGCCGGTCGAGGGCTTCAGCCCGACAAGGCCGTTATGGGCGGCAGGACGGCGGATCGATCCACCGCCATCGGTGCCGAATGCAATCGGAGCAACACCCGCTGCGGTCGCTGCTGCGCCGCCGCCGGTCGATGCGCCGCTCGTCAGTTCCGGGTTCCAAGGATTGCGTGTGGTTCCGAAGGCCAGGGTGCTGACATTACCGCGACCGAGCGTGAATTCGGAAACATTGGTCTTGCCGAGAATGACGGCACCCTGGGCGCGAAGGCGCGCGACCGGCAACTCGTCCTCTTCGGAAATCTGGTCGAGGTAGAGATTGCTGCCCCAGGCGCAACGCAGCCCCTTGACGTGAATATTGTCCTTGATGGTCACGGGGATACCGTCGAAATCGCCGAGCGGCTCGCCGCGTTCGAAGCGCGCGTCGCTTTCGGCCGCCGCGGCGCGCGCGCCTTCCACATCCAGCGTCGCAAACAGGTTGAGGCGCGGGTCAACAACGGCGTTGCGTTCCAGAACCGCTTCCAGAACGTCACCGGGCCGCAGCGTCCCGGCTCTGTAGGCGTCGCGCAGACTGGTTGCGGAAAGGGTCCATAAGGGTTCGGTCATCGTATTTCCTCAAGGCATGCAGGATACATCGTGACCAAGGCTGCTCCCCCCACAGGGTCCTGTCCAATAAGAAAGGCGGATATTTGTATAGGTGATCGCTAATGGCTGCGCTCAGCCGGGTTTGACGAAAACGCCGAGCGCGTCCAGATGTGCGGCAAAGCCGCGGTTTTCCTCCCGCACCTGCGCCAGGAAGGCCTTGCCCAGCGTCGAAAGGCCCGGCTTCCTGAGATAGATGGCGACAAGTGAACGGCGGATTTCCGGTCTGAAGGCGGAAACGGCGATGTCCTGCGTCATTCTGGGGGTCAGAACGAAGGGCAATGTAATGGCTATTCCCAGGCCCTGCCGCACAAGATCGGCGGATACGACCGAGAGGTTCGTCGTCAGAAAGCGGCCTGCCTCGTTACCATTGCCGAAGGCGAGGCGGACATCGAATTCCTGGCGCACCTGCTGGCCGAACGTGATGATGGTTTCGTTATCGAGCGTTTCAGGGGTAAGTTGCACGCTCCCTGCCAGTGCGTGGTTCTTCGGCAGCAGGCAGACCATTTCCGTCGTCATCAGCGGCCGGACGACCATGTCCGGATTGTCGACCGGCAGGAATGTGAAACCGATATCGGCGGTACGGTCCTGGACGTGCTTTATCACCTCGCGGCTGGAATAGGCCTCGAGGGCGATGCGGGTATGGGGATGGCTGTTCTTGAGCCGTGCAAGCGCCTGGGGCAGTATCCAGCCGGTGAGGGGATGTACCGAAGCGATGGCGAGGCTGTTGTCCTGCTCGCCACGCAATCGTGCGGCCCGCTCGCGCAGCGCCTGCATGTTGTCCAGAACATCTTCCATGTTCTTCAGCAGAAGGTCCGCATTGGCCGTCAGCTTCAGCGGCCCCTGGCCGCGAATGATAAGCTCCAGGCCCAGCTGGTTTTCGAGATCGCGCAACGCTTGGCTGACCGAGGGTTGGGTAATGCGCAGAAGACGCGCCGTTTCGGTTACGCTCATGACGCGTGAGAAAAGGCGAAAGACCTCAAGGTGACGAAGGTTCGGATTCATCGCGGATCCATCGGCGGTTGGACGGCGCAGGGGCGCGGTTGTTCGGCCCCCCGCACACCATAGGTATTTTCCTATGAAAATATAGAAGGAAAATATTGGACGGGGCGGGGCTGCCTGCGGTCCAATCGCGCCCGTGAGCAAACGGCGCCGGTCGATTTCCGCATGGCGGTCGCAAGGATAATGCTGGCTCCTCAACGACAATCAGAGGGAAACTCGTCATGAACCTGAGAATGCCCGGCTTCGCCGTTCCTTTCATGCTTTGCGCATTCGCCGTGGCGCCTGCACATGCCGCCGGACCGTCCTATGCGGAAAAGCTGGCCACATCCGGCACCATCACCATCGCCACGACCGGCAACGCTCCGCCGATGACCACCGTCGGCACCGACGGCAAGCTGACGGGCTTCGATGTAGAGCTTTGCCGCAGGATCGCCGAAGGGCTGGAACTGAAAACCGAATTCGTGCGCGTGGATTTTTCGGCGACCATCCCCGGCCTGAAGGCCGGCCGTTTCGACATGATCTGCTCGGCCACCGCGCGCACGCCCCAGCGTCTCGCATCGCCCGATCTCTACATGACCGAACCGACGATCGAGAATTTCTCGACGCTGCTGGTCAAGGCCGGAACGACGATCACGACCGTTGCGGACGCGAAGGGCAAGACGGTGGGTGCGGTTCGCGGGGGGCAGGAGAACAAGCTGCTCGCCGACATTTTCGGATCCGATATCACCATCACGACCTATCCCGGCATTGCCGAGGAGATTCTCGATCTCAAGAACGGCCGCATCGATGCAATCGCGATCAATTATGTGACCGCGAGCCAGCACGTGAAGGAAGACGCAGCGCTGAAGGTGCTCAAACCCGGCTTCACGGTCGATGGCGTATCGCCCTATACGCATGCGCTGATCGTCAGCCGCAGCCAGCCGGAACTGCTCGAGGCGGTCAATACGGAGCTGAAGCGCCTGAAGGATAGCGGCGAACTTGCCGCGCTGGAGAAAGAGTGGATCGGCGGCAACTGATCCGGGTCGGTGGCGATGGATTTCGCGTTTCTTATGGAGAACCTGCCCGCATTGTTGCGGGCAGCCTGGACGACGGCCTGGCTGACCCTCGCCACCCTGGTTCTGTCGACCCTGATCGCCACTCCCCTGGCCGTCAGCGGACTGCGGCGCGAAACGCCGCTGTCGCGGGGTCTCGCCGCAGCCAGCACGTTGATGCGCTCGATCCCGACCCTGGTGATCCTGTTCCTGGTCTATTACGGCCTGCCGCAGATCGGGATAGTCCTGCCCGCTCTCGCTACGGCGCTGGTCGGGCTGACGCTTTCGGCGATCGCCTATACGATGGAAATCCTCCGGGCCGGGCTCAAATCCGTCGACAGCGGGCAATATGAAGCGGCCGGTGCGCTCGGTCTGCCCGCATGGCTGATCTGGGGTCGCGTGATCTATCCGCAGGCCCTGCGCGTCATCGTCCCGACTTGGCTCTCCAATGCCACGCTTGTCCTGAAGGGAACGTCCGTCGCCTCCATCATCACCATTCCCGAACTGACGGCGATCGCCAACGAGATCGTTTCCGAGACCTATCGCCCCTTCGAGATACTGCTGTCTACGGCGGCTATCTACATCCTGCTCGGCAGCGTGCTTGCCCTTGCGGCGCGCGTCTCGGCACGCCGGTGGAGCCATCCGTGACGACCGCAAATCACTCAAAACCACGCATCGGATTCATCAGCCTCGGGCAGGGGCCAAGGCCCGACCTCGATACGTTTCACAGAGAGCTGCTGGCAAAAGCCGGCCGGGATATCGGGATCGTCTGGCGTCATGCCCTTGAAGGGCTGGGGCCGGACAAGCTGGATGCGATGTCGGCACGCGACGGCGCTCCCGCCATCCGCTCGAATATACGCGAAAACGGCGCCCGGGGGCCGCTCGGCGCGGGCTGGACGGCCAAATGGTTCGACCGCGACAGCTTCATCGGGCCGGTTCAGGCATCGATCCGGGAACTCGAAACCGACGAAAATGTCGATCTGACAATCGTTTGCGCCGCGGAGGAGTTTCCCGACGGTAGTTTCGCTTCGACAAGACCGGTGATCTTTCCGCCGCTCGCCCTGTCGTCCTATGCCCAAGCTCTTTCGATGACCAGGCCATCGGCGAAGGTCGCCATGCTGGTCTATGGCGACAGACAGCGCGATCAGCAGAAAGCGGGCTGGGCGGCAAAGCCCTGGGCGCGCAGTCTCGACCTGGTTTTCTGCGGTCACGGAGGCGATATCGATGCCGCGGGCGCGGAACTCACGATGCTCTCTCCGGATATCGTGCTGGTCTGGGCCTATGGCGCGACCGTCGGTGGGGGAGATGCCCTGTCGGTACGCCTTGGTGTTCCGGTCATAACCGCCGCATCGGCCTCCGTCGGCATGGCGCTCAATCTTCTTCCCGCCACAGACGCGGAGAGAAGACCATGAGTACCTTCATGACAGCCGTCTCCGACGGATTCCCGGTCTTCGGCCAGGCATTGCTCAACGCGTTCATCCTGCTGGCGACGAGCTGTGTCCTGTCCACAATTCTGGGGGCGTTGCTATGCGTCGTCGATATCTGCGCCCACAGGTCAGTCGGCCTTCTGGTGCGTATCTATAGCTGGCTGGCGCAGACCACGCCGCCGCTCATCCTGTTGTTTCTGGCCTTTTACGGCTCGACCATGATGGGCCGCGCCATCAGCCCCATGACGGCGGCGATCATCGCTTTCGTATTCTTTGCGACGGCCTATTATTTCGAGATCTTCCGGGCCAGCTACGAAGGCGTTCCGCGCGGCCAGTTCGAGGCAGCGCGGGCGCTGGGCATCCCGCCTTTGCCCTTTGCAACAGGCGTGGTCGTGCCGCAGGTCATCCGTATCGCGGCGGGGCCATTCGTCGGCCGTACGACCGTGCTTTTCAAGGAAACCTCACTCGCATCGGCGATTTCCGTCAGCGAGATCATGAGCACGGCCAGCGCCTATATCTATTCGGGAGCCAGCCCGTTGCTGATGGTGGCGATCGCCGGCGGTATCTACGCGGTCATCAATATCGCCCTGATAGCGCTTGAAAAGCAGCTGACGCGCAAGGCAGCCGCAGCATGAGCGCGCCGGAGATCCATACCCGCCCGCGGCCACGCTCTTGGCCGCAGAGGCCCGATCCGGGAATTGCCGTCGAGCTGCGCGACCTGCATCTTTCATATGGTGCTCACGATATTCTCAAAGGCATCGACCTTGCCGTGCGCGAAGGGACGACGACGGCGCTGGTCGGGCCGAGCGGCTCGGGAAAGACCACCCTGCTGCGCTGCGTCAACTATCTCGCAACGCCGGTGGCCGGGGAGGTTTGGGTGGATGGCGAACTGGTCGGTCGCGAGGAACGCGGCGGGCGGCTCTATCCGGCCAGCGAACGTGTTCTGCGGGGCCATCGCCGGCGTACGGGAATGGTTTTCCAGCGGTTCAATCTGTTCGCCAACCTGAGCGCGCTTGCCAATGTCGCCTTTGCTCCGGTTTCCGCGGGGCTTTGCAGCCGCGCCGAAGCGCAGGAAAGGGCGAGTGCGCTTCTCGCCAGGGTCGGGCTTTCGCATCGGGAAAATGCGTTACCCTCGCAGCTTTCCGGCGGCCAGCAGCAGCGGGTCGCCATCGCGCGTGCCCTCGCCATGCAGCCGAAAGTCATGCTCTTCGACGAGGCGACATCGGCGCTCGATCCCGAACTGTCGCGCGAGGTTCTGGCGGTGATGCAGGAGCTGGCCAGGGCCGGAATGACCATGCTGGTCGTAACCCATGAAACAGGTTTTGCCCGGACGGTAGCCGACGACATCGTTTTCATGGAGGCCGGACGGATCGTGTCCCAGGGTTCGCCGGAGACGATGTTCTCGGACGATGCTCCCGAACGCGTCCAGAGCTTTTTCCGCCGCCGGCCTCAGACCGACTCGGCATCGTGAAAATAAAAACGGCTGTCGGGGCGAGGCCTTGCGATGCAGGATGGCCGTCTCACCAGATGAACGGAATCAGACGCCGACGCACATGGTGCGCGTATTCATCATAGCCCTCGAGACCCGTGCGCAGCGCCTGCTCCTCGATGCCGATCCGCATGCCAAGCAGGAGGGCGAGGAGGGGGACCGCCGCAAGTCCCCACCACGAGCCGAGTACGAGGGATGTCCCGGCGATATAGAAGAGCGCGCCCAAATACATCGGGTGGCGGACGATGGCATAAGGGCCTGTTGTGATGACCGCCTGCCCGCGGTCCTTTTGTATTTTCACAACCGGCGCTGCAAAGCTGTTCGTCCGCATGATCCAGTAAATGAACAAAAGCGCCGCGAGAAGCAGCCCGCAGCCCGCCCACTGCACGGAAGACGGCATTGCCGACCAGTGCCAGCGCGCCGCATCCGCCGCCATGAAGCCCATTCCTCCCAACATGAGGAGCAGGATTGCGACGAGAAGCAGCTTGTCCGCGAGCGGCTGATCTTTCTGCACGGGCGGTTTAAGGCGCTCCCTGAGCAGGCCAGGATCGACGCGCGCCATGATTGTCCCGAATACGACCGAGAGCGTGGCCATCATTCCGAGATAAAGCCACCCGCCGGCGTAATCCGTCGTGCCTGCGGCAACAAAGATGATCGCGCCCATGAAACCGAACCAGACGATCGTCTGAGCGATGAGATTTAGAAAGAGACCCATTTTCTGCCTTTCCTCCGCACCGTCAGCGCCGCTGCGGGGCTCATTGCCGTCGTCGGCCACGCTTCCAGCGGCTCACGGCATCCGCCATGGCATCTCGCGTTATCCGATAGAAATCGGCCATCTCACCGAGACGCTCACTGACCGCCTTGGGCACAGCCAGTTCAGTTCCGGCGTTCAACTGCCCGGCCAATGCGTCGAGCAGACGATTCTGCTGCCGAATCATGGCTTCGTAGTCGTCCGCCACGGCATAAAGCGCGCGTTTGGTTCCAGGTTCGCTATGACGACGCGCCAGCGTGTAACTCTCCAACAGCCGAGCGGCTACGCTGGCGCTGCTCTTGCTGATCTCCAGCTTTTCGGTGATCTGATCGAGGCTGACAGGGCGAGGGCAGAGAAGCAAATAGCCATAGAGACGGGCGGCGGCGAGCGGCACGCCCCAAGGCGCGAGCAGCCGTGCCACGTCCTCTACGAACCGCTGCTCATCCCTGTCGGTTTCGTTTTGTATATTCGGCATATTCCGAATATACAAAACGAAGGGCTCATTGCAAGCGTCAAGCCTTGGAGGCTCATGTTCCCTATCTTGTTGCCGCGACTCCCATTATCGGATTACGAACGCTCTACGTTGCGATGTGATATCCAGGGCCGACGGGTCTCAGCAGTGGACGAACACGATCGGTGTCGCCCGTTCATCAGTGGCCGGGTGGCGTCGGGGGCAGTCAAATCGTGTTAAGCTCGATAAAGTCCCGCCGTCCCCGCGCGTTTGTTCCTCATGGGTGGCCGGCATGAATGACGGATGGAGTGCAATGAACAAGATCCTCCTCATCGACGACGATACCGAATTGACGGCGCTGCTGCAGGAATACCTGGTCGAAGAAGGGTATGACGTCGCGAGAGGCACGGACGGCGGCACAGCGATTGCCGCCGCCGCGCGAAACGCGGTGGACCTGATCGTGCTCGATATCATGATGCCCCGGATGAACGGGATCGAGGTCCTGCAAAGAATCAGGAAGCTCAGTCAGGTTTCCGTGCTGATGCTGACGGCGAGAGGCGATGATATCGATCGGATATCCGGCCTCGACCTCGGCGCCGACGATTACGTGACGAAACCCTGTTCTCCAGGAGTGATCGCGGCGAGGGTGCGCGCGATCCTTCGCCGTGCGAACCGGCCTGCGGCCGATGTGGCCACCGACACGCTGAGAGCCGGGCGGCTGGTCGTTCATCCAGGCAGCAGAACGGCCGAATGGGAGGGGCGGCCGCTGGAGCTTACCGGCACGGAGTTCAGCCTGCTCGAGGTTCTCGCCCGCAATGCCGGCCAGCTGGTATCGAAGCAGGATATCTCGAAAAGGGCTTTCGGAAAGCCGCTGACCGCGTTTGATCGCCGCATCGACGTGCATATCAGCAGCGTGCGTCAGAAGCTCGGCCTCAGGCACGACGGACAGTCACGCATAAAGTCTGTCCGCGGCCAGGGCTATCAACTGCTTTTGGATTGACATGCCCCGGCTGTTCAAGAAGTTCTTCCTGATCATCTGGCTGACGCTCGCCGCGTCCGTCGCGATCATAATCCTGACGCTCAACTTCTTCGAGACGCTTCCTTCCGCTTCGAGACTGGAACGTCAGAAACGGGAAGTCGTCCTCGAACTGGCTGGAAACCTGCTTGTCACTGAAGGTGAAGATGCCGCTCGGCGCTTTGTCCGGACAAGCGAGGAAACGGTGCCGGTCGGCCTTACGATCGCGAGGATCGCGGAGCCTGGTATTTGCGTCGACGGCAGCACGGCGGAGACAAGAACCGTTCTGAAGGACGGGGTTTGCTACCGGATCTCCGTGTCCCGGCCATACAGCGTCGTTCTCGATACGCTCGGCCCGTTCGTACCGGGGCTCGGTATCCTGATTTCGAGCGCGATATCGGCGGCCGCGCTTGCCCGATACCTCATTCGCCCGGTCGTGCACCTTCGCGACGGTCTGAGCGCGCTCGCGCACGGTCGTTTCGACGTCCGCATCGGGCACATGATGGCCGGCCGGAAGGACGAGGTCTCCGCACTCGCGCACGATTTCGATTCCAGCGCCGCGCGGCTGCAGGAGTTGCAGCAGGCGCAACAGAGACTTTTCCACGACATCTCCCATGAATTGCGCTCCCCGCTGTCGCGCCTGCAGGCCGTCGGCGGTGTCCTTCGGCAGAACCCGGCGAAACTCGATACCATGCTGGAGCGCATGGACCGGGAGATCGAACGGCTCGACGCGCTGGTCGGCGAAGCGCTGACGCTTGCCAGGCTGACAGCCGGTTCCCGTCTCTCGCTGAAGACACAGACGCTCGATGTCATCGATCTCCTGAACGAAATCCTCGGCGACGCAGCGTTCGAGGCCCAGGCACGCGCGGTTTCGATTACCGCCAGTGTTGACGACAGCTTCCTTGCCGAGGTCGAAGGCGAGCTGATCTACCGGGCGCTGGAAAACGTCATTCGCAACGCGGTCAAATATACCGCCGAACATTCGAAAATCGTCGTGCGATGCGAGACGACAGACCGTCTCCTCAAGGTATGCGTCGCGGATCAGGGGCCGGGCGTCAGGCGAGACGAACTCGAGCGGATTTTCCAGCCATTCTCCCGGGGCACCGACGCGGCACCGAGAGGGGGGTACGGTCTTGGCCTGGCGATCGCCAGACAGGCCGTCGAGTGCCATGGCGGGCGGGTCTATGCGTCGCTGCCGGATGCCGGCGGCTTGGCCATCATGCTGGAGATTCCGCGGCAGCCGGCGATGTTCAACCCCGCGAGAGATTGGGGCTGATCACAGCCTTTACCGAACTTTACATTGTCTTTACCGCGGTTAACGCTGGAGCTGGTAGTGCCTGAACCGATGATCCCGGTTTGGACGATTTGACAATGATCTCGATGTTGCGACGGCTTGAAATGCTGCGGTGGCCAGCGTTCGGCGTGATCCTGCTTGCATGCTTGTCCGCCTGCGCAAGCGTGCCTTTGTCGGAAGGTACATCCCTTTCTTCCTACGACGGAATGAACCCATCGGGCGGCACCCTCACGCGAGCAAAATTGCGTGTGGATTCGCCGCCGGTGCTTGCCGCGCAGACGGTGCGCATCGTACCGACGTCAGCGCTGATCTACAGCCGTGGCTTCGATCCCGGCGAGCTGGCACTCGTCACCAACGCGATCGACCGGGCGCTCTGCACCGGTCTCAGCGACCGCTTCAAGATCGTTGCGACGAGCCAGCCGGCGGACCTCACCGTCCGCGCGACGGTGACCAACATCGTTGCGACGAACCGTTCGGTTGCGGCGACGTCCACCGTCGCTTCGTTCGGTGCTTCGGCAGCGCTCGGGATTCCGATCCCGCGCCTTCCGATCGGCCTCGGCGGTCTCGCCATCGAGGCCGAAGCCATCGACGGGAATGGTTCTCAGAGGGCAGCGCTGCTCTGGTCGCGCGGTGCCAACATGATCACGACCAGGGCTCGGGTGTCGGCTGTCGGGGACGCGTATTCCCTGTCGTCGGCCTTCGCCACGGATTTCAGCCGCATGCTGGTCACGGGCAAGGACCCGTTCAAGGGAATGCCGGCGATACCATCGATGCAGAGATTGAGGGCCTCGCTCGGTGGCGATCCGAAATACGATGCCTGCAAGGCGTTCGGAACGGCTCCCGGCATTCCGGGGCTCGTCGCCGCCCGGTTCGGCCTGCCGCCCGCCTGGACCGACAGGGGCGCCGCAACCTCTCGATAGCGACAGGGATATGTGTCGCGGGAGCGGCGTTCTGCCGCATTTCGAACATCTCGTGAAGAAATGACATCAACGGGAAGGCACATCCAAGATTGGTAGCGGCGGGGGTTTCGGGGAAATGCTTCCGAGGCACGGCATCCTTGTCTCCCATGAAACGATCCGATGACGGGGCCAATGCTGCAGCGCCCACAAAACGGGGCAGGATAACTTCTCTCTTATATGAAGATCCTAAAGAAGCTTTAAGAAATGCTACTTTTCAGCAGCTTATTGTTCACTGCAGCATTTGATATTTATGCATATATTTCAATATATTACATAAAATACCCCTGTCAATCCACGGGCGTGACGTTTGTTTATTTTGCATCGCACAAAATTACTTGCAACTGCCCTGGCCGCTGCAATTATAGATGGCGCAGCATGATGCCTATCGCCAAGTGTTCCATGATCAGGTCCAAAACGGAGATGCGTTATGATTACCGCGATCGTTCTGCAGAATAATCCTGAGCAGCCGTCACCAGCTTCCGATACGATGCGCAGTCTCTTCAATCGCTTTGGCATCGAGGAGGTCAAGAGGCTGCCAACCTCCGTCGATGACTGGAAGCAGGCTTTTGCCAAGCCGAGCGACAGCCAAATGGATATCCTCCTGGTCGAAGCGGCAGCGCTTCTCGACGAGGAACTCCTCGAATTTCTGCTCGGCGCCAGGGCCGACGCAACCGTTCTGTCGCTTCCCCCGGCAGATGACCTGCTGCAGCATGCCGGAAACGGGCCAAGCAGCATGAGTCCGGACACCAGGCGGATTGCCCTCATGCGGGGAGAAAAAGCATCCGAATTCCGCCAGGCGCTTCTTGTCTCGCCGGAGACGCATGTCTTTGACGTCGTCAGGACGATTGCCGCAGATCATGCTGCACGACACAGTGACACGACCGATCATGCCTCGCCTGGCGAGCCGCACGTCAAAGGCGGATCCTATGCGCGCTCCAACGTCGTTACGCGGTTCCGGAAGGAAGCGCGCAATTTGGGGCGCCGGAAACTAAGGGACGAAATCCGCTTCCTCCGACATCTTCCTGCCGACCTCGCCTCTCTCTATCCTGCGGTGATCCTGCATGGCGATACCGAAGAGCTGGTGTTCATGGAGGAGGAATTCCTGCCCCTGAAAACGCTGCGCCAACACTTTTTTGCCGATGACGTGGGCCTCGATGGCGCGACCCGGCGCCTGGAGACGATCCTCGGCGCGATCCATGCGAAGGCTTATGCGCCCCACAAACAGCAGGCCCCGCAGGACTATCTTGATCAGATCCACTTTCAGCGCGCCTGGCACCGGCTTCGGCGCACGCTGGAGCGTGCGCCTGTCTTTGCAAAAATCGTCGATGCGCGACGCCTTTGGATCAACGGGAAGGAATATCGAAACGTCCCCGAACTCTTAGCGAAATTCGAGCAGTCGCAGAAAGCCCGCGCCCAGGTCGGACCAGCGTTCGTCTCTGCCTATATCCATGGTGATCTTCACTTCGAAAACATCATGGTGGACCCCAACGGGGAAAGCTTTCGCCTCGTCGATCCCAGAGGCTATGACAGCTGCGACATCTATTACGACCTCGGGAAGGTCAGCCACAGCGTCAACGGCAAGTATGATTTCATCCATCAGAGCCTGTTTACGCTCCACTGGTCGGCAGCGGCCGGCGAAGTCATCATGCAGTTTTCCTACGAACCTTCGCCTGTTCTCGACCTGTTCAACAGCCTGGATCGATGGGCCCGCGATTACTACGTCGCCCTTACCGGCGATCCGCTCGCCGAGATCCGGACCTTGTTTGCCGAGGCGATCCATTTCTGCACCATGATGCCTTTCCATCTTGTCGGCGACGGTCGCGAGAGCAAGGCGATCTTGCTCTATGCGACAGGGGTCATGCTGCTCAACGACCTTTGCGCGCAGCTGGATATTCCGGAGCTGCTCAAAGATATTCCCCTCGGAAACAGACCTGTTTTCGAAAAGGAATGGAGGAATGTCGGATGAGCCTGGAACAAAGGAACGAGATCTCGCCGATCGCCTTTGGCGGTTTTGCGATCGATATCGACGGGACGTTGCTGCGCAGCGACCATCAGTTGTCACAGGCTGTGCACCAAACGCTGCGGACAGCCTATAATGACGGTGTCAAGGTCATCCTCGTCAGCGCACGCCCCCCGCGTTCCGTGCTCGGGCTCGCCAGGCGGATTGGTCTGTCAGGCCCGATGGTGGCTTTGAACGGTGCGCTCGTCGTTCACACCTCCGGGGAAGTCACCCAATCGAGCGCCATGCTCGACAGTTGCATCGTCGCATTCGCCGGCCAGATGGACCGTTACCCTTGGCTGACGGCACACTATTACAGCGATTTTGATTGGTACGTGACCCGCCATACCGACAATGTCGAATTCGAAACCGCCGTCGTCGGCTTTGCACCTTTGCTCGCAAGCCACGTCGGCATGCTTTCCAAGATACAAAAGATCATGGTCGTCGGCCCAAGTGAGGATCTCGGCGAACTGGAAAGCTGGCTGTCGGCCCAGGCATGGCCGATCGTCGCCAATCGCTCCAAGTCAGACTATCTGGAAATAACCGCCGAAAACGTCACGAAAGGAACTGCGCTGCGTGCTGCCGGGTCGATGGGCGGCTGGGATCCTTCCGATCTTATCGCCTTCGGCGATGGCGACAACGACCTGCATCTGTTTTCGGTTTGTGGATTTGGCGCGGCGATGGGAAATGCATCGGACAGGCTCAAGGCAGCGGCCGATGCAATCATCGGGACGAATGACGAGGATGCCGTTCACCATTTCATCGCCGCCGTGATTGCAAAGACCGAGGGTTTCCCAAGGATGACCGACCGGCCTGCGGCTCTGCGGGCCAGTACCTGCTTCTCCAACAGTTCGTCCGAGGGGGCGTAGAACCATGATCGTCATATCGGGAACGATGACATGCAAGGAAGAAAACTTCGCGGCGCTCAAGGCAGCGGCAAGGGTGGTCACCACCCTGTCAGCTGACGAGGAAGGGTGCATCACCTACCGGTTTGCGGAGGATCTCCGTTCACCCTTCACCCTCAACTTTTTTGAAGAATGGGACAGCAACGGAGCGGTCGAGGCCCACAAGTCATCGGATCACTACCGCGTCTTCAAGGCGACGCTCGCTTCGCTGCCGGAGATAAGGCGTGACGTGAAGACCTATGACATCGCTACCAAATCCGGCGATCCGGCCTGAAGCCCAAAACGCTTGTCCGAAACACCGTATCCGGGGCGATAAGATGTCAGAAGCAGATGCACATTCGCTGTCTTCCTTCCTCGGCAAGACAGCCATCATCACCGGATCGACGCAGGGGCTGGGCGAAAAAATCGCCGAGACGCTCGTGCAGCGCGGCTTGACGAACCTAGTCGTGACCGGCCGAAACCGGGAGCGCGGCGAGAGTGTTGCAGCCCGGTTTCAGGCTCTCGGATGCCGCACCGTGTTCGTGCCTGCGGATTTGAGCGACGCGGCCCAGCTCAAGGCGATTACCGACACATGCGACGCCGAATTCGGCCGTGTCGATATTCTCGTCAATGCGGCCGGAAACACGGAGCGCGGGACGATCCTCGACACCGACGCGGCAACTTTCGACCGGATATTCGACACCAATGTCAAAGCACCGTTCTTCATCATGCAGAACTCCCTCGCCATGATGATCCGCGACGGTGTCGCGGGCAGCGTCTTGAACGTCATCTCGATGAGCGGGCACGGCGGCCAGTCCTTCCTCTCGGCCTATTCCGCATCGAAAGGGGCGCTCGTCACGCTGACGCGCAATACCGGTTTTTCCATGCTTCGGTATGGCTTGCGCGTCAACGGCCTGTGCATCGGCTGGATGTATAGTCCAGGCGAAGAGGAGACGATGCGACGCTGGCACGGTGTCCAGGACGGCTGGCGGGAGGCTGCGGAAGCAAGGCTTCCGATCGGACGCATGCTCGACATGGGCGAGGTGGCGCGCACCGTCGCCTTCTTGTGTTCGTCTGAGTCGGGCATGATGACAGGCTCGATCATCGACTATGATCAGTCGATGCCGGGCTGTTTCGACGCCGTTCCCCAGCCTCCCATGATCCCGATCGGTATCCGGACATCGCCGCCGGTGGATTGAGCCGACGACCACTGCGTCGGCCCGTCACCGAGCTCCCGCCGTTCGCCCTTTTGTAAATGCCGCGCAATCCGGTTCGTGGACCGGCTCCTGCAGATGCAGCCGAGCCGGCAGGTTCTGCCTGATATCGGCTGGGCTGCCCCGCAAGCGCATGCTCACATCGAATAGAGATTGTCGCGCGACAGTCCCGCCTGCGAAATCAGACGCGCCGTTTCCATCCATTCAACCGTGTCGATTTCCTGCAGCGGCGCAAATACGTTGGGGCTTTCCAACCGGCCGAATTCATAGAGGATGCGTTTCATCCGGGCCTGCCAGTTGACATAGGGCGGCCGATAAAGCGCATCGACGAACAGACTGATCGTCTGCATCAGAGCCCGCCGTTCTTCCAAGGTCGAATCCTCTCTGGCAAAGGTATCGAACAGCGCCCGCTGCCGGTCGGCAATCACACTTCCTGCACCGGATATGATGCCTCGCGCACCCATCGACAGCGATGCGCCGAGCCATTGCGACTGGCTTGTCAGCACATGGACGGGGCGCGATAGTCCGTGCAGAGCGGTGATCGTCCGCTCGTGGAGGCGCGGGTCCGCGCAAAGATCCTTGATTGCCACGATCGTCTCGACCGCCTCACAGAGCGAGACAAGCATGTCGAGCGCGTAGGACAAGGCCGTGGCGCGCGGGTACTGGAAGACCACCAGCGGAAGAGACGTCACGGCGGCGATATCCTTGACATATTGAGCTCCGAGCGATGGACGTTCGTTGCCTCCAAACATCAGGGAATTGGGGGGAAAGATCAAAAGCGCCTGGGCGCCGGCCTTTTCGGCCGACCTTGCCATCTGGCTGGCAAGTCGCGTCCCCTCGCAATAAATACCGGCGATGACGGGCAAGCGATCGCCGACCGTCTCGGCGGCCGTCTCAATCCCCCAAATCTGCTCGCCTGTCGCCAATGCATGGGCTTCGGCGGCATGGCCGTTGACGACGACCCCCGACAAGCCGACCACATCGGCAAGATCGCCGAGATGACGCCTGTAACTGTCCCGATCGATTTCCCGCGACGCAGTGGCGGGCATAAGGCAGGCCGGAATGACACCCCGCCCCTGAAACTCGACTGGCATTTATACCTCCAATTTATGAAATCGTTTTCTTTATTTTCTACGCACGTGCACAAATCTTTTTGCGATGCGCCATAGATTTCTCGATAATTATGCCGATTTTGAAGAAAAAATGTCAACAACCTAATTGACGATGATCAAGCATTATGAAATGGATTTCATAACTAAAAGCACATCGGGCCAGGGAGGGGTCTCAAGAATGCTCAGCGGCATACGCATCATCAGTCTTTGCCATTATCTTCAGGGGCCGGCGGCTGCCCAATATCTCACCGACATGGGAGCGGACGTCATCAAGGTCGAGCCGATCGGCGGCGCCTATGAAAGACGCTGGTCCGGTGCCAAGGTTTTTGTCGGAGAGGTCTCAGGCTTTTATCTCTGCGCCAACAAGAACAAGCGATCGATCTGCATCAATTTGAAATCGCCGGAAGGGCGGGCCGCGTTTCTGCGTCTGGTTTCGACCGCCGATGTCGTCATGGAAAATTTCCGGCCGGGCACGCTCGATCGTCTCGGCCTCGGCTACGAGGCCCTTCAGGAAGCCAAGCCGGATATCATTTTCGCATCGGCAAGCGGGTACGGCGCGGATGGCCCCTATGCCGAATTGCCGGGTCAGGATCTCCTGATTCAGGCCCGCACCGGATTGGTGGCCGCGACGGCGGGCCAGGCTCCCGGCATCCTTCCGGCTGCCGCCGGTTGCGCGATCGTCGATCAGCACGGGGCCGCCCTTTTTGCGCTTGGAATTGGCGGGGCCATCATTCGCAAGCTGCGGACCGGCCGGGGAACGAGGGTCGAATCGAGCCTGTTCAACGCGGGTATCGATCTGCAGGCGGAGGCCATTACGAACTACCTGAACGGCGCCAAGACGCCTGAGGTTTTCAAGCGCGACGGCCATCTCGCCACCTGGTTCCACGAAGCGCCCTATGGAATTTACGAGACCGCCGACGGCCGCCATATCGCCATGTCCCTGAATGCGCTTGGCCTTCTCGACGAAGCTCTCGGTCCGTCCGAGCTTGCGAAGGACGATACGCTGGACGCCTATCTGGAACGGGACCGGGTGGCGGCGGATGTCGCAGCGCGATTGGCACGCCTTACCTTGTCCGAAGCTGAAACGGCGCTTTCGAGGCACAAGGTCTGGTTTGCCCCGGTCACCAACTATTCGGAGCTGGCACGCGACCCGCAGGCACAGCACAATCAGGTATTTGCGAATGTAACGGTCAGTGGACAAAGCGCGATACTGGTCAATCACCCGAACCGTTACGACGGAGCGGTCCCCGGCCTCCGACATATTGCCGAAAGACCGGGTCAGGATACGGTTTCCATTCTGACCGGCAGCGGCTTCGGTGCGCAGGAGATCGCGGCCCTTCTCGATCGTGGTGCCGTGGCATGAGCGAGACCGCCCTTCCACCGGTGCCGTCCGATCGGCCTGTCGCTCTCGTGACGGGAGGCCGCCGCGGTTTGGGTCGCGGCATCGCCCTCAGCCTGGCACAGGCCGGGTTCGATATCGTCCTCAACGATGTCGTCGAGGACGAGGAAACCTATGCGACCATCAAAGCCCTCGGCGCCTTTGGTATATCGGCACGCTTTCTTCGCCATGACATCGGCGACATAGAAGGGCATGCCGCGTTTGTCCGCGCGGCGGCGGCAAGCTTTGGACGGATCGACTGCCTGGTCAACAATGCCGGCATACAGGTGCCGCGCCGCATCGGTCTGCTCGAGGTCGGCGCGGAAGAGTTCGACCGCGTCGTCAATATAAATCTGCGCGGGACTTTTTTCCTCACGCAGGAGATCGCGCGGTGGATGCGGGCCAATGACGGCCGTGATCGGCGCTCGATCATTTCGATCACCTCGTCCAATGCAAGCCTCGCCTCGACCGACAAGGCGGCCTATTGCCTTGCCAAATCGGCACTGTCGATGATGACGGCGCTCTTCGCGCTCGAACTCGGCGACCACAATATCCAGGTCTACGAGATCCGTCCGGGGCTGATGGCGACCGACATGACTGCGATGGTGCGCGAAAAATACGCGAACTATATCGCCGAAAACACCCTGTTCAAGCGCTGGGGCGAGCCAGACGATGTCGGGCGCGCCGTCGCAGCCCTGGCAACGGGTGCAATCCCTTACGCCAGCGGAGAAATCATCAATGTCGACGGCGGCATGCATATCAGGCGCCTATGAGGATGGATATTGCCATGAACGTTCACGTGACAGACAAAAGGCCGCTCGCTCTTCGCATGGAGAACATCACCAAGCGGTTTCGCGGCGTCGTCGCGCTCGATCAGGTCAGCTTCGATCTGCAGGCCGGAGAAGTCGTTGCCCTCGTCGGCGAAAACGGCGCCGGCAAATCCACCTTGATGAAGATCCTGTCCGGCGCCTATCAATGCGACGGCGGCAAGATCGAGCTTTTCGGAAAGATGCTGGCGCGCGCCAATCCGCAGCAAATCCTCGATCTCGGCGTTGCCGTGATCTATCAGGAACTGCTTCTGGCCAATGACCTCACCGTTGCGGAAAACATCTATCTCGGCCGTCTGCCGAAGACGCGCTCGGGCCTGATCGACTGGAATGCCGTCCACGCAGGGGCAAGAAGAGCCATCGCGCGACTGGGCTTCGACATCGCATCGGACGCCAAAGTGGGCGATCTGAGCGTTGCTCACCGACAGATCGTCGAAATCGCCAAAGCCATGTCGCGCGATGCCAGGATCGTCGTGCTCGACGAGCCGTCGGCGGTGTTGGGCGACAGCGAGTTGCAGAGCCTGTTCGGGATCATCGCGAAACTGGCCGAGGAAGGTGTCAGTTTCATCTATATTTCCCATCGCCTCGAAGAAATTTTCGCGATTTCGCACCGGACCGTCGTTCTGCGCGATGGCCGGTGTGTCGCGATAGCCAAGACCGGTGATCTGACCAAGGACAAGCTTGTCAAGATGATGGTCGGCCGCGAAATGTCGAGCGTCTATCCGGATCGGCAGCCGCGGATCGGCCCTCCGGCTCTTAGCGTACAAAATCTGACCAACCCATGGCTGAAGGATACTTCCCTGACAGTTCGGCAGGGAGAGATCCTGGGCGTCTGCGGACTTGCGGGATCCGGTCGCACCGAACTGCTGAGAGCGCTCTGCGGTGTCGATGGGGCAAAAAGCAAAAGTTTTACCTGCGGCGATCTGAACAGCATGCCGACCTCCCCCAAACAGGCTCTGGCCCACGGAATAGGTCTTCTACCCGAAGACCGCCGCCATCAGGGACTGTTCATCGAACAGGATCTGGCCTTCAACATCGCGATCGCCGGACTGGGAGCCATTCGCCGCCGCGGGTTCTTGTCGCGTCGCGCCGAGACCCGCATGGCAAAGGCCTATATCGACCAGTTGCGCGTCAAGACCCCGGGTCCGCGCGAAACCATCGGGAATCTGAGCGGCGGCAACCAGCAAAAATGCGTGCTCGCCAAACTTCTGAACGCCGGCTGCAAGGTGCTGCTGATCGACGAGCCGACACGCGGCGTCGATATCGGTGCGCGGCGTGAAATTTATCAGCTTCTCGTCGATCTGGCCGATCGCCAGGGCCTCGCCATCATCATCGTCTCTTCCGAACTGCCGGAGGTTATCGGCCTTTGTGACCGCACCCTCGTCATGCGTGCCGGGCGGATCACCGGCGAACTGATGCGGGGCGAGATGAGCGAAGAACGCATCATGCATGCTGCGACCGATTGAAGGAAAAAAGCATGAGAGAGTATGCCCATTTCATCGCCAATCATTGGCATCGCCCGGCCAGCCGGCAGACGGTCGATCGGAGCAACCCTGCCAATGACGCGCTTGTGGCACGCTATGCACAGGGCGGGCAGGCCGACATGGATATCGCCGTTGCGGCGGCCCGCAAGGCTTTCGACGAAGGCCCATGGCCGCGCATGCCGGCTCAGGAGCGTGCCGACATTCTCTATCGGATCGCCGATCTGATTACGGCCAATGCCGAGCGATTGATCGATATCGAGATCGAAGAAGTCGGCAAGGCGCGACGGTTCGTCAAAGGCGATGTCGGCGCTGCCAGCGCATTCTTTCGTCATGCCGCCGGCATGGCGGCGCAGTCCCACGGAGAAGCCTATTCCAACCTGCCGGCGCAAAAGACGGGGCTCGTGCTTCGCCAGCCGGTCGGCGTCGTCGGTGTCATCGTTCCTTGGAATTTCCCGATCGAGATCTTCGCCAAGAAAGTGCCGTTCGCGCTCGCCAGCGGCTGTACCGTCGTCGTCAAACCGTCAGAAATGACGAGCGGCTCGGCTCTTGAAGTTGCCCGTCTTGCCGCGAGCGCTGGACTGCCGCCGGGTGTTCTGAATATCGTGACCGGCCGGGGAAGCGAAGCCGGGGAAGCGCTGACGACACATCCGGGTATCGACATGATCAGCTTCACCGGTTCGACGACGGTCGGCCAACACATTATCCGGCGAAGTGCGGACACGGTGAAAAGGGTGACGGTTGAGCTCGGCGGCAAATCCGCAAACATCGTTTGTGCCGACGCCGATCTCGACAGCGCCTTGGAGGGCACGCTGCAGGCGATCTTTGCGTTCCAGGGGCAGTGCTGCGTTGCCGGTTCGCGCCTGCTCGTGGCGGACGGGATTGCCGAGGTGTTTCTAAAGCGCCTGATTGCGCGTGCCGAAGCTCTGACGATCGGCGACCCGCAGCTGGCCGCAACCGATCTCGGCGCGATGATCAGTGCTGCGCATACGCAAAAAGTGCTCGGCTATATCGAAAGAGCAAAGCGGGACGGTCATCGTCTGATCGCGGGGGGCGATCGTATCACGCCCGGTGCCGGGCTGTCCGACAATTTCGTATCGCCGACCATCTTTGCCGATGTCCAGCCCGATCATGCGCTTTTTGCCGAGGAAATCTTCGGGCCCGTGCTCAGCGTCACGCGGTTTCGCACGAGCGAAGAGGCGATCGCGCTCGCCAACCAGACGCAATACGGCCTGGCCAATACGATCTGGACGACCAACCTTGCCACCGCGATGACGGCGAGCCGTCAGCTCAAGAGCGGTCTCGTCTGGGTCAATACGACGCTCGACGGCGCCCCGCAGCTGCCTTTCGGCGGCGTCAAGGCATCCGGTTTCGGACGCGAGCTCGGCAATGCCGGTTATGACGATTTCACCGATGTGAAGACCGTCATCCTATCGACGGCACCCTATCTCTCGTCCTTTTCCGCGCCGACGTGAAACAACGCAGATCGCGTATCAAACCGGCTCCGCGAGGCGCCGGCAGTGGATTGGCTCACCAAACACCGGCGCAGGCATATCGAGGCGCAGACAGTCAGTGGAGGAAACAAGATCATGGCGATGCAATTTCAGGATCACGACGGCGCCAAGACATTCGGCACATCGCAGGGTATTCTGCAGTTCCTGATGCGGAGAGCCGCAATCAGCGGCCTCCTCATGGCATTGATCGTTCTGGTGGTCATCTCGGCGCTGATTTCGGATGCGTTCCTCAGCCCCTATAACCTCATCAACGTCCTGCGGCAGGTCGCACTTTACGGCATCGTCAGCATCGGCCTGACCTTCGTGATCCTGACCGCCGGCATCGATCTTTCGGTCGGCTCGATCGTCGCGGTGGTTTCGGTTTCAACCGCCATGCTGCTGAATATCGGCGTGCCGGTGCCCGTGGTCATCCTCGCCGGGCTTGCCGCCGGCACAGCCTTCGGACTCATCAACGGCCTCGGCATCACTCTGTTGCAGATTCCGCCCTTCATCATGACGCTCGGCGCCATGGTGATGCTGCGCGGCTTCGCCCTGACCCTTGCCGACGGCCGCCCGATCGACGTGACATCGACGGCAAACAATTTCAGCTGGATCGGCGGCGCGAACATGGCGGGCATGCCGGTTGCGGTCTGGATCTTCCTTGCGGTTGCCGCCCTGTCGTTTCTGGTCCTGCACTATACGGACTTCGGCCGCCATATCTATGCCGTCGGTTCCAACGCCGAGGCAGCACGCCTTTCGGGCATCAATGTGCCCGGCACCAAGCTCGGCGTCTATACGATTTCAGGTCTGTTGGCCGGCCTGACGGCCCTGATTTTCGTATCGCGGCTGACGGTCGGCGAACCGACCGCAGGCACCGGCCTGGAACTCGAAGCCATTGCGATCGTCGTCATCGGCGGCGCCAGCCTATTCGGTGGTGTCGGCGGCGTCGTCGGAACAACGATCGGCGCCTGCATTCTTGCGGTTCTTGCCAACATGATGAACCTCGTCGGCATCTCTCCCTTCACCCAGCAGATCGTCAAGGGCGCCATCATCATCGTGGCCGTGTCGCTGGAAGTCTTGCGCCGGCGCAGATGAGAGGCGGCAAAACAGTTTTCGATGTGTCAGCCAAGGAGGAGAACATGACACGGCAGAGAGCGAGAATAGTGACGGTCATCGGTGCGGGCGCGCTGACGCTTCTTGCGACCGCAAGCATCGCCGTCACGCAGGACGATCCCCTGAAAGGGGTCGATCTCAGCAAGAAATGCAAGATCGGCTTCAGCCAGGGCACGATGAACCATCCGTGGCGCGTCGCCATGACGGAGGGGAACCGCAAATGGGCGGCCGAGCATCTTCCCAATGTCGATCTTGTCATCACCGACGGCCAGAACAGTTCGGCAAAACAGGTCTCCGACGTCGAAAGCCTTCTGGCGCAGAATATCGACGTATTGATGATCAGCCCGCTGACCGAGCAGGCTCTGACGCCGGTCGTCAAGGATGCGATGGCGGCCGGCATCCCGGTGATTGCCCTGGACCGCAAGGTCAATACCGACGTGACGACCTATATCACCGCTCAAAACGAGCCGATCGCGCGCCAGGCCGGCGAGTTCTTCGTCGATAAGCTTGCCGGCAAGGGCAATATCATCCAGATCGAGGGAACGGCAGGGGCAAGCTCCGCGGTTGAACGCAAGCGCGGCTTCGAGGAGGTGATCGCGACGCATCCCGACATGAAGATCGTCGCCACGCAGAATGCCGACTATCTGCGCGAGAATGCCGCCAAGTTCATGGAGGACGTGCTGCAGCGCTTCGGCCCCGGCCAGATCAACGGTGTCTATGCCCATAACGACGAGATGGCACTCGGCGCGATCAAGGCGATCGAGGCGGCCGGGCGCCAGAAGGAAATCATGGTGACTGGCCTCGATGGCCAGAACAACGCCATTCAGGCCGTCGCCGACGGCAAACTTTTTGCGACATTTACCTTTCCCTATGTCGCACCCGAAGGGGTGGAATATGCCTATCTCGCCTGTATCGGCAAGCCGATGAAAGGCGACGTCACGTTGAACTCGGCGACGATTACCATCGACAACGTGAAGGATTGGGTCGGCAAGGGTTTCTGATCAGGTGCGGCGGGACAGGCCGGGTGATTGCGGACACGGCAATTCCCGGCCTGCCCGACCGAAGGAAGGAATGGCTATGAAGGATTTTTATGTATCGGTCGGCCAAACGGTGACCTTTTCCAAGACCGTCAGCGAAAGCGATGTCTATCTCTTT
The DNA here is from genome assembly GCF_900177415.1 of Xaviernesmea oryzae. Classification (GTDB taxonomy): domain Bacteria; phylum Pseudomonadota; class Alphaproteobacteria; order Rhizobiales; family Rhizobiaceae; genus Neorhizobium; species Neorhizobium oryzae_A. The sequence goes on along the minus strand of NZ_FXAF01000002.1, from coordinate 908,400 downwards.
GCCGGCATCACGGGCGATCTTGCGCCCGTTCATGTCAATCAGGCGCTGATGGAGCGCTCCGCTTACGGGCAGAGAATTGCCCATGGCGCGCTTCTGGTCGGCTTCATGTCCACGCTCTCGACCCTGATGGTCGACCAAGCCGAGGATGCCCTTGTCAACGGCGAAACGCCGGTGGCGCTTGGCTATGACCGTATCCGCTTCACCGCGCCGGTCTTCTTCGGCGACACCATCACCTTGACCTATACGATCACGGCTGTCGACACGGTCAAACGTCGCAGCCTTGCCGACATCGAGGCCAAAAACCAGCGCAACGAAATCGTGGCCGTGGCGACCGGCCTTCTCAAATGGGTAAGGAAGGAAGACTGAACCGTGGCGACCGCATTGCAAGATGATTCTCTTTCTGCCGTCGATTACATCGTTATCGGCGGCGGCAGCGCGGGCTGCACCCTTGCCGCGCGGCTCAGCGAAGATCCTGATGCCAGCGTGCTGCTGATCGAGGCCGGCCAGAAAGATCGCAGCCCCTATATCCACCTGCCGGTTACCTATTACAAAACGACGGGTCCGCAATTCACCTGGGGCTTCGAAACCACGGCGCAGGAGCATCAGGGTGGCATATCAACCCCCTTTACCCAGGCACGGGTGCTGGGCGGCGGCAGTTCCATCAACGCGCAGGTCTATATCCGCGGCACGGCCGCCGACTACGATGCCTGGAAATCCGACTATGGCTGCGCCGGCTGGGGTTATGCCGACGTCCTGCCCTATTTCAAACGCGCCGAAGACAATCAACGCCTGTCGGGCGACCTGCACGGCAACGAAGGCCCGTTGAAGGTCTCCGATCAAGCCTATACCCATCCCCTGACCTATGCCTGGCTCAAAGCGTGCCAACAGGTCGGGATGCCCTATATCGACGACTTCAACCGGGAAAAACGCGGCGGATGCGGTCTCTACCAGGTAACCAATCGTGCCGGCAGGCGTTCGAGTACCGCCAATTGCTATCTACGTCCTGCCGCGAGCAGGCGTAATCTCCTGGTTCTGACGGACAGCCAGGCGATGCGCATCCTGTTCGAAAACGGCCGCGCCTCCGCCGTCCAGCTGCGTTCGGACACCATTACCCGAACCATTGCCGCAAGGCGCGAGATCATCCTGACATGCGGCGCGATCGGAACGCCGAACCTGCTCCTCCATTCGGGTATCGGCGACGGCGCCATGCTTGCCGGCAACGGCATCGATGTCGTTGCCGATAGCCCGCAGGTCGGCCGCAATCTGCAGGATCATCTCGATGTGTTCCTGGTCTATGAATTGCTCGGTCCCTACAGCTACGACAAATACAAGAAAGCATGCTGGCAGGCCTGGGCGGGCCTGCAATTTGCCTTGTTCCGCTCCGGCCCGGTGACATCGAACGTCGTCGAAGGCGGCGCGTTCTGGTGGCTGGACGAGGGCGATCCCGAGCCGGACGTCCAATTCCATTTCCTGGCGGGTGCTGGGGTTGAAGCCGGGATTGCGGGCGTCCCGGGCGGCAATGGCTGCACATTGAACGCCTATCTGACGCGGCCGCGTTCGCGCGGAACCGTCTCAATCGCAGGAAACGACCCGCTCTATCATCCGAAGATCGATCCGAACTATCTGTCGGATCCGGATGACCTTGCCAAGACCGCGGATTCCGTGCGGCTCGGGCGCAAGATCATGGCCGGACCGAGCCTGGCGCCCTATCTGAAGAACGAACACTTCCCCGGCGTCGATGTCGAGAGCCAGCAGGAGATCGAGGATTTCGTCAGAGCCCATGCGCGCACCGGCTACCATCCGGCCGGAACCTGCAGGATGGGCGGAGACGCTGAATCAGTGGTGGATACCCAGTTGCGCGTGCGCGGCGTCGATGGTTTGAGAATTGCCGACAATTCGGTTATGCCGAAACTGGTTTCCGGTAACACAAATGCGACAGCGATTATGATTGGCGAACGGGCAGCCGATTTCATCCGCGGCAACGGGTGACTTTCATGGCAGGCAAAGCAACCCAAGCAGAGACCTTGGCAAAACGCGTCAGCATTGCCGATGTCGCGAAACTGGCCGGCTGCGCGCCGGCAACCGTGTCGCGACGACTGAACAATCCCGAGATCGTCAGCCCAAGTGTCGTCGAATCGATCGACCATGCCATTCAGGCCCTGGGCTATGTCCGCAACGGATCGGCGCGGCAACTGCGATCCAGCCGGTCGCATCTCGTCGGCGCCATCATTCCGACAATCAGGCATTCCATCTATGCGGAGATGTTGGCCGGCCTGCAGCAATCCTTGGAACGCAACGGATTTGCGCTGATCTACAGCACATCGGAATACGATCTCGATGAAGAGTACAAGCAGGCACTGACCTTGGTCGAACGGGGCATCGAGGCGCTGGTCCTTGTCGGGACCCGGCATCGAAGCAAGACGTTCGATCTGCTGAATACCCATAACGTCTCCTGCGCGGTCACCTATGCCCTGCAGAAGGACTTCAACTATACCAGCATCGGCTTTGACAATTATCGCGCCGCCGCTCTTGCTGCTCAGCGGCTCTGGGCGCTCGGGCATCGAACGTTCGGCATGATCGCCGGTATCACCACCAATAATGACCGCGCTCAGGCGCGTGTCGCAGGATTTACCGATACACTGCTCGGACTTGGCGCGACACGCGATGACGTCATCATTCGCGAAGCCCCCTACCAGATCGGCGCCGGAAGGCAGATGATGGCCTCCCTTCTGGTTGCTGCGCCGCAGATCAGCGCGGTATTCTGCGGCAGTGACGTGCTTGCGATCGGGGCGATGTCGGAACTGCGCAGCCAGGGGATTTCGGTGCCGGATAGATGTTCGATTATCGGTTTCGACAATCTCGAGATCGCGGCCTATGTCGATCCGCCCTTATCGACGCTCAATGTGCCGGCCTACGAAATGGGCGTGGAGACCGGCGAATGGGTCGTGCGAAGCGAGCCTGGAAAAGTGATCCCCCGCAAGGTCGAGCTGGATGTCGAATATGTCGAGCGCGGCACGACCGCAAAGGCACCGCCTCGTTAACAGGCTGCCCCGCCCGCATCTATCGCTTCACCATTGCCGGCAGTTAGAGCGTTTCCTTGTTGGATTGAAGCATTCTGTTGGCTCAAACGGAGCCGGTCGATCAGGCGGCCCGTTTCAGCCAACCCGCAGGGCCGGGCATCTTTCCGCCGGGATCAAAGGCGATCGGCTCGGACGTACCAGAGGGTATGCCCTTCGCCAATCGCCTTTGCCCCAACGAAAACCTGCTCCGGCAGAATGCTTCAATCCAACAAGGAAACACTCTAAGGCACTGAAACAGAATTCAACCATTCGAGATCGACCGTATAGCCGGCGCCCCTGACGGTGCGCACCATATTGCCGGCGCCTGCCTCGCGAAGTGCCTTGCGCAGGACGCCGATATGCACATCGACCGTCCTGTCGTCCACGAACGTTCCGTCCGGCCATACGGCCTCGATGAGTTCGTCGCGCCGGAATATCTTTCCCGGTATTTCCAGCAGGCATTTGAGCATCAGGTACTGGGTCTGGCCAAGGATCACCTGCTTGTCCCGGAAAAAGACCTTCCGGTTGATCGTATCGATGCGGGTCAACGGAAGTTCAATGATATAGCGCTGCAGCCTTGCCGGATTCGTCGCGTAATGATGCAGAAAATCAATCACGTCCGCCGGGTCCGTGGGGCGGTGGAAGACCCTGTCGGCACCGGCTTCGACTATCTTGATATAGGCGGCCTCGTTGCCTTTTTCGACGACGGCCACGATGAGGATCGAACGCGTCTTCGGGTGATTTTTAAGCGCCTTGCAGATGGTGACGCCGGCACTGCTCTCCCGGCGGCAGTCCAAGACGATCGCCAACGGGCTCCGCTGAATCGCGGCGGTCGTTGCGTCTGCCTCTTCCGTTATCAGTATGACTTGATAGCCACTTGCCATCAGGACGTGCTTTGAAAGCAAATGAAATTCTATGTCTTCAGAGAAAATCAATATCGTATCAGTCATTTATATGTCCCGACGATATAGTGATGGTCCGATGGCGCCTCTCTTCTCTGATGTTGCGGCCATGCCGGCCACCTATCACCCTCCCCCCTGCCGACCGGCCCCAGAAGAGATTTAGGCAGACAACTTATAGCGAAAATCAATCGGGGATTGCAACCCTGTTGGATACCACCTGGCCAAAAGGCGATGTCACGTTGTTTGACTGAAGCCGGGTGAAAGGCTTGCAGTCTTGCTAGGCCGGGCCGAACTTGCGGCCCCATCGTCGGATCGTTTCGTAGGAGACAATGATGCCGCGTTCCAGAAGCGTTTCCTCGACCGGGCGCGAACTCGGCGGGAGCTGATTTCGGGCGAGGCTATCACGCAGTTCATGCATTTCAATTATTGCGCCCGGAAGGGATGGGGCAGAGTGAAGGCGTCGAAGGAAAGACGCTTCCGCATGGTTGATTTTGATTTGGTTCTGACAGGCCGCGTTGTTCGGGCGGCCGATGTGATCGAAAAGGGTTTCGTCGCGATCCGCGGTGAAACGATCGAGTTCGTCGGCGAGGGCGAACCGCCCGCCGCCCGCGAACGGCATGATTTCGGCGAGGCCCTGATCCTGCCCGGCGCGATCGATAGCCAGGTTCATTCCCTCTCCCAGAAGGATCAGGAGGGCTTCATCTGGTCGACGCGCTCGGCCGCGGCCGGCGGTGTCACCACGATCGTCGACATGCCCTATGACGACGGCAATCTGATCTGCGACGGCGAGAAGCTGACCCGCAAGGCGACGGAGGCGGGCGAGCAGGCGCGGGTGGATTTCGGTCTCTACGGAACGGTCCATCCGAGGGCCGGTGCTGCCGAGATCCCCGGCATGATCAAGGCCGGCGCGGTCGGATTCAAGTTTTCGACCTTCGGCACCCATCCGGAGAGATTTCCGCGCATCACGCCCTATATCCTCAACGAATGTTTCGCCGAGATCGCCAAACACGGCCTGATCGCGGGCATCCACAACGAGAACGATGAATTCGTACGGACCGCGATCGCCAAGGTCGAAGAGACCGGCATCCGGGACTACCGGGCCCATGCGCTTTCCCGCCCCGCCATCGCCGAGGCGCTCGCCATGGCCGAGGTCTACGAGATCGGCGCGGCGACGGGTTGTTCGACGCATGTCGTGCACTGCTCGATATCGCGCGGCTACGACCTTTGCGACAGCTATCGCCGTCAGGGTTTTGATACGACGGTCGAAGCCTGCATCCACTACCTGACGCTCGACGAGGAAAACGACGTCGCGCGGCTCGGCGGCTTCGCCAAGGTCAACCCGCCGATCCGTTCGCGCGATCAGGTGGAAGCGCTCTGGCGCCATCTCGCCGCCGGTCGGATCACCGTGGTCTCGACAGACCATGTCAGCTGGTCGCGGTCGCTGAAATCCAGTCCGGACATGCTGTCCAACGCGTCCGGCGTGCCCGGCCTCGAAACCATGTATCCGCTTCTCCTCAAGGGGCTCTCCGAGCGGGGGCTGTCGTTTTCGCATGCGGCGCGGCTGCTGGCCGCAAACCCGGCGCGGCTGTTCCGCATCGGCCACCGCAAGGGTGCGCTGGAGATCGGCCGCGATGCGGATATCGCTGTGTTCAAACCCTCCGCCTATATCTACAGCGCCGCGGAAAGCGGCAACAATGTCGTCGACTGGAGCCCCTATGACGGCATCAGGATGCCGTATCGCGCGGAGGCGACCTTCCTGCGCGGCAGGCTCGCCTTCGACGGGCGCAATGTTGTCTCGGAACCCGGCACTGGAAACATGGTCAGGCCGCTCTGATGGAACAGCGCGTCCCGTCACCGCCGTTCACCGACAACCTGCCGATAGACGCGGATCGGCTTTGGCAGAAGGTGATGGATCTGGCGGAGATCACCGAGCCCTCGCGCCCCTATACCCGCCGGTCCTTCACGCCGATGTTCGAGAAGGGCCGGCGCTGGATCAAGGCCTGTTTCGAAGAGGCCGGGCTGACGGTCGGCGTCGATGCCGCCGGCAACATGATCGGGCATCTTTCGGGCATGGATCCGGCGTCGGGGACGATCATGATCGGCTCCCATTCCGATACCGTCCCGAACGGCGGGCGTTTCGACGGAACCGCCGGGGTGATGACCGGGCTTGAAATCGTTCATTCGCTGCGTGAACGGGGCATCAGGCTGCGCCACAATCTCGAGATCATCGATTTCCTCGCCGAAGAACCGAGCGATTTCGGGCTGTCCTGCGTCGGCAGCCGGGCGATGACGGGCAAGCTGACGCCTGCGATGCTTGGCTATCCTGGCCCCGGCGGCGAGCGCCTCGCGGCCGCGATCGCCCGGATGGGCGGCACGCCGGAAGGTCTCGGCGACATATTGCGGCGGGACATCGTCGCCTTCTTCGAACTGCATATCGAGCAGGGCGCCGTTCTCGAACGAAGCGAGATAGATATCGGGGTGGTCTCCGGCATTGCCGGCGTGACGCGCATGGAAGTCGTCTTCGAAGGCTCGGCCGACCATGCCGGGACGACGCCGATGCATTTGAGGCGGGATGCGAGCATAGCCGGCGCGCAGATGATGGTGTTCGTCAATTCGCTCGCCCAGCGTATCGCCAACCAGGGGCGCGGCCATTTCGTCGCGACGTCCGGCGTGGTCGAGGTTTCGCCGAACGCGGCCAACGTCGTGCCCCGCACCATGCGCATCATCATCGACGCACGGGCGGAAGAGCGGCCGGCGATGGATCGCTTCATTGTCGCGGTCAAGCGCGAGGCGGCGGTGATCGCCGAGAACTGCGCGGTCAGGCTCGAATGCTGCAATATTCTCTCGGACAGCAATCCCGTCGCCTGCGATCCGGGCTTGCGCGCCGTCTTGCGCCACGCCGCCCGGGATCTCGGTCTATCCACGCTGGATATGGCATCCGGCGCCGGGCATGACGCGGCCTTCATGGCGAGCATCGCACCGGCTGCGATGGTGTTCATTCCCTCGGTCGACGGCAAGAGCCACCGGCCGGACGAATGGAGCGAACCATCCGCCCTGGCCGCCGGTGCGGCGACCCTTTTCGAAGCAATTCTTCTTTGCGACGGGCCGGATGCCGCGAGACATTCCGTCTTGCCTACCCTCGCAAAGCCGGTGGAACAGTAATGACGGATCAGGGACTCAGGCCGTTTCTCGAAAAGCTGGAGGCGAGCGGATCGCTGCACAGGGTCGATCGCAAGGTGGATCTCGAATACGAGATCAGCGCCGTTCTCGGCCTGCGCGGCAAAGGTCCGGCCCAGCTTTTCCAGAACGTGCGCGGTCATGGCATGCCGGTGGTCGGCAACCTGCTGAATTCCCGGGCGAGGTTCGAGGAGGCGCTGGACATCGCGGCCGGCGAGCTCGATGCGCATTGCATCGCCGCGCTGAAATCGCCGGTGCCGCCGGTCATTGTGTCGGACGCGCCGGTGCAGGAAGAGACCGTGAACCTGCCTTTCGACATCGGCAAGGTGCTGCCGGTTCCCTACTGGTTCGAGCACGAGGCGGGTCCGTATATCACGGCGGGGGTCATCATCGCGAAACATCCCGATACCGGCAAAAGGAATGTCTCCATCGCCCGCCTCCGGTTGGAAGGCGGCAGCCGGATGATGGCCGGTATCGCCAAGAACCACCATCTGGCCATCATGGCGGAACGCGCGCGGCAGCTCGAACAGGATCTCGAAATCGCCGTCGTGCTCGGCAACCACCCCGCCATGATGCTCGGGTCGCAGCTCTATCTCGGCCTCGGCGACGACGAATTCGATACGGTCGGGGCGATTCTCGGCGAACCGTTGCGCCTGGTCAAATGCAAGACCGTCGACCTTGAAGTGCCGGCCGAGGCAGAGATCGTGATCGAGGCGGTCCTGAAGCCGGGCGAACTCATCGACGAGGGTGCGGTTTCCGAATTTCCCGGCTTCTACGTCCGTTACGGGCCTGGCATCGCCGTCGAAGCGAAATGCATCACCCATCGCCGTGACGCCATATACCAGGCGATCCTGCCGGGTTTTGCGCCCGAACACTGCCTTCTCGGCGGCGTCGCGATCGGCGTGACGGTTTGCCACGCGCTTCAGAAGATCATTCCCTCGGTTCGCCGCGTCTTCGTGACGGAGGGCGGGATGGGGCGGCTGCATGCCGTCATCAGCATGCACCGGCCCGCGCTCGGCGAGGCCAAGCGCGCGATCATCGCGGCCATGGGCCAGGTCAATCTGTTCAAGCTGGTGATCGCCATCGAGGACGACATCGACCCGGAGGACTGGACCCAGGTCGAATGGTCTCTCGCAGCACGTTTCCGCGGCCATGAAGACATGATCGTCCTTCCGGGCATGAAGGCCGACCGGTGCGATCCCGTCCATGAAGACCTCACGGTGACCAAGATCGGCATGGTTGCGACGACGAGGCCCGGTGACGGAAATTCAGGCACGCGTTCGGAATTCGTCCGCCCCCGGCTGGACGTGCTCGAGCGCGTAAAGCGCGAGCTCGACGCCTATTGAGCCTGCGAATGCGTGGAAACCGGACACCAGTTCGGCGGTATGCGCGCGTGAGTGCTTTTGCCTGCTTTTTGTTCATTTAAATCGAATGCATATTATTCTTGCAATGAAGCTGAGAGTGTAGAATCCTGTCACGATAAAAATAGGATCGCATCAGGGAGCCAAGGAGAGAAAGAGCTGTCACTGCCGTTTCGGGAGTGATCATTGCCTGTGCACATCGAGTCGAGGAGACCGGTCGCAATGCCCCTGCAGCTCGAGACCTCCGATCTGGATCCGTCAAGCCGCCTGGTTGTGAATTCCATCCAGATCCGCACCTTCCTCGCCTTGGTCCAGGAGGGGAGCGTGACGCGCATCGCCCAGCGCTTCGGCCTCAGCCATTCCACCGTCAGCGCCCATGCCAAGGCGATGGGCGAGGAATTCAGCGTCCCGCTTTTCCGGCGGGTCCGTGCCGGTATCGTGGTGACGCCGGAGGGGCTTAACGTCTACCAGATACTGCGGCCGCTCATCGAACGGCTGGACCGCTCGCTGGACATCGTTGCGGGCGCCTTCCCGCCAGGCTCGAACAGGAAGCCGCCGACCGTCCTCCTGCATGCCGGCTTTCCCGGCGCGCCGCTCGATCTCGCGCCATCGCTGGCGGGCTGGCACGGCAGCACGGATTTTCAGCTCTTTCCGACCTATGATCCGAAGGATGCCTCTGCCGCCCTGAGGGCCGGTTTCTTCAGCATTCCCGATGACGGCGACCTCATTCAGGTCCGCGATCGATGGGTGCTGGTGCAGGGTGTCCCGCAGCAACAGGGATGGGTGTCCCAGCCCGTCAATCCGGGAAGTCTCGCCGGTAGGGACATCATAGTGCCGGCGCTGCCCGAAGCCCTTCACGGCCCGCTCAACTCATTGGCCGAACGGGCGCGCATCAATCTCGAATGGTCAGGCGAGCCGCTGCACGAGCTGCTCGCGGGTTTAGGCCAGGAACGCAATTTCGCCATCCTGATCCCCACAAGCCTGCTCAACCCCGCCCTCGCGCAGCATTTCAGCTGCGGCTGGCTCGCGGAAACGGCCTTCGATCCCGTCCTGTCCATCTGGTCGGCGCGCGGCCACGCGCATGAAGCCCAGGAACTCGCCAGCGTGCTGCGCGAGCAGCTTTCCGAGCCTGCCGTTTCGGCTTCCCTGAGCGCTGCATTCCCCGGCGAAATCCCCAATGAACGGTTGTCGCTGAAGCACTGCCGCTCCTTCGTCGCCCTTTATGAAGAGGGCAATGTCCACAAGGCGGCCGACCGCATGTGCATCGTCCAGCCGGCGATGACGGTCCGGCTGCAGAATATCGAGGACCAGCTCGGTGGGCCGCTGTTCGAGCGCGTACGCCACGGGCTTGAAGCCAATCCGAGGGCGGATGTCCTCTATGGCCTGCTGCGCCCGCTCCTGAACGACCTCAACCTCGCGATCCAGCAGTTGCGCGCGCCGGTTTCCAGGCAGGTGCGCCGACTGAAGGTCGGCCTGATACCGGCGCTCGACGACGAGAGCTCCACCGCCGTCTGTTTTGCCGACGGTCTGCAGGCCTGGCTCGGATTGCATAATGAAAGCGAGGTGCAGGTGGCCGAGGGCTATTCACCGACGCTGCTGCAATGGCTGCGGACCCGCAAGATCGATTTCGCCCTGGTGGACCGGTACGTCAACGACGACCAGATCGCCTTCCATTGCCTTGCGGAAGACAGCATGGCGGTGGTGACCAACAGCGATACCGGCCTCCTGCCGGAGGGACCGATCGCGCTGGCGGACATCGTCCACCTGCCGCTCGTCCTGCCATCGAGCCGGCACGGCTTGCGCGCGCTTCTGCTGGAGCACCTGCAGGGCCGCAACCTCACGCTCAAGCCGCGTATGGAGGTGGATTCCATGGCCGCGGCCCTCAGCCTCGTGAAGATCGGCGGTTATGCGACCATCCTGCCGACCAATGCGCTCAAGGCCAGCAAGGACCGCCGGCACCTGTCGGTGCACGAAATCCGCGATCCGCAGATCGTCCGCGCCATCTGCCTCGCCCACCGGCGCGACGGGCCGTTCAGCGATGCGGCCCGCAGCTTCGTCGACAACCTGCGCAAGTCGTTCGCGCCCCGGGAGCGCGCGCCGGGAACCGCGGCAGCAGATCTGGTGACCGTCTGATGCCTTGAACCGGCGATCATCGCGGATTTTTATCACACGATTTGCGAGATTGAATTTCAGCCGTCCCGGTGCGTGCCGCTATCGTTTTCCCATCAAAACGGTCTTCAAGAGGGGTTTCGATATGTGCGCCTTCCATCTGGGATGGTTCCTTGGTCCGGGCATCACCGTGCAGGGCTGGAACACGCCCAATTTCGCCAAGAGCTACGACTGGACCAAGCCGGATATTTTTCGCGATGGGGCGCGGCGCCTCGAACAGGCCTTCTTCGACTTCCTGATTCTCGAAGACACGTCCGCCATACCCTATACCTACGGCGGCAACATGGACTTCTATCTGCGCCATGCGGCCATGACGCCGAAATTCGATCCCGTCATCGTCACGCCCTATATCCTCGAAGCGACGAAAAAGCTCGGCGTCGCCACCACGATGACCTCGACCTTCTATCCGCCCTGGATCCTGGCCCGCTCCATGGCGACCCTCGACCACTATTCGAACGGCCGCATGGCCTGGAACATCGTCACGGCGACCAGTGACGCGGCCGCCCAGAACTTCGGCTACGACAAGCAGTTCGAGCATGACAAGCGTTACGACATGGCCGACGAGTTCGTCGATCTCGTCAAGCAGCTGTGGGGGGCCTGGGAGCCCGACGCCGTCGTCAACAACGACGAGACGTTCATCGACCCATCGAAGGTCAGGACCGTCAATTTCGAAGGGGAATATTACAAGTCCCGCGGGCCGCTGAACGTGCCGCGCAGTCCGCAGGGCTGCCCACTGCTGATCGCCCCCGGCGGCTCGCCGCGCGGCCGCAAATTCTCCGGCCGCAATGCCGAGGTCGTGCTGGGCAGCGCCGAGAATATCGAAGAGATGAAGCAGTATTGCATCGACGTACGGTCCTATGCCGTGAGCTTCGGCCGCGATCCGACCAAGGTCAAGCTGATGTTCGCCGTCGCCCCGGTCATCACCAAAAGCCGGCAGGAAGCGGACGAATACAAGCAGAACTATCCGAAGATGCTCGAAAAGCGCATGCAGCACGCGCTCGCCTCCATGTCGTTCCTTTCCGGTATCGATTTCTCGAAGTTCGACCTCGATGCGCCGGTCGGCGAAATCAAGACCAACGGCATGCAGACCATCCTCGGGAAGTTCAAGGATCCGGCCGTGACCCTGCGGCAGATCGTGACGTCGCCGCCGCGCTGGCCGATCGTCGGCACGCCGGAAGACGTCGCGGCCGAGCTTATCGAGGCGATGGCCGAAGTCGGCGGCGACGGTTACCTCATCACCGGTCACCTGAAGCCCAGCTATCTCAGCCAGATCGTCGACGAGCTGGTGCCGGCGCTGCAGAAGCGCGGCGCCACCCGCACCGAATACAGCCACGACATGCTGCGCGACAATGTGATGGCCTTCTGACCAGCTTTCGAGTCCGGGAAAAGCCGCCATGACGGGCACAGACATCGACGTGCCGGGCTTCTGGAAAGCCATCGGCAACCGGGCAGTGGGAGCGGCGGTCGTCGCCGCTGCCGGAGAGCAGGGCTGGGCGGGTTTCCTCGCCCTGTCCGCGACGCATCTCAGCGCCAGGCCGCCGAGGATCATGGTCTCGATCGATGCCGGGACCTCGGCGCTTTCGGCGCTGCGCGAAGGGCGCTGTTTTTCCGTCAGTTATCTTCCGGCCAATCGTCAGGATCTTGTCGCGGTGTTTTCCGGCAAGGCGGGCCTGAAGGGCGCCGAACGGTTCACGACCGCCGTCTGGAAGCCGCTGGCGACCGGAGCCCCGGTCCTCGAAGGGGCGGTCGGCGCCTTCGACTGCCGGCTCGACGAGATTATCGAGCGCGACGGCACGGTTATCGCGGTCGGCACGCTGAGCGGGGTCGTGGCCGATCCGTCCGCGGAACCGCTCGTGACATTCCGGGGAGGTTACTATCGCCTCGCTCCTCTGGCACCGGATAGCGCAGGTTAGCAGGGATGGTGGACATGATGGACGTCGAATGGAATACGCGGCACATCAAGATCGGCCTTCGGCCGCCGGAGCCGGTTGCTGCCGACGCCGTCAACTTCAAGCAGGGCATGCGGAGGCTCCCCGCCGGCGTTTCGCTGATCACCACCCGCGACGGCGAGGCGCTTCACGGGCTCGTCGCCACTTCGGCGAGCGCGCTTTCCGCCGATCCTCCGACGCTGCTCGTCTGCGTCAACAAATCGGCGTCGAGCCACGATCCGCTGCTCAGGGCAGGGGTGTTCTGCGTCAACGTGCTTGCCCAGGAGGACGAGGCGGTGGCATCGCGCTTCGCGAGTTCCGGAAACAGGGAAGGGCGGTTTACCGAAGGCGGCTGGATTTCGCTGGTCACCGGCGCGCCGGTCTTCGAGGCTGCCCTGGCCGCCTTCGACTGCGTGACCGCCCATGCGATCTCCTACCAGTCGCACACGATCTTCATCGGCGAGATCAGGACCATCAGCCTGCCGGAAAGGCGGATCGAACCGCTGGTCTATCTCGACGGGCGCTATCGCAACCTCGCCTGATCGCGCCTTCCGACCGGAGGGCGATCCATGCCGCAGTCCTGAACGGGTGGATGCCGGAAGGCATCCGCCCGCCGATTTTTTTGATCGCCGCTTTCGATGATCCCAAGGCCGATCCTTCTGTTGCAAGCGCGAAAATGCCTATTCGATACCCAATTGCATATCGGCCGCGCGCAGCAATCAGGCATTTGCCTCAAGGTCGTACGCAACCGGCATCGGGCCCCTGAAAACCACCGGGAATCCGCGATTTTTTATCATCGGCGTTACGATCAGCTATTAGCCGGCTCTCACGCCCGATGCTTCAATTCATCCGGCTTAGAAAGCTGCCTCGTTCCGACGAACGACCGCCATCTGTTCCTATTGAGAGATGACATCATGGCAACTCGACGTGACCTCCTGAAAAGCGCCTCCCTCCTTGCTGCATCGTCTGCCGTGAGCGGTTTCCCGTCCTGGGCTTTTGCGCAGAGCACAGGCGGCCCCAGCACGCCGCCGGGCAAGACGCTGCGCATCATCGGCGAAAGCCTCCAGAGCCTCGATCCGATCTGGACGACGGCGCCGCCCACCAAGAACTACGCCTTCATGATCTTCGACCAGCTGTTTGCCGTCGACGACAAATACGTGCCGCAGCCGCAGATGGCGGCGGGCTACACCACCGAGGACAACGGGATGACCTATGTCATTACGCTGCGCGACGGCCTGCTTTTCCACGATGGCGAGCCGGTGCGGTCGGCGGACTGCATCGCCTCGATCAAGCGCTGGTCGGCGCGCGACGGCTTCGGGCGGGCGGTCGCGGCGGCGGTCGGCGAATATCAGGTGGTCAGCGACAAGGTCTTCAAGATCAAGCTCGCCCATAACTTCCCGCTGCTGATCGACGCGCTCGGCAAATCCAATTCCTCGCAATGCTTCATCATGCCCGAGCGCATGGCGACGGTGGATCCCACCAAGCAGATCACGGAATCGATCGGCAGCGGCCCCTACCGCTTCCTTCGCGAGGAATGGGTTCCGGGATCGTTCAACGCCTTCGCCCGGTTCGACAAATACGTGCCGCGCTCCGAGCCGCCGAGCGGCATCGCGGGTGGCAAGATCGCCGGCTTCGAGCGGGTGGCCTTCACCGTCATCGACGATCCGTCGACGGCCATGTCCGCGCTGATGGCCGGCGAACAGGATTACTGGCCGGCACCGGCCGACGACCTCCTTGAGGTCATGAAGGGTGATCCGAGCATCGTCGTCAGCCAGCGCACGACCTCGAACAGCTATTACATGCTGCAGGTCAACCATCTGCAGCCGCCGTTCAACAATCCGGGCGTCCGCAAGGCGCTCGCGATGGCGATCAACCAGGTCGAGCTGATCAGCGCCATCCAGCCCGATCCCAAGCTGGTTCTGCCCTGCTACAGCTTCTACGACTGCCAGTCGCCCTACGGCACCGAGGATAACGCCGCGGTCATCAAGACCGCGGATCTCAGGAAGGCCAAGGAGGCGCTTGCCGCCGCGGGTTACAAGGGCGAGAAGGTCGTGCTGCTGGCGGTTTCGTCGCCTCCGCGCCTGAGCGGCCTCAACCAGGTGCTCGACAACGTGATGCGCAAGCTCAGCATGAACGTCGAACTTCAGGCCATGGACTTCGCGACCATGGCGACCCGGCGCACCAGCAAGGAACCTGTGGAGGCCGGAGGCTGGAGCGGCTTCATCACCGGCTGGACCGGCGGCGATGTCGCCAATCCCGCGGTCAACCAGTTGCTTCACGGAGCCGGCGAAAAGGGCTGGTTCGGCTGGGCCAACGATCCGAAGCTGGAGGCCCTGAAGACCTCCTGGTTCCGGTCGGCCGACCCCGCCGAGCGCGCCGTGATCGCCAAGCAGATCCAGGTCCAGGCCTTCGAAACGCTGCCTTACATCCCGCTCGGCGCCACCAGCACCTATCATGCCTACCGCGCCGATCTGAAGGGCGTGTTCCCGGCGCCGGTCAACGCCTACTGGAACATCTCCAAGGGGGACAAGGCCTGAGAAAATAGGGATGAAGGCGGGCCGAACATACCGAGGCGGCACGGGGAAAGGATGATATGCTGAGATATGCCCTGCAGCGGATAGTCATGACCATCCCCGTGATGGCGGTCGTCGCCGTCTTCGTTTTCGGCCTGCTGTTCGTCACCCCGGGGGATCCCGCCGTCGTCATCGCCGGAGAACAGGCTTCCCCGGAGGAAGTCCAGGCGATCCGGGTCGCCATGGGCTTCGATCAGCCGTTCTACGTGCAATTCGGCCTCTGGGCGCAGCGCCTTCTCTCGGGCGACCTCGGCACATCGGTTTTCTCCAGGGAACCGGTCGCCGAATTGATCGCCCAGCGGGTCGGTCCCACCCTGTCGCTTCTGTTCGGCGGGCTGATCATCGCCCTGTTGCTTTCGGTTCCCTTTGGCATCTACGCGGCCGCCAACCGCGGCAAACTGTTCGACCGGGCCTTCACCGCCGTCACGGTCCTCAATTTCTCCATCCCGAATTTCATCGTCGGTTATCTGCTCGTCTCCATCTTCGCGCTGGGACTGCGCTGGCTGCCCGTGCAGGGCTACGTGCCGCCGGACCGGGATTTCGGTGCCTACCTGCTCGGCATGATCCTGCCCTGCCTGACGCTCGGAATGGGTTTTGCCTCGCTGATTGCCCGCGTCACGCGGGCATCGATGCTCGACGTCCTGTCCCAGGATTTCATCCGGACCGCCAAGGCCAAGGGTGCCGACCGCAACCGCATCCTGTTTGCGCATGCGCTGAAGAACGCGTCGATCCCGATCGTCACGATCGTCGGCCTCGGCTTTGCGAGCCTGATCGGCGGCGCCGTGATCACCGAAAGCATATTCGCGATACCCGGTCTCGGCAGGCTGACGCTCGAGGCGATCAGCCACCGCGACTATCCGGTCATCCAGGGCCTCGTTCTGGTGTTCAGCGCCGGCTACGTGCTGGTCAACCTCGCCGTCGATCTCATCTACGTGCTCCTCGATCCAAGGATACGCTATTGAACATCCAGATCGACGGCGACCTCAAGCTTGCCATGGCCCCGCAGCCGGATCGAAAACCGGTGAGCCACATCCGCAAGTCATGGGCGCTTGCGCGCCGTTACTCCCAGATCACCTTCGGCGGCACCCTGCTTCTGATCCTCGTGCTGATCTCGATCCTGGCGCCCGTCCTCGGTACGGTCGATCCGCGGGCGATGGATACGTTGAGCCGCCTGCGGCCGCCATCCGCCGCCCATTGGTTCGGCACCGACATGCTGGGACGCGACCTCTATTCGCGCGTGCTTTACGGCGGCCGAAACTCGCTGATGATCGGCTTTTCGGTCATGGTCATCTCGGCCTTCATCGGAACCCTGATCGGCCTGATCTCGGCTTACATCCGCTGGCTGGACGGCGTGATCATGCGCATCATGGACGGGCTGATGTCGGTGCCGTCCATCCTGCTGGCGATCGCACTGATGTCGCTGACCGGCGCCTCGCTCACCACCGTTATCACCGCCATTTCCATCATCGAGATCCCGCGCATCGCCCGCCTCATTCGCGGCACCGTGCTCAGCCTGCGGGAACAGCCTTATGTGGAAGCGGCCATCACCTCCGGTTCCGGGCCGTTCCGCATCATCTTCCGCCACCTCCTGCCGGGCACGGTGAGCCCGCTGATCATTCAATCCACCTATGTCTGGGCCGTCGCGATGATCATCGAGACCATGCTGTCCTTCATCGGCGCGGGCACGCCGCCGACCATTCCCTCCTGGGGGAACATCATGTCGGACGGACGGGCGCTCTGGCAGGTGAAACCCTACATGGTCTTCATTCCCGGCGTGTTCCTGACCTTGACGGTCCTTGCGATCAACGTGCTCGGCGACGGGCTGCGGGACGCGTTCGACCCCCGGATTGCATTGCGGAAGTGACATGGTCCTGCTCAACGTCGAACATCTTTCCACGATCTTCCAGACCTCGCGCGGCGACCTGCGCGCCGTGAACGATCTGAGTTTCCGCGTCTCCAAGGGAGAGACCGTCGCCATCGTCGGCGAATCCGGGTCCGGCAAGTCGGTCTCGGCCATGTCGATCATGCGGCTGCTCGACGAAAGCCGATGCCGGCTTTCGGGCAAGGTCGAGCTGAAAGGACGCGATCTCCTGTCGGCCGATGAGGCGGCCATGCGCGCCATCCGCGGCAATCAGGTCGGCTTGATCTTCCAGGAGCCGATGACCGCGCTCAATCCCGTCGTCACTGTCGGCCGCCAGATCGCCGAGGCCGCCCGGCTGCACGAGACGATGACCCGCAGGCAGGCGGCCGAGAAGGCGATCGAGATGCTCACCCGGGTGGGTATCCCGGACCCAAGGCGGCGCGCCAACGAATATCCCCACCAGCTTTCCGGCGGGATGCGCCAGCGCGTAATGATCGCGATGGCGCTGATATGCCGCCCCGAACTGCTGATCGCCGACGAACCCACGACAGCGCTCGACGTCACCGTCCAGGCGCAGATCCTCGATCTGATGCGGTCGCTTCGCGAACAGTTCGGTTCGGCCATCATCCTGATCACCCACGATCTCGGCGTCGTTGCGGAAATGGCCGACCGGGTGATCATCATGTATGCCGGCCGCAAGGTCGAGGAGGGGACGGCCGAGGAGATTTTCGCACGTCCGAGGCACCCCTATACGAAGGGGCTGCTCGGGGCGGTTCCTCGGCTCGGCTCCTCGCTGGAAGGCAAGACCGGGCGGCTCGTCGAAATCGAAGGCACGGTGCCCGATCCGCGCGTGGCGACGGTCGGATGCGCCTTTGCGCCGCGCTGTCGCGGAGCGGCCGACATCTGCCGGCTGTCGCAGCCGGGGCTCGTCAGGACGAGGTCCGACCACCAGGTTGCCTGCCATTTCGCCACGGAGCTCGTCGTCGCATGAGCAGCGTTCTGGAAGTCTTCAACCTCAAGAAATATTACCTGGTCAGGACCGGTCTTTTCGGCCGGAGCGCTCAGGTGCACGCCGTGGACGACGTGTCCTTTCGTGTCGAAGCGGGCGAGACGCTGTCGATCGTCGGCGAGAGCGGCTGCGGCAAATCGACGGTCGGCCGGACCATCCTCAGGCTGGTGGAGCCGACCGCCGGCGAGATCTACCTCGACGGATGGCGTGTCGATACCGTGCCGATCCAGGGCATGCGCCGGCTTCGCAAGAAGCTGCAGGTCGTCTACCAGGATCCGTTCAGCAGCCTCAATCCGCGCCTTTCGGTGCGCGACATCGTCGCCGAACCGCTGGAGAAT
This sequence comes from Xaviernesmea oryzae, assembly GCF_900177415.1. Taxonomy (GTDB): domain Bacteria; phylum Pseudomonadota; class Alphaproteobacteria; order Rhizobiales; family Rhizobiaceae; genus Neorhizobium; species Neorhizobium oryzae_A. The sequence continues at coordinate 890,023 of NZ_FXAF01000002.1, read as the reverse complement.
TTCGGCATGGGCCAGTCCCGCAGCGAGATCGACGACCAGGTCGCCGACCTGCTCGACAAGGTCCGCCTGCCGCGGGATGCGATGAAGCGATTGTCGCACGAATTTTCCGGCGGCCAACGGCAGCGCATCGGCATTGCCCGCGCGCTCGCTCCGAAACCGGATATCATCATCTGCGACGAAGCGGTCTCGGCGCTCGATGTCTCCGTCAAAGCGCAGATCGTCAACCTTTTCACCGACCTCCAGCAGGAGCTGGGACTGGCGCTGCTGTTCATCAGCCACGATCTCGCGATCGTCGAACACCTGACGCATCGCGTGGCGGTCATGTATCTCGGCCAGATCATCGAGATCGGCGATCGCCGGACCATGTTCTCGGCCCCAAAGCATCCGTATACGCAGGCCCTGCTGTCATCCATCCCGATCGCCGACCCTAAGGCGAAGCGCAACAGGCTCGTTCTGAATGGTGAAGTTCCAAGCCCCATCAACCCTCCAAGTGGCTGCCGCTTCCGGACTCGCTGTCCCCAAGCGTTCGACAGATGCGCGGTGGAGATGCCGAAATTGGCCCAGCTCCGTGTCGACGGGCATCAGGTGGCTTGCCATCTGCACGAAGGGCAGAGCGATTAAGGCCGGCTACAATCGTGCCAGGAGATCCGTCATCTCCAAGGGAAGCTTCGATTGACGTCCGATCCGTTTCACAGGCCCTATGAACAGGTGTCCCGACCGTTCCACGCCCGCCGATCAAGCCTCCGGCTGCTGCCAATGAGGATAGGTCACATAAGCGGTCACGGCACCATTTTCGTGGGAGCGGATCGTCACCCTGTCGCCTTTCTGCATGGCGATGATCTCTCCGGGGCCTGCCGTCACCGTTTTGCGGCCGTCGGAGACGGTGATTTTTCCTTCAAGGATCACCATCGTGTCGTGCACGGCCATGGTCTCTTCCAGGATCTGGTCCGGTCCATAGCGCCCGAAACCGATGGTGACCGGCCCGCCGTCGCGCTGATCGAGGAGGTTGCCGGCGAAGATATCAACGTCTTGCCCTGGCGACCGTTCAAATACCGCGTCGGTAACGGCGAATTTATGAATGGGCATGAACTGTCTCCTTAAAGGTTTGGGCCGGTGCGTGGGAGCAGGTCATCAACGTTTCCCCGAGTTTTCCGCGCAGCTCCTCTGAGCGCTGTATTCCCTTCTGAGGCGGCCACTTGCCGGACCATCGCGTGACAAGCGCTATGCGGTGGTCCGGCTTGAGTGGCGGGACAGGCTTGTGCATTCCGTCCCGAAGGCTCGTTACCTGGCGATAAACGCCAGAATATCTTCATTCAATACGGCGGCATTGACCGTCAGCATCCCGTGAGAATAACCGGGATAGGTCTTCAGCGTTCCGCTTTTCAGCTGTTTGACCGATTTCGATGCCGAGGCGGCAACCGGAACGACCTGGTCGTCCTCGCCGTGCAGCACAGCGTCGGCACGGTAATCGCCTTCAAGTCCTCCGTCTGATCGGTCTCCGAAAAGGCCTTGATGGTATTTCGAACGGAGACGCGGTAGTGCACCGTCGCGCGAAGCTGTGTCGCCGAACGAGGAACTCCGAAAGGAATTTGGCCCCTCGCGCCTCCCAATCGGCAGATCATGCAGTCGGATCGTCGGGCAGGATTCAGCGCTGCAGGTCAGCCACGGGCGCAGTGCCAAACATGCTTTTATACTCCCGACTGAATTGCGACGGGCTTGTGTAGCCGACCTCATAGGCCACTTGCGAAACGTTGGTGCTCCCGGCGGCAAGAAGCTTTCGGGCTTTGCAATCGGACGGTACAACAATATCGCCGATTTCACCGTCGAGGATCTCGACGCGCTGCTTGCGGTCAACGTGCGCGGGCCGGTGCTGGCGTCGAAGGCGGCCATTCCCCACTTCAAGGAAGGCGGCCGCATCATAAACATCGGTTCAGCAGGTGCGGATCGTATCGTCGGCGTACCCGGCACGGTCTACTATATGACCAAGGGTGCGCTTCAGGCATTCAATCGCGGTCTTGCGCGCGAATTGGGTGCTCGGGACATAACGGTCAATTTCGTTCAACCGGGATCGACAAACACCGACTCGAATCCCGAGACGGGCGAATCTGCGGATTACCAGCGTAGCCTGACGGCCCTTGGCCGTTTCAACCAGCCGGAAGATGTCGCCGCCGCGGTCGCCTTTCTCGCGACGCCTGCCGCCCGGCAGATCACCGGGACGATCCTCACCGTGGACGGCGGCGCGCTCTCATGAAAGTGAGACGGCCGCAGGTGCTCCATCGCATCGGGCGTGCGTGTGCTTGACATGCCTCAGAAACAAAGGAGCCTGGGTGGTTAGACACCTATCAAGCGAGCAAGCTTCCCTCACTTAAAAGGAAAAGCACATGAAAGCCGCAGTCTACGACAACCCCGGTCCTCCGACAGTCTTGAGATATGCCGATGTGCCCGATCCGATTTGCGGGCCAGATAATGTTCTGATTGCCGTCGAGGCGATTTCCATCGAGGGCGGCGATCTGATCAATCGCCGGTCTACGCCACAGCAACCCTCCTGGATCGTCGGCTACGCGGCTGCCGGGACCGTGATCTCGGTCGGTGAAAATGTCCGCGACCGCGCAGTCGGCGAAAAGGTGGCCGCCTTCGACATGCGGGGGTCGCATGCGGAGCTTTGGTCCGTCCCCGCCTCCCGGACATGGCTTGTCCCGGACGGCGTGGAAATGGCACAGGCGGCGGCGCTGCCGATTTCCTTCGGCACGGCCTATCATTGTCTGGTCACCAAAGGCGGCTTGCGCGAAGCCGAGACGGTTCTGATTCAGGCCGCCGCCGGTGGTGTCGGTCTCGCCGCAATCCAACTGGCGCGTGACGCCGGTGCGACCGTCATCGCCGTGGTCGGCGGCAGGGAACGACAAGCACGCCTGACTGAGCTCGGCGCATCGCATGTCATCGATCGCCTGGAGAAGGATGTCGTCGAGGAGGTTCTTCGGCTGACCGGCCGCAAGGGGGCCGACCTCGTCATCGATCCTATCGGTTCGACTTTGCAAGCGTCCTTATCCGCACTCGCGCCCGAGGGTCGCCTCGTATTCGTCGGGAATGCAGGTGGCGGCAGCCTCAATGTCGACCTCTGGCAACCGATGCAGAACAATCAAACGCTTCACGGCGTCTTCATGGGACCGCTTTTCGAGAGGCCGGCCGTATATAGAACCGTCAGCCAGCTTCTCGAGGCCGTGGCCGAGGGACGCATGGAGGTCGTGATCGATCGCGCATTTCCGTTGAGCGACGCATCAAAGGCACATGAATACGCCGAGACAGCCAAGCCGCTGGGTCGCGTCGTGATGACACCCTGACTTGTCGCCGCCCATTTACATGCGGGCTAGCCCTTTGACGCCGGGCCATGGTCGAAGCATTCGATCAGCATTTCGGTCAGCACCCGGATTTTTCTCGCCGGATGCTGCCCGGGCGGTCTGACGACATATATTCCCGCCGGAGGCGGTGGATGGCGTTTCATGACCGGAACCAACTCGCCTGAGTCCAGATAATTCTTGATCAGATCGTCAGGCAGCACGGCGATACCCAAACCGGCTACTGCGGCGGCAGCGAGAGCAGCCCCGTTGTCGGCCTTGAAGCGTCCCTGAGGGCGAACGGTTATCACCTCGTCTCCATCCATCACCTGCCAGGTTTCCGTTCCCTGCATGAGAGCCTGATGGGCGACAAGCTCGTCCGGTGTCTCCGGAGAGCCATGGGCTTTGATGTAGTCCGGGCTTGCGACGAAACTCCCATAGAGGGGACCGACGCGTCTTGCGATCAGGCTGGAGTCCTGAAGTGTGCCGACGCGGATCGCGCAATCGTAACCTTCTCCGATCAGATCCATGAAACGATCGCTGTAACAGGTCTGGATCTGGAGATGAGGATGGCGGCGCGCCATTTGCGCAATTACCGGTGCGAAATGCGTCGGGCCGAAGGAAAGCGGCGCGGCTATCCGCAGGCGGCCGCGGAGTTCACCAGCGGGCAGGATGGTCTCCCTCGCCACATCGATCTCGGCGGTAACCCTGGCTGCATAATCCCGGAAGGTTGCGCCGGCCTCGGTCAGAGAAGCCCCGCGGGTGGATCGGGCAAGGAGCTGGATACCAAGCTCCGCTTCAAGCCGCATGAGCCGTCGGCTGACCATCGACTTGGAGATGCCGAGCCGCAGCGCGGCCGAAGTGACGCCTCCCGCATCGGCAACTTCGACGAATGTCCGGAGATCTTCGATGTCCACTCGGCGTTCCTCATTCTGCGACACAGCTTAGCGCGGACAAGGACTACCGCATCGCAAACGGGAATGACAAGTTTCGTCCCGCGGCAGCGCCTCGGAAGGCGCATGTCTTTTGAGCAAACGCGCTTCAATAAATCGCCAACATAGGATGAAACCATGACCTTTCGTAACGGCCTTGACTCACTTCTCCGCCCCGAAGATTCCGTCCTCGTCCTGATCGATCATCAACCTTACCAGCTGGCGAACCTGAACAGCCACGACCCGCAAGCCGTGGTCAACCTCACGACCGCGCTGGCGAAGCTGGCGAAAGCCTTCAATGTTCCAACCATTCTCACCAGCGTGATTGCAGATCGCGGCGGACTTCTCTTCAAGCAGATCACCGACGTCTTTCCGGGACAGGAGGTGATCGACCGTACCTGGGTCAACACCTGGCAGGACGAGAAGGTCGTGAACGCGGTCAAGGCGACCGGCCGCAAGCAGCTGATCATCGCCGGCCTGTGGACCGAGGTCTGCGTCGCAATGCCTGTGATCCAAGCCGCCGGCGAAGGCTGGGACGTGACCGTGATCACCGACGCGTCGGGCGGGATTTCGAAGGAGTCTCACGAAGTCGCCATCCAGCGGATGATCGCGGCCGGCGCGAACCCGATGACCGTGATGGCGCTCGCTGGCGAATGGCAGCGCGACTGGGCGCGCACCGAGCATGTCGAGGAGCTGACCGAAATGCTCATCCAGCACTTCGCCGGCAGCGGCATCGCCTATCTCTGGGAGCAGCAGCTGCTCAACACGCCGGTGCCGACCACCAAAGGCGGTCACTAAGCTACATTTCGCGCCGGTGCTGGCTGAGATGGCACGCCACCACCCGCAGCTTCAGATCCATGCCGAGTATAGCGACCAGTTCGTCGATCTGATCGCGGACGGGTTCGATTGCGCAATCCGGGTCGGCGCCCTGCGCGACTCGAACCTGATCGCAAGGCGGGTCGGTCAGATCTACGGCAAGCTGGTGGCGAGCCCGGACTATATCAGGATACATGGTTCACCTGAAACGCCGGACGAAATCGCCGCCCATCAAGCCCTGATCGGTACTGAGGCGTGGCGTTTCATGGATGGCGACAAGGTCGTCACCGTACAGCCGCAGGGTCGCTTCAGTTCCGACAACGGTGCTGCGCTCGCCAATGCGGCCGCAGCAGGGCTTGGTATAGCGTGGCTTCCCGATTGCGTTACCCATGAATATCTTGCGTCCGGCGCGCTCGTTCCGCTCATCACCCGCTTTCCGCTGCCGGTGGGTGGCGTCTATGTCGTGCGGCCGCCCAGCCCCCATCCGGCGCGAAAAGTGCGCATCCTCTCGGAATTCCTGATCGAATCATTCGAAGGGAATCCCGCATTTGCAAGGTCTGCGTGTCGACACATCGGCTGCGCGTTCCGCCTTTTGCGACACAGCTTACCGCACCACGTAACTAGTCGCGGGGGCGCTCACCCTTTAGTCACCTGGGCCATGCAACAACCCCTGCGCTCTATGCAGGCACGAGATCGTCAACGGATGAGGTGAATGCGCATGAGTTGGAACCCTGCAATCGAACCAGGCTGTCCTGACGAGGTCGGCATCGACGCGATCGAGACCCTGATCGTCCCCCGGGCCCGTGACCTTGGCGGCTTCGAGGTTCGGCGCGCCCTGCCGGCGCCGAAGCGGCAGATGGTGGGACCATTCATCTTCTTCGATCAGGCCGGCCCGGCCGAGCTGTTGACGGGCCAGGGCATCGATGTTCGGCCGCACCCCCATATCGGCCTTGGCACGGTCACCTATCTGTATCGCGGTGACTTTCACCACCGCGACAGCACCGGGGCTGACCAGATCATCCGTCCCGGTGAGTTGAACTGGATGGTCGCAGGGCGAGGCGTTTCCCATTCCGAGCGGACATCCGCAGCCGCGCGGACAGGGCCGAACCGCTTGTTCGGAATCCAGACCTGGCTGGCTTTGCCGGAAAACCACGAGGACATGGCGCCGATGTTCGAGCATCACGGCAAGGAGACGCTGCCGGTGATCGAGGACCACGGTGTGTCGGTGAGGCTCATTCTCGGAAACGCCTATGGCAAGTTCGCGCCCGCGACCATGTTTTCCGAGACATTCTATGCCGATGTCGGGCTTGAAGCAGGCGCTCGCCTGCCGCTGCCGGACAATCATGAGGACCGGGGCATCTACATTGTCGAAGGCTCGATCTCGATCGCCGGCCGGGAGTTCGAAGCACCCCAGATGATGGTGTTTCGTCCTGGCGACAGGATCACGGTCGCGGCCGGGGAACGGGGCGCGCGACTGATGATCCTGGGCGGGGCGACGCTTTCCGGCCCGCGCTACGTCTGGTGGAACTTCGTCGCCTCATCCAGAGAGCGCATCGAGGAAGCCAAGGCTGAGTGGCGCGCACAGAAATGGGGGGAGGGGCGCTTCGATCTTCCGGCCGACGACCGGGATGAGCACATCCCGCTTCCGGAGTGACGGGAAAGCAGCCTCTCAAGAGAGAGTTCCTGGGTCCGTGATGATCGTCACGAGACCGACGAAGGGAAGCGCGATCGGCCTATTCGGCAGCAATTGCCACCGCGCCGGATCGTGCCTTCACCAGCAAGGATGCTTCCGCCAGCGCTTGGTTGATGCGGCCAAGGATGGCGGCCGATGGTTTTCCTTCGGTGAAATCGCGGCTCGACGTATAGATTGCCGTCGGCAAGACGAAAGCCTCGAAGAACGCAAACAGCGGCCGAAGCTGGTGCTCGACGACGAGCGAATGGCGGTCGCCGCCGCCTGTTGCCGTCAGTATGATCGGCTTGCCGCGGAGATCTGCCGGGTCGAGCAGGTCGAACGCATGTTTGAACAGGCCCGTATAGCTGCCTTTGTAGGTCGGGGAACCGATCACCAGTACTTCCGCTTCAACGATCGTCCTGATCACTTTCTTGGCTGCAGGATTGAGGTCCGCGACCGATCGGGCGGCTGCCAGCGAAGGGCCGAGATCCTCGACATCGAAAACGGCGTGCTGCAGGCCGACCTGTTGTGCCAGCGCCCCGGCCACGCTTTCCACGAAGCCGAATGTGCTGGAGGGGCGATTGATGTTGCCGGAGAACCCCACGATCAGATTGTTGCTCATCTCATTCCTTTTGAATTCGTCTCAATGGTTCGGAAAAACCTGCGATCAGGCTGACTTTCGGATCGATACGTCGACCGGATAGGCGGTGCGGGCGGCTTCATCGTCGCTCCAGCGCGTGAATGCGGCGCGGCCGAGCATTGCGATGGACGTGTCTTCCTGTGGGGCATGCACCAGGACCGATTGGACGTCCCGGAAGTGCCTTTCCAGCCCCAGATCGGCGCTGAGGCCCGGATTGCCGATGCCGCGCACTGCGATCTGTACGGCGTCACGTATCTGCCGGCCGGCAAGCAGCCGTGCCCGTATCATCCTCTCCGCCTCACCCTGGTTGTTTTCGAGCGCGCCGAGAATGATCTCTCTGGCGCCGGAAACGAGGAGGTCGATTTCGCCGGACAGCGTCACGAAGCGTTCGGTCTGGGCAATGGGCCGCCCCAGATTTGCGGGCACGCGCTCATGGGCGAAACGGATGAACGCTGCCTGCGCCGCTTCGGCCGCGCCGAGATAGATCGCCGTCAGTGCCAGATTGAACGCGGCGTGGGCTCGGTTGTCCTGCTGGGCAACGGAAGGATCGACGAGGTCAAGCACGTTTTCGGCGGGAATCTCGACATCGATATATTCCACGTCATGCGAGCCGGTGGCGCGCATGCCGAGACTGCTCCAGTTCTCGATCACGTGAATGCCCGGAAGCCCGTTGGGCACGACGAAGGTGCCAACCCGTTCCGGCGTCTCGTCCGTATGCGCCCAGACAAGGAAATGGGTGAGGCCGTGGGCGCCGGTGACGAAGCGTTTGCGGCCGGAGATGGACCATCCGGCCGCGGTGCGGCGGGCAATAGTTGCAGGCAGGCCGCCCCGCGCAGGCGAGCCGAGTTCCGGCTCGACGCGGGCGGCGTTGAGGAGCAGAGGCTGCTGCTTGCTTCCAGCCAGCAGGCGGCGATAAAGCGCGTCGGGCCAGTGGTTCTTGGTGGCTTGGCCAAGGTGGTTGAAAATGGTCATGGCGCTGATCAGCGCCACCGAAGGATCTCCGCGCCCCAGAGCCGCCAGAATGTAAGCGACGTCACGAAGCGAGGCGCCCTTGCCGCCGTAGCGGGTCGCGACGGTGCTCTCGAGAAGACCGCTGGCGTGAACGGCCCTGATGCCTGCCCATGGGAACTGGCCCGTGCGATCGGCCTCCGGTGCGGCTTCCGCCACAATGCGCACGGTTTCATCGAGGATGGCGGCATCGTAGGACATGCGTGTCGACGCTTTCTGATTTTGCGGATCCGGCCGCGGTTCGGAAGACAGGAGAAAGAGCCCGGCACCGTGGCCGGGCCCTCGCATCAGGCGGCAGCCTTTTTCTTCGCCTCTTCCCGCTCGCGAATCCCTTCACGCACGAGCGGCAGGATGTAGCGGCCGTAATCGACGGCGTCGTTGTAATTGTCGTAACCACGGATGGAGATCAGATCGGCACCGAGGTCGATGTAGTCGAGGATTGAATCCGCGATCGTGCGCGGCGAGCCGACGAGTGCGGTAGTGGCCCCACTTGCATTGGTGGCGGTGACCGTCGGATACCACAGCGCACGATCATGCACGTCGCCACGCGACGCAATCTCGAGGAGACGCTGCGAACCGACATTGGCCGGCGGAGCGGCGTTGATTGGAGCACGTGCCAGGCCCTTCTGGCGATTGGCGTTCAGCTGGTCGAGGACGCGATGCGCCTTTTCCCAAGCCAGGTCGTCCGTTTCAGCAACGATCGGACGGAAAGTAACCCAGATGCGGGGACGGTCGGTGCGGCCAGCCTTGGCGGCCTCGGCATAGACGCGGTCGATCTGCTGCTTGGTTTCCTTGAGCGGCTCTCCCCAAAGACCGAAAATGTCGCAGAGCGAGCCGCCGATGCGGTAGGCGGCATCGGACGAGCCGCCGAGCGAGATGGGGATAGTCCCGTTCGTGGGGCGCACGGCGCTGCGGAATTGCTTGAACTGGTAATATTTTCCGTCGAAATCGAAGGGCGCTGTCGATGTCCAGGCCAATCGCAGGATGCGGATATATTCTTCCTGCCGCTCGTAGCGCTCTTCCTTGCTGAGGAAGTCGCCCTCGCGGGCCTGCTCGTTATCGTTGCCGCCGGCAATAAAGTGGACCACGACTCGCCCGCCGCTCAGTTGATCGAGCGTGGCGAGCGACTTGGCGGCGACGGTCGGATAAACGGTGTTGGGACGCAGAGCCACGATGATCTTGATCTGCCTGGTGTGAGCGAGGATCGTCGCCCCAAGGGTAAATGGATCGAAAGACGACGAGGAGTACGGAATCAGCGTGTAATTGAACCCATAGTCATCGAGTGACCGTGCATATCGCTCAAGAAAATGCGGATCCACGGGGGCGTCGGGAAGGGGGGTCAGATCGTTCGAAGCGTTCGGGAACGTTACGCTGATGAATTCTGCGGTCATGTGAGAATTTCTCCATTCGAGTTGCCGAACAATGAGTTCAGACTAAGTTGCGGAATGAGCGGGAGGAAGACAGGTCATTCTTTTTCTATAGAAACCGTAGAAAAATTTCGCGCTGCGGCTGCATGAAGATGCGATCGGCTACAGGCTGGGCGACCAGCCGAGGTTCGGCGCCACGGTTTTCGCGAGGTCCGTCAACAGCCGCACGTTCTCAGCGAGACTGAATGCAGGCGGCAGAAAGAGGACCACCTCGTCCGCCGCGGCAAGGCCGGGATCGTTGAGCACCGCTTCGATCACTTTGTCCGGAGTGCCCTGAAAGACCGGAGAAATCTGAGCGCCTACCGGCTGGCTGGGCGGTGCCAGAGCGCCTTTGGGCCGGGATGCGGCAATGCCGAGCGTGCGGCGTTCGAGGTCGTAAGCGGCGTATTTTTCCCTAAGCTCCGCCGTGGTCCCGACCAGAATCGAGGCCGCGACCGCGACCGGCGGGGGCTCGGTGCCCCAGGTTAGGCGCCAGGTCGTACGATAGGCCTCGATGATGCGAGCCTGATATTCTCCGAAGCTTTCGCCCTCGGCGTGGTCGTGCTGCACCGTGCCGGAAATCAGACCGATCCCAAGTTCCGCGGCCTGCACCGCGGAGCCGATGCTCGCCGAGCCCTGCCGGATCCGGGAACGCAGGGTCGGACTGTGGGGCGTCACACGGAGTTCGGCGCCTTGCGGTGCGCCCTGGCCGGGCTTGTCGACGACGTGGAGGACCTCGCCGCGGATCGCCGCCAGGAAACGGGCCTGGCGCCGTTTGGCCTCCGTCCGGGCATCGGTGTCGACCGTGCCGAAAACGGCGTCGAACGCTCCATTGGCACCCGTCGAGATGGCGAGCTCCAGACGCCCGCCGATCAGCAGATCGGTGGTGCCGGCAGCCTCCGCGAGCAGGATCGGGTCCTGATAACGCATCGGAATGACCGCCGAGCCCAGCACGATATGCTTCGTGTGCTGGCCGGCTGCGGCGAAGAAAGGCAGCGGCGAGGAGAGATAGTGGTCGAAATGCCGCTGATAGGCCCAGCCCGACTGGTAGCCCAGCCGCTCTGCCGCTCTGAACAGCTCGATCCCGTCGCGCAGCCCCTGCGCCGGCCCAGCGTCGTCGTTGAAGGAGACGCGGGTGTTGAAGCCGAGGCGCCGTTTCGGGCGAAACGACGCCGGCAAGGTGGCGGGCGCTGCGATGGTCATGCGATCTTCTCCTCCTTGAAAAGTCGCTGCGGTCGCATCCGCGGCGCCTGGATGCCGCTGGCGAGGCCGGAGGGGATCGAATCCAGCAGCGACACGGTGTAGGGGGCTTTCGGATTGTCAAAAATATCGGCGACCGTTCCATGCTCGACGATCCGGCCGCGCTGCATGACCGAGACGGTGTGCGCGAGCTGGCGCACCAGAGCGAGGTCGTGAGAGACAAACACGTAGGTCAGGCCGAGCCTGGCCTGCAGCGATAACAGCACCTCGACGATATCGGCCTGGACGCTGACGTCGAGCGCGGAGGTCGGCTCGTCCAGAACCAGCACGTCCGGCTTGAGGACCAGCGATCTGGCGATGGCGACACGCTGGCGCTGCCCTCCCGAAAGGGCTGCCGGCTTGCGGGAAAGCAGGTGCTCGCCGAGCCCGACATTGGCCAGCGCTTCGCGGACCCGCTCGGACCGCTCCCTCGCCGTTCCGATCCTGAACCGGTCGAGCGGCTCGCGCACCAGCTGTTCGACTTTCCATGTCGGATCGAGCGAGGTGAACGGATTCTGGTAGACGACCTGAAGGTGGCGCCACACGGCGCGCAGCGAGTCGTGGGAGCGGCCCGTGAGCTGTTCGCCGGCGACCGAAATCTTTCCTTTGTCCGGCTGGTCGAGCCCGAGCAGCAGGCGGATCGTCGTTGTCTTGCCGGAGCCGGACTCGCCGACCAGCGCATGGGTCGTGCCGGCAGGGACGGTGAATGAGACGTCGTTCACCGCCGTCAAAACCCTGCCGTCGACGGCGAAGGTCTTGGTAATCGAATTCACCTCGATCTTCGGTGTCGCCTGGGCGCTGGTATCCAGAAGGCGGAAACCGGGATCGCGCAGGGCGGCATAGCGGTCCGGATTGAGAGCCGGCACGTCGGCATGCAGCTTTCTGGCATAGGCGGACGCCGGTGAAGCGAAGACGGAAGCCGTGCTGCCGGCCTCCTGAACGACACCATCCTTGAGCACGACAAGCGAGCCGGCGCGCTCGGCGGCGATCGCAAGGTCATGGGTGATGAGGAGAAGGCTGATGTTCAGCTCTTCCTGCAATCGCGAGAGCAGGTCGAGGATGCGTTTCTGGATGGTGACGTCGAGCGCGGAGGTCGGCTCGTCGGCAACGAGCAGCTTCGGGCGCGGGAGGACGGCGAGACCGATCAAGACGCGCTGCAGCATGCCGCCGGACAGCTGATGCGGGTAGGAATCGTAGACGCGCTCAGGGTTGTCGAGCCCGACCTGGGCGAATGTCTCCAGGACAAGCGCCTTGCGGACGGCCTTGCTGGGTTCATCGACAAGTGCCGCCGCTTCCATCGCCTGAACGCCGATCGTCCGTACCGGGTTGAGCGAATTGCCGGGATCCTGCGGGACGAAGCCAAGGTCTCGTCCGCGCAAAATCCGGAAGCGCCGCTCGGAAAGTCCGAGCACGTCCTGGCCGTCGAATTCGATGCGGCCGGTGGCGCGGCCTCCGCCGGCAAGAAGCCGCAGCACGGCGCGGGCGATGGTCGACTTGCCGGAGCCGGATTCTCCGATAAGGGCCAGGCTCCTGCCGCGGGCGAGCTCAAAGCCGACATCCGTCACCACCTGCTGCGCCCCGTAGGAGACGGATAGGCCAGCGATCCGAAGAAGAGAGGCTTGCCGTTGCGGTTCGGTCGCCCTGGTTTCGATGTTGAAAGGGATGGGGGTCAGTCTGTCTTGCGGAGCCATCGGCTGATCCTGTTCACAGAGAGGACGGTGGCGATCGTGACGAAGGCGGGCGCATAGACCAGCCAAGGCCACTTGAGGTAGTCCTTGCCGATCGAAATCAGCAGGCCCCAGTCGGAGGCGGGCGGCGGGTCGCCGTATCCCAGGAAGGCGAGGCTGGCGATCACCAGGATCGAGTCGCCGAACTGCAGCACGGCGAGCGGGAGCACCGAGCGCGAGGCGTTCGGCAGCACATGCCGCCACAGAATGTGCCAGCGCGACCCACCGAGCAGGAATGCAGCCTCGACGAACGTCGCCTGCCGGGTCTTGATGACTTCCGAACGCATGACCCGGGCGAAGACGGCCACCGCCGAGACGCCGGTGGCGATTGCCGCATTCGTCGTCGCGAAGCCGATCGCGGTGACGACGATCACGGCCAGCAGGAATTTCGGGATTGCCAGCAGAACGTCGACCAGCCGAGCGAGCACGGTATCGACCCAGCCGCCGAGGAAACCCGCCAGAAGACCGATGACGCCACCGGCGACGACGCCAATGACGACGGCGATCAGCGCGCTCGAAACCGAGGAGGCCGTGCCGTAGACGACCCGAGCATAGAGGTCGCGACCCAGGTGGTCGGTGCCGAACCAGTGTGCGGCGCTCGGGCCTAACAGCTTCTGGGCGGGAACGCCGTTGACCGGATCATAGCTCGTGAAGAGGCCTGGAGCGACAGACCAGGCAATAACCAGCACGACCACCGCGAACGAGATCGCAACGATCGGAGGCATGCGGATGGCCGTCAGCCAGCCGGCCGTCGTGCCGCGCGAAACGGAATAGGAGGAAACGAGGCTCATGATGTCACTACCTTCGAGACATTCACGGAGCTTTCGTCTGCCGCGGCCGGCCGGCGCTCCGGCGCGCCGAGAAGCTTCACGCGTGGGTCGAGCAACGGATAGACGAGGTCGGCGATCAGGTTGACGAGCACGAAGACCACCGCCGCCAGCGAGACGACCGCCTGCAGGACGGGCAGGTCCTGCGTAGTCACGGATCGCTGCACCAGACTGCCGATGCCGTTGCGTCCGAAGACCGTCTCGGTGATCAGCGAGCCGCCGAGCAGTTCTCCGATGGTGAGCGCGATGACGGTGACGACCGGGAGCGAGGACGGCTTGAGCAGATGCTTCGCAAAGAGGCGCATTTGCCCGATGCCACGGCTGCGGGCCACTGCCGCATATTCCTGCTCCGACTCATGGTCGAGATTGGCGATGAGCACCTCGGCAATCTGTGCCGAAATGGGTATGCCGAGCGCGATCGCCGCGAAGAAAGTCGCCCAGAAACTGTCAGGCTGGATGACGCGGAACAGGCCGAGCTGAAAGCCGAAGGCATGGATCAGCACCAGGCCGATCACGAAGTTGGGCACCGACAGGAACAGCGACGGAAAGTCCCGCAGCAAGCCCTGGCCGAACCGCTTCGGAAGGAACCGGGTCCCGTAGGCAATCACAAGGGCCAGCACCAGCGCGACGGCGAGACCGGCGGACGCAAGCACCAGGGTGGAAGGGAGAACTTCGGCGATCAGGGTCGTCACGGGCCGGTTGGTCCGCATCGACAGGCCCAGATCGCCGGTCAGGAAGTTGGACAAGGAGGTCGACAACTGTACGAGGACCGGCTTGTCCAGCCCCTGGGCAGCGATGATCTCCTCGATTTCCGTCTCAGTGAATCCGTTCTGCGGATTGCGCAGGACGTTGGTTATCGGATCACCAGGCAGAATACTGACGACGACGAAGGTGAACACATAGGCCAGCAGGATGACGACGACAGCCTGCACAAGGCGTTTTGCGGCGTAGGTCAGGTAGGCATTGCGCATGCCGTCACCTCCTCACGTTAATCGATTGCGCTGCGGGGCTCGGTTGCACTGCGGTCAGTCGCTTATCGTGGCCGTGTAGTAGCTGGCATAGGCGACGCCGTTGTACGTCTCTCCCGTGAGCCTCGGCGACTGCACGTAGATGCGCTGGACGATCTGCGTGCGCGGGATGAAGTAACCCTGTTCGAGGACGTATTTCTGAAGCTCGTCGAGGAGCGGGTTTCTGATCTCGACGGAGCCGGCGCCGGCGATCCTGTCGCGCAGTTCGTTGAGCTTCGCGTCGCTCTCGCCCAGCGCAAACCAGTTCTCGCCGTTGTTGGCGTTGGTGAGGATGCTCGCCACGGTGCCGGCGTCGATGAAGCTGCGGGTCACTTCGTAGGCCGGTACGGCAGGGCCGCCATACGTGACCTTCTGACCGTAGGTCACGACGTCATAGGCGCGGATGTCGATCTTCCACCCGAGCTTGCCGAGCTGCTGGGCGATGAGCTCGTCGATCGACCTCGATGTTGCGAGGTAAGGGTTGGAGTGGAGCGTCAGCGACAGCGGCTTGCCGTCCTTCGTGCGGATGCCATCGGCACCCTTGACCCATCCCGCCTCGTCGAGAAGCCTTTCGGCCTTGGCGGGATCATAGGTCAGCAGGTCGCCGTGATCGGTCGCACCGGGTACGTTGCTCTGGATGAAGGACGTCGCGAGCTTCCAGTCGGACGTATAGACGGTATCGATGATTTCCTGGCGATTGATGCTGGCCTGCAGGGCCTGGCGTACCTTCACGTCGTCGTAAGGCGCGAGCTTGGTGTTGATCGCCCAGCCATTGACGAAGCCGAGATAGCGAGGCGTCGCAATGGTGAAACCTTCCTCCTTGAGAGACTGAAGCTCCTGCGGTGAGGCGTTGTAAGCGATGTCGGCCTGGCCGGACTGCACAGAGGCGACGCGCAGCGACGGCTCGGATACCAGCTTATAGGTGATCGTATCGAGGAAGGCCGGGCCGGTATGGCCGACGGCGGCAGGACCCCAGTTGTAGTCCTCGCGCCTGGTGAGCGTGACGAAGTCGCCCTCCTTCCAGGAATCGACCACATAGGGGCCGCTGCCGGAAGTCTTGCTGAGATCGGCCTGCTGCGCAGCCGGGGCCGCGATCGTCTTGGGCGAGATCAGGATCGAGCCGTGGTAACCCAGCGTCGGGATGAAGCCGAGCGTCGGCTTTTTGAAAAAGACTTTTACCGTGGCCGCGTCAACCGTCTCTGCGTGATCGTAGGTCTTCGGGAAAAGGCCGATCGGGTTGATGCCCTCGCTCTTGCGGCCGGCATACCAGATGTCGAGATTGGCGACGACGGCCGAGGCGTCGAGCGGGGTGCCGTCGGAGAACGTCACGCCGCTCTTCAGGTGAAGGGTGAACTGGGTTGCGTCGTCGTTCTGTTCCCAGCGCTCCGCCAGCCATGGGCTGACCTTGCCGTCGGCATCGACATAGACGAGCTTGTCGGTCACGTGACCCCAGATGTGGCCCTGGAAGCTGGAGATCGCGCTGTTGTTCGGGATCCAGGTGTCGCCCAGCGAGTCGATGAGGAAAGTGATGTCACCGCCCTTGCGCGGGTCGTCGGCGCTCAGCGCGGGTGTGAAGCTGGTCGTCGATGCGAAGATGGCAGCAGCCCCGGCCGCGGCCGTTGTCACCAGAAGGCGCCGGCGGGAAAGGGAGAGCGGAGAAGAACGTTCGGTCATGGGGCTGATCCTGATGATCTGTTGTACGTATTTCCATGGGTTCGACCTGCGGCCGGCATCAGAACGAAGATCTATGCGCGTAGTTGTGGATCGCGCGCATCAAGCCGTTATCGCTGCGGTTACCACCGGCGATCGAATGCCTGCCTGAGATTTCGTGACCGCAGACGCGGTGGCCGCTACAGAGCGGCTGGTGAAAGCTGTTTCAGACGAGGAACACGCTCTGCGGGACATATTCTGATCATGACGCGGTCCTTGTTTGCGGTATCGGGTTGACGAGTTTCAGCCTATCAGGGCGGGCAGAAGGAGAAAGACTGGTTATTCTTTTTCTACTAAATATATGGATTATTTTATTGCTATTCTCGAACTACCTTGGATTGCTGTTTCAGCAGCCTTGTGGATTTTGCCGAGCTCGTTGCGAGAAGTCGGGGTGGGGGAGCACCTGGCGAACGATGTCGGGCGGATAAACCTGTTGCGCTTGCCGGCTCCCGATCAGCGAAAACTTGCCGGCACCGAGCCTCGAGGCGTGACCGAGACGTAAAAATCCGGCGGACAGCCTGCACTTATGCGCCGGCGCCGTTTTCACCGTTTGGAAACGTCATGCTCTCGAAGATCCGCACCGGAGGCAATGCCTCTTTAAACCGCTCGACTTCCACCTTGGTGATCTGCCCGGTGCAGGCCTGTGCGAGGTTCGACGTGCCGAGGTCGCGGGTGAGAATGTTCGGATTGCCGTGAATGCACATGGCCTTGTCGGCCGCCGGATCATGCGGCTCGAACCACGCGCCCGTCGAAAGCTGCATCACGCCCTGCCGCACATCCTCGCTCAGCACGGCCGCGGCGAGGCAGCTGCCGCGTCCGTTGAACAGCCTCACGATATCGTCGTCCGATATGTCACGCAGCGCCGCATCGGCGGGGTTGATGCGAACCGGCTCCCGCCCCCTGATCTTGGTCGAGCGGCTGAAATCGCCGTAGTCGAGCTGGCTGTGTAGTCGTTGATGCGGCTGGTTGCAGACCAGATGCAGCGGGTAACGACTTTCGTCGCCCGCAGCTTCCGTGTCGGCTCTCGGAGGATGCCATTGCGGATGGCCACCGCAGTCGTTGTAGCCGAAGTTTGCGATGGTTTGTGAAAAGATCTCGATCTTGCCGGATGGTGTCGCGAGAGGCGATGCATCCGGATCCTGGCGGAATCTGCGCGCCGGGCCTCCATCGTCCGGCTTGAGCGGAAGACGAATTTCACCCATTTGCCAGAATGTCTCGAAATCCGGCGCGTCGTGCCCGCCGGCAGCAAGCGCCTTGCGCGTCGTTTCGTACAGAAAGGCGAGCCACTCGCGGCTCGTCCGGTTTTCCGTGAATGCCTCGAATTTTCCAAGCCTTCGGGCGATCTCGGAAAAGATCTCGTGGTCGTCTCTTGCTTCGCCGACCGGCTCGATCAGCCGCTTCATTGCGATCATCAGCTGATCGCGGTCCGCCGCGCCGATGTCGTCGCGCTCGAGCGTCGTCGTTGCGGGCAGGACGATATCCGCGTGACGCGCGGTCGATGTCCAGGCGGACTCGTGCACGATGATTGTCTCCGGCTGGCGGAAAGCTCTCCGCAACCTGTTCAGATCCTGATGGTGATGAAACGGATTGCCGCCCGCCCAGTAGACGAGGCGGATATCCGGGTAACGCAACACCTGGCCGTTGTAGTGGAACGCCGCGCCGGGGTTGAGGAGCATGTCGGCGATGCGGGCCACCGGAATGAAGTCCGGCACGGGGTTCTTGAACTGGTGGAGCGTCGGCAAGGGAACGGCGAGAAGGTTCTTGCCGATATTGCCCAATGCCCCGAGGGAATAGGAATAACCACAGCCGTCGAGACCGATCTGCCCGAGCATGGCCGCGAGCACGATGCCCATCCACACCGGCTGTTCGCCATGGTCGGCCCTTTGCAGCGAATGGCTGACGGTGATCAGGGTTTTGGAATGGGCCATCGCCCGTGCAAGCTCCCGGATGGTGTCGGCGCCGATGCCGCAGATGGCGGCTGCCCATTCGGCGGTTTTCGGAACGCCGTCCGCGCGGCCGAGGAGATAATCCTCGAAGCGATCGTATCCGACCGTGTATCGATCGAGAAATCCACGGTCGTGCAATCCTTCGGTGGCGAGCACATGCGCCAGCCCCAGCATCATCACCACGTCGGTGCCCGGAATGATCGGCAGCCATTCGGCATTCACCTCAGGCGGAAAATCGTCGGCCAACGGACTGACGAGCATGAAGCGTGCGCCGCGCGTGCTGGCGCCTTTCAGCTTCGGCAGGACGATATGGTTGCTGATGCCGCCGCCGTGCACATCCGCGTTCTTGATGGCCATGCCGCCAAAGGCGACGATCAGTTCGCTGCTGCGCTCGATGGCATCCCAGGTCACGCTCTTTCGATCGAAACTGTCATAGGGTCCGAGCACGTGCGGGATGATGACCATCGCGGCGCCGGAACTATAGGTATTGACGGAGCGCACATATCCGCCCAGCAGATTGAGGAAGCGGTGGACCTGGCTCTGGGCGTGATGGAAGCGCCCGGCGCTGGACCAGCCGTAGGAACCGCCAAAGACCGCCGTTGGGCCGAACTCGCCGTAAACGCGCTGGAGTTCCTTGGCGACGAGGTCCGCAGCCTCGGACCAGCCGACTTCCACATAAGCGTCGGCGCCGCGTTTCTGCGCGTGGCCGGGCTTGCCTTCAAGCCAGCCACGCCGGATGGCGGGGCGTCTGACCCGAACGGGACTGTCCGCAACCGCCGCCAGATTTCCCAGGAGTGGCGACGGATGAGGATCGTCCGGATGAGGCTTTATCTCCAGCCGGCCATTTTCCAACCGGCCCAGGAATGCGCCCCAGTGGGAGCTATGGGGTTTGAACGCATTCATATCAAATCGCCCTCGCGATCATGGCCTTTCGGAAGACGTCAGGCCGTTTGGGGAAGGATCTTTCCCGGGTTCATGATGCCGGCGGGATCGAAACTGCGATGCCTGACTTAAGTTAGATCACGCGACCAGCCTTTCGCCCTTGAGATGGCGCTCAAGGAAGGGGAGACTGTCCTGTCCCCAATAAAGCTCATCTTCGTAACGGAAGGTCGGAAGGCCGAAGACGCCGGCAGACTTGGCAGTTTCGTAATTGTCTTTCCAGACGGCCTGAATAGCTTCGCTCTTCCCCTGCTCGTCCAGCCTCGCGCCATCAAAGCCGGCAGCATTCGCGATCGCACGGCGGACTTCGGCATTGCCGATGTCTTCGCCCCGCCCCCAGAAGGCCTCCTGAAGCGCGCCCGCAAGCTTCAGCCAGTCCCCGCCAGACGCGATTACGGCGATGACCATGAAACCGGCCGGCGTCGGGTCCGATAGCGCCGAGCGGTTTTCGAAGTTCAGCACCTTGCCGCGCAAGGCCGCCCAACGTTTCAGATCCTTCGTCCAGTAGGCCCGCCGGGCTTCCGGCCGGTTGCGCGAGTAGATGGCGCCATTATCCTCGATAAGCGGGATGACATAGGGACGGATCGTCGCGCCATTTTCGAATGCGAGTTCGGTGAAGGGCGCGAGACCGATATAGGACCAGGGTGAGCCAATACCGAAGAAATAGTCGATCGTCTTTGTCATGCCGGGCTGCCTTTTGGGAACTAT
The DNA here is from genome assembly GCF_900177415.1 of Xaviernesmea oryzae. Lineage (GTDB taxonomy): Bacteria > Pseudomonadota > Alphaproteobacteria > Rhizobiales > Rhizobiaceae > Neorhizobium > Neorhizobium oryzae_A. The sequence continues at coordinate 870,114 of NZ_FXAF01000002.1, read as the reverse complement.
CGTGGGGATGCCGCATCGAAAACGGAAAGCGCGCAATCACGGGCAACGAGTACCGCTTTCGGATCTCTTCCCACCGCCACGGTGGCGAGCGCGCCTTCGTAGAGGAGAGAGAGGTGTGCTGCCGCCTGGTCCGGACGACTGCTTGCTCTGGCCATCACGCCGGCGAAAATGTCCCGCACCATCGTCTTGTGGGTCCGCGCCACGGACACGACACGCTCGGAATCGCCGTGCTCGGCGACCGCGAGAGCAAAGGCACAACCGCGGAACTCCGGACTATCGGCCTTTTCGTACAGGCGCTCGAAAATCAGCTTGATCTGGTCCCGCGCATCGCTCTGCGTGTCGACCACCTCCTGGAGTGAGCGGATCACTCGCTCGTGGCGGGCCTGAAGGTAGGCCGCGACGAGATGATCCTTCGATGGGAAGTGCCTGTAAAGCGTCGCCTTGGCAACGTTCGCCTCTTCAATAATGCGATCGATGCCAACTGCACGGATGCCTTCGCGGTAGAAAAGGGCGCCCGCCGTCGTAAGGATCTGATCCGATATTGCTTCTTTCATTTCTGCACTTTTCTTTCAATCCGACGCGGCCGGACAAGGTAGGGCAAGCTCATTGAGCCAAAGCAAGACCGGTCTGTCTTGCGTGTGCGGTTTGTCCACCTGCAACAGGATATCGTCAAGGGGTAATGCGCTTGAAAAGCTGCCTCGATGCGCGAGCTGACCGGCAAGTTTTTGCACCGCCTCGTTGTAGGGCGTGCGGACGCCGTGCAATCGCCCGAGCAAAACGATCTCGCCGTTCAAGTAATCGACCTCACTCGAAGCGCCGCGCTTGAAGCTCTGCCATGTCGATTGCTGGCCGGGCTCGATCCCACTGTTCGGAGCGACGCGCCAGTTCGAGATGTCTTCCTTTCGCTCGGACGGCGAGGCAAGCTTGTAGCCTGCGGCCTCGAGAGCTCGTCTCGCTTCGTCCACCAGGGCTTCGGCGATCGCAGCACGTGTATCGGCCTCTCCGTCGAAAAGCTCCAGCACGTTGCGGACATTGTGGAGAAGCTTTGCCGCCTTCCAGCGACGGATATCGGGGCTGGTCTCGGCGAGATAACCTGCGTGAATGAGGTCGGAGGCAATCTGGTCGCTTGTGTCGTCATGCCCTTTGGGAAAGGGACCAACCGTCACGACGCCGACCTGCGGATCGCCGGCTACGACGACTTTCCCCGTCTCGGTAAACCGCGCCGGCGTCAGGATACTGGCCGCGTAGACCCGTGCAAACGTCCTCAGTGCGGTCGCCTCTGTCGCGAGTCCGTTTTGAAAAGTGACAACCGGAAGGCTTTCGGCGGCCGTCTTGGTCGAGCTCCCCACGCTTCGCCACGACCAGAATGCCAGGGCGCCGGCCGCGTCCTGAGATTTGACCGTCAGCAGGAGGATGTCGTCCGGCTCCAATTCCGGGGGAGCAGCCAGATCGAAGGCATTCAGCTGAACCTGTTGCGTACCGGATGGCCGCTGGTAGCTCAAGCCATGCTTCCCGATGTGTTCGATCTGAGCCCCGCGCCCGACAAGGACGTACTCAATTCCGGACAGTTCGAATTGCGCAGCCAGGCTTGCTCCAACGGCGCCGGCGCCAACGATTACATAACGTGTCATTTCGTGTCTCCAAAACGAAGCAGCAAGCCGATCTAATGGCTGTATTGGTGGACTAGACGCCGAGGTTTTGGCGTAATGTCTCGTGTTGATACTCGCGGTGGAAAATGCCGCGGCGCTGAAGCTCCGGGATCAGGTAATCGGTGAGCGCGGTGAGGCCGAGCTCGTATTTGAGGGTGAAGGCCAGGAAGTTGAAACCGTCCGTCGCACCGCGCTCGTAGCGCTCCTGAAGCTGGTCGGCGATGTTTTCCACCGAGCCGATCGGAAACCAGTGGCCCGCCCCGCTGGAGTGATAGACGATGAGGTCGCGCACGGTGCGCACCTTGCCGCTTTCGACCAGGTCCCGGAACACCCCGAACCGGGACCGCCGACCCTGCACGTCGGCGGTCTGCGGCAGATCCTCGATCGGGATCGGAGCGTCGAGGTCGATTCCTTCGAAATCCACGCCGCCGAACTGGCCGGCCAGGGACTTGCGGCCCTCTTCAAAATCGATCTCGTCGATGATCTTTCGCCAGAACCGGTGCGCCTCCTCATCCGTCGAGCCGATGACAGGCGCAACGCCAGGCAGGATCTTGATCGAATCCGGAGAGCGCCCCAGAGCGGACGCCCGTTTCTTGAAATCCCTGTAGATCTCGATCGATGGCTCGGTTTCCGTCAGGCCCGTCGTGAAGATGACGTCGGCGATGCGGGCGCCAAGCTGCCGGCCCTCCTTGGAGGAGCCGGCCTGGGCCAGGATAGGCTTGTCCTGCGGGCTGCGGGAGACGCCGAGCGGCCCCTGGACCTTGAAATGCTTGCTGTCCCAGTCGATGCGGCGAACCTTCCTGGGATCGACCTGCTGGCGCCCTCGCTCGTCATAGGTGACGGCATCCGGCTCCCAGCTTTCCCAGAGAGCCTGGACCACGCCGGCAAATTCCTCCGCTATGGCGTAGCGGTCGTCGTGCGTGGGCAGGGGCTTTCCGAAATTCTTTTCGCCCGCCGAGGACGTGACGAGATTCCAGCCGGCCCGGCCTTTCGATATGTGGTCAAGCGACAGTACTTGGCGGGCAAGGTTGTAGGGTTCGGTAAACGACGTCGAAATCGAAGCGATCAGCCCGATCCGCGATGTCTTCGCCGCCAGTGCGCTGAGCATCGTCACCGGCTCGAGGCCAGGCTTCGGAGATGTCTCGCTGGTCGAAAGCGAATCCGCGAGGAAGATGGTGTGGATCTTGCCCCGTTCCGCCTGCCGGGCCTGTTCGATATAGGCATCGATGTCGAGCAGATTGTCGGTTGGGCCGTTGGTGCCCGGCTTTTTCGTCTGGCCGGTGCCGCCGAGAAGCAATCCTAAAACCAGTCCGGGACCGCGTTCGCTTTGCCGGCTTCCCCAATGTTCTGCCATGATGAATGTCCTTGAATTCGATGGCTGATCGGATGTCAGCCCTGAGCCTGAAGCCGGCTTTCGCCGACACTTGATGTATGGACCGCAGCAAGGTGCACCGGTCTTTGAGGTTCGTCTTGGTCGGCTGCCGGATGGATCTGCACGAAACCCTTGTGGGTCGAGAGCTCGACTTCGACGCCGTACACGGTCTTGATCAGCTCCGGCGAATAGACGTCGGCTGGTCGGCCTTCAGCGATGATCTCGCCGTCGTTCAGGAAGATCACGCGATCGCAGAAGCGGGCGGCCTGATTGAGATCGTGGATGGCAATCACGGCCGCGACGTCGTTCTTGCGGGTCACCTGGCGGGCGATCGTCAGGGTCTGCCATTGATAGCGGATATCGAGCGCGCTCGTCGGCTCGTCGAGCAGCAGGATCTTGGGATTCTGAGCGAGTGCGCGGGCAATCAGGACACGTTGCCCCTGGCCGCCGGAGAGCTCCGTCACGGCACGATCGCCCAATTCGTTCAGGCCAAGCAGTCGGATAGCCTGCTCCACGTGTTGCCAGTCTCTCTCGCTCGGACGCGTCCCGAAATAAGGCGTGCGGCCGAGAAGAACCGCCTCCTTGATGTCGAGCCCGAAAGAAAGGCTGATCGACTGAGGCACGTAGGCGACGAGCTTCGCCAGTTCGCGTCGCGGCAAGCCGGCGAGGTCTGTCGTGCCGTCCCACGTAATCGTTCCCGCCGAATGACGGTTGATCCCGGCGATGGTCTTGATCAGCGTGGACTTTCCGGAACCGTTCGAGCCGAGCAGGCCGACGAGCTCGCCCTTTCCGATCCTGAGGGTCGCACCTTTGACCACGGTTCTTTTGCCATAGCCGACGACGAGGGAGTCAATCGCGAGGGTCATTCGATCGCCTTTTGCCTGGTGAGGATGAGATAGAGAAAGATGGGAGCCCCGACCAAGGCATCGATGATGCCGACCGGGATGACGCCGGGAGAGATCACCAGCCTGCCGACGGCGTCGGACACCACCAGCAGCAAGGCTCCGATGATTGCCGAGAAGGTGATCAGGAACCGGTGGTTCGGCCCGACGACCAGTCTCGCGATATGAGGCGCCACGAGACCGACAAAACCGATGATGCCGGTGAAGGCAATCGTGACGGCCGTAAGCGTTGCCGCTATGGCGATGCTCTCAAGGCGCACCCTGGACACAGCGACCCCCAGGCTCTTGGCGGAATCATCTCCGGCGAAAGCGATTGCGTTCAACGCACCACTGCGAAAGCGGATATAGGGCAGCGTGAGCGCAAGCAGCGCGAACATCACCAGCACCTGATACCAGGCCGAATTGTTGACCGAGCCCCAGGTCCAGCGAACGATCGCGGCAAGGACTTCGTCCTGTGCGAAATACTGGATGCATGCGGTCAGCGCGCCGAACAATTGAGACAGGGCGATGCCGACCAGGATCAGGGTCGTTGCGTTCAGATTACGGGCGGAGGCGAGCGAAAGCACCAGCGCCGTGTTCAGGAACGAAAAGAGAAGCGCGCCGATCACGAGCGGAATGTTCGCGCTGCCCGCCGTCGCGCCGAACACGACGATGGCGAGCGACGCACCGAAGGCGGCCGCGGGTGCGATGCCGAGGGTGTAGGGGCTGACCAGGGGATTGCGCAGCAAGCCCTGGAACAGGGTGCCGGCGATCGCAAGGGCCGCCCCACCGAGGATGGCGAGCGCGATCCTCGGTACGCGCAGTTCCCAGATGATGTTCTGGATCTGCAGAGCCGCCCGCTCGGTCGGCGGGGTTGCCGTTATTTTCGCATAGAAGGTTCCCAGGACGTGCCCGAGGGTCGCTCCGGACGTGCCGATCTGGATTCCGACCAGTGCGGTGACGATCACTGCCGCAATCCCGAGGACGATCGCCCCGTTCTGGTACGCGTAGCGATCGCGCCGGCGTCGGGAGGAGCCGGGCTCTCCGCTCACGGCGTCGGCAAGATATGGGTCAGTCTGTGTCGAACTCATTATTTCCCTCGCAAATCGGCGCCTTGAGCGCTGCCCGTTCGTGCCTGGAGGCTGTGAGGCTATCCGCCGAGCTTGTAGAGGTAGTCGGAAGCGGGCCTGGCCTTCACACCCTGCGGCTCCAGCCATCTGGCGAAGTACGCGTCGAGATCGACATCAGCCAGGCGATCGGGATAAAGCCATTTGGCCACCACGAGCGCTCCAAGCTGCTTACCCAGCGCCGAATAGAGAAAGTTATTGAAAACGAAGACGTTCTTGTCCTGGACGGCTTTGATTGTGCTCCAGCCGGGCCGATCGACGATGCGCTGTGCCTGGTCTGCCAGTTTCTGCTTGTCCCAAGGCCGGTAGCCGGACGTCAGGCCATCCACGCCGTTGTGGATGATCACGTCGGGGTTGCGGTCGATGATTGCGACCGGATCGACCGTATAGGTGTGAACCGAAGCGCTGCTGGTATTGCCGATATTGACGTCCTCGAAGATGTTCTTGCCGCCGCCTAGGACGATTGTGTCGTGCCAGCCGGAGCCGGGTACCGACGTGACGAAATCGGCGTTGTTTTCGAAATAGACGGTTTTCCTGGGAGCGTCCTTCAGACGCTGCGTCAGGACGTCGTCGATATCGTCATAGAGCTGCGCCAGTGCGGCTGCGCCTTTCTCGGCACCAAAGATCTTGCCGACATTCGGCAGTTGCGCGCGCAGAACCTTCGGATCCCAGGTGCTCACGACGACGACCTTGATCCCGAAGGGGGTGAGCTTTTCGACCGCATCCTGCCAGGGCGAGTTACGGCGCGCGAAGAAGACTTCCGCACCGGAGCTGGCGATGGTTTCCCAGTTCGGCCCGTTGAAATTGCCGGCATCGGGCACGTTGGCGAATTCGGCAAAATACTCGCTGTTGGTTGGGTTCTTGTTGGGGTCCGCCGTCTGATCGACCGCGACGATGGTCTTGCCGGCACCGATCGCCCGGACGATTTCGGTCTGGTACCAGAGATCGGGATAGACGGCCTTGACCGGAACAGGCAGCGTCACCTCACGGCCGAGCTCGTCGGTGATGGTGATCGTCTTTTGCTGGGCATCTTGAGCATAGCTGCCGTGTACGGCAGTCATGTAAGGCAAGGGAAGGCCGATAGACAATGTCGCTGAGATCAATGCTGTTGCACCAACTCGATAATATCCGTTTCTGGAGGATTTTTTCTCAGGCATACTTTTCTTTCTTCTGTCCTTGGGAGTGGGGAAGCCCGTAATGTTTATCCGATCGATATATTTCCCCGCCGGTGGGGGCGAGATATTGGAGAAGAGATTAAGTGTGAGACGGTCCTTGAGAAAGACAGGTCGTTCTTTTTCTATAAAATAAGTAGAATATTTTGCCCGTGAAATGGACTGGGCGAGGGCGCAATCTCATTGTCATGGGTCCGACCCGGAGCCTCGAGCCGGGTGCAGAGGAAAATCGACGCCGATCTCGAGGCGGTCATGGAAGGCGGCATCGTCGTGCGGGGCGAGCGTTCGCGGAATCCGGCCTTCACGGAGGGCGACGTCGCCCGTCTATGCGTTGTCGCGGGATAGATGCGTAGGGCTGACGCCCGTCTGCCTTTTGAACATTGCGATGAATGCGGAGGGACTGCCGTAGCCGAGATCATCCGCGATTTCCTGCACCGGCTTGTCATTCTCAAGCATGGAGAGGGAAGCGACCAGCTTCAGCCGCTGGCGCCATTCGTTGAACGATATTCCAAGAGAGCTGTGAAAACGCCGGGAGAGGGTCCTTTCGGTGGTGCCGAGACACCGTGCCCACTCGGCCAGGGACCGTCTGTCGCCCGGAGTTCCCTGAAGCGCTTCGATGATGGGCCGCAGCAGTTCGTCGTCCGATACGGGCAGGTAGGTGTCCCGGCGCGGCGCCTGCCGCAGTTGATCGACGAGCACCAGCGCGAGGCGGATGTCCGCCTCGGTTTTCGGCACCTTGATATTGCGTGCAGCGAAATCGGCAAGAATGGCCTTGACGAGGGGGCTCACGGCAAGCGTGCAGGGCCTCTCCGGCATGTCGGCGCAAATCTCGCGCTCGATATAGACCGAGACGAATTGCACGTTCTGCCGGTTATGGCAGCAATGCAGCGCATCGGCGGGTATCCAGGTGGCGTAATGCGGCGGACAGAGAAACCGCCGCCCCTCGACCGTGGCCTCCATCACGCCTCTCACCGCATAGCCCACCTTGCCCCAGGGTTGGCGGCGCATCTCGAACACGCCGCCCGCGTCATAGTTCTCGGTTCGGAACGACACGGGGGCAGGGCGTTCGCCTTCGTGGATATGATGCTTCATCCTTCATGTCCGATCATCGCAAGGGTTTGTCTGGAAAACGCTATATAACGATAATCCGCCATTTGGTAGGCCAAGAGCAAATCTGGACAAACCGGAGCGTTCCATATGCCTCTCAAATACTTCCTCTTCTCCCTTCTGGCCGTCTCCATCTGGGCGGGAAACACCATCGTCAGCAAGCTCGCCGCGGGAGCCATTCCGCCCGGCGTGATCGCCTTCGAGCGCTGGTTCCTCGCCTTCGTCCTCGTGACGCCCTTCGTCGCCAAGGACGCCTGGCGGCACAGGAAGACCATCGGCAAATATCTGCCGAAGCTCGCCATTCTCGGGCTGCTCGGCATGGCCGTGTGCCAAGGCCTCGGCTATTATGCGGCGAGCTTCACCTCCGCCACCAACATGGCGATCCTGCTCTCGCTGGTGCCACTCCTGACTCTCATCCTGAGCGCGTTTTTCCTCAGCGAGAAGCCGTCATCGCTTGCCATGCTGGGCGGCGTTCTCTCGCTTTGCGGCATTTTCGTCGTGCTGGGCAAAGGCGACCCGTCGCTGCTTCTCTCGCAAGGGGTGGGCCGCGGCGACGCCATCATGCTGATCGCGGTTCTTGCCTATGCCGGTTATGGCGTTCTCTTGAAGAAATGGTCCATCCCGCTTGCCGTCTGGACCTCGCTCTATGTGCAGATGGGCGCCGCCGTCGTGCTGCTGCTGCCCGGCTATCTCATGGAAGGCGCGGCGATCTTCACGCCGGCCAATGCGGCCATGATCCTCTACACCGCCATTCCCGGCTCAATCATCGCGCCCTTCGTCTGGATGTCAGCGGTGAAGCATCTGGGTGCCGGGCGCACGGCGATCTTCATGAACCTCATCCCTGTCATCACGGCGGTGGCCGCCGCACTGTTTCTGGATGAGGCGCTGCATGTCTATCACCTCGTCGGCGGCGGCATGACGATTGCGGGGATCGTTCTCGTCCAGAGAAAGCCAAGCGTAAAGAGGCGGGCAGTTATTAGTTGAGCCGGCCCAATTTCCGGCTTCCTTGATCAGGCCCCATTGGCGGGGTCCGTCGGTCGCGCCGCGCCCTCGGGCGATGGTGAGAACCATCTCTACGCTAAGGCCCTCTCATGAGGGTTGCATTTCGGGCGTGCACGTCATTTTCAATCACTATTAACCATAAGTGGAAAATATTCACATAACGACTCCGGGCTACCGGTCCGGCGATAGGCGATTTGATCAACGATTTTCAGGAATGAGCGCGTAGTGCCGAAAATCAAAAGGCTGCACGCGACAGGCTGAAGGGGCACGCGGTGAAGAAGACGAGGCGACAGAATATTCGCCGCAAGGCTTTGCTGAGGCTGCTTTCCAGTGCGGCTCTTGTTCCCCCTGCGCTGACGGCAATCTTGCCGATGGAGCGCGCAGCCCTGGCCGGAAGTTGCACCGTCGGTGCAATATCCGTGTGCTCTGGCCCGTCCTCCGGCGCTGATGTCATGGCGGACTTTTATTACAACAGCCCGGTCCATATCACGACAATGCCGGGGTTCGGGCTCGACGTTACCAGTGGCGACTATGGCATGTCCATTTCAGGACAGGGCGGCGTCACCTTCATCGACAATCATGCGTCCACGATTACAACGAACGGCTTTTTCGGCGTCTATGTAGAGAATAATGCCGGTGGCGATATCAACTTCGTATCGACCGGATCGATTGCCTCGACGGAGGCCAACGGCGATGGCATTCGCATCTACAACTACGGGGAAGATACGACGGTTCGCGTGCATGACGTGACGGGCCAGTTCAACGGGATCAATGTCAATCACGACGGCACCGGCTCGATTTACGTCGGCACGACCGGCATGGTCACGGGCTCCAGCTTTACCGGCATCTCCGTTTACGGCAATTCCGGCACCAGCCTGACAATCGAAGCGGTCGATACGTACGGTGTCTACCAGGGCATCTGGGGCTCCAATCGGACCACGGGGGCGTTGACCATCACGTCGACCGGGCTCGCAGCGGGCAGCGACGGGGATGGCATCCGTGCGGACAATTACGGCACCGACGTCACCGTGACCGCCGCGGACACGCATGGTGGATATAACGGAATTATCGCACAACACTACGGGACGGGTGCCCTCCAGGTCGATTCGACCGGAACGGCTACTGGCGACAGAAGCGCGGGGATTTATGCCTACGCGGACACTTCCAGCACAAGCGCGACGATCAACGCCGTTGATACGAAGGGCGGCAGTTCGGGCATCAATCTTCAACACTTTGGCACCGGACCGGTTACGATTACCTCGACTGGCACGGCGATCGGCGACACAGGCAATGGTGTCGATGCGAGGACGTCGAGCGGAAGCTCGGCCCTCAACGTCACAGTCAACAATGCCCAAGGCGGTGCCCATGGCATCAGAACCAGACATGAAAGCGCTGCCGGAACGCCCGGCAACGAGGCAACGATCACCGTTACCGGCCATATCCAGGGCGGGACAGGCTACGGCATTTCGGCGGAATCGCTTGCGGGCATTTTGACGAACATCAACGTCGAGGCTGGTTCCGTGGTGGAATCGGCTTCCGGCAAGGCCATTTTCAGCAACGACGGCGACAGCAATATCGCCATCGCCGACGGCGCAGCAGTCAATGGGCGTATCGATCTGGGGCTCGGCAGCGATACGCTGAGGCTGAGGGGCGGCTTTTCCGGGATTACGGTGCTTGATGGCGGCGGCGGAGGCACCGATGTTCTCAACATCTCGGATGTCGCAAACGCGACCCGTGTCGGCAGCGATATCCAAAACTGGACTGCAATCAACCTCGACAACAGCCATCTGACGCTGACCGCCGGCAGCATGACCGTCGGAACAGCGGGGGACATGACCACCGGTGTATTTCTGCGCAACGGCTCGATACTCGATGGCGGTCGGGACAATTTCTCGCTTTTCGGCAACCTTTCGCTTACGGTCGGCACGCGGTTCCTCGCGTCGGACGACGGCAGCGGCACGACCAGTATCAGCGGCAACGTGATCAACGCCGGTACGATTTCGGCGGCCGGCGGCGGTGCCGGCGATCGCATCGTCATCGGGGGGAACTATGTCGGCAACAACGGCATCATCCTTCTCGAAATCGAACTGGGCGGCGACGCATCCATTACGGACAGGCTCGACATCGCAGGCAATACATCCGGGACGTCGATGGTCAGGGTTATCAATACCAATGGGCTTGGTGCGTTGACCAACGAGGGTATAGAGGTCGTCACGGTGGCTGGCGTGTCGGACGGGGTGTTCACCCTCCTCGGGGATTATGAGATCGGTGGTGTGCCGGTCGTCGTCGCAGGCGCGTATTCCTACCAATTGCTCAAGGGCAACAACAGCGGCACTGAGACCGACAGCTGGTATCTCCGCTCCGCGCTCATCAATCCGCCTGATCCGGAGCCGCCCGATCCCGATCCTCTCTTCCATCCGGGTGCCTCGGCTTATGAAGCCTACCCGCAGGCGTTGCTTGGCCTCAACCAGATGCCGACGCTGCAACAGCGCGTCGGCAACCGGTTCTGGTTGATCGACGGCGATCCCGTGGATGGCGCTGCCGGCGGTCTATCGGGAGCCGTCGCGGCTTCAGGCATCTGGGCGCGTATCGAAGGCGCACACACCACCATTGATCCGTATGTCTCGACCGCTGGTACGGCCTTCGACCAGAACGTCTTCCGGATGCAGACGGGGGTGGACGGGGCTCTTTACGAAAGCGCGAGCGGGACGCTGATCGGAGGCTTGGCGGCACATTACACGCATGGCGAGACCGACACTTACTCCGTTCACGGCGACGGGAAGATCTCAACGGACGGCTATGGCCTCGGCAGCACGCTGACCTGGTATGGCGACGATGGACTATATGTCGACGGCCAGGCGCAGGTGGCGTGGTACGACTCGGATTTGCACTCCTTCACCGCCAGCCGCAATCTGGTCCGCGGTAATGATGCATTTGGCTATGCTCTCTCGCTGGAAGGCGGAAAGCGGATCGCGTTCGGCGATGGCTGGTCGATGACGCCGCAAGCCCAGATGGTCTATTCGCACGTCGATTTCGAAAGGTTCGTGGATGTGTTCGGTTCTTCGGTCAAGCTCGGCAGGGGAACAAGTCTGCAAGGCCGCCTGGCAATTACGCTTGACCGTGAAACCACCTGGAAAGGTGACGATGGCCTGACCAGCCGGGCTCACACCTATGGCATCGCCAACCTTCAATACGAGTTCCTTGACGGCACGCGTGTCGATGTTGCGGGCGAGAACTTCGACTTGAGAAAGGATCGCCTCTGGGGCGGTCTCGGCGTGGGTGGATCCTATAGCTGGAACGAGGACAGGTATTCTCTTTATGGAGAGGGACTTATCCACACGAGCCTCGCCCAGATCGGCGGCAGTTATTCACTACAAGGCAGAGTGGGCCTGCGCGTGAAATGGTGACCTAAACCAGGAAGGGTGCTCAGTCGCAAGCAGGTTGACGTCATAGGCCGGAATCCGGATCAGGCCGATGCCCGCCAGACATGCAGGCAATATAGGCTTCGGCGCTATCGACCGTTCTCGACCCATTCCTTGGTCTCGACGCACCCGCCCGACGGGAGGTGTTTTGCAGCTCGTCAGGCGATTGAGACACGCGATGGGGCTCCAGAGGTCGAACGCGCTTGTCAAAGCAGTTTCGGCCTGGAGGGGGCCGGGCCGGACGAACGGCGTTCGACGAAGGTCGAGGCGAGCAGGATCCGGCGTGCCGGCAGCAGCGATTCACCCTTGGCGTCTATCCGTTCGATGAGCAGCCGCAGAGCAACTTCTCCCATTTCCGCGCCGTGCACTTTCACCGTCGTCAGATTGGGCGAAATCTGGGTTGCCGCCGAGAAATCGCCGAAGCCGACCACCGACATGTCTTCAGGGATCCTGTATCCCAGCGCGAGCAACGCCGAAACGGCGGTCAGCGCCAGGCCGTCATGGGCGCAGAAAAGCGCCGTCGGCGCGGCGCCCCTGGCCTGAAGTTCGCGCAGCGCCGGGACGAAGCCGTCGTTTTCGTCGAACCACAGCTGGTTGAGTTCTATGCCGCCATGCGCTTCGACCCGTTCCCGAAGCCCGTAATAGCGCTCCAGCCGGCCGCGGTAACCCGGCATCCCGTGAATGAAGGCGACGCTTCGGTGGCCCAGCCGAATGAGATAGTCTCCGACCGCCGCGCCGGCCTCGTGATCGGTGCCGCCGACATGATCGGCGGCTTCCAGAGGATCGACCCAGCCCATGCGCACCGCCGGCACGCCGGAAGCCCTCACGATCTCCAGGGTGGCTTTCTCATGCGGCCCGACGAGGATGAGGCCGGCGCTCGTTTCAGTCATCTCGGCGACGCGCTGCACGTCATGGGTCCATTGCAGCCGAATCTGTCTTCCGGTGCGGTGCGCTTCGCGCTGGACACCGTCCTGGATCATGTGCCGCAGTTCGCTGTTGACGATGTCGATATCGTAAAAGATCAGACCGATCTCGCTTTCCGGATCGGCGGGGCGAGTGCGCCTGTATCCCAGTTCCAACGCGGCAGCTTCAACCCTCTGCCTCGTTTCGGCGCTGACGCCGTCCTTTCCCGAAAGCGACCGGGATACGGCGAATTTCGAAAGGCCGGTATGGCGGGCGATGGTTTGCAGGGTGACTTTTGTCATGGCGTTTTCTCGGTGACGGTTTCTGCAGGCGCTTCATTCGGCTCCAAGGCCCCGGAAGGCCGCAGCTTATCTCTCATTCCGCAGAATATCCGATGCTTTGAACATAACGCTTTACCTAACAAAAATATAACTGCAAGCTGACCATATCGAAAATTGAAGGCTAACAAAAGCCATGTTTTCGAAATCCGGTACGCAAGCGTCTTGAGGAGGATGGCCGCGTACTCTCGTCGAGGAGGAACCCATGCCCGAATTCACTCGCCGTAATTTTCTGGCTGCAGGCACTGCGGCCGCTCTCTTGCCCTGCTTCCCCTTCCACGGCTTCGCCGCCGAGCCCGTGGAGCCGGATGTGCTGAAATCGCTTGTGGAAGCGGGCAAGCTTCCGCCGATCGCCGAACGTCTTCCGGTCAATCCGATGGTGGTGAAACCTCTGGAAAGGATCGGGAAGCACGGCGGCGACTGGAACAGCGCCATCGTCGGCGGCGGCTCGCTTTCGATGCTGTTCCGTTACCAGGCCTATGAGCCCCTTCTCCGGTACGCGCCCGACTGGTCCGGCGTCGTGCCCAATGTCGCCGAGCATTATGAAGGCAATGCCGAGGCGACGGAGTTCACCTTTCGCTTGCGCAAGGGCATGAAATGGTCGGATGGCGCCCCCTTCACGACCGAGGACATCATGTTCTGGTACGAGGACATATTCTCCTACGAAGGATTGAACGACGTCGGCCAGAACCATCTGATGGCCGGCGGCAAGCGTGCCCGTTTCGAAGCGGTCGACGATGTGACCTTCAAGGTTTTGTTCGAAAAGCCTAACGGTTTGTTCCCGTTGCGCCTCGCCTGGGCAAACGACGACCAGACCACCCGCGCTCCCAAACACTATCTGAAGCAGTTCCACCCGAAATATAATCCCAAGGCCGAGGAAGAGGCCAAGGCCAAGGGCGCTTCCGGATGGATACAGCTTTTCCAGCGCGAGGCGGGTCTCGTCGTCGACAACGAATTCTTCCAGAATTCGAGGCGGCCGGTGATCCATGCCTGGAAGATGACGGTGGCTCCCGGCGAAACCACGGACCGCGCCATTGCCGAGCGCAACCCCTATTATTGGAAGGTCGATCCGGAGGGCAACCAGCTGCCCTATCTCGACCGGATCGTCTATCAGATGGTTTCCGATCCGCAGGTGCTTCTGCTGAAAGTCATGCAGGGCGAAATCGACCTGATGGATCAATATATCGCGACGCCGGCCAACCGGGCGGTTCTCTATGACGCGCAGCAGCAGGGCGATTTCGGGTTCTACACGCTGAACTCGACGGAAACCAACGAGATGGTGTTCCAGCTCAACCTCAACCACCCGGACGAGGCGAAGCGCAAGCTGTTCAACAACAGGGATTTCCGGGCGGCGCTTTCCATGTCGCTCGACAGGCAGGCGATCATCGACACGGTGTTCATCGGACAGGGAACCATATCGCAGCCGGCGATCCGGCCGGAAGATCCGCTCTACAACGAGCGGCTTGCGACGCAGTTTACCCAATACGATCCCGACGCCGCCAATACCCTGCTGGATACGATACTGCCGAACAAGGACGGCGAGGGCTTCAGGCTCGACGAGAACGGCCGAAGGGTGACCGTGATCTTCGAGATCGACCAGGCACGCGCGACCTTCCTCGACATTTTCCAGCTTGCCCTGCCGATGTTCCAGGCGGTCGGGGTGGATGTGCAGATGCGGACGATGGACCGCTCGCTTTGGGAGGTGCGGGTACGTCAAGGCATCGAATACGATGCGACGGCCCATCGTTTCGGCGGCAATGGCGGGATCGCGGCCATACTCGACCCGCGCTACTTCCTGCCGAACACGACCGAGGCGCTCTATGCCAAGGGCTGGCAGCTCTGGTATCGGGATCCGTCCTCCAGTGGTGCGATCGAGCCGCCGCAGCCGGTTCGCGAGGCGCTGGCGCTCTACGACCAGGTTCTCGGCTCGCCCGATCCGGAAGAGCAGAAGCGTCTGATGGCGCAGATCCTCGAGAGCGCGGCGGACCAGTTCTACGTGTTCGGCATCTGCCTTCCGAGCGACAGCTACGGAGTCGTCAGGAACGACATGGTGAATGTCGCGAAGACCATGCCGAATTCCTGGGGTTATCCGACGCCCGCGCCGGCCAATCCCGAGACCTTCTTCAAGGCCTGACCTCCCCCGCCGCCCGGTTGCCTCGGCAGGCCGGCGGCGGAAACTTCAAAAATCCGCGGCGGCCGTCATGGGACGGCGGCAACGGCACTCCTTTGCCATGGAAAGTGCATCATGCTGAACCGGACGAACTCCTCCCCGACCGAAAGCCGTTCCAAGGAATGGTACAAGTCCGCCACCCGCTGGACGCAGCTTACGTTCGCGGAGGATGATCCGGCGCGCTACGACCCCGAATTCTGGATCGACCTCTTCCGCCGGACGAAGTCCAACGCGGTGTGCCTCTCGGCCGGCGGTTACATCGCCTATTACCCGAGCGACATCCCGCTGCACTATGTTTCGAAATTCATCGGAGACAGCGATCCGTTCGGCGAGATCGTCGAAGGCGCGCGCCGGCTCGGGATGCATGTGATGGCGCGGGTCGACCCGCATGCCATACACGAGGAAGCCGCCCGCGCGCATCCGGAATGGGTGGCGGTCGATAAGGATGGCAAACCCCGCGAGCACTGGGCATTTCCCGGCATCTACGTGACGGATGCGCTCGGAAGCTATAACCGCGATTTCACCACGGACGTCATCCGCGAGATCGTCGAGCGCTACGATATCGATGCGGTTTTTGCCAATCGCTGGCAAGGGCACGGCATTTCCTACAGCGAGGAAAACCGGAAGCGCTTCCGCGACGAAACCGGCTTCCAGCTGCCACTCGCCGCCGATGCGGCGGACCCGGCATGGCAGGCATGGGCGGCATGGCGCAGGCGCATTCTCACCGATCTCGTCATCCACTGGGACGAAACGGTCAAGTCGATCCGGCCCCATGCCTGCTTCATTCCGAACATGAGCGGGTCATCGCTGATGGAATTCGATCTCTCGCTGATCCAGAAGCACTGCCCGATCCTGTTCGTCGACCATCAGGCCCGCCGCGGTGTGGAAGTGGGCTGGTCGGCGGGCCGGAACGGCAAGAGAATTCGCGGCACGTTCCGCGATCGCCCCGTCGGGCTGATCACGTCCATCGGCCCGGAGGAGGAGTACCGCTGGAAGGATTCCGTGCAGAGCGGCGAGGAGATCAAGCTCTGGATCCATGACGGAATTGCGCAGGGGCTTTTCCCGTGGTTCACGAAGTTCAATGCCTGCGTTCCCGACCGGCGGTGGGTACAGCCGGTCGTGGAGGCGTTCAATCTGCATGCGGACATAGAGCCATGGCTGGAGGGGATGCAGCCGACCGCCGAGATCGCCGTCATCGATCCCTCGACCACATTGCGCCACTGGGCTCCCGAGGAGCGGCATCGCGCGGAAAAGAACGATCTCGGTTTCTACCATGCGCTGGTGGAGGCACGCGTCCCGTTCGAGTTCCTTTCCGATCAGGTGATGACCCCGGAAGGGCTGGATCGCTTCAAGCTGATCATCCTCGCCAACGCCTCCTGCCTGTCCGATGCGCAGTGCGCCGCGATCGATGCCTATGTCAGGCGCGGCGGTTCGGTCGTCGCAGCCTACGAAACCTCGCTCTACGATGCCACCGGAGCGCGGCGTGCCGATTTCGGTCTGGCGGAAACCTTCGGTGCGTCGATGACGGCGCCGGCGCGCGGCCCGGTGAAGAACACCTATGTCGCACTTTCTGGCGATCATCCGCTGAACGGTGGCTATGAAGGCGCATCGCGCATCATCGGCGGCACGCGGCTGATCGCGGTGGAGCCGAAGAAGGATGCGAGCACGCCTTTCCTCTATGTGCCGGATTTCCCGGACCTGCCGATGGAAGAGGTCTATCCCCGCGAGGAGCCGAAAGGCGCGGCGGTGGTCGCCCGCGATACCGGCCATGGGGGCAGGACCGTCTACATCCCGTGGAATATCGGCGAGATATTCTGGGAGGTCCTGGCTCCCGACCACGGCAGGCTGATCGCCAATGCCGTGAACTGGGCGCTCGGGAAGGATCATCGCGTCACGGTCGAAGGAAAGGGCATCCTCGACATCGCGGTTCACGAGAACGGAGAGGCGCTCGCGGTCTGCCTTGTCAACCTGACGAACCCGATGATGATGAAGGGTCCGCTGCGGGAAATATTCCCGGTCGGCCCGCAGCGGGTGTCGGTGGCGCTGCCGGAAGGCCGCAACGGCGCCTCCGCGCGACTGCTCGTCGGGGATCAGGAATGCGTCTGCAGCGTCGCTAACGGCCGGGTCGAAATCGGCGTGCCCTCGATCGAGGCCATGGAGGTGGTGCATCTCACCTGGAATTGAGATGCATTAAAGGAAGGAGGGAGGAGAAATCATGCTCGCCTACATCATCCGGCGCGTGCTCTACATGATCCCGACGCTATTCGGCATGTCGTTGATCGCCTTCATGATCATCCAGCTCCCGCCCGGCGATTACCTGACGTCGCTCCTGTCGACCATGGCGGATGGCGGGCAGAATCTCGACGAGGCGACGATCGCGCGCCTGCGCAGCCAGTACGGCCTCGACCAACCGGTTTATGTCCAGTATCTCGTGTGGATCACGGGCATCCTTACGCGCGGCGATTTCGGCTATTCGTTCGAATGGAACCAGCCGGTCTCGACCCTCATCTGGGACCGCATGGGCTCCACGCTCATGATTTCGCTGGCGAGTCTCCTTCTCGTCTGGGCGATATCCCTGCCGATCGGCATCTATTCGGCGGTGCGCCGCCATTCCTTCGGCGACCACGCCTTTACCTTCCTCGGCTTCATCGGGCTTGCGATCCCGAATTTCATCCTCGCGCTGACGCTGATGTATGTGGGCTACCGCTATTTCGGCCAGAGCGTCGGCGGCATCTTCTCGCCCCAGTATGTCGACGCTCCCTGGAGCATGGCCAAGTTCCTCGACATGCTGTCGCATATGTGGATCCCGCTGATCGTCATCGCCATGTCCGGCACGGCGGCCATGATCCGCGTGCTTCGCGCCAACCTTTCCGACGAGCTGAGCAGGCCCTATGTGGTGACGGCGCGGGCCAAGGGGCTTCCCGAGCACAAGGTGATCCTGAAATATCCGGTGCGCATCGCGCTCAATCCGTTCGTCAGCTCGATCGGCTGGGTGCTGCCGGATCTCGTCTCCGGCGTCACCATCACGGCGATCGTCCTCAATCTGCCGACCGCCGGCCCGCTGCTGCTTCGGGCACTGGTTGGGCAGGACATGTATCTCGCCGGAAGCTTCATCCTGCTGATGGGCGTCCTGACCCTCGTCGGAATGCTCATCTCGGATATCCTCCTTGCGGTGCTCGATCCCCGCATCCGGTTCAACTGATATCGAGAGGATCAGATCATGTTGGCAGGCAACAGGCCCCTCGTATCCTCCCTCGCATCCGCCGAGACCGGCCCGGCGGTAAGCCCCCTGAAGCCGGGTGCGTCGATCGCGTCCGATGCGGCGGCCGGCCAATGGACCCTTATCCGGCATCGCTTCTTCCGCAACAAGGTTGCGGCATTCGCGGGATGCATCATCCTCCTGCTTTATCTAATCGGCGCCTTCGCGGAATTCCTGGCGCCGGGATTGCCGAACGCCTCCCGGCCGCAATACACGTTCGCGCCGCCGCAGCGCATCTCGTTCTTCGCACCCGGCGCAGACGGCGGGCGCGAATTCCTTCCGCATGTGAAGGGTTACCGTATCGAGATCGAGCCCCAGGCCTTGCGTCGGACCTTCGTCATCGACGAGAACAAGGTGATACCGATCGGCTTCTTCGTCGACGGCCCGGCCTATCGCCTCTGGGGCCTGATCCCGATGACGACGCATCTTATGGGTCCGCTCGACAGCCGCGAGCCCATGTACCTGCTCGGCTCGGACCGGCTCGGCCGCGACCTGCTCAGCCGCCTGATCTACGGGACGCGGATATCCATGTCGATCGGTCTGGCGGGCGTTGCGATCTCGCTCACGCTCGGCATCGTCTTCGGGGCGATCTCGGGATTTTACGGCGGCTGGGTCGATACCGTCATCCAGCGCGTGATCGAGATCGTCAGCGCCATGCCGACCATCCCGCTCTGGCTCGGTCTGGCGGCGGCCATCCCGTTAACCTGGTCGCCATTGTCGGTCTATTTCGTAGTGACGCTGATCGTCTCGCTGCTCGGCTGGACGGGCCTTGCCAGAGAGGTGCGAGGGCGGTTCTTCGCGCTTCGAGGGGAGGATTTCGTCACCGCCGCACGCCTCGACGGTTCTCGCGAACGCCGGATCATCTTCCGCCATATCCTGCCGTCGCTGACCAGCCACATCCTGGCGGTGGTGACCCTGGCCGTGCCAACGATGATCGTCGCGGAAACCTCGCTTTCCTTCCTCGGCGTCGGCCTGAAGCCGCCCGTGGTGAGCTGGGGCGTTCTCCTGCAGGACGCGCAGAACGTCCGCTCCGTCGCCACCGCGCCCTGGCTTCTCATCTGGCCGAGTCTGGCGGTCGTGACGGCCGTTCTTTCCTTCAACTTCTTCGGCGACGGGCTGCGCGACGCAGCCGATCCCTACGATAGCTGAGAGGCGACATGACCATGCAGGACATCATACTTTCGGTGCGCAACCTCTCGCTCGACTTTCGCCTCCGGACGCATATCCTGCATGCGGTGCGCGATGTCAGCTTCGACCTGCGGCGGGGAAAGACCCTCTGCCTTGTCGGCGAAAGCGGATCGGGCAAATCCGTCACCGCCCGCGCGCTGATGCGCATCATTGACAAGCCGGGCCGGCTTGTCTCCGGACAGATCCTTCTCGACGGCCCGGGCGGGGTTGTCGATATTGCCGGCCTTCCCGAACGGGGCCGCGAGATTCTTGCCCTGCGCGGCGGGCGGATAGGCTTGGTGTTCCAGGAGCCGATGAGTTCGCTGTCGCCGGTCCATACGATCGGCTCGCAGATCGTCGAGGCCATCAGGCAGCATCGGAAGCTCTCGAAGAAGGACGCCCGGCTGCGGGCGGCCGACTTGCTCCGCCAGGTGGAAATTCCCGACCCCGAACGGATGCTCGACCGCTACACGTTCGAATTCTCAGGCGGCATGCGGCAGCGCGCCATGATCGCCATGGCGCTCGCCTGCGATCCCGATATCCTGATTGCCGACGAGCCGACCACCGCACTCGACGTCACCACCCAGGCGGAGATCCTCGACCTCATCAGGAGGCTGCAACAGGAACGCGGCATGGCGATGCTGCTGATCACTCATGACATGGGGGTCGTTGCGGAGATAGCCGACGAGGTGGCGGTGATGCGCTATGGGCGTATCGTCGAAAGCGGCCCGGTGGACAGCATCTTCCATGCATCGAGCCATCCCTATACGAGGCAGTTGCTGGATGCCACGGTGAGGCTGGAAAGCGGCGCGGCCGCGAGATCGCCGGCCGCAACCTCCGTATTCGAGGCGAAGGCCGTCGAACCGGTGATTTCGGTGCGCGGCCTGAGCAAGACCTATGGTTCGATCGGCAAGATCTTCGGTTTCGGGGGCGGCAGCAGCGGCGGGCTGAAGGCGGTGGATAACGTCGATTTCGACCTTTACCCGGGCGAAAACCTCGGCATCGTCGGCGAGAGCGGGTCCGGCAAGACGACGATCGGCCGTCTCCTTCTGCGCATCACGGAACCGACGTCGGGGTCTATCGCCTACAGAGCACCCGAGGGACGCAGCGTGGATGTCACCGGCCTCAACAAGACCGAACTGCGAGCCTATCACCGCGACGTCCGACTGATATTCCAAGACCCCTTCGCTTCCCTCAACCCCCGCATGACGGTCAGGCAGATCATTGCCGACCCGCTCCTCGTTTCCGGGCAGATGTCGGACCGGCAGGCCGGCGAAAGGGTGGCCGAGCTCTTGCGGCTGGTCGGTCTCGATCCCCTCGCCATGGAGCGATACCCGCATGCGTTTTCCGGCGGCCAGCGCCAACGTATCGGAATTGCCCGGGCACTGGCGCTCGAGCCACGCGTCATTATCGCGGATGAAGCCACATCTGCGCTTGATGTCTCCATCCGCAGCCAGATTCTCGATCTGTTGCTGAGCATTCAGCAGCGGCTGGGTTTAAGTTTCATATTCATCTCGCACGATATTTCCGTCGTCCGCTACTTCTGCGACCGCGTGGCGGTCATGCACAAGGGGCGCATCGTCGAAACGGGCGACGCGGAAACCATCTGCACCAATCCATCCGAGCCCTACACGCGCCGGCTGATCTCTTCGGTTCCCAATCCCGACCCGCGCAACAAGCGCATGCTGCATCGCATGCGCCTTCAAGAGACCTGAGAAGCGCCGAGCCCAAATCCGCCGCCGGTTTCTCCATGCTTTGAACCGAATATCCGTTCATCCTCGGCGGTCCAGACGACGCGGCTTTTTGCTGTCGGCGTCCTGTTCTGTTCACTGCTCGGAGCGTGCGCAATGCTTCACCTCGTCAGCCGTGTGCGTGTATGAGCTTGCGGTCGTGACGGTGGCGGCTTGCCAAGACGGATAAACATGATAGTTGTACTCATATTATGGCGAATTTCGACCCGAGCATGAAAGGCGGAAGTCGCGGCTTCGGACGCTACCCCGGGAAAAATCGTTGCTGTGAGATGGTTCCTCGCGGTGCTTTGTCCGGAGGCTTCGCCATTGTTCATGCCGCGCAACAGTGGATTCGAGATTGAGTTATTGGCATTCCATGAATTGGCATACCGAAGGCATTCGGGTGGTGGCGCCGGTCAAGTGGCGCCGCTTCGACGGGCTGGTGAGCGTCTTTTGGGAGGCCGAGAGCCAGGCGGGCGCCAAGGGCTACTACCTGGCGGATGACCCGCGCATCATGATTTTCTTCAACGACGTGTCATCCAGAATTCAGATGTCGAACCGGGACGGAGGCCTCTCGCACTATCGTCCGATGACCCGCGCCGTCTATGTTCCCGCCGGTGTGCCCATGTGGACGAGCAGCAGATCCATGCACCGTTTCTCGCATCTCAATCTGCACATGCACAAGGACCGGCTGCTGAGATTTCTCTCGCCGTCGGTGGGGAATTCCGCTGCATTGACGGCATTGCGCCGGCCGGTGGAAATCCAGGATCTCGGAGCTATCGAAACGCTTGCGGGTTTGCTGGTGGACGAAATATCGAGCCCCTCGAAACACGCCGTCTATGCCGAAAGCCTGGTGGGCAGCATCGTCGCCGGCCTTCTCGACATACCCGAACAGGACGGCGAAAAAGCCAATGGCAGGCTGACGCAAGCTCAGATGAACAGGCTCGTTTCGCGCATCGACGGGCTTGGCGACTGCCGGATGTCCGTTGCCGAAATGGCGGCGGCCGTCGGCCTGTCGGAAAGCTGGTTTTCCAATGTCTTCAAGCAGACCACCGGCAAGACGCCGCTGCAATGGCAGCTCGGAAAGCGCATCGATCTTGCCAAGAAGCTGTTGGTGGAAGGCGACCTGACCGTGGCCGACATAGCTGCCCAGCTCGGATTTTCCGATCAGGCGCATTTGACGAAGGTGTTCCGGCAGGTCGTGGGCCAAACACCCGCCGCATGGCGACGGATGCAGCAAACCCGCTAAAAGGGGAGTTGTCCCATCCGAATGGTTCGGATGGGACTGGTTCATCACCAGGTCTGGCGCAGCGTCGCCATGATGGCGCGGCCGGGGTTGTAGTATACCCCGCCGGTATCCTGGCTGGCGATGTGCTTTTCGTCGAACAGATTGCTGACGTTCAGCTGGAACGTCGTGTTCTCTTGGATCTTGTAGGTAAAGGCAGCATCGAAAACGACTGCGCTCTCCGAAGATCCGGTGTTGGCGAGATTCAGGTAATATGAATCCAGATAGCGAGCGCCAAGACCGAACGTCATGTCGCCACGCGCGCCGTCTCCCGCTAGCGTGTAGGTACCCCATATCGAAACCAAGTGTTTGGGAACCCGCATAAGGCGGTTGCCATCGTTGGCGCCACCGGGCTCGTCGATTTTGGAATCAATGTAGCTATAAGCTGCGATCAAGTTGATATTGTCAGTGATCTCTGCCTTGGCCTCAAGCTCAAAGCCGCGATGCCGGACTTTTTCGACCGTTGCCGGCAGATAGGTGACGCTGTCGTAGACGGTAATGTTGCCCTTCGTCAGGTCATAGACAGACGCAGTAAACAGGGCAGGAAATGCATCCGGCCGATATTTGATCCCGATCTCATACTGCTTGCCGGTTGTGGGCTCGGTCCCGATACCGGGAGGTGCCGCGGACTCGGCATAGCTCGCATAAGCTGCCAGCTCCTCGGTGATCTTGTAGCTTGCGCCGATCCGCTTGGTAAACTCGCTATGGTCATCGGAAGCCGTGGCGCCGGTGAATAGGTTCGTTTGCTCCAGGTCGAGCCAGTCGTTGCGCAAGCCCAGGCTGACGGTCAGTTTGTCGGAGAAGGTCAGATCCTGCTGTAGATAGATCGCCTTGGTTTTCTGAGAGTTGCTCGTTCCAGACGTGGGGGCCGTTGAGCTGGGTCCTCCCGAGTAGATTGGGTTCACCCAGTTGATGGGAGGCGTGCCGCCGGGGAAGAGAGCTGTCTGACTCGGAATGTACAAACTATAGTTTTCCGATTCGAACTTATTGTATTCGACACCGACAAGCGTGCGGCTGTCTACGTTGTCGAAACTCGTTTCGTAAATCAGGTTTGCATCGATGATGAACTGTTCGTTCGACGTGTCGCTGCCGAAGAAATAACGGTCTGCCAGATTAGAACCATCGGTCCGCGTAGTGGCGAGATAGGCACTCCCAAATGCGTTGTTCGACTTGCTGTAACGGGCATTAGAGCCGAAGCTCAATCCGTTGCCGAAATCGTGGTCGAACATGAAGCTGTAGGTATTGCGGTTCGTGGTTAGGAAATAATAATCCGGTTCGCCGAAGAACTTGTCCCTGTCGAAGTCCGTGCCGAGCGGTTGGCCACCGCTGCCGGGAACGCCATCCCTGTCCAGGTGATCGAAGACGAATGAAAGGCTGGTCATATCCGTGGGGCGCCATGTCAGGCCGCCCATGATGAAGTTTTCGTCATCCCGGGAATAGTCGTATTCGGCGTCCGACCGCTGGAACTTGCCGGTCAGACGATAGGAAAGGGTGTCGTCCTCGGTAATATTGTCGCCGAAATCGAAACCCGCCTCCTTATGGGCGAAGGAACCGCCGGTAGCATACACCTCGCCGAAACGCTCGCTTTTCGGCAGCTTTGTCACGTAGTTCACCGAGCCGCCGGGTTCGGCCGCTCCAAAGGCAGCAGAACTGACACCCTTCAGCACCTCGATGCGCTCAAAGGCATAGGGTTCTTCCCGAACTCCACCAAAGGTCCTGCCGATGGCCAAACCGTCGCGATATGTATAGGGCGTGAAGCCGCGTATGTCGAAATAGTCGTAACGATCATCCGAACCGTAAAAATTGGTGACCACGCCGGCGGTGTATTGCACGACCTGCTCGATGCTGCTTGCGCCGCGCTCCTCGATTTCCTTGGAGGTGATGACGGAGACCGAAGCGGGTGTTTCCAGAATATCCGTGGGCATCTTGCCGACGCCCGTCGTCTGCGTCGCGACGATGGATTTGGAGTCGTTCTCGGTGTTGAGGACGCCGGCGTTGCCGCTGCCTTGAAGGACGATCGGCTGAAGCGTGGTGTCGGAACTGGAATTGTCGGCTTCCTGGCCAAGCGAGAAAGTCGGCATCAAAGCGACAAGCGCCGTGCAACCCAGAAGGACGGCATTCCGGTAGCGGATAAGGGTCTGTCTCGAGCGGCCGCTTGTTGTTTCAATGTCCATGTTCAAATTCCAAAGGTTTACGTGAATGCCGATGGCTTTGCCGGTGAGTGCCGCTGTCGGCGATGATGTCCGGGGACGACGTGCGAACGCATCTCGACGAGAGGATGCGAACGGGAAATTCCCCGTCGGATCCGGCCGGCGTCAGATGGTTCGATTTGCAGTCCCCGAAACGGTTCTTAACTGGAGCTTGATTATCCAGTATTGTAAATTTCCCCGGTTTTGTAGGAACCGACGGGAATCTCGCGTCACCGTCCCGCCGGCGCCGGTTCACCCGTTGACGTCGCCCGTTGAACCTGAAAGTGGAAGTCCACTTAAATTGAAAGGCGGAGTTTGCGCAATGCCGCGGTTTTTTGTTCTCGTCCTGCGATGGGCGGCGATATGCGTGTGGATGACCGCATTCGGCGGTGCCTGGGCGGGCGAGAGCGCGTCCTATCCCATCACCATCAAGCATGCGCTGGGCACGACGGTCATCTCCAAAAAGCCCGAGCGGGTTGCGACGGTCGCCTGGGCGAACCATGAAGTGCCTCTGGCGCTCGGGGTCGTGCCCGTCGGTTTTGCCAAGGCCAATTTCGGCGACGACGATGGCGACGGGTTGCTGCCGTGGGTGGCTGAAAGGCTGGCCGAGCTCCAGGCCGACAAGCCGGTGCTTTTCGACGAGGGGGACGGGATCGATTTCGAGGCCGTGGCCGCCGCCAGGCCCGATGTGATCCTGGCCTCCTATTCCGGCCTGAGCCAGTCCGACTACGATACGCTGAGCCAGATCGCCCCGGTCGTCGCCTATCCCGAAGCACCCTGGTCGACCGACTGGCGCGACATGATCCGCTTGAACAGCGCAGGCATGGGCATGGCCGCCGAAGGCGAGGCGCTGATCGCAAGGATCGAGGCCGATATCGGCAAGGTGGTCGCCGGCCATCCCGAGCTCGTGGGGAAATCGGCCATGTTCATAACCCATCTCAACGCGACGGATCTGAGCACCGTCAACTTCTACACGACGAATGACACCCGGGTGAGGTTCTTCGCCGATCTCGGGCTCAAATCGCCCAAGAGCGTCGTCGGGGCCTCGGCGCCGGGGAAATTCTCCGGCTCCATCAGCGCAGAGCGCATCGACGCGTTCGACGACGTCGACATTGTCGTAACCTACGGCGACCGGAGGCTGCTCGATGCGCTGAGGGCCAATCCGCTGATGGCCAGAATGCCCGCGGTGGGCAACGGTGCGCTTGTCGTGTTGGGCATGAACCCGGTCGG
The DNA here is from genome assembly GCF_900177415.1 of Xaviernesmea oryzae. Lineage (GTDB taxonomy): Bacteria > Pseudomonadota > Alphaproteobacteria > Rhizobiales > Rhizobiaceae > Neorhizobium > Neorhizobium oryzae_A. The sequence goes on along the minus strand of NZ_FXAF01000002.1, from coordinate 844,111 downwards.
CACGGCGGCGAATCCAACGCCGCTTTCCATCTCCTGGGTGTTGAAGGATTACGTGGCCCTGCTCGCCGAGGCCGCCAGAAAGTCCCGATGATCGCCGGCAGCCTGAAGATGTCCCCTCAGTGGTCCGCCTCCGCGCGGTCGAGCCGAACCCGAAGCCTCTGGCTTGCGGGAATGGTAGCGCTTCTCGCGCTCCTGTGCGGGCTCTCGGTCACGGTCGGCACGCGCGAGGTGGACTGGGCAGACATCCTCGCGGCCCTTGCCGGGCAGATCGACAGCATCGGCCAGGCGGCGGTCAACGTCCGCATTCCGCGCACGCTGCTTGCCGTGCTGGCCGGGGCTGCGCTCGGGCTTGCCGGGGCGCTCATGCAGGGTGTGACGCGCAACCCTCTCGCCGATCCGGGCATTCTCGGCGTCAACATGGGGGCGTCGCTTGCCGTCGTCGTGGCTGTCGCGTGGTTCGGTATCACCTCCGCCGATGCCTATATCTGGACGGCGATCCTCGGTGCCGGGTGTGCGGCGGTCTTCGTCTACACGATCGGCTCGCTGGGGCGCGGCGGCGCGACCCCCCTCAAGCTGGCGCTTGCAGGGGCCGCAACTTCCGTCGCGTTCTCCTCGATGGTGATTGCCGTGGTGCTGCCGCGGGCCGATATCGCGGGCGGCATCCGGTCCTGGCAGGTCGGCGGCGTCGGCGGGGCGACCTTCGAGCGCATTCTTCCGGTGCTGCCGTTTCTCGCGGTCGGCTTCGCGATCAGCCTGCTGTCGGCACGGAAGCTGAACTCGCTGGCTCTGGGTGACGAACTGGCGGCCGGGCTCGGCGAGCGCGTCGCCCTGGCCCGCGCCGTCGCGGCGTTCGGCGCGATCCTTCTGTGCGGGGCAACGACCGCCGTTTGCGGGCCGATCGGCTTTCTGGGATTGATCGTGCCGCATCTCTGCCGGCTGCTGGTCGGGGTCGATCATCGCTGGCTGCTGCCTTTCTCCGCATTGGGCGGCGCCTGCCTGCTGCTCACCGCCGATATCGTCGGGCGCATCGTCGCGAGGCCGGCGGAGCTTGACGTCGGCATCGTCACCGCTCTCGTGGGGGCGCCGTTCTTCATCTGGATCGTCAGGCGCCAGAGGGTCCGCGAGTTGTGACGATGCTTTCTCCCACCCTCGATCTCATCGTTGCCAGCCGCCGCCGTCGTGCACGCCGGCATTCGCTTGTCGTCGTTATCCTTCTGGTTCTGGTGGTCGCGATCTTCGCCCTCACCCTGTCGCTCGGCCAGTCCTTCACGCCGGCGGGGGACGTCATCCGCGTGCTGTTCGGTGAAAATGTGCCGGGCGCGAGTTTTACCGTCGGCCAGCTCAGGCTGCCGCGGGCCGTGCTTTCGGTCCTTGCCGGCCTGAGCTTCGGGCTCGGCGGGGTGGCTTTCCAGATCATGCTGCGCAATCCGCTCGCCAGCCCGGACATCATCGGCATCAGCTGGGGAGCGAGCGCCGCCGCCGTGTTCGCTATCGTCGTCCTGTCGATGAAGGGGCCGGTCGTCTCCATCTTCGCCGTCGTGGCCGGCCTGGCCGTCGCGCTTCTGGTTTATGGTCTTTCATCCAAAAATGGGGTCGCCGGAACGCGGCTCATCCTTGTCGGGATCGGCGTTTCGGCGATGCTGGAAAGCTTCATCGCCTATATCCTCTCCCAGGCGCCGGCCTGGAACCTGCAGGAGGCGATCCGCTGGCTGACCGGCAGCGTCAACGGAGCGCAGCTTTCCCAGGCGGTTCCGCTTCTCCTGGCGCTTGCCGTGTTCGGCGGGCTGCTGCTGAGCCGTGCGCGCGACCTGGAGGCGCTGCGGCTGGGAGAGGATACCGCCGCCGCCCTCGGCGTCCGGGTCTCGGCCACGCGCGTCATCATCATCGTTGCAGCCGTCGGTATGATCGCCTCGGCAACGGCCGTGACCGGCCCGGTCGCCTTCGTCGCCTTCCTGTCCGGGCCGATCGCCGCCCGCCTCGTGGGAAACAGCGGATCGCTGCTGATCCCCTCGGCCCTGGTCGGCGCGACGCTGGTGCTGGCGGGCGACTATATCGGCCAGTTCCTTCTCTCAAGCCGCTATCCGGTCGGCGTGGTGACCGGCGCGTTGGGCGCTCCCTACCTGATTTTCCTCATCGTGCGCGTCAACCGGACCGGAGGCTCGCTATGACCGTTCGCTCAGCCCACTCCTTGACCGCCAGCCGGCTTTCGGCCGGTTATGGCGACACGGAGATTTTGTACGAGCTCGATCTCGCCGTGCCGCCCGGCAGGATCACCGCCATCGTCGGCGCCAATGCCTGCGGCAAGTCCACGCTTCTGCGCACGATGTCCCGGCTCCTCTCGCCGCATCGGGGGCATGTGCTGCTGGACGGCAAGTCGATCCACCGGACGCCGCCGAGAGAGCTCGCCCGGACGTTGGGCCTGCTTCCCCAATCGCCGATCGCTCCCGAAGGCATAACCGTGGCCGACCTCGTCAGCAGGGGAAGGCATCCGCATCAGGGCCTGTTTTCCCGCTGGACGCGCAAGGACGACGAAGCGGTGGACGGCGCGCTCACCGCAACCAAAACCACGGAGCTCGCCGAACGTCCGGTGGACGAGCTTTCCGGCGGGCAACGCCAGCGGGTCTGGATTGCCATGGCGCTGGCGCAGCAGACGGAAATCCTGCTGCTGGACGAGCCGACGACATTTCTCGACATCAGCCACCAGGTCGAGGTACTCGATCTGCTGACCGATCTCAACCACGCGCGCGGCACCACCGTCGTCATGGTGCTGCATGATCTCAACCTTGCGGCCCGCTACGCAGACCATCTCGTCGCGATGGCAAAGGGGCGCGTGCACGTCTCCGGCAAGCCGGAAGACGTGCTGACGGAAGAGAATGTGCGGCAGGTCTTCGGCCTCGAAAGCCGCATCGTTACCGATCCCACTTCGGGCCGGCCGATCATGCTCCCGATCGGCAGGCACCGCATGACAACAGCGCAGGATTTCAAGGAGGACCGGCCATGAACGCGGTTCAGGAATTCAAACTCTCGGGCACTGCCATTCCGAAGGACGCGGTGCATATGCTTGGCGAAATCTGCGAGCATTTCGTCGAACACGCCGAGGTTCAGCGAACCCAGGACGCTGCGCTGCTGAAGAGCAAGATCGGGACCGCGAGCATTCGCGTGCAGGATCGCCGGCTCCTGATCGAACTGGCCTGTCTGTCGGAAGAGGCGCTGCAGATGAGCCGCACCAGCATCGCGGAGCACCTGTTCTATTTTGCCGGAGACGATCCTCTCGAGCTCAGCTGGTCGGAAACCGCCGCGCTGGCCGTGCTGCCGAACATCCACGAAGCCACGGTCGTTTCCGCCGAGGATGTGACCCCGCACATGCGCAGGGTGAAGTTCGCCTCAGCCGACGTCACGCCGTTCATAGGCGGCGACATGCATGTCCGCCTCCTCATTCCGCCGAAGGGCAGGGCTCCGGTCTGGCCGGGACTGCGCGAGGATGGCCGCATCGCATGGCCGGAGGGCGAGGACGAACTGGTGGTTCGCGTCTATACGATCCGGGCCGTCGATATCGAAAGCCGGGAATTGTGGATCGATTTTCTGCAGCACCCGGCGCCCGGCGTCGAAACTCCCGGTGCCGACTTCGCCCGGGATGCGCAGCCGGGAGAACGGGTCGCGCTTCTTGGCCCGGGCGGCGGTAACCTCCCTTCGGCACGATCCATTCTTCTGGCCGGCGACGAAAGCGCACTTCCGGCGATTGCTCGGATTGCGGCCGAGGTGCCGCCGGGCACGCGCATGCAGGCGATCATAGAAGTGGAGGATGCGGCGGAAGAGCAGCCTCTTGCGTCGGCGGGTTCGCTCGACATCCGCTGGCTGCACCGGAGGAGTTATCCTTCCGGAGCGAAAGGCGTTCTTGCGGAAGAGACCAAAAAGGCGATTGCCGCCATCGATGACGAAACCTTTGTCTGGTTCGCCTGCGAAAAGGAAGACGTGCGGGCCATCCGCGCATTGCTGAAGAGCCGCCGGCACGACCGGAAGAACATGTATGTGGCGTGGTACTGGGAGCGGGATCCTGCCTGAACCGGTTTCGCTCAAGCAGCACAAGCCGCCGGCGGACCGGTCGGGCGCGCCGACTACAGATTGATGCTGCTGAGGTTCCGCGATTGCGACAGGGCGAGGAACAATCCCCGCCGCGTCACATCGTTGTGCTGTATCATGATCTTGCGCGCCGCGACGGGATCGCGCGACCTGAGAACCTCCACGATCGCCTTGTGATCGTCGCGGGTCTCGTCGCTGACGTCGCGCAGCCTTGCGCCGAGATAGAAGAACCGTTCGAGCTCGTCGATCTGCCGGCCCAGGATGTTGTACAGCCGCTCGTTGCCCGAGGCCTTGGCGATCGCCACATGAAAATCGCGATTCGCCTGGATGAAGCGTTTCAGGCTCGGCTGTTCCGAACGGTCGTATACGACCTCGGCGAGCTTCTGGAGCGATGCGATTTCCGCATCGGTAATCCGCTCACAGGCAAGCTCGGCTGCGCCCGCCTCCAGGATCGTCCGAAGGTCGAAGAGCTCGTTGAGGTCGCCAAACGTGATGGGAACCACCTGGTAGCCGCGGCGGGGGAAGGTTTTGACGAGGCCCTCCGAGCGGAGGGTCGCCAGTGCCTCGCGGACGGGCGTCTTGCTCACCTCGAACCGCTCGGCGAGCTCGGCTTCGGAAATCTCCTGTCCGGGTTCCAGAATGCATGTCAGTATTTCGGTGCGCAGCATCTGGTAGACGCGTTCGGTGAGGGATTCCGTTTTCTTCGATTTGCGGCGCGTCGCCATGCGCTTTCCGTCGGCCGCCGCCTTCTTGGGCGCCGCATCGGTGGTGGAGACGTCACTCATAAACATTCCTCCCGCCGGCCCGCGTCCGGCGTTGCTGTGCTCGATCCCGGTATGGGCTTTCGGGCTGCAGATTTCCGATTCAAACTGATATGTTCGATAGTATAGTTCAAGCCAAGTCCTGTCGGTAGCGCGGGCTTTCCGGTGGATAACGAGAGCCGGAAACGGAGGCCCTTATGCCACCGCGCTCGTTCCGCTGCATTTGTATGCTCCGATCCATCGGGACGGAAGCCGGGATGGTCTTCACGAAGCATGGGCGATCCGGGCAGACGAGCTCTTGGCATATCCTGTGATATATAACGCAACATGCATGCGCAATGGCGGATGGCCGTTATAGTGCTTCGTTTCCGCAGCAAATAAGCGTGTTCAGAGAAAACGACGATGGAATCCGCAGGGTCTGTCACGCTGCAAACGGGTGCCGGGCCGATCATTCCGCTGATCCCGACCGCAACGCTTCACGCAAGGCCGTAAGAGACGGCCGGCTTCGCGGCGCGATCCGGCACTCCGGGTGTCCAAATATGCGCTTGTAAATTATATTTCGTAATATATCTTTGATCCGAACAGGCATATGTCAACTCGAGGCGCCCGGCTTGCAGGACAGAGGATTTCCGAATGTACGGAATGATGATCGACCCGGTTGAGGCCTTTTCCCAGGACTATCGCACCGCGCGGGAACGGTTTCTCGAAAAGGCCGGATGCGGGAAAGCCGATCTGCATCATTACGTGAACCCCAATAGCGGGCCGGATGGCGAGGAACTGGCGACGGATGTGGCGTGGTTCGGCCCCGCCGATGCCTCGAATGTACTGGTGCTGGTTTCCGCCACGCATGGCGTGGAAGGCTTTTGCGGGTCCGGCGCGCAGATCGATTGCATCGATTTCGGTCTTGCCGAGATCATGGACCAGGGCGTTGCGGTGATGATGGTGCACGCGCTGAATCCGCACGGCTTCGCCTGGCTGAGGCGGACGACCGAAGAAGGCGTCGATCTGAACCGCAACTGCATATTGTTCGAGAACGGCATTCCCGAAAACAGGGCTTATGATGAGCTTGCCGATGCTTTCCTGCCGCGCAGTCTCGACGCTCAGTGCGTGGCGGCGGCACAGGAGAGGCTTGCGAAATGGCGCGCCGAGCACGGAGCCTTCGCCTTCGAGATGGCGCGCAGCAGCGGCCAGTACACCCATCCGGAAGGCTTTTATTATGGCGGCACCAGGCCGACCTGGTCGCTCCGGACCATGGAGCGCATCTGTGCCGATCATGCATTGGCCGATCGCGCCAACGTGGCCGTGATCGATTACCATACCGGTCTCGGCCCCTTCGGATACGGCGAGCCGATCTGCGGGCATCGCCCCGGCACGTCGGGGCAGATGCGTTGCCGCGCCTGGTATGGGGACAGTCTGGGAGAGCCGCTTCTCGGCAAGTCGTCGTCGGTGCCGATCGCCGGCCTGACCCAATATGCCTGGGCCCGCTTCGTGGGCGACGACAAGCTGACCTTCGTGGCGCTCGAATACGGTACCTTCCCCGCGGAAGAGGGGGCGGCTGCATTGCGCGACGATCATTGGCTGCATGCCTATGGAACGGTGGATTGGACTTCCGCCGGAACCCGGGCGATCAAGCGGGCGCTGCGGCGTTTCTACCATCCAGACACGGCGGATTGGAAGGGACTGGTTCTGCTTCGCAGCCGTCAGGTCATCGGCCAGGCCGTTGCAGGCATGACGGCCTGATTTCCCATTTTCATCACAATGCCTTGCGGCAGGTCAGGAAAATTATGACGCGAATTCTTGTGCTCAACCCCAACAGCTCGGTCAATGTCACGGAAAGCATGGACCGGGCCCTCGATGTCCTGCGCATTCCGGGAGCGCCGGAGATCGTCTGCGCGACATTGACGGGGACGCCTGCCGGCATCGAGACGCAGGAGGACGTGGAGTCCGTCGTGCTGCCGGTCCTCAACTATTTTCGGGAGAACGACGCCGACGCCTATGTGATCGGCTGCTTCTCCGATCCGGGCCTCGCCCTTTGCCGCGAAGCTCTGGGCAGACCGGTGCTCGGGATCGCGGAATCGGCTTACCAGGCCGCGACCGGCCTGGCCGAGAGTTTCGGTGTCGTGTCGATCAAGAACGGTTCCATCGGACGGCATCTGCGCGCGATCCGGATGCTCGGCCTCGAACACCGCCTCGCCGGAGACCGGGCACTGGACATGGGCGTCCTGGAAATGTCGCAGAAGGAGCGCGCCATCGAGCGCATCATCGAGGTGGGCACGCAGTTGCGCGACGAGGATGGCGCCGGCGTGCTGATCCTCGGCTGCGCCAGCATGGGCACCTACCGCCGTGAAATCGAGGAAGCGCTCGGCCTGCAGGTGGTCGATCCGGCGCAGGCGGCGGTCATGCGGGCAGAGAGCCTGCTTCGTCTCGGCTACACGAAGGCGGCATAGGAGGCGCAGGCATGTACGATTTCGTCCTTCGCGGAACGCTTGTCCTGCCGGACCGGACAGTTCAGGGCGGCTGGATTGCCGTTTCAGGTGAGAAGATCGCGGCGATCGGCGAGGGGGTACCCCCGGCCGCCTCGGTCTTCCGGGACGTGGGCGATGCGCTCGTCCTGCCCGGCTTCGTCGACGGCCAGACGCACGCGACCAGCTATAAGGGGTTGCCCGGGTTTGCCGCGACCAGCCGTTCGGCGCTTGCCGGCGGCATCACGACCATGGTCGACATGCCCTACGACAACCCCGACCCCCTCAACACCGTTGACCGCTTCGACCTGAAGGTCGCCGCCGTCAACGAGCATTCGAGCTGCGACGTGGCGCTCTATGCGACCATCGCGCCGGGGCAGGGGACCGCCGAGATGGCGCGGCTCGCCGCCAAGGGTGCCGTCGCCTTCAAGATATCCAGCATGGAAAGCCATCCGGTAAGATTTCCCCGGCTGCCGGCCAACGACATGTTCGACATCCTGGAAGCTTCCGTCGAAACGGGGCTGCCGGTCGGGCTCCACAATGAGGACCAGGAGATCGTGCGGGGCATGATCGCCCGCTTCAAGTCGCAGAACCGCATCACACCGGAATGGCACGAGCCGAGCAGGCCCGTGGTCGCCGAGATGGCCGCGACGGCCAATTTCCTGGAACTGGGAGCGGCGACCGGCGCGCATGTCCATATCGTGCATATCTCGCATCCGCGCGGTTACGATCTCGTTTCCCGCTACCGGGAAGAGGGCGTTCGGGCGACGGCGGAGCTCTGCGTTCATTATCTCCATTTCGATGCCGCTCGCGACATCGGGCGGCTGGGCGCGCGCATGAAGGTCAGCCCTCCCATACGGCCGGGCGTGCTGGACGACCTCTGGCACCGCCTCGACGAGGGAAAGGTGGATTTCATTTCGACCGACCATTCGAGCTGGCCGATCGACAACAAATATACGCCGTCGATTTTCGATGCGGGCGCGGGCATTCCGGGACTGGAGACGCTGGCTCCTTCATTCTATACGGATCTGAAGGCGAAAGGCCGGGCGCCGGAGCGGATCATGGCGGAATATCTGAGCGAAAAGCCTGCCCGCTTCTTCGGCCTGTGGCCGCAGAAGGGAGCGCTGACGATCGGCGCCGACGCCGACATGGCGGTGATGACGCCGGGGTCCTACCGTTTCGATGCGTCGCGCACATTCGACGGCCTCAACTGGAGCCCCTATGATGGCGAGACCTTCGATGCCCGGGTCACGATGACGGTGCTGCGCGGCAATATCGTGTGGGACGGAAAGGACGTGCTGGCTCAACCGGGCGCCGGCCGCTTCATCGCAAGACTGCCCGACGCGAAACCGGTGGTGTGATGCTGCCGGACACCTTCGAGCAATCCATCTGGTCGGCGCTTTCCAGGCCGGGGCCGGCTCTGCCCGTTCTGGAAGGGGATATGGCGGCCGACGTCGCTATCGTCGGCGCCGGCTTTCTTGGGCTTTCGGCCGCCCTGCATCTGGCCGAGCTAGGCGTCCGGACCGTGCTGCTCGAAGCCGATGTTCCGGGCTTCGGAGCGTCCGGCCGCAATACCGGCTTCGTCGTCCCGAGCCTCAAGACGGCGCTCGGCCCCGCCGATGTCGGCGCGTCGCTGGGCGAAGTCTTCGGCGAGCGCCTCGTGGATCTCGTCGGCATGTCCGGAGACATCGTTTTCGATCTCATCCGCCGTGTCGGCATCGAGTGCGACGCCGAGCAGAGCGGCTGGATGCAGCCCGCCCATACTGCGGCCATCGCCTCCGTCCTGGAGCGGCGGGTGGCGGAGTGGCAGCGGCGCGGGCGCGGCGTCGAGATGCTGGACGGCGCGGAAGTCGCACGCAGGACCGGTTCGACACGGTTTCACGGGGCCTTGTTCGTCCCCTCCGGCGGACAGCTGAACCCGCTCGCCTATGCGCGCGGGCTGGCCGGCGCCTGTCTCGATGCGGGTGTTTCCCTCTTTGCAGAGAGCCCCGTGTCGAACATCGCACGGCGGGACGGAAAATGGCTGTTGAGCAGCCGGAAGGGCCGTGTGGAGGCCTCCCGCGTGTTTCTTGCCACCAATGCCCTGACGGGCCGCCTTGCTCCGGAACTCGACCGCAGCATCATACCGACCCGGGTTTTCCAGATCGCCAGCCAGCGTTTCGGCCCGGAAGAACAGGCGCGCATCCTGCCAACCCGTTCGCCGATCGCGGACACGCGCCGCCATACATTCGCGGTGCGCTGGTCGCCGGACGGGCGGCTGCTGACGGGCGGTCTGGTGCTGCCGGGGCCGAACCGCCTGAACCGGGCCGAGGCCGTGTTCACCAGGCGGCTCGAGGAGTTCTTTCCCGCTGCGGGGAATATGATCGCCGAACATGTCTGGACAGGCGTGATCGCCGCGACGCTGGACGCGCTGCCGCGGTTTCTCTCGCTCGCGCCTGGCCTCGACGCGGCGATCGGCTGCAATGGCCGCGGCGTGGCGCTGACGACTTCGCTCGGCCGTGAAATCGCGGGATTGCTGGCGGGCAGGGTGACGGCAGGTGAATTCGTCCTGCCTCACGTCAGGCCGAAAGCCGTGCCCATGCGCACCTTTGCGGAAGCCGCCCCTTATGTCTGGCTTGGCTGGAGCGAGTTCCGCGACCGCCGCGACCTGCGTGCGGCAGATACCTGATGCATTGAAGGATACGTGACGCCTCGCCATCACCCGACATCGAGGCTGCGGTCCTCGACGGTTTCGAGACGGCGGCTTTGCATTGATTTCTCACCCATCCCGCAACGCCATACGACAAGGAGACAGGCAAATGGGCGAAAAGATCGCATGGTCGAGACAAGAGGACGTGGCGCTGACCTGGGTCCATCCCGGACAGGAATTCAGCCATCGGCTGATCACCAAGAAACTCCACGGTTCCTCGATCTCGTTCCACATCACCACCTACATGCCGCATTTCGACGTGATGGTGGAAGGCGACGGCGTGCATGAGGTGATCCTCTATTGCCTGCACGGCTGGTCGCGGCAGATCGTCGAGGAAACCGGCGAGGAGCATATCTTCAAGCCCGGCGACGCCATGTACCTGCCGAAGAACTACCGCTACCGGCACATCATCGGCGAGGCGGGGCTGGTGATCGCGGTTGCTGCGAACCCCAGCAAGGAAGCCGGCGACATGTAAGGCTGCCGGCCGGCTCCCATCAGCGATGCGCGGAAGCGTAAGCCCGCTATGCCCTTTCACTTCGCGGCGACGACGCGGCGGGGTGATTTGAGGAGAGAAGCGCCAGAAAGCTCTTCGTGCGCGGATCGCGCGGGTCCTCAAACACTCTGGCGGCGCTGCCCTGCTCGATGATCCGCCCTTCGGCCATGATGACGACGCGATCGGCAACCGCGCGCGCAAATCCGATCTCGTGCGTCACCACGACCATCGTCATGCCCTGTCGCGCGAGATCGCGCATGGCGTCGAGCACATCCTTGACGCTTTCCGGATCGAGTGCGGAGGTCGGTTCATCGAACAGGATGGCGCTCGGTGCCATGGAGATCGCGCGTGCGATCGCGACACGCTGTTTCTGGCCTCCCGAAAGCTGGCCGGGATAGCGATCGGCAAGCTGGCCGAGGCCGAAACGGGCGAGCAGCGCATCGGCGCGCTCGCAGGCTTCCCGACGGGGTATCTTCAACACTCGTTCGAGCCCGATGGTGATATTTCGTCGAGCCGTCAGGTGTTCGAACAGATGAAAGCGCTGGAATACCATGCCCATGCGCCGGCGCTGGCGGTCGAGCTCGGCTTCCGCGACGGGTCGCCGCCGGCCGGCCGCATCGGTGGTGAAGCCCATCGGCTGGCCTTCGACCATCACCACGCCTTCGTCCGGGACTTCGATATGGTTCAGGCAGCGGAGGAGAGTCGACTTGCCGGATCCGGAAGGGCCGAGAACGGCGACGACCTGGCCCGAATGCACGGAGAAATCGACATGATCCAGTGCCAGCGTCGCTCCCAGCCGCTTGACGAGGCCCGATGCGGCAATCAACGGCGGCGTGTCCGGCACGTCTTCGGGCTCGCGGGCGACAGGCGGAGCGGTCTGCGCCGATGCCGCCGGTACGGGGGAGGGATCGACATTCCTCATGGTCCGCTGCCGGTTCGTCCGCTCCATGCGCCGCTCCAGGAGATACTGGCCGAGGGTTACGAGGCAGATGATCGCCATGTACCAGATCGCCGCGACCGTATAGATTTCCAGCGGGCGCGCGGTCGATTGCGCCAGTTGCTGGGAGGTCCGCAACAATTCGGCGAACGAGATGGCCGCCAGCAGCGAGGTGGCCTTGATCATGTAGCTGTAGTTGTTGCACAGCGGCGGCACGATGGCCCGCATGGCTTGCGGCATGACCACCAGGAAGAAGGTCGGCACCTTGCGAAAGCCGAGCGCCGCCGCGGCCTCGCGCTGTTCCTGCGGCACCGAAAGCAGGCCTGAGCGGACGATTTCCGCCATGCGGGCTCCCTCGTTGAGGGACAAGGCCAGAAGCCCGGTCGTCAAGACATTGAGCCTGATCCCCATCTGCGGCAGGGCTGCGTAGAAGAAGAGGATTTGGGCAAGAAGCGGCGTGCCCCGAAATACCCACAGGTAGAGGAAGGCGATGAAGCGGGGCAGGCGGGCCTTGGCCATCATGGCCGGCGCCGTGGCGATCCCGATGAGCGTGCCGCAGAGCTGCGCCAGCGTGGCGACCCAAAGTGTCGTCCAGGCAGCCTTTGCGATGACCGGCGAGGCCAGGACCTGCAGGAACAGCGCCGAATCCCAGCTCGTCACGGCTCGATGGCCTCCTTCACAAGCGCGACATGGCCGGGGCGGGGCGGTTTTGCCGGATCGAGTACGTAACGGAACCCGCCCCGCTCTGCGCCGCCGATCGAAAAATCGAGCACGCTCGCAAAACCCGGGGCGGCCGCGATGACGTCATGCGTGGCGTTGACGATCGTGCAGGCTGCGCCGAACAGCGACCGTGCCGCCGGGACCAGGCTTGCCTTGATGTGATGATCGCCGACGATCTCGATGCGATCGGCGACTTCCAGCCCATGATCTTCCGGCTCGTAATACATGACGAGCCGCATGGAAATCTTTGTCTCGCCGTCCTTCTTGCCTTCGCCGAACTGGGTGATGCCGATGACGCGGCCGGGTTCGATCATGCCGAGTTCGGGAGTGCCGGAGTCCACCGGAAAGTCGGCGGTTGCCGTTTCCCAGCGCTCCTCGACCGTGTCTATGGTCATGTCCAGCCGCTCGGCGAGCTGGGCGATCGATTCCGGCATGCCCATATGGCCGACGATGCGGCCCGATGCGATCTTCTCCTCGAACTCCTTCGGCCAGAGCGCATAGCCGACATGATCGATGTCCCCCGGCCCCGTGCCGGTCACGTCGATGGTGCGGCTTATGTCGATGCGGGTGACGCCGCAGGTGGCGCGCGCCAGCATCAGCGGCAGGCTATCGAAGCTGAAGCCCGGATTGATGCCGACGCCCGTCACGGATAGGCCCTTCGCGCGGGCGATCCGGTCGAGCCGTTGCGTGAACTCGCCATGACGCAGCCAGGGATGAAACATCGATTCCGCGGCGGAGATGACGTCGAGGCCTGCCTCCAGTATCTCCGAAAGCTGGGTCTCGATGGCTGCGGGGACGGACTCGGTCATATGATAGACCAGATGCACGGGCGCTTCGATGCCTGCCAGGCACTCGGCGAGAGTTCCCGCCACGACGATGCCTTCAAGAGCCGCATATCCGGGATAGAGTTCCGCAAGCGGGCGTCCGGCTTTGTCCGGAGCATGATCTACTGCTCCGACCACCCGGATTGTCGGGTAGCCGCTGCGAAGCGCATCCAAAACGAGGGTGCCGAGTGCGCCGACGCCGTAGAGGATAACGTTGGCGGGCATGGGGCGGGCCTTTGGCATGGTATGTTCCGTTTCTGTCAGTGGGTCAGCGCCATGGGCGCATTCTGGGGGCGAGCCGTTCCACGGGAGGCGCGCGCCTCCAGCCAGTGCTGGACGATCATCCAGGCCGTGGTCATGGCGAGATAGTAGAGGGCGGCGACCGCATAGAGTTCGAGCGGCCGAAAGGTCTGGTTGATGGCGAGCGTCGTAACCCGCAGCAGCTCCTCGAACGAGATCACCGACAGGAGCGACGTGGTGCGCATCATGGATGTGAATTCGTTGCCGAAAGGGGGCAGGATGATCCGCACCGCCTGCGGCAGCAGGATCGAGCGCATGGTCCCGGCACGCGAAAAGCCCAGCGAGCGGGCCGCCTCGACCTGTCCCTTGTCGACGGAGTTCAGGCCCGCCTTGATGATCTCGGCCATATAGGCGGCACCGTAGAGGGACAGGCCAAGCACGCCGGCTTCGAGCACGGAGAGCCGCAACCCGAGTTGCGGCAGCCCGAAATAGAAAAGCAGCAAGAGGACGAGCGGCGGCGTTCCGCGGAAGATGCCGATATAGAGCCGTGCGGGTGCCGACCAGACCGGTGACCCCCGCAGCCCCAATGCGACCAGGAAGCCGACCGCCGTGGCGAGAGCCTGACACAGGGTCGCCACGATGATCGTCGTCAAGGCACCGGCCATGATGCGCGGATCGAAGAGATAGGCCCAGAAGACCTCGAAATCCCAGGTCACGTCGCGACGCTCCGTTCAGTTCCGGTCGGCGGCCCGCTTTCGCCGGCCGCCCGATGCTTATTTGGCGTAGGCAAAGGAGGGCACTTCGGCGACGCCCCATTTTTTCAGGATCGTCGCATAGCTGCCGTCGGCCTTCATCGCTTCGAGACCTTTCACGAGCGCGTCGGCCAATGCCGTATTTTCCTTGAGCACGGCAAGCGCGAGCTGGTTCGAGCTATAGCCCTTGAAGGCGAGTTCGAAGCCGTCGTTCGTCCGGTTGATGAAGAAGGCCGCCTGCGGGTCGTTGAGATAGGCGGCTTCCGCCTGGCCGGAAACGACAGCCTGGATCGCATCCGCGTTGCTGTCGAAGGCCCGGATGTTGATGGCCGGCTTGCCGGCGGAGGCGAGTTTTGCGCTCTGTTCTTCGAGATGCTTGTTGGTCGTGCCGCCGGCGGCGACCGATACGGTCTTGCCGGAAAGCGTCGCGAAGCATGCCTCGTAGGTTTCGGGCTTGCCGCTCACGGCATCGCAGCCCCGGCCGAGCGGGCTGCCCTTGGCGACCATCAGGCCCTCGCCCCACTGGACATAGGGAACCATGTTCATGATCTTGAGGCGGTCGGGATTGATGAAGATCGCCGTGCAGAGCCCGTCGAAGCGTTTTGCCTGCAGCCCCGGAACAAGGCCCGGAAAGGCGAGATTGGTCCATTCGATCTTCAGACCCATCTTGGCAGCGAGGGCGCCGCAAAGGTCGTAGTTGAGGCCGTCCATCGTTCCGTCGGGCTTGAGGAACTGGTTCGGCGCAGCGGCGAAATCGGCCGCCATGGAAAGCGTGCCGGGCGTCGACAACGCATCCTTTGGAAGCGCCTCCTCGGCGGACAGGGCAGACGCGGTGCCCAACACGGCCAAAGCCGCGATGGCCGTGGCAATAGCTTTCTTCAACATGCTGTTCCCTTTCTTTTTCGTCGTGATTTTCCGTATCGTTCCACAAAGCAAGCAGACTTGCAATTGTGATATTACGAGATATATCAGAAATATCTTCGTGGCGCATCGATCAGGGTTTCGCCGCTCAGTTCCATTGAAGCATAAACAGGTCAACCGCCCAAAGGAGAAGCCAATGATGACCCTGGAAAAAGCGGTCGGCGTCTACGTGATCGCTCCGACGCCGTTCTTCCCCGACGCCACCATAGATTTCGTCTCCATCGACAGGCTCGTGGATGCCTATCGCGCTGCCGGCGCGACGGGGCTGACGGTTCTCGGAATGATGGGCGAGGCGGCGAAGCTCGAGGTGGCGGAGGCCGAGGCGGTCGCCGAGCGGTACATCAAGCGGGCGGAAGGCCTGCCCGTGGTCGTGGGGGTCTCGGCGCCGGGTTTCGCGTCGATGCGCTCCCTTTCCCGGCGCGCGATGGATCTCGGCGCGGCCGGCGTCATGATCGCGCCGCCTCCGTCGCTGCGCACCGACGACCAGATCGTCGGCTATTACAGGAATGCCGTGGAGGCGATAGGCGACGACATCCCGTTCGTCATCCAGGACTTTCCGCTGGCCCTCGGGGTCGTGATGACGCCGGAGGTGATCCGGCGCATCGTTATGGACAATCCGTCCTGCTCCATGCTCAAGCACGAGGACTGGCCTGGCCTGGAAAAGATTTCGGTCCTGCGGGGGTACGAAAACCGGGGCAGCATGCGCCCGATCTCCATCCTGTGCGGCAACGGGGGACTGTTTCTGGACTTCGAGATGAGCCGCGGTGCCGATGGCGCCATGACCGGATACGCCTTTCCGGAAATGCTGGTCGATGTCGTGAATTATGCGAGGGCCGGAGATTTCGAAGCAGCCCACGACATATTCGACGCGCACTTGCCGCTGGTTCGCTACGAGCAGCAGCCCGGCGTGGGACTGGCCGTGCGCAAATACGTGATGAAGCGGCGGGGGCTGATTACGTCCGACACGCAGCGCGCGCCCGGCGGGAAGCTGAGCAGCAAGGCGATCGACGAGATCGAGCTGCTGCTCAGAAGGCTGGCGATCCGCGATCCCCGCGCGGTTGTTACGGCATCGGCCAGGTGAGGGCCATTCTCGGCCCGCCCGTCCAACGCCGAGACGTTTCGTGATGCCGGGCGATTACTTCTGGCGGTACAGGATCATGCCGCCGTGATGGAGCACGCCGTCGATGAACTCGCCGTCGGCGGTGAAGCCCGTATCGTCCCAGTAATCGATGTGATCGCCGCGGACCTCGTAGCGCCCCCGATAGGCGCTCTCGCGATTGCCGCGGGCTTCGTCGTAGCGGCCGTTCGGCAGCAGGTTATGACGGACGTATCCGTCAGCCGTGACCCACATCCCCGCATAGGGATGGTTTTGCCGTGCGCCGGCGGATGTGACTGGTTGGTTGTTCATTTCGGCAGAAACCTTCGAAGTGATGATGACTGTGGTGCTGATGGCAATCGCGAGCGCGAAGTGTCGGAACTGGATCATGGCGAGGGGGCCTCATTTCCGGGGACTGTGTCCCGCCGTTCGGCAAACAGCTCGGAGAGCGTCTGCGAGGCCGAGATCGCCCGGGGAAAACCCGCAGGCACGGTGATCAGGTAGACGATCTCCTTCAGCTCTTCCTCGGATACGCCGATGTTGAGCGCATAGCCGGCGTGAACCTTCATGAAGGCCGTCTGGCCGGTCGCCGCAAAGGCTGCGACCGCCGCAAGCTGACGCGTGCGGTTGTCGAGGCCGGGCCGCGACCAGACATCGCCGAGCGCATAGGCCTCGGTCGCTTCGGCCAGGAAGGGAAACTCCTGGCGCATGCGCTCGAGCACCTGCTGGGGCTGGCCCTGGTTGAGGCTTCTGACAACCGCATCGCCGCGGTCCAGGCGCTCTTCGGTCGTGTTGGCCATGGCCGGTGCGGCTGCCGTTGCGACAAGCAGGGCGGTCGTCATGGCGCGGAGGGGCATATGTCTGGTCATGCTGTTCTCCTCAGGTGGTGGCGGTTGGGCGGATGACGATCTCATTGACATCGACATCGTCGGGCTGCTCGATCGCGAAGCGTACTGCGCGAGCGATGGCGTCCGGTTTGAGCGCGATGGCGCGATAGGTCTTCATCGCCTCTATGGCGACGGGATCGGTGATGGTGTCGGCGAGTTCGCTTTCGACGACGCCCGGATGGATGCAGGTCACGCGGAGCGTTTCATGCTCCTGGCGCAGCCCGTCGGAGATCGCGCGCACGGCATATTTGGTTGCGCAGTAGACGGCGGCCGTCGGCGAAACGGCGAGGGCTCCGATCGAAGCGATGTTGATGATGTGGCCGGAACGCCGCTCTACCATCTCCGGAAGCACGGCGGCGATGCCATAGAGCACGCCCTTGATGTTGACGTCGATCATCCGGTCCCATTCCTCGACCTTCATCGACGCCATGAGCGACAGCGGCATCACACCGGCATTGTTCACGATCACATCCACGCGGCCCCATGCGTCGCGCGCCGCATTGGCGAATGCGGCGACACTCTCGCGGTCGGTGACGTCCAATGGATGAGCCAGAACCGTCCCTCCGGCTTCGGTCAGTTCGCCTGCGAGCGCTTCCAGGCGCTCGATGCGCCGTGCGCCTAGCGCCACTTTCGCGCCGGCGGACGCAAGCTCCCGGGCGATGCCCGCCCCGATGCCGCTCGATGCGCCTGTAATGAGTACGACTTTGCCGATGGGCATGGACTGGTCCTTTCATCATCGAAATTTGTGTTGCCCCGAATGTAGGCGGCGGGCATTGTTGCGATAAGTCATCATCTGCTTATCAAATTGGAAAGAGAAGCTAACCAATGGAGCCCGATCTCAATGCGCTCGCCGTCTTCGCCCTCGTGGCGGAGGAGCGGAGTTTTCGTGCGGCCGCGGTGCGGCTGGGCGTGACCCGCTCGGCGGTCAGCCAGACAATCCGGCGGCTCGAGGAGCGCCTGGAAATCGCGCTGGTCCTCAGGACCACCCGCAGCGTCAGCCTCACCGAAGCAGGGGAACGGCTCTATGAGAGGATCGCTCCCGCCGTCGCGGATATGCGGGTGGCGCTTGAAAGGACCGAGGCGTTGAAAGGGCGCCCGCGCGGACGCTTGCGGCTTGCCGTCTCGTCGATTGCCGAACGTTTTCTATCCGGTCCGTTTCTCGCTGACTTTCTTCAGGAGAATCCCGAGGTGGATCTCGACATAACCGTGACGGACGAGGATTTCGATATCGTCGCGGAAGGATATGACGCCGGCGTGCGCCTGGGAGAGGTCATCGCGCAGGACATGATTGCCGTATCGGTTGCGGGAGATGAGCGGCAATTGGCCGTCTGCGCGCCGTCCTATATCGACCGGTGCGGAATGCCGTCGCATCCGGCCGAACTCGCATCCCATTCCTGCATCGGCTGGCGCCCTTCGCCGAAATCCGCTCCCTACCGGTGGGAATTCGCCGAAGGGGGCAAGGAATTCAGCGTCGCGGTCGCGCCGAAAGTCGCCACAAACGATATGGCGCTGATGATCAAGCTGGCGGTCGCCGGCGCGGGCATTACCTTCGGAATGGAGGAAAGTTTTCGCCCGTGGATCGAGCGGGGCGAACTGGTGCCCGTCCTGGAGGATTACTGCCCCTTTTTCGCGGGTTTCTATCTTTACTATCCCAGCCGCCGGAACGCGGCCCCGAAGCTTCGCGCGCTTATCGATCACGTGCGGAACTCCGGGCGCGGCTACCGTTGAAATCAAGCCAGGTTCGAGCCGCTGCGGCCCATCCTGGCGTCCGTCAGGCCGCAACCGGCTGGGACGGCGTTTTGGCGCCCGTCATGAAGGCGACGGCGTCGGACATCGTGTATTCCTTGGGATCGATGACGGTCAGCCGCCTTCCAAGCCGGTGGATGTGGATGCGGTCGGCGACCTCGAAGACATGCGGCATGTTGTGGGAAATCAGCACGATCGGGATGCCGCGCGAGCGCACATCGAGGATGAGCTCGAGCACACGGCGGCTTTCCTTGACCCCGAGGGCGGCGGTCGGCTCGTCGAGAATGATGACCTTGGAGCCGAAGGCCGCGGCGCGTGCCACCGCGACGCCCTGGCGCTGGCCGCCGGAGAGGGTCTCCACCGCCTGGTTGATGTTCTGGATCGTCATCAGGCCGAGTTCCGAAAGCTTCGACCGGGCGAACTTCTCCATCGCTCCGTGGTCGAGCTTGCGGAAGAATTTGCCCATGAAGCCCGGCTTTCGGATCTCCCGGCCGAGAAACATGTTGTCGGCGATCGACAATGCCGGCGAAAGCGCCAGGTTCTGGTAGACGGTCTCGATGCCGGCTTCTCGCGCCTCGATCGGCGACTTGAAATGCACCGGCCGGCCTTCCAGCGTGATCTCGCCTTCGTCCGGCCGGACGGCGCCGGATATCGCCTTGATCAGCGAGGACTTGCCGGCGCCGTTGTCGCCGATCACGGCGAGGATTTCGCCGGGATAGAGATCGAAGTCGGCATTGTCGAGGGCGGTCACGCGGCCGTAGCGCTTGACGAGACCCCGAGCGGCGAGAATGGGTTGCATGTTCGCTTCCTGGGCCATCAGCCGGCTGCCTTTCTGATCCATTGATCGATCGCGACGGCGGCGATGATCAGCACGCCGATCAGAAGATAAGTCCATTGCACGTCGGTGCCGAGCAGCCTGAGGCCCAGCGAGAAGACGCCGACGATCAGCGCACCGAACATCATGCCGAGGATCGAGCCGCGGCCGCCGAAGAGCGATATGCCGCCGATCACCACGGCGGTGATGGATTCGATGTTGGCGAATTGGCCTGCCGTCGGCGAAACCGAGCCGATGCGGCCGATCAGCGCCCAGCCCGCCAGCGCGCAGATGACGCCGGACAGAACGTAGACCGAGATCAGCATGCGCTTCACGTTGACGCCGGAAAGCTCGGCTGCTTCCGGATCGTCGCCGACGGCGTAGAGATGCCGGCCCCAGGCGGTGTGGTTGAGGACGTACCAGAGCAGCATCACCAAGAGCACCATGGTAATGACGCCGTAGGTGAACACCGCCCCTCCGACGCGGAACGTGTTGCCGAAGAATTGCAGGATCGGCGCCGTCGCCTCGATTTCCTGCGCCCGGATCGTCTCGTTGGCCGAATAGAGGAAGTTCGACGCCAGCACGATCTGCCACATGCCGAGCGTGACGATGAAGGGCGGCAGCTTCATGCGCGCCACCAGCACGCCGTTGATATAGCCGCACAGTGCTCCCACGGCAAAACCGCAGAGAATGGCGATCTCCGGGGGGAATCCGTAGCGGAAGACGAACTGGCCCATGACGACTGAAGAGAGCACCATCATCGCGCCAACCGAGAGATCGATGCCGGCCGTCATGATGACCAGCGTCTGGGCGGCGCCGACGATGCCGGTAATCGCCACCTGCTGCAGGATCAATGTCAGCGAAAAGGCTGAGAAGAACTTTGTGCCGAGCAGGGCGCCGAAGACGATCAGGGCGGCGACCAACACGATCAGCGAGACTGCCGAAGGGCTGGTGTGCAGGAAATGCCGGAATCTCTGGACGAGGGTCTTGTCGTCGGTGTCGAAGGAGGCGACCTCCGTCGCACTGTCCTTCAATACCTTTTCATAGTCATGATGCGGCGCAGCCGCCGTTGGCTCGCTCATGGAAATTCCTCCGCATGAAATCCCGCTCCCACGGGGCCGCCAGCCGGACATCCGATCCGGAAGAGGGCCGATCCGGGGCAGGGCTTTTGCAGGCTACACCTTATCCGATGCGCCGCCAAAATTTAGACTGCGGCGGGGACGGCATTCCGTCCCCACCCCTTTTGTCAGAGCATCATCAGCCCCAGCACTTGCCGAGACCTTCCTTCGTGTCGATCGACTGGATCCCCGAAACGGGCTTGTCGGTGACGAGCGTCACGCCGGTATCGAAGAAGTCCTTGCCGCTGGTCGGCTTCGGCTTTTCGCCGCTGTCGGCGAATTTCTTGATCGCTTCGATGCCGAGGGCCGCCATCTGCAGCGGGTATTGCTGCGAGGTTGCGCCGATGATGCCTTCGGCGACATTCTTGACCCCCGGGCAGCCGCCGTCGATCGAGACGATCAGCACGTCCTTTTCACGGCCGACCGCCTTCAGGGCCTGATAGGCGCCCGCCGCGGCAGGCTCGTTGATGGTGTGGACGACATTGATGGTCGGGTCCTTCTGGAGAAGGTTTTCCATCGCGGTACGGCCGCCTTCCTCGTTGCCGTTGGTGACGTCGTGGCCGACGATGCGGGGATCATCCTCGTCGCCGATCTTGTTCGGGTCCTTCACGTCGATGCCGAAGCCCATCATGAAGCCCTGGTCGCGGAGCACGTCGACGGAGGGCTGGGAGGGCGTGAGATCGAGGAAGGCGACCTTGGCGTCCTCGGCCTCGTCGCCGAGCGTCTCCTTGGCCCATTGGCCGATCAGCTTGCCGGCGAGCAGGTTGTCGGTGGCGAAGGTCATATCGGCAGCGTCGATCGGCTCAAGCGGTGTATCGAGCGCGATGACCAGGATGCCGGCATCGCGCGCCTTCTTGATGTTCGGCACGATGCCCTTGGTGTCGGAGGCCGTGATGAGAATGCCCTTGGCGCCGTCGGCGATGCAGGTCTCGATTGCGGCGACCTGACTTTCGCTGTCGCCGTCGATCTTGCCGGCATAGGATTTCAGCGTCACGCCGAGTTCCTTGGCCTTGGCGGTCGCGCCTTCCTTCATCTTGACGAAGAATGGGTTCGTATCGGTCTTGGTGATCAGGCAGGCCGATGTATCCGCAGCCTCGGCCGGTGCGGAAAAAGCGACGCCGAGGGCTAGCGCGCCGAATGCGGCGGAAAGTACGGTTTTCTTCATGGTCTCCTCCCGAGAGTGAAATCTGTCCGTCATGCGGATCAGCAGGTGGAACACAGGTGCCATCGAATTCGGCAGATGCCTCCTCCAAGGTCGTCCGTGCCTGCATGCCCATTAAGAACGAGTTCAAATTGGCTGTCAATAATTAATTCCGATTGAATTATTTATCGACCATGGCATAGTCTGCCGCCTGAAGTGGAATTCCCATGCCGGCTGCGCCGCTTGCGCTTCGCTCCGAGATATCCGAAAAGCGTCGGGCTCTTGCGAAGCGGTATCGCGCCGGGGAAGGATTTCTGGGAGGGAGGCCGATGTCGGTATCGGATGGCGTGGCGCCGGGTCATGCGCCGCTGGGCAATTTCACCGGCGGCTCGAACCAGGTGCGGGTGAGGGCGTATAACGAGCGTTTCGTGCTTTCGCTGGTGCGGCTCAACGGCTCCATGTCGAAGGCGGACATCACCCGCCGGAGCGGACTTTCGGCCCAGACCGTCTCCGTCATCATGCGCGCGCTCGAAAAGGACGGGCTGCTTCTGCGCGGCGAACCGGTACGCGGACGGGTCGGTCAGCCTTCGGTGCCGATGCGGCTCAATCCCGACGCGGTCTATTCCTTCGGGGTGAAGATCGGCCGGCGCAGCGCCGACCTCGTGCTGATGGATTTCGTCGGCCGCATCCGGCTGCAATACCACGAGATCTACGCCTATCCGGTGCCGGAAAAAATCATCGACATCATCACCTCCGGCATCGACCGGCTGGAGGGGCAGCTGGACGAGGTGCAGCAAAGCCGGATCGCCGGAATCGGCATTGCCGCCCCGTTCGAACTCTGGAACTGGGCGGACGAGGTCGGCGCGCCGCAGGGCGCGATGGACGCCTGGCGCGGCGTGGATCTGCAGGCGGAGATCGCAAGCCGCGTCCGCCACGCCGTTTACCTGCAGAACGACGCCACGAGCGCCTGCGGGGCGGAGCTGGTGTTCGGGGTCGGGCCTGCCTATCCGGATTTCGTCTATTTCTTCATCGGCTCCTTCGTCGGAGGCGGCATCGTGCTCAATTCGGCGATCTTTTCCGGCCGCACGGGAACCGCCGGCGCGGTGGGGCCGCTTCCCGTGCGCGGCAAGGACGGAGAGACGCGTCAGCTGCTCGACATCGCCTCGATCTTCGTCCTCGAAAACCTTTTGAGGGAACGGGACATCGATCCGCAGCCGCTCTGGTATTCCGCCGACGACTGGATCGATTTCGGCGAGCCGCTCGACCTTTGGATCCTCGAAACCGCCAATGCTCTGGCGCAGGCGATCGTCGCGGCGGCTTCCATCATCGACTTCGGCGCGGCGGTGATCGACGGCGGTTTTCCGGCCTGGGTCCGCAAGCGCATCGTGGCCTCGACCATCGAGGCCGTGTCCCGGCTCGATCTTCAGGGTGTGATCATTCCCGACATCATCGAAGGCAAGGTCGGCTCGCATGCCCGGGCGATCGGCGGGGCGAGCCTGCCGATCTTCGCGAAATATCTCACCGATCAGAGCGTGCTTTTCAAGGAGGTGCGCGACGACCTTTCCTCATGACCGGCGAACGTCTCAGGCACTGCGGGTCTGCGGTTCGTGTTGCTACCGAATACCTTGTCATCTTACATACGCTATCGGAGAGGCGTCGCCTCAAGCTGTCGGCAACTGATTGCCGTACGGCTCTTGAGCCGTGTTTGATCGCATACGAAATGCCGTGGAGCAGACGATATGGTGCCTTTCGAGAGGGTCCCGACCGGTGATGAGAGGCAGGAAAGCCGGCAGAAACACGTCATCGATACCCTGCGCGCCTGGGTCGTCGACGGAAAGATCGGTCCTGACGAAAAGCTCTCGGAGGCCAGCCTCGCGGAGGCCCTGGGGGTTTCCCGCACGCCTATCCGCACGGCTCTTGCCATCCTGGTCGAGGAAGGCGTTCTCGAGCGAACCGGGCCTCGCGGCTATCGCGTCAGGACCTACAAGGTCGCGGAGGTGAAGGAGGCGATCGAGCTTCGGTCGATCATCGAGGCTTATGCCGCCAAAAGGATCGCCGCCGCCGGTCCCTCGCCGAAACTGGTTGCCGACCTCAAGGCTTGTCTTCTGGAGGGCGACGAGATTTTCAGCTCCAATGCAGATCCGCAGGAGCGGGAAGCCCGTTATGCGCGGATGAACGCGCGATTCCACGGCCTGATCCTGGAAGCGGCCGGCGTCAGCATCGTCCCGCAGATCATCTCGTTGCTGGACCGCGTACCGTTCGGCGCTCCGGGCGCCATCCGGTTCGACGACATCGCCAAGAGCGATCGCATCCAGCACCTGCACCAGGCGCACTGGCAGCATCACCATATGGTCCTGGCGCTGATCGCCAGGGATGTGTCCCGTGTCGGCCGGCTGTTCCAGGAACACGGGGAAGGCGTCAAGATCAGCCTCGGCCTCAGTCCGGGCCCTTTCAATCTCGGGCCATCCCGCCTGCTTCCCATCGTCGATCCGGGGGCAGGCGCGACCAATATCGACGAATTCCTCCAGGACAAAGACAAGCAATCGTAAAGTTTGCATCCAAACTATACGTTAATGCAATTATTTTGCATTAAATTAGCCTATTTCCGCCGTCTAATTTCGTTATTGTATCCCAAATGGAAATGTCGTAGCCTGCTGGTGCAGGTGACGGTGAGAGGTGCCTGCGGGAGGAATACGATCTCGATCTGCGAATATCCGTGGTTGCGCGAGCAGCCGCAACGAAGAGCTATGTCTTGAACATTGAGGGGAGGAGACCTCATGGAATTTCCAGGCAGATTCAAACATTTCGTCGGTATGGCGTGTTTCGCCGCGGGCATGGCCCTGTCGGCCGAGGCTATGGCGGACACGATCAAGGTTGGCATCCTCGGCTCGTTTTCCGGCCCTTACGCCTCCTGGGGCGTGCAGTTCCGCAACGCGCTCGATCTCTATCAGGAGCAGCATCAGAGCAAGGCCGCCGGCCATGACGTCGAGCTGATCTATCGCGATGTCGGCGGCAACGAACCGGCCCGCGCCAAGCAGCTCGCGCAGGAACTCGTCGTGCGCGACGGCGTGCAGTATATCATCGGGCTTGAATTCACGCCGACCATCCTGGCGGTCGCCGATATCGCCACGGAAGCGGAAGTCCCGATCATCAATCTCAATTCGGGCACGTCGTCGGTGACCCGGGCCTCGGAATTCCTGACGCGTACCGGCTTCACCCAGTGGCAGGTGGCGGCACCGGCCGGCGAATATGCCTTCGACCAGGGCAAGAAGACCGCCGTCATCGTCTCGGCCGACTATGCCCCAGGCAAGGATGCGCTCGATTCCTTCCGCTACGGTTTCGAGAAGAAGGGCGGAAAGATCCTTGAAGAGATCAAGGTGCCGCTCGGCACGACGGATTTCTCGACCTACCTGCTCCGCATCCAGGAAGCCAAGCCGGATGTGGCGCTCGTCTTCATGCCGGTCGGGCCGATGTCCGTCGGGTTCCTCAAGGCCTATGTGGATCGTGGCCTCCTGAAGGCGGGGATCGACGTCTATGTGGGCGCCGAGGTGCAGGAGACCGACCTTCCGGCGCTGGGTGACGCCGCCGTCGGCATCCATTCGGTCTTCACCTACAGCCCCTATCAGGACAATCCGGAAAATACGGCCTTCGTCGAGGCGCTGACGAAGAAATACGGTGCGAAGGGCCTGCCCAATCTCGCGACCGTCGCCGCCTATGACGGCCTCGCGCTCGTCTATCACATGATCGAGGCGACGAAGGGCAAAAAGGACGGGACGGCTGCGATGGACAGCATCAAGGGCCTGACGATCCAGAGCCCGCGCGGCCCGGTCACCATCGACGCAAAGACGCGCGACATCATCCAGAACGTCTATCTGAGGGTGGTCGAGAAGCGGGCCGACGGCGTGCTCTACAACAAGACGCTCGCCACCCAGGAGGCGGTGAAGGACCCCTGGAAGGAGCTCAATCCGGAATAGTAGGGCCGGCCGGCAAAATAGGCCGGATCGGAGACTTGAGCCGGCCCGATCCGGGCCGAACGATCATTGAACTCGAACGAGCGGGAAGATCGATGCCGTCGCTATCGACCTTGTTATCCTTGTTCATAGATGGCGCGTCTTACGGAATGATCCTGTTCCTGATCGCGTCGGGTCTCACCGTCACGCTCGGGATCATGCGCATCGTCAATCTGTCGCATTGCGGTTTCGCGATGATCGGCGGCTATGCGGCGCTGGCTCTCGTCTCGATGGGGCTGCCTCTATTGGCCGCCCTGCCGATCGCCGTCCTTTTCACCATGGCGGTCGGTTTTCTGCTGGAACAGACGATCTACCGGGTCGTCTACCGGACGCACGAGTTCGGGCAGATCCTGATGACGCTCGGCCTTACCTATCTGATGGTTGCGACGATCAATCTGCTCTTCGGCTCGCTGATGCAGAACATTCCGGTGCCGGAAGCGCTGAACGGCGTCTGGCTGGCTGGCGGGCTGACCATTTCGAAATACCGCATCTTCCTGGTCGCGGTCAGCGCCGGTGTCGCGGTGCTTCTGTGGGCGACCTTCGAATGGACGATGTTCGGCGCCAAGCTGCGTGCCGCGATCGACAATCCGCGCATGGCGCGGGCCTCGGGGATCGATGTCGGCCGGCTGCTTTCGGTCGCTTTTGCGGCCGGCTGCGGGCTTGCGGCGCTCGGCGGCGTGCTCGGCGCCCAGATGCTGCCGCTCGAACCCTTCTACGCGCTCAAATATCTCGTCCTGGTCCTGATGGTGGTGACTGTCGGCGGGCTCGGGAGCCTCAAGGGATCGCTGGTCGCGGCGCTGGCGCTCGGCCTGATCGATACGTTCGGGCGCTATTTCGTGCCGGAGTTCGGCGGCTTCGTGATCTACGTCACGGTCTTCGCGTTCCTGCTGGTCCGGCCGAGGGGGCTTTTCCAAAATGCGTAAGCCCGAAAATACCATCGGCACCTCGGTTCCGGAGATGCGCTCGGCGCTCAGGACCCACCGCTTCGGCTGGTTCGAGATCGTCATGCTCGTGGTTTTCGTCGCCGTCTATTACCTGCTGCCGGGCTATCTGCCGCTCGCAACGCAGGTGGCGATCATGATCATCTTCGCGATCTCGCTCGACCTCGCCCTCGGCTACGGCGGCATCGAGACGCTCGGCCATGCGGTCTTCTACGGGATCGGCGGCTATGCGGCCGGACTTTATGCGCTGCATGTCTGGCAGGAGCCGATCTCCGGATTGCTGGTGGCCGCAATCGCGGCCGGCATTTTCGGCATCGTCAGCGGCGTCGTGGTGCTGAGGGCGAAGGGATTGACGCTCGTGATGCTGACGCTCGCCTGCGCCACGATGGTGCACGAATTCGCCAACAGCATGCGCGCGGTCACCGGCGGCGACGACGGCCTCAGCGGCTACCGGATCGATCCGGTCTTCGGCCTGTTCCGCTTCGATCTCTTCGGCCGGACGGCCTATATCTACAGCGTCTGCATCCTCGTCGTCGTTTTCCTCATCGCACGTGTCGTCGCCAACTCGAATTTCGGGCTGACGGCCCGGGGCATCCGCTCCAACGCGCAGCGTATGCAATTGCTCGGCGTGCCGGTGCTGAACCGCCTTGTTCTCCTCTATGCGATTTCCGGCGCGCTTGCCGGCATTGCGGGAGCGCTTTCGGCACAGGTGACCAAGCTCGTCGGGCTCAATACGCTTGCCTTCACGCTCTCGGGCAATGTGCTGATCGTGCTGATCCTCGGCGGCATCGGCCGGCTTTACGGCGCGGTGATCGGCTCGATCGTCTTCGTCGTGCTGTCCGACCGCGCGGCCGCCATCGACCCGTTCAACTGGCTCTTCATCCTCGGCGGCCTGATCGTTCTCACGGTCTGGCTGGCGCCGGACGGTATCGCGGGGCGCTTCTCGGCACTGACCCAGCAACTTCGTGGCCGGGAGCGGAAGTCATGAGCTTCGCGCTGGAGATCCGTAACCTGAAAAAGGCCTTTGGCGGGTTGGAAGTGACGAGGGACGTGTCGCTGACGGTGGCCGCCGGCGCGCGCCATGCGCTGATCGGCCCGAACGGCGCCGGCAAGTCGACGCTGGTCAACCTGATCACCGGCGTCCTGAAACCGAGCGGCGGCGAGATCCTGCTCGGAGGCAGCGGGATCGGCAACCTTTCCCAGGCGGAGCGGGTGAAGCGAGGGCTTGCCCGTACCTTCCAGATCAATTCACTCTTTCCGACGATGACGGTTGCCGAGAACGTGGCGCTGGCGATGGTCGCACACGACGGTGCCGATGCGCGGGTCCTCGACAATATCAGCAGGGACCCCGCTTTGGCTGCGCGGATCGGGGAGCATCTCCTGCGCCTCAATCTCGCCGATACCGCCGACCGGCTGGTCTCAAATCTCTCTTATGGGCAGCAGCGTATCGTCGAGGTGGCGCTGGCGCTCGCACTTCGGCCGAACGTGCTGCTGCTCGACGAGCCGGCGGCCGGGCTTGCAGCCAAGGACGTGGAGATGCTGCTCGACCTCCTGAAGGGGCTGCCGGACACGGTCTCGGTGCTGATCATCGAGCACGACATGGACCTGGTATTCCGGTTTGCGCAGACGATCACCGTTCTGGTCGACGGGCGGGTGCTGCTCACGGGGACACCGGAGGAAGTGCGAAAGGACCAGCGCGTGCGCGACGTCTATCTGGGGCGTCGGCATGGATAAGCTTCTCTTCGTCGAGGCGGTTCACTCGGGCTACGCCACCGTACGCGTGCTGCACGACGTGTCGTTCTCTCTGCCTGCGCAGAGCACCCTTGCCCTGCTCGGCCGCAACGGCGTCGGCAAGACGACGCTAATCGAGACGATCATGGGCCTGACCGCGCAGACCGGCGGCCGCATCGTCTTCAAGGGGAAGGATGTCAGCGCCATGCAGCCGCATCATCGCAATCAGATGGGCATGGCGCTGGTGCCGCAGCAGCGCGAGATCTTCCGCTCGCTCACCGTCGAGGAAAATCTCAAGGTCGCCGCCCGCCCCGGCGAGTGGACCATCGCGCGCATCTACGATTTCTTTCCGCGGCTTTACGAACGGCGCGGCAATGGTGGCGGTCAGCTTTCCGGCGGCGAACAGCAGATGCTGGCGATGGGCCGGGCGCTGGCCGGCAACCCCTCCCTGCTACTGCTCGACGAGCCGTTCGAGGGGCTGGCCCCGGTCATCGTCGACCTCCTTGTCGATGCGATCAATCGCATCCGCACCGAAGGGGCGATCGCTTCCATCGTTGTCGAACACCATGTCGATCTGGCGCTCGAGATGGCCGAGACGGCGATCGTTCTCGACCGCGGCGGCGTCTCCTGGGGCGGATCGAGCCGGGAGCTCAAGGCCGCGCCGGACCTGATGGCGTCGCTGATCGGCCTCGGCGCCGAAGGCGCGTGACTTTTCCCTGCAATCGAAACCAGAAGTGGATGGAGCAAGATGAAAACTCTTGAGGATAGAATTAGAGCGGCAGGCAATCCCGCGACCATGCTGCTGAACGCGCAAACGGGCCGGTATCAGTTTCCGGTTCCTCCGGAATTCACCAACTGGATCGAGGAGCAGCAGGCCTGGCGTCAGGCAGCCGCGCTGATGGACCAGTCCTTCCACATGACCGATCTTTATGTCCGGGGTCCCGACGCGTTGAAACTCGTCTCGGATCTCGCGGTCAACAGTTTCGCCAATTTTGGCCGCAACAAGGCCAAGCAGATCGTCTGCTGCAACTACGACGGCTATGTGATCGGCGACGCGATCATCTTCGGGCTGGAAGACGACGAGTTCAATATCGTCGGGCGCCCCGTCCTGCCGAACTGGATCCAGTACCATGCGGAGACGGGGGGCTATAACGTCACCATCGAGCGGGACGAGCGCAAGCTCGACAATCCGGACAAGCCGCGCAAGACCTATCGCTACGAAGTGCAGGGGCCGAACGCGCTGAAGATCCTCGAAAAGGTGAATGAAGGCGCGCCGCTGACGACGAAGTTCTTCAACATGGGCGAGATCACCATTGCCGGCTGCAAGGCGCGTACGCTGTCCCACGGCATGGGCGGCGCGCAGGGGCTGGAGCTCTGGGGACCGTTCGAGGACGGCGCCAGGGTGAAGGCGGCATTGCTCGAAGCCGGCAAGGAATTCGGACTGAAACAGGTCGGCGCCCGCGCCTATTCCTCTGCGGCTGCCGAATCCGGCTGGGTGCCGTCGCCGCTGCCGGCGATCTATACGGGCGACAAGATGAAGCCGTATCGCGAATGGCTTGCCGCAAACAGTTTCGAAGGCGTCTCCTCGCTCGGAGGCAGCCTCTCCAGCGAGCGGATCGAGGATTATTATCTCACTCCCTGGGATCTCGACTACGGCCGGGTCGTCAAGTTCGACCACGACTTCGTCGGCCGCGCGGCGCTTGAAAAGATGGCGAACGGACCGCACCGCCGCAAGGTGACGCTTGTCTGGGAGAGGGACGACATCCTGAAAGTCTTCGGCGGCATGATGGAAGACGGCGATCCGCCGAAATACATGGAAATGCCTTCGGCCTATTATGCCACGCACCCCTATGACCGCGTCCAGGCGGGCGGCAAGGATATCGGCATCTCGATCAGCCCGGTCTTTTC
Source organism: Xaviernesmea oryzae (assembly GCF_900177415.1). Classification (GTDB taxonomy): domain Bacteria; phylum Pseudomonadota; class Alphaproteobacteria; order Rhizobiales; family Rhizobiaceae; genus Neorhizobium; species Neorhizobium oryzae_A. Next base: position 813,840 of record NZ_FXAF01000002.1, on the reverse strand, counting down.
TTCGAACGAACGGGCCTGGATTTCGCTTGCCATTCTTCCCGAAGAGTTCGCCACGCCCGAAACAGTTGTGGATGTCATATGGGGCGAACCGAACGGAGGCACGGGCAAGCCGAATGTCGAGCGCCACCGGCAGGTCTTCGTCGGCGCGACGGTGCATCCCTGGCCGATCCACGAAGCGTCGCGGAAGTTCTATCGCTCGCAGACCTGAGAGTTGGATTTTGTCGTGGCGGCGGAGCGCATTCGCCGCCACGGAATTCGGAAGTCAGTTCTTTTGCATGACCTCACCGATGATCTTGGAGAGGCTGTAGAGCCGCTGCTCGATGAGCGTCGGAACCTCGCAGACATAGGTGAGCGACTGGACCCGCTCCTCGAAGACGCGCGTCTCCCATGTCAGCTGCTCGTTGTGTCTGGCAAGCACTGTCTGGTCGGCATCGGCTGCGGTGCGCATCTTGTCGATTTCAGCCGCTTTCCTTCTGAGATCGGCGGCGAGCTGCCTCTGCTTCTCGGCATAGCGCGCAATGCCGGAGATGATCTGGCCGCGCTCGATGTTGATCTTGTCGAAAACGCCCATGAAAAGCTGCTCCAGCTTTTCGTGCATCTGATCTTTCGGCAGGGTTACGGCATAATCCGAAATCTGCTTGCGGGCATTTTCGATCGGATTGCTGCGCTTGACGAGTTCGGCGGCGAGATCGGATACCCGCGGATCCCTGTTCCATTGCCCGGCCGTTTCGGCAAGTTCCTCGCCGGTCCACACCTGGCCGATCGAAAGCTCGGGGACCTTGCGTTGAATGCAAGGCCATTCTGGATCGGTATTGGCCGCGGCATGGGCCATCGACGCGGCAGACAGCGTTGCGAGCACTGCGATCACAGGAAGATATCGGCTCATTGGCTTCCTCCCATATCCTGCTTGCGGACGGTGAGACCGCGTGCGGGATTATAGGCCAGAATGGCTCCGCCGAGCAGGGCAAGCGTGACGGCCAGAACGACGGCCAGCGACGTCCATTCGATCCGCCCGTAAAAGGCGAAGCGGATGAGCTCGACCGCATAGGTGAACGGGTTGAGGATGCAGATCTTGTAGAGGAGCGGGCTCGCCTCCTGAACCCGCCAGAGCGGGTAGAGCGCGGAGGAGGCGAAATACATGGGAAAGATCACGAAATTCATGATGCCTGCGAAATTCTCCAGTTGCTTGACGAGGGACGACAGCAGCATGCCGAGCGCGCCGAGCATCAATCCGGAAAAGAAAAGGGCGGGCAGGATCAGGAGATAGCCCTCGAGCGGCGCCTTCACGTCCCAGAACCAGGCGATCGCCAGGAAGGCGTAGACCTGAAGGAGGGAAACGGCGACCCCCGCCAGAAGCTTGGAGACCAGCAGGTACCAGCGGGGGAAGGGGCTGACGAGCAGGATGCGCATGTTGCCCATTTCCCGGTCGTAGACCATCGACAGCGAGGACTGCATGCCGCTGAAGAGAAGGATCATGCCGCACAATCCCGGCGTGATGTAGACCTCGTAGAGAACGTAGGTCTCGTAAGGCGGTATGATCGAGACGCCGAGCACCTGCCGGAACCCGGCCGCGAATATGAAGAGCCAGAGCAGGGGGCGGACGAGAGAGGAGACGAAGCGCTCCTTCTGCGAAAGGTATCGCAGCCATTCGCGCAGAAGAATGCCCTTGAGACAGACGAGATACTGGACCGGAGTGAAACCTCTCGATCGCTCCGGCGGTGAACCGGCAAATGTTCCGGCCGCGTCGGTCATGATTTTCCTCCCCGGACGTTCATGTCCGTGATCCCGGTCAGTTTCGAGAAGGCCTGATTGATGGTCTCCGCGCCGGTCTCGGACAGAATGGCCGAAACCCGGCCGTCGGCGACAAGCCTTCCCTTGTCGAGAACGAGGACCTGATCCGCCTGGCCGACCTCGTCGATCAGATGGGTCGCCCAGAGCACGCTGATGCCGTTCTCCTGAACGAGCGCGCGGATGTCCTTCAGAATGGTCGCGCGCGACTTGATGTCGAGGCCCACCGTCGCTTCGTCGAGCAGCAGCAGGGACGGGCGATGCAGCAGGGCGCGAATGATCTCGACGCGCCTCACCTGTCCGCCCGAAAGGCCGCGCACCTTTTCCTCGATGCGGTCGGCCATGTCGATGGATTGAAGAAGCTCGTCGATACGCTGCCGCGCCACACGCGTTCCTATGCCGTGGAGCGAGGCGTGGTAGAGGAGATTCTGCCGGACGCTCAGGTCGAGGTCGAGGGTGCGGGCCTGAAACACGATGCCGAGACGCCTGAGCGCCGGGCCCGAGTTCCGGTTTATATCCTGGCCGAAGACGCGGATGCGTCCCGCCCGCGGCGAAAAGAGATGGCTGACGAGCGAGAAGAGCGTCGTCTTGCCCGCACCGTTGAGCCCAAGGAGTACGGTGAACCGCGCGGGCTCTATGGAAAACGAGACGTTGTCGAGCGCCTTTCGCTGCCCGTAGCTATAGCTGACGGATGCGAGTTCGAGAGCGGCGGTTGCCGCTCTCTCCTCGTTCTTGGATGTTTCGGTCAAACGGGATTGCAGCTTCATCGAATTGCCTTTCACAAGCGGCAGCCTTGCCGCGGCCCGAACGGACCATGCCCGGGATGGCTACTTGATGATGATCTTGCCCGTCATTCCCTTGTCCGCCAGGTCGGGGACCGACCATGTATATTCGCCCGGCCGCACCGTCGTGAACTGGACGTTGATCGTTCCTTCGGCGTCGAATTCCAGCCATGCCGGCGCGCCGTTCATGTGAACTTCGAGGTCGTTGATGACGATCTGGTTCATCCAGACATTGCGGAAGAGATCGGTCATGAACTTGTATTCGAGCCCGGCCGCGGAGGTGATCTTCCACCGGTAGCCCTGTCCTGCGATGAGTTCGAAGTCCTTCTGGTTCACGGCGAAGTTGTCGTCCTTCGATCCCAGGATCAGTTCCGGGACGTTCTGGCTCGCCCGTGTGACTTTCGGCGCATCGTCGTCGTCATCGTCGTTGTCGGCAGCCTGGGCGAAGGCCTGGTTCTGCATGGAAAGAGCGCTGACGAGTGCAGCAAAAGCAATAACCGTGAATTTCGACATATCTTCCTCCCTTTGAAAAATCGAAATGCGGATCAGTTTGGGGCGACCGTCACGCCCCACGGCAGTGCGCCGACGGTGACGGATTTGATGGGCTCGTCGCTCTTCGTGTCGATGAAGGTGATATCGTTCGAAAGCCCGTTGGTGCTGATCAGGTTTTGGCCGTCCGGCGTGAATGCCAGTTGCCAGACGCGCTGGCCCACGAGGATGTATTTTTCCACCTCGTAGGTTTCGGTATTGACGACCGCCACCCGGTTGGCGGGGCCGAGGGCGACATAGGCCTTCTTGCCGTCCGCGGTGATCCGCACGCCCACGGGCTGGATTGCCTCCGAGCGCAGGCCCTGGATCTCGAAGGTGATCTTTTTGACGATCTCCTTGGAGGCGTTGTCGATGACCGACACCGTGCCGCCGATTTCGGAGGATATCCAGACCTGCGATCCGTCCGGCTTGAACTCGGCAAAGCGCGGACGCGAATCCACGAGCACGTTGGCCACGATCTCGTGGCTCGAGGTATCGATGAAATGCGCCATGTTGGTGGTTTCGGACGTGTTCACCATCGTCTTGCCGTCGGGGCTGATGCCCATGCCCTCGGGCTCCACGCCGACCGGTATCTCGGTGATAACTCTCTTCTTCTCGACATCGATGACGGTGACGAGATTGTCGTCCTCGTTGGCGACGTAGAGCGTCTTGCCGTCCGGCGAGAGGACGAAGAGCTCGGGATCGGGACCGGACGGCAGCGTGCCGATGATCTGATGCGTTGCCGTGTCGATGATCTGGACGGTGTCATCATCGCTGGCGCAGACGTAGAGATGTTTCCCGTCGTGGGAAATCGTGATGCCGCGCGGTCTCTGCCCCACGTCGATCGTCTTGGTTACCTCCATCGTCTTGGAATCGACGACCGTGACGGTATTGTCCCTCTCGTTCGAGACATAAACGGCGTTTGCCCACGACGGTGCCGCATCGATGACAGCGGCGACGGCCCCCGCGAGCAGGTAAGCATGTCTGCGCATTCTCTCCTCCCGTTTTCGTTTTTAGTTCAATTTGCAGGCCGTCTCCGGCTGATCCACTCCCAATGTATCGAGTTCGGAAAACTGATGAAGAAACCCCTCCTGCGGCGACGTGGAGATCACTCCCCGTCCGTCGCCGAGGAAGACCGGCTGGCGGAGCTGCCAGTTCCACCGGCGGAAGCTCACCTTCTGCCCCTTGAAGGCGGCCAGCGAAAAATTCTCGTCCTTTATGAAGGCCTCGATCTTTGCGGTGTCGTTGCTGTTCGTCCGCGTCGCCGCCTCGCCGAGGATGCGCACCGCCGTCCATGCCTGCATGTCCTTGCCGAGCATGCGCCGCCCCGTCGCTTTCTCGAAACGGTTCTGGATCTGCGAGCCGCCCCATTGCTCGCTGGCCGGATGCCAGGAGGAGGGGATGAGGCCTGCCGTTCCGGCAACCGGCCGCGGGTCCCAGGTCCGGAAGGGGACATAGCTGCCGAAGACTTCGCTCTCGTCCGCGACGATGACGACGTCATGTTGCGGCAGGTTCTGGGTGAAGACCGGCATCTGCCGCTGGACCTGAACGACGCCGCTGTCGGTTCTGCGGGCCGTGCCGGTGTCCTCGTAGAGCCGTTCCTCGACGATCTTGGCGCCGAAGCGTTTGGCCGCCCGCCGGATCGCGTCGGCAAAGAGCCGGTCCGGTTCGTGGGAGCCATAGAGAAGGACCCATGTGCGCCACTGCTTCCAGACCAGATATTGCGCCAGGCCATCGGCAAGCATGGTGCGGGTCGGAGCGGTGTGGAAGACGTTGGAACGGCATTCCTGCTCGCGCAGGATATCGTCCGTCGATCCGACGTTGAAGAGAAGCACGCCGTTTTCCCTGGCGAGATCGGCGATGGAGAGCAACTGTTTGGCCGAGATGTCGGTCAGCACATATTTCTCGCCGCGCGCCAGCATCTCCCGGAAAACCGGGACGACATCCTCTTCCCGTTTCGTCCGGACCACGTCCAGGCTGAAGGACTGGCCGAGAAACCTTCCGGTTGTATTGTTGTCGTTGATGGCGACGTTGGCCCCGGCAACGCCCTCATCCTCCGGAGGGATATCCAGGACCGAAAGCGCCAGCTGCGGCTCATAGGCCCTGAGATAGCCTATGCGGATTTCCGTTACGGGCTTGGTGGCCGGATTCTGTTGCGCCATCGGCTGCGGCGCATTGACGAGCAGGAAAAAACAAGCGACAAAAAATACAAGAGTATTCGGCACCGTACTCTTCATCGTCATACCACGCTCCGCGCCGGCCTTCAGCGAAGGCGGCTGCGCTGTACAGATAAGGTGCCCACTATGTTTGTACCCAAATCCCCGATAAACTCAATACTTGTACTCAGCTTTTCTCGCCCCGGCTGGAAAAGATGCCGTGCATGGGGAGTGAGCCTATGACCTTGATGCTGGCCAGCGTCCAAAATCGCCAAGAGGCGGAGATCGTTCTGCAGGCGGGGGCGGACATCATCGATCTCAAGGACCCGGCGCGCGGCGCGCTCGGATCGGCAGACATCCGGCAAATCACCGATGTGGTCGGCTTCGTCTCCGGCAGAAGGCCCGTCAGTGCCGCCTGCGGAGAATTTTCCGGTGACCCTGCGGCCCTCAGGGCAAGGGTCGAGGAGGTGGCCGCCACGGGGGTGGATTTCGTCAAGATCGGGTTTCTTCCGCCGCATCGCATCGCGGCGGGCGTGGAGGCGCTGGCGGACATTGCCGGCCGCAAAAGACTGATAGCCGTCCTTTTCGCCGATCACCGATATGAGGAGAGCGTCATGACATCGTTCGCGAAAGCCGGCTTCTACGGCATCATGCTGGATACCAACGACAAATCGAAGGGAAGACTGCTGGATCATATGCCGCCGGACGAGATTTCCGACTTTGTGGACGAAGGACGTCGGCACGGGCTGATGACGGGTCTGGCGGGATCGCTGGAAGCGCCGGACATTCCGCGGCTGTTGCCTTCCATGCAACATAAGGGCAAGCCGGATTTCCTCGGTTTCCGGGGTGCGCTCTGCAAGGATCTCGCCAGAAACGGCGACATCGACGCCGAGGCGACGGGAAAGATACGTGCCCTCATTCCAGGGGGGCGGCCTGTCGAAAAGCCGGCCAGCGCCAGCCTCGAACTCCTGGCTGCACGCGGATATTTCCCCGGTACGGCCGACGACAGTCTCGGGACGGACCAGATCTTCGTGCGGGATTTCGTCCTGCCTGTCGATATCGGCGCCTACAGGTTCGAACACGGCAAGCCGCAGAAGGTACGGTTCGACGTGACGGCGGACGTTCTTCGCGTCACGCGCGATCCGAAGGACATGCACGAAATCGTGTCCTACGACCTCATCATGGACGGCATCCGCTCTCTGGTCAGCCATGGCCATGTCGATCTGGTCGAAACGCTCGCCGAGCAGACGGCGGCCTTCATCCTTGAAAATCCGCGCGTGGCGCGCGTCGTCGTCCGGGTGGAGAAACTGGAGCTCGGGCCGGGTGGCGTCGGGGTGCAGATCGAGCGAAAAAGGGAAAGCGCCCGTTCGTCGAACCCGCTCCGGGTCGTGTCGTCGGCCGATGGAGGAAGGAAGGCGGGATGACGCCGCTGGTCGTCAAGCTTGGAGGAAGCACGGCCGGCCGCATCGAGATGGAGCAGTGGATCACCGTGCTGGCGTCAGCGACCTTTCCGCTGGTGATCGTCCCCGGCGGCGGGCCGTTCGCGGACCAGGTACGGTCCTCGCAACGGGAGATGCATTTCTCGGACGCCGCAGCCCATGAGATGGCCATACTCGCCATGGAGCAGTTCGGCATCGTGATCGCGGAACGGCATCCGCGCCTTCAGCCGGCCCGCTCGATCGGTGAGCTCGAAGCAATCCTTGTGGAAGGCGGAGTGCCGGTATGGCTTCCATCACAGATGACCCGCAATGCCGACATCGCTCCGTCCTGGGACATCACGTCCGATTCGCTCGCCGCCTGGCTGAGCAGGCAGATCGGCGGCCGGCATCTCCTGCTGTGCAAGCAGGTCGATCCGGAAGCCTTTCCAGAAGGCTTGCAAGCGCTGGTTGACAACGGCGTGGTGGATGCCATGCTGCCGGAACTGCTTGGGGAGGAGACAAGCTTGTATATTGCCGGACCATCGTCGCTGCGCTCGCAGCTGATGGAGCTGCCCATGAGCCGCATACCGGGACGCCGCGTGGGAATGCACGCGAAGGCCGGAGGAGGGGATCGCAGATGACGCGGCTTCATACGCCGCGCTGGGCCTGGGTTCTCACCGGATCGGGCCACTTCTTCGTCGAATGTTTCGAGCTGATCCGCTCGCTCGACCATTGCGATGTCTTCGTGACGAAGGCCGCCGACGAGGTGCTCAGGATGTATGGGCTGAAGCTCGATTTCTCGGAGACGACCCGCGTGCTGCACGACAAGACGGCGAGCGCGGTTCCGGTCGGTGAGTTCTATCACGGCGTCTACCACAGCGTGGTGATCGCGCCCGCCACGTCGAACACGGTCGCCAAATGCGTGGCGGGCATTTCGGACACGATCGCCACGAACGTCTATGCGCAGGCCGGAAAATGCCGCCTGCCGTCGATCGTCTTCGCCTGCGATACCGCGCCGGAGCTGGAGACGATGGCGCCGCACGGCATGGTGAAAGTCTATCCCCGGCCGATCGATCTGGAGAATACCGAACGGCTCAAGACCTTCGAATATACCGAAGTCGTCGAATCCTTCGCCGATCTGAAGCTGGCGGTGGCGCGCCGGAAAGGAGAGATCGAGGGCAGTGGCTGAACATCTCGTCTTCCTGACCGGACACCTGGCAAAGACCAGGCTCGAAAACGTTCTCGCCGGACTGGGAGCGACGCCATTCACCTACGAAATCATCGATATCGGCGTGAAGGTCGCAGCCCTGATGACGGAAGAGATCGTCAGCCGGCGCCTGTCCCGATCGCTGAAGGCGGACCGGATCGTGCTGCCGGGCCGCTTCAGGGGGCATCTGGAAAGGCTGAGCGAGACGTTCGGTATCCCCTTCGTCCGCGGGCCGGACGAGGTTGCGGATCTGCCGACCTATCTCGGCCGAGCCGGAAAACTGCCGGACCTCTCGCGCCACGACATGCGCATCTTCGCCGAGATCGTCGACGCATCGGTCCTTTCGCCGGAAGCCTTGCTGCAACGGGCCAAAGCCCTTGCGGAGGCCGGTGCGGATGTGATCGACCTCGGCTGTCTTCCCGACACGCCCTTCGCCCATCTGGCGGAGGCGATCGGATGGCTCAAGGCCGAAGGGCTTTCCGTCAGCGTCGACTCGGCCAATCCCGACGAGCTGGAGCTCGCCGCCCGCTCCGGCGTCGATTATCTCCTGAGCCTCAACGAAAAGACCATCGATATCGCCACCCGTCACAAGGCGACACCAATTCTGGTCCCGGCCGTGCCGGGCGACCTCGACTCTCTCGGCCGTGCCATCGAGGCGGCGCAGGAAGCGGGCATATCCTTCATTGCCGATCCGGTTCTCGATCCGATCCATTTCGGTTTTGCCGCTTCTCTGGGGCGCTTCATCGAGGCGCGTCGCCGCTGGCCGGATGTGGAGATGATGATGGGCACCGGCAACCTGACCGAATTGACCGATGCGGATTCGTCAGGGGTGACGGCGATCCTTGCGGGCCTGTGTTCGGAGCTTGCGATCGCGAACGTGCTGGTCGTCAATGTCAGCCCGCATACGGTGCGCACGGTGGAGGAGCATGACAGGGCGCGGCGCATCATGTTTGCCGCGAAGAACGATCATGCGCTGCCGCGCGGCTATGATGCCGGCCTCCTGCAGATCCACGACCGTTCGCCCTTCACCAGCGGCATCGCGGATATCGACGCGCTGGCCGAGACCGTGCGCGATGCCAATTTTCGAATCATGACCGCTCCGGACGGCATCCATGTCTTCAACAATCAGGGACATTGGACGGCCAAGGATGCCTTCGATCTCTTTCCTTCCCTCAATGTCGCGCAGGATGGCGCACATGCCTTCTATCTCGGCGCGGAATTGATGAAGGCGGAGATCGCCTGGAAGCTGGGCAAGCGCTACTCGCAGGACGAGCCGCTCGCCTGGGGCGTGGCGAGCCTGCGGACAAGCGAGGACCGCACCCGCCTCGCCGAAGCGGGGCATACGCTCAAGGCGAAGAAGGATGTCCCATGACCCTCATCCGGGAAACGATCGTGACGACGGTAAGCGCCGAGGGGCGGGTGCATATCGCGCCGCTCGGGATCATCGCGCAGGACGACGGATGGATCATCGCGCCGTTCCGGCCCTCCACCACGCTCGAAAACCTCACCGCCGTGCCGTTCGCCGTCGCCAACTATACGGACGACATGCGGATCTTCGCGGGCTGCCTGACCGGGCGGCGGGACTGGCCCGTCGTTCCAGTCGAGGGCTGTCCCGTTCCGCGTATCGAGGCGGCGCTCAGCCATTCCGTTCTGCAGGTCGCGTCCGTCAGGGAGGACGAACTGCGTCCGCGCTTCTTCTGCAAGGTCGTTGCGGAGGCCATGCACGCCCCCTTCACCGGGATGAACCGGGCCAAGGCGGCCGTGCTCGAACTCGCGATCCTGGTGAGCAGGCTGCATATGCTGCCGAAGGAAAAGATCGATTCCGAGATCGCCTACCTGACGATCGCAATCGACAAGACGGCCGGGCCGGACGAACGGCAGGCCTGGGATTGGCTGATGGAGCGGGTGGACGAACACCGCGCCGCGCATTGACGATCGGTTGGGAAGGCCGTCCTTACAGAGTTTCGCGCGTGGACCAGAGCAGGGCGACGGCAGCGGCAGGTGCTGCCTTGCTTGCATCATCTCGCGCGTCTTTCGAAGCTGCTGCGATGAGGGTGCCGAAATCCACGTAGGGCCGCTCCAGGCGTCTTGCGAGCTGCATGATCTGCGGGCGGCCGATCCCCGCGCCTATGACCGGCGCGGTGCGGGCGAGCCTGGCATTGCCGGCCACCATGAACGCGCCGTCGTAGATCATCCGCAATTGGTGCTCGCTGAACCAGCGGGCGATGTCGATCCACTCGCCTTCATCGAGATCGACGTTGTCGCGTCCCACCATGCGGGCGATACGCCCGATCGATCCGGCAAGCGACTTGGTTCTGCGGTCGGCAGCGGGATAATGGTCGTCGGCCTCGTCCAGCGTACCGAGAACGCGCCCGAGATCGGCCGTGTTGGCGAAATATTCGTTCATCAGCGGCGTCATCGTGCCGCGCACCGGAACCCGTTCGGCGATGCCGATCAGCGCCGAGCGCGTGAAGCCGGTATAGACGAGCTCGCCGGTCAGCAGGCGCTCCGCATCGGAATAGCCGCTGTTGCGGAGCTTTCCGCCACCGAATGCAATGATGTCGGTCGTCGTCGAACCCATGTCAACGAAAAGGCCGTCGCTTCCGGTTTTGGCACTCCATTCAGCCGTCGCGTGCCAGTTGGCAGAAGCGATGTCGGGGCCGAGGTCGTAGGCACGGGAAAGACCGACGAAACCCGTACGGCCGGCGTAGATATGGATATTGTCGCGGCCGAACTCCGTTCCGATGAAATCCAGGATGCCGCGAATGCCGGCTTCCCGTGACGGAAAGCCGTCCGACAGTTCGCCCGTCATCGTGAAGACATGGGTTGTGTCCGGTGCGAAAAGCGGCCGCAGCCGGTTCAGCGCGTCGCGGACCTGATCAAGCCCGAGCCACATCGACGCCTTGACGGTGCTTGCATGCGTAATCCGGCCATTCTCGGCCCGCGCCATCTTCAGATGCGCCCCGCCGATGTCCCAGCCTATAACTTGCTTTTCTTCTTCCGCAGTTCCGGCTTTCATGTGAGTCATCGTTTTTGCCGAGGTTCGACCATTGCTTATCATTCCCGTTCTCGACGTCAAAGACGGCCATGTGGTGCGCGCGCAGATGGGCATGCGCGAGACCTACAAGCCCATCAAAACGCCGCTCAGCCCGACATCGGCGATCGGAAGCGTCGCCGAAGGGCTGCGCTCGATCCACCCGTTCCCGGTCTTCTACGTGGCCGACCTCGATGCGATCGAGAACGGCTCGAGCGCTCTGGCGACCGCCGACCCTCTGTTTCTTCTGCAACCGAAGCCGGATGTCTGGCTCGATGCGGGTTTTCGAAGCGCGAAGGACGTGGAGCAGGCGCTCGCCAATACAGGGACCTTCGCGGTTCTCGGTTCGGAAAGCCAGGCGGATACGGATGTCCTTGGCGCATTCGGCACGCATCCGAGGCTGATCCTTTCGCTCGATTTTCGCGGCAATGCCTTCCTGGGGCCGCCGGCCATCCTTTCGCAGCCGGCGCTCTGGCCGAAGCGGATCATCGTGATGACGCTCGACAAGGTCGGCGCCCGCCGCGGGCCCGATTTCGATCGCCTGCAGGCGATCAAGAATGTTGCCGGGGACCGCGAAATCATCGCCGCGGGCGGGGTTCGGAATGTGGGCGATCTAAAACGGCTGAACGGCATGGGTGTCGCGGGCGCCCTGGTTGCGACGTCGCTGCATAGCGGCGAGCTCGGCGGCGCCGAAATCTCCGCTTTCATGGGCAGATGAGGACATCCGGGAGAAGAGGTTGTCTCTTTTTCCGGTTTCTCAACCTCGCACGACGCTGATTTTGGAGTGGGGAAGGGACTGGCTGTCCAAACCCCAGCTCCATTCTCTCGATCCGAAGCCGAAGCGTTGCCACCTTCAACGGTTCGCGCGTGAAGATGGCGCGCTGCTGAAGCCCAAGAGCCTCGACAACCGGCGCAACAGGCCACCTGTTTCCACGGGGGGCTCGTTCTGTGCGGGGTTGCTTCTTGTCTAAGCGCTGAAAGGATGCTTGACGGAATCCCGCTGAGCGGTTGCTTCCGCGGCCGTCGGCTTGCCCGTCACGGCACGTTCGATCGCTTCCTTCGTTGCCCGGTAGTTGTAATCCTGGATCTTGGCGTCATCCTCGGCCTCCCAGTGGATGAAGACGCCGACGCAGATGAAGACATCATCGGCTTCCTCCACCGGGATGATGCCTTCGGCAACGCTGTCCTGCACTGCCTTTGCCACCGCATGCTGTGCCGGGCCGAACATCTGCACGGCCTGTTTGGCACCTTTGATGGTGACCTTGTTGAACAATATCGTGTTCGGCTTGCATGCCAGGTTCGGTGCGATGACCGCCAGCAGCGACGTAAAACCGTCCTTATTGTTCGTAAGTGCGTTGCAGAACGCCGTTTCCACGGCGCTTCCGCGCGGTCCGATCAGAAGATCGATATGAGCGACTTCATTTCCCTCACCAACGAGAGACTCACCAACCATTACCTTGCTAATCTTTGCCACGGCCAATTCCTCCCATGTACCCTGTGGTCAAAAATGCGTTTGTCCAAAGAAGCCGTACCACGAGACACGAGGCTCGATGGACAGCTATCCTTGTTCGCAGCACCCTTTGATCGGGTCGGTTGGCCAGATAGCAGCGAGTAAGATTTGTTCGCCGATCAAATTCAAGCATTTAAGTCGGAATTATGCAAGCCGAAGTTCATGTTGCGGACAAAAAGCGTAGCAACCGTGAGATCGGCGGAGGTTCCGGGGTTGATATCCCTGTCCTTGAGCCGCTTGTCGAAGCTCAGCAGGACCTCTTCCCGTCTTGTCAGGTCCGTCTCCTGCCTCACCATCTGGCGTATCGTCTCCGCTTCCTTCCTGACTTCTTCGGCGAGATCGATGCCGTGCTTGCGTCCGATATGGCTGTCGGGAAATGACGACAGGAAGTGAAGGTAGACGAAGACCGTCGGCCACATGCCGTCTTCGCCCCGGTCGGCCGCTTGCTCCCATGCCGTAAGGCCGCCGGCAAAAATATCAGAAAAGCCGGTCGCATATTGTCTCGCGATCATGTCGCGGCCGGCGGCCATGTGCATGGCTTCGAGAAGCGACACGGTCGGCTCCTCCCGGACATCCTGCTCTTCGGCGCTACCCAGCCCTCCCGGATTGCCGAGCCGGATGGCGGCGAAGACGTCGCGGGCGTCGTCCGCATCCATCTCGTCCAGCGTTCGGCGCAGGTTGTCGCGGAAATGTGCCGAAGCGCCTTCCGCCGCTTTGGCGAGCGGCGCGCAAAGCAGGAGGATGCCGAGATTGGTGTTCGTTCCCACCCTTTCCCGCGTCGCCGCCACGGCGCCCAGAACGCGCCGGCCGACCGATGCATGCGGTTCGGAAACCAGCGGTGCGCTGACCTCGGCGCTTTCGAGGAATTGACCGGCCGTCATTCGGTGACCGTCCGCGAAGCGGTGGACGTTGCCGGGTTTCAGGGCCTCGATCTCGGCCCGGCAGGCATCCAAATATGCGGTCATGATCTGCTGCCGCGTCAGCGTCATGCGGCGGGTCTTTCCTTCAAACGGGGATCGAGAAGCTCGACCATCGATCCGGCGATGCAATCGGCGATGCGGACGGGGACGACGGATTGCAAGCCGGCCCACGCGGGCATGCTGTTGACCTCCAGCACCAGGAGATTGCCTTCGCAGCTCTGGGCGATATCGATGCCCGCGAAATTGGTTCCGATGGCCGCGACGGCGGCGAGCGCGAGGTCCTCGAGCTTCTGGCGCAACAGTCCGACGACGGGTTCTGCCTTTGCCCCTTGCGCGATATTGGTGATCCAGCCGTCGGCGCAGCGTCCCATCATGCCGAGGACTTCGCCGTTGCTGACGAATACCCGGTAATCCCGGTAGGGCGGACCGTTGCGCAGGACGAGACGCTGCAGATAATAGACATTGTCGACCTCGTCGGGACCGGGCAGGTCGGCAACCGAACGGACGAGCCGGATACCGCGTCCCTGCGAGCCGAACAGCGGCTTCAGGACGAGCGGGCCTTGCGGCACCTCGCGCTCGACGATGGCCCTGGCGTTGTCGGGACCTTCGACCGCGAAGGTCTCCGGCGTCGGAATTCCGGCATTCGCAAGCAGAAACGTGGTCGTCGACTTGTCGACGCAACGTTCGATCGCCTTGGCCGAATTCCAGACCGGCACGCCGAGATGGGTGAGGGCGTGCAAAATGCTGAGGCGGCGCGTGATCGCTTCGAAGGTGCCGCCGGAAATGGAGCGGACGATCACGCCGGCCGGAAGAGCGCCGTCCAGCGTCGGGATGGCGATGCCCGAAGGATATCGCGTATCGAAGGCGATATCGCTGAGCGGGCAGAAGATCGTTTCCGAACCGAGCTCCTTGAAGGAGCGCCGCAACTGTTTCACCTGACCGTCCGGCTTGTCGGAAACGATGAGAATTTTATCGGACATCACCACCTGTTCAGCCAAGAGATTGCTCCAGCATCTGCCCGTTCCATTCGCCGGCGCGGAAGGTGTCGCCCGTCTCGACGGCCGTGACGATCACTTCGGCCGGGCTGAAGAGATGCGGATCGATCGCATAGAAGTCGCCGTTGAACTTCTTGAAAATCTCCGCAAACGGCTGCCCGTAGTCCCGAGACCTGTTGCTCGGCAGCTGTTCGGCGAGTTCGCGGGCCGCCGCCGCGCTGCCGCGGACGAACAATTGCACCAGTCCACCGTAGATGATGGCGTCGTTCGTCCGCCCCATGGCCTGCAGGAAATCGGGATGAGGGGCCGGAACCGGTGCGCATCCCGCCCCGTCGACGATTGCATCCAGGGGAAAATGCAGGCTATGCGCCTTGTGAAGGGCCACTTCCAGGGAGCGGCCGATGATCTGCACGGAACCGGCAAGGCTTTGCGTCGGCGCGTAGATGAAGGTCAGGGCGCCAGGCGCCAGCCCTGTGGCCGCCGCCACCTTCTCGACGACGGCGGACGGCGGAGGTTTGTCCGCTTCCAGCACGAGGATCGACGTGGAAGCGTCGGTCTCGCTATAGGCAATCTCTTCGAACAGCGGCTCCACCCGCGCCAGCACGCGCGCGGGGCCGGAGCCCATGGCGAAATATTTCTCATGCGAGAGCCGCCAGCCCGCATACTGGCTGCCGAGGCAGGCGATGACCGGTTGCGAGGAGTGGACGGTGACGCTCAGCGGCCATTTCTCGTTATCGCGGTCGAGTGCCATGGAGACGGTCCCGAGGCCGCCCATGCAGATTTCCGTCATCCGGAGGCCCACTTCGAGCCCGCCGGCGGTGGCGGCGCCGGCATCGATAAGGTGTTCGCCCAGGGGGCCGCGCGCGTAGGTGATGCCGAACCGCTCGCTGTCGGCAATGATCTGATCGATGATGCGCTGGGCGTTTCTGTTGAGAGAGGCTTTTCCGTTCATCATTGGAAATTCTCCTTCCAATGCTCCGCCATTTCGTTGACGCGGCGTTTCACGGCCCGTTCGGCGGCGGTGGCGGATCGTGCCTTTGCCAGAACGGTGCAAACGGGATCGTCGGCACTCAGCGCCGATCCGGGATTCTGGTGATCTGCGGTCATGCTCGGCCAATCGACATCCGGAAAACGGGAGATGGCGCGGGGCGCGTAAGCGATCGCCGAAGCCGTCGTGCCGCTATAGGTCGGCACAGTGATGTCGTCACCCCGAACCGCGTTCAGATGCGCGGCGAGCAGCGGCGCGTCCTCGTTGTCGAAGATATCGAGCGTGGCCCCCGGCCGCGGATTGATTTCGATAAGGTGCAGGCCGTCCGGTCCGTCGATGAAATCGGCGCTGCAGAGGCCGACAAGGCCGGTCCGCTTCGTCAATCTGTCGAGCCAGCAGGCGATCTCGGCCCTTTTCTCCCGATCGAAGCGCATGAGCCGCACCGCACCGCCATAGCGAAACGGCGAGGATTGCGAGGGCGAAGACCATTGCCGGCTGAAACCTACGACATGCGCGCGTCCCGCCTGTGCCAGGAACAGGGCCGAGATGCTGCAGCCCTCGACGAACTTCTGGTAATAATAACCCTCTTCGAGGGGGGCTGTCCCGGCGGGTCTGACATGCGATCCTCCCGCGCCGCCGCCGAGCTTGGTGAGCCAGCCTTCCTGTTGGAACGGCGGCGAGAACCGGATTGCCGGATGCCTGATGCCGATATCCCAGCAGAGCCGGGAGAGGGCGATCGGATCTTTGACGGCGCGGATCGCCGCGGCACTGTTTCCGGCAATCCGGAACGTCCCGGCAAGCCTATCGATAATATCGGGCCGGCGCTCGAAGCCCGAGCCGTAGACCAGCGCAACGGGCTCCTCGCCGCGTGCCAGGTCAGTCAGTGTGTCGACGATTTTCTCGCCGCCGATACCGTCGCGTATGCTGCCGGGAAGCCGTGCGGTCCGGTCGGCCAGGGCAATCGTGTCGGAATCGCCGAAGAGATCCGCCACCAGCGGCCTGTAGCCGGCGCGGCGTGCTGCTGCCGCAAGTGACCGGCCGGAAATGGCCGCGATCAGAAGGGCGGGGTTATTTTTCGATGCTGCGGGCAAGGGCGAAAGCATCCTGAAAATCGTACACGACCGGTTCTTCGGCGCCGATCATCTGTTTGAACAGGCCGGACTGCGTCTTGTATTTGAGATTGCCGATGGTGAGAGCGCCGATGCCGGTCGCCGAGGTTTCCCCCAGCTTGTCGGTCTTTGCATTGACCGCCAGACCTTCGATGCCGGAGGGCGGCACGGCATTGACATCCGCCGCGACAAGCAGGTTCGTCGCCGAGCGAAGCTGCTCGGCCGAGAGCACCCTGACGCCGGCCTTGGCGGCTGCCAGGACCACCTCGGTTTCCTGAAGCAATACCGTCTTCTTCTCCTCGGTGGAGCCGTCGGCGGCCTTCACCGTGACGCCGAAACGGGCCTTGATAGCCTCGGCGATCTTCCCGACACGGCTGACCCCGTCATGGCCCGCCAGAGTGACGTCCGCGCCCTCCTTGGCCGAGATCACGGCCGTGCAATAGCCGACGACGCCGGTCGCTCCGAAGATCGTCACCTTCGTTCCTTCGAGGTTCCGGCCATGCAGCTTTCCGAGCGCCGTTTCGACCTTGGCGACCATCGCCGCAGCCGTCGTGAACGAACCGGCGGGATCGGCAAAGACGGAAATCCCGAAAGGGGGCACCATCGCTTTTCTCGCCGCGTCGATCATGTCGAGGGCAAGGACCGTATCGCGTCCGGCGATGAAAACACCGGTGGCGGTGCCGGCGTCCGGCGGGCGCGAAAAGATCGCGTCCTGGACGAGGCCGGTCACGTCGGCGAGCGCGACATCCGTATAGGGAACGACATGGTCAAAGCCCGCATCGAGGGCCATGTTGACGTCGAAAGGGCTCATCTGTCTCAACGGCGTGAGCATATGGAGAATGGTTTTCCGGCTCATTGCCTCGCCTTTCCAGACAGCGTTTTCCTGTATTCCAGCTTGAATTCGACCGGCTCCGTCCTTCGCGTGATCAGCGCTCCCTGGTTTCTGGCGGCGACGATGCGGATCGTGGTGCCGGTGTCCTCCAGCGCAGCGGCGGCGACGATGCGCTCGGCCGCCGCCTGCGATTCCGCGAAAGCAAATCCCGTCGGTCCCCAGGAGCTTTGCCCGATGCCGACCGCACCGCATTCGCCGAGCCTCAGAAGGGCTTCCTCCACTGCGCGGCTGGTGAAACGGCCGCCCTGGGCCGGGGAAAAATAGTCGCCGAGCTTCTGCTGGATGGACGTCACGGCGTTGCCGAAGGTCTCAATGTCCTTTTCGATCACCGCAGGCATGATCTCCATCAGGGCATGGCGGCAGATCGAGGCCGAGCTTTCGGCAGGGAACGGCGGAAGCGTGCGGAACGCCTTGATCTCGGCGTCCCCGTGAATTCCCTCGGCATGGCCGTCCAGTACGAGGATGATGCGCCATTCGCTCGGAAACGGGATGCGGGAGACGACGGTCGGGGTGAGGTCGTCCTTGGTCTTGCCGGCGTCGAGGATGAGGCCGCCTTCCTCGAAGGCCGCGATGCCGATCCCCGATCGCGCGCCGCGTCCGAGAAAGGTGGCGTCGTCGCGGACGTGGAACGGCAGGTCGTGCAATGTCCGAAGTGCCGCCGAGACGGCAAGCGCGAGCTGAGTTCCCGATCCCAACCCGGCATGAGCCGGAATGGTCTCGAAGACGGTGACCTGATGATGACCGGCAAGATCGAGATGCGGCCGGAGGGCGGCCAGGTGCGCGAATATGCGGGCGCTTTCATCGCCATGAACGCTGGTCTCGGCGGCCTTCGAAACTTCCAATCTGGTCGATATGCCGTCGAGCGGCAGGCCGATGCTTCCGAAGCGCGAGCTGTCCTTTCCGGGGATGTCCAAAAACCCGAGGTGCAAGCGTCCAGGAACTTGAATGGAGACGGAGTCCGACATCGGTTCTATTCTGAACTTTTTGATAATCGGGCCCTGACTTCATGTTATCCTATTTTGTTACCGGCGCAAGCCTGGGTGAGGGAGCGGGAGAAAAAGAAGCGAGGAGCATCCGCGATGAACGAGGAGAAGGAACGCAAACGCGAGCGCGTTTATTCCGAGGAGGAAATCGTCTCGAAGCTGCAGGCCGAGCTGCCGCACTGGCGTTACGAGAACGGCTGGATTCGCCGCAAATACAAGACGCATGGCTGGAAATCCACGCTCATGGTGATCAACACCGTGGGGCATCTGGCGGAAGCGGCGTGGCATCATCCGGACATCAAGGCGTCCTATGCCTGGGTGGAAGTCCTTTTGATGAACCACGCGGCCAAAGGCGTGACCGACAAGGATTTCGAACTCGCCAGGAAGATCGAGGACGTCGTTCAGTGGCAGCCCGGTAGGGAGGGTGGCGCTCTTGAAGGCACACCCAATGCCGATCAGCGATTTGCCTATCTGAAATACGAGAACTGAGCCGCATTTTTCGCCGGACGGACTTCACATTTGGCGAAGAAAAGATAAATTCAACGCGGCACCAGAAAGTTTCGGAGTGTGATGGTTGCATGGATCGGCAGCCGAACGGTTCCTTTGCCGGCTGCGATCGAGCATGTGGCAAAGCTTCTGGCGAAAAGCCGCTGCCCGGTATTTTCCCTCGATTCGGATGTCCATGGATGCCGCAGCCTGATTGCCCTGGCGGAGCGGGTCGGTGCGACCTATGACCATGTGAACGGTCGCGATCTCGCTCATGAGGTCGCGCTTCATACGGATATCGGCGGGTTCTTTGCGACGGCGACGGAAGTGCGCCGCCGGGCGGACGTGATCGTCATCGTCGGCGACATCCCCGCCGCGCATCACGATCTGCTTCTCTCTCTTGCGGCCACGAAACCGGACCTGTCCCGGGCGGCCGGGCGTCGCTGGTTCCGGATCAACGGCAAGGGGGGGCCGGCGCTGGAGGGCGAATTGCGGCGGCGTGCGAAGGTCGTTGAGGTCGGTGCGCCCGATCTGCCCATCGATGCGGTACTCGGGATCCTCAGGGCATCGCTGGGCGGGAGAAGGACACCCGCTGCGCTTACCGATATCGATGCCTTGCTGGGTGCATTGGGAAAGGCAAGTTTTCCGGTCTTCGTTTTCTCCCGCCCCACGGATCCCGCCAGCCTGGCCATGCTGCAAGGCATGCTCATCGACATCAACAGGAAGCAGCGCGCGAGTGCTCTTTTCCTGCCCTCCGACGACGATGCCTGGGGCATGGTGCTCGCCTCGACATGGATGACGGGGTTTCCGCCGCGAACCGGCTTTTCGACCGGCTCCCCGGTTTACGACCCGTGGCTCTGCGACATAGACCGGATGATCGCCGCAAAGGAAGCTGATCTCTATCTGTGGGTCTCCGAGCGTGACGAGGCGCGGCCGCCGAGACGAGGCGGTTTGCCGACGATCGCGCTGGTCAGGAGCGACCGGCCTTTCAGCGGGGCGGCGGTCACGGTTCGTATCGGCAAGGCAGGTCTCGACCATGACGGCGTGGTCTATTCGAGCCGTATCGGAACCTTGAGAGCCGCAACGGCGACAGCTCCGTCCGATCTTCCGAGCGTTGCGGCCATCGCCGGCGAACTCCAGCATGCCCTCCAGAGCGAGGACATGGCCTCATGCTGATCCGTCTCGCAGGGGGAGAAGTGGTGGATCCGGCCAACGGCTTGACCGGCAAGCGCGACGTCTGGATCAAGGACGGGTTCGTCGTCGAGAAGCCTGTCTCGAAGAGAGCGGACAAGACCTACGACGTTTCCGGCTGTCTCATCATGGCGGGCGCGATCGACATCCATTCCCATATCGGCGGCGGCAATGTGAATACCGCGCGTCTTCTGCTGCCGGAACAGCATGCCGCACACCTCAAGCGGCCGCTGCACACGCCGCTTTCGAACGCCGGATGGTCGACGTTCAGCACGGGATGCCTTTATGCCCAGATGGGGTTCACGACCGTGGTCGAGCCGGCCATGTCGCCGTCGAACGCGCTCCATACCCATATGGAACTCGCCGACATTCCGATCATCGACAAGGCGACGCTCGCGATCCTCGGCAATGACGATTTCCTCCTGTCGATGATCCGGGACGATGCCTCGCCGGCGATGATCGACGACTATGTGGCTTGGACCGTGTCGAGATCGAGGGCGCTCGGGGTGAAGGTCATCAATGCAGGTGCGGCGGCGGCCTTCAAGGAGAATGTCCGCAATTTCGCCTTCGACGACGTGGTTCCGTCCTACGGCGTCAGTTCCCGCAGGATCGTCGAAACGCTGCAAGCCTCCGTCGGACGTCTCGGAATCCCCCATCCGCTGCATGTCCATGCCAACAACTTAGGGATTGCGGGAAACGCCGCGACGGCCGCGGAAACCATCCAGGCGTCGGCGGGCCAGCCGCTCCATCTCGCGCATCTGCAATTCTACGGTTACGGGACCGAGGGCAAGCGCGGCTTTTCCTCCGAGGCCGCCCGTCTGGCCGAACTGGTCAACGGCAACAGGGATGTGACGATCGATGTCGGGCAGGTGATGTTCGGCCAGACTGTGACGATCTCGTCCGACGTCACGCGACAATATGCCGGAATGCGGACCGCGCATCCGAAGAAGTCCATCATCTTCGACGGGGACGGCAATGGCGGCGGCATCGTGCCCTATCGTTATCGCAAGGATTATTACGGTTCGCTGCAATGGGCGGTAGGGCTGGAGCTTTTCCTGCTGATCGACGATCCGTGGCGGGTCTTCTTCACCACCGACCATCCGAACGGCGCTCCTTTCACCGCCTATCCGGAATTGTTCGAATTGCTGATGAGCCGCGACGCGCGCAATGCGAAGATGGCGGAACTCGACCGGTCGGCGCTGGAGCTGACCACGCTCGGCTCGATCTCCCGCGAATACACGCTTGAAGAGGTCGCCGTGATGACGCGGGCGGCGCCGGCCAGGCTGCTCGGGCTCGACGACCGCGGTCATCTCGGTCCAGGCGCGATCGCGGATATCGCCGTCTACCGGAAGGGACAGGACATCCAGAAGATGTTCCGGGATGCCGCGCTGGTCTTCAAGGACGGCGATCTCGTCGTTCGGGACGGCGTCGTGACGCACTATCGCTGGGGACGGGCGCTGCGCCTCAATCCGCCGCCGGACAAGGGAATGATCAAGCGCATGCAGGCCTATCACGAGGAGCGCTACGGGCTGTCGCTCGACTGGTTCACGTTTCCGGATTCGGCGATTGCCCGGGAAAACCCGTTTGCGGAGGTCGCATGCAGGAGCTGATCCGGAACGGCATCATAGTCGACGACACCTTCGCGGAAGCGTTCGGCATGCGCGCGACGGCGATCATCATCACGGCGCCGACCCTGAAATGGGCGCGTCAGGCGGCGATCACCATGACGGGCTTCGCCACCTCCGTCATCGGCTGCGGCTGCGAAGCGGCGATCGATATCGACATTCCGGCATCCAAGACGCCGGACGGGCGTCCCGGCTGCCGCGTGATGATCTTCGCGATGAGCACGGACGAGCTGCAGAAGCAATTGAAGGCGAGGCTCGGCCAGTGCGTTCTCACGTCTCCCGGCAGCGCCTGTTTCGCGGGCCTCGAAGGCAGTGCCTCCCTCGATCTCGGTTCGTCTCTCCGCTATTTCGGCGACGGGTGGCAGATCTCGAAGAAGTTCGGCGGCAGGCATTATTGGCGCGTGCCGGTCATGGACGGCGAATTCCTCTGCGAGGCGAAGACCGGCATGACGAAGGAGGCGGTGGGCGGGGGAAATTTCCTGCTGCTCGCCGCCGATGCGGAAAAGGCGCTTGCCGCGGCCGAGCGCGCCGTGGCGGCGATCGGGAAGGTTCCCGGCGCGATCATGCCTTTCCCCGGCGGCATCGTGCGCTCCGGTTCGAAGGTCGGCGGCAAGTACAAGGGCATGATGGCCTCGACCAACGATGCCTATGCGCCGACGCTTCGCGGCGTCGTCAAGAGCGCGCTCGGTCCGGATATCAACGCGGTTTTGGAGATCGTCATCGACGGCGAGAACGACGACGCGGTGACCGCCGCGATGCGGGCCGGGCTGAAGGCCGTCATCGATTTCGGGCCGAAACGCGGGGCGCTCCGCATCAGCGCGGGAAACTACGGCGGCAAGCTCGGCAAGTTCCATTATCATCTGAAGGATCTTCTGCCATGAAGCCGCTGACCTTCATGTTGCGCTCGGAGCCGGAGGAGAGGCTCGACCTCTCCGGCCTTACGCCCGACAAACTCGCCGGCATGCCGGTTGCCGAGATCGCCGGATTGAAGATCGGATTGAGCAGGCGGCCCGCCACGGTCGGGGACGTCTTCAAGATCACCGGCACCGATGCCTCCAATATCGTCTTCGCCGGCGGCAGCGGGCGTTTCGATCTCGTCGGAGCGGAGATGGGTACGGGGCGCATCCGGGTCGAAGGAGATGTCGGCGCGCGGCCCGGCCGCCGCATGGCCGGCGGTACGCTGGTGATCGAGGGCAAGGCCGGATTGCAGGCGGGCTCCGGCATGAAGAACGGGCGCATCGAGATCAACGGCGATGCAGGCGAAGGGATCGGCGGCCCGATGGCGGGCGAGATCCACGGCATGACCGGCGGTCTCATCATCGTGCGCGGCAAGGCGGGGCATCGTCCCGGCGAAAGGATGCGGCGCGGCATCATCGCGCTTTTGAAGGGGTGCGGCGACTATGCGGGCCTCGGGATGATCGCCGGCACGATCGTCGCCACCGGCCGCGTCGGCCGTTATCCCGGTCATCTGATGAAACGCGGCTCGCTTCTGTTCGACCGGCGACCGGCCGACCTTTCGCTCACGTTCATGGATTGCGGCCGGGTCGACATCGCCTTTCCGGCGCTGTTCGATCGCTATCTGATGGAGGAAAAGATCCTCGACCGGCCGCTGCTCGGTGCGAAACCCTACCGTTTCGGCGGCGACAATGCCGTGCTGGGCAAGGGCGAAATCATGTTTCCGAAAGGTTGAGCCGTGATCGCCCGAAAATCCTCAACCTGGCTGCTGCTGAACCGGATAAAGCTGGTGGAAGAACGGCAGGCACTGGGCTCCCCGCTGACGCAGGAAAACCTGGAAGGCGTTCATGGCGGGGGAGACCGTCCTGTCCGTCCGCCTCACCGAAAACCACTGCCTGCGGATGGGCATGCCGATGACATCGAGCGTGACGAGCTTGCCGAACTCCAGTTCCATGGCGATGGTATGGGCCGAGATGAAGGCGATGCCGAGCCCCGCCATGACGGCCTGCTTGATCGTTTCGTTCGAGGACATTTCCGTGCCGAGATCATCGAGCCTTCCCGGAATCTCTCCGAGAAAAATTTCCAGCGATATGCGCGTGCCCGACCCCGGCTCGCGGATGAGGAAGTGTTCCCTGGCGATTTCCTCCTTGGTGATATCGCGTTTCTTCGCCAGGGGATGGTCCGGCGGTGCGATCATCACCAGCGGATGGTCCCCGAACACCGCCGAGTGCAGCGGCATGTCCCGGGGCGGCCGGCCCATCAGGGCGATGTCGACGTCGTGGTTCTTCAGCTTCGCGATGATCTCCGCCCGGTTGCCGATCGCCAGAGAAACGGCGATGTCCGGATGGCTCTTCTTGAAGGTGGCCATCAGGCGCGGCGCGAAATATTTCGCGGTCGAGACGACGCCGAGAGCGAGCGTGCCCGTGCGCACGCCCTTGATGGCATCGATCTCGTCGTCCAGTTGACGCAATCTTTCTTCGACCATCTGAGCCGCATCGATGAAGGCAAGGCCCGCTGCGGTCGGGCGCAGCCCGTCATTGGTCCGGTCGAAGAGGACGACGCCGGCATCCTCCTCGACCTGCTTCAACTGGATGGTGATCGCCGGCGGCGTGAGGCCAAGCGCGTTCGCCGCCCGGACGATGGTCCCGTGTCTTGCGATTTCCTGCGCCGCGCGCAGATGCCTGAGCGTCAGATTTTTCATCGAATAGAGCTTAAATAAATTTAGCTATTCGGTAAATACAATAAATTTTACTTATCGCGAGATTCTTGGTTCGATACCTCCATGCCAGGCAATGAGCGGGCAGGGAGGCAGGCCATGAGTTCGCCGACGTTAGAAACATTCTTGAACTTCCATGTCATGAGCGGCGCCTCCCTCGCCGAGGCTGTCGCCCTCACCATTCGGCGCCTGGCAGCGGCCGCGGTCATCCTGCGCAGCACCATCAACCAGGGTGCGCTCGGCATTCCTTCTTCCGAGGAGCACCGCGATGCCGGACCGGGCGGCGACATACCGAAAGCGCTCGACGTTCTGGCCGACGCTCTCTTCATCGAAGCCATGCGGCAGGCTCCCGTCTGCCTCTATGCCTCCGAGGAACTCGAAGAGGTTGCCCTTCTCGATCCGGCAGGCCCGCTCGCGGTGGCCGTCGATCCCCTGGACGGCTCCTCGAACATCGACATCAACGTCTCGATCGGGACCATCTTCTCCATCCTCCCAGCGGCTGGTGATCCGGTCGGCGAGCCTGACGCCTCCTTCTTCCACCGGGGAGACGCTCAGCTCGCCGCCGGCTTTTTCATCTACGGCCCTCAGCTTGCGCTGGTTCTCAGCGTCGGGAGCGGTACCCATGTCTTCGTCTTTTCCTCGCGGCTCGGCGTGTTCGTCCAGGCTTACGGAAATCTGGTCATCCCGCCGCGGACGCAGGAATTCGCGATCAATGCGGCGAACTACCGCCACTGGGACGAGGCGGTCCGGCTTTACGTCGACGACTGCCTGAAGGGGGCGGAAGGGCCGCGGGAAAAGGAATTCAACATGCGCTGGGTCGCGGCCGTCGCCGCCGATGCCTACCGCATCCTGATGCGCGGCGGCGTCTATCTCTACCCCGGCGACCGGCGCAAGGGATATGGCGACGGCCGGCTGCGGCTGGTCTACGAAGCCAACCCGATCGCCTTCCTCATCGAACAGGCGGGCGGAGCCGCCACGGATACGGTCAACCGCATTCTGGACCTGACGCCGACGGCGCTGCATCAGCGCGTTCCGCTCGTCTTCGGCTCGGCACGGGAGGTCGCCCGTGTCGGGCGCTACCATGCCGAGCCCAGCAGCATCGCCGAGCGGGCGCCGCTTTTCAGCAATCGCGGCCTCTTCAGAGCTTGACCGGGAGGGAGCGGCAATGTCGGCAAGACATCCCATTATTTCGACCACCGGATCGTCCGGCGCAGGGACCACCTCGGTCAAGCGCATTTTCGAGCAGATATTCCGGCGCGAGAAAATCGAGGCGGCCTTCATCGAGGGAGACGCATTCCACCGCTACGACCGGCAGGCGATGAAGGAAAAGGTCGCCGAGGAGGAGCGGAACGGCAATCCGAATTTCACGCATTTCCATGCGGAAGCCAACGAGCTGGAAATCCTCGAATCCGTCTTCGAGGAATACGGCCGGTACGGCACCGGCCGCACCCGGACCTATATCCACGACGAACAGGAAGCCGCCTGTCACAATGTTCCGCCCGGGAGCTTCACGGACTGGCGCGATTTTCCCCCGAGCGACCTGCTTTTTTACGAAGGGCTGCATGGCTGCGCGGTGACGGACAAGGCGAACCTCGCCGGCCATGCGGATCTGAAGATCGGCGTCGTGCCCGTCATCAATCTCGAATGGATCCAGAAAATCCATCGCGATCGGGAAACGCGCGGTTATTCCACGGAAGCGGTAATGGACGTCATCCTGCGGCGCATGCCGGACTATGTCCGCTACATTACGCCCCAGTTCACGCTGACCGACATCAACTTCCAGCGAGTGCCGATCGTCGACACGTCCAACCCGTTCATCGCGCGCTGGATCCCGACACCTGACGAATCGATGCTGGTCATCCGTTTCGCGCGGCCGCGAGGCATCGATTTCCCCTACCTGCTGTCGATGATCCACGACTCGTTCATGTCGCGGGCCAATTCCATCGTGGTGCCGGGGAACAAGCTGGATCTCGCCATGCAGCTGATCCTGACACCCCTGATCATGCAACTGATCGAACGCAAGAACCGCGCCTCGTGAGGAGCAAGCAATGAACACGCAACTTCAGCCGCAGGACATCATCGAGTTTGGCACCGTGACGGAGCACGACATGGCGAATGCCGTGAGAGCGCTTGCCATGGACGGCGTCCAGAAGGCCAATTCCGGTCATCCCGGCATGCCGATGGGCATGGCCGATGTCGCCACCGTCCTGTTCAGCCGCTTCATCAAGATCGATCCGTCCGATCCGAAATGGCCGGATCGCGACCGTTTTGTCCTTTCGGCCGGCCACGGCTCGATGCTGCAATATGCGCTTCATTACCTGATCGGCTACGAGGACATGACGATCGGGGAGCTGCAGCGGTTCCGACAGCTCGGTGCGAGGACGGCCGGCCATCCGGAATACGGCCACGCGCTCGGCATCGAGACCACGACGGGTCCGTTGGGACAGGGGATTGCCACGGCCGTCGGCATGGCGCTTGCCGAACGCATTGCCAATGCGCGCTACGGCGACGGGCTTGTCGATCACCATACCTATGTCATTGCCGGCGACGGATGCCTGCAGGAAGGCATCAGCCATGAGGCGATCGACCTTGCCGGCCATCTGAAACTGTCGCGGCTGATTGTGCTCTGGGACAACAACTCCATCTCGATCGACGGCCCCACCAGCCTTTCGACCTCGATGAACCAGCTTGCCCGTTTCGAGGCGGCGGGCTTCGACGTGCAGGAGATCGACGGGCATGATTTCGATGCGATCGGCCGGGCGATTTCTCGGGCGCGGGTTTCGAACAAGCCGTCCCTCATTTCCTGCCGGACGGTGATCGGCAAGGGCGCTCCCAATCTGCAGGGGTCGGAGAAGACCCATGGAGCGCCGCTCGGTGAGAGCGAAGTCGCGGCCGCGAGACAGGAGCTGAATTGGCCCTATGCGCCATTCCAGGTTCCGGAGCCCATTCTGGAGCGCTGGAGCGAGGTCGCCGCGCGCGGGGCCGCGCAGCGGCGCAAATGGCTCAACCGGGTTGCTGCGGCACCCGAGGGTGCGGCCTTCATCGGAGCCGTGGAGCGGGAAATCCCGGCATCGCTGTTAGACGCGCTCGCCGAGTTCCGCCGGGAGCATCAGGCGAAGGCGACGAAGGTCGCCACCCGCAAGGCTTCCGAAATGGTGCTCGGCGTCATCAACGCTGCGACGGACCTGACGATCGGAGGATCGGCGGACCTCACCCATTCCAACCTGACCCTGACGGCCGGAATGTCGCCCATCAGGCCGGGGAGCTATGCCGGCCGTTATATCCATTACGGCATCCGCGAGCATGGAATGTCGGCCGCGATGAACGGCCTTGCCCTGCATGGCGGGTTCATTCCCTATGGCGGCACTTTCCTCGTCTTCTCCGACTATGCCCGCGGCGCCATCCGCCTGTCGGCGCTGATGGGGCAGCAGGTGATCTATGTCATGACGCATGACTCGATCGGGCTTGGCGAGGATGGGCCGACCCATCAGCCGATCGAGCATCTGGCGATGCTGCGCGCGACGCCCAACCTCAACGTCTTCCGGCCCTGCGACATCGTCGAGACGGCGGAGTGCTGGGAGCTGGCGCTTAAGGAGCGGGACCGTCCGAGCCTTATCGTGCTGTCGCGCCAGAACCTGCCGATGTGCCGCCCGCGCGACAGCGAAGAAAACCTTTCCGCGCATGGAGCCTATGTCCTGCGCGCGACCTCGGGACCACGCACCCTCTCCCTGCTGGCGACCGGTTCCGAGGTCGAGATTGCCTGTGCCGCCGCCGACACGCTGCTTGCCGAGCATGGCATAGCCGCCGCGGTCGTCTCCATGCCCTCCTGGGAGCTGTTCGAGCGGCAATCGCCCGAATACCGCAAGACGGTGCTCGGGACGGCGCCCCGGATCGGCATCGAGGCGGCGGCACGTCTCGGCTGGGACCGGTATCTCGGAGAAGACGGCGTCTTCATCGGCATGAACGGCTTCGGCGCCAGCGCTCCGGCCGCAGCGCTCTACGAGCATTTCGGCATCACCGCCAAGGTCGCGGTGGAAGCGGCCCTCGAACTCGTCGCCCGGGGATCGGGCACAGACCAGACGAATCGGTAGGAAAGGAGGAGGACCATGGCCCGCATCACATTACGCCAGCTGCTCGATCACGCGGCAGCCTACGGATACGGCGTTCCGGCCTTCAACATCAACAACATGGAACAGGGCCTCGCGGTCATGGAAGCGGCGGCCGCCTGCGATGCGCCCGTTATCCTCCAGGCCTCGAAAGGAGCTCGGTCCTACGCGAAGGATATCATGCTGGCGCGGATGATCGAGGCGCTGACGGAGATCTATCCGGCCATTCCGGTCTGCATCCACCAGGATCACGGCAGCGACGAAGCGACCTGCATGACGGCGATACGCCACGGCTTCACCTCCGTGATGATGGACGGCTCCCTTGAGGCGGATGCCAGGACGCCGGCCTCCTATGAGTACAATGTGGCGATCACCGAAAGGGTGGCGCGCATCGCCCATTGGGTGGGCGTGTCGGTCGAAGGGGAGCTCGGTGTTCTGGGTTCTCTGGAAAGCGGTATGGGAGAAGCCGAGGACGGCCACGGTGCCGAAGGCGCTCTGTCGCATGATCAGCTTCTGACGGACCCGGATCAGGCGGTCGATTTCGTCGCCCGCACGGGTGTCGACGCGCTGGCGATCGCCTGCGGCACGTCGCACGGCGCCTACAAGTTCACCCGGGCGCCGGACGGCGAGATCCTGGCGATGAGCGTCATCGAGGAGATCCACCGCAAGCTGCCGAATACGCATCTCGTCATGCACGGCTCTTCCTCGGTGCCGCAGGAGATGCAGGACATCATCAACCGCTTCGGCGGACGGATGCCGCAGACCTATGGGGTTCCTGTCGAGGAGATCGAGCGCGGCATCCGCTGCGGGGTCCGGAAGGTCAATATCGACACCGACTGCCGCATGGCGATGGCCGGGCAATTCCGGAGGATCGCGATGGAGCATCCGGAGGAATTCGATCCGCGCAAGTTTCTGAAGCCGGCGATGGACGCCATGCGCAACCTCTGCCGCGACCGCTTCGAACGCTTCGGCACGGCGGGAAAAGCCTCCAAAATCAAGGTCGTTCCCCTGGACGAGATGGCGAAGCGTTATGCCGCCGGCGAGCTCGACCCGCAGACCTCAACCGCGAAAGCCGCCTGAGCGGCGGTCCGAAACATAAGGAAAGGACCAGGCCATGGACAGCAAATCCCAAACCGTCAAGGGCGCGGCGCGCTACAGATCGGGCGTGATGGAATACAAGAAGATGGGCTATTGGGAGCCCGATTACGAGCCGAAGGATACCGATATCATCGCACTCTTCCGGATCACGCCGCAGGAAGGCGTCGATCCGGTCGAGGCGGCTGCGGCCGTCGCGGGGGAATCCTCCACGGCCACCTGGACGGTCGTCTGGACCGACCGGCTGACGGCGAGCGAGAAATATCGCGCCAAGGCCTACAGGCTCGATCCCGTGCCGAACGCGGAAGGGCAGTATTTCGCCTATATCGCCTATGACCTCGACCTGTTCGAACCGGGCTCGATCGCCAACATGAGCGCGTCGATCATCGGCAACGTGTTCGGCTTCAAGCCTCTGAAGGCGTTGCGGCTGGAGGACATGCGGTTCCCGGTCGCCTACGTGAAGACTTTCCAGGGACCCGCGACCGGCATCGTCGTCGAGCGGGAGCGGCTCGACAAGTTCGGTCGTCCGCTGCTGGGGGCGACCGTGAAGCCGAAGCTCGGGCTTTCGGGGCGCAATTACGGCCGCGTCGTCTATGAGGCGCTGAAGGGCGGGCTCGACTTCACCAAGGACGACGAGAACATCAACTCGCAGCCCTTCATGCATTGGCGCGAACGCTTCCTCTACTGCATGGAGGCGGTGAACAAGGCGCAGGCCGAGACCGGCGAAATCAAGGGGACCTATCTGAACGTCACGGCCGCCACGATGGAGGACATGTACGAGCGCGCCGAATTCGCCAGGGAGCTCGGCTCGGTCATCGTTATGATCGACCTCGTCATCGGCTATACGGCGATCCAGTCCATGGCGAAATGGGCGCGTCGCAACGACATGGTGCTGCATCTCCACCGTGCCGGCCATTCCACCTATACGCGGCAGAAGACGCATGGCGTGTCCTTCCGCGTCATCGCCAAATGGATGCGGCTTGCGGGCGTCGACCACATCCATGCCGGCACCGTCGTCGGCAAGCTGGAAGGCGACCCCGCGACGACGCGCGGCTATTACGACGTCTGCCGCGAGGACTTCAATCCGATGCGGCTGGAGAACGGCATCTTCTTCGACCAGCACTGGGCCTCGCTCAACCGGATGATGCCGGTCGCTTCCGGCGGCATCCATGCCGGGCAGATGCACCAGCTCCTCGAGCTGCTCGGCGAGGACGTCGTGCTGCAGTTCGGCGGCGGCACGATCGGGCACCCGATGGGCATCGCCGCCGGTGCCACGGCCAACCGCGTGGCGCTCGAATGCATGGTGCTCGCCCGCAACGAGGGACGGGACATCGTGCGCGAAGGGCCGCAGATCCTGCGCGATGCCGCCCGCCACTGCCAGCCTCTGCAGCAGGCGCTGGAGGTCTGGAAGGACGTGACCTTCGACTACACCTCGACCGACACGCCCGATTTCGTTCCAACGGCCACCGCAGCAGAATAGGAGAAGCGACATGCATATCACCCAGGGAGCATTCTCATTCCTGCCGCCTTTGACGGACGAGCAGATCGCCCGGCAGGCCCAGTACTGCATCGACAAGGGCTGGGCCATGAGCCTCGAATTCACCGACGATCCCCACCCCCGCAACACCTATTGGGACATGTGGGGCCACCCGATGTTCGACAATCCGGATGCGGCCGCGCTGATGATGGAGCTGAAGGAGTGCCGCAAGGTCTATGGCGACCGCTATATCCGCTTCGTGGCCTTCGACAGCAGCCACGGCTGGGAATCCGTCCGCCTCTCCTTCATCGTCAACCGGCCCGCGGCGGAGCCCGGTTTCCGGCTCGACCGGCAGGAGGCCGCGGGCAGGGCAGTCCGCTACACCGCCCGCTCCTATGCGGCGGACCGTCCGACAGGAGAACGTTATGGCTGAGCCGGTTCCCATGAGGCTGCAGGCCGCCGACAATATACCCTCCGCCATCGATCTCAGGGCGGAATATGTCGAATCCGGCGTCAAGGACGTGCTCGATGAGCTGGACAGCTCGCTCATCGGCCTTGCGCCGGTCAAGCAGCGGATCAAGGAGACCGCCGCACTTCTCCTGGTCGAGCGTGCCCGCAAGCGGCTCGGCCTCGCCCATGAGACCCCGACGCTGCACATGAGCTTCAGCGGCAATCCGGGGACGGGAAAGACGACCGTCGCGTTGCGCATGGCCGATCTACTCCACCGGCTCGGCTATATCCGCAAGGGGCATCTGGTGTCGGTGACGCGTGACGATCTGGTGGGGCAGTATATCGGCCACACCGCGCCGAAGACGAAGGAGATCCTGAAGAAGGCGATGGGCGGCGTGCTCTTCATCGACGAGGCCTATTACCTCTACAGGCAGGAAAACGAGCGCGACTACGGCCAGGAGGCGATCGAGATACTCCTGCAGGTCATGGAGCACCAGCGCGAGGATTTCGTCGTTATATTGGCGGGTTACGCCGACCGGATGGATCGTTTCTTCGAAAGCAATCCGGGCTTTCGTTCGCGCATCGCCCATCATATCGACTTCCCGGACTATACCGACGACGAACTGCTCCGGATCGCCGAGGTGATGCTCGCCAACCAGAACTACGGATTCGACGCGAAAGGGCGAGCCGCCATGGAGCAATATATCGCGCTCCGTCGCCGCCGGCCGCATTTCGCCAATGCCCGTTCCATCCGCAATGCGCTCGACAGGGCGCGCCTGCGCCAGGCGAACCGGCTGTTCGAAACGTCCGACGGACCGGTCGACGCCGATGCGCTGTCGACCATCGTGGCCGCCGACATCCGGGCCAGCCGTGTGTTCGGCGGGACGACACAAGAGGAGGCCGCATCATGAGCCGGAAGACGATCATCGCGCCTTCCATTCTCTCCGCCGATTTCTCCCGGCTGGGCGAGGAAGTGGAAGACGTCGTCAAGGCGGGTGCCGACTGGGTCCATCTCGATGTCATGGACGGTCATTTCGTGCCCAACATCACGTTCGGGTCGCAGATCGTCAAATCCATCCGCGACCGGACGCAAGCCGTCTTCGACTGTCATCTGATGATTGCGCCCGTGGACCCCTATATCGCGGCCTTCGCGGATGCCGGTTGCGATGTCATCACGGTCCATGCCGAAGCCGGGCCGCATCTCGACCGGACGCTTCAGGCGATCCGCAATCTCGGCAAGAAGGCGGGCGTCGCGCTCAATCCGTCGACGCCCGAAAGCGCCATCGAATATGTGCTTAACCGTCTGGACCTCGTGCTGCTGATGACCGTCAATCCCGGCTTCGGCGGCCAGGCCTTCATCCCGGCGGTCGTGGAGAAGGTGCGCCGGGTGGCGGCGATGATCGGCGACCGGCCGATCCATATCGAGATCGACGGCGGCGTCACGCCCGAAACCGCGCCGCTGGTCTCCGCCGCCGGCGCCGATGTCCTCGTCGCCGGTTCGGCCATATTCAAGGGCAATGATGCGTCCGCCTATGCCGGCAACATCGAAGCGATCCGCAGGCAGGCGGACAATGCGCTTGCGCGCCGGGCGGCGTAGATCCGGTTGTGGTGAGGCGAAGCGGATGAAGAGCCGCCGGCATGGCCGGCGGCTCTCTGTTTTACTGCTTCTTGAATTGCTCGAGATAGGCCAGCAGATTGCTGATCTCGCCGTCGTCCTTCAGGCCGGCAAAGGCCATCTTGGTGCCTTTCACCTTCGCTTTCGGATTGTGGAGGTAGTCGCGTAACGATGCCTCGTCCCATTGGAGGCCGGCCTTGCCGGCATCGACCATCGCCTTGGAATAGGCAAATCCGGGATGGGTGCCGGCGACCCTGCCGATCACGCCGTTCAGAGACGGGCCTACCTTGTTCTTATCCGTTTCGGCGTCGTGACAGGCCTTGCATTTGTTGAACACCGTCGCTCCCGCGTTCGCATCGCCCTCCTGAGCGTTGGCTCCGCAGGCAGAGAAAATCGCAACTGATGCAGCGATCAGAAGGATAGGACATTTCATGGTATTTCCTCATTTCGCCAAGGGTGCCCTTTGACGAAGACAGGCGCCGTTATTTCCTCCGCCGGCACTTGCCATGGAAAAAATCTACCTGCGGAAGGATGTAAGTCAAGCCTCTGCTGCGCCCCCGGGGGCCGTCGTCGGCCATACGGATCGGAAGTTGCGATTGACGGGCGCACGGGATGCTCCTAATTTCACTATTATCTCTTCCCGGCACCGGAAGAGGCTGCGATTGGCCGGCGGTTGCGCATGCGGCTGCCTGAGCAGGAGGAAGCGGCTGCGGCAGGCCGTTGAAAGGTGCGACATGCCTCTTATCGAACTCGTTCTGACGATCTGTCTTGCGGACCAGCCTGCGAGCTGCCGGGAGGAGCACCTTCGTTTCGAAGACAGGGGAGGCCCGGTAACCTGCATGCTCCAGGCACCGCCTCAGATTGCGAAATGGTCCGCGGAGCATCCGCGTTTGCGCGTCGTCAAATGGCGGTGCGAATATCCGACGAGGGGCAAGGATATCTAAAATCGGAACACGGGATGGGGCATATGGGAGGAAGGACTCATGGGAGGCGGGATTGGCCGATCGTTCCGGATCGGATTGTTGTTGCTGGCGGCATTCTTCACCCAGCCGGTGGGGCAGGCCGCGGCTGCGGAGGTCGTTCGTGTCGGCGTTCTCAAGTTCGGCACGGTGAGCTGGGAACTCGATACGATCAAACGGCATAAGCTGGACGAAAAACACGGGATCACCGTGGATGTGCAGGAATTCGCCGGCGAGGACGCCACGAATGTCGCGCTGATGGCCGGAGCGGTCGACGTGATCGTTTCGGACTGGCTGTGGGTTTCGCGGCAGCGCGCGACAGGCGCCGACCTGACGTTCGTTCCCTATTCCACGGCGGTCGGCGCCATCATGGTTCCGGACCAGTCCCCGATCCGAACCCTCGGCGATCTCAGCGGCAAGAAGATAGGCGTCGCGGGCGGTCCTCTGGACAAGAACTGGCTTCTGATCCAGGCGATGGCGAAGAAGGACTATTCCAGGGATCTCGCCGAGACAAACACGATCGTCTACGGCGCTCCGCCACTGCTGACGGAAAAGGTGCAGCAGGGCGAGCTCGATGCGGTGCTCAATTTCTGGAACTATTGCGCGCGGCTGGAAGCGAAGGGTTATCGCAGGGTCATCGGCGGGCACGAGGCTGCCGCCGCGCTCGGCGCCTCGGGACCGATCGTCGCTCTGGGATATATCTTCCACGAATCCTGGGCCAAGGCCCACCGGGCCGCGATCGACGGCTTCGTGGAGGCAAGCGCCGATGCGAAGGCGCTGCTCGAAAGTTCCGACGACGAATGGACGGCGCTCGCTCCGATGCTTCGGGGTGACGAAGCCGAGCAGAAGGTCATGCGCGACCGCTATCGCGAAGGCATTCCCAAACGACCGCCCGAGGACGCGGAAAAGGATGCGGAAGCGCTTTATTCCGTCCTGGCCACGATAGGCGGCGAAGAGCTCGTCGGCCCCTCGAAGGAACTGGTGCCGGGTACATTCTGGGGGACGGAATAGGTGAGTTCGGTTTCTCTTGGCTCATCGTCGCAGGTGCAAATGGAGAAGGCCGCGCGAAGACGCAGTTTCGGACCGTTGCTGACGGTCATCGCATCGGTCGTCGTTCTGGCCGTCGCGTGGCATCTGTCGGCAACCCTCTGGCCCAGTCGTGCCTTCCCGCCTCCGCTCGATGTCCTGCGCGTCATGGCCCGTGAGACGGCTAAGGGAGATCTTCCCTACCATCTGGGAATAACCCTTGGCCGTGTGGCTGCTTCGTTCCTGCTGGCCATGGTCATCGGCTCGGCGATCGGCATCTTCCTCGGAAGCTATCCGCGGGCGGACCGGTTTCTCGATCCCTGGGTCATTCTTTCCCTGAACGTTCCGGCGCTGGTGGTCATCGTCCTTGCCTATATCTGGTTCGGGCTGAACGAGGTGGCGGCCATCGGCGCCGTGGCCTTCAACAAGATACCGAACGTCATCGTCACCATGCGGGAAGGGACCCGCGCGCTCGATCTGCGCTATACCGACATGGCGAAGGTCTACAGGTTCGGGCCGCTTTCGCGATTGCGCCACGTCCTGCTGCCGCAGCTGCAGCCCTATCTGGCCGCGGCTTCCCGTTCCGGCATTTCGCTGATCTGGAAGATTGTCCTCGTCGTCGAGCTTCTCGGCCGTTCGAACGGCGTCGGCTTCCAGATCAACCTTTATTTTCAGCTCTTCGACGTTGCCTCCATCCTCGCCTACACGCTGGCCTTCGTCTGCGTGATGCTCTTGATCGAATTCCTTCTGGTGCAGCCCCTTGAACACACCTCAACTCGCTGGCGCAGACGCGCGGCTTGAAATCGAAGTCAGGCACAAATCGTTCGAGTCGTCGAAGGGCGGCAGCATCGAGGTCCTGCGCGATCTCAGTTTTGCAGCAGAGCCGAACGAGTTCGTCTGCCTTGTCGGCCCTTCCGGATGCGGCAAGACCACGACGCTGCGGCTGCTCCTCGGCCTGGACCGGTCCTTCGAGGGGCGCATAGCGCTGCCGGGGGAAAGGGAGCCGCGCATCGGCATGGTTTTCCAGGAACCCATCCTTCTGCCGTGGCGAACGGTCGAGGAAAACGTGCGTCTGGTCTTGCCGAAAAGCCTTCAGGGCAAGAACCTCGATCGATTGTTCGACGCGCTCGGTCTGTCCGGAATGCGGGCCTTTTACCCCGGAGAACTTTCGCTGGGGCTCGCGCGCCGCGCAGCCCTTGCGAGGGCGCTTGTGATCGAGCCGGACCTGCTGGTTCTCGACGAACCCTTCGTCTCCCTCGACGAAGCGACCGCACAGCAGCTTCGCTATCTGCTGCTCGAAATATGGTCGGCGCATCCGACGACGGTCCTGATGGTAACGCACAACCTGCTCGAGGCGATCATGCTGGCGGACCGGATCGTCGTTCTGTCGCCGCGTCCGGCGCATGTCATCGGATCGTTTCTGGTGCGCGTCCCCCGGCAGGCGAGGAACGCGCAGATCTGCAGCGATATCCTGCGCTCGTTCCGCGAGAGATTTCCGGCGCAATCTTAGGCTGGCTTAGAAGCAGCGTATGTCGGCTTCGGCCTGCGCCCTTTTCAATTCCGCTATCGCCGCCTTGGCGGGGGCGCTTTCGCGAAACAGCGCGCCGGTTTCCCCGGCGACCAGCCCCATTTGCCTGAAGGTGGCGGCTGCCTCGTAACGGTCATAGGGAACGATCGATTCGATGACGTCGATCGAGCAGGAGCAGCGATCGAGGATGGCGCGATTCTCGCCGTTGGCCTTCATGCAGGCATAGACGTATTCGGCGACCACATTGGTCGGATAGCTGGTCGCCGCCGCTGCCGGAACGGCAAAGCCGATTGCTGCGGATGCAATCAGGGCTATGGGAAACTTCTCAAGCGTGACCATGGCATATCCTTTCCGTGCGGCGCAGTGCACGCCTCGACAGCGGGTGCAACTAATTGTCTAAGTATAATTTAAAAATAACCTCGATATCCAGTAACATAGGATAATTTTCCGAGTATAGTTTATCGCAGCGCAATAAAAATATGGTGCGGTGCAGCGAATATTGATTGAGAAACACGCTTGCGGAAAACAATTCTATCTCTTATGGTTAGGTTGTTTCCGGCTTCAAGGACGTTACCGTCAAGGGAGTGGTGACAGTCTTCGTAGGCCAAGCGGGTGGGCGGTAACGGTGCCCTCCGCGCGCCTGGCTTAGGTCGTGACACGCTGCCGGAAATACTTCCCACACGCTGAACTGGTGACGCGGGGCTCCTGTTATGAAACGGGCGCAGCCGCAACATGTCATCCATGCGAACTTAGGGAGGACTAAATGCGTGTACGTGCAAACTTCATGACATCGGCATTGGTGACGGCTGCGGTATCTCTATCATTGGCGGGAGGAGTATTTGCCAATGACGAGGTCCAGAAGCTGATCTCCGATTCCAAGAACTGGGCGATTCCGACGGGTGACTATGCCAATACCCGCTATTCGAAATTGAACCAGATCAACAAGGACAATGTGAAGAACCTTCAGGTCAAGTGGACGTTTTCGACCGGCGTGCTGCGCGGCCATGAAGGTGGACCTCTGGTGATCGGCGACGTCATGTACGTCCATGCGCCGTTCCCGAATACGGTCTATGCCCTAGACCTCAACAACGACGGCAAGATCCTTTGGAAATATGAGCCCAAGCAGGATCCGAACGTCATTCCGATCATGTGCTGCGACACGGTCAACCGCGGCGTCGCCTATGGCGACGGCAAGATCATCCTCTACCAGGCCGATACGACGGTAACCGCCCTCGACGCCAAGACGGGCAAGGTCGCCTGGCAGGCGAAAAACGGCGAGAACACCGCCGGCGGCCAGGGTGAGAGCGGAACCTCCGCTCCGATGGTCTTCAAGGACAAGGTGCTGATCGGCATTTCCGGCGGCGAGTTCGGTGTCCGCGGCCATGTGACCGCGTATAACCTGAAGGACGGTTCGGTCGCCTGGAAGGCCTACTCGACCGGTCCCGACTCCGAAACCCTGATGGACGGCGAGAAGACGACCCAGCTCGGCAAGCCGGTCGGCAAGGATTCCGGCGTCAGCAGCTGGGAAGGCGAGCAGTGGAAGCAGGGCGGCGGAACGACCTGGGGCTGGTATGCCTTCGATCCGAAGCTGAACCTGGTCTATTACGGAACCGGCAACCCCTCGACCTGGAACCCGGTCCAGCGGCCCGGCGACAACAAGTGGTCGATGACGATCTTCGCCCGCGACGCCGACACCGGCATGGCGAAGTGGGTCTATCAGATGACCCCGCATGACGAATGGGACTACGATGGCGTCAACGAGATGATCCTCGTCGACGGCATGCAGGTCAACGGTGCGGCGCATGACGTTCTGGTCCATTTCGACCGAAACGGCTTCGCCTATACGCTGGACCGCGGAGATGGCGAGCTGCTTGTCGCCAAGAAGTACGATCCGACGGTCAACTGGGCGACGGAAGTCGTCATGGACCCGAAGAGCGAGCAGTATGGCCGTCCGCAGGTCGTGGCTCAGTATTCGACCCAGCAGAACGGCGAGGACACCAACACCACGGGCGTATGCCCCGCGGCGCTTGGCACCAAGGACCAGCAGCCGGCCACGTATTCCCCGAAGACCGGGCTGTTCTACGTGCCGACCAACCATGTCTGCATGGACTACGAGCCGTACAAGGTAAGCTATACCGCCGGTCAGCCCTATGTGGGCGCGACGGTGTCGATGTATCCCACTCCCAACAGCCATGGCGGGATGGGCAACTTCATCGCCTGGGATGCCGCCAAGGGTGAGATCGTCTGGTCGAAGCCGGAGCAGTTCTCGGTATGGTCGGGCGCGCTGTCGACCGATGGCGACGTCGTCTTCTACGGCACGCTGGAAGGCTATATCAAGGCTGTCGATCACGACGGTAACGAACTCTACAAGTTCAAGACCCCGTCCGGCATCATCGGCAACATCAACACCTTCGAGCACAACGGCAAGCAGTATATCGCCGTGCTGTCGGGTGTCGGCGGCTGGGCAGGTATCGGCCTCGCAGGCGGTCTGCTCCAGGCCGAAGGCGCGGCTGCCTGGCAGACTGCGGTTGCCGGCCAGAAGGCGCCGACTGACGAACAGCAGTCGATTGCCACGGCAGGTCTCGGCGCGGTCGGCGGATACGCCGCTCTTGCCGACTACACGACGCTGGGCGGTCAGCTCACCGTCTTCGGCCTCCCGGATTGATAGCGGGAGTATAGGCACGCCGATCTCGAGGAGTCGGTGATGCAGAGAAACGAGGGCCCGGATCGCCGGGAATCCCGGGCGGGCCCTCGATTTCGCCACGCAATCCACAACCCACCTGTCAACGCCGCATCGCGACAGCAAAGCTGTGTCCGTGGCGAAATGAGAAAGAGGTAGGAATGTCTGTCCGCAAAACAGTCTCGGTTATCGCCATGGCCCTTCTTATCGGTTCCAGCATCACCCTTGCCGCCGACGACAAGCAGAAGGCCGCAGCCGTTACCGAAGAAGACGGCAAATACTTCGATGCCGAGGGAACCCCCACGTTCAAGCTCCAGGATGACGGAACCGTGGATTGGTACACGTTCAGCGGATATCGCCGCTATCATTCGGACTGCCATACCTGTCACGGTCCCGACGGGATGGGTTCCAGCTATGCGCCGGCGCTCGTCAACTCGTTGAAGACGATGGATTATCCGACGTTTCTTTCGATCGTCGCAGAGGGACGAAAGAATGTCGGCGGCGGCAAGGAAAACGTCATGCCCGCCTTCGGCGAAAACAAGAACGTCTACTGTTATATGGACGATATCTACATCTACCTGCGGGCGCGTGCGGTCGACGGGATCCCGCGCGGCAGGCCTCCCAAGAAAGCGGACAAGCCGCAGGCGGCCAAAGACCAAGAAGCATCGTGCATGGGGAGCTGAGCATATGTCTGCACGCAAATCCTGCGGTCTTTACATACTCTCCCTGATCGCGGCGATCGCCGCGGTCCCGGCCGCAGCATTCGCGCAGACCGCCGGGCTCGGCGCCGCGGGCGAGCTGGTCGATCCGGACGTGCTGCGTGTCTGTGCCGATCCCTCGAACATGCCGTTCACTGATGAAAGCGGGCAAGGCTTCGAAAACAAGCTGGCGGAGCTTGTGGCGGCGAAGACCGGTCGCAAGTCGGTTGCCTATACATGGTATCCGATGGCGACCGGCTTCGTCCGCAATACGCTGAGGGCCAATCGTTGCGATATCATCATGGGCTATGCCCAGGGCGACGAGCTCGTGCAGAACACCAATGCCTATTACCGCTCGACCTATGTCATGGTCTTCAAGAAGGGAAGCGGCCTGGAGGGCGTGGACACCATCGAGGACCCCAAGCTCGCCGGCAAGCGAGTGGGCGTCGTTGCGGGAACGCCGCCGAGCGCAAACCTGGCAAAAGCCAACCTGATGCGGACCGCCAAGACCTATCCCTTGATGGTGGATACGCGCACGATGCCTTCCATGGCCGAGGTGATGCTGAAGGACCTCCAGAACGACGCGATCGACGTTGCTTTCCTGTGGGGACCGATGGCCGGTTACTACGTCAAGGAAATCAATCCGGATTTCGTCGTGGTGCCGCTTCTCAAGGAGCAGGGCAGCCATATGTCCTACCGCATCACCATGGGCGTGCGTCCGTCCGATCAGGAATGGAAGCGCACGCTGAACACCGTCATCAGGGAAAGCCAGCCGGAAATTAACCGGATTCTTCTGCAATATCAGGTGCCGCTGATCGATGAAGCCGGCAACGAGATCAAGGGGTAGCGACGTTCCCGGCATTCTGCCGGATGCCCTGATGTCGCCGATGTGAAGGGCGATTGCGTTGGGACGAGGTTCGGCCTGTGGTAGCCTTCGGACTGCTTCAGAATGGCAGGCGCGAAACGTCCCGAATTTCAGAGCTTGCGCCGGTGGGCGCACGATGCCGGAGGAGATCAAATCGTTGATCTCGGGCAAAGAGCGAGAGGAGAAGCTTATGAAGAAAAGCTGGAAAAAGCCGACGATGTGCACGGTTGCCGTCGGAATGGAAATGTCACGTTACCAGTCCGCCGAACTCAAGGCTAAGAAATAAGCGCATCCACCGCTCCATGCGGCATGTCCGCATGGAGCGGCTGCCGTCGGAAGGAAGCATCATCACATGCGGCTGAAGATCCTCGGCTCCGCGGCAGGCGGGGGATTCCCCCAATGGAACTGCAATTATCGGCTGAGCCGTTCCGCACGCAAGGGTGAAGGCGGCTTCCGGCCGCGGACGCAATCGAGTCTCGGCGTGTCCGCCGACGGCAAGGACTGGATCCTCTTCAACGCGTCCCCGGACATTCGCGAGCAGATTGCGGCGACTGCGGAATTGCAGCCGAGCGAAGACGGTCCCCTGCGGTCCTCACCCATCCGGGCCGTTATCCTGACGAATGCGGATGTCGATCATATCGCCGGGCTTTTGAGCCTGCGCGAGCGGCATCGCTTCGTCATCTACGCAACGGCGCGGGTGCTTCGCGTGCTTGCCGAAAACAGCATTTTCAATGTTCTGGACAGGGAACTGGTCGAGCGCCGCGAGCTTCGCCTTGACGTTCCGACGCCGATTGCCGATTGGCAGGGCAAGCCGACCTCCATCGTCATCGAGGCTTTTCCGGTTCCCGGCAAGGTGGCCCTGTTTCTGGAGGATGCCGGCAAGGCGGAAGAAGGTTTCGGCACGCAGGAAGGCGATACGGTCGGAGTGCGCATTCTGCAGGAGGGACATGATTCCCCGGTGCTGTATGTACCGGGCTGTGCCGCCATCTATGCTGACCTGAAAGAACGTATTGCCGCTGCGGCATGTCTGCTTTTCGACGGCACGGTCTATACGGACGACGAGATGCCGAAGGCTGGTGTCGGCACGAAGACGGGCCGGCGCATGGGACACCTGCACATTGCCGGTCCGGACGGGTCCATGGCCCTGCTTGCAGAAGTCGCGCCCGCTCGCCGCGTCTATGTCCATATCAACAACACCAATCCGATCCTCGACGAGAGTTCACCCGAAACGGCAGCGGTGAGGGCAGGTGGGTGGGAGATCGGCTATGACGGGATGGAGATCCGCCTATGAGCGACTTTGCAGACGCGGCGCGAAACGGATTGACGCCCGCCGGGCTCGAAGAGGTACTCCGTCAGGTCGGGGCCGAACGATACCACAATCGCCATCCCTACCATCACAGGATGACGGCGGGGACGTTGACCAAGGCCGAACTTCAGGCCTGGGCGCTCAACCGGTACTGTTATCAGGCCATGATCCCCCGCAAGGATGCGACGATCGTCGCGCGGGCGGCGGATCCGGAATTCCGCGTCGAATGGCGCCGCAGGATCGAGGATCACGACGGGACGACCGGCTGGGACGGCGGCATCGCCCGCTGGATCAAGCTTGCGACCGGGCTGGGGCTCGACGAGGAGATGGTGAAGAGCGAGCGGTTTGCGCTGCCCGCGACCCGCTTCGCCGTCGGAGCATATCTGTCGTTCTGTACCAATCGCAGCCTGCTGGAAGCCGTCGCCTCGTCGCTGACGGAGCTGTTTTCTCCGGTGATCATCGGCGAGCGTGTTCCGGCCATGCTGGCGAAATACAGCTATGTGACGGAGGATACGCTCGCCTATTTCATGCCGAGGCTGACGCAGGCTCCGCGGGACTCCGACTTCGCGCTCGCCTATGTCCTGCGGCATGCGACCGATCCGGAAAAGCAGCAGGCGGTCATCGATGCCCTCGTCTTCAAGTGCGATATCCTGTGGGCGATGCTGGACGCGCTGGACTACGCTTACGGAGAGGGCGGCAGCATTCCGCCGGGCGCCTTCGTGCCGGAGGCGCAATGATGGGAAGCAGCAGCCGTCAGCGCGCCATCCTGTCCGAGCAGTCGAGGCCGCATCTGAAGCGCTATGTACGGCTGCAATACGATCCGGTGCGCGGTGCCTGGGCGGTGCTTTCGCCGGAAAGGGTTTTCTGGCCGGACGAGGTCAGTCTTGATATACTGAAACTGTGCGACGGCCGGCACACGGTTTTTCAGATCGTCGACGAGCTTGCCGGCCAGTATGATGCGGCGCGCGAGGATATCGCGCCCGATGTCGAACAGTTCCTGCAGGAATGGTCCGACAGGTTTCTGGTGACGCTATGAGTGATGCACTTCTGCCTCCGATCGGCATGCTGGCCGAACTGACGCATCGCTGTCCCCTGCAATGCGTCTACTGTTCCAATCCGCTCGAACTCCTGAAGGCCGACAAGGAGCTCTCGACGGAAGCATGGCTTGCTCTCTTCGAAGAGGCGGCCGATCTGGGGGTGTTGCAGATCCACCTCTCCGGCGGAGAGCCGACGCTCAGGCCGGATCTCGAGCAATTCGTAAGCTGTCTGGCGCGGCGCGGCGTCTATACCAATCTCATCACCGCCGGGGTCGGCATTGCCGAGGGCCGGATCGAGAGGCTTCGGGATGCAGGCCTGGACCACGTGCAATTGAGCATCCAAGGCGCCCATGCGCCGACGACGGAGAAAATCGGCAATAACCGCGGCGCGCACGAGAAGAAGCTCGAAACCGCAAGGCGGGTCGTGGAACTCGGCCTGCCGCTGACGATCAACGCGCCCATCCATCGGCACAATATAGAGGAAGTTCCCGCTTTCATCGATCTTGCCCTTTCCCTCGGGGCGGAGAGATTGGAGATCGCCAATGTGCAATATGCCGGCTGGGCGCTTCTCAACCGCAATGCCCTCATGCCCGGTCGCGAGGCGGTGGAGCGACAGGTCGAGATCGTCGAGGAGGCTCAATCGCGGCTGCGGGGAATTCTGGCGATCGACTTCGTCGCGCCCGATTATTTCGCCATCTATCCGAAAGCCTGCATGGGCGGCTGGGCGCGGGATGCGTTCATGGTCGCCCCCGATGGCACGGCGCTTCCGTGTCATGCGGCGGGAACCATCCCGACCCTGCACTTCGAACGGTTCGGGGACCGGAGTCTGACGGACATCTGGGTCAATTCACCGGCCTTCAATGCCTTCCGCGGCGACGGCTGGATGCTGGAGCCCTGCAGGAGCTGCGAGCGCCGGGAGGTCGACTGGGGCGGCTGCCGGTGCCAGGCCATGGCTATTGCGGGCGATGCGGCCG
The DNA here is from genome assembly GCF_900177415.1 of Xaviernesmea oryzae. Lineage (GTDB taxonomy): Bacteria > Pseudomonadota > Alphaproteobacteria > Rhizobiales > Rhizobiaceae > Neorhizobium > Neorhizobium oryzae_A. The sequence goes on along the minus strand of NZ_FXAF01000002.1, from coordinate 769,741 downwards.
CGACGGACCCGGCCTGCATCAGGTCGCCGCTTCACAGCCGTATGGCGACGCTGATCGGGGAGGCCAATTCCGTCTCCGATGCCGACGATTTCCGGTATCGCCGCATCGGAAGGGCATAAATGTCCTCGGCGTCCATGTGGAGCCGTAAGAGAACATGCGGCCGCATGCTGCTGCCCGATACGGCCCTCAGCCGGTCTTGCCGACTCTTTGAAGCGACGAAAGCTCCTTCAGATAGGCCCGCCAGCCGCCATAGCTTGTAATGTCGAGTGCTCCTTCGAGCGCCAGCGGCTCGGCGAGAAAACCCTTTGCCGAAGTGCCGTCGGAGAGCATGACCGTTCCGATGCCGAGCGGTGCGGGGATGGCGGCGACGAACAGTCCGAAGGCCGCCGGCGTCAGTTTCCAGACTTCCACCTCGATTTCACCGCCCTCGCCTTCCTCGACGCGGATCATGCCCGGTTTCGGCGGCACGGTGCCGGCGAGCGCGTAGAGCTTGTAGGCGGCCGAGGTTTGGGCCACGCGGGAGAACTTTCCGTCAAGCTCCGTGAGCTGGTGGTTGAGCGGCATGCCGGAGAGGTGCGCTCCGACCACGACGATATCGATCAGGTCGCGGTCGTCGGACGTCGGGAGACTTTGAGCAGAGGCGGGGAGGGGCCAGCCGGTGGCGCCGAGCGTCACGCCGCTTGCCTGGTGCAGGTCGCGGGCGATCGTCGCCGTCAGACCATCGCGGCCCGAGGGGGCGAGAAGGGTGACGCTGGCCGGAAGACCATCGGCGCGGCTGCCGGTCGGTACCGCGATGCCGCACATGTCGAGCAGGTTGACGAAGTTGGTATAGGTCCCGAGACGGGAGTTTTCCCGGATCGGTTCGGCTTCCAGATTGGCGACGGTGTAATGCGACGGCGCGGTCGGCACGCAGAAGAGGTCGACCGAGGCGATCAGCGGCGCCAGCTTCCTTTTCAAAGCCTGCAGTGCATAGAAGCCGTTGAAGGCATCGGCGGCGGAGAGCGCTTTCGCGCCCCCATAGATCTTGCGTGTTACCGGGTGAAAGCTCTCTTCCTTGGTATCGAAGAAATCTTTCACAGCAGCGTAACGTTCGGCCACCCAGGCGCCCTCGTAGAGCAGGTTGGCAACCCTGTAAAAATCGCCGAAGGGCATCTCGACCAGCTTGTGGCCGAGCCTTGCGAGAGTGGACAGCGCGTCGTCATAGGCGGCTTCCATCAGCGTATCGCCGAAGAATTGCCGGTCGGCTCTCGCAGGCACGCCGATGGTGAGAACCGGTGGAGCCGAGCCGAAGCCGGTTGCCGGAATGGATTTCGAATAGGCGTCGGCCTCGTCGTATTCCGATGCGACGGAGAAGACGGCCCACGCGTCATCCGCCGTCAGCGCGAAGACGGAGACGCAATCGAGCGTCCGGCAGGCAGGAATGACGCCTGTCGCCGAAAGCGCGCCGACGCTCGGCTTCAGCCCGACGATGTTGTTGAGTCCGGCGGGAATGCGGCCCGAGCCGGCGGTATCGGTGCCGAGCGCGAAGCTGACGATGCCTTGCGCCGTCGCCGCCGCCGAGCCGGAGGAAGAGCCGCCGGGCACCAGTTTCGGATCGATCGCGTTCTTGGGGATCGGATAGGGTGAACGCACACCGACCAGGCCGGTGGCGAACTGGTCGAGATTGGTCTTGCCGATGACGAGCGCGCCGGCCCCTCTCAGAAGCCGGACGACGGTCGCGTCCCTTTCCGGTCTATAGGCATAGTCCGGGCAGGCCGCGGTGGTCGGCATGCCCGCGACGTCGATATTGTCTTTCACAGCGAAAGGGATGCCCCAGAGCGGCTTTTCCGGATCGAAGGCGCCGAGTTTCGCCGCTTCCGCGAGGACCGCAGCTTTTTCCGCCAGGTGGATGAAGATGCCGGCATCGTTCACCTCCGCAATGCGCGCGAAGACGGCCTCCACGATATCGGCGACGCTGCCGCCGCCGCGGTAGAACGTGCGCAGCGAGGCGATATCAAACGCGGGTGTCTTCAGGCTCATGCGATTTCCTCTTCCAGTATTTTCACGGGCCGGTCCCACTGGATCAGTACGACGCAGCCGGTATCGCTCCAGACGGAGTGTTCCGTTCCGGGCGCGTTGACGATGTAGCTACCGCGGCCGTAGTCGCCGGCCTCGTCGGACTGCACGCCGTCGAGCACCAGGATGGTCTCAAGCCCTTCATGCCGGTGGCGCGGCACGGATGCGCCGGCCTCGTATTTCAGAAGCGCCACGCCCGGCTGGTCGTCCTCGAACGGCCTGATCCAGTGGATCGTCACTTCATCACGGAAGGGGCCGAATTCCAAATCCTTCCAGCCTCCCGATGTCAGGAGTTCGCGGGTCGATTCAGGCATGGGCTATCGCCTCCAGAATGTCGTCCACATCGGCGGTCCAGCCGACGATCGCGCCTTGCGCCCGGATCATGGCGATGGCCGCCGCCTTGAACTCAGGAAAATAGCTCTCCGTCGCCTCTTCGGCGAGAAGGCATTCGTAACCCCGGTCGTTGGCCTCGCGCATCGTGGTCTGGACGCAGACTTCCGTCGTGACGCCCGCGAAGACGAGCTGCGTGATGCCCTTTTTCTTCAGCACGTCGCCAAGCTCGGTCGCGTAGAAGGCGCCCTTGCCGGGCTTTTCGATCACCACTTCCCCATCGGCCGGTGCCAGCTCCGGTAAGATCGCCGTCCCCGGCTCGCCGGAGATCAGGATGCGCCCCATCGGGCCTTCATCGCCGATCCGGAGCGAGGGGTTGCCGCGATTACGTTTTGAGAGCGGCAGGTCGGAAAGGTCCGGGCGGTGGCATTCCATCGTATGGATGACCGGCAGGCCGGCGGCGCGAAAGCTCTCGATCAGGCGCTTGACGTCCGGCACGATCCTGGCGATGCGGCTCACATCATTGCCGAGGCTTGCGCCGAACCCGCCGGGCTCCGCGAAATCCCGCTGCATGTCGATGACGATCAGCGCCAGTTCCCTGGGCCTCGCCGGAAAGGTGAAAGGTTCCGCCTTGATCCCGGCCATCAGTGATGCCCCGCCATATGGGCGCCGATCACGCCGATATCCGCCCCGCGCGCCGACGTCTCGTAGACGAGCTTGCCCTCGGAAATGATCATGATGCGGTCGGACATTTCCAGCAGTTCGTCGAGGTCTTCGGAGAGCAGCAGCACGGCCGTTCCCGAGTTGCGGGCCTTCATGATGCGGGCGCGGATTTCCGCCACGGCCGAGAAATCGAGGCCGAAACAGGGGTTGGAGACGATCAGCAGATCGACCTTGCCGGTCAGCTCGCGGGCCAGCACGGCGCGCTGCACGTTGCCGCCGGAAAGTGCTGCGATCGGCGAAGACGAGGATGCCGTCTTCACCTTGAAATCGGAGATGAGTGCGGCCGCGCGTTTCTTCATTGCGCGCTTGGAGAGCCAGATCGCGTCCTTGCCGTCCGGTTTGAGGTCGAAGGTGCGGAAGGCGAGATTCTCGCCCACCGTCATCTTCGGCGCGCAGGCGTTCTGCAGCGGCTCTTCCGGGATGAAGCGGACGTTGTTCCTGCGGGTCTCCGGACGCGTTGCGCCATAGGTCCCGCCGTTGACGACGACGCGGCCCGTATCGGCCGGACGTTGGCCGGCGAGGATTTCGGTGAGCTCCTTCTGGCCGTTGCCGGAAATGCCGGCGATGCCGACGATCTCGCCGGAGCGCACCGTCAGGTCCTCGATCTCGATCGTCTTGAGGCCGGAGCGATCCGGCGCCTTGACCCGGCTGACCTTCAGGACGGGCTTTGCCGTATCCGGCACGGGCAGGCGGCTGTCGAGCTCGGCGAGCTTCACGTCGCCGATCATCATCGCCGCCATGTCGGCGGTGGAAAGCTCGCCGATCCTGCCGGTGCCGACCAGTTTTCCGCGGCGCAGGATCGACACCGCGTCGGTGAACTTGGTCACCTCGTGGAATTTGTGGGAGATCATCAGCACGGTCAGCTGGCCGCGCTCGGTCATGCCGCGCACCAGACCGAGCATTTCGTCGGCTTCGGCGGGCGTCAGCACCGAGGTCGGCTCGTCGAGCACGAGGAAGGAGCGGCCGAGATAGAGCTGCTTGACGATTTCCAGCTTCTGCTTTTCGCCGGCCGCAAGCTCGCTCACCGGACGATCGAGCGGGATCTTGAACGGCATGCGCCCCATGAACGCGGCGAGTTCCTTGCGCTCCTTCGCCCAGTTGATGACGGCGGGCACCTCGGCGCGGCTGATGACGAGGTTTTCCGCCCCGGTCAGGGAGGGAACCAGCGTGAAATGCTGGTAGACCATGCCGAGCCCATAGGTCGCTGCGTTCCTGGGCGAGGCGATCGCCACCTCGCGGCCGTCGACCGAGAGCGAGCCGGAGGTCGCGTGATAGAAGCCCATGATGCATTTGACGAGCGTCGATTTTCCCGCGCCGTTTTCGCCGAGCAGCGCATGGAACGAACCGGCCGGTACGCTGATCGAGACATTATCCAGAGCAGTGAAGCTGCCGAAACGCATGGTCATGCCAAGCGTCTCGATGCCGACCGCCTTGCCGGTCTGCGGGAGGGGCGTATCGCGGACGGTGTTCACGTCAACTCTCCTTTTCGACGATGATGGCGACGGGACCGCCGCCGGAGGGTCCCTGGTGTTCGGCGCCGCCCGAGACATAGAGGTCGGTCATGCCGAAGAGACCGGCCAGAACACCGCCGACGAAGGCGCGGGCATGGCGCGTGCCGGAAATATCGGAATCGTCCAGCATTGTGTGGCGGCGGCCGGCGATCTTGCCGGACGGATCGGGTTCGGCCTTGGCAAGCACCGCCATCAGCCGTGCCCTTTCGGGCAGGCGGTCGCGGGCCTGGCGAACGGAGGCGGAATCGATGGCATTCCGCATGACGGCGTGGTCGATCGACAGCGGGCCGGACCAGCCTGCGCCCATGCCGAGCACGACGATCTCGTGGTCGGTCAGTTCGACGCCGGCCGATGTGGAGGCGCAGCGGGAAAAGAGGTCGTAGCGTGTGCAGATATCCTCATCCGCCATCGTCTCCGGATCCGCTTCGCCAAGCGCCACGGCCACGCCGAGCGCCGATGCGCCGCGCGACAGGCCCATGGATTTCAGCGTGTCGCGGGTTGCGACGGTTTCGCCGGCGGCCTCGGCGGCGGCGATGCGGGAAAGCGTCAGGAGCGGGCATTTGATCTGCACGAAATGCACGTCGGAAGGATTGTCGATGCCGGCATCCCTCATCGCAGCCCTGACGCCCTCGGCGACCAGCAGAACCTGCTCGCGCCGGCCGAGATGACGGGCAGGAAGCGCCGGGGTGCGGGCGGTGCCGATGGCAAGCGCGCGTTCGGCCGGCGCATCGCTGGCTTCGCGGGCAAAGACGGTCCAGTGCGGCGACAGCGCACCCTCCGTGCCGCCGGACATGACGAGCGAGACGCCCTCGACGCCATGGCGCGCGAACAGGCTCTCGAAGCTGCGCGTGGCATAGCCGCGGGTGAAATCGTTGACGCAGCCGTTGCCCTCCGTCTTGCCGAGGACGGCGACGACGTGTTGCGGCTTCAGCCCGGCGGCGAACAGCGCCTCGACGCCGGAGACGTCATCCGGCCCGTCGGCGGGCACGCGATAGACATGGGCACGCAAGGACGGCATCAGGGCAGGGCCTCGATCAGTGCCTTGGAATTGGAAACCGAACCGAAGACGCCCCCTTGCATCTTCACCATCTTGATCGCGGCGAGGTGGTTGCCGTAGTCGGTCGCGCCACAGCAGTCTTCCAAGAGCAGACATTCGAAGCCTCGGTCGTTCGCCTCGCGCATGGTGGTGGAGACGCAGACGTCGGTCGTAATACCGGTCAGGATGATGTTCTCGATGCGCTTCTGGTTGAGGATCAGTTCGAGGTCGGTGGCGCAGAACGAGCCCTTGCCCGGCTTGTCGATGATCGCCTCGCCTTCGATCGGATAGAGTTCCGGAATGATGTCCCAGCCGGGCTCGCCGCGCACCAGGATTCGGCCGCAGGGGCCGGGATCGCCGATGCCGGCATTGATGCGCTGCGAGCGCCAGCGCTTGTTGGCCGGCAGGTCGGCGAGGTCCGGGCGATGGCCCTCGCGGGTGTGGATGATGTGGTAGCCTTTTCCGCGCATGGCGGAGAGGACCTGTCTGATCGGCTCGATCGGCGCCTGAACGAGCGAGAGGTCGTAGCCCATGTGGTCGACATAGCCGCCCTTGCCGCAGAAGTCGGTCTGCATGTCGATGATGATCAGCGCCGTGTTGTCTGGCCTCAGCTTGCCGTTATAGGGCCACGGATAGGGATCGGCGTCGATAAAATGCCCTTTGGTCTCGGCCATCGCGTCCATCGTCTTTTCTCCTGTTTCGCGAGCCGACCTATTCGGCAGCAGGTTTGAGGGCTTCGCCGTAACGGCGTACGGGCTTGTCGAAACCGCAGGACGTGCCGTCGGTCACCTTCACATGCGCCTCCCAGGGCAGGCGGTATTTGCCGGCCACGAGATCGTGCATGTAGCTGTAGGGCGCATCGCCCGCACCGCCGGCGACGGCCACGTAGCCGCGATGGCCGAACTGGTAGATGTTGTTCTCGACGCCCCAGCCGCGCCGCGCCTCGCGTACCAGATCGGGGCGCACCTCGGCGGTGATGATCTCGTTGACCCGGCCGGACGTGCCGTGAGCGATGATCGTGCCGTCGAAATTGCAGATCATGCCTTCGCCCATGGAATCGAACGTGCCGTCCGAACCGCACATGCACACGCTTGCCGTGACCATGAGGTTGCAGAAGGCGTTCGACTGATTGGTGAAGCGCCAGGCTTCGCGGATCGGCGCCGTATAGCCGGCGGTGCGGATCATGATCTCGGCGCCCTTGTAGGCACATTCGCGGGCCATTTCCGGGAACATGCCGTCATGGCAGATGATCAGCGCGAGCTTGGCGCCCTTCGGACCGTCGATCACCGGGATGCCGAGATCGCCCGGTTCCCAGGGCTCGACCGGCACCCAGGGATGCATCTTGCGATAATAGAGCTTGAGCTCCCCCCGGTCGTCGATGACGATGCCGGAATTATAGGGCATGCCGCCGGGATTCAGCTCCATGATCGAGAAGCAGCCCCAGATCGCGTTGTCCCTGCAGGCCTTTTTGAAGGCTGCGACCTCCGGCCCGTCGAGCGTGCACATGATCTCCGGATTGATGTCCATGGAAAGGCCGTGCAGCGCGTATTCGGGAAAGACGACGAGGTCCATGCCCGGCTGGTTGCGCCGCGCCTTGGCCACCAGATCGACGATTACCTGCGTCTGCCTCGCGAGGTCCGCCCTGGTGACGGTCACCGGCAGCTGGAGCTGCACGAGGCCGATGCCGACGCCATGTTCGGATTTGTTGAGGCCGCCCAAGCCATTCATTGGAAAACTCCTTTATTTCGTGAGCGACAGCGCGCCCGGTGCACCCGTCAGCGAGCGGGTGGGGGAGGACGTGACGATCAGGATGATGAGGGTGAGCAGGTAAGGCGCCGCGTAGAAGAGGTAGTAGCCCTGCGTGACGCCGATGGATTGCAGCGCGGGGCCGAGCGCTCCGGCGCCGCCGAAGAGCAGGGCGGCGAGGAAGCAGCCGATCGGGTTCCAGCGGGCGAAGATGACGAGCGCCACGGCCATCAACCCTTGCCCGGAGGAAATGCCTTCGTTCCAGGAGCCCGGATAATAAAGCGAGAGATAGGCGCCGCCGATTGCCGCCAGAGAGCCGCCGGCCGCGGTTGCCAGCAAGCGCACCGTATCCGGATTGATCCCCATGGCCCGGGCCGCATCCGTGCTGTCGCCGACGACACGCAGGATCAGGCCGATCCGCGTGTTCCTGAACGCCCAGAAGAGGAAAAGCGCCAGTGCGGCTCCGAGGAAGAACAGCACGTTGATGTTGAGCGCCGCCTGTACCTGAGGGACCGTTGACCAGCCTCCGAGCGGGATCGAGGGCAGTTTCGGCGCGGCCGGCTGGATGAATGGTTTTCCGAGGAAAAACGCGAGGCCCAGACCGAATTGCATCATGGCGATGCCGATCGCGATGTCGTTGACCTTCGGAAACTTGCAGATCCAGCCGTGGATCACGCCGAAGACCGAACCGGTTGCCATGGCGGCGAGCACGCCGAGCCAGGGGGAACCTGTCAGCACGGCGACCGCGTAAGCCGTCATCGCGCCGAAGACGAGCGTGCCTTCAAGCCCGAGATTGATGCGGCCGGAGCGTTCGGTGATCGTCTCGCCGAGCGAGACGAAGATGAACGGGGTGGAGACGCGGATGGCGCCCGCGAAAATCGCCAGAGGCACGCCCCAGATGCCGATGCCTGTCTCTTCCATCATTGGCTCCTTTTCCAGAGGTCGGGATTGAAGATCCTGAAGCGGCCGTAGAAAGTCTCGCAGAAGAGGATGACGACGAAGAGCGTGCCCTGCAGCACCAGCACGGTGGCATCCGGCAGGCCCATGCGCCGCTGGATCAGGCCGCCCGAGGCATCGATGCCGCCGAGCAGGATCGCGACCGGAATGATCGCCAGCGGATTGTGGCGGGCGAGGAAGGCGACGAGGATGCCGGTATAACCGTAGCCGGCGGCGAGCGAGGCATTGGCGCTGCCCTGCACGGCGGCCACCTCGATCATGCCTGCGAGGCCCGCGAAACTGCCGGCGACCGCCGTGAAGCCGGCAATCAGCTTGCCGACAGGTAATCCTTGAATTTGCGCTGCACGGACATTGCCGCCGGAGATGCGGGCCGCAAAACCGTAGCTCGTCAGTTCGATCAGCGCCCAGGAGGCGATGCAGGCGACGACGCCGATGACGAGACCCCAGTGGACGTCCATGCCGGGAATGTCGCCCATCATGTACTCGGCAGGCAGCGGCTTCGTGGACGGCTTGTTGAGGCTCGCCGGATCGCGCAGCGGCCCCTCGACGAACTGGTTCATCAGGGCGATCGCGATATAGGCGAGAAGCAGCGAGGAGATGGTCTCGTTGACGCCGCGGTAGTGGCGGAGAAACCCGGCGAGCCCGATCCAGATACCGCCGACGAGCATGGCGGCGAGGCCCATGAAAACGAACAGCAGGATGGGCGGGACGGTGCCGACGAAGGGCAGGACGATCGCCGCCGCCGCAACGCCGCCGAGGACGACGGCACCTTCGCCGCCGATGATGACGAGGCCGAGGCGGGCAGGAAGCGCCACGCAAAGCGCCGTCAGCAGGAGGGGTGCGGCGCGGGAAAGGCTGTTCTGGATCGAGAACCAGCTTCCGAAACCGCCCGTGTACATGAGCTGGAAGAGGGTGACCGGCGACTTGCCGATCACCAAAATGAAGATGGAGAAAAGCGCCATGCCGATCAGGATCGCCACGAGCCCGATCGCTACAGGCTCGGCGCGTCGAGCCAGCCATTCGAGGAGGGGGCGGAACGAGGTGCCGCCGCCCGCCGCAATGGACATTCCGGGATCGTTCGCTTCGACCGTCATGGCGCTTCTCCCTCTCCCGGTCAGGAGGTCGACCCCACGACACCTTCGACCAGGTAAGCCATGCTTTCGAGATCGATCGCATCCTCCGCATAGGCCTTGTCGGCGGCGATCACGACATTGCCCCTGTTATCCTTCAGCGGCCCCTTGAAGACCGAGAACTTGCCGGCCATGACCTCGGCCAGCGTCGCCTCGAACTTCTTGCGGGCTTCGTCGGAAACGGCCGGCCCGAGCGGGCTCATCTTGACGAAGCCGTCCTTCAGGCCGCCGCGGACGAAATTGCCGAGCTTGCCGCCACTTTGGGCCGCCTTGATGAAGTTCGTGTAGACATTGCCCCAGGCCCATTCGGCGCCGGTGAGATACTTGTCCTTGGCGAGAGCGCTCTGGTCGGCATGGTAGCCGCAGACGAAGGCGCCGCGGCCGGCCGCCGTCTCGACGACCACCTTAGGGCTGTCCACATGGCAGGTGATCACGTCGGCGCCCTGGTCGATCAGCGCGTTGGTGGCTTCGGCCTCCTTGACGGCGAGCGACCATTCGCCGGTGAAGATCACCTGGCAGGTGATGGCCGGATCGACCGAGCGGGCGCCGAGCAGGAAGGCGTTGATGTTCTGCAGAACCTGCGGAATGGGTTTTGCGGCGACGAAGCCGATCTTCTTGCTTTTGGTGGCATAGCCGGCTGCGATGCCGTTCAGATACTGGCCCTGGAAGATATAGCCGAAATAGGAACCGGTATTGGCCGGGTGCTTGCCTTCCTGCCAAAGCCCGCCGCAGTGGCGGAACTGCACATCCGGATATTTCGCGGCCATGGCCAGCATGTGCGGATCGAAATAACCGAAAGACGTCGGGAAGAGCAGGGTCGCGCCATCGAGATTGATCATGGATTCCATGGTTTTCTGGACATCCACGGTTTCGGGGACGTTTTCCTCCTCGACGAGTGTCACGCCTGGCATGCCCTTGATGACGGCGGCGCCTTCCGCATGGGCCTGGTTGTAGCCGTAATCGTCCTTCGGGCCGACATAGATGAACCCGACGGTCAGTGCCGTCTGGGCGGTGGCTTTCGAGCCGATCAGGCCCGGTGCGAGACCGGTCAGGGCGCCGGCGGCGGAAGCCTGCAGGAAGTGGCGGCGATTCATGGAAAGGAGTTTGGTCATCGGGATGCTCCTTGCGGCGCTTAGGCCAGTTTCGGGCGAATACATGAAAGTGCATGCAATGCGCGTGCCAAAATATAAAATGTTGAAATAATTGAATTTTATCTGGAGTCTTCAACCGCATTTGGAAAAGTGCATGCAGATTGATCGGCGCTTTGACTAAGAAATAGACACTACTGATACCTGCATAAAAATAAAAGGCAGGCTGAGCGCGAGATGAACGCAAACCTTCCTTCAAATGGTAAAAATATGGAATTATATCAGGCTATTAGCCGTAAGGTTTGACTTATCGGCAGTGTGGGGTCATCTGTATGCAAAGTGCTTAATTGAGTAGAATCACCCGTGAAACAGGTCAGGCGCCGAGAAGTCATCCGTCCCGGAACCACCGTCGAGCAGATGGTGCGGGCCATCGCCGATATGATCGTCACCGGAGCGATCCTGCCGGGCGAAAAACTGGACGAGGGTTCGCTGGCCGCTCGGTTCGACGTATCGCGCACGCCGGTGCGCGAAGCCCTGCGGGAGTTGGGGGCCATGGGACTGGTGGCGCGCGAGCCGAACCGCAGCGCCGTCGTCACCAATGTGACGGAGGCCTATCTGCACTCGATGTTCGAGGCGATGGCGGAGCTCGAGGCGATCTGCGCCCGGTTAGCGGCCGAGCGGATGACCGTCGACGAGCGGCGCGCATTGGAGCTCGATCACCGGGCCTCGATGGCGCTCGTCCATCAGGGCGCGGACGAGGATTATTCGGCCTACAATACCGAATTCCACACACGGCTTTATCGCGGGGCGCATAACGAACATATCCTCGAAATGGTGACGCAAACGCGTGCACGGCTCGCTCCGTTCCGGCGGGCGCAGTTCCGCTTGCCGGGGCGCCTGACGAAATCCTACGAGGAGCACGGCCAGATCGTCACGGCGATCATGCGGGCGGATGGCGCGGCCGCAGGCCAAGCGGCATATTCCCACGTGGAAATCGTCAGCGACGCCAGCGCCGTCTTTGCCAAGGCAAACGAGAAGTAGCCGCTGGAGGCTACAGCATCGGCCCGAAAATCGGAATCGATTTTCGGTAAGCACGATGCGTAGATTCAATAAGTTAGAGCGTCCTTTGTGCGTCCGTTCGGACGCACGGCGCTCTAGGCCGCGAAACGATCGAAGAGATCGACGCTGCCCATCTGGCCGCCCTTCAGCATCAGCGTCATGCCGTCGCGATCCGGATTGTCGCTGCGGCCGGCCGAGATCGCCACGCCGGGCGAAATCTGCCCGCCATAGGCGAGGCCCCAAAGCCCGAGATTCTGAACGAGATGGCTGGACGTATCGCCGCCGGCGGTGATCAGCCTCCTTGCCGGGACTTCGCGGAGCAGACGGTCGACGAAGCGGCCCGTTGTTTCCGCAAGCCGCACATCCGCTCCGGAAATCGAAGCGGGATCGTCCGGGGCGGTCGAAAGCAGCACGTTGCGTTCTTCGCGAAGTGCGAGACAAATCCTGGTCGCCAGCTTTTCGCGGTAGGTGTCTTCGCCGACGAACCGGGCTGCATCAGCCTGGATGCGGATGAAGGACGTCGCGGCCTCGACCTGCATGCGGGTGAGGGGCGAGAGCGAACCCGCGACCGCTAGCACCGGTCCATGGTTTCTCGCGGCAAAGCTCGCCGGCCCGATGGGACGGTCATGAAAGGCGGCCTCCGCGACGCTGCTGGCGCCGACCACGAGAAACGAGCCCTCGCGGGCGCGGCGGTTCAGTTCCCGGCCGATGGCTGCGATATGATCCTCGGTCAGCGCGTCGAACAGGATGTTCGGCTCCGAGGCGGTCGGGATGCCGCCGCCATCGAGCATCGGCCAGGCAACGAGGCCGACTTCCCCCGCGCCCAGGGCCTGCAGATACCTGCGCAGGTCTGCCTCGGTCATCGGCGTCGAGGGATGCCGGCTCATGGTCGGATGGCGGTCGAGGCGATGGACCGTGCCGCCGGATCCCGCCGCGGCGAAGAGGTTGCCGAAGGCGCAGTAGCGCCCGAGCGAGGGCTGGCCGCCGAGGATCAAGGCTTGTTTCTGCCTGACGAAGCCGCGGAGGACCTTCATCGCCATCGCGATATTGCCGATGTTCAAGGCGCTGTCGAAAGTCGAGCAGCACTTGTAATGCAGAACCCGCACTCCGCATTTCTCGAAGAAACGGCCGGCGGGCGCGAGCGTCTTTTCCATCTCGGCGGGAGCCATGGCGCGGGCCGAGCCGGCGATGCCGATCGCGTCGAGCTCGCCGGCCTCGGAAAGGTGGCGCTCAGATGGGGGAGCCAGGAACAGGAAAGACCTGACCTCGCGCATCGAGAGCGTCGCAAGCGTGTCCGTCGCGCCGGTGAAGTCATCCCCGTACCAGCCGTAGAACGGCATCCTGGTCCCGTCGCTCATCCGGCTTTCCCAAAGAAATCCAGCGCCTCGCGAAGCGCCTCCGAAGACCGGGCCGCCTCTTCGAGCGTCCTTCCTTCGCGCATCGCCCGGAAGGCCGTGCGGATGCTTTCTACCCCCGCTGCCGGTCCGCCGGGGTGGCCCATGATGCCGCCGCCCGCCATGAACAGGAAATCGTCGCCGCCCGCGGCCTTCCAGGTGGCCGGGACCGTGCCCGCCCACTGGCCGGAGGAGAAGGCCGGCAGGACGCGGTCGTCGGACCTGTCGTCGAGCGGCGTGAGGCAGAGCGCCGTGCTTTCGATCACTTCGCCGTTCTCCTGCGCGAACTTGCCGTCGAGCCCATGCACATGCATGTGATCGACGCCCGCAAGCCGCCAGAGAACCTGATAGGCCGGGAAACCGATGCCGAGCACGTCGCAGCGCGACAGGGCGCCGAAGCCGTTGCGATGGCCGTGGAGCGCCAGATCGGTCGAGCGCCTGAGCGTCTCGACGGCGGAAAAGCCGCACCAGTTGAGGTTGGCCATCACGCAGGTGCCGCCTTCTTCCGCGACGAGGTCCGCGTGCCGGCGCATGGCGTCGGTCTCGTCGGTGATGTTGAAGGCGATCATTACCCGGCGGCCGAGCCGGTCTTCGGCGCGCTTCACCGCCGCCATGACGGCCGGGATGCGCTCGGCGAGCGGCGCATGCACCGGATTGGCGGAAATCTCGTCGTCCTTGACGAAGTCGATGCCGGCGGCACAGAGCCGCTCGACCAGTTTGCCGGTGTCTTCCGCCGTCAGCCCGACATTAGGCTTGATGATCGAGCCGATCATCGGCCCTTCCGCGACGCCCGTCAGCTTGCGGGTGCCGGAGATGCCCTGTTTCGGCATGGCATATTGCCGCCGCCACGCTGGCGGCAGCGCGATGTTCTCCAGCCTCAGCCCCGTGACCTCGCCGAGATCGTAGAGATTGCCGGCGACGGTCGAGGCGAGCGCTGCGAGGTTGACGCCGATATTGTCGATCGGAAAGCGGATTTTCACCGTCGCCCGGTGCGGCCGGGCGGTGATGCCGCGGCGGTTCAGCCAGGCGCTCCGCAATGTCGCGTTTTCCACCTCGCCGAGATCCTCGATAGCGATCACCTCGGCGCGCGCCCGCGCGCGCAGGTCGTCCGTCTCGCCTTCCACCCTGATGAAGGTTCCCGAAGACTGTTCGCCCGCCATGATCTCGGCCACCTTCGCCGGCGGCAGCGGCGTTTCGATCAGGTAGTCGGCAGTGAAATGCGTATCCGTCACCGGGCGCCTCAGATCTTCGAAAGGTCGGGGAACGGGCGGACGGGGTCCTTGCCGTCCCAGTCTTCGGAAGCCTTGCGGATCGCATCGAACATGCGGCCCTTGGGGCCTGCCACCTCCGAAAGTTCGATCACGGTTCCCGGATGATAATGGGTGTCGAAATAGACGAAGCGGCCGTTCTCGCCGACTTCGCCGGCCATAACCACCTCGAAACCCTCCCTGGCCAGACGGTCGAGATCGTCATCGAACGTGTCGGTCCAGTAGGCGACGTGCTGCAGGCCGCGATGGCCCGCGTCGCGAAAATCCTTGTACATGGACGGCACGTCGTTGCGGGTCTGGATCAGCTCGATCTGCAATTCTCCGGAATTGGCAAGCGCCACGGAATTGTGCGGCCGATAGCTTTCGCCGCGATAGCGGTAATTCACGATCGGAACCCGCTCGTTGTAGAAGAAGGGGCCGACGCCCAGCACGCGCGTCCAGTAATCCATCGCCGCTTCGATATCGTCGACGACATATCCCGCCTGGCGGACCTTCCCGAAAAAACGGCTCATGTGATGTCTTTACTTCATTTTTATGATGGATTTTGATGGAGGCGGCGGAAGCTATTCCGCCGCCTGTTCGATCGAGATCAGGCGAGCGAGCCGACGACGCTTTCGAGCGCGCTCCAGGCCTCGTCGCCGAATTCCTTGCTCCACTTCGAATAGAAGCCGTTTTCCTTCAGCTTGGCGCGGAAGCTGTCCGTTTCGACCTTGTTGAAGGCGAGGCCGGCCTTTTCGAGATCGGCCTGGACACCGGAATTCAGGCCGGCGATGTCCTCGCGCTGCTTGAGACCCGCTTCGTTGATGGCGCGGGAAACGACCGTCTTGACGTCGTCCGCGAGGCCGGACCATTGGCGGCCGTTGGCGATGAACCAGTAGCCGTCCCAGATGTGGTTCGACAGAGCGCAGTTCTTCTGCACTTCGTAGAGCTTCGAGACCTGGATGATCGGCAGCGGGTTTTCCTGGGCATCGACGACCTTGGTCTGCAGGGCGGAATAGACCTCGCTGAACTGCAGGCTGGTCGGCGAGGCGCCGAGCGCCGAGAACATGTCGATCGAGAGCGGGCTCACCGGAACGCGGATTTTCAGGCCGTTCATGCCGTCGGCATTGGTGATCGGGTCGCCGCTCGTGGTCGTCTGGCGGAAGCCGTTGTCCCACATGGTCTCCATCGCATAGAGACGGGCGTCGGCAATCTTGTCGCGCACGATCTTGCCGACCGGGCCGTCCATCGCCTTCCACACCTGCTCGTAATCCTTGAATGCGAAGCCGACGGCGTTCAGCGCCGCGGTCGGAACCAGGGTTGCGATGACCAGCGAGGACGGCGTGAAGAAAGTGAGCGCGCCGCTGCGGACCTGCGACAGCATGTCGGTATCGCCGCCAAGCTGGTTGGCCGGAAAGATCAGCATTTCCACCTTGCCGTCGGTTTCCTTGGCGATGCGGTCGGCCGCTTCCTTGGCGCGGATGTTCAGCGGGTGGCTGAGCGGCAGGTTGTTGCCGTAACGGAGCTGAATCTCGGCGGCATTGGCAAAGCGTGGGATCGAAAATACGGCGCCGGCTGCCGGCGCTGCGGCCAGACCCTTCAACAGGGTGCGGCGGTTGAGTGTCATTGTCATCTTTGTTCCCTCCCGATGAAAAAAGTCACTTCCCAAGCCGGAAATTCGATCATATAAATGATGAAGTCAAATATGAAATCTGATGTAATTTGATGTAATCCGATGTTGGACGAAGCACTCGAACACCCTGAAGCCGGTCGCCGGCCGACCATCGTGGATGTGGCGCGCCATGCCGGCGTATCGACCGCGACGGTCGATCGCGTGCTGAACGGCCGCCAAGGCGTGCGCGCCCCGACCGTGCAGCGGGTGATGAAATCCGCCGCCGAGCTGGGATATGTCGAGGAGGGTGCGCTGAGCGCCGCGACGCCGCAGACGCTTGCCAACATTTCCTTCCTGCTGCCCGCCGGCACCAACCGCTACCTCGTACATCTCGGCCGGTCGATCATCGAACACACGTCGCTCTTCCAGAAGCACGGCATCAAGCCGACGGTGGAATACATCAAAAGCTTCAGCCCGGAAGCTCTCGCGACGGCGCTTCAAAAGCATGGGCGTTCGGCCGAGGGTATCGCCTTCATGGCGCTGGAACATCCGGCGGTGCGGGAAGCGGTGAACAAGCTGGCCGCCAGAGGCGTGCCGACGGTCACGCTGATCTCCGACATCGCCAACGCGCAACGTTCCGCCTATCTCGGGCTCGACAACCGTTCGACCGGCCGGCTTGCCGGTTATCTGATCGCCCGATTCGTCGGCAAGGCGCCCGCCAAGGTGGCGATGATCGCCGGCAGCCTCAGCTATCGCGCCCATGAGGAACGCGAGATGGGCTTTCTTCACGTCCTGAAGGAAAGCTATCCGCATATCGAGGTCGTCGGCATCCGCGAAGGCCATGACGACGAGACCATGAACTACCGGCAGATGCGCATGCTCCTGAGCCAGCATCCGGACCTCGCCGGCATCTACAATATCGGCGGCGGCGCGAGCGGCGTCGGCAAGGCGATCAAGGATGCGAGACGCGAGCATTCGCTGGTCTTCGTCGGCCATGGCCTGACGCCCGATACGCGTGCCTTCCTGATCGACGGCACGATGGATGCGGTCATCACTCAGAACCCCAACGACACGATCGCCCGCGCCGCGCGGGTGTTCAAGAACCTGCGCGACGGCCTGCCGGCCGACGAGGATGTCGAGCCGCTGCGCAGCGAAGTGATCTTCCGGGAAAACCTGCCGTGAGCAGCGCCGTACCGTACCTTTAGTTTGAGTTTCGAGGAGACGATGGCGCCGAGACCGCCGTCGGGGAGGACAATATGGCAATGAATTCCGAAGTGCTCGACGACCTGCCGCTGATGGAGCTGCAGCAATCGGCGCCCGGCTCGCTGTGGATGCGGCCGGTGGAGATGACCTGTGCGGCGCTGCTCACCTTCATCATCGCGATCCTGCTGATCGGCGTGACGGCACGCTATGTCTTTTCCTCGCCGATCATCTGGGGCGACGAGACGGCGTCTCTCGCCTTCCTCTGGCTCGCCATGCTGGGATCGGCGATCGCCATCGACCGGCACGAACACCTCCGGCTGACGGTCTTCCTGCATCTCATCAGCGAACGGAAGCAGAAGTTCGTCACCACGGTCGGCCTGCTGCTGACGGCAGTCTTCCTGGGGAGCCTCCTCTATCCGGCGATCGATTATGCGATCGAGGAAAGCTACGTCACCTCGGCGGCCCTGCTGATCCCGATGAGCTGGCGCGCTTCGGCGCTGCCGGTCGGCCTCGGGCTGATGCTGGCGATCGTCATTCTCCACGGCGTCCGGGTCGGCAATGCCCGCATGCTGCTCGGCGCGGCGGTGCTGGTCGGCGCCGTCGGCGGTCTGCTCTTCGCACTGAAGCCGGCGCTTGCGTTCCTCGGCAACTGGAACATCGTCCTGTTCCTCGTGTTCGGGGTCGGCATCCTGCTTGCGATGGGCGTTCCGATCGCCTTCTGTTTCGGCCTTGGCGCGCTGTCTTTCCTCACCTTCACCAGTTCCGTGCCGATCTTCGTCATCGTCGGCCGCATGGACGAGGGCATGTCGAGCATCATCCTGCTGTCCGTGCCGATCTTCGTGCTGCTCGGCTGCGTTCTCGACGCCACCGGCATGGGCAAGGCGATCGTCGAAGTGCTCGCCTCGCTGCTCGGTCATGTCCGCGCCGGCATGTCCTATGTCCTGCTCGGCTCCATGTTCCTGGTCTCCGGCATTTCCGGCTCGAAGGTGTCCGACATGGCGACGGTCGCGCCGGCGCTCTTTCCGGAAATGAAGCGGCGCGGCCACAAGCCGCCGGAAATGATCGCGCTGCTGGCGACGGGCGCTGCCATGGCCGAGACCGTGCCGCCCTCGATCGTGCTGATCGTGCTTGGCTCGACGGCGGGGGTCTCGATCGCCGGCCTGTTCACCTCCGGTTTCGCGATCGCCATGGTGCTGCTGCTGGCGCTTGCGGTTCTGGCGCGCTGGAAATCGAGGCACGAATCGATGGAAGGCGTCAGGCGCGCCTCCTTCGGGACGATCCGCAAGGCGGTGATCGTCGCCGCGCCGGCCCTGCTTCTGCCCTTCCTCATCCGCAGCGCGGTCGGCGGTGGCGTGGCGACGGCGACGGAAGTCTCCACCATCGCCGTACTCTACGCGCTCATCATCGGCGCGACGCTCTATGGCGGCATCAGCCTGAAGAAGCTCTACGGCATGCTGGTCGAGACGGCCGCGTTGTCGGGCGCCATCCTGATGATCCTCGGCTGTGCGTCGGCCATGGCCTGGGCGCTCACCCAGACCGGTTTCGCCTTCCAGCTGGCCCAGGCCGTCACGGGGCTTCCGGGCGGCTGGCTCACCTTCATGGCGGTGACGGTGGCGATCTTCATGGTGCTCGGCTGCGTGCTGGAAGGCCTGCCGGCGATCGTACTGATGGCGCCGATCATGTTCCCGATCGCCAAGACGCTCGACATCAACGACGTGCATTATTCGATGGTGGTCGTCACCGCGATGAATATCGGCCTGATCGCGCCGCCGATCGGCATCGGCTTCTACATCGCCTGCAAGATCGGCGGCGTGTCGCCGGACGAGGCGATGAAGGCGATCTGGCCGTATATCGGCGCATTGCTCGTCGGCCTCGTATTGATCGCGGTCTTCCCGATCTTCTCGACGGCGTTTCTCTGAAACAGGCGGTCGGGCGATGTTCGCCGGCCGGATAGCTGCGCGCTGATCCGAGCATTGCGGCCGCAGCTGACGGGTAACCCTTTGGCTGTGGCACAGGAAAGGGCCAGCGTCACGTCGCAGGGCGCGGGAGGATGAGCCTCGCCTCCAGTCCGCCGCCGGGATTGTTTCTGAGCGAAATCTCGCCTCCGAGCTTGCGGATGAGATTTCGCGCGATGGTCAGGCCCAAGCCAGAGCCGCCCGTTTCCCGGTTCCGCGACTGCTCGAGCCTGATGAACGGCTTGAATACCCGGTCGATTTCCGCATCCCCGATGCCCGGGCCTTCGTCGATAACCGCGAGGATGACATGCCGCTCATCATGCCGTAGCGCGAGCCTGGCGCTGTGACCATATTTGATCGCGTTCTCGACGACATTCCGGATCGATCGCCGCAGTGCCACCGGAGGCGCAAGGCAGATGAGACGTGGTGTCTCGCCCTTCAGAGGCTCCATGGTCGCCTCCTCGTATTCGTCGGCGATCGCATCGGCCATGCTCCATAGATCGATCAGCTCCATGGATTCGGTATTGGCGCCCAGTTTCGCCAGCCCGATCACCGATTCGACGGTTTCCTCGATGTCGGCGATGCCTTCCGCCAGGGCCTTCTTCAACGAGGAGTTCCGGAGCAGCGCGAGGCGCAGCCGCATCCTGGTCAAAGGCGTCCGCAGGTCATGCGCGAGCGCCGCCGCGAGCAGCTCCCTTTCCTCGAAATGCTCCTGGAGCCTTGCCTGTGTCTGGTTCAGCGCGCGGGCGGCGCTGCGGAAATCCCGTCCGCCCTTCTCCGGCAGAGGCGGGCTGTTGAGATCGTCTCCAAGCCTCCTGACCGCTGCTTCAAGGAGCTGGTACGGAGCTGCGATGCGCCACACCGCCCAGAATGCAATCATCACGACGCAGGCGCTGACGGCGAGATACGTGGGAAGGCTGTCGGGCGAGAGAAGCGGTCCCGTCGGCGTCACGGGGGTGACGATGTTCAGCCATTGGTCGTCCTGGAACCTCAGCGACACCCGGTAACGCGGGCTCTTCAGAAAATCGCTGGCGATTTCCGAAAGGTTTTCCTGCACGTCGCTGGTCTGGTCGGGGTTCTGCGCCCTTCTCGCCGTGGCGTCCGGCAGCTGCGGTTCCTCGAGACGAACCCGGACGTCCTCTATGCCAAATCTCGAAAGCTGCGCGGAAAGGATATCCTCAAGTTCGGCAAGGGGATCGCTGGAGGCTGCGATCAGGGCGACGCCGGGTGACGAAGAAAGGGTCAGAACGACCGTGGGGTCCGTCAGCTCGCCGCTGATGCGCTTGCGCTCCTCGGGCGAAAGCGGCGTCATGAGTTTGGCGAGCCAGAAAGCCCTTTCGTTGATCCGGTAGAAGTCCACGGTCTCGTTCGATGCCACGCGGTCACGCGACATGATGACGAAAAGGCTGGTTTGCGAGACGAGCAGGACGGCGATCAGGACGATCAGCACCCAGGCCGGAAGCGTCCGTGGAATGAGACGCCGTGCAGTAGACCACCCTAGATCGCGCATAGTCGTGATATGCCTCCAGCAACTCCATGCCATGTCAGCCGATACCATCCGCGCAGCCGTTCGTCAGCGACCTCGTCACCGGTTTTTACAATCCGGAAACACGATTTGCACGGTGGTGAAAAATGCTGCGGATCGTTGCGTGCGATAACGTCGCGTCTTCCAAACGGGACGGCAGCGAATGGAGAGCATCATGTTTGAAAGACCGCCGGACACGAGGACCGGCAAGCTTCATAACCGGACGCGATGGCACGGACATAACGACAATGCCTTTTCGAGGAAGAAGAGCCCCGCTGACCCGCGTGCATGCGGACATCTGCGGATCGAGGCGGATGGCAAAGTCGCGGAGTTCTTCGTTCCCTCGGACGAAGAGGCCGAGTTGATGGTGCTGATCTCCGAAATCGCCGCGTCAGCCGATGCCGAGGAAGCCGTCGCAATCGCGCGAAGGCGGCGCAGATATCTGGTCGCGGGATCGGTCGCCATAGGAATTTCGATGCTGGCGCTGATGATGCTTGTCGAACTGGCGCCCAATTTCGACTTCGAACCGGAATATCCCGATTAGTCGCGGCACGTATCCGCCACGAATTGATAGCCGCCGCCACGCACCGTCTCGATCATCGACGGCGCCTTGGGATTGTCGTCAAGCTTGCGCCTCAGCCGGCTGACCAGGATGTCTATGCTGCGGTCGAAGCTCTGGCTGGCGTTTCCGCCGCATCGCTCGATCAACTGCTCCCTGCTGAGGACGCGCCCGGAAGCCTCGACGAGAGCTTCGAGCAGATTGAATTCCGCGCGCGTCAGCTCCACCCGAACGCCGGCAGCGTCGGTGAGCCGGCGACGGCCGAAATCCAGGGTCCATCCGGCAAACCGAACGACGGCGGCTGCGGCGGACGGTTCCGGGGGAGCGGTGCCGCCGTGGCGGCGAAGCACGGCGCGTATTCGCGCCAGAAGCTCGCGAGGGTCGAAGGGTTTGGACATATAGTCGTCGGCGCCGACCTCCAGCCCGACGATCCGGTCGCTCGTATCCGTCATGGCGGTCAGCATGATGATCGGAATCCGCGAGCGCCGCCTGATTTCCTGGCAGAGCTCGAGCCCGGTCCTTCCCGGCAGCATGATGTCGAGCACGATCAGGTCGAGTTTCGTCCGCTCCAGTTCGAGAGCGAGCTCGTTACCGTCCTTGGCAAGCGACACGCGCATTCCGCGGCGCTGAAGAAAGTCCTTCAGCAGCGACCGTATTTCCGCATTGTCGTCCACGATCAGGATATGAGGAACAGAACTCAAGGCCGGGAATCCCATTGGGCTGGTAAGTCATTAGAATACCCCTTACGCGTTCGCCACTCCTTCGTAGCGGCAGACCTGGTGCCGTTACAATTCGGAAACACTTTTTTAACTTTCACGAAAAACACCGAAGCGGCCGTTCATGCGAAATGGGACGTGTCGGCTGATTCATCGGGATGCCAGAGGCGGATCGCAAGTCTTGCGTACTGTGGTTGGGCAATGGGCAAGCGGCGAAAGTCGCTGACACACGGATGTTCCGCCGGAGATCGCTACGATGGTATCGACCTATCTGACTTTCGATCTGGTCAACCGCGATATTGCAAAGAGCCTCGGTCGCGTCGCGACACAGGCGACCGTCGCGAGAGACGCGGAATACTATCGCCAGAATATCGGAAAGGTGAGGACGATCGACGAGTTCGTCGCCGACTACCGTCTCTATTCCTATGCGATGACCGCCTACGGCCTCGAGGAGATGATCTATGCGAAGGCCTTCATCAAGAAAGTCCTGGAGAGCGATCTCAGCGACGCGAACAGCTATGCCAACCGCCTGACCGATGACCGGTACAAGAACTTCGCGGCCGCCTTCAACTTCGGCAAGACGACGTCGGCGCAGGGCATCGCCCAGTCGGAAGCGCAGCGGGACAAGCTTCTGGGGCTTTACGACCAGAGCATCTCGGCCTTTGCGGAACATACGAAGGAGGAGACGCGCTACTACAAGGCGATGGTCTCCCAAGTGAAGAACGTCGACCAGTTTCTTCAGAACGAGCGTCTGCGGAACTACATGTTCGAATCCTACGGCATCGACGGCAAGTACTTCATCTACAAGGACCTCCGCGGCGCGCTGACCAGCGACCTCGCCGACCCGAACAGCTATTACAATCTGACCTGGGGCAATGCTGCCACGGAGGCCAAGGCCACGCTCGCGGCCGCCAAGAGCGAAGACGCCGATCTGCTCGAACGGCGAAACCTCGATGGCTCCGTGACAAGCCTGCGGGCGACCATAGCCTCCAAGGAAACGAAGATCGCTGCCCTGGAGGCCGAACTTGCCGATCTCAGGGCGCAATTGGAGGACGGAGGCGACGAAACCGAGCTTCAGGAACTCATCGATGCGAAACAGGAGGAGATGGACGCCCTCAAGGAAAATCTGGAGACCGACCGGACGAACCTCGAAAGCTCCCAATCGCGCCTGGACGACCTGAACGCGCGCCTCGTGCCGCTGGACAGGACGGATCAGCGCAGGGCCGAGCTTAAAACGCTGCAGACGCGTCTTACGGCCGAGATAACGTCGAACGAGAGGTTCCTTGCCCTTGTCGAGGATTTCCAGTTCAACGCCGACGGCTCGGTGCCGGCCGGTGGCGCCCAGACTGCCGAGAAGCTGGACAAGACGGTTTCGGCCTATCTGATGAAGCAGCCGCGTCTGACCCAGACGCAGGCCGAAATGATCCGGGATTATGCTATTCAGAGGCTTGCCACCGCGACGAGCATCGCAGACCTCAACCTGTCGCAGGACAAGCGGCTGTTCGACTACATCCGTTCCGCCTTCGATCTCAACGAGTCCTACATCGTCCCCGCCACGATCGAGCAGATCCTCGTCAATTCCGGCGACATCGTCGGGAAAAATCTCGACGCGCGGCCCCAATACAAGGAGCTCTACGAAGCGTTCAACTTCAATGCCGACGGAAGCGTGAACGGACAGGCGCAGACGCAGCAGCAGTCCGACCGGACCGCGCGCTTCTACATGAGCAGGTATGACGACAAACAGGAAGAGGCGGACCAGAAGGCGATCAGGCTCTATAAGACCGCTCTTTCAAGCGTCGCATCGCTCGACGATTTCCTGAAAACCGGCAACGTCTATTCCCTGGCGCTTCGCGCGGTTGGGATCGATCCTTCCGAGGTGTCGAAATTCGCCATCAAGAAGGTTCTGACGAGCGACCTTTCGGACCCGAAGAGCTATGTCAACCAGCTCAAGGACGAACGTTTCCTGGTGCTGGCCAAGGCCTTCAACTTCACTGCCAAGGGTGGCGTCACGACGCCGGTGCTTGCGCAGTCTTCGACGGCCATCACCCAGACGGCTCGCGACTACATCGTCGAAAAGACGCGCTTTCTGACCAAAAGCGAGAAGGAGGAGGCACGCAAGCAGGCCGAGGAGGAATCGAAATATTACACGGACCGCATCGCCAGAGTGGAGACGCTTTCCCAATTCCTTGCCGACAGGAAACTGGTCGATATCGTACTCACGGCCAATGGTTTCGACCCCAAGGCGGTGAATGACGAGTTTCTGAAGAAGATCTTTTCGTCCGATCTCAACGATCCGAAGAGCTTCGTCAACCAGCAGAGCGACAAGCGGTTTGCGCAGATGCTGGGTTCTTTCAATTTCGACGGGCAGGGCAACATCTCGCGCGATAAGGCCACGGGCGCACAAAACATGGGAAGCGTCATGGCGACCGAGCAGGCCTATCTCAACCAGGTGCTGGAGACGCAGCAGGGAGAAGACAATCCGGGCGTCCGCCTGGCGCTTTATTTTCAGCGTGTCGCTCCGACGATCACGGACGCTTACGGCATCCTTGGCGACGACGCGCTTCTCGAGTTCTTCCGCGTGACCTTCAGCCTGCCGAGCGAGTTCAGCTCCGTCAATGTCGACAAGCAGGCGAAGGTCGTCGAGAAGCACATCAACCTGAAGGACCTCAAGGATCCGGCCAAGCTCGCGAAGCTCGTGCACCGGTTCACCATCATGTACGACCTCGAATACGGCTCTTCCCAGCCATCGGCAGCGCTACTCCTCGGCGGGGGAGGCGGCATCAGTGCCGATACGCTGTGGGCGCTTTCCCAGATCAGGCGCGGGTAGGAAGTCTTGGAAGAAAACAGGCGACCTCTTTGACCGGCGCCAGGCGATACATCCCCGGTACCTCGGATTTCACAGACACGGAGATCCCGCAACCAATCAGGAGCCCAGATGTCGTTGTCATCGACCCTTTCCACCGCACAGGCGATCCTCAGCAATACGGGAACGCAGGCGGTGGTCGTCGCGAAGAACCTCGCGAATGCTCAGAACCCGGATTATGTCCGCCGCTCCGCCCCGATCGTCGCTGGCGGCAACGGTGCGGTGGTGGGCGATATCGTCAGGGCGGGCAATCCGGCGCTCCTGCGGCAGACGATCGAGAGCTCTTCCGCCGCGAGCGGCCAGCGGACGCTTCTCGACGGGCTGAACGCCATCAAGAACCTGATGGGAGGAAACGACAACGAATTTTCTCCCGCAAAGCTCATAGCCGCCCTCTAGAACAACCTCGATGCCTTCGCCGCCAAGGCCAACGACATCGGGCTCGGCCTTGCGGTGCTTGCCAGCGCCCAGGATGTTGCGGCGGGCCTGAAGACCGCTTCCGACAAGCTGCAGGGGCTGCGCAAGCAGGCTGACGAAGAGATCGGGAACCAGGTCGGCGAGCTCAATGCCCTGCTTTCCCAATTCCAGGAGGCGAACGATCGGGTCAAGAACCTGACGGCGACCGGCGGCGATCCCAACGACGCGCTCGACACCCGCGACGGCCTGCTCAAGAAGATATCGGAGATCGTCGGCGTCACCGCGTCGCTCCGCGACGGGAATGACATGGTTCTCTACACGTCGGACGGCACCACGCTGTTCGAGACCGTGCCGCGCAAGGTGACCTTTCAGCCGACGGCCAGCTTCGATGCGTCGACACCCGGCAACGGCATTGCCATCGACGGTGTTCCGCTGAAGGCAGGGCAGGGCGGAGACACGACCGCGAAAGGTTCGCTGCAGGCCCTGCTTCAACTGCGCGACCAGATAGCGCCCGTCTTCCAGAGCCAGCTCGACGAGATCGCACGAGGGCTCGTTACGGCGTTCGCGGAAACCGGGCCGGACGGCACGCTCGTGCCCATGGCGGGGCTGTTCACCTACAAGGACGAGACGGGTGCCCTGCAGACGGCCGTGCCTGCTGCCGGCGCGATCGTTCCCGGCCTCGCCTCCAGGCTGGTCATCAATCCGGCCGTCGTGCCGCCGGAAGGCAGCATGGACGTGCTGCGGGATGGCGGCATGAACGGGTCCGAATACCGGGTGAACACGGGCGGCAGCAGCTATGCCGGCCTGATCGATCAATATAACCGGAATCTGGAGGCGCCGATGGTCTTCGACCCGGCAACGGCGATCGGCGATTCCAAGAACCTGCTTTCCTTCGCGACGATGTCGGTCGGATGGCTGGAGCAGCTGCGCAGTTCCGCCACGCACGCGGACGAAGCCAAATACGCGATGCTCAGCCGTTCGCTGAATGCCTATTCGAGCGCGACGGGGGTCAGCCTCGACGAGGAACTGTCGCTGCTTCTGGACATCGAACAGGCCTACAAGGCGGCCGCCAAGCTGCTGCGAATGACCGACGAGATGGTGGAGGCACTTCTCAAGATGGGGCGCTGATCCGGCGGGCGTGGGTTGCCGGCAGGGCTCTCACGATTCCGAGAGCGAAAACTCACTGCATATCAGCCTTCTTTCATTTGACATCGATGCCCGTCACGCCAAAAAGGCGTGACCACAGAAGACATTGCCCAAGGCCATCACATGAAGCGATATGAAATCATCGACGGTTTGCGCGGTTATTTCCTCGTCTTCATGCTGATCAATCATCTTGTCTTCGTCGGCGGCTACTGGATGCTGCTCGTCAATCACAACCAGCTTGCCTTCGTGGAGGATGCGCAGGGTTTCGTCTTCCTGTCCGGCCTGCTTGTCGGCATGGTCTACAGCCGCAAGATGAGCAAGAACGGCTACAGGCAGGCACGCCAGCAGCTCTGGGCGCGCGCCTTCGAGATCTATCGCTATGCGATGCTGATCGTCATGGTGGTCCTTGTGGCGCAGATGGTGCTGCCGGACGCTTACCGGATCTGGCATGCCTGGCTGGGATATACCACCTTCGACGAGCCGCTTCGTCTTGCTGCCATCGGCGCGCTGCTGTTTCAGCCGACCTTCATGGATATCCTTCCCCAATATGTCGTGTACATGATCTTCGCGCCGCCGATCATCTGGTTCTGCCTCAACGGCAAATGGGCTTATGTCGTCGTCGGTTCCCTCATCCTGTGGATGGCGGGCCAGCTCGGCCTGCAGCGGCTGGCCACGGAGATCGTCAACGGCTGGATCATCGGCAGCGACCAGCAGGGCGTGCGCGCGAGCTTCAACCTGTTCGGCTGGCAGATCGTCTTCTTCTCCGGCCTGATCATCGGCGTTCTGACGGCCAATCGGGAGATCGACTGGTCGAAAGTCTTCCGGCCGGAAGCGACGCTCATCCCGAAACTATGCCTGGCGGTCTGCCTTTTCTTCCTGCCGCTGCGGATCGCCTCCGCTCACGACCTGCTGCCGCAATTCGTGCTCGCCAAATTCACGACGATGGAAATCCGCGCCGATTTCGGACCGGTCTACATCGCGAACTTCCTGGCTGTCGCCGTCGGCCTCGTCTGGCTCCTGGTGGCGGGACCGCGACACGAAAACATCCACGTGCGCCGGCTGGCGGCGGGACTGACCTGGCTGTTTTCGGCCGGCTTCCTGCGCCTTCTCGGCCGGCATTCGCTGCACGTCTACGTCTGGCATGTGGCGATCGTCTACATGGTCTTCTATGTCGATCAGCGGACGCCTGAATTCTCCCAGCTCACCAAGACGCTGATCGCCTTGATCTCGATCATGCTGCTCTCGCTGCCGGCGCTCTGGCGCGAGCGGAACCGCTTCATGGGCGGACCTCCCGCAAAACTTGCCAACGGCTAGACTTGCCAACGGCTAGCGAGGCTATCCCGCGATCCACCCTCTCCGGCGCTGTTCGGCAAAATCCTCGCTGCCGCCAGGCAGGTTGTGATACCTGTCGATCGCCGCCGGCAGGCCGAGCAGATAGCCCTGCGCTTCGTCATAGCCCTCCATCCGCAGGAACGAGAGCTGGTCTTCCGTTTCGACGCCTTCCGCGAGGACTGGAATGTCGAGGCTGCGCCCGAGCGTCAGCACCGCGCAGACGATCGCCTTCGCCTGTGGATCGCGCGGTGCTTCCGCGATGAACGAGCGGTCGAGCTTGATCTTGTCGAACGGAAACGACCGCAACGTATCGAGCGAGGAATATCCCGTGCCGAAATCGTCGATGGCGATCGTCACGCCGAGCGCCTTGATCCGGCGCAGCATATCCAGGGTGCGCTGCTTGTCGACGATGATCGTCGATTCCGTGATTTCGAGTTCCAGCCGATGCGCCGGCAGGCCGGTCTCGACCAGCACGTCCTGGACGAGCCTGGCCAGATCGGCATGCGCGAACTGGACGGCCGACAGGTTGACGGCGATCCGGATGTCGCCGGAAAAGCGTGCGGCTTCGCGGCAAGCGGTCCGCAGCACCCACTCGCCGATCGGCAGGATCGCGCCGCATTCCTCCGCGATCGGGATGAATTCGGCAGGCGGGATCATGCCGCGTTGCGGATGGTGCCAGCGCAGCAACGCTTCGTAGCCGCGTATCTCGCCGTTCTTCACGCCGCTCTGCACCTGATAGTGCAGCTCAAGCTGCTTCCTTTCGACGGCGGCCCGCAGATCGTTGGCGAGATTGCGCCGATCGCGCGCCGCCTCGTCCATCCCGGGTTCGTAGAAGCAGACGGTCTGGCCGATATTCGCCTTGGCGCGATACATCGCGAGGTCGGCATTGCTCACCAAGGCGTCCTTGTCGGTTCCGTCTTCCGGATAGATTGCCACGCCGATGCTTGCCCCGACCGACGTTTCCCAGCCGTCCAGGGTCATGGGTTTGAGGATCGCCGCTTCGATCCGGGAGGTGAAATCCAGGACGTCCGCCTGGTTCTCGAAGCGCTTGACGGCTGCGAATTCGTCGCCGCCGAGCCGGGCGATGAATTCACCCGGGCGGCGTATGCCTGAAAGCCGCCCCGCGATCACCTTCAGGGCATCGTCGCCGGCGGCATGGCCGAACGTGTCGTTGATTTCCTTGAAGCGGTCGAGATCGATGCCCACCACGCCCAGTTTGCCGGCACTCTCGCGAAGCCCTGCCAGTTCGTCGTCGAGATGAACGCGATAGCTGCGCCGGTTCGGCAGGCCCGTCAGCGAATCGTGGAGCGCAAGCTGCTGATAGCGTTCGAGGGCGGCTGCCCGTTCGCTATCGTCGATCACGTAGCTCGTCGCGCCGGCGCCGACGATGATGAGGCTGACAGCCGCGACGGCCGCTGCCATGCTGGTGAAGACATCGGACGATGCGCCGGCGGCCGGCGACAGCGGATCGACCGAGACCGCGGCCATGCCCGTGAAATGCAGGCTCAGGGTCGCGGCGGCAAGCAGGCCGGGGGCAAGCAATGCGTTCCATCCTTGCGCCTTCCGGCTTGCCGCGGTCATGGCGGCCGAACCGATCAGGATGGCGAGAGCGACGGAAGCGATCACATAGCCGCCGTCCCACGTCACGATCCCTTCGATCCGATAGGCGACCATGCCCATGTAATGCATCGCCGAACTCGCCAGCCCAACCATGGCGCCGCCGATCCAAGGGCCAATCGGGGGCATGCGCCGGCCAATGGAAGATGCGACGAACAGGAAGCCGGCACCCACTCCGGCGATGGCGATGACGAGCGAGAAGAGCGTCAAGATCGGCTCGACGACGACCGGTGTGCCGCCCTGATAGGCCAGCATGGCGATGAAATGCGTGCACCAGATCGTCGCTCCGCCGGCGACGGCCGCGAGGAACGTCCATCCGAGCCGCTGCGATCCCCTTGTCTGCATGACCCGCGAGAAAAGGCGCAAGGCGGTCCATGACCCGCTGAGGCAGGTTGTGAGCGCGAGGCAAACAAGCCACAGATTATGCTCGTTGACGAGACATGAGACGACACGCATCGGGACAGCAACTTGCAAATAGGCTTGCGCCGCACCGCTATCCGCGAGCGCAAGACGGGAGAAATCTTTGGAGCCTCATGCCCGCCCGGACCGTGCCGTTTCGTCTGTAAACGTCAAATTAATGTTCGAGCAAATCGAGCATTGCTGCGTACGAATACTATTTTGAGGATTTATTTGCTTGCTGTT
Organism: Xaviernesmea oryzae; assembly: GCF_900177415.1. GTDB lineage: Bacteria > Pseudomonadota > Alphaproteobacteria > Rhizobiales > Rhizobiaceae > Neorhizobium > Neorhizobium oryzae_A. The sequence continues at coordinate 739,881 of NZ_FXAF01000002.1, read as the reverse complement.
CTAGTGTCAGGAGCATGCTCCTCATGAGAATCCGGCCGAGCGGCGGGATATGGTGAACGGCCTCTTAAACCGGAAGCTCGCATTTTCCGACGCTGCATGACTCAAATTTACCCATGTTTCGACGTTATCCGCTGCGGCGCCCCCTCGACAACTGTCTATACATTTTTAGTTCCCATTCTCGCCTCACGAGAACAACGCGCTATCTGGGAGGCGGTGGTGTTCCCGCAGACCGACTGCCAGCCGCCGGGCTGCGTATTCGCAGGTAAGACGCGTCAAAACAGAGTATAATGCATGAACGCTTATCGAGGTGTTGGGAGGCTCCCGCAGGAACCCCGCGAAAGGGCTCGGAATTCTTTCCGGGTGCGTGGCGCGCATGCTTGCTGAGGTACAAATCAACGTCCTTCTGAAACCCGGCCTCGCGATCGGACCGGACACTATCGGCCTGCTGTCCGCGATTGCCGATACCGGCTCGATCACGGCGGCCGCGCGGGCGAGCAGCATCAGCTACAAGAAAGCGTGGCACATGGTCGACCGGCTGAACACGTCCTTCAAGAAGCCGCTTGTCAGCACCACCAAGGGCGGCGACCGCCGCGGCGGAGCCATCCTCACCGATATGGGCGCGGAGGTCATGACACTTTATCGTGCCATCCTGACCGCGGCCGCATCCCGGCCGAAAGAGCTGCAGAAGCTCCTGGCGTTGACGGCCTGAGGTTTTATTCCTGCGGATCTTGCGGATCGTTCAGTTCCGCATCGATATCGGCGATTTCGCGGGCGATCGACAGAAGCCGCCGGCGCAGGGCGCGGCGCGAAATGCCCGTGACCAGAGCGGCAATCTCCCATCCTTCCGCCGATAGGCCGGAACCGGTCGTGTCGGCGGCTTTGTCGTCCGGCTGCAATCCCTCGAAAAAATAGGTGACGGGAACGGCGAGCGCATGGGCGATCAGCACAAGTGTCGAGACGGATACGCGGTTGCTGCCGCGCTCGTATTTCTGCACCTGCTGGAAGGTCAGATTGATCTGTTCTGCAAGCTGCCCCTGCGTCATTTTCCGCATCTGACGCGCGAGGCGAATATGGTGGCCGATATGCATATTGACCACATGCGCCTGATTTCGAACCAATGACCCCATACCGCCCAATCCGCTTGCTGCCCTTTTTCGAGCGGGCAGCCGAACAACCCCGCCTGGCTTCTTACAGGTCCGATATAGCATAATGGCTACATCGGGAAAGCCGCGAATTGTTGCCATCGCGGTAGGGCTCCGGCTCATCGGCGGGCAGCCGATGCAGGCGTTCTTGTCGATCAAGGGTTATTTGGGCGCGGTGCCGGCCGATGCCGAAACCAGCGACGCATGCCGCCGAGGTCCGGAATTCTCGGCGTTCGGCCGGGCTTCGAGCCCGGCGCGGTCATCGTTCCCGAGGAGTTTCCTGTCGGCCTGATAGCCTCAGTTCAGGCTCTTCATGTCAACCATGTCCATATCCGTGAAGGACTGGTTGTCGCCGGCCATGCTCCAGATGAAGGCATAGGCTCCGGTGCCGGCGCCGCAATGGATCGACCAGGGCGGAGAGAGCACGGCCTGCTCGTTGCGGACGATGAGGTGGTTCGTGGCCTGCGGCCGGCCCATCAGATGCACGACGAAGGCGTTTTCCGGCACTTCGAAATAGAGATAGGCCTCCATGCGCCGGTCGTGCAGATGCGCCGGCATGGTGTTCCAGACGCTCCCGGTTTCGAGCCGCGTCAGGCCCATCAGCAACTGGCAGGTCGGCAGGACCTTGGGATGCAGGTACTGATAGAGCTTGCGCTTGTTGGAGGTGGCGCCGTCGCCGAGATTGTTCTCGATCGCGTCCGTCCTGCTGACGATCCGTGAGGGAAGGCTCGTATGGGCCGGCGCGCTGTTGATGTAGAATTTCGCCGGCGCCGAGGCATCGAGGCTCTCGAAGGAAATTTCCCTGGTGCCCTGGCCGAGATAGAGGCCGTCCATCGGCTGCAGTTCATAGGCCTTGCCGTCGGCGATGACGCGCCCGGCGCCGCCGATATTGATCAGGCCGAGTTCGCGGCGTTCCAGCAGGTAATCCGTGCCGACCAGCTTCGCCAGCTCGCCGCCGACACCGACCGCATCCCTAGTCGGCGTCGCTCCGGCCACCAGCATCCGGTCGTAGTGCGTATAGATGGCCTGCAGCGTGCCTTCTGCGAAAAGGTTCTCGATCAGGAAATGCTCGCGCAGCTCCGTGCCGGTCATGCGTTCGGATTGGGAGTAGTGGATCGCATGGCGGGTCCGGACATTGGTGCTCATGGGTAGTCCTCGATTTTCTGTTGCGTGCTCTATCGCTTGGCAGCGGCGGTGAGTTCAACGTATTCGTCCGTCCGCGGGGATGCCAGTCCGACAGATTGCGCATTCCGCAATGTTTCCGCATAGGCCATCATCAGTGGGCCGACACCCTTGATATCGTCGGGGCGAATTTCCTCCGAGAGGTAATATCCGACGGTGCCGTCCCGGTAACGGCCGTTGAAGCCGCCGAGCCCCGCGACGCAGCAGATATTGTGAAGCTGAGGCCGCCCATGCGCATCGGGTCGCAGCTCGTGGCGGACGAGCGACCGGAAGCTCGTCTCCCCAACCTCCGCAAGGGCAGCCGGCCCGCCGAGGCGGGCAAGCTTCTGCAGGAAGTAGGAGAACATGGCGGTCGCCGAGCTCTCGGGATAGTTTCCGGCGGCATCCGGCCGGTCGATGACCTGCAGCCAGCGGTGATCCGATGTCCGCAGGGCGAGCAGCCGGGATGCGAGTGCTGAGGCGCGATCGACAAGCTCCTGCCGCTGAGGACCGGGGGCCAGGTTTTCGACGACATCGACGAAAGCCATGGCCAGCCAGCCGATCGACCTTGCCCAATGGGCAGGCGAAAGACCGCTTTGCGCATCCGCCCAGGGCTGCTGGCGGGCCTCGTCATAGCCGTGGCGATAGAGGTCGGCATCGCGGTCATAGGTCAGATCGAGCGCGGTGGAGAACTGGCGAAGCGCCTCGTCCACAATCTCAGGCTTCGCGGCGGCCAGGGCATATTCCACCTTGAAGGGGAGCGCCATGTAGAGCCCGTCGAGCCAGATCTGGTGCGGATAGCGAAGCTTGTGCCAATAGACGTCGCTTTCCGTGCGCGGGTGGGTTTCGAGCTGCCTTGCCAGCAGCGCGGCGGCATCGAGCCAGGCTTTCTCGCCGGTCAGCGTATGGAGAAAGACGAGCGCGCGGCCGGAAAGGATATTGTCGATGTTGAACTCTTCCATCTCGTAACCGACCAGCCGGCCCTGGCCGTCGATCTGTCCGCCCACAAGCCGGACGAGGTGATCCAGCCAACGCTTGTCGCCCGTCGCCTGGTGAAGCGCGATCAGGCCGCGATAGAGGCATCCGTCTTCATAGCACCAGGCGCCGCCCTTGTAATATTCGTAGTCGCGAACATAGGTCTCGAAATAGTCTTGAAGCATCGGGGTCAGTCTTGTGCTGGATGGATGGAGGCGGGAGACAGCCGCGCAAGACGGCTGAAGACGGTGTTTTCCGCGACGATGCCGGCATGACGCAGCGGCGGGAGGAGGCAGGCCATCTCGGGCACCTCGGCTTCCGCATCGGGTGCGAAGGAAACGGAATACCCTTCGAAGGCGATGTCATGGATCGCCGCTTCCGGCAGGCCGTAGAAGACGGCGGCGGCAGTGCGCGCGCCGGAGACGGTGACGTTGCTGATCGCGATGGACCGGATGCTCGGCGTCTCGGTGGACACCGGCAGCGGCGAGCGGGACTGGACGTAGTCCGACCGGCCGTCGGCATCGCAGAAATAGAAGGAATTGACGGCGACGGGGGTCGCGACGTCCTCCATCAGGCTGTCGGCGAGGCTGATATCCGAAACCATTCCGCCCCGGCCCCGCCGGGTCTTGATGCGAAGGCCGCGATCGGTGCCCTTGAAATGGCAGTTGCGGATGGCGATGTCGCGGACGCCGGCGCTCATCTCGCTGCCGATCACCACCGCGCCATGCCCCCGCTCCATGAGGCAGTTGGCAATCCGCACATGCTGCGTCGGCCGGTCGGGACCGCCGTTCGGGCTGCGCTTGCCGGCCTTGAGAGCGATACAATCGTCGCCGACCGAGATGGAGAGGCCGATCAGGCGAATGTCGGAACTGCTCTCGGGATTGAAGCCGTCCGTGTTGGGAGAATGCGGATCGTTCTCGATCGTCAGGTCCGCCGCGAGCAATCGCCTGCAGAGAACCGGATGGACCGTCCAGGACGGCGAGTTGCGGATGACGAGGCCCGAAAGGACCACGTCTTCGCAGCCGGAGAGGAAAACGGTGCGCGCCCGCCGCGCGCCCTCACGTGTCTCCTTCGGCCAGGACCACCAGTCGCCGCGGTCGCCGCCGCCGTCGATGATGCCTTTGCCGGCGATGAAGAGGTTCCTGCAGTCGATCGCATTGATCAGGCTTGCGTAACAGGCCTCCGCCACGCCCTCCCAGGTGCCGAGCACGCGGCCGTCCGGATGGCGCGCGGGCAGGACGGGAAAGGCCTCCCGTTCGGAAACCGCGGCGAGCTCCGCTCCCGCTTCGAAGAGCAGCGTCATGTCGCTCTTGAGGAAGACCGGTCCGCTCGGCCAGTATCCCGCCGGTATCCTCAGCGTTCCTCCCCTTGGAAGGGCCGAGATAGCACGCTGGATCGCGTCGGCATTGTTCGGCGCTTCCTTGGAGGCGCCGAAGTCGCGGATGTCGGCCAGGGCGGTTTCCGGCCGCGTCCGGAATTCGAACCGGGCGCCGCCTGCATGAAGAATATAGGCTTCGTCCGGCTCGAGCTGAACGACCGTGAAGACGACCCGGTGGGTCGCCCCCTCGGCCGCGAGGCCGCCATCTGGCTTTCGCACCTGCCAGCCGAGCGCGGCATCGCGTTCATAAAGATGCCTTTCGGCATCGACGCTGAAGGTCGCGCTGCGTAGGCCGGAGGCAAGGAGTTCGATGGCGGCGATCGTCACGGCGCTCAGATTCCCGTCAGCGCTTCGTTGATGCCGGCGATGATCTCCGCCGCCGCATCCTTGGCCGATTGCTGGCCATAGGCGAAGGCTTCGAAATTGCTGTCGAAGACCTCGGTGACGCGCGGATGCTCGTTGAGCGGCGAAACGCCGGGGCTCGACGGCTCCATGACCTGCTTGTAGGCCTCCAACTGGACCGGCTTGATCTTGCCTTCCTTGGTGAGGACGTCGAGCGCGGCCTTGCTGGAGGGAATGCCGCGCGTGGCGCCCATCACCTTCACCGCTTCCGGATCGTTGAGCAGGCAATTGACGATCTGTGCCGCCGCCTTCGGGTCCTTGCTGTTCCTGGAGATCGCGAAGAGCATGGACGGCTTGCGGTAGACACCGTCCGTCTTGGCGCCGTCCACGGTCAGCAGCTTGACAGGCACGAGTTCCTGGCCCTTTTCCATCGGCGTGGAAATCTTGCCGTAGGTGCTGTCCCACTGATAGCTGCCGGCGATCTGGCCCTTCGCCCATTTCTGGTTCTCGTGCAGCGGCGTATTGCCGCCGGCGGCAACCTGCTTCCAGGATTCGATGACGCCCTTGTCGACGAGCGTCTGATAGAATTCCAGTCCTTCGACGAGTTCGTCTTCCGTCCAGGCGACCTGGTTGGTGGCGGGGTCGATCAGGTCCTTGCCGGTCTTTTGCGTGGTGCGCAGGATGACGACGAGACGCGCGTCGAGTGCCGCGCCCTCGAAGGGATAGTAGTCCTTGCCGAGCGTCTCCTTCATCTTCGGGGCGGCGGCGATCAAATCGTCCCAGGTCTTCGGAATGGGGACGCCGGCCTTGTCGTAGGTCGTCTTGTTGAACATGAAGACGCGGCCGGTAGTGGAGACGGGGATGCCGTTCAGCTTGCCCTTGACCGTGCCGCTGTCGAGGTCGGCCTTGGTCCACTGGCTCAGGTCGATGACGTCCTTGTATTGGTAGAGATCGGCAAAGCCGGTGCCGTTCTTGGTGAAGAGCGGCAGCCAGGGCCAGTTGATCTGGATGATGTCGGCTTCGGTTCCGCCGGCGAGCTGGGTGGCGATCTTCTCCTGATGGCCCGTCCAGCCGGAGAATTCCGGCGCGATCGTGTGGCCGAACTTGGCCCCGCAGATCTTCAGCGCCTCCTGCGTGGCGATGTGCCGGTCGTCGCTGCCCCACCAGGACATGCGCAGGTCCGCGGCGGATGCCGTCGAAAGGCTGGTTGCGGCGAACAGCGCCGCCGTTATGATCATGGTTCTCATTTTGGCTCCTCCCAAGTTGGAACGATGAAGTTTCAGGCCGCCAGGCTGATGTTCTCTCCCGTCTGGCGGTCGAACAGGTGAACTCCCTTCGGATCGGCGCTCAGCCAGACCCAGTCGTCGCGGAGCGCGCCGCGGTCGTAGGACGCGGACGGCACGACGGCGATCAGTCGTTTCGGGCCGATGTCGACATAGAGGTAGACTTCGTGGCCCATGAACTCGATGTGGTTGAGCTTGCCCTTGAGCGTGCCGGGCGTCTCCGGCAGGGCGATGCGCAGATGCTGGGGCCGGATGCCGAGCGTGATCTCGCCGTATGAGCCCGCCGAGAGCCTATGGGCGAAGTCTTCGCCGAGGGCGATCGTCTGGCCTGCCGCCCTGACATTGCCGGCGCCTTCCATTTCCGCATCCAGGAAATTCATCTCGGGACTGCCGATGAAGCCGGCGACGAAGGTGTTGGCGGGACGATTGTAGAGCGTCACCGGATCGGCGACCTGCATGATGCGGCCGTCCTTCATCACGCAGATGCGGTCGCCCATGGTCATGGCTTCGGTCTGGTCGTGGGTGACGTAGATGACCGTCGCCTGCTGGCCTTCCGCCTTCAGCCGCTTGTGCAGGTCGGTGATGCGCACGCGCATTGAGGCCCGCAGCTTGGCGTCGAGATTGGAGAGCGGCTCGTCGAACAGGAAGACCTGCGGCTTCTTGATGAGCGCGCGGCCGACGGCGACACGCTGGGCCTGGCCGCCGGAAAGCTGTTTCGGCAGCCGGTCGAGCAGCGGTTCGATCTCCAGCATGCCGGAGACATGTTCCGTCGCCTTCTCGATTTCCGCACCCGGCCGCCGTTTCAGCCGCATGCTGAAGGAGAGGTTCTTGCGGACCTTCATATGCGGATAGAGGGCATAGTTCTGGAAGACCATGGAGATGCCCCGGTCGCCGGGTGTCTTGTCGTTGACGAGTTCGCCGCCGATCCTGATCTCGCCGCCGGTCACCCGTTCGAGGCCGGCGATCATCCGGAGCGTCGTCGATTTGGCGCAGCCCGACGGGCCGACCAGCACCATGAACTCGCCGTCCTCGACATCGAGATTGATGCCGTGCACCGCGCGGAACGAACCGTAGTCCTTTTCGAGGTTTCTCAGTTGCAGACGCGCCATTTCGATTATCCCTTGATGCCGCCGGACGAGATGCCGTCGATGAAGTATTTCTGGGCGAGGAAGAAGACCGCCAACGCCGGCGTCAGCGCGAGTACCGACATGGCGAGCACGCGGTTCCACTCGAAGGCCTCCGTGGTGTCGATCGAGAGTTTCAGCGCCAGCGACACCGGGTATTTGTCGACCGAGGAGATGTAGATCAGCGGGCCGAGGAAGTCGTTCATCGTCCACATGAACTGGAAGAGACAGACCGAGATCAGCGCCGGCATGAGCAGCGGCACGACGATGAAGATCAACGTCTGCCAGGTGGTGGCGCCGTCGACGCAGGCGGCTTCCTCCATGTCGCGCGGGATGGCGCGCAGGAACTGCACCAGCATGAAGACGAAGAAGGCGTCTCCCGCAAAGGCCGAGGGAACCCAGAGCGGCAGGTAGCTGTCCAGCCAGCCGAGGTCGCGGAAGAGCAGGTATTGCGGGATGCGGGTGACCACGTTCGGCAAGAGCAGCGTCGCGATCAGCGAGGCGAAAAGCAGCTTCTTGAACGGAAAGTCGAAGCGCGCGAAGCCATAGGCGACCGCGGTGCAGGAGATTGCCGTGCCGATCACCTTCGGGATGACGATCCAGAGCGTGTTCAGGAAAAATGTCCCGAATGAATAGGGCGTCGAGGTCTGCCAGCCCTTGATATAGCCGTCGAGCGTCGGGTTTTCGGGCCAGAAACCGGGATTGGAGAAGATCTCGGAATTGGTCTTGAAGGAAGCCCCGATCAGCCAGATCAGCGGATAGAGCATCAGGAGGCCGACGCCGGCGAGCAAGACGTAACGCAGGGCGGCGTTGATGCGGTGGCGGCGCATTTCCCGGGCGCGAACGACATCGATATCCTGAGCCGGGGAGGGGCTTTGCGAAAGAACGTGTTCGGCCATCGATCAGCTCCTCTTGTCGCCGGCGTAGTAGACCCAGTGGCGCGAGGACCAGAAGGCGATGAGGGTGAGTGCCATGATGATGACGAAGAGCACCCAGGCGATCGCCGAGGCATAACCCATGTCGAAACGCTTGAAGGCTTCGTCATAGATGTAGATCGGCAGGAGATAGGTGGATTTCAGCGGGCCGCCCTGCGTGATGATGTAGGGGCCGTTGAACTCCTGGAAGGCTTGGACCATCTGCATGATCAGGTTGAAGAAGATGACCGGCGTGATGAGCGGCAGGGTGATATGGACGAAGCTCGTCCATTTGCCGGCGCCGTCGATCGCAGCCGCCTCGTAGAGCGTTCTGTCGATGCTTTGCAGCGCGGCGAGGAAGATCACCATGGCGGAGCCGAACTGCCAGAGGCGCAGCAGCGTGATGGTGAACAGCGCGTTGGTCGGATCGCCGAACCAGTTGACGGGCTCCAGGCCGACGAGCTGCAGGCCCATGTTGACGAGACCGACATCCGCGAAGATGTAGCGCCAGAGGACGGCGATCGCGATCGAGCCGCCGAGGATCGAAGGTACGTAGTAGGCGGTGCGGAAGACGTTGATGAACTTCAGCTTGTAATTCAGGATCACCGCCATGAAGAGCGCGAAGGCGAGCTTGAGGGGCACGGTCGTGAAGACGTAGACGAGCGTCACCCAGAGCGACTTGCGGAAGGTGCGGTCGCTGGTGAAGAGCTTGATGTAGTTCGCCAGGCCGGTGAAGATCGGCTCGTTCATCAGGTTGTAGTTGGTGAAGCTCAGGTAGAGCGAGGCGACGAAGGGCAAGGTCGTGAAGACCAGCAGCCCGATGATGTAGGGCGACAGGTAGAAAAGCCCCAGGAACCGGTTGTCTCCGCTCATGCAGCTTTCCCCGCTTTTGCCAGGGCTTCCGGCAGCCGATGCGTCGTCGCGGCAACCATCTCGCGGAACATGGCGGCAGCGCGATCGGGAGAGAGCGCGGCGACGAGCGGGTCTGACAGGAACAACGGCAGGAGCGCGCCGCCGTCATGGGCGAGAACGGCCTCGACCAGCGCCGTCTGCCGTTCGGCATGCGGCCGGACGATCACCTCCAGCGCCGCCGGCAGGCGGCCCGCCTGGACCGGCTGGACTCCGAGGCCGCTGAAGCGCGCGTTCGTCTCGACGATCGCGCCAAACGGCAGGCCCTGCATCTGGCCCATGTTCGGCAGGTTGACGTTACTGACGTGTTCCGGGCCGCCGGTCAGCGCCTTGATCTGCTCGACGATCGCCTCGTCGGAGGGCGCCGGCGAGGGGAGGGGTGCACCGGCATCGAGCGCAGCCGCAGCGGCCTGTTTTTCGGTACGCTCACGAATGCGGTAGTCGACTGGGGTCAGGCCGAACTTCCACCTTTCGTTTTCGTCCAGGTACCAGGACTGCGGCACGAATTCCGCCAGATGCCGGTCACCCGCGGCGCCTGCTATGCCGAAGCGGCAGGCGAGATCGAACTTCACGCGGTTCATGTCCTCGAAATAGCGGGCATGCTCGTCCGCAGGGTCAATCGGGCTTTCGCGCCACCCGGCGGCATGGTGTTCCTTCACGAAGGCCATGTAGTCGGCCATCATGTCCATGCCTCCGACGGAGGCGGCGTCGACGAAGGTGAAGTGGTTGATGCCGAGGACGTTCAGCTTGGCGTCCCGGTATCCGAACGCCACCTCGCCCCTGCGGCGATTGGCGAGGAAGGCCATCAGCTTGCGGATCTTGATGACCTCGTGGCAGGAGCCCCAGGCGCGGATTTCCGGAAAGACCTTGTAGAGCGTTCCGGTCAGCACCGACATCGGGTTGGTCAGGTTGCAGACATAGGCCTTCGGGCAGAACTCGGCGATCGCGGCCGCGATCTCGGCAAGCTGCGGGATGGCGCGCAGCGCACGGATGAAACCGCCGGGACCCACCGTGTCGCCGACCGATTGCCGGATGCCGTAGCGCTCGGGAATGGCGATGTCGTGCGCCATGTCGTCGAAGCTTCCGGGCAGGATGGAGATGATGACGAAATCCGCTCCGGTGAGAGCCGATTTCAGCGAAGGCTCCGCGGTATACCGCAGGCGCTCCGTCTGGCCTGCCCGTTCGGCGTAGCGCATGCCGATGCGGGCATTGCGCCCGGCCGCCGTCTGGTCGAGGTCGTAGAGCCGGACATGCGCCGCGACCGTCCCGTCATAGGCAAGGTCGCCCATGAGTTTCGTCGCCCAGTTGAGCGAGCCGCCTCCGACATAGGCAATATTGAACGAAGAGCCATTTCCGTTATTGTGCATCGCAATGTCTGGCGTCTCGACATGCGGACCAGCCTTCCCCGGCAATACCCCGCAAATAATCCGCCAATTCCTCCCGTTGATATCTCAGATCTGTTGAGGTCCAAGCTCCCGCGTTGATATTCTCACGTTGCCTGGGAGATCAAATCGACAAATTCGGGGAAAAGGATGGAGAAAATCGAAGGTAGCTTTCTGGCCGGGATTCCCATGGGCGCGCTGGCGCTGACGCTGACGCGCTCAACCATAAGGATGCAGCATTCCCACACCTGGAGCGTCGACAAATCGAACAGCGTGCACGATCTCATCATCTGCCTGACGGGCTCGGCGAAGTACGAGGTCGAGGGCGAAACCATAGAGATAAAGCCGGGGCGGGCTATGCTCCTGCCGGCCGGAGTGCGCTTCACCGGCTACTCGACCTCGAGGGAGCCCTATACGGGGATCGCACAGCATTTCACGCTGGACCTCTTCGGCCGGCTGGACATGATTTCCCAGATGCACCTGAAGCGGTCCGTCACCCTTGCCCGCTGGGAGATGATGGAGCCACTCACCCGTTACTACCACGACAATTCGCCGCCCTATTCGACGACGCTCCTGCAGCACCACCTCTTCATGTTCCTGCTGATCGAGTTCCTCGAACAGGCGCATATCGGCTGGCGGGAGCAGTCGGTCGGAAACGTCAACAATCCCGATGCGCTTTCGCTCTCCATCATGGTCGTGGCGAGCCAGATCGCCGCCGATCCGCTCAACGACTCCATCGTGGAGCGGGCCTTGAGTTCGGCGCCCTATAACTCCGACTATTTCAAGCGCGAGTTCCGCAAGCGCGTGGGCTGGACCCCCGACAAGTTCCAGGAGTTCAAGCGGATGGAACGGGCGATGGGTCTGATGGCCGGCGGCTGCAGCGTGAAACGGGCGGCCGAGCTCTCGGGCTATTCCGACGCCTATTATTTCTCGCGCATGTTCAAGCGCTATATCGGCATCAGCCCGCTGGGGTACCGCCAGGCGGAAAAACGCAACCGGGAGGGCGCGTTTCCGCGTGGAGAGGAGGACGGGCAGCTCCTCTATCCGCTGACCCGCTGACCGTGCGGGACCAGGCCACCCGGCGGCGGAGCCGCGGCCGGTGACGAACAGGGTCAGGTGACAGCCGGTACGGCAAAAGCCTGAACCGATCGGATGCCCTGACGGAACTTGCCCATCTCCTGCCCGTTTATGTGCCTGCGGGCAGAAATGGCAGGAGATCCGTGGGAGTGCAGAATCCGAGCAGCAACTGGTATGAAGAAGCGGTCATCTACAGCATCGATGTCGAGAAGTTCGCCGACGGAAACGGCGACGGCATCGGAGACTTCATCGGGCTGACGGAGAAGCTGACCTATCTTTCCGAGCTCGGCATCACCTGCATCTGGCTCCTGCCGTTCTATCGCAGCCCCGACCGCGACAACGGCTATGACGTCAGCGATTTTTATTCGGTCAATCCCAAGGTCGGGACGCTCGACGACTTCCTGACATTCCTGCACAGCGCCGGAGAACATGGCATCCGCGTGGTGATCGATCTGGTCGTCAATCACACATCGGACCAGCATCCCTGGTTCCAGGCCGCGCGGCGGGACGACAAGACGCGCTATCGCGATTATTATGTCTGGAGCGCCGATCCCCCGCCTGTCGCTGCCGGCGCCAAATCGATCTTTCCGGGCGAAGTGAACAGTCTCTGGACCTATGACGAGATCGCCCGCGCCTATTACTTCCATCACTTCTATGATTTTCAGCCGGAGCTGAATGCCGCAAATCCTCAGGTCCGGGAGGAAATCCTGCGGATCGTGGACTATTGGATCGCCTTCGGCGTCAGTGGATTCCGGCTGGACGCGGCCCCGCTCATCATCGCGGACAAGGGGCTCGAACATGCCAATCCTCGCGATCCGCACGGCATCCTCAGGCAGATCGGCGCCTATCTGCAGGGCCGCCGCCCGGGCGGGGTGCTTCTCGGAGAGGTCAATCTTCCGCCCGAGGCGTCCGACGCCTTCTTCGGCGAGGGCGACCAGCTCCAGCTTCTGCTCAACTTCATGCTGGCCTGCTACATCTTCGCCGGCTTCGCCAGAGAGGACGCATCCGCAATCAACCAGGGACTGAGCCTTCTTCCGGAACCGCCGCCGGGCTGCGGCTGGGTCAATTTCCTGCGCAATCTCGACGAGCTCGATTTTTCCCGGGTGCCGCCGGATCTGAAGCAGGCGGCGTTCGATGCCTTCGCTCCGAAGGAGGAAATGCAGGTCTTCGGGCGCGGCATCCGGCGCCGCGTCGCACCCCTGCTGAACGGGGACCAGCGGCGGATCGAGCTTGCCTTCAGCATCGTCTTCTCGCTCAGGGGGCCGCCGCTCATCGTCTACGGAGATGAAATCGGCATCGGCGAGGACCTCTCCCAGCCCGGACGCAATTCCGTCCGGGTGCCGATGCAATGGTCGGCCGAAAAGAACGGCGGGTTCTCGGCGGCAAATGCCGGAAAGTTGTGCCAACCGGTCGTGGCGGAAGGCCCTTTCTCCTACAGGAAGGTGAATGTCGCCGATCAGCAGAAGGATCCCGACTCTCTGTTGAACAAGATCAAGCGGTTCGTCAGCCTTCGCCGAAGCCAGCCGATTTTCACCAAAGGGCGGCCGGTCAGGCTGAGCGCGGGCGATCCGGCAGTCCTCGTGCATGGTTTCGAAGACGCCGGCGACCTGCTCTTGCTCGTCCATAATCTGGCGGGCCGGCGGATCGAGACGGAAATCCATTTCGGCGGCATGCAGCCCACGCGCTTTCGCGATCTGATGAACGACGCCGAATTCGAGGTCACGAAAAACCCGCGTCTGAAACTCGAACCCTATTCCTACCGGTGGCTGATTTCCGAAGGGAATGGATCATGACGCTCGTCGGCTATCACGCTTCCCACGAACAGTTTTCGCCGCGCGAACTCCTCGGCTGCGTGCAGGCTGCGGAGGCGGCAGGTTTCGAAGCGGTGATGTCTTCCGATCACCTGACACCGTGGAGCGAGCGGCAGGGCCAGTCGGGTTTCGCCTGGGCCTGGCTCGGGGCGGCGCTGCAGGCGACGCAAGCCATTCCGTTCGGCATCATCACGGTGCCCCTCGGCTGGCGCTACCATCCGGTCGTCACGGCGCAGGCGGCCGCGACGGTTGCCGAGATGTTTCCGAGACGGTTCCCCTGGATGGCGGTCGGCAGCGGCCAGGCCATGAACGAGCACATCACCGGCGAACGCTGGCCTTCGAAGCGGGAGCGGAACGAACGGCTGCAGGCGGCGGTCGGGATCGTCCGCGATCTTTGGTCGGGCAAACTGGTGAGCCGCGAGGGGCCGATCAGGGTGGACGAGGCGCGCATCCACACTCTGCCCGAGGCGCTGCCCCGCCTCGTTGCCGGCGCCCTGTCGCCCGAGACGGCGGAATGGGCGGCGGGCTGGGCCGATGCGCTGATCACCATCAACCAGCCGCGGGAGAGCCTGCAGGAGATCATCGACGCCTTCCGGCGCGGCGGCGGAGAAGGCAAGCCGCTCTATCTGCAGGTGCATCTGTCCTACGCCCGTTCCGACGACGAGGCCCGCGCGAATGCCTTCGACCAGTGGCGGAGCAACGCCACCACTGCCGCGGTCTCCGAAACGCTCCGTCTGCCGGAGGAGTTCGATCAGGCTTGCGTCAAGGTGCGGCCGGAAGACATGGACCGGCATGTGCGCATTTCGGCCGATCCGCATCGGCATATCGAATGGCTGCAAGCCGATGCCGCGATGGGTTTCGAGCAGATCTACGTCCACAATGTCGGGCGCAACCAGGGGGAGTTCATCGATGTCTTCGGGCGGGAGGTTTTGCCCCGTCTGAAGAACGACGGGCGCGGAAACCCGAAATAACCGTCTTCGGGAACCCTTCCTTCTCCTCGCAGTTCGAAAGGCCGGCTCGATCCGCGAGCGGAGGAGAGGGACATGCGCCGCCGTGCGAATTCCGCCGCAGGCCATGATGATGAACGGGCAAAAGCCGTAGCGGCTCGCCGCCTCAGCGGCGGGAAAGCAGGCGGCCGACGGCATCTTGCGACGGGGGCTTTTGGTTTCCCGGCCCGGTATCCTTTTCGAGGCGGGCGCGAATCTTCTCGATCTCGCCGTCGGTGAGATGCTCTATGCCGATGAAGTCCGCCCGGGCCTGCTCGACCGCGCGCAAGAGTTCGTCCAGCTTGGCCTCCATGGCCGCGGAATCCCTGTTCTGCGAGTTCTGCACCAGGAAGATCATCAGGAAGGTGACGATCGTCGTCCCGGTGTTGATGACGAGCTGCCAGACCTCGGAAAAACCGAAGAGCGGGCCGGTCATGGCCCATACGAGGACGGCGCCGAGTGCCGTGACGAAGGCGACCGGCGAACCGGCGAAAGAGGCGATGCTTCCTGCGAAGCGGGTAAAGAACTTGTTCATGACGCACCGTGTGCACGGGGCTTGGGGGTACCCATGCACATGCGAAAATGCTTTCGCCGGTTCAATGTTCCCGCGTTGTCCGGGGAGGTCGCGGCATGCTCGTGCCGGCTTCGATGAGAGCCATCTCAGGAAACCGGAGACATCATTTCCGCACGGGTCGCTGGCTTATTGCCGCACCGACGGCTTGAGCAGCCGGTAGTGGATGGACTGGAAGACGATCTTGCCGTTCTCGATGACAAAAGTATCCGCGCCGTCGATAGCTTGGAAATGCGGGGAGGTTCCTCGCCAGATAAGCAGCGCGAACTGCCCACGGGTCTGCCTGGAAAGAAACTCGAATCTCGCTTCCGGCATCTGGTCGTTCAATCGGAGGGAGGATTTCCGGATTGCGTCGTGTCCAGCTTCGTTGGAGTTGCAGGTGAGCAAGATGACGTCCGGCGCGTAGTTGCGGCGCAGGTCCTCCTCAATATCACCGTCGAGCCGAAGCCTCAGGTGATCTTCGAATACGTCTTCGGTAGAACGCATCATCTTCACCATCTGTCGCCAGGCAACCAACCGGGAGGAACGATGATAGTTCCAGAACTTGCCGCAACTTGCCGCCGATTGCAGGAACATCTGCGACCGCCGCAGGTTTGACGGCCGATACAGGAGGACCAAATGGCAGATCCAAAAGACAAGGATCCGGCGGAAGGCTCGCGCCGGACCGTCGAAAACGAGCTGAAGCGCAAAGGATCGACCGACAAGGAAACCGACCGCCCGGATGACGGATCGAAACAGAAGGGGCCGGCCCAGCCGCGTTCGACCTGAGAGGCCCGCCGCCGACGTCACAAAGCCCGGCTCATGGAGGATTTCACATGATGCATATCGATCCGAAGATGAAGGAATGTATCGACAACTGCCTGAGTTGCTATTCCGTCTGCCTCTCGACGGCGATGAATCATTGTCTTGAAGCGGGCGGGAGGCATACGGAGCCTGCCCACTTCCGGCTGATGATGGCTTGTGCCGAAATCTGCCGGACGGCGGCGCATTTCATGTTGATCGGCACGCCGCATCACAAGCACACCTGCGGGGAATGCGCCGAGATCTGCGAAGAGTGCGCAGCCGACTGCGAGCAGGTGGGCGACATGGACGAGTGTGTCGAGGCCTGCCGCAAATGCGCGGAAAGCTGCCGCCGTATGGCGGCATGAGAGCCGATGGCGGCGAGAAAGGCTTGCCACGGCTACGCTCTACTTCAGGAGACAAAGATGACGGAGGCACAGAAACTGGCAGAGGAATATCTGCGGCTCGGCGGTCGGCGAAAGTCCAAGATCGACGACAACATCGTCAATACCCGTCTGTGGGAGGACGAGCCTCCGGAGGCGGATAGATTCTGGACCGAACGGATCGAGCCGCTTGATGAGGAGCGCCGGAGGGAAGTCGCGATTTTCCTTCCGAGCATTTGAAGCACCCGTTCATGGTTGCGGACACGAATTCGGAGTGCAGCATGAGCAAGCGCAATATCTACATTCTGGGCATCGTCGTGATCGTGGCGCTCATTGCCGTATTCGGCTCCCGCCCATTCCGGGCATCCGTAAACGACGAGGCCGGAACGGCTTCCCCTCACGCCATCGATCAATGACGGAGGGAAACTCATGCAGGGAAAATCATGGGTCGGCCGTTCGCGGCTTCAGCAGCTCTTCCTGTCAGTTCTTGTCGCCTAGCCTGCGACCGCCGACGGATCGCCCGGCGTAAGGAAGAAAAACCAGATTGCCGCCACGATGAGCGCGATCGCAAAGATGGTCGCGACGAACTTCATCATGTTGAAGCTCGCTTTCCGCTCGGTACTTTCCTGCCGTTTGTCTTCGTCGTTCATGCCAGACCAACTTTCGTGCCAGACCAACTTTCATGGAAGCGCGAAGTTCCAAAAGCCGACGCTGATCGGGCAAGGAACTATTGCCGCGACAGAAGGTTGGGCCGTCAATGGAGGCTCAATCATGCTCAATCGGAATTTTGCAGCCGCTGTTTTCCTTGCGGTTCTTGCCGGGCCGGCCCTCGGGCAGCAGGGAGGCACGTTCACGCCCGATACGTCCCCGACGCCGGGAGCGGATGCGGGTGGCCCGGTCGGCACTCAGGCAATTCCCCGGCCGGACAATGCCGTCACCAACAGCGTCAAGAAGCACGGTCAGGATTGCGAGAAGATGACGGGCACCGTTTCGGGCGAGCGGCCGGCGACCGCAGGCGCAAACGAGCCGCAGCCGCAGGAGAAATGCGAGCGGCATTGATGCGGCGTCGAGGTCGCCCCCGGCTTCTCGGCATGGGCATCCGGCCAGATTTTCATGGGCCGCCTGGAACTATGCGGGAGATGCCTTGTTCGTGCTGGGGCGAAAGGAGAATCTTATGAAAAAGATCGCTTTAACGGCTGCCATGGTCCTGGCGGCAACCTCGGTGTTTGCCCAGTCGGCAGCGGAAAAATCGGGCGTCAACTCGCTTGCGGGCATCCCTCCCAAGACGGAGGACTTCGTGACGGAAGCTGCCAGCAGCGACATGTTCGAGATCGAATCCAGCAAGCTCGCCGCCGAGCGCTCCGACGACGCGACCAAGGCATTCGCGCAGCAGATGATCCAGGATCATCAGAAGACGACGACGGAACTCAAGCAGCTCGTCGATGGCGGGAAGGTGAAGGCGGCCGTGCCGACTGCCATGATCCCGGACCATAAGGAGATGCTCGACAAGCTGAAGAGCCTGCAGGGAGAGGAGTTCACTGAGCAATACCGCTCGGATCAGGTCGATGCCCATGAGGATGCGGTCGATCTCTTCAAGCGCTACGGCGAGGAAGGCGACAACACCGACCTCAAGAGCTGGGCCGCAAAGACCGCTCCGGCCCTGGAGCATCATCTCCAGATGGCCAGGGACCTGGATAAATAGCCGCGGTTTCGGAACGAAGTTCCGGGCGATGGTCACGGCAGCCGTGGCCATCGCCGTCGCACCAAGGACGGGTTCGGCACGGGTTCGCGTCCAGATCGCGTCCGATGCGAGCCTGTAACACCCGATGGCCCCATCCCGGGGCGCTCGATCAGAGGACCTCCCGATGAAAGCACTTACCTGGCACGGCAAGCACGATATCCGCTGCGAAAGCGTCCCCGATCCCGAAATCCAGGAGGGCAGGGACGCCATCATCAGGGTGACCGCCTGCGCCATCTGCGGTTCCGACCTGCATCTCTACGACGGTGTGATGCCCGACATGCACAGCGGCGACATTATGGGCCATGAGACCATGGGAGAGGTCGTCGAAGTCGGCAAGGACAACGCGAAGCTGAAGGTGGGCGACCGGGTGGTGGTGCCGTTCACCATTTCCTGCGGCGAATGCTTCTTCTGCCAGCGCGGCTTCTATTCGGGTTGCGAACGTTCCAATCCCGACCGCAGCAAGGTCACGAAGCTCTGGGGCAATTCGCCCGCCGGCCTGTTCGGCTATTCGCATCTGCTCGGCGGCTACAGCGGCGGCCAGGCGGAGTATCTTCGCATTCCCTATGCGGATGTGGGGCCGATCAAGGTTCCGGAGGGGCTGTCGGACGAACAGGTGCTCTTTCTCTCCGACATCTTTCCGACCGGCTACATGGCCGCCGATTTCTGCAATATCCAGCCGGGAGACACGATCGCCGTCTGGGGCTGCGGTCCGGTCGGCCAGATGGCGATCCGCTCCGCCTTCCTGCTCGGGGCCGAGCGGGTGCTTGCGGTCGATACGGTGCCGGAACGTCTGGCACTTGCCGCCTCGGCGGGTGCATTGCCCTTGGATTTCATGGAAGAGGACATCTACGACCGGATCATGGAACTGACCGATGGCCGCGGCGCGGACGCCTGCATCGATGCGGTCGGCACGGAAGCGGAAGCGTCGGCAAGCTGGGATTCGCGCTGGGACCGGATCAAGGTCGCCACTTTCATGGGCACCGACCGGCCGCATGTCCTGCGGCAGGCGATCCATTGCTGCCGCAATTTCGGCACCGTCTCCATCGTCGGCGTCTATGGCGGCTTTCTCGACAAGATTCCGATGGGTTCGGCCATCAACCGCGGTTTGACGTTCCGGATGGCCCAGACGCCGGTGCAGCATTACCTGCCGGTCCTCATGGGCCGTATCGAGCGGGGAGAGATCGACCCGTCCTTCGTCATCACGCATCGCGCGACGCTGGACGAGGGCCCCGAACTCTACAAGACCTTCCGCGACAAGCAGGACGGTTGCATCAAGGTCGTCATGAAACCGTAAAGGAGAAGACCATGAACTCCGCCGAAACAAGCAAGGGTCTTGCGGTCGTCACCGGGGCCTCGACCGGCATCGGTTACGAACTGGCGAAATGCGCCGCACAGGACGGTTACGACCTTGCGATCGCCGCCGACGAGCCGCAGGTTCAGGAAGCGGCCATGAAACTGAGGGAATTCGGCGTAGAGGTCGAAGCCATGCAGGCGGACCTCTCGACCCAGGACGGCGTGCGCCGTTTCGTGGCGGGTATTTCCGCGCTCGGCCGGCCGGTCGATCTTCTGATGGCCAATGCGGGCCGGGGCCTCGGCAAAGGCTTCCTCGACGAAGACATTCATGAGGTGCAACGGGTTATCGATACCAATATCAGCGGCACGCTCGCGCTGGTTCATGACATCGGCAACCGCATGCGGGCGCGGGGCCGTGGCCGTATCCTTTTCACCGGCTCGATCGCGGGCTTCATGCCCGGTACGTTTCAGGCGGTCTACAACGGCACGAAAGCCTTCATCAATTCCTTCTCCCTGGCGCTCCGCGAGGAACTGAAGGATACCGGCGTGACGGTCACCTGCCTGATGCCCGGCGCGACGGACACCGAATTCTTCGAACGCGCCGGCCTGACCGACACCAAACTCGGCCAGGCGAAGAAGGACGATCCCGCCTTCGTGGCGAAGATCGGCTATGACGCGATGATGGATGGCGAAGGCGATGTCGTTTCGGGCTGGAAGAACAAGCTGATGTCGGCTGCCGCCAACGTCACGCCGGCCGGCATGCTCGCCAAGCAGCATCGCAAGATGGCGGAGCCGGGCTCGGCCAAGAATTGACGGCGACGCTGCGCGAGGAGGACGTCGGGCGCAGGCCGGGATTATCCTCGAAGCGGGCACCGCGGCATCCGCAAAATGTGCGAACAGGACGCCGCCGGCCACTGATTCGCCTCGAAGAATCTCTCTGAAACGCTTCGGTGAAGGCCGAACCGCAGAGGAAAACTAAATTTTCGATCACATTTTTGTGTTCGTGCGGCAGGAGAGGCCGAGCACCGCCGTTACATCTTGGTGAATATTTGTCAATTTTTTGCTCATTCAACCGTAAGATGCTCATGCCATTGTATTTTTAGGTGGTAATTTAGACATAAATAATGTTTTGTCGGGCGCCGCCGGCAGGCAAGTCTACTCGCTTTCTGTGAGATTCCTGCGCAGTACAACGTTCAAAAATCGCCAAAACTTTCCCGAATTAACCTCGCGTATACTGACCTGATGAACGCGGCCTTCAATTTTCTAGTTAGCGCCCTAACTTCCGCAATGTTCGCGAGAATGCGGCGGGCTCGGCTCAGGGTTGCGCTTCGGTTGCTGCTGTGGCGTACTCGGTGGGTCGGGGGGATTTGCTCGGGGTAAGGCATTTCACATCTATCGACGGGGGGACGATGAACAATCGTACTGATTTGAAGGTGTTAAGACGGTTCCTGCTCTCCGGAACCGGTGTGATTTCAGGCGCAGTCCTCTTCTCTGCCGATCCCGTCCAAGCATGTTCCTTTGCAGCCCCTGTTGGAAACGACAATTATGTTTGCGACAGCGGTACCTCGATCGGAGGCCTGACGGATACGGGGGGTAACAACACGCTCCTTCTGCCGCCGTCGGGTACGGGCACGATCGCAGGAAACGTCGTGTTCGGCGCCGGAGCCGATACGATCGAAATTCACTCCGGCACGATCAGCGGTACGGTCAATCAGGGCGACGGCGCCGACACCTTCATCATCTCCGGCGGAAGCGTGACCGGCAATGTCCAGCAGGGCAGCGGCGCGGACGACTTCCAGATGAGCGGCGGCGAGATATTTTCGCTCAGCCAGGGCGACAATCTCGATACTTTCCGCATGACCGGCGGCCGCATCATCGATTCCTTCGAAGACGGCGATTACGCCGAGATGACCGGCGGCCGCATCGGCCGGGTCAACATGAAGCTCGACGACAACACGTTCGACATGTCGGGCGGCATCATCGACAAGAACCTGGTGACCGGCTTCGGCAACGACACGATCATTCTTTCCGGCGGTACGATCGGCGGCAATATCAGCGTCAGCGGCGGCACCGACAGCGTGACGGTCACCGGCGGCACGATCGGCGGCGAGGTGCGGCTGAGCGTCGGCTCGGATACTTTCACCTGGAACGGCGGCGGCATCATCTACGGCCTGGTCGATCTCGGCGGGGACAACGACACCGCATCCCTCAGCAACCTGACCAATTCCAATATCGGGGCGACGCCGCAGATCACCGGCGGGCTCGGAACGGATTCCATCACCTTCGACAACGTGAAGACCGGTGACGTCGCCCGTTTCGACAGCTGGGAAACGATCGATCTCACCAACGACACCCAGCTCATCTTCGACGAGACCCTGACGCTCGGCGACAGCGGGACCGGCACGGGATCGCTTACAGTCGATGCGGCCAGCACCATTTACGGCGGGGGCGCCAACGGCGGCATCGCCGCCTTCACGGCCGGCCAGCTGGTGGAGGTCGTCAACGGGGGACGCCTGGACCTGACCAACGGCGGCGACGGCGCGACCGACACGTTCACCATCGGCGGAAACTACACCGGCAATGGCGGGCAGATATTCCTCAACACCGTGCTCGGCGACGATTCCTCCGCATCCGACAGGCTGATCGTCGGGGGCGATGCGTCCGGCACCACGGGTCTCAACATCGTCAACGCCGGCGGCGCCGGCGACGTCACCACTCAGGACGGCATCATGGTGGTGGACGTCGGCGGCACGAGCGCGGACGGGGCCTTCGCCCTCAACGGACGTGTCGCAGCCGGCGCCTACGAATACTATCTGTTCAAAGGCGGCGTTTCCGCGAACACGGAAGATAACTGGTATCTCCGTTCGACGCTCGTCACGCCGCCGGCGGCACCGCCGCCCGAGCCGGCTGCGGCGCCCGATCCGGTATCCCCGCCGGCTGAGGAACCTCAACCGGAAGAGCCGGAAGTGGCCCCGCCGCCGCCGGCATCGGAGCTTCCCGCCGTCGATCCTCCGACGGAAGGCGATCCCGTGACGGAACCGGTGGATCCCACGCCTCCGGTCGCTCCGAGCGATCCGGAGCCGGAAGCTCCGCCCGCACCTCCTCCAGCCGAACCGGCGGAACCTCCTCCTCCGCCGCCGGCACCGCCCACGGCACCGGCGCCTGTGCCGGTGCCGGGCGGGACTGCGGTACCGCCGACGCCCGGAGCGACGCCTGTCATCGCCGAGGTCGTGCCGCTCTATCGCATGGAGGTTGCCACATATTCCGTCGTGCCGCCGGCAGCCCATCATCTGGCGCTCTCGACGCTCGGTACGTTCCACGAGCGGCGCGGCGAGCAAATCCTGCTCCAGGACGGCGGCTGGCTGCCCACCTCCTGGGGACGCGCCTTCGGCCAGGATGCCGAGATGGGATGGGACGGCACCGTCTCGCCGAGCTTCGACGGCAACCTCTTCGGCTTCCAGGCGGGTCAGGACCTGTTCGGTTACGAAAGCGGCGGTCATTTCGACCGGTTCGGCCTTTTCTTCGGCTATGCCAAGATGGACGGCGACGTGAAGGGTCAGGCGCTCGGCTGGAACGATCTTGCCGTGGGCGACATCAACATCAGCGGTACGAGCTTCGGCGGCTATTGGAGCCATATCGGGCCGCAGGGCTGGTATGTGGACGCCATCCTGATGGGGACCTGGTTCGACGGCAGCGCTTCGTCAAATGCCGGCCAATCGATCGGCATCGACGGAGCCGGTCTGACCGCCTCGCTTGAAGGCGGCTATCCGATCGCTCTCGACGATCAATGGAGCCTCGAGCCTCAGGGACAGATCGTCTGGCAGCGCCTCTCGCTGGACGATTCCTCCGATCGTTTCTCCTCGGTCTCGTTCGACTCCGACAATGCCGTTACCGGCAGGCTCGGCTTGCGGCTGCAGGGCAAATACCAGACGGACGCGGGGCTCATCCAGCCCTATCTCAAGGCCAATCTCTGGCACAACTTCTCGTCCGACCAGACGATCCGTTTCGATGGCGATCCGATCACCACCGAGATCGGCGGAACATCGCTCGAAATCGGCGGCGGCGTCATCGCCAGTCTGACGGAGAAGGTCAGCCTGTTCGCGACGGTGGATTACACGACCAACCTTGGAGGTGAGAAAACGCGAATTTGGGAAGGGAATATAGGCATCAGCATCAAGTGGTAGTCCGCTGGCGGTCAGCGGACCGGTGGAAGTGGAGGAAATGATGGAAGCCATTCTCGCACAAATAATCGGTGGTGCTGTCGGCGGAGCTGCCGGCGGCAAGGTTCTGAAGGACTCCGATCTCGGAAATATCGGCAATCTGATTGCCGGCGCGGTCGGAGGGGTCGGCGGAGGCCAGTTGCTGGGAGCCCTGCTGGGCGGAGCAACCGGCGACGCCACGGCCGCAACGGCCGGGTTCGACATAGCGGCTCTCGCGGGCCAGTTCGTGGGCGGCGGCGTCGCAGGCGCCATCGTCCAGATCGTCGTCGGGCTCATCAAGAACAGACTGGTGGCACGGTCCTAACCCGCCCGGAACAGGCGTAAAATCGGCAAAGGAGCTCGAACCGATCCGGCAGTCCAACTTTCTTCCGTAACCGACAAGGGCGTCGCACAGCCCTCCTGAGAGCTTATCGAGGCGGCGGGACATCCCGCCGATCTCCGAGAGATTATTGGTAATTTGCAGCATTTATAGCGTCAACGCAAAGCGTAGCGGATCGAGGAAACGATGCGAACCAAAGTCATTACGGCGGCTCTTGCCCTTTTCATGGGGATCTCGCTCCCCTCATTGGCCGAAGCAGCGAATGCCTATGCCACCGGCTCGGTGAACATGAGAACCGGCCCGGGAACGGAGTATGCACGGATAGGCACCATCCCGGCGGGGGCGACGGTCACAATCCGGGGATGCCTTACCGGCTACAGCTGGTGCGATGTCAGTTTCGCCGGCCGGCGGGGCTGGGCTTCCAGCAACTACCTGCAGGCGCTGTACCAGAACCGGCGCCGGCCGATCATCCATGTCGGCCCGATAATAGGCCTGCCCATCATATCCCGGCCGCGCCCGCCCCATTGGGGCCATCGTCCGAGGCCTCCCCATTGGGGCCATCGTCCCAGACCTCCCCATCACGGGCGTCCGCCGAGACCTCAACCGCGTTGAGTGGAAACGCCCATGAACTCCAAGGGATACCTGGCAAGTGCGGCAAAGGCTCTTTCCTTGTCGGACAAGGAGATTGCCCACAAGCTGGGGCTATCCGTGGCGGCTTTGAGGTCCCTCGACGGGCCGGTGCCGCCTTCCTATCTGCGTCTGGCCCTGGCAGCCCTCGTGGCAGGGCTTGATCCCGATTCCGTTCTGAAGCCTGCTCTTGCGGCTGCCTATCTCCATAAGGGAAGAAAGGCCGTCGATCAGGAGCGGCCGAGCGACGTGGATCGCCGACGATGATCCGCTTCTGGTTTGCAGCGCTTATCGTCCCGCTTACGCTGCTTGTCGATCAGACGGCATCACGTGCGGAAAGCTGCGCCCCTTCAGGAGGTCAGAGCCGCTCGGCAAAAAGCGTCAATGATCCGCAGATCGCCCAGCTCGCCAGACAATTGGCGGCGATCCGGTCGATGGAGCGCAAGCGCGAATGCACGGAGGAGGTGTCGAAGGGCGGCGGCCTGTTCAACGCCTGTCGCGACCTCGCCAGTCAGCGGAAAAAGGTCCAGTTCCAGATCGAAGAGGCGCGAAGATCGGGGGGCGGCAGAGACCTTGGCGGCAGGAAAACCGCTTCCGCAGCCTGCCGTGCCCCAGCCAGAAGCAAAAGCGCGGAGCCAAAGCAACCGGCGCCGAAGAAATCCGGCTACGGCAATGCCATGCTTTATTGCGTCCGGCTTTCGGACGGCTATCTGTTTCCTGCGCCCAATTCGCAATTCGTGGGTACCGCTGCGGCGGAGGTCACCCTCAGGCAGTGCCAGTACATCTGCGAGGATCAGGGTATCGAGGTCTATGTTCGGCAGGACCCGACGCTCGAGACGGAGGAGATGGTTTCGGTGCGCGACGGCACGAGCTACAGGGATCTCCGGACAGCCTTCCGGTATCGCGACGACGGAAACTTCCGGCGGTGCGACTGGGAGCGTTATGTGGACCGGATCCAGGAAGTTCAGCTCGCACGGATGATGTCGGAAAACCTTCCGCAGGGCGTGGTGCCAGTCCCCGTGGGGCGGCCGGAGACGGAGCAGGACCAGATATCGGACGAGGCGACGGCGAGCATCAGCGGAGAGGACAAGCCTTTGACCGACAGACCGGTCAGGATCGTCGGCCCTCCTCTCCTGCCGGAACCGTAGTGCATGGCGCCGCCCCGTGTCTGACGAGAGCAGCCATGCCGCCGGATCCACGCAACTTAAGGCGGGGACGAAACCGGCGGTGGTGAAAGAATCCTGCTTCCGTTTCAACGGGAGGAGCGGAAAAATATCCCCGCGTCGTCCACGCCCGGTCTGCAGGGCCTATCCTGACCGCGTCATCGGGCAGGGAGCCGGGTCGCGAACCGGTCACCCATCTGGGGAGCAATCCGGCGTCCGGTGATGGTCGTTGAGGCAGGGGAGGCGCCGTCAGGGCGCCAACCGCCGGAAGAAAGGGTTTTCTGGCGCGGAACCCATGTCTTGCGGAAAAGCCGAGGCGGCGGGGCAGGCGGACCAGCCTGACACCCATACAACCCGATCCTACTGCCTGCCCATCCCGATGGACCAGGCCGTGGCGGAGACCCCTCCGCCGCGGACATTCGTGCTGCGGCCGGATTGGGTCAGGACGTCTTGCGGCTGGCAAAGGCGTTGCCTTATCGGCAACGAGAGATACGAAATATTGTTCTTTATTAGAACGCCACATTGCGCCATCCTCCCCTCAATCCGGCGATCGAGACCGGGCGTAGCCAAGCCGGCACATCCGGTGTCGGAGCAGAACAAGGGGAACAAGATGTCCAATTTGATGATGAATCGCCGGCGTTTCATGACCCGGACGGCTGCGCTCGGCGGCCTCGCCGCAGCCTCCAGTTTCGTCGGCATCAGGGCGGGCCTCGCCAAGGACGTGGCCAAGGTCAGGATGCAGCTCGGCTGGCTCGCCTCGAACGGCGTGCTGGGCGAGGTGACGGCGGTGAAGAAAGGCTTCTTCGAGGAAGAGGGTATCGAATTCGAGATCGTGCCCGGCGGACCGAGCGTCGACGGCGTGGCGGGCGTCGCGTCCGGCCAGTCCGCCATCGGCCAGATCTCGTCGAGCCCTTCGGTCATGCTGGCGCGGTCGGCGGGCATGCCCGTCAAGGCGTTCCTGTCGGGATACCAGAAGCATCCGTTCACCTATTTCTCGCTGAAGGACAAGCCGATCCGCGAGCCGAAGGACATGATCGGCAAGACGATCGCCACCCAGCCGACCGCCTTCATCCTGCTGCGCGCCCTGCTTGCCAGGAACGGTATCGCCGAGGACCAGGTGAAGATGGTCAACATGGGCTCGGACATGAACCAGCTCCTCACCGGCCAGGCCGATGCGGTCACCGGCTGGCTCACCAACGTCAATGCGCTCGACGTGCTCGGCGACAACCGCATCGACATGATGCTGTGGGACAGCGGTCTGCAGCTCTATGCCAACGTCTACTACACGACCGACCAGCAGATCGGCGAACATGCCGATGTCCTTCAACGCTTCACGCGCGCAGCCGCCAAGGGCTGGGGCTATGTCCGCGACAACCAGCAGGAGGCCGTGGAATATCTCTGCGGCGCCTATCCGAACCTCGACAAGCCGAGCGAACTGAGGGCGGTCGGCCCCTGCGTCGACTTCTCCTTCGGCGACACCACCAAGGCTGCCGGCTGGGGCACGATGACGCGCGAGAACTGGGCTGCCCAGATCAAGGCCTATGCCGATCTCGGACAGTTCAAGGGCACCGTTCCGACGGTGGACGACGTCGCGGATTTCACGATCCTCGAAGCCACGTCCGACATCCGCAAACAGGTGGGGTGACCGTCATGCAGGGAGCGGTGAAGTTGAAGCCGAATGTCCCGGTGCCCGAGCCGGCGGCTCCGGCGGTGTCGGTCCGGAACCTGCACGTCCGGTTCGGCGACAGGAGCAACGAATTCACGGCGCTTTCCGATATTTCCGTCGATATTCCGGAAGGCGCCTTCGTGACCATGCTGGGGCCGTCGGGCTGCGGGAAATCGACCCTTCTCAGGTGCATCGCCGACCTCGTCCATATCAGCGAGGGCTCGATCTCCGTCTTCGGGCGCAGCCCGCGGGAGGCGCGCGAGGGGCGGGATTTCGCCTTCGTCTTCCAGGATGCGACGCTGCTTCCCTGGCGGACTGTCCTCGACAATATCTGTCTGCCGCTGGAAGTCGGCAGGCGGTCGGAGACCGGCGACCACGCCGATCCGCATGCCCTTCTTGAAATGGTGGGGCTGAAGGGGCGGGAGAAGGCGCTGCCGCACGAGCTTTCGGGAGGGATGCGCCAGCGCGTGGCGATCGCCCGCGCGCTCATCACCCGGCCGCGCATCCTGCTGATGGACGAGCCTTTCGGGGCGCTCGACGAGATCACCCGCGACCGGCTGAACGAGGAACTGCTGCGCGTCTGGCAGGAGACGGGGACGACGATCCTGTTCGTCACCCATTCCATCCCGGAGGCGGCCTTCCTCGGCCAGAAGGTGCTGATGCTCCAGGCCCATCCCGGCCGCGTCAAGGAATTCACCAAGGTCGATCTTCCCTTCCCGCGCTCGCTTTCGGTGCGCGACACGGTGGAATTCATCGGCGTCACCGCGCATTTGCGCGCCCGCCTGGAGGAATGCCTATGAGCCACGTCGTTTCTTCCAGGAAGGCCGAGGCTCTGCCGGACCGCAAGATCGCACTCCTCGATGCGACGGCCGGCGTCTTCGCGAGGCACATGCCGGCGATCCTTGCCGCGATCGGCCTGGTGGTCCTGTGGCAGTTCGTGGTCTGGTTCTTCGCGATCCCGACCTTCATGGCGCCGAGTCCGGTCGACGTCTTCTTCGCCTTCCGCGACAATGCCGGAATGCTCTGGGCCAACCTTCTGCCGACGGTGCTCGAAACGATCCTCGGCTTCGTCTTCGGCAATCTCGTCGCCATCCTTCTGGCGATCTGGTTCGTGCACAGTTCGACCGCGGAAAAGGCCTTCTATCCGATCGCCGTGTTCATCAAGGCGATCCCGATCATCGCGCTCGCGCCGATCCTGGTCCTGATCTTCGGGAACGGCCTGGCGCCGAAGATCATCATCGCCGGCCTGATCTGCTTCTTTCCGACGCTGGTCAACATGGTGCAAGGCCTGAAATCCGCGAGCCCGGCCATGCTCGATCTGATGCGGGTTCTTTCGGCCAGCAATACCGAGATCCTCTGGAAGGTCCGGCTGCCGAGCTCCATGCCGTTCCTCTTCGCGGCGTTGAAGATCGCCGCGACCAGCAGCGTCATGGGCGCCATCGTCGCCGAATGGATCGGTTCGAGCTTCGGTCTCGGCGCCCTCATCATCGAGGCGACCTATAATTTCCGCTCGCCGCTGCTCTACGCAACGGTCGTGGTCGCCGCCGCACTTGCCGTCGTCCTCTTCTTCATCGTCTCGGTGATCGAAGCGAAAATGGTCCGGTGGAAGCCGGCCGGCACGCACTGAGCCCGAGCTCTCTGGGAGTTTTGAACATGCAGCAGACAATCATTCAGGCGGCGCGCGACGCCGCGGTGGTCGACCGATCCGATGTGGTCGTGGTCGGCGGCGGGCCGGCCGGAATATCGGCGGCGGTTTCGGCGGCCCGCAACGGCGCCAAGGTTACCCTTCTGGAACGCTATCCCTATGTGGGCGGGCTTGCAGCCGGCGGCATGGTGCTGGTGCTCGACGACATGATCAACGGCCTGGAGATCACCGTGCAGGGCATCTGCATGGAGATGATCGAGCGGATGAAGAAATGGGATCTCTGCGTCACGCCGACCGGACGCGACCGCGAGCTCGACATCCGGGAGACGCCGGAGGCCTGGCGGCGATGGGCGCGCTGGGGCCTGTTCGATTTCCACACGCAATCCATGCCGCACCCGATCTGCTTCTCGGCCGCCTTCGATCCGGACGGCTTCAAGCGGGCTTCCTACGACATGCTCTCCGAAGCGGGCGTGAAGCTCAGGACGCACAGCTGGTTTTCCTCCGCCATCATGGAGGGCAAGACCATCAAGGGCGTCGTCTGCCAGACGAAACCGGGACTGGAGGCGATCCTCGGCGATGTCGTGATCGATACGACCGGCGATCTCGACGTGGCGGCCTCGGCCGGCGCCTCGCATGTGGAATCGAACTTCATCCTGACGACCGTCTCCCGCTGGGGCGGGGTCGACACGGATGCTGCCGAGCGCTTCGAATTCGAGGAGCCGGAAGCCTTCAGGAAGCTCGATCACGAGGCCAAGCGCCTGATCGGCGGCTGCTGGTCCTTCTGGTGGCTGAAGACGCCGCTGCCGGGTGTGGTGTGGCTCAACTGCCCGCACATGCCGAACCTCTCCGGCCTCAGGACCGAGGACCTGACGAAGGCGGAGTTCGAGGGTCGCGCCCGCATCGGCAGGCTGCTCGATTTCGCCCGGGAAAGGATGCCGGGCTTCGAAAAGGCCTATGTGGTGGATTTCGCGCCGCAGACCGGCGTGCGCCAGACCCGTCTCCTGGAAGGCGAATACGTCGTGACCAAGGACGACGTGATGAACCGCATCCACTTTGCCGACACCGTCTGCCGCGGCCGCGATTATTACACGCCCTACCGGTCGATGCTGCCGCGGGAGGTGGACCAGCTCATCGTCGCCGGCCGGCATTATTCGGCGACACCGCAGGCGCAGAAATCGAGCCGCGAGATCCCGCCCTGCATGGCCATGGGCGAGGCGGCGGGCGTTGCCGCCGTCGTCGCGCTCAATGCGGGAACGACGGTCAGGAACGCCGATATCGCCAAGGTCCGGAAACAGATGCGGGCGCAGGGCGCCGATCCCGGCGACGTCCCTTCCGAAAATGCAACATTCCTTGAGGCTGCAGAATGAATTCTCTCCCACTCGACGGCATCCGCGTGATCGATTTCACGCAGGTCATGCTCGGCCCCTGCTGCACCCAGACGCTTGCCGACTACGGCGCGGAGGTCATCAAGATCGAAAAGAGCCGGATCGGCGATCTTTCGCGGTGGTC
Source organism: Xaviernesmea oryzae (assembly GCF_900177415.1). Lineage (GTDB taxonomy): Bacteria > Pseudomonadota > Alphaproteobacteria > Rhizobiales > Rhizobiaceae > Neorhizobium > Neorhizobium oryzae_A. The sequence goes on along the minus strand of NZ_FXAF01000002.1, from coordinate 709,480 downwards.
GCTCGGCTCCGATCCGGACGGGCTCAACAACCCCGTCTTCTGCTCGCTGAACCGCAACAAGAAGAGCCTGGCGCTCGACCTCAAGCTCAAGGAAGCGTGTGAGGCCGTGCTGACGCTGATCGAAGGCGCCGACGTGGTCGTCAACAATTTCCGCCCCGGCGTCATGGAGCGGATGGGCTTCGGCTACGAGGACCTGAAGAAGATCAACAAGCGGCTGATCTATGCGGTGGGCACCGGTTTCGGCCTTACCGGCCCCTATCAGCACAAGGGCGGCCAGGACATCCTCGCCCAGGCGCTTTCGGGCGTCATGCGGCGCAAGTCGGACGATACCCATCCGACCTCGATCTACGCGACGCCGCTCGCCGACTATTCCGCCGGCATGCATCTCGTGCAGGGCATCCTGCTGGCACTGCTGCACCGGGAAAAGACAGGCGAAGGCCAGCAGGTGGCCGTCAGCCTCTACAATTCCATGCTGGCGATGCAGATGCAGGAAGGTGCTGCGCACATGATGCGCAAGAAGGACCTGAACTGGGGCGCCTTCCCGCTCACCGGCGTGTTCGACACCACGGACGGCGCGATCGTCATGGTCGGCGCCTTCAAGCAGAACCCGCTTCAGGACATCTGCAACGCGCTTGAGATCGAGGACCTCTCCCAGCAGCCGCGCTACAAGGATTTCGACGCCCAGATGGCGCACCGGCCGGAGCTGCAGGCGATCTTCCGCGAGAATTTCGCCAAGAACAGCACCGCGCATTGGCTGAAGCGGCTGGAAGAGGTGGATATCCTCTGCGCACCGGTCCGCAACCTCGCCGAGGCGCTGGAAGACGAGCAGACGATCATCAACAAGATGATCCTTGAGGCCGGCGAGACGGCGGCAGGACCGATCCGGCTGATCGGGTCGCCGATCGACATGTCGTCGGCGCCGGTTTCGGTCCGCATCCCGCCGCCCCGGCTCGGCCAGCACAATGACGAGATCCTCGCTTCGCTGGAAGCCCAATCGCTGGAAGCGACGCGGGGAGATGCGGCATGACCGTCGGGTTTTCCGTCGAGAACCGGGTGGCGCGCGTCACGCTCGACCGTCCGGAGCGGATGAATGCGGTGGACGCGGAGACAGAGCGGGAGCTCGAAGCCATCTGGCTGGAGATCGAGGCCCGCGACGACATCAGTTGCGTGGTGCTGACCGGTGCGGGCCAGAAGGCCTTCTGCACCGGCGCCGATCTCAAGGGCAGCGGTACGAAGACGGGGCTGGAATATTGGGCGGAAAGCCGCGTCAACGGTTTCGGGGGCCTCGCCTTCCGCAAGTCGCTCGACGTGCCGGTGATCGCCCGCGTCAACGGCTACGCGCTCGGCGGCGGTTTCGAGATGGTGCTCGGCTGTGATATCGTGATCGCCGCGGATACGGCGAAGTTCGGCCTGCCGGAGGCCCGCGTCGGCCGCATGCCGCTCGACGGCGGCATGGTGCTGCTGCAGCGGAAAATCGCCCATAACCAGGCGATGGCGGTGATGCTGACCGGCCGGCAGTTCACCGCCGCCGAGATGCAGGGCTTCGGCATCGTCAACGAGACGGTGCCCTATGACGAACTCGACGCGGCCGTGGACCGGTGGGTGGGCGAGATCGTCGCCTGCGCTCCCCTTTCCCTGAAGGCTATCAAACAGACGGTGAACCGCACCGGTCACTTGAGCCCCGCCGAAGCGCAGGGGTTGCGCACGCCGGCACTGATCCGGGCGTTGCAGAGCGAGGACGCGGTCGAAGGGGTTGCGGCGTTCCGCGAGAAGCGGGCACCCGTTTGGCAGGGTCGCTGAGCATGGTATGAATTTCAGGATATCGGGGGACGTTATGCACGCCAGTATCCTGAAATATTTCATAGAAGTCGCTCGCTCCGGTTCGATCCGGAAGGCGTCCGAGGAACTGCACGTGGCGACCTCCGCCGTCAGCCGGCAGATCCGCAAGCTGGAGGACGAGCTCGGCATGCCGCTGTTCGAGCGCTTTTCCGACGGCCTACGGCTGACTGCCGCCGGCAAGGTGGTGCTGAAACATGCCAAGGAGACCATGCAGCACTACGAGATCATGAAATCCGATCTCGGAGACCTTCTGGGCAAGCGGACGGGGCGCGTCCATATCGCCTGTCTCGACAGTCTTGCGGTGCAGTTCCTGCCGGAATTCGTTGCGGGTTTCCACCAGAAGAACCCGGCGGTGGACTTCCGCATCCGGGCGGACAATTTCAACAACATCTTTCATTTCGTCGCTGACGGGGATTGCGACATCGGCATCACCTTCGATCTGGCGCGGCCGCACGACATCAAGCTCGTCTACGGCGTGCGCATGCCGCTGATGGTGATAGTCGCGCGCCATCATCCGCTCGCCCGGCAGAAGAGCGCCACCTTGCAGGAATGCGCGCAGTTCAAGCTGCTGCTGCAGCTCGACAACGAGGTGATGAGTTCGATGATCGCCGTCGAACTCGCCTCGCTGGACCGTGTGGGACGCACCTTCGTCGCCACGAACAACCAGATGATGCTGAAGCCGCTGATCCTTTCGGGGGAAGGGGTGGCCTTCTTCACGCCGCTCGGCCTGCTGAAGGAGCTGAAGGCAGGCGACGTGGTGGCGCTGCCGATCGCCGGCTCCCGCCTGCAGAACATGGAAGTCGGCATCGTGGCGCCGCGCCAGAGGCAGCTCACCCATGCCACCGAGGCGGTGATCGAGGCCATGAGCGCCGATCTCGGGAAATTCGCCGAACAGATCGCGGAGGTGATAAAACGGTGACGGCAAAGGGGGACATACGCTTCCTGCCCCGGCCGGGACACGAAAAGGCGTTCCGCGGCGAGGCGGCGCTCGCAGCCCGGCCTGCGGCAGCGGCGGACATTCCGCTTGCTTCCGGCGACCTGATACTGCCCATGCCGGTCAACGCCCATGATCATGGCTACGGCATCCGGACGCTCGATTTCGGCAGCGTCGACGATGCGCTGGAGGCCTGGATACCGACGATGCGGCTGAGGCCCCGCACCGATCCCTATCTGGAGGCGCTGGTCGCCTTTGCGCGACTGGCGAAAACGGGGATCGGCGCGACGATCCATTGCCACAATTCGCTGAACGCGGCGCGGCTGGTGGACGAGGCTCTGCAGGTGATCCGCGCAGCGGGCGAGGTCGGCATTCGCGTCGGTCTTTCCTGTCCGCTGCTCGATCACGATGCCTGGGCCTATGACGGCGGTCCGGAAAGGCTGAGGCCGTTCCTCAACCCCGAAGACTGGGAGGCGCTGTCGCCGACCGCTCCCCGTTATGCTCCCTTCCGGGAGCAGATGGCGGCGGTGGATGCCGTTGCCGCGGCTAACGCCAATCCCCTGGTGGACGTTCAATATGGTCCGGTCGGGCCGCAATGGTGTTCCGATGCGCTGCTCGAGGCGATCGCCGAGGCATCCGCCACAAACGGCCGGCGGATACACATGCATCTTCTGGAAAGCCCGCGGCAGCGACTGTGGCTCGACCGCCGCTTTCCGCAAGGGATCGTCCGGCATTTGGACGAGATCGGTTTCCTCTCGCCGCGGCTTGCCGTGGCGCATGGCGTGCAGCTCCGGCCGGAGGAGTACGAGTTGCTGGCGGAGCGCGGCGTCCAGCTCGTCTCGAATCCTTCCGCCAACCTGCGCCTGCGCTCCGGCGTCGCGCCTCTGGCGGACGCCGCCCGGAGCGGCCTTCGCTTCGGCATCGGCCTCGACGGCAGCGCCTTCGACGACGACCAGGACCTCTGGCGGGAAATGCGCCTTCTCTATTTCCTCCACGGCGGGCGCGGGCTGACGAGGGATTTCACCGCCGCGGCGATCTTCGATGCCGCGATCAGGACCGGTTCGATCGTGGTCAATGCGCCGCTGGATCAGGATTTCACGGTGGTGGATTACGCCGGGCTGATCGAGGACAGCCTTTTCGATGATCTCGACGAGGCGGAGGTGCTGCTGACGCGCATGTCGGCAGCCCGCGCTAAAGGACTTCATGTCGCCGGCCGTCCTGTCATGCGGGACGGCAAGCTTCTGACGGTCGATTTCGATGCGGCGCGCAGGGAGCTCGTGGCACAGGCGAAAGCCGACCTGCCGCGGCTGACGGCGGAACGGGAGCGTTGCGGCAAGCTCATCGCCGCCACCCGCGCCTATTACTCGGGCTGGGCGAAAAGCTAATGTGAGGGTGCTGCCGCCCTGGCGGGGACTGCGGCGACGGCCGGATGGTCGAGGGCGCGCGTGCGGCTCTTGTCCCAGCCGCCGGGAGAGCCAAGGCCGGTGACCGCCGGCCCGAAATAATCCCGGTTCACCGGAATGAAGGCCGTCTGGGCCTCCGTGGCCTCTTCGTCGTAGGCGATCGCATCGACGGGACAGATGGAAAGACAGAGGCCGCAATTGATGCATTCGTCCGGATGGATGTAGAACATCCGCCCGCCTTCGTAGATGCAATCGACGGGACAGGCCGCGGTGCAGGCGCCGTCCTTCACGTCGATGCAGGGTTCGGTAATGATGTAGGCCATGGGGTCTCGATCCCGCAGGGAGTTTCCTGCGCAATATCGCAAGGTCGGGCGTTGCCGAAAAGCGCTATATTTCGTCCGCTTCGTTCGAATTTCGGCAATCAGGCAGCCTCTCGCGGCGACCCGCTTGACCCGACTACAGGGTGCGGGATAACCCTCGTAGCTGCGCAGATCGGCAGCGATCACGGGCCGCGCGCATTGCTGGAGGAGCTTGGGCATGAGCCAACCGATCCTGATCTGGGGCGCCGGCGCGATCGGCGGAACGCTTGGCGCCGCCCTCATCCGGGCAGGCGAAGAGGTGATCTTCGTCGACAGCGCCCGGGAGCATGTGGACGCGATCAACGGGAAAGGCCTGAAGATCGTCGGCCCGGTCTTCGAGGAGGTGGTGAGGGCGAAAGCCTGCCTGCCGGAGGAGGTCGAGGGCGAGTATCAGCGCACCTTTCTCTGCGTCAAAGCCCATCACACGGAAGAGGCGGCCAAGGCGCTCGTCCGGCATCTCGCCGCCGACGGCTATGTCGTCTCGGCCCAGAACGGACTGAACGAGAGGGTGATCGCCCGCATTGCCGGCGACCATCGCGTCATCGGCTGCTTCGTCAATTTCGGCGCGGATTATCTGGAGCCGGGCGTCGTTCAGTATAGTGGCCGCGGTGCGGTCGTCATCGGCGAGCTGGATGGGCGGTTCACGGACCGCGCCGAAGATATCTACCAGTTGATGAGGCATCTCGAACCGAAGGCGCTGATCACCAACAACATATGGGGCTTCCTCTGGGGCAAGCTGATCTACGGCGCGTTGCTGTTCGGCACGGCGCTCACCAATGACAGTATCGCGGACGTGCTCGGCAACCCGGCCGCGCGGCCGGTCCTGCGCAGGCTCGCGCTGGAAGTGGCGACGGTCGCCGCCATCAACAATGTCAGGCCGGAAGCCTTCGACGGTTTCGATCCCGCGGCCTTCGGTCCTCTGGCCACGCCGGAGCAGACGAAGGCATCCTTCGACGAGATGGTCGCGCATAACCGCCAGTCTGTGAAATCCCATACCGGAATCTGGCGGGATCTGGCGATCCGCAAACGCCGGACGGAGGTCGACGCGCAGTTGCTGCCGGTCGTCGAGATCGGCCGGGAATCGCGTGTGCCGACGCCTATGACGGCGCGCCTCATCGAGATGATCCATGAGATCGAAGACGGCAAACGGCCGCTCGACCTTGCGAATATCGACGAGCTTGCGAGGGCTGCGGCCTAGATATAGGCGCGCAACAGTTCGGAAAGGCAGAGCATCGCCATGGCCTGACCATAGGGCATCGATGTCAGCTTGATATTGCGATAGTAGTCGAGCGTGTCGCCCATCGCCGTGCCGAAGGAGACCTGCTTCAGTTCGCCGTTCCGGTCGATGTTGGCGACCACCGCCTTTACCGCGCGTTCCGCAGTCTCGAGGTATTCCGAGGGCAGATAGCGTTTCCTCACGGCTTTCATCAGCCCGTATCCGAATCCCGCCGTGGCGGATGCCTCAAGATAGCTGTCGGGATCGTCGAGCAGGGTATGCCAGAGGCCTGACGGATGCTGGCAGGCTTTCAGGGCGGCCGCCTGTCGCTCAAGCGCCGAGAGCAGGTGGCGGCGGAGAGGATCGCCCTCCCGCAGGTCGACAAGTTCGATGAATTCCGGGATGGCGACCGTGATCCAGGAATTGCCGCGCGCCCAGAGTGCAGACGCAAAGTTGTGGTTGCCGTCAAAGGTCCAGCCGTGAAACCAGAGGCCGGATTTGCGATCCGCCAGATATTGCGCATGAACGAGGAACTGGTACTTCGCTTCCTCGACATAGTCCGGCCGGCCGAGCACGAGGCCGATCTTGGCGAGCGGCATGACGCTCATCATCAGCGTGTCGTCCCACATTTGCTGGTCGTTGAAGGAATTGTAGACGATGTGCTGGAAGCCGCCCTCCCGGGTGCGCGGCAGGCCGTGCATCACCCATTCCGCCCAGGTTTCGAGATAGGCGGCCCATGCCGGCGAAGGGTTTCGTTCGTAGAGGCAGGCGAGGGTCAGAAACGGCGCCACGGTGTTGATGTTCTTGGTGGGCGTGCCTTCCTTCAGGCGCGTGTCGAACCATTCGGTGATGATATCCAGCGTCTGCGTGTCGCCGGTCAGCTGCCAGAATTTATAGAGCCCGTAGAGGCCTATGCCGTGCGTCCATTCCCAGCCGGCCCAGCCCTTGGTGTCGATGACGCGTCCGTCTTCGAGGCGCAGGAGGAACTCGCCAGTCTCGTCCCTTATGTTGACGAGGTTGTCGGTCAGGCGCCTGATCAGAGCGGTGACTTCGTCGCGGGAAAGGAAACGCGTCGGCTGGCGAAGCTTTGGGTGCATGGGCATTCTCCGGGATGAGCCGCAGGTTCGATATTTCAGGGACGGCTTGCCGTTGTGTGCCGGCCTCAGCCGCCGTGATCGAGGCGGCCTGCAGCCGGCCGGATGGGGTCGGAAACCCGTTCGATCAGGAGGGTCTTGTAGCGGCTGAGGCTTCCCTGCAGATGCGCCCTCATGGCATCACGCGCTTCCGCAGGCTTGCCCGCGAAGATGGCATTGACGATCAGGCCGTGCTCTTCCTGCAGATGGCGGTTCGGCGGCAGCGCATCGGGATGGCGGCCGCCCTGAAGGTCGCGGTCCATGATGATGCCCGGCTTGATGAGCCGGAGGAGTTCGGAAAAACGGCGGTTCTGGGTGGCATCGGCGATCGCCAGATGAAGCGCGAAATCGGCCTCTCGGGTCGAAAGGCCTTTTTCGAGATTGGCGCCGATCTTGCGGTGCAGTTCGAGGATCGCCTCCAGTTGCGCCGGCGAGCGGCGTGCCGCGGCCAGAGCGGCCGCCTCGGTTTCGCAGGCGGCGCGCAATTCCAGAAGCTCGATAACCGAGGAAATCCGCTCCAGAGACAGGCCGCTGAAAGGCTGGCCCCGCTGTTCGGCATCGACGACGAAAACGCCGACGCCACGGCGCGCTTCCAGCATCCCTTCCGAGCGGAGGATGGCGACGGCCTCGCGAATGACGGCGCGGCTGACCGAATGAAGCCGCGTCAGTTCGTTCTCGCTCGGCAGCTTGTCGCCCGGCTTGACCGTTCCACACTCGATGTCGCGCCGGAGCGCCGTGACGATCTGCATGACGAGCGAATGGCCGACGAGATCGACCAGGTTGTTGTCGCTTTCCTGCTCGATCAGATCCCTCATCCGCTCTCCTCCACTTCTTGATAACCTAGCTGACTGCGTGTGCCACTTGTCATACTGCAGATTGCCGCGCGAGTGCAATCGAAACATGGCGAAGTCGCTTTCCGTAACATGAAGATCGGTGAAATGGCGCGCATCCTTCGCAGGGCGGCGGTCTTTCATTGCGTTTTCCGGTCTTGACGCACTCTCAACGATGACTTAGCGTTGTCATATTACATGGGTCATGTAGTCTGATGTCTCGGCGATGCAGGCTGACTACGTCGCCTCCAAGCTGACAAGTGAGTAGCCTGCAAGCTTGCGCAGGCCACGTGAGGGAGAAGTATGAAGATCATCGATGCCAGCGTCCGGACCTTCTGGTATACGACGCACGAGGAGCTCGACAGCGACGGGCATGCGCACCCGGGGCCGGCGCGCCGGGTGAAAAAATCCCTGCTGACGCTCACCTGCGAGGACGGCACGAAAGGCCATGCATTCGGCAGCCCCGAGCAGCTTCGGCCGCATCTGCTCGACCGCTTCATCCGCCCCGTCGTGCTGAACCAGGACGCGCTCGCGCGGGAAATGCTCTGGCAGGATCTCGCTCACTGGCAGCGCGGCAGCGGCGGGCAGCTCAGCGACCGCACGCTCGCCATCGTCGACTGCGCCCTCTGGGATCTCGCCGGGCATCTGCTCCGGGCTCCGGTCTACAAGATCATCGGGTCCTACCGGGACAAGGTGCCCGCCTACGGCTCGATCATGTGCGGCGACGAGCTGGAAGGCGGCCTCGCGACGCCGGAGGACTACGGCCGTTTTGCCGAAAAACTGGTCGCGCGCGGCTATCAGGCCATCAAGCTCCACACCTGGATGCCGCCGGTGAGCTGGTCGCCCAATATCGAGATGGACCTGAAGGCCTGTGCGGCCGTTCGCGAAGCCGTCGGGCCCAGGGTGCCGCTGATGCTGGACGCCTATCACTGGTATTCGCGCGAGGAGGCTTACGAGCTCGGCAAGGGCCTCGAGGCCCTCAACTTCGCCTGGATCGAGGAGGTGATGGACGAGCAGTCCATGTCGTCCTACGCGTGGCTCGCCGCGGAACTGAAGATCCCCGTCATCGGGCCGGAATCCATGGGCGGCAAGTACAAGCACCGCGCCGAGTGGATCAAGGCGGGAGCCTGCGACATCCTGCGCACCGGCGTGGAGGATGTCGGCGGCATCACCCCGGCACTCAAGACCATGCATCTGGCCGAGAGCTTCGGCATGAATTGCGAGGTGCACGGGCATGGAGCGGAAAACCTCGCGATCTCGGCCGCCACCAAGAACTGCCGCTGGTACGAGCGCGGCTTGCTCCATCCATTCCTCGATTACGATGCGTGCCCGGAATATCTGAACTCCATTCCCGATCCCATGGACGAGGAGGGCTTCGTCTGGCTCTCGCAGGCGCCCGGCATCGGGGAGGATATCAACTTCGAATATATCGACGCCAACCTGGCGGAATAGCCGGCCCGGCCGGCCCATATCCGGCGCAGGGGGAGGTCTGCTGCGCCCTACATCAACGGGAGGTAACATGAAACGACGCAGCCTGTTTCTCGGCGCGACCTGCGCGATCATCGCATTCACGTCCATGCACGGGCCATCCTTTGCCGAAACGCCGGCCAACCAGCTCGTGATCGGCTTTTCCATGTCCAACGTGCTGACCCTCGATCCCGCGGGATCGTCGAGCAAGGAGAGGGTGCAGATACTCGCCAATCTCTACGACGGGCTGGTGGGCATCGATCCGGTCCAGCGGTCCAAGGTCATTCCCGCCCTGGCGGAAAGCTGGGAAGTCGCTGCCGATCGCCGCTCGATCCGGTTTCGTCTCAGGCCGGACTTGCGCTTCGCCTCGGGAAATCCGGTGACTGCGGACGATGTCGTATGGTCGCTGGAGCGCGTCCTGAAGCTCAACCAGGCGCAGGCGACGAACCTTCGGCTGCGCGGCTATACCGCCGAGAATGCAGCGCAGAGTTTCCGCGCCGTCGACGAAAAAACTGTCGAGATCGCCATCCTGCAGCCGATCGATCCGCAGATCATCCTGATGACGCTCGCGATGGCCGGAACGGGAAGCGTGCTCGACAAGAAGGAAGTCCTCGGCCACGAGAAGGCGGGAGACCTCGGTGCGGCATGGCTTACCACGAATTCCGCCGGCACCGGTGCCTTCACCATGCAATCCCTGCGGCCGAACGAAATGGCGATCCTCGCCCGCAACGACAATTACTGGGGTTCGGCGCCAGCCATGACCCGTGTCCTGATGCGGCATATTCCGGAGGCGCAGAGTCAGCGCCTGCTGATCGAGAAGGGCGATCTCGACATCGCCTACTCGCTCGGCGCCGCCGATCTCAAATCGCTGGAGAGCAACAAGGACGTCAAGGTCACGACGGCGACCGGCAACGGGCTCTATTATCTCGCGATGTCCCTGAAGAACGAGAATCTCGCGAAAGCCAGGGTTCGCGAAGCCATCCTGAAGCTCATCGACTACGACGGGCTGAACAAGACGGTGATGCCCTATTACGGCGTCAAGCACCTCAGCCCGATCCAGGTCGGCCTTGCGCAAGAGCCTTACGAACCCGAGATCAAGATGGATGTGGCGGCGGCCAAGGGGTTGCTTGCGGAGGCGGGATATCCCGATGGCCTGGATTTGACGATCCGCACGCTCTCCGAGCCGCCGTTCGACAATCTGGCGGTGGCGTTGCAGAGCATGCTGGCCCAGGGCGGCATCAGGGCCAAGATCCTGACCGGCAGCGGCGAACAGGTCTACGGCCCGATGCGCGAACGGAACTTCGAACTGATCGTCGGCCGCAGCGGCGGCCAGATCTCCCATCCGGACGGCGACATGCGCAGCCTTGCCTACAATCCCGACAACCGGGACGAGGCGAAGCTGACCGGGCTTCAGGGCTGGCGCGTATCCTTCAAGGACGACGCGCTGAACCAGAAAATCGAAGCCGCATTGCAGGAAGCGGATCCTGCCGCCCAGGCAAAGCTCTATCATGAGATCGAGCAGCTTTACGCCGAAGGCATCCCAGCAATCCAGCCGATCTCGCAGGTCACCGATTCGGTCGCCCAGCGGGCGGACATCGAAGGGTTCCAGATCAGCCCCGTCTGGCAGACCAAGCTGGAAACCGTCCGGAAAAATCGCTGACGGCGATCGATCGATAGATCGCAATCCGATCTGCCAAAGCCCGCCAGCGGACCTTCGCGGCGGGCTTTCGGCCGTTGAAATCCGGGAAGGGCTTCCGACGCCAGCCGCGAACCCTCTCCTCAGCTGCTGCCGAATTCGCCTCTCACAAGAGAAGCCATGCCTCCAACACGCATATGAGGCGAAAAATTTTCTAATGAAAAGAATGGCTTAGTGCTGTAGCCTGGCAAAAGCACGGCAAAACCTCCGTCAGCGCGGTTGACAGAGATCAATTCTCAGCAAATCATATTCTCTATGGATACAGAATATTCAAATAGAATACAAGAGGAAAGTGGCGGCGTCCGTCCCCTCTCGACGGTGCTGAAGACCATGGCGGTTCTGGACGTACTCGCGTCGAGCGCCCGCGGCATGAAGCTGCCGGAGGTTGCCGCCGCCATGGAGCTGTCGCGGCCGACCGCCTATCAGCGCCTCCTGACCCTCATCGAGGCGGGCTGGGTCGAACAGGACCAGGAGATGCGCTACCGGCTCTCGATGCATGCCTGCCGGATCGCGGCGGCGGCGCTGGAACAGGCCAGTCTCGGCACGCGCGTCCAGCCGGTGCTCGAAATGCTGGTCCATCGGGTTAAGGAGACCGCTTCGCTGGCGGTGCTCGACCGGGGAGTTCCCTGCATCGTCTCGCGTGTCGAATCCGAAAGCGTGCTGCGTGCGGAACAGAAGATCGGCACGACCATGTCGCTGGAAGGCTCCGCATCCGGCCGTATCCTCACCGCCTTCGCGGACGATCTGACGCTTGCGCGCCTCAAAGAAAGCGGCGAGCCGCTTGCTGCCGACGCGCTTCTTCAGGAAGCGCGCGCCAACGGTTACGCACTGTCGAGCGGCTACACCCATAGCGGCGTCATCGCGATCGCGGCGCCGATCTTCGATCTCAACGGCAAATGCACGTCGACCGTCTCGCTGGTCATGCCGGAAATGCGCTTCGACCTCGAAACCTTCCGCGAGCCGCTTCTCGATGCGGCCCGCACAATCACGAAAATGCAGCAGGGAGAACGTTGACGGTCATGACCGCGACTTCCGAACAGGCAGCGAAGCCGCTGCCACGACCAGGCCACAAGGTGATGGAGACCGCGCGGCTGGCGGCGATCCAGCCGAGCCGCCTGAGCGGCACACGGGCCTTCATGAACAAGATGATCCGCGAGCGCTGGGACATTTCCAACGTCCTGTTCGACGTGGATGCAAACGCCGAAGGCACGGTCGTCTATTCGATCAAGGCGCCGGATCAGGAATTCTCCTTCATCGGCTTTTCCCGGCCCCCGAGCCGCACCGCGCGCACCGGCCGCATCATCGGCCAGGCCTGGGACATGATGGGAGCCCTGATCGAGGGACCGGCGACGGGGGCGGAGATCGAAACCGCCCGGCGCGAAATCCCCAAGCTCTATACGGGCCGGGCAACGCCGGGCACGCTGATCTGGTGCCGCTCCAACCGTTCGATGCGCGTCTTCGACCAGACGTTCGAAGCGCTCGCCGAAGGGCGGCAGCCCGACGTGACCGATCTCGCCAAGGTCTGCTACCTGATGCGTAACACCGGGCTCGACGGCAACGGCACGTTCGGGACGCGCTCCTTCCCGTCCCTCGGCGCCCGGCATGCGCTCGGCGGCGTCCTGCAGGCGCAGCTTCTGACCGCCTATCTGATGCGGGAATTCTCCTGCGATCTCGTGGAGCACCTGGCTGCCAAGCGGTCTGACAAGGCGGTGCGGCTCGATCCGAAACTGCGCCGCTATATCGGCGTCGGCAACGGTTCCGCGCTCGGCCTGATCTTCTTCGTGCACAAGCATCCGCGGCTGATCGACGGGTTGATCGCGGCGCGCGAAAGCGCGATTGCCATGGCGCGCGGGCTGAAGCTCACGCCAGCCGACCCGCGCGTTGCAAGGCTTGTCGAACTCCTCGCCCAGGCGATCGTCTTCCGCAAGCAGGACCGGATGGTCTACGAGACTTTCGCCTCGAGCGCCGAGGTGGCCGCCGATCTCGAAAAGCTCGTCGAGGCGCTGGAGGAGTTCCGCCGCAGCGGAACGGTATTGGGCCGCAAGGCGCACTATCCGCTCGACATCCTGGCTTTCGAGTTCGAAGCCGATCTGGTTCCGGAAGCCTACGAGACCTTCCTGTCGCTGCTGATCGAACTCGTTCCGGAGGAGGCGGATCGTCTGCTGGAGGCGGTTCATGCGCCCGACGAATTCAACGTCTCGCCGGCGGAAACCGTGGAGAGCCTCGCGAACCTCATCCGCGAGGAATACCGGTGGGCGCTCAATACCGACATGTCGGGTCCCGACGCCTACAAATATGTCTGGTACAAATCGGAGACGGCGGAAGAACCCCGACGCGGCGCGCGCGAGGAAGTGCCCGATGCGCTCGATCTCGGCCTCGACGTCTGCGGCGGCATCCAGGCGCTTCATGGCGATCTCGCCAAGGCGGCGCCTGCGCTCAGCATCGCCCGCTTCCTGATGAAACATCCGGAACATCGCTTCATGGTGGCGCGCGTCCAGAGCCTCAGAGGCCTCGGCTATCACACGCCGCGCGCCAACATCAACGCGGAAGCCTTCGTGCCGATCGACCTCGTGCGGCTGATGAACGTCGGCATCCACGGCATCGACAAGACCCGCGACTTCCTGAGCCGCAACCTGCGCGGCGTGCTCTATCACGGCGCGCCGACGCCGGACGATCTGCGCTCCGGCTACACCGGCACCTGGTACTATCCGGCGGAACCTGTTCTATGACTTCTTCGCATTCCAATACCTCCATGCGCGTGATGCCCCGCGAAATGCGGCTGATGTCCGAGCGCATATTCTCGCTCACCAGCCTGCCGAAAGGCTTCTTCCTCACCGTCGGCGATTTTCCGATGTACTCGCAGAAACTCGGACTTGGCGGTTTCGCCCTGTTCGAGGAGCGTTTCGAAAGCTTCAAGTCCGCCTATCCGGCCCGGATTTCGATCGCGGCGGAAAACGGCAACCGGGTGAGCCTCGACGCGGCCGGCGAACACGCGTGGTTCGTGGTGCCGACGGCGATCGATCTTCTGGGCGAGCTCGCCCGGCGTTTCGGATCGGCGGAGCTTACGGTGGCCAGTGCCGCAGATTCGGCGGAACTGGCGATCGCCGCCAGCCTCGGCGGCCGGACAGGGCTTCAGATCACCGTTGCCGGCAACGTGCTCAAGGCGGCTCCCGCGGCCGTTACCGGCGATGTCCGCAAGGATGATCCGCTCCTGTGGTCGCTGCTGGAGAACGGCGCCGACATCGAGGCGGATCTGTGGTGGCGCATCTATCATCTCGCCAAGCAGGCGCTTGCGACCGACAGCGTCGTCTCCCGCCGACACGCCGGCCCGATGATCATCAACGAGGACGGCACGATCATCGGCCGCAAGGACAATGACGACGAAACGGATGTCAGCTTCCTGGCATCCAGACTTTCCGAACGCGAACAGGCCCAGCCTGAAAAAGCCCAGCCTCAAAAAGAAAGTGCGAGATCATGATCATCGACGGTTTGCAATGCGGGCATTTCGATCGCGCAGCCTTTGAAACCCTGCTCAAGGGAACGGTGGGCGGCGTCGTCAACACCTGCGGCTTCTGGGAAGGCACCGTGGAATCCATGGATTCGATCGGGCGCTGGCGCGATCTCGTCCGCGAGAATTCCGATATCGCCGAGATCGCGCTGACGGCCGGCGACATCACCCGCATTTCCGGCGCCGGCAAGCTCGCGATCATCATGGGCTTTCAGAACAGCAACCTGTTCGAAGGCCGTATCCGCTTCGTCGAGATGTTCGCGGAACTCGGCGTGCGCGTCGTGCAGCTCACCTACAACAACCAGAACGAGCTCGGCGGCTCCTGCTACGAGGCCGAGGATTCGGGCCTTGCCCGCTTCGGCAGGGAAGTGGTGCGCGAGATGAATGCGGCCGGCATCCTGGTCGACTGCAGCCATGTCGGCGACCGCACGACGCTCGACGCCATCAAGGTTTCCGAAAAGCCGATCGCCGTCACGCATGCCAACGCCCAATCGCTTTTCATGCACAAGCGCAACAAGTCGGACGACGTCATCCGGGCACTGAAGGATACCGGCGGCGTGATCGGCTGCGCGGCCTACCGCAACATCACCGGCGACGAGTTCTGCGCGTCGATCGAGGCCTGGTGCACCATGGTCGCCCGCACCGTCGATATCGCCGGCATCGATTCCGTCGCGATCGGCACCGACAAGAGCCACAACTTCACCGCCCCCGACTATGCCTGGATGCGCAAGGGCCGCTGGACGCGAGGCGAGGACTACGGCGCGAGCGCCGCCGGCAAGCCGCTGAAGGCCGCACCGCCGGAATGGTTCCAGAAGGTCGAGGACATCAAGGTGATCCCGGACGGCCTCAGGGCCGTGGGCTTCTCGGAAGAAGAGGTCGCGAAGATCACCCACAAGAACTGGCTCCGGCTCTACGAAGCCGCTTTCAGAAAACCATAAAGAGGAGAACTGACCATGACCGGAATGAAGACCTTTCTCATGCCCAGCCGCCGACGCTTCCTGAAGACGGCCGGCGCCGCCGTCACGGCCTCGCTTGCCGCGCCCTATATCGTCCGCGCCCAGGAGAAGATCCTGTACGTGAACACCTGGGGCGGCCCCTGGGAGGCTGCCGCCAAGGCCAATCTCATCGATCCGTTCACCGCCGAAACGGGCATCCAGGTGAAGACCGTTTCTCCGGTCTCCTTCGCCAAGCTCGCGCAGCAGGTGAAGACGGGCACCTATGAATTCGACGTCACCACGCTCGGCGGCGGCGAACTGGTGCGCGCCAACCAGGCCGGCATCATCGAGGAGCTCGAGGCGTCCTATGAAGGCGGCCTTTTCGAAAACGGCGTCGCTTCGCACGCCTTCGCGACGATCCTCGCCTGGCGTACCGACAAGTACAAGGAAGCTCCGAAGACCTGGGCTGACTTCTGGAACGTCGAAAAATTCCCGGGCGGCCGTTCGCTGCAGCGTTATGCCTCGCGCGTCATCCCGATCGCGCTTCTGGCCGACGGCGTCGCGGTGAAGGATCTCTATCCGCTCGACGTGGACCGCGCCTTCAAGTCGCTCGACAAGATCAAGCCGCATGTCCGCGTCTGGTGGACGGCGGGCGCCCAGTCGACGCAGATCCTGCGCGACGGCGAGATCGACATGATCGGCATCTGGCACGGCCGCTATTTCGAGGCCGAGAAGGCGGGTGCGCCGGTGGCGATGACCTGGAACCAGGGCGAGATCGAGCGGGCCTACTGGGTCGTCGCCAAGGACACGCCCAATCTGGAAAACGCCAAGAAGTTCGTCGAGTTCGCTACCAGTGCCAAGCCGCTCGCCGGTTTCTCGAAGGCGGCGGACTACGGCGCGCTGAACCCGGCTTCGAACGAGTTCGTCAGCGCCGAGGACGCCAAGCGCATGCCGACCTCGCCGGAGAACTATCCGCTCACGTTCGAGCAGGACATGGCGAACTTCGGCATCGACCCGGCAGAGCTTGCGGAACGCTTCGAGGAGTGGGTCGCAAGCTGATCCGCTCTCCCGGATCGACGTGATCTGCTGACCGGCATCGCGCTCACAAGCGCATCGGCCCGAAAACCGAAACCGATTTCGGGCCGATGCGCGGATTCAAAAGAGCTGGAGCATCAATCGTGCGTCCACAAGGCGCACCGCTTCCAAGACCGCGCGATGCCGTAACGACCTTGCCTGCCAAGAAGGGAACGGCAATGGGCATGAGCCTTTCAAGACTGACGGAAAAGACGAATATCTGGCCCTGGCTTCTGCTGGCGCCGCTGGGCATCTACATGCTCATCTTTTTCGTCGTGCCGCTCGCCGACGTGGCGATCATGAGCTTCACGGAGCCGCGCGTGTCGCTCGCGAATTACGAGCGGGTGCTGACCGGAGCGCTCTACCAGCGCGTCTTCGTCAACACCTTCCTGACTGCCGCCTTCGTGACCCTTTGCTGCCTCGCGGTGGGTTACCCGCTCGCCTATCTGATGGCGCATTCCAAGCCGCGCACGGCGATGCTGATCCTGCTGCTCGTCACCATGAGCTTCTGGACGAGCTTCCTGGTGCGCACCTATTCGTGGATGGTGCTGCTCGGCAACAACGGCCCGCTGATCGCCTTCCTGCAGATGATCGGCATAGACCAGCCGCCGCAGCTTCTCTTCACCCGCTTTTCCTCGACGCTCGCCATGGTGCACATCCTCGCGCCCTACATGATCATGAACGTCTATTCGGTGATGAAGAAGATCGATCCGGTGCTGATCCGCTCGGCGGAAAGCCTCGGCGCCAGGGGCTGGTCGCTGTTCCGGCATGTCTACCTGCCGCTGACGGCGCCGGGCATCGCCAACGGATCGGTGCTCGTCTTCGTCATCTGCCTCGGCTTCTACGTGACGCCGGTGCTGCTCGGCAGCCCGCGCGAGCAGATGATCGCGGGCCTCATCGGACACCAGATCGACGAGTTCCTGGCATTCGGCATGGGTTCGGCGATGGCGATGGTGCTTTTGGTCGTCACGCTCATCATCCTCACCATCTATCATCGCCGCTTCGGCCTCGACAAACTCTGGGGTTGACCGATCATGAACCTCTTCATGCGCTGGACCGGCATTCTGGTCGTGATATTCATCGCCGCGCCGCTCGTCATCGTCGTGCCGATGTCGTTTTCGAGCGCGAACTCGCTGCAGTTCCCGCCGCCGGGATACTGGCTCGGTTATTACCGCGCCTATTTCACCAATCCGGACTGGCTGATCCCGACCTGGAACAGCATCCTGATCGCCACGGCGACCACGATCCTGACGATGATCCTCGTCGTGCCGGCCACCTTTGCGCTCGTGCGCCACAAGTTCCGCGGCAAGAGTTTCGCCGACCTGATGATGCTGATGCCGCTTGCGGTGCCGCATATCGTCATGGCGGTCGGCTACTATTCCTATCTGGGCGATCTCGGGCTGGTGCACAGCCATCTCGGCGTCATCCTGGCGCATACCTGCCTGTCGGTGCCGATCGCCTTCCTCGTCCTCTCCGCCAACCTGAAGGGTTTCGACCGCAATCTGGAGCGCGCGGCCCAGAGCCTCGGCGCCAGCCCGACGAAAACCTTCATGCACATCACCCTGCCGATCCTCAGGCCCGGCCTGATCATCAGCGCGCTTTTCGCCTTCGTGCAGTCGTTCGACGAAACCGTCGTGGCGATTTTCATCTCCGGCCGCGATGCGGCGACCCTGCCGCGCAAGATGTTCGACAGCATTCGGCAGGAGGCCGATCCGGTGATCGCCGTCATCTCGACGCTGCTGTTCTTCCTCGTGCTGATCGGCATCGCCGCCCCCTATTTCGTCAGCGCGCTTCGCAGCCGCGCTCCCAAGCCGAGCCGGCCTGCCGGCGCACACTGATCCCAAGGACTTTCCATGAGCTATCTGCAACTCTCCGACATCACCAAGACCTACGGGCATTTCACGGCGCTCGACAATGTGAGCCTCTCGGTCGACAAGGGGGAGTTCGTGACCTTCCTGGGGCCGAGCGGTTCCGGCAAGACGACGACCCTGATGATCATCGCGGGTTTCGAGAAGGCGAGCGCCGGCACGGTCGAGGTCGGCGGGCAGTCGATCTCGCAGCTCGCGCCGCATGAGCGCAATATCGGCATCGTTTTCCAGAACTACGCGCTCTTTCCCCACAAGACGGCGGTCGAGAACGTCTACTTTCCGCTGCAGATGCGCGGCGTCAGCCGCACCCAGGGCCTCCGCCAAGCCGAGGACATGCTGTCGCTCGTCGGACTCAAGGGTTTCGGCCATCGCCATCCGAAGGAGCTTTCCGGCGGCCAGCAGCAGCGCGTCGCGCTCGCCCGCGCGCTCGTCTTCGAACCGTCGCTCCTGCTCCTCGACGAGCCGCTCGGCGCGCTCGACAAGAACCTGCGCGAGCAGATGCAGATCGAGATCAAGCGCATCCAGCGAAGCCTCGGGGTGACCACGATCTTCGTCACGCACGACCAGTCGGAAGCCATGTCCATGTCCGACCGCATCGTGGTCTTCGAGAAAGGCCGGATCGAGCAGGCGGCCGCGCCGCTCGACATCTATCATCGGCCGCAGACCTCCTTCGTCGCTGCCTTCATCGGCGAGAGCAACCTCATTCCCGCGACGATCTCTAGCGCGGCGGGGAAGACCGCCGAAAACCCGGCGCTCGGCGCGTTCGACTATGCGGGCGCCGACAACGCCCTGTCCGACGGCCAGAAGGTGACGCTGCTGATCCGCCCGGAACATATCAAGCTGTCGCGCAATCCGATCGAGGGGCGCAGGAACGTCCGCATGACGGTCGAGACGATCGTCAACTACGGCGACAACGCGCTGGTCATCGGCCGCGCAGGGGAGGTGACGATGCGGGTCCGCGTGCTCGGCGCCGACGTCGTCATCATCAAGGAAGGCGAAGAGTGCTGCATCAGCTGGATGCCCGAATCCGTCTTCGTCATCACCAAGTAAGCAGGCAGCAAGATCATGACCGCAGATTTCTCCTCGATCATCGAGCGCTTCGGCGTCGGCAAGCGCGGCAGCCTCGCCGTCGTCCATCAGGGCACGGGCTACTTCGCCTGCACGCCGCAGGCACCCTATGACGGTTCGATCGGCGTCGCGGAGCAGACGCGGCAGCTTCTCGCAAAGGCCGAAGGCCGGCTTGCGGAGATCGGGAGCGCCAAGCAGGGGCTGATCTTCTGCGCGATCATGCTGGCGGACATGGACGATTATGCCGCCATGAACGAGGTCTGGGACGAGTGGGTCTCCGGCATGGCTCCGCCGGCCCGCGCCTGTTTCGAGGCGAGGCTTGCAAGCCCGGACCTGAAGGTCGAGATGATCATGGTCGCCGCGGCCGCGACGGCGTGATCATGCCATGACGGCTTCGATGAGGAACGGTCCCTTGCGGGAAAGCGCGCCGGTATAGAGCTTCACGAATTCCTCGACGGTCGTGGCGCGGCCGGATTCGACGCCGAGGCCTTTGGCAAGCGAGCACCAGTCGAGCTTCGGCTGATCGAGGTCGAGCATCTTGCGGGCGTTCACACCGAAGGAGTTGACGCCGACATTCACCATCTCACCCTGCAGGATTTTGTAGGCGCTGTTGGCGAAGACGATGGTGACGACGTCGAGCGCTTCGCGGGCCTGCGTCCAGAGGCCCTGGACCGTGTACATGCCGCTGCCGTCCGCCTGCATCGCCACAACCTTCCGGTCGGGCGCGCCGATCGCCGCACCCGTCGCAAGCGGGATGCCGATGCCGATCGAGCCGCCCGTGATCGGCAGATGATCGTGCGGATGAAGGCCGGGGGCGAGGGCGGAATGCTGTCCGATCGAGGTCAGAGCCTCGTCGATGACGATCGCGTTTTCCGGGAGATGGCGGGCGATCGCAAGGCTGATCGCATCGGGCGTCAAGGCACCGCCGGGAACCTGGATGTCGTTCTGCCGGAAGGGATTGCGCGCGAAATCGGCATTCGGCCTGACGCCCAGCTCGTCGGCCAGCGCGTCGATGACGTTCGCGAGGTCATGCTCGTGTTCGGCAAGCTGGATGACCTCGCAGGAGGGCGGCAGCGTCGTGCTCGGCTTGCCCGGATAGGCGAAGAAGGTGACGGGCCGCGGCCCGCCGATGCAGATCGCCACCTCGAATTCCTTCAACGCCTCGATGGCCAGCTCGATATTGTAAGGGACGGGCCGCACCAGGGCGCGTCCGGCACCGCGTGCGCTTCTGGCCGAGGAGGTCGAGAAGAGGGCGGCGCCGGTGGCGGCGGCGATCCGTCCGGCCGTCGAGACCGGCTTTTCGCGCATGGCCCGGCCGGCGAGAATGATGGCCGTCCGCTTGCCGCTGCGCAGTGCTGCTGCGGCCGCCTTCAACGTCTCCGGATCGACGGGCGGCGGTGCAGGAATCTCCACGGGGGAAAGCGTTTCCGGCGAGACCTCGCCCCAGGCGGCATCGGCGGGCAGGATCATGGTAGAGACGCCGCGCCGGGCGATCGAGGCTGCGAAGCCTTCCTCGGTGCAGCGGCGGATGTCGTGGGCGCCGGCGGCGCGCCCGACCCAGTGGGACATGGGGCGGGCGAGGCTTTCGATATCGCTCGTCAGCGGCGCGTCGTACTGCAGGTGATAGGAGGCGTGATCGCCGACCACGTTGAGGATGGGCGTGCGGGCGCGGCGCGCGTTGTGGAGGTTGGCAAGGCCGTTGGCGAGACCGGGCCCGAGATGGAGAAGCGTCGCAGCCGGCTTGTCCGCCATGCGGGCATAGCCGTCGGCCGCGCCGGTCACGACGCCTTCCGAAAGCCCGAGGATGCAGCGCATTTCCGGCTTGCGGTCGAGCGCCGCGACGAAGTGCATTTCGGATGTTCCCGGATTGGCGAAGCAGACATCGACGCCGTTCGCAAGCAGGACATCACACAGCATATCGGCGCCGTTCATGCGCTTTTTCCTTCCTGGTTTCCGTCTTGTCTTCGGGATAGCCGGTCAGGCCGCCGCCGAAGCGGCGGTATCCGAAAACGCGGCCTCGATCGAAGCTTCGAGAATGTTCAATCCTTCCTCCAGGACATCCCATTCGATCGTCAGCGGAGGCAGCAACCGGATCACGTTGAGCCGTGTTCCGCAAGAGAGCAGGATGAGGCCGCGGGCTTCCGCTTCGGCGACGATCCGGTTGGTCATCGCCGGAGATGCGGCTTTCGACTGGCGATCCTCGACCAGCTCGAACGCGACCATGGCGCCGAGGCCGCGCACCTCGCCGATCCGCTCCATGCCCTGGCGGGACGCGATCGAATTGAGGCGATCGGTGATCTTCCGGCCGACTTCGGCGGCGCGGTCACAGAGTTTGTCGTTCTCGATCACGTCGAGCACGGCATTGGCGGCGGCGACGCTGAGCGGATTGCCGGCATAGGTGCCGCCGAGCCCGCCCGGATGGGCCGCGTTCATGATCTCCGCTCTGCCGGTGACGGCCGACAGCGGGAAGCCGCCGGCGAGGCCCTTCGCCATCGTCACCAGGTCGGACTTGACCCCCGCATGCTCGAAGCCGAACATCTTTCCCGTGCGCGCCATGCCGGCCTGGACTTCGTCGGCGATCAGCACGATGCCGTATTTGTCGGCGATCTCACGCAGGCGAACGAGGAATTCCCTCGGCGCGACGTTGAACCCGCCTTCTCCCTGGACCGGCTCGACGATGAAGGCCGCGATCCGCTCCGGATCGACATCGGCGGCGAAGAGGCGCTCAAGGCCGGCGATCGCTTCTTCGGTGGACAAACCGAGATAGGGGTTCGGGAAGGGGGCGTGGTAGATATCGGCCGGGAAGGGGCCGAAATTCTTCTTGTAGGGCACGACCTTACCGGTCAGCGCCATGCCGAGCATGGTGCGGCCGTGAAAGGCGCCGGAAAACGCGACGATGCCGGCGCGGCCGGTATGGGCGCGGGCGATCTTGACGGCGTTCTCGACAGCCTCGGCGCCGGTCGTCACCAGCATGGTGCGGTTTTCCGCACCGGTCGGCGCAATCGCGTTCAGCCGTTCGGCAAGCTTCACATAGCCTTCGTAAGGCGCGACATGGAAGCAGGTATGGGTGAAGCGCTCGGCCTGTTCGGCGACGGCCTTCATCACGACGGGATTGCGATGACCCGTGTTGTTGACCGCGATGCCGGCCGCGAAATCGATGAAACGCTTGCCGTCCACGTCCCAGAGCTCGGCGTTCAGCGCCTTTTCCGCGAAGATGGCGCGGGTGCCGACGCCGCCCGCCACGGCAGCCTTTTGACGCGAATGAAGATCACTGGAAACGGTCATCGCAAAATTCCCCTGATGTCGATGATCAAGCTATAGCGATGCTCATTATTTTGAGCAAGAGGGCCGTCGAGGAATTACAGATAGGGCGGGGAGCAGGCGGAGATGACGACCGTGCGGCGGTCGGAGAGGTTGCGGAAGCGATGCGGCACGCGGCTGTCGAAGAGATAGGCTTCTCCGGCTTTCAGCACGCGGACTTCCTCGCCCACGGTGACCTCCAGTTCGCCTTCGACCACATAACCTCCCTCGGACGAGGCATGCTGCAGAAGCGTATCGCCGGTATCCGCATTCGGTTCGTAGACCTCATGAAGGATCTGGAGGTTGTGCGCCCGCGCATCGCCGATCTGTCGAAAGACGAGGGCGCCGTCCCCACCGCCGGAAATCGGCGAGGCAGCGACTTTCGACGTCAAGTCTACGAGTTCATGCGCCGAGAAGAACGGACCTTTGGGAGGGCTGCGCTCCGGTTCGAAAAAGTCGCCCATGCCGACGCCGAGGCCGCTCAGGATCTTCCGCAACGTCGCGACGGAGGGGCTGACCTTGTTGGTCTCCACATTCGAGATCTGAGCATGCGGTACGCCCGCCCGCTCCGCAAGCTGACGCTGTGAAAGGCCCGCCGCCAGACGCATGGCGTTGAGCCGCGCGCCGATATCGAATGTCTGATCCATCTGCATCATCCCGGTTCCTTAAGACCGGTTATGCCGTGGATGGCCCGGATGATCAACTGGCTCATATTTTGAGCGTTGTAACCGCCGTCCTGGCAGTCGGCATGACCGGCTTCAGCACGGCTTCCTCCTACCGGAAATGCAATGCCACCGGCTTGCCATCGACGACCTCGACCGGCATGCGGAAGCCGAACACGCTCTCGAGAATGTCCGTGTTGAGGAGTTCCGCAGGAGCTCCGTCGGCGATTAGGCGGCCGTCCTTCATCGCGACGATCCGGTCCGCATAGGCGCCCGCCTGGTTGATATCGTGCAGCACGATGACGATCGTCTTTCCCTTTTCGTCGGCGATCGCGCGCAGCGACCGCATCAGCTCGCGGGCGTAATACATGTCGAGGTTGTTGAGCGGCTCGTCGAGCAGCAGGTAGTCCGTGCCCTGGCAGAAGGCCATGGCGACGAGCGCCCGCTGCCGCTGGCCGCCGGACAGCGTTTCGATGAAGCGGTCGGCGAGATCGGCAAGGTCGAATTGCTGCAGGGACTGGCCGACGATCGCCCGATCCTCTTCGGTGAGCCTGCCCCGGCCATGGGGAAACCGCCCGAAGCCCACGAGTTCGTGGACCCTCAGCCGGCTCGCGACGATCGAATCCTGCCGCAGGATGGCGATGACCTTCGCGAGCTGCCGGTTCGGCGTCGTGTCGACCGGAAGACCGTCGATGGTGATGCTTCCTTCCTGGAGCGTCTGCAGCCGCGAAATCAGCGACAGCAGCGAGGATTTTCCGGCGCCGTTCGGCCCGACGAGGGCGGTTATGCCGCCTTTCGGAATGGTGAGCGAGATGTCGTGCAGGATGTTTGTCGGGCCATGCCGAAAGGAGACATTCTCTATCCGGATCATTTGCGGCTCCCGAGAACGAGCAGAAGAAGGAAGACGAGGCCGCCGGCGAACTCGATGACGACGCCGAGCGTCGAGCTGTTGCCGAGGGCGTGCTGGAAAAGCGTCTGGCCGCCGACCAGGATGAAGACGGCCGTCAGCGCCGCCGCCGGCAACAGCACGGCATGGCGCCGCGTATCGACGAGGCGTTCGGCGACGGCGACGACCAGCAGCCCGAAGAAGGCGACGGGTCCGACGAGCGCCGTCGAGACGGCGACGAGCGCGGAAACGAGGAGCAGCAGGCCGGTGACCGTCCTTGCCCAGGTCACTCCCAGCCCGGTCGCGGCATCGGGTCCCAGGGCGACGATGTCGAGAACGTGCCTTGCCCGCCAGGCGATCGCGGCGCCCACGAGCGTCAGCACGGCTGCGAAGACGAGCAGGTCGGTGCGCACGTCGTTGAAATTGGCGAAGCTCGCGCCCTGGACGACGGCGAAGTCGTTGGGGTCGATCAGGCGCGCGAGCAGCGAATGCAGGCTGCGGAACAGCACGCCGAAGATGACGCCGGCGAGCAGCATCAGGCCCATGTCCACACGGCGCCGGAGCATCGGCAGCAGGAGGCCCGTCGCAAGCGCCATCAGCACCAGCACTTCGCCGCCGAACTTGAATTGCGGGTCGAGCGCGGCATAGCCCATGCCGCCCAGCAGGAAGACCAGCAGCATCTGCCCGAAGAGGTAGAGCGCGTCGAGCCCCATGATCGACGGCGTCAGGATGCGGTTGCCGGTGACGGTCTGGAAGATCACCGTCGAGACGGCGATCGACACGCTCACCTGCAGGAGTGCGGCAAGCTTTGCGGCGCGCAGTCCGAGCACGAAGCCGATATTGCCGCGAAGCCCGATCGTCATGAAGGCTGCGACGCACAGGAGGGCGGCCAGGCCGAGATAGAGGAGGCGGCGGTCAGGCATGGGACGGGCGGCGGAAAAGGAGCCAGAGGAAGAGGAAGCCGCCGACGACGCCCATGACCGTGCCGACCGGGATTTCGTAAGGATAGCGGATCAGCCTGCCGAGGATATCGCAGCCGAGCACGAGTGCCGCGCCGCTCAGCGCGACGACGGGAAGTGTGCCGCGCAGGTTGTCGCCCATCAGCCGGGAGACGATGTTCGGCACCACGAGGCCGACGAAGGGGATCATCCCGACCACGACGACGCCGAGCGCCGAGACGATCGAGACGATGAGCAGCCCGAGCTGCATCATGCGGGCATAGTCGAGGCCGAGGCCGACGCTGGCATCACGGCCGAGCGTCATGATCGTCAGGCGATCGGCAATGAACCATGCGACGGCGACCATGAGCGCGCCGATCCACAAAAGCTCGTAGCGGCCGCGCAGTACGCCGGAAAAATCGCCATTGGTCCAGACGGCAAGATATTGGAGAAGATCCGCCTGCCAGCCGATGAAAGTGACCGCCGCGCCGATGACGCCACCGTAGACGAGGCCGAAAAGCGGTACGAGAAACGGCTGGGTCGGCGGCAGCCGGTGCGCGGTCATCAGGAAGACGGACGTGCCGAGAAGGGCGGCCGCGCCGGCTGCGAGGCTCTTGAGGGCGAGGCTTGCCGAGGGCCAGAGAAGCGTGGCGAGAAGGATGCCGAGCTCGGCGCTCTGAGCGGTTCCGGCGGTGGACGGCTCGACATAACGGTTGCGGGCGAGCGTCTGCATGATGAGGCCGGCGATCGCGAGGCCGGCGCCCGCGAGGATCGCGGCCAGGGTCCGCGGCAGGCGGCTCACCAGCAGAAGTTCGAGAGCGTCAGCGTCCGACAGCAGGCGGCCGAGAGGCATGTCGCCGACGCCGACGAAGAGGCTCAGGACGAAAAGGATCGCGAGCCCGAGGCTTGCGATCGCCGCCGTTCCTGAGGGGCGTTTTACGGTTGCGGCGCTCATTCGGAGGCGGCGAAGGCCTCCGCGACCGTCGCCATGACCCGCTGCAGCGACTGCACGCCGCCGGCGGCGATATAGAATTCGGCGGCCGGCAGGTAGACGACCTGGCCCTTCTTCCAGGCGGTCGTCTGGGCGACGAGCTCATTGTCCAGCGTCGCCTTGGCGCCCTGTTCGCCGGAGCCGATGGCGGAGGCCCTGTCGAGCACCAGCAGCCAGTCGGGATTGGCGTTGCGGATGAACTCGAAGGAGACCGCCTCCCCATGATTTGCGGCTTCCACATCCGGAACGGCGGGCGGCAGATCGAGGGTTGTGTGCACCCAGCCGAAGCGCGAACCGGGGCCGTAAGCCGTGACCTTCGGCCCGTTGGTCATGACGATGAGGGCTTTTCCCTTGCCCGCGACGGCTGCCTTTGCTGCCTGGACCTGGGCATCGAGCTCGCCGGCTGCCCGGGCGGCTTCGTCTTCCTTGCCGAAAAGGGCGCCATAGGTCGCCAGCCTTTCCTTGGCCTGCGCGATCAGGTCGTCGCCGTTCATCGTCATGTCGATGGTCTGCGCCACCTGCGCGGCCGCTTCCGCCTTGGTCGAGGATCGGCCGCCGACGATGATGAGGTCGGGCCCGAGGGCGCTCAGGGCTTCGAGATCGGGCTCGAAGAGATCGCCGACGATTTCGGCGCCCTGCTTGAGGTCTTCAAGCTGGGAGACGAACAGCTTTTCCGGCACGCCGGCCGGCTTGATTCCGAGGCGGTCGAGCGTGTCGAGCGCGGCGATGTCGAAAACAGCCACCGTTTCGGGCGTCTCCGCGATCGTGACCGACCCCTTGGCGGTCGAGATTTCCGCGGCGTCAACGGCGATTGCCGAAAACACAAAAGCGGCAGATGCCGCGATCATTCTCAAATTCATTCTTTCACCGTCTTGTGGATATGGTTCGGCGGAAAGGGGCGTCAGGCGGCCCGGCCCAGCGTCTTCCATTGCAAGCCTTCCAGATTCTCGCGGAAGGCGAAGCGCACGAGATGCCTTTCGATCACCGATTTCGTCTCGGCGAGCTGGTCCTCGTCGGCGGCCGTCGCCAGGACCTTCAAGCCGGAATCGTCCGAATCGAGGATGGCGGTGCCGCAGGAAAAGCGGCACTCCCCATGGTTTTCCGAATAGGAGGTCTCGATCTTGTGAGCGAAATGCTTGCACAACTGGACGAGATATTTGTGGCCGTGTTCCGTGTGCCATTCTGCAGATGCCTGAAGCATGGTCGCACTCCTTCTTGAATTTCACGCTCCACTTATACTCGCCGGAAGGCGCCGCACAATCGAAAACCGGAATCGAAAACCGGAAGAAGAGGTGCCGCGATATGAAGCAGCACCCCTCCGCCATCAGAACGTCGCCTTCGCCGTCAGGAGGAAGCTGCGGCCGGGCTCGTAGAGCGGATTGACCGTACCGAATTCCTGTCCGTAGGTGGCGCGGTTGGCATAGGTTTCGTCGAAGACGTTCTTCAGTTCGGCCCGGAAGGTGAAGTTCGGCAGCGTTTCCGGTTTCCACTCGGCGAAGACGTTGACCACTTCATAAGCCTTGTAAGCCGGTGTGCCGGCCACGACGTGATCGTATTTCGGTGCGATCTCGATATCGCCGCCGATCGTCAGGCCCCAATCGGCGAAAGTATGCGCGGCCGTAATGGTGATGATGTCGCCGACCGGCGTCGCAAGATAATTGCCCGCATCGGAATCAGCCGGAGCACCGTCGATATCGACGTCGATATGGGCGTATTTGATCTTCACGTAGCTGTTCGTCCACTCGTAGCCGACGCCGATCTCGAAGCCTCTGGATTCCACATCCCGGCTTTCCACGGCTCCCCCGACCGGTGGGTTGTAGCTGGCGTCGCGGGCATTGAAGATGTCGGTCCGGAAAACGCTGGCCTCGGCAGTGAAGCCTTCATATCTGGCTTCGAGACCGAACATGTAGTTGTTGGCGGTGACGACGTCCGGACCGTCCGGCCCGTAGTCCCATGCGGGGTTGATGATGAAGTTCTCGGCAAGCGGAATGCCGGCCCAGACATGCGAGAAGCCCGCCTTGGCGGTCAGGAAATCCGTCAGGTCGTATTCGCCGGAGATGTTGGCGCTGAGACCGCCATGGTCGAACTCGGACCCGTCGACGCCGGTGAACCACTGATGATCGGCCCTCGCGCCGAAGGAAAGCTTCGTCCGCTCCCAGGGTTCCAATCTCGCTTGCGCGTAGATGCCGACATTGCTCGCCTTCTCGCGCCCGGAATCGGAGAAGCCGAGCGCGGTGCTCTCGGCATCGAGTTTGGCGCGGTCACTGTAGAAGTCGACGCCCGCGACGATATTGCCGATATCGAACGAGAACTTGTTCTCGAACTTTCCGTTGAAGCTCGACGTTTCGCCGATCGACGGATAGGTCGTGGGGATCGACGGGGGAGGGCAGCCGCGCGGGCAGGCATAACCCAGCGTCTCGACCTCCGTCGCGCTGTAGGCCAGCATGATCGTCGGGTCCCACCAGCCTTCGGGTGACGTATCCGTATAGGTAAAGACCGTATTCTGCCGGTCTATCCTGATGTCGCGGATACGCGGCTCCCAGGTCGGGCGGCCGGGGATTTCCCCGATATTCGGCCGGAACGGGCGAGGCGCGTCGTCGACGACCCGGTCATGGCTGATCTCGAAGCGGTGGCCTTCTTCGGATTCGTAGGCGATCTTGCCGAGACCGCTCAGGAGATCGGTGCTCGTACCGCGTACCTCGTCGCCGTTGCCGGCATGGAAGTCGTTGCCCTTGCCGAAGGTGAAGTAGCCGAGGAACTCGAAACCGTCGTGCTGGCCATAGGCGGAGAGGCCAGTCGTCACCGTCTCGCTGTTGAAATTGTAGGTGGAGGTCACGAAGCCGCCGATCGACTGGCCCGGCGCCAGGAGGTCGATCGCATCCTTGGTCTCGTAGTTGATCGCACCGGCGAGCGCGCCAGGCCCGGCATCCGCCGGCGCAATCCCGGCATCGACATCCACGGCCTTCAGGATCGACGGGTCGATGAGGTTGGTGGCGTTGTGGTGGAAGACCTTGTTGTTCTGGCGGGCGCCGTCGATGCTGACGGCGAGGTTGGTTTCCTCGACGCCGTGGACATAGACCTTCTGCGACATGGGAAGCGAGCTGCCGACCTGCACGCCGGGTTCTTGGCGGAAAACGTCGGCAAGGTCGGTCGGATTGATCCGTTCGAGCTGTTCGGGACCGATGACCGTTTCGCCGATGTCGCCTTCCGCGCCCGGCTGGCCCTGCAGGACGATCGGGCGAAGGGTGGTTGCGCCTTCCGCCGGGAGGTCACCCGCGGAGGGCGCGGGAGCGCCGATGACGGCCGTGCCGTTGGCGATCCGGTAGGAGACGCCGGTGCCGGCCAGCAGGCGGGCGAGCGCCTGGTCGGGCGTGAGACTGCCGCTGACCGCCTGCGCGCTGATGCCGCGCGACGTGGAGGCGGCGAGCGTCACCTGCAGGCCGGACTGGCGGCCGAAGGCATTCAGAGCCGAGGTAAGCGGCTGGGCGGGGATGTCGAAGCTGCGCGTCGCGGTCTGCGCCATGGCGGGAGAGAGGAGGGCAGGTGCCCCGAAGATCGCGGCGGTTGCCACGGTCGCCATCAATCGCAAGGCGATGGCCCTATACCTGCGCTTCGTCCGAACTCCGCACGCCACTCCGCTTACCGGCAAAATCATCCGCCCCGTCTCCTGCTACGCTTTATCCGCCAAGGCCCCCCGGCCTGCGTTCAGCGTAAAGACGACCACGCCCGGCGCTTTTTTCACCGCTGCCCGAAAAAATTCAGAAAATCTTAATCGTGCTAAAAGAGCGCGAGCACCCGGAGATAGGGCGAGATGCGGTGCACCTTGCCGCCATAGGGCTGGACAAGCGCTTCGAGCGCCCGGTCCGGGTTGGACAGGTCGTAAAGTCCGGTGACGCGGCGGCCGGCGAGATCGCCGCTCGGGATGCTGATCCAGGCGGGATGGTAGCGCTGCAGCTCCTCGACGACGGAGGCGATGGTCACGTCGTTGACGAACAGCCGGCCGTTCCGCCAGGCGGCCATGTCCTCCGGCGCCAGTCTGCCGCGCGATATCCGGCCGTCGTCACGGCGGACCGTCACCGTGTCCCCCGGCGAAAGCTCGAACGTATGCGGCGCGCCGGTCACCGTGAGGCCGACCACGCCGCGGGCGAGTTCGACCGTGGTGTCCTCAGGCGTCATGTGGACGTCGAAGGCGGTGCCGAGCACGGTGACCTTCACCCCGCCTGCCGTGACCACGAAGGGGCGGGCCGGATCGTGGGTCACGTCGAAGAACGCTTCGCCGGCAAGCAGCGTCACATGCCGGGATCCGCCTGCGAAATCCGTGTCGATCGCACTCGCCGCCCCGAGTTCGACCGTGCTGCCGTCCTCCAGCGTGACCGTGCGGAGCTCGGCCGTCGCCGTTTTGAAATCGGCCTGGTAACGGAGGAGGAGGGAGGGGCCGGCGAGCGCCAGCACAAGACAGGCCGCCAGAGCCATCGCCGCGCCGACGCCGAAGGCGCGCCGCCGCCGGCGGGCGGCCAGGGTCTTCGCCTGGCGTCCTGGACGCCAGAGATCCTCGTGGATCGGCGTCGTCTCGCCCATCAGTTCCCAGGTCCTGCAGGCCTTCAGCCAGGCATCCCGGTGCGCCGGCGACCGATCGAGCCAGACGGCGAAACCGCCGTCGCCATCCGCCGCACGGGACGACGCCCTGAGGCGCAGGAACCAGTCCATCGCCTCTTCGAGAATCTCTTCGTCTGTTTCGCCGTTGCGTGTCAAATCGTACCTGCTTCGGATGTCCCGTCGCTTCTATCCGAATTTTTCTTCCATGCGTAGGAACGATTGACCCGTGCGGATTTTTCGTCGGCCGCGATTGTTCAGGAATTTTTTCTATCGAGCGCCGTTGCGATCTTCACCATGGCGGTGCGTACATGGCGATGGGCCGTCGCGACCGAGATGCCGAGATGGTCCGCGACACCTTCGAGCGTATGGCCGCCGAAGCGGTACATTTCCACCGCGACCTGGACTTCATTCGGAAGCGAGGCGAGCACGTCGGCCGCGATGCGCACCTCGTCGCAGAACATCACCGCCTGTTCGGGCGTCTCGGCCGACTGCGGCACCGTCCAGAAAGGCGGATCCTCCGCATGCCCGCGATGCTCGATCCTGCGGCGCTTCAGCACGTCGAACGAGAGGTTGCGGACGATGCGGTAGAGGTAGGCAACCTTCTGGCGTGCCGATTCCGTCGTCGCCCGGCCGGGCGCGAAACGCAGATAGGCTTCCTGCACGATGTCTTCGGCCGCTTCCCGAGAGCCCAGGATACGCGCTGCATAGTCGACCAGGGCCGACCGGTGGGCGAGATAGAGGCTGTGTCGGTTGTCTGCTTCCAAAGTCATCTGATTGGAGTATCGGTTTTCGTTCAATATGCGGCCAGTCCACGCGCCGAGACGTATGGGAGCTGAGTTCGTGATACGAATGACACGTCCGGATGGTTTGCCATGCGGGACGCATATTTATCATCAAAAACTTGATTACAATAGTCATATTATGATGACAATGGAAAAGACATGACGGCCCGCCGCCGCGGGGTGCGTCAGCGGCGGGGCATGGACAGGAGAGGGAAGAGGCCGCCCGGGCTTGCGTTCAACCAGCGGCTCTCTTGAGTGCGGTAACGGGTGCCGCGACGTTCCGGTCGCACCACAGGGCGAAGACCTCTCCGAGCCTGCCCTTCAGCTTCCGCTCCAGTCGATCGGCCTCGTCCAGCCGTTCGAATACCGCATCCGCCTGCTTCCTGTCGCCCGTCTGGCCGAGCTTCATGCAGGCATAGTGGAGGCCCTTCAACGACTGGACGAGCGCTTCGATCTCCTCGCACCATGTTTCGAATTCCGCCGCCGGCAATTTGAGGGCGCGCCAGAAGAAGGCGAAGCCGTGCTCGTAGGCGTATTTGCGGATGGTGATGACCGGCAGTTCGCGCACCGCCGCCGCAAGGTCCGCAAGCGTCAGGCCATCCCGGCCTCCGAGATGGGCGGCGATGATATCGCGGACGGCATCGACGATCGGATTCCTGTCCTCGACGAAGCAGGCCTCGAAATAGGCCTTGATGTCTTCCGCGTCCGGTGTCCGCGCCTCAGCATTGTCGAAGACGTAACCGCCGCCGACCGTCGGCTGCATGATCGCGTGGATCACCTTTTCCCGTTCGATCTCGCCTTCCCAGCGATAGTCCGGATCGTGCACGAACCATTTCCGAGGATCGGCGGTTTCTTGCAGCATCAGGTAATGCGGGAAGGGGTTCTGGTTGAATTTGTTCTCCCGCTCGGGGAGGTGGAACATGTCGAGCATGACCATGACCGAGCCGGTATCGGGACGGTTCTTCACCAGATCGAGAAGCACGGCGAGATTTTCGAACTTGGTTTTTCGAGGGTCGTACCATTCGCGGACGGTGACGCCGTAGAGCCGCTGGAACCAGCTCCGGAAGAACTCCTGGGTGATCTCCGGCGAATGGTAGAGAAGCTGGAAACGGTCGCTGACGGTGAATTTCGCATCCCAGACGCCGAAATAGAAAGGTCGCTGATCGAGGCTCCGCCGCTTCAGGCCGTCGCAGACGCAGCTCACGAAGCAGTGTACCTTGATGTCGTAATAGGCCTCGCCATGCACGCCTTCATCCGTCGTGCCGCCGGTCAGGGGGAAGGAGGGAACGGGCGCGGCGGAGGGTTTCGGCACGTAGAGCGAAACGAGGTCGGCCACGGTCTCGATCTCCTGCCGGGCGATCGCCTCTTCCGGCATGGCGAGGCCGTATTCGAGCTCCAGGTTGAGGAAGATCTGCAGGATCAGCACGGAATCGAGATAAAGATCCTCGTTGAGGCGCGCCTCCGGACCGAAACCCTGCATATGCGCATGCGACATGTGCTCGGAAAGCATGGTCCGGATCGCATCGAGAACGTCTTCGCGTGTCATGAGGCAACTCCTGCCGCCGTTGTATTGAATTCGCCCGCCGCATGGCGGGCCGCCACCTCGCGGCGGCTGATCTTGCCGTTCGCCTGGCGGGGGATTTCCGCGACCTGGATCATTTCCATCGGCAGTTGATGACTGGCGAGATGGCGGCTGCACCATTCGCGGATGTCCTGCGGCGGAACCGGCCGGCTGGCGCTGTAGAGCAGCGCAACGCGTTCCCCGGCAAACCGGTCGCTCTTGCGGAAGGCGACGGCGTCGGTGACGGCCGGCATGGCCATGACCGCGTCCTCGACGTCCTTGGGATAGACGTTGAGGCCGGAGACGTTGATCATGTCGTCCATGCGCGACACGAAGACCAGCATGCCGTCTTCCCGGCGGTAGCCGAGATCGCGGGTGTGGATCGGGGCGCCGCCTTCACTCTGCACGACGATCTCGCCGGCGTCTTCGGCGCCTGTTCCGGTGGCGGCCGTCAGGTGAGGCAGAACGAAGCCCATGTCGCCGGCGGCGCGGACATCCGGATTGATGGCGATGCAGCCGGATTCCGAGCAGCCGTATTGCTGGAAAAGATGCTCGCTTTTGGCGCGGATCTGCGTGAACCACGGATCCGGCAGCAGCGTGCCGGAGGTCATGGCCGCATAAAGCCGTTCCCCCTCGGGCAGAAGCCGGGAGAGCGTATGCAGGATCGCCGGCGAGGAATAGAGCAGCGGGCGATCGGTCTCGCGCAGCACTTTGAGGAGATATTTGGGATTGGCCGTCTCGACGATGACCGGCACCTGGCCGCGCTTCAGGGCGACGAGAATGCCGCAGATCAACCCGTAGGAATGGGTGGTGGGGCAGGCGATGACCGGCGTCATGCCCTCGGGCTCTCGGAAGGTGCGCACATAGCTTTCGACCTCCCGGTCGATCTCTTCCCAACTGCGGGCGATGCACTTCGCAGCCCCCGTCGTGCCGGAGCTCATATGCAGCAGCCGGCCCGGTGACGGCGGCTCTTCCCGTGCGTCGAGCACTTCGGCGGTCATGCCGTTATGGAAAAGCCGGTCGCAGTTCGCGGTCAGCGCAAGCTTGCGGGCCGCGGCATAGGGCGTGCCCGGATGGATCGGCAGGACGCTGGCGCCTGCCTTGCGGATGGCGAAGAAAAAGGACAGCCATCCCGTGGTGTCGCCAAAGCAGACGGCGTAGCGGCCGGTACTGTTCTCGTGGAGGCCTATCTGTTCGGCGATGCGGTTCGATGCATCGTCGAAATAGGTGCGGTCATAGAGCCGCCCGTCGATCCGGATCATGGCTTCCTCCTTCGTTCGGACGTCCTTTCGGCCAAGGCGTTGGATATCGCGTGGTGATATTCCGGCTTCAGCGCGAGGAGCTTTCGGGTGATCAGGGATTCGGTGAGGATGAGCGGGCGGTCGTGCCCGAGTTCGGCCTGGCGGCGGCTCATGCCGCGCTCGTTCGCGTAGGACGTGAGCAGGCTTTCGACACGCTGCCAGAAGCGGAATTCCGGAAGGCCGTAGCAGACATCGAGTAGGTGGGATATCTCGCTCAGGTTATAGACGAAGAGCGTGTCCATCACGAGTTCGCGGAGCGAGTCGAGATTGTCCGTCCAGTAGTATTGATCCGGCTCCGCCTCGCGGTAGAGCGGGTTGATCGACAGGAAGTCGGGCGCCTTCTCGGGCTCGTGCAGGAAGCCGGGGGAGAATTCCACGCTCTCATGGAAATCGCGCAGGATGAGGCGCACGGGCCAGCCGTCCCGGTGCACGAGCAGCATGTTCTGTCCATGCGCTTCCACCGCGATCCCGTGCCATACGAGCAGGTGCCAGACGGGCAGGACGGCGATTTCCAGGAGCCGGTTCATCCACGGCATGAGGCCGAAGCGCTCTATCCATTCGTCCGCGTACGGCCGTCCGTCCGCCTCGACCATCATCAGGGCGTTGAACGGAACGATCGCCTCGCCGGGCAGAAGCGAGGCTTCCGCATTCTCGCGCCAGATCGCCCCGATCTGGCCCGCCAGCGGCCCTCCGGCATCGGCGATGATCCCGGCATATTCCCGCAGGATGGCGAGCGGATATTCCTCGGCGAAGGCCGGATCGCTTTGGACTATGCCGGCGATCCAGTTCGAGAGAGGCGGCGCGGTGCAGACCGAATGCGGTTCGAGGATGCGCTTCGACGAGGTGTTGACCATGTTCATCGGGAGCTTGACGCTCGCCGCCAGCGGCCTGTCGACATTGAGCAGCGAACGCACCGACTGGGTCGCGACATAGCGGTCGCCCATCGGTCCCAGATGATGGGCCTCGCCGCCGGCGATCCAGCCCGAAAGCAGGGTTTCACGCAACGTCTGCCACTGCCAGGGATGCAGCGGCACAAGCCCGAAGTCCTCGTCGGGCAATCCAAGTTCCTGACGCCGGATCTGGATTTTTTCCCACGTTTTCTGGCCAAGCTCGGCCAGCCAAAAGGCTTTTTCGCTGCCGGGAAGCGCCTGGCGGAGATGCTTTCGTGCGACAAGCAGCCAGACGAGCTGGAAGGCCTTGCCGGTCTCCGGCCCGTAGGCCGCGTGATCGGCGATCGAGAAACCGGTGCGTGCCTTGTAGCAGGGATGGTAGGGATGCCCTTCGTCCAGCGCGCCTTCCAGCTCCGGAAAGGTCATGCGGCGGCGGACGCGCGGCGGAAGATTGCGATGGTTCCATTCGCAGAGGGCGATCGTCTCTTCCAGTTCGCGGAGAAGTTTTCCGCGCGAGATGCCGGTGCCGGGAAGCGACGTGACGATCGCGCCGAGCGAGGCGGGTTCCCATTCGCCATCAAGGGCCTGCATTTCGACGGAGCTTTCCGTGATACGGATCCGCCCGAAGGGGCCGGCCGTGCCGCGGCACCGGAACTGCCGGCCGCCGAGCGACCAGTGGAATTGCCTCGGGCCTTCGCCGGCACTTTCCCGCGCATCGGCGATGCCTTCGAAAAGCAGCGCCGCCACGAGCTGGCGCAGCACGCGGTCATGCGGCCGTCCCGGTATTTCAAGAGGCAATGGCATGGCTCGTCCTCGGGGCCGCCAGCACCATCGGAACCCTCAGCGGGTTCGGAACCTGCCGGTAAAGGGTATGGGTGCCGTCGGATTGCAGCTCGTCGATATCGAAGAGGCGCGTCGTCAGGTTGGCCTTGGAGGCGATCGTCGGCAGGTCGAGGACATGCCGCGCGAAATCCTTCCCAGCTCCGGTCATCTTTTCCGCGCATCGTTCCAGATGGCCCCTGAAAGCGCATAGAAGCACGCTCTCGTCGCAGAGGCCGTCATGGCTCATGCGGCTGATGACCGAAAAGACCTGGTTGGCGATCAGGTAATAGGCGAAGCGGTCGCGGATCTCGCTGTCCGGGAAATACAGGGAAGCGATCGTTTCCGTCTCCGGCACATGGGCGGCAAGCAGGCTGCGGTAACGCTCGGAAAGATAGAAGCCCTGGTTGTCCCGATAGTAACCGGCTGTCGGATAACCCGCGCCGATGTCGAGAAGGCTGTTCTGCTGATGGGCTTCCAATGCGATGCCGTAGTCGTCGTAGAGCCGGATCAGCGGCTCCACGGCGCAATCGAAATAATGCCGGAACCAGGAGAGCGCAGCGTCGGGCAGGCTGTCGGCACGTCTGGCGGCAAACCTGCGGACAAGGCGCTCCAGCCTCGAGATCTCTCCGGGAAGCGGGTCGGCGGTCAGTGCGGCGACGGTGACCACGCCGCGCGCGCCGTCGCCCCTGAACGGGTTTTCACGCAAAATCACCTCGAAGCCGCTTTCTTCGCGGCCCGGCATGTCGAGCGCGACATAGGCGGAGTCGTGGATGATGCGGAAATTCGCCGACCGTTCGGCAAAGCCGATGCGATGCATCAGCCTTGCCATCGCCACGCCCGCTTCGAGTTCCTGACGGCGGTTGATGCGGACGGAATTGGTGATCCTGACGGGAAGCGAGAATTTGAGCATCCAGTCCGCGTGGGCGCTGTAGACCGTGCGGACGGAGGAGGTCGCGGTGAAGAGGGGTCCGGCGGGGCCGATATGGCGCAGGCTGCCGCGGCGCTGCAGCGCCTGCACGTCCGGGTCGAGAAGCAGCGCTTCCGCCTGAAGCGGATGCATGGGGATAAGGCATTCATCGCTGCCGGCCCCGACATCGCCGCCGGACCTGCCGAGCTGCGAGCGAACGATCTCCTGCACGTCCGCCCGGTGCGCCGAAGCCTGGCGCACATGGCTTTCCCTTGCGGCGAAGTAGTGGAGCCTGAACTGGCCGCGCAGTTCCGGAGCGTACCGTTCCTGCTGCCAGAACGTCATGCCCTGCCGGCTCTTCGGCGTCGGGTGCTGCCAGTGACCGAAGACGAGCGACTGCTCCGCCTCGATGAAATGTCCTTCGTCCTGCGGCGGCGGAGAGGCTTTCTCGATATAGAGCGCCATCTGCTGGTAGCTGTCGAGCACGCGCATCAGAAGCTCGAGTTCGAACGTGCGCAGGGCATCGGTCCGGCCGTCTTCCATCTGGCGGTAAGCTTCATGGATGAGGAGGTGGAGGGTCGACATTGGCTCGGCCTGCCGCCAGGCCGCGTCCGACACGGCCCGCACCCATAGCCTGCCGAAATGCTGCGGACCGCAAAGGGAGGCCGAAAGGATTTCCGCCCGCAGCAGCGTCTGCTGCCGCGGCAGGGACCATTCGATGCATTCGACCGATCCGGCAGGAATGCGATGCACGACCGGCGTGCCGGGATTGACCTCCCGCAGGTAGCAGTTTGCAAAACTCTGGAACGTGGCAGCTTCGGCGGCTTGCCTGGACGATTGCATGGTCTCCATCCCCGGCACGCGATAAAAAGGATCGCGCATTGCTCGTCTGTTTCGGCTTCGATGACGAGGAACGGGCGTAGCCATCCGCTCCCGGTCGGTGCCGGCACCTGTGTGCCGCTGGTCGGGTAGGGCTCTAGGTGGCCGGTTTCGGCAAGAAGGGTTTTCGATCGGCGAAAGGCATGAACATTGCCTCGCCCGGCGGCAGATGGAGTTGATGTCTCATGGAAGCGAACTCGTCTTAACCCGTCTATGTCGTCCTGGATGCGCTCCGATGCCAAAGACGACGAGCTCGCGATCTTTTTTCATCACATTCGAGTTTTCTCTCATTTTTCTCCGGCCCGGCGGCTGACCGCCCATGCCGGCCTGCTTTCCCGTCCGGCCGGTGATCGGCCGCACCCATTGACAGTTCTCAGGAAAACCGACAGTTTCGCGGGATTCCGAGGGGGGCATCCTACGATGCTGAGATGGCGGTGAGCCGGACCCTTGAACCTGATCCGGGTCATGCCGGCGTAGGAACGGAAACGGACGTCACCCGACGGCATTTTCTCTTCTCCGCTTCACCTGGATCTCCGTGATTGGCACGTCTGGAGATCGACCGATGACACATATGCATCTTTCCCGCGTCGGGCATTCGCCGGCCGCCCGCCGCCGCGCCTGACAAACCCATGCGCGCCTCCCACGCGGCCGTCGGCCTTGCCGTGCTCCTTGCCCTCTGGCAGGCCGGCGTCTCGGTCTTCTCTCCGCCCCGCTACATCCTGCCGTCGCCGGTCGCGGTGGTTTCCGCCTTCCTGCGCCAGCCGGGCTTTCTGCTGGAAAACAGCGCCGTCACGCTGATGGAGATCGCGCTGGGGCTGGTGATCGGCTCCGTCCTCGGCATCGCGATCGCCTTCAGCGTGGCGGCGCTGCCGCGGCTCGGCCGTCTCGTCTGGCCGATGGTCCTCATCGTCCAGGCGTTCCCCGTCTTCGTGCTGGCGCCGATCCTCGTTCTCTGGCTCGGATTCGGCCTGGCCTCGAAAGTGGCGATGACGACGATCATCATCTTCTTCCCCGTCGCCTCTGCCTTTGCTGACGGCCTTCGCCGCACCGACCGGGAAATCCTCGACGCCGTCTCGCTGGAGGGCGCGACGCACTGGCAGACGCTGGTGCTGGTGCGCGTTCCGCTGGCGATCCCCCATCTCGTATCCGGCCTCCGGGTCGCCGCGCCGCTGGCGCCGCTTGGCGCGGTCGTCGGCGAATGGGTCGGCGCTTCCGGCGGCCTCGGCTTCGTCATGGTTCAGGCCAATGCCCGCATGCAGACCGATGTCGTCTTCGCGGCGATGACGGTGCTTGCGATCCTCACCCTCATCCTCAGGCTTCTCATCGACCGGCTGACGGCGAGCCTCGCCCCGTGGGCCAGCGAAGCCGATCCGGCATCCCCGTTCACATCAAGGAGTAAATCCCGATCATGATCCGCATCCTTCTTGCCTCCTTCGTCGCGCTCGCAGGCGCGCTGGCACCCGTTTCCTCGCAGGCGGCCGACAAGCTCACCGTGCTCCTGGAATGGTTCGTCAATCCGGACCATGCGCCGATGGTGGTCGCCCGGGAACAGGGGCTGTTCGCCGCGACGGGGCTCGACGTCGAGCTCATCCCGCCGTCCGATCCTTCCGCCGTGCCGCGCCTCGTCTCCGCCGGTCAGGCGGATATCGGCATCCACTACCAGCCCAATCTCTATCTCGACCACGAAGCGGGCCTGCCGCTCGTCCGCTTCGGCACCCTCGTCGAAACGCCGCTCAACACGGTGACGGTGCTGGCGGACGGCCCGATCAAGAGCCTCAAGGACCTGAAAGGCAAGAAGGTCGGTTTCTCGGTCACCGGCTTCGAGGACGCCATGCTGAAGCGGATGCTGGCTTCGGAAGGGCTGAGCAACGACGACGTGGAGCTGATCAACGTCAATTTCTCGCTCTCCCCCTCGCTGATCGGCGGCAAGGTGGACGCGACGCTCGGCGGATTCCGCAATTTCGAGCTGACGCAGATGAAGCTCGAAGGCCATCAGGGGCGCGCCTTCTTTCCGGAAGAGCACGGCGTCCCGGCCTATGACGAGCTGATCTTCGTGACCCGCCGCGACCTTGCCGAGGACGGCAGACTGCCGCGGTTCCTGGCGGCCGTGGAGCAGGCGTCGATCTTCATCACCAACCACCCGCAGGAGGCGTGGCAGCTCTTCATCAAGGCTTATCCCAACCTCGACGACGAACTGAACCGTACCGCCTTCTTCGACACGCTGCCGCGTTTCGCCAAGCGCCCGGCCGCGCTCGACCGGATGCGTTACGCCCGCTTCGGCGCGTTCATGCAGGAGATGGGCCTGATCAAGACCGCGCCTTCCCCGGAAGACATTGCCATCGAAATCCATTGAGCGAATGACGAGCGACACTATGCGAGGCGGCGCGGTTCGCCTCGCATGTCGGTGGCGGACAGGCATTCGTGTGATCAGTATCGCCTATCACAGAGGCTAAACTTCCGATTGGACGCCAATCAGCATCGCCGACATCCTTGCGCCCGTGCAAACCTCGAACACGGGCCGCAAGATGAAGATCACCAAGACCTTTACCCTTTCCGCGATGCTTCTGGCCGCCGTCATGCCGCAGGCCGGGGCCGCTTCGCTTCCGGATTTCGTCGGCGGCATTTCTGCCGGCACCATCGCTGCCATCTCCGACGGAGAATTCTTCGGCAGCACTTACGGGACCGGACAGCTCACTCCTCGCTCTGCGGGCTTCCGGGATGTGCTGACGGTGCTCTCCATCGGGGACGGCCAGGTGGCCGTGAGCGAGGTCCCCGTCTCGAATTCGGTGACGGCCGCGCCCGAAATCCTGCAGCTCACTCCGGATGGCCGGATGGCCTTCGTCGCGGAGCGCCTCGGCGAACGGCCCGAGAGCGGCGAGACCATCCGGGACCTGCCGCCCGGCCGGGGTCTCTTCGCGGTGGATCTGTCGGACAAATCGGCCCCGCGGGTCGCCGCGACGGTCGAGATCGAGGCCTTTCCGGAAGCGCTTTCGATCAGTCCGGACGGCATGCGGATCGCTGTCGTCTCCAACACGCCGGAAGCGAGTTTCGTTCAGATCGTGCCCTATCGCGATGGAAGCTTCGGCAAGGTGATGCGCTTCGATCTCGCCGATCTCGGGATTGCCGGCACGGCTCCAAGGCCGCGCGGCGGCGTCACCGCGACGAACGTGCACTGGCATCCGTCCGGCCGTTTCCTCGCCGTCAACATCAATTCGCAAAACCGTATCGCCTTCTTCGAGGTGACGGAGGCCGATGGCGCGGTGATGCTCGCGCCCTGGGCCAATGTCGTCGAAACCGGGCGCGATCCGATGGTTGGCCGGTTCACGCCGGACGGCCGTTTCTACATCACCTCCGACTGGGGCCGCGACCTGCAGGCGCCGACGCTCGAAGGCCGCATTCCGCAGACGCCGTCGGGCATCAGCGTCATCCGTCTTGCAGACACGGCCGCGGATGGGGAAACGGCCCGCCACGAGCGGGTGGCGACCGCGACGACCGACTGGTCGGCGGAGGGCCTTGCGATCAGCCGCGACGGGCGGCTGGTCGCGACCGTCAACATGCGGGATACTGCCTTTCCGCCCGGAACGCCGCGCTTCCAGCGCGAGGCGACGGTGACGCTTCTGACCTTCGATCCCGAAACCGGCGCGATCGAAAAGATGGGAGACTATCCTTTCGAGGGCGTGCTGCCGGAAGGCGGGACCTTCGATCTGACGGGCGATCATTTCCTTGCCACGGTGTTCCACGGCCATGAAGGCGCCGGTGCGGAGACCGGGCCGGGTCTCGAGGTCTTCCGGGTCGTGAAGGGCGAGCGGCCTTCGCTCGAACGCCTTGGGCGCATTCCGCTGCCGCATGGCGTCCACCATGTGGATGTGGCGCGCTAGGATCGGCCGACAACAAATGCTTTCGGAAGCCGGTTGCGCCTTGCGCGGCCGGCTTCGCCTATTCCGGATGGCCGTCGCGCATGCCATTGACAGAGCTTCCCGCTTTGCTATTCTGTTATAAAAGTCGTTATAACATAATTGTGGAACATTAAAAACGGGAGCCACCTACATGCGATTGAAACTTGCATTCCTTGTCGCCACCGCGCTCGTCGCCACGCCGTCGTTCCTGATGGCTCAGGAAAAGGGCGGGGTGATCAACGTCGCGACGATCGGCGAGCCGCCGACGCTGGACCCGATGGTTTCCACCGCCGACCTGGTGGGGATCGTCACGCAGCACATCTTCGAAACGCTCTACACGTTCGACAAGAACTGGAAGGTGACGCCGCTTCTGGCGGAAAGCCTGCCGGAGATCAGCGCCGACGGCAAAACCTACACGATCAAGCTGCGCACCGGCATCAAGTTCCACGACGGCAGCGACATGACTTCGGAAGACGTCGTCGCCTCGCTCGAGCGCTGGAAGAAGCTCGCCTCGCGCGGCAAGCAGGCTGCGGGCTTCATCGACGGGATCGCCGCCGCCGACCCGGCGACCGTGACCATCACGCTGAAGCAGCCCTATGCGCCGCTTGCCTCGCTGCTCGCCTTCAACAACTCCGCCGCCATCATCATCCCGGCCGAGAAACAGGCCGACACGATGACCGATTTCGTCGGCACCGGCCCCTATATGCTGAAGGAGCGCAAGGCCGACCAGTATATCCAGCTCGCCCGCTTCGACGGCTACAAGCCGCGTGAAGGCGAGAGCGACGGTTACGGCGGAGCCCGCCACCAGTATCTCGACGAAATCCGCTTCGTACCGGTCCCGGATCCCAACACGCGCGTCGAGGCGGCCGTTTCCGGCCAGTATGACTATGTCGACTCCCTGCCCGTCGAATCCTTCGACAAGCTCAAGGCGTCCACGGCCACCCAGCCGCTGCTCCTGAAGCCCTTCGGCTATCCGGTCTTCGTCTTCAATACGGCCGAGGGTGCGGCCAAGAACGTCGAGGTCCGCAAGGCCATCCGCCAGGCGCTCAGCATGGAAGACATGATGGCAGCGGCCTTCGGCGGCACGGATTTCTATGCGCTCAACGGCAATATCTATCCGAGCAACTACGTCTGGAGCACGGATGCCGGCGTCGAAGGCAATTACAACGCCGCCGATCCGGAAGGTGCCGCCGCTGCGGCGAAGGCCGCCGGCTACAACGGCGAGCCGATCCGCATCCTGACCAGCCGCCAGTACGAATTCCATTACAAGATGGCGCAGGTCGCCGCCGAATACCTGAAGCTTGCCGGCTTCACTGTCGACATGCAGGTGGTCGACTGGGCGACGCTTACCCAGCGCCGCGCCGACAAGGCGCTCTGGGACATCTATATCACCCACAGCCCCTTCCTGCCGGAACCGGCGCTGATCGGCTCGCTTTCCACCAGTTCGCCGGGCTGGTGGGACACGCCGACCCGCAAGGCGGCGGTCGATGCGTTCACCTCGGAAGTCGATCCGGACAAGCGCGTCGCGCTCTGGGCCGATGTCCAGAAGGCCATCTATGCCGACGTTCCGTTCATGAAGATCGGCGATTTCAATGCGGTCGCTGCGGTGTCCACGAAGCTCGAAGGTGTCGATCCGGCGC
This sequence comes from Xaviernesmea oryzae, assembly GCF_900177415.1. Classification (GTDB taxonomy): domain Bacteria; phylum Pseudomonadota; class Alphaproteobacteria; order Rhizobiales; family Rhizobiaceae; genus Neorhizobium; species Neorhizobium oryzae_A. The sequence goes on along the minus strand of NZ_FXAF01000002.1, from coordinate 666,099 downwards.
CGTGGCCCTATTTCTGGAACGCGTCGATCAAGAAGTAAGCCGCTTCGATGAGACCGGGTGCCGGCCGTGGCCGGCGTCCGGTCTCTATCCTGTCCGTTTGCGGACGCAGGAACCGACCCAATGATACGCTACATCCTTCAGCGCGTCGCCGGCATGATCGTGGTGATGTTCCTCGTCGTCACCATCGTCTTCGTGATCGTGCGCGTGACACCGGGCGATCCCGCCGCCGTCATGCTCGGCCCCGATGCGACGCCGCAGGACATTGCGCAACTCAGGACCCAGCTCGGTCTCGACCAGTCGATCGCGATCCAGTACGTCTTCTATATCGGCCAGCTCCTGAAGGGCGATCTCGGCCAGTCGATCTTCCTCAACATGCCGGTCACCTCCGCCCTGATGGAACGGGCCGAGCCGACCTTCTTCCTGACGATCTTCTCGCTTCTGATCGCGAGCGTCATCGCGCTGCCGATCGGCATCTATGCCGCCTACCGGCGCGGCTCCTTCATCGACCAGCTGTCGACGACCGTCGCCATGCTGGCGGCGAGCATACCGAGCTTCTGGCTCGGCCTCATCCTGATGCAGTTCTTCGCGGTGCGCTTCAACGTCTTCCCGGTCTCGGGCTATGGCGGGCCTGGCGCTTCCTTCGCCGAACGGATGTACCACCTGACGCTGCCCGCCTTCGCGCTCGGCCTCGTCTCCTCGGCGCTGATCCTGCGCTTCACCCGTGCCTCGATGCTCGACGTGCTCGGCGACGACTATATCCGCACCGCCCGCGCCAAGGGCCTCATCGAGCGCCGCGTCGTGCTTAAACACGCGCTGAAGAACGCTCTGATTCCGATCCTCACCGTCCTCGGCCTGACGGCCGCCGTGCTGATCTCCGGCGCGGTCGTGACCGAGACCGTCTTCGGCCTGCCGGGCGTCGGCAATCTCGTCGTCTCCGCCGTGCTTCGCCGCGACTATCCGGTGATCCAGGGCGCGCTGCTGGTCATCGCTGGCCTGTACGTCCTCATCAATTTCGCGATCGACATGCTCTACCTGGCTGTCGACCCCCGAGTACGTTATTAAAAGGGGTGCGCCGATGGCCGATATCGCAACCACCACCGAAAAGCCGGCCGCCGGCGAGCGCGGCAAATTCCTCCGGCGTCTCCTGAAGCGCAAGACCGTTGCCGCCGGCGTCATCGTGCTGACGATCTTCGTCCTGCTGGCGGTCCTCGCGCCATGGATCGCGCCCTATTCGCCGTCGAAGCTTTCGATCGTCAACCGGCTGAAACCGCCGAGCGAGATGTTCTGGTTCGGCACCGACGAATTCGGCCGCGACGTCTTCTCGCGCACCATCTATGCCGGGCGGCTGTCGCTGCTGGTCGGCGCGGCGGTCGTGACGCTGTCGGCGCTGATCGGGGTGACGCTCGGCCTGCTCGCCGGCTTCTTCCAGAAGCTCGACACGCCGATCGCCCGGCTGATCGACGCGATGATGGCCTTCCCGGACATCCTGCTGGCGATCGCGCTCGTCGCGGCCCTCGGCCCATCGCTGGTGACGGTCATCGTGGCGCTCTCCATCGTCTATTCGCCGCGGCTCGCGCGCATCGTCCGCGCCTCGACGCTGGTCATCCGGGAACTGCCCTATGTGGAGGCGGCGAAGGCGCTCGGCATCTCCACCTTCCACATCATGACGCGGCACGTCCTGCGCAATCTCGTCTCGCCGATCCTGGTGCAGGGCACGTTCCTCTTCGCCAGCGCCATGCTCGCCGAAGCGGGGCTCTCGTTCCTCGGCCTCGGCGTCAGCCCCGAAATCCCAACCTGGGGAACCATGATCGCCGCCGGCCGCCAGTATATCGGCCAGGCCGACTGGATGACCTATTTCCCGGGCTTCGCCATCATTCTCTCCGTGCTCTCGCTGCAGATGGTCGGCGACGGGCTTAGGGACATGCTCGATCCAAGACTTCGAAAGGACCTCTAAGATGACCGGTGAAAAGGCGGGCAAGCCGCTCCTCCTCACCAATGTGAAGCCGATGGCCTTCGGCACCGATACGCCGGCAGGCACGACCGATATTCTCGTCGGCCCGGACGGCAGGATCGCCGCGATCGGCTCCTCGCTTGCCGCGCCTGCCGATGCGGATCGCGTCGACGGCAAGGGCGCCTGGATTTCGCCGGGCTGGGTCGATCTGCACGTGCATATCTGGCACGGCGGCACGGACATCTCGATCCGTCCATCCGAATGCGGCGCCGAGCGCGGCGTCACGACGCTGGTCGATGCAGGCTCGGCGGGCGAAGCCAATTTCCACGGTTTTCGCGAATACATCATCGAGCCGTCGAAGGAACGCATCAAGGCCTTCCTGAATTTGGGCTCGATCGGCCTCGTCGCCTGCAATCGCGTCGCGGAGCTGCGCGACATCCGCGACATCGACCTCGACCGCATCCTCGAATGCTACGCCGAGAACAAGGAGCACATCGTCGGCATCAAGGTGCGGGCGAGCCACGTGATCACCGGTTCCTGGGGCGTCACGCCCGTCAAGCTCGGCAAGAAGATCGCCAAGATCCTGAAAGTGCCGATGATGGTGCATGTCGGCGAGCCGCCGGCGCTCTATGACGAGGTCCTGGAAATCCTCGGCCCCGGCGACGTCGTCACCCACTGCTTCAACGGCAAGGCCGGTTCGAGCATCATGGAGGACGAGGATCTCTACAATCTCGCGGAGCGCTGCGCAGGCGAGGGCATCCGCCTCGACATCGGCCATGGCGGCGCCTCCTTCTCGTTCAAGGTCGCGGAAGCGGCGATCGCGCGCGGCCTGCTGCCGTACTCGATCTCGACGGACCTGCACGGCCATTCGATGAACTTCCCGGTCTGGGATCTGGCGACCACCATGTCCAAGCTTCTGTCGGTCGGCATGCCGTTCGACAAGGTCGTGGAGGCTGTGACCCATCATCCGGCTTCGGTCATCAAGCTTTCGATGGAAAACCGGCTGTCGGTCGGGGAGCGCGCCGATTTCACCGTTTTCGATCTCGTCGATTCCGATCTGGAGGCGACGGATTCCAACGGCGACGTCTCGCGTCTCAGCAAGCTTTTCGAGCCGCGCTACGCCGTCATCGGTTCGGAAGCGATCGCGGCCAGCCGCTACATCCCGCGCGCCCGCAAGCTCGTCCGTCACAGCCACGGTTATTCGTGGCGGTGAGCGGACATACTGAAATCGCCCAGGAAATAGCATGACAGGGGTTTACGTGAACACGTCTCCAGCAAAGGCCGCTCCCGCGGCGCAAACGCCTTACGAGCGGCTGGCCGCCCTCGGAATAAAGCTTCCGCCGTCGCCCCCGCCGATCGCCAATTTCGTGACGCATGTGCGTGAAGGCAACATGCTCTATCTCTCCGGTCAGGGGCCGCGCGAGGTGGACGGCCACCTTCACGCCGGCAAGGTCGGAGGCGAAGTGGGCGTCGACCAGGCCTACCAGCATGCGAGGCTCACCGGCATCAACCTGCTCGCCGTCATGCACGAGGCGCTCGGCGATCTGTCGCGGGTGAAGCGGGTGGTGAAGCTGCTCGGCATGGTGAACGCCGTGCCGCATTTCGAGGACCATCCGAGCGTCATCAACGGTTGCTCGGACCTCTTCATCGAGGTCTTCGGCGAGGCGGGGCAGCATGCCCGCTCGGCCGTCGGCTTCGGGTCGTTGCCGGGCAATATCACAGTCGAGATCGAGGCGATCGTCTCGCTCACCGATTAAGGAGACAAGGTCAGTGGCTGCGCCAGCCCATCAGCTTTTCGATCCGCTCCGCAGACGCTCGAACGTGCTCTCCGTAGTGGTTGCCGTCGGAAAAGACCTTCTGTTCCGGCAGCACGATCGAAATGGTCGCGACACACTGGCCGTCCCGGTCGACGACCGGCGAGGCGATGCAGGCGACGGCATAATCGGATTCCGCCACCTGGATCGAAAGGCGCTCCTGAAAGGCCTTTCCGGCGGAGTCGGAAAGGGTGCGGGCGTCGATCTCGGCGCGGCCGGTCGGGGAAGTGCGGGCACAGCGCCTGAAGAGCTCCATCCGTTCGCCTTCCGGCAGATGGCCGACCAGAAGGCGGCCCGACGCCGTCCAGTTGAGCGGCACGCGGGTGCCGACGCGCGAGGCGACCTGGAAATGGCTCGGGCCGTCCGCCATGGCGAGGACCAGCATGTAGTCGCCGTCGCGGCCGCAGACCTGCACCGTCTCGCCGGCCTGCCGGCAGAGGTCGTGCATCTCGTGGGTGGCGATACTCATGAAATCCAGCGACCGGGCATAGGCGAGGCCATAGTGATAGAGCCGCGCCCCGAGCCAGATCGAGCCGTCCGCATTGCGGGCCAGCATGTTCTTTTCGACCAGGTCGTCGATGATCACGTAGACGGTGGAAAGCGGCGCCTTGACCGCCTTGGCGATTGCATAAGCGCCTGCGGGCGAACCCGTTTCATAAAGATAGTCGATCACCTGCAGCGCCCGATCGATGCCGCTCACGCGCGAGCGGCGCGCGCCCTTGGCCCCGGTTTCTTCCGCCGAAACCGTGTCTTCGGAGAATGCTGCGGATGAAGTCTTGGCGTCCAACTCGATGTTCCTCTTGGAGGGCCTTGCGGGGCTCCTCGTCTGGTTTCGAGAGGCTATTACATTACTATGGCATAGCTGTCGATGGCAATCCGCAGCCGCCATTCATTTGAAGAGACAGCACCCTGGAGAGACAGAATGTCCGATGATATCCGCACCAAGATCGGCCTCAGGCCCGTCATCAACGTTTCCGGCACGATGACCAGCCTCGGCGCCTCGATCGTCGTTCCCGAAGCGATCGAGGCGATGGCGGCGATCCTGCCGCAGTTCGTCGAGATCAATGACCTGCAGCGCAAGGCGAGCGCGGTCATCGCACGGCTGACGGGCGGCGAGGCGGGCTTCGTCACCGCCTCCTGCTCCTCCGGCATCACGCTCGCGGTCGCGGGCGCCATGACCGGCGACAACCTGCTCGCCATCGAAAGGCTGCCGGACGTGACGCCTGACAAAAACGAGGTCATCGTGCAGACGGGCCATGTGGTGAGCTACGGCGCGCCGGTGGATCAGGCGATCCGGCTTGCCGGCGCCAAGGCCGTGCTGATCGGCCAGGCGACATCCACGCACCGCTTCCACCTGGAAAACGCGATCACCGAGAAGACGGCAGCCGCCGTCTACGTCGTCTCGCATCACGTGGTCGATTACGGCCTGCTGCATCTCACCGAATTCGTCGAGATCGCGCATGCCAGGGGCGTGCCTGTCATCGTCGACGCGGCTTCGGAATACGACCTGAAGCTCTTCCTGGCGCAGGGCGCGGACATCGCGCTCTATTCCGGACACAAGTTCCTCGGCGGTCCGACCTCCGGCATTGTCGCCGGCAAGAAGGACCTGGTGCGCAGCGCCTTCCTGCAGAACATGGGCATCGGCCGCGGCATGAAGGTCGGCAAGGAAAGCGTCTACGGCGTCATGGCGGCGCTGGAAGCCTGGGAGAAGCGCGACCACGCGGGCATCCGCGAACGCGAGACGGGCTATCTCGATCTCTGGAAAAGGACGCTGGACGGCCGGCCGGGTGTTACGGCGCTGATCGAGCCGGACCCGACCAACAACCCGCTCGACCGCATGCGGGTGGTCCTCTCGCCGCAGGAAGCGCATATCACCGCCTGGGACCTTGCCGCAGCCCTCGCCCGCGGCAACCCACCGGTCATCGTCCGCGACCACGAGGTGGAGCACAATCACTTCTACCTCGACCCGTGCAACCTGCATCCGGGGCAGGAGACGATCGTCGCCAACCGGCTCGCAGAAGAGCTCGACAAGGCGCGCGCCTCAAACGAGATCATCGCCACGCCGATCGAAGACCGCAGCAGGCACCGCTTCGACGGCGTGCTGCGCTGGCCGGATTGAGCAAGATGATTGCACTTGACGCCATCGCTGCTTTGGGTGGGCTGCCGGCGACGATGTTCCCTTCTCCCCAGCGGGGAGAAGGTGGCCCGAAGGGTCGGATGAGGGGGTGGAGCCCGCGGCCCCCTCATCGCCTCGCATGCGCTCGGCACTTCTCCCCGCTGGGGAGAAGAGGGAGCAAGCCTCCTGATCCGCATTTTTCTAATGCGATGGCCTGCGTGCTGGAGGCGAGCCAGCGCATAGCGATAGTTTCAAGGGTAACATAATAAGAAAGGGAACGACCATGACCACCGCCGAAGCCAAAATCGCCCAAGCCCTCGAACCGGTTCTGTCCGTCGAGCACCTCACCACCTCGTTCAACGTGGATGGCGAATGGAAGCCGGTGGTGCGGGATGTTTCCTTTTCGGTCGCGCCGGGCGAGACGGTGGCGATCGTCGGCGAGAGCGGTTCCGGCAAGAGCGTCACGTCGCTCTCCATCATGCGGCTGCTGCAGGCGGATTCGAGCCGTATCGAGGGCAGGATCATGCTCGGCGGGCGCGATCTGCTTTCGCTGCCCGAACACGAGATGCGCAAGGTGCGCGGCAACGACGTCTCGATGATCTTCCAGGAGCCGATGACGAGCCTCAATCCGCTCTTCACCATCGGCGACCAGATTTCGGAGGCGCTGCTGTGCCATAAGGCAATGTCATCGGCGGAGGCGAAGGCCGAGACGATCCGGCTGCTCGAAAAGGTGCGCATCCCTTCGGCCGCCTCGCGCTTCGACGAATATCCGCACCGCTTTTCGGGCGGCATGCGCCAGCGCGTGATGATCGCCATGGCGCTCGCCTCGAAGCCGAAGCTTCTCATCGCCGACGAGCCGACGACGGCGCTCGACGTGACGATCCAGGGCCAGATCCTCGACCTCATCAAGATGCTGCAGGACGAGGAGGGGACCTCGGTCCTGTTCATTACCCACGACATGGGCGTCGTCGCGGAGATCGCCGACAGGACGGTGGTCATGTATCGCGGCGAGCAGGTGGAAACGGGCGCCACCGCCGACATCTTCCATCGCGGCAAGCATCCCTACACGCGGGCGCTGCTTTCCGCCGTGCCGGTGCTCGGGTCGATGCAGGCCTACGAGCGGCCCCTGCGTTTTCCCGTGGTCAACACGGCGACGGGCGAGTCCAACACGCCGGTGGAGGTGCCGGACACGGTCGCGAAGGACAAGCCGATCCTTCAGGTGAAGAACCTTTCCAAGCGTTTCGATATCCATTCCGGCCTGTTCGGACGCCTGAGCGGCCGGGTACATGCGGTGGAGAACGTCTCCTTCGATCTCTTCGCCGGCGAGACGCTTTCGCTGGTCGGTGAATCCGGCTGCGGCAAATCGACGACGGGCCGCGCCATCATGCGGCTGATCGAGCCGGATGCCGGTTCGGTGATCGTCGAAGGCCGCGATATGGTGTCGCTCGACAAGCGGGAAATGCGCGAGATGCGCAAGTCCGTGCAGATGATCTTCCAGGATCCGTTCGCCTCGCTCAACCCGCGCATGACGGTCGGGCAGGCGGTCGCCGAGCCCTATCTCGAGCACAAGATGGGTACGGGGAAGGAGGCGAAGGAGATCGTCGCCGACATGCTGCGCAAGGTGGGGCTGACGCCGGACATGGCGAAGCGTTATCCGCACGAATTCTCCGGCGGCCAGCGGCAGCGCATCTGCATCGCCCGGGCGCTCGCCCTGCAGCCGAAGGTCATCGTCGCCGACGAAAGCGTCTCGGCGCTCGACGTATCGATCAAGGCGCAGGTCATCAACCTGATGCTCGACCTGCAGCAGAGCCTCAACCTCGCCTTCCTGTTCATTTCCCACGACATGGCGGTGGTCGAGCGCGTCAGCCACCGCGTGGCGGTCATGTATCTCGGCGAGATCGTCGAAATCGGGCCGCGCGCATCCGTCTTCGGCAATCCGCAGCACGACTATACGAAGAAGCTGATGGCCGCCGTACCGGTGCCGGACCCGGATCGCCGTCGCGAAAAGCGCATGGCCGCCAATGACGAGCTGAAGAGCCCGATCCGGTCCGCCGACTACGTGGCAAAACCCCGCGAATATCGCGAGGTTTCTCCCGGTCATCTCGTGCAGATCGCGTGAGGTTCAGCGCTTCGGGGCGATGACACCGCCGGACAGTTCCGCGACGGTCGAGCAGCCGAGGTGGCCGAGCGTCGTCCAGAATTCCCGCTGCAAGAGCTCCAGCGTCCGCCTGACGCCGTATTCGCCGTCGGCAGCAAGCCCGTAGGCGACGATGCGGCCGAGCGCCACGGCATCCGCGCCGAGCGCCACGGCGGCGGCGATGTCGCTGCCGCGGCGAATGCCGGAATCGAAGACGATCGGAACATCCTTGCCCACGGCTTCACGGATCGCGGGAAGCGTTTCCAGCGCCGGCGGCGTGCGGTCGATGGTGCGGCCGCCATAGTTCGAGACGTAGAGGCCGGCGGCACCGGCATCGAGCGAGGCTTTGGCATCGCGCACGCTCGATACGCCCTTGACGATGCAGGGCAGGGGCGCGCGCTTGATGACGTTTGCGGCCTGAGCCCAGGTCCAGCGCGGCTGGGTGAAATCGAGAAGCTCGGTGAGTGCCGCCGGATCGGACTTGCCGGGGCCGAAGTTCGACGGTCCCGTTTCGCCGCGGATCGAGAAGCGGTCCTCCATCATCCGCTCGCGCCACTGGCGGATCGGCGAATAGGTGGCGCAGATATATTTGTAGCCGGCGGCCTTGGCGCGCTCCATCATGTCGAGCACGGCCCCTTCGTCTCCGACGAAAGTCATCTGGAAGACGGAGGCGACGGGCGAGGCCTTGGCGACGTCTTCCAGCGAATGGGCGGCGGCGACCGGCACCATCTGCTGTATGCCGACGGACGCGGCGGCCCGCCCGATCGCCAGATGTCCTTCCGGATGGAAGACGGCCTCGCCGCCGCCGAAGGGCGCGATGAAGGCGGGGAAGCTCAGGTCGAAGCCGAGCACTTTCGTGCGCGTGTCGGGATTGCCGATGCCGGCAAAGAGCGGAACCTCGAACCGGATTTCGTCGAAGACGGCGGTGTTTTCGCGGAGCGTCACCTCGTCGCCGGTGCCGCAGGAAAGATAGTTCCAGTCGATCTCCGAAAGCCGGCGCTGTGCGTCCTTATAGATGCCGCGCAGCGTCGTGTATTTCTCGCTGGTGGCGTAGCGATCGTCGATCCGGTTCGGCTTGTCCGTCATGTCGGTCCTCCAGTCCTGAAAATGCAGACGGGCGAGCCCGAGCCCGCCCGTCATTCGTCCTACTTCTTGGCGGCGATCAGCACGATCTCGATCAGCCGCTTCGGATCGCCGAGGTCGGCGACGCCGATCGTCGCGCGCGACGGCAGGTCGTCGCCGTCGATCCATTCGAGCCAGGCCTCGTTCATCTCCTCCTTGCGGGACATGTCGGAGAGATAGATGCGGGCCGAGAGGATGTGCTTCTTGTCGGAGCCGCATTCGGCAAGCACTTCGTCGAGCTTGGCACAGGTCTGCTGCGTCTGCTCCTTCATGCCGACCGAGATGTCGCCGGCGGCGTGGCCGCCGAGATAGAGCACGCCGTTGTGTTCGACGGCGCCGTGCATGATGCGGTGTTTGCGGTGGCGTTTGATCATTTTGGGTATTCCTTTGGCAAAGGGAGGGGATGCCCGCCGCATCGTCGCGGCAGGTCGGGTGGAGCTTGAGGGGGCAGGGCGGCTCAGCCGCGGCCTTGCGGAGCGTAGCGGTCGAGCGGGATATCGGTCGCCTGGCCGGTCACGACCCTGGCGAGCTGCGCGCCCGCGAAGGGGCCGATCGTCAGGCCGCCGGCACCGAGCCCGTTGCCGAGCGTCAGGTTGGCGATGCCGGGGACGCGGCCGAGGATCGGGTTCATCGTCTCGCCGGCCGGGCGGAAGCCGATGCGGGTTTCGATCAGCGTCGCGTTGGCAAGGCCCGGCGCGATGTTGAGGCCAGCACCGAGCACCTCATACTCGCCTGCCGCCGTGACGCGGTAGTCGAAGCCGGAATTGTTCTCGCGGGTCGCGCCGATCACCACCCGGGAATCGTCGAAGGCGAGCATGTAATGGCTGCTCATCGGCAGAACGACCGGCCACTTGGCGGTCGCGACGCCCGGCAGGCGCAGATGGACGATCTGGCCCTTCTGCGGCACGACCGGATGGTCAAGGCCGAGCGGGCGGAGGATCTGCGAGGCCCAGGCGCCGGCGGTGACGATGATCTCGTCGGCCGCGATCTCGGTGCCGTTGCTGTCGAGGCAGCGGGCACGATCGCCGTCGAGCTTCAGGGTCACGTAGTCGCTGCGGAACTTGGCGCCCATGGCGACGGCGGCGCGCACCATGGCGGCGGAAAGCAGGCGGGCATCGACGCGGGCGGCGCCCGGAATGTGGATCGCGTCGAGGTCTTCGCGCAGCGGCGGAAAGAGCGTGCGGGCTTCGGCCGGCGTCAGGTGGCGGACAGTGCCGGCTTCCGGCGCGTCCTTGACGCGGCGCGCGACGCGTTCGGCGGCGGCATCGAATTCGGCGCGGTCTTCGGCAACGACCAGCGCGCCGACCTTGCCGTAGCCGAGATCGGTTTCGCCTTTCGCCTTCAGTCCTTCGATCAGGCCGTCATAGAAGCGGGCACCGGCGGCGTACATCCTGTACCAGTCCGGCTCGTCCGCCTTGGTGGCCCAGGGGCAGACGATGCCCGCGCCGGCCATGGTCGCCTTGCCCTGATGGGCCTCGTCGACGATTTCCACTTCGACGCCCTGAGAGGCGAGATGATAGGCGGCGCTGGCGCCCAGAATGCCGGCGCCGATGATCAAGACACGCATTATTCCATTCCTGCATTTCAAACGTGGTTCCGGCCAGGGCCGGGGACATTCCGGCGGCACGAGCCGCCGGCATTTGTCGGCTTTTATTCCACCGTCACGCCGGAAAGGCGGCTGGTGCCGAAGATCGCCGGGACGTAGCCCTTGACGCTCTTGGAGACGGCGGTGATCGTGTCGGCGCCGCCGAGGATGACGGCCGGCACCTCCGCATGGAATTCCTCCTGCGCCTTTTTGTAGAGCTCGATGCGCTTGGCCTGGTCGGTCACGGTGCCGGCCTCGTTCATCAGGCCGATGAACTCCTTGTCGCACCAGGCGCCGATGTTCGACGGGCTCGGCTTTCCGGCGGAATCGCAGGTGAAGTAGTTGTTCGGAATCTGGCTCGGATCCGGAAAGTCGTAGATGCCGCCGAACATGCCGACTTCGGCTTCGCCGTTGCGGGCGCGGGTGATGTATTCGCCCCATTCGTAGGAGACGACTTCGGCCTTGACGCCGATCTTGGCCCAGTCGGCCTGGATCATCTCGGCGGCGCGGCGGCCGTTCGGCATGTAGGGACGCGAAACCGGCACGGCCCAGAGCTGGGTCGAGAAACCGTCGGGCAAGCCTGCCTCGGCCAGCAGCTTCTTCGACAGTTCCGGATCGTAGCTGTAAGGGCCGACATCCTTGTCATAGCCCCAGAGCGACGGCGGGATGACCGCGCCGGTGACGGTGCCCATGCCGTCATAAACGAGATCGACCAGCGGCTTGATGTTGATCGCGTGCGCCAGCGCCTCGCGGACGCGCTTGTCCTTGAACTTGTCTTCCCTGAAGTTGAAGGTGATGAAGCCGGTGGAAGCGACCGGGGTCTGGACGAGGTCGAGGGTTTCGCTCTTCTCGATCATTTGGCGGTCGGCAAGGTTCGGATAAAGCGCGATCTGGCATTCGCCGGCCATGGCGCGCTGCAGGCGGACCGACGCGTCGGCGCTGATCGCCATGACGACGCCATCCACCATCGGCGTGCGGGCCGGGTTGTTGATCGCGGCGCCCCAGGTGTCCTTGAAGGGCACGAGGCGGACGACGGCATCCTGCTGATAGGCCTGCAGCTCAAAAGGACCGGTGCCGATCGGCTGGCGGTCGATGAGTTCCGGCGTGCCGGCCTTCGACAGGGCGTCGGCATATTCGGCGGAGGTGATCGCCAGCGACTGGTGGGCCATGATGCCGATGAAGGGGGCGAGCGGGTTCTTCAAGGTGAAGGCGACGGTGTAGTCGTCAATCTTCTTCACCGATTCCAGCGCGTCGGCGAGCTTGGTGCTGAAGGTGATGAAATTACCGCCGTTGACCTTGGCATAGGGATGATCGGGCTTCATCATCCGCTCGAAGGTGAACATCACGTCATCGGCGTTGAATTCGCGGGTCGGCGTGAACTTGTCGTTCGACTGCCACTTCACGCCCTGGCGCAGCTTGAACGTGTAGGTGCGGGCGTCATCCGAAACGGTCCAGCTCTCGGCAAGCGCCGGTTCGATGTCCGAAGATCCAGCTTTGACGGAAACCAGTCCGTCGTAGATCTGGCCGAGGACATAGGAGGTCGTGCCGTTGCTGGTGAGCTGCGGGTTGAAGACTTCCGGCGAACCTTCGATGCAGACCGAAAGCATTGCGGCATTGGCGGGCGCTGCCGCTATCAGGGCCAGAATGGACAAGCCGAGGAGTTTCTTCATGTGTCGTCGTTCCCTTCTTTGATGGGCCGCCTTACGCGGCCTTCGCATGCATGTGCCCAGCCGGCCTCACGAGAAGCCGCCTGCCGGACCGGATTGGGCCTGCAGATGATTGTTTGCGGAGCCGGATTCCTGCCGGAGCGGCGCTCTTTTCTTCCGAATATCGCCCCTCTTCGGTCTGCAACCGGTATCGCTCATATGATAAAGCGCCTTGACAATATGATTGTCAAATAGCTTGTTATCCAATCATTATAACCAAAACTCATGTTGAATATCGCGGCATTCGGGGGGGCGACCGATCATGAACATCAGGCAGCTCGAAGCTTTCCACACCACGATCGAAACCGGATCGGTGACGCGTGCCGGCGAAAGGCTCGGCATTTCGCAGCCGGCCGTCAGCAAGCTCCTGCGCAGCTTTTCGGAAGCCTGCGGTTTCCAGCTTTTCACGCGCAGCGGCGGCCGGCTGGTGCCGACGCTCGAGGCACGCATGCTGGCGGTCGAGGTCGAGCGGATGTTTTCCGGCACCAAGCGGATCGCCAGGCTTGCGGAAGCCGTGCGCAACCGGGAATGGGGCGAGGTGACGATCGCGGCCCCGCCGGCGCTGGCAACGCTTTATCTTTCGAACGCGCTTTCGCCCTTCCTCGCTGAACAGCCGGACATCCATTTCACCCTGCAGAGCAGGACCTCGCCGCGGATCGGCGAACTGGTCGCGGCCGGGCAGATCGATATCGGGCTCAGCGTGCTGCCCTTCGACCATCCGAATGTCGGCGCCGAGATTATCATGCGCTTTGCCATGGTCTGCGTGTTGCCGGCCGGGCATCCGCTTGCCGAAAAGCAGGTGATCGAGATCGACGACCTGCGCAACGAGAGCTTCATCTCGCTCTTCCGCGACGACTGTTCGCTGATGACGATCGACCGGGCTTTCCAGCTCAAGGGCGTGCAGAAGCGCAACCGCATCGAGGTGCCCCTTTCGGAAACCGCCTGCAGCTTCGTCGCCAACGGCGTGGGCGTATCGATCGTGCCGCCGTTCGTCGGGCTCGACTATTCGGAGGACCGGCTTGTCCGGCGGGCGCTGCTGCCCGAAACCTTCATGGACGTCTGGCTGCTGACGCCGAACGGCCGGCCGCTGTCGCTCGCTTCCCAGAAGCTCGTGGATTTCATCCGGGCGGCGGTTTCGCCGTTCGACCAGCGCCTCGCCTCCAGGCAGTGATCGGGGCGGGACGACAACGGCTCTTTGAGGAAACATTTGCAGCCTTCCCGGGTTCGCGTGTCATCACCCGCTTCCAGGAGGTTTTCCGATGGATATGACACGACGCGCCGTTCTGACTGCCAGTGCGCTCACCGCCGCCGCTGCCGTTTTCCCCACGCCGAACATCGCCAGGGCGGCGCTGCCGCTCGCCCAGCCAGACTTGCCCTTCAAGGAGGATGCGCTTGCGCCGGCCATATCGGCGAAGACCGTATCGCTGCACTACGGCAAGCACCACAAGGCCTATTTCGACAAATTGAACCAGCTTGCGGCCGGTACCCGCTATGCGGACATGGACCTCGCCGGCATCGTCGAGGCTTCTGCGGATTCCGACGCGGATGCCAAAATCTTCAACAATGCCGCTCAGGCATGGAACCATGTGGCCTATTGGGAACAGTTCGTGCCGGGCGGCCCGAACCGGCCGGATGGCGATCTTGGCGCCATGATCAACGACAGGTTCGACGGCTACGACGGTTTTGTTGATCGGGCAATTGCCGTATCCGACGAAGTGTTCGGAACCGGCTGGGTATGGCTGACGCGCGACGACCGGAACGAGCTGGCCCTAGTCGGCTATGAGGACGGCAACAATCCGCTTGCGGTCGGACGCCCGGCCTATCTCGGCATCGATATCTGGCAACACGCCTATTATCTCGATTACGAAAACCGCAAACCGGAGCATATCCGCGCCGTGTTGGACAAGGCAGTGAACTGGCGCGTCGTCGCCGACCGCGTCGCACGATGATGATCGTCCGTGTCTCGGCCACATAATCGCCCATGCGCCCGATTGTCGCAGGTGATGTCGCCACGGCCGGAAACTTCGGAATATCCGTCGTAAGACGTAGTTTTCGGCGGCGAAAACCCGAATCCGCCATGAGCTTCGATCGAAAGGAGATGGTTCCATTTCCGCGGGCTCGCGCTATCTGCCGACCAACGGGGCGCATGCTAAAAGGCATTCATGATACCAGCGGATCGGAATACGAAATCGGCCGAAACAGATGTCTGTATTGTCGGCGCGGGGCCTGTCGGTCTGGCGCTGGCTTTCAAACTGGAGGCCCTGGGGCTTACGGTCACGCTCCTGGAAATGGGGGCGGGCGGACCCGACAACGACGCCGGTGCCGGCGGCATCGAATTCACGAACGGCCGCCATGCCTTGTCGCCGGCAATCTCCCGTCCCGGCATCGGCGGCGCCTCGGCGCTTTGGGGCGGCCGCTGCGTCGCCCTCGACGATCTCGATTTCGACATGCGCAGCCACGTGCCTTTTTCCGGCTGGCCGATCCCTCACGAGGCGCTTCGACGTCATTATCCGGAAGCGCTGACGTTCCTCAACTGCAATCCGGGGAAGCCGGCCCTCGGGGACGTCGGCGTTTCCGACGGCATGATCGCCACCGATGCCCTCGAACGGTGGAGCAGCTCTCCCGATCTCGGGCCGGTGTACAGCAAGCGTCTGCAGGCTTCACGGAGCATCCGCCTGCTGAACGCGACGGCCACCGGTATCGTTCTCGATCCTTCCGGCAAGCGGGTCGAAGGTCTCGCGGCCCGGCACGAGGGCGGGGAAATCGAGATCGCCGCCAAGACGTTCGTCCTTGCCGGAGGAGGGCTGGAAAATGCCCGTCTGCTGCTCTCGCTGCAGCGGGACCGCCCGGAAGCATGCGGCGGTACCGACGGTCCTCTGGGGCGTTTCTATCAGGGACATCTCACCGGCTATGTCGCGGTGCTGCAATTCGACAATCCCGGCGCGGCGAAACAATTTGCGTTCCAGCTCGACGACAAGGGCTCCATTTTCCGCCGCCGCCTGCAGATCGTTCCGGCGGTCCAGACCGAGGAAAAGCTTCTCAACTGCGTCTTCTGGATAGATGCGATCTCGATCGCCGATCCCGTGCACGGCTCGGGTGCGCTGTCGCTCGCCTATCTGTTCCTCAAGACGTTCGGTCTCTACCGCCGTCTCTCGCATGGCCTGGCGCCGACGGCGAAGGGATCGGGCAATATCGATCTTCGGGAGCATTGGCGGAATATCCGCTCGGACCGCCGAGCGGTGCTGGATCTGGTCGGTTCGGTGCGCAATCTCCTGCAGCGCCGCGTCAGCCGCTGGCGCACGCTGATCAATCCGAAGGGGCGCTATCTCCTGCGCTACCATGCCGAACAGGTGCCCAATCCGGAGAGCCGGGTCATCCTTCAGCCCCACGGGAAATCGAGCAAGCGCAGCGTCCTTGCCGTCGATTACCGGGTGGTCGATCAGGACCTGGATTCCGTCCTCAAATCCCATGAGATCCTCGACCTGTGGCTGCGCCGGAACGGGGTCGGCCGGCTCGAATATCTGCATGACGCGCCCACACGGCGTCAGGCCGTGCTCGACCAGGCTTTCGACGGCTATCATCAGATCGGTCTCAGCAGAATGGCGAAGACGCCGGCCGATGGCGTCGCAGACGCCGATTGCCGCGTGCACGGCATCACCAACCTCTATCTCGCGGGCAGCAGCCTGTTTCCGACCGGAGGGCATGCAAATCCGACGCTGCCGGCCGTGGCGCTGGCCCTCCGGCTGGCCGAGCATCTGAAGACGGTCGTTACCGCGGCTTCAAGGGCCCAAGCCGAATGAACTGATCATCTTGCCGGCCGGCGGATCGGCAGACGCCAGAGGGCGGACCTCTTTCCCTTGAGAAGGAATTGCACGGGCCGTTCCAGGCATTCGTAACCGGCGACGCCCGCTATCGTGCCGAGAACGACGGCCGCGAGAAGGATCGCCGGGGCGGAGAGCGAAAGCAGAGCGCCGACCTGCACGACGACGGAAACGGCAAAGGTGTGCCAGAGATAGATGGAATAGGAACTGTCGCCGAGATAGGCGACCGCCGGAAGGTCCGGCAGCTTGCCGCCGGCTTCGACGGCAAGCGCTCCCAGCACGAGCATCACCGCCAGCGGCCCGCATGACCAGGCGTCGAATTCGAGCTTCAGGAAATGGATCGCGGCAAAGCCTGCTATCGACGCCCCCATGAGCAGAAGGCCGACCAAGGGAGACGGCAGGCGCCGGTCGCGCCACAGTTTCGCAAGTGCAGCCCCGGCGACGAATTCGAGGATCGCGGGCGCCGTGTAGAAACCGACGACCGGGTTCTCTGGCCGCAGCAAGGCTCCGGCGGCGACGAGCAGGCCGAAGAGGACGGCCAGGGCCGGAAGCCGGGAGGCGGGTTTCAGGAACAGGATCAGCGCGAACACGGCGTAGAAGAAGATCTCGTAGTTCAGCGTCCATCCCTGCACGAGGACCGGCCACAGCTTTCCGCTGCTCGGAGAGGCGACGGGCAAGAAGAAGAACGATGCGAGCGTGTGGTCCAGGCCGAGTTTCAGGTTCGGAAAGAGGCCGACGGCCGCGCCGAGGACCATGGCTGCCGTCGCGGCCCAATAGGCCGGCACGATGCGCAGGAGGCGGTTGCGGAAGAAGCCCGCGGGGCTGACCGGCCGGCTGTCGCCGATGGCCATCATGATGAAGCCGCTGACCACGAAGAAGATATCGACGCCGGCGGCGCCGATCGTGAAGTGCAGACCGCTGCGCTCGCCGGCGTGAAAGATCACGACGGCCATTGCCGCGAATGCCCGCAGATACTGGATGGAGTAGAGCGTCTGCATCTTCTGATGTCCTTCAACGCGACCGGGATGATCCGATACGCGGGATCGGTGGCATTCAGCCCGCGTGCACGCCGCTGGGGCTGGAAACGAATTGATCGAAATAGGTCCGCCGGACGCGATGGGACTGCGCGACCGCCAGCTTGCCGGCGGCGAAATAGAGCAGGAACGAGCCGACGTGATAGGGATGCATGATGTCGATCTCGACGAAGGAACGGATCAGCAGCAGGCCGGCTATGCCGACGAGGAGAAGCGCTTCCGGATTCTTGCCCACGGTGAGCAGGCGTCTCAGATGGCCAAAGAGGGTCGCCAGCAGAATGAGGGTGAGGAGAACCGTGCCGACCACGCCGGTCTCCACCATGGTCTCGATATAGGTGTTGTGGAAATGGAAGCCGCTTCGGCCGGCAATAAAGAATTCCTGCCACAACCGTTCCGCTTCGGCAAAGCCGGGCACCCAGTACCCCTGATACCCCGTCCCGAAATATGGATTTTCGCCGGCCGCGGCGATGCCTTGCTGCCAGAGATAGGTCCTGCCGGTCAGCGTCGAATCCTTGCCGAAGATCGCAAGGATGGCGTCCATGGCGCCGAACTGCAGTGCGCCGACAGCCGCGATCGCCACCAGGACCAGGGCTGCGGCGAAGAATATCCGCCGGGTCTTCGGCGTAAGCGACATCATCGCCTGCATGCCGAGGCAAAGAGCGACCACGCCGAGCGTCGTGATGACGGACGTCGCCGATTGCGACGCCAGCAGCGAATAGGCCGAAAGCAGGCCGATCAGCCCGGAACCGATGAGCCAGAGGCCGCGCGCCCGAAAGACCATCACGACCGCGTAGGAGAAGAAGACGCCGAGCGAGGCGTAAAGGCCAAGCTGGTTCTTGGAGGAGAAGGCGCCGACGAAGCTGTAGGTACCGTCGATGGAATCATAGAGATAGGTGCCGAACAGCATGGAATACATCAGCACGATGGCGCAGCCGACGACGGCGCCGCGCGACAGCGTCAGCACGCTGATCGTGCGCATGGCGATCAGGGCGCAGACGATATGCGTCAGGTACTGGATCGCCGTGCGCAGCGATATGCCGAAGGCCGGAGACCAGAAGGCCGACACGAAGCAGAACAGCGCGAAGGCGAAAACCCACAGGTACCTGAAGGAGTTGCCAAGGACGCGGCGATAATCGACCAGCACCAGCATAAACCAGAGGCCGTAATAGGCGAGGACGGAAATCTGCCCGAACCGGCTCGAATAGGCAAAGACGAAGAAGGACAGCGCGACCGCGGCCACGCCGTACATCTCGTTGCGGGCCGGATCGATCAGCGCAGATTTGGCGATCCTCATGCGGTCCTCACTGCATCAGGAGCTCGGAAGTGACCTTGATGACATCGCCGGGCAGAAGCCGGGCGTTTTCGTCCACCGTGACCTCCTTCGGTCCCTGGCCTTCGTCGCGCACCACGACATACTTGATGGTGGCGTTCTTGCCGGAGGGATCGAATTTCAGGGCTTCGGCCGACTGCGCCAGCGCTTCCGACATCAATTCGCGGCTGGTGCCGAGCTGCAGTCCGAGCTTTTCCAGTTCGGCTTCCGTGTCCTGCAATTCCTGGGCGCGTTGGGCTTCCCAGTCGTTGCGCAGGTTGATCTCGTCCTGATTGGCCTTGTTGATATCCTGCTTGGCACGAAGTGCCGCCGTATCCGTATCCAGCATGTTCGATTCGAGGTCGGCTGCCCGTTCCTCGGCGGTCAGGCGCCGGCTGGAGGTCGCCAGGCCCTGTTCTGTCAACCGCGCCATCTTCTCGCGGTCTTCGCTGACGAGCTGAAGCTGACGCTTCTGGGTCTCGGACTTCTGGGCGAGCGACTGGACCTCGCTTTCGAGAAGGCTTCTCAAATCCGTCAGCGCCTTCAACTGAAGCTCGTAGCGATCCCGCCGCGATTTCATGAGCGAGGCTTCGCTGGCGATGAGCTGGTCGGCGTTCGGGACGTCTTGGAGCTCCGGCGGCACTTTCAGTTCGGTGGCGCCGGCGACTTCAGCAAGCAGCCGTGAGCGGCGGGCGATGAGCCGCCCGCGTTCGGAATCGTAGACGGAGGCGTCGCCGCGGGCGTTGATGAAATCACGGGCGAAACGCTGCCCCGCATCGGACCGGCGAAGTCCCCCGGCAAGGCTTACGGCCTTCAGAACGGTGAGGTTGGGCGCATAGGGGTATTCGCCGGGCGTATGCACGTCGCCGGCCACGAAGACGGGACGGAACTGGGCGATCTCGACGGAGGCGGAGGGCAGGTTGCGCAGCGCAAACTGGCTGCGCAGCTCCTCGCCGATGGCTTTCGCCACTTCGGCCGTGGTCTTGCCGGCTGCCGGCAGGTCGCCGATGAAGGGCAGTGAAAGCGAGCCCGTCGGTCCGACGGTATAATCGCCGCTCACCGCATCCCAATTGCGCACCGTGCCCTCGGCCGGCTGCCACTCGGCCACCCGGATGCGCAGCTTGTCCATGACGCCGAGGCGATAGCCGGTCTCCTCTGCGGCGGCATTCCCGGTCAGCGCGACGAGGATCGCGCCTGCCAGAAAGCACAAAACACGCAAACTCCTTGCGGAGGCGGTTCGTATCTGCATGGATTTTTCCTTCAAACAGCGTGGAATTGCTCCACGCTCGGGCTCATCATTTTGCCGAATCCGTCACTGCGACAGACTTCGGATTTCAATGGCATGAGAAGATAAAACGATCAGTAGCTGCCGCGTGCCAGGCAAACGGCGGGGATCGTTTTCACGATGATTGCGAAGTCGCCGACAAGCGACCAGTTCTGGACGTAGTGGGTATCGAAGGCGATGCGGCTTTCATAGGAGACATCGTTGCGGCCGCTGATCTGCCAGAGACCGGTCAGGCCCGGACGCGTCCGCAGGTAGTAGGCGGCAAAGCTGTCGTAGAGGTGCAGTTCCTCATCCACGACGGGCCGAGGTCCCACCACGCTCATCTCGCCCCGGAGGATGTTGATGAGTTGCGGGAGTTCGTCGAGGCTGAGCTTGCGCAGCACGGTGCCGACGACCGTCACACGGGGGTCGACCTTGAGCTTGCGGGTAGCCCGCCATTCTTCCGCAGCCTGCGGATTGGCCCTGAGATAGTCCCGCAGGATCTCTTCGCCGTTGACGGCCATCGTGCGGAACTTGAGGCATTTGAAGGTGCGGCCGTTATGGCCGATCCGGCGATGTCCGTAGAAGACGGGGCCATTGTCGGTAAATTTTACCAGCGCCGCGATCATCAGGAAAATCGGGCTGAAGAGAATCAGGGCGAGGGCGGCGGCGGTGATATCGAAGGTACGCTTCGCCAAGCCGCCGGTCGGGAGAGTCATGCCGGCTTGGTCGGATGTTGAAAACGGCGAACCTGCCGAGCGTGTCGCTGACTTCATAGAGTGAACTCCATTTAGGTTTTGCGATAGTCGGTGCCATTACGGCGCGTCATTCCGAGGCATGGGATAATAAGTCTGTGTTCGGAATTTGATGCCAGTCAAATTTTCTGTGTGCTCGCCTCCGGTGGGCCGCCGCCACGGGGTGCCAGCAGCGGAAGCGATCAAGATAAGCTTCGGCAGGGCAGGTCCGTATGTTTATAAATACTAAATCTCGAGTGTAAAATTTGCCTTGTGGTCAATACTCATAGGCCGCGCGATTCTATTTCTGCCGTTCGTTCTTTCCGTCTGGCCAGCTATATTCGCCTCCCGATCTTTGGCGGTGGGACCAAAGT
The DNA here is from genome assembly GCF_900177415.1 of Xaviernesmea oryzae. Taxonomy (GTDB): domain Bacteria; phylum Pseudomonadota; class Alphaproteobacteria; order Rhizobiales; family Rhizobiaceae; genus Neorhizobium; species Neorhizobium oryzae_A. The sequence goes on along the minus strand of NZ_FXAF01000002.1, from coordinate 645,132 downwards.
ATCTTGCAGCTAGGACCAAAGGCCCAGCTCTGTTGCATCGCAATACAATGCTGCGCCGCAAAAACCGCCGGCGCTTTCGTGAGACCTTTGTAATAAAAGTTGATCGGGGAACGGGCCGGCTTCCGGCTGGCAGTGGGGCGGTTGTTCCAAACACGGCGAATGCCGGCAGAAATATGGCAAAAAGGAGGTGCAAGGGCTTGTGGTACAGGAATAAAGAGCGCTATGAGCCCGCAGTATTGTGGGGAACCTCGGGAACCTTACGAAAGTTTCACTAGTGGCCTGGCATAATTGAGATAGGGAAACTTGAATCCTCTCCTGCAGGCTCATATGGTTGTCCGATGGGGAGAGGAGCAGAAAGACCGACGAATTAATAAATCATCCCTCGGGAGGAAGGATCATGTACGCACCGCGTGTCTTTGTCAGCATGACAGGGGTTCTGATCGTGTTTGCGGTGTCTGCGTATTTTATGAGCGGCTCGTTCTATACGGCGTTTATACAGACGCTCATCTGTGCCGTGCTTCTGCAGGCCGGTTATTTCGTCGGCGTTCTTTATCTGGTGCGCCGCGAAAAGAAACTCCGCGACGAGAGACTGCCCGCAGACATGACGTCCGCCAAGAGTTCCAAGGAAAGCCGGCGTGACGGTCTTCGTGCCGATACCGCGCCCAACCTGCCCGCCGGCGACACGTGAACGTCCCTTACAGGTTTTTCTCAGAATTTCACATCAGGGCCATTTTCCTCAGCCCATAGTTCTCTAACTTGCCCCTCAACCTGATGGATGAAGGATGAAGAGGACTATGGCTGACACCGCTCACCAGACGATCTGCGTCATCATTGCGGCCAAGAACGCTGCAGATACAATCGGCGTCGCGATCCAATCGGCGCTGAACGAGGCGCATGTCAGCGAAGTCGTGGTCGTCGACGACGGTTCGACGGACGGGACTGCCGCGGTAGCGCGGGAGACGGACGACGGATCGGGCCGGCTGACGGTGGTCTCGTTCGAGAAGAATCGCGGTCCTTCCGCCGCCCGCAACCATGCGATCGCCATATCCAGCGCGCCGCTGATCGCTATCCTCGATGCCGACGACTTCTTCTTCCCCGGCCGCTTCGCGCCCATGCTGGCGGAAGAGGGCTGGGACCTCATCGCCGACAACATCGCCTTCATCTACGAGCCGAGCGAAATCCCTCATCCCGAGCGGTTCGAGGCGCGGGCGAAGACCATGTCGCTGACGGAATTCGTCGAAGGCAATATCTCGAAACGCGGCGTGAAGCGTGGCGAGACGGGTTTCCTGAAGCCGGTGATCCGGCGGAATTTCCTGGAAGCGCACGGGTTGCGCTACAAGGAGGAGATGCGGCTCGGCGAGGATTACGATTTCTACGTCCGGGCGCTGGCGAAGGGTGCCCGCTACAAGGTGATCGAGCATTGCGGCTATGGCGCCGTGGTGCGGCAGGATTCGCTGAGCGGCCGGCACCGCACCGAGGACCTGCGCAAGTTCTACGAGGCGGACGAGGCGATCCTTGCCGATCCGGCGCTCAGCCGGGAGGCGCGGGCCGTGATAGCGCGGCATCGCGATCATATCCGCGACCGCTACGAGCTGCGCGCCTTCCTCGACGTCAAATCGCAGTCCGGGAAGCTTGCGGCTATCCGCCGCCTGCTCGCCCGTCCGCAGGTCCTGCCCGCCGTCGCGACCGGCATCTTCCTCGACAAGCTCGACCTTCTGCGCGCCAGGTCGTCCAAGGCGCCGGCCGAGCCGGTGCGCATGCGCTATCTGCTGCCCGGCATCCCCGCCGTTCAGAAATAATCGCGGCGAATCTCGTCCAGAACAGCGCGGAACTTCTGCTTCCGTTCTTCCAGAACGCTGTCTGGGCTCAGCCGCGGCGCGGCGCGGCTCGCCTGCCAGAGCGCCAGGATGGAAGGGGATGCGAGGAACTGCTTGGCCATGCCGCGCAGTCCGGTCTGGGACGGAGGCTTGCGGGTGATGACCTCCGAGCCATGGGTCCCGGCATCCGGTGCCGCTTCACCGGCGGATTGCTGGCCATCGAAGCGCACGCCCCAGAAGCGCGAGCGCTTGGCGACCGCCTCGGCGCGGGTGGAGACCGGTACGTAATGGGGCTGGTAGGTGGTGCCCACCGAGCCCGCCCAGTCGTTCCATTTGAAATTGTTGATCGAACGGGACGTGCTGACGGCGATCCACGGCACGCGGAAGGCATCCGCAAGGATTGCTCCGTGCATGGATTCGGCGACCACCATCTCCGACTGGGCGATATGGCGGATGACGGATTTGGCTTCACCGCGAGGGTCGAGATAGGTGAGGCCGACCGGTTCGCAGACCGCGTCCCACATGCCGAATTCGGCCGACTCCCAGTGGGGGATGAAGGTCTTCCTGTGGATTTTCGGGAGATCTCGGAATTCCGGCATGTCGGCGATCAGCGCGGCCGGATCGGTGATCGCCTTGTCGGGCGAAAGGCCGAGTTTCGTGGCGGTCAGTGGCCCGCGGACCGCCCGCACGTCCCATTCCGAGGAGTCTCCGACAGCCGGCGGCGTGCCGTAGCCGTAACCGCTGCCGATGACGAGCTTCTTCTGTCCGGCGGGGAGAAGGACGGGGTTGAGGACGGTGCCGACCCCCACGAGCAGGATTTCGGGATGTACGTCCCGGAAGCCGGGCAGCAGCGCGTCCCAGAGCCAGAGGTTGAGATCGTCGCCGAAATTGCCGTGATGCGATTCCCAGTAGTACGCTTTCATGCGGGCCTCCGTGGGATGTTGATTGAATGGGGCGGAAGAGGTTTCAGCGCGCGCTGCGGCCGAGCTTTCCGGCCCCGAGTTCGAATGCGGCGCGGATCAGGCCGGGATCGCGCATCACCCAGCGGGCGAGGAGGCCGAAATCCGGCGCCTGCCGTCGTTTCATCCGTCCTGCCTGGCTCCAGAGCGCCTGCCGCCGTGCCGTGTTCTTGTAGGAGGCGATCGACGCCACGTCGCTCGGCCGGGAGCGGAACCGCTGCTCCAGCGTATCGAGCGCCACCCAGGTGTTGAACTGCTGGCGCAGGAACTGCGGCGAGCGGTTGTCGATGCTGTGGAAGATGTTGAGGCCCATGCCGCGGGCGGCGCCCGCCTCGTCGCAGAGCAGGGTCCGCTTCGATTTGAGGATGCAGTCGCAGAAGAACAGCACGTCTTCCGCCGCCAGCCGCAGCGAAGGCTCGAAGCGGATGGTTTCGAAAACCGGCCGCGCGATCACCATGCAGGAGAGATGCAGGAAGCTCCAGTTCTTCAGCATCACGCTCGCCAGATCCGGCATCTCGATGACGAGCGGGTCTTCGGAGACACGCGTGCCGCCCTCCGCCTGTTCGAGTTCGGCCATGCCGAAATGATAGTAGAACTCGTCGCTCGCCTGCATGGAGGCCCAGTAGCATTCGGCATCGAACCGGGTCATGCTGTCATGGGCGTTCTTCAGATGGTCCGGCAGCCAGACGTCGTCGGAGTCGAGAAGTGCGACGAAGCGGGTGGCGGCCGGCACGTTGTCGAGCCCGGTATTGCGCGCAGCGCCCGGTCCCCCGTTCTGCTGGCGGATCACCCGGATGCGGGATTTCCAAGTCTCGTCAATGTCTTGGAGCTCGATGTCGGCTGGAAGGGGTGACTCGTCGTCGACGACGACTATATCGAAGTCCTGGTAGCTTTGATCGAAGATGGATTTCAATGCACGGCGCAATATGCCGGCTTCCTTCTGGAAAAATGGGATCACAACCGTGAACGTCGCCATGTTTTTGCCCCTGCTTTTTTCAAAGAGTTGAAAGCCACCGATATTTTCAGCGGCAATTCGTTGCCGTATCCCCCCGACCTCCAGCAATGGGATTCTACATATGGCCCCAACCCAAGGCGTGAAGACGATCACGACGAATGTCGGTTGGAGCGTGCTATCAAAGACCGCCACATTCGGGCTGAAATTTGTCACGGTGCCCATTCTGGCAAGACTGTTGACGCCGGAAGACTTCGGATCGGTCGCCGTGGCGCTCACCGTGGTGCAGTTTCTGGCGATGATCGGCGGGGCCGGTCTGACCTCCGCGCTGGTGGTCGACCGGGAGGGCGACATGGATACCGTCCACACGGTTTTCTGGGCCAATCTCGCCATGGCCTGTCTCATGGCGCTCGTGCTTTTCTTCGGCGCAAACGATCTTGCGGTGCTGATGGGCGCGCCGGGAAGCACCGATCTGTTGCGGATCATGGCGCTGCTCATCCCGCTTCAGCTTGCCGGGGACGTCGCCTATTCGCTGCTCGCGCGGCAGATGAATTTCAGCAAGGATGCGGTGCTCAGCACCATTTCCGAATCGGCCGCCGCGCTCATCGCGGTCGGGATGGCCTTTTTCGGCTTCGGCGTCTGGGCGCTCGTCTTTCAGCTTTTCTCCGCGGCGCTGATCCGACTGGTCGGGCTCTATGCCGTGGCGGATTATATGCCGCGCCTGGTGATGAGGCCGCGCAAGATCGTCCCGCTGCTCTCCTTCACCACCGGCCTGATGGGGTCGGAGATCGCGAATTTCGTGACTTTCCAATCGCCGATGGTGGTGATCGCGCGGATGCTGGGGCTCGCCGACGCCGGTGCCTATTCCGCCGCGAACCGTTTTGCCAGCATTCCGAACCAGGTGGTCCTCTCCGCGGTCATGGGCGTGCTCTTTCCCGCCTTCAGCCTGATGGGGGATGACCGCAAGCGGCGCTCCGACGCATTGATGCTGAGCACGCAGGTGATGACGGTCGTCCTCGCTCCGGCGATGTTCGGTCTCTGGGCGATCGCGGAACCGGCGATGCTGGTGCTGTTCGGGCCTCAATGGGCCTATGCCTGGCCGGTCCTCGGGCTGCTGGCGCTCTCGAAGGCGATCGTGACCCCCTGCAGCACCTTCATTCCCTATCTCAAGGGCACGGGCCACGGCCGGGTCCTCTTCTGGTCGGCGGTGCTGAGGGCGGTCGGCACGACGGCGGCCATCGCCATCGCCGCCTATTACGGCGACCTGGTGGACGCGATGATCGCGCTCTGCGTCGTCAATGCCGTCACCCTGATCGGCTATTCCTGGGCGGTCTTCCGGGTCGACGACATTCCGTTCCTGCAGGGCCTGATGACCAGCTGCCGCTCGATGATCACCGCCTTTGCGATGGCGCTCGGAGTGCGGGCCTTCCTGCATGTGTTCGCGGACCGGTTAACCAATTCCTACCTGGAAGTGCTGGCGGGAGGCGCCGTGGGGGCGGTCCTCTACGGACTGCTCTTCCTGATGACGGAGCGTCTGCTCCTGAGGAAGATTATCGAGCTCGTGCGCCGCCGGGGAATGGGAGGAGCGACCGGCGCTTCCTCCGCCTGATTGTGTCGCAGATTTGCCCAAGTCTCGCCACATTTAAGTCCGGGCGAGGCCGCAAGCGGTAAAGCGGTAAGCGGCGATCGGCTTTTCGGCTGGTGGCGAACAAAATTTTTTTCGTGTGCTGCAGCGCAATATTCCGCGGCAAGAATCACGTCGAACTCCTTGGAAATCATAATGGCGTGTGGCCGTCGTGAGGGGGGCCGCATGCGGAGGGCGGGATGCCGGCAATACTGTTGCCCGCTTGCTTTTTTGCTGCGTCGCCACATTTTCCGCCAAACTCGGAATGATCCTTTTACGGATTGCGGGCCCAAGTCTGCTCTGATTGAAACGGCGGTGACGGGAGGCACTGCCCAAAAGGGGTGACTCGTTTGACTGTTGATCAGAACATATCCTCCCGTATCAATTTGATGCGCATTCTTTTGATCTCCGGCATTGTCTTCGTGCATGTGCCGCATGATCCCCAGACCAGCCCTTTCCTGGGGCAGAACGGCTTCTTCGATTGGCTACGGGTGTTCCTGGGGGACAGCCTGTTCCGTATCGGTGTGCCCTGCCTCAGCGCCATTTCGGGTTATCTGTTGTTCCAGCGCGGCCGGGATGCATTCAATTACGGGAAGACGCTGCGTTCCAAGGCCAGAACGGTTCTCATCCCCTTCCTCCTGTGGAACGGCGCCCTGCTGGCCGCCGTCCTCGTTCTCCAGCGGGTCGGTATCGGCGTCGGTTATTTTCCCGACCTCTGGAACGCGTCGATACGGGAATTCCTGAGTTACGCGCTTGCGACGGAAGGGCTGCCGATCAATATTCCGCTCTATTTCCTGCGCGACCTGGTCGTCTGCATCCTTCTTTCGCCGGTGCTCGCCATTCTGGTGCGCCGTTATCCCGCCCCGACGCTCGGCGTCCTGTTCGTTGTGGCCATCCTGCCGGAGGTGACGCTCGGCATCGTTCTCAAGAAGTCGATCCTCTTCAGCTTCACCTTCGGTATTTTTCTGGCCCTCAACAGGCTGGACCTGAAGGCGCTCGACAGGTTCTCGGTTGCGGGAATGGCGGCAATTCTCGCGGCCGCCGCGGGGCTTTCCATCGGTCTTTACCGCACAGGTCCGGATTTTCCGTGGGTGCTCGATCTGGCGCGCAACACGCTCTCGATCGTCGGCGCCGGAGGGTTCTGGCTGATGTCGGCATTCGCCATCCGCTCCTCGATCGGCCAGCGCCTGGCCTCCACCGGCAGCCTGAGCTTCTGGATCTTCTGCGCTCACTATCCGCTGCTCGTATTGATGTGGATGGTTTGGAACCGCGCGGCGGGCGATGCCGCGTACCCGCTCTTCTACGCGATCGCGATCGGCGCGAGCTTCATCATTCTTCCCGCCACCAACCTCTTCGTCTCCCGCACGTTGCCGGGTCTCTACGAGGTTCTGACGGGCAGCCGCGGGCGGAAGGCCAAGCTCTCGGCCGCGGCGAAATCCTATTCCTCCGCCGGACGTCCCGGTCCGGCGGAGCCGACCATGACACAACAGCGGAGGTGAACATGACGCTGACGGCCAGACAGACCAAGCGGACCTGGCAGGTCATCACCGCAGCCGTTGCGCTGGGGCTTCTTGCGCCAGCGGCGCAGGCTCAACCGGACGCGACCGGCAAATCCTTCGTCGAGAATTTCGACAGCCTCGACCGTTCCTTCTGGTATGTCTCCGACGGCTGGAACAACGGCAAGCATCAGAACTGCACCTGGTCGAAGAACCAGGCGCGCGTCGAAAACGGCGCTCTGCGGCTCGAATTTACCGAAGGCAAGACCAAGGACCGCGATTACGCCTGCGGCGAGATCCAGACCAAAGCACGGTTCGGCTACGGCACATACGAGGTGCGGATGAAGGCCGCAACCGGCTCGGGGCTCAACTCGGCGTTCTTCACCTATATCGGCCCGACCGACAAGAAGCCGCATGACGAGATCGACTTCGAGGTTCTCGGCAAGAACGCCGGCGAAGTGCAGGTCAACCAGTATATCGGCGGGAAGGGCGGAAACGAGAAGCTCGTGCCTGTCGCCGGCGGCGCGGACCAGGGTTTCAACGACTACGCCTTCATCTGGGAAGAGAACCGCATCCGTTACTTCGTCAACGGCAAGCTCGTTCACGAAGTAACGGACAAGGCGAAGATACCGTCGAACGCCCAGAAGATATTCCTGAGCCTTTGGGGCACCGATACGCTGAAGAACTGGATGGGGGCATTCTCCTACAGCCAGCCGATATCCATGACGATCGACCGCGTCGCCTTCACGGCGATCGGCGAAGACTGCCGCTTTCCCGAATCCGTGCTCTGCACGCTCGACTGAGTCCCTCAACCCCGGCGGCCGTTGCCCGACAATGATTTCGAGAGCCGGAAGGCTCGAAAAAGGAGTTGGACGATTTGACTTTGAACGTTCTTTATCTCGCCCACGATCTCGCCGATGCGGCGATCCGGCGGCGGGTATTGACATTGAAGGCGGGCGGCGCCGACGTCACGGTCGCGGGTTTCAAGCGCGGCGCAAGCGTCCTGGCCGGCGAGCAGGACGTGCCGACCATCGTGCTGGGGCGGACGGCGGACGGCCGTTTCGCCCAACGCATCGCCGCGGTCATCTCCGCCCGGATGACGTTGAAGCGCGGGCTTGCGGGGATCGCCAGGCCGGACGTCATCATCGCCCGCAACCTGGAAACTTTGGCGCTTGCGGGCCATGCCGCCTCGCTTTTCGGGCGGGACATTCCCGTCGTCTACGAATGCCTCGACATTCACCGGCTTCTCCTCGACGAAGGCATCAAAGGCCGTCTGATGCGGCAGGCGCAGCGCCATTTCGGCAGCCGTGCGAGCCTGCTGATCACCAGCTCGCCCGCTTTCGTGGAGAACTTCTTCAAGCCGCGCTCCGGGCTCGATCTTCCGATCCTGCTCCTGGAAAACAAGGTGCTCGCGCTCAAGCCTGAGCCTGTTTCCGAACCGCGCGCGCCGCGTCTGCCGGAAGCCGGAAAGCCCTGGCGGGTCGGCTGGTTCGGCGCGATCCGCTGCCGCAAGTCGCTCGACATCCTCATCGATTTCGCGTCGCGGATGGAGGGCAAGGTCGAGATCGTTCTGCGCGGCCGCCCCGCTTACAGCGAGTTCGACGGCTTCGACGACAAGGTGAATGCCGCTCCGCATGTGGAATTTCACGGCGCCTACCGCAATCCGGAGGATCTCGCCGCGATCTATCACGACGTGCACTTCACCTGGGCGATCGATTTCTTCGAGGAAGGCCTCAATTCGAGCTGGCTGCTGCCGAACCGGCTTTACGAAGGCGGACTCTACGGCGCGGTGCCGATCGCGCTTTCGGCGACGGAGACCGGACGGTTCGTCGAGAGGCGCGGCATCGGCATGACACTCGACCGCGCCACGCCTCAGACGCTTCAGGCCCTGTTCGAGGGCATGACCGAGGCGCGCTACTCCGAACTCGCCTCCCGGCTTGCCGCTGTCGAGCGGAGCCAGTGGGTTACCGGTCCTGCGGACTGCCGCGCCCTTGTCGCAAGGCTGGCCGCTCTGGATTTGAACATCTCGTCGCCGGCGGACGTGCCGGCGATCTCAACCGTGCAATCGTGAGGTGGGGTATGGTTCCGCGTTCTTGCTCCGATGCCGAGCTTTCCGACATCCGGACGCTCCTGGTGATCCCGTGCCTCAACGAGGCGGCGACGATCGAGCCGCTGCTGCATAAGCTGAACGCGCAACGCGGCGAACTCGACATGCTGATCGTCGTGGCGGACGGCGGAAGCCAGGACGGCACGCGTGATATCGTGGAGCGGCTCACGGCAGACATCCCGCGCCTCGTCCTTCTCGATAACCCGAAGCGCATCCAGAGCGCCGCCATCAACCTGGCGGTGGATCGGTTCGGCGAGGGACGGGATTATCTGATCCGCATCGACGCGCATGGCGACTATCCCGACGACTATTGCCGGGCACTTTTGCGGGAAGCGCTGGAGACGGGGGCTGATTCCGTCGTGGTCGGCATGGAAACGGTGGGCTTCGGCCTGTTTCAAAAAGCCACCGCCGTGGCACAGAACTCCAAGCTCGGCAATGGCGGTTCCAAGCATCGCGCCGGCGGCGGCGGCGAATGGGTGGATCACGGCCACCATGCGCTGATGCGCATCGAGGCGTACCGCGCCGTGGGCGGATATGACGAGGGCTTCAGCCACAACGAGGATGCGGAGCTGGATTTCCGGCTGCGGAGAGCCGGTTTCCGCATCTGGATGACCGGCAAGACCTACATGACCTATTATCCGCGGGCGAGCGCATCGGCGCTCTTCCGGCAATATTTGGCCTATGGCCGCGGAAGGGCGAAAAACCTCATCAAGCATCGCTCGATCCCGAAACTGCGCCAGGCCATTCCGCTTGCGGTCGCCCCGGTCGTTCTCGGCGCGCTGCTCGCCTTGCTGTACTGGTGGGCGGCCGTGCCGATCCTCATCTGGGCCGCCGCCTGCATCGGCTACGGCTTCTGGCTGGCCGTCGGGCAGAAGAACCCCTACGGGCCCCTCGCTTCGCTGTCGGCGATGATCATGCATTTTGCCTGGTCGGCGGGCTTCTGGCTGGAGCTGATCGGCATCCGCCCGCGGAGGACCGTCTGATGATGGAAGAGGGAAAGCCGATCCGCATCGATATCGGCATCTGCACCTACCGGCGGCCCGAACTGCAGGCGACGCTCAGGTCCCTGTTCGCCCTGACCGTCCCAGCGGATGCGGAACTGCGCCTGATCGTCGCCGATAACGATGCCGGCCCGAGCGCCCGCGATCTGGTGGAGAGCCTGCGCGAGCGTTCGCCTTTCGAAATCCACTATGTCCATTGCCCGAAATCGAACATCTCGATTGCCCGCAATGCATGCCTTGCCGAATGCGATGCCGACTATCTCGCCTTCATCGACGACGACGAAACGGCCGAGCCTCAGTGGCTGTCCGAACTCCTGGCCCAGGCGAAGCGCACCGGAGCCGATGCGGTTCTCGGTCCGGTTCGCGCGGTCTATGGATCGGAGAGCGCTTCCTGGATGCGCAAGGGCGATTTCCACTCCACCATGCCGGTCTGGGTCGATGGGCGGATCAGGACCGGCTATACCTGCAACGTGCTCCTGCACATGCGTTCGCCCGCCGTCGCGGGACGGCGGTTTGCGCTGCCGCTCGGCCAGAGCGGCGGCGAGGACACGCATTTCTTCACCGAGCTTACCGATGCCGGCGGACATATCGAGTTCGCCCGCGACGCAATGGTCGAGGAAAAGGTGCCGGAGAAGCGGGCGAGCTTTTCCTGGCTTGCCAAACGGCGCTTCCGTTCGGGCCAGACGCATGGCCGCATCCTTGCCTCCAAGCATTCCGGTTTGAGCCGGATTCGCCAGACCAGTCTGGCCGGCCTGAAATTCGCCTTCTGTGTGGCGATGATAGCGGCGACCTTTTTCTCTCCGGTCACCCGCAACCGCTACGCCCTGCGCGCGGCGCTGCATGCGGGCGCGGTGTCGGGCACGCTCGGCATGCGTGAGATCCGGCAATATGGGATAGCAGAAGCCACATGACCGTGTTCGTCCATCAACCCGATGTAAGCTTCGTCATCGCCGCCTACAACGCCGAGGATACGATCGAACGCGCCATCGCGAGTGCGCTCGCCCAGATCGGCGTGACCATGGAGGTGATCGTCGTCGACGACTGCTCGACCGACGGCACCCGGGAATTGGTGCGCGCCTACCGCGACGAACGGGTGAGATTGGTTACCCGGGAGAAGAACGGCGGGCCGGCCGCCGCCCGCAATATCGGTTTCGACGTGGCGATAGGCCGCTGGATCGCCGTTCTCGATTCCGACGACACGATCCATCCGGAGAGGCTTCTCGCGATGCTCGAAAGGGCCGAGGCGGCGGAGGCGCAGATCGTGGTCGACAATATCGACGTCGTTCCGCTCGATCTCGGGGAGCCGACCACCATGTTCCCCAGGGAGGAGCTCAGGCGGCGACCGGTCATGACGCTGGCCGATTTCATCGGCTCCAACGTGATTTTCCAGTCGACCTTCAACTTCGGCTATATGAAGCCGGTCTTCGAACGCGACTTTCTCACCCGCCATGAACTGAGTTTCGACGAAACGCTGAGGGTGGGGGAAGATTATCTGCTGCTCGCCTCCGCACTCGCCTGTGGCGGCCGGTGCGCGGTCGTGCCGGATGTCGGCTATGTCTATCATCTGAGGCACGGCTCGATTTCGCGGGTCCTGGAACAATCCCATCTCGATGCGATGCTGGCGTCCGACCGGGCCTTCCTTGCCCGTTACACGCTGGATGCGAAGGCCATGGCGGCCCAGCGCCGGCGCACCCGCAGCATCGTCGAGGCGGCTTCATTCCTCACGCTTGTCGAGGAGATCAAGAAAGGCTCCGTCGGGGGCTTCCTGAAAACAGCGATCGAAAATCCGCGCGCGCTCAAGCATTTGCGCATGCCGATCGCTGTTCGCATGCGCCGGCTGCTGGGGAGCGGCTGGCGTCAGATCAAATCCGATCGGTTAGGGCGGGGGCGCCCTCCAGAAAGGACGAAGGAATGGATATGAATAGGCCAGTTCGAAAGGCGGTGATTCCCGTCGCAGGCAATGGAACTCGGTTCCTGCCGGCTACCAAGGCCATGCCGAAGGAGATGCTGACGATCGTCGATCGTCCGGTCGTCCAATATGCCGTCGACGAGGCCATGCAGGCGGGGATCGAGAACATCATCTTCGTGACCAGCCGCAACAAGACCGCGATCGAGGACTATTTCGACAGCGCGCCGGAACTGATCGCGACCCTGACGCGCTCCGGAAAGACCGTGCAGGTCACCCAGCTTGAAAAGATGCTGCCGGTCGCCGGAACCGTCAGCTACACGCGCCAGCAGGTGCCGCTGGGGCTCGGTCACGCGGTGTGGTGCGCCAGGGAACTGGTGGGCAACGAACCCTTTGCTCTCCTGCTGCCCGACATGGTCTCCTACGGTTCGCAGGGCTGCATGGCGGGCCTGATGGAGCTCTATGAGGAAGTGGGAGGCAATGTCTTCGCCGTGGAGGAATGCTCGCCCGAAGAGACGTCGAGCTACGGCATCGTCGGGGTCGGCCATTCCGTGAAGCATGGCTTCGAAGTTACGCAGATGGTCGAGAAGCCGAAACCGTCCGAAGCGCCGTCCAATTATTACCTAAATGGCCGCTATATTCTGCAGCCGGAAATTTTCGAGCTTCTGGCGCGACAGGAACGAGGCGCCGGCAACGAGATTCAGCTGACGGACAGCATGCACAAGCTTGCTCAGGTTCAGCCGTTCCATGCGCATCCCTACAAGGGGCGCACTTTCGACTGCGGCAGCAAGCGCGGCTTCATCGAAGCCAATGTCGCCTTCGCCCTGCTCAGGGCCGATATGGGAGCCGACCTCCACGTATCCATCAAGGAACTGCTGATGTCCCACGAGACGCGGGTTCAAGCCGCATAAAACCACAATCATCCGAGGCGGATGGCAGCGCGCCTGCCATCCGCTACCCAAAGCTCCGGAAAGCGAGCCCTATGGATCAGGTAAACTTCAGACCCAGAACAATATTCCCGAGCGAGACGCGCGACAACGACACGTTCATCGACCTGGACAAGCTCTGGGCGGCGGCGATCCGCCGCCTTGGCGTGATCGTCATCTGCCTCATCGCGACCGTCGCCCTTGCCGGGCTTTATCTTTTCACCGCCAAGCCGATGTACACGGCGGCGACGCAGATCCTCATCGACGACAATCTTTCGCGTTATGCAGAAGACGAGCAGGACAGCCAGACAGCGCAGCAGATCGACAACCGCATGTCGAGCGCCGTGGAAATTCTGAAATCCAAGGCTTTGGCGCTGCGGGTGGTGGACGAGGGCAAGCTCGACCAGAACGAGACGCTGGTGAACCCGCCGCAATCGCCCGTCGATCTCGCCAAAGGGGCGATCAAGAGCGTCGTCACCATGCTGACGCCCGGCGGCCCCCCACCGTCGGAAGAGCTCGAGCGGCTCGGCCGGCGAGAGAAGGCGGCCGCCATCCTGCAGCAGTCGCTGACGGTCGAACGCGTCGGCCGAAGCTCGGTGATCGCGCTTTCGGTCCGTTCGCTCGACCCGCAGCTTTCGGCATCGGTCGCGCGGATCTATGCGGATGCCTACCTGACCGATCAGCTCAACGCCAATTTCGACGCATCCGAGAAGGCCTCGCTCTGGCTTCAGGAACGCCTCAACGACCTCAATACCCGCTCCCAGCAGGCGGCGCTCGCCGTGGAGCAGTACAAGGTCGAGCACAATCTCGTCTCGCCGCGCGGCGAGCTGCTTTCGGCGCAACAGCTTTCCGACCTCAACAGCCAGCTGATCGTCGCCCAGGCGGATGCCGCGAGCGCTTCGGCGCGCTACCAGCAGTATCAGACGATCATCGACAAGGGGCCGGACGCCGCCGTCCAGAATGCCGTGGTTTCGGCTCGCGATACGGACAATACCGTCATACAGGATCTCCGGAAGCGCTTCATCGCGATCAACGACCGGGAGCAGGGGATCGTCCAGCAGTTCGGTGCGGACCATCCGCAGGCCGTTGCCCTCAAGGCGGAAAAGAACGATGTCTCCCAGCAGATCTATCGCGAGCTGCAGCAGTTGACCGGCAGCTTCCGCAACGAGTTCGAGGTGGCGAGCTCGCGCGAGAAATCGCTGCGCGAGAGCATCGACCGGGTTGCGGGCCGCAACTCGCAGGCCAATGTCTCGATGGTTCAGCTTCGCGAACTGGAGCAGAAGGCGGCGGCGCTGAAGACGCTCTACGAATCCTATCTCGGCCGTTTCGAGGAGGCGACGCAGCGCCAATCCTTCCCGATCGCCAAGGCGCGGGTGATCTCGGATGCCGGCCTTCCGACCGCCCCATCAAGCCCGCGCAAGACGCTGACCATGGCGCTCTCCATCGTGCTCGGCCTGCTGATCGGAGGGGCGGCGGCGACGCTGCTCGAATTCCGCGAGCGGTTCTTCCGCACCGGCGACGACGTGCAGGAGAAGCTGGGCCAGCGGTTCCTCGGCTATCTGCCCAAGGTGAATACGGCCCTTGCGGAAGAAAGCCCGGCACCACCGGCACCCCCGCCGGCCGGCGAGGGAGAGGCCGCCGCGCCCGCTCCGCCGGGCAATCCCATCTCGTTCCGCCGCCTGATGCGGATCGCGGTGGAGGCGCCGCGGTCGCACTTCGCCGAAACGCTGCGCAACGCCAAGCTTGCCTGCGATATCATGCTCCAGGACCGGAAGTGCCGGGTGATCGGCGTCGTCTCCTGCCTGCCGGGCGAGGGCAAATCCATGGTCGCCGCGAATTTCGCCGGCCTGCTCGCGTCGACCGGCGTGCGGACGCTGGTCATCGATGCCGACCTGCGCAATCCGGGCCTCAGCCGCATGCTCGGCAGCGAGCCGGACGTCGGTCTCGTGGAAGTCATCCTCCAGAAGACATCCTGGACCAGCGCGGCGCGCGTCGACCGCAGGTCGCGGCTGACGATCCTGCCGATGACCATGCGGAGCCGCAATCTCGCCCATACGAGCGAGCTTCTGGCATCCTCCGGCATGAGCCAGTTCCTCGAGAGCATCAAGGAAACGTTCGACGTCATCGTCGTCGACCTTGCGCCGCTGATCCCGGTGATCGACGCGAAGGCCTTCGAACCCTATGTCGACGGCTTCCTCTTCGTGACCGAATGGGGCGTGACGCCCGCCAAGGCCGTGCAGTCGGTGCTGCGCTCGGAACCGCAGATCGCTTCGAAGACTGTCGGCGTCATCCTCAACAAGACCGAGATGTCGGAACTGCACCGCTATGCCGATCCGGGTGCCCCGGAGCGGCTGCGCAGCAGCTATGCCTCCTACTACAAGGACAAGGAAGGCGTGACGGTTTCGCGGTAACCCGAGAGACGATTGCTCTTTGTTCGGCGGTTCAGGCTGTGAGGCGTGAGCCGCCGAACGCCGTCCGATCGGCCGGTAGAACATCCGCGCCGGCGGCCGGACGAGCCTTGCGGAAGACGTCGCCGATGCCGATCAGGACGGGCTCGTCGACGCCGATTTCCGTCATGGCCTTTGCCATGCCGCCGAGCGGCCCGGCCCAGCGCCGCTCGTTCGGCCGGGTCACGGCGCTGACGATGACGACCGGCATATCCGGCGTCATCCCGGCTTCAGCGAGTTTGGCCGCGATCTCGCCTGCGGTGCGGCCGGCCATATAGTAGATCGTCGTGGTGCGCGGGTCGGCGAGGCCTTTCCAATCGAAACCATGCGGAAGAGTGCCCTTGCGGGAGTGGCCGGTGACGAAGCGCACGCCCTGGGCGTGGTCGCGATGGGTGAGCGACACGCCGAGCCGCGATGCCATGGCGCTTGCGGACGTGATGCCCGGTACGACATCGACCGCGATGCCTTCGCGTTCCAGGCAATCGATCTCCTCGCCGGCGCGGCCGAAGATCATCGGGTCGCCGGATTTCAGGCGGACCACGCGTTTGCCGGCCTTGGCGAACTTGACCATCATCTCGTTGATGTCTTCCTGGCGGCAGCTCACGCGGCCGCCGCGTTTGCCGACCAGCATGCGCCTGGCTTCGCGCCGGGCAAGCTCCAGCACCTCGTCCGAGACGAGGTCGTCGAACAGGATGACGTCTGCCGCCTGCAGCGCGCGCACGGCCTTCAACGTCAGCAGTTCGGCATCGCCCGGACCTGCGCCCACGAGGGTAACCCGGCCGGTGGAGGGGGCTTGCGAGAGCCTTTCGGCTTCGCTCAGAAGCACCCCGCCGACGCCCTCCTCCGGCGTATTCGAACCTGCAAAGGCACGATCGACGAAGCGCTCCCAGAAGGCGCGGCGTTGCGGCCCGGGCGTCAGGCGCGCGTTGACCTTTTCCCGCAGCGCCTGGGCGAGTTCCGCCCAGCCCTTCAGGGATTGCGGCAGCAGGGTCTCGATGCGGCGGCGGATCGCCTGTGCGAGGATCGGCGCCGCACCATCGGTCGAGATCGAGACGACGACCGGCGAGCGGTTGACGATCGAGCCGAACTGGAACTGGCAGAACGCGGGCTTGTCGATGACGTTGACCGGAACGCCGGCTGCACGCGCCGCATGGAAAAAGGCTTCCGCTTCCTCGTCTTCCTCGCAATCGCCGACGGCGAGGGCGGCGTTGGAGAAGATGCCAGGATGCCAGGTGTGAGGGTGATGGATGTAGCGGCTATGTGAAGTTCCGAAATTGCCCCTCACCCTAGCTCTCTCCCCGTTCACGGGGAGAGGGGACACCGGCAGTGCGAGTTCGGTCTTCTCCCCGTTTTGACGGGGAGAAGGTGCCGGCAGGCGGATGAGGGGCTCTTCTTCCATGGATATTGCCCCAATCAGCCTCCCGAAGGTCTCGGAAAGCTCTTCCGCATAGACATGCACCTCGGCGCCGCAGGCGGCCAGGAGTTCGGCCTTCCACGCCGCCGCATCCGATCCTCCGGCGACGACGACTCGCTTGCCCTCCAGCGCCCAGAAGACCGGGAGCTTGGCGAGAGGCGCCATGCGGGCGGGCGCTTCATTCCGCTGCTGCGGCAAGGCATCCATCGATAATCCCCCTGATTTCGGCGCGGCAGGAGCCGCAATTGGTGCCGGCATTGGTTTCCTTGCCGACGGCTTCGACGCTGTGGCAGCCGCCGCGCACCGCCGCGACGATGCGGTTGACGCCGACCGAGAAGCAGGAGCAAACGGTGGCACCCGGATCGGGCTGGTCGGCGCCCGGGCGGCCTGCGACGATCGCGAAACGCTTGCGCAAGTCGGAATGCCTGGCGGTCAGCTGACCGATCGCCCAGTTGCGGGCGACAGCGACGGGTTCCCGGGCGAGGAAGAGCGCCGCGCGCAGTTTTTCGCCATCGAAGAAGGCGAGGCGCAGGTCTCCGGTCTGACGGTCGGCATAGCCGAGCGGTTCGATTTCGGCCGGGAGGGCGAAGGTCTCGCGGCACCAGGTCGCCCAGTCCTCGACGGTATCCTGGAAGGCGAGCTCGGTCCGCCAGCCGCCATCGGCCTTGGCCAATGCCCAGTAGTCCGCCCTTGGCGCATGGGGTTTGGCGGCCGAGACCGCAAAGCCATAAAACGCAGCGGAAAAGGGGCAAGCGGCGATCGCGACATTCTTCGAAGCGGGCTGACCGGAATGAGGATCGGTGAGCGGCGCGACCAGCGCATCGATGCGCGCCCGAGCCGCGAATTGATCGTTCCAGTGCATGGGTACGAAAATGCTGCCGCGGGCCTGCCGCTCCGTCACGAGCGCGCGGACCACCGCCTTGCCGTGGAGGCTTTCCAGTTCGAGCAGGCCGGCGCCGTGAATGCCAAGCTCCATCGCATCCTGCGGGTGGATTTCCGCGAAGGGTTCGGCGATATGGCCGGAAAGCCTCGCGCTTTTGCCCGTTCGCGTCATCGTGTGCCAATGGTCGCGGATGCGGCCGGTATTCAGCGTCAGCGGGTATTTTTCGTCGGTCCGGCCGGTTGCGGGTGCCTGCACGGCGATGAAGCGGGCCTTGCGGTCCGGGTGGTAGAAGCGGCCATCGGCGAAGAAGCGTTTGTCGGCGCTACCCCCCTCTGCCCTGCCGGGCATCTCCCCCAGAAGGGGGGAGATCACTCGCGGCGCGTCCATCGCTCCAGAAGCGACGACGCGGCTTGCTCTATCGGTAACCGGGGGCGAGGAGTTGGCGCCCAGCCAATCTCCCCCCTTGCGGGGGAGATGGCCGGTAGGCCAGAGGGGGGTGTTTTCGAATGGTGCCGGCCACTGGAAGGGCATGAGGGTGTCGTAGGTCTTTCGATCGATATCCGCATAGGTACCGATATCGAAATCGCGATCGCCGTTGTTCTCGAAGGCGGAAAGGGCTGCGTGTTCGGCAAAGATCTCGGCCGGCGACCGATAGTCGAAGCCCGCAAAACCCATGCGGCGGGCGACTTCGGCGAGCTGCCACCAGTCCGCCCTGGCTTCCCCCGGTGCAGCAAGAAAAGGCCGCTGGCGGGAGATGCGGCGCTCGGAATTGGTGACCGTGCCGTCCTTCTCGCCCCAGCCGAGCGAAGGCAAGAGCACATGCGCATGGCGGGCCGTGTCGGTGTCGCGCAGGACATCCGAGACGACGACGAAGGGGCAGGCCTTTATCGCGGCTTCGACGGCATCGGCATCCGGCATGGAGACGACGGGATTGGTCGCCATGATCCAGAGCGCCCTGATGCGTCCGTCGGCGACGGCGCGGAACATGTCGACCGCCTTCAGGCCCGGCTTCGTCGCGATCGCCGGAGAGGCCCAGAAACGCTGCACACGGTCGCGATCCGCCGGGCTTTCGATCGCCATATGAGCGGCGAGCATGTTGGCGAGCCCGCCGACCTCGCGTCCGCCCATGGCGTTCGGTTGGCCGGTCAGGGAGAACGGTCCCATGCCCGGACGGCCGATGCGGCCGGTCGCCAGATGGCAGTTGATGATCGCGTTGACCTTGTCGGTGCCGGAGGAGGACTGGTTGACGCCCTGGCTGTAGCAGGTAACGGTCTTTTCCGTCGTCTCGAACAGGCGGTAAAACTCACGAAGCTGTATCGCCGGCAGGCCGGTGCGTTCGATCAGTTCATTGAAGGAGAGCGCCGATGCGGCGGCGAGCGCTTCTTCAAAACCTTGGGTATGGGCGCCGATGTAAGCCTCGTCGATAGCCCGGCTGGCGGCAAGATGGGCGAGCAGGCCCATGAACAGCGCCACGTCGCCATCAGGGCGGACCGCAAGATGGAGGTCGGCTATGTCGCAGGTCATGGTGCGGCGCGGATCGATGACGACGACCTTCATCGACGGCCGGGCGGCTTTTGCCGCCGCCAGGCGCTGGTAGATCACCGGGTGGCACCAGGCGAGGTTTGAGCCGGTCAGGACGACGAGATCGGCGAGTTCGATATCTTCATAGGTGGCGGGCACCGTATCCGAGCCGAAGGCACGGCGATGGCCGGCGACCGAGGAGGACATGCAGAGGCGGGAATTGGTGTCGATGTTCGCGGAACCGATGAAGCCTTTCATCAGCTTGTTGGCGACGTAATAGTCCTCGGTCAGCAGCTGGCCGGAAACGTAGAAGGCGACGGAATCCGGTCCGTGCTCGGCAATGGATCGAGAAAACCTTTCGGCGACGAGATCGAGTGCTTCGTCCCAATCTGCCCGATGTCCCCGGATTTCAGGGTAAAGGATGCGCCCGTCGAGGTCGACGGTTTCCGCCAATGCCGATCCCTTGGAGCACAGCCGGCCGAAATTGGCCGGATGCTCCGGATCGCCTCCGACCGTTACGGCGCCGTGTTTCGTCCCTGTGGCGATGACGCCGCATCCGACGCCGCAATAGGGGCAGGTGGTTTTGGTTTCAGTGGGCAAGCTTGCCTCCCACACGGGGCCGAGCTAGCCGAGCACCCCCCTCTGTCCTGCCGGACATCTCCCCCACAAGGGGGGAGATTGGATCGGCGTAACGGCTTCCCCAGACAATGAAGGAGCGGTTTCCCCAAACAATGGAGGAGGGGGTGCGGCGTAGCGTCTTGCCGATCTCCCCCCTTGAGGGGGAGATGTCCGGCAGGACAGAGGGGGGTATCGACCAGCAGGACATCGGGTGTTTTTTACTCCGCCGCCATCATCAGCGTTTCAAGCGCGATCGAAAGCCGCCCCCCCTCATTGCGCACCGGAATGACGCGCACCTCGCCCTCGTCGGCGCCCAGCGCCTTGCCTGTCTCGAGCGAGATCACCCAGTTGTGCAGCGGGCAGGTGACGGCGTTGCCATGCACGATGCCCTCTGACAGCGGGCCGCCCTTGTGGGGGCAGCGGTTTTCGATCGCATGGACCTCGTCCTCGCCGGTGCGGAAGACGGCGATGTTCATGTGTGGCGTCTTCACGCAACGTGCGCCGCGCAGCGGAATGTCCGAAATCTCGCCGATCGGGTGCCAGTTCACCGTCATCTCCTTTACTCAGCTGCCTGCGGATAACCAATGGTCGCCATCGGCTTGAATTCGTGCTTGTCCTTGCCGGAGACGCGCTCCGACCAGGGGTCGACCTGGGCGAATTTCTGGCTGAAGACGAAGCGCTCGTAATAGGCCTTGCGCTTTTCGTGATCCTCCATGATCTGGCGGCGGATCTCGTCGAGGCCGATGCGCTTTGCCCATTTGTAGATGCGCTCCAGGTAGCGGGCTTGCTCCCGGTACATCTGAGTGAGCGCGACGATATGCTCCAGCGCCTCGTCCTCGGTCTTCACCAGGCCCAAGACTTCCGTTCCCTTGATGTCGAGACCCGCGGCGCCGGCGAAATGGATCTCGAAACCGGAATCCACGCAGATGACGCCGATATCCTTGCAGGTCGCCTCGGCGCAGTTGCGCGGACACCCCGAGACGGCCATCTTCAGCTTGGCCGGCGTCCAGGAGCCCCACATGAACTTCTCGATGCGGATGCCGAGGCCCGTCGAATCCTGCGTGCCGAAACGGCACCAGTCGGAGCCGACGCAGGTCTTCACGGTACGGAGGCCCTTGGCATAGGCCTGGCCGGAGATGAAACCGGCCTTGCCGAGATCGGCCCAGACGGCGGGCAGGTCTTCCTTCTCGACGCCCAAGAGGTCTATGCGCTGGCCGCCCGTCACCTTCACCATCGGGATGGCGAACTTGTCGACCACGTCGGCGATGGCGCGCAGCTCCTGCGAATTGGTGACGCCGCCCCACATGCGCGGCACGACGGAATAGGTGCCGTCCTTCTGGATGTTGGCGTGGACGCGCTCGTTGATGAAGCGCGACTGGTAGTCGTCGGCATATTCGTCCGGCCAGTCGCAGACGAGATAATAGTTGAGCGCCGGCCGGCACTTGGCACAGCCGCAGGAGGTCTTCCATTCGAGTTCCTGCATGACGGCCGGAATGGTCTTCAGCTTCTTCGCCTTGATGAGACGGCGCACGTCGTCGTGGCCGAGCTCGGTGCAGGTGCACATCGGCTGCACGGCCTTCGGGTTATAGCCGTCGCCGAGGGTCAGCGACATCAGCTGCTCGACGAGGCCGGTACAGGTGCCGCAGGAGGCGGACGCCTTGGTGTGGGCACGCACGTCATCGAGCGTCGTCAGGCCCTTGGCGGTGATCGTCGAGGTGATCTTGCCCTTGCAGACGCCGTTGCAGCCGCAGATTTCCGCATCATCCGGCAAGGCTGCAACGGCCGCCATAGGGTCCAGCGGAGAGCCCCCCTGATAGGCCTGGCCGAAGATCAGCGTCTCGCGCATGTCGGAAATGTCGACGGCTTTCTTCT
Source organism: Xaviernesmea oryzae (assembly GCF_900177415.1). GTDB lineage: Bacteria > Pseudomonadota > Alphaproteobacteria > Rhizobiales > Rhizobiaceae > Neorhizobium > Neorhizobium oryzae_A. Next base: position 623,589 of record NZ_FXAF01000002.1, on the reverse strand, counting down.
TCAGGTCGTTGAACCAGGCGCCATCCGAGGTCTCGCCGTAAAGCACCGTGCCGATGATGCGGTTGTCCTTCAGAACGAGGCGCTTGTAGATGCCGGCGGTCGCATCGCGGAGCACGATCTCCTGGCGGTCGTCGCCATCGGCGAAATCGCCGAGCGAGTAGAGATCGATGCCCGTGACCTTCAGCTTGGTCGGCGTATCGGCATGGACGAAGGCCGGTTTGGTGTCGCCGGCGAGATGCGAGGCAGCGATGCGGGCCATCTCGTAGAGCGGCGCGACAAGGCCGTAGACCATGCCGCCCACTTCGGCGCATTCGCCGAGGGCGAAGATGTCGCCGTCCGAGGTGTGCATGCCGGCGTCGACGACGATGCCGCGATTGACGGCAAGGCCGGCCTCCTTGGCAAGGCCGGCATTCGGGCGGATGCCGACCGCCATGACGACGAGGGTGGCCGGGATGATGCGGCCATCATCGAGTTCGACGCCCTCCACCTTGCCGTCGCCGATGATCTGCTTGGTATTGGCCTTGCAGATGACCTTGATGCCGCGTTCCTCGACGGCCTTCTGCAGCAGGTAGCCGGCGGCGGGATCGAGCTGGCGTTCCATCAGCGTCGGCATGACGTGGAGCACGGTCACGTCCATGCCGCGCTGGGCGAGACCCGCTGCCGCTTCGAGGCCGAGCAGGCCGCCGCCGATGACGATCGCCTTCTCGCGCGACTGGGCGGCAAGCAGCATTGCCTGCACGTCGTCGAGGTCGCGATAGGTGATGACGCCCGGCAGGTCCTTGCCGGGGACGGGGATGATGAACGGCACCGAGCCGGTGGCAATGACCAGCTTGTCGTAGCTTTCGGTGACGCCGTGATCGGAGGTCACGGTCTTCGCCGCGCGGTCGATCGCGACGATCTTGTGGCCCTTGTAGAGCGTGATGCCGTGATCGATGTACCAGCCGTCGCCGTGGATGACGATCTGCTCGTAGGTCTTTTCGCCGGAAAGCACCGGCGAGAGCATGATGCGGTCGTAATTGACGCGCGGCTCGGCGTTGAAGATCGTGACCTGGTAACGTCCGGGCGCCTGTTCGAAGAGATGTTCGAGCATGCGGCCGGGAGCCATGCCGTTGCCGATGATGACGAGTTTCTCAGTCATTGGGTATTTACTCCGCGGCTTCGACGAAGCGGTGGCGTTCGTAGAGGAATTTGAGGACGGCCTCGCGGCACTTCAGATACGTGCGGTCTGAGGCGAGCTCGATGCGATTGCGGGGGCGGGGTATCGCCACGTCGAGCACTTCGCCGATTTTGGCCGCCGGCCCGTTGGTCATCATCACGATGCGGTCCGAGAGCAGCACCGCCTCGTCGACATCGTGGGTGATCATCACCATCGTATTGCCGAGGCGGGCATGGATATCCATCACCGCGTCCTGGAGATGGGCGCGGGTCAAGGCGTCGAGCGCGCCGAAGGGCTCGTCGAGCAGCAGGATCTTCGGCTCCATCGAAAGCGCCCGGGCGATGCCGACGCGCTGCTTCATGCCGCCGGAAATCTCCGAAGGCCGCTTGTCCCTGGCATGCGCCATCTGCACGAGGTCGAGATTGGCCATGACCCAGTCATGCCGTTCGGACTTGCTCTTGGTGTTCCTGAAGACCTTCGAGACTGCGAGGTTGACGTTTTCGTAGACCGTCAGCCAGGGCAGCAGCGAGTGGTTCTGGAAAACGACGGCGCGTTCCGGGCCGGGCTCGTTCACCTCGCGGTTTTCGAGCAGGACCGCGCCGGCGGAGACCCGCGTCAGCCCGGCGATGAGGTTGAGCAGGGTCGACTTGCCGCAGCCGGAATGGCCGATGATGGAGACGAACTCTCCCTTGGAGATCGCCAGGCTGATGCCCTTCAGGACTTCCGAGCGGTTTCCGCCGCGGTCGAAATGCTTGTCGATATGGTCGAGCTTGAGGTAGGCGGTCATGATTGTTCTCCTCTTGTTTCGTGACGCAATTCCGGACGGAAAACCGGTCTCCACTTTTCCTGGAATTGCTTAGCTGGCCGAGGCGCCGCGGGTGACGAGTTTGCCGAGCGCGGCGACCAGCTTGTCGAGGGCGAAGCCGACGATGCCGATATAGGCGAGCGCGACGATGATGTCGGGAAGCCGCGAGGAGTTCCACGCATCCCAGATGAAGAAGCCGATGCCGACGCCGCCGGTCAGCATTTCGGCCGCGACGATGGCGAGCCAGGAAAGCCCGACGCCGATCCTGAGACCGGTGAAGATGTAGGGTGCGGCCGAAGGCAGCATGATCTTGAAGAAGAACTCGAACTGGTTGAGCCGCAGGACCTCGGCGACGTTGCGATAATCCTGCGGGATGTTGCGCACGCCGACCGCGGTATTGATGATCACCGGCCAGATCGAAGTGATGAAGATCACGAAGATCGCCGAGGGGTTCGAGTCCTGGAAGGCTGCGAGCGACAGCGGTAGCCAGGCGAGCGGCGGCACGGTGCGCAGCACCTGGAAGATCGGGTCGAGACCGCGCATCGCCCAGACGGACTGGCCGATGATTGCGCCGACGATGACGCCGGTCACCGCGGCAAGCCCGAAGCCGTAGGCGACGCGCTGCAGCGAGACCAGCACCCGCCAGCCGAGCCCGATATCCTGCGAGCCGTAATTGAAGAAGGGATAGGCGATGAGGTCATAGGCTTCCGTCCAGACCACATGCGGCGAGGGGAGCGACGCATCCGGCGCGGAACAGAGGACCTGCCAGACGAGCAGGATCAGCGCCAGTACGACCACCGGCGGCGCGATGCCGCGTAACGCGGCCAATGCAAGCTGCCTGGGGTCGATACGCCGTTCGGGCTGTTTCGCCAGATGCACGATATCTGCCGTCTTGGGCGCCGCCTTTGCGACGGCGGCTTCGTTCCTTGCCAATGCGGACATGGATTGTTCCTTCTAGTTCAATAGCCTGGCGTAAAAGTGCCCCTCACCCGGCCTCTTCCCGCCAGCGGGAGAGGGGACGCGCTCCGCTTGGGTTCGGGGAAGGGGCCTTTGCGGCTTCCATCCTTCTCCCCGTGCACGGGGAGAAGGTGCCGACAGGCGGGTGAGGGGCAAGTTCCACGCATCACGACGCAGCCTTGATCGACAGGCTTTCGAGATAGGCCGAGGGATTTTCGGGATCGAAGACCTTGCCGTCGAAGAAGGTCTCCTTGCCGCGTGAGGGCGAAGCCGGGATATCGGCCGCGGCGACGCCTAGATCCTTGGCCGCTTCGCGCCAGATGTCCTCGCGGTTCACCTGGCCCACCAGCGCCTTGATGTCCGTGTCGGCCGGCAGGTTGCCCCAGCGGACGTTCTCGGCCATGAACCAGGCGTCGTGGCTCTGATAGGGATAGGACGCGCCGTCCTTCCAGAACTTCATGTAGAGGTCGGTGCCTTTGACCTCGCGGCCGTTGCCGTAGTTGATGTCGCCCTTGAGGCGGCCGAGCACATCCTTCGGCGGCACGTTGAACCACTGGCGCTTGCCGAGGATATCGGCCATCTCCGCCTTGTTGTCCATGCTGTCGCACCACTGCTGGGCCTCCATGACGGCCATCAGCAGGGCTTTCGCGGCGTTGGGGTTCTTCTCGATCCAGTCGGCGCGAAGGCCGAGCGCCTTTTCGGGATGGCCCTTCCAGAGCTCGCCGGTGGTGGCGGCGGTGAAGCCGATGCCCTGGTTGACGAGCTGCTCGTTCCAGGGTTCGCCCACACAGAAGACGTCCATGTTGCCGACCTTCATGTTCGCCACCATCTGCGGCGGCGGCACGACGATGGTCGAGACGTCCTTGTTCGGGTCGATGCCGCCGGCGGCGAGCCAGTAGCGGATCCAGAGGTCATGCGTGCCGCCCGGGAAGGTCATGGCCGCCTTGATCTCCTTGCCCTCGGCCTTCTTCTTCTCGAAGGCCGCCTTCAGCTTCGACGCATCGAGCTGGACGCCGGTTTCGGCATATTCCCTGGCGACCGAGATGCCCTGGCTGTCGAGATTGAGCCGGGCGAGGATCGCCATCGGTACGGGCTTGTTGTTCTGCGTCACCTTGCCGGTGTGCATGAGATAGGGGAGCGGCGAGAGGATGTGCGCGCCGTCGATGCCGTTCGCCGCGCCGCCGAGCACGAGGTTGTCGCGGGTGGCGCCCCAGGACGCCTGCTTTGCGACATCGACATCCGGAAGGCCGTGTTTTTCGAACAGGCCCTTTTCCTTGGCGATGATCAGCGGCGCTGCGTCGGTGAGCGCGATGAAGCCGAGCTTGACGCCCGTCACTTCTGGGCCGGACGGGGCGGCAAAGGCGCCGGAGGGGAAAGCAATTTTTGCCGCGCCGATCAGGGCGGCGGTGGCTGTGGTCTTGAGCACGTTGCGGCGGCTGATGCCGGTCGTCAAAATCTTGTTCATGCGCAGGTTCCCTCTGCTGGCGGAATTTGGGGACAAAAAAACGCCGCTCGGTGATTGCGTCCGCGGGAGGGGAGGTGTCCCGGACAGCAAAAACCTTGCGACGTCGGTGTCTTCTGCAAGCGCTTATGGCGCGCCTATCTGCGCCGGTCGCCGTTGACCGGTGCAAGTTTTATTACGCAAGCGGCGTGCCAGATTGATGCTTTCGTCCTAACCTATTGTAACGAAAGCGAAATACTTATTTTTGCGGAGTTGATTAATAATTGTGCACAGGGGGTCTCGCCCAGATTTTAGGCGGAAGCGCGGATCGGAATGCAGGCAATCTAGGCATTCTCTGTGCATCGCAGCAGAAGGATAATGGTGCCATGCCGAACGGGATGGCACCGGGATGATGCGCGTTAAGTTGCCTTCACGTCCTTGATCGTAAGTCTGTGATGGCTTCCGTCGCGGGCCTGCCAGCTTATCGATTGGCCGGGGCCAAGGCCGAGAAGGGCAACGCCGATCGGGGTGAGGATCGATATCCTTCCGGCCGCGATGTCCGCCTCGCCTGGATAGACGAGCGTCACCGTGCGTTCCTCGCCGGTTTCCGTCTTATAGGTTGCCGTGGAGCCCATGCGGATGATGTTCGACGCAAGCTGGTCGTCCAGCATGACGCATGCCCGCTCCAGTTCCACGAGCAATTCGTCAGCGACCTCCGGAAAACGCTCGAGAGCGCCTTGCGCAAGGCCCGTCAGGCGCGTGTAGTCGGTTTCTGCGACGATGATGAGCGGCTTCGATGCGTCGGATTGAAGATTTTCCATAATAGTTACCTCTGGCGCCGGACGGAGCAATGCTTCCGTTCCTGGCGTCTGCATTCGTTTTTTCGATTTGATTGTCGCGGAATGGACGATTGGCCCGTGGCTAAGCTACCCCATGACCCGGGGCGCGACGGCAACCGGGGCGGGGTCAGTATCCTGCGATAGGACACGCCCTATTACGAAAGAGGATGTGCAGGCCCGAAAACGTGGTCATGTCTCATGATCCTCGGCGGGATATCCGATGTCAACCCCGGGAGGCGGCGTCCGTCTTCACGTCTCGTTGGTGTCCAGGCCTGCCGGGTCCCGCCGGGCGACGCTGAAGCCCGCGACATAATCCGGCAATTTCCGCGGGTCGAAAACATGGCCGTCCATGAAGCGGTCGCCATCGCGATCACCCTCGATGCCGATATCGGGTTCCGTCGGTCCGTTCCCCAGGGCGGTCCGGTAGAGATCGGGGCGATAGGCGCCCGCTGCGGCGCGCGCACCCGCCTCGCTGAACCCGGTCTGGCCCCAACGGATCATCTGGCTGTAGATCCACAGGGCCTGGCTCGGGCGCGGATAATTCGCAAAACCGCGGTGGAAGGTGAAATAGTCGTCGATGACGCGGCGGTTGCCCTTGGCGTCGAGGCTGAATTCGCCGGCCAGTACGTGGCGGATGATCTTCACCGGAGCCGCGATGAAGCGCGGATCGGCCAACGCCTCGGCCAGCGCATCATGGTTTTTCGCCTCGTCGCACCAGCGGGCGGCGGCATCGAGCGCGACGATGAGCCGGGAGACGATTTCGGGATGCGTCCCGGCCCATTCCGGACGCATGCCGATCACCTTTTCCGGCGCCGATGGCCAGATGTCCTGCTTGGCAGCGACGATGCGGCCGGCGCCTCGTTCGGAGGCGACCATGTTCCACGGCGCGCCGACGCAGAAGCCGTCGATCGCGCCGGCCGCCAGCGCATCCGAGGTCAGCGGCGGCGGCACGACGACGAGCTTCACGTCGCGGTCCGGATCGATGCCGCCGGCGGCGAGCCAATAGCGGAATTCGTAGTTGTGCGACGAGAAGGGATAGGTCATGCCGAGCGTCGGCAGCGGCTCGCCGCGCTCCTTCATGGCCTGCAGCACCTTTGCGAGCGCCTGTGCGTTCTCCAGCGCGCTTGCGGCCTCCGAAATCCCGCCGGCCTCGCGCATGCGCTCGAAGAGCCGGATCGAAAGGGTGATGGCATTGCCGCCGCGGCCGAGCGAGAAGGGCGTGATGGTGGGCGAGGGGTTGGAGCCGAGGCCGAGCATCGATGCGACCGGCATGGGCGACAGCATGTGGGCGATGTCGAATTGCCGGAAGGCGAGCCGGTCCCGCACATTGGCCCAGGAGACGTCCTTCACCAGATCGAGCGTCAGGCCTTCCTTTCGGGCAAAGCCGAACTCGGCGGCGGCGATCAGCACGGAGGCGTCGACCAGCGGAATGAAGCCGGCGCGCAGCACCTTCGGGCCTTCGCCCTTCGAGCGCCCGGGTGCGGCGAGATTTTCTCCCGATTGGTCGATCTTGCTCATCATGTTCACTCCGGCTTTCTCCCGGATATTTCCTTGGTCGAATGCATCACATCAGCAGCCCGGCTGCCGTCACCACGCTCTGGGCGATCTCGGATATCTTCTTCTTCTCGTTCATGGCGGTCTGGCGGAGCAGCGCGAAGGCATCCTCCTCCGAGAGGCCGCGCATCTTCATGAGAATGCCCTTGGCGCGCTCGATGACCTTGCGTTCCTCCAGCGCCGATTTCGCGTCGGCAAGCTCCCGCTGCAGCCGGCTGAAGGCGTTGAAGCGGCTCACCGCCATGTCGAGGATCGGCTTGACGCGTTCCTTCTTCAAACCGTCGACCACATAGGCCGAAACGCCCGCCTCCACCGCGGCTTCGATGGAGGCCGTGTCGGAACGGTCCACGAACATGGCGATCGGCCGGCTCACCGTCCGCGTGAGCTGGAACAGGTGCTCCATCATGTCGCGGTTCGGGTTCTCGATATCGATGACGATGACATCCGGCTTCAGCGTATCGATGATGCGGGCGACGCCCTGCACCTCGTGGATCACCGTGACATTGCCATGCCCGGCCTCCCGCAGCCCTTCCTCGATGATGGAGGCGCGGATGGCGTTTTCGTCGATAACCAGAATGGTGAGATCGGGTGCCGGCATCCCATAGTGTTGCCGCAGTGCAGCAATCTTGGCAAGCGTCATGATCGGGCCTGAGGATTTGTTCCGCCGGGAGCCGGACGGAAAGAACCAGTTAACCTTTATTTTTTACTTCATGGATAGATGTGCCCTCTCGTTTCTCGTCCGGTTCTCATGCAATTCACACGCAATAATTTTCCCCAGAGTTCCGACCAAGCCAGCACCGAAGACGATGCAGTCGAGGTGGTGCGGCAGAATGTTCGCCAGCAGAGCCTGGCCGACTTCAATCAGCCCGTCATAGAGCAGGCGCCCTGGCAGGCGGCGTTCCGGCTGGCCCCGAACGTGCGGTTCACCCGCACGCCGGAAAACGTTCTCACTCGCAGGCAGGCGGAGGCAGAGGCGGTTCCGGCGCAGGTGTCGGATGGTGCTGCCGAACACAAGGCGGCCGAGCCGGCTGCCGAGCCCGTCGACGTTGTTCCGGCGGAGCCGTATCCGGCCGCTGCAGGTGATTCGGACGCCGCACCTGAAGCGCCGGCCGTGCCGCTCGACCAGATCGCCGGCCTGCAACAGCTCGCCGCCACGATGCGGCAGCCGGTTGTCGCTGCACCCCCGCCTGATAATCCGGCAGCCGTGTCCATCGAGGCGCCGCAGCCGGAAGCTCCGCAGGCGATGCCCGCGATCGCAGTTCCGCGTCAGGATATCGCGATCTCCGATTTCGCCTTCTGGGACGCCATGCCGTTCGAACTGGAAGAACCGGCCGTTGTCGAGCGTGTTCCGGCACCGCAGCCGGTAAGAGCGCCGGTTTTGGCAAGGGCCAACCAGCCGGTGACGGCCCTTTATCGCGAAGTGCCGCGCCAGGCGGCCGCCCGGACGCTCGTGGTCGCGCCATCCCCGAGGCCGGAACCGGTCAAGGTCCCTGAACCGGTGGCGCCTGTTCAGGCCGTTCCGGCGCCGGTGTTAAAAACCGAGGCTCCCGTGGTCTCGGAGCCGCCGCAGCCGACCCCCGTTTTCACGGCAGCTCCCGCGCCGGCTCCGCAAACCGAGCCGGTCCGTCCGCGCACCGTTCGGCCGGCGATAGCCGAGTACGAATTCCCACCCATTTCGCTTCTGCAGGAGCCGCGCGGCGAGCGCGGCCAGGCCATGCAGCCGGACGCCCTGCAGCAGAGCGCCGGGCTGCTGGAAAGCATCCTCGAAGATTTCGGCGTGCGCGGTGAGATCATCGATGTCCGCCCGGGGCCGGTGGTCACACTCTACGAATTCGAGCCGGCGCCGGGCGTCAAATCATCGCGCGTCATCGGCCTTTCGGACGACATCGCCCGGTCGATGTCGGCGCTGTCGGCCCGCGTCGCCGTCGTGCCCGGCCGCAACGTCATCGGCATCGAACTGCCGAACGCCACCCGCGAGACGGTCTATTTCCGCGAACTCATCGAATGCGAGGACTATTGGGAGACCAAGCATCGCCTCGCGCTCTGCCTCGGCAAGACGATCGGCGGCGAACCTGTCATCGCCGAGCTCGCGAAGATGCCGCATCTGCTCGTGGCCGGTACGACCGGTTCGGGCAAGTCGGTGGCGATCAACACGATGATCCTGTCGCTCCTCTACCGGCTGCGTCCGGAAGAATGCCGGCTGATCATGATCGATCCGAAGATGCTGGAGCTTTCCGTCTATGACGGTATCCCGCATCTGCTGACGCCCGTCGTCACCGATCCCAAGAAGGCCGTCCTGGCGCTGAAATGGGCGGTCCGCGAGATGGAGGACCGCTATCGCAAGATGTCCCGCCTCGGCGTCCGCAATATCGACGGCTACAACCAGCGTGCAGCGCAGGCGAGGGAAAAGGGCGAGGTCATCACCGTCAGCGTCCAGACCGGCTTCGACCGGACGACCGGCGAGATCGTTTACGAGGAACAGGAACTCGACCTGTCGCCGATGCCCTACATAGTCGTCATCGTCGACGAAATGGCCGACCTGATGATGGTCGCCGGCAAGGATATCGAGGGGGCGATCCAGCGCCTGGCGCAGATGGCGCGCGCCGCCGGCATCCACCTGATCATGGCGACGCAGCGCCCGTCCGTCGACGTCATCACCGGCACGATCAAGGCGAACTTCCCGACCCGCATCTCCTTCCAGGTGACGTCGAAGATCGACAGCCGCACGATCCTCGGGGAGCAGGGCGCCGAACATCTGCTCGGCCAGGGCGACATGCTGCACATGGCCGGCGGCGGGCGGATTTCCCGCGTCCACGGTCCGTTCGTCTCCGATGCGGAGGTGGAATCGGTCGTCCGTCACCTCAAGACGCAAGGCAGGCCGGACTATCTCGGCACGGTCACCGAGGACGAGGAAGAGGCGGAAAGCGAAGAGGCCTCGCAGGAAGCCGTCTTCGACAAGAGCGCCATGGGTGGCGACGACAGCGACGAGCTCTACGAAAAGGCCGTCAAGGTGGTCATGAAGGACCGCAAATGCTCGACCTCCTATATCCAGCGGCGGCTCTCGATCGGCTACAATCGTGCCGCTTCGCTGGTCGAGCGCATGGAACAGGAAGGGCTTGTCGGCCCCGCCAACCACGTCGGCAAGCGCGAGATCATCTCGGGCGGACGTTCGGGTGCGGCGGTGCCGGATGGTTTCGAGGAGTGAGGCCGGCGTTGCCCCCTCACTTGCGATTTCTAACACTTAGCTGAAGCTAAGATGTCGAAATCGCTTTCTCTCCCACAAGGGGAGAGATGCCGGTGCCGCACCGCCTCACATCCCCCTCAGCCCTTCAAACATCTCCGCAAAAGCCGCACCCTTCCGATAAAACACCGGCGGACAGCCGATCGGTGAGGCGACCGTCGCCTCCTGACCGCCTGAAAACTCCTCTCCGCTCCAGACATGCACCCAATCCGCTCCTTCCGGCAGATAGACGGCGCGCTCGACTTGGGCCGCGTGCCAGACCGGCGCCACCAGCAGGTCCGGGCCGTAGAGATAGCTGTCCTGGATCGCGTAGGTTTTCAGGTCATGCTCGTAATGCAGGAAGAGCGGCCGCTGCACCGGCAGGCCGCGCGTGGCGGCCTCCTTCGACAAGGTTTTGAGATAGGGCGCCAGATGCACGTAGATCCGCGTCATCCTTGCGAAATGGGCGAGCACTTCCGGGTCCTGGTCGATCTGGACATTGTCGCGCGGCCGGTTGCCCTCGTGGCTGCGCATCACCGGCGTGAACGCGGCCATCTCGGCCCAGCGCATCAGAAGCTCGGGCGTGCGCACATTGCCGAACAGGCTCGTGTAGCCGCCGATATCGGAATGGTGATAGGCGTTGCCCAGGAGGCCCGACGACAGCGCGGCGCATATGACGGTGACGAGACCGTCATGGCGGGAGAAATCCACCGACTGGTCGCCGCCCCATAAGAGCGGACAATGTTTCTGCACCCCGGTGAAGCCGGCCCGCATGAAGAACAAGGCCTCCCCGGTCTTGCCGCGGCTTGCGATCGCCTTTGCATTAACCTCGGCCCAGAGCACCGGCCAGGCATTATGCATCAGCTTGGCGTCGATGCCGTTCGCAAGCTCGACGTCGATCGGGAGATACTCGCCGAAATCCGCCATCCACCCAGACAGGCCGAAATCCAGCATGCGGCGGCCTATCACCTCCTCGGCGAACCATTCGGCGGCCTCCGGATTGGTGAAATCGACGACACCGCAGTCGAACTCGCCGAAATCGACGATCGCCGTACGGCCGAGCTGATCCCTGGCGAAATAACCCGCCGCTTCCGCCTCCGGAAACAGTGCTCCATCGACGCAGAGATAGGGATTCACATAGCCGAGGAAGCGGATGCCCTCGCCGTTCAATTCGGCGATGCGCTCCTTCAGGCCCGGATACCGCTCCTCGTTCGCCTGCCAGTCCCAGAAGAGGCGAGAGCCGAACGAGGTCTGCCGGATGCCGACCCAATCCTCGCACCAGAGGCCGGAGACCTGCACGCCCGCCTGCCGCATCCTGTCCAGCCGGTCGAAGGAATTCATGCCGTCCTTCAGACCGACGATCGCGCCGTTATAGACCCAATCCGGCAGTTCCGGCTGCCGTCCGAAACGCGATGACAGGGTTTCGACGAGTTCGACGAAGGTCGGCGCGGAATGGAGCTCGATCCGCTCCGGGACCGCCCAGACCTCGATCTCGTGAAAGGTCTGGCGGCGGAAATCGAAGACGCAATAGGCCGTCGTCTCCACATGCAGCGCATAACGCGCCGAGGAGATGTAGGTCGGCTGCGGATAGTTGGTGTTGTAGTAGTCGCCGCCCGCCTTGTCCTTCAGGTCGGATTTGAAGGTGATCTCGCTCGTCTTGTCGCGGCCGACGCCCGGCTCGGAGGTCCAGAGCGGGAAACGACGCCCGCGCATGTCGAAATAGGACATCTGCTCGCCGCCGCCCCAGACATGCTCGTCGTTCTTCGCATGGATGCGGATCCAGAAACGGTTGATGCGGCCGTCCAACGAGCGGAAATGGATGGCGGACCCCGCGATCGTCAACTCGAGGCGCGGCGCCCTTCCCTCCGCCTCCGAAAGGCTGATCGTATCTCCCTCGACGGCCGCATGCCTGAGCGGGCTGCGCTCGACGATATAGTCCTCGACCTCGAAATTGCCGCGGTACATGTCCATCCGCTCCTGTCCCTCGCCCACGAAAATGCAGGGCGAGGAGGCGCTGTGCCGGAGAACCGTCCGGCCGTTCAGCGAGATGGAGAAGCCGTCGGGCGTGCTTTCGAATGTCATGTGTCGGCTGCGCAAATCCATCGGCCTACCTCAAGCGCGATACGTAGCGCGCCACGGAATGGTCGAACCATGTATGGGAAACCTCGGCCACCGCGCCGTCCTGCGCCTGGCTCATGCGCAGGACATGAGCGATCGGCGCGCCCGGTTTGTGGCCGAAGACCGGCGGCGCCCATTCGGGCACGGTATCGAGAGCGATCCTGTCCTCGGCCCGGACGATCCAGAGATTGAGCCGCGTGCGATAATAGAGATAAAGCGATTCCGACAGGTCCTCCGGCGCGATCGCTTGCGCATAGGAACCGTCCAGCCAGATTTCCTCCAGTGCCGCCACTTTCCCCGACAACCGCCGTATGCGCCGGATGCGATGGCCTTCCGGAGAAAAGCCGAATTTCGGCAGATCCCCCGATTTGTCGAGCCGCTCGACATCGATGATCTCGGCGGTGGGCAGTCCGCCGCCCTGGATGAGTTCCAGGCGGAACATGGCATAGACGCTTTTCGGATCGCTGATCGCCCGGATATAGTTCCCCGACCCCTGCACCCGTTCCAGAAGTCCGCGGCTCTGGAGCTCCGCAAGCGCCTTCCGCAACGTACCCACCGCAATGCCGAGTTCGGCCGCCATGTCGCGCTCCGGCGCCAGCTTCTCGCCGTCGACCAGCCGGCCGGCCGCGATATCCCGCACCAGCAGTTCGGTGATCTGCAGATAGATCGGCAGGCTGCCGGGATGACTTTCCATCGAAGCGCTTCTCCCCCCAAAGAGAAAATTGATACATCATTGATCTACATCAAATCAGATGTTATGCAAGTGTCAAGTATCGACGCGGAGGAGGAGACTGATGACCGTTGTCCCGATCACATCGCCGGATCTCGATGCGGCCGAAGTGTCCTGGTTCGCCGCCCTCTGCTCGGACGACTATGCCTATCTCGGCGTTCCCGACGACGCCCTGAAATCGAGCTTCGAGCACTGTTCCGAGATCGTCACGCGCGCCGAAACGCTCGGCTTCCGCAACATCCTCTGCCCCTCCTCCTATCAGGTCGGGCAGGACACGCTGAGCTTCGTCGCCGCCTGCTCGCAAATCACCGAGAGGATCAACCTTCTCGCCGCGATCCGCTGCGGCGAGATGCAGCCGATCATGCTCGCCCGCACCGTCGCAACCCTCGACCACATGCTGAAGGGCCGCCTGACGCTCAACGTCATCAGCTCGGATTTCCCCGGCGAAGTGGCCGACAGCGCCTTCCGCTATCGCCGCAGCCACGAGGTCGTGCAGATTCTCCGCCAGGCCTGGACGCGCGACACGATCGACCATGAGGGCGAGGTCTACAATTTCAAGGGCGTCACCACCGAGCCTGCCAGACCCTACCAGCAGAACGGCGGCCCGCTTCTCTATTTCGGTGGCTATTCGCCGGATGCGCTGGAGCTCTGCGGAGCCCAATGCGATGTCTACCTCATGTGGCCAGAGCCGAAGGAGCAGATCGCCGAACGCATGAAGGCCGTGCACGCCCGTGCCGAAGCTCACGGCCGCACCCTGGATTACGGTCTGCGCGTTCACATGATCGTCCGCGATACGGAAAAGGAAGCCCGGGATTATGCCGAGCACCTCGTCTCGAAGCTGGACGACGAATACGGCCGGCTGATCCGCAGCCGCGCCCATGACAGCACCTCGCTTGGCGTTTCCCATCAGGCTCGCACCCGGGAGCTCGCCGACAAGTTCGGCTATGTCGAGCGCCACCTCTGGACCGGCATCGGCCGGGCACGCTCCGGCTGCGGCGCGGCGCTGGTCGGCTCCACGGATCAGGTGCTTTCGGAAATCGAGGCCTACAAGAAGATGGGCGTCAGGGCCTTCATCTTTTCCGGCTATCCTCATCTCGACGAAGCGGAACATTTCGGCAAGAAGGTCCTGCCGCAGCTGAAGACCTGCTCGCTGCCGCATATCTACGGCCGCGTACCGGCCGACACGCCCGCAACACCGCTCGGCGCAGGGAGGCGCCACTGATGGACCGCATTCAACTTTCACCCGATCTCGAACTCAGCCGTCTCGTCTACGGCCTGTGGCGCATCGGCGACGATGCCGATACCTCGCCGAAACATGTCGAGGCCAAGATCGAAGCCTGCCTGGCGCAGGGCATCACCACCATGGACAATGCCGACATCTACGGCGGCTACACGGCGGAAGCGATCTTCGGCGCGGCGCTGAAGGCCTCGCCTTCACTGCGCGACAGGATAGAGATCGTCACCAAATGCGGCATCGTCGCGCCGGCCGGCCGGCATTCGGCCGTCCGCGGCAAGCACTATGATACAAGCGCCGGCCACATCAATGCGTCGGTAGAGGCCTCGCTGCGCGACATGGCGACGGATTACATCGATCTGCTCCTCATCCATCGTCCCGACCCGTTCATGGATCCGGACGAGACGGGGCCGGCGCTCGACGCGCTCGTCGCATCCGGCAAGGTGCGCGCCGTCGGCGTTTCGAATTTCCGGCCCTGGGATTTCTCGCTGCTGCAGTCCTCGATGGAAGCCGAACTCATCACCAATCAGATCGAGATGAGCCTCGTCGCGACGGATTCCTTCACCAATGGCGACCTTGCCTATCTGCAGGAACGCAACATCGCGCCGATGGCCTGGTCGCCGCTCGGCGGCGGTTCGCTCTTCAAGCCGGAAAACCAGCGGCTGATGACGGTGCTGGAGCGGACCGCCGGCGAACAGGATGTCGATGCGACGGCCGTCGCGGTCGCATGGCTGCTGGCCCATCCGGCGAGGATCCTGCCGGTGCTCGGCACCAACAATCCCGGCCGCATCGGAAAGATCGCCGACGCCGCGAAAGTGACGATCGATCGCCAGACCTGGTTCGAACTCTATACCGCTGCCATCGGAAAGCAGGTGCCATGACGATATCAGCCGACATCACCCACGGCCTGAACGAGCAGGTCTTCATTCCGGACGCCTCGACGGCCCGGCACTATCGCAATGCGCTCGGCACGTTCACGACCGGCGTGGCGGTGGTGACGGCAAGGACGCCGGACGGGCCGATCGGCATGACGGTCAACAGCTTCACGTCGGTTTCGCTCGACCCCCCGCTCGTCCTCTGGTCGCCGGCAAAAAGCTCGTCGCGCCATCGGGCCTTCACGGCGGCAAGCTATTTTGTCATCCATGTGCTGAGTGCCGAGCAGGATCGCCTGAGCGCCCGCTTCACCCGCAACGGAGCGGGTTTCGAGGGGCTCGACTGGATCGAGAACATGGAAGGCGTACCGGTCATCCCCGGTACGCTCGCCCGCTTCGAATGCGAACGCTCGGACCTGCACGATGCCGGCGACCACACGCTGATCCTCGGCCGCGTGCTGCGCGCCGCCCACCGCGAAGGCGACCCCTTGTGTTTTTCGCGCGGCACGTTCGGCCGCTTTCAGAGCCACTGACGCCTGAAACATATTGACCGGGAATAGGTCCGGGCCTACGCAGGAAAACACCATCCCAGCATCGACAGGCCATCCATGACCATCATCAGACCGGATATCAGCGCCCGCGCCGCGGCAGCGCCGCGCAGCGGCATTGGCGAGATCGTCACCTATGCGAGGGGCCGCGAAAACCTGATGCCGCTCTGGATCGGCGAAGGCGATCTTCCGACGCCGGATTTCATCACACGCGCAGCCAGCGAGGCGCTGCTGGCCGGCGAGACCTTCTACACCTGGACGCAAGGCATTCCCGCCCTTCGGGAGGCGATCGTCCGCTATTATCAGCGGCACTACGGCACGAAGCTTTCGACCGACAATATCTACATCACCGGCTCGGGCATGCAGTCGATCGTGCTGGCGATCCAGACGGTCGCTTCCGCCGGCGACGAGATCGTCTACCTCTCTCCCGCCTGGCCGAATGTCGTCAACGCCATCGGCGTCTCCGAAGCCAAGCCCGTGACGGTCCGGCTCGGTTTTGCCGACGGCCGCTGGGTGCTGGACATCGAGCGGCTGGAAGCCGCGATCACTCCCAAAACCACTGCGCTCTTCATCAACTCGCCCTCCAATCCGACCGGCTGGACCGCGACGCACGAAGATCTCAGGGCCATCCTGGAGCTTGCCCGCAAGCGCGGCCTCTGGATCATCGCCGACGAGATCTACGGCCTCTATTATTTCGAAGGCGCCCGCGCGCCCTCCTTCATGGACGTCATGGAGCCGGAAGACCGGATCATCTTCGCCAATTCCTTCTCCAAGAACTGGTGCATGACCGGCTGGCGCGTCGGCTGGATGGTGGCGCCGGCCGAAATCGGCCAGACGCTCACCAACCTCATCCAGTATTCGACCTCGGGCGTCGCGCAGTTCATGCAGAAAGGCGCCATCGCGGCCCTCGAACAGGGTGACGATTTCATCCGCACCAATATCGAGCGGGCGCGCAAATCCCGCGACATCCTCTGCGATGCGCTGATCGCCACCAACCGCGTCGAAACCCGCAAGCCGGACGGCGCGCTCTACGCCTTCCTGAAGATCGACGGCGTCACCGACAGCCGCTACGAGGCGTTCAGGATCGTCGACAAGACGGGCGTCGGCATGGCGCCGGGAACCGCCTTCGGCCCCGGCGGCCAAGGCTTCATGCGCGCCTGCTATCTGCGCGATCCGCTGCAGGTGGAGGACGCGGCGCAGAGGTTGAGCGACTATATCCGCAGCCGTTGAGGCTTATAGGGAAATCAAACATGATCCCCTCACCAACAAAATCTAGCACTTAGCCTTCGGCTAAGATGCTGATTTTGTAACCTCTCCCACAAGGAGAGAGGTAAACCCGCGTCAGCGCCGTGGCGTCAATTGCCAAAGAGGTATGGAGCAACCTCTCAATCTAAGGTCACCGAGCCGCCCAATTCGCGCCGCGGCGGAAGATCGTTTTCATCTGCGGTACGTCGAATTCCTTCGCCTGATGGCCGAGCGAGGAATAGAAGACGCGGCCGTTGCCGTATTTCCGCTTCCAGACCACCGGCATCACCACTCCGTCGATCCACCAGGCATGCGCGCCGGTGAAGGTCGTCGTCGCCAGCACCTCGTTCGAGGGGTCGACATGCATGTAATATTGCTCGGACGTGTAGGGGAAATCGGTGATCCCTTCCATCAGCGGATCGTCGGGCCTGGTGATGTTGACGGTGTAGTCGATGATGTTGCCGGGATGGGCGACCCACTGGCCGCCGATGATGAACTGGTAGTCGACCGATTCGCGGAAGGCGTCGCCCGCGCCGCCGTGATAGCCGGCGATGCCGACGCCGCCCTCGACCGCGGCGGCGAGGTTCTTCACCTCTTCCTTCTCGATCTTCGACATGGTCATGATCGGCACGATGAGGCTCAGGTCATGGATCGAAGGGTCGGCGAAGGCCTCGGTCGAATGTTCGAGATAGACCTTGAAGCCGTCCTCCTCGAGCATGTCCTTGATGATCTCGGCGCATTCCTGCGGTTCGTGGCCGCTCCAGCCGCCCCAGACGATCAGTGCTTCCCGCATGTTCTTTTCCTCCAGAATTGCTTTATCGGATTACCGGGCCAGCCGGCCGTCGACGAGCGAGACCGGCAGAGGCGCCGGTCGTTCCGTTGCCGTGGTGATCTTGATGGTGCGGCCTTCGGCTGCTGCGGTGTGGAAGGCTTCCATCACTTCCAGCACATGCAGCGCGAGATCGCCGTTCGCCCGGTGTGGGCGGTTGGAGCGGATCGCATAAGCCATGTCGGCGACGCCGAGCGAACGGTAGTTGCCGTCCGCATAGGGCGCGGTCAGCGGCTGTTCCTCGAACTGGCCGCCCTTCTTCAGGTATTCGACCTGTCCGCCGAAATGGTTCGGATCCGGCACGATCAGTGTGCCCTCGGTGCCATAGACTTCCAGCGGCACATGCTTGTGGCCGGCGACGTCGAAGCTCATGCCGATCTGCACGACCGCGCCGCCGGCAAAGGCCATCACGCCCGCCACATGGGTCGGCACATGCACGGGAATGCGTTCGCCGTTCCTCGGTTCGCTGGTGATGACGCGCTCCTTGCGGGGGGTGATCGCAAAACCCGCGACCTGCGAGACCGGGCCGAGCAGGTTGACGAGATCGGTGATGTAATAGGGTCCCATGTCGAGCATCGGTCCGCCGCCGACCTCGTAATAGAAGGCGGGATTGGGATGCCAGCGCTCGTGGCCGGGGCACATGAAGGTCGCCGTGCCGCCGACCGGTATCCCGATGACGCCCTCATCGATCAGGGCGCGGGCGGTCTGGTGGCCGCCGCCGAGGAAGGTGTCGGGTGCCGCGCCGATACGCAGGCCCCTGGCTTTGGCTGCCTCCGCCAGTTTTTTTCCTTCCGCGAAATTAATCCCGAGCGGCTTTTCCGAATAGGTGTGCTTGCCGGCTTCGAGCGCCTGCAGGCCGACGGCCACATGCGCCTTCGGGATCGTCAGGTTGACGATGATCTCGATCCGCGGGTCCGCGAGCAGCTCGTCCACACTTCTGGCGGAGAGGTTGAATTCCGAAGCCTTCGCTTCCGCAAGGTCGCGGTTGAGGTCGGCCAGCCCGCGAATGTCGAGGATCGGGAATGCGGAGGTCATCGCCTTCAAGTAGGCGCCTGAAATATTGCCGCATCCGATGATGCCGATACCGACTTTGTCCATCATTCTCCTCCCAATGAATCATGATATCCGGGACGCGTCAGAGCGCCGGCCCGGTGGTGCTCCAGGGCGATTCGTAAAGTTCGTAGAGCGCGACGGCTGCCGCCCCCTGTGCCCAGAAATCGTCGGTCGAATCGTCGAAGACGAGTTCGCTGACGCCTTTCAGCGACGGGGGGATGGCGAGCGCATAGGCATCGCGCAGGCTGTTGAGGAACGGTTCGCCGAGCGCCAGCGAGGAGCCGACGAGGATGACCCTGGGCGGCGCGAACAGCGTAACGATGTTGGCGATCGTCAGCCCGACCGCCTCGCCGGCGCGCATCGCCGCGCCGATCAGCCGGTCGTCGTCCGCCTGGATCAGCGCCTGCACGTGGCTCATGCCGCGGCCGAGCCGCACGGCTTCCGCAAAGCGCCCGTCCGTCTGCTGTTCTCCGAGGATCGCGCTTTCGCCCGCCCGGCTCGAAAGCCGGACGACACCCTGCTGGCCCATGCCGAGCACGAGGTCGCCGAGATTGTGGCTGAGGCCGCCGGCGCCCCGGAAAAGCTGATTGCGGTGCAGGACGCCCAAGCCCAGCGTCTGCTCCAGCGATATCAGCACCATATCCTCCAGGTCGCGGGCCTTGCCGAACCAGTGGTGGCCGAGCGTGATGGCGTGCGCGTCGCTTTCGATGATCGTCGGCGTCGACAGGCGCACCGACATTTCCGCGGCGAAATCGATGTTCACCTCACGGAAGATCGGGCTCGACCGGATATAGCCGGTGCGATGCTCGATGACGCCCGGGATTCCGAGGCAGACGCTGTCGACATCCTCCAGCGACAGGTCGGCATCCACGACGCAGCGGCGCACCCCGTCTTCCACCAGGTCGGCGATGACGGCGATCGGCTGCCGGTCGATGCGGATCGGCAGCGTCAGCTTGGACAGCACGTCGCCGCGGAAATTGGTGACGACGAAGACCATGCGATTTGCGGCGATCTTGGCGCCGACGACGCGGGCGGCATCCGGATTGACCTCCAGCATGACGCGGGGCCGGCCGCGCACAGTCTCGTTGCGGATGTCGCCTTCGTGGCGGGTCAGGATCAATCCGTCATCGAGAAGGGAGCCGGTGATTGCCGAGACGGTGGTGGTCGAAAGCTCGGTTCGCTCGCTGATCTCCACGCGGGAGATCGGCCCGTGGCGCCGGATCGTATCCAGCACGCTCAGGCGGTTGATGGCGCGCATCAGTTCGGGATCGGCAGTTTTCATCGTCTCGTGCGGGCACCCAACCCCGTCAGTGCCCGGCGTATTTTTTACGCATGGCAAATTAAATTCGCCTTCTTCTAAATCCGATTTTCACGTTTGCGCAACAGGAATTTCTGTTTAAGCCTTCTTTTTAGGCGCTTTTTGCCACTTTCTCAGGCAAGCTATTGACAGAATGGGAAAGGCTGCGATTATTTAATCCGGGTACAGAAATAAAGCGCTACGGGAGGAGTGCGAAATGCTGACCATCGGGAAATCGGGAATTCGCTTTGCGTTTGCCAGTGCCATCGGCACGCTGGCTTTATGCGCGACGGCCGCCACGGCCTCGGCCGATGCGGTCGTGAAATGGCTGCACCTGGAGCTCAATCCGGAATATGTGAAAGTCTGGCGCGGCATTGCCGACAAGTATCAGGCCGAGCATCCCGGCGTGAAGATCGAGATGCAGTTTCTCGAAAACGAGGCCTTCAAGGCAAAGCTGCCGACGCTGCTGCAATCCAGCGATGCGCCGGATTTCTTCTACAGCTGGGGCGGCGGCGTGCTGAAGCAGCAGCAGGCAACGGGCGCGCTCAAGGACATCACCGACAAGATGAAGGGAGATGGCGGCGCCTGGGGCAAGAGCTACAATCCCGCCGCCCTGAAGGCGGTCACCTTCGACGGCAAGATCAGCGCCGTGCCCTACAAGATGGGAACCGTCAGCTTCTTCTATAACAAGGCCTATTTCGCGAAAGCGGGGGTCGATGCCGCGGGCATCAAGACCTGGGACGATTTTCTCGCCGCAGTCAAGAAGCTCAAGGATGCGGGGATCGTGCCGATCGCGGGCGGCGGCGGGGAGAAGTGGCCGATCCACTTCTACTGGAGCTATCTGGTCATGCGCAATGCCGGCCAGCAGGGCTTCGATGCGATGAAGACCGGTGCGGGCGACGGTTTCGTGGCGCCTGAAGCCGTAAAAGCCGGCGAGCAGCTTGCCGAACTCGGCAAGCTTGAACCGTTCCAGCCGGGCTATCTCGCCACGACCTGGCCTCAGGCCCTCGGCGTCTTCGGCGACGGCAAGGCCGCGATGATCCTCGGTTTCGAGACGACGGAAGCTTTCCAGCGCAGAAATGCCGGCGACGGCAAGGGGCTTGCAAGCGACAATATCGGCCGCTTCGCCTTTCCCGCGGTGGCAGGCGGAGCCGGCAAGGCCACCGATACGCTGGGCGGCATCAACGCATGGGCCGTGACGGCGAAGGCGCCGCCGGAAACCCTGGATTTCCTCGCCTATCTGACGAATGCGGAAAACGAACGCTTCATGGCGAAAGCGGGGATGATCCTGCCGGCGGCGGTCGGAGCGGAGGACGGTGTCACCAACCCGCTCCTTAGCGAGTCTGCAAAACAGCTCGAAGCTTCCACCTGGCACCAGAACTTCTTCGATCAGGAGCTGGGCCCATCCGTCGGCCGTGTCGTGAACGACGCGTCGGTCGCCATCGTGTCGGGTCAGATGTCGCCGGAGGAAGGCGCGCAGACGATCCAGGACGCGGTGGAAATGGACAAGATGTGATGCGAGGCGCCGGCGGGGCCGACTGCCCCGGCCGGCGCGTTCCCTGCAGCCCATGACAGCCGGAACGAAGATGACCAATGTTTCTGCAACGACCGCCATAGGGCATGCGGCGGACGCACGTCGCGTTGCCAGGCGCAAGAGCCCGACGGCACGGGGGCGGCTTCCGGTACTGATCCTGTTCCTGCCGCCGGCGCTTCTTCTTTTCACGATCTTCGTGATCATGCCGATGGGCGAGGCCGCCTGGTACAGCCTCTACCGGTGGGACGGCTACGGCCTGCCCGAGCAGTTCGTGGGCCTGCGGAATTTCGAGGTGCTCTTCGGAAACGGCGCCTTTCTGACGGCCCTCAAGAACAACTTCCTGATCATCGTCGTTTCGCTGCTGCTGCAAATACCGCTTGCGATCTGGCTTGCCATGATGCTGGCGAACCGCATCAAGGGCGTGATCGTCTTCCGGCTGATCTTCTTCCTGCCCTATGTGCTCGCCGATGTGGCGGCCGGCCTCATCTGGCGCTTCGTCTATGACGGCGACTACGGGCTTTTCGCGGCCGTCGCAGGCTTCCTCGGGGTCGAGACGCCCTATGTTCTCGCCGACAAGGACCTCGCCATCTATGCGGTGCTCGCCGTGGTGGTCTGGAAATATTTCGGCTTCCACATGATGCTCTTCATCGCCGGGCTCCAGTCCCTCGACAAGAGCGTCCTGGAAGCCGCCGAGATCGACGGCGCCACCGGCTGGCAGAAATTCCGCTTCGTGACGCTGCCGCTCCTCGGCTCGACGCTGCGCCTGTCGGTGTTCTTCGCCGTGGTCGGGTCGCTGCAACTGTTCGACATGATCATGCCGCTGACCGGCGGCGGACCTTTCAATTCCACCCAGACCATGGTGACCTTCCTCTACAATTTCGGGGTCACCCGGATGCAGGTGGGTCTCGGAAGCGCGGTCGGCGTCGTCCTGTTCGTGATCTGCGTCACGCTCGCCTTCAGCTACAAACGGATATTCATGCGCCATGACTGAGACGGGATCCTCAATCCGGATGAGCGCCGGCACGAAAATCTACCTCTACGTCTCGCTCACCATCATTGCCGCGGTCGTCGTCGTTCCGCTGCTGACGACGGCTCTCGGCGGTTTCAAGACGCTCGGCGACCTGCGCATCAATCCGTTCGGCCTGCCGGCCGAATGGCAATGGTCCAACTATACCGATATCCTGTTCGGGGACCGGTACTGGCGGCAGATGATGAACTCGCTGATCATCGCCACGCTCACCGTATTCCTCACCGTGTCCGTCGCGGCCATGGCAGCCTTCACCTTTGCCCATGTCCGGTTCTTCGGCTCGAACTTCCTGCTCAACTACTTTCTGATCGGGCTGATGTTTCCGGCCGCCACCGCGATCCTGCCGCTCTTCATCCGTATCCGCGACCTCGGCCTGCTCAATACCTATTGGGGCGTCGTCCTGCCGCAGGTGGCCTTCGGCCTCGGCATGAGCATCCTCCTGTTCCGGAATTATTTCCGCAATCTTCCGGAGGAACTGTTCCAGGCCGCCTTCGTGGATGGCTGCGGCTACATGCGCTTCTTCTGGCACGTCACGCTACCGCTCTCGCGCCCGATCATCGCGACGGTCGCGATCGTGTCCTTCGTGGCGAGCTGGAACAGCTACATCCTGCCGCTCATCATGCTGAATTCGGAATCCATCTATCCCTGGCCGCTGGGGATCATGGTCTACCGGGGAGAATTCGGGACCGAGTGGCAACTGGTGCTCGCCTTCATCACGCTCACCATCCTGCCGACCATCATCGTCTTCTTCCTTGCCCAGAAGCACATCATCGCCGGCCTGACGGCCGGCGCCGTGAAGTCCTGACCGAAGATCGGAACACCCATGGCCTCCGTCACCCTGTCCAACGTCCAAAAATCCTACGGTTCCCTCGGGGTCATCCACGGCGTGAGGCTTTCCATCGAGGACGGCGAATTCATCGCGCTGGTCGGCCCGTCGGGATGCGGAAAATCCACGCTTCTCAGGATGAT
The DNA here is from genome assembly GCF_900177415.1 of Xaviernesmea oryzae. GTDB lineage: Bacteria > Pseudomonadota > Alphaproteobacteria > Rhizobiales > Rhizobiaceae > Neorhizobium > Neorhizobium oryzae_A. The sequence continues at coordinate 600,161 of NZ_FXAF01000002.1, read as the reverse complement.
CGCAGGCCTTGAGGAGATTACCGAAGGCGACGTCCTCATCGGCGGCAAGGTCGTCAACGAGCTGACGCCGCGCGAACGGAACATCGCCATGGTGTTCCAGTCCTATGCGCTCTATCCGCATATGACGGTGGCCGAGAACATGGGCTTCAACCTGCGCCTTTCCGGCGCGTCGAAGCCGGTCATCGCCGAGCGGGTCAACGAGGCGGCGCGCATGCTCGATCTCGTCCCGCTTCTCGACCGCAAGCCGGCGCAGCTTTCCGGCGGCCAGCGCCAGCGGGTCGCCATGGGCCGCGCAGTCGTCCGCAACCCGGCCGTCTTCCTGTTCGACGAGCCGCTTTCCAACCTCGATGCGAAACTGCGCGTGCAGATGCGCTCCGAGATCAAGACCCTGCACCAGAAGGTGGGCACGACCTCGATCTACGTGACCCACGACCAGATCGAGGCGATGACGCTCGCCGACCGCATCGTCGTGCTCAACCAGGGACGGGTGGAGCAGGAGGGCACGCCGATGGAACTCTACAAGACGCCGGCCAACCTCTTCGTCGCGGCCTTCATCGGCTCGCCGGCGATGAATATCCTCGACGGCACCGTCGACGGTGGGGGTGGCGAGGCGGCGGCGCGCCTCGGCGACGGCACGGCGATCCGCATCGCGCCGGACCGCAAGGTGAAGCGCGGGCAGGCGATCAAGATCGGCCTGAGGCCCGAACATCTGAGCCCCGGCACGGGCGGGACCGCTTTGGCCGGCCGGACGCTGCTGGTCGAGCCGACCGGAGCACAGACGCATGTGGTCTTCGACCTCGCCGGCCAGCCGGTGACGGCGATCGTCGACGGCGAATATCCGGCTCGCTACGGCGCGAGGTTCGAGGCGAACATTCCGGCCGAGCAGGTGCATGTCTTCGACCGCGACAGCGGCGTCGCGCTGTAATTTCAGAACGTCTCGATCCGGATGTCGGCGGGGCGGGAATTGACGATGATGAACCGGCCGTTCGGCAGGTCGTTGCCGTCGAGCTTCCAGGCGATGGCGGCCTCGTCCAGCCCGTAATGCACCCAGCGCGCCGTCAGGCGTTCGCGCAGCACCTCTTCCTCCGGGCCGACGAAGATGGTGAGGTCGAAAAAATCCGCGAGCCGCGACCAGGGAGCGGCATCGATCAGCAGGTAATTGCCTTCCGCAAGCACGATATGGGTGTCCGGCGAAATCGGCCGCGCCGAAGCGATGGCGATCTCGCGCGACCGGTCGAAGACCGGCACCAGCACTTCCTCGTCCGCCTGCCGCACGGCGCGGAGGATATCGGCAAAACCGCGGACGTCGAAGGTTTCCGGCGCGCCCTTGCGGGGCAGCAGGCCGCGGGCTTCCAGAATGCCGTTATCCATGTGGAAACCGTCCATCGGCAGGACTTCGGCGGTTTCGCCGCGCGCCAGCAACGCCTTGTGCAGCGCCTCCGCCAGCGTCGACTTGCCGGCGCCGGGAGGACCGGCGACCGCGACGATGAAGCGCCGTTTGTCCCCGGCGCGGGCGATGACGATTTCAGCGATTTCATCCAGATTCATCGTCCGGAACCCTCAGGCAGACTCATGTCGGGCGTTCGATCGTCTCCGTCATATGCCGGCTTCTGCCGATTTCAAAGCTTTCCAGATCCTGTAGGGCGTTGCCGGCATGTCGAATTCCCTGACGCCCGCCCGGCGAAGCGCATCCACCACCGCGTTCATCAACGTCGGCAGGGCGCCGGTCGTGCCCGCTTCGCCGCCGCCCTTGGCGCCAAGCACGTTGGTCGGCGAAGGCACCGGCATGTCGACGAAGCGCGGCGTCGGCATGAAATCCGCCCGCGGCATGAAATAGTCCATGAAGGTGGCGGTCAGAAGTTGGCCGCTGTCGCCGTCGTAGACGATCTCTTCGCCGAAGACCTGGCCGGCGCCCTGGGCCAGGCCGCCATGCATCTGGCCTTCGAGAAGCGTATGGTCGATCACGCGGCCCGCATCGTCGACGCCGATATAGGAGATGACCTTCGTCTCGCCGGTGCCGGGATCGATCTCCACCTCGGCCACATGCACGCCGCCCGGAAAGTTGCGCTCCGGCTGGATCGAGGCCAAGGTGTCGAGCGCATTGCCCTCCAGCGTGACGTTGCGGGCGGCGAGTTCCATGAGCGAGACGGAAAGGTTCGTGCCGGCGACCTTGTAATGGCCATGGTCGAACTCGATGTCGTTTTCCGAGGCTTCCAGCGCGTCCGCGGCGAGCTTGAAGCCTTTCCTCACCACCTCACGCGAGGTGACCGTGAGCGAGGCGCCGTGCGAGGCCATGGTGCGGGAGCCCATGGTTCCGGCGCCCTTCAGCCTGTGGGGCGCCTTCACGCTGTTGGCGCGGAGCGTGATCAGGTTCTCGTCGATGCCGAGCTCCCTCGCGACAAGCCGCGGCAGGACCGTCTCATGGCCCTGGCCGGCGGAACCGGAGAGCGTGTAGAGCGTGATCGTGCCGTCGGGTTCGAAACGGATTTCCGTTTCCTCCGGCATATGGCCGCCGCCCGACGGTTCGATGAAAATGCCCATGCCGATGCCGCGCAGGTTGCCGCGGCTTTCGGCCTCCCTGCGGCGCGCCTCGAAACCCTTCCAGTCGGAAATCGAGACCGCTTCCTCCAGCATGGCGACATAGTTGCCGCTGTCATAGACCGTGGTCGGCGTCCGGTAGGGATAGGCGTCGTCCGGGATCAGGTTCTTCCGCCGGATTTCGACCCGATCCATGCCGATGTCGGCCGCAGCCTGATCGACCAGCCGTTCCACCATATAGTTGATGTCGGGACGGCCGGCGCCGCGATAGGCGGCGATCGGAGAGGTGTTGGTGAAGGCGAGCCTGTTGAGGCCGAAAACGACAGGGATCCTGTAGCAGCCGGTGCCCGTCAGCATCGGGTTCAGCACGTTGATCAACGCGCCCGGCGGCGAATGATAGGCGCCGAGATCGCACACGACGCCGATGCGGATGCCGAGGAACTCGCCGGCCTCGTTCATGGCGAGTTCTCCGGTGAGCTTCACCGCGCGGCCATGGTAATCGGCAAGAAAGCTCTCGGTGCGGCTGGCGGTCCAGCGCACCGGGCGACAGAGCTTTCGCGTGGCGAGCATGATCGCCGCATATTCCGGATAGGCCGCGCCGCGGATGCCGAAACTGCCGCCGACATCGCCCATATGATGCCGGACCTTTTCCGGCGGATGGCCGGTGAAGCGGGCAAGCCCATCGGCAAGGCCGGTGCCCTGGCTGGCGGAATAGACGTCGAAGATGTCCGTTTCCGGATCGTAGGCCGCCATGAAGGATTTCAGTTCGAGGGGGTTGGCGGCGACGCGCTGCGATTCGACGGTAAGCTTCGAGATATGGGTGGCCCTGGCGAAGGCCTCGTCGGTTGCGGCCTTGTCGCCGAAGCCGTGCAGGAAGACCAGATTGCCGGGCACGTCGTCGAAGAGCTGCGGCGCATCCTCCTCGAGTGCCTTTTCGGCATCGACGACCGCCGGCAGTTCCTCGTACTCGACGGCGATGAGTTCGACCGCATCGGCGGCAGCTTCCGCGCTGTCGGCAACGACCAGGACGACCGGCTCGCCGACGAAGCGGACGCGGTCGGTCGAGAGCGCGTAGCGGACCGGCGCCCTGATCGTCATGCCGTCGACGCCCGGGAAGGAGATGAGCGGGCCGGGGGCGATCAGCCTGGCTTCGAGCGCATCCTTGCCCGTCAAAACGAGATGAACGCCGGGTGCCTCGATCGCCGCTTCCACATCGATCGAGACGATGCGCGCGTGCGGCTGGTCCGCCCTCAAAAACGCGGCGTAAAGCTGTCCATCCAGTCTCTTGTCGGCGGTATAGGCGCCTTGCCCGGTAACAAGCCTCGCGTCTTCCCGGCGGCCGGTGAAGACCTCATGATCATTGCTCAAAAGAACGTACTCCCCGGCAGGCACAAGCGATCGGTATCAGCCTCGCTGACACTGGCCGTGACGCTAAGGCAGGAGTTCCGATTTGACAAATGTTTCTGTCGCCCTGTCGGGCAGATTAGATGCAAGCTCGGGCCGAAAAGTCGGCGCGAGTCAGACTGCCGACAACGGTTCGAAAATCCCTGACCGTCATGCTCGGGCCTGTGCCGAGCATCTGCAAATCATTGACGTTTATAGATCCCCGGCACAAGGCCGAGGATGACTCCGGGCAAGACGCCAGGTTTGCCATCAAGCTGGCCTGCGCCGAAAATCGGCACAGGCTTCATCGGCCGGCCGGTCAACCGGCGGAGCGGACGAGCTCTTCGGCCTGGCGAAGTGCTGCGATGACGCGGTTCTGGCCGCGGACGAGCTGCGTCCTGGCGAAACCATGCTTGGCCGGATCGAGCTTGTCGAAATCGGCAGCCGTCGAGAGTGCTGGAAGTTCCGGGATCGGCAGGGCGGGATCGTGACGGAAACGCTGCTCGCGGGTATAGTTCAGCGGTACGAGTATGCGGGCGAGGCGCTGGATCACGTGGTTGGCCTCCCTCGCCTCCACCTTGCCGCCGTCGATGCCGGCATGAAAGGCAGCGAGTGCTTCAGCAAAGGATTCCACGGCCTTGCGGGTCGGTGAAAGATCGAAGCGATCGCCGGCCTTCTTCTGATAGGTATCGACCGTGTCTAGGAATTCCCGTGCCGTCGCGCGCCAGTCGAAGGGCAGGATCTTCGCATTGGCATTGCGCAGCACGGCGAGCAGATAGACCTTGATGTCGCGCAACAGGATATCCTTGTCGGCGATCTCCAGCGTGTCGTTCTCGGTGTGCCAGGCGATGTTGCCGCCGCAGCCGCCGACCGTGTAGTAGCCCTTTTCCTCCCGGTCGCGGTCCGCCATGGTCGAGGAGAGCATCAGGTAGCTCGAAAGGCCGATATTGTTGAAGGAATAGTCGCCGGCGCGGTGCGGGCGCTCGCCTTCGGCCTTTTTGCCGGCCACTTCCTCGATGACGTCGGAGAGGAAGGCTTCCGTCTCGCTCATCATGCAGAGGTTGATGAACTCGGTCGCCCAGCGGCAGCCGGGGCTGTCGCAGTTGACGGACGCGACGCAATTCTCGTCGAGGTCCAGCGCGAAATTGTCGGAGAACCAGGTGGAGCCTGCATAACGGCCGGTCGAATGGCCCGGCCACCAGCAGATGCGCACGGAGCGCTTCAGTTTGTCGCGATTGGCCCAGAGCACGCGGGCGATTTCGAGCAACGTCGCATCGCCGGTGGCGTTGTCGCCCACGCCAACGTCCCAGCTATCGAGATGGCCGTGCAGGAGGATGTATTTCTCCGGCTCGTCCGTACCCTCGATGAAGACTTCCGGCAGTTTGGACGTGAACCAGCCTTCCTCCATGTCGGTGAAGACGGTGACCTCGGCGCCGGACTTGGCGAGCTCGATCAGCGCATCGCCGCTCTCGCGGTTGACGGCGACGGCCGGGATGGACGGCTTGCGGGGCAGGTCGTCGAGATCGGGCGTGCCCCAGACGGTGGTGCAGATGCCCCAGTGGATATCGACGCCGGGATTGATCGCGATGACGCCGATCGCGCCGAGCTCGGTGAATTGCGAGACGAGGCCCGGATTGGCGAAACCTTCCGACAGCACGACCTTGCCGCGCACCCGGGCGGCGAGGTTGTCGGTATCCTCGACGGCCTTCTCGAACATGGTCGAGATCGCTTTCGGCTGATGGCTGCTGATGTAGACGAGCTCGCCCTTCACGCCGGCCTTGGCATCCTTGGCATAAGCCGGCGGCTTGGCGCGAAACGTCTTGCCGCCGGCTTCGACGCGGGCAAGCCCCGGCAGGCTGAGATAGAGGCTCGGCTCGTGCATGGTCACGTCCACGCCGTGCTTCTTCAGACGTGCGGCCACTTCGTCCATGCCGCGGTTCACATCGGTCGGATGTTCGCGCTTGTAGGTCGCAAAGCTTTCGATCAGCGCCCAGGGTTCATCCAGCTTCACCGCTCCCAGAACGGCGGATTCGATCTCGTTCATCTCCGGTACTCCCCATATTGTTTTATTAGATGAAACATCGTTTCATAAAACATGAAAACGCTAACAGAGGTTTCGGGGCGCCGCAAGCGGGTTCGGAGGGCAAGAAATCGCACTGACGAAAACGGGCGCTACAGCGCCCGTGGATTTTTCTGGCGAAGCTAGTTTGCAATTTGCGTCATCCTCGGCCTTGTGCCGAGGATCTGCTCACGTCTGATGTAGGCAGATGCTCGGGACAGGCCCGAGCATGACGAAGGAGGGCTGTAGCGCCCGTGGATTTTCCTGTGATGATTTTCATTGGTTGACGTCATCCTCGCCCTTGTGGCGAGGATCTAACCACGTTTGATGTGGACAGATTCTCGGGACAAGCCCGAGAATGACGCAGGAGGGGGCGATGCACCTCTAAGCCATTGATTTCACACGGCCGTTCTCGCCCGGGCCGTGGATCGACAGGCGTTCGGAAATTTCCGCCGCGGCGTCGAGCGCCGCTTTCAGATAGGTTTCCCGGCGCTCCTCGTCGAAGCGGACCACCGCGCCCGCGACCGAGATCGAGGCGATCACGGCTCCGTCGGCGCTGCGGATCGGCGCAGCCACCGAGAAGGCGCCGTCATCGAGGTCGTTGAGCACGATGTTGTAGCCGTTCGCCCGGATGCGTTCGAGCACCTGGCGCAGCTTGGCGCGATCGGTGACCGTATGCGGCGTGAAGGCTTCGAGGGGCTGGGCGAGCACGGTGTCGACGACGGACGGATCGGCATAGGCAAGCAGAAGCAGCGATCCGCCGCCCGCATGCAATGGGCCGTTGCGTCCCGCCTGGGCGAAAAGCCGGATCGAATGATAGCCGGCGCGGGTGGCGAGCACATAGCTTTTCAGCCCCTCCCGGATCACGAGATTGACGTTCTCTGACGTCTTGTCCCGCAGGGCATCCATCACCGGCCGGGCGGCATAGAGCAGGGCGCCGTCCTTGCCGAGCCGTTCGCCGAGCACGCCGATGCGGTAGCCGAGCGAATATTCCGCGCGTTCCGGGTCCCGCGACACGAAGCCTCGCTCCTCCAGCGTATGCAGCAGCCGGAAGACGAGGGATTTGGTCATGCCAAGGGATTTCGCGAGCGAGGTGACGCCCTGTTCCGGACGGTCGGCCAGTGCTTCGAGGAGGGCAAGCGCCCGGTCCACGGCCGCGATCTTGTAGTCTTTCGGTTCGGTCATCGGATGCGTCCTCCGTCGTCTCAACATGGATTGCTTGAAGCTTCTTGCAATCTTCTGGGAATGTGATTTACTCGTTTGCAATGCGAAACGATGTTTCACAGAATAAAACATTGCGCGCTGCGATGCAATCGCTTCCGGCGTTCGGCGATGAAGCTGTGGATTGAAGGCCGTTTTCCGGTGCGTGCGATGCGTGCCGGAGAGAGATTTCGGAATTCGCAAAAGCAAGGGAGCCAACCCTTTGCCAACAAAGAGAATAGTCAAACTATTCAGAGGAGAACGACAATGAAGTCCGTGTTGAAAAGTGCATTTGCAGCGCTTGTGGTGACAGCCGTCGCTCTGCCCGCCTGGGCCGGCGATCCGATCCGCAAGATCACCCTCCTGAGCCGTCCGCAGGCCGGCCAGCAGGCGGAATTCCAGTCCGTCCAGCTCATTGCCCAGGAATGGCGCAAGCTCGGTCTCGACGTCGAGGTCAAGGCGATGCCGTGGGAACAGATGTCCGATGTCGTCTGGTACAAGCGCAACGACTGGGACTCGACCGCCTGGCAGATGGTCGGCCGTCCCGAGCGCTCCGACCCCGACGAACTCATCTTCAACCTCTTCCATTCCTCGACCGCGGAGAACGGCTATAATTTCGCGGGCTACCTGAACAAGGATTACGACGCGACTGCCGAGGCGCAGCGCGGCGAGATCGATCCGGAAAAGCGCAAGGCGCTCGTCTACAAGGCGCAGGAGATCCTCAGCAAGGACCAGCCCTACATGATGCTGGTGCATCCGAAGTCGACCTTCGCCTTCGACAAGACCGTCTGGAAGCCGGAATCGGTCGTCAACCAGAGCGGCATCGGCATCCGCAACACCTGGACCTTCCTGGGCATCGAGCCGGCCGGCGCCAAGAAGGACCTGATCATCAACTCCTCCGACAATATCAAGTCGATCAACCCGCTCTATATCTCGGGAAGTGTCGACAGCTGGATCACCGAACTCGTCTGGGACCGCCTGCTACGCGTCGGCCCGGACGGCCTGCCGAAGCCGTGGGCGGCCGAGAGCTTCACCTGGAAGGATGCGACCACGGTCGACGTGAAGCTGAAATCCGGCCTGAAGTGGCATGACGGCCAGCCGGTGACACCGGACGACGTCAAGTTCTCCTTCGAAGCGGCCGTCGGCGGAGAAGCGCCGATGTACAAGCCCTTCGCCACCAATATCGACTCGATCGCCATCGATGGCGACGTGATCACCTTCAAGCTGAAGAAGCCGGCCGCCTCCTTCGTCACCTCCAGCCTTGCCAAGATCAACCTGATCCCGAAGCATGTCTGGGAACCGATCCTGAAGGACCTCGCCGCCAAGCCGGAAACGGCGGAAAGCTACCAGGAGCAGATGCCGATCGGCTCCGGCCCGTTCAAGTTCGTCAGCTGGGCGAAGAACGAGTCCGTCACGCTTGCCGCGAACAAGGATCACTTCAATCCGCCGAAGGTGGACCGCTGGATCCTGCGCATCGTTCCGAATGCGGAAGCAGCCCTCGGCATGCTGCGTTCGGGTGAGGTCAACTTCATGGGCGAGTTCACCGGCGATCCGCAGGTGCTGGTCAACGCAGCCCAGCAGGACGGCGATCTGGAAGTCGTCTCGACGGTCGACATGGGCTTCCGCTACATCGCCTTCAATGAACGCCGGCCGCCCTTCAACGACCCCGCCTTCCGCCGGGCGCTTTCGGAAGCGGTCGACCGCCAGCTGATCGTCAAGGCCGCCTATCGCGGTTTCGCGGTCGCCTCGAATTCCATCGTCTCTCCGGCGCTCGAGTTCTGGCACGACAAGTCGGTCGTTGAAAACTTCAAGGCAGGCCAGGCCATCGCGGCGAAGACCTTGAAGGATGCGGGCTACACGCTGGAAGGCGGCAAGCTCCACTATCCGGGCGACAGCAAGGAAACCGTCGCCGCCAAGTGATCCTTCGGGAGGCGGCGGGCTCCTCCCGTCGCCGCCTCCCTCTTTTCCCGACGCTTGACATCGGCTTCTCCTCTCGTTTCGCGCGAAGGGGGTCGAGCCAAGAGAAGGATTTTTTCAGATGAGCAATTTCAAGGCCGTGGGCAGCAGGCTGCTGCAGCTCGCTCTTGTCCTGTGGGCGGTGGTGACCATCCTCTTCCTGATGTTCCGGCTGATGCCGGGCAATCCGATGGCCGCCTATATCGACCCGACCTTCACGCTGGAGCAGCAACAGCAGCTCATGGCCCAGTTCGGCCTCGACAAGCCGCTCTGGCAGCAATACCTGATCTATCTCGGCAATCTCCTGCAGGGCGAACTCGGCCAGAGCTTCCGCTATCGCGAGCCGGTCGGCCAGCGTATCTGGATCCTGCTGCCGAACACGCTGATCCTGACTTTCTCCTCTTTGATCATCGCCTATGCATTCGGCATCCTGGCCGGCGCCTATCTCGCCTGGCGGCGCGGAAGCTGGGTGGAGCAGGCGGCCATCCCGATGGTGCTGACGACCCGCGCCATGCCGGAATTCTGGCTCGGCATGGTGCTCCTGGCGATCTTCTCCTTCTCGCTCGGCTGGTTTCCGGCGGGCGGCACGCGCGATCCCGGCGCGGAATATTCGGGCCTGCTCGACCTCTATACGTCGCGCGACTTCCTTGCGCATCTGGTCCTGCCGGCCGCGACGCTCGCGATCTACAGTCAGGGCCTGCCGCTCCTCCTGATGCGTTCCAACATGCTGGACGTGATGAAGGAGGACTTCGTCACCATGGCCCGCATCAAGGGGCTTTCGAACTGGACGGTGGTGGTGCGCCACGCGGCGCGCAACGCGCTGCTGCCGGTCATGACCTCGTTTGCGATCGCCGTCGGCTACCAGCTCCAGGGCAATGTCGTGGTGGAATCGGTCTTCTCCTGGCCCGGCCTCGGCCGCGAGCTGGTGAATGCGGTCGCCGCCTCCGACTATCCGCTGGCGCAGGGCGCCTTCCTGATGATCGCGCTCGTCGTGATCCTGATGAACCTGCTGGCAGACATGCTTTACGCCATTCTCGATCCGAGGGTCTCGCATGCCTGAGATCGCCATTCCCAAGAGCACCATTTCCAAGACCGCGGGTATAAGAAGACCCCATATCGTCGTCCGGATTTTCCAGGCGCTGAAGCTGCCGGTCAACGATCCGTTCGCGGTGGCCGGCCTCGTCATCTATCTCGTCTTCGTCGTGGCGGCGGTGTTTGCCGATCAGATCGCCACGCACGACCCGACCGAGATCCTCTACACGCCCTCCTACGATCTGGCGGCGGACCTTCGGCCGGGGCAGGACGGTTTCCTGATGGGAACCACCAGCCTCGGCCGGGACATCTTCTCGCAGCTCGTCTACGGCAGCCGCTCGGCGCTTCTGATCGGCGTGACCGCCGCCTTCATGGTGGCGCTGATCGGCTCGATCATCGGGCTCGTCGCCGGCTACTTCGGCCGCTGGGTGGATGCGGTGCTGATGCGGCTCGCCGACATCGCCTTCGGCATCCCGTTCCTGCCTTTCGTCATCGTGCTCGCAGCCTTCCTGCAGCCTTCGATCTGGAACGTCGTCATCGCCATGGCGCTGGTGCTCTGGCGCGATACCGCCCGCGTCATCCGCAGCCAGGTGCTGACGCTCAGGACCCGCGGCTATGTCGAGGCGGCGCGGGTGGCGGGCTCTTCCGATTTCAAGATCATCCTGCGCCATATCGCGCCGAACATCCTGCCGCTTTCCTTCCTCTACGGATCGATCGCGATCGGCTGGGCGATCCTCACCGAGGCCTCTATCAGCTTCCTCGGCTTCGGCGATCCGGATTCGATCAGCTGGGGCTACATGCTGCAGGACGCGTTCGCGAGCCAGGCGCTCGCCAAGCAGGCCTATTACTGGTTCGTGCCGCCGGGCGTCTGCATCATCCTCGTCGTCAGCGCGGGCTTCTTCATCACCGCGGTTATGAAAACATCCTTTTCCCGAAGTTGAACCGATGACAGAAGCCTTTCTTTCCGTCAGGAATTTACGCGTCAGCTATCAGGTGGGGCGCAATTTCGTCCATGCGGTGGATGGCGCGAGCTTCGACATTCCGAAGGGTTCGATCACCGGCCTTGTCGGCGAATCCGGCTGCGGCAAGACCACCGTCGCCCGGGCGCTGACGCGGGTGATCGCCGACAATGCGACGATCTCCGGCGGGCAGATCCTGTTTAACGGCAAGGACCTCGCGAGGATACCGGAGAAGGAGATGAATGCGCTGCGCTGGCGCGACATCGCCTTCATCCCGCAGAGCGCCATGAACTCGCTCGATCCGGTCTACACGGTCGAATACCAGCTCGGCGAAGTGCTGCGGCGTCGCGGCGGCATGAGCAGGGCCCAGGCGCGCAAGCGTTCCGAAGAGCTGTTCGACATGGTCGGCATCGATCCGGGCCGGCTGACCGATTACCCGCACCAGTTTTCCGGCGGCATGCGCCAGCGGGTGGCGATCGCGCTCGCCCTTGCGCTCGACCCGAAGCTGATCATCGCCGACGAGCCTGTCACGGCGCTCGACGTCATCGTGCAGCGGCAGATCCTCGACCAGCTCAAGGAGCTGCAGACGCGGCTCGGCCTGTCGGTCATCCTCGTGACGCACGATATCTCCGTCGTCGCCTATATCTGCGACCGAACCGTCGTCATGTATGCCGGCAAGGTGGCGGAGTCGGGCAGCATGCAGGCGGCGCTGACCGCGCCGTCGCATCCTTACACGATGGGCCTGCGCAATGCCTTCCCGGACCTGCAGGGCGCAGCTTCCGGCGTGCTGACGCCGATCGAGGGTGCGCCGCCGAACCTCGCAAATCCGCCCACCGGCTGCCGGTTCAAGCCGCGCTGTCCCTTCGCGCTCGATCTCTGCGGCTCGGAGCCGCCGGTCGTCGATGTGGCGCCGGGGCATCCGGTGCTCTGCCATCGCGCATCCGAAAGCGCAGCCTTACGCATCGAAGCCGCCAAGACGGAGACCTGGATGGCCCGCGCATGAATATAGCGACCAGGAAAACCGACGTTCTCGTCTCCGTGCACGATGCCAGGCTGCATTACCGTGTCGGCGGCGCCTTCGCCGCGATGCGCGGCAAGTCGACGGTCGTGAAGGCGGTCGACGGCGTCACCTTCGACATCCGCCGCGGCGAAAGCGTCGGGCTGCTCGGCGAATCCGGCTGCGGCAAGACATCGATGGGCCGATTGCTGCTGAAGCTCGAAGAAACCACCGGCGGTTCGATCCATTTCGACGGCGAGGAACTGGGCAAGGTCCAGCGCAAGGGGTTGAAGACGTTCCGCTCCAGGGCGCAGCTCATTTTCCAGAATCCGTTCGACGCGATCAACCCGCGCTTCAGCATCCGCGCGACGCTCTCCGAGCCGCTGGAGAATGCGGGCATCCCGCGCGGTGAGCGGGAAGGCCGCATCATCAAGGCGCTCGAACTCGTCCGCCTGCCCGAGCCGGCGCAGTTTCTCGACCGTTATCCGCACCAGCTTTCGGGCGGCCAGCTGCAGCGGGTCGTCATGGCGCGGGCGCTGATCCTGCAGCCGGAATTCGTCGTGGCCGACGAGCCGGTCTCCATGCTCGACGTTTCCGTCCGGGCAGGGGTGCTCAACGTCTTCCGCGACGTGCGCGACCGGCTGGGGCTGACCGCCATCTATATCAGCCACGATCTGGCTTTGGTGCGTTACGTCTGCGAGCGGACGATCGTCATGTATCTCGGCCGCATCATGGAGGACGGACCGACCGAGGATATCGTCCATCAGCCGTTGCATCCCTACACGAAGGCGCTGGTCGCCGCGGTGCCGGTGCCCAATCCCGACCAGAGCCACGATCCGCTGCCGATCGGCCGCGGTGCGCCGGATCCGCGCAACCCGCCCTCCGGCTGCGTCTTCCGCGACCGGTGTCCGTCGGCGCATGCGCGCTGCGCGGCGGAAGTGCCGCAGCCGCGGCAGGTCGGCACGCGTACCGTCGCCTGTCATCTGTTCTGAGCGGAGGTTTCGATGTTAGCTGCCACCTACACACGTACCGGTCCCGCCGCGGAAGTTCTCTCCGTTGGCGAAATGGCTGCGCCGGTCGCAGGCCCCGGCGACGTGCTGGTGCGGGTTCACGCCTCGGGTATCAACCCCGCCGACGTGAAGCGCCGCGCCGGCTGGCGCGGCATGGGGCTCGATCATCCGCTGGTCATTCCGCATACGGACGGGGCAGGGGAGATCGTCTCGGTCGGTGAGGGCGTTGATCCCTCCCGTGTGGGCGAGCGGGTCTGGATGTGGAATGCGCAAGGCGGATACGGCGAGGCGGGCCGCGCCTTCGGCACCGCGGCCGAATTCATCGCCATCGCCGCGCATCAGGCGGTAAGGCTGGCGGACAGCCTGAGCTATGCCGAGGGCGCCAATCTCGGCGTGCCCGCCATGACCGCCTACCGCGCCGTCTTCGCGGACGGTCTTGTCGCCGGCCAGACGGTCTTCGTCAACGGTGCGGCCGGCGCCGTCGGGCATTTTGCCGTGCAGATGGCGGTTGCCGGCGGCGCGCGGGTGATCGGCACGGTGAGCAATCCCGAAGCGGCCGCGCATGTGATGGATGCCGGCGCTTTCGCGACCATCGACCGCAAAAGGGAAGATGTCACGGCGCGGGTTCTCGAGCTGACGGAAGGCGCGGGCGTCGATCGCATCGTCGAGGTGGATTTCGGCGCCAATCTGGAGCTTGATGCGGCCGTCCTGAAGCGCAACGGCACGGTCGCTTCCTATTCGTCGAGCAGCAATCCGACGCCGACGCTTCCCTACTACGCTTTTGCCAGCAAGGGCGCCAACCTGCGCTTCATCCAGGGCTTCCTGATCCCCGAGGCTCAGCGGCTGGCCGGCGAGAAGATGATCGCCGAGCTGGCCGATGCCGGCAAACTCAAGGTCGCGATCGGCGCGACATTTCCGCTTCACGACATCGCCGGGGCTCATGAGCGCGTAGAGCGCGGCAGCCTCGGCAATGTCGTCGTCCTGATCGGGGGCCGGCCATGAGCTCCCGATCTTTCCATTCCATTTCATCCATCGAGGATTCCAGCATGTACAATCCCCAAGAGAGCAAGGGGCCTGAAAGCGACGGCGCATCCCTGCGGGCGCCGAAACGGGAGGGGGCCGCCTGCGATCCCGTTTCGCTCGAAATCATCCGCGGCGCGATCGCCGCCGCCCAGTCGGAGATGGAAGCGCTGCTCGAACGCACGGCGATTTCCGCCTTCATCCGCGAAAAGAAGGACTTTTATACTGCTTTGTTCGATGCCGACGGCGTGATGGCGGTCGGCTCCATGGTGCCGATCTTCGGCGACATGACCGGCCCGGTCTTCGACAGCTTTCCGGCCGACACGATGAAGCCCGGCGATCTCTACTGGTACAACGACTGCTATGGGTCGCGCGGCGCCGTTTCCCACTCCAACGACCAGGTTCTGCTGGCGCCGGTCTTCAAGGACGGCAAGCGCTCGGCCTTCGTGATGAGCTGGGCGCATTTCGCCGATATCGGCGGGATGCGGCCGGGCTCGATCAGCCCCGATGCGACCGACATCTATCAGGAAGGCATCATCATTCCGGTCACCAAGCTGATCGACCAGGGCGTCACCAACGAAGCAACGCTGTCGATCTTCCATCGCAATTCCCGCTTTCCCGAACAGAGCATCGGCGACATGCGGGCGCTGATGGCGAGCGTCGACCTCGGCGTGAAGCGGATCGGGGAAATCCTCGACCGTTTCGGCGCCGATATCGTCGAGGATGCGCTGGCTCAATTGCTCACCCGCACCCGCAAGCTGGTGCGCGCCAAGCTCGCCGAGACCTTCGATTACGGCACGCACAGCTTCACCGATGCGATCGATACGGATGGCCACGGCAACGGTCCGTTCAAGATGCGGTTCTCGCTGACCCGCGAGAGGGGGGACGGCGAGGACAGGTTCATTTTCGACGCCACCCAATCCGACGACCAGGCGCCCGGTCCGGTCAATTTCCTGATGAACCGCGGCGTGCCGGGCATGGCGCTCGGCCTCTATTATCTGGGCGGCGATCCGGCGCAGGTCTGCAATGCCGGTGGCCCGCAGGCGCTGGACGATGTGAAGCTGAGGCAAGGGTCCTTCCTGCAGCCGAATTTCCCGGCCGCGCTCGGCATGCGCGGGTTGACCACCATGCGCGTGCTTTCGGCGCTCAACGGTCTCGTCAACACGGCGGGCGGCAAGGCGCCGGCCTCGAACTCGGCCTATGTCATCACCATCATGCGCGGCAACTACAAGGATGACGCGGGCGACCTGAAGCGCTTCCTGCTCGCCGACGGCATCGGCGTCGGTTACGGCGCGCGGCCGGAGGCGGACGGCATCGACGCCGTCTATTTCGTGGCGCAGGAGAATTATCCCGTCGAGTTCCTGGAAGTGGGTTATCCGGTGCGACTCAGGACCTACGGCATCGTCAAGGATTCCGGCGGCGCCGGCCAATATCGCGGCGGCTGCGGCATCATCCGCGAATACGAGATCCTGGCGGAAGACATGATGCTCGCGGTGCGCATCGACAGCGTCAAGAATCCGCCCTGGGGCATCCATGGCGGCATGGGCGGCGGCACCGGCCGCGTGACCATCAATCCCGGCCAAGAGAATGAACGCATCCTTGCGCCGCTCTCCGACGGCAACAGGCTGGTCAAGGGCGACATCCTGCGCATGGAGACCGGCGGGGGCGGCGGTTACGGCCATCCCTACGACCGCAAGCTCGATGCCGTTCTCGAAGACGTGCTCGGCGGTTTCGTCAGCGCGGAGGCTGCCCAGCGTCTCTATGGCGTGGTGATCGCCGGCAACAAGGTCGATGAGGCCGCCACGGCGGCCCTGCGCGCCAACCGACCCTCTACCCGTGCATTCCATCGTCAGGAGTATGTCGATGTCCTCGCTTGATAGGTCTCTTTCCGTCGCGGTCGATATCGGCGGCACTTTCACCGACGTCGCCCTTCTCGACCGGGCGACCGGCAAGGTCTGGCGGGCGAAGACGCCGAGCGTGCCGTCCGACCCCTCGGAGGCTTTCCTGAACGGCATCCGCCTGGCACTCGCCGATGCCAAACGCGAGGCCGCGTCGCTCGGCCAGGTACTGCACGGCACGACGGTCGCCACCAACATGATCCTGGAAGACAAAGGCGCCCGCACGGCGCTCGTCACCACACGCGGCTTCCGCCACGTGCTGGCGATCGGCCGCCAGGACATTCCCCGCAAGGCGAACCTCTATACCTGGGTGAAGCCGGAGCGGCCCGTGCCGGCCTCGCGCATCATCGAGATCGACGAGCGTATCGCCGCCGGCGGTGCCGTGGTCGATGCGCTGGACGAAGCGAGCGTGCGGGCTGCAGCCGAAGCGATCCGGGGAATGGATGTCGAGGCCGTCGCCGTCTGCCTGCTGCATGCCTTCGCCAACCCGGTGCACGAGAGGCGCGCGGCGGAAATCCTGCGCGAGGAACTGCCGGGCCTTGCGATCACCACCTCGACCGACGTGCTGCCGGTCGTCCGTGAATTCGAGCGCTCGCTGACGACGGTGCTGAACGCTACCGTCATGCCGGGCGTCACCACCTATGTCGGACGACTGGAAAAGCGGCTGGAAGACGAGAAGGTGGCGGCGCCGCTGCTCCTGATGCAGTCGAACGGTGGCGTGGCGGGGGCGGCGACCATCCGCCAGGCGCCGGCCCTGACGGCGCTGTCTGGTCCTGCCGCCGGCGTGGTGGGCGCGCGCTCGGTCGCGGCCGCCTGCGGCATCAAGGACATCATCACCGTCGATATCGGCGGCACGAGCGCGGATATCTGCCTCATCAAGGACGGCAGGATCGGGCTCACCCAGCACGGCAAGGTGGGCGAGTGGCCGCTGCCGCTGCCCATGGTCGACATGGTGACGATCGGCGCCGGCGGCGGCTCTATTGCCAAGGTGAGCGATCACACGTTGTCCGTCGGTCCGCAGAGCGCCGGTGCCCGCCCGGGCCCGGCTGCATACGGCCATGGCGGCGAGAACCCGACCGTCACCGACGCGCATGTCGTGCTCGGCCATCTGCCGGCCCGGCTTCTCGGCGGCCGCATGGCGCTCGACGTGGAAGCCGCACGCAAGGCCGTGGAGACGAAGGTCGCGGATCCGCTCGGCCTTTCGACCGCCACCGCCGCGCGCGGCATTCTGGCGATCGTCGACAACTACATGGTGGGCGCGGTGCGTGTCGTCTCGGTCGAGCGCGGCCACGATCCGCGCGATTTCACGCTGGTGCCCTTCGGCGGCGCCGGGCCGCTGCATGGCTGCTCGCTCGCCGAACTGCTCGGCATTTCCCGTGTCATGATCGCGCCGGCGCCGGGCATCCTCTGCGCCGACGGGCTGCTGGCAGCCGATCTCAAGGCCGAGTTCAGCCGCACGCTGCCGAAGGCAGGGGCGATCGATGTCGGCGTCGCGAGCGGCATCATCGCCGACCTCGAGAAGCAGGCGGCCGCCTGGTTCGAGACGGAAGGCGTGGCCGAAAAGGACCGCCGCATGCAGACGGTCGCGCTGCTGCGCTATCACGGCCAGGGTGGCGAACTTCCGGTCGTCTGGGAGGAGACCCGCGAGGCTGTGGAAGCCGCCTTCGCCGCCGAGCACAAGGCGCTCTACGGCTTCACGCTGGATACCGCAATCGAGTTGGTGACGCTGCGCGTCGAAGCCGCCGGCATGACGCATGAACCCCCGCCGGCGAAGCTCGAACCCGGTTCGGCAGTCGCTCCGTTCGACCATGTGCCGGTGCATTTCGAAAGCGGCGTGAAGAGCGTTCCGGTCGTCGACCGTTCGACGCTGGGTGCCGGTGCCGCCTTCGAGGGACCGATGATCCTTACCCAGCTCGATACGACGACGCTCGTCGCGCCCGGCTGGACCGGCACGGTTCACCCATCCGGCGCCCTTCTTCTCACCCGAAAGCAGGAGGTGTGACATGACCGAGCAAAAGAGCGATCTGGAGCGCGTCTTTGCGCATATCGAGGAAAACCGCGAGAGCTTCATCGAGCGGGTGATGGACTATGTCCGCCATCCCTCGATCAGCGCCCAGAACAACGGCATCAAGGAAGTCGCGGCGATCCTTGTCGACATGCTGCAAGGCATGGGCATGGAGGCCATGACCATTCCGACCAGGAACCATCCGATGGTTCTCGGCCGGATGGAAAAGCAGCCGGGGAAGCCGACCGTGCTGCTCTACGGCCATTACGACGTGCAGCCGCCGGAACCATACGAGTTGTGGCATAGTCCGCCCTTCGAACCGACCATCCGCGACGGCCGCATCTATGCGCGCGGCATCGGCGACAACAAGGGCCAGCATTTCGCCCAGCTCATGGCGCTGGAATCGCATCTGAAGGTGACCGGCGAACTGCCCTGCAACGTCATCTTCCTGCTCGAAGGAGAGGAGGAGATCGGCAGTCCGCATATCGCCGAATTCGTCGCCGAGCATGCCGACAAGCTCGATGCCGACCTGGTCGTCACGTCCGACGGCCCGCTGCATGAAAGCGGCCTGCCGATCATCACTTTTGGCGTACGTGGTGTGGCTTCCTTCGAGCTTCGCTGCAAGACGGCCAACCGTGATGCCCATTCCGGCAATTTCGGCGGGGTCATGCCGAACGCCATCTGGAAGCTCGTGCATCTGCTCGCGACGATGAAGAACGAGCGCGGCGAGATCACCATCGACGGGCTGCACGACGTGGTCGTGCCGCCGACCAACATGGAACGCGAGGCGGTCTCCAAGCTGCCGCTCGATCTCGACGCGATCAAGGCAGATCTCGGCATCAGGGAACTCGACCAGCCGCTCGACCGCGGTTATTTCGACCGACTGATGTTCCACCCGACGCTGACGATCAACGGCCTGCATGGCGGCTACGGCGGCCCGGGCCAGAAGACGGTTCTGCCCTGCGAGGCTTTTGCGAAGTGCGACATCCGCCTCGTCGAAAGCCTCACGCCGGACTACGTGTTCGAGAAGGTGAGGGCGCATGTGGAACGCCATGCGCCTGACGTGGAGTTCGTGCCGCAGAACGCCATGCTGCCGTCGAAGACGCCGATGGACAATCCGTTTGCGCCGGTCATTCAGGATGCGATCGTCGCGGCGCGGGGCGTCGAGCCGCTGCTCTATCCCACAGTCGGCGGCTCGCTGCCGGATTATGTCTTCACCAAGATATTGAAAAAGCCCGCGTTTGTCGTTCCTTACGCCAATGCGGACGAAGCGAACCACGCGCCGAACGAGAACCTGAAGATCGATCTGTTCATCGACGGGATCAGGACGGGCGCGGCGTTGCTGACGAAGCTGGGCGAGATGAAGATGTGAGCGATTGTCAGCGGCTGGCTCATGCCGAGTCAGCCCCCCTCTGGCCTGCCGGCCATCTCCCCCACGGGTGGGGAGATCACAAGCGGGCCGACCTTCCCACAAAGCGATGGTCCACCGAGCTGTACCGAAGTTGTTTGAGGAAGCCGGTGCGTTCAGCCGATCTCCCCACCTGTGGGGGAGATGGCCGGCAGGCCAGAGGGGGGCGGCCTTGCTCCGCGATTGGCGGATTAAACCATCGGGTACAAAGTACGATCGCTACCTCGTCACATCGATCACCACGCGCCCTCGAACCATTCCCGCAATAATGTCCTCGGCGAGCTGCGGCAGGTTGGACATAGGCTCCACCGTCGTCATGCTGTCGAGCTTCGCCTTATCCAGATCGCGGGCGAGCCGTGCCCAGGCCGAAAGCCTCTGCTCGCGCGTGGCGATGACGCTATCGACGCCGATCAGCGTGACGGCGCGCAGGATGTGCGGCAGCACGGTGCCGGGCAGGTCTGCGCCGCCGGCAAGGCCGCAGGCGGCAATGGCGCCGCCGCGCACCGTCTGGGCGAGCGCGTTGACGAGCGTGGTGGAGCCGACGGAATCGACGCCGCCGGTCCAGCGTTCCTTCTGCAAGGGCCCACCTTTTTCAGCGAGCGTCGCGCGGTCGATGAAACCCGTGGCGCCGAGCGAGGCGAGATAGCCGTGCGTTTCCGGCCGGCCGGTGGAGGCGGTGACGTTGTAGCCGCGGGCAGCAAGAAGGGCGATTGCCACGGAGCCGACGCCGCCGGCCGCACCCGTCACCAGAACCTCGCCTTCGCCGGGCCTGATCGACCCCCATTTTTCGAGCGCATCGACGCAAAGCGCCGCCGTGTAGCCGGCCGTGCCGATCGCCATGGCCTGTTCCATCGTGAAGGCTTCGGGAAGACGGATCAGCCATTCCGGCTTGACGCGCTGGTAGCGGCCATAGGCACCCCATTCGGTCTCGGAAAGGCCCCAGCCGTTCAGCACGACCTTGTCGCCCGGCTTCCATTCCGGCGAGCGGGATTCCACGACCGTGCCGGAAAGGTCGATGCCGCCCACCATCGGCATGCGGCGGGCGATCTTGCCCTTGCCGGTGATGGCGAGCCCGTCCTTGTAGTTCAGCGTCGAATAGGCGATCTCGACGAGCACTTCATGATCGGGAAGATCGGCGACGGAAATCTCCCTGAAGGCGCCTTTCGGCTTGCCGTCGACGGCGTCGATCACCATTGCCCTGAAGGTCTCGGGGGCTCCGAAGGTCTCGCTCATGGGCATCTCTCTCCCGGTTTGGATTTGGCTGGTATCAGGCGGAAGCCTGGGCTTCGCGTTCGGCCCGCGCATCGAGCACGGCGGCATAGCTTTCGCGCACATAGGCAAGCAGCCGGGCAAGCGCCGCGGCAGCCTTCGCGTCATGACGATCGCGCACCGCGTCGAGAATTTCCTGGTGCAGCGAGGCGACATGCCGGCGTTCGCGCACCCGGAAGACGATCATGTTGGTGATCGGGATGAAGGCTTCGATGACGGTGTACATCATCAGCTTCAAGGGACCGTTGCCGGTCGATTCCACCAGTGCCCGATGGAAGCGCACGTCCGAAGCGCAGAAATCCTCGTCGCTGATCGCCTCGTCCTGCTGCACGGCGATCTCCGCCGCCATGGCGGCGAGATCGGTTTCGCTGCGGTTTTCGCAGGCGAGCCGGCAGCAGACCGTCTCGGTCTCGAGCCGGGCGGTGATGATTTCCTCGATGTCGAAGGCGCCGATGCCGACGAGCAGGGTGGCCGCACCGGTGATCGCCTTGGAGAGTCCTTCGGGATCCGGCCGCTTGACGAAATTGCCACCGGCAGGGCCGCGCTTGGAATGGATGAGGTTCTGGGCGGCCAGCCGCTTGAGCGCTTCGCGCACGGTCGGGCGGGAGATGCCGAAGCTCCTCGCAAGCTCTTCCTCGGTCGGCAGGCGCTCGTCCACCTTCAGCCTTCCGTCGAGGATCGCCGAGCGGATATTGTCGGCCACCTGTTTGGCGATGCCGGTGCGGACGACCTCGTCGTATTTGAGGATCATGTTACCCTTCCCCGATGTCCTGGCCACGTCTCCTGCCGATAGTCATGCCATGCGGAAAATGAAAAGGCCAATGCTTTTTAAATATAGGTTTGACAAATAGGGGAATGGGAATAACGTCTCTTGCAAAGCCGTCAAGGCGAGGGGAAGACTATGTGCGACATGACATTCGGCCCGGCATCATGCCGTGGCGGCCTGGAAAGGCATTCGAAGGAGGGTTTCCTTGTCTGATCGCGTCAAGCGTCTTCTGGCTCGTCTTGAAGGCAGGCTCGATGCCGCTGCAATTCTTGCCGGCGATGCGGTTTCCGACGGCTATGCCGCAGACGCCACGGCACGCGGTCACCATCCCCTTGCGGTTCTCCGCCCGCGCAATACCGCCGACGTTTCGGCCATTCTTGCCGCCGCCAGCGATCTCGGCCAGCCGCTCGTCGTGCAGGGTGGGCGAACCGGGTTGTCCGGCGCCTCGCGACCGCTCGCCGGCGAGGTTTCGATCTCGCTGGAGCGGATGAGCGGCGTTGAATCGATCGACGTTGCGGCGCAGACCATGATCGTCGCCGCCGGCACTCCGTTGCAGATCGTGCAGCAGGTCGCCGCCGACAACGATCTGTTCTTCGGCGTCGATATCGGCGCGCGCGGCACGGCGACGGTCGGGGGCAATATCGGCACCAATGCCGGCGGCATCCGTGTGCTGCGCTACGGCATGTACCGGGCGCAGGTCATGGGGCTTGAGGCGGTGCTGGCCGACGGCACCGTGCTTTCCTCGCTCAAGGGCCTGCCGAAGGACAATTCCGGCTATGATCTCAACCCGCTGTTCATCGGCACGGAAGGTACTCTCGGCGTCGTCACCCGCGCCTGCCTGAAACTGCATCCGAAGCCGAAGATCGAACGCAACGCCTTTGTCGCGCTGCCATCGCTGTGCGCGGCTCAGGAGCTTCTGGGGAAGCTGCGGACCGAATTGTCCGGGTTGCTATCGGCCTTCGAAGCGATTTTTCCGAATGTCTATGAGGGTACCGTCGCCCATATGGGCATCCGCCCTCCGGTCGAACCGGGCGCGGGCATGTATGCCATGGTCGAAATCCAGGGCCAGTCGCCGGAGCAGGACAACGAGCGTTTCGAGGCGGCCCTCGCCGCGGCGCTGGAGGAGGGCCTTGCCACCGATGTCGTGCTCTCCAATTCGCTGCGCGAGTTCAACGGACTTTGGGCGATCCGCGACGGCATCAACGATTACCTCTTCGGCCTTGGCGAGATGGCGGGCTACGACATTTCCGTGCCGCTCTCCCGCATGGGGGAATTCCTGGACAGGGCCGCTCACGCCATAGCGGAGATCGATCCGGATGCGGTCTCCTTCATCTTCGGCCATCTCGGCGACGGCAACCTGCATTATTGCGTGCTGACGCGGCGGAAGGAGAAGATCGCCGAGGCGGTGTTCTCCGGCATCACGGCTGTCGGCGGCGGCGTTTCCGCCGAGCACGGCATCGGCACCGACAAGGTTCGGTATCTCAGATATGCGCGCAGCGACGCCGAGATCGCCACGATGCGGCGGCTGAAGGCCGCCTTCGACCCGAACCATATTCTCAACCGCGGCCGGGTCTTCGAGGCGCCGGTTCCGGCCGGCGAGGCGGAGCGAGCCTAGATGTCGATACGCGCCGCCCCGGATACGCTCTCCTCGGATCGCAAGGTCAGCCTCGACGATCGTTACACGCTGGAAAAGGGCCGCATCCTGGTGTCGGGCACGCAGGCGCTGATCCGTCTGCCGATGATCCAGCGCCAAAGAGATCTGGCGCGAGGGCTGAATACCGCCGGCTATGTTTCGGGCTATCGCGGTTCGCCGCTGGCGAGCTTCGACCGCGAGATGGGCAAGGCGAAGAAATATCTCGATGCGGCGCATGTCAAATTCCAGCCGGGCCTCAACGAGGACATGGCGGCGACCGCCGTCTGGGGCACGCAGCAGACCGGCATGTTCCAGGGCTCGCGTTACGACGGCGTCTTCGCCATGTGGTACGGCAAGGGGCCGGGCGTCGACCGCAGCATGGACGTGATCCGCCACGCTAACGCGGTGGGCACCAACCCGAACGGGGGCGTGCTGCTCCTGGTCGGCGACGACCACGGCGCGGTATCCTCCACCCTGCCGCATCAGAGCGAGCACAACCTGATCTCCGCCATGGTGCCGATGCTCTCGCCGGCCGGCGTCGGCGAATATATCGACTACGGCCTTCTGGGCTTTGCCATGAGCCGCTATTCCGGCGCCTGGGTCGGCTTCAAGTGCCAGACCGAGATCGTCGAATGTTCGGCGACGGTCGATCTCGACCCGGATCGGCCGCTGATCGTGCTTCCCGATGAAACCTTCGCGCCGGACGGCCTGTCGCTGCGCTGGCCGGACGGGCCGCATGCGATGGAGCTGCGGCTTGAACGCAAGATGCTGGCGGTGCAGGCCTTCGCCCGTGCCAACAGGATCGACCGCACCGTCTGGGGTTCGGCAGGACGAGCCCGGCTCGGCATCGTCTCGACCGGCAAATCCTGGCTCGACCTGATGGGTGCGCTGGCGCTACTCGGGATCGACGAGGCCCGCGCCGCCCAACTCGGCATCCGGCTCTACAAGATCGGCATGGTCTGGCCGCTGGAACCGCAGGGGATTACGGATTTCGCCTCGGGCGTTGAGGAGCTGCTGGTGGTGGAGGAGAAGCGCTCCATCCTCGAAGACCAGATCAAGGCGCAGCTCTTCAACCTGCCTTCCGACCAGCGGCCGCGCGTCTTCGGCAAGACGGGCGAACAGGGCGCAACGCTTCTCCAGTCGATCGGCGAGATCAACACGCTTTCGGTCGCCAAGGCGATTCTCTCGCGCCTAGGAGTGCTTGACGAAGCGCTGCAGGCAAAGGCCCATTTCGTGGAGGAAATGGCGATTGCCACGGGTGTCGAGGCGACGGCGCTCCGCCGCGAGGCCTATTTCTGCTCGGGCTGTCCGCACAGCGTCTCGACCCGCCTGCCGGAGGGAAGCCGTGCCTCGACCGGCATCGGCTGTCATATGATGATCATCGGCAATGAGGACCGCAACACTTCCACCTTCACGCAGATGGGCGGCGAGGGTGGCTCGTGGATCGGGCTCTCGCCCTTTACCGACGAGAAGCACATCTTCGTCAACATGGGCGACGGCACCTATTTCCATTCCGGCGTGCTGGCGATCCGCGCGGCGATCGCGGCGAAGGTCAATGCCACCTACAAGATCCTCTACAACGATGCGGTCGCCATGACCGGCGGCCAGAAGCACGACGGCGAGGTCACCGTGCCGGGCATCGTCGCGCAGATGCTGGCCGAGGGGGCCGGCCGCGTCGTCGTCGTCGCCGAGCGGCCGGAGGTCTGGCAGGGCAATCTTCCGCGCGATGTTTCGGTCCATCACCGCGACGAGCTCGACGCGGTGCAGCGCGAATTGCGGGAAATTCCGGGCGTCACCGTGCTGATCTACGACCAGGTCTGTGCCGCCGAAAAGCGGCGTCGCCGCAAGCGCGGCGCCTATCCCGTCTCGACCAAGCGCGCCTTCATCAACGAGCTTGTCTGCGAAGGTTGCGGCGACTGTTCGGCCGTCTCCAACTGCATTTCGATCGAACCGCAGGAGACCGAATTCGGCCGCAAGCGGCGCATCAACCAGTCGAGCTGCAATACCGACCTTTCCTGCATCAAGGGTTTCTGTCCGAGCTTCGTCACCGTCGAGGGCGGCAGCATCCGCAAGCCGGCCGTGAAATCGAGGTCCGTCAAGACGGACGACCTGCCGCTGCCGGCGTTCACCGCGACTTTCGAGACGCCTTACAGCATGCTGCTCGCCGGCATCGGCGGCACGGGCGTCATCACGGTCAGCGCCATCCTCGCGCAGGCAGCACTTCTCGACGGGCTGGCGCTGGTGACGCTGGATCAGACGGGGCTGGCGCAGAAAAACGGCTCGGTCGTCTCGCATATAAGGCTGGCGAAGGATCCCGCGCAAATCAACGCGGCGCGGATCGGCCCCGGGGAAAGCGATCTGGTGCTCGGTTTCGACATCGTCGTGGCCGCCCAGAAGAACTCGCTCGCCTCATTCGCCAGGAACAAAACGCGGGCGGTGATCGACGATCACTTCGCGCCGACCGCTTCCTTCGTGAAGGACACGACGATCGATTTCAGGCAGGAGGCGACGCTGAAATCGCTGCGCCGCGCCGCCGGAGAGGATGCGGTCGACACCGTGCCGGCGACCGATCTCGCTACGGCGCTTCTCGGCGATGCGATCGCGTCCAACATGTTCCTGCTCGGATATGCTTGGCAGCGCGGCCTCGTGCCGATCGGCCTTGCCTCGATCGACAAGGCGATCGAACTGAACGGCACGGGCATCGCCGTGAACCGCGCCGCCTTCGGCTGGGGCCGCCGCGCGGCGGAGGACGTGGCGGAAGTCGCCCGTGAGGCGAGTCTCGTAAGAGTGGAGCCGAAGGCCCAAACGCTGGAGGAGACCGTCGCCCGTCGCGTCGCATTCCTCACCGATTACCAGAACGCCGCCTATGCCGCGCGTTACAAGGACCTCGTCGAGATCGCCAAGAACGCCGAGGCGCGGTTGCACGGTGCGGCCGGTTTTGCCGAGGCGGTGGCGAAGAACGCCTTCAAGCTGATGGCCTACAAGGACGAATACGAGGTTGCCCGGCTACATCGCGACGGCAGTTTCGAAAGGAAGCTCGCCGAGCAGTTCGAGGGCGATTTCAAGATAAAGCATCACCTCGCGCCGCCGCTTTTCTCCCGCCGGATCGATGCGCGCACCGGCCATCCGGCCAAGATCGCCTTCGGCGGCTGGATCAGGCCCGCCTTCGCGGTGCTGGAGAAGCTGAAATTCCTGCGCGGCACGGCCTTCGATCCCTTCGGACGCACGTCCGAGCGGCGCATGGAGCGGCAGCTTGTCGAGGATTACTTCGCGCTAGTGGCCGAGCTTGCGGCCGGCCTCGATGCCGGCAATCACACGCTCTCCACCGAGCTTGCCGGCCTGCCGGACATGGTCCGCGGTTTCGGTCCCGTCAAACTTGCTTCCGTCGAGCGTTACGATAAACGCAAAGCCGACCTCATTGCGAAATGGCGTGCAGCGGTACCGCTCACTCATGTCGCCTGACCGATTTTCCAGCTTCCGAGAGCGACCAGCATGGCAGAAAAGATCATCATCGACACCGATCCCGGGCAGGACGACGCCCTCGCCATTCTGCTGGCTCTGGCAAGCCCGGAACTCGACGTTCTCGGCATCGTCGCCGCGGCGGGCAACGTGCCGCTTTCGCTTACCAACGTGAACATCCGCAAGATCTGCGAGCTCGCGGGACGGCCCGACATCAAGGTCTTCGCCGGCTGCAGCCAGCCCATGGACGGAGCCTTGGTAACGGCCGAGCACGTGCATGGCGCGACGGGCCTCGACGGCGCCGACCTGCCGGAGCCTACGATGCCGCTGCAGGATCAGCACGGCGTCGACTTCATCATCGAGACGCTCCGGAACGAGCAGGCCGGCACGGTGACGATCTGCACGCTCGGCCCGCTCACCAATCTCGGCAAGGCGCTGGCGAAGGAGCCGGAGATCGCCGGCCGCATCAGGCAAATCGTGCTGATGGGCGGCGGCTGCTTCGAAGGCGGCAACATCACGCCGGCCGCCGAGTTCAACATCTATGTCGATCCACAGGCGGCGGCCGTCGTCTTCGGCTCCGGCGTACCGATCGTCATGATGCCGCTCGACGTCACCCACAAGACGCTGACGACGCGGGCGAGGGTCGAGGCGATCCGGAGGATCGGCGGGCATTTTTCCGAAGTGCTGGTCGGCTGGCTCGATTATTTCGAGCGCTTCGACGTGGCGAAATACGGCAGCGAGGGCGGGCCGCTGCACGACCCGAACGTGATCGCCTATCTCCTGAAGCCTGAGCTTTATTCCGGCCGGCTCTGCAATGTGGAGATCGAGACGGAATCCGAACTCACCAAGGGCATGACCGTGACCGACTGGTGGGGCGTTTCCGGCCGACCGAAGAACGCCATGTTCATGCGCGACGTGGACGCCGACGGTTTTTATGCGCTGCTGACGGAAAGGGTGGCGGCGTTGGCCGGTCGACAGGCTGGTGCCAGGGCAGAGGCGACCTAATATTTCCATCGTCATTCCTGTGAGAAGCACAGGAATGACGGAGAGAATGGTCAACGTTCGGTTTCAATAGCTGGCCCGGCATCGCGTTTGCCGTCGGTTCTCGGAATGATCAGCGCATCGAGGATGCGCACGCCCTTGCCCTCCGGCAGGACGGCGACCGGGTTGAGGTCGACCGCCTCGATATCGCCGCCGTAACGCGCGGCAAAGCCGGAGAGTTTCACCAGCAATTCCGCCAGGGCCTTGCGGTCGGCCTTCGGCGCGGCGCGATAGCCGTCGAGGAGCGATGCGAGCTTCGTTTCGCCGATCAGCGCTTCGGCGCGGGCAAGGTCGATCGGCAGGAGGTCGAAGGCGCTGTCCTTGACCAATTCCACCAGCACGCCGCCGATGCCGATCACGAGGCCTAGACCGAAGGGTTCATGGCGGACAAGGCCGACCAGCGCCTCGACGCCGCCCGTTACCATTTCCTGCACCGAGACACCGCGCAGATCGGCTTTCGGAGCATAGGCACGGGCGCTTGCCATGATTGCCTCGAACGCGGCGCGGGCTTCCGCTTCGGAAGCGATGCCGAGCTTCACCCCTCCGGCCTCCGTCTTGTGGAGGATATCCGGCGACTCGATCTTCATCGCCACGGGAAAGCCGAGCGTCTTTGCCGCTTCCGCGGCGGCGTCAGGGCTGGTGACAAGCTTTTCCGACGGCACCGGCAGACCTTCGGCAGCCAGCAGCGCCTTGGCTTCGCGTTCGGTGAGTGCGCCTGCGGGTAGGGATTTCCTTGCCGCTGTCGCCATGCCCGGCCATGAGACGACGGGGTTCTGTCCGATCAGGCCGGCAATGGCCGCCAGAGTGCTTTTCGTGCCCCGCAGGACCGGCACATCCGGCAGCTTCGCCTCGACGGCCGGATGATGGCCGGAGGAGAGATTGCTCATGAAGACGACCGGCGCCTTGCCGGTCTCGGCATAGGCGGAAACCGCCTCCGCGATGCCGAGATATTCCGAAGCGCAGAAATCGTCGAGACCGGCTGGAGCATCCTGTGCGGCGACGATCAGGCCGATCGACGGGTCACCGGCGAGGGAATGCAGCACGTCGCGGTAGATATCGCCATTGGCGAAGACCACGCCTGTCGTGTCGAGCGGGTTCTGGGGCGTCGCGAAGGGCGGCAGCAGCGCTTTGATTTTCGTGATCGTTTCCGGCTGTAGATCGGGCAACGAGAGGCCCGCCTCGTCAGCGATATCGGAGACATGCGCGACGCCGCCGCCGGAGACGCCGACGATCGCCACGCCGGGCCTCGTCGGCCGCTGCTTCAGGCTCAGGCAGAGCGTTGCCGTCTCCATGAAACCGTCCATGTCCGGCACTTCGATGATGCCGACGCGCTTGAAAAAGGCGTGATAGGCCTCGTTGCTGCCGGCAAGCGAACCGGTATGGGCAGCCGTCGCCTGTGCCCCGCGCGCCGAGCGCCCGGCTCGAAGCGCGATGACCGGCTTGTTCGCCGCATGCATCTTCATCATCGCTCGGGCGAGCTTTCCCGGCTCGCGGATTGCTTCGATCACGATGCCGACCGCGCTCGTGGCTTCGTCCGTGGCGAGGAATTCGAGATATTCCGGAATGTCGGTCGCGGCGCTGTTGCCGGAGGAGACGATATGGCTCAGCCCGAAGCGGCCGGTATTGCCGAGCGCGATGGCGCTGGCGCCGGAATGGGAGAGGATCGCGAACCGGCCCTTTTCGAGATTGGTCGAGAGGCTCGATGAATAGAGCGCCGCGCCCGTGCCGAGATTGAAGAGGCCGAGGCAGTTCGGCCCGCAGATCGCCATGCAGTATCGCCCGGCGATCTCGACCAGCTGCCGTTGTCGCTCGCGGCCGGCCTCGTCCAGTTCGGCGAAGCCGGAGGCCAGCACGACGGCCGCCTTGACACCCGTCCGCCCTGCCTCGTCGAGCGCTTCAATCACCTTCTCAGCGGCGATGCCGATGACCGCGACATCCGGCGCGGCATCGAGCGAGGAGAGGGAAGGGGCCGCCTTGTAGCCAAAGACCGTTTCCGCCTTGGGATGCACCGGGATGATTTCTCCCCGATAGCCGAAGCGCATCAGGTTCCTCATCACGAAGCTTGACGAAGCGTCGGCGCGCTCCGTGGCGCCGACGACGGCGACGGAGCGCGGCGCCATCAAAGCCCGCATCGCATCGCCAAAGTCTTCGGACTTGTTTGCGGGCATCGGCAGAAGCCTCCTCAGTCGAGACCCTTGAAGGGATTGTCGCGGAAGGCGAGGTATTCCTTCAGCGACATCTTGGCGAGGTTCGCCATCCATTCGCGGCCCTGTCTGGTCACGTGCAGGGCGGCGATCGCCTCGATATTGTATTGGAAGGACGGCAGCAGGCCCGCGACCATCTGCTGGTTGTTGATCGAGGCCTTGGTGTATTTCAGCGCCGGAACAGGCATGCGGGCCAGCTTGCGGGCAAGGTTTTCGGTCTTTTCCTTGAGCTGATCGGCCGGCACGACCTTGTTGATAAGATGCATGCGCAGCGCCTCTTCGGCATCCACCATGTCGCCGGTGAACATCAGCCAGCGCACGTCGCGGGTGGCGAGCAGCCAGGGCATCATCAGCGCAGGCGGGCCTGAATTATGGCGTACTTCCGGTTCGCCGAACTTGGCGGTATCGGCGGCGATGGCCAGGTCGCAACTCATCATCAGTTCCAGCGCACCAGCCAGCGCATAGCCGTTGACCGAAGCGATGACCGGGATCGGCGCGCGCCAGATGTTGAGCAGCGCCTCGGCGTTCTCGGTCATGTCCTCGCGCCAGAAGTCGATATCGACGTCGAAATCGCCGCCCTGCAGGTCGTAGCCCGAGGAGAAGGCGCGGCCGGCGCCGGTGATGACCAGCGCGTTGACGTCCGGATCCTCGACGGCAGCCTTCAGCGCCGCGTCGATCTCGCGAATCACCGTCTTGTTCATCGCGTTCATCTTGTCGGGGCGATTGATGGTGATCGTCGCGAATTTGTCGGTGGCGTCCTTCTCGTAAAGGATCGTTTCATAAGTCATGGCAGTTCCCCTTATTTCTTGATTACTTGCCGGTCTTCTTGAGCGCCGCGTAGGCGACCGCCATCTTCGCGGCCAGACGAGCATTGTTCTTCACCAGCTCGATATTGGCCTTGAGGCTCTCGCCTTTCGAAAGCTCGTTGATGCGGGCGAGCAGGAAAGGCGTCAGCTCCTTGCGGCCGATACCCTTTTCGTCCGCCTCGCGCACCGCGTCGGCGATCGTGCCGTCGATGAATTCCGGCGTCAGCGCCGCCGCTTCGGGAATGGGATTGGCGATCATCAGGCCGGTGCCTGTGCCGAGCTTGTGGTGCAGCCACATGGCCTCGGCGATTTCTTCCGGCGTATCCAGCCGGTGGTCGGCCTTGTAGCCGCTCTTTCTCGTGAAGAAGGCCGGGAAATCCTCGGTGCCGTAGGCGATGACGGGCACGCGCTGGGTTTCCAGATATTCGAGCGTCTTGGCGATATCGAGGATCGATTTGACGCCGGCGCAGACGACGGCGGTCTTGGTGCGGCCGAGCTCGGTCAGGTCGGCGGAAATGTCGAAGGTCTGTTCGGCGCCGCGATGCACGCCGCCGACGCCGCCGGTCGCGAAGATGTCGATGCCGGCGAGGTCGGCAAGCAGCATGGTGGCGGAGACGGTCGTGCCTGCCGATTGCTTCCTGACCATGGCGACGGCGAGGTCGCGGCCGGATGCCTTGACCACGCCCTCGGCCTGCGCCAGCGCGTCCAGCTCGTGACGTTCGAGGCCGACGCGCAGCTCGCCCCCGATCACGGCGATGGTGGCGGGCACCGCGCCGTTCTCGCGGATGACGCCCTCGACGGCGAGCGCCGTTTCGAGATTGGCGGGGTAGGGCATGCCATGGGTGATGATGGTCGATTCCAGCGCGACGACAGGGCCGCCGGCTGCGATGGTTTCGGCCACTTCGCGGCTCAGCTTCGGTTTCAGAAGGGTCATTGCAGTATTCCTTGTTCGGCCGGCCGGGTCATCCGGCAAGCCGGTGCATGTTCGCTTCCAGGAAGCGTTCGGACAATTCGGTATGGACGCTTGCCGCGCTTTCCGTCGTCAGCGTGCCGAGCAGCGCGCCGGTGCGCGCGGCGGTGTAGGTATCCTCGCCATGGAGGATGCGGTGGAGGGTCCCGGCAATCATCGCGTCGCCCGCTCCGGTGATATCGACCGGCCTGGCATGCACGGCGGGATAGGTTTTCGCGCCTTCGGTGCCGGCGACGGCAATGCCGCGCGGTCCCATGGTGACCACCGCCTCGCGGGCGCCGGCGGCCTGCAGCGCAAGTGCGGCGTCGCGCGCGTCTTCGATCGTTTCATGTGCCCTGCGGTGCAGGACCGCATTCGCCTCGTCGATGTTCATGAACAGAAGATCGATGCCGGTGAGGTCTTCCGGCAGGCGGGCGGCTTTCGGCGTCGAGACCGCGTCCACCGCCAGCCTGAAGCGGGCGCCCTGACGCTTTGCGATCAGAGCGGCAAGCGTCTCGGCCGGCACGTTGCAGTCGCAGAAGACCCAGCTCGCGGCGGCGAGATGCGGCCATATCCGCTCCAAATGGCTGGGCGGGAGCAGGTCGAAAATGCCCATGTCGGCAATCCCGAGCACGAGGTCGCCCTTCAAGTCGAGGATCGCCGCATATTCCGCCGTGGGGCGCTCGGTGGTGGTGAGAACCTGGCTCACGTCGATGCCGCGGTCGCGCATGTGCTTCAGAAGCGCCCTGCCGCCCTCGTCGTCGCCGACGATCGACACGAAGCTGGTGGTGGTGCCCAGAAGCGCCATGTTTTCCGCCACGTTGCGGGCGACGCCGCCCATCGAGCGGATGCCGTCGACCGGGTTGGACGTCTCGAAGACCAGGTCCTGCCTGGCGCGGTACTTGCGGTCGAGCACCGCGCCGCCGATGCAGACGGCCCGGGCTTCGGCCGGCATCACATAGCCGCGGCCGAGGATGTAGCCCTTCTGCATGAGCTGGACGATATGCGCGGCCACCGTCGAGCGCGCCAGTCCGAGCTGGGCGGCGATCTCCTGCTGACCCGCGAACGGGTTGTCCTTGATGATTGCCAGGACGGCCGCTTCCTGGGGGGCGAGGTCATCCATCGTGAGTTGTTCTTCCCGGCGCGACACGCCTTAAAACTTCGTTATTTTTGATATGGACAACAACAGATGTTTTTGTCAACATCTGTTTGTCAGATGTGAATGGAGGCATGCCATGACGGTTTCGACTGCCAATCCCGTATCGACAAGCGGATCGGTGCCCGGCATCCCGGTCATCGACGTCGGCCCCTTCATTCGGAACGAGGCGGGCGCTTCCGCCGTGGTAAAGGCGATCGAAACCGCCTGCCGTGATACGGGCTTCTTCCTCGTCACCGGCCATGGCGTTTCGCCGGAGATTACGTCCCGCCTCTACAATCTCGCCCGCGCCTTCTTCGACGAACCACAGGAATGGAAGAAGACGATCGGCCGCGGCACAGGTGTCACGGGCGGCGTCGCCTTCTCGCCGATCGCCGAGGAGGCGCTGGCCGCCACGCTCGGCCTGAAGACACCGGGCGACTACAAGGAAAGCCTGAACTTCGGCAAGAACCTGCCGGGCGACGCCTGGCCGGGCCGGCCCGAGGGGCTGGAGCAGGCGTTCCGGGACTATTTCAGGGAAATGGAAGTGCTGTCGAAGCACATGCGCCGCATCTTCTGCCAGGCGATCGGCCTCGACCAGGACTATTTCGAACCGTCTTTCGAGAGCCATCTCTCGGCGCTGCGCGTCATCAACTATCCCGAACAGGAAGAATCGCCGCTGCCGGGGCAGCTGCGGGCCGGCGTCCATACCGATTACGGCTTCATGACCATCCTGCGTTCGGAAGCCTCTCCCGGCGGGCTGCAGGTGCGGAACCGCAACGGCGAGTGGCTCGATGCGCCCTCGATCGAGGGCGCCTATGTCATCAACATCGCCGACGCCTTCATGCGCTGGACCAATGACGAATGGGTCTCGACACCGCATCGCGTCGCCAATCCGCCGAGCGGCTTCAAGGGCACGGCGCGCCGCCAGTCGATCCCCTTCTTCCTCAACCCGTCGAAGGAGACGGTGATCGAGTGCCTGCCGCCTTTCGTCAAAGGCGGTGCGAAATACGAGCCGATCACCTATGGCGAATATATCGACCTGAAGACGAAGCAGGCTTTTTCGAAAGGCTGACGACCGACCAAACGCGTGCCCAGAAGCGGAAAACCGCCGGCACACCGGATCATGAAAAGATCGCAACAAGGGGAACTGCACATGATGGATTTGACAAGGCGGCAGACACTTGCCGGAATGGGTGCTCTCGCGGCGGCCGGCCTCATGGGCCTGCCTGCCCGGGCGCAGCAGAAGACGCTGGTCGTGCCGACGCTCGGTGGCGTCTGGGAACAATACTGGCGCTCGACCGTCGCGCCGGAATTCACCAGGCAGAGCGGCGCGGCCGTCACGCTCGATGTCGGCAACGGCCGCGTCTTCGGCGCCAACCTGCGCGCCGCGGGCGTCGCCAAGCCGCCCTATTCGATCGTGATGACCAACGAGGTCTTCGCCTCCGGCCTGCGCAAGGAAGGCTTTTTCGAGAAGCTCGACCTTTCCAAGCTGCCGAACTATGCCGATCTCTATCCGCTCGCCAAGAAGACCGACGGCTGGGGGGCGATCGCCGCCGTCTCTCCGATCGGCATCGGCTACCGCACCGATCTCGTGAAGACCAAGCCGAAGAGCTGGAAGGATCTGTGGGAGAACCCGGAATTCAAGGGCAAGATCGGCCTCTACAATTTCGCCAACAGCGCCGGCAAGATGGAGCTGCTGCTCTTCTCGAAGATCTTCGGCAAGGACCAGTACGACGTCGATGCCGGCTTCGCCGCGCTTGAAAAGCTCGGCTCGGTCATCCAGGTCGATTTCAATCTTTCCACCGGCCTTGCCTCGGGCGAGATCGTCGTCGCTCCGTTCGATTTCGGCGAGATCGCGCGCCTGCGCCGCCAGGGCCTGCCGGTCGACTGCATCATCCCGGAAGAAGGCATGATCATGTTCGACCAGACGATCAACATCCTCGCCAACGCCCCCGAAAAGGAACTGGCCTATCAATACGCCAACTTCCTTCTGTCGCCGGAGGTGCAGGCGATGATGATGAAGGAGTTCTTCATCTCGCCCACCAATGCCAAGGTCGCCGTGCCGGACGACCTCAAGGCCGATGTGCCGGTCTCCGGGGCGGACATGGACAAGATCCTCACCTGGGACTGGAACTTCGTCAACGAAAAGCAGGGCGAACTTTCCGAACGCTGGGCGAAGACGGTCAGGTGATTTTCCCCCGCTGCGATCATGGCTTGCCTTTGCGGGCATGCCATGATCGGCTTTTTCGGGACGGAATTTGAAAGTGGAATTTCATGACAGAGGTTAGCATCGAAAAGCTGACCAAGGACTACGGGCAAGGCCCCGCGGTCAACGGCATTTCGATAAAAATAGCCGAGGGCGAGTTCATCTCGCTGCTCGGCCCGTCCGGCTGCGGCAAGACGACGACGCTGAAGATGATCGCCGGTTTCGAGGACGCGACGGAAGGAGCGATCCGCTTCGACGGCCGCGACGTGGTGCATGTGCCGGTCGAAAAGCGCGATATCGGCATGGTCTTCCAGAACTATGCGCTCTTCCCGCATATGACGGTGGAGAAGAACCTCGCCTTCGGGCTGGAGATGCGCAAGGTGCCGAAATCCGAGATCCGCGAGCGCATCGCCAAGGTCTTGGACATGGTGCAGCTCGCCGGCTACGCGGAGCGCTATCCGCGCCAGCTTTCCGGCGGCCAGCAGCAGCGCGTGGCGCTCGCCCGCGCGCTCGTCATCGAGCCGAAGATCCTGCTGCTCGACGAGCCGCTCGCCAATCTCGACGCCAAGCTGCGCGAGGAAATGCGCGTCTTCATCCGCGACCTGCAGCGCCGCGTCGGCATCACCACCGTCTACGTCACCCATGACCAGGCGGAGGCAATGACGATGTCGGACCGTGTCGTCGTGATGTTCGGCGGCCGTATCGCGCAGATCGGCACACCGTCCGACATCTACGAACGGCCTGCCAATTTGGAAGTCGCCGAGTTCGTCGGCCAGGTCAACATCATCCGCGGCAGGGTGGGAAACCGGGTCGTCTCGACCGCCTTCGGCGACGTGCCGGTTTCCGGCGACTACGCCGAAGGCGCCGAACTGATGCTGGCGCTCAGGCCGGAAGCGGTCGAGCTTCTGCCGGTCGGGTCCGGTGCGGCCGGCGTGCCGGCCAGGGTGCTTTCCAGCTATTATTCCGGAAGCCTCGTGGACTACCGGCTGGAGCTTGCGAACGGTGCGGCCGTCAATGTCCAGGCCTTTCCGCGCACGCGCTTCGCCGATGGCGACGAGGTGCTGGTGCATGCGCCGGCCGACCGCTTCTGGCCGCTCGGCCCAGTGACCGGGATCGGCGCATGAATGCCGTTCCCGCAAAGAAGGGTTTCGGACCGCTGCTGCTGATCGCGCCCGCCGCGATCCTGCTCGGCGTCTTCCTGGTGCTGCCCTATCTCAATATCGTGGTGATGAGCTTCCGCATCCCGGGGCAGGGCACGCCCTATGCGCCGGGCTTCACCTTCGCCAACTACGGCAAGTTCTTCGCCGACGGCTTCTATATCGGCCAGGTCGTCAACACGCTGTGGATCGGCTTCGTGACCACCTTCGCCTGCCTGGTTCTCGGCTATCCCGTCGCCTGGCAGCTCGCGCGCGGCACCTCGGCATTTCGGGCTTTGGGTTACGGCCTCGTGCTTTCGCCGCTCCTCGTCGGCATCGTCATCCGCAGCTACGGCTGGACGATCCTGCTCGGCAACAACGGCATCATCAACCGCACATTGACGAGCTGGGGCATCGTCGATGGACCGCTGCCGCTGATGTACAATGCGCTCGGCATCGTCATCGCCCTGGTGCATGTCTTCCTGCCCTTCATGATCCTGCCGATCATGAGCGCCATCCAGGGCATCGATCCGTCGCTGGAGGCGGCAGCGCGTTCGCTCGGGGCTTCCCGAATCACGGCCTTTCGCCGCATCACGCTGCCCTTGTCGCTGCCGGGCATCCAGGCGGGCTGCATCCTCGTCTTCGTGCTGTCGCTCAGCGCCTATGTGACGCCGTCGCTGATCGGCGGCATGCGGGTGAAGACCATGGCGGTCACCGTGGTCGACGCCTTGATCGACACGTTCCAGTGGCCGTTCGGCTCGGCGCTCGCGCTGATGCTGTCGGTCACCGGCGCGATCGTCGTCGTGCTGTTCGGGCGGCTGACCCGCATGAAATGGAAGGCCTGAGGAACCATGTCGAAGCCATTCTTCACCGCCTATTGCCTCGTCATCTACGCTTTCCTGCTGGCGCCGATCCTGGTCGTCGTTGTCGCCTCCTTCAATGCCGGCGCCTTCCTCACCTTCCCGCCGCAGGGCTTTTCGTTCCGCTGGTACGTGGTCTTCTTCAACAACGAGGTGTTCATGCGGGCGATCCGCACCTCATTGTGGATCGCGGCGATCACCATGGTGATCTCGGGCGTCATCGGCACGATGGCGGCGATGTTCTACGTCCAGTATTCGGGCAGGCTCAAGGAGACGGTGCGGATCGCCATGCTGGCGCCGCTGCTCTTGCCGGAAGTGCTGACGGCGATCGCGCTGCTCTTCTTCGTCTATTCGGTCGGGATCGGGACCCAGACCATGGTCGGCATGATCGTGGGACACGTGCTGATCACGCTGCCCTTCGTCTTCATCAACGTCTCCGCCTCGATGGAAAGCTACGATCCGTCCTGGAGCATGGCCGCGCAAAGCCTTGGCGCGGGCCGCTTCACCCGCTTCCGGCGGATCATGCTGCCGCTCATCAAGCCGGGCGTCATCGGCGGCTGCCTCTTCGCCTTCATCATTTCCTTCGACATCTTCACCATCTCCTTCATGCTGAAGAATGTCGGAACATCGACGCTGCCGATCCAGCTCTTCGACTATCTGCGCACCAATTTCACGCCGGAGGCGGCAGCCGTCTCGACCTGCTCGATCGTGCTGACGCTGGCGGTGGTGGTCATTTCGGAAAAGGTGCTGGGTCTGCGCATCCATCGTTTCTGATACCGGTCCATCCCGGCAAACGCCTGCAAACCATTCCGCCATCCGGCGGCCGGCTGGATGTCATCTTGTGCATGCCGTCATGGCGGACTGTTCCGGGTCTGTCTTTTCGTTCGAGGATCGGTACGTTGGGGTTTCGGCGATAGCCGAACCTTTCGAAAGGACAGTCCATGAGTCCCGAATTCCTGATTACCTCCTTGATCGTTGTCGCTTCGCCGGGCACCGGCGTTCTGATCACGCTTGCCGCGGGTCTGTCGCGCGGAGCGCGGGCGAGCATCATTGCCGCCTTCGGCTGCACGCTCGGCATCGTTCCGCACATGGTTGCCGCGATCTCCGGCCTTGCGGCCGTGCTGCATGCCAGCGCGCTCGCCTTCCAGGTGATCAAATATCTTGGTGTCGCCTATCTGCTTTTCATGGCTTGGCAGGTCCTGAAGGAGAAGGGCGCACTGACCATCGAGACCAAGGATACGCCGAAATCGGCACGGCAGATGATCGTCTCTTCCATTCTTGCCAACGTGCTCAACCCGAAGCTTTCAATCTTCTTCTTCGCCTTCCTGCCGCAATTCGTTCCCGAAAGCGAAGCGTTCCCGGTTACCCGCATGGCGGAGCTCAGCCTCGTCTTCATGCTGATGACCTTCGGCGTCTTTGTCACCTATGGGCTCTTCGCCGCATCGATCCGCAGCCACGTCGTCTCCCGGCCCGGTATCCTCGTCTGGATGCGGCGCACCTTTGCCGGCGCGTTCGTATTGCTTGGTGCCCGGCTTGCGCTTTCCGAGCGATAGTTATTACCTGCCGCGTAATTGAGACGGTGCAGCTCCTCCCGCATGATCGCCCTGTCCTTGAAACGAACGGGACGACCAAAGGAGAAAAGACATGACCGACGCGAACACCCATGCCGAACGTTATCTCGCCATCTGGAACGAGACGGATGCCGCTCGCCGCCGGGCGATGATCGCCGATGCCTGGACGGAGGATGGCGTCTATGTCGATCCGCTGATGCATGGCAAGGGCCATGATTGGATCGATTGCCTGGTCGAGGGCGTGCAGACCCGTTTTCCGGGCTTCCGCTTCGCGCTGATAGGCGAAGCCGACGGCTATGGCGACAACCTGCGCTTTTCCTGGGGTCTCGGACCGGAAGGCGGCGAGCCGATCATCAGGGGCACGGATTTCGCCAGGCTCGAAAACGGCCGGCTGAAGACGGTGCACGGTTTCCTCGACCAGGTTCCGGCCGCTGCATGACGACCGCCGCGACCGCCCGCCCTCTCGGCGATTTCCTGCGCGACTGGCGCCGCCGCCGGCGCATGAGCCAGCTCGACCTGGCCCTGGAGGCCGATATCTCGCAGCGCCATCTGAGCTTCATCGAGAGCGGGCGGTCGGCTCCGAGCCGGGAAATGCTGCTGCACCTGGCGGAGCGGCTCGACGTGCCGCTTCGCGAACGCAATCCGATGCTGATCGCCGCGGGTTTTGCGCCGGTCTTTGCGGAGCGCAGGCTCGACGATCCGGCGCTCGCGCCGGCGCGGCAGGCGATTGACATGGTGCTGAAGGGCCATGAGCCTTTTCCGGCCCTCGCCGTCGACCGGCACTGGACCCTCGTTGCGGCGAATGCGGCGGTCGCGCCATTGCTCAAAGGTGTAGCCGACAGAACCTTGCTGGAAGGACAGGTCAACGTGCTGCGCCTCAGCCTCCACCCGCAGGGGCTGGCGCCGCAGATCGCCAATCTTTTCGAATGGCGAAACCATCTGCTGGAGCGGCTGCACCAGCAGATCGTGGCGACCGGCGATCGGGTGCTCGAAGAGCTTCTGGAGGAGCTGTCCGGTTATCCTGCGCCGGAAGCAGCGCCTAAATCCGCAGGCCGGGACTATGCCGGCATCGCCGTGCCGATGGAGTTGCGGACGGAGGCGGGGCTTCTGTCCTTCATCTCGACGATCACCGTGTTCGGGACGCCCGTCGACGTGACGCTCTCGGAACTCGCGGTCGAATCCTTCTTCCCCGCCAACGACGAAACGGCCCGGCTTCTGCGCCGGATGGCAGGAGCCGGGCCGTCCAAGGCTGAAAGCTGATCAGCGGATCAGAATTCGGTCCACTGGGCTTCGGCGGTTGCCGCCGCCGCGGTGCCGCCGAACGACTTCGTCACCCGCTGTGCGAGCCGGCGGGCCGGCGATTCCTGCGGGGCGGCATTGTGGGCCGCCGCAACCGGCCCCTGGATGCGCGACGCGCCTGCACGGTTGGCTGCGGTTTCGGCGAGCTTGAAACGGCCGATGAGATCGCGCAGCTTGGAACTTTCCGAAGCGAGATTGGCGCCGGCGGCGTTGGTTTCCTCCACCATCGCGGCGTTCTGCTGAGTCACCTGGTCCATCTGGTTGACGGCCGAGTTGACTTCCGCGAGGCCCACCGACTGTTCGCGGGCGGCGGTCGCGATCGCGCTGATGTGCTCGTTGATGGTGACGACATGCGCTTCGATCGTCTTCAGCGCGTCGCCCGTCTCGCGGACCAGCTTCACGCCGTTTTGGACCTCGGCGCCGGAATTGCGGATGAGGTCCTTGATCTCCTTGGCGGCGTTGGCCGAGCGCTGGGCGAGTTCGCGGACTTCCTGGGCGACGACCGCGAAACCCTTGCCGGCTTCGCCGGCGCGGGCTGCCTCGACGCCGGCGTTGAGCGCCAGCAGGTTGGTCTGGAAGGCGATCTCGTCGATCACGCCGATGATGTTGGAGATCTGGCTGGACGACTGTTCGATGCGCTGCATCGCGTCGACGGCGTTCGCCACGACGCTGCCCGACTGGGCCGCGCTGGCATTCGCCTCCCGCGCGATCGCCTTTGCCTCGTCGGCGCGCTTGGAAGAGTTCGAGACGTTGGCGGTGATCTCGTCGAGAGCGGCGGCGGTCTCCTCGAGCGAGGCGGCCTGCTGCTCCGTGCGCTTCGAAAGGTCGTCGGCGCTCTGGCTTACTTCGCGCGAGCCGCTGTCGATCGACTGGGCCGAGGAGGCGACTTCCGAAAGGGCGCTGCTGAGGCGAGCGACGGCGGAGTTCAGGTCTTCGCGCAGCGCCTCGAAATCCGGAGCGAAGGGTTCGGTGAGCTGGAACGCGAGATCGCCGGAGGCGAGGCGGCGCAGACCGGCGGCGAGGCCTGACGTGGCCTCCTGAAGGCGGGCCTGAGCGGCGGCTTCGGCTTCCTCCTGCAGGCGGATGCGGTCGGCTTCGGCACGGGCGCGGGCCTCTTCGGCCTCTTCCTGAAGCTGCCGGTTGGAGATCGCGGCCTGGCGGAAGACCTCGACGGCGCCGGCCATGGCGCCGACTTCGTCCTTGCGGCCCGCGAAGGGAATTCCCGTCGCCGTGTCGCCCGCGGCAAGATTGCTCATCGAGGCTGTGATGCGCTGGATCGGGCGGGCGATGCCGGTCAGGACGTAGACGGCCGCGCCGGCGATCAGGACGAACACGACGCCAAGGATCGCATACATCGTGGTCAGCGCACTGGCATAGGTCGCCTCCGCCTTGGCGGTTTCGACGACCGCCTCGTCGGCGTTCCCCTTGACGAGCTCTGTCACGGCCTCCATGACCGGCTGGATCGCGATGCGCATCTTCTCCATTTCGACGCGGGCGCGGGCATCGGAAGCCTTGCGGGAGAAGCCCAGCATCTTTTCGCCGCCCGCCACGTATTTGTCGACGCCGGTTGCGATCTGATCGACGAGCTGCTTTTCGTCGTCGCCGGAAATCATCGGCTTGTAGGTGTCGAGGGCGGACTTCAGAGCTGCCGACTGCTCGGTGATCAGCTTTTCCGCAGCTTCCATGCCGAAGTCCGACGTCGTCGTGAGATGGCTCATGTAGGCGATCGTCATGCCGAGGATGGCCGTCTCGATGTTCTTGGAGGCTTGGACGCTCCGAAGGGAATTGTTGGAAATCGTATCGAGATTGCCGGCGACATGGGAGAGCGAGGAAATGGCCGCCCAGGAAAGAACGGCGGTGAGCGCTGCTATCGCGCCGAAGACGGCGATCAGCGAGCTGCGGATGGAGAGACAGGACATGAGTTCGGCTCCGACATGAGGAAGCCTCGAGGAGAGGCATCGCGTTTTCACGCGCAGATCTGATATCTGGCAGTGTGGGGAAGAGAACCGGCCTCATACCGGTTCCGCGCCATGCCGGACGGCGACGGCGCCATGGTCCGGAGCCTAGGTCAAACTCTTTAACGACAGATTGAATTTTGACAATGTAAAACGATTTTTGACCGTTTTCGGGTGGAAAAATCCCAGATTTTTGTTCTGCTATCCGGTTATTTTACAAGGATAATCCGATGAAACCCGAGGGCGGAGTAACAGGATACCTGCCAATGCGGATTGATTGATTTTCCGTTCAAGGACGATGCGAAATCTGGCCATCGACAGGAGCGCCGAGGATGGCCCGATAGGCCATTTCGAGGCGCTATTTCTTCGCCCTCAAACCATCCATCAGCAGACCGATCAGCCGATACGCCCGTTCGCGCCATTCCGGCGAATCCGGAATGGAATAGATGCTGGACAGAGCCTGCAGAAGATCGGTCGTCTCGATGTCGGTACGGATGTAACCTTCCTCTCCGGCAGTCTTCAGCAGCCCTTCGAGAGCGCCGCGAATGAGCCCCGAGCCCTCGGCGAAGAGCGAGGAATTGGAGGTCATCAGGATGCGCAGGCTGTTCGCCATGCCGCGTTTGGCGGCGATATAGCCCACGAAACGGCGCGTCCATTCTTCGAGCGCCAGATCCGGCGGATATTTCCCCGCGAGTTCCGTAGCCGCGGCGGCGAGGCTTTCCAATTCCCGGCGGTAGACGACCTCGACCAGATGTTCGCGGGTCGGAAAATGCCGGTAGAGCGTGCCGATGCCGACGCCGGCCTGTCGCGCTATGTCCTCCAGCGAGGTCTCGACGCCATTTTCCGCGAAGGCGGCGGCGGCCACTTCGATCAGCTTGTCCCGGTTGCGGCGGGCGTCGGCGCGAAGCTTGGTGGAGGCGGTCGATGCTGTCTTGGGCTCGGCCGAGGCCAAAATGGTGCTCCAGGCGAATGAGGGCTTGACGAAATCCCACAAGCCACTAGTTTAAACGGAGGCGCCTCCGGTTATCTGGAGTGCCTTCCACTTCTTATTCCAGAAGGGAGCCGGATGCCATGCCCAAATGTGCCGGGGCTTCTCTTGTTGGAAATCAATATAGCACCCGGTCGACGGCCGACCACCCCATTCTGGATTTTGAATTCATTCTCGTGACGATGGCAGGAGCTTGATCCATGACACGAACCATCCATCTTTCGCTCGATATCAACGGGAGGCGGCACGAGCTCGATGTCGAGCCCCGCGTCACCCTGCTTGACGCGTTGCGCGAGCATCTGTCGCTGACCGGCACCAAGAAGGGCTGCGACCAGGGCCAGTGCGGCGCCTGCACCTGCCATGTCGACGGCAAGCGCGTGCTCTCCTGCCTGACGCTCGCCGCCCAGGTCGAAGGCCGGCAGGTCACCACGATCGAAGGGCTGGCGGCGGAAAGCGGCGATCTTCACCCCGTCCAGGCCGCGTTCATCGAGAACGACGCCTTCCAGTGCGGTTATTGCACGCCGGGCCAGATCATGTCCGCCGTCGCCTGCATCCGGGAGGGGCATGCGGGTTCGGACGAAGAGATTCGCGAATACATGTCCGGCAATCTCTGTCGGTGCGGGGCCTATAACAGCATCGTCGCGGCGGTGCGCGAAGCGGCGGAGATAGCCTGATGCGAGACTTTTCCTATCTCCGCGCGACCTCGGCGGACGAAGCCCGTCAGGCCGCTCTTCAGGCCGGTGCCGCCCTGCTTGCCGGCGGCACGACGTTGCTCGATCTCGCCAAATGCGGCGTCGTCGAGCCTGAAACGGTCATCGACATAACCCACCTCTCCGGTCTCGGCGGGATCACGGTCGACGAAAGCGGCGCCACGATCGGCGCGCTTGCCAGGATGGGCGATGTCGCCGACCACCGCGACATCCGTGCAGCCTTTCCGGCCGTCGCGGAATCTCTGTCGCTCGCCGCTTCCGCCCAGCTCCGCAACATGGCGACGATCGGCGGCAATCTCTTGCAGCGGACGCGCTGTCCCTATTTCCGCGATCCGGGCGCTTTCCCGGCCTGCAACAAGCGCAATCCGGGTTCCGGCTGTTCGGCTAT
Source organism: Xaviernesmea oryzae (assembly GCF_900177415.1). Classification (GTDB taxonomy): domain Bacteria; phylum Pseudomonadota; class Alphaproteobacteria; order Rhizobiales; family Rhizobiaceae; genus Neorhizobium; species Neorhizobium oryzae_A. The sequence goes on along the minus strand of NZ_FXAF01000002.1, from coordinate 556,318 downwards.
CGGCGGCGTGACGCGCAACCATGCCGTCCTCGGCACGAGCGACGCCTGCATCGCCTCCAATCCCGGCGATCTGGCGGTGGCTCTGGTGGCGTTCGACGCCGTGGTCGATCTGGGTACCCGGAAAGTCGCCGTCGATGACTTCTTTCTGACGCCCGGCGACACGCCGGACAGGGAAACCGTGCTGCAGCGCGGCGAGATGATCGTCGGCATCGGCATTCCGGCTTCCGCCGCCGCAAGGCACTCGACCTATCTCAAGGTGCGCGACCGGCAGTCTTACGAATTCGCCGCGGCGAGCGCTGCCGTGGGTATCGAGTTCGAATCGGACGGCAGAACGGTCCGCGACATCCGCGTCGCGCTTGGCGGCGTTGCAACGAAACCCTGGCGCGCCCGCGCGGTCGAACAGGCGCTCACCGGCAAGATTCTCGACGCGGAAAGCGTCGAAAAGGCGAGCCGGCTCGCGATGGAAGGCGCCGTCTCCCATGGCGGCAACCGTTACAAGATCGAACTTGCGCCGCGCGTCGTTACCCGCGCCATCCTGAAAATGGCCCAGAATATCGGAGTCTTCGCATGACCATCATGGAACCCCGCAAACATGGCGACGCTTCCGACGGCATGGTCGGCGGCCGCCAAACCCGCTTCGAAGGCCAATTGAAGGTCACGGGCGCCGCGACCTATGCGCTGGAATATCCGGTCGACGGCCTTGCTCATGCGGTTCTGGTCCAGAGCACGATCCCGGCCGGCCGCGTGGTCTCGATCGACGCGTCGAAGGCGCTTGCCGCGCCGGGCGTGCTGATGGTGCTGACGCCCGACGACGATCTCGGCCTCACCGTCGCGACGGACTGGTACGGCAACCGGCCGGAAAACCAGCCCTATATCCCGCTGCCGCGCGAAGTGCGTTTCAACGGTGAGGCGATCGCGGCGGTGGTGGCCGAAAGCCGGGAGCAGGCCGATGAGGCCGCGAGGCTGATCCGGGTCAGCTATGAGGAAGCCCCTCATGTCGCGAGCCTCGACGATCCGAAGGCGGGCGAAGGTATGGTGATGGATAATCTCAGCTCCGCCTGGGGTGATGCCGAGGCCGCGTTTGCGGCCGCACCCGTTCAGATCGAGGCGGAATATTCCACGCCCCGCGAATATCACACCGCCATGGAACCGCATGGATTGACGGTGAAATGGGATGGCGACCAGCTGACGGTCTGGGAACCGAGCCAGTGGTCGCATGGCATGGCGCGCACCTATGCGGAATGGTTCGGCATTCCCTACGAGAACGTCCGCCTCATCTCCCCGTTCATCGGCGGCGGTTTCGGCTCGAAGGGCGCGGTGCTCGCCTATGGCGCGGTCGCTGCCTTCGCGGCGAGAAAGCTCGGCCGGCCGGTGAGGCTCGCGGTCACCCGGCCGCAGAATTTCACGAGCTACGGCGGCCGGGCCGCAACCCGCCAGACGATCAAGCTCGGTGCGACGGAAGACGGTGTCCTGCAGGCTATCGTCCATCGCGGTGCCAGCGAGACGTCCACATACGCGGTCTGGCCCGAGCAGACAGGCGCTGCGACCCCGATCCTCTACAAGGTCGAGAACTTCTCCTCGCAGCACCGGGTCGTGCCCGTCAATACGGTGACGCCCGGCGCGCTTCGGGGACCGGGCAAGAACCCGAGCGCCTACGGCATCGAAAGCGCCATCGAGGAGCTTGCCTACAAGCTCGGCATGGATCCCCTGGAAATCCGGCTGAAGAACTATGCCGACCGCGACTACCAGTCGGGAAAACCCTGGTCGACCCGCCGCCTGCGCGAGGCCCTGACCGAGGGGGCGGAAGCCTTCGGCTGGTCGAAGCGCAGCCACGCGCCGCGTTCCATGCGCGACGGGAAGACGCTGATCGGCTGGGGTATCAGCTGCGGCACGTTCCCGGTCATCCAGGCACCGAGCGAGGCGATGATCCGTATCCTCGGCAACGGCCGTGTGGAGGTCGTCAGCGGGGCGATCGACATGGGGCAGGGCACCTATACGATCCTCGCCCAGACGGCTGCTGAAGTGTTCGGCGTGCCGGTCAGCCAGGTAGACGTGAAGCTCGGCGATTCCCGCCTGCCGGGTTCGGCGATCGCCGGCGGCTCGATGCTTGCGGGTTCCATCCTCGGTGCAGTTCACAAGGCTGCGACGGCAGCACGCGACGAGCTGATCGGCCTTGCGCTCAGCGACGCCAATTCGCCGCTGCGCGACACCGGGGCCAACACGCTCGCTTTCAGCGACGGGCGGATCGGCGTGCAGCGCGGCGAGGGACCCTCGCTTACCCTGCCGGAACTGATGGCGGCGCTCGGCCGCGACGAGCTCGAGACCCGCCGGAATACGCTGCCGGACGGCGCAACCGCCCAGGAGCACCATCAGGCCTGGACGACCATGGCAAAGGTGCAGGGACCGACCATGGGCGAGTATTCCATGCACAGCTGGTGCGCCCATTTCGCCGAAGTTCGCGTGGACGAGGATTTCGGCACGGTGCGTGTCTCGCGGATGGTCTCCGCCTTCGATTGCGGCCGGCTCTACAATCCGCGGCTGGTGGAAAGCCAGTGGCGCGGCGGCATCATCATGGGGATAGGCCAGGCGCTGCTGGAAGAGGGACTTGTCGACCAGCGCAACGCCCGGACGATCAACAACAACGTGGGCGACTATCTGGTGCCGACCAATTCCGACATTCCGGACATCCAGGTCATCTCCGTCGGCGTGCCGGATTACAACGCCTCGGCATTGGGCGGCAAGGGCGTGGGCGAGGTCGGCATCGTCGGCGTCGCGCCCGCGATCGCCAATGCCGTCTTCCACGCGACGGGAAAACGCGTCCGCGACCTGCCGATCACGCTGGAAAAGCTGATCTGAGGGTTGCCATCGGATAGACCCATCTTCTCCCCCTGCGTGGGGGAGAAGAAATATTCGGAATTAGGATGGGGATATCACCTACGGCCTATTTCTTCTGATTGCCCGCAAAAGCGGCCGTCAAGCCAAGGCCGATATAGACGAAGCCGCTGACCCAGCGTTCAGCCTTCAGATAGACGGGGCTGCGCTTCAGCCAGTTGCCGGCCGTGCCGGCGGCAAGTGCATAGGTGCTGTCCGTCAGAACGCCGATCGCCGTATAGAGAATTCCGAGAAAAGCGATCTGCATTGCCACATGACCACGGTCGACCTCGACGAATTGCGGCAGGAAAGCCAGGAAGAACAGCGCTGTCTTCGGATTGAGGAGGTTGACTATGAAACCCTCGCGAAAGAGGCGCATGCGGCTGCGCGCCGGTAAACCGCCCTCGACGCCTGGAATGTCCGACGGGCCGAAGAGCTTCTTGAGGCCAAGCCAGATCAGGTAGGCCGCGCCGGCATACTTCACGACGCTGAAGGCGAGTGCGGACGACGCCAGGAGTGCCGACAGCCCCACAGCGGCGGCGGTGACATGCACAAGCGTGGCCGTGTGGATGCCGAGGATCGAAACGAGGCCGGCGGAACGGCCCTGCTCGACCGAACGCGCGAAGATGTAAAGGACTGCCGGTCCCGGCACGAGAAGCAGCACCAGCGTGGCGCTGACGAACAGGCTGAGATTGGTTGCGCTGGGAATTACCAAATCCATGATTGTCTTGCCCCGTTTCCTGTTGCGGTAGCAATAGCATCGGACTGCGTCCAAGGCGAGACAGACCTGCGGCATTATCGCAGAAAGCCTGGCGACCGAACTCCTTGGCAATTTTCCTTGTAGTTATGCGCCGCATCCCGCCAGCCGGGCCGGCACGGCAATTCTGCTCCCCCGGCAATGGAGAAGGTACCGGCAGGCAGATGCGGGGCTCCGTCGAGTTCCGTCAGTCTTCCGAATAGCGCTCCTCAGCCCAGGGGTCGCCCCGCATATGGTAGCCGTTTTGCTCCCAGAAGCCGGCGCGGTCCCGGTCGAGGAATTCGATCCGGTGGAGCCATTTGGCACTCTTCCAGAAATAGAGATGCGGCACCACGAGGCGCACCGGTCCGCCGTGCTCTTCCGTCAGCGGCTGGCCTTCCCATTCGTAGACGATGATCGCGTCCGGAGAGGCGAAATCGGACAGCAGGAGATTGGTGGTGTAGCCGTCATAGCTCGTCAGCATCACCGCCACCGCCTCGTCCTTCGGATCGACGGCGTCGAGGAAATCGTGGGTGGAAACGCCCTTCCAGTTGTTGTCGTAGCGCGACCAGGTCGTCACGCAATGGATGTCGGAGCGCATCTCGGTCTGCGGCAGCGCCTGGAAAGCCGCCCAGTCGAAGGTCCTCGGATTGTTGACGAGGCCGCGCACCTCGAGCTTCCACTGGGAGGTCGAAACCCGCGGCTGCTGGCCGAGGTCGAGCACCGGCCAGTTCTTCACCAGGTGCTGGCCGGGCGGCAGCCGCTCGGTTTGCGGCCTGGAGATGCGTCCGGTCAGGAATTTTCCCTGCTCCGCCCATTTCCGCTTGGTGATGGTAAGCTTCGAATCCTCGGGGGGAATGTCGTCGGCCATATGCGGTTCTCCTTGCGTCCCCCGATAATCTGATGAACAAGGGGTTCAAATCAATCGCCTGTCTTTGAAAAGACTGTTCCGGAACAATCATGCCCGCCTTCAATCCCCTCGTCGAAAAGCTTGAGCCGCCGCCCGTTCCCTCCGTCGCCGCCTGGGGGCGCGCCTATGACGGATCGAAAGGGCCGCTGATCGACCTGTCGCAGGCGGTGCCGGGATATCCGGCCCATCCGGAGATGCTGAAACTGCTTGGGGAGGCGGCATCGTCCACGGCCTTCACCGGCTACGGGCCGATCGAGGGGGAGACGGAGCTTCGCCGCGCCTATGCGGAACACCTCTCGGAAATTTACGGCGCATCGCTTGGCGTGGAGAACATCCATATCACCTCCGGCTGCAATCAGGCCTTCGTCTGCGCCGCGATGACGGTCGCCGGTCCCGGCAATACGGTGCTGATGACGGAGCCCTTCTACTTCAACCACGAAACCACGCTTGCCATGATGGGCATCAACACCGCCTTCGTGGCCTGCGCGGCGGAAAACGGCTTTCTGCCGGATCTCGTCGGGCTGGAAGCGGCGATCACGGCGGACGTGCGGGCGCTGGCGCTCGTTTCCCCCAACAACCCGACCGGCGCGATCTATCCGCCGTCGCTTCTGGAAGCCGTCTTCAAGCTCTGCCGGTCGAAGGGCATCTGGCTGATCCTCGACGAGACCTATCGCGATTTCATGCCGCAAGCCGGTGCGGCCCCGCACGCCCTCTTCGGCCTCGACGGCTGGCAGGAGACGCTGATCAGCCTTTACAGCTTCTCCAAATCCTTCTGCATTCCGGGACATCGGCTGGGGGCGATCACGGCGGGCGCCGAAGCCGTGGAGCAGATCGCCAAGATCATGGACAATCTACAGATCTGCGCGCCGCGTGCCGCTCAGGCGGCCGTCGCAAGAGCACTGCCGCTCCTGGCGGATTGGCGCGAGCAAAACCGGCAAGAGATCGGCCGGCGGGCGGACGCCCTGAAGGCGGTGATGCGCTCGGTCAACGGCTGGAAGCTCGATGCGATCGGCGCCTATTTCGCGTTCGTGCGCCACCCTTTCCCGGGGAGGAGCTCCGCGGAAGTCGCGGAAAAGCTCGCCAAACAGGCAGGCATCACCTGCATTCCGGGCGCCTATTTCGGCGCGGGCCAGGAGGATTACCTCCGCTTCGCCTTCGCCAATGCGGACGTGCCGACGATCCGCCTTCTGGAAGAACGTTTGCAGAACTTTTCTCTGTCCTGATCGGGCTCCTCCGTATATAAGCGGATCATGGTCCAAAGAGCAGGCAGCGCCGATCTCCCGCTTCACGGCGGCCGGGTTCCCCGGTGGCTGGGCGAGCGCATGACGAAACTCGGCGCGATCATCACGCAAGCGATCGTCATCGAATACGGCCGCGACGAGCTGCTCAGGCGGCTCGCGCACCCCTTCTGGTTCCAGTCTTTCGGCTGCGTCATGGGAATGGACTGGCACTCCTCCGGCATCACCACCAGCGTCATCGGTGCGCTCAAACGCGGACTGACGCCGCTTGCCGGCGAGCTCGGCATCCATGTCTGCGGCGGGCGCGGGCAGAATTCCCGCAAGACGCCGGAAGAATTGATCGCCATCGGCAACCGCGTCGGCATCGACGGCGGTGCGCTTGCACAGACCAGCAAGCTCGTCGCGAAGGTCGACAGCGCCGCGGTGCAGGATGGTTTCGATCTCTACCTGCACGGCTTCATCGTCACCGACGACGGCAAATGGGTCGTCGTGCAGCAGGGCATGAACGGCGACAAGCGGCAGGCGCGGCGCTATCACTGGCTCTCGGAAGGCATCACCAGTTTCGTCGATTCGCCGCATGCGGCGATCGAGGGCCGCAAGCAGGGTGAGATCGTCAACCTCGCCGACCGCCGGGCGGACGCTTCCCGCAAGGGCCAGCTCGATCTGCTCGCATCGCTCGGGCCGGACCGGATCGTCCGCGAAGTGATCGCGCTCGATCCGTCGCGGAAATCCAAAGATACGGCACAGCCCATGCTGCCGCATCTCATCATGCCGGCGCATCACGACGTCCGCGAGGAGGACGTCAACATGAAACGGCTGCACGGCACGCTTGCGGCGGCGGCCGATCGCGGCCCGGAGGATTTCGAAAGCCTGCTGCTGATGCCGGGCGTCGGCGCCCGCACGGTCAAGGCGCTCGCCATGGTGGCGGAAGTGGTGCATGGCGCGCCGTGCCGTTTTTCCGATCCGGCGCGTTTTTCGCTCGCCCATGGCGGCAAGGACCGGCATCCGTTTCCCGTGCCGATCAAGGTCTACGACGAGACGATCAAGGTGATGAAATCGGCGGTCGGCAAGGCGAGGCTTGGCCGCGAGGAGGAGCTGCAGGCGCTGAAGCGGCTGGACGACCAGGCCCGCCGGCTCGAGCGTTACGTCACCGGCCCGGACCTCAAGGAGATCGTCGCAGGCGAGTTCCGCCATTCGCATGAATGGGGCGGCCGCAGCGTCTTCGGCTTCGAACCGCCGCCTACAGCATCGGCCCGAAAATCGGAATCGATTTTCGGTAAGCACGACGCGTAGATTCAATAAGTTAGAGCGTCCTTTGTGCGTCCGTTCGGACGCACGGCGCTCTAAGGACGAGGCTCGGAAGCGGCGAGGGTGAGCCGGGAACGATGGGGCCTCCCGCTGGTTTTCCGTGAGACCAAAGGAGGATCCTCATGGAACGCAACAACGCCAACCAGGAAGCCAAACGTTTCGGCAGCAGCCAGCCGAACATCGCCAAGAGTTCCGGCACCGGCGAGAGCACGATCCGCAAGCAACCCGATCCGGCCACGACCGAGATCAACAAGGCGCGGAAGGTCTGGGATGCGGAAGGTTCCGGCAACACTAGTGGCCGCGTCGCCGACGCGGGCGATGCAGGCGGCCAGAACTTGCCCTACGATACCGAGACACAAGCGGATGTCGTCGGCCGCCAGACGAGGCGCAAGGACGGACATTGATCCTCGCAATGCGGTTCAGGCAGTCGCGCCGGCCGTTTTCGTCTGATGGATTTCGATCAGCGAGGGACCTTTGTGCTGCCGGAACTTCCGCAATGCCGCCGGCAGCTCGTCCACATGCGCGAGGCGTTGCGCCGGCAGGCCGAAGGCTTCCGCGATCTTCAGGAAGTCCGGGGCCGAGGGTCTGACGCCTTCCGGCTCGATGCCGTTCTCGACCATATAGGTCTCGATCTCCTGGTAACCGTCATTGTTCCAGACGAGGAAGATGACGTTGGCGCCGGCGTCCCTGGCCGAGCCGATCTCGGCCAGCGTGAACTGAAGGCCGCCGTCGCCGGTGAGGCAGACGACCGGCGCTTCCGGTTCGGCGATCGCGGCGCCGATGGCGGCGGGCGGGCCGTAACCGAGCGCGCCGTAGCCCGTCGCGGCATTGAACCAGCCATGCGGCCGGCCTGCCTCGTAATAGAGGTTGCCGGCATAAACGGCCTGCGTGCTGTCGCCGACGATGATCGCGCCGGGCAGGGCGTCGCGGACCTTGTCCAGAATGCCGATCTCGGCGCGCATCTTCGGCGTCAGCTCGGCGAGCGCCGCGTTGCGGGCTGTTTGCGCCCGCGCTCCGCCCCCGGCCTCGGGCCGGTTGCCTGTGCCGATCGCGGCAAGCAGGTCGGCCACGGCTTTTTCCGCCGAAGCGAGGATCGAAATCGCCGCTTGCGGACCGCGGGCAAGCTGGGCGGCGTCTATGTCGATGCGGATGAGATTGTGGAGTTCGGGGAAGCCGCCATCCGCATACATGTCGTAATCCGTCTGGCCCATCTGGGTGCCGAAGGCGAGCACAAGATCGGCATCCGCGATCAGCTTGCGGACGGATTTGAGGCTCGGGCTTGCCGGCACGGACAACCGATGGCCGGCGAAGGCGCCGCGGGCGTTGGTGGTCGTCACCAGCGGCGCATCGAGCCGCTCGGCAAGCGTCCGGATGTCCCCGGCGGCCGGCACGCCGCCGCCGCCCACGAGGATGACCGGCCGTTTCGCGGCGAGACAACGGGAAGCCGCTTCGTTAATCGTGCCCATGTCGGCGCGAGGCCGGAGAGGGGCGGCATGCCGGAGGCGAGGGGCCTCGATCCTCGCTGACATGACGTCGATCGGGATTTCGATATGCACCGGCCCAGGCCGGCCGGAGCGCAGGATCGCGAAGGCCCGTTCCATCACGTCCGCCAGGTCTTCGGGTTCATGCAGCGTGTGCGACATCAGCGCCAGCGTCGCGATCATGCCGCGCTGGTCGGGCAGTTCGTGCAGCCGGCCGCGGCCATGGCCGAGCGTGGCGCGGGCGTTGACGCCCGATATCACCAGCATGGGTACGGAGTCCTGATAGGCCTGCGCCATGGGGGTGATGATGTTGGTGAGGCCCGGCCCGGTGATGACGAGGCAGACGCCCGGCTTGCCGCTGACCCGGGCGTAACCGTCGGCCATGAAGCCGGCGCCCTGTTCGTGGCGCGGCGTCACGTGGCGGATGTTCGAGGCGGCGAGGCCGCGGTAGAGCTCGACGGTATGGACGCCGGGGATGCCGAAGACGACATCCACGCCGTTGACCTCCAGAAGGTCGATCAACGTTTCGCCGACCGTCTTCAGCTCACCGGACATGCACGGGCGCCTCCCTGCGCGAGACGATGCGGCCGGCGAGATCGGCGATGCGGCCCATGGCGGTCGCAACGACATCTTCCGGCACGGTCAGCGAGATGCGCAGGAACCCCGCGGCCTGGTCACCGAAGGAGGTGCCGGGCATCACCGCGACCTTCTCCTCCTGCAGGAGCTCCCAGGCGAACTCCTCGCCGTTCAGCCCGGTCGCCGTCACGTCGAGCAGGATGAACATGCCCCCTTCCGGCGGCATGGGCTTCACGAGGTTGCTGCCGGCAAAGGCCTTCTCGACGATCGCGGCGCGGCGGCGGTAGTTCTCGCGCATCACGTCGGCAGTGTCGAAATGCTGCGACAGCGCCATGGCCGTCATGTCGGAAATGAAGGGCTGCACGCCGAACAGCATGGTCTCGGAGACCGGCAGGAGCTTTTCGCAGAACTCCTCCGGGCCGGCGGCCCAGCCGCTGCGGAAGCCGGGTGCGGCATGCGATTTCGAGATCGACGAGACGACGATCGTGCGTTCGGCGAGTTCGGACATGTCGAAGGGCGAGGCGAAGTCGGTGCCTTCGAAGATCAGCTGTTCGTAGACCTCGTCGCAGACAATCCAGAGGTCGTGACGGCGGCAGACCTCGCCGATACGGGCAATCTCGGCGGCCGTCAGAACCGCGCCCGTCGGGTTGTGCGGCGTGTTGAGGAGCAGCACCCGCGCTTCCGGGGTGATCGCCCGTTCCAGATCGTCGGCCTGCAGGTGGAACTTCTTCTCGGGGCGGAGCGGTACAGGGATCATATGCGCGCCGGTCGAGGCGATGACGCCCTCGTAGGTCGCATAGAGCGGATCGCCGACCAGCACGCCGTCGCCGGCCTCCACGAGCCCGGTCATGACGCCGTAAAGCGCGGTCTGGGTGCCGGGGAAACAGAGGAAGTTGCGCTCGGTGACGCCCGGGCGGCGCTTTGCATATTTCTCCACCAGGGCTGTCAGGATCGACGGTTCGCCGCGGCCGTTGGAATAGCGGGTGCGGCCGGCATACATGGCCCGCGCAGCCTCGTCGAGCAGCGCCTTGTCGGGACCCACGTCCGGTTCGCCGATCGTCAGCTCGATGATCTCTTCGCCGGCCGCCTTCATGCGGCGGGCGGTGAGATGAAGGGCCCAGCGGCCGGAGCCGAGATGGGCGAGGCGATCGGTGATCGAGGCATAACGCATTGGGTATTTCCTTTTCTTATCGTTCTTCGGCCGAGAGTCCGCCCGGCTCCAGGCGCAACAGCGCCTCCACGGAATGAAGCGCATTCTCCGCCAGTTCCCTGTCCGCGAACATGTCCGCCGCCAGGGTTCCTTCAAGCCACAGTCCGTCGACCAGCGCGTTCAGAGCGACGGCGTAACGGCGGCACTCCTGCGGGCTCACCGCCCGGTTTTCTTCCCGGAAGAAAGCGGTGAGCAGCGTTTCCAGCGCTTCGAGGAAGGCCAGGTAGTTCTCGCGGTGAACGGCCGCGAAGCTCGGGTCGATCTGGATATGGCTGATGAAGGCCGCCCAGAGCGACAGGGTGCGCGGATCGGTGACCGGCGGCGTGACGTTGGCGACGATGAAGCGGCGGAGCCTCGCCTTGGCCGTCTCGCCCTCTATGGCTGCCGCTATCGCGGTCTCCGTCATGCCGGTCATCACCTTCCGGTAGGCCGCCTGCAGCATCTGGTCCTTGCCGGCGAAATAGTGCCGGATCAGCCCGCCGGTCACGCCGGCGCGCGTGGCGATCTGGCGGACGGTCGCGCCCTGGATGCCGAATTCCGCGATGCAGTCGAGCGTGGCGGCGATCAGATCCTCGCGCCGTTCGGCCTCGCTGGCGCGATGGTAGCTGCGCCGGTTCACCGTCATCCGCGGACCTTTCCCGGACGGTGCATCAGGACATGCAGCAAGGGCGTCGACATGGCTTCTGAGCCGCAGGCGGTCATGGATCATCCCTTCGGGAAAGCGAAGCGGGCCGATGCCGCTCTTTTTCGGATTTGGTTTTATTATACGCTTGAATAATTCCAGCACAAGTGCCAGACTTCTTCTCAGCAGGGCAGCGGAACCAGCGCCGCGCGCCTTAAAAATCATAAGCTGGGGGAACAGTGCCAATTGTGCGGACCGGCTTCACCCGAGCCGGCGGTGACGGTGTCCATGACGGATTCGGCGCAAGCCATAGAAGTCTCGAACCTGCATAAACGTTTCGGTCCTCTGGAAGTGCTGAAGGGCGTCTCGCTGACGGCCCGGCAGGGCGACGTGATCGCCATCATCGGCGGCAGCGGCTCCGGCAAATCCACGTTTCTGCGCTGCATCAACATGCTGGAACTGCCGAGCGCCGGCACGATCGCCATTCACGGCGAGACGATTTCCATGAAGAAGGACGGACATGGCGGGCTGATGCCCGCCGACCGCAGGCAGGTGCAGCGCATCCGTTCGCAGCTTGGCATGGTGTTCCAGGGCTTCAATCTCTGGCAGCACATGACGGTGCTGCAGAACGTCATCGAAGTGCCGGTGCATGTGCTCAAAACGCCGAAGGACGAGGCGGTGGAGATCGCCGAGGCGCTCCTGCGCCGCGTCGGGCTCTACGAGAAGCGCGACGCCTATCCCGCCTTTCTGTCGGGCGGGCAGCAGCAGCGCGCGGCGATCGCCCGGGCGCTGGCCATCCAGCCGCTCGTCATGCTGTTCGACGAACCGACCTCGGCGCTCGATCCGGAACTGGTGGGCGAAGTGCTCTCGGTCATCGGCGGCCTTGCGCGCGAAAAACGCACGATGATCCTCGTCACCCACGAGATGAAGTTCGCCCGCGAGGTCTCGAACCACGTCGTCTTCCTGCACAACGGCGTCATCGAGGAGCAGGGGCCTCCGGATCGGATTTTTGGCGCTCCGGAATCCGAGCGGCTCAAAAAATTCATCAGCTCGATCCACTAACCAAAACAACGGAAAAGGGGAAAGATCATGCAAAATGTCATCAAGGCCATCGCGGCGGCGGTCGTTCTCGGAACCGTTGCCTTCGGCGCGGCTCAGGCGCAGGAGGTGAAGGTCGGCTTCGCGGCCGAGCCCTATCCGCCTTTCACCTCTCCGGATGCGAGCGGCAAATGGGTGGGCTGGGAGATCGATTTCATGGAGGCGATGTGCGCCGAGGCCAAGCTTCAATGCGTCCCCACGCCGATCGCCTGGGACGGCATCATTCCGGCGCTGACCTCGAAGAAGATCGACATGATCGTCGGCTCCATGTCGATCACCGAAGAACGCCTGAAGACGATCGATTTCTCCGACAAATATTACAACACCCCGACCGGCATCGTCGGTCCGAAGTCGGAAAAGTTCGACGCGACGCCGGAAGGCCTCAAGGGCAAGATCATCGGCGTGCAGGTGTCCACCGTGCATCAGGAATATGCGACGAAACATTTCGGCCCGGTCGCCGCCGAGATCAAGGAATACCAGACGCAGGACGAGGCGAACCAGGATCTCGCCGCCGGCCGCATCGATGCGGTGCAGGCGGACGCGATCGCGCTCGACGCCTTCCTGAAGTCCGATGCGGGTGCCTGCTGCGACCTCAAGGGCAATGTGGAGGACGATTCGGCGGTTCTCGGCGCCGGCATCGGCGTCGGTCTGCGCAAGGGCGAGACCGAGCTCAAGGACAAGGTCAACGCGGCGATCAAGGCGATCCGCGCCAACGGCACCTACGACACGTTCTCCAAGAAGTATTTCGACTTCGACATCTACGGCGGCTGACGGACCTTGAACCGGCATGCCGTCCGGTCTTGAACTCCTGTCGCTTTCTCCGCCCGGCTGGGGCGGCGTGCTGCTCGCGGGGCTTATGGCCTCCCTGCAGCTTGCCGTCGGCGGCTATCTGCTCGGCCTCGTGATCGGGATCGGCGGCGCCTGCGGCAAGCTTTACGGCGGGCCGATCCTGCGCGACTTGCTGGAAGTCTACACGACGCTGATCCGCGCCGTGCCGGAATTGGTGCTGATCCTGCTTCTTTATTATGCCGGCACGGATGCCGTGAACCAGATCCTGCTGCTGCTGGGCTTTGCGACGGTCGATATCAGCGGGCTCGCAGCCGGCATCTTCGTGATCGGGGTGGTGCAGGGCGCCTATTCCACCGAAGTGCTGCGGGGCGCGATCAAGGCGGTGCCGGCGGGGCAGATCGAGGCGGCGCGCGCCTACGGCATGCCGCCGCTTCTTGCTTTGCGGCGCGTGATCCTGCCGGCCATGCTGCCTTACGCCATTCCCGGCCTTTCCAATCTCTGGCTGATCGCCACCAAGGATACGGCGCTGCTTGCCGTCGTCGGCTTCAGCGAACTGACGCTCGTCACCCGCCAGGCGGCCGGTTCCACCAAGGCCTATATGACCTTCTATCTCGCGGCGGGCGTTCTCTATCTCCTGGTGACGCTGATGTCGAACATCGTCATCGGCTTCATCGAACGGCATGCCCGGCGCGGCATGCCCCGCACGGTGTGACGTCATGAGCGAAGAGACTTCCGCTCTGCCGGCCTATATCCCGCCCAAGGCGCGCAGCCTTTTCGAGCCGCACCGGCTGTTCCTGATGGCGGTCTTCCTCGTCATCGTCTTCTGCGCCATATGCTTCATGCGCTGGGACTGGCTGCCGCGCTATGGCGGCCGGCTCGCCTACGGCGTCTGGCAGACGCTCCTCATGCTGTTCTGCACGGCGGGGATCGGTTTCCTGCTCGCCGTGCCGATCGGTCTCGTGCAGGTCACCGGTCCGTGGCCGCTCGCCTGGCTCGCCAGGATCTTCTGCACGATCATCCGGGGCACGCCGCTGCTCCTGCAGCTCTGGCTTCTCTATTATGGACTCGGTTCGCTCTTCTCCCAATATCCGGAGATCCGCTCCTCCTTCCTCTGGCCCTATCTGCGGCAGGCCTGGCCCTACGGCTTCACGGCGCTGATGATCTCGTTTGCGGCCTATGAGGGCGAGGTGATGCGCGGCGCCTTTGCCGGCGTGCCGCGCGGCGAACTGGAGGCGGCGCGCGCCTTCGGCATGAGCCGTTTCACGATGTTCCGCCGCATCTGGCTGCCGAGAGCGGTACACCGGGCGCTGCCGACGCTTGCCGGCGAAACCGTGCTGCAGCTGAAATCCACGCCGCTTGTGGCAACCATCACCGTCATCGACGTCTATGCGGTGATCTCCCGCGTGAGGCAGGATACCTTCCTGACCTATGAACCGCTGCTGCTGCTGGCGCTGATCTATCTCTGCCTGACGGGCATTCTGGTGGCCGGCTTCCGTCTGCTGGAAAACCGCATTCCCGCCCGCGGCGCCTGACAGAGATTCCGACAATCTATTACTTCTCAGGGCGCCTTATTAAGGGATCTTATACCTTAAGATTCACAATATGGACGTGGAACGCCCCGCTCGGGGTGCGGACGCGGCGGATTTGGGGGCTTTGAATGTCGTCGGCTGAAGAAAAACGTGAATTGCAGAAGCGCCTGGATTTCGTCGGCCTGGACCAGGAGGCACGCGCCGCGCTTCGCCGCCTGGCTCCCGTCATCAACGCCGGTCTTCCAGCGGCGCTCGGCGCCCTTTACAAGAAAATTCAATCGACGCCGGATACCGCCGGCTTCTTTTCCAGCCAGTCCCATATGGAGGGCGCCAAGAGGCGCCAGACAAGCCATTGGGCCGTCGTCGGCGAAGCCAATTACGACGAGCGCTATGTCGAAGGCGTGCGGGCCGTGGGGGCGGCGCATGCCCATATCGGTCTCGATCCGCGCTGGTATATCGGCGGCTACGCGATCGTTCTGGAGCAGCTCATCCATGCGGTGATGGCGGCGAACCGGCCGTCCCGCTTCGGCCGCGGCAATTCCGAGAAGCTCGCCAAGGAAATCAGCGCGCTCGTCAAGGCGGCGATGCTCGACATGGACTATTCGATCTCCGTCTATCTGGACATCCAGGCGGAAGAGCGCCGCCGTGCGCAAGAGGCGAAGCGCGCCGCCGATCAGGAGCAGGAAGTCGCGCTCGAGGCCCTCGACGATGTCCTCAGGGGACTTGCGACCGGTGATCTGGAAACCCGGCTTTCCCACGATCTGCCGGCCAACTTCGCCCGTATGGTCAAGGATTACAACGACAGCGCCGAGAAGCTGCGTCTGACGATGGCGACCGTCCGCCATGCCGGCGAGGAAATTCTCACCAGCACGAATGCCATCTCACAGGCTTCAAGAGACCTGGCGCAGCGCACGGAAGAGCAGGCGCAGGGGCTGGAAGAAAGCTCTGCGACGCTGCTTCAGCTGACCCAAAGCGTGTCCGGCACCGCCGACGGCGCCAGCAAGGCGGCGGCCGCGGTCGACGTGGCACTTTCCGAAGCGCGGGCCTCCGGCCCGGTCGTCAAGCAGGCGGTTTCGGCAATGGGCGAGATCGAGCGCTCGTCGGACGAGATTTCCAAGATCATCGGCGTCATCGACGAGATCGCTTTCCAGACCAACCTGCTGGCGCTGAATGCCGGCGTCGAGGCGGCCCGCGCGGGCGAGGCCGGCCGCGGTTTCGCCGTGGTGGCGCAGGAGGTGCGGGCGCTCGCACAGCGCTGCGCCGATGCCGCCAAGGAGATCAAGGACCTGATTTCGGACAGTTCCCGGCAGGTTCAGGCGGGTGTCGACCTCGTCAACAACGCCGGCGCGGCGCTCAGCCAGATCACCGACCGGATCGACGACATCAACACGATCGTCAAGACGATCGCAGGCGAAGCCGCCAATCAGTCCAGCGGCCTCAAGGAGGTCAGCGGCGCGCTGACCCGCATGGACACGATCACGCAGGACAATTCCTCCATGGTCCTGGAGACGTCGCAGCAGACCTCGGATCTCCGCGATGCCGTGGAACGGCTGGTGACGGCGCTGCGCGGCTTCAAGACCCGCAGTGCCGAACGCCTGGCGCGCGACCGGCAGGCGCGGGAGGGGGAAAACCGCCGCCTGGTTGCCTGATCAACGGCGCCTGATCAGCGGCGGCCTCCCGCAAGCCGGACGGCATCCGGCCTGCCGCGCAGGATCAGCATGGAGACGGCACCGAAGATCGGACCGACGGCGAGCAGGACGAAGGTCCAGCGCCAGCCGCCGAGCAATTCCGCCAGATGCGGCATCAGCCAGATCATGAAGATGGTCAGCGCAAAGCCCATGCCCATCTGCAGGGAAAGCGCAGTGCCGATATAGCTGCGGTCGGCAAGTTCGGTGACCGCGGCGGAGAACTGCGCCGAATCCCCGATGATCGAAATGCCCCAGACGACGACCACCAGCGTCAGCAGCCAGAAGGGGCCGTCGAAGACGAAGCCGATCGTGAGCGCGCAGGCGCCGGAGACGATCATCAGGCCGGCGGTGGTGGCCGTGCGGCCGAAACGGTCGGAGAGGATGCCGCCGGCGAAACAGCCGACGACGCCGGAGGCGACGGCGACGAAGGTGAGCAGGGAGGCCTCGCTGCTGATGCCGGTTCCGCCGTCGGCGAGCGCGGCCGTCAGATAGGCGAGCAGCCAGGCCCACATGGCATAGAGTTCCCACATGTGGCCGAGATAGCCGCCGTTGACGAGCAGCAGGTTGCGATCCTTCAGCACCCGGCCGATCTGGCGCGGATCGAACAGCGCCTTGCCGAACGGGTAAGGACCCTCGCGGGTGAAGAGCAGGAAAACGACGGCGCCGATCAGCGAGGCGCCGCTTGAAAGAGCCACGACGGCGTGCCAGTCGACGGCGGACGACATGCCGCGGAAAAGATGCGGCAGCGAGGAGCCGGCGGTGATGGCGCCGATGACGCCGGCCAAGGCCAGGCCGCGGCCGGAAACGAACCAGGTGGAAACGAGTTTCAGCGCCGGCGGATAGACGCCCGCAAGCGCAAAGCCCGTGACCATGCGGCAGAAGACGGCGCCGGCCGGTCCGGGCTCCAGCAGCATCACGGCATTGGAAAGCCCGGCAAGCAGGGCGGAGCCCGCCATCAGCCGGTTCATGCGGATGAGGTCCGGCAGGTTGAAGAGGCTCGCCGACAGCGCCCCGACGACGAAGCCGATCTGCACGCCGTTGGTCAGCCAGGCGGCGCTGCCTTCCGACAGCGACCAGACGCGCTTCAATTCCGGCGCGATGGCGTTTGCCGAAAACCAGGTCGAGAAGGAGAGCACGACCGCGAGGCAGAGGAGCGCCAGCATGCGCCAACGGCCTTCAGCCTTTGATTCCGGCGACGCCGTCATCCTTCACCCCCCTCTGCCCTGCCGGGCATCTCCCCCACAAGGGGGGAGATCGGCAAGAAGTACCGGCTTCCCAAATCATTAGCGGTGTTGAACCTGGCTCCGGCGATCTCAAACCTGGGTTGGGAGCGAGAGCCCGCTACTATCCGATCTCCCCCCTCGTGGGGGAGATGCCCGGCAGGGCAGAGGGGGGTTCCAAGCAAAGCGCCGTGTATGTTGTTCATCCCGCAGCCCGATATCCAGCGGCGACGTGCCGGTCCGGCAGGCGCGGGGAGCCGAAGAGCTTTTCGCGGAAAGTGCCTTCACGGTAATCCGTCTTGTAGAGGCCGCGCTCCTGCAAAATCGGGATCACCAGTTCAATGATGTCGTCGAAACATTCCGGCACGACGGTGCGCGACAGGTTGAAGCCGTCGACGCCGGCCTCGTCCATCCACGTGACGAGCCTGTCGGCGATCTGTTCGGCGGAGCCTACCATCGGCGCCTGGCGGCTGCCGAGCACCATCTGTTCGAGCAGCTTGCGCTTCGTCCATTGCGGCCCGGCGGTGCGGGTCATCGCTTCGACATTGGAGACGATCGCCGCGCTCCTGCCGGTCTCGATCGGTTCGTCGAGATCGTATTTCGCAAAATCGATGCCGAGGGAGGCGGCGGCATGGACGAGCGCACCTTCCGCGCTCGCATGGGCGCGGTAATCCTCGAATTTTTCGCGCGCCTCTTTCTCCGTGCGGCCGGTGACGATCGTCGCGCCGACGAAGACCTTCACATCGTCCGCCCGCCGGCCGTATTCCCCGGCACGGGCGCGGATATCGTCGACGATGCCCTTCACGCCCTCGATCTTCTGGCCGTTGACGAAGACGCATTCCGCATGGGTCGCGGCGAATTGCCGGCCGCGGGTCGATGAGCCGGCCTGATAGAGGACGGGCGTGCGCTGCGGCGACGGTTCGCAGAGATGGACGGTGTCGATCCGGTACTGCCTGCCGTGATGCCGGATCTTATGGACCTTTGAGGGATCGGCATAGATCCGCTTTTCCCGCTCGAAGACGGTCGCATCGTCCTCCCAGCTCCCCTCCCATAGCCGGTACATGACTTCCATGTACTCGTCCGCCAGATCGTAGCGGTCGTCATGGGCGGCTTGCGTGTCGAGGCCGATCGCCTTGGCGGCGCTGTCGAGATAGCCGGTGACGATGTTCCAGCCGATCCGGCCGTTGGTCAGATGATCGAGCGTCGACATGCGCCGCGCGAAGAGGAAGGGCGGCTCGTAGGTGAGGTTTGCGGTGATGCCGAAGGAGAGGTGCTCGGTCACCGCCGCCATGGCGGGCACCAGCATCATGGGATCGTTGACGGGAACCTGCACCGCGCCTCTGAGTGCCGCCGCGTTGCCGCCGCCATAAACGTCGTTGATGCCGACGACATCGGCGAGGAAGATGCCGTCGAACAGGCCGGCCTCCAGCCTCTTCGCATAATCCGTCCAGTAGCGCAGCTCGGCATAACGATGCGATTGGTCGCGCGGATGCGTCCAGAGCCCCTGCTGGATATGCCCGACGCAGTTCATGTCGAAAGCGTTGAACCAGATTTCGCGCGCCATGCTCTTCCCTGTTTTTCGTTGCGAACCGCGCTCGTCTCTTATAGGATTCTTTTGTCCACTATAGAAGACGATCGGCGAAAGGCAAGCATCTTGCAGCAGGCGGAGAAGGACCCGGTCCAGGCGATCGCCATGCGGCTGAAGGTCGAGCGGGAGGCGCGCGGCTGGTCGCTGGCCGAGCTTGCGGAACGTTCCGGCGTCTCGAAGGCGATGATCAGCAAGATCGAGCGCGGCGAGGCGAGCCCGACCGCGACCGTGCTCGGCCGTCTTTCCGGCGCCTTCGGCCTGCCGCTGTCGGTGCTCCTGGCGCTGGCGGAGCGGGCTGAGCAGCGCGTCGCCCCCCATGCGGAACAGCCGGTCTGGACCGATCCGGAAACCGGCTATACCCGACGTGCCGTATCGCCGCCGAACGCCTTGCTGGAGCTTCTGGAGGTCTCGTTGCCGCCCGGCGTGCGCGTGCCCTATCCGGCCTCGGCCTTCGCCTTCCAGCATCAGCAGATCTGGGTGCTCTCGGGCCGGCTCGATTTCCAGGAGGGCCCGATCCTGCATCACCTGACGGAGGGCGACTGCCTTCTGCTCGGCCCGCCGGCCGATTGCGTCTTCTTCAATCCGGGCCGGGAGCCGGCCCGCTACGTGGTCGCGCTGACGAGACGCTGAAGGTCAATTGCGTCCATACGGGGAAAAAGACGCTTCCCGTGAAGGGAAGCGTCAGTTGGGGAGGGGTACTTATGACGCTGTCGGCCGCGTGGAGGTTCGGCGTCCGACACGGCGTGAACACACAGTCGTGAGTTTTGTTCCGCTTACCCTTCCGATTGCCTGCCTCGCGAACGGAACAATCGTCCATGGCGCCGGTTCTGCAATCGGACAACAGGGAGAACCGATGCCATGAGCAAGGCCGTTGAAACGACGAATCACAACGAAATCCGGCAGTGGATCGAGGAGCGCGGAGGCCATCCGGCCCGCGTCAAAGGCGCCCGCGAGGGAGGCATCCTGCGGGTCGATTTCGGCAAGCCGGAAGAGGCGCTCGAAGAGATCGGATGGGACGATTTCTTCGCGATCTTCGACGAGAACAAGCTTTCCTTCCTCTACCAGGACGAGACGGAGGCGGGAAAAACCAGCCGCTTCAACAAATTCGTGTCCCGCACGAAGCACTGAGGCCTGCGGCTCCCGGCCGCGGCCGAGCGCATGAAAGGAGGACGGTCATGTCCAAACATTTCAAGCCGAAAGAGCCGAGCGATGCCGATCTGAAAAACGATCCCGGCATCGGCCAGTCCAAAGGGTTGAACCGCGCCACCGGCAACGAGGAAATCGCCGGCGAGAACACCGAAGAAGGCGATGTCGCCAACGATGCGACCCGTTTCGGCGGTGTCAATCCCAACCAGCGCGGCCGTGCCAACAAGTAACCGGCTCAAGGAGAAACGATCATGCAGGGCAAGAAGACCCATCAGCAGCAGCGCAACATCATCGAGAAGCGGGAGAACACCGCCAATGCGGGCAGGGATTTCGACGCAAGCGCCGATCTCCATCGCAGCGAGGCGGCCCGCGAAGCCTTCCGGCGCGGCGACGATCTGGACATGCGCGCCGCGGATCGCTCCATGAACGACGATCCGTCCATCGTCCGCGGCCGCAACCAGGAGAGCGAACACCGCAAGGGCAGCGGCACGTAACGGTCGGTGCAGGGAACCGAACCTGCATCCTCAAGGTTGTCGGATATGCCCCTGATGGTATGATCCCTTCAGGGCTGGGTGAAACGAAAGGCGCGGCCCCGTGGTTGCGCCGCCATGTTCCGGGGAGGATGACATGTTCGCTTCAGGCCCTGTTTTTTCCGATCGCGAAGATGCCGGCAGGCAGCTTGCGGAAGCCATGCAGGCCGCGCCGCTGAAGGACCCCGTCGTCGTGGCGCTTCCCCGCGGCGGCGTCCCCGTCGCCTTCGAGGTGGCGCAACGGCTCGGCGCGCCGCTCGATCTCCTGATCGTGCGCAAGATCGGCGCGCCGGGTCATCCGGAATACGGCATCGGCGCTGTCGTCGACGGCAAGGAGCCGCATGTGATCGTCAACGAGGCGGCGGCCCGCCAATTCCACATCCCGCCCGGCTACCTCGCGGCCGAACGCGAGCATCAGCTCGCCGAGATCGAGCGCCGCCACCGGATGTATTTCGGCGAGGACCAGCCGGAGGATCATGATCACGCCGGCCGCGACGTCATTCTCGTAGACGACGGCATCGCCAACGGCGGTTCGATCCGCGCCGGCATCCATGCCTTGAAGGAAATGGCCGTCGGCTCGATCCGGCTTGCGGTTCCCGTGGCGCCCCGCGATCTCCTGGAAGAGTTGCGGGAGGAGGTCGACGATATCGTCTGCCTTTCGGCGCCGGAGCGGCTGGAGGCGGTCAGCCTGCATTACGGCGATTTCACCGAGACCACGGATCAGGATGTGGTGCGGCTTCTGAAGGAGGCCCGCCGGCTCGCCCGCATGCTCCATTGAGGATCAGAGTTCGACCGTTGCGAGCAGCGGTAGGTGATCGGACGCGCGCCGCGCCAGCGGCGTCGAGACGACCTCGGCGCCGAGGGGTGAGATTTCCCGCGAGACGAAGACGTGATCGATCCTCAGAAGGGGATAGCGGGAGGGGAAGGTGGGTTTCGGCTTTGCGCGCGGGCGGAGCTGAACGTCGATCATCTGGCGGGTGATGCCCTTATACGTCACCGTCGACGGGATGGCGTTGAAATCGCCGATCAGGACTTGAGGCTTGCCGTGGCAAGCGGGACTGCCGAGCCAGGAAGGGCCGAGAAGCGCCGCCATCTGGCCGAGCCGGTCCCGGCCGCGCAGGCCGAGATGCGTGTTGAAGACCTGCAGGCGGTGCCGGCCGACTTCGATCTCCACCCATACGGCGCCGCGCGGCTCGCCGCGCGAGGGCAGGCCCGCGCCCTTCACCATCCTTGCCGGCAGGGCCGTCAGAATGGCATCGCCATAGCGTTCCTCCGCCACGCTGAGAGCCGCATGGAAGTGGTATTCCATCCGCAGCAGGGACGCGATGATATGGGCCTGGTCCACGCCGCCGGTGCGGTTTCGGCCGACATCCAGTTCCTGCAACCCGATGATGTCGGGTTCGAGGGCGGCAATGACCTCCGCCACCCGTGCGGGATCGAGCCTGCCGTCGGTGCCGATGCAGCTGTGGACGTTGTAACTCAGGATTTTCAGGCGATGCCTGCGGGAAGGGGCGGGAACAGTCGGGTCATCCATAGCGCTGGGAACACACTTGCCCGCGTTTTCGTTCCCGATATCAGACAACAGCCCGCGGGGAGGATCATGATCGCCAGACGCCATCTGCTGAAATTCCTCATAGGCGGGGCGATCTGCCTGGCAATCTTTCTCGTCTATCGCAGCCTTGGCCGCTATACGCTGGACGAGATTGAGGAGTCCGTGCAATCGATCGCCGGCTTCCGGCTGGCCTCGGCCTTCCTGTTCGTCATTCTCTCCTATCTCTGCCTTACCGGCTTCGATACTCTCGCCGTGCGCTATGCCGGCAAGCCCCTTGCCTACCGCCGGACGGCGCTCGCCTCGTTCACGGCGCTTTCGATCGGGCACAATGTGGGGCTTGCCGCCCTCAGCAGCGGCGCGGTGCGCTATCGGTTCTATTCGCGCTGGGGACTGACGGCGGAGGATGTCGCCAAGATCATCATTTTCTGTGGCGTGACCGTCGGGCTCGGGCTTGTGATGCTCGCCGGCCTGGCGCTGCTGCTGCAGGAGGGCGGGCCGGATCTCCTCGGTCTGGAGAGCCCGGTCAGGACCGCCCTGGGGCTCGCCTGCCTTTCCATGCCGGCACTCTATCTCCTGCTCTGCGCCTTCGTCCGGCGGCCGCTCCGTCTGCGCACATGGCAGTTCGATCCTCCGAAGCCCGGCCTCGCCATCGGCCAGATCGTTCTCGGCACGCTCAATTTCGCCTGCGTCGCGGCATCGATCCATCAACTCCTCGCGACCTTCACCGATGCGGGCTATCTGGAAGTCGCGAGCGCTTACGTGACGGCCAATATCGCGGCGCTGATCAGCCATGTGCCGGGCGGGATCGGCGTCCTGGAGGCGACCATGCTCGCCATCCTGCCCTCGACTGCCTCGATCGGCGCGCTGATCGCCTTCCGCGTGCTCTATTATTTCGTGCCGCTGATGATCGGCGTGCCGACCCTGCTGGTCTCCGAGGCCTACTATCGCCACCGCGGCGGCCGGTTTTCAGAGCAGACGGTGATGTGACAGGCGGGCGAAGAACCGCCGGAGGCCGCTCTTGATCTCGGGGATCGGCCAGAACGGCTGTTTCGGATCGACGATGGAGGTCCCGATCATCGACCTGGTCTCGCCCTTTTCCGGATCGACGTCGAAGGCTCTCAGCCCCCGTGGCTTGACGTTCAGCCGGTCGATCGCGGCGATCATGGAGCCGGTTTCCGCGATGATCCGTGCGACCTCCTCGGGTTCCGCGTCGAGATGTTCCGCAAGCAGCCCGTCGCGCAGAGAGGCGATCGCCTGCCTGCCTGCCGCCTCGTCGGTTTCGACGGCCAGGTCGCATTCCGTATCCAGCCCTTCCGAACGGTTGTTGAGGTTGGACGAGCCGACCCGGACGAAGCGGTCGTCGACGATGATGAGCTTGGAATGCACGATGATCTCCTGCTCGCCGCCCTTGCCGTCCGGCACGACGGCGTAGAAGACGCGCAGCCGGCCGTGGCGATCGGCGCGCTTCAGGCGCCGAATCAGACGGTTGCGGTTGTGCCCCATCATCAGCCGCTCCAGGAAACCGTGGGATTGCCGGGTCACGACGACGACGATCTCCGGTCCGTCGGCCCTCCTGAGGCGCTGGGCGAGCGTTCGTCCCACGCCGAAGGAGGCGAGGTACTGGGTTTCCAGATAGAGGTGGCGACTGGCCGATCTCAGCGCGTCATGGGTGAGGCGGATCGCCTCGCGATGCCCGCGGCGGCCCCTCCATTTCCAGGGCTCGGTCAGCGCAAGGCCGGTTCTGCAATGGGAAAGCGCGGGCTCGAGATCCTCCGGCCACGGCTTTCCGCCGCCGGCATCCAGGGGCTTCAGGATCTCCCGCGTGGCCTTCTGCCAGCGGCGCCGCGCGACGTCGCCGATAAGTCTCGCCGTATCGCCGGTGACGATCGTCTGCATGTCGTGGACAGGGCCGTGAGGCGTGCCGTCCGGCCCGCGGCGCAACGGGTTTTCGGCGGCGTGGCGACGGTCGTCCCAGCGCTCGGCCGTGAGGTCGATGCCGCCCAGGAAGGCTGTCCTGTCGTCCACGACGACGATCTTCTGGTGGTGGCTGGCGCGCAGCGGGTGTTTGAAGTCGAACTGGAGGAGAATCCGCGGATGATCGCTCCAGTCCATCTTTCCGAACATCTTCAGGCTCTTGCCGGAATAGACCGGCCCCATGCCCCAGACCAGTATCCGGATTTCCAGGGCGGGTTTCTCCTCGATCAGTCTGCGCAGAAGCGCACCGAGCGTTTCCCCGTCCGGTTCGGCGGGCCGCAGCCGGATATCGGGATTGAAATCCCAGCCGACGATGAAGATCGACCGTTCCGCCTGCCGCAGCACCCGGTCCAGCCGGCGGTAATAGTCCTCGCCGTCGATCAGGAAGGCCAGGCTTTCCGCCTCGGCGCTGCGCCAGACGTTGCGGCCGGGGCGAATGATCGGTTCGAAATGGGGTGCCGTTTCCCGGAGCGGGAGCGATTGCGTCGTGATATCCACCTGCGCGACCTCGTCATAAACGACTGGAAAACGTGCGAAT
Source organism: Xaviernesmea oryzae (assembly GCF_900177415.1). Classification (GTDB taxonomy): domain Bacteria; phylum Pseudomonadota; class Alphaproteobacteria; order Rhizobiales; family Rhizobiaceae; genus Neorhizobium; species Neorhizobium oryzae_A. The sequence continues at coordinate 531,714 of NZ_FXAF01000002.1, read as the reverse complement.
TTTATCCTTGTTCCCGAAGCTGGTCCGCAACGTTCGGGAAGTGCAGGTGCCGGCTGTCATTCATCTTGGGTCTGCTGGGCCGGATCGGGCGCGTTGAAAGCGCTTTCCGTGTCTTCGAAAAGTTCCACCACCACGGCCAGCCCGAGAAGGATCAGGGCTGCCGCGGCCAGCAGTTTCCAGAGACCGGACTTCGCCGGTCTCCGGCGGCTGCCTTCCTGCGTCTCCCGGTGGCTCACATGGGGACGGCTATGCATGTTCATGATTGCACCTCGGCGCTGTCGCGTGCCGGTATCTCGTCAATGCAGGATCAGGCTGCCGGGCGGCATGTAAGCTGGCGGATCGGGACTTTCGTCCGGATTGGGCAGCGGTATCTCGTCCGGCAGGCGATCGGGTTCAGGCTCTTCAACCGGTGGCTCCGGCGTCCAGACGGGCGCCGGCATGGGTGGCTGTTCGCTCGGTTCGCGGGGATCGGGCATCATGGGATAGGCTCCCTGTTACTCGATCCACAACCGCCCGGCATGGCGATTGTTCCTCGCAATCGTCGCGCTTACGGATTGGTGGAGCCGGTGTTGGTGGTGTCGGTCCCCGGGGCCGGCGCAGGTGCCGGCGTCTGGGCGGTATCGGTCGCTGCGGGAGCGCCGGGCGCCTGCGCCGTATCCTGGCTGCCGGTGAAGTAATAACCGAGCGCCAGCACCAGAAATACCACGATGATGGCTCCGATGATCGAATTCGCCCTGCCTGCGCGGGTCATGATGCTTGCCTCTATGGCTGTTCATTCTGCAGCGGGATAATTCGCAACCGGGTGCAAATGTTCCGCCGGGACGACGCGAAGAGGAACTTCGCGTGCCGTCAGGGGTTGAAATCCGTCGGTTGCGCCCATTCTCCTCTCCGGCGGCTGATCATTTTCGAGGAGATGCGAATGACACATGCCCAAGACAATTTCCTGACTTGGCTTCGCGCCGCACATGCCATGGAGGAGCAGGCGATCACCATGCTGGCCGCCCAGTCGCGGCGCATCGAAAGCTATCCGGACCTCAAGGCCCGGATCATCGCGCACCTTCACGAAACGGAAGGACATGCGCAGGCGCTGAAGGACCTGCTCGACCAGTTCTCCGGCTCGGGCGGCGCGCTGGCGCTGAAGGACATGGCGGCGAAGCTCGCGGCGAAGGCGCAGGGTGTCGGCGGGATGCTGACGAGCGACGAGGTCGTGAGGGGGACGATGACGGGCTATGCTTTCGAGCATCTCGAAATCGCCAGCTATCGCGTTCTCATCGCCGCGGCGGACGAGCTCGAGGAAATGGGTGCGAAGCTCGTCTTCGAGCAGATCCTGGCGGAAGAAATCGCCATGGCGGAATGGCTGGAAGCCAATCTCGACACGATCACCCGCATATTCCTCATGCGGGACGAGCGCGATCTGATGGCTAAAAGGTAGGAGAGCCCCCCAGGAGAGGCGGCATCGCTCAGTTTTTCGGCATCGCTCCGCAGTCGAGCTGGGCCTGCAGGTCCCTTTCGTCCCGCACGCCCTGCTGGTAGAGCTGGATGATCTTCGCAGCGAGATCATTGGCGGCGAGGCTTCCGCCGGGCAGCCCGCGTTCCGCGCAAAGATGGTCGAAAAGGCGCTGGAGAAACGCCAAGTCGCTGGGTTCAAAGGTATTCGTCAGGATTGCCGGATTCATCTTTTCGGCCTCCACTCAGACGGCGAAAACGTTTCTGCATTCCCGTCGCCGACACCCCCCTACTTGCAATGGGCCAAGACTACTCCTTCTCTCCTCCTTTGCAAGGGAAGAACGACAAATTATGGCTGTCCGGACGCCTTCGCGCCTCTTCTCACCCAGTCGTGAATGTGCGTCCTTTTTCAGTCGTCGAGGTGGTTGGCCTCATGGTTGTGAAATTGTTCCGTCTGAACGGATTTGCCGTCCAATCCCCGCTGCCGCGAGTGCTGTGCCTTGTCGCGGTTGGAGAGCACCATGTTCTCGGGCAGGACGTTCTTGTCGATATCCGTCATGGCGCCGTTTCCGCTGCTTTTCCCGCGGGTTGCTGCTCCAAGCCGTTTCGAGTTGGCATTGGCCATGAGGTTTCCTCCTGAATCTTTTTTCACTCAGGGAAGAAACCCGCGAAACGCCGTTTTGATCCCGTGCCGGCGGAGAGGCCGGCCGACCGGAGCTGGCCGGGACCTATCGAAAATCCGTAAGCAGCCGGCTCCAGCTTTCCGAAGCCAGGCCGCCGATGAAGATGTCGTTGCGGAGCGCCGCTTCGCGGATGTCCCGATGCTGGGTGACCATGCAGAAATAACCGCGGTGCCGGAAATTCATCTGCCGTTGGCGCATCAGCGCATTCATCAGGAACGGCTGGGCCATGCCGCGGGCTGCGGCATAACCGGACGCGGCAAGATCGGCGAACATATGTCCGACGACGTCGAATTCCCGGCCCTCCAGGCAGAGGACGTTGAGGACGTGCGCCATTTCCCCCGGCCTGCCGGAGAAGAGGTAACAGCCGACCGTCGCGCCCTGGGCGTTGACGACGATCCTGCAGCGGAGCTGGCCGAGGGATGTGTTCAGGGCGGCCGTATCCATCAGCCAGGCGAGGTCCTCGCGCGACCAGTCCGGCCGGATGGCGAAACGCTCCGTCATTTGCCGAGCGCAGGCGAGAAATTCGTCCAGGCCCGCTTCGATGGAGGCCATGCCCGGTGGCCCCGGGGGAACGAAGGCGCCGAACAGGCGGCGCGCGACGAGATCGGCGGGTTTGAGGAGCGGAGTGAGCCGGAGATGCCGGAACGCCGGCATCGTCTCCCTCAGCCGCTCGAACCCTCCTTGGAAGGGGCGGAAGGTTCGCCGCCATTCGAGGCTCTGGATGGGCAGCATGAAACCGCCGCCCGTGATCCAGTGGTCGGCGCTGACGGGAGAGGCATTGTCGGAAAAGCAGAGATCCGGCTGCGAGAGGCGGATTGCCCGCGCCAGTTTCGCCGCGCCGGCAAATCCCGCCCTGCCGTCCGCCATGAAGGCGCAGAGAAGCCGCGCCGTGATGCGGTGGCCCATGGCATGAAAGGACATGGGGAGCGAAAGCAGCGCGCTGTCGATGCGCCCCGTGCCGTCCTTGTGTACGATGCTGCCGTGTTCCGGCGCATAGCCCGGATTTTGCAGGAAAACGTGGTCGAGATAGCCGAGGAGATCCTGCTGCGGCTCCTCGTTTTTCCTGCGGAACGCCTTGTTGAAGAGCCGCCCGACGGCGGGAAGATCGGCGGCCTCCATGGGGCGCACGCAGCGGCTGGGCTCGCGGAGGGGCCGGACGGGGGAAGGCTCTTCGAGATGGACCGGGTTCGGCGACGGGTTCATTCGGCGGGCGTTCCTATCGCCAGGCTGGTCTGCCTGTTCTTGGCCATGACGCGAGGCGTTCCAGCCGCTGCCGCGGCATTCCGCACGCCTGCCGCCTGGCGGGTCTCGAAACGCCTCAGCCAGAGTTGGGTTGAAAGGATGCCGACGAAGGCGGCGTTGTCGCGGAAACCCGAAACGGGTTGTGCACGGCATTTTTGATGGAGTTTCGACACGGCGCGGGCGTTGAAGAGGCCGGAACCGGCGATCGCCTGCTCACTCAGCAATTCGCCCACATAGGCCTGCTCGCTGCCGCCTGCAAAGGAGCGACTGTCCGGCGCGCGATAGGGCTGTTTCGGGCGCTTGCTGATCAGGTCCGGCAGCAGGTCCTTCGCGACGCGGCGCAGGATGTGTTTTTCTTCCAGCCCCTTGAGCTTCATGCCGGGCGGCAGGCGGCTTGCGAATTCCACCAGCCGGTGGTCGAGGAAGGGGAAGCGCCCTTCGATGCCGTGCGCCATCGCCATGCGGTCGCCCTGGCTGGACAGGATATAACCTGGGAGCAGGAAGCGGGTTTCGAGATATTGCGCCTGATGGAGCGGATGCCAGCGGCCGAAATCTTCCGGCAGGCGGGAGGCGAGTTCCGCCGCGGCGTCATAGGTCCCCAGCGTCGAACGCAGGTCGTCGGAATAGAAGATCTTTGCCGCCGCCGTCGAGCGGAAGCGGGGCCGGTGCGAGAAGAGAGGATCGTCGGCCGCATCGTTGCCGGCGCCGAAGAAGGCGGCGAGATAGTCCGCCGACTGCTGCTTCAGACCCGGCAGATAGGGATAGAGCTTGCGGAAGAGATGCGGCCTGATCTTCGAGCCCGGCTGGCGGCCGCAGAAGCGGCGAACGCGCGCCTCGCGAAAGATATCGTAACCGGCAAACACTTCGTCGGCGCCTTCGCCGGTCAGCACCACTTTCATGCCGGCTTCGCGCACCAGCCCGGAAAGGCGGTAAAGCGGGGCAGGGGCGGTGCGCAGGACGGGCCGTTCGGTGAAGCGGATCACGTCCGGGAAATTCCCTGCGATGTCGCCCGGGCCGCAGGCGACGGCGCGGTGATGGGTGCCGAGTGCCTGCGCCACCGCCATCTGGAAGGCGCTTTCGTCATGCTCGGCATCGTCGAAGGTGACCGAGAAGGTGTTCAGCCCGTTCGGAGCCATCGGCGCGGCGAGCGCTGCGATCAGTGAGGAATCGAGGCCGCCGGAGAGATAGGCACCGACCGGCACGTCGGCGCGCATCCTCAGCCGCGTCGCATCCGCCAACAGCGCCCGAAGCTCTTCTTCCTTCGTGGCCTGATCGGCTTCGGCGTGATCGCCCGCATCCGGAAAATCCAAGCTCCAATAGGGCCGGATTTCGGTCCGGCCGTTCCGGACGGTCATCAGATGGCCCGGTTCCAGCTCGAAGATGTTCTTGAACGCGGTGCGCGGCGGGATCGGCGCCCAGAGCGTGAAAATCTGGTCGAGCGCCACCGGATCGAGTTCCGCCTCGATGCCCGGCACCCGCAGCAGCGCCTTCACCTCGGAAGCGAAGTAGAGAGCTCCCTTGTGTACGGCGTAGAAGAGCGGCCGGACGCCCATGCGGTCGCGGGCAAGCGTCAGCCGCCGCTCGCAGGCATCCCAGATCGCAAAGGCGAAATCGCCGTTGAGGCGCGACAGGCAGGCCTCGCCGTAGGTCGCATAGAGCTGCAGCAGGACTTCGGTGTCGCTGCCGGTTCTGAAGATCGCGCCGCGCGCCTTGAGCTCGTCGCGCAGTTCCACGTAGTTGAAGATCTCGCCGTTGAAGACGATCGTGTACCGGCCGTCGCTGTCCGACATCGGCTGCCGGCCGTCGGCAAGCCCGACGATCGAAAGCCGCACATGCGCAAGTCCGACGCCCGGAGCGGAGAACACGCCCTGTCCGTCCGGCCCGCGATGGGCGATCGCGTGAGCCATGGATGACAGCAGCATCTCCGGATTTCCGGAGCCGCATGCCTCACCGGCGAAGCCAGCCAAACCGCACATCTGTTTCCACCATGAACAGGAACACAACCCATTCATAGACGGAAATGCCTTAGCCTCTCCTTAAGCGGCCGGTAAAATTTTACGCGTGTCCAAAAGAGGTTCAGGTCGGCTGCATGCTGAGGATGACGGTCGGCCAGAGTTCCGAGACCGTCGGATGGATCGGAACCGCCCAGCGCAGCGCATCGAAGGTGGCGCCGGCGTTCATCATGTCGAGCACGCCGTGGATCGATTCATCGCCGCCGGTGCCGAGGATGGCGGCGCCGAGAATCCGTCTGGTTTCCGCATCGGCCACGATCTTCATGAAGCCCTGCGTCTCGCCCTTTTCGACCGCGCGGCCCACCTGCGTCATCGGCCGGCGGCCGACGAGGACCTTCTTTCCGGCTTTGCGGGCTTCGGTCTCGCTCATGCCGACGCGGCCGAGCGGCGGGTCGATATAGAGCGCATAGCCGAGCAGCCGGTCGGACACCTTGCGGTCCTCGCCGTCGAAGAGGTTCGCGGCGATGATTTCGAAGTCGTTATAGGCGGTGTGGGTGAAGGCGCCCTTGCCGTTGCAGTCGCCCATCGCCCAGATACCGTCCACGTTGGTCGCGAGACGGTCGTCGACCTTGACGTAGCCCCGCGCATCCGTCTCGACGCCGGTCTTGTCGAGGTCGAGGTCGTCCGTGTTCGGGCGGCGTCCGACCGCGAGCAGGATGTCGGAGCCGACGACCTCCGGCGCGCCTTCGGTGCAGTTCACCCCGACCGCGACCCTGTCTCCGTCCTTGCGGAGGCGGATGCATTCGGCGCCGGTACGGATGTCGATCCCCTCCGCCTCCAGGATGCCGCGGACCGCGTCGGAGATTTCCTCGTCCTCGCGGCCGATGAGGCGGGGGCCTTTCTCGACGATCGTCACCTTCGCGCCGAAGCGGCGGTACATCTGCGCGAATTCGAGGCCGATATAACTGCCGCCGACGATGATGAGATGTTCCGGCACCCGGTCGAGCATGACGATGTCGCTGTTGGTCATGTAGGGCACGTCGCCGATGCCCGGGAAATCGGGGATCGCGGCCCGTCCGCCGACGTTCAGGAATATCTGCGGAGCGGTCAGCAATTCGTCGCCGACGCGCACCGTGTTCCTGCTTTCGAAACGCGCATGGCCGCGGATCAGCGTGCAGTTCGGCATGCCTTCCAGCCAGCTTTCGTTGCCGTGGCGGGAATCGAGCGTCACCTGATGCGAGCGGCGCATGACCGCCTTCATGTCGATCTTCACCGGCCCGCCGAGCACGACGCCGTAATCGGCGCCGCGGCGGGCGAGATGGGCCGCATAGGCGCTCGCGACAAGCGTCTTGGTCGGTTTGCAGCCCGTGTTGACGCAGGTGCCGCCGACATGCTTGCGCTCGATGATCGCGACCGTCTTGCCGGCGTCGTTGAAACGTCCGGCGAGCGACGGGCCCGCCTGTCCTGCGCCGATGATGATCGCGTCGAAAGCCTTCATGGCGCAACCGGAACGGACAGGGATGACACGATGAGGTAGGCGCCGACAATCGCGACGGCATCCTCGATGAGGGCGGCCGGGAGATCCTTGCCGAAGCTCTTGGCAAGCCCGGCACGGACGGCCGCGCCGCCATAGGTTCCGATGACCGCGCCGATGATGCCGGCGATCAATCCCGCGATCCAGCCGCCAGAGGGCGTGCCGATCGCGGCACCCGCCAGCGCGCCCATGAGGATGCGGGCGCCGAACTGCTGCGGCACCTTGCGGCTCGGCGTGGACGGAAGCTGGTCGGTGACGAGTTCGACGATCGCGAGGATCGTGAAGATGCCGACCGCCCAGACCGAACCCATGAAGGCGAGCCAGGAGCCGGAAAGATCGAGCCAGCCGAGATAGGCGGCCCAGGCGACGGCGGCAGGCGCCGTCATGGCGCGAAGGCCGGCGACGACGCCGATCAGAAGTGCAAGCACATAAACCACGATAACCCCCTTTTGATGCCGTTTCGGCGTGACCTGTCCCGGACGCAAGACTGTTCCCGACCCAGCATCGGGTCAAGTAAAACTTGTATAAACCGCTCCCGCACCTGTCTTTCTGCCTGGAGTGCTCGCAAAACGTGCTTTCCCGTCTCGAAGGATTTTATGGAAATCGGCTGCACAGGGATTAAAATGACCGCCGGTTCCCGCTAGAAGCCCGGGACGGATGGAGGAGCCCGCCTGTTGAGATATCGCATTCTTCTGCCTCTGGTCGCGCTTGCGGCGATCGGCCTGGCGCTGGTCCTGAAGGGCGGCGATATCGTTGCGCGCGGCTATATGAACGAGGCCGAGGTCCAGGCGGGCACGACGCTGCGCCTTGCCGTCTCCGCGCTCGACGGGCATCTGAAGCGATACGAGGCGCTGCCGGCGCTGATCGCCGACCAGAACAATATCGAGGCGCTTATCTTCGACCCGAAGAACCAGGGATTGCGGGCGCGCACGAATGCCTATCTCAAGGAGATCAACGCGCTCCTCAAATCCTCGGACATCTATGTGATGACCATGGAGGGCGAGACGATCGCCGCCAGCAACTACGATTCCCCGGTCAGCTTCGTCGGCGAGAATTTCATCTATCGTCCTTATTTCCTGGAGGCGGCCAAGGGCCGGCAGTCGCGTTTCTACGCGCTCGGCACCACGTCGCTGAAGCGCGGTTACTATTTCGGCTCGCCGATCGAAATCGACGGCATCATCTACGGGGTGATCGTCTTCAAGGTGGATATCGATTCCATCGAGGCGTCCTGGAGCGGTGGCGACGACCGGATTTTCGTGTCCGATCCGGAAGGCATCATCTTCATGACCGGCAGTCCGGAATGGCTCTATGCGAGCATCCTGCCGCTGACGCCCGACCGCATCGCCCGCACCGAGGCCTCCCGCCGTTACGCGGATGCGAAGCTGCGCGAGCTGCCGGTGAGACACGGCACCTTCGCGGACCGGAACGTGATGACGATCGCCGATGGCGGGGTCGCGAAGGAATATCTCGTCGTGTCGCAGCCGATGCCTGAGGCCGGCTGGACCGTCAACGTCCTGATGGATACCAGCTCCGTTCACAAGCAGGCCACGACGACGATCGTCGCCGTGCTCTTGATGCTCTGCCTCGCAGGCCTTGCGATCGCCATCTTCATGCAGCGCCGCGCCCGGCTAGACGAGCGCATGCAGCTGCAGGCGGAGGCGCGCAACGAGCTCGAACGGCGCGTTGCCGAACGCACCGCCGATCTTGCCCGGGTCAACAGCCGCATCGAGGAGGAGATCGCCGAGCGGCGCCTGACCGAGCAGCGGCTCCGTCAAACCCAGGCGGACCTCATCCAGGCCGGCAAGCTCGCGGGCCTCGGCCAGATGTCGGCAGCACTTTCCCACGAACTCAATCAGCCGCTGGCGGCCGCCAAGACCTATGCCGAGACGACCGGCGTCCTGATCGATCTCGGGCGCACCGAGGAGGCGCGGGACAACGTGAAGCGCATCTCCGCGCTCATCGACCGCATGGCCTCGATCAGCAAGCATCTGCGCAACTTCGCCCGCAAGCCGAACGAGAAGCTCGGGCCGGTCGCGCTCGACGACGTCATGCGGGACACGCTGGAAATCGTCGCCGCGCGGCTCAAGGCGGCGGACGCGGAGCTCGAGATCGAGATCGATCCCGCGGTGAAGGCAGTGAAAGCGGGCGCGGTGCGGCTTCAACAGGTGCTGGTCAACATCATCACCAATGCCGCCGATGCCGTCGAAGGGCTCGATGATCGCCGCATCACCGTTTCCGCCGCCGTGCACGGAGACAAGGTGATGGTGTCCGTGCGCGACCGCGGCCCGGGTGTGGCGGCCGCCATCCGCGAGCGCATCTTCGATCCGTTCTTCACCACCAAGGGCGTCGGCAAGGGCCTGGGCCTCGGGCTTTCGATCTCCTACAATATCGTCAAGGATTTCGGCGGCAGCTTGAGCGTCGCCGATCATCCGGAGGGCGGCGCGGTCTTCATGATCGAGCTCGACGTTGCCGACGGCAATCTCCTGGAGGCGGCCGAGTGAACGGGCAAAGGGTTCTGCTGGTCGATGACGAGGAGGAGCTGCGCCGCTCGACCGCGCAGGCGCTGGAGCTCTTCGGCCTCACCGTCCAGACCTTCTCCCATGCCGATCACGTGCTGGAGCTCACCGGTTTCGGCTTCGACGGCGTGGTCGTCAGCGATATCCGCATGCCCGGCATCGACGGCATGACGCTTCTCCAGCGTATCCGCGAGCTCGATGCGGAAATCCCGGTCATCCTGGTGACGGGGCACGGCGACGTGCAACTCGCCGTGAAGGCGATGCGGGAAGGGGCCTACGATTTCCTCGAAAAGCCGTTCACCCCCCAGCATCTCGCCGGCATCATCCGCCGCGCGCTCGACCGCCGCGGCCTCGTGCTCGAAAACCGGCGCCTGCGGGCCGTCGCCGGCAAGCGCGACGATGTGGAGGCCCGGCTTCCCGGCCGCACCCAGGTCATGGTCGACCTGCGCTATCGCATCCGGGCGATCGGCGCGACCGACGCGGACACGCTGATCATCGGCGAGACGGGCGCCGGCAAGGAAGTGGTGGCCCGGGCGCTGCACGACGTCAGCACGCGCGCCAACAGGCCGTTCATCGCCATCAACTGCGCCGCTCTGCCGGAAAACCTCATCGAGAGCGAGCTTTTCGGCCACGAGGCCGGCGCCTTTCCCGGTGCGCTTCGGCCGCGCTACGGCAAGTTCGAGCACGGGCGGGGCGGCACGATCCTGCTCGACGAGATCGGTTCCATGCCCGTCGACCTGCAGGCGAAATTCCTGCGTGTGCTGCAGGAGCGGGTGATCACCAGGCTCGGCTCCAACGAGACCGTGCCGCTCGACGTGCGCTTCATCGCCACCAGCAAGGTTGATCTCGAAGCGGAGGTGGCGGCCGGCCGATTCCGCGCCGATCTTTTCTACCGCCTCAATGTCGCGACCATCCATGTTCCGTCGCTCATGCAGCGGCGGGCGGATATCCCGCTTCTCTTCCTGCAGCTCGTGCGGGAAGCGGCGGCGCGCTACGGCCGGGAGGATGTGGACGTGCCGGCCGACGTCATCTCGGCCGTCGCCCAGCGCGACTGGCCGGGCAACGTGCGCGAGCTGCGCAATGCCGCCGACCGGCTGGTGCTCGGGCTCGATCCGAAGCCCGGGGAAACGGCGGGGGTAGCCAAGGACGGGGCAGGGCGGCTTGCCGACAAGGTCGCGGCCTTCGAGCGCAACCTGATCGCCGGCGAGATCGCCGCGCATGGCGGAGCGCTCAGGCCCGTCTACGAATCCCTCGGCATCTCGCGCAAGACGCTTTACGAAAAGATGCAGAAATACGGCCTCGACAAGAAGCTGCTCGGCCCGGAACACATGCTGCAGGACGACCGGGAGAGCTGATCCGGCCTAAGGATGGGTGGAAATCCACCCATGGTTTTCCCCCATTGTTTCCGAATCCACCCATGCTGCGGCGCGGCATTCACGGAAATGCCGGTTTAACACTTTCGCAATGATTGCGCCTCGTCCGGTCTTGCAACAAATGGCCTTCAGGCTGGCGCCGGAGGAGACTTGCGCGCCGGCCGAGCCATAGCTTTCATCCTGGAGGACCCCGATGAAAATCATGAACGCCGTCATCGGCGCAACCGCTCTTGCGGCACTTTCGCTCTTTTCCGCCTCCGCCAATGCACAAGGTTATCCGGAACGCCAGATCACCATGGTGGTGCCGTTCGCAGCCGGCGGCCCGACCGACACGGTCGCCCGTCTCGTCGCCGAATCCATGTCGAAGGACCTCGGCCAGCAGATCGTCGTCGAAAACGTCGGCGGTGCAGGCGGCACGCTCGGCGCGGCCCGCGTCGCGAATGCCGAGGCGGACGGTTATACCGTGCTGCTCCACCATATCGGCATGGCGACCAGCGCCACGCTCTATCGCAAGCTTCCCTACGACACGCTGAACGCCTTCGAATATGTCGGCCTCGTCACCGACGTTCCGATGACGCTGCTCGCCCGCAAGGACATGGAAGCGACCGACCTGAAGGGCCTGATCGAATATGCCAAGGCCAATGCGGACAAGGTGACCGTCGCCAATGCCGGCATCGGCGCCGCCTCGCATCTTTGCGGCATGCTCTTCATGAGCGCGATCGAGACGCCGCTCGTCACCGTCCCCTACAAGGGCACCGGCCCGGCCATGACCGATCTGCTCGGCGGCCAGGTGGACATCATGTGCGACCAGACCACCAACACGACGAAGCAGATCCAGGGCGGCACGGTGAAGGCCTATGCGGTCACCTCGCCGGAGCGCCTCGACGTCCTGAAGGACCTTCCGACCGTCAAGGAAGCCAGCCTGCCGCAGATGGAAGTCGGCATCTGGCATGGCCTCTACGCGCCGAAGGGCACGCCGAAGGAAGCCATCGACAAGCTCGAGCAGGCGCTCAAGGTGGCGCTGAAGGATCAGAACGTCGCAGCCCGCTTCGCCGAGCTCGGCACCAAGCCTTCGCCGGAACAGGACGCGACGCCGGCAGTGCTCAAGGCCAAGCTCGAAAGCGAAATCGCCCGCTGGAAGCCGGTCATCGAAGCCGCCGGCCAGTACGCCGACTGAGGCTCTTGGCGGCGATCGGATAGTTTGCCCCTCACCCTAACCCTCTCCCCGCTCGCGGGGAGAGGGGACGTGCCATACCCGCCGTCTGCGTTCCGGGAAGCCGGTGCGGCACAGGTCCTTCTCCCCGCAAGCGGGGAGAAGGTGCCGGCAGGCGGATGAGGGGCGGACCCTTCCGAGCATCTCCATCGTCCACGGAGACACCATGAATTCCCTGAAATTCGACACGACCAACCTCATTTGCGGGCTGTTGCTGATCGCGACGGGCCTTTTCTTCGCCTATCAGTCGCTGGAACTGGAACTCGGCACGGCGCTGCGCATGGGGCCGGGTTATTTTCCGTTCATCCTCGCCTGCGCTCTCGTCCTGTTCGGCGTGATCATCCTCGTCCAGGCGGCGCGCGTGCAGGGCGAACCGATCGGCCCGATCGCCTGGCGCGGGATACTGCTCATCCTGCCGGCGCCGATCATCTTCGGGCTCACAGTGCGGGGGCTCGGTTTCGTGCCGGCGATCTTCATCGCCGCGCTGGTCGCCTCCTTCGCGTCTTCCCGCATGAAGCCGCTGACGGCGCTGGTCCTCTCCGTGGCCCTGACGATCTTCTCGGTCCTGGTCTTCAGCTACGGCCTCGGTCTTCCCTTCCGCCGTTTCGGGCCCTGGCTCGGCTTCTAGGATTTTGTGAGCCATGGAACTCTTCAGCAATCTGGCGCTCGGCTTCTCGACCGCGTCCTCCATTGAAAACCTGTTCTTCTGCCTGATCGGCGTGCTGCTCGGAACGCTGATCGGCGTGCTGCCCGGCATCGGCGCGACCGCGACGATCGCCATGCTTCTGCCGATCACCTTCCAGCTCGAGCCGGTCTCGTCGCTGATCATGCTCGCCGGCATCTATTACGGGGCGCAATACGGCGGCTCGACCACGGCGATCCTCATCAACATGCCGGGGGAATCCTCGTCCGCGGTCACCGCGATCGACGGCTACCAGATGGCGCGCAAGGGCAAGGCGGGGGCGGCGCTCGCCATCGCCGCGCTCGGCTCCTTCTTCGCCGGCACGGTCTCGACCTTCCTAGTCGCCATCTTCGCGCCGCCGCTCACCGAGATCGCGCTGCAATTCGGCGCGGCCGAGTATTTCTCGCTGATGGTGGTCGGTCTGGTGTCCTCGATCGCGCTGGCGCACGGCTCGATCATCAAGGCGCTTGCCATGGTGGCGCTCGGCCTGCTGCTCGGCCTCGTCGGGACGGACATCTACACCGGCACGCCGCGCTTCACGCTCGGCATCCGCGAATATGCCGACGGGCTGAACTTCGTGGCCGTCGCGGTCGGCGTCTTCGGCATCGCGGAAATCCTGCGCAACCTCGAAAGCGAGAAGACCCGCTCGGTGCTGATGTCCAAGGTGAGCGGGCTTCTTCCCTCCAGGGAGGATTTCCGGGCGATGATCGCGCCGGTCCTGCGCGGCACCGTCATCGGTTCGGTGCTCGGCATCCTGCCGGGCGGAGGGGCGATTCTCGCCGCCTTCGCCTCCTACACGGTCGAAAAGAAGGTCGCGAAGAACCCGCAGGAATTCGGCCATGGCGCCGTGGCCGGCGTCGCAGGCCCGGAATCGGCCAACAATGCCGGCGCTCAGACCTCGTTCATCCCGCTGCTTACGCTCGGCATCCCCGCCAACCCGGTCATGGCTCTGATGATCGGCGCGATGATCATCCAGGGCATCGTGCCCGGCCCGAACGTCGCGGCCGAACAGCCGGCGCTCTTCTGGGGCATCATCGCCTCCATGTGGATCGGCAACCTGATGCTCGTCGTCTTGAACCTGCCGCTCATCGGGCTGTGGGTGAAGCTCCTGACGATCCCCTATTACGTGCTGTTCCCGATCATCATGGCCTTCTGCTCGATCGGCGTCTACAGCGTCAACTCCAACGTCTACGACCTCTATTCCGTCGCCTTCTTCGGTCTCATCGGCTACGTGCTGGCCAAGCTCCGCTGCGAGCCCGCGCCGCTCCTGCTCGGCTTCGTGCTCGGCCCGCTGCTGGAAGAGAACCTGAGACGGGCGATGATCCTTTCGCGCGGCGATCCGACCACGTTCGTCACGCGTCCGATCAGCGCGGCCCTCCTCTTCATCGCGGCGCTTGTCCTCGTCATCGTCTTCCTGCCGAGCGTCAAGGCCAAGCGTGAAGCCGTTTTCCAGGAAGAGGATTGAGAAGCTGCGGACAGCGCCGCGCGAGAAGTTCGCGCGGCGCTGAAACTTTTGGTCCGGCTAGGGCCGTTGTGCTCCGGGGCAGTTCAGTCGCGTATGGAATGCTTGCCCCTCACCCTAACCCTCTCCCCGCAGGCGGGGAGAGGGTTAGGGTGAGGGGCATTCCCATATGCAACGATCACACCGTCTGGAGCGCCTGCAGTTCGGAGACGGATGCAGGTCCGGCGATGCGTTTCAGAAGCAGCCGGCCCATCAGCAGACCGGCTTCGGAGAGGTCCTCGTAGATCGTCTCGACCCGCGGGCGGACCTGGTCGAAGAGGCCGGAGGTCTGCTTGGCCACCAGCCGCACGTCCTTCCCGACTTCGAGGCCCTGGTCGGAGGCGGCGGCAATCACCGAAAGAGCCGAGACCTCGCCGCCGCAGACGAAGCCGTCCGGACGGTCGGGTTCGGCCATCCGCCGGTAGAGATGGTCGCGGATGTCGTCCGACTTGCTGTCGAGCGTCACGCCTTTGGCGATCTCGAAGCCGACGCCTTCCTCGCGCACCGCCGTCATGAAGCCGTGCCGCATGTGGTGGGCGAAGGTGAAGCGGTCCGGCGGCAGGATGATGAACAGCTTTTTCGACCCGGCCGCGATCAGCTTGCGGGCGGCCTGGTAGGCGAAGCCGTAATTGTCGTAGTCCACATAGGGATGGGCGGTCGCAAGCTCGGTGCGCCCATGACAGATGAACGGAAAATTGTTCTCCATCAGCAGTTTGACACGCTCGTCCGAGGGCTCCGTGCGGGTGAAGACGATGCCGTCGGCCATGCGGTTGCGCACGATGTGGCGCACCGGGTCGATCTGCGGCGTGTCGGAAAAGTGCGGGGTGACGACGAGATGGTAGGCCGTGCCGCGCAAGGCTTCCGTCAATCCCCTGATCATCGAGGTGGCGTAGCCGAGGATTTCCTCGTGCGGATCGAGAACCAGGCTGATGACGTTGGTGCGGCCGGTGCGCAGGCGTTGCGCCGCCCGGTCCGGAAGGTAGCCGATCTCGCCGGCGACTTGGCGCACGCGCATCCGCGTTTCGAGCGCGATCTGCGGCGCATCGGCGAGCGCCCGCGATACGGTCGTGACGGCAAGCCCCGTCAGTTCGGCGATCGTCTTCAAGGTTGGCTTCGCATCCGAGCCGGATCTTTCCGTCGTCCGATCCGGCATCGCCCGCCGACCCTTGTCCTCCAGGTCATCCAGCGACATGTATCCTCATCTCCTCCGCCCCTTCCGAAATCGGAACAGGCCTCACCTATATCGTTACAAATTTTCCGAATGTCGCCAGGAATTTTTCTCGATTCCTGAGGAAAAATTTGCTTTCTTTCAGATTCTCAAGTTTTTTCATTGTGTTAGTCGTATGATGAAACTCCTCAAAAAACTCCTCCTGCCGGGTTGACACCAACCGCGTTTATATCGTTATAAATCGCCATATCCGGAGAGGAGCCCGGATGCAAAGGGAGATTCTCAATGAATATTCGAATGATCAGCAAATTCGCCGCCGGCGCGGCGATCATCGCCCTGACGGCCGGTGCCGCCAAGGCGCAGGAAAGCGTCGAAGTCCTCCACTGGTGGACCTCCGGCGGTGAGGCTGCGGCGCTCAACGTCCTGAAGGAAAACCTCCAGAAGGAAGGCGTCGCCTGGAAGGACATGCCGGTTGCCGGCGGTGCAGGCTCCGCCGCGATGACGGCGCTGCGCGCCCGCGTCACGGCCGGCGATCCGCCGACCGCCGTCCAGCTTCTCGGCTTCGACCTCCGCGACTGGGCGGAAATGGGCGTTGCCGCCAATCTCGACGACCTCGCCGCCAAGGAAGGCTGGGACAAGGTCATCCCGACAGCTCTCCAGGATTTCTCCAAGTATGACGGCCACTGGATCGCCGCTCCGGTGAACATCCACTCCACCAACTGGCTGTGGATCAACAAGGCGGCTCTCGACAAGGCCGGCGGCAAGGTTCCGACGAACCTCGACGAGCTGATCACGCTGCTCGATGCCTTCAAGGCCCAGGGCCTCACGGCTCTCGCCCATGGCGGCGTTCCGTGGCAGGACGGCACGCTGTGGGAGGCCGTCGTTCTTTCCGTCGGCGGCCCGGACTTCTACAAGAAGGCGGTTCTCGATCTCGATCCGGCGGCTCTTTCCGGCGATCAGATGAAGACGGTCTTCGACACGATGTCGAAGCTGCGCACCTATTTCGACCCGAACTTCTCGGGCCGCGAATGGAACCTTTCGACCGCTCTCGTCATCGAAGGCAAGGCGGGCGCTCAGGAAATGGGCGACTGGTCCAAGGGTGAGTGGCTGCGCGCCGGCAAGAAGCCGGGCACGGATTTCGTCTGCATCCGCTTCCCCGGCACGCAGGGGTCCGTTCTCTTCAACGCCGACCAGTTCATGATGTTCGATGTGGGTGACGACCAGCGCGACGCCCAGCTCAAGATGGCGTCCGCCGTCGAGGATCCGGCCTTCCAGATCGCCTTCAACACCGTCAAGGGCTCGGTGCCCGCCCGCACCGACGTGCCGGGCGATCAGTTCGACGATTGCGGCAAGAAGGGCATTGCGGATCTCGCCGAAGCCTCTTCCAAGGGGACGCTGATGGGCTCGCTCGCCCATGGCTACGCCCAGCCGGCCGCCATCAAGGAAGCCATGCTGGACGTCATCACCCAGCATCTCAACGGCCAGCTCACCACCGACGCGGCGCTGAAGCGCCTGCCGGAAGCGGTCGCTGCCGCGAAGTAAAGGCATCCGAACGAATGGGGTGAGGGGATGTGCGCTGCAGGTCCCCTCACTTGCAATTTCTAGCACTTAGCCTCCGGCTAAGATGCTGAAATTGCTTTCTCTCCCACAAGGGGAGAGATAAGGACGCCGCGCCGCCGCGGCCCTACCTCTCCCTTGGTGGGAGAGGTTACAAAATCAGCATCTTAGCCGGAGGCTAAGTGCTAGATTTTGTTGGTGAGGGGGCAGGCCAGGTATCCTTCGAACTCGTAATTTCTTCCTGCTCCCTACCCGGAGGTCATGATGACGACAATCGAACCGGTGCCGGCCGTGGTGCCGCAGAGACAGGGCCGCTCAGTTGCGGATGGATTGCGCAACGCGCTGCCGAAGATCGTGCTGGCGCCCTCGTTCGCGGTGATCCTGGTCTTCGTCTACGGCTTCATCCTCTGGACCGTCTATCTCTCCTTCACCACCTCGCGCATCCTGCCGGTCTACAAGTGGGGTGGGTTCGACGCCTATTACCGCCTCTGGTCGCAGCCGAACTGGTATGTGGCCATGCAGAATCTGGCGATCTTCGGCATTCTCTATATCGGCATCTGCATCGCGCTCGGCCTATTCATCGCGATCCTGATGGACCAGCGCATCCGTGCCGAAGGCGTGCTTCGGCCGATCTTCCTCTATCCGATGGCGCTCTCCTTCGTGGTCACCGGCACCGCCTGGAAATGGTTCCTGAACCCCGGCCTCGGGCTTGAGAACACCATGCACCATCTCGGCTGGGAGAGTTTCAGGTTCGACTGGCTCGTCAACCCGCAGATGGCGATCTATACCGTCGTCATCGCCGGCGTCTGGCAGGCTTCCGGCTTCGTCATGGCGATGTTCCTCGCGGGGCTGCGCGGCATCGACGGCGAGATCGTCAAGGCGGCCCAGATCGACGGCGCGTCGAACGTGGCGATCTACCGCCGCATCATCATTCCGCTTCTGCGTCCGGTCTTCCTCTCCGCCTTCATCGTGCTCGCGCACATGGCGATCAAGTCCTACGACCTGGTCATCGCGCTCACCGGCGGGGGACCGGGCAACGCGACCGAACTGCCGTCCACCTTCATGTATTCCTACACTTTCA
Organism: Xaviernesmea oryzae; assembly: GCF_900177415.1. Classification (GTDB taxonomy): domain Bacteria; phylum Pseudomonadota; class Alphaproteobacteria; order Rhizobiales; family Rhizobiaceae; genus Neorhizobium; species Neorhizobium oryzae_A. The sequence continues at coordinate 513,766 of NZ_FXAF01000002.1, read as the reverse complement.
CGCGCAACCAGATGAATGTCGGTTCGGCGAGCGCCGTCATGATGCTGATGGGCATCACCGCGATCATCGTGCCTTATCTCTATTCGGAACTGCGGGAGAGAAAGCAATGAGCGCGACACAAGAAACCGCCAATGGGACGGTGAGCGCCGGTTCGGCCCGCACCGCCCGCTATTTCATCTATGCGGCGCTCATCGTACTTGCGCTCGTCTACCTGCTGCCGCTCTATGTGATGCTCACCACATCCTTGAAGTCGCTCGACGAAATCCGCGCAGGCGACATGCTCGCCCTGCCGCGCGAGCCCTCGGTCGCCGCCTGGGTGAGGGCCTGGGGAGAGGCCTGCATCGGCGTCTCCTGCGTCGGCATCAAGGGTTATTTCTGGAATTCCATCAAGATGGTCGTTCCGGCGGTCGTCATCTCGACGCTGCTCGGCGCGCTCAACGGCTACGTGCTCACCAAATGGCGTTTTCCGGGGCACAAGATCGTCTTCGGCATGATGCTGTTCGCCTGCTTCATTCCGTTCCAGGCCGTCCTCATCCCGATGGCGCGGCTGCTCGGCCTGATGGGGCTTTCGAACACCACGACCGGCCTCGTCATGGTCCACGTGATCTACGGTCTCGGCTTCACCACGCTGTTCTTCCGGAACTATTACGAAGCCTTCCCGGACGAACTCGTGAAGGCCGCGATGATCGACGGCGCGGGCTTCTTCCGCATCTTCTGGCGCATCCTGCTGCCGACGTCGGGGCCGATCATCGTCGTCACCGTCATCTACCAGTTCACCAATATCTGGAACGACTTCCTGTTCGGCGTCTCTTTCGCGGGCGGGGAGGCCTCGCCGATGACGGTCGCGCTGAACAACCTCGTTTCTTCTTCCACGGGCGTCAAGGAATACAATGTCGACATGGCGGCCGCCGTCTTCGCGGCATTGCCGACCCTGTTTGTCTACATCGTCGCCGGACGCTATTTCGTGCGCGGTCTGATGGCCGGCGCGGTCAAGGGATAAGTGCTCATGAGCTTTCTTGAAATCAAGAACATCCGCAAGAAGATCGGCAATGTCGAGATCCTGAAGGGCATCAATATCGACCTCGAAAAGGGCGGCTTCCTGGTTCTCGTCGGGCCGTCCGGCTGCGGCAAGTCGACCCTGCTCAACGTCATTGCCGGCCTTCTGCCGCAGTCTTCCGGCGACATCGTCATCGACGGCCAGGTGGTCACCGACCTGCATCCGTCGAAGCGCGACATCGCCATGGTCTTCCAGTCCTACGCGCTCTATCCGAACATGACGGTCGAGGAAAACATCGCGTTCGCGCTGGAAATGCGCGGCGTCGACAAGGCGAGCCGCGAGGCGGCGGTCAAGCAGGTGGCGAAAACGCTGCAGATCGAGCATCTTCTGAAGCGCCGTCCGAGCCAGCTTTCCGGCGGTCAGCGCCAGCGCGTCGCCATGGGCCGCGCCCTCGTGCGCCAGCCGCGCGTCTTCCTGTTCGACGAGCCGCTCTCCAACCTCGATGCCAAGCTGCGCGTCGAAGTTCGCGCCGAGATCAAGGCGCTGCACCAGAACACCCATGCCACGATCGTCTACGTCACCCACGACCAGATCGAGGCGATGACGCTCGCCACCAAGATCGTCGTGCTCAAGGAGGGCACGGTGCAGCAGGTCGGCGCGCCTTCCGAAATCTACAACCGTCCGGCCAACCTGTTCGTGGCCGATTTCATGGGCTCGCCGGCGATGAACATGCTGAAGGGCAAGGTCGTCTCCTCCGGCGGCGCACAGTCGATCGCGCTCTTCGGCAACGAGGGCGTCAAGGTCTCCATGCCGCCATCCGTCACGGCGAGTCTCGCCGACGGCAAGGAGGTCATCCTGGGCTTGCGTCCGGAAGCGATCACCGACAGCGGCCTCCTCGATCCGCAGGTGCGCTCCGTCGCGCAGATCGAGGCGGATGTGACCATGGTCGAGCCGACGGGTTCCGACACGTTCGTGACCGGCAAGCTGGACGGGGCAAGCTTCACGGCCCGCACCCGTGCGGACGTGCATGTTTCGGTCGGCCAGAAATTTCCCTTCTCCTTCAATCTCGACAAGGCCGTCGTCTTCGATCCGCAGACGACCAGCCGTATCGATTGAAGCCGCCTCCGAAATGGATGAAGGCGCATACATGCGCCTTTTTAGGTAGCGATAACAGTGACTTAGATACGCGTGCGGAACCATTCCTCACGAACTTGTGTTCCCTTGGAAACATCGGAACCAAGGAGAAGTCATGTCGCGAACCCGGGATTTCACGCAGTTCGATTCGCGTAAGGAAGCCTCCGAACGTCCCGCGAAACGGGCGTTCCCCAAGTCATGGGGTGCAGAATATCTGAGCGATGGCGAGGCTCTGTTCCGGCTCTGGGCGCCGGACATCGAGCGCCTGCGCTTGCAGGTCGACGGACGCAATCGCGAGATGCTGCCGGCCGGGGCCGGCTGGTTCACGCTGGTCGTCGAAGACGTGGAGCCGGGAACGCCGTATCGGTTCGTCATGCCCGACGGGCAGGCCTTCGCGGACCCGGCGTCGCGTGCCCAGGAGGGCGGCGTGGACGGCCCGTCGATCGTTCTCGACCCCTCGTCCTATCGCTGGAGCGCGCCCGGCTGGCGCGGCCATGCCTGGGAGGAGGCCATCCTCTACGAAATCCATATCGGCACGTTCACGCCCGAAGGCACGTTCCGCGCCGCGGCGGAGAGATTGAACCAGCTCGCCTCACTCGGCGTCACAATGCTGCAGGTCATGCCGGTCAACCAGTTTCCCGGCGAACGGGGCTGGGGATATGACGGCGTGCTGCCCTATGCTCCGCACCATGCCTACGGGGCGCCGGACGACATGAAGGCGTTCGTGGATGCCGCCCACCGGCACGGGCTCTCGGTCATGCTCGACGTCGTCTACAACCATTTCGGCCCGCGCGGGTCCCTGCTCCAGCCCTATGTGCCTTCCTTCTTCGATCCGGAGCGGAAGACGCCATGGGGGCCGGCCATCGATTTCAGCCGCCCTCAGGTGCGGAGGTTCTTCATCGACAACGCGCTCTATTGGCTGGAGGAATACGATCTCGACGGGCTGAGGCTCGATGCCGTCGATCAGATCGTCGACGACTCCTCGGAGAAGCATTTCCTGGTGGAGCTCGCCGAAAGGGTGCACGGCGAGGTGACGGGCCGCCGCCGGCATCTCGTCATGGAGGATCACCGCAACATCACCCGCTATCTCGAGCGCAATCGCGCCGGCGAGGCACTGCTTTACGAGGCGGTCTGGAACCATGACGTCCATCATGCGGCGCATGTCGCCGCAACCGGCGAGACGGCCGGCTATGTGGGGATCTTTGCCGACGATCCGGTCCGGAAATTCGCCAAGGGACTGGCGGAAGGCTTCATCCATCAGGGCGAACCGTCGCCGGACGGCGAGGCACACGGCGAGCCGAGCGGCCACCTTCCGCCGACGGCATTCATCAATTTCCTGCAGAACCACGACCAGGTCGGCAACCGGGCGCTCGGCGAACGGCTCATCTCACTTACCGACCCCCGGATGCTGCGTGTCATGACCGCGATCCTGCTGCTTTCGCCGCAGATACCCCTCCTGTTTATGGGCGAGGATTACGGCGAGACGCAGGGTTTCCGCTTCTTCAGCGATTATCAGGGCGCGCTCGCCAGGGAGACCTGGGACAACCGGATCAACGAGGCGGCCAATTTCGGCGGCATTCCCCAAAACGTTTCCAGGCCGGAGGATATCGCCGATCCCAATCTCGTCGACACTTTCGAGCGTTCGAAATTGCGCTGGGAGCATGTCCGGCGGCCGGAGGGCCGGGCCTTTCGCGGCCGGTTTCGCGAGCTGATCGCCAAGCGTCGCGAGCATGTCGTTCCCGGCCTGCATTCCGTGCCGCCTCGTTCCGGCGAGATGCTGGATGCCGAACCGGGCGTAATCGCCGTCGACTGGCGCCTAGCGGATCGCATCCTGCAGCTCCGTGCCAATCTTTCGGAGCAGGAGAAGTCGATCCCGCCCGTTTCCGGCTCGATCTTTCATGCAGAGCCCATGGGAACGGGCGCGGAAACCGTGCTTCCCGGTCTTTCCATGGTCATGGCCGTTTCGGTGCTTTGAGCGCCGGAATCCTCGAAAAATCCGGAACAATCTCCCCAGAGGCGCGGTTCTATCCGTAGTCGGTCCGGAACGGGATCAAGATCAGATCGAGGAGACAAGCAATGGCTAACGGAAATTATTCCCAGTCGGGTGGATATCGTAACGACCGCATGCGTGATGAGCGCGACTTTGCGCGGGAGACCTCCGGCGATTACCGTCCGGGCGACACTGGTTATGTCCGCGGCTTCGGCGACTACCAGCGCAGCGGCGACAATTCCTTCGGGGACCGGGAGTCCGGCGGCAGCGAGGGCGATCGGTCGCGCTCCTCCCGCTACGGCCGGGGTGAGCAATGGGCCAGCGACGACTACGGCTATGAGTCCGGTTACGGCGATACGGAGCGCTCCCGCGCCTGGGCCCGCGAATCCTATCGCGGCAGGCCTTCGTCCTTCAGCTACGAGCCCGGCCGGCGCCGGGTGAACCAGGCCTATGGCGACCGCTACGGCGCCGACTATGGTTATGGCTCCGTCAGCGACCGGGGCTATGGAAGGGAGGATCGCTTCCGTGGCTCGGACGACCGTGGCTCCCAACGCAGCTTCATGGAGCGGGCCGGCGACGAGGTCGCATCCTGGTTCGGCGATGAAGAGGCCGAACAGCGCCGCATGATGGATCAGCATCGCGGCAAAGCGCCGAAAGGCTATCAGCGTTCCGATTCGCGCATCGAGGAGGACGTCAACGATCGCCTGAGCGACGATCCCGTGCTCGACGCATCGAACATCACGGTCACCGTCAAGAGCGCGGAAGTGACGCTCGACGGATTCGTTTCCAGCCGCTGGGACAAGCGGCGCGCCGAGGATCTGGTGGACGACGTCTCCGGCGTCCGGCATGTGCAGAATAATCTGCGCGTGAACAGCGCCCCGGCCGATACGCTCACCGGTTCGACCACGGACTAGTCGCTTTCGATGACGTGCCGGGCCGCCGGGCGGCCCGGCCCTTTTCCCATCGACGCCTTTCCCAAGGAGTGCCCATGACCAAGACGACGAGTGACCGACACGGCCCGGAAGCGATTCGCAAGGATGCCGAGGGCCAGTTCGCCAACCCGAAGACGGGCGGCAAAAGCAGCGGCGTGGCGAGCGCCAAGCCCACGGTGATCACCGGTTCGGAAGATGCGACCGCCCATAAGCTGCCGCCCGGCCGCAAGGAGCCGAAGAAGGACTGGGAGGTCAAATTCGACATTACCGAGCGCTCCCGGAATATCTAGGCCGCTTCCTCTGCGGATTTTCTTCGATCGCCTTCCGCCCGGGACGTTTCCGACGCTCCTGTGAAAAGACGTATCGCCAGCAATCAATCCTTGGCCGCGCCCCCAAAACCGGTTAGAAGATACGCGCTAGCTATATTAGCAAAGGGCGGGATATTGAGACGAGTACGGGGGCAGGCGGCACAGGCGCCTGCATCGTTTCCCTAGGGTAAATGCGCGGAATGTTAAGAGTTTCGCGGTTTTTCCCGACAGCGCCCATCGGCGCTTACCTGGTCGCGCTTGCGGCTGGCGTGGCTTTGCCCTTGCTGGTTTTCGTGGCCTATCTGATGCTGGAGCTCGAGTCGAACGAGCGCGAGATCCTCGCCAACGAAACGGCCGAGGACGCCCAGCTCATCGCCCGTTCGGTCGATCGTGAATTGCAGGACATGGCGACGACGCTGAGGCTGCTCGTCACGTCGCAGGAGCTTGAAAACGGCGATCTCAGGGCCTTCCACAAACGCACGCAGAACAGCCTTCGATCGAACTCGCTCTACGTGCTCGTGGTCGATGCGGACGGCCAGCAGCGGCTCAATACGCGCGTGCCTTTCGGAACCTCTCTCGGCAAGGTATCCAATCCGGCGGCGCTCGCATCGGTTTTGCGCAGCGGCGTGACGGAAGTCTCCAATGTCTTCTTCGGCACCACGAGCGGCAAGCACGTCTTCAACGTCTCGATGCCCCTGCCGAAGGAGGTTTCCCATTCCGGCGCTGCGATGATCATCACGCAGAACGCCGAGGACCTGCAAAAGCTCATCTCGACGGAAGGGCTCTCGGCCGGGTGGACGGTCGCGGTGGTCGATGGCTCCGGGCATGTGGTCACGTCGACCGGTGCGAATGCGCTGGCGTCCGGCTCGGCCTTTCCCGCCGATACCCTGAGGCTGATGACCGGCTTCAAGGGCACGATCGAGGACATGGACGGCGAATTGAAGCAGATGTACGGTTATGCCCAGATCACCGGCTGGACCTGGAAGGCCGTCGTGTGGGGGCCGATAGACGCGGCGCAGGCAAGCATCCTGACCACCTGGCGGCAATTGATCGCCGGCGGGGCGATTTTCCTGGCCGTCGGCATGCTGATCGCCTGGCTCGTCGGCCGCCAGCTTCGTATTCCCATCCGGCAGATCGCCGAAATGGCCGAGCGCATCGGCAGGGGCGAAATCGTGGCGCCGGTGGAAACCAAGATACGGGAAGCCAACCAGGTGGCCGTCGCCCTTTCCAACGCTTCCTTCGACCGCAGCCAGGCGGAAGATCGCATTCACCTGATCCTGCACGAGCTTGTCCATCGAACCAAGAACATCCTTACCCTCGTGCAGGCGATGATGCGCCAGCTCGCGCGCCAGGACACGACGATGGAGGAGTTCCAGAACGCCATCAGCAACCGCCTTCAGGGTCTCAGCAAATCGATCGAGGCGCTGGCAAAGGAGCAATGGGGCGGCGTCTCCATCCGCCGTGTGATCGAGATCCACATGAGCACCTTTGCGGAAGTGGCCGATCGGGTGGAACTGCAGGGCGCGGATTTCACGCTGAAGGCGGAGGCGGTGCAAAACCTCGGTCTCATCCTGCACGAGCTTGCGACGAACTCGGTGAAATACGGTGCGCTCTCGGTGCCGCAGGGCAAGGTCCGCATCGCCTGGAGGGATGTCGCCGACGAGGGCGGAGGCGAGACCAAACTCCGGCTGGTCTGGGAGGAAAAGGACGGTCCTCCGGTCCGCGAACCGTCGCGGACGGGTTTCGGCACGACGATCATCAAGCGCCACGCGGCGGCGGCGTTCGCAGGCCAGGTGGACGTCGATTTCCGTCCCGAGGGGCTTTGCTGGATCCTCGTGGCGCCGCGCTCCTCCTTCGAGCGGGGCGAGGGCGCCGAAAGCCTCAAGGATATCGCGATTTAGCCTCCGGCGTCGGAACGAAGCAGCGCTCCTGCCGTTTAAGCGGCCATGGACGCCACTCTCACGACGATCGAGATCGATCGGGATTCCCTCGAAATCATCGGCCTTACCTATGTCAGCGATACCGAGCCCGGCATCCGGCGGCTGCGGCGCGGCAAGGGCTTCTGCTACCGCCTTCCGGACGGCGCATTGCTGGAGGATGAAGAGGAGCGGCGCAGGATCGCTTCGCTCGGCTTGCCGCCGGCCTATGAAAACGTCTGGATCTGCCTCGATCCGCGCGGGCATCTGCAGGCGACGGGCTACGATTCGCGCGGCCGCAAGCAGTATCGCTATCATCCGGACTGGCAGAATTTCCGCAGCGAGCAGAAATACGACCAGCTCGTCCGTTTCGGCGAGGCGCTGCCCAGAATCCGCCGCAAGGTGAAGCGCGATCTGACGCTCGGCCTGGATAATTCCGATGCGGTGATCGCGGCTCTCGTGGCGCTTCTGGACGCCACGCATCTGCGCGTCGGCAATAGGGCCTATGCCAAGGAGAACAAGACCTACGGAGCCACGACGCTCCTCAAGCGGCACATGATCCTTTCGGGCGATGCGATCCGGTTGCGCTTCGTCGCCAAGGGCGGGAAACGGGTCCAGCATACGCTGAAGCATCCGCGCCTGCAGCGCATCCTGGAGGAGATCGCCGATCTGCCCGGCCGCCAGCTCTTCTCCTGGCCGGACGACCAGGGCGTCCCTCATCCGGTCGATTCGGGAAGGCTGAACGCCTATCTCGCCAAGGCGGCGGGCTTTCCCGTCTCGGCGAAGACTTTCCGGACCTGGGGCGGCAGCCTTTCCGCCTTCATGGCGGCATGGGAGTTCGTGGAGGCGGAGAGCAGGCGCCCGAAGGTCAAGTTGATGACGAAAGCCGCGTCGGAAGCATTGAACAACACGCCGGCCGTCTGCCGGTCGAGCTATATCCACCCGAGCATACTGGCGCTGGCGGAGGATATCTCTCCGCTGGAAAAGGTGATGGGGGACGAGACCGTATTGGATGGCCCGAGAGGCCTGAGGGCCAACGAGCGGCGGCTGATGGCTTTCCTGCGGGAGGTCTCGACCAGCTGAGGGGCTTGGGGACGGCCGCCCGCGAGGAGTGACGGGCGGCCGAAAACCGGGTTGGCGTCGATCACGCCGCCCGGCGATCGTGCGGTCCTTCCCGGACCTCCTCGACGATCTTGTCGACGAATTGCGGCAGATCGTCGGGCGAGCGCGAGGTGATGATGCCGTTGTCGACCACCACCGCTTCATCCTTCCAGGAGGCGCCCGCATTGCGGATGTCCGTCCGGATCGAGTGGTAGGACGTCGCCTTGCGGCCGCGCAGGGCGTCGGCTTCCACCAGCAGCCACGGACCATGGCAGATCGCCGCGACGGGCTTGCCGCTTCTCACGAAATCGCGCACGACGCGCACGGCATCCTCGTTGACGCGCAGAAGGTCCGGATTGATCTGCCCGCCGGGCAGGACGAGGGCATCGAATTCCTCGGCCTTGACGTTTTTGGCTTCGAGGTCGACCGGGACGGTATCGCCCCAGTCCTTCTTGTCCCAGCTCTTGATCTCGCCTGACTTGATCGATGCGATCTTCACCTCGGCTCCGCGTTTCTTCAGCTCCTCCAATGGAACGCGCAGTTCCGATCGCTCGTAGCCGTCCGTCGCGAGGATCAGGATGGAAGCGGACTCGATAGCGGTCATTCTGAACTCCTTTTCGTCGAATGTTTTTCCGGTCTCAAAGGCGGCCGGTGGAAAGGTCCCGGCCGTTGATGGAGGCGGGAACGCTGATTTCTTCGCGAGGCGCCTTGGGCAGCGGAAGGACCACGGCTTCGGGTACGACGACCTGCAGCTCTTCCGGATGGGCAACGGCAAACGTCTTCTTCTCGTTGGTGCCGGTCAGTCTGTTTCGCAGCATCTTGAAAAAGTGTCGCATGATAGATCTCCCGTCGCGAACGAGGGCATGTGCCCTCTTACGCAGGGGCAAACCCCCGGCCCACGAATTCGTTCCATCTTTTTTGCAGCCCGTTACACAACGTTATCGTGCGGTTCTGGAACAAAATTCCGTGTCGTGCGTTTGACGCCGGATGTCTGCGCTCCCCGCCGCTGATGAACTTTTCCGGGTGCCCGCCGAATGAAGGATGACCGCTTGACCGGTTCCAGCCGGCCAATCCGATCAAGACAGATTTTCGGCCTTGGCGACGCTCGGGGCACCCATCGGCGGGCGATCCGGGCCATTCCCGCCCTTCTCCTCTGTCCCATGACCGCTTCCTGCTCCGGCATCCAGTCGGCGCTCGATCCCGCCGGTCGGGAAGCGGCGGATGTCGCCACGCTTTTCTTCGTCATGCTGACAGGCGGCGCCGTCATCTGGGCGGGCGTCGTGGCGATGCTCGTCTATGCGGCGCGCAAGAGGCGGGCGCATTCGGAAAAGGGAGCCGGCCAGTTCATCCTCTGGGGCGGCGCGGTCATGCCGACCGTCATCCTTGCCGCGCTTCTTTCCTATGCCGTCTGGCTGATGCCGAATGTCCGGCCGTGGTTTCAGGACGAAGACGGCGGACTGCGCCGCATCGAGGTCACCGGAGAGCAGTTCTGGTGGCGGGTGCGCTATCTCGGGGAGGATGGCGAGGTTCTCTTCGAGACGGCAAACGAAGTGCGCGTTCCGGTCGGAGAACGCGTCGTCTTCTCGCTCACGTCGCCGGACGTCATCCATTCCTTCTGGATTCCCGTGCTCGGCGGCAAGATGGACATGATTCCCGGCCGCGAGAACCGGCTTGCTCTCCTGGCCGAAAAGCCCGGTACCTATCGCGGCGTCTGCGCCGAATTCTGCGGGACCTCGCACGCGCTGATGGCTTTCACGGTGCTCGCCCTGGAGCCGCAGGCGTTCGAGGACTGGGTGTCGGCGCGGCGGAACGCGTCCGGCGCCGGGGATTCAGAAGGTCTGGCGCTGTTCCTGAAGCATGGATGCGCCGCTTGTCACACGATCTCCGGAACCGAGGCGCGCGGCACGATCGGTCCGGATCTCACCGCCTTCGGCGAGCGGGGCTCGGTCGGTGCGGGCACGCTTGCCAATGAGCAGGAACATATCGCCCGTTTCATCCGCTATCCGGGGGAGGTGAAGCCCGGCGCGCTCATGCCGCATTTCGGCATGCTGCCCGACGCCGACGTCGGCCGGATCGCAACCTATCTGAAGGGGCTCAAATGACAAAGAGGCTCATGTAATGGGGGAGCTCGGCAATTTCTCGCCGGAAGAGCGGGCGGCGCAGGAGGAGCGGCTGCGTAAGGTATGGGAGACGCCGAAGGGCATCCGCTATTGGACCTCGGTCAACAACACCCAGATCGGCCTCTGGTACGGTGTGACCGCCTTCATCTTCATGCTGTTCGCCGGGCTGCTCGCGCTTCTGGTGCGCCTGCAGCTCGTCGTGCCGGAGAACGACCTCATCTCCGCCGACCTTTTCAATCAGGCGTTCACGCTGCACGGCACGGTGATGATGTTCCTGTTCGCCGTGCCGATCTTCGAGGCCTGGGCGATCTTCCTGCTGCCGTCCATGCTCGGCGCCCGCGAGCTGCCCTTCCCGCGGCTTTCCGCCTTCGGCTTCTGGAGCTTCCTGCTCGGGGGCATCTTCGTCTGCGGTTCGATCTTCTTCAACGCGGCCCCCAATGCGGGGTGGTTCATGTATCCGCCGCTTGCGACCGACAAGGAATATTCCGGCATCGGCGCCGATATCTGGCTGCTCGGCCTTTCCTTCATCGAAGTGGCCTCGATCGCGGCCGCCGTCGAGATCATCGTCGGGATCATGAAATGCCGGGCGCCCGGTATGCGCATCAACCTGATGCCGATGTTCGCCTGGTATCTGCTGATCGTCGCGGGCATGATCCTCTTCGCCTTCCCGCCGCTGATCGCCGGCGACATCCTGTTCGAGATGGAGCGGATGTTCGACTGGCCCTTCTTCGATGCGGAGCGCGGCGGCGATCCGCTGCTCTGGCAGCACCTCTTCTGGATATTCGGCCATCCGGAGGTCTACATCATCTTCCTGCCGGCGATCGCGCTGATGGCGATGATCGTGCCGACCTTCTCGCAGCGGCCGATCGTCGGGTATTCGTGGATCGTGCTCGCGGCGGTCGGCACGGGGTTCCTGAGCTTCGGGCTCTGGGTGCATCACATGTTCACCACCGGCCTGCCGCAGATTTCGCTCGCCTTCTTCTCCGCGGCCTCGGAGGCGGTGGCGATCCCGACCGGCGTGCAGATCTTCGTCTTCATCGCCACAATGCTGGCCGGCCGGGTGATCTTCTCCGTGCCGATGCTCTTCGGCGCCGGCGGACTGATCATCTTCGTCATCGGCGGATTGACGGGTGTCATGGTGGCGCTGGTGCCGTTCGACTGGCAGGCGCACGACACCTATTTCGTCGTCGCCCATCTGCATTACGTGCTGATCGGCGGCATGCTGTTTCCGGTCGTGGCCGGCATCTACTATTATTTCCCCTTCGTCACCGGAAAGAGGCTGAGCGACGCCTGGGGCAAGGTCGCTTTCTGGCTGATGTTCTCGGGCTTCAACATCGCCTTCTTTCCGATGCATTTCTCCGGCCTGCGCGGCATGCCGCGCCGCGTCTTCACCTATCCGGAAGGCATCGGCTGGGACTGGTTCAACCTGATCTCCACCGTCGGCGCCTTCATCTTCGCGTCCGGCGTGGCGACCTTCGTCGTCGACATCCTCCGGCCGAAACCGGAGCCTGAGGGGCGCAATCTCAATCCCTGGAATTCCGGCACGCTGGAATGGACGAGCGACCCGGCGGAAAGCTGGGGCATGCGCTCCGTGCCGATCATCACCAGCCGCTATCCTCTTTGGGATCAGCCGAACCTGCAGGCGGATATCGAAGCGGGGCGCTTCTACCTGCCGGATGCGAAATCGGGCTATCGCGAAACGCTGGTGACGTCGGTGCTCGATGCCGAGCCGATCCAGTGCCTGCGCGTCGGCGGCGTGTCCTATGTGACGATCATCGCCGCCATGGCGCTCGGGGGCGTCTTCATCGCGCTCACCTTCCACTGGTGGATCGCCACGATCGTCGCGGCCGTCGTCACCTTCATCGCCATCGTCTCGTGGCTCTGGACCGGCACGGCGCCCATTCCGGAGGCGCCGGAAATGGACGTCGGCCTCGGCAAGACGCTGCCGATCTACGTTTCCGGGCCTGCCTCGGTCGGCTGGTGGGCGATGTTCATCACCATGGTGGGCGATGGCACCGCCTTCGCGAGCCTCGTCTTCGGCTATTTCTTCTATTGGACGATCCATGACGATTTCACCGCGGCGGCTCAAGGGCCCGGCATATTCTGGCCGATGGCGGCACTGGCGCTTTTCGTGATCGCCTGGGGGCTGACGCTCCTTGCCCGGGAACTCAATGAAAAAGGACCGGCGGGGGCACGGCTCGCGCTTGTCGCGGCCTGCCTCGTCACGGTCGCCGCCTCGCTCGCGGGCCTGGCCGGACCGTATCTCCACGGCATGGAGCCGACCTCCAACGTCTATCCGGCCATCGTATGGATCCTGGCGATCTGGACGGTCGCCCACGGGGCGATCGGCGCGATCATGCAACTCTATTGCCTGGCGCGCAGTTTCGCCGGCAGGATGACCGCCGAATACGACCAGGATATCCGCAATGTCGCGCTCTATTGGCACTTCACGGCCGTCACCGCCGTCGTGACCTTCGGAGTGATCGGCCTCTTTCCGCTGGTGGCATCATGAAAAGCTTCATTCCGCGCGAGATCGAAACGCTCTGGACGCTCTTCACCGCGCCGACGGTCTGGGCACTGCATTTCGTCGTCTGCTACGTCACCGTGGCGGTTTTCTGCGCCAAGGGCCTTGCCCTTCATCTTTCGTTCGAGACGGTCCGGATCGGGCTCGGCGTCTTCACCCTGCTGGCTCTCGCGATGATCGTGCTCTCGGCCTTTCTCGCTTGGCGGCAATGGGGTTTCGGATCGGGAGACCCTCCCCACGACGCGCCGACCCGCCAGGACCGCAGGTTCTTCCAGGGTTTCGCAACGCTGCTGCTTTCCGGCCTCAGCTTCGTGGCCGTCGCCTATCTGGCCATCCCGCTGATCTTCATCGCGGAGTGCCAGTCATGAGGGCGAAGCAAACGTATATGGGGCGGAAGGCGCAGCATCCAGCCGATCTCCCCCCTTGTGGGGGAGATGCCCGGCAGGGCAGAGGGGGGTATCGCGAGCACACTCCCTTAGCCGATGCGGCCGCCGCGCCACCGTCACACCCCCCTCTGCCGCCTTTGGCGCCATCTCCCCCACATGGGAGATCAGAGGGAGTTCGCCGTGCCATCACTCCGTCCCTTTCGGCTTTCAAACGTGCAGCACTCATCGTTGGCTTGATCATGCTGTTCCTGCTCTGGGCGGTCCTGCTTCCCTTTGCGGACCGAAGCTCGTTTTCCGTCCATATGATCGCGCATATGGGCGTGGTGGCGGGTGCCGCGCCGCTCATCGCCATCGGTCTGTCCGGAACGCGCTTCGATTTCACCGCGGGCAGGGGCTGGCTGACGCCGCTCACCGCCTCGCTGGTCGAACTCTTCGCCGTCTGGGCCTGGCATGTTCCCGCAATGCGGGGCCTTTCGGAAACCTCCGCCTTCTTCGCGGCCGCAGAACAGGCCGTCTTCCTCGGCGCCGGCCTTGCGCTCTGGCTTTCCTGCCTCGGTGGTGCCGCGGACGGACGCGAGGAGCGGCGGCTTTCCGGCACGTTCGGCCTGCTCTTCACCTCCATGCACATGACGCTGCTCGGCGCGCTCCTTTCCTTGTCGCCGCGGCCGCTCTACGGTGAAGGGGTGGTGATATGTTTCGGCGTCACGCTCACCGCTGCGGCGGATCAGCAGGCGGGCGGCGTGATCATGCTGATGGTGGGAGCGGCGGTCTATCTGGCCGGCGGCGTGGCGCTGCTTGCCCGCACGCTCAACGGCGGCGCGCCGGAGGCTTTGGGGAGGAGGGATAGCCGATGAGGATTCGCCGAAAGCATCTCATCGGGTTGGTCGTGGCTTTGCCCCTGTCCGGCATGCTGTTCGCCTGGTCGGGGCTGATGGGCATCCAGGCCAGCACCGGTCATTGGGCCGTGACCGACTGGTTCCTGCACTGGGTGATGAGGAATTCCGTGCGCACCGCAGCGCTTTCCGTCGAGGTTCCGCCACTTGACGATCCGGCGCTGCTTCCGCCGGCGGCGGGACATTACGAGACGGGGTGCGCCATCTGCCACGGCTCGCCGGCGCAGCCCCGTTCGGATGCGGTGCTCGCCATGCTGCCGTCGCCGCCGGACCTCAAAACGGTCGTGCCCGACTGGAGCGACGCGCAGCTCTTCGAGATCGTCAAGCACGGCGTGCGCTTCACCGGCATGCCGGCCTGGCCGGCGCAGGCGCGCGACGACGAGGTCTGGGCCATGGTCGCCTTTCTCCGCAAGCTGCCGGAGATGGACACGAACGCCTATCTGCAGGCATCCGGCCTGCACGGCATCGGCACCGCCGGCGAGGTCTCGCCGCTGCCGATCACCTGCGAGAGCTGCCATGCGGAGAAGAAGCTCAACGACGGCAGCATCATTCCGCGGCTTGCCGGCCAGTCGGAGGCCTACCTGCTCAACAGCCTGCGCGCCTATGCCGAAGGAAAGCGGCCGAGCGGCATCATGCAGGTGGCGGTCGGCACATTGTCGGAGGAGAGCCTGCCGGAGCTTGCCGGCTACTATGCCAAGCAGGCCCGGCCGCAACGCGCCGCGGCTGCGGCCGATCCGCAGTTGACCGAAAAGGGAAGGGAGCTTGCCGAGAGGGGAAGGGCGGCGGACAGGATACCCGCCTGTTTCAGCTGCCACGAAAAGCCCGGCGGCAATCCCGCCTATCCGTACCTTTCGGGCCAGAACGCCGCTTATCTGGAGCAGCAGCTCCGGCTGTTCCGTGAAGGCGTCCGGGGTGGTTCCTCGTTCAGCCACCTGATGACGGAAGCCGCCAAAAACCTGGACGACGAGGATGTCGCCGCTCTCGCGGCCTTCTTCTCCGGCCGCGAGAGCAAGGGGCCGTGAGGCCTCTCTCCTCCCCAGGAGCTTAAACCGGAATGACCATCATGTAGCAGGCCGCTATCAATAGAACGAAGCCTGCAGCTTCTACCCATTCCCTGACCATAGACGCCTCCGTCGCTTTGGTGGTGAATGAACGAGTCAATGGTATTTTAGTTCCACGAAATAGCCATAAACGTGGCAGGATCGCCGCAAATATGAATTGCCATGGTTAACGACTGTCCGCTTCGGCCCTGGCGCGGGCCGCTTCGAGGATGGCGCGGACCTCGCGCGCGGCGGAATTCTCGATCGCGAACGCGTCTTCCGGCAGCACGCCGGGGTCCTCTTCATTGTCCTTGAAGGTGGCGTCTTCCCTCAGGCGCCGCAGGAGCGCCGTGATGGTGACTTCGCCGCCGATCATCGCGGCCAGCAACTCGATCAGCAGTTCGCGGTGGGCATTCAGCCGCCCTTCCAGTTCTTCCGGTGCCAGCGCAGCCATGGCTCGCCTCCTCGTCGTGTTTTTCCCTTTCAGGGAGATAGGGGAGGCTCGGGCGGAGGGAACAATCGCTCCAGCGGAAAGTTGACCTTTCGAGCAGGGACAGGAGGAAACTATGGCAGAGTTCGCCGGAACAGGGGGCGGGGGTAGGAAACATGATGTCCGTGACCGGCTGATCCTGGCGCTTTACGCCCAGCTGAAAGCGGAGCGCCAGACGCGCGAGGCGCTGGAATACGTCATCCGCGAGGGCGCGCTTTCCCCGGAGGTCCTGGAAGCGATCGCCAGCGATCCGGTCCCGGTCGCAGCGGCCGAAGACGTGGTCGCGGTCGAGAAGGTCGTCGCGCTCGACGAACGCCGCCGGCGGGGTGCCGTCAGCAAGGCCGGGATCGGAAAATCCAACGGAGAAGATGGAAAATGAAGCGTTTGATCATCGCCCTTTCGGCTGTCCTGCTCTTGAGCGCCTGCGGCGACAGCGGCGAAAACCAGAGCGACCCGGTGAACAACACGCCGCAGCCCCAACCCGAGAACACCGCTCCGGCCGATCGCAGCAGCACGCCGCAGACGGGCACGGGCGGCCCGAGCCCCGCCAATCCGCCCTCCGGCAATACCAGCACGCCTCCCGCCGGGTCCGGCAACCCGTGATCGCGCGAACCATAATCGCGCGAGCCGGGAACGAAATGCTGTGCTGCACCATTAGTAGAGGACTTTTGTGAAAGGTGCGGCATGGATACCAAGGCGAACCGCTTCGTCGTCGAGCCCGGCTCATGGCTCCAGCTCGGCGCCAATTTCAACGGCGAAGGCGTCAATTTCGCGATCTTCTCGGCGCATGCCGAGCGCGTCGAGCTCTGCCTCTACGACAGCACCGGAAAGGTCGAGATCGCCCGGCTCGAGCTTCCGGAATATACGCACGAGATCTGGCATGGTTACGTTCCGGGCCTGAAGCCCGGCGCGCTCTACGGATACCGCGTCCA
Organism: Xaviernesmea oryzae; assembly: GCF_900177415.1. GTDB lineage: Bacteria > Pseudomonadota > Alphaproteobacteria > Rhizobiales > Rhizobiaceae > Neorhizobium > Neorhizobium oryzae_A. Next base: position 497,003 of record NZ_FXAF01000002.1, on the reverse strand, counting down.
CGGTCCCTACGATCCGGAGAACGGGCACCGGTTCAACCCGAACAAGCTGCTGATCGATCCCTATGCCCGCGAGCTCGTCGGCGACGTGCAGTGGAACGAGGCGCATTTCGCCTACGACCTCCTGCACGAGGACAAGGACCTGACCTTCGACGAGAGCGACAGCGCGCCCTTCATGCCGAAATGCCGGGTGATCGATCCGAACGAATTCGACTGGCAGGACCGGAACCGGCCGGACATTCCCTGGCCCGCGGCGGTTATCTACGAGACCCATGTGAAGGGTTTCACCCAGCTCAATCCGGGCATCCCCGAGAATCTGCGCGGCACGTTCGAGGGCATGGGCCACAAGGCCTCGGTCGACTATATCAGGAGCCTCGGCATCACCTCGGTCGAATTGATGCCGGTGCATTATTTTCCGGACGACCAGCACCTGCTCGACAAGGGCCTGAAGAACTTCTGGGGCTACAACACGCTTGGGTTTTTCGCGCCGGCCTCCCGTTATTACGGGCCGAAAGGCATCCAGGGGTTCCGCGACATGGTGCGGAGCTTCCACGACGCCGGCATCGAGGTCATCCTCGACGTGGTCTACAACCATACGGCGGAGGGCAACGAGCTCGGCCCCACGCTTTCCTTCAAGGGCATCGACAACTTCTCCTACTATAGGACGATGCCCGACCAGCATCGTTACTACATCAACGATACGGGCACGGGAAACACGGTCAACACATCCCATCCGCGCGTGCTGCAGCTCATCATGGATTCCCTGCGGTACTGGACGGAATTCATGCATGTCGACGGTTTCCGCTTCGATCTCGGCACCATCCTCGGCCGCGAGCCGCAGGGTTTCGACCAGCGCGGCGGCTTCTTCGACGCGATGACGCAGGATCCGGTTCTTTCGAAGGTCAAGCTGATCGGCGAGCCGTGGGATATCGGTCCGGGCGGCTATCAGGTCGGCGGCTTTCCGCCCGGCTGGGCCGAATGGAACGACAAGTATCGCGATACGGTGCGCGAATACTGGAAGGGCACCAATGTCTCGACGGATTTCGCCGCCCGCCTGCTCGGCTCCGGCGATCTCTACGACCAGCGCGGCCGCCGGCCCTGGGCGAGCGTCAACTTCATCGCCGCCCATGACGGTTTCACCCTCAACGACCTCGTCTCCTATAACGACAAGCACAACGAGGCGAACGGCGAAGACAACAACGACGGCCACAACGACAACCGCAGCTTCAATTACGGCGCCGAAGGACCGACCGACGACGAAGGCATCAACGCCGTCCGCGACCGGCAGAAGCGCAATTTCCTGGCGACGCTCTTCTTCTCGCACGGCACCCCGATGCTGCTTTCCGGCGACGAGTTCGGCCGCAGCCAGATGGGCAACAACAACGGCTATTGCCAGGACAGCGAGATTTCCTGGGTGCATTGGGAAGACCTGCCGGAGAGCTGCGAGGAGCTGCGCGAGTTCACGCGTCACATCATCAAACTCCGGCAGGAGCAACCCCTCCTGCGGCGGGAAAACTGGCGCGACGGCATGGACATCAAATGGTTCAACGCCGGAGGCGGCTTCCAGCAGCCGGAGCATTGGGACGAGGGTTCGACGCTCGGTCTCTATATCGGGCGCCCTGACCTCCAGGAGGAGGAGGGCATCTGGCACGACGTCCTGCTGCTCTTCAATCCGTTCGAAGGCAATGTGCCCTTCCGCATCCCGCAGTTCGGCGAAGGCGGCTGGGTGCTGGAACTCACCACGTCCGACATCGCGAAACGCGGGCTGGTGATCACCAAGGAAAAGGATTTCGAGCTCGAAGGCCGAAGCCTGGCGCTTTTCAGGAGGCCATGAGCTGACGAAGGCGAGACCTTCTCTTCCGTCATGCCCGGGCCTGTCCCGAGCATCTGCAAACCATTGATGTTTATAGATCCTCGGCACAAGGCCGAGGATGACGCCGGGTAAGCCAAGGGTGTCGACAAGCCGCCCGTCCGTCAGGCCGGTTCTCATGTGCCCGAGATGGCGTCCGGATCAGATCGTCGCCCGGCGCAGGTCGGCGGGGGCGGCGGCCGAGATCGGCCCCGACTTGCGCACCAGGTTGGCGTAGACGGCGGCGTATTGCTGGGCGCTGCGCTCCCACGAAAACTTCGCCTTCATGCCCTGGTTCTGCAGCCGCGCCCACATTTTCGGGTCGGCATAGGCGTGCAGGGCGCGGCGGAGCGCCAGCCGCAGGCCGTCGGTCGTCACCGGGTGGAACTGGAAGCCGGTCGCCACGCGCGCCGACATGGCCGCGTCGTTGGCGTCGATGATCGTTTCCGAAAGCCCGCCGGTGCGCGAGACGACCGGCACGCAGCCGTAGCGGAGCGCATAGAGCTGGGTCAGCCCGCAGGGCTCGAAGCGGGAAGGCTGCACGATCGCGTCCGATCCGCCATGGATCAGGTGGGCCGTCGGCTCGTCGTAGCCGATATGCACGGCCATGCGGCCCGGGAAGCGCGATGCGGTGTTCAGCAGGGCCTGTTCGATCTCGTGGTCGCCCTTACCGAACACGATCACCTTTCCGCCGTGGCGGATGACCTCGTCCGCCGTCTCGGCGAACATGTCGAGCCCCTTTTGCCACGTCAGGCGGCTGACCGCCGAAAAGACCGGACCTGGATGCGACGGGTCCAGACCGAATTCCTTCAGCAGGACCGCCCGGTTCTCGCGCTTGCGGCGCAGGCTGTTGACGTCGTAGCCGCGCGGCAGATGCGGATCGGACGACGGGTCCCAGACGTCGAGGTCGATGCCGTTGACGATGCCGCGCAGGACCGAGACGCGCGCGTTCAGCACGCCGTCCATGCCCATGCCGAACCGGGGCGTCAGGATTTCCCGCGCATAGGTCGGGCTCACGGTGGTGATCGCATCGGCCGTCTGCAATCCGCCCTTGAGGAAGCTGATGTCGCCGAAATATTCCATGCGGTTCATGGAATAGGTCTCGGGGGGCAGGCCGAGATTTCCAAGCAGCTTTGCGGAATACTGTCCCTGGAAGGCGAGGTTGTGGATCGTCAGCACGACGGGCGTCATGCAGCCGCGTTCGCGCATGTAAACGGAGGTCAGCGCCGACTGCCAGTCATGGGTATGGACGAGGTCGGGAACCCATCCGGGCAGCACCCCGTCGGCGATTTCCGCCGCAGCCAGGGAGAGGGCGGCGAACCGTTTCCAGTTGTCGGGATGATCGGCGCCGGTTTCATCCACATAGGGACCGCCCGGCCGGTCGTAGAGGGCCGGCGCATCGAGAACGAAGAGGCTGAGGTCTTCGACGCGGGTATGCAGCAGCGAGGCCCGCTCCCCCAGAAGGCTGTCGAACGTGACAAGCGGCATGGCGCTCGTCAGTTGCCGCATGACGGCGGGATAGCCGGGGATCAGCGACGTGGTTTCGATGCCGAGGGGCGCGAGCGCCTTGGGCAGGGATCCCGTCACATCCGCAAGCCCACCCGTTTTGACGAGGGGGAAGACCTCGGAAGTGACCGACAGGATCTTCATCTGCGGCAGCCCCGGCTTTCCGGAGGCCGGCCGGACCTCACCATCCCTCATGCTTCGCTGATCGCGATGCGCATCGCCGACCGGGACGTGAGCGTTCATCATGCCTGCCTCCGCCATAGTTCGTTCTCACCCTTCAGAACATTTCGGTGATGGCCGACGTTCCCTGTCGGGTTCGGATTCAGGCGGAGTTCAGACACAAAAAACATCCCGGTTCCCAAGGTAAAAAATCCACCTCGCGGCGACATGCGTCGCCACGGCTGTCAAATTGTTCGATATCGCGGGACCGGACGGCGCTTATTCGCCGGCCGGAACTTTTCTGGAGCGCTTTTTGGCCGGTTCCGCCGAGGCTGGGATGGCTGCAGGCGTCTTGGAGGCAGTCTTTGCCGGGGCAGCGGCAGTCTTGGATGCTGCCGTCTTGGGTGCTGCCGTCTTGGATGCTGCCGCTCTGGGTGCCGCCGCCTTCGCGGCCGTCTTGGGGGAAACGGCCTTGGTCTTGGGCCCCGCTTTCGCCGGCGCTGCTTCCGCCGCAGATTTCCGCCGCCGGATCACCGGCGCTGCGTTCGAAGCCACGGGCTTGAGCGTCGCGTATTCCAGCTTCGCCCTTTCCCAATGCTCTCTATCCTTGCCGGCAGGATAACCTTCCTCTTCCCACAATGCGTAGGCGCGTTTCTTGATCCAATCTTCTTCGGAATCCGCCATTATTGTCTCCATTCACCCGAGCGCCCCAACGTGCGCGGTACGGAAAAGTTCCTGTGTAAAAACGAAAAATCGGCATTTGGACCAACAGACGCGGCCACTACTCGAAAAATCTGCCCGGGGCGGAATTTTTTTGCTGTCGAACGTCTTGTCGCCGCCGGGAAGGAGACACGTTCAAGCTGAAAAAGGTACCGCTATATCCGTCCCTGCGCAACCGGCTGAGGACCATATTATGGATGAAACCGGTCTGCGTCCTATTACCACACCCACGCCCGCGCCGGGGGGCGTCCAGGGCGCATATCGCCACCGCCGGCCGCCTCCGCATTCCGGTACGGGATGTCCCGCGGCAAAGAGAAAGCCCGGCCTTGCCGGGCTTTCCGTCGGCGGCAAACGGAAGGGCGCGGGAAAACGTCCGCCCCCGGCCTTCCGAGGCGATCAGGCAGCCTTCTGGGCCGCCCTGTTGACTGCGGATTCGGCCAGACCGGTCAGCGTCTCGTCGGTCTTGGTCTCCTCCGCCAGCGTCTGCTGGAGAAGCGTGACGGCGTCCTTCAGGCCGAGCTGCTGGGCCCAGGCGCGCAACGTGCCGTAGCGGCTGATCTCGTAGTGCTCGACAGCCTGGGCAGCGGCGAGCAGGCCGGCGTCGAGCGCGGGATTGCCCTTGAACTCGTCGAGGATCTCCTCGCCTTCCTCGATGATGCCGTCGATCGCCGGGCAGGTCTTGCCCTGGGCGCGCTTGCCGATGATCTCGAAGACCTGTTTCAGGCGCTCGATCTGGCCTTCGGTTTCATCGCGGTGCTTTTCGAAAGCCGCCTTGAGCTTTTCGTCGCGGGCACCGCGAGCCATCTTCGGAAGGGCTTTCACGATCTGGCGCTCGGCATAGTAGATGTCCTTGAGGGTCTCATAAAAAAGGTCGTCGAGGGTCTTGCTGGCCATTGCTCTCTCCTTGGATTTTTATGGGATGGTGTTCGGGTATTGCGAGGCACCTAACGTCGAGATGCCTCGGAAGGTTCCTGCCGTCTCAGCGGCTGTGCGAATGTGGTTCGCGGCCGCCCGGTGGCTTGTCGTAGAGATCTTCGACAGCCTTTTCCTGCCGCCTCTCTTCGCCCGGCGACAGGCGGCGGCGCTGCAGCAGCGCGTAGGCGATCGCGCCGCCCAGAAGGACGGGGCCGAGCGCCACGACCATGAACCAGAAATTGTCGGCCATCGCTTTCTCCTTGTCGCTACGGATCAATGCCGTTCGGGGGCGATCCGCAGGTTGTTGCGGCAGGCGGTCACGCCCGCGACGTTCAGGACGGCCTCTTCGGCGCGGGCCTTGTCGGCGAGCTGCGCGACATAGCCTTCCAGGACGACCTCGCCATTCTCCACCGAGACGGACATGTTGGTGGGGTCGAGGAAGGCATCCTGGGTCAGCTGCTCGTTGACGTCCTCAGCGATCAGATCGTCCGGACGCTCGTAGTCGCTCGGTGCCTTGCCTATCTGCTTTTCCTGTTCCGGTCCCTCGGCGAAAATGTTCGCTTCGCCCTGAAGATAACCGCTGGGGCGGCTTTCCGCCGGGCCTTCCCACCGGGGCCATTGCGAGGTCTCGCCGGGCCGGCCTGCTTTCGGCTGCTCATTTTTCATCGGCTTTCTCCTTGTCACGCTCCTTGTCGCGGGGGCGCCATCGCCCAATCGGAAAACCGATTGCGCGCCGCAAGGTTCCGCAATCCCGGGATCAATCGCTCCACCAGCGCAGGATGCCCTCGGTATCGGAGAGACGGAGCTGTTTGGAGAAACGGTTGCCGTAAAGCGCCAGCGACGCATCATGCGTCTCGTCGGACGTGCTGCAGATCGCGTCGGTGGCGAGGATGATCGAATAGCCGAGATCGATGGCTCCCAGCACGGCGGCAAGCACGCACACGTCGGTCTCGCCACCCGAAATGACGAGCGTGGTGACGCCCTGGTCCCGCAGCACATGGTGCAGGCGCCCGTCCAGCCAGGGCGAATAGACCATCTTGTCGAAAACGCGCGCCGGCGGCACCATTGCTTTCAATTCCGGGAGAAGATCGATCATGTGGTCGCCGAGCTCGCCGCGCGTCATCTGCGCCCATCTTTCGTAATAATTCCGCCAGCTCCCTTGCGCTTCGTCCGGCGTCTTGGGGGTGACGAAGCGGGTGAAGATCGTCTCCGCCGGATGCGCCCCGGCGAGGGCGGCGGCGGGCTCGCGCACCCGCTGCATCCATGGAATATGCCAGGGCGTATCCTCCGCGAACATGCGCTGCATGTCGACGCAGAGATGCCGGCAACGGCGCGGGTCTTCCATATCTGCCTCCACTTTGTCAGCGGGGAGGAACAAAGCGGCGACGAGAAAAGTTCCCGTGCTGCCTCACGGGAACCGGCGACGCCCGGGCGGCGTTGCCGCAGAGGCCGCGGGACCTCGCCCGGGGAACCTCAAAGGGAGACAGACATGCAGGATAGTTTGAAGATCTACCGGCTGGTGCCGATCGCGGCGCCCGACGATCCGAACTGGCAGAATTCGCCGCCGCACGGCGAAGTGGTCGTCCGGGCGAGAACCGCGGGCGACGCCCGTCTGGTGGCAAGCGGCGCGGAACTCGACTTCACGGAGATCGATGCCTCGCCCTCCGAAGGCAATTCGACGGAGATGGCGAGCGCGTTCCGCAGCGAGAAGCTCTACACGGTGATCGAGGACGAAAGCGGGCGGTACGATGCGGAAGGGCCGCGCGGCGTCGTGGATGGGCGGGTGCGTACCGACAACCTGATCTCGACGCAGCTTTGAAAGTGCTATCGATCGGAGCGGCTGGCGATCTTTTCGTTGAGCGCCTTCTGGAGTTCACGCGCCAATTCGAGCAGGCGATCGGGAACTTCTTCCTTCTCGATTTCGGTCAGCAGGACCGAGACCTGACGGCTGACGCGTCGTCCCATCCTGATTTCCTGGTCCGCAACCGGATTGTTCTGCTTCGCCATCCCGACCTCTGAAGTAACGAATCCCCGGCAAATCAATGCCGAAACGATGTTCGCGCCCCATCCAAACCCTGGAACAGTCTCCTTACAGCAATATGGTTATCTTCGAATATCCCGAAAAAGTCACATACGACAAATGAATTCGGGCGACTTCCTATCCAGGAAGCCGCCCGAATTGTTCCAGACCGATTTCGCGATCGGCGGATTGTGCGGCGATCAATGCTTCGGCGGTTTGGGCGTGCCGGTGGGGATGGAGGTCACCGTGGTCGAAACCGGATCGCTCGCCGGAAACGTATCCTCCAGGCCTTCGTTGAGCTGTTCTTCCAATTCGGTCGTCTCATGCTTCTCGCGCGCGGAGCGTTCTGCCGTCTTCTTCTCCCGGTCCTTCTGCGGAGCATTGGGGGTGCTGCTCATGGATGCCCTCCTGTGCTGGATGTCGGGAGGAAACGGTTTGTCGCGGGACTTGTTCCGGAACCAAGCCGCGCCGGCGCGGGTTATCGGCGAAACGAAGGAGTTTCTGCCGTGGCGCCGCGTGTCTTCTGGAAAGGTTACCTGAAACTTTCGCTCGTCACCTGCCGCGTGACGATGACGCCGGCGGTCTCGGAAGGAGCCAGGGTCCGCTTCCACAACATCAACCGGAAGACCCGGAACCGGGTGCTGAGCCATTATGTGGATGCGGAGACCGGCGAGACGGTGGAAGACGACGATCAGGTCAAAGGTTATCCGAAGGGCGAAGACGACTACGTGCTCTTCGAAGACGAGGAGATCGAGGACGTGGGGCTCGAAAGCACCCGCACGATCGACATCGAGACATTCGTGCCGGAGGAATCGATCGGCTGGATCTGGTACGACCGGCCGCATTATCTGGCGCCCGACGACGAGGTGAGCGCGGAAGCCTTCGCGGTGATCCGCGAGGCGATGGCAAAGACGAAGACCGGCGGCATCGCGAGGCTCGTCATGTATCGCCGGGAGCGGGCCGTGCTGCTTCTCCCGAAGGACAAGGGCATCGTCGTCTGGACGCTGCGTTACGGCGACGAGGTGCGCGATCCGGAGGAATACGCCGCCGAGAAGCCGAAGGAAAAGCCGGAAGCCAGGCACCTGACGATGATGAAGAAGATCATCGAGGAACGCACCGAACGCTGGAAGCCGTCCATGGCCGACGATCCGGTGCGGGACCGTCTGCTCGACATCATCGCGGAGCGGAAGAAGGGCCGGAAAACAAAAAGGCGCGCCGATGAGAAGGCGCCGGAACGGCCGAGCAACGTCATCGACATCACCAGCGCGCTCAGGAAAAGCCTGGAGGCGGAGCGGAAATCGCCACGGAAGTAATGGCTGAGGTTTGCCCTTATCCTCTGCCCGTTCTGACGGCAGGGCAACCGCATGTGGGCCTGCCCCTCATCCGGCTGCCGCCACCTTCTCCCCGTCAGACGGGGAGAAGGTGGCGGGATGCGGGCTTCCCGTCTCCTCTCCCCGCCTGCGGGTGTCCGAAGGACCGGTTGAGACGAATGGCTCAACCCCGGCAAGGCTGGGGTGAGGGGCAGCGCTCACTCAAGAGGAGATGTTCTGAAGGGGAGATGTCCCAGGATCATCTTCTTAACTACCGCTTTCTCTTCCCCTCAAACTCGATCGGCGCTTCCGCCTTGCGGAAATCGCCCCAGGGGTCGCTCGCCTGCTGGGCGATGCGGGCCGGCGTGTTGTTGACGGTGAAATAATTGGGGCCGATCGCGCCGCCGAGCTCGTCCCAGGCAAGCGGCATGGAGACCGGCGCGCCGGGGCGGGCACGGGTGGAATAGGGCGCCACGGCGGTATTGCCCCGGCCGTTCCTCAGGTAGTCGATCAGGATCTTGCCCTTTCGCTTCGACTTGGTGATGGTCGAGACATACCTGTCGGGATCGTCGCCGGCCATGCCGTCGGCGAGCGCCTTCATCGCCGCCTTCACCTCCGGCCATTCCGCCTTCGGCCTGACCGGAGCGACGACATGCAATCCCTTGCCGCCGGAGGTCTTGACGAAGGGAACCAGGCCCATGTCCTCGAAACGCCGCTTCACCTCGTGGGCCGCGGCGATGATGTCCGTCCAGGAGACGCCTTCGCCGGGGTCGAGGTCGATATTGACCATGTCCGGCTTTTCCCAGTCGTTGAGATTGGAGCCCCAGGGGTGGATTTCCAGCGCCGCGCCCTGGACGAGGCCGAGCAGGCCGTCGAGGTCGCGGATGGTGATGTCCTCCTCGCTCGGATCGGCGGGGTCCTTGATCAGGATCGCGTTCTTCGTCATGCCCTTCCAGCCGTGCTTCTGGAAGAAGAGCTGTTTGGTGATGCCGTCCGGGCCGCGGATCAGCGCCAGCGGCCGGTTGACGACGAAGGGCGCCATCAGCCGCCAGACCTCGGTGTAGTAATCCGCGAGACCGCCCTTGGTCACGCCGGCATCCGGCCAGTAGATCCGGTCCGGATGGGTGAGGTTGACCGTCCGTTTCGGCGGTTTCGGTTCTTCCGCTGCGCTCACAGGCCCTCCCTCCCGGACGATATCCTTCGGGTCCTTGTCTTCCCTCAGGCCCCGGAAGGCGGCATGGCGGATATGCGCATCCGCCGTCCAGCCGCGGAATTCCACCTCCGCCACCGTCTCGGGCTTCAGGAAGACGACGTCCTTCTTTTCCACCCCCGTGAGCTTTTCGTCAAACGGGCTCTTGTCGATGCGGATTTCGTTGAGCCTCCTGAAGAGCGATTGGGCCATCGCGCCCGTATAGCCGGTGCCGACGCGGCCGGCATGGCGCAGCTTGCCCTTCTCGTAATAGCCCATGACCAGCGAGCCGATCGCCTTGTTGGAGACGGAGGAGGGGACATAGCCCGCGACCACGAATTCCTGCCGGGCCGAACATTTCGACTTCACCCAGTCGCGGCCGCGCCCGGGGCGATAGGGGGCTTCCGAAATTTTCGAGACGATGCCTTCGAGGCTCAGGCGGCAGGCATGTTTCAGCACCAGCCCGCCCTCGTCGCCGAAATGTTCGTTGTAGCGAAGGGCCGGGCCGCTGCCGGTCAGCAGCTTTTCGAGCGCCTCCTTGCGCCGCAGCAGCGTGGCGCCGGTGAGGTCGTAGCCGTCGAGATGAAGCAGGTCGAAGGCGAAAAAGGTGAAACGGTCGTCGCGGCCTTCGCTCAGGTCCTGCTGCAGCAGCGAGAAATCCGTGGCGCCGGAGCCCGCCTCGACCGCCACCTCGCCGTCGATGATCGCGTTCTGGACGGCAAGCTTCCCGAATGCGGCCACGATGTCGCTGCCGAACTTGTGCGTCCAGTCGAGCCCGGTGCGGGTGAGCAGCCTCACTTCGCCGCCGTCGATATGCGCCTGGAGGCGATAGCCGTCCAGCTTGATCTCGTGCACCCAGCGTTTTCCGGAGGGCGCGCCCTTCACCAGCGTCGCGAGCTGGGGTTCGATGAAGCCGGGATGTCCCGCCTTCTTTGTGCCCCTGATCTTCGAGACGGCGATGCCGGGGCTTTCGGGCTCCGGATCGGCCTTGGCCTTCGTCCCGGCTTTTGCAGATCGCTTCCGCCTGGAAACCTGCCGGCCCCAGACTTCCTCGATCGTCTTTCCGGTTTTGACCGAAAGCGGCATTTCCTCCAGGACGTCCTTGTCGCCCTCGGCGCGGGCGAATTCGTCCTCGCCCTTGATCAGAAGCCAGTTCTCGCGCTTTTCGCCTTCCTTGTGGCCCATGCGGACCAGGTGCCAGCGGCCTTCCAGCTTCTCGCCCTTGAGCTCGAATTCCATATGGCCTTTCCGGTAGGCCTTGTGGGGATCGCCGATCGGTTCCCAACTGCCGCGATCCCAGAGCAGCACGGCGCCTGCGCCGTAATTGCCTTCCGGGATCATGCCCTCGAAACCGCCGTAGTCGAGCGGATGGTCCTCCACATGCACCGCAAGCCGCTTTTCGCCGGGCACCAGGCTCGGCCCGCGCGTCACGGCCCAGCTCTTCAGCACGCCGTCCATCTCCAGGCGGAAATCGTAATGCAGCCGGGTGGCGTCGTGTTTCTGGATCACGAAGCTGTTGCCGCCCGTCTTGCCCTTGCGGCCGCGAGGCACCTTTCCCTGGGGTTCGGGCGAGGCCTTGAAGTTCCGCTTCCGGTTATAGGTTTCAAGCGCCATGGTCAGCTCGCCTTTTTCTGCGGAGCAGCGGTCTTACGCGATGCCGCGCGGGTGGTCTTCTTCGCGGCCGTCTTCTTGCGGTTTGCGTTCCGCGGAGCGGCGGTGCCGGCGCTCTGGCGGAGGGCGTCGAGCAGGTTCGAAACCTTCTTCGGCTCGGGCGTCGGCTTCTTCTTGAGCTTGCGGCCCTCGATCTTCGCCCGGATCAGCTCGGCAAGCGCCGCCTCGTAGCGGTCGTCGAATTCCGTCGGGTCGAATTCGCCGCGCTTGGTATCGATGATGTGCCTCGCCAGATCGAGCATCTCGCCCTCGATCTTGAAGTCCTTGATGTCGGAAAAGATCTCCTTGGCCGGCCGCACCTCGTAGTCGTAGTTCAAGGTGCTGGCGACCAGCCCGTCCTCGCTCGGCCGGATGAGCAGCGTGCGAAGCCGCCGGAACAGGACGGTGCGGGCGAGGGCCGCGACATTCTTCTCCTTCAGCCCCATGCGGATGAGGCCGAAGATTTCCGCCGACGGCTTGTCAACCGGCGCAAGATAGTAGGGGCGGTCGAGATAGATCGTGTCGACCCCGTTGCAGGGGATGAAGGTTTCGAGCTCCAGCGTCTTGTCGCTCTCCGGCACCGCCGCCTTGATCTCGTCCGGTTCGAGGATGACGTATTCGCCGCTGGAGACCTCGTATCCCTTGACGATATCGTCGTTGTCCACCGGTTTGCCGGTATCGGCGTCGACCATCTGGCGGTGGACCCGGTGGCCCGTATCGCGGTTGATGATGTGGAAGCTGACGCGGTCGGACGTGGAGGCGGCGGTATAGAGTCCCACCTGGCAGCTCAGCTCTCCGACCTTGAGATAACCTTTCCAGTTCGCACGCGGTGCCACGATCATAACTCCGTGAAAGTGTTATCAACAGGGCTGCCGGCCGCTTTGTTCCGTCACGAACATGAACAGGCCGTTCATCTTGGCGGAACCAAATGCGCAAGGCGTGCGTTTGCCACCGAAAATTCCCGCCCATGGAAGATTCGGAGAGGTAGGCAACGGTGTCTGAATCACAGTTGAATGGTGATCCTGCACGTGCGGATATAGTGAGGCTCATTCCGGCTCTCCGCGCATTTGCCCGCACCTTCTGCCGCAATCCCGTCGACGCGGACGATCTGGTGCAGGAAACGCTGATGAAGGCGCTTGCCAATCTGGACAAGTTCGAGCCGGGCACCAAGCTGAAGAGCTGGCTCTTCACCATCATGCGCAACACGTTCTACACGCGCGCCAAGGTGCTTGGCCGCGAGGCGCCGGGGATCGAGGAGAACGTCTCCGGCGATACGCCCGTGGCCGCGTCCCAGGAGACCGCGGCCAGGGCGCGCGAAGTGCAGCGGGCGCTTCAGAAACTGCCGCCGCATTACCGCGAGGTGCTGACGCTCGTGGCGATCCTGGGCGAGAGCTACGAGACGGCGGCGGAGATCTGCGACTGCGCCGTCGGCACGGTGAAAAGCCGGCTGAACCGCGCACGGCATCAAATTCTGCAGGAATTGGGAGAAGACGTGAACTGAGCCATCGGTCAGGGGCGGCTCATGTTCATACGGTGGAGGTCATCATGAAATTCACATTGATCGCGACGGCCGTCATTCTGGCGACCATCGCGCCGGTATTCCTTTTTATCTGATCCCGGTCGTTAGCGGCGGTTCACGCGGGATCCTGATCCAGTTCCGGATAGTGCCGGAATATGCCCGACTCGTTGAAGGCGAGCCGGCGCTTCGACGTGAGATAGGCTTCGATATTCGGCCGCTTGCGCACCATGTCGCGGACCTTCGCGACATGCGGATAATCCTTTGCGAAATTCTCCGTGGCCCGCGGGAAGGCGTAGCTCAGCCCTTCGGCGAGCTGGAAGAGCGAAAGGTCCACATAGCTCAGGCCGCCGCCGACCGCATGGCCGCCCTTCGCCGGGTTGGCCCCGATGATGCGGTCGAAATAGCCCATGAACTTCGGCACCCGGTGCTTCAGAAAGGCCCTGGAACGAGCCTTCGCCTCATCCTTCTGATCCTCGTAATAGTCGTCCGTGCTGATCGGGTGGTGCGTGTCGTGCACTTCCGCGACGAAATCGGTAATCGTGAGCTGCAGCCCGTGGGCGAGGATGCGGGATTTCTCGTCCTTCGGCACGAGGCCCAGCTTCGGCCCCAGATAGTGCAGGATGTTGGCCACATGAGGGACGACGATGTCGCCGTCCCTCAGGAAGGGCGGGGCAAACGGCATGTGGTCGTAACCATGCCTGCCGCGCATGTAATCCAGCATCCTCTGCATGCCCTGTCCGTCGCGGGTGACGTCGAGATAATCGGCGCGGACCTCCTCCAGCGCCAGCCGCACGAATTCGCCGCGGCCTTGAATGCCGTCCCAATAATAGAGTTCGTAGGCCATGTTCACTCCAGAAATTCTGCGATCTTCTTCAAGTCATCCACGAAACGGGCGCGATTGAGCTCCGCATCGGGCTGGTTCAGCATCCTCAGCAGCGCCGAGGGGTGGATCGTCACCAGCACCGGCAGCCCGTCCGGCGATTGTAGAATGGTGCCGCGGTCGCGCGTCACCTTCGCCTGCCGGCCGAGCAAAGAATAGAGGCCGGTCGCGCCGAGCGCCACCGTGAGCTTCGGCCTGACGAGGCGCAGCTCCGCCGCCAGCCACCAGGCGCAGGCCTGCACCTCGCCGGCATTGGGCTTGGAATGGATGCGGCGCTTGCCGCGCGGGGTGAACTTGAAATGCTTCACCGCATTGGTGACGTAACAGAGACCGCGGTCGACGCCGGCTTCCTCCAGGCAGCGGTCGAGCAGCCTGCCCGCGGGACCGACGAAAGGCCTGCCGGCAAGGTCTTCCTTGTCGCCCGGCTGCTCACCGACGAAGAGCACCTTCGCCTTGGCGGGTCCCTCGCCGAACACGAGATGGGTGGCGTTCCTATAGAGATCGCAGCGGGTGCAGCCTTCCGCCTGCTCCCTGACCTCCGGCAACTTCCCGCCCTCGGCGCCCGGTGTCTCGAAGGCCGGGCCTTTGCGCGCCGTCAGCATGATCGAACTCCTTGCAGAAACATCAAAACCGGCTTGACCACGGGACGGTTCCGCTAAATTTTGCGGGACGGGAACACGCGTTGGAACTTTTATGCGAAGCTCGTGTTGAAGGCGCGGGGGGACGCAGGGTTCAAGCGGGCCTGAAATTCCGAGCCGAAACGGGGGCATCCTTATGGCCATAAAGATCACGGCAATCCTTTTCACGCTGATCGGACTTGCATTGGCGGTCGGCGGCGGCCAGTTGCTGCTGCTCGGCGGCAGCGCCTATTATCTCGTCTGCGGGCTGGGTTTCATCCTTACCGCCATCCTGCTTTTCCTCGGAAGGGCCATGGCGCTCAGGGTCTATGCGGTCCTCGTGCTCGCGTCGCTCGTCTGGGCGATCTGGGAAGTCGGCTTCGACTGGTGGCAGCTCGGCCCGCGCGGCGGCCTGATCATCATTCTCGGCCTCTGGCTGCTGACGCCCTGGATCCGCAGGCCGCTCGGCTTTTCGAGCCCGACGGGCGCGCGCTACGGAGCGGCCGCCACGCCGCTCGCGCTCTCCGTGGTCATCGCCATCGCGGTCGCGATCTTCTCCATGTTCATGGATCCCTACGACAAGAGCGGCGCGCTGCCGGAACAGTCGGTCGCCGCCGCGCCGCCCATGGGCGGCAACGTGCCTCCCGGCGAATGGCATCAATACGGCCGCACGCCCTATGGCCAGCGCTACTCGCCGCTCGACCAGATCAATGTCGAGAACGTCGCCAACCTCACGGAAGTATGGCGTTACCAGACCGGCGACGTGAAGCGGCCGGACGATGTCGGCGAAACCACCTATCAGGTGACGCCGCTGAAGGTCGGCAATTCGCTCTATCTCTGCACGCCGCACAATCTCGCCATCGCCCTCGATGCGACGACCGGCCAGGAGAAGTGGAAATACGACCCGAATTCCGGCATGAACCCGGACCGGCAACACCAGACCTGCCGCGGCGTCAGCTATTACAAGGATCCGGCGGCGGCTGCCGGCACGCCCTGCTCCGAACGCGTCTATCTGCCGACCTCGGATGCGCGGCTGATCGCGCTCGACGCGGCGAACGGCGAGGTGTGCACCTCCTTTGCCGATCAGGGCACGCTGCACCTCGAAACCGGCATGAAGTACAATCCGGCCGGCTACTATTACTCGACCTCGCCGCCGGCCATCGCCGGCAACAAGATCGTCATCGGCGGGGCCGTGAACGACAACTATTCGACGCAGGAACAGTCGGGCGTCATCCGCGCCTATGATGTGAACACCGGGCAGCTCATCTGGAACTGGGATTCCGGCAATCCGACGCAAACCCAGCCGATCCAGCCCGGCCAGACCTATACGACGAATTCGCCGAACAGCTGGTCGGTCTTCAGCGTCGACGAAGAACTGGGGCTCGTCTACATCCCCCTCGGCAACCAGGTGCCGGACCAGCTCGGCATGGGCCGCAGCGAGAGCGTCGAGAAATATTCCTCGTCGATCGTCGCGCTCGACCTCAATACGGGAGCCGACCGCTGGGTGCGCCAGACCGTGCATCACGACCTGTGGGACATGGACGTGCCGGCGCAGCCCGTGCTCCTCGACATCTCCAGGCCGGACAACACCGTAGTTCCCGCGCTGGTCGGGCCGACCAAGCAGGGCGACATCTACGTGCTCGACCGGCGCACCGGCGAACCGATCATCCCGGTGACGGAGGAACCGGCGCCGGGAGGCGCGATCCCGGAGGATTTCACCGCCCCCACGCAGCCGACCTCGGCGCTCACCTTCAAGCCGAAGCCGCTGGAAGAAAAGGACATGTGGGGCATCACCATGTTCGACCAGATGGTCTGCCGCATCTGGTTCCATCAGCACAACTATCAGGGCCGCTACACGCCGCCGTCGCTTAAGGGCACGATCGTCTATCCCGGCAATTTCGGCACCTTCAACTGGGGCAGCGTGGCGGTCGATCCGGAACGGCAGGTGATGTTCGGCATGCCGACCTATCTCGCCTTCACCTCGCGGCTCGTGCCCCGTTCCGAAATTCCGTCGAAGGGCCAGGACGAAAAGGGCAGCGAACAGGGTCTCAACCGCAACGACGGCGCGCCCTACGGCGTCTATATGGGGCCGTTCCTGGGGCCGCTGCAGATCCCCTGCCAGGCGCCGCCATGGGGTTATGTCGCCGGCGCCGATCTCCGGACCGGCGAGATCGCCTACATGCACCGCAACGGCACAGTCTACGACATGACGCCGCTGCCGCTGCCCTTCAAGGTCGGCGTGCCCGGCATCGGCGGGCCGATGATCACCAAGGGGGGCGTGGCCTTCCTCGGTGCCGCGGTCGACGACTACCTGCGCGCCTACAACCTCACCACCGGCCAGGAACTCTGGAAGGCGCGGCTTCCGGCCGGCGGCCAGGCGACGCCGATGACCTATGCGGTCGACGACGGCCGGCAATTCGTGGTGATGGTGGCGGGCGGCCACGGTTCCGTCGGCACCAAGCCCGGAGATTACGTGATCGCCTACGCCCTGCCGCGGTGACCTCTTAGACAGAAGGGCGATCGCCTGGGCGCGATTGCTCTTCTCCCTATGAGGAGCCGAGCGGATTCGGTTTGCCCCCTTCTCCCCAGCGGGGAGAAGGGCCGAGCAAAGCGAGGCGATGAGGGGGTGCACACGCGGCAAACGCCTCGCTGGATTTTGGCTTTGCCCCCTCATCCGGTCCTTCGGACCACCTTCTCCCCGCTGGGGAGAAGGGAAGCCGCTGCCGCCTCATCATTCCACGGAAGCATGTTCCGCTCATAGGCAATTGCCCTGTGGCAAGCGGGGGAGGGAATGCGCGATTGCCTTGCCTTCAAGAGAGGCAGCAGGTCATAATGGCCTTGGTCCGCCGTTGAAGAAAGACGGCGCGGTGTGGCGGATTTCGTTGCGGACCGCCGTGACGCCGGCGACGCCGCGGGCCACTTCCTCGGCCCGTCCGATTTCCTCCGGCACCTGGACGGCGCCCGAGAGCGTGACCTCACCGCCTTTGACGGTCACCGTCACGTCGCTGGCATCGACGCCGCCGGCGGAGGCGAGCGCATCGGAAACGGCGCTTTCCAGCGTCGCGCGGGGCGGGAATTCCGCCTCCACCTCGGCGGGCGTCTCATGAAAATGCTGGTGCTTGAAGACCATCGATCGTTCTCCCGTTTTCATACGGGAGAACAACGCCCGGTCACCGGCTTTGGTTCAAGCGCCGGCGAGTGCCGCGACGATGACGTCCTGAAGCTGGCTCTGCGAGAATGGCTTCGGCAGGCGCGGCAGGCGGTTGTCGCCGCCGGAGGGCAGTTCCGCGTAACCCGTCGCAAGCACAACGGGGAGGTCCGGCCATTCCTTGCGGATGGCGGCGGCGAGTTCGGAGCCGGTCATGCGGGGCATGGAATGGTCGGTGATGACGAGATCGACCCGATGCGTGCCGCCCTTGAGCTCCCTCAGGGCGTCGGCGCCGCTATAGGCTTCGATCACGGTGTGGCCGAGATCCTCGAGCATCAGCGTCGTGTTCATCAGCACCAGCGCATCGTCGTCGACCGCGAGGATCGTGAGATGTTCGTTCGGCGCCGCTGCAGGTAAGGGCGCGGTCCGCTCCGGAGACTGCGGGCAGTCGTCTGCGTCGGCGGCGGGCAGAAAGAGCGAAACCGTCGTGCCCTTGCCCTTCTCGCTTTCGATCACCAGCTTGCCGCCCGATTGTTCGGTCAGGCCCTGGACCATGGAAAGGCCGAGCCCGGTTCCCTTGCCGACGCCCTTGGTGGTGAAGAAGGGGGCCGTTGCGCGCGCAAGCGTCTCCTCGTCCATGCCTTCGCCGGTATCGGAGACCGAAAGCCGCACGTAACGGCCGGGCTTCAGCTTCTCCGCCCCTTCTTCGGCCACATATTCCTTCGCGCCGACGGTGATCAGGCCGCCGTTCGTCATCGCGTCGCGGGCATTGACGACGAGGTTGAGGAGCGCCGTTTCGAGCTGCACGGGATCGGTGACGACCGAGGGGAGGCCATCGGGGAACCGGGTCTCTATGCGGGTCTCGCCGCCGAGGGAGCGCCGCACGAAATCCATCATGCCGTTGATGAGCGTCGCCGTATCGACCGCCTGCATGTTGAGTTCCTGGCGGCGCGAGAAGGCCAGCATGCGCTGGGTCAAGGCCGCGCCGCGCTCGGCGCCCTGGATGGCGTTGTCGAGCAGCGGGACCAGCGCCGGATCGTTCGGGAGGCGTTTCTTCAGGATTTCCAGGCTGCCGAGGATCGCCATCAGCAGGTTGTTGAAATCATGCGCGATGCCGCCGGTAAGCTGCCCGATCGCCTCCATCTTCTGGGCCTGGAAAAGCTCCTCGCGGGCCTGGGCGAGCGCCTTCTGGGCCTCGACCTTTTCGGTGATGTCGCGGGTGATCTTGGCAAAGCCCAGGATTTCGCCGTCGTCGTTGCGGATGGCGTCGACGATCACATGCGCCCAGAACCGGGTGCCGTCTTTGCGCTGGCGCCAGCCTTCCCGCTCGAAACGTCCCTCGCGTCTGGCCGTCTCGAGGCTCCGCTGCGGCTCGCCGCGCTCGCGATCCTCCTGCGTATAGAACTGTGAAAAATGCTTCCCGACGATTTCGTCGGCGCGGTAGCCCTTGATGCGTTCGGCGCCGATGTTCCAATTGCTGACATAGCCCTCGGGATCGAGCATGTAGAGCGCATAGTCGGTGACGCCCTGGACCAGGAGCTGGAATTTCTGTTCGCTTCGCCGGAGATCCGCTTCCGCCTGCTTCCGTTCCGTCAGATCGCGGGTGACCTTGGCGAAACCGAGAAGCTCACCCGACCGGCCCCAGATCGGATCGATGACGACATGCGCCAGAAAGCGGCTGCCGTCCTTGCGGACATGCCAGCCCTCGCTTTCGAAACGGCCTTCGGTCGCGGCGGCCTGCAGCGCGCGCTCCGGCACCCGGGCCAACCGGTCCTCGTCCGTGTAGAAGCGGGAGAAATGCTCGCCCAGGATTTCCCAGGCTTCATACCCCTTGAAACGGCGGGCTCCAAGGTTCCAGCTCGCAACCCTGCCGTCGGTGTCGAGCATGTAGATGGCGTAATCCGTAATGGCGTCTATGAGGAGGCGATAGCGCTCCTCGTCCAGTAACGAAGCGTCGTAACTTTGCGGCATGCTCATCAAATGTCCCCAGGTCCGCGGCCTGCGCGGCTCAACGCGCCCTAACGTGCGGTGTCGGTTTTGGTTCCTCCTGTTAGCCGATTTTTATCCCCTCCGCGGGAATTAATGGCCGCCCCGATTGACAGAAAGCGACTTCTTGTTTACGACTGACGAAAAATGAAAATCGTCACATGTAAAATGAAAGCCGTCAGCCCTATGGACGCAAGCGATCAGGCCCTGGAGACGACGAAGCAGGAGAACGTCAACCGCATCCTCGACGCGGCCGAGCGCCTCTTCAAGCACTACGGCTATACCAAGACGAATGTCGCGGACATCGCCCGCGAGCTCGGCATGTCGCCGGCCAATATCTACCGCTTCTTCTCGTCGAAGGCGGATATCCATCAGGCGCTGGCGAACCGCATGCTCGAAGGAAGCTACCAGGTGGCGTTCGCCAATGCGAAGCGGCCGGTGAGCGCCACGGAACGGCTGCGCGACCACGTGCTGCAGCAGCACCGCATCACGCTCGAGACCATGCTGGACGAGAAGAAGGTCCACGAGATGGTCGTCATCGCCATCGAGCAGCAATGGCCGGTGATAGAGCAGTTTCTGGACCGTATCCGGCTGCTGGTGGCCGATATCATCCGGGAAGGTATCGAGGCGGGGGAATTCCGCGATCAGGATCCCCAGCTGGCGGCGGAAAACTTCATGTCGTGCATGGTGAAGCTGTGCCATCCGATGCTGATTGCCGACTGTCTGAACGATACGCGCATAGGCCAGCCGGAAGACCTGGTCGAATTCGGCTTGCGTGCCCTGAAATAGCTTTGAAACAACGCGGGCGCGACGAGCGCCTTTGATCGAAAACCCGCCATCGGGAGTGCGGAACATGTTTTTCGTGAAGACCAGACGTGACGTCTCGTTTCTCATCAAGGGGCTTGCCGTTGCGGCCGCGCTCGGCGCGCTGACGGCCTGCTCGGAGGAGAAGGCGGCCGAAGCTCCGGAGGCCGTCCGACCGGTCAAGGTGACGGAGATCGCCGCGGCCGACCAGGGCCGCAAGCTCGAATATTCCGGTTCCGTCCGCGCCCGCACCGAGATGAATCTCGGCTTCCGCGTCAGCGGCAAGATCACCGAGCGGCTGGTGGATATCGGCGAGCGCGTCGCGCCGGGCGACGTGCTGGCGCGGCTCGATGCCGTCGATTACCAGCTCGCCGTCCGCCGCGCCGAGGCCGATCTCGCGGCAGCGCAGAAGCAGGCGGAAATCACCGAGCTCGCCAAGCGCCGCGCCGAATCCCTCAATGCCAAGAACGTCGCCTCCCGATCCGAACTGGAACAGGCGACGCTCGCCTACGATCAGGCCGTTTCCGCCCGCCAGTCCGCCGTCTCCGCGCTGGAACAGGCCCGCAACCAGGTCGCCTACGCCGAACTGAAGTCGGACCAGAACGGCATCGTCACCGCCGTCAGCGCCGATATCGGCCAGGTGGTGAGCGCCGGCACCCCGGTCCTTTCCGTCGCCGTCGACGGGGAGAAGGAGGTGCAGATCGCCGTTCCGGAAATGGACGTCGCCCAGTTCAAGCCGGGCAAGACGGTCAAGGCGCGCTTCTGGTCGGCCACCGATCTTACGCTCGACGGCAAGGTCCGCGAAGTCGCGGGCAGCGCCGATCCGCAGTCTCGCACCTTCGCCGTCCGCGTCAGCCTGCCCGAAGACGGCCGCGTGCTTCTCGGCATGACCGCCACGATCGAAGCCGTGGAGGACAATGCCGTGCCGACCTGGTCCATTCCGCTCGCCGCGCTCGCCAAGAACGGCGACCAGCCGGTCGTCTGGGTCGTCGACCGCGAGAAGGGCACCGTCGGCTCGCGCGCAGTCAAGGTCGCCGATTTTTCCGATAACGGCGTGCGCATCGCCGAAGGCCTGGCCGAAGGCGACCTCGTCGTCTCGGCCGGCACGCAGTTCATGAAGGAAGAGATGAAGGTGAAGCTGCCGGAAACCGTCGCCTCACGCTTCGGTAATGTCAGCAGCACGAGCACTGCTTCCGTCACGCCCTGATCACCGGCTTAAAGGACACGACCATGAGCTCCTCCCATCAGGCCGATCCTTCTGACAAGGCCCGGTTCAACCTGTCCCGCTGGGCGATCGGCCATCCGAGCATCGCACGCTTCCTCTTCGGCCTCATCATCGTCATGGGCGTCCTCGGCGTCATGAACATGGGCCAGAAGGAAGACCCGGATTTCACCTTCCGCGTCATGGTCGTGCAGACCGTCTGGCCCGGCGCCTCGATCGCCGATATGCAGGACCAGGTGGTCAACAAGATCGAGCGCAAGCTGCAGGAAACGCCGCATCTCGACTGGGTCAAGTCCTATACCCGCGCCGGCTTTGCGATCACGCAGGTCCAGATCAAGGGCGACACCAATGCCGACGAGGTGGCGGACGCCTTCTACCAGGTGCGCAAGAAGATCGGCGACATCCAGCAGGACCTGCCTTCCGGCCTGCTCGGCCCCTATTTCAACGACGAGTTCGGCGACACGTACATCACGCTGCATTCGATCAGCGGCGAAGGCTACAGCTATCCCGAGCTCAAGCAGTTCGCGATCCAGGCCCGCGACATGCTGCTCGCCACGCCGGGCGTCGAAAAGGCCGTCATCCTCGGCGACCAGCCGCAGAGGATCTTCATCGACGTCTCCTCCAAGGCGCTTGCCGAGCGCGGCCTCACCGTCCTCAACATCCGCGATGCGCTTGCCGGCCAGAACAATGTCGATCCGGCCGGCAGCGTCGAGACGGCCGACCGCTCGGTGCGCATCTCGGTCGAAGGCGGCATCACCACGCCGGAGGATATCCGGGAGCTCCGCCTTCGCGCCGGCAACCAGGTGATCCGGCTCGGCGATATCGCCACCGTGACGGAAGGTCTCGAAGACCCCTTCCAGCGCAAGTTCCGCTTCAACGGCCACGACAGCGTCCAGGTCGGCGTCGTCATGGCTCCGGGCTTCAAGGTCACCGATGTCGGCCACGATATCGAGAATACCTATCACCGTTTCGAAGAGACGCTGCCGGTCGGCGTCTCCGTCGAGCAGATCTCCAACCAGCCGGAAGTCGTCACCGAAGCGGTCGGCGAATTCACCAAGGCGCTGATGGAGGCGCTGGTCATCGTGCTGATCGTCTCGCTGATCTCGATCGGCTGGCGTTCCGGCATCGTGATCGCGATCGCCATCCCGCTCGTGCTCGCGGCGACGCTGGCGATCATGTACTATATCGGCATCGAGCTGCAGCGCATCTCGCTCGGCGCGCTGATCATCGCGCTCGGCCTCCTCGTCGACGACGCGATGATCGTGGTCGAGATGATGGAGCGCAAGCTGGAAGAGGGGCTGCACCGTATCGACGCGGCAAGCTTCGCCTATTCCTCCACCGCCTTCCCGATGCTCACCGGCACGCTGATCACCACCGCCGGTTTCATTCCGGTCGGCTTTGCCGAATCCACCGCCGGCGAATATGTCCGCTCGCTGTTCTTCGTGGTGGGCATTGCGCTCGTCACCTCATGGTTCGTGGCGGTCTATTTCACGCCGTGGCTCGGCTACATGCTCCTGAAGCAGCGGGCCCATGCCGGCACGCATCACGACGCCTACGACACCCGCTTCTACCATCGCCTGCGCAGCACGGTCGGCTGGGCGGTCAGGCACCGGATCATCGTGCTGGTGATGACGCTCGCGGTTTTCGCCGGCAGCCTCTGGTCCTTCCAGTTCATTCCGCAGAGCTTCTTCCCGCAGTCGTCGCGGCCGGAAATCCTGGTCGACATGTGGCTGCCGGAAGGCACGGCGATCGGGGAAGTCGAGCGCCAGGCCAAGGCTCTCGAACAGAGAATCCTGCCCGACCAGGACAAGACCTACGTCGCCACCTATATCGGCGAGGGGGCTCCGCGCTTCTTCCTGCCGCTCGACCAGCAGCTCCGCAACCCGAATTATGCGCAGCTCCTCGTCATGTCGAAGGATGTCGAGGCCCGCGAACGGCTGATCGTCAAGCTTCGGGATATCCTCGCGAAGGATTTCCCGACGGTCCGCGGCAAGGTCGACCGCCTCTTCCTCGGCCCGCCGACCGGCTGGGCGGTACAGATGCGCGTCACCGGTCCCGACAAGGCGGAGGTCCGCCGCATCGCCGACCAGGTCAAGGAACGCTATTACAAGGAGCCGCTGTTCGGTTCGATCCACGACGACTGGATGGAGCCGGTGCCGGCCATGCAGCTGGTCATCGACCAGGACCGCGCCCGGGCGCTCGGCGTTTCCTCGCAGCGCGTCCGCCAGATGCTGCAGGCGGCGGTTTCCGGCGCGCCGATCAACGACTTCCGCAACGGCGAGGAGACCGTCTCAATCGTCGTCCGCGAGCCGGATGCCACCCGCAGCCTGCTTTCGGCCGTGCAGTCGGTCTATGTTCCGACCGATTTCGGCGGCTTCGTGCCGGTCTCGCAGATCGCCAAGGTCGTGCCGGTCCTCGAACAGGGCATCGAATGGCGCCGCAACCGCCTGCCGACCATCACCGTCAAGGCGACGCTGCCGGACGGGATCGAGCCGACGCAGATGGCGCTCAACTTCTACAACTCGATCGCCGACCTGCGCGCCGATTTGCCGGCCGGCTACACTATCGAAATCCAGGGCGGCGCCGAGGATTCGGCCGAAAGCCAGGCTTCGATCGCCGCCAAGGTGCCGATCATGCTGCTGATCATCCTGGCGCTGCTGATGGTCCAGCTGCAGCATTTCGGCAAGGCCATGCTGGTGCTCGCGACCGGCCCGCTCGGGATCATCGGCGCGGCCATGGCGCTCCTCATCACCGGGGCTCCGTTCGGCTTCGTGGCGATCCTCGGGGTCATCGCGCTGCTCGGCATCATCATCCGCAACTCGATCATCCTCATCGACCAGATCGATCAGGACATCGCCGCCGGCATGGCGCGCTCGGAAGCGATCGTCGGCGCGGCCGTGCGGCGCTTCCGTCCGATCGTGCTGACTGCCGTCACCGCCGTGCTGGCGCTGATCCCGATCTCGCGGGAAGGTTTCTGGGGGCCGCTCGCCTATGCCATGATGGGCGGCATCCTGGTCGCGACGGTGCTCACCATCCTCGTGCTGCCGGCCGGTTATGCGCTCTTCTTCGGCCGTGAGCGGAAGAAGAAGGATGAGGACGAGGGCCAGCCCGCCAATCAAGGCGACCTGTTCGAAAGCCGTGAAACACCCCTACCCATGGCTGCCGAATAACGTCGCGTGCCTTCCTCCGGGGCCAAACCCCGGAGGAAGGCATTCTGGTTCTTGCGGATCGCCTCGAAGATGTAATCCGTCACCATGCGCACCCGCGGGATCTGGACGAGGTCGCGGTGGCAGACCAGCCAGTAGTTCCGCCTGAGTTCAACCTCCTCCGGCAGCACGATCCGCAGGTCGGGATAGGAGCGGGCGATGAAATGCGGCAGCACGCAAAGGCCGAGCCCGTTCAGCGTCGCGGTGAGCTGCGCGAAGATGCTCGAGCTCTGAAAGCGGGCCTTGATGCCCGGATGGACATCGCCGAGATAATCCAGCCCCGGCACGAAGATCATGTCCTCGATATAGCCGATGAAGGGATGATCGAGCAGGTCCTGCCGGTTGCGGATCGGGGCGGCCTTGGAAAGATAGGATTTCACGCCGTAGACGTTGAGGCTGTAGTCGGTGAGTTTCTCCGTCAGATACGGCCCGTCCTTCGGCGGATCGAGCGAGACGGCGATATCCGCCTCCTTGCGCGACAGCGACATGATCTGCTGGATCGTCACCAGTTCCAGCGTGATGTTCGGGTGACTGTCCCAGAAGCTCCTGATCTTGTCGGCGAAGAAGAAGTTGGCGAACCCTTCCGGCGTGCTGAGCCGGACGACGCCGCGCTGCGCCGTCGTACCGGAGGTGATCTCCGCCTGCAGCCGGTCCGCCTCCGCCTCGATCCTTTCCGCCGCCTCGATGAAGCGCTGGCCCATGCCGGTCAGCACGTAGCCGCGCGGATTGCGTTCGAAGAGCTTCACCTTGAGGGCGAATTCCAGCCGGTCGATGCGGCGCGACACCGTCGCATGGCTGGTGCGCAACTGCCGGGCCGCGGTGGACAACTGTCCGGTGCGGGCGACGGCCAGGAAATATTGCAGGTCGTCCCAGGTGAAATTCGGATTGCCGCTCAAGATGTTCTCGTCTGTTCAAAAACGCACAGATGCTGTTTGCAATTAATTGCGCTTCCCTGCTTGCGTCAACGGCGGATTTAAAGAACCATGCATGCCGGATCGGTCGCTTTGAGGAGGGCGGCTCACCAATTTTGAACAGAAACTTCGGGAAAATCTCCGGATACTTTCTCTGGGAGGAGAAATCATGCGCAAGACACTTCTGACATCGCTGGCGGTTCTCTTTGCAACCACCGGGCTTACGGGCGGCATGGCGTTCGCGCAGAATGCGTCCGATGGCAAGGTCAAGATCGGTATCCTGAACGACCAGTCCGGCGTCTATGCGGACTTCGGCGGCAAGTCGTCGGTCGAGGCCGCCAAGATGGCGGTCGAGGATTTCGGCGGCAAGGTTCTCGGCGTTCCGGTCGAGATCGTCGATGCCGACCACCAGAACAAGCCGGATATCGCCTCAAACATCGCCCGCCAGTGGTACGATACCGAGCAGGTCGACGCGATCATGGAGCTGACGACCTCGTCGGTCGCGCTGGCGGTGCAGGCGATCGCCAAGGAAAAGAAGAGGATCGACATCGTCACCGGCGCCGCCACGACGGACCTGACGGGCAAGCAGTGCTCCCCCTACGGCTTCCACTGGGCCTATGACACCCATGCGCTTGCGGTCGGCACCGGCGGCGCGCTCGTCAAGCAGGGCGGCGACAGCTGGTTCTTCCTGACGGCGGACTATGCCTTCGGCTATTCGCTGGAGCAGCAGACGAGCGATTTCGTCAAGGCGAGCGGCGGTACGGTCGTGGGTTCGGTGCGCCATCCGCTGTCGACCACCGATTTCTCGTCCTTCCTGCTGCAGGCGCAGTCTTCCGGCGCCAAGGTGATCGGCCTTGCCAATGCCGGCCTCGACACATCCAACGCCATCAAGCAGGCGGCGGAATTCGGCATCACCGCCGGCGGCCAGAACCTTGCGGCTCTCCTTTTCACGCTCGCGGAAGTGCACGGCCTCGGCCTCGAAGCGGCGCAGGGCCTGACGCTGACGGAAGGCTATTACTGGAACCTCGACGACCAGAGCCGGGAATTCGCGAAAAAATTCTTCGCCCGTACGAACAAGATGCCGAACATGATCCATACCGGCACCTATTCCGCCGTGCTGCAATATCTGAAGGCGATCCAGAAGGCCGGCACCGACGAGACGGAAGCCGTCGCCAAGGCGCTGCACGAGATGCCGGTGGACGACTTCTTCGCCCGCGGCGGCACGGTGGCGGCGAACGGCCGGATGATCCACGACATGTACCTGCTGCAGGTCAAGAAGCCGGCCGACAGCAAGGAGCCGTGGGATTATTTCAACGTGCTCGCCACCATTCCGGGCAAGGAGGCCTATATGGATCCCGCCAAGAGCGGCTGCGATCTGGTGAAGTAATGGCGGTCTCCGCGACAGCAATGCTTGAAGAGCCGCGGGTGGTGCTTTCCGCCCGCGGCCTCACCAAGCATTTCGGCGCCTTCGCGGCGGTGAAGAACGTCGACCTCGATATTCACCACGCGCGCGTCCATGCGCTGATCGGCCCGAACGGCGCAGGCAAGACGACCGTCTTCAACCTGCTCACCAAGTTCCTGCAGCCGACGGCCGGTTCCATCACGCTTTTGGGCACGGACATCACCAGGACGGCGCCGGACAAGGTGGCGCGCATGGGCCTGGTGCGCTCCTTCCAGATCTCCGCGGTCTTTCCGCATCTTTCGGTGCTCGACAATGTGCGCGTCGCGCTGCAGCGGCCGAACGGGCTTTCGACGCAGTTCTGGCTGCCCACCTCCGCGCTCGACCGGCTGAACGACCGCGCCGACGAGCTGATCGAGGCGGTCGGCCTGAAACGGGAGCGCAATGCGCTCGCCGCCGATCTCTCCTACGGCCGCAAGCGCGTGCTGGAGATCGCCACGACGCTGGCGCTCGATCCGAAAGTCCTGCTGCTCGACGAGCCGATGGCCGGCATGGGGCAGGAGGATATCGGCACCGTCTCCGGCATCATCCGCGAGGTCGCGAAGACCCGCGCGGTGCTGATGGTGGAGCACAATCTTTCCGTCGTCGCCAACATCTGCCACCATGTGACGGTGCTCCAGCGCGGCGAGATCCTCGCGGAAGGCGATTATGCCGCCGTCAGCCAGGACGAGCGCGTGCGGCTCGCCTATATGGGCTCGGAGGAGGCTTGAGATGGCGCCATTGCTGCAAGTCTCGAATTTGAATGCCTGGTATGGCGAAAGCCACGTGCTCCACGGCGTCGACATGACGGTGGGCGAGGGCGAGACAATTACCATTCTCGGCCGCAACGGCGTCGGCAAGACGACGACGCTCAGAACCATCGTCGGCATCATCCGCGAGCGGAAGGGCGAGATCCGCTTCGGCGGCAGGGATATGCTCGGCGTGCCGCTGCACAAGACGGCGCATGCGGGCATCGGCTTCGTGCCGGAGGAGCGCGGCATCTTCTCGACGCTCACCGTCGAGGAGAACCTGACGCTGCCGCCGGTCGTCGCCGAGGGCGGCATGTCGCTCGCCGAAATCTACGAGCTCTTCCCGAACCTCAAGGAGCGCCGCTCCAGCCCCGGCACGAAGCTTTCCGGCGGCGAGCAGCAGATGCTGGCGATCGCCCGCATCCTGCGCACCGGCGTCAGGCTTCTCATCCTCGACGAACCGACCGAAGGCCTCGCCCCGGTCATCGTGCAGCGGATCGGCGAGGTGCTGAAGAAGCTGAAGGAGCGGGGCATGACGGTGCTTCTGGTGGAACAGAATTTCCGCTTCGCAAGCCGCATCGCCGACCGGTTCTATCTCATGGATCACGGCCGGATGGTCGCGGATTTCCCGGTCCGGGAACTGCCGGACCGGATGACCATGCTGCACAAGGTGTTGGGGGTGTAGGGATGGCTGAGATTTTGATCAAAACCCCTTCCCAACCCCTCCCCACAAGGGGGAGGGGCTTACCTTGCCGAACCGTCGGGGCCAGGCTTGCCGGAGAGGGTGCCGCGGGTTTTCTCCCCCCTCGTGGGGGAGATGGCCGGCAGGCCAGAGGGGGTGTTTCTCACTCAGTTGCTTTGGTCGGGAGCCCCACCCCATGACGATGATCTTCGGCATACCGCTGCAGGCTTTTCTCGGGCAGCTTCTGATCGGCCTGATCAACGGTTCCTTCTATGCGCTCCTGAGCCTCGGGCTCGCGGTCATCTTCGGCCTGCTGCGCGTCATCAACTTCGCCCACGGCGCGCAATACATGCTCGGCGCCTTCGCGGCGATGCTGATGCTGCAGTATTTCGGCATCAACTACTGGTTCGCGCTGGTGCTGGGGCCGCTGATCGTCGGCCTGTTCGGGGCGCTGATCGAAAGGACCATGCTGTCGCGCCTCTACAAGCTCGATCCGCTCTACGGCCTGCTCTTCACCTTCGGCCTGGCGCTGACGATCGAGGGCACGTTCCGCTATCTCTACGGCGCGGCCGGCCAGCCCTATTCGGTGCCGCCGCAGCTTGCCGGCGGGACGAACCTCGGCTTCATGTTCCTGCCCATCTATCGCGGCTGGGTGGTCGTCGTGTCGCTCGTCGCCTGTATCGGCACGTGGCTGCTGATCGAGAAGACCAAGCTCGGCTCCTACCTGCGCGCCGCGACCGAGAACCCGGTCCTCGTACAGGCCTTCGGCGTCAACGTGCCGATGCTGCTCACGCTCACCTACGGCATCGGCGCGGGGCTGGCGGCCTTTGCCGGGGTGCTTGCCGCGCCCGTCTACCAGGTCTCGCCGCTGATGGGCTCGAACATCATCATCGTCGTCTTCGCCGTGGTCGTGGTCGGCGGCATGGGTTCGATCATGGGCGCCATCCTGACCGGCTACATGCTCGGCATCGCCGAGGGCCTGACCAAGGTGTTTTATCCGGAAGCCTCGAACATCGTGATCTTCGTCATCATGGCGATCGTGCTTCTCATCCGGCCGGCCGGCCTTTTCGGCCGAGATGCTTAGGGGAGAATGCGTGACATGACCGACATGAGCGATACCAGCGTCAAATCCCCTGCCGGGCAGCGCGCCGAACGGTCCGCCACCGCCTCGATGACCTATGCGGCCTTCCTGATCGCGGGCCTCGCCTTCCTCGTGGTGGCGCCGGCCTTCTTCTATCCGATCTTCCTGATGAAGCTGCTCTGCTTCGCGCTCTTCGCCTGCGCCTTCAACCTGCTGCTCGGCTATACGGGGCTCTTGTCCTTCGGGCATGCGACCTTCTTCGGGGGCGCTGCCTATTTCACCGCCCATGCGGTGAAGGAATGGGGTTTTCCGCCGGAGCTCGGCGTCCTGGCCGGCGTCGTCGGCGCGGCACTGCTCGGGCTCGTCATGGGCTATGTGGCGATCCGCCGGCAGGGCATCTATTTCGCGATGATCACGCTCGCTCTGTCGCAGATGTTCTTCTTCTTCTGCCTGCAGGCGGAGTTCACGCAAGGGGAGGACGGCATCCAGCAGGTGCCGCGCGGCCATCTCTTCGGCTTCATCGATCTCAACAGCTCGACCAACATGTACTACTTCGTGCTAGCCGTGTTCGTGATCGGCATGGTGATCATCTGGCGGTTCATCAATTCGCCCTTCGGGATGATCCTGAAATCGATCCGCGAGAACGAGGCGCGCGCTATCTCGCTCGGTTATTCCGTGGCGCGCTACAAGCTCGGCGCCTTCGTGATGTCGGCGGCGCTGGCCGGGCTTGCGGGCGGCGTCAAGGCGCTGGTCTTCCAGTTCGCGACGCTGACGGACGTCGCCTGGCAGATGTCCGGCGAGGTGATCCTGATGACGCTGCTCGGCGGCATCGGCACGCTGATCGGCCCGATCTTCGGCGCCGGCCTGGTGGTGACGCTGCAGAACTATCTGGCGACCTCGGATTTCCCGGTGACGATCATCACGGGCGTCGTGTTCATGATCTGCGTGCTGGTCTTCCGGCGGGGCATCGTCGGGGAGTTCTATGCGTCGTGGATCGGGCGGAAGCTCGGGTTCGAATATCGGCGGTGAAAAATACCCCCTCTGGCCTGCCGGCCATCTCCCCCACAAGAGGGGAGAAGACCTGTGGCAACGTCTCGCCCTGCATTCGGCGGTCACGGCCAGGTTAAGCCCTCCCCCTTGTGGGGAGGGTGGGGAGGGGTCTTGATTTGCGGAGTAGCATACGGGAATGGAAAACTACGACTACATCATCATCGGCGCAGGCAGCGCCGGATGCGTTTTGGCCAACCGGCTTTCGAAGGATCCGGGCAACCGCGTCCTGATCCTCGAAGCCGGCGGCAACGACAATTACCACTGGGTGCATATTCCCGTCGGCTATCTCTACTGCATCAACAATCCGCGCACCGACTGGTGCTTCACGACCGAAAAGGAAGAGGGCCTCAACGGCCGCGCGCTCTCCTATCCGCGCGGAAAGATCCTCGGCGGCTGTTCGTCGATCAACGGCATGATCTACATGCGCGGCCAGGCGCGCGACTACGATCTCTGGCGTCAGATGGGCTGCACCGGCTGGGGCTGGGACGACGTGCTGCCGATCTTCAAGAAGAGCCAGGATTTCTACAGGGGCGCCGACGACATGCATGGGGTGGGCGGCGAATGGCGCATCGAAAAGCAGCGTCTCCGCTGGGCCGTGCTCGAGAGCTTCCAGAAGGCGGCCGAGGAGGCCGGAATCCCGATCGTCGAGGATTTCAACCGCGGCAACAACGAAGGTTCCAGCTATTTCGACGTCAACCAGCGCTCCGGCATCCGCTGGAACGCCTCGAAGGCCTTCCTGCGTCCCGCGATGAAGCGGCCGAATCTCACCGTGCTCACCAAGGCGCATGTGCGGCGCCTCATCATCGAGAACGGCGAGGTGAAGGGCGTCGAATTCCAGCATGACGGCGTGACGAAGAAAGCTTATGCGCGGCGGGAAACCGTGCTCAGCGCCGGTGCGATCGGCACGCCGCACATCCTCGAACTCTCCGGCGTGGGGCGCGGCGATGTGCTGCAGAATGCCGGCGTCGAGGTGGTCAAGGAGGTAAAAGGGGTCGGCGAGAACCTGCAGGATCACCTGCAGCTTCGCCTGGTCTACAAGGTGACCGGCGTGCCGACGCTGAACGAAAAGGCTTCCAGCCTGATCGGCAAGGCGGCGATCGGGCTGGAATATGCCTTCCGTCGCTCCGGGCCGATGTCCATGGCGCCGAGCCAGCTCGGCATCTTCACCAGATCCGGGCCGGACAAGGAAACCCCGGACCTCGAATATCACGTGCAGCCCGTTTCGCTCGACAGGTTCGGCGAGCCGGTGCACGTGTTTCCGGCGATGACCGCGAGCGTGTGCAATCTCAGGCCCGAAAGCCGCGGTTCGGTGCATCTGAAGAGCCCGGATTTCGCCGCGGCGCCCGGCATTCATCCGAACTATCTCTCGACCCCCGGCGACCGTGACGTGGCGGTCAGATCGATCCGCATCACCCGCGAGATCGTCAGGAAGCCGGCGTTCGCGCGCTATCACCCGGAGGAGTACAAGCCCGGCCCGTCCTTCGAAACCGACGAAGATCTGGAGAAGGCGGCGGGCGATATCGGCACGACGATCTTCCACCCGGTCGGCACGGCCCGCATGGGCGCCGATCCGGAGAGCGTCGTTGATCCGCGGCTGAAAATGCGGGCGCTCGGACGGTTGCGTATCGCCGATGCCTCGATCATGCCCAATATTACCTCCGGCAATACCAATTCGCCGACGATCATGATCGCGGAGAAAGCGGCGGAGATGATCCTGGCGGACAACAGGTAGGATAGGACGTCGGATGTAGAGGTTTGGGCGGCGCGGTCTCTCCTTCTCCCCAGCGGGGAGAAGGTGGCCCGAAGGGTCGGATGAGGGGGCGAGCCCTCGGCGGTCTCGAAATGAGCGTTTTACCGTGCGGCCCCCTCATCGCCTCGCATCCGCTCGGCACTTCTCCCCGCCGGGGAGAAGAGGGAAATCTCCCACGCCGAAGCCTGAATAGGAAGGAAGCAGCATGCCGGAAGCGGCAACCCAGAGCGACGAAATCCTTATCGGCCGCATCGGCTCGGCGGCGATCATCCGGCTCAACCGGCCGAAGGCGCTGAACAGCCTCAACCTTGCCATGGTGCGGGCGATGAAGGCGGCGATGGAGCGTTTTGCCGAAGACCCGGAGGTCTCCTGCGTCGTCCTGAAAGGCGAGGGGGAGCGGGGACTTTGCGCCGGCGGCGATATCCGCGTCATCCATGAGATGGGAAAGGCGGACGATCCGGACGTGACGCGCTTCTGGCGGGAGGAGTTTCCGCTGAACTACATGATCGCTCATTACGCAAAACCCTATGTGGCGCTGATGGACGGGATCGTCATGGGCGGCGGCGTCGGGGTTTCCTCGCATGGCGGGCACCGCATCGTCACCGAGCGCACGCGGCTCGCCATGCCGGAAACCGGCATCGGCTACGTGCCGGATGTCGGCGCCACCTGGCTTTTGCCGCGCGCTCCGGGAGAAACGGGGACATGGATGGCGCTGACGGGCGAGGCGATCGGCGCGGCGGACGCCATATATGCCGGTCTTGCCGATACCCATGTGCCGTCGGAACGGCTTGGCGCGCTTGTCGATGCCCTCGGCGAATTGAAGGGCGGCGCTTCCGACGAGCAGGTGCGGGCGGTGATCGACCGTTTTGCCGTCGTGCCGGGCGAAAGCGAGCTGGAAGCGCATCGCGAGCTGATCGACCGCGCCTTCGGCTTCGAGACCGTCGAGGAGATCGTCGCGGCGCTCCGGAAGGAAGAGGGCGAGTTCGCCGTCAGGACCGGCGAGATCATTTCGAAGCGCTCGCCGACCAGCCTCAAGCTGGCGCTGCGGCTGCTGCGCCTCGGGCGGCAGAGTTCGAGCCTCGTCGAATGCCTTGAACGGGAATTCACGGCCGGCACGGAAATCCTCCACAACCGCGATTTCTACGAGGGCGTGCGCGCCGCGATCATCGACAAGGACCGCAATCCGAAATGGTCGCCTGCCCGGCTGGAAGAGGTGGGGGAGGCCGATCTCGACCGCTATTTCGCCGCGCGGCATCCGGTGCTGTTTCCGGACCACAGGCTTTGAAAACAACGAGAACGGGAGGAAGACATGACCAAGATCGCTTTTGTTGGCCTCGGCAACATGGGCGGGCCGATGGCCGCCAACCTCGTGAAGGCCGGCCACGAGGTGCGCGGCTTCGACCTTTCGGAGGCCTCCCTGCAGGCCGCCGCGGCAACCGGCGTCAACGGTTCCGCATCGCTGGCCGAGGCCGTGCGCGATGCGGAATGCGTGATCACCATGCTGCCGAAGGGGCAGCACGTGCTGGCCGTCTGGACCGATCTTGCCACCCTCATCGCGGAAGGGACGCTGGTCGTCGACTGCTCCACCATCGACGTGGAAAGCGCCCGGCGCGCCCACAAGCTGGCCGAGGTGATGAACAGCGTCTCGCTCGACGCGCCGGTTTCCGGCGGCACGGGCGGAGCGGCCGCGGGCACGCTGACCTTCATGGTCGGCGGATCGGAAACGGCGTTCGCCCGCGGCAGGCCCATCCTCGAAGCCATGGGCAGGAAGATCGTCCATTGCGGCGGCCCCGGTGCGGGACAGGCGGCGAAAATCTGCAACAACATGATCCTCGGCATTTCGATGATCGGCGTCTGCGAGGCGTTCGGGCTCGCGGAAAAACTCGGGCTATCGCATCAGGCCCTGTTCGACGTGGCCTCCACGTCCTCCGGCCAGTGCTGGTCGCTCACCACCTATTGCCCGGTGCCGGGGCCGGTGCCCACCTCACCGGCGAACAACGATTACAGGCCGGGCTTCGCCGCGGCGCTGATGCTCAAGGACCTGACATTGTCGCAGGAGGCGGCCAGACAATCGGGGGCTGCGACACCGCTTGGGCAGCATGCGGCGGAGCTTTATGCCGAGTTCGAGAAGGCGGGTCACGGCGGAGACGATTTTTCCGCGATCATTCACATGCTGCGGGAGAAGGCGGGCGCATAGGTTTTGGCGGACATGCCTTTATCCACGTCCGGCCGGGCCGGCGTGGTTGGGAGCGGGGCAGGCAGCGGTGATGCAAGTGGGAGGTAGGATTTTCTGCCTGCCCCGGCCGTTTCTGCGGTCTTTCGAGAGTTGTCAGTTCTCGTCCGATCGCTCCATCGACCATCACCGGAAACCGAGCCCGAAAACGAACCCTGAGGAGGAGGCCGGTTCGCGATCCCGGTTTCCCATCCGATGACGTGAGAATTATCGCCCGGCGCCGGAGGGCGGGGAAGAACCGGCCGGTTCTCC
This sequence comes from Xaviernesmea oryzae, assembly GCF_900177415.1. Taxonomy (GTDB): domain Bacteria; phylum Pseudomonadota; class Alphaproteobacteria; order Rhizobiales; family Rhizobiaceae; genus Neorhizobium; species Neorhizobium oryzae_A. Next base: position 462,160 of record NZ_FXAF01000002.1, on the reverse strand, counting down.
CGGCCTAAGCTTTTGAAAAGAGGGCGCGGAATTTTTCCGGCCGGCCGAAATCATCCCCGCTGCCGACGGCGGATATGAGGGTTTAATCAGGTTTGTCTCACCTCGGCAAAGAGAGTAAAATCCCTGCCCCCTGGCCGCCGGCCAGGCTTGCGATGGAGGAGAAGATGGGACGCAAATTCATCGACTGCCGCGAATTTCCGAGCGAGACGAAATGCACCGTAGCGATTTCGGCCGACAGCACGGACGAACTCGTCAGCGCCGCGGTACAGCATGCCGTTTCCGTGCACGGCCATCACGACACGCCGGAGTTCCGCGAGGAAATCAAGAAAGCCATCCACGATCTCGAAGCGCCGCGCAGCGTCGCGTGACGGATTGATGATGGAGTTTTCGGAGCATTCATAGCGCTGCTCTCGTGAGGGGACGGTGTCGAACCCGGCATTGCGCGAAAAGCTCCGCCAAACACGAGAGAAAATGGACAAAAATTCTAAGGCGGTCTGCAACCGGGGTGGCCGGTTCCTCGCGATTTCATGCGCGTCCCGGTAGTTTCACCGGCAATATCCAACACCGGAGACCTGCATGAACCGCCTCCTGATCCTCGGCACCGCTCTTGCCGCGCTTTTCGTCACGCCGGCAATGGCGCAGCAGCCGACGAAACTTCTGAATGCGTCCTACGACGTTGCCCGCGAACTCTTCGTTTCGGTGAACGAAGCCTTCGTCAAGCAGCATCCGGGCGTCACCGTCGACCAGTCGCATGCGGGCACCTCCAAGCAGGCGCGTTCGATCGTCGAAGGCCTCGAAGCCGACGTGGTGACCTTCAACCAGTCGACGGATATCGATTTCCTCGCCAAGAACGGCTTCGTCTCGAAGGACTGGACGAAGGCTTTCCCGAACAACGCCTCGCCCTTCTATTCCTTCCCGTCTTTCCTGGTGCGCGCCGGGAACCCGAAGAACATCAAGGACTGGAGCGATCTCGCCCGTGACGACGTGCATGCCGTCTTCCCGAACCCGAAGACGTCCGGCAATGCCCGCTACACCTACCTTGCCGCCTATGCCTGGGCCAACGAAGCCTACAAGGGCGACCAGGAAAAGATCGAAGCCTATATCACCAAGATCTTCGACAACGTGCCGGTCTTCGATACCGGCGGCCGCGCGGCGACCACGACCTTCGTCGAGCGCGAGACCGGCGACGTGCTGATCACCTTCGAGGCGGAGACCCGCGGCATCGTCAAGCAGTACGGCGCCGACAAGGTCGAGGGCGTCATCCCCTCGGTCAGCCTGCTCGCCGAATTCCCGGTCGCGGTCGTCGACAAGGTGGCGCAGAAGCACGGCACCGAAGCGCTCGCAAAGTCCTATCTCGACTTCCTCTATACGGAAGAAGGCCAGCGCATCGCCGCCGAATTCGGCCACCGCGTCAACAATGAAAAGGTCGCCGCCGAGTTCAAGGATCAGTTCCCGGCGATCCGCCTCGTCAATGTCGAAGACGTCTTCGGCGGCTGGAGCAAGATCCAGTCCGAGCACTTTGCTTCCGGCGGCACTCTCGACAAGCTCTACGGCAGCCGTTAAGTCGTCCCGGGTTTGACCGGCATCGCCAAAATGCTCTTCCGTCATGCTCGGCCTTGTGCCGGGCATCTGCATCGGCCAGATCGCGAGCGCGGCAGATCCCCGGCACAAGGCCGGGGACGACGTCGAGCATGAGGCGAGGTTGCCATCTCTACACCCGGTGGATTTTCATCCGCCGGGTTTTGCCGTGAGAAGAGGAAATGACCGCTTGAAACGCAATGTCCTGCCCGGATTGCCGCTATCCCTGGGCGTGACCCTGTTCTATGTCGGGCTGATCGTGGTGCTGCCGCTGGCGGCACTCGTCTTCAAGGCCGCGAGCCTCGGGCCGGAGGATTACTGGCGCATCGTGTCCTCGGCGCGGGCGCTGGCGAGCTACCGCGTCACGGTGCTCTCGGCGCTCGGCGCCACGCTGTTCAATCTCTTCTTCGGCCTGGCGCTCGCCTGGGTGCTGATGCGCTACCGCTTTCCCGGCCGGCGGATCGTCGATGCCATGGTGGATCTTCCCTTCGCGCTGCCGACGGCGGTGGCCGGCATTTCGCTGACGGCGCTCTTCGCCACCAACGGCTGGTTCGGCTCCATCCTCGACGATTTCGGCATCAAGGTCGCCTATACGCCGCTCGGCATCATGATCGCCATGTGCTTCACCTCGCTGCCCTTCATCGTGAGAACGGTGCAGCCGGTGCTGGAGGATCTCGATCCGGCGCTGGAGGAGGCGGCCCAGTCGCTCGGCGGCTCCGACTGGGAAATTTTTCGCAAGGTCATCCTGCCGCTCCTGGCGCCTGCGCTTCTTGCCGGCCTGTCGCTCTCCTTCGCCCGCTGCCTCGGCGAGTTCGGCGCGATCATCTTCATCGCCGGCAACCAGCCGATGTCGACGGAAATCACCGCGCTTCTGATCTTCATCCGGCTGGAGGAATACGATTATGCGGCCGCCGCCGCGATCGCCTCGGTGCTGCTGCTCACCGCCTTCGCCATGCTTGCCGTCACCAACTGGATGCAGGCGCGGGCGTTGCGTTACACGGCGAGGAACTGACCATGAGCACCGTCGTCAAAGGCCGAAAGCCGCCGCGCGTCGGCGATCAGCCGCTCTTCCGCCGGGCCCTGATCGGCATCGTGCTCGTCCTGGTCGCTCTCATTATCCTCGCTCCGCTCGTCATCATCGGCGTCGAGGCCTTCGCCAAAGGGTGGGCCGTCTATCGCGACACGATTGTCCATCCCGACACGCGGCACGCGATCATGCTGACGGTGCTCGCAGCGCTGATCGCCGTGCCGGTCAACACGGCCTTCGGCATCGCGGCCGCCTGGGCGATCACCAAGTTCGATTTCCGGGGCAAGCGTTTCCTGCTCGTCGTCATCGAAATCCCGTTCTCGGTTTCGCCGATCGTCGCCGGCGTCGCCTATCTCTTCGTCTATGGCCTGCAGGGTATTTTCGGGCCGGTACTGGATGCCTACGGGATAAAAATCCTGTTCGCGATCCCCGGCATCATTCTCGCCTCGATGTTCGTGACGGCGCCGTTCGTCGCCCGCGAACTGATCCCGCTCATGCAGGCGCAGGGACGCGATCTCGAAGAGGCCGCCACCTCGCTCGGCGCCTCCGGCTGGCGCACCTTCCTGTCGGTGACGCTGCCGAACGTCAAATGGGCGCTGCTCTACGGCGTGGTGCTCTGCAACGCCCGCGTCATGGGCGAGTTCGGCGCGGTCTCGGTCGTCTCGGGCAATATCCGCGGCCAGACCAACACGCTGCCGCTGCATATCGAGCTGCTCTACCACGATTATCAGGCGACGGGCGCCTTCGCTTCGGCCTCCATCCTGGCGCTCATCGCCGTCTTCACCATCATCGCCAAGGTGGCGCTGGAACGCCAGGGTGCGGGCCGCGTGCGTTCCGACCCCTTGGCCGCCGCCAATCCCGCGGAGAAAGCCTCATGAAGATCCGCCTCGACCACGTCGTCAAAACCTTCGAGACCTTCCGTGCCGTGCGCGACGTCTCGCTCACGATCGAGAGCGGCGAGCTCGTCGCCCTGCTCGGGCCGTCCGGTTCTGGCAAGACGACCATCCTGCGCATGGTCGCGGGCCTCGAATATGCCGATGGCGGACACATCTATTTCGGCGACCAGGATGCGACCGACATTCCCGTACGCGACCGCGGCGTCGGCTTCGTCTTCCAGCATTACGCGCTCTTCCCGCACATGACCGTGGCGGAAAACATCGCCTTCGGCATGAAGGTCTCCAAGGTGAAGCGCGAGAAGGCGGCGATCGACGCGCGGGTCGCGGAGCTCTTGCGGCTGGTGCGCCTCGAAGGCCTCGGCGACCGGTTTCCGGCGCAGATTTCCGGCGGGCAGCGGCAGCGCGTGGCGCTCGCCCGGGCGCTCGCCGTCGATCCCAAGGTGCTGCTGCTCGACGAGCCGTTCGGCGCGCTCGATGCCAACGTCCGGCGCGACCTGCGCCGGTGGCTGCGCGAAATCCATTCCGAACTCGGCATCACGACGCTCTTCGTCACCCACGACCAGGAAGAGGCGCTCGACCTCGCCGACCGGGTCGTCATCCTGAAGGACGGGCATATCGTCCAGCAGGGCACGCCGGAAGAGGTGTGCCGCGATCCGCAGTCGTCCTTCGTCATGAAATTCCTCGGCGATGCCAACGTGATCGCGGCGGAAGTGCGCGACGGCAAGGCCTATGCCAGCGGTGCGGCGATCGAGGTGTCCGGGCTGGCCGACGGCAAGGCGGAGCTTTACGCCCGGCCTGCCGATCTCGACTGGTCGCTGCAGGGGCCGGGCATTCCGGCGAGCATTACCCGCGTTCTCGACCGGCCCGATGGAAGGCGCGTGCTGGCGACGGCCGAGACGGGCGAACATCTGGAGTTCGATGTGGAGCCGGAACGCACGGTGAAGGCCGGCGACGGCGGTTTCGTGACGCTCAGGCGGGCGAAGGTTTTTGCGATTGGCTGAGCTTTGAGCTCGAAATACCCCCCTCTGCCCGGCAGGGCAGAGGGGTGGAGCCATCCACACCCCTCAAATATCAAACCACTCAGCTCATCTGGCTGACGAAGCGGGTTTCCAGATAGGCTTCGGTGGCTTCCGAGCCGCCTTCGGTGCCGTAGCCCGAGTCCTTGATGCCGCCGAAGGGGACTTCCGGCAGGGCGAGGCCGTTGTGGTTGATGGTCAGCATGCCGGCTTCCACCTGGCGGCCGAGCGCGTGCGCCGTCTTCACCGAGCTCGTGAAGGCGTAGGAGGCGAGGCCGAAGGGCAGGCGGTTGGCTTCCGCGATCGCATCGTCGAAATGCGAAAAGCGGTTGATGATGGCGAGCGGGCCGAAGGGCTCGTCGTTCATCACCTTGGCCGAGGTCGGCACGTCGGAGAGCACGGTCGGCTCGAAGAAGTAGCCCTTGTTGCCGATGCGCTTGCCGCCCGTCTTCAGCTCGGCGCCGTTGCTCACCGCATCGTGGATCATGTCTTCCATGACAGGAATGCGGCGCTCGTTGGCGAGCGGACCCATGCCGACGCCCTCTTCGAGGCCGTTGCCGACCTTGATCGCCTGGGCGGCCTTGACGAAGCCGGCCGTGAACCTGTCGGCAATGCCGTCCTGCACGAGGAAGCGGGTCGGGGCGACGCAGACCTGGCCCGCATTGCGGAACTTCGCGGCAGCGGTGACCTCGATCGCCTTTTCGAGATCGGCGTCGTCGAAGATCATCACCGGCGCATGGCCGCCGAGCTCCATCGTGGCGCGCTTCATGTGCTTGCCGGCAAGTGCCGCCAGATGCTTGCCGACCGGGGTGGAGCCGGTGAACGAGATCTTGCGGATGACCGGATGCGGGATGAGATATTCGGACACTTCGGCCGGGATGCCGTAGACGAGGTTGACGACGCCGGCCGGGACGCCTGCATCGGCGAAGGCGCGGATCAGCTCCGCCGGCGAGGCCGGGGTTTCCTCGGGCGCCTTGACGATGATCGAGCAGCCGGTGGCGAGTGCCGCCGAAAGCTTGCGGACGATCTGGTTGATCGGGAAATTCCAGGGCGTGAAGGCGGCGACGGGGCCGACCGGCATCTTGATCGCCATCTGCTGCACGCCGCCGAAGCGGGCCGGGATGATCTGGCCATAGGTGCGGCGGGCCTCTTCGGCGAACCAGTCGATCGTGTCTGCCGCGCCCATGACTTCCATCTTCGACTGGGCGAGCGGCTTGCCCTGCTCGCGGGTCATCATCCAGGCGATCGCATCCGCGCGGGAGCGCATGAGGTCGGCGGCCTTGCGCATCACTTTCGAACGCTCGAAGGCGGCGGTGTCGCGCCAGATCCTGAAGCCCTTGTCGGCCGCTTCCAGCGCCAGGTCGAGATCCGCCTTGCGGGCATGGGCGATCTTGCCGATCACCTCTTCGGTCGCCGGATCGACCACGGGCAAGGTCTCGCCGCCGAGGGCATCGCGCCACTCGCCGTTGATGAAAAGCTTGACGTCGGGATAGGTCTGCATGATGTCCACTTTCGTTCTAAAAGTGCAGGGAAGCGGGGCCTGAGCCGCCCGCAGAGGTGCGGAGAATTCCGGTAGTTGAGTTAGGATAATTGCCGCCGACAATCAACGGCGCAGCTTCTATTAAAGCAATTTCTGTGCATTAAAGATCATCAAAGATAAGGCGGGGTGCAGGCGCTGACCACTTCGCAGCGCTCGGTGCCGATATTGCGGTAGCGGTGCGGCAGGCGGCTGTCGAACAGGAAAGCGTCGCCGCGCCTGAGGATGCGCGTCTGGCCGCCGACGGTCAGCTCCAGTTCGCCGGCGACGACCACGCCGCCTTCCTCCGCCTCGTGGCTCAGCATGGTTTCGCCGGTATCGGCGCCCGGCTCGTAGAATTCATGGAAGATCTGGACGTTGTGGGATTTGGCGTCGCCCACCTGAAGAAGCGTCAGCGCGCCGGTGGAAAGCGGCGTCAGCTCGTCGGCGCGGTAGAAGATCTGGTCGACGGGCGGCAGCGTCAGGGCGAAGAAATCGGTCATCGGATAGGAGATCGCCTCGAGGATCTTTTTCAGCGAGGCGACCGAGGGGCTCACCTTGTTCTTCTCGATCAGCGAGACGAGCGAGTGGGTCACTCCCGCCTTCATCGCCAGCGCCCGCTGGGAAAGACCGTGGCTCTGGCGCACCAGGCGAAGCCGTTCACCCACGTTGAAACCGCCATCGGCGTCATCCGCCGTCTTCTCCATGGCGTGCATTCTTCGAATCGACCTTTTCCTGTCCTCACCGCCCGATAGAGCGGTTCCACTCAGTGATACACCGAAGGCGAAAATTTGGCCAATGACGAAAAACGGCGCGGAAGGTGAGCGGGGGAGGGGCGCCTATCGAGGGCGTGCCGATCCGGCCCCCCTCTGGCCTGCCGGCCATCTCCCCCACAGGTGGGGAGATCGGATGGGCGCACCGGCTTCCCCAAGCAACTAAGCTTCCTATTCGGTAAACGCTGAGTGAGACGGGAAGAGCCCGCCGCTTGTGATCTCCCCACCTGTGGGGGAGATGGCCGGCAGGCCAGAGGGGGCCAGAGGGGGCCCGATCGGCACGCCGCCGGATGTTCAACAAACCTCAGAAAAACGCCTGAATACCCGTCTGGGCGCGGCCCAAAATCAGGGCGTGGACGTCGTGCGTGCCCTCGTAGGTGTTGACCGTCTCCAGGTTCTGCGCGTGGCGCATGACGTGAAATTCGATCTGGATGCCGTTGCCGCCGTGCATGTCGCGGGCTTGCCGGGCGATATCCAGCGCCTTGCCGCAATTGTTGCGCTTGACGATGGAGATCATTTCCGGGGCCATCCTGTGCTCGTCCATCAGCCGGCCGACGCGGAGCGAACCCTGGAGGCCGAGCGTGATCTCGGTCATCATGTCGGCGAGCTTCTTCTGGTAGAGCTGCATGCCGGCGAGCGGCTTGCCGAACTGCTTGCGATCGAGGCCATACTGGCGGGCGCGGAACCAGCAGTCTTCCGCCGCACCCATGACGCCCCAGGAAATGCCGTAGCGGGCGCGGTTCAGGCAGCCGAACGGGCCCTTCAGGCCGGAGACGCCCGGCAGCAGCGCATCTTCGGAGACTTCGACGCCGTCGAGCACGATCTCGCCGGTGATCGAGGCACGCAGCGACAGCTTGCCGCCGATCTTCGGTGCGGAGAGACCCTTCATGCCCTTTTCCAGCACGAAGCCGCGGATCTCGTTGTTATGGGCTTCCGACTTCGCCCAGACGACGAAGACGTCGGCGATCGGCGCGTTGGAAATCCACATCTTCGAGCCGCGCAGGCGGTAGCCGCCCTCGATCTTCTCGGCGCGGGTCTTCATGCCGCCCGGGTCGGAGCCGGCATCCGGCTCGGTGAGGCCGAAACAGCCGATCAACTCGCCGGAGACGAGGCCCGGCAGGTATTTCTTCTTCTGCTCGTCGGAGCCGTAGGCATAGATCGGATAGATGACCAGCGAAGACTGGACGCTCATCATCGAACGGTAGCCGCTATCGATGCGCTCGATCTCGCGGGCGACGAGGCCGTAGGCGACGTAGGACGCGTTGGCCGCGCCGTATTCCTCCGGCAGGGTGACGCCGAGGAGGCCCGTCTGGCCCATCAGCTTGAAAAGCTCCGGTTCGGTCGTCTCGTCGAGATAGGCTTCCTGGACGCGCGGCAGGAGTTCGGACTTGGCGAAGGCGGCGGCGGAGTCGCGGATCATCCGCTCGTCGTCGGTCAGCTGATCGTCGAGCAGGAAGGGGTCGTTCCAGGAAAAAGCCAAGGTCGTTCCTCCGGTGTAGAGTTCTGGCGGTGTGGTGTTCGGCAATTTTGAAGTTTGAAGGATTATCGCCAGCCGGGGCGCGGGAGCAAGCACCGTTTACTCATCCGGCCATGATCTATAGTAATAGCGCATGGTCAGCCTCTCGCGGAAATTCCTGCCTTCCACCTCGGCGCTCGCGGCTTTTGATTCCGTTGCCCGGCTCGGAAGCTTCTCCGCCGCGGCCGAAGAGCTGTCGCTGACGCAAGGGGCGATCAGCCGGCAGGTTTCCGGCCTCGAAGAGCAGCTGGGCATTCCCCTTTTCGACCGCACCAGCCGCGGCGTCGTGCTGACAGCCGCCGGTGCGGACTACGCCAAGGCGGTCGCCGATGCGCTTGCGCAGATCCGTTCGGCCTCGCTCGCCGCCATGACCAAACGGCATAACGACCAGCTGAACCTCGCGATCCTGCCGACCTTCGGCACGCGCTGGCTGATGCCGCGCATCCCGAAATTCGTCGCGCGGCATCCCGAAATTACGCTGAATTTCGCGACCCGCATCGGCATCTTCGATTTCGACCGCGACGGGATCGACATGGCGATCCATATAGGCCAGCCGGACTGGCCGGGCGCGGAATGCACCTTCCTGATGGAGGAGATGGTGGCGCCGGTCTCGTCGCCGGCCTTCTTGAAGTCGCATCCGATCGGCAAGGGCGAGGACCTGCTGCGCCTGCCGCTCCTGCACATGGCCTCGCGGCCGGGCGCCTGGGCGCACTGGTTCGAAAGCGCCGGCGTCACCGGCACGCCGTCGCAGGGCATGCGCTTCGAGCAGTTCGGCAGCGTGGCGCAGGCCTGCATCGCCGGTCTCGGCGTCGCGCTGATGCCGCTCTTCCTGATCGATTCCGAGCTTGCGAGCGGCCAGCTCGTCGAGGCCTTCCCGCATCAGGTCAGGAGCCCCAGCTCGTATTACGCGGTGGCGCCGATGAGCAAGGCGGGCTTCCGGCCCGTCGTGGCCTTCCGGGCGTGGCTCCTGGAGGAGATAGGGCGGTATCGGGAAGAGGTGGTGGGATGGTAGAGCGGTGCCGATTACCTCTCCCCTTGTGGGAGAGGTTACAAAATCACGATCTTAGCTTCAGCTAAGTCGTAGATTTTGTCGGTGAGGGGATTTGCTGCTGGCGGCGCGACCAGAGTCAAGGCAGGATGTGGGGATATCTGTCACCTCGTGGTTACAAAATACTCGACAAAGCCTTTTGATCAAAGTATGCGTGCTTAAACGTTTAATCAGGGCATGTCATGGCCATCCCCCGTTCCGGACCGAATATGAGCGCGATCGCCGCCGCCCTCGGCGTGTCGGCGGCGACCGTCTCCAATGCGCTGTCCGGCAAGGGCAGGGTATCGCCGGAGCTCATCGAGCGGATCCGCGCCAAGGCGGCCGAACTCGGCTACGTGCCGAGCCTTGCGGCACGGGCGCTGCGCACCGGCCGCACCGGGGTTCTCGGCCTCGTATTGCCGGATATCGCCAACCCGCTCTTTCCGCAGATCGCCCAGGCGATCGAGAATGCCGCCTCGAATGCCGGTTACGGCGTGCTGATCGCCGACTCCCGCGGCGATGTCGCCAGGCAGACGGAGGCGATCAACCGGCTTCTGGAGCGCGGCGTCGACGGCATGGTGATCGTGCCCCGGCGCGGCACGCGGATCGCCGATGTCGGCTGTCCCGTCGCCGTCATCGACACGCCCTCCACGCCCGGGAACACCGTTGCGGCCGATCATTGGGACGGCGGGGCGCAGATGGGGCGGCATCTGTCCTCGCTCGGCCATCGCAAGGTCCTGCTGATCGGCACCAGCGCCTCCTCGAACGTGCAGAACGACCGCATCGGCGGGCTGAAGGCCGGCCTCGGCGCCGGCGTCGAATGCGAGGTGCTGTGGATCGAAAAGGTCGAGGCCGCCGGAGGCGAGGGCTGTCCGCTCGGCCTTGCGGAAAGGGCCGAAGCCGGGTTCACCGCCTTTGCGGCGGTTTCCGATCTTTCGGCGCTCAGGGCGCTCACCGAATTGCAGCGGGCCGGCATCGGCGTGCCGGAAGCGGTCAGCGTCACCGGTTTCGACGACCTCGTCTGGTCGCCGGTCGTCACGCCGGCGCTCACCACCATGCGCATGGACATGGCGGCCATCGCCGATCTCGCCATCGCGGCGCTGATCCGCGCGATCGGACCCGAGGGCGAGGCGGAGGAGGCTCTAGCCGGCAGGGTCGCTTCGGAGACGGACCGGGTGCCGATGCAGCTTGTCATCCGCCAGTCAACGGGTGCCCCCTATTCTGGCGGCACTCCAAATTCGCATGCCCAACCCCCGATCAAGCCGACAGCAGGAGAGCACAAATCATGAAGAAGGTCATTCTCGCATCGGGCGCCGCCCTGATGCTCAGCATGGGCGCAGCGCCAATTCAGGCCCTGGCCCAGGAAAAGACGCTGACGATTTCCGTCTATGCGCTCGCCCAGGACGAATACAAGGAGATCGTCTATTCTCCCTTCGAGAAGATCTGCGGCTGCAAGCTCGTGGTCGAGACCGGCAACAGTGTCGAGCGCCTGGCCAAGATGGAGGCCAACAAGGCCAATCCGGTGGTCGACATGGCCGTCGTTTCGATGGCCGATGCGCTGGCCGCCTCCCGCGCCGGCCTGATCGACAAGATCGACACGGCCAAGCTTTCGAACTTCGGCAAGCTTTACGACGTGGCGAAGGATCCGAACGGCGACGGCATGAGCGTCGGCTACACTTTCTACGCCACCTCGATCGCCTACCGTTCCGACAAGATGAAGATCGAGTCCTGGGCCGATCTCCTGAAGCCGGAATATGCGAGCCACATCGCCTGGCCGAACGTCACCACCAACCAGGGTCCTCCGGCGCTCTACATGCTCGGCCAGGCGCTCGGCAAGGACACGCCGGACCTCAAGGCGGCGATCGAAGCGGTGGGCGAAAAGAAGGACGAGATCGTCACCTTCTACGAGAAATCCTCGCAGCTCGTGCAGCTCATGCAGCAGGAAGAAATCTGGGCGGCGCCGATCGGCCGCTTCACCTGGGCGCCCTTCACCAAGCTCGGCCTGCCGGTCGCCTGGGCGACGCCGAAGGAAGGCCAGACGGGCGGCATGAACGTCATGATCGTCACCAAGGGTTCGAAGAACCAGGACCTGGCGCTGCAGTTCATGGATTTCTGGCTCTCGACCGAAGTCCAGACCAAGCTTGCCGAAAAGCTGGTAGACAGCCCGGCCAACAGGCAAGTCAAGCTCTCCGACGAGATCGCCAACAACCTCACCTATGGCGAGGATACGGCGAAGAGCCTGAAGCTCATCCCGTCCGCAGTCTCGCTCGACAACCGCGCCGGCTGGGTGAAGAGCTGGAACGAGACGGTGGGGCAGTAAGCTCGAACTGAAACCGTAGCCCCCTCATCCGCCTGCCGGCACCTTCTCCCCGCTGGGGAGAAGGGAAGTTGCCGCGGCGTTGCCGATCCCCCTCTCCCCTCGGGGAGAGGGTGGCCGAGCAAAGCGGAGGCCGGGTGAGGGGGCCACACGGCACTACACTATCGGAGACCACCACCAATGTTCCAAAACAGGGCCGAAGCGCTTGCACTTGCGTTGCCTGCCGCGCTGTTCGCCGCGGCGGTCTTCCTCGTGCCGGTGGTGATCCTGCTCTCCGACGGCTTCCGCGGGTCCGACGGCGGCTGGACGATTTCCGCCTACACGGATTTCTTCTCCAATTCGCTGAACCGCACCGTCTTCCTGCGCACCCTGAAGCTCGGTGCGCTGGTGACGGTCGCCTCGGCCGTGATCGGTTATGCGGCGGCGTTTGCGATCGTCAGCCTGGAGCCCGGCATGAAGGGCAGGATGACCGGCCTCGTCGTGCTGCCGCTGATGATCTCGCCGGTGGCGCGCACCTATGCCTGGATCGTCATCCTCGGCCGCACCGGCATCGTCAACGAGGCGTTCCAGTTCTTGGGGCTTACCGAGGCGCCGCTGCGCGTCCTCTTCTCCGAGACGGCGATCTTCATCGGCCTGCTGCAGCTCTTCCTGCCGCTGATGATCATCTCGCTGATCTCGGCGCTCGAAAACATGCCGAAAGACGCCATTCCCGCCGCCCGGGTGCTCGGCGCCAACTGGTTCCAGGTCTTCTGGAAGGTCGTCCTGCCGCTTACCAAGGAAGGCCTCGTCATCGGCGGCACGCTGGTCTTTACCGGCTCGCTGACGGCCTATATCACGCCCGCCATTCTCGGCGGCTCCAAGGTGCTGATGCTGGAAACGCTGCTCTACCAGCAGGTTTCCGTCTCCAACAATTTCGTCTCGGCGAGCGTCATTGCCTTCATCCTGATCGTCATGAGCTTTGCCGCGAACATTCTCCTGAAGCGCGTCGCCACCGCGCGCAACAAGCAGAGGGCTGCCCAATGACCGCGCGCAGCCTCTTCATTCCTCTCACGCTCCTTCTGGTGCTGGCCTTCCTTATCGGGCCGTTCCTGATCATCGTCGCCGCCTCGTTTTCGGCCGGCGAGACGCTGAATTTTCCGCCGCAGGGCTTTTCGCTGCGCTGGATATTGAAGGTCTTCACGGTCGAAAGCTTCCGCGCCTCGTTCGGCATGTCGCTGTTTCTCGCGATCGGCGGCACGGCGGCGGCGCTGGTGCTCGGCATCCCGGCGTCCTACGCGCTCTCCCGCTACAAGCTGCCGGGGGCGGAAATCGTCCGCACCGTCGTCTCGGCGCCGATCATCGTGCCGGGGATCATCGTCGGCCTGGCGCTGCTGCGCTATATCGTCGTGCCCTTCCAGGTCGGCATCACGGCGGCGCTGTTCCTCGCGCATACGGCGCTGGTGCTGCCCTATGCGGTGCGCGTCGTCTCCGCGAGCCTCGACAACCTGCGCTCCGACATCGAGGAAGCGGCGGTGCTGCTCGGTTCCTCGCGGCTCGGCGCCTTCTTCCGGGTGGTAATGCCGAACATCCGCGGCGGCATTCTGTCCGCCTTCATCCTCGGCTTCGTCACCAGCTTCAACCAGGTGCCGGTGTCGCTCTTCCTGTCCGGGCCGGGCGTGCGCACGCTGCCGATCGACATGATCGCCTACATGGAAATCGTCTTCGACCCGTCCGTGGCGGCGCTCTCCTCGCTGCTCGCCTTCCTTTCCATCGGCATCGTATTCGCCGCCGAACGTTTCCTCGGATTCTCCCGCTATGTCTGATGCGCCTTACCTCTCGCTCGAAAAGCTGACGCTCGCCTATGGCGACACGGTCGCCGTCGCCGATCTCGATCTCGGCATCCGGAAAGGCGAGCTCATCGCGCTGCTCGGCCCTTCCGGCTGTGGCAAGACGACGACGATGCGGGCCATCGCCGGGCTGCTGCCGGTCAAGTCCGGCCATGTACGGCTCGACGGCGCAGACATCACCCGCGTGCCGGCCAACAAGCGCGCCGTCGGCCTCGTCTTCCAGTCCTATGCGCTCTTCCCGCACCTCTCGGTCTACGAGAACGTCGCCTTCGGCCTGAAGCTCAAGGGCATGCGCGGGACGGAGCTCGACGCCAAGGTGCAGGCGGGCATCAAGTCGGTGGGGCTTTCCAGCTTCGCCAACCGCAAGCCGGCCGAGCTTTCCGGGGGCCAGCAGCAGCGCGTGGCGCTCGCCCGCTCCATGGTCATGGAGCCGAAGGTGCTGCTGCTCGACGAGCCGCTTTCCAACCTCGACGCCCGCCTGCGGCTGGAAATGCGCACGGAACTGCAGCGGGTGCAGAAGGAAACCGGCGTGACGATGATTTTTGTCACGCACGACCAGGCGGAAGCCCTTGCGCTCGCCGACCGAATTGTGGTGATGAAGGGTGGCGCGATCGAGCAGATCGGTTCGCCGGAAGATATCTACAGCCGTCCCGTTTCCTCTTTCGTCGCCGATTTCGTCGGCTTCGAGAACATTTTCCCGCTCGAACAAGGAAGACTGAAGACGAGCGGCGGCCTCATCGAACTCCCGGGTCAAGCCCCATCAGCGGCGGGTTTGGCCTGGCGGCCGCGTATGGTGACCCTGGGATCAGGTCCTTTCCGGGGCACCGTGCGCGGCACATCCTTCGCCGGCGACAGCCGGGAATACCTGCTCGACACGCCCTTCGGCCCGATCAAGGCCGAGGTGGAGGCAAGCCAGCCGGCGCATGCGCTGGGTGCCGACCTTTCCTTCGACCTGCCGGCCGAAAAGGCTGCGCCGCTTGCGAGGTTTGCTTGAGCCATGGGCATCTGGATCGATACCGACATGGGCTTCGACGACATCGCCGCGATCATGGTCGCGGCGCATGCGGGCCTTGCGATCGACGGCGTTTCGCTGGTGTTCGGCAACGCGCCGATGGACAACGTCCGGCGCAATGCGGCCGGAGCCGCCTCGGCCTTCGTCTGGCCGTTCCCGATCCATGCGGGGCGCGATGCGCCGGTGCTGGGCCGGCTGGAGACGGCGACCAACGTGCTCGGCCGGACCGGCATTCCGACCGCGGGCGTGAGCCTGCCGGATGCCGCGGACACCTTTCAGGACGACGCCTTCGAAGCGCTCTGCGCCTGGCTTGAAAAAGGCGAGGGCGAGCGGCGCATCCTGGCGCTCGGGCCGCTGACCAATATCGCGGCCGTCGCCCTTGCGCGGCCGGACCTTGCCGCGAAGATCACCGATCTCACCTGGATGGGCGGCGGGGTGACGGCCGGCAACCATACGGCATCGGCCGAGTTCAACGCCTATGCCGATCCGGAAGCACTGGCGATCGTGCTTGCCCACAAGATCCCGTTCCGGATGGTCGACCTCGACCTCTGCCGCAAGGTTCTCTGCGGACCAGACGACATCGCGCCGGTCCGGGCAGCCGGCGGTCGCAACGCCGAACTCGTCGCCGACCTGCTCGCCGGTTTCGTGGCGATCGCCACCAGCCGCGGCCGTCCGGCCATGGCGCTCTACGATGCGGTTGCAGCCGTCGCCTTCGTCTATCCGGAGCATGTGACCTGGCGCGAGGCGCGTCTCGATGTCGAGCTTGCCGGGATGCTCACCCGCGGCCGCACCGTGGTCGAGGCACGCGCCGGCCATGCCGAATTCAACGCCGCCTATGGCGTGGAGATCGATACCGAGGCGGCGAGGACCGTCATTCTCGAAACGTTGCGGGCGGAGGCAAGCTGGTGAAGAACATCATCGCGACGGTGCAGGAGTTCACCGATCCGGCGCTGCGCAATCGCGCCGTCACGGCGGCGCGCGGCGCCGCACCTTTCGATATCCTGATCACCGGCGGCATGCTGGTGGACATGGTGACGGGGGAGCTGAGGCCGGCCGATATCGGCATCGTCGGGCCGATGATCGCCAGCGTCCATGACGCCGGCAGCCGTTCCGATGCCGCGCAGGTCATCGATGCGAAGGGCGCCTTCGTCTCGCCCGGGCTCATCGACACGCATATGCATATCGAAAGCTCGATGGTGACGCCCGGAACTTACGCCCGCGCGGTCCTGCCGCGCGGGGTGACCACCATCGTCTGGGATCCGCACGAGTTCGGCAACGTGCACGGCATCGACGGCGTGCGCTGGGCGGTCGAGGCGGTCAGGCCGCTGCCGCTGCGCGCGGTCGTGCTGGCGCCGTCCTGCGTGCCTTCCGCGCCGGGCCTGGAAACGGCAGGCGCCGATTTCGATGCCGCGGCGATCGAGGAAATGCTGTTCTGGCCGAAGATCGGCGGGCTTGCCGAGGTCATGAACATGCGCGGCGTCATCGACCGCGATCCGCGCATGAGCGCGATCGTGCAGGTGGCGCTGACATCCGAGAAGCTGGTCTGCGGCCATGCGCGCGGCCTTGCCGGCCCCGATCTCGCCGCCTTCATGGCGGCCGGCGTCACTTCCGATCACGAGCTGGTTTCCGCCGCCGACTTCCTCTCCAAGCTGCGCGCCGGGCTGACGATCGAGATGCGCGGCTCGCACGACCACCTGCTGCCGGAATTCGTCGAGGCGCTCAATACGCTCGGCCATCTGCCGCAGACCGTGACGCTCTGCACCGACGACGTCTTCCCGGACGATCTCGTCGGGGGCGGCGGTCTCGACGACGTGGTGCGCCGGCTGGTGCGCTACGGCATGAGGCCCGAATGGGCGCTGCAGGCGGCGACGCTGAATGCCGCCGTCCGGATCGGCCGGGCCGATCTCGGCCTGATCGCCGCCGGGCGCCGGGCGGATATCGTGCTTTTCGAAGATCTCAAGGATTTCCGTGCGCGGCATGTGCTCGCGAGCGGCACGCCGATCGCACGCGACGGCGCCATGATCGTCGAGGTGGGCTCCGTCGATCCTTCGCCGCTCAAGGGCTCGGTCAGGCTCGAGCCCTTGCGGGCCGAGGATTTCAAGCTTCCCGCGACGGCCAGGAAGGTCCGGCTCGCAACGATCGATCGCCCGCGTTTCACCAACTGGGGGCAGACGGATGCGGATGTCGCCGACGGCTATGTGGTACCCCCGGAGGGAACGACCCTGATTGCGGTCACCCACCGCCACGGCCGCGTCGACAGCCGCACCCGTCTTGGGTTCCTCACCGGCTGGGGCCGGTGGAAAGGCGCCTTCGCCACGACGCTCGCCCATGACAGCCACAATCTCACCGTCTTCGGTTCCGATCCGGCGGATATGGCGGCGGCCGCCAATGCGGTGATCGCGGCGGGCGGCGGCATGGCGGTGGCGATCGGCGGCAAGGTCGAGGCGCTCCTGCCGCTGCCGCTCTCCGGCCTCGTCTCCGAAGCGCCGATGGAAGAGGTGGCCGAAGGTTTCCGCAACATCCGCGCCGCCATGGACCGGGTCGTCGAGTGGCAGCCGCCCTACCTCGTCTTCAAGGCCTGTTTCGGCGCGACGCTCGCCTGCAATCCCGGTCCGCACCAGACCGATCGCGGCATTGCCGATGTCACGACCGGCACGCTATTGGAATCTCCGATTCTCGAAATTCTCGAATAGGTGGGACCGATGCAGCCGCATGATTTCTGGCAGGACGTGCATCCGCCTGGAAGCTTCGACCCGGCCGGGCCGTTTTCCGGTTTCTATCCGGCGACGCTGGATGACGGCAGCCAGATCAGACTGCCGATCCGGCCGCTTGCCGACGGCGAACATGCGCTCGCCTCGCTGATCGTCAACCAGGCGAGTTTCGACGTGCAGGATGCGCTTGCCGCCGACCTTGCGCCGAAGCTCGCCGCCCATCGGCCGGAAGTGATCGTCGGCCTGCCGACGCTGGGGCTGACGCTTGCCGCCGCCGTCGCCCGTTCGCTCGGGTTCACGCGCTACGTGCCGCTCGGGACCTCCCGCAAATTCTGGTACGACGAGACGCTGTCCGTGCCGCTTTCCTCCATCACCACGCCGGAACAGCAGAAGCGGCTCTATGTCGATCCCCGCATGCTGCCGCTCATTCAGGGCAAGCGCGTCGCGCTGGTGGACGACGTGATCTCCAGCGGCACCTCGATCGTCTCGGGCCTTTCCCTGATGGCCTCGCTCGGCATCGAGCCGGTCGTCATCGGCGCGGCGATGCTGCAGTCGGAGCGCTGGCACGACAGGCTCGACGCCTTCGGGCCGCAATGGCGGCCGCGCGTCGTCGGCTCGTTTCGCACGCCGATGCTGAAAAGGGCCGGAGAGGGGCGCTGGGCCGTATGAGACGAATTGCGCCTTGCGAAAGAAAGGCGCCTGGCTAGGATCGCTCATCCGGACTTCAAAAATACTCGGGACGGGTTCATGGAATTGGTTTTCGACGGCCATAACGACGTGCTCCTGCGGCTCTGGCGGAGCATGAAAGGGGGCGGCGATCCGATCGCCGAATTCATGAAGGGGACGCCGAACGGCCATATCGACGCCCCCCGCGCCAAGGCCGGCGGGCTGGCCGGAGGGCTGTGCGCCATCTATATCCCGTCCGGCGACCTGGTTCTCAAGGACCCCGATTCGAGCGGCCGCTACGTGACCCCGCTGTCCGCGCCCCTCGACCACCTGCCGTCGCTGACGGTTGCGCTCGAAAAGGCATCGATCGCGCTCAGGCTCGACCGCGCCGGCGGCTGGCGGCTCTGCCGTTCCACCGCCGACATCCGCAAGGCCATGGAAGAGGGCGTCTTCGCCGCCGTCCTGCATATGGAAGGCTGCGAGCCGATCGATCCCGATCTCGACAATCTCGAAGTCTTCCACGCCGCCGGCCTTCGCTCGCTCGGCCCCGTCTGGAGCCGCCACAACATCTTCGGCCACGGCGTGCCCTTCGCCTATCCCATGTCGCCGGATACCGGCCCCGGCCTTACCGATCTCGGGTTCGAACTCGTCAGGGCCTGCAACCGGCTCGGCATCCTGATCGATCTTGCGCATATTACCGAGAAAGGGTTCTGGGATGTCGCCAAGACCACGGACCAGCCGCTGGTCGCCAGCCATTCCAACGCGCATGCGCTGACCCCCGTCGCCCGCAACCTCACCGACAAGCAGCTCGACGCGATCAAGGAAAGCGGCGGCCTCGTCGGGCTCAACTACGCCGTGACCATGCTGAGGCCCGACGGCCGCGACAATGTGGCGACGCCGATTTCCGACATGGTGCGCCATGTCGACCACATGGTCGGCCGCATGGGAATCGATCACGTGGCGCTCGGCTCGGATTTCGACGGCGCCTCGATTCCCGAAGAGATTCATGATGCTGCGGGCAATCAAAATCTGGTTGCGGCGCTCAGGAACGCGGGCTACGCTGACGAAGAGCTAATAAAGCTGTGCCGGAAAAACTGGCTCAGAATTTTGGGGAAGGCCTGGCACGAATAGGTCGGTTCTCCCCCAAGATCCGAGATTAAAGGGGAAAATCGATCATGATTCATGCATTCAAGGGACGAATCCGTCTTCTGACCACGGGCGTTGCGCTGGCGGTGATGATGGCCGCCGCGCCGCAGGCATTGGCCGCCACACCGAAGGATACCCTGGTGCTCGCCTGGGCGATCGATGACATCATCACGCTCGATCCCGGCGAAGCTTTCGAAATCTCCGCCGGCGAGATCATGGGCAATGCCTATGACAATCTGGTGAACCTCGACATCAACGACACGTCCAAGGTGACGCCGGGCGTTGCGGCGAGCTGGACAGTGTCCGACGACGCGCTGACCTATACGTTCAAGATCAAGCCGGACCTCAAGTTCGCCTCGGGAAACCCGATCACCGCCGCCGATGTGGCCTACACGTTCGAACGCGCCGTAAAGCTCGACAAGTCGCCTGCCTTCATCCTCACGCAGTTCGGGCTCACCAAGGACAACGTCACCGAAAAGGCCAAGGCGACGGACGATTCCACCTTCGTCCTGACGGTCGACAAGGCCTATGCACCAAGCTTCGTGCTGAACTGCCTGACGGCCAACGTCGCCTCCATCGTCGACAAGGCGCTCCTGGAAGAGCATGTGGCGGACGGCGATTTCGGCAACGGCTGGCTGAAGACCAACTATGCCGGTTCCGGCCCGTTCAAGATGATGCAGTGGCGCGCTAACGAGATTCTGGTGCTTGAGCGCAACGACAACTATTACGGCGAGAAGGCGAAGGTGAAGCGCGCCATCTACCGCCATATGAAGGAAAGCTCGGGCCAGCGACTGGCGCTTGAGGCCGGCGACATCGACGTTGCCCGCAACCTGGAGCCGGGCGATCTGGACGCGATCGCCAAGAACAAGGAAATCATCACGGATGCGGCGCCGAAAGGCACCGTCTATTATTTCAGCCTCAACCAGAAGAACGCGAACCTTGCCAAGCCCGAGGTCCGCGAAGCGCTCAAATACCTGGTCGATTACGACGCGATCGGCGCGACGCTGATCAAGGGCATCGGCGAAATCCACCAGACCTTCCTGCCGAAGGGCATGCTCGGCTCGCTCGACGAAAATCCCTACAGGCTGGATGTTGCAAAGGCCAAGGAGTTGCTGGCCAAGGCCGGTCTGGCGGACGGGTTCGACGTGACCATGGATGTGCGCAACACGCAGCCGGTAACGGGGATCGCCGAAAGCGTGCAGCAGACCTTTGCACAGGCAGGCGTCAAGCTCAGCATCATCCCCGGCGACGGCAAGCAGACGCTCACCAAATACCGAGCCCGCAATCACGACATCTATATCGGCCAGTGGGGCACGGATTACTGGGACCCGCATTCGAACGCCGATACGTTCGCTGCGAACCCGAACAATGCGGACGACGCCGCCGCCAAGCCGCTGTCATGGCGCAATGCCTGGGATATTCCCGAACTGACGAAGGAAACCGCCGCGGCGCTTCTGGAACGTGATGCGGCGAAGCGCGGCGCCATGTACGAGGACTTGCAGAAGAAGGTGCTCGAAACGGGGCCGTTCGTGATCGTCTTTCAGCAGACCGAGGTCGCGGCCGTCCGCGCCGAGGTTAAGGGCTACAAGCTGGGTCCGAGTTTCGACACCAACCTGCTTTCGCCGGTATCGAAGGAATAACCTTACGGAGAAAGGTCCTTGGCCCTTTCCGACACATCCGCGGTGACGCGGCGAAACCGTCGCCGCGCTTCCTCCGCGGCGATGGGTTTACTGCGTTTCGCCGTCACGACGCTGACGACGGTTTTCGGCCTGCTGGTCGTGACCTTCTTCATCGGCAGGGTGATTCCGATCGACCCCGTGCTGGCGATTGTCGGCGACCGGGCGCCGGCGCATGTGGTGGAGCGGACACGGATCGAACTCGGCCTCAACCTGCCGCTTTATCAGCAATTCTTCATCTATGTGGAACAGGCGCTTTCCGGCAATTTCGGCACATCGGTGCTGACGACCAATCCGGTGTTCGAGGATATCAAGCGGGTGTTTCCCGCGACCATCGAACTTGCGACGATCGGCACGCTGATCGGGGCGATCCTCGGCATTCCGCTCGGGGTGCTGGCCGCCGTCAAGCGCGGCAGCATTGCGGACCAGGTCGTCCGCGTCATCGGGCTGATCGGCTATTCGGTGCCGATCTTCTGGCTGGGGCTGCTGTCGCTCGTGCTCTTCTACGCCAAACTGCGCTGGGTCGCCTATCCGGGCCGCATCGACGTCGTCTATGAATATACCTTCACGTCGACCACCGGGTTCTTCCTGTTCGACGCCGCATGGCAGGGGCAGTGGGACGTCTTCCGGGACGTGTTCCGGCATGTCATCCTGCCGGCTTCGCTGCTCGGCTATTTCTCGCTCGCCTATATCAGCCGCATGACCCGTTCCTTCATGCTCAACGAGCTCTCCCAGGAATATATCGTGGCGGCGCGGGCGAAGGGGCTGTCGGAGACCCGCATCATCTGGTTCCATGCGCTGCGCAACGCCGCCGTGCCGCTGGTGACGGTGATCGCGCTCTCCTATGCGGGCCTCCTGGAGGGATCGGTCCTGACGGAAACCATCTTCTCCTGGCCGGGGCTCGGCCTCTACATCACCAATTCGCTGCAGAACGCGGACATGAACGCCGTTCTCGGCGGCACGCTGGTGATCGGGGCGGTCTTCGTCGGCATCAACATCTTCTCCGATCTCCTCTATCGGACGCTGGATCCGAGGACGCGCAGCCGATGAGCCCGAATCCGACAGGCGCGGCGCAAGCCCAACCCAGGCCCTACAGCCGCGAATGGCTGCTGTCCGACCGGCCGGTCTCGCGCAGGCAGGCCCGCCTCGGCCGCGCCTATATCGTCTGGCGGCGGTTCGCGGAAAACCGTCTGGCGCTGGTGGGGCTCGCCATTATCATCCTGCTTCTTCTGGTCGCGGCCTTCGCGGACGTGCTCTCCCCCCACGATCCCGTCGTCGGGGACCTGCGCAACGCCCGGCTGCTGCCGCCGGGCTCGGAGGGCTATCTGCTCGGCACGGACGACCAGGGCCGCGACATCCTCTCGCGCCTCGTCTACGGCTCGCGGCTGACGCTGCTCGTCGTGGTGCTGGTGGCGATCATCGCCGCTCCGATAGGCCTCATCGTCGGCACGGTCTCCGGTTATATCGGCGGCTGGGCGGATGCCGTCCTGATGCGCATCACCGACATCTTCCTCGCCTTTCCGAAGCTCGTCCTGGCGCTGGCGCTGGTGGCCGCTCTCGGGCCGGGCATCGAAAACGCGATCCTGGCGATCGCCGTCACCTCCTGGCCGCCCTATGCGCGCATCGCCCGGGCCGAGACGATGACCTTCCGCAATTCGGAATTCATCGCCGCGGTGAAGCTGATGGGCGCCTCGCCGCTCCGGATCATCCTCAGGCACGTGATGCCGCTCTGCGTCTCGTCGCTGATCGTGCGCGTCACGCTCGACATGGCGGGCATCATCCTCACCGCCGCGGGCCTCGGCTTCCTCGGCCTCGGCGCGCAGCCGCCACTGCCGGAATGGGGGGCGATGATCGCGTCGGGCCGCCGCTTCATCCTCGACCAGTGGTGGGTGGCCGCCATGCCGGGCTTCGCGATCCTCGTCGTCAGCCTCGGCTTCAACCTGCTGGGCGACGGCCTGCGCGACGCGCTCGACCCCAAGGAGGCCGGCCAATGACGACCTCCGGGACGCCGCTGCTCACGGTCGAAGACCTGCGCGTCACCTTTCCGACCCGCACCGGCGAAGTGCAGGCGGTGCGGGGCGTCTCCTTCACGCTCGGCAGGGAGCGGCTCGGCATCGTCGGCGAGAGCGGTTCCGGCAAGTCGCAGACCGGCCGCGCGATCATGGGGCTGACGCCGCCGCATGCGAAGATTGCCGCCCGGAAGCTCGCCTTCGGCGACCGCGACCTGCTGGCCATGCCAAAATCCGAGCGCCGAGAGCTGCGCGGCAAGAAAGTCGCGATGATCCTGCAGGACCCGAAATATTCGCTGAACCCGGTCATGACCATCGGCCGGCAGATCGTCGAGACCTTGAAGACGCACGAGAAGGTCTCGACCGCTGAAGCGAAGGCGAGGGCGCTTTCGATGCTGGAGGCGGTGCAGATCCGCGATCCGGAACGTGTCTTCGATCTTTATCCGCACGAGGTTTCCGGCGGCATGGGGCAGCGTGCGATGATCGCCATGATGCTCGTCTGCGGCCCGGAGCTGCTGATCGCCGACGAGCCCACCTCGGCGCTGGACGTGACCGTGCAGCTCGACGTTCTCTCCATTTTGGACAAGCTGGTGGCCGAGCGCGGCATGGGCCTGATCTTCATTTCCCACGATCTCAGGCTCGTCTCGTCTTTCTGCGATCGCGTCATCGTCATGTATGCCGGAAAGATCGTCGAGGAACTGCCGTCCGCGAACCTCGCCGATGCCAAACATCCCTATACGCGCGGGCTGCTGAACTGCCTGCCGACCATCGGAACCGACCGGCATCCGCTGCCGGTCCTCGACCGGAAACGGGAGTGGGCGCTATGACCTCGGCCGTTTCCATCCGCGACATGGTCGTCATCTATAACGATTTCGCGGCGCTGAACCATGTCAGCCTCGATGTCGGTGCGGGCGAATCCTTCGGCATCGTCGGCGAATCCGGCTCGGGCAAGTCGACGCTGCTGCGCGCCATTTCCGGGCTCGCGTCCTTCGACCAGGGCACGCTGACGGTCAACGGCCGTTCCTATTCCGGCCGCCATCGGGACAAGGCGTTCTACCGCACCGTCCAGATGGTCTTCCAGGACCCTTACGGCTCGCTCCATCCGCGCCAGACGGTCGATCGCCTGCTGCTGGAACCGCTCCTCATCCACGGCTTCGACGATATCGAGGCCCGCATCTCCCGCGCACTGGACGAGGTGGGGCTCGGCTCCGGTTTCCGTTTCCGCTATTCGCACCAGCTTTCCGGCGGCCAGCGGCAGCGCATCGCGATCGCACGCGCGCTGATCCTGGAGCCGAAGATCCTGCTTCTCGACGAACCGACCTCGGCGCTCGACGCCTCCATCCAGGCGGAAATCCTCAACCTCCTCGAACAGGCGCGGCGCGACCGCAACCTCACCTTCGTCATGGTGAGCCACGATCTCGGCGTCATCAGCCACATGTGCGAGCGGCTGGCGGTGATGCGGCAAGGCGAGGTTGTCGAGACGGTGCCTGCGAAAGCACTGGAAAAACGCGAATTTTCCGCCGATTATACGCGCCGGCTGCTCGTCGCCAGCGAAGGTTTTCGCCGGGGCTGAGAGAGCCTCACTTTCTAGCCGGCAGGATCGCATGCAGCTTCGCGCGCTTATGTATTTCGATGAACTGGTGCGCACGAACTCCATGCGGGCGGCCGCGGAGAACCTCAATGTCGCCGCCACCGCCGTCTCGCGGCAGATCGAGAACCTCGAGCATTATTTCGGCACGCCGCTCGTCGAGCGCAGCAATCGCGGCATCAAGCTGACCGCCGCCGGCGAGCTTCTGGCGGCAAGGGCAGGGCGGACGCTGCGGGAGCTCGAACACGTCCACCAGCTGATCGACGACCTGCAGGGCCTGCAGCGGGGCAGGGTGGTGATCTATGCTAATGGTGCGACGGTCGCGAACCTGATCGCCCCGGTGCTGGCGGAATTCAGCCTGCGCTATCCGAAGCTCAGGTTCGAAGTGGCGATCACCAGCGCGCGTGAGGCGGTCGAGGCGCTTGCCGCCGCGGAGGCCGATCTGGTCGTCACGCTCTTCGCGCCGAAGATCTCCGGCGTGAAGGTGAGGCTGCGTTCCGAGATCACCTATGACGTCATCATGGCGGCGGACCATCCCTCGGCGGGCGCGAAGGAACTCGCGCTCCGCGATCTGGTGCGGATGCCGCTTGCGCTGCCGGACAAGAGCTTTGGCGCGCGGCAGGCCTTCGAGGACGTGTTCACCAAGGAAGGATTGACGCTCGACCCGGTCTTCGTCACCGGGGCGCTGGAAATGCTGAAGGAACTGGTGCTGCGCCGCGCGGCGGTGACGCTGCTGCCGGCGCTTGCCGTGCAGAGGGAGATCGATGCCGGCCAGCTCTGTGCCGTGCCGATCGCGGCCGGCAAGGCGGTGCGCACGCCGATCGACCTCTGCGTCGCGCCCGACCGGCAGCTTTCCTTCGCAGCCGGCAAGCTCGTCGATTTCGTCGAACGCTTCATGCGCGGTGCCGACAGCCGCAAACCGGCGCTCGCAAAAGCGAAGGCCTAAAGCGTTTCGTGTAGCGTTTTCGGCTACACAGGGAACACAAAATTCTGCATTGTGTGTGCACCTGCGAAATGACACAGTTCGGGCAATCGCGATCCCGCAGGTGCCGATCAGGCTGGATCGCCTACCAAAAAGGGGACGATGGATGGGCAGGATGACGTTTCTGGGCTCCGCCACGATGTTGAGGAGCGCGGCCTTCGGCTTTGCGATGGCGGCGGGTCTTTTCCTGGCGCAGACAGGCGCGCAGGCTGCGCCGAAGACGGCGATCACCGTCGGCATGTCGGTCGAGCCGACCGGTCTCGATCCGACGGCCGCCGCACCGGTGGCGATCGGCCAGGTGACCTGGCAGAACATTTTCGAAGGCCTCACGACGATCGACAAGAGCGGCAAGGTGCAGCCGCAGCTCGCCGAGAGCTGGCAGATCTCGCCGGACGGGCTCACCTATACGTTCAAGCTGCGCCAGGGCGTGACGTTCCACAACGGCGTCGCCTTCGACAGCTCGGTTGCGAAATTCTCGCTCGACCGCGCCCGCGGCGCCGATTCCGTCAATCCGCAGAAACGCTATTTCGCGTCGATCGACATGATCGAAACGCCGGATGCCTCGACGCTCGTATTGAAGCTCAAGCAGCCGGCCGGCAGCCTGCTCTACTGGCTCGGCTGGCCGGCCTCGGTCATGGTTGAGCCGAAATCCGCCGCCGACAACAAGACGACGCCGATCGGCACGGGTCCGTTCAAGTTCGCGAGCTGGGCCAAGGGCTCCAAGGTCGATCTCGCCAGGAACCCGGACTACTGGAACAAGGACGTATCGGTGAAGCTCGATACCGCGTCCTTCCGCTTCATGGCCGATCCGCAGGCCCAGGCCGCGGCATTGAAGGCCGGCGACGTCGACGCCTTCCCGGAATTTGCGGCTCCCGAACTCATCAAGTCCTTCGAGGGCGACACGCGGCTGGTGACGGTGATCGGCAACACGGAGCTCAAGGTGGTCGCGGGCATGAACAATGCGCGCAAGCCATTCGACGACAAGAGGGTGCGCCAGGCGCTGATGATGGCGGTCGACCGCGCCACCGTCGTGGAAGGCGCCTGGTCCGGCCTCGGCACACCGATCGGCAGCCATTACACGCCGAACGACCGCGGCTACAAGGACCTCACGGGGGTCTACCCCTATGATCCCGAAAAGGCGAAGGCGCTGCTTGCCGAGGCCGGTTATGCGAGCGGCTTCACCTTCACCATCAAGGCGCCGCAGATGGCCTATGCGCAGCGCACCTCGCAGGTGCTGCAGGCGATGTTTGCGGAAATCGGCGTGACGATGAACATCGAGACGACCGAGTTTCCCGCGAAATGGGTGGCCGACGTGATGAAGGCAACCGACTACGACATGACCATCGTCGCCCATGCGGAGCCGATGGACATCGATATTTATGCCCGCGATCCCTACTACTTCAACTACAAGAACCCGGCTTTCAACGATGTCCTGAAGAAGGTCGAGGCGACCGCCGATCCGGCCGAACAGGAAAAGCTCTACGGCGAGGCGCAGGCCATTCTCGCCGACGACGTGCCGGCGCTCTACCTCTTCGTCATGCCGAAGCTCGGCGTCTGGGACGGCAAGGTGAAGGGACTCTGGGAAAACGAGCCGATCCCCTCGAACGTCCTGACGGATGTTCATTGGGAAGAGTGATGTTCCGGTGATGAAGCGGAGTGGGGTGGCAGCGGCAATCTCCCTCTTCTCCCCAGCGGGGAGAAGGTGGTCCGAAGGACCGGATGAGGGGGGCGAAGAGTTTGCCGCGTGCGCACCCCCTCATCGCCTCGCTGTGCTCGGCACTTCTCCCCGCTGGGGAGAAGAAGGGAGCAGGCGGCTCCTGTTTCCTCCTTGCCTTGAGGGCAGCGGTGCCGGTCGTTGGGAAAGAGACGGCGCGGCAGACCAATCTCCCCCTCAAGGGGGGAGATCAGAGGGCGTCTGCGGCACCAGTCTGCATCCTGTTTATAGATCGATCATAATGCCTTGCCGGGGGATCTCCCCATGATCTCCATCCTCGTCCGCCGCATTCTCAGCCTCATTATTACCCTGCTCATCGTCTCGCTGGTCATCTTCACGGTGATGGACCTGCTTCCGGGCGATCCGGCGGCGATCATGCTCGGCACCTCGGCGAGCCCGGAGACGCTCGCCGCGCTCCGCACGCAGCTCGGTCTCGACCAGCCGCTGCCGGTGCGATATCTCGCCTGGCTCGCCGGCGTCTTCCGGGGCGATCTGGGACAGTCCTATACCTACGGCGTGCCGGTCGCCGGGCTCATTGCCGAACGGCTTTCCGTCACCCTGCCGCTGGCGCTGATGGCGATCGTTATTTCCGTTCTGATCGCCGTCCCGCTCGGAGTGCAGGCGGCGCGCAGGCACAACGGCGTCTTCGACCTCGTTGCCGGGCTGTTTTCCTATGTCAGCATCGCGGTGCCCGCCTTCTGGGTGGGGCTGCTGCTCATCATTTTCTTTTCCACCATGCTCGGCTGGATGCCGGCCGGCGGTTTTCCGGGCTGGGATGCGGGGCTTCTTGCGGGGCTGCAGGCGCTTCTGATGCCGGCGGTGGCGCTGGCGCTTCCCCAGGCGGGCGTGCTCACCCGCGTCGCGCGGGCGGCGGTGCTCGACGTGATGAACGAGGATTTCGTCCGAACGGCCCGCGCCAAGGGGCTCAGCGACGGCGTTGCCGTCTGGCGGCATGCGGTGCCGAACGCGTTGGTGCCGGTCGTCACCATGCTCGGCCTGCAGTTCACCTTCCTGATCGCCGGCGCGGTGCTGGTGGAGAACGTCTTCAACCTGCCGGGGCTCGGCCGGCTCGCCTATCAGGCGCTTTCCCAGCGGGACATCGTCGTCATGCAGGATGTCGTGCTGTTCTTCTCCGGCCTGGTCATCCTGATGAATTTTCTCGTCGATCTCGCCTATCTGGCGATCGATCCGCGTCTCAGGGCCAATGCGCAATGAGGAGGGCCCCCATGATCCGCGCCCTTCGCCGTCCCGTCTTCCTCATCGGGCTCGCCATCACGCTCGCGCTCTTCGCGGTGGCGCTCTTGTCGCTCGTCTGGACGCCGTTTCCGCCGGCCCGCATGCAGATCGTCCAGAGGCTCAAGGCGCCGCTGGAGTTCGGTCTTCTGGGCACCGACCAGTTCGGCCGCGACGTCGCCTCGATGCTGATGGTCGGCGCCTGGAACTCGCTGTCCACGTCGATCCTCGCCGTGGCGCTCGGTGCGACCGTCGGCACCGCGCTCGGCGTTTTCGTCGCCATGCGGCGCGGCTGGCTGGAACTCGTCGTCATGCGCGGCTGCGACATCATCTTCGCCGTGCCGCCGATCCTGTCGGCGATGATACTCGGCGCCTTCATCGGCTCCGGCCGGTTTACCGCGATCATCTCCATTGCCGTCTTCATGGTGCCGGTCTTCGCGCGGCTGAGCCTCGGCGCCGCCCTGCAGATATGGACCCGCGACTACGTCACCGCCGCGACCGGCATGGGCCGGCCGAAAGGGCGGATCACGCTCGTCCATGTCTTGCCGAACATCTCCAACCAGATCATCGTGCAGGTGACGATCCAGCTCGGCCTTGCGATCCTCACCGAAGCGGGCCTGAGCTTCCTGGGCCTCGGCATGCCGCCGCCGACGCCGACCTGGGGCCGGATGCTCGCCGACAGCCAGACCTTCCTCGGCCAGGCGCCGTGGCTGGCGCTGCTGCCGGGACTGGCGATCGCGCTTGCCGTGCTCGGCCTCAACATGCTGGGCGACGGCCTGCGCGACCTCCTCGACCCGCGCGACAATTCCTGAAAACGAAGATATTGCGATGAACGACCTCCTGAAACTGACGATCCGCGAGCTCCTGTCTCTCTATGCCGCGAAGAAACTCTCGCCGTCGGAATACTGGCTGGCGGTCGAGGAACGGGTCGCGGCCTTCGAGCCGCATGTTCAGGCGCTCTATCTCTACGATCCGGAAAGCGCGCGTGCCCAGGCCGCCGCCGCCACCGAGCGCTGGACGAAGGGCGAGACGCTGGGCGCGCTCGACGGCATTCCGGTGACGCTGAAGGAGCTGATCGCCACCAGGGGACAGCCGGTGCCGCTCGGCACGGCGGCGGTGGAGCTCGTCCCCGCGGCCGAAGATGCGCCGATCGCCGCACGTCTCAGGGAAGACGGTGCCGTGATCTTCGCCAAGACGACTTGCCCGGACTACGGCATGCTCTCCTCTGGCCTGTCGAGCTTCCATCACCTGAGCCGCAACCCGTGGGACCTGACGCAGAACCCGGGCGGATCGAGCGCCGGCGCCTCGGCTGCGGGCGCCGCGAGTTTCGGACCGCTTCATATCGGCACGGATATCGGCGGGTCGGTGCGGCTTCCGGCCGGCTGGACCGGGCTTTTCGGCTTCAAGCCGAGCCAGGGCCGCATCCCGATCGATCCCTATTATGTCGGCCGCTGCGCCGGTCCGATGGCCCGCACGGTGGAAGACGCCGCCTTCTCCATGGCGACGCTCACGCGGCCCGACTGGCGCGACGGCACCGCGCTGCCGCCCAACGATTTCGACTGGCTCGATTTCGATATCGACGTGAAGGGCATGAAGATCGGCCTGATGCTGGATGCCGGCATCGGCCTGCCGGTCGAGGAGGAGGTACGCGATGCCGTGGTCGCTGCCGCAAGGCGCTTCGAGGAGGCGGGGGCGGAGATCGTCCCGGCCGGACCGGTTCTCACCCGCGTCATGCTCGACGGCCTCGACAACTTCTGGCGCGCCCGCTTCTGGGGCGATATCGAGAAGATGCCGGAGGAGCGCCGGGCGCTGATCCTGCCTTACATCTATGAATGGGCGGAGGGCGGCACCTATATTTCCGGCGTCGAGGCGGTGCGCGGTTTCAACCAGACGATCGAGATGCGCAAGGCCTGCGGAAAGCTCTTCACCGCCGTCGATGCGGTCCTGTCTCCGACCAATCCGGTCGTCTCCTATCCTGCGGAATGGGCCTCGCCCACCAATGACCCGGCGAGACCCTTCGAGCATATCGGCTTCACGGTGCCCTGGAACATGTCGGAGCAGCCGGCCGCCTCGATCAACTGCGGTTTCTCCAAATCCGGCATGCCGATCGGGCTGCAGATCGTCGGTCCGCGCTTCGGCGATCTCGCCGTGCTGAAACTCTCCCGCGCCTTCGAGCGTTGGACCGGCGGCATTGCCGCCTGGCCGGAACCGCCGGGGGCCTGATTCCCATCCAGGCCCCGCCTGTCTCATTTCGCGCCGAAGCCTGCGCGCGGAACCATCACGCCCTTTGTCGCGTTCAATGCGCGCAGCCCGAAACGCGATGTCATTTGACTTTCCGCAACGTCGAGCTGTGACCTGCGTGCTTTAAAGAACAGACAAAACCGAGGAGATCGATATGCCTACAGCCAACCCGTCCAGTGATTTCGCCCGCAGCGGCAACGGCCAGAGCTCGGCCGCCTCGAAGGACATCGAAGCGCAGATCCAGCAGCTCCGCGAAGATATCGCATCGCTCGCCAGGACCGTCGCGGCGGTCGGAAGCGACAAGGCCAGCGAAGTGAAGGGCAGGGCACGCCGCGTCGCCAACGAGGCGGCCGACGCGTCGATGCAGATGGTCGAGGCCGCCCGCGAACAGGCCGTCTCGCTGGAGCGCGACCTGGAGCGCCAGATCCGCACGAACCCCATCCAGGCAGTCGCCATCGCCGCAGGCGTCGGCTTTCTGTTCGCGCTGATGACGCGCCGCTGATGATGGCGGGACTGGGACCTCTTTTGGCTTCGCTCGCCGCGATGGACGTCGCGGCGTTCACCCGCAGGCTGAAAAGAAACGTCATCCTCTATGCGCTTGCGCTGATCTTCCTGCTGACGGCCTATGCGCTGGGGGTCGCCGCCCTTGCGATCCAGCTCGGCAGCCTGTGGGGCATGCCGATCGCCCTGCTCGTCGTCGCGGGTGGCGCGCTCGTCCTGGCGCTCATCATGTATCTCTGGGTCGTGATGGAAAACCGGGCCGAGGCAAGGCGCAAGCGGGAAGCGGCCGCATCCAGCAGCAGCAAGGCGCTGATGGTGACCGCGGCGATTTCGGCACTGCCGGTCATCATGAAATCGCGGCCGCTCCTGCTGGCCTCGGCGGCTGCCGGCCTCGGCTTCCTGCTGACGAGGAACATGGGCTCGACCGATCGCGGCCATGCCCGAGAGCCGGCCGAATAACAGGTTCAACGGCCGCCTTCCTTCCGGACGGCGGCCGTTTCTTTTCTCTTGTGTCTTTTTTAAATGACGCCGCCTTCCGCGGATGATCTAGGGCTGCTTCTTCTTTACTCCAGCTAGAGCCCTCAGCCTTTGCGCATTCTCATCGTCGATCCGGAATACCTCATTGCGATGGACGCCGAGCGCATTCTCGATGCCGCTTTCGACTGCGAGATCGAGATCGCCATGTCGCACGATTACCAGGCCAGTCTGGAGAGGCGGAATTTCGATGTCGTTCTGATCGATCCGGACCTCATCCGGCGCTCCGAGGACGCGCAAAAGCTGCGTGACAGCGCCGCCGCCATCGTGTTCACCACGTCCCTGACCGAGAAGGTTTCCGGCATCCTGGATCGCGGCCGTATCGCCTTCGCGCCAAAACCCTTCAAGGACGAGAAGCTGGTGGAAGCCATCAGGAATGCCGCAGGAGACCCGCGGCATTCCGTGGATTGAAGATCGTCAGCTTCCGAAGGCGCGCGAGGTGATGGCCGCATCGCCCGCATCGGGTCCGTAGTCGCTTTCGCCGGAAACCCCGAGGAGTTCCTGCAGGCGGGTACGCGCGCGGCTGACGCGGCTCTTGATGGTACCCACCGCGCAACCGCAGATCGCCGCAGCTTCCTCATAGGCGAAGCCGGCAGCGCCCACGAGCACGATCGCCTCGCGCTGGTCGTCGGGCAGCTTGTCGAGCGCCTTGCGGAAGTCCTGCAGGTCCAGCCGGCCGTATTGTTCCGGATGCACGGAGAAGCGTTCGCTGAACAGGCCGTCGCTGTCCTGCACTTCGCGGCCGCGCTTCCTCATCTGGCTGTAGAACTCGTTGCGCAGGATGGTGAAGAGCCAGGCGCGCATGTTCGTGCCCGCCGTGAAGCTCGATTGATTGGCCCAGGCTTTCATGATCGTGTCCTGCACCAGGTCGTCGGCTTTGTCGTGCCGGCCCGTAAGCGACACCGCGAAGGCACGCAGATTGGGCAGCGACGCGAGGAGGTCGCGCTTGAAGCCGCGATCGTCGATCTCGTCTTCCCTGCTCATTTTGCGTTCACCGACTTGGCGTTCTTCTCGGCTTGCTCGAGGCGTTCGAGAAGCTCGAGAAAGCGATCCGGAATCCCCTCCTCTTGCACGGCATTGTAGAATTCCCGCAGTTTGCGGGAAATGGATGCATTGGGCGGCATCGCCCCGGGTCTGAGTTCGTTGTGTGGAATTGTCGTCATCTCGTCTTTTTTTCTATTTTCGTCGTCACTCATACGCGGGCAGCCTGTTACGATATCGTCGGGCGGTGAAATTCATGGCGGCAAAAAAAGTTCCATGTTTGCGGAACTTTTTTTGCCGCCTTACGTTCATACCAGGTCAATTGCCCGTTGGGCATCAGGGGAGATTTTGTATGTCACTCACCACACGCGTTGCGTCTCATCTTCCGTACCTGCGTCGATATGCTCGCGCCGTTACCGGGTCTCAGACCTCGGGGGACGCGTATGTCGCTGCGGTCCTGGAGGCTCTGATCGCGGACGTTTCGATATTCCCGGAAACGTCGAAGGACCGTGTTTCGCTCTATAAACTCTTTGTCGCGATTTTTGGTTCCACGAACATCGAGATCCGGCCGATGGAATCGCCGTTTGCATGGGAACAGAGGGCGGCCGCCAATCTGGCGACGCTTCCGTCCCAGGCCAGGCACGCCTTCCTGCTGATTTCGGTCGAGGGCTTCACCATCGAAGAGACCGCCGAAGTCCTGGATGTCGGCGTCGCCGACGTGCACCGGCTGCTCGACGAGGCGACCCGCGAGATTTCCCGCCAGGTCGCCACCGATATCATGATCATCGAAGACGAGCCGCTGATCGCGCTCGACATCGAGCAGATGGTGCAGGATCTCGGCCACCGCGTCACCGGGATCGCCCGCACGCACAAGGAAGCGGTCTCGCTGTTCAATTCCTCGCATCCGAAGATGGTTCTGGCAGACATCCAGCTCGCCGACGGCAGCTCGGGCATCGACGCCGTGAACGAGATCCTGAGAACCTCCAGCGTACCGGTGATCTTCATCACCGCCTTCCCGGAACGGCTTCTGACCGGCGAACGGCCGGAACCGGCCTTCCTCGTCACCAAGCCGTTCAATCCGGACATGGTGAAGGCGCTGATCAGCCAGGCGCTGTTCTTCAACGAAGCAGTGAAGGCGGCCGCCTGATCGCAGCCGCCGCCCAAGCGGGCAGGCCAGGAACAAATGCAACAGGGCCAGCGTTTTAAGCGCATCCGAAAGGAGAAATGCCATGTTGTATTATGCTCTTGTGTTCCTGCTCGTGGCGATCGTCGCCGGTGCACTTGGCTTCGGCGGCGTTGCGGGGACGGCGGCCACCATCGCGCAAGTCCTGTTCTTCCTGTTCCTCGCGCTGTTGCTTATATCCCTTGTGGTCGGGTTGTTCCGGCGCGTGTGACGCCTTATAAGGTGCGAATGCTCAGATATCCGGGGGTCTCCTCAGCGGGCGCCCGGGGTCTTCCGGAAAGCCCGCGAACGGAGTGAGGAAATTGGTGCATCCCCTGACATGGCAGCAAGCTGGTCAGAGCGATGACAAATTACGTGAATTTTTCGTGCCCGCCCTGGTCGATCTGGGCGCGAGCGTCATCATCCAGGATTCCCGCCGCAACTATCTCTTCGTCACCAACCTTCCCGAGGTCTGGGCGGCCGAGCACGTCGCGGCTCCGACCGACATAAGCCTGTTCGGCGAAGAGGTCGGCGCCAAGCTTGCCGCGCTGAAGGACGGCATTACCGAGCCCGGCAACAAGGGCCATATCGAGATCACGGTCGGCACCGAACAGATCTATGAATTTCGCGTCCAGGCGGTGGAATTGGCCAAGGGTGGGGTCCATCTCGTGACCACGATCGTGGACCGGTCCGAGGAACGGCATCGCGAGCGGCTTCTTCGCGCGCTGCTGCGGGAGGTCAGCCACCGTTCCAAGAACCTGCTTGCCATCATCCAGAGCATCGCGCTGCAGACGGCCCGTTATTCCGGCTCGCTCGAGCTCTTCCTGCACAAGTTCCGGGGGCGGCTCTATTCGCTTTCGCAAAGCCAGGACCTGATCACCGATTCCAGCTGGCGCGGCGCCTATTTCTTCGAGCTCGTGCAGCAGCAGACCGAAAAATACCTGCCGGAGAACAAGCATCTCGTGCGCGTCCACGGCGACAACGTGCTTTTGACGCCGAATGCCTCGCTGCATCTGGGGCTCGCGCTGCACGAGCTGATCGTCAACGCGGTGAGCCATGGATCGCTTCTGCGCGGCAGCCGGGTGATCAACGTCACCTGCACCCGCAAGCATATCAACGGCCATGACTCGCTCGAGATGATCTGGGACGAGGCCCTGGACGACCGGAAATCGGAGGGAAGCGAAGAAGCGCTCAAGGCGCATTTCGGCAGCACGGTGCTGGAGCGGGTCGTCCCCGTCTCCGTCAACGGCAAGGCCCATTACGTCATCGCGAACGACCGCATCAGCTACGAGCTGGCCTTCCCGCTGGAAAGCGGCGGCGACTGAGGCCCCGCGCCACATTTTTCACCACTTCGCCGCCCAAAGCTAAACTGGCCCGGTTCCGATTTGCGGAACCGAGCCAGCTCGTCTCTTCGAGGGGGATTGAAGAGTATGTCCGAAGGCTTTGTAGGGCGGGGGACGGGGGGTCGCCTTCGAACAGGGATATAACGGGCGTCTACAAAATAGGTTCCCACGGTTCCGAAAAAAATTCGGGGCCTGCGGAGCCGTTTTTCACCCCTGCTGCCGGCCGAACGAAAATGGCGGCCGGGCCGCCATTTTCCAGTCTCGCGCCGCGATCGGAATACCGGCCCTCAATGCTTGAGAGCCCGGGGGTCGAGCGCGTCGCGGATCGCGTCACCCATGTAGTTGACGCTGAGCACGGTGAGCGAGATCGCCAGCCCCGGCCAGAGCACGCGGGACGGCGTGAGCTGCAGGAAATTGGCGCCGTCGAAGAGCAGCCGGCCCCAGGTCGGGAAGTCCGAGGGGAAGCCCAGCCCCAGGAAGCTCAGTGCCGATTCCGTGATGATCGCCGAAGCGATGCCGAGCGTCGCGGAGACCATGATCGAACTCAGCACGTTCGGCAGGATATGCTTCAGGATGATGCGGTATTCCCGCATGCCGCTCGATTTCGCCGCCAGGATGAATTCCTGGCTCTTGACCGCCAGCACGTCGCCGCGAACGATGCGTGCGGTATGCATCCAGCTCGTTATCCCGATCACGAAGACGATCAGGATGAAGATGCCGGTTTCCGGTCCGAAGGTCGCGCGCAGCGTATCGCGGAAGAGCATCAGGATGACGAGAAGCAGCGGCAGGAGCGGCAGCGCCAGGAAGAGGTCGGTGAGCCGCATCAGCGGCCCGTCGAGCCGGCGGAAATAGCCGGAGAGCACGCCGACCAGCGTTCCGAGGAAGAGCGCGAGCAGCATGGCCGTGACGCCGACGGCAAGCGAGATGCGTCCGCCGGCAAGCACCTGGGCCAGCATGTCCTTGCCGAGATTGTCCGTGCCGAAGGGGTGGGCGAGCGACGGCCACTGGTTCTTGTCGCGTATGTTGATGGCGTTCGGGGCCACCCGGTGGATATACGGCCCGACATAGACCGCCAGCAGGATGAAGACGAAGACCACCAGTCCGGCGACACCGCCCCTGTGGGCGCGGAACTGGCGCCATATGTCGGCGAAGGCCGATCGGGCGGGCGTCGCCGCCTTGACGGGCGGCGCGGTTGCAATGGTCGCATCAGTCATAACGGATCCTCGGGTCAAGAATGCCGTAGAGCACGTCGGCGATGAGATTGAAGAACACGATCAGCACCGCGAAGATGAAGGTCAGCGTCTGGACCAGCGGGATATCCGCCCCCTGGACGGCGGTGATCAGCAACTGTCCGAGGCCGTTCACGCGGAAGATCTGCTCGGTGATGATGGCGCCCGAGAAGATCGTAGGCACGCCGAGCGCAATCACGGTGACCACGGGGATCAGGCTGTTGCGCAGCACGTGGACGAGCAGCACCGCCTTTTCCTTGACGCCCTTGGCGCGCGCGGTGCGCACATAGTCCTGATGCAGGTTGTCCAGCATCGATGCGCGCACGAAGCGGGTGATCTGCGAGGCGTTGAAGAGGGCCAGCACGGTCACCGGCAGCGCCATCTGCTTCACCTGTGCGATGAAGCTCGAGACGTCCGTGACCCTCAGGTTGGTGTCGTAGACGGACGGGAACCATTGCAGATAGGAGGAGAAGATGACGATCAGCAGCACGCCGGTGAAGAAGGTCGGGACGGAATAGCCGACCATCGCCAGGAAAGTGCCGATCTGGTCGAAGATCGAATACTGCTTGTAGGCGGAGATCACGCCGATCGGAATGGCGATCAGGACGCCGAACAGATAGGCGAGTCCGACGACCCAGAGCGTCTGGGGAAGGCGCTGGACGATCAGGTCGACCACCGGACTTCTTGTCGCCCAGGAAAGCACCCGCATGCGTTCGCCGTCGCCGATCTGCCAGCCGGTCAGGCTTTCGAAGATGTTGAGCGGCTCGTTGACGAAGAATTGCTGCAGCCATCTGAGATAGCGGATGACGAAGGGCTGATCCAGGCCGAGCGATGCCCGGATCTGTTCGCGGACCTCCGGCGGGATCGTCAGCGGCAGGTCGCCGGTGGGATCGTTGGGAGCGAGGTCGAGAAGCGCGAAAATGACGAAGCTGATGACCAGCAGCGTCGGGATTGCAAAAAGCAATCGCCGCAAAGTGTATGTGAACATGAATGCGTCTCCGGACTGGAGCAGAGAAAATGCGGACGCCGGGCCTGCCGCTTTCTCAAGCAGGCCCGGCGGTCGTCATCACTTCTTGCGTGACCAGTCGGCGACGTTCCACAGTTCGCTGTCCCACGCATTCATCCGCACGCCTTCCAGCGTGACGGAATGCGAGGAGACGCTGCCGCGGTGGATGAGCGGGATATGCGCACCCTCTTCGGTCAGCATGTCGTTGAGCTGCTTGGCCAGCTCATGGCGTTTGTCGAGGTCGGCGGTCTTGGAGAGTTCGCCGACCAGCTTGTCGTATTCCGGATTGCAGTAACGCGGAATGTTCTGGCCCTGCCAGCCGTTTTCCGGACCCGGAACCTTGTCGCAGAGCCATTCCGCGAGATACTTTTCAGGGTCGGTGCCGTCGAAGTTGTTGGTGTACATTTCGACGTCGGCATAGAACTTCTGGAACGTGTCCGGGCTTGCCGGGTCGCCGCCGAAGAAGACGGAAGCGCTGGCATTGCGCAGTTCCGCATCGACGCCGATCTCCGCCCACATGGCCTTCACCAGTTCCTGGGTCGCCTGGCGGA
Organism: Xaviernesmea oryzae; assembly: GCF_900177415.1. Classification (GTDB taxonomy): domain Bacteria; phylum Pseudomonadota; class Alphaproteobacteria; order Rhizobiales; family Rhizobiaceae; genus Neorhizobium; species Neorhizobium oryzae_A. Next base: position 424,383 of record NZ_FXAF01000002.1, on the reverse strand, counting down.
CCGAGTTGGTGGAGGTGGAGTAGAGGTAGGAAAGGCGCACGCCGTTCTTGGCGCGGATGCCGTCCGGGCCCTTCGCCCAGCCGGCGTCGTCGAGAAGCTTGTTGGCGGCTTCGAGGTCCTGCTTCAGGCACCAGCTGTCGTTCTTCGTGGAAGCGACGGCTTCCGGCGCCGGCACGATGTTGCAGGTCGGCTTGCCCGCTTCGCCGTAACCGGCCTCGTCGATGATGTCGCGGTCGATCGCCAGCGAAAGGGCGCGGCGCACGGCCGGGTCCGACAGCGACGGATGCGGGCCGGCTTCCTTGGTCGAGCGCTTGTCGCCCAGCGCCGGATCGGCATTGTAATGGTTGAGGTTGATACGCTCGACCTGGGTGCCGAACGCGGTCACGAGAACGCCCTTGCCGGCCTTCAGCATGGTCGCCAGCACTTCCGGCTCCACCTGCATGTTCCAGGCGTAGTCGTATTCGCCGGTTTCCAGCACGGCGCGGGCCGCAGAAGCCGCATCGCCACCGCCCTTCAGCGTCACCGTCGCGAAGGCGGGCTTGGCCGCATCGCGATAATTGGTGTTGGCATTGAGGGTGATCACGTCGTTCGGCTTGAAGTCCTTGACGACGAACGGGCCGGTGCCGACCGGGCCGAAATTGGCGGACGTGCAGCCCGGAGCCTTGGCGCCGACGCAGTTCTCGAACTGCTTCTTCTGGATGACCGGCGACTGGGCGCCGACGAAGGCGCTGTAGGGGTAGGGCTTCGGCTCGTCGAAGGTGATCTTGACCGTGTGGGGATCCGGAGCCTCGACGGTCTTCACGCCCTCATACTGGGCTGCCTGGGCGCAACCGCCGTCCGGCGCGATGCAGTATTTCCAGGTGAAGATGACGTCTTCGGCCGTGAACGGCGTGCCGTCCGACCACTTGACGTCCGGCTTCAGCTTCCAGGTCATGCTGAGCAGGTCCTTGGCGACGCCGCCGTTTTCCACGGTCGGGATCTCGGTGACCAGCATCGGCACGAGTTCGCCCTTCTCGTTGTAGCGGGCGAGCGGCTCGATGACCATGGAGGAGGCGTAAACTTCCTTGGTGCCGCCGGAGAGGTAGGGGTTCATGGTGGAAACCGCCTGCCAGAAGAGGATTTTCAAATCCCCGTCGGTGCCCCGCTCGGCATGGGCGGCGGAGCCGGCAAAGCTCAGCGCGGCGACGGTGCCGGCCAGAAGGAGTTTGAGATTTTTCATGCTGCTATTCCCCTTATCGTTCTCTTACGAGTTGTTTTTTGTGGCTTGCCGGTCAGGCCGGCTTTGATGCCATGGGATTGCGAAGCCATGTTACAACTGGCTGACTTCGCAGGGTTTTTCTCTCTGCGTCCTCCTCAATGTGCTGGCTTAAGAACAAGTTGCATCGTGTCGCCCCAGGCGAACATGATCAAATTTTGAGCCATCTAAGCATAGGCCTATTTTCCGTTCAAGCCGGAAAATTGAAGCTTGCAAAAGCCGCTTCCTACGTCGCAATATCCGTTCCCGACCAGTGTGGCGGAGTTGAAGTTCGCATCATTCCACGGCAGCCGCCGAAGCGAGTGTGAAGCAAAAAGCCGCAATGGAATCATAAAGTTACTGATGTCCTCGCAATCCGGACACCAGAGTGGGAAACAGCAAAGTAAACGGGGTCTCCGTAATGCCAGTCATCAATCGCGTCGCCGAAATGCAGGATCAGGTCGCCGAATGGAGGCGCCATCTGCATCAGAATCCGGAACTGCTCTACGATGTCCACGAGACCTCGAAATTCGTTGCCGAGAAGCTCCGGTCCTTCGGCTGCGACATCGTGGAGACCGGCATCGGCAAGACCGGCGTCGTCGGCATCATCAAGGGCAGCCAGGGCGACGGCCCGGTGATCGGCTTTCGCGCCGACATGGACGCCCTGCCGATCTTCGAGACGAGCGGCAAGGCCTGGGCTTCCCGGACGCCGGGCAAGGCGCATTCCTGCGGTCACGACGGACATACCGCGATGCTGCTCGGCGCGGCCCAGTATCTCGCCGAGACCCGCAATTTCAAAGGCTCCGTCGCGGTGATCTTCCAGCCGGCGGAGGAGGGCGGCGCGGGAGCGCTCGCCATGATCAATGACGGCCTGATGGAGAAGTTCGGCATCCGGCAGGTCTACGGCATGCATAACGAGCCGCGGCTGCCGGTCGGCAATTTCGCCATCCGCAAGGGATCGACCATGGCCGCTGCCGATACGTTCGAGATCACCATCCATGGCCGCGGCAGCCATGCGGCGCAGCCGCATCTGTCGATCGATCCGATCCTGGCGGCCTCGCATATCGTCGTCGCGCTGCAGTCGATCGTCTCGCGCGAGACCGATCCGCTGAAGTCCCTCGTCGTCACCGTCGCCTCCATCCATGGCGGCGAGGCGAACAACGTCATCCCGGCCTTCGTGAAGCTCGGCGGGACGGTGCGCACGCTTCTTCCGGAAACCCGCGATTTCGCCGAGAAGCGCCTGGCCGAGGTCGCCCAGTCCACCGCCATCGCCCATGGCGCGACGGCGGAGGTCGCCTATCGCCGCGGCTATCCGGTCACCTTCAACCACGACGGCGAAACCGATTTCGCGGTCGAGATCGCGAGCAGGGTCGCCGGCCCCAAGGCGGTTGCGACGGACGTTCCCCCGCATATGGGGGCGGAGGACTTCTCCTACATGCTGGAGAAGCGGCCGGGCGCCTTCATCTTCATCGGCAACGGCGATACCGCGAGCCTCCACAACGCCGCTTACGATTTCAACGACGAGGCGATCCCCTATGGCGTCAGCTATTGGGTGACGCTCGCCGAAACCGCGCTTTCCGCGCAAGCCGCCTGACGCGGGGGAGATTTCCATGCTGCTTTCGGGAACTTCCATGGAGCAGGGCGGCGGTTCGGTGACGCCCGTGCTTTCCGTCCGCAATCTCTCCACCTCGTTCCGGGTGAACGACGAGTGGCGGACTGTGGTGCGCAACATCTCCTTCGACGTGGCGCCGCGCGAGACGGTGGCGATCGTCGGCGAGTCCGGTTCGGGCAAGAGCGTCACCTCGCTCTCCATCATGCGGCTCCTGCCGAAGAATTCCAGCCGCATCGAAGGCCAGGTCTTCCTGAGCGGCAGGGAGCTATTGTCGCTGCCGGAAGAGCAGATGCGGCGGGTGCGCGGCAACGACATCTCGATGATCTTCCAGGAGCCGATGACCTCGCTCAATCCGATTTTTCCGATCGGCAAGCAGATCGCCGAGGCGCTCACCGTCCACAAGGACATTTCCAAGGCGGATGCGAAGGCGGAGGTCGTCCGGCTCCTGGAGAAAGTGCGCATCCCGAACGCGAAGAACCGCTTCGACGAATATCCGCACCAGTTCTCCGGCGGCATGCGCCAGCGCGTGATGATCGCCATGGCGCTCGCATCGAAGCCCAAGCTCCTGATCGCCGACGAGCCGACGACGGCGCTCGACGTGACGATCCAGGGCCAGATCCTCGACTTGATCAAGGCGCTGCAGGACGAGGAGGGCATGTCCGTTCTCTTCATCACCCACGACATGGGCGTGGTGGCGGAGGTGGCCGACCGGACCATCGTCATGTATCGCGGCGATGCGGTGGAGACGGGCGAGACCGGCGACATTTTCCATCGCGGCAAGCATCCCTATACCCGCGCGCTCCTTTCTGCCGTGCCGCGGCTCGGCTCGATGGGCGAGCGGAAGCTCCCCTTGCGGTTCCCGATCGTCGACGTGAAGACCGGCGAACAGCAGCCGCTCACCGACGTCACCGACACGGTCGCGAAGGGCAAGACGCCGATCCTCGACGTGAAGGACCTGACGACGCGCTTCGACATCCATTCCGGCCTGTTCGGCCGCAAGACCGGTGCCGTGCATGCGGTGGAAAAGGTTTCCTTCGATCTCTTCGAGGGGGAGACGCTGTCGCTGGTGGGCGAATCCGGCTGCGGCAAGTCGACCACCGGCCGTTCGGTGACGCGGCTGATCACGCCAACGAGCGGCGAGGTGACGCTCGACGGCTACGAGGTGATGAAACTCGACGCGTCGACGCTGCGGCAGATGCGCCGTTCGATCCAGATGGTGTTCCAGGACCCGTTCGCCTCCCTGAACCCGCGCATGAGCGTCGGGGCGGCGGTGATGGAACCGTTCGTCGAACACAGCCTCGGCACCAAGCAGCAGGCGCGGGAGAAGGCGGCGAGCCTGATGGAGAAGGTGGGGCTGTCCGCCGACATGATGAAGCGTTTTCCGCACGAGTTCTCCGGCGGCCAGCGGCAGCGCATCGCGATCGCCCGGGCGCTGATGCTCGATCCGAAGGTGATCGTCGCCGACGAGGCGGTCTCCGCGCTGGACGTTTCGATCAAGGCGCAGGTCTGCAACCTTCTGCTCGATCTTCAGCAGAGCCTGAACCTCGCTTATCTCTTCATCTCCCACGACATGGCGGTGGTGGAGCGGGTGAGCCACCGGGTGGCGGTGATGTATCTGGGCGAGATCGTCGAGATCGGCCCCAGGGCGGCGGTGTTCGAGAACCCGCAGCATCCCTATACGAAAAAGCTGATGTCGGCGGTGCCGGTGCCGGATCCCTCGCGCCGCAGGATCAAGCGCAACATGTCGACCGACGAGATCAAGAGCCCCATCCGCCCCGTCAACTACGTGCCGCCGAGGCGCGAATACCGCGAGGTGAGTGCAGGGCATCTGGTACAGGTGGCGTGAGGTTTTCGAGGCGGTCGAATTTGCCGAATGTCCGGATTTCTGGTATTTTGAATGTCCATGAAATCCGGACTGACCGATCGGTTTCGCACGAAGAAAGTTCTCACATGAACGACAAGGACACGATCCGGCAGCGCACGCTTGAGGCCGCTCACCTTCAGATGATCGAGGGGAATCCTTTCGATGCAGAAGACCTCGCCATGTTCGAGATGTTCGAGCGGGAAGGCTGGTCGCCGGAACGGCAGAGGGCGTATATTCTGGAGCAGTCGAAAAAGCGGATGCGTGAAAAAGAAGAGGGTTTTATCCAGGCTCGTCGTCGACGATAGGCCTGTCTCGGAATGAGCGATCCTTACGTCTACCCAGGCACGCGCATTCTCAAAAACAAGCTGGATATAAGGGACGCAGAGGAACTGAATCGGGTCGAGCGTCAATATGTGTGGTCACGGATTCAGGAAGGCATCCCGCACGGCCATTTCGATCTTGCGCATCTGAAGGCGATCCATCGCCATCTTTTCCAAGACATCTTCGAATGGGCGGGGCAGGTCCGCACCGTCGAGATATCCAAGGGCGGAAGCCAGTTTCAGTTCCGGCAATATATCGAGACGGGAATGGCCGACGTTCACCGCCGTATCGTCAAATCCAATTTTCTGCGGGGACTGGATCGATCGTCATTCGCAGCTGAGGCCGGGCGGATCATCGGCGACGTGAACTATGTTCATCCTTTCCGTGAAGGGAATGGCCGCACCCAGTTGCAATACCTGAAGCAGCTTGCCGAACGCGCAGGGCATCCGCTCGACCTTACCAGGATCCACGCGGCCGGATGGCTGGAGGCTTCGAAAGAAGCCCACCGCGCCCGTTATGACCTCATGGGAAAGGTGATAGACGATGCCTTGCGCCTGACCTGATCTCCAAGGGAATCGCAAACGGCATAGGCCATATCATGAAGGTTGCATAATCTTCGTTCCGTTGTTCCCACCGTTTGACAGCGACTCGAAAAACATGGCAGCAAACACGCCGAGGAGATTTTCTGCCATGGCAAAACGGTCTGACACGCAGGGGCGGCTCGACGATGCGGCGCGGGCGGGCTGGCTTTATTACGTGGCGGGAAGAACCCAGGACGAGATCGCCGCGGCCATGAGCATTTCGAGACAGTCGGCGCAGCGGCTCGTATCGCTCGCGGTCGCCGAACGGCTCATCAAGGTGCGGCTCGACCATCCGATTTCAGCCTGCCTGGAGCTCGCCGAAGCCCTGCGGAGGAAATACGATCTCCGGCATGTGGAAGTGGTGCCGAGCGATCCCGCCGGCGTTTCGACGACGGTCGGCATTGCCGAGGCCGGAGCGGCGGAGATCGAGCGCTGGCTGAAGCGGCCGGATCCGATCGTGATCGCTGTCGGCACCGGCCGCACGCTGAAGGCGGCCGTCGACCAGCTGCCGCCGATGGAATGCCCCCAGCATCGCATCGTGTCGCTCACCGGCAATATCGGGCCTGACGGTTCCGCCGCCTTCTACAACGTCATCTTCTCGATGGCCGACGCCATCAAGGCGCGGCATTTCCCCATGCCGCTGCCGGTCCTCTGTTCGTCGGCGGAAGAGCGCGAGACCCTGCACGACCAGGCGCTGGTGCGTTCCACGATCGCGCTCGGCGCCCAGGCGGACGTCACCTTCGTCGGTATCGGCGAGCTCGGGATCGACGGGCCGCTCTGCGTCGACGGGTTCCTGGGGCGGGACGAAATGCTCAAGCTGGTCGAAAGCGGCGCGGCCGGGGAGATCTGCGGCTGGGTCTACGATCACCGGGGCCGGCTGCTCGACAACTCCATCAACGACCGGGTCGCCAGCGTGCCGATTCCCTCGCGGGAAACGTCCTCGGTCATCGGAATTGCCCAAGGCAGAAAAAAGTCGCAGCGATTTCCGCCGCTCTCAGAGGCCGGATCATCAACGGCATCATCACCGATGAAGCCACTTCGGAGCAATTGCTCATCGACTGAGCAAAAATTATCTCTAGTCAAATCAACAGCATGACCTATGTCCGTTGCATTGCAGCGACGAATGGCGATTGACTTTTCGCGCCGTTTTGTGGGTAATTGCTCATGAGCAAAGCGAATGCTCGCATTTAATCTTCTCGGGAGGAAGATATGACACTGAAGACGGTTTTGCTGGGCGCCTGCTCAGCGCTGGTGTTTGCCGGCTTTTCCACCGCGGCTTCGGCCGAAACTCTCACGATCGCGACGGTCAACAACGGCGACATGGTCCGCATGCAGGGCCTGACGTCGGAATTCACCAAGGCCAACCCGGATATCGAGATCAACTGGGTAACCTTGGAAGAGAACGTGCTGCGCGAGCGCGTCACCACGGATATCGCCACCAGGGGCGGCCAGTACGACATCCTGACGATCGGCAATTACGAAGTGCCGATCTGGGCCAAGCAGGGCTGGCTGCTCGAACTCGACAAGCTCGGCGACGCCTATGACGTCAACGACCTTCTGCCGGCGATCCGCGGCGGCCTGACGGTCGAGGGCAAGCTCTATGCCGCGCCGTTCTACGGCGAGTCGGCGATGATCATGTATCGCAAGGACCTGTTCGAGAAGGCCGGCCTGCAGATGCCGGACAATCCGACCTGGCAGTTCATCGGCGATGCCGCCCGCAAGATCACCGACCGTTCGGCCGACATCAACGGCATCTGCCTGCGCGGCAAGGCCGGCTGGGGCGAGAACATGGCCTTCGTCACGGCGCTGACCAATTCCTTCGGCGGCCGCTGGTTCGACGAGAACTGGAAGCCGCAGTTCGACCAGCCGGAATGGAAAGAGGCGCTGCAGTTCTATGTCGACCTGATGAAGGATGCCGGCCCGTCCGGCGCTTCCTCGAACGGCTTCAACGAGAACCTGACGCTGTTCCAGCAGGGCAAGTGCGGCATGTGGATGGACGCCACCGTTGCGGCCTCCTTCGTCTCCGACCCGAAGAACTCGACGGTTGCCGACAAGGTCGGCTACGCGATCTTCCCGACCAAGGAAGGCGTGAACAACCACGGCAACTGGCTGTGGTCGTGGAACCTCGCCGTGCCGGCGAGCTCGACCAAGGCCGAGGCGGCTCAGAAGTTCATCTCCTGGGCGACCAGCAAGGAATATACCCAGCTCGTCGCCTCCAAGGAAGGCTGGGCGAACGTTCCTCCGGGCACGCGCACCTCGCTCTACGAGAATGAGGAATACAAGAAGGCGGCGTCCTTCGCGGAGCCTACGCTTGCAGCGATGAAGGCGGCCGACATTACCAAGCCGACCGTCAAGCCGGTGCCCTATACGGGCGGCCAGTTCGTCGCGATCCCTGAATTCCAGGCGATCGGCACGAATGTCGGCCAACTGTTCTCGGCCGTCGTCGCCGGCCAGTCCACGGTCGACGACGCGCTTGCCCAGGCGCAGTCCGCCACCACGCGCGAAATGACCCGCGCCGGTTACATCAAGTAATCCTCCCGAGCATCGGCCGCCCGGTCCCGTCTCTGCCGGGCGGCCTGATTTCGAAAGCATCACCGGGATAATAAGAAGAAGCTGCATCCCTGCGCCGTCTCCTTCCCAAAGAAAAGGCGCAGCGATTTAGGGAGGGCGCCGATATGGCAACGCAAAACACCAAGACGTTGGCGCGGCTGATGATGGCGCCCTCCGTTTTACTTCTCCTGATCTGGATGATCGTTCCGCTGGCGATGACGTTGTGGTTCTCGTTCCAGAACTACAATCTGCTCAATCCCGCCAATGTGAGCTTCGCCGGTTTCTTCAACTACCAGTATTTCTACACCGATCCGGCCTTCTTCCAGTCGATCTGGAACACGCTGGTCATCGTTCTCGGCGTGCTGCTGATCACCGTCATCGGCGGCATCGCGATCGCGCTGCTATTAGACCAGCCGATCTTCGGGCAGGGGATCGTGCGCATCCTCGTCATCTCGCCGTTCTTCGTCATGCCGCCGGTCGCCGCGCTGGTGTGGAAGAACATGATCATGCATCCGGGCTACGGCGTGCTGGCGGATATCGCCAGGTTCTTCGGCCTTCGCCCGGTCGACTGGTTCGCGCAATACCCGCTCTTTTCGATCGTCGTCATCGTCGCCTGGCAATGGCTGCCGTTCGCCACCCTCATCCTCCTGACCGCGCTGCAGTCGCTCGACGGCGAGCAGAAGGAGGCGGCCGAGATGGACGGCGCGAACTTCCTCAACCGCTTCATCTATCTGACGCTGCCGCATCTTGCCCGCGCGATCACGGTCGTCATCCTGATCCAGACGATCTTCCTGCTCGGCGTCTATGCGGAAATCCTCGTCACCACCAATGGCGGCCCCGGCTACGCCTCCACCAACCTGCCGTTCCTCATCTATCGCACCGCGCTGCTCGGCTACGATGTCGGCGGAGCGTCGGCAGGCGGCATCATCGCCATCATCCTCGCCAATGTCGTCGCCATCTTCCTGATGCGCGCCGTCGGCAGGAACCTGGACCGGTAGGAGATCATCATGGCCCGCTCAGTCACCACAAGGCACAAGATCACCGCCACGGCCGCAGCCTGGATCGTCGCGCTGATCATCTTCTTCCCGATCCTCTACACGGTCATCACCAGCATCAAGACCGAACCGGAGGCGATCGCCGGCTTCAGCCTCATCCCGTCCGGCACGTTCGAGAACTACGTGACGGTCCAGACCCAGCGCGACTATTTCAAGCCGTTCATGAACTCGGTCGTGCTGTCGGTCGGTTCGACGATCCTGGCCTTGATCATCGCGATCCCGGCCGCCTGGGCCATGGCGTTCTCGCCGACCAGGCGCACCAAGGACATCCTGATGTGGATGCTCTCCACCAAGATGATGCCGGCGGTCGCCGTCCTCGTGCCGATCTACCTGATGTTCCGCGATTTCGGCCTGCTCGACACGCGGATCGGACTGACCGTCATGCTGACCTTGATCAACCTGCCGATCGTGGTGTGGATGCTCTACACCTATTTCCGCGAGATACCCGGCGAGATCCTGGAGGCGGCGCGCATGGACGGGGCGGGGCTGTGGCAGGAGATCGTCTATGTGCTCACCCCGATGGCGGTGCCGGGGATCGCCTCGACGCTGCTGCTCAACATCATCCTCGCCTGGAACGAGGCGTTCTGGACGATCCGGCTGACGACCACCAATGCGGCGCCGCTGACGGCCTTCATCGCCTCGTTCTCCAGCCCGCAGGGGCTGTTCTGGGCGAAGCTTTCGGCCGCCTCCACCATGGCGATCGCGCCGATCCTCATCCTCGGCTGGTTCAGCCAGAAGCAACTCGTTCGCGGCCTCACCTTTGGCGCGGTTAAGTAAGGGACCCTCGGCTATGGGCAGCATCACCCTCAAAAACGTGTCGAAGACCTTCGGCGAGGCCAAGGTCATCCCCTCGATCGATCTGGAAATCCACGACGGCGAGTTCGTCGTCTTCGTCGGCCCTTCCGGCTGCGGCAAGTCCACGCTTTTGCGTCTCATCGCGGGTCTGGAGGATGTCAGCGCCGGCCAGATCCTCATCGACGGCAAGGACGTCACCGCCGCGGCGCCCGCCCAGCGGGGGCTTGCCATGGTCTTCCAGTCCTATGCGCTCTATCCGCATATGAGCGTCAGGAACAACATCGCCTTCCCGCTGAAGATGGCGAAGATGGACAAGGCCGCGATCGACAGGAAGGTGACGGACGCCGCGCGCATCCTCAACCTGACCGACTACCTGGAGCGCCGGCCCTCGCAGCTTTCGGGCGGCCAGCGCCAGCGCGTGGCGATCGGCCGGGCGATCGTGCGCGAGCCGTCCGCCTTCCTGTTCGACGAGCCGCTCTCCAACCTCGACGCGGCGCTGCGCGGCACGATGCGGCTGGAAATCAGCGAACTGCACCATCAGCTCAAGACGACGATGATCTACGTCACCCACGACCAGATCGAGGCGATGACCATGGCCGACAAGATCGTCGTGCTGAACCGTGGCAATATCGAGCAGGTCGGCTCGCCGCTGGAGCTCTACCGCAGCCCGAAGAACCTCTTCGTCGCCGGCTTCATCGGCTCGCCCCGCATGAACTTCATCGACGGCGCCTATGCGCAGTCGAAGAATGCCAGGACCGCGGGCATCCGGCCGGAACATATCGGCCTGTCGAAGGACAGCGGCCTGTGGACCGGCAGGGTGACGGTCGCCGAACATCTCGGCGCCGACACGTTCCTGCATCTCGATGTCGAAGGCATCGGCCCGGTCACCGCACGCTGCGACGGCGAATTCGGCGCCCATCACGGCGACAAGGTCTACATGACCCCGGACGAGGCCAAGCTGCACCGTTTCGACGACAAGGGCATTGCGATCAAGGCCTGAGGTCGTGACGAGGCTGCGAATGCTCTGTCGTCATGCTCGGGCCCCGGATCAAAGTCCGAGGATGTCCCGGGCATCTGCAAGCGGTTCGATGGTCTCGACGTGGATGGACCTCGGGACAAACCCGAGGATGACGGCAAGGGGAGTGCACCGTACCTCCAACCGGGGCCTTGCGATCGGGGTCGGGATGCTGGTCTGATTTATTGGCCCGAGATTTCTCGGGCCGCACTGGAGTAAAGAGAATGACTGTGAAGCTTTCGCTGGCGAGCTTGAAAAACGCCGCGGCCACCGCTGCCCTGCCGGCCTATGACCCCAAGAGCCTGACCCCCGGCATCGTGCATTTCGGGGTCGGCAATTTCCACCGGGCCCATCAGGCGGTCTATCTCGACGACCTGTTCAACATCGGCAGCGGGCACGACTGGGCGATCGTCGGCGCGGGGGTCCTGCCGTCGGACGCCGTCATGCGCGAAAAGCTGAAGGCTCAGGATTATCTCACCACCGTCGTCGAGCAGGACAACAACAAGACGGCCGCGCGGGTCACCGCGCCGATGATCGACGTCATCGCGCCGGACGAGAAGGCCGCTCTCATCGAAAAGCTTGCCGATCCGGCGATCCGCATCGTCTCGATGACGATCACCGAAGGCGGCTATTTCATCGATGCTTCCGGCCAGTTCAATCCGGCCCATCCGGCAATCGCCGAGGACGGCAGGAACCCGCAGAGCCCGAAGACGGTCTTCGGCCTCATCCTCGCAGGCCTCAGGCTGCGCAAGGAAAGGGGTATTCCGCCCTTCACCATCATGTCCTGCGACAACATTCCGGGCAACGGCGAGGTGACGGAAAACGCGGTCGTCGGCCTCGCCAGGCTTTCCGATGCGGATTTCGCCCGCTGGGTCCATGAGAACGTCGCCTTCCCGAACTCCATGGTCGACCGCATCACGCCGGCCACCGGCCAGCGCGAGATCGACATTCTCAGAGAGGATTTCGGCATCGACGACAACTGGCCGGTCTTCTGCGAGGAATTCAAGCAGTGGGTGATGGAGGACAAGTTCCCCGCCGGGCGCCCGCGGCTGGAGGAGGTCGGCGTGCAGTTCGTGCCGGATGTGGCGCCTTACGAGCTGATGAAGATCCGCATCCTGAACGGCGGCCATGCGGCGATCGCTTACCCCGCGGCGCTGCTCGACATCCATTTCGTCCATGAGGCGATGGAGCATCCGCTGATCCGCGCTTTCCTGGCGAAGCTCGAAAAGGAAGAAATCATCCCGATCGTGCCGCCGGTGCCGGGCACCGCCCTCAACGACTATTTCGCGCTGATCGAGCGCCGCTTCCTGAACCCGAAGATCGGCGACACCATCCCGCGGCTCGCGCAGGACGGTTCCAACCGCCAGCCGAAATTCATCCTGCCTTCGACCCGCGACCGGCTCGCCAAGGGCCTCGACATCGTGGGCCTTTCGCTCGTCTCGGCGCTCTGGTGCCGTTATTTCGCGGGCACGTCGGACAGCGGCAAGGAGATCGTCTTCAACGACGCGAGCGCCGACAAGCTGCACGAGGCGGCGCTGAAAGCCAAGGATAACCCGGAAGCCTTCCTTGTCTTCGATGAAATCTTCGGCGAGGTTTCGAAATCCGAGCTGTTCCGCAAGCGCTTCGCCCATGCGCTCGCGACGCTCTGGAAAGAGGGGACGGCGAAGACGCTCGAGCTGTATCTGGCAGGCGATCTCGTCAAATAGCGGGTGGGATACGTGGCACAGACGGCGGGACCATTGGTGATCTTCGATTGCGACGGGGTCCTCGTCGACAGCGAGACCGTCTCGATCCGGGTGCTGCTCGACGGGCTTGGCCGCAAGGGGCTGGTCCTGGACGAGGCGGAGGCCTGCCGCCATTTCCTCGGCCGCAGCCTCGCCACGGTGACGAAGACCATACGCGAGGAATTCGGCATCGAGGCGGACGACGCCTTCCTGGAGGACATGCGCCGCGATCTCTATGCCCGCTTCCGCGCCGAGCTCAAGCCGATGCCCGGCATTGCCGAGACGCTGGATGCGCTGACCTTGCGGCGCTGCGTCGCCTCCTCCAGCCAGCCGGAGCGCATCCGCCTGTCGCTTTCGCTCACCGGTCTCATCGGCAGGCTGGAACCCAACATCTTTTCCGCCGCGATGGTGGCGCGCGGCAAGCCGGCACCCGATCTCTTCCTGCACGCGGCGAGCCAGATGGGGGCCGACCCCGAAAGCTGCATCGTCATCGAGGACAGCCCGGCCGGCATCGAGGCCGCGCATCGCGCCGGCATGGTCGCGTTCGCCTTCGTCGGCGGCTCGCATGCCTCGGCTCCCGGTTACCGCGAGCGGATCGATGCGCTTTCTCCGGAAGTCGTGTTTGACGCCATGCCGGATTTGATACACCTTGTCCGAAAACATAGGGAGGGCCGCAACGGCCCCGTTTCCCGGACCGCTCCCTAGAGCGGCTCGCGAAATTTCCGAAGCGGACACAGGGACAGGAAGCAGATCGGGATGCGTGATAACCTCGTTGCGGTCGATATCGGCACCGGCAGCGCGCGCGCCGGGGTGTTTGACCGCAACGGACGGCTGCTGGCGAAGGCCAAGCGACCCATCCTGATGTTCCGCCCGAAGGAAAACCACGCCGAGCACGATTCGGAGGATATCTGGGCGGCCACCTGCCGGGCGGTGCGGGAGGCGGTCGCCGAGGCCGGCATCGCGGCATCCGAGATCGCTGCGATCGGTTTCGACGCCACCTGCTCGCTCGTCGCCCGCGACCGCGAGGGACGCCAGCTCACCGTCTCCACCACGGGGGATGACCGACGCGATACGATCGTCTGGCTCGACCATCGGGCGATCAGGGAGGCCGACGAGCTTTCCGCCACCGGTCACAAGGTGCTGGAGTTTTCCGGCGGCTCGCTGTCGCCCGAAATGGAAATGCCGAAGCTGATGTGGCTGAAGAGGCACCTGCCCGAGAGCTGGGCGAGGGCGGGATATTTCTTCGACCTTGCCGATTTCCTCACCTGGAAGGCGACCGGCTCGCCCGCCCGCTCGCGCTGCACGCTGACGGCCAAGTGGAACTATCTCGCCCACGAGAACCCCGGCTGGAGCGCCGACTACCTGGTGCTCGCCGGCCTCGACGATCTTCTGGAAAAGGGCGGCCTGCCGGACGAGACGGTCGGGGCAGGGACGAGCATGGGACGCCTCAGCCCGAAGGCTGCCGACGAACTCGGCCTCGATACGCATGTCGAGGTCGCGCCGGGCATGATCGATGCCTATGCCGGTGCCTTCGGGGTTCTCGGCGGAGCGTCCGGCGGCCCGACGCTGGAGAACAGCGTGGCGCTGATCGGCGGCACGTCGAGCTGCATCGTCGCCTTCGCCCGCGAGGCCAAGCCGGGCCGCAGCCTCTGGGGGCCCTATTACGAAGCGATCCTGCCGGGCCACTGGCTGGTCGAGGGCGGCCAGTCGGCGACCGGCGCGCTGCTCGACCATATCGTGCGGATGCATGCCGCCGGCGGCGAGCCGACCACCGAGCTGCACGGCCGCATCATCGCCCGCATCGAAGAGCTGCGCGCGGCGGAAAAGGGCGATATCGCGCCGAACCTGCATGTCCTGCCGGATTTCCACGGCAACCGCTCGCCGCTCGCCGATCCGCATGCGACCGGCGTCGTCAGCGGGCTCACGCTCGACACGTCCTTCGACGGGCTCTGCCGGCTCTACTGGCGATCTTGCGTGGCCGTCGCGCTCGGCATCCGCCATATCCTCGAAACGCTCGCCGGCTACGGCTACCGCTTCGAGACGCTGCATGTCACCGGCGGGCACGTGAACAACCCGCTGCTCGTCGAACTCTACGCCGATATTACCGCCTGCCGCGTCGTCATTCCGGAAACGCGCGATGCGGTGCTGCTCGGCACGGCCATGGCGGCGGCGGTCGCCGGCGGCGTGCATGGCAGCCTGTTCGCGGCGGGCCAGGCGATGGACGCGGGCGGCACGGAGCGGCTGCCCGATCCCTCGCGCGCGGCGCAATATGACCGCGACTATCGCCGGTTCCTTACGATGGTAAGACATCGGGAGGAGTTGCGGGGGGTGGAGTGATGAAGAGTTCGGAGCTTTCCGGCATCTATCGCGCCTACATTGCCTGCCTGAACAGTCAGGACTGGCACAATCTCGGCCGCTTCGTCGGTGATGACGTCATCCATAATGGCCGGCGGATCGGCATTTCCGGTTATCGGGACATGCTGACAAGGGATTTCGAGCAAATTCCGGACCTGCATTTCGACATCGAGTTGCTCGTTTGCGATCCGCCCCATGTGGCCAGCAGGCTCGCGTTCGACTGCACGCCAAAAGGGACGTTCCTCGGTCTCGACATCGATGGGAAGAAGGTCGCGTTTGCCGAAAACGTCATCTACCGGTTTCAGGCGGGAAAGATTGCGGAAGTCTGGTCCGTCATCGACAAGGCGGCCATCGAGGCTCAGCTTTAGCGCTCTTATCGCAGGATCCGGTTCGTCATCAGCCACTTCACGGAACGGGGCCAGGCATAGTTCGCGCCCATGCGGAGGTCGGTAAAGCCTACCGAAACAGGCTTTCCGGTTTCAGCGTCAAGGATGCGGATGAACATCGTGTGTTCCGTCCGGTTGACGCGCGTTACGACGCCCAGCAGAGCGAGGGACGCGCCGTGTTCTTTCGCGATCCTGCCTTCACAGCCCCCGCAGTTGCGCAATCCGTGCGGTGCCGCCAATTCATCTGGGGGCGCCGCGTCGACGACCGTGAAGCGCCCGGATCGGGAGAGCATGTCCCTCGCAACCTGAGCCGCTTCGGACAGATAGCGCCTGTCCCGGTCATCCGGCGGAATTATTCCCGCGCCGGCGCTCTTGTCCTCCAATTCGAAGGGAAACACTTCGATCGACATCGGCTTTGTCTGCTGAGCCTGCGCGACCGCGCAAGTGCCCGCAAGCAGCGTCGTCAGGACAGTCAATCTGCGAATGCGCATGATCGGTCCTCCCGTTCATCGTCATTATACAGGACCTGACGATCCAAAGCACGATCAAAGGAGGGGAGGGGCGCTGCAGCATCGGCCCGAAAATCGGAATCGATTTTCGGTAAGCACGATGCGTAGATTCAATAAGTTAGAGCGTCCTTTGTGCGTCCGTTCGGACGCACGGCGCTCTAATGCAGATGCCTCAGCTTGTCGGGGTTCCTCACGACGTAGATGGCCGCGATCCTGCCGTCCTCGATGTCGAGCGCGGTCGTCTGGAACTCGCCGTCCGCTTCCAGCGTGACAAAGCCGGGCAGGCCGTTGACAAAGCCGGCACGAACCAGTTGCGAGCCGTGTTTCCTGAACAGGGCCGCCAGATTTTCGTGCACCTTCATCACCGCATCGAAGCCGAAGATCGGCTCCAGGATGGCAGGGCGTTTGCCGCCGCCGTCCGCATGAACGCTCACGTCTGCCGCCAGCATCGCGCCAAGCGCTTTCATGTCGCCGCTGCGCGATGCCGCATAGAAGGCTTCGGCGAGCTCGACGCCCCGTTGCTTGTCCACCTGGAAGCGGGTTCTCGCCTCGCGGACATGGAGGCGCGCACGGGTGGCGAGCTGCCGGCAGGCGGCCGGGTCGCGTTCGACGGCCGCCGCGACTTCCTCGAATCCCAGTCCGAACACGTCGTGCAGCAGGAACGCCGCCCTTTCGAGCGGCGAAAGACGTTCCAGGGCAAGCATCAGCGGCAATGTGACGTCTTCCTGTGCTTCCTCTTCCACCACGGGGTCGGGAAGCCAGGGGCCGACGTAGGTCTCGCGCTGGCGCCGCGCCGACTTGAGCTGGTCGAGGCAGAGGCGCGTGACCGTCCGGCGCAGGAAGGCTTCCGGCTCGCGCACCGCGCCGCGGTCGGCCTTCATCCAGCGGATGAAGGCCTCCTGCACCATATCCTCGGCATCGGCCACCGATCCGAGCATGCGGTAGGCGACCCGCATGAGCTTAGGACGCAGCGGATCGAAGCTCGCCGCTGCGTCCTCATGGTCGAGCCCCGCCATCAGGCGGCCGCCACCGCTGCCTGGGCAGCCTTCGCCGCGGCGGGGTCGGTCCACAGACCGAAGCCGACCGCGAGGCGATTCCAGCCGTTGATGACATTGATCATCAAAGTGAGCTTCACCTGTTCCTCCGCCGTGAAATGGGCCCATAGGGGCTCATAGGCGCTTTCCTGCGCGTGGCCTTCCGAAAGCCGGGTCAGGGCCTCGGTCCAGCCTAGCGCAGCGCGCTCGCGATCGGAATAGCATGGAGCTTCACGCCAGGCCGACAGGAGATAGATGCGCTGTTCGGTCTCGCCCTTCGCGCGGGCTTCCGCCGTGTGCATGTTGATGCAGTTGGCGCAGCCGTTGATCTGCGAGGCGCGGATCTTGACGAGTTCGATGAGGCTCGGCTCAAGGCTCGAAGCAACTTCGACGGAGACGCCCATCCACTTCTTCATCAGCGCGGGAGCGGCGGAGAAAATATCAAACTTGGCACTCATGGTCCGTTTCCTTCCGTTGGTTACGACACCATGACGAGACAGGATCCGCCGGTGTGACATGCCCGCAAAATTTTCTTGTCCGGCGCCCATCCGGCTGACGCTTGCTCCCGCGCTTGCGCAAACCTACATCTCTGCGGCACAAATGGAGACGCCGATGATCCTCGACGCCGCACGCCTTTCGCTCCTCAACCTTTTCGCGCCGGAGACGCGCGCCGTCTTCTGGAAGACGCTGGGGCTCACCGTCCTCGTGCTGGTCGGCATCTGGTTCGCGCTGCGCGAGCTCTTCGTCCTCTATGCCTGGCCGTGGTTCGCCGCCTTCTTTCCGGACATGCCGGACTGGACCGGCTGGCTCACCCTGATCGGCGCGATCGTCGCCGGCATCGGGCTGGCGCTGGCGCTCGCTCTCCTGATCGCGCCGATCACGGCGCTGATCGCCGGCCTTTTCCTCGACGACGTGGCGGAGGTGGTCGAGAAGCGCGACTATCCGAACGATCCGCCCGGCAAGGCCATGCCGCTCGGGGAGGCGATCGCCAGTTCCATCAAATTCCTCGGCGTCGTCATCGTCGGCAACATTGTCGCGCTTTTTCTCCTGTTCATCCCGGGCATCAACCTGGTCGCCTTCTTCCTGGTGAACGGCTACCTGCTCGGCCGGGAATTCTTCGAATTCGCCGCGATGCGTTTCCGTCCGCCGGCGGAGGCGCGCGCCTTCCGGTCGAAACATTCCTCGACCGTGTTCATGGCGGGCCTGCTGATCGCCTGCTTCCTGGCGGTTCCGATCGTCAATCTCCTGACGCCGCTCTTCGCGGCGGGCCTCATGGTGCATCTCCACAAGGCGGTCTCCCGCCGCGATCCGGCCTTCAAAGCATAGTTCGGCAAAGCATAGTTCGGCAAAGCCTAGTTCGGCAAAGCCGAAGCGTCGTACATCGCCGCGAACTCGGCGCTCGGCGGGATCGGCGTGATCACGTCGATCAGCACGCCGTTCGGGTCCGACGTGATGAAATGCCGCTGGCCGAAATCCTCGTCGCGGAGATCGAGCCGGATCGGCAATCCCGCCGCCTTGAGGCGATCGTAGACGGCATCGACATCCTCCACCTCGAAATTCAGGAGAAGCCCGGAAACCTTGCCGCGGCTGCCCTCGGGTATCGTCTCGTGGCTGCCGTCGAGGATCGCCAGCGTCACATGCCCGCTTTCCTTCGATTGCAGGTGGACGTACCAATCCGCGGAGAACAGCGCCTCGAAGCCGAAATGCCCGGTATAGAAAGCCGCCGTGCCGGCGACGTCGTCCGTCATGATGACGGGGTAATAGCTCAACGCCTTCATGGCTTTTCCTTCCTCTTTGTTTAAGATACATTCAGCCTGTATTTTTCTTTATAGATACATTCTGTCTGTATGTAAACAGGAAAGAGACGGAAATGCCGCGCAGCAATCGCGAACGCACCGATGCCACCCGAACCGCTCTTCTGGATGCCGCCCGGGCGCTTTTCGTGGAGAAGGGTTATTCCGAAACCGCGACGCCCGAGATCGTCGCGGCCGCGAAGGTCACGCGCGGGGCGCTCTATCATCATTTCGAGGACAAGAAGGCGCTCTTTGCCGCCGTCGTGGAGCGCGAGGCCGCCGAAGTGGGCGCAGCGATAGAGGCGAAGTCCGCGGATGCGACGTCGGCGCGGGATGCGTTGCTGCAGGGGGCTTCGGCCTATTTCGACGCCATGGCGGTGCCCGGCCGCACCAAGCTTCTGCTGCGCGAGGCGCCGGCGCTGCTTGCCGACGAGCCGGCGGAAGCGAGCCTCAGGGCTGGGCTTTCCGAGCTCGTGGCCGGCTCCAAGCTGGAGCCGCTTCTCGGTCCGCTGACGGTGCTGATCTCCGCCGCCTTCGATCGTGCGGCGATCGCCGTCGATGCGGGCGGCAGCCGCGCGGACTATGAGGCGGCGATCGCGGCGCTACTCGACGGCCTCGGCCACGCCGATCCGCTGCGGCGGTAGTTCCACCAGCGGTGCGGGCACGTCGCAGGTCTTTTCCGGCGAGCGACAGAGGTCGGCGATGACGCAGCGCTCGCATTCGGGCCGTCTCGCCTTGCAGGTATAGCGGCCGTGCAGGATCAGCCAGTGATGCGCATGATAGAGATAGTGGTCGGGGATCACCTTCAGCATGTGCTGCTCCACCTCGTCCGGCGTCTTGCCGGGGGCGAGCAGCAGCCGGTTGGCGATCCGGAAGATGTGCGTGTCGACCGCGAGCGTCGGGATGCCGAAGGCCATGGACATGACCACGTTCGCCGTCTTGCGTCCGACGCCCGGAAGCCGCATCAGCTCCTCACGGGTCTTCGGCACTTCCGAACCGAACTCGTCGATCAGCATGCGACAGAGCGCGATGACGTTCTTCGCCTTGTTGCGATAGAGCCCGATCGTCTTGATATACTGGATGACGCCTTCCTCCCCGAGCGCCAGCATCTTTTCCGGCGTGTCGGCCACCTTGAAAAGCGCCCGCGTCGCCTTGTTGACGCCGGCATCGGTCGCCTGCGCGGAAAGCGCCACGGCGACCACCAGCGTGAACGGGTTGACATGCTCCAGCTCGCCTTTCGGCTCCGGCCGCTGCACGGAGAAGCGGCGGAAAATCTCCTCCAGCTCCGCTTTCGAATAGGCGGTCTTGTAGCGCTTGGGCTTGCGCCCGGGCGCGTGATTTGACTTTTGCGGAGTGCTGGTGCTGGATTTGGTCTTTGGAGTCGCCATATGCCTGTATAGGCACTCCCTGTGAAGGAAAGCAACGTGGACGTTTCCAGCGATCAGCCGGTTTTCGCCGCCGAGCTCACGCCGCACCGCTCGCTCGGCCGGCGCGGTTTCCAGGTCGTGCTCATGCTGTCCGGCGCGGTCTGCCTCGTCTATGGCGGCTTCTTCCTGGCGACGGGCGCCTATCCGATCGGCTTTTTCTTCGGGCTCGATTTCCTCGCCCTCTATTTCGCTCTGAAGATGAGCTACCGCTCCGGCAAGGCGCGCGAGGAAGTCACGGTGTCGCGCAGCAATCTCTCGATCCGGAAATTTTCGCCGGCGGGGCGGATGGTGGAGTATTGCTTCAATCCGTTCTGGGCGCGCTTCCGCGTCAACCGGCATGAGGAATTCGGCATCACCTCCATGTATGTGACGGGCGAGGGGCGCGGAACGGATATCGGTTCCTTCCTCAATCCGGATGACCGGGAAAGCTTTGCCAAGGCGTTCAAGGGCGCGTTGGCCACCGTGAAACAAAAGACGTAAGCCCGCAAGAAACGGGTGGTTTCGGCGAAGCCGAAGGGGCATCTATGCAGCATGTCAATTGCACAACGCCCTTGCGCGCCGTTCCGGCGTGCGGGCGCTGGTGAAGGAGTAACATCATGAACGCTCTTGCGAAGATCACCGAACCCGCAGTCGACGTGACGCCGGACGGCTCCGACTACGAGATCGTCCGCCGCGTCATCGAAATGATCACGCTCGACTACCGCGACCAGCCCTCGCTGGAAACCATCGCCGCCGAACTCGGCCAGTCGCCGACCCAGCTCCAGAAGGTGTTCACCCGCTGGGCGGGGCTTTCGCCGAAGGCTTTCCTGCAGGCGGTGACGCTCGACCATGCCAAGCGCCTGCTCGGCAAGGAGGAGATGCCGCTGCTCGAGGCATCCTATGAGCTGGGCTTGTCCGGCCCCGGCCGGCTGCACGACCTTTTCGTCACCCACGAGGCCATGTCGCCCGGCGAATGGAAGGCGCGCGGCGGCGGCCTGACGATCCGTTACGGCTTCCATCCGTCGCCCTTCGGCGTGGCGCTGGTCATGGCGACGGATCGCGGGCTTTCGGGCCTCGCCTTCGCCGATGCGGGCGGTGAAGGGCCCGCTTTCGAGGACATGGCGCGCCGCTGGCCGAATGCCGAATATGTCGAGGACCGGGAAGCCACCGCGCCTTACATCCGGCGCATCTTCGACCGGTCGCAGTGGTCGTCCGACCAGCCATTGAAGGTCGTGCTGATCGGCTCGGACTTCCAGGTGCGCGTGTGGCAGAGCCTGTTGAAGATCCCGTTCGGCAAGGCGGTCACCTATTCCGAGGTCGCATGCGATATCGGCCAGCCGACGGCAAGCCGCGCGGTGGGTGCCGCGGTCGGCGCCAACCCGATTTCCTTCGTCGTGCCCTGCCACCGGGCGCTCGGGAAAAGCGGAGCGCTTACCGGCTATCACTGGGGTCTTACCCGCAAGCGGGCCATCCTCGGCTGGGAAGCGGGAAACGCCTGAAAGGTTCTACAGCATCGGCCCGAAATCGGAATCGATTTTCGGTCAGCACGATGCGTAGATTCAATAAGTTAGAGCGTCCTTTGTGCGTCCGTTCGGACGCGGCGCTCTAGTTGTCGTTGGCCGCGGAAGCCTTGCCGTTGAGGGCCAGTTCCATCACGTAATCCTCGGCGAGATCCGCAATCTGCAGGGCGACTTCCTTCTCGCGCCAGCCGGCTGCCACGGCGCGGGAAATCACCGAGTCCAGCACTCGTCTGAACTCTGCTTCACATTCCTTCGCGCGTCCTTCGTCAAACACGCTGTGTCTCGGAGAGTGAATGTTTGGCATGGGCTGACGTTACCTAAAGGGATACCACAGTTCAACCATAATTAGATAACGCTTCCGTGCCTACACGGACGTGCGCGCCTGGTCGTCCGACAGCCTCAACAGCTCCTTCGCCGCCGTCTCGTCGGTGATGAGCGTGTTGCAGCCGATCCTGCGGATCGTGGCGCGGATCGCCACGGCCCGGTGGACGCCGCCCGAGGAAAGCACGATGTGCTTGGCCTGCCTCAGCGTATCGAGATCGACCGACATCACCCGCTCGTTCAGCTTGTGGTCGACGGAGCGGCCCTCCTCGTCGAGAAAGTTGAACATGGTGTCGCAGACGCATCCCGCCGCGATCAGCCGGTCGAGCTCCGCCTTCGAGATGAAGCCTTCCGAGAGCGAGGTCGAATGCGGGCCGATATCGCCGCAGCTCACCACCGCGAGATCGAGGTTTTCGGCAAGATCGTAGATCGCCTTCAACCCGCATTGCTCGATCAGTGCCCGCTTGGTGGTGACCGAATCCACCAGGAGCGGCGCGAGGAACATGTAGCATTCGGCGCCGAGCTGGCCCGCGAACCGCCAGGTATAGTCGATCGGATTCGTCTGATGCACGGCGACGATGCCGCCGAGCAGCGAGACGACCTTGCAGTTTTCCCGCCGCGGCGGGCGGAAGCTCGACAGCGAGGCGGTCATGGTGCGGCCCCAGCCGACGCCGATCGTCATGTCGTCCTGAACCACTTCGGAAAGGAACTGCCCGAGCGCAAGGCCGACGGCGCCCGCCATGGCCGCGGCGCCGTCGTCGCGGGGCGCGGGCACCACCACCGCCTCGTCCAGGCCATAGGCCTTTTCCAGCCGGGTCGCGAGCTCGACGCAGGTGTCGATGCCCTCGCTGATCCAGATCTGCACCTCGGAGCGCTTCATCGCCTCGTCGAGCAGGCGGATCACGGTCGAACGGCTGATGCCGAGCCGTTCGGCGACATCTTTCTGCGTCAATCCCTGATTATAGTAGAGCCATGCCGCGCGCAGCCGGAGCGATGCCGCTTCGGAATAGGCGGTGTGGATCTCGCGTCTGAGCTTCGCCAACGGGCCTCCCGGAAGGATGGTGAACCGAGCCCGGATATTTGTCCGTCGTGAAACATATGTCAATTCAGAAGGACAAATGTCTTGACTTCTTCACCATGCACGGACGATAGTCTGGAGAGGGCGCCGGGGGAGCAAAATCGCGCGACAGGCGTTTAATCTCATATCGAGGACTATTCGGATGACGTCGAAACTAGAGCAACTTCGTTCCATGACCACGGTCGTCGCCGATACCGGTGACATCGAAGCCGTGGCCCGTCTCAAGCCCGTGGATTGCACCACCAACCCGACCATCGTTCTGAAGGCGCTCGGCACGCCGGCCTTCGCCGACAAGGTGAAGGAAGCGATCGCCTGGGGCCGCAAGCAGGGCGGCCAGGATGACGCGGTTGCCGCCGCAGTCGCAGACCGGCTGGCGATCGATGTCGGCGCGGCGCTGGCGGGGATCGTGCCCGGCCGCGTCTCGACCGAGGTCGATGCCGACCTTTCCTTCGATACGGAAGCTTCGATCGCCAAGGCTCGTTCGATCATCGCCGCCTACAAGGAGCGCGGCATCGAGCGCGACCGCATCCTGATCAAGCTCGCCTCCACCTGGGAAGGCATCCGCGCCGCCGAAGTGCTGCAGACCGAAGGCATCGACTGCAACCTGACGCTTCTCTTCAGCCAGGCCCAGGCGATCGCCTGCGCCGAAGCCAAGGTCTTCCTGATCTCGCCCTTCGTCGGCCGCATCCTCGACTGGTACAAGAAGTCGACCGGGCAGGATTACACGGCGGAAACCGATCCGGGCGTCGTCTCCGTCCGGCAGATCTACAATTACTACAAGGCGAACGGCATCAAGACGATCGTCATGGGCGCCTCCTTCCGCAATGTCGGAGAGATCGAAGCGCTGGCGGGCTGCGACCGGCTGACGATCAGCCCGGCACTGCTCGAAGAACTGGACAAGGCCGAGGGCACGCTGACGCGCAAGCTCTCGCCCGAAACCTTCAAGGCCGAGCCGCTGCAGTCGCTCGACGAGAAGGCGTTCCGCTGGATGCTGAACGAAGACCAGATGGCGACGGAAAAGCTGTCGGAAGGCATCCGCCTCTTCGCCAAGGACCTGGTCGCGCTGCGCAGCATGATCAAGAAGGAACTGGCGCTCGCCGCAGCGTGATCCGGTTGAGATACTGAAATGCAAAAGGCCCGGAGCGATCCGGGCCTTTTACGTTCAGTCGGCGAGAATTGCCCCTCATCCGGCTGCCGCCACCTTCTCCCCGTGGTGACGGGGAGAAGGAAATACGCCGCACCGCTTTGCCACAATCGCGGCTGTGTTGCAGGGGCACGTTCCCTCTCCCCGCGTGCGGGGAGAGGGTTAGGGTGAGGGGCAATCAAGCCGCCTGCGGTACCGCCGTCGCCGAGCCGGGCTTTCTCAGCAGCAGGACCGAGATCGCGGCGATCATGCACATCACGCCGGCGATCTGCAGCGCGGGCATATAGGTGTTGAAGTCGCTCTTGAAGAAGCCGGCGCCGAAGGCGGCCGTGGCTGCGCCGAGCTGGTGGCCCGCAAAGACCCAGCCGAAGACGAGTCCGGCCTTTTCACGGCCGAAGTTTTCGGCTGCGAGCTTCACCGTCGGCGGCACGGTCGCGACCCAGTCGAGCCCGTAGAAGATCGCGAAGACCGAGAGTTCCACGAAGCTGAAGCCCGAGAAGGACAGGTAGATCAGCGACAGGCCGCGCAGGCCGTAGAACCAGAAGAGCAGGAAGCGGTTGTCGAAGCGGTCGGAGAGCCAGCCGGCAAAGATCGTGCCGAAGAAATCGAAGATGCCGATGACGGCGAGCGTGCTGGCGGCGGTCACCGCAGCCATGCCGAAATCGCCGCAGATCGAGATCCAGTGGGTCTGGATGAGGCCGTTGGTGGAAAGGCCGCAGACGAAGAACGTGCCGAACAGGACCCAGAAGACCGGATTGCCGGCGACGCTGTAAAGGGTGACGAGCGGCGAGGCGAGCGTCGCGAGCAGCTTGTGGTCCTGCTTCGGAGGCTTCGAAACCATCGTATCGCCATAGGCCGGCAGGCCGACATCGGCGGGATGGTCGCGCATCAGCAGGAAGACCAGCACCATCGCGGCGGCGATGACCGCGACGGTCAGCGTCAGCGCCGTGCGCCAGCCATAGGCCTCCGTCATCGCGGCGAGCAGCGGCAGGAAGACGAGCTGGCCGGTGGCATTGCTCGCCGTCATCAGGCCGACGACCAGGCCGCGGCGCTTGGAGAACCAGCGGGTCGCGACGGTCGCGCCGAGCACCAGCGCCGTCATGCCGGTGCCGACGCCGATCACCACGCCCCAAAGAAGCACGAGCTGCCAGACCTCGGTCATGAACAGCGAGACGACGATGCCGCCCATGATGAGGGCGAGCGCCGTCGCCACCACCTGGCGGATACCGAAATGGTTCATGAAGGCGGCGGCGAACGGGCCGAGCAGGCCGAAGAGCACGAGACGGACGGCCATGGCGGAGGAAATGTCGGCGATATCCCAGCCGAATTCCTGGTGCAGCGGCTGGATCATCACGCCGGCCGAGCCCATGGCGCCGGCGGTCGCCAGCATGGTCAGGAAGGTGGTCGCAGCGACAACCCATCCGTAGTGGAGGTTTCTGCCGGCCATCCATCGGGCGGCGCTGGTGGAAATCATTATCTATCCCTTTCCTGATCGTCGCCGCATCCGCAGCGTGTCATTTCGGGTATATACCCGTGTTTGCGCAAAAAATTCCTCAGAGAGCTGCGAGCAGATCCTGCAATTGTTTCGTCTTTTCGGGGCCCAGCCGGGCCTCGATATCGTCCTGCACGCCATCCCAGAGGGGCGCGCCCTTTTTCAGGATCGCGTGGCCCTTGGTCGCCACGCTCAGCATGGCCTCGCGCTGGTCCTCGCCATGGCCGATCGTCACCAGCCCCATGCGTTCCAGCACCTTGGCATTGCGGCCGACCGTCGAGCGGTCGAGCTCCACCTGTGATGCGAGTTCCGTCAGCGAGACGGGCGCCAGCCGGTTGATGTTTCTGAGCAGACTGAACTGGCCAATGTTGACGCCGAGCGGCGCCAGCGCCTCGTCATAGTATGACGAGACCTTCCGGGAGGCCTTTCTCAGCAGGATGCAATGGCATGTATCGTCCGGCATGGCGCGGGTATATACCCGCAGTCCGGCTTGCGCAAGAGGCAAACAAGGATTTCAGGGATTTCAGGCGGCCGCGCGGGCCTTGATCGTCGTGCGCACGAAGGCGAGAACGAACAAAGCGGTCATCAGCAGCACGATGGTCGGGGCAGGGGCGCTATCGAGGAAAAAGCTCACATAGATGCCGAGGAGCGAGCAGCCCGCCGCGATCGCCATCGCCGTCAGCAGCATCTGGGTGAAACGGCGGGTGACGAGGAACGCGATCGCGCCGGGCGCGACCAGCATGGCGACCGAAAGGATGATGCCGACCGCTTTCAGCGCGCCGACCACCGTCAGCGACAGCACGGCAAGCAGGCCGTAATGGAGGAGGCGCACCGGCAGGCCGATCGCCTTGGCATGCTGCTCGTCGAAGGAATGCACCAGCAGGTCCTTGCGCAGGATGACGAGGAAAAGCGTGGCGGCGAGCGCGATGAGGCCTGTCTCGATCAGATCGTAGGGGAGGATGCCGAGCATGTCGCCGAACAGGATATGGTCGAGATGCACGTCGCTCTGCACCTTGACGAAGAGGACGAGGCCCAGGCCGAACATGCCGGAGAAGACGATGCCGAGCACCGTATCCTCCTTGATGCGGCTGTTCTCCTTCAGGAAGCCGGTCGCAAGCGCGCAGATCATGCCGGCCGCGAAGGCGCCGACCGACAGCGGGATCGACAGCATGTAGGCGATGACGACGCCGGGCAGCACGGCATGCGAGACCGCGTCGCCCATCAGCGACCAGCCTTTCAGCACCAGGAAGCAGGAAAGGATCGCCATCGGCAGCGCGATCATCAGCGTCACGATGAAGGCGCGCTGCATGAAATCGATCTGGAACGGGAAGGTCAAAAGGTCCAAGAAGTCGCTCATGCCTTCTCCTCCAGCGTCCGGTGCAGTCGGCGGCGGGCGGCGAGCATGCCGTGCTTCGGCGCGAAGAGGAAGGCGGCGAGGAACAATGCGGTCTGCAGCACGACGATGATGCCGCCGGTCGCACCGTTCAGGAAGTAGCTCAGATAAGCGCCGACGAAACTGGTCGCCGCGCCGATGACGAGACCCATCAGGATCAGCCTCTCGAACCGGTCGGTGAGCAGGTAGGCGGTCGCCCCCGGCGTCACCACCATGGCGACCACGAGGAAAGCGCCGACCGTCTGTAGAGCCGCGACCGTCGAGGCGGCGAGCAGCGCGAAGAACAGCACCTTCAGGAGGTCCGGCTTCAGGCCGATCGTGCGTGCATGGTTTTCGTCGAAGAAGGTCACCATCAGGTCCTTCCACTTGAGCGCCAGGATCGCCAGGCTCACGCCGCCGATGATGACGAGCTGCAGCGTGTCCTCCGGCGTGATGGCGAGGATGTTGCCGAGTACGATCGTCTGGATGTTCACGGAGGTCGGCGAAAGCGACACCATGAAGAGGCCGAGGCCGAAGAAGGAGGTGAAGATGAGCCCGATGATGGCGTCTTCCTTGAGCCTCGTCCGCTGGTTGAGGAAGAGCATGGCGCTGGTCGCAAGCCCGCCGGACAGGAAGGCGCCGATCGAGAAGGGGAGGCCGAGCATATAGGCGCCGGCGACGCCCGGGACGATGGAATGGGAAAGCGCGTCGCCGATCAGCGACCAGCCCTTCAGCATCAGGTAGGCCGAGAGGAAGCCGCAGACGCCGCCGACCAGCGCGCTGACCCAGATGGCGTTGGTCATATAACCGTAGGTGAAGGGCTCAAGGAGCGTCTGGAGCATCAGCCTTCTCCGTCGGTTGGTTCTTGCCCGCCTTCTGCCTGCCGTTGCCATAGGTGACGAAAGGCCGCTCGTCGTCGCTGATCACCCGCACATGCCGCGGGTCGGCATCGTCGTGCAGTTCGGCGCCGCCGAGGATGAAATGGCGCAGCACGCCGCCGAAGGCCTTTTCGAGATTGGCCTCGTTGAAAGTGTCCTCCGTCCTGCCATAGGCGAGCACGGTGCCCTTGACGAAGACGGTGCGGTCGCAGAATTCCGGCACGCTGCCGAGATTGTGGGTGGAGACCAGCATGACGCGGCCTTCGTCGCGCAGCGCCTTCAGAAGCGTGATGATCTGCTCCTCGGTCGTCACGTCGACGCCGGTGAAGGGCTCGTCCAGCAGGATGACCTGCCCCTCCTGCGCCAGCGCACGCGCCAGGAAGACGCGCTTGCGCTGCCCGCCGGAGAGCTCGCCGATCTGGCGCTTGCGGTATTCCTCCATGTTCACCCGCTTCAGCGCTTGGGTGACCATCTCATGGTCGCGGCGCGAAGGGATGCGCAGGAAATTCATATGGCCGTAGCGGCCCATCATCACCACGTCTTCCACGAGGACCGGGAAATTCCAGTCGACCTCCTCGGCCTGCGGCACGTAGGCGACGAGGTTCTTCCTGAGAGCCTCGCGGGCGGGCATGCCGAAGATTTCGACGGAGCCCTGGGCGAGCGGCACGAAACCCATGATCGCCTTGAAAAGCGTGGACTTGCCGGCGCCGTTGACGCCCACCAGCGCGGTGATCGTCCCTTTCGGCACCGTGAAGGTCGCGTGCCTCAGCGCCGTCAATCCGTTGCGGTAGGCA
Organism: Xaviernesmea oryzae; assembly: GCF_900177415.1. Taxonomy (GTDB): domain Bacteria; phylum Pseudomonadota; class Alphaproteobacteria; order Rhizobiales; family Rhizobiaceae; genus Neorhizobium; species Neorhizobium oryzae_A. The sequence goes on along the minus strand of NZ_FXAF01000002.1, from coordinate 395,550 downwards.
ACCGTGACATCCTTCACGTCGAGGCCGGCGGCCGCGGGTTTCGTCTTGCCCATCATCACTGCGAAAGGCCTTTCGCTATGGTTTGCGTGGTCACCCGGAGGAGATCGAGATAGGTCGGAACCGGGCCGCCTTCCTCGCTCAGCGAGTCGACGTAAAGGACGCCGCCGTATTTCGCGCCGGTCTCGCGGGCGACCTGCTGGGCCGGCTCGGCGGAAACCGTGCTTTCGCTGAAGATCACCCCGATCCTGTGCTCGCGCATGGCGTCGATGACGGCGCGCACCTGCTGCGGCGTGCCCTGGCTGTCGGCATTGACCGGCCAGAGGTAGAGTTCCTTGAGGCCGAAATCGCGGGCGAGATAGGAGAAGGCGCCTTCGCTCGTCACCAGCCAGCGGTGATCCTCGGGAAGGGCGGCGAGCTCGTCGCGGATCGGCTGGATTTCGGCCCGGATCTTGTCCGTATAGGCCTTGGCATTGGCGGCATAGACATCCGCATGCGCCGGATCGATCTCCGTCAGCCCCTTGCGGATGTTCTCGACATAGATCACCGCATTGTCCGGCGACATCCAGGCATGCGGGTTCGGCCGGCCCTGATAGGCGCCGCCGGCGATCGCCATGGGTTCCACGCCGTCGGAGACCGTGACGCTCGGCACGTCGCCGAGGTTCGCCAGGAATTTCTCGAACCAGAGTTCGAGGTTCAGCCCGTTGCGCAGCACCAGGTCGGCGTCGCGGGCGCGCAGCAGATCGCGCGGCGTCGGCTGGTAGTTATGGATTTCCGCACCCGGCTTGGTGATGCTTTCCACATCCGCCGCGTCGCCCGCGACATTTCTCGCCATGTCGGCAATCACGGTGAAGGTGGTCACCACCTTCGGCTTTTCCTGCGCATTCGCCGCCCAGGGGAGGGAGAGCAGGGCGGCAACCAGAGCCAATCGTAACGTGCGGCGGAAATGTCTCATGAGCAGATCAAACCTTTTTTGCGATTAAGTCGCAATACCAAGTAGCAAAAATTTCTCGACTGTCAATTGCTATTGCAACTCATTCGCAAGAAGAGCGTCCAATTGCGGCAGACCGCCTGCCTTTGGCGCGGAACTGCCGAGATCGGCGCCTGTTCCAGATTGCTCCGCCGCCGGCGGCCGAGGGTTAAAGCTTCTTCAAGAAGAATGGGCGAATATCCGGCCAATATTCCATGGGTGTTTTGCGTGAATGGAGTTGATCATGCCGGAGCTCGGCAAGTGAAGGGTCCCAGGTTCCGGTTTTCCAGGACGCTCGTCCTGATCATGGGCAGCATCGTCCTGTTCGGCGGCGGCAGCGGCGCCGCTGCGGTCATCATCGGCGCGGACAAGATCCTCGGCCCGTCCTACCGCGAGCTCAACGGGCTCGAATGCACGACGCTGGAAACGATCAAGATCAGGCGCGACCAGCGCTACTGGGTCCGCAAATATGTGACGAGCGACAAGGCCGGCGACGGCCCGGCGCGCCTGAAGACGGCGCTGCGCGTCGCCCAGGCGGTGCAGAAGAAGGAAAAGGCCGATCTCGTCCAGGTGGCGATGGTCGACAAGGCAGGCCCCACGGATCGCGCCCGGATGCGCGGCCGGATGATCGGAGCGCAGGTCGTCTATATCCCCGATCCGGAGAAGGTCCCGGAAGGCATCGCCGCCCAGACCTATTCCGCCTATTATCTCGACGGTTCGGCCAATGCGAACGGCGAATATTACGGCATGCGGATCGACCTGCCGCTCGAGGATGTCGAAACGCTTTCCGCCAGGCTGACCGACAGTGCCGATTGCTTCGACCCGAAGGCCGTCGCTTCCAATGGCGAGCATGGTGCTCCTGCCGGCGGCCCAAGCGAGGGGTCCGGCCACGGTGAAAGCAGCGGACAGGAGAGAACCCCCGGCCATGCCGCGGAGCCCGCCGCCGTCGGCCACGGTGCGCCGGCAGAAGGTCACGGGGAGGCGGCAGAAGGTCACGGGGAGGCGGCCGCCACGGAAGATCATGGCGATCAGCCCGCCTCAGCCGAACAGGCGGCCATCGATCCGCAGAAGGAAGAGGGCGGTTTCCTGGCCTCGGTTAAGGGAATGATCTTCGGCCGCGGCGAAGAGGCGAAGCCCGCTCCATCCCATGACGAAGCCGCGGCACAGCACGCGCCGGAAGCAGCTTCGCCCGCGCCCGAGCCCCGGACCGCCGCGGAAGGCGGCAAGCGATGGTCGAAGGCGAGCGATGCCGACGTGATCCGTTCCGATGACGGCCCCGAGGATGGGTCCCATGCCGATGCGGCACCGCCGCCGGCCGACGGAACCACCGCCGCGGACGCGGCCGGCGCGGCCTGGCTCGCCAAGTTCCGCGGACAATCGGCAGCCGCGCCGGCGAAGGCCGATGGCGATGCCTCAGCGACCGGGCAGAAGACGGATTCGGGGCATTAACTCTTCAGCCCCTCATCCGCCCTGCCGGGCACCTTCTCGCCGCTGGGGAGAAGGAAATATGCGGCACGGGTTTCCTTCACCCTCAGCCCCGGAAAAGAACCTGCGGGATATCGGTTTCCCATCGATGCCATGTTCGGGGCAGGTTCCCTCTCCCCGTTCTTACGGGGAAAGGGTTAGAGTGAGGGGCAATTGCGTCAATCCGCCTTGGCGCGCCGTGCCGGGAACAGGATGACGTCGCGGATCGACGGAGAATCCGTCAGCAACATCACCAGCCGGTCGACGCCGATGCCGAGGCCGCCGGCGGGGGGCATGCCCTGGTCCATGGCGTCGAGGAATTCCTCGTCGAGCTGCTTTTCCTTCTCGCCGCGGGCATGCGCCTGTTCGAGCTGCTCCACCATGCGGCGGCGCTGTTCTTCCGGGTCGTTGAGCTCCGAAAACGCGTTGCCGAGTTCCCAGGTGTTGCAATAGGTCTCGAAGCGCTCCACCAACCGCGGTTCGTCAGGCACTTCCTTGGCGAAGGGCGAGATGTCCTTCGGAAAGTGGATGACGTGGCATGGCTGGATCAGCGTCGGCTCGACCTTCTCTTCGAAGATGAAGGCGAGGCATTCGCCCCAGGTCCAGTCCTTCTCCACCTCGAACCCGGCGGCTTGTGCCGCGGCGCGGGCCTCCTCGTCCGTCTTGATCGCTAGGAAATCGATGCCGGTCGCTTCCATCACGGCGGCGGGCATGGGCACGCGCTTGAACGGCCCCTTGAAGGAGAGTTCCTTGTCCTGGAACTTGAATTCCGTCGAACCGTGGACGGTCATGGCGAGCTGCGCGAACATCCGCTCCACGAGGTCCATGATGTCCTCGTAGTCGGCATAGGCCCAGTAGCACTCCATCATCGTGAATTCGGGATTGTGCCGGGTCGAAACGCCTTCGTTCCTGAAGTTGCGGTTGATCTCGAACACCTTGTCGGTGAGGCCGGAGACCAGCGTGCGCTTCAGGAACAGTTCCGGCGCGATGCGCAGGTACATGTCGAGCTTCAGCGTGTTGTGATGCGTCTTGAAGGGCTCGGCGGTGGCCCCGCCATAGACCGAATGGAGCATCGGCGTCTCGACTTCCATGAAGCCGTCGTTCTCCATGAAGCGGCGGATGCCGGAGACGATCCTCGAGCGCTGCTGGAAGCGGAGCTTCGATTCCTCGTTGGTCATGATGTCGAGATGGCGCTTGCGGTAGCGCAGCTCGATGCCGGAAAGGCCGTGCCACTTTTCCGGCATGGGCAGAAGCGACTTGGTCAGCATGATGATCGACTGGGCGTTGATCGTCAGCTCGCCCCGCTTGGTGCGGCGCACGACGCCGGTGACGCCGATGATGTCGCCGATATCGATCAGCGGCAGCAGGTCGCGCGCCTCCTCGCCGGTCACATCCTTGTGGGAGAAGATCTGGATCTTGCCCGAGGCGTCATGGATGTCCATGAACATGCCGGAATTGCGCGAGGAATAGACGCGGCCGGCGACGGTGACGACGTCCTGCGTTTCGACATCCGCTTCCAGGTTCTTGTATTTCTCGGCCAGCTCCGCATTGGTCATGGTGCGGTGGAAATGCGCCGGATAGACGTCGCTGATCTTGTCGCGCAGCAGGGCGAGCTTCTGGGCGCGCACCTGCGTGGCGTCGGAGGAGAGGGCGGTTTCGTTGGTCGTGTCGGTCATCGTGTTTCGCCTTTAAGGGCAGAGGTTGCCTCGGTTCACCCCCCTCTGTCACTTTCGTGACATCTCCCCCACAAGGGGGGAGATCATTGGGAACTTGCCGCTTCGCCACTTGCCGATCTCCCCCCTTGTGGGGGAGATGCCCGGCAGGGCAGAGGGGGGTATCCTGAATTTCGACCTTCAATATGAAGGCATTTCGTCTCTTACTTTCCGTCGCCCACCATGGACGCCACCACTGTCGCCGCGATCTTCAGCCGCTGCCTTACGACGGAACGGCCGAGCAGCGCCATGCTGTCGAACAGCGGCAGCGAACGGGACGAGCCGGACATGGCGATGAAGAGCGGCGGAGTGACGGCGCGCAGCTTCTTGCCGAGCTTGTCGGCGATAGCACGCAATTCCTGGTCGATCGATTCCACGTTCCAGTCGGGCATCTTCTCGAAATCGGCCTGGACCGTGTTGATGATCTCCAGCGTCTCGGCCGGGGTCGTCTTGAGGCCCGCGAACGAGGCCGGCGTCAGGCCGACATCGGCTGCCAGCAGGAAACCCGCGAGGTTCGGCAGTTCGCCGAGCCTGGAAACGCGGCTCTGCGAGAGCTTGAGGCCTTCCGTCAGGCGCTCGTTCTCCATCGCCCATTCCAGCGTGCGGGAGATGAACTCTTCCGGCGAAAGCTTCTCGCGCAGCCAGCGGCCGTTCAGCCAGTCGAGCTTCTGCAGATCGAAGATCGCACCGGCCTTGGACAGCGCTTCCGGATCGAACTTTTCGATCAGCTCGTCCATGGTCAGCAGTTCCTCGCCCTCGGCGATCTGGATGAAGAACAGGCCCAGGAAGTTCATCAGCGCTTCCGGCAGGTAGCCGAGCGCGGAATAATAGGAGATCGAAGTCGGGTTCTTGCGCTTCGACAGCTTCGACTTGTCGGCATTCCTCATGAGGGAGAGGTGCATGAAGACCGGTTCATCCCAGCCGAAATAGCGGTAGAGCAGGATATGCTTCGGCACCGACGCCAGCCATTCCTCGCCGCGCGCCACATGGGTTATCTTCATCAGATGGTCGTCGATGACGTTTGCCATGTGATAGGTCGGCATGCCGTCGGCCTTGATCAGCACCTGCATGTCGACGGAATCCCACGGGATCGACACGTCGCCATAGACGCCGTCATGGAATTCGCAATTGCCTTCGGCCGGTATCTTCATGCGGATGACGGAGGCCTCGCCCGCCGCCATGCGCGCCGTCACTTCCTCGGCCTTGAGGTTCAGGCAGAGACCGTCGTATTTCGGCGGCTTGCCGGCGGCGCGCTGCGCCTCGCGCATCTCTTCCAGCCGCTCGGGCGTGCAGAAGCAGCGGAAGGCATGGCCCTTGTCGAGCAGCTCCTGCGCGTAGGGCTGGTACATCGCCTTGCGGTCGGACTGGCGGTAGGGGCCGTAGGGGCCGCCGACATCCGGGCCTTCCGCCCAGGTCAGCCCCGTCCATTTCAGCGCGTCCAGCACCTTCTGTTCGAATTCCCGCGTCGAGCGGGTGGCATCGGTATCCTCGATGCGCAGGATGAATTCGCCGCCATGCTTCCTGGCGAAGAGATAGTTGAAAAGCGCGATATAGGCGGTGCCGACATGCGGTTCGCCGGTGGGCGAGGGGGCGATGCGGACGCGGGGCTTCGTGGCGGTCATGAACGATGCTCTGTCTCAAGGCGCTCCGGTGGGCGCCAAGCCTGTCTTGGGAATGCGGATTGGCGCAGGCTTAGGCCATATTCAGCCGGAAGCGTCAAGGTTTTTGCCCGCAACCCTTATCTTACCGGCCAGACATAGAGCAGGGCGGGCACGCTGACGAGCACGATGAGGAAGGAAAGCGGCAGCCCGAGGCGCGGATAGTCGGAGAACTTGTAGCCGCCGGGGCCGAAGACCAGCGTGTTGCACTGGTGGCCGACGGGGGTCAGGAAATCGCAGCCCGCGCCGATCGCCACCGCCATCAGGAAGGCTTCCGGCCTGAAGCCGAGGTTTGTCGCAAAGCTCGCGGCGATCGGCCCCATGACGAGCACGGTCGCGGCATTGTTGAGGAAGGGCGTCACCGCCATCGCCGTCACGAGGATCAGGCCGAGCGCGCCCCAGGCGGGAAGGCTCGCCGCGGCATCGCCCAGCCAGCCGGCGATCAGTTCGCTGCCGCCGGTGGTGCGCAGCGAATCCGATACCGGAATGAGTGCTGCCAGCATGACGAGGATCGGTCCGTCGACCGATTTATAAATGTCGGCGAGCGGGATCGCCCGGAAGACGACCATGCCGAGTGCGGCCGCGAAGAAGGCCACCGGCACCGGCGCTATGCCGACCGCCGTCGCGGCCATGGCGAGCGCCAGGATGATCAGCGGAATGAAGGCGCGCCGGTGCGTGCCGAGCAGCACCTCCCGCTGGGCAAGCGGCAGGAGCGCGAAATCCTGCAGCACGGCCGGCAGGTTCTTGCGGCTTCCCTGCAGCACCAGCACGTCGCCGGCCGCGAGCGTCAGTTCGCCGAGCCGTTCCTTCAGGCGCTCGCCGCGCCGGCTGATCGCCAGAAGATTGACGCCGCGGGTATAGGAGAGCGCCAGTTCCCTGGCGGAAAGTCCCTGCAACGGGGATTCCTGGCTGACGATCGCCTCGACGGAGATCACGTCCGCCTGAACCTGGCCGTTCTCCCTGATCGGCTTTCCGGAAAGCTTCAGCCTCCCGCCGGACGCGATCCGGTCGAGGGCCTTGGAGGGGCCTTCCAGCAGCACCACGTCGCCTTCCCGCAGCACGAGATCCGGAAAGGGCGACATGCGGGTCGTGCCACGCAGCACGGCAGTGGCGATCACTTCGCCGTCGCCGAGCTTCAGGAGCTCGCTCATCGGTTTTTCGCGCACGACGGACTGTTCGGTGACCGAGACTTCGGATGTGTAGTTGGTGATTTCGACCGCTTCCTCGATCGAGTTGCTCTGTTTGGTGCGGCTCGGAACCAGCCAGTGGAAGAAAAGCAGGAAGGTGATGCCGACGAGGGTCAGGATGGCGCCCATCGGCGTGAAATCGAACATGGTGAAGGAGGTGCCGGTCAGCTCTTCCCTCAGCCGCGAGACGACGATGTTGGGCGAGGTGCCGATCTGGGTCATCAGCCCGCCGAGAAGGGCGGCGAACGACATCGGCATCAGGTATTTCGACGGCGAGGCCCCGGACTTGCGCGCGAACTGGAAGGCGACCGGCATCATGATCGCCAGCGCCCCTATGTTCTTGATGAAGGCGGACAGGAGGGCGACGACGATCATCAGCAGCGCAAGCTGGGTGTGCAGCGTGTCGAGGTTCGGGAAGAATTTCTTGATCGCCGTGTCGACGATGCCGGACCGCGCCACGCCGGCACTGACGACGAGCGCGCTGCCGACGATGACGACGATGTCGTCCGAAAAGCCGGAAAAGGCCTTGTCCACCGGCACGACGCCGAGTGCCACGGCCAGCACCAGCGCGCAGCAGGCGACCATGTCGTAACGGAACCGATCCCAGATGAAGACCGCCATCATGACGGCGATGACGGAGAAGGCGAGGATCTGCTGCGTGGTCATGTGGCTCCGGCGGGTATGAGGCGGATCGGCGGACGGAAGGCCATCTGCCGCAACGCAATTAGTTGCCGCTCTCCCGCGGCGTATCAATCCCGGCGGCTCGGCAAAGTTCCGCGAAAGGGACACTTGTCCACTGGACAATCCGGTCAGCGGGAATAGTTTGTGGCGGCCTAACGATTTCACATTCTTGGAGATTTGCAGATGAGCGGTGTTCTGAACATTCCAGTCAAGCTGGCCGACGGGCGCGAGACTTCCCTCAACGAATACAAGGGCAAGGTGATGCTTGTCGTCAACGTCGCCTCCAAATGCGGCCTGACGAAGCAGTACGAGGGTCTCGAGAAGCTCTATGAGGACAAGCGCGACCAGGGTTTCGTCGTCACCGCCTTTCCGGCGAACAATTTCAAGGGGCAGGAGCCGGGCACCGATGCCGAGATCGTCGAGTTCTGCACGCTCACCTATGACGTGAAATTCCCGATCTTCTCGAAGATTTCCGTCAAGGGCGAGGACAAGCATCCGCTCTATCGGGAACTCACGGGCTCCGGCGTGCCGGTGACCGGCGACGGGCCGATGAAGGAACGCCTGCGCGGCTTCGGCATGCAGGTCGAAGACGATGACGAAATCCTCTGGAATTTCGAAAAATTCCTGATCGGCCGCAACGGCGAGATCGTCGCCCGCTTCGCGCCGGATGTGACGGCGGATGACGGCCGGCTCGTCTCGGCGGTCGACCGGGAGCTGGCGAAGGGCTGAATGCCTTCACCCTCCCCTTGAGGGGGAGGGTCGGACCGGAGGTCCGGGGTGGGGTGATCCGTAATACGTGCGAGCTGCGGTCTATGGATTTTGTCACCCCCACCGCCGCTTTGCGGCGACCTCCCCCTCAAGGGGGAGGTGGGAGACCTCAATGCACCGTCGTCTGCCCGGCCGTTTTCTTCCGCTCCCGGGCATTGCGGGCCCACATGTTCAGCAATTCGACGAGCGCCGAGAAGGCCATCGCCGCGTAGACGTAGCCCTTCGGCACGTGGAAGCCCATGCCTTCGGCGATCAGCGTCGTGCCGATCATCAGCAGGAAGGCGAGTGCCAGCATCACGATCGTCGGGTTGCGCTCGATGAAATTGGCAAGCGGGGTGGCCGCAAGCAGCATCACGGTCACGGCGGCGATGACGGCGATGATCATGATCGGCAGGTGCGGCGTCATGCCGACGGCGGTGATGATGCTGTCGATCGAGAAGACGAGGTCGAGTAGCAGGATCTGGCCGATCGCCGAGCCGAAGGTGATGGAGGCCGCGCCGCCCACCATATCCTCCTTGTGGTCGACGGGATCGACGCTGTGATGGATTTCCTTGGTCGCCTTCCAGACAAGGAAGAGGCCGCCGGCGATCAGGATCAGGTCCTTCCACGAGAAGCCGTGGCCGAAGGCCGTGAAGATCGGCGTGGTGAGCTGCACGATCCAGGCGACGGTGCCGAGCAGCGCGAGCCGCATCACGAGCGCCAGGCCGATGCCGATCTTGCGGGCTCTCTCGCGGTGCTCCGCCGGCAGTTTGTTGGTGAGGATGGAGATGAAGATCAGGTTGTCGATGCCGAGCACGACCTCCATGACCACGAGTGTAACGAGCGCTACCCAGGCCGCCGGGTCTGCTACGAGCGCTGCAATGTCCATCCCCATATCCCCTTTTCAATCTCAAGGCGTAATTGCCCCGTCCGATTTAAGAGCTGGAGACGCAAAGACAAGGGGAGATTGCGCGCAACCTCCTGAAATCAGGCTGGTTCCGGAGTTTTTGCAGTCACGGATGCATCATGGTTGCCGTAAGCCGCCATGAAGACGCGGATCGCGCCCTTGACGGTCCGATCCATCTCGTCCCGCGGCGGCACGTCGTCGAGATCGCCGAACAGCCGGAACTTGAAGAAGGTGCCGCTCGTCATGTCGATGAACTGGCGGGCTGCCAGATCCGTGTCCTCCACCTTGAGATTGCCGAGCGACACGTGCCGCTTGATGAAGTCGTCCAGCACGGTGCGGACGTTGATCGAAGACGAATTGAAGAAATACCGACAGAGGCTCGGCATGCGGTCGACGACGCCGATCACCGTGCGCATGGCGTTGATCACCGAGGGAGAGGTGATATGGGTGGTAAAGCCGATGCCGAAACGATAGAGACCGTCCTCGACCTCTTCGCTGCCTGCGAGGATATCGCGCATGCGGGCCGTGATGCGCTCCTTCTCGCGCGCCACGATCGCCCCGAAGAGGTCTTCCTTGTTCTGGAAATAGACGTAGATCGTGCCCTTGGAGACGCCCGCCTCGCGGGTGATGTCGTTCATGCTGGCCGCATCGAAGCCCAGCTTCATGAAGACGGCCTTGGCGCCGTCGATGATCTGTTCGCGCTTCGCAGGGTCCTCGCCCGCCGCGAAACGTCCGGCTGGGCCCGGATCGGATTTTTCCAGCTTCCTTGTCTGCCTCGCCATTTCAATGCCTTTTTTTAACCTTTTCGAACCGAGTGGTTCGATTGCTCTTGATATGTGTCATTGAAAGGTCTATGTCAAGCGCACTGAACCGTTCGGTTCGATGGAATAGCAAGCTCCCAAGACGGTACATGAAGATGACGGCCTCTCAGAATGCGGGCGCACTGCGCGCCGTGACGACGGATAATGCTCGCCTGGTGGAAGCCGAAGCGCGCGAAAACACGCCTGCTGCGGAACAGCCCGCGGCAGCCGAAGCGATTGCGGCGCCTGCGGCCGTCCCGGCTCCTCCCAAAAAGCGGCGCAGTCTGCTGCTGCCGATCATCGCGCTTGCCCTCCTCGGTGGCGCTGCCTGGTACGGTTACAACTGGTGGATCGACGGTCGGTTCCTGGTTTCGACCGACGACGCCTATATTGAAGGCGATATCGCCGTCATCTCGCCCAAGGTATCAGGTTACGTCGCCAAGGTGAACGTCATCGAGAACCAGTCTGTCAAGGCCGGCGATCCGCTCGTGACGCTCGACGACGGCGATTACAGGCTGGCGCTCGAAAAGGCGGAGGCCGACGTCGAAGCTGCCAACCTCGCCGTTTCGCGCATCGACGCGCAGATCGTCGGCGGCCAGGCGGCGCTCGACCAGTCCAAGGCCCAGCAGGGCGCGCTCGAAGCCGCCGTCCGCGGCGCCGAGATCACCTACAAGCGGGCGAGCGAACTGGCGGCGAAATCCGTCGGCACCGCGGCCGATCTCGACAATGCGCAGATCGCGCTCGAACAGGCCCGCGCCAACCTCGTCGCCGGCCAGGCGGCCGTCGCCTCGGCCGAGGCCAATCTCGGCCTCCTGCAGGCGCAGCGCAAGGAAGCGGTCAACACCGTCCGCACCCAGGAGATCGCCCGCAACCAGGCGCAGCGCGACCTGGACTTCACGGTTCTGAAGGCGCCCTATGACGGCGTCATCGGCAATGTCGCCGTCCAGACGGGCGACCTCGTCTCCGTCGGCAAGCGGCTGGCCTCGCTGGTGCCGCTCACCGAGCTCTATATCGAGGCGAATTTCAAGGAGACGCAGATCGGCCACCTGCAGCCGGGCTCGAAGGTGCGCGTGCATGTGGACGCCTATGACGACCACACCGTCGAAGGCACCGTCGTCTCGATCGCTCCGGCGTCGGGCGCCGTCTTCTCGATGCTGCCGCCGGAAAACGCCACGGGCAATTTCACCAAGGTCGTGCAGCGCGTGCCGGTCCGCATCGCAATCCCGAAGGACGTGCTGGAACGCGAGCACCTGCGGGCGGGGCTCAGCGTCGTGGTCGACGTCGATACCCGCACGGCGCCGAGCGACAGCGCGGTCGCGGCGGTCAAGTAAGCTTCAAGGAGAACGGCCATGGCAAACGCAACGGCCGTGGCGGGCACCCCACCCCTGGCAATGCCCGCCGACCAACCCATGGACCGGCGCAAGCTCATCGCCTTCTTCGCGATGGTCTTCGGCATGTTCATGTCGATCCTCGACATCCAGATCGTCTCCGCGTCGCTCGCGGAGATCCAGGCCGGACTCTCCGCCGGCTCGGACGAGATCGCCTGGGTGCAGACCTCCTATCTGATCGCCGAAGTGATCATGATCCCGCTGTCGGGCACGCTGGCGCGCATCATTTCCACGCGTTATCTCTTTTCCATATGCGCGGCGGGCTTCACCATCGCCAGCGCGCTCTGCGCGACCGCGACCAATATCGAGCAGATGATCGTCTACCGGGCGCTGCAGGGCTTCATCGGCGGCGGCATGATCCCCTCCGTCTTCGCGGCCGCCTTCACCATCTTCCCGCCGTCGAAGCGCAGCGTCGTCTCGCCGATCATCGGCCTCGTCGCGACGCTCGCGCCGACCATCGGCCCGACCGTCGGCGGCTACCTCAGCAATTCCTTCTCCTGGCACTGGCTGTTCCTGGTCAACATCATTCCGGGCATCCTCGTCACCGCCGTCACCTTCACGATGATCGACTTCGACAAGCCGCAATTGCAGCTCATGAAGCGGTTCGACTGGTGGGGGCTCATCTCCATGGCCGTTTTCCTGGGTTCGCTGGAATACGTGCTGGAAGAGGGCAACAACAAGGACTGGTTCAGCGACGAGAGGATCGTCGTCGGCACCGTCTTCATCGCCATCGGCGCCGTGGTCTTCTTCTGGCGCGCCTTCAAGGTCGAGTTCCCGGTCGTGGATCTGAGAGCCTTTACCAATGCGAACTTCGCCTTCGGCTCCCTGTTCTCCTTCATCATGGGCGTCGGCCTTTACGGGCTCACCTATCTCTATCCGCTCTATCTCGGCCGTATCCGCGGATACGATTCGCTGATGATCGGCGAGACCATGTTCGTCTCGGGCATTGCCATGTTCGTCTCCGCGCCGATCGTCGGCCGGCTGTCGAACATCGTGGACCTGCGCGTGATGATGGCGATCGGCTTCGGCGCCTTCGCCCTCGGAACCTGGCTGATGACCGGCATCACCGCGGACTGGGATTTCTGGGAACTGTTCCTGCCGCAGATCCTGCGCGGCTTCGGCATGATGATGTGCATGGTGCCGATCAGCAATATCGCGCTCGGCACGCTGTCGCCGCAGCGCATCCAGGGCGCGTCGGGCCTCTTCAACCTGACCCGCAACCTCGGCGGCGCCGTCGGCCTCGCGATCATCAACACCATCCTGACCCAGCGCACCGACGACCACTATGCGCGGCTTGCCGAACACGTGAACTACGGCAATCCGGCCGCCATGGAGTGGCTGAACAATGTCGGCGCCAACTTTAATTCCTTCGGCCTCGACGGATCGTCGGTCGCGCTGCAGAGGCTTTCCGGAATGATCACCCAGCAGGCCTGGCTGCTGTCCTTCATGGATGTCTTCGTCATCCTGACGGCGCTGTTCGGCAGCCTGATATTCTTCGTCTTCCTGATCGCCAAGCCCGCGCGGCCGGCAGGGGGCGGCGGCGGTCATTGATCCCGCGCATGCCGTCCGGACGTGGAACCGGTTTCGGGACGGCGGCATGCGGAAACAGAGAGTTTACAGGTTCCACCGCCGGAAAGGGGTCGCTGCGCAAGCAGCGGCCCTTTTTCTTCGAGGAACAGGATTCCCGCGAGCCTCCGCAAATTCTGATTTACGTACCTCAAAAATTGGGCTACGACCTCTTGCGGAGGAATTCATGAAGCCCACTGTCCACGACATCGCGAAGATCGCAGGCGTCAGCCTCGCGACCGTCGACCGGGTTCTCAACGACAGGCCGGGCGTGAGGGCCGTCACCCGCTCGAAGGTCGAAGAGGTGATCGCGTCCCTCGGTTACGTGCGCGATCTCGCCGCCGCCAACCTCGCCAAGGGCCGCACCTATTCCTTCACCTTCATCCTGCCCGCCAACGACAATTCCTTCATGATCGGCCTGCATGAGGAGGTGCGCGGCGCGATCGCCCGGTCGAGCGCCGAGCGCACCGACATCCGCATCGTCGACGTGCCGCCTTTCGATCCGGAGGCGCTGGTCGCAGCGCTCGACAAGGTGCTTGCGGAAAAGCCCGCAGGCGTCGCCTTCGTCGCCATCGATGCGCCGGACGTCCGCGCCGCGGCGGGGCGCCTCAGGGAAGCGGGCATTCCGATCGTCACGCTCGTCTCCGACCTGCCGGACTCTCCGCGCGACCATTATGCGGGCATCGACAATATCGCCGCGGGCCGCACGGCGGGCAGCCTGATGGGGCGGTTCCTCAGCGACCCCTTGACCGGAGGACAGGTGCGCTACGTCACGGTGCTCGCCGGCTCCATGCTGGTGCGAGACCATCGCGAGCGGCTGGAAGGCTTTTCGACCGTCATCCATGACAATTACCCGGATATCCGTATCCTGCCGGTGCTGGAAGGGCGCGATGACCCGGCGCTCGCCGAGACGACGATTTACGATGCGCTCCGCCGTCATCCGGACATGGCCGGCATCTACAGTCTCGGTGCGGGAAACCGCGGCCTCATCCGCGCGGTGCAGAAGGCGGGAACACCGAGGCGTCCCGTCGTCATCGCCCATGAGCTGACTGCCTCGACCCGCGCGGCGCTGATGGACGGCGTCATCGACGCGGTGCTGAACCAGGATGCGGGTCACGAGGTGCGCAGCGCCATCCGCGTCCTGAAGGCCAAGGCCGACGGGCTGCCGGTGATCGCCGCGCAGGAGCGCATCCGCATCGACATATTCTTGAAGGACAATCTGCCCTGAGAAGCAGAGGCACAAAGGAGAAGCACCATGTATCTGGGTCTCGATCTCGGCACGTCGGGCGTCAAGGCGATGCTGATCGGCGGCGATCAGAAGATCGTCGGCTCGGCGAGCGGCGCGCTCGACGTCTCCCGCCCGCATTCCGGCTGGTCGGAACAGGACCCGGCCCACTGGATCCGCGCGACCGAGGAGGCCGTCGCCGGCCTCAAGGCGAAGTTCCCGAAGGAGCTTGCCGCCGTGAAGGGCATCGGCCTGTCCGGCCAGATGCATGGCGCCACGCTGCTCGACGCCGAGGACAAGGTGCTGCGCCCCTGCATCCTCTGGAACGACACGCGCTCCCATGAAGAAGCCGCTGCCCTCGATGCCGATCCCCGGTTCCGCAGGATCACGGGCAACATCGTCTTTCCGGGCTTCACGGCGCCGAAACTCGTCTGGGTGAAGAAGCACGAACCCGAAATCTTCGCAAAAGTCGCCAAGGTCCTGTTGCCGAAGGATTTTTTGCGTCTCTGGCTTGCCGGCGAGCACATTTCCGAAATGTCGGATTCGGCGGGCACCTCATGGCTCGACACGGGTGCCAGAAAATGGTCGCCCGAGCTTCTCGCCGCCACCGGCCTTTCGGAGAAACAGATGCCGTTGCTGGTGGAAGGCACCGAGCAGGCCGGCAAGCTGCGCCGGGAGCTCGCCTCGGCCTGGGGCATTTCCGGTGATGTGGTCATCGCCGGCGGGGCGGGCGACAATGCGGCGTCCGCCTGCGGCATGGGCACGGTGGGCGAGGGGCATGCCTTCGTCTCGCTCGGCACGTCCGGCGTGCTTTTCGCCGCCAACGCCTCCTATCTGCCGAAGCCGGAAAGCGCCGTGCACGCCTTCTGCCATGCCCTGCCGAGGACCTGGCACCAGATGGGCGTCATCCTGTCGGCCACCGACGCGCTCAACTGGTATTCGCATGTCGCGGGAAAATCCGCCGCCGAGCTGGCCGGGGAGCTGGGCGACACGCTCAAGGCGCCGACCGGCGTCACCTTCCTGCCCTATCTTTCCGGCGAGCGCACGCCGCACAACGATGCGGAGATCCGCGGCGCCTTCATCGGCCTCGGGCACGAATCGAGCCGTGCGGTGCTGACCCAGGCGGTGCTCGAAGGCGTCACCTTCGCGATCCGCGACAACCTGGAGGCCCTGAAATCCGCCGGCACCTCGATTTCCCGCGTCACCGCGATCGGCGGCGGCTCGCGCTCGCGCTACTGGCTGCAATCGATCGCGACCTCGCTCGGGGTGCCGGTAGATATCCCGGCGGACGGCGATTTCGGCGCGGCTTTCGGTGCGGCCCGGCTCGGCCTGATCGCCGCGACCGGCGCCGATCCGCTCGCGGTCTGCACGGCGCCGAAGACGGAGGAGACGATCGAGCCGGTCGCGGCTCTCTCGGATGCCTACGAGGTCGCTTACGGGCGGTATCGGGCGGCTTATCCGGCGCTGAAGGCGCTGGCGCATTGAGAATTTGAAAGGCCCCCCTCATCCGGCCCTTCGGGCCACCTTCTCCCCCGAGGGGAGAAGGGGACGGAGGCGCCGCTGCAAATCCCTTCTCCCCGGCGGGGAGAAGGTGCCGGCAGGCGGATGAGGGGGCCTGCTCACCAACCGACAATCTTATCCCAAGGAGGAACCTACCATGACCACAGGCTTTTTCGGAGACATCCAGAAGATCAGATACGAAGGTCCGGAGAGCACCAATCCGCTCGCTTTCCGCCATTACAATCCGGATGAGATCGTCGCCGGCAAGCGCATGGAGGACCATCTGCGCTTCGCGGTCGCCTATTGGCACACCTTCACATGGCCGGGCGGCGATCCGTTCGGCGGCCAGACCTTCCTGCGCCCCTGGTTTTCCGACACGATGGAAGCGGCGAAGATGAAGGCCGACGTCGCCTTCGAATTCTTCCAGTTGCTCGGCGCGCCGTTCTATTGCTTCCACGACGCCGACGTTCGCCCGGAAGGCAACAACTTCGCTGAAAACACGAAGAACCTCAACGAGATCGTTGATTACTTCGAGAAGAAGCAGGCGGAAACCGGCGTGAAGCTGCTCTGGGGCACGGCGAACCTCTTCTCCAACCGCCGCTACATGGCGGGTGCCGCCACCAATCCGGACCCCGACGTCTTCGCTTTCGCCGCGGCGACCGTGAAGACCTGCCTCGATGCCACCAAGCGTCTCGGCGGCGTCAACTACGTGCTCTGGGGCGGCCGCGAGGGCTACGAGACCATTCTCAACACCGATTTCACCCGCGAGCTCGACCAGCTCGGCCGCTTCCTGAACCTGGTGGTCGAATACAAGTATAAGATCGGTTTCGAAGGCACGATCCTGATCGAGCCGAAGCCGCAGGAGCCGACCAAGCACCAGTACGACTACGACGTCTCGACCGTCTATGCCTTCCTGCAGAAGAACGGGCTCGAAAAGGAGGTTAAGGTCAATATCGAACAGGGCCACGCGATCCTTGCCGGCCATTCCTTCGAGCACGAGATCGCCATGGCGAACACGTTCGGCATCTTCGGTTCGATCGACATGAACCGCAACGACATGCAGTCCGGCTGGGATACCGACCAGTTCCCGAACAACGTGCCGGAAATGGCGCTCGCCTATTACCACATCCTCGCGGGCGGCGGGTTCAGGAACGGCGGCACGAACTTCGACGCCAAGCTGCGCCGCCAGTCGCTCGATCCGCAGGACCTGCTGATCGGCCATATCGGCGGCATGGATTGCTGCGCCCGCGGCCTCAAGGCTGCGGTCAGGATGCTGGACGACGGCGCGCTGAAGACCCCGCTCGACGCCCGTTACGAGAAGTGGGACAGCCCCGAATACCAGAAGATGCTGCGCGGCGAGTACAAGCTCGACGACATCGCCTCCTGGGTGGAGAAGAACAACATCAACCCGGAGCCGGTCTCCGGCCGCCAGGAATATCTGGAAAACGTCGTCAACAGGTACGTGTGAGGGAGCAGACACCTCCCCCTTGAGGGGGGAGGTCATCGCGTAGCGATGGGTGGGGGTGACACGTTGTAGAGCGCGCCCGTCACCCCACCCCGGACCTTCGGTCCGACCCTCCCCCTCAAGGGGAGGGTAGGTTCATCACGCAGCCTACTTGCCGCCAATCCCATCTAGTTCGCGAACGACGCCGTCCGGCAGGTCGAGTACCGCGGCCGCGAGGTTTTCCTTCAGGTGCGCGACGGAAGACGTGCCGGGGATCAGCAGGATGTTCGGCGACCGGCGCAGGAGCCAGGCAAGCGCCACCTGCATCGGCTTCGCACCGAGCCCCTCGGTGACGGCATTCAATGTCGAGGACTGGAGCGGCGAGAAGCCGCCGAGCGGGAAGAAGGGCACGTAGGCAATGCCTTCCTCGGCGAGCTGGTCGATCAGGGCGTCGTCCTGCCGCTGGGCGACGTTGTACATGTTCTGGACGCAGACGATCTCGGTGATCTTGCGGCTGTCGGCGACCTGCTTCGCGGTGACGTTGGAAAGGCCGATATGGCGGATCAGGCCCTGACGCTGCAGGTCTGCAAGCACCGTCACCTGCTCCTCGATCGATCCTTCCGCCGGGCCGTGCACGTCGAGCATGGAGCGGAAATTGACCACGTCGATGACGTCCACGCCAAGATTGCGGAGGTTGTCGTGGACGGCAGCGGTCAGCTCTTCCTTGGACATGGCCGGGAGCCATTCGGCATTCGGGCCGCGCCTGGCCGATACCTTGGTGACGATGGTGAGATTATCCGGATAGGGGTGAAGGGCCTCGCGGATGATCTGGTTGGTGACGTGCGGTCCGTAGAAGTCGCTCGTGTCGATATGGTCGACGCCTGCCTCGATCGCGGCGCGGAGCACGGCAACGGCGGCGGCGCGGTCCTTGGGCGGCCCGAAAACGCCGGGGCCTGCGAGCTGCATGGCGCCGTAGCCGAGCCGTTTCACGGTGCGGTCGCCGAGTGAAAATGTTCCGACGGTGTCGAGGGTCATGGGAGTCTCCTTTGCTGATGGGCAAAAGATAGAGGTTGGTGATAGGCGGGATAAGGCGCTACAATTCGGACGGGTTGTGCGGAGCGGCGAACAATGAAAATCGAGACGAGCGATCTTGAGGCTTTCGTTGCGGTGGCGCGGGCCGGTGGCTTTCGGGAGGCGGCGCGCTCATCCGACGCCAGCGCCTCCAGCCTCAGCGAGGCCGTCAGGCGTCTTGAAACGAAGCTCGGCGTGCGGCTGCTGAACAGAACCACGCGCAGCGTCATCGCCACCGAAGCCGGTCAAGGGCTGTTGGAGCGGGTCGGCCCGGCGTTCGACGAGATGGAAGCGGCACTCGACGTGGTGAACGGCTATCGCGACCGGCCGGTCGGTTCGCTTCGCCTCAACGTGCCCGCCAGCGCCGCCCGGCTCGTGCTGCCGCATATCGTGCCGGAATTTCTCAAGGCCTATCCCGATGTGCGTCTGGAGGTGATGACGGACGAGAACTTCGTCGATGTCCTGAAGGCGGGCTGCGACGCAGGCATCCGTTATGAAGAGCGGCTGGAACAGGACATGATCGCCGTGCCGATCGGCCCGAGGGTTCAGTGTTTTGCCGCCGCCGCATCGCCCACCTATTTGGATCGTCACGGGCGGCCCGAGCATCCCCGTGACCTTTTGCGCCATACCTGCCTGCGCCACCGTTTCTCAAGCGGCCGAATGCCTCCCTGGGAGTTCGAGAAGGACGGCGAGCTCGTCGTCGTCGATCCGACAGGCCCGCTCATCGTCCAGGCGGGGGGAGCAAGCGATCTCGCGATCGACGCGGCGGTGTCGGGGCTCGGCGTCGTGGCCCTGTTCGAGGAATGGCTGCGTCCGCACTTCGACAGCGGTGCGCTGGAGCCGGTGCTGGAGCCTTGGTGGCTGCGGTTTTCAGGCCCGTTCCTCTATTATCCCGGCCGGCGGCTGGTTCCGGCGCCGCTCAGGGCGTTCATCGACTTCGTCAAGGCTCAGCCGATCTTTTCGGCGCGGTAGGCCTCGATGATCGTCCGGGCGGCATTCGCGGCCTCTGCCGCCGTCGTCTGGTAGTTGCAGACCGACAGGCGCATTACCTGCCGGCCCCGCCAGGTCGCTGCTCCTGCGAAGACCGATCCTTCCTGCTGCAGCCTGGAAACCGTTCTTTTCGTCAGCCGGTCGCCCTCTTCCTGCGGCAGGCCGCTTCCGAAACGCACGACGACCTGATTGAGCACCACCTTGTTGGCAATCGCAATTCCGGGTTCGGTCGAGAGCCTGTCGGCCAGCACGGCGGCGGCATCGCAGGCGTTTTCGACCAGGGCGGCTATTCCGTCGCGCCCCAGATGCTTCATCATCGCCCATGTCGCAAATCCCCGGGCCCGCCGGGAAAGTTCCGGCACGTAGTGGGACGGATCGCGTTCGCCTTCTTCGGCGAGCGGCAGGTAACTCGCGGCAATCGTCATGGCGCGCCGGTGGGCTTCTTCCTTTCTCACGATCGCATAACCGCTGTCGTAAGGTGTCTGCAGCCATTTGTGGCCGTCGGTGGCCCAGCTGTCGGCATCCCCGATATCGCGGGCCAGATGGCGTGTTCGCGGCGAAGCGGCCGCCCAGAGCCCGAATGCCCCGTCGACATGCACCCACGCGTTCTTTTCCCTCGCCAGCGGTATAAGCGTGGCGAAGTCGTCAAAGGCGCCGGTATTGATCTGGCCAGCCTGAAGAATGGCGATCACCGGGCCGTCCACCCGTGCAACGGACCGGGCAAAGGATGCGTTGTCGATCCTGCCCTGATCGTCCGTCGCAATCCGGACCACGCGATCATGGCCGAGTCCCAGGAACTGAAGGGCGGAGAAGACGGTGGTGTGCGCATCGTCTCCGATCAGCACGGTGATCGGCGGCGCGCCGAACAGGCCGTCGGCATCGCAGTCCCAGCCGGCATTCCGCAGCACTTCGCCCCGCGCGGCCGCCAGGCACGTGAAATTGGCGACCGTCGCGCCGGTCACGAAACCGACGGAGCAGCCGCGCGGCAGGGAAAGGACGTCGAGCAGCCAGCGCGCGGCGATCAGCTCGACCGCGGCTGCGGCCGGAGACGCCGTATGGTTTCCGGCATTCTGTCCCCAGGCGCTCGTCAGGAAATCGGCCGCCACGCCCATCGGATGGGAACCGCCGATGACCCAGCCGAAGAAACGGGTGCCGGTCATCAGGTGGAGCCCGGGTTCCGCCTTTTCCACAAGCAGTTCGAGGACCTCCTCCATATCGGTTCCCCGATCCGGCAGGTCGTCGGAAAAGGCCCGGACCGCATCGACATAATCCTGCAGCGGGCGGTGAGGGCGCCCGGAAGCCGATTCGCGAAACCGGGATGCGAGGCGCGCCGCGTTCGAAAACAGTGTCTCGGTGGTCATGGCTTCTCCCCCCAAGGGTTCTCCCCTCAAGTCCGGCGGGCATGTCCTCGAATTGGGTCCCGAATGAGCCGGTCGCCCGCCGCCGGATCAATATACCCTTATTTGTGATGACAGTCGCGATGCCAACCGCCGCCATGGGTTGAATCCTGCTTTACGTACCTCAGAATCTAGGCTAGCGTTTCCGTCGGGAGGAGTTCGGGTGCAGTCCATCGTTTCCATACACGCTGTCGGTCTCAGGGCGGTCCGGTGTCGGGCTGTGCGCGACTGTCGTTTCGCAGGTGGCCGGCGATGAACGCCGCCTCATCCAGCTCGTCCGCCCCGCTTCTTGAGGCGACGGGCCTTTCCAAGACATTCGGCATTGTCGAGGTCCTGAAGGACATCAATCTCACGGTCCAGGCCGGCGAGGTGCATGCCATCATCGGCGAGAACGGCGCCGGCAAGTCGACGCTGATGAAGATCCTCGCCGGCAACCAGCCGCCGACAAGGGGCGAGATCAGGATGGACGGCGAGGCCGTCACCTTTTCCGGCCCCGTGGATGCGGAACATCGCGGCATCGTGCTGGTACACCAGGAAATCCTGCTCGCGCCGGACCTCACCGTCGCGCAGAACATCTATCTCGGCCGCGAACTCAGGCGCGGTCTCTCCGTCGACGACCGCGCCATGAACGAGGGTGCGCGACAAGCGATCCGCGACCTCGGCGGCGACATCGATCCGAACGCCATCGTCTCGCGCCTGTCGATCGCCCAGCGCCAGCTCGTGCAGATTGCCCGCGTGCTGCTCGTGCCGCACCGCATCGTCATCTTCGACGAGCCGACCGCGTCGCTGACGCCGCACGAGACCGAGGCTCTGCTCAAGGTCATCAAGGATATCCGCGCCAAGGGCGTGGGCGTGCTCTACATCTCCCACCGCCTGCCGGAGGTGAAGGAGATCGCCGACCGCGTGACGGTGCTGCGCGACGGACGGCTCGTCGCCTCGCACGAGGCGAGCGAGCTTGAGCCCGCCGACATGGCCCGCCTGATGGTCGGCCGCGACGTCGCAAAGCTCTATCCGGACCGCCAGGCGACGGAAGCCCGCGAGGTGGTGCTGGAGGTCCGGCACCTCAGTGTGCCGGGCTACGCGCAGGACGCGTCATTCGAGCTGCGCAAGGGAGAGATCCTCGGCTTCGCCGGTCTCGTCGGAGCCGGTCGCACGGAGCTCATGGAGGGGCTCGTCGGCCTGCGCTCGAGCCGGGGCAGCGTTCGCCTCAACGGCCAGCCGGTCAATTTCCGCGACGTGCATGCGAGCCTGAAAGCCGGCATCGCCTATCTTTCCGAAGACCGGAAGGGCAAGGGCCTGCTGCTCGCCAAGGACCTGCGCGTCAACCTGACGCTCGCCTCGCTCGGCAGGTTCGCCGGCGCGCTGCAGATCGACCGGAAAAGGGAGAGCGATGCGCTCGACCAGGCGATCCGCGATTTCGACATCCGCACCGGCCGCAAGGATATCCTGGCCGGCCAGCTTTCCGGCGGCAACCAGCAGAAGCTGCTGCTCGCGAAGATGATGATGCTCGACCCCTCGATCGTCATCATCGATGAGCCGACGCGTGGTATCGACATCGGCAACAAGGAACAGATCTACAAATTCATCGCCAGGCTGGCGGAGGAGGGACGCTCGATCATCGTCGTCTCCTCCGAAATGCCGGAACTGATCGGCATCTGCGACCGCATCCTCGTCATGCGGTCCGGCCGGATCGTCGGCGAGGTGACGGGAGAGCATATGAACGAGAACGAGATCGTCCAGTTCGCGACAGGCGTCAAATCCGGGGAGGCCGCGTGATGAGCACCGTCGCCACCGAGACGGCCAAGACGCCGAAGACTTCGAAGGACTGGGACATGGCGGCGATCGCGCCGTTCATCGCGCTCGCGCTGCTCCTGGTGCTCGGCTATTTCGCCAATCCGAACTTCATTTCGGTCGCGAACCTGATGAACGTCATCACCCGCAGCGCCTTCATCGCGATCATCGCGCTCGGCGCGACCTATGTGATCTCGTCGGGCGGGCTCGACCTTTCGGTCGGCTCGATGGTCGCCTTCGTGGCGAGCCTGATGATCCTGTTCATGAATTCCGGTGCGATCGCCGATCCGATGTTCATGCTGATCACGGCGATGCTGCTGGCGATCGCGCTCGGCGCCGCCTGCGGGCTTTTCAACGGCCTCATCACCACCGTCGGCGGGATCGAGCCCTTCATCGCCACGCTCGGCACGATGGGCATCTATCGAGGGCTGACGACCTGGCTTTCCCAGGGCGGGGCGATCACGCTGCGCGACCGCGAACTGCAGGCGCTCTACCGGCCGGTCTATTTCGGCGATGTTTTCGGCGTTCCGGTGCCGATCGTCATCATCTTCGTCACGGCCGCGCTCGCCGCCTTCGTGCTCTACCGCACCCGCTACGGCCGGCACGTGATCGCCGTCGGCTCCAACGAGGAGGTCGCCCGCTATTCCGGCATCTCGGTCAAGAAGGTGCGCACCATCGCCTATGTCGTCCAGGGCCTCTGCGTCGCGGTCGCGGTGCTGCTCTACGTGCCGCGCCTCGGCTCCACCTCGGCCACGACCGGCATTCTGTGGGAGCTGCAGGCGATCACCGCGGTCGTCGTCGGCGGCACGGCGCTTCGCGGCGGCGTCGGGCGCATCTGGGGCACGGTCTGCGGCGCCTTCATTCTCGAAATCGTCGGCAACATCATGCTGCTTTCCAACTTCGTCAGCGAATATCTCATCGGCGCGATCCAGGGAGCGATCATCATCATCGCCATGCTGGTGCAGCGGTCGCTGATGCGGAAATAGCGCAGCCGCCGCTTAGGAAATTGGCCGGGCTGAAGGGTCGCGTCCGGTCTCGCAATCAACAGACCTAGAAACACTTGTGGGAGAGAGAACATGCGTAGAAGAACTTTCGGGCTGGCCGCTGCGGCGCTTGCCGCTTCGGTTGCCGCCGGCCCCAGCCTCGGCTGGGCGCAGGAGCAGAAAAAGGTGACGATCGGCGTCTCCATTCCTGCCGCCGACCACGGCTGGACCGCCGGTGTCGTGTTCCACGCCGAACGCGTCGCAAAGCTCCTGATGCAGGAGCATCCGGGCCTCAACGTCATCGTCAAGACCTCGCCGGATGCGGCAAGCCAGGCGAACGCGGTGCAGGACCTGGCGGTCCAGGGCCTCGATGCGCTCGTCATCCTGCCGTCCGATCCGGATCCGCTGGTCAACGCCATCCAGCAGGTCAAGGACTCGGGCGCCTTCGTGGCGCTGGTCGACCGCGCGCCTTCCGTCAACGACAACTCGATCCGCGATCTCTACGTCGCCGGCAACAATCCGGCGCTCGGCGAAGTCGCCGGCAAGTATATCGCCGAGACCACGCCGAATGCCGAGGTCGTCGTCATCCGTGGCCTGCCGATCCCGATCGATCAGCAGCGCCAGGACGGTTTCGACAAGGGCATCGCCGGTTCGGGCGTCAAGATCCTGGAACGCCAGTACGGCAACTGGAACCGCGACGACGCCTTCCGCGTCATGCAGGACTATCTCACCAAGTACCCGAAGATCGACGTGGTCTGGTGTCAGGACGACGACATGGCCGTCGGCGTTCTCGAAGCCATCGAGCAGGCCAAGCGCACCGATATCCAGTATATCGTCGCGGGCGCCGGCTCCAAGGACATGATCAAGCGCGTCATGGACGGCGACAAGATGGTGCCGGTCGACGTGCTCTATCCGCCGGCGATGGTGGCGACCGCCATGCAGCTTACCGCCGCCAATTTCTACGACCAGGTTCCGGTGAGCGGCGAATACATCCTCGACGCCACGCTGGTGACCAAGGACAACGCCGAGCAGTTCTACTTCCCGGACTCTCCGTTCTGACCATCGAAGGGGCGCGCCTTCGCGGGCGCGCCCTTTTTCATGCCTGTTAATATTCTCACCCATTCCCAGGGAGGAAAATCATGAAGACGATCAAAGGTCCTGCCATTTTTCTCGGCCAGTTCGCGGGAGACGCCGCGCCGTTCAATTCCTGGGACGGGATCACCAAATGGGCGGCCGAGAAAGGCTATATCGGCGTTCAGGTGCCGACCTGGGCCGGCCAGCTCATCGACCTCCGGAAGGCGGCGACCTCCAAGGACTATTGCGACGAATTCGCCGGCATCGCGCGCCAGAACGGCGTCGAGGTGACCGAGCTTTCCACCCATCTGCAGGGCCAGCTCGTCGCCGTCCATCCGGCCTATGACGAGGCCTTCGACGGTTTTACCGTGCCGGAGATGCGCGGCAACCCGAAGGCGCGGCAGGAATGGGCGGTCGAGCAGGTGAAGATGGCGCTGACCGCCTCGAAGAACCTCGGCATCAAGGCGCATGCGACCTTTTCCGGCGCGCTTGCCTGGCCGTTCATCTATCCCTGGCCGCAGCGCCCCGCCGGCCTTGTCGAGACCGCCTTCGACGAACTCGCCAGGCGCTGGCTGCCGATCCTCAACCATGCCGAAGAGTGCGGTGTGGACGTCGCTTACGAGATCCATCCGGGCGAGGACCTGCATGACGGCGTCACCTTCGAGATGTTCCTGGAGCGCGTGAAGAACCACAGCAGAGCCAACATGCTCTACGACCCGTCGCATTACGTGCTGCAGTGCCTGGACTATCTCGACAACATCGACATCTACAAGGACCGGATCAAGATGTTCCACGTCAAGGACGCGGAATTCAACCCGACCGGCCGGCAGGGCGTCTATGGCGGCTATCAGGGCTGGGTTGAGCGCGCCGGCCGGTTCCGTTCGCCGGGCGACGGCCAGGTCGATTTCGGCGCGATCTTCTCCAAGATGGCGGCCAACGACTTCGACGGCTGGGCCGTGGTCGAATGGGAATGCGCGCTGAAGCACCCGGAAGACGGAGCGCGCGAGGGCGCCGAGTTCGTGAAGGCGCATATCATCCGCGTCACCGAAAAGGCCTTCGACGACTTCGCCTCGGGCGGTACGGATCAGGCAGCGAACCGGCGGATGCTGGGGCTTTGAAGCTGAAAATTGGAATAGAGGCGGTGGCCGTTGATGCTTGAAAAACCTAACTTGTTGGGTTATTTATTGCATGGTCACCGTCCTTAGGCAGCATGGACTGCGGTTCGTCATCTACACCGCGGATCACGAGCCGCCTCACGTCCATGTCTACGGCGACGGCGAAGCGCGCATCGATATCGTGACGCTGAAGGTTCTGGCCCAGGGTGGGATGTCCGACCGGGATGTCCGGCGGGCGGTAGCGGTCACCGAGGCGAACCGGCAATTATTCCAGGAGACCTGGAGGAAATACCATGGTTGAAGTCACGGACACAGAACTCGCCGAGGCCAAACGGCGATGGGAAACGGAGCGGTCGCGGAGACCGATTCCGGTCTCCGTTCGTTTCGATGCCTCGTCCGGCCGCATCGTCGTCGAGTTTGCGAACGGCGCTGCCTTCATGGTCCCGGCGCGTTCGCTGGAAGGCCTGACGGATGCCGCGGACGAACAGCTGGCAGAGGTGGAGCTTCTCGGCGAGACCGGTCTGCACTGGGAAAGCCTGGATGTCGATTATTCGATCTCCGGTCTCATGAGCGGTATTTTCGGTAGTCGAACCTTCATGGAAGCGCAGCGCAAGGGCGGGCAATCCAGATCATCGGCGAAAGTGGCAGCAAGCCGTGCGAATGGAGCAAAGGGCGGCCGCCCCCGGAAGACGGCGAACGGCTCCTGACGGCACACCTTTGCTGACCGGCAGATAATTTTTCGAGGAGAGGATATTTCATGGCAATCGAAGGCAAAGACGAACAGGCGCGTGAGCCGCGCATCCGGCTCGGCATGGTGGGCGGCGGGGCCGGCGCGTTCATCGGCGCGGTGCATCGTATCGCGGCGCGGCTGGACGACCAGTTCGATCTGGTGGCGGGGGCTCTCTCGTCGACGCTGGAAAAGGCGATCGCGTCGGGCCGCGATCTCGGGCTCGATCCGTCGCGCACCTATGGCAGCTACAAGGAGATGGCGATCCGCGAAGCCCGCCTGAAGGACGGCATCGAGGCGGTGTCGATCGTCACGCCGAACCATGTCCATTACGATGCGGCCAAGGAGTTCCTGAAGCGCGGCATCCATGTCATCTGCGACAAGCCGCTGACCTCCAATCTTGCCGATGCGAAGAAGCTCAAGAAGGTGGCGGACGAAAGCGACGCGCTCTTCATCCTCACCCACAATTACACCGGCTATCCGATGGTGCGGCAGGCCCGCGAGATGGTGCAGAACGGCGATCTCGGCAAGATCCGTGTCGTGCAGGTGGAATATCCGCAGGACTGGCTGACGGAAGCCGTCGAGCAGACCGGCGCTAAGCAGGCTGTCTGGCGCACCGATCCGGCCCAGTCGGGTGCGGGTGGCTCGACCGGCGATATCGGCACGCATGCCTATAACCTCGCCTCCTTCATCACCGGCCTGACGCTGGAAAGCCTCGCCGCCGATCTCGACAGCTTCGTCGAGGGCCGCCGGCTGGACGACAACGCGCATGTGCTGCTGCGCTTCGAAGGCGGCGCCAAGGGCATGCTCTGGTGCAGCCAGGTGGCGCCCGGCCACGAGAACGGCCTGAAGATCCGCGTCTACGGCACGAAAGGCGGCATCGAATGGGTGCAGGCCGATCCGAACTACCTGTGGTTCACGCCTTTCGGCGAGCCGAAGCGTCTGATTACCCGCAACGGCGCCGGCGCCGGTCCCGCCGCCGCCCGTGTGTCCCGCATTCCGTCCGGCCATCCGGAAGGTTATCTGGAAGCCTTCGCGACGATCTATACGGAAGCGGCCCACGCCATCAACGCAAAGAAGAAGGGCGCCAAGCTGGACAAGGGCGTCATCTATCCCACCGTCGACGATGGGGTGAAGGGTGTGGCCTTCGTCGAGGCCTGCGTGGCGTCCTCGAAGAAGAACGGCGCCTGGGTGAAGGTTTGAGAGAGCCATGCGGTGTCGTTGCGGTATGCATGACTCCGTCAGTCCTGGGCTTGTCGCAGGAATCCGGCGCGTCCATTTTTTGGGCGCAGAAGACTCATAGACCGGAAAACATTCACGGCGCAGACGCGCCGTGGCTGGATCCTTGTTACGAACACAGGGATAACGGAGCGTAGGCTGAATTCCGTCTCTGTAACGTTGCAGAAATCTCCGTTGCAGCCTGTACAACCATGCGCGGCTTCGCTAAACCCCCTGACAAAACCAGCTTTCTGATCCGGAAAACAGGTGGACTGGCGCTATGACCGACCCGAAGACCCTCGCATCCCGCTTCCCCGGCGATTTCCTGTTCGGCGTTGCGACCGCTTCCTACCAGATCGAAGGTTCGACCAAGGCGGACGGCCGCAAGCCCTCCATCTGGGATGCCTTCTCGAACATGCCGGGGCGGGTCTATCAGCGCCACAACGGGGATGTCGCCTGCGACCACTACAACCGCTGGGAAGAGGATCTCGACCTGATCAAGGACATGGGCGTCGAGGCCTATCGGTTTTCGATCGCCTGGCCGCGCATCATTCCGGAAGGCACCGGCCGTATCAACGAGAAGGGGCTGGATTTCTACGACCGGCTGATCGACGGCTGCAAGGCGCGCGGCATCAAGACCTATGCGACCCTCTACCATTGGGACCTGCCGCTTTCGCTGATGGGCGAGGGCGGCTGGGCCGCGCGTTCGACCGCCTATGCCTTCCAGCGCTATGCCAAGGTGGTGATGGCCCGGCTCGGAGACCGGATCGACGCCGTCGCGACCTTCAACGAGCCCTGGTGCATCGTCTGGCTCAGCCACCTCTACGGCATCCATGCGCCGGGCGAGCGGAACATGGAAGCAGCGCTCGCCGCCATGCACCATGTCAACCTCGCCCACCGCCTCGGCGTCGAGGCGATCCGCCATGTGACGCCGAACGTGCCGGCCGGCATCGTCATCAATGCGAGCTCGGTCATCCCGGGTTCCGGCAGCCCGGCCGATCTCGCCGCCGGGGAACGCGCCCACCAGTTCCACAACGGCGCCTTCTTCGATCCGGTCTTCAAGGGCGAATACCCCAAGGAATTCCTGGAGGCGCTCGGAGACCGCATGCCGGCGGTGGAGGAGGGCGACCTCAAGATCATCAACCAGAAACTCGACTGGTGGGGTCTCAACTACTACACGCCGCTCCGCGTCCATGACGATCCGGAGCGCAGGGGCGATTTTCCCTGGACGGCGGAAGCCAAGCGCGCCAGCGACGTCAAGACGGATATCGGCTGGGAAGTCTATGCGCCCGGCCTCAAGCTGCTCGTCGAGGGTCTCTACCGCCGCTACGACCTGCCGGACTGCTACATCACCGAGAACGGCGCCTGCTACAACATGGAGCCGGTGAACGGGGAGGTGGATGACCAGCCGCGTCTGGACTATTATATCGAGCACCTCAACGTGGTGGCAGACCTCATCGAGGACGGCTATCCGATGAAGGGGTACTTCGCCTGGAGCCTGATGGACAATTTCGAATGGGCCGAAGGCTACCGCATGCGGTTCGGTCTCGTGCACGTGAATTACGAGACCCAGGAGCGGACGATCAAGAAGAGCGGCAAGTGGTATCGCGAGCTCGCCTCGCAATTCCCGAAAGGCAACCACAAACGGGTCTGATTTCGCAGCTGCGAGAAAGATTTTCCTGTACTTCAGGATAATTGAAAAATCATCCCTGTTAAACGGGTGCGTGTCCGGGCATTTATGCGGCATCGAAAAGAGGCCGCCCGGTCTCAGACGAAAGCCGATCGCAATGCTCCGGAAAGTCACCTGTCATCGAATGTGCCGCGTAGTCCTGTAACTGGGCCGCATGAACGGAAACGGCGATCCTGTCGCCGGGATGACCTGACTGAACTCTGAGAGCCTGAAATGAAACTCGCACATGCCGCGGCCCGTTCCGCCCCGCTGCCCCAGGCAGAGGCCGCACCCATGGTCGCCTTCGAAGCGGTGACCAAGCGCTTCGGCAGCAACGGCCAGGACCAGTTCACCGCGCTCGACGGCATCGATCTTTCCGTCGCCCGGGGCGCCATCACCGGCATTATCGGCCGTTCCGGCGCCGGCAAGTCGACGCTGATCCGTCTCGTCAACGGCCTCGAAAAAGCGACGTCCGGCCGCGTCGTCGTGGACGGCGTCGAAGTCGGCGGACTTGCCGAAAGCGGGCTTCGGGACCTGCGCCGCCAGATCGGCATGATCTTCCAGCATTTCAACCTGCTCTCCTCGCGCACGGCGTTCGAGAACGTCGCGCTGCCGCTCGAAATCGCCGGTCTCGGGAGACAGGCGATCAGGAACAAGGTCGGGCCGCTCCTCGATCTCGTCGGCCTCGGCGACAAGGCGGGGCGTTATCCTTCGGAGCTTTCCGGCGGCCAGAAGCAGCGCGTCGGCATCGCCCGTGCGCTCGCCACCTCGCCGAAACTGCTCCTGTCCGACGAGGCGACCTCGGCGCTCGATCCGGAAACCACCCAATCGATCCTGGCGCTCCTCAAGCAGATCAATGCCGAACTCGGGCTCACCGTTCTGCTCATCACCCACGAGATGGAGGTGGTGAAGACCATCGCCTCGGATGTCGCGGTGATCGACCGCGGCAAGATCATCGAGAAGGGCCGCACCTTCGACGTTTTCACGGACCCGAAGCAAGAGACGACCCGGGCGCTGCTGTCCGGGCTTGCCGGCGCCAAGCTGCCGGAAGCGATCGCCCGCAAGCTTGCCGCGACGCCGCAGGCCGTCTCGCGCGCCGTGGTGCGCGTCACCTTCTTCGGCGAGACGGCGCAGCAGCCTTTGATCTCGAAGCTCATCCAGGAGCTCGGCTCGGAGGTGAACATCATCGCCGGCACGATCGACGAGATCGCCGGCGAGCCCTACGGTTCGCTGGTCATCTCCTATGCCGCGACGCCGGAGGTGCTGGCCCGCGCCGAGCGCTTCTACCGCGAAACCGGACTTCAAACGGAGGTGCTCGGTTATGTCGCCTGACATGCTCTTCAACCTGCTCCTCAAGGCGCTTTCGCAAACCCTTCAAATGGTTGCCGCCGCCGGTCTGATCGGTTCGCTGATCGGCCTGCCGGTCGGCGTGTTCCTGGCGACCAGCGGCAAGGGCGAGCTCTTCCCGGCGCCCGTCAGCAACCGCATCATCGGCGCGATCGTCAATGCGGCGCGATCGACGCCCTTCATCATCCTGGTCGTGGCGATCATTCCCTTCACCCGCCTCGTCACCGGCACGTCGATCGGCACCTATGCGGCGATCGTGCCGCTCACCGTCGCGACCATTCCCTTCGTCGCGCGGCTTGCGGAGGCGGCGATCCGCGAGGTGGACAAGGGGTTGATCGAGGCCGCCCGCGCCATGGGCGCCACACCACTGCAGATCGTCTTCAAGGTGCTGCTCGCCGAGGCGAAGCCGGGGCTCACCCTGGCGCTCACCCTCACGCTCGTCAGCCTGGTCGGCTATTCGGCCATGGTCGGTGCGGTCGGCGGCGGGGGTCTTGGCGATCTCGGCATCCGCTACGGCTATCAGCGCTTCATGCCGGACGTGATGCTCGCCGTCGTCGTGGTGCTGATCGTGCTCGTGCAGGCGATCCAGAGCCTCGGCGATGCGCTCGCCCGCCGTTTCGACAAGCGCAGCCGCAAGACCTGATTGCGGCATCCCCGAAATCCAGCCTCCCAAGACTGGCCGCATGACAAACCGTTCAAACGATAAAAGGAGACATCCATGAAGA
Source organism: Xaviernesmea oryzae (assembly GCF_900177415.1). GTDB lineage: Bacteria > Pseudomonadota > Alphaproteobacteria > Rhizobiales > Rhizobiaceae > Neorhizobium > Neorhizobium oryzae_A. The sequence continues at coordinate 364,197 of NZ_FXAF01000002.1, read as the reverse complement.
AGCTCATCCTGGCGGCCGCCTTCGCCGCCTTCTCCGTCGCCACGGCCTTTGCCGAAGACATCAAGATCGGCGTGACGCCCGGTCCGCATGCCCAGATCATGGAAAAGGTGAAGGAAATCGCGGCCGCCAAGGGCCTCAATATCGAAATCCTGGAATTCTCCGACTATGTCGTGCCGAACCAGGCGCTGGCGGACGGCGAGCTCAACGCCAATTCCTTCCAGCACCAGCCCTATCTCGACAACCAGGTGGCCGACCGCAAGTTCGATCTCGTCAGCGTCGCCCAGACCGTCAACTTCCCGATGGGCGTCTATTCCAAGAAGGCGAAGAGCCTTTCCGAGCTGAAGGACGGCGCCACGATCGCCATCCCGAACGATCCGACGAACGGCGGCCGCGCGCTCCTGATCCTCGCCGATCAGGGCCTCATCAAGGTGGATGCCGCCAAGGGCCTGAAGATCGGCCCGGCCGACGTTACCGAGAACCCGAAGAACATCGAGTTCGCCGAGCTGGACGCCGCCCAGCTTCCGCGCTCGCTCGACGATGTGGATGCTTCGGTGATCAACACCAACTATGCGCTGGAAGCCGGCCTCAACCCGAAGACCGACCCGATCGCCCGCGAAGGCGAAAAGGCTCCCTATATCAACGTCATCGCCGTCAACGCGAAGGACAAGGACGCCGCCTGGGTCAAGACGCTGATCGAAGCCTATCACAGCGATGCGGTAAAGGACTTCGTCAACACCACGTTCAACGGCGCGGTCATCGCCGCCTGGTAATATAGATCTTCTGAAATTCTTCGCGGAGCCGGTTCTCACAGGCGAGGACCGGCTCCTTTGTCCCGATCATTCGGCGGCTTCCAGCCCGACGACAAGGCGTCGGCCCATGGCGGAAAGGGCCTGCACGAGCAGCGGCAGCTTGGTCGAGACATTCGGGTCCAGCACGCGCCGTGCTTCCTTTTCATCCTTGCCCATGCGCCGCGCCAATTCGCTTCTGGATATGCCTGCCGACGCGAAGGTTTCGATAACCGCGATCTTTGCGGCAACGTTGGGATCGGGAGATATCATCGTACCTTCTGTCAGCGCGTCCGGAAGGGGCCTGCCAAGTTCGAGATAGGTGAGCAATGCGACGCCGAGAGCGTCAGCGGCCATCTCGCGAGCCTCTGTCATATCCCCGCCTTCAGTGATCGCTTCGGGAACATCCGGAAAGGTTACGACGAAGCCGCCTTCCGTCTCCGTGGATTCGAACTGAGCCGCATATGCGTAGGTCTTCATTTCGGTCTCCATCGTGCCACGATTGGCCTCTGAGTTATTAAAAGATCAGCGTTCTCAAAGACCTAATCCCTTCCTGATCTTTGCCGCTGTCTTCGGGTCTATTTCCCGGCTTGGGAGGGTGGTAAATCGGTCTCCTACGAACACCATGGCATGTCCTCCTTTGCCTTTGGACTTGTCGATGCGAAAGGATAGCCCTCGTTTCCTTGCTTCATCCCGCAGTTCGGCGATGAAGCGATCCCGCTTATCCATGGACACCCCCATTCCCCTGTCTTGAAACTCGGATATTTTTATCCGAATTTCAAGAGGTGTCGGATATGCGGTTGACGGAGCACTCAGCTCAGCCGGCGCAGGAGGGAAACTGTCCTAAGCTTCACATCTACCCGCCGATATGCTTCTGGCCGCGCTTTTTGGCGAGCGCGATCTGGTGCTGGCGCTGACGGTAGCGGAGCCGGTCCTCTTCGGTGCGCGTGTGGTAGCAGTTCGAGCAGGAGACGCCTTCCTCGTAATAGGGGGAGGTGACTTCTTCGGCGGTGATCGGGTTGCGGCAGGCGTGGCAGAGCTTGTGGTTGCCTTCCTTCAAGCCGTGCTCGACCGAGACGCGCTCGTCGAAGACGAAGCAGGCGCCTTCCCAGAGGCTTTCCTCTTGAGGCACTTCCTCCAGGTATTTCAGGATGCCGCCCTTGAGGTGGTAGACTTCGTCAAAGCCCTGTTCCTTCATGAAGGCGGTCGCCTTCTCGCAGCGGATGCCGCCGGTGCAGTACATGGCGATCTTCGGCTTGTTGTGCAGGCCGGGATTGTTCTTGACCCAGTCCGGAAATTCGCGAAAGGTCCTGGTCTTCGGATCGACGGCGCCCTTGAAGATGCCGATCGCCGTCTCGTAGTCGTTGCGCGTGTCGATGACGATCGTGTCCGGATCGGAGATCAGCGCGTTCCAGTCCTTCGGATCGACATAGGTGCCGACGATGCGGTTGGGGTCGATGTCCTCGACGCCCATCGTCACGATTTCCTTCTTCGGCCGCACCTTCATGCGCAGGAAGGGCATCTTCGATGCCCGGCTTTCCTTGTGCTCCAGATTGGCGAATTCCGGCTGGGCGCGCAGATAGGCGATGAGGCGGGCGATCGCCTCGTCCGAGCCGGCGACCGTGCCGTTGATGCCCTCGCGGGCGATCAGCAGCGTGCCCTTGATGCCGTTCTCGTCGCACAGCGCCTGCAGCGGTTCGCGGAAGGCCTCGAAGCGTTCGAAGCGCGCGAAATGGTAGAGCGCGGCCACGAGGAAGGCGCCGGTCGCCTCCGGGCGGGGTTGGGTCAGGTTGTCTGTCATGGCGCTGAAATACAGGCTGACGCCTATCCGCGCAACGCCGTTTCTTTGTCGGCCTTGCCGTTGGCTTTGTAGGCCCCGGCCTTTTGCTTCCTGCGGGACGCGGTCGCCGCCTTCTCCCAGAGCAGGGCGACGAAGCCGCTTTCGGCATCCGCGCCGTCGGCGAAGACTTCGCGGGCCTTTTCCAGCGCCTCGTGTCTCAGCGTCTGCTGGCGCGCGATGATCGCGCCGAGGATGAGCGCCAGCGTATCGCCGTCGCCGAAAAGCTCCGGGTTCTCGTTGACGAGCCCCGTCAGCACGGAAAGGTCGTGCTCATGGCCGAGGAGGTCGACGAGCTCCTTTGCCTCTCTCTGTTTGGCGAGCATGGCGGAGGGCCAGATCCCGCCGGCGAGCGACAGATGCATCCAATAGGTCTGGCCGCATTTGCGAAGCTCGTGATAGGCCTCAGCATCCGCGTGCGCTTCGCAGGCGGCAAGCGCGCCATGCGCCTTCAGCCGCTGCTTCTTCCAGGCCTTCGCCAGCCTTTTGGCGGTCCTGTGCGGATTGTCGTCGAGATCGAGGTCCTGCAGGGCCGCGATCGCCTCGCGGCAGGTCTTCGCGGCGGCGGCCATCTTGGCGGGCAGGTCGTGTTCCTCGGAAGCGATCCGGTCGCGCCGCTCCGTCAGCGCCTTGGAGGCGACGGCAAGCGCTGCCATCTCCTCCGGCGAACCCGCATGCTCCGCGAGATAGTTCACGGTCTCGACCAGAGCGGTCGCGTCGCGCACGGCGGACAGCGTCTTCGCCATCTCCCGGATGCGGTCGTTCTCCCGCCGGCGGAATTCCTTAGCGTCCGGCTGGACCAGCCGGTAGAGGGCGCGCAGCCGCTTGAAGCGTTTCCGGGCGTCGTGCACGGCCTCGTGGGGGCCGTCGGGCTGTTCTTCGAGAAGCCGGATCGCGTGCGAGAGCTGGCTTTCCGCCACCGAACGGAACTCGGCGGTGAAGGGTTTAGCGGGCCGCAGACGATAGGCCATGACACAGCTCCCCGCTCAAATCCTCTGTCGCCATCACCACGTTCGAATATCGCCGGTCGCCGGTGATCTCCTTGCCCACCCAATCGGGCAATTCCGGCTCCGCGTCCTCATCCTCTATCTCCACCTCCGCCACGACAAGGCCCTTGTAGGTGCCCTCATAGACGTCCACCTCCCAGGTATAGCCTTCATGCACGACCTCGTGGCGGGTCTTCTCGAGTACGATGCCGACGGCGTTCGCGGCCATTTCCTGCGCATCCGCGAGAGGAATGTCGTATTCGAATTCGTCGCGGGCGAGGAGGTTCCTGCCGAGCTTGATGGTGAGCCTGGCGCGGGCGCCGTCCATGATCCGGACGCGGACCGAGCGGTCGTCACCGGAAGCGACATAGGCCTGCAGGAAATCCGAGGATGACGAGACCTCCGCCCGCCAGCCATCGTCCTTTACGAGAAACTTCCGTTCGATTTCCTTGGCCATGCGCGGGTCCGCCACTCCGGGAACTTTTACAACCCCTTGCCGCAACCTAGTGCAAACTCGCTCCTTGGCAAACCCGTCATGCGGTCCGCCCGGTTTTTTCTCGACAACGGCAGGCTTGGGCGCTATCTCCCCCTTCGGTTTTCAATCGTTTTAGCGGAGATATGCGCCATGTCCGGCAAGACCGAAAAGCTGCTTTCCATCCTGAAGCTGCAGCCCGTTGTGCCGGTGCTGATCGTGGACGACGCGAAGTCGGCGGTGGGGCTCGCGAAAGCGCTCGTCGCCGGTGGGCTGAAGGCGATCGAGATCACCATGCGCACGCCGGCAGCCCTCGATGCGGTGAGGGCGGTGGCCGCCGAAGTGGAGGGCGCCAACGTGGGCGCCGGCACCATCCTCAACGCGAAGGATTTCGACGCGGCCGTCAAGGCGGGCTCGACCTTCATCGTCAGCCCCGGCGTGACGCCCGGCATCGCCGCCGCCGCCGAAGGTTCCGAAATTCCGCTTCTGCCGGGTGCGGCGACCGCGAGCGAGGTCATGGCGCTTCGCGAGGCCGGCTACGACGTGATGAAGTTCTTTCCGGCCGAGCAGGCCGGCGGTGCGGCCTATCTCAAGGCACTGTCTTCGCCGCTCTCCGGCACGCTCTTCTGCCCGACCGGCGGCGTTTCGCTGAAGAACGCCAACGACTATCTCTCGCTGCCGAACGTCGTCTGCGTCGGCGGCTCCTGGGTGGCGCCGAAGGAACTGGTCGCGGCGGGCGATTGGGCCGGCATCACGAAGCTCGCCTCGGAAGCGGCGGCGCTGAAGGCGTAAGCCCCCCCGGCAACGCCTTTCCGCAACCTGTCTTTGTAAATTCACAATCGCATTCCTATGTTGTTCCCGAAGCGCAACAGGGAGATCGTGCGATGTTTGACGCCAAGAAGCTTCTCGACCAGTTCCTGGGTTCGCAGGTGCCCGGGCTTTCGGGAACGGTCAGGGACAGGGCAGGGCAGGCGGGCCAGCTCGCCAAGGACAATCCGCTTGCCACCGGCGCGATCGTCGCGGCCCTTCTCGGCACCAAGACCGGCCGCAAGCTCGCGGGCAACGTGGCGACGGCCGGCGGGCTCGCAGCGATCGCCGGGCTCGGCTATCTCGCCTACAAGAACTACAAGTCCGGCCAGTCGCCCGAGGCCGCGCCGCAGCCGGCTCCGCAGACCGAGACGCCGCTCCTGCCGCCTGCCGATTCGCCCTTCCATCCGCAGTCGCCGCAGCTTTCCAACGATTTCGCGCTGACGCTGCTGCGCGCCATGATCGCCGCCGCCAAGGCCGACGGGCATATCGACGCTTCCGAACGCGCCAACATCATGGACAAGGTCCATGCGGTCGATCTCGGGGCGGAAGCGGAAGCCTTCATCGAGAACGAGCTGGCGAACCCGGTCGACATGGACGATCTCGTCGCCGCCGCGCGCACGGAAGAGCAGAAGGTGGAGCTCTATACGGCAACCCGCATGACGATCGATCCCGATACGCGGGCCGAACGCGGCTATCTCGACCTGCTCGCCGGCCGCCTCGGCTTGGCCGACGCGCTGATCGACCATATCGACGCCACTGTTTCGGCGGCGAAGGTGAAGGCCTGAGCAAGCCGCTGGCTCCTTCTTCTCCCCAGCGGGGAGAAGATGCGCGAAGGGCAGATGAGGGGGGCGAAGCCGGATAGCGAACGATGAGCATGGAGCGTGTGCACCCCCTCATCGCCTCGCTTTGCTCGGCACTTCTCCCCGTTGGGGAGAAGTGATATGCCGCACCGCTTTCCTTCATCTTCAGCGATGTGTGGGGCACGTCCCCTCTCCCCGCCTGCGGGGAGAGGGTTAGGGCGAGGGTGAGGGTGAGGGTGAGGGGCATAGATATCTACGCCGATCTCTCCCGTTGCCTTTCCCCTTTCGCTGGCCTAAGCCTCTTGGCGTCAATCCAGAGGCATACATGCGCGATCTCAAGAACTACAAAGTGGCCGCCCCGGCTCCGGTCACTCTCAAGGGCCGGTTCGTGACGCTCGAACCCTATGAGAAGGAAAAGCACCTTCAGGCGCTGTGGGATGCGCTGGGCGGCAAGGCGGGCATCAACGAGCTGCTGAAATATTTCCCCAACGACGCGTTCGCCGAAGCCGAAGAGCTGGGCGCCTGGATCGAAAACGCGCGTTCCGCCTCGAACTGGGTGACGCTGGTCTTCCGCGAAAACGCAACCGGCAAGGTGGTCGGCATGGCGAGCTACATGCGGCCCGACCCGAAGAACGGCGTGGTGGAGGTCGGCTCCGTCGCCCATGGGCTTGCCATGAAGCGCTCGCCGCTTTCGACCGAGGCGCATTACCTGATGGCGAAGCACGTCTTCGACGATCTCGGCTACCGCCGCTACGAATGGAAGTGCCATAACGAGAACGAGGCGAGCAAGACGACCGCGCGGCGCTACGGCTTCACCTTCGAGGGCGTCTTCCGCCAGCACGTCATCTCCAAGGGCGCCAATCGCCACACGGCCTGGTTCTCGATGATCGATGCCGAATGGCCGGTGCAGAAGGCCGCTTTCGAAGCCTGGCTTGCGCCGGAGAACTTCGATGCGGACGGCGGGCAGAAGCGGCGGCTGGAGGATATCCGCGCCGCGCTCGCAAAAGAAACGGTGGCCCGGGAGGCGGTGCAATGACGCCGGAGGCAAAATCCCAGGCGATCGCCGCCGCCGTCATCCTCGTCTGCGCCATCGTGGTGATCTATTTCCTGCCGACGGTCGTGCTTGCGATCGGCAATTATTCGCCGGCCCTGGCCGTCGTGGTCGGTGCTGCGCTGCTGTTCTGCTTCTTCGCGGTCTTCTGGCTGAGGGCGCGTTACCAGCGGCGGAAATAGCCGTTCAGCCGCCGATCAGGCGCGATGCCTGCAGGGAGGCGCCGAGCAGCGACAGCCCGATCAGCAGCACGAAAAGCGCACCGCCGATCTCGATCGCGTGGGTGATGCGCCGTCCCGTCCGCGAGCCGGGACCGGCGAAGCGCACCGCCAGGTCCTTGGCGGCGACGGCGAGGATGGCGAGGATCGTCACGGTGATCGCCGTGCCGAGCGACATGGCCAGCACCGAAAGCACGCCGCCGAGATAGAGGCTGTTCAGAAGCGCGAAGCTCATCACCAGGATCGCGCCCGAGCAGGGACGCAGGCCGACGGCGATGATCGCCGACCAGGCTTCCTGCAGGCTGAAATCCTTCTCCTTCAGCATGGCCGGATCGGGCATGTGGCTGACGCCGCAGGTCTCGCAATACTCGCCGGCCCCCCGATGCTCGTGGTCGTCGATCTCGACCGCCTGGAAATTGAGCCCGGTGGAGCCGCGGCCCCCGTGGGAGGCGACACCGGCGGGCACGGCCGCGGGGAAGGAGACGACGCGCATCCTGAGCGCACGGATCTTCTTGACGAGCAGCCAGGCGCCGAAGAGGGCCACCAGCGCGAAGCTCGCGATCTCCATCGCCTGGGTCGCCTGGGTCATGGTGATGCCCGAGCCGCGCAGCACGAGAAAGGCCGCGCCGACGAGCAGGATGGCAACGAGGCCCTGCAGCAGCGCGGAGACGAAGGAAATGACGATGCCGCGTTTCAGCGCGATCTCGTTGGCGATCATGTAGGAGGAGATCACCGCCTTGCCGTGGCCGGGGCCTGCGGCATGGAAGACGCCGTAAGCGAAGGAAAGGCCGATCAGGCCGGACAGCGCGAAGGGATCCTCGCGCATCGCCTTCAGCGCGCCGGTCAGCGACCGATAGAAAGCCTGCTGGTAGGAATTGATCCAGGCGAAGAAGGGGCCGAGCGGACCGCCGATCGAGAACGAGGGTTCGGCCGAGCCGACGCCGAGCGGCGACTGCGCATGGGCCGCGCCCGTCATGACGACGGCGATCGCCAGCGCCGCGAGGACGGCGGGCGCCAGGGCTCGGTGGTTTCTCAGCATGTCACTTCCAGTCTGGTGGCGAAAAGCTTCGTCATGTCGGTGCCGGTCGGGTCGTTGAAAAAGGCGTCCGTCAGCGTCGAGCTGTTCTGGGCGATCACCTCGTCGGGATCGGGCCGCACGACCTTGTGCTGGCATTTGGAAAAGCCCGCGCCCTGGGCGACCAGGTCGCCGTCGGTCGGGAAGTCGATCGATGTGTACATGGAGGGATCGTAGATGCCGAAGGTGAGCTTTCCCTTGAGCGGCACCGGCTTTTCGGGCTTGACCGCGAAGATGACCAGAAGCTGGTTGGAATCGTCGATCGAGACGTGGATGGCGTCCGGCTTCTGCACGCCGACGGCGGCGCCGTTCAGCGTGATCGTCGTGAAATAGTGGAAGTCGGCGAGCGAGGTGCGCATCACCTCGCCGAGCTCGGCGAGTTCCTTCTCGTCGAGCTTCAGATCGGTGTTCTTGTCGAAATCGAGCAGCACGCTGGAAGAGAAGACCTCGTCGAAGCGCCAGACGTTGCGCAGTTCGGCGAGATTGCCGTCGTTGCCGGCCACCACTTCCAGCCGGGCCTCGGCGAAGATATGCGGATGGGCGAGCGCCGGGAGCGGCAGACAGGCTGCCGCGAGCGTCGCAATGGTGAGGATTCTATATCGCATTCGCCCGCAAGGCTCCCCGCTTCGTCCCCGTGCTGTGCCGCGCAAATGAGACGGAATTTCGACTCAGGTCCATGCGCGAACCTAACGGTTCAGTGCTGCCGGCGGAACCACGCGGAGAGGAAGTCGACGAAGCTTCTTACCTTCGCGGGCAGGTAGCGGCGGTGCGGATAGACCGCGTAGATGCCACGGTCCTTGGTGATGTAGTCGTCGAACAGGGTCACGAGCTCGCCCGACTGGATCGAGGAACTGGCGATGAAATCCGGGATGATCGCCACCCCGAGGCCGGCGCGCGCGGCGCGCAGCGTCGCCTGCGGGCTGTTCACCTCGATCGGGCCGCTGACGGCGACCGAGATCATCGAGCCGTTCGTGTCGGTGAAGCGGACGTTGTTGTGCCAGCGGGAATTGGTGTCGATGATGAAGGGGACGCGGTTCAGATCCTGTGGGTGTTCGAGCGGACCGTATTTCGCGACGAAATCCGCCGTCGCGCAGGCATAGACACGGAAATCGGAGAGCTTTCGGGCGATCAGGCCGGAATCCTCCAGCTTGGTGATGCGGATGGCGAGGTCGAAATTCTCCTCGATCAGATCGACGAACCGGTCCTCCGCGACGATTTCCAGCGAAACCTCGGGATGCCCCTTGGCGAAATCGATCAGCGACTGGCCGACGTCCGCATCGACGAAGGTGCGCGGCACGGAGACGCGCAGGCGGCCCTTGAGATCGGCATTGTTCTCGCGCACGAGGTCGGCGAGATTGTCGATCTCCTTCAGGATGTCCGCGGCCGTGCGGTAATAGGTATGCCCCGCCTCGGTCAGCGAGAACTGGCGGGTGGTGCGGTTGAGGAGCAGCGCGCCGAGATCGTCCTCGAGCTCGCGCACGTATTTCGACAGCAGCGCCTTCGATCGGCCGGTGCGCCTGGCGGCGGCCGAAAAGCCCTCCGCTTCAACCACATCGATGAAGGCCCGCATGCGCGTCAGTGTATCCATGTATGCTCTTTTCTGTTTGCCGCAGCTTAGTCGGTCAATCCCAAGACAAACAGAAGAGCCGCATTTAACTGGCGCAACTCTGCTTCTTCGAGACTTCCAATGCGCTGCCCGATTCGTCGTTGGTTAACTGCGATGATTTTATCGGTCATGATTTGCGATCGCGCCCGCAAGCCGTTCCGCTCGCTTGGTTCGACAATGATGCGGAAATCGGTAACGGCTTCAATGTGGACGTGATCTGGCAAACGATGATGGATGGATAATTTTCCGGGATACCGTTGGTCTGTACGACGACCGCCGGACGAGGTTTTCCGTAATCGCCGGGTGCGGAGACAATGACTATCTCGCCGCGTTTCATTCGGTCCACGTATCGGGATCGTCAAACTCGGAGACAGCTTCAATCCAGCGGATGGACTCGGCTTCGTGTTCAGGATCAAGCGCGGCGACCTGTTCGGCAATCCGCTTTCTGACTTCCGGATCACGCGCGTCGAGCGCCAGCAAGCGCACTTCCCGCATCGGCAGGCCGGTGCGCTCGTCCCTCACAACCCTCTTCTTCCTTGCCGTCGGCATGTCAAATATTCCTTCCGGCCTGCATTCGCCCCAATGTAGGAGGCACACCGGCTTTGTGCAAATACGCCTCTCCCGTTGTGCAATGCGAATTTTCGGCGAGGGCCAAAAAATCTCTTGATTATGACGGCGAATATTCTTATCTCCCGGGCTGCCCAAAGTCGCACGTGCCTGTGGGTGTCCGCCGACCCTCGAACTGGGAAATATCCCTAAGGTGAGGTCATCGGTAAGGTACCTGGAACTAACCGCTCCAGTCGCTATTCCGGCCAACCGGGAAATGCGAGGACATCTTGAAGCAACGACGGTGCGGGCCTTTCTGGTCTCTGCAGGCTTTCCATCAGCCTGCAATACTGAAGAGGCACACCATCATTGCCGGAAGTGCGGTTGGGTAATTCCCTCCAATCCAAGGCAGACAAAGCCGGATCGAAGCCCGTGGCAGGGCCTTGATCCAAAGTTCGCGCGTATGAGCGTGTCACGGTACCAGTGTCTCCACCAACTGGGCCCGAGCGCATTCTCATCCGTCCTTTGTCCTCCGGTTCGCCGGAGCTTTGAGATTTCGAAGGGACTGACCGATGACCACTGCTCGTATCCTCGACTTCATCAAGACCCGACGTCCGGAAGGACCGTGCCTTGTCGTCGATCTCGATGTCGTGCGCGACAATTTTCACGCCTTCCGCCATGCCCTGCCGGACAGCGCGATCTATTACGCGGTCAAGGCCAACCCGGAACCGGCAATCCTGAAGCTGCTCGCCTCTCTCGGCTCGAGCTTCGATTGCGCCTCGGTCGCCGAAATCCAGATGGCGCTCGATGCGGGTGCCACCGCCGACCGCATCTCCTTCGGCAACACGATCAAGAAGGAGCGCGACATCGCGCGCGCCTTCGCGCTCGGCGTCAATCTCTTCGCCGTCGACAGCCATGAGGAAGTCGAGAAGATCTCCCGCGCCGCTCCGGGCGCGAAGGTGTTCTGCCGCGTGCTCACCGATGGCGAAGGCGCCGAATGGCCGCTTTCGCGCAAGTTCGGCTGCGTGCCGCAGATGGCCGTCGACGTGCTCGTCTACGCGCACCAGCTGGGCCTGGAGTCCTACGGCGTGTCCTTCCATGTCGGCTCGCAGATGACCAAGGTCGATGCCTGGGATTCGGCTCTGGCCGATGCCAAGCGCGTCTTTGCGCAGCTCGCCAAGCAGGGCATCTTCCTGCAGATGGTCAACATGGGCGGCGGCTTCCCGACCAAGTACCTGCGCGACGTGCCGAAGGCGGAAGAGTACGGCCAGGCGATCTTCGCTTCGCTGCGCAAGCATTTCGGCAACAACCTGCCGAAGACGATCATCGAGCCGGGCCGCGGCATGGTCGGCAATGCAGGCGTCATCAAGGCGGAAGTCGTTCTCGTCTCGAAGAAGTCCGACAACGACAACCATCGCTGGGTCTTCCTCGACATCGGCAAGTTCGGCGGTCTCGCAGAGACCATGGACGAGGCGATCCGCTACCCCATCCGCACCGAGCGCGATGCCGACGAGATGGAGCCCTGCGTGCTCGCCGGCCCGACCTGCGACAGCGCGGACGTGCTCTACGAGAAGAACATGTATCCGCTGCCGGTGACGCTCACCATCGGCGACGAGGTTCTGATCGAAGGCACCGGCGCCTATACGACGACCTATTCGGCCGTCGCCTTCAACGGCTTCGACCCCTTGAAGGCGTATGTGATCTGATCGGCGTCATCTGATCCCGCCGGCCCCGTAACCAGCCGGGGCGGCAAATCCACAATTCTCCGTAGTACCGCCTTGAACGGTTTTGGGTTCGGGAGGCCGCCATGGCCACTGTTCTTGATTCTGTCCGCGCACTCTTTGCGCCGAACACCACCTTCACCATCGACGCCGAAACGCCGGCGGACGTGGTGGCCCGCGAAAACCTGCTCGACCGCGTCATGGGGCCGGATCGGCGCAAGAAGTCGTCTGAAAAGATCCGCCGCGGCCGCGTGCCGGCGGAGGGGCTGGCGCTCGTTGCCCGCGATGCGCATGGCCACGTGGTCGGCACGGTGCGGCTCTGGAGCGTCGAGGCGGGCATTGCGCCGGACGGCCAGGCGATCGAGGCGCTGCTCCTCGGTCCGCTCGCGGTCGACGGCGCCCACGAGGGCAAGGGGATCGGCGGCGCGCTGATGCGGGCGGCGATCGCCGAGGCCCACAAGCGCGACCATGGCGCCATCCTGCTCGTCGGCGATGCCGCCTATTACGAGCGCTTCGGCTTTTTTGCCGACAAGGCCCGGCATCTCGTCATGCCCGGCCCCTTCGAGCGCGCCCGTTTCCTGGCGCTCGAACTGAAGGCCGGCTGGCTGGAAGGTGCCGCGGGCATGATCGTGCCGAGCGGCCGCAAGCTGGCCTGACGTTCGCCGGCTTATCCTGGTCCCCTTCCAGCGCGAAGGGGACATTGACCCGGAATGGGCGTCTCCTGACGGAAGATCGTTTCCAGCGGTCATCCATTTGTTTCCAGATGGAGCTACGCAGGGTCCTCAGTCTTTTATGCTCCTCCGGATGCGAGTTTCCGGAGCAGCGGTGTGCCGGAATGGATCGGGCCCGGCGAATGTCTCCGGCCAAGGAGGCCAACGATTTACCTGCCATTCGCCTTGAGCCGAAACCGATCCCATAAGGGGAACCGGAAACGCGCGGACATGAATTGTCAATCGTGTTGATAGTTGTTAGTTCTAAAAGGAGAAAACCGGCGAAGGAAGCACGGCATGCGCGTACCAGCCTTTATTGCATTTTCGATGCTTACCGGTTTTCTGGTGGGCTGCACGACAAGCAATGGAGATGCAGGGCAAAGCTCTAAGAACGAAGCGCAATGTGCCGGCTTCGGCTTTGAGGAAGGTACGGATGCTTTTGCCAATTGCATGATGCGTCTTTCAATGCGGCAGGGAGGCACGCAGCAGCCCGATCACGATACCCTTGTCAATCAATACAGAAGCCGCAGCCTGGCCCGGCAGGGTGACGACCGCTATCCCGTGTGCAGCGCCGCCAACATGGATGCCGAGCTGGACATTACAACGGGCAAGTGGGTAGGGCCCAACTGCCAGATGGCGCCGGATTAAGCCGGCGGTGTCCGCATCCGCGGGGTATAAAGCACCGGCCGCAAATCAAGGGAGAAGGGAAATGATCAGAACCACGGTTGCGGTGAGCCTCGGTCTTTCCGGTGCTTTATTCGTTCCCCAATTTGCGCTTGAAGCGCGGGCTCAGGCGACCGTCGAATGCCGGTCGCGGCATTATCAATACGATGAATGCTATGCGGGGCCGCTTTCCCGGCCGCAACTCATCCATCAGACTTCAAGCGCGCCCTGCATTTTGAACCGTAGTTGGGGATACAATCCAAAGAGCCGATATGTCTGGGTCGCTCAAGGGTGCTCAGGCGTGTTTGCCGATGTCGGCGGCTATCACTACGGCCGTGGGGATGATTTCGATCCGGGTGCGCGCATGTACGATCACCGCGGTCGTGACGTCGGTGGCGTCGTCGCGGGCGCGGTGCTTGGATCGATCATTGAAGGAATAGCCGAGGACAGCAAACACAAGCACCGCCATACCACCAGCAATTTCAATGATGACGACGGCTATAACGGCTGTCACGGCATTGGCTGCACGGTGGACCGGCCCGATTCCGATGCGAATATCGACACGACCCCGCAGTTCGACAAAAACGGCGAGCCGAATTTCGATACCCATGGCAATTACCAGGGATGCCACGGCGTGGGCTGCCTGGTCGACAACCCTGACGACCCCGGCTAACGGGCTCGCGTCCTCTCCACCGGCCCCGCTTATCTCGTTCTCGGCGGCCTGAATACTGTCCTTCAGGCCCGGAGCCTCATTTCTTCGTCTATGGCGCGATGCGGCCGAGATTGCCGGCCCGGCCGCAAAGGAGATTCCGTCGACAGTCACAGGGGCGGCCCTGCTGGCCGGCTTCGACTGCATGTTCGATGAGCATCGGGCCTGGGAAGCTCTAAGCGCCATCCTTCGCCCGATAGGCTTCCGGGATGATGAAGACCTCGTCGGCGCGGGCGTATCCGCCGTCCTTAACCTCCTCGATCAGCACCATGGTGTGCGGCCGTGCCGCCTCGCTGAAATATTCGGCGAGCATGTCCGTCGTGCGGTGCACGATCTCTTCCTTCTGGGCGCGGCTGAGCGCGCCTTCCGGCGTCTTGATGTTCACGAATGGCATTGGTCCTTCTCCTTGTCGCTGCAGATTGGGGTAAGCATGTGCTGCACGTTCAGTTGGCACCCCCTCTGCGCGGCAGGGCAGAGGGGGTAAGCGATCTCAATTTTCGCTCAGATCATGCCGCCATTGGCGCGGAGCACCTGGCCGTTCACCCAGCCGCCGTCCGGGCTTGCGAGGAAGGCGACGACCGAGGCGATCTCGTCAGGCTGGCCGAGGCGGGCGAGCGGGATCGTTCCGACGATCCTCTGGACCAGCTCGTCGGATTTGCCGGTCATGAACATGTCCGTCTCCACCGGGCCGGGCGCGACGGTGTTGACGGTGATCCCGCGCCGGCCGAGTTCCCTGGAGGCGACATGGGTCATCGCTTCCACACCCGCCTTGCTGGCGGCATAGGCGCCGTAGGTGGGACCATAGACGCCGACGACGCTGGAGGAGAAGTTGATGATGCGGCCGCCGTCGCGCAGCCGCCGGCCCGCTTCGCGGATACCGCGGAAGGTGCCGGTCAGGTTGACGGCGATATGCTTCTCGAAGCTCGCGTCGTCCATCTCGGCAAGCGGTGCGAGCTTCATTATCCCGGCATTGTTGACGAGGATATCGACGCCGCCGAAGCTCTTCTCCGCAGCGTCGAACAGGTCGGCGGCGGCGCTCGGGAGGCCGGCATCCGCCTGCACGGCGACCGCCCTGCCTCCACCCGCCTCGATTTCGGCGACGACCGTGTCGGCGGCTTCACGGCTCGTCGCGTAATTCACCACGACGGCGATGCCGTCCTTGGCCAGGCGAAGCGCAATCGCCCTTCCGATACCTTTCGAAGCGCCCGTGACGATTGCGACGCGTTGCCCGTTCGTGGTCATGGCTCATCTCTCCTTGATTGATGAGCCGTAGATATTTCTGACACCGCTGGAGAACAATTACAGGTGAATTGACATGAGAATTCGCCTGTGGTGAACAAAGCCATGGATCGGCTCGACCGCATGCAGCTCTTCACCCGGATCGTCGAACGAGGCAGCTTTGCCGCCGCGGCATCCGATCTCGGCCTCGCCCGCTCGACCGTCACCGAGGCGGTCAAGCAACTGGAAGACGATGTCGGCGCGCGCCTCCTGGAGCGGACGACCCGCCACGTCACGCCGACGCTCGACGGCCAGGCCTTCTACCAGCGCTGTCTGGCGATCCTTGCGGAGGTGGACGAGGCGGAGAGCATCTTTCGCGATGCGCAGCCGCGCGGCCTGCTGCGGGTCGATGCGCACGGCTTCCTGACCCGCACCTTCCTTCTGCCGCGGCTCGACGAGTTCCTCGACCGCTACCCGCTGCTCGACCTGCAGATCGGCCAGGGCGACCGGCTGGTGGACCTGGTGCGGGAAGGGGTCGACTGCGTCATCCGCGCCGGCGAGATAACCGACAGCGGGCTGATCATGCGGCGGCTCGGGACCATCACCGAACTCACCTGCGCCAGCCCGGCCTACATCGAGAAACACGGCATGCCGCAATCGCCCGATGCGCTGGACGGGCATGCCGCCGTCGGCTTCATCTCGTCACGCACCGGCCAGATCATGCCGCTCGAATTCACGGTGGGGAACGAGGTGCGTTACGTCACGCTGCCGAGCCGGCTGACGGTCAACAATTCCGACACGATGGTCGATCTCGCAAGACGAGGCTACGGCCTCGTTCAGGCGCCGCGCCATCGGCTGCAGCCCGATATAGACCGGGGCGTCCTCGTCCAGGTGCTCGCCGACTTTCCGCCATCCCCGACGCCGCTTTCGGCGCTTTATCCGCAGAACCGCCAGCTTTCGCCGCGGGTGCGCGTCTTCATCGACTGGGTCGTCAAGGTGTTCGCGGAAGCGGAGCTTTGAAACGGGCGCGGGCGCTTTGGGGCGCATGCGGCTTTTCTTGCAGGGCGGGCCGTGCTCTGATCGTTGAAAGCAACCAGACGAGGGTGATTTGAGCGCACGACATTTCCTGCCGTCTTTCCTGATCGCCGTGCTGGCGGCCGGCATGCTTGCCTTTTCCAGCCCGATGCCGGCGCGGGCGGCGGACCGGACGATCTATCTCACCTTCGATGACGGTCCGTTGCCCGGGACGGAGAATGTCCATGCGGTTCTCAGGCAGGAGAACGTGCCGGCCGCCTTGTTCATGGTCGGCCTGCATGTCGAGACGCAGCCGCATGGCCGGAAATTGCTGGATGACGCACGATCGATTCCACTCGCGACGCTCGGCAATCACAGCTATAGCCACGCCAACAGCCGCTACCGGAATTTTTACTCCGACACGGCCGGCGTGGTTGCCGACATGCAACGCGCCAACCAGGTTCTGGGATTCAAGCCGCCGGTTCCGGCAAGGCTGCCCGGACGCAACGTCTTCCGGCTCACCCGCATCTTCGCCGACGACCTCTCGATCGATGTGCGGGAGTGGCAACGCGAATGGCTCGACTACGAACTGGTCGGCGAAGCCGGTTTCCGGCTCTATGGATGGGATCATGAATGGGTGCACAGCGACGACGGAAAACCGGTGCAGTCGGTGGACCGGCTCGTCAGCGAGATCGACCATCTTTTCCGCTATAACCGGTTCATGAGGCCGGACAAGATGATCCTTCTCATGCACGACCAGATGTTCCAGGACAAATTCGACGGCAAGCAGAACCTGGAGACATTCATCCGGCAGTTGAAGGCACGCGGCTACAGGTTCGGGGATCCGGCGCGCTACGAGGAGTAGGTTTCCGTCGAAGCCGCGGCCGATCCTGTCCGGCAACGGATGCTGGCTCACATCCCATCACCATGGCGTGAATCCGGCCTTTCCGCCATATTCCCAAGCGATGTCATGTCCTAGCTTGCCGGGCATGATCACACGCCGGGCAACACTCCTTTCCCTTCCGTTCGTGCTTTCCGCCGGCCGCGGCTTTGCTCAGGGCGCGCCGCAGCTGCCCGTGCCGCAGCCGCCGGCGACGCTCGATACCGTGTTCGACGCCGCCGCGGAACTGGAGCCGCTGAAGGTCGTGCTCGTCAGCCGCAATGGCGAAACGCTCGCCGAACGGGCCTTCAACGGCCGTTCGGTCAACGCGTCGACCAACATCAAATCAGCCTCGAAATCGATCGTCTCCTGCCTGGTCGGCATCGCCATCGACAAAAAGCTGCTCGAAGGGCCGGACCAGAAGATCGCGCCGATCCTGAAGGCGGATCTTCCCGCCGATCCCGATCCGCGCATCCACGACATCACCATCGGCAATCTGCTCTCCATGCAGGCGGGGCTTTCGCGCATGTCGGGGCCGAATTACGGGCGCTGGGTCGCAAGCCGCAACTGGGTGCGTTTCGCGCTCTCGGAACCCTTCGACGGCGAGCCGGGCGGCTCGATGCTCTATTCCACCGCCTCGACGCATCTTCTTTCGGCGATCCTGACAAGGGTCGGGCGGAAATCGACGCTGGCGCTCGCCCGCGAATGGCTGGAGCCGGTCGAAAATTTCCGCATCGGCTCCTGGGACCGCGATCCGCAGGGCATCTATCTCGGCGGCAACAACATGGCGATGACGGCCCGCTCGCTTCTCGCCTTCGGCGAGCTCTACCGCAACGGCGGCCGGACGAAGGACGGCGTGCAGGTCGTCTCCAGAAGCTGGATCGACCAATCCTGGACGCCGCGCACCAACTCGCGCTTCTCCGGCGATGGATACGGTTACGGCTGGTTCCTGAGGCATATCGGCGGCGAGGACGTCAGGTTCGGCTGGGGTTACGGCGGCCAGATGCTCTACATCGTCCCGTCGCTGGGACTGACCGTCGTGATGACCTCCGACGACAGCGGCCCGTCCGCCCGCAGCGGCTACGGCGACGACCTGCACAACCTGCTCGCGGAGATCATCGGCGCGGTGAAGCAGGTCTAAGCCACGATCGATAAAATCGTAACGACCCCGCCCACGATATCGAAAGAGAGCCTCTGTTATATTTCCCTGATGAGGCGGGGAACCACATGACGTTCGATCTCCGGACGATATATGCGATAACAGCGGTCGCTTGCATGGTGCTGGGCCTGCTCCAGGGCGCCGCCTATTTCACCGGCCGTTTCGAACGCTGGCTCGCCTGGTGGAGCGCCAGCAACATCCTTGTCGGGATCGGCTCCTTCTGCATTGCCCTTCGCGGCATGGCGCCTGATTTCATCACCGTTCACCTCGGCAATGTCATGACCATCGCCGGTTGCGTGCTCCTGGCGGCAGCAATGCGCATCTTCGTGGGACGTACGGTCAACCTCTCCCGTTGCTGTCTCTTGATCGCCATCCTCAGCATGCCGTTGGTGTTCGTTTTCGATGCGCCCGGCGAATCGCTCGAGCGACTCGCCTATGGCTCGGCGATCTATTGCCTGCTCGATCTTGCCGTCGCCCGGGAGGCCTACCGTCTTGCCCGTGACGAGAAGCTCCATTCCGCGAAGCTCGCCGTCGGCCTGTTCGTGCTGACCGCCGCCGTTTTCGCCAGCCGCTCCGTGATGGCGGGAACCGGCATCCTCGGCGATGGAAACCTGTTCAGCAGCAGCAATGCGGTGCATGCCTGGATGGCGCTGTCGGCCATGGTGTTCCTCATGCTCCGCAGCATGGTCATCATGCTGATGGCGGCGGAGCGGACGGGCGCCCAGCTGAAGGCCGCGGCCCATTGCGATCCCCTGACCGGCGTACTCAACCGCAGCGGCCTGGTGCGGTCGTTCGCCAGTCTCCCCTCCAAGCCGGTGGCGGCCCTGGTGGTCGATATCGACTATTTCAAACAGCTCAACGATACCCACGGCCACGCCATGGGGGACGAGGTGCTGCGGGCATTCGCATCCTCGGCGGCGAGGGAGATCCATGCCGGCGATCTCATCGCCCGTTACGGCGGCGACGAATTCGTGATCGTGCTGAAGGAGCGATCGCTCGAACAGGCGGTGGAGGCAGCCGAACATATCCGCCTTGCCTTCACCGCCTCGCTCGGCCGCCTGAACCAGCCGCTGTCGGTCCTGCCGACGCTCAGCATCGGCGCGGCTGCCGAGGCGTCCGGCGCCGCCGATCTCGAAGCCCTGCTTCACAAGGCAGACCAGGCGCTCTATGCGCGCAAGCGGCAGGGCCGCAACGGCGTGGATGCCTTCCGCGACAACATTCTGGCAGCCTGAAGGCGGGGACGAAACCGGCGGTAGTGAAAGAAATCCTGCTTCCGTTTCAGCGGGAGGACCGGAAAAATATCCCCGCGTCGTCCACGCCCGGTCTGCAGGGCCTATCCTGACCGCGTCATCGGGCAGGGAGCCGGGTCGCGAACCGGTCACCCATCTGGGGAGCAATCCGGCGTCCGGTGATGGTCGTTGAGGCAGGGGACGCGCCGTCAGGGCGCCAACCGCCGGAAGGAAGGGTTTCTTGGCGCGGAACCCATGTCTTGCGGAAAAGCCGAGGCGGCGGGGCAGGCGGACCAGTCTGACACCCATACCAACCCGATACCCAACTGCCTGCCCATCCCGATGGACCAGGCCGTGGCGGAGACCCCTCCGCCGCGGACATTCGTGCTGCGGTCAGAAAGTCCCGCTCATGCTGGCGAAATATTCGTGCCCGTCGTAGTTCTCGGCCGGGTCCTTTTCCCTGCGGTCCACATGGCGGTAGCCGATCTCCAGCTTGTGATCCTTGCCGATATCGAAGGTGAGCGTTCCCGCGAACCTCCGCGTCTCGCTGTCGTAGAGATAATAGATCCATTCGCTGGAGGCGATTTCATAGGTCACCTTCGCCTCGATCTTCGGCAGCAGTTTCGCGCTTGCGGCGAACTTCCAGGTCTGGATGAACTCGGCCTGCGGATCGTCGATGTCGGCGATCGCGTAGTCCTGGTCGTAGCCGATGCCGAAGCCGAGGCTTTCCGTAGGCTTCCATTCCAGCGACGAACGGAGATAGGGCCGCAGCCTTTTGACGTCGTCGCCGAGGTCGTCGGCCATGATCGTCGCCCCGCCGATCTCGGCAATCATCGTCATCGTCTCACCGATCTTGCGGCCATAGGCGACCGAGCCGCGCAGCGTCGAGGCGGGAAAGCGCAGGAGCGTCTCCTGTTCCGAATCTGGAATGAAGGTGGAGCGGTAGGCGAGGGTGAAGCCGATCTCGCCGTCAAGTCCCGGCCGGATATGGGACGCCGTCAGGTCCAGTGCCGTCACGTCGGCTTCCAGTTTCGTGGGCAGCAGGAGGTCGGTCGTGAACCTTGCCTTGCCACGGTCGAGATGGCTGACGCCTGCCTTCAGCGTGTTCTGGCCGCCGAGGAATTGCGCGGCGAGGCTGGAAGCCATCTCGTAGGTCATGTCGGTCATGCGGTAGCCGATGACGGTGCCGGGCACGGCGAGAAACACGTCGCCGGCCGCCTTGCGCTGGATACCCGCTTCCACCGTCCACTCGACCGTATCGGCGAGCTTCATCTTGTGGCCGAGGGTCATGCCCGTCACATGCTCGTTGCCGAAATCGTAGCGCTCCAGCCGCTTTTCCCGGTGCCAGAGCGCGTAGGTGATGCCCGATCCCTCGATGTCGAAGCTGCCGCGCAGCTTCGCCTCCGCCTGGGCGAAACCGCCGCCAAGGTCGTTGGCATCCTCGAAGAGATTGCTGTTGTGCCCCACACGCAGGGAATAGTCGAAAAACGTGTCCGCGGCGGCCGCCGGCAAAGGCAGGGCGGCGAGGCAGGTCGCAATGGGCAGAAACAGCTTGGGCATCGCATTCCCAACAGGCACCTCTAATTGAGGAAAATCTTATATATAGATGCTTAACGAAGGATTTATTCGACCGGGAGTTGCCGATCCGGCAATGCGAATTGCAGCGAAAGCAACGCTGGTGGGAAAGAGAACAGTTTTAATAAAACCCGAAGTATTATGGTTAATGGTTTATTATAAGACACTTATATTATTGCTTTATAAAATACTAATAATAAGTTGGTTGTCGCGCAATGAAGCGCAATCAACTTGGGAGACTAACATGACTATCAAGGTAATCTGCTTAGCTGCAACCCTCTCTGTCGCTGCAATTTCTCAGGCGTCCGCAGGCGGCCTCCTGGGCGGTGGCGGCCACAAGGGAGGCCTCAACCTCGGGCTCGGCATCAGCCTTGGCAACGGCTCGATCGTTGTCGCGCCGAACGTCGGCGTGCTCAACGGCAGCAATGTCAATGTCCTCAACGGTATCCTGTCCGGCAACAGCATCCTGAACGGAAACGCTATCCTGTCGGGTAACAACGGGCTGCTGGGCCTCGGCATTCTCGGCAACGGCAACGTTTCCAAGAAGTACGTGCGCCGTTGATTCAAAGAAGAGCGGGGCCGCATGACGGCCCCCTCCTCGAGGGCATTCAGGCGGTCGTATCGATCACACCGCTATCGCTTGCGGAAGCGGGATTGTCTTTCTGAAGTCCCCCCTCTCAGGAAGGGCCGCCTGAATGTCTGCCCGATGGGCAGACGATGACAGGCCTGATCGCCGCTCACGCGGATATGTCGACCACGCCGCAATCGCCCGCTTCGGACGAAAAGGCAAGCAGCTTGCCGCCGGCACTCCAACTCAATCCCGTAATGGCACCCTTGCCTGGGCGACGCAGAAGCGCCTCCTTCGCGTCGGCGATCCTGACGCCCAGGATCATGCCGTCGACGAAGCCGATCGCCAGCACTTCCTCGGCCGGATGGAAGGCCACCTGCGTGACCATGATGTTGGCGCGGGTGCCAAGCTCCAGCGGCGCCTTGCCCATCGGCCCGTCTTTCGACGAAAACGGCCAGACGATCGCCGCCGGCGCGCCGGAGGAGGCGAGCCACTTGCCCTTCGGCGACCAGGACAGCGACTTCACCTTGGCCGGATAGCCGGTCATCCGCATGTGCCGGTTCTCGCCCGGCTTGCCGTCCAGCTTCCAGCCGTGGAGCGCGTTTTCCTGCATGCTGGTGACGAGGAAGCGGCCGTCCGGCGAGAAGGTGACGCCGGTATGGGCGCCCTTCCATTCGAGATCGACCGGCGGGGCATTGGTGCCGACCCAATGCAGGGACACGCCGTTGTAGCGGGCGGCGGCGATGCGGAGCCCCTTGCCCGCGAACGCGAGGCCTTCGACGCTGCGCTCCTCGGGAAACTCCTTCACCGTGCCGTCGTTCTGGCGCACGAAGCTCGATTTGCCATAGGCATAGGCGATCGCGTTCTGCGGACCGCCGGCCACCACGTTGATCCACTTGCGCGGCGCCTCGGCCAGGAGGGCGGCGGCCCCGTCCTTGCCGATGCGGAAGACCTTGCCGTCTTCGCCGCCGGTGAGGAGGGTGGGGCTGAAAGGATCGCGAATGCAGGTCAAAAGGCCCTGGTGAGCCTCGGTGACCTTTTCGCCGCCATCCAGGCGATGGATCGTGCCGGCGGCGGTGGCGAAGAACGGAATGTCGCCGAGGAAATGGGCCGCGACGACATGGCCTTGCAAATCAAGCGGTGCGACTGTGGGCATTATGCTGTATTTCTTTCAGGCATGATGTTTTCCGAAAACCGCTTCGCACTTTTCGGCGTCATGCCGCTGCCTCGCAAGCCTTGAAGCTCTTCTCGATCTTTTCGACGTCGAGATCGCGGCCGATGAAGACGAGGCGGGATTCGCGCTTCTCGCCGTCCTTCCACGGGCGCTGGTGATCGCCTTCGACGATCATGTGGACGCCCTGGACGACATAACGCTCCTCGTCGCCCTTGAAGGCGATGATGCCCTTGAGGCGCAGGATATTCGGACCGTCCGTCTGGGTGATCTTCTGGATCCAGGGGAAGAAGCGTTCCGGGTTCATCTCGCCGCCCCGCAGCGAAATCGACTTCACCGTCACGTCATGGATCGGCGACATCTCGCCATGGTGATGATGGTGGGGATCATGATCGTGGTCATGATGATGATGGTCGTGATCATGGTGATGGTGATGATCGTGATCGCAATCCGGGCCGCACACATGGTCCTCGTGCCCGTGCTCCAGGAAATGCGGATCGTTTTCCAGCGCGCGTTCCAGGTTGAAGGCGCCCTGGTCGAGCACGCGGGCGAGATCGACGCCGGAACGGCTCGTCTTGTAGACGCGGGCGGTCGGATTGATGGCGCGCACCACGTCTTCCACCTGGGCCAGCTCTTCCGGGCTCACGAGGTCGGTCTTGTTGACGATCACGACGTCGGCAAAGGCGATCTGGTCTTCGGCCTCGCGGCTGTCCTTCAGCCGCAGCGGCAGGTGCTTGGCATCGACCAGCGCGACGACGGCATCGAGCTCGGTCTTGGCGCGAACGTCGTCATCCATGAAGAAGGTCTGGGCGACCGGAACGGGATCGGCAAGGCCGGTGGTCTCGACGATGATGCCGTCGAAACGGCCCGGGCGGCGCATCAGGCCCTCCACGACGCGGATCAGGTCGCCGCGCACGGTGCAGCAGACGCAGCCGTTGTTCATCTCGTAGATTTCCTCGTCCGATTCGACGATCAGGTCGTTGTCGATGCCGATCTCGCCGAATTCGTTGACGATCACCGCGTATTTCTTGCCGTGGCTTTCGGAAAGGATGCGGTTCAACAACGTCGTCTTGCCGGCGCCGAGATAACCGGTGAGCACGGTGACGGGAACGGGCTTCTGGGTGGCTGTTTCGGTCTTTGTTTCGGTCATGGGGAAACCTCGATGGGCCTTTGAAGCGCCCGGGGGCGCGGAACGCGGAAGCTGGTCCGCCTCATATAAGGGCAAGCCGGGGCGAGTTCAAAGGGTTTTGAATGTTATAAGATCACATCAGGCGACAGACGGTGCAATGGCGGATTTGACGTCGGTCCGAGGGAAATCATCGCCGACATAGAGCAGCGGGCAATCGAATTCCTTCGCCGTGGCATAGGCGAAGCAATCGCCGAAGTTGAGGGAGGCCTTGTGGAAGCTCTTGCCCCATTGGGCGTAGGCTGCGGCGGCCCTCTCGGCTCTTATCTCATCGACGTCGATAATGGTAAGCGGAAGCTGGGCGACCAATTTCGTGAGGCCAGGCAAGCATTTCTTTCCGCGAGCAACGATCAGGGCCTCGGTTAGTGTCGCTGCATTGAGAAGAACGTGAGTCTCTTCTGCAAGCGCCTCCTGGCAGGCGAAGGCCATAGCCTCGTTTTTAACGATGGCGATCAGTGCCGAGGTATCGATGACGATCATGCCGGCAGGCCATCATCCCCATAGAGAAAATCCTGGCTCCGCTCCGCGGGAACGTCATCGACGGCCGGCTTCGGAGCCATGGCCCTTATCTCTTCGATCAGAATCCGTCGCTGTTCTCTTGTCAATCGCGGTTCGACCGGGACGATCCTCGCGACCCTGTGGCCTCTGCGCGTGAGGACCACTTCTTCACCGGCTTCCGCGCGATGAAGCAGCTCGGTAAGACTTGCTTTCGCCTCGCTAACAGATATTTCCATAATCCATTTCCTGGTCCAACTGGATGGTCCAAAATACCAACTGATCCTGCCTGTTTCAAGAACGATCGAACGTTCCAACATCGAACCTCGCGACATCCTCCAGCAACTCGATGATGCCTTTGACTGCGTGAGACACAAGCTGTTCGCCCCGTTCCGCCGTCGCGGCCGCTGCATTGCCGGCGACGCCTTTTTCATTGAGATCGGACATCTTCCAGCCGAAGGCGTGCCGGCCGTAGGCGCGCAGGTGCTTGAATTCGCGGGCGAAATCGGCCTGGCGCGAGCCGAAGTTTTCGGCCTTCGCCATGTCGACCCTCTCGGGATGAAGCGCCAGCATCACGGAGGTCTCTATGTCGCCGCCATGGATGTCGAGCGCCTTTTCCTCGGGGGCGATCCAGCCGTCCGGCTGATCGAAGCGGGTCCAGCTCGTCGCCACCGCCAGCATGCCGAACCGCACCCGCGCCTCTGTCGCGACGATGGTCGTCAGGGGGGAATTGCCGCCGTGGGCATTGAGCAGCACCAGCTTGCGGATGCCTTTCCGGTGAAGGTCCTCGGCAATGCCGAGCCAGCGGTAGACCGCCTCGTCGAAGCGAAGCGTCCTGGTGCCGGCGACATCCATGTGCTCGACGGAGTAGCCGACCGGTTCGACCGGCAGAAAGGTCACCGGCAGATCGGCGGGCAGGGCGTGAATGAGCCGCGCGATGAGGCCTTCGGCGATCAGCGTGTCCGTCTCGAACGGCAGGTGCGGCCCGTGCTGTTCGTGGGCGCCCAGCGGCAGGACGGCTATCCAGCCGTGTCTTTCTGTGGATGCGAGTGTCAGATCATTGTCATGATAGCGCGGCGAGGGGTGCGGCATCTGGCGATCACTTCCCGGTTTCGATATGGGTTGCGCGGCACACATATAGCGCCTACTTCATTGAGACAAAACGGGCGGAGCCTATGAGCAAGAAGAAGGGTGACAAGAAAGCCAAATCGGGCAAGAAGAAGGATCTGGAAGGTCTCTCGGCCGCCGATCTGGCGCCGGCGATCACGCAGGCCGCCCGTTCCATGCGCACGGTGCTCAGCCGCAGCCTCGGCGAGAGCGGGCTTTATGCCGGTCAGGACGGCGTCATCCTGATGCTCGCGGAGGAGGACGGTCTGACGCCCGGCCAGCTTGCGATGAGGCTCGGCGTGAAGGCGCCGACCATGACCCGCACGATCGGCCGCATGGAAGCTCAGGGTTTCCTGGAGCGCCGCCCCGACGGCACGGACGGGCGGCTGACCAAGGTACACCTGACGGAAACCGGCCTGAAAAGCGTCGAGCAGATCGGCCGTACAGTCGCCGATTGCGGCTCGCTTGCCGCCAAGGGCCTCTCCGACAAGGAGGTGCGAACGCTCCTCAAGCTGCTCAAGACGATCGAGCACAATCTCCAGCCCGCACTCGCCGACGACTAACGGGCCTCTGCCCGAGTCCCCCGGAAATTTTCTGTCACAGGATTGTCGTACGGAATTAAATTGTTTATTTAAACTTTAATTCCGGCGTCAGAAAGTGATAATCCGCCGGTGCGGGTGGGGGGAAATGGCGCAAAAGATCAAGTTGTCGACGATTGCCGAGAGCCTCGGTCTTTCCACTGCCACCATTTCGCTCGCCCTTCGCGACAGTCCGCTGGTCGCGATCGATACGCGTGAGAAGATCAAGGAACAGGCCCGCGCGCTCGGTTATATCTACAACCGCCGCGCCGCCAGCTTGAGGACGTCCCGTTCGGGCATCATCGGCGTCGTGGTGCACGACATCATGAACCCGTTCTACGGGGAAATCCTCAAAGCCATCGAAAGCGAGCTCGACCGCAGCCGCCACACCTTCATCCTCTCCAACCATTACGATTCCGTCGACAAGCAGCGGACCTTCATCGAGACCCTGCTGCAGCTCGGCGGCGACGGCGTCATCATGTCGCCGGCGATCGGCACGCCCGTCGAGGACGTGAAGCTGACGGAGCAGAACGGCATGCCGGCCATTCTCGTCGCGCGTTCAATCGAGGGGGTGGATCTGCCGACCTATCGCGGCGACGACAGCTACGGCATTTCGCTTGCCACCAACCACCTGATCGGGCTCGGGCACCGGGTGATCGCCATGATCGGCGGCACCGACCAGACCTCGACCGGCCGCGACCGATATCAGGGTTACGTCAATGCGCTGCGCAAGGCGGGCATCGAGGTGGACCCCAACCTGCGCATTCCCGGGCCGCGTTCCATGCAGGGCGGTTTCGAGGCGGCCGTCAATTTCCTTTCCCTGCCGCAGAAGCCGACGGCAGCGGTCTGCTGGAACGACCTGGTGGCGATCGGCCTGATGAATGGCATCGCGCGCGCCGGGCTCGTGCCGGGCCGGGATATTTCCGTCACCGGCTACGACGACCTGGAACAGGCCTCGATCGCCACGCCGGCACTGACGACCGTCTGGAACGGCCAGACGGAAGTGGGAAGGCTTGCAGCGCGCGCGCTGCTCGACAGGCTCGCCGGCAGCCACGAGCCGGATGGTCTTCACCTGATCAAGCCGGAAATGCGCATCCGCCAGTCGACGGGGCTCTACAAGCCGCGGGCTTGAAGGCTCTCACGCCGCAGCG
The DNA here is from genome assembly GCF_900177415.1 of Xaviernesmea oryzae. Classification (GTDB taxonomy): domain Bacteria; phylum Pseudomonadota; class Alphaproteobacteria; order Rhizobiales; family Rhizobiaceae; genus Neorhizobium; species Neorhizobium oryzae_A. The sequence goes on along the minus strand of NZ_FXAF01000002.1, from coordinate 336,877 downwards.
TTGGTGAGCGTCTTGCGGGCGGCATAGGCGCGCACCGCATCTCCGAACGCTTCGAAAAGCGCCCGCGACGGGGCGTCGGTTTCGGCCCAATATTCCGGATGCCATTGGACGCCGACCGCGAAATTCTTCGCGTCGATCACCGAAACGGCTTCGATCGTGCCGTCCGCCGCCGTCGCCTCGACCTTCAGCCGCGGCGCCGTTTCGGCGATCGCCTGACGGTGCAGGGAGTTCACCTGCACCTCGCCGGCGAGGCCGAGATAGTTCGCGATGCAGGAACCTTCGGAGACGAAGACCGGCTGACGGATGGCATACATGCCGTCACGCTCCGGCACGTCGGGCTTGCGGTGATCCCAGATGCCCGGCTGGTCCTGGATCTCGCTGGCGAGCGTGCCGCCCAGGGCCACATTCAGCTCCTGAATGCCCCGGCAGATGGCGAGCAGCGGAATGCCGCGGTCGATCGCCCGCCGGATGAGCGGCAGCGATGTCGCGTCCCGCGCAGGATCGAACGGACCGTCGCTATCCTGAGCCTGCCTGCCATAAAGGGACGGATGGACATTGGTCGCGGAACCGGAGACCAGCACGCCATCGACCCGGTCGAGAATTTCGTCGATCTCGTTGCCGTCTTCGAAAGCCGGGATGATGAAGGTCATCACCCCCGCCACCTTCAGCGCCGCCTGCACATATTGGTTCGGCGTCGCATGCCAGACCGCTCCATCGAGCTGGCGGATATCGGCGGGCAATGCGACGATCGGTTTGGGCATGGGATTCTCCAGTCTGGGCGACGAGCAGCTTACTCGTCTGATGTGGGGCCGCAAGCCGTATCAAGTCAAGTTCGCCACGCCCGCTGCAGGTGAGAGGATGCACAAAGAATAAGCATTTCCTCCTTGAAATTCTTTATGAATCTCGTTTGAAGCAAAGTGATACCAAAGTCTAAGATCAAAAGGTCTTCCCGCATTAAGGAATATTAGCGCCGCCGCTTGCAACCCATTGAGCAAAATGGTTACCTCGCCGCAGACCCGGGGGGAAATGGGAACGGATAACCCTGCGGTTTCATCTTACTGGGAGGTAATTCATGGATCGTCGTTCATTCTTTAAAAAGGCAGCCGTGACCGGCGCCGGTGCCGCCGCCGCGACGGCGCTCGCCGCACCGGCCATCGCGCAGTCGAACCCGAAGATCACCTGGCGTCTGACGTCTTCTTTCCCGAAGTCGCTCGACACCATCTATGGCGGCGCGGAAGACATCGCCAAGCATGTCGCCGCCGCAACGGACGGCAATTTCACCATTCAGCCGTTCGCCGCCGCCGAAATCGTACCGGGCATGCAGGCGGCCGATGCGGTCAGCAACTCGACCGTCGAGATGTGCCACACCTGCTCCTATTATTTCGTCGGCAAGGACCCGACCTTCGCCATCGGTACGGCGATCCCCTTCGGCCTCAATGCACGGCTTTCCAATGCCTGGTTCTACCAGGGCAACGGCAATACCCTGCTGAACGAATTCTACGCCAAGCATAATATCTACGGCCTGCCGGCCGGCAATACCGGGGCCCAGATGGGCGGCTGGTTCCGCAAGGAAATCAACACGGTCGACGACTTCAAGGGCGTCAAGATGCGCATCGCCGGCATCGCCGGCAAGGTGCTCGAAAAGCTCGGCGCGGTGCCGCAGCAGATCGCCGGCGGCGACATCTATCCTGCGCTGGAGAAGGGTACGATCGACGCGGCCGAATGGGTCGGCCCCTATGACGACTACAAGCTCGGCTTCGCCAAGGTCGCGAAATATTACTACTACCCGGCCTTCTGGGAAGGCGGCCCGACCATTCACGCTTTCATCAATCTGGAAAAATGGAACAGCCTGCCGAAAGCCTATCAGGCCGTTCTGACGGATGCCTGCGCTTACGCCAACACCAACATGATGGCGAAGTACGATTTGAAGAACCCGACGGCGATCAAGCAGATCGTTTCGCAGGGCACGACCCTGCGTCCGTTCAGCCAGGAAATCCTGGAAGCCTGCTACAACGCGACCCTCGAAGTCTATAAGGAAATCTCGGCTTCGAATGCGGACTTCAAGAAGATCTACGAGGATCAGGTGGCCTTCAAGAAGGAAGGTTACCTCTGGATGCAGCTTTCGGAATATACGTTTGATACGTTCATGATGATCCAGCAGCGCAACGGCAAGCTCTGATCCGTCATCCAAGTAAAATTCAAAGAACCCCGGGTCAAAAGCCCGGGGTTTTCTTTGCGAAATTAGCGGTTCCGGCAGGTTGTGCCGGCTCGACAACTACACGCGCTTGTCTATGATCGAAATGTTCTGGAGCAGAAGCAGCACGCTCCGCGGCCGGCCGGAGCATCAGCGGGGACGGGCCACGCTGACCTTGGCAAAGGCCTTGCTCTCGAACCGGAGGTGATGCGATGTGGAAACCACTGAGCATTACGCTGCTGTTTAGGAAAAACCGGACGGGCTGGTCAGTCGCCGTCCGGTTCATCATCCTAAAGAGATAGGCAAACGGAGGGTAGAGCGTCAACTCTGCCCTCCACTCCGGAAATATACCCTCCCATCGGTAGACTGACAAGAGAAGCAGCCTTAGCGGCTTAAAGCTGGTTGGTTGCGGCAGGTTGAGCCGGCTCGACAACTACACGCGCTTGTCTATGATCGAAATGTTCACGAGCAGAAGCAGCACGCTCCGAGACCAGCCGGAGCATCAGCGGGGACGGGCCACGCTGACCTTGGCAAAGGCCTTGCTCTCGAACCGGAGGTAATGCGATGTGGAAGCCACTGAGCATTGCGCTTTTGGTAAGGAAAAATCGGACGGGCTGGTCAATCTCCGTCCGATTCAGTTTCCTAACTAAGTAGCAAAGGAGGGCAGAGCGTCAACTCTGCCCTCCACTTCGGAAATATACTCTCCCATCAGCAAAGTGACAAGAGAAACGCGCCCTTACGGGTTGATCTTCGGCGGCTCGCCAAAGTTCGGCATGGCGGGCGGAGCAGGCTGGCCGGGCTGGGCGGGCGCGCCGTCGATCGGCGGCAGGCCGAAGTTCGGCATCTGATTGCCTCCGCCATTGCCGAAGCCGGGTATCTCGATCTTGATCGAATTCAGGTCCACATCGGGGCCTTTGTCCAGCCAATAGGTCACGGACTCGGGCCAGAAGATGATGATGGCGACGAGGATGAGCTGCATGCAGAGCCAGGGAATGGCGCCGAGATAGATATCCTTCGTCTTGACCGTCTTCGGCGCGATCGAGCGGAGATAGAACAGCGCGAAGCCGAAGGGCGGGTGCATGAAGCTGGTCTGCATGTTGACGCAGAGCAGCACGCCGAACCAGATCAGATCGATCCCCAGCGATTGTGCGACGGGCGCCAGCATCGGCAGGACGATGAAGGCGATTTCGAAGAAATCGAGGAAGAAGGCCAGGAAGAAGATGAAGATGTTGACGAAGATCAGGAAGCCGACCGCGCCGCCCGGAACGTGGCTGAGCAGATATTCGATCCACAGGCCACCGTCCATGCCCTGGAAGACGAGGCTGAAGCAGGTGGCGCCGACCAGGATGAAGACCACCATGGAAGTGATCGTCATGGTCGAATGCATGCCCTGACGGATGAGATCCCAGGTGAGGCGGCGATGCAGGGCGGCAAGCACCATGGCGCCGACGACGCCGAGGGCGCCGGCTTCCGTCGGGGTCGCCAGGCCCATGAATATGGTGCCGAGCACGAGGAAGATCAGCACGATCGAGGGGATCATGCCCCAGAGGACCTTGACGATCAGCGCCGCATTCAACTCGCCGCGGGCTTCCGGCGGAAGCGGCGGCACGTCCTTCGGCCGGAAGATCGACAGGCCGAGGATGAAAAGCATGAAGATGGTGACCTGGAGGATCGAGGGGCCGATCGCACCGAGATACATGTCGCCGACGGAGCGGCCGAGCTGATCGGCGAGCACGATCAGCACGAGGGACGGCGGAATGACCTGGGTGATCGTGCCGGAGGCGGCGATGACGCCGGTCGCGAGCCGCGGATTATAGCCGTATTTCAGCATGATCGGCAGCGAGATCACGCCCATGGTGATGACCGAGGCCGCGACCGTGCCGGTGATGGCCCCGAGGATCGCACCGACCAGGATGACCGCATAGGCAAGGCCGCCCGGGATGGCGCCGAACAGCTTGCCGGTTCCCTCCAGCAGGTCCTCCGCCAGCCCGCAGCGTTCCAGCACGGCGCCCATGAAGGTGAAGAAGGGGATGGCGAGCAGGAGATCGTTCGAGACGATCCCGAAGATGCGAAACGGCAGCGCCTGCAGGAAGGCGAATTCGAAATGGCCCGTGGCGATGCCGAGAAGGCCGAAGAAGAGGCCGACGGCGGAGAGCGAAAAAGCGACCGGGAACCCGTAGAGCATGAAGATGATCATGCCCAGGAACATTGCCGGCGGCATTATACCGTATTCGAACATGAGTGATGTGTTCCCCAGAACTTATTGTTATTGCAACGGCTTTTCGTAGGTCGTATCGACCCGGAGGACGCCCAGGAGGCCGGCTATGCGCTTGATCAATTCGGAAATGCCCTGGAGGGCCAGAAGGCTGAAGCCCGCGACGATGACGAGCTTGACCGGCCAGCGGATGAGGCCGCCGGCATTCGACGACACTTCGCCCTGGACATAGGAAAGCGCAAAGAACGGCCAGGACAGCCAGGCGAGATAGAGGCAAGCCGGAATGAGGAAGACGACCAGGCCGATCGCGTCGATCCAGAGGCGGGCCCTATCCGAAACCGCGCCGTAGATCAGGTCGACGCGCACATGTTCGTTGAGCCTCAACGTATGCGAGGCGCCGAGCAGCACGATGAAGGCGAAGAGATACCACTGGATTTCGAGCCAGCCGTTCGAGCTGTAATTGAAGAGATAGCGGATGCAGGCGTTGCCGGCGCTGATGAGGCAGCAGGCGAGAACGAGATATCCGGAAAATTTGCCGATGATTTCGCTGATGCGGTCGATCAGACCGCTGATCTTCAACAGTAGAGACATGGTTTCCCCAATTCCAACGGGTCTCTCTTATCCCGCCCGTCCTGGGAAGGCGATGTAAACCAAGGTCTAAAAAAAGGAAAGTCCTAATAAACCGGGTTTTCACCCGTAAAAAGCCGGATTTACAGGGGATCCGTTCAGCCTGACGGACGGCTCCCGCCAGCGCGAGGGGAGATGTTCCTGGAAAATTTTCGCTGTGGCGTTTGGAATTTATTGAGCAAACTCTCAACAACCCCCCTATGTCTGGGGGTAGGGTGTATTGGAACAAGCAATTCTTAAAGGGTTTTCCTCACTGTCGGCCGGAACCAAAGGGATGAACCCGATGAAAGAGATCGAAGCGAAGACGTTGCCGACGGATGTCTATCTGTCGTTCGTCACCTCGCTGTTTGGCAATCGCGGCACGCTTTTCACGGGAATGGTCGTCCATATCCTGTCGTGCGTGCTGATTTCCAGCAATACGGGTTCTCTTTTCTACCTTCTGCTGGTTGCGGTCTTCATCTCCGTCTTCGGTTACCGGCTCTACTGGTTTCACCGGTTCGACAGGCTCGACAAGGCGTCGCTGACGCGCGCGGAGATCGAGGTCTGGGAGGTCCGCTACGTCTATGGCGCGGCGACCACCGCCCTGATCCTCGGCGTGGCGAGCGGTTATGCCGTGCTGGTGCTGCAGAACATGCTTGCCGCCTTCCTGTGGATCGCGGTCACCATGGCCTCCATGGTGTCGATCGTCGGCCGCAATTACGGCTCGCGGCTTGCGGTCGAGCTGCAGACGCTCGGCTGCTGCGTTCCCATTATCCTCGGGTGTCTGCTCACCGGCGACATCTATCTGATGATCATGTCGCTGTTCCTCATTCCCTTCGGCCTGACGACGCAGTCGATGGCCGCCGGCGTGCGGGAGTTCTTCTATGAGAACGTCAAGGCTTCGCAGGAAGTGACCTTGCTTGCAGGCCGTCTCGACACGGCGCTGGCAACGATGGCGCACGGGCTCGTCATGCTGGACGGCGAGGGGAGGGTTCAGGTCGCCAACCGCCGCGCCTACGAGCTTCTGGGGCTCGATGCCGGCAAGGACATCAAGGACAATGCATTCGTCTCCGTTCTGGAGGAAAGCGCGCGTTTGCCCTCGGCGGCCATCCTGACGAAGATCGGCCAGCTTGCGGACGGCAGGCTCCACCGGGCACTCCTGAGCTTCGGCGACCGGCTGCACATGGAATTCTCCGCCAGCCCGCGTTCCGACGGCGGCGTCGTGCTGATCTTCGAAGACGTCAGCGCCCGCGTCGCGGCCGAGGAGAAGATCCTGCACATGGTGCGCTTCGACGATCTGACCGGCCTGCCGAACCGCGGCCATTTCGCCACGCTGGCGGCGGAGAAGGTGCGGGGGCGCGGTGAGGCGCTGGCAGCGCTTGCCGTGTTCGATGTCGATGGTTTCAAGCATGTCAACGACATGCGCGGCCACGTGGTCGGCGACCGGCTGCTTGCGGCGATTGCCACACGGCTTTCATCGCTCGAAAGCGATCGGCTGCTGGCGGGCCGCCTGATCGGCGACGAATTCGTGCTCCTGCTGCTGGGCGACGAAGACAGTTTCGAGCTGGAGACGCAGATCCGCGATGTCCATGCGAAAATCCAGGGCGACTACCAGATCGAGGGCATTCGCCTTGCCGTTTCCATGAACAGCGGCTGCGCCATCCTGCCCTCGCAGGATTTCGACATGCAGAACTGGCAGATCAAGGCGGACCTCGCCCTCAACGACGCGAAATCGAAGGGCAACGGCACGCTCACCGTCTTCCGTTCGGAAATGGATGCGCAATATATCGAGGAGCAGAGGCTGCGCGCCGATCTTCGCCTCGCGGTCGAAAACCGCGGCCTGCATGTCCTCTACCAGCCCATGTACCGTCCCGACGGCTCCGCCATCGAATGCAGCGAGGCGCTGGTGCGCTGGCGGCATCCGGAGCGCGGCGTGGTCGGTCCGAACATCTTCATTCCGATGGCGGAGGATATGGGCCTGGTCTCCCATATCACGCGTTTCGTCATCGACCAGGCCTGCCGCGATTGCGCGGCCTGGCCCGAGCCGATGGCGGTTTCCGTCAACCTCTCGATACAGGATCTGCGCAACGACGAGATCGTCGGCTACGTGGCGGATGTGCTGAAGCGCCATTCGCTCGATCCCTCCAGGTTGCATCTGGAGGTGACGGAAAGCTGCTTCATGGACGAGCCGGTGGCGGTAAGCGCCATTCTCAACCAGTTCCGGGCGACGGGCGTCACGATCGCCATCGACGACTTCGGCACCGGCTTCTCGAGCCTCAGCTATCTCGATTCCCTGCCGCTCGACGTCGTCAAGATCGACCGCGCGTTCATCCGCAATATCGGCGAGGACCAGCGCAAGCTGAAGCTCTTGCGCGGCACGGTCCACCTGTCGCGGGAACTCGGACTGAAGATCGTCGTGGAAGGCGTGGAGACCAGGGAGCAGCTCGCGCTCATCAATCGCCACCGGCTCGCCGACCTCGTGCAGGGCTACGTGTTTTCCACACCGGTGGGCGCCGACAGGATCGGCGAGCTCGCGGCCGAGAGCGCAGGCAAGCTCTCCGCGGCGCGGCGCGGCCCGAAGAGCTCTCAGAACCCGCCGCTGACCGCCATCGTCCGCTGAAAGAACCTGCTCAATTTCCGGTCAGAAGTTAACCGAATCCGCACACGGAAAGGTCAGGTTAACCATTTGTTAACCATAATATTTAGAAGTTTATTAATTTTATATATGTCTGTTGCGGGTGTCCTGCTTTGTAGGGTTAATCCTTGGTTAACGCCATGGAACAAACCCGATGCCAAACGACAAGACATTTTCAGACGAAGACTTTTCCAGCAGACTATTGGCAACCTTGGACCGCGTCGAATACCGGCGGATCGAGAGCCATGAGGATTTCGAGGATATCGCCCGCCTCCGCTTCAAGGCCTACAAGGCGCGGGGCGTGCTTCCCGTCGCCGCCAGCAGCATGCTCGACGATATCGATTTCGACGACCACGCCTATGTTTTCGGCGTCTATTATTATGAAGAGCTGGTGAGCACGATACGCGTCCACCACGTCACCGCGGAGCATCGCGTGTGCCAGTCGAGCGGAATCTTTCCGGACGCCGTCGATGCGTTTCTCGATGCCGGCATGACGCTCGTGGATCCGGCCCGCTTCGCCGCCGATCCCGAAATCATCGACGAGCTACCCGCCATTCCCTATCTGACGTTGAGGCCCACCGTCATGGCGGCCATACATTTCGACGCCGACAGGGTCCTGCAGCACATACGCCCCGCGCACGCCGCCTTTTACCGGCGGGTGTTCGCCGCCGACACCGTCGTTGCGCGGAGAATGGCCGATGTGTACGGGTTCGATCTGACGCTGCTGGCGTCGCGGGCGCGCGAGGTGCGTCCCGGTTTGATGAGGCGGTTTCCGCTCTTTCGCTCCGAAGCCTTCGAGCGGCGGCTGATGTTCGACCGGTCTTCGCGCTTCGATATCCCGCCGCTCACCATATTGCCGACGGCGAGGCTCGCCGGCCGCCTCACATCGGCGGAAACGGCCTTTGTCACGTGATGCAGAAGGCGTACCGGAGAAGGGTTCTGCCGCCATTGCGCTTTCCCACCGCTTTGTGTAAGGCCTGAAGGGACGTTCGCCGTGCTGCCTGAGGCATGATTCCGGATGTCGACCAAGGGGTTTTCCCGCGTGCGGGTGCCGCAGAGCCTGCGGATTGCGCGCGGCTGTTTCAAGGAGACGGGACTGATGGACAATCACCATAGCGGGCCGGTGGAAACGGGCGCTTCCATGGACTATGCGGAACATGAAAAGACCTACGACATGTTCATCGCCGGCGCGAAATGGGGCACGATGATCATCGTCGTGCTGATGATCGCCATGGCCGCGGGCTTCTTCGGAGGCGCCGGCTTCATCGGCAGCCTCATTCTCTTCATCGTTCTCACCGTCGCCGGCGCTTTCCTGCTGCGCTGATCCCGGCACGCCAGCTTTGTCACTGGCATGAGGCGGGGCGAATCTTTTCGCCCGCCTGCGACGCCGACTGGGAGGAGGAAACATTTGGCAAAGATCATTTTCATAAGCCGCGAGGGCTCTGGCGAGCCTCGTGTATCGGCTTCGCCGGAAACGGTGAAGCGCTTTGTGGGGCTCGGTTTTTCGGTGCTCGTGGAACAGGGCGCCGGGGAGCGGTCCGGCATTCCGGACGGTGATTTCGAGGCGGCCGGCGCAAGGATCGGCAAGGCCGGCGATGCCGGCACGGCGGATATCGTGCTCAGGGTCAACCGGCCGGCGGCGGCGGAAATCGCCTCCTACAAATCCGGCGCGGTCGTCTTTGCGGTCATGGATCCTTACGGCCACGAAGCGGCGCTGGCGGCGATGGCGAAAGCCGGGCTCACCACCTTCGCCATGGAACTGATGCCGCGCATCACCCGCGCCCAGTCGATGGACGTGCTTTCCTCCCAGGCGAACCTTGCCGGCTACCGCGCGGTGATCGACGCTTCCCACGAATACGGCCGCGCCCTGCCGATGATGATGACGGCAGCAGGGACAGTGCCTGCGGCCAAGGTCTTCGTCATGGGGGCCGGCGTCGCCGGCCTGCAGGCGATCGCGACCGCCCGCCGCCTCGGCGCCGTGGTCTCCGCGACCGACGTGCGTCCGGCGGCCAAGGAGCAGGTCGCCTCGCTGGGGGCGAAGTTCATCGCGGTCGAGGACGACGAGTTCAAGGCAGCCGAAACCGCCGCGGGCTATGCCAAGCCGATGTCGGACGCCTATCAGGCCAAGCAGGCGGCGCTGGTCGCCGAGCATATCGCCAAGCAGGACATCGTCATCACCACGGCCCTCATCCCCGGCCGGCCGGCGCCGCGGCTCGTGACGCGCGCCATGCTTTCCTCGATGAAGCCGGGTTCGGTGGCGGTCGACCTCGCGGTCGAGCGCGGCGGCAATATCGAGGGCTCGGAAAAGGGCAGGGTGGCGACGGTCGAAGGGGTCGCCGTCATCGGTTACGCCAATGTCGCCGGCCGCATCGCCGCATCGGCTTCCGCGCTCTACGCCCGCAACCTCTACGCCTTCATCGAGACCATGGTCGACAAGGGCACGAAGGAATTTTCCGTCAATGCCGAGGACGAGCTCGTCAAGGCGACGATGCTGACGAATGGCGGCGCGGTCGTGCATCCGACCTTCGCGGCGGCTGCGGCCGCCCTGCCGGCTCAAACACCGGCGGGGAACGCGGCGGAAAAGCCGGCCGCCAAGACCAGGCCGGCCAAGGCCGCCAGGACGGCGGACGGGCCTGCGAAACCCGTCAAGGCTGCTGCCAGGCCGCGCAGGAAACCTGCCGCAGACGGTGCCGCGGCGAGCGCAAGCGTCGCGGCGGATGATACGCCCGCAAGGAAGGAGGAGCTTTGATGGCCAGTGAAGCTATGGACAAGGCGCTGGAACAGCTCGACCAGGCCGTCAACGCGGTGATCGCCGCAGCCGCCCAGGCGCCGGAGGCCGCGAGTGCCGCGGCCCACGGGGTTTCCGGCGGAGCGATCGACCCTTTCGTCTTCCGGTTCGCGATCTTCGTTCTGTCGATCTTCGTCGGTTACTACGTCGTCTGGTCGGTGACGCCGGCGCTGCATACGCCGCTGATGGCGGTCACCAACGCCATCTCGTCGGTCATCGTCGTCGGCGCGCTGCTCGCGGTCGGCGTCTCGGCGGCCGGCTTTGCGACCGGCTTCGGCTTCGTCGCGCTGGTGCTCGTGTCGGTGAACATCTTCGGCGGGTTCCTGGTGACCAGCCGGATGCTCGCCATGTACAAGAAAAAAGACCGCTGACGGGTTTCTGGGGGGAATTATGTCGCAGAATCTCGCAGCCTTTCTCTATCTCGTCTCCGGCGTGCTGTTCATCATGGCGCTCAGGGGGCTTTCGCATCCCACCACCAGCCGCAAGGGCAATGTCTACGGCATGGTCGGCATGGGGATTGCCATCGGCACGACGCTCCTGCTCGCCACGCCGAACTTCGGCGGCTTCGTCCTGATCGTGCTGGCGCTCGCGATCGGCGGCGGGGCAGGGGCCTATATCGCCCGCACCATCCCGATGACGGCGATGCCGCAGCTCGTCGCCGCCTTCCACTCGCTGGTCGGCCTTGCCGCCGTCATGGTGGCGGCGGCAGCGCTCTACGCGCCGCATTCCTTCGGCATCGGCGAGATCGGCGAAATCCACGGCCAGGCGCTCGTCGAAATGGCGCTGGGCGCGGCGATCGGCGCGGTCACCTTCACCGGTTCGGTGATCGCCTTCCTGAAGCTCGACGGGCGCATGTCGGGCAAGCCGATCCTGCTGCCCTACCGGCATGCCATCAATATCGGCCTGCTCGTCCTGACGGTGGTCTTCGTCGTCGGCCTGGTGCAGACCGAAAGCCACATGGACTTCTGGCTGATCGTGGCGCTGGCGCTGGCGCTCGGCGTGCTTCTGATCGTGCCGATCGGCGGCGCCGACATGCCGGTCGTGGTCTCGATGCTGAACTCCTATTCCGGCTGGGCGGCCGCCGGCATCGGGTTCACGCTCGGCAACCTGGCGCTGATCATCACCGGCGCGCTGGTCGGCTCGTCGGGCGCGATCCTGTCCTACATCATGTGCAAGGGCATGAACCGCTCCTTCGTCTCCGTCATCCTCGGCGGCTTCGGCGGCGAGACGGCTTCGGCCGGCGGCGACGACGGCGTGCAGCGGACGGTGAAGCAGGGGTCGGCCGACGACGCGGCCTTCCTGATGCAGAACGCCTCGAAGGTGATCATCGTGCCCGGCTACGGCATGGCGGTCGCGCAGGCGCAGCATGCATTGCGCGAACTCGCCGATACGCTGAAGGAGCATGGCGTCGAGGTGAAATACGCGATCCATCCGGTCGCGGGCCGCATGCCCGGCCACATGAACGTGCTGCTCGCCGAGGCGAACGTGCCCTATGACGAGGTCTTCGAACTGGAAGACATCAATGCGGAGTTCGCGCAGGCGGACGTCGCCTACGTCATCGGCGCCAACGACGTCACCAATCCGGCGGCGCGCGACGACAAGGCCTCGCCGATCTACGGCATGCCGATCCTCGACGTCGACAAGGCCAAGACCTGCCTGTTCGTCAAGCGCTCGCTCGGCTCCGGCTATGCCGGCATCGACAACACGCTGTTCTACAAGGACGGCACCATGATGCTGCTCGGCGACGCCAAGAAGATGACCGAGGACATCGTCAAGGCCATGAAGCACTGAGTGCGGCAAGGCGCGAATAGCGAATAGCGAATAGCGAATAGAGCCCGGCGATGCCGGGCTTTTTTCGTGGCGAAAACCATGTTAGATATACATCCTGAAAATGTTTATCCAGGAGGGTTCCATGCAGGTTTCCAAATGGGGCAACAGTCTCGCTGTCCGGTTGCCGTCCGCCGTCGTCGAGGCGCTTGCACTCAAGGAAGGCGACGAGATCCAGATACGGGCGGTCGATGCGCGCGAGTTCGAAGTGGCGCGCAAGCCGGGCCGGGAGGAGCTTCTTCAGCGGCTGAGGAAATTCCGCGGCCGCCTTCCCGAGGACTTCGTGTTCGATCGGGACGAGGCGAATGCCCGGTAATTTCTACGATACGAACATCCTTCTCTATCTGGCTTCCGGCGAGGCGGGCAAGGCGGACGCGGCCGAACGCGCCGTCGGACTCGGCGGCACGATCAGCGTTCAGGTCCTGAACGAATTCGCGCATGTCGCCCGGCGGAAGCTCGGCTTTTCATGGGACGAGGTTCATTCGTTCCTTGCTGTTCTTCGCTCGCTCCTGAAGGTCGCACCTGTGACCCTGGAAATTCATGACAAAGGTCTGGAACTGGCGGAGCGATTCAACCTCCAGACCTACGATGCGATGATCGTTGCCGCGGCGCTTTCCGCCGGCTGCGATACATTGTTTTCCGAAGACCTTCAGGATGGCATGCGGATCGAAAGCCTTTCGATCGTCAATCCCTTGCGAAATATCTTGTAGGGCTCGCTTCGCCGCCGGACAGAGGCCCCGCACGTGGCGGGGCGGTTCCGTAAGTTCAGCTTGCGAGCCGGGGCATGCTGACGATCTTCAGGAAGAGCGTGTTCATCGCTTCGGTGATGCCCTGCGAGGGGCTGACCTCGAAGAAATAGCCGGGCGTGGCGCATTCCTGCATGCGCGGGCCGATCTCGTCCTGGAAGGGCCTGATCCACCGCTTCCACCAGCTGTCCGTCGGCAGCGGCAGATAGGTCGTGTAAAGCACCGCAATCTTGTAGCCCTTGTCCTTCAGCGCCTTGCAGGCCCTAACGTCGATCGGCTCCTGGCAACGGGTACCCTTCAGTTCCTTGGTGCAGCCATAGGGTTTGGCGCTGTCACCCACGCCGTCGGACACGAAAAAGACGATCTTTTCGGGACTGGCGGCCGAGAGGCCGGTTCCGGGCGCTCCCATCTTCTCGCCGATCGCCTTCAGGGCGCGGTCGAAATCCGTCTGCTGATCGTCGTCGTAGTTCTGGTAAGGGATGGACATCAGATCGATCAGCGACGCGTTGCTTTTCGCGACGGCGAGATTGTCGGTCAGGGACGAGACTTCCAGGAGCCTGGTGTCTTCCGCCTTCTTGCCGAACGTGTAGACGGCCATCCGGAACTGGTTGGCACTCTTGCGTACCTTCACGGCTGTGTCCATCAGCGCGGCGGTCGCCTTGGCCACGACGTTGATGCGGATCGTCACGCCGAGCTTCTTGGCGAGATTGTAGTAGCTGTTCTTGTCCTCGACCCCATCTTTCACGATGTGGCAGGCGAAGGCGCATGCGTTCGGCGTGTTGGCGACCATCCTGTCGATGTCGGCGGTCGTGGCGCCCACGCCCATGGACGGCGTGTTGTCGAGGAGCAGGTAGAAATCCCGGAACGTTTCCGTCTGGAACACCGCCGTCGCCTGGCCGGCCACGGTCATCTCCTGCTTGCCGAGCACCCTCAGCAATGTGGTGGGCACGGTCGCGGAATAGGTGAAGACGGCTTTCAACTGGTTGTCCTGGCGGACAACGCTGGCCTTGCCGCTCTTCAGCGAATAGCCGGTGGCGGCAGCAAGCTGCGCGTTGAAGACCTTTTCGGCATCTTCGATAGCGGGGGCGATCTCGCCGTTGTCGGTCATCTTCATGGCTTCCGCCGCGCCGATCGAGCTTTCCGCGACGGCCGCCAGCGCGGCTGCATCGGCAGCGCCCTGAAGCCGGTTCCGGACCGACAAGGCGTCGGTAACGTCGATGGCCAGTCCCGCGACGCCGATCAGCGGCACGAGCACGATGGCACTCATGATGCCGAAATTGCCGGATCTGTCGTTCAGGAATTTCAAAAGCATTCTGCGCCCCCTAATTTTTAGGGGAACAGAATAGCTGGAAACAGTAACGCCTTTGCTAGGCAGTATAGTTTACGGCTGTTAGCCAAAGCCGCGACAAATATAGTCCATCACGTTCGCGGTGTTGCTGCGAACCTGACATTCCGGCCGCCGGTCAGCTCGTCGGCCGGGTGCGGGCGACGCCATCCTGGGCCGGCTTGTAGTTGGGGTCGAGGCGCACGGCGTGCGAATAGGAGCGATAGGCGCGGGTCTTGTCGCCGCGGCGCTCGTAGACCAGCGCCTGGTTCGCCCAGGATTCGGCGAGCTTGTCGTTGAGTTCGATCGCGTGGTTGAAGTCGGCGAAGGCGTTGTCGTCGTCGTTCAGCGCCACGTAGGAAATGCCGCGGCCGTTATAGGGCTCGGCGGAATTGGGCGAGAGCGAGATCGCCTTGGAGAAATCCTCGATCGCCTGCGCATGCTGGCCGCGCTGCTGATAGATCAGGCCGCGGTTGTGCCAGGCGCGGCCATCGGTCGTTTCAAGCTCGATCGCCTTGGAGAAATCGTTGAAGGCCTCGTTGGTGCGGCCCGCCTGACGGTAGATATTGCCGCGGCCGATATAGGCGACGTCATAGTTCGGGTTGATCTGCAGCGCGCGATTGTAGTCGTTCGCGGCTTCGACCGGCTTGCCCATGTTGCGGTAGACGAGAGCGCGGTTGGCATAGGCCTGATAGAACTGCGGATTGATCTGGATGGCGCGGTTGAAGTCGTCCAGCGCGCGGCGGAATTCGCCGGCGCGGCCGTAAGCCGAACCGCGCACGTTATAGCCTTCCGGATCCTGCGGATTTGCATTGATGACGGAGGAAAGCGAGGCGATGTTTTCTTCCGATCCCTGCGCCCGGTCGACTGTGATCGTGTCTATGGACGTGGTCGTCGAGCAGCCGGCAAGGGCGGTGATCGCCATCAGCGCAGCGGAAATGGCGATTTTGCGGCGCATGGGAGGAACGATAGTCGAGAGGCCGGAAATTTGGGTTCCGCGAATCAGAACGGCAGTTTTGACGGCCATCAGGCACTGTTCCTCATATCGGGCAAAAGCGTTTTTTCGTTTCCCTGCATGCCGTTACCTCGAAATCGGTTTCTGCTTCGGGCGACATGCAGTTCGGTCAGGACCAAATCAAAAGAGCGGCGGCGCCCATGTCGCCACCGCCCTGAAAGCACAGGAAAACGTCGAAAAAGCGGCCGATCAACGACCGGTGCGACCGCCGGCGACGAGGCCTTCGCGCTGGGCGCGCTTGCGGGCCAGCTTGCGGACGCGACGAACAGCTTCGGCCTTTTCGCGGGCGCGCTTCTGCGACGGCTTCTCGTAGTAGTCGCGCATCTTCATTTCACGGAAAATGCCTTCGCGCTGCATCTTCTTCTTGAGAGCGCGGAGCGCCTGATCGACATTGTTGTCGCGGACTAGTACCTGCACGTGAATCCCGTTCCTTTGGTTTGGTTGTTCGCCTGGATCGGTACGATTCGAGGCGAAAAGATAACATCCGCCCGGCCTGAAGCCGTGCGATTGGGGAACGCAGATAGCAGAAGAGATGGGGGAAGTCCAGACGTCGCCGTTCAAACTCTCGCGAAATTCGCATCGCGAGCCGCCGTTTCGCACCGTGTCGAAACAATCGCCTCATGCGTCGCAAAACAGCCATTGCGGCGCATATTGATTTGCCATGGGTATGGCTCTACCCAGATGCCCAGGGCCTGACCCCAATCATTCAAGGAGTTCGGAAGGCGAGATGCGCAAGTATTCGGTTTTCGCCATAGCCCGCGAGGCTATGCGTGCCCACAAGGGTTGGGAGGCGCAGTGGACCTCGCCGGAGCCGCGGTCTTCCTACGATGTCGTGATCGTCGGCGCGGGCGGGCATGGCCTGGGTGCCGCCTATTATCTCGCCAAGGAGCACGGCATCACCAATGTCGCGGTGATCGAGAAGGGCTGGCTCGGCGGCGGCAATACCGGCCGCAACACCACCATCATCCGCTCCAACTATCTCTACGAAGAGAGCATGGACATCTACGAGCACTCGCTGAAGCTCTGGGAGGGCCTGAGCCAGGAGCTCAACTACAACGTCATGTATTCGCCGCGCGGCGTGATGATGCTGTCGCACAATGTCCACGACCAGCAGTCGTTCAAGCGGCATATCAACGCCAACCGGCTCTACGGTATCGACAACGAATGGCTGACGCCGGTTGAGGCGAAGGCCTATTGCCCGCCGCTCGATATATCCAAGACGGCGCGCTATCCGATCAACGGGGCGGCGCTGCAGCGCCGCGGCGGCACGGCAAGGCACGATGCCGTCGCCTGGGGCTATGCGCGCGCCGCTTCCGACCGCGGCGTCCATATCATCCAGAACTGCGAGGTGACCGGCATCCGGCGCGGACCGAACGGCGAAGTACAGGGCGTCGAGACGACGCGCGGCTTCATCGGCGCGAAGAAGGTGGGCGTTTCCGCCGCCGGCCATTCCTCGGTGGTCATGGAGATGGCGGGCGTGCGCGTGCCGCTTCATTCCAATCCGCTGCAGGCGCTGGTGTCCGAGCCGCTGAAGCCGATCTTCCCCTGCGTGGTGATGTCGAACACCGTGCATGCCTATATCTCGCAATCCGACAAGGGCGAGCTCGTCATCGGCGCCGGGACGGACCAGTACAATTCCTATTCGCAGACGGGCGGGCTGCAGATCATCACCCATACGCTCGATGCCATTTGCGAGCTCTTCCCGATCTTCCGCCGGGTGAAGATGATGCGCCAGTGGGGCGGCATCACAGACAACACGCCGGACCGCTCGCCGATCCAGGGTGTCACGCCGGTGCCGGGCCTGTTCGTCAACTGCGGCTGGGGCACGGGCGGCTTCAAGGCGACGCCGGGCTCGGCCAATCTCTTCGCGCATCTGATCGCCAAGGGCGAGCCGCACCGGCTGGCGGCGGGGCTCAACCTCGACCGGTTCCGCACCGGGCGGCTGATCGACGAGGCTGCGGCCGCGGCGGTTGCGCATTGAGGGGGTGAGGGAGATGCTTTCCTGGATTCCCCCTCTGGCCTGCCGGCCATCTCCCCCACAAGGGGGGAGAAGACCCGCTGCAACGCTTCGCCTGCCGTTCAATGAGGGCGCTTCCGGGGAAGCCCCTCCCCCTTGTGGGGAGGGGTTGGGAAGGGGATCTTCGCGTCGGCCCCCTCAACCGGTCCTTCGGACCATCTTCTCCCCGCGGGAGAGAAGGTGGAGCCAGCCTCGTTTACCTGCCTCTTTCCAACGCCGGAGTTCCGCATGCTTCTGATCCACTGCCCCTATTGCGAGGAAGCGCGCTCGGAGCTCGAATTCCGCTGGGCCGGGGAGGCCCATATCGCGCGGCCGGAAAACATCGCGGCGATCACCGACGAGGAGTTCGCCGAATACTTCTTCCTGCGCAACAACGAGAAGGGCCTCACCTATGAGCGGTGGCGGCATATCCATGGCTGCGGCCGGTTCTTCAACGCGGCGCGCGACACCGTGAGCGACAGGTTCGTGATGACCTACAAGGCAGGCCTTCCCAAGCAGCCGGTTCCGCCGGCGGAAAAAGTCTCGGCGATCGCCGAGGAAAAGACCGTCGAGACCTGGGAAGCGACGGAAGGAGACGCACGATGAGCGGCTCTTCCAATAACCTCGGGGCCTTCCGCATCAAGGGCGCCGGGCGTCATACGCCCGCCCGCACGGCGCGCTTCACCTTCGACGGCAAGACCTATACGGCGATGGAAGGCGATACCGTCGCCTCCGCGCTGCTGGCGCATGGGGTGCATCTCGTCGGCCGCTCGTTCAAATATCACCGGCCGCGCGGCATTCTCTCGGCCGGTGCCGAGGAGCCGAACGCGCTGATCGACGTTTCGCGCGATGCCGCCCGCCGCCAGCCGAACGTGCGGGCGACCGTGCAGGAAGTGTTCGACGGCGCGAAGATCTCCTCGCAGAACCGCTGGCCCTCGCTGAAGTTCGATGTCGGGGCCTTCAACGACCTGCTCTCGCCCTTCTTCGCGGCGGGCTTCTACTACAAGACCTTCATGTGGCCGAAGGAAGCCTGGACGAGGGTCTACGAGCCCTTCATCCGCCGCGCCGCCGGCCTCGGCGTCGCGCCGAAGGAGGAAGACCCGGACCACTATGCCAATCGCTACGCCCATTGCGATGTGCTGATCGCCGGCGCGGGCGTGGCGGGGCTGACGGCAGCGCTTTCGGCGGCTGCGACGGGCGCTTCCGTGATCCTCGTGGACGAACAGGCCGAAGTGGGCGGGGCGCTGCATTTCGATGCCTCGACCAAAATCGACGGCCGGAACGGTTATGACTGGGCACAGGCCGCGGCCGCGAAGCTCAAGGCCATGCCGAACGTGACGGTGCTGACCCGTACGACGGTGTTCGGCTATTACAATCACGGCTTCCTCGGCCTTGCGGAGCGGGTGACGGATCACCTGGCGCGGCCGGGCAAGAGCCTGCCCCGCGAGCGGCTGTGGCAGGTCCGCGCCAAGCGGGTGGTGCTCGCCACCGGCTCGATCGAGCGGCACATGGTGTTTTCCAACAACGACCGGCCGGGCATCATGCTGGCGTCCGCCGCGCGCACCTTCCTCAACCATCACGGGGTCGCGGTCGGCCGCAATGTCGGCGTCTATACGGCGCATGATTCGGCCTATGAAGCCGCCTTCGACCTGAAACGGGCCGGCGTTTCGATCGCTGCGATCGTCGATTGCCGCGCCGAGCCGGGCGAGGCGGTGCTGGCGGAGGCGCGGTCGCTCGGCATCGACGTGCTGACCGGCCATTCGGTGACCGACACGTTCGGCCGTCTGCGCATCTCGTCCATGACGGTGGTGCGCAACGGCGGCTCGAACGCCCGCAAGATCAAGGTGGACGCGCTGATCGTTTCGGCCGGCTGGACGCCTTCGGTGCATCTCTTCTCCCAGTCGCGCGGCAAGCTGCGCTTCGACGAGAAGGGGCAGCGCTTCCTGCCGGACATCTATGCGCAGGATTGCGTCTCGGTCGGCGGCTGCAACGGCACCGACGACCTGGCCGAGCTGATCGACGAGGCGATCGCGGCGGGCGGCGGCTCGGTCGCGCTTGCCGGCGAGAACCGTTTCGATTGGACGGGCGGCATGATCGGTGCTGCGGAAGGCGCCGGGCCGGATACGGTGGTGAAGGCCTTCATCGATTTCCAGCACGACGTGACCGCCAAGGACATCCGCCTTGCAGTGCGCGAAGGCATGCATTCGATCGAGCATATCAAGCGCTTCACGACCAACGGCATGGCCTCCGACCAGGGCAAGCTTTCCAACATGCACGGTCTGGCCATCGCGGCGGAAGTGCTCGACCGGCCGATCCCGCAGGTGGGGCTGACGACGTTCCGCGCGCCCTATACGCCGGTGACCTACGGCACGCTCATCAACCACTCGCGCGGCGACCTCTTCGATCCCGCCCGCAAGACGCCGATGCACGCGCTGGAGGCGGCCGAGGGTGCGGAGTTCGAGGATGTCGGCAACTGGAAGCGCGCCTGGTATTTCCCGAGGCGCGGCGAGGATATGCATGCTGCTGTCAACCGCGAGTGCCGCACCGTGCGCGAGGTGGCGGGCGTGTTCGACGCCTCGACGCTCGGCAAGATCGAGGTGGTGGGGCCGGATGCGGCGCAGTTCCTCAACCTCATCTACACCAACGCCTGGGATACGCTGAAGCCGGGAAAATGCCGCTACGGCATCATGACCCGCGAGGACGGCTTCATCTATGACGACGGCGTCGTGGGGCGGCTTGCCGAGGACCGTTTCCATGTGACGACCACGACCGGCGGCGCGCCGCGCGTGCTCCACCACATGGAGGATTATCTCCAGACGGAGTTCCCGCATCTCAAGGTCTGGCTCACCTCGACCACCGAGCAATGGGCGGTGATCGCGGTGCAGGGGCCAAAGGCGCGCGAGATCGTCCAGCCTTTCGTGGAAGGCGTCGATATTTCCAACGAAGCCTTCCCGCATATGAGCGTGGCGGAATGCACGGTGACGGGCGTGCCGGCGCGGCTCTTCCGCGTCTCCTTCACCGGCGAGCTCGGCTTCGAAATCAACGTG
This sequence comes from Xaviernesmea oryzae, assembly GCF_900177415.1. GTDB lineage: Bacteria > Pseudomonadota > Alphaproteobacteria > Rhizobiales > Rhizobiaceae > Neorhizobium > Neorhizobium oryzae_A. Next base: position 316,484 of record NZ_FXAF01000002.1, on the reverse strand, counting down.
CCGGCCGATTACGGCCCGGCCGTCTGGAAGGCGATATGGGAGCGCGCCGAAGCCATGGGCGCCTGCCTCTACGGCACCGAGACCATGCACGTGCTGCGCGCCGAAAAGGGCTATATCATCGTCGGCCAGGATACGGACGGAACGGTGACGCCGGACGATGCGGGCCTCGGCTGGGCCGTCTCGAAGAAGAAGACCGATTTCGTCGGCATTCGCGGTCTCAAGCGCCCGGACCTCGTGCGCGACGGCCGCAAGCAGCTCGTCGGTCTCTTGACCAACAAGCCGAGCGACGTGCTGGAGGAGGGGGCGCAGATCGTCGCCGATCCGAACCAGCCGAAGCCGATGACCATGCTCGGGCACGTCACGTCCGCCTACTGGTCGGAGAATTGCGGCCGCTCCATCGCCATCGCACTGGTGGCCGGCGGCAGGGCGCGTATCGGCCAGACGCTCTACGTACCGATGAAGGACAGGACGATCGCGGTGGAAGTCACCGACATGGTGTTCTTCGACAAGGAAGGAGGCCGCATCAATGGCTAAACTTGGAGCCGGCTCGATCCGTACACTCCCGCTGGCGGGCTTTCATGGCGGCTCCTCGGCCGTTCGGCTGGAAGCCGCTCCGCCGGCTGAACGCATTTCCCTGCGCGCTGGTGCTGAGGACATGGCCGCTCTTTCTCAAGCTCTCGGGCTCGACCTCCCGGTGAAGCCGAAGACCTCCGCCGCGGCCAAGGGGCGCACGGCGCTGTGGCTGGGGCCGGACGAGTGGCTGGTGATCGACGAGGGGAAGGGCGGGCTGATGCAGGCCGCGGCCTCTTCCGGCGTGCTGCATTCCGCGGTCGACGTTTCCCACCGCAACGCGGCGATCCTGGTTTCCGGCCCGGGGGCGTCGAGGGCCATCAATGCGGGCTGTTCGCAGGACCTGTCGCTCAAGGTTTTCCCGGTCGGAGCATGCTCCCGAACGGTTCTGGCCAAAGTGGAGATCGTGCTTCTGCGGACGGCGGAGGATGCCTTCCGGGTGGAAGTCTGGCGCTCCTTCTCCGACTATGCCTTCGGGTTGCTGGCCGAAGGCGCGCAGGATGCGGCTCTCTAGGGCCTAAGACGATCGCCTAACTTGACTTGCGGCGTAAGACCCGCACTCTCCCCTCGAAACGGGAGGGTTTCGATGAGCGAATTTCAACTGATGGCGATTGCCGTCGTCGCGGCGGTGATCGGCGGGGCGATCGCCGCCAGACTTGCGAAGATCGAGGTGTGGAAGGGTGTGCTGGTCGGCGGCTGCGCGGCTGTCGCCGCCGTGCTTGCGTCCTTCGCGCCGGGCGTGGACAGGAGCCTCAGCATGCCGATGGCGGGGCTTATCGCTGCCGGAATTTCGGGCTCGGCGGTCGGGCTGACGCCGGCGCGCACCGCCAATATCGCGATCGGCGCGGCGCTGCCGCCGCTTCTCGGTTTCGTGCTGATGGAAATGGGCCTCTAGGCGCGGCAGATCACTCGCCGGGCTGGCGATTCTTGTGTTTGCGGTCGAGATCCCATTCGTGCAGGCGATAGGCCGTATAGGCGACGACCGCGAGAATCGCCGGCATTCCGAACGAGACGAAAAGCCATTCTGCTGTCATGCCAGTCTCCTCAAGGTGAGCCTCGCGAGATAATGTAGGAAGACTGCGATCATAAGCCAACCCGTCAGATATCCTAGCACGGCGAAGCCGAACTGGATACCGGCGCCGCCGATCCCATAGAGCATGGCGGCGACAGGCGTGACGATGCCGACCGTGATGCAGGCCGTCGAAGCCCGGTCGAATGCATTCGCCAGAAGCTTCGTCTGCTCGATCTCGGCCGGGTTCAGGTCGCTCACGGCTTCCAGCCCTTCCACTTGACCCAGCGGCCGTGGGGATCGGCGCGGCCGAGTTCTTGGGCTTCGCCGGTCGGCCAGACCTGGAGGCTGAGGGTCACGCCGTCCGGATTGCCGTCGGCCTCCATCTGCAGGCGGGCGAGCGGTGCTTCTTCCGTCGCTCGGGCGCCGGCCTCGGCAATGATCGCTTCGCCCTTCGCGCGGGCTTCCGGCGGCAGGTATTGCCAGGCGATCGAGTGGTAGACGACGTGCACGGCGCCGGGCGTGAGCTGCGCGAGCCGTTTTTCCCTCAGCCAGACCAGCGCATCGCCCTTTCCGACGAGGACACGGTTGGCGCGGGCGATTTCCAGTGCTGCGCGGGTCCGTTCCACCCGGTCGGCCTGGTCGGCCCAGAGATAGGAAAGGAGGCGTGAGGTATCTTCCGGCGAATGCGGATCGAGCGGGTTGAGGTCGCAGCCGGCGCGGTCCTGCACGGCGATTTCGGCGCGCGGGGGCGGCGGGCCCTGCCAATCGGGCCTGAGCCTGACCGGCGACGCGGGATCGCCCCAGAGCAAGCCGCCGAGATCGTGATGGTATCGGTCCCAGTTGAGGTTGAGGCCCATGCTGGCGCCGAATTCCGACAGGATCAGCGGCTTCCCGAACAGGTCCGCAATCGCAAGGAAACCGGCAAGCAGAGCGCTCGACCGGCGAACCTCGTTGGTCTGCGGCGCGAAGCGAAGGCGCTCAAGAATGAAGCCTTCATGCTCGTTGAAGGCACGCAGGATTTCCGACCAGAGCGCGTCGTCGCCGACGGCGTTCGGCGGATAAACGGATTTCAGCGCATCGTCCCTGCCGTCGAGGACCAGCGCATGCAGCGCGCCGGCAAGGCGGGCGGGTAGCAGGTCGCCCCTGACGCCCGGATCGCCTTCCCAGTTCAGGACCGTCCCACCGATCGTCGTCGAGCGGTCGAGGCGTTCGGCCGCCAGCGTGCAGAGCCTTGCCGTGAAGGGCGAGCCGAGCGTGTTGCCCGCGACCGCCTGATCGCGGAAAGCCTGCAGGATTTCAGCTTCGGAGGCCATGTTCAGACGCCTTCCGGCCGGTCTTTGGGGTCGAACTGGACGATGGTGATCCAGGTGGCCGTCAGCGCCGGTTTCTTCTCGTTCTCGATCTCGACCGTGACCTCGTAGGTGGTCATCAGCATGCCTGCGCCGCGGAAGCGCGTGTCGGCGAGCGTGAAGCGGCCGCGGATGCGGCTGCCGCTTTTCACCGGCGACATGAAGCGCACCCGGTCGAAACCGTAATTGATGCCCATGGTCTGCTCGCGGATCTTCGGCACGCAATCGAAGTTCATCGCGGAGAGCAGCGACAGCGTCAGGAAACCGTGCGCGATCGTGCCGCCGAAAGGGCTTTCGGCAGCGGCACGGGCTTCATCGACATGGATGAACTGGTGGTCATGCGTCGCGTCGGCGAACATGTCGATCGTCGGCTGGTCGACGGTGATCCATTCCGAAACGCCAACCTCCGTCCGGACCAGGCTCTCGACTTCGGCGAGCGAAATTTCACGCATGCGACCTCACTGATTTCCTTCAGAAGTTTGACGCAATTCCGGACGGAAAACCGTTTCGCACTTTTCCTGGAATTGCTCCGATGGCTGCCGGACTTTACAGGAGTTGGGCAGGTTGGCGAGCGATTTTTGCAGTGCGTCATTCTTCGATGCAGAAGCGGACGGAGCGGGGAGGCAGGACCTGATTCCAGAGCTCGCCGGAGGGGAAATGCTTCCAGCCCCAGCCGGGCAGCACGAAGGTGACCGGCTGGACGCCACGGTTGAAGAGGACGGCGAGGCGGGTCTCCCTGCCGGTCTGGCGGTCGGGCGTCTTCAGCGCCATGCCGAGCGCGGGATTGTCCGGGTTCTCCCAGTCGCCGACCTGCATCGGTTCGCCGGAGGCTGCCAGCCATTCGATATCGCCATTCCCGGTGAAGAAGCCGGTCTCGGAGAAAGCCGAAAACCGCTTGCGGATGGCGGCGAGCGATGCGGTATGTTCGATCAGCGCCTTGTCGATCTTCGACCAGTCGAGCCAGGTGATCTCGTTGTCCTGGGCATAGGCGTTGTTGTTGCCCTGCTGCGAGCGGCCGGCTTCGTCCCCCATGGTGAGCATGATCCAGCCGCGGCTGGCGAAGAGCGTGGAGAGGAGTGCGGCAACGTCGCGGCGGCGCATTTCGAGGACGGCCGGATCGTCCGTCTCTCCCTCGACGCCGTTGTTCCAGGAAAAATTCTCGTTGTGTCCGTCGCGGTTCTGTTCGCCGTTCGCCTCGTTGTGTTTTCCCTCGTTGGAGACGAGGTCCATCAGCGTGAAGCCGTCATGGGCGGCAAGGAAATTGACGGTGCGGGTGCGGCCGGATTTTTCGAAAATATCCGACGAGCCGGCGAGCCTTGTCGCGAGTGCGCCGGTGGTCCATTGGTCGCCGCGCCAGTAGCGGCGGATATCGTCGCGGGCGCGGTCGTTCCATTCGAGGAAAGGCTCGGGAAAATTGCCGAGCTGGTAGCCGCCGGGGCCGATATCCCAGGGTTCGGCGATCAGGACGCGGTCCTTCAGCGCCTCGTCCGCAGTCATCGCGCTCAGCGTCTCGCTCCGCGGATCGAAGCCATCCGCCGTGCGGCCGATGACGGGGGCGAGATCGAAGCGGAAGCCATCGACGCCGGCATGCACGACGAAATGCCGGAGCGTATCGACGATCAGCCGGCGGACATGCGGCTGGTCGCAGGCGACCGTATTGCCTGTGCCCGTGTCGTTGACGAGATGTACCTGTTCCCCCTTGGGCTCGCCCGGCACATGGCGATAATAGGAGAGGTTGTCGAGGCCGCGCATCGAAAGCGTCGCGCCATAGCGGTCGCTTTCGCCCGTGTGGTTGAAGACCAGGTCGAGGATGACGCCGATGCCGGCCTGGTGGAGTGTCGCAACCGTTTCCCGCAGCTCCTTCACGCCGCCCGGGCAGAGGCGAGGATCGAGCGCCATGAAGGCGACGGGATTATAACCCCAGCCGTTGGTGAGGCCGAGCGCCGGCAGATGGCGTTCGTCGATCCAGGCGGTGACCGGCATCAGCTCGATCGCATCGACGCCGAGGTTTTTCAGATGGGCGACAATCGAGGGATGGGCGAGGGCGGCCACCGTGCCGCGCAGCTTTTCGGGGATCGCCGGGTGCAGGATGGTGAAGGGTTTGACCGCGACCTCATAGATGAAGCCGCCGGGCGGGAGCAGCGGCTTGCCGATCCGGGCGAGCGGATCGCGGGTGACGATCGCTTTCGGCACGAGATCGGCCGTGTCGACGCCGAACAGGGAAAGTTTCGCGTCGTGCCGGAAAGGGCGATCGAGCTCGCGGGCGTAGGGATCGACCAGCAGCTTCGACGGGTCGAACCAGGCGCCATTGTCGGGATCGTAGGCGCCCCAGGCGCGGTAGCCGTAACGCCGGCCGGCCGTTACGGCGGGGACCGAGGCGCGGTGGATATCGTCGCGGCCGCGGATCAGGCGGTGGCGGGCGGTTTCCCGCTTCCCCTCGGCGTCGAAAAGGCAGAGCTCGATCCGCTCGGCGTGATGCGACCAGACGGCGAAATCGCAACCGTCTGCGGTCAGTGTCGCTCCGAGCGATGAAGAAGCCATGCCGTCGTCCGCCCCTGTTGTGCCCCGATCATCCGGCGAAAACCGGCGGGCCATGCCTGTGACCAGCATCCCTCCTTATGGTGAATTCATCGTGAAAATGCACCTGCCGTCCCCTGTACCGAAAGGCTCCGCCGCCCTAATTTGCATTTGACGGCCGATTTCCCTAGGCTTGGGGCCGGTCGAAGGAAAGGCCGTTTCGCCGGCCGTATCAATCATCCGTATGCGGTCACCTTCAAACCTCAAACAAGAGGGCCAGACAGATGACGCAAGCAAAAAGCGGCGACACAGTCCGGATTCACTATATCGGAAAACTCACCGACGGCACCGAGTTCGACTCGTCGAACGGACGGCCTCCGCTGGAGTTCGTGGTCGGCGCCGGGCAGATCATTTCGGGGCTCGACAGAGAGATCGACGGAATGGAGCTCGGTGCGCACCAGACGGTGACCGTGCCGGCGGAGGCGGCCTACGGGGCGCACGATCCGGCCAAGGTCCATGCGTTTCCCCGCTCGGCCGTGCCGTCCAATATCGACGTGCATCCGGGCCTGCAACTGCAGAGCAGAACGCCGGACGGCAACACGATCCCGCTCGTCGTCACCGAGGTCAGCGATCAGGTCGTCACCGTCGACGCCAACCATCCCCTCGCGGGCAAGGACCTCGTCTTCGACGTCGAACTGGTGGAAATCGTCAGGGCTGCGTGAGGCCTGCGGGCAGTTGGGATCACCCCCCTCTGTCCTGCCGGACATCTCCCCCACAAGGGGGGAGATCGGATGGGCGCACCGGCTTCCCGAACAAACCACGTAGCAATTTGGTAAAACGCTGATGTGGCGGGAAGGCCAAACCCCTTGTGATCTCTCCCCTTGTGGGGGAGATGCCCGGCAGGGCAGAGGGGGGTAGATACACTACGGTGTCTTGCGGATCTTCCGCGAAACGATCACGTAATCACGCTCGGCTTGTCGCGACCGGTGCGCTTCTTCAGATCGGAGATCCGGTCGGCGATGGCGATGAGGTCGGCGAGTGCTTCCTGCGTGTCGATCGCATGGCGGGAGGCGTCGGGCTCGTACCGTTCCACATAGACGCGGATCGTGGCGCCGGACGTGCCGGTGCCGGAGAGGCGGAAGACGATGCGGGAGCCGCCCTCGAAGAGGATGCGGATGCCCTGGTTCTTCGAGACCGAACCGTCGATCGGGTCGTGATACGCGAAGTCGTCGGCAGATCCGACCTTGAGGCCGCCGAAGGTCTGGCCGGGCAGGGTGGCAAGCTTCTCGCGCAATGCGGTCATCAGGCCGTTCGCGGCATCCGAATCCACTTCCTCGTAGTCGTGGCGGGAATAGTAGTTGCGGCCGTATTCGGCCCAATGCTTCTTGACGATCTCGGCGACGCTTTCGTTGCGGGCGGCCATGATGTTCAGCCAGAAGAGGATCGCCCAGAGGCCGTCCTTCTCGCGCACGTGGTCGGAGCCGGTGCCGAAACTCTCTTCGCCGCAGACGGTCGCCTTGCCGGCGTCGAGCAGATTGCCGAAGAACTTCCAGCCGGTCGGTGTCTCGTACATGCCGATCTTCAGCTTTTCGGCCACCCGGTCGGCGGCGGCGCTGGTCGGCATGGAGCGGGCGATGCCGGCGATGCCCTTGGCATAGCCGGGAGCGACGGTGGCATTCGCCGCGATGATCGCCAGGCTGTCGGACGGCGTCACGAACATGCCCTTGCCGACGATCATGTTGCGGTCGCCGTCGCCGTCGGAGGCGGCACCGAAGTGCGGGCCGTCCGGGCTCATGACGTCGTCATAGAGTTCCTTGGCGTGGACGAGGTTCGGATCCGGATGGTGGCCGCCGAAATCCGGCAGCGGGGTGAAATTGCGCACCGAGCCTTCCGGCGCGCCGAGCCGGTTTTCGAAGATCTCCTTGGCATAGGGACCGGTGACGGCGCCCATACTGTCCATCGCGATGCGGACGCCGCTCGCGATCAGCGCACGGATCGCCGGGAAATCGAAGAGCTGTTCCATCAGCTCGGCATAGTCGGCGACCGGATCGATCACCTCGACCTCCATGCCGGCCACCTTGAAGGAGCCGATCTCGTCGAGGTTCACGTCGTCCACATCGGCGATCTTGTAGGTGTCGATGACTTTCGAGCGGGCGAAGATCGCGTCGGTGATCTTTTCCGGCGCCGGGCCGCCGTTGCCGATATTGTACTTGATGCCGAAATCCTCGGTCGGGCCGCCGGGATTGTGGCTGGCCGAGAGCACGATGCCGCCGAAGGCCCTGTATTTGCGGATGATGTTGGAAGCGGCGGGGGTCGAAAGGATGCCGCCCTTGCCGACCATGACCTTGCCGAAACCGGTGGCCGCGGCCATCTTGACCGCCTTCTGGATGACCTCGCGGTTGTAGTAGCGGCCGTCGCCGCCGATCACCAGCGTCTTGCCTTCGAAGCTTTCGAGACTGTCGAAGATCGACTGGATGAAGTTCTCCGCATAGTTCTCCTGGGCGAAGACGGGGACTTTCTTGCGCAGGCCGGAGGTGCCGGGCTTCTGATCCTGATACGGGGCGGTGCGGACGGTCTTGATCATGGTCAGGAACCTTTTCTTGCAAGGAGATTCTGAAAGAGCCCGGCATAAAGGCCGGCGCTCTTTTCCCAGGAGACATCGGATTTCATGCCCTGCTTCTGCATCTGCGTCCACACTTTCGGCTCGGAATAGAGACGGACCGCGCGGCGCAGCGCCCGGCGCAGGCTCTCCGCGGTCACGGGACCGAAGGACACTCCGGTCGCCGTACGCGCGGCGAGAGCCGCTGGATTGGCGTCTATTACGGTATCATTAAGGCCGCCGGTGCGGGCGACTACAGGAATGCAGCCGTAACGGAGCCCGTAAAGCTGCGTCAGCCCGCAAGGTTCGAAGCGGGACGGGATGATGATGGCATCGCAGCCCGCCTGCATGAGATGAGACAGCGGCTCATCATAGGCGGAAAGCACCGAGACGCGGCCGGGATGGCGGGCGGTGGCGGCGTGGAAGGCGTCTTCGAGCGCCTTGTCGCCGGAGCCGAGCACGGCAAGCCTTGCGCCGAGAGCGACGAGATCGTCGACGGCTTCGGCCAGGATATCCATGCCCTTCTGCCAGGTGAGCCGGGAGACGACGCAGAAAAGCGGTCCCTCGTCCTGATCCAATCGAAAGCGCTCTGCGACCGCCTGCTTGTTCTCGGCGCGGCCCTTCAGTGTGGCGGCGGTGTAGTTGTTCTGCACGGCTCGGTCGGTGGCGGGATTCCAGATGTCGGGGTCGATGCCGTTGACGATGCCGTGGAGATCCGCGGCACGATAGGCAAGCAGGCCTTCGAGCCCCATGCCGAATTCGGGCGTGAGGATTTCCTCCGCGTAGGAAGGGCTTACCGTGCTGATCGCCGAACTCGTCTGCAGCCCGGCCTTTAGATAGCCGACGCCGCCGAAATATTCGATGCCGTCGATATCGAGCGCATGCGGCGGCAATTCGAGATAGGGGAAGATGTCGGCGCCGAACCGGCCCTGGAAGGCGATGTTGTGGATGGTGATGAGGCTCGGGATTTCCGGTTCCGCCGCATAGCGCATGTAGGCGGATACCATGGCCGACTGCCAGTCGTGCAGATGCACGACATCTGGCTGCCAGCCTGTTTTCCCTTCGGCCATTCCCCCTTGGGCGATGACCGCCCCCGCCTTCGAGAGAGCCGCAAACCGCCGCCAGTTGTCGACATGGTCCTTGCCGGCGGCGTCCGCGTAAGGGCCGCCGGGCCGGTCGAAGAATGTCGGCGAATCGAGGATCAGGAGGTCGAGCCCCTGGTGCTCGACTTCCAGCACGTCGGCTTTCGCGCCGAGGAGGCTTTCGAAGCTCATGCGCAGGGTGGCATTTCTGATCGTGCCCATGACCGCCGGATAGCCCGGCATCAGCGTCTTCACCGAAACGCCATGACCCTTCAGGGCAAGCGGCAAGGCGCCTGCCACATCGGCCAGTCCGCCTGTCTTGACCAGCGGATAGACTTCGGACGCAACCGAAAGAACCTGCATTACAAATCCAACTTGTCGATCATCGTCTGGGTGATCAGGCAGATGCCGTTCTCGGTGCGGCGGAAGCGTTTCGCATCGAGTTCCGGATCCTCGCCGACAACCAGACCTTCCGGGATGGTTACACCGTGATCGATGACAACATCGCGAAGCTGGGCGCGCCTGCCGATGCGGACATTCGGCAGGACGACGGCGCCCTCGAGGCGGGAATAGGAATTGGCCCGCACGCCGGTGAAGAGCAGGCTCCGATAGAGCGTCGAGCCGGAGATGATGCAGTCGCCCGAAACGACGGAGGAGATCGCCGAGCCGCGGCGGTCCTCGTCGTCATGGACGAATTTCGCCGGCGGGCTGATCTCCGCATAGGTCCAGATCGGCCAGGACTTGTCGTAGATGTCGAGCTCCGGCGTGACGGCGGTCAGGTCGATATTGGCCTGCCAATAGGCATCGATCGTGCCGACGTCGCGCCAGTAGGGCTCGCGCTCGAAATCGGAGCGGACGCAGGAGCTGGCGAAACGGTGGGCGACGGCTTTGCCGTGCTTGACGATATAGGGGATGATGTCCTTGCCGAAGTCGCGGCTGGAGCCCGGCGTATCGGCATCCCGCTTCAGGATGTCCATCAGGAACTTGGTGTGGAATACGTAGATGCCCATCGAGGCAAGCGCGAATTCCGGATTGCCGGGGATGCCGGGAGGATCGGCGGGCTTCTCGACGAAATCGATGATCTCGTCCTTCTCGTTGACATGCATGACGCCGAAGCCGGTCGCTTCCATGCGCGGCACTTCCAGGCAGCCGACCGTCACCTGCGCGCCGCTGTCCACATGCTGCTGGAGCATGTATTCGTAGTCCATCTTGTAGACGTGGTCGCCGGCGAGGATGACCATGTATTCCGGGGCATAGGCCTCGATGATGTCGATGTTCTGGTAGACCGCGTCGGCCGTGCCCTCGTACCACTGCGTCTCGGAGACGCGCTGCGAGGCGGGCAGGATGTCGAAGCTCTCGTTGCGTTCGGGGCGGAAGAAGTTCCAGCCGCGCTGCATGTGGCGGATCAGCGAATGGGCCTTGTACTGGGTGGCGACGCCGATGCGGCGGATGCCGGAATTCAGCGCGTTGGAAAGGGCGAAATCGATGATGCGCGCCTTGCCGCCGAAATAGACGGCGGGCTTGGCGCGACGGTCGGTCAATTCCTTGAGGCGGCTTCCCCGGCCGCCGGCCAGCACATAGGCCATCGCATCGCGCGACAGGGGCTGGATTCTCTTCTCGTTCATTCTTTCCTCCCTATGCCTGTTGTTCCAGTTCCAGCATGAGCGTCGCGAGCGGCGGCAGCGTCACTTCGGCGTAGACGGTACCTCCCGCGTTCACCGCCTGAACGCGACCGCCATTGCCCTTGCCGCTGCCGCCGTAGATCTCGGCGTCGGTATTCAGGATTTCCCGCCATCTTCCCTCGTTTGGCAAGGGGATCCGAAAATTCTCACGATAGACGGGGGTGAAGTTGCTGATAACCGCTACCGGCTTTTCTCCCGGCGCCATCCGGAGCCAGGCGAAGACGGAATTTTCCGCGTCGTCGGCCATCAGCCAGCGGAAGCCGTCGCCCTCGCAGTCGCGGGCGTGCAATGCGGGCTTGGAGCGGTAACAGAAATTCAGATCGCGCACCAAGCGGCGCACGCCTTCATGCGGATGGTATTGAAGCAGGTTCCAGTCGAGCTCGCGGCTCTCGCTCCATTCGGCCCATTGGGCGAATTCCTGGCCCATGAAGAGCAGCTTCTTGCCGGGGTACCCCCACATGAAGGCGTAATAGGCGCGGAGATTGGCGAATTTCTGCCAGTCGTCGCCGGCCATCTTGGCGATCAGCGAGCCCTTGCCGTGCACCACCTCGTCATGGGACAGCGGCAGCACGAAGTTCTCCGACCATGCATAGAGAAGGCCGAAGGTGATCTCGTTGTGGTGGTGCTTGCGGTGCACGGGCTCGCGCTTCAGATAGGAGAGCGTGTCGTGCATGAAGCCCATGTTCCACTTGAAGCCGAAGCCGAGGCCCCCTTCGTGGACCGGGTGCGAGACCTTCGGCCAAGATGTTGATTCTTCGGCGATCGTCATCACGCCCGGATGGGCGCCGTAGGAGAGGGAGTTCATCTTCTGCAGGAAGCGGACCGCCTCCAGGTTCTCGCGCCCGCCATATTCGTTCGGCACCCATTCGCCCTCTTTCCGCGAATAATCGAGGTAGAGCATGGAGGCGACGGCATCGACGCGCAGGCCGTCGAGATGGAATTTCTCCGCCCAGTAGAGGGCGTTGTTGACGAGGTAGGAGAGGACCTCGATGCGGCCGAAATTGTAGATCGCCGTGTTCCAGTCGGGATGGAACCCCTTGCGCGGGTCGGCATGCTCGTAAAGGGCGGTGCCGTCGAACCAGCGAAGGCCATGCTCGTCGGTCGGAAAATGCGCCGGCACCCAGTCGAGGATGACGCCGATGCCGACCTTGTGACAGCCGTTGACGAAGCGGGCAAAGCCTTCCGGCTCGCCGAAGCGGGCCGTCGGCGCGAAGAGCCCGGTCGTCTGGTAACCCCAGGACGGATCGAACGGGTGCTCGGTGATGGGCAGGAACTCGATATGGGTGAAGCCCATGTCTGTGCAATAGGGGATGAGTTCGGAGGCGAGCTCGTCCCAGGTGAGGAAGGAACCGTCCGGCTTGCGCCGCCAGGAGCCGGCATGCACCTCGTAGATGGTGATCGGCTGGCGGCGATGATCGGCCTTCGACCAGAATTCCTGGTGGGCCGCATCCTCCCATTTCTGCGCAAGCTCGGGCGCCGTGACGGAGGCGGTGTCCGGCCTGAGCTCGGCGCGCCGGGCATAGGGATCGGCCTTGAGCGGCAGGAGCTTGCCGTTCTTGCCGACGATCTCGAACTTGTAGGCGGCGCCGGCGCGCACATCCGGGGCGAAGATTTCCCAGATGCCGGTATCGACTCTGAGCCGCATGACGTGCCGGCGGCCGTCCCAGTTGTTGAAATCGCCGACGACGGAGACGCGCTTGGCGTTCGGGGCCCAGACGGCGAAATGAAAACCCTCGACGCCCTCGTGCTTCATCGGATGGGCGCCCATCTTGTCGAACAGACGCAGGTGCGAACCTTCGCGGACGAAATAATCGTCCATCGGGCCGAGCACGGGGCCGAACGAGTAGGGGTCGGTCACCGCCCATTCATCGTCGCCGCGGCGGGCGCGGTAACGGACGGGCTGAAGGTGCGAGGCATTGACGAGGCCTTCGAAATATCCGGCCTCGTGGCGGCGGGTGAGCTCGCCGAGTTCGGTTCCGTTGAGCGCCAGGGCGGTGACCGCTTCGGCACCCGGAACGAAACAGCGGGCCCTGAACCCGTCCCCGAGCTTGTGGAGCCCGAGGACGGCGAAGGGATTGGTGTGCCTGCCTTCCAGAATCGCCTCGATCTCGGATAACGGAATTTCCCCCGGGGCTCTTCCGTCATCGGCGACGCGCGGCGATTTCTTCATCAGGCTCTCCAGATTTCCGACGCGTACTGGCGAATAGTTCTGTCAGAGGAGAACCATCCCATCCGGGCGGTATTGCGTATGGTCTTGGAATACCAGGATTTAGGGTCGGTCCATATCTGGTCAACATAACGCTGCGCTTCCGCATAGGCGTCGAAATCGGCGGCGACCATGAACCAGTCGTGATTGTAGATGCCGTCGATCAGGTCGGTGAAGCGGGAGCGGTCGTCCGGCGAGAAGACGCCGGTCGCGATCGCGTTCAGCGCCTGGGCGAGCTCGCGCGACTTCTCGATGATGGCGCGGGGATTGTGGCCGTCGGCGCGGACCTTGGCCACCTCGTCGGCCTTGAGGCCGAAGATGACGATGTTGTCCTCGCCGACATGGTCGCGCATCTCGACATTCGCGCCGTCGAGCGTGCCGATCGTCAGCGCGCCGTTCAGCGCGAACTTCATGTTGCCGGTGCCCGACGCTTCCATGCCGGCCGTCGAAATCTGCTCGGAAAGGTCGGCGGCCGGAACCATGACCTCGGCGAGCGAGACGTTGTAGTTCGGCACGAAGACGACCTTCAGGAGGCCGCGCACGGCGGGATCGTTGTTGATGACGCGCGCCACGTCGTTGGCGAGCTTGATGATGAGCTTGGCGTTGTGATAGCTCGGCGCCGCCTTGCCGGCGAAGAGCTTCACACGCGGGATCCAGTCCATTTCCGGGTGGGAGCGGATCTGGTCGTAGAGCGCCACGGCCTCGACGATGTTCAGAAGCTGGCGCTTGTATTCGTGGATGCGCTTGATCTGGATGTCGAACAGGGCGGACGGATCGAGCCGGACGCCCATGCGGCTGCCGACGAGATTGGCGAGCGCCACCTTGTTGGCGCGCTTCACGGCGGCGAATTTCTCCTGGAAGGCCTTGTCGTCGGCATGGGCATCGAGCTCCCGCAAGGCTTCCGTATCGTCGAGGAACCTGTCGCCGATCGCTTCCTGGATGAGGGAGGTCAGGCCCGGATTGCACTGCATCAGCCAGCGCCGCGGGGTGATCCCGTTGGTCTTGTTGTTGATGCGTTTCGGATAGAGCGTGTGGAGGTCCGAAAAGACCGTGACCTTCATCAGGTCCGTGTGGAGCGCCGAGACGCCGTTCACCGAGTGGGAGCCGACGAAGGCGAGATTGCCCATGCGCACGCGCCGCTCGCCGCCTTCGTCGATCAGCGAGATCGAACGGATCTGCGTGTCGGAAAAGCTCTTCTGCTTGCGGGCTTCGAGGAGGATCTGGGCATTGATCGCGTAGATGATCTGCATGTGGCGCGGCAGGAGGCGCTCGAAGAGCGGAACCGGCCAGCTTTCCAGGGCTTCCGGCAGCAGCGTGTGGTTGGTGTAGGAGAAGGTCTGGCGGGTGATCTCCCAGGCTTCGGCGAAATCCATGCCGTGGATATCGGTCAGAAGCCGCATCAGCTCGGCGATCGAGACCGCGGGATGCGTGTCGTTGAGCTGGATCGCCACCTTCTCATGCAGGTTGGTGAAATCCGGATATTGCTGCAGGTGGCGGCGCAGGATGTCCTGCAGCGAAGCGGACGAGAAGAAGAATTCCTGGCGCAGGCGCAGTTCCTGGCCGGCCGGATTGGCGTCGGCCGGGTAAAGGACGCGGGTCAGGCTTTCCGCCTTGTTGCTCTCGCGCAGCGCGCCGATATGGTCGCCGGCATTGAAGGCGTCGAGCAGGATCGGGTCGATCGGCTGGGCCGACCAGAGGCGCAGCGTATTGACGCGCTTGCCGCGCCAGCCGACCATCGGCGTGTCATAGGCCATGGCGATGACGCGTTCGGCGGGCTTCCAGACGTAGCGGGGCGTCTCGTCATAACCGCCGATCGTCTCCACCGCGCCGCCGAAGCCGATCTCGTAGGAGCTTTCGCGGCGCTCGAATTCCCAGGGGTTGCCGTGGGCGAGCCAGGTTTCCGGCAGTTCCACCTGCCAGCCGTCGGCCATCTGCTGGCGGAAGAGGCCGTGGATATAACGGATGCCGTAGCCGTAGGCCGGGATGTCCACCGTCGCCATGCTCTCCATGAAACAGGCGGCGAGACGGCCGAGGCCGCCGTTGCCCAGCGCGGCATCCGGCTCGAGCCCGGCGATCAGGTCGATATCGACGCCGAGCGAGCCGAGCGCATCGCGGATTTCCTGCATGAGACCCATATTGGTGACGGCGTCGCGCATCAGCCGGCCGATCAGGAACTCGAGCGAGAGGTAATAGACGCGCTTGTCGCCGGTCCGGTAGACCTTGCGGGTACTCTCCATCCATTTGTCGATGATGCGGTCGCGCACGACGAGGATCGTCGCCGTCAGCCAGTCGTGCGGCTTGGCCACCTTGGCGTCCTTGCCGATACGGTAGGTCAGTCGTTCGATGATCTCTTCCGCCATGATTTCGGGGCGGGAACTGCGGGGAGCGGGCTGCGGGATTTCGACCGTGGAAGACGTTTTGTTCATAAGTCGCCAACTTTCTGGTGGAGCGGGAGGGAGGCGTCCGGTTCAGTCCATCTGGCATGATGTATAGGCACAGTTTATGCACCGTTATGACACTGTTGCAACGGTCGTTTTATCTTTCTGAAACTGCGGACGACCGGACGCACCCCGGCAAAACAAAACACCCCGCCGGCAAGGGCGGGGTGTTGATGAAAGCCGTTTCGGGTCCGAGATCAGTTCGTCAGGCGGGTCGCCGTCTTGGCAGCCTTGCGGCCGATGTCGCCGAAATCGGTGACCAACTCTTCCATGTCATCCGATTCATAGTAGTAGTCTTCGCCGCTGGCACATTTCGAGAGCAGCGCCTTGCCCTTTTCCGGTGCCATGAACGCGACGGTGAAGACCGTGATGCCGTCATCCTTCGCCTGTTTGCAAAGTACCTGGACCTTGTCGTCGATGGTCTTGTTCCAGGTGTTGCTGTTGCCTGTCATCTCTCCGTCCGTCATCAGCACGATGAAGCGCCCGAAACTCGTATTGTCCTTCTTGGCGTGTTCGGCCGTCTCCGTCGTGTTGGTGCTTGCGAGGGCATCGTAGGCAACCTTCATTGCACCGCTGGCATCGGTGCCGCCGTCAGGCACTTTAGGCAGAGCATTGACGTAGTCGCCGGCAGATTTGGTGCCCCAGGCCGGTACCTTTTCCTTCTTCGTCTTATCGTCGTAAGAGACGGCACCGATGCGGATCAACGCCTGCGCTTTGATTTCCTGAAGGGTCGGATCGGTGGTTTCGGGTGCTGCTGCTTTCTTCAGTTCGGAGAAGAGCACGGCTGCGGCTGCCTTCAGTGATTCCATCTTGGTCAGGTAGTTGTTGATTGTTCTGTAGCAGGTTTTAGGCTGCCAAATGTTGCCGCAGTTATACGCCTCCTGCTTGGTCGGCTGCACGGAATTTATCGTGGTCGTATCCCAGGCCATGGACCCGGATTCGTCGAGGGCGAGATACATGGACAGAGCATTGCCTTTGCGGGAGCTCTGCGCCGAGCTGCTAACCGTCACTCGGAGCGTGCGGAAACCGAGGACGCTCGACAACCCGCTAAGGGGGACGTCGTAGCTGGTCGTCATGCGGACCTCGAAGGCTTCACCGTTGTCGGAGGTCGTTGTGGTCTCTGCTTCTGTCGCGGTGTTCTCTCCCCGAGCGGCGATTTCTTCCTGACATTCCTCGGCGCTCTTTCCTGTTGCTTTGCACTCCGCTTCAGCCTGCGCAAAAAGGAACGTATTGGCGGCATCCACAGCTTCGGTTTCCGTCATGTCTTTATCGGCCATAGCCGACGCGGCGGCGAGCGTCGCCGCGTCGGCGAGCGCCTGAAGCCGATTCCTTTCCTGCATGGCATTCGTCACGTCGATGGCCATGCCGGCCACGCCGAGGAGGACGGGGAGCATTGCGGCGGTCATGACGCCGAAATTCCCGCCGCGGTCTCTCAGTAACCGCGAGAAAAGAGTATGCTTCATCATCATCGCCCCCGATCGCCCGGTCCAACTCATTCGGACAGTCACTGGGCGTCTTCTAGCGGGCGCGGGTATAGGAAGGGCTAAGCGAAATCTTAAAATCTTAACGATTTCAAAGAATCAGCGTCAAAACGGGGCGGATTTTCAGCCTTTCAGCGGAACGACGTCGACCGCCTGTTCGGCCTTCTGATTTCCGTAACCCTTCAGCACTCCGATGACGGGGGCGATGTCGGAATAATCGCGGCCGTAGGCCACGACGATATGGTCGCTGCCGGCCGGGATGTTGTTCGTGGGGTCGAATTCGACATAGCCCATGGTCTCGCCGCACCAGACGCGCACCCAGGCATGCATGGCGTCCGCCCCTTCGAGCCGTTCCTTGCCGGGGGGCGGGATGGTGCGCAGGAAGCCCGAGACATAACCCGCCGGAATGCCGAGGCTCCGGAGCGCCACGATCATGACATGCGCGAAATCCTGGCAGACGCCGCGCTTCAGCCGGAAGGCCTCCTTCGGCGGCGTGTCGACAGTGGTGGCCTTCGTGTCGTAGGTGAAATCCTTGTGGATGCGGTTGCAGAGCGAAAGCGCGATCTCGCGCACCGTCTGGCCCGGCCTTATGGTCTCGCGGGCATAGGCGGCGATCTGCGGCTCTTCGGCGAGGCGGGGGCTCGGACCCGCGACATGGTGCGGCGACAGGGCATCGACCGACCAGAAGCCCGCCAGCTCTTCCCCGAGCTTGTCGAGCTCCGGCGACAGGTCGGCGGTCATCGACGGGGTTTCGACCATGACGCGGGCCTGCATGCGGATATCGAGCCGCTCGTGGGGCGCGCGGACGAGTACCGAAGTCGCCTGCTGGCCGAAGAAATCGATGAACGTGGTCTTCTCGTCGGCGTGCGGGGTCACCGTGACGGAGCCGGCGATCAGCCGCTGCCGGTCGGGCAGCGACAGCGGCAGGACGCGGATCACGTGGCGGGCGCCGGAGGCCGGCACGTCGTAGGCATAACCCATGTGGAGGGAAAGGTCGTAAAGCATCGCCGCCTTCTCCTCAGTTGAAGTAAGTCTGGCCGAGGATATCGGACAGCTTCTCCATCTCCTGTTCGAGTTTCCGGTAGACTTCCTCGTTCATCGCCTCGGGCGTCATGACCGCAAGGCCGGAATGCAGCCGCATCGCCTCGCGGTAGAAGGGCGACATCTGGCCGTTGACGAAAGCGTTCGGCAACTGCTCCACCTCGGTGCGGATCTCGTTCAGCTGGAAGAGGATCGAGCGCGGATTCAACGGGTCGAGCGCCAGAAGGTCGGCGACCGTCAGTCTCGCCGTGTTGACGTTGTAGCGGCGGCGGTGGGTCATGACGCTGTCACCGATTTCGAGCAGCATGTCGAGCGAGCCGTCCGGCGCGTCCGGGCCCGACATGTGGCCGAGCAGGCGGGTCATGTGCAGGCCGCGTTCGAGATGGCGGCCGATCGAGAGGAAGCGCCAGCCGGTGAAGCGGTACATGTTCTCGTGCACGAGACCGGCGAAGCCCGCGAGCTTGCGGAGGAGGATGGTCATGGCATGCGAGGCGTCGTCGCCGGGCTGCACGGTTTCGTGGAAGCGGCGTGCGGTCTTGGCGAGGTCGGTCAGCGCCAGCCAGCCGTCGGGCGAGAAGCGGTCGCGGATGTTGCTTGCCGAATAGATGGCGCTGTCGATGTTGCGCAATAGCGTCGCCGGCACCGCCTTCGACATCTCGATGTCGATGCCCTTGAGATAGCGGGTGATGTCGGCCAGCAGCGGCGCGTCGGGGTCAGCGGATTCGGCATAACGCAGATGCCAGGCGCGCAGGATGCGCAGCGCCCCTTCGGCCCGCTCGATGTAACGGCCGAGCCAATAGAGGTTGTCCGCCGCCCTGCTCGGCAGGCTGCCCGGCATGTTGCGGGTGAAGGTCTCTTCCGGCGGCAGCAGGGTGGGTCTTGCGACCGGCTTGTCGGAGACGATCCAGACGTCCGCCGCCGTGCCGCCGGCCTGCATGGCGATCGCCGCGACGTCGTCGCCGGAACCGATGCGGGCAAAGCCGCCCGGCATGATCTCCCACCCGTGCTCCGTGCGGGCGGCGAAGACGCGCAGCGACATGGGCCGCGGAATGAGCTTGCCGTTGACGTAAGCCGGCGTGGTCGAAAGCGTCACGACCTCCTGGCCGACGAGTTTCGAACCTTCCGCAGCGAGCCAGTCGCCGACCCTGCCCTTCGCCTTGGTGTGCAGCGAGGAGCCGAGGACCGACTGGCCGTTGTCGTCGAAGAAGGGGAGCCTGGAATAGGCCGGGCCGATGACCATGCGCTCGACATTCTTGGCGACATGCTCGCGTTCCGCCTTCTGGCCGCACCACCAGGTGGCGATCGACGGCATGAGCAGGTCCTCGCCGGTGAGGCGGCGACAGACCGTGGGCATGAAGGCGAGCAGCGCGCGGGTCTCCAGAATGCCGGAGCCCAGCGCATTGACGATGGCGAGCGAGCCGGAGCGCAGCGCCTGCACCATGCCGGGCGTGCCGATATGGGAGTTCTGGTTGAGTTCGAGCGGATCGGCGTAGGCAGCGTCGAGGCGGCGCCAGAGCACGCCGATCGGTTTCAGGCCCGCGACGGTGCGCACCATGACGCGATCGTTGACGACCGTCAGGTCTTCGCCTTCCAAGAGCATGAAGCCGAGATAGCGGGCGATATAGGCGTGCTCGAAATAGGTCTCGTTGGCGGGGCCGGGGGAGAGGACCGCGATCCGATCCTCCCCGTACTGCTTGTGCGACTGCAGCGCATCGCGGAAGGCGCCGAAGAAGGAGGCGAGGCGATGCACATGCGCCTCGGCATAGATATCGGAAAGGGCACGCGTGGTGGCGACGCGGTTTTCCAGCGCGAAGCCCGCGCCGGAAGGCGCCTGGGTGCGGTCGGCCAGCACCCACCAGTTGCCGTCGGGGCCGCGGCCGATCTCGAAGGAGCAGAAATGCAGATAGTGTCCGCCGACCGGCTTGATGCCGACCAGCGGCCGCAGGAATTCGGAATTTCCGGCAATCAGCGCCGGCGGCAGGATGCCTTCCTGCACCAGCCTGTTCTCGCCGTAGATGTCGGCGATCAGCGCTTCCAGGAGTTCGGCGCGCTGCACGAGGCCCTTCGAGACGGCTTCCCACTCGTTGCCGTCGATGAGCACCGGGATATGGGAGATCGGCCAGTTGCGCTCGCCGCTGCCCTGGGCGCCGTAGGTGCGGTAGAAGACGCCGGCATCGCGCAGATAGCGGTCGGCGCGGGCGAAACGCTCGGTGAGCTCGCTTTCCGACATGCGGCCGAGATGCGAGATCAGGTTGCGCCAGACCGGCTTTATCTGGCCGTTCGCATCCAGCATCTCGTCGGCGACACCCGGCAGCGCGGCATAACCGAGGATGGGATCGGTCGAGATCCCCTCCTGGCCTGCACGTTCTGTCGCCGGTGCCTTGGACATCGGTTGTTCACACTCCTTGCGGCCGGCGCAGATCGAGCGTCAGCGGGAATTCGGTCGAGGGCGTTTCCGGCATCAGCGCATAGCGCCCCGCCGTATGGCCCCAGGGCTCGAATCGGGCGAGCCGGCGCGCTTCCGCCTCGTTGCCGTTGACCGGGAAGGTCTCATAGTTGCGACCGCCCGGATGGGCAACATGGTAGATGCAGCCGCCGATCGATCGGCCGGACCATGTATCATAAATGTCGAAGGTGAGCGGCGAATTAACCGGCAGGACCGGATGCAGGCCGGAAGCCGGCTGCCATGCCTTGAAGCGGACGCCTGCCACCGATACCCCGGAGGCGCCGGTTTCCTTCAGGGGCACTGCGCGGCCGTTGCAGGCGACGGTGTAGCGCGAGGGGTTGGCGGTCTCCAGCCGCACCTGCAGCCGTTCGACGGAGGAATCGACATAGCGCACTGTACCGCCGATCGCGCCTTGCTCGCCCATCACATGCCAGGGTTCGAGCGCTTGGCGAAGCTCCAGCTTCGAGCCCTCGTATTCCACCTCGCCGAAGAAGGGGAAGCGGAATTCGAGCTGCGCGGCGAACCATTCGGGGCGGAGGTCGAAGCCGTTTTCGCGCAGGTCGGCCAGCACGTCGAGGAAATCGGCCCAGACGTAATGCGGCAGCATGAAACGGTCGGCGAGCGCCGTGCCCCAGCGGACGAATTTCCCCTCTAGCGGATTCTTCCAGAAACGGGCGATCAGAGCACGCACCAGAAGCTGCTGGGCGAGCGACATGCGGGCGTTCGGCGGCATTTCGAAGCCGCGGAACTCGACAAGGCCCAAGCGGCCGGTCGGGCCGTCCGGCGAGAAGAGCTTGTCGATGCAGATTTCCGAGCGGTGCGTGTTGCCGGTGACATCGGTCAAAAGGTTGCGGAACAGCCGGTCGACAAGCCAGGGCAACGGCGGTTGCCCCTGGCCGGGCGCCGGCACCTGGGCCAGTGCGATCTCCAGTTCGTAGAGCGCATCGTGGCGGGCCTCGTCGATGCGCGGCGCCTGGCTGGTCGGGCCGATGAAGAGGCCGGAGAAGAGGTAGGAGAGCGAGGGATGACGCTGCCAGTGCAGCACGATGCTCTTCAACAGGTCCGGGCGGCGCAGGAACGGGCTGTCGTTCGGATTGGCGCCGCCGACCACCACGTGGTTGCCGCCGCCGGTGCCGGTGTGGCGGCCGTCGATCATGAACTTGTCGGCGCCGAGCCGGCTCTGGCGGGCCTCCTCGTAAAGCGCGGTGGTGACGTCGACCGTTTCCTGCCAGCTCGAAGCCGGATGAATGTTCACCTCGATGACGCCGGGATCGGGCGCCACGCGGATGACGTTGATGCGCTCGTCATGGGGCGGCGCATAGCCCTCGATATGCACCGGCAGGCCGAGTTCCGCAGCGGCGTTTTCAGCCGCCGCGATCAGTTCGAGATAGTCCTCGATGCGTTCCACCGGCGGCATGAAGACGCAGAGCCTGCCGTCGCGCGGCTCGACCGAGATCGCGGTGCGCACGGCACCGCCGATCTCGCCAAGCGTCTGTTCCACACGATCCTGGATGACGGTTTCATCCGCCTGGAAAGACGCTTCCGGCATGGCGCGCCCCGCCGGAACGATCGCCTCGGGGAGGGGCTTCCGCGGGATCGAGGGATCGGCTTCGTGGATATAGGGAAATTGCGATGGCGGTACATAGGGCAATGTGCCGAGCGGCAGACGGTAGCCGACCGGGCTGTCGCCGGGCACGAGGAAGATGCGGCCGCGGCGGGTTTTCCATTTCTCGCTCACCCAGCGCCGGCCGCCGGCCTGCGCATTCCAGGCCTGCACCGGCAGGACGTGACCCGTCGGACGGGTCAGGCCGCGCTCGAAGACACGGGCGATGCGGCTGCGCTCCTCGGGGTCCTTGAGCTTCGAATTCGACGGATCGACGTTTTCCGGCAGGCTGCCTTCCTTGATGATCCATTCCGCCGGGTCCTCGAAGGCCGGAACCACCATCTCGGGGTCGATGCCGAGTTCCCCGGCGATCGCGGTCAGAAGCCTGCCGGAGTCGTCTTCCGTGGCGCCATGGTCCCGGCCTTCCTCGGCCACGAGGTCCGGATTGCGCCAGATCGGCACCCCGTCCTTGCGCCAGTAGAGCGAGAAGGTCCAGCGCGGCAGGCTTTCGCCCGGATACCATTTGCCCTGGCCGTAGTGCAGGAAGCCGCCCGGGGCGAAGCGCTCGCGAAGCCTGCGGATGAGGATGTCGGCCTTCTCGCGCTTGGTCGGGCCGACCGCGGCGGTGTTCCACTCGTCGGATTCGAAATCGTCGATCGAGACGAAGGTGGGTTCGCCGCCCATGGTGAGGCGCACATCCTGCGCCTGCAGCACGCGGTCGACTTCTCCGCCGAGCTCGTTCAGGGCTTCCCAGGAAGAGTCGGAGAAGGGTTTGGTGATGCGCGGGTGCTCGGCGACGCGCGACACCTTCATGTCGAAGGCGAACGTGGTCTCGGCCTCGCCGTAATAGCCGCCGGAGATCGGCGCCGCATTGCGGTAGTGCGGCGTGGCGGCCAGCGGAATATGGCTTTCGCCGGTGAGCAGTCCGGAGGTCGGGTCGAGGCCGACCCAGCCGGCGCCGGGGAGATAGACTTCCGCCCAGGCGTGCAGGTCGGTGAAATCGACTTCGGTGCCGGACGGGCCGTCGAGCGCCTTCAGGTCCGGCGTCAGCTGGATGAGATAGCCCGAAACGAACCGGGCGGCGAAACCGAGATGGCGCAGCACCTGCACGAGCAGCCAGCTCGTGTCGCGGCAGGAGCCCTTGGCGACGGTCAGCGTCTCTTCCGGCTCCTGCACGCCCGGCTCCATGCGGATGACGTAACCGATCTCCCGCTGCAGGCGGGCGTTGAGGCCAACCACCATATCGACCGTCGGCTGACCGGGCGAGGTGTCGATCGAATCGAGGAAGGCCCTGAGGCGCGGCATTGCCGGCTCCGGCTTGCGGTAGATGGAAAGGTCCTCGACCAGCGTTTCCGGATAGGCGAACGGCCATTTGGTCGCCTCTTCCTCGACGAAGAAGTCGAAGGGGTTGTAGACCGTCATGTCGGCGATCAGGTCGACCTCGATCTTGAATTCGGTCACGGGGTCGGGAAAGACGTAGCGGGCGAGATAGTTGCCGTAGGGATCCTGCTGCAGGTTCACGAAATGGTTCGAAGGCGTGACCTTCAGCGAATGGCTCAAGACCTTGGTGCGGGAATGGGCGGCGGGCTTCAACCGGATGATCTGCGGTCCGAGGCGGACTGGCTTGTCGTATCTGTAATGGGTGAGGTGATAGATGCTCGCCTTGATCGACATAGTTCCCCTTGCCGGCCGTTCGAAGGGTTTCAGCCCAGGGCCGATCGATGATGATTGCAAGGATTTTGTGCGCTGCACGAAAATAATGCAAGGCGGATTTGAAGCCTATCCCGCAGCATGGCGAGCGGCGGCAGACGGGTGACGGTTCCGCGTCAGGCGGGATCGGCGTAGGGCGTGCCATCCTTATGCACGAAGCGGCCGTCGGCATTGGCGCTCATCATGTCGATGTCGGAGCAGGTGGTCAGGTCGTCGGGCTGCCGCGAGCCGATTTCCAGATAGACCGCCACCGCGTTCGACCTGTTGATCATGTGATGGCCGTTGCCCGAATTTTTCGGGAAGGCGGCGCAATCGCCGGCGCGCAGCAGCGTTTCGCCATCGTCCTCGATCAGCGTCAGCTCGCCTGCGAGCACATAAACGAACTCGTCCTCGTGGGAATGCCAATGGCGCTGGCTCGACCAGTTGCCGGGCGGCAGGTGCATGAGATTGATGCCGAAATCGGTCAGCCCGCCCGCATCGCCCAGCCGCTGCCGCACCCGGTCGGCACAGGGGGCGTCGAAAGGCGGCGGATAGCCGGAGCCCTTGCGTTGAGGCACGGCGGCGATATCGATCTTCGGCATGGCAACCTCCCCGGCAATCCAGCTTTATCTTGGCCCGGTTTATTTTGGGCGTAGGAAACGACAAATCAATCCAGCGTGCGGCGGAAGCGGCGCACCGCGATCAGCATGGCGATCGCCATCAGGGCGGCAAGCGCTGCCGTGTCATAGGCGAGCGTCTCGATGTTCGCGCCCTTCAGCATGACCGCGCGGACGATGCGGATATAGTGGGTGAGCGGCAGGGCCTCGCCGATCCATTGCGCCCAGTTGGGCATGCCGGCGAAGGGAAACATGAAGCCTGAAAGCAATATGTTCGGCAGGAAGAACATCATCGCCATCTGCATCGCCTGGAGCTGGTTGGCGGCGATCGTGGAAAACGTGTAGCCGATCGACAGGTTGGTGACGACGAAGAGGGCGGTCGCCGCGGTGAGCGAAGCCGGATCGCCGAGGATCGGCACGCGGAAGACGAGGAAGCCCGCAGCGATGATGAGCAGCGCCTGGACGAGGCCGATCAGCACGTAAGGGGCGATCTTGCCGAGCATGATCTCCAGCGGCCTGATGGGCATGGAGAGAAGGTTTTCCATCGTGCCGCGCTCCACCTCGCGGGTGACGGAGAGCGCGGTGAAGATCAGGAGCGTCATCGTCAGGATCGTGCCGAGCAGGCCGGGGACGATGTTGAGCGTCGAGGAGCCGGCCGGATTGTAGCGGCGGTGCTGGACGATCGAGAAGGCCGGTTTCGTGGGTTCGGAAAATTCGATCTGCCGGTCGTTGGCAAGCGCGGTCGTGACGATGCCGGATAGCGCCGAGAGCGCCGAGGAGGAGGCGACCGGGTCGGTGGCGTCGGCGGCGACGAGCAGCGAGGGCGTCTCGCCGCGGCGGAGCGACCGTTCGAAACCTTCGGGGATTTCGACGACGAAGAGCGCCCTGCCGGATTGCAGCAGTTCGTCCATGTCTTCGGCGCGGGTAATCACCGTCTCGATCCGGAAGAAATCGGTGTTTTCGAGCGCCGCGAGGATGGAGCGGCCGACATCGGTGTTCTCGCGCATCAGGACTGCGGTCGGCAGGTTGTGCGGCGTCGTGTTGATCGCGAAGCCGAACAGGAAAAGCTGCATGATCGGCAGCATGACCATGGTCGCGAGCGTGATGCGGTCGCGGGTCATCTGGATGAATTCCTTGACCGTCATCGCCCAGAAGCGGCCGAAGGAGCCGTTGTTGCCATTGCCGTTTGCCGCGGTGCCCGTCATTGGAAATTGTCCTCCGAGCGGCGCATCAGGTCGATGAAGGCGTCTTCCAGCGTCGCTTCGCCTTTTTCCCATCTGAGGCCGGGACGGTCGCGATAGGGCGCGATCGCCTTCTCCAGCGCGTCCGCGTCGCGGCCGGCGACATGCAGGCTGGTGCCGAAAGGCGCGATCATGTCGATGCCCGGCACCGTTTCGAGCTCGGTCTGGAGACGATGGACGTCCGGGCCGGAAACGGTCCAGGTGACAAGGCCGGTGCCGGCGATCACCTCGTCCACCGTGCCCTCGGCCAGAAGTTTGCCATAGGCGATGTAGGCGATCTCGTGGCAGCGCTCCGCCTCGTCCATGTAATGGGTGGAGACGAGAACCGAGAGGCCTTCGGCGGCGAGCGCGTGGATCTCGTTCCAGAAGTCCCGGCGCGCCTTCGGATCGACGCCGGCGGTCGGTTCGTCGAGGAGCAGAAGCGCGGGTTCGGGCAGGATGCAGGCGCCGAGGGCCAGGCGCTGCTTCCAGCCGCCGGAGAGTTCTCCCGCAAGCTGCTTCTCGCGACCCTTGAGGCCGAGGCGTTCGATTGCGGCGCTCGCCTTGCCGCGGGGATCTGGAAGACCGTAGACGCGGGCGACGAATTCCAGGTTCTCGCGGATGGAAAGGTCCTGATAGAGCGAGAATTTCTGGGTCATGTAGCCGACGCGCCGGCGGATGCGGTCGCTTTCGGTGAGGATGTCGAAGCCGAGGCAGGTGCCGTCGCCGCTGTCGGGCGTCAGGAGTCCGCAGAGCATGCGGATCGTCGTCGTCTTGCCGGAGCCGTTGGGGCCGAGAAAGCCGTGGATGCGGCCTTTCTTCACGGACATGGAGACGTCGTCGACCACCTTGCGGCCGCCGAAGCTCTTCGTCAGGTGATGGACGTCGATCACCGTTTCGGGGGCGTCAATCCTGTAGGGTTCGGCGGCTATGCCTGTCTCCGTCATGGCCGCGCCCCCGCGAAGACATCGACCGGCTGGCCGGGGCGCAACGCCTTCGGATCCGCCGGGACGGCCTCGACGCGGTAGACGAGCTTGGCCCGTTCTTCGAGGCTGTAGATTTCCGGCGGGGTGAATTCGGCGTTTTTCGCGATGAAGCTGATCTTCGCCTCGGTGGACTCACAGGCGTCGCAGGCGACGCGGATCACCTGTCCGAGCGAGAACTGGGCGATCTCGGTTTCCGGCACGAAGAAGCGGATGCGGATATTGTCCGGCGGCAGCAGCGCCACGATCGGCCGGCCGGTCGGTACGACCTCTCCCGTCCGATAGTAGACCGTCTCGATGCTGCCTTCGGCCGGGGCCGCGACGGAGCGGCGGGCAAGCGCGGCCTCGGCGGAGGCGAGGTCTGCCCTGGCGGCGGCGAGAGCCTCCTTCGCCTGGCGGAGCTGCTCGTCCCGGGCGGGCAGGTTGCCGAGGATGATCTGGCTGCGGACGTTGTCGAGCGCCGCGCGGTTGGCGGCTTCGGTGGCGGTCGCCGTGTCGAGGCTCGCCTGCGTGGCGGTGCCGCGCTCGACCAGCACGCGGGTGCGGTCGAGATCCTGCTTGGCGAGTTCGAGGCGGGCGGCCGCTTCGCGCTCGGAGGCGCGCAGGACGTCGATCTCTTCCGGCCGCTTCTGGGCGGCCTCGGCAAGATCGAGCTCCGCCTGCGAACGGGCAAGTGCTGCGTGGGGCTGCGGCGACGGCTGCTTCCTCGCCCGACGCTTCCAGCCTGAAGAGCGGCGCGCCGGCCGCGACCGCCTGGCCTTCGGCGACGTCGAGCCTTTCGAGCCGGCCGGCGCTTTCGGCGCCGACGAACAGCGTATCCGCCTCGACCCAGCCCTGGTAGGGGCGCTGGCCATTGCCGGAAAACAGGAAGGGAAGGGCGGCCAGCGCTGCTCCGGCCAGGATGACGATGACGAGGATCCGTTTCATTTCGCGCTTCCTTCCGATGGCGGGTTCTCAGCCGGCACGAAGAGGGTGTCGAGGAAGGTTTCAAAGAGCTTTTGCGTGTCGAGATGCTCGTAACGCTCGAAGAGCGTCGTCCAGATGATCGTCATGAGGGCCGGCGAAACGACGATCTGCGGCATTTCGGCGAGCGCCGGATTGCGGAGTTCGCCGCGATCGGCCGCCCGCTTCATGAGGATGCGCAGCACGCCGAGCCCCCTGGAGATGATCTCGCGGTGGTAGAATTCCGTGACGGCCGGGAACATCGGCCCCTCGGCGAGGATCAGGCGAAGGAGGTGGCGGCGCTCCGTCTCCAGCACTTCGCGCCGGAAAAGCGTGTAGAACATCGAGATCGCGAAGCGAGCCGGAACCGCCTCGTTCCGCACCAGTCCGTCGATCTCGCCGAGGATGGGCGTGGCGATGCCGGAGACGAGCTCGGTGAAAAGCCGTTCCTTGTCCGGAAAGTGCAGGTAGACCGTGCCCTTGGCGATGCCGGCGCGGGCGGCGACATCCTCCATGCGGGTGGCCGCGAAACCCCGTTCCGCAAAGCAGGCGAAGGCGGCCGCCAGGATTTCCGCCCGGCGCTGCTGCGGATCGCGTTTCTCTCTCTTCCTCTCGGCCATTCCTTGGTCTCTCATTTATGACTGACTGGTCGGTCATTATCACGAATTGGCCTTTTTGCAAACAAAAAGGATTAGGACAGTGGTAGGGGCGGCGGCGGTAAAGATGAGTCCCTATGTTAAATCTTACAGCGCCCGGGTTATCGAGGCTCCGGTTTATCAATGAGGCAGAGGATGGCGGACGGTATGGTTGTGCCTGAGACTTACGAGCTTTCCCTGGGCAGCCAGCTCCGCATGATGGGCGGCGCCTTCTGGAATGCGCCCGTGCGCAATCGCGTGCTGGTGCTGACGGTCGCTCTGCTCGCGGTGATCTTCGCGACGACTTACGCGACATACCGGCTGAACGAATGGAACGGGCCGTTCTACGACGCGCTGGAGCGGCGCGACATGCCCGAATTCCTGAACCAGCTCGTCGTCTTCGCGGTCATCGCCTTCTCGCTGACGCTGCTCAACGTCATCCAGCAATGGCTGAACCAGATCACCGCGATGCGCATGCGCGAAGGGTTGGCGCGCGACCTTTCCGACGTCTGGCTCGTGCCGGGGCGGGCGCTGAAGCTCGGCGGGGCAGGCGCGATCGCCAACAATCCCGACCAGCGGCTGCACGAGGATACCCGCATCCTGGCGGAGAACACGACGGCGCTGGCGATCGGGCTCGTCAACTCCACCATCCTGCTCGCAAGCTTCATCGGCGTGCTCTGGGCGATCTCGTCGGACTTCGTCTTCCATCTCGGCGGCAGCACCATCTCGATCCCCGGCTACATGGTCTGGGCGACGATCCTTTATGCGCTCCTGGGCTCGGTGCTGAGCAATGTGGTCGGCGCCCGGCTGCCGCGGCTGAACGCGGAGCGTTACGCCAGGGAAGCGGACCTGCGGGCCGCGCTCGTCCGCGCCAACGAGAACCTGAAGCCGATCACGCTGGCGCGCGGCGAGGCGAACGAGCGCGAGCGCGTCCACGGGGCGATCGACGGGGTGCTGGAAATGCTCCGCCAGCTCGCCTGGGCGCTCGCCAACCTCACCTGGGTTTCGGCCGGGTTCGGCTGGCTGGCACTGGTCGCGCCGATCATCATCGCCTCGCCCATGTATTTTTCCGGGGAGCTTTCCTTCGGCGGGCTGATGATGGCCGTGGGGGCCTTCAACCAGGTCAACCAGGCGCTGCGCTGGTATGTCGTCAATTTCAGCGTCATCGCCGACTGGCGGGCGACGCTGACGCGCGTTTCTTCTTTCCGCAACGCGCTGCTTGCCATGGACACCCCGGCGAAGGAAGGCGAGGTCATCGCCTATCGCGAGGCGAAGGCGGAGGAGGGGATGAGCCTTTGCGGGGTCAGCGTCTACGGCGAGCCGGATCGCGGCGAGAAGGGGCACGGTATCCGCGTCAGGGAGGGCGAGTGTTTCATCCGGCCGGGCGAGCGGGTGATGATCAACGGCGATCCGGGCGCCGACCGGCACCTGTTCTTCCAGGCGGTTGCGGGCATCTGGCCCTGGGGTCACGGCGAGATCGGCCTGCCGCTTTCCGACGGCATGATCCTGATGCCGCAGGAAAACTATCTCCCGACGGCGACGCTGCGGGAGGTGATGACGTATCCGAACGGGCTTCCGGACGTGGACGACGGCGCGCTGATCCGGGCGCTGGAAAAGGTCGGACTGGAGCGCCTTGTCCACCGCTTGGACGAGGTGGAGCGCTGGGACCGGCTGCTCGACAAGGAGGAAGAGGCATCGCTTTCGGTCGCCAATGCGGTGCTGCGCAAGCCGGGCTGGCTGATCATGGACGACGTGCTGGAGGGGCTGGAGCCCGAAACGCGCGAGCGGCTCGTGGATGTGCTTGCCGGCCTCGAAGGTTCGACGCTGGTCTATATCGGCCGCTCGGAGGAGTTTTCGAGAAAATTCTCGCCGCGGCTCTTCCATCTGGCACCGCTTGCGGCGCCTGCGGAATCCCAGAAGGAAGAGGCGTGAGATGGGCAGGCATTCGGCTTTGAAAACGGGGCAGTGCATCGTCTGCGGCCGGACATTCCCGCTGACGCGGCTGCATAAGGTCGGGCTGCTCAGGCCGCATCTCTTCGAGATGATCTGCGAGGAGGTGAAGGACTGCGTTGCCGACAGCCTGATCTGCGACGAGGACCTTGCCCGCTATCGCCGCCGCTATGTGGAGAAGCTTCTGGAGGAGGAGCGCGGCGAGCTTTCCGAACTCGACCGGCAGGTGCTCGACAATTTCGAGAAGGGCGCCTCGACGGTGCAGACGAGCGCCGCCAACCTGCTCGACCGCAACCCTACATTCGGGGAGCGGGTGGCGGACAAGGTTGCCTCGTTCGGCGGCTCCTGGACCTTCATTCTCACCTTCATCGCGATCCTCGTGATGTGGATGGGGATCAATGTCGTCGGCCTGTTCTCGCAGCCCTTCGACCCCTATCCGTTCATCCTGCTGAACCTCGTGCTCTCCTGCCTCGCGGCGCTGCAGGCACCGGTGATCATGATGAGCCAGCGGCGGCAGGAGGAGAAGGACCGCCTACGCTCCGAGAACGACTACATGATCAACCTGCGCGCCGAACTCGAAATCCGCCAGCTCCATGAAAAGATCGACCATCAGATGGCCAGGCAATGGGAGCGGCTGGCGGAACTCCAGCAGATCCAGATCGAGTTGCTGGAGCGGCATAACGGAGGACGAGGCGTCTGATTGCTCGCAGGCTTTGCAAGAATTATCAAAAATTGATAAACTCCGAAAAAAACGAGAGGTCGTCATGCCGTCCAGCTATAATCTCGGTTCTCATTATGAGGGCTTCGTGCGCCAGCTTGTCGAAAGCGGCCGCTACGCCAGCGCCAGCGAAGTCGTGCGCGACAGCCTGCGTCTTCTCGAAGAGCGTGAAGAGCAGAGGAAGGCGGGGCTTGAAGCGCTGCGGGCCGATATCAGGGCCGGGATCGAGAGCGGTGAGGGCGTGTCCGCCGATGAGATATTCACACGCCTCGAAGTGAAATATAGCGGGCGCCGCTCCTGATGGTCGTGCGTTTCGCGCCCGCTGCGGCGCAGGACCTGGAAGAGATCGGCGACTATATCCACTCTGAGAACCCGCGTGCCGCTTATCGCTTCGTCGCGGAGTTGCGTGCCCGCTGCAACCGGCTGGCCGATACGCCGCGTTCCGGTGCTCCACGTCCGGACTTGTGGGCCGGTCTGCGATCGATTCCCTTTCGCCTGTATGTGGTCTTCTATACCGTCTCAGGCGACGACGTGCGCATTGAACGCATTTTGCATGGCTCTCGCGATATCGAGGCGGTCTTCAGCGAGGACGAGCGCCCCGAGGAATGAGCACTCGAGATTTCCTTCACCCGATGAAATCGTGGATGATGCGGGCGACCTCTTCCGGCATTTCGAGCTGCAGCATGTGGCCGCTCGGCACTTCCAGGGATTGCCAGGAGGGATCGGTGCTCACCCTGCCGTAGATGCCCGAGAAGATCGCCGACTGATCGATACTGGCCGACACGTAAAGGCGTTTTTGAATGTCCTTGTGGGCGCCGGTGAGCCTGATCTTCTGGATCATCGTCGCGATCGGGTGCGGCGAACGGTTGGCCATGTAATGCCTGAGGTGCTCCGGCACCCGGGTCGCATGGCGGGCGGGCGGCGGGACGGCGAAGCCGCCCAGTTCTCCGGCCGCCGCGAGATTTGCGAGCGCGACCTCCGGGCCGAGCAGATCGAGCGCCGATTGGCCGTCCGACGGCAGGAAGGCGTCGAGATAGATCAGGCTGCGGATGCGGCTCGCGAACCGGTCGGCGACGCCGGTTATCACCATGCCGCCATAGGAGTGGCCGACGAGATCGAATTCTTCAAGGCCTTCGGCTTCGATCAGACCCGATATGTCGGCGATATGGGTATCGAGATTGATCGCGCCGGAAAAGAGGTGCGTGCGCTCGCCAAGACCGGTCAGGCTCGGCACGAAGACCTGATGGCCGAGCCCGCGCAGGATATTTGCCACCGGCGTCCAGCTGGCGCTCGAACCCCAGGCGCCCTGCACCAATACGATCCTGCGGCCGGCCATCTTCCCCTCCCTCGACACCAGAACACGTCGGCGGTTGTTCCATCAGGCAGGAGCCAAGTCAATGCGACAGGCGAGGGGACAGGGCGGCCAATCGGACAGTCAAGCGGATCATGTCAGGCCGGCCACGTCAGGCCGAAGACGCGGAGCCAGTTGTCGAAGGCGAATTTTCGCAGCGTCTCTTCGTCAAAGCCGGTCTTGCGCATGGCGTCGAGGAGACGCGGCAGGCCGCTCGCATCCCTGATCTGGCGCGGCACGACGGCGCCGTCGAAGTCCGACCCCAGGGCCACCCTTTCCGCGCCCACGCGATCGATGAGATAGTCGATATGGCGAACCACGACGTCGAGCGGGGTGTTTTCATCGAGATGGGCGTCGGCGCGGATGTCGTTGACGGCGAGGTTGAAGCCGATCACCCCCTCCGTATCGCGAATGGCGTCGAGCTGCCGGTCGGTGAGGTTTCGGGTCGATGGGCATACGGCGTGAGCGCAGGCATGGGTGGCGACGAGCGGAGCGGTGCTCAATGCCGCCACGTCCCAGAACCCGCGTTCGTTCAGATGCGAAACATCGATCATGATTCCGAGAGCGTTGCAGGTCCTGACGAGATTCCTGCCGAGATCGGTCAACCCGGGGCCTGTGTCGGGCGACCTCGGATAGGCGAAGGGGACGCCGTAGCCGAAAATATTCGGGCGGCTCCAGACCAGGCCGAGAGATCGGAGACCCGCTTCGTGCAGGACATGGAGATAGTCGAGATCGGGATCGATCGCCTCGGCCCCTTCCATGTGAAGCACGACGGCAAAGGTGGATTCGGCGCGAGCGGTCTTGATCTCATCCACGCTGGCCGCAATGCGCATCCGTCCGTTGGAACGCCGGATCAATGCTCGCATCGCGGAAAGCTGGCCATCGATCTGCCGGCGGGCGTGGTCCAAAGGCACCGCGTCGGCATAACGGACCTCGTATCCGTCGCTGGTGATGGTGAGATCATTTTCAGGCTTACGCTCCGGATAGGCATGCAGTGCGAACAGGCCGCCGGCCAGGCGCCCTTCGATGGCGCGGGGAAGATCGAGATGGCCTGCTTCCGACCGGGCGAGGAAATCCCGGCCGGCCGGCTTGTAGTCCGACATGAACTGAACTGCGTCGTTATGCCCGTCGAACACATGGATATCGTCCATTGGGTTCCGTCCTCAAGGTGTTGGCTCGGTCCGAGCCGCCTGTCTCAGCCGGTTCATCGGTCGGACGACAGCTCATTCCACAGTCATGTTAGAGTCTTATGACGAGGCGACGCGCCTCGGGCCGTCCGCCTTACCGCCACATGCCGCGCATGCGGGCGGTGACGTCGATGCGGATCTGGTGGCGGGCCTGACGTTCGGCGTCCGACATGGGGGCGACGACGGGCCAGGAGGTCGTCTCGAAGAACTGCAGGAGCGTCGCGGGGATGAAGCGGGTGCGGGCGGCATAGACGTGACGGTCGCCCTGCGAGACCTGCCCGTGCACGAAGAAGCGCTGCGGGGTGACGAGGTGCAGGTAATCCTTGGCGCGGGTCATCGCGACATAAAGGAGCCGGCGTTCTTCCTCGATCTCGGCGGTCGAGCCCACCCCGAGGTCCGAGGGGATGCAGCCGTCGACGCAGTTCAGCAGGAAGACCGAGCGCCATTCCTGGCCTTTGGCGGAGTGGATGGTGGAGAGGATGAGATAATCCTCGTCGAGCAGCGGCGTGCCGGATTCGGCGCTCGTCGCATCCGGCGGATCGAGCGTCAGTTCTGTGAGGAAGCGTTCGCGAGAGGTATAGGCGGCGGCGATCTGTTCGAGCTGCAGGAGATCGGCCTTGCGGGTTTCGGCGTCCTCATGGATGCGGGCGAGATGCGGCTCGTACCATTCACGGGCAAGGCCGATTTCCGAGGGCCAGCCTTCACCCCTGCGGATCGCGCCGAGCATGTCGACGAAGGCCGGCCAGTCGGCCCCGGAGCGCGGCGGGGCGGGGATTTCCTGAAGGGCCGCCAGGGGTTCGGGGTCGGCGGCGATGGCGTCGAGGATCTTTCCGGCCGTCTGCGGACCGATGCCGGGGATGAGCTGCATCAGCCGGAAACCGGCGACGCGGTCACGCGGGTTCTGGGCAAAGCGCAGCGCCGCCAGCATGTCCTTCACATGGGCGCTGTCCAGAAACTTCAGGCCGCCGTATTTCACGAAGGGGATGTTGCGGCGGGTGAGCTCGACTTCCAGCGGGCCGGAATGATGCGAGGAGCGGAAGAGCACCGCCTGTTGCTTCAGCGTCATGCCCGTCTCGCGGTTCTCCAGGATCTTCTCGACGATGTAATTCGCCTGCTCGTTTTCGTCGCGGACGGCGACGAGGCGCGGGCGCTCTTCCGACTGGCGCTCGGTCCAGAGGTTTTTGGTGAAGCGCTCGCGGGCAAGCTCGATCACGCCGTTGGCGGCCGCAAGAATCGTGTTGGTCGAGCGATAGTTGCGGTCGAGCGTGACGATATCGGCCGGCGGATCGAAGGAGCCGGGGAAATCGAGGATGTTGCGGATCGTCGCTGCCCGGAAGGAATAGATCGACTGGGCGTCGTCGCCGACCACCGTCAGCCCGCGTCCGCCGGGTTTCATCGCCATCAGGATGGACGACTGCAGGCGGTTGGTGTCCTGATATTCGTCGACCAGCACATGGTCGAAGCGGCCGCCGACGTCCTCGGCGATCGACGGCTCGCTCATCATCTGCGCCCAGTAGAGGAGCAGGTCGTCGTAATCGAGGACGTTCTGCACCTGCTTGGCTTCCACGTAGGATGCGAAGAGTTCGCGAAGCTCCCTTTCCCAGGCGGAGCACCAGGGGAAATGCGATTTCAGCGCCTCGTCGAGCGGCGTTTGCGAATTCACCGCACGGGAATAGATCGCGAGGCAGGTGCCCTTGGTGGGAAAGCGGCTTTCCGTTTTCGAGAAGCCGAGCTCGTGGCGCACGAGGTTCATCAGGTCGGCGGAATCTTCCCGGTCGTGAATGGTGAAATCCGGGTCCAGGCCGATTTCAGCGGCATGCATGCGCAAGAGCCGGGCGCCGATGCCGTGGAAGGTGCCGGCCCAGGCAAGCGCATCGGTCATGATCCCGGCATTCTTGCCGAGCACCTGCGCGCAGATGCGCTCGACGCGGCGGCCCATTTCGGAAGCCGCGCGGCGGGAAAACGTCATCAGCAGGATACGGCGGGGATCGGCGCCGGAGACGATCAGGTGCGCGACGCGATGGGCGAGCGTATTCGTTTTACCGGAGCCCGCGCCGGCGATCACCAGCAAAGGGCCGGCCGGACCGCCCTTCGGCACATCCGAACCGTGCTCCACCGCGCGCCGCTGCGCGTCGTTCAGTTTCTCCAGATAGGCGACTGCTGGCATTCCTGTTCCCGTTGGCCCATTCTCGATGCCCCGTTCCCGATGGCCCGCTCTCGTTTGGGCCTGTTCCCGATGCGTTCGAACGAGCAATAGCTGATTCGCATTCCATCGCCTGCATTCACGCATTTGGGTACGTCTTTGGCCCTGCCTTAACTTGACCGCTATTCTCCCCATTTCGTAATGACGCTTCGTCAATCTTGTCCTGGAGGCGATCTTGAAGACTTCATCCACCCTGCCGGCCGGCATTGCCGCGCTCGCCTTTTCCGTTCTCGCCCTTTCGACGCCGGCTTCGGCGCAGGTCGCCGACAGCATCACGATCTACAATGCCCAGCACGAGGGACTGACCAAGGAATGGGTCGATGCCTTCACGGAAGAGACGGGCATCGTGGTGACCGTGCGCAACGGCTCCGACCTCGAATTCGCCAACCAGATCGTCCAGGAAGGCGCCAATTCGCCGGCCGACGTGTTCCTCACCGAAAATTCGCCCGCCATGGCGCTGGTCGACGGCAAGGGCCTCTTCGAGCCCGTCGATCAGGTGACGCTCGACCAGGTTCCGGAACAGTTCCGTCCCGCGAACGGCCATTGGATCGGCATCGCCGCCCGTTCGACCGTCTTCGCCTATGACAAGACCAAGCTTTCCGCCGACAAGCTGCCGAAATCCATGCTCGACCTGGCCAAGCCCGAATGGAAGGGCCGCTGGGCCGCGTCTCCGTCGGGCGCCGATTTCCAGGCGATCGTCGGCGCGCTGCTGCAGCTCAAGGGGGAAGAGGCGACGGCGGAATGGCTGAAGGGCATGAAGGAGAACTTCACCGCCTATCGCGGCAACTCGACCGCCATGAAGGCCGTCAATGCCGGCCAGACGGAAGGCGCGCTGATCTACCACTACTACTATTTCGGCGACCAGGCGAAGACCGGCGAAAACAGCGGCAACGTTTCGCTGCACTATTTCAAGAACCAGGATCCGGGCGCTTTCGTCTCCATCTCGGGCGGCGGCATCCTTGCCTCCTCCAAGCACAAGGAACAGGCCCAGGCCTTCCTGAAATGGGTGACCGGCAAGGGCGGCCAGGCCGTGCTGCGGGACGGCACGTCCTATGAATATGCCGTCGGCAAGGGCGAGGCTTCCAACAAGGCGCTGGTTCCGCTCGCCGACCTGCAGGCGCCGAAGGTCGAGGCCTCGACGCTCAACAACGCCAAAGTCACCGACATGATGACCGCGGCCGGCCTGCTTTAAGAGGGTTCAAAACATGTTGCGCGGAGACATTGCAGGGCGTACCTGCGATGTCTCATGCTTCTCGGGTCTTCCATGAGTTCCATCGCCGAAACCAGCGTTCCAGTCGTGCCGCGGCGTCTGCCGGCGGCATCGTCCTGGACATTGACCATCGCGGTCGCGGTGGCCCTGGCAGCGCTGCTGCCGCTCGGCTTCGTGCTTTGGGCGACCGTGGCGACGGGCTGGGAGACGGCGTTCCAGCTCATCTTCCGCCAGCGGGTCGGCGACCTGATGGTCAACACCGTCCTGCTCGTTGTCTTCACCATCCCGGTCTGCGCGATGCTCGCGGTTTCGCTGGCCTGGCTGACGGAGCGCAGCGACCTGCCGGGGGCGCGGCTCTGGTCCTGGCTTGCGGTGGCGCCGCTCGCCGTGCCGGCCTTCGTGCATTCCTATGCCTGGATCGGCCTGTGGCCGGGCCTTCACGGGCTTTCCGGCGGCGTGGCGATCTCGGTGGTCGCCTATTTCCCCTTCCTCTATCTTCCCGTCTCCGCCGCCTTCCGGCTGCTCGATCCGGCGCTGGAGGACCAGGCGGCGTCGCTGGGGCTCGCGCCTTTCGCCGTCTTCCGGCGCGTCGTGCTGCCGCAGCTCCGCCTGGCGCTTTGCGGCGGGGCGCTCCTGATCGGCCTGCATCTGCTCGCAGAATACGGGCTCTATGCGATGATCCGCTTCGACACGTTCACGACGGCGATCCTCGACCAGTTCCAGTCGACCTATAACGGCGTCGCCGCCCATATGCTGGCGCTGGTGCTCGTGCTCTGCTGCTTCGTGCTCCTCGGCCTTGAGGCGGGGCTTCGCGGCCGCCGCCGTTATGCGCGGCTCGGCCCCGGCGTCGCGCGGCGGCCGAAGATCACGAAGCTCGGCCGCTGGAAATATTTTTGCCTGCTGCTGCCGCTTGTGGTCGCCGCCTTTTCGCTCGGCATTCCGGCGCTCACCCTCGGCCGCTGGCTGATCGCCGGAGGTGCGGGCATCTGGCGGATGGACGAGATCGGGCTGGCGCTCTGGCAGACGCTCGTCATCTGCCTGATCGGCGGGATCGCGACGACCGCCGCCGCCGTGCCGATCGCCTGGCTCTCCGTGCGCCGGCCGACCAGGGCCAGCCGCTTCCTCGAAGGCTGCTACTATCTCGCGAGCTCCATGCCGGGCGTGGTCGTGGCGCTGGCGCTCGTCACCGTCACCGTGCGGGTCATGCTGCCGCTCTACCAGACGGTGGCGACCATCGTGCTCGCCTATGTCGTGATGTTCCTGCCGCGGGCGCTGGTAAGCCTGCGCGCCAGCATCGCGCAGGTGCCGGTGGAACTCGAACAGGCGGCGGCTAGCCTCGGCCGCTCGCCGGGCAATGCGCTCTGGGCGACGACGGTGAGGCTCGCGGCGCCGGGTGCGGCGGCCGGCGTGGCGCTCGCCTCGCTCGGCATCATGAACGAGCTCACCGCCACCCAGATGCTTGCGCCGAACGGCACGCGCACGCTCGCCATGGCCTTCTGGGCGCTGACCGGCGAGATCGACTATGCGGGGGCGGCGCCCTATGCGCTGCTGATGGTCGTCTTCTCCATGCCGCTCACATGGCTTCTCTATTCCCAGTCCAAAAAGATCGCCGGGCGATGACGCTTCTCCAACTGACCTCCTTGCGCAAACATTACGGCGCGGTCGCCGCGCTCGACGGCGTCGGCCTTTCCGTCGCGGCCGGCAGCCGCACGGCGATCGTCGGGCCTTCCGGCTGCGGCAAGACCACGCTCCTGCGCCTGGTCGCCGGTTTCGACCAGCCGGATGCGGGCAGCATCGTGTTCGGCGGCCGGGTGCTGGTGGACGGCGCCTTCCAGGTGCCGGCCCACAAGCGCGGCATCGGCATCGTGTCGCAGGACGGCTGCCTCTTCCCGCATCTCACGGTGGCGCAGAACATCGGCTTCGGAATGGAGGCGGAAAGGGCGGTCAAGGAAGCGAGCGCGGCGGAGCTGATGGACATGGTGGGTCTCGACCGCGCCATGCTGTCGCGCAAGCCCGACCAGCTTTCCGGCGGCCAGCAGCAGCGCGTGGCGCTCGCCCGCGCGCTCGCCCGCAAGCCGCGCCTGATGCTGCTCGACGAGCCGTTTTCCGCACTCGACACCGGCCTGCGCGCCGCGACCCGCAAGGCGGTGACGGACGTGCTGACGGCGGCCGGCATCACCACGCTGCTGGTCACCCACGACCAGGCGGAAGCGCTGGCCTTCGCCGATCAGGTGGCGGTGATGCGGGCCGGAAGGTTCGCGCAGGTCGGCTCGCCGCGCGAGGTCTATTCCAGGCCGGTCGATCCTGCGACGGCCGCTTTTCTCGGCGAGGCGATCGTATTGCCGGCCGCGGTCGCCGGGGGGCGGGCGGAAAGTCCGCTGGGCGTGCTGCCGGTGGATGACGCCGCCTATCGCGGAAGTGCCGAGATCATGCTCCGGCCGGAGCAGATCTCCGTTACGGGCGGCGGCGGGAATGGCGTTTCGGGGACGATCGCCGAAATCAGTTTCTGCGGCCCCACTTCGGACGTGCGGATCGCGCTCGGCGGCACGGATATCTCCATCCGGCTCGACATTCCGAGCCGCGAGGCGCTTGCCGCCGGCGACCAGGTGACGATCGGCGTTTCGGGCAAGGCGCACCTCTTTCGCCAGTAGTTTGGAACCCGGGAACCTTTCTTCACGTTATCCCGCCATCAACGTGAAGGAACAAGTTCCATGCTGAAATGGGCTCTCATCTTTCTGGTCATCTCGCTGATCTCCGGCTTTTTCGGTTTTTCCGGCATCTCCGCGGCCACGGCCACGATCGCGAAATTCCTCTTCTTCATCTTCCTCGTCGTCTTCCTGGTCTTCCTCGTGCTGGCGCTCATGGCCGGCAGCGCGGTGATGTGACCGGATCAGAACCAATTGCGACGTCCGGGACGATCACGGGACACGGCCCCTTGGGCTGCCGGGATCTCCGAACTCTCCGACTGGAAAAGAAAAAGCCCTGCCGTTCAACGCAGCAGGGCAAGTTGGGGAAAAAATCCGCGCTCACTCAAAAAACGCGGGCAGGTCGCATCTGGCATATTTTTTGTCGCTTCGCGAGGCCGGTTCGGGGAGATTCGGTACGCTCGATGAAAGAAATTTGCGAACGTGCGGAGGCGCGCAGGGCTGGCGTCGTGGCTCGCCGGTCCTTGGGGTAACTTCAGAACTTATAAAAGCCGCGAACCATTAATGCAGAGCGGTCCCTTGGAGGCTGAAGGAGGATTGGACGCAGACTTCGAGAAGGTCGTCCATCTCGCCCGCACCGCCGAGATTGTCTTCAATCAGCTCGGGAGATATCGCCATGACCCGCTCGATCAGGTCATCCATGCTTTTGGCTTCTGTCACCAGACCGGGAATGTCGTCGCTGGTGGCTACCCACAGTCCAGCGTCTTCGTCCCATTGAGCAATCACGAGAAACTTCTTTTTTTATGCTCTTCCTTTCTCGTCCCTTGGCTGAGCTAAAGCATGCAACCCCTTCCTGCGCAAGAGATAAGGCCGGAGTCCCTAAAATTGAATGATCGAGAGAACGGTCGGTGCCATTCAGCCAACTTCTTGGTAAAAATGCAAAAGGCGCCGCGTGGCGCCTTCGACATCTCGACTATCAAGGAAAGAGGATGGTGGGCGTGACAGGGATTGAACCTGTGACCCCTACGATGTCAACGTAGTGCTCTCCCGCTGAGCTACACGCCCATCCGATGGCGGCGGATAAACCATGGACTGGTCGGGCCGTCAACTGGTTTTTGCCATGAAATGCGAAGGTTTTTTGAAGGCCTTGCGTTTCCGGGCTTTCCGGCTTCAGGCCGCGAGCAGCTTGTTCACCTCGTCCACCAGATCGCGCAGGTGGAAGGGCTTGGAAAGCACCTTGGCGTCCTTCGGAGCCTTGGAATCGGAGTTGAGCGCGACCGCCGCAAAGCCGGTGATGAACATGACCTTCAAGTCCGGGTCGAGTTCGGTGGCGCGGCGGGCAAGCTCGATGCCGTCCATTTCGGGCATGACGATGTCGGTCAGGAGCAGCGAGAACGGTTCCTCGCGCAGCCGGTCGTAGGCGCTTGCGCCATTGTCGAAGGAAGCGACCTTGTAGCCCGCCTTTTCGAGCGCCTTCACCAGGAAACGGCGCATGTCGTTATCATCTTCGGCGAGAAGGATTTTCTGAATCATCTCCGGGGACCGTCACCAATGCAGATTTCAAGTGTTTAGGGGCCTTTCACACTGCCAAGACCCGGTAAATATCCGTTTAATAGTGTGTGAAAGCGTTTGATAGGCATATAGAGCGTCGGGCGTTCATTTGGAACCATTCCATGCCAGCGAATTTTTACCGGAACCGACGCCTCTGCCATGGTCATACCTTCCGGTACGTCCGAAGCAAAGGCCGAAGATCGTGGCGAAAATCCAGCTTTACCGGAGCTGGCTCGATCCGGCCGCTCACGTCACCGAAAGGCATCGCCCAATCGATGACCGAAAGACGCCCTTTTCCTCGTGAACGAACCGGCCCGAGCCGACGGAATCGAATTCAAATGAACATTCGACGCTCCGGACAGTATGGACTTCACGCCGGGCAACTGGCAACATGACCTCCCGAACAAGTTCGTGACATGGTAAAGGCAGAATGGATTGCAGCGCGGGCGATTTTGAGCATTTCGACGTGAGGGAGCCCGCCACGCAGACCATTCCTTTCGTCTTCAATTCGCCGCATAGTGGACGCCGCTATCCGCCTACCTTCCTCGCCGAGGCCAATCTCGACGCGCTCGCCATCCGCCGCTCCGCCGACCACTATGTCGACGAACTCTTCGGCGACGCGCCGGAGCTCGGCGCACCGCTGCTCGCCGCCCATTTCCCGCGCGCCTATCTGGACGTCAACCGCGAGCCCTACGAGCTCGATCCGCGCATGTTCGACGGCCCCTTGCCGCCCTTCGTCAACATCGGCTCGATGCGGGTCGCCGGCGGCCTCGGCACCATTCCGCGCATCGTCGCGGAAAACATGGAGATCTATCGCCGCCGGCTGTCCGTCGAAGAGGCGATGTCCCGCATCGAGACGATCTACAAGCCCTATCACGCCTGCCTGAGGAAGCTGATCGCCCGCACCCACGCGCATTTCGGGCTCGCCGTTCTCATCGACTGCCATTCCATGCCGGGCAATATAAGGCTTTCCGGTTCCGACATCCGGCCGGATTTCATCATCGGCGACCGGTACGGAACCAGTGCCTCGGCCGAGCTTTCGCGCGCCGCGCTGCAGTTCCTGGACGCAATGGGGTTCTCGGCGGTGCGCAACAAGCCCTATGCGGGCGGTTTCATCACCGAACATTACGGCCGCCCGGTGAGAGGCTTGCACGCGCTGCAGATCGAGATCAACCGTTCGCTCTACGTGGACGAGGTGACGCTCGACAAGAAACCGGAATTCCCGATGATCGCCGCGGCGCTCTCCACCTTCATGCGGCAGATGGCGGAGTTCGTCACCGACTTCTCCAGCAGCGACAGCGCGCTCGCCGCGGAGTAAGCCGTAAGTTATCCACAGGCCCGATTTCGACGTTTGCCCGCCTGACTGGAGGGCAAAAAAAACCGCGCTTGTGGGCGCGGCTAAGTCTAGGGAGGAAACACCCAAGGAGGGTATTTACAGTCAAAGACTGTGCCTCAAACGGTAGTAGTGCGCTGCACAATTGTCAAGCAACGATTTTGATTGACTAAATTTGCGTCATTTTTAGGCGGGATGGCGCTATTTGCGGCAGAGAGTTTTTCTGCCGGCAGC
This sequence comes from Xaviernesmea oryzae, assembly GCF_900177415.1. Lineage (GTDB taxonomy): Bacteria > Pseudomonadota > Alphaproteobacteria > Rhizobiales > Rhizobiaceae > Neorhizobium > Neorhizobium oryzae_A. The sequence goes on along the minus strand of NZ_FXAF01000002.1, from coordinate 273,990 downwards.
CGGCCGAAAGCGGTTCCCACTCTCTGCTTGCTGATTTAGAAGAAATCTCCAATCCACGAGGGGATTTCTCCGATGCTTCCCGATCGCAATTTCTTCTATGCGCTGGCCGATGCGGCCAAGGCCGAAACGCTGCCGCGCTTCCGTACCGGCGCCTATGTGACGAACAAGATGGAGGGCGGGTTCGATCCGGTGACGGAGGGGGACCGGGCTGCGGAAACGGCGATCCGGGCGCTGATCGCGGAGAGGTTCCCGGAGCATGGCATTCTGGGCGAGGAGCACGAGAATATAGGCCTCGACCGCGAGCATATCTGGGTGATCGATCCGATCGACGGCACGCGCGCCTTCATTTCCGGCCTACCCGTCTGGGGCACGCTGATCGGGTTCCAGTCGAACGGGCGGGCGGCGATGGGGCTGATGGACCAGCCGTTCACCGGCGAGCGCTATTTCGCGGACGGCACGCGGTCGTGGTATCGCGGCCCCGATGGCGAGCGGCAGATCGCCACCCGCGACTGCAAAACCTTAAGCGATGCGATCCTGTTCACCACCTCGCCGCATCTTTTCGTCGGCGGCGACGGGGAGAGGTATCGCGCGGTCGAAAGCCAGGTGCGGCTCTTCCGCTACGGCTGCGACTGCTACGCCTATGCGCTGCTCGCGTCCGGCCATGTGGATCTCGTCGTCGAGAACGGGCTGAAACCCTACGACGTCGGCGCGCTCATCCCGCTCATCGAGCAGGCGGGCGGCTTCATCACCACCTGGGAGGGCGGGCGGCCGGAGAATGGCGGCAGCATCGTCGCGGCCGGCAGCAGGGCGGTGCACGAAGAGGCGCTGAAGCTGCTCTCGGGCATGTGAGCCAGAATCAGGCGGCGGTTTCCGATAGGCCGTAGCCGCCGTCCTGGCCGGGCATGAAGGCTTCGATGGCGGCAAGCCCCTGGGCCCGGTAGATGTCCTTGTCGTGAAAAAGCTCGTGGCGTGCGCCGTTGACGGTGACGAGCTGGGCGGCCCGGAAATTGCGCGACAGCTCCTCCTGCGCCCGGTAGGGCACGATGCCGTCGAGCACGGGCGCGAGGATCAGCGTCGGAATGGTGATCTGCGTCAGATGCGCCTGGTTCGAGACGCGGCTTGCGGCCTTGAAGGTCTCGTGCAGCCAGCGGGCCGTCGGCGCGCCGACCGTCAGTTCCGGATGGGCGGCGATGATCTCCGCATTGCGCTTGAAGCGCTCGATGTCGGAGGTGAGCGGATTGCCTTCGAAGGGGCGGTGGCTCTGATCCTTGCCGAGCTGGGTGCGGCCGAAACCCGTCCAGGAAGCGAGGCGGGCGACCGTGCGGATGACGCCTTCCGGCACGCTCTGCCCGGTCAGGGCGATATAGGGACCGGCGAGCGCCATGCGATGGATGCGGTTCGACAGCCGCGGGGCGGCGGAAAGGGCGATCAGCGCCCCGGTCGAATGTCCGACGAGGAAGAAGGGCAGGCGGGCATCCGGCAGCACGATTTGCTCGAGAAAGATTTCAAGGTCCCGCTCGTAGTCGGAGAAGCGGCGCACATGCCCCTTGCGCGGGTCCTTCGTCAGGCGCCCGGAGCCCCCCTGGCCGCGCAGGTCGAAGGTCGCGACCCAGAGCCCCATGGCGTTCAGATCGCGGATCGTCTCGAAATACTTCTCGATGAATTCGTTGCGCCCCTGCATGAGCACCACTGTGCCGATGGCGGGGGACCGTTCGGAGCGGAACAGACCGTAGCGCAGCTTCGTGCCGCGATGGCCGGTGAAATAGCCGGCCGTATAATTCTTCGGCAACGGATTGCCGGGGGTCGAATGAAGAACGTCGTCCATGGAATCTGCCGCTTCGGTCATGAGATAAGCGATAGGCGAGGGTAGCGGGACGTCAAGAAAAAAGAGGCCGGAACCGGCAGTTCGGGGAAACCGTCCGGCTCCGGCGAGCGGGGACTGAAGTGAAGGGACGAGAGACCTTCAGTCTTTAGGAGGCAGTCCGCCTTCCCATGATCCCGTTCTATCGGATGCCGCCTGAACGCAGCCGGAATGGCGCGTTCATACGGAGTTCAGGCTGGAAAAGGGTTTCTCCGACAGGGTCTTGAAGCGGCAAAACGCAATTCCCATCTTCCGGTTGCGGGCGCCGAAAAGGGTCCGCTGAACGGCTCCGCCATCGCCGGAAAGGGATGCGGAAGCCAGACCGAAAACCGCAACGTCGCTTCAAGAGAGGACACCATGCGTCACGTCGATTTTTCCCCGCTTTACCGGTCCACCGTCGGTTTCGACCGCCTTTTCAACCTGCTCGACAGCCGTAGCGTCGCCGATCAGACGCCGAGCTATCCGCCGTACAACATTGAGCGGACCGGCGATAACACCTATCGCATCACCATGGCCGTCGCCGGTTTCGACGAAAAGGAACTTTCGATCGAAGCCCAGGCCCATGTCCTGACCGTGAAAGGTGAAAAGAGCGAAGAAGAGACCGCCGGAGAGAGCGAATATCTCTATCGCGGGATTGCCAAGCGCGCCTTCGAGCGCCGCTTCCAGCTCGCCGATCACGTCGAAGTCCAGTCCGCTTCGCTGAAGAACGGCCTGCTCCATATCGACCTTATCCGGAACATTCCGGAAGCCATGAAGCCCCGTCGCATCGCGATCGCTGCCGAAGCCGGCGGCGTGGCGAAGACGATCGAGGCTCAGGTCGCCCCGCAGCAGGTCAACTAACCCTCGGCGCCGGCGCCGCGCAAGCGGCCAGCCGACGAAGCAAGCCGAGCCCGCGGCCCTTCCTCTTGGGGGAAGGGCCGTTTTTGTTTGAGTGAATTGACGCTGAACCGTCGGTGCTCTATTGTATCGACAATGTTTCTACATAGAGGGCGATCATGCGCGTCACCGTGAAAAAGTGGGGAAACAGCGCGTCCGTGCGGATTCCTGCAGCGGTGATGGAGGCTGCCCGGCTGGAGGTCGACGCGGTGGTGGACGTATCCGAGGAGAATGGCCGGATCGTCATCGAGCCGATACGGGATGCGGAATTCGACCTCGACAAGCTCATTGCGGGCATCACGCCCGAGAACCTGCATGAGGAAATCGATTTCGGCGGGCCGGTCGGCAAGGAAACCCTATGACGTCGGCATCCTATGTTCCGGATGCGGGCGATATCGTCTGGCTGCAATTTTCGCCTCAGGCCGGGCACGAGCAGGCCGGTCACCGGCCCGCTGTCGTGCTCACCCCCGCAAGCTACAACCGTTTCGGGCTCATGCTGTGTTGTCCCATGACGACCAAGCGCAAGGGATATCCCTTCGAGGTCGCGATTGCCGGCGATCGGGAAAGCGTCGTTCTGGCTGACCAAGTCAAAAGCCTGGATTGGCGGGCGCGCAATGCCCAGCGCAAGGGACGTGTTTCGGCCCATGAGCTTGGCGAAGTAAGAGCGAAAGCCGCGGCGCTGATCGGAAAACCCTGACCGCGCCGCCCGTTCACGCCGCGGCCGGTTCCGCGGCGGCTTCCTTTTCCTTCAGCCGGTTGGCGTATTTCTGGGCGATCACCGCGCAGGCCATGAGCTGGATCTGGTGGAAGAGCATCAGCGGCAGCACGATCGCTCCGACCGATGACGACTGGTTGGCGAAGATGGCGTTCGCCATGGGCACGCCGCTCGCCAGCGATTTCTTGGACCCGCAGAAGGTGATGGTGATCTCGTCTTCCTTCGAGAAGCCGAGTGCTCGGCTGCCGAACATGGTAAGGCACAGGACGACCGCGAGCAGCGCCATGTCGAGGACGATGACGACGGCGATGTCGGTTGCCGAGAAGGTGTGCCACAGGCCTTCCATCACCGCTTCGGAGAAGGCGAGGTAGACGACCATCAGGATCGAGCCGCGGTCGACCGGCGCCAGCAGTTTCTTCTTCGAGCGTATCCAGTCGCCGACCCAGGGCTGCAGGATCTGGCCGACGACGAAGGGCGCCAAAAGCTGCAGCAGGATGCTTTCCAGCGCGTCCCACGAAAAGCCGCCGTCGCCGGTGGTCGAAAGCAGGAGGCCGGCCAGCAGCGGCGTCAGGAACATGCCGAGGATATTGGAGCCGGAGGCGGCGCAGACCGCCGCCGGGACGTTGCCGCCCGCCAGGGAGGTGAAGGCGATCGAGGACTGGACGGTCGACGGCAGCACGCAGAGGAAGAGGATGCCGGCATAGAGCGGCGAGGGGAGGATTTCTTCCGGGATGAAGCCGATCGCGAGCCCGAGGATCGGGAAGACCGCAAACGTCACCAGCAGGATCGTCAGATGCAGGCGCCAGTGCAGGATGCCCGCGATCACCACGTCGCGCGAGAGCCGCGCGCCATGCAGGAAGAAGAGCAGGCCGATGGCGATGTCGGTCGCGATGCCGAACCACTCGGCCCAATCCCCATGGATCGGCAGGAGCGAGGCGAGAATGACGGTGCAGACCAGAAGAACCGTAAAACGGTCCGGCAGAAAACGGCTCATGGGCGGAGTTCCTGAAAATGAGGCTTTGTGCATCGCTTATCATGAAGCAGAATGCAAACACTAACAGTTATCATGAAAACGGATAGCCATGCTCAATCTCGCGCATCTGAACAGCTTCGTCATGCTGCAGCAGACCGGCAGTTTCACGGAAGCGGCGGCAAGGCTCGGCATCGGCCAGTCCACCGTCACGCAGCATATCCAGCGGCTCGAAAAGGTGCTCGGCCGGCGGCTGGTCTTCCGCGACACGCACCAGGTCAGGCTGACGGCGGAGGGCGAGGCGCTGCTCGGCTATGCGCGCGGCATGCTCGATCTCAACGGCAAGGTCGTCTCGCTGTTCGGGGAAAGCAGGCTGCGCGGGCGGCTGCGGCTCGGCGTGTCGGAAGACGTGGTGGCGAGCCGGCTGACCTCCATCCTGGAGGATTTCATCCGGCTCTATCCGCTGGTCGACCTGGAACTCAACGTGGCGCTCTCCGCCGTGCTCTACCAGATGCAGGATGCCGGCGACCTCGACCTGGTGCTGGCGAAGCGGCATATCGGCGAGACCCATGGGCGCCTGCTCTATCGCGAGCCGCTCGTCTGGCTGGCGCGCGATCCGGACCTCGTGCTGTCGCGCGGCGATGCGCTGCCGCTGATCGCCTTTCCTCCACCCTCGATCACCCGCCGGGTGGCGCAGGAGGCGCTCGACCGGGAGAAGATGGCCTGGCGGATCGTCTGCACCTGCGGCAGCCTCAGCGGCCTTACTGCCGCGGCAAGGGCCGGCATGGGCGTTCTCGTGCAGCCGCGCAGCATGGCGCCTTCGGGCCTGAAGGAAATCCCGGCCGACCGGCTGCCGGTTCTGGAGGATGTGGAATTCGTGCTCATTCCCCGGCGCGGCGCGGACGCCGCGCTCACGGAAGCGCTGTCGAGCCTTATCGCGGCGCGGATCGCGCCGTAACGATGCCAAGCCCGCTTCTTCTCCCCCGCAAGCGGAGAAGGGAGTTCGAGGTTCCGGCCCGCTTCCGCCCGCGGATTATCCAGCCTTGCAGATCGCCAGGAACTGGTCGATGTCGTCCTCGGTTGTGGCGAACGACGTGACGAGGCGGACCAGGGTCTCGTCGTCCTTCACCGGCTCCGGCATGTTCGACGGTGCCGGCCAATCGTAGAACTTGGCGCCATCTGCCTGGGCGGCTTCGGCCGAGGCCTTGTTGAGCACGGCGAAGACTTCGTTGGAGGTCGTGTCCCAGGCAAGCCGCGTGCTGTTCAGCGAACGGATGCCGGCGCGCAGCCGATCGGCCATGGCATTGGCATGGCTTGCCATGGAGAGCCACAGATCGTCCTGCAGATAGGCCTCGAACTGGGCGGAGATGAAGCGGGTCTTCGAGAATAGCTGCGCGGCGCGCTTGCGGATGAAGGCGAAATCCTTCGCAAGCTCGGGATTGAAGAAGACGATCGCCTCGGCGCACCAGCAGCCGTTCTTGGTGCCGCCGAAGGAGAGAATGTCGATGCCGCGCTTCCAGGTCATTTCGGCGGGCGTACAGCCGAGTGCGACAAGCGCATTGGCGAAGCGGGCGCCGTCCATGTGAACCGGCAGGCCGTTCGCCCTGGCGACTTTCGCGAGCGCGTCGATCTCGTCGAGCGAGTAGACGGTGCCGGTCTCGGTCGCCTGGGTGAGGGTTACGGCGGCGGCACGGCCGTGATGCAGCGAATCCTGTGGAAAGCCGGCGATGCGGGCCGCGAGCTTTGCCGGGTCCATTTTGCCGTTTTCGCCTTCGACCGGAACCATGCGCATGCCGGAAAAGAAATCCGGCGCGCCGCATTCGTCCTCGATCACATGGGCTTCCGAATGGGAGAAGGCGACGCCGCCGACGCGCGCGATGCTCGCCAGAGACAGGGAATTGGCGGCCGTGCCGGTGGAGACGAAATAGACCGACACCTGGCGCTCGAAGATCTCGTTGAAGCGGGCTTCCACCGCCTTGTCGAGGTCGCTGTTGCCATAGGCCGCCGCGAACCGGGTCGATTCCTTCGAGAGACGGTCATTGATGGCGGGATGGGCGCCGGCCCAGTTGTCGGAAGCGAAAAACATGAAGTGACACCTTGGGAGATTTTTGAGAAGCGTCAGGAGATTAAGCGTTTTGAGCCGGCAATCAACGGGAAAGGCGTGGTCGCGCGGCGGACCTATATCGGCGGCAATCAATCGAATAAGCGAAGACCTTTCCGGCAATTAAATTTCGCGCTTACGGAGATCCCCGCAATCTCCTGTCGCGGTTGCCACGAATTTTTCAGAATGCACCCTTGTGGAGCATCCGCAACTGTGCGATAGAAAGTGAGAATTAGGACAGAAGTGCTGTCCTAATTTTCGGAAATGAATGGCCGATCCGCCTCTCTTTTCCGCTGACGTGGACGCCGATCCGGGTTATGCTGCGCTGCAAAGCTGCAGCTGACGCTGGAGCGGCGCCATCGCATGGATAAGGGATGGCGCGCAGCCTGTCATCCGAAAGAGACAATGAAGAGCCACTTTGCCCGTTTCATGGAAACGGCCAACAGGAGGAATGACGATGACGAAGATGATCTCCGAGATGTCCGGTGCCGGAGCCCCGATGTCCGACGAGACGAAAGCGCGCGTTCAGTTCATGGCCTCCGGCATTCCGGCCGTCCAGGGGCTCTACGATCCCCGCAACGAGCACGATGCCTGCGGCGTCGGCTTCATCGCCCATATGAAGGGCAAGAAGTCGCACCAGATCGTCAAGGACGGCCTCTTCATCCTCGAAAACCTTACCCATCGCGGCGCTGTCGGCGCCGATCCCCTGATGGGCGACGGGGCCGGCATTCTCGTGCAGATCCCGGATCGCTTCTTCCGCGAGGAGATGGCGGCGCAGGGCGTCACCCTGCCGAAGGCCGGCGAATACGCGGTCGGTCACTTCTTCCTGCCGCGCGATGCCGAACAGATCGAGCACTTCAAGAAGGTCATCGTCGACGTGATCGCGGAAGAGGGGCAGCAGTTCCTGGGCTTCCGCGACGTGCCTGTCGATAATTCCTCGCTTTCCAAGGCGCCGGACATCGCCGCCACCGAGCCCTATCACCTGCAGGTCTTCATCGGCGCCGGCCGCGATGCGGCGACGAACCTCGAATTCGAGCGCAAGCTCTTCCTGGTCCGCAAGGTGATCTCCAACCGCATCTACGACCAGTTCGGCGGCCAGGAGACCGGCTTCTATCCGGTGTCGCTCTCTTCCTCCACTATCGTCTACAAGGGCATGTTCCTGGCCTATCAGGTCGGCGCCTATTACCAGGACCTGTCGGACCCGCGTTTCGAGACGGCGGTGGCGCTGGTGCATCAGCGCTTCTCGACCAACACCTTCCCGTCGTGGAAGCTCGCGCACCCGTACCGCATGGTCGCCCATAACGGCGAAATCAACACGCTGCGCGGCAACGTCAACTGGATGGCGGCGCGCCAGGCGTCGGTTTCCTCGCCGCTCTTCGGCGACGACATTTCCAAGCTGTGGCCGATCTCCTATGAAGGCCAGTCGGACACGGCCTGTTTCGACAACGCGCTCGAATTCCTCGTGCGCGGCGGCTATTCGCTGGCGCATGCCATGATGATGCTGATCCCGGAAGCATGGGCGGGCAACCAGTCGATGTCCAAGGAGCGCAAGGCGTTCTACGAATACCATGCGGCTCTCATGGAGCCGTGGGATGGTCCGGCCGCCGTCTGTTTCACCGACGGCAAGCAGATCGGCGCCACGCTCGACCGCAACGGTCTCCGTCCGGCCCGTTATCTCGTCACCGACGACGACCGTGTCATCCTCGCATCCGAAGCGGGCGTATTGCCGGTGCCGGAGACGAGCATTGTCAAGAAGTGGCGCCTGCAGCCGGGCAAGATGCTCTTGATCGACATGGAGAAGGGCCAGATCATCTCCGATGACGAGCTGAAGTTTGAACTCGCGACCAAGCATCCCTACGGGAAGTGGCTCGACCGCACGCAGCTCATCCTCGAAGAGCTGAAGCCGGTGGAGCCGCGGGCGCTGCGCCGCGACGTTTCCCTGCTCGACCGCCAGCAGGCCTTCGGCTACACGAGCGAGGATACCAAGATCCTGATGTCGCCGATGGCGACGACCGGCCAGGAAGCCGTGGGCTCGATGGGCACCGACACGCCGATCTCGGCCATGTCGGAAAAGTCGAAGCTGCTCTACACCTATTTCAAGCAGAATTTCGCGCAGGTGACCAACCCGCCGATCGACCCGATCCGCGAGGAGCTCGTCATGAGCCTCGTGTCGTTCATCGGTCCCCGTCCGAACATTCTCGACCACGAAGGCATGGCGAACGCCAAGCGGCTCGAGGTGCGCCAGCCGATCCTGACCAATGGCGACCTCGAAAAGATCCGCTCGATCGGCCATACGGAAGACCGGTTCGACACCAAGACGCTCGACTTCACCTATGACATCGAGCGCGGCGCCGAAGGCATGCCGGAAATGCTCGACCGGCTCTGCGAGCGCGCCGAGGCCGCGGTCAAGGGCGGCTACAACATCATCGTGCTCTCCGACCGGCAGATCGGCCCAGACCGCATCGCCATTCCCGCGCTTCTGGCGACGGCGGCGGTCCACCATCACCTGATCCGCAAGGGGCTCCGCACCTCGGTCGGCCTCGTCGTCGAATCCGGCGAGCCGCGCGAAATCCATCACTTCTGCTGTCTCGCGGGCTTCGGCGCCGAGGCGATCAACCCCTATCTCGCCTTCGACACGCTGACCGACATGCATATGCGCGGCGAGTTCCCGAGAGAGGTCGACGCCCAGGAAGTCGTCTACCGCTATATCAAGGCGGTCGGTAAGGGCATCCTCAAGGTCATGTCCAAGATGGGCATCTCGACCTATCAGTCCTATTGCGGCGCGCAGATATTCGACGCGGTCGGCCTGTCGTCGGAACTGGTCGCCAAGTATTTCTTCGGTACGGCGACCTCGATCGAAGGCGTGGGCTTGAACGAGATCGCCGAAGAGACCGTCCGCCGCCATCATGCGGCCTTTGGCAAGGATCCGGTTCTGGCCTCGACGCTCGATATCGGCGGCGAATATGCCTATCGCATGCGCGGCGAAAGCCATGCCTGGACGCCGGATGCGGTCGCCTCGCTGCAGCACGCCGTTCGCGGCAACAGCCAGGAGCGCTACCGGGAATTCGCCGAGATGGTGAACGAGAGCGCGCTTCGGATGAACACCATCCGCGGCCTCTTCAAGATCAGGACGGCGGACGCGATCGGCCGCAAGCCCGTCTCCATCGACGAGGTCGAGCCGGCGGCGGACATCGTCAAGCGCTTCTCGACGGGCGCCATGTCCTTCGGCTCGATCAGCCGCGAGGCGCACACGACGCTCGCCATCGCCATGAACCGGATCGGCGGCAAGTCGAATACCGGCGAGGGCGGCGAAGAGAGCGATCGCTACATGCCGCTGCCGGACGGTTCGCAGAACCCCGAGCGCTCGGCGATCAAGCAGGTGGCTTCCGGCCGCTTCGGCGTGACGACCGAATATCTGGTCAACGCGGACATGCTGCAGATCAAGGTGGCGCAGGGTGCAAAGCCCGGCGAGGGCGGCCAGCTGCCCGGCCACAAGGTGGATGCGACGGTCGCCAAGACCCGGCATTCGACGCCGGGCGTCGGCCTGATCTCGCCGCCGCCGCACCATGACATCTATTCGATCGAGGATCTGGCTCAGCTCATCTTCGACCTCAAGAACGTCAACCCGACCTCGGACATTTCCGTCAAGCTCGTCTCGGAAGTGGGCGTCGGCACGGTTGCCGCGGGCGTCGCCAAGGCGCGCGCCGACCATATCACGGTCGCGGGCTTCGACGGCGGCACGGGCGCTTCTCCGCTCACGTCGCTGAAGCATGCGGGCAGCCCCTGGGAAATCGGCCTTGCCGAAACCCAGCAGACGCTGGTGCTGAACGGCCTCCGTTCGCGCATCGCGCTGCAGGTCGACGGCGGCCTCAAGACCGGCCGGGACGTCATCGTCGGCGCGCTGCTCGGCGCGGACGAGTTCGGTTTCGCGACGGCTCCGGTCATCGCCGCCGGCTGCATCATGATGCGCAAGTGCCATCTCAACACCTGTCCGGTCGGCGTCGCGACGCAGGATCCGGTTCTGCGCAAGCGCTTCAAGGGTACGCCGGAACACGTCATCAACTACTTCTTCTTCGTGGCCGAGGAAGTGCGCGAGATCCTCGCCTCGCTCGGCTTCACCAGATTCAACGACATCATCGGCATGTCCGAGCTGCTGGAGAAGGACGAGGCGATCTCGCACTGGAAGTCGAAGGGTCTCGATTTCTCGAAGATCTTCCACAAGGTGGAGGCTCCGAAGGAAGCGACCTACTGGACCGAGCGCCAGAAGCACCCGATCGACGACATCCTCGACCGCAAGCTGATCGAGAAGTCGCAAGCTGCGCTCGAAAGCAAGGAGCCGGTGGTCTTCGAAGTGCCGATCAAGAATGTCGATCGTTCGGCCGGCGCGATGCTTTCCGGCGCGCTTGCCAAGCGCTGGGGCCACAAGGGCCTGAAGGACGATACGATCCATGTGACGCTGACCGGCACCGCAGGACAATCGTTCGGCGCCTTCCTCGCGCGCGGCATCACCTTCGACCTGGTGGGCGACGGCAACGACTATGTGGGCAAGGGCCTTTCGGGCGGCCGTATCATCGTGCGCCCGCCGGAGGACTCCAAGCTCGTCGCGGAGAACTCGATCATCGTCGGCAATACGGTGCTCTACGGCGCGATCACCGGCGAATGCTATTTCCGCGGTGTGGCGGGGGAGCGCTTCGCGGTGCGCAACTCCGGCGCGATCGCCGTCGTCGAGGGCGTCGGCGACCACGGCTGCGAATACATGACCGGCGGCATCGTCGTGGTGCTCGGCGAGACGGGCCGCAACTTCGCGGCCGGCATGTCGGGCGGCGTCGCCTACGTGCTCGACGAGAAGGGCGATTTCGCCAAGCGCTGCAACATGGCGATGGTCGAGCTCGAACCGGTTCCGGAAGAGGACGACATGCTGGAGAAGCTGCATCACCGCGGCGGCGATATCATGCACAAGGGACGTGTCGACGTTTCCGAGGACATGACGCGGCACGACGAGGAGCGGCTTTACCAGCTCATCTCCAACCACATGCATTACACGGGCTCGAACCGCGCCAAGGAAATCCTCGACCGCTGGAGCGAGTTCCGCCCGAAGTTCCGCAAGGTCATGCCGGTCGAATACCGCCGCGCGCTGGTCGAGATGGAACGCATGCGGATGGGGATCGCGGCGGAGTGAGTTTCGCGCGGATTGTCAGGTTTTAACCGGCTGCGGAAGCGGCAGGACGAATTGAAGGTGTAGACATGGGCAAGGTAACGGGTTTCCTGGAGATCGACCGGAGCGTGGCGAAGTATCAGCCGGCTTCCGACCGCATCCGCCATTTCCGCGAATTCACCATTCCGATGTCGGATGCGGAAGTCACCAAGCAGGCGGCGCGCTGCATGGACTGCGGCATTCCCTATTGCCATGGTCCGACCGGCTGTCCGGTGCACAACCAGATCCCGGACTGGAACGATCTCGTCTACAACAACAAGTGGGAGGAGGCGATCCGCAACCTCCATTCCACCAACAACTTCCCGGAGTTCACCGGCCGCGTCTGCCCGGCGCCGTGCGAGGAAGCCTGCACGCTGAACCTCGAAGACATGCCGGTCGCGATCAAGACCGTGGAGCAGGCGATCGCCGACAAGGCCTATGAACTCGGCCATATCGTGCCGCAGCCGGCGACGGTGAAGACCGGCAGGCGCGTTGCCATCATCGGTTCGGGCCCCGCCGGCATGGCGGCTGCGCAGCAGCTCGCCCGCGCCGGTCACGAAGTGCATGTCTACGAGCGCGAGTCCAAGGCAGGCGGCCTGCTGCGCTACGGCATTCCGGACTTCAAGATGGAGAAGAACTTCATCGACCGCCGCGTCGAACAGATGACCGGCGAAGGCGTGACCTTCCATTACGGCGCCAATATCGGTGTCGATATCCCGGCCGAGAAGCTGATCGCCGAGCATGACGCCGTGCTCTACTGCGGCGGCTCGGAGACCCCGCGCCCGGCCGGCATTCCCGGCGCCGATCTGAACGGCGTCTATGACGCCATGCCCTATCTGGTGCAGCAGAACCGCCGCATCGGCCGCGAGAACATCGACAGTGTCGCCTGGGCGGCCGAGCCGATTCTCGCCGGCGCCAAGCATGTCGTCGTGGTCGGCGGCGGCGATACGGCGTCGGACTGCGTCGGCACGGCCTTCCGCCAGGGCGCCGTAAAGGTGACGCAGCTCGACATCCGTCCGCAGCCGCCGGAAAAGGAGGACAAGCTCGCCGTCTGGCCGTTCTGGGCGACCAAGATGCGCACCTCCTCTTCGCAGGCAGAGGGCGCCGTGCGCGAATTCCAGGTCGCGACGCTCGAATTCATCGGCGAGGACGGCCAGCTCACCGGCGTGCGCTGCTGCGAGGTGGACGATCGCCGCAAGCCGATCGCCGGCACGGAATTCATCATCAAGGCGGATCTCGCCTTCATCGCCATCGGCTTCTCCGGTCCGCTGAAGGAGGGCGTGCTGACGGAACTCGACGGCAAGCTCGAACTCAATGTCGACCGCCGCGGCTCGACCAACGTCGTCGCCAACGACCGGGACTACAAGACCTCGATCGACAAGTTCTGGACGGCAGGCGACGTGCGCCGCGGACAGTCGCTGGTCGTCTGGGCGATCCGCGAAGGCCGCCAGGCGGCGCGCGCGATCGACGAGGCGCTGATGGGAAGCTCCGTCCTGCCTCGATGAGGGGCTCATCCACTGGCTTGGCAAATTTGGGGGCCGAATTCGATAACGTTGGCGCCAGCCGGCCCCCCTCTGGCCTGCCGGCCATCTCCCCCACAGGTGGGGAGATCACAGGCGGCTCGGCTTTCCCGCCAAGCGGGGCCTTGCGCCATGTAGCTACGGTGTTGTTTGGGGAAGCCTGCGCGCCCATCCAATCTCCCCACCTGTGGGGGAGATGGCCGGCAGGCCAGAGGGGGGCGGACATGCTCCCAATCCGACGCGATGAATCCCTGGCAATCCCTGCAAGAACTGCGGCAGCCGGATGTGAGCTACTGCGTCGTCTGCACCCGGTAATCATCGATGCGGCCGGCAGGGGCGGGGGCGAGTTCTCCCCGCCTGACCAGTTTGTCGCGCGGCGTTTCCACCAGGACGGTGGGCGGGGGCGCTGCTCCGAGCAGGACCTTGCCGCCGTCGAGTTCCGGGTCGGACAGGCTGATCGGTTGGGTGGGTATCGCCTGGTCGGGCGTGCCCGGAAGGATCGACAGCGCCGGCAGGTTGCTGCCGTCGAGCTTGACGAGGTCGGGGCTTGCCATGTCGCCGACATGGCGGCGGACGAGCTTTTCCACGTAGAAGGCGAGCTTCTTCTTGCCGGCCTTGGTGAAGGTGATGCCGTCGGACCCGCGCAGCCGCACCTGCTGGCCGTTGACGTCGGAGCCGGTGAGAACGAACTTGCCGTCCTCGTCGACGAAACCGTCCCAGATGTCGACGAATTCGCCGCCTGCCTTGCCCACCTGGTTTCTGTAGATGGCGTTGAGCGTCACCGCGTCGGCCATCATCGACGGTGACTGGAAGGACGGCAGGCCGACCCAGAGCAGCGGCAGCTTTTGCGAGGTGACGATGTCGACGAGCCTGGCGACGCGCGCTTCGTATTCCTTGAACCAGGCGTCGCTGCGGAATTTCTCCTTCGTTCTGCCGATGTCCATCTGCTGGCGGTCGTTGGCGCCGATCATCACCACGACGACGGCGGGCTTGACCTCGCCCAGCATCTTCGGCAGCTCGGCGGGCCAGTCGAAATGGTCCTCCCGCACGAGGCCGGACGAACCGTCGCTGCGCTGGGTGACCGCAATGCCCGGAGATGTGGCGAAGGTCGCCTCCAGTTCTCCCCCGAGGCCGCCGGCCATGAAATCGCCGACCACCAGGATCTGCTTGGCATTTTCGAGCTTGGCGACGGGCTCCGGCGCGGGCGGGGCGGCCGGAGGCTGAGGGCGCGGCGGGGCCGCCCGGACCGTGCTGCGGTTGCTGCGCGGGCGGGGCGCCATCTGGATGACCGAATCCCTGCGGTCGTAGCGGCGGCGAGGCGGGCGCTCATAAGGCTCGTAACGATCATAGCGTTCGTAACGCTCGTAGCGCGGGCCGCCGAACAGAAAATCGAAGAGGTTGCGGCGCGGGGCCGGCTCCTGGGCGCCCGCCGGCGTGGGAAGGACCGGCAGGGCGAGCAGGAGGGCGAGAAGGGCTGCGCCCAGACGAGCCCATCTTCCTTGTCCGCCGGTATTCCGCAAAGTCTTCATGCCTTCGACGCCCTGCGCGCCCTTCGGACGCTGATCCGGGGAACGATGTGGGGCATCGCCCCTTCTTGTCAACGCAAAGCTTCGAGAAGCTTCTGCGAGGGTTCGCCGCTCTGCTGCATGCCGAGCCGCTTCTGGATCACGGAGATCGCCGCCTTCGAGCCGGAGCCGAAATTGCCGTCGACCTCGCCGTCGTAATAGCCGAGTTCCTTCATGCGCGTCTGCAGCTCGAATTTCTGCCTGATGTCGAGCGTGCCTTCCGGGCGCGGCCAGCTCTGATGGACGCCGCCATAGCCGGCGATCTCGTCGGCCAGGAGACCGACGGCGAGAGCGTAGCTGTCGGCTGCGTTGTAGCGTTTGACCACGAAGAAGTTCTTCAGCATCAGGAAAGCCGGGCCGCCGGAACCGGCCAGCATCTTCAACTCGGCACGGTCGGAGCCGCGCGGGAAGCCCTTTCCGTTGGGACGCGTGAAGCCGAGAGCCGCCCATTGCGCCAGCGTCTTGGTCTGGCCCTCATATTTGGAGCCGCCGGACGGGACGGCCGCTTCATAGCCCCAGGTCTTGCCGGCTTGCCAGCCGTTCTTGGCGAGCAGGTTGGCGGATGTCGCAAGCGCATCGGGAATGGAGCTCCAGATATCGCGGCGGCCGTTGCCATCGGCATCCACCGCGTAGAGAAGATAGCTGGTCGGGATGAACTGCGTGTGTCCCATGGCGCCGGCCCAGGAGCCGGTCAGGTGTTTCGGGGTAATGTCTCCGGCCTGAAGGATCTTCAACGCGGCGATCAACTGGTTGCGGGCGAATTTCGCACGCTTCGGATCGCCCCATGCAAGGGTTGCAAGCGCCTGCGGCACGTAATGCAGCCGGTCCGGCTTGTCGAGAACCGCACCGTAGTTCGATTCCATCGACCAGATGGCAAGCAGGATATGTTTGTCGACGCCATAATGCCGCTCCAGAGCGGCCAGCGTGGAGCCGTGCCGCGCCTTCATTTCGCGGCCGATGCGGACGGTGTAGGGGTTCACGCGGCTGTCGAGATAATCCCAGATCCTCGACTTGAACTCCGGCTGGTAACGGGCTTTATCGAGCACGTCCCGATCGGGTTCTGTAATGCCGGCAAAGGCTTTCTCATAGGTGGAGCGGCTGATTCCGCTCTTCGCGGCCGTTTGGTAGAATTGTACGATCCAGGCCTTGAAACCGGCATCGGCCCGGGCATCTATCGGCATTGTCGCCGTGGCCAGCCCGGCGAGCAGAAAGAATGCGAACCCGCGCAAGAGGTTGGTGCGAAATGTCTTCATCGGCAGTCGTGTCCATCCTTTTTAACCAAGCCCTGAGGCAAGAGTGGCATGCGGCTTAACGATGTAATAACAAAATAGGGTCAACAAATTCTTTACCATGGAAATCCGGCCGAGGGCAGTCTTTGCAAAACGGTAGCAATTGGCGGCTAGACGCCGGTAGACTTTCATTCGCACAATGATGTGCTTTCAGGAGGCATGAGTGGCACAACAACAAAAGATCCGTAAGGCAGTCTTTCCGGTAGCAGGTCTGGGTACGCGCTTTCTGCCCGCGACCAAAGCTGTGCCGAAGGAAATG
This sequence comes from Xaviernesmea oryzae, assembly GCF_900177415.1. Taxonomy (GTDB): domain Bacteria; phylum Pseudomonadota; class Alphaproteobacteria; order Rhizobiales; family Rhizobiaceae; genus Neorhizobium; species Neorhizobium oryzae_A. The sequence goes on along the minus strand of NZ_FXAF01000002.1, from coordinate 257,640 downwards.
CTGACCGTGGTCGACAAGCCGGTCATCCAATATGTGGTCGACGAGGCGGCGGAAGCGGGGATCGAGCATTTCGTCTTCGTGACCGGCCGCGGCAAGGCCGTCATCGAAGACTATTTTGACATCCAGTTCGAACTGGAGCAGATGCTGCGCGAGCGCAACAAGAATGCCGAACTGACGCTGCTCGCCGGCCTCCTGCCGAAGGCGGGCACGGCAAGCTTCACGCGCCAGCAGGTGCCGCTCGGCCTCGGCCACGCGGTCTGGTGCGCCCGCGACATCGTCGGCAACGAGCCCTTCGCGGTGCTCCTGCCCGACATGATCATGTCGGCGGAAAAGGGCTGCCTCAAGGGCATGGTCGATCTCTATGCCAAGACCGGCGGCAATGTGCTCGCCGTGCAGGAAACCGATCCGGACCAGGCGCACAAATACGGTATCGTCGGTGTGGGCGAGGCCGTCGGAGAGGGCTTCAAGATCACCCAGATGGTCGAAAAACCCGCCAAGGGAACCGCGCCGTCGAACTTCTACATCAACGGCCGCTACATCCTGCAGCCGGAGATCTTCAAGATCCTGGAAACCCAGGAACGCGGCGCCGGCAACGAGATCCAGCTCACCGACGGCATGCTGGCGCTTGCCAAGACCCAGGAATTCGCCGCCTACCACTTCAAGGGCGAGACCTACGATTGCGGCGCCAAGGACGGCTTCATTCTGGCGAACCTCGCATTCGCGCTGCAGCGCGCCGATATCCGCCCGGCGATCGAAGAGCCGCTCAAGGCACTCATTTCGTCTTTGAAATAACGCGTAAAGCTGCCCCTCACCCTAACCCTCTCCCCGCAGGCGGGGAGAGGGGATGTGCCACGCCGTGCCTTCGAGATCGGGGAAGCCGGTGCGGCATATCCCTTCTCCCCGCTTGCGGGGAGAAGGTGCCCGGCAGGGCGGATGAGGGGCGGACGCGATCAGATGATATGTCGCATCCGTTGCGGCATCACCGTTTCAGCGTCAGCCCGACGCCGGCGCGGAGGATGCGGTCGTCGGCGCCGCCGCCGCTCGCCCGCTCGTATTCCACGTCGCCGGTCAGGTCGAGGTAGCGGTTGATCGCCCAGGAAATGCCCGCGCCGGCGACCCAGACGGTTTCGTTGCTCTGACCGCTGGAGAAGTCCCGCAAGGTGGTGCCGCCGGTGAGCCGGGCGACGAGGTTGTCGCGCATCTCGTGGGCGAGGGCGGCGGTGAGCTGGTATTCCACCCAGCCGCTCTGGCCGGGCGTGGTCGAATCCTGGATCGTGGTGCGCAGGCCGAGATCGACGTCGGTGCCGCGCCGCGGCGACCAGGTCGCGTTGCCGTTGAAGGTGATCGCATCCACCGATTTCAGGCGGCCGTCCTCGTAATCGACGAATTCGTAACCGGTGCCGATCTCGCCGCGCAGCTTTTCGCCGAGGTCGAATTCCACGCCCGTTCGCGCCGCGTAGCTTTGCGAGGAACGGGCGTAGCCGGAATTGTCGCGTTTCTGGTCATAGAAGGTATGGCCGGTAGCCACTTCCACATAGGGGATCAAGGCCGGCGACAGTTCGTAGCCGAGCCTCAGGCGTCCGTCGATGCCTGTCCGGTTGCGGTCCTTCATGCTGAGGACGGTGCCGTCGGAAAGCTCGGCGTCCGTATAGGTGGTGCGGGAGAGTTCGAGTGCCACGGTGCCGTGCACCTTGCCCAGATCGCGCTCAACGGACACGCCGCCGGTGAACTCGTTGACCCCCGACTGGGTCGCCGCGCCGCCCACCGCATTGGGATCGTAGTCGTTCTCGCGGGTGAAGCTGTAGCCGCCCGTGATATGGGCGATCGTGTCGTCGGCGAGATCGAGCCGAAGATCCGCGCCGATACTGGCTTCCGGCCGCTCTCCCTCGGCGTTGCCGCCGATATTGCGCTCCAGCCTGCCCTCGCCGGTGACCGTCAGCGAATGGCGCGACCAGTCGGACGACAGCGTGCCCCGGAACGTCGTCGAGAGATAGTCGCGGCGGGTGCGGCTCCCGCTGGAACGGGTGATCTCGGTGTCGATGCCCTGGTTGACCGAAGGGCGCAGCAGAAAGGTTCCGAGGCGGATGCCGGTCGGATCAACGGGCTCGCGCGGCTGCTCCTGCCCGTCGATCGGTTCGGCGCCGGGATCGAGCGGCTGTTCGTACGGCTGGTTCAGGTCCTCCTCGTAGGGCTGCTCCACGCCTGCGGTCGGGCCGATTGCGGGAATTGCACCGGTTGCCGGAATCGTGCCGGTCGTGGCGCTGGGGTCCGTCTGGTTCCGGTCCACCGCGGCGCCGGTCGCATCGGTTGCCGATTGGGCGGATGTCGCGTCTCTCAAGCCAGTTGAAGATGGGCCAGTTGAAGACGGGCCTGTCGAGGATGGGCCTGTCGAGGATGGGCCTGTCGAGGAGGGGCCGGTCGAAGATGGGGAGGCGGTCGCGTCGGTCAGGGAAGGCAGCGAGCCGCTCCGCGGCGGAAAGGGGCTCGCGGTCTGTGCGGCGGCCGGGGAGGCGAGAGCCGAACAGGCGAGCATGAAGCCGAGCGCCGTCCGGCGCCGCCCACGCGTCCTGCCTGTCGCTGTGATGATCTTCATGAGCCTGCCGGGACCGATCGGAAATACTTACCCAAACGTAAAGCCATGTGGTTAATGTTTGGTTTCGGTCTTGCGTCGGGTGTGGAACTTCGCCGGATATAGTCGAAGCCGATGGACTTGACGGACGAAAGGCGCTAAGGCTTCGCCATGATCAAGAGAGCCCTGCAACTCGTCGAACATGATGTCGTCGACTCCGCTCTGAGGACGATTGCCTTTGGAAAACAAGGGCTTGACGCGCTGGATGGCGCCCTTCGGAATGGTCTGGGCGACAGCTTCCGCAAAGCCGCCGAAATCATAGGTGGCATCGATGGCCGGGTCATCGTGACCGGCGTCGGCAAGAGCGGCCATATCGGCCGCAAGATCGCAGCAAGCCTTGCGTCGACCGGCACGCCTGCCTTCTTCGTCCATCCCGTCGAGGCCAATCACGGCGATCTCGGCATGATCGCGGCGGGCGACGTGGTGCTGGCGCTTTCCTGGGGCGGCGAGACCGCCGAGCTGCAGGGCATCGTCTCCTTCACGCGGCGATTCTCCATTCCGTTGATCGCCATGACCTCCGGCGCGCTTTCGACGCTTGCCCGCGAGGCCGATCTGGTGCTCCTGCTCCCCAAGGAGCAGGAAGCCTGTCCGCACGGGCTTGCGCCGACCACCTCGACGCTGATGCAGCTTGCGATGGGCGATGCGCTCGCCGTCGCGCTCCTCGAGGCGCGGGGGTTTGCGGCCACCGATTTCCGCGTCTACCATCCGGGCGGCAAGCTCGGTGCCATGCTCTCCCATGTCAGCGACCTGATGCATACCGGCGATCGCGTTCCGCTCGTCGAGAAGGGCACGCCGCTGCCGGTCGCGGTGATGACGCTGTCGGAAAAGAGGTTCGGTTGCGTCGGCGTGCTGGACGACGAAGGACGGCTTTGCGGCATCGTCACCGACGGCGACCTGGCGCGCGGCCTCAACCTCAACCTGGGTGAGATGGTCGTCGACGACATCATGACCCAGAACCCCAAGACGGTCGGCAAGGAAACCCTGGCGACGGAAGCCATGGCCGTGCTCAACAAGCACAATATCTCGGCGCTGATGGTCGTCGACGGCGACCGCCGGCCGGTCGGCATCGTCCACTTCCACGATCTCCTGCGGATCGGCGTCGCCTGACGCCGTGCCGGTTCGCCGGGTCAGGCCGCCTCGACGCTCAGATCGCGGCCGCTTGACGCCACCACCTTCACCCGCGTTCCGGCCGGCAGGTCCGGCCCCATCACCGACCACCAGGTGTCGTCCAGGCGGATGCGTCCGCGCCCTTCGGTGATCGGCTCGTTGAGCGTCGCCGTGCGTCCGACCAGGCTTTCGCCGCGGCGGTTCAGGAGGGGCTCGTCGCTCGTCTCCTTGCGGCTGGCATAGAAACGGCGGCCGGCAAGCGCGAAGGCGATTGCCAGTACCGCGAAGACCAGGAACTGGATCTGCCAGCTCCAGAAGCCCGTATCCCAAAACATGAGCGACAGCGCCCCGACGACGATCGCGGCGGCGCCGATCCAGATCAGGAAGACGCCCGGTGCCGCGAGTTCGGCAGCCAGCAGGACGAGGCCGAGTATCCACCAGCTCCAGGGGCCGAGGCTGCTTGTCGCATCTTGCAGCATGGCTCAGGTCTCGGACGAAGGCAGGGGAGGAGCGGCCCGATTGACGGCCGGCGTGGTGCGGGGCGCGCGCGGCGGTGCTGGCGGGCGGGGCTGGACGACAGGACCCGAACCGTCGCCGAAGACCTCCTTCGCGATGGCGCCGATGCCGCCGAGCGAACCGATGATCGAGGAGGCTTCGAGCGGCATCAGCACGATCTTGGCATTCGTCGCCTTGCCGATCTCGACCAGCGCCTCGGTGTATTTCTGCGCCACGAAATAGTTGATGGCCTGCACGTCGCCGGCGGCGATCGCCTGCGAGACGAATTGCGTCGCCCTGGCTTCGGCTTCCGCCAGGCGCTCGCGCGCCTCCGCCTCGCGGAAGGCGGCCTCGCGCTCTCCCTCGGCCTGCAGCACGGCGGCCTGCTTGGCGCCTTCGGCGCGCAGGATCTGCGCGTTGCGGGAGCCTTCGGCCTCGAGGATCTGGGCGCGCTTCTCGCGTTCCGCCTTCATCTGGCGGGCCATGGATTCCACGAGGTCGGCCGGCGGCTGGATATCCTTGATCTCGACGCGGGTGACCTTGATGCCCCAGGGGCCGACGGCTTCGTCGACGACGCGCAGCAGCCGTTCGTTGATGACCTCGCGGTTGGAAAGCAGTTCGTCGAGATCCATGGAGCCCATGACCGAGCGGATATTGGTCATGGTGAGGTTCTGGATGGCGTTTTCCAGATTGGAGATCTGGTAGGCCGCCTGCGCCGGGTTCAGCACCTGATAGAAGGCGACGGCATCGGCCGAGACGCTCGCATTGTCCTTGGTGATGACTTCCTGGGTCGGAATGTCGAGCACCTGTTCCATGACGTTCATGCGCGCGCCGACGCGTTCGATGAAGGGGGTGATCAGGTTGAGGCCGGGATCCAGCGTGCGGGTATAGCGGCCGAAGCGCTCCACCGTGTAGCGGTAGCCCTGCGGCACGGTCTTGATCCCGGCGAACAGGATCAGGATGACCAGAATGACCAAGGCGATAACGACGATATCGAAGCCACCCAGAACCATGAATTTCCTCCATCTTCCGGCGCCGAGCGCCACCCATCGAAATCGTGAGTAGCACGTTCTCCGCAAGGAAGGAATGACAGCCGCGCCGATCGCGCTTCCGTCGCGCGGCGCGTCTTTTCACAGGCGCCTCACCGCTTTACATAGCAGGCGTGAAACCCGGTCGCAGCCTACCCGGTCAAAACAAGGACAAGCCCCATGAAAACCATTGTCGTCTGCTCCGGCGGACTGGATTCCGTTTCCCTCGCCCATAAGATCGCGGCGGAGCATGAACTCCTCGGCCTCATCTCCTTCGACTATGGCCAGAGGCACCGCAAGGAACTGGATTTCGCAGGCGCCTGCGCCAGGCGTCTCGGCGTCTTCCATCAGATCATCGACATGCGATCGATCGGCAGGGAGCTTTCCGGTTCGGCTCTGACCGACGACGTCGACGTGCCGGACGGGCACTATGCCGAGGAGACGATGCGCATCACGGTCGTTCCGAACCGCAACGCGATCATGCTTTCCGTCGCATTCGGCGTCGCGGCGGCAAGGCAGGCGGATGCGGTGGCGATCGCGGTCCATGGCGGCGACCATTTCATCTACCCCGATTGCCGTCCGGGCTTCATCGACGCTTTCCAGACGATGCAGGACCATGCGCTCGACGGGTATGCCTCGGTCCGGCTGCTCGCCCCTTACGTCAACGGCTCGAAGGCGGATATCGTCGCAGACGGCGCGCGCCACGGCACGCCGTTTGCGGAAACCTGGTCCTGCTACAAGGGCGGCGAACGCCATTGCGGCCGCTGCGGCACCTGCGTCGAAAGGCGCGAGGCCTTTCATCTGGCGGGCGTCGAGGACCCGACGGATTACGAGGACCCGGATTTCTGGAAGACGGCGACAGAGGGTTTTCGCGCCACCGAAATACGCTGAGGAAACCGGTCAGCTGCGGAGCATGCCGAGCACGTCTTCGGTGCGGCGCACGTCGCCGAAGGCGGAGGCGACGTTGATCAGCGCCCAGACATGCTCGTCATCGGTGACCGCGGCATTGGCGTCTTCGACGAAAACGACCTTGTAGCCGATCATCATGGCGTCGCGGGCGCTCGATTCGCAGCAGCGGTTGGTGAGCGTGCCGGCGATCACGACCGTATCGATATCCTTTTCGCGCAGGATCCCGTCGAGCGGCGAGGCGCCCTGGATGAAGCAGGAGAAGCGGTCCTTCGAGACCTGCAGGTCTTCCGGATGCACGTCGAGGCCATCGGCAAGCTCGTGGAACTCCGAGCCCGCGGTCATGGCGGCGAGATGGGCGCGGGCGAATTCCGGCGTGGTGAAATGGTCGTAGAAGACCGTCCAGGGATGGGCGCCTTTGGCATCCGTCAGCGCCGTCGTGATCCAGGCGACCGTGCCGCCGGCATTCCGCAATGCTGCAGCCAGCCGGTTGATGTTGGGGATGATGCCGCGGGCAAGCGGCACTTCGATCGGCGCGCCTTCGTCGACGAAGGCCTTCTGCATGTCGATGACTACGAGGGCGGTCTTCTTCGCATCGAGCCGGTCGAAGATTTCGAACCGGCCGCGGCGCCTGGCGATCCTGTCGCGGATATCCTGCGGGATGCCAGCCGCATGCATGGGCTTACACCCAGCCCTGAAGCTCGCGGCGGACGACCGTTTCCAGCACCGCCATGCCGCCCTCGCTGTCGTTCAGACAGGGGATGTGGACGAATTTCTCGCCGCCGTGATGCAGGAAGGTTTCGGCGACCTCGCCGGCGATCTCCTCCAGCGTTTCCAGACAGTCGGAGACGAAACCGGGGTTCATCACCGCGATGCGTTTGACCCCGTCCCCGGCAAGCTTTTCGACCGTCTTGTCCGTATAGGGCTGCAGCCATTCCTCCGGTCCGAAGCGGGACTGGAAGGTGACCATGAAGTTCTTTTCGGAAAGGCCGAGCGCATCGCGCAGCAGGCGGCCGGTCGCCTCGCATTGCTCGCGATAGGGATCGCCCTTTTGCGAATAGGAGATCGGAATGCCGTGGAAGGAGGCGAGCAGCATTTCCGGCTCCCAGTCGAGCGTCGAAAGCTTCTGCCGGACGGAGGCGGCGAGCGCCTCGATATAGGCGGGATCGTCGGGATAGGGGGGCACGGTGCGCAGAGCCGGCTGCCAGCGCAGCTTCATCAGGTGCTCGAAAGCCTTGTCGTTGACGGTGGCGGTCGTGGAGGCGGAATATTGCGGATAAAGCGGGAAGATCAGGAGCTTGTCGCAGCCCTTTTCCTTCAGTGCGTCGATGCGCGAGGCGATCGACGGCTGGCCGTAACGCATCGCCCAGTCGACCACCACATTCGGCAGATCCTTCAGCCGCCCGCCCATCAGCTCGGATTGATTGCGGGTATAGGTGCGCAGATAGCTCTCGTTCAGATCCTTGTTCCAGATCGCCTCATAGGCCTTGCCGACCTTCTGCGGTCGCTTGTTCAGGACGATGCCGTAGAGGATCGGATACCAGTAGAGCCGCGACCATTCGATCACCCGCCGGTCGGAGAGGAATTCGGCGAGATAGCGCCGCATCGGCCAGTAATCCGTGCCGTCAGGCGTGCCGAGATTGACGAGCAGCACGCCGACCTTGCCGAGGCTCGCCTTCGGACGGTCGGAGGGCAAAGGGGCGGAGGTCGGGTTCATGGAACACTTTCAGATTGAAGAAGCCGGTGCGTTCACGCGTGTGAGGCTGCGGATTATTTAGAAAGAAAAGCCGGCCCGGGAAACCCCGGACCGGCGCAAGAAGCGGGACAAATTGTCCTTCTCTCATCCGTCCATGCGTGCCGCCGCCCGAAACCGGTTCCCGCTTGCGGGCGGCATGCCTGCCGTTTCACCTTGCCGGGAGCTCCAGTTCGGCGCCGACATGGATGATGTTCGGGTTGCGCAGCGCATTGGCCTCGGCAATCCTCGTCCACTCCTCGCCGTTGCCGTAGTGAGCCTCGGCGATCTTCCAGAGCGAGTCGCCCTTCACGACCGTGTACTTGGTCGGGCCGGCCGGAGCCGATGCGGCCGGTGCCGCCGGAGCTACCGGAGCCGCCGGAGCTGCCGGAGCTGCCGGTGCAGGGGTGGCCGGTGCGGCAGGAGCAGGAGCCGCAGGAGCAGCAGGAGCGGCGGGAGCCGGCGCTGCAGGTGCCGGTGTCGCCTGGGCCGATTGGGACGCGGCGGGAGCAGCCGGCGGAGCGGCAGGCGCGGGCTTTGCCGGCGGCGTGTAGCTTGCCGGCGTCAGGTCGGTGATGCGGCCGTCCGTATAGGGCTTGTAGGGATTGTGAGCGCCGAGATAATCGGCGACAGCCTGTTCGAGGTTCGGACCGTAGTCGTAGGCGTTCTGCGCACCGGTGGCGAAGATCTTATAGCCGTCGCCGCCGGAACGGACATAGTTGTTGGTGACCACGCCGTAGACCTTGTTCGGGTCGATCGGGGCAAAGCCGTCGCCCTCCTTGACCTGAACGTCGCTGACACGGCTGCCGGCGGGCTTCGACTTGTCGAAGGAGAATTTCAGGCCGGCGACCTGCGGGAAGCGGCCCGCCCCGTCGTCGATCTGGCTGACGCCGTTTTCGAGGGCGGCGACGATGTCGGAACCCTTGATCTGGAAGGTGGCAATGGTGTTCTGGAACGGCAGGACCGTCAAGACTTCGCCCATGGTGACTTCGCCGGCGTCGATCGAGGCGCGCAGACCGCCGCCGTTCTGAATCGAGATGGTGATGCCCTGGCCCTTGACGCGATCGAGCTGCGCGTCGGCGAGGAGGTTGCCCATCGAGCACTCCTTGGCGCGGCAGCTGCGGCGGTCGCCGTCGATGACGGCGTCGGAGGCGCCGACGACCTTCTTCTTCAGCTCTTCGATCGGCGCCTTCAGCTCGTTGATGCGCGCGGCTATGGCCTGATCCGGCTGGAATTTGGCATCGATGAGGATCGGCTCGCCTTCGGCGCTCTTCACGACGCCGCTATCGTCGAAGACGACTTTCAGGTCGCCGAGATATTTGGAGTACTGGTAGGCCTGGACGACGGGAACCTTGTAGCCGCCGGGATTGTCGACCCAGGTCGGGTAGGGACCTTCGGCATTCTGGACCGTGTTGGAGAGCAGCGTGTGGGTATGGCCGCCGACGACCACGTCGACATCCGGGATCTTGGCGATGGCCGAGAGGTCGCGCGGGTAACCGACATGGGTGAGCGCGATGATCTTGTCGACGCCCTGCGCCTTCACCGCCTGGACGGCTTCGGTGATCTTGGCGACATCGTCGGCGATGGTGATGTTCGGGCCGGGATTGGCGATTTCCGGCGTGTCGTTGGTGACGGCGCCGACGATGCCGATCTTCTGGCCGCCGACCTCAAGCACGATCGAAGGCTTGATGCGATCGCCGATCTTGGCGGCAGCGCTCGGCACGACATTGGCGGTCACGACCGGGAACTGCACCTTGTCGAGGAAGGTGGCGAGCACGTCGTCGCTGTCGTCGAATTCATGGTTGCCGACGGTCATGGCGTCGAACTTCATGGCGTTCAGCATTTCGGCTTCGGTGGCGCCCTTGTAGGTCGTGTAGAAGAGCGAGCCCTGGAAATTGTCGCCGCCGTTCAGCAGGATGACGTTCTTGTTCTGGGCCTTCAGGCCGTCGCGCGTCTGGTTGATGGCGGTGAGCAGGCGTGCGGCGCCGCCGAAGCATTCCCCCTTGCCTTCCTCTTCCGCCGAGCAGGTGGAATCGGTCTTGTTGATGGATTCGATGCGCGAATGGAAGTCGTTGATGTGCAGGATATTGAGCTCGAAATCGGCGAGCGCCGCGCCGCCTGAAAGGGCCAGGACCGAAGCGGTCATCAGCCCGAACCTCAATGTCTTCATCATCTGGTCTCTCTCCTGTTTTTATCGGCCCTGTTTTTATCGGCAGGTCCCTGCCGCCTTGCTCCGATTGTTCTACTGTCCCACCGTGACAATCGTTGTGCGACGCATGTTTTCACCAAGAGAAAGCCGTTTCAAGGGAAATATGACAATGGTGCGCGCTTTGAGCTCATGCGCGCAAAACGCGAAAACCCCGCCGGGGCGGGGTTTTCAAAAATGCCGGTTTTCCGGGTTTCTTAGCCGCGGCGCATCAGCGAGAACTGGGCGCCGCTGTCCTGCGTGCAATTGAGCTGGTTCGGCGTGACGAGCGAGCAGTTGACGCGCGACTGCGTCTTCCTCACGAGCGAGGTCATGCTGATCTCGACGAGCGTCGGCGAGAGATTGACGTAGGTGCCGGACGCCAGCAGCGTGTTGCTGTCGCTGGAGCGGGTGTTGAACGTGCCCCCCTGGAAGCTGGAGACGATGCCGTTCGGATCGACCCAGGAGCCCTCGACGCCGCGGGGCTGCGTCGGCTGGGGAAGCTGGCGCGGCGGCGGCGCGGAAACGCAGGCGGTAAGGCTGGCTGCGGCGATGAGCGCAAGGCTCGCTTTCAGTTTCATGATGTGTCTCCCGCGATTCGGTCCGTCCCTGGGGGCACAAACATGCCGCCTCGACCCTATGTAACGCAAGATGTGGCCTTGAAAAGGCAGGGGCTTTCAACACACAAAAACCGCCTGCCGGGGGGCAGGCGGTCGTTCGACGGGTCGTCCGGCTGGTCTCAGCGGACCAAAATGTTCCTGAACTGCCAGGGGTCCTTCTCGTCGATGTCTTCCGGGAAGAGGCCCGGGCGGCCGTCGAGCGGGGTCCAGTCGGTATAGTGGCCTTCGACCGGGCCGAGATAGGGAAGCTGCACTTCGAGGCAACGCTTGTAGTCGATCTCGTCGGCCTCGACGATGCCGGCCTTCGGGTTTTCAAGCGCCCAGACCATGCCGGCGAGCACGGCGGAGGTCACCTGCAGGCCGGTGGCGTTCTGGTAAGGCGCGATGCGGCGGGTTTCCTCCACCGACAGGCGCGAACCGTACCAGTAGGCGTTCTTCTCGTGGCCGTAGAGCAGGACGCCGAGTTCGTCGATGCCGTCCTCCAGCTCGTCCTCGTCGAGAACGTGGTGGACCGGCTGCGGCGTGCCGCCGTTGCCGAACATCTCGTGCAGCGAAAGCACGGCGTCGTTGGCCGGGTGGTAGGCGTAATGGCAGGTCGGGCGGAAGGTCACTTCGCCATCCTTGTCGCGGACCGTGAAATAGTCGGCGATCGAGATGGATTCGTTGTGGGTGACGAGGAAGCCGTATTGCGGGCCGGGGGTCGGGCACCAGCTGCGGACGCGGGTGTTGGCGCCCGGCTGTTCCAGGTAGATGGCGGCCTGGCAGCCCTTCTTGTGCTTCTTGGCGTTCTTCGGCATCCACTCTTCGTGCGTGCCCCAGCCGAGCTCGGCCGGCTGCAGGCCTTCGGAGATGAAGCCTTCGACGGACCAGGTGTTCCAGAAGACGTTGAGCGGCTTCGGGTGCTTGGTGCGCTGCGTATCGCGCTCGGCGATATGGATGCCCTTGACGCCGAGCTTCTTCATCAGCTTGGCCCAGCCTTCGCGGTCGTGCTGGTCGGGTTCCTCGAACTTCAGGCCGGTGTCTTTGGCGAGGTTGACGAGCGCCTGCTTGACGAACCAGGAGACCATGCCGGGGTTCGCGCCGCAGGTGGAAACGGCCGTCGCGCCGCCCGGATTCTTCTTCTTTTCGTGGCGGACGGTTTCGCGCAGCGCATAGTTGGTGCGGTCGGCGTTCTTCAGGTCCTTGTCGAAATAGAAGCCGAGCCAGGGCTCGACGACGGTGTCGATGTAGAGGGCGTCCAGCTTGCGGCACAGCTTCATGATGTCGAGCGAGCCGGTATCGACCGAAAGGTTGACGCAGAAGCCCTGGCCGCCGCCGGCGGTCAGCAGCGGCTTCAGCAGATCCTTGTAGTTTTCCTTGGTGACATATTCCTTAATGTAGCGGACGCCGTGCTTCTCGAGGAGATCCTTGTGATCGTCGCTCGGATCGATGACGACCATCCGGCTCTTGTCGAATTTGAAATGGCGTTCGATCAGCGGCAGCGTGCCGCGACCGATCGAACCGAAGCCGATCATCACGATCGGGCCGGTGATTTCGCCATACACCGGATAGTTCTGTTCCGTCATTCTTTTCTCCTTGGAAAGGGAACGAAGGCGTTCAGCCTGAAGAATTCTTCTGAGTGCCGCAGGCATTGCGAATGACTGGGCGAAGTGACCGGCTCTAACCATAAAACGTCGTCACAATAAAGAGCCTGCTGTTTTTCGGGGCGGAATCATGAGCTTTATTCGACCGTAACGCGTGCATCGGCGGATTTCCGCAGCAGCGCCACGAGTTCGGCGCGCTTGGCGGAGAGGCCCTTGTAATCGGTCTGCGCGGGGTTGAGCGCTTCGAGCTGGTCGGCAAGCGAGGCGGCCAGTTCCGGGGCGTTCGGCTGGCCCATGATCGCCGTCACCGGATCGAGATAGATGCGGATGGTGAAGAGAATGTCGCCCGAGACCGGCATTTTCCGCAGCGTCTGACGCTCGACACGGATGAAAGCCTCTTCCGGCGGGATGTCCTTCGTTTCGGACGCGGGCTGCGAGGCCGGGCGATAGAGCCTGTAGCCCCAGTTGACCGACCAGTTCCAGCGGACCACGAACCGGTCCGGCGGAAGATTGTCGAACATGCGGCTGATGAGGCCGGCATTGCGGCTGCCGCCCTCAAAATCCGGCACCGGCGCGTGTATCTCGTCCATCACCTTGCCGAACTTCTCCGAAAGCGACCAGGAGGAGGGGAAGGCCAGGAAGGCGGCGGCGAGGCGCCAGCCCTTCTCCCCCTTGCGCATGACGACGAGGTCGTCCTGAACCAGAAGCCCGGCGCGGAGAAGCGGCGGCAGGGCGTCATCCGAGAGACCGACGCGCTGGCCCGCCATCTCCATCACGTTGCCGGCGCGGCGATAGATCGCCGGATGATGCGACGGGAGATAGTCGACGAGCGCATCGAGGATTTCCTGCTGGGCTTCCTCGGTGCCCGGCTCGGCGCGGAACACCTGACCGCCATGCTCGGCAAACAGCCGCCTCTTTTCCGCCAGGTGATAGGCGAGATCGCCGTCCGGCTCGATCCAGCGGGCCGGATCGAGCTGCAGGAGCCCGATCGTGAACGGCTTCGAAGAGCCGTCATAGGGCGTGTAGGTGAGCGTTTTGTCGTTCATGCTGTCCAGGGTGTGCCGTTTCAGGATCGGTTTAAGCCAAATTCACCCACTTGTAAAAATCGCCGCCGGAGACTTGGAACGCGCCGCCGCCGCCCTACAAATTATTTCGCAATGCAACATGCGGGGCGGGAATCTGATGAAATTGATCAGCAGGGCCTTTTATGTCACCGTCGGAACGGCCTTCAAGACAAAGGGATCGCGGGAGATCGCCTTGAGGGCCTGGACGCGGCTTTCACTTCTGCAGCAGGAAGGCTTGAACAATCGCAACGACTGGCCGATCTGGCTCCTGTTCTGGATGGTGTTCCTCGCCGGATGCACCATGGCAGCCAAGGTGGCCTCCCCCGACGGATGCGATCCGGAACGGTTTCAGTATTATCCTATGGGGAAATGCTGAGCGCCGTCCGCGTGCTTTAGCGGCCCACAAGTTCCGCCGCGATCAGGCCGCGCAGTGAATTGCCGACGAAAAAACGGCGGTTCTCTATGTCGGCAAGGCGAAGGACCTGGCTGTGCGCCTTCCGCTCGCGGATCAGCTCGGCCCGCAATATGCCGGGCAGGAGCCCGCTCGTCAGCGGCGGCGTCACGAGATTGCCATTGGTCTCCGCGACGAAGACGTTGGTGATCGTTCCTTCGCAAAGTTCGCCGCGCTCGTTGAGAAGCAGGACCTCGTCCGCCTCCTCGGGAGAGAATTCGGTGCGCGCGGCTTCGTAGAGTTCCCGGCGCGAGGTCTTGTGGCGGAAGAGGGGATCGTCCGACGGGAGTTTCGTTTCCGCGACGCGCACGCGCCATACGGTATCGGCCGGGAAGGGGGTGAAGGGCGTCGTGGTGATCTCGATCCTGCCGCGATAGGTCATGACGAGGCGCACGCGCAGAGCCGCCTCGCCGGAGACTGCCGCTTCGAGCTGCTTCAGCAAATCGGGCGGCGGCTGGCGGAAACCCAGCGCATCGGCCGACCGGCTGAGACGGCGCAGATGCTGCGCCACGCGCAGGAAGCCTGCGTCCGGTTCCCAGCGCATCGTTTCGATCAGCGAGAAATCCATTGGTCGCCCACCGCAAACCGTGCCTTCAAGAGACACTCGTCATATTCGGCCTCCGCCTTCGAGTCGAAGACGATGCCGCCGCCGACATTGAAAACGGCCTTGCCGTCGTTGAAAAGCGCGATCGTGCGGATCGCCACAGAAAACCGCATCGGGCCGGCCGGGTCACAATAGCCGATCGCGCCGCAATAGACGTCGCGGGGCCTGGTTTCGAGCGCGCCGAGGATTTTCATGGCCCACATTTTCGGCGCACCGGTAATGGAGCCGCAGGGAAAAAGAGCCGCGAGGATTTCGGGAAAACCGATCTCCGGTAGAAGCTTCGCCCGCACATGGCTGACCATCTGATGGACGGTCGGATAGGTCTCGATGGCGAAGAGCTTCGGAACGGAGAGCGTCCCCACCTCGCTGATCAGGGAGATGTCGTTGCGCAGCAGGTCGACGATCATGCGGTTCTCGGCCAGCGTCTTCTCGTCGGCCAGCATTTCCCCGATGATCGTTTCATCCTCCTCCGGCGTTGCGCCGCGCGGGGCGGTGCCCTTCATCGGATGGGTTTCGATGAAACGGCCGGCATCGACCGAGAAGAAAAGCTCCGGCGACCGCGACAGGACGATCGGACCGCCGATATCCCCGGTGAAGTCGATGAGCGCGCCGTAATGCACGGGCTGGCGCGCGACGAGGGACCAGAAGGCCGCGCGCGGATCGCCCCGCCAGCGGGCGGTGATCGGCATGGTCAGGTTGGCCTGGTAGCAGTCCCCCTGGCGCAGGTGCCGGTGGAGCCTGTCGAAGCGTTCCCGGTAGGTCGCGAAACCCCAGGCGGCATGGGGCTCGCTCAGCAAGGGCTCTTCGTTTTCCGCAGGTGCCGGAAGGGCGAGGGGATGTTCATGGCCGGCGGGGGCGTCGAATATCCCCATGGCGAGCAGGGGCGTCGGCCGGTGGGATACGATCAGGTGCCGAAGCTTGTCCTCGAAGACGTGCCCTGCCTCATAGGAGATATAGCCCGCCAGCCAGTGGCCGGCCCGGCGGGCTTCCTCCAGCCGGCGCAGCGCCGGCAGAACCTCGTCGGCCTCATGCGCGGCGACAATCTCCTTCGGCCGGTCGAAGACGAGGCTCCGTCCGGCGGGATCGTCGCGAAAGAGCGCATAGGGTTGGTGTTTTGCCATGTCCGTTTCGGCTTCTGCCTGTCTCTTGTCTTGCGCCTCACCCCAACCCTCTTCCGGTTCTGACGGCAGGACGCTCTACCCTTCTCCCCAGCGGGAAGAAGGTGGTCCGCAGGACCGGATGAGGGGGGCGAAGCCACCATCGGGCGATGCGTTTGCCGCATGTGCACCCCCTCATCGCCTCGCTTTGCTCGGCACTTCTCCCTGCTGGGGAGAAGATGGCACAAGCCGAACCTGCCCGGTTCCTCATGTGCGGTTGCCCCGCCATGTGCGGAGAGAAGGTGCCCGGCAGGGCGGATGAGGGGCGCTATCTCCGCTTCAGCTATGCCCTATCCAGAGCCTCCAGTTCGTCGATCAGGCTTTCGATCATCGACAATCCCTTCGACCAGAAGGACGGGTCGGTGGCATCGAGGCCGAAGGGTTTCAGGAGTTCCGAATGATGCTTGGTGCCGCCGGCCTTGAGCAGCTCGAAATACTTCTGCTGGAAGCCCGGAGCCGCGTTCTGGTAGACCGCGTATAGCGAATTCACCAGGCAGTCGCCGAAGGCATAGGCATAGACGTAGAAGGGCGAGTGGATGAAGTGGGGGATATAGGTCCACCACGTCTCGTAGCCTTCGGAAATCCTGATCGCCGGGCCGAGGCTTTCGCCCTGCACCGATAGCCAGAGCTCGCCGATCTGCTCGGCGGTGAGCTCGCCTTCCTTGCGGGCCGTGTGGACCTTGCGCTCGAACTGGTAGAAGGCGACCTGGCGCACGACCGTGTTGATCATGTCCTCGACCTTCTGGGCGAGCATCGCCTTGCGCTCGCGCTTGTCCCTGGTCTTTTCGAGCAATGCGCGGAAGGTCAGCATCTCGCCGAAGACGGAGGCGGTTTCGGCAAGCGTCAGCGGCGTCTGGCACATCAGGGCGCCCTGGCCGCCGGCAAGAACCTGGTGCACGCCATGGCCGAGTTCGTGGGCGAGCGTCATCACGTCGCGCGGCTTGCCCATGTAGTTGACGAGCACATAGGGGTGGGCGGAGGGTACGACGGGATGGGCGAAGGCGCCGGGCGCCTTGCCGGGACGCACCGGCGCGTCGATCCATTCCTCGTCGAAAAAGCGCCCGGCAATGTCGGCCATTTCCGGCGCGAAGCCGCGATAGGCGGAAAGGACCGTTTCCTTCGCGTCGGTCCAGGGGATGAGAGCGGTCGGGGTTTCCGGCAGCGGCGCGTTGCGGTCCCAGAAATTCAATTGCTCCATGCCGAGCCATTTCGCCTTCATCGCGTAATAACGGTGGGAGAGGCGCGGGTAGGCCTGCTTGACCGCCTCCGCCAGCGCGTCGACCACTTCCCGCTCGACGCGGTTCGCGAGATGGCGCGAATCGGCGATGTCCTCGAAGCCGCGCCAGCGGTCGGAAATCTCCTTGTCCTTGGCGAGCGTGTTGGTGATCAGCGTGAAGACGCGCAGGTTTTCGCCGAACGTCTTCGAAAGTGCCGCGGCCGCCTTGGCGCGCACTTCCGGCTCAGGTTCCTGCAGCATGTTGAGGGTCACCTCGAGCGGCAGTTTCCCGCCGTCCACCTCGAAGCGCAGCTCCGCCATGGTCTCGTCGAAGAGACGGTTGAAGGCGGCCGCCGATGTCATCGATTTTTCAAGGAAAAGCTGTTCGAGCTTGTCCTCGAGCTGGAAGGGCTTGTCCTTCCTGAGATCGACGATCCAGGGGCGGTAGTGCCCGGCCGCCGGATCGCGGTCCATGCAGGCGTCCATCACCGCATCGTCGATGCGGTTGAGTTCCAGCGAAAAGAACAGGAGATGCGAGGAGAGGTCGGTGAGCTTCGCCTGAACGTCGCCATAGAACTTGCCGTTTGCGGGGCTGGACGTGTCGGAGAAATAGGTGAGGCCGGCGAAGGAGCCGATCTTGCCGAGAAGATCGTCGAGCGCCTCGTATTCCCCGAGCGCCTCGCCGATGCCGCCCGCGCCGGTTTTCGCCGCGGCCTCGGCAAGCCTGCCCTTCCACTTTTCCTCGAAGGCGATCGCGAGCTTTTCCGCCTTTGCCATGTCCGCGGTGAAGGCGGGAGCGTCCTTGGCCGGGTAGAGATCGGAAAGCTTCCAGACCGGCAGAAGCCCGAGCGCCGGATCGGTCGCGGCGGCGACAGCATCGGTCGCGGCAGGAATTTCCAGGATCGCGGGTGCGGACGGTCTCATCGGTTCTTTCCTTCTCGATTGCCGGCTTTCGTCATGACGGACTGTTTTCCTCGCCAGCCGTTAAAATGCAAGCTTTTCTCAAAAGGGGATGTTCAAGCCTTTCTGAGACAACCGTCAGCGTAAAAGCCCGAAAAGGGGGCACGATGAACGTTGCTGGGAGCAGAGCATGATTGCGCACATCCTTGTCGTTGATGACGATCCGATTCAGCGTCGCCTGCTGAAGAATGCGGTAGAGCGTTATGGCCACGCCGCACACCTCGCCGAAAACGGCCTTGTTGCGCTGGAGTTCCTGAAGCGCACCGCAAACGACATCAATGTCATCGTGCTCGACCTGATGATGCCGGAGATGGACGGTCTCACCTTCCTCGGCGCCATCCGCGAGCTCGGGATCGACATCCCGGTCATCGTCCAGACAGGACAGGGCAGTATCGAATCGGTCGTGCAGGCCATGCGCGCCGGCGCCTTCGATTTCGTCGTCAAGCCGGTGTCGCCGGAGCGGATCGGAACGTCGATCGCCAATGCGCTGAAGCTCGACCAGAAGGAATCGAGGTCTCGCACCAGCCGCCGCCAGCGCGCCGGCGCCGTCGGTTTCGGCGATATCGTTTCGGCGAGCCCCGACATGCTGCGCGTCATCGACCTCGCACAGCGCGCCGCCCATTCCAACATTCCGGTCGTGCTCGAAGGCGAATCCGGCGTCGGCAAGGAAATGATCGCCCGCGCGATCCAGTCGAACGGCGACCGTGCCGGCAAGCCGTTCATCACGGTCAACTGCGGCGCGATCCCGCACAATCTGGTGGAGAGCATTCTCTTCGGTCATGAGAAGGGCGCCTTCACCGGAGCCACCGAGCGCCATACCGGCAAGTTCGTGGAGGCCGACGGAGGCACGCTCTTCCTCGACGAGATCGGCGACCTGCCGCTCGAAGTCCAGGTGAAGCTCCTGCGCGCCGTGCAGCAGGGCGAGATCGAGACCGTCGGCGCGGCACGCGTCCAGAAGGTCAATGTCCGGCTGATCTCGGCCACCAACAAGGACCTCATCGAGGAAGTGCGCGCCGGCCGCTTCCGCGAGGACCTTTATTACCGCCTGAACGTCTTCCCGATCACCATTCCGGCGCTGCGCCGCCGCAAGGAGGACATTCCGCACCTGGCGCGCGTCTTCGCGGAGCGCTTCTCGGTCGAGCAGAAGCTGCCGAGGACGCTCACCGTCGGGGCCGGCGCGCTGGCTCTCCTCACCGCCTACGACTGGCCGGGCAATATCCGCCAGCTCGAAAACGCCGTCTTCCGCGCGGTGGTGCTTTCCGAAGGCGACGAGCTGACGGAGGCGGACTTCCCGCAGATCGCCGCACAGCTTCCCGAATTCCGCACGGCAGAGCTTGCTGCCACCGCCGTGGCGCCGACGCCGGCTGCGGCATCGGAACAGGCGGTGCGGGAGGCGCTCGCCGAATCACCCGTCTTCGCCAACAGCGATAGCAGGATGAATGCCGCCAAGCCGGATGCGAGAGCGATGCTCGCCGCCGCCTATCCTTCGGAAAACGTCATCGTCAGCACCGACGAGGCGGGCGAGGTGAGAAAGCTCGCCGATGTCGAAGAGGAGCTGATCCGTTTCGCGCTGAAGTTCTATCGCGGCCAGATGAGCCAGGTCGCCCGCAAACTCGGCATCGGACGCTCGACCCTCTACCGGAAACTCAAGGATTATGGCATCGATCCCGACGACCCGCTCAAGGAAGCCGCATGAAATAAACCGTTAACTTTCCGGAGGGAGCGCGTCGCGCCGGAAACGAACCGGAGCGGCGCATCCCATGTCTCAGGATATCCGCCGATGCCCTTGAGCCAGAACAGATTTCGTATTTGGCACCGTGCATTAGCAATCGTTAACCTTCGCGCAAGGAAGTCCTGTCAGCTTCTGTCAATCTCCGGTTAGTCATTTGTTGACTATAAGGGAGAAGCTTGTACATGTGTGGCACATTTGCCATCGTGTCACCGCATTTGACAGTCATTTGAGGCAACGTGGGACGTTGTCGACCGGACGGGGATCGTTTTGCCGGATCAATATGCAAAAGAAACGCCTTCGGGTGAGAAGGCGCGCGGCGGCAAAGCCGGGCTCTTCAAAACTCTCGCCAGACGCGTTGCAGCTGCCGCCCTGCTGGTCCTGACGGCGCTGCCGGCCCTTTCCCTTTCCGCAGCGGAAGCTGCCGCCGAAACCAGAAGCCTCAAGCTCTACTTCGTCCATACCGGCGAGAAGGCGGTCATCACCTTCAAGCGGAACGGCAGATACGACCAGAAAGGTCTGGCGCAGATCAACCAGTTCCTGCGCGACTGGCGCAAGAACGAGCCGGCCAAGATGGACCCGCGGCTCTTCGATCTCGTCTGGGAAGTCTACCGCCGGTCGGGCGCCTCCGACTATATCCATGTGGTTTCGGCCTACCGTTCTCCCGCCACCAACAACATGCTGCGCACCCGCTCGCGCAATACCGGTGTCGCCAAGAACAGCCAGCACATGCTCGGCAAGGCCATGGATTTCTACATCCCGGGCGTGAAGCTTTCGACGCTCAGGGCGCTCGCCATGCAGATGCAGGTGGGCGGCGTCGGCTATTATCCGCGGTCCGGCTCGCCTTTCGTGCATCTCGATGTCGGCGGCGTGCGCGCCTGGCCGCGCATGACGCGCCAGGAACTCGTGCAGATCTTCCCGAAGGGCAACACGATCCATCTTCCGGCCGACGGCAAGCCGTTGCCGGGCTACGAACAGGCGCTGGCGGACTACAAGAAGCGCGTCAGCTCCAGCTCGATCCAGGTCGCCAGCACGGCCGGCGGCAGCATCCGCGGCGACAGCGAGCGGAAGCGGCAGCCGAACCTGCTCGCCTTCCTGTTCGGCGGCGGCGGTGCCGACGAGGAAGAGGACAACGCGGAAAGCAGCGCGCCCGCCGTGGCGCAGCGTCCGGCGCCGGCTCAGAGGCCGGCCGCGCAGGAAGACGAAGGTGCCGCTGCGCCGGTTATGGTCGCTTCCGCTTCTCCGCAGCAGCAGCCCGAGAACATCGCCGCACCGGTGCCGCTTTCGCGCCCGGCCTTCCGGTCGGATGCCGCGCCTGGCGGCGGGCTTGCGACGGCGCTCTATTCGCCGGCGCGCAACGCGGCTCAGGAAGCGCTCGCCATGCAGACATCCGCGCCTGCCAATGCGCCTCAGCAGCCCGGCGCGGAAACCTTCGCCGATCTTTCCGGCTATAATATTCCGGTACCGACGCTGCTCGGGCCGCGCGGGTTCAAGGGGGATGCCGAAAACGGCGTGATGACGGCGTCCGTCGATCCGATGCCGGCGCTCGAGAACATGGCCTCCATCCCGCTGCCGGCCCATCGTCCCGACACTTCTGCGGCCCCGGCGCTTGCCGCTGCTTCGCCCGGTACGGAAGAAGAGCAGGAACTGACGCCGGCCCTCGTCGCGGCCCTGGCGCAGAGCGTCGAGCAAACGCGTCCCATCGTGCCGCCGGCCCGGCCTGCGCTTGCAGCGACGGCACCGGTTCCGCAGCCGCCCGCCACGGCAGCGGCTAAGCCCGCGCCGGCTCAGCGGCCGGTCGAAACGGCTGCGGTCTCTCCGAAGGTCATCCATCCCTCCGCGGGCAGGGCCATGCAGTTCGGCGACGGTTTCGATGCCCCGAAGGCGCCGGTCGCCGCAGCCGTGGCTCCGGTCGCCAGCAAGGGCGGACGGACGGCTCAGCCTGCCGCCGCAAAGCCCGCAGCCGGCGCCCTGACGGGCGACATGCTGGCGAAATGGGCCCTCAACAACAACCGCCCCGATGCGGCCGCCTCCATGAAGGCGCCGCGCGTGGTCAGCCGCACGCTCAACAGCGAATATTCGGCCGCCTATTCCGGCGGCGGGTTCAAGCCGGTCACCGCGGCCGCGGCGGTCGATCCCGGCCGCTTCAGCGGTCCGGCCAGGTGATCCCCGGATCGATGGGCAAAATAAAACCCGCCATTGGCGGGTTTTTTCATGGCCGGGCTGCCTTGCAAAATCAGGCGGCGTCCTGCTCCGACGGACCTTCGATCATGCCGAGCGCCTGCAGGTAGGTGTCGAGGATGAGGTCCTCTTCCATACGCTCCTGATCGTCCTTCTTGCGCAGCGCAATGACCTTCTTGAGGATCTTGGTGTCGAAGCCCATGGATTTGGCTTCGCCGTAGACGTCCTTGATGTCGTCGGCGATCGTCTTCTTTTCTTCTTCCAGTCTTTCGATGCGCTCGACAAATGCGCGGAGTTGGTCGCGGGCGACGCCATGAGCATCAGACATCGGGGCCTCCTGATCGTAGAAAATTTCAATGAGTGGTCGTCAACTGCCGAAAAGGAAGACCGAGGTCAAGCCTAAACGGGCCGTTGATCAACCATGGGCGGGTTTGTTCACGTCGAATGCGGCTTTTTGCGCATCACTGGCTTCCGCCTGATGCAGATTCTTCCAGTCTTCATAGGGCATGCCGTAGACGATCTCGCGGGACTGATCCTTGGAAAGGTCGATGCCCGCCTCCTCGGCCGCCTCGCGATACCAGTTGGAAAGGCAGTTGCGGCAGAAGCCGGCGAGGTTCATCAGGTCGATATTCTGCACGTCGGCGCGCTCGCGCAGATGCTGGACGAGCCGGCGGAAGGCGGCGGCCTCGAATTCCGTCTGCTGTTCCCTGGTGAGTTCGGTCATCGGAACACCTCCTGATATGCGCGTCAGCCTGGATAGGGGCCGGTGCGCGAGGGAAAAATCCTGTATTCGTGCAATGTGGGGTCGGCGTTGAGCGTCTTGAAGATCGGCGCCAGCCTTTCCGCCCAGGCGGCGATGCCGGTTTCGTCGCCGATCAGGTCCTGACGCACTTCGAGAAGCGCATGCGGCGTGCCGGACATCATGCAATGGCGATACATGGTGTCGCCCTTCAGCGCGCCGTCATAGGGCTCGTTGTCGCCGACGGTGATGTCGCCCGGTGCTTTCAGGAGTTCGAGGAACGGAAGAACGGCGCGATGGTCGCTGTCCCAGAGCACGGCCGCATGCCAGGGGCGCGGCACGCCCTTCCAGAAGGGCGTGAAGGAATGCAGCGAAAGCACGAGCGGTGCGCGGCCGGAGGCGCCGGCCTTGGCGATGGTGCGCTCGACCGCGCGGTGGTAGGGCCGGTGATAGGCGTCGAGGCGGAAATCCCATTCCTCCTCGGTGATCGGATGATTGCCGGGAACGATCGCGCCGTCGGAGATCTTCATGATCAGCGTCGGATCGTCCTCGCCGCGGTTCGGGTCGATCAAGAGGCGTGAGAAACAGCCGAGCACGGCCGGCACGTTCAGCATGGCGGCAAGGCTGCGGGTCAGGCCTTCGATGCCGATATCGAAGGCGATATGGCGGCGGAAGGCGCTTTCCGGCAGGCCGAGGCTGCCATAGGCGGCGGGCAGGCGGTTCATCGCATGGTCTGCCAGGAGCACCATGCCGCTGTCATAATCGCCTTCTATGATTTCGAAAGGAATGAAGTCCTGCATCGCTGTCGGAAAATCGGATGGTTTCTTGCGGAGTACCGCTCGTGTCCTCCGGGGGTGGGTCGTTGATGGCATGGGGAGGCGTCCGGCGCAAGCCGCGTCGGCTGCCGATGGTCGAAGGTTGCCGGTGGGAAGAGGACTAATCGATTAGACTTTCGTTGACTTTCCGACTCTGCCGCGCGAAGAAAGTGCTTCACGAATAACCATGGAGTCCTGACGGAAACCGTGTCGAAAAAATCCCCCACAGCCTATCTTCGCTCTCTCGTTTCCGCTCCGGCGCTCATCGCCATCGTGGCTACAGGCGTACCGCTTTTCGCGGCGGGCTCGGCGCATGCGGATTTCCGCGTCTGCAACGGCACCCAGAACCTCGTCGGCGTGGCGATCGGCTACCGCGCGGCGGAAGGCTGGACCACGGAGGGCTGGTGGCAGGTGCCCGCCTCCACCTGCGCGACGCTGATCGAGGGCGAGCTGCAGTCGCGGTATTACTATCTCTATGCCGAGGATGCGGCCCGCGGCGGCCGCTGGACCGGCAACATCAACATGTGCGTCGCCGAAAACGAGTTCAAGATCGTCGGCGTCAACGATTGTTTCGCCCGTGGCTTTCAGCGCATGGGCTTCAAGGAATACGACACGGGCCGTCAGGGGAGCTGGATGGTCCAGCTTTCGGATACGCCTGGCACACAAGAAGGCCAGAATTGATGAGGCGTTACCGCAAAGTTAAGATCCTCGCCACCCTCGGACCGGCGTCGTCCGAAGAGGAGATGATCCAGAAGCTGCATGAGGCGGGGGCCGACCTTTTCCGCATCAACATGAGCCATGCCAGCCACGACGTGATGCGCATGCTGATCTCCCGCATCCGCTCCGTCGAAGCCCGCTCCGGCCGGCCGATCGGCATCCTCTGCGACCTGCAGGGTCCGAAGCTGCGCGTCGGCAAGTTCGCGGCCGGCAAGGTGACGCTCAAGGTGGGGCAGACCTTTACGCTCGACAACCGCGACGAGCCGGGCGACGAGACCCGCGTCTTCCTGCCGCATCCGGAAATCCTTCAGGCCGTAAAGCCCGGCGACCGCCTGCTGATCGACGACGGCAAGCTGGCGCTGAAGGCCGAGAAGGCCGACGGCAAGACCATCGTCTGCACCGTGATCGCCGGTACCAGCATATCCGACCGCAAGGGCGTCAGCCTGCCCGACACGCTGCTTCCCGTCGGCGCCCTGACCGACAAGGACCGCGTCGATCTCGATGCGGCGCTGGCGACCGAGGAAGTGGACTGGATCGCGCTTTCCTTCGTGCAGCGCCCCGACGACCTTGCCGAGGTGCGCAAGATCGCCCGTGGCCGCGTCGGCCTGATGTCGAAGATCGAGAAGCCGCAGGCATTGGAACGGATCGACGAGATCATCGAGCTCTCCGACGCGCTGATGGTGGCGCGCGGCGACCTCGGCGTCGAGATGCCGATCGAATCCGTCCCCGGCATCCAGAAGCAGCTCACCCGCGCCTGTCGCCGTGCCGGCAAGCCGGTCGTCGTCGCGACCCAGATGCTGGAATCGATGATCTCCTCGCCGGTGCCGACCCGCGCGGAGGTGTCCGACGTGTCGATCGCCGTCTTCGAAGGCGCCGACGCGATCATGCTGTCGGCCGAATCCGCATCCGGCCAATATCCGGTCGAGGCCGTCTCGATGATGGCGTCGATCGCCCGCGAGGTCGAGCAGGATCCGCTTTATCCGACCATCATCTACGCGCAGCGCGCCACGCCGGAAGCGACCGGCGCCGATGCGATCTCGCTCGCAGCCCGGCAGATCGCCGAAACGCTCAGGCTTTCGGCCATCGTCACCTATACGTCGTCCGGCACGACGGGCCTGCGCGCCTCCCGCGAACGTCCGCAGGTGCCGATCATCGCGCTTTCGCCAATCATCCAGACCGCCCGCCGGCTTTCCGTCTGCTGGGGCATGCATTGCGTCGTCACCCATGACGCGACGGACCTGGACGACATGGTGAACCGCGCCTGCCGCATCGTCGTGTCGGAAGGTTTCGGCAAGCCCGGCGACCGCATCATCATCTCGGCCGGCGTTCCGCTCGGCACGCCCGGCGCCACCAACATGCTGCGCATCGCCTATATCGGCTCGGACGGGCAGACGGGCGTCTAAGGGGTTTAGGGAACGGTAGCGCATCCGGGCGGTTTCTCCGCCGGATGCGGAGTTCCCGTCGGTCATGAAAACCAGCCGCAGGATTCTGAATTTCCGCGGCCGATTTGCCTGCGCCGAAAACAGACAGGGTGTCGAAGCCGGATGTCCGAAATACCGACGATCGAGACCGAACGGCTGCTGCTTCGTCCGCAACGGATGGAAGACTGGCCCCGTTATGCGGAGCTGATGCTCTCCGACCGCGCCCTCTATATGGGAGGACCGCATTCGCTGCATGCTGCCTGGGGAATGTTCTGCCACGATATCGCCCAATGGGCGCTGATGGGACACGGCGCCTTGATGATGGAGCATCGCGAGACCGGCCTGTGTCTCGGTCAGGTCGGCATCAATGCCGGGCCGCTGTTTCCCGAGCATGAGCTCGGTTGGCTCGTCTACCCGGAGGCCGAGGGGAAGGGCTATGCCTACGAAGCCGCGAAGGCGCTGCGGGACTGGGCCTTCGATGTGCGCGGCCTTAAGACGCTCGTCAGCTATATCCATCCCGACAACATCCGTTCCCGCCGGCTGGCGGAGCGTCTCGGTGCGGAACTCGATATCTCGGCGCCTCGCGAAGATCCGGCGGACCTCGTTTACAGGCATCCTACTGTATCGGCCCGAAAACCGGAATCGGTTTTCGGAAAGCACGATGCAGCAAATTCAATGCTTTAGAGCGTCCTTGGTGCGCCCAATCGGACGCACGGCGCTCTAAGCGCTGAAGCTGCGGCGTATGCCGGTCAGACGGTGATGCTGACCGCCGGCATGCTGGAGACGGTGCCTGCGAGCGCATTGACGGCGGCGTCGAGACCCTGGGCATTCGTGGTGGCGCCGGCATTCCTGTCGTCCCGCAGCTTGCGCGCGGCTTCCTCCAGAAGCGCCTTGATCTGACGGGCCACGGCACTGAATTCCGCTGCCGTCCTGATATCGCCGGCAGAGAGCGTGGGCTTCTCGTCCGAAGAGCCGCCGTCGTCCATGACGTCCATATAGGCCCGTTCTGCCTGCGAATAGGGCTTCTCCTCGTTCGACATGCCTTCGGCTCCGGCTTGCGGCGCCTCGTCGGCCAGTGCTTGTCGATTCTCCGTGGAGGAGGGGAAGGTCGCGCCGTCTTCGGTCAGGGCCTCGGTGAATTCGCGGGCGGCACCGGCTACGACGACGCCCAGCAGGGCCGCCTGGCGGGCGACGGTTTCCGGATCGAAATTCCAGCGCTGCAGGAATTTGAGCTGCTCCTTGGCCTCCTCCAGTTTCTTCCCGGCACGCGCCTTGGCCTCTTCGTCGGCCTCGTCCGTCGTTTTCTTGAGGGTCGTCAGGCCATGGGTCAGGCGGTCGTATTGTTCTTCTACGGGGTTCTTCTGCGCGTCGGCGGCAGAGGCCGCATCCGTCGATGCGGATGCACTGTCCGCCCTGGCCGGACGCGCCGGATAGTTCCTGCCGATACCGCCGATCTCCATCGCATCCCGCTCCGATTCCATCCTGCGAAGAGGGTGGGGCGACGGGCTTGCCTCAGGCTGGAACCTCGCGGGGAAGGTCAGGTCTTCTCGATCGACAGGTCCAGTTCCGGCGGCGCGTCCTCCGCCTGCGGCATGAGGCGGGCCTCCGCCATATGCGCGGCGGCCTCAAGATCGCGCGGAAGACCGGCGAGCTTCTCGATCGCCGCGATCACCACGTCGGTCGCCATGTAATCCGGCTTGTGGCCGAGATGACGGATGACGACGAGTTCCGAGCCGGCGACGGCATTAGCGAAACCATGCGAGTGGATTTCCGCGGAAACGATCGCGTCGCTGTCGCCGGTGACGATCACCGTCGGTGCGCCGATCTCCCGATAGCGCAGCGCCGTGCGGCGCAGGTAAGCGTTGAGATTGACGCAGTCGACGGCGTTGCTGCGGAAGTTTTCGGGGCGCAGCACGAGGGCGGGCGCGCCTTCCTGCAGATATTTCTCCGGGCGCGGATTCGGATGGAACACGGCCCTGGTGGCCTTCTCCATCAGCATGAGGCCGGCCGGCAGGCTGAAGAGACGGGTGAAAAGCCAGCCGATCCAAGGTTTCGCGGCGATATCGTAATACCAGTCGACGCCGCCCGGCCAGGGATGCGTGGCGGGTGACAGAAGCAGGAGCCCGGCGGTCTTTTCCGGATGAAAAAGCGCGAAGCTTGCGGCGATCGCGCCGCCGAACGAGTGGCCGGCGATGACGGCCTTCCCGATGCCGCGCTTTTCCATGAGCCGCGCGATGGCGTCCGCCTGCCCGTCGGGAAAGCCGTTCTCTGAGCCGCCGCGTTCGGAATAGCCATGGCCCGGCCGGTCCACGAAGAGCATTTCCGCGCGGCCGTCGAGCGCTCTGCGGAAGGCTGTCTCCTGGTCCCGGAGATTGCCGCTGGCGCCGTGGATGAAGACGACCGCCGGCAGGTCGGCGCCGGGCGGCTTCGGCACATGCAGCGAGTTCAAACGAAAGCCGCCGACATCGATCAGCTCGCCGGTGTTGGGGAATTCCATCTCGATCGCCTTGGCCTTCCAGGCGGTGAAGCCGAAAGCCAGGGCGACGATGCCGATGATGGCGAGTGGCAGAATCACCATGAACGTCGCCGACCCTGGTCAGGTCCGGTTGCCGGCGATCTTTTCGGAGAGTTTCGTCACGGCTTCCTGGGCATCGCGGTCGGCCGGATAGACGGCGAGGTAGTCTTCCCAGGCCTTCAGCGCCAGTTCGTCCCTGCCGTTCTCCATCAGGATGCCGGCCATGCCGGCGATCGCTCCGAAATGGCGCGGCTCGCGCTTCAGCACCTCGGCGATGTCGGCCATGGATTTGCGGCTGTTGCCCATGGTGTAGTGCAGCGTCGCGCGGCGGTTCCAGCCCTCCGGATAGGCGGGATCGAGGAGCGTCACCTGATCGAGGAAGTCGAGCGCCGCGGCATTGCGCTTCTCCTTGATCGCGGTCGCCGCCCACTGCATCAAAAGATCGACCGTGGCGCTGCCCGACTGGTTCATGTCGGTCATGATCTGGGTCGCGATGCCGCGCGCCTTGTCCGCATCGCGTTCGCGCTTCAGCGCCTCGAACAGCGGGTCGAGCGGATTGGCCGGTTTCGGAGCGGATGCCGGGGCGGCCTGGATTCCTGCGGGCGGGGCTGCGGCCGGCGGCGAAGGCGCAGCCGTCTGGGCGAGAGCGGAGGAAGCGGCGAGCGTCGCGGCGACAACGAGGGGGCTGAAACGAAAATAGCGCATGCGGACAAGGTAATCCGCCTGCGCCGAAGTTCAAACCCGATTTATCGCGCTATCGACAATTTGATCGGCCCCGCGGATGTTGGGGCCGCAGCCGTATCAGCCCTGACGAGCCTTGAAGCGCGGGTTCTGCTTGTTGATGATGTAGATGCGGCCCTTGCGGCGAACCAGGCGGTTATCGCGGTGACGGGCCTTCAGCGCCTTGAGCGAGTTCTTGATCTTCATTGTTCTGGTCCAGCAGTCTGTGGGCTCTGAGAGCCGCTTGTCCTATCAATCAAAAGCGCGCCGCCTGTTTCTTGGAGGGGCGCGCTCTCAAGTTGGCCGTGCAGATAACCCGAGCCAATCTGCATGTCAACCTTGTGACGATGTTTTCGGGCCTTTCAATTCCGTCACATGGCCCATTTTCCGGCCGGGGCGGGATTCCGTCTTGCCGTAGAGATGGACGAGCACGTCCTTCTTCGCCAGCCACGCCGGAACCTGCAGAATGTCGTCGCCGATGAGGTTGGTCATCACGCAGTCGGAATGGCGGGAAGGGCTGCCGAGGACCAGGCCTGCGACGGCGCGGATATGCTGCTCGAACTGCGAGACGACGCAGGCGGCCTCCGTCCAGTGGCCGGAATTGTGGACCCGCGGGGCGATCTCGTTGGCGATCAGCTTGCCGTCGGCCATCACGAAGAACTCCATGCCGATGACGCCGACATAGCCGAGCGCTGCGAGCAGTTTCCCGGCCGATTCGCGCGCCGTCTTAGCCGTCGCATCGGAAATGCGGGCGGGAAGGGTGGAGGTGTGCAGGATGCCGTTCCGGTGGACGTTCTCGGCCGGATCGTAGCAGAGGACCGTGCCGTCCGCGGATCTTGCGGCGATGATGGAGACCTCTCGCTCGAAGGGGACGAAGCTTTCGAGAATCAGCGGCACGCCGCCGAGCGCGTCGTAGGCGCCGGCCGGGCTCTCGCCGGGCGAGCGGAAGACGCGCTGCCCCTTGCCGTCGTAACCCATCCGGCGGGTCTTCAGCACGCCTTTGCCGCCGAAATCGGCGAGCGCCTTTTCGAGGTCGGCCTGGCTGTCGACGGCATGGAATTTCGCGGTCTCGATGCCGCAGCCGTTGAGGAAGCGCTTTTCGGTCAGGCGGTCCTGCGCGACGTCGAGGGCTTTCGCCGGCGGATGGACCGGAACGGAGCGCTGCAGCGCCTCGGCGGCCGAGACCGGCACGTTCTCGAACTCGTAGGTCACCACGTCCGCGCGGCCGGCGAGTTCGGCGAGCGCCGCCGGATCGTCATAGGCCGCGACGATCTGTCCGTTCGCGACCTGGGCGGCCGGACAGTCCGCCTGCGGCTCCAGGATGATCGTACGGAAGTTCAGCCGGGCTGCGGCAATGGCCAGCATGCGGCCGAGCTGCCCGCCGCCGATGATGCCGATCGTGCGGACCGTCATGGGGCCTCGTCCATCGGGTAGTCGGCGACGGCGGCGGTCTGGCGGGCGCGCCACTCGTCCAGCCGGTCGGCGATCTCGTCGTCGTTGAGCGCCAGCACGGCCGCGGCGAGCAGCGCTGCGTTGATGGCGCCGGCCTTGCCGATCGCAAGCGTGCCGACCGGGATGCCGGCCGGCATCTGGACGATCGACAGCAGGCTGTCCTGGCCGGACAGCGCCTTCGACTGCACCGGCACGCCGAAGACCGGCAGCGGGGTCACGGCGGCGGTCATGCCGGGAAGGTGCGCGGCACCGCCGGCGCCGGCGATGATGACCTGGAAGCCTTCGGCGCGGGCGCCCCTGGCGAATTCCATCATCCGCTCCGGCGTGCGGTGCGCCGAAATGATGCGTGCCTCGTAGTCGATCTCGAGCGCATCCAGCGTATCGGCGGCATTCTTCATGGTCTCCCAGTCGGACTGGCTGCCCATGATGATCGCGACGGCGGGTCTTTCGGCCATATCGGTAACCCTCATGCAATGATGTCGGGGATGATCTGATCCTCGAGCTGGCTCATCTTGTCCTTGATCGCCAGCTTCTTCTTCTTCATGCGCTGAACCCTCAGCGCATCGCAGCCGACCTGGATCATGGCGTTGATGGCGGCGTCGTAATCTTCGTGCTCCTGACGGAGCTTTGCGAGCGCCAGCCGGATATCCGCCTGTTCCTGATCAGCCATCTTAGTCCCCATTCTCGCGCCCGGCCATATCAGCGGCGGCCGGCAATGTCCGCAAGCCTCTACCACCAAACCGCGTTAACGGCTAGTTAGACAAAGTCACGAATTTGCCCCGTTCTAACCATGATTTCTCCTTCGACAAACGCGGCCGATCGTGTCACACTTCCGTCGCAAACCTGAAGCCTCGGCCAAGGGTAAAAGCCGGGGCAGGTGACCAAGGAAGGAACATGCCACATGACCGTCCAGGCTCATATCGCATCGCTTGAAAGGAAGCACGGCGCTCTGGAGGAGGAGCTCCAGGCAATTCTCGCGTCCCCCTCCGCCGACGACCGTGAAATCGCCGAACTCAAGCGCCGCAAGTTGCGCATCAAAGATGAGATGCAACGGCTAAAAGCCTCTACGCGTCACTAATTCCCAAAACAGGAGAATGCGCCGCACGCCTCGGTAACGATCAGTAAGGGGCATTTCAGGAAGCGGCAAAACAATCCAGAAACATTGAAAATTAGGTTCTGGTCGTGGTCCGTTGATCCCACATGTGACTTGCAAACCTCAACGTCACGACCAGAACTGATCCAGCCACAGGTTGAGCCTGTCGAAGCCTTTGGCATTGACGGAATAGATGCGCCGCGTGCCTTCTGCCGTCACCGTCACGAGATTGCTGTCGAGCAGCGCTTTCAGATGCTGCGACACCGCGGGCCGGCTGATCGGCAGGCCCTGGGCGAGTTCGTTGACGGTTTTCGGCGCGCGCCGCAATTCTTCCAGCAGATAGCGCCGGTTCGGATCAGCGATGGCTGCGAAGGGGTCAACGGTCGTCATGCACCGAACTTACGGTAAACGCATGGTAACGGCAAGATTTATTGTGCGTTGCAGCAAAGTCCCCCGCCTTATTTTTACGTTGCTTTTTTAGCGATCGCGCGAGTGCCGGGCCCGGTCAGAAAGGCAGGCCGTCCCAGAGCAGCTTCAGGCCGGCGAGGAAGGCCAGCCCATAGGTCATGGGATAGAACACTTCCGATTTCAGATGCTTGACGATCGCGGCGCCCAGCATGGTGGCGGCCAGCGCCACCGGCAGGAGCGTCATGGAGATCGTCAGGTTCTCGCGGTCCAGCGCGCCGAGAAAGAAATAGGGGATGACCTTCACGGCATTGACGATCGCGAAGAAGCGGATGCTGGCGCCCGTATAGGATTTCGGGTCGAGCCGCATCGGCAGGACGTAGATCTGGAAGGGCGGGCCGCCCGCATGGGCGACGAAGCTCGCATATCCCGAAAGCGCGCCCCAGAAGGTGGCGGCCACGGGACGGTGGGGCAGGGGCGCCGCGAATCTATCCGAACGGGGGCCGTAGACCTGCCAGAAATAACGGACCGTGAAGAGAATGGTCGCGGTGGCGATGACGAGGCGGAGCGCATCGTCGGAAACGTAAGCCGACGTCGCCCAGCCGAGCGCAATGCCGATGATGCCGCCCGGCAGGATCATCAGAAGCGTCTTGCGGTCGTTGTGGTTGCGCCAGGACCAGAGCGCGACGATATCCATGACGATCAGGATCGGCAGGAAGATCGCGGCCGCCTTGACGGGATCGACCGCCATGGACATGAGCGGCACGCCGAGAAGCCCGATCGCGCCGCCGATGCCGCCCTTCGAAAGGCCGACGAGGAGGACGGCCGGAATGGCGGCTGCGAAAAAGGCGAGGCTGAGCGTATCGGGCATGGAGAGTTCGATGAGGCGGGGCGGTTGATCCTTCGGTCGGTCCGGTCTATCGAATTTGCGGACAGAAGACGAGTGCGGATTTCATGAGCATCCGCCTGACAGGACAAGATTATGACCGGACTGGAAGACCGTTGCCGCCTCGTACTGATCGTGCCGGAGGGCGATGATGCCGCAGAGATTGCAAGGCAGCTCGAAGAGGCGCTTTCGGGCGGCGACGTGGCGTCGGTGATTCTTCCCCAATACGGTCTCGACGACCAGGCGTTCCAGAAGCGGGCCGAAACGCTGGTGCCGATCGTCCAGGCGGCGGGTGCCGCGGCCCTGATCGCCGGCGACAGCCGCGTCGCGGGCCGGGTGAAGGCCGACGGGCTGCATCTCGCGGGCACGCTGACGGAGCTGGAAGAAGCGATCGGGAAATTCGTGCCGAAGCTGATCGTCGGCGCCGGCGGCGCGGCGGACAGGCACCAGGCGCTGGAGATCGGCGAACTCAGGCCCGATTATATCTTCTTCGGCAAGCTCGACGGCGACATCAAGCCGGAGGCGCATCCGAAGAACCTCGCGCTTGGCGAATGGTGGGCTTCCATGGTGGAAATCCCCTGCATCGTCATGGGCGGCAGCGATCCGGTCTCGGCGCTCGCCGTTGCCGAGACCGGCGCGGAATTCGCGGCGCTCCGGGCGGCGGTCTTTTCGAACCCGAAAGGTGCGGCCGCCGTTGTCGCGGAGGTCAACGCGATCCTGGACGAAAAAGCGCCACGGTTTGAGGCTTGATGGCTCCCCATGGGTTCGAACCGATTTCATCGCGTGATTCTGAAGGGGCTGCTGGCGGCATTTCTCGCCTCGGCGGCGCTGCCGTCCTTCGCGCTCGCGCAGGCGAACACGAGAGCCGTCACGCGGCCGCTGGAGCCGGATACCCAGCCGATGAAAAAGGATCGGGTCGAGACGCAGCCGGCGGAAGGAAATGCGCAAGGGGCGGCGGAGGAGCAGACCCAGCCGGACGGGATCGTACCCTCCGGCGGCGTCGAGCTCTACCAGCGCATGGGAGCGGCGCTGCCGCCCGCGCCGCCGGAAAAACCCTATAACGGTCCGATCGACGAGGCTTACGGGGCCTATCAGCGCGGGTTCTATGTGACCGCGCTCGACAAGGCGCTGACCCGCGCCGGCGCGGGTGATGCGGCGGCGCAGACGCTCGTCGCGGAGATGATGACCAAGGGGCTCGGGATCAAGCGCGACGCGAAGACCGCCGCTTTCTGGTACAGGCAGGCGGCGGAAGGCGGCGATCCGGCCGCCATGTTCCAGTATGCGCTGCTCCTGATGAGCGGCCGCGACGTTCCGCGCGACAAGAAACTGGCCGACGAGTTCATGCGCAAGGCCGCCGAGGCCGGCAATTCCTCGGCGCAGTTCAACTGGGCGCAGATCGTCGTTTCCGACAATCCGGGCGAAAAGGGCCTGCATCTGGCTCTGCCCTTCTACGAGAAATCCGCCAGCCAGGGCGTCGCGGACGCTCAATATGCGGTGGCGCAGCTTTACGTGGCGCTGAAGGACCTGCCGCAGGAGAAGAAGGCGAAGGCCCGCGAATGGCTGGAGCGCGCCGCCAAGGCGGGGTTCGACACCGCGCAGCTCGACATGGGCGTCTGGCTGGTCAACGGCATCGGCGGCGAGCGGGATTACGACAAGGGCTTCGAATGGATGCGGATCGCCGCCCATCGCGGCAACGTGGCGGCCCAGAACAAGCTCTCGCATCTTTACATCAACGCGCTCGGCACGCGGCCGAACCCGGTCGAGGCCGCCAAATGGTACGTGCTGTCGCGCCGCGCGGGCCTGCAGGACCCCGCGCTCGAGGATTTCTACCTCGGCATCAGCGAGGAAACGCGGAAGCAGGCGATCGAGGCAGCAAACAGATTCCGGCGGGGGTGAGGAGCGGTCCGGCGAAGCCGGAGAAATCGATCCAGTGAATCGATTTCAGGGACGAACGCCCGGAGCGCAAGCGAAGGGCCGGGAGACGGCGCGGCAGATCAACATCCTCCTACAAGCCCACTTCGATCAGTTCGCCAGGGCGTAGCCGACGATCTGGAAATGACCTACCGCCAGCGCGGCGATCACGACGAGCCAGAGCACCGTGTAGCGGATCGGAAAAGCCTCGACCTTGCGGTCGAGGCGCGGAGCGAGCGCGAAGATCAGCGTTGCGGCAAGTGTCGCGATCGGCACGACCGAAAGTGCGAAAGATGCGGGCGCGTATCGGTTTGGCGTGCCGTCGAAACCGAAATGCACGGGAAGTTCCGCCCCTGACGGCACCGAAGACCAGGCGGCCAGCGACGCGGCGGCCATGGTCGCGGTGAGCGCTATACTCAATGTCAGCGGCAGGGTGATCCTCATTTCGGGCTCCTCAGCGGAATATCGAGGCGGTCTCGGGAGTTTCGCAGACACGGCCGACGGCGACAATAGGCCGCTTTCCCGCGGATGACTTGAATTTCCCGCTGTTTTGTGGTCTTGAAGCCGCCCATCAAGAAAAGCTCAGAAAACGCCGTCCCGCGCAGATGCAATCCGGGACAACGCCCAAGGATTTCCCGCATGGCCCGCTCCGCCCTTCTCAATGTCATGGTTCAGGCTGCCCTCAAGGCAGGTAAGTCGCTCGGCCGCGATTTCGGCGAGGTGCAGAACCTGCAGGTTTCGGTGAAGGGCCCGAGCGACTTCGTCTCCCAGGCGGATCTGCGCGCCGAGAAGATCGTCCGCGACGAGCTGATGAAGGCGCGCCCCACCTACGGTTTCCTCGGCGAGGAAAGCGAGGAGGTGAAGGGCACGGACGGGGCGCATCGCTGGATCGTCGATCCGCTCGACGGCACGACCAATTTCCTGCACGGCATTCCGCAGTTCGCCGTCTCGATCGCGCTTGAACGCAACGGCGAGATCGTCGCGGGCGTCGTCTTCAACCCGGCGACCGACGAACTCTTCACGGCCGAGAAGGGCGGCGGCGCCTTCATGAACGACCGCCGCATCCGGGTCGCCGCCCGCCGCGTGCTGTCCGACTGCGTCATCGGCTGCGGCGTGCCGCATCTCGGCCGCGGCAACCATGGAAAATTCCTCGTCGAACTCAGGCATGTCATGGGCGAGGTCGCCGGCATCCGCCGCTTCGGCGCCGCGGCACTCGACCTTGCCTATGTGGCGTCCGGGCGTCTGGACGGCTTCTGGGAAACCGATCTTTCGCCCTGGGACATGGCGGCCGGCATTCTGCTCATCCGCGAGGCGGGCGGCTTCGTCAGCGACATGAAGGGCACGACGGACATTTTCGGCAGCGGCAATATCGTCGCCGGCAACGAGCTGATCCAGAAGGCGCTGCTCGAAGCCGCCAACCGCCCGGTGCCGACGCGCTGAGGCATTGCCGCATCGCCGGCCGCTTATACGAACAACGGCTGGATAGCCGGCTGTTTTCCACGGCTTCCGCACTTCAATTCGTCGCAATTTTACACTAGCCTCCGGCGCGACGGATACCGGAGGCGGAAGGCGTATCATGGCGAATGCGAGAGTGGACGATCTGGACGAGGCTGAAACGCGCAGCGGCTACGCCTACAAGCTCTCCAATCCGGCGTCCTTCCTGTGGACCATGGTGATCTTCCTGATCATCGTCGGCTTCGTCGCTTCCATCCTCTACCGTCAGGCGCAGCACGCGTTTCAGACCAATCCGGGCCTCAACGGGCTGATCCTCGGCGTTTTGCTGATCGGCATCATCCTCGTCTTCAACCAGGTCGTCGGCCTCGTTCCGGAGGTGCGCTGGTTCAATTCCTTCCGCGCCGCCGGCAGCGCCGACAAGGTGGGCCGCGAGCCGCGGCTGCTGGCGCCCATGCGCACGCTGATCGGCAGCCGCCGCAAGATGGCGCTCTCGACCACGGCCTTCCGCTCCATTCTCGATTCGATCGGCACGCGCCTCGACGAATCGCGCGACATCTCGCGCTATCTGATCGGCCTGCTCGTCTTCCTCGGCCTGCTCGGCACGTTCTGGGGCCTCATCGAAACGATCGGCTCGATCAGCAACGTCATCGGCGCTCTCGATCCGAATTCCGGCGATTCGAACGACATCCTCGCCGCCATCAAGAGCGGGCTCGCCCAACCGCTCGCCGGCATGGGCACGGCCTTCTCGTCTTCGCTGCTCGGCCTTTCGGGCTCGCTCATCCTCGGCTTCCTCGACCTGCAGGCCGGCCGTGCCCAGAACCGGTTCTACACGGAGCTCGAGAACTGGCTTTCCTCGGTCACCGACCTCGGCTCGGACATGCCGGTGGTGGCGGAGACGATCGCCCACGGCTCCTCCGAAGACATAAGGGCGCTTACCGAACAGCTCCGGGCGCTTGCCTCCGCGCAATCGAGAGCACCCGACGGGCCGCAGAACGAACGCTCGCTTTCGGCCATGGCCAATCTCGCCGAAGGCATCCAGGGGCTCGTCAAGAACATGCGCAACGAGCAGCAGATGCTGCGCGACTGGATCGAGGCGCAGCAGGAAGAAGCCAAGGCCATGCGCCGCACGCTCGACCGGCTCTCCGACAAGATCGGAGGAAAGTAAGCGATGGCGCTCGCCAAGAACCGCCGTCGCGAGCGGGGTGTCGACTACTGGCCGGGCTTCGTGGACGCGCTCTCCACGCTTCTGCTCGCGATCATGTTCCTGCTGACGGTCTTCGTGCTGGCGCAGTTTCTGTTGAGCCGCGAGATTTCCGGCCGCGACGAGGTGCTGAACCGGCTGAACAGCCAGATCGCCGAGCTCACCGAACTTCTGGCGCTCGAAAAGAGCAACAGCCAGGATGTGGAGGACCAGCTCGCCAACCTGCAATCCTCGCTCGCGTCTTCCGAGGCCGAGCGATCGCGGCTGCAGCAATTGCTGAGCCAGGGCGCCGGCAGCAGCGACGCCGCCAATGCCCGCATCGGCGAGCTCACCACCCAGCTCAACCAGGAACAGCAGCTCAGCGCCCGCGCCGCGAGCCAGGTCGAGCTTCTGAACCAGCAGATCGCCGCGCTCAGGGCCCAGATCGCCGCCATCGAGCAGGCGCTGCAGGCTTCCGAGGCCAAGGATGCCTCCTCCCAGGCGCAGATCGCCGATCTCGGCCGGCGCCTCAACGTGGCGCTGGCGCAGCGCGTGCAGGAACTGAACCGCTATCGGTCCGATTTCTTCGGGCGCCTGCGCGAAATCCTATCCGACCGCGAGAATATCCGCATCGTCGGCGACCGTTTCGTCTTCCAGTCGGAAGTGCTCTTCCCCGTCGGCGGCAGCGAGCTGGACGATGCGGGCCGTGCCGAGATGGACAAGCTCGCGGCGGCGCTGCTCGACCTTGCCAAGGAAATTCCGGCGGAGATCAACTGGGTGCTGCGCGTCGACGGCCACACCGACAATTCGCCGCTGTCCGGCATCGGCCGCTACCGCGACAACTGGGAGCTTTCGTCCGCCCGCGCCACGTCGGTCGTCAAATACCTGATCTCCAGGGGCGTGCCGGCCAACCGGCTCGTCGCCGCCGGTTTCGGAGAGTTCCAGCCGATCGCGCCCGGCGATACGCCGGAGGCGAAATCGCAGAACCGCCGCATCGAGCTGAAGCTGACCGAGCGGTGATCCATGGCCGATGACAAGCCGGACATGAGCGCGATTCTCAAGGCGGTCGCCGATAGTCCCAGGCGCGACAACAGCGCCTATCATAAGGCGATCGCCGAGGCGCGCCAGGCCTTCGAGAATGCGGAAGCTCTCCTTGGAGGACCGGTCGAGGTGCGCACCAAGACCAAGATGAAGCGCAACGGCAAGTATGTCGTGAAATGGGTCTTCGAGCGCGCCAGGTAGCGGTTCGGACTAAACTAATGCATCCGGCGCGATAGAATGGGTGGTGGACGCAAAGCCAAGCCGCGCGAGCCCGCGGCGCACTTCCGGCGCCTTCATGAACAGCCGCCATAACAGGCCGGAGCGGAAATTCTCGATCATGGCGATGATCGGGCCCTGGTCTATGGCGAGATAGGTGCCGGCCACCCAGCCTGTCTTCGGCACGAAGGAATCGGCAAAGCCGAACCGGCCGAGCAGTTTGCCGTCTTCATAGGCGAGCATGGCCCGCAGGGCGCTCTCCGCCTCGGAAGGGAGGAAGGCGAAGCTCGACAGCGCGGCGGTCGGCGCGATGACGCCCTTGTCGTAGGCGGGAGAGAAGGCGCCGTAGCCGTTCGGGCCGTCGGACGCCGTCAGGCCCCACATACCGGCTTTGCGGTAGCCGGGCACGCTCATGCAATAGTCGTGGTTGATGCGCGTGTGCGCCACGGCCTGCGCCCGGTAGTCGCTGCAATACCGGTCGCTCAGCCCACAGGGATCCAGCGCGCAAAAACTGTAATGCGAGATGAAGAGGGGGCCGCCATAGGGCTCGCCGAGCGGAAGCACGGTGCCGAGATAGCTCGCGCCGTTGCGCATCTCGCCAGAGCGTGCCCAACCCTTATGGTAGTTTTCCGGCCCGATCGGGTGGGTACCGGAGCCGGCCGCAAGCACGTAGGCCGACAGCGCCTCGTTCCAGCCGCGGATCGGCAGGTTCATGATCCAGTCGTGATCGGGACTCCAGTGCCAGTAGAGCGCGCCGTTTTCGCCGCGCGTGTACCAATCCCATTCCACGGCGCCGAACAGCCGGTCGACGCAAGCCCTGAGCTTCTCTTCCTCATCCGTCGCGGCCTGGAAATATTCCCGCGCGCAGATGAGGCCCTGCATCAGGAAGGCTGTTTCGACCAGATCGCCGCCATTGTCCTTTTCGGAAAAATGCATGGCCGCGCCGGTCGCGCCGTCGATGAAGTGGGCGAAGGCGCCGTGGAAACGCGGCGAGCGTTCCAGATGCCGCAGAATGGTCGTCAGCCGCTCCAGGGCGGCCGCGCGGCTGATCCAATGCCGTTCCGTGGCAACGATGATGGCGAGGATGCCGAAGCCGGTGCCGCTGACCGAGACGATGTCGGGGGAGGGATCGCCCGAGACGAAGCACTTGTCGAACGGCAGGCCGCTTTCCGGATGCGCACCGTCCCAGAAGAACCGGAACGTTCGGGCCTGGACTTGTTCGAGGCAGTCTTCGAGGGAGGACGAGGAAGGGGAATTGAAATTCATGATCCTGGGCTTTGCGCGCAACGGCTGAGATTAAGTAAGCGCTCGAAGCGCCGGATTCACTTCGACCGCAAACCGATAAGAAACACTTTGGCGTGAAGGATCAGAGCGCGGTCGCGCTCTGCCGTTCGATATCGTGGAATTGAAGGCGGGCGAGCCTGGCATAGAGTCCGCCTGTCGCGATCAGGCTCTGATGCGTGCCTTCCTCGACGATCCGCCCCTCCTCCAGGACGAGGATGCGGTCGGCCTTCAGCACGGTCGCCAGCCGATGGGCGATGACCAGCGTCGTGCGGTTCTGCATCAGCCCGTCGAGCGCCTTCTGCACCAGGGTTTCGCTTTCCGCGTCGAGCGCCGATGTCGCCTCGTCGAGCAGCAGGACCGGCGCATCCTTCAAAATGGCGCGGGCGATCGCGATGCGCTGGCGCTGGCCGCCGGACAGCGTGATGCCCCGCTCGCCGGCCAGCGTGTCGTAGCCGTTGTCGAGCTTCGAGATGAATTCGTCCGCCTGCGCAGCCACCGCCGCTGCCCGCACGGCTTCGCGGCTGGCATCGGGTGCGCCGAAGGCGATGTTGTCGTGGATGGAGGCGGCGAAGATGGTCACGTCCTGCGGGACGATCGCCAGGCGGGAGCGGAGATCGGCAAGCCTTGCCTGCCGAAGATCGACGCCGTCGAGTTTCACCGCTCCGGCGGACGGATCGTAGAAGCGCATGAGCAGCGAGAAGATCGTGCTCTTGCCGGCGCCGGACGGTCCGACGATCGCCACCGTCTCTCCCGGCTTCACGCGGAAGGAAAGTGCGTTCAGCGTGATGGCGCTGACGCGGGCCGGATAGGCGAAGGAGACCTTTTCGAACGCGACCTCGCCGCGTGCCGGCGAGGGAAGGGCGACAGGACTTTCGGGATCGCGGATCGCCGGCACTTCGTGCAGCAGCTCGGTCAGGCGCTCCGCCGCGCCGCCGGCGGCGGACAGTTCGCCCCAGACTTCCGAGAGCTGGCCGAGCGAGCTTGCGGCGATCACCGAATAGAGCACGAACTGGCCGAGCGTTCCGGCCGTCATGGTGCCGGCAAGAACGCTCTGGGCGCCGTACCAGAGCACGCCGACGACGCTGCCGAAGACGAGCAGGATGCCGAAACCGGTGAGCAGCGCGCGGGCCCTGATCGCCGAACGGGCGGCGGCATAGGCGTTCTCCACCGCGCCGCCATAGCGGCCGCCGGCTGCCGCTTCGCCGCCGAAGGCCTGGACGGTGCGGGTGGCGCCGATCGTCTCCGCCGCGAAGGCGGAGGTTTCGGCAAGCGTATCCTGCGCGGCGCGGGAGCGCCTTCTGACCGACCGGCCGAAGCCGACCAGCGGGAAGACGATGAGCGGGATCGCGCCGAGCACCAGCGCGGAAAGCCGCGGACTCGTGTAGATCATCATCGCCATGGCGCCGAGACAGAGGATCGTGTTGCGCAGCGCCTGCGACGCGGCCGAGCCGAACGCGGACTTGATCTGCGTCGTGTCCGCCGTCAGCCGCGAGACGATCTCGCCCGACTGGTTGACGTCGTAGAAGGAGGGTGAAAGCCGGGTGATATGGGAAAAGACCTCGCGGCGCAGGTCCGCCACCACGCGCTCGCCGATGGTGATGACGTAGTAGTAGCGCATGGCGCTGGCGACGGCCAGCAGCGCGGCGAGCACCAGAAGCATGCCGAAATAGTTGTTGATGAAATGGCCGTCCGACGAGGCGAAGCCGTGGTCGACCATGCGGCGCACGGCAAGCGGCAGCGCCAGCGTGGTGGCGGCGGCAGCCACGAGGAAGAAGACGGCCGCGGCGACCATCGGCCGGTAGCGGGCGAGATAGGGAAGGAGCCTTGCGAGCGGTCTGAGCGCTTTGCCTCTTTGCGGGGATTCTCCGGGCTGAGCTTCTCCAGGCTGGGTTTCTCGGGCTTCGGCCAATTTTTCCCTCGGATATCGTGGCACTTTTCAGGGCGCGCGGGTACTTGTACTTCCGGCGACCTTCCTGTATAGGCTCCGCATCAAATTGGGAAGCCGTGACCGGCTCGGTCTGCGGCTTCATTTATTAAAGAGGGTTCTTGCTCGCAATTGCGACAAATGGACCTCGCGAAGAGCAGGAATATCGACATGAAGGCTGACATTCATCCCGAATACCACATGATCAAGGTCGTCATGACCGATGGCACCGAATACGAGACCCGCTCCACCTGGGGTTCCGAAGGTGCGACCATGAACCTCGAAATCGATCCCAAGTCCCATCCGGCCTGGACGGGCGGCAACCAGCAGCTCATGGACCGCGGCGGCCGCGTCTCCAAGTTCAACAAGCGTTTCGGCGGCCTCGGCCTCTAAGTCGCTTCACGGCGGACCAAACGAAGAGCCTGGCGAAAGCCGGGCTTTTTTGTTTTCGGTATAGGGGGGAGAAGCGCGGAATGGAAAACCAGCCAAACTTACCGACTACGCTCCATCGTATGGGGAGAGTGTTGTGTGATGTCTAAACTATCGACATCAGATCCAGTGCCAGCCAGTCGAGATCACGCGGCACAGGCGGAGCGAATGAGTGGCGATCTCGACCGATCTTACGACTGGTTGCAGGCCGCAGCGCAACGGGCGCATCGAACGGCCGATGCGCCTGATGTCGTCATCGACGCGGTTGAGCGAGCAGAAGTCGGCCCGGAACATCGGTGCTCGATTTAAAAGAGAACCGCGTTGCACCGTCGATTTGAAGTTAAGAGGGACTCCAAAGCTCACCGATGCCCCGATCAAAACGAATAATCAGCTGCCGAAAGCCGTGCGCAGCAGGTTGAGCTGGGCGCGGACGCTGTTTTCGTTGTCCGGCAGGACGGCGGCGTCGGACGGGCGGTAGATTTCGCGGTCGAGAAGGGCGATGCGGTTCTGCAGGCGCAGCGACCGTTCGACGAGATCGCGGAAACCTTCCGGCAGGTCGAGCCAGCCCGGCGCGTTGCGATCGACATTGAAGCCGTCGAGGCGCACCTTGCTCTTTTCGGACAGGACCTGGTCGCGGCTCATCTCGCCGTTGTTGACGGCACGCTGCAGGAGCAGCCAGGAAGCCATCTGCATCAGGCGGGTGGTGAGCCGCATGGACTCGGCGGCGTAGAGGACGGACGCCATGCGCGGCAGCACCTTCGAGGCGGCGCGGCCCGGACCGTCGAGATAGCTCGCGGTTTCCTCGACCAGCGCCATGCCTTCCGAGTAAAGCGCCTTGAACTGCGACGAGGCAGCGGCGCGGCCGGCAAAACTGACGGTATTCAATCCCTGTTCGGACATCGAACTCATCCTGCTAACGCAATCACATTCAGGCAATGGAGACAGCGGTTAAAAGTTCCGCCGCCGTTCTGACCAGACTGAACATGATACTTATAGCGGAAATCCGCAAGGCGTTTCTTAAGGAAGGGTTAATACCCACAAGAAGTGGTAAATATCCGCGATCTCCTCGAAAAGGAGAGGTATTTTCGCCGGCGAATACTGCCGTCGCCAGCGGCCCGATACGGCTTTCGGGAAGGTCGTTGCGGGGTGAAAAAGAAGAGCCGCGGAAGGCGGCTCTCAAGGTAAAACAGGGAGAAATCAGACCATTCGCCGAACGGTGAAACTGTCTGAGTCCAGGAGGCCTGAACGCTTTTTATATTCTCCGTTAATGATTAATATCATCTTAAGGACGAGCGAAAAATACTTGCTATTCTCGCGGCATCCTGGGTTTCATGTTCGGAAGAAGCTGTCGGCGGCGCGCTTGCCGGCAGCCTTCCTCTCCTTTTCCGCTTCAAGCCGCGCAATCTCCTCCTTCAACAGCCCGATGCGGGAATCGAGCTCGTCGACGGAGAGCAGTGAAAGGTTCGAGCCGATCTCATGGGGTGTCGGTTTCTTCGGGCGGTCGTCATCGAGAAAGCTCATGATGCCTCCTTCCTGGCACTGGTTTCTGCCGTGGCCTCCGCGTTGGCGCGCGGGTCGAGCGACAGGCTTTCCGGCGTCGCCAGCGGCGCGGTCGAGGCCGGTGCGGTCTGGTAGGCCTCGCGTTCCTCGACCGGGACCGGCGCCCGCCTGCGGCTGCGTATGATGGCGTAGGCCGTCACCAGAATATGGGCCATCGCGGTGACCGCGAAAAGGGCATGCGGGCCCGCCCAGGTCATCACCGGACCGCCGAGCGTCGGGCCGATGATGGTGCCGATTCCGTAAAGGAGGAGGAGGCCGCCGGACACTTTGACGAAATCCTCCGAGGAGGCGAAGTCGTTGGCGTGCGCGACGGCGATCGGATAAAGCGCGTTGGCGGCCGCCCCATAGATCGCCACCAGCACGACGATGCCGTAGACGTCCAGCGGGCGGATGATGAAGACGGCAAGCCCCGCGAGCGCCGCCGCGGCCGAAAGGGCGGCGAGCACGTGGCGGCGGTCCATCCGGTCCGAGAGGCGCCCGGCCGGGAACTGCATGATCGCGCCGGCGAAGATGGTGATCGAGACCATGGCGGCGACCGCGCCGTGATCCAGACCCGCACGGGTCGCGAAGACGGCGCCGAGCGTGCCGTAGGCGCCGTTGGCGATGCCGATCAACAGGATGCCGACGAAGGAGATCGGCGAATTGCGGAAGAGCGCGGGCAGATCCAGCCGGGCGCGCTTCAGCGGCTGCGGGGAGGCGGCCCTCGAAAGCGTCGTCGGCAGCGCCGCGATGCTGTAGAGAATGCCGCAGACCATGAAGAGCGCCGGCGTGGCGACATCCCCGAACGGCACCATCAATTGGCCGCCGACCACGCCGAAGAGCGTGATGGAAATATAGAAGGAAAAGATCGTGCCGCGGCTTTCGGGGGTGGCGCGCTCGTTCAGCCAGCTTTCGATGATCATCGAGGTGCCGGCGGTGCAGAAGCCGGTTATGGCGCGCAGCACCAGCCAGGTATTCTGGTCGACCATGAGCCCCGTCAGCAGCACGTTGAGGCAGATGAGCGAGAGGAAGCCGGAGAAGGCGCGCACATGGCCGATGCGGCGCACCACGTTCGGCGCCACGAAGCAGCCGATCACGAAGCCGGCGGCCCAGGTCGTGCCGAGCAGGCCGAGCACCTCGTTGGAATAGCCTTCCTGCGAGCCGCGCACCGGCAGGAGCAGGCCCTGCAGGCCGTTGCCCAGGAAGAGGAAAAGCGTACCGCAAAGAAGGGCGAGGACGGGGAGGAGGTTTCGTCTCATTTTCGGTACTGTCAGCTCATCTTTCGAATGCGGCCAATCGGAGAATCCTGCACGCAAGCATTGTTGCACGCCGATGAACCGGGCGTTAACGAAGGCGAAGCGGATTTTCGGATGCCCCCGAATCCGTTCATGGCTATCTGTGGTGGAGTGCAAAAATGTCCAGCCT
This sequence comes from Xaviernesmea oryzae, assembly GCF_900177415.1. GTDB lineage: Bacteria > Pseudomonadota > Alphaproteobacteria > Rhizobiales > Rhizobiaceae > Neorhizobium > Neorhizobium oryzae_A. Next base: position 212,826 of record NZ_FXAF01000002.1, on the reverse strand, counting down.
GTGGCGCGATACGCAAGGTCCGGAGATGCGTCGTTAAATGACCAAAGCCATTTCGGTCCTGCTGATCCTCGCCATGCTGGTCCAGATCGTCAAGCCGCTCGGCCTGCCGGGCTTGAGGCGCCGCGGCGATTTCTGGAAGCTGGCGCTCTTCGCCTTCGCGATCTGGAGCGTTGCCCTGATCCTCAGGGAATTTACGACGATGTAATCAGAGCTCCAGGCTGCCGCGCATGACGGAGACGCAGTGGCCGGTGATGCGCACATCGCCGGCCACGCCGCCGGCCTTCACGACATCGAGCTCGATCACGCTGCGGCGGCCCATCTCGACGCCCTGTTCGATGGTGACGTGCACGTTCGTATCGGCATCCGGCGCGCGGGTGACGAGAAAGGCGGAGAGTGCCGCCGAGGCGCTGCCGGTCGCCGGATCCTCCATGACATTGTCGAGCGGGGCGAACATGCGGGCGCGGATACGCCACGGGGTCTCGGCGCCGCGGACGTAGAGGAAGAGCGAGAAATCGCCGTCCGGCCGCGCATGCCGGGCGGCGGCCTCGTGGAAAGCCTTGATGTTCGGCCTTGCCGCGGCCAGTGCGTCGAGGCTTTCGAGTTCGGCGACGGCGAAGGGAAGGCCGACCGAGACGACCACCGGCTTGTGGCCGGACGTGCGGATGTTCCCGGTTTTGATCGAGGCGCATCCGGCGATCAGTTCCAGCGCCACTTCGTCGCCGACGGTGAGCGGCTGCGGCGCACGGATCGTCGCGCCGACCACGGTGTTCTCCTCGCGGAGGAGCTCGATTTCCACCAGGCCGGCGATCTCCTCGAAGCGGAGCCTATCGCCGACAGGTCTGCCGAAAAGCTCCGCCTGCCGGCCGAGCACGAAGGCGGTGCCGACATTCGGATGACCGGCAAAGGGGATTTCCATCGTCGGCGTGAAGATGCGCACCCGGGCCGTGTTATCCGCTCTCTCCGGCGGCAGCACGAAGGTGCTTTCGGCATAGCCGAATTCCGCGGCGATCGCCTGCATCCGCCGGTCCGTGAGGCCGCGCGCGTCGGGGACGACGGCGAGCGGATTGCCGGCAAAGCGTTCGCTCGTGAAGACATCGACGGTGACGAAATCGGCGGTCGGCATGGCGGCGCTCCCGGAATTGGTTCGTTAGTTAGTTAACCGACGAACTTTCCCGGCACCAGCCAATCTTTCTGATTCACCGATCAATAAAACCGAAGCCTCGCAACCGGTCAGATCAGGCCGTGATCCTTCATCGCCTTCTCCTCGTCGCCGGTGACATAGGCAAAGATCCTGGGCTGACCGCCGGCGAGGGTCACGAAGTAGAAGTTGGTGAAGCGGATATTGCCGTTTTCACCGGCCTTGCCGACATAGACGAAATCCCAGCCGACCTCCGCGACCGCATGAAGATCGTTGAGCGGCGTGACCTTCATTCCGGTCATCAGCATCTGCCTGCCGCCGACCTCGCGATAGCGCGCAAATCCCTGCGGGATCACTTCGCGAAGTTTTTCGTCATTGGCTCCGCCGAACACCGCCTGCGGCGTCGAACCGACAAAATACGCGGCGAAGAAAGCCGTGATCCTGTCGATGTCGACCAGCGACTCATCCTTGAGCGCATCGTTGCTGATCCTGCCGTAGTCGTTGAAGAATTCGCGGACCGTCGTTTCCAGGTCTGTCATGGCTTCACCTCCATCACCCGAAGGAACGCTGTGCGGCCAATCCGGTTCATCGCGGCTTGCCGGTCCGGCCGGTCCCAAAACGAAAAGCCGCCCCGTTGCCGGAGCGGCTTTCGTTTCCGTGAAGAAGCGGCGGTCGGGCTGTCGATCTCCGCGCGGCGCGAGAAGGCGCACGACCGGTCATCGGGATCGCATCAGGACTTGTTGACGCTTGCTGCGTAGATCTGATCGATCGTTTCGGCCAGGCTCGCATCGAACTCCGCGTCGCTCATGGAGACGCGCAAGTTTTCCGCCAGCGCGCGCGAGAAACTCGCGATCATGCCGTGGTTATGGCTGAGCTTTTCGCAGGCGTCCGCGGTGCTGTAGCCGCCGGAAAGGGCGACGACGCGCACGACCGACTTGTGGGCGACCAGAGGCGCGTAGAAATCGGCGACCGTCGGGATCGTCAATTTGAGCATGACTGTCTCGCCTGCGGGAAGCTTGTCCAGCTGCTGCGCGATCTCGTCGCGCAAAATGGCTTCGGCCTGTTCCTTCGTCGGGCTCTTGATGGAAACTTCAGGCTCGATGATCGGCATGAGGCCCTGGGCGATGATCTGGCGCGCCACCTCGAACTGCTGCTTTACGACGGCGGCGATCCCGGCCTTGTCGGCATGGGCGATCACCGAGCGCATCTTGGTTCCGAAGATACCCTTTTCGCGACCGCGGATCAGGAGAGCATCCAGATCGGGCATCGGCTTCATCGTCTGAACGCCGTTTTCCTCGGCATTGAGACCCTTGTCGACCTTGAGGAAGGGCACGACGCCGCGCTTTTCCCAGAGATAGGACGGAACGGGCTCACCATCGACGTCGCCGTCCATGGTCCGCTCGAACAGGATGGCGCCGATGACCTTGTCGCCCTTGAAGGCGGGCGCGGTCATGATGCGGACGCGCATGGCGTGTATCAGGCGGAACATCTCCTCGTCGCCCTGATAGTCGGTCTCGGACACGCCATAAAGACGCAACGCTCCAGGTGTTGAACCGCCGCTTTGGTCCAGCGCCGCGATAAATCCGGGCGCAGAACTCATCTTGTTCAACATCTTCGCGTCCACCATACTACACTCCTGTCCCTAAAGTTGGCGCCAAACGCGCGCATATCTCCCTAAGCTGCCATTCGCGGATAACAGAAGTTTTTTTAAAGGGAAATCCTCGATTAAAATGTTTAAACGATTGAAATTATTTCAATCGTTTAAAATATCTGAATATTTTCAAGGCGGTTAATAACGAAGCGCGCCGCCCTATATAGGCGCGCTTCGTTGCAGGCATACGACGATCAGGCCGTCTTCGAGAGAACGGAGACGCCCGGAAGTTCCTTGCCTTCCATCCATTCGAGGAAGGCGCCGCCGGCCGTCGAGACATAGGAGAAGTCGTCGGCTACGCCGGCATGGTTCAGCGCCGCCACCGTATCGCCGCCGCCGGCGACGGAGGTGAGCTTGCCGGCCTTGGTCTGGTCCGCCGCATGCCTGGCCGCGGCCACCGTCGCCCTGTCGAACGGCTCGATCTCGAAGGCGCCGAGCGGGCCGTTCCAGACGAGCGTCGCGGCGCGGGAAATCCAGTCGTTGATCGCCTCGATCGATTTCGGACCGACGTCGAGAACCATGGCGTCCGCCGGGATCTTGTCGATATCGACCACCTCGTTGGCCGCGCCCGCCTTGAACTCGCGGGCGACGACGCCGTCGACCGGCAGCACGATGGCGCAGCCCGCAGACGCCGCCTCGATCATGATCTGGTTGGCCGTGTCGGCGAGATCGTGCTCGCAGAGCGACTTGCCGACATTGACGCCCTTGGCGGCGAGGAAGGTATTGGCCATGCCGCCGCCGATCACCAGCGCGTCGACTTGTCTCACGAGGTTCATCAGGAGGTCGATCTTGGTGGACACCTTGGCGCCCCCGACGATCGCCACCACGGGGCGGGCCGGATTGCCGAGGCCCTTTTCCAGCGCCTCCAGCTCTTCCTGCATGGTGCGCCCCGCATAGGCGGGCAGGTGATGGGCAAGGCCCTCGGTCGAGGCATGGGCGCGGTGGGCGGCCGAGAAGGCGTCGTTGACGAAGATGTCGCCGTTCTTGGCGAGCGCTTCGGTGAAGGCCGCCTCGTTCTTTTCCTCGCCCTTGTGGAAACGGGTGTTTTCGAGCAGCAGGATATCGCCGTTCGCCATCCCTGCGATCGTCTGCTCGGCCTCGGGGCCGATGCAGTCGGAGGCGAAGATGATCTTGCGGCCGAGCACTTCGTTGACGGCCGTGACGATCAGGGACAACGACATGTCGGCGACCGGCTCGCCCTTGGGCCGGCCGAAATGGGCGAGCAGGATGACCTTGGCGCCCTTCTTGGAAAGTTCGAGGATCGTCGGCGCCACGCGCTCGATGCGCGTCGTGTCGGTCACCTTGCCGCCGGCGACGGGGACGTTGAGGTCGACGCGCACGAGAACGCGCTTGCCTGCGATATCGGTGAGGTCGTCAAGGGTTTTGAAGGCCGCCATGATGCTGATCCACTTGCTTTAAGGAAAGTTCGAGCGGACCATACTATGCCTGACCGATGACGCAAGGCGCCAGGTGGAACTTGCGCATATTCGCGCCGACGGCGGCAGGCCTCACGCCGCGGGCGTCGGGCCTTTCGGGGGCGTCGCTCCGTTTTCCGGTGTCGGCCTGCCGCGATATCTGCGGATCAGGTCGCGGATGCGGTGGGCGATCTCGCGCATGTTGATGAAGATCGGCAGGTTTGTCGCAGGCTCCACCGGCTCCAGCGAAATGCCGATGCTGCGGATATGTTCGTGCTCGTCGAGTTCGCGGACGATCAGCACGATCGAGCCGAAACGGATGCGGTCGGCATAATCCGCCCGCCCGCCGAGCCGCGAGGTTATCAGGTCGCCGACCGTCATGTTCTGCTCGTTGGGGGAAAGCAGGCCGGGGCCGTAGGCCGCGTCGAGCTCCTTGGCGGGCCGCGTCGGCGAGATCGCGAAGGCGCCGAAGAATTCCGCGTCGTCCTCGTCGACCGGCACCTGGCTCGCGAAGGTGCGGTCGAGCAGCTTGGTGTAGTTCGGCGCGACGAAAAGATAGACCTGATCGCCTTCCTTCAGCCGTCCGGCATACTGGTAGCGGATGCTGCGGCCGTCGCGGATGACGAGGGAAGGCATGGCCCAGCGCGGAATGCGCTCGCCCTGCAGGATCGGGCTGTCCTTCATGACGCGGTAGGAGATCAGTTCATGGGTCGCCTTGCCGGGCAGGTCGAGCTCGACCTTGTCCACGGCCCCCATGCGCGGCGGGATGATGAGGCCGAGCCTTTCGGCGACCGGCCTGATCGTCCAGCCCTGCACCAGAAGCGAGACGAGCACGATGATGAAGGTCGTGTTGAAATAGAGATGCCCGTTCTCGACGCCGCTCAGGATCGGCATGATCGCGAGCAGGATCGATACCGCGCCGCGCAGGCCGACCCAGGCGACGAAGCCGATCTCCTGCTGCGTGAAGTCATAGGGCAGGAGGCTCAGCCAGACCGCGATCGGCCGGGCGACGAAGATCAGGAAAACCGCAAGCCCGATCGCCGGAAGCAGGATGGCCGGGAACTGCGACGGCGTGGCAAGCAGGCCGAGCACGAGGAACATGATGATCTGGGCAAGCCAGGTCAGCCCCTCGTTGAAACGGACGATCTGCGGTTTGGCGAACATCTTGCGGTTGCCGGAATAGATGCCGGCGACGTAGACCGCGAGGAAGCCGCTGCCGCCCATGACGCCGGTGAAGGCGAAGACGAGCAGCGCCAGCGTCAGCACGAAGATCGGCGCAAGGCCGCGGTCGGAGGTGAAGCGGTTCAGCACCCACACGATCATCATGCCGCCGAGCAGGCCGAAGATCAGGCCGAGCCCCATTTCCTCGATGAAACCCAGCAGGAAATGCAGGTCGAGGCCGGAAAAGCCCTGGCCGGTGGCGATGAGTTCCGAAAGCGCCACCGTCAGGAAGATCGCCATCGGATCGTTTGTGCCGGATTCCACCTCCAGCGTCGAGCGCACCTTGTCGCGGATGTTGATGCCGCCGATGCGCAGCAGGAAGAAGACCGCCGCCGCATCGGTGGAGGCGACGATCGAACCCAGGAGCAGGCCCTCGAGCCAGGAGAAACCGAGGAAAAGCGCGGCGACAAGACCGAAAATGCCGGCCGTCAGCAGGACGCCGACCGAGGCAAGGGTCAGCGACGGCGCGGCGGCGATGCGGAAGGAATGTACCGGCGTCATGAAGCCGGAATCGAAGAGCACGATCGCCAGCGCCACCGATCCCAGCATGAACGTGAAGGGATAGTTCTCGAAATTGATGCCGAGCCCGTCGACGCCGGCGACAAGGCCGATCGAGAGGAAGACCAGGAGGAGGGGGGCGCCGAAGCGGAAGGCGAGGAGGCTCGAAAGCGCAGCTGCCAGCACGAGGACCGTGCCGACCAGCAGGATGATGTAGAACGCCTCCACCTACGCGGTTCCTTCCTCTCTCGCACCTCGCACGATCCTCGCCCGCAGTCCCGCAAGCCGGAACTGTGCCGTGCCGCGATGCGGCTCTGCAAGAATGGGGCAGATCCCGGCCGAAGGCCGGGCGAATCGATACAACCGCTTGATTAGGGAGGAACAATTCCGGCAAGAGAAGGGCAGGGTAGGAAAAAGGTGGACGCATCCCTTGGTGCCGAAGGCGGGAATTTTTTGAAGACGTGCCGTTTCGGCCCCCCTCTGCCTTGCCGGGCATCTCCCCCACAGGTGGGGAGATCGGCTGGGCGCACCGGCTTTCCCAAACAACAGCCGTAGCTGTACGGAATTAGGCCCGCTTGATGGGAAGAGCTTGCCGCTTGTGATCTCCCCACCTGTGGGGGAGATGCCCGGCAGGGCAGAGGGGGGCTTGGGTCGCTCCGGACCTAATGGTTGGTGGTAGCCAAAAAGAAAACCCCCTCCTTTGAAAGAAGGGGGTGATGCGACGTGGGTTTTGGCGAAGGTTAGGGCTGACTTCCTGCCTCAGATCAGCTTCGCAAGCGCGACCGCCGTGTCCGACATGCGGTTGGAGAAGCCCCATTCGTTGTCGTACCAGGTGAGGATGCGCACGAAATTGCCTTCCATGACCTTGGTCTGGTCGATCGCGAAGATCGAGGAATGGCTGTCGTGGTTGAAGTCGCGCGAGACGAGCGGTTCTTCCGTGTAGCCGAGGACGCCCTTCAGCTTGCCGTTGGCGGCAGCCTTGATGGCCTCGTTGATCTCGGCGACCGTGGTCGCCTTCTTGGCGACGAACTTGAAGTCGACGACCGAGACGTTCGGGGTCGGCACGCGGATCGACGTGCCGTCCAGCTTGCCCTTCAGATGCGGCAGGACGAGGCCGACGGCCTTGGCGGCGCCGGTCGACGTCGGGATCATCGAGAGGGCGGCAGCGCGGGCGCGGTACAGATCCTTGTGCATCTGGTCGAGCGACGGCTGGTCGTTGGTGTAGGAATGGATCGTCGTCATGAAGCCGTGGTCGATGCCGACGGCGTCATCGAGAACCTTGACGACCGGAACCAGGCAGTTCGTGGTGCAGGACGCGTTGGAGATGACCAGGTGATCCTTGGTGAGCTGGTCGTGGTTGACGCCGTAGACGACGGTGAGGTCGGCGCCGTCGGCCGGAGCCGAGACGATGACGCGCTTGGCGCCGGCCGTCAGGTGCGCGGCGGCCTTCTCGCGGGCGGTGAAGATGCCGGTGCATTCCATCGCGATGTCGACGCCGAGTTCCCTGTGCGGCAGGGTCGCCGGGTCCTTGATCGCCGTCACCTTGATCGGCTTGCCGCCGCCGACCGTGATCGTGTCGCCCTCGACCTTCACTTCGGCGGGGAAACGGCCGTGGATGGAATCGTAGCGCAGCAGGTGGGCGTTGGTCTCGACGGGGCCGAGGTCGTTGATGGCGACGACTTCGATGTCGGTGCGGCCGGATTCCACGATGGCGCGCAGAACGTTGCGGCCGATGCGGCCGAACCCGTTGATGGCAACCTTGACTGTCATTTCTTGATACTCCCGCTTTTACAGGTCTCTGGTGAATGGTTCAGGCTCAGGCGAGCTCTTTCTCGGCTGCTTCGACGACCGCTTCCGCGGTGATGCCGAAATGCTTGAAGAGATCCTTGGCCGGGCCGGAGGCGCCGAACGATTTCATGCCGATGAAGATGCCCTTCGGACCGATGAAGTGATCCCAGCCCTCGCGGACGGCCGCTTCGACGGCGATCTTGACCGGCGCATTGCCGATGATGGCGTTCTGGTAGTCTTCCGGCTGGTCCAGGAAAAGCTCGACGCAGGGAACGGAGACGACGCGGGTCGCGATGCCCTTGCCGTCGAGCGCGGCCTGGGCCTTCAGCGCGATCTCGACCTCGGAGCCCGACGCGAAGATCGTCACCTTGGCATCGGCGGCCGAGACGAGCTCGTAGGCGCCGCTGGCGCAGAGGTTCTTCTCTTCATAGGTCTTGCGGGCCGGCGCGAGGTTCTGACGGGTGAGCGCCAGGCCCGACGGGCGGTGCTTTTCCTTGAGCGCGATCTGCCAGCATTCCGCCGTCTCGGTCTCGTCGGCCGGGCGGAAGAGGAGCAGGTTCGGGATCGCCCTCAGGGATGCCAGGTGTTCGACCGGCTGATGGGTCGGGCCGTCTTCGCCGACGCCGATCGAGTCATGCGTCCAGACGTGAATGACGCGGATGCCCATGAGAGCGGCAAGGCGGACCGAGGGGCGGCAATAGTCCGAGAAGATCAGGAAGCCGCCGGAATAGGGGATCAGGCCGCCGTGCAGCGCGATCCCGTTCAAGGCCGCGGCCGTCGCGTGCTCGCGGATGCCCCAATGCATGTAGCGGCCGGAGAAATCGGTCGGCGTGATCGCCTTCATCTGGCTGGTCTTGGTGTTGTTCGAGGGCGTCAGGTCGGCGGAGCCGCCGAGCATTTCGGGAACCAGGCCGTTGATGACTTCGAGCGCGTCTTCGGAAGCCTTGCGGGTCGCGACCGTCGGATTGTTCTCGATGATCTTCTTCTTGAAGGCGTCGATGGCGCTGTCGAAACTGCCGGGCAGGTCGCCGGCGAAGCGGCGGACGAACTCGGCCTTCTTCTCGGCGTTAGCGGCGGCGAGGCGGTCTTCCCATTCCTTGCGGGTCGTGGTCGAGCGCAGGCCGGCCAGCCGCCAGGCATCGAGAACGTCGGAGGGAACCACGAAGGCTTCCGCTTCCCAGTTCAGCGCCTTGCGGGTGGCGGCGATCTCTTCGGCGCCGAGCGGCGAACCGTGCACCTTGTGGGTGCCGGCCTTGTTCGGAGCGCCGAAGCCGATGATCGTCTTGGCGGCGATGAAGGTCGGGCGGTCGGACTTCTGGGCGGCCTCGATCGCGGCGGCGATCTGGTCGGTGTCGTGGCCGTCGATCTCGATCGTGTTCCAGTGGGCGGCCCTGAAGCGCATCACCTGGTCGGTCGAGTCCGCAAGGCTGACCGGGCCGTCGATCGTGATGTTGTTGTTGTCCCAGAAGAGCACCAGCTTGTTGAGCTTCAGATGGCCGGCAAGCGCGATCGCCTCCTGGCTGATGCCTTCCATCAGGCAGCCGTCGCCGCAGAGCGCATAGGTATAATGGTTCTGCAGGTCGGAGCCGAACTCCTCCTCCAGCTTGCGCTCGGCGATCGCCATGCCGACGGCGTTGGCAATGCCCTGGCCGAGCGGGCCGGTGGTCGTCTCGATGCCGGAGGCATGGCCGTATTCCGGGTGGCCGGCGGTCTTGGAGCCGAGCTGGCGGAACTGCTTGATGTCCTCGATCGTCATGTCCTCGTAGCCGGTGAGATAGAGGAGCGAATAGAGGAGCATGGAACCGTGGCCGGCGGACAGCACGAAGCGGTCGCGGTCCGGCCAGAGCGGGTTCTTCGGGTCGAATTTCAGATAGCGGGTGAAGAGCACGGTCGCGATGTCGGCGGCGCCCATCGGCAGGCCGGGGTGGCCGGAATTGGCCTTTTCCACAGCATCCATGGCAAGGAATCGGATCGCATTCGCCATCCGGTTATGTTTGTCGCGAGAGGTCATAGCTAATCCGCTTTTTCCGAGTGTCGGTCACGATCCTGCCGGTTCCACCAGGGGGTGGACCAGGGACCATCGGGGAGCGGCTGATCCTTAGCAGGTGCAACGCGCAAGTCAACAAAAGCACGGGCCCGATCGCGCCATGATGATGAAGTTTCCCGCAGCCTCTGCCCGAATTCCGTGCAGACCCCGCCGCAGCCGGAAACGGGCGGGAAAGACGGCACACGATCCACAGCTAGAACAGGCCGGGTCCGCCCGGATTGATTGACCGGCCCGCGACCCGCGAATAATCTGCGGTCCTTATTGGGAAGGCGGTCGATGCGATTCGATTGCCTTCACGCAGACGGGAAGGCTTTTCATGCCGGCGGAAAAGACGATCGAGACGGTGATCTCGGAGCTCAGGGCGGCGATCGGCAACCTTGAAAGCGCCGTCGACGCGCGGATCGAACGCCAGCGCGAAGCCCAGGACGTGGAAGGCGAGGTCCGCCGGGTGCATGCGGACCGGGCGCGGCTTGCCCAGGAGCTCGACCAGTCGCAATTCCGCGCCAACCGCCTGGAAGAGGTGAACCGGGAGGTTTCGCGGCGCCTGGTGACGGCGATGGAGACCATCCGCGCCGTGCTCGACCGCTGATGCGGCAACTGGATCGGAAGGGAATGCCATGGCCCAGGTAACGGTGACGATCGACGGCAAGGCCTATCGCATGGCCTGCGAAGAGGGCCAGGAAGACCACCTGACCGAGCTTGCCGCGCGCTTCGACCGTTATGTCGGGCATCTCAAGGGCCAGTTCGGCGAGATCGGCGATCTGAGGATCACCGTCATGGCCGGCATCATGATCATGGACGAGCTGTCGGAGGCGACGCGCAAGATCGGCAAGCTCGAAGCGGAGGTCGCAGCGCTCAAGGCGAACAGCGACGGCGCGCTCGAAACCCAGCAGCACAACGAGCAGGTCGTGGTCTCGGCGCTCGGCGAACTCGCCTCCCGGCTCGAGAACCTGACGGCAAGGCTCAACGGCCGCGCGCCGGCCTCGTTGAATTGACGGGTCGAGAAAAAGACTCACCGCCACTGGCGCGAATCCGGTTTCCTTCCTATATTGGCGGTCGCGGTCTGCGCTTCCCGACAGGAACCACAATCCCTGGGGCCATACTCGATCCAAAGGGAGCTGTCCCTGACCAGGCCCGTGGGCCTGGACACACGGTGCCCACCTACGTTTGTAGGCGCCCAGGATCGTAAACATCCATCGGTCGCCGTGGATCGCGCTCTTTCTCTTCCAGCCTGTTTTTTCGAAAACCTGGCCGCTTGGCGGGGCATCTTGTCTTGTCAGGGTGCTTGACAACTCGCGTCATACCACCAAGTTCTTGCCGTCCCGTCCAATTACCGGCTTCTCCGCATGCGTTTTCTGAATACAACCTTTGCCCGGTCGTCGCTCCTGATGCTTGTGATCGGCAGCGCCGTCCTGGTGGCGATCGTGCTCTCCTCCTTTTTCCTGGCGCGGATGACGCAGACCTATTTTCAGGACGTGGTGAAGCTGCGCGATGTCCGCAGCGCGGCTTCGGACGTGCTGCTCAACCTGCGCGCCTCCGAATCCGGCCAGCGCGGCTATCTCCTGACCCAGGACGAGCAGTTCCTGACCCTCTATACGAATGCCGCCGCCAATCTTCCCCGTCTGCGGCAACGCTTCGAAGCGGCGGTGGGGGCGCAGGATTCCGTCCGCGTGCCCCTGGACCAGCTCGGTCGCCTGATCGACGAAAAACGCCAGGAGATGGAAGGGACCGTCGCCCTCGGCAGGCGAGGCGATTTCGCCGGCGCCGTCGCGATCGTCAAGGGCGCCTACGGCCGCCAGGTCATGGACGGCGTCAGCGCCATCCTCAGCCAGGTGATCCGCGACATGGATGGACGGCTCAATTCCGGCATCGAGGAACTCCATGATTCGGCCTCGTCGCTGCAGTGGCTCACGATCGGCGGCGGCATCCTCATCATCCTGGTGCTCGGCGGTGCGATCGCGGTCATCGCGCAGCACGTCCGCGAGCTGCAGCGGGCGCGCGCCGAAGTGGAGGAACTGAACGCCAGCCTGGAGGAGCGCGTCAACGAGCGTACGGAAGACCTCATCCAGGCGAACCGCGAAATCCAGCGCTATGCCTATATCGTCTCGCACGACCTGCGCGCGCCGCTCGTCAACATCATGGGCTTCACGAGCGAGCTCGATGCGACGCTGAAGGCGGTTTCCACCTTTGTGCTGGCCGATGGTGCCGCGCTGACGGAGAACGACGTGATGGAGGCGCGCCAGGCGGTCGAGGAGGACCTGCCGGAAGCGATCGCCTTCATCCGCTCCTCGACCAAGAAGATGGACGGGCTCATCAACGCGATCCTCAAGATCTCGCGCGACGGCCGCCGCGAACTGAAGCCGGAGAGGGTCGATCTTCAGGATCTCCTCGATGCAACGGCCGCCAGCATCTATCACCAGGTCAGCGAGGCGGGCGGCGAGATAAAAATTTCGGTCGGCGCGGCGCGCGGCCTTACTACCGACCGATTTTCGATGGAACAGATTTTCGGCAATCTTTTCGACAACGCAGTCAAGTACAAGCACCCGGATCGCCCCCTGGTGCTGTCGGTGAAGAGCATGCCGGCCGGAAGGAATTCGATCCGCATCGAAGTCGCCGACAACGGCCGCGGGATCGCGCCCGAGGATCACGAGCGGGTATTCGAGCTCTTCCGCCGGTCCGGTGTCCAGAACATGCCGGGCGAGGGGATAGGCCTTGCGCATGTACGTTCGTTAGTCAGAAATTTAGGGGGCGAAATTACGGTGACGTCCACATTGGGCGGCGGAGCGACGTTCGTCATCCGTCTGCCCACGGATTTGTCCCAGTATGTAAGGAGTCACGGGCAATGAAAGCTGCCGGAAAAGAAGTCACCATCGTCATGATCGAGGACGACGAGGGTCATGCGCGTCTGATCGAGAAGAACGTGCGCCGCGCCGGCGTCAACAACGAGATCGTCCCCTTTACCAACGGCAACGAGGCGCTCGACTACATCCTCGGCAAGGACCGTTCGGGCATGGCCAACCACGACCGCTACCTGCTGATCCTTCTCGATCTCAATCTGCCTGACATGTCGGGTATTGACATCCTGGAAAAGGTGAAGTCCAACGCCCACTCGAAACGTCTGCCGGTGGTCATCCTCACGACCACGGACGACGAACGCGAAATCCAGCGCTGTTACGACCTCGGCGCCAACGTTTACATTACCAAACCGGTCGATTACGACAGTTTTGCGCATGCCATCAGACAGCTCGGGCTGTTCTTTGCCGTCATGCAGATACCCGGACAATGACGAGACGCGATGCCGCAAACCATTCTCTACGTCGATGACGACCTTGCCCTTGCGAGACTTGCCGAACGTCACCTCGGGCGTGCCGGTTACCAGGTCGTCCACGCCACGGACCAGGCATCGGCGATGGAGGCGATGGAAAGAGGCGGCATCGATGCGGTCGTGCTCGACCATTATCTCAAGGCCGGCACCGGGCTCGACATCCTGCACCGGCTGAAGGACCAGGGCTCGGACGTTCCCGTCATCTACGTCACCGGGTCCAGCGACGCGACGATCGCCATCGACGCGCTGAAGAGCGGCGCGTCCGACTATGTCATCAAGACGGTCGGCGACGAGTTCTGGCCGCTGATGGAAAGCGCGATCCGGCAGGGCATCGCCACGGCGGATCTGCGCCGCGCCCAGGAGAAGGCCGAACGGGAAATCCGCCTCGGCAAGGAGCGCGCCGAAGTGCTGCTTGCGGAAGTCAACCATCGCGTCGCGAACAGTCTGGCGCTGGTCGCGGCGCTCATCCGCCTGCAGGTTTCGAGCAGCAGGAACGAGGACGTGAAGGCGGCGCTCGCCGAAACCCAGGCCCGCATCACGGCGATCGCCGGCATGCATCGCAGCCTCTATACGTCCGACGACGTCCGCCACGTGGAGATGGACAAATATCTCGGCACGCTGGTGCGCGAGGTTCAGGACACGGTCAACGACCAGCAAAGGCCGTCGATCCGGCTGGAGGCCGAGCCGGTGTCGCTGACGTCCGACCGGGCCGTCTCGATCGGCATGATCGTCACGGAACTCCTCACCAACGCCCTCAAATACGCCTATCCGACGGGTGTCGAGGGGGAGGTGCGGGTGTTCTTCAAACGTCAGGACGAGGAGAGCGCGCTTCTGGCAGTCGAGGACGACGGGATCGGCTGGCGCGAGGGCGACCAGCCGAAGGGCACGGGGCTCGGCAGCCGCATCGTCAAATCCATGGCCGCGACGCTCGGCTCGACGATCCAGTACGTGCCGAATGTTTCCGGCACCCGCGCCGAGCTGAAGGTCAGCCTGACCTGAAAAATCCGGATGCTTCCGCATGATTTTGTTCCAGCCATTGCAATGGATGGAACAGGCCCCTATGATTTCCCGTTGCAAGTGAAGGTGCACAGCTCCGAGAACCGGTCCCGGTTTTTCGAGCTGTGCGCGAAACTTTGCCGGCGAAGCGCTTTTCGCGCGGTCGTGTCCAGGCTGCCGCTCTCAAAGGCGGTGCATTCCGTTTCGCATGCAGGAATATTGTCCTAGCTAAAGAGCCCCTTTTGTTAACCGAAATCATCATCGTCATTGCACTCACCGTTCTGAACGGTGTCCTGGCAATGTCGGAACTCGCCGTCGTTTCATCCCGCCCCGTTCGTTTGAAGGTCATGGCCGAACAGGGCAACAGGGGGGCGGCAACCGCCATGCGCCTCGCCGAAGATCCCGGCCGCTTCCTCTCCACCGTCCAGATCGGCATCACCCTGGTCGGCATTCTGTCGGGTGCCTTTTCCGGCGCCACGCTCGGCGCCCGCTTTTCCAGCTGGCTGGCCGCCCAGGGCGTGTCCGGCAATGTCGCCGATGCGCTCGGCGTCGGCACCGTGGTCGTCGCCATCACCTACCTCTCGCTGATCGTCGGCGAGCTCGTTCCCAAGCAGATCGCGCTGCGTGCGCCCGAGGCGGTCGCCGCCCGCGTCGCCCCGGCGATGATGCTGCTTTCGAAGGTCGGCGCGCCGATCGTCTGGTTTCTGGATATTTCCGGCCGCGCCGTGCTCGGCATACTCGGCCAGAAGGGAGAGTCGGGTGACCGGGTGACCGACGAGGAAATCCGCACCGTGCTTGCCGAGGCGCAGAGCGCCGGCGTGATCGAGACGGAGGAGTCCGCCATGATCTCCGGCGTCATGCGGCTTGCGGACCGTACCGCGCGCGGCCTGATGACGCCGCGCCGCGAGGTCGAAGTCATCGATACGGAGGACGATCTGGAGGAGTTGCGCACGCAGCTTCGTGCCACCCAGCGCTCGCGCCTGCCGGTGCGCAAGGGCAGCTCCGACGAGATCCTCGGCGTGCTTTTCGTCAAGGATGCCTACGGATTCATCGCCGGCGACAAGAATTTCGACATCAAGGCGCTGATGCGCGAGGCGCCGGTCGTCTCCGACCTCACGGGCGCGCTCGACGTCATCGAGGCGCTGCGCCGCGCTCCGGCCCACATGGTGCTCGTCTATGACGAGTACGGTCATTTCGAAGGCATCATAACGTCCGGCGACGTCCTGGAGGCCATCACCGGCGTCTTCCAGGAGGACGAGGAGGAGGAGCCCGCGATCGTGCCGCGCGACGACGGTTCGTTCCTCGTCGCGGGCTGGATGCCGGTCGACGAATTCGCCGAGCAGATGGGCGTTCCGATCGGAGAAGACCCGGGCTACGAGACCGTCGCGGGCTTCGTTCTCGATGAGCTGAAACATCTGCCGGAACTGGGTGAGAGCTTCTCCACCCATGGCTGGACTTTCGAGGTCGTCGATCTCGACGGCCGCCGCATCGACAAGCTGCTCGTGAAGAAGGCGGTGGAAAAGGCGTGACGGACGGCGGCAGGAGCAAGGCGGAACTGCGCGCGGAGCGGCTTGCCGCCCGCGATGCCATTCCGCCCGTCGAGCGGATCGAGAAGAGCCTCGCGATCGCCTCCCATGGAGCGGCCGCGATCGATCTTCATGCCGGCGCGATCGTCTCCGGCTTCCTGCCGATCCGTTCGGAGGTCGATCCGCGGCCGCTGATGGCTCATCTCAGGGACCGCAGCGCCCGGCTCTGCGTCCCCGTCATCCTCGACAAGCGGACGATCATCTTCCGGGAGCTCGTCCGCGGCGCGGAGCTGGTGCCCGGCACTTTCGGCACGTTCGCGCCGGGTCCGGACGCGGCCGAACTTGATCCCGAGATCATGCTGATGCCGCTTGCGGCCTTCGATGCGGCAGGCCACCGGATCGGCTATGGCGGCGGTTATTACGACCGTGCTATCCACCGTCTGCATCAAAAAGGCCTGCGGCCGAAGCTGATCGGCATTGCCTTCGACTGCCAGGAAGTGGCATCTGTTCCCTTCGAGCCGCACGATATCAGACTTGAAGCGGTTCTCACGGAAAGCGGCTACCGGCAGTTCGATGGGTCCTGAAGCCGGTACCGCGTATAGATTGGATAAGAATGCGCCTATTGTTCCTGGGTGACATGGTGGGCAAGACCGGCCGCACGGCGGTCTGGGAAAAGCTGCCCGGCCTCGTCGCCGACCTGAAGCTCGATTTCGTCATCGTCAACGGCGAGAATGCCGCCGGCGGCTTCGGCATCACGGAAGAGATTTTCCTCGAGACGGTCAATGCCGGCGCGGACGTGGTGACGACCGGCAACCACGTCTGGGACCAGAAGGATGCGATCGGTTTCGCCGGCCGCCACGACCAGTTCCTGAGGCCCGCCAACTATCCGGCCGGCACGCCGGGCCGGGGCTCTGGGCTCTATTACGCCCGCAACGGCGCGCGCGTGCTGGTCGCCAACATCATGGGCCGCGTCTTCATGCATCCGGAGCTCGACGATCCGTTCAAGAGCGCCGAGACGATCCTCGATGCCTGCCCGCTGAAGGAACAGGCGGATGCGATCGTCTTCGACTTCCATGCGGAGGCGACCAGCGAGAAGCAGTGTTTCGGCCATTTCGTGGACGGACGCGCCAGCCTTGTGGTCGGCACGCATACCCATGTGCCGACGGCCGACTGCCAGATCCTGAACGGCGGCACGGGCTACATGTCGGATGCCGGCATGTGCGGCGACTACGATTCCTCGCTCGGCATGGACAAGGAGGAGCCGCTCAACCGCTTCATCTCGAAAATGCCGAAGGGCCGTTTCGAGGCGGCGACCGGGCCGGCCACCCTCTGCGGCCTCGGCGTCGAGATTTCCGACGCCACGGGCCTTGCGGAAAAGATCGCGCCGCTCAGGATCGGCCCAAGGCTTGCGGAGACGATTCCGGCGTTCTGGAGCTGAACCGGCTTGGAGCCGGCGCCGGTCCGGCATTCCCAAACGCGTGTTGAAGGAGAGGCCCGTGCTGATCAGAGACGAGAACGCCGCCGATGTGGACGCCATCCGCGATCTGACGCGGGCGGCCTTCGAGCCGATGCCGTTCAGCAGCAACACTGAGGCCCGCATCGTGGACGATCTGCGCGCCTCGGGAGACCTGACGATATCGCTCGTTGCCGAAGAGCATGGCGAAGTCGTCGGCCATGTCGCCTTCTCCCCGGTTGCGGTGGATGGCGTCCATGGCGGATGGTTCGGGCTCGGGCCGATCTCTGTGAAGCCCGACCGGCAACGGCAAGGCATCGGCAAGGCGCTGATCCTGAGAGGCCTGGACCTCCTCAGGGAAAGGGGCGCTGCAGGTTGCGCCCTTGTCGGCAGCCCGGAAATATACGGCCGCGTCGGCTTCGAAAGCGACGGCCGCCTGCGCTATGCGGATATCGACCCGAAGTTCGTCCAGAGGATCGTGCTCCGGGGCGAGGCACCGTCCGGCATCCTGAAATTCGCGCCTGCCTTCGAGCAATAGGCCGCATCGCGCGGCCCACCCGTTCTCTTAAAGCGCTTCCTCAAGCAGGGTCAGCAGGCGCTTGAAATGCCGTTCCGAACCGGTCCTGTCGTAAACGCCGTGGTCCGGCACCGTCCAGCCATGCGCCATGCCGACATAGTTTTCGATCGTGTGGTCGACGCCGCCGATGCGCAGCGCTTCGGCGAGGCGGGCGGACTGTTCGGGCGGAAACGAGTTATCGACGCCTGCGACGCCGACATAAACCCTTGCCTTGATCTTGTCGGCCAGCCGGTGCGGGCTGTCTTCCGCGTCGCTCGCCAGATTGCCGCCGTGAAAGCTCGCGGCCGCCCTGATGCGGTCCGGATAGCGCGCCGCCGCGGTGAGAGCGCGGGCGCCGCCCATGCAATAGCCGACGGTGCCGATCGCGCCCGTGGCGCCTTCCCTCGTCAGGGCGTCGATGAAGGCTGCGCCGTCGCGGGCGGTCAGCTCCTGGGAGGTCGCCTGCATCATGCCGCGAAGTTTCGTCTTCGTGGACTCGTCGCTGAAGGCGGTCTTCGCGTCGAAGGGTTCATAGGGGCCGGAGCGGTAATAAAGATCGGGAACGAGCACGACATGGCCGGCATCGGCGATCCGTTGGCCCATCTGGTACAGCGCTTCGCGAGGGCCGAAGGCATCCATGTAGATGATGACGCCCCTGTCTGTCGCGGCGCCGTTTTCCGGCTTGATGACCGCGGCCCCGGCGGTGCCGTCCGCCGTTCTTATCTCAATATCCTGCTTCATCGAAATATCCTTTCCGCACGCGCCAGATCCAGATGCCGGCGACCTCATTTCGGGCGGCCGCCGCCTTTTTCAATAATCAATTCCACCATCCTCACAATGACGGAATTGTGAGGCCGGCCCCGACAATTCCGGCTGGACCGGTTTTTCGCATTGCCGCATCTTCTCGCCCGGAATGAGCATAGGCGCAGTTCTTGGGATTAGCATGATGCTACGGGCTCTCGCATTCGGTCTTTCCTGCCTTTTTCTTTCGGCCGTCGCGGTGCTGGCGCAGGATGCGGGTCTCCCCGTCAGCCAGTGCCAGGCGATCGCGAGCCGGCTGCCCGGCGTCATGTTCGCGAGCTTCGAACCGTCCGGCCTGCAGCTCGCCCAGGCCGGCCGGCAGCTTTCGCTGGCCGAAAGGGAGGAGGTGAAGATCACCTTCGTCGGCCACTCCACCTATTTCATCGAGACGCCGGAAGGGGTCGGGATCGCCACGGATTACAGCGGCGCCTACCAGCCGTCGCGGCTGCCGGACGTGGTCACGATGAACAAGGCCCATTCCACCCATTATACGCTGAGCCCCGATCCCGGCATCGAGCATGTCCTGCACGGCTGGAGTGACGTGCCGGGCGAAAAGGCGGAGCATCGTCTGACGGTGGGCGATGTCTATATCCGCAACGTCGTCTCCGACATCCGCTCCTGGGGCGGCGGACTGGAGGAAAACGGCAATTCGATCTTCATCTTCGAGGTCGCCGGCCTCTGCATCGGCCATCTCGGCCACCTGCATTTCGAGCTCACCGAGGAGCAGTATACGGAGATCGGCCGTCTCGACGTGCTGATGGTGCCGGTCGACGGCGGGCTGACGATGGGAGCGGACAGCATGAGCCGCGTCGTGCAACGGCTGCGTTCCTCACTGATCCTGCCGATGCACCGGTGGGGACCGCCGCTCGACAATTTCCTCGCCATGTTCGACGGCCGGTTCGACATAGCCTATGCCAGGGAACCGGTCATCCGGGTCTCGATGCGCAGCCTGCCGAAGAAACCGACCATCCTGGTGCCGCAGGGGCTTTGAGCGCCCGCCGCCTGGATCAGTGAAGCTGGGGGAAGGCGAGGTGCTGCTTGACGCCGACCTCCGGCATCTTCTCGTCCCTCAGGTTGGCCTTGGCGATCTCCCAGCCGAATTTCAGCGAGCTGTCCGTGGAGGCCCAGATCTCCGCATCGTCGACCCGGAAGGCGAGCATGGTGAGCTTCGGGTCTTCCTTGCCGTTCTCGTACCAGGCGGCCGTCACGGCGCTCCAGTATTCGTCGATCCTGGCCGGGTCCCTGCGTACCTCCAGCGTGCCGGCGAGGCAGGCGTGATAATCGTGGTTCTTGCCGACGACGCAGAAATGCGCCCGCGTGCCGGGGCGGATGGCGCGCACCAGGTCCGTATCCGTCTTGGTGAAGAACCAGATCGTGCCGGTTTTCGGGTCGGCATTGGGCGCCATCGGCTGGAAATGCATGTGCGAGCCTTCGATGCCGAGCATGCCGGCGTGAATGCTGTTGATCTCGTCCCAGAGCTGGCGTTCCGGTGCTTCGCGGGCTTCGGTGAGGCTTGCCATGAGCTGTCTCCTTGGTTGGTCGTTTCTTGAACAAACGGCAAGCCGTTGGCTTTGTTCCGGGAACGGCGGGCCGGAAAGCCTCAAGCAAAATGCCCTGAACGGAAAAACCTTGAACGTGCTGGGCTTCGAAATTATAAGGCGCCATTCCCAAACAAGCTAAAGCATCAGGGGTGCCATGGCTGGCCATTCACAGTTCAAAAACATCATGCACCGCAAGGGTCGCCAGGATGCGATCCGGTCGAAGCTGTTCTCCAAGCTCGCGCGCGAAATCACCGTTGCCGCCAAGCAGGGCCTTCCCGACCCGGCCATGAATGCGGCGCTGCGTCTGGCAATCCAGAACGCCAAGGCGCAGTCGATGCCGAAGGACAATATCGACCGGGCTATCAAGAAGGCCTCCGGCGCGGATGCGGAAACCTACGATTCCGTCCGTTACGAAGGTTACGGCCCGGGCGGCACGGCGATTATCGTCGAGGCGCTGACCGACAACCGCAACCGCACGGCCTCCAACGTCCGCTCGATCTTCACCAAGGCGGGCGGGGCGCTCGGCGAAACCGGTTCGGTCTCCTTCTCCTTCGACCACGTGGGCGAGATCACCTACAAGGCGAGCGCCGGCGACGCGGACAAGGTGATGGACGCGGCGATCGAAGCGGGCGCCGACGACGTGACTTCCGACGAGGAGGGCCACACGATCATCTGCGCCTTCGAAAGCCTCGGCGAAGTCTCGAAGGCGCTCGAAGCTTCGCTCGGCGAGGCCGAGACGGTCAAGGCGATCTGGAAGCCGCAGAACACGATCGAGGTCGACGAGGAAAGGGCCCAGTCGCTCCTCAAGCTCATCGACAACCTGGAAGACGACGACGACGTGCAGAACGTCTATTCGAACTTCGAAGTCTCCGACGAGATCATGGCCAAGCTCTCGGCTTGATGATCCTGTTTTTGCCCCTCACCCTAACCCTCTCCCCGCAAGCGGGGAGAGGGGACGTGCCCTAAGCCGCGTTTTGGGTGAGGAAAACGGCGCGGCATGTTTCCTTCTCCCTGCAAGCGGGGAGAAGGTGCCGGCAGGCGGATGAGGGGCAATAGCCCTCATTCTGCAAATTTACGTCTTCACCTTCTCCATCATCGGCAGCGTCGCAAACAGCTCGACCGAGCGCAGGCGCGCGTCGATGTCGTGGATCGGCATGGAGATGATCAGCTCATCGGCCTGGGTCTCTTCGAGGAAATCCTTGAGCTTCGCCGTGACCGTCGCGACCGAGCCGACGGCCGCGTAGCGCAGCGTATGCTCGACGCTCATCTTCTCCATCGGCGTCCAGAAGCCTTCCATGCTGTCGAGAGGCTTGGGGAAGGGCGTGCGGACATTCTTGCGCAGGTTCACGAACTGCTGCTGCGAGGAGGTGAAGAACCGTTCGGCCTCCGCGTCGGTTTCCGCCGCGACACCCATGACGCCGACCATGACATAGGGCTTTTCGAGATCCACCGAGGGCTGGAAGCGTTCGCGATAGATGGCGATCGCATCCATCAGCATGTCGGGCGCGAAATGGGAGGCGAAGGCATAGGGCAGGCCGAGGGCCGCCGCGAGATGGGCGCTGTAGAGGCTGGAGCCGAGCAGCCAGATCGGCACATGCGCACCCATGCCTGGTACGGCGAGCAGTCCCTGATCCTTCTCCGGCGCGTCGAGCAGGCGCTGCAGTTCGAGGATGTCGTGCGGGAAATTCTCCGCTCCGGCCTCCAGGTTGCGGCGCAGCGCGCTTGCCGTGCGCATGTCGGTTCCCGGCGCGCGGCCGAGGCCGAGATCGACGCGGCCGGGCAGCAGGGCTTCCAGCGTGCCGAACTGTTCGGCGATGACGAGCGGCGAATGGTTGGGCAGCATGATGCCGCCCGAGCCGACGCGGATCGTCTTTGTCGCGGCGCCCACATGCGAGATCACCAGCGACGTGGCGGCGCTCGCAATGCCGGGCATGCCATGGTGCTCGGCGAGCCAGACGCGCTTGTAGCCCTGCTCCTCGGCCTTGATCGCCATGCGGCGGGACTGGTCGAGCGCGTCGCGCACGGAATAACCTTCGCCGATGGGCGAAAGATCGAGGATGGAAAAGGGGATCATCGGCATGTCTCGGCTTGTCTTGTCTTGGGGGCGGGATGGGTGACGAAGTATCCCGCCCTATTTAGGCAGCCGTGTCCATGAATACGACCCCCTCGCCAAACCGCGGAATGACCGTTTTGCGGATTAGGACTTGACGAGCCGCAGATGGGAGCCCCGGGCTCCGGGATCACGCGGTGCCGGATCGTGCGGAGGTTCGGCGACGGCGCTGACGCGTACGAAGCGGCCGGCTTTCCGGTCGATGTCCGCGATCTGCCGGTCCATGCGGTCCAGCGCAAGCGTCGCCATGTCGGTTTTCAGCTTGGCGGCATGCCGCGCCCTGGAGACGTCCTTCACGTCCTCGGATGTGGAGGACGCCATTTCGGCCTGGTCTCCGGCCGTCTCGGAAAGAATGCCGAGCTGGTCGTTCAGCGCATCCAGATAGAGGCAGAGTGCGTCCAGTTCGCGGCCGATCTGCTCTGTTCCGAGGGACAGGGTTTCCAGATCGACTTTCGATGCCGGTCCGTCCGGCTTCCGCCCCATGGCCTCAATGGTCTTCAGCGCGGCCGCAACCGCCTCTTTCGGGCGCCGCATGTCGAGCCTGGCGTTATAGGCGATCGTCGCTGCATGCTGGGCGCGCGTTTTCTGCTCGCGAAGATGCTGGCTCATGAGGCCGATGCTTGCGGCTGCCCTGGAAAGGCGGTCGCTATCCTCGGCATCCTTGCCGGCGCTCTCGTTCATTGCGTTCCGCAGCGTATCGGATTCGCTGCGCAGAACGAGGGCATCGCCGACAAGGGCGTCCAAGGTGCCGCCCAATGCGCCGACGCCCCGGTTGAAATCCCGCCGCATGCCTTCGAACGGGGCGGGGAAGGGCGTATTGACCGCTGCGTTCAAATCTCCGGCGGCAAACCGTCTCAACCCGCCGTCCAACGCGTCCACGACGGTACGCATATGCCGCAGTTCCAGTTCATTCCGGTCTCGATCCCGTATCATTCGGGCGGCTCCTTCACGCTTCGGCTTCCCCCTTTCTGGCGAGCCAACGCGGTGAAAGAAAGGTGGTTGCTCCGTTTGGCGCGGTTCTACCCAAAAGCTTTCAGACATGGTTAACGATGCCGGGGAGCCGGTCCCTTCGAGCGACGCCCCTTGAAACCGGCCGGCATGGCACCCCGCGGCATGGCGCCCCGCAGGTCAAAGCGCTAAGGTCGCGCGCATGACAGAGACGATTCGCATCATCGGCATCGACCCGGGGCTTCGCCGCACCGGCTGGGGCATCATCGAGACGCTCGGCAACAGCCTCCGTTTCGTCGCATCGGGCACGGTGACATCGGACGGCGACGTGGACCTTGCCTCGCGCCTCTGCCAGCTCCATGACGGGCTTGCCGATGTCGTCCACACCTACAAGCCCGACGAGGCGGCCGTCGAGCAGACCTTCGTCAACAAGGATGCGGTGGCCACGCTGAAACTCGGTCAGGCGAGGGGTGTCGTCATGCTGGTGCCGGCGCGGGCCGGGCTGCCGGTTTCCGAATATGCGCCGAATGCCGTCAAGAAATCGGTGATCGGCGTCGGCCACGGCGAGAAGCAGCAGATCCACATGATGCTGAAGATCCTGATGCCGAAGGCGGATTTCAAGGGAAACGACGCGGCCGACGCTCTGGCGATCGCCATCTGTCACGCCCACAATCGCGGCGGCCACCGCATGCGCGCAGCGCTGGCGGGCTAGTTTGTTCTTGACTTGTTCTTGTTTGGCCAATAAGTAATACCTGAGAGGTATTACCATGCGAGTCACCGAAAAAGGCCAGGTTACGATTCCGAAGAACGTTCGCTCCAATCTCGGCATCGAGACGGGAAGCGAGGTTGAGTTCGTCCTTCGCGATGGCGAGGCCGTGTTGCGGCTCGTTGAACCTTCGCGCGACGAGGTCGAGCGCGAGGTGCAGGTTCTTGTCGATCATCTTCGCCGCAAGCAGGGGTCGATGTCTCTCGGGGACATGAGCGGCGAGGAATTCTATCGCCTGCTGCGGGATTGATTGTCATGGCGACGCTGATCGATACCAATGTGCTCATTGACGTCTTCCACACGCGAGGCACCTATACCGATTGGTCGCTGGCGCGACTGGAAGCTGCGCGTTTCGAAGGTCCGCTGTTGATTAACCCGCTGATATACGCGGAAATGGCGGCCGGTTACGCGACCGTAACCGAGTTGGATGCAGCACTCGCTCCGGGGCTCTTCCAGCGGGAGGAACTCCCCTGGGATGCCGCTTATGCCGCGGGGCACGCCTTTCTGCAGTATCGCCGCACGGGTGGGGACAAGCGCTCTCCGTTGCCGGATTTCTACATAGGCGCCCACGCGATGGTGAGGGGGCATAAGCTGTTGAGCCGCGATACCGCCCGATACCGCACCTATTTTCCTCTGCTTTCGCTCATCTCCCCCGAAACCCATCCCTTATAACCTGTTGTTGGCGGACTGTTTTCCATGATCGGCAAGCTCAAAGGCACCATCGACGAGATCGGCGACGACTACGTGCTCGTCGACGTGCATGGCGTCTGCTACGAGGTCTTCTGCTCCTCCCGCGTCCTTTCGCGGATCGGTTCCGTCGGCGAGGCGGTGGTTCTGTTCATAGAGACCTATGTCCGCGAGGACCAGTTCAAGCTCTTCGGATTCCTGACCGCGCTGGAGCGCGAATGGTTCAACCTGTTGCAGAGCGTCCAGGGCGTCGGCGCCAAGGTGGCGCTTGCGGTGCTCTCGACCCTGACGCCCTCGGAACTCGCCAATGCGATCGCGCTGCAGGACCGCACCGCCGTGTCGCGCGCCCCGGGCGTCGGGCCGAAAGTGGCGATGCGCATCGTCACCGAACTCAAGAACAAGGCGCCGGCCTTTGCCGGCGAGGCCTCGACCAATATCGGCCTCAAGCAGGAGATCGGCGAGGGCGTCGCCTCCGCACCGGTGTCGGATGCCGTCTCGGCGCTCACCAATCTCGGCTATTCGCGCGATCAGGCGGCCAATGCGGTCGCCGCGGCCCTCAAGAACGGCGGCGAAGGCGCCGACAGCGCCAAGCTCATCCGGCTGGGGCTGAAGGAGCTGGCGCGGTGAGTGGGCGATTTGCCGTATTGTCGGAATTGTCGTATATTTTCCGCCAATCGGAAATTTGTCGGAGAATTCTGTAATGAGTTGGACGCTGACGCTTTCTGCCAAGGGGCAGCTGACTATTCCGAAAGACCTGCGAGAAGCTCTCAATTTGCACCCGGGGGACGAGGTTGTTTATTCCATCGTGAATGACGAACTGGTCATCACGCCGAAGAATATCGATTTCGGCGATCTGGCCGGCCTTCTCGGGAAACCGCCGAACGGGCCGGCGTCACTGGAGGAAATCGACGCCGCTATCGTAGCCGCAGCGGGAGCCAACGTCCTCGATACCGGGGACGATGAGCAAGCGGATGCCGCAGAATGATGATGTTGGGGCTGGATACCAACGTTATCTTGCGGACATTGGTTGGAGATAACCCGCAGCAGGTGGCCGCAGCCGCGGAGTTCGGAAAAGGGCTGGGACGCGAATATTCTGCGTTTGTAACCCTCATCAGCCTGCTCGAACTCGATTGGGCTCTCCGTTCGCAGTACGGCTTCAAGAAAAAGGAGGTCGTACTTGCCATAGGGAAGTTGCTGCGGACGCGAGGGCTTGTCATAGAAAGTCATGCGCTTGTTGTTGCCGCGCTTTGGCAGGTTGAAAACACGAACGTGGATTTCGCAGATGCCCTCATAGCGGCCCGCTCGCTTGAGGAGGGTTGCAAGTCCATCAAGACCTTCGACAAAAAGGCTGCGAGCCGCCTACCCGGAATGGAACTTCTTGCATGAGTGAAGCCGCCCGACTGATATCACCGGAAAAGCGGGGCGAGGACCTGGACGTGACGCTGCGCCCGCAGTCGCTGGACGAGTTCACCGGCCAGGCGGAGGCGCGCGCCAATCTCAAGGTCTTCATCGAGGCGGCGAAGAACCGCGGCGAGGCGCTCGATCACGTGCTGTTCGTCGGCCCGCCCGGCCTCGGCAAGACGACGCTGGCGCAGATCATGGCGAAGGAACTCGGCGTCAATTTCCGCTCCACCTCCGGTCCGGTCATCGCCAAGGCCGGCGATCTTGCGGCGCTGCTCACCAATCTCGAAGAGCGCGACGTGCTCTTCATCGACGAAATCCATCGGCTCAATCCGGCGGTCGAGGAAATCCTCTATCCCGCCATGGAGGATTTCCAGCTCGACCTCATCATCGGGGAGGGGCCTGCGGCGCGCTCGGTGAAGATCGACCTGTCGAAATTCACGCTGGTCGCCGCCACCACCCGTCTCGGCCTGCTGACGACGCCGCTGCGCGACCGTTTCGGCATTCCGGTCCGGCTTTCCTTCTATACGGTCGAGGAGCTCGATCTGATCGTCCGGCGCGGTGCGCGGCTGATGGGGCTCGGCATGACCGACGAGGGGGCAAGGGAGATCGCCAGGCGGTCGCGCGGCACGCCGCGCATCGCCGGCCGCCTTTTGCGGCGGGTGCGCGATTTCGCGGAAGTGGCGAAGGCCGAGGCGGTGACGAAGGAGATCGCCGACGAGGCGCTCACCCGTCTCCTCGTCGACAACATGGGACTCGACCAGCTCGACAAGCGCTATCTCAACATGATCGCGGTGAATTTCGGCGGCGGGCCGGTCGGCATCGAGACGATCGCCGCGGGCCTCTCCGAACCCCGCGACGCGATCGAGGACATCATCGAGCCCTACATGATCCAGCAGGGTTTCATCCAGCGCACGCCCCGCGGCCGCGTCCTGACGGCCAACGCCTGGAAACATCTCGGAATGCAGCCGCCGAAGGACCTCGAAGCGGCGCAGTTCCGGATGACTTTCGACGACGAATAAGCCGGGGATATCCAGCTGAAATCCTGACCCCTTCGGAACCTCGCGGGGCTTCTTTCGGTTTTCCCGCCGAAGGAGGCATCCATGCAATACGGCGACAAGGTCCGGGAGCATCCGGAGCGAATTCCGCCCGCCGAGGTGGCGGCGGAGGCTGAAAAGGGTTTGAAGCTTCGGGCGCAATTCCGCCGCGGCGGGACGACGGCCGGCATCGCGCGGGCCCGCGACCTCAAGAACCGCAAGCCGCTGTCCGACAAGACGGTCCGGAAGATGGTGAGCTATTTCCATCGCCACAAGGCGGACAAGCGGGCCGAAAATTTCGGCGACGAGGAAAATCCGTCGACGGGCTATATCGCGTGGCTGCTCTGGGGCGGCGATCCGGGCCGGAAATGGGCCGAGGAGCACAAGAAGGCGATCGAAAAGGCCAAGCAGGACGCGAGGATGCGGCGCTTCAAGCGGTCGCGGGAGGAAATTCCGCCCAATCCCTGACCGTCTGCCGTAGCAGCGCGACGCCGCCCGGTCTCCAGCCGAGCGCTTCCAGCTTCTCCGTCGCCATGACGTTGACCGCGCCGCGGTCGGCCGGCGGCGGCAGTTCGTGCGGGCAGGCCGGCAGAAAGCCCAGGATTTCCCGCGTGTCGGTCAGGAGGTCGGAGACGTTGAAGACCTGGCCGTCGATCCTACCCATTTCGGTTTCCAGCATCAGGCGGACGGCGCTGGCGACGTCGCTGCCGTGCACTTCCGTGCCGGCTCGCGGCGGCACCGGCCTGCCGGCAAGACAATCGCCGAAGAGCGCGTCCCATTTGTTGGGGCGGAGATGGCCGTAGACGCCCGTCAGCCTGAGGCTCGCGGTGCCGAAGCCCGGACCGGAAAGGGCGGCCAGCGCCCGCTCCCCGTCGAGCTTGATTTCTCCGTAGAGGCTTTCCGGCCTGAGGACGAGGTCTTCCGTCAGCCGGGTTCCGCCCGGCATCCCGTCATAGACCGCGCGGCTGGAAAGGAAGACCGCGCGCCGCGTGCCTGCCTTTTTCGCCGTCTCGAAAAGTTTCACCGTGCCGTCGAGGTTCAGCCGGCGGAAGCGGGCGGGATCGTCGCCCTCTCCCCCGCGATATCTTCCGGGCAGGTGGTCGAACGCGGCGTGCACGAAGAAATAGGCGTCGTCGAAGGCTTCGATCTGGTCGAGATCGGGATCGAGCGAGAGCGGCACGAACCGGACCGGCTTTGGAAAGAGGTGCGGGGCAGGCGGCGTCCGCCCGCCGACGATGACCTGGTATCCGGCACTCAGCAGGCCCTCGACAATATAGCGGCCGACCAGTCCCGTCCCGCCGGAGACCAGCACGTTCATGCGGGCTCTCCCGGGTTCGGCAGCGAGGCGGGGTCGGGAATATCCCGGCCCTCATGGAAGGCGTGCCAGAGGTCGATCAGCGGCCGCAGCCGGTCCGCCTTCGGATGGTCCCTCTCCCAGGGCTTCTCATACTGGTAGTGCAGCACGGCGATGCTTCTCCAATCCCAGAGCGCCGGCATATTGAACCACACATATTGCAGCATGTTCATGAAGACCGGCAGGCCGTGCCAGTCCGGAAAGAAGTGTTCGAGAAAGGTCTGGTCGGTGCGCCGCCAGAAGGCGCCCGGCCGGTCGAGCGCCGCCAGCATTCGTGCGAAGGTCTGCGCGGACGGCTTGGCGACGAACACGCCCGAGTTCAGCCGGTGGAAATCGGCGAGGCTTTCATAGACGTTCGGAGCGGCGGAGAATTCCGGATAGCCGAACAATTTGTCGATGTTCTTCAGCACCAGCGCATCGGCATCGATGAAGACGGCCTTGCCGTATTCCGTGAGCTGCCAGAGCCGGAGCTTGCAGAAATTGTCGAGCGGCGTGTGGAAGTCCGGCTTGCGGCCCTTGGTGAAGGGCGCTGCGCCATGCAGGTTTTTCCGCGCATGCCGCTCGTTGAACGCGTCGGACAGCGGCAGGTGATCGACCTCGACCAAGCGGCAATCGAGCGTTACGAGTGATGCAAGGTCGTCTTTGGAAACCCCACCCGTATGCAGAACCACAATGTCCGCCACCGTCTCCGTCCGCCGGATCGAGCGAGCGAGGGCGGTCGCGCCCATCGCGTAGTCGGGGTTGGTCACGAGGGTGACGAAAGCGTTGCGAGCGGGTGTCATAGGAGGGGAGTCCACAAGGCAAAAGTCATTGTTCGGCGCGCCCCCTCATCCGCCTGCCGGCACCTTCTCCCCGGTGGGGAGAAGAAGCATGCTGCACACATTTCCCTCAACCAGAGACAGGGGCAAGTGGAGTGAGGCGGATCCGCGAGTCTCTTCTCCCCTCGGGGAGAAGGTGCCGGCAGGCGGATGAGGGGGCGCGTCCGACACAACCATGCAATGGCGCTCAAGTCTTGTGTTTCCTCACGAGACCGATTTCAGCCGCTTGCCTTCCGGGTCGTGCTCCACCTTCGCGGCGATGTCCCTCGTCCAGGCCGAAACGGCCGGAACACGAGTCCTGTCAACGCGATAGGCGTATTTCTTCGCAACGTCGACGATCTCGCCGAGCAGGCCTTCGCCGAGCGTGGTCGGTTCGAGGCCGAGGCCCAGGAACTTCTCGTTCTTCACGATCAGCTCGTTTTCCGGCGCTTCCTTCCTTGGGTTCGGCAGCCAGGCGATCTTCGAGCCGGTCATCCTCGCGATCATCTCGGCGAGGTCGCGCACCCGGTGCGTCTCGGTCATCTGGTTGAATATCTCGACGCGGCTGCCGCGCTCGGGCGGGTTCTTCAGCGCGATCTCGATGCAGCGGACCGAATCCTGGATATGGATGAAGGCGCGCGTCTGGCCGCCGGTGCCGTGCACGGTCAGCGGATAACCGATCGCCGCCTGGATGAGAAACCGATTCAAGACGGTCCCGTAATCCCCGTCATAATCGAATCTATTGATCAGTTGCATGTGGCGGCGCGTTTGTTCCGTATGGGTGCCCCAGACGATGCCCTGGTGCAGGTCGGTGATGCGCAATCCGTCGTTCTTCGCGTAGAACTGGAAGAGGAGCTGATCCAGGCACTTGGTCATGTGGTAGATCGAGCCGGGATTGGCGGGGTAGAGGATTTCCTGCGAGACCGCCCGGCCGTCTGCGGTCTCGATGCCGACCGGCAGGTAACCTTCCGGGATCGCCGCCCCGACGGTCGAATAGCCGTAGACGCCCATCGTGCCGAGATGGACGAGATGCGCGTCGAGATCGAGCTCGACCAGCGCGTTCAGGAGGTTATGGGTAGCGCTGACGTTGTTGTTGACCGTGTAGTTCTTGTGCCGGTCGCTCTTCATGGAGTAAGGCGCAGCACGCTGCTCGGCGAAATGGATGACGGCGTCCGGCCGGTGTTTCGCGAGCCAGCCCTTCAGAAGCTCGTAGTCCCTGGCGAGGTCGATGAGATGGAAATGGATGCGCCGGCCGGTCTCGGCATGCCAGATGCGGGTGCGTTCCTGGATGCTGTCCATCGGGGTGAGCGACTGCACGCCGAGCTCGGTATCGATCCAGCGGCGCGAGAGATTGTCGAGGATATGGACCTCGTGACCGGCATCGGACAGGTGAAGCGAGGTCGGCCAGCCGACGAAACCGTCGCCGCCCAGGACTGCAATCTTCATGATCTACTCTCCGCTGGTTTTCGAGACGTTTCCTGATAGGGAGGATGTGTGACAGAACTTCGAAACTGGGTCAGCATTCCACAGTTATCCAGAGCGCAGCGATAATTTTCCAAGGCAAGGCCATGCAGGAACACAATTTTTTGTTATCGGGCGAATTGATCGAAGGCGGCCACAGGCTTGCCCAGCGCGTCTATTATGAAGACACGGATTTTTCAGGCCTCGTCTATCACGCCCGCTATCTGCACTTCCTGGAGCGCGGCCGCACCGACTATCTGCGCTGCCTCGGCTGCGAGCAGAGCGCGCTTCTCGTCACCGACGAGGAAGGCCTCGTCTTCGTCGTCCACCGCATGGAGATCGACTTCAAGCAGCCGGCCCGCATGGACGATATCCTCGTCATCCAGACAGTGACGGAGAAGGCGGGCGGCGCCAAGATGGTGCTCAACCAGGAGATCCGCCGCGGCGAAACGCTGCTCATCGCGGCACGCGTGGTGATCGCGGTCATCAACAAGCACGGCCGCCCGCGCCGGCTGCCGGAGGCCGTGGCGGAGAAGTTTTTGGGACACCCGCTTTAGCGGGTCGGCGGCCATTGCCGGGCGGCGTGAAGCACGCGAAGGATGCGGACGGACGCGTCTGCGATGTCATAGATGAGGATGTAGTTCGGGTGGACCACCAACTCTCGCGTCCCATCGACCCGACCCACGCGGCCCAGCATGGGATGCGCTGCCAATTGCGTCGAACGGTTTTCGAAAAAATCGTCCAGGGCCAAGGCCGCGGACGGATCGTCCTCCTCGATGTAGGAATAGATGCGGTCGCGGTCGTGAAGCGCGCGGCGCGACCAAATGATCTTCACCGGCCACCGCTGATCTTGCGCCGTGTTTCTGCGCGGCGCGCTGCGAAGTGCTTTTCAACGTCTTCGGCGGAAATGACATCTCCCGCATTGGCTGAGGCTATGCCTTCTTCCACCTCCCTGCGGAACCAGGCGTCGTACTCGATTTCGGCCTGCTGCTGTTTGACGAAATCCCGCATGAAGCGACGCAAGAGCTGCGCACCCGTCTGGTCGCGGGCCTTGGCGGCCTCCCCGAATGCGGCCTTCAATTCTTCATCGACACGGAACGTAAAAGTCGATTCGGCCATGTCAGTCTCCATGCGGTGCTTGTTGCATACCATGTAACACAAACCCGTTTCGAAAGACAGCTTCATGCGGTCGGCACGGCCGCCCGCGCCGGCTGCCGGAGGCCGTGGCGGAGAAGTTTTTGAGTCCCGCCAAATAGATAGGCGCGCTTTGTTGTAATACATTCTTAACGATAATGATGTCTTACTGGTCCATGAGGAATTTGTGCAACGCACGCCTTCCTTTGACCAAAATTGAAAGCGAGAAGCCAAGCTGGAAACTCAGGGCATCTTGGGGTTAAGGCTAAGCGCATCCAGCGATCAAAGACATTCTCGCGAAAGCGCGCTTTTGAACCCGCCCGGTCCTTAAAAAACCGGGCGTTTGGATTCGGGGATTGTGAATAGATGGAACAGATAGGTTTGGAAGCGGCGACACACGATGTCAGTCTGTGGGCGCTGTTCATGCAGGCCGGGCTGATCGTCAAGCTGGTCATGATCGGTCTCATCGGCGCGTCGGTCTGGACCTGGGCGATCGTCATCGACAAATACGTGAGCTTCGGCAAGGCCAAGCGCCAGTTCGACCAGTTCGAGCAGGTCTTCTGGTCCGGCCAGTCGCTGGAAGAGCTCTATCGCACGCTTTCGGAACGCCAGAACAACGGGCTTGCCGCGATCTTCGTCGCCGCCATGCGCGAATGGAAGAAGAGCTTCGAGCGCGGCGCGCGCTCGCCGATCGGGCTGCAGATGCGCATCGACCGGGCGATGGATGTCACCATGGCGCGCGAGAGCGAGAGCTACGAGGCCCGCCTCGGGTCGCTGGCGACGATCGGCTCGGCCGGTCCGTTCATCGGCCTCTTCGGCACGGTCGTCGGCATCATGACCTCGTTCCAGGCGATCGCCGGCTCGAAGTCCACCAATCTCGCGGTCGTCGCACCCGGTATCGCCGAAGCGCTGCTGGCGACCGCGATCGGTCTCGTGGCCGCCATCCCCGCCGTTATCGCCTACAACAAGTTCACCGCCGATGCCGGCAAGCTTTCGGCCCGCATGGAGGGTTTCGCGGACGAGTTCTCCGCCATCCTGTCGCGCCAGATCGACGAGAAGCTGCAGCCGCGCCAGGCGGCGCAGTAATCCCAGCAAGGCCAAGGAGTACGCATCATGGGTATGTCGGCCGGAGGAGCAAAGGCATCGGGTGGCGGGCGCCGCAGGCGCGGCCGGCGCAACGGTGCGATCAGCGAGATCAACGTCACGCCGCTCGTGGACGTCATGCTCGTGCTCCTGATCATCTTCATGGTGGCGGCGCCGATGATGACCGTCGGCGTGCCGATCGACCTGCCGGAAACGCAGGCGCGGGCCATGAATGCGGACACCCAGCCGATCACCGTCTCGGTCAATCCGTCGGGCGAAATCTATCTGCAGGAAACGCCGATCGGCATCGACGAGATCGTCCCGAAGCTGCAGGCGATCGCCACCACGGGCTACAACGAGCGCATCTACGTGCGCGGCGACACGACCGCCGCCTATGGCGTCGTCATGAAGGTGATGGCGCGCATTTCCGCCGCCGGTTACAAGAATATCGGCCTCGTCACGCTTCAGGAACAGGAGAAGTGATCGGGCGCCATGAAGGGTAGTCTCGGCACATCGCTGGTCCTCCACACACTGGTGCTCGGTTACGCGCTGGTGTCCATCAGCGCGCCCGCCTCATTCGAGGTGGCCGACGTGGAAGCGCTGCCGGTCGACATCATCCCGGTGGAATCGATCACCCAGATCCAGCAGGGCGACAAGACGGCGCCGGTCGCCGAAAAGGCCGCGCCGAAGCCGACGGCCAAGCCGAACATCGTCGAGAACGCCGAAAATAGCGGCGACAACGACATCGACCTGAAGACGCCGCCGACGCCCGCAAAGAAGCCTGTTCAGGCGGAAGCCGCGGCCGCCCCGAAGCCGGTCGAAAAGCCGGTGCCGACGCCCACGCCGGAGCAGAACGACGTCAAGGACATCGTGCCGGAGGAGACCGCGCCGAAGCCGACCGAGGTTGCCGCGCTGCCGGAACCGAAGCCGGAGGTGACGCCGCCCAAGCCGGAGCCGACGCCGCAGCCGCAACCCCAGCCCCAGGCAAATCCGACACCCGCGCCGGCTGAAACGCAGGCCGAGGAAATTCCGCTGCCGGATGCCGTGCCGGTCCCTGCGGCCCGGCCGAGGCCGGAGCCGCCGAAGCAAGAGGCCAAGCCCGTCGAGAAACCGGCCGAGAAGAAGCCCGAGACGCCGAAGCCGGCGGAGACCGCGAAGGCTGCGGAAAAGCCGACCGACAAGAAGGAAGGCAAGAAGCAGGAGACCGCCAAGTCCTCGTCTTCCAAGCAGAGCGATTTCAACGCGGACGAAATCGCGGCGCTGCTCAACAAGCAGGAATCCTCCGGCGGCGGGGCGAAGCGTTCTTCCGCGCCGGCGGCGATGGGCGGCAAGCGGGATACGGGCGGTTCGAAGCTCACCCAGAGCGAGATGGACGCGCTGCGCGGCCAGATCCAGAACAACTGGTCCGTCATCGCCGGCATCGAGGGCGCCGACGGCGTCATCATCACCGTGACCATGAAGCTCGACGAATCCGGCGCGATCGTCGGCCGGCCGGAGGTCAGGGCCTCCGGCGGTTCGGATTCCGCCCGCCGCACGCTGGAGGGCAGCGCGCTTCGCGCCGTCATGCGGTCCTCGCCCTTCAAGAACCTGCCCGCCGACAAATACGACGCCTGGAGCGAAGTCGTCGTCAACTTCGATCCGAGCGAATTGCTTTGAAAGGCCTTAACACCATGATGAAACGCTCTTTCATCCGTCTCATGATCGCGCTCGCCGGCATGGCCGTGATGTTCTCCGCGCCGGCCCAGGCCCGCGTCGAGATCAACATCAACAAGGGCAATGTCGAGCCGCTGCCGATCGCCGTGACGGATTTCCTGTCGAACAACGATCTCGGCGCGCAGATTTCGCAAGTCGTCGCCGCCGACCTGCAGCGCTCGGGCCTCTTTGCGCCGATCGACAGGAACGCCTTCATCGAGAAGATTTCCGATCCCAACCGCGCGCCGCGCTTCGAGGACTGGAAGGTCATCAACGCGCAGGCCCTGGTGACGGGCCGCGTGACCCGCGAGGGCGACGGGCGGCTTCGCGCCGAGTTCCGCCTCTGGGACACGTTCGCGGGCTCGCAGATGACCGGCCAGCAGTTCTACACCCAGCCGGAGAACTGGCGCCGCGTGGCCCATATCATCGCCGACGCGATCTACAAGCAGATCACCGGCGAGGAAGGCTATTTCGATACCCGCGTCGTCTTCGTCTCCG
Source organism: Xaviernesmea oryzae (assembly GCF_900177415.1). Taxonomy (GTDB): domain Bacteria; phylum Pseudomonadota; class Alphaproteobacteria; order Rhizobiales; family Rhizobiaceae; genus Neorhizobium; species Neorhizobium oryzae_A. The sequence continues at coordinate 177,902 of NZ_FXAF01000002.1, read as the reverse complement.
AAAGCGGTCCGAAGAACGCCCGCCAGCGCCAGCTCGCGATCATGGACCAGGACGGCTTCAACGTCCGCATGCTGACGAACACCAGGGACATCGTGCTGACGCCGCGCTTCTCGCCGAGCCGGCAGGAAATCACCTACATGTCCTTCGAGGGCAACCAGCCGCGCGTCTACCTGCTGCAGCTCGAGACCGGGCAGCGCGAGGTGGTCGGCAATTTCCCGGGCATGACGTTCTCGCCGCGCTTTTCGCCGGACGGCCAGAAGGTGATCATGAGCCTGCAGCAGGACGGCAATTCCAACATCTACACGATGGACCTGCGTTCGCGCACCACGACCCGGCTCACCTCGACGCAGGCGATCGACACCTCGCCGTCTTATTCGCCGGACGGGGCGCGCATCGCGTTCGAAAGCGACCGCGGCGGCCGTCCGCAGATCTACGTCATGAATGCCGACGGTTCGGGCCAGACCCGCGTCTCCTTCGGCGACGGTTCCTATTCGACACCGGTCTGGTCGCCGCGCGGCGATCTCATCGCCTTCACCAAGCAGTCGGGCGGCAAGTTCTCGATCGGCGTGATGCGGCCGGACGGGTCGGGCGAGCGCATCCTGACCACGGGCTTCCACAACGAGGGCCCGACCTGGGCGCCGAACGGCCGCGTGCTGATGTTCTTCCGCCAGCCCGCAGGGGCGGGCGGCCCGCAGCTCTATTCGATCGACCTGACGGGCTACAACGAGATCCAGATCAAGACCCCGGCCTATGCCTCCGACCCGGCCTGGTCGCCGCTCCTCGAATAGGGGCGGACGACCGGGGGATGGGCGGCTTTTCGCCTCTTTTGCGCCCGAATCTGCTGGGAAAGGGGCTCGATAAGGGACACTGTAATATTCCGTTAACCATAAGTGTTTGGTCATGGTTAACCGAGCCCGGTTAGAGTCTGGCAACTCTGAAATTTCGGAATTTATTGATCAAGGAGAGACCGGCCATGAGCCGCATGCAGAACCTCGCCCGTAATCCCGCCGTCATCGCCCTCACGCTGGCACTCGCGCTCGCAGGCTGCGCCAACAAGAAGAACCTTCCCAACAGCGCCGGCGAGCTCGGCCTCGGCGGCGCCGGTTCGGCAACGCCCGGTTCGCAGCAGGACTTCACCGTCAATGTCGGCGACCGCATCTTCTTCGACACCGACTCGTCCTCGATCCGCGCCGACGCCCAGCAGACGCTCGACCGCCAGGCCCAGTGGCTGCAGCGCTATCCGAACTACGCGATCACCGTCGAAGGCCATGCCGACGAACGCGGCACCCGTGAATACAACCTCGCGCTCGGCGCCCGCCGCGCCGCTGCCGCGAGGGAATATCTCGCCTCCCGCGGCGTTCCGGCGAATCGCATCCGGACCATCTCCTACGGCAAGGAACGTCCGGTCGCGGTCTGCGACGACATCTCTTGCTGGTCGCAGAACCGCCGCGCCGTCACCGTTCTCGGCGGCGCCGGCTCCTGATACGGGCCACCGATCCGGCATTAAAAGGCGGCTTTCTGAGCCGCCTTTTTGTTTTTTCCATAGTTTGGCCCCGATTTCGGGGATTTTTGATCGCCGACTTGGTTGCTTTTTCAGGCGGCAGATTGGAAAAATCCCTCCTGCGCCGATTGGGCGCAATTAAAGAGAGCAGGACGGACACTCATGAGGAAACTTGTCTTGGCAGCGATGCTGGGGCTCATGGCGACGGGCGGCCCGGCGGGGGCCTTCTCGCTGCCGAAACTCTTCCAGGGCCATCAGAGTGCTGCGGAGAGACCCTCGGCCGACGACCGGCCGGTGATTCTCGCGCAGAGCACCGATGCCGTTCGCGTCCAGCAACTCCAGGAAGAGGTCCGGCAATTGAACGGCCGGATCGAGGAAATGAGTTATCAGCTGCTGCAGATGCAGGAGCAGATGCGCAAGACGCAGGAAGATAACGAATTCCGCTTCCAGGATCTGGAGAAGAACAAGAGGAGCGAAATCGATACCACGGCCGGGAGACCGGCCGTGGCGTCCAATCGCGCCCCGGCCGCTCCATCCGCCCCGCCCGTTCAGTCGTCCGACGATGTCGCGAGGATCATCGAGTCCCCCTCCGACGGCGGTATCGGCGGGGACCAGTCCGCCGGCAGCCGGACGGCGCCGCCGCCGACCACGCTCGGCTCCATCGATTTCGACCAGAACGGCAATCCGCGCGGCGCCAGCCGCAACGACCGGGCCAACAATGCCGCCGGGCTTCCGGGCGTGGACACGGGTGCCCAGGTTCCCGGCCGGCCGGCCGCTCCCGCAAGGACCGATCCGCAGCAGACCGCCTCGCTCGGTAACGAGAACGATTCCTATCAGGGCGCCTACAACCATGTGCTCGCCGGCGACTATTCGCTCGCGGAGAGGGAGTTCGCCGCCTATATCCAGGCCTATCCGAAGAGCGCCCGCATCGCCGACGCGAATTTCTGGCTCGGCGAGGCGCAGTATTCCCAGGAAAAATACGCCGAGGCCGCGAAGACTTTCCTGAACGCGCACCAGACCTACGGAAAATCGGCGAAGGCGCCGGAAATGCTGCTGAAGCTCGGCATGTCGCTCGCCGCCCTCGACAATACCGAAACCGCCTGCGCCACGCTGCGCGAAGTGACCAAGCGCTATCCGAGCGCGCCGCGCGCCGTGCTTTCCAAGGTCGGCAGCGAAGAGAAGCGCCTGAGCTGCGATTGAAGGCGGCGTTCCTGTGACCGCCGGCGCCCCCATCCTGCCGCCCGTAGAGGCGGTGCGGCGCCTCCTTGACGATCTTTCGAAACCGGCCCGCCTTCTCGTCGCCATTTCCGGCGGCAGCGATTCGACCGGCCTCCTTCTCTCCCTTTCGAAAACCAATCCCTCCGGCTCCGGCGTGCTGATCTTCGCGGCGACCGTCGACCACGCGTTGAGGCCCGAATCGGCCGAAGAGGCGCGCGCCGTCGCCGCCCTTTGCGGCAGGATCGGCATCCCGCATGTCATCCGCCGCTGGGATGGCGAGAAGCCGAAGACGGGGCTCTCGGCCGCCGCCCGCGAGGCGCGCTACCGGCTTCTGCTGGAGGTCGCCGACGAGGTCGACGCGACCGCGATCCTCACCGGCCACACGCTCGACGACCAGGCGGAGACCGTTTTCATGCGTGCCGCCCGAAGCGAGGGAGAGGACAATCTCGGCCTCGCCGGCATGGCCGAAGCCGTGCTTCTGGAACGGCGGCGCTGGCTCCTGCGGCCGTTCCTCAAGACCCGCCGCGCCGACATCCGTGCTTTCCTCACCGCGGAGGGGCAGGGCTGGATCGACGATCCCAGCAACCTCGATCCGCATTACGAACGGGTGAGGGTGCGCGGGCGGCTTGCGGCCGAAAGCCGGTTCGACGGGGCCGCCCTGGCGCGGTCGGTCGAAAGGCGGACGGCCTTGTCCGACGCCGCGGCGCGTCTCGTCCGCGATCACCTGACGGTCCGCCATGGCGTTCTTGCGCATCTTGCTCCGGCGGGGCTCGAAGGCGAGGCGGCCGTGCGCCGCCATGTGCTGTCGTTGCTGGCGGCCGTGCTCGGGGGGAGGGCGCATGCGCCGGCGCGCGCGAGCATGGACCGGGTGATGGCCTTCCTCGACGGCGGCCGGCCCGGCCGCATCACGGCCGGCAGGGTGATCTTCGACCTGCGCCGCGAAGGACTTTATCTCTCCCGCGAGAACCGCGGCCTCGTCCCGCTGCATATCCCGCCTGGCGAGGCGGCGGTCTGGGACGGCCGCTACCGGATCGTCAACGACGGGACTTCCGAAATCGTCGCCGGCCCGACCGCGCCCGATCGGGACGAGGCCCTGGCCCTGTTTCCGGACGCACCGCCGGCTGTCGCCATGCGGGCGATGGCGGTGATGCCGTGCGTGGAGGCAAATTCTCCCTTCTCCCCGGCGGGGAGAAGGTGGCCCGAAGGGTCGGATGAGGGGGGAGAAGCGAAAGAGGGGAACGAGGAGCGTATCGGCGTCCCGCCCCCTCATCGCCTCGCTTCCGCTCGGCACTTCTCCCCATCTGACGGGGAGAAGGAGGTTCGCCGCGCTGCTGCCGTTCCCTCTCGCGGGGAGAGTGCCGCCGAGCGAAGCGGCATCCTTCCTTCTCCCCGCGTGCGGGGAGAAGGCGGCGGCAGCCGGATGAGGGGCATCGCTTCCACCGCCAGCCAGATCCGCATCACCCCCACGCTCGCGCCCTTCGACCGTTTTTTGCCGCAGTTCGATCTTAATCTTGGGCGTGAGTTCGCGGTTTTGCTCGGATGCGACGTTTTTCCCCCGCTGCCAATTAAGGATTCCGCGCGGAAAAGGTAGGCAGCGGCTCCGGTTCGCCTTGGCAAGCACGTGCCGCAACCCTATGTTATGCGGCAAGCAAGGCGGCCGCCTGAAGAAGCTGGTCGTCGTAGTCCGGGGAGTTCAATGAACCCAAACTTTCGTAATATCGCCCTCTGGGTCATCATAGCCCTCTTGCTGGTCGCATTGTTCAGCATGTTCCAGACGGCACCGACGCAGACCAGCTCGCGTGAGATTCCGTACTCGCAATTCCTGCGGGATGTGGATTCGGGGCGGGTGAGGGATGTCGTCGTCACAGGCAACCGGGTGCTCGGTACCTATACCGAGAACGGCTCGGGATTTCAGACCTATTCGCCGGTCATTGACGACAGCCTGATGTCCAGGCTGCAGGAAAAGAACGTCACCATCGTGGCCCGTCCGGAAACGGACGGGTCTTCGGGTTTCCTGAGCTATCTCGGCACGTTGCTGCCGATGCTCCTGATTCTCGGCGTCTGGCTGTTCTTCATGCGGCAGATGCAGGGCGGCTCGCGCGGCGCCATGGGTTTCGGCAAGTCCAAGGCGAAGCTTCTGACGGAGGCGCACGGGCGCGTGACGTTCGAAGACGTCGCCGGCGTGGATGAAGCCAAGCAGGACCTGGAGGAGATCGTCGAATTTCTGCGCGATCCCCAGAAGTTCCAGCGCCTCGGCGGGCGAATCCCGCGCGGCGTGCTGCTGGTCGGCCCGCCCGGCACCGGTAAGACGCTGCTCGCCCGCGCCATCGCCGGCGAAGCGAACGTGCCGTTCTTCACGATTTCCGGTTCCGACTTCGTCGAAATGTTCGTCGGCGTCGGCGCAAGCCGCGTCCGCGACATGTTCGAGCAGGCGAAGAAGAACGCGCCCTGCATCATCTTCATCGACGAAATCGACGCGGTCGGCCGTCATCGCGGCGCCGGTCTCGGCGGCGGCAACGACGAGCGCGAGCAGACGCTGAACCAGCTCCTCGTCGAGATGGACGGCTTCGAGGCGAACGAAGGCATCATCCTGATCGCCGCGACCAACCGTCCGGACGTTCTCGACCCGGCGCTGCTGCGTCCCGGCCGTTTCGACCGCCAGGTCGTCGTGCCGAACCCGGATATCGTCGGCCGCGAGCGCATCCTGAAGGTTCACGCCCGCAACGTGCCGCTGGCGCCGAATGTCGACCTCAAGGTTCTCGCCCGCGGTACGCCCGGCTTCTCCGGCGCCGACCTGATGAACCTCGTCAACGAGGCTGCCCTGATGGCGGCGCGGCGCAACAAGCGTCTCGTCACCATGCAGGAGTTCGAGGACGCCAAGGACAAGATCATGATGGGCGCGGAGCGCCGTTCCTCGGCCATGACCGAGGCGGAGAAGAAGCTCACCGCCTATCACGAAGCCGGCCACGCCATCACCGCGCTCAACGTTCCGGTCGCGGATCCGCTGCACAAGGCGACGATCATCCCGCGCGGCCGTGCGCTCGGCATGGTGATGCAGTTGCCGGAAGGCGACCGCTATTCGATGAGCTACAAGTGGATGGTGTCCCGTCTGGTCATCATGATGGGCGGACGTGTCGCCGAGGAACTGACCTTCGGCAAGGAGAACATCACCTCCGGCGCGTCTTCCGATATCGAGCAGGCCACCAAGCTTGCCCGCGCGATGGTGACCCAGTGGGGCTTCTCCGATGTGCTCGGCCAGGTCGCCTATGGCGAGAACCAGCAGGAAGTCTTCCTCGGTCATTCCGTCTCGCAGTCGAAGAACGTCTCCGAGGCGACGGCCCAGAAGATCGATGTCGAGGTTCGCCGTCTCATCGACGAGGCCTATACCGAGGCCCGCCGCATCCTGACCGAAAAGCACGACGAGTTCGTAACGCTCGCCGAAGGCCTGCTCGAATACGAGACGCTGTCGGGCGACGAGATCAAGGCGCTGCTCAAGGGCCAGAAGCCGTCGCGCGATCTCGGCGACGACGCGCCGCCCGCCCGTGGTTCGGCGGTTCCGTCCGCCGGCGGTTCCAAGAAGGACGAGCCGAAGGGCGGCGAGCCCGAAAGCGGCCTCGAACCGCAGCCGCACTGATCGGCCGGCATGATGCTTTTAAAACCGCCGCGGAGCGATCCGCGGCGGTTTTTGCTTGCCGGTCCAGTCCTATGAGTGAGCGGTGTAACCTTATTTGGTAACGGGATATAATCGATTTTGACGCTAATTTACGTGCCTGGGCATTCGAACTATGGCATGAGCCGGGCTTTCCGGCTGGTTTGCCGTTAGAGAATGGCCGCAGTTCTATCGCTGCGAGGACCGCGCCATGTCAGGCGCGATGAAGGAGCTTACATGACCCGCCGCTACTTTGGCACCGACGGCATCCGCGGACAGTCCAATATCTTCCCGATGACGCCCGACCTTGCGATGCGCGTCGGAATTGCCGTCGGCACGATCTTCCGCAACGGCAGCCATCGCCATCGCGTGGTGATCGGCAAGGATACCCGCCTCTCCGGTTACATGCTGGAAAACGCCATGGTGGCCGGCTTCACCGCTGCCGGCCTCGACGTCTTCCTGCTCGGCCCGATCCCGACGCCGGCCGTCGCCATGCTCACCCGCTCGCTGCGCGCCGACATCGGCGTGATGATCTCCGCCTCCCACAATCCTTACGAGGACAACGGCATCAAGCTCTTCGGTCCGGACGGCTACAAGCTTTCCGACGAGCTCGAAATGCAGATCGAGGACCTGCTGGACAAGGACCCGCACACGCAGCTCGCCAAGTCCGGCGATATCGGCCGGGCGAAGCGCGTCGAGGGCGACATCTACCGCTATATCGAGCATGCCAAGCGCACGCTGCCGCGCGACGTCACGCTGCACGGCCTGCGCGTTGCGATCGACTGCGCCAACGGCGCGGCCTACAAGGTGGCGCCGCTCGCGCTCTGGGAGCTCGGCGCCGAGGTGGTGACGATCGGCAACGAGCCGAACGGCACGAACATCAACCTCGATTGCGGCTCCACGAGCCCGGAGAAGCTGCAGAAGAAGGTGCACGAGGTGCGCGCCGATATCGGCATCGCTCTGGACGGCGACGCCGACCGCGTCATCATCGTCGACGAGCGCGGCGAGATCGTCGACGGCGACCAGCTTATGGCCGTCATCGCCGAAAGCTGGGCCGAGGACGAAAAGCTGAGGGGCGGCGGCATCGTCGCCACCGTCATGTCCAATCTCGGCCTGGAACGGTTCCTCGATGGCAGGGGGCTTGCCCTTCACCGCACCAAGGTCGGCGACCGTTATGTCGTCGAGCACATGCGCAACCACGATATCAATATCGGCGGCGAGCAGTCCGGCCATATCGTGCTGTCCGATTTCGGCACGACGGGCGACGGCCTGGTCGCCGCGCTGCAGATTCTCGCGCGCGTGAAACGCCTCGACAGGCCGGTCAGCGAAGTCTGCCGCCGTTTCGAGCCTGTGCCGCAGCTTCTGAAGAACGTCCGCTTCCAGGGCGGCAAGCCTCTGGAGGACGCGATCGTGCGTCAGGCTATCGCCGACGCGGAGGCGGAGCTCGCCTCCCGCGGGCGCCTGGTCATCCGCCCGTCCGGCACCGAGCCGCTGATCCGGGTGATGGCCGAAGGCGACGACCGCACGCAGATCGAGCGCATCGTCGACGGCCTCGTCGGCGTCATCGCCAACGTGCGCAACGCGGCCTGAGCCGCTTTCCGTATCCGACGTACTGCTTTTGCCTTTACCCCCTCTGCCCTGCCGGGCATCTCCCCCACAAGGGGGGAGATCACAAGCGGCACGGTCTCCGGGGTCTAATTCCGTTGCGGATTTCGGGACGCTGGAGGGAAAGCGTTGAGCAAGCGTCTATCCGATCTCCCCCCTTGTGGGGAGATGCCCGGCAGGGCAGAGGGGGTAGAAGCAGAGCGCCGCGCATTGTGGAGCCGTCGAATATGCCGCGTTACTGCTGCGTCGAACCCGTCAGCGAAAAATAGGCGAAGGCGGCCACGAAGAAGGCGGCGATCCCGAGAGCGGTCAGCAGGCGCTTCAGCCATGGGGGCGTCTGCCGCGGGGGCTTGGGTGTCGGCGGGCGCTGGAACTTGATGACGTTGTCGGGCATGCCGATTCCTTAAACGTTGCGGAAGCGTTTGCCAATGGGAGCCGCCGCGCCGGCCGGGTTCCGCGAAAGCTGGCCTCCGGTTTGTTATCTTTTGCTAATTTAAGGAAAACGGCCGGTAAACAAGCATGGTTAAGCGGCGCTTAACCTTTCTCATCCATCATCCGTCGCGGATCAACCCTTTGGCTGCGCGTCGTGCCTGCCTTACGTGATGAGCTTTGTGGAGATGGGGCAATGAGAAAGTTCCTAGCCGGTGCGTTCGCGCTGGCATTGACGGCGAATACCGCAAGTTCCGCCGATCTTTATGAGCCGCAGCCCGAGCCGATCCTGGACGCACCGGAAGTCACCGTCCAGGAGGCGAGCGGCTGGTATCTGCGCGGCGATGTCGGCTATTCCTTCAAGAGGTCGCGGGGCGTCGAATTCTACCAGGGTTCCGCAACCCCGGGCATCGCGCTCGCCGATTTCACGCGCTCCTCGCTTCGTGACAGCTTCACGCTCGGCGGCGGTGTCGGCTACCAGATCAACAGCTACCTGCGCACCGACGTGACCTTCGACTATTTCACGAAGTCCAAGTTCTCGGGCGGAACGACGGGCATCTGCGGCGGCGTCACCTGTACGTCGAGCGACCGGTCGGACATGCAGGCCTATTCGCTGATGGCCAACGTCTATGTCGATCTCGGCACCTACGGCTACTTCACCCCCTATGTCGGCGGCGGCATCGGCGGCACCTACGTCAAGTGGAACCGGCTGCGCAATACGATCTGCGACGATCCGGGAGTGCCGGGCTGCTATTCGAGCGAGCACGAAGGCAAGGGCCGCTGGCGCTTCACCGCGGCCCTCATGGCGGGTGCGTCGGTCGACATCACCTGCAACCTCAAGGCGGATCTCGGCTATCGCTTCCGCTACGTCGACGGCGGCGACATGTTCGGCTATGCGGTCGGCGGCGGTCCGGGCCGCGACAAGGGCTTCTACAGCCACGAGGCCCGCGTCGGCGCCCGCTACGTCTTCGGCGGCTGCGACACGCCGGTGGCCTACGAGCCTCCGCCGGAGCCGATCGTCTACAAGTAAGCTTCGCGCATCTGCAGGATCACGGGCCGCCCCTCGGGGCGGCCTTTTTCGTTCCGGTGCTGCGCATGCGGGCTGCGGCAGAAATTTTCCCCTGAGCGACATTGCCCGCTTGACTGTGCAGGCGGACGGTAATATCCACGGCGGCGGGACACCTCTCCCCAACGAGAGGCCATCTATCTGGAAGGATAGCATCATGGCTGAAGCCGCAAAGCCGGACGTACGTCCGAACAATACCCATTTCTCTTCTGGTCCTTGCTCGAAGCGCCCCGGCTGGTCGCTCGAAGCCCTCTCCGATGCCGCGCTCGGTCGTTCGCACCGCGCCAAGGTCGGCAAGGCGAAACTGAAGCAGGCGATCGACCTCACCCGTGAAATTCTGAACGTTCCGGCGGATTACCGCATCGGCATCGTTCCGGCCTCCGACACCGGCGCCGTCGAAATGGCGCTCTGGTCGCTGCTCGGCGAGCGCGGCGTCGACATGCTGGCCTGGGAAAGCTTCGGCGCCGGCTGGGTCACCGACGTCGTCAAGCAGCTGAAGCTCAAGGACGTCCGCAAGATCGAGGCCGGTTACGGCCTGCTGCCCGATCTCTCCACCGTCGATTTCGACCGCGACGTGGTCTTCACCTGGAACGGCACGACCTCGGGCGTGCGCGTCCCCAACGCCGATTTCATCCCGCCGACCCGCAAGGGCCTGACGATCTGCGACGCCACCTCGGCCGCTTTCGCGCAGGACCTCGATTTCTCCAAGCTCGACGTCGTCACCTTCTCCTGGCAGAAGGTCCTGGGCGGCGAGGGCGGCCACGGCATGCTGATCCTTTCCCCGCGCGCCGTCGAGCGCCTCACGACCTACGTTCCGGCCTGGCCGCTGCCGAAGATCTTCCGCCTCACCTCGGGCGGCAAGCTGATCGAGGGCATCTTCGTCGGCGAGACGATCAACACGCCGTCGATGCTCTGCGTCGAGGACTATATCGACGCGCTCAACTGGGCCAAGCAGGTCGGCGGCCTCAAGGGGCTGATCGCCCGCGCCGATGCGAACGCCAGGGTCATCCACGATTTCGTCGCGGCGAACGCCTGGATCGAGAACCTCGCCGTCGATCCGGCGACGCGGTCCAACACCTCCGTCTGCCTCAAGATCGTCGATCCGGAGGTCACCGCGCTCGATGACGACGCGCAGGCCGCTTTCGCCAAGGGCGTCGTCTCGATCCTCGAAAAGGAAGGCGTCGCCTTCGATACCGGCGCTTACCGCGATGCCCCGTCGGGCCTGCGCATCTGGGCCGGTGCGACGATCGACGAAGCCGACATGAAGGCCCTGATGCCCTGGCTTTCCTACGCCTTCAACACCCAGAAGGCCGCGCTCGCCAAGGCCGCCGCGTAAGTATTCTGCGCCCTGCTGCCGTCATCCTCGGCCTCGTGCCGAGGATCTGATCCCATCGACAAAACCGATACGTCGCAGATGCCCGGGACAGGCCCGGGCATGACGAAGGTCCAAGTTCAAACCCTTATCAGGAGCCCATCGCCATGGCACCTCGCGTTCTCGTATCCGACGAATTGTCGGAAACCGCCGTCCAGATCTTTCGTGATCGCGGCGTCGAAGTCGACTTTCAACCCAAGCTCGGCAAGGACAAGGAAAAGCTCGCCGAGATCATCGGCAATTACGATGGCCTTGCCATCCGTTCCGCCACCAAGGTGACTGAGAAGCTGATCGCCAATGCGACGAACCTCAAGGTCGTCGGCCGCGCCGGCATCGGCGTCGACAACGTCGATATCCCGGCTGCCTCGCGCCGCGGCATCATCGTCATGAACACGCCGTTCGGCAACTCGATCACGACGGCCGAGCACGCGATCGCGCTAATGTTCGCCGTCGCCCGCCAGCTTCCGGCGGCCGATAATTCCACCCAGTCCGGCAAGTGGGAAAAGTCGCGCTTCATGGGCGTCGAGATCACCGGCAAGACGCTCGGCGTCATCGGCGCCGGCAATATCGGCGGCATCGTCTGCAAGAAGGCGATCGGGCTCGGCATGCACGTCATCGCCTACGACCCGTTCCTTTCCAAGGAGCGCGCCGAGGAGATGGGCGTCGTGAAGGTCGAGCTCGACGAGCTGCTGCCGCGCGCCGATTTCATCACGCTGCACGTGCCGCTGACCGACAAGACCCGCAACATCCTCGACAAGGATGCGCTCGCCAAGACGAAGAAGGGCGTGCGCATCATCAACTGCGCCCGCGGCGGCCTCGTCGACGAGGCGGCCCTTGCCGAAGCGCTGAAGTCCGGCCATGTCGCCGGCGCCGGCTTCGACGTGTTCGAGGTGGAGCCCGCCACCGAAAGCCCGCTCTTCGGCCTCGACAACGTCGTCTGCACACCGCATCTCGGCGCCTCCACGACGGAAGCGCAGGAGAACGTCGCCCTGCAGGTCGCCGAGCAGATGGCGGACTACCTGGTGAAGGGCGCCGTTTCCAACGCCATCAACATGCCGTCGATCACCGCGGAAGAAGCGCCGATCCTGAAGCCGTTCATCCGCCTGGCGGATGTGCTCGGCGCCTTCGTCGGCCAGGTCACCGAGGATGCGATCAAGGAAATCGAGATCCTCTACGACGGTTCGACCGCCAACATGAACACCAAGGCGCTGACGAGCGCGCTGCTTGCCGGCCTCATCCGCCCGCAGGTCGCCGACGTCAACATGGTTTCGGCGCCGATCATGGTGAAGGAGAAGGGCATCATCCTTTCCGAGGCCAAGCGCGACAAGTCGGGCGTCTTCGACGGCTATATCAAGCTCACCGTCACCACCGACACGATGACCCGCTCGGTCGCCGGCACGGTCTTCTCCGACGGCAAGCCGCGCTTCATCCAGATCAAGGGCATCAACCTCGACGCGGATGTCGGCGCCAACATGGTCTATATCGCCAATACCGATGTTCCCGGCATGATCGGCTTCATCGGCACGACGCTCGGCAATGCCGGCGTCAACATCGCCAACTTCCATCTCGGCCGCGACAAGCAGGGCGGCGATGCGATCGCGCTGCTTTATGTCGACGGCCCCGTCTCGGCAGAAGTGCTGGCAAAGCTCACCGCCAACCCGGCGATCCGCCAGGCCAAGCCGCTGGCGTTCAACGTGGATTGAGGGGGGGGATCCCCTCACCAACAAAATCTAGCACTTGGCCTTTGGCTAAGATGCTGATTTTGTAACCTCTCCCACAAGGGGAGAGGTAGAACGCCGAGAGTGCGGCATCGGTATCTCTCCCCTTGTGGGAGAGAAGGCGATTTCAACATCTTAGCTTCAGCTAAGTGTTAGAAATCGCAAGTGAGGGGACCTGTTTCATCTCTTCCGACTTGCGGGGAGAAGGTGCCGGCAGGCGGATGAGGGGCAGCGTCGCATGCGACCTCAATGGAGCTGCTCTCCACTGAAACCTCCTCCCAAGGAGCCCAACGAAAAGCCCGGTGCCTCGCGCGCCGGGCTCAGCTTGACGACAAACCTCGCGTCTTGCTCGGCGTCATCCTCGGCCTTGTGCCGAGGATCTATAAACGTCGATGGTTTGCAGATGCTCGGGACAAGCCCGAGCATGACGATCAGAGATTTTCGACCGTTGTCAGCAATCTGAGCCCGCTGCCTCACGCGCCGGGCTTTTTCCTTTCTTGCCGGCTGCGACCATTCGCGCCGTCTTCTTTCTCATAGGTTGTATTTTCGGAACTTGGCTCCCGTTTCAAAGTTCGTTATCTACTTCGGCGGGAAAAATCGGTGGCGCCTCTAAAACGGCGGACCGCCCGTCGCTATATAAACCGGGAACACCGCATTGAGCGGTTTATGAGGAGAAAGAGATGTTATCCAACCTTCGGCGTTTCAAGCAGCTGTTCGCGGTCGCTGCGATCGGGATGGCGGTTTCCTTGGCCGCCGTTGATTTCGCGGAAGCCCGTCGCGCCGGCGGCGGTTTCGGCAGCCGCGGCACGCGCACCTATTCCGCTCCGCCGACGACCAATACCGCGCCCGGACCGGCAACCGGCATCAACCGTTCGATGACCCCGAACACCCAGCAGAACGCCGCCAGCCCGCAAGGCGGCCTCGGACAGCAGGCCGCGGCCCAGCAGCGGCGTCCCGGCCTCTTCGGCGGCATGGCCGGCGGCCTTCTCGGCGGTCTCGCCCTTGGCGGCCTGATCGGCATGATGATGGGCACGGGCTTCGGCGGCATGGCCGGCTTCCTCGGCATGCTTCTGCAGATCGCGCTGATCGCGGGTCTTGCCATGCTTGCCTTCCGCCTGTTCGCGCGCCGTCAGCAGCCCGCCGGTCCGGCAGGCGGCTACGGCCAACAGCGCAACGCCTATGAGGCGCCGCGCCAGAACCAGTCCGGCTTCCAGATCCCGAAGATCGGTTCGGGTGCACAAGGCGGTTTGGGGGGCGGTTTGGGGGGAGGCTTCGGTGGCGGCTCGGGCGGCGGGTACGCGGCGGCGCCGCGTCAGGCCGGGCCGGAGACCGACGAAATCGGCATCACCAACCGCGACCTCGACCAGTTCGAGAAGCTGCTGACGAACGTTCAGTCCGCCTATGCGGCTGAGGATTATGCGAAGCTCCGCAGCCTCACGACGCCGGAAGCCATGTCCTACCTCGCCGAGGAACTGGGCGAGAACGCCACCAACGGCCTCAAGAACGAGGTGAGCGACGTGAAGCTCCTGCAGGGCGACCTGGCGGAAGCTTGGCGCGAAAACGGCCAGGACTATGCGACGGTGGCGATGCGCTATTCGAGCGTCGACTACATGCGCGACCGCGAGACCGGCGCCGTGGCCGAGGGCGATCCGAACGCCGCCACCGAGACGGTGGAAGTGTGGACCTTCGTCCGCAAGCCCGCCAACGACTGGAAGCTCTCCGCGATCCAGGCGGCCGCCTAACTTCCCAGCAGCGCGACGGTCTTCCCGTCGCGCTCGCCATGATAGAACTGTTCAAGGGCTCGCTCGAAAGGCGAGCCCTTTTCGCTGATCATCTCGAACAGCGTCATCGAGCTTTTGAATTTCATGTCGTCCGGAGACCCGAGGATCGCATGCGCCGAGAGGTTCTTGTGGGAAAGCATCGCCTCGGTGCATTCGACGAGCCGGCCGCCAAGCAGGGGATGGTCGAGATAGGCGGCGGCCTCCGCCCTGGAACCGATCGCGAAACGCTGCGACATGATCGAGAAGCCGAGCCCGGCCGCCTGCGGGAAGATGTACCACATCCAGTGCGAGCGCTTCCGGCCGTCGCGCAGTTCGGCGATGACCCGGTCGTAGACGGGCGCCTGCGCATCCACGAAGCGCATGAGATCGAATTCCGTCGGATTTGCACCCATCGGTGGCTCCACGATCACCCGGCCGCCATCAAGAGCGCCAAACATGAAAAATTTGCGGCCGCTCTTTTTCCTGATGCCCCGCGATTCCGGCGCCTCGGCGGGTACGGTGGTCGCGTGCGTCGATGCCGTTCCGATAGAGGCGCGGTGGGCCGGGATGTGAGACGGGATGTGGACCGCCACCCCCCTCTGCCCTGCCGGGCATCTCCCCCGCAAGGGGGGAGATCGGATGGGTGCACCGGCTTCCCCAAACAACAAACGTCGCTACTCGGCACATCATCGCTTTGGCGGGAAGACCGTGCCGCTTGTGATCTCCCCCCTTGTGGGGGAGATGTCCGGTAGGACAGAGGGGGGTATGGCGAGGCAAATCATCGATTTGGGGGGAAGAGCTTGCCGCTTGTGATCTCCCCCCGTGAGGGGGAGATGCCCGGCAGGGCAAAGGGGGGTACCACAAGGCAAATCAATGCCTTGAGAAAAACCGCCGGAAAAAACCGCCTCCGTTCATCCCCGCCCCCTCAAACCCGTGCCATCATTTCCCCGTTCCGTTTCGGCTACACCGGTTACGCATCGCCGGCGAGACGGGACCGGTGCCCTGGCGGTCTGCCGTTGATGCAGGCGGGCCATCAGGGGCTGCGCAGAAAATGGTCCCCCTCTCGCCTCAAGGCGGGGCGTGCGTGTGTCGCACACAACCCGGTTGGCATCCGCAAGGACGTAAGACCAGACCGCCGCAGAGGGACCGGAGTTGCGCGGAAAAACTGACCGAACGGGACACGTCGCGTGTCACCTATAAAAATTCAATACGAGGCACACGACGTGTCCCGGCCGAAACAAAAACAATCGAGATCGCCAAGGGCGTAGTATGCCTGCTCGTCGCCCCCGGGCTTGACCCGAGGCAAGGGAGGCGTGTGTCTATCCGTCGCCTTTCGCAAAACGACGCCCGATACCGAATGCGAGAGAGAAACATGCCGAAGCCGCTGAAATATCCGTCCGCCTTGCACCGGCCTCAAATCCTTTCTATATGCGGCAAGAATTGCCTGGACAGCGGCCGATCCCGCGCCTGGCGCCGATACTCGCCTTTGTGCAATGAATTGCACCGGCGACCCGAGACACCGAGAGAGTTCCGTGAACACGCTGGATTTTGACAAGAGGCCGGAAGACACACGCGTTGTCGTTGCCATGTCGGGGGGAGTGGATTCCTCCGTCGTCGCCGGCCTGCTCAAACGCCAGGGCTACGACGTTCTCGGCATCACCCTGCAGCTCTACGATCATGGCGCGGCCGTGCACCGCGCCGGCTCCTGCTGCGCCGGCCAGGATATCGACGATGCGCGGCGGGTTTCCGAAACGCTCGGCATCCCGCATTACGTGCTCGACTACGAGAAGCGGTTCCGCGAAACGGTGATCAATCCTTTCGCAGAAGCCTATGCCATGGGCGAAACGCCGGTCCCCTGTGTGGCCTGCAACCAGACGGTCAAGTTCGCCGATCTTCTGGCGACGGCGAAGGAGCTCGGCGCCGACGCCTTGGCGACCGGCCATTACATCCGCTCGCGGCCGAACCCTTCGGCCGACAATCCGAACCGCCGCGCGCTCTTCCGCCCCGTCGACAGCGACCGCGACCAGAGCTGGTTCCTGTTCGCGACCACGCAGGAGCAGATCGACTACCTGCGCTTCCCGCTCGGCGGCATGTCGAAGGCGGAGGTGAGGGCGCTTGCCGAGGACATGGGCCTCGTCGTCGCCAAGAAGGCCGACAGCCAGGACATCTGTTTCGTGCCGCAGGGCCGGTATACGGACATCATCAACAAGCTGAAGCCGAATGCGGCGCTGGCCGGCGACATCGTGCATATGGACGGCCGCGTGCTCGGCCGCCACGAGGGCATCGTGCATTACACGATCGGCCAGCGGAAGGGCCTGGGCGTCGCGACCGGCGAGCCGCTCTACGTGATCTATCTCGACGCCCGTTCGCGCCGCGTGATCGTCGGGCCGAAGGAAGCGCTCGATACGCACCGCGTCTATCTGCGCGACGTCAACTGGATCGGCGACGGTTCGCTTCAAGCCGATGCGAAGGACGGTTTCGCCTGCTTCGCCAAGGTGCGCTCCACCCGTCCGCCGACGCCTGCGACCGTGCATTGCGACGAAAGCGGCGTCTATGTCGACCTGGCGATCGGCGAAGCGGGCGTGGCGCCCGGCCAGGCCTGCGTGCTCTATTCGGCGGAGGGCCCGGATGCGCGCGTCTATGGCGGCGGTTTCATCGAACGTTCGGAACGTGCCGCGGATGCGGAAGCCTCTCTGAAGGCGCTGCTTTCCGCGCCGGTCGCGGCCTGAACCGGACACGTCCGGCAGCCGCGAAAATTGCCGCCGGATTTGCCAAAAGCGAGCTTGACACTTTGGTGACGCGGGTCTTATAAGCCGCACGACCGAAGCGGACCGGGCTCTTCCGGACAGTTTCGCATCCTTGTGGCGGGATAGCTCAGTTGGTGAGAGCGTGGGATTCATAACCCCAAGGTCGGCAGTTCAATTCTGCCTCCCGCTACCATTTCTACAGCCGGCAACTCTGGTCCGGCTATAGACGATGACCTTTCCCCGATCTCAAGCGGTAATCGGCACCGGGTTCCTCGGATGAGTGCTACGCCTTGGCGGCTGCGCCCTACAGCTTGGCTTTCAATGGATATGATGGGCATGCGGCTTCGGATCTCAATGTATCTTAGCCGCTTTCGCATCACTCACCCCTTCGGAGAGGGTGTAGGCATCGCCACCATCAAGCAGTTCCGAGAGGAGGCGGTGCAGACCTACACGTTTGATGTCGAGCATGCGGGAGACGATCGAGTCTTCGGAAGAAAATGAACCTGCGAGAATAACTTCCTCGTCGCTCAGTGAGACGCTGTTCGGACCTTGTCGGAAAGCAATACATCTGCCGTTCTCGACAACCGGCTGGATAACGACCTCAGTGTCGGGGAAGGGATGAGAGGCTACGACCGTGTCGTCTGCTGCGACGAAGCGCATAGTCCCTTTCCGATAGTCGCGCGGGCCGACGATGGCCATAGAGGTTCCGTTGGAGAAGTCCACCGTAGTGCGGTCTCTGCGTGTCCTGGAGCTTTTTATGAGCGGCCTTGCTCCGCCATTGGCAGCAATAGCTCTGCCAAGCGCAACGGCGTGGTAGGCGAAACCGGACCGATTGAATTCAATACGCTCGACCGGCGCATAGCTGTTTTTCAACAAGGGGATCCACGGCAGATAGGCACAATCTTCCGCCACGACGACCTTTGCGAACTTGCTGTACAAAGCCTTAAGATCGGTTTCAAGGATAGCCGGCGTATCGACGATCAGGACCTTATCCGCGCAATCGAAACGCGTCAGGAGTTCAAGAACCTGCTTGAGCTGGCTTGGTGGAACCGCCACGTAGAGGTATTTCTGCCCCGAGATGGCGTCCTCGTTCAGCTCTGAGAGGGGGGCTACCTCGTAAACGTCGTTCAGCCCGTAAAGTGCGTGCTTCGACGTCGAGTAGATCCCGGCGACGTGTGAACCCGGCAGGTTTTCGATGGTGGGAACGACGTCTTCGCGGACCCGCCTCCCGGCCCCAACGATCAAAAATCCCGCACTTTCCTCTCGGGGAGCTTGGACGGCGGGGCGCTTGGACGGGGAAAGCTGCCGGAGTTTCTCGGCAAGCCTGATCGAAAGCGCAATCACCGTCATCGTGGGATTTGCACTGCCGCCGGTGGGGAAAACGGCGCCGCCCGCAGCGTACAAGTTTTCTACGTTGTGAAACTTGAGGTTCTGATCGACCACAGAGGTTCTGGCATCAGAACCCATTCTCAAGCCGCCGAGGTGATGGCTTGCGTCGTTTGCCAGCAGCGTCCCCAACTCTCCGGGGAGCTTCTCCACTCGCCCCAAGCCAGTGGTCGCGAGGCTCTCCTTCAGTGTGGACAACAGGGCTTCAACGGTCGCTACCGATAGCACCGAATTTGCGTGCGCGACTACGGGAAGTCGAATGCCAAATCGATCTTTCTTTTCCGAAAGTGTGATCCGGTTCTCCGGAAGAGGCTCCATTTCAGTGAAGCATCGCACAACTGCGCTGGTAACGAATTTCTGTTTCTTCGCCTTGGCTCGGTGCACGGCTTTGGAGATTACGCCCGGTAGTCCCCGCAATTCCACGACGACGTTCCATGCGAGTTGGATGCGCTTGCCGGTACCCGCTTCACCCCTCTCTCGCTTTAGGCGTCTGAACGCCGATGAAAGTCTGTCCGCATGCGGCCGATCGGGAAAGTCGTAGGCAGGCTCCAAACGAAGGTAGGCGTTGAGATGTCCTTGCTTCCTTTGATGCTCATCGGGCAGACGTAGACCGATGTATCGGCCGAATTTCTTGCCCCTCGTCAGGAACAGAGGGTGATCCCGGCTAATGGGGGCAGAAAAGAAAATCTTTGCTACGTTGCCCTTCGGATGATTCATAAAGTTTCGACCAATCTGGTCGTGGGGATCTTTAATCTCCGAATGCAAAGCAATGCGCACCGACTCTATGGCAGACGCGGCAAGCACGAATATCTTGGCACCTACCGTGTGCTTGTTCCCAGCGCGATCGAGAACTTCGACGCCTTCAACTGTCACGGCTCCGTCGGACTCGGTCTTGAGCAACTTGGTAGCGGTTGCTCCGTAAATGAGGTCCAGGTGAGGAGACAGGAAAGCGTGCTCATACGCTTTGCGGAATCGTAGGGGCTTTAACTGGACCTGGAACGTCTTGCTGTGCAGCCCTTGGAGGCTCGCGAGAGGGAGGCTCTCGTCCCCAAACTCGAACTGGTCAGAGGGCGGAATGCTAAACCGATGCCCCTTTCGATCTATGTGGGATGCAATTTCAGGCGGTGAGATCGGCCAGCCCTCGTGTAGGCCAGGGCGGGCCTCGAAGTCCACGAGATCCAGTGGAGCCATGAAACCGGACCATGTCTCCGATGTTCCTCCCAGACCTCGCTCTCGGGAATCAGCGCGAATGACAATGCCTCGGCTTTCAACATCCTTTAGGTCGGCGTTCTCTCGCTCGCCTGGATTCAGTCCACCTGACTCCAGTACGCAAATTCGCCGGCCGGAATGCATCAGCTCGAGCGCAACAGTAAGACCAGCGGGGCCGCTTCCAATGATACAAACATCGTAGTCATTGACGACGGAGGGAAGCTTGTAAGCGTCGAACTTCATATCTGCGCCTTGTGGAATTCAAGAATTAAGAGAATCAGCACTAGCCGGGGAACGGCGAAATTCGCTTTCTTACGATGCCGGCAATTAACCGCAAGGCCGCGCAACATGGAGCCGATCTCCGCAGGCAGGGCGCATCGCCTTACCTAGGACGATCGAATGATCTCGTCTTGCTCGTCCTGTTGGCTGTCGTGACCAGTGCATTCTCCCGCTACCATTCTTCATCCCCTTATAGTTTCCTCATAGGCCATCGCCGCCTGCAGCAGCGGCTCGTCGCGACCGGCGTTGGCCGAGAGCAGGAAGCCGGCCGGCATGTCCGCGTCGCCGGTGCCGCAGGGGATCGACACGCCGCACCAGTCGAGGAAATTGCCGAAGCCGGTATTGCGCAGCGTCTTGCCGTTCATGGCGAAGAAGGCGTCGTCGTCGGCAAGAAGCGGCTCGATCTTCGGGGCGACATGCGCGACCGAGGGCATGGCGACGAAGCGGTCGCCGATCAGCGCTTCCGTCTCGGCGATCATCCGCGAACGGGCTTCCAGGATGGCGATGTAGTCCGCCATGCCGGTCCTTTCGCCGAGCCTTGTGCGGGCGACCACGCGGTGATCGATATCGGCCGCCGCCGGCCCCGCCAGACGCTCGCGATGCAGCGCGAAGGCTTCCGCCGTCACCAGCGGTCCGTATTTCGCCATCAGCTGCGGCAGTTCGTCGAAGGAGGGGAAAGCGATGCGGCTTACCCTGCAGCCCGCCTTTTCGAGGCGTCCGACCGCCGCTTCGAAGGCGGCAACGACGCCGGGTTCGGCGCCGTCGAAGACGATGTTGGTCGGGATCACGACGTCGAGCGGCTGAACCTGCTTGCGGGCGGTCTGCGGCACGGCAAGACCACGCATCGCGGCATCGATCCAGACGGCGTCCTGAACGCTGCGGCAGAGGGGGCCCAGCGAATCGAGGCTGGTCGCCAGCGGATAGACGCCGCCCATCGCATAGCGGCCGCGGGTCGCCTTGTAGCCAATGATACCGTTCAGCGCGGACGGGATGCGGATCGAGCCGCCGGTGTCGGTGCCCATGGCGACGGGGACGAGGCCCGCGGCCACCGCGACGCCCGAGCCGGAGGAGGAGCCGCCCGGAATGCGCGGCGCATCCTTGGCCCTCGGATTGTGAGGCGTGCCGTAATGCGGATTGATGCCGATGCCGGAAAAGGCGAATTCGCTCATATTGGTGCGGCCGACGGCGATCATGCCCGCCTGCTTGAGGAGGTCGACCACGGCAGCATCCTTCGTGGCCGGCGGGGCCGTCTTCAGCACCTTCGAGCCGGCCGTGGTTGGCAAGCCCTCGATATCGAAGAGGTCCTTCCAGGCGATCGGAATGCCGTCGAGAGCCCCGAGCGAGCGCCCTTCCTTCAGGCGTTTCGACGAGGCTTTCGCTTCTGTGAGCGCACGATCATCGAGGAGGGTGACGAAGATTGCCTTGTCCGGAGAAGCCTTGATGCCCGCAAGCACCGCTTCGGTCACGTCCACCGGATCGACCGACCCCGTCTGGATCAGCGCGGAAAGTTCGGCAATCGACATCGCTCCAAAGGGTTTCGTCACGGCAGGCATTCTCCTCATTTCCTCTACTGGCGGCCTACAGGTGTAACGGATATTTTGGCGATGGATAGAAGATTTATCGGCGCGACGCAGGTCTGCGGAACCTCTGGGCGGCAAGCCGAGTTGAGCGACCTGACCGCCTTGCGGACAATGGGAGGGATCATTTCCATGAAAACCATCATCGCCATGACCGGGCTCGCCATCATGCTCGCGGGCTGCAACGTCTACACGGGCAGTTTCAACACCGGGCCGGGGCTTGAACCCATTCCGGGCAGCATCACCTATGGCGGTCAGCCGCGCACCCGGCTCACCCGGGCTCCGGTCGGCAGCGTCGTGCCGCACCAGTTCCGCAATCAGCTGGGCCAGCGTGTCGATGAGACCTACATCATCCAGCCCGACCGCAGCCTGAAGCTGGTCGACCGGCGGGTCTGCCGTTCGCCGTTCTGCGACGAGTGACCGGCGTCAGTTCCGCGGAAGGATTCGCGATTGTACACTATAGAGCGCCGTGCGTCCGAACGGACGCACAAAGGACGCTCTAACTTATTGAATCTACGCATCGTGCTTACCGAAAATCGATTCCGATTTTCGGGCCGATGCTGTAGCGGTTGCAGGCGAGGCAGTTTGACGCGCGTCAAGGGAACCCCTTGCCGCATGCACCTGTTGGGCGGTATCGCCGACCCATCAATCGTATCCTGTCACGAAAGGCAGACGTCATGGCATATGAAGCGGACTGGGCGCCACTCTCTCCCTACAGCACGGGTATCCGCGGGCGCTGCCCGCGCTGCGGCCAGGGGCATCTCTTCAAGGGTTTCCTGACGCTCAGGCCCGATTGCGAAGTCTGCGGCCTCGACTATTCCTTCGCCGATCCGGCGGACGGTCCGGCCTTCTTCGTCATCTGCTTCGCCTGCGTGCCGAGCGTGGCGCTCGCGGTCTGGATCGAGGTGATGTTCCAGCCGCCGTTCTGGGTGCATTTGCTGATCTCGCTGCCGGTGCTGATCGTCACCTGCGTGCTGCCGCTCCGGCCGCTGAAAGGCTGGCTGGTCAACAGCCAGTATTTCTACAAGGCCGAGCAGGGTAGGCTCGACAAGGGGCCCTCAAACCCGCCGGCCGGCGATCGCCAGAGCGGCGGCTGAGCCTGCGAAGGCGCTGAAGCTTCCGATAAGCCGCATCGAAAGGTCAGGAACAATTTCTTTCCCAAACCATTCGACAAGGGACGGTTGAAGGAGCTTCAGATGCCCGACTCGGATGAAATCGAAATGGAAGTGCGCCGGCGGTCGCTGGCCGTCGAAGGAGCCATGCTTCTGCTGATCGACGGGCTCGCCGCCCGCGGCACCATCTCCGCCGACGAAGCGGAGGATATGCTGCGGATATTGTCGAAGAGCTCGGATTTCTCCGCCGCGCGGGCCGCCGGCTCGCTGAGGATCGTCAACCAGTTGAAGCGGCTGCGGCAGGGCGACGGGGCGATGACCCCCGGAGCCTGATCGGCGGATTGGAGGATGCGGGGTCCCGAAGGCGCTTTCCCGGCGCCTTTCGTTTTTCGGCCGCACCCTCGATTTCGGCCGGGAACATCCGCGGTTGCGGACAGTTGGAGAAGGCGATTTTCCACCCGAGAGCAAGTCCACCCGAAAGCAAGGAGGCGCCCATGGCCCAGTATCCGACCCCGCCCTTTCCCGAACAGCAGCAGCCGATGCCGGGTTTTACGGGACAGATGAAACCCGTGCCGGATCACGGCGAGCAATCCTATCGCGGTTCGGGCCGGCTCACCGGCAAGAGAGCGGTGATCACCGGCGGCGACAGCGGCATCGGCCGGGCGGTAGCGATCGCCTATGCCCGCGAGGGCGCCGATCTTCTGATCTCCTATCTCGACGAGGACGAGGATGCCGAGGACACCAGGCGGCTGGTGGAAGAGGCGGGCCGCAAGGCGGTGCTCGTGCCCGGCGACATCCAGACGGCGGCCCATTGCCGGTCGATCGTCGACAGGGCGGTGAAGGAGCTCGGCGGCATCGACATCCTCGTCAACAACGCGGCGCATCAGGCGACTTTCGCCTCGATCGAGGATATCAGCGACGAGGAATGGGAGCTGACCTTCAGGGTCAACATCCATTCGATGTTCTATCTTACCAAGGCCGCCGTCCCGCACATGAAACCGGGCAGCGCCATCATCAACACCGCGTCGATCAACGCCGATGCACCGAGCCCGACCCTGCTCGCCTATGCGACCACCAAGGGCGCGATCCAGAATTTCACGGCCGGGCTGGCGCAGCTTCTGGCCGAGAAGGGCATCCGCGCCAATGCCGTCGCGCCGGGGCCGATCTGGACACCGCTCATTCCGTCCACCATGCCGGAAGACCGGGTGAAGGAATTCGGCAAGCAGGTGCCGATGAAACGGCCGGGCCAGCCGGCGGAACTGGCGACGACCTACGTCATGCTCGCCGATCCGCTGTCGAGCTACGTTTCCGGCACGACGATCGCGGTGACAGGCGGCAAGCCGATCCTCTGAAAGCCACTCTCCTCCCAAGCCACAAGCGGCGGCATGCGCTCATGCCGCCGCTCATGTTTCCGGCTTGCGGATATCCGTCATCACGAAGCCGCTTCCGGCGGGACGGCTTCCTGTCTTTCCGGGTTCCTATGTCCGGCGGCCGATCTCCCGGGCCAGGTCGTCGAAACAGAATTTCGTGCCCTGTTCGTCCGCCTCGTTCGCCAGCAGAAGCAGGCGGATCGGAAAGGCGACCGCCTTCTGGTGGGAGCTGGAAACGTTGAGCTGCTTGTCGTCGGTCAGCACGTCGCGTTCCACGGTCTGCAGGACATCCTGGATCTCCGCATGCGAGAGGAGACCCTTCTCGACCATGAGCCGGTTGATCGCCGCGATGGCGAGATAAAGACCTTCGAGCTGCGGGTTCGCGGTGTTCATGTCTCTGTCCTTTGCGTGGAAGAGGGGACGAAGGAGGCGGCGTTCTCGTCGATCAGCCGGGCGCCGCGCTGGCGCGTCAGATAACGCCAGATCCACTGGATGCTGACGAGCAGGCGCTTCTCGAAATTGACCAGCAGATAGACGTGGACGAGCGCCCAGAGGAACCAGGCGAACCGGCCCTTCAACGTCCAGCGGCCGAAATCGAAGATCGCCGTATTGCGGCCGATCACGGCCGTGTTGCCGCGGTTGTGGAAGCGGAAGGGGCCGCTCGGCTTGTCTTCCAGCAGGCGCAGCCTGAGCGCCTTGCCGACATATTCGCCCTGCTGTTTGGCGACCTGGGCGAGCGCCGGCAGCGGCTTGCCGTCCTCGAGGCCGAGCGCGGTGTCGCCGATGGCGAAGATGTCGGGGAGGCCGGTGACGGAAAGATCGGGCTCGACCGGGATGCGGCCGCCGGCCTTGCCTTCGATGCCGAGCCACCGGGCGGCCGGAGACGCTTTCACGCCCGCGCCCCAGATGATGCAGCCGGTGCGGATGCGCTCGGAGCCGGCGATCACCTCGTCCTTGGTCACGGATGCGACCGGCAGGTTCGTCCTCACCTCGACGCCTTCCTTCTCCAGCACCTTCATGGCGTATTGCACCAGATTGTCCGGAAAGGCCGCGAGGATCTTCGGGCCGGCCTCGATGAGGATCACCCGCATGTTGTCGGGTTCCAGCTTGCGGAAATCGCGGGTGATCATGAAACGGCCGAGCTCGGAAATGGCGCCCGCCATCTCGACGCCGGTCGGGCCGCCGCCGATGATGACGCTGGTAAGCAGCGCCTTCTTCTCTTCCGGATCCTGAGAAAGCTCCGCTTTTTCGAAGGCGAGCAGCAGGCGCTGGCGGATGAGCCGCGCCTCATGGATGGTCTTGAGACCCGGCGCCCAGGCGCGCCAGTCTTCATGGCCGAAATAGTTGTATTCCGAGCCGGTCGCGATGACGAGCCGGTCGTAAGGCACCGAGGAGCCGTAATCGAGCTTCACTTCCTTCGCGGCCGCATCGATGCCGGTGACTTCCGCCAGCATGACCTTGATGTTGCGATACCGGCCCAGCGTGCGGCGGATCGGCTCCGAAACATCGGCGGGCGAAAGCGCGGCGGTGGCGACCTGATAGAGCAGCGGCTGGAAGAGATTGTGGTTGCGCCGGTCGATGACGGTGACGTCGATCTCCGTGTTGCCGAGTTCCCGGGCGGCGGCGAGGCCGGCAAAGCCGGCGCCGACGATCACCACCCGCGAGTGTCCTGCTTCGTTCACGGTCCCGTTCGGAAAGGTCTCGCCGGCCATCTCGTCCCCACGTACTGGCGGAGAGCGGATCTCCGCGCGATGCTCGTTCAACACGCGGCCCCGGCGTTTGTTCCAGGCGCGTCCCGCCGGAACCTTTTCGGCGCGACACCGTTCGTTTTACAACAGAAAAAGGAGAACGTCATGAACAGCATCATCTGGTTGGTCGGCGCCGTCGTGATCATAATCGCGGTCTTGAATCTCGTCGGATTTGCCTGATTCCATTGTAGAATTTTCCCGCGGTTAAACTTCAGCAAGAGAATCAGGGCGCCGTTCCGGCAGGGGCGACGCCTTTTCCTTCGCGAAACGCGGAAGACCTATTCCGCCAAAAGCAGGGCGAAGGGGTATTCGCCGAAAAGGGGGGCGACCGCGATCCGTTCCTGCGGGTCGACGGTTTCGCCGGCGCGGATGTCGCGATAGCGGCGGTTGGCGAGTTTCGGCGGCAGGGTGATTTCGGTTTCTCCCCACCATTCGGTACCGGCCGGGAAAAGACCGGCATGGAAGGCCTCCAGGACCAGGCGGGGGGCGATCACGATCAGCGCGTCGTCAGCCTCGGCGCGGGCGAAGGCGACGATATTGTCCTTGCGCTTGCCGGTGGCTTCAAGCGGCAGATACTCGCCCTTGCGGAACAGGGTCGGCGCTTCCTGCCGAAGGTGGAGGAGGGCGGCGATCACCTGCTGCTTCAGCCTTCCGCTTTGCCATTCCGCCTCTCCCGAGGTCAGCTTTCCTTCTTCCGCCAGGCGCTTCGTTAGCGTCCCGAAGTCCGGTTCCCGCCGGTTGTCCGGATCGACGAGGCTGAGATCGATGTCCTCGCTGCCCTGATAGATGTCCGGCACGCCGGGGGCGGCGAGCTTGATGATCGTCTGGGTGAGGCTGTTGACCAGGCCGGCGCGGGTGAATGGCCGGATCGTTTCGGTGAAATCCGCCAGGAATGCCCGGTTGTTCGGTGCGAGAAGCTGCCGGGCGTAACCGATGACGGCTTCTTCATAGGCTTCGTTCGCATCGCCCCAGTTGGTGCGGAGTTTCGCCTCGCGCAGCGCCTTTTCCACATAGGCGGCGAAGCGCTCTTCCAGGGCTTTGAGGCCGGCTGCGTCTTCCGGGTGCAGGTCGGCGGGCCAGACGCCGGCCAGCGCCTGGTAGAGCATCCACTCTACCTCCGGTTCTGGGGCGACCTCCGGTTCGGAGGCCGGGCCGTCGCCGAGCACCTGCACGGCGGCGCGGTTCGTCTTCCGCCAGCGGGAGACGGCGGCCGCCCAGAGTTGCGGCGCCTCGCTCAAGGCGTAAAGCCGGGCGCGGGCATCCTCGCCGCGCTTGGTGTCGTGCGTGGAGGTGGCCGAAAGCGCATCCGGCTGGCTCTCCAGCCGCGCCTGCATTTCCGCGTGGAAACGGTCGGGCGAGAAGGGGTGCGGCAGCGGTTCGGCGCCGACCTCGTTCAGGGCCAGCAGCATATGGTGGCGGAAGAAGAGCGTGTCCTCCACCGACTTCGCCATCAGCGGGCCGGTCAGCTGCTGGAAGCGGGTGCGGAAGACGGAAGCCCGGCCGGCCGCCGCCTGTTCGACATCGCCGATCAGGATGCGTTCGAGGAAGGTGAGGGCATGCGCGTCCGGCGCATCCGGGCCGCTCCGGACCTTGGCCAGAACCGTGTCCAGCATCGCCCGGCCTTCCGGCGGCAGGCCCGCGCGGGTGCCGTAGGTGCGGTAGACGGGGAAGGCGGTGAGCAGTTCGCGCAGGGCGGATTTCATCGCGGTTTCGGAAAGCGTGGACTCGCGGTCCTCCGCCTTGCTGATTTCGATGGCGAGCTTCAGAAGCGATTCAACCTCGCCCGCGAAGTTGTTGTCCGCCATCAGCAATTTCGCCGCACGGAGCTCCGCTTCCATGTCGACCGGCCGGCCGGCGACCCGGTGATAGGCATCGCGCAGCGCATCGAGTTTTTCTCCATCCACCAGGACATTGCCGAGCGCCGCGATGAACTCGTAGCCGGTCGTGCCGGAAACCGGCCAGTCGCGAGGAATGTGCTCGCCTTCGCCGAGGATCTTTTCCACCGTGATGTAGCAGTCGGGCCCCGTCTCGTGCCGCAGCCTTTCGAGATAGGCCTTGGGGTCCGCAAGCCCGTCGACGTGGTCGACGCGCAACCCGTCCACCTTGCCGCTGTGGACGAGTTCGAGGATGAGGCGGTGGGTGTCGTCGAAGACCGTGCCGTCCTCGACCCGGACGCCGACGAGCCCGGTGATCTCGAAGAAGCGGCGGTAGCTGAGTTCGCGCGGCGCATCCCGCCAGGACATCAGCCGATAGGGCTGCCGGTCGTGCAGCCCGGCGATCGCGGCCTTGTCGGCGGCCTTCAGCACCTCGGCCTCGCGGCCGGCATAGCTCGGCGGCGTCAGGGGATAGAACGTGTCATAATAGGCG
This sequence comes from Xaviernesmea oryzae, assembly GCF_900177415.1. GTDB lineage: Bacteria > Pseudomonadota > Alphaproteobacteria > Rhizobiales > Rhizobiaceae > Neorhizobium > Neorhizobium oryzae_A. The sequence continues at coordinate 149,789 of NZ_FXAF01000002.1, read as the reverse complement.
AGCGACGGCTTGCCGGTCTCCGGATCGGGTCTTATCGCGATCTCGCCGGCTTCCAGCACCTTTTCGAACGTGTCGCCGAGGAAGGGGAGCGTCAGGCGGCGGGTCCAGTCGATGTCGAAATGGCGGGCGTAGCGGCTCTTCCCGCCGTTCTCGACCACGTCGCGCCACCAGGGGTTTTCAAGCGAAGCGGCCATATGGTTCGGCACGATGTCGAGGATGAGGCCGAGGCCTTCCATCTTCAGCGCCTTCACCATCCGCTCGAAGCCGTCGCGGCCGCCGATCGCGGGATCGATCTCGTTGGCGTCGGTGACGTCGTAGCCGTGGGTCGATCCGGAGGTGGCGGTGAAAACCGGCGAGGCATAGAGATGGCTGATGCCCAGCCGTTTCAGATAGGGCACGAGCGCCGCTGCGCGGTCGAAGGTCATGCCGTTGCGGAACTGGATGCGGTAGGTGGCGGTCGGAACCTTCATGGGGCGGCTCCCGCGGCCTCGAAGCAAACCAGGGCGGAATTGGGCGGCAACTCCTCGACGTTCTCCGGATGATCCTTGAGGGGATAGGCGAAGACGCCTTTACCCGGCATGTCCGGAAGGGCTTGTCTCTTGTCGCCGACGTTGATCGCCATGGAGAGCTTTCCCTTGGGGAAGCTCCAGGAGACGGCAAGGAAACCCTTGTCCGTCTTCACCACCTTGCCGGAACGGCCGGTCGCCGAGCCGAGGAGGGGGACGACGATCTCCCGCCGCAGCTTGAGGAGCGCCCTCGTGAAGTCCAGCCAGTCCCCGCCTTCCGTCGAGGCCGGCTTCTTCCGATCGAGTTTCGAGGTTTCGAAGGTCTTCTTCGCATTCGGATCGGGCACGGCGTCGGCCTCGTGGCCGGCATGGCCTTCGAATTCCTTTCGCCGGCCGTCGCGCACCGCTTTCGCGAGATCGCCGTGGAAGTCGGTGAAGAAGAGGAAGGGATTGGTCTCGCCGTATTCCTCGCCCATGAAGAGGAGCGGAATGTGCGGCGAGAGCAGAAGGGCGGTGAGCAGCGTCTTCACCTTATGCGGTCCCGCAAGCGAGATCAGCCGCTCGCCCTGGGCACGATTGCCGACCTGGTCATGGTTCTGGATGAAGTCGACGAAGGCGGTCGGCGGCTGGCCGGTGCTTTCGACACCGCGTTTTTTTCCTGTACCGGGCCTCGCCTCACCCTGATAGGCGAAGCCCTCCGCCAGCACGCGCGCCACCAGCTTTTCAGGGTCCTTCGCGAAATCCTCGTAATAGGCATGCGTCTCGCCGGTGGCGAGGACGTGGGCCGCGTTATGGAAATCGTCGTTCCATTCGCCGGTGAAGAGCGGCGCATGGCCGTTCCCGTCGCGAGGATGCAGGAAGATGACGTTGCGGTTGTCCTCGGTCGTCAGATGGATCGGCCGATCGGTGATCTCGGCGCGGATGCGCTCGGCGATCTCGATCAGAACGTGCTTTTCGGATTTGTCCTCGATCACGTCGATCGCATCGAAGCGCAGCCCGTCGAGGTGGAACTCCTCCAGCCAGTAGAGCGGGTTTTCGACGATGTAGCGCCGCACGGCATCCGTCTCGTAGGCGATCGCCGCACCCCAGGGCGTCGCCTTTTCCGGATGGAAGAAGGTTGGCGCGAGAAGCGGCAGATAGTTTCCTTCCGGGCCGAAATGGTTGAGCACGATGTCGAGCACGACCATCAGTCCGTGGCCGTGGGCGGCATCGATAAACGCCTTGAAATCCTCCGGCGGGCCGTAGGCGGCATGCGGCGCATAGAGCAGTACGCCGTCGTAACCCCAGCCGCGCTTGCCGCCGAAATGGGCGACCGGCATGACCTCGATCATGGTGATGCCGAGATCGGCGAGATGGGGGAGCTTTTCGATCGCGGCGCGGAACGTCCCTTCCTTGGTGAAGGTGCCGATATGGAGTTCGTAGACGACCGCCTCTTCCCAGGGCCGTCCCTTCCATTCCGGATGCCGCCAGGCGTAGTTCGTGGGGTCGATGACAAGCGACGGACCGTTGACGTCGTCCTTCTGGCCGCGCGAGGCGGGGTCCGGCACGACCTTGCCGTCGGAAAGGACATAGTTGTATTCCGCGCCGGGGGAGATGCCCGTCGCCAGCAGCTCAAACCAGCCGTCGTCGGTGCGGGTCATCTCGGTGTCTTCGCCGTTCAGGCGCAGCATCACCGTTTCCTGGCCGGGCGCCCAAAGCCGGAAGCGCACTTCGCCGGCCGCCACATATTCGGCCCCCCATGTCTTCGGAAATGTGCGGAATTCGGTGACGGTATCCAGTTCCGACATGTCGACCAGCCCTTGGTTGGAGAGAACCGGCAAACGGCCAGAGGGGCTCTCGGTTCCATCATCGGGCGGCTGCGCAATAAAATTGCTGAAACGCGTAACAAATAGCAAGTTCGCGGGAGTGGCACGCCGCAGATTCCGGCCCTAGATTAGATCTCATGCAGACGGTTTCGGGGAGGAGATCTTTGCATGCTGACCGATGAGGAGGAACTCATCCGTTCGACGGCCGCGGAGTTTTCCCGCGACGTATTGAAGCCGGGCGCCGCGGCGCGCGACAAGGCGCATGCGATCGAGCCTGCGGTGCTGCAGCAGCTCGGCGAGCTCGGTTTTCTCGGCATGCGGACGGCGGAGGAATGGGGCGGCGTCGGCTGTTCCTATGTCGCCTATGCGAGTGCGCTGATGGAAATCGCCGCCGGCGACGGCGCGGTCTCGACGCTGGTCAGCGTCCACAATTCCCCGGTCTGTTCGCTGCTCGACGCGCATGCCTCCGACGAGCAGAAGGAAAAGTTCCTGCGGCCGCTTGCGGAGGGCCGGCATATCGGCGCATTCGCATTGACGGAGGCCGACACGGGCTCCGATGCCGCGGCGATCCGCACGCGAGCGGTGAAGGACGGCAGCGACTACGTCATCAACGGCTCGAAGATGTTCATCACGTCCGGCAAGATCGCCGGCACCGTGATCATCTTCGCCGTCACCGATCCCGCCGCCGGCAAGCGCGGCATTTCCGCTTTCGTGACGTCCACCGACGTGCCCGGCTTTTCCATCTCCAAGATCGAGGACAAGCTCGGCCAGAAGGCGTCAGACACGGCCGCGCTGATGTTCGACAACCTGCGCATTCCGGAAAGCCAGCGGATCGGTGCGGAAGGGGCGGGGCTGAAGATCGCGCTTTCGGGGCTGGAGGCGGGCCGTATCGGCATTGCCGCCCAATGCGTCGGCATGGCGCAGGCGGCCTTCGACGTGGCGCTCACCTATGCCAGGGAGCGCAAGACGTTCGGAAAACTGCTGCTCGACCATCAGGCGATCGCCTTCCGGCTCGCCGAGGCGAGGACCGAGATCGAGGCGGCGCGGCAGCTCGTGCTGCATGCGGCGAGATTGAAGGACCGCGGCGAACCCTGTCTTTCGGAGGCCTGCATGGCCAAGCTTTTCGCCTCGGAAATGGCCGAAAAGGTCTGTTCCGCGGCGATCCAGACGCTCGGCGGCTATGGCTACATTTCCGATTTCCCCGTCGAGCGCATCTATCGGGATGTCCGCGTCTGCCAGATCTACGAGGGTACTTCGGACATCCAGAAGATCATCATTGCCAGGGGCTTCGCCTGATGAGGTGAAGCGCTGCGTGAACTGCCCGGTTCTTTGGGAGGAGAAGCGAATGATGCACGACATGAAGCCGAATCCGGCCGGCAGGCTGAGCCTGCATGTGCCGGAACCGGAGGTTAGGCCGGGCGGCAAGCCGGATTTTTCCAATGTGACGATCCCCAAGGCGGGTTCCGTGCGACGGCCGGAGGTGGATGTCGATCCGGAGGAAATCCGCGACCTGGCATTCTCGATCATCCGTGTGCTCAACCGGGAAGGCGAGGCCGTCGGCCCCTGGGCCGGGACGCTGACCAACGAGGAGCTGATGGAGGGGCTGCGCCACATGATGCTGCTGCGCATCTTCGATCAGCGCATGCTGATGGCGCAGCGGCAGGGCAAGACCTCCTTCTACATGCAGCATCTCGGCGAGGAGGCGGTCTCCTGCGCCTTCCGCAAGGCGCTGCTGCCCGGCGACATGAACTTTCCGACCTATCGGCAGGCGGGCCTCCTGATCGCCGGCGGTTATCCGATGGTCGACATGATGAACGAGATCTATTCCAACGACGCCGATCCGCTGAAGGGCCGGCAGTTGCCCGTCCTCTACTCCTCCAAGGAATACGGCTTCTTCACGATCTCCGGCAATCTCGCCACCCAGTATATCCAGGCGGTCGGCTGGGCGATGGCCTCCGCCATCAGACAAGACACCAAGATCGCCGCCGGCTGGATCGGCGACGGGGCGACAGCGGAATCGGATTTCCATGCGGCGCTGGTCTTCGCCTCCACCTATCGGGCGCCGGTCATCCTCAACGTCGTCAACAACCAGTGGGCCATCTCCACCTTCCAGGGGATCGCCCGCGGCGGTTCCGGCACGTTCGCCGCGCGGGGCTTGGGCTTCGGCCTGCCGTCGCTCAGGGTCGACGGCAACGACTATCTCGCCGTGCATGCGGTCGCCAGATGGGCGGCGGAGCGGGCCAGGCGGAACATCGGCCCGACGCTGATCGAATACGTGACCTATCGCGTCGGGGCGCATTCGACCTCCGACGATCCCTCCGCCTACCGGCCGAAGGAGGAGTCGGAGGCCTGGCCGCTCGGCGATCCGGTCATCCGGCTGAAGAACCACCTGATCCGGGTCGGCGCCTGGAGCGAGGAGCGGCACACGCAGATGGAGGCGGAAATCCGCGACACGGTCGTCGCGGCCCAGAAGGAGGCCGAACGGCACGGCACGCTCCATTCCGGCGGCCGGCCTTCGATGCGCGACATGTTCGAAGGCGTCTATGCGGAAATGCCGCCGCATCTGAAGCGGCAACGGCAGCAGGCGGGGGTGTGAGCGATGGCTTTATTGTTGAGCGTTTCTACCCGGAGCCCCCTCATCCGGCCCTTCGGGCCACCTTCTCCCCGCTGGGGAGAAGGGGAAGAGCCGCGGCGTTGCTATTCCCTCCTCTCCCCTTGGGGGTCCGGAGGACGGGACGGGGCCGCCGACCCGTCCCCGGTAGGTGGCCGAGCGAAGCGGAGGCCGGGTGAGGGGGCGACTTGCTCCAGCATCATCGTATGGGAGGCCTCCCCATGGCGCGCATGACGATGATCGAGGCGATCCGCAGTGCGATGGACGTTTCCATGGAGCGCGACGGCGATGTGGTGGTGTTCGGCGAGGATGTCGGCTATTTCGGGGGCGTCTTCCGCTGCACGCAGGGGCTCCAGCAGAAATACGGCAAGACGCGCTGCTTCGACGTGCCGATCAACGAATCCGGCATCGTGGGGGCCGCGATCGGCATGGCGGCCTATGGCCTGAAACCCTGCGTCGAGATCCAGTTCGCCGATTACATGTACCCGGCCTACGACCAGCTCACGCAGGAAGCGGCGCGGCTGCGCTATCGCTCGAACGGCGATTTCACCTGCCCGGTGACGATCCGCATGCCGACCGGCGGCGGCATTTTCGGCGGGCAGACGCACAGCCAGAGCCCGGAGGCGCTGTTCACCCATGTCTGCGGGCTGCAGGTCGTGGTGCCGTCCAATCCTTACGACGCCAAGGGCCTGCTGATCTCCTCGATCGAAAACCCGGACCCGGTGATCTTCCTCGAACCGAAGCGGCTCTACAACGGCCCGTTCGACGGCCATCACGACCGGCCGGTGACTTCCTGGGCTGCCCATCCGCTCGGTGAGGTGCCCGCGGAGCATTACACGGTGCCGCTCGGCAAGGCGGTGGTGCGCCGGCCGGGTTCGGCGGTGACCGTGCTCGCCTATGGCACGATGGTGCATGTGGCGGAGGCGACGGCGGAAGAGACCGGCATCGATGCGGAGGTGATCGACCTGCGCACGCTGCTGCCGCTCGACCTCGAGACGATCGTCGCTTCGGTCAGGAAGACCGGCCGCTGCATGGTGGTGCACGAGGCGACGCTGACCTCCGGCTTTGGCGCGGAGCTCGCGGCGCTGGTGCAGGAGCATTGCTTCTATCACCTCGAAGCGCCGATCGTGCGCGTCGCCGGCTGGGACACGCCTTATCCGCATGCGCAGGAATGGGATTATTTCCCGGGGCCGGTCCGTGTCGGCCGGGCGCTGCGCGAGATGATGGAGGCCTGAATGCCCGAGAAGATCATCAAGCTGCCGGATGTCGGCGAAGGCGTCGCGGAAGCCGAACTCGTCGAATGGCATGTGAATGTCGGCGATCTGGTGCGCGAGGACATGGTGCTCGCGGCCGTCATGACCGGCAAGGCGACCGTCGAAATCCCCTCGCCGGTGGAGGGCGAGGTGACCTTCCGGCACGGCGAGATTGGCGACGTGATCGCCACCGGCACCGTGATCCTCAAGATCAGGACCGCGGGGGAAGGCGGCGACGGCGAGGTGGAGCCGGAAATCGATCTGCCGGCACCAAAGCCGGAGGCGCCGCCGGTCGACGCCGAGAGGAAGTTTGAGCCGGCAGCGGAAAAGCCGAAGCCGGCGCCGGAGACCGTTGCCGCGAAACCGCCGGCAGCTGCAATGTCCAAAGGCAGCGGGGCGCCGCGTGCGGAGGGCGAAAAGCCGCTGGCGACACCGGCCGTGCGTCTCAGGGCCAGGGAAGCGGGCGTCGATCTGCGCCAGGTGCCGGGGACCGGACCGGCCGGCCGCATCACCCACGAGGATCTCGATGCCTTTCTGAGCCGCGAGAGCGGTGGCGCCGTTGCCGCCGGCCTGCAGCCCAACAAAAGCATGCAGGAGGTGAAGGTCGTCGGCCTTCGCCGCCGCATCGCCGAGAAGATGGCGCTTTCGAAGTCGCGCATTCCTCACATCACCTATGTGGAGGAGGTGGACATGACGGCGCTGGAAGAGCTGCGCGCCCGGCTCAACGGCAGCCAGAAGCCGGGCAAGCCGAAACTCACCATCCTGCCCTTCCTGATGCGCGCCATGGTGAAGGCGATCGCCGAGCAGCCGGGCATCAACGCCCATTTCGACGACGAGGCGGGCGTCATCCGCGAATATGGCGGCGTGCATATCGGCATCGCCGCACAGACGCCGGCGGGCCTCGTCGTGCCGGTCGTCAGGCATGCGGAGGCGCGCGACATCTTCGACTGCGCCCGCGAGGTGGCGCGGCTGAGCGAGGCCGCGAAGAACGGCACGGCCCTGCGGGAAGAGCTTTCCGGCTCGACGATCACCATCAGCTCGCTCGGCGCCATGGGCGGCATCGTCTCGACGCCGGTCATCAACCATCCGGAAGTGGCGATCGTCGGCGTCAACAAGCTCGCCATCCGGCCGCACTGGGACGGCACGCAATTCGTGCCGCGCAAGATGATGAACCTGTCCTCCAGTTTCGATCACCGGGTGATCGATGGCTGGGATGCGGCGACCTTCGTGCAGCGGCTGAAGGCGCTGATGGAGACGCCGGCGCTGATCTTCGTCGAGGAGTGAGATGATGAAGGAGATCACCTGCAAGCTTCTCGTCATCGGGGCCGGGCCGGGAGGCTCTGTGTGCGCCATCCGGGCCGGCCAGCTGGGGGTCGATACGGTCATCGTCGAGATGGCGAAGCCGGGCGGCACGTGCCTCAACATCGGCTGCATTCCGTCGAAGGCGCTGATCCACGCGGCCGACGATTTCCACAGGACGGTCGCCATGGCGGCCGGACGGAATGCCATGGGCATCCGGGCCGAAAGCCCGGCCATCGACCTTGCCAGGACCATGGCCTGGAAGGACGGCATCACCGGCCGGCTGACCATGGGCGTGTCGGGCCTGCTGAAGAAAGCGGGCGTCAAGATCGTCGTCGGCCGGGCGGCGTTCCGGGACGGCAAGACGGTGGCGGTGGAGACCGAAACCGGGGAACAGGTGATCCGGGCGGAGAATATCGTCATCGCCACCGGCTCGGCGCCGGTCGAGCTGCCCGCGCTGCCCTTCGGCGGAAAGGTGATCTCGTCGACCGGTGCATTGTCGCTGACGGAGGTGCCGCAAAGGCTGGCGGTGGTGGGGGCCGGCTATATCGGCCTCGAACTCGGCATCGCCTTCGCCAAGCTCGGCTCGAAGGTGACGATCGTCGAGGCGCTGGACCGCATCCTGCCGCTCTACGACGCGCAGCTCACGCAGCCGGTGGCGAAACGGTTGTCGGCGCTCGGCGTCGAGGTGCTTTTGGGTACCAGGGTGAAGGGCTTGTCGGCGACCGGCGAGGCGCTGCTTGCGGAAACCGCCGATGGCGAGGAGAAGCGGATCGCCGCCGACAAGGTGCTGGTGACCGTCGGCCGCAGGCCGGTGACCGAGGGCTGGGGCCGCGAGGAACTGGAACTCGACATGGACGGCCGGTTCCTGAAGATCGACGAACAGTGCCGCACCTCGATGCGCGGCATCCATGCGATCGGCGACGTGACCGGCGAGCCGATGCTGGCGCACCGGGCCATGGCGCAGGGCGAGATGGTGGCGGAGATCGTCTCCGGAAAACGCCGGAGCTGGGACAAGCGCGCCATCCCCGCCGTCTGCTTCACCGATCCGGAAATCGTCTCCGTCGGACTTTCGCCGGAGGAGGCGAGGGCGGCCGGGCGCGAGGTGAAGATCGGGCAATTTCCGTTTACGGCGAATGGCAGGGCGATGACGCTGTCCTCGGAAGAGGGCTTTGTCCGCGTCGTGGCGCGTGCCGACAATCACCTCGTCCTCGGCATTCAGGCGGTCGGGGCAGGGGTTTCGGAATTGTCGGCTGCCTTTTCGCTGGCAGTCGAGATGGGCGCGCGGCTGGAGGATATCGCCGGTACGATCCACGCGCATCCGACGCAGTCGGAGGGGTTTGCGGAAGCGGCGATGAAGGCGCTGGGGCATGCGTTGCATGTGTGATCGGCACGCGTGACTTGTATCCGTGTTGGCATGCGCGATCTGTATCCGTGTTGGCATGCGGCCGCCAGCCCCCTCATCCGCCTGCCGGCACCTTCTCCCCGCCGGGGAGAAGGGGATATGCCTCGCCGTCACATGCTTCCCGGCCGCCGGCGCAGTCGGAAGGGTTTGCGGAGGCGGCGATGAAGGCGTTGGGGAATGCGTTGCATGTGTGATCGGCACGCCTGACTTGTATCCGTGGTTGGCATGCGCGATCTGTATCCGTGTTGGCATGCGGCCGCCGGCCCCCTCATCCGCCTGCCGGCACCTTCTCCCCGCTGGGGAGAAGGGGATATGCCTCGCCGTCACATGCTTCCCGGCCGCCGACGCAGTCGGAGGGGTTTGCGGAGGCGGCGATGAAGGCGTTGGGGCATGCGTTGCATGTGTGATCGGCACGCGTGACTTGTATCCGTGTTGGCATGCGGCCGCCGGCCCCCTCATCCGCCTGCCGGCACCTTCTCCCCGCCGGGGAGAAGGGGATATGCCTCGCCATCGCATGCTTCCCGGCCGCCGGCGCAGTCGGAGGGGTTTGCGGAGGCGGCGATGAAGGCGCTGGGGCATGCGTTGCATGTGTGATCGGCACGCGTGAATTGTATCCGTGTTGGCATGCGGCCGCCGGCCCCCCTCATCCGCCTGCCAGCACCTTCTCCCCGCCGGGGAGACGGGGATATGCCTCGCCGTCGCGTGCTTCCCGGCCGCCATGCTATGGCATGCATGGGAGTAAAGCGGCGAGGCAGCCACCAGACCTTCTTCTCCCCAGCGGGGAGAAGGTGGCCCGAAGGGTCGGATGAGGGGGATTTCCCTGAACCGCCGCCCTCACAGCTCCAGCAGCGCATAAGGCCTGCCGGTCGGCTTCTCGATATGGGAGGCGACGTTGTAGACCGGGGCGCCGCCGGGGGTCTTGCCGGAATAGGTGCCGCGATGGGCATGGCCGTGCACCACGGCCTTCACCGGAAAGCGGTCGATCGTCTCGGCGAGGCGCGAGGAACCGAGGAAGGGATAGATTTCCATCGGTTCGCCCTGCACGGTCTCGACGATCGGCGCGTAGTGCAGCACGACCATCGCCCGTTCGGAGCGCACCTGCCGGAGGGCGTTTTCGAGCCGCATCGTCTCTTCCACGCTTTCGGCCACCATGGCCTTGATCGCCGGCTCGCCGAACGAACCGAGCATGTGGCGGCCGAAACCGCCGGCAAAACCCTTGACCCCCGCAAAGCCGACGCCGTCGATCTCCACCGCCTGGCCTTCCAGCAATTGCACGCCGGCATCCTTGAGGATCGAGGTCACCTCTTCCACATGGCCGCATTCGTAATCGTGATTGCCGAGAACGCCCACCATGGGGATGGAGCAGGAGCGCAGATCGGCGGCGAGAATCTCCGCCTCCCGGGGTTTTCCGAGGTGGGTCAGGTCGCCCGTCAGGACGAGGATGTCGGCAACCTGAGAGATCTCGCTGAAAAGATCCCTGAAAGTCTCTCCATGCTCCTTCACATGCAGGTCGCCCATGGCGGCGATCCTCAGCTTGCCGTTCGCCTTCTTCGCTTCGGTCCTGGCGGCTTCGCCTTTCGCCTCCGTCGCTTTCGTCACGCCGATGCTCCTTGCAAGTCCTTGAGCAAATCCTTGGGCAAGTCCTTGGGCAGATCCTTCGTCAGATCCTCACGCAGGTCGCCTTCGCCGCCCACGTCGGCAAAGCCCCATTCCTTCACGTCGATCTCGAAATCCACCCGGCTGAACATGCGGCCGCGGCAGACCTTCATCTGCGGCAGTGGCAGCTCGCGCTGCGCCTTCAGCCTATCGAGCAGTTCGTCCAGCAGCCAGTCCGGCACCTTGTCGCGCTCGGTCGGGTAGATCCAGCGGAAGTTCAGGAGGTGGATCAAGAGCACTTCCCAGTGCACTTCCATGTGGTTCAGCAGCCGCTCCCAGTCGATCTGGTCGTGGGCGCGCAGGATCATGTGGACGATATCGCCGCCGTCGTAGCGGTGGCGGAGCTGCACGAAACATTTCGACCAGATGAGCTCGGTCGGCGCGATGATGCGTACCTTGTGGCCGTTCATCTCGATCTGGCGGGCGTTCTCGAACCAGGCGTCGCTGATCGGCATCGTGCCGTTCGAGGCGGCGAAGATGACGTCGAAGAAATGCCGGCCTTTCTTCACCTTGCCGAGCCAGCGGTCGTCTTCCACCTCGATCTCGTAGCCCTTCTCCTTGAAGTGGGCGAGGATGCGGGCGTAGTCGCCGGCCTTGCAGAAGATGTCGAGGTCCTTCGTCTGGCGGGTGATGCCGGTATAGGCGCTGATCGCGAAGGTGCCGGCGAGGAGAAACGGGATATGGCACTTGGCGAGATCTTCCACCGCTTCCGCGACGAAGACTTCGGCTTCCGCATCCACCAGCGTCGGGGCGGCCTTCACCTCCATGCCGGGCATGGTCTCGACCGGATGGGTAACCTTCTCCCGGGGCGGATTTGGAGCCTGGGCCAGGTTCTGCGCGGTGTTGACGTCGGCGTTCATTAAGGTTCTCCGAATCGTGGTTCGCGCAGAGGAACACCCGGGAGGGCCCGGAGGTTCCGCTTCAAGTCGTTCGCCGCCCGTCAGCGCTCGGGATTGTCCGCATTCGCCAGAGGGCCGGGGCGGCCGTCCGGCTGATCCTCGTCCTCGCGCTCGTCGCGGTCTTCCAGATCGGTTTCGACGAGGTATGTGTCGCCGCCGCCGAGCCGCGCTGCTTCCTTCACGGCTTCCTGGTTGGTCATGTCCGTCTGCGCATGCAGAGCGTCTTCGACGCGTTCCCGTCCTTCCCGTTCGAAGCGGGCGGATTCGCCGTTCTCGGTGGTCTTGCGTTCGGCGTCCATCGTGGTTCCTTTCTTCTTCCTCGCGCCGCCGCTGGATGCGCCGCCGCTCATGAATCAAAACCCCCGGGCGAACGACATGTTCCGCCGCCGAATTCGGAACCAAAGCGGCTCAGACCGGTTGGATTCGTGCAAGAAACCGAGGAGGCAGACATGCCAGCGAAATCCAAGTCACAGCAGAAGGCCGCCGGCGCGGCACTTGCCGCCAAGCGCGGCGAGATCAAGAAGAGCGAGCTCAAGGGCGCTTCGAAGGGCATGGAGAAATCCATGAGCGAGAAAGAGCTGCACGACATGGCGTCGACGAAGCGCAAGGGCAAGCCCGAACACGCGGCGCACCACTAGAGCGCCGTGCGTCCGAACGGACGCACAAAGGACGCTCTAACTTATTGAATCTACGCATCGTGCTTAGGGCTGCATGGCCCAATGCCGGGTCCCCGGTGCCTGGCCCCCCGGTCCGAGACCGGAACTTCCCGGAAAGGCGGACGTTGAAAAGCGTTCGTCTTTTCGTGGAGGAGGAAAAGCCATGCCGCCGGAGGAACTCGACGCGACGTTGACAACCCTGCCGCTCAGGATCGGCGTCTATATTCCCGACGATCTCATGGAAGACTGGTTCGCGCCCGGCACGGGCATGAACCCGGTGAGCCAGGCGGCCCTGAAGGCTGCCGAAACCTATGGCCGCCGCTTCGAATGCGAGTTCAAATACTATCCCGAACGGATGGAGGGCGTGTTCTGGAAATGGGTGCCGGCGCTCTGAGAGCGGGGGAAACCGGACTGCCGGAAAAGCAAGGCTCGCCGCGCCATTTCAAGTTTCGCTTCCCCGTGCGGGGCGGGCGAAATCGGTCCGCCTTTGGCGCGGCGGCACTTCACGCAACGATAGGGGACCGGCGAAGCGGAAACGCCCCTCGTGAAAGACATATACCGGAAACACACGGTCCCGCGACGCCGTAAACGGGAAAGTCGCCAAGTGGTTCCGTAAAAAATGAGCCGGACGGATAATTTTCCGACGCCCGGCTCATCAATCCTGATCGCCGGGCCTACAGGGCGACGTAGCGGTCGCGCAGGGCTTCGAACTTGACGAGCTGTCCGGCGATCAGCTCGCGGTTCTCGTCGCGGCGGACGAAGACCTTGAACATGGCCGAGCCCTTCTCGTTCATGAACCAGACCGAACAGGAACGGCGGCCGTGGAAGGCGCGGTCGACGAAGGTCACCGAGGCGCAATTGTCCTTCTTGATGTGGCCGCCGATCGGGCTGTCGCCGTGGATATTGAACCAGCCATGCGCTTCGGAGCCTGCCGGAAGGCTGCCTTCCGCCTCCAGCACGATGTCTTCCGTATGGACGATGAAGAGGACTTCGCCCCAGCTCGTCATCTCGGCCCAGATATCCAGGAAATGCTCCTTGCCGGCGATGACGGCGGCACCCTTCGGCAGGATCTCGAGGATATCGGCCGGGGTGACCTCGGCCTTGCCGGCGATCGCCTCGACGACGCCGTCGGGCTTTTCGGCAAGCGCTGCCAGCGCCCGTTCGCGGCGGTCCGGCCCGATGTCGGAAACGGCGTTCATCGCGGACCTCAGGCGGCGTCGGCGCGGACGCCGTTCTTGTCTTCGTGGATGATCACTTCGAAACCTTCGAAATGCGGACCGGAGAGATATTCGATCTTGCCCCGGTTCTCGCCGGCCTTCGCATGGGCGGCGCGGAACTGTTCCGACCTGGTCCATTCCTGAAAATGCTCGAAGCTTTCCCAGACGGTGTGGGACGCATAGAGGGTGTGATCCTCGGCCTTCGGACCCTTCAGCATGTGGAATTCGATATAGCCCGGCATTTCGGCAAGACGGCCCTGGCGGCCGCGCCATACGGCTTCGAAGGCCTCTTCATAGCCCGGCACCACACGGAAACGGTTCATTGCGATATACATCGGATCAGTCCCTCACTTAAGTGTCATTTTCGGCTCAAGATATCTGCGGCCGTTCCCCTTGAAAACCCTAAAAAACTTGCGTAGTCAACTCAAGTTATCGCCGCGCAAGCGACGAAGCGGGGCCAGCATGGGCCCCGGCTTGGGCAAGAAAGGGGCATAGTATGATGGGGTCTTCCTTTAGTTTCCGCGGGCGTTTCGCTGCCGCCGTGCTGGCTGCGGGTCTCGTCGCCGGCGGTGCGGCCGCGGCCGACAGGGGCAATCCGGAAGCCAAGCGCATCGTCTCGGTCGGGGGCACGATCACCGAGATCCTCTACGCGCTCGGGGCCGAAGACCGTATCGTGGCGAGGGACTCCACAAGCTTCTATCCCGACGCGGCCAATTCCAAGCCCGATGTCGGCTATATGCGGCAACTTTCGGCGGAAGGCATTCTCGGACAGAAGCCCGACCTGATCCTGATGGAGGAAGGGTCCGGGCCGCCGCCGGTTCTCGAAATCCTGAAAGCGAGCGAAGTTCCGATGGTGGTGGTTCCGACGCCGCCGAAGGTCGATGCGATCGGCCAAAAGATCCGCGATGTGGGCGCGGCCGTCGGGCTTTCCGACAAGGCCGAGGCGCTGGCCGCCAAGACCGAGGCGGACCTCAAGACGCTCCAGGAGGACGTCGCCAAGATTCCCGGACCGAAAAAGAAGGTTCTTTTCGTGCTCTCGCTGTCGAACAACCGCGTGATGGCCGGGGGCGCCGACACCGAAGCCGGCGCCGTCATCGCGCTGGCCGGCGGCGTCAATGCGGCGCCGACGATCAGCGGCTACAAGCCGCTCGCCGACGAGGCGGTGATCGCCGCGCAGCCTGACGTCATCCTGTCCATGTCGCGCGGAGATCATGCCCTCACGCCGGAACAGGTCTTCGCCATGCCCTCGATGCAGACGACGCCGGCTGCCGCCAACAAGGCGCTCATCACCATGGATGGCCTGCTGCTGCTCGGATTCGGCCCGCGCACGCCGGAAGCCGCCCGCGCGCTCGCCGCCGATATCTATCCGGGGGCGATCCACTGATGAAGGCGCTCACCATGCCCTTTCGCGCCGCGGCCGACGGCGACCGGACGCGGCAGGGCGCAGTGGTGCTCGGGCTGCTCGCCGTGCTGCTCTTTGCCGCCTGCCTCATCTCGCTCGGGATCGGTCCGACCGGCGTGGGCCTGCGCGATCTCTGGGCTTATGCGACCGGCAACGGCGACAGCCTTTCGGTCCAGGAGCGGGTGATCCTCGAAGCGGTGCGCCTGCCGCGCACGGCGCTCGGGCTCCTGGTCGGCGCCGGGCTTGCGGTCTCCGGCGCGATGATGCAGGGCCTGTTCCGCAATCCGCTCGCCGATCCGGGCGTCGTCGGGGTCACATCAGGCGCGGGGCTTGCCGCGGTGGCCGCGATCGTGCTCGGCAACACCATGCTGGCGCCGCTTGCCATGCTGCTCGGCAACCAGTTCCTGCCGCTGATGGCGTTCTTCGGCGGCCTCTTCAACACCTGGATGCTCTATCTGATCGCTACCCGCGACGGCCGCACCTCGACCACGGCGCTCATCCTCTCGGGGATTGCGATCGGCGCGCTTTCGGCCGCATTCATGGGCCTGCTGATCGTCATGGCCGACGACCGGCAGCTCCGCGACATCACCTTCTGGACCCTCGGCTCGCTCGGCGGCGCCACGTTCGGCCGCGTCCTCTCGATCCTGCCGTTCATAGCGGCCGTGCTCGCCGTCGTGCCTTTCGTGGCGCGCGGGCTGGACGCGCTGATCCTCGGCGATGCCGCCGCCTTCCACATGGGCATTCCGGTGCAGCGGCTGAAGAGGATCGTCATCGTCGCGGTGGCGGCCGCCTGCGGCTCGACGGTTGCCGTCGCCGGCTCGATCGGTTTCGTCGGCATCGTCGTGCCGCATCTGCTGAGGCTCGCCATGGGGCCGTCGCACCGCTTCCTGCTGCCGGGTTCGGCGCTCGGAGGAGGGGCGCTGCTGCTCATCGCCGACAGCGTGGCGCGCACGGTGGCCGCACCCGCGGAATTGCCGATCGGCGTCGTCACCGCGCTGTTCGGCGCGCCGGTCTTCCTCTTCCTGCTCATCGGAAAGAACGGCGCCATGCGGGACATGCCATGATTTCCGGCGAGCATATCACCGTCACGCGCTCCGGCCGCAGGCTTCTCGACAATGTCGGGGTCGAGCTGAAACCCGGGCGGTTCACCGTGATCATCGGTCCGAACGGCGCCGGCAAATCGACGCTGATGAAGGTGCTGTCCGGCGAGCTGAAGCCTGACACGGGCTTCGTATCCTATTACGGCGCCAGCCTCGATCTGTGCCAGCCGGCCGATCTCGCCAGGCGCCGGGCGGTGCTGCCGCAGGCGACGCAGCTCGCCTTTCCCTTCACGGCGCTCGAAATCGCCCGCATGGGGGCGGTGGCGCAAGGGGCGCCGAACCCGACGGAACAGGCGCGCCAGGCATTGTCCCGCGTCGGTTTGCGCGGTTTCGAAAGCCGGCCCTATCCGTCGCTCTCCGGCGGCGAGCAGCAGCGGGTGCAGTTCGCCCGGGCGCTCGCCCAGGTGCCGCAGCCGGTCGCAGACGGCGTGCCGCGGGCGCTGTTTCTCGACGAGCCGACGGCGAGCCTCGACCTCGGCCATCAGATTTCTGTGCTGGAGATCGCCCGCGATTTCGCGGCCGCCGGCGGCATCGTGCTCGCCATCCTGCACGACCTCAATCTCGCGTCGGAATTCGCCGACCATCTCGTGGTGCTGAACCACGGCCGGGTGGTCGCCGAAGGCGCCTGCGCGGAGACGGTGA
This sequence comes from Xaviernesmea oryzae, assembly GCF_900177415.1. GTDB lineage: Bacteria > Pseudomonadota > Alphaproteobacteria > Rhizobiales > Rhizobiaceae > Neorhizobium > Neorhizobium oryzae_A. Next base: position 133,338 of record NZ_FXAF01000002.1, on the reverse strand, counting down.
GCGACGAGATCATCGCCAGCGTCTACGGAATCGCCGGCGCCGTCGGGCGGCTGCCGGCCCAGCATATTCCTTACGTCCTGCCGCAATCGCGGCATCGTTGAGCCTGTGAGGATCAGGCACCCGGTTCCGGCCGGGTGACGACGAAGATCGCCGGCCCGATCATCAGGGCCGCGACCAGGACGGCCCGCCAGAAGGGCGGCGATGTGCCGAACCAGAAGATCGCATAGCTTGCGGCCATCATCGCGACGGCGGCGATCTTGGCCCTGCGGGGGATGGCGCCCTTTTCCCGCCAGTTCCTGAGCGGTTCCCCGAACCTCGGATGGTTCATCAGCCAGGCCTCCAGCCGCGGCGAGGAGCGTGCGAAACAGGCGACCGCCAGCAACAGGAAAGGCGTGGTGGGCAGCACCGGCAGGAAGGCTCCCGCGACGCCGAGGGCGACGAACAGCCAGCCGAGGACAAGAAACAGGAGACGCATGAAAGCTCTTTGAGAAAATGAGTCAGGAGAGCACTTGAAGTCCATGTTTACGCACGATGTCCAGCAGTTTCAAAGCCGGCCCGCTTGGGCGCTTCGCACCCGTTTCCCATTTCTGGACCGTGGACTCGCTGGTGTTGAGATACCGGGCGAAGACCGGCTGGCTGACGTGGTTGCCCTCGCGCAGGGCTTTGATCTCGCCTGGAGAAAGCTCTGGGGGTATTGAAAGGCAAGTCTCATCGAAGGTCCGCAGGGTTTCCTTGTCTATCGTCCCGGCTTCATACATGCCTTCCACGGCGCTATGGATCGCCTCGAAGGCATCGCTTTTGAATTTCCGCCTAGTCGCCATTGCAAATCTCCACCAGTGCACCGCTTTTCAATTCGGCGGCCAAGGCATCAGCCGTCTTTTTGCGGTAGAGTTCCGCCAGTTTCCGAAAGGCGGCTAACTCATCGTCATCGACATTGGCCCGGTCCTGCTTGGCGAAGAGATAGGTATAGACCCAGAATTCTCCGGCCTTCGCCAGAATGATCGACCGGTGCCGGTTGTCGTTCAGGCGTTTCTTGAAAACGCCACCTCCGAGGTCGTCGGCCTGACCCAGGGCGACCTGGGCGATTGCCTTGCAGAGCTTGTGGTCCGAGATCCGGGCTTTCCGCGCCGCTCGGGTAAACCATGCCGTCTTGAATACCCGATAGGCCATGCCAAATACATAGCACCAGGTGCTATGCTGAAGGCGCCGCATCCCTCGCCGCTTTCCGCCCATAACGGGTTCTTCGGCTGCCGGCATTTCTCCAAAGCCAATGACTTCCTTGTTTCGCGCGGCCGCGAGCCTATCGACTGGCAGCTGCCGGAACGGCCTGTTCTGTGAACAATTAACCATTTCCCGTCTACGTTAAGTGAACGATGCGTTCGGACCCGGCCGTCTATCCAAGCCGGGCCCGGTGAACCAAATATTGCCCCAGAACAACGGCTCGCTGAGCCAGAAAAGGGGTTTACAATGCTCGACCAGATCAAGGGCCTCCACCACGTCACATCCATGGCCGCGAGTGCCGGTATCAACAACAGATTCTTCACCGATACGCTCGGCCTGCGCCGGGTGAAGAAGACCGTCAATTTCGACGCTCCCGACGTCTACCATCTTTATTACGGCGACGAAGTCGGCACGCCGGGTTCGGTGATGACTTACTTCCCGTTCCCGCACATCGCCCGCGGCCGTCCCGGCACCGGGGAAGTCGGCACGACGCTCTTCTCCGTTCCGGAAGGTTCCTTCGGCTACTGGACCGACCGGCTTACCAAGGCCGGCGTCGAAGGCTTGAAGACGGATAGCGCTTTCGGCGAGAGCCGCCTGCATTTCGCAGGTCCCGACGGCGACGGTTTCGCGCTCGTCGAGGTGAAGGACGATCCGCGCGCGCCCTGGACCGGCAACGGCGTCGGCGAGGCGGAAGCGATCCGCGGCTTCCATTCCGCGTCGCTTCGTCTGCGCGACGAAGGCGCCACCGCCGAGCTCCTGAAATACATGGGCTACAGCCAGATCGACGCCAAGGACGGCGTGACCCGCTTCGGCATTCCGGGCGGCAACGGCGCCGATGTCATCGACATCGAAACCATGCCCAATATCAGCGGCGCGCGGCTTGGTGCCGGCTCGGTCCATCACATCGCCTTTGCGGTCGAGAACCGCGAAAAGCAGCTCGAAGTCCGCAAGGCGCTGATGGATACCGGCTATCAGGTCACGCCGGTGATCGACCGCGACTACTTCTGGGCGATCTACTTCCGGACCCCCGGCGGCGTGCTTTTCGAAGTCGCCACCAACGAGCCCGGCTTCGACCGCGACGAAGACACGGCCCATCTCGGCGAGGCGCTGAAGCTGCCGAAGCAGCATGCGCATCTGAGGGAAGCCCTCGAACAGCACCTTGAACCCATCGAATAACGGTTCGGGCACCAGGAGAATAAGATGAGTTACGACAGCTATGTGCACCGGGCGAGACCCGGTGCGCCCGGGGCGCCGATCCTGTTCGTCTTTCACGGCACCGGCGGCGACGAGAACCAGTTCTTCGACTTCGGCGGCCGGCTGCTGCCGAACGCCACCGTCATCTCGCCGCGCGGCGATGTTTCCGAACATGGCGCGGCGCGCTTCTTCCGGCGCAAGGCGGAAGGCGTCTACGATTGCGACGATCTTGCCCGGGCGACCGAGCGGATGAGCGAATTCGTGGCCGCCAACCGGGACGCTCATGATTCCTCGACCGTGCTCGGCCTCGGCTTCTCGAACGGCGCGAACATCCTCGCCAACATCATGATCGAGAAGCCCGGCCTGTTCGAGGCGGGGGTGCTGATGCATCCGCTGATTCCGTTCCAGCCGGAGGATCGCAAGACCGGCGAGCAGGCGCATGTGCTGATCACCGCCGGTCAGCACGATCCGATCTGCCCCGTGCCGCAGACCGCCGCGCTTGCCGACTATTTCAAGCGGCAGGGCGACAGGGTGACGCTCGAATGGCATCTCGGCGGCCATGAGATCCGGCCGAACGAGATCGAAGCGGCCAAGAAATTCTTCGCGCCTTACGGTGCTTGATGCTTGCCCCTCACCCTAACCCTCTCCCCGTAGAAACGGGGAGAGGGAATGTGCCAAACGCAATATTCGAAAGCGGAAGAGGTGGCGCAGCATATCCCTTCTCCCCGCAAAGCAGAGAGAAGGTGGCGGCAGCCGGATGAGGGGCAAGTCTAATGACTTCCGGACTTGCGGGGGAAACGGCCATGTCCGATAGTGGCCTGCCGTTTCTCCGGCTGTCCGGGAGATCTTCCATGAGCAACCATCTGAAATTCTTCATCGACGGCGCCTGGATGGCGCCCGCGATACCCGTCGCGCTCGACGTGATCGACCCTTCGACGGAAGAGGCCTATACGCAGATCGCGCTTGGATCGAAAGCGGATGTGGACAAGGCGGTCGCCGCCGCCAAGGCCGCATTCCCGGCCTTTTCCCAATGGCCGAAGGCGGAGCGGCTGGCGCTGCTCAAGCGCATCCTTGCCGAATACGAAAAGCGTTACGAGGATATCGCCCAGGCCGTCAGCCGGGAAATGGGCGCGCCGCTCGCCTTTGCCCGCGATGCGCAGGCCGCAGCCGGCCAGGGGCATCTCAAGGCGACGATCGAGGCTCTGGAGAGATACGAATTCACCGAACCACGCGGATCGACGATGATCGTCAAGGAGCCGATCGGCGTCTGCGCCCTCATCACGCCCTGGAACTGGCCGCTCAACCAGATCACCTGCAAGGTGGGACCGGCGATCGCCGCGGGCTGCACCATGGTCCTGAAACCCTCCGAGATCGCGCCGATTTCCGGCATCATCTTCGCGGAGGTGATGGAAGCGGCCGGCACGCCGAAGGGCGTCTTCAATCTCGTCAACGGCACCGGGCCGGACGTGGGCCAGGTGATGGCCGGCCATCCGGATGTCGACATGGTCTCCTTCACGGGCTCGACCCGCGCCGGCGTGATCGTCGCGAAGACGGCGGCCGATACCGTGAAGCGCGTGGCGCAGGAGCTCGGCGGCAAGTCGCCCAACATCATCCTGCCCGACGCGGAATTCGAAAAAGCGGTGGCGGACGGCGTCACGGCCTGTTTCGGCAATTCCGGCCAGTCCTGCGATGCGCCGACCCGCATGCTGGTGCCCGCCGGGCGCCATGACCAGGCGCTTCAGGTGGCCAAGGCGGCTGCGGAAAAGCTCAAGACCGGCGATCCGCGCGCCGAAGATACCGATCTCGGCCCGGTCGTCAGCAAGGTGCAGTTCGACAAGATCCAACGGCTGATCGAAGCCGGCATTTCGGAAGGGGCGATGCTCGTCACCGGCGGACCGGGCCGGCCGGAAAACCTCAACCGCGGTTATTACGTGCGCCCGACCGTGTTCGGCCACGTCACCAACGACATGACGATCGCGCGGGAGGAAATCTTTGGCCCGGTGCTTTCGATCCTGCCCTACGACAGCGAGGATCAGGCGGTCGAGATCGCCAACGACACGCCTTACGGATTGGCTGCTTACGTGCAGTCCGGCGATATCGATCACGCCCGCAAGGTGGCGTCGCGCCTGCGCGCCGGTTCGGTCTTCGTCAACTATCCCGAATGGGACCTCTTCGCGCCCTTCGGCGGCTACAAGCAATCCGGCAACGGCCGGGAATATGCCGACTGGGGCATTCACGACTTCCTCGAAGTCAAAGGCATCGTCGGTTACGGCGCCTGACCGGGCGCCTCAGGGGCCGCCGGTCAGATATGCGGCTCGGAGAAGGCGGTGCAGGCGCCGACATCCTTCCAGACGGGCTGCCTGCCGGCGCGCTTCGCTTTCCGATCGGCAAAGGCGAGATAGAGATCGAGGCGGCGGTCGCGAATGCCCGGGACGAGGCCGGTGAGCGAGAAGGGAAGCGGTGTGAAGGGATTGGCGCGATGATAGGCGTGCAGTTCCACCCGAACCGTATGCCGGTCGCTGACGGCGCGTGAATGGAAGGCGTAGGTATCGGCCACCACCAGCGTATTGGCGCGCACCACCACCTTCTGCGGAGTGAAATCGCCGAGTTCCAGCAGTTCGGCGGGCGTGATGCGGAACGATCCGTCCGCATGATGGGTGCGCTTGTCGACATTGGCCAGCAGGCTCTGCCGGTATTCCCATTCGAGCCGCTTTTCGGTGAGCTTGTGGCTGCCGGGCACGAAGACGAAAGGACCGTCGTCCGGGCCGACATCCTGAAGAAATAGCCAGGCCTTCGACGTCGAGTGGAAGGTATCCGCGTGCAGGGCCGTCTGCGGGTCGGCCTGCTTGATCGCCGGTTCGGCAATGACGGTCTGGACGAAATAGATGGGGTCGCCGGCAACGCCGCCCACATAACGGATCAGGCCGGCGATCGACGGGTCCCGGCTGAAGCGCGCCAGGTCCGGCAGTTTCTCCAGGGCGTTCGGATTGATGGGCGTCATGCGCGTCACGGCCTGTCCCTGACGCATCTCGCGCGCCGGCAGCGGCTCGTTCTCAAGGTAATCGCGGATGCGCTGGAATACGTCCTGGGGCAGGGCGTTTTCGCGGACGACGAAGCCGTCCCGGTCGAAGGCCGCCCGTTCCTCCGCCCTCACGGACATGCCGAGGAGGCTGCGACGGTAATCAGCCATGCGGGCGGCGAGCCGGACACGTTCGCGATGCAGGCCGAGTTCGTTGAGGCGGGGATGGCCGAGCAGCGGGTTCTTCCGGAAAGATTTCTCGCTTCCGAGGATGCCGAGAGCGAAAGCGGGATAGCGCCACCAAGCGACAGCACGCGACATGAAGCCCTCTCGTCTTGTCCTTACTTCTTTTCCCGGTGAAGCATAATCAGAAACAGGGGTGAGGCAAGGGCCTGGAGATGTGCGGTTCGTCCCCCATGCCTTGAACCCGACGATGAAAGCCGGTTTATTGGTTTGCCGTCAGGTGAGTCCCACGCCAAACGAGAGCTTGCCGCCATGAAGCGCGTTTTCAATCCGCCATCCGTCCGAAAGCCGTTCGGGCAGTACAATCACGGGCTTCTGGTGCCGCCGGGGGCGAGCCTGCTCGTCACCTCCGGCCAGCTCGGCATCTCGCCGGAAGAGAAGATCCCGCCGGACGTGGCAAGCCAGGCGGAACTCTGCTTCAAGGCGATCGGCGCCATCCTGGATGAGGCGGGCATGACCTATGCGGATGTCATCCGCATCTGCGGCTTCGTGACGAGCCGCGAGGATTTTCCGGCCTATATGACGGTGCGCGACCGCTACACCATGGAGCCGAAGCCGGTCTCGACGCTGATCGTCGTCGGCGGGTTCACGCGCGCCGAATTCCTGGTCGAGGTGGAAGTGACGGCGGCCAAGGTGCTTTGAGCACGCCGTTCGATATCGTCAGTATCCGCAGCTTCTGAGCTGGGCCTCGTATCTTGCCGCCATGGCGGCGGATTTTTGCGCAGTCTGCCTGACGCCGCTGCCGAACTGGCCGCGCGAATAGCCCGCATGGCCGGAATAGTAGGCGAGGTAGAGATTGTAGCCGTCGGTGAGCGGAATGCCGTTCTTCTGATGGCTGCGATTGTGGTACCAGCCGACGAAATGGATCGCATCGCCGAAATCGCTGCGGCTCGCGCTCCAGCGGCCGGTATCCTTCTTGTAGGTGAGCCACGTGCCGTCGAGCGCCTGGGCATAGCCATAGGCGGAGGAGACGCGTCCCCACGGGATGAAGCCGAGGACGTATTTGCGCGGCGGCTTGGCATAGGGCTGGAAGCCGGATTCCACATAGATCGTCGCCATCAGGATCGGCACCGGCACGCCGAACTCCCGTTCGGCGGCTTTCGCCTGGCGCGCCCAGTTGTTGAAAAGCCCGTCCCGTTGCTCGAAGATCGCGCAGGCATTGGTGACCCGGCTCGGCGCGGAGGCACAGGCGGTCAGCGAAAGGGCCATGAGGGCGATGAAAAACGCAATACGCATCCCAAAATCTCTCAACTTCGAGAGATTAATAACCGGTAAAATTTAAGGAAAAGTTTAGTGGTCGTTGTCAGGGTTGGCATCGGGGTCGATATGAAGGGCAGGGGCCGATGAGAGAGGTTTTTACGACGGACCGGCTGGTCTTGCGGGAGCTCACGCGAAACGACGTGCCTGTCCTCCATCGCATCTTCGGCGATCCCGTCAGCATGCGCTACTATCCGCGTGCCAAGACCCTGGAAGAGACATTCGACTGGTTCGACAAGCTCGCGTTTCAAAGCTATGCCGAGAACGGTTTCGGGCTCTGGGGAGTGGTCGAGAAGGCGAGCGGAGAGCTGATCGGCGATTGCGGGATCACCCTTCAGAAAACGCCATCGGGCATGGAGCCGGAGATCGGCTATCACCTGAGGCGCGAATGGCTGGGGCGCGGTTATGCCTTTGAAGCGGCTGCCGCCTGCCGGGACTTCGGTCTCGACAAACTCGGTTTCGGCCGGATCGTCTCGATCGTCAGTCCGGACAATATTCCGTCCCTGCGCGCCGCCGCGCGGGTTCACCAGCGGTGGGAAACCTATCGGACGGTGACGGCGGCCGGGGTAGAGGTGGATCGATTCCTGTTCATTTCGGAGCGGGACGGGTCCGACGTCGGCGGTCTCGATCCGGCGACGCGGGTCGCGATGATCGAGGTGGAGGCCCGCCGTTTCGGTAAAACCGGCCGGTGTTGAAGATAAGAAAGAATTTAATCCGGAGGTGGGCGCTGTCGGCAGCGGCTAAGCAGACGCGTCCTAGGCAGGGAAGGACGTGAGAAAGCCTCCCGTCAATGAACCCCAGAGGACATGACAATGACCGCCAAGATCATCGTTTCGCAATATATCTCGCTCGACGGCGTGATACAGGACCCTGTCGGTATGGAGAATTCCGGCCTAGGCGACTGGATAGGCCCCTTTACCCGTGGCCCTCAGGGCGACCGGTTCAAGCATGACGAATTGTTCTCCGCTTCCGCCCTGCTGCTCGGCCGCACGACCTATGACGGTTTCGCTGCCGTCTGGCCACTGGTGAAGGATGAGGAGGGGTTTGCCGACCGGATCAACGCCATGACGAAATTCGTCGCCTCCAACAGCCTTTCGGAAGCGGCCTGGAACAATACAATGGTACTGTCCGGCGATGTCGCGGCGAAGGTCCGGGAACTCAAGGAAACGCTGGAGAGTGAAATCCTGATCTATGGCAGCGCCGGGCTGGTGCATTCGCTGATGCCGGCGGGGCTGAGCGACCAGTATAACCTGATGATCTATCCGACCGTCCTCGGACGCGGCACGCGGCTTTTCCCGCAAGGCTATTCCGTCGGGCAGATGACGCTCATCGACGCGCTGCCGTTCAACGACGGCATCGTCCATTTGCGCTATGCGGCCTAGAATCGCTCCATCTCGCGCCTCACCTTCTCCAGGAAGGCGGCACGCGTCTGTGGCGTGCAGTTGTTCATGTCGTAATGGGCGAGAAACCTGACCGCCCGGGCGGGGTTGGTCTGCACCCTGAGCACGCGCTTGGCAAGCTTTCGGGGCGGATCGCCGGCGAGGAATGCCCGCCAGCGGGTGGCGCCGTAGGTGAGCACGACGGCGACCTTCTCGATATGCAGCTTCCGGGTCAGGGTGCCGCCGTTAAGTTCGAAGGTGACGCCCGGCAGCCAGACGCGGTCGAAATAGCCCTTCAGCATCGCCGGCCAGCCGAAATTCCAGACCGGGGTGACGATCACCAGGCCTTCCGCCTTCTGCAGCCGGTCGACATAGGGCCTGACCAGTTCCAGATTGTCGGGATAGGTGTGATAGATCATCCGGTCACGACGCGACATGACCGGATCGAATTCTTCCGCATAGAGATTGCAGTCATCCACTTCGTGTCCGGCCTTCTTCAGGCTTTCGCGCGCCTGCGCGTGCAGGGCCGCGCCATAGCTCGATTCGACCGGATGCGAGTGTAGAAGCAGGACCCGCATCAACCCTCCGCGACGGCCAATCCGGGGAAGAGATAGTTCTTGCCGGCGGAGAAATCGAAGTCCGGGTTCTCCCAGGCGATCATCTTGCCGGGATTGAGGAGGCCCTTGGGGTCGGTCTCCTTCTTGAACGCGAGCTGCACCACGTCGGTCTGCTTCATGCCGCCTTCCTCCAGCGTGTAGCGGTGCGGGTTGAAGATCGGGCAGCCGTTGTCCTGGTGGATCCTGATGATCTCCTCCAGCCGTTCGCGGGTCGTGTAGCGCACCAGCGGCAGGCCGGAGCACTGCATGCGGCCGTCGAACCTGATGAATTCCAGATGGCCCGGCACTTCGTCGCCGAAGAGCTTTACCATCTTCTCGACCTTGGCGACATGGTCGGGTCCCGGATACTGAACCTGCAGATAGGTGAAGCTGGGATCGACTTTCAGGGCGCGCAGCGTCGTGTGGTTCCAGGCGAGCTCATAGGCGTGCGGGATGCCCTTCATGCTCTCGACCTTGTCGGAGCGGAAGAGGATCTCGCCCTTCTGGCGTTCGGCGAAGGCGGTGAAGGCATCGATCGAATGCGGGGCCACCATCAGCACGCAGATCGACTGGCCGCGATGACGGATGAACTGTTTGTGGCGCGGGAAATAATCGTAGGGGATGGGTGCGGCGATCGGAGCGATCTCCTTCACCAGGATGCCGTTCTTGTGGGCGATCGCGTCGCCGAAGCGCACCGCGTCCATGAAGTCGTCGTAGCCGACCAGCACGTCCACCCAGTCATAGGCCGGCGCAAGCGGCATTTCGACTTCGACGATGATGCCGTTGGTGCCGTAGGCATGGGTGACCTTCTGCAGGTCCCAGGCGGTGAGCTCCAGCACGCGCGGCTCGGCCTCCATGGTGACGACGCGCAGCCTGAGGATGTTGCCGAGGTCGCGCAGGCCCCCCCAATGGATCGAGCCGACGCCGCCGGAGCCGCCGGCGACGAAGCCGCCGATCGTCGCCGTCTGGGCGGTCGAGGGGTGGAAGCGCAGCTCCTGGCCGGAATGGGCCCTGGTCTGGCGGTCGAGCTCGGCGATGACGATGCCGGGTTCGGCGACGACGCGGCCGGGATGGATTTCCTTGACCTTGTTCATGTTGATGAGGTTCAGAACGATGCCGCCGGAAAGCGGCATGGCCTGGCCGTAATTGCCGGTGCCGGCGCCGCGCGGGGTGACCGGCACGCCATGCGCGAAGGCGACTTTCAGCGTGCGGATGACCTCTTCCTCGGTCTTCGGCGAGACGACGAGGTCGGCCGTGACATTGTCGAGCTCGGCTTTCAGGATCGGGGAATACCAATAGAAGTCGCGGCTCTTCTGGCGCACCAGCGCCGGGTTGTCCTCCACCGCGATGCCTTCGAGTTCCTGTTTGATCTTCGCATAATCCGGCATTGTCACTTCATCCTCCAGACCTTGCGCCTGTCCGAAAACGGCTTCCGCTTTTCGGGCGCAGGGTCATTTCTCCATTAGCGGGTCAAGGTCACGGTAATCCGGCAGGCGACGGTCGATGCCCATGCCATTCCGCATCACGATGCGGTCGGCCTGCGGACGGGAAAGGAATTCGCTCCAGCGGCGCGCGCTGAAGAGGACGAGATCGGCGGGAGCACCTTCGGCGATGACGCCGATCTCCGGGCGCCCGAGGATTTCGGCGGGCGTCGCCGTAACGACACGCGCCGAGGTGTCGAGTGGGTGATCGAGATGCAGGATGCGCACCGCCTCGCGGAAGACTTCGACCGGATCCATGTCGCCATAGGCGTAGAACGGATCGCGGGTGTTGTCGGAGGCGACGGCCGTCTTGACGCCCGCGGCGGTCAGTTCGTGGAACAGCGTGACGCCGCGCCAGCGGGGTGTCGCACCGGCATGACGGTCCTGCAGGTACATGTTGCACATGGGCAGCGACACGACCGAGATGCCGGCTTCGGCGACCTTGCCGATGACGCGCCTGGCGGTCTCTTCGTCCTGCCTTGCGAGGGAGCAGCAATGGCCGACGGTGACTGAGCCTTCGAAGCGGTTGCGGAGTTTCGCTTCGGCGATGGCTTCCAGCGTCAGGACCTGCCGGTCTTCCGTTTCGTCCGCGTGCAGATCGACATCGAGACCGTTGTCCGCGGCGGCGCGGAACAGCGTATCGAGAATGCGTTCGAAATCGGGAAGGATGCGCGTGGCGCCGCCCAGCAAGCCTCCGTAACGTTTCGTCGTCGCGACGATGCCGTCGAAAATCGCCGGCTCAAGAACGCATTCGAGGGGCAGTAGCGCGACCGCCTGAAGCGCGATCCTGTCCTTCCACTCCTCGCGCAGTTCCGCAAACAGCGGGAAGGAAATGTCCGGTTGCGGGGGGATGGAGTCCAGGTGCGTGCGGATCAGCCTGGTGCCGTGCGCATAGGCGCTTTTCAGCGAGAATTCGAAGCGGGCGCGGATGTCCTCCGCCGACCAGTTGGCGATGCGGTCGGCCCGGACATTTTCCAGCGCGCCCATGAAGGTTCCGTCGGGGTTCGGGCGGCGATCCCAGAAATGCGCCTTGTCGAGATGCGTGTGCATGTCGACGAAACAGGGCCACGCCATGCCGCCGCGCATGTCGGCCTTGACGATCTCCGCGGGTGCGGCGCCGGCCGGCAGGATCCTTTCGATCCTGCCGTCGGCGATGACGATATCCGCCTGGATCAGGCCTTCGCGGGCTGGACCGGAAAAGCCCTTCACGAGGACGGCCGGCAATGTCGCGTCGGTCAGCGCGAAACGGCGGGCATTGGGAAGCGTCATGAATTCGCCGGCCATCAGTTTTCCCTCTTGAGGCTGCTTTCATGCCAGCGGTGCAGCGATATCCAAGCGATGAACGAGGTAATCATGAAGATCACCACACCGAGCACGGAGAGCAGGATGAGTGCCGCGAAGAGCCGCGGGATGTTGAGGCGGTACTGGGATTCCAGCAGCCGGAAGGCGAGGCCGGAGCCGGCACCCGCGGAGCCTGCCGCAAATTCCGCCACCACCGCGGCGATGAGCGCCAGGCCGCCGCCGATCCGCAGACCCGTCATGAAATAGGGGAGCGAGGAGGGGAGCTTGAGGTAAAGCAGCATCTGCCAGCGCGAGGCGCCATAGAGATCGAAGAGGTTCAGAAGATTGTGGTCGACGCTCTTCAGGCCCTGCACCATGTTCGACAGGATGGGGAAGAAGGCGACGAGGAAGGCGCAGATCAGCAGCGCGACCTGCGTCGTCGGGGCGTAGATGAGGATCAGCGGCGCGATCGCCACGATCGGCGTCACCTGCAATATGACGGTGATCGGGTAGAAGGCGGTCTCGATCCATTTCGACTGAACGAGGAAGATGGCGATGCCGACGCCGCCGATCAGGGCGAGCGCCAACGCCTGCATGGTGATCTGCGTCGTGACCCAGAGCGCCGGCCAGAGCGTGCCCCAGTCGTTGTAGAGCGAATTGGCGACCGCCAGCGGTCCCGGCAGGATGTATTGCGGGATGCCGTTGACGGTGATGATCGCCTGCCAGAGCAGGATCAGCGAGATCACCACGCCGACCGGAATCAAGGTGCGCAGGAGCCTGTCGCGATTGCGGCCGAAGAAGCCGGGTTTCGAAGGCGCAAGGGGCGGACTGTTTTCAAGGCTGGCCGGTACCATCAGTGTTCCTCCCCGCCGATCGCTTCCAGGAGCATGTTGGAGACCTTCTCGCAGGCCTGCCGGTATTCCTCCGAGGTACGGTAATGGGCGTCGCGGCTCATGCTCGTCACCAGCGGGAAATCCGCGTGCACCCGGCCTGGCCGCGCCTTCATCACCACGATGCGGTTGGAAAGATAGGCCGATTCGAAGACGGAATGGGTGACGAAGATCACCGTGATGCCCGTCTCGCGCCAGAGCCGCAGCACGTCGTCGTTGAGCTTCTGGCGGGTGATCTCGTCGAGCGCGGCGAAGGGCTCGTCCATCAAAAGCAGCTTCGGCCTGGTCACCAGCGCGCGGGCGATCGAAACGCGCATCTTCATGCCGCCGGAAAGCTCGCGCGGATAGGCGCCGGCGAAATCCTGCAGCCCGACCGTCGCCAGCGTCTTCATGATCTCGTCGCGGGCGGCGGATTTCGAAACGCCGCGCAGCTTCAGCGGCAGGTAGACATTGCCGAACACCGTCTGCCAGGGCATCAGCGTCGGCTCCTGGAAGACGAAGGAAATGTCGCCTTCCGGCAAGCCCTTGGAATTGATGCGGGAGCTCGGCCAGTCGATCGTGCCGGTCGAGACGTCGCCCAATCCGGCGATGATGCGCAGCGCCGTCGACTTGCCGCAGCCGGAGGGACCGAGCAGGCTCACGAATTCGCCGGGCTCGACCGTCAGCGACATGTCGGAGAGCGCGAGCGTTCCGCTCGAGAACATTTTCGAGACGTTGCGCATGACGACCAGCGGCCGCCGGCGGCTGTCTCCTGGAGCTGGTATCAACGGGGCTTGGGACGTGGTCATTGCGGGCCTTGCGATGAATGCGAAGAAATCTGCCCCTCACCCTAACCCTCTCCCCGCTTGCGGGGAGAGGGGACTTGCCAAACGCGACGTCCCGGTCGGAGGAAGAGCGGGCGGCATATCCTTCTCCCCGCGGGCGGGGAGAAGGTGGCGGCAGCCGGATGAGGGGCTAAGTCCGTTTTATTTCTTCAACGCCATGCCGACGCCCTTGCAGACGAACTTGGTCGAATAGGCCTTCTTGTAATCGAGGTCGGCCGGCTCGACGCCGATCGCCACCATGCTGTCGAAGAACTTCTTATAACGCTCGTCGGTGATGCAGCCGATGCCCTTGTCGAGCGCGTCGCCAGATTCGACGATGCCGTATTCCTTCATCTTGGCGATGGAATAGGCGATCTGGCCATCCGTCATCTCCGGATTGTCCTTCTTGATCAGGTCGTTGGCCGCCTTGTTGTCGCCGTAGAGATAGTTGTACCAGCCCTCGATCGAGGCATCGACGAAGCGCTGCACGACATCCGGCTTCGCGTCGATCATCGGCTGGGTCGTGGTGATCATCGTCGAATAGGAGCCGTAGCCCGCATCCGCGATGAGGAAGACCTTCGGCATCCAGCCGGCCTGCTTCTCGATCTCATAGGGCTCGGAGGTCAGGTAGCCCTGCTGCGCGGATTTCTTGTCGGCGATGAAGGGGGCCGGATTGAAGGTATAGGGCTTGTACTGGTCGTCGCGAAAACCCTGGAAATTCTTCTTCATCCATTCGAAATAGGTGACGTAGCCTTCCTTGCCCATGAAGATCGTGTTGAGCTTGGCGAGGTCGGCGAATGTCTCGACGCCGGCATCCGGATGGGCGAGCAGGACCTGCGGGTCCTTCTGGAAGATCGAGGCGACGCTGATCAGCGGAATGCCCTGCTTGACGGCGTCCATGTCGCCCAACGGGCCGCCCATGTAGAAATCCACCTTGCCGGCGATCAGAAGCGCGCGGTTGGCGGCGTTCGGTCCGCCCTGCACGATGGTCACCTTCAGACCATGCTTCTCGTAGGTGCCGTCGGCGACGGCCTGGTAGAAGCCGCCGTGCTCCGCCTGGGCGAGCCAGTTGGTGCCGTAGGAAACTTCGTCGAGCGCTGCGGCGGGCTGTGCGGCAAGGGCTGCCGCGGAAAGGCCGATGGCGGCCAGAAAACTCTTCATCGTCAATGCGTTGGACATGTTGTTTTGTTCCCCTGTTAAACCTTGCGGCATCGTGAGAGCTTTTTCTTCACAGCATTTGAACGGTTGCCTTGCTCTTTGAAAAGCATCAAAATTCGTCCGCATTGATGCCTTTGAGGCAGCGGTCGAAATTTGATATGCCAAATTGTGCGGCATGATCAAAAAATATGCAATGAGGGTTGAGGTAAAATGCTGCATTCGCGAAAGCTGCTTTATATCGACGAGATCGCCCGCTGCGGATCGATCCGCAAGGCGGCGGCCCGGCTGAACGTCGCGTCCTCGGCCGTCAACCGGCAGATCCTGGCCCTGGAGGACGAACTGGGCGCGCCGATCTTCGAGCGCATGCCGCGCGGATTGAAGCTCACCGCGGCCGGCGAGCTCTGCATCGAGCATATCCGCGAGGTGCTGAAGACCTATGAGCGGATGGAGGCGCGCATCCGGGGTCTTAAGATGCCGCAGGTGGGCAAGGTATCGATCGTCTCGACCGTCGGGCTTGCCGCCGGCCCGCTGCCGGAGATCATCGCGCGGTTCGTCACGCAACATCCGCGCGTGCGCATTCATCTTCGCAACGACGGACCTTCCAACACCATCCAGCCGGTCATTTCAGGGGAGGTGGATATCGGTCTCGGCTTCAACATCCCTGCGACGCCCGGCATCCGGACGCTCGCCAATTTCGATATTCCGGTCGGCGCCGTGATACCTCCAGGGCATCGGCTGGCGGGCGAGGGCGCGGTCGATCTCGCGGACGTGGTGCAGGAGCCGCTGGTGCTCGCCCAGCCCGGCACGAGCCTCAGGAACATCATCAACCTGGCGCTTTCGCCGCTCTCCGTCCCGGTCGAGCCGGTGGTCGAAACCAATGCGTCCGAAATGCTGAAGAAACTCGTCAAGGCGGGCACCGGGCTGACGCTGCTCAATCCACTCGACGTGCTGCCGGAATGCCGGCGCGGCGAGCTCGTCTTCCGGCCGCTCGCCAATCCCCACGCGCGGCACCAGCCGATGAAGCTTTTCGCCCGCTCGCGTGCGACGCTCGATACGGCGACCAGCCTTTTCGTGGAATTCCTGCTGTCGGAACTGGCGGCGATCGTCGCCGAACTGCAGTCAAAAGGACATGTGCCGGCGCAATCCCAGGCGAAGGATGCTCAGCGCGAATAGAGATTGTCGAGCGGATAGGCTTCGAAATCGCGCAGCATCTCGACGAAGCCCGCCACCTGGTGACGGCAGATGAGCGCGCCCTTTTCCGCCGTGCCGGCCGCCGCATTGCCCACCACGCCGTTCGGGTTCAGGTCATGGGCGATCCAGGCGAGCGCATGCGGCGGTGTCGGCTGGATGTATTTCGACTGCGACTTCATCCACTCCGCCTTGGAGACGAAATTCTCCGCCTTCTCCATCCGGACGAGATCGGGGCGGAAGTGCAGCATGAGAGACGTCTCCACCTCGCCGCCGTGGATGCCGAATTTCTGCTCGTGTTCGGAAATCAGTCCCTCCGGGTGCCCGAAGCGGCCCCATTGCGTGCCGATCACCGCCATCTTGTAGCGGACACGCAGCTCGCGGCCGACGATGCTCATGATGTCGACATTGCCGCCGTGCGAATTGACGATGACGAGCTTCCTGACGCCTGCTTCGGCCACCTTGGCGCCGATCGCCGTCCAGGCCGGGATCAGGATTTCCGGGCCGAGGGAAAGCGAACCGGCGCCGTAGACATGCTCGTTCGCCTTGCCGATCTCCTGGGTCGGAAGCACGAGGATGTCCAGATCCTCCGGCCGCTGGACCTTGAGTTCCGCCAACATGCCGTTGGCGATCGCCACGTCGGTCGCGATCGGCAGGTGCGGCCCGTGCTGCTCCGTCGAGGCGATCGGCAGGATGGCGATGGTCTTTTCAGGCGAAAGATGAGCGAAATCGAGTGTGTTGAGTTCGTTCCAGTAAAACGGCTTGCCCATGCTGCCCTGCCTTTCCTTCATGCTCCCCACACGGTTAGGAGATAGGGCACGTCTCGAAAAGCATCAATTTCCGCCCGGTACGATGCTTTTTTGCGTGCGGTCGGGCTCCGGCATTGTGCCAGGACGGGAAAAAAGCCGATTTCAATAAAATTGCATCGATCCGCTTAAGCGCCCCGAAAACCATCCCGCATATGGTTGTGCCATCAAGAGACGAGACGGCAGTGAAGTCGTCCGGTGAAACAGGGTGCAGCGTCATGATCAAGAAACTCATTATTTCCGCGGTCGTCCTGACGGCCCTCATTGCCGGCAAGGAAGCGAATGCCGCCGGCGCCGGCGGTTTCGCCCGGGCGCTTTCGTCCGTATCGACCGCACAGATCCATACGTCGGAGATCCCGGCGATCGAGCGCCATGACGGCGCAGAAGACGGCGTGCTGGTGCTGACTTTCGCAAAACGGCGCGAATTGCTGCGGATCAACTCCGCGGTCAACGGCACGATTTCCGACATCGACGGCTATCTCGACGAAATCGCCGGCGATTTCTCGCTCGATCTGGGCGCCGGCAGTTGCTTCGATTGCGCCGATCTAAAGCGCGATCATCTGCTTTCCCGCGGCTGGCCGGCAAGGTCGATGCGGATCGCCTATGCGATCGACGGCATGGGACGCGTCGAGCGGGTTCTGGTGATCGCAACGGACCGCGGCGACGTGATCCTCGGCAATGACAGCCCGGTGGTCGACATGTCCGGCAAGCAGTCGCCGAGCCTCGCGCCCCGGCGCGAGCCGTCCGTCACGCGGGCCTATTACGATATCTGATCTTTGATCTTGCGACGTCTCGCGCCTTCCCAGGCCCGCCTTCTCAAACGGAGGCGGGCTTTCCCCATTCGGCGATGGCGATGCCGCCGAGGGCAAGCGCCAGCGCAACGATATGGAAGGATTGCAGGGCTTCGCCGACGAGGGTGACGGAGAGCAGCGTGCCGAAGACGGGTATGAGATTGATGAACAGGCCCGCCCGATTGGGGCCGATCTTCTCGACGCCGACGATATAGAGGACCTGCGCGACCAGCGATGCGAAAACGGCCGTGTATAGCACCACCATCCAGCCGGTCGCGTCCGGCCAGATCAACCGGTCGGCCGAATATTCCCACAACACCAGCGGGGCGCTGAAGATCATCGCGACGAGAGCGGGTACCGCCATCAGCGTCCGCCAGTTGATCGGCGGCCGCCATCTGAGCGCCACCGTATAGACGGCGTAACTGACGATCGCGATCATCATGATCGCATCGCCGATATTGACCGTCAGCGTCATGAGCGTATTGAGATCGCCGTGGACGGCGGTGATCAGTCCGCCGACGAAGGTGAGCGTGAAGCCGAGAACCTGCGCCCAGGAGACCTTCATTCGGAACAGCGCGAAGTTCATCACGAAGATCAGCATCGGAATGAGCACCTGCTCGACGGTGACGTTGATCGCGGTGGTGTAGTTGACGGCCGTGTAGATGGCGGCGTTGAAGAAGACGTAGCCCATGATGCCGAGGAAGGTGAGAATCGGCAGGTTCTTCTTTACGACCGGCCAGTCCTTCCTGATCTGCGGCATCGAGATCGCGAAGATGATCGCCACGGCGACGAACCACCGGCAGAAGGTCAGCATCATCGGGCTCACATGGCCGACGGCAAGCTTGCCGGCTACCGCATTGCCGCCCCAGGCCAAGGTCGCGATGACGAGGGAAAGATAGGCCGTTCTGTGCAAGATTGCGTCTCCGGCGCCGGCCGGATGGCGGCGATTTGAAAGGTTGGGGCGGGAAATAGCGTGTGGCTCGCGCTTTTGTCACGTAAAAACCATGGCGGAGTCACAAACAGGTCGCTTTCCTCCGGCCAAGGCATTATAGATGCGGCCGTTTGCAGTGCCTTGGGCGGTTTTCGCCGCTCCCGGCAATGCGGGAAATCGGAAATGGCGCATCGACCGTAGTCAATCGATATTGACCTATGGCGGTGCGCGTATGGTCGCGTGGGGCTTTTTGCCCGCAGCACAGGAAGCAAAGATGACGAACGTAGTCGTGGTTGGTTCGCAATGGGGTGACGAAGGCAAGGGCAAGATTGTCGACTGGCTTTCCGAACGCGCCGATGTGGTGGTGCGTTTCCAGGGCGGTCACAATGCCGGCCATACGCTCGTCATCGACGGCGTCAGCTACAAGCTTTCGCTGCTGCCGTCGGGCATCGTGCGTCCGGGCAAGATCTCGGTGATCGGCAACGGCGTCGTGGTCGATCCGCATGCGCTGGTCGCCGAAATCGACAAGCTCGCAGGCCAGGGCGTGAAGGTCACGCCCGAGAACCTGCGCATCGCCGACAATGCGACGCTGATTCTCTCGCTGCATCGCGAGCTCGACGGCATGCGCGAGGATGCCGCCTCCAACAGCGGCACCAAGATCGGCACCACCCGCCGCGGCATCGGCCCGGCCTATGAGGACAAGGTCGGGCGCCGCGCGATTCGCGTGATGGACCTCGCCGACATGGAGACGCTGCCGGGCAAGGTCGACCGCATCCTCACCCATCACAACGCGCTGCGCCGCGGTCTCGGCGAAAAGGAAGTCTCTCACGACGCGATCATGCAGGAGCTGACCTCGGTCGCCGAACGCGTGCTGCCCTTCCGCGAAACCGTCTGGGAACTGCTCGACAAGGAACGCCGCAAGGGTTCGCGCATCCTCTTCGAAGGGGCGCAGGGTTCGCTTCTCGACATCGACCACGGCACCTATCCGTTCGTCACCTCGTCCAACACGGTCGCCGGCCAGGCGGCCGCCGGTTCCGGCATGGGGCCGGGCTCGCTCGGCTATATCCTCGGCATCACCAAGGCCTATACGACGCGCGTCGGCGAAGGGCCGTTTCCGACCGAGCTCAAGGACGAGATCGGCCAGTTCCTCGGCGAGAAGGGACACGAATTTGGCACGGTGACGGGCCGAAAGCGCCGTTGCGGCTGGTTCGACGCGGCGCTGGTGCGCCAGTCGGTCGCCACCAATGGAATCACCGGCATCGCGCTCACCAAGCTCGATGTCCTCGACGGTCTCGACGAATTGAAGATCTGCGTCGGCTACAAGCTGGACGGTGAGGAGATCGACCACCTTCCGGCAAGCCAGGGCGCTCAGGCCCGCGTCGAACCGATCTACGTCACCCTCGAAGGCTGGAAGGAATCGACCGTCGGCGCCCGCAAATGGGCCGATCTGCCGGCCCAGGCGATCAAATATGTCCGACAGGTGGAAGAGCTGATCGGCGCGCCGGTGGCGCTGCTGTCCACCAGCCCGGAGCGGGACGACACCATACTTGTGACCGACCCGTTTGAAGACTAAAGTCAAGAATTGGTTACCATTCGGCCGGCCTTCGGGCCGGCGATCATGAGAAAGTGCTGATGGCTGATTTTGTTGCGGTGATCCGCCGCGCCGTTGACGGACTGGCGAACAATACGCCGGAGATGCGCGCGAAGGTGTATGACAAGGCTCGTGGCGCCGTGCAGCGGCAGCTCGAGAACATGAAGCCGCGCCCGCCCGAAGACATGCTGCGCCGGCAGATGGAAAAGCTCGAAGCCGCGATCATGGACGTGGAGAGCGAGCACGCCGAGGCGCTGGAGCCATTGGCCG
Organism: Xaviernesmea oryzae; assembly: GCF_900177415.1. Taxonomy (GTDB): domain Bacteria; phylum Pseudomonadota; class Alphaproteobacteria; order Rhizobiales; family Rhizobiaceae; genus Neorhizobium; species Neorhizobium oryzae_A. The sequence continues at coordinate 113,239 of NZ_FXAF01000002.1, read as the reverse complement.
AGGAAGAGGCTGCCGCCATCCCGCAGCCGGTGGAGGAGGCGCCTGCCGAGCATCATGCGGAGGAGCCGGCTGCCGGGCACGCCGCAGAAGAGCCGGTATCCGAAGAGCCTCCGGAACAGGCGGCCGCAGAGCCTCACGTGGAAGAGCAGGAGGCCGCTCCCGACCAGGCGGCGGAGACTCACGAGCCGGAACCGGCCGAGGCAGAGACCGCACCCCTCCACCACGACGAGCGTCATGAAGAGCCTGTGCAGGCCGATGTCCATGCCGAGGCTGTAGAGCCGGAGCCAGCCGTCTTTCACGAGGAGGCCGCTCCCGCTCCCGAGGAGCCGGCCCCGCCGAAATATGGCGACTGGCGCGACGACCTCCCGCCGGAAGAGCCGGAGGCGGCTTCGTCGGCCTACGACCGGCAGGAACCCGCTGAAGCCTTCGGTGAGGGGGCAGAACAGGCCGTACCCGCATCCGCATCCGATCCCGTCACGCCCAAACCCGCTGCGGCCCATTGGGGCGCTTCCGAAGCGGACGGGGAGCAGCAGCCTGCGGACGCGCCGGGGCCTGCGGGGGACTGGGGCTGGGAAAGACCCGCATCCGGTCACGAGGCGAATGCCGCGGCGGCAGTCTGGAACGACGTGCCGGAACTCACCCCGGCCGGCCCGGTCGTGCCGATCGACCACGGCGCGAAAGCCGAAGCGGCCGATGCGCATTTCGGCACCGAGACCCATGCCGCGGCCGATGCGGTGCGGATGCCTTCGGTCTCGGATCTCCCCGATCTTCCGCCGTCGCCGGCAAAGGCCGCAACGGCAAACGCCGATCCTTTCGCCGATTACGCCGAGCCGCAAAAGGCCAACGGCAAGCCGGCGGAGAGCGACCCCTGGGGCGATCTCGAGGAACTGATCGGTTTCAACAAGAACGCCACGCAGGGCGATTCGTCGCGCAACGCGATGCATACCGATGCCGATGCGGACGACCTGATGCCCGCGCCGGCCCGGCCCTACCGGGTCACGCCGGTCCGCAAGCGCAACTATGCCGGCATCGTGCTCGCCATCATCGGCCTCGCCCTGGTCGGCGCCGGCGGTTATGCGATCTGGCTCAACCGCGATTCCTTGAACGACATGGTGGGCGGCCTGATCCAATCGAGCCTGCCGGCCAGCCAGACGGCCGAGCAGGCGGACAACCAGGCGACGGCTCCGGCGCCCGCCACGCCGCAACCCGGCGCGACGCCCTCGACGCCCGCTCCCGCGCCGCAGAACAATGCCGCAAACCCCGCAGCTCCGGCCGCGCCCGGCCCGGCGGACGGCTCCGTGGCCGGCACGAAGTTCACGCAGCGGCTGATGCCGGACGGCAGCGAAACGGATGAGGGACCGGGCGGCACCGGCGACCTGGCGCAGAATGCGGAGGGCCAGTCGGTCGCTGAGCTCAACGCTCCTCCCGCCACGCCGCCGGCCCAACAGGCGCCTGCCGCGAGCGCGCCGGCGTCGGACACGCCGGCCGCGGGTGCCAACGCCGCCGTGCCGAATGCAGCGTCGCCGGCTCCCAATGCCCCGGCTGCCACTCCGGCGGATGCGCCGGCGCTCGCGGGCGAGAAGATGTTCCTCTACGAGGAGCGGATCGGCCAGACGGCGCCGACGGCGATCGACGGCGCGGTTTCCTGGTCGCTGCAGCGCGAGGCCGGCGCGAACGGCCAGCAGGAGCCGGTGATCCAGGGCCGCATCAACGTGCCGGGCAGGGGGCTGACCGCGCTCGTGACCCTCAAGCGCAATACGGATCCGTCCTTGCCGGCCAGCCACCTGATCGAGATCGTCTTCGCCGTTCCTCCGGATTTCGAAGGCGGGGCGATCGACAGCGTGCAGCGCATCGCCATGAAGCAGACGGAACAGGATCGCGGCAACGCGCTGATCGCGGTGCCCGCCAAGATCACCGACGACTTCCACATGATCGCGCTCAACGATTTCCCCGATGCGCGCACGACCAATCTGGAGCTCCTGCGCAGCCGCAACTGGATGGACATTCCCGTCGCCTACCGCAACGGCCGCCGGGCTCTGCTGACCCTCCAGAAGGGGCCGGAGGGCGAACGGGTCTTCAACGAGGCGATCCGCGAATGGGGCACGCTCGGCACGACGGCCAGCGGGCAGTAACCTCTTTCCGGGTTTGATCCTGCGACAATCCGCCTGGGCGATCCTCAGGCGGATTTTTCATTGCCTCCGGTACCGGCTGCCTGGAAGAGGAACGATCCGGGAGGAGCCGGGCGGCGGTCCCGACAAAATGACGCGTTGACACTGGCCGCGCGGGTCGCGATGACCGGACATGCGCTTCATCCGGCAGATCATCGGCGATTCCATGAGCGGCGGGGTCCTCTCCGCCCTGATCGCCGTGATGCTGCTGCTGCAAGGCGCGATCGGCGGGTATGCACAAGCCGGAATGGCATCGTCCTATGCCGATGGCGGCGTCATCTGCACCGAGCACGGCGCCGATGCGTCAACGCCTGAGGGGCCCTCCGGCAAGGCCTGGCCGACCTGTTGCGGCATAGGTTGCCAGGCGCTTTCTTCGCTTTCATCCCTGTTGCCCGTCAAAGGGCCTGCGCTCAGGGCGCCGCTGCTCGTCGAGGCCGCAACGGCAAGCACTCCGGTGGGGACCGTTTCGGCGCCGCATGCGCTCGGCCTCGCACGGGAAGCGCGCGCGCCTCCGACATCCTCCATCCGATCCTGACGTCATCCGTTTGCCGGCCGGCCTCCGGCCGGTCTCGCCGTCATCGATGGAGATATTTCCATGCTTTCTTTCCGATCCGCTGCGGCGGTACGCGCCCGCACGCCGGCATGCGCGACGAACCCGGCCACGCGCCCGCACCTTCCCGAAGGAGGCACGCCGTGACCGACCGTTCCTCAACCGTAGCATCTTCGTCGGCCTTCAGGCTTTTCATAACGCGCCTGCATTTCTATATCGGACTGTTCGTCGGTCCGTTCATTTTCATCGCCGCGCTCACGGGTACGCTCTACGTCCTGACGCCGCAGATCGAGAGCCTGATCTATCGCGATCAATTGCAGACGGCCTCGAGCGGAACGCCGCAGTCCCTGGCGGCGCAGATCGGGGCGGCGCGTGCCGCCATCGGCGATGAGCCGAAGCTCTTCGCGGTTCGTCCGGCGACTGCGGACGGATACACGACCCGGGTGATGTTTACCGAGGCGGGGCTCGGAGATTCGGAAAACCGCGCCATCTTCGTCGATCCGGTTTCGCTTGCCGTCCAAGGCGACCTGATCGTCTACGGCACGAGCGGCATCCTGCCCTTCCGCACGACGATCGACTACCTGCACCGCAACCTGCTGCTCGGCGATTTCGGGCGTCACTACAGCGAGCTTGCCGCCTCCTGGCTCTGGGTGGCCGTATTCGGCGGCGTGCTCCTGTGGTTCTGGCGGCGCGGAGTCCCAAAGTCGTCGGCCGCGAGGGGGGCTTCCGCCCGCCGGCTGCACGGCCGGATCGGTGTGATCATCGCGGCCGGACTGCTCTTCCTGTCCGCTACGGGGCTGACCTGGTCGCGCTGGGCCGGCGATCACATCGACCGGTTCCGCTCGGAGGTCGGCTGGGTCACGCCTTCGGTGTCGCTCGATCTCGGGCCGGGAGCGGTCGCGGCCGGTGGGGAACATGCGGAACATCAGGGGCATGGTGCGGCAACCGCCCCCACGCCTTCGTCAGCGATCTCCGAGGCGGATGTGATCGGCCGGATGGATCAGGTTCTCGCCGCAGCGCGTGCCGGCGGGATCGATTCCCCCATGGTCGAAATCCGCCCGCCGCGCACTGCCGGCAAAGCGTGGATGGTGCGCGAGTACGATCGCGGATGGCCGACCCAGGTCGATACGATCGCCATCGATCCCGGCACCATGGCAATCACGAGCCGGGCGGATTTCGAGATGTTCCCGATCGTCGCGAAGCTGATCCGCTGGGGGATCGACGCGCATATGGGCATCCTGTTCGGAGTGGCGAACCAGATCGTCATGGCGGCACTCGGCATCGCCCTGATGGCGATGATCGTCTACGGCTATGTCATCTGGTGGTCGCGCAGGCCTGCTCCCGGCGGTTCGCCCAAGACGCTGATCCGCGCTTTTTCCTATCTGACCCTGCCGAGCAAGCTCGTTCTCGTCATGCTGGCGGCCGGGTTCGGGATTGCCTTGCCGCTGATGGGCGCGAGCCTGATCGTTTTCGTGCTGATCGATCTCGTGCGCTGGGGGCTGACGGGTCTTGCGGACGGTTCTGGCAGCCAGGGGGTACGCCGTACCGGGTAGCGCGTCTCGCAGAAGACGCCGGACCACAACACGGCAATTCATCGCAAAAGAAAAGGCCGCTCCTCGGAGCGGCCTTCAGATTGCTGACAAAGGTTCGAAAATCTCTGATCGTCATGCTCGGGCTGTCCCGAACATCTGCAAACCATTGACGTTTATAGATCCTCGGCACAAGGCCGAGGATGACGCCGAGCAAGAAGCGAGGTTTGTCATCAAGCTAAGGGGCTGCCGAGGCAGCCCCTTTTTCACGTTCCGTTTCGCGAAGGATCAGGCGTCGACCACGCGAAGGGCGTTTGCCTGGGCAAGCGCTTCCTTCTGCACGGCTTCCTGCACCTTCTCGAAGGCGCGGACCTCGATCTGGCGCACGCGCTCGCGGCTGATGTCGAACTCGGCGGAGAGTTCTTCCAGCGTCACCGGCTCGTCGGACAGGCGGCGGGCTTCGAAGATGCGGCGTTCGCGATCGTTCAGCACGCCCATGGCCTTGGCCAGCATGCGGCGGCGCGTGTCGAGCTCGTCCTGCTCGATCAGCACCTCTTCCTGGCTGTCATGATCGTCCACCAGCCAATCCTGCCACTGGCCGGATTCGCCTTCGGTGGCGCGGATCGGAGCGTTCAGCGAAGCGTCGCCCGAGAGGCGGCGGTTCATGGAGACCACTTCCTCTTCCGAGACGTTCAGCTTGGTGGCGATCTCGGCCACCTGCTCAGGCTTCAGATCGCCTTCGTCGATCGCCTGGATCCGGCCCTTCAGACGGCGCAGGTTGAAGAAGAGGCGCTTCTGGTTGGCAGTCGTGCCCATCTTCACGAGCGACCAGGACCGCAGGATATACTCCTGGATCGAGGCCTTGATCCACCACATGGCGTAGGTCGCCAGGCGGAAGCCGCGTTCCGGATCGAACTTCTTGACGGCCTGCATGAGGCCGACATTGCCCTCGGACACGACCTCGCCGATCGGCAGGCCATAGCCGCGATAGCCCATGGCGATCTTCGCCACGAGACGCAGGTGGCTCGTCACCAGCTTGTGGGCCGCGTCACGGTCCCCATGTTCGGCATAGCGCTTCGCAAGCATATATTCCTGCTGCGGCTCCAGCATGGGGAACTTGCGGATCTCGTCGAGATAACGGTTGAGGCCGGCTTCGCCGGCGGTAATGGAAGGCAGAGTATTGCGGGCCATAAAGCACCCCTTTCCGATCGTTGTCGGTTCCCTCTTAAGTCTGGCGATGCATTGCTGAAGGCGAACCGAATGGCACGGGTCATTTCCGACCCCGCACCGACCCAGCTAACAAATAAGTACGGCAGAACCGTGATTCAAGTGATCACGGATGCGTTATATCATTACGGTATTGTAATGTATTCCGCGCCGGAGCCCTCACCGGTAGGCGCGCTCCGAAAGGGCGCTCATACCCGACCGCATCATCAATTCATACAGTATTCGACGGCGCATCGGATTGTGCAATCTTGCGACTTTTGAACCGAGGAACTGCGTTTCCACGTGTCCGAAGGCGCGCAGGTCCGGAGCCTCGCCGATCACCTTGCAATAGAAATCATAGAAGCGGCTTCGGCAGACGTAGGTCTTGTACTTCGTCATGCAGAAGGCCGAAAACATGCCTCCCTGTTCCCGCAGGAAATCGGCCACCCCGACTGTCACCTCCGGCCAGGCCGGATTGAACGTGTCGTCGAAGGCGATGACCCCGTGATCGGCGAGGCTGCCGGCCGCAAGCCTGCTATCTGCGGCGACATGGCGGAGCATGTGGCCGCCATCGATGCTGAAGAAACGAACGCGCCCGACCTTCCCGATGATCTCCTCCGCCTCTACGCGCATGCTGTCTCCCTTGATCATCAGGTCTTCATCGACGGGAAGGCCCAGGCGGCGGCCATTCTCGATGAAGCGACCGTACTGCGTCGCTCCTCCGCCCGCCTCCTGCTCGATATCGAAGAGGTCGATCGCCAGTATCCTTTCCCTGTCCCCGCTTATCTTCCTGAGAAGAAAATAGGTGCGGCCGTAAAAGACGCCGACTTCCGCAATGCCTCCGTCAAATCCCGCTTCCCTCTGCGCCGCGAGAAGCGACAGGAAGACCAAAGCATCGGGAGGATCGATATATCCCTCGACCGTCTGCAGATCGTGAAAGATGAACTTTCGGAGGGCCGAATTCATACCTTTGGCGTCTTACCTCCCCAGGAACTATCCGCCGGCTTAAATAAAACGCCCGATGTGCAACTTTTCTGCAGGTTTTTAATTTGGTAGTCGACGCTTTTTCGCAGATATTATAATATTTTTGAAAATAAAACGAAAGTGTTGCGGCATTTTAAGCTAGCATGGGGAGGTCGATGGTGGCGGGGTAGATCGGTATGAAACCCCTTCTTCTTTTCAGGCGCCGGCAATCGTCTCACCGGCACTTCCGCTCCAGTTCATGGGAGCCATTCCGGCGGTAGCGACTGTAGTCGCCGCTGTAAGCCTGGCTGCGCGAAATGCCGACGTCCTTCAACTGGTCATCGTTCAACTCCAGAAGCGCCAGACGATTGCGGCGTTCCCGAAGTTTCCCGGCGATCAGCGCGATCAACCGCTCGACGAACGATCCTTTTGCAGGTGGTTCGAGGAACCCTTCCTTGTCCCCTGCGGGCGGGTCACCTGCGGGAGGCAGATCGAAGGGCAGATGGAAGGGCAAATCATATGGTTCCGAAGTGCGGTCGAAGACCGCCCGGTTCTCATTCTTCATGGTTTCATCTCCTGAAAGGATGCCGGTCGATCAGCGACCGGCGTCACGGGCGGGCGTCCGGCGCCCGCCTCCTTGTTCCTGGGTTCCTGGGTTCTTGGGTTCCTGGGTTCCTGGATTACTTGTCGGATATGTCCGAGGCGCGGGCGGCGGCTTCCGCTTCCCGGAGCGCCACGGCGCATTCCTCGCAACAGACCTCGACGGTCCTTCCGCCGATCTTCACGGCAATCCGCGTTGCATCGAGTTCGCAGTCGCAGGCTGCACAGGTATTCTCTTTCATGGTGTCATCTCCCGGTATTGACTGATTGCGAGAGAAGAAAAGCACGACGGCGGGCTTGCCCGCTGTCAGAATCTTTAGCGACTTTCTCCTCGGCGCCTCCGGCTTGCGGTTTCGAGGCTGCTACAATATCGGCCCGAAAACCGGAATCGATTTTCGGTAAGCACGATGCGTAGATTCAATAAGTTAGAGCGTCCTTTGTGCGTCCGTTCGGACGCACAAAGGACGCTCTAACGGAGGCCGGCGAAACGCTGGAACTCCGCCGGCGTGCGGCCGTAGGCCTGGCGGAAGGCGGCGGAGAAATGGCTGTGGCTCGAAAAGCCGAGTTCGAGGCCGAGCTGCGTCAGGTCGTCATAGCTGCCGAGCAGGTCGAGCGCCCGGGCGAGCCTCAGCCGAAGCTGATAGCGGTAGAGTGGCGTACCCTCCACCTGCTGGAAGACCTGGGTGAGATAGACCGGCGAGACGCCCGTCTCCCCGGCGATTTCCGCCAGCGTCCAGCGGCGGGCGAGATCGGAGGAAAGCGCGAGCTTCGCCCGATCGACCAGTTTCTGGCGGCCGGCGCTTGCCGTCGCAGCGCGCGCGGTGCGTTCGCCGACCGCACGGCGCACCAGGGTCATGGCGAGGGTTTCCGCCTCCAGCGTCTCGGCGGTGCCGCGCATCAGGCTGTGGCGCAGGAGCGCCACCAATGCCTGGGCGCGGGCATCGATCCGCAGCCTTTGCTTGTTGAAGACGAAACGCGAGCCCTTCGGATTGTGGTGGGCCTTCGGAACCAGTTCCTCCAGCATCGGCTCGGGCACGTCCATGCTGAGACAGGAATCGCCGCCTTCCACGGGATGGCTGATCTGGTAACCCTCGTCGCAGTTGAAGAAGAGCACCTGGTTGGCTTCCGCGACGGTATCGTCGCGGCCGACATGGCGCATGAAGACGCCGCGATAGGGAAAGACGAGGCTCGTCGCATGGGAGCATTCCTCATCGCTCCGGTGCCGGCATTCGCCGCAGCACACGACGTCGCGGACCTTGACAAGGTCGGTATCGAGCAGCTTCTGGACGGCGAACTGGCTCATGAGGTCCTCGGGGTCGTTGCAGAGGTATATACTCTTCCGCAGCCTCCCGGGCCACCCGATTCATGCCTTCAGCGCTTCGACAAGCTCTTCCATGTCCTGCGGCATCGGCGCCTCGAATTCCATCACCTCGCCGGTGCGGGGATGTTCGAAGACAAGCAGGTAGGCGTGCAGCGCCTGGCGGGGAAAGCGGCTGACGACGCTCTTCGCCGACTCCGGCAGGAGATTCGCCTTGGTCCTGAAGCCGGCGGAATAATCCGGATCGCCGATCAGCGGATTGCCGATATGGGCCATGTGGACGCGGATCTGGTGGGTGCGGCCGGTCTCCAGCCGGCATTCGACCAGCGAGGCGAGCGCGGTGGCGTCCTGCTTCTCGTGAAAGCGCTCGATCACCTCGTAATGGGTGACCGCCTCGCGGGCATCGTCGCTGTCCTCGCGCTTGACGGCGCGCTTGGTGCGGTCGGAACCGGAGCGGCCGAGCGGCGCGTCGATCGTGCCGCGCAGGCCGGCCGGGCGGCCCCAGACGACCGCCTGATAGGCGCGCTCCAGCGGCCCGGTGCGGCCGTGATCGGCGAACTGGTCTGCGAGGTGCCGGTGGGCGATGTCGTTCTTGGCGGCGACCATGACGCCGCTCGTCTCCTTGTCCAGCCGATGGACGATGCCGGGCCGCCTGACGCCGCCGATGCCGGAGAGGCTTGCGCCGCAATGATGGATCAGCGCGTTGACCAGCGTGCCGGTCCAGTTGCCGGCGCCGGGATGCACGACGAGGCCGGCCGGCTTGGCAATGACGATCAGGTCGTCGTCCTCGTAGAGCACGTCGAGCGGGATGTCCTCGCCCTTCGGTTCCGGGTCCTCCGGCTCGGGAAGCGCGATCTCGACCGTGTCGCCCGCGGCGACCTTCTTCTTCGGTTCGGTGACCGGCTTGCCGTTCAGCGCGACCGCGCCCTGTTCGATGAGAGCCTTGATGCGGCTGCGCGAGAATTCGCCTTCCAGCACGGAGGTCAGCCAGGCGTCCAGCCGTCCGCCCGCGTCATCGGAGGCGGTAAGCACTTTCCTCGGGCGCTCTATCTCGTTAAAGGGATCGTTCATTCAATCATTCCGACAGCAATCCGAAGCAAGGAACTCCCATGCCCCAACCCGATATCGAGGAACAGGAAGAGCCGCTTGATCCGGCGATGGAGAGAATCCGCCGGAAGATGGTGCTCCTGCAGCTCGTTTCGGGCGGGATCTTGTTCGTCTGCTTTATGGCCGTCCTCGCAGCGGTTGTCTACAAGGTCGCGCAGCGGCCCGACGCGCCGGCACCGGTTGCCTCCACCGGCGGGTTCTCCGTGCCGGCCGGCCAGCCGCTTGCCGCGACGGCCGAGCTGCCGGCCGGGTTCCAGATCCAGTCCGTGTCGCTCTCCGGCAGCCAGATCCTGTTCTACGGTCTGCTCGACGGCGACCAGAAGGCTTTCGTCTTCGACCTCGCCGCCGGCCGCATCGTTGCCGATGTGACGGTCGGCATCCCCCGGTAATGGAACCGGTCCGCATCGCCGACGCGGACGATCCGCGGATCGCCGAATTCCGGTCGATCCGCGAGCGCGACCTGACGGGGCGGGAAGGGCGCTTCATCGCCGAGGGGACGGTGGTGCTGCGGATGCTCGCCGGCGCCCACCGGAAGGGCGGAGATTTCGTAGCGGAAAAGATATTGCTGCTCGAAAACCGCGTCGCCGGGCTCAGGGAAATCCTCGCCGGATTTCCGGACGACGTGCCGGTCTACGTGGCCTCGGCGGAGGTGCTGGATCGGATCGCCGGTTTCCACCTGCATCGCGGCGTGCTGGCGCTCGGGTGGCGCAGACAGGAGAGAAGTCCCGCGGACCTGATCGCCGGCCTGCCGGAAAAGGCGCTTGTGGTCGCCGCCTTCGGCATTTCCAATCACGACAATATCGGCTCGATCTTCCGCAATGCCGCCGCCTTCGGTGCGGACGCGGTGCTGCTCGACCAGGCGTGCTGCGATCCGCTTTACCGCAAGGCGCTACGCGTCTCGGTCGGGGCGGTGCTTTCCGTGCCCTTTGTCCGGAGCGGCACGATGAACGATATCCTTGCCGCCCTGACCGGCAGCGGTTTTGCCGTGTGGGGGCTCTCGCCGGCGGGCGCCCTGGAGATCCGCGACGTTCCGGCTTCCGGCCGCATGGCGCTGATCACCGGCACGGAGGGCGAGGGGCTGCCGGCGGACATCCTGTCCCGCATCCAAACGGCGCGGATCGCCCAGGCGCCGGGGCTCGATAGTCTTAACGCGGCGACCGCCACGGGCATCGCGCTTTACGAGATCGCCATGGCGCAGGGAAGATTGTAGCAGCCTATTCGGCTGCGTCCTTGGCCGCGGCGAGCGTCTTCCTGGATTTCTCGGCCAGGCTTTCCCGTTTGCCGCTTCCGGATTTCCCGGACAGGATCTTGTGGATCGGCGAAGAGGAGCCTTCGGTGATCGCCGTCAGGGCCACCATGTCGGCGGCGATCGACGCGAGTTCCTGGCGGATCGCCTCGTCATCGCCGCCGTCGCCGTTCTGCAGGCGCTCGGAGAGCGCGATCGCGCGGTTATGGACTTCGTCCGTCATCTCCGCCACCAGCGGAGCGACATCGGCTTCCGGCGGCGTCCTAGCCGGTTTCGGCGGGGCATGGGGCAGTTCGCGCAGGGTGATATCCTCCGGAGCGGGTTTCTTTCGCTGTACCGCCGCCTTCACGCCCGGCCGGCCGGGCATCGCATCCCGCAGCGCACGGCTTGCTTCCCGGGCTTCGGCATTCGCCGCCTTGAGCTTTTCCCTCAGCCTGCCGATCTCGGCCAGGCGGCGTTCCAGCGCGTTCTCCCTGTCGGCGCGTTCGGCGATTTCGCGGGCCAGCTTGTCCTCGAGGCGCTGAACCCGGTTCTCTTCCTGGGCGAGCCGCGTCTCGGCATCCTTGGCCCGGGTGGTCTGCAGGCGCAGGTCGTTGCGCAGCGTATCGCGCTCGTCGCGCAGCGCCGTCATGCGGAATTTCAGGTTTTCCAATTCGGTGTCGCGGGTGGAAAGATCGATGCGGAAATTATCGGCGTCGGCGGCCAGCCGAAGCTGGCGCTGCTGCAGGTTTTCGATCTCCAGATCCTTGGCGGCCGCCGCTTCCTCCAGGGCTTCGATGGCGGCCTTCAATTGCTGGACATGGCTTTCCTCCTGGCGCAGGCGCGAGCGTGCGTCGGCGGCTTCGACATCCATGTCGTCGATCTGTGCGCGCAGCTCGGCGGCCTCGCCCTGCAGGCGCCTGGCTTCCTCGGTGAGCGCATCGTTCCTGATCTGCAGCGAGACCGTCTTCTCGCGCTCCTGCACCAGTTCCTGCTTGGTTCGGGCATTCTCGGCCGCATAGACGGCGCGCGCCATGTCGCGCTGGGCCCGCACTTCCTGCGGGCTGATCGGCAGCGTCGCCTTGATGCGGTTTTCCGTGTAGCGCACGATGCGGCCATGGATCGCCGGCGCGACCAGCATCACCAGGAGTGCGGCGCTCAAGAAACCCAAGCCGAACAAAAGAGCAAATTGGATCACGACGGGGCCGTTTCGCTGGCTGAATGGACATGCGCAGGCTGTTTAAACACGGGCGCATGCGGCCCGCAAGCTTCTTGCGGGCGATCTACCGTTATGGACGACGTCCATGGAAAGGTCCTCCGGACGGAGGACGATGCAGCCGCTCAGAAAGGGTTCCAGGTCGGGGAGCGGGTGAGCTTCAGGTAGCCGACGTTGATGCCGAGGCGGGCGCCGATGCCGGTGCGGATCGGCACCAGGATAACGTTGTTGTTGCGCAGCACCGTCATGCCGACGCCGGCGACCACGAAGGCCGAGCCCGAGACGCCGCCGAAGCGGGCGTACAGGCTGTCGACGGCCGGCAGGTCGTAGACGAGCATCATCGCCCGGGTGCCCTGGCCGCCGTAGTCGATGCCGAGCGAGGGACCCTGCCAGAAGACCGGGTGCTGGCCGGCATTCTTGGTGTAGAGCTCGCCTTCGCCATAGGTGAGGCCGGCGATGAAGGCGCCAGAGCCTTCCTGGCCCAGAATGTAGCCGTTCGGCAGGCCGTATTTCTGGAAGGCATTTTCCACAACCTTTGCAAGCCCGCCGCTCGCGGACCCGAAGAAACCATGGCCGGCGTCGATGATCTCCTGCGCCGAATACTGGCTGGAACCCTGCTGGGCGGCGGCCGGGCTGGCGCAGAGAAGTGCGGCTGCGATCACGGCAAACACCGTCGCGGCGAAGCGGGCGAGGGCGGAAGATGTGCGGATGCGCATTGTCAGATCCATCGATTGTGTCATTCAGGGGCCACGCCTCTCGCATCATGCTTAAGGCCGGACCATTTTGGAGCTATCGTCTTAACAATCGGTTTACCAAATATGGTGTCATTATGGCTGCGAACGTTGCTCCATCTCCGCGCAATCTTAAGGTGGCAGAAGATGATCGGGGCACTTGCATATCAGGAGACATGAATGCCGAAGAATCCGAATCTCACCCTCAGTGGGCCAGATCTTGCGGCGCTTCTGTGCAGCCGGGTCTGCCATGACGTGATCTCCCCGGTCGGTGCGATCAATAACGGTCTCGAACTTCTCGACGAGGGCGCCGCCGACAGCGACGCGCTCGATCTCATCCGCACGTCGGCCGTCAACGCTTCGGTGCGTCTCAAATTCGCCCGGCTCGCCTTCGGCGCGTCCGGTTCGGTCGGCGCCTCGATCGACACGGGCGAGGCGGAGAAGGCCGCGAAGGACTATGCCATCGCCGAAAAGAAGACCGAGGTCAGCTGGAACGGTCCGCGGGCGATCATCGCCAAGAACCGTGTCAAGCTGCTGCTCAACCTTTTCCTCGTCGCCTATGGCGGAATTCCGCGCGGCGGTTCGGTGGACGTGACGCTCGAAAACCCGGAATATGACGCGAAGTTCATCATCACCATCAAGGGCCGGATGATGCGCGTGCCGCCGAAATTCATCGAGATCGCCAGCGGTACGCTGGAAGAGGCGGTCGATGCCCATTCCATCCAGCCCTATTACACGGTGCTCCTGGCGGAAGAATGCGGCATGGACCTGAAATATGTGGTTTCGGAAGACAAGATCGTCTTCATCGCCGAAACCGCGGTTGCCTGAGACGATCCGCGCCTGGACATTCCAAGTCATCGAACCTGCGCATCGTGCGTTTCCGAAAACCGGTTCCGGTTTTCAGGCCGATGCGGCAAGTAACCAATCTTTAGCGCCGTCTCCCTAATGATGGATGTTCGCAGCCCTGGTGGGCGGCCGGCATCAGGGGGAAGACGATGCAGCGTTTGATGATTGCCGACGGCTCGGACGTGGTCCGCAAGGTCGGCAAGCGGATACTTTCCGAATTGGGCTTTCTCGTTGCCGAGGCCGGCAGCGCAGGTGACGCGCTCACGCGCTGCCGGGCGGAGCTGCCGAATTTCCTGATCGTCGACGCGGCGCTCGACGGTGCGCTCGATCTCATCGCCGCCGTCCGCGCCACGCCGAACGGCGGCAACGTGCGCATCTTCTATTGCGTCATCGAGGCGGACCTGAAGAAGATGATGGCGGGCAAGCGCGCCGGCGCCGACGATTTCCTGCTGAAGCCGTTCGACCGGAAGATCCTGACTTCCGTCTTCTCGGGCCTTTCGCGGGCAGCCTGATCCCGGGCGTGCCCGCCACGCGAGGGGATTACCCGCTTCTCAAACGGTCGCCCGGCGGGAGGCAAGCCTCAGCCACGGTGTCAGATGAAACGCGCTCATCAGGAGGTACATCGGCGCCATGCCGCTCAGCGGGAAACCCTCCTCCATGTGGGCGCAGATCATGTCCGCGGGACCGTTGACGGCGGTCAGCAGCGCCATGACCGCAAATGTCGGCGCGGCAGCAAGCGACAGCCAATCGGCGGCGCGGTGAGCGGCCCTGCGACCCGCGCCGCAGGCGGGTTCGCTGCCTGCGGCCGTTATCTTCTCCTGTCCGGGGTGAAGCGACATGGCGATCTCACCCCCGGGCATATTCGTCGTGGCGGCGCCACCAGATGCCCTGTTCGTTGCGGCCCTTCGGAGCGCGATCGAGCCACTGGTACATGCCCCAGATGCCGTCCAGCCCGCGGGCATAGCTGGAATAGGCATGATAGATGGCGCCGTCTTCGAGCACGAAGGCGCTGAGACCGGGACGGTCGCGCGTATAGGTGGGGATGTCGGTTCCTGTCGACGCCGCGATCTGGGCGATGGGGCTTTCGCCGCCGCTCTGCTGCCATTCCTGAACGGTCTGGCCTCTTGGAGGCCCCGCCATCGGCGGCTCGCGGCGATAGTTGTATTCGATACCGCCCCGGCGCTGCTGTTCCTCGGAAAACCAGACGCTGAAATCGCCGTTGAAGTCGCTGCCGGACGAGGACGCCCAGGGAAAGGTCCATCCCATCCGCCGCTTGTATGCCTGCAGCTTTGCGAGCGGCGCACGCGACACGGCCGAAAAGGCGACATCGTGGTTCTCCAGATGCACGACGATGCCGTTGAACCCGTCCGCGATCGCCGAGCAGGAGGGGCATCCGGCCGTATAGTCGGGGCCGAACATGAAATGGTAGACGAGGAGCTGCGAGCGCCCTTTGAAGAGGTCCGCGAGCGAGGCGCTTCCTTCATCGGTTTCGAACCGGTATTCCTTGTCGATCCGGACCCAGGGCAGATCCTGGCGGCGCAGCGCCAGCGCATCGCTGCGCCGCGTCAGCTCCTTCTCGTCTTCGAGCAGTTCAAGGCGCGCCGTCAGCCAGTCCTGGCGTGTACCGGTTGCATGTGCCGTCATGGTTCTTCTCCTTCGGCTGTCCGCCGCCCATTTTTGGCGCGACGTGTTGCTTGGTCGTGCATAGATTAGGACCGGTTATCGAGATGACGGGAGTTACAAGTGTGACGGGATTCCGATGGACTCGCTGATCACCGCTGCGGCGCGCGCGCTCGCGGCAGGCGATCCGCTCGGCGCATTGAAACGGATCGCCCTGCGGGACGACGCGCCTGCGCTCGCGCTCCGCGGCATCGCGATGGCGCAGCTCGGCGACCTCGTCCGGGCCAAGGCGCTCCTCAAGAGTGCCGTGCGCGCCTTCAGTCAGAGAGAGGCCATGGCCCGCGCCAGGTGCATCGTCGCCGAAGCCGAGATCGCGCTCGTCTCCCGCGACCTCACCTGGCCTGCCAAGGCGCTCGATACTGCGCGGGCGGTGCTCGAAGCGCATGGCGATCGCGTCAACGCCGCGCATGCGCGCACCATCGAGATCCGGCGCCTGCTCCTGATCGGCCGTCTCGACGAGGCGGAGCGCCTGCTTTCCGAGTTCGACGCCACACCGCTTCCGCCTGCATTGAGGGCAGCTCACGAGCTGGCGGCCGCGGGAATCGCCATCCGGCGCATCAGGACGAAGGCGGCACGCGATGCGCTCGCCCGGGCCGGGCAGGCCTCGCGCGAAGCGGACATCCCGGCGCTGATGGCCGAGGTCGAGAACGCGTCCCTCATCCTGAAGACGCCCGCGGCGCGCCTGGTCGCACGGGGGCAAATGCGTTTCCTGCTGCTCGAGGAGGTCGAAGCGCTCCTGGCTTCCGGCGTGCTGGTCGTGGACGCGTGCCGCCATGTGGCTCGGAAAGGCGACGTGCTCGTGCCGCTCACGACGCGGCCGGTCCTGTTCGCGCTGCTCGCCGCGCTCGGTGAAGCCTGGCCCGGCGACGTGCCGAGGAGCGTGCTGATCGCGCGCGCCTTCCGGGGCAAGCATGCCGACGAATCGCACCGCGCCCGGCTGCGGGTCGAGATCGGGCGGCTTCGCGCGGAACTCAAGACGCTTGCGGACGTGAGGGCTACGGCGCGCGGCTTTGCGCTGGCGCCACGCCAGGCAGGCGAGGTGGTCGTGCTGGCCCCACCCGTCGAAGAGCCGCATGCGGCGGTGCTTGCCTTTCTTGCCGACGGCGAGGCGTGGTCGAGCTCGGCGCTCTCGATCGCGCTGGGGGCGAGTCCGCGCACCGTGCAACGGGCGCTCGAGCAGCTTTCGGCGGCGGGCAGGGTGCAGTCGTTCGGCCGCGGCCGGGCGCGTCGCTGGATGACGCCGCCGGTGCCGGGATTCCCGACAGTCTTGTTACTCACAGGCCCGCTGCCGAGCGGTTAGGCTTGGATCGTCAACAGAAGGGATAAAAACCATGAAAAGATCTGCAGCCGAAATTCTCGATGAATACGGACCGTTTCCCGGTGCCGAACAGGTGCATGGCGTCACGTTCGACGGCCGTCACGTCTGGTTCGCGGCAGGAGACAAGCTGAACGCCTTCGATCCGGATATCCGCAAGACAGTGCGCTCGATCGATGTCGCCGCCGATGCGGGAACGGCCTTCGACGGCCGGCACCTGTTCCAGATCGCCGAGGCGCGCATCCAGAAGATCGATCCGGAAACCGGCAAGGTACTGGCGACGATCCCGGCGCCCGGCAACGGGGGCGATTCGGGACTTGCCTGGGCGGAGGGCGCCCTCTGGGTGGGAGAGTACAGGGAGCGGAAGATTCACCAGATCGATCCCGAAACGGGCACGATCCTGCGCACCATCGAGTGCAGCCGCTTCGTCACCGGGGTCACCTGGGTCGACGGCGAACTCTGGCACGGCACCTGGGAAGGCGACGAAAGCGATGTGAGGCGGATAGATCCCGCGACCGGAAAGGTACTGGAGACGCTGGAGATGCCTTCGGGTGTGGGCGTTTCGGGTCTGGAATCAGACGGTGGCGACCGTTTCTTCTGCGGCGGCGGAAACAGCGGGAAGGTGCGGGCGATCCGCCGGCCGAAGTAAGCCTCAGACCTCAAAGCAAAACGCCCGCCGGGGGAACCCGAGCGGGCGTTCGAAAAGGGGAAGCGCGAAGGCTCAGGCGCTTTCGGCGTAGTCGTTGCCGTCCGGCTCGCGCAGCACGTAGCCGCGGCCCCAGACGGTTTCGATATAGTTGGCGCCGCCGGCGGCGTTGGCGAGCTTCTTGCGCAGCTTGCAGATGAAGACGTCGATGATCTTCAGCTCCGGCTCGTCCATGCCGCCATAGAGATGGTTCAGGAACATTTCCTTGGTGAGCGTGGTGCCCTTGCGGAGCGAGAGAAGCTCCAGCATCTGGTATTCCTTGCCCGTCAGGTGGACGCGCTGGCCGCCGACTTCGACGGTCTTGGCGTCGAGGTTCACGATCAGCTCGCCGGTGATGATGATCGACTGGGCGTGACCCTTGGAACGGCGGACGATCGCGTGGATGCGCGCGACCAACTCATCCTTGTGGAAGGGCTTGGTCATGTAGTCGTCGGCGCCGAAGCCCAGGCCGCGGACCTTGTCTTCGATGCCGGCCATGCCGGACAGGATGAGGATCGGGGTCTTGACCTTCGAGAGCCTCAGCGTGCGGAGCACTTCGTAACCCGACATGTCGGGGAGGTTCAGGTCGAGGAGAATGATGTCGTAGTCGTAGAGTTTGCCGAGGTCGACGCCTTCTTCACCGAGATCGGTGGTATAGACGTTGAAGCTTTCCGATTTCAGCATCAGCTCGATGCTCTGGGCAGTCGCGCTGTCATCTTCGATGAGTAGAACCCGCATATTTTTCCCCTTTACCGCCGCGTAAGGTACCTTTTGCCCCCTTACTCGCTACGGATCCAGACTGAGCCTGATTTGGAAGCTGCCACTAAATGGTTAACAAATTATGATTCAACCTGGCAAGGCGCATCAATTCATTAAGCAAAAATAGTAGCAACCTGATTTCCCTTGAGGATCGGCCATCACCAAGATTGAACCAGCGGATGAGGAAACTCCGCTAAGTGATTCATGCGACTCAGACATTGTCGCGGCACTTTCGGCCTTGGCATTTACCGACCCTTAAACGATCGGGCTTATCATTAATGATGCCCGTAAATGAAAAGTTAACGCGAAGGCAAATCTATTAACGTCGCGGAAATTTTTTGATCCGGAGTGTTACAAGCCGGATACACGGGTCTGGGTCTCGCTATCCACGGAGTATTGCGTATGAAGTCGCGTGACAGCCTGGTTCGCCTGAAAGGATTTCAGGTTAACGAAAAGCGCCGCCAGTTGCAGCAGTTGCAGATGATGATGGCCGAATTCGAGCGAATGGCCAAGGAGCTCGAACATCAGATCACCTTGGAAGAGAAGAAGTCCGGCATCACGGACCCGAATCACTTCGCCTATCCCACGTTCGCCAAGGCAGCCCGCCAGCGGGCGGACAATCTTCAGGTTTCGATCCGGGAGCTGAGGGGCCAGCAGGAAAGTGCCGAACTGGCACTTGAAGAAGCGGAAGGCGAACTCGCCAAGGCTTCGGCGCTCGAAGAGCGCGACAGCGGAATGCGCGCCCGGGCTTAATAAAGCCGGGCGGCCGACATTACGGAATGTTTCAATGCGGGGCGGCGCCACGGCGCCTGCGCCCATTTCCGTTTTCAGCATCCTTTGAACGTAACCGCGTCGCGGCTGTCCGCTCATCCGTTATCGCAGGATGTCCTGCCAGTCGGGATGACGCTCCACCTGAGATTTGAAGAACGGGCAGAGCGGGATGACCTTCCAGCCGCCCTTACGAGCTTCCTCGACGGCATGCAGCGCCAGCGCCTGGCCGACCCCTTTGCCGCGCAGCGCATCGGGCACGCCCGTATGATCGATGATGACGAGCTGCGGCGAGGCCCGCGAATAGGTCATTTCCGCGAAATGGCCGTCGAGTTCCGCCAGGTAACGTCCGCCCGATCGCGTCTCTTCATGCGTGATATTCATGATCGCTCCGCTTCTATCCTTTGCCCGATGATGTAATACGGGAGAGATCGAAGGGAAATAGCCGGGAGGCGTTCCGAAGGGTGACACATCGTCAACGGGAAAAAGCGATGAGCTGGCTGCGGCCTGTTCTTCTCATGCTCGCCGCGATCTTTCTGACGCTCGGGCTGCTCCTGCCGATCATCCGTTTCGAGCGCCTTTATTTCTTCAGCGAGACGCCGTCGCTCGTCGAACTGGTCGCGGCGCTTTTCCGGCAGGGAGATGTGGCGCTTTCGCTGGTGGTCGGGCTGTTCTCGATCGTGTTCCCGATCGCCAAACTTGCGGGACTTGCCCTGCAGCTATCCGGCCGGGCCGGCGAGGCGGGTGTTTTCCGCCGCGCCATGCCGCATCTTTCGAAGTGGTCGATGATGGATGTGATGCTGGTGGCGATCGTGATCGTGGCAGCGAAAAGCAGCGGTCTGGCGGTGGCGGTCTCCCAGCCGGGCCTCTGGTTCTACGCCGCGTCGGCGGTGATTGCCGGGCTCCTGCCGTCGCTCATCCGGATCGGGCCGAAAAATGTCTGACGCAGACACAAATTAAAAGGTGCCGCAGCGTCTTTCGCAGCGGCACCTTTTTCCTTGTGCGGGCGGAACCCGCGAATTCGTGTTCGTTCAATGCAATTCCGGAGGGAAATCCGGTTCCCGCCTTCCGGAACTGCTCCTAGTGGCGATACTGCTGGATGCGCGTCGTGCGCAGGCCTGCCAGGCCATGGTCGTTGATGGAGGACTGCCAGGAGAGGAATTCCTCGACGGTGAGCGTATAGCGCTCGCAGGCTTCTTCCAAGCTCAACAGGCCACCGCGGACCGCGGCGACCACCTCGGCTTTGCGCCGGATCACCCAGCGGCGCGTATTGGCCGGCGGAAGATCGGCGATCGTCAAGGGGCTGCCATCGGGGCCGATGACATATTTCACTCGGGGACGTATCATTTCGGTCATTGGACTCTCTACACTACACAAGACCACGTCGGGCAGCCTAGCGCCCCAGTTTTAACATTTGACTAAACAGGAAGGGGCATTTCTTCGGAGATCGCTGAATAATTGTATCGCCTCTTCCAAGGCGCGCGACAGCCATCCCTTCCTTTCGAAAGCGGCATCGGAAATCGGTGCGTGTTTGGCCTGCGCCGCAGAAAAACCGAGGAATCAGAAGCCTTTGCCGCCGCGGAGCTCGGCGAGCACGGTGCCGAACATGATGCGCAGATCGAGCAGGATCGAGAAATTGTCGATGTAATAGAGGTCGCAGGCGATCCGCGCACGCGCCTTTCCCGGGCGGTCGGTCGGGCCGCGGAGGCCGCGCATCTGTGCCAAACCGGTCATGCCCGGCTTCACGGAATGGCGGCGATGATAGTCCGGAACCAGATCCTCATAGGGGATGCCGGCGGCCAGCATGCCGATCGCATGGCAGCGGGGGCCGACCAGCGACATGTCGCCTTTCAGGACATTCAGGAGCTGGGGAAGTTCATCGATATTGGTCTTGCGGATGACGGCGCCGACACGGGTGACGCGCGGATCGTTCCTGACGGTTTGCATGATGCCGGTGGCGTCGCCGAGATCCGTGCGCATCGAGCGGAACTTGTAGACCCGGATCTCGCGGCGATCCTTGCCCCAGCGGACTTGCGTGAAGAGCGCCGGACCGGTGCTGTCGAGGCGGATCAGCAATGCGACCACCAGCATCAGCGGCAGGAGTACGACGAGAGCGGTGAGCGAGACGCCGATATCGATCGTCCGTTTGACGGCGAGCTGCATCCGAAGAGAGCGGCGACGGCCGTGGCGGGAGGCCGGCCCCTGAACTTCCGACGCGAGCAGGCTCACATCCCCACCGCTCATCGGCGCATAGGCGGTATCGTTATGCAGATCAGAAACGCTCAAACCGGTCACCCGCATTATACCCTGGAGCCCCTGCCAACCAGTGATGTTCCCTAATATAACACCTTGTTACGCGAGTCATCAGGCAAGTTAAGATCTGGTTAACGATAAAGATAATCTTTCTTGCACTGCGGTATTAAAGCATTGTCAAAAATAATTCAGTTTTTCCAACGCCGAGCTCCAGTTGTGCCGTGCCGGCATGGCCCAGGGTGAGGAAATCGCCCGAGGACAGGAAAAAGATTCCAGTTGCGGACTGTATTTGTGCTCCTCCGGCAACACCGTTCATGAAAATGAGCGTCTGTGATCCGTTCAGCATCAGGCTGGTCGTATGGCCGGACGAGGTCAGGACGGAGACGTTGAGGCCGAGGAGATAAAGGCCGCCCGCTGGCACGACGATCCGGTTGCCGCCGCCGGGCGCCGCCGCGCCGAGCGCAAAACCGCCCTGATTGAGGGCGAGGGTCGTGAAGCCGCTCTGCTGGCCTGCCGCGGGCGCGAAGCTCGTGCCTGTCCTGTGGGCGCGCACCGCCGGCTGGCTCGGCCGGGAAACATGGCCGGCGGGGGAAATCGAAAGCCCCGTATTCCACGTGCCGCCGCTGCTGACCTTGATCGAGAAGTCGTTGCTGCCGGCAAGGCCCATTTCCGCATGGCCGGTCCAGTTCGACTGGAAGAGCAGCGAGGCGGTATCGGCGGCGGCGGCCTTGTTGACCTTGATCTGGTGGCCGTTGCCCGCGTGGTTGAAGAGGCTCGCGGGAGAGGAGAGGGCGAGCCGGTTCGTCGGGTCCGGTGCGGCGTTGATGCCGAGTTCGCCGAGGCTGCCGCTTTCCGGCAGGGGAATGTCCTGCCATTCCGTTCCGGAAAACACTTTCAGTTTCGAGATCGCGAGGAACCATGCCCGCCAGCCGGTGCGGGGTTCGGCGAAGGCCCAATGGCCATCCTGCCAGCAGGCGATGCGTCCCTGCCTGCCGGTCCAGCCGCCGCTCGGAGCGGGAGCGACGAGGTAACAGGTGCCTTCGGCCGGCGAGGCGGGAGGGGCGGCCTGTTCCGCCACGATCGTCAGGTGCACCAGCGCATCGAGCCTCAGCAGCGCCTCGTTGTGGGTCACGTGTTTCTGCGCCTGCGAGGGCAGGATGAAGGGCATTTTCAGGTTGGCGGTCGTCTCGGCCATGGTTCGCTCCGTTCCTAAGTCGGCAGCGAGTCTAAGGTCCACGGGAGGAGCGGGGAGGCGGGGCAGGCCAAGTCATTGATAAATCTTATGCGGCATGGGTGAATCGTACCCGCTTTCGGCGGCCGCGCTTTGAAACGGCAGCGGCGACGCAGCCTATGCCGGCGATGCGAAACCGGACGCGCCGGTGAAGGGCCTTCGATCCACGGCCGGTCCTTCATCCTGTCTTTCGCATCGACGGGAGCGTGCCGCGAACCGTCCTCGAGGGGCGTGTCTGGCTAATTTTTTGACAGGAATTGCCGATTTTTTGGAATTTATGATCTTTGTCGCGTCAAATTGTTGAGAAACGCCGCCTTTTGGACCGCCTCTCGGCTTTTTGTCTTCACATTTCTTACGAAACCGTTATGGATTGCCCAAAACAACGCAAGAACCCGCAAGGGACGAATATACAAGAGATGCGGCCGATCCAGGATCGCATCCGGGGGAAAGTATATGGAGTATTTTATCCAGCAGCTCATCAATGGGCTGACTCTTGGATCCATCTATGGCCTCGTGGCAATCGGCTATACGATGGTTTACGGCATCATCGGCATGATCAACTTCGCCCATGGTGACATTTTCATGCTCGGCGGCTTTGCCGCTCTCATCATCTTCCTGATCCTCACGTCCTTCTTCGCCGGCATTCCCGTGGCGCTGCTTCTGCTCGTCATGCTGATCGTCGGCATGCTGATGACGGGCTTGTGGAACTGGACGATCGAGCGCGTCGCCTACAGGCCGCTGCGCGGCTCCTTCCGGCTGGCGCCGCTCATCACCGCGATCGGCATGTCGATCGTCCTGTCGAACTTCATCCAGGTGACGCAGGGGCCGCGCAACAAGCCGATCCCGCAGCTCGTTTCCGATGTCTATCATCTGGGCGCAATCACCATTTCGCTGAAGCAGATCATCATCGTCATCCTCACGGCGGTGCTGCTCTTCGCGTTCTGGTACATCGTCAACAAGACGCCGCTCGGACGCGCCCAGAGGGCGACCGAGCAGGACCGCAAGATGGCGGCTCTCCTCGGCGTCGACGTCGACCGGACGATCTCGATCACCTTCGTGATGGGCGCGGCGCTCGCTGCGGTCGCCGGGTGCATGTATCTCATGTATTACGGCGTCGCCTCGTTCAACGACGGCTTCATCCCGGGCGTCAAGGCCTTCACCGCGGCGGTTCTGGGCGGCATCGGCTCGCTGCCGGGCGCCGTCCTCGGCGGGCTTCTGATCGGCCTCATCGAATCCCTCTGGTCGGCCTATTTCACCATCGCCTACAAGGATGTCGCGACCTTTGCCATTCTTGCCTTCGTGCTGATCTTCAAGCCCACCGGCATTCTCGGCCGTCCGGAAGTGGAGAAGGTCTGAAATGACGAACTCTTCCGAAACCGGAACCCCCGGACTGATGGCCAAGGCCGTCCGGGAAGGCATTTTCGCGGGCGTCATCGCCTTCGGCATGTTCCTTCTCTATGTCGGCATCGAGACATATCAGAACATCGACAACCGGCTCGTCTGGCGCACGCGCTGGGGATTGCTCGCAATCTTCGTGATCGTCGCCGCGGTCGCCCGCTTCCTGACGGTCGGCTTCATCAAGCCGCATCTGGACCGCCGCAAGCTCGCCAAGGCGAAAAGCGGCATTCTGGAGATCTCCGAGGAAAAGGGCTTTCTGCGCACGCATTTCCTCAAGATCGCGCTGATCGCCCTGCTGCTCTATCCGCCGGTCTCGGTGATGCTGTTCGGACCGCAGGGCTCGCTGAAATACGTCGACAATTTCGGCATCCAGATCCTCATCTACGTGATGCTGGCCTGGGGACTGAACATCGTCGTGGGCCTCGCCGGCCTGCTCGACCTCGGCTACGTCGCCTTCTATGCGGTCGGCGCTTACTCCTATGCGCTGCTCGCGCAGCATCTCGGCCTGTCCTTCTGGCTGCTCCTGCCGCTCGCGGGGATTCTGGCGGCGTGCTGGGGCGTCATCCTCGGCTTTCCGGTGCTGCGCCTGCGCGGCGACTATCTCGCCATCGTGACGCTCGCTTTCGGTGAGATCATCCGCCTCGTCCTCATCAACTGGACGGACGTGACCCGGGGCACGTTCGGCATTTCCGGCATTCCCAAGGCTTCGGTCTTCGGCATCTGGAGCTTCGATGTCGGATCGGCGAATTACTTTCCCAAGGCGTTCGGCCTGGCGACCTCGTCCGCTTGGTACAAGATCTTCCTCTTCTACGTCATTCTGGCGCTTTGCCTGCTGACGGCCTACGTGACGATCCGCCTGCGCCGCATGCCGATCGGCCGCGCCTGGGAGGCGCTGCGCGAAGACGAGATCGCCTGCCGTTCGCTCGGCATCAACACGGTGACGACCAAGCTCACCGCCTTTGCGATCGGCGCGATGTTCGGCGGTTTCGCCGGCTCCTTCTTCGCCACCCGCCAGGGTTTCGTCTCGCCGGAAAGCTTCGTCTTCCTGGAATCGGCCGTGATCCTGGCGATCGTCGTGCTCGGCGGCATGGGTTCGCTCACCGGGATCGCCATCGCCGCGGTGCTCATGGTCGGCGGTACCGAGCTGCTCCGCGAAATGGAGTTCCTGAAGCTGGTCTTCGGCCCGGACTTCACGCCGGAGCTCTACCGCATGCTGCTCTTCGGCCTTGCGATGATCGTCGTCATGCTCTTCAAGCCGCGCGGTTTCGTCGGCAGCAGAGAGCCGACCGCCTTCCTGAAGGAACGCAAGGCGGTCTCCGGCAGCTTCACCAAGGAGGGGCACGGCTGATGACCCTCCAGGACACGAATACGACAAACGCAATGACGAGCGACACCATCCTCAAGGTCGAGCATCTGTCGATGAAGTTCGGCGGTCTGATGGCCATCAACGACTTCTCCTTCGAGGCTCGGCGCGGCGAGATCACCGCGCTGATCGGCCCGAACGGCGCCGGCAAGACCACCGTCTTCAACTGCATCACCGGCTTCTACAAGCCGACCATGGGCATGATCACGCTGAGGCAGGGGGACGGCAAGGAGCACCTTCTGGAGCGGCTGAGGGATTTCGAGATCACCAAGCTCGCCAAGGTCGCCCGCACCTTCCAGAACATCCGCCTGTTTTCCGGCCTCACCGTTCTGGAAAACCTGCTGGTCGCGCAGCATAACGTGCTGATGAAGGCTTCGGGCTACACGATCCTCGGTCTTCTCGGACTGCCGGCCTATCGCAACGCGGCAAGGGCTGCGACCGAGAAGGCGCAGTACTGGCTCGAAAAGGCGGATCTCATCGAGCGCGCCGACGACCCGGCCGGCGATCTGCCCTACGGCGCGCAGCGGCGGCTCGAAATCGCCCGCGCCATGTGCACCGGCCCCGAACTGCTCTGCCTCGACGAGCCGGCGGCCGGCCTCAATCCGCGTGAATCGGCGGCGCTCAACACGCTGCTGCATTCGATCCGCGACGAGGGCGTGTCGATCCTGCTCATCGAGCACGACATGTCGGTGGTCATGGAAATCTCCGACCATGTCGTGGTGCTGGAATACGGCCAGAAGATCTCCGACGGCACGCCGGACCATGTGAAGAACGACCCGAAGGTGATCGCCGCCTATCTCGGCGTCGAGGATGACGAGGTGCATGAGGTGATTGCGGAAGAACTCGAAGGAGGGGCGCACTGATGGCCGGTGAAACCCTTCTGAAAGTCCAGGGCGTCGAGACCTATTACGGCAATATCCGCGCGCTCGCAGGCGTCGACGTCGAGGTCAACAAGGGCGAGATCGTCAGCCTGATCGGCGCCAACGGCGCCGGCAAGTCGACGCTGATGATGACCATCTGCGGCAGCCCGCAGGCCCGGAACGGGCAGGTCGTCTTCGACGGCGAGGACATTACCCGGCTGCCGACGCATCTGATCGCGCGGCGCCGCATCGCCCAGTCGCCCGAGGGCAGGCGCATCTTTCCGCGCATGACGGTTCTCGAAAATCTCCAGATGGGCGCAGGTCTCGATAACCTCAAGCATTTCAAGGAAGACGTCGAGAAGATCTTCGCGCTCTTTCCGCGGCTCAAGGAGCGCCAGAGCCAGCGCGGCGGCACGCTTTCGGGCGGCGAACAGCAGATGCTGTCGATCGGGCGCGCGCTGATGGCGCGGCCGAAGCTTCTGCTTCTCGACGAGCCGTCGCTCGGCCTCGCGCCGTTGATCGTCAAGGGCATTTTCGAGGCGATCAGGAAGCTCAACCAGGAGGAGGGGCTGACCGTCTTCCTCGTCGAGCAGAACGCGTTCGCGGCGCTGAAGCTTTCGGACCGGGCTTATGTCATGGTCAACGGCAAAGTGACCATGAGCGGGTCGGGCAGGGAACTTCTCGCCAATCCGGAAGTGCGCGCCGCCTATCTCGAAGGCGGAAGGCATTAAGGAGACTGACATGCAGGGACTTTTCTTCGAAGACGATACCGGCGTCCGCTACGTCCTGCGCTTTCTCGTCGTGCTGATCGGCTTCTGGACCGCATGGCGCACCGGGAAGGCGGTCGCGGAAGGCTGGAGCGGTCTTCCGACAGTCATCGTCTACACGCTTCTGCTCGGCATCGTGATGCGCTTCCTGCATTACGCGCTGTTCCAGGGGCCGTTCATCAGCGCCTTTTACTATGTCATAGACGTGGTGCTTCTGCTCGTTTTCTCGATCGCCGGATTCCGCCTGCGCAGGACGCGTCAGATGGTGCAGAATTACTACTGGCTCTACGAGCCGACATCGGCTTTTTCCTGGAAGAAGAAAGATTGACAGGCAGGTGAAACTGTCCTCAGATTGCTTGAGGTCAATCCTCTAATAGAACCTAGAGTGGAACAATTCCGGTACGGTCATGGTGGGTGTCGCGCCGGCTTTTCAAACCCAACCCGCTTCAAAGAACTGGGAGTAAATCAATGAAGAAGTCTCTTCTTTCCGCTGTTGCGCTGACGGCCATGGTCGCTTTCAGCGGCAGCGCATGGGCCGAAATTCTCGTCGGCGTCGGTGGCCCCCTCACCGGCCCGAACGCAGCCTTCGGCGCGCAGCTTCAGAAGGGTGCAGAGCAGGCCGCCGCCGACATCAACGCGGCCGGCGGCATCAACGGCGAGCAGATCAGGATCGTGCTCGGCGACGACGTTTCCGACCCGAAGCAGGGGATTTCGGTCGCCAACAAGTTCGTTGCCGATGGCGTCAAGTTCGTGGTCGGCCACTTCAACTCCGGCGTGTCCATTCCTGCGTCGGAAGTCTATGCGGAAAACGGCATCCTGGAGGTGACCCCCGCCGCGACGAACCCGGTCTTCACCGAACGCGGCCTTTGGAACACCTTCCGCACCTGCGGCCGTGACGACCAGCAGGGCGGCATTGCCGGCGCCTACCTGGCCGAAAAGTTCAAGGATGCCAAGATCGCCATCATCGACGACAAGACGCCTTACGGTCAGGGCCTTGCCGAAGAGACCAAGAAGGCGGCCAACGCAGCCGGTCTCAAGGAAGTCATCCGCGAAGGCGTCAACGTCGGCGACAAGGACTTCTCCGCGCTGATCTCCAAGATGAAGGAAGCCGGCGTTTCCGTCATCTACTGGGGCGGCCTCCACACCGAAGCCGGCCTGATCATCCGCCAGGCCAAGGACCAGGGCCTCAAGGCAGTCCTCGTCTCGGGTGACGGCATCGTTTCCAACGAGCTTGCCTCGATCGCCGGCGACGCCGTCGAAGGCACCCTCAACACCTTCGGTCCGGACCCGACGCTGCGCCCGGAAAACAAGGAACTGGTCGAGAAGTTCAAGGCTGCCGGCTTCAACCCGGAAGCTTACACGCTCTACTCCTACGCCGCTCTGCAGACGATCGCGGAAGCCGCGAAGGCCGCAGGCTCCACCGACCCGCAGGCGGTTGCCGAAGCCATGAAGAAGGGTTCCTTCCCGACGGTTCTCGGCGACATCTCCTTCGACGAGAAGGGCGACCCCAAGCTTCCGGGCTATGTCATGTACGAATGGAAGAAAGGCCCGGACGGCCGCTACAGCTACTTCCAGCAGGGCAGCTGAGCCTCATCTCCACCGCATCCTGGAAGCCCGGCATTGCCGGGCTTCTTTGCGTTTGGGAATGATGAAGCGTTCGGATTCCCATCGCCTCCACCCGAAGACCGGAAGCGATCTTCGGAAAGCATGGCCGCGTGGATTCAATCAGTCAGAATGTCCTTTGTACGTCCATGAGGACGCCCGGCATTGCGATTGCGTCTTCGAGATCGGCATGCTTCCGGCGATCATGAAGATCTCGAGGCTGAAAATTCGCAAACCGTGCCGCCGGCAGCGGACCGGCGGTCATCAGCGTGAAGTCGAAATTGGACCTGCTGTCCGAGCCAAGCACATATTGCCGATGGACCCGCAACAGATCGAACTTGATCCTCTTATAGCGCTCCGGGGAGACCATCTGCTTTACGCGTACGAAGGCGATCCGGGCCTGCGGCGCATCGGGGTGCCCGGCCAGGCTGACAACGCGGCTTTTGTAGAAATGGATGCTGTCGGTCAGGCATTGGACCTCCAGCCAAAACACTTCAGGTGCGCGCGCGATCCTGCCGACGCAGGCCCGCAGGACTGCCGCGGAACGCAGCAGTGAACATTGGAGAATGGCGCCGCCGAGCGTGACGAATGTTACCCGTTTTCCTTTGAAGATGTCCGGATCTTCGGCCAGCAGCATGCCGATCGTATGGGCTGCCACGGTCGACCCCATGCTGTGGGAGCTGATGACGTACTCGTCCGCTTCGTCTTTCAGCGCGTTCCTGATGTCGGCCATGCAGGTTTCAATCCACCGATTGACTTCGGGGCGATCGAGCCTTGCCATCGCGACGGCAAGTTCCCAGTCGGCAAACAGATGCAGCGTATGAAGCCTCCGGAAGAGCGGCACGAAGACCAGCCGGAAGACTGCCAGCGCAAGCGGCAGGCTCCACAGATAATTCCAGACTTCGATCCGAAGCGTGAAGGGCAGGCTGGCTATGGCCAGGCTCGCCAAGACCGCGAGCATCAGCAGAAGAAACGGAGACAGGAAAAACAGGCCGAACCGCCAGGCATGCCGGAAATATCCGGTAAGCCCGCCTTCCATGACAACGCGCCATGCACTTGCGTAGCCGGAGAGGACGCGGCTCAGAACCGGCTTGCTGGTAAGACTGGTCACCAGCGAGGAATGGTCGAAACAGTAGATGCGGCTTTCCGTGAGATGATCGGCGTTCCCGGAGGAAACGTCAAAGTAAGCTGCCGATCCCGCCTGATGCAGCTGACCGACATTGACTGCCAAGTCCCAGGTCTTCGCGCTCTCGGCTGCCGATCGCTGATATCTGGCGTGATGCAGGCGCGCATCGAGGGGTTCGAAACCCGGAAAGTGCAATACCACTCTCTTCCTGACGATATCGGCCGAGCGGTCTTGTCCAGCACGCACGAAACGTGTGTCCGGCAGAAGCGCAATGAAATTCATGTTACTCTATACTTTCGTGCCGTTTCGGCTTCGCGTTCAAGGAATTAAGGATATCGGCCGCCCATGAAATCCGGCCGCGAAGTCTGGCACACTTCGAATTAACGTCACCCTAACCAAACAATAGGGCAAATATCCGTCCAAACGGTTCCGGCCGGATCTCCGGGGCGCTGCTCAACCGATTTGCCGGATCGTTTCGTTCGCTAGGCGGACCGCTCCTTGGCGGCCGCTCGCTTTGGCTCGCGGCGTTCGTCGCTCGAAACGATTCGCTGGATCGTTTCATCCGCTATGCGGACCGCTCCTCACCATGCAGCACGTGCGCGGCCTTGACGGCTGCGGAGGCGCGGTTTTCGACGCCGAGCTTCACATAGATCTGCTCGAGATGCTTGTTCACCGTGCGGGCCGAGAGACCCAGGATATCACCGATGTCGCGGTTCGATTTGCCCTTGGCGATCCACAGCAGCACTTCGGATTCGCGCTGGGTCAGCGGAAAATGCTGGCGCAGCACCTCGTCGTCGGGACGCCTGTTGGCGGCCGTCAGGCGGAAGAGGTGCTCGTCGGCGCCGATCGCCCCGAGAAACGTGAATTGCAGGCTCGCCTGACCGTTCTGATCCAGCGAGAAGGCGGCGTCGCGGACAAAGCCCGGCCTGTTGCGGTCCGCCATCCAGGCGGCAATGCGGCGGGAAACGATATCGAGCCCGTCGTCGCTTCCCGTCGCGGCATTGATGAGCCGGGTTGCCTGCGGCGTCGACCAGTGGATCGTCCCGTTTGCCTTCACGGCCAGCAGATGGCGACCCGCGGCATCGAGCGCCACGCGGGCGCTCTGGGCAGAGCGGGCATTGGAGAGATGGACGCGGATGCGGGCGCGCAGCTCGTCGATATTGATCGGCTTCGTCAGATAGTCGACGCCGCCGGAATCGAGCGCGTTCACGACGTGCTCGGTCTCGGTAAGCCCGGTCATGAAGATCACCGGCACCTGCGTCACGGCGGCATTGGTCTTGAGCTTGCGGCAGGTTTCGAACCCGTCCATGCCGGGCATGACCGCATCGAGCAGGATGAGATCGGGCGTGATGCGTTCGACGATGTTGAGCGCCGCCTGGCCGGATGTGGCGATGAGCACGGAAAAGCCGGATTTCTCCAGCGCCTCGGTCAGGAAACCGAGCGCCTCGGGGCTGTCGTCCACCAGGAGGACGATGTCGCGCGGCAGGGCGATCTCAGCCATCACTCGTCCTCTCCTCCAGGCGGGTCAGGAATTTCATATAGCCGGCGAGATCGAAAGCCTGCACGTAGGCTCCGAGCTCGTCGGTAAACGCCCGGTTTTCCTCATCCTTGGCAAGATCGGCAAGCTTCGCCTCGATACCGCGCACGTAGCCGATTTCGCCGAGCCGCAAAAGGTCCTGCACATGGTTCATCCCCGGACTTTTGATCGGTTTCTTCGGACCGACGGGGGAGGGCAGCGCCGTCTCGTTCTCATAGATCCAGACGAGCCCGAGATGGGCGGCGAGCTTGTCTGCGAGGCGGCGGATATCGACCGGCTTGGCGATCGTGTCGCTATGACCCTCGTCGCCGGACTGGGTTGCGGCCCCATCGCCGATATTGGCGGACAGCATGATGATCGGCGCCGTCTGGCCGATCTCGCGCAGCCTGGCGACGAGCTGCCAGCCGCTCATGCCGGGCATGGAAATATCGACCAGGAAGAGATCCGGCACCACGCCCTCGATCAGCGTCAGGCAATCGGGGCCGCTGTTTGCCGTCAGCACGACGAAATCCATCGGCGCCAGCACTTCTCGCATCAGGTCGCGATGGTCCTCGTTGTCGTCCACCACGACGATGGTGCGACGGGGGCCGGTATAGGAGACGATCTTCTTTTCCGCCGCCGGCGCCGTATTCGGCCGTTCGACCGCCGAGAGCATCAGACGCACCTTGAAGACAGAGCCTTCGCCCCTGGTGCTGGCGACGGCGATCTCGCCGCCGAGCGTGTTGGTGAGAAGCTGGGTGATCGTGAGGCCGAGGCCGAGGCCCGGCATCGGCCGCACGCTGTCGGCCTCGCCGCGCTGGAACGGCTCGTAGATGCGGGCGAGGTCCTTCTCGGCGATGCCGCGGCCGGTATCGGAGATGGTGAAGGTCGCGACCTGGCTGCGATAGGCGACCTCGAAGCGAACCTTGCCCTCGTCGGTGAACTTGATCGCGTTGGAGAGGATGTTGACGAGGATCTGGCGCAGGCGCTTCTCGTCGGTGCGGACATATCGGGGCAGGGCGCGGGCGCGCTCATGCTCGAATTCCAAGCCCTTCGCCTGCGCCTGCAGGGAAAACATCTCGACGATCTGGTCGAGGAAATCCTGGATGTTGATCTCGTTGGAATAGACCTGCAGGCGGCCCGCCTCGATCTTGGAAATGTCGAGTAGCCCGTCGATCAGGCCGGAAAGATGGTCGGCGGAACGCTTGATGACCTTGATCGCCGACTGGCGCGGCGCGGGGATCGTCTCGTCCCGTTCGAGGATCTGCGCGTAGCCGAGCACGGCGTTGAGCGGGGTGCGCAGTTCGTGGCTGAGGCCGACGACATAGCGGCTCTTGGCGCGGTTGGCGGCTTCGGCCGTCTCCTTCGCCTCCTGCAGGGCCGCATCGGTCTTCTTGTGGGCGGAAATCTCTTTCAGGAGCAGCGTGTTCTGGCGGGAGGACTCCTCCTCCGCCACGACCCGGCTGTCATGGGCGAGCACGTAGAACCAGGAGACGATGCCGGCGATGATGGCGAAGACGAAGAAGACGATGAGCACCGTGCCGTAGATCACTTCGGCATTGGCGGGCGTGGCCCGCCCGACCTGATAGGCGATCATGGCGAGGATCGTGCCGATGACCGAGATCGCCAGGACGGCCGTGATCGCATATCGACCGAGGCGGGTGGTGAGCCGCGTGATGACGCTCTCCGGCAGGAAGGAGCGGGCGACCGTGCCGACCTGGGCGTTCAGCCGCGCATGCGGCTTGCACATGTCGTGGCAGCGGCTGTCGAGCGAGCAGCAGAGCGAGCAGATCGGCGCGGCATAGGCCGGGCACCAGGCCATGTCCTCGTGTTCGAAGGGATGTTCGCAGATCGAGCAGGTGATCGAGCCGAGGCTCTTCCAGCTCTGGCGAGGCTTGCGGGCAAGATAGAATTTGCCGCGCGTGGCGAATGCGATGGCCGGCGAGATCAGGAAGGCGATCAGCGTCACATAGGTGGCGAGCGAGGCCCACAGCTCTCCGAACAGGCCGAAATGGGCGGCGAGCGCCACGCCGGCCGAACCCAGCATCGAGCCGAGGCCGACAGGGTTGACGTCGTAGAGGTGGGCGCGCTTGAACTCGATGCCCTCAGGCGACAGGCCGAGCTTCTTGTTGATGAAGAGATCGGCCGAGATGGTGCAGAGCCAGGCCATGGCGATGATCGAGAAGATGCCGAGCGTCGCTTCCAGCAGCCGGTAGATGCCGAGCTCCATCAGGAGCAGCGCGATCACCACATTGAAGACCAGCCAGACGACGCGGCCCGGATGGCTGTGGGTCAATCGCGAAAAGAAGTTCGACCAGGCGAGCGAGCCCGCATAGGCGTTCATCACGTTGATCTTGAGCTGCGAGACGACCACGAAGGCGGCCATCAGCAGCAGCGCCGCGGTTTCGTTCGGGATCATGTAGCCGAAGGCGGCGAGATACATATGCGCCGGATCGGCGGCCTCCCGCACCGGCACGCCGGTCGAGAGCGTCAGGACCGCGAGGAACGAACCGGCGAGCAGTTTCGGCACGCCGACCACGACCCAGCCGGAGCCGGCGAGAAAGACGGCGAGCCGGTGGCGCCATTTGCGCAGGCCTTCGGGCGGCAGGAAGCGCAGGAAATCCACCTGCTCGCCGATCTGCGGCATCAGCGCCAGGATGACGGCGGAAGCCGCGCCGAACTCGACGAGATCGAAGGGGGCCGCGCCGCCCACTTCCGCGTTCGAATGGTTGACACCGGCAAAGGCGCGCCAGAGGTCGAACTTCTCCCAGTCCAGAAAGGCGATGAAGACGAAGGGGAGGATGTTCAGCACGATCCAGAAGGGCTGGGTCAAAAGCTGGAATCGCGAGATGAGCTGCACGCCGTAGATGACCAGCGGGATCACGACGGCGGCGCTGATGATGTAGCCGATCCAGGGCGGAATGCCGAAGGCAAGCTCCAGCGCGCCGGTCATGATCGAGGCTTCGATCGCGAACAGCATGAAGGTGAAGCTCGCATAGACCAGCGAGGTGATCGTCGAGCCGATATAGCCGAAGCTCGCGCCGCGGGTGAGCAGGTCGATGTCGACGCCGTGGCGGATCGCATAACGGCTGATCGGCAGGCCGATGGCAAGCATGGCGACGGCGGCGGCGCAGATCGCGAAAAAAGCGTTGGTCGTGCCGTAGGAGAGGGTGATCGTTCCGCCGATCGCCTCCAGCGCCAGGAAGGAGATCGCGCCGATCGCCGTCTGGGAAATGCGGCTCGAGGAAAAACGCCGTGCGCTCTTGGCCGTGAAGCGAAGGGCATAGTCCTCCAGCGTCTGGTTGGCGACCCAACGGTTGTATTCACGCCGGACAGGAATGATGCGTTGCCGCGCTGCCATGCCTAATTTCTAGCACCTTGCAAGGAAAGACTGTCGATTAGGCACTTTCAACTGCGGCGCGGGGTTTTGCAAGCGCGCTTTCGCTGTTGCGAAACAATCGCGCAACGGAGTTTTGCATTGCCTTCCATTGTTCATCCCCGCCCGTTCTCCGCAAGAGCCGGATTGCAAGCCGGCAACAATCCTGTTCCCGAATGGGAACACTCCTAAAATATGGACTTGCAAGCTCATGAAAGGCGCTCCATCTCAGAAGGAGCCGTAGCAGGCGCGATATCGCATCTGCTCTCACGGCGGATCAACCATAGTTATCAGGCGCTTCTCCCGTGAACCCGTCATCTCCCGAACCCGAACAGAGCTTCGGCACCACCGGCCTCGCACCGATGGATCGTCCGAGCGCCGCCACCCGCTTCTTCATGTCGATCGTCGCCTGGGCGGAGCGGCTGAATTTCAAATATGCCAGGCTCGGCAACCCGCCGGTCTACGACAATGCGACCTTCCCCTGGGCGGCCGAGATCGAGAAGGCGGCGCCCGCCATCCGCGCGGAACTCGACCGCATTCTGCTGCGCAAGGACGAGCTGCCGACTTTCCAGGACATCTCCACCGACGTGAAGACGATCTCGACCGACAAGGGCTGGAAGACGTTCTTCCTGCTCGGATTCGGCGTGAAGTCGGAGCAGAACATCCAGGCATGCCCCGAGACCTGGAAGGCGATGCAGAAGATACCCGGCCTCACGACCGTGATGTTCTCCATCTTCGAGCCAGGCAAACACCTGCCGGCCCATCGCGGCCCCTATAACGGCGTGCTGCGCCTGCATCTCGGCCTCATCGTGCCGGAGCCGCGCGACAAGCTGGCGATCCGGGTCAAGGATCAGATATGCCATTGGGAAGAGGGCAAGGTGCTGATCTTCGACGATGCCTATGAGCACGAGGCCTGGAACCACACGGACAAGACCCGCGTGGTTCTGTTCGTCGACTTCGTCAAGCCGCTGAAATTCCCGGCCCGGCTGGTGAACTGGATGCTGATGAACCTGGCGATCTTTACGCCCTTCATCAAGGAGGGCCTGGACAACCACAAGGAATGGGAAAAGAAGTTCTACGCCCAGGCCGAAGCATGGCGCAACCGCCCGGGGGCGAACGGCTGATCGGCTCGCGCGGCCGGCTCAGAGATGGCGGACGCTGAGCCTGCCGCCCCATTTGCCGTTCAGGTAGTCGCAGACGAGCCGGCGGTGGCAATGATGCGGCTTGTCCTCCGAGCAGAGCAGGCAGGAGCCGTCGAAGGCCTCGGGCTTCAGGTGGCTTTCAATGTGGCGTTCCGCCATCAAACCCATGAAATCGTTCTGGAAGACATTCCAGTCGCCCTTTTCCTTCTTGAAGGCGGTCATGATCTCCTCGGTCGGTGCGAGCAGGGGCTCGTGCACATAGCCGGCGCCGCAGATCGTCTTGAGGAAGAAGGCGAGATCGTCGGACTTGGCAAAGCCGGCAAGCTGCGAGGTGTTGTGCAACCGCACGTCCATTATGCGCTTCACGCCCGCCGTCTTGATGCGGCCGAAGAAATCCTCGGCCGTCGTCTTGGTGAAGCCGATCGTCGTGACATCCATCTGCATCTGCCGATCCCCTCCGTGTCCGGCCATCTTTGCGGAAAGGCGAGCATTCCGCCAGCCCAAACTCGGCTTGTCCGAGGCCCCTCTCAAATCTCGCGACGTCTCAGCAGATAATCCAGCCCTCCGACGCGGAACCACTGATAGCCGTAGGCATCCAGAAGCAGCCGATGCCGGCCGTTGGCGTCGGCATCGCTGCTGGCGCCGTCGGCGATGTCGATCAGGAGATTGCCGTGTTCCCCGACGCCGGCCACGAAGCTTACTTCCACGGGCCGCGAATGCAGATTGTGGACCACCAGCACCGAATTGTTGCGCCAGTCGTAGCGTAGCGCCAATACGCCATCATCGCCGGTATTGAGGGGCACGCAATCGCCCCAGCCGATCTCGGGCACTTCCTTGCGCATCCGGATCAGGCGCTCCATCCAGTTCAGCAGGGAATCCGGATCGCGCCGCTGCTGGGCGACGTTCAGGTGTTCGAAGCCGAAGGGGCCGCCGCTGATGACCGGCAGGACAGGCCTCCTGCTCTTGGTGAAGCCGCCATGCGGCTCCGCCGACCATTGCATGGGCGTGCGGGCACAGTTGCGTTCCGGAAGCGAGAGGTCGTCACCCATGCCGATCTCGTCGCCGTAGCGGAGCACCGGCGTGCCGGGGAGCGAGAACATCAGGCTGTAGGCGAGCTCGAGCCGGCGCCGGTCACCATCCAGCATCGGCGCCAGCCGCCGCCGGATGCCGCGGTCGTAAAGCTGCATGCCCTTGTCCGGCCCGAATTCCTCGAAAACCTTCCGGCGCTGCTTCTCCCCCAGCCGGCCGAGATCGAGCTCGTCGTGGTTGCGCAGGAAAATCCCCCATTGGGCGGTCGCCGGCCGTTCCCGCGTCGCCTCCACCGCCTTGATGAGCGGGCGTGCGTCCGAGCTTGCAAGCGCATAGAACAGCGCCTGGTTGACGTGGAAATTGAACATCATCTGCAAGCGGTCGCCGTCCTCGCCGAAATATTTGAGGTTCTCCTTCGGCACCACATTGGCTTCCGCGAGGATGATCGAATCCCCCAGCCGCCATTGCAGGAACTCTCGGAACCGGCGGAGCATCTCGTAGCGCTTGCTGAGCCTTTTGACGTCCGCCCCCTTCTCGGCGATGACGAAAGGCACGGCATCCATGCGGAAGCCGGAAACGCCGAGCTGTATCCAGAACCCCATGATTTTCAGGATCTCCGCCTGCACATGCGGGTTCGCCGTGTTGAGGTCCGGCTGGAACTCGTAGAAGCGGTGGAAATAATATTGCCTGGCCTTCTCGTCATAGGTCCAGGTCGTCTTCTGTATGCCCGGAAAGACCATGCCTTCGTCAGCATTGGCGGGCTTCTTCCCGGACCAGACGTACCAGTCGCGATAGACGGAATTCGGATCGCTGCGAGCCTGCTGAAACCAGGGATGATGGTCCGACGTGTGATTGACGACGAGATCGATGAGCACCCGGATCCCGCGCTGCTTGGCGCCGTGGGTGAATTCCACGAAATCGCCGAGCGTTCCGTAACGGGGATCGATATTGTAATAATCGGTGACATCGTAACCGTCGTCGCGCTGCGGCGAGGCCTGGAACGGCATCAGCCAGATAGCGTCGATGCCGAGACCGGCAAGATAATCGAGCCGGCGCTGCAACCCCTGGAAGTCGCCGACCCCGTCGCCGTTGGCGTCCATGAAGGTTTCGACCGACAGGCAATAGATGACGGCGTTCTTGTACCAGAGATCGTTGATCACGGCGGGGGCACCTCGGGCATTCGGCAGGTCCGGGGAGGCAATAGTTCAGCGGCGAAAATGTTCCGGAACGAGTCGCAAATGCTGCCGAGAGGCTCGTCAACTGCCACTTCGGCCCCATCCGGATCGGTCGCTGCGCACCGGATGCCAGACAGAGATGTCGCGCGGGCTGGCGAGCAGTTCCGGCAGCGCGGCGTGCCACGCGTCCCGATAGGGGCGCTTCACCTGCACCTCCAGCACGTCCGCATGATCCTCCCAGGTTTCGTAGAGCATCATGCGGTTCTCGTTGTCGGGATCGGCATGCAGCACCGCCTCGTGGAACATCGGCTCCTGGCGCATGGCGTCCAGCACGCCGGTGAGCAGGGTCATGAATCGTTCCCGCTGGTCGGGGCGGATGTCGAACCGGATGACATAGGTGACGGCCATGTTTTTTCCTCTCTTGTTTCCTCCGGGATAACCCCGCAGAAGCACGAGGTCGATTACTTCGGAGGTAAAGGAGCCCAGGATGCGGCGCCGGCCTTCCTGCCCCTTTCGCCCCCTCCCGTACGTCATTTTACGTATACGGTTTTGCGATGCAGCAACCGATAGTCGCTTAAGCAACGGTTAAGGTCTTCGTTGCGGACGAACGAGAAGAGGGGTTCGAACCAATGACATTCAAGGCAAAGCTTGGCGGGGCACTTATCGCCGCCATATTGTCGACGACGGCGTTTCACGGCGCCTTCGCCCAGGAGGACACGATCAAGATCGGCGTTCTCCACTCGCTTTCGGGCACCATGGCCATCTCCGAGACGACGCTCAAGGATGTCATGCTGATGCTCGTCGAGGAGCAGAACAAGAAGGGCGGCGTGCTCGGCAAGAAGCTCGAAGCGGTCGTCGTCGACCCGGCTTCCGACTGGCCGCTGTTTGCCGAAAAGGCCCGCCAGCTCATCAGCCAGGACAAGGTCGCCGCCGTCTTCGGCTGCTGGACGTCCTCTTCCCGCAAGTCCGTCCTGCCGGTCTTCGAAGAGCTGAACTCGATCCTCTTCTACCCCGTCCAGTACGAGGGCGAGGAATCCTCCCGCAACATCTTCTACACGGGTGCCGCGCCGAACCAGCAGGCTATCCCCGCCGTGGACTACCTGATGAATACCGAAGGCGTCGAGCGCTGGGTTCTCGCCGGCACCGACTACGTCTATCCGCAGACGACCAACAAGATCCTGAAGGCCTATCTGGAATCGAAGGGCGTCAAGTCGGAAGACATCATGATCAACTACACGCCGTTCGGTCATTCCGACTGGCAGACGATCGTCTCCGACATCAAGAAGTTCGGCTCGGCCGGCAAGAAGACCGCCGTCGTCTCCACCATCAACGGCGACGCCAACGTTCCCTTCTACAAGGAACTCGCCAACCAGGGGATCAAGGCGGAAGACATTCCGGTCGTCGCCTTCTCGGTCGGCGAAGAGGAACTCGCTGGCCTCGATACCGGACCGCTTGTCGGCCACCTTGCCGCCTGGAACTACTTCCAGTCCGTGGATGCCCCGGTCAATGCCGAGTTCATCGAACAGTGGCATGCCTTTACCAAGAACGACAAGCGCGTGACGAACGACCCGATGGAAGCCGCCTATATCGGCTTCAACGCCTGGGTGAAGGCCGTCGAAGCGGCCGGCACCACGGACACGGATGCGGTGCTCGATTCGATCATCGGCGTTTCCGTTCCGAACCTTTCGGGCGGCACCTCCACCGTCATGCCGAACCATCACATCACCAAGCCGGTGCTGATCGGTGAAATCCAGGCCGACGGCCAGTTCGAGATCGTCCAGCAGACGCCGGCCGTCGTCGGCGACGAATGGTCCGATTACCTGCCGGATAGCAAGGACCTGATCTCCGATTGGCGCAAGCCGATGTCCTGCGGCAACTTCAACGTCGCCACCGGGAAGTGCGGCGGCAAGGGCAGCTGATCCTGAATTGGAGAAAGTCCCCTCCCCAACCCCTCCCCACAAGGGGGAGGGGCTTATCCGCCGCACCAGCGCTATCCAGGTTCCAAGTTGGAGGATGGCGGGCGATGCCGCAGATTTCTCCCCCCTTGTGGGGGAGATGGCCGGCAGGCCAGAGGGGGAATCGAGGGCGATATCATGACTTTAAGATCTCTATTTTATGCCTTTCTCACCTGTTTGATCCTTTCCTTCGCCGCGCCCTCTTTCGGGCAATCCGGTGCAGGAGGCGATCCGAAATCCTTGTTCGATCAGCTCGCCAAAGCCGATTTCAACGAGGCGGAGAAGCTAATCGGCCAGATCGCCGCAACCGGCGATCCGCGTGTCGTTCCCGCCCTCCAGGCCTTTGTCGACGGCGATCTCTATTTCCGCAAATCCGACAATCTGGTCTTCATCGCCAAGGCCGCCGGCTCCAATCTCGAACTGATCGACCCGCTGACGGGGGCTTCCGCCGGTGAGGCGCCGAAGAATTCCGTCACCAAGGTCCGGGTCAACAACAATCTCCGCCGCGTCATCCGTTCCGCCATGGGCGGCCTGACGCTCCTGAGCCCCGACCGCGCGGTCCGGCTGCAGGCCGCCGATGCCGTGCTCCGTTCTCCGAGCCCGGAAAACCTCGAGCTCGTCGAGGCGGCGCTTGCCAAGGAGACCGACGGCGAGGTCAAGGCCCGCATGGAAGAGGCGCGCGCCGTCTCGCTGCTTTCGTCGGACCGTTCGGTGGGCGAGAAGCGCGCGGCGATCGAGACCATCGGCAATCTCGGCGGCCGTGATGCGATCGGCATCCTGCGCTCCGTCTCCGGCTCGATCGACGAAAGCCTGAAACCCGATCTCGACCACGCCATATCTTCGATCGAAAGCGAACTGCAGCTCTGGGACATGGTCCAGAACGTCTGGTACGGCCTTTCGCTCGGCTCCGTCCTGCTGCTTGCGGCGATCGGGCTCGCCATCACCTTCGGCGTCATGGGCATCATCAACATGGCGCATGGCGAGATGGTCATGCTCGGCGCCTATTCCACATTCGTGGTGCAGGAGGCGATCCGCTCCAATGCGCCCGGTCTGTTCGACTGGTCGCTGGCGATCGCACTGCCCGTCGCCTTCCTCGTCACCGGCGCGGTCGGCTTCGTCATCGAGCGCGGCGTGATCCGCTTCCTCTACGGCCGGCCGCTCGAAACGCTGCTCGCCACCTGGGGCGTCTCGCTCATCCTGCAGCAGACGATCCGTTCGATCTTCGGCCCGACCAACCAGGAAGTCGGCAACCCGTCCTGGATGTCCGGCTCGTTTGCGCTCGGCGGCCTGACGATCACCTGGAACCGCATGTGGATCGTGGTCTTCTCGCTGTCGATCTTCGTGGCGCTTCTCGTCGTGATGAAGAAGTCGGCCTACGGGCTCAACATGCGCGCCGTCACCCAGAACCGCCGCATGGCCTCTTCCATGGGCATCAAGACGCCGTGGGTGGATGCGCTCACCTTTGCACTGGGGTCGGGCATCGCGGGCATCGCCGGCGTGGCGCTCTCCCAGATCGACAACGTCTCGCCGAACCTCGGGCAGAGCTATATCATCGACAGCTTCATGGTCGTGGTCTTCGGCGGGGTCGGCAATCTCTGGGGCACGCTGGTCGGCGCCCTTTCGCTCGGGGTGCTCAACAAGTTCCTCGAACCTTCCGTCGGCGCCGTGCTCGGCAAGATCCTCGTGCTGGTGCTGATCATCCTCTTCATCCAGAAACGTCCGCGCGGCCTGTTCGCGCTCAAGGGAAGGGCGGTGGAAGCATGATCACGGGCTTCATCCTCCGCGCGCTCGAAGGAAAGATCGTCATCGCGGCGGCCATCCTGCTGGGCATTGCGATCCTCGTGCCGGCGCTCAACCTTTTGACCCCGCTGGACAGCGCCCTGCATATCCCGACTTATATCATGGCGCTGATGGGCAAGTACCTCTGCTATGCGCTGCTGGCGCTGGCGCTCGATCTCGTCTGGGGCTATTGCGGCATCCTTTCGCTCGGCCACGGCGCCTTCTTCGCGCTCGGGGGCTATGCGATGGGCATGTACCTGATGCGCCAGATCGGTTCGCGCGGGGTCTACGGCAATCCGGTCCTGCCCGATTTCATGGTCTTCCTGAACTGGAAGGAACTGCCCTGGTTCTGGTACGGCTTCGACTGGTTCGGCTTCGCCATGCTGATGGTGCTCTTCGTTCCCGGCCTGCTCGCCTTCGTGTTCGGCTGGTTCGCCTTCCGCTCAAGAGTCAACGGCGTCTATCTGTCGATCATCACCCAGGCGATGACCTACGCGCTGATGCTCGCCTTCTTCCGCAACGACATGGGTTTCGGCGGCAATAACGGCCTGACCGACTTCAAGGACATTCTCGGCTTTTCGGTCCAGGCGGATGGTACGCGCGCTGTGCTCTTCGCCATGTCGGCGATCATGCTGGCGCTCTGCCTCCTGATCGCGTCGGCCATCACCCGCTCGAAGTTCGGCAAGGTGCTGGTCGGCGTGCGCGATGCGGAAAGCCGGGTGCGCTTCCTCGGCTTCCGCGTGGAGAACATAAAACTCTTCACCTTCGTCGTCTCGGCGATGATGGCGGGCATTGCCGGCGCGCTCTTCGTGCCGCAGGTCGGCATCATCAATCCGGGCGAATTCGCGCCCGCCAACTCGATCGAGGTGGTCGTCTGGACGGCGGTCGGCGGCCGCGGCACGCTGATTGGCCCGATCATCGGCGCGATCCTGGTCAATGCGGGCAAGAGCTTCTTCACCGGCGCCTTTCCGGAATTCTGGCTCTATGCGCTGGGCGGCCTCTTCATCGCCGTCACGCTCTTCCTGCCGAAGGGCATCGTCGGCACGATCCAGCATGGCTTCAAGGCACGCAAAGCTCTGAAGGCCGCGGCGGAGGCCGAGAAGGGCAGGGGGAACGAACAGACCGTGGTGCAGGCTGCGCAGGCGGCGGAATAGGGGCGGGACATAAGATCATGAACACGATTGCCGAGACGCGACAGAAAAGCCTGCTCTATCTCGAAAACGTCTCCGTCTCCTTCGACGGGTTCAAGGCGCTCAATTCGCTGTCCTTCGTGGTCGAGCCTGGCGAGCTGCGCGCCATCATCGGCCCGAACGGTGCCGGCAAGACGACGATGATGGACATCATCACCGGCAAGACGAGGCCGGATACCGGCACGGTGCTCTTCGAGGACGAGATAGATCTTACGAAGAAGGACGAGGCGGACATCGCCCAGCTCGGCATCGGCCGGAAATTCCAGAAGCCGACCGTGTTCGAAAGCCATACCGTCTGGGACAATCTGGAGCTGGCGCTCAACCGCGACCGAGGCGTCTTCGCCACCCTGTTCTATACGCTCACGCCGGAGGACAAGGCGCGCATCGAGGAAATCCTTTCGACGATCCGGCTGACGCATCGCAAGGACGAGTATGCCGCCAACCTGTCGCACGGCCAGAAGCAATGGCTGGAGATCGGCATGCTGCTCGCCCAGGAGCCGAAGCTTCTGCTGGTCGACGAACCCGTCGCCGGCATGACCGATGCGGAAACGGCCGAAACCGCGGTGCTTCTGAGGGAAATCGCCAAGACCCGTTCGGTCGTGGTGGTGGAGCACGACATGGGCTTCATCCGCGACCTCGGCGTCAAGGTGACGTGCCTTGCCGAAGGTTCGGTGCTGGCGGAGGGGTCGATCGACTTCGTCTCGAACGATCCGAAGGTGATCGAGAATTATCTGGGGCGGTGAGATGAATAGTATGTCGTTGACACCCCCCTCTGCCCTGCCGGGCATCTCCCCCTCAAGGGGGGAGATCGGCAAGCTGCGGCTTCTTTGTTTCTCTCGTGCTGCTCGGCATTTCCTTTTCCGTGAACGGCTGTTGTTTGCGGGAAAGGCTTGCGCCGGATCAATCTCCCCCCTTGAGGGGGAGATGCCCGGCAGGGCAGAGGGGGGTGATGTCTCCCACCATCGCGCCAAGAGAGGTGCAACGTGCTGACAGTCAACAACGTCAACCTTCACTACGGCGCGGCACAGGCGCTGCGCGGTGTCTCGGTCACGGCCGAGATGGGCAAGATCACCTGCGTGCTGGGGCGCAACGGCGTGGGGAAGAGCTCTCTTCTCCGCGCCGTTACCGGCCAGCATCCCGTCAGCGCCGGCACGATCAGCTTCGAGGGCGAAGTGCTGAACGGCCTGCCGCCCTATGCCCGCGCCAAACACGGGATCGGCTATGTGCCGCAGGGGCGCGAAATCTTCCCGCTTCTGACCGTGCAGGAAAACCTTGAAAGCGGCTACGCACCGCTTGGGCGCAAGGACCGGTTCATTCCGGACGAGATATTTTCCCTGTTTCCGGTGCTGAAGTCGATGCTCGGCCGGCGGGGCGGCGATCTGTCCGGCGGACAACAACAGCAATTGGCGATCGGCCGTGCCATGGTCACCCGCCCGAAGATCCTCGTGCTGGACGAGCCGACCGAAGGCATTCAGCCGTCGATCATCAAGGATATCGGCAGGGCGATCCGGTATCTGCGCGACAGCACCGGGATGGCCATCCTGCTCGTGGAACAATATCTCGATTTCTGCCGGGAGCTCGCGGACCAAGTCTATATCATGGATCGTGGCGAGATCGTGCACGAAGGGCCGGCCGAAACACTGGATACGGCAGAAGCAAGGCGGCATCTTACTGTTTGAAACCAGCCTTTTACTGATGAATGTTTGTATCTCGACGCAGCATTTCGTGCGTTTCATCGTGATCCGGGATGTGTTACCAACCGAGTGCCAGGGCAGACCCCGCACATTGTTGATACCACTCCTGCACTCATGATGAGGCGCTGATGGATTTTGTTCGCATTGCCGGTTCCTTCTCCAGTCCTGCTCTTACTCGCGCGACCGCGGTAGGGGCTTTTTTCTTGGCCGCTTGCCTGGCTTCGGATGGAGCCTATGCCGGATGCGGTCAGCCGATGCAGCCGGGACGTCATCCGATTGCCATCGAAACCGGCGGCGTTGCCCGCTCCGCACTCTATTTCGTCCCGTCTTCCTACACCGGCAACGACAAGGTTCCGGTGGTTTTCGATTTCCACGGCAGCAACAGCAATCCCCAGGGGCAGTTGAACCGGAGCTCCTGGGACAAGGTTGCCGAGAAGAACGGCTTCATCGTTCTGGCGCCGCAGGGCAGCCTGCCCGGCAAAACGGCGGGCACCTATGCCTGGAACGTGCCTTTCGTGACCCGGCAGGAAGGCGGCCTCGACGAGATCGCCTTTATCCGGCAGTCCCTGAAGACCGTGAAAGAGACGTTCTGCGTCGATCCAGCACGCATCTACGCCTCCGGCTATTCGGGCGGCGGGCGCATGCTGTCGGCCTATCTCTGCTCCGGCCACGATGATTTCGCCGCTGCCGGCTTCGTGCATTCGCTGCGCGCCGGCCGGCCGGTGGAGATCAACGGCAAATGGGAACCCGACGA
Source organism: Xaviernesmea oryzae (assembly GCF_900177415.1). Classification (GTDB taxonomy): domain Bacteria; phylum Pseudomonadota; class Alphaproteobacteria; order Rhizobiales; family Rhizobiaceae; genus Neorhizobium; species Neorhizobium oryzae_A. Next base: position 68,363 of record NZ_FXAF01000002.1, on the reverse strand, counting down.
CGGCAACTGCAGCCCCGCCCGGCCGGTCTCCATCATGGCTTTCGCGGGCGTGAAGGACACGTCCAATCCCTATGGCGGCGGCGGGAGCGCCTATTGGCAATACGGGTTCAAGATCGCCGTCGAGCGCTGGACCGAGCTCGACGGCTGCAAGGGCAACGGCGATCCGAAAACCGTCGAAGGCGTGACCTTCAGCCTTTACGGCACCTGCAAGAGCGGTGCGCGGATCGCTTCCTATGTCTTTGCCAACGGCACGCACGACTGGCCGAAGCCGGCCGCGGCGACGGAAGCGGTTATTGCCGCCGCCAAGGAGACGGCAAGCGTCGCCAAGGTGACGACCGTCGCAGCGGTAAAGCCCGCCTTCGACCCGAATGTTGATCCGGCCTCGCGGATGTGGGAGTTCTTCGGCAGGGCCGACAGCACCGATGTCATCGCCACCGCCGCTCCGGCAAAGCCGAAGTCTGGCACGGGCATTGCATCGGACTGCACGACCGAAACCGGAATTCAGGGAACGACGTGCAGCAGCAGCCAGCCGATCGATACGCGCCGCAGCGGGCAAGGGGTGCAGGACGCCTTGTGACCAAGACGTTCGGCGGGCGCACCAGGCTTGCCGAATTCTTTCAGGAAGGTTGCGCAAAAATACGCCTTCCGGAGACGTTTTCGCCTGAAATGGAGGCGATCCTCATCAACACGTCAGGGGGACTGACGGGCGGCGACGCGATCGAATGGTCCGTCGCCGCCGCGGCTTCCACCAAACTCACCATCACCACCCAGGCCAACGAGAAGATCTACAAGGCGGCTGCCGACACGGCCTCCCTCTCCACCCATATCACGGTCGGCAAGGGCGCTTCCGTCCATTGGCTTCCCCAGGAAACCATTCTCTTCGACCGGGCCTCGCTGACGCGGCGGCTCGATGTCGATCTTGCCGAAAACTCCGAATTTCTCGCCGTCGAAGCCGTGCTGCTCGGCCGCAAGGCGATGGGCGAGGCGGTCACGCACGGGTTCTTCCGCGACCGCTGGCGCGTGCGGCGCGCGGGCAGGCTGATCCATGCGGAAGAGATGCGGTTCGACGGCGCAATCGAGCAGCTCTCCCGGGCGGCCGCCGTGCTCTCCGGCCAGGTCGCCTTTGCGACGCTCTTCTATACCGGTCCGCTTGCGGAGGCGCTTTTCCCGAAGCTCAGGCAGTGTGTCGAAGGCACCTTGGGGGGAGCAAGCCACTGGAACGGCAAGCTGGTCGCCCGTCTCGCGGCGCCCACCGGCTTCGACTTGAGAAAAATCCTGGTACCGGCAATTTCCGTATTGCGTAACGGCGCGCCGGTGCCGAAAGTCTGGAACATCTGATTTTGCCATACCTGAAATTCACTGCGGGATTCCCATGAACCTGACGCCTAGAGAAAAAGACAAGCTCCTGATCGCCATGGCGGCGATCGTCGCCCGCCGCCGTCTGGAGCGCGGCGTTAAGCTCAACTATCCGGAGGCGATCGCTCTGATCACCGATTTCGTCGTCGAAGGCGCCCGCGATGGCCGCTCCGTCGCCGATCTCATGGAGGCCGGCGCGCATGTCGTCACCCGCGACCAGGTGATGGAAGGCATTGCCGAGATGATCCACGACGTGCAGGTGGAAGCGACGTTTCCGGACGGCACCAAGCTCGTCACCGTGCATGAACCGATACGTTAAGTCTCTGGGAGGTTGATTCATGATTCCGGGCGAAGTCATTGCCGCAGAAGGCGAAATCGAGCTCAATTCCGGCGCGCCGACGGTGACGGTCGAGGTTTCGAACACCGGCGACCGGCCGATCCAGGTGGGCAGCCACTATCATTTCTTCGAGACCAATAACGGCCTTTCCTTCGATCGCGAGAAGGCGCGCGGCATGCGGCTCGATATCCCCGCCGGCACGGCGGTGCGCTTCGAGCCGGGCCAGACGCGTTCGGTCACGCTGATCCCGTTGTCGGGAAAACGCGAGGTCTACGGTTTCCAGCAGAAGATCATGGGTGCGCTGTAGGGGGTCCATGGAAAAGTAGGGTATTTTATGTTAAGTATGGATTTCTGAGAAAGTAGGAATTCATGGAGGCTGTGATGAGCCGGTTCGAAGCAAAGACTTCAATGAAAGGACAGGCGACGATTCCCATCGAGGTCCGCAAGACCCTGGGGCTGCCGCCCGGCGGGTCCGTGCAGTTTATCGTGGATGATAACGGCAAGGTTACCGTCGTTGCGAAGAAAAGGGGCCTTTCCCACCTGCGCGGCATTTTCGAGAAAGACGAAGGGCTGCCGCTGGATCTCGACGAGGCGATCATGGAGACGGTTGCAAGGCGCACGGCGCCAGGTCGCACGGAGGATGACCCTTGATCGGGCTCGATACCAATATTCTAGCCCGATACATACTTGACGATGACCCGCACTGGTCGCAGCGGGTTTCGCAGTTTCTTGAAACGCAACTCTCGGTCCAGAAACCGGGCTATATCAATCCAATCACACTGGTCGAGTTGGTTTGGATATTGCGCCGGAAACCAGGCTACAATCGAACTAAGTTGGCCGCTATCGTAGACGGTCTTCTTTCCTCGGATGTTCTTGTCGTCGGTGAAGCCGCCGCTGTCGAACAGGCGCTTGCCTCTTTCAAGGTGGGAAGCGCTGGTTTCGCCGACTATCTCATCGCCGAACTCAATGAGGCCGCCGGTGCGTCACCGACTATCACGCTGGATCACCGAGCCTCTAAAAATCCACCATTTGTCCTTTTTTCGCAGGAAGCCTGAGCCATGCCCTACAAGATGTCCCGCGCGTCTTACGCCTCCATGTTCGGCCCGACCGTGGGCGACAAGGTTCGCCTTGCCGATACCGAGCTCTTCATCGAGGTGGAGAAGGATTTCACCACGTACGGCGAGGAGGTGAAGTTCGGCGGCGGCAAGGTGATCCGCGACGGCATGGGGCAGAGCCAGGCGACAAGGGCCGAAGGTGCGGTCGATACCGTCATCACCAATGCGCTGATCGTCGACCATTCCGGTATCTACAAGGCCGACGTCGGTTTGAAGGACGGCCGCATCCATGCGATCGGCAAGGCGGGCAATCCGGATACGCAACCGGGCGTCACGATCATTGTCGGGCCGTCGACGGAGGCGATCGCGGGCGAGGGCAAGATCCTGACCGCGGGCGGCATGGACGCGCATATCCATTACATCTGCCCCCAGCAGATCGAGGAGGCGCTGATGAGCGGCGTCACGACCATGCTCGGCGGCGGTTCGGGGCCGGCACACGGCACGCTTGCCACCACCTGCACCGGCGCCTGGCATATCGAGCGGATGATCGAGAGTTTTGACGCTTTTCCGATGAACCTTGCGCTTGCGGGCAAGGGCAATGCCTCGCTCCCGGCGCCGGTCGAGGAGATGATCCTTGCAGGCGCCTCCAGCCTCAAGCTGCACGAGGACTGGGGCACCACGCCTGCCGCGATCGACAACTGCCTCACCGTCGCCGATGAGTACGACGTGCAGGTGATGATCCATACCGATACGCTGAACGAGAGCGGTTTCGTGGAGGACACGGTCGCTGCCATCAGGGGCCGCACCATTCATGCCTTCCATACGGAAGGGGCGGGCGGCGGCCATGCGCCGGACATTATCAAGGTCTGCGGCCAGCCGAACGTCATACCGTCGTCGACCAACCCGACGCGCCCCTATACCGTCAACACGCTGGCCGAGCATCTGGACATGCTGATGGTCTGCCATCACCTGTCGCCGTCGATCCCGGAAGACATCGCATTCGCCGAAAGCCGCATCCGCAAGGAGACGATCGCGGCGGAAGACATCCTGCACGATATCGGGGCCTTCTCGATCATCTCCTCCGACAGCCAGGCCATGGGCCGCGTCGGGGAAGTCGCGATCCGCACCTGGCAGACGGCCGACAAGATGAAGCGTCAGCGGGGTCAGCTGAAGGAAGAGACCGGCGACAACGACAATTTCCGCGTCAAGCGCTACATCGCCAAATACACGATCAATCCGGCGATCGCTCACGGCATTTCCCACGAGATCGGATCAATCGAGGTGGGAAAACGCGCCGATCTCGTGCTCTGGAATCCCGCTTTCTTCGGCGTGAAGCCGGACATGGTGCTGCTCGGCGGCTCGATCGCCGCGGCGCCGATGGGCGATCCGAACGCATCCATACCGACGCCGCAGCCGATGCACTACCGGCCGATGTTCGCGGCCTATGGCAAGCTGCGCACGAATTCGTCCGTCACCTTCGTCTCCCAGGCTTCGCTCGATGCCGGCCTTGCCCACAAGCTCGGCGTTGCCAAGAAGCTGGTGGCGGTGAAGAATGTCCGCGGCGGTATTTCCAAGGCTTCGATGATCCACAATTCAGCTACGCCGCATGTGGAGGTCGATCCCGAAACCTATGAAGTCCGTGCCGACGGCGAACCGCTCACCTGCCAGCCGGCCACCGTGCTGCCCATGGCGCAGCGCTATTTCCTGTTCTAACCGGACGACGGCGGCCGTTGCCGTTCTGCCGCCCAAGGGGCTTGTCATGATCGCATGGTCGATATTCGTTCCTGCCTGCTTCGCGCTCAACTGCGCGCCGGGGCCTAACAACATGCTGGCTTTTTCGAATGCGGCGAGGCTCGGCGCGACGCCCGCACTGCTCGGCGGCCTCGGGCGGATGCCGGCTTTCGCCTTCCTGATACTGATCACCATCCTGGGTCTTGGAGCGGTCCTGGCGGCATCCTCCGTCGCCTTCACCGTCATCAAGTTCGCGGGCGCCGTCTACCTCATCTATGTCGGCATCCAGTTCTGGCGAAAGGCGCGGGAGCTGGCCTCCATGCGGTCCACCGATGCCAGCCTCAAGGCCCTGATGCGGCGCGATTTCACGCTTGCGATCAGCAATCCCAAGGCGATCGCCATCTTCACGGCATTCTTTCCGCAGTTCATCGATGCCTCTCAACCGGCCTGGAGCCAGCTTGCGGCTATGGGCACCGTGTTTCTTCTGCTTGAGGTGGGAGCAGTCGCGCTGTACGTCGTTGCCGGCGTCCTGTTGCGCAAGGCGCTCCGCTCGGAGCGGATATTCGTCTATCTCAACCGGCTGGTCGGCGGTGTCCTCATCGCATCCGGCGGTTCCATGGCGCTTTCCAGCCGTTAGGCAGACTATTTCCGAGGATTTCGACGTGCAACACATTCATTCCTACCGCCCCGCCGGCGAGATCACCGATCCGCCGGTCGATACCGTCACCCTGCCGCACGATCTCCGGCATCTCCGCCGCAAGCTGCTGCATCTTTCGAACGGAGACATGGTGATGCTCGACCTCAAGGAGGCGGTGCTCTTCCATCACGGCGACCGGCTGGTGCTCGACAGCGGCGATACGGTCGAGGTTCAGGCGGCGCCGGAAAAACTCTTGGAGGTGAAGGCGCGCGATACGCTGCATTTAATCGAACTCGCCTGGCATCTTGGCAACCGGCATCTTTCCGCGCAGATCGAGGAGGGGCGCATCCTCATCCTGCGCGATCATGTGATCCGGGCCATGCTGGAGGGGCTAGGCGCCACGGTGGCGGAGGTCGAGGAACCGTTCCAGCCGGCGCGCGGCGCCTATCACTCCCATGGCGGGCATTCCCATGGGGGACATTCCCACGATCATGGCCATGGGCACGGCCATGAGCACGGCCACCATCATGATTGAGTTCGCATGAGCCAAGGCCTCGACACGCAGGCATTGCTTCGATTGATGGCCTGGCTGTCGCCGGCCTTTCCGATCGGCGGCTTTGCCTGGTCCGGCGGGCTGGAGCGCGCGGTGTTCGACCGGCTGCTGACGAATGCCGCAGGCTTGAGAGACTGGCTTTCGGCAATCCTGGGGCACGGGGCGCTGTGGAACGATGCGGTTCTGTTTGCGGAAGCCTGGCGGCAATCCGGAAACGAGGCGATGCTGAAAGAGGCGGCGGAACTGGGATTGGCCCTGGCGGGCTCGGCGGAGCGCTTCACGGAAACCCTGTCGCTCGGCAGGGCCTTCGTTGCCGCAGCCTCAGCCTGGCCGGATGCGGTGCTGGAGCGCCTGCCTCCGGACGTGCCGTTTCCGGTTGCGGTCGGCGCGGTAGCCGCCGCGCATGACGTTCCTGCGGAAAAGGCGCTCGCCGCCTATCTGCATGCCGCCGTTTCGCAATCGGTTTCGGCGGGTATCCGGCTCGGGGTCGCGGGCCAGACGGAAGGCGTGGCGATCCTGGCCGATCTGGAGGACTTGATTGCCGAGACGGCAGAGCGCGCGGCGCAGACGACGCTTGCCGATCTCGGGGGCGCGGCGGTGCAGGCGGAAATCGTCTCACTCCGGCACGAAACGCAGCATTCGCGGCTTTTCCGCTCCTGAGGGCGGGCTTAAGCTGTCATTGAAAGATTGAAAGGACATCTCATGAAATCGGCGAACGGACCTTTGCGCGTCGGCATCGGCGGCCCCGTCGGCTCGGGCAAGACGGCGCTGACGGAGAAACTCTGCAAGGCGATGCGGGAGGATTATTCCGTCGCGGTCGTCACCAACGACATCTACACCAAGGAGGATGCCGAGGCGCTGGTCCGGATGCAGGCGCTCTCCTCCGACCGCATCGTCGGTGTCGAAACCGGCGGCTGTCCGCATACCGCCATCCGCGAGGATGCGACCATCAACCTGCAGGCGATTGCCGGGCTGAACGAGCGCATTCCGGATCTCGACGTCGTCTTCATCGAATCCGGCGGCGACAATCTGGCCGCGACCTTCTCGCCCGACCTCGCCGATATCACCATCTATGTGATCTCCACCTGCCAGGGCGAGGAAATCCCGCGCAAGGGCGGACCCGGCATCACCCGCTCGGACCTTCTCGTCATCAACAAGAAGGACCTTGCGCCCTATGTCGGCGTGGACCTCGATGTGATGGACCGCGACGCTTACCGCATGCGCGAGGCCAAACCCTTCGTCTTCACGGATCTGAAGCGCGGCGAAGGCGTCGATCATGTCGTCCGGTTTCTGAAGGAGCAGGGTGGTCTCTGAGCCTTGCCGGCGACGTTCGGCGCTAGATTTCGCGAAGAGCCCTGATGTCGCCGGCCTGGATGATCCGGCCGCGCACGGTGACGCCCGTCTTGCCAAGCGCGGAGAAGACCCGCGAGAGGGCTTCCGGCGCTGGAATATCAGTTTCACGAAGGCGGGTTTGAGGTCGATCAAACAGGCACTCTTTTGTGCAGGCAATAAAAAACGCCGGACCCGAAGGCCCGGCGTTTTCGAAATGCGGCTGGAGACGGAGCTTATTCCGCGGCCATCGGCGGCAGGCGGAGCACCTTGCTGCCCGCCTGCGTGCCCGGCGAGCGGTCGTCGTTGGCGCCGGTCTGCCGTTCGATCTGGTTGAGGCGCTCTTCCAGCGAGGCGATCGACTGCGCCTGTTTGCGCGTCTCCTGGCTGAGTTCCTCGTTGGAGAGGCCGAGATCCTCCTCTTCCTTCTTGCCGACCATGCGGCCGAAGAGCTTGCCGAGCAGGCGCGACAGGTCGTCCATGATCAGGAAGAAGGACGGCACGACGACGAGCGAGAGCACCGTCGAGACGATGATGCCGCCGATCACCGCGATCGCCATCGGCGCACGGAAGGAACCGCCTTCGCCGACGCCGAGTGCGGAGGGCAACATGCCGGCGGACATGGCGATCGAGGTCATGATGATCGGCCGGGCGCGCTTGCGGCCAGCCTCCACCATGGCGTGGACGCGTTCCAGGCCGTGGCGCTTCATCTCGATCGCGAAGTCGACGAGCAGGATGGCGTTCTTCGTCACGATGCCCATCAGCATCAGGATGCCGATGAGGACCGGCATGGAGAGCGCGTTCTGGGTGACGATCAGCCCCGCGGCCACGCCGCCGATCGCAAGCGGCAGCGAGAACAGGATGGTGAAGGGCTGGATCACGTCCTTGAAGAGCAGGATCAGCACCACCAGCACCAGCATCAGGCCGAGCAGCATGGCGTTGCCGAAGCTCTGCGTCATTTCCGCCTGCACCTTGGCATCGCCGCTCTCTGCCAGACGAACCGTCTTCGGGAACTCCGTCGAGTCGACGATGCGCTTGAATTCGGCGGTCGCGGTGTCGAGCGCCGTGCCATAGGGCACGTCCGAACCGATCGACACGACGCGGTTGCGGTCGTTGCGCTTGATCGAGCTCGGGCCTTCCGAATAGTCGATGTCGGCGACGTTGTAGAGCGGTACGCTCGCGCCTGCCGCGGTCTTGATCTTCAGCGCCCGGATGGCGGCGAGATCGCGGCGGACATCGAGCGAGGCCTGGACGCGGATCGGGATCTGCCGGTCGTCGAGCGAGATCTTGGCGAGGTTCGCATCGACATCGCCGATCGTGGCGACGCGCACGGTTTCCGAAATCTGCTGCGGCGTGATGCCGAGGCGCGAGGCCTCGTCCATGCGCGGACGGATCTGCAGTTCCGGCCGCGGCAGCGCGCCTTCCGACGAAACGTTGACGAGGATCGACGAGGCGCGCAGCTTCGATTCCAGGATGCTGACCGCCTCGTTCAGATCCGCCTCGTTGGTCGAGAGGAAGTTGAATGAAAGCTCGCGCTCGGCGCGGTCGTTGACCTTGGAGATGCGCACGTCCGGGATGGAGCGGACGGCGGCGAAGATATCCTTCTCCACGTCCCATTGCGGACGCGTGCGGCCGTTCTCCTTGATCTTCGGCATATAGTCGCCGATGAGCGGGATGGAGCCGAGGCCCTTGTTGACCAGGGTCTTCACCAGCGAATGGTCGATGTTTCCGAGGATGATGCGGACAGTCGCGCGGCGCAATTCGAGATCGCCCTTGGGCGAGGCGCCGCCCAGGATGAAGACGCTCTCCACGCCGTCGATATTGCGCACGGCATCGTAGATGACGTCGGTGCTGGCCGCTGTCTCGTCCAGCGTCGCGTTCGGCGGCAGTTCGACCGAAAGCACGACGCGCGAGGAATCGTCCGGCGGCAGGAAGCTGCCGGGAACCTGGCTGAGCAGCATCACCGAGCCGATAAGGAAGGCGATCGCGGCCAGCAGCGTCGTATAGCGCCAGTACCATTTGCGGGTGGTGCCCGTGACGAGGCGCGTATAGGCCTTCATGAGCCGGCCGTCGTTGTCGTGATGGTCGTCCATTGCGTCTTCGGCGCGCATCAGGTAGGCGGCCATCAGCGGGGTGATGAGACGCGCCACCGCCAGCGAGAAGAAGACGGAGAAGGCGACCGTCAGGCCGAACTGGATGAAATACTGGCCCGGGATGCCTGGCATGAACGAGACCGGCACGAAGACCGCGATGATCGTGAAGCTGGTGGCGATGACGGCAAGCCCGATCTCGTCGGCCGCCTCCAGCGCCGCCCGGTAGGGCGTCTTGCCCATCTTGATGTGCCGCGCGATGTTCTCGATCTCGACGATCGCGTCGTCGACCAGAATACCCGTCGCGAGCGTCAGGGCCAGGAAGCTCACGAGGTTCAGCGAGAACCCCATGATGTCCATGATCCAGAAGGTCGGAATCGCCGAGAGCGGCAGGGCGACGGCCGCGATCAGGGTCGCGCGCCAGTTCCTGAGGAACAGGAACACCACGATGACCGCGAGGATCGAGCCTTCCATCAGCGTGTGGAGGGCGGCTTCATAGTTGCCGTAGGTGAAATAGACCGAGTCGTCGACCATCTCGATCGAGACGTTCGGATTGGCCTGGCGCACCTGGTCGAGGCTTTCCGCGACCGTCTCGGCGACCGAGACTTCGCTGGCGCCCTTGGCGCGGAAAACGGCAAAGGTGACCGATGGGGCGCCGTTGAAGCGCGAGAAGGACTTCGGCTCCTCATAGGTATCGGTGATGGTGCCGAGCTCGGTCAGCTTGACGAAACGGCCGTTCGGCAGAGTGATCGTCGTGTCGGCGAGCTGCTGGACGTTTCGGGCGTCGCCGAGCGTGCGGATCGTCTGTTCGTTGCCGGCCACCTGGCCGCGGCCGGAGCCCAGATCGACGTTGGTGCCGCGAAGCTGCCGGTTCACGTCGGCGGCCGTGATGCCGTAGGCATCCAGCTTGGCAGGGTTCAGCGACACGCGGATCTCGCGGTCGGAGCCGCCGTAGCGGTCGATGCGGCCGATCCCCGGCTGGCCCTGCAGGGCGCGCTTCACCGTATCGTCGACGAACCAGGAGATTTCCTCCAGGGTCATGTCCGGCGAGGAGACGGCGAATGTCTGGATCGCCTGGCCCTCGACGTCCACCTTGGTGACGACGGGTTCCTCGATGCCGGCGGGCAGGTCGCTGCGGATCTTGTCGATCGCGTCCTTGGTGTCCTGCACGGCCTCTTCGGTCGGCTTTTCGATGCGGAAGAGCACGACGGTCTGCGATTGGCCGTCGGTCACCGTCGACTGGATTTCGTCGATGCCGCTGATCGAGGCGACCGCATCCTCGATCTCCTTCGTCACCTGCATTTCCAGCTCGGCGGGCGATGCGCCGCTCTGGGTGACGGTGATCGAGACGACCGGGACGTCGATATTGGGAAAACGGGTGATCGGCAGGGCGTAGAACGACTGGATGCCGACATAGAGCAGCAGGGCGAAGCCGAGCAGCGGCGCAATCGGATTGCGGATCGACCAGGCGGAGAAGTTCATGCGGGCTTACCTCGTTCTGGCCTCAGTTGGAAACAGTGCCGGGCTCGGCCGGGATCGGAGCGATCCTGTCGCCGTCCCGGACGAAGGCGCCGGCCTTCGCAACAACCACGTCACCTGCTTCGAGGCCGCTGACGACCTCGACGAAACCGCCATCCTGAATGCCGGTTTCGATCTTCACCTGCTTGACCACATTGTCCTCGACCTTGCGGGCGGTGGAACCCTCGCGGCCGGTGGTGACGGCAGACAGGGGGAGCGCCAGCGCATCGGTCTCGGCGACGATGATCTCGGCACTCGCATACATGCCGGCGCGGGCACCGCTCTCGTCGTCGATGACGATATGCACGGAGCCGAGCCGGGTCGTGGCGTCGACCGTCGGGGAGACGAGCCGCACCTTGCCCTCGATCTTCGTCCTGCCGCCGGCGATCGTCACGATCGCCTTCTGGCCGGCCTTGATTTTCTGGATGTCGGATTCGGAAAGATCGGCGACGAGCTCGATCGCGCCGTCCTTGATGATCGTGAAGAGCGGATCGCCTGCGCCCGTGGCGATCGCGCCGACCTTGGCGTTTCGCACCGAAACGACGCCGGCGACGGGTGTCTTCACACCGGTGCGGGCAAGCCTCAGATCGACGTCCTGGATCTGGCTGTCGACCACCTTGATGTCGGATTCGCCGACGCTGACGGCCTGCCTGGCGGCATTCAGCCGCGCCTCGGACACGTCCACCAGCGCTTGCGCCTGCTCGAGCTGGGAAACCGTGCTCGTGCCGCTCTGGCTCAACCGCTTCGTGCGGTCGCGCTGGCGGGTCGCGTCGGCAAGATTGGCCTCCGCCTCGATCACCTGCGCCTTGTACTGGGCGACGGCCGCCTCGGCCTTGGCCTTGTTGGCTTCGTACTGGCTCTTCTGCAGCAGGAGCGCGTCGTCGTTCAGCGTGGCGAGCACGCTGTCGGCCTTCACCTCGTCGCCGACATCGGCGTTGAGCGTCTTGATCGACAGGCCGTCGACCAGCGGTTGGACATAGACCTCGTCCACCGGCTTGACGGTGCCGGTCGCGATCACCCGATCGACGAGGGGCTTCGTCACCGCTTCGGTCACGACGATGGACGGGAGCTTGATTTCGGTCTGTGCCGGGGCCGGCTGAGCCGGTTCCTGCGCGGGCGCCGTGCTCGCAGCAAGCGAGATCAAGAGAGCCGCGAGACCGGCAGACTTCGGGAACTTGCGAAACATGCGACTAACTTCCGACTGAAGGTAAGGGGCAAATATTCCGCTCGGGGCAGATCCCGTCTCGCCGCGCCCCCTCCGCGCGCGGCATCCCGCTTGAAGGTGGTGACCGCACAAAACGGTTGCAAGACCGGCAGCGAAAGATTCGTCAACGCTGCACTTTTACGTGTTTGCGCTGCACAAATCAATCCGCATACGTTATGGCATGGATGAGTTTTGGTTATGCTTTACGTAAGAAAATTCTAAAAAAACGCGCGACCTGCAGCCGCGCGTTCTCTTCAAGTGAAGCGGCGGCGATTATTATTTCGATGCCGCGTCGGTGATCTCGCTCGTATAGGCGCCTTCCGGCTGCTTGGTGATGATCTTCTGGTCGAGAAGCGCCTTCACCGTGCGGTCGTAGGTGGCCGTGTCGAGCTTGCCCGTGCCGGTGCCGATGAGCTTGGCCACTTCGCCCATCATGCGCTTCTGGTGGTTTTCGTCCTGCCCGCCATTGTCCATGACGATCTCGGCGGCTTCCTCGGGATTGTCGATCGCGTATTTCCAGCCCTTCATCGAGGCGCGGACGAATTTGACCATGTTCTCCTTGAATTTCGGGTCCTTGAGCTTGGTGTCGAGCACGTAGAGGCCGTCTTCCAGCAGATCGTTGCCCATGGCGGTGTAGTTGAAGACGATCAGATCTTCCGGCTTGAAGCCGGCATCGATCGCCTGCCAGTACTCGTTATAGGTCATGACCGAGATGCAATCGGCCTGCTTCTGGATCAGCGGCTGCACGTCGAAGCTCTGCTTCAGCACGGTGACGCCGTTGGCGCCGCCATCCGTCGAAAGGCCGAGCTTGTTCATCCAGGCGAAGAACGGATATTCGTTGCCGAAGAACCAGACGCCGAGCGTATGGCCCTTGAAATCGGCCTCGGTCTTCACCGGCCCGTCCTTCGGGCAGATGAGCTGCAGGCCCGATTTCTCGTAGGGCTGGGCGATGTTGACCAGCGGCACGCCCTTTTCGCGGGCGACAAGCGCACCGCCCATCCAGTCGACGATCACGTCGGCGCCGCCGCCGGCGATCACCTGTTCCGGGGCGATGTCGGGGCCGCCCGGCTTGATCTCGACGTCCAGGCCTTCCTCCTCGTAGAAGCCCTTGTCCTTGGCGACGTAATAGCCGCCGAACTGGCCCTGCGCGACCCATTTCAGCTGCAGGGTGACCTTGTCGGCGGCCATCGCCTGGGCTGCGGCGAGCGAAAACGCGCCCGCCATCAACGTCATCATGATCTTTTTCATTTTGTTTCCCTCTGTGGTTGCCGATCTCGTTGAGGTGGAGTCGGATTTAAGCATCTAACCCCCACGGTTAGACGGATGCCAGAACGTCGTCGCTCTTTCGCCAAGCGCCACGACACCATAAAAAACCGAACCGACAACCGCCGCAACAGCGATTTCGGCCCAGACCATGTCGACATTCATGCGGCCGATTTCGGTGGAGATGCGGAATCCCATGCCGACGATCGGCGTGCCGAAGAATTCGGCCACGATCGCGCCGATCAGCGCCAGCGTCGAATTGATCTTCAGCGCGTTGAAGATGAAGGGCATGGCGGCGGGCAGGCGCAGTTTGAAAAGGGTCTGCCAGTAGTCCGAGGCGTAGGAACGCATCAGGTCCCGCTCCATGCTGCCGGCCGCCGCAAGGCCCGCAACCGTGTTCACCAGCATGGGGAAGAAGGTCATGATGATGACGACGGCCGCTTTCGACTGCCAGTCGAAGCCGAACCACATCACCATGATCGGCGCCACGCCGATGATCGGGAGCGCCGAGACCAGATTGCCGATCGGCAGCAGCCCCCGGCGCAGGAAAGCGACGCGGTCGGCGAGGATCGCCACGGCGAAGCCGGAGGCGCAGCCGACGACATAACCGAACAGCACGGCCTTGAAGATCGTCTGCCGCACGTCGGCCCAGAGGATCGGGATCGAGCCGGCAAGCCGCGCACCGATGGCGCTCGGCGGCGGGAGCAGGATGAAGGGAATGCCGGCGCCGCGGGTGATCGCTTCCCACAGGATCAGGATCCAGGCGCCGAAGAGCGTCGGGATGAGGAGCCGCAGGAACGTATCGGCGGCCCGGGATTTCGCACGGATGCCGGATAGAACCGTGACACAGCGCCATGCGAGGAGCCAGGAGGCAGCGATCATCAGGAAGAAGGCGGACGTCGCCTTGCCTTCATTGCCGGACAGTCCTCCGATCAGAAGCCAGGCGGCGAGATGGGCGCAGACGAAGAGGATCGTCGCGAGAAGCGGCGCGGAGATGTTTGCGAAGGAGGCGAGGGCGGCTCCCGCCACCAGAACGAAGATCAAGGCAGCGGTGCCGCCGCCGAAGGGCGAGGGCGCATCTGCAGCAAGCATGGGCAGCGAAGCCAATGCCGCGAGACAGAGGAGAAGCGCGGTCGCTCCCTGCCAGGAACGGAGGATCAGGCTCATGCCGGCCTCCCGCCCATGGCGCGGTCGACGATCTTCGCGGCGAGACCGACGATGGTGACGAGCGCTGCGGCAAGCACGGAGGCCGCGATCAGCGCTGCGAAGAGGTCGATCGTCTGGCTGTAATAGGAACCGTCCAGAAGTTTCCGGCCGATTCCCGCCACTGCGCCGGTCGGCATTTCGCCGACGATCGCGCCGACCAGGCTCGCGGCGATCGCCACCTTCATGGAGGTGAACAGGAAGGGGATCGACGCCGGCACGCGCAGTTTCCAGAAGGTCTGCGCAGCACTGGCATGATAGGTGCGCATCAGGTCGAGCTGGATGAGTTCCGGCGAGCGCAGGCCCTTCACCATGCCGACCGCGACCGGGAAGAAGGAGAGATAGGTCGAGATCAGCGCCTTGGGGATGAGGCCGGTGATGTTCACCGCCGCCAGCACGACGATCACCATTGGGGCGATCGCCAGGATCGGCACGGTCTGCGAGGCGATGATCCAGGGCATGAGGCTGCGGTCGAGCGCCTTCACATGCACGATGCCGACGGCGATCAGGATGCCGAGCACCGTGCCGAAGGTGAAGCCGGCGACGGTGGACGAAAGCGTCACCCAGGCATGGTAGACGAGGCTGCGATTGCTGGTGACGCGGCGCAGGAAGGTGTTCTCGAAGACATTGCTCACCACCTGGTGCGGCGCCGGCAGCACCGGCTTCGGCTGGGAAAGCGTCCTCTCGATGAAATCCACGGGCTTCGAGGTGGCGATGTTGGCGCGCCGGTCGAGATCGCGCTGGAAAGGCGCGTTCATGAACACGGCCGCGACATACCAGACCGCCACGATGACGAGAAGGATGGTGACGACCGGGAGGATGCGTTGGGTGAGGGTGTCGGGTTTCATGGGGCTCTTCCCCTCAGGGCCAGGCTAAAGTTACCCCCCTCTGTCCTGCCGGACATCTCCCCCACAAGGGGGGAGATCGGCAAGGGGCACCGATTTCCCGAAATCTTAAGCGCATTCAAAACGAGAGCGGCAATCTCGGTGTCAAACTGTGAGCGAGACCTTACTACTCTCTGATCTCCCTCCTTGTGGGGGAGATGTCCGGCAGGACAGAGGGGGGTATCCCACAAACGCAGGCTATTGTTCCTCATAACTATGCCCCGCTCTCAGCCCCTCGCGCACCCGTTGGGCGATTTCCAGGAATTCCGGCGTCTCGCGGATTTCGAGCGGCCGTTCGGCCGGTAGCGTCGATTCGATGACATCGGTCACCCTGCCGGGCCGGGGCGACATGACGACGATCTTCGTCGAGAGATAGACCGCCTCCGGAATGGAGTGGGTGACGAAACAGATGGTCTTTTCCGTCCGCGCCCAGAGCTTCAGGAGCTGCTCGTTCAGATGGTCGCGGACGATCTCGTCGAGTGCGCCGAAGGGTTCGTCCATCAGGAGAAGATCGGCATCGAAGGCGAGCGCGCGGGCGATCGAGGCGCGCTGCTGCATGCCGCCGGAAAGCTGCCAGGGATATTTCTTGCCGAAGCCCGAGAGATTGACGAGGTCGAGCGTGCGCTCGATGCGGCTCCTGCGTTCGGCGGCAGAATAGCCCATGATTTCAAGGGGAAGGGCGATGTTCTTCTCTATCGTCCGCCAGGGATAGAGGGCCGGCGCCTGGAAGACATAGCCGTATGAGCGCGATTTTCGCGCCTCCTCGGGCGTCATGCCGTTGACGGTGATCTCCCCCGCCGTCGCCTTTTCCAGATCGGCGATGACGCGCAGAAACGTCGTCTTGCCGCAGCCGGAGGGGCCGATGAAGGAGACGAAATCGCCTTTCCTCACCTCCAGGTCGACATTCGAGAGCGCATGCACCGGCCCGTCATTGGTCTCGAAGGTCAGCCCCAGCTTTCTGGCGGAAACGACGGAAAAGGGGGGAGGGCTCAATGACATTTGCGCGTGAGGTCCATATTGAACGTCGTTCGGGAGGCCGATGGTTTTTCCTGGCTTCAGTCTATCACCGGAAGTCCCCGGATCGTGGTATCCTGGAAGAAGATCCCGCCTTACGGAGGAAGATGGCAATGGATACCGCGTCAAAACCCACCTGCCGCATCGTGAAGCCTGATGCCGCCTATGACGGCAAGCAGGGCCTGCGTTACTTTCAAGGAATTGCCGCCGAGACGGTCGGTTCGAAAGGCATCTGCATGCACCTCCTGACCATTCCGCCGGGCGTGAAGGCAAAGGCGCATCTGCACGAAACCCACGAGACGGCGATCTACATGCTCTCCGGCTCGTCGCATACGTGGTACGGCGACCGGCTGGAGAACCATGTCGTGCTGCATGCGGGCGAACTGATGTACATCCCGGCGGGCGTACCGCATCTGCCGGCCAATCTTTCCAGCACGCCCTGCACGGCGGTGATCGCCCGCACCGATCCCAACGAGCAGGAAAGCGTCGTGCTTTTGCCGGAGCTGGATGGATTGGTGGAAACGCCGGGCTGACGCCTTTGCGGCTTCACCCCCCTCTGTCCTGCCGGACATCTCCCCCACAAGGGGGGAGATCGGAGAGCAGATCGGCATCGCCTCCAATTCAGCTTTGAAACTGCCGCTGCTGTGCAGCACGACCTTGACGTTTCGGGAAGCCTCCGCGTCTTGCCGATCTCCCCCCTTGTGAGGGAGATGTCCGGCAGGACAGAGGGGGGTATTTTCGATCCGTCCCCGCATCGCCCTCACGTCACACTCCGCTTGCAGGAATGCCGGTGCGCTCCACCTTGCGCGGCGCGGTCAGCTCCTTCCAGGTCGACAGTGCCTTGTTGACCGCCTGGAACGGTTCGCGCTTGACGAACTGGCCATGGCCTTCGCGGGTCTTGATCGCGCCATCCTCGACGGCCACGACACCGCGGGTCAGCGTATAGCGCGGCAGGCCGGTGACCTCCTTGCCCTCGAAGACGTTGTAATCGATCGCGGACTGCTGGGTTTTCGACGAGATCGTCTTCGACCGCTTCGGGTCCCAGACGACGATATCCGCATCGGCGCCCACCAGGATCGCGCCCTTCCTCGGATAGATGTTGAGGATTTTCGCGATATTGGTGGAGGTGACAGCCACGAACTCGTTCATGGTGATGCGGCCGGTCGCCACCCCATAGGTCCAGAGCATCGGCATGCGGTCCTCGAGCCCGCCGGTGCCGTTCGGGATACTGCGGAAATCGCCGACGCCATAGCGCTTCTGGTCGGTCGTAAAGGCGCAATGGTCGGTCGCGACAACCTGCAGCGAACCGGAGGAAAGACCCGCCCAGAGCGAATCCTGATGCTGCTTGTTGCGGAAGGGCGGGCTCATCACCCGGCGGGCGGCGTGGTCCCAGTCCTTGTTGAAATATTCGCTCTCATCGAGCGTCAGGTGCTGGATCAGCGGCTCGCCGTAGACGCGCATGCCGTTCTGGCGGGCGCGGCGGATCGCTTCGTGCGCCTGTTCACAGGAGGTGTGAACCACGTAGAGCGGCACGCCTGCCATGTCGGCAATGATGATGGCGCGGTTCGTCGCCTCGCCCTCGACGGAGGCGGGTCGCGAATAGGCATGCGCTTCCGGCCCGTTATTGCCCTCGTCCATCAGCTTCTGCTGCATGGCGGCGACGACATCGCCGTTTTCCGCGTGAACGAGGGGCAGGGCGCCGAGTTCGGCACAGCGCTGGAACGAGGCGAACATCTCGTCGTCGTTCACCATCAGGGCGCCCTTATAGGCCATGAAGTGCTTGAAGGTGTTGATGCCGTGGTTCAGAACGACCGCCTTCATCTCGTTGAAGACCTGCTCGCCCCACCAGGTGACCGACATATGGAATGAATAGTCGCAATTGGCGCGGGTCGCCTTGTTGTCCCAGCGCTTCAGGGCATCGAGCAGCGACTGGCCGGGTTCGGGCAGGCAGAAATCGACCACCATGGTCGTGCCGCCGGCAAGGCCGGCACGCGTCCCGCTTTCGAAATCGTCGGAGGAATAGGTGCCCATGAAGGGCATTTCGAGATGCACATGCGGGTCGACGCCGCCCGGCATGACGTAGCAGCCCGTCGCGTCCAGCACCTCGTCGGCCGAGAGGTTCGGGCCGATCTCGACGATCCTGCCGCCGTCGATCCTGACATCCGCCTTGTAGGTCAGGTCGGCGGTGACGATGGTTCCACCCTTGATGACTGTGGTCATGGTTGCTGTTCCTTATTCTCTTTTTGCAGGGAGGCCGGCGAATAAAACCCGGATGCAGGATCCGCCAAAAGCCGGTAGTTCAGCGCGGCGAGAATTGTTTCGAGTACAGAGCGGCGTTCATGCGAAATTTCGTGATTCCAGAAGCGCAGCACGGCGTAGCCCTGGGCGTTCAACCAGTCAGTGCGCCTGCGATCGTAGGCGTTATCTGCGTGCTGTGAGCCATCAACTTCTACGATAAGGCCATGCTCCCGGCAGAGAAAGTCGACGATGTAGGGGCCTAATGGTACTTGGCGTGCAAATTTGTGGCCATTGAGCCTGCGAGCACGTAAATCGCTCCATTCTTCTTCAGTTTCATTTCGACGGAGTTGTCGGGCTTGGTTCGTTTTGCCGGGGCGGTGTTTCCGGATGTCTTGTCGGATTTTTTTGGTTGTGCCAGTAGCCCCCTCATCCGCCCTGCGGGCACCTTCTCCCCGAGGGGAGAAGGGGGAGCGTGCCGCGGTCTCCGTACTTCCCTTCTCCCCAGCGGGGAGAAGGTGGCCCGAAGGGTCGGATGAGGGGGGCTGCGGCAAAGCGGAAACCATATTCACCGAGGACATCAACTCACTCCACAATCTCCGCGGTCTCCAGCACGGCATGGAAGAGCACGTCGGCGCCTGCGGCTGCCCATTCCTTGGAAATGTCCTCCGCTTCGTTGTGCGAAAGCCCGCCGACGCAGGGGCAGAAGATCATCGTTGCGGGAGCCACCTTCGCCGCCCAGCAGGCATCGTGGCCGGCGCCGGAAATGATGTCCCTGTGGCTGTAGCCGAGCTTTTCCGCCGCCTCGCGCACGCGGCCGACGAGCACCGGATCGAACGTCACCGGATCGAAATGGCCGACGGCCTCGACCGAACAGCCGACGCCGAGTTTCTCGCAGATCTCCGCCGCCCGTGTCTCGATCCTCGCCCGCATCCGGTCGAGCTTTTCCTGGGAGGGCGTGCGGATGTCGACGGTGAAGACCACCTTGCCCGGCAGGACGTTGCGGGAGTTCGGCGAGAAGAACACCTGGCCGACGCCGCCGACGGCGCCCGGCTGCTCGCTCATCGCCACCTCCTGCACCATCTCGAAGATGCGCGACATGGCAAGCCCGGCATTGACGCGCATGTTCATCGGCGTCGAGCCGGTATGCGCTTCCCTGCCGGTCAGCGTGAATTCCAGCCACCAGAGGCCCTGACAGTGGGTGACGACGCCGATCTGCTTGTCCTCGGCCTCCAGGATCGGACCCTGCTCGATATGATATTCGAAATACGCATGCATCTTGCGGGTCCCGACCTCTTCGTCGCCCACCCAGCCGATGCGCTTCAACTCGTCGCCGAAGGCCTTGCCCTCCGGGTCCTTGCGGGCATAGGCGTAATCTATCGAATGCACGCCGGCGAAGACGCCGGAGGCCAGCATGGCGGGCGCGAACCGCGCGCCTTCCTCGTTGGTCCAGTTGGTCACGACGACCGGATGCTTCGTCCTGATGCCGAGGTCGTTCATCGTGCGGACGACCTCCAGGCCGCCGAGCACGCCCAGCACGCCGTCGAACTTGCCGCCGGTCGGCTGGGTGTCGAGGTGCGAGCCGATATAGACGGGAAGGGCGTCCGGATCGGTACCGGGGCGGGTGGCGAACATGGTGCCCATCTTGTCGACGCCGACCGTCATGCCTTCGGCTTCGCACCATGTCTTGAAGAGGTGGCGGCCTTCGCCGTCCGCGTCCGTCAGCGTCTGGCGATTGTTGCCGCCGGCAATGCCGGGGCCGATCTTCGCCATCTCCATGAGCATGTCCCAGAGACGATCGCCATTGACGCGCAAGTTCTCGCCGGGTGCTGCCACCATCTTTCCATCCTCGCCAGTTTTATGCTCCGCCTTTTCGGACGGCATGCTTTTCGTTCCCCTCGGTCCTTCACGCGCTTAAGCACTTGAAGATCGGCATTGCGTTTGTTCCGCTTGTCGCCGATAATTTGACCGGTTGGTAAAACATTACAATTTCCGCGCCGTCACTCAAGACGAAAATCACGAAAAATCCAGAGGAATTTCTGGGGCGTTGAGCGGGCGCGGAAGAGGGGCGGGTAAAACGGATGGCCATCCCGAGGGCGGCGAAGACACAGAGGCGCACGCGCATTCAGGAGGAGAAGGAGGAGCGCATCCTCGGGGCGGCACTGGACGTCTTTTCCGTGAACGGCTTCCGGGGGGCCACGATCGACCAGATCGCCGATGCTGCGGGCATGTCGAAACCCAATCTTCTCTATTATTTCCGCACCAAGGAGGCGATCCACCGCCAGCTCATCGACCGGGTGCTGTTCACCTGGCTGGAGCCGCTCAGGGCGTTCAATGCCGACGGCAATCCGGAAGCGGAAATCCGCTCCTATATCCGCCGCAAGCTGGAGATGGCGCGCGACTATCCGCGGGAGAGCCGGCTCTTCGCCAACGAGATATTGCAGGGCGCTCCGCGTATCGAAGACGAGCTCAAAGGCCCGCTCAAGGATCTCGTCGACGAGAAGGCTGAGGTGATCCGCGCCTGGGCGCGGGCGGGCAAGATCGCCAGATGCGATCCCTATCACCTGATCTTCTCGATCTGGTCGACGACGCAGCATTACGCTGATTTCGACGTGCAGGTGCGCGCCGTGCTCGGCCAGGACTATGCCGGCGACGGGCGGTTCGAAGACGCTGCGCGGTTCCTGGAACAGCTCTTCATGGACGGGCTGCGGGTCCGCAATACCTGACCGTTTCATGATCGGAAACGGAAAACGCCGGCGGTAAGACCGGCGTTTCCGTTTTGTAAGGTCGTCCGATCGATCAGGCTGCGGCAGAGGCGAAGCCGGAGGTCGGCACTTCCGAGATCGTCTTCAGAACCTGGGAAGCGATCTGGTAGGGGTCGCCCTGGGAATTCGGGCGGCGATCTTCGAGGTAGCCCTTGTAGTCGTTCTTGATGAACGAGTGCGGGACTCGGATCGAGGCGCCGCGGTCGGCAACGCCGTAGGAGAACTTGTTCCACGGAGCCGTTTCGTGCTTGCCGGTCAGACGCATGTGGTTGTCCGGACCGTAAACGTCGATATGGGCCTGCAGGTTCTTGTCGAACTGCGCCATGAGCGCTTCGAAATAGGCCTTGCCGCCGACTTCGCGCATGAACTTGGTCGAGAAGTTGCAGTGCATGCCCGAGCCGTTCCAGTCGGTATCGCCGAGCGGCTTGCAATGGAACTCGATGTCGATGCCGTATTTTTCGCAGAGACGGAGAAGCAGGTAGCGCGCCATCCAGATCTGGTCGGCGGCCTTCTTGGAGCCCTTGCCGAAAATCTGGAATTCCCACTGGCCCTTGGCCACTTCGGCATTGATGCCTTCGTGGTTGATGCCGGCAGCGAGGCAGAGGTCGAGATGCTCCTCGACGATCTCACGGGCGACCGAGCCGACGTTCTTGTAGCCGACGCCGGTGTAATAAGGGCCCTGCGGAGCCGGGTAGCCGGTTTCCGGGAAGCCGAGCGGACGGCCGTTTTCGTAGAAGAAGTATTCCTGCTCGAAACCGAACCAGGCGTCCTCGTCGTCGAGAATGGTTGCGCGGCTGTTCGACGGGTGCGGCGTGACGCCATCCGGCATCATGACTTCGCACATGACGAGCACGCCGTTGGTGCGGGCCGGGTCCGGGTAAACGGCGACGGGCTTCAGCACGCAATCGGAGGAGCGGCCTTCGGCCTGCTGGGTCGACGAACCGTCGAAGCCCCACAGGGGAAGCTGTTCCAGCGTCGGGAAGCTGTCGAATTCCTTGATCTGCGTCTTGCCGCGCAGGTTCGGTACTGGGGTGTACCCGTCGAGCCAGATGTACTCGAGCTTATACTTGGTCATTTTTTATCTCTCAGGCCGTGAAGTTCCATGGTTGAGCCATCCTGAGGACAGCAGCTTCGAGGAAGCCGCCCCTCCGGGATATTTTAGCGAACGCATTTCCCGTGCCAGTTTGGTGGCCCTGCCGCCACTGCCTGCTAAAAAGGTGGAAAAAGTCCGATGCGTGCGGCGGAGGAAGATGAAGAAACAAGGGTCGGCTGACGCAAACGGCTGCCTTTTGAAGCTTCCGTGACGCTTCTCGCGGAACCGTAGCGCCGGGCACACGTTTCTCCGCAGTCGGTGCCGGGAGCAAAATTCATCTCCCGGCATTCGGCTCACTCTAATGAATGCCCTAGCGCGAAGGGCGATATTGATGTAAAATAATGCAATAAGCACAAAAAATGTGCAGATTTGTGCTCGGTGTGTGTTTGAATGCACTCTGGAAGTTAGGAGACGATGGGATGACCACAGACATCCGTCGTGAGACTGCAACGATCTATCAGTTTCCGGTCCGCCCGCGGCGGCGCCTGGAAAACGGCAGGACTGCCTCGGCCAGCATCTATGAGATGTCCGTAAGCGTCGTCGACGACTGCTGGTATCATGACGAGGCCGTCAAGGACGACGCCCCGAAGGCGGCTGACAAGCCCAAGCCCTGTTGAGCCGCAAAAGCCGCCTCTTCCGGCAGGCGGCCTTGCCCGGCGGTTCTTCTTCTCAGAACGCGAAGAGTTTCAGCATCGCGTAGCCGAACGCCGCGATGAAGAGCCAGCCGAAGGCGCCGAGGGCGAGCGGCCGCCAGCCTTCCGCCCTTAATTTGCGGATATTGGTCTGCAGCCCCATGGCCGCAAGCGCCATGGAAAGCAGGAAGCTCGTGAACGCGGCGAGCATCTGGTTGGTGTCCGCCGGAATGGCGACGGCGCTGTTGACCAGCATCATCCCCACGAAGCCCAGCACGAACCAGGGCATCGGCGCCGAGGCCTTCGTCGCGCCTCCGGTGCCGGAGCGCATGGCGAGCGCCAGGGTCATGATGAGCGGAGCCAGCATGACGACGCGGGCGAGCTTGGAGATCGTGCCGAACTGTCCGGCAATATCGCCGCCCTGAAAGGCTGCCGCCACGACTTGGGCGACCTCATGAATGGTCGCGCCCGTCCATAGGCCATAGCCGCGGGCGTCGAGGCTGAGCGCCGACGCCAGCAGCGGATAGGCGAGCATCGAGAGCGAGCCGAACAGGGTGACGCAGGCGACGGCATAGGCCACATGCTCCTGCTTGCCGCGCACGACCGTATTGGCGGCGATCACCGCGGAGGCGCCGCAGACCGAAGTTCCCGCCGCGATCAGATCGGTCAGCGACCGGTCGACGCCCATCAGGCGGCCGGCGATGCGGATGGCGATGAAGGTTGCGGTGAGCGTCAGCGCCACCATCAAGAGGCCGGCGCCGCCGAGCGAGAGGATCTGCGCCGCCGTCACCTGCAGGCCGAGCATCACGATGCCGAAGCGCAGAATCCGTTTGAGCGAGAATCCGATGCCGGGCTCGACCGCCGCCGGAACGGACAGGGCATTTCGGATCAGCATGCCGAAGACGATCGACAGGATGAGCGGGCTGAGGGTCGTCCATCCCGTCAGATTGCGGACGGCGAGTGCCGCGCAGGCGACCGCGGCGGTGAGGAGAAGCCCGGGAAGAAGCTGGACGGCAGCGGACAGATAAGCAAAGGAGGGGGAGGGTTGCTGTTCCGCTATCGAATGAATCGGCTTCATGATTTTTCCATAGGATTGCAAATTTTTCGAAAATCATTCTCCATCTTGCAAAAAGACAAATCCAATTGATAAGTTTTCTTATATTGTTCGTACAAGGCGATTGATCGGCGAATGACCCTGGATCAGCTCAGGATATTTCTGGAAGTGGCGGCCCGCGAACACGTCACCCGCGCGGCGGAGGCGCTGAACCTTACCCAGTCCGCAGTCAGTGCGGCGATCTCGGCACTGGAGGCGCGGCATGCGGTAATCCTCTTCAATCGGGTGGGACGGCGGATCGAGCTTACGGAAGCAGGCCGTCTTTTCGTTCCCGAGGCGCGCGCCGTGCTGGAAAGGGCGAGGATGGCGGAGCATACGCTCGCCGACCTCGGCGGTTCGGCTTCCGGCGTGCTGCGCGTGCATGCCAGCCAGACGGTCGCGAGCTATTGGCTGCCGGCGCGCCTCGTCAGCTATCACGAGCGGTTTCCGCGCGTCGACGTGCGGCTGACCGTCGGCAATACCCAGAGCGCGGCCGAAGCGGTGCTGACGGGGGCGGCCGAACTGGCGGTCGTCGAGGGCGAGGTTTTCCTGGAGGGGCTCAGGCGCCGCAGGGTTGCCGAGGACCGGCTGGTTCTGGTTGTGGGCAGCCGTCATCCTTGGGCGGACGGGCGCAGGATTCGGTCCAGCGATCTTCCCGAAACCAACTGGATCATGCGCGAAAAGGGGTCGGGCACGCGCTCCGCCTTCGAAGCGCAGCTCGTCAATCTCGGGATCGAGCCGCAGTCGCTTTCCGTGGTCATGGAAATGCCCTCGAACGAGGCTGCCATGGCGGCGGTCGAAGCGGGTCTTGCGGCGACGGTGCTTTCCAGCCGCGCGGCTGCGTCCCATTCCTCCTCCGGCCGATTGCACGTGGCCGATTTCCCGATGCCGCTTCGGCAGTTCTCGGCGCTCTACCATGCGGAGCGGCACGTCACCCGCGCGCTCAACGCCATGCTCGACCTTCTGAACGAGCCGGAAGACGGGACTTGACCGGGCTCTCTTCCATTTTCCCGGAGAGGGCAGATCGCAATCGGGCGGTCCAGGCTACTCCATGAGGGGCGGCAGTTCTCTTGCCAGGGTATCGATCGCCAGCCGCACCTTCGGCAGCATGACCGGCGATTTCGGCCAGACGGCGTGGGTGTCGAAGACCACGGGCGTGACGTTTTTCAACACCTGCCGCAGCCTTCCGGCCGCCACGTGGTCGCGGACCATCCAGCAGGGCAGCCAGGCGAGGCCGACGCCGTCGCAGGCGGCATCCCTTATCGCATCGAGATCGTCGAGCCGCAGCCGCGATCGCGGCAGAACGGCTCTCCACGGATCGTCCGGTGTTGGGAAGACCCACGTGCGGTGGTTGTCCCGCTTGCCGTAGATGATGCCTTCGTGCTCGGGCAGCTCGTCAAGGCTCAGCGGTTCTCCGTGTTTTTCCAGGTAGGCCGGCGAGGCGCAGACCGTCAGGCGCTGGGTCGCAAGCCTGCGCGTCATCGTGTCGGCTTCGTCCTTCAGCGGGCCGTTGCGGACGGCAAGGTCGAAACCGTCCTCCAGGAGATCGGCGACGCGATCGCTGAAGGAGAGATCGAGCTCCAGGCCGGGGTGCTTTTCCAGAAGCCCGATGAGGATCGGTGCGGCACATTGGCGGCCGAAGATCACCGGCATGGTGACGCGCAGCTTGCCCCGGACCTCGCGGCGCCCGGATTCGAGGAGGGCTTCGCCCAAACGGATCTCCTCCACCGCGCGCAGGCACCGTTCATAGAAGAAGCGGCCTTCCTCAGTCAGGCTCTGGCTGCGCGTCGTGCGGTGAAAGAGGCGGACGCCGAGCCTTTCCTCCAGCCTGGCGATCGTCTTGCCGACCGCCGACCGGGTGAGGTTGAGCTTCTTCGCCGCGGCGGAAAAGCCGCCCGCTTCGACCGCCTCGACAAAGACCGGAATACCGTTGAGCTGCTCCATTTTGTATCCATTCGGGAACCATTGTGGAGAGATACTATCGCAACTGCGGACGAATTTTCAACGATATGCTCGCCTCATCGCAACTTTGAAGGAGCAATATGATGAGAACGGCAAAGCAATGGAGCATGACCGCGCCCGGGCCGCAGGATTTTCGCATCCGCGAAGCCGAGATCGCCGAACCGGCCGCCGGAGAAGTGCTGGTACGGACAGAGGCGGTATCGCTGAACTTTCGCGATAAGCTGGTGCTGGAAACCGGCATGGACCTGCCGCTCAAATTTCCCTTCGTGCCCGCCTCGGACATGGCGGGCGTGGTGGAAGCGGTCGGCTCCGGCGTCACGCGCTTCAAGCGGGGCGACAGGGTCATCTCGACCTTCTCGCCGGGCCGCATCGAAGGCGGCGGGTTGGGAGACGCCCGCCACCCGCCCTACAAGACGCTGGGCGGCTATTTCCCCGGGGTGCTTTCCGAATACGTCACGTTCCCAGAGGATTGGTTCGTGGCGGCGCCGGCGACCCTCGATGCGGCGGAGGCAAGCACGCTGCCCTGCGCCGGGCTCACCGCCTGGTTCGCGCTGATCGAGGCGGGCAGGTTGAAGGCCGGCGACAAGGTGGTCATCCAGGGAACGGGCGGCGTCGCTCTCTTCGGGCTCCAGATCGCCAAGGCCCATGGCGCGGAAGTCTTCATCACCTCGTCCAGCCCGGCAAAACTCGAACGCGCCCGGTCGCTCGGCGCCGACCATCTTCTGCCGCGCGACGGCTGGGTGGAGCGGGTCCATGAGATCACCGGCGATTACGGCGCCGACCACATCCTCGAAATCGCCGGCGGTCCCGGCCTTGCAAACTCCCTGCAGGCGGTGGCGGTCGGCGGCCGCATCTCGGTCATCGGCGTTTTCGAGGGGTTCGACGTCTCCGGCCCCGCCCTGCCGCTGCTTCTCAAGGCGCCGACCATTCAAGGTATCTCCGTCGGCCATCGCCGGGCGCTCGAGGACTTCGTCCGCGGCGTCGATGCGGCAGGCCTGAAGCCGGTGATCGACAGGCGCTATCGTTTCGAGGAGGCGGCGGAGGCTTTCGCGCATCTCGATCGCGGAGCCTTCGGCAAGATCGTCATAGAGTTCTGACAGTCCGGCTCGCGCCCCGGCGGCGCGGCGCGAGCCTTCCACGTTCGCCATTCCATAAATCGTGATATAATGCCGGCGTTGAAAAGAAGTCTTGGGAGGCATCGGCCATGGAAAGACTGCTTTTTAGAAACCTGCGGCCACTTTACGGCTGGCTTTTCGTCATTGCCTGGTTCGCCATTCTCCTGTTCGTGACTTCGGTTTTCGTCCGTGACGGCGGTATTGCCGCCGATCCGTTCCGGATGATCGTCATCCTGTTCTTCTGGGGTACGGGATGCTGGTTCGCAATCCGCGCCTTTGCCCGGCCGGTGGTTTCGGTCTGGCAGAACGGAGCGGGCGACTGGCTGGTCACCCGCCGCTGGCTCTGGACTCATGACGAGCAGCATATCGATCCCGATCGCCTGCCGTCGCCGGTCATCGAGGAGGAGGATGACGGGGAGGGCGGGCCGCAATACCGTTGCCTGCTCAGCACGCCGGCCGGCTCCATCGCCTTCAGCGAGCATGCCAAACGGGAGAAGGCGGCACTCTCGCGGGACCGCATGACCTTCCTGATCCGCAGCGCCCGGTCGAAAATGCCCCGGCCAAGCTGACCGGGCGTCCTGTCGTGAGATGCCCCGTAGTGGGGCACAGCGCTATTTCGCGGCGTTTACGGGCGGCGGTGCCTTGTACGGGAGAACGTGAATATCCCCCTCGTGACGACGTGCTTCGGCAATATCGAAACTGCTCTGCATCCGCATCAGCGTGTCCATGGAGAGCCCGAAAGCCTTTTCGAACCGCAGAGCCATTTCCGGCGAGAGCGAGGATCGCTCGTTCAACAGAGCGGAGAGGGCCGGGCGCGTAACACCCAATACCCTTGCGGCTTCGGTGACCGATATCTGCAATTCCTCGAGAACCTCATGCTTCAGGAAATCCCCGGGATGCGCCGGGTTTTTCATGCGAATGCCGGGTGCTTCAGCCATTGGTCGCTCCTAGTGATAGTCTTCGTAGTCGAGATCGACGATTTCGATCTCCCTGGCCTCGATCCGGAACGTCAGCCGCCAGTTCTTGGTAACGAACAGGCTCCACGTCCCTTTTCGGTCGCCCGTCAATTGATGGGCTTTCCAACTCGGCACCGTCCGCAGCTCGCTTTCGGTTTCCATGTCTTGCAGAAAGGAAATCATGCGCCGCAGCTTCGGAACCACCGCCGGCTGCAGCGCCGTCGGATCATCGTCGACAACGAAGCGGCGCAACCCCTTGTGGACGATGTTTCGGATCCTCATGGGGATATATAAGCATGAAATCGTCATCCGTAAAGTGTCGCTTTACGGATGACGATTGCTACAGGTGGAAATTACTCCGCGGCCTGTCTCGCCATCGGATTGTTCGGATGGGTCGTCCAGTTGGCATAGGTCGGCTCGACCACTTTGCCGGTGCGCCTGTCGAGCGCGCCTGCCGCGAGCGGCTCCATCGTGATGCAGTTCTCGACCGGACAGACGTTGACGCAGAGATTGCAGCCGACGCATTCCTCTTCCATCACCTCGAAACGGCGAACACCGTCGACCATCGCGGTGATCGCCTGGTGCGAGGTGTCCTCGCAGGCGATGTGACAGCGGCCGCATTTGATGCAGGCGTCCTGGTCGATATGCGCCTTGGCGATATAGTTGAGGTTGAGGTACTGCCAGTCGGTGACGTTGGGGGTGGCACGTCCGATGACGTCGCCGAGGGTGCGGTGGCCCTTTTCGTCCATCCAGTCGGAGAGGCCGGTGATCATCTCCTGGACGATCTTGAAGCCGTAGGTCATCGCCGCCGTGCAGACCTGCACGTTGCCGGCGCCCAGCGCTAAAAATTCAGCCGCATCCCGCCAGGTGGTAATGCCGCCGATGCCGGAGATCGGCAGGCCGTAGGTTTCCGGATCGCGGGCGATCTCGGCCACCATGTTGAGGGCGATCGGCTTCACGGCCGGGCCGCAATAGCCGCCATGCGAGCCCTTGCCGCCGACCGTGGGATTCGGCGCGAAATTGTCGAGATCGACGGAAACGATCGAGTTGATCGTGTTGATCAGCGAGACGGCATCGGTGCCGCCGGCCTTGGCAGCACGGGCGGGCTTGCGGATATCGGTGATGTTCGGCGTCAGCTTGGTGATGACCGGCATGCGGGTATATTGCTTGCACCAGCGCACCACCATCTCGATATATTCCGGCACCTGCCCGACGGCCGAACCCATGCCGCGCTCGGACATGCCGTGCGGACAGCCGAAGTTCAGCTCGATGCCGTCGACCTCGGTTTCCTCGACGAGCGGCAGGATCGCCTTCCAGGCCTCCTCGGTGCAGGGCACCATGATCGAAGCGACGATCGCCCGGTCCGGCCAGTTCTTCTTCACCTGCTTCATCTCGGTGAGGTTGGTGTAGAGGTCGCGGTCGGTGATGAGCTCGATATTGTTCAGGCCGAGCAGGCGGCGGTCGGCGCCCCAGATCGCACCGTAGCGCGGGCCGTTGACGTTGACGACCGGCGGGCCTTCCTCCCCGAGCGTCTTCCAGACCACGCCGCCCCAGCCCGCCTTGAAGGCGCGCTCGACGTTGTACGCCTTGTCGGTCGGCGGCGCGGAGGCGAGCCAGAAGGGGTTGGGGGATTTGATGCCGACGAAATCGTTGCGGATATCAGCCATTGTCCAATCCTCCCTCAGGCCACTGCCGTGGCCGGCTGCGAACCGGCAGCCAGGGCACGGTTGATGCTTTCGGCGGCGTCGCGGCCCTGCGCGACCGCCGAGACGGTGAGGTCTTCGCCGATGCCGATGCAGTCGCCGCCGGCCCAGACGCCCTCGACCGAAGTGCGGCCTTCGGCATCGACCAGGATCTTGCCTTTCTCGAACTGCAGCGCGCCGAGGCCGGAAGCGGAGAAGTTCTGGCCGATCGCCTTGAAGATCTGGTCGGCGGCAATGATGCCCGTTTCGCCGGTGCCGACGAGCCTGCCGTCCTTCACCGCGGTATATTCGACCTCGATGCCGCGCACCGTGCCGTCCTTGCCGATGATGGCTTTCGGCGCCAGCCAATGACGGATGATGACGCCGTTGGCGGTGGCGAGGTCCTGCTCGTAACCGGAGGCGTTCATGTTCTCCCTGCCGCGACGGTAGCAGATCGTCACCTCTTCGGCGCCGAGCAGCTTGGACTGGATCGCGGCGTCGATGGCGGTCATGCCGCCGCCGAGCACGACGACCCGCCTGCCGACGGGGATCGCCGCCTTGTCCTTCGCCTGGCGGAGTGCGGCGATGAAATCGACCGCATCCTCGACG
The DNA here is from genome assembly GCF_900177415.1 of Xaviernesmea oryzae. Taxonomy (GTDB): domain Bacteria; phylum Pseudomonadota; class Alphaproteobacteria; order Rhizobiales; family Rhizobiaceae; genus Neorhizobium; species Neorhizobium oryzae_A. Next base: position 38,047 of record NZ_FXAF01000002.1, on the reverse strand, counting down.
CCGACGAGGTTCTCGCCCTCGATGCCGAGGCCGTTGACGCCCTGAAGCCCCATGCCGAGGAAGACGGCGTCATATCTGGATGTGAGATCCGAGAGCGAAAAATCGCGGCCCAGCGCCTGGCCGTTCTGGACCACGATGCCGCCGATGGCGGTGACGTAATCCACTTCGCGGCTCGCGAAATCGTCGACCGCCTTATACGTTGCTATGCCGTATTCGTTGAGGCCGCCCGATTTTTCGCGCGCTTCGAGGATCACGACGGAATGGCCGTGCATGGCGAGCCGGTGCGCGGCGGCAAGCCCGGCGGGGCCGGCGCCGACCACGGCGACCGTCTTTCCTGTCGGTGCCTTGCGGCTGTAGAACTGCCGGCCCTGTTCCATGGCGATGTCGGTCGCGTAACGCTGCAGCTTGCCGATCTCGACCGGCTTGTCCTCCGCGGTGTTGCGCACGCAAGCCTGTTCGCACAGCGTCTCAGTGGGACAGACGCGGGCGCACATGCCGCCCAGGATGTTCTGGTCGAAGATGGTCTTGGCCGAACCGATCGGATTGCCTGTCGATATCTGCCGGATGAACAGCGGGATATCGATGGAGGTGGGACAGGCCGTCATGCACGGCGCGTCGTAGCAGAAATAGCAGCGGTCGGCGGCGACCAGCGCCTCATGCCTGTCGAGACGCGGGTGGAGGTCGGCGAAATTCGTCTCGTACTGAGCCTGCGAAAGACGCCCAGCCGAAATCCCGGCCATCTGGCCGTTTCCCAGTCGATCCATCTTATGTTCCCTCTTTTATCGGATTCATGGACAACTATGGCCGAAGGGTACCACAGCGAAAAAATTTATCAAACGGTAAAATTTTGAGAGAGAAGCCGTTGTCAGGCCGTCGAATATATCCTGATAAAAAGAGTCGACTTTAATCTTTACTCCGAAAATCAACTTTACTATGGTGCGCTCCAGCAAGGGGTTCCGACCCCGAGAGCCGGACGGGGAGCACGATGGCCAAGAAGCAGAAGCGGAAGAACGGCAACAGCGGCGCGGAAGAGGCGTCCAAGGCTCCGGCACGCGGTGACGGCGGCGCCATCGACATCCGCAGTTTCCTCTATGTCGGGGGGCGTGACTGTCAGGTGGCGCATCTGCGTGAGATCGCCAGCAATTACGGGGCGGAACTTATCCATCACGACGGCGGTTTGCGTGAAGCCGTCTCGCGCATCGACACCGTGCTGCCCTCGGTCGACTGCGTCTTCTGCCCCATCGACTGTATCAGCCACGATGCGTGTCTGAGGGTGAAGACCGGCTGCAAGAAGTTCGGCGTCGCCTTCGTGCCCCTGCGCAACGGCTCGAAATCCAGTCTGGAGCGGGCGCTCCAGACGATGAAGGAACGAAATGATGAACGAAGAACGTCGTGACGTCGGCCTTTTCATCGGCCTGCACAAGCTTGCCGAACAGAATGGCGACGGACTGGTGCCGGAACTTTACGCGCTGCTGACGGCGCGTGCGGAGGCGGCCGCCAACATGGCTTCCGATATGACCAATGTGGTGACCTTTCCGGCCGACCTGAAATCTCACGCTTCCGGAATGCCGCCGGCCGGAGAGGGCAGGGTGCTGGCTTTCCGGCGCTGACAATCCCTCCGCCCGGCAGGCCAGGGGGTTAGACTTCTTTCGTTCGGAAAAACGCCGCCGCAGCCACAAGCAGCCATCCGAGCATCATCAGCGTGCCGCCCGCGGGAGCCGCCATCGCAAACAGCCGGTCGCCAAGATAGTGCCGCGACACGAGATCGCCCGCGAAGACGATCGTGCCGAGCCCCAATACCAGCGCCGCAAGGGTAGCAGTCCGGAAGAACGTCTGGCCGAGATAGAGGCCCAGCAGGACGGGGGCATGCGCCAGGCACATGGCGGACGCGGAGCCCAGGAAGAGCGTATCGCCGCCATGGCTCGCGGCTGCTGCAAGGGCGACGCCTGCGGCCCCCATCAATCCGCTCACAAACAGAATCAACGGCCTCAGATATCCGAGTCTTTCCAAAACCCTATTCCCTGTTCTGCATGTGGAAGGCGAGCCGCTCGATCGGCGGCCAGATGATCTCGCGCAGCTTTTCGTTGTCGATCGTTTCCTGCATGGCGCGGCGGAAGCAGAGCATCCATTCGTCGCGTTCGGCGGGGCCGATCGCCGCGCCGAAATGGCGCGAACGCAGCCGCGGGTGGCCGTATTTCTCGACATAGACCGGCGGACCGCCGAGATAGCCGGTCAGATAGTCGTAAAGTTTGGCCTCGCTGCCTTCGAGGCTTGCCGGGTGGATGGCGCGGCAGCGGGCGGCTTCCGGCAGCGTGTCCATCAGCTCGTAGAAGCGTTTCACCAGCGCGCGCACCGTGGGGTCGCCACCGATCGCCTCATAGAGTGTGATTGTCTCGCCTGCCATTCCCGCTTGCCCGACCTGTTTCTTCAAGCGGTGTTAGCGGCACCCGGCAATTCGGGCAAGCGCCAAGGCGTCGCATGGCTTGCGCCGTCTGAAGCGGTTTTCGGCGTAGGGTGGGTATCAATCCGGTCCGGCGTCCGCTTCCTTCGCATCGGGTTCGGGAAGGGAGCCCGTGCCCGGCGTCTTGTCGCGGTCGATCAGGTGTTCCTTGGCATGCGGCCCGGCCGGCGGTCTTGAAGCTCCGCCTGTCTTGCCGGCATGTTCCACCGCTTCCCGTGCCTTCTTGTCCTCAGCCATTTGCGGTCCTCCGAAAATTGGTGCTCCTGGACGGAACGCTCAGGCCGCAAGCCTGTTCCGCGTTCGGCAGATGGCGGTCTCAAGCCGTCGCCGATGCGTTCTCAGGCTTCGGCCTGGCGGCAGATGATGGGAAAGTCTGGAAACGGATTTCAGCCTTCTCTTTCCTGTCGACAAAAGCCAGTCAGGCGCCGACGCTTCCCTCTGCGAGCCATTTGTGACGGGAGGCGGCTTGCTGCAGGTCGGGCAGGGTCTTGTTGCCTTCACGGAAGAGGTTGATGAATATTTCGGCTGCAAGGGTTGCATCTGCCGAGTGCTTCGACACCTGGCGTTCGTCGCACCATTGCTCCAGCGCGGATTCCAGGATCTCCAGCTCCGCTGGTCCGAACGTTGTCTCAAAGAATTCGGACATTGCTCTCCCCTGGGTCGTCCTCGGTCGGGCGGCAGATATGAACTCGTGCCGGCCCTTTCAAGGCGTTGAGGATAGGGGAATCGGCGGGGCCTCGCCGAAGGGAGTTCGCTGGCTTGGCTTTCAAAAGACAGGGGGAGACGGTGCCTCAGTCCTGTGGCGCCGGCAGCGACTTGTCGTTCCTGCAGGCGGAAAGCGGGCGAATTTTCCCGGAATATACCTTGGTGATGCGCTGCGCCTTGGCGTCGGTATCGACCCGCATGCAGGCGCACCCATAACCGTAGCCGGCGCCGGGTACATTCGTTTCGACGAACTGCCTGCCGTCGAAGTCCGGCGCCTTTTCGGCATCGACCGCATCCGGACCGGCGGCTTCTCCTTGCGAGGTTATGCTCCAGGTCGCGTCCCTGTCGGTGAGCCAGAGGTTTCCGGGGGTCGGCATCTGGTACCATCCGCACCTGTTTTCGGCGGCGCTGACCTGAAGTGCCCAAAAAGCGACGACGCCGGCCAGCGTGAGCTGGCACATCGATTTGATCATTGATCAGGCTCTCCTTACAAACGGAGCAAGACAGATTGAATGCTGTTGCTGTTTTTGTCCATCGGCCTTCGAGGGTGCAGGAGAACGGATCGAAAGTCGCAATTCGGGTTGGCACCCGGTTCGACGAATGCCGTCCATCCCGCATGCGGCCCCATTCCAGCTCGGGAGAACAGGCCGCGGCCTGGGCGTTCGAATTTTTTCAGTTGGGGATGGAAAAGAATCCATGTCGGCTACGTATATGCGGTTATGGATGCTGAAAAGAGATCTTTCGACGTCATCGGACAGCTTGGAGCGCTGAGGCGCTATGCCCGCTCCCTTGTCCGGGATTCGGCGGAGGCCGAGGATCTCGTCCATGATGCGCTCGTAAAAGCCTACGAGCGCCGCGTGACGTTCAGAAAGGGCGCGAACCTGCGCACCTGGTTGCTGTCGATCGTCCACAACACGCATGTCGACAGGATCAGAAGCACTCTTGCGCGCAAACGCCGCGATGACGCGGCGGCTCTGGAGGCGGAAGTTTCGTATCCCGGCGACCAGGAGCACGCAGTCAGGCTCCGCCAGGTCCGGGAGGCTTTCATGGCATTGCCGGAGGACCAGCGCGAGGCCCTGCATCTTATTGCCGTGGAAGACCTTTCCTATCAGGAGGCGGCCGATACGCTCGGGGTTCCCGTCGGAACCTTGATGTCGCGTGTCTCGCGTGCACGGGCGAGCCTGCGCGCCTTCGAGGCCGAGGGAAAGCAACCAAACCATTTGAGGCTTGTGAGAGGCGACGATGACTGACATCGATACCATTCTCGCCACCGATTTCGATGCCTATGTCGACAATCAGCTCGATGTGGCGGGTCGTCTTCGGGTCGAATCCTATCTCGCGCGGCATCCTGCCGAAGCCGCACGGGTGATGGCCGATCTCGAGATGCGCACGATGCTGAGGCTTGCGCTTGCCCCACAGCCTGCATCGGGTCGTCCCGAGACGCGCGAGGCCGCCCGTCGCCTCTCATCCGCTCTTGCGGGCCGGCGCATGTGGGCCGCCCTGCAGCGCGCCGCAGCCGTCGCTGTTCTGGTATCGGCCGGATGGCTTGCCAATTCGTCCCTGGGAACCCGCGAGGTGGTGGCCTCCGTGCATCCGCCCGTTTTCGTCGAAGAGGCGGTGCGCGCCCATCAGACCTCGCTCGTGCGGGCGGGCATGCCCTCGCAGCCGGAGGTGAAGACGTATGATCGCGAAGACATCCGTGCGGCGACCGCGATCGTCATGCCGGAACTGCCGAAGGACTGGCAGGTCGCCGATGTCCAGATATTCCCCTCCGAATACGGCCCGAGCGTCGAGACGAGCATCCGGACCAGGGACGGTACGCAGATTTCGCTGTTCGCCGTAAGGCCCGGCCATTTTGCGGTCGAGCAGGTGAAGAATCTCAATCTCGCCGATGCGGAAGCTGCGTGGTGGCAACTCGGCGAAGTCGCGTACGCGATCATTTCGAGCGCGCCCAATACCGGTCTCTCCGACGAGGCCGAACTTCTCAAGAACTCACTCTACTGATCATCAAGGGAGATTTTCATGTTTCAGAACCAAAACCGCTTCGGCGGCTACAGTCAGGCATCCGCCGCCGTCTTCGACGAGGGCCTGCGCCGCCATATGCTGCGCGTCTACAACTACATGGGCCTTGGCCTCGTGGTGACGGGCATCGTCGCCTTCATCGTCGGCACGACGCCGGCGCTCTACGTGCCGATCTTCTCCACGCCGCTGAAGTGGGTGGTGATGCTGGCTCCGCTCGCCTTCGTGTTCTTCTTCTCGTTCCGCATCCAGACGATGTCGGCATCGACCGCCCAGATGACCTTCTGGGCCTTCTGCGCCGTCATGGGCCTGTCGCTCGCTTCGGTGTTCCTCGTCTTCACCGGGGCCAGCATCGCCAGAACCTTCTTCATCGCCGCCACGATGTTCGGGGCGACGAGCCTTTACGGCTATGTCACCAAGCGCGATCTGTCGAAGTTCGGTTCCTTCCTGATCATGGGCCTGATCGGCGTGGTCATCGCATCGATCGTCAACATCTTCCTCGGCTCCAGCGCGCTGCAGTTCGCAATCTCCGTGATCGGCATCGTCGTCTTCGTCGGCCTGACGGCCTGGGATACGCAGAACATCAAGGAACAGTATGCCGAGAATTTCGACCAGGAATCCCAGCAGAAAATTGCCGTCTTCGGCGCATTGTCGCTCTACCTGAACTTCGTCAACATCTTCCAGCTCCTGCTGAATTTCACCGGGCAGCGCGAAGAGTAACGGTCGGCAAAGGGGAGATATTTCATGGATCGCAACGATCAGCAGGCCATCGAAAGCCTGTTCTCCAAGCTCGCCAATGTCGAGCGCCAAGCTCCTTCGCGCGACGCGGAAGCCGACCGTTACATCCAGGACCGCATCGGCCAGCAGCCGGGCGCGCCCTACTTCATGGCGCAGACGATCGTCGTGCAGGAACAGGCGCTCGAAGCAGCGCAGCGCCGCATCGAGGAACTGGAGGCGCAGGCTGCGGCCCAACCGCAGCGCGGCGGCCTGTTCTCCGGCGGTGCCGGGCCGCAGCGGGCCGCGCCGTCATCCTACGGCCGTCCGTCTCCCTGGAATGCGCAGAACCAGAACGCCATGCCGCCGATGCAGAATCGCGGCGGTGGCGGGTTCCTCGCCGGGGCTGCGCAGACAGCCATGGGTGTTGCGGGCGGCGTGCTGCTCGGCAATGCCATCATGGGCATGTTCGGCGGCGATGAAGCTCAGGCGGCCGCGCCGGAAGCGGAGGAGCCGGCCGAAGACATGGATCTCGGCGGCGACGAAATGGAGTTCTGATACTCATCGAGGCGGGCGGAGTTGACTGCGTCCGCCTCTTCTTCCGTGAAGTTTCACAAACCCGAAAGACCGTCATTGTCGAGGGGCACCCGAAGACGCGGGGCCGGCTCTTAGCGCCCCTTGGTCTTTCGCCAGCCGGCGAAATCGGATTTCGTCTCGTCGCGGGTGGCTGGATAGAGGCCGATGATCGAGCGGCCGTTCAGCACTTGCTCGGTTACAAAATCCTCGAATGTTGTCATCTCCACCGCTTCGTCGGCTACCTCTTCGGCAAGATGTGCGGGGATGATGACGACACCTTCGTTGTCGCCGACGACCACATCACCCGGCCACACCGCAACGTCACCGCAGCCGATCGGAACATTGATATCGAGGGCCTGGTGCAGCGTCAGATTGGTCGGCGCGGACGGCCGGCTGTGGTAGGCGGGGATATCGAGTTCGGCGATCTCGGGACTGTCCCGGAAACCGCCGTCCGTGACGACGCCGGCCGCTCCCCGCACCATCAGGCGCGAGATGAGAATGGAGCCGGCCGAGGCGGCCCGGGCGTCCTTGCGGCTATCCATCACCAGCACGTGGCCCGGCGGGCACTGCTCGATCGCGGCGCGTTGGGGGTGTTTGGGATCCTGGAAGACCGACAATTGATTGAGGTCTTCGCGGGCCGGAATGTATCGCAGGGTGAAGGCCTGGCCGACCATCGTTCTGGTCTTGCGCGAAAGCGGCCGGACATCCTGGATGAACTGGTTGCGGAGGCCCCGCTTGAACAGCGCCGTGCAGATCGTCGCGCAGCTGACGCCCTCGTATTTCTTGCGCGTCGCGTCGGAAAGAACGTAGTCGGTCATAGGGTCTCCAGTCAGAAAATGTCGGGTTCGCCGGCGGCTGCGCCGAATTGGCTTTCGAGAAAGTCGAAATCGCATCCCTCGTTGGCCTGCTTGATATGTTTCGAGAACATCCAGCCATAGCCGCGCTCGTACTTGTCGGCCGGCGCCTTCCAGGCGGCCCGCCGCCGGGCTAACGTCTCTTCGTCGACCAGCATGTTGATCGAGCGGTTCGGCAGATCGACGCGAATGAGGTCGCCGGTGCGCACCAGCGCAAGCGGACCGCCGACATGGGCTTCGGGCGCGACGTGCAGGATGCAGGCACCATAGCTCGTTCCGGACATGCGGGCGTCGGAAATGCGCAGCATGTCGCGGTAACCCTGCTTGAGGATCTTTTTCGGGATCGGCAGCATGCCCCATTCCGGCATGCCGGGGCCGCCCTTGGGGCCGGCATTGCGAAGGATCAGCACGTGATCGGCGGTGACGTCGAGGTCTTCGCGGTCGATCATCGCCTTCATCTCGGGATAGCTGTCGAAGACGAGGGCAGGGCCTTCGTGGACACGCAGGCGCGGCTCGCAGGCCGACGGCTTCATGACGCAGCCGTCAGGCGCGAGGTTGCCCTTCAGCACCGCGAGCGAACCTTCCGGGTAGATCGGATTGGACAGCGGCCGGATGACGTCGCTGTTGTAGACTTCCGCGCCCTTCAGCGTCTCGCCGAGCGGCAAGCCGCTCACCGTCATGGCATCCAGCTTCAGGAGGTCCTTGATCTCCGCCATAAGCGCGCGCAGGCCTCCGGCGTAATAAAAGTCCTCCATCAGGTACTTGTCGCCGGACGGGCGGATATTGGCGACGACCGGGGTGGTGCGGCCGGCCTGGTCCAGGTCGTCGAGCGACAGCGGCACGCCGGCGCGTCGGGCCATGGCGATCAGATGCACGACGGCATTGGTGGAACAGCCGGTCGCCATGGCGACGGTCGTCGCATTGTGGACGGCCTGCGGGGTGATGATCCTGTTCGGCGTCAGATCCTCCCAGACCATTTCGACGATGCGGCGGCCGCAGCGCGTGCTCATGCGCATGTGATTGACGTCGGCGGCGGGGATGGAGCTCGCGCCGGGAAGCGTGAGACCGAGCGACTCGGCGATCGCCGTCATCGTGCTGGCGGTGCCGAAGGTCATGCAGTGCCCGTAGGAGCGGGCGATGCCTTCCTCCACGCCGGTCCACTGTTCCTCGGAGATCGTGCCGGCGCGGCGTTCATCCCAGTATTTCCAGGCATCCGAGCCGGAGCCCAGCCACTCACCCTTGTAATTACCGCGCAGCATCGGGCCGGCCGGCAGGAAGATCATCGGGAAACCGGCGCTGATCGCGCCCATGACGAGGGCAGGGGTGGTCTTGTCGCAACCGCCCATCAGCACGGCGCCATCCACCGGATGGGCGCGCAGAAGTTCCTCGGCCTCCATGGCGAGGAAGTTGCGGTAGAGCATCGATGTCGGCTTCAGCGCACTTTCGGAGAGCGACTGCACCGGCAGCTCGACCGGGAAGCCGCCTGCCTGCAGCACGCCCCGCTTCACATGCTCGACGCGATCCTTGAAGTGAGCATGGCAGGCATTGAGATCCGACCAGGTATTGAGGATGGCGATGATCGGTTTCCTGCCCCAATCCTTCTCGTCGTAACCCATCTGCATCATGCGGGAGCGATGTCCCGACGAACGAAGATCATCCGGCGCGAACCAACGTGCGCTGCGGAGACTGGCTGCTGCTTTTGTCATGCTGAAGTTTCCAGATTTCCTGCCCTGACGACGTGCGACCCACGAGGAGCGCCGAGTTGGACCTCCTTCCAACCGGCCGTGAACTTAAACTTCCTCCTCCGATATTGATATATCAAATTTCAGATTTCCAGCTTGATATATCAGATTTCAGGTGTTAGACAACCGCCAACAAAGAGATGGAGGGAATGGATGGGCGGCGAGGACGCGCTTCTGCCAGTCGAGCCGGTGTTTCTGAAAAGCCTGCGCGACCATGTCTACAGTCTCGTCCGGGATGCGATCGTGTCGGGCCGGCTGAAGGGGGGCGAGAAGCTCAACGAGCGCCAGCTTGCGAGCCAGCTCGGCATCAGCACCACGCCCCTCAAGGAGGCGCTGCGGGTGCTCGAGGCCGAAGGGCTCGTCCGTTCCGAGCCGCGCCGCGGCATCTACGTCACCTTCAATGCGGCTCAGGCGGAAGAGATGATGCTGGCGCGGGCGGCGATCGAGAGCATGATCGCCCGCCAGGCCGCGAAGCGCGTCAACGAAGATCAGATCGCCCGCATGCGCGCACTGCTCGTCGAGATGCGTGCCGGCCTGGAAACCGTCGACGTGCTGCAGCTCATCGCGCTCAATGAACGCTTTCACAACGTCATCCACGAAGCTTCCGGCTGCGATTACCTGCGCCGCCTGCAGAGCGGCCAGAACATCTACAACCACACGGCCCGTCTCAGCGTGCTGTCGGAGGAGCGCGAGCGCTTCCTGGCGGTCGAAGAGCATGAGGCCATTGCCAGCGCCATCGCCGCCCGCGAGCCGGATCTCGCCGAGCGGCTGATGCGTGATCACGTGATCCGCTCGGGCGAGAAGCATCTCGTCCGCGTGTCTCAAGCCGGGAATTAAGGAAACGGACATGAATATCCGCGACTACAAGCGCGTCCTCACGGGCATTTCGGGCGTCCATGTGACGGCCTACGACCAATACGGCGCGATCGATCCTCAGCTGACGGGCAAGATTGTCCGCCGCATTGCGGATGCGGGCATCCATAACATCGTCTCCGGCGGCAATACCGGCGAGTTCTACAGCCTCCGGCATGAAGAGGTGCTTCGCCTGCAGGCGATCTGCGTTGCCGCCGCCGAGGGCAGGACGGTGGTCACCGCCGCAGCCGGCCGCTCGATCGGCGAGGCGATCGCCACGGCCAAGTCCGCCAAGCGCGAAGGCGCGCAGGGCGTGATGGTGCATCATCCGCTCGATCCGTTCGCGGCGCCGAAGGCGCAGGCCGACTATTTCATCTCGATCGCCGAAGCCTCCGAACTGCCGCTCGTCGCCTATGTACGCTCCAACGCGATCGCCGTCGGCGATCTGGCGCGCATCGCGACCCACCCGAACATCGCCGGCGTCAAATTCGCCTCGACCGACATGATGCTCTTCTCCGAATGCGTGCGCGCGACCGAAGGCACGGATGCGGTCTGGATCTGCGGCCTGGCGGAAGGCTGGGCCGCTCCCTTCTATGCGCTGGGCGCCAAGGGCTTCACGTCCGGCCTCGTCAATGTCGATCCGGCCCGCTCGATGGCTGTCTGGAAGGCGCTCGAGGCGGACGACTATGCCATGGCACGGGCGCTCGTCGCGGAGATCGCCGGCTTCGAAATGCTGCGCACCAAGTTCAACAACGGCGCCAACGTCACCGTCGTCAAGGAAGCTCTGATGCTGCGGGGCGACAATGTCGGTCCCGTCCGGCTGCCGGGCCTGCCGGCGCTCGATGCCGCCGACCGCAGGCATCTCGAACAGATCCTGAAGGGCTGGGAGCCGGTCGCCGCTTAACGGGGCAAAGGTAGACCCCGCGAATGCCGGCAGGCCTGCGCCGGATAGATGAAGCCAGGCACCTAGTGGAGGAGCTTGAAAATGAATCCGAAATTCTCGCGCCGCGGCTTCCTCGGCGTAGCCGCAGCCGGTACTGCCGCAATGACCTTGTCGTCCGTCCGTGCCATGGCGGCGGGCCTGCCGCTGCCGACGTCGCCAGTGACGTTGAACATCGTCGATGCCGCCGGCAATCTCGCGCTGACGCAGCCGGCCTTCGACGCTTATGCCGCCGCAAAGCCGAACCTCGTTTCGCGCATGACCTTCAACAAGGCGACCTCGCCGGAATTGCCGGGCAAGATCAAGGCCCAGCAGACCGCAAAGCGCCTCGACATCGATCTCGTCATCATCGGTCCGGACGCTCTCTCTGCCGGTCTTGCGCAGGACATGTGGGTCGATATCGCCTCCATGAAGGACACCGGCCTGCCGGACCTGAAGTCCATCTATCTCGAGCCGGCATACCGTATGCAGGAGCTCTCCAAGGGTCGGGGCGTCACGATCAGCTACTATCCGTCCGGCCCGCTGATCGGCTACATGCCGTCGAAGGTGAAGACCGTTCCGAAGACCGCCGAGGAACTGCTCGACTGGACGAAGCAGAACCCGAACAAGTTCATCTATGCGCGCCCGGCGAACTCGGGGCCTGGCCGCACCTTCCTGATGGGCCTGCCTTATCTCCTGAAGGACAGCGATCCGAAGGATCCGGTCAAGGGCTGGGACAAGACCTGGGCCTATCTCAAGGAACTGCACAAGAACATCGAGTACTACCCGGCCGGTACCGGTGCCCTGATGAAGGAATTCGGCGAAGGCACCCGCGACATGACCGTCACCACGACGGGCTGGGACATCAACCCGCGCGTCCTCGGCGTCGTGCCGAAGGAAGCGGCGGTCGGCACGCTCGAAGGTTTCCACTGGGTCTGCGACGCGCATTATCTCAGCGTTCCGAAGGGGGTCTCGGACGAGAAGCTGGCCGTCATTCTCGACATGATCACTTTCATGCTGAAGCCGGAGCAGCAGGCCTACACCTATGACCAGGGCTATTTCTACCCGGGTCCGGCGGTGAAGGACGTGCCGCTCTCCATGGCTCCGAAGGCCAGCCAGGACGCGATCGCCGAATTCGGCCGTCCGGAATACGAAGACTGGATCAAGAACAACCCGGTCGAATTGCCGCTGGAGCCGGATGCGCTCGTCGCCGCCTTCCGCCGCTGGGACGAAGAAGTCGCAGCCGTCGCGAAGTAACCAACCTGATATCCAAGACAGGCATGGCCTCCGCTCGAAGCGTGGCCATGCCCTTCTCCATGATGAGGTCGATCGATGCAGCTCGCATCCATGCCATTCAATGAAATCCGTCTCGACCGAATGAGCCGTGCATTCGGGGCGTTGAACGCGCTGCGCGAAATCACTCTTTCCATCAGGAAGGGCGAATTCATCGCCTTGCTCGGGCCTTCCGGCTGCGGCAAGTCGACCGCTCTCAACTGCATCGCCGGCCTGCTCTCCACGACGGGCGGCGGCATCTATATCGACGATAAAAGGATCGACCAGTTCAAGCCCGAGGATCGCGGTTTCGGCATGGTCTTCCAGAACTATGCGCTTTTCCCGCATATGAGCGTGCGCAAGAATATCGGCTTCGGCCTGAAGATGCGCGGCCGCCCGCAATCCGAGATCGACATCAAGGTCGAGGAGGCGATCGCGCTGGTGCGTCTGCAGGGCCATGCGGACAAGCTTCCCGGCCAGCTTTCGGGCGGCCAGCAGCAGCGCGTGGCGATCGCCCGCGCCATCGTCATCGAACCGCCGCTGGTCTTGATGGACGAGCCGCTTTCGAACCTCGATGCCAAGCTGCGTCTCGAGATGCGCGCCGAAATCCGCCGCATCCACAACCAGATGAAGGCGACCACCATCTACGTCACGCACGACCAGGACGAGGCGCTGTCGCTCGCGGACCGGATCGTGGTTCTCCGCGACGGCGTCATCCGCCAGGTGGGCACGCCGCACGAGCTTTACGAGAAGCCGGCGCATCTCGACGTCGCCGAATTCATGGGCTTCCGCAACCGTTTCGCCGGCAAGGTCATTTCCCGGGAAGGCGATCGCGCCACCGTTTCCGCCGGTTCCTTCTCCGTTTCCGGAACGGTGGTGGGCGCTCTTCAGCCGGGAGCTTCGGCCGTGCTCGCCGTGCGCCCCGACGACGTGATGCTCGCGGAACAGGCGTCGGGCGGCGTTCCGGTCACGGTCGATACGATCGAATATCGCGGCCGCGAATATGTCGGCATCGCCCGCACCGGCGACGGCGTCGAGATCGTCTTCCATGCGGATCGCGCACCGGCGCAGGGGGGCGCGGTTGCGCTGTCGATCGATCCGGCCCGCGCGCTGATCTTCGGAGCTTGAGGATATGGCGATGTCCCACTCCACCCCGATGGAAGCCAAATCGCTTCGCCAGAAGCTCGCGCTGCGCGGCATCGACGGCGTGACGCTGCTCGTGCTGCCGTCGGTGATCTTCGTGCTGGCGATCTTCATCTACCCGTTCTTCTACGGGCTGATGCTGTCCTTCTCGCCGATGCGGGAAGGCGGCATGTTTGCCAACTACGCCGCCTTCTTCTCCGATCCTTATCTTTACAACACGATCGGCGCGACGCTCAGGCTTGCGATCCCGGTGACGATCCTCAGCGTCGCCTTTGCCGTGCCGGTCGCCATGCGTGTCCGGCTGATGAAACGTCAGCGGCTCTTGACCACCATCCTCGTCCTGCCGATCACGCTCGGCACGGTTCTGGTGGCGCAGGGCATGCTGAACTATCTCGGCCCGCAGGGCTGGTTCAGCCGCACCCTGATGCTGATCGGCCTCGTCGATTCGCCGGTAAAACTCACCAACAACTACTGGGGCGTCTTCCTGTCGCTGGTGGTCACGGTCTTCCCCTTCACCTTCCTGCTGACGCTTTCCTATGTGACCGGCATCGATCCGGCGCTCGAAAAGGCGGCCGCCACCCATGGCGCCTCCAGCTGGCAGCGCTTCCGGCACGTCATGCTGCCGCTGCTGGTGCCGGGGCTGGCGATCGCCTTCTGCCTTACCTTCGTGCAGGCCTTCGCGGTCTTCCCCTCCGCCGTGCTGCTCGGCGCGCCCTCAGGACCGACGCGCGTCATCTCGATCGCCGCGGCACAGGCCGCTTTTGAGCAGTACGATTTCACCATGGCCTCGGCGATCGCCATGATCATGGGCGTCGTGCAGCTCTGCATCGTGCTGATCGTCCTCGTCGTCCGAAACCTCTTCTACCGTGGCGCCACCAGTGGCGGGAAAGGCTGAGCCGTGATCCGCGATACTTCCATCGGAGCCAAGCTCTGGATCACCGCCGTCTGGGCCGTCACGATCTTCTTCGTGCTCAACGTGCTCGCCATCATCGCGACGGTCATCGTCTCGTCGCTCGGCACGCGCTGGCTCGGCACCTGGCTGCCGAACGCCTTCACCTTCAACTGGTATGCATCGGCCTGGCGCGAGTTCCAGCTCGGGCCGGTCCTGTTCGTCACGTTCCAGATCGCCTTCACCGTCGTCGCGCTGTCGGGCCTCCTCGGCGTGACGGCGGCCTATGCGATGGCGCGCCGCGACTTTCCGGGAAAGCGGCTCATCATGCTCCTCTTCCTGCTGCCGCTGCTCGTGCCGCCGATCACCTTCGGCATCCCGCTCGCGACCGTGCTCTACCAGTTCAATGTCGGCGGAACGTTCTGGGGCGTGGTGCTGGCCAACCTCGTGCCGACCGTGCCTTTCGTCATCCTCGTGATGATCCCCTTCATCGAGCAGATCGATCCGAAGGTGGAGGCCGCGGCGCGCGTCTTCGGTGCCGGGACGTTCAAGCTCTTCGTCTACGTGCTGATGCCGATGCTGATCCCCGGCATACTGGCGGCCCTGCTTCTGGTCCTCGTCCGCACCGTCGCGATGTTCGAGCTGACCTTCCTGACGGCCGGCCCGACCAGCCAGACGCTCGTCGTCTCGCTCTATTACGCGGTCTTCGCCTCCGGCGTGCGCGCCGTCCAGTCGATCGACGCCATGGCCGTCATCTACATGGTCTCGACGCTCGTCTGGCTGCTGGTCGCGCTCCGCTTCGTCAACCCGACCCAGATCGTGGCGCGCGGCAACCAGTCGTCCGCCGCCCATTGATCCGCAATTGCCTCCGCGCCGGCGGGAAAGTCCGCCGGTCCGTTTCGCGTTTATCCGGAAGATCCGATGAAAATCACCGCGCTTGAAACCGTCCAGCTCCCCAGCCTCAACAACATCATCTGGCTCCGAATCCATACCGATGAAGGCATCATCGGGCTTGGCGAGACCTTTCGCGGCGCCGATGCCGTCGCGACCTACCTGCATGCGGAAGTGGCGCCGGCGCTGGTCGGCAAGAACCCGCTGGAGATCGACCGCATCTCCAAGCTTCTGACCGAAACCTATGTGGGCTTCCGCTCCTCGGGCGTCGAAATCCGGGCGGCATCCGCCGTCGACATCGCGCTCTGGGATATTTTCGGCAAGGTTACGAACCAGCCGATCCATCAGCTGCTCGGCGGTCTCTCGCGCCCGTCGATCCGCACCTACAACACCTGTGCCGGCTATTCCTACAACAGCCAGGGCTCGCGCCGCTATATCGGCAGTGCGGACAAGCCGCAGGGGCCTTATGACGATCAGGTGGCCTTCACCAACGATGCCGGAGCGCTGGCGGAAAGCCTGCTTTCCGAAGGCATTACCGCCATGAAGATCTGGCCGCTCGACCCTTACGCGGTCGCAAGCGGCGGCAACTTCATCCATCGCGACGATCTCGACAAGGGCCTCGAAGCCTTCCGCCGGATCCGCGACGCGGTCGGCAACAAGATGGAAGTGATGGTCGAGCTGCATTCCATGTGGGACCTGCCTTCGGCACTGGCGATCGCCCGCGAGATGAAGGAATTCCGGCCGTTCTGGATGGAAGACCCGATCAAGATGCAAGACACCGAGGCGCTGGCCGTCTATGCGCAGCGTTCCGGCCTGCCGGTCTGCGCCAGCGAGACGCTTGCGACCCGCGCCCAGTTCGTCGAATTGCTCCGCAAGAACGCCGTCGATTATGTCATGCTCGATATTTCCTGGTGCGGAGGCCTCAGCGAGGCGAAGAAGATCGCCGCCATGGCGGAAGCCTTCCAGCGGCCGATCGCGCCGCATGACTGCACCGGTCCGGTCGTCTTCGCCGCCTCGATCCATCTGTCGCTGAACGCGCCGAATGCGGTCTTTCAGGAGTCGGTTCGCGCCTATTATTCGACCTGGTACCGTGACCTCGTCACCGTCATGCCGCGGATAGAGAACGGCAGGATCTATCCGTTCGAAGGCGCAGGCCTCGGGCTGGAACTCAGCGACTACGTGCTCGACAACCCGGACGTCATCCGCCGCACCACGGCGAGCGGCGACCTCTGATGCGTTTCGAGGCGCTCGACGGGCTGAGCCTCGGCCTCGGCGAAAGCCCGGTCTGGGACGACAGGCGCGGGCTCGTTTTCCTCTGCGACATCCCGACCGGCAGGCTTCTGGCCATCCGGCTGGGGGAGGGCCTTGTCCGGGAGTGGGTGCTGGGAACCAATGTCTGCTCGCTCGGGCTGTGCGAAAGCGGCCGGCTGATCGTCTCGCTGACCCGCGAGCTGATCGTCTTCGATCCCGATACCGGCAGCCGTGAGACGCTCGCCAGACTTGAGAACGAACTTGAGACCAATCGCCTCAACGACGGCAAGGTCGGCCCGGACGGCGCATTCTGGGTCGGCACCATGGACCAGCGGGCGGAACGGCAGGCCGTCTGCTCGCTCTATCGGGTCGGCCCCGACGGCCGCATGGTCGCCAAGAAGGACGGGCTCTTCATCTCGAACGGGCTTGCGTGGTCGCCGGATGGCCGCACCATGTACCACTCCGATTCCGGCGGCAAATGGATAGAGCGGCATGCGTTCGATCCCGCGACCGGCGGGATCGGCGAGGGGCTGCGGATCGCCGAACCCGGCGAAGCCGAAGGCCGGCCGGACGGCGGGGCGGCCGATATCGAGGGGAATTACTGGAGCGCCGGAGTCTCGGCCGGCTGTCTCAACCATTATGCGCCGGATGGCCGGCTGATCGGCAAATACGCGCTTCCGGCGCCATCGCCGACCATGCCCTGCTTCTGCGGGACGGACCTGAAGACGCTGCTTGTCACATCGCATCGGTATCTTTCGCCCGAGGTCCTCGACCGATATCCCCTGGCAGGCAGCGTGTTCCTGACGCCGTCTCCGGTGGCCGGCACGCCGGCGCACCGCATGAAAGGTTTTTGATCCGTGAGCTTCGACAAGACCCGCAAGATCGTTCTGACCGGTGCCTCCGGCAATCTCGGCCGGTTCCTGACGCAGGCGCTCGCGGAGCGCTACGAGAACGTCGTGCTGACCGACATCGCCGACTTTCCGGAGACGGTTCCCGCGAATGCACGCTTCGTCCGCGCCGATATCGCCGATGCGGAAGCCATGGCTTCCATCTGCGAAGATGCTGCGGTCATCCTGCATTTCGGCGGCGTCAGCACCGAAAAATCCTTCGAAACGATCCTGCCGGCGAATATCGTCGGCGTCGTGAATATCTTCGAGGGTGCCCGCCGGAACGGCGCCCGCGTGGTTTTCGCCAGTTCGAACCACACGATCGGCTTCCATGAGCGGAGCCGGACGCTCGACATCGATACGCCGACGCGCCCGGACAGCTTTTACGGCGTCTCGAAGATTTTCGGCGAGAATATCGGCCGCCTCTATTTCGACAAGCACGGTGTCGAAAGCGTGCATCTGAGGATCGGCTCCGCTTTGCCGGAGCCGCTCGATAAACGCCATCTTTCGACCTGGCTTTCCCTGCCGGACCTCTTCGGCATGGTGGTGGCCGCCATCGAAGCGGAGCGCACGGAGTTCGCCGTTCTCTGGGGCGCTTCCGCCAATACCCGCACCTGGTGGGCGAAGGACGATTCCGGCCGCCTCGGCGTGAGGCGCGCCGACAATGCGGAAGCCTTCGCCGGAAAGGTGGCCGGCCCCACCGGCGATCCCGTCACCGAACGATTCCAGGGCGGCTCCTATTGTGCGATGGATACGGTCGTTCGATAGGCTGCCGATCCCGATGACTGAAGCGAATATCTTCTGCCTGAATGCACACGGTTATGCCGTCGCGGTCGATGCCGCACATGGCGCGAGCCTGACCTCGCTGAAATGGCGAAAGCCGGATGGCGAATGGTTCGAGGTGCTGCATCCGTGCCCGCCGGGGGAGGTTGCACGGAGCGGCGGGTCCTTCGTCATGGCGCCGTTCGCCAACCGCCTCGACGGCGGCCGGTTCGAGACCGACGATGGGGTGGTTCAAGTGCCGCTCAATCGCTCGGAACAGAAAATGGCCGTACACGGCTTTTCGCGGGACCGCGCATGGCGGGTGGTCGAGGCGGCGGACGACACGCTCGTTCTGGTGGACGATTTTGCCGATGACGGCATTCCATTCCGTTATCGCCTGACGCAGGCAATCTCGATCGGGCCGGATGGGGTCGAGATGTCCCTGAGCCTGACCAGCACCGCCGAACGGACACTCCCCTACGGCATGGGTTTCCACCCCTGGTTCCGCAAGGAAAGTGAAACCTGGCTGACCTTCAAGGCCGAAACCGGCTTCGGCCGCGACGAGCGCGGCTTCCCGACCGTACCCATGCCGGCCTCGCACGGGCCGGATTTCTCGGCCGGGCTTGAGGTGTCGAAAATGCCCTGGTTCGACGGGCATTTTTCCGGGTGGACATCGCGCCGGGCCATCCTCGAATGGAGAAGGCAGGGCGTGATGCTTGAGATTTCGGGAGATGGTGCGCTCCGCAATCTCCATGTCTACGTCCCGGACACATTACCGGTCTTCTGCGTCGAGCCGGTAAGCCATGTCCCGGATGTGCACAATCGGCGTGACCTTGCCTGCTATGGCGATGTCGAATGGCTTGGGCCGGGGAAAACGCTGGCGGGCCGCATGCGGCTCCGGCTGGCGGAGGGGCAAGGGCTATAAGCCCCGGCCAGTTCCGGCGCCGGGGGCAGGCGACGATCTGTCGACAATCCCGGCGATCGGATCACGCTAACGCGTTAGGACGCGCGGCGTTTCAGCCATGCCGGCGGATGGCCGTGAAAGCCGCCGTCGAGGGCGTGGCCGCAATTGCAGGTCCGTTCGGAAGAAATGCCGGAGATCGCGTCGATCAGCGTCTTCTCGATCAGGTCGTGCAGGCCTTCCTTGTAGTAGATCTCGTTCATGCTGCCGGGACCGAAATGGACCACGGCCGGAGCCATGCCGGCGCCGAAGTTGATGACGGGGGCGATCGAGGCGAAGCACATCTCCGCTTCCCGGGCGAAGATCACTTCCGGCACCAGCGGCGTCCCGACGATGTCTCCACCCTCCCGGGCATAGGCGCGGATCTCCGCCGGCGTCTCAAACCGGGGGCCTTCGGTGCAGACGAAGGTGCCCCGCTCGATGACGCGGTTGCTGTGCCTGTTGGCGGCGGCGATGAGGTCTGCGCGCAGGCGCGGGCAGAAGGGGTCGGTGAAATCGACGCGCACCCAGCATTCGCTCTCATCGAAGAGCGATTGTGCCCGGGCCTTGGTCTTGTCGAGGAAATCGTCGGAAATGACGATATCGCCCGGCCGGATCGCCGGATTGACCGAGCCGATGGCGTTCTGGGAAATGACCGACTCGACCCCGAGCTCGCGCAGGGCCCAGATATTGGCATGGTAGTTGATCTTGTGGCTGGGCAGCGTCAGCTTTTCGCCGTAGCGAAGGATAACGGCAGCCTGCCGCCCGCCGATGCTGCCGATCAGCACCGGGGCTCCACCCCAGGGCGTGGAGACCGTTTCCAGGCGGCGGTCTTTCAGAAGGTTGTCGGAGGCTGCGCTGGTGATGAGCCCGACAGGTGCGTCCGTCATGGTCTTGGTCCTTTACCCGTGATGTCTGTAGTATTCGTGGATGGAGTGGCGGATGGCCGGCTCGTCGACATTGAGCAACCGGCCGTCCTCGACGATCATGCTGCCGGCCACCATGACGCCGCGCACGTGCTGAGGACCGGCATGGTAGACGATGTCGGAAAGGACGCGCTCGGCGGTCAGTCCCAGCGGATGGCTGAGATCGAGGATGACCAGATCGGCCTCCTTGCCCGCTTCCAGACTGCCGATCTCGGCATCCCAGTTGAGGACGCGGGCGCCTTCCAGCGTCGCCATGGTGAAGGCGTCTTGCGCTCCCATGATCTTTCCGTCGAGGCTGGTGGCGCGCTGCAGGAGCACAGAGAGCTTCATTTCCTGGAAGAGATCGAGACAGTTGTTGCTGAGCGTGCTGTCGGTGCCCAGCCCCACGGGCACGCCGCGCTTACGCAGCTCCGGCACGGGCGCGACGCCGCTCGCGAGCTTGGCATTGCTCGCCGGATTGTGGGCGACGCCGGCGCCGGTGCTTGCGAGAATGTCCATGTCGTTCTCGTCGACCCAGACGCAGTGAGCGAGCACGGCACGGCTGTCGAGCACGCCGAGGCCATCGAGCCATGCGGTCGGTGACCGGCCGTATTGCTCCATCACCATCTCGTTCTCGCGTCGGTTCTCCGCGACATGGATGACGAAGGGCAGATCGAGGCGGTCGGCCTCCCGCTTGATCTCCTTGAGCAGGGCAGGTGTGCAGCTATAGGGCGAATGGCCGCCAAGATAGAAGCGGCAGAGGCCATTGCCCTTGTGCATTTCGATCGCTTCGGTGGTTTCCTCCAGTGCCAGCGGCCAGTTCGGCCGGCCGTTGCGGCGCAGCTCCGGCGAGTTGGCGAGCGCGCCGCTCAGCGACCTCATGCCGATTTCGCTTGCCACCGAGGCGAAGACGCCGGCGCCGTAACGGGTGCAGTCGCAGGCCGTCGTGATGCCGTTCCTCACCATGTCCATGACGGCGAGGTAGCAGCCGCGCCGATTGTCCTCGACCGTGAGGGGGGAGGTATGGGGCGCGAGCGCCGCCGCCCATTCGAAAAGATCGCCCTCGTCGCAGCAGCCGCGATGGGTTGAAAGCCCGCCATGCGCGTGCGTGTTGACAAGGCCGGGGATGACGACGCGGCCGCCGAGATCCTTGCGCGCCGCGAATTCCGGCTGCGGCGGCATCTCGGCCAGCGGGCCGGCCCAGACGACCTTGCTGCCACGAATGAGGACGGCGCCGTCCTTGTGAAAGCCGCCGGGCAGGCCGGTGCAGAGAAAAATATTGTGCAGCAGCGTCAGCATGCTCAGACCTCCAGCGAAAAACGACGGCCGTCGAGCGTCAGGCGGATCTCGGCCGAAACGGAAGACGCGGCGACAATGCGGCCGTTCTCCATCGTGAGCGGACCGTCGTGGCCGGGAACGATGACATCGGCCATGGCGACGATGCGGCGAATGCTGGCGCGCGCCGCCTCTTCGTCGAAGGCGCCGGCGGAGAGGCCGCTTTCGATCTCGCCGCGATGCTTGATCGCATCCTGCGCGAGCACTGTCGTTTTTCCGGCGACCGTCGTCACCAGCGACACGTGGCCGCCGCTATGGCCCGGCGTGCGGATCATCCTGATGCCGGGCAGTACCTCCAGTTCGCCGGAGACGAGTGTGAGCTGCGGGCTGCGCAGCAGGCCCTCGACCTGGAAGCGCGAAATGGCCGGATCGTCGTTCATGTGATCCTGCACATAGGCGAACTCGCTTTCGTGCAGGACGATCTCCGCCCTCGGAAAGCACTCGGCATTGGCCATGTGGTCGAAATGCAAGTGAGACAGGATGACGGTACGGATGTCCTGCCGTTCGACGCCGCGTTCGGCGAGCGCCGCCATGAGGCCCGGCCGGTCGCCGCTGCCGCCGGTGTCGAAAAGCGCGTAACCATCGCGGGTCTTCAGCAGCAGGATGGTGCTCCATCCGAGGAAACCGCGTGAACCGCGGCCCGGAAAGCCGGGCATCAGAACGTCGTATGAGGCCAGGTTCGGCATAGCCTCAACCCTCCATCTGCCGAAGGCGCGGATCGAGCAGATCGCGCAGCCGGTCGCCGACGAGGTTGGTGCCGACAACGGTGACGAAGATCGCAAAGCCCGGAATGGTGGCAACCCACCAGGCGTTGCCGATGTAATTGCGCCCTTCGGAAATCATCGTGCCCCAGGTCGGCGTTTCCGGTGGAACGCCAAGCCCGAGGAAGCTCAGCGAGGATTCGAACAGGATCATCTTGGCGACCAGCAGGCTGGAGATGACGATGATCGAGGACATGACGTTGGGCAGCAGGTGGCGCGTCAGGATATGGAGCGAGGAAATCCCCATCATGTGCGCCGCCTGGATGAATTCGCGTTCGCGCAGCACGAGGCATTCGGCACGCACCACGCGGGCGTACTGCACCCAGTTGGTCAGCCCGAGGATGGCGATGATGTTCCACAGGCTCGGACCGACGACGGCGGCGACGGCCAGCGCCAGGACGAGGAATGGAATGGCAAGCTGGATGTCGGTCAGCATCATCAGCACGCGACCGGCATATTTGTCCTCGTAGCCGGCGATGAGGCCGAACGTGACGCCGACGGCGCCGGAAATCACCACGGAACTGACGCCGACCAGCATGGAGACACGGGCGCCGACGACGATGCGGCTGAAGATGTCGCGGCCGAGCGCATCCGTTCCGAACAGGTGGATGCCTTCCGCCCCCTGCCATAACGGCGGCTTCAGTCGCTGCAGGATATCCTGCGCGCCTGGATCGTAAGGCACGAGCCAGGGGCCGAAGAGAGCGGCGAAAAGCGCGACGACAACAATAACGAGCCCGGCAGCCGCCAGGTGGCTTGCCGCATATCGCTTGAGGGAGGCCATCATTTGCTTCTCCTCAGACGCGGGTCGAGCAGGCCGTAGGAGAGGTCTACGAGGAGGTTGATGGTGACGATGACGGCGGCCATGAACAGCACGAAGGCCTGGATCACCGTGAAATCGCGGTTTGCGATCGCCTGAATGGCCAACCGGCCGATGCCGGGATAGGCGAAGACCTCCTCGGTGATGACCGCGCCGCCGAGGAGGGCGCCGATCTGCAGGCCGATCACCGTCAGCGTCGGGATCGCCGCGTTGCGCAGCGCATGGGAGAGAATGATGCGGCTTTCGCGCACGCCCTTGCCGCGAGCGGTGCGGACATAGTCCGACTGCAAGACCTCGATCATGGACGAACGCAGAAGGCGGGTGATGATGGCGGTCGAATAGGTGGCGAGCACGATCGCCGGCATGACGAGGTTCTGCCAGCTCCCGCGGCCGGAAGGCGGCAGAACCTGGAAGGTTTCGGAGAAAAGCAGGATCAGCATGATCGCCAGCCAGAAAGCCGGAAAGCTCTGGCCGATCAGGGAGATCAGCAGGCTTGCCCGATCGACGAGCGAGCCACGGTTGGCCGCGGCGAGGATCGCGAGAGGAATGGCGAGGGCGATCGACAGCAGGAAGGCGGCGCCGCCGAGTTGGAGCGTTGCCGGCACGCGCTCCAGGACGAGCTGCATCGCCGGCTGCTCGTAGCGGAGCGACATGCCGAAGTCGCCGCGGACGGCGCGGCTCAGGAAATCCCAGTACTGGACGATCAGCGGCCGGTCGAAGCCCATGAGGTGCCGGAAGCGCTGGATGTCCTCGATCGAGGCTTCGGGCGGCAGGAAGAGCGCGGAAGGATCGCCGCCGATCCGGATCAGGAAAAATACGGCAACCGACACGCCGAGCAGCACCGCCGCGGCATAGAGCAGTCGGGATATCAGGAAATTGGCCAAGACCTGCTTCGCTCCGTCGAAAAATTGTCATCCGCGGCCGGGTCCGATGCCGGCCGCGGATGCCGGTTCTGTCAGAAATGCGCCTTGCGCAGGTCGATCATGCCGTCCGGACGCGGTGCCCAGCTAAGCTTGGCATCGAGACCGTAGATCAGCGGCGGCTGGATCATCGGCAGGTGCGGCGCATCGTCTTTGATGATGGCGGCCGCTTTCTCGTAGATAGATTTGCGTTCCGCCTGGTCGATCGTGCCGGCGCCGGCATCGAGCAGCGCGTCCAATTCGGGATTGCTGTAGTAGCTCTGGTACTGGCCGGTGTGCAGCAACGGCTGCCAGACGAGGTTCGGATCGCGGCCGCTCCAGCCGGGGAAGGTGATGCCCTCGCGGCCCTTCTTTTCCGAGACCTGACCCCAGACGCCCGGCTCGAGATACTGGATATCGACCTTGATTCCGACCTTGGCGAGGAAGCCGGCGGTTGCCTCGACGATCTCGCTGTCCTTCATGTAGCGGCCCTTGCGTGTCATCAGCGGGACCGTGAATCCGTCCGCATAACCTGCTTCCGCCAGAAGCGCCTTGGCCTTGGCTGGATCGTAGGGATAGGGCTTCCAGGCTGGATCGTAGCCGAAGGCATTGGCGGGCAGGGTCAGCGCGATACGGGTGCCCATGCCGTTCAGGAGCGCCTGCTGGATGGCATCGACATCCACCGCGTAGTTGATCGCCTGCCGGACACGCTTGTCCTTCAGGGGGGTGTCGCGGGTCGTGTCGAAGGCGAGGAAATAAAGCGAGTCGCTGGCGACCGTCGCAATCTTCGTATCGCCGCCTTCAAGCGATGCCATGTCTTCCGGCGGCACGTCGACGGCGATGTCGACGCCCCCGCTCTTGAGCTCGGCGATGCGCGTGCGCGTCTCCTTGATCGGACGGAAGACGACCTTGTCGATCGCCGGCTTGCCACCCCAGTAGTCCGGGTTGGCTTCGAGCGCGACGTGTTCGTCCTTCTTCCACTCGACAAAACGATAAGGGCCGGTGCCGACCGGCCTTGCGGCGAGGTCTGCTCCGTTGTTCTGCGCAGTGTAGGACGGCGGCACGATCAGCGCCGGGAAGCTTGCCTCGTAGAGCGACAGCAGCATGGTCGGGAACGGCTTGTCCGTCTTGATGTCGACCGTGTAGTCGTCGACGACCGTCACGGACTTGATCTGCGAGATACGCGAATAGTAGGGCGCCTTGAAATTCGGATCGAGCGCCCGGTCGAACGTGAACTTGACCGCTGCGGCGTTGAAGGGCTCGCCATTGTGGAATTTCACGCCCTCGCGCAGCTTGAAGCGCCAGGTCAGCGGGTCCGGATTGCTCCAGGACGTCGCCAGCGCCGGAACGATGTCGCCCTTTTCGTCCTGGCTGACGAGGCCGTCGTAGATCTGGAAAAGGATATTGGCCGTCGGGAAGGCGGAATGCTTGGCCGGGTCCATCGAATAGGCGTCGGCCGCCTGCGCGACCACGATCGCCGAGGCGTTCTGGGCTGCTGCGCCGAGCGGAAGAAGCGCGAGCGCGGCTACGCCCAGCGCGCCGGCCACGAAATGCCGTCTCAGGATATCTCTCATCTGTTCACCCTTTTCTGTTCTTCGACGGCACGCAGCCATCGGGATGGATCGGTCATCTTCCTCAAGCCTTCTTCCTCCCGGCCTGACCCTTTACCAGAGCCACGGCCGCAAAGTGATCCAGGCGCTCGATGCGCAGGACCATCATTTTGCCTGCCCTTGTGACGGGCAGTTCCGTATCGTCGTGCAATGAAAGCGCGATTTCGGCGTCCGTCTCGACGGCGACCTCGAAGCCGGCGAGCGGCGTCAGTTCGGCGAGGCCCTTGGTCTGCGGGGCGGCGGCGTTCAGAAGATGCAGGACCATGCCGTCCGGATGGCCGTAGAGAATGGTCTCCACGCCGCTCGATGCCGTCGTGTGGACAGGCGGGGCGCCGGCCTGGCTTTCGACCAGAGCGCCGAGGATCGGGCGATATTCGGGCATCGAATACCGGTGATAGAGCGCGCCGATCCGCCAGGGCAGCCAGGTTGCCAGACCCTTTCCGAACCTGCGTTCGATCAGGCCGGGTTCCTTGCCGCTGCCTTCGACGGTCGTGAATTCCGGAGCATTGTTGGCGAAGGGGCCGATGATCCGCAAGTCGTCTTGCGTTTCGCCTTCGTTGAAGGGTGCCCAAAACGGACCGGCGGCGGGGACATGCCGGATACCGCTGACGACTTTCCTCAAGTCCGCCCGGCCGAGGGCAAAATAGGTACCGACAGCCGACCAGGCCTTGCCGGGCAGAGCCGGCAGGCAGCGCAGGGCAGGGGCATTGCGCCCTTCACCGGTCTCGTTTGCTGCCGCCAGATCGGCCGTGGCGATGATCTTACCGCCCTGTTCGACATAGGCGTCGATAACCGCCGCATCGGCATCGGACAGGCAGATCGCAGCCGGCAGGAGGACGAGGTCGAAGCGCTCCAGGTCCGCCAGCTTGAGACCCGGCGAGACGACGATGTCGAAGGGGTGGCGAAGGTCGGAGAGCATTTCGCATACGCCCCGGAATTCCGCGACATGGCCGCTGCAATCGTCGGCGCCGGCCATGCGGCCGGCATCCTCGCCCCAGAGTCTGCTGTCTTCCGACCGGAGGACAGCGATCCGGGCGACGCTCGCCAGGCCTTCATACCAGCGGGCGTTCTTCTCGAGATAGGCGCCGAATTTTCGCAGTCCCGGCACGAAGCGTGCGTCTCCGTCATCCAGCAGGCCGTTGACTGCGGGTACGGTGCTCGCGCCATGCGCGGCTGCCTGGATGAGGTTGTGAACCAGCCGCGCCTCCGGCATGGCCGACTGCCGGCTGGCGAAGACTTCCGACGTCGTCTGGATCAGGAGCGGCGGCTGACCAGGCTTGAGCGCGCGTGCCGTCAGCGCCTCCTCGGCAGCCCAGAGATTCCAGATCGGCTGCGGATCGATCGGGTTCGGCATGACGGGATTGGAGACCTGCGAGCCGACGATGTCGCTGACCTCGGCCATGCGCCGGATATCCCAGCCGTCATGGACGTGATGATAGGGCACGATCGCCGCGCCGGGATTGCGTCCCTGAACATGGCGGCGGACCCGACCCATGTAATCTGCAAGGAAGCCTTGCCGCCATGCTTCGTAGGCCGGTTCGCGGCGATCCGGTTGGGGAACCGGCTTGCCGGTCGCCACTTCGACGATACCCCGGCAACGCTCGCAATGGCAGCGCGGCACATGGAGGTAGTTGAAGAAGAAGCCGTCTGCGGCGGGATAGCGGCCGAGGATCTCGTCGAGGATGGAGAAGACCTCGCTCTGCCAGAAGGGTCCGGTCGCGCAGATCTGCGGCATGGCCCAGGTGCTGCTCACCGCGCCGTCCGGCCTGCGGACGAACCAGTCGGGATGTTTTTCCTCCATGCCCTCGCGGCCCTTGGATATATCCATCCTTACCAGTACCCGGATATCCTCCGCCTTGGCTGCCTTGAGGAAGTCGCCGAGGAAATCGCCTTTGAGATGCGGGTTGATCGTCTGGGAGGAGAGCCGGGTCGGGTACCAGGCGGAAAAGCCGCCGCCCATGACGATGCAGGCATTGGCGCCGACGCTTCTGATCTCGCCGATCAGCTGGCCGACGCTCGATTTCGCGCCATCGCTCTCGCGCAGGAGGTGCTGGAAGAAGCGCAGCGGGCGCTTCGTCCAGGCCAGGGGGGAGGTCAATGACATGCGCATCCCCCGGCGGCCCACAGCTTGCCGTATCGCTGCCGCATCCTGCGGATCGGCTTTTCCAGAGCATGGGCAGCAGCCTGAGCGGCGACGCCGTCGATACGCCGCCGGTCTGCGAAGGCTTGCGCCTCCTCCCAGATCGCCGCTTCGTCGATGGTCGTGCATCGGCCGCCGGATGCAACGATCCGGCCGCCGATCATCACGCTGTCGATCGCGCTGCCGCTTTCGGAAAGGACGAGCTGGCGGACTGTATCGTTCAACGGCTGGAATGCCGGGGCCTGGGAGCGGAAGAAGGTGATGTCGGCGGCACATCCGGCGGCGAGCCGGCCCGTGTCGGGCAGGCCGATGGCGTCGGCCCCGCCCGACGTCCCCAGGCGCAGGGCGGTCTGCGGACCGATCCAGGTCTTCTCGTCGTCGGAGCGCAGATTGTGCAGAAGTGCCGCCCATTTCATCGTTTCGAGGAGATTGGCGCCGTCGTTGCAGCAGGCGCTGTCCGTGCCGAGGCCGACGCGGATGTTTTCCTTCAGCAGATCGGAAAGCCGGCAATGGCCGCTGCCCAGCCGCGCATTGGAAACGGGATTGTGGATGACGGCGGCGTCGGCGGCAGAGATCCGCCCGATGTCATCCGGCTCCAGCCAGATTGAGTGGACGAGATTGGTCCGCGGCGTCAGCAGGCCGAGACCGTCGAGATGGGCGATCATGCCGCGGCCGTAGAGCCTGAAGCCCATTTCCCTCTGCAGCCTCGTTTCCAGCACGTGGGTGTGCAGGATGGTGTCGTACCGCCGGCTGAAATCGCCCGCGGCCGCGAGGAGTTCGTCCGAGCATCGTTGCGGACCGGACGGGCCGATCCCCACGCTGATCAGTCCATCCGCTTCTCCATGCCAGCGACGGAAGAAGGCTTCCACGACCGTCATCTGTTGCCGGGCGGGCAATGGCGCGCGGCTGCCATAGGCGGAAAGGTCGAGCCCGGCGAGATCGTCCTCGTCGAAAGGAAGCGTTTCAATGACGCTCTTGTCCGAAACGATCGGGGCGATCACCACCCGCATGCCGCTGTCCAGCCAGGCCGAGGCGACCGCATCGAGCGCTTCTCCGTCGATATCGGGCGAGATGCGGACATGGTCGAGGACCGCGGTCGTTCCCGACCGCATCATCTCGATCGCGCCCAGCATGGTCGAGACGTAGATTTCCCTGTGGCTGCGTCTTTCCCGTAGGGCGGAAGAGGTGAGAGACCAAAGTTCGAGCGGAAGGTCGGCAGCGGTTCCGCGCGCGAGATTGTCCGGGGAATGGCTATGGCAGTTGACGAAGCCCGGTACGGCTATCAGGCCGGAAGCATCGATGAATTCCAGCCGGGGAGGCTTCGGCCCGCCCGGAGGATGAAGCGCGGCGATGCTGCCGCCGACGACCTCGATGGACCGCCGTTCCGCCTCGAAGCGGCCGGCCTTTTCCGTCAAGCATATGGCGTTATCGAACCAGTATCCCGGCACAGATCTTCCAGTCGATGCGTTCCCCGGCGCCTTTTGGCATCCTTGGCCCCTAGTGTTCCCAGCTCGAGGCGAAGGGGAATACATCGTTTTGGAAAAAATCATTTTCCGAAAGGCCTTCCGGGCCGGTTGGCCGGACGGCATGCAAATTGCTGCTTCAACATGCCGGCTTGCGATTGCTCTTCCAATGCGTAAGCTCCTGATCGACGGCGTGCCAAGATGCACAAGATGTGAGCAGTGAACGACCCGCAGTGAACAGGTTCCAGGACATATTGTCGTTCGTACGGGTAGCCGAGCTCGGCGGCTTCACCGCGGCGGCCAAGGCGCTTTCCTCCTCCACGTCGGCGGTAACCAAGAGCGTGACGCGACTTGAGGAAGGCCTCGGCGTGCAGCTTTTGCACCGGACGACGCGGCGGATGCACCTCACCGAATACGGGGCCGAATATTATGAGCGCTGCCGGCAGATCCTCATCGATCTCGATGAAGCGGAGGGGGCGATCCGGGAGGCCAATATCGCGCCGAGCGGACAGGTGCGGATCGCGCTGCCGCCGTCGTTCGGCCGCATGACGGTCATTCCGGCGCTGCCGGAGTTCTACGAACGCTATCCGAATGTCGTTCTCGACCTCTGCCTCAAGAGCCAGACGGCCAATCCGATCGAAGGAGGCTTCGACCTCGTCGTCCATTCGGGACGGCTTGCCGATTCCCGTCTCATCAATCGCATCCTCGTGCGCGGCGCCCAGAAGACGGTGGCGGCGCCGAGTTACATCGAGCGCTACGGAAAACCGGAAACGCCCGCCGATCTTGACCGTCATAACTGTATTGTCGGTGCTTTCGGGCCGAATTGGCATTTTCGCGGGGTGGACGGGGGCGACGAGGTGATCCGTGTTTCCGGATGCCTGACGACCGACAGCGGCGACATCCTGCGTGAAGCCGCAATGACCGGGCTCGGAATCTCCCAGGCGACGTGGTGGCTGTTTCGCGACGAGATGCGGCGGGGCCTTTTGGTGCCTCTCCTGGAGGATTACGAGATCGAGGCGGACCCGATCGCGATCGTTTTCCCCGCCAACCGGCGCACGCCTGCCAAGGTCCGTGCCGTCGTGGATTTTCTGCTGAAAATCACCAGAAGCAGCGCGGCGTAAGTTTCAAACCCCTCAAGACGTCACCCCGAACGGCCTATGAGCGGCTGATGGTCTGATCGGACGGGCAGGCCGATTTCATCCGGCGGGCCGCGAGATCAAGCGGGAACGTAGGTCAACCGGATCACATCCTCGCCCATCCGGTCACTGCCGACAAGGCGGAGCGGCGGCCGGGGGGCGGCGAAATACGGCTTGCCGTGGCCGATCACGACGGGGTGCAGGTAGAGGCGATACTCATCGATCAGGCCAAGCTCGGTGAGGCTTCGGGCCAAGTTCGGGCCAGCGACTTCGATCTCTCCGGCGCGCCCGGCTTTCAGCTCACGGATCGCACCCTCGAGATCATCGCCGACAAGCGTGGCGTTGGGGCCGACAGACTTCAACGAGCGCGAAACGACCCATTTCGGCTGCCTCCGCCACGCGGCCGCGAAGGCGTGCTCCTCTGCACCCCATTCGGGATGATCGTCGTCCCAGTAACGCATGATCTCATACATTTGGCGACCGTATACACTGCCCGCCTGCGCCTGAGCCTCCTCGATGAAATGGCGGAAGAGCGCGGGGCCTGGCGCAAACGCCATATGATCGACGTAGCCGTCCAGGGACTGGTTCATTCCGAACACGAGCTTGGCCATACCCGCCACCTTTCCTTACACACGCGCCTGCGCGGTTCCGATTGCGTTATGCAATCGGTCGCAGGATAGCTCGACTGATCTTGTTTTGCAATTGGTTGTTGGAGTACGCATGAATGCCCGGTGCTCAGGCTGCCCGGTCATTTATTGGAGATTGGATCACTTATCTTATTATGTCTTATTATGTCTTATTATGCTGGCCGATGAAGCGATAAGCGTTGATAAAATCTTATGGACACGCGTTTTCTGGAGACCCTGATTGCCGTATTCGAACGGGGCTCAATAGCGGAAGCTGGCCGACACCAGAACCTGAGTGCGGCCGCGGTCACGCAGCGCATTCGAGCGCTCGAGGCCGAAATCGGGCAATCTCTCGTCATACGCGTAGGGCGGACGGTCAGGCCGACCGAGCTGGGCATCAGCGTCGCAGACAAAGCTCGATCACTGCTCAACGAGGTCCGCGGCCTCGGCGACGGGATAACAACGGACCCGCTTCGCGGGACGCTACGCCTTGGTGCCATGAGTACCGCCACGACGGGTTTGCTTCCGCCCGTTCTCGGACGGCTGGCGACCAGGTATCCAGGTGTTGAAGCCTATATCCTCCCGGGGACTTCCCAGGATCTTTACGACAGAGTCCTGAAGGGTGACTTGGATGCAGCCCTTATTATCGAACCGCCTTTCGGGCTATCGAAGACCTGCGATTACAGAGTAGCGCGAGAGGAGAACCTGGTCCTTCTCGTGCAGCCCGAGTTTGCCGGCGCCGATCCTGTGGCACTCATGGGTCGCCTTCCGTTCATCCGGTACGACCGTTCGACCTGGGGCGGCATGCTGGCGACGCGGTGGCTGGAAGCGGCCGGGATCGTCCCACACGAGCGTTACGAACTTGATGCCCTCGATGCGATCGCGACATTTGTCCACCAGGGTCTGGGAATTGCCATCGTTCCGGACTGGGCCCCTCCTTGGCCGGAAGGGCTATCTCTCGCGAAATTGCCGCTCCCGACATATTCAATCACACGCCGGATTCAGCTTGTGTGGGGGCGGGGCAGTCCTCGCATCAGTTTGATCAAAGCCTTCCTCGAAGTCCTTTCCGATTAGAGCGCCGTGCGTCCAATTGGACGCACAAAGGACGCTCTAACACTTTGAATCTGCTGCATCGTGCTTTCCGAAAACCGACTCCGGTTTTCGGGCCGATGCAGCGGGCGGATGGTGAACCCTACTAAATGTAACGTCTGAACACGCAATCACATCGCTTTTCGTTATGGTCCCAGTGAGCCATCGTTGCCCTATCGAGGGAGAAGCGTATGGATCTCGGAATTCAGGGTAAAGTAGCGCTCGTTTTTGGCGCAGGCGGAGGGCTCGGGAGCGCAATCGCGAAGGTGTTGGCTGCCGAAGGCGCCGAGCTCGTCGTTGCCGACATCGATGAGGCGGCCGCCTTGGCTACGGCAAATTCAATCGTGGCGGAGGGTGGAAAGGCGACCGAACTGCGGTGGGATCTCGCCGATCTGTCGTCGATCGATCGTCATGTTGCCACTATCGAGCGCCTTTGCGGTAAAGTCGATATCCTTGTGAACAACACAGGCGGTCCCCCGCCGGCGCCTGTGTCGAACCAGGATCCGCAGGCGTGGCTGCAGCATTTCCAATCGATGGTGCTCAGCGTGATCGCCATCACTGACCGGATATTGCCTGGCATGCGCTCCGCCCGCTGGGGCCGGATCGTCACCTCAACCTCTTCGGGCGTAATTGCCCCGATCCCGAATCTGGGTTTCTCCAACGCGCTGCGTCTGAGCCTGGTCGGGTGGTCGAAAACATTGGCGCGTGAGGTAGGACGCGACGGTATTACCAGCAACATCGTCCTTCCGGGTCGCATCGCCACGAAGCGCATCACGTTTCTCGATGAGCAGAAGGCCAAGCGGGAGGGCCGCACTGTGGAGGAGGTTTCGGCCGAGAGTACTTCGAGCATCCCTGTCGGACGCTACGGCAAGCCGGAAGAATATGCCGACGCAGTAGCGTTTCTTGCAAGCAAGCGTGCCACCTACATTACCGGCTCAGTCATCCGGGTTGACGGTGGCCTGATCCAATCAATCTAAAAGGAAAATTGCGCATGGCCCTCGATCCCGGCTCCGTCAATATCTTGAAGGACATCTCCACCGCGACGCTTACGACGGTCCTTCTCAAGAAGGGGCTGCGCAATGTTTGGATGCGCGGCACAAAGCCTCTCCGTCCCGGGCAGCCGCGTTGCGTGGGGACCGCCTTCACGTTCCGCTTCGTGCCTGCCCGCGAGGATCTGGCGACACCTGCGTCGTGGGGTTCTCCTATCTCCACCCGGGCTGCCATTGAAGCGATGCCGGAAGGTTCGATAGCCGTCATAGACGGCCAGGGCGTGAGCGACGCAGGGGTGTTCGGCGACATCCTTGTATCCCGTATGGCCAAGCGCGGCATGGTCGCCATGGTGACGGACGGAGTCGTCCGCGATCTCGCAGGCGTTCTCAGCGCCGATTTCCCCGTGTGGTGCAACGGCGTGGCGGCCTCACCGTCGGTGGCGGGGCTCACCTTCGTGAATTGGCAGGAGCCTATCGGCTGCGGAGGCGTTGCGGTCTTTCCCGATGACATCATCGTGGTCGATGATGACGGAGCCGTTGTGATTCCTGCTTCTCTATTGGCAGATGTCCTGGCTGAAGCGCCGGAGCAGGAGCGGATGGAGGCGTGGATCATGCAGGAGGTCGGGCGGGGCACGCCGCTGCCGGGCCTCTATCCAATGAACGCGGAGACCAAGGCTCGTTACGAGTTGTTCAAAGCGGGACAGTCGACCTGAATCCAGACCGGTTTTGTTCGAGCTGAGCAGAAGCCGGTGTCCTGTCGGATGTCACAGCTTTTGAAGCGCTGCTGACAGCGACAAAACAAGAATTCTTTCTGTGCTGCCGGAGATGACCCGCCGCCTTGCAGGCGTGCGGGACACAGGCTTACCGTTCCGCCATACCTGGCCTCATCGAGCGCTGTCGCACAACGCTGGACCAATGTCTTCGTTGGTTCAATCCGCTTATTGCGAGAATTCGAACGTCCTTTTACCAAGTTACAAACCAGCAGACGTCAAAAGAAAGCACCGGAGCGCGCCAAGCGAAGAAAAGTGCTCTGAAATACTAGGAAACGCTCAGGAATTTCTCTTCGAGAAGCGGCCTTGTCGCCGCTCTTTGAGTGGTGCTGTTTGACGCTTCAACTGCTCGGTGTCGAGTTCGGTTCGGCTTGGTCAGCCGACGATCGCAAACCACTTTTGGAGTTGAATGATGTTCGGAGAAATCGAAGGCACCGGGTTCGAGGTGATCGACGAGCGGTTCAAGTCGTGCACATCTCATGCCCGCGTCGAGCGGCTATGGACAGGGGCGCGGTTCAGCGAAGGGCCGGCATGGTTTCCTGCGGGTCGTTATCTCATATGGTCCGATATCCCGGGCAACCGGATGCTGCGCTGGGACGAGACTGACGGATCGGTTTCGGAGTTCCGCAATCCGTCCAACAATTCCAATGGAAATACCGTCGACCTCGAGGGCCGGTTGGTGTCATGCCAGCATCTGACGCGAAGCGTGACGCGCACCGAACACGACGGCAGCATCACGACGATAGCCTCGCACTACAATGGAAAGCGTCTCAACGCACCCAACGACGTTGTCGTGAAGTCGGACGGATCGATTTGGTTTTCCGATCCGAGCTATGGCATCGATCATTTCTACGAAGGTGATCAGGCCAAGAGCGAGCAGGACGGCTGCCATGTTTACCGGGTGGATCCGAAAACCGGCGCGGTCGAGCAGCGAACCACCGACATGGTTCGGCCGAACGGGCTCGCGTTCTCGGTGGACGAGAAGCATCTCTACGTGTCCGACACCGGGGTTACGCATGTGGCGAATGGACCGGCCCACATTCGAAAGTTCAAGGTGAACGACGACAACACCCTTTCGGGGGGCGAAGTGTTCGCGACCTCGACGGCGGGATTGTTCGACGGCTTCCGGCTGGACACCCTGGGGCGTATCTGGACCAGTGCCGCAGACGGTGTGCATTGCATCGACACCGATGGCACGCTGATCGGCAAAGTCCGCATCCCCGAGCCTGTCGGAAACCTCACATTCGGCGGCAAGAAGAAGAACCGTCTGTTCATCTGCGGCACGTCCTCCCTTTATGCCATGTACGTCATGGCCGTTGGCGCAGCGCGTTGAGCGCGCGATCCCTCCACTACGAATGCCTTGCCGCGTTCCCGTGGCGAGGCGGCTTGGCCACAGCGTCGGCCCGGAAATCGGGATCGATTTTGGTAAGCAAGTAGATTCAATAAGTTGGAGCGTCCTTTGTGCGTCCGTTCGGACGCACGGCGCTCTCGTGTGCGACACATATTTGCCGCGACAAGAGACCTGTTTGAAAGCGCCGGGCTATGAAAACCAAAGGACCGAAAATACCTGACTCGATCTCGGAAACGTTGAGGTCGAGTGCCTGGTTCGGATCGAGGGACCGTAACGGGTTCATGCATCGGTCATGGATGAAAAATCAGGGCACACCGCAGCGAATGTTCGATGGCCGCCCCGTCATCGGCATCTGCAACACGTGGTCCGAACTCACGCCTTGCAACGCGCACTTCCGGCAGATTGCCGAGGCGGTCAAGCGCGGTGTTCTTGAGGCTGGAGGTTTTCCGGTTGAATTCCCGGTGATGTCACTGGGGGAAACCCTGCTGCGTCCCACGGCGATGCTGTTTCGGAACCTCGTCAGCATGGATGTCGAGGAATCCATCAGGGCCAACCCGATCGACGGCGTGGTGCTGCTCTGCGGTTGCGACAAGACCACACCGGCACTGATCATGGGCGCGGCCAGCTGCGACATCCCGACGATCGTCGTCTCGGGCGGTCCGATGCTGAACGGCAAGTTTCGGGGCAAGGACATCGGGTCGGGCACAAACCTTTTCTCGATGAGCGAGGACGTACGCGCCGGGCGCATGAGCGTGGACGATTTCGTCGGTGCCGAGGCTTGCATGTCGCGTGTTGATTGCCACTGAGAACTGACCCGGCATTTCCACCGAGAATTGACCCGCCTATTAGATGTCGTTCGGGTCAGTGATTGCGGTCAAGCTCTTCCTTTTCTCCTTCGTCGTTTTGGGCTCATGAGCCGAACTATTCTTGAAGCGGAAGCTGTCGTTTCCGGTTTCCAGGATATGGCAGTGGTGGGTAAGCCGGTCGAGCAGCGCGGTGGTCATCTTGGGGTCGCCGAAGACGCTGGCCCATTCGCTGAAGCTCAAGTTGGTCGTGATAATGACGCTGGTGTGCTCGTAGAGCTTGCTCAACAGATGGAAGAGCAGCGCCCCGCCTGAAGCGCTGAACGGCAGGTAGCCAAGTTCGTCGAGGATGACGAGATCGGAATGCGCCAGGCGGTTGGCGATCTGGCCGGAACGCCCTTGTGCCTTTTCCTGCTCGAGCGCGTTGACCAGCTCGACGGTCGAGAAGAACCGAACCCGCTTGTGATGATGCTCGATAGCCTGGACGCCAATTGCCGTGGCGATATGCGTTTTGCCCGTGCCGGGACCGCCGACCAGAACGATGTTGTTGGCGTCGTCGAGGAAGTCGCAGCGATGAAGCTGACGCACCAGCGCCTCGTTGACCTCGCTGCTGGCGAAGTCGAAGCCGTTCAGGTCACGATAGGCTGGAAAGCGTGCGGTCTTGAGCTGATAGGCGGTCGATCGAACTTCACGTTCCGCCGTCTCGGCCTTGAGAAGCTGCGACAGGATAGGGATTGCCGCCTCGAACGCCGGCGACCCTTGCTCGGTGAGCTCGCCGACGGCCTGGGCCATGCCGTGCATCTTCAACTGCCGCAGCATGATGACGATAGCGCCGCTTGCCGGATTATGACGCATGGCCAACCTCCGTCTTTCTCAGCGCATCGTAGCGCTCGACATTGGCTTTCGGCTCATTGATGAGCGTCAGGGCCTGTGGCGCGTCGATGGTCGGTGGCGTGAAGGATTTGCCGTCGACGAGGCGATGCAGCAGATTCAGCACATGCGTCTTGGTCGGAACGCCCGACTTCAGCGCCATGTCCACGGCCGACAGCACGGCCTGTTCATCGTGCTGGAGAACGAGGGCCAGGATATCGACCATCTCACGGTCGCCCCCCGGCTTCTTGAGCAGGTATTGCTGCAAGGCTCGGAACGCATCGGGCAGCTCGGCGAAGGGTGCGCCATTGCGGAGAGCGCCGGGCTTGCGCTGCACGACCGCCAGATAATGCCGCCAGTCGTAGATCGTCTGTCCCGGTCGATCATGAGAGCGATCGATGACACGGCGGTGCTCACAAATGATCTGGCCCTCCGCGGCAACCACGACACGATCCGGATAGACCCGAAGGCTCACCGGTCGATTGGCGAAGGACGCCGGCACGCTGTAGCGATTGCGCTCCAGATGGACGAGGCAGGTCGGTGTAACGCGCTTGGTATACTCGACAAACCCGTCAAACGGCCTGGAAACAGGCATGAGCGCCGATGCTTCCTCAGCCCAGATGTCGGCGATGGTGCCGCGCATCTGACCGTGTGGGGTCTGCGCCCACAATTCCTTGCAGCGCTGCTCCAGCCAGTCGTTTAATGCTTCCAGCGATGCGAAGCGCGGCGTGGGCTGCCAGAGACGATGACGGGCATCCTGAACGTTCTTCTCGACCTGCCCCTTTCTCCCAGCCGGACGCTGGATTGCAGAACTCGGGTTCGAACACATAGTGGCTGGCCATCGCCAGGAAGCGGTGTTGACGTCGCGATCCTTGCCGCGGCCGACCTTGTCGATTGCCGTGCGCATATTGTCGTAGATGCCGCGGCCGGGGATGCCGCCAAATACGCGGAACGCATTGATTGTGGGCGTCAAACAGCATCTCGTGCGTCTGAAGAAGATAGGCCCGGACGATAAAGGCCCGACTGTAGCTTAGCTTCGTATGGGCGACCTGCAGTTTGGTGCGCTCATTGCCGATGATCGCCCAATCTTCCGACCAATCGAACTGGAAGGCCTCACCGGGTTCAAATGCCAAGGGCACAAACGTGCCGCGCCCGGTCGTCTGCAACTCCCTCTGCCGATCCTCTCGCCATTCCCGCGCAAACGCCGCCACGCGGTTATAGGAGCCCCCGTATCCGAGGCTCACCAGTTCGGCATGCAACTGCTTCATCGTCCGCTTCTGCTTGCGGCCTTTCTTGGATTCCGTCTTCAACCAGGCCGACAGCCTATCCGCAAATGGGTCAAGCTTGCTTGGCCGCTCCGGGACCTTGAACTTCGGCTCCACCCCGTCCAGGCGCAGGTATTTGCGGACAGTATTCCGGGATAGGCCAGTCCTGCGGCAAATCTCCCGGATCGATAGATGTTCTCGAAAATGCCAGCGTCGGATCACGCTCAATAAACGCCATGTCGATCACTCCATAGCCCCCGCTGAAAACATGCGAGGGAGGGTTCAAACATGGGTCAATTCTCAATGGAAATATCAGGCTATGCCGGGTCAGTTCTCAGTGG
>NZ_FXAF01000001.1:2500-465620 GCF_900177415.1 Xaviernesmea oryzae | reverse complement strand
TTGGCTACTGCCTACTGGCTATTGCCTGCGTCGAAGACGCTTCAGGTTCCAAGCATTGTGATAAGGTATCTACACCTGAATACATAGGGTGTTAGAAGCGAACGCAGGGAACTGAAACATCTAAGTACCTGCAGGAAAGGACATCAACCGAGACTCCGCAAGTAGTGGCGAGCGAACGCGGACCAGGCCAGTGGCAATCAGGAATAAAGCCGAACACGTTGGAAAGCGTGACGATAATGGGTGACAGTCCCGTAGGCGTAGAACACTGATTGTCCTAGAGTAGGGCGGGACACGAGAAATCCTGTCTGAACATGGGGAGACCACTCTCCAAGCCTAAGTACTCGTGCATGACCGATAGCGAACAAGTACCGTGGAGGGAAAGGTGAAAAGCACCCCGACAAGGGGAGTGAAATAGAACCTGAAACCGGATGCCTACAAACAGTCGGAGGGGGCAACCCTGACGGCGTACCTTTTGTATAATGGGTCAACGACTTAGTGTAACTAGCAAGCTTAAGCCGGTAGGTGTAGGCGCAGCGAAAGCGAGTCTGAACAGGGCGATATAGTTAGTTGCATTAGACCCGAAACCGAGTGATCTAGCCATGAGCAGGCTGAAGGTTGGGTAACACCAACTGGAGGGCCGAACCCGCATCTGTTGCAATAGATTGGGATGACTTGTGGCTAGGGGTGAAAGGCCAATCAAACTCGGAGATAGCTGGTTCTCCGCGAAATCTATTTAGGTAGAGCGTCGAGCGAATACCCCGGGGGGGTAGAGCACTGGATGGGCTATGGGGACTCACCGTCTTACTGATCCTAACCAAACTCCGAATACCCGGGAGTACTACTCGGCAGACACACGGCGGGTGCTAACGTCCGTCGTGAAGAGGGCAACAACCCTGACCTCCAGCTAAGGTCCCCAAGTCATGGCTAAGTGGGAAAGGATGTGAGGATCCCAAAACAACCAGGATGTTGGCTTAGAAGCAGCCATCATTTAAAGAAAGCGTAACAGCTCACTGGTCTAATCAAGGGTCTTTGCGCCGAAAATGTAACGGGGCTGAAGCCATGCACCGAAGCTGAGGATTCCTCTTAACCGAGGAGTGGTAGCGGAGCGTTCCGTAAGCCTGTGAAGGGAGACCCGTGAGGGCTCCTGGAGGTATCGGAAGTGCGAATGTTGACATGAGTAACGATAAAGAGGGTGAGAGACCCTCTCGCCGAAAGACCAAGGGTTCCTGCTTAAAGTTAATCTGAGCAGGGTTAGCCGGCCCCTAAGACGAGGCAGACATGCGTAGTCGATGGGAACCACGTTAATATTCGTGGGCCTGGTGGTAGTGACGGATCGCAAAAATTGTTCATCCTTATTGGATTGGGATGGGCAGTGGGGCGGTTCCAGGAAATAGCTCCACCTTACAGACCGTACCCGAAACCGACACAGGTGGTCAGGTAGAGTATACCAAGGCGCTTGAGAGAACTATGTTGAAGGAACTCGGCAAATTGCACGCGTAACTTCGGAAGAAGCGTGACCCCAATTTGGGCAACCATTTTGGGGTGGCACAGACCAGGGGGTAGCGACTGTTTATCAAAAACACAGGGCTCTGCGAAGTCTAAAGACGACGTATAGGGTCTGACGCCTGCCCGGTGCTGGAAGGTTAAGAGGAGGGGTGCAAGCTCTGAATCGAAGCCCCAGTAAACGGCGGCCGTAACTATAACGGTCCTAAGGTAGCGAAATTCCTTGTCGGGTAAGTTCCGACCTGCACGAATGGCGTAACGACTTCCCCGCTGTCTCCAACATAGACTCAGTGAAATTGAATTCCCCGTGAAGATGCGGGGTTCCTGCGGTCAGACGGAAAGACCCCGTGCACCTTTACTATAGCTTTACACTGGCATTCGTGTCGGCATGTGTAGGATAGGTGGTAGGCTTTGAAGCGGGGACGCCAGTCTTCGTGGAGCCATCCTTGAAATACCACCCTTATCGTCATGGATGTCTAACCGCGGCCCGTCATCCGGGTCCGGGACAGTGTATGGTGGGTAGTTTGACTGGGGCGGTCGCCTCCGAAAGAGTAACGGAGGCGCGCGATGGTGGGCTCAGAGCGGTCGGAAATCGCTCGTCGAGTGCAATGGCATAAGCCCGCCTGACTGCGAGACTGACAAGTCGAGCAGAGACGAAAGTCGGTCATAGTGATCCGGTGGTCCCGCGTGGAAGGGCCATCGCTCAACGGATAAAAGGTACGCCGGGGATAACAGGCTGATGACCCCCAAGAGTCCATATCGACGGGGTTGTTTGGCACCTCGATGTCGGCTCATCGCATCCTGGGGCTGGAGCAGGTCCCAAGGGTTTGGCTGTTCGCCAATTAAAGCGGTACGTGAGCTGGGTTCAGAACGTCGTGAGACAGTTCGGTCCCTATCTGCCGTGGGTGTAGGAATATTGACAGGATCTGTCCCTAGTACGAGAGGACCGGGATGGACATATCTCTGGTGGACCTGTTGTCCTGCCAAGGGCATAGCAGGGTAGCTATATATGGACGGGATAACCGCTGAAGGCATCTAAGCGGGAAACCCCCCTGAAAACGAGTATTCCCTATCAGAGCCGTGGAAGACGACCACGTTGATAGGCCGGGTGTGGACGTGCAGCAATGCATGAAGCTTACCGGTACTAATCGCTCGATCGGCTTGATCGTTCTCATTGTTCATGCTCATCTCGCGGCGAACGCAAAGCGTTCGTCCGCTCATGAGCAGCCAGTAGGAGTTAGGCAGTAGGCAGTAGCCTCGGCCCGCTCCAGGACGTGTTCAAAAAAGACTATTGCCTAATGCCTATTGGCTAAGGCCTGACAGTCTCCAGCTTCTCAAACAAACATTGCCCTTAATCGACCTGGTGGTCATTGCGGGGTGGCTGCACCCGTTCCCATTCCGAACACGGCCGTGAAACACCCCTGCGCCAATGGTACTTCGTCTCAAGACGCGGGAGAGTAGGTCGCTGCCAGGTCTGTTAAAGGCAATGCCGCATGGAAATGTGGATCAAATAATCTTCTCGCACGAAAACAACGGCCCCTGGCCGATCCCAAGGGCCGCCCCAAAGGCGGCTTTTGTCGTTTTGGGGCACATGGCAGACAAACTGAAATGCGAGGAAGCGCACAGGATCTTGCCGGTGCCCTCCTTACAGGAGACAAGTTGCTCCGCAACTTGCTCCGGCACTAGATGTAAGTGCGTCGCACTCACATCGCCGCGATAAATCCCGCACGGATTTACCGCACCGGTATTTTGCCCAGGGCAAAAACCTTATAACGCGGGGTGGAGCAGCCCGGTAGCTCGTCAGGCTCATAACCTGAAGGCCGCAGGTTCAAATCCTGCCCCCGCAACCAAACAAAATGCCCGCCCCGCGCGGGCTTTTTCTTTGGTAACAGGGCCGAGGATCTAGCAGCCCCAGCGCAATGCAGCGGTTGAAACGGGCGAATCCCACAGAGAAAACTCCTCATCGCTGAGGAAGGCGAGCGTGACGGAAAGGCCCTGCATGTCGAGCGACGTGGCATAAGTGCCGACAAGCGAGCGCTGGATCCGCAGGCCGCGCTCGACCATGAACTCGTGAGCAATATTGTAGGCGAGATAGAGTTCGGCCGGTGGCGTGCCGCCAAGTCCGTTGACGAGTAACAATCCTTTATCCGTGGCCTGCCTGATGTCGTTGACGATTGCTTCGCTCAGATGTCTGACGATCGCGTCAGCTTTGGCGAAGGGCTCTCTTGAATGCCCCGGCTCCCCGTGAATGCCGACGCCCATTTCCATCTCGTTCGATCCGAGCGTGAACGTTGTGCGTTGCGTGTGCGGCACCGCTACACCCGTCAGAGCAACGCCCATCGATCGAATGCGCGGCGAGAGGCTGTCGCCGATGGCCTTCAGCTCGGCGAGCGGCGCACCCTGCTCTGCTGCGGCGCCAAGCAGCCTTTCTGTGATAAGAGTACCGGCAACGCCGCGCCGTCCGCGACCCTCGCCGGCTCTCACCGTTTCGATGTCGTCGCAGGCAAGAACGATTTCAATGCTGTGCCGGCCGGCCGCCATCTCTGCCGCCATTTCGAAGTTCATCACGTCGCCGTCATAATTCTTCACGACCAGCAGGCATCCGGCGCCCGTGTCTGTTTCCTCTATCGCGCTGAGGATCTGGCTTGGCGTCGGAGATGTGAAAATATGCCCGATACAGGCGGCATCGAGCATGCCGTGACCGACAAAGCCGATGTGCATTGGCTCGTGGCCCGCGCCGCCGCCCGAGATGATCGCGACCTTTCCGGGAACCAGGTGGCGACGGCGTATGCATTTGCGGTCGATGCCGAACGCAACGAATTTCTCATGGGCGCGCACAAAGCCTTCCATGCTTTCAGCGACCATGGTCTCCGCCGTGTTCATGAATTTCTTCATCAAGCCCCTCCCAAGGCGATGATCATCTCAGTCCTATTGCCCCATGTGCAATGCCCATGTTCACTCCGGCGGTCGGGAAAGTGCAGCAATCTTCAGCACAAGATCAGCGATTGCTTCCTCCAGCAGCCGGTTGCGTCGCTCGTCGCCGAAATCGGGGACCATCAGCGAAAGGTGCCGCAGTTTGTCCGAGGTGCCAAGCTCCGGCAGCTTACCGGGATGGGCGGCCTGGTAAGCGTGCAGAAAACGCTCCTGTTCGGCGCCGCTGAAATGGCATACCCGGAAGATCGTCGCGAGGTGCCGCGCAGGAAGCGGCGTCGCATAGGTCGGGCTTGTTATCTGCGTAACGAAGCTGCGGTGCTTGCCCAGTTCCATGGCCAGCCGTTGACGGGTTCCGGACGGCCGGTTGTCGATGATTTGCGCCAGAATGGACTTGTAGGCGATAATGGCGTCTTCGGTGTCTTCGCGCGCCATCTTATTCTCCGGCTGCCTTTGTCCCATCGGCATTCAGACCGACGATTGCCGATCTTATCGCGGGAAGCCGAGCTGCCGCCACGGAAAAATGACGTATGCCCGCGGCAAGAAGATCTGCGGTCCGGGATGGATCGCTGGCCATGTCGCCGCAGATGCTGACCGGCTTGCCGCCGGCAAGCTTCACGGCCTGCGACAGCAGGCGCAGCACGGCCGGCACCGTGCGGCCCTGATGAGGAGCGAAGCCGGCATCCTCGCGTGCCGAAGCGAAAAGATATTGCGTAAGGTCGTTTGTACCGAACGAGAAGAAGTCTGCGCTTTCGAACCGGTCGAGCATGAGAGCTGCAGCCGGAACCTCCACCATCATTCCGATCGGTGGGATGCCGTGCGGTACGCCGCGGCGCGTAAGCTCACTGGCTTCTTCACGATAGATTTGCCGCAGATCGTCGATCTCGGATGGAAAAGTCACCATCGGCAGCAGGACGCGGAGATTGCTGAAGATTCCTGCGCGCAGGAGCGCGCGGGCCTGGACACGCGCAATTTCCGGCCGTGCGAGGAGAAGGCGGACGCCACGCAAGGAAGACGCTCCGGTGAGGCCGGCGAGCGGCTTGTCGCCACCGATGTCCAGCATACGGACCGTTACCGTTCGGCCATCCGCCCAATCCAGGAGCCGGCGGTAGATCGCGAATTGCTTTTCCTCGTTTGCGGCATCACTGAGGGACGTCACCGCGAATTCCGAGCGCATCAGCCCGATGCCAGCGGTTGTTGCGGCAGGGATCGAATCGACTTCACCGGGAGCGTTGACGTTGATGGACAACAGTACCTGCTCACCGTCGGCCGTATGCAGACTACCGTTATCGGCTATTGGTGCCGTGCTTGTCGCCGGATGGCCGAACTGGGCCGGCGTTGCGTTCTCCCTGGCTGTCTGAAGGACGACGACACCTGAATCGCCATCAACCTCTATGTGCTGGCGTCCCTCCGTCGTGAACTGGCCGACGCCGACTACCATCGGAACAGACCGGGATCTGGCAAGCAGGGCGACATGGCCGACGGCGCTGCCGGCATAAAGGGCGATGCCGCCGCCTGCCGACCAGTCATGGGCGAGGAAGCGACTCGGTTCCATGTCCCTTCCGACATAGATGGACCCGGCCGGAAAGTCGTCGAGCGACGTCCCCGTGAGAACCGACAGGACGCGATTCTTGATGTCGAGAATGTCGACGGCGCGCGCCCGCAATCGCTCCTCTTCCGAGCATTCCAGTTCACGGATGTAGCCGTCCAGCGTTCCGGCCCATGCGAATGCAACGTTCTCGCCTGCGTCGATCCGCGCGCCAGCCATTTCCGTCAAAGTCGGATCCTGCAGGACTTCGATCTGAAACTCGATGATATCCATGCCCTCGAGATCTGGTCCGGCCGCAAGGTTCTGTAGTTCGCGGATGGCTGTTTTGATTGCATTGCCGAGTTCGGCATGTCCGGAAAGGTTTGATGGCGGTGACGCGGCGGCAGCCAGCGGCTCCGCGATATAGGCAGGCCCGGTTGCAACGCCTGGCGATGCGCTTGTGGCTTTCAATCTAAGCGGTGCGGCCATGCTTCTTTTCCTCGTCGAAGTTGCGCTCGACGAGGTCCTTCAGCGCACGGATCGCTTCTTCGGCGAGGATTCCATCGGCGCGGATCCTGATGACCGAACCCTTTCGGATTCTCGCACCCATGATCTTGATGATGCTCTTGCCGTTCAGCCAGA
The DNA here is from genome assembly GCF_900177415.1 of Xaviernesmea oryzae. Taxonomy (GTDB): domain Bacteria; phylum Pseudomonadota; class Alphaproteobacteria; order Rhizobiales; family Rhizobiaceae; genus Neorhizobium; species Neorhizobium oryzae_A. The sequence continues at coordinate 459,016 of NZ_FXAF01000001.1, read as the reverse complement.
TGTCGCTGCCATTGACCGCGACTTCTATAGAGCAAGGAAACGATTTTGCCAGCCGCGTGAACGTGACGGAAGGCCGGGCATGCAGTCCCACGCCGTGCTTGACCTCGACCTCAGTCTGACAACTGGCATGCACCTGCTCGGCCTCCCGGCTTCCTATGCGCAACCCGCCACTCATCGGGGTGACAGTTCCTCTGCCGTTGCAACCACCCTGCTTAGCGGTGCGCCACCAGAGGCCTCGGCCGCTGCGATGACGGCTCCTTCCACGACAGGGGCGTTGCAGATCGATACCTTTTTCGATCGCGGCGGGCCGAGCATCTCGATTGCCATCTCGCTGTTTGTCTCAGCCCCACCCAGGTCGACGAAGACGGCGACGCCCGCTTCCGACCAGGCCTCCTCGATGGCCTTGAGAATGCCGCCGGCATCCGTGCCAAGCTCGCCATGGCGGTTGCCGCCGGACCAGGCAAGCGGCACGCTGTCGCCAGCCATCTGCCGCACCATGTCGGCAGTCCCACGCGCGATCAGCGGCGAGTGGGAAACGATTACAATCCCAACGTTTGGCGTCTTCCCATTCATACCGGGCGGTACTCCTCAAGGTAGCGGCAGATCGCGGCTGTCAGGAGCGCACAACTTGAGGCGCCCGGATCAACATGGCCGATTGACCTGTCTCCGAGATAGGCGGCGCGCCCCCGCATGGCCTTCATTGCAGCGGTCAACTCGGCGGAAAGTGCGGCCTGACGTGCAATATCCGTCAAAGGTAAGCGGTGTGCGAGTGCGTCGTGGACCGGATACAGGACATCGAGAAGGGTCTTGTCCCCGGCATGTGAGCGGCCGCGACGCGCGACCGCGTCAATCGCCTGCTTCAGTGCCGAGGGGAAGTCCTGTTTGTCGTCGAGTGCGCGGAGCTCGCGACCTATCTCCATGAGCAGCGTTCCGTAAAGCGGGCCTGCCGCTCCGCCGATGTTCATCACGAGCGTCAGCCCAATTTTCTCAAGCGCGTCCGGCAAGGGGAGCAGCGAAACGAAGGCTTCCTCCGCACTGACTGCCTCGCAGCCGCGGCGCATGTTCGTTCCGTGATCGCCGTCACCGATCGCGCGATCGAGCCCACAGAGATGGTCGCTGTTTGCCGCGATCGTTGCGCGGCAAGCTTCGATCAATCCCGCGACAAGAACCGGTTCTGCCTGCACCCAAAATCCTCCCGGCGCTCGCTCATACCAGCGATGCCACCATTTCGAATACACCTGCAACGGCTACGGCGCCCGGATCAGGCACTCCTTCCAGATCCCTCTCGCCGACATAGGAGGCCCGTCCTGCCTTTGCCTTCCGCATCGCCTTTGTCGACTCTGCCCCTGCTGCTGCTGCCCTTGCCGCGGCCGCGACACCCCCTGATGCCAGAGCGGCAAGCGCCGGAGCGAGCGCATCGACCATTGTGCGGTCGCCGACACCCGCCCCTCCATAGAACGTCATCCGGTCAAGCCCTGCAAGCAGGGCAGCAGCGATATCTTTCTTTTCGGCCATCGCCTTGGATGCGGCGGTAAAGAAGATAGAGAGAAGCACGCCGCTTGAGCCGCCCATGCTCGTGCTCAGGATCTCGCCAATCGAGGCCATCGTGGCAGCGGGATCCTCCAGCGGCAGAGTGTCCATGCGCAAAAGAATGCTGCGGGCGCCCGTCGCGACCGTAGAACCGGTATCGCCGTCACCGACGCGGCTGTCCAAGCGATTCAGCTCTTCTTCGAGGGAAATCAGATGCTCGCAAATTGTCGTCAGGAGACGACGGTTCTGCCGGTTGTCGCTGGCCAGGGTCGCCTCTTTCTGTGCAAGAGCTCTTTGAGGGGCGGGAATGACGGCGATCTCATGCCGCTCGATCGCGGGCGGCCAGGCATGTGGTCCAACGGCAGCCGTCAGCGCGGCTTCACGGCTAGCGTCCAGGCGGATCAGCGACAGCGAGAAGCCGTTCATGTTAAGCGCGGTCATCATCGGCGCCGGCCCGATGACAAGCCGCACGCAGCGGCCGAGGGGAGACGACAGTACGGCATTGGCTATCACGCTCATCTCAAGTGGCGGTACGGCGCCGAGGTTGTTGATCAGCAACGCATGGTCGTGCGAACTATCCAGCTTGGCGGCCAGCCGCTCGGCCATGGTGGCGACAAGGTCGGCAACCGGCTGCAGGGCAATGCGCTCGACCCCCGGCTCGCCGTGGATCCCGAGACCGAGTTCTCCCTCGTTGGCGCCAAGCCGATCCTCATGCACCAGACCCGGCACACTGCAGGTCGACAGTGACATGCCAAGCGAGGCGATGTCGCCTGCTGCGGCGGCCGCCTGCGCAGCGACTGTCTTGAGATCGGCGCCGGCCTCTGCGTGGTAGCCCGCGATCTTGTGCACGAAGAGCGTACCGGCAACGCCGCGAGGCTGGTTGATCCCGGGGATGGCGATGTCGTCGGCGACAATCGCCATTTCGACGTGGAAGCCTTCGGCACGCGCCTTCTCGGCGGCAAGGCCGAAGTTCAGACGGTCGCCCGTGTAGTTCTTGACGATGAGCAATGCACCCTTGGGCCCTGTTACGGCGCGGATTGCCGTCAGCACCGCATCGACGCTGGGCGAGGCAAAGATTTCGCCGGACACCGCTGCTGTGAGCATGCCCTTGCCGACGAAGCCTGCATGCGAGGGCTCGTGCCCCGCACCACCGCCGGAGATGATTGCGACCCTGGATTTGTCCCAGTCCGCACGGAGGATCACCTTGATCTCGGGAAAGGTATCCAGACGGGCCAGTCGGGAAGGGCCGCTCGTCAGGAGCAGGCCATCCAAGGCTTCGGTGACGATGGTTTCCCGGCGATTGAAGAAGTGTTTCATGGAGTGAGCCCGTCGTTTATGCCACTGTTGTCCGTGTCGTTCTGCTTTTTATCCGAGGCGCTGGCCGCTGGCATCGAAATAGAGCGGATCGCGTAGCGTCAGGCTGATTCGATCACCCGGTCGGATCGCAAAGTATGGATCGGCAAGCGTGACCAGCTTGTGGTCGCGTACCCTGATGTGCAGGTGGTTCTGGTCCCCCAGGTGCTCGATCCAGTCTATTTGGGCATTGGCGTTCTGATCGAGCACGATATCGAGATGCTCGGTTCGCGCCCCGATCGTCTTGGTTCCAGGCGGCGGATTGGCGCCGGGAAGAAGATCGGTCGGCAAGAGGTTGATGTGCGGCTGGCCAAGGCGTGCCGCGACATGAAGACTGGCCGGATCGCCATAGATTTCGCGGGGCGTTCCGACTTGCAGCAACCGTCCTTCAGCAACAATGCCGATCCGATCCGCCATCGTCATGGCTTCGACCTGGTCATGGGTTACGTAGAGCAGGGTCGAACCGAGCTCCTTCTGGATGCGCTTCAGTTCCAGACGGAGCTCCGCACGCAGCTTGGCGTCGAGCGAAGAGAGCGGCTCGTCCATAAGATAGATAGCGGGACGGCGCACCAGCGCCCTGCCGATCGCAACGCGCTGCATTTCGCCACCCGACAGACGTGTCGAACGGTTCTCCAGCTTGTGGTCGATCCTGACCATGCGCGCAATTTCCCTGACGCGGCGGTCGACCTCATCGTTTGCGAGCTTGCGCACCGGCGCTCGCAGCGGAAAGGCGAGATTGTCGTAGACCGTCATGTGCGGATAGAGCGAATATTGCTGGAAGACGAAGGCGACGTCCCTGTCGGCCGGAGCTTCGCCCGCGACATTGCGACCGCCGATTTCGATGCGTCCGCCGTCGGGGCGCTCCAAGCCCGCGATGAGGCGCAGCGTGGTTGTCTTGCCGGCGCCGGTTGGCCCAAGAAGGACGACGAACTCACCGTCTCGGATCGAGAGGTCCAAATCAGCCAGAGCCTGCGTATCGCCGAAACGCTTGCTAAGGTTCTTGAGAACAACATCAGCCATGGCCAACCTCCGAATAGAGTGCCGAAGCAACGGCGCGGCCCGACTTGCAGTCGAACAGCGAGAGCTTGGCTGGATTGAACTCAAGACCAACCGTCTCGCCGATGCGGAAGTTGCGATTTGCGGGAACGCGGGCTTTGATAACCCCGCTCGATGTCTCGATTGCCACGACCTGATTGGTTCCGAGATATTCGCTCCCGTAGACCGCTCCCCGCAACGGCGAGGTATCGCTGAAGCGGATATGTTCCGGCCTGACGCCAAGCGCCAATTCGGTTTCGGCCAGGTCCTGGTGCACCATCGGAACGCTGACATCGACGCCTTCAAGCGAGACTGATCGTGCCCCCCTCTGGAGGCCGGAGATGAAGCGCATGAAATTCATCGGCGGCGACCCGATGAAATCCGCGACATACATGGTGGCCGGCTTGCTGTAGATTTCCTGCGGCGTGCCGAATTGCTCGATGACACCATGGTTCATGACAGCGATCTTGTCGGCCATTGCCATGGCCTCGTGCTGATCGTGCGTCACGTAGACCGTCGTTGCATGGATGCGATTATGCAGTTCGCGCAGCTCGTGGACCATTACTTCGCGGAATTCTGCGTCGAGCGTGCCAAGGGGCTCATCCATCAGGAAGCACTTCGGGCGGCGCACGATCGCGCGGCCGAGAGCCACGCGTTGGCGATCGCCGCCGGCAAGTCCGGAGACGGACCGGTTCAGGATATGACCGATCTGCAGCAGTCGCGCGGTTTCCTCGACACGCTTTCGGATCTCCGCCTTCGGCATCCTTTGCGAGAGGAGCGGAAAACCGATGTTCTTGCGCACGTTCATATGCGGATAGAGAGCAAAAAGCTGGAAGACGAAGGCAATGTCGCGGGCGCTGGCGCGGTTGAAGGTGACGTCTTCGCCGTCGAGGTAAATCTTGCCACTGGTCGGCAGCTCGAGTCCGGCGATCATTCGAAGCGTCGTCGTCTTGCCACAGCCGGAGGGGCCCAGCAGTGCCAGGAACTCGCCGTCATGGATGGTGAAGCTCGAATCCTCGACCGCGACGAAGCTGCCGAATTGCTTGCGGAGGTTTTCTATCCTGATGTCTGCCATGGCTCACTCCGGAAACTTCGAGACGATGATGAACATGGCCGTGCCGGCAAGCAGCGTCACCAGCGAGTAGGTGTAGAGTACCAGCAGGAATGGCTGGAACAGCATGAGGAAGCCGATCGCAATCAGCGTGGTCGCGATGTTCTCCATCGGGCCGCGGCGCAGGAAGAAGGGGCGCTTCGGACGGGATGGCCGCGGTGTTTCAACGAGATGCGTCATTTGCGGACCGCTCCGAAGGTGATGCCGCGCAAGAGCTGCTTGCGCAGGAGAATGGTGAAGACGAGGATCGGGATCAGGAAGATCGTCGTTCCCGCAGCGACGGCTGGCCAGTCCTGACCGCCTTCGCCGATGATCGTTGGAATGAAGGGGGGCGCCGTCTGGGCTTCACCCGAAGTCAGCAATGCTGCGAAGGCATATTCGTTCCAGGCAAAGATCAGGCAGAAGATCGCGGTGGCCGCGATCCCGGTCGTCGCCTGTGGCAGGACGACTTTCCAGAAGGCCTGCAGCCGGGTGTAGCCATCGATCATCGCCGCCTCCTCGTATTCCCGCGGGATCTCGTTGATGAAACCCTTGAGCAGCCAGACCGCAAGCGAGACATTGACTGCGGTGTAAAGCAGAATCATGCCGAGCGCCGTATCGGAAAGACCAAGCTCGCGGTACATGAGATAAATCGGGATGGCGACCGCGATGGGCGGCATCATGCGCGTCGACAGGATAAAGAACAAAAGATCTTCGGCAAGCGGCACCCTGAAGCGGGAGAAGCCGTAGGCGGCCAGCGTTCCCAGCGAGACGGCCAGGAACGTCGAGCCGAAGGCAATCACCAGGGAATTCGCAAAGCGCGGCAGGAAATTCGAGGGGCCTGCAATCACCATGTTCCGCTTGCGGGTCACCTCATCACAGGTGCTGGTCGGTGCCGGCAGGGAGGCGATATATTCCGGCGTCTGCCGCGTTCTGGTCGTCAGAAGGTTACAATAGCCTTCAAGCGTCGGCGTGAAGACGACCTTCGGAGGATAGCTGATGGAATCCGGTGGAGACTTGATGCTGGTCAGGAAGATCCAGGCGAGCGGGATCAGGGTGATCAAAGCGTAGAGCATCACGATGGCGCCGGCGATGCGCTTGCTGGTGGGGCTCGGCTCGACGACCGAGTGGGCTGAGGTGACGGAGCTCATCGTTGCTTCACCTTGTTGAGCGCTTTGACGTAAATGTTCGCGAGGCCGAACACGGCAACGAAGAGGACGATGGCAAAGGCCGACGCCCTTCCGGTAGCCCAGCTCTCAAAGGCGGCACGTTTCAGGGTGATGGAGGCGACCTCGGTGATCGAACCCGGACCGCCTCCCGTCAGCAGCGTGACCATGTCGAACATCTTGAAATTCTCGATGCCGCGGAACAGCACGGCGAGCATGATGAACGGCAGCGCCATCGGCACGGTGATCGACCAGAATTGCCGCCATGCGGAGGCGCGGTCGACCTCCGCAGCCTCATAGATGTAGTCGGGGATGGAGCGCAAACCCGCCAGGCAGATCAGCATGACGTACGGCGTCCACATCCAGGTATCGACGATGATGATCGCCCAGGGCGCCAGCGAGACGTTGCCGAGCATCTGGATGTCGGCGGTCGGGATGCCGGTGACGAGGGAAACGGCGTAGGCGAAGAGGCCGATCTGCGGTTCATAAAGGAAGCGCCAGAAGTTGCCGACGACGGCCGGAGACAGCATCATCGGGATCAGGATCAGTGTCGTCCAGAACGCGTGGCCGCGAAACTTCCGGTCGATAAGATAAGCGAGCGTAAAGCCGATCACCGTCTGCAGCAGGATCGTCCAGAACACGAAATGAGCTGTCGCCTGCATGGCCTGCCAGATATCAGGGTCGGTCAGAACGCGCTCGTAGTTGCTCAATCCGACGTTCTGGACCGGCGCATTTGGGCGGTTGGCGCGATAGTTCGTGAATGAGAGATAAATCGCCCAGATGAGCGGGAAGATGTTGATGGCAAGAAGAAGGGTGATGGTCGGGGCGATAAACAGCCAGGCGATCGCTCGATCCGACAGACCGCGGACACGGTGAGCGACCGATGTGGGCGTCGCTCTTGCGGTTGCGTCCGCTGCCTTTTCGACCATGGAGGAAGAGGAAATGTTCAAGATATCACCTGGTCTTTGCGTGTGCGACACGTGGCGGCCCGGTAGTCTTGGCGATCCGGGCCGCCATTCCGGCAAGGATGCTGCGCCTCCAGTCGGGCACTAGATCTTGCCGTCGTCCTTGAAGACCTCGGTCCAATCCTTCACAAGGCCATCGAGCGCCTCCTGCGCCGTGCCGTTGCCGGCCACGACATAGTTATGGACACGCTTCTGCATATCCTGGAGAAGGATTGCGTAGCTCGGCTCGGCCCAGAAATCCTTCACGATCGCCATCGAGTCCAGGAATGCCTGGGCATAGGGCTGGCTGGAAGCAAAGTCCGGAGCGTTCACGACCGATTTCAGGCAGGAGTAGCCTCCGAGTTGCCACCATTTGGCCTGGACGTCAGGCTGGGCGAACCACTTGATGTACTGAAGAGCGGCATCCTTCTTGTCGGAATAGGAGACGACCGAGATTCCCTGTCCGCCAAGCTGCGCGAAGTGCTTCTTTTCAGCCGGATTGGGGAAGAAACCGATCCTGTCGCCGCCGACCTTCTCGTCCTTGTGGAGGCCCGGCCAGGTGAAGGCAAAGTTCATCTGCATCGCGACCTGGCCGGATTTGAAGGCGTCCGCGGACTCCACCATGTAAACGTTGGAGCTGCCGGGCGGCGTGCAGCAATCATAGAGTGCCTTATAGAATTCCAGACCCTTCACTGCATCGGGCGAATTGACGAAGCCATCCATTTCATAGGGCTTGTCAGGGTTGTCGTACTGGAAGCCCCAGTTGTAGAGGACGTTCGTCACGCCCATCGTGATGCCTTCAGATCCGCGCTCGGTGTAGATCGAAGCGCCATAGACGGTCTTGCCGTCGATCTGGCGCTTTTGGAAGAATTCGGCAATCTGCTTCAGCTCGTCGTAGGTCTTGGGGGCCGCGAGTTCCCGACCGTACTTCTCCTTGAATTCCTTCTGCAGTTCCGGCCGCTCGAACCAATCCTTGCGATAGGTCCAGCCAACCACGTCGCCCATGGCAGGCAGCGCCCAGTAGTTCGGCGTATTCTTCGGCCATTCGGAATAGCCAACGACCGTCGCCGGCACGAAGTCATCCATCTTGATGCCTTCCTTGTCGAAGAAGTCGTTGAGTTTGACGTAGTGGCCGTTTTCCGCCGATCCGCCGATCCACTGGCTGTCGCCGATGATCAGATCGCAGAGCTTTCCGTGTGAATTCAACTCGTTGAGGAAACGATCCGCGTAGCTCGTCCACGGGACAAACTCGAATTTCATCTCCGTACCGGTCTTGGCGGTGAAGTCTTTCGACAGCTCGACGAGTGCGTTTGCAGGATCCCAGGCGGCCCAGCACAGCGTTAATTGATCGGCTTTTGCAATAGTGGGCAACGCCAGCGACATGGTAGACGCCGAGGCCAGCCCGAGAAGGGCTTTCAATGTTTTCTGCATGAGTTCCTCCCAGAACCAAAGGCCGGCTCCCCGCCGACACGCAAGTCCACCAATGTCAGAGAATGCCTACATGAACTCCTCAACTTTCATGTTTAGCAATATGTTTAGTGATAGACATTTTTATAAACATTGCAAGCGACAATCGTTGCTGCGCTGCACATGATGAAAGGACGTACCGCGCTCCCTGTTTAATATCGACGCAGGGATACCCTCGGCCCGTTCGCGTGCGCCAGCCGAGAGGCTCGCTCAATGGCTGATCATCCATGGCCGCCCCGAAGGGAAGGTCTTGGCGCCGTCGGCGCGATAGACCGCCTTCGATTTGGCCTTGCCGCTACAGCAGCCGCATCCGGGGGCGTGACCGAGGCTTTTCGAGGTCTTGGGCTCGTGCGCCGCCTTCTCGTTGGTCTGATGCGCCACCCGTGCGCCCGTTTCCATCGTGGCGAAGAAGGGCGCGGTGAAGAAGGCGCGCGGTGCCGGCGTGCCGCAGGTCGGGCAGTCGCAAGGTTCGGCCGAGCGCGCCATGGGACGCAATTCGGTGAAGGGGCCGCAGGCGTCGCAGGAATAGTCGTAATAGGGCATGGCTGGCTCCGGGTCGTCGAGATGCGCAAATCAGGGCGGCGGCATCGCCGCCCCGATTGCCTCGTATGATCAAAGATCGGGGGCGAGCGGCACGTCGGCCTTGCCGTCAAGGAATATCTTCGGACCGTCGGCGCCGGGCTTCATGTCGAATTCGAAGATGTCGAGCGGCAGCCACAGCGTCGCGCAGGCGTTCGGGATGTCGACCACGCCGGATATATGGCCCTGGACCGGCGCCGTGCCTAGGATGGCATAGGCCTGGGCGCGGGTGTAGCCGAACTTGGTCATGTATTCGATGGCGTTGAGGCAGGCCTGGCGGTAGGCAATGTGCACGTCGAGATAATGCTGCTTGCCGCCCTCATCGACCGAGATGCCCTCGAAGATCAGGTAGTCGTCGTATTTCGGCGTGATCGGCGAGGGTCGGAAGATCGGGTTCTTGATCCCGTATTTGGCCATGCCGCCCTTGATCAGCGACACCTTGATATGCAGCCAGCCCGCCATCTCGATGGCGCCGCAGAAGGTGATCTCGCCGTCGCCCTGGCTGAAATGCAGGTCGCCCATGGAAAGGCCGGCGCCGTCGACATAGACCGGGAAATAGATCTTCGAGCCGCGCGACAGGTCCTTGATGTCGCAATTGCCGCCATGCTCGCGCGGCGGGACCGTACGGGCGCCCTCGGCGGCCGCCCTGTCGCGGGCCTCGCCCTTGAGAGCGCCCATATGCGCGGTCGGGCCGCCGTCCGGCAGGGTGGCAAGCGCCGGTATGCGTGTGGGATCGGTGTCGAACAGCGCCTTTTCGCGGCTGTTCCACAGGTCCAGCATTTTGCGGTCCGGCAGGCAGCCGATCAGGCCGGGATGGATGAGGCCTGCATATTTGACGCCCGGCACGTGGCGCGAGGAGGTGAACATGCCGTGGAAGTCCCAGATCGACTTCTGCGCTTCCGGGAAATGCTCGGTGAGGAAACCGCCGCCGTTCTTCTTGGAGAAGAAGCCGTTGAAACCCCACAGGCTGTTGTCGAAGGCGCCGATGTCGAGGATGTCGACCACCAAGAGGTCGCCGGGCTCGGCACCCTTCACGCCGATCGGGCCGGACAGGAAGTGGACCTGCGAGAGATCGACGTCGCGCACGTCGGAAGCATCGTCGTCGTTCTTGATCTGGCCGCCGGTCCAGTCATAGGTCTCGACCCGGAAGTCGTCGCCGGGTTCGACCCAGCAGGCCATCGGAATGTCGGGATGCCAGCGATTGTGAATCTTCTCGTTGCTGTAGGCGGATTCGCTTAAATCCACCTTGATGAGGGTATCGGGCATGCCGTTGTCCTTCCTTGCTTCGTGAATGTATCGGGTGGCGGAATGTGGTCAGACGGAAAGGAAGGCGGAGACCTTCTCCTCGTCGATGCCGGCGCGCGGGGACTCGTGGACGATCTGGCCCTTTTCGATGACGAGCACCCGGTCGGCCATGTCGAGGGCGAAGCTCAGCACCTGTTCGGAAACAAGGATCGAAAGGCCCATCTCGTCGCGGATGCGGCGGAGCGTGCGCGCCATCTCCTTGATGATCGACGGCTGGATGCCTTCCGTCGGCTCGTCGAGGATCAGCACTTTCGGCCGGGAGGCGAGCGCCCGGGCGATCGCCAGCTGCTGCTGCTGGCCGCCGGAGAGATTGCCGCCGCGCCGCCCCTTCATTTCCAGCAGCACCGGAAACAGTTCGTAGATTTGGTCCGGCACGGTGGTTTCACCCGTCACGGTGAGACCGGTCTCGATATTCTCCCTGACGGTCATGGCCGAGAAGATCATACGGCCCTGCGGCACATAGGCGAGGCCCGCGCCGACGCGCTGGTAGCTTTCGAGTGTCTCGATCGGCCGGTCGGCGATGCGGATCGTGCCTCGGCTGGACGGCACGATGCCGATCAGCGACTTCATCAGCGTGGTCTTGCCCATGCCGTTGCGGCCCATGATGGCGACGATTTCGCCGGGCGCGATGGTGAGGTCGAGGCCATGGATGACCTCGCTCTGGCCATAGGCGACGTGAAGGTTTTCGACTGCGAGCATGGCGTCCTCCTAATGGCCGAGATAGACTTCAACGACCTTCGGGTCGTTCTTGACGCGCTCCATCGACCCCTCCGAGAGCACCCGTCCCTGGTGCAGCACCGTGACCCGGTGGGCGATGTCCTCGACGAATTTCATGTCGTGCTCGATGACGATCACGGACTGGTTGCGGATGATGGTGTTCAGGAGTTCCGCAGTCTTCCTGCGCTCGGCGATGCTCATGCCGGCGACCGGCTCGTCCAGCATCAAGAGCTTGGGGCTCTGGATCAGAAGCATGCCGATCTCCAGCCATTGCTTCTGCCCGTGACTGAGGATCGCCGCCTCGGTGTTCAGGTGGTCCTTGAGGAAGATCATCTCGGCGATCTCCTCAACGCGGTCGCGCACCTCGGCGTCGCGGCGGAAGAACAGCGCGCCGAACACGTTGCGGCCCCGCGGGAAGGAGAGTTCGAGGTTCTCGAACACCGTCAGGTCCTCGTAGATCGACGGGTTCTGGAATTTGCGGCCGATGCCTGCATGCACAATCTCGTGCTCCCGCATGCCGGTCAGTTCCTGGCCCCTGAAGCGGATCGAGCCCTCGGTCGGTCTGGTGCGGCCGCAGATCAGATCGAGCACGGTGGTCTTGCCGGCGCCGTTCGGGCCGATGATCACGCGGATCTCGTTCTCATCGACATAGAAGGAAAGGTCGTTGACCGCCTTGAAGCCGTCGAAGGAAACGGTGAGGCTTTCGACACTCAGGAGGAAGTCGGCAGGTGCATACGGATCCATCGCCTTGGCCTTTCACTTCGAGGAGGATGGCGCAGCCGCGGCGCCGGGGCGCAGCAGCGCCACGCTCCGGGTGAATTTCAACAGCGCCGGCTCGACATGCTCGCGGATGACCCCGGCAAGGCCGAAGGGGAAGGCCATGACCACGGCGATGAACAGCCCGCCCATGGCAAACAGCCAGAGTTCGGGGAAGCTCTCGGAAAACGAGGTCTTGGCGAAGTTGACGAGCAGCGCCCCGTAGACCGCGCCGAACAGCGACAGGCGCCCGCCGACCGCGCAGAAGATCACCATTTCGATCGACGGCACGATCCCGACGAAGGAGGGCGACATGAAGCCCACCTGCAGGGTGAACATCGCCCCGCCGACGGCCGAGAAGGCCGCCGCCAGGCAGAAGACGAAGATCTTGAAGTTCGACACGTCATAGCCGGAGAAGCGCACGCGGTCCTCGCGATCGCGCATCGCAACCAGCAACCGACCGAATTTCGACACGCGGACGAACTGGGCGAGAACCAGGCAGCCGATCAACAGTACCGCATTGACGAAATAGAGCACGAATTTGGCGTCGTCGGTTCGGATGTCCCAGCCAAGCAGCGTGCGCAGGTCGGTGATGCCGTTGACGCCGCCGGTATAGCCCTGCTGACCGATGATCAGGATGGTGAGGATGGCGGCCACCGCCTGGGTGATGATGGCGAAATAGACGCCGCCGACCCGCCGCTTGAACATCGCTGCACCGATGACATAGGCAAACGCGGTCGGCACCGCGACGATTGCGATCAGCGTGAAGCCGAAGGAATGGAACGGCTGCCACCAGAAGGGCAGTTCGGTTACCTGGTTCCAGTCCATGAAATCAGGAATGCCGGGCGTCGACTGGATCTTCGTCGCCTCCGGGGTAGAGGCCTCCAGCTTCAGGAACATCGCCATGCAGTAGCCGCCGAGGCCGAAGAAGATGCCCTGGCCGAGGCTCAGGATACCGCCAAGGCCCCAGCAGAGCACGAGGCCGAGCGCGACGAAGGCATAGGTCAGGTATTTGCCGACCAGGTTGAGCCGGAAGATATCGACGGTGGCGGGCAGGACGAGGAGGATCAGGGCGGCCAGGATGGCGAGCGCCACCCATTCGCGTTGCTTGAACAGGAAAGTCTCGGAGGTCATGGTTCGGTATTCCTCAGCGGCGGATATTGAGCGTGAACAGGCCTTGCGGGCGCAGCATCAGGATGCCGACCACGGTGAGCAGCGTGAGTACCTTGGCCATGGAGCCGCTCATGAAGAATTCCATCGCCGACTGGGCCTGGGAGATGGTGAAGGCGGAGGCGATCGTGCCGATCAGGCTGCCGGCGCCGCCGAAGACGACCACCAGGAAGGTGTCGACGATATAGAGCTGGCCGGCGGTCGGCCCGGTCGAGCCGATCATGGTGAAGGCGGAACCGGCGATCCCGGCGATGCCGCAGCCGAGCCCGAAGGTCATACGGTCGACGCGCTTGGTGTCGATGCCGACGGCGCCGGCCATCACCCGGTTCTGCAGCACGGCGCGCACCTGCTTGCCGAAGGTGGAGCGCGCCATCATCAGATAGACGGCGAAGGCGATCAGGACGGTCAGGCCCATGACGAACAGGCCGTTGATCGGGATTTCGATCATGTCGGTCAGCGCGACCGAGCCCATCATCCAGTCCGGCAGGGTGACGCCCACTTCGCGGGCGCCGAAGACCGAGCGGTAGACCTGCTGCAGGATCAGCGACAGGCCCCAGGTGGCAAGCAAGGTATCGAGCGGCCGGCGATAGAGATGCCGGATCAGGCCCCATTCGACCAGCACGCCCAGGCCGAAAGAGGCGCAGAAGGCGAGCGTCATGGCCGCGAAGAAATAGACCGGAAACAGCACCGGCACATATTCGGTCGCCAGATGGGAGCAGAGATAGGTCACATAGGCACCGAGGATCATGAATTCGCCATGGGCCATGTTGATGACGCCCATCTGGCCGAAGATGATCGCAAGACCCAGCGCCATCAGCACGAAGACGGAAAACAGGCTGAGGCCTGCGAAGCCCTGCATGGCCAAAATCGAAGTGAACTCGCCAAAGGTATAGTCGCCAATCATCGCGGCCTCGCCGTTCGCAATTGAGGATGGAAGGAAAGGGGCGCCGCCCGGCCGGGCAGGCGGGGCGGCGCCTGGCGAAGCTTATTGATAGCCTTCGGGGAAGGGGTTCGGTTCCATCAGGTCGGTCGTCTCGTAGACCACCTTGTACTGGCCATCGAGCTGGGCATGGCCCACGCGCGCTTTCGACCAGAGGTGGTGGTTCTCGTGGATCTTGACGTAGCCTTCCGGTGCCGTGGTCAGTTCGATGCCCGGCGACGCGGCCTTGACCTTGTCGATATCGAAGGAACCAGCCTTCTCGACGGCGGCCTTCCACAGCCAAGGGCCGAGATAGGCCGCCTGGGTGACGTCGCCGATGACGATATTGTCGCCCCACATCTTCTTGAACTCGGCGACGAACTGCTTGTTGTTGTCGTTCTCCAGGCTCTGGAAGTATTTCATCATCGCATAGGCGCCGGCCATGTTCTCGCCGCCGATGCCGAGGATTTCGTCCTCGGTCACCGAGATCGTCAGGAGAAGCGGCTTTTCCTTGGACAGGTCGATGCCGGCGGCCTTCAGCTGCTTGTAGAAGGCGACGTTCGAGCCGCCGACCACGATCGCATAGATCACGTCCGGCTTCTTCAGCTTGATCTTGTTGATCACCGAATTGAACTGGGTGTGGCCGAGCGGATAATATTCCTCGCCGACGACCTCGAGGCCGAGTTTCTCGATATGTTTGCGGGCGATCTTGTTGGAGGTGCGTGGCCAGATATAATCGGAACCGAGCAGGTAGAAGGACTTGGCGCCCTTCTCCTTCACCACCCAGTCGATGCCGGCGAGAATCTGCTGGGTCGCCTCCTGGCCGGTGTAGATCACATTCGGGCTCTCCTCGAGGCCTTCGTAGAAGGTCGGGTAGTAGAGCATGCCGTTATACTGTTCGAAGACCGGCAGCACGGCCTTGCGCGAGGCGGACGTCCAGCAACCGAAGACGGCCGCCGTCTTGTCCTGAACGAGCAGTTTCTTGGCCTTTTCGGCGAAGGTCGGCCAATCGGAAGCGCCGTCTTCCTGGATGAATTCGATCTTGCGGCCGAGCACGCCGCCCATGGCGTTGATCTGCTCGATTGCCAGCTTCTCCGCCTGGACCGAACCGGTCTCGCTGATCGCCATCGTGCCGGTGACGGAATGCAGGATGCCGACCTTGACGGTATCGTCGGTGACGGCGAGCCCGGTCGCGTTGACGGCGGCGGTCGGATAGTCGGCGGCCATAACCGGCGCGACGCCCGTGGTGAGGAAAGGCATTGCGGCAATGCCGGCCAGCAGCGTCCTGCGGGTCACGGGCATCAGTCTTTTCGATGGTTCGTCCTTCATGGCAGAGCCTCATTTCGCTTGGGTTCGGAAGGTGCTGGCTCGGTCCGGCCAACTGACGCGAGTGTTGCGGCGGTGCTGCAACGCAACAATGGAGCGTTTGACGTATTTGTCCTTGCCCATTTTCCCCCTAGCATCGGGCCAGATGACGGGTTGAAGCCATCGGGGGACGGAATTTATTGAAAAAAGAGGGCGGTCCGGATCCGGATATGACGGTCGGCGGCAAATGGTTTCGGCCACTTTCGCCGCGCGGCGACGCGGCTGGAACGTTTCTTGCTTCGCAGTTGCAGCAAATTCGGGACGCGCCTCATACGGCGGACGGGCCTGCAACCCGGCGGAGTGACCTGTCGTGACCACAGCGGAGAGGATCCCGAGAAATCGCCGGACTTACAACAAGTGGGTCGCCAACCAGACCCTGGAAGACTATGCGCTGCGCTTCACCGCCTATCGCGTGCGTCGTTTCTCCAGCGGCCGCATCGCCAACACCGCGATCGGCGCAATTTCTTTCCTGGCGCTGGAGGCGATCGGCGGATCGATTACGCTCAACTACGGCTTCCCCAACGCGGTCGCGGCAATCCTCGTCAGTTGCACGATCATCTTCCTGATGGGGATACCGATTGCCTACAACGCCGCCAAGTTCGGCGTGGACATCGATCTCCTCACCCGCGGCGCAGGTTTCGGCTATATCGGGTCGACGATCACTTCACTGATCTATGCTACCTTCACCTTCATCTTCTTCGCCATCGAGGCGGCGATCGTGGCGACCGCGCTGGAACTCTGCACCGGCCTGCCGCTGTCGATCGGCTATATCGCCAGCGCACTGATGATCATCCCGCTGGTGACGCACGGAGTGACCTTCATCAGCCGTTTTCAGGCGTGGACCCAGCCCTTCTGGATCGTGCTCCAGCTCGCACCCTTCATCTTCATCGCGGCGCAGAGCCACGTCTCGGTGCGCCAGTGGACCGGCTATACCGGCCTGTGGGGCCAGCCGGACGGCTCCGCCGACCTCGCCCATTTCGGCGCGGGCTCCGCGGTCCTGTTCTCGCTGGTCGCGCAGATCGGGGAACAGGTGGACTTCCTGCGTTTCCTGCCGCGCCAGGACCGAAAGAACCGGCTGCGTTGGTGGGCGGCGCTGATGTTCGCCGGCCCCGGCTGGATCCTGATCGGCGGCCTGAAAATTCTCGCGGGTTCCTTCCTGGCCTTCTACGCCTTTCAGCACGGGGTCGGCTACGCCGATGCCGCCGACCCTACCCAGATGTATCTGAGCGTCTTTCGCGAAATGCTTGCCTCGCCGGAACTGGCCCTGGGGCTGACCGGCATCTTCGTCGTGGTCTGCCAGGTCAAGATCAACATCACCAACAGCTATGCCGGTTCGATCGCCTGGTCCAACTTCTTCTCGCGCCTGACCCACAGCCATCCCGGCCGCGTCGTGTGGCTGGTGTTCAACGTGCTGCTCGGCCTGCTGCTGATGGAATTCGGCGTCTACAAGGCACTCGAACAGACGCTCGGCCTTTACGCTATCGTCGCCGTGTCCTGGATGGCGGCGATCGTCGCCGATCTCGTGGTCAGCAAGCCGATGGGCTTGTCGCCGGCCACCATCGAGTTCAAGCGCGCCCACCTCTACGACATCAATCCGGCGGGCTTCGGTGCCATGTGCATCGCCGATCTCGCCGGCCTTCTCGCCTATCTCGGTTTCTTCGGCACTTTCCTGGCCCAGGTCTACATCTACGTGGCGCTTGCCTCGGCCTTCGTGTTGGCACCGCTGATCGCGGCCGCCACGCGCGGTCGCTACTATATAGCCCGGGAAACCAAGGCTGACTGGGCCAATCAGCCGATGATCCAATGTTGTATCTGCGAGCACAGCTTCGACCGCGAGGACATGGCCGGCTGCCCGGTCTATTCCGGGCCGATCTGCTCGCTCTGCTGCTCGCTCGATGCCCGCTGCGGTGATCTCTGCAAGACCGATGCCCGGCTCATGGACCAGGCACGCAGCGCCGCCGCCGCCCTGCTGCCGGCCCGTTTTGCGGTTTGGGTGGAGGGCCGGCTGATGCGCTATGCCGCCATCCTGACGATGGTTACGCTACTGATCGGAGCGCTATTCTGGCTGATCTATTTCCAGAGTACGATCGACCGGTCACTGCCGGCCGGGCCGATCTCGGCGGTGCTGTGGAAACTGTTCATCATCGTCTTCATCATCTCCGGCATCATCGTCTGGCTTTTCGTGCTGGCCCAGGAAAGCCGGAAATTCGCCGAGGAGGAATCGCGCCGTCACACGCGCCTGCTCATGGACGAGATCAAGGCGCACGAGGAGACCGACAGGCTGCTGCAGAAGGCCAAGGAGGCGGCCGAGTCTGCCAACGTCGCGAAGAGCAAGTATGTGGTGGGCCTCAGCCACGAGCTGCGCACGCCGCTGAGCGCCATTCTCGGCTATGCCCAGTTGCTGGAGCGGCAGAAGAGCATGCCCGGCTATGTCCACAATGCCGCGCGTACCATCAAGCGAAGCGGCGAGCATCTGGCCGACATGATCGAGGGCCTGCTCGACATTTCCAAGATCGAGGCCGGAAAGCTGGAGATCTACCGCCACAAGATCGCGCTCGGCCCCTTCCTCGATCAGATCGTGGACATGTTCAGCCTGCAGGCGCAGGCCAAGGGGATCAGCTTCGAATTCCGTTCGACCTCGACCATGCCCGACTATGTCTATACCGACGAGAAGCGGCTGCGCCAGGTGCTCATCAACCTGCTCTCCAACGCCATCAAGTTTACCCATGCCGGCAGAGTTTGCTTCAGCCTCTCCTATCGCGGGCAGGTGGCGACCTTCGAGATCGAGGATACCGGCGTCGGGATAAAGGCGAGCGATATCGAGCGGATCTTCCTCCCTTTCGAGCGTGCCGAGGTTGCGGTCGGACACATCAGTCCGCCCGGCACCGGCCTTGGTCTGACGATCACCAAACTGCTGGTGGAGATCATGGGCGGTGAGCTCATCCTGAAAAGCACGCCCGGGAAGGGTACGCATTTCACCATCCGGCTCATGCTGTCTTCGGCGGCCAAGCCGGACGACATGGCGGGGCTGGCGCTCGCCATCACCGGTTATGAAGGGCCGCGCCGGACGGTGCTGATCGCCGACGATGACCCGGCCCAGCGGGCGCTGATGGAGGACGTCCTGGTGCCGATGGGCTTCTCGGTCATCACCGTGACCGATGGACCTGCCTGCCTGTCGCAACTGGCGCTTCATCGCCCCGACATCGTCATCCTCGATATTGCCATGTCGACGATGTCCGGCTGGGAAGTGGCCCGGCGGATTCGGCAGCGCCTCGGCCGCGACCTGCCGATCCTCATCCTGTCCGCCGATGCCGGCACCGAGCGAACCAGGCCCGAGTACGCGGATCTCTACGATTCCTACCTGATCAAGCCCTTCGGCTTCGAGGAGCTCTTCGAACGACTGGCAGCGCTCGTTCCGCTGAGCTGGACTTATGACGATGGCCGGCCGGAGGAGGTCGAGGTGCCGCCGCGCTTCCTGGATGCGGAACTGCCGGACAGGCAGAAGCTGCGCCAGTTGCGCACCCTCGGCCAGACGGGTTTTGTCCGCTCGATCGAGGCCATGCTGAACGATCTCGAAGTCTCCGCGCCGGAAACGGTGCGGTTCTGCAGACACATGCGTCATCTGGCCACGAGTTATCGCCTGCGCGATTTCCTCGCCGTGATCGAGGAGACCAAGAACAATGCCTGAGACATCCGATTGCAGCAAAGTCCTGATCGTCGACGACTCCCCCGACGCGCTCGCCATGCTCTCCGACGCGCTGAGCCTCGAGGGCATGGACGTGGTTGTCTCCAGCAGCGGCAGGCAGGCGATCACGCTTGCCAACACGACAGTCCCCGATATCGTCCTGATGGATGCGATCATGCCGGGCATGGACGGGTTCGAGACATGCCAGATCCTCAAGGCCGCGCGGGGGTTCGAGGACCTGCCGATCATCTTCATGACCGGATACAACGAGAGTGAACATGTGGTGAAGGCGCTGGCTTCGGGGGGCGTCGATTTCGTCAGCAAGCCGATCCTGCTCGACCAGCTCTTCGCCCGGATGCGGGTGCATCTCGGCAACGCCAGACGCGCCCGGTCAGCCCGCAACGCGCTCGATTCCACCGGACGCTGGATCGTCGCCTGCGACGGCAACGGCCGCATCCGCTGGTCGACGCCGCAAGCCAGCGAACTGCTCCTGCGGGTCGGGGTACGGCCCGACGCCGGTGCCTACCTGCCGTGGGAGGTGGCCGGCTGGCTGGGTGAACCGCAACCCCAGGACGGACCGCCATTGCCGCAGGCATTGCGCTACTCGCGCCATTCCCAGGATGTCGAGTTCCGGCTGTTGTCGCATAGCCGGGACGGGGAAATCCTGCTCAGGCTCGTCGACCGTCACCGCGGCACCGACGAGGAACAGCTCGTCAGGGCCTTCGGCCTGACGCTGCGCGAGGCCGAAGTGCTTCTCTGGGTCGCGCACGGCAAGTCGAACAAGGAGATCGCCGACATCCTCGACATGTCGCCTCGCACGGTGAACAAGCACATGGAGCAGATCTTCAACAAGCTCGCCGTGGAAAAGCGCACTTCGGCCGCCACGCTGGCGGTCAAGGTCTTGTGGCGGGAGTGACGGCGATGTCACAATGCCGATAATGTCGGCGTCGCGAAAGCTAATGCGGCCGCGGCCTGAACGGCTACACAGGGAATGCGCCCCAGAACCAATCAGTGGCGGCTCCAAACTCGCCTCGTTCGAGACGTTGATATTGACGCAGGTTACGCCGCCAGCTTGGATATGTGTTGGCCGATCAACCGCAGGAATCGTTGGCTGTGCGCCCCGAAACCAAAGTCTAGCACGACATCAATGACTTCGCGGCCTCCTTCGGGAACCGAAGTCGTTTCTACCCCAGCACAAAACGGGAGGGCTGTTTGGCAAGCCTTGCAGACTAGGAGCGCCTGTCCTCCAGCAATTTGGAATTCGTCGGCATCCTTCCCTATTCCGCTTCTGTGCGAGCGCGGCCTTGGTCCAAGCCAACCTACCAGGGAATAGCCCAAGGAAAATTGTGTCGTATCCGATACCATCGCCGTGATGCGACAGTATCGAGCAGGACGTTCTCGGCGCGGCTAATATGCGGCTCACGCGTGGCCGGCGATCGGCTTTGGGAGATAGTCCTGCTCCAATTCGGCGACATCCTGATCGGTCAGCTTGATCTCAAGCGCGGCCACGGCATCTTCGAATTGTTCGATACGGGAGATCCCGACAATGGGCGCCGTGATTGCCGCGCGGCTCGCGACCCACGCATAGGCGATCTGCGCCATCGGTTTGCCGTGCCGCTCCGCGACATTCCGCAATCTTGCGATGACCGCATCGTCCGCGGCCCTGGAGCGATCATAAAGCGCGCGGGCCGTGTTGTCGGTCTGGCCTCGCTTCGTGTCGGTGTCCGCCCGTCCGGCGAGCCTGCCGCGCGCAAGCGGGCTCCACGGCACGACACCGACGCCTTCGCTGAGGCAAAGCGGCAGCATTTCCCGCTCCTCCTCACGGTAGATCAGATTGTAATGCGGCTGCATCGATACGAACGGCGCCCAGCCATGCTGGCGCTGCAGGCCTATCGCCTTCATGAACTGCCAGGCAAACATGGAGGAAGCACCGAGATAGCGCACCTTGCCGGCGCGTACGACGTCGTTCAGCGCGTCCAGCGTCTCTTCGAGCGGCGTGTCGTAGTCGAACCGGTGAAGCTGGTAGAGGTCGATGTAATCGGTTCCGAGGCGTCTCAGGCTGCCGTCGACGGCCTCGAAGACATGCTTGCGCGACAGCCCGCGGTCATTCGCGTCGCTGCTCATCGGATTGTAGAGCTTCGTTGCGAGGACAAGCTTATGCCGCGGCACGAGATCGAGCAGGACTTTACCGACGATTTCCTCGCTCTTGCCCAGCGAATACATGTCCGCCGTATCGAAGAAATTGATGCCGAGTTCGACCGCATGCCGGAGAATTTTGGCGCTCTCTTCCTGATCGAGCACCCAAGGCGCCCAGCCACTCGATCCGAAGGTCATGCAACCCAGAGCCAAGCGCGACACTTTGAGCCCCGTGCGGCCCAGATTGACATAATCCATTGATACACCTCATGCTTCGGGAACGACCTGCTAGCGTGGTCTTTGTGTTGGATGCGCCATATAATTGGAAGATTTCGGGGCAATCAATCGGCATGCTCCTAAAATATGCAAATTTTTATCAGGGGGCTTGTCATCTTCTCATCGCGTGATACGGTCAGTGTATCAATCGAGTAATACACGTATGTTCACCATCGACGCTTCCAGCATTGACCGCTCTCTGCCGGTTCCGGTCGGCAAGCAGCTCTATGGGCTCCTGAGCTACGTGCTGTCCTTCGGCGATATGCCGAAGGGGGTGAAGCTGCAGTCCGTGCGCCAGCTTGCGGCGGAGCTCGACATCGCGCCGATGACGGTGGCGGAGGTCTACAAGCAGCTGCGCGCCGAAGGACTGGTGGAAATCAGGCCGGGGCTTGGCGCATTCACGGTCTATGAGCCGAACCGGCAGGTCGGTCGCATCGCTCCGGCAAATGCGCTCGGCGCCGATATCGACCATCTGTTGGAGAAGGCGGAGGGGCTCGGCATCTCGCCGGTTACGCTTGCATCCATGGTGCAGGCACAGGCGAAGCTCAGAAAGCCTCGCGCCCATCTCAATGTCGTCTTCGTCGCGATCTTCGAGGCGCCGGGGCGGGACTATATCGAACAGATCCGGCCGACATTCGCGGCGAATGACGTCATCAGTCTCGTGACAGTGGATCAGGTTCGCGAGAGCGAAGACTTTCGCCGGCAATGCAGCGAGGCCGATCTCGTCCTCACCTTCGTGCATCGCGAGGCGGAGCTGCGCGGCCTCGTGCCGGACGCCAACATCCTCGCGTTGCGCTTCATTCCCTCCGAACGCACCCGCCAGTCGCTCGCTCTCCTGGATCCCCGCATGCGGGTTGCGGCCGTCACCCAGCTTAAGGACTACATCGCCATCATGCGTCCGAGCGTGCGCGAATTCGCGCCGCATATCTCGGACATTACCGTCGCATGGTCCTATGACGAGGACCTTCCCGACATCATCGCCCGCTGCGACGTGGTGATCTACGCTTCCGGTGCGGATCATGTCGCCGATCTCGCCGGTCCGAACAAGCGCTGCTTCGAATATCGGCATGCGCCGGATCCCGGCGTCCTCGAAAACCTTCTGGCGCCGGCGCTCGCCGAGCTGCGCCACAACAAGATCGCCGGCGGCGGCAATGCGCCGGCCAAGGTTTCCGATCTGGCGTCGCGGAGAGCCAAAACCCGCTGAACCTCGGCGCTTTGAACGGATCATAAACAATAAAGGGAACAGACATGAGCAAAGCATTATCGATCACCTCGGCCCTATTGCTTGCAGGGTTTTCCTTCACCGCGCTGTCTCCGGCCAAGGCGGCGACCGTGACCATCGGCACCGACGTGGACGCCGGCACGCTCGACCCGCGGCTTGCCCGCGATACGACGGCCTATCGCGCCACCGATCTCATCTATTCCGGCCTCGTCCATGTGACGCCGAGCCTGGAAGCCAGACCGGACCTTGCCGAAAGCTGGGAGACGCCCGACCCGACCACCTGGATCTTCAAGCTTCGCCCGAACTTGAAATTTTCGGACGGCAGCCCGCTCACGGCCGACGACGTGGTCTTCACGTTCAGCACGATCCTCAACAAGGACTTCAACGCGCCGATGCGTGCGCTCTACACGCCGATCTCCGCGGTCGAGGCGGTCGATCCGCAGACGGTGAAGTTCACGCTGTCGGCGCCCTATGCGCCGCTCCTGAGCTATCTCGACATCGGCATCGTGTCGAAGGCGCTGGTGGAAGGCGGAAACGATATCGCGTTGAAGCCGGTCGGCGCCGGGCCGATGAAACTCGCCTCCTGGACGCGGGGCAGCGCGATCGAGCTCGAAGCCAACCCGAACTATTGGGGTGAGAAGCCGAAAGCCGACAAGGTCAGCCTCAAGATCATCGGCGATGGTTCCGCCCGTGCCCAGGCCTTCGAAGCCGGCGACCTCGATGTCATCCAGTCGCCGCTCGCGCCACAGGACGTGAAACGCCTTGAGGCTGACGACCGTTTCGGCCATGCCATCCAGGCTGGCCTCGGCGTCACCTACGTGAACTTCAATACCAAGGATCCGCTGCTTTCCAGCCCGAAGATGCGGAAGGCATTTTCCATGCTGATCGACCAGAAGACCATCGTCGACGACATCTATCAGGGCGTCGATCAGGTGGCTTCCTCGATCATCCTGCCGTCGTCCTGGGCCTATTCCGCCGATATCAAGCAGCCCGGCTTCGACATCGAAGGCGCCGCGGCGCTTTTCAAGGAAGAAGGCTGGGCCGATACGAACGGCGACGGCATCCTCGACAAGGGCGGCAAACCGCTGACGGTGACGCTTTCGACCCATAGTGAGGATTCCAACCGTGTCCAGACGGTCGAATTCCTGCAGGCGATCTTTCAGGCGGCGGGGGTCGATGCGAAGACGCAGATCAGCGACTGGCCGTCCTTCTCCGCCAATTATGTCCAGAAGAGCCAGCACCAGATCGCACTTCTCGGCTGGCTGAACATCGTCGATCCGGACCGGCTGCTGTTCGCGCAGCTCACCACCGGCGGCTCGACCAATTGGGGCGGCTATTCCAACCCCACCGTCGACGACCTTCTGAAGCAGGGCCGCTCGGCAACCGCGCAGGCGGATCGTGTTGCGGCCTACCAGAAAGCCGCCGCGATCCTTGCGGACGAACTGCCCTATTACATCGTCTCCTATCAGGGCTATCAGCTCTTCTATTCCAAGAAGCTGCCCTTCGAAGTGCAGGCGACACCGCGCGGCAATATGCGCGGTCTGATCGGCCTCAAGGACTGAAACTCGCCGGGGCCGGCGCGTTCGGCCCCAGCCTGTCAGAGACATTGCAGCTCAGGGTGATCCGATGGCTTTCTCACAGCGTCTCGGCGCGGACTTCTATGTGAAAATACACCGCGAAATCCGCGCCCGGATGGAAGCGGCAGGCATCGATCTGCTGCTCCTCGATTCGAACGACGACGTCATCTACACGACCGGGTTCTCGCACTACACGACCGAGCGGCCCGTCGTCTTCGCCATCACTGCCACGGATGCCTTCCTGCTGATCCCGGAGCTCGAGCGCACGCATGCGGCGCATCAGAAGATCGCGGCGGAACCGATCGTCTATTTCGAGTTTCCCGGCATCGATAAACCGTTCGACGTGCTCGGCCGCGCCTTTTCGGGCTTCAAGGGCACAGTCGCCTATAGCCACACCATATCGCTCGCTCGTGTCCAGCCGATCGAGGCAGCGTTTGCGAATGCCGAGCGGGTGATCCCGAGCAATATCGTTCAGCAGATGCGGCTCAGGAAACATCCGGAGGAGATTGCGCTGCACCGGGAGGCTGCGCGCCTTTCGGACCGGATGGTCGAGGTGGGGGTCGAGCTGATCCGCGAGGCCATGCGCAGGGGCGGGTCCCTGCCGAGCGAGGTCGAGATCGAATCTCACGTCTCCCGGCATGCCATGCGGACGATGCACGAGGAGCATGAGGACGTCCTGCTGGTCCAGGGGCTGGCAAGCGGACTCGTCTATTCCGGCGCCCGTTCCGCTTTCCCGCACGGCATGCCGACCGGCAATCCGGTGAAAGCCGGCGAGAGCATCATTCTGTCGCTCGGCTGCCGCGTCGGCGGGCGGGCAGCCGAAAGCGAGCGAACCCTTTTCATCGGCGAGCCGTCGAAGGTCCAGCAGGAGCACTATGCCGTCGCCTTCGAGGCGCAGCGGATGGCGACCGCGGCGCTCATCGCCGGCAAGACCTGCGCCTCGGCTGACAACCTAGCGCTGGCCTATATCCGGGACAGCGGCATGGGCGAATACCTGCTCCACCGTGTCGGACATGGCATGGGCATCATGTTCCATGAGCCGCCCTGGGTCGAGGGCGGAGATCAGACGGTCCTCGAATCCGGTATGATCACCTCCAGCGAACCGGCGATTTTCGTGCCCGGCTTTGCCGGCTACCGCATCGCCGACACCGTGCTGATCACCGCCGACGGGCCGGACAGCATGACCGTCTATCCGCGCCGTATCGACGAGGTGGTCATCCAATGACGCGCTTTCCGCCATCGATCGACATGGAAGGCAGAGGCCGCCGATGCTGAGCTATGTGATCCGCCGTCTGCTGCTGCTGATCCCGATGGCTGCCGGCATGGTAATCGTCACGTTCTGCCTGCTCCTGCTCATCCCCGGCGATCCGGCCTCCGTACTCCTCGGGCAGGAAGCCTCAGCGGAAGCGATCAACAATCTGCGCACTACGCTCGGCCTCAACGATCCCTGGTACATCCGGCTCGGTTCCTATTTCGCCGCGCTTCTCCAGGGAGACATGGGCCGCTCCATCTTCCAGAACCAGGCCGTCTCGGAGATCATCGCCGGCCGGCTCGGCGCGACGATCGAGCTTGCGGTCGTCGCCCTCATCCTCGCCTGTCTGATCGGCATCTCGCTCGGCGTACTCGCTGCGACGAAACAGGGCTCGTTGATCGACACGGTCTCAATGATCTTCGCGCAGCTCGGGGTGTCGATGCCGGTTTATTGGCTCGGCTTGCTTCTCATGCTCCTTTTTGCCGTTACGCTCGGCTGGCTGCCATCGATCGGGAGGGGAGTTCCGCTTCCCGAAGCCCTGATCGCGGCGATCACAGGTCAGCCGGGCGTATTCCTCGACTCGCTTTCCCACATCATCCTGCCGGCGCTGGCGCTGGCCGCCAATTCGGCAGCGATCATCTCGCGCCTGGTGCGCACCTCGATGCTGGAAGTGTTGCGCGAGGATTTCGTCCGCACCGCCTATGCAAAGGGTCTGCGCCGTGGACGGGTCGTCATCCGCCACGCGCTTCGCAATGCGCTCCTGCCGGTGCTGAGCGTCATCGGCCTGCGCTTCGGCGCGCTGCTCGGCGGCGCGGTACTGACGGAAACGATCTTCGCCTGGCCGGGTCTCGGCCAGCTCACCATCACCGCGATTTCGCAGCGCGACCTGCCGCTCATCCAGGGCATCGTGCTCACCTTCGCGATCATCTTCGCGCTGGTGAACCTCGTCGTCGATCTTCTCTATGCGGCCGTCGATCCGCGCATCCGTTTGGGCTAGGTTCATGAGATTACCCAAGCGTTTCCGCAACATCTCCCTGATCCTCGGCGCGATCATCGTGCTGGCGATCGTCGTCTGCGCCGTCTTCGCACCTTATCTCTCGACGCACGGCATCGAGCAGATGGACATGCGCAACCGCTTCTCCGGTCCGACGCTGGCGCATTGGCTCGGCACGGACAATTTCGGCCGGGACCTCTGGTCTCGGCTGATCTACGGTGCGCGCGTCTCCCTCCTGATCGCCTGCATCTCGGTCTTTGCCTCGGCCATCATCGGGACGGCGGTCGGACTGGCGGCGGGGTATTTCGGCGGCTGGACCGACCTGGTCCTGATGCGCATCACCGACATCTTCCTCGGCTTTCCGGCGATCGTTTTGGCACTTGCCATCGTCGCGGTACTCGGCCCCGGCATCGTCAATGTCGCGATCGCCATCATCGTCGTCGCCTGGACGGAATATGCCCGTGTGGTGCGGGCCACGACGCTGATGCTGCGCGAGCAGAACTATGTGCAGGCGGCCAAGGCGCTCGGTGCGCATCCGCTCCGCATCCTCGTCAAGGAAATCCTGCCGAACGCCATGGGCCCGATCATCGTGCTCGCCTCGCTCGGCTTCGGCACGGCGATCATCTCGGAATCGGCCTTGAGCTTTCTCGGCTTCGGCCTGCCGCCGCCGGCGCCGACCTGGGGCTGGACGCTCGCCTACGGCACCCGCTTCATGCGCGACGAACCGTGGCTGGCGATCATTTCCGGCGCGACGATCATGATCACCGTGCTCGGCTTCAACCTGCTGGGCGACGGCCTGCGCGACGCGCTCGATCCGCGCCACCTCTCCCGCGCGGCCGGCCGGAAGAAATAGCAATCCTTCGGATCACACCGACAATGACAGTGAAAGGAAATGTCCATGGTCAAGTCGATCAACAAGCTCCGCCCCAAATTCACCACCCATGCGGACGGCAGCGATGCCGTGCTCTTCCTGCATGAGCTGGTGGGCGAGGAGGACGGCCCGACCATCGGTATCTCCGGCTCGATCCACGGCAACGAAAATGCCGGCTCGCAGGCGATCGTCGATCTCTACCGCATCCTCAAGGACCAGCCGCTCAAGGGCCGCATCCTTCTGTTGCCGGTCGCCAATCCGCGCGCCTTTGCCGTCAACCATCGCTTCACGCCGATCGACGAATTGAATCTCAACCGCGAATTCCCTGGCAATCCGAAGGGCAACTACACCCAGCAGCTTGCCCATGCGATCGCCGCCGAATTCCTCGACAAGATCGACATACACCTCGACCTGCATTCCGGCACCGACCGTCCGACCGTCGATTACGTCTACATCTGGAACGACGAGCCGCTGTCGCGCGCCTTCGGTTCCAAGGTTCTGTACCGTCCGGTCCAGGGCAAGGACGGGACCGTCTATTCCGGCACGACCAAGTCGGTGACGATCGACAAACGCGGCATTCCGGTCGTGGTCGTGGAACTCGGCGGCGGCATCGTCGACCAGGGCCCCTATGTCGACCGCACAGTGGCCGGTCTTCTCAACATGCTGCGCCATCTCGGTGTGATCCCGGGCGACGTGAAGCCCAATCCGAAGCAGGTCGTGGTGAACGAGATCGCCGGCATTCGTCCGACGCAGGCCGGATGGCTTGAGCCGCTGGCGCCCGCAAACGGCGAGCTGATCAGGAAGGGTCAGCTGCTCGGACGCGTCGTCAGCCCCTATACTTTCGAGGTCCTGGAAGAGATCCCGACGCCCTTCGAAAACGGCATCATGATCATGCAGCACCTTTCCCGCAACCTCGTGGAGTCCGGGGACTACGGCTACATGGTCGGCAACATGGAGGGCGCGACCGACTGAGTATCGGCCGCCGCTTTTATGGGATGAACGGATGGAAAATCGGGCAACAGAGACAGCCGAACCGGTGTTGGCCGTCAGCGACCTGAATGTCGAGATCCTGGGCGAAGCGGGCTCTTTCCCCGTCGTCTCGGAGATGAGCCTTTCGGTGCGATCCGGCGAGACGGTCTGCATCGTCGGGGAGAGCGGCTGCGGCAAATCGATGACGGCGCTGTCGCTCCTGCGCCTCCTTCCCGACAGTGCCCGCATCGCATCCGGCTCCGTCAGAATCCATGGCGAGGATTTTCTCGCCATGGACCAGCGGCATGTCGAGGATTTTCGAGGCGACAAGATCGCCATGATCTTCCAGGAGCCGCTGACCGCGCTCAATCCGGTTCTGACGATCGGCGAGCAGATCGCCGAGTCCGTCCGCCAGCATCGCAAGGCAGGCAAACGCGAGGCTTTTGCGCGCGCGGTCAAGTGCCTCGAGATGGTGCAGATGCCGGACCCGGAAAGACGCGCCCGGCAATATCCGCACGAGCTTTCCGGCGGCATGCGCCAGCGGGCGATGATCGCCCTGGCGCTCGCCTGCGAACCGAAGATCATCGTGGCGGACGAGCCGACGACGGCGCTGGACGTGACGGTTCAGGCACAGATCCTCGGTCTCATTTCCGACCTTCAGAAACGCCTCGGCACGGCGCAGATCCTGATCACCCATGATCTCGGCGTGGTGGCGGAGATCGCCGACCGCGTCATCGTCATGTATGCCGGCCGGCGCGTCGAGGAATGCAGCGTCTACGAGCTCTTCGACAACCCGATCCACCCCTACACGATTGGCCTCATGGGCGCCGTTCCGCATAGAGGCGATCCCAACGCAGCCTCCGAACGGCTGACCGATATTCCGGGCACCGTGCCGCCGCTCTGGGATCTGCCGAAGGGCTGCGCCTTCGCGCCGCGCTGTCCGGGCGCCTCGGCCCGGTGTCTCGAAGAGCGCCCGCCCTTCATCGAAAAGAAACCCGGCCATTTTGCCGCCTGCTGGGAGCATGACAATGTCTGACGGCGCCTCCTCTCCCCTGCTTGCGGTCGAGAACCTGAAGGTGCATTTCGCCATCCGCGCCGGCATCCTCCAACAGCGTGTCGGCGAGGTGAAAGCCGTCGACGGCGTCTCCTTTTCGATCAATGCCGGCGAGACGCTGGGCCTCGTCGGCGAAAGCGGCTGTGGCAAGTCGACGACCGGGCTCGCCCTCATGGGGCTGGTGAAGGCCACCGACGGCCGTATCGCGATGAAGGGCGCCGAGGACGTGACACAGATGCGGTCGGTGCCGAAGTCGCATCGCCGCCGCATGCAGATCATCTTCCAGGACCCGTTCTCCTCGCTCAATCCGCGCCAGCGGGTGCGCGACATCATCCGTGCGCCGCTCGACATCCATGGGATCGGCACGGCTGAGGAACGGCGCGCCGAAGTGGCCAAGCTCATCTCGCTGGTCGGCCTTCGCGCCGATCAGGCCGACAATTTTCCGCATCAGTTCTCCGGCGGCCAGAGGCAGCGCATCGGCATTGCCCGTGCGCTGGCGCTGAAACCGGATATCATTGTCTGCGACGAGCCGGTGTCGGCGCTCGACGTTTCGGTGCAGGCGCAGATCCTCAACCTGCTCGCCGATCTGCAGAAGGAACTAGGCCTCTCGTATCTCTTCATCTCGCATGATCTCGGCGTGGTCGAGCACGTCTCGCATCGCGTGGCGGTCATGTATCTCGGCAAGATCGTCGAGACCGGATCGAAAAGGGCGATCTTCTCGAAGCCCCTGCATCCCTATTCCGAACTGCTGCTGCGTTCGGCACCGTCTCACGATCCACACAACCGGCACCGGTTCAGCGCTGTCAGCGACGATATTCCGAGCGCCACGCGAAAGCCGACCGGCTGCGCCTTCCACACCCGCTGTCCGCTGGCGACGGATATCTGCCGGCAGATCGAGCCGGTACTTGAACAGAAGGCCGATGGCCAGTCGGCTGCCTGCCATCATCGCTAGAGAGGGTTTCATGATGATCGAAGATCTTGTCGAACTTCTCGCCGAGCCCGGCCAGCCGAATTTCTTCTACGACGCATTGGATGCCGCCCTTGCCCGCCGTGTGGGGCACAAACTGCTGACCTTGCTCTACAAGGACGGCGACGAAGTGGCGCGCGTCTATTCAAACATGCCGGACGTCTACCCGGTCTTCGGCCGCAAGCCGATGGGGGTGACGCCCTGGGGCGACCTGGTGCTGCGCCGGCAGCAGCCGTTTCTCGGCCGCGATCGCGAGGCCATCAAATGGGCCTTCTTCGACCACGAACTCATCGAAAGTCTCGGGCTCGGATCGGCGATCAACATTCCCGTCGTCTATGACGGCGAGACGATCGGCACGATCAATCTGCTGGACGAGGAGTTCTTCTACACTGAGGAGCATGTCGGGATCGCGCGGCGGTTCGCGCCGCTCCTGATCCCGGCCTTCCTCGAAGCCCGCCGCGGCAACATCCCTCCCACCGCCTGACGAGGAACAACCGTGACCGCCTATCTTTTCGAAAACGCCCGCATCGTCGACGGAACAAGCCCCGAGGCCGGCGAGCCCGCAAGCGTGCTCATCGAAGGCAATATCATTCGCGAGGTGGGGCCATCGGTCAGAAGCGAGAGCGCCGAGCGGATCGATCTCGCCGGCCGCACGCTGATGCCGGGCCTCATCGATGCGCATGTGCATGTCATCGCCGGCATGGCCAATCTCGGCCAGAACGCGAAGCTGCCCGATCCGGTCGTCACCGTGCGCGCCTTCAAGATCATGGGCGAGATGCTGATGCGCGGCTTCACCACCGTTCGCGATCTCGGCGGTGCGACATCCGGCCTCGCTGCGGCCGCAGCCGAAGCGCCATGGCCGACGCCGCGGCTCAATATCTGCGGCAAGGCGCTGTCCCAATCCGGCGGCCATACCGACTATCGCGGCCCCTATGACGACACGCCGGCGCCGAAGACCGGCCACACGCTCGGCAATCTCGGCCGGATCTGCGATGGCGTGCCGGAGGTTCGCAAAGCGGCTCGCGAGGAACTCAAGTCCGGCGCCCATTTCATCAAGGTCATGGCGAATGGCGGCATCGCCTCGCCGACCGATCCCATTCACTTCCTCGGCTTTTCGCGCGAGGAATTGATGGCAGCCGTCGAGGAGGCGGAGAATGCCGGCACCTATGTTGCTGCGCATCTTTATACGGACAAGGCGATCCGCCGGGCGATCGAATGCGGCATCCACTCACTGGAACATTGCAACCTGATCGCACCAGAGACGGCGAAGCTCGCCGTCGAGAGCGGCTGCATCGCCGTGCCGACGCTGGTGACCTACGAGAAACTCAGCGTCGAGGGTCCGGCGCTCGGCCTGCCGCCCGCATCGATCGCCAAGGTGGATTCGGTGCGGCTTGCCGGCATGGAATCGCTTGCGATCATGCGCGAAGCGGGGCTCTCCATGGCTTTCGGGACGGATCTGCTCGGCGAGATGCATCGCCACCAGTCGGAAGAATTCGTCATCCGCTCCCGTGTTCTTCCCACCCATGAAGTGATCGCCGCGGCGACCTTTGTGGCGGCGAAGCTGTTGCGGATGGAAGGGCAGATCGGCTGCGTCGCGCCCGGCGCCTTCGCGGACCTCATCGTCGTCGACGGCGATCCGCTCAAGGACATCTCGCTCCTGACCAGACAGGGCGCGCACCTGCCGATGATCATGAAGGACGGCGTATTTATAAAACGCGGGTGATGAAAAGGCTGGTTCCGGCTTCAGACCCCTTCGCCAGTCTCGCCGATATCCCAGTAGAGTCCCGCCATCATCGCCAGTCCCTCGCGGACGATCGAAATCGGCAGGTGCTCGTTCGCAGCGTGCTGCAGACAGCCGGGATAGGAATGCGGGATCCAGATGGTCGGCAGGCCGAGCAGGTCGGAGAAGATATTGTTCGGCAGCGAGCCGCCCAAGTTAGGCAAGATAGCAGGCGGAGCGCCCAGCGTCGTTTCGATCGAGGCGACGACACGTTTGACCCAGGGATGATCCGGATCGAGGCGGCTCGCGAGGAAAATCGCGTCAGTCGGGTCTTTGACCACGACCCGGTCGTAACCGGCATCCTTCAGCGCCTTGCGGACAGCCGGGACGACTGCATCCGGATCGACGCCGACCGGAAAGCGGAGCTGCACGCGGGCGCGGGCCTTTGGCGGGATGGCGTAGAGTGGCTGGGCGAGGTTGCCGCATTCCATCTCCATCACCTCGAAAGAACTCCAGGCGAAGACCTTCTCCTCCGGCGTCAGCCCCGGCTCGCCCCACCAGGGCTCGATCGGCGGGTCACCGGCAGCGGGAGTGATCCTGCAATCCTTCAGCGCGGCACGAACGTTTTTCGGGATCGAGCCGGGCGTCATCTCGCGTACCCTGATCCTGCCCGCGCGGTCCACCAGTGCGGTGATGGCGTGGCAGAGCTCGATGCCGGGATTGGAGAGGATGCCGCCCCAATTACCTGAGTGCTGGAAACTTTCCCGCGCATTGATCTCCAGATGGAAGGACATGCCGCCGCGGGCGCCGAGGAAAATGGTCGGCCGGTCGAGAGCGAGGCGCGGGCCATCCGAAGCGATGAAGACGTCCGCCTTCAGCTCATCCCTATGAGCGGCGCACATTTCTTCCAGCCCAAGCGAGCCGGATTCTTCGCCCATCTCGATCAGGTATTTGAGATTGAAGCCGAGGGAGCCCTTGACCGCCAGCAGCGCCTCGATCGCGGCGAGGTTCACCGCATGCTGGCCCTTGTTGTCGGCGGTTCCGCGGCCGTACCAGGAGCCGTTCTTCTCGGTCATATCGAAAGGAGAGAGACCTTCTTCCCATTGGCCATCGAGTCCTGCAACGACATCGCCATGGCCGTATTGCAGGACGGTCGTAAAGCTCGGGTCCTCGATCCGTTCTGCGAGCAGGAAGGGGCCAGGGGCCAACTCGTTCTCGTAGATCTTCGTGGCGAAGCCGAGCCGTTCGAAGAAGGGCTGCATATCCTCGGTCACGTAGCGCCAAAGATCCGGCTTGTTCGCAGCGACGCGGCTGGCGGATGGAATGGCTACCCGCTTGCGGAGCGCCGCCTCTAACGAGCCGTCATCGAGATAACCCACAGCCTTGTCGATCGTCGCCTGGCGGGTGGGGGCAGTCGTCATCGGGGCTTCCTCGGAATTTCAGGCGGTCCTGGCCTTGGAGGCCGGTGGGATAGCCTGCGCGTTCGACAGTTCGAGATCGAAATGGCAGCGGAACATGCCGCCGGTTCCGGCCGTTTTCTGCGGCGGTGCCGTGTTGCGGCAGATGTCCTTGGCGAAGGGACAGCGGGTATGGAAGCGGCAGCCGGAGGGCGGAAAGGCCGGGTTCGGCAGCTCTCCGGCGATCGGATGCAGTGAGCGGTCGGAAGTATCCATATCCGGGGCCGCATCGATCAGGAGGCGCGTATAGGGATGGCGGGGCCTGAGGAAGAGCTCTTCCGAAGGGGCCTCCTCGACCAGTTCGCCGAGATACATGACGCCGATCCGATCGGCCATGATCCGCACGACCGAGAGATTGTGGGTGATGAACAGGCTGGTCAGCGCCAGGTTCTTTTGCAGGTCGCGCAAAAGGTTGAGGATCTGGTCCTGGACGGACACGTCGAGCGCCGAGGTAGGTTCGTCGAGGATCAGGAATTCCGGTTCGCCCGCGAGCGCGCGGGCGATGCAGATTCGCTGGCGCTGGCCGCCCGAAAATTCCTGCGGATACTTCTCCGCATCCGCCGGGGACAGGCCGACCTGGGTCAGCAGTTCGTCGACGCGGGCGCGGATCGCCGCGCGGCCCCGGCGCAGCTTATGGACACGGATCGGTTCGGCAATGATATCCTCGATCGTCCAGCGGCCGTTCAGCGAGGAATAGGGATCCTGAAAGATCATCTGCAGGCGCGGCGTCCTTCCGGCTCCATCCTTGCGGAAGGCGATCTCGCCGGACGTCGGCTCCATGAGGCCGGAGACGAGGCGGGCCAGCGTGGATTTGCCGCAGCCGCTTTCTCCGACGAGGCCCACGGTTTCGCCATGCCGGACGGTGAGGCTGACGTCGCTGACCGCTTTGGTGCCGCCGGTATCGGTCTTTTTCAACCGCTCCAGAAGGCTCTGATTGCGGCGATAGACCTTGCTCACATGGTTGAGGGTGAGAAAATCCTGTGCGCTCATGCAGTTTCCCTTTCCAACGGGTGGAAACAGGAAAACGCAGCGCTTTCCTCCGTGGTCAGCGGCGGGATCGCCGCGCGGCAGTCGCCTTCCGCCTTGAAACAGCGTGGATTGAAAGCGCAGCCCGGCGGGACGGCTCCAAGCCCCGGCATGGCGCCCGGAATCTGGTCCAGCCGCACTTCGCCATCGGCCGAAGGCATAGGAGTGGCCCGGATCAGGCCACGCGTATAAGGGTGTTTCGGCGCGTTGAAGAGTTCGCCGACAGTGCTGATCTCCGCTACGCGGCCGGCATAAAGCACCGCCACGCGATCGGCCATCTTGGCGATGACACCGAGATCATGGGTGATCAGCATCATGCTTGCCCTGCTCTCGCGATGGAGGTCGCGCATGAGCTGCAGGATATGCGCCTGGACCGAGACATCGAGCGCCGTGGTCGGTTCGTCGGCGATGACCAGCGCCGGGTTGGCGCAAAGCGCGAGCGCGATGACGATGCGCTGCCGCATGCCGCCAGAAAGCTGATGCGGATAACGCCTGAACTGCACCTCAGGGTTCGGCAGGCCGACGCGCTCGATCCATTCGAGCGCTTTCCTTTTCGTCTTTTCGCCGCCGATCTTCAGATGCGCCTCGATCGTGTCGCAGAGCTGACGGCCGATGGATATGACCGGGTTGAGGCTGGTCATCGGGTCCTGAAAGATGAAACCGATCCTGCCGCCGCGGACGCTGCGCATCGCCTTCGGCGAAAGCCGGTCGAGGCGTTCACCGGCGAGCGTGATCGTGCCGCCTGTGCGTTTCAGGGGCGGGACGAGGAGGTCGATGATCGCAGCGCCGGTGATCGACTTGCCTGCGCCGGATTCGCCGACGATGCCGAGCACCTCGCCCGGATTGACCGAGAACGAGACCTTGTCGAGAGCGGTGATCAGGTGGCCGTCGCGATTGATGGTGACGGTCAGGTCGCGGACGTCGAGAAGCGGTGTCGTCATGAGCGGCCTCTCAGTCGCGGATTGTAGACATCGCGCAGGTGGTCGCCGAGGATGTTGACCGAGACGACGAAGGCGACGAGCACGAGGCAGGGCCAGACGGATATCCACCATTCGCCGGATTGCAGGAAGTTGTTGCCGTTGCGGATCAGCGTGCCGAGCGACGGCGAGGTGACCGGAATGCCGATGCCGAGGAAGCTCAGCGTCGCTTCGGTGATGATGGCGATGCCGAGGTTGATGGTGGCTATGACCAGCACCGGCGCCATGACGTTCGGCAGGATATGCAGCACGATGATGGAAAGATTGCTGCGGCCGGTGATGCGGGCCGCCGAGACATAATCCTGGTCGCGTTCGATCATCACAGAGGAGCGGATGGTACGCGCATATTGCACCCAGAAGGCGATGCCGATCGACAGGACCACGATGGTGATGGCGGTCGTGACGCTGCGCTCGGCACCCAGCGCAGCACGGGCTGCGCCGTCGATGATCATGGCGAGCAGGAGGGCCGGGTAGGCGAGCTGGACATCGGCGACGCGCATGATGAAGGCGTCCACCTTGCCGCCGACGAAGCCGGCGATGAGGCCCAGGCTGCCGCCGAGCACGAGGCCGATGATGACCGACAGGAAGCCGACGATGATCGAGGTGCGCATGCCATAGGCCATCGCCGTCAGAAGATTGCGGCCCTGGTCGTCGGTGCCCAAAGGGAAGTCCGGCATGCCGTCGGCCATCCACATGGGTGGAATGAAGCTGTCCATCACCGACATGCCGGAGAATTCGAACGGGTTCAGCGAGACCAGCGGCGTCACGAATGCGTAGATGAGCAGCGCGAAGATGATGAAAGCGCAGAAGGTCGGGCCTGGCGCCCTGCGCATGGCGCGCAGGAGTTTCGACAGACGGCTGCGGCGTGCTGCCGGAACGGACGGCGTGTTAACGACAGGCGTCATGATTGCCTCCTCAACACGCGGGCGTCGATCAGAGGATAAAGCAGCTCGACGATGAGATTGATGATCATGAAGACCAGGCCGACGAAGATCAGGTAGATGGCGATGACCGGAATGTCGGCGGCCTGGATCGATTGCAGGAAGAGCGAACCGAGGCCCGGCCATGCGAAGACGTTTTCCGTCACCACGGAGAAGGCGATGATATTGCCGAGCTGCAGGCCGAGCATGGTGATGACCGGCAAGAGCGTGTTCTTGATGGCGTAGACATACCAGATGCGTGCTTCCGACAGGCCACGGGCACGAGCGAAGCGGATATGCTCGCTCTGGCCGACTTCCATGAGCTGCGTGCGCAGCATGCGGATGATGAAGGCGACCTGGAAGGTGGAGAGCGTCGCGGCCGGCAGGATGATCGCCCGCCAGCCGGAAACGGAGAGCAGGCCCGTGGTCCAGAAGCCGAGATCGACGACCGTGCCGCGCCCGAAGGACGGAAGCAGGCCGAGCTGCACGGAAAAGACGGCGATCAGCAGCAGGCCGACGACGAAATTCGGCAAGGTGATGCCGGCCGTCGAAATCAGCATGATGAAGCGGCCGAACAGCGAATTCGGGTGGACGCCGCAGTAAATGCCCGCCGGCACTCCGACCAGAATGGTGATCAGCAGGCTGACGAAGGCGAGCTCGATCGTGGCCGGCAGGCGTTCGGCGATCAGATTGGCGACCGGATCCTGCGTGCGGTAGGACATGCCGAAATCGCCCTGCAGGAGATTGCCGAGAAAATGCAGGAAGCGCGTCCCTAGCGGCTGGTCGACGCCAAGCCTGGCGATCAGTTCCATGCGCTCGTTGACGGTCGCGTCCGCGGAGAGAAGCGCCGCCAGGGGGTCGCCGATATTGGCGACCAGCAGGAAGGCGATGAAGCTGATCACGAGCAGGACGATGATCGTCTGTACGATCCGTGACGCGGCATAATTCAGCACTACGAAATCCTCAGCAGCAGGTATCCCCGAGCTGGTCGAGAAAGGCGACGCAGCGTTCGAGCTCGGAAATCGCAACCGACTCGTCCGGCTGGTGCGCGTCGGCGATATCGCCCGGACCGATGACGACCGATGGGACGCCGGCGATCTGGAAGATACCCGCTTCCGTGCCGTAGGGAACATAGCGAGGTTCCGTTCGTCCGAGAAGCGTCAGGAGCTCCTTGTCGAGTGCCGGATCGTCGTTCGGCTTCAGGCCGGGAATGCGCGCCTGCACATCGAAGGCGATGCCGCATTCCGGATCGACCGCCTTCATCGCCGGTTCGAGCTGTTCGGATGCGAAGCGTCTCATGTGCTCCAGCACCGCCATGTCGCTCTGGCCCGGAATGATGCGCATCTCCCAGAAGAACTCGCAGCTTTCGGAAACGATGTTGCCGTGAAGGCCGCCTTTGATGACGTTGACCTGAATGGTCGAGTAGGGCGGGTCGAGCCCCTCGAACTGCGGACCGTTGCGCATGTCCTCGCGGATGCGGTTGATCTCGGCGATCATGTCACCGGCAGCCATGACCGCATTGACGTAACGGTCAGGCTGGGAAGAGTGGCCCGGCTTGCCCTTGATGCGGCACCAGCCGATCAGCCCGCCCTTGTGGGCGGCGATCAGATCCATGCCGGTCGCTTCGCCGATGACGGCGAGACGCGGTTTCAGGTCGCTTTGTCCCACCCATTCCGCCATGCTGCCGACGCCGGTGCAGCCCACCTCCTCGTCATAGGAGAAGGCGAGATGGATCGGTTTCTTGAGGTTCTTTTTCGCAATGCCGGGTGCGGCGGCGAGACAGCAGGCGAGAAATCCCTTCATGTCGGTCGCGCCCCGGCCGACCAGCCGGCCATTCGCTTCCCTGAGCGTCCAGGGATCGCCGGTCCAGGCCTGGCCTTCGGTGGGTACGACGTCGGTATGACCGCTGAAGATGATGCCGCCGGGCGTTTCCGGCCCGATGCTGACAAGCACATTCGCCTTGTCGCCTTCGGCATTGGAAAAACGCCGGACGCGCCCCCCGAAGGGAGCGGTCTGGTCTTCGACATACTTGATCAGGTCGAGGTTCGAAACGGCGCTGACCGTCGGGAAGGACACAAGTCCGGCGAGCTGCTTCGTAATGTCCTGCTTCATGATACCGGCGGCAATGCTCATTGCTTCACCGTGAAGTAGCGCAGCGGGTAAGCAAGGTCGGCGGGCTGCACGACGGTGACATTGTCCTTCACGCCCCAGAGAATGTTGAGCTGGTGAAGCGGAATGAAGCCGACGTCCGCCTTGATGAGCTTGAAGGCCTGCTTGATGAGATCCGTGCGCTTCGCCTGATCGGTCTCCTTGCCGACCGCGTCGATCAGCTTGTCGACTTCGGGATTGGAGTAACCGCCGATGTTGAAGGCGCCGAGGCCGCTTTTCGGGTCGCGGGTCGCGGCAATCGAGGTCAGGAAGATGTGGGCGTCATAGGTCGCGGGCGAATAACCCAGCATAGCGAGGCTGGTATTGTATTCCGGCGGATTGACCTGGGTGGCCCAGCGGCTGGTCGCCTGGGCGCGCGGCTCGACCTTGATGTTGATGCGGGCGAGCGAGGCTGCGACCGCAAGGCAGGTCGGCTCGTCGTTCATGAAACGGTCGTTGGTGCAGTCGAGCGTGACGGAGAAGCCGTTCTCATAACCGGCTTCCTTCATCAGGGCCTTGGCCTTGTCGAGGTCAGGCTTGACCGGTGCGCCGAGCTCCGGGTCGAAGCCGTTGATCTCCTTGCCGATCGGCAGGCCGACCGGAACCGAATAGTTGCGCATGATGCGCTTCTGGATCGCGCCCGTGTCGATCGCCAGCTCCATCGCCTGGCGGACTTTCAGGTCCTTGAACGGGTTCTTGGTCTTTTCGCTGCCGAAGATCAGGCTGTCGCGGGCGACATCCGGCTGGACATAGATGGTGCGAAGATCCGGGCCCGCCTGCACGCGCAGTCCATCGGTCTTCTCGATGCGCTCCGCATCCTGCGGCGGCACGCCGTCGATCATGTCCACTTCGCCGGAGATCAGCGCCGAGACGCGCGTGGAAGGGTTCGGGATCACGAAGAAGGTGGCGTTGTCGATATTGC
This sequence comes from Xaviernesmea oryzae, assembly GCF_900177415.1. Taxonomy (GTDB): domain Bacteria; phylum Pseudomonadota; class Alphaproteobacteria; order Rhizobiales; family Rhizobiaceae; genus Neorhizobium; species Neorhizobium oryzae_A. The sequence goes on along the minus strand of NZ_FXAF01000001.1, from coordinate 419,447 downwards.
CGGTCTTCTTGTCCCACCAGCCCGGATTGGTGGCGAAAACGGTCTTCACACCCGGATCGCGTTCCTTGATGACGAAGGGTCCGGTCCCCATGGCGTTGCGGTTGGCGAAGGTCTCGGTGGCGTTGTTGGCCGAACCCGGCTGGACAGCACCGTTCGCCTCGGCCCATTCCTTGTCCATGATGAACCAGTTGGTGATCTGGTTCGGCAGGATGGGATTGACGGCGCGGGTCTTGATGCGGACCTTGTAGTCGTCGACCTTCTCGATCGAGGCTATCGAATTGAGGTTGGCCTTGATGCCGCCGGCCTGGCCGCGCGTCAGGGAGAAGACCACGTCATCGGCTGTAAAAGGATTGCCGTTCGAGAATTTGACGTCCTGGCGGAGGTTGAATTCCCAGGTGGTGCCGTCGACCTGCTTCCAATCGGTCGCAAGCGCCGGTTCCAGCTTCTGGTCGGCACCGCGGCGAACCAGCGGTTCGTAGACATTGGCGAGCACGGCGAAAATCAGCGTGTTCGAGACCGCATGAGGATCGAGCGTATAGGCATCGAGCGGGCCTGCGAATTTAAAATCCGCCGCTTGAACATTGGCGGCCAGCGGCATCGCCATGGCTGCGGCGATCGTGCCCAGCAGCATCTTACGTTTGAATGCGGAAAACGAGAAAGACATCATGCTCTCCTAAGCGCGCCACGAGAAAATGCAAATGCGGGGCAAACGGTGCCAGATATTTTAAATTTAAAATACCGGTGCGAAGGAAGCTCATAAGGTGCGGACATGCAGCGTTCCCTGTCGTTGCTTGAATGCCTACTTGCGAGGCTTAGGGCAAACAATAGGCGATTTCCGGAAACATGCAAGCATGTTTGATCAAATGAGCGAAACTCTTTTAGGCGAGCAAATGTGCAGGCAGCGGAAATCCTTCCGCTCGCTTCAGTTGATGGGAAGATGCGATAAATTTCAATGCTTTATTTTAAAGGAGATTTTCTCGGCTCAGTTGCTGGCGAACATCGGGCCGCCCTTGTAGGCGGGAAAGCCGTAGCCGTTGATCATCACAAGGTCGATATCGCCGGGCCGGGCGGCGATGCCTTCGGCAAGCAAGGTTTCGCCTTCCGCCGCCATGGCGTTCAGCAGGCGTTGGAGAATCTCGTCCTTGGAGAAGGTGCGCGGCGTGATGCCCTTCTTCGCGCGGGCAGCTTCAATGATCGCCGTCACTTCGGGATCGATCGCCTTCTTGCCTTCCGGGTAGGCGTACCAGCCGCGACCGGCTTTCTGGCCGAAGCGGCCTGCCTCGCATAGGGTGTCGGCGATCTCGACATAACGGATCGAGGGATCGCGGGTGGCTGCCTGCCTCTTGCGGCGCGCCCAGGCGATTTCCAGCCCCGCCATGTCATAGACGGCGAAGAGGCCCATCGGAAAACCATAGTCTTCCAGCGCGGCATCGATCTCGTGCGGCAGGGCGCCATCCTCCAGAAGGAATTCGGCTTCACGGCGATAGGCGGAAAATATGCGGTTGCCGATGAAGCCCTCGGTGACGCCGGTCACGACCGGCAGTTTGCGCAGTTTCCTGGCGACGGCGAGCCCGGTCGCCAACACATCCGGTGCAGTCTTCGCACAACGGACGACTTCGATGAGCCGCATGACATGCGCGGGCGAAAAGAAGTGCATGCCCAGCACGCGGCCCGGGTAAGCGGTGGCAGCAGCGATGTCGTCGGGGTTCAGGTAGCTTGTATTGGTCGCCAGTACCGCATCCGGCCGAACGACTTTATCGAGCCGCCGGAAGAGTTCGGTCTTGACGGCGAGGTCGTCGAAAACCGCTTCGATGACAAGGTCGCAGGGAGCGAGATCGGCATCCGACGCGGTCGCTGAAAGCTTGGCCTTCCGGGCTTCGAACCCGGTTTGATCGAGGCGGCCGGATGCGAGGTTGCGTTCCAGCAGGCCGATAATGCGTTCCCGTCCCTTTTCGGCGGCTTCCGGCGTCTGGTCGAGGCCGATGACCGTATATCCGGCGCCAAGCGCCGCGACCGCGATGCCGCTTCCCATCAGGCCGAGACCGCATATGCCGATTGTCGAGACCGGGCGGACCTCAACGCTTTCCAGACCCTCGACCTTGGAGGCTTCCCGTTCAGCAAAGAAGACATGGCGGAGCGCTGCGGCCTCGCGGCTGTCACGGAGCGCGAGGAATGTGGCGCGCTCGTCCGCCAGGCCTTCAGCGAAGGGACGCGTCGAAGAGGTAACGAGCCGCACGACTTCGGCCGGTGCTTTCTGGCCGCGTGACTTGGCAAGGATCTTTGCCGAGGCCTTTTCGATTTCGGCCGGATCGGCTGTGGCGACGGTCAGTCCGCCCGTGCGGCGGAGCGGTTTGCCGGCAAGCTTCCGCGCAGCCGAAACGGCAGTTTCCAAAAGGTCACTCTGGGCGATTTCGTCGATTATACCGAGCGAGAGGGCCTCTTCGGCCTTCGCGGAGCGGCCTGAGGCGATGAGATCGAGCGCTGCCGGTATGCCGATCAGGCGCGGCAGACGCTGCGTGCCGCCGGCGCCCGGTACGATGCCAAGCTTCACCTCGGGCAGGCCGACCTGGGCAGCGGCGGAAGCAACGCGATGGTGGCAGGCAAGAGCCAATTCCAGTCCGCCGCCGAGTGCAACGCCGTTCAGCGCCGCAACGACCGGTTTGGAGAGAGCCTCGATCTTTTCGATGACGGCCGGCAGCGTCGGTTCGATGGCCGGCTTGCCGAATTCCTTGATATCCGCACCGCCGATGAAGGTCTTGCCGGCGCCGGTGATGACGACGCCCGTCACATCGGCTGCCGCTTCCGCATGGGAAAGCGCACGTTCGAGCCCGGTGCGGACATCCGCGGATGTCGCGTTGACCGGGGCATTGTCGATCGTGACGATCAGGATCCCGTTACTGGCTTTAACCGAGTTTGGGGCCGAAACCGTTGACGAAAATGCGGTCGTCTCGCTCATGGTCTTCAATCCGGAATGACGGCGGTTGCCTGGATCTCGATCTTGGCACGATCTTCCACCAACGCCACGACCTGCATGGCGGCCATGGCCGGGAAATGCTTGCCCATGATCTCGCGGTAAACCTGGCCAATGCCCTTCAGATTATCGAGGTATTCGGCCTTGTCGGTGAAATACCAGGTCATCGTGGTGACGTGTTCCGGCCCTGCGCCGGCTTCGGCAAGCACGGCCACGACGTTGGAAAGCGTCTGACGGACCTGGCCGACGAAATCGTCGGTTTCGAACCGGCACTCAGCGTTCCAGCCGATCTGCCCGCCGACGAAGACCTGGCGGCCGGTGGCGGCGACGCCGTTGGCGTAACCGATCGGTTTGGCCCAGCCTTCAGGCTGCAGAATCATGTGCATCTTTCTTCTCCAAATGCTGTGTGAGCGCTGCGCGCATATCGTCCGGCCAATGACAGGCCTTGTGTGTCTCGAGGGAGGTGGCGACCAATCGCTGCTTCGCGGTCCAGAGCAACCGGTCGCCCGCCTTTACCTCGTGTTCGAGGTCAACCGAGCTGTTGCCGATCCGGACGACCCTAACGGTGAAATTCATCATGTCGCCGTGAAAGCCGGGACTTTTGAAGGTGAGATCCAGGGTCACGGTCGGAAGACCGATTTTCCGTTCGTTGATCATTTCCGGCCAGGCAAAGCCGATCGCCCTGAAGAACTCCTCGTAAACCCCGACGAGAATGTTGAGATAGGACGGGAAGTAGGCGATGCCGGAAGGGTCGCAATCTCCGAAGTTCAAGTGGCGGGACGTGGTGTAAGCCATGATCGCCTCACGCCTTCAGAAGTTCGCGGGCGATGATGAGCTTCTGCACCTCGGTCGCGCCCTCGTAGATGCGCAGCGCCCGGATTTCGCGATAGAGGCTCTCGGTGATCTCCCCGCTCTTCACGCCGCGGCCGCCGAAGATCTGCACGGCGCGGTCGATGACGGCCTGGGCATTTTCGGTCGCGACCATCTTGGCCATGGCGGCTTCCTTGGTGGTCGGCAGACCCTGCACGTCGCGACGCCAGGCCGCACGGTAGGTGAGCAGCGCGCCGGCATCGATCTCTGCGGCCATGTCTCCGAAGGCGGCCTGGGTGAGCTGCAGGTCGGAAAGGTGGTTGCCGAACATCGGCCGCGCCTTGGCATAAACGACCGCTTCGTCCAGCGCGCGTCTGGCAAAGCCGAGGGCCGCCGCGGCGACGGAAGCGCGGAAGATGTCAAGCGTCCGCATCGCGATCTTGAAGCCTTCGCCGGGGCTGCCAAGCAGGCGCGAAGCGGGGATGCGGCAATTCTCGAAGCGGATCGTCGCCAGCGGATGCGGGGCGATCACGTCGATCCGTTCGGCGATCGAGAAGCCCGGATCGTCGGCGAATACCACAAAGGCGGAAATACCGCGCGTGCCCGGTGCCTCGCCGGTGCGGGCGAAGACGGTATAGACGTCCGCGATGCCGCCGTTGGAAATCCACGTCTTTTCGCCATCGAGAATATAGTGGTCGCCGTCCTTGCACGCGGCGCAGGCCATGGCTGCGACATCCGAGCCGGCTTCCTTCTCGGATAGCGCGAATGCGGAAATCCATTCGCCGGACTGCGCCTTCGGCAGCACCGTGCGGCGCAACTCTTTCGATCCGGAGAGACCGATCGCGCCGGTGCCGAGACCCTGCATGGCAAAGGCGAAGTCGGCGAGCCCGTCATGCCAGGCGAGCGTTTCGCGGGTGAGGCAGGCGGCGCGGGAATCGATCGGTTCTTTGCCGCCGGCGCCGGTCGCGGCGTCCAGCAGTCCGGCTTTTCCAAGCGCCTTGACTATCGATCGGCAGGCGCCGTCCGTATCCGAATGGTCGATGGCCGAAAGCGCGCCCGACGCCGCGAAAGCATCGAGCTTTCCCGCGAGTGCCTTATGGCTCTCGTCGAAGAACGGCCAGTCCAGGAAATCCCGGCTTGGACCTTTGAGGTTGGTCGCGGCCGCCATCAGTTGCCCTCGAAGACCGGCTTGCGTTTCTCGGCGAAGGCTTCGAAGGCGCGACGGAAATCCTTGGTCGCCATGCAGACGGCCTGGGCCTGGGCTTCCGACTCGATCATTTCGTCGATCCCCATGGCCCATTCCTGGTTCAGCATGGTCTTGGTCATCGTATGCGCAAACCAGGGGCCGTCGGCCAGCGAATGAGCGAGCTTGACCGCCTCCGTCTCGACCTTTTCGGCTGCGTGCAGGGCGTTGTAGAAGCCCCAGGTCCGTCCCTCTTCGGCACTCATGGAGCGGCCGGTGAAGAGGAGCTCGGCGGCGCGGCCCTGGCCGATGATGCGCGGCAGGATCCCGCAGGCGCCCATATCCGCGCCGGCCAGACCGACACGGGTGAAGAGAAACGCCGTCTTCGCTTCCGGTGTTGCCAGCCGCATGTCCGCGGCCATGGCGAGGATCGCGCCGGCGCCGACGCAGACGCCGTCGACGGCGGCCACGACGGGCTGCGGGCATTTCCGCATCGCCTTGACGAGATCTCCCGTCATACGCGTGAATGCGAGCAGGTCCGGCATCGCCATATGGGTCAGCGGCTCGATGATTTCGAAGACGTCGCCGCCGGAGGAGAAATTACCGCCTGCACCGGTCAGAACGACGGCGCGGATATCGGACGCATAAACGAGATCGCGGAAGAGATCGCGCAGTTCCGCATAGCTTTCGAAGGTCAGCGGGTTCTTGCGCTCCGGCCGGTTAAGGCGGATCGTCGCGACACGGTCGTTTTCACTCACTTCCCAGAGGAAATGCCTGGGCTGGTAATCGCGAAAGCTGCGTTTCATTTCTCTCATCACGTCGCTCATGCTCGTTTCCTCCCGTCACCGGCCGGCCGCCTTGTCAGGTGGCCGGAACGCGTCTTCCGTGTATTAGTCGTTGGCCGCGGGTGGCAGGAAATCCACCTCGTGCGCAGCGGAAACCTTCACGATTTCCTCCACGTCGGTCATGTCGTGCAGCTCTCCGAAAAGCTGCGGGAGCTTGCGTGCCGGCGAGACCCAGAAGAGCGCCCGGCACGGTTTGTCGGATTTGTTGAAGTAACCGTGAGGAATGCCGCGCGGCATGCGGACCAGATCTCCGGCCTTCGCTTTGACCCATTGGCCGTCGAGCTTCAGATCGAGTTCGCCCTCCTGCACAAGGATGAACTCGTCCTGGGTCGGATGGATATGCACCGGCACGAATTGTCCCGGCAGGCTGTTGGTCTCAAAAGCGAAGGTGTCGTCGCAGACCGCCTTCGGAAAGTAGACCTGGCCGAGGATGTTCCAGGTGGTGCCGTTATATCCGCTACCGTTCTTGGTGATGCCCTTTTCCAGTTCCATCTTGATCTCCCAGCTTTCGTACCAAGATCATGCCGGCCGTTAGCCTGCCATGATTTCTCCCCCGGCAACGGCGATTGCCTGTCCGGTGATCGATGCCGCTCCGGGTGATGCCAGCCACAGAACCGTGTCCGCGACCTCCTCCGGCTTAACCAGCCGTCCCTGCGGGTTGCTTTTGGTGAATTCTTTCAATGCTTCTTCGGCCGTGCGCCCGGTCTTCGCGACGATCGTTTCGATCGAGCGGGCGATCAGCGGCGTATCTGTAAAGCCGGGGCAGACGGCATTGACGGTGATGCCTGTTTTCGCGAGCTCCAGCGCCAGCGACCGGGTGAGGCCGACGACGCCGTGTTTGGCGGCGACATAGGCCGAGACATAGGCATAGCCCGTCAGCCCGGCAGTGGAGGCGATATTGATGATGCGGGCTCCGGCGCCATAGGCCTTGAGGTCCGGGAGCACGGCCTGGCTCACCAGGAAGACGCCGGTGAGGTCCACGGAGATCACCCGGTTCCACATGTCGGGCGAGGTCTTTTCAAAGGGAGCGCTCGGGCCTTCGCCGGCATTGTTGACGAGAATGTCGACCGGGCCGAAAGCGGAACGGGCGGTTTTCAAGCCATTGTCTATGGCGATCTCGTCGGTCACGTCGAAACCATCCGCAACGCAGGCGCTGTCGGCTCCGAGCGCCTTCGCCAGCGCTTCGAGCGGCTCGGCCCGGCGGCCGGCCAATGTCACGCGTGCGCCGGCCTCGACGAGTGCCGTCGCGATCGCCGCGCCGATCCCCGATCCCGCGCCGGTGACGAGGGCATGACGACTGGAAAGCCTGGCAGGAATCGCTTCACCCATGACGCGTCCTTACTTCGCCACCACCGTCGGGCCGGGCGCCGGAGCGGCAGCCGCTGCCGCGGCACGGGCGAGGTTGGTCTCGTATTGCGATTTGCCGGAATAATACTGCTTCGGCCACGGAATGTTCGTCAGGCCGATCTTGGCGGCTTCGTGCAGCACCCAGGCAGGGTCGGCCAGATGCGGACGGGCGACGGCGCAGAGATCGGCGCGGCCTGCGGCGATGATCGAATTGGCGTGGTCGGCTTCCGAAATCGCGCCGACGGCGATCGTCGGAATGCCGATCTCGTTGCGGATCTTGTCGGAGAAGGGCGTCTGGAAGAGGCGGCCGTAGACCGGCTTTTCTTCCTTCCACACCTGGCCGGACGAGCAGTCGATGAGGTCGGCACCGGCCTCCTTGAACATTCCGGCAAAGAGCGCGGCGTCTTCCGGCGTGTTGCCGCCCTCGAACCAGTCGTGGCAGGAGAGGCGCACCGAGATAGGCTTGTCTTCCGGCCAGACCTCGCGGATCGCCTTGAAGACTTCCAGCGGATAGCGGGCGCGGTTCTCGTGGCTGCCGCCGTATTCGTCCGTGCGGATGTTCGTTAGCGGCGAGAGGAAACTCGACAGCAGATAGCCATGGGCGCAGTGCAGCTCCAGCCAGTCGGCACCGGCTTCGGCGGCATATCTGGCGGCCCGGACGTGATCGGCCTTCACTCTGTCCATATCCTGGCGATCCATCGCCTTCGGGACCTGGCTGTTCCTGAGATAGGGAAGCGCCGAAGCAGAGATCAGCGGCCAACCGCCCTCCTCCAGAGGCTGGTCGATACCTTCCCAGGCAACCTTGGTGCTGCCCTTGCGGCCGGCGTGGCCGAGCTGGATGCCTACTTTGGCGGCGGAATTTTCATGCACGAAGTCGATGAAGCGTTTCCAGCGCGCCGCCTGTTCGCCGTTCCAGAGGCCAAGGCAGCCGGGCGTGATGCGCGCATCCGGCGAGACGCAGGTCATTTCCGCAAAGACGAGGCCGGCACCGCCGAGCGCCCGGGAACCGAGATGGACGAGATGGAAATCGTCCAGCAGGCCGTCCCTGGCGGAATACATGGCCATCGGCGACATGACGATGCGGTTCGGCAGGTGGGTTTGGCGCAGCGAATAGGGCGTGAACATCGGCGGCAGGGTGCGGCCGTTGCCGCTGACATCGAGGCCGTTCTTCTTCGCGAACCAGCGCTCGTAACCCTCAAGCCATTTCGGATCGCGCAGGCGCAGGTTTTCGTGGCTGATGCGCTGCGAGCGGGTCAGCATGGAATACATGAACTGTTCCGGCTCCAGCGTATCGGCATAACGCTGGCCGACGACTTCGAACCACTCCATGGCGTTGCGGGCCGCGTTCTGAATACGGGCGACATCGACGCGGCGGATTTCCTCATAGGTCTCAAGGACCGCCGGAATCTTGTCTTTCGTATGCCCCAGCTTGTTGAACTGGTTCGTCAGTTCGATCGCGTCGTCGATCGCGAGCTTGGTGCCGGAACCGATCGCGAAATGCGCCGTATGGGCGGCGTCGCCCATCAGGACCACATGCGAATTGCCGTTGAAATGGCTCCACTTGCCGCAGATCAGGCGGTTGAAGTTCAGCCAGGCGGAACCGCGCAGGTGGCGCGCATTGGTCATCAGCTCGGCGCCTTCGAGGACTTCCGAGAAGAGGTTTTGGCAGAACTCGATCGAGCCCTGCTGGTCCATTTCACCGAGGCCGTGCTTTTCGTAGGCCTCTTCAGTCGTCTCGACGATGAAGGTCGAGGTCTTTTCGTCGAACTTGTAGATATGCGCCTGGAACCAGCCGTGTTCCGTCTTGCGGAAATCGAAGGTGAAGGCGTCGAAGAGCTTGTTGGTGCCGAGCCAGATGTAGCGATTGGGGCGGACGACGAGATCCGGTTCGAAGACTTCCGGATAGCGGTTGCGGATCTTCGAGTTGAAGCCGTCGGAGGCGATGATCAGATCGGCATCCGGATAATCGGTGTCGCCGTCGGCTTCCGTCTCGAAGACCAGTTCGACGCCGAGCGCTTCGCAGCGGCGCTGGAGGATGTTGAGCAGCTTCTTGCGGCCGATGCCGACGAAGCCGTGACCGGATGTGCGCTGGCGCGTGCCCTTGAAGAGCAGTTCGATATCGTCCCAGTGGTTGAAAGCATCCTCGATTTCGACCGCACTTTCGGGATCCCAGGCCCGCATGGAAACCATGGTCGCGTCGGAGAAAACCACGCCCCAACCGAACGTGTCATAGGGCCGGTTGCGCTCGATCACGGAGATGGAATGCTCGGGATGAAACTTCTTCATCAGGAGCGCGAAATAAAGACCTGCGGGACCACCACCGATACAGACGATGCGCATATCCTAGTCCTCCTGACGTTCTGTCGTTCATTATTTTAAGTTTAAACTATATGGCGTTCGATCGAAGCGTCAAGCGGATAATTCCCTCGGCGTGCTTTTCTCGGGCCGCCTCCTCACGCTTCGCTTTTTCGCTCCAGCCAGCCCGGATCGTATTCGGGAAGCGGAATGGCATCCAGAAGCGCGCGGGTATAGGCGGCGGAAGGGTTTGCGAAAACCTGCTCGCAGGGACCTTCTTCGACGATCCTTCCAACCCGCAATACATAGACATAGTCGCAGACGGCGCGGATGACAGAGAGATCATGGCTGATGAATGCCATGGCAAGTCCGAGCTCGCGGGACAGCTCCTTCAGCAGTTTCAACGCCTGGGCCTGGGTGGAGACGTCGAGGCCGGAGACGATCTCGTCGGCCAGCACGAAATCCGGCTGCATCAGCACGGCACGGGCAATTCCGATGCGCTGTCGCTGGCCGCCGGAGAGCTCATGGGGATAACGGTCGAGGCACGCGATCGGCAGGGAGACGCGATCGAGAACAGACTTCACCCGCTCAAGCGCTGACGCCGTATCACTCGCGAGCTCATGGAGCAGAAGAGGGCCGGTGAGGATGCTGCGGATCGTATGGCGCGGATTGAGCGAGGCCATCGGATCCTGGAAGATCATCTGCATGCGCCGGCGCAGCCGCCGCATCTCGCCTTCCGGGATGTGGGTGATGTCCTTGTCGTCGAAAACGATGTTGCCGGCGGAGACATCGACGAGGCGCAGCAGAGCGCGGCCGAGCGTCGTCTTGCCCGAGCCGGATTCGCCGACGATGCCGACCGTCTGGCCGCGGCCGATACGGATGTCGATGCCCTGCAGGACCGGGGTCGCCGGCTTGGCGCCGAACAGGGCGGCACGCTTGCCATAGGTGACTTCGATGCCGGTGGCGGTGAGAAGGTTGCTCTCCATCAGCTGATCCCGATCTCCCGGCGAAGCTCGTGAAAGACCGCTTCCGGCACCGGCTCCAGCCCGGCATCGGGCCGGTCGTAGCGCGGTCCGGCGGCGATCAGCGCCCTGGTGTAATCATGTTTCGGGCTTTCGAGCACGGTGCGCACCGGGCCTTCCTCGATGACCTTACCGGCATAGAGCAGCGTGACGCTGTCGCAGATCTGCGCGACGATGCCGAGGTCGTGGGTGACGAAGAGCACGCCGGTGCCGTGCGCCTCCTGCATCCGCCGGATGAGGCGGAGGATTTCCTTCGCACCGTCACGTCGAGAGCGGTGGTCGGCTCATCGGCAACGACGAGCAGCGGATCGACGGCAAAGGCGGCGGCGATCAGGACGCGCTGGCGCATGCCGCCGGAAAGCTCGTGCGGAAAGCTTCTCATCACCCGGTCGGGATCGCGGATCTGCACGTCGGCGAGCAGTTGCAGCGCGCGGACTTCGGCTGCCTTGGCCGACATACCTCGCTTCAGCCTCAGGCCGTCGGCAAGCTGAGCGCCGATGCGGCGGGCGGGATTGAGGGATGTCTGCGGATCCTGCGGGATCAGCGCGATTTCCGAACCCATGATGCTGCGCAGCTCCGGCGGCTTCATCGTCAGCAGGCCGCGGCCCTTGAAGTCGATCCGGCCGCCGGTGATACGGACTGTGCGCGGCAATATGCCCAGAATCGCTTTCGCAATGGTCGACTTGCCGGCGCCGCTTTCGCCGACGAGGCCGCGCACTTCGCCTTGCCTCAGCGTCAGACCGACATCGCGCAGCACGGGCATGCCGCCTTCCCGGTCGGAGACGGCTGAAAGACCGGTCACGGCGAGCAGGTTTTCCGTCATCGTCTCAGCACCGGATCGAGCGCCCGGCGCAGGCCGCTGCCGAGCTGGTTGAAGGCGAGCACCGTGGCGAAGAGCACGGCGAGCGGTGCCACCAACAGCCACCAGGCATGATGGATGAGTTGACGCCCCTGGGCGATCATGCCGCCCCAGGTCGGCGTATCTGATGAGACCGAAAGCCCGACAAAGGAGAGAATGGCCTCGACCACGACGGCGATACCCATTTCAAGGCTGACCAATGCGATCAGCACCGGAACGATATTCGGAAAGATTTCGCGAGTCAGGATTGTCATGCGTGGAAAGCCGACGGTGCGGGCGGCGGTCACATAATCGAGCTGTGCCTGGGCGAGCGTCTCGGCCCTCACAACGCGGCAGAAGCGGGTCCAGTCGATGATGACGATCGCGGCAATGACCGAATGTACGCCGGAGCCGAAGACCGCGACGAGCAGTATCGACAAAAGAACGGGCGGGAAGGCCATCCAGATGTCGACGATCCGCGACACGATCCGGTCCGTCCAGCCGCCATACCAGCCGGCGAGCAGGCCGAGGACCGTGCCGATCAGCGCGGCAAGGCTTGCGGAGACGAAGGCGACAAGCAAGGCGATCCGGCTGCCGTAAAGCAGGCGGGAGAGCACGTCTCGGCCAAGGTCGTCGGTGCCGAGATAGTAACCGGGTTCGGCGCCCTCGAGCCAAGCGGGCGGCAGCGAGCCCAGCATGAGGTCCTGTTCCAGCGGGTCTTTTGGTGCGATGAACGGTGCAAAGATCGCGATGACAATCAGGAGCAGGATGAAGCCGCCGCCGAACAGCACCTTCGGCTCCGTGAGCAAGCTCCTCAGCCGTGATGGTGCGCGGTAAGGTTTCGTCGTCGGCACGGCGATGGTGACGGGCTCAGCCATGGCGGAGCCTCGGATTGAGTGCGGCGGCCAGAAGATCGACGGCGAGATTGATGACGATGAATATCGCGCCGAAGACGAGGACCAAGCCCTGGATCAGCGGCAAGTCGCGGTTGATCACCGCGTCGATCGCCATGTTGCCGATGCCGGGATAGGCGAAGATGCGCTCGACGATGACAGTGCCGCCGACAAGGAAGGTGAACTGCACACCCGTGAGCGAGAGGGCGGGGCCGACGGCGTTTCGCAACGCTTCCTGCAGCACCAGCCGGAATTCCGACATGCCCTTCAGTCGAGCCAGCAGAACGTAGTCCTGCACCATGGCCTCCAGCAGGGCTTCCTTGAGGATGCGGGTGATGACGGTCGCGAGCGGCAGGGCGAGCGCCAGCACCGGCATGACCATATGGGCCGCGACATCGAGAAAAACGTCGAAGCGCAGGCGAACCAGGCTTTCGAGCAGGTAAAAGGAGGTGAGGAAATCGATCGAGAACGTCGGATCGACGCGGCCGGAAAGCGGAAAGACCGGAATGAAGACGCCCAGCACAAGGACGAGCGCGAGCGCCCAGACAAAATCCGGCACGGCGAGCAGCACGCCGTTGGTGGCATCGATCGCCGGTTCCAGCGGCGTGCGGCGGAAGAGCGTGCCGGTGACCGCCACAGTACCGCCGATCAGGATCGCGACGATCAGGGCTGCGAAGGCGAGCTCCAGCGTCGCCGGCAGACGCCCCAGCAGCAGTTCCAGAACGTCACGGCGGAGCGAGATCGAGGTGCCGAAATCTCCGACCAGCACCGCTTGCAGCCAGACGCCGAATTGTGCCGGCAGGCTCAAGTCAAGGCCGTATTTGGCACGCAACGCGGCGATATCGGCTGGGCTTGCGCCCGGCGCGATCATCATGGCGATCGGGTCGCCCGGCACGACTCGCAGCAGCATGAAGACAATCACGGCGACGCCGAACAGCGTCACGGCGGCCATGATCAGTCGGTTGAGGATGGATACGGCGATCATTAGAACTCCTTCTCCCCGTTGGGGAGAAGAGGGACTTCAATCTCAGGCCTTCGACACCAAGGTCGGCTGCAGCGCGCCGGAGACGTTCGGCACGACCTTCAGCTTGTCCTTGTAGACGATCGGCTGGACGTACTGGAGAAGCGGGATCACGTAACCCTGTTCGGCGATGTATTTGCTGACCGCCTTCCAGCCGTCGATGCGCTTCTTCTCGTCCTTTTCACCCCAGAGCGGCATGATCATGTTGTCGAGATCGTCCGTGTTCCAGACCGAGTGCGGCGAGGGACCGAACATGGCAAACCCGGTCGAGGTGGTCGGGTCGCCGATCGCATTGCCCCAGTTGTAGAAGGCGGCCGGTGCCAGCTGGTCGGCGGCGCGCAGCTCGTAATGCTTGGCGATCTCGTAGACCTCGATCTCCGCCTCGATTCCGACGCGGCGCCACATGCCGACGATCGCCTGGATCATTTCGTAATCCTTCGGCTTGAAGCCGCGCGTCGTCTGGATCTTGAACTTTGCCGGCTTATCGGTGGAATAACCGGATGCGGCCAGGAGCTCCTTTGCCTTCGCCTGGTCGTAGCCGACCTTGATCGAGGCATCATAGGCGTCGTATTCCGGCGCCTCGAGCGTGTCGATCGGCACACCGTAGCCCTTCAGCAGCCGGTCGACGATCGCTTTCTTGTCTATGGCGTGATGGGCGGCGAGACGCACGTTCTTGTCGAGCATCGCATCGACATTGTTGATGAAGATCATGCCGATGTCGGAAATCGGCGCTGCAACGCCCTTCAGTCCCGCCTTTTCCTTCAGGCGATCATATTCCTCATAGGGAATCTCCAGCGTGATGTCGGAAGAGCCGGATTCGATTTCCGCGACTCGGCTCGTTGCATCCGGCACGAACTTGAAGACGACGGTGTCGAAGGCCGGCTTGCCGCCGAAATAATTCGGGTTGGCTTTGAGCCGCAGAAAGGCGTTTCCTTCATAGGCGTCGAACATGTAGGGCCCGGTGCCGACCGGCTTCTTCTCAAAACCTTCCGCGCCGACCTTCTCATAATAGGCTTTCGGCATGACGTAGCCGGTGAGGAAGGCCATCCACTTGAAGAAGGTGGGGTCGAACTGCTTCACCTCTCCGGTGATGCGCTTGCCGTCGATCTTGTAATTGCCGGCGGTCGACCAGACGAACTGGATCGGATTGCCTGTTTCCTGCCTGGCGGCACGCTCCAGCGACCAGACGATGTCCTCCGGCGTGAAATCCGAGCCGTCATGCCATTTGACACCTTCGCGCACGTCCATCCAGACTTGCGTCTTGTCGTCGTTCCAGCCCCAGGCGGTGAGAAGTCCCGGCTGGAAGGACAGGTCGGGACCCTGCCCGATGAACTGGTCGAAGACCGAGCGGTAGATCGCCTGGATCGTCGGATTGACGGCAGAGGGGCCGACCGTCGGGTCGAAGGACGGCAGGTTGACGTTGTAGGCGATGGTCAGCGTCGAACTGTCCTGCGCGAAAACTGTATTACGTCCGGAAAATACGCCTGTCAGAAAGGTGGCCGCGCCCAGGCTCAAGGCCTGGCGCCGGGAGAGCGTCATCATGATCCAACTCCATTGTTCCCACTCGGCCAAACTTGCGGACAGGCGGTCCGTGTCAGGCTCGTTTGTTCAATGGTTGAACGTTAAAATAAGTGCTGAACGGCGGCAAGGGTTATTTGTAACCAAAGCGAGAGATTCTTGCGGCAGTTCATCCAAATAATATGCATAAGCATATAAAATGGTTCTTAGAAACTTCTGAAGAGGCTCCCCGGAAGGCTGCGATAGGCCAGGCATCTCCGCAGCCATTTGTGAATTGACAAACGCATGAGGTGGAAAATATGCTTTTGCAAATGTTTATGGCTTGAAGCCGAAAAGGCAAAAGGGGAACTGCCATGGCCGAACGATCTTTTGCCCGTGAAGTGGAAGATTTGAAGCTCGGGGAAGGCGAGATTTTCCGTGGCGAGGGCATCCTCGCAATCACCAAGGCGCTGCTCCAATCCGGGGTTTCCTACGTTGGCGGCTACCAGGGTTCACCGATCTCGCACCTGATGGACGTGCTGGCCGACGCCAAGGACGTGATGGAGGATCTCGGCGTGCATTTCGAGACCTCGGCGTCGGAGGCCGCCGCTGCCGCCATGCTCTCCGCCTCCGTCATGTATCCGGTGCGTGGCGCCGTGACCTGGAAGTCGACTGCGGGGACCAACGTGGCGTCGGATGCGCTCTCGAACCTTTCCTCCGGTGGCGTGAACGGCGGCGCGCTGATCATCCTCGGGGAGGACTTCGGAGAGGGCTCCTCGATCATGCAGGAGCGATCCCACGCCTTTGCCATGAAGTCACAGATGTGGCTCCTCGATCCGCGTCCGAACCTGCCGTCGATCGTCAAGGCGGTGGAAGACGGGTTTGAGCTTTCGGAAGCCTCATCCACCCCGGTCATGCTGGAAGTGCGCATCCGCGCCTGCCATGTGCACGGCCAGTTCGTCGCCAAGGACAACAAGCGTCCTGCCTATACGCTGAAGCAGGCGCTGGAGAATCCAGTCCGCGACGTCAACCGCATCGTGCTGCCGCCGGCGAACTTCATCCATGAAAAGGACAAGCTGGAGCGCCGCTGGCCGGCTGCCGTCAATTTCATCAAGGAGAGAAAGCTCAACGAGTTCTTCGGTCCGGAAGAAGGCGAGATCGGCATCGTCATGCTGGGCGGCATGTACAACGGCGTCATGCGCGCCCTGCAGCAGCTCGGCCTTGCGGATGTCTACGGCAATTCGTCGATCCCGCTTTATGTGATGAACGTTGCCTATCCGATGGTCGACGACGAGGTTGTCGACTTCTGCATCGGCAAGAAGGCCGTCATCATGGTGGAAGAGGGGGCGCCGGAATATATCGAACAGTCGCTTCACACGCTGATGCGCCGCCGTGACATCCAGACCAAGGTACACGGCAAGGACATACTGCCGCTCGGCGGAGAGTATACCGCCCCTATCATGATGAAGGGCCTGAAGGCCTTCATCGAGATGTACGACCGGATGCTGCTCGGCAACCAGCCGCCGGTGCCGGACCCGACGCCGATCCTCAACGATCCGAAGGTGAAGGCGCTTGCCGAAGTGGTGCCGGCACGTCCGGCCGGTTTCTGTACGGGCTGTCCCGAGCGGCCGATCTTTGCGGCCATGAAGCTGGTCGAGAAGGAGCTCGGCGAACACCACGTCTCCGCCGATATCGGCTGCCATCTCTTCTCCATCCTGCCACCGTTCAATATCGGCGGCACGACCATGGGCTACGGCCTTGGCCCGGCGTCCGCCTCGGCTTTCAATGTGGAAGCGGGAAAGCGGTCGATCTCCGTCATGGGCGACGGCGGCTTCTGGCACAACGGCCTTGCGACATCGGTCGGCAATGCGGTCTTCAACAAGCAGGACGGCGTCATCCTCGTCGTCGACAACTATTATTCGGCGGCGACGGGCGGGCAAGACATCATGTCCTCGCGTGCCAACAACCCGAACCGAAAGACGAACAATACGATCGTCAATGCGGTGAAGGGCATCGGCGCTACCTGGGTGCGCCAGATCGACCGCACCTATGATGTCGCGAAGATGCGCGACACGCTGAAGGAAGCGCTGACGAGCAAGGAAAAGGGCCCGAAGATCATCGTCGCCTCTTCCGAGTGCATGCTGAACAAGCAGCGCCGCGTGAAGCCGCAATTCGCCAAGGCGGTGAAGGACGGCCAGCGCATGGTGAAGGAGCGCTTCGGTGTGGACGAGGATGTCTGCACGGGCGATCATGCCTGCATCCGGCTCTCCGGCTGCCCGTCGCTTTCGGTGAAACACACCGACGATCCCCTCAAGGACGATCCGGTCGCAGCGATCGACAATTCCTGCGTCGGCTGCGGCAATTGCGGCGAGGTTTCGGAGGCGGCGATCCTCTGTCCGTCCTTCTATCGCGCCGATGTCATCCATAACCCGACCGGCTGGGACAGGTTCGTCTCCCGTGTGCGCAATGCGGTGATCGGCTGGCTGCAGGCCCGCCGCGCCGCCGGCCGCGTCGTCTTTGCGGATTGAGGGTCGGGCGATGAACGAGACCGTAAACCCGAAGACATTGATTGCCTCGGACAAGCCGCTCACGCTCGCCGTTCTCGCCATGGGTGGGCAGGGGGGCGGGGTGCTCGCCGACTGGATCGTCGGCCTTGCCGAAAAACAGGGCTGGATGGCGCAATCGACTTCCGTGCCGGGCGTGGCCCAGCGCACCGGCGCGACGATCTATTATATCGAGATGCTGCCTGCCAGGGACGGCGTCTCGCCGATCTTTTCGCTGATGCCGACGCCCGGCGACGTGGATGTCGTGCTCGCCGCCGAACTGATGGAAGCCGGGCGCTCCGTGCTGCGCGGCCTCGTCACGCCCGACAAGACGACCTTGATCGCTTCGACCCATCGTTCCTTCGCGGTCGGGGAGAAGGAAAAGCCGGGCGACGGCACGGGCGATCCGACTGTGGTGGTCGGCGCCACGGACTTCGCGGCCAAACGCACCATCGCCTTCGACATGGATACCCTGGCGCTGAAGAACGGCAGCGTCATCTCCGCGTCGATGTTCGGAGCGCTTGCCGCGGCCGAGGTGCTGCCCTTTTCCAAGGAGGCCTTCGAGGCGACGATCCGCGGTGGCGGGAAGGGCGTCGAGCCGAGTCTCAAGGCCTTCAATGCGGCGTGTGACCGTGCGAAGGCCAAGCCGCGCGAGGAAATCGCCGCCTCACCGCCGAAACGCTTCGACGCCATGCCGGAAACCGCCGGCCATCCGCAGCTCGACCGGCTGGTGCACCGCCTGCGCGCCGAGTTTCCGGAAGCGGCCTGGCCGCTGCTTTTTGCCGGCATCAAGAAGCTTACCGATTTTCAGGACCCGGCCTATGCCGCCGAATATCTCGACCGCGTCGGCAAGCTTCTCGCCCTCGACCGCGCCAATGGCGGTGAGGAAAGGGATTATGCCTTTACGGTTCAATCGGCGAAATATGTAGCTGTGGCCATGGCCTATGACGATGTCATTCGCGTCGCCGACCTGAAGACGCGCGGCTCGCGCTTCGATCGCGTCCGCAAGGAGGTCGGCGTCAAGCAGGATCAGATCCTCTATATGACCGAATACATGCATCCGCGTATGGAGGAGGTCTGCGGCACGTTGCCGAGGGGTCTCGGCCTTTGGGTCGAAAACCGTCCGAAGCTTTTCGCCTGGCTCGACCGCCGCATCAACAAGGGCCGGCGGGTGCAGACGGGCACCCTTTTCTGGTTCCTGACGCTTTATACGCTCGCGGCGCTGCGCCGCACGCGCCGCGGCACGTTGCGGCATATGCGCGAGACCGAACATCGGGAAGCCTGGCTCAATGCGGCCGCCTCTCTTCTGCCGCGGAACTACGATCTCGCGGTCGAGGTGATCAATAACCGCCGGCTGGTGAAAGGCTATTCCGACACGCATGCCCGCGGTCTTTCGAAGTTCGATCGTGTTATGTCGGCACTGACCGCACTACAGGATCGTGAGGACGGTGCAGCCTGGATGAAACGCCTGCGGCAGGCGGCACTTCTCGATGAAAGCGGCATCGCTCTCGACGGCGCGCTCAAGACGGTGGCGACGCTTTAAGCATATCAGACACATTTACGCCGCGATCCCGTTGCTTTTGCTGCGCTTCCGATCAAAATCTATACGCGCAGCTTCTCAGCATCGGCAATTGAAATGGAAACAACGGATCGTCAGCCTAGCCGCTTTCGAGACCTTCTTGAGGCGTACCGCCCTTACCTCATCGCTCTGGCGATGCTGGCGGTTTTCGCATTCACCACGTTTGCGATCTATGATCTGACCACCGAGGTGAGCTATGACGATGTGATCGAAGCACTTGGCAATACACGTTGGTCTTCGATCGGTCTTGCCGTCTTTTTCACCGCATTGAGTTTTGCCGCCCTCGTCGGCTACGACGTGAACGCGCTCACCTATATCGGCCGGTCGCTGCCTTTCGTGCCGGTCGCCATGACGGCTTTCAGCGCCTATGCGGTCGGCAACACGGCCGGTTTCGGGGCATTGAGCGGTGGTGCCATACGTTTCCGGGCGTATTCGCGGCTCGGCCTTTCGCCGGACGATGTCGGCCGGGTCATCGCCTTCGTGACGCTGGCTTTCGGCCTCGGGCTGCTCTCCGTCACCGCGCTTGCCTCCCTCGTCACCGCGCCGAGAATCGGAGCAATCCTGGGAATAGAGGGCGGCTGGGTCCGCGCCGGAGCGATCCTGATCATCGTGGTGCTTTCCGCCCTGGTGATCCTCGGACGAGACGGGCGGACGATCTCGGTCGGCGGGTTGAGCATCCGTCTGCCGGATACCCGCACGTCTTCGCAGCAGTTCCTCATCACGGCGCTCGACATCGCAGCCTCGGCATCCGTCCTTTACGTCCTCCTGCCACAGACGGAGATCGGCTGGCCGTCCTTCCTGGCGATCTATGCTACCGCTGTCGGCCTTGGCGTGCTGAGCCACGTGCCGGCCGGCCTCGGCGTCTTCGAGACGGTGATCGTCGCAGCCCTCGGCAATACGGTCAGCATCGATCAGGTACTCGGCAGCCTGGTTCTCTACCGTGTCATCTATCACGTACTACCGCTGCTCATCGCGACATTGGTGGTGATCGGCGTCGAAATCCGCCAGCTTGCCCATCATCCGGTCGCCTCGACGCTTCGAAAACTGGAATTCCGGCTTGCACCGCCGCTGCTTGCGACATTCGCGATCATCGCCGGTGCCATGCTGATCTTTTCCAGCGTGACGCCGACGCCGGATTCCGACCTCGATTTCCTTTCCGGCTATCTGCCGCTGCCGTTCGTGGAAGGCGCGCATTTCATCTCCAGCATTCTCGGCCTCATCCTGTTCGTCGCAGCACGCGGGATCGGTGCACGATTGGACGGGGCCTGGTGGACAGGGATGATCTGCAGCGCGCTGGCGCTCGTCTTCGCCTTCGTGCGCGCGATCGCCCCCTTCGAGGCAGCGTTTCTCATCGTCCTTCTGGCAGGCCTTTTTCTCAGCGCAAAGCAGTTCGACCGTCGCGCGTCGTTGTTCGGCCAGGTGCTGACGCCGAGCTGGATTGCGGCAATGTTCATCATCGTGGCTGCGGCGGTCACCGTGCTGCTCTTCGTCTACCGCGAGGTGGAATATAGCCATCAGCTCTGGTGGCAGTTCGAATTCTCCGAGGAAGCGCCCCGCGGTTTGCGTGCCGTTCTGGGGCTGGCGATCTTTGCGGCAAGCATCTCGCTTTTCAGCCTGCTGCGGCCGGCTGTCCGCCGTTCGCCGCTTTCGACCTCCGGCGATCTCGACCGGGCGATCGAGATTGCGATGGCGCAGGGCAATGCCGACGCCAACCTTGTCAGAATGGGCGACAAGCGGCTGATGTTTTCCGACAGCGGCAAGGCTTTCATCATGTACGGCATCCAGGGCCGTTCGTGGATCGCGCTTTTCGATCCGGTAGGACCACAGGAAGAAATGGCCGATCTCGTTTGGCGTTTCGTCGAGGAGGCGCGCGCGCAGGGTGGGCGGGCGGTCTTCTACCAGATATCGCCCGGCCTTCTTTCCCATTGCGCCGATGCTGGGTTGAGAGCCTTCAGACTCGGCGAACTGGCGATCGTCGATCTCTCACGCTTCGATCTCAAGGGCGGGCGCCTCGCCGGGCTTCGCCAGGCGCTCAACAAAGGCGTGCGCGAGGGGCTGGAGTTTTCCATCGTCGATCCGCCTGACGTGATGGCGTCGATCGAAGAGCTGAGGCGGGTTTCCGACGCCTGGCTCGCCGAGCATGATACGCGCGAAAAAACCTTTTCGCTGGGTGCCTTCCGGGACGATTATGTCGCTTCCCAGCCGGTGGCAATTCTGCGCAAGGCGGGACAGATCGTCGCCTTCGCAACGCTTTGCGTCACCGATACGAAACAGGAGGGAACCGTCGATTTGATGCGCTTCTTGCCGGATGCGCCGAAAGGCTCGATGGACTTTCTATTCGTGAAGATCATGGAATATCTTCGCGATGCCGGTTATGCACGTTTCAATCTCGGCATGGCGCCGCTTTCCGGCATGTCCACACGCGAGGCGGCGCTCGCCTGGGACCGGATCGGCAGCGTGGTGTTCGAGCATGGTGAACGGTTCTACAATTTCAAAGGGTTGAAGGCTTTCAAGTCGAAGTTCAATCCCATTTGGGAGCCGCGTTATCTGGCTGTGGCGGGCGGCGTCAGCCCCGCCATCGTGATGATGGACGCGACGCTTCTGATCGGCGGCGGCTTGAGAGGAGTGGTCGGTAAATGATGTCTCTGCGGTCTTTTTGCATCGTGCTTGCGGGTCTGTTGTTCTGGACCGTGATGGCTGCTGCCCAGCAGCAGGATTATCAGACGGGCATGATCCCGTCGCCGCACATCATGCTGCCGAACAACGGCAACGATCTGCAGGGCATCGTTTTCCTGATTTCGGATGCGCAGGGCTGGGGCGCCGAGGAGGAGACGCAGGCCCAGGCGCTGCAGAATGCGGGCGCCGCCGTCGTCGGCATCGACTTTCCCAGCTACATCAAGTCGCTTGCCGCCGATGACGGCGATTGCATCTACATGGTCTCCGACATCGAGGACGTGTCTCAGCAGGTGCAGCGGCGGATCGGCAACCCGAACTACCGGCACCCGATCGTTGCCGGCATCGGAGAGGGTGGCGCTCTGGCGCTGGCGATGATCTCCCAGAGTCCCAATGCGACGATCGGCGAAGCGATCGCAGTCGATCCGCTGGCGGGAATTCCGCTTACCAAGGAGCTCTGCACGCCGGCTTCGAAGCAGGTGGTCGGCAACCGGATTGTTTACGGCTTCGACGACGGGGCCCTCCCTGCTGCCGTGACGATCGTCTCGACCATTTCCGGCGACGCTGCCGGCAAGGCGCACGGCCAGCGCCTGAAGCAGGAACATCCGGAAGTGGAGCTTGTGGATTCCGGCGAGACACCGGATGCGGCATTGTCCCGGGTCCTCCTGGAGCATATTGCGGCTGCGGGCCAGAACAGCCAGCCGCTCGACCTGCCGCTCACGGTTCTCGACGCCAAGCCGGCCATGAACACCATGGCGGTCATCTATTCCGGCGACGGTGGCTGGCGCGACCTCGACAGCGAAGTGGGCGGCTACCTGCAATCCCAGGGCATTCCGACGGTCGGAGTAGATTCGCTGCGCTATTTCTGGTCCGAGCGCACGCCGCAGGGAACTGCCGACGATCTCGCGAAGATCATCGAGCACTACCGGCGCCATTGGGGGGTCGAGAACGTGATGCTGATCGGTTATTCGTTCGGCGCTGACGTGATACCTGCAACCTACAATCTCCTGCCGGCCGCCGACAAAGCCAGAGTGAAGCAGATCACGCTGCTCGGCCTGTCCCATGAGGTGGATTATGAAATCTCCGTCACCGGCTGGCTCGGCGTCGCCTCGGACGGCGGGGGCGGCGATCCCATGAACGATATCGCCAAGATCGATCCGAAGCTCATCCAATGCGTCTACGGCACGGATGAGGATGACGATCCCTGCCCCATGCTCAAGGACCGCGGCGTCGAGGTCGTACCGATCGACGGCGGACATCATTTCGATGAGAACTATCAGGCGCTCGGCAAGCGGATTCGCGACAGCCTGCAGGGACGCTTGAAATAGACGCTTTGGTTTCTTCTTCGCAGGTCGCCCGGAGCGTCTCCCGTGCCCGGCGGTATGTTTCAGATCTCGTGCTTGCGGATGTTGACGAGAATTTTGTGGAGCGTGCCGGTGAAGGCGCGATATTCCTCTTCGTCGATGCCGTCGAACATCCTCAAGAGCGAATCGTACATGGCCGGCCAGAAGCGCGCGAAGGCCGTACGCCCTTCTTCCGTGATCGTCACATCGCGGATCCGCATGTCCTCCGGCCGCGGCGTGCGGCGGATGTAGCCCTGTTCCTCGAGTGAATCGAGCGTTCGGCTCATGGTGGATTGCTCGATAACGGCGAAGACCGAGAGCTCGTTGATGGTGAGCGAAGCGGAGACGCTCAAGACCGCGAGCGTACGCATCTTGGCAGTCGACAGGTCGTATTCCCGCAGCTCCTCCGCCATGTTGGAGTTCCAGCGGGCGATGATGCGGTTCATCAGGTAGGGCGCAAAATGGTTGAGGCCGATCTCGCCCATGGTCGGACGGTCCACCTGATCGCCTTCCTGATGCCGGCGCAGCACCACGCCTGAAAACCGTTCTGCCATAAGCCCTCTTTATGTCTCAGGCCGCCGCGTCTTCAGCGCAGCGACGATGCCAGCAGAAAGCCGGAGCCGCCCGCGAGCCCCGGTCCCGGATGGGTCGAGGCGCCGATATGGTAAAGGCCCGGCACGTGGGTGCGGTGGTTAACAGACGACTTGAAGGGCCGCCAGAGGAAAAACTGGTCCAAGCCGCAGAAGCCGCCATAGGGATCGCCACCCACAAGGTTCATGTTCATTCCTTCGAGATCGGCGGGCGAATAGGCCCGGCGGGCAAGTTTTATCTCCGAGAAGTTCTCGATGTGGTGGGCGAGCAGCGCCTCTATCCGATCGGCATAGCGCTCGCGCACGTCCTCGCTCCATCGGCCATCGGCCGGTATCTCGATCTCGCCGGCGGCATCGCCCTTGATGAAGCGCGGTGCTTCGGGAAGCTGAAGCCACAGGATCGATTTTCCTTCCGGCGCCCTCAATGAGTCGAAGCTCGCCGGCTGGCCGACGCAGACCGTCGGTTCGGCAGGAAGCAATCCGCGTTCGCATTCGTTGGTGGCGCGCGAAACGCCATCGAGGCCCGGCGTCAGATGCAGGAGCGCGACCTTGCCCAGTTCCGGATCACCCTTCCAGCGTGGCGGCGCGGAAAGGGCATAATGAATCTGCATGTTGCCTTTGCCGTAGCGGTAGCGGGCAACGCCTTCGCGGATTTCTTCCGGAGCGGGCTGCGGCCAATCCTTGAGCAGTCGGTCATAGATTTGGTGGGGCGTCGTGGAGCAGATGATCCCCGATGCTGCGTCGATCGTTTCGCCACCCGAGAGCCGTATGCCGGCGGCTTTGTCCCCGGCGCCGGAGAGAATGCGTTCGACATCGGCGCCGGTGCGGACCGCGCCACCTTGATCGGCGATCAGCCGCTCGAAGGCTTTGACGAGATTGACCGCACCTCCCTTGACGATCGGGCAGCCGGCAAGCTCGACCGCGAAACCGATTACTTTGACCATTTCGGCGGAATAGGCGCTTTCCGGCGAAAGTCCGCAATGCAGCACCCATGGAGCCCAAAGGGCATGAGTAGCATCCGATTCGTATGTGGTTTCGAGATAGCCGCGCGCCGGCGTCAACGCGTCGCCGAACCAGGCGGCAAGCCGGCGCAGGCCTTTGCTCCAGCCCTGCCTGGCGACGGTTCTCAAGGTCGTGCCGGACCAGAGCGCGCCGCCGAGCAGCGAGAAAAGAAAGGGGGCATCCGCTCCGAGCAGGTTCATTTCCCTGTCGAACGTCTTGCCGTCGCCCGCCGCCAGAGCCTCGAAGGTTGCGATATTGCGCTGCCGGTCCTTTGAAAGGATGACCGACGAACCATCGGGCCGCAGCACGCCTGTCGGCAGGTCCGCATGGGCGAATTCGAGGCCGCGTGCTTCGAGATCCTTGCCGAGCGCACCATAGGCCGGCGAGGTGAGGAAGAGCACCATCGTGGTCGCCATCACGTCGTGAACGAAGCCGGGTTCGGTGATCTCTTCCGTATGGAGGCAGCCGCCGATGCGGTCGTTGCGCTCCAGGACAAGGACCTTTTTGCCCTTCTTGCCGAGCATGGCGGCGGCGACCAGCGCGTTGATGCCGCTGCCGACGATGATGTAATCGAAATCCGCCATGCCGCCTTCTCTCCGCCGGATACAGAAAGGGCCGGACCGCGAGCGATCCGGCCCGGAAGGCTCAGCCGGCGATAAGCGCCAGCGCGCGGACCGGCGAGCCGGTGCCCTTGACGATCTTGAGCGGGGCGGCGATCAGCACGGCACCTTTCGGCGGAAGCTGGTCGAGGTTCGAGAGCGAAGCGAGACCATACTTGTTGTTCTTGTGCATGAGGTTGTGCGCGGGGAAGGGTGGGTTCATGCCGCCGGCCGAACCTGCGTCGGTGCCGACCGTTTCCTGACCCCAGCCGATGATGCCCTTGGACAACAGGTATTCGATCGCCTCGGCGGTCGGGCCCGGAGAGTGCGGGCCGTTCTCGTCCGCGTTGAGGAAGGTTTCGGTGGAGCCGTTGCGCTTGTACCAGTCGGAGCGCATCAGCACCCAGGTGCCGGCTTCGATTTCGCCGTGCTCGGCTTCCCATTCCTTGATGCTCTCGACGGTCAGCAGGTAGTCCGGGTTTTCGGCGGCCTCCTTGGAGCGGTCGATGACGTTGACGGGAGCGACGAAGTTCTGCGGCGGAATGGTATCGGTCGTGTTCTTCGGATTGTCCTTGCCGGTGATCCAATGACAGGGCGCGTCGAAATGGGTGCCGGTATGCTCGCCGAGTTCCAGCCAGTTCCAAGCCCAGAAGGG
The DNA here is from genome assembly GCF_900177415.1 of Xaviernesmea oryzae. GTDB lineage: Bacteria > Pseudomonadota > Alphaproteobacteria > Rhizobiales > Rhizobiaceae > Neorhizobium > Neorhizobium oryzae_A. The sequence goes on along the minus strand of NZ_FXAF01000001.1, from coordinate 393,741 downwards.
GCCGTCCTGATCGTAGGCCGAGATCGTGTGGACGGCGACCTTCGGCGTGTTCTTGCCGAACTGCGGCGGGAGGTAGAGGACGGGGGTGTCCGGACCAAGCGGCGCCGTCAGGTCGACCACCTTGACCGAGCCGGAAAGAAGAGCAGAAGCAAGACTGGAAAGAGCGTTGGAAGACATGATCAGGTTCCCCTTGAATGACCGGTTTCGTAAGCCGGGCGACAGCCGGTTTCCTCTCCGGGTGCCGCTTACCGATAGCGAAGCCTATTGCAGAAAATATGAGGATGCAAGCAATCCGGCGGAGCTTCTCTTTGCAATTTCTGCCCATCTGAACCGGACCGAAGAAGGAGCGGAATTCGCCTGAAGCCGGTGCATAGCTACGCGAAGTATCTGCCGCCATGACACGGTCGCGCGCCCGCGGGCTACCTGAGGCTCTTGATGTGTTTTGGGGAAAATGTATGCATATGGATAAATAAGAAACTGAGGGGGACGAGGATGACAGCCTATGATGCGGTGGTAATCGGAGCCGGCCATAACGGACTCGCGTCGGCTATCCATCTCGCCGCGCAAGGCTGGTCGGTGGCGGTGATCGAAGGCAGGGACGAGCCGGGCGGCGCGGTGAAGACCCGCGAATTGACGCTGCCGGGCTTCCGGCACGATTTCGCCGCCATGAATCTCTCCATGTTCGCCGGTTCGCCGTTTTTTGCAGCCTATAAGGAAGAGCTGATCAGCCATGGGCTTGGCCTTGTTCCGGCCAAGCATTGCTTCGCCAGCGTCTTCCGGGACGGGACCTGTCTGGGTGTCTCGACCGACATCGAGGAAACCGCCGGCGCAATCGCCGCGATCTCTTCCGCGGACGCCGCTGCATGGCGGAAGCTTTTTGCCGAGTTCGGGGCCGATGCACCGCATATCTTTGGATTGCTCGGTTCGCCCATGCCCTCTCTTGCCGCCGCGAAAGTGGTCTGGAAAGCCTGGCGGGAGAAGGGAAGCGGTTGGCTCTACGACACGGCGCGCATGCTGCTCGCCTCGCCGCGGGATTTCCTCGACGCCCGTTTCCAGAACGACAAGGTCAAGGCGATGATGAGCGCCTGGGGCCTGCATCTCGATTTCGCTCCGGATGTCGCGGGCGGTGCGCTCTTTCCTTATCTCGAAAGCATGGCGAACCAGGCTTTTGGAATGGTGATCGGCCAGGGCGGCGCCGACACCATCGTCAAGGCCATGACGGGGCTCCTGAAGGCCAAGGGCGGCGAACTGCTGCTCGGCACGCCGGTGGAGAGGGTCGAGGTGTCGAGCGGCAGGGCAACCGGCGTAAGGCTCGCAGATGGTCGGGTTATCGCTGCGCGCAAGGCGGTCATTTCCAACGCACATCCCAAACTGCTCTTCGGCAAGCTGGTCGACACCGATCCGGCACGTGAGGCTTTCGACCGCAGAATTGCGAATTTCCGCGCCGGCCCGGGTACGATGATGATCCATCTGGCGATGGAGGGCCTGCCGGACTGGAAGGCTGGCGAGGCTCTGAAGAGCTTCGCCTATGTGCACGTGGCGCCTGATCTCGCCATGATGTCGCGGGTTTATTCCGAGGCCATGGCCGGCCTGCTGCCGACCGAGCCGGCGCTGGTGATCGGCCAGCCGACGGTGCTGGATCCCTCCCGGGCGCCGGAAGGCAAACACGTGCTCTGGGTGCAAGTGCGCGTGCTGCCCGCGGAGATCCGCGGTGACGCGTCGGGCGTGATCGCGGGCACGGACTGGGATGAAGTCAAGGAAGCTTATGCGGATCGCGCGTTGGATATCCTTGAGGGTTACGCGCCCGGCATGAAAGCAAAAATCCTCGGCCGGGCAGTCTTCTCGCCACTCGATCTTGAGCGGGAAAACCCGAACCTCATCGGCGGCGACAATCTTTCGGGAAGTCACCATCTCGACCAGAATTTCCTGTTCCGGCCGGTCGCCGGCTATTCGCGTTACAGGATGCCGGTGAAGTCGCTCTATCTCTGCGGCGCCTCCACGTGGCCGGGAGCGGGCACGGGGGCCGGTTCGGGCTTCATGCTGGCGAAAATGCTGGCCGGCAAGCGCTGAGCGCACGAACCTTTGACATTTCAAATATCAGCTTTTAGAGCTTTCTCAGCGAAAGAGGCTGCATTCGGAATGGCAGAGGCGGAAGCGATCAACGTCGATCTGGAGATCATCGTGCATGGAGCGCAGGGGCGCTCAAAGCCCGAATTGCGTCTCTGGTTGCGCATGCTTTCGACCACCAAGCTGATCAGCCAGGAAATCCGCCGGCGGCTGAGAACCGAATTCGGCGCGACGCTGCCGCAATTCGATCTGATGGCGCAGCTCTACCGCGAGAAGGAGGGCCTGCGCCTCGGAGAGCTTTCGAAGCGCACCATGGTGACGAACGGCAATGTCACCGGCCTTGTCGAGCGGCTGGAAGCGGATGGTTATGTCCAGCGGGTGACGCCGGACGGCGATCGACGCGTTACCGTCGCGAAGCTTACCGAGAATGGCACGACGTTTTTTGCCGCGATGGCTGCTGCCCATGAACGCTGGCTGCAGGAGATGATGGCGGATGTCGATCCGCACATGATTACGGCACTCTGGTCCGAAATCGGAGCGGTGAAGAATTCCGCGAGCAATCATCTTTCCGGCGCCGTCTTCGAATAGTTCTCGAACTACCGTTTCTTTTCCTTGTTGAATTTCTTTTCGAGTAGGCTGACCAGCCGCACCATCGGCCAGAGGAAGGCGATGTAGATCAGCGCCGCGCCGATCAGCGGCGTCGGATTGGCGTGCAGCGCCTGGGCATCGGTCGCTTCCTTCAGGAGTTCAGGAAGGGCGACCGTCGAGGCGAGCGACGTATCCTTGAACATCGAGACGCAGTTGTTGGTCATCGGCGGGATGACGATGCGGATAGCCTGCGGCAGCACGACCTTGCGGAGCGTCACGAGAAAAGGAAGGCCGAGGGCGGAGGCGGCCTCGAACTGGCCCTTCGGAATGCTCTCGATGCCGGAGCGGAAGACCTCGGCCGAATAGGCGGCCATGACGATCGAGAAAGCGAGCCCCGCGGAGGTCCAGGAAGAAAGCCGGATGCCGACAAAGGGAAGCGCGTAATAGATCATGATCAGCACCACCAGCATGGGCGCGGCGCGGAATATGTCGATATAGAGCACCATAAGGTAGCGCACCGGCTTTGGGGCGTAGAGACGCAGCAGCCCGATCACCAGGCCGCAGGGAATGCCGAAACCGATACCGGCGATGCCGAGCAGGAAGGTGTTCACCAATCCGCGCAAGAGCGGGAAAAAGGAGAGGCCCAGGACTTCGAGATTGAAGAATGTTTCAAGGAGGGTCATGTCCGTCTGCCTATGGGTCATGAAAATGCCGGCCGTCGCCGGCCGGCATGATTGAAGTGGAAGCGACCGGTAGCCGGCTTAGGGTTTCGGCAGGGGCTGTTCCACGGCGGAGGCGGAGCCAGCGGCCGGATCGCTGCCGAACCACTTCTTGTGGATGGCCGCGAGCGTGCCGTCCTTCTTCATCGCGGTGATAGCATCGTTCGCTTTGGCAAGCAGCGGATGGTCCTTGCTCATCATCAGGCCATACTGTTCGCCGGTCTTGATGCGAACCTTGACGGCGAGGTCCTTCATCTTGAGGAAAGCGTATTCCATGCCGGGAACGTCGCTGACGGCAGCGTCGGCGCGGCCGGCGGAGAGATCCATCAGCAGGTCCTGCTGGGCATTGTAGCTCTTGATCTCGCTGATGCCGTATTTCGCCTGGTTGTCCTTGCTCCACTTGTCGCCGGTGGAGCCAGCCAGCACACCGACGACCTTATCTTTCAGATCCTCGACCGCGGAAAGGTTCGCTTCCTTGCGGGTGGCGATACCCATGTCGGAATCATAATAGGGCTGGGTGAAGGATTGGCTGGCGAGGCGTTCCTTGGTGATGGTGATGGAGGAGATCGCCACGTCGATGCGCCTGGAGGAGACGGCGGCGAACAGAGCCTGAAAACCGAGGTCGGAAATTTCGACCGTCATGCCGAGCCGTTTGGCTACCTCATTGACGATATCGACCTCGAAGCCCTCAAACTTGCCGTCCGCTGTCTTGTATTCGAAGGGCGGGTTGCTCGGATAGGAGCCGACGACGAGCGCTTCGGCGGATGCGAGGCCGGCGCCCGCAAGGGACAAGGCGGCAGCGCCCGCAAGGCCCATGAAGGCGCGGCGGAAAAGGGTCATGGTCATGATTTCGTTCCCTCTGTTCGTGACCGGAGGCTCTCTCCCGATCAATCTGTTCTTTCTTCTTGGCGATGAATGGAATGAACAGGATCGGGCTCTCCCCTAAGAGCGATGCCGCAAGCGTTCCATATCCTCTTTCAACACGCGTTTGGAGGGGATCGTGATGCAAAATCCGGCCGGTTTCAAGCGAAAAGATTGAAGCTTAAATCATGTCCCACATGGGTGTTACCGGCGGTAAAGCGCATTGTAAAAATAGTTTAGGCCTAAACTTGTTTTTCCTCGGCTATGGTCCGATAGTGAGCCAATCGATCGGGGAACGAGGCCGCCGCCCAAGCGTTGCGACCTTAGAAAAGCAGGAAATCCAGCCATGCGTTTTGCCTATTTCGCCTTCTTTGAGAACACCGACGGCAGCCAGCTTGCCGTGAGCGAGGCGGATGTCGAGACAGTTGCGGAGATCGTCAGACTGACACCGGGGCTTACATCGGCGAATTTTTATACGCCCGAGACCACCGACGACATGTTCAATGCGAAGGAACTGCCGCCGGTCTTCGGCATGCAACTTTATTTCAACGAGCTGACCGAGCTTGAGGACGCCATGGCGCCGGCGGGCCATCTGCAGCAGCTCGCGGCTTCCGGCGTGCTCTCCAGCATCCGCGGTGCCAGGGCGACGCAGCAGGCCATGTATGTGCGGCCTTTTCCGGTCGGCGACGGCAAGCTCGATGTCGAAAAGAACGGCAATCCCTGCTCCTACGTCGTACATTATACCGGGCCGGCCGAGGACCTGAACGTCTGGATGCACCATTATGTCAGCCATCATCCTCAGGTGATGCGGACCTTTCCGGGCATCCGGCAGATCGAGGTGCTGTCGCGCATCGACTGGTGCGGTTTCCTGCCGTGGGAACGGATCAACCACATGCAGCGAAACCGGGTAATGTTCGACAGCCCGGCAGCGCTGCAGATGGCACTGCAATCGCCGGCGCGCATCGCCATGCGCGAGGATTTCAAGACCTTTCCGCCCTTCGAAGGCGGCAATTCCCATTATCCGATGGAGACGCGGATTATTCGGCCCTGAACGATAAGGCGGTCACCCCGGGGCGAAGCTACTCGACCTGATAGCTCGCCTCCGAAAGAACCGGCGACCATTCCATGTTGACGTCGTCCGGCGGCACGGCCGCCAGCAGGCTGCGGGTATAGGGATGTTGCGGATCGGCAAAAACGGTTTCCGTTTTGCCGCTTTCGACCACTTCGCCGCGATACATGACCATGACCCGATCGCAGAGATAGCGCACCACCGAAAGGTCGTGCGAGATGAACAGCATCGAGAAGCCGTGTTCGTCGCGCAGCTTCAGGAGCAGATCGAGAAGCTGGGCCTGGACAGAGACGTCGAGGCCGGAGACGATCTCGTCGGCGACGAGAATGCGCGGCAGGGTGCAGAGCGCGCGGGCGATGTTGACGCGCTGTTTCTGGCCGCCGGAAAGCTGAGAGGGAAAACGCATGGCCGCATCCGGCGGCAGGCCGATTTCCTTCAGCAGCTCGGCGGCGCGCTCCATGCGCTCGCGGGTGTCGTTGTTAAGGCCGGTCGCCTCGTTCGCTTGGGTGACGATGCTGCCGATCCGCCGTCGCGGGTTGAGCGCCGATTGCGGATCCTGGAACACCATCTGGATATATTCCCGGCGATAGGCCTTTTCCACATTGCCGTTTGCCGTCACGTCGCGGCCGGCGAGCGTGATCCTGCCCTCGGTCGGCGTATCGAGGCCGACGACCAGGCGGGCGAGCGAGCTCTTGCCGCTGCCGCTCTCGCCGACGATCCCGACGAATTCGCCCTCGCCGAGGGTGAAATCGACACTGTTGACCGCCTTGAAGCTGCTGCGCCGGGCGAAGGGGCTCCAGGCGGTCGTATAGGCCTTGGTAAGCTTTTCGCCCAGCAGATGCGCTTTGGCCGATGTGGCCTGGCGGCCGGGAGCCAGCGGCGGCGGCACGATCTCCGGCGTCTTCTCCGTACGGATGCAGGCGGCGATGTGGTTCGGCCCGATATCGGCAAGCGGCGGCTCGCTCTCGGTGCAGGCCTCGACTGCATTCGGGCAGCGTGAAGCAAAGCGGCAGCCTTTCAACTCCTTCAGGACGCGCAGGCCCGGCATGCGTTCCGGCAGGATGAAGAGCCCGCGGCGCGGGCCGCTGATCGTCGGGTTGGCGAGCTGCAGACAGCGCGTATAGGGATGTGCCGGTGCAGAGAACAGCTGTTTTGCAGGCCCGCGTTCGGCCGGGCGGCCGGCATAAAGCACCATGATCTCGTCGCTGATCTGCGAGGCCAGCCGCAGGTCGTGAGTGATGAAGATCACCGCCGTGCCGTCGCGCTTCTGCATTTCGGCAATGAGCTTGACGATGCGGGCCTGGATCGTCACGTCGAGTGCGGTGGTCGGCTCATCGGCAATGAGGAGGCGCGGGCGGCTGGCGAAGGCCATGGCGATGAGGATGCGCTGGCACATGCCGCCGGAAAGCTGGTGCGGATATTTATCGAGCAGCGCTGCACCATGCGGCAGATGCACCGCTTCGAATTCCTTCAGAGCCCGTTCGCGCCAGTTCTCGCCGGGGGCAAGGCCGATGCGCAGCAAATGCTCCTTCATCTGCTGACCGACGCTCAAGACCGGGTTGAGGCCTGAAAGCGGTTCCTGGGGAATGAAGGCGATGTCGCGGCCGAGCAGGCTGCGGCGGCGTTCCGGCGCCATGCTTACCAGGTCTTCGCCGTCGAATTCCAGCGTGCCCCTGGTGACCGCGAAACCGTTCGGCAGATATTGCGAGATGGTGCGGCCGATCATCGACTTGCCTGCACCGGATTCTCCGACGAGGCCGAGGATCTTGCCTGGCTGGAGCGAGAAGTTGAGATCGGTCAGGACCGGAAAGCTTTCCTTCCCGCCGAGCGATTCAACGCAGAGGTTATGTGCGGAGAGGATAGGCCCAAGGGAATTGGTCATCAGGTGCGCTCCGTCTGCGTGAGGCGCGTATCGAGGGTGCGGCGTAATCCGTCGCCCAAGATGTTGAAGCCGAAAACCGCGAAGAAAATCGCGAAGATCGGTGCGATCAGGTTGAACGGGGCTTCGTAGATGTTCTGGCGGGCATCGGCGATCATCTGGCCCCAGGCGGCGGTTTCCGAGCCGACGCTCATGCCGACGAAGGAGAGGATCGCCTCGACGATGACGGCAACGCCCATTTCCAGGCTCATCAGGGTGATGAGCAGCGGCAGCGTGCCGGGCAGGATTTCACGGGTGATGGTCCGCCAGTGGGAGAAGCCGACGAGCTGGGCGGCAGCGACATAGTCGCGCCGGCGCAGGACGATCACCTCGCTTCGCAGCACGCGACAGAAGCGCGTCCAGTCGACCAGGATGATCGCCAGCACGACATTGCGCAGGCCCGTGCCGAGGCCGACCATGAGGATGAGAGAGAGGATGACCGGCGGGAAGGAAAGCCAGATTTCGACGACACGGCCGATCAGCCAGTCGACCCAGCCGCCGAAATAACCGGCGATATGGGCGAAGAACGCGCCGATGATCATGGCACCGATGGAGGCGGTGAAAGCGACAGTCAGCGCCACCCGGGCACCGTAGATCAGCCGCGACAGGATGCAACGGCCGAGACTGTCCGTACCAAGCGGAAACATGGAGTCACCACCGTCCGCCCAGGCCGGCGGCGTCAGGATGCTCAAGAGGTTCTGCTCGTTCGGATCGTTCGGCGCCAGATGGGGCGCGAAGATCGCACAGACGGCAAGGATGAAGATGATGACGAGGCCGGTCTGGACACGGCCGGATTTCAGCCAGAGCGGAAGCGGTCGCATGTCAGCGCACCCTCAGTTTCGGGTTGAGGATCAGGTAGAGGCTGTCGACCACGATGCTAATCACCAGAACGGCGATACAATAGGTCAGCCCCGCACCCTGGATGATCGGCAGGTCGGCGTTGCGGATCGCATCGACCATCAGGTTGCCCATGCCCGGATAGGAGTAGATGATCTCGACGAGAAGCGTGCCGCCGAACAGGAAGCCGAACTGCACGCCCATGAGGCTCAATGTCGGCAGGATGGCGTTCTTCAGGCCATGGCGGATCAGGATGCGCTTTTCGGAGAGACCTCGCAGCCGCGCCTGCTGGATATAGTCGTCCTGATAGGCATCGAGCAGGCTCGACCGCAGCACGCGCATGAGTGAGGGCGAGAGCGCGATGCCGAGAGCCAGGCATGGCAGGATCATGTGCTGCAGGGCGTTGAAGAAGGTCGAGATATTGCCGGTGACAAGGCTGTCGATCAGCAGAAAACCGGTAACGACGGGACGTTCAAAACCGGGGCTCAGCCGCCCGGTGAAGGGCAGCACCTCGAAGAACACGCCGAAGATCAGCAGAAGGAACAGGCTCCAGAGGAATTCCGGCAGCGAGAGAAGCAGAATGGAGAAGAAGTCCATCACGGCTTCGGCGCGGGTACCGCGTACATAGAAGAGGAAAAGCCCGCCGGCGAGGCCGAAGATGGTGGCGACCACCATGGCAATGACCGCAAGTTCGATGGTGGCGGGCAGCGTCGAACCGATCAGCGACGTCACATCCTGTCGGAAGTGAATGGAGCGGCCCACATCGCCCTCAAGCAGCTTGCCGAGCCAGATGCCGTATTGCTCGTAGAGCGGCCGATCGAGACCCATCTCCGTGCGCATGGCCTCGACTTCCTCCACGGTCGCATTCGGCGGCAGCGACATGGCGGCCGGATCGACCGGGAGGATGCGCAGGATACAGAAGAGAAGCGCGGAAACAATGAGCAGGATCGGTATCGCGGTGAGGACGCGCTTTACCAAGAGCTTGGCAATGGTCGCAAACATGCGTTTGCCCCGTATCACGATGTCAGGGAAAGGGTCCGGACGCATCCGGACCCCTCGAGATTTCATTCAGGCAGCTTATGACCAGGACATGGTGCTGCCGAGAACCCAGGCATTGCCGTATTTGACGTAGTTGAGGTTCTTCTTGCGCACCAGTGTCTGGACGCTCTGCAGGATCGGAATGTTGGCGCCCGTTTCGACGGCTTCCTTGGCCACGTCCTTGTAGCCGGCGATGCGCTTCTCATAGACGGGTTCGACAAATAGCTTGAGGATCTTGTCGCCGATTTCCTGACCCTTCCACGCGCCGAACGGCATCTTCGGATTCATGAGATAGCCGGAGAAGATCTCCGGGTCGCCGGTGGCGTTGTCGAAGCTGTAGAGGGTTGCTTCCGGCAGCTTGCCGCCGCGGTTCAGCTCGAAATATTTCGAATATTCGATCTGCTGCAGCTCGACTTTCAGGCCGACCTTCTGCCACATCTGGACGAGAGCGCGGGCGATATCGAAATCGCTCGGAAACTGGCCGTTGGTGGCTGCCAGCGTGAAGGTCGCGGGCTTCTCGGCCGTGTAGCCGGCATCGGCCAGCAGCTTCTTCGAGAGTTCCGGATCGTAGGAGAACTTGTAGTCCTCGATATAACCCGGCGTGCCCGGCGTGGCCGGAATGGAGAGCGGAACGGCGGCACCGCCGTAGAAGGCTTTGGAGAGTGCGGCCTTGTCGATGGCATGATGGGCGGCAAGGCGAACGGCCTTGTCGGTAAAACCCATGTCATTGCGCATCTGGAGCAGGATCAGGCGGGTGAAAGGGTTGATCTCGGCCGTCAGGCCTTCGGTCTTGCCGAGGCGTTCGGCTTCGCGAACCGGAATGTTGACGGTTAGGTCCACCTGGCCGGACTGGATGGCGGCAGTGCGGGCGGACGGATCCTTGATGATGTCGATCGTGACGCGCTTGATCTTCGGCTTGGCGCCGAAATAATCGTTGTTGCGTTCGAGCACGATGCGCGAGTTCATCTGGTAATCGACGAGCTTGTAGGGCCCGGTGCCGACCGGCTTTTTGGCGAATTCTTCCGGCCCGACGGATTCGACATATTTCTTCGGCACGAGATAGCTGCCAAGGAAAGCAAGCCATTGCGGGGCGGTCGGAGTAGCAGCGGAGAACTTCATGACGCCTGACGTCGGCGAGGTGATCTCGATATCGGTCAGCGTCCGCCAGGAGTTGGCGATATCGAGCTTCAGGCCCGATTTGATGCGCTCGACGAAGGTGTACTTAAAATCCTCCATCGTCATAGGGTCGCCATTGTGGAACTTCACGTCGCTGCGGATCTCGAAGGGCATGGAGAGGCCATCCGGCTGCAGTTCCCATTTGGTGATGAGATTGGGAACGAGCTTCAGGTCGGGCGCCTGATCGAGCGGCTGATCGAAGACCAGCTTGAAGATCGGCTGCGCATCCGGAACGAAGCGCAGGTTCGGGTCCCAGGACGGGACGTCGCTGGGCCAGCCGATGGTGACGTTGTCGGAGCCTTGAGCAAAGGCAAAGGTGGCCTGCGAGAGCACCGAGCCGCCGACGGCGGCAAGGCCAAGCATCTGCAGGAGATTTCTGCGGTCGATTTCGAAAGTCATGGCGATCCCTCTGGTTCTTTCCATCGGCACAAAGCCGACGGACCTGCGGCGGTTTTCTGAAAACAAGCCTGCAATCCTGCCAGGGGCTTCTGATAGTCTTGTCCGATGCCGTTCTTTGCGGCAGTCCCCATAACAATTGAGGGGATGGTAGAACGAGGTATAAATTACTTCAAGCCTAAAATTTCGGATGGTTCAAAATTGAAAACCAGGGCGTTCCAGGTGAGCGGAAAGGCCGGAAAGCCAAGGCTTTTCGCGCCAACGGAAAGTTGAAAGTTCGTCAGCCAGCAATCTTGCGGCGGCATCCGAGACGCCCCGCTCGTAAAAATCCGTTGACGTCCTTTCCTGTTATTTTATGCTTAAAATGTCTTTTGGAGAAAAGCTTCCATCGGTTCAAGGGGAGTCTCATGATCGATCCGCATTGCCATTCCAGCAGTATCATGGTGGAGCGTCCGGCGGCGGCCGCTTTCGAGCTCATGTCGGACGGGCTGAAACAGGGACAGTGGGCCTGGGGCAGCCTCAACCGAACCGAGGTGGAGCCAGGACTTTTCTGCGGCACGTCAACATTCACCGGCAAGCAGACATTCGTACGGTTGAATGTCGACCGGGCCCGCTTCCAGGTGGACTACGAGGTCGGCGGCTCCAAGGAGGCCATGCAGTTCCGCAATATGTCGCGGGTCATTCCGGGTGAGTTGCTGCGCATGGGGCCGGATAAGTGCGTGGTGACACTGCTCACCTGGCGATTGGAGACGCAGACGGATGCGGAGTGGGTCCAGTTCGGCACGATTCACGAGGCCGAGATGTTCCTGATCAAGGGCCTGCTTGAGCGAGCATAAGGACGAGAGATGATGCATTCTCCCTATCTGCTCTTCGAGCATCGGGCGCTGAAAAATCCGGATGCGCCCATGCTGATTGCACCGAAGAGCGCCAAGCTGCCATATGCATCTGACGGTTTCCGTTACAGCTACGGCGAGGTTTTCGCGCGCGCCGGCCTCCTGAAGTGGAGGTTTGCGGAGGCCGGATACGGGATCGGATCGCGAGTGGCGCTGCTCCTCGAAAACCGGCCCGAGTTCTTCGACTACTGGTTGGCGCTGAATGCGATCGGCGTTTCGATCGTGCCGATCAATCCGGACCTTCGCCGGGACGAACTGCTCTTTCAGCTCGACATGGCCGAGGCGCCGCTGATGGTCGTGGTGGCGGAACGGCTGGATGAGTTGCGGGATATCAGCCCGGAAAAAGTAACGGTAATCGCCGTTGGCGACGACATTCCATCGTCTCCGGAGCCTCACGAGGCGCGTCCGGGCGGGCCCGAACAGGAATGTGCGCTGCTGTTCACGTCCGGCAGCACCGGCAAGCCGAAAGGCTGCATTCTGTCCAACGCTTACTTCGTCACCGTCGCCGAATGGTACACGACCCAAGGCGGTATCGCGCAAATGAGCGAGGGGGCTGAAGTGGCGCTGACGCCGCTGCCGATGTTCCACATGAATGCGCTCGGCTGCACCGCCGTCGGCATGATCATGAAGGGTGGCGCGATCGTGCCGCTTGACCGTTTCCATTCAAGCTCCTGGTGGGATTCGATCGCCGATTCCGGCGCGACCATCGTCCACTGTCTCGGCGTCATCCCCGCGATCCTGCTCCAGCTTCCAGTCGTCGAGGCGGAGCGGACGCATCGGGTGAAATTCGCGCTGGGACCGGGCGTCGATGCGCGGCACAAGATCGAGTTCGAGGAGCGCTATCGCATTCCCATCGTCGAGGCCTGGGCGATGACGGAGACCGGCGGCCGAGCCGTGACGACGACGGCGGCGGATGAATATACGCCTGGGCTGCGCTGCATCGGCCGACCGCGCGCCGGCATGGATTTCCGCATCGTCGATGACGTCGGTAACGATGTCGAACTCGGCAAGCCGGGCGAACTTCTGGTGCGTGCCAAGGGGGAAAATCCACGCGACGGGTTCTTCAGCGGCTACCTGAAAGACGAGAAGGCGACGGAGGAAGCCTGGGAAGGCGGCTGGTTCCATACGGGCGACGTCGTCTATGCCGATGACAAGGGGCTTCTTTATTTCTTCGACCGCAAGAAGAGCATCGTCCGCCGCAGCGGCGAGAATATCGCCGTTCTGGAAGTCGAAGCAGCCCTTGCCAAGGACCCGGGCGTGAAGGCCTCCGCCGTAACGCCGGTGCCGGACGAGTTGCGCGGCGAAGAAGTCTTCGCCTTCGTTGTCGAAAACGAGGCGGCGGAATTGGGCGAACCGAGGGAGAGGGCGAAGCGGATCATCGATGCGGCCAGCACCCATATCGCCTATCACAAGCTTCCCGGTTACGTCGTCTTCATCGACAGGCTGCCGGTGAGTTCCACCCAGAAACTGCAGCGCGGCGAGATCAAAGCGATGGCCGCCAAGGCGGTCGAAGACGGTTCGGCGATCGACCTGCGCAAGCTGAAAGCTTCGATCCGCAAGACAGGCTGACGCGGCTTTCGCGCTCCAACATTGTTTGATATATGAGAAATCAAAGCTAAAATTCTTATATGGAGGCTTGCATGACCCCGGAAAAGATTCTCTACGAGACTGCCGTTACCGCCCATGGAGGACGAGAAGGCAAAGCTCAGAGCCTCGACGGCAGTTTTTCTGTCAATCTTTCCGTCCCGAAGGGGCTTGGCGGACCGGGCGGCGAAGGCACCAATCCGGAGCAGCTTTTTGCCGCCGGTTATGCAGCCTGCTTCCTCGGGGCGGTCAAACTCGTTGCCCGCAACAGGAAGATCGCGTTGCCGGACGATGCCTCGATTACCGCCAAGGTGGGGATCGGTCCGGTGCCGGTCGGCTACGCGCTCGCGGTCGAACTCGTCGCGTCCCTGCCCGGTGTGGATCGCGTCGTGGCGGAAGAGATCGTCGCCGGCGCGCATGAGCGTTGCCCCTATTCCAATGCCACCCGCGGCAATGTCGACGTGAGGCTGACGGTCGCCTGATGATCCTTTCCCGCGCGCGGCAATCTTACGATGGCGTAGTGCTGGCGGTGCCGGTGACGGTGCCTTACCAGCGCTATTCCATCGAGACCGCGCATTGGTGGATGGGCAAGGCGCTCAGGGCGCTGGCGGAAGGCGCGGGCGTCAGCCATAGGGATTTCGACGGCTTTTCGGTGTCGAGCTTCACGATGGGGCCGGACAGCGCCATCGCGCTAACCCAGCATTTCGGTCTCACGCCGCGCCATCTCGACCACGTGCCGATGGGTGGCGCCTCCGGCATCGTGTCGATCCGCCGTGCTGCCCGGGCCGTGCAGGCGTGTGATGCGGATATCGTTGCCTGCGTCGCGGCGGATACCAACCAAGTCGATACGTTCCGGAAGACACTCGCCAATTTCTCCCGCTTCGCCCAGGATGCGTCTTACCCCTATGGCGCCGGCGGGCCGAATGCGAGCTTCGCGCTGATCGCCCGGCATTACATGGATACCTTTGGGGCGACGCGCGAGGACTTCGGCAAGCTCTGCGTCGCTCAGCGCGACAATGCGCTCAAGAACCCGCATGCCCTGATGAAGAAGCCGCTGACGCTGGAGCAATATCTCTCGGCGCGGCCGATCGCCGAGCCCTTCCATCTGTTCGACTGCGTCATGCCCTGTGCCGGTGCCGAGGCTTTTCTGGTTATGCGGGAGGAGACCGCGGCCTCGCTCGGGCTGCCTTTCGTGCGGCTTCTCTCGGTGATCGAGCGGCACAATGCCTTTCCGGGCGACCCTGTGCAGGTGCGCGGCGGCTGGGTGATCGATCGCGACGAACTCTACGGCATGGCGGATGTCAAACCCGATGATATGGATTTCGTCCAGACCTATGACGACTATGCGGTGATTTCGATGATGCAGTTCGAAGATCTCGGGTTCTGCGCCAAGGGCGAAGGTCCGGATTTCGTGCGGCAGCACACGTTTACCATCGACGGCTCCTTTCCGCACAACACGTCGGGCGGTCAGCTTTCCGTCGGCCAGGCAGGTGCGGCCGGTGGGCATCTGGGTATCACCGAAGCGATGCGCCAGCTTCTCGGGGTTGCCGGCGGCACGCAAGTCGAAGGCGCGAAGCTCGGTCTCGTTTCCGGTTTCGGCATGATCAATTACGACCGCGGGCTTGCCTCGGCGGCCGCCATCCTGGCGAGGGCATGATGACCGAACCGCTCCCAAAACCAAACCGCAAGAACCCGCTCGTCCGAACGAGGCAGCCGCTCCTGCCGCCTGCTTCCCGCAGCCATAAGGCGCATGGGCTGACACTTGCAGCGGCGGCGGGCCGCTTCATGCTGCAATGCTGCGGCGAATGCGGGCAATATACCTATCCCGCTCGCGAAGCCTGCCCGAACTGTCTTTCTGCCGACCTGCCGTTCAAGGACGCGCCGACAGGCGGGGTGCTGCTTTCGGAAACCCGGATCGAGGTGACCGGCGATCCTTATTTTCGCGAGCACATGCCCTGGCGCACCGGTCTCGTGCGGCTCGATTGCGGGCCAAGCGCGGTCGTACATCTGCATGGCGATTGCGGCGGGCCGGGCAGTCAGCTCTCCTTGTCATTGCAGCTCGACCGGGTCGGCCAGGCCGTGCTCTTCGCCAGACCCGTTTCGGAGACGCCCGATATGGAAGACGATCCTCAATGGCGGGAAATGACCGCCGATCCGAAATACCGGCGGGTGTTGATCACCGACGGCCGCAGTCCTGTCGCCGTGGCGCTGGCGATTGCGTTGAAGAAAGCGGGCGCCGCGAAGGTCTTCGTCGGTGTGGCAGACCGATGGAAACCATTCGAAGAGCAGAAGGCACTCGAAGCGATCGAGGGCGTCGAGATCGTCGACCTGGACCTGACCAGCGAACGCTCGATTCAGGAGCTTGCCATGGATATCGGTGCCAAGGTGGAAATCCTGATCAACACCGCCGACCATGTGCGGCCCACACATCTCTTCAACGCCGGGGCGATCAATACCGCGCGTGAAGCAATGGACCATACTGCCATGGGGCTCATGCGGCTGGCTCAGGCCTTCGGACCAGTGATGCGGTCGCGCGGCGCTGACGGCAAGACTGGAGCCGTTGCCTGGGTCAACGTACTTTCGGTTCATGGGCTCAGCAACGTGCCGCAGTTCGGCGTGCATTCTGCCGCCCATGCAGCCTGTCTTTCGCTGTCGCAATGGCTGCGGAGCGAGCTTCGGCAGGGCGGCGTGCGAGTGATCAACGCTTTCACCGGGCCGCTCGATACGGAATGGTTCCAGACCGTGCCGCCGCCCAAAGTGGCGCCGAAGGTTCTGGCCGATGCCATCATGGACGGGCTGAAGCGCGGATTGGAAGACATCTATGTCGGCGATGTCGCCAAGGATATCGAGGCGCGGCTGTTCGACAATCCGAAGGCGGTCGAGCGGGAGGTAGGCCAATGAACGGAGACATCCTCGCCACCTTCGCGGGTGCGCTGGCGAGCGGACAGATCCGCGTCGTCGATCTTACCCACACGCTCTCGCCGGATTTTCCGGTTATCGTCATGCCGCCCGAGCTCGGCCAGTCGGCGCCGTTCCGCATGGAGCGGATTTCCCGTTACGATGCGGCCGGGCCTGCCTGGTACTGGAACAATCTTTCCTTCGGCGAGCACACGGGCACGCATTTCGACGCGCCAATTCACTGGTATACGGGCCGCGACCTGCCGCTCAATTCCGTCGACACGCTGCCGCCGTCCGACATGATCGCGCCCGCCTGTGTGATCGACTGTTCCGCCGAAGCGGCCAAAGATGCGGATTTCCTGCTGACCGTCGCGGACGTGGCCAAATGGGAAAAGAAGCATGGCCGCATTCCACCGCGATCCTGGGTGCTGTTGCGCACCGACTGGTCGAAGAAAACGGGTGCAGCCTACGCGAACCTGCTGGCCGATGGCGCCCATACGCCGGGGCCGGATGCGGAGGTGATGCGCTTCCTGGTCGGAGAACGGGAAATCATAGGCTTCGGAACCGAGACGATCGGCACGGATGCCGGGCAGGCCGGGCATTTCTCACCACCTTATCCAGCGCATCACTATCTGCATGGTGCAGGGCGATACGGGCTGCAGTGCCTCGCTAATTTGGACCAACTGCCGGCGAGCGGAGCGGTGATCGTGTCCGCGCCGTTGAAGATCCAGAACGGATCGGGCAGCCCGCTGCGCGTGCTGGCGCTCGTTCAGGAGCGTTCGACCGGATGAGAGCCGCTCGCCACGCGGCGGGCTGCGGTGTCGTAGAAGCTCGTCAGCAGTTCCAGCATCTCCGTCGCGTCGCCGAGCCCCTTTTCCGCATGATCCATCTTCTGGATCAGCGATACCAGCAGGTGCCGCCGCAGTGCCCGGTAATCCTGGGTGAGCTTGGTGCCCTTGCGGGTGGGTGTATAAAGCGTGTCCTTGCGAGACCTGCCTTTCACGCGTTCGATGAGCTGCAGGGTCTGCAGCTTCTTGATGGCGTATTGAATGTTCGCGGTGTCGTCACGGCCGAGCAGGCGGGAGATTTCGCCCAGCCCTTTCGGCTTGTTGCGATAACGGATCGTGTGCAGGATGGCGGTATCGAGGCCGCTCAGGCCGGCGCCGGCAAGTTCGCTCGAGCATTCCGACTGCCAGCGCAGGAAGGCTGCGGAAATCCGCCACAATGACCACTCGAATTCCGTGAGCGCCGCTTCCGACAATTCGACGCTCGCGTCGTTCAGCGGATTTTCGGGCGTGGTCGGCGATGTCATGCGGTTCTCCGGGCTATTTCAGTGCCGGGAGTAAAGCCTTAAATTCATGTTTTGACGAGAACGAATTCGCGCGAACAAGTGAACGAATGAGGGGACAATGCGCATCTTCTGGCAAAGCTTCATCGACGCCACCGCGAGCGCTGCATATATGAAGCGGCTTTCGGACTACCTGAACGGCATTGCCGAACCCGGCACGACGGTGGATGTCTTCGGCATCAGTCCTCCGGACCGGCATTTCGGGCGGCTGGCGGAATTCCGCTGTGCGGCGATCGCCATCGACAACGGACTGGAAGCGGCAAGCCGCGACTATGATGCCGTGGTCATCGGCCATTTTCAGGATCCAGGCCTTTACGAGCTCAAATCGGCCCTGACGATCCCGGTGATCGGCACGGGTGAGGTCTGCATGCACTATGCCGCGCGGCTCGGCCGGCGCATGGCGCTCGTCACGCTCGACGACGTCTTCCAGGTCTGGCATTACGAACAGGCCGATCTCTACGGCCTCGGCAGCCGCGTGCGGCATGTGGCCGGCCTGAATTGCGAACCGGCGGATTTCAGTGCCGCTTTTGCGGGCGATGACGAAGCGCGCCGGCGGATGCTTGCAAATTTCGCCGCCTGCGCGGAGCCGCTGGTGCGCGACGGGGCGGATGTGGTCGTGCCGGCGGGCGTGCTTCCCGGCCTGCTGGTGGGTGGCGAATACGGGTTCAAGGTGCTGCATGCGCCGGTGGTGAACACGGCGGCGGTGGCTCTGAAGAGTGCCGAAATGGATGTGCGGCTCCAGAAGATCAACGGCATCGAAGTCAGCCGCGGGCCGTTCTGCGCGCTCGCCAACGGGGGTGCGATCGAGGATTTTCGAACGTTCGTCGCCAAGGGCCGTCAGACACCGTTGTTCCCGAGCGGGACCTGAATGTTACATGACCAATATCAGGCGTCCACGGGAGATGGCGCCTTTTTCCACCAGCCTGTGGGCTTCGGCCGCTTCGAAAAGCGGCATGGTGCGGGCGACCTGCGGTTTGATGACGCCGGCGCCGGCCAGCTCCATCATCGCCTGCAGCGCGGATTTGTCGTCGGTCACCATGGCACGGGTGACCTTTACCCCGAACTCGGCGCCGCGATCCCTGATCGGGTCGGCCACCAACCAGACGAGGTGGCCGCCCTTTTTCAGGACCTTGTAGGACTTGTCGTGGATGTCGCCGCCCATCAGGTCGAAAACGATGTCCTGCTCCTTCAGGAGCTCGGAAAAGTCCTCCTGATCGTAGGCGATCGCCTGGTCTGCTCCAAGACCGAGCACATAGTCCCGGTTGGTCGAGCGGCAGGTGGCGGTCACCCGTGCCCCGAGATGGTGGCAGAGCTGGACGAGGAGACCTCCGACAGCACCGGCACCGGCGTGGACGAGCACCTTGTCGCCGGATTTGACCTCAGCCGTGCGCACGGCGATCCAGGCGCTCAAGCCGGCGTTGGTCAGTGCGACGGCTTCGACAGTTGACAGATTGTCCGGGATTTTGACCGCATTCTTCTCGTCGACGGCGATCATTTCGGCATAGCCGCCCTGGGCGAAGACGCCGGCCATGACGGCAACTCTATCGCCGATCCCGAATTCACTTGTGCCTTCGCCGACGGCAGTCACCGTACCGCCGCCGTCGCGGCCGGGCACGCTCGGCATCGGCAGCGTGAAATGGCTTTTCAGGTAGCCGGCGCGGAGCTTCCAGTCGAAGGGCGTGACGCTTGCGGCTTCGAGCTTGACGAGAACCTGGCGCGGCCCGGCAACCGGATCGGGCAGGTCGACGCAATGCATGACTTCGGCCGGGCCGTGCTCGCTGTACTGAATGGCCTTCACGTCCTCACCCCTTGAAATTGACCGGATATTTCGGCTTCTCGCCTCTCAGCACGGCAGCGACATCCGCAAAGACCTTGCTGCGGACTTCGGCATAGCTCTGGGTGGAGTAGTGCGCCGCATGGGGCGAGACGATCACCTGATCGAGGGCCAGGAGCGGATTGTCCGGGGAAGGGGGTTCCTTTTCGAACGTGTCGATACCTGCACCGGCGATATGACCGCTTCGGATCGCCTCGGCCAGTGCCGCCTCGTCCACCAGGCCACCGCGCGAGACGTTGATGACGAAGGCACCCTTCTTCATCTTCTCGAGCGCATCCGCGGAGATGATGTTGCGGGTCTCGGGCGTTGCCGGAATATGCAAGGAGACGAAGTCGGCCTTCCCGAGCAACTCTTCCAGAGAAACCGGATTGGCGCCGGCAGCGGAAATCTTCTCAGCCGGCATATAAGGATCGTAGGCGATGATCTCGTAGCCGAAGGCTTTCGCCTTGGCGGCGGTCAGGCGGCCGATCTGGCCGAATCCGATGAGACCCAGCACTTGCTTGCTGGGTCTCGTAATGCCGGCGCCGTCATCCATCGCGAACCAGCGACCCTTGCGGACGGCGCTGTCATAGGTCTTGAGCTTGCGGGCAAGCGACAGGATCAGCGCCAGCGCGTGGGTGCTCACCTCGTCGATATTCGAATCCGGCACATAGGTGACCTGCACGCCGGCTCTGGTACAGGCTTCCACATCGATGGAGTCGAGGCCGACGCCGAAGCGGCCGATGACCTTGAGGTTCCTGAGTTCGGAGAGGACGCGGGCGGTGATCGGCTCGCGCAGCACCATCAGTGCGTCTGCGTCTTTCGCTTCGGCGATCAGGGCGTCCTCGGTGAGCAGGGTCTTTTCGACGAACTCGGCGCCGAGACCTTCGAGATAGGCGAACTGTTCGGGTTCGACGGTGAGCATGCCATCGGTCTTGATGATCTTCATGGTTTCACCTCAGGCGTTGCGGGCGGCTGCGGCGCCGGCGGCAAGGCTCGCCCCGAGGAACATGGTGTCGCTGGCGAGCAGGTAGAAGCTGATGCCGGCTTCGGCCCATTTGCCCACATCGTCGGCCGAAGGACGGAAGATGCCGACCGCCTTGCCGGCCTTGCGGGCGGCGGTGGTGATGTTGGTGATCGCAGCGTTGAGTTTTTCCGCCCCGGCCGGCCCCATGGCATCGATAGAGACGGAGAGGTCGCCCGGGCCGATGAAGATCACGTCGACGCCTTCGACGGCGACGATTTCCTCGACATTGGCAAGTCCTTCGGCGGTCTCAATCTGGATCGCCAAGACGAGGCTTTCGTTGGCCGCTTTCAGGTAGTCGGGAATGCGGTAGCCATAGGCGGAGGCGCGGCCGGGGCCGACGCCACGTTCACCGACCGGCGGATAACGGGTCGCCATGACCGCGGCCTTGGCCTGGGCGGCAGTGGAGACGCGCGGCACCAGCACGCCGGCGGCGCCGGCATCGAGCGCCGAGGCGATCCATTCCGATCCGTGGCTGGGAACGCGCACCATGGCCGGCACGCGGTGCGCATCCGAAGCGCGCACCAGATTTTCGATCAGCTCGCGATCGATCTGCGAGTGCTCGGCGTCGATGCACAGGAAATCGAGCCCCGTTGCGGCCGTTACCTCGATCGCAACGGGATGCGGAATGGCGGCGAAGGTGCCTATCACCCGTTCATAGCCGATGCACTTCTTGCGGAAATCACTCATGACGATCCTCTGGAGATTTGTCCCTTTGCGGGTTGGCAGGCGATGGCGCGTCTCGCGATCAAAATAAAGTTTAAGCCTAAAATTATTGAAGCCGCAAGCCGAATAACGAGGCGCTCGGAATAAAGCAGGGTTCCTTGTTTTGGTTATGATCCGTATACTAGTCATCGACGATTTTCACCAGGATAAAGAGAAATCGCAGGTTTTTCCTTGAGATTTGGATAAAACAGTATACTGATTTCGCAGGAGGTTCCATGCTCAAGCCGAATGACAATCTGGTGGATGGCGTTTATTCCGACCTGCGGTTGAAGCTGCAACGGAGTGCGATTTCTCCGTCGGACCGATTGGTCGATACGGAGATTGCCGCAGCGAACGGCATTTCCCGCATGCCGGCGCGCGAGGCTCTGTTGCGGCTGGTGGCCGAAGGCTATCTGGTCGGCACGACTCGCGGCTTCATGGTGCGGGAATTGTCGCCGGAGGACATTTCCGGTCTCTTCGAAGTGCGCAGGCAGCTCGAGCCGAGGGCGGCAGCGAGCGCGGCCCGCGATATGACATCCGAAGTCGAAGAAGAATTGACTGCGGCGATGAGACGGGTCGAACAGGCGCTCGGCGCAAGCGATATCCCGGCGCTGCTCGCGGCCAATGTCGATTTTCGCAATGCCTGGCTGAAGGCCGTCCGCAACCCGCATATGGCAGCGACGATCTCTCGTTTCATGGACTATTTCCAGTCGGTGCGGCTTGGAACTTTTGCCGACCCTGATACTGCCGGGCAGTATATCGAGGGGCTATCGCGTATCCATGTGGCCTTTTTGGCGCATGACCCACTGATGGTGCAGGACCGGATGATGCTTTTCATGTTCGCGGCGGAAGAGGCCTATCTCTCCGTTCGCCGGCGCCAGTTGGAGGCGGAGACGGAACGTCCCGCCCGCAGAAAAAACAGAAGAAGAGGAACGGCATGATCATCAAGCAGCATCCGCTCAAGGGGCCGAGCAGGTTGAAGCTCGGCGTGTTTTCCGCCAATGCGGATGGCGGCCTCGCCATCACCGACGTGCCGGAACGCTGGCAGGCGCGCTGGGAAGACAATCTCAACGCCGTGCAGATCGCCGACCGCGGCGGGCTCGATTTCTTTCTGCCGATCGCCCGCTGGAAAGGATTCGGCGGCAAGAACCGGGTGCGCGAATGGTCCTTCGAAACCTTTACCTGGGCGGCGGGGCTTGCTTCCGTCACGGAGCGCATCGGGCTTTTCATGACCGTGCATGTGCCGCTGGTGCATCCGCTCTATGCCGCCAAGGCGCTTGCCACGGTCGATCATATCAGCAGCGGCCGTGCCGGCCTCAACATCGTTTGTGGCTGGAACCCCAAGGAGTTCGGCATGTTCGGCGTCCCCCTGGTGGAGAAGGGATACGACCAGGCGGCGGAATGGCTGGAAATCATGGAGCGGGCCTACGTATCGGACATGCCATTCGACTACGAAGGCACCTACTACAAGCTGAAGGATGTGGTGAGCCGTCCGGCCAGCCTGCAGTCGCCGCGCCCGGTCACGATGAACGCCGCTTTCGGCGGGCCGGGCCGCGATTTCGCGGCGAAGAACTGCGAATATCTCTTCACCACCTTCACCGAGATTTCCGAGGCCGGGAAGCATGTGGAAGACATCAAGGGCCGGGCAGAGAGGCTCGGCCGCGAGGTCGGCGCCTATACGGTCTGCCACGTCGTCTGCCGCGAGAGCCAGCAGGAGGCGGAGGATTATTACGAGCGCTATGCCGTGACGCTCGCCGACCATGAGGCAGTCGACGCCCATATGGCCGGCAAGAAGGAATTTTCCCAGTCTCACGATAGGGAATCCTATGACCGATATCGCAAACGGTTTGCCGGTGGTGCCGGCGGCTATCCGCTGATCGGCACGCCGGAGAAGATCGTTGAAGATATGATCGCCATTTCCGAACAGGGGTATTCCGGCATCGCCATGTCCTTCGTCAACTATACCTATGAGCTGCCTTTCTTCTGCGACCGGGTCATGCCGCTCCTGCAACGGGCGGGGATGCGGGTTGAATGACGATGGATTCCGTCAACGAAGAGGTCGAGGCGACGCGGCTCGCTTTCCGTGAGGGGATGTCGCGGCTGGCTGCGGCCGTGAACATCGTCACGACCGACGGGCCGGGCGGACTTGCCGGCTTTACCGCGTCGGCCGTCTGCAGCGTGACCGATCGGCCGCCGACGGTGCTCGTCTGCTTCAACCGGTCGAGCTCGGTCGCCGGCATGTTCGAGAGGAACCGCGTGCTCTGCGTCAACACGCTCGCGGCCGGCCATGAGTCGATGTCCAGACTTTTCGGGGGATCGACGCCGCAGGAAGACCGTTTCGCGGTCGGTGACTGGATCGTGGGCAATACCGGCTCGCCGCGGCTCGTCGATGCCATCGTCTCGTTCGATTGCGAAGTGGAAAATGCGATCGAGAGCGGTACGCATCATGTGCTTTTCTGCCGCGTGATCGGCATCGCCCACGGCACGGATGATGACGAAGCGCTCGTCTATTTCCGCAGGCGCTACCATCACCTGAAATGAATGGGCCCGGCGCTGTGCCGGGCTCTCGTTTCTTACCTCGCCTTGGCGATGATCTCCCCGAGCACCGTATCGAACCGGTCGATCTCCTCGACCTTGTTGTAGTGCACCATGGAGACGCGCATGCAACCGGCCTCCATCGTGAGGCTGAGCCGTTTCATCAGGCGCGGTGCGAACATGTGGCCGTCGCGACTGCCGATGTTGTTCCTGCCGAGCTCGGCGGCGAGATATTGCGGCGTCAGGCCCGGAATGTTGAAGCAGATGGTCGGCACGCGTTTATCCACCTGGGATTCGTCGGAAATGCCGTAGATCACAGCGCCGTGCTTCTTCAGCACCGAGAGCATCTTCCTTGATAAGGTCTGTTCATAGGCGCGGATCGCACCCATGGCGGCGGCGATCGCATCACGGCGGGAATGTTCGCCGGGCGGCAGGAACTCGCGGCCGAGCTCTTCGAGGTAACGCACGGCGGCATCCATGCCGGCGACGTTTTCATAGGTGAAGGTGCCGACTTCGATCTTGTAGGGCGGAACGTTGGGAATGAAATCTTCCTTGAAGGTCGGCAGCTTTACCAATGCGTCGTAGCGGCCCCACAGGAAGCCCATATGCGGTGAGAAGTTCTTGTAGCCGGAGCAGACGAGATAGTCGCAATCCCACGCCTGCACGTCGATCAGGCCGTGCGGGCCGTAATGCACGCAATCGAGGAAGACCTCGGCGCCGGCCGCATGCGCCAGCTTGCCGACGGTTGCGACATCGACGATCGTGCCAATCGAATGGGCGGTGACGGTGCAGGCGACGAGGCGGGTCTTTTCGTTCAAAAGCGGTTTCAGGTCTTCGGGATACAGCATGCCGTCGTCGCGCATCCTCCACCAGACGATCTTGGCGCCATCTGCTTCGAGCGCCAGCCAGGTGGCGATGTCGGCGTCATGATCCATATCGGTGACGATGATCTCGTTGCGTTCGTCCAGCATCTTGGCGATGCCGAGACTGACGAGGCGGATGAAGGATGTCGCGTTCAGGCCGAACGAGATTTCTTCCGGCCGATAGGCGTTCACCAGCAGGCCGACGCTGATCCGGCCTTCCGCCACCGTACGGTCGACGCCCTGGCTGTGCAGGTACGGCGCCATGCGCTGAACGTTGCAATCCACGAGATGGGCGGCCACGGCATCGACGACCGTCTGGGGAACCTGCGCGCCGCCGGCGTTTTCGAAGAAGATGAAGTCCTTGTATTTTTGCAGCGCCGGAAACTTGGCGCGGACCTTTTCGACCGGAAAAGCCTTGGCGATGTTGTCGCCGGCCGTGACATGCGTGTTCATGGATTTCTCCCCGGAAGCAGATTTTGGATGAAAACGGCGGCAGGCAGCAAGAAGCTTCCCTCAGTTATTTCTCGCTCATCTGCCGAATGAGCATTTGATCAAACTTTCAGATGTTCTATTGTGCCATCGGGATTTGATCAAGGGAGAATCGCGTCACGGACAAGGGCGTCCGGACAGCGAGAAGACTTGAAGAGCGCGGCCTCTTATGCGAGGCCTGGTTGTGACGTGAAAGAATTAGAGGATAGAATGGCGGAGACCGGGCTTTCGAAGGTGACGTCGCGCGTGACCGTTCAGGATACGGTCTATGAACAGTTGCGCCGGGCGCTGATGTGGGGTTCTTTCGCACCCTCGCAGGCGATCACCATCTCGTCGCTGGCAACCGAGTTCGGCACCAGCCACATGCCGGTGCGCGAGGCGCTGCGGCGGCTCGCGGCAGAGAACGGGCTGGAGATCGGCCATAACGGATCCGCGCGGGTCCCGGCCGTCTCGCGCCGACGGCTCGACGATCTCTGCCGGGCGCGCATTGCCCTCGAGGGACTGGCCACCGAGCTTGCCGCGGCTCATATGACCGGCGAGGACATCGACCGCTCCGAAGCACTCGCCCGCGAGCATGAGGAGACCGGCAAGGCAGGCGATGTCTATGGCATGCTGCGCAAGAACCAGGCCTTCCATTTCGGCATATACGAGATGTCGGGCTCCGAAGTGCTGCCGCAGCATATCGAGATGTTATGGCTGCGCTTCGGTCCCTATATGCGGATGCTGACCAACTACGTGGAAAAGGAATTCGACAAGGGTGTCGTACACCCTTTCTCATCCTATCATTTCCAGATCGTGGAGGCATTGCGCGAGCGGAACGGCGCGCGCGCCAGGGAATTGATGGTCGGCGATATTCTTGCCACCCAGGTTCTCCTGCGAGACATGTGCCCGGATTGATCCCGGTCGGTCTCCGGGATCATATCTTTCTCACGGGCGGATTATTGGGCGAGGCCGAGCGAGGCGAGATATTCGACCGAAGCCGGAATCTTCGACTTGTCCTTGATCTCGACGATCAGGCGCGGATTGCTGGTGAGGTCGGCCAGTGCCGCGAAGACCGAGCGCCACTGAATGCCGCCTTCGCCGAGCGCCCAGTGGCGGTCGGCATAACCGTCGGCATCCTGCAGATGGACGTGCTGCAGCCGGTTGCCGGCGGCTTTCACGTAATAGTCGACCGGCGGCGCACCGGTGGAGCCGTGCGCATATTGAGCATGCCCGGTATCGATCGAGACCGCGACCGCGGGTGAGCTGAAGCTCTCGGCAAGTGCCACGCGGGCATGCTGGTCGATGTCCTCGATGTTTTCGAGGACGATCACCGCACCGATGTCTTCTGCCTGCTTGACGGCGTCGCGCATGGTCAGATGCACGTGTTCGATCATCCGGTCGCGCTCGCCCTTATTGTTGTCCAGGTTGTTGTAGGACCAGGTGGAATAGGGGCTGTGCGCGACCATCTGGGTGGCGCCGATGGCGGCACAGACATCCAATCCCTGTCTCAGGCGTTTGGCAACGACGGCACGAATATCCGGGTCTTGCGAGGCGATGGTAAAACCCCAGAACGGTCCGTGAATGCCGAGACGGCCCTGGTAGCCGTTGAGCAGTTTCCTGGCACGCTCCGCGAGTGCCGCCCAATCGCTGTTGAGGACATCCGCAGTGGTGAAGTCCTGCAGTTCGAGATCGCGCTGCTTCTCGAAGAGCCAGCTGCGGTGAATTTCGAGCTCGTTCAGCGTCATTGCGGCGCCGATCACGGGAAGGGAAGACATGGAAAAACTCCATCGGGACAGAGGAAATGTCGGGGAGGGACGTGCCGAAGAAGAAATCCGGCCGCAGTTTCCATTTCAGAATTTTGTGTCGGCAATATTACATTTGTAACACGGTTTCGCGAAATTTGCGTTCGTGTTCAATTTCATCAAATCGCAAAGATAGCGTCACGGAACTGATACACAGTCCCGCGAAATACCCCCGCAATTTCGGGGTGGTGGCGAGCGCGAAGAATTCTCTTCCCATCGTTGCAAGCCAGGGGCGCGATCCTCCAGGCGCAAAAGCCAGACTCTCCGAGCAAGCATTTCGGCTCCCGTGCAGGGGGCCGGACGAGTCCGATCATCAACCTGAAGCCAAAGGAGAGACTTCCATGGTCAACCTTACCCGTCGCAGCACGCTCGGCCTGGCCGGCGCTGCCGCCGGCTCGCTGATCCTGCCCCGCTTCTCGATCGCCCAGGGTGGAAAGCGCCCCTCCGTCACGATCGCCGTGCAGAAGATCACCAACAACAACACGCTCGACATCTGGTACGAGCAGTCGAATGTCGGCGAGCGCGTTTTCTTTCCGAACCTTTGGGAAGGCCTGATCCTGCGCGACTGGATGGGTAACCAGGGCCCTGTTCCGGGTCTTGCGACCGAATGGAAGCGCATCGACGACAAGACCCTCGAATTGAAGCTGCGCCAGGGCGTGAAGTTCCACAATGGCGACGAACTGACGGCTGACGACGTGGTCTTCAGCTTCTCCAAGGAGCGCGTTTTCGGCAATACCGAACCGGCCGGCGGCAAGACCATCTTCGCCGACGAGCACAAGCCGGCGACCGTCAAGGAACTGCCGGCATCCGTGCCCGGCGTGGGCCGTCGCCTGTGGCCGGCGCTCGCCGGCATCGAAGCCGTCGACAAATATACGGTCCGCCTTCACAATGCGACGCCGGACGTGACGCTGGAAGGCCGCCTCTATTCCGGCGGCAGCCAGATCGCCAATCGCCGGGCCTGGGACGAGGCTCCCAGCTATACCGACTGGGCGCGCAAGCCTGTCACGACAGGTCCCTACATGGTCGGCGAATACAAGCCCGACGTATCGCTGACCCTGGTGGCATTCGACGAATATTGGGGTGGCCGTCCGCCGCTGGAGCAGATCCGTTTCGTCGAGGTTCCGGAAGTCGCCTCCCGCGTCAACGGCCTGCTCTCCGGCGAATACGACTTTGCCTGCGACCTTCCGCCGGACCAGATCGCTGCCGTTCAGGCCGCTTCCGGCCTCGAAGTCCAGAGCTCGACCATCTGGAACCATCGCGTTTCGGTTTTCAACGTCCAGAACCCGGTTCTTGCCAATCCGCTCGTCCGTCGCGCGATGACGCATTCCATCGACCGCAAGGCGATCGTCGAAGCGCTGTGGGCAGGTAAAACCGTGATCCCGGCGGGATTGCAGTTCGAATCTTTCGGTGCCGCGGACATGTTCATCGAAGGCTGGGCACCTCCGGAATACAATCCCGAACTGGCGCGTGCCCTGCTGAAGCAGGCCAATTACAAGGGTGATGCGATCCCCTACCGCCTGCTCAACAACTACTACACCAACCAGACCGCCAATGCGCAGATCATGGTCGAGATGTGGAAGCAGGTGGGCCTGAACGTCGAGATCGAGATGAAGGAGAACTGGGGGCAGATCCACGATCCGGCCGGCGCCAAGGGCGTCCGCGACTGGTCTGCCTCCAACACCATCAACGATCCAATCACGCCGATGGTCGTGCAGTTCGGGCCTAACGGCGAGGTCCAGCAGAAGAAGGACTGGACCAATGCCGAGCTGAACCAGCTTTCCGCGGTGATGGAGACCTCGACCGATCGTGCGCTGCGCAAGAAGGCCATCGCCCGCATGCTGGAAATCTGCGAACGCGAAGACCCCGTCTATCAGGTCCTGCATCAGAACGCCGTGTTCACAGGCATGAAGTCCTCCCTGAAGTGGAAGGCGGCTCCGGCCTTCGCCATGGACTTCCGTGCCTCGAACTGGGTTCTCTGACCGGATTCTCCGTTCCGCTCCGGCGACCTGACAGGCCGCCGGAGCCTTTTGTTTTCGACGATGAAAATGCCTGAAGGGCCGGAGACGGCAAGAGGCAGGATTGGGAGCGGATATGGGTGCAGCATCGTCCAATCTCGTGGAATTGCGCGACCTGAAAGTCGCCTTCGACGGTGTCCAGGTTCTGCATGGCATCAACCTCGATGTCCGGCGGGGAGAGGCGCTCGGGCTCGTCGGCGAATCGGGTTGCGGCAAATCGGTCACCTGGCTTGCCGCGCTGGGATTGCTTCCGGGGAAGGCCAGCGTCACCGGTTCAGTCCGGTTGCAGGGACATGAAATCTCGGGCGGCACGCGCGAGAGTTTCGAGCGGGTGCGGGGTGGGCGGATCGCGATGATCTTCCAGGATCCTTCGAGCTCGCTCAATCCCGTGTTGCGCATTGGCCGGCAGATCACGGAAGCGTTGGCTATTCATCGCGGGCTCAAGGGCGAAGCCGGCAAGGCCGAGGCACTTCGGCTGCTGGACATGGTCGGCATTCCCGATCCGCGCCGTCGCTTCGATCTCTACCCCCATGAATTTTCCGGCGGGCAGTGTCAGCGTCTGATGATCGCCATGGCGCTTGCCGGCGAACCGGACCTGCTGGTTGCCGACGAGCCGACCACGGCGCTCGATGCGACGATCCAGGCGCAGATACTCGACCTCCTGATCCAGCTGAGAGCGGAGACCGGAATGGCGACGGTCTTCATCAGCCATGATCTCGGGGCTGTCAGTCAGGTCTGCGAGCGGGTCTGCGTCATGTATGCCGGCCGGATCGTCGAGGAAGGCACGACCGCACAGCTCTTTTCCGAACCGCGCCACCCCTATACACGCGGCCTGTTCGATGCGATCCCGAGGATCGACGGCCCCCGCCAGAGACTGATCCCGATCCCCGGCACGGTTCCCAATCCCAAACACCTGCCGGAGGGCTGCGCCTTCTCGCCGCGCTGTTCGCGGGCGGTCGAAGCCTGCCGGAGCGAGCGTCCGCCGCTCCTGTCCTTGAGCGATGGGAGGCAGCTTGCCTGCACACGGCCGGTACCGGCCGAGGAGCGTGCCGGGACGAAGAGCAAAGTGGCAGAGGAGATGCTGCAATGACCGCGCTCATCGAGGCGAGCGATCTCGTCCGCATATACCAAATCCGCCGTGGCCTTTTCGGGCGGCCGCATCCGGTCCGCGCCGTGGATGAGATTTCGCTGGCCGTCAACCCGGGCGAGACGCTCGGCATCGTGGGCGAATCCGGTTCCGGCAAATCGACTCTTGGACGCATGCTGCTCGGCATCGATACCGCTCAGGGCGGAGAGGTTCGCTTCGAGGGTAAACCCATGCCGCCGCTCCGCACGCCGGAATGGCGGGCTTTGCGCGCCAAGATGCAGCTTATCTATCAGGACCCCCTGGCCGCGCTCGATCGCCGCCTGACGATCGCGGCGCAAGTCGGCGAACCGCTGGAAATTCACAAGATCATTCCGAAACAGCATCAGGCCGCTCGCGTCGCCGAGTTGATGGCGGCGGTCGGCCTGCGTCCCGATCAGGCGGAGCACTATCCGCACGAGCTTTCCGGTGGGCAGCGCCAACGTGCGGTCATCGCCCGGGCGCTCGCCGCCCGTCCGAAGCTCCTTGTCTGCGACGAGCCGGTTTCCGCGCTCGACGTCTCCATCCAGGCCCAGGTCGTCAACATGCTGCGCGACCTGCAGGCAGAGAACGGCATCGCCATGGTGTTCATCAGCCATGATCTGAAGGTCGTGCGCAACATCGCCGATCGCGTGGCGGTCATGTATCTCGGCCGGATCGTCGAGGAGGCATCGTCCGACGTCATCTTCCAGTCGCCCCAACATCCCTACACCAAGGCGCTCGTTTCGAGCGTGCCGGTTCCCGGCAAGCGTCTGGAAGGGCGCGTCATCCTCCAGGGAGAGCCGCCGAACCCCGCCAGCCGCCCGCCCGGGTGCGCCTTCCATCCGCGCTGCCCGCTGGCACGGGATATCTGCCGTGCCCTCGTGCCGGAGCTTCGACAGATCGGCGACGGCCGGACGGCTGCCTGCCATGTGGTGACGGGCGAAACCGCGGCGATCGCGGCATAGGGGAGGTTGGGATGATCCGTTTCATAGCCGTGCGAATTCTCAGGGCAGCGATCACCATCCTTGCCGTGGTGACCTTCGCTTTCGTCGTCCTGCGCATGTCGGGCGATCCGGCGCAGGTGATGCTCGGCCCTGATACCCCTCAGGAATCCGTCGATGCCTTCCGCCGCGCCTGGGGCCTCGACCAGCCGCTGTGGATACAATATCTCGCCTATATCAAATCCATTTTCACCGGTGATTTCGGCGTCTCCATGCGGGACAAGGCATCCGCGCTCGACCTCGTTCTGCAGCGTGTGCCTGCGACGCTGCAGCTCACCGTGCCGGCATTGTTCCTGAAACTGATGATCGGCATCCCGGCCGGCGTCTATGCGGCGCTGCACCGCCAGAGCTTCACCGATCGCGGGGTGATCCTGCTTGCCGTTTTCGGCTTCACCATCCCCTCCTTCGTCATGGGTCTTCTGCTGGTGCTCATCTTCGCCGTCATTCTCGGTGTGCTGCCCTCCGGCGGTCAGGACACCTGGATGCATGGCATCCTGCCGACCCTTACCATGAGCATCGGAGGAATTGGCATCCTGGCCCGCTTCTCCCGCAGTGCGATGATCGAAGTCATGGGCCAGCCTTATATCCGGACCGCTTCCGCCAAGGGCCTCAAATGGCGTGACGTCGTCTGGAGCCATGCGCTGCCGAACGCCGCCGTGCCGATCGTCACGATCGTCGGCTTCATGGTGGGCTCGCTGATCGCCGGCGCGGTGGTGGTCGAATCGATCTTTTCGTGGCCCGGGATCGGGCGTCTGCTGGTCGTGTCGGTCAGCAATCGCGACCTCGCCGTCGTGCAATGCATCCTGCTGATCATCGCTGCCGCGATGGTCGTTTCCAATCTGGCCGTCGACCTCCTCTATGGCTGGCTCGACCCCCGTCTGCGCTCCGTCGCGTCGCATTGAGGAGAAGAGAGATGGCTTCGATCGATCTGTCGGGCACCCTGCGGGCGCCGCGCTGGTATGCGGTATTCATCACACGGCTTCGCCGCAACCTGCCATTCACCGTCGGCCTCGGTATTCTCTGGCTTTTCGCCATGGTCGCGGTCGCGATTTTCGCCGACCAGATCCGCCCGTACAATATAACGGCTATGGACCTGACGAGCCGTCTTTCGCATCCGGGCGGGTCGAAGCATCTTCTCGGTACCGACGAGCTTGGCCGCGACGTGCTTTCGCGCCTCATCCAGTCGATCCGCGTATCGCTGGTCATCGCTTTCGGAGCGACGATCATCTCGGCGGTGTTCGGCACGGTGCTCGGTTTCGCTGCTGCGCAATTCCGCGGTTTCGTGGAACACCTCGTGCTCGTGCTGGCCGACTTTCAGGCAGCGCTGCCGTTTCTCATCATGTCTCTGGCCGTGCTTGCCTTCTTCGGTTCCTCCATGGTGCTGCTCGTCTGTCTCATGGGGTTCTACGGCTGGGAGCGTTATGCGCGCATCGCCCGCGGCCTTGCGATCTCCGCCGGCGCGCAGGGCTATGCGGCCTCGGTGGTGCAGCTCGGCGCAACGCCTGCGCGGGTCTATTTCCGGCACATTCTGCCGAATGTCGCCTCGACGTTGATCGTATCGATGACGCTGACCTTCCCCGAAATCATCCTGATGGAGAGCGGTCTTTCTTTCCTCGGCCTGGGCGTTCAGCCGCCGGAGACGAGCCTCGGCAATATGGTGGGCTTCGGCCGCGAATATCTGACCCGCGCTCCATGGATCATGCTCGCGCCGTCGATCGTGATCATGCTGACCACGCTGTCGATCAGCATCGTCGGCGACTGGCTTCGCGACAGGCTCGACCCCACCATCTCGTAACGCCCGGAGATAGCGAGGGTGGTCGGGAGCGCGATGGGCAATCAGTAACGATGCGAAGTAAATATGGCAGAATCCGGTATTGTTTCATAAACTGGCCACTTGAGTTTCCGCAATCATACCGCTAAATCTCACGCCACCAGGACCGGGCCCCTCTGACAGTTCATCCTTGAACTGTGATGTCGGACTGGTTGTCCAACTTGGGTGCCTGGAGTTCGTGGACATCACGCGACGATAACGGCGATGACCTACGACAGGCGGTATGCCGGTCGTAAGCGTTTCAAGCTTGTCTCGATCCACGGTGAGGGCACTCACCCGCGCTTTAATAGATTGGGTGCCAAATGATGGAATTCTTTACGCCGGAGGCGATTACCGCGCTCCTGCAAGTTATCATGATCGACCTCGTGCTGGCCGGCGACAATGCGATCGTCATCGGCCTTGCGGCCGCCGGCCTTCCGAAGGAACAGCGGGCGAAAGCGATCCTCGTCGGTATCATCGCAGCCACCGTTCTGCGTATCGGCTTCGCACTTGCCACGACGCAGCTTCTGCAGATCGTCGGCCTGCTGCTCGCCGGTGGCATCCTGCTGCTCTGGGTCTGCTGGAAAATGTGGCGCGAGCTGCGCACCCCGCATCACCATGAAGACGAGGCAAGCGAAGCGCTTGCGAATGCCGATCTCAATGCGGACGGGACGGTCGCCGGCGGAGCGCCGCGCAAGACTTTCGCCCAGGCCGCCTGG
The DNA here is from genome assembly GCF_900177415.1 of Xaviernesmea oryzae. Classification (GTDB taxonomy): domain Bacteria; phylum Pseudomonadota; class Alphaproteobacteria; order Rhizobiales; family Rhizobiaceae; genus Neorhizobium; species Neorhizobium oryzae_A. Next base: position 360,486 of record NZ_FXAF01000001.1, on the reverse strand, counting down.
CAGATCATCATTGCCGACGTGTCCATGTCGCTCGACAATGTTCTCGCCGTCGCCGGTGCCGCCCACGAGCATCCCGAGGTCCTGATTTTCGGCCTCGTCCTGTCGATCGCTCTCATGGGCGTTGCCGCAAGCTTCATTGCCCGCCTGCTCAACAAGCACCGCTGGATCGCCTATGTCGGTCTCGCCGTCATCCTCTACGTCGCGCTTGAAATGATCTGGCGCGGTGCCCACGAGGTCATGCCGTATCTCGGCCTGTAATCGCTTGGAATGGCACGGCAAGCCGCCGTGCCATTCCCCTTCCGGGCGTTCCGGTTCCGCCCCTCTTTCACCGAACCGTTTTCCCTGTCTCAACCAAAACTTATGCCGCGGCAGCAGAACCTATTCGTCAGGCGGCTGATCTGCTTTTATGTCTTCATCCGAGCTTGGCGCCTGCGCGCCGATCGCGTTGCGGGTGGAGGACGCGGGTTCGATTTGGAGGAGAATGCGCCTGTCTGCCGGGCGCTCGTGAGTGATCATCTGGGAAAAGCTATGACCGAACCCTGTTACGATGTCGCCCATCTGGGCCATGTGGAACTTTATTCCGACCGCTTCGACGAGACGCTCGACTTCTTCACCCGCGTCTACGGACTGACGGAAAGCGGCCGGGAAGGCGACAGCGTCTATCTGCGTGCTTATGACGATTATGAATTCCACACGCTGAAGCTCACCAAGCATCATACGACCGGCGTCGGGCATATCGGTTATCGCGCCGCTTCTCCGGAGGCGCTGGAGCGCCGCGTCAAGGTGATCGAGGAGAGGGGCTGGGGTATCGGCTGGACCGACGGCGACCTCGGCCATGGCCGCGCCTATCAGTTCAAGAGCCCGGATGACCACCTCTTCGAACTCTATTTCGACACCAAGGAATATGTAGCGCCGCCGGAAGAGAAGCCGGCGCTGAAGAACATCGCCCAGCGTTACCATGGCCGCGGCGCCTGCCCGCGCCGTCTCGATCACGTGAACCTGCTTGCGGCCGATGTCAGCCAGATCCGCGAGTTCATGGTGACGGCCCTCGGCAGCCGCGTCACCGAGATGATCCAGCTCGACAACGGCCGTCTCGGTGGCTGCTGGTTCACCATCAACAACAAGACCTACGATCTCGCCTGCTCCGAGGATCATACGGGTTCGCACGGCCGCTTTCACCACGTCACCTATGCCTGCGACCAGCGCGAGGACATCCTGCGGGCCGCCGACATCTTCCTGGAAAATGGCGTGCATATCGAATCCGGTCCGCACAAGCACGCGATCCAGGGGACGTTCTTCCTCTATGTCTGGGAGCCGGCCGGCAACCGCGTCGAGCTCGCCAATGCCGGCGCGCGCCTGATCCTGCGTCCGGACTGGAAGCCGGTCGTCTGGTCCGAGGCGGACCGCAAGAAGGGCCAGGCCTGGGGCATGAAGACGATCGAGACTTTCCATACGCACGGCACGCCCCCCGTCGCGCACAAGTGAGGTATCCCATGGCAAAGACAGCATTGGTCATCAGCGCCCATTCAGCGGATTTCGTCTGGCGTTGCGGCGGCGCGATCGCGCTTCACGAGGAGAAGGGTTACGAGGTCACCGTCGTATGCCTATCCTATGGCGAGCGCGGCGAAAGCGCCAAGCTCTGGAAAAATCCGGGCATGACGCTGGAGAAGGTGAAAGCTGCCCGCCGCAAGGAAGCGGAAGCGGCTGCCAAGGCTCTCGACGTCACCGACATCCAGTTCTTCGATCTCGGTGACTATCCGCTCGTCGTTGATCAGGAAGCGAAATTCAAGCTGGTGGACGTCATCCGCAAGGTGCAGCCGGAATTCATGCTCTCCCATTCCAAATGGGATCCCTACAACACCGACCATATGTATGCGACGCAGGTAGCGCTCGATGCCCGGATGATCGCCCAGGCCTGGGGCCACAATCCCGGCGAAAAGGTTCTCGGCGCGCCGCAGCTCTATCTTTTCGAACCGCACCAGACAGAACAGATGGAGTGGAAGCCGGACGTGTTTCTCGATATCTCGCCCGTCTGGGAAAAGAAGTGGGCGGCCATCCAGTGCATGGAGGGCCAGGAGCACCTCTGGGACTTCTACAAGAACGTCGCTGAAAACCGCGGCAACCATTTCATGCGCAATTCCGGCGGCCAGTCCGGCGGCCGCAAGTCGACCCACGCGGAAGGTTTCCAGTCGGTCTTCCCGCGCACCGTCGATGAACTCTGATAAGGGATGAGCTCTGATGTCGGTCGTCGTTCAGAATATCGAGCGCGCGGATCAGTCGGTGATCGACCGGCTGGCCGCCTGCGGCGTCGCCACGGTCCATGAGGCGCAGGGGCGAAAGGGCCTGTTGGCGAGCTACATGCGGCCGATCTATCCGGGTGCCCGTCTGGCGGCGAGTGCCGTCACGATCTCGGCGCCTCCCGGCGACAACTGGATGGTTCATGTGGCGATCGAGCAGATCAAGGCCGGCGACATCCTGCTGCTCGCCCCGACCAGCCCTTGCGAGGACGGTTATTTCGGCGACCTTCTCGCCACCTCGGCATTGGCACGGGGCTGCAAGGGTCTGATCATCGATGCGGGCGTCCGAGATGTGGCCGATCTGACCGAAATGAAATTCCCGGTCTGGTCCAAGGCGATCTTCGCGCAGGGCACGGTCAAGGAGACGCTCGGCTCCGTCAACGTGCCGGTCGTCTGCGCCGGCGCCTATGTCCGACCGGGTGACGTGATCGTCGCCGACGATGACGGTGTGTGTGTCGTGCTGCGCGAAGAGGCGGAAGCGGTGGCGAAGAAGGCGGAAGCGCGCGTGGCGGCGGAAGACGCCAAGCGCAAGCGGCTTGCCGCGGGCGAACTCGGTCTCGACATCTACGACATGCGCGGGCGGCTCGCCGAAAAGGGTTTGAAGTATATTTGAGTGGTCCGTTGCCCGTCATCCTCGGGCTTGTCCCGAGGACTACCCGCATCGACCGTTTGCAGATCCTCGGGACAAGCCGAGGATGACAGCGGAGAGGGTTGAAGCCTTTTCCGGCACGCACGGCAGCGAAGGTTGCTTCTCCTTTTCCGACAGGGGAGAAGAGGGAGATGACAATGACTGAAACCGAAACCGGCGTCCAGTGCATGTGGATGCGTGGCGGCACTTCGAAAGGCGGGTATTTCCTCGCGGAGGACCTGCCGGCCGACCGTGACGGTTTTCTCCTGCGCGTGATGGGATCGCCCGATCCACGCCAGATCGACGGAATGGGCGGCGCTCATCCGCTGACCTCCAAGGTCGCGGTGGTGAGGAAATCCGAGCGGGAAGGGGTGGATGTCGACTATCTCTTCCTGCAGGTCTTCGTCGATCAGCCGATCGTCACCGACGCGCAGAACTGCGGCAATATCCTTGCCGGCATCGGACCCTTTGCCATCGAGCGCGGGCTGGTGCCGGTGAAAGGCGAAAAAACCGAGGTTTCCATCTTTATGGAGAATACCGGGCAGATCGCGATCGCCACGATCGAGACGCCCGGCGGCAAGGTGAACTACAAGGGCGACGCCCGGATCGACGGCGTGCCCGGGACATCCGCACCGGTACCGATCGTGTTTGCCGATACGGCCGGCTCTTCCTGCGGTGCGCTGCTGCCGACCGGAAACGCGGTGGACGAGATCGAAGGCGTAGCCTGCACGCTGATCGACAACGGCATGCCCTGCGTCGTCATGCGTGCCGACGCGCTCGGCATCAAAGGTACGGAAAGCCCCAAGGAGCTCGAGGCGAACCCGGAGTTGCGCGCCAGACTGGAGGCGATCCGCCTGAAGGCCGGACCCATGATGAACCTTGGCGATGTCGCCAAAAAATCCGTGCCGAAGATGACGATGGTCTCGCCGGCGGCGGCAGGCGGGGCGATTTCCACGCGCACCTTCATCCCGCATTCCTGTCATGATGCGATCGGGGTGCTCGGCGCCGTCAGCGTCGCGACGGCCTGCCTGCTGCCCGAAGGCCCGGCATCGGAACTTGCGGTCATTCCGGCTGGGGATGAAAAGCTTCTGTCGATCGAGCATCCGACGGGCGAGATGAGCGTCATCGCCACCATGAGGAATGGCGAGGTCGATCGGGCTGCGGTCCTGCGGACGGCGCGCAAGCTCTTCGACGGTGTGGTTTTTGGCGATTAGCACGGGACAAGAGATATGAGAATCGCGTTCCTGGGTTTCGGCGAAGCGGCTATGGCCTTTCACGACAGCCTCGCACCGAAGCTCGATAGCGGAGAATTCCGGGCTTACGACCTGCTGCTCGACAGGGCCGAAAGCGCCGGAGAAATGCAGGCCGCAATGACGAGCCGAGGCGTGAAGCCCGCCGGATCGCCGGCGGGGCTTGCCGATGCCGAATGGATATTCAGCGCTGTCACCGCCGACCAGAGCCTTGCTGCCGCTCAGTCGATAGCTCCGTATCTTGGCCAGGGCGCGCTCTTCATCGACATCAATTCCGTCTCGCCCGGCCGCAAACGCGAGACTGCCGCCCTCGTCAACGGAACGGGTGCCGATTATCTCGATATGGCCGTCATGGCGCCGGTGCATCCGAAAGGGCATGCCACGCCCGTTCTCATCGCGGGCAAGCCGGCGGCCCTGCTTCTGGAGCGGTTTCGCGGCCTCGGTTTCAACGCGGATGTCGCCGGTGAAGCGCCGGGTTCGGCGACCGCCATCAAGATGGTGCGCTCCGTCTTCGTCAAAGGCCTGGAGGCGATCACCGTCGAGGCGCTGCTCGCTGCGGAAGCCTCCGGCTGTTTCGAGGAGATCGTTTCCTCGCTCTCTCAGAGCTTTCCCGGCCTCGACTGGCCGAAATTTCCCGATTACCAGTTCGAACGCACGACCCGCCACGGCCGCCGCCGCGCTGCCGAAATGCGCGAAAGCGGCGTCACGCTCGATGCGCTCGGGCTCAACGGTGGGATTGCACGGGAGACCGCCGCCATTCAGGACGCCATGGCGGCCAGCGGCGTGAAGCCTTCCGGTGATCTTCGAGACACCGTGGCCCGTGTTCTTGCGGTGCGCCGGGCGGCGAAATAGCGGCCGGCATCTCTCGGCGCAGCCTTGTATACCCACCAGCATTTTGGGGCAGAGTAGGTGCTGTTTTTGCCTGCTCGACTGTCTGTATACACCATACTTGGCCAAATCATCGGATACCGCTAAGATTTCCGGATCGACAGGCGCAGGTTGCGCCGCCCTCGCCACAGGCAAAGGTGCTGATTTGGAAGAGAGTGCAAGAACGACCCACACGATGCGTGCGCTGATGGAGCTGCGCAAGAAGATCCTCAGCGGCGACTATCCCGGCGGCACCCGGCTTTTCGAGGTTCCGCTCGCCGAGACGCTGCAGATTTCCCGCACGCCCGTGCGCGAGGTTATGTCGCGACTGGCGGAAGAAGGATTGCTCGACCGTCTGGCGAATGGCGGTTTCGTCGTGCGAAGCTTCACCTATGCGGACGCGGTCGATGCGATCGAATTGCGCGGTGTGCTGGAGGGCACGGCTGCGCGGCTCGCAGCCGAGCGCGGTGTATTGCAGGCGGGGCTCGATCAACTCCGCGAACTGCTGGCGCGACTGGAGGATTGTTTCGGCCAAGCTTCGGATGATGTGGATCTGGAGGCTTATTCCGAGGCGAACGCGAAGTTTCACATCGCACTTGTCGAGCTCTCCGGCAGTACGGTGATCCAGCGCGAAGTCGAGCGCGCGACGCGGCTGCCCTTCGCCTCTCCCTCCGCTTTTCTCTCCGGCCGGGCGCATGTCGCGGCTTTCCGCCAGTCTCTTCATGTCGCGCAGGATCAGCACCGATCGATGGTTTCTGCGATTGCCGGACGGGAGGGCGCGCGCGCGGAATTCATCGCCCGCGAGCACGCGCGGATCGCCAGGAAGAACCTCGAATATGCCGTCTTCGAGAATCCGGAACTGATGCTGACCGTTCCGGGTCTCGTCCTCCTCAACTCCTGACGCATTCTGCACCGGTTTTCCACCGGCGGACGGCCTTCGGTTTACCATCCGGAGGCCGATCGTCAGCCTGCCGAATATTTTCCCTTGAATTTGTCCTCCGATGTCGTCATGTATACATGACACTTCAAACCACAGGGAGGAATTCCGTGACCCAAGCCAATCTCACGCAAGTTTTGAAGGATGCCGGCAACACTGTCGAGCATCTACGCAACTCCAAGACCGGCATCTATGTATACCCGGTTGTTGCTCCGGAGTTCTCAAACTGGCGTTCGGAACAGGCCGCATGGCGCGAAGGCGCCGTTCTCTTCGACCAGTCGCACCACATGGACGAACTGATCGTCGAAGGTCCGGATGCCGCCAAGTTTCTCGAAAGCCTGGCGATCAACAGCTTTGCCAATTTCGGCGTCGATCGCGCCAAGCACTATGTTCCGGTCACGCCTGCCGGCTATGTCATCGGCGACATGATCATCTTCCGCGAAACGGAAGAGAAGTTCGTCCTCGTCGGCCGCGCCCCGACCGCAAACTGGCTGCTCTACAACGCCTCGCTCGGCAAGTATAACGTCAAGCTGACGCACGATCCGCGCTCTCCGTCGCGTCCGGACGGCAAGCTCGTCACCCGCGTTCACTATCGCTTCCAGATCCAGGGTCCGGATGCGCCGAAAGTCTTCGAAAAGATGAACGGCGGCCCCATTCCGGAGATCAAGTTCTTCCACGTCGACTGGATCAACGTCGCAGGCCGCAAGGTTCAGGCCCTGCGCCACGGCATGGCCGGTGCTCCGGGTCTCGAAATCTGGGGTCCCTATGCCGAGAAGGACGAAGTCCGCGCCGCGATCCTGAAGGCCGCTGAAGAGGCAGGCGTCGACCTGCGTCCGGTTGGCAGCCGCGCCTATGCGACCAACACGCTGGAATCGGGCTGGATCCCGTCGCCGCTTCCGGCGATCTATACCGGCGAAGAGCTTCAGGCCTATCGCGACTGGCTTTCCGCCCAGAGCTACGAAGCCAGCGGTTCGATCGGCGGCAGCTTCGTCTCCGACAATATCGAAGACTACTACCTGAACCCCTATGAACTGGGTTACGGCGTCTATGTGAAGTTCGACCACGACTTCGTCGGCCGCGCTGCTGTCGAAAAGCAGAAGCAGACCCCGCAGCGCCGCAAGGTCACCTTCGAGTGGAACTCGGACGACGTCGTAAAGGTCATCGCTTCGGCCTTCCAGCCGGGCGAGCAGGCCAAGAAGTGGATCGACTTCCCGCTCTCCAACTATGCCTCGTCGAGCTTCGACAAGGTTCTGAAGAACGGCAAAGTCGTCGGCCTCTCGATGTTCAACGGCTACAGCTACAACGAGCGTTCGATGCTGTCGCTCGGCGTCGTCGATGCCGACATCAAGGAAAACGACATCCTGACGCTCGTCTGGGGCGAGCCGGATGGCGGCACTTCCAAGACCTCGGTCGAGCAGGGCCACGGACAGGCTGAAATCCGCGTCCGCGTCGCAGCCGTTCCCTACGCCCAGGAGGCACGTGAAAATTACGCCGAAAGCTGGCGCACAAAGAAGGCCCTCTGATCACCATGGCGTGCGAGAAAGCATTTTCTCGCACGCCGCTCCGTCCGTTTGGGTCGGACAGTCATCATTGGTGTAAACGGGGGGAGGATCGATTATGGCACTGTTAAACCTTTTCAAAAGCAAGCAGGAAGAGAGATCCGTCGAGCCGGCCGGCTTCCGGGATCTCATCGATGGCTATTCCATCGAGGTCATGCCGCGCACGGCGGCAAAGATCGAGGATTTCAAGACGCTGCTGCCGAAGGGCACGCGGGTCTATATCGCCCATATCGACGGCACGCCGATCGAGGAGATGGTCGAGACGGCAAAGCGCCTGACGAACGATGGTTTCCAGGTCATGCCGCATTTTCCGGCACGCATCATTCCAAATGTTGCCACGCTTGAAGACTGGATCAAGCGCTACCACAACGAAGCAGGTGTCGAGCAGGCGCTGCTGCTCGGCGGCGGCATTCCGAAGCCGGTCGGCGATCTCGAAAGCTCGCTGCAGCTCATCGAATCAGGCTTGTTCGATCGCTACGGTTTCAAGCGGCTGCATGTCGCCGGTCACCCGGAAGGCAACAAGGATATCGATGCCGACGGTAGCACGAAGATCGTCGATGAGGCACTCAAATTCAAGCAGGCCTATTCCGAACGCACGGACGCGGACATGGCGATCGCGACGCAATTCGCTTTCGACGCCAAGCCGGTCATCGCTTGGGCCGAACGGATTGCCGCCGCCGGCGTGAAGCTGCCGATCCATCTCGGCATTGCCGGTCCGACGAAGCTGCAAACGCTGATCAAGTTCGCGATCGCCTGCGGCGTCGGCCCGTCGCTCAACGTGCTGCAGAAGCGCGCGCTCGATCTGAGCAAGCTTCTGGTTCCCTACGAGCCGACCGAGGTTCTGGCGGATATAGCCGAATACAAGGCCGCCCATCCGGAAAGCCTGATCGAGCAGGTCCACGTATTCCCGCTCGGCGGCATCCGTTCCAGCGCCGAATGGATGAACGAACAGCTCACCGGCGAGCGTCACGTCGTGCCGTGACTTTTGAACGGCGGGACAGGTGATGGACCTGTTCCGCAGCGCCGCTGCCGGGAGGAGAGAAGGCAGGGGAGGAGACAGGGATGGACTATCCCAATCTGCGTCACATTCGTTTGTTCTGCGCCTGCCTGCGAACCGGTTCGCTGACCCAGGCCGCCGATATTATCGGCGTTACCCAGCCCGCCGCATCGCAGGCGATTTCCCGTCTCGAAGATCTCTTCGGCTCGCGGCTTCTGGAGCGCGGCCCCGGCCAGGCGATGGCGACGCCGGAGGGACGTGTCGTGCAGGCACGTTCTCAACGGGCGCTGGAGCTCATTCGCACCGGTTGTCAGAAGCTGCAGGCGGATGCCGGCTTCCGTGATTCCGGCGCCGACGTACGGCTGACGATTTCCCATCTTCGGGCCTTGCAGGCTTTCGCACAGGCGGGCGGTTTCCCCGGGGCCGCGCGCATCCTCGATCAATCCGGGGCAGCGGTTCAACGAACGGCGCGCAACGCCGAGGCTGTCCTGGGGACGAGCCTTTTCGAGGCGGACGGCCGCACGACACGGCTTACCAGCGCCGGGCGCGCCGTTGCCCAATGGGCAGGCCTTTCGCTCAAGGAGCTGGGCAATGCCACGGAAGAGGTGCAGGAACTGCGCGGCAGGTTCGACGGTCTGGTTTCGATCGGCGCGCTGCCCATGGCACGCACGACCATCGTGCCGGATGCCATCGCTCTGCTTGCCTCCACCTATCCGATGGCACGGTTCGAGATTCTCGAAGGCAGCTACGAGCAACTCATCAGCGATCTGGAAATGGGCCATATCGATTTCCTCATCGGCGCGCTCCGCAGCGGCATCGCGGCGTCGCTCGTGCAGGAACCGCTGTTCGATTTCCGGCTTGCAGTCGTCGCAGGTGCCGGCCATCCGCTTTCCGGCGAAGCGGATGTGTCACTCTCGGAGCTTGCCGCTTTTCCCTGGGTCGTGGCACGCAAGGGCACGCCGAACCGCAGCACGTTCGATACATTGGCCAAGGGATTTCCCGAGGGACAGCGGAGACAGGGCACGGTCGAGACCGGCTCGCTGACGGCCCTGCGTGGCATCCTGATGCAATCGGATCGGCTGGCACTGCTTTCCCGCCATCAGCTCAGGCATGAACTGAAAGCGGGCTTTCTCACACTCCTGAACTACGAAGTTCCGGGAAAGCCGCTTTCGATCGGCATCACCACTCGCCGAAACTGGCAGCCGACGGCTCTTCAGGCGGAATATCTGGCGGCGATCCGCCGTGTCGTGGCGGCGGAGGAGACGGTGAGCGCGACGGAAGGGGCGCAATTGCCCCCGCTGAAGGCTGCCGAGTAGCGCCACTTGCCATTGCATAATTCGCGCTTATCGTTATTCCCGCATGTATCCGGCCGGTCTGATGTCGCGCGCCGTTGAAGAGAGCGGGAGCATCTTGAGAAAGAAGGCCGTCAACAGTCTCGAACGCCTGCAAGCGGTGCTCGATGTTTTCACCGAGGATCATCTCGAATGGACGCCGGAAGAGCTGATGGAGGAGCTGGGCTACAGCCGGCCGACACTCTACCGCTACCTGAAGATCCTCAAGGATAGAGGTTTCCTGACCTCCATGCCCAATACCGGCTTCACTCTCGGGCCGAGGGTGGTGGAGATGGATTATCTTCTGCGGAAATCTGACAACCTCCTCCTCTCCGGTGAGCCTTACCTGCACCAGCTGACAGGGCGGTACGAGTGCACCGCGCTTCTGGTCCGCTGGTATGGCGAGAAAATCCTCTGCGTCGATTCCCTGAGTTCCAGTCGTGAGGCGATCAGCAGCTATCCGCGCGGTCGCCCCATGCCGCTCAGCCGCGGTGCTATCGGCCGCTCCATCGTGGCGTTCCTGCCGCGCCGCAATCTTGTACCGCTGATCCAGCGCACGCTCGAAGAGTGGCAGGCGGCGGGTGTCGGCGATACGGTCGAGGCCGTTCTGGATGCGCTCAGATCCGTCCGCAAGAGGGGCTATGCCTTGGCCTATGGCGAGGTGACGCCGGGTGTCGTGGGCTTTGCGGCACCGATCTTCGATGCCGGCCAGAGCCCGATTGCAAGCTTTTCCGTGACGATAGCCCAGGAGCTCGTGTCTGGTTCCGTGGCCGAGGAGATCGGGCGGGAAGTGAAACGCGCAGCCGACGAGATCAGTGCCGCGCTTGCCTCGCATCGTCACAAAGTTTTAAGTCAATAATCTCATATTGCAAGAAAACTGCTTGACTTGATCCGCTCGCCTTCGCATGGTGAGTACAAGCCAGACAGGCGTTTGGGCGTGATTTCTAAAAGCTTCCGAGGCACGGAGACCTTTGGGTTCTCAGGGTTCATCGGGACAAGATCGGAGGAGCATTCCATGAAGAAGATCGATATTTTCAACCACATCTGGCCGAAGCCGTTCTTCGACCGCCTCATCGGCTATATCGGCACGATGACCGACGTCACCATGCGCAGCGGCGCCGTGCCGATGATGACCGACCTCGACCGCCGCTTCCAGGTCATGGACATGTTCGGCGAAGACTATCAGCAGGTCCTGTCGCTCGCCTCGCCGCCGCTCGAAAAGCTCGCCGGCGCCGAGCGCGCCTACGACCTCGGCCAGATCGGTAACGATTCCATGGCCGAACTCTGCCGCAAGTATCCGGAACGCTTCCCGGCTTTCATCGCCACCGTGCCGATGGAAAACCAGGAATGGATGATGAAGGAAACCAAGCGCGTCATCGAGGATCTCGGCGCGCACGCCATACAGATCTTCACCAATTACAGCGGCAAGCCGCTCGACCTGCCGCAGTTCGAGCCTTTCTTCGAATACATGGCCAAGGCCGGCAAGCCGATCTTCCTGCATCCGTCGCGTGGTGCGAACTTCCCCGACTATCTCACGGAAGACCGTTCGGAATACGAGATCTTCTGGACGTTCGGCTGGCCCTACGAGACCTCGGCGGCCATGGCGCGTCTCGTCTTCTCGCGCATGTTCGACAAGTACAAGGGCCTGAAGATCGTCACCCACCATGCCGGCGGCATGGTGCCGTTCTTCGAAGGCCGCGTTGGAGCAGGCTGGGACCAGATGGGCAAGCGCACGTCCGATCGCGACCTTTCAGTCGTGCTGAAGGCGCTGGAACGCCCGCATCTCGAATATTTCAAGGAATTCTTCGCCGACACCGCGAGCTTCGGTTCGACCAAGGCGATCGAGCATGCGATCGAATTTTTCGGCGAGGACCGCGTAGTGTTCGCATCCGACGCGCCGTTCGATCCGGAAGGCGGCCCGATGTACATCCGCGAAACCATCAACGTTCTCGACAACATGAACATTTCCGATGCCACCCGGCAGAAGATCTATGAAGGCAATGCCAAGAAGTTGCTCGGCCTGAAGTAAGCGGCCAGACTTTTAATTCAGCCGAACGCGCGGGCGCGAAAACGTCCGCGCGTTTTCTATTGAGCCGGGCCGGAAAGCCGGTCGATGTAGCGTTGCGCGGAGCGGGCCACGATCTCCTGCCCGCCCTGCCGGACGTTCTGGTGCGAAAACGCGCCGTAGATGCGCTCGAATGGCCAGGGTGCCAGCCGCTCGGCGACGTCCGCAACCTCAGCAGCGCTGAGCGGCAGCATGTTCGGATAGCTCCACATGAAGGAGACATGGTCGGCGCCGGGCGTCACCTGCACGATATCGCCGGCAAACAGCACGCCTTTGCCGTCACCGCCCGACCAATGCAGCATGGTGCCGCCGGCGAAATGTCCGCCGCCGCGGACAAGCGTTATCGCGGAGGAAAGGACAAGGGCATCATCCTCCCAGAGCCGGATATCGTCGGAGGGGCGGCAGATCCACTCCCGGTCGGCCGCATGCAAATAGATAGGTGCGTCGAAAGCTGCGGCCCAATCCTGCATCGCCGTGTAATAATGGGGATGCGAGATGGCGATGGCGGTGAGGCCACCCAGAGCATCGATGATAGTCTTGGTCGCATCATCGATGAGCGCGATGCAATCCCAGAGCACGTTTCCCAATGGTGTCCGGAGAAGCAGGGCGCGCTGGTTGATGGCGAAAGCCGGCACCGTCTGGATCGCCATCAAGCCCGGCTCAAGTTGGAGCCAGGCGTTGCGATGAGTCCCCGCCAGCTTCTCCGGCGTCGTCCAAGCCTGGCCGGAGGCGGGCACATATTGGCGTTCATCGCTGCAGATCGGGCAGATTTCCGGCGCTTCATCCGCCTCATCGAAAGAGGTGCCGCAGGCGCGGCAGAGAAAAATCGTCATCGGATCCTCCCGCGCGGTTCGACCACGCTTGTCATCAAACCGATAAGAAACGCCATCCACGGCTGAAAGGAAAGCCGCAGCTTCCTTTTCGGTCAGAACGTTCACATTCTCATCGATGGATTCACCGTTTCCAAAGGGCGGCTCCGGTAAGGTTCGAATGGATTTTCTTCACGCGTCGAGGATCGAATGACGGCCCCGAAGGCAGCCCGGCTGTTGAACCTGGACATCCTGCGCCTCATTTCGGCGCTGATGGTGCTGACGTTCCATTACGGTTTTCGCATGCGGATTTCCGGCGAGGGCGGCGGGATCGGCTTCCCGGAACTGGCGCCCCTTGCCATGTGGTTCGATACAGGTCTGCTGATCTTCTTCGCCATTTCCGGCTATGTCATCACCATGTCGGCGGAGGGCCGTTCCGCCTATGATTTTGCCGTTGGGCGTTTCGCCCGGCTCTGGCCGACCTTCATCGTCTGCGCGACCATTACGGCAGTGGTGCTCTCCATCTGGCATATGCCGACAATCGAACCGCCAACTTTCAAGCAGTGGCTGGCGCATCTTGTCATCATCTCGCGCGCCCTCGGCCAGCCCTTCCTCGATGGCGCCTATTGGACGATCGCCTACGAAATCATCTTCTACGGCTGGGTTTTCGTGATGATCGCGGCCGGCTTTTTCGAGCGTGGCTGGCGCGTCGTCGTCCTGGCCTGGCTCACGATTTCCGTCGTCAACGAGGCCGTGGTCGGCAGCGGTGCGATCCAGAAGCTGCTGATCACCGAATATTCGGGTTATTTCGCTTTTGGATTAGCCCTCTACAAGGTTCAGAAGCATTTTTCGATCGCAAATCTCTGCGTGCTCGGCGCAGCCGCCTGCTGGGCGATCGTAACGCCGTTCCTCACCGAGCCCGATTTCGTCGAAACGTACGGGCTGGGGCGCTCCGTCATCGGTCTTGCGTTGTCCGGGCCGGCGGCACTAGGTGCCATGACCTTGGCGGCATCGGCGCCGTCGCTGCGCATCCGTCCTGCCGTGGCGGTCGGTCTCGGCGGGCTTACCTATCCGCTCTACCTGCTCCACCAGAATATCGGTTATGCCGTTTTTGCGCGTTTCGGCATGGAACAGAACCGCTGGCTCGTCGCGCTTGTCCTGATCGCCATCCTGCTACTCGTTTCCTGGGCGATCGCCCGCACAATCGAGCCGACGGCGCGGCGGACGATCATCCGCGCTGCCAGTCAAGTGAAGGACGGCCTGGGACGTTTGAAACAACGGACGGCCTGATTCACAAGAATGACGGCCGAGTTCGCGTGCGGAAGCCTCCGCAATGATCAGGCCAGGGATTTGTGATTGGTGCGGAGATAATCCATCAAATCCGCCGCGGGTTTTGACAAAGGCCGCCGGAGCGAAGCGATCTGACGCACGTCGAAGGTCAGGTCGTCACCGGCGAAATCGAGTTTCGTCAGAAGGGCGCGTTCGATATCCGCCGCCACGCTTCTTTCCAGCGAACAGGCGATGCCGACGCCTGCCGCCACGAATTCGCGCAGGAACTGATATTCCGTCGCCTGGGCGGCCACCTTCACATGTGCAATACCCGCATTCGCGAGCAGTTTCGAGACGCCCCGGCCGAATTGCGAGGAGGGGGGCGGACCAACAAAATCGTAGCGCGCCACATCCTGCGGCCTGATCCGCTTGCGGCGGGCGAGCGGGTGATCGGGAGAGGCGATCAGCACCAGCTTTTCGCGGCCGATGACCTCGGCGCGCATGCCTCGGATGTCCTCGTTGCCGAGAAAGCAGCCGACATCCGCCAAGCCGTCGCGTACTTCGGCAAAGACATCCTCCTGCTTGCCGATTCTCAAAACGAGCTGGATATCCGGCCGCGACAGGGCGAAGTCCGTGATTTCCTTCTTCAAGACGAAGTTCGCGAGGCTGCGTTGGCAGGATAGAACCACCTGCTGACCCGTCTCTCCGCGAATTTTTATCACCTCGGCCCGCATGTCGTCGGCTTCGGCAAGCAGTTCGCGCGCATGTTGCAGGACGCTGCGGCCGATCTCGGTCAGAAGCGGCTTGCGCCCGCGCCACCGCACGAATATCTGGCCGCCGATTTCCTTCTCGATCGCCATGATATGCGCACTGACGGAGGGCTGAGCGATGCCGAAACGGTCTGCCGCGGCCGCGAAGCTTCCCTCCTCGACCACTGCAACCAGAACTTCCATTCGCCGCAGCGTGACATTGAACATGGTGATAACCTATAGCCTATAGGCTATCAAACCTAAAGCCCTCCAACCCGTTGCTCTTTATCGTTCGGATGGATCAAATGCTGTTCGAGGATGAGGACGATCTGTTTGGGAGCCTGACGCACTGACGTCAGCCGGAGTGTCCCGCCACCCGAAGCCGAAGTTTCGGCAATCCCTGGAGACATAGCATTCCGCACGTTGCCGCGTGCGGACAGGAGGACGCATGAATATTGTCGGAATTGATATTGGCGGTACGTTCACCGATCTCGTCGGCTATGTCGACGGCAAGATCGTGACGTCGAAAACCTCGACCGTGCCGGCCGATCCGACCCAGGGCATCGCCCGCAGCCTGGAACTCGCGAACTGCGATCCCAACGCGCTCAACGAAATCCTCCACGGTTCGACGATCGCCATCAATACGGTGTTGGAACGCAAGGGCGCCCGCACTGCGCTGATCACCACGGCCGGTTTCCGTGATGTCTATGCGATCGGCCGTTCGAACCGCATCCAGGCCTTCAACCTGTTCTTCAAGCGCCCGCAGCCGCTGGTGCCACGCAGCCTGACCTTTGAAATTCCGGAACGCATCCTGGCATCCGGCGAGGTCCTGGAAGCGCTGGATGAAAAGGCCCTGGCTGGCATCATCTCCGAAATCGAGGCGGGCGGCGTCGAATCCGTTGCGGTCTGCCTGCTGCATTCCTGGGCCAATCCCTCGCATGAGCGTCGCGTCGGCGAGATATTGCGCCGGGCGCTGCCGAATGTTTTCGTGACGCTGTCGCACGAGATCCTCCGCGAATACCGCGAATATGAACGCTCCTCGACGACGGCGCTCAATGCCTTCGTCGGCCCGCGCGTCGAAGGGTATCTGAAGCGTCTGGAAACCTATCTCCGCTCCGGCGCCTTCGGCGGTAAAATCCATATCATGCGATCGAACGGCGGTGTCATGTCCATCGGGCAGGCGCAGGAACAGCCGGTCTCGATGATGGAATCCGGTCCGGTCGCCGGCATGATCGGCGCCGGGCGTCTCGCAAAAATGCTCGGCCTGAAGCGTTGCATTGGCTTCGACATGGGCGGCACGACTGCGAAGTCGAGCCTGATCACCGATGGAGCGCCGGCTATCGAAACCGGCTACGTGATCGGTGAGGAGGCAGACGGCCAGCCGATGCAGCTGCCGGTCGTCAATATCGTCGAAGTCGGCGCCGGCGGCGGTTCGATCGCCTGGGTGGACAATGCCGGAGGCCTGCATGTCGGTCCGCAGAGCGTCGGCGCCGATCCGGGTCCTGCCTGCTATGGCAAGGGCGCGGACCTGCCGGTGGTGACCGACGCCGACCTGATCCTTGGGCGCATCAACCCGCAGCGCTTCCTGAACGGCGGCATGCCGCTCGACAAGGCCGCTTCCGAGCGGGCGATGATGAACAAGGTCGGTACGCAGCTGGGGCTCAATGCGGTGGAAGCGGCGCTCGGTGTCGCCAAGATCGCGGACACGTCCATGTCGCTTTCGGTGCGTGCGGTCTCGATCCACAAGGGCATCGACCCGCGCGACACGGCGATGATCGCCTTCGGCGGCGCCGGCCCGCTGCATGCAATCGCCATTGCCCGCGAGATCTACATCCCGCAGGTCATCATCCCGAAACTGCCGGGAACGTTCTCGGCGCTCGGCATGCTGATGGCTTCGTGGCGTCAGGATTTCGTGCAGACCTTTATCGGCCGCGTTGGCGAACTGACGGAAGAGGCCGTCAACAAGGTCTATCAGGAACTTGTCGCCAGCGCCCGCGAACAGATGAAGCGCGACGGCATCTCGGAAACCGAAGCCGATTACCGCTTCTTCGCCGACCTGCGTTATGCCGGCCAGGAGCATGCGATCTCGATCCCGATCGAGAGCACGGCGCAGCTTTCCGGCGACACCGGCGAGGTCCGCAAGCGTTTCGATGCCGAGCACGATCGCCGTTACAGCCAGTCAGCCCCGACCGAGGCGCTGGAAGTCGTCAGCCTGCGCCTGGTTCTGACGGCAGCCCGTACGGACAATGTCGCCGAGGAATGGCTGTCGCGGCCGTGGGAGCCGGAAGCGGAGGCCGAAGTCGGCAGCCGCGATGTCGTCTTCGATGATGCCTCCAAGCCGCTCAAGACCGCCATCTACTGGCGTCCGGCGTTGCCGGCGGGTTTCAAGCTCACCGGCCCCGCCGTCATCGAGGAGCCGAACTCCACCATCCTGATCCATCCCGGCGACGAAGTGGTCGTCCACGAAGCCGGCCATCTCCTGGTGACGCTCGCAAAGCAGAGCGAGGAATAAGACATGACTCTGAAGAAGAATGATCCGATCACCGTCGAAGTCGTCCGCAATGCCATCGTCGCCTATGGCGACGAGATGGCCGAGGCGCTCTGCAAATCCGCCTACAACATGATGATCTACGAGGTCCGCGACTATTGCTGCGGTCTCATCGACACCCAGGGACGGATGATCTCGCAGAACCGCGGCGGCCTGCCAATCTTCCTCGCCGATCTCGGCATCGCCGTCGAGGACGGGATCAAGAAATACGGCCTCAAGGGTTTTGACGAGGGCGACGTCCTCGTCATGAACCATGGCCATATCTGCGGCCAGCATTTGAACAACGTCGTCGTCTATGCACCCTGTTTCCACGACGGCGAGCTGATCGGCTTTGCCGCCAACCGTGCCCATTGGGTCGATATCGGCGGCGGTCGCCAGGGTTTCGGCTCCAACGCTACGACCGACATCTTCTCCGAAGGCCTGCAGATGCGTTCGCTGAAGATCTACAAGGCCGGCGAGCTGAACGACACGCTCTACCAGATCATTCAGGACAATATCCGCTATCCGGATGCCAGCCTCGGCGACCTGCGCGCGCAGATTGCGTCCTGCCAGATCGGCGCCAAGCGCTATTCCGAACTTGTCGCCCGTTACGGCCGCGACGTGGTCGAAAGCTGCGTCGAAACCATCTGGGATCATGCCGACAAGGCGGTCCGCCAGGTCATCGAGCGCATTCCGGACGGTACCTATTCGGCGGAGAGCTATCTCGACAATGACGGCCGCGACCTTGCCACGCCGCTCAAGATCGCCGTCAAGGTCATCGTCTCTGGTTCGACCATCACCGTCGATTTCCACGGCATGCATCCGCAGGTCAACGGACCGCTGAATGCCGGCCGATCGGGCGGCATCGCGGCCGCTCGTGTTGCCTTCAAGGCGCTCACCTCGCCGGAACTCGACGTCAACGAAGGGTGCTTCCGGGCGCTCAACGTTGATCTGCCGGACGGTACGATCCTGTCCGCCCGCCCGCCGGCCGCCCTCGGCCAGTGGAGCATCGCGCTGCCCACCGTCATCGATACGATCCTCAAGGCGCTGGCGCCGGCCGTGCCGGAACTCATCCCCGCAGCCCATAAGGGCGACATGGGCGGCTGCTCCTTCTTCGGTTTCTACGACGACGGTTCGCGCTTCCTGCTGATGAACATCTTCGGCGGCGGCTGGGGCGGCCGGCCGCATGAGGACGGGGAATCCGCCGCAGTGTCCGTCTGCCAGGGCGACGTGCGCAACACGCCTGTCGAGCTGCAGGAAATCAAATATCCCTTCATCATCGAGCGCCATGCGCTCAGGCCGGATTCCGGCGGCGCCGGCGAGCATCGCGGCGGTTTCGGCATCGAACTCACCTATCGATGCCTGCGCGCCTGCCGCGGCAATATCAACTTCGACCGCACCGTCACCCCGCCCTGGGGTCTGCACGGAGGCAAGACCGGCGAGATTTCGATCGCGATCATCGAGCGCGCGGACGGCACGCAGCAGAAGGTCCACAAGGCGACCGACGTGCAGTTCAAGCCGGGCGACCGCATCACTTTCCTCACCGCCGGCGGCGGGGGGTATGGCGATCCGCGCAACCGTTCGCGCACCGATCTGGAAGAAGACATCGCCAACGGTCTCGTTTCGCCGGCGGCGGCTGCCCGCGACTATGGCTACGGCGAACCGGCTTTGCCGCGCCGCATCGCGGTGAACGGCTGAGGAGCGTGGCGATGATCGGCGAAATCCGCAAGAAACGGCTGATCGAGGCGATGGTGGACGCGGGGCTGGACGGCCTCGTGCTCTACGGCAATGCCTGGCAGAACGACTACCTGCGTTACGCCGCCGACTTCGGCATTCTCGAAGGCGAGGGGCTTGCCGTCGTCACCCGTGACGGTGACGTGACCCTCTATCTCGACGACGAGCTGGAAGGCGAGCGGGCTTCACTCGAATGCCCGGAGGTCAAGACCGTCGTTGCGAGGGACCTGATCGGAACGGTTTCGGGCGTCATCGGCCGACTCGGCAACAGCCGCATCGCGGCCGGCCCGAAGCGGCATCTGCCTTATGGGCTTGCGGCGCGTCGCGGTGATCTGCGTTTCGAGGATGCGACCGCGTTGATCGACCGGCTGCTGATGGTGAAGACCGCGGACGAACTGGCCGCCATACGCGGTGCTGCCCGGCTTGCAGACGAAGGTTATGCGGTGTTTCGCAATGCTGCCGCTGTCGGCAAGAAAGACTACGAGCTGATCGCGGAAATCGAATCCTTCTTTCGCAACGAAGGCGTCGACGACAATTTCATGATTATAGGTGTGGGCGGGCCTGAGGTACGCGGCATGGCGCCGCCGCTCGGCAAGGTTCTCAAGCCTGGCGATCTTGTGACCACCGAGCTCACCCCCTGCGTCAACGGCTATTACGTGCAGATCTGCCGCACGCTGGTGGTCGGCGAGCCGAACGAGGCACAGCGCAAGGTCTTCGGCATCTACAACGACGCGCTGGAAGCCGGCCTTGCCGTTGTAAGGCCCGGCGTCACGGCGGCGGATATCGCCCGCGCCGAGAACGACATCTTTCGCGCCCACGGACTGGGGGACTATGTCACCAGCGAATATACGCGCGTGCGCGGCCATGGCCTCGGCCTCTTCCCGGATACCAAGCCGCATATTCTCGAAGACGTGAATACGGTGATCGAGGAAGGCATGTCGCTGATCGTGCATCCGAACACCTATAACCCCGAGATCGGTTACTTCGTACATGGCGACTCGCTGATCGTCCGCACCGACGGGCCGGAAATCCTGACGAAGACGGCGCGCCAGCTCTTCTCGGTCGATGCGAAGAGGGCAGCGGCATGAGACACGGACTGATCCTCTGGCGCGAAGACGAACTTTCAAGCGCCGACGTCAAAGCTCGGCAGGCGCGGTTGCAGCGGGCGATTGCGGCAGCCGGCCTCGACGGGTTGCTGATTTACACGAACCATGTGCGCTCGGCCGGTGTGACCTGGGTTTCCGGCTTCACGCCCTATTGGTCGGACGGACTGGTCCTGGTGCTGCGCGAAGGCGCTCCGATCTTCCTCACCGCGCTCTCCAAGCGCGTCGGCGAATGGGTGAAGTCGGTTGCCCCAACCTTCGAGGTCGCGCATTCGCCTTTCCCGGGCAAGATTGCCGGCGAGCGGCTTGCCATGGTCGGTGCAAAGCGTCTCGGCGTGGTCGAGCTGGATCGCATGCCGGGCGGTGTGGTGGACGAGATTCTCTCCGTCCTCCCGGTCGAGCTTTCCGATGCGACCGACCTGTTTGCGAAAGTTCGCGGTCAGGCCGATCATGCCGAGCTGAAGCTTGTCCGCCATACGGACGATCTCGCTCGCGAGGCATTCAAGGCCGGTGATGTCAAAAGCAGATATGCCGGTGATTTCACCGGACCGGTGGAGCGCGCCGTACGATTGGCTGGCGCCGAGGAATGTTACGTTGCCGTCGCTCCCGACCTTGCAAAGGACCGTCGATTTATCCGCACCGGCAAGGCCGAGCTCGGCCGGACCTTCGCGGTGCGGCTCTCGGTCGCCTATAACGGAGTGTGGGTCCGCCGCATCGAAACCTTCTCTTCCGTTTCCGAAATCGCCGCGCGTCTCGCCTCCGTGAGCGCCGAGCTGGACCGCGTTGCTCCCACCCTTCCGGCGGATGGTTCGATTTCGGCTTTCTATCTGCCCGAGGGCGCTGGCCTCGTCGACTGGCATCTCGAAGCACCCTTTGGAACACGGCCTCTCAAGGTCGTGGCCGATGCTGAAACGTCGCTTGGCGCGCCGGTGCCTTACGGCATCCTGACGACGGCGTTTTCTCTGGATGGCGAGACCATCGCCGCCTCACGGCCGGTCGGGTTTGGCGACAACGTTCTGCGAGAGGCCGCCGAATGAACGCACGCGATCTCGTTTCCATTCTTCTGACGATCGATGGCGGAGACCGGAAGCTCCGCGATCTCGTCAACCTGCACACCGTCGACGCGCTTGTCTGTCTGGCGGCTGGTGCCGGTGCGAAAGAAGCCTCCTCCTTGCTTGCCTTCTATCGCGAAACCGGTGCCGGCGACGCAATCTCCTCTGCTGCGAGCGCGTCGGCGGTTATCAGGTTCACGGAATGGGATGCGATCCATGTGCCTTCCTGCGCCACGCCGGATGCCATGGCGGTGCCGGCGGCGCTGGCCTTTGCGCAGGATTGCGGAACCTATGTGAAAGCCGTTGCTGCCGGTCATTCGGTCGGCGTGGCGCTTTCGGAAGCCGTCGGCGGCGTTTCGGCATTGCCGGAAACCTGGCCCGGCCTGTTCGCGGCGCCTGCGGCCGCTGCGGTCAGCGTGGCGATCGCGCTCGATCTTTCGGAAGAGCGGGTCGCACAGGCGCTGGTGCTCGCCATGGCTGGCAGTTCCGGTCGGAACGGGCGGCCTTCCGGCATGCCTTCGGCACGCTGGCTGGCGATCGGCGAGGCGACGTTCAAGGGCATCCGCGCGGCACTGGCCGCAAAGGCCGGCGTCAAAGGCGACCTCGATCTGTTGTCTCCCGTCTGGATGAAGGGGCAGGCTGCTGCCGCCGGCGCTCTGGAGGAAAAGCATGTCGACCCGATGGCGATCGCGTGCGTGGGCGTGAAGCCTTTCGTATCGGCCCGCCAGGGGATGAATGCCATCCAGGCTTTTTCCAGTCTGCTGCACAAGGGCCTTGATCCGGATGCGATCGAAACCGTGCGGGTTTTCCTGCCGCCGGTTGCGGTTCCGGTCGTCGGCCGGCCGCTCGATACCGAAGACAGGCTTTCGACCATCGCCCATCTCGGTCTGCAGTTGGGCATCGCCGCCTATGAGCCGCCGCGACTGATGGACGTGGATCGCAGCCGGCCGTTCGACGGGAATGCCCTGGATCTAACTAAGCGTGTCACCGTTACGGCGGATGATGGTCTTCCCGTCGAGGGCTGGCCGGCGCGGGTTGTCGTGTCGGAGAAGGGCCAGACACGTGAGGCTGTCTGGCCGCAGAACTCCGACGAGAACCTGCATAGCGCCCTCGATCGCAAACTCGAAAGCTTGCCGATGGCTGTGACGCGGCCGTTGCAGCGGATCGAGGCGGCCTTCGCGGGCGCCGATCTCTCGGCGGTCGCCGAGGCGCGTGGCCTGATGCGGAGCTTGACCGGTTTCCCGGTTTCGAAGAGCGAGGCGGCCTGAAGAGACACTGATTTTACATCATGACGGATGCCCGCAGAGGAGTGCAGGCATCTCACAAGGAGGAGAGAGAATGCTGAAATTCCTGAAAACACTGGCGACCGCGGCGGCATTGACCGCGCTCTCCTGGCAAATGGCGAGCGCCCAGGCGATCGAGAAGACCGATATTACGATCGGCCTGCCGCTCAATACGTCGACCCTGCTGCCGATTTATGTCGGAGACGCCCAGGGCTTCTTCAAGGAAGAGGGGGTCAACGTGAAGGTCGTCGCCTTCAAGGGCGGTACCGAACTGGTGCGCGGCATGGTCGCAGGTGCCGTCGATATCGGCGTCGGCGCCTTTTCGGAAGCGCTGGTGGGTGTCGAGACCGGCCAAGGCGTGAAGATCTTCTACGGCGGGTTCAACATGGCGGTTTTCGACTGGTACGCCGTGCCGTCGATCAAGACGCTCGACGAAGCCAAGGGCAAGCGCTTCGGTATTTCGACCTTCGGCTCATCGACCGACTTCCTCACCCGTTATGCCCTCTCAACCAAGGGCATCAATCCGAAAACCGATGTGCAGATCGTCCAGGGTGGCGGTTCGGTCCCGCGTCTTGCCGCGATGGAAGCCGGTCAGCTCGAAGTCAACATCTTTGCGACGCCGGAAAAATTCATGGCGGCAGACCGCGGTTTCAACCTGATCCTGCAGCAGAAGTCGATTGCCCCCGACTTTCCGTTCCACGTCTTCTATGCGCGCGAGGATTTCATCAAGAACGATCCGAACGCCATCAAGGCCGTGTTGCGCGGTTTCGCCAAGGCGGTGCGCTGGGCCAAGGAGCACAAGGAAGAGTCGGTCAAGCTGCTCGCCGCAAAGCTCGGCCTCGAAGAGACCTATCTCAGCCGCGGTTACGACGATTTCATCGACGAAATCTTCGAAGACGGCCGCATGCCGAGCGAAGCCGGCATGAAGACCTTCTGGGACATCGGCATCATGAACGGCACCTACAAGGAGCCCATGCCGGTCGAAAAATACTGGGTCGGCACGTTCCACGACACCTACAACGAATGGAAGCCGTAAGCTCCGTTTGTATGATAGTATAACGAGCGGGCGGAGGCCCGCTCAGGAGGAAAGAGAAGTGGCGCAGATTGAAATCCGCGATCTCGGGATCGATTACCGCAAACCGAAGAGCGATGAGGTGTTTTCCGCCGTCGACGGCGTGGCTCTCTCGGTCGAGAAGGGCGAATTCGTCACCATCGTCGGCTCCAGCGGCTGCGGCAAGAGCACGCTGCTGATGGCCGTCGCGGGGCTTGTCGCCCTGTCGCGCGGTTCGATCCGGATCGACGGTAAGGACGTGACCGGTCCCGGTCCCGACCGTGCGGTGGTGTTTCAGGAAGCGTCGCTCCTTCCCTGGCGCTCGGTCCGCGGCAACGTCAAGTTCGGGCTCGAAATGCAGCGGTGGAGCGGGGGCAATCTCGATGAACAGGCCATGCAGATGATCCGTCTCGTCGGTCTCGGCCGCTTTTCCGACTATCAGCCGCACCAGCTTTCCGGCGGCATGCGCCAGCGCGTCAACATCGCCCGCGCGCTCGCCGTCGATCCCGAAGTGCTGCTGATGGACGAGCCTTTCGGAGCGCTCGACGCCCAGACCCGCGAGATCATGGGCACCGAGCTTCTGCGTATCTGGGAGCGCGACAAGAAAACGGCGCTGTTCGTCACCCACGATATCGATGAAGCGATCTTCCTTGCCGACAAGATCGTGGTCATGGGCCGCAACCCCGGCCATATCAAGGAAGTGATCAAGGTGGATCTGCCGCGCCCGCGTGATGAGGAGGTTCTCGACAGCGAGGATTTCCACAATCTCCGCAAGCGCCTGCGCGCACATCTGGCGGAAGACATGTCCAGCATGCAGCTGGTGCAGGAGGTCGCATGAGATCGGCAGAAATGACCGCCGCACCGGCGGAAGCCAAACAGGTTTCCTTTTCTTTCCTGTATCCGTCCCGCTCGGCGGTGGTGGGTACGTTGGCCGTTCTGCTGTTCCTTGTCCTTTGGCAGGTAGCCCCGTCGATGGGCTGGGTGAACGGCCGTTTCACCAGTCGGCCGACCGAGGTTTTCCTCGCGGCGATCGATATCTTCAGGAATGACAATTTTCTCTATCATGCGCGTATCAGCCTGACGGAATTCGTCGCCGGCTTTGCGTTGGCGATCGTCGTGTCCATTCCGCTCGGCGTGCTGCTCGGCACGTCGAAGATCGCCCGCTATCTGATCGATCCGCCGCTGATGGCGCTCTATATCGCGCCGACGCTGGTGCTCCTGCCGATCCTGGTCATCTGGCTCGGCATCGACATGGCGCCGAAGATCGCGGTCGTCTTCCTCGGCGCCGTCTTCCCGATCGTGCTGAACACGATGGCCGGGATGAGCGAGGCTGATCCGAAGCTTCTCCGCATGGCGCGTTCGTTCGGAGCCTCCAAATTCGACATCTTTTCGCGCGTGCTGGTGCCGGGCTCGCTGCCCGCGTTGCTCACGGGCATCAGACTTGCTGTCGGCCGCGCCGTGCTCGGCGTCGTGGTGGGCGAGCTCTTCGTGTCGCAGGCGGGCATCGGCTACCAGCTCAATCTCTATGGCCAGGCCATGCGCATCGACCGCCTGCTCGTCTACGCGCTGGTTGTCAGCGCCTTCGGCTATACGCTGACGATCCTGGTCCGTTCGGTGGAAAACAAGGTCCGCGATTGGAGGTCGAAATGATTGCCGAACTCTTCTATCGCCGTCAGGCGCTGATCCTCGGCACGCTGTCGATGGTCGGCCTGGTCGTCCTCTGGCAGATCGCCGTTGATGGCGGTTTCATCAACCCGTTCTTCATTTCGACGCCGAGCCAGGTCTGGGCCGAATTCGTCGTCCAGTTCGAGGACGGCCAGGTTGCGGCCAATGTCGGCGCGACGCTTTACTGTTTCGCCTGGTCGATGGGACTTGCCACTGTCGCCGGTATCCTGCTCGGCATGCTGGCCGGCTGGTTCTCGGATGTGGAAGCGGCGCTCGAACCCTTCATCTGGTTCAAATATTCGGCCCCGACCGTCGCCTTCTATCCGCTCTTCGTCGCCTGGCTCGGTTACGGCACGCCGACGATCATCGCGATCGCCTTTCTCTTCGCGCTGACGCCGATCTATGCCAACACGCTCTCGGGCATCAAGAATACCGATCGGGACCTCGCCCGCGCCGCCCGCTCCTTCGGGGCGAAGCCTTATGACATTTTCTTCCGGGTCGCATTGCCGGGTTCTGTGCCTGTCATGATGGCCGGTCTTCGCCTCGGTGTCGGCCGTGCACTGACCGGCGTCGTGGTGGCGGAACTCTTCGGCGCCAATGCCGGTCTCGGCTATGCGATCACCTATTACGGTCAGCTCATGCAGACGACCAGGATGATGGTGTCGATCGTCATCGTCATCCTGCTCGGCGTCATCCTGACCCAGATCCTGTCGTTCCTGGAATCCAAGACCGACTCCTGGCGGACGGATACCGGCCGCTGAAACCATCGAGGATAGAGCCATGAAGATCATCGATTCCCATTTCCACTGGTGGCCGCGGTCGATTTTCGAGCCGCTTCTGAAGCGCGAAGGCTTTCCGAAGGCGGTGGTGAACGCGCGCGGCGGCTACACCTATCACGGCGCCAACGGCCGCCGCGGCACGGTGGCGAGCTGGAAGGAATGGTTCGATCTCGACGAACAGCTCGGCTATATGGACAGCCTTGGCCACGACATCTCCGTCGTTTGCTCGATCGGTCCCCTCTCGGTCTATTTCTCCGAGCTTCCGGTGGAAGAGGGCCGCGATGCGGCGCTCGCCTGGAATGAGGAAATGGCCTGGGGGCAGCGGCGTTATCCCGGCCGTGTCTGGGCTTCGGCTGCCATTCCGCTCGTCGACACGAAGGTGGCCATCGACGTGCTGGACGACGCCGTCAACCGGCTCGGCCTGATGGGCGTCAACCTGCCGGGCAGCGTCGGCAAGGAAGGCATGATCGACGACGAACGGCTGGAACCTTTCTACAGCCGCGTGGAAGAACTCGGCCTGCCGGTCTTCCTGCACCCGACCGATGCGGTCTTCGCCGACCTGCTGCAGGGGTATAACGATGCACTCCACCTCAGCCTCGGCCGGGTGATGGAAGTGAGCGCAGCCGCCTCGCGCCTCATCCTCTCCGGCATGCTGGAACGGCATCCCGGGCTCAAGATCGTCATGTCGCATACCGGCGGCGCGCTGCCCTATCAATCCGGCCGAATGGACAAGAACTCCAAGACCGCCGGCCTGCCGAAGCCCGTCAGCCATTACCTGCACCGCATGTTCACCGATACGGTCTCGCCCCATTCCGCCGGCATGAAGTTCGCGATCGAATATTTCGGCGCGGACAACGTCATGTATGGCACGGACTACCCCTGCTGGGATCCGGCCGTCTGCCTGAAGCTGCTCGACGAGATCGAGATGACGCCAGCGGTGAAGCAGAAGATTTTCCACGACAATGCAATCCGCATTCTCGGGCTGAAGCTGTCGGCCGCGGCGGCTGCCTGATCCCTTACTACGTTTCCGGACATATCCTGTTCGTCATTGAACATGGACCGAATGGAAACCGCATCCTAAGTTGTTTCAGGCCGCCGGGGAGAGCGGCCGGGAGGAGCAACGCATGGATCGCATGAAGAACAAGGTCGTTCTCGTATTCGGCGCCGGTTCGGTCGGGCCGGGTTTCGGGAACGGCAAGGCTGCCGCCGTCGCCTATGCCCGCGAAGGCGGCAGCGTCGTTTGCGTCGACGTCAATCTCGATGCCGCAAGAAACACGCTTGAAGTTATCGAGTCCGAGGGCGGGGCGGGTTTGGCGCTGGCTGCGGACGTCACGAAGTCCGCAGACATCGCCGCCGTAGTCGAAAAGACGATGGAGCGCTTCGGTCGTATCGATGTGCTGCACAACAATGTCGGCATCAATGCGCCGGGCGGCGCGGCGGAGGCTACCGAAGAGAGCTGGCGGCGGGTGATGGACGTCAATCTCACCAGCGCGTTCCTCACCTGCAAGGCTGTCCTGCCCATCATGGAGCGCCAGGGGAGCGGTGCGATCATCAATATCTCATCGCTCGCCTCCATCCGGTGGACCGGCTATCCATACGTTTCATATTATGCATCCAAGGCTGCCCTCAATCACTTCACCCGGGCGATCGCGATCGAATATGCCGCGAAGGGTATCCGCGCCAACGCGATCCTGCCGGGCGTGATGGACACGCCGCATATCCAGAAGCAGATCAGCGGCTATTACGGTTCGTCGGAGGAGATGAAGGCAAAGCGCGATGCGCTTTCGCCCATGAAACGCCAGGGAGACGGCTGGGACATTGCCTGGGCTTCGGTTTTCCTAGCGTCCGACGAGGCGAAATATATCACCGGTGTCGAGCTCCCCGTGGATGGCGGACTGCATGTCACGGTTTCGGGAAGCGTGACTTCCTGAGGAGCAATTAACGTTCCGTAATATGGATCGCTTTGGCAAGTTTTTCCTCGTTCTGTGTTTTTAGGCTTGCTTAAACCTCTCGGGTTGCGCACACTCCCGCAATCCTAGGAAAATATGATCCACATCATGGATCGATGCGGATGGCTGGAGGAGCCTTTCGTCGGGAGGAGGGAGCGGATCGTCGGGGAGGGCGGATTCGTTCATTTGCGGTATCAAGCCTGCGGTCGTCCCGACGTAAAATCTTCCGGCTTGCGCCTGGCGCAGCATAAAGGAGGGAGGGTGACGCGTGACGGCAGCCAATAATACGATCGAGCCGATGGACGAGGCGTCGCTGCTGGCCGGCCTCGAAGGGGTGGCGCCCCAGCAAACCGGTTCCGTCTGGATGCGGCCCATAGAGGCGGTTGCGGCGGTGCTGCTTGTCGCCATCATCGCGCTTCTGCTGACGGGCGTGATCTCCCGCTACGTCTTTTCGCTGCCGATCATCTGGATCGATGAAGTCGCGTCGATTTCCTTCCTATGGCTTGCCATGCTCGGCGCGGCCATGGCCGTCGACCGCAGCGAACATCTGCGGCTTACGCTTTTCGTCGGCATGCTGCCCGAAAAAGCCCAGGCACTTGCCGGTACGCTTGCCATGCTGCTTATGGCGGTTTTTCTCGGCGTGATGCTGCGGCCGGCCTACGAATACGCGATCGAGGAATCCTACATCACCTCGGCGGCGCTCAACATTCCGATGAGCTATCGTGCCGCGGCGCTGCCCGCGGGCGTCGCGCTGATGCTGATCCTGGCGCTCGTCAAGGCGTTGAAAGGCTCCGGCTTTCGGCAGATAGCCGTTTCCTTGGGGTTGATCGCCGCGGTGACCGGTCTGCTCTGGCTGATGGGACCGAGCCTCAAAGAGATCGGCAACTGGAATATCCCGATCTTCCTGGTCGGCTTCGTCGCGCTGTTCCTGGTGCTCGGCGTACCGATCGCCTTCTGCTTCGGCCTCGGAACGCTCGCCTTTCTCTCCTTCACGACGTCGGTGCCGGTCTTCGTGATGATCGGCCGCATGGATGAAGGGATGTCGAGCATCATCCTGCTTTCCGTGCCGATCTTCGTGCTGCTCGGCTGCATCCTCGACGCGACGGGCATGGGCAAGGCGATCGTCGAGTTTCTCGCTTCGCTGCTCGGCCATGTGCGGGCCGGCATGTCCTATGTATTGCTCGGTTCGCTCTTCCTGGTCTCCGGCATTTCCGGCTCCAAGGTTTCGGATATGGCGACCGTCGCGCCGGCACTGTTTCCGGAGATGAAGCGCCGCGGTCACAAGCCGCCGGAAATGATTGCCCTGCTGGCGACCGGCGCGGCAATGGCCGAGACCGTGCCGCCTTCGATCGTGCTGATCGTACTGGGGTCTGCGGCAGGCGTGTCGATCGCCGGCCTGTTCACCTCCGGTTTCGCGATCGCCATGGTTCTGCTGCTGGTGCTCGCGATCCTGGCGCGGTGGAAATCCCGGCACGAGGCCATGGAAGGCGTACGGCGCGCGCCATTCGCCGTCATCAAGAAAACCCTGCTGATCGCAGCACCGGCGCTCGTCCTGCCCTTCCTGATCCGTACCGCCGTCGGTGAAGGCATCGCGACCGCCACCGAGGTGTCGACCATCGCGGTGCTCTATGCGATGATCATCGGCGCCGTCCTCTATGGGGGTATCAGCCTTGGCCGGATCTATTCGATGCTCGTCGAAACGGCGGCATTGTCGGGTGCGATCCTGATGATCCTCGGGGCTGCCTCGGCCATGGCCTGGGCTCTCACGCAGACAGGGTTTGCCGCGCAGCTCGTGGCAGCGGTGCAGGGCCTGCCGGGCGGCTGGATGACCTTCATGGGGGTCTCCATCCTGATCTTCATGGTGCTCGGCTGCGTGCTCGAGGGCCTGCCGGCGATCGTGCTGATGGCGCCGATCATGTTCCCGGTCGCCCGCTCGCTCGGCATCAACGACATCCATTATTCCATGGTGGTGGTGACGGCGATGAATATCGGCCTCATGACCCCGCCGATCGGCATCGGTTTCTACATCGCCTGCAAGATCGGCAACGTTTCGCCGGACGAGGCCATGAAGGCCATCTGGCCCTATATCGGCGCGCTGATGGTCGGCCTTCTGGTGATCGCTGCCGTGCCTTATTTCTCGACGGTCTTTCTGTAACGGCCTTGAGACACTAACCGGGAACTGAAATCGGAGGAGGATTTCATGAACGTCAACCGCAGAACGCTGCTCTTGGGCGCGGCCACGACAGGCATCGCCACGACCTTTTCGATCCGCACGCGGCCGGCCAATGCCGCCGAATTCACCTACAAATTCGCCAACAACCAGGCGCTCACGCATCCGATGAACGTCCGTGCCAAGGAGGCCGTCGCGAAAATCCAGGAGGAGAGCGGTGGCAGAATGGCGATCAACATCTTCCCGTCGAGCCAGCTCGGTGCGGATACGGACATGCTGAACCAGGTGCGTTCGGGCGGCGTCGAGATGTTCAGCCTTTCGCCGATCATTCTGTCCACCCTGGTGCCGAACGCATCGCTCAACGGCGTCGGCTTTGCTTTCCCGAGCTACGATCAGGTCTGGCCAGCCATGGACGGAGACCTGGGCAAATATGTGCGCGGCGAGATCGAGAAGAAGGGGCTGCTGACGCTCGAGAAAATATGGGACAACGGCTTCCGCCAGATCACGTCCTCCAGAGGACCGATCGAGACGCCGAAGGATCTCGAAGGCTTCAAGATCCGCGTGCCGGTGAGCCCGCTCTGGACCTCGATGTTCACGGCTTTCGGCTCGGCGCCCGCCTCCATCAATTTCGCGGAGACCTATACGGCGCTGCAGACCGGCATTGTCGACGGCCAGGAAAATCCGCTGGCCATCCTGACGACGGCAAAACTCTTCGAGGTGCAGAAATATGTCTCGATGACGAACCATATGTGGGACGGTTTCTGGATCCTGCTCAACCGCCGCTCCTGGCAGGCGTTGCCGGAGGACCTTCAGCAGATCGTCTCGAAGCATTTCAACGCCGCTGCCGAATTGCAGCGCAAGGATGTCATGGATCTCAATGCGAGCGTCCAGGCTGAGCTGGAAGGCAAGGGCATGAAGTTCAACAAGCCGGACGGCGCACTCTTCCAGGAGAAGCTGCGGACGGCGAACTTCTACAAGGACTGGAAGGCGAAATACGGCGACGAGGCCTGGGCGATCCTCGAAAAGGCCGTCGGCAAGTCGTTGGGTTGAACGGCCGATGAATGCAATTGGGAAGCGGCCTATGGAGCAGATAATTGAAAACCTGTCGGGTCTGCCGAATGGTGCCGCTTCTGGCTCCGGCGCACAGGCGGTGGAAAGGGCGCTGCAGCTCCTTTCCATCGTCGGTCGCGCTGCGGAAAAAGGGATTGCTCTGGGCGATGTGGTTGCCGAGAGCGGACTGAACAAGCCTACCGCCCGGCGGCTGCTCATGGCGCTGATGCGGTCACGCCTCGTCGAACAGGATGAGCTTACCCGCCGCTACTATCTCGGCGGGGAGCTTTACGTGCTCGGCATGCTGGCCTCGCGAAGGCACGGCCTTCTGGAAATGGCAGGCGAAAGCCTGAGGCGGCTTTCCGGCGGCTCGGCCGACACGAGTTTCGTCTCGATGCGCCGCGACGACTATGCCGTCTGCCTGCATCGGGAAGAAGGCACGCATCCCGTGCGCACCCATGCGCTGCAGACCGGCGACCAGAATCCGCTCGGCGTCGGCGCCGGTTCGCTCGCCATGCTGGCCGCGCTGCCGGATCAGGAGATCGAGGCCATCATCGGCCGGATCGAAGGCGTCATCGCCGTTCAGTATCCCGGCTATTCGCCGGAGATCATCCGCGCGGACGTCGCCCGTGCGCGGGAGAGCGGCTATGCGCTCAACCCCGGACGGGTGATCGCCAATTCTTGGGGCATCGGCATGGCGATCCTGTTGCCCGACGGGCGGCTTGCCGGGGCGCTGTCGATTGCGGCGATCGACAGCCGCATGGGCGAGACGCGGCAGAAGGAGCTTGCAGGCCTGTTGCGGCAGGAGGTGGAGCGGGTGCAGGCCAAGCTGGTGACGCTCTTCAGCTCCGAAAAGCCGGTGCCTCGGAAGACGCCGCAGGCAGTACGGCCACGAACACCGGAACCGGTTTGAAACGAAGGAGAAGATCATGGCAGGAGCAGAGATCGTCGGTTGGGCCCATTCGAAATTCGGCAAGTCCGAAGCGGCTTCGACCCGGGAACTGATGGCCGAGGTGATCAATCCGGCCCTCGAGCATGCAGGCATCACGGCGAAGGATGTCGACGGCATTTTCGTCGGCGTCTTCAACAACGGCTTTTCCAAGCAGGATTTCCAGGGTGCGCTGGTGGCGATGGCAGCCGAGGGGTTCGATCACGTGCCGGCGGTGCGCATGGAGAATGCCTGCGCTACGGGCTCGGCGGCGCTCTATTCGGCGCTCGACTTCATCGCGTCGGGCCGCGGCAAGATCGCGCTGGTCGTCGGGGCCGAAAAGATGACGGCGCTGCCGACGAAGGAGACCGGGGATATCCTGCTTTCCGCTTCCTACCGCGAGGAAGAAGCGGATGTGGAGGGCGGTTTTGCGGGGCTCTTCGGCCGCATCGCCAGCCATTACTTCCAGCGTTATGGCGACCGTTCCGAAGAACTCGCCATGATCGCCGCCAAGAACCATTCCAACGGCATGAAAAACCCCTATGCCCATATGCAGAAGGATTTCGGCTTCGACTTCTGCAACACGGTGTCCGACAAGAACCCTTATGTGGCAGCGCCGCTTCGCCGTACCGACTGCTCGTTGGTCTCCGATGGCGCGGCCGCATTGGTGATCGCTGCGCCCGAAGTGGCGGAAGGCATGAGGCGCGCCGTGGCCTTCAAGGCGCGCAACCACGTCAACGACATCCTTGCCATGTCGCGGCGCGATCCGATCGCCTTCGAGGGCGCGCGTCTCGCCTGGCAGAAGTCGCTCGGCGAAGCAGGCGTCTCGCTGGACGATCTGAGTTTCGTCGAGACGCATGACTGCTTCACCATAGCCGAACTCATCGAATACGAGGCCATGGGGCTTGCGAGGCCCGGCGAGGGCTACCGCGTCATTCGTGAAGGCATCACCCGAAAGGACGGCCGGTTGCCGGTGAACCCGTCCGGAGGTCTCAAGTCCAAAGGTCATCCGATCGGCGCGACCGGCGTTTCCATGCATGTCATGGCGGCGATGCAGCTTTGCGGCGAGGCGGGCGAGATGCAGGTGCCGGATGCAAAGCTCGCCGGTGTCTTCAACATGGGTGGCGCCGCCGTCGCCAACTACGTCTCCATTCTGGAGCGGACGAAATGAATGTAGCCAGTTCGGTTGCGAAGGCTGCTCCGAAAGGCGGGCTTTCGCCTTGCTCGACGCGGGTGATGAACCTCGCTCGTTTCGTGACGCAGGCGATGCGCCGCGAACCTCGGGGCATCGCGCTCGTGTGGGCGGACAAGACCTGGACCTGGGAGGAGTTCGAGGCGCGCATCGATGCGATGGCGGCTGCGCTGCAGCAGCGGTTCGGCGTCGCGAAGGGCGATCGCATCCTGGTTCAGTCGCAGAACTGCAATCAGATGTTCGAATCGATGTTCGCCTGCTTCCGGATCGGTGCGGTCTGGGTGCCGACCAATTTCCGGCAGACGCCGGAGGAAGTCGCCTATCTCGCGAAGGCGAGCGGGGCGACAGGCATGATCTGCAATGCGTCCTTTCCCGATCATGCCCGCGTCGCGCGCGAAACCAATGCGGAAATCGGTTTTGTCGTCGCCATCGGCGAGGCAGATTTCGGACCGTCCTACGATGCCATCGTGGAGGAGTTTTACGGCAGGAAGCCCATCGAGGCGCGTGTCGAGCGTGACGATCCATGCTGGTTCTTCTTCACCTCCGGTACGACTGGACGGCCGAAGGCGGCGGTGCTGACCCACGGCCAGATGGCCTTTGTCGTCAACAACCACCTCTGCGACCTGATGCCGGGCGTGACTTCGGCGGATGCGGCGCTGGTCGTGGCGCCGCTTTCGCACGGAGCGGGCGTCCACCAGCTCACGCAGGTGGCGCATGGAGTGAAGACCATCCTGCTGCCGACGGAGAAATTCGACATCGAGACTGCCTGGGCGCTCATCGAAACGTGGCGCGTCTCGACCATGTTCACGGTGCCGACCATCCTGAAGCTGCTGGTCGAGCACCCGGCGGCGGGGAAATACGATCATTCCTCGCTGCGCTATGTCATCTATGCCGGCGCGCCCATGTATCGGGAGGACCAGAAGCGGGCGATGAAGACGCTCGGTCCGGTCATCGTCCAGTATTTCGGGCTCGGCGAGGTGACGGGCGCCATCACCGTGCTGCCTCCCGGGCTGCATTCGGCCGAGGATGGCGAAGGCGTGAAGATCGGCACCTGCGGGATCGAGCGCACGGGCATGCAGGTTTCCATTCAGAACGATGTGGGCGACGAATTGGGGCCTTACGAAACGGGTGAGATCTGCTGCATCGGCCCGGCCGTGTTCGCCGGCTATTACGATAATCCCGTGGCCAACGAGAAAGCGTTCCGCAACGGCTGGTTCCGCACCGGCGACCTCGGCCACATGGACGACCAAGGCTTCCTCTACATCACCGGCCGCGCTTCCGACATGTATATTTCCGGCGGCTCGAACGTCTATCCGCGCGAGATCGAGGAAAAGCTGCTCACCCATCCCGATATCAGCGAAGCGGCGGTGCTCGGCATGCCGGATCCGCTTTGGGGCGAGGTGGGTTATGCCGTCTGTGTCGCCAAGCCGGGCGCTCAGGTCACCGAGAAGGAGATGTTTGCCTTCGTCGACGGCAAGATGTCCCGCTACAAGATGCCGAAGCGTTTCATATTCTGGGATGCGCTGCCGAAATCCGCCTATGGCAAGATCACCAAGAAGATGATCCGCGAAGAGCTGCAAGCACGGGGAGAACTGGATCGGAAGCCGGCTAATGACGGGCCGGCGCTCCGCCGGCTGGAGCATCCGGGTCCCCCGGCGCCGGTGCGGCGGGAGGCGGTGCGGACCGAACTGAAGCCTGTCGCAGGCGTGCTGCGACCGGGGGAGGTCTTTCTGGCGGGCATTGCGCGCGTCTTTGCGGAAGCCGGCTGCAAGGGCGGTTTCGTCACCGTCGAGGGCGGCGCCTGCGATCCGTTCCGCTACGTGCTGCCGGCATTTTCGCCGGACGCCGCGCATGCCGCCTGGTACAGCGCGACCTTCGCGCCGGCGGCGGGAGGCAGGTTTCAGACGGCCACCGTTATCTTCGGAGAACGCGACGGCGCGCCGTTCCTGCACTGCCACGGCATCTGGGACACGGGCGAAGATACGCTCCGGATGGGCCATGTTCTGCCCTTCGACAGCGTGGTGAGTCAGCCGGTTGCGGTCAAGGGCCATGGCAGCGTGACGGCCACCTTCGACTCCGTTCCCGATCCCGAAACGAATTTCACCCTCTTTTCCGTCAAGGGTAGGGGCGAAGAAGGCAACGGCATCCTATTGCGGGTGCGGCCGAATGAAGATGTCGCAACGGCTATCGAGGAAGTCTGCCGGACGCACGGTATCGAAAGCGCCCGTGTCTACGGCATAGGCAGCATCAATGAGCCGGTGTTCGAGGACGGCTGCCGCATCGTTTGCCTGGCGACCGAGATCGCCATCGAAAGCGGCTCTCTGGAGAAGACGCCCGAAGGCCTTCGCACTTCACTGGATGCGGCGGTCGTCGATACCGACGGTGTCATCTATCACGGCGGGCTTGCCAGGGGTGACAATCCCGTCGGCGTCACTTTCGAACTGGTCATCGTCGAAAACCGGGAGAGCTGAACATGCGGAGTGTCGTCGTCACGGGTGCAGGATCGGGGATCGGCCTTTCGACGACGGAGCTTCTGATCGACGCAGGCTGGCACGTGGTTGCCGCCGATCGCGACGCCGATGCACTGGCGCGCCTCAGCGAGAAGCTCGGAAACCGCACCGCACTGCTTACACCCGCAATTCTCGACGTGACGGACGAGGCGGCGGTGGCGCGGATTGCCGATCGGTGCCGGACGCTGGCCGCTCCGCTGGCGGCGCTGGTGAACAGTGCCGGTATCGCGGCCAATGTCCGGTTTGCGGATACGACGGCCGACACGCTTCGGCGTATCTATGAAGTGAATGTCGTCGGCGCCTTCTCGCTGTCGCAGGCGCTGGCACCGATCCTGCGCGAAAACGGCGGCGGTTCGATCGTCCATATCGCCTCCGTCTCCGGCATCAAAGGCAATCTCGGCCGCTCCGCCTACGGAGCCTCGAAAGGTGCATTGATCACGCTCACGAAGATCATGGCGGTGGAGCTTGCCGACGACCTGATCCGCGTCAACGCCATTGCGCCGGGACCGATCGAGACGCCGATGGTGCGGGAAACCCACACCGCCGTGACGCGGGAAGAATGGCATCGTACCGTGCCGATGCGGCGCTATGGCCAGCCGGAGGAGATCGCATCGGCAATCGCATTCCTGATCGACGACCGCCAGTCGTCCTATGTGACCGGGCAGATCCTTGCCGTCGACGGAGGGTTCACGGCGGCCGGGCTCATGGCCTGAACCAATCCGGGACATTGCGGGCTTTGTGACAATATCTTCATGAAAATCAACGGCGCCGCTTGCGGAGTTTTCGTTGACAAGCCTTTGCGTACATTAAAAACTGCTTTTATCCGGTGGCAGTCTGCACTGGCGTCCGGTGCAGATCAAAAGTGTTACGGCGTCCTTTGCGCGTCACAATTGACGCGCGGCGGCGTAGGGAGGGGACATCGATGTCTAGGCGCGTCTTTTTCGGCCTTTCTGCTCTTCTTATTTCCGCATTCGCTTCGGTCTCGCCCCTATCGGCGGCTGAGCGTCGTATCGAGACCACGCAGGATGGCGATTATCTCGGCTTCGATCTCCGGACCGTGAAAAATGTGAGCCAGCCGCAGTGCGAGGCGGCCTGCATCGGAGACAACACCTGCAGGGCGTTTACCTACAATACCAAGGCAAAGTGGTGCTTCCTGAAGTCGGATTACGGTCCGCTCAACACGTTCCCGGGTGCGGTTGCAGGCAAGATCGTCGAAGTGGCCGCCGAACCGGATATCGGCGCTCCGCCGAAACTGGCATTCCTTTCGGAAGACCTGCTGCAGCAGGCGCGCGAGCAGAAGAGCGGGCTTGCGCTCGGAGACAACCAGCAGGGTTACGGCGTCGAGAACCTGAAGACCATTGCCCAGAACGAACTCCTCGCCGGCAATGTCGATACGGCGATTTACAATTTCAAAGGCGCGCTTTCGATCACGCCCGACGACGGCGCACTCTGGATCGAGCTGTCGCGCGCTGCCGGCACGGCGAACGATAACAGCAGCGCCGCTTCCGAAGGAACGCTCGCCGCGATCAACGGCTACGAACTTTCCCGCACGACGCAGAACCGCGCCGATGCGCTCGCGGTTCTGGCCGCAGCGCTTGCCAAGCAGGAGAATTACCGAGCCGCGCTGAATGCCTACAAGGCAAGCCTTGCGCTGGTGAATGCCCGGACGGTCCAGGCCGCCTATAACGATTTGCGCGAACGCCAGGGTTTTCGCGTAACCGGCAATACCGTCGATGCAGACAGCGCCAATCCGCGCGCCTGCGTGCAATTCTCCGAACCGCTGGTGAAAGCGGGCGTCGATTATGCGCCCTTCGTGGTGCTCGATGGCCAGGCTCCGAAGGCGATGGAAGCCAAGGACAACCAGATCTGCGTCGAAGGCCTCACCCATGGCCAGCGCTACAAGCTTTCTCTTCGCCGCGGCCTGCCGTCCTCCGTCGACGAACCGCTGGTCGCTCAGGTCGATATCGACATCTACGTCAAGGACCGCTCTCCGACGGTGCGGTTTACCGGCGACAGTTTCGTGTTGCCGTCGACCGCCCGCCGCGGCATCCCGATCGTTTCGGTCAATACGGAAAAGGCGGACCTGAAACTCTACCGGGTCGGCGACCGCAACATTGCTTCGCTGCTCGCCAATTCGCAGTTCCTCACCCAGATGGACGGCTACAATGCCAATCAGATCGAGCAGCAGAGCGGCGAGCTCGTCTGGCAGGGAACGATCGATATCACCCAGGATCTGAACAAGGACGTGGTGACGAGCTTTCCGGTCGATGAGGCGCTGCCGACCCGCAAGCCGGGCGTCTATATGCTCACGGCTGCTGCTTCGAATGCGGTTACCCAGGAGTGGGACAGCAAGGCCACCCAGTGGTTCGTCGTTTCGGATATCGGGCTTACTACCTATGCCGGCACGGACGGGCTGCATGTCTTTGCCCGTTCGCTCGGCTCCGCCAGGCCGATCGCCGGTATCGACCTGCAGCTTCTCGCCAAGAACAACGAAATTCTCGGCACGGCAAAGACCGATGCGGACGGCCGCGCGATCTTTACAGCCGGGCTGATGCGCGGCACGGCGGCCATGGTGCCGGCCGTATTGACGGCTCAAAACAACGGCCAGGATTATGTCTTTCTCGACATGACCCGAGCCGGCTTCGATCTGTCCGATCGCGGGGTGACCGGCCGCCCGGCACCGGGCGCGATCGACATTCTGCCGTGGACCGAGCGCGGCATTTATCGTCCGGGCGAAACGGTGCATGCGAGCGCGCTCGCCCGCAATATCGATGCGACAGCAATCGAAAACCTGCCGCTCACCTTCGTCTTCCTGCGGCCGGACGGCGTCGAAGACCGGCGCATGGTGGAGAACGGCTCGCTCGGCGGTTATGCGCTCGACCTGCCGCTGCTCGAGACCGCCATGCGCGGCACCTGGACCATGCAGATATTCACCGATCCGAAAGGCTCGGCGATCGGCGAGAAGACATTCCTCGTTGATGATTTCGTGCCGGACCGCATCGAATTCGACATGACGAGCGAGGCGAAGCAGATCAAGGCGGGCCAGCCCGTGCCGGTCCATGTCGAAGGGCGCTTTCTCTACGGCGCGCCGGCTGCAGGCCTCAACCTCGAAGGCGAGATCGCGCTGAAGCCGACGCGCGAGAATGCCGCTTTCCCCGGTTACCAGTTCGGCCTTGCCGACGAGGAGGAGACGGAAACGGTACGCATCCCGCTCGATGCGCTGGAGCCGGCCGATGAGGAAGGCAAGGCGGTTTTCGACGCGGATGTCAGTGAGGTGCCGTCGACGACTCAGCTCGTCAATGCCGATATCGTCGTGCGCATGCAGGAGGCCGGCGGCCGCGCGGTGGAGCGTTCGCTCACTCTTCCCATCAAGTCTGACGGCCCCCGCATCGGCATCAAGCCGGAATTTTCAGGCGACCTGGCCGAGAACTCGGTCGGCAATTTCACCGTCATCGTGGTCGATCCGGACGGCAGGAAACAGACGGTACAAGGCCTGCCCTGGAAATTGATCAAGATCGATCGGGATTACCAGTGGTATCGCGATGGCTCCTCCTGGCGCTTCGAGCCGGTGACCCGCACCAGCCAGATCGCGAACGGAACGGTCGATGTTTCTGCCGACGGCGGCAGGATTGCAGTTCCGGTCAACTGGGGCCGTTACCGCCTCGAAATCGAGACGGCCGATATCGGCGGACCTGCTTCGAGCGTCGAATTCGACGCGGGCTGGTTCGTGACCGCGACCTCGACCGAAACGCCGGATGCGCTGGAAATCGCGCTCGACAAGCCGAGCTACAAGATCGGCGAGACCGCCAAACTGAAGGTTTCCTCGCGTTATGCCGGTGAGCTGATGGTCACCTCCGGTTCCGAGGACCTGATTTCGGTGCAGAACGCCAGCATCGGTCAGAGCGGCGGCGAGGTCGAGATTCCCGTCACTGCCGATTGGGGTGCCGGATCTTACGTCACGGCGACGCTTTATCGTCCCGGCGAGGCCCAGGAAAGCCGCATGCCGATGCGCGCCATCGGCATTACCTGGCTGAAGGTCGATCCGGAAAGCCGCGACCTGCAGGTCTCGATCGATGCGCCGGAAAAAACATTGCCGCGTCAACCTCTCGATATTTCCCTGCAGGTGGCGGGAGCGGGTGCCAACGAGGACGCCTATGTGACCGTTGCCGCGGTGGATGTAGGCATCCTCAATCTGACGCGTTACGAGCCGCCGGCGCCGGACGACTGGTATTTCGGCCAGCGGCGCCTGGGTCTCGAAATCCGCGATCTCTACGGCCGGCTGATCGACGGTTCGCTCGGCGCGACCGGGCGGCTGCGCACCGGCGGTGACGGCGGCAGCGTGGCGCTGCAGGGCAATCCGCCGAAGGAAAAGCTCGTCGCCTTCTTCTCAGGCGTGGTGAAGCTCGATGCCGAGGGCAAGGCGAATGTCTCCTTCGACATACCGCAGT
Organism: Xaviernesmea oryzae; assembly: GCF_900177415.1. GTDB lineage: Bacteria > Pseudomonadota > Alphaproteobacteria > Rhizobiales > Rhizobiaceae > Neorhizobium > Neorhizobium oryzae_A. The sequence continues at coordinate 320,287 of NZ_FXAF01000001.1, read as the reverse complement.
TCAACGGCACGGCGCGCGTCATGGCGGTCGCCTGGTCGAAGACCGGCGTCGGGCACGGCGTGAAGGACGTGGTGGTCCGCGATCCCATCGTGGTCACGGCCAGCCTGCCGCGCTTCCTGGCGCCCGGCGACCAAAGCAACTTGCGTCTCGATATCGCCAATACGGATGCGCCGGCGGGCGATTATCAGCTCGCCGTGACCATCAGCGATGCCGTCTCTGTCGATCAGAGCGGTTCCGAGAGCCTGGCGCTTGCGGCGGGCGGCAAGGCGAATATCACCCTGCCGATCTCCGGTGTCGAGCCGGGCGACGGCACCGTGTCGATCCGCCTTTCGAATGCGTCCGGCCTCTCGCTGGAGCAGGTGCTCAACATTCCGGTTCGTCCGGCCGCCATGCCGGTCACCGAGCGGCGGCTCGTCGAGCTGCGTCCGGGCGCAAGCGTGACGGTCGATTCCAACCTGCTTGCCGACAGCATTCTGCCCGGCGCCTCCGTCAGCGTGAATGTCAGCCGTTCCAACGCGTTCGACATTCCGGCGCTGCTGATGAGCCTCAGCCGCTATCCCTATGGCTGCGCCGAGCAGACGACCAGCCGCGCATTGCCGCTCCTCTATCTCAGCGAGATGGCGGTGCAAAATGGCCTGGCGGACGATGCCGAGGTCAGGAAGCGAGTGCAGGATGCGATCTATCGCGTGCTTTCCTATCAATCCTCCGCCGGCAGTTTCGGCCTCTGGGCTCCGGGCGGCGGCGATCTGTGGCTCGATTCCTATGTGACGGACTTCTTTTCCCGCGCCCGCGAGCAGGGATATGAGGTGCCGGAACAGGCACTGGTGCAGGCGCTTGAAAGTCTCCAGAATTCCTTGAGCTATACCAACAACGTCAAGGACCAGGGCAACGAGATCGCCTATGCGCTCTATGTGCTCGCCCGCAACCGCAAGGCCGCGATCAGCGATCTGCGTTATTATGCGGACACGGCGCTCAACGACTTCCCGACCCCGCTCGCCAAGGCGCATATCGCCGCGGCGCTCTCGCTCTATGGCGATGCCCAGCGATCGCGGAGCATCTTTGCGGATTCCCTGCAGATGTCGGAACAGGCGCAGATCCACAAGGTAAGCCTGGTCCGCTCCGACTACGGCTCGTCGCTGCGCGATGGCGCGGCGGTTCTGGCGCTTGCGGCCGAAAGCCGGCCGGTGCCGCCGATCGTGCCGGCGCTGGCGGATATCGTCGCCAAGGAATGGAGCGCCAAGAAATATACCAGCACCCAGGAACAGACCTGGATGCTGCTTGCCGCCCGCGCCCTGCAGAGCGGCGACGATAACCTGCGGCTCAACGTCAATGGAGCCGACCATCGCGGCACGCTGATGTCGCAGATGACCGGCGATGCGCTGATCGACCATCCCGTCACCATCCGCAACGACAGCGGCGATCCGCTGTCAGCGGCGATCACGACGGTCGCGGCACCTTCCCAGCCTCTGCCGGCTGGCGGTGACGGTTTCGAGATCACCCGCACCTACTACAATATGGCCGGCGAAGAGGTGAATGTCAGCGAGGCGCAGCAGAACGAACGCTATGTCGTGGTACTGAACATCACCGAGACCAACGAATGGCCATCACGCATCGTTGTCACCGACCTCTTGCCGGCCGGTTTCGAGATCGACAATCCGAGCATCGTCAACAGCGCCAATCTTTCCAACTTCGACTGGATAGAGGAAGTGCAGGCGGCGCATACGGAATTCCGCAACGACCGTTTCGTCGCGGCCTTCGACCGCAGCGCCGGCGACAATCGCCAGATCACGCTGGCCTATGTCGTCCGCGCCGTGACGCCGGGCGTCTATGACCATCCGGCAGCGCAGGTGGAGGACATGTATCGTCCGCAATTCTTGGCGCGCACCGCGACGGGTAAGATGGAGGTGGTCGCTGCTCAATAAGCGGTGGTCCAGACTTCGATGAAGCAGAGGTGGAAGCTCTCGATCGGTCTCGGCATCGGCCTTGTCTTCGTGGTGGGGCTGGCCCTTGGTCTCGACGCTGCGGACAGGACCTTTCCGCCGCCGCTCGAAAAGGCGCAGGTCGTTTCGCCGGAAGTGCTGGATGCGGATGGGGAGCTGTTGCGCGCCTTCGCAACGCCTGAAGGCCGCTGGCGGCTGAAGACCGCGGTGGAGGATGTCGATCCGCGTTTCCTGAAAATGCTGGTCGCCTATGAGGACCGGCGCTTCTGGGATCATGGTGGTGTCGATCCGCTGGCTCTCGGCCGTGCCGTTCTGCAGCTCGTCACCAATGGCCGCATCGTCTCGGGTGCGTCGACGCTCTCCATGCAGGTGGCGCGGCTGATCGAACCGCGCGAGACCCGTTCAATGCCCGCAAAGCTGCTGCAGCTTGCCCGCGCCGTCCAGATCGAACGACGGCTGAGCAAGCTGGAAATCCTTCAGCTTTACCTCACCCACGCTCCCTATGGCGGCAATCTGGAAGGCGTGCGGGCGGCAAGCCTTGCCTATTTCGGCAAGGAGCCGCGGCGGCTGACGGTTGCGGAGGCCGCTTTGCTTGTCGCCCTGCCGCAGTCTCCGGAAAGCCGGCGGCCGGATCGGCATGTCGAAGCCGCCAAGACGGCACGCGAACGGGTGCTCGTGCGTTCCGCGGTCGCGGATGTGTTGGGAGACGGCGAGGCGGACCGGGCGGCAGGTGATGCCGTTCCCACCCGTCGCCTGCAATTGCCCGCCTATGCGGCGCATCTCGCGGAGGCGGCGATCCGCAAGCAGCCGAAGGCCGGAGAATACAGGACGACGCTCAAGCGTAGCATTCAGCAGGGATTGGAGCAGGTTGCGAGAGAGGCCTCGGCCAAGCTCGCGCCGAAGGTGTCGCTTGCCATGGTGATGGCGGATGTGACGACCGGCGCGATCGTCGGCGAAGTGGGCTCAGCCGATTATTTCGATGCCGGCCGCTCCGGCTGGATCGACATGACGCGCGTCTACCGTTCGCCGGGCTCGACCTTGAAGCCGTTCATCTACGGGCTCGCCTTCGAACAAGGCCTGGTGTCACAGGAAACGATCATCGAGGACCGGCCGGCGGACTTCTTCGGCTATCGCCCGAAGAATTTCGACATGAGCTATCAGGGCGACGTCAGCGTGAGGCAGGCCTTGCAGTTGTCGCTCAACGTGCCGGCGGTGCGGCTGCTCGATGCGGTCGGGCCGTCGCGGTTAATGATCCGCTTTCGCCGCGCCGAAGTGCGGCCGGTCCTGCCGCCCAACGAAGCGCCGGGATTGGCGATCGGCCTCGGCGGCGTCGGCATCACGCTCAAGGAGCTGGTGCAGGCCTATGCGGCACTCGCCAACCGGGGCAATCCGGTCAGGCTCGGCAACGGCATCGAAGAGCAGCCGGGCATGATCGACGGCGAACCTCTGCTGGAGTCGCAGGCGGTCTGGAATGTCGCGGACATCCTTTCCGATGTCTTGCCGCCGCAGGGCAGCCGGCGGCTCGGCATCGCCTACAAGACCGGCACGAGCTACGGCTATCGCGATGCCTGGTCGGTGGGTTTCGACGGGCGATACGTGCTGGGCGTCTGGGTCGGCCGGCCGGACAACGGCGCGGTGCCGGGCATTGCCGGCTATCAGACTGCAGCGCCGATCCTCTTCGAAGCCTTCTCTAAATCCGGCGTGCCGATCACGCCGCTGCCGGCCGCGCCGGCAGGCGCCATGCGTCTCGCCCAATCCGACCTTCCTATCAGCCAGCGGCGGTTCTCGGTAACCGCAAACGGGCTGATTTCCGCCTCCGCACGCGAGCCGGCACCGCAGATCGTCTATCCTCCGGAAGGAGCCCGGGTCGATCTCGGAGCGCGCTTGGGCGATATCTCACCGCTGGTGCTGAAGCTCCAGGGGGGGCGTGCTCCGTTCCGCTGGCTCGCGAACGGCAGGCCGCTCAATGAGCTCTCCCGCCGCCGCACCAGTGAGTGGACGCCTGATGGAGCCGGCTATTCGACGCTGACGGTGATCGACGCCGCAGGGCGAGCCGCCAGCGTCAGGGTTTTCGTGGAATAGGCAGCCGACCCAAAAGCGTGAGACGGCTTTCGGTCGGCCGCTCACAAAGTCAGGCGGCTGTTGCTGCCTTTTTCTTGGCGATTCGGGCGCGGATGGATTCGATATCCGCGCGTGGGGTCGCCGCAAACAGCGTACGGGTATATTCGTGCTTCGGGTCCGAGAAGACCTCGTCGCGCGTGCCGTATTCCACCGCCTCGCCGAAATACATCACCATCACCTCGTCGGCGATATAACGTACCACGGACAAGTCGTGGCTGATGAAGACATAGGTGAGGCCGAATTCATCCTGCAGATCGGCGAGCAGGTTCAGAACCTGCGCCTGGACAGACAGATCGAGCGCCGAGACCGGCTCGTCCAGCACCAGCAGCTTCGGGTTCATCATCAGCGCACGGGCAATGGCGATACGCTGGCGCTGGCCGCCGGAAAACATGTGCGGGTAGCGGTTGTAATGCTCCGGACCGAGGCCGACCTTCTTCAGCATTTCGGTGGCCCGGTCGCGCCGCTCGCCGGCCGGCATGCTCGTGTTGATCGCCAGCGGCTCGCCGAGCACATCGCCGATCTTCTGGCGCGGATTGAGCGAGCCGTAGGGATTCTGAAAGACGATCTGCACCTTCTGGCGCATTTCCTGGGTCAGATGGCCGGGGCGCGTATCCACCTTCTGGCCGTCGATCAAGAGATCGCCGGATGTGGGCTCGTCGATGAAGGTCAGCATGCGGGCGAGCGTGGACTTGCCGCAGCCGGATTCGCCGACGATCGCCAGCGTCTTGCCGCGCTCCAGCTTGAAGGAGACGCCCTTCACCGCGTGGATGATCTTCTTCGGCTTGAAGAGACTGCCGGGCAGTTCGTAATCGCGCTTGATGTCGCGCACTTCGAGCATGGTGTTGTCGGTCAGGGTATCGTTCATGCGCGTGCCTCCGGGGCGGGTTCCGGATTGCCATCGAAGAAGGCGGAAACGGTGGTCAGGCGATCGCCGGTGGCGTTTTCCGGCAGGGCCGCCAGCAGCGCCTTGGTGTAATTGCTCTTCGGGCTTTCGAAGAGGGACAGAACGTCGGCTTCCTCCATCTTGCGGCCCTTGTATTGCACGACGACGCGGTCGGCGGTTTCAGCCACGACGCCCATGTCGTGGGTGATCATGATGAGGCCCATGCCGTTCTTTGCCTGCAGCGACATGATGAGATCGAGAATCTGCTTCTGGATCGTCACGTCGAGCGCGGTCGTCGGCTCGTCGGCAATGAGGAGCTTCGGGTTGCAGGCGATCGCGATCGCGATCATCACGCGCTGGCACTGACCGCCCGACATCTGGTGCGGGAAATGGTTGAGCCGCTCCTCCGGGTTCGGCAGGCCGACCTGCTTGAACAGTTCGATCGCGCGGGCGCGGCGGGCCTTCTTATCGAGGCCGAGATGGATGCGCAGCACTTCCTCGATCTGGAAGCCGACCGTGAAGCAGGGATTCAGGCTGGCGATCGGCTCCTGGAAGATCATGGCGATATCCTTGCCGATCAGCTTGCGGCGGTCGGCCGGGCTGATCCCCTGGATGTCGCGGCCCTCGAAGAGCATGCGGTCGGCGGTGATCTTCGCAGTCCAGGGCAGGAGCCCCATGACGGCGAGCATGGCGACGGATTTTCCGGAGCCGGATTCGCCGACGATCGCGAGCACTTCGCCCTTCTCGACGGACAGCGACACGCCGTCGACGGCCTTGAACCAGCCGGTCGCGGTTTCGAATTCCACGGTCAGGTTGTCTATTTGCAGAAGCGCCATGATCAGGACCTCTTCAGTTTCGGGTCGAGCGCATCGCGCAGGCCGTCGCCCATCAGGTTGATGGCGAGGACGGTGATGAGGATCGCAAGGCCGGGAAAGGTGACGACCCACCAGGCGCGCAGGATGAACTCGCGGGCTTCGGCAAGCATCGTGCCCCATTCCGGCGCGGGCGGCTGGGCGCCCATGCCGAGGAAACCAAGCGCTGCCGCATCGAGGATCGCGTTTGAGAAGGAGAGCGTCGCCTGGACGATCAGCGGCGCGGTGCAGTTCGGCAGGATGGTACGGAACATCAGGCGCAGCGGGCCGGCGCCGGCAAGGCGCGCGGCGGTCACGTAGTCGCGGGTCTTCTCGGCCATGACGGCGGCGCGGGTGAGGCGCACGAAATGCGGCTGCAGGGTGAGCGCGATGGCGATCATGCCGTTGGTCAGGCTGGGGCCGAGGATCGCGACGAGAACCAGGGCGAGCAGCAGAGACGGGAAGGCAAGGATGATGTCCATCAGGCGCATGATGACGGTATCGATCCAGCCGCGGTAATAGCCGGCAATCAGGCCGACCAGGATGCCGCCGGTGAGCGACAGCGTCGTGACGAAAACACCGATGAACAGCGAATACTGCGCGCCGTAGATCAGGCGCGAGAGGATATCGCGGCCGACCGGATCTGTACCGAGGAGATAGCCGGCGCGGCCGTCTTCGGTCCAGATCGGCGGAACCAGCACGGCATCACGATACTGTTCGAAGGGCGAATGCGGCGCGATGAGCGGCGCGAACACGGCGACCAGGACGAGCAGGAGGAAAACGAAGAGGCCGATGACGGCGCCGCGGTTTTCGGAGAAATAGAACCAGAATTCCTTCAGCATCTGGCGGCGCATGGCGGAGCTGGAAACCGGCTCCTGCGTCCCGCTGCTGGCTTTGTCGATAATGGCATCGGCCATGGGATTTTCTCCTTCTTAGTGCCGGATACGGGGGTTGATCAGGCCATAGAGCAGATCAACGATGAGGTTGACGAGCATGATGATACCCGCGATGAGCAGCAGGCCGCCCTGGATGACCGGGTAGTCTCGACGGAAGACGCTGTCGACCATCCACTTGCCGATACCCGGCCAGGAGAAGATCGTTTCGGTGAGGATGGCGCCGGCAAGCATGACGCCGATCTGCAGGCCGATCGTGGTGATGACCGGGATCATCGCGTTGCGCAGGGCATGGATGCCGACGACGCGGAAGGGGGAGAGACCCTTGGCGCGGGCGGTGCGGACATAGTCTTCCGACAGCACTTCCAGCATGGCCGAGCGCGTCTGGCGGGCGATGACCGCAAGCGGAATGGTGGCAAGCACGATCGAGGGCAGCGCCAGGTGGCTGAGCGCGGAGGCGAAGGCTCCCTTCTGGCCGGAGAGCAGCGAATCGATCAGCATGAAGCCCGTGACCGGCGGAAAGAAGAACATCAGCGAGATGCGGCCCGACACCGGCGCCCATTGCAGAATGCCGGAGAACAGGATGATCAGCAGCAGACCCCACCAGAAGATCGGCATGGAATAACCGACGAGCGCAATGCCCATCAGTCCCTGATCGAAGATCGAGCCGCGCTTGATCGCTGCGATGACGCCCGCCGGAATGCCGAGAACGATCGCGATGACGATGGCGCAGAAGGAAAGTTCGACGGTCGCCGGAAAGAGCGCCCAGAACTGGTCGAGGATCGGCTGTTTGGAAACGATCGAGGAACCGAAGTCTCCCGTCAGTACCCCGCCCAGATAATCCAGATACTGGATCACCAGCGGCCGGTCGAGACCGAGCTGATGGCTGATCAGCGCATGACGCTCGGGGGACATGACACGCTCTCCGGAGAGCAGAGCGACAGGATCGCCGGGCAACAATCGAATAAAGGAAAAGGCGATGATCGAGACCCCGATGAAAGTCGGGATCAACACGGCAAGGCGCCGCAAAAGGAAGCCAAACATTCTAAAACCTTCGGTGGGTTTTGGTTCTTGACCGATTCAGGGCCTTGTCAAGCCATGAAAACGGCAATCACGGCGTCTCCGCCACATTTTTCGGCGTCTCATAAGAAAATGCCGCGGGAAACGCAACGCGTCCCGCGGCAAAAACATCGTGAACCGACAATTACTCGGCGATGTCGACCGCTTCGAAGGTGAAGTCGCCGAGCGGGCTCTGGGTGAAGCCGGTCACGCCCTTGCGCATCGGAACGACCGCGAGGGAGTGGTCGAGGGTCGCCCAGGGAGCTTCAGCCTTGAAGACCGTCTGCGCCTGTTCGTAGAGCTTGGTGCGCTCGGCCTGGTCGGAGGTGACCTTGGCCTTCTTCACCAGATCGTCGAACTCCTTGTTGCACCACTGAGCGCGGTTGTTGCCACCGACTGCGTCGCAACCAAGCAGGGTGTCGAGGAAGTTGTCCGGGTCGCCGTTGTCGCCGGTCCAGCCCATGATGGCGGCGCCATCGCGATCCTTGGCCTTGGAGCGATCGAGATATTCGGCCCATTCGTAGGAGACGATCTCGACCTTGACGCCGATCTTGGCGAAATCATCCTGGATGATTTCGGCAGCGCGGCGGGCGTTCAGCATGTAGGGACGAGAGACCGGCATGGCCCAGACCTTCATGGAGAGGTCCTTGACGCCTGCATCGGTGAGCATCTTCTTGGCTGCTTCGAGATCGTATGTGTCGTCCTGGGTGGACTTGTTGTAGGACCACATGGTCGGCGGGATCGGGTTGACGGCCGGGGTCGCCATGCCCTGGAAGACTGCGTCCACGATTGCCTGCTTGTTGATCGCCTTGTTCAGCGCCTTGCGGACTTCGACCTTGTCGAAAGGAGCCTGGGTCGTGTTGTAGGCGAGGTAGGCGACGTTCAGGCCTTCCTGCTCAAGGACGGTCAGGTTCGGATCAGCCTTCATGGAGTCGACGTCGGCGGCGTTCGGATACGGCATCAGGTGGCATTCGCCGGCCTTCAGCTTCTGGTAACGAACGGCGGCATCCGTGGTGATGGCGAAGACGAGATCGTCGATCTTCGGTGCGGTGCCCCAGAAATCGGCGTTCTTCTTGTAGCGGATGACGGCATCCTGCTGGTAACCGATGAAGGTGAACGGGCCGGTACCGACCGGCATCTGGTTCAGCTGTTCCTTCTTGCCTTGCTGATCGAGGCTGTCGGCATATTCCTTCGACAGGATCGAGGCGAAAGGCATGGCGAGGTTGGCGAGGAACGGCGCTTCCGGGCGGTTCAGCGTGAATTTGACGGTCAGGTCATCGACCTTTTCGACCGATTTGATCAGCTTCGGGAAACCCATGCCTTCGGCATATTCCCAGGAGGTGCCGGCAACATAGGTGTGCCACGGATCGTCCGTCTTGATCTGGCGGCCGATCGAGAAGACGACGTCATCGGCGTTCAGGTTCCGGCTCGGAGTGAAGAAGTCGGTCGTCTGGAACTTCACGCCGTCGCGCAGCTTGAAGGTATAGACGGTACCATCCTCGGAGATTTCCCAGCTTTCGGCGAGGCCCGGCTCCGGCTGCGTCGTGCCCGGCTTGAACTCGAGCAGGCGGTTGTAGACCGGGTGTGCCGAGGCATCGAACGTCGTGCCGGCGGTGTAGAGGCCCGGATCGAAGCCTTCCGGGGAACCTTCGGAGCAATAAACGAAGGTCTTGGCGCTGGCTGCGCCCGCGAAGAACGTTGCCGACAGCAGCGCTGCGGCGAGAGTGAGCTTGTATTTCATATTGGTCTCCCAATGACCTGTGGCCGACTTAATGCCCGGCCCGGTTGATTTCAGTTAATATGGCGCGCTCCCTTGCGCCCCAAGTCTGATATTCTTGTTGTCACCTCCTGGCCGGCAAATCCGAATGCTGCCGGCTTCGTATCCATTTCTCCCGGCGGGTCCGCGTCGGTTTCAAGCCGCGCACGTCCCTTTATATTGAAGCCGATCAAGGCTCCGCACCCGCTTCATTTTTGGAAAATTTTCACAAATTCGGCCGAATCCCTGGTAACTTCTTATTGTTTTCGGCTCGTTCCTTGGATTTTGCCGGCGGGCCGTGGCGCGGGAGCATAGCGATTATGATCCGGTTGTCGAGATGCTAACATTCGCGTCTTGATCACATCCGCATTCCCATTGCACAACATATCCGCATTGCCGATTTTTGCTGCATTGCCATCGGGCGAGAATGGAGTACGTTTCGGGCCTTCCGAACAGCATTGATGCATCGAGGCAACGATTTCATGACCGCAGGCAATTCCAATCTCCCCCTCGTTTGGGATTTCATCGACCGCAAGACAGAGGTTTTCACCGAGCTTGCGGACCGCGTTTGGGAGACGCCGGAAACCTGCTACATGGAGAGGCTCTCGGCCGCCGCACACCGGGAGATGCTGGAAACCCAGGGCTTCAGGATAACCGAAAACGTCGCCGGCATTCCAACCGCGCTGATCGGCGAGGCGGGGAAGGGCGGCCCGGTGATCGCGTTCCTCGGCGAATACGACGCTCTGGCAGGCCTCAGCCAGCAGGCGGGCGTTGCCCATAACGAGCCGCTCGTCGCAGGCGCGAACGGTCACGGCTGCGGCCACAATCTTCTCGGTTCGGCATCGCTTCTTGCGGCAACCGCATTGAAGGACTGGCTGGAAAAGACGGGAACCCCCGGCCGCGTGCGCTATTACGGCTGCCCGGCGGAAGAGGGTGGGGCTGCGAAAGCCTTCATGGTTCGTGCCGGCGCATTCGAGGATGTCGATATTGCGATCAGCTGGCACCCGAGCAATTTCGCCGGCGTGCAGCGGGAAACCTCGCTTGCCAATTGCCGCATCGATTTCACCTTCACTGGCCGCGCCTCTCATGCATCCGCGGTGCCGGAACTTGGCCGCAGTGCGCTCGACGCCGTCGAACTGATGAGTGTCGGTGTCAATTATATGCGCGAACACATGCCGTCCGATTGCCGCATCCATTATGCGGTGCTCGATGCCGGCGGCATCTCGCCGAACGTCGTGCAGGCGCATGCCAAGGTGCGCTACGTGGTGCGGTCACCGGAATTGCCGGGCCTTCTTGCGCTCATCGAGCGGGTGAAGAAAGTTGCCGAAGGCGCGGCACTGATGACCGAGACGAAGGTGGAAAGCACGATCCTTGCGGGCGTCTCCAACCTCATCGTCAACACGCCGCTGATGGACGTGATGCAGGATGTCTGGGACAGCATAGGGCCGCCCCCTTTCGACGATGCCGATATCGCCTTCGCCGAGAAGATCCGCGCGACTTTGACGCCCGAGGACATCGCGGCGAGCTGGAACCAGGAGCGCCTGGAGCAAAGGGATATCCTGCTTGCGGACTTCATCCTGCCGGCTCACAACGAGGTGCGGCAGATGGGCGGCTCGACGGATGTCGGCGACGTGAGCTGGGTCGTGCCGACCGTTCAGGCTTACGGCGCGACGCTCGCCATCGGAACGCAGCTCCATACCTGGCAGGTGGTGGCGCAGGGCAAGAGCCCGCTTGCCCACAAGGGCATGGTTTCCGCCGCCAAGGCCATGGCTGCGACCGGGCTTGCGGCGATCGAAAGCGAGCAGCTTCGCGAGGCAGCCTGGGCCGACCTCAAGAAACGGCGCAAGGGACAGGATTATACCAGCCCCATTCCCGCCGGCGCCGAGCCGCCCGTCGCGGCGATGACGCTCAAGTAACCAAAAACATTGATTGAAACGTCAATTGTTTTGAACTCCTGAGGGCGCTGCAACCGGCGATTTGGGCTGTCCAATATCGCCGTTTCCGCCTATGAGATTTCTATGCGCCCGCATGTCTCACAGGAGGTCCGTCGTGACTGTTCAGCCCAATTCCATCGAAGCCCGCGACAAGGCTTACCAGCTTCATTCCTACACCAATGCCCGCGCGCTGGAGCGTGACGGTTCGCTGGTGATCGACCGCGGCGAGGGCGTCTACGTCTACGACAACAACGGCAAGAAATACATCGAGGCGATGGCCGGCCTCTGGAGCGTCGCCGTCGGCTTCGGCGAGAGCCGCCTTGTCGAGGCGGCAGCCAGGCAAATGGCGAAGCTGCCCTACTATCACACCTTCACCGCCCGCAGTCACGGCCCGTCGATCGAGCTCGCCGAAAAGCTGATCCAGATGGCGCCGGTGCCGATGTCGAAGGCCTACTTCACCAATTCCGGTTCCGAGGCCAACGATACGGCGATGAAGATGGTCTGGTACCGCTCGAACGCGCTCGGCAAGCCGGAAAAGAAGAAGATCATCTCCCGCATCAAGGGGTATCACGGCGTGACAGTCGCCAGCGCCAGCCTGACGGGCCTGCCGAACAATCATCGCTCCTTCGACCTGCCGCTGCCGGGTATCTTCCATACGACCTGCCCGCACTATCGCGTCTTCAAACAGGAAGGCGAAACGGAAGCGGCCTTCGTCGCGCGCTGCGCCAAGGATCTCGAAAACCTGATCCTGAAGGAAGGTCCGGAGACGGTGGCGGCCTTCATCGGCGAGCCGGTCATGGGCGCGGGCGGCGTCATCGTGCCGCCGGCGGGCTATTGGGAGGCGATCCAGAAGGTGTTGAAGAAATACGATGTTCTCTTCATCGCCGACGAAGTCATCTGCGGCTTCGGCCGTACCGGCAAGATGTTCGCCACCGAGACTTTCTCGCTGCAGCCGGACATAATCACCCTTTCCAAGCAGATTTCGTCGTCCTACCAGCCGATCTCGGCGCTTCTCATCAACGAGAACGTCTATCAGCCGCTCGCCGATGAATCGGCGAATATCGGCACGTTCGGCCATGGGGTGACCGCGGCCGGTCATCCGGTTGCGGCCGCGGTGGCGCTGGAGAACATCGCGATCATCGAAGAGCGCGATCTCGTCGGCAATGTGCGAGCGCTCGCGCCGAAATTCCAGAGCCGACTGAAAGCGCTGGAGAGCCACCCGCTGGCGATCGAAGCCCGCTGCATCGGCCTGATCGGCGCGCTGGAGTTGAAGCCGCGCGACGGGTTCGCTGCCGGTGAGCTCGGCCCGAAGCTGCTCGCGGTCATGGTGGAGAAAGGGCTCATCTCGCGGGCGATCGGAGACTCGCTGGCGCTCTGCCCGCCGATGATCATCACGGAAGCCCAGGTGGATGCGGTCTTCAACATGCTCGAAGCTTCGCTCGACGCCTTCCAGAAGCAGATCGCCGCCTGACGATCCTGTTGGAGCCGGATTTAAGGTATTGGTTCGGCTCCGATTGCGCAAAACGCGTCCGCGTCTATATTCCGCGTCATGCTTGATCTCGTCGAGACCTACTGGCCGCATATCCTCTTTACCATTTCGGTCGTGGCGGGGACGGCGGCGGCTATCCATGCCGCCATGACGAAGGAAGAGGTCCGCTCCGCGGTCGGCTGGGTCGGCATCATCGTTCTTTCCCCCATCGTCGGCGCGGCTCTTTATCTGATCGCCGGCATCAACCGCATCCGCCGCACCGCCATCAGCGATCGCCGGGCATTGCTGGTGCAGGGCCAGATCCGCGCCGATTTTGCTTCCTACGATGCGACGAACGAGCTTGTAGCCCGGGAATTCGGCCAGCGGTTTCGTGCGATGAAAATCCTCGGCGACCGGGTGACCCACCGCCACCTGACGACCGGAAACACCATCGTGGCGCTCGACACCGGCGACGAGGCCTATGGTGCGATGCTGAAGGCGATCGGCGAGGCGAAGCGGAGCGTCATCCTCGAAACCTATATCTTCGACCGCGACCGCATCGGCGTCCGCTTTGCGGATGCGCTGATTGCCGCGGTCAAGCGGGGCATCGAAGTGCGTGTCCTGATCGATGCAGTCGGTGCGCGGTATTCGGTGCCGAGCATCCTCGGCATGCTCCGGGATGGCGGGGTCACCGTCGACGTGTTCAACGGCAATGTCATCATGGGGCTGCGCCTGCCCTATGCGAACCTTAGAACCCACCGCAAGATTCTCGTTGTGGACGGCAGGGTCGTCTTCACCGGCGGCATGAATATCCGTGAGGGATTTTCCAGCGAGTTCAGCGGTGACAAATGCTCTTTCGACACTCATTTCAAGGTCACAGGGCCGGTGGTTGCCGATCTCTTCGCGATCGCTGCCGCGGACTGGAAATTCGCCACCGGTGAAACTCTGGAGGGAAAGGGCTGGACGCTCGAACCACCGCATACCGAGCCCGGCGCGCCGGTCATCGTTCGCGCCGTTTCGTCCGGACCGGACCGCAGCGTCGAGACGAACCACAAGATGCTGATGGGTGTCTTTTCTGTGGCGCGCTCCTCCATTCGCATCGTCTCTCCCTATTTCCTGCCGGATCGGGAATTGATCACCGCACTGGTGACCGCCGCGCGGCGCGGCGTCACGGTCGATATCGTCGTGCCCACCGCCAACAATCTCGTGCTGGTCGACCGGGCGATGACCGCTCAGTTCGACCAGATGCTGAAGAACTACTGCCGCATCTGGCGCGCCTCGGGTCCCTTCAACCATTCCAAGCTGATGGCCGTCGATGGCTGCTGGGCCTATGTCGGCTCGTCCAATCTCGATCCGCGGTCGCTTCGCCTCAATTTCGAAGTGGATCTCGAGGTTTTCGACCGTCAATTTGCCGAAGCCCTGGAACGTAGAATCGATCTGGCGATTTCTTCCGCAACCGAAGTCACGCTGGAGGGTTTAAGAGCAAGGCCCTTCCTGGTGCGGCTCATCGAGCGGGTGCTTTGGCTGGGTTCGCCTTATCTTTAGCGCCGGCGCTGGATCATTGGGCGGATTACCTTATAGTTTGTGCATCTGCGAATAATCTCTCAGGACCATGCGGGAAAAACGCCCAACTCTTCCGATAAGCATTCTGACATCGATCCGGGCTCGCAAGAACCGGGGTGCCGGCGCTTCCGAACCCCACGACCGCAGCAAGGGCATGCTGATCGCCTCATACAACGTGCACAAATGCGTGGGCATCGACGGCAGGTTCGATCCGGCCCGTACCAGTCATGTGATCCGCGAAATCGGCGCCGATGTGATCGCGCTGCAGGAGGCCGATACCCGCTTCGGCGAGCGGCGCGGCCTGCTGGATCTTGCGTGGATGGAGCGGGAGACCGGGCTTTTGCCGGTGCCGGTCAGCGGCGTGGCAAAGGCGCATGGCTGGCATGGCAACGTGATCCTCTTCCGGGAAGGCCTGGTGCGCGACGTGCATCAGGTGAAGCTGCCGGGGCTCGAGCCGCGCGGTGCGCTGATCACCGAACTGGAACTCGAAGGCGGCCGCACATTCCGGATCATTGCCGCGCATCTCGGCCTCCTCAACCGATCGCGGCACCAGCAGACACGCATGATCCTCGACATACTGAGCTCCCGTGATGAGCAGCCGACCGTGCTGATGGGCGACCTCAACGAATGGCGGCTCGGAGACCGCTCCTCGCTGAATACGCTCACGACCGTTTTCGGCCTGCCGACGGCGGTGCCCAGCTTTCCTTCACGGTTGCCGGTGCTGGCGCTCGACCGGATCATGGCGAACCGGCCGGGATTGATCGATACGGTGGAAGCCCATGATACCCCGCTCGCCCGGCTCGCTTCCGATCATCTGCCGATCAAGGCCGTGCTGAAGCTCCGCGTACTCCCGGCGGCGCAGCAAAGCGCGGCGGGCTGAGAGTATTCCAAGCGATCTTTACCGAAGCGGAAACCGCCGATAGGTTGCCGACTGCCCCGCCATTTCCTCAACTGGACCTTCCGTATGACCGATATCGCAATGATCGAAGCCGCCCGTGCCCGCCTCGACGGCCACGTGCGCCGAACGCCTTTGCTCTCGTCTCCCTTCCTCGACGAGATTGCCGGACGCCGCATCTTCGTAAAGCCGGAATGCCTGCAGCATACGGGTTCGTTCAAATTCCGCGGTGCCTGGTCGGCTATTTCCGCGCTTTCACTGGAAGTGCGGGTCAAGGGCGTGATCGCCTTTTCGTCCGGCAACCATGCGCAGGGTGTGGCCTTGGCGGCAAAGATGCATCGCATTCCCAGCGTCATCGTCATGCCGTCGGATGCGCCGCGCATCAAGATCGAGAACACCCGCGCCTATGGCGCCGAAGTCGTGCTCTACGATCGTGCCAACGAGGATCGCGACGAAATCGGCGCACGTCTGTCGAAGGAGCGCGGGCTGACGCTGATCAAGCCGTTCGACGAACCGCTGGTCATTGCCGGCCAGGGTACGGCCGGCCTGGAGATCGCGGAGCAGGCGCGGGAAGAAGGCATCGATAAAGCCGACGTGCTTGTGCCGACCGGCGGCGGCGGCTTCATTTCCGGCATCGCGCTTGCGCTCGAAGCCAAGGCGCCCGGCTTTCCGGTGCACCCTTGCGAGCCGGAGGGTTTCGACGATGCCACGCGCTCGCTCGCTTCCGGCAGGATCGAGCGGAATGCGACGCAATCGGGGTCGCTCTGCGATGCGATCGTGACGCCGCAGCCGGGCAACATCACCTTTCCCATTATGTCGCGGCTTTGCGGACCGGGTCTCGTCGTCACCGAGGACGAGGCGCTGCATGCCGTAGCGCTTGCCTTCAGCCGCCTGAAGATCGTGGTCGAGCCCGGCGGCGCCGTGGCCCTCGCGGCAGCCCTTTTCCATGGCGAGACACTGGGCGAGACGGTCATCGCCGTCTGCTCCGGCGGCAATATCGACGGCGATATCTTCCGGATGGCGCTCGACCGGCATGGCGGCTGAGCGCATCCCGCCCCTCAGGGGCATAATAAATCGTTAATCTCCGAAATCCTCCGTTAAGAAAAAAGGATTTTCTACGGAATGCATTATCGTGTGGAACATTATCTCTATCGGCTTGGTAGAGATAAGATAGCATAAGGAGACGCTCGAAAAGGCGGAACGAGAACCCGGGAGGCATCCATGCGTCAGCTTCAGCATTCGACACGGTCTTTCCCCGCTCGCAGCACTACCTTAGCCAGCAGATGGCAACGGGCCACCAATGCGGCCCTGGTGGCGGCGGCTTTCGTTTTCGTCGGCGCAGTGACGCTCGGCCTTTTCCCGTAAGCTCCGGTCCTCCCAAGGCCGAATAATACACCTCCCGGGCCACGAGCCGCGGGAGGTGTTTCGTTCTCAGGCTATCTCGCCGGCAGATAGGCTTCGGCGAGCTCCACCCAGAAACCGGTACCGATCGGCAAGGCATCGTCGTTGAAGTCGAAGCGCGGGTGATGCAAAGGCGGATCATTGTCGGTGCGCCTGGTTCCGAGCAGGAAATAGCTGCCGGGCCGCTCTGCGAGCATATAGGCGAAATCCTCGCTTCCCATCGAAGGACGCGGCAGATCGACGACCTTGTCCGCGCCGACCACACGCCTGGCTAGATCGCGGACGAAATCGGTCTCGGCCTTGTGGTTGATGGTCGCCTCGTAACCCCGCTTGTAGTCGATCGTGACACTCATGCCATAGCTTGCGGCCTGACCCTCGGCGATCATGCGGATGCGTCTTTCCAGCTCGTCGCGGACATTCGGATCGAAGGAACGGATGGTCACCTTCATCTCCGCCCTTTCCGGAATCACATTGCTCGCCATGCCGGCATGGAAAGCGCCGACTGTGACGACCGTCGGGTCGAGCGGGTGGATGTTGCGCGAAGCGATCGTCTGCAACGCCATGATGATGCTCGCGCCGCAGACGATGGGATCCGATGTGTCCTGCGGTTCGGCGCCATGGCCGCCGCGGCCGTTGACGATGAGGCGGCATTCATCGACCGCCGCCATCATCGGGCCTTCCTTCACGCCGATCTGGCCGAAAGGCAGGCTCGGGTCGTTGTGGAGGCCGAAGACCGCGTCGCACGGAAAGCGCTCGAAGAGGCCGTCGTCGATCATCAGCTTGGCACCGCCGAAATTTTCTTCCGCCGGCTGGAAGATCAAATGGATCGTGCCGTCGAAGTTCTTTCGTTCGGCAAGGATTTTCGCGGCACCGAGCAGCATGGCCGTATGGCCGTCGTGGCCGCAGGCATGCATGAGGCCCTTGTTCTTGCTGGCATATTCCACACCAGTTTCTTCCTCGATCGGCAGCGCGTCGATATCGGCCCGGATGCCGACGGACCGGTTGCCGGTACCGTTCTTCAACGTCGCGACAAGTCCCGTCTGGCCGAGCCCGCGGGTGACCCGGTAACCGAGCTCGGTGAGCTCACCGGCGATGAAATCGGAGGTATTGAACTCCGAAAGGCCGAGTTCGGGGTATTGATGAAGGTGGCGGCGGATGGCCACGATCTCGGCCATATGGTTGGAAAACTGGATCGTCATCGCTCGAAACCCCGAAAGTTCGATTGGATCATCTGCGGGCCGAAACAAGATCGCTCGGTGCCGGACAATGAATAGCAGCGCGGACCGGCGGAGGTAACCCGCTTCTCACTAAATCTGGCCGCCTGGGACCCTTTGGGGCGCGGTAGAACCCAGATGTTGCGTCACGCCGCAAATCTCTTGCGTAATCAATAACCTGTCCTGTTCAGCTTTCATTCAGGCTGGTCCGGCTAGAGGCGGAAGATGTGTTCATCCGCGGATAGCGGGCAATAGATTTCGGTCAATCATTTGCAATATCAGTACCGCCCTCTATTTCCCCTTTCGCGGATTTGCCTTGGTCGCGGTCACCATAATCACAATGATGACTGGCGCTCCCGAAGCAGGCCGAGTAAGTCGAGGCCGACAAACCCTTGAGAAGTTTTCACCAGAAGCCGCACCCATGTCCTTTCATAATCCGCCAGCTTCCTCGCGCGAAACCGAAGTCAAGCAAATCGACCACAACGATTCGATCCGCTCGACCTATTTCAACATTGATGCCTTGAGGGAATGCGGCGAGACGCTCGGCAGGGACGGTACGCCGAGCCTGCCCGGCATCGTGGAATTCGACTTCTTCAAACGGCATCGCGAAAACGAGAAGGAAATCTTCCGGGTCTACCGGGCGACTGCCGCCGATGTGGATGCCGGCGCGTCGATCACGCCCGCGGCGGAATGGCTGCTCGACAACTACTATATCGTCGAAGAGGCGATCCAGGAGGTGCGCCGGGACTTTCCGAAGAAGTTCTACCGCCAGCTCCCGACGATGCAGGTGAACGGGCAGGAAATGCCCCGCGTTCTCGTGCTTGCCTGGCTTTATGTCGCCCATACGCATAGCAGTTTGTCGCGCGACGGGCTTGCGGCCATGGTCGAGGGATTTCAGGTCAAGGAGCCGCTGGAGATCGGCGAGCTCTGGGCGCTTCCATCCTTCATCCGTTTCGTGCTGATCGAGAACCTGCGTCGTATCGCGACCCGGGTCGATCGCTCGCGCAACATGCGCCGCCGTGCCAATGAAGTCGCCGACGAGGTCATCCGGCTCAACGACGAGGCGGCCAGCGTCGATCTGCTCAAGGGCATCGAGGAACTGACGAGCGACCATACGTTCATCACCCAGTTCCTCTATCGTCTGCGCAATGCCTCCCAGACTTCCGGCTTCGCCATAGCTTGGCTGGAGCAGCGGCTCGATCAGGCCGGCACTGATGTCGAAGAGGTGATGCTCGCCGAGCAGAACCGCCTCTCGTCCGGCAATGTGACGATGGGCAACATCATCAAGAGCCTGCGCGAGATCGACGACACCGAATGGAGCGTCTGGTTCGAGGACGTCTCGCAGATCGACAAGATCTTCCGCGAGCGCACCGACTATGAGGCCCTCGATTTCGGTTCGCGCAACGCCTATCGCAATCGTATCGAGCAGATCGCCCGCCGCTCTCACAGGAGCGAAGCCGAGGTGGCGGAAACCGCCATCCGGCTGGCGGAACAGGCGGCGGCAGAAGAGAATTCCGATCCGCGCGAAACCAATATCGGTGCTTTCGTCGTGGGCCGCCGGCGCAAGGAATTGGAAGCGGCGGTCGGCTACAAGCCGCTTTTCGTCCAGCGGACCGTCCGTCTCGTCCGCCGCCTCAACTGGTTTGCGATTGCCGGTCCGGTGATTTTCCTCACCGTGCTGGCAATGGCGATCGCCGGCTGGTTCCTCGTTCAGGCGGATATTCCCCTGCCGGTGGTTTTCTTCTTCCTGCTGATGTTCGCGCTGCCGGCCTCCGAGGGGGCGACCGGCCTCTTCAACACGCTCGTGACCTATGTGGTGCGGCCGGCGCGGCTGGTCGGTTACGAGTTCAAGGAAGGCATTCCCGAAGAAGCAAAGACGCTGGTCACCGTACCTTGCCTGATCACGGATCGGGATACGGTGGACGAACTCGTCCGCAATCTCGAAGTTCATTATCTCGCCAATCCGCGCGGTGAAATCTATTTCTCCCTCCTGAGCGACTGGCGTGACAGCAAGTTCGAGGAGACGGATGCCGACCTCGAAATTCTCGACTACGCCAAGCGGGAGATCGCCGCGCTCAGTGCCAAATATGCCCATGACGGCAAGACGCGTTTCTACCTCCTCCATCGCCGGCGGCTGTTCAATCCGAATGAGGGCGTCTGGATGGGCTGGGAGCGCAAGCGTGGCAAGCTGCACGAGCTGAACCTGCTGCTGCGCGGCGACCGTGATACGAGCTACCTGCCCGGCGCCAATACCGTGCCGGAGGACGTCAAATACGTCATGACGCTCGACGCCGACACGCGCCTCATGCGCGATGCCGTCACCAAGCTCGTCGGCAAGATGCACCATCCGATAAACCAGCCGGTGCTCGATCCGAAGTCGAACCGCGTCGTACACGGCTATGCCCTGATGCAGCCGCGCGTCACCCCGTCGTTGACGACCGGCAAGGAAGCGTCCGTCTTCCAGCGCGTCTTTTCGGTCGGCCGCGGCCTCGATCCCTATGTCTTCACCGTTTCCGACGTCTATCAGGACCTGACGGGCGAGGGCAGCTTCACCGGCAAGGGGCTCTATCACGTCGATGCCTTCGAAGCGTCGCTCAAGGGTCGGATCGACGAGAATTCCGTCCTTTCGCATGACCTTCTCGAAGGCTCCTTCGCGCGCTGCGCGCTCGTGACCGACGTGGAACTCGTCGAAGATTTTCCCGTCCGGTACGAGGTGGAAGTGTCGCGCCAGCATCGCTGGGCCCGCGGCGACTGGCAGCTATTGCCCTATATCCTCGACCCGAAGCGTGGCGTCACCGCGCTCGGCCGCTGGAAGATGATCGACAACCTGCGCCGGTCGCTGACCCCGATCGCCTGGTTCTTCGCCTCCGTGCTCGGCTGGTACTTCATGGACCCGCTCGGCGCGCTGATCTGGCAGATCCTGCTGATCTTCTCGCTGTTCGTTGCTCCCACGTTGTCGCTCGTGACCGGCCTTTTGCCGCGTTCCACCGATATCGTGCCCGGCGCGCATTTCTATTCCGTCTGGTCGGATATGCGTTCCGCCAATGCGCAGGTCGCGCTTCGCATCGTCTTCATCGCCGATACCGCCTGCATCATGACGGATGCGATCGCACGCTCGCTCTACCGCCTGTTCTTCAGCCGAAAGCTCATGCTGGAATGGCGAACGGCCGCTTCGATCCAGTCGAGTGCCCAGGGCAGCCCGCAGGATTACTATCGGGCCATGTGGCACGCGCCGACGATCGCCGTCCTCAGCATCATCCTGTCGGCCATTCCGGGCGACAATGCTTTTTTGGTCGGCATACCGTTTGCCGTGCTGTGGATATTCTCGCCGCTGGTCGCCTGGTATGTCAGCCAGTCCGCCGAGACCGAGGATCGCCTCTTCGTGCCGGAGCAGGTCTCGGTCGAACTGCGCAAGATCGCGCGCCGCACCTGGCGCTACTTCGAGACCTTCGTCACGCTCGAGCAGAATTACCTGCCGCCGGACAATTTTCAGGAGAGGCCGGATCCGATCATCGCCAAGCGTACGTCGCCCACCAACATCGGCGTCTATCTGCTTTCGACGATTTCCGCGCGCAATTTCGGCTGGATCAGCTTCACCGACACGATAGAGCGGATCGAGCAGACGATCTCCACGATCGAGAAGATGGAGAAGTTCCGCGGGCATCTCTTCAACTGGTATCATACGGATACGCTGAAGCCCCTCGGCCAGCGCTATATCTCCGCGGTGGACAGCGGCAACCTCGCCGGCCATCTGATCGCAATCTCCTCCGCCTGCCGCATCTGGGCGGAAGCGCCGGCAGCGCATCTGCAAGGCAATCTCGACGGGATCGGCGACGTCGCCGGCATTCTGGCGGAGACGCTGAAAGCCTTGCCGGACGACCGCAAGACGGTTCGCCCGTTGCGCCGCCGTCTCGAGGAGCGCATCGCGGGCTTTGGGAATGCGCTGGCCGCGGTCAAGCGCGAGCACGAGTTCGCTTCGATCCGCATCATCAATCTCGCCGTTTTGGCGCGCGACATCCAGAAGCTTTCGACAAACCTCGACCACGAGGTGCGTTCGACCCAGAGCGATGAGGTGACCCGCTGGTCGGCCTCGCTCGTCAATGTCTGCGAGGCGCATATCGCCGACAGCGTCTTCGACAATTCCAATATCGAACCGCTGCGCGATCGGCTTATCGCGCTCCGCGACCGTACCCGTAGCATCGCCTTCTCGATGGATTTCGGCTTCCTGTTCCGGAAGGAGCGCCGTCTGCTTTCGATCGGCTATCGTGTCGAGAGCAATGAGCTGGACGAGGCCTGCTACGACCTTCTGGCGTCAGAGTGCCGCCTGACAAGTCTCTTCGCGATCGCCAAGGGCGATCTTCCGACGGAACACTGGTATCGCCTCGGACGCCAGGTCGTGCCGGTAGGCGCGCA
This sequence comes from Xaviernesmea oryzae, assembly GCF_900177415.1. GTDB lineage: Bacteria > Pseudomonadota > Alphaproteobacteria > Rhizobiales > Rhizobiaceae > Neorhizobium > Neorhizobium oryzae_A. The sequence goes on along the minus strand of NZ_FXAF01000001.1, from coordinate 297,896 downwards.
GGGCGCGCTCGTCTCCTGGTCGGGCTCAATGTTCGAATATCTGATGCCGCCGCTCGTCATGCAGGAGCGGCAAGGCGGCATCCTCAACCAGACCAACAATCTGGTCGTGAAGGAGCAGATGAACCACGGCAGACGGCTCGGTACGCCCTGGGGCATTTCCGAGGCGGCATTCAACGCCCGCGACCATCTGTTCAACTATCAGTACACGAACTTCGGTGTCCCGACGCTGGGCCTCAAGCGCGGCCTCGGTCAGAATGCGGTCATTGCCCCCTACGCGTCGATCCTCGCCAGCCAGTACGATCCGATCGCGGCGGCGGAGAACCTCGCGGAACTGCGCTCGCTGGGTGCGCTCGGCATGTTCGGTTTCCACGACGCGGTCGACTTCACCCCAACCCGCGTGCCGGAAGGCAAGCGCTGCGCGGTGGTCTACAACTACTATGCCCACCATCACGGCATGTCGATCGCGGCGATCGCCAACGTCGTCATGAACGGCCTTCTTCGCGAACTCTTCCACTCCGACCCGGTCGTCGAGGCGGCGGAACTGCTGCTGCAGGAAAAGGCTCCACGCGATATCCCGGTCATGAGCGCCAAGCACGAGGAGACGCCCGGCAAGGGGCAGGGCGAACTCCTGCGTCCGGAGATCCGCACCATCAACAATCCGGCCACCAAGGATCGCGAGCTGGTGCTGCTGTCGAATGGCCACTACTCGGTCATGCTCACGGCCACAGGCTCCGGCTATTCCCGCTGGAACGGCATGTCGGTCGCACGCTGGAAACCCGATCCGACCGAGGACCGCTGGGGTCAGTTCCTGTTCCTGCGCGATACCGCGACCGGCGAATGGTGGTCCGCGACTGCGGAGCCGCGCCGTGCCGAAGGCGAGAAGACCAGGGCGATCTTCAGCGACGAACGCGCCGAATTCCACAAGACGATCGGCGATCTGACGAGCACGGTCGAATGCATCGTCGCCAGCGAACATGATGCCGAAGGCCGCCGGCTGACGCTGCTCAACATGGGAGCCGAGGACCGCTTCATCGAAGTCACCTCCTATATGGAGCCCGCTCTCGCCGTCGAAGACGACGACAACGCCCACCCGGCGTTCTCGCGCATGTTCATCCAGACCGAGATCGGCAAGCGCGGCGATGTGATCCGCGCCTGGCGCAACAAGCGCAATCCGAACGATCCGGACATGATCGTCGCGCATCTGGCGGCGGACAATGCCGGCTCGGCGCGCCCGACCGAATTCGAGACCGATCGCCGGAAGTTCCTCGGACGCGGCCGGACGCTCGGAGAAGCTGCCGCCTTCGATCCCGGCGCGACGCTTTCGGGCACGGACGGCTTCACGCTAGACCCGATCCTGTCGCTCAGGCGCGTCGTCCGCGTTCCGGCCGGCAAGAAGGTCAGCGTCATCTTCTGGACGATCGCCGCACCGAAACGCGACGAACTCGATCAGGCTATCGAGCGCTATCGTCATCCGGATGCCTTCCAGACCGAGCTCACCCAGGCCTGGACGCGCACGCAGGTGCAGATGCGCCATCTCGGCGTCTCCTCGCAGGATGCCGCGGCTTTCCAGCATCTGGCGCGCTACCTCATCTATCCGGACATGCACCTGCGCGCCGATCAGGCGACGGTCCAGAGCCATATGCTGCCGCAATCGTCTCTATGGGCGTCTTCGGTCTCGGGCGACTTCCCGATCTTCACGCTGCGCATCAACGACGACGCCGACATGGCGGTGGCGAAGGAAGCGATGAGCGCGCAGGAATACCTGCGCTCGCGCGGCGTGATCTCGAATCTCGTCATCTTCAACGAGCGGGCGGCCTCCTATGCGCAGGAAATGCAGCACGCGATCGAATATCTCTCCGAGAACGCCCGCCGCCTCGGCCAGCAGGAAGGGCAGCGCCAGCACGTCTTCTCGCTTCGCCGCGACATCATGGACGAAGAGGGTTCCGACGGCCTGATCGCCGCGTCTCGCGTGGTGCTGCATGCCCGCAACGGCAAGATCATCGACCAGCTCAACCGCGCGGCCTCCATCTTCGCACCGCCGAAGGATCAGGAGATCGAAATCGATCGCCGCCCGCTGCTGAACGGCGAGATATTCCAGGTTCCGGCGGAGACAGAGGCGCCTGCCGATCTCGAATTCTGGAACGGCTTTGGCGGCTTCTCCAAGGACGGCAGCGAATATGTCGTCCGGCTGCGCGGCGGGCAGGCGACGCCGCATCCGTGGATCAACGTCATCTCCAACGAGACATTCGGCTTCCATGTCTCGGCGGAAGGCGCAGGTTTCACCTGGGCACGGAATTCCCGCGATTATCAGCTGACGCCATGGACCAACGATCCGGTCGTCAACCGGCCGGGCGAGGCCTTCTATGTCGCAGACCGGGATAGCGGCGCGGTGCTGACGCCTTTTGCGGCGCTGTCGCGAAAGCCGGAGGTGAAGTTCGAAACCCGGCACGGCCTCGGTTATTCGGTCTTCTCCAGCGAGGAAGACGGCCTGAAGATCGAGCTCACGCAGACGGTCGATCGGACTCGTGCGGCAAAGCTGACCTCCGTGGTGCTGCACAACGGGGGTTCCGAAAACCGGAAACTGCGTGTCTACGGCTATGCGGAATGGCTGCTCGGCAGCAACCCCGCGCGGTCGATCCCGTTCATCCTGTCGAGCCGTGACGAGGAAACGGGCGCGCTTTTCGCCACCAATCCTTACAGCATCGACTATCGCCGCTTCGCCTTCATGGCGATGAAGGAAATGCCGTCCGGCTTCACGAGCAGCCGCCGGGAATTCATCGGCCGGTTCGGTTCGATCCAGATGCCGGCGGCGGTGACGTCCGCTTCGCCGCTCAGCGGCTCGCTCGATCTCGACGGGGACCCCTGCGCGGCGCTTGCCTACGATATCGAACTGGCGCCGGGCGAGGAAAAACAACTCACCTTCTATCTCGGTGACGCCGATACGAAGGAAGAGGCCCAGGCGCTCATTGCGGAGCTGCGCGGCGAGGAATTCAATACGGTCCTCGATATGAACCGCAGCTTCTGGAAAGGGTTCACCGGCCGTCTCAAGATCTCGACGCCGGAAAAGTCGCTCGACCATATGGTCAATCACTGGCTGCCCTACCAGGCGCTCGGCTGCCGCATCATGGCCCGCACCGCCTTCTATCAGGCGTCCGGCGCTTTCGGCTTCCGCGACCAGCTCCAGGATACGCTCGCCTTCCTCGTGCACGAGCCGTCGCTTGCCCGCCGTCAGATCGTCAATGCGGCATCGCGGCAGTTCAGGGAGGGTGACGTGCAGCACTGGTGGCTGCCGAATTCCGGCGCCGGCGTGCGTACGATGATCTCGGACGACGTGGTCTGGCTTGCCTATGCGGTGGAGCAGTATATCGCAGCGACCGGCGACAAGTCCCTGCTGGATGAGGAGCTTGCCTTCCTCGAAGGCCCGCTTCTCGAAAAGCACAAGCACGACGCCTTCTTCAAGCCGGAGATTTCAGCAGAAACGGCAAGCCTCTACGAGCATGCGGCAAGGGCGCTCGACCTTGCGATCGCCCGTACCGGCGACAACGGTCTGCCGCTGATCCTTGGCGGCGACTGGAACGACGGCATGAACCGCGTCGGCGTCGGCGGCCGCGGCATGAGCGTCTGGCTTGGCTGGTTCCTGGCGGCTGCGCTGCGGAGCTTCCTGCCCTATGCCGCCGAACGGAACGAGCGTCAGCGCGTCGAGCGCTGGACGGCGCATCTCGAAAATCTCAGGCAGGCGCTGGAGAAGTCGGGCTGGGACGGCAGCTACTACCGCCGCGGTTATTTCGACGACGGCTCGCCGCTCGGCTCCAGCAGCAGCGACGAATGCCGGATAGACTCGCTCGCCCAGTCCTGGAGCGTGCTCTCCGGCGAAGGCGATCCGGATCGTGCCCGCAAGGCGATGGATGCGGTGCTCGACAAGCTCGTGGACGAAGAAGCAGGCATCATCCGCCTCTTCACTCCGCCTTTCCATGACACCCGCAAGGACCCGGGCTATATCAAAGCCTATCCTCCGGGCGTGCGAGAGAACGGTGGCCAATATACGCATGCGGCGATCTGGGTCGTGTTGGCGCTGGCGGCTCTGAAGCGCGGGGATGATGCGTGGAAATGCTTCCAGATCCTCAACCCGATCAACCATGCGCTCGATCGCGATGCCGCCGAAACCTATCGCGTGGAGCCCTATGTGGTTGCGGCCGACGTCTATGGCCACGGATCCTATACCGGCCGGGGTGGCTGGAGCTGGTATACGGGTTCGGCCGGCTGGCTCTACCGCGCGGCGGTCGAAGGCATATTGGGCATTCGTCGTCAGGGCGACCGGCTGTTCGTCAACCCGGTCCTGCCGACCGGCTGGAGCGGCTTTACCGCCGAGCTCACGATCGACGCCGCCGTCTACAAGATCAGCGTCGAGGACGGCAAAGTCAGCATCAACGATACGGCGGTGAGCGAGACGGAGGGCTTCCCGTTGAACGGGGCCACCGCGAAACGGCTGCCCGAGCCGGCCCACAGCTGATAGTCCCGCAGGTCAGAAACCAATTAAAGCAAAACCCGCCGCCATTCACATGGCGGCGGGTTTTTCGTCTGCATGCCTGATGCGGTCAGGCGGGCTGCGCGACCGATCCGGCCTCATCATGTTCCTCTTCCTCGCCGAGGAGGCCGCTGGTCCGCAACAGCGAAGCGAACCGGCCGCCGAGATGGCTCAATTCGTCGTAGCTGCCCATCTCTGCGATCCGGCCGTTGTCGAGGAAGATCACCTTGTCGGCGTCGCGGATCGTCGATAGCCGGTGGGCGATGATGAATGTGGTGCGGTTCTTGCGCAGCCTGTCGATCGCCGCCTTGACGCGGGCTTCCGTTTCCACGTCGAGCGCGCTGGTGGCTTCATCGAGCACCAGGATCGGGGCGTTCTTGAGGATGGCGCGGGCGATCGCGATACGCTGGCGCTCGCCGCCGGAGAGCCGGTTGCCGCGCTCGCCGACCGAGGTGTCATAGCCGGTAAGCCGGCTCTCGATGAAATCGGTCGCGGCTGCCGCCTCTGCCGCCTTGAAGATCTCCTCCTCGGTCGCCCCTTCGCGGCCGAGGCGGATGTTCTCGCTGATCGAGCGGTTCAGGAGACCGGCATCCTGGAAAACGGTCGCGATGGACTGGCGCAGCGATTTGCGCGTCACCGTTCCGATATCGGTGCCGTCGATCAGGATCTTGCCTTTCTGAGGATCGTAAACCCGTTGCAGGAGATTGATGAGGGTCGTCTTGCCCGCACCCGTCGGGCCGACGATCGCGACTGTCTCTCCCGCCTTGGCTGTGAAGGAAATGTCATGCACGCCCTGGCTCGTATTGGCGAAGCCGAACGAGACGTCGCGGAATTCCACCTCGCCGCGGACATCGCCGAGATCGCGGGCGTCCGCCGGTTCCGCGCGCTCCTCGACGGAATCCTCCAGTACGAAGAAATCCTCGAGCTTGGCCCGTGCCTCGAATATCTGGGTGGCGAACTGGCGCAACAGATCGAGACGGCCGATCAGCAAATTTGCGAAACCGATGAAGGCGACGACGTCGCCGACACGGATTTCGCCCTGCTGCACCAGCAGTGTGCCGATGACCAGGATGACGCCCATGGATACGGTCGAGGCGGTGCGGTTGAGCCCGCTCGCAAGCGCCCACCAGTCGAGTACCGGATATTGGGCGGCGAGCAGGTCTTTGGTGTAGTCCTTCAACGCCCTGGTTTCCGCCTCGATGCGGTTGTAGCTGTGCAGGACGGAAACGTTGCTGATCGAGTCGCTCACATGGGAAAAGACCGTGTGATAGTGATTTTCAACCGAGGCTTGTCCTTCCTTGGTACGGTTCATAACCGCGACGCCGATGACCCAGTAGACAATGCTCAATACCAGCAGCACGATGCTGAGCCGCCAGTCCATGGAGATTGCGGTCGGGATCAGGAGAACAAGCGCCACTGCGGTTGCAAGATGGGTGCGCATGAATTCCAGCCAGAGGCCGAACAGGCTCTCGGCCGCCCGCAGCAGCGTATGCAGCGCGTTGGAAGTGCCCCGCTGGTGATGCCAGGAGAGCGGCATGGAAATGATGCGTCCGAAAGCCTCCGTTAGCAGCGAGGCCCGCCGGCCATGGGCAAGCCGGTCCGCCTCGCGGGCGACGAGCACATAGGCGACCGTGTTGAAGACGCCGAACCCGGCCCACAACATCAGTACGGGAGCAACGGCACTGCCGGACGAAATGGCGTCGATGATCCGGCCGAACAGAATCGGTTCGGCAATGGTGATGACGGCAAGCACGATATTGGCAATAACGACGGCAGTCACCCGCCAACGGTTTTTGGCCAGATATTTAAGGGCTCGTGCGTAAACCTGAAACAGCGTCAACTGGCGCAACCTCATTGATATGGAGCCGCCATGGCGGCGGCGCCTGGAACCTAAAGGCCGGAAACGGCAATTCCGCGACCGGCGCAGGAGATAATATCCTTCTGCCAGAAATGTTTCACCCAGAGCAAGGCTTCGAGAATCTCGTGTTTTAGCCGGGGCGCGAATAATTCCCGCAAAGCCGTCAAGGGGGCTAGATTTAGCGGTATACCTTCAATGAATACTAACTATGCTAATTGAGTATGAAAGCGAGAAGTAACTGAAAATTAACGTAAAGCGAAAAAGCGATCGAACTAGCATGCGGGGGCCCGGTCTTGAACATTCAATTACTCGTACAACTTCTGGTTCTTGCGGAAGAGGCCAAGACGGAAGCGGAACTGACGGCCCAGCTCGAATCCCTGTTGAAAGCCTACGGCTTTGAATATTATGGCCTGCTCCTCCAGCCGCGGTTCAATCAGGACCCTGTAAATCCAGCTCTGGCCAGCCGCTGGCCGGAAGGCTGGTCGGAGATCTATTTGGGACGCAAATACGTCCTCGTCGATCCGACCGTTCGCATGCTCAGCATCGCTCAAAGGCCCTTCCGCTGGCGCGATGCGGTCTCGAAACTCAGAAACGACCCCCATCGGCAGCGTATGCAGCGCATGATGCAAGAAGGAGTGCGCTATGGCCTGCTGGACGGTTATATTTTCCCGGTGCACGGCCGGAACGGGTTGCTCGGCAACATGACGATCGGCGGTCGGCCCGTCGATCTTTCTCCGGCGGAACTGGCATTATTCGATGCGGCAGCCAAGAAAGTCTTTTGGCGTTTCATCGAGCTGAGAGGTCAGACGGCGGAACTGGAGGCGGTCGCAAAGGTGGACACCCAGCTCACCCGCCGCGAAATGGAAGTCATCGTGCTTTTGGCCGATGGTCTGACCTCCAACGAAATCGCCAAGTCGCTGGATATTTCCAGCCATACGGTGGATTGGTACATTAACGGACTGCAGGAAAAGCTGAAGGCCAAGAACCGGCAACATGTGGTCGCCTCGGCCTTTCGTCTGGGGCTCGTCATCTGAGCCCAAGCCCATTTGTTGCCGTCGACATAAATTTGACATCCCCCTCTTTGGTAAATTGCACTTGCTTGATTAAGGCGATACTGATTTCTTTGCAGTGCAGCATTTTTTCGATGGCACCTGGGGAGGTCCGTTTTGCCGATTTCGAAGATTCTCGTTGCCAACCGCTCGGAGATTGCCATCCGCGTGTTCCGCGCGGCCAATGAGCTGGGCATCAAAACGGTCGCGATCTGGGCGGAGGAGGACAAGCTCTCGCTGCATCGCTTCAAGGCGGACGAAAGCTATCAGGTGGGGCGCGGCCCTCATCTTTCCCGCGATCTCGGGCCGATCGAGAGCTATCTTTCCATTCCGGAGGTGATCCGGGTCGCCAAGCTTTCCGGCGCCGACGCGATCCATCCGGGCTACGGCCTGCTGTCGGAAAGTCCCGAATTCGTCGAGGCCTGCAACGATGCCGGCATCACCTTCATCGGTCCGACCGCCGAGACCATGCGCCAGCTCGGCAACAAGGTCGCGGCCCGCAACCTGGCGATCTCGGTCGGCGTGCCGGTCGTGCCGGCAACCGAGCCGCTGCCTGACGATATGGCGGAAGTGGCGAAGATGGCTGCGGCGATCGGTTATCCGGTGATGCTGAAGGCTTCCTGGGGCGGCGGCGGGCGCGGCATGCGCGTCATCCGCTCCGAGGCAGACCTCGCGCGGGAGGTGACGGAAGCCAAGCGCGAGGCGATGGCCGCCTTCGGCAAGGACGAGGTCTATCTGGAAAAGCTGGTCGAGCGCGCCCGCCACGTGGAAAGCCAGATCCTCGGCGATACGCATGGCAACGTGGTGCATCTCTTCGAGCGTGACTGTTCGATACAGCGGCGCAACCAGAAGGTGGTGGAGCGTGCTCCGGCGCCCTATCTCACCGAAGCCCAGCGCCAGGAGCTGGCCGGCTATTCACTGAAGATCGCGCAAGCCACGAACTATATCGGCGCCGGCACCGTCGAATACCTGATGGATGCCGATACCGGCAAATTCTACTTCATCGAGGTGAACCCGCGCATCCAGGTCGAGCACACGGTGACCGAGGTCGTGACGGGTATCGACATCGTCAAGGCACAGATCCACATCCTCGAAGGGGCGGCGATCGGAACGCCGGAATCGGGCGTGCCGAAACAGGCGGACATCCGCCTCAACGGTCATGCCCTGCAATGCCGGATCACCACGGAAGATCCGGAGCACAACTTCATCCCGGACTACGGACGCATCACCGCCTATCGCTCGGCGGCCGGTTTCGGCATCCGCCTCGACGGCGGCACGGCCTATTCCGGCGCAGTGATCACCCGCTACTACGATCCGCTGCTCGTCAAGGTGACCGCCTCCGGCGGAACGCCGCAGGAAGCGATCAGCCGCATGGACCGGGCACTGCGCGAGTTCCGCATCCGTGGCGTGGCGACCAACCTCACCTTCCTGGAAGCGATCATCGGTCACCCGAAGTTCCGCGACAATTCCTATACGACGCGGTTCATCGATACCACGCCTGAGCTCTTCGAGCAGGTGAAGCGGCAGGACCGTGCGACGAAGCTGCTCACCTATCTCGCCGACGTCACCGTCAACGGCCATCCGGAAGTGAAGGGCCGGCCCGCGCCTTCGGAGCAGGCGGCAAAGCCGGTTCTGCCCTATATCAACGGACCTATCCCGGACGGGACGAAACAGAGGCTCGATGCGCTCGGTCCGAAGAGGTTTGCGGAATGGATGCGCAACGAACAGCGCGTGCTGCTGACCGACACGACCATGCGCGACGGACACCAGTCCCTGCTCGCGACCCGCATGCGTACCTATGACATCGCGCGCGTTGCCGGCGTCTATGCTCGCGCCTTGCCGAATCTCTTCTCGCTGGAATGCTGGGGCGGGGCGACTTTCGACGTTTCCATGCGCTTTCTCACCGAAGACCCGTGGGAGCGGCTGGCGCTGATCCGCGAGGGAGCGCCGAACCTGCTCCTGCAGATGCTTCTGCGCGGCGCAAACGGCGTCGGCTACAAGAACTATCCCGACAATGTCGTCAAATACTTCGTCCGCCAGGCGGCGAAGGGCGGCATCGACCTCTTCCGCGTCTTCGACTGCCTGAACTGGGTCGACAACATGCGCGTCTCGATGGATGCGGTCAACGAGGAGAACAGGCTCTGCGAGGCGGCGATCTGCTATACCGGCGATCTGCTCAGCAGCGCGCGGCCGAAATACGATCTCAAATATTACGTGGCTCTGGCCGAAGAGCTGGAAAAGGCCGGCGCGCATATCATTGCCGTCAAGGACATGGCCGGCCTCCTGAAGCCCGCAGCGGCCAAGGTCCTGTTCAAGGCGCTGCGCGAGGCGACGGGCCTGCCGATCCATTTCCATACGCACGACACGTCGGGCATCTCGGCGGCCACCGTGCTGGCGGCGGTCGAAGCGGGCGTCGATGCCGTCGATGCGGCGATGGATGCGCTCTCCGGCAATACCTCGCAGCCCTGCCTCGGTTCGATCGTCGAGGCACTTTCGGGCAGCGAGCGTGACCCGGGCCTCGATCCGGAATGGATCCGCCGCATCTCCTTCTATTGGGAGGCGGTGCGCGGCCAGTATGCCGCCTTCGAAAGCGACCTCAAGGGACCGGCGTCTGAAGTTTACCTGCACGAGATGCCGGGCGGCCAGTTCACCAACCTCAAGGAACAGGCGCGTTCGCTCGGACTGGACACCAAGTGGCACAAGGTGGCGCAGGCTTACGCCGACGCCAACCGGATGTTCGGCGATATCGTCAAGGTGACGCCGTCTTCGAAGGTGGTAGGCGACATGGCGCTGATGATGGTCTCCCAGGACCTGACTGTCGCCGACGTCGAGAACCCCGCGAAAGACATCGCCTTCCCGGAATCGGTGGTCTCGATGCTGAAGGGCGATCTCGGCCAACCGCCGGGCGGCTGGCCCGAAGCGTTGCAGAAAAAGGTTCTGAAAGGCGAGCAGGCCTATACGGCCGTGCCCGGTTCGCTTCTGCCCCCGGCGGATCTCGAAGCGGAGCGGAAAGTCATCGAGGGCAAGCTCGAGCGCAAGGTCGACGACTTCGAGTTCGCCTCCTACCTGATGTATCCGAAAGTCTTCACAGACTTCGCGCTGGCCGCCGATACCTATGGGCCGGTCTCGGTCCTGCCGACGCATGCCTATTTCTACGGGCTTGCCGATGGCGAGGAACTGTTTGCGGATATCGAGCGCGGCAAGACGCTGGTCGTGGTCAACCAGGCGATGAGCGGCACCGATGCCCAGGGCATGGTCACCGTATTCTTCGAGCTGAACGGTCAGCCGCGCCGCATCAAGGTGCCGGACCGGGTGCATGGTGCCTCAGGCGGGGCCGTGCGCCGCAAGGCGGAGACCGGCAATGCCGCCCATCTCGGTGCGCCGATGCCGGGCGTGATCTCGACCGTCGCCGTCTCCGCCGGCCAGTCGGTCAAGGCCGGCGACGTGCTGCTCTCCATCGAGGCGATGAAGATGGAAACCGCACTGCACGCCGAAAAGGACGGAACCATCGCCGAAGTCCTCGTCAAGGCCGGCGACCAGATCGACGCAAAGGATCTCCTGATCGTCTACGGCGGCTGATTTTCAGCTGCCTTCGCTGGTGCTGGCTTTCCGGCCGAACCGCTCGCCGAAGATGATCAGCAGGCCGGCGCCGCCGATGAGGACCGCGCCCAGCGTCACATTGGCGGCGGGCACATCGCCCCAGATCAGGTAGCCGAGCACGAAGGCCCAGACGAGCGCCGTATATTCGAAAGGCGCCAGCACCGAAACCGGCGCCCGACGCATGCCTTCGAAAAAGGAGTATTGGGCCAAGCCTCCGAGCAGTCCCACGCCGAACAGCATGGCGGTCGTGGCGAAATCGACATGCTTCCATTCGACGATCAGCATGCCGGCGGTCAGCAGGATGAAGAAGAAATTGGTGATCGTCATCTGCACGAGGCTCGTTTCGTGCAAGGCGGTGCGCCGGAGCAGCACCGTCGAGAAGGCCCATAGGCAGGCGGCCTGCAGCGCCAGGTAGACGGGAAGCGAGATCGTGAGCCCAACCGGATTGCTGGCGACGATGACGCCGGCAAAGCCGACGATGACCGCGATCCAGCGCGCAAGGGTCACATGTTCTTTGAGCATCGGTCCGGCAAGCAAAGTGGCAACGACCGGCGCTGCGAAATAGAGCGTGGTGAGTTCGCCGAGCTGAAGGGATTTCGCAGCAGTGTAATAGGAAAGCCAGGCGGTGATGAGGAACAGGCTGCGGATCGCCATAGGCTTGACGATGTTGGACGTGGCTGCCCGATGCGCCAGGCGCGGACCGCCGATCAACAGGCAGCAGGTGCAGACCGTGACACTGCGGAAAAACAGGATCTGCCAGACCGTTACCTGTTCAACCAGCAGCTTGATGACCGCATCATGCGTGCTGAAGACGAAATAGGAGAGAGTGACCAGCAGGATGCCGAGGCCGTAGGGAGTTTTCAAGGAGACACCGAGCCGGCATGCCGGAGACTGTGGTTTGGGTCGAAATGATCTCAGATCGATGCCAGAAACCGGAGTTTGCCGCGACTGTCAATCTCGGCTTCCGGCGTTGTTCAGGTTTCCTTCAGATACAATTTGTGAGACGGGGAGCTGTCGTGACCGGTTGCAAATTCAATCGATTTAAATGATGGTCGCGGCAACTTGAAGGATTGATTCATGGATACCCGCGCTTCTACCCGCCCCTCCGAACCTCGCGCCTTCATCACCCGCGAACGCGTGGGCGTGGCGCTGCTTTTCCTGATGAACGGCTTCATGATCGGTGCCTGGGCTCCGAAGATTCCGGAATTCGCCAGCCGCCTCGGATTGAGCGAGAGCACGCTCGGCCTGATGATCCTGATCTTCGGCCTGGGGTCGCTGGTGATGATGCCGATTGCCGGCAGCCAGATTGCAAGGTTCGGCTCCAGCCGGGTTTCCAAATACACGTCCGTCCTGCTCACGCCGACGCTTCTGCTTCTCACCTGGGTCGGGAACATATGGGCCGGAGCCGTCGCGATCTTCCTGTTCGGCGGGCTGATCGGCGCAATGGATGTGGCGATGAATGCCAATGCGGTCTCGGTCGAGAAACACATGCGCCGGGCCATCATGTCTTCCTGTCATGCCTTCTGGAGCCTCGGCGGTCTCCTGGGATCCTCGACGGGCGGTTTCCTCATCGAGCATATCGGCGTCTCGGCGCATGCGATCCTTGTCACGATCCTCGCCGCGTTGATGATCGCCGCCGCCTGGCCGGTCGTCCTGCACGACGCGCCGCATCCGGACGAACACAAGCGCGGCGGCAGCCGCCTGCCGCTCTCGCCGCTTCCCTGGCTGATCGGCATCATGGCGCTGTTCTGCATGATCCCGGAAGGGTCGATCCTCGATTGGGGCGCGCTCTATATGCGCAACGAACTCGGAGCGTCCGTCACTCTATCCGGCTTCGCCTTTGCAGCCTTCTCGCTCACCATGGCGACCATGCGCTTTGCCGGCGACCTTATCCGCGACCGTTTCGGCGCCGTCCTGACGCTACGCGTTTGCGCGGTCATATCCATTCTCGGCTTGCTGGTGATCGGTTTCGCACCGAATGCGTCGATCGCGATCGCCGGATTTGCGCTCACCGGTATCGGCATTTCCAACATCGTGCCTATCGCGTTCTCGGCCGCTGGCAACCTGCCGGGCATGGCCGCGGGCGTCGGTCTTTCCGTCGTTACGACCATGGGCTATTCCGGCATTCTCGTGGCGCCCTCGGGGATCGGCTTCATCGCCGAGCATACGGGGCTTGCGGCGGTTTTCGCCGGCCTGTCGGCGCTGATCCTGGTCGTGCTCCTGCTGTCGCCGCTCGCCAGGCACGCGGACAATGCCCATCATTGAGGCCGCGTCGATCCGCCAAGCTGGAAGGCGGCGCGGCGGTGCGATAAAGTGAGCGTCGAGCCGGTTGACAAGCGGCAAACCATACGCCACCTGAAAAGCGCTCCCATTCTGAAGACGACGAGAAACTGAATGTCCTCACCCGTCGATTACGACCCTAAGCCGCGCCGCGCCACCGTTGCCGTCGATGTCGGCGGCGTCATCGTCGGTGGCGGCGCGCCCGTCGTCGTCCAGTCGATGACCAATACGGATACCGCGGACGTGGATGCGACGGTGGCGCAGGTCGCCGCTCTCTACCGGGCAGGCTCCGAAATCGTCCGCATCACCGTCGACCGCGACGAGAGCGCGGCCGCCGTGCCGAAGATCCGCGAGCGGCTGCTGCGTCTCGGCATGGACGTGCCGCTGGTCGGCGACTTCCATTATATCGGCCACAAGCTGCTTGCCGACCATCCCGCCTGCGCCGAGGCTCTCGCGAAATATCGCATCAATCCCGGCAATGTCGGCTTCAAGGACAAGAAGGACAAGCAGTTCGGCGACATCATCGAAATGGCCATCCGCTATGACAAGCCGGTACGCATCGGCGTCAACTGGGGGTCGCTCGACCAGGATCTCCTGACGACGCTGATGGACCGCAACCAGGAGCAGGGTTCACCGCTCTCGGCCCGTCAGGTCATGCACGAGGCGATGGTGCAGTCGGCCTTGATTTCGGCCGAGCTGGCCGAACAGATCGGCCTTCCGCGCAACCGGATCATTCTGTCGGCCAAGGTCAGCCAGGTGCAGGACCTGATCGCCGTCTATTCCATGCTTGCGGAGCGCTCCAATCATGCGCTGCATCTCGGGCTCACCGAGGCGGGCATGGGATCGAAAGGCATCGTCGCCTCGTCGGCCGCCATGGGATATGTGCTGCAGCAGGGGATCGGCGACACGATCCGCGTCTCGCTGACGCCGGAGCCGAACGGCGATCGCACCCGCGAAGTGCAGGTGGCGCAGGAGCTGCTGCAGGTGATGGGTTTTCGACAGTTCGTGCCGGTCGTCGCGGCCTGTCCCGGCTGCGGCCGCACCACGTCGACGGTCTTCCAGGAACTAGCGCAGAACATCCAGAACGACATCCGAAAGAACATGCCGGTCTGGCGCGAGAAATATCCAGGTGTCGAGGCGCTCAACGTCGCGGTCATGGGTTGTATCGTCAACGGTCCGGGCGAGAGCAAGCATGCGGATATCGGCATCTCGCTGCCCGGTACCGGTGAGACGCCGGCTGCTCCCGTCTTCATCGACGGCAAGAAGGCGATGACGCTGCGCGGCCCCAATATAGCCGCCGATTTCGAGAAACTGGTCATCGACTATATCGAAAATCGTTTCGGCCGGAAGACGGCAGCGGAATAGCCGCCGTGAGCCCGATGGCGGTTGTCGCCGAGGCTGCGAGCATGAATCCGAGTCCTGCTGCGGATGACGGGATAATGCACGGATAACACAGGTCCGTTCTCTCATCTGTGGTCAACGGCAAGGACATGCCGTCTCTCCTCGCTATTGCCGCAATTCATGGTAAATCAGATGTCGCCACAGACGACGGGGACATCGATTACATGCTCAAGAAAATCGCAATCGTTGCGCTTTGCGCGACCTATCTCTCTGCCTGCACCACGACTGACCCCTACACCGGGGAACAAAAGGTTTCCAACACCGCCGGCGGTGCTGCCATCGGTGCCGGCCTAGGTGCGCTTGGTGGCTTGGTCATCGGCGGCGGCAACAAGGGCCGCAACGCGCTGATCGGTGCCGCTATCGGCGGTCTGGCCGGTGGTGCGATCGGCAACTATATGGACAACCAGGAGGCCGAACTGCGCGCGCAGCTTCAGGGCACCGGTGTTTCCGTCACCCGCGCCGGCGACCGCATCATCCTCAACATGCCGTCGAACATCACCTTCGCAACCGACCAGGACCAGGTCATCCCGCCCTTCTACCGCACGCTGGATTCCGTCGCGATCGTGCTCAACAAGTTCGGCAAGACCTATATCGACGTGAACGGCCATACGGACTCGACCGGCAGCCTGCAGCATAACCAGGGCCTGTCCGAGCGTCGTGCCGCTTCCGTCGCGAACTATCTGGCAAGCCGCGGCGTCGACCAGCGCCGCATGTCGACGATGGGCTTCGGTCCGTCGCAGCCGGTCGCCTCCAACGCGACGCCTGACGGGCGCGCGCAGAACCGCCGCGTCGAAGTGCAGATCGCGCCGATCACGCAAGGCTGATTTGAAAAGAGCGAGCCGCTTAGATGCGGCTCGTCAGCAACTTCAGACCGGCGGCGCTGTAGAAGATCGCCATCGTGCCTTCGATCCAGCGCCGCGCGGCCTTGTAGCCGCGCAGGGCATGCGGTGTCGAAAAGAGCATTGCATAGCCGATGAAAATCATCAGGCTTGAGGCAAGGCAGACGCCGACAATCAGGACGATGGCCGTGGCCGGTGCATTTTGCGGCAGGCCGAGGGAGATGATTGCCAGCCAGGCGAAGATCGCCTTCGGATTGGTAACGTGGATCGCATAACCCCGCAGCCATAGCTGGCGGGTGGTATAGCTTGTCCTGATATTGCCGATCGCCGCTTTGGAATCCGGCAGGCGAGCGGATTTATAGGCTTTCCAGGCGAGATAGATCAGGTAGAGGCCGCCCAGCACCTTCAGGATTTCCAGGGCGATGGCGTAGTTGCGCAGCAAGGCCGCCAATCCCAGTGCTGCGGCACAAGCCCAGGTGAAAGAACCGCAGCTGATGCCAAGTGCCGTGATCAGCCCGGCACGGCGGCCCTGGGAGATCGAGGCGCCGATGATGGCGAAATTGGCCGGGCCGGGGCTTGCGACGTTAATGAGATAGGCGACATAGGCTGGCCACATATAAGGCAGGTAACTCAGGACGTCCGGCATGCTCTTCTCCCGGAGGTGTTAATTGTCTCGGCTGGCGATGAAGCGTGCCGTCTCCTGCAGAGTAAGCGCCTTTTCGCCATAGGGCGCAAGCAGTTCGACGGCCTCTTCCGTCAGAGTGTCGAGCCGCTCTTCGGCCCAGGCCATGCCATGCAGCGCGACGAGCGTGCCTTTGCCGCGGGCGGCGTCCTTGCCCGTCGCCTTGCCCAGGGTCCCTGCGTCGGAGGTCAGGTCGAGGAGGTCGTCCGCGAGCTGGTAGGCGAGGCCGATCTTCCGGCCGAAAGCCTGCAATCGGTCGCGATGTCCGGGGTCCGATCCGGCGATGATGGCGCCTGCTTCGCAGGCGAAGCGCAGGAGCGCACCGGTCTTCATCGCCTGCAGCGTCACGATGCCGGCCTCGTCCGGCGGGTTCTTTTCCGCCGCCAGATCGAGGGCCTGCCCGCCCGCCATCCCACCGGGTCCTGCGGCCCGGGCAAGGGCAAGGACGAGCTCGGTCTTCAGCCGGTCGGCAAGCTCGGTTTCCGGCGCGGCGATGATGTCGAACGCATAGGTGAGGAGGCTGTCGCCCGCGAGAATTGCGGTCGCCTCGTCGAAGGCCTTGTGCACGGTCGGACGGCCGCGGCGCAGGTCGTCGTCGTCCATGGCGGGCAGGTCGTCATGGATCAGCGAATAGCAATGGAGGCATTCCAGCGCCACGCCGATCCGCAGGGCGGCGCCGGGCGGTCCGCCGAGCAGGGCCGCACTCTCGCGGACGAGGAACGGCCGGAGCCGTTTTCCGCCGTTCAGCGATCCGTGACGCATGGCGGCCATGAGATGTGCGGGCCGCGCGATCTCATCGGAGAGACGACTATCCGACAGCAGCGACGAAAGCAGGGCTTCCGTCTCGGCGGCACTCTGCCGCAGGCGTCTCTCGAATGCCGTCTTCGTGTCCGTCATGGCCGCTGTTTGGCATGCCGATTGCCGGCTGGCAACGGCGATTTATCAGGTCACGGGAAGTTTTCGATACCGGACTCGCCTTGGCCGGATTGAGCGGCTATGAAACCCGAAACGAGGGACGAGCGGGACATTGGACATTACGCCCGAACAGCACGCGCAGGAGGAGGAGCCCGTGAGGGGCGGACGGCGCCGGCACCTATTTCCCAGCGGGATGATCCGGCGGATGGTGCGGATCGCGATCGCTCTCGTTCTGTTGCCTTATCTGCTCATTTTCATCTATGCCCTGCCGTTCATCCACCCCGTCTCGACGCTGATGCTGTCGGAACTGGTGCTGTTACGCGGCTACGACCGGCGCTGGGTGGATATCGACGATATTTCTCCCAATCTCGTTCGCTCGGTTATGATGTCGGAGGATGGGCAATTCTGTTTCCACGGCGGGGTCGACTGGACGCAGATGCGGGGCGTCGTGGCGGATGCTCTGGAAGGGGAGACGACGCGCGGGGCCAGCACCATTCCCATGCAGACGGCAAAGAACCTCTTCCTCTGGAACGGCCGTTCCTTCGTCAGGAAGGGGCTCGAACTACCGCTGGCGATCGGCGCGGATTTCGTCTGGTCGAAGCGGCGGATGATGGAAATCTATCTCAACGTCGCCGAATGGGGGCCGGGCATTTACGGCGCGGAGGCGGCCGCCCAGTATCATTTCAAGGTACCGGCCTCGAAGCTCAGCGCCCGCCAGGCTGCACTGCTCGCCGTTTCGCTTCCCAACCCGATCACGCGGGTCGCCGGCAAGCCCAGCCGCGGCGTCCAGCGTCTGGCAGGCGTCGTCGAGCGGAGGGCGCGCAATTCCGGCGATTACATCAAGTGCATTTATGATTGAGTTCTTTGGATTTCATTGGTCGTATCCGGCTGGCGCGATTATAGCCTGAATGAACCAACCGGAGAGGCTCATGGAAAAGCTCACCCTCTATATCGGCAACAAGAACTATTCCTCCTGGTCCTTCCGCCCGTGGATCGCGATGACGGCGGCGGGAATTCCTTTCGAGGACATGGTGATCCCCTTCGACTTTCCTGCCGGCAATCCGAAGTTCAAGCCGATTTCGCCCACCGGCCGGGTACCGGTGCTCCATCATGGCGACGTCCGGGTGTGGGAGTCGCTGGCGATCATCGAATACGTGGCCGAGCTTTTCCCCGACAACGGCCTCTGGCCGAAGGGCGCGGCGGATCGCGCCGTTGCCCGTTCGATTTCCATGGAAATGCTCTCGGGTTTCCGGGCGCTGCGCGGTGCCTGCCCGATGAACATCCGCCGGCCGAAGCGCAAGATCGACCTGCCGGACGGGGTGATGGACGACGTCACGCGGATCCAGACGATCTGGCGGGAGCTTCGCGCGAAATCCGGCGGCCCGTTCCTGTTCGGTGCATTTACCGGCGCGGATGCGATGTTCGCACCCGTCGTCAACCGCTTCGATGTCTACGATCTGGTGGCGGATGACGAAACGCTCGCCTACATGGCAGCGATGAAGTCGCATCCGGCCTGGCTGAAATGGCAGGAAGCGGCCCTGATCGAACCATGGATCGTGCCGGAAGACGAGGCATAGGCGGAATTCGCGAAAAATTCCGGCTGGGGACTGGTCAAAGCCCCGCCGGGCATGTATAAGCCCGCCAAATTTCCGAGATCGAGACGTGATGAGTTCGGCCTCAGTTGCGGCCGGGGATCATGTTTTGCACGAAGTGGAGTAACAGAAATGGCTGTACCGAAGAGAAAAACGAGCCCGTCGAAGCGCGGTATGCGCCGCTCCGCTGACGCGCTCAAGGCCCCGACCTATATCGAAGACAAGAACTCCGGCGAACTGCGCCGTCCGCATCACATCGACCTGAAGACCGGCATGTACCGTGGCCGCCAGGTTCTGACGCCGAAGGAAAACGCGTAAGCGTTTGCCGAGAAAGTTCGCTTGAAGGGCCGGCTTTGCCGGCCTTTTCTATTTCTGCGATGCCTGTATTGCGACCCGCCCACCGGGCCGCCACGTCTCGATCGGCTTCTGAAAGCTTTTAGAGATTGTCCAGCCGGTTCTGAAGGTTGCGGAGCTGTTCCTTCAGCTCGTCGATATCCTTGGAATCCGCCTTTTTGGCAGCAGGCTGAGACTGTTGAGCGGTGAAAGGCGAGAACATCTGCAGAGCCTGTCGGAACATTTCCGTGTTGCGGCGCACCTGTTCTTCCATCATCTGCATCGGGACCTGGAGGTTCTTCCCGAGCGGCGTATCGCCGAAGGCGCGCGTCATCTGTTCGCGCATCTGCGCCTGCTGGTCGGTGAAGGTCTTCATCGAGTGTTCGAGGAAGGTCGGCACGACCATCTGCATCTGGTCGCCGTAATAGGAAATCAGCTGCCGCAGGAATGAGATCGGCAGCAGCGTGTTGCCCGTTTTCGATTCCTGTTCAAAGATGATCTGCGTCAGCACCGAATGGGTGATGTCCTCGCCCGTCTTGGCGTCCTGGACCACGAATTCCTCGCCCTTTTTCACCATCTTCGCCAGGTCCTCCAGCGTCACGTAGGTGCTGGTGCCCGTATTGTAGAGGCGCCGGTTGGCATATTTCTTGATTATGATTTCGCCTTCGGTCTTCGCCATGATTGCCTCCTGCTCCCGTCAATATGGTTTGGTTTTTATGAATGGCATGCTTCTCCCGACAGGAATGTAAGCCTAAATGACGCGGGCTGACAATCGATTTGTGCGGCGCGGCGACCGCTTTGTTGCGCAGCAAATTCGCGGAATCTAAAGATCATTTTCGAAAGCGTTTGTGGCGTGCCGGAATGTTCGAGCCTCGATTGACGCTCGTTTGACTCTGGGACCAAGCTTTGTCAGTCTCGTCTGCAAATACCGAATAAGAGGAGACGTCCATGACCAATCCATCCATCGTGATCGCATCCGCTGCACGTACCGCCGTCGGCTCGTTCAATGGCGCGTTTGCCAATGTCCCGGCGCATGAGTTGGGTGCCGCCGCGATCAAGGGCGCGCTTCTTCGCGCAGGTGTCGATCCATCCGAAGTGGACGAGGTCATCCTCGGCCAGGTGCTGCCGGCCGGCGAGGGCCAGAACCCGGCCCGTCAGGCGGCAATGAAGGCCGGCGTGCCGAAGGAGGCGACCGGCTGGGGCGTCAACCAGCTTTGCGGCTCGGGGCTTCGCGCCGTGGCACTCGGCATGCAGCAGATTGCGCTCGGTGACGCAAAGATCATCGTCGCCGGCGGTCAGGAATCCATGTCCATGGCGCCGCATTGCGCGCATTTGCGTAGCGGTGTGAAGATGGGCGATTTCAAGATGATCGACACCATGATCAAGGACGGCCTGACGGATGCCTTTTACGGCTATCACATGGGCATCACGGCAGAAAATATCGCCCGTCAATGGCAGCTTTCCCGCGACGAGCAGGATCAGTTCGCCGTCTCCTCCCAGAACAAGGCGGAAGCCGCCCAGGCCGCCGGCCGTTTCAGGGACGAGATCATCCCCTACGTCATCCAGACGAGAAAAGGTGACGTGACGGTGGAGAACGACGAATATATCCGCGCCGGTGCGACGCTCGACGCCATGGCGAAGCTCCGCCCGGCCTTCGACAAGGAAGGCACGGTGACGGCGGGCAATGCGTCCGGCATCAATGACGGTGCGGCTGCAGCCGTGCTGATGACGGAAGAGGAAGCCGCCCGGCGCGGCATTACGCCGATGGCGCGCATCGTTTCCTGGGCAACGGCCGGCGTCGATCCCCAGATCATGGGAACGGGGCCGATCCCCGCCTCGCGCAAGGCGCTGGAGAAGGCCGGCTGGCGGATCGGCGATCTCGATCTCGTCGAAGCCAACGAAGCTTTCGCGGCGCAATCCTGTGCCGTCACCAAGGAGCTCGGCCTCGATTCTTCGATCGTCAACGTCAACGGCGGAGCCATTGCGATCGGCCATCCGATCGGCGCTTCCGGAGCGCGTATCCTCAATACGCTGCTCTTCGAGATGAAACGCCGTTCCGCGAAAAAGGGACTTGCCACGCTCTGCATCGGCGGCGGCATGGGCGTCGCCATGTGCCTCGAAGCCATGTGATGGCTGCGGCATTTGTGGATGGCTAGCCTGCCAGCGCAGCCGGACTGCGTCGGCGGGCTATCGCTCTGACGAAAGCCTGTCAAAATAAGTAAGTATCCGATCACGTAGAAGGATCGGAGCGATACCGGAAGGGGAAGGCAGCATGAGCAGAGTGGCATTGGTTTCGGGAGGAACGCGGGGAATCGGCGCGGCGATTTCCAGTGCGTTGAAGGCTGCGGGTTATCGGGTCGCGGCCAATTTCGCCGGTAACGACGAAAAAGCGAAAGCCTTCCACGACGAGACCGGTATTCCGGTCTTCAAGTGGGATGTATCCGATTATCAAGCGTGCGTAGAAGGCATCGGCAGGGTCGAAGCCGAACTCGGTCCTGTCGAAATCCTTGTCAACAATGCCGGCATCACCCGCGACGGCATGTTCCACAAGATAACCCCGGACCAGTGGAACGAGGTGATCGGCACCAATCTTACCGGTCTCTTCAACATGACGCATCCGGTCTGGAGCGGCATGCGGGAGCGCAATTTCGGCCGGGTGATCAGTATCTCTTCCATCAACGGCCAGAAAGGGCAGATGGGGCAGGTGAACTATTCTGCGGCCAAAGCCGGCGATCTCGGTTTCACCCGGGCGCTGGCCCTGGAGGGCGCTGCGAAAAACATCACCGTCAACGCCATCTGCCCGGGCTATATCGCCACCGAAATGGTGCGCGCCGTGCCGGAGAAGGTGCTGAACGAGCGGATCATCCCGCAAATTCCGGTCGGACGCCTTGGCGAGCCGGAAGAGATTGCCCGATGCGTCGTGTTCCTTGCCTCCGACGAGGCAGGCTTCATCACCGGATCGACGCTCACGGCAAACGGCGGCCAGTTCATGGCCGGCTGATGTCCGACGTTAACCTCTTGGCCGGTTTGCGCCTCAAAACCTGCGTCGACCCCGCCGATTTTATGGTTAAGATATTGTTTTCCTACGACATATCGTGGTGAACAAACCGGGAAACAAACGATGTCGCCGATTCGTCGGCGATTCGTTCCGGCTTTGGCCAAGAGGTTAACGCCGAGGACTTTCAGCCAAAACAAAAACCGGCGCCGATTGCTCGGGCGCCGGTCTTGAAGGCCTTGAATTGCCGATCGATGATCAGCGGCAACGTGCTTCGTAGGTGCGGCCATAACGGTCGCGGTAGACGCAGTAGCCGCGGCGTTTTTCGGACTCGCCGATCGCAGCGCCGACGAGGCCGCCCGCGACGGCACCAACCGCTGCACCGCCCCAGCTATTGGTGGCAACACCGCCGATCACCGCGCCGGTACCGGCGCCGATCGCCGTTCCGCGCTCGGTGGAGGTGCAGGAGGCCAGAGCGCCGATCATGCAGCCTACTATGAGAATCTTCTTCATGTCAGTTTCCCTTCCCTTTGGTACACACGGCTGCGCCGCTCTTAGATCCTGCCCATCAGCAGCAGGATAATGATGATCAGGACGACAAGGCCCAAGCCGCCCGACGGGCCATATCCCCACCCCCGGCTATAGCCCCAATTCGGCAATGCGCCAATCAATAGCAGGATGAGGATGATGAGCAACACGGTTCCGAGCATGATTTTTCCACTCCGCTAGGCAATCTGGTACGGATTTGGCGAGAAAACGTAGCTCAACGATTTTTGTTCCAGCACTCAAAGCCGCTACCCTGTCACGTGTGGTTAAAAGACGTTAGCCGCCGTTAACATGCGCATGAATGATTCGGATGCGGATGCCATCGTCTTCCGGGTTTCTTGCGTCTCATCCTGGCGTTCACCTACCACATGTTGTGAGAACAAAAGCGGAAAGCGGGGATGTGAGCGATTCGTCAGCGATTCGTTCCAGCTTTGATCCGAATCTTAATTTCAGCCTCGTCTCAATGTCCAGAACGCTGAATCCGTTTAAAAAAGGTTAATCATATCAACGGATTGACTCTTCAGATTCTCTGTGAACGTCCCCTCCGGAACGGCTCTTGGGCCAGTCGGGGGAGAAAATGCCGTCCCGATTCAGGATGTCGTGGTGGCGAATGGAGTCGGATCAATATATAGTCGTGAACAAAGGCTGAATCCCCTTGAGTCTGCGATTCGTCTCCGATTCGTTCGCGTCTGTTCTTTCGCCGGAAGGAGCCTCTTCCTCAAAGGCCGGCTCAAGCCCGGGACTGCAGGGATTCTTCGGTTGCAAAACCATTCTTCAGGCTTGCGTTTAGGGGCGCGGATCGCCATGTGTGGCGTGGCTCCGGGTTTTCGCGGAAGCGGAAGCCGGTGCCTTATCTGATTGCGCGGAACCTGGCTTTGAATTTCCAGCCCATGATGCTTAGCGGGCGCGGCGTAACCGCCGTCCTCGGCCCCACCAATACCGGCAAGACCCATTACGCCATCGAGCGCATGGTCGCGCACGGCACCGGCGTCATCGGTTTGCCGCTGCGGCTGCTGGCGCGCGAGGTCTATACCCGTTTGGTGGAGAAGGTCGGAGCGCCGCAGGTCGCGCTGGTGACCGGCGAGGAGAAGATCACTCCGCCTCATGCCCGCTTTTCGGTCTGCACCGTCGAGGCGATGCCGCGCGAGACCAAGTCCTCCTTCGTTGCGATAGACGAGGTGCAGCTCGCCGGCGATCTCGAGCGCGGCCATATCTTCACCGACCGTATCCTGCATTTGCGAGGCCGCGATGAAACCCTGCTGCTCGGCGCGGCCACCATGCGGCCGATCCTCGAAAAGCTGCTGCCGGGGATAACCGTCGTCGAGCGTCCGCGTCTGTCCCAGCTCTTTTACGCGGGTCAGAAGAAGATCACCCGCCTGCCGCAGCGCTCGGCCGTCGTCGCGTTTTCGGCCGACGAGGTTTATGCGATCGCCGAACTCATCCGCCGCCAGCGCGGCGGCGCGGCCGTGGTGCTCGGCGCCCTCAGCCCGCGTACCCGCAATGCCCAGGTCGGGCTCTATCAGGCAGGCGATGTGGAATATCTCGTCGCGACCGACGCGATCGGCATGGGCCTCAACCTCGATGTCGACCATGTCGCCTTCGCGCAGGACCGGAAATTCGACGGCTATCAGTTCCGAAACCTCAATCCGGCCGAACTCGGGCAGATTGCCGGCCGTGCCGGCCGCTATCTCAGGGATGGAACATTCGGCGTGACTGGTCAGGTCGAGCCGTTCGACGAGGAATTGGTGGAGCGGATCGAAGGACACCAGTTCGATCAGGTGAAAGTTCTGCAGTGGCGTTCGAAGAACCTCGATTTTTCTTCCCTGCGGGCACTGCGCGAAAGCCTCGATGCGCCGCCGACCGTGCCGGGGCTTGCCAGGGCGCTCCCCGCGACGGACAGCCAATCCCTTGATTATCTTGTTCGTTATCCGGAGATCAAGGATACCGCGACGACGCCGGAACGGGTCGAGAAACTGTGGGAAGCCTGCGCCCTGCCGGATTACCGCCGAATTACGCCGGCGCAGCATGCTGACCTCATTTCGACTCTTTTCTCCGATCTTGTGCGCTACGGGACGGTGAACGAGGATTTCATGGCCGAACAGGTCCATCGTGCCGATCGGACCGATGGCGAGATCGACACCTTATCGGCCCGAATCGCGCAGATCCGGACCTGGACCTACGTCTCCAACCGCCCCGGCTGGCTTGCCGATCCGACACACTGGCAAGAAAAGACACGGGAAATAGAGGATAGGTTGTCGGACGCGTTACATGAAAGGTTGACGAAACGCTTCGTTGATCGCAGGACATCTGTGCTCATGAAGCGCCTGAGAGAGAATGCGATGCTGGAAGCTGAAATCAGTGTGAATGGTGATGTCTTCGTGGAGGGGCATCACGTCGGGCAATTAGCCGGATTCCGGTTCTCGCCCGTTGCGGGAGCGGAAGGCCCCGACGCCAAGGCGGTGCAGGCGGCCGCCCAGAAGGCGTTGGCGCTGGAATTCGAGGCGCGCGCAGCAAGACTCTATGCGTCGGGCAACAGCGATTTCGCCGTCGGCTCTGACGGTTTCGTGCGCTGGCTCGGCGAACCCGTCGCCCGTCTTGCCGCAAGCGACCACGTCATGCGTCCGCGCGTCATCCTTCTGTCCGATGAACAGCTCACCGGCAACGCCCGCGAGCATGTGCTTGCCCGTATCGAGCGCTTCGTCAATCATCATATCGCGACCGTCCTGAAACCGCTCGACGACCTGTCGCGCGCCGAGGACCTCCAGGGTCTTGCCAAAGGGCTTGCCTTCCAGCTCGTTGAGAATCTCGGGGTGCTCTTCCGCCGGGATGTCGCCGACGAGGTCAAGTCGCTCGATCAGGATGCGCGTGCCTCGATGCGCCGCTACGGCATCCGCTTCGGCGCCTATCATGTCTTCATGCCGATGCTGCTGAAGCCGGCGCCGGCCGAACTGATCACGCTCCTCTGGGCGCTCAAGAACGACGGTCTCGACAAGCCGGGATACGGCGATCTCATTCCTGCGCTCGCCGCCGGCCGCACCTCGGTCGTCGCCGATCCGGGCTTCGAGCGGATGTTCTACAAGCTCGCGGGCTTCCGGTTCCTCGGCAAGCGTGCGGTGCGCATCGATATCCTCGAGCGTCTGGCAGACCTCATCCGGCCGCTCCTTCAGTGGAAGCCCGGTACGACGCCGCGCCCGGAAGGGGCCTATGACGGCCGCCGCTTCACGACCACGACCGCGATGCTCTCCATTCTCGGCGCGACGCCGGACGATATGGAGGAGATCCTGAAGGGTCTCGGCTATCGCGCCGATTCCGTGAAGGCGGAAGAGGCCCAGGCTTTCCTGGCAAGCCAGGAGGCGAGCATCACGGGCGCTGTTGCTGCCGCTCCGGAAACGGCGGAAGAAGTGTCGGAAGCCTCGCCGGCCGACGACGCGGATGCAGGCGATACCGCGGAAGCTTCGCCGGAAGTGATTGCAGCCTCCGCTCCGGCCGAAGAGGTCGCGGCAGAACCGGTGGCCGCCGAGCAGGCGGAGCCGGCTCAATCCGAAGCTGCGAAACCTGCCGAGGCGGAAGAGCCGAAGCCGGTTCTCCTCTGGCGTCCAGGCGGCGGCCGCGACAACCAGAGAGGCGGGCGCCCCCAGCACGGGGACCGTCGCGGGCATGGCGGTCAGCGCCACGCCGCCGGTGAAGCGGGCCAGGGAGGCCAGGGGCGCCGTGACGACCGGCGGGACGGCGAACGCCGAGACGCGCGTCAGAACGCCGACAGGGATCGCGATCGTGAACGCCGGGACGGCGGCAGGCCCAATCGCGACAACAATCGTGGCGATCGGCCGAACCGCGGGGAGCGTCCCGACGGCGGACAGCGCCCGGATCGGAACGACCGCGGCAAAGCGCCGCAGCCGGCCCGTTTCGAGGCCAGGCCGCCGCGCAAGGAAAAGCCGATCGATCCGGACTCGCCCTTTGCAAAACTTGCAGCTCTCAAGGAGCAGATGAAGAAGTGAGGCCATGACGGAGAAGGAGCCACAGGACGGTTCGCGCCAGCGTATCGACAAGTGGCTTTTCTTCGCCCGCATCGTGAAGTCCCGTTCGCTGGCGCAGTCGCTGATCGCCGCCGGTGCGGTGACGGTGAATGGAGAGACCTGCAGCCAGCCAAGCCG
Organism: Xaviernesmea oryzae; assembly: GCF_900177415.1. GTDB lineage: Bacteria > Pseudomonadota > Alphaproteobacteria > Rhizobiales > Rhizobiaceae > Neorhizobium > Neorhizobium oryzae_A. The sequence continues at coordinate 271,127 of NZ_FXAF01000001.1, read as the reverse complement.
GGTGATCAAGCCGGGTGACCGCGTCGAGCTTCTCCTGGAGCGGCGGGATGTCGTGCTGATCGTTCGCGCGGGCGGTTTCCGCCGCGGCCCGTTCGAGGAGGCCAGGCTCCTTTACGATGACCTGACGCCGCCGCCCGGCGAACGGAAGCGGCTCACCCCATTTGAGCGCGCCCAGCGGGGCCTCGGCACGGGCGGGGCCGGCGGCGGCGATCGCTGAGGGCCCGAACCCGGGAAATCGCGGCTCCGGAGAATAAAGCTTCCCCCAAACGGGCTTCGGAAAGATTGTTTATCCTTGCTAAACAAGGCCAAAGGCTTTACCTGACAGTCGAAAAGCCGGATCGCCTGCCTCCTGTTCTCTTCGCAGTCAAGGTTTCGCCTCTCCCGGCTTTCCGGTGTGCCGGCGCCTCTCCATGCCGTCGGCTCCGCCGCTGATCCGCGATAGTCCTGGAGTGCCGCATGACGTATGTCGTGACCGACAATTGTATCCGCTGCAAATATACCGACTGTGTCGAAGTTTGCCCGGTCGATTGTTTCTATGAGGGCGAAAACTTCCTCGTCATCCATCCGGACGAGTGCATCGACTGTGGTGTCTGCGAGCCGGAATGTCCCGCCGAGGCGATCAAGCCGGATACGGAGCCGGGCCTCGACAAATGGCTGAAGCTGAACGCGGAGTTTGCTCAGATCTGGCCGAACATCACGGTCAAGCGCGATGCCTTGCCGGAGGCCAAGGAGATGGACGGCGTCGAAAACAAATACGAGCAGTTCTTCTCTCCCGAACCTGGAAAGGGTGATTGAACCCTGCCGGAAGGGCATGGCTGGACAAGGGTTCCGAATCGCTTTGCCTTTTTGTTGTGCAGAAGGCGGGCGTTGCCCTCTGTGCACATGCAAAAGCAAATTATTGATTTCCGCACTTTTTTGTGGTAGACAACAAGAACTGTTCCACAAGGCGGCACTCGCGTGCCCAAAAAACATCACGAAAGCAACAGATCACCCAAAAACGCGGTATCCGTGGCATTGCAAGGCTTGATTGTTGTCGGTTGCAATTGGCAATGGGGTCTGTTTTTCGCGCGCGTTGGTCGGACCAGTATGGAGTGACCCGACGGTTTTCCCCCGTCTCATCCGGGCCTGACAGACCCGGTTTCCCCGACCCGAAAAACGGGTGAGTAACAGGGAGTTTGTGAAACGAATGACGACCCAGCAGAAAAAGAATTCTCCCGCACGCCAAGGTTTCAAGACCGGTGAATCGATTGTTTATCCCGCTCATGGCGTAGGTACGATTACCGCCATCGAAGAGCAGGAAGTCGCGGGCATGAAGCTTGAGCTTTTCGTAATCGATTTCGAGAAGGACAAGATGCGCCTCAAGGTGCCGGTTGCGAAGGCCGTGAGCATCGGCATGCGCAAACTGTCCGAAACGGATTTTGTCGAACGTGCTCTTAAAGTTGTTCAGGGCAAGGCTCGCGTGAAGCGCACCATGTGGTCGCGCCGCGCTCAGGAATATGATGCGAAGATCAATTCGGGCGACCTGATTTCGATCGCCGAAGTGGTGCGTGATCTCTATCGCGCCGAAAACCAGCCCGAGCAGTCCTATTCCGAGCGCCAGCTCTATGAAGCTGCGCTTGATCGCATGGCCCGCGAAATCGCGGCTGTGAACAAGATGTCCGAAACGGAAGCCGTTCGCCTCGTCGAGGTCAATCTCGCCAAGGGGCCGAAGCGCGGCAAGACCCTCGATGAAGACGAGGCCCAGGAAGAAGCTGCCTGATCCCTCGCAGCTTATAACATTTTTTAAAAGCCCGGCCTTGTGCCGGGTTTTTTATTGGAACTTTTTCCCGCGCTCCGCGTTTTCTCGCCGGTACGGCGAACCGACCTCACAGCGGTTCTCGTCCTGAAGACGCAGTGCGGGGCGAATATCAGGCGCTTCAGCCGATGTGAAATCCCGCGGAATGCAAACGAGGGGAGCAAGGCAGCAGGAGCATCCACCGCCGTTCGCGTCGCAGGTACGGTGACGGGGTTTCGCTGTTTTGTCGGATCAAACCGTTCACGGAGAGCACGATGACAGCCATGTCCGCAGACCGCACGATGATCAAGATAGCAATGGCGGCTCCTTATCTCGCACGAGACGAGGAGCGTGATCTGGCGGTTCGCTGGAAGGACGATCAGGACCAGGATGCACGCAACCAGATCGCCCTAGCACATATGCGTCTCGTGATCGCCATGGCCTCCAAGTTCCGTGGCTTCGGATTGCCGATGAGCGACCTCGTACAGGAAGGGTATGTAGGGCTGCTCGAAGCGGCGGCAAGGTTTGAACCTGCTCGCGACGTGCGTTTTTCCACTTATGCAAGCTGGTGGATCCGTGCATCCATGCAGGACTATATCCTCCGCAACTGGTCGATCGTGCGGGGCGGCACCAGTTCCGCCCAGAAGGCTCTCTTCTTCAATCTTCGCCGGCTGCGCGCCAAGCTTGCGCGCGGCGACTCGAATCTGACCGCCCGTGCCATCCATGAGGAGATCGCCGTGGCGCTGGGCGTGAGCGTGGCCGACGTCCAGACCATGGATGCCCGTCTTTCCGGCAGCGACGCGTCCCTGCAGGCGCCGTCGATCGCCGGGGACGCCGACAGCGGCGAGCGGCTCGACATGCTCGCCAGCGCCGAACCTTTGCCGGACGAACAGGTTTCCGGCATGATCGACGGAGAACGGCGCCTGAAATGGCTGCAAGGTGCGCTCACCAAGCTCAATGAACGGGAAAAGAAGATTATCCGTGCCCGCCGCCTGACGGATGAGGGCGCGACGCTCGAAGCGCTCGGCGCCGAACTCGGCATTTCCAAGGAGCGTGTGCGGCAGATCGAAAGCCGCGCGATCGAGAAGCTCAAGTCGGCGCTGGTTTCCGCCAATCCGCAGATGGCTGCCGCCTGCTGAGGCGACGCCGCTTGCCTATTCCGAAATGATCTTGACCTTTTGGCCGGGCGAGACCGTCGCGCCGGCGGGCAGCGCGTTGATGAGCTTGAAAAGGTCGAGCTTGCGGTCCGTGCCCATCATCCGCGCCGCCAGTGAGGCGAGGGTATCGCCCTGCGCGGCGGTGACGATGCGTACCCTCAGCGGCTTGAGGGTAGCGATTTCCTGGGGTGTCATGCGGCGGAAGCTTCTGCGCAGCGTCTCGGCAGTTACCTCGAGTGCGGGACTTCCTTTTGGTACCGCCGTCAGGAAGCGGAAGATCTGATTGTCGACGCGGACGACGGTGACGTCGAAGTCCCAGCGTTCCGCGGAGGCGCGCGCCGTGGCGGCGGGAAGTCCGTTGACCTGGATCGCGCGTACCGTATCCGGCTGCAGCCCGGCCACCCAGCCGCTCGTCAGGTAATTGGTGAGGCTGTTGTTGTCGCCGGCGGCGACGCCGTCGAAGCGGATCGCAGCCTCCCCGGGGCCGGTGGCCAGAACGGCTTCCACCTTGTTGTCGATGCGGAAATCCGGCGGCACGTCAAACCGGATGCCGAGGCCGCCATGCATGAAGGTCTGGCCGCGGACATAACCCTCCTGCGGGCTGTCGCCATAAAGCAGGCCGTCTATGCCGGCGAGATAATAATCACGGCCCCGGTCGCCGACGCTGCCCTCCTGGCCGAAATTGCGGGCATGGCGACGTGCCAGATCGACGCGCTGGGCCGAATTCGGGTGGCTCGACAGGAAATCGAGGCTCTGGTCGCTGTCCGGATCGACCGCCGAATAGCGGGCATAGGCGGCCATGGAGTCCAGGAAGCGGGCTGCGGCGTACGGGTCGTAACCTGCCTCGCCCAGCATCCGGACGCCGATCACGTCGGCCTGCAATTCCTGCTGACGGGAGAATGCCGCGAGGCGGAGCTTGCCGCGGGCGAGCGCCTGCTTGCCGGCGAGGTCGCTGGAAAGCACCTCGGAGACAACTCGACTTGCAATCACTTCCGCCTCTTCGCGCCGCTGACGTTCAATGCCGTGGTTGGCGGTCACGTGGCCCATTTCGTGCGAGAGTACCGCCGCCACTTCGGAGGCGTCGTTGGCGAGCGCCAGGAGGCCGCGGGTGACGTAGAGATAGCCGCCGGGCAAGGCAAAGGCGTTGATCGCCGGCGAGTTCAGGATGGTGATGCGGAAAGACTGATTGGGGTTTTCCGAGACGGCGGTCAGCGCACCGACGATCCGCGCGACCAGCCGCTCGGTCTTGGCATCGCGGTATTCTCCGCCGTAGCTCGCCACGATTCGGGGATGCTCCCGTGCGCCCATCTGCGCGCGGGGATCGTTCTTCTGTACTTCGTCGACGATTTGCGGCGAATTGGAGGGAGCGACATTCGGCGTATAGGCCTGCTCGAAGATCGACTGGCAGCCGGCCAGCATCGCGCCGCTCAGCAAAACAGCGCTGAGGGCTTTAAAGCCGGGCATGAAACGGGTTCTTGGCCAGACAGCCGAGATCACTCTGTCGCGCCTCATCGTCCTCGTGTTCCGCACCACCATTCCCAAGGTCCGCCATCCGGCTCCGGAGACTCATTCTCCCGTGCAACCGGTTCTTTCTTCCATGTTCCGCTTAGCGATTTTCGCGTCGCATGCACAGACATCTTATTGAGATATGCCTTACTGGCGCGTTTGCAAAGAAAATCCCCGCAGCACCCCAGCGATTGCCATCGTGGCACGTCCAAATTGTGGCGGGCTGGATAACGGACGGTTCAGCGAGTTTTGAACCGTGATCGGATCCGCCTTCTCTCAGCCGGACAGGAAATCGGCGATTGCCGGAATGTCGCGCCGACCGAGAAACTCCTTTGCCGGTGCCTGGAGCAGAATCCGGCCATGGTCGATGAAGACGGCGTGCTCGGCGAGCCTTCCGACTTCGTCCGGATCATGCGTGACGATCAGCACCGTGTTGCGGGTTTCCCGGTGCAGGTCGAGAAGAAGGTTCGCCATCGAAAGCCGCAGGCCGGGATCGAGCGCGGCAAAGGGTTCGTCCATCAGCAGGACAGGCTTCCGGCGCACGAGGGTTCGCGCGAAGGCTGCCCTCTGCCGCTCGCCGCCGGAGAGCGTGCCAGGCATGCGTTTATCGAAGCCGCCGAGGCCGACGCGCACCAGCGCCTCCGAGATCGCTTTCCAGTCTTCCGCGGAAAGTTTCAGGGATGGGCTGATCCCCAGGCCGACATTGGTGAAGAGATCGAGATGGGTGAAGAGATTGTTGTCCTGGAAGATCAGCGAGACCGGCCGTTCCGAAGGGTGCTTGTCCGTCGCATCGTCGCCGGCGATCACGACGCGCCCCCGGTCCGGCGTCTCGAAGCCGGCGACGAGGTTCAGCAAGGTCGACTTGCCGGAGCCGGAAGGGCCGGTGACCGCCGTGACCGCTCCGGCGGGCAATGCGCAGTCGAAACGGAAATCCCTCGTCCCAAGCCTCAGTTCCACCTTCTCCAGGACGATGCCGTCAGCCATGCTTCGCCTCCCTTTGCCCGGCGGTGCCGAGCATTGCCAGGCCCAGACAGATGATGCCGAGGATGAGCGCCAGTCCGTCCGCGTCGTTGGTGCGATAGCTGGATAGCCGGCTATAGACAAGCCAGGGCAAGGTGGTGAGGTCGCTGGAACCGAAAAGCGCCACAGCTCCGAGATCGCCGAGCGACAGGGCCATCGCGAAGGAGAATGCCGTCAGCAACGGCTTTGCGAGAACCGGAAGATCGATCCGCCCCAGCCGGGACAGACCGGAAATGCCGAGGCTCGCCGAGAGCCTGCCTGTCCGTTTGCGATGCGTTTCGATGGCCGGCGCCAGGACGCGCATGACGAAAGGGAGCGCCATCAGCGCGTTGATAGCAGCCACCAGCGCCGGTGCGAAGCGCGCCACATCGCCGAGGGGCCGCAGCATGAGAAACCAGCCGGTGCCGAGCACGACGGGCGGAACCAGCAAGACCAGATAGGACGTGCCGCCTAAAAGAGCGGAGAACCCCTTGGCAGTTCTGCCGGGCCGTTTCATGTCGGCGACGGCTTCCCGCGCGGCAACGATCGCCAGCGATACAAGGATCGTCAGCAGCCCGGCCGCGAGTGCGATCGCGAAGCTCGTCCGCGCGGCGCGGAGGAAAGCCGCACTGGTGACGAGGCTCCAGAGATTGGCGCCGAGCCCTGCGGTCACGATCGATGCCAGGGGCAGGATCAGGAAAGCCGTGGCGAGCAGGATGACGAGCACATCCCAGAACAGCGCCGGCAATGTCCGGCCGTCGAAACGGCGGGTGCTCCGGCCGGCCGTCGCACCGGCATCGTCGAGCGCGGGAAACAGCGTAATGACGACGAGCAGGATCAGCGCCGTCATGCCGATCTGCAGGAACGCGAGCGCAATGGCGCGGGGCGGGTCGAAATCGAAGCGCAACGATTGGTAGATCGCTACCTCCAGCGTGGTCGCCGCCGGTCCGCCGCCGAGCACGAGGACGAGCGTGAAGCTTGTCGCGCAGAGCATGAAGATCAGCCCGGCGATGCCGGGAATGACGCGCTGTACGGCCGGCCATTCGATGAAGCGGAAGACCGAAAGGGGCTTCATGCCGAGGCCGGCGGAGAGCAGCCAGTATTCGGCCGGGAGCCGCTCAAGCGCCGCGAGCAGCAGCCGGGCCGCGAGCGGCATGTTGAAGAAGACATGGGCGAGGAGGATGCCAGAGAGGCCGTAGATGCTGACCGGCTGCTCAAGGCCGAGCTTCAACAGCAGGCTGTTGATGATGCCCTGCCGGCCCCAGATGCCGATCAGCCCCAGCGCGCCGATCAGCACAGGCAGGCCCATCGGCAAAGCCATCAGCCGGACGATCCACAGCCGTCCCGGAAAATGCGGGCGGCGGGCGAGCGCCAATGCCACGGGAATTGCGAAGGCAATCGATAGGGTCGTCGAGAGCACGGCCTGCCACAGGGTGAAGCGCAGGATGCGCCAGGTATAGGCGGTGAAGAGCCTCGTCTGGGTGCTCTCCACGTCCCAGGAAAGCAGGACGGCGATCGGCGCGCCGGCGAAAAGGGCGATGCCGAGGAAGCTCGTCAGGCCACAGGCGATCCCTCTTCTTCGCTCGGCGTGCGTCAGCAAGATAGAGACCTTAGTTCCTGCTCATGGCAGTGAGCCATTCGTCGATCCAGGCCTGACGGTTCTTGGCGATTTCATCCGAACCCATCAGGAAGGTCTTCTTGGGCTGCACCAGTTTGCCGAAGGCTTCCGGCAGCGGTTCGGATGTCTCCGCGGCAGGCATCATCCAGTTGGTGGTCGGAATGACATCCTGAAATTCGGGGGAGATCATGAACTTCAGGAACTGCCTTGCAAGATCCTTGTCGGAGGACCCTTTGAGCATGCCGCCCACCTCGATCTGGATGTAATGGCCTTCCGAGAAGGATGCCGCCTGATAACGGTCGGTCTTTTCCTCGACCATATGATAGGCGGGAGAGGTCGTGTAGGAGAAGACCATGGGCACTTCGCCCTTGGTGAACAGACCATAGGCCTCCGACCAGCCGGGGGTCACCGTCAGCACGCGGTTCTTGAGTTTCGCCCAGGCTTCCGGCGCCTGGTCGCCGTAGACGGACTTCATCCAGAGCAGCAGGCCGAGGCCCGGGGTCGAGGTGCGGGGATCCTCGATGGCTATCTTTTGCGAAGGATCGCCATCGACAAGCTCCTTCAGGCTTCTCGGCGGGTTCTTCATGACCTTGGTATCGTAAACCACGGCGAAATGGCCGTAATCGTACGGGATGAAGGTGTCGTCGCTATAGTTGCCCGGCACCTTGACCGCGGAAATGTCGAGCCCGTGCGGTTCGAAAAGGCCGGTCGCCTTCGCCTCCGAGATCAGGTTGGTATCGAGGCCAAGCGCGATATCGGCATCCGTGTTTTCATCTTCCAGTTTGAGACGTGTGAGAAGCGCCACACCGTCCGCAACGCCGACGAAATCGACCTTGCAGGCGCAGGTCTTTTCGAAAGCTTCCTTGACCTTGGGGCCTGGACCCCAGTCGGAAACGAAGCTCTCATAGGTATAGACGGTCAGCGTTTTTTCTTGAGCGTGAGCGGATACGGAAAGGAAAAGGCCGGTTGCGGCCGCGAATATCGAGAGAGCGATCCTGCGCATCAGCGCCTCCTTTATTTACGATAAGGGGAATAGGCGCTGGTCATGAGCCGTCTAATCCCTCCGCCGGTGTTAACCGGATCAGGTTCCGCGGGTTGGCAAAGCCTCTCAGCCGCGTCTGGCGCGGCACCCCGTTAGAGCAGATCAGATGTAACGGCGGCGGGATTGACTGGCAAGGGGGCGTCGCGATCAGGCGGCGCCCATGTCCATGTACATGACTTCCCAGACATGGCCGTCGGGATCCTGGAAACTGCAGCCATACATGGGACCCATCTCGATATTCGGCCTCCATTCGCCGCCGCCGGCGCCAAGCGCCTTCGCCTTGAAGTCGTCGACCTCGGCGCGGCTTCCGGCGGAGAGGCAGTTCAGCACTTCCTTGGTGCGCCTGGCATCGGCAATCTCGCCGTTGATGAAGCCCTGGAATTTCTCATGTTGGAGCAGCATGACGTAGATCTGCTCGCTGACGACCATGCAACTCGCCGTCTCATCGGAAAAGTCGGGATTCCTGGTAAAACCCAGTGCCGTGTAGAAGCGTGTCGCGACTTCGACATTTGCGACGGGCAGGTTCACGAAAATCATTCGCATGCAAGTTCTCCTCTTCGCCTTCAACCTATACGCACGTGATCGTGCGTTCTACCCAAGGACGAAGAAGGAAACGTGACTCCGACATGAAGGGGGGCGAAATTTTTCGCCTAACCCGAATTCTGCCGGAAGACCTTGAGTTCGCGCGGCACGATGGCCATCGTCCCCAGGCGGTCGGCGATCGCATAGTCGATCGACTGTTCCAGGACCCGAGGCGCTACCGGCTTTGTCAGGACACCCAGAAAGCCCTTCTCGCGGTCTTCGATGTCGTCCGGGTTTCCGGTCATGAAGATCACCGTTATCCCATATCGTTCGGCAAGTTGCCGGCCGATATCCGGTCCGGTCCGGCCGTCTGCGAGATTGACGTCGACGATGGCGATATCGGCCCGTGAGGCCAATTCCAGGGCGTGTTTGCGAGCATTTGCAAAACCTGCCACCTTCAGGCCCATGTTCTCAACGGTTTCGGCTATATCGAGCGCGATCAGAAACTCATCTTCGATGATCAGGACCTGTTGATTCATCGCTTCCCTGGGCAGCCGACGACGCGGTACTTTTGTCAGCATTGGACGTCCCCACACGGTTTCCGGTTCCCAATTCGGGCCGATGACGCAGCCGGCGTTCAGCCCACGAATGCGGATCGAACGGGCAGGGGACGGGAATGTTCCGTTATGCGACAGATTTTGCGCTCTAAGCGGTTGTTATAGTTAACAATCCGTTGCTCAGCCTTCCAACTCTTCTCGCAGCAGCTCGAGTTCGAGCCATTCCTCTTCCATCTTCGTGAGGCTTGCCCGCAATTTCTCCATTTCCGCCGCGAGCTTGTTGAAGGCGGCCGGGTCTCTGGCGAAGAGATTGGGATCCGCCATCTTTTTCTCCCGCGCGGCGATTTCGGCTTCAGCCTTGGCCATTTCCTTCGGCAGGTTTTCGAGCGCGAATTTCTGCTTGTAGGAGAGTTTTCCCTTGGTCTTCGACGCTTCCGCAGGCGAAGCTGCGGCCTCTGCCTTCGGCTTTTCCGCCTTCTCCGCCTTGCGCCTTTCCTCCTGCGCGCCCTTCCGCTGGGCGAGCATGTCCGTGTATCCGCCGGCATATTCGATCCAGCGTCCGTCCGGCGCCTCCGGATTGGCAGGCGCTATCGTGGAAGTCACGGTGCGGTCGAGAAAATCGCGGTCGTGGCTAACGAGGATGACGGTTCCGTTGTAGCCCGCGACGATCTCCTGCAAGAGGTCCAGCGTCTCGATGTCGAGGTCGTTCGTCGGTTCGTCTAATATCAGCAGGTTCGAGGGTCTGGCCATGATGCGGGCGAGCATCAGCCGGGCGCGCTCGCCGCCCGACAGATTCCTGATCGGGGTGCGGATCTGCTCCGGCTGGAACAGGAAGTCCTTCATGTAGCCCGCCACATGCCGCTGCTCGCCGTTGACAAGCAGCGTTTCGCCGCGTCCGTCCGTCAGATAGTGCGAGAGGGTCTCTTCCGGGTTCAGGTCTTCGCGCTTCTGGTCGAGCGTTGCGATTTCCAGATTGGTGCCGAGCTTCACCGTGCCGCTGTCCGGCGCAAGCCCACCCGTCAGCATCTTCAGAAGCGTCGTCTTGCCGGCGCCGTTCGGGCCGACGAGGCCGATCCGGTCGCCGCGATGGACTCGGATCGAAAAGGGCGCGACGATCGGGCGATCGTAGGCCTTGGTGATGTTTTCGGCCTCGATCACCAGCTTGCCGGATTCTCGGCCTTCGGTGATCTGCGCTTGCACCGTGCCCTGCGGCCCCTTGTGGCCGCGATAGCTGGCGCGCATGGTCTGCAATTCGCCGAGGCGGCGCATGTTGCGCTTGCGCCGCGCGGTGACGCCGTAGCGCAGCCAATGTTCCTCGCGCTCGATCGCCTTGCCGAGCTTGTGTTGCTCCAGTTCCTCGGCCTCCAGTACCTCGTCGCGCCAGACCTCGAAATGGGCGAAGCTCCTGTCCAGTCGCCTGGAGGCGCCGCGGTCGAGCCAGACTGTAGCGGTCGAGACCTTTTCGAGGAAACGGCGGTCGTGGGAGATCAGAACCAGCGCGCTCTTCGTCTTGCGCAACTCGTCTTCCAGCCATTCGATGGTCGGCAGGTCGAGATGGTTGGTCGGCTCGTCGAGAAGCAGGATATCCGGCTCCGGCGCCATGACGCGGGCGAGCGCCGCGCGGCGGGATTCCCCACCGGAGAGGGTCTTGGGATCCTCCTGTCCGGTGAGGCCCAGATGTTCGAGCAGATAGGTGACGCGATAGGGATCGTCGCCGGGGCCGAGACCCGCTTCCGCGTAGGCCTGCACGGTCGAGTAACCGGCGAAATCCGGCGCCTGTTCGAGATAGCGGATGGTGGAAGAGGGGTGGCGGAAAACCTCGCCCGATTGCTGCTCCACCATGCCGGCGGCGATCTTCATGAGCGTCGACTTGCCGGAACCGTTGCGGCCGACCAGGCAGATGCGATCGCCCGGCTCCACCTGCAGGCCGGCGCCAGCCAGCAGCGGCGCGCCGCCGAAGCTCAGAAAGATGTCGTCAAGTTTGAGAATCGGGGGCGCCAATCTTAGGCTCCTGTAAAGTCATAGGGGCGGGCAAGGATCATCGCCCTGCCGCTCTTTAGATGGAATTCCAGCGGGCCTTCCGCAACATTCGAGACCGTACGGGAGGAGCCGAAGGGCAGTGAAAAGTTTTCCAGCGGATAACGCGCGCCGATAATGTCGAGCCCTTCGAGCGCCGAGAAACCGACGATCGAAAAGAGCGAGCCCTTCGGCAGGTCGAGCACCTTTTCACCCGGCAGCAACGGGACAGCCTCCTCTTCGCCGGACGTCAGCAGGATATCGAAGCCGCGCTCGGCAAGGCTCATGGCGTGAAGGAGATGCTGAAGCGCATGGTCGCTGCGTTCGCCGCCGAGCGCGCCGGCAAAGATCAGCTTCGTGGCGCCGCGGTCGATCGCTTCCGCCGTGGCGATTTCTCCGTCGGTCTCGGTCTTGGCGGGCGGGTAGGTCCGCCGCTCCACATCCGGCCATTGCCCGGCAAGCTCGGCATCGGTGGAATCGAAATCGCCGACCCAGAGTTCCGGCCGTGCGCCGAGTGCTGCCGCATGCCGCATGCCGCTGTCGGCCGCGATGAAGCGGCTGGCGCCGACAGCTTCTCGCAGGCGGTCGGTGACGGTGAGATTGCCGCCGAGCAGAATGGTGAACGTCGAATGGCTCATGGGCATTGCCCATAGCGCAAAGCGGTAGGTCAGGGAAAGCTGTTGCGCCGCCGAAGCCAAGCTTTTAGTTTGCGGCTCGTTTTTCGATCGGGATGCCAAGATGCAGTTTGAGGGTACCGCGGACTATATCGCCGACAAGGATCTGATGGTGGCGGTCAATGCCGCGATCCGGCTCGAGCGTCCGCTGCTGGTCAAAGGCGAACCCGGAACGGGCAAGACGGAACTCGCCCGGCAGGTGGCGGCAGCCCTCGGGCTCGATCTCATCGAATGGAACATCAAATCCACCACCAAGGCGCAGCAGGGGCTTTATGAATACGATGCAGTCTCCCGGCTGCGCGACAGCCAGCTCGGCGACGAGCGCGTCCACGACGTGGCGAATTACATCCGCCGCGGCAAGCTATGGCAGGCCTTCGCGTCGGACAAGAAGGTCGTGCTGCTGATCGACGAGATCGACAAGGCGGATATCGAATTCCCGAACGACCTCCTGCAGGAGCTCGACCGTATGGAATTCCATGTCTACGAGACCGGAGAGACGGTGAAGGCCAGGGTCCGGCCGATCGTCATCATCACCTCCAACAACGAGAAGGAACTGCCGGATGCCTTCCTGCGCCGGTGCTTCTTCCACTATATCCGCTTTCCGGATGTCGAGACGCTCGCCCGCATCGTCGAGGTACATTATCCGGGCATCAAACAGCTGCTCGTCCGCAACGCGCTGACCCAGTTCTATGAAATCCGCGAAATGCCGGGCCTCAAGAAGAAACCGTCCACCTCTGAGGCACTCGACTGGATCCGGCTTCTCGTTTCCGACGACGTCGATCCGGCCGACCTGCGAGGCGATGTGAAGAACGCGCTTCCGAAGCTGCATGGCGCGTTGCTCAAGAACGAGCAGGACGTGCATCTCTTCGAGCGGATGGCCTTCATGGCGCGGCGGGAGCGGTAAGCAAGATTTTGCTCCCATTGACGAAAGGCTGAGCAAGGCGTATTTGAAACGCCGTTATTCGTGGTGATTTGGCCGGCCGGCTTGCAGCCACGTAAAAAAAGTCGCTAAAGGGCCGCGAGAAGATGACTTCCACGGACCGGTCGCGATTTTTTCGCCGCCGGTTTTATTTTGTGGGTTTGTCAGAAATGCCGATCAAGATTCCCGATACGCTGCCTGCATTCAGCACTCTCGTTTCAGAGGGTGTGCGGGTGATGACCGAAACTGTCGCCGTGCGGCAGGACATCCGGCCGCTGCAGATCGGGCTTCTCAATCTCATGCCGAACAAGATCAAGACCGAGCTGCAGATGGCGCGCCTCGTCGGCGCCTCGCCGCTGCAGGTGGAATTCTCGCTGGTGCGCGTCGGCAACCACAAGGCCAAGAACACGTCGGAAGAGCATCTGCTCGCCTTCTACGAGACCTGGGAAGAGGTGAAGGACCGCAAGTTCGACGGCTTCATCATCACCGGCGCCCCGATCGAGACGCTGCCCTATGAAGAGGTCACCTACTGGGAGGAAATGCAGAAGATTTTCGACTGGACGACCACCAACGTGCATTCGACGATGAATGTCTGCTGGGGTGCCATGGCGGCGATCTACCATTTCCACGGCGTGCCGAAATACGAACTCAAGGAAAAGGCCTTCGGCGTCTACCGGCACCGCAATCTCGCGCCGTCCTCCGTCTATCTCAACGGCTTCTCGGACGATTTCCAGGTGCCGGTGTCGCGCTGGACGGAGGTGCGTCGCGCCGATGTCGAAAAAGTCCCGGGTCTCGAAATCCTGATGGAGTCGGACGAAATGGGCCTTTGTCTCGTGCATGAGAGGAAGGGCAAGCGTCTCTACATGTTCAATCATGTGGAATACGACTCCACCTCTCTGGCGGACGAGTACTTCAGGGACGTCAATGCCGGCATTCCCATCAAGCTACCCCACGATTACTTCCCGCATAACGACGACACGCTGACGCCCTTGAACCGCTGGCGCAGCCATGCACATCTTCTCTTCGGCAACTGGATCAACGAGATCTACCAGACGACACCCTACGAGCCGGAGAAGATCGGCACGGAATAGATCGGCGCCATGTTCATCCCCTTCTTCCTGCGTTTGAGAGAAGCGAAGATCCCGGTGACCCTGCGGGAATTCCTTTCGCTTCTCGAAGGCATGGAGGAGGGACTGGCGGATTTCGACGTGGAGGCGTTCTATTTCCTCGCCCGCGCCGCGCTGGTGAAGGACGAACGGCATATCGACAAATTCGACCAGGTGTTCTCGTCCCATTTCCACGGACTGGAGGCCGTGTCGGGCAAACCGGGCCTCGATGCCGCGAACATTCCCGAGGAGTGGCTGCGCAAGCTCATCGAAAAGCACCTGACGGAAGAGGAAAAGAAGCTTGTCGAGGCGCTCGGCGGTTTCGAAAAGCTGACGGAGACGCTGCGCCGGCGTCTCGAAGAACAGAAGGGCCGGCACCAGGGCGGATCGAAATGGATCGGCACCGGCGGTACGTCGCCTTTCGGGGCCTATGGTTACAATCCGGAAGGCGTCCGCATCGGGCAGGAGGAGTCGCGCCATCGCCGGGCAGTCAAGGTCTGGGACAAGCGTGAATTCCGGGATTTCGACGACAAGGTCGAGCTCGGTACGCGCAACATCAAGCTGGCGCTGAAGCGGCTGCGGCGCTGGGTGCGGGAAGGAGCGGCGGAAGAGTTCGATCTTCCCGGCACGATCCGCTCCACCGCCGAACACGGCTATCTGGACGTGCAGACGCGGCCCGAGCGGCATAACGCCGTCAAGCTCCTGATGTTCTTCGACGTCGGCGGGTCGATGGACGGCCATATCCGCGTCGTGGAAGAGCTGTTCTCGGCGGCGCGGGCCGAGTTCAAACATATGGAGCATTTCTACTTCCACAACTGCCTTTACGAGGGCGTCTGGAAGGAAAATCGCCGCAGTTCTGACCGGCTGGCGACGCTCGATCTCATCCGCAGCTATGGCGCAGACTACAGGGTGATCTTCGTCGGGGACGCCTCTATGAGCCCTTACGAGATCAGCCATGCGGGCGGCTCGGTCGAGCATTGGAACCAGGAGCCCGGGCAAGTCTGGATCCAGCGCGTCACCGATCACTTCCGCCGCTGCGTCTGGCTCAATCCGGTGCCGCAGGATCATTGGGACTATACGACCTCGATCGGCATGATGCGGCGGCTCATGACCGGACGCATGTTTCCGCTGACGCTCGGCGGCCTGGAGCAGGCGACGCGTATGCTGATCCGCTGACCGTGGATTTTCTTGGCGACGACGTTGCAGCTTGCCGCCAAATCGCGCAGTTTGCCGCCAAGGATGTTTGCGGAGGAATGATCCCATGGCGGGTCGGAATTTTGAAGTTTTCGGCACCACAAGGAGCGGTGAGCCCGTCTATCGGGTCAGGATTTCAGGCGGCGGATTGACGGCGAACGTCATCACCTGGGGCGCCGTGATCCAGGATCTCAGGCTCGATGGCCATCAGCCGCCGCTCGTGCTCGGCTTCGAGACCTTCGATCCCTATCCGGTCCACTCGCCCTATTTCGGCGCCACTCCCGGCCGCTGCGCCAACCGCATCGCCGGCGGCCGTTTCACGCTCGACGGCAAAGAGTATCAGCTCGAGATGAACCAGCCGGGGATCGGCCACCTCCACGGCGGCACGGATGGCATTGGCCGCAGCAACTGGACGATCGTCGATCATGCGCCGGACAAGGTCGTATTGCGGATCACCGATCCGGACGGCCGGGCGGGTTATCCAGGCAATTGCACGGTCACGGCCACCTACCATCTCAAGGACGACGGCGTGCTGTCGGTGGTCTACGAATCCACCACCGACCGGCCGACGCTCGCCAACATATGCCAGCATTCCTATTTCAATCTCGACGGCCGCGAGGATGCGCTCG
The DNA here is from genome assembly GCF_900177415.1 of Xaviernesmea oryzae. Classification (GTDB taxonomy): domain Bacteria; phylum Pseudomonadota; class Alphaproteobacteria; order Rhizobiales; family Rhizobiaceae; genus Neorhizobium; species Neorhizobium oryzae_A. The sequence continues at coordinate 255,414 of NZ_FXAF01000001.1, read as the reverse complement.
GCCATGACATCATGATCGCCGCCGGCCATCTTGTCGCGGTAGACGAGAAGCAGTTGCCGACCGGCGAACTGATGGCGGTCGCCGGCACGCCATTCGACCTCAGCGACATGGGACCGATGAAGCGGTTCGATGGCGACAGGCAGGTCCTGTTCGACCACAACTACTGCCTTTCGACGGAACGCACCGGAAAGCGCTCGGTGGCCCTGGCGCGCAGCATCTATTCCGGCGTTTCGATGGAAGTGCGGACAACAGAGCCCGGCGTGCAGTTTTATGCGGCCTTCAAGCTTCAGGAACTTCCCGTACCGGGCCTGGAAGGCCGCCGCTACGGCCCCTTTGCCGGCTTCTGCCTGGAAACCCAGATATGGCCGGATGCGATCAATCATGCAGATTTCCCGAACGTCGTGCTGCGCCCGGGCGAAGTGCTGCGGCAGGAAACGGACTATGTCTTCTCAAAACAATGACAGAGCTTCCGGCTCCCGTTATTTCGGCGGTTTGTCCCGCTTGGCCAGGATGAAATCGCCGAATTCCATCGGGAAGGGGAACAGGATCGTTGAAGTCTTTTCGCCGGCGATGACGTTCAACGTGTTCAGATAACGAAGCTGCATCGCTTCCGGCTGCCGGGCGAGGATCTCGGCGGCCTCGAGCAGCTTCGCCGCCGCCTGCTGCTCGCCCTCGGCGTTGATGACTTTCGCCCGGCGCTCGCGTTCGGCCTCTGCCTGGCGCGCGATGGCGCGGATCATGGATTCGTTGATGTCCACATGCTTGATCTCGACGTTGGCGACCTTGATGCCCCACGCATCGGTCTGGACATCTAGGATTTCCTGGATGTCGTTGTTGAGTCTGTCGCGTTCGGCCAGCATCTCGTCGAGATCATGCTTGCCGAGGACCGAGCGCAGCGTCGTCTGGGCGAGCTGGCTTGTGGCCGTCATGAAGTCCTCCACCTGAATTGTCGACTTCTCCGGATCGATGACCCGGAAGTAGATCACGGCATTGACCCTCACCGAGACGTTGTCGCGGGAGATGACATCCTGGCTGGGCACGTCGAGCACCCGCATACGCAGGTCGACCCGTATCATTTGCTGAACGTAAGGGATGAGCAGGATCAAGCCCGGACCCTTGACGCCGGTGAAACGCCCCAGCGTGAAAACGACGCCGCGCTCGTATTCCCGCAGGATCTTGATCGCGGATACGACGATGAGCAGCAGAAGGAGGACGGCTACGAGATAAAAGATGAGGTCTGCAAACATGCTCATGGCATTTCCTCCTCGTTCGGAAGGCCGCTATTTCTCTCGCGGGCTGTGGGCGACTTCAAGCGTCAGGCCGTTACGGCCGATTACGTTCACGTTGTCACCGGCGGCGAGCGGTTCGGTGGAAATGGCCTTCCACCGTTCGCCATGCGCGATGACATAACCCGATGTATCTCCCCAACTGTCCACTTTGCCCGAAATGCCGATCATCTGTTCGGCTCCGGTAACGACATTGCGTCGGCGTGAGGAGAACGCGAGGCGAGCGATGACGACGCTGAGCGCAAGGCTGACAACCGCAATGCCGCCCAGCACGGGCCAGGAGATTTCGAGGCCGGGAGTAGCCGGTTCGAACAGAATGGTTGCACCGAGTATCAGCGCTATCCCGCCGCCGATACCGAGGGCGCCGAAGGAAGGCGAATGCGCCTCGGCGACCGTCAGCCCGACGCCAAGGGCAATCAGGCCTATGCCGGCATAGTTTACCGGCAGCAATGCTAAGGCGTAAAGACCAAGCAGCAGGCAGATACCGCCAATCGTACCGGGGACAAATGTCCCGGGGGTCAGGAATTCGAAGATCAGGCCGTAGATGCCGACCATCATGAGGATGAGCGCGATGTTCGGGTCGGTGATCACGGAGAGCAGTCGGGTCCGCCAGTCGGGTTCGAATTCCTGAACCGCAAGGCCGGCTGCGTCGATCCGGATATCCGTCTGGCCGACCTGCACCGTACGGCCCTGCGCCTGCGCCAGAAGATCGTCGATTGTGGTCGCCGTGAAATCGATGACGTGCTCCCGGGCCGCGGCGGTCGAAGAAAGGCTCGCGGCTTCGCGCACCGCCCGTTCCGCCCAATCGGCGTTGCGATTGCGCAATTCGGCAAGTCCGCGAATGAAGGCCGCCGCATCGTTGACCGCCTTCGCCTCGCGGGCTTCGCGGGGAGGTTGCCGCTGTGTGCCGGCCGGCTCGTTCGGAGCATCGCGCTCCGGTTCCGTTCCGCCATCGAAAGGTCCCCCGCCGATTGCAACCGGTGTCGCCGCACCGAGATTGGTACCAGGCGCCATCGCCGCGATATGGCTTGCGTAAAGAATATATGTCCCCGCGCTGGCGGCACGCGCGCCGCTGGGCGCCACGAAACTCGCGACCGGCACGGACGAAGCCAGGATCGCACGAATGATGTCGCGCATGGACGTATCGAGACCGCCGGGCGTGTCCATCTGCAGGATGACCAGGCTGGCTCTCCGATCGTTTGCGTGTTGAAGGCCGCGGCTCACATAATCGGCAGTTGCCGGACCGATGGCGCCGGTCACCTTCAGGACCACGGCCAGGCGTGCTGTTTCAGGAGGCATCGAGGCGGCCGAAGCCAAGGCCGGACACAGAGCCAGCATCAAGGCGAGGATCGGCAGCACTCGCCGCCAAAATCCTGTATATCGCGCTGTCGTTCGCTGAGCACACATCCTCATGAAGATATGGCGGAACTGCGAAACGGTAAGGCCGGAACCTTACCGTGCTCAGACGGAATCGGCAGGAACATCAGGAATGGCAGCCGGCACTCCGGAGGCGCACGAGGCGGAAAGTCCTGGGTGCGCACGCCTGATCCGGTACACCGCGGCGGGAGGCAGGTTGGCGAACGTTCCGCCGATCCGTTCCGCTTGGAGCCCAAGATGATCCAGCAATCTGGGTGGAACCGGACAGCGTGGGCCGTAAGTGAATTGGTAGAGCGCACCGTCCGGCTCCATCCTGCGGAACGCTCCCGTGAGGATCGCGATCACCTTGCGTGGCGGCATCGATAGCAAAGGAAGCCCGCTGACCACAGCACCCGCCAGCCTCCCGCCGAAGACGTCGACCGTCCGCAGGCGAGCTGCGTCCATGCAGAGCGTGCGGGCTCCGGGAAAATGGAAATGGAGCGCGGCGGCGAAATCCGGTCCGAACTCGATCAGCGCAAGGTCTTCCTGTCTGACGCCGCGGGCGATCAGGGCGCGGGTGAACGCACCGGTGCCCGGGCCAAGTTCGATCACCGGCCCAGTGGCGTGCGAGATTTCGGAGGTGATAAGGCTCGCCAATGCCCGTCCCGATGGCGCGACGGCCGCGACGCGCAGAGGGTTCTTGAGCCAGGCCAGAAAGAAACCGAATACCTCGGCGATATACTGTTGCTTCATCGTAAACGATCTCGATCATGTCTCCTGGCCAGCGCGGTCGATTGCGCCGCCGTGATGCGTCATCAGGTCTCGCACGGCGCGGCACCCGGTGTGCGGTGGGCTCGAACCCGTCGCGCGATCCGGAACGAGGCAGTCTCCGCGACCCGACGCGAGCCCATGCGTCCTATGTCGCGGCGGAGCGCAGAACAGTGCGCGTTCGGCGCTCACCGACGGTTTCGGTGACGGCCAGCGGCAGCGCGCGTATCCGCCGGCCCGTGGCGGCATGGATGGCATTGGCTATGGCGGCGGCGACGGGCACGATACCCGGCTCGCCCGCACCGCCCGGCGGCAGGCCGCTATCGACGATCGCGACCTCGACTGCCGGCGCATTGGCCATGCGTTGGACCGGGAAATCGTGGAAGTTCGATTCCGTCACCGTGCCGCCATCGAGCGTGATCGCGCTCATCAACGCGGTCGTGACGCCGAAGATGATGCCGCCCTCCATCTGGGCGATGACGGCGTCGGGGTTGATCACCATCCCGACGTCGATCGCGCCGAAGACGCGATCGACGGTGATCTCGCCGTCTTCGGCGACGGTGACCTCTGCCACCTGTGCGATCACGCTTCGATAACATTCCTCGACGGCGATGCCGCGGCCGCGTCCCTGCGCCATCGGGCTGCCCCATCCGGCCAGCTCGGCGGCCCGGTTCAGCACCGCGAGGTGGCGGGGGCTGTCCCGCAGAAGCGTCCGGCGGTAGGCCAGCGGATCGGCTCCGGCGGCCAGAGCGCATTCATCGACGAAACTCTCCGTGAAGAAGGTGTTGAACGAGAAGCCGTTCGACCGCCAGAAGCCGATCGGCATGTGACTGGGCACGTTCTGGCTGCGTACCCGGCGGTTGGGGATGGTGTAATGGAGCTTGTCCAACCCTTCGACCGAGAGGGAATCCCCGTCGGGGCCGGGATTGAAGGGCAGGTTGCGGCCGGCGACCGAGTGGATGATCGACTGGGCCGCCACGAGCGCGTCGTAGGCGACCGGCAGGCCGTCCGGCCCCAGGGCGGCTCGCAGTCGCGCCGCAGCATGGCTGCGGTAGAGGCCCCGCCCGATGTCCTCCTCTCGCGACCAGATCACCTTGACCGGCCGCCCCCGGTGGCGTGCCGCCAGAAAGGCCGCCTGAGCGGTGACGTCCAGATCGCTGCGGCGGCCGAAGGCGCCTCCGTTCATCGTGATGTTGCAGGTGATCGAGGTGGGCTCCAACCCGGCCCAACCGGTTCCTCTGCCTATGCCGGTGCGTACCCCCAGGGGCGACTGAGACGGCACCCAGGCCTCAACCGACCCGTCCTGCCGGACGAGCACGGTCGCATTCATCGGCTCCATGCAGGCGTGCGTCAGGAACGGCACCTCGTAGGTTGCATCGATCATCGGCGACGTGCTGCCGGCGATGGCAGCCTCCACGTCGCCCTCGTTGATGTTCTCGTACGGCTCCGCGCTCCCAAGAGCGGTCTTCAGCCGTGCGGACATTTCCGCGCTGGTGACGCCCGCCGCTTCGGTCTGCGTCCAGGCGATATCCAGCAGCGAGGCGGCCTGTTCGGCCTGCCACCAGGAATCGGCCACCACCGCCACCTGGCGCCCGTCGATGACCGCGACATCCTTGACGCCGGGCTGAGCTCGTACCTCGGCTTCGTTGGCAATCCGGGAGACCCGCGCACCGAACACCGGCGCATGACGGATGGAGGCATGGAGCATGTCGGGCAGAACGACATCCATGCCGAACACCTGCTCGCCCCGGACCTTGGCGGGCAGGTCGACACGTCGCTGCGATTTGCCGATCAGCCGCCAATCGGCGGCCGGTTTCAATACAGGGTCGTCCGGTGGCGGCAGGAGAGCGGCCTCGCGGGCCAACTCGCCATAGAACAGGCTGCGGCCCGAAGCCTCATGCCGGACGAAACCGTCGGCGGTCGTGAGCTGCGCTGCGGGCACGCCGAGGCGTGCCGATCCGGCGGCAAGCAGCATCTGGCGCGCCGCAGCACCGGCCACGCGCATGGGATGCCACAGCGCCATGGTGGAAGCCGACGCGCCGGTCGCGATGAAGCCGAGCAGGCCGAGTACGCGCCGTCCCACCCAGACGGCGGGCCCGCTTGCCTCTTCCGGGCGCTGCTGAAGCACATTGAACCAGTTGGCGTAGGCCGGGAGCGGCTCGGTCGGGAAGGCCACGCTGATCCGATCGTCGAAGGGAAGATCCAGTTCCTCGGCCACGACCATGGCAAGTCCGGTATGGATGCCTTGACCCATCTCGGTGCGAGGGACCTGGATGACCACCCGGCCGTCGCCCTGGATGGTGAGGAAAGCATTGAGAACGGCGCGGTCGCCGTCGACGAAGCCGTCAAGCCCGTCCACATCGACGGTGGCGAGATAGCCGACGCCGCCGACAGCGGCGATAAGGGCGGTGCCACCAAGAGCCGCGCCGGTGATCAGGAAGCCGCGGCGAGAGAGAAAACGGGGCATGGCTGTCTCCTCAGCGCTCGGCCAGCATGGTCGCGGCGCGATGGATCGCGCGGCGGATGCGCGGATAGGTGCCGCAACGGCAGATATTGGTGATCGCCTCGTCGATTTGGGCGTCCGTCGGCTGCGGGGTCGCCTCCAGCAGCGCGGTGGCGGCGATGATGAAGCCGGGCTGGCAAAAGCCGCATTGCGGCACCTGCTCGTCGATCCAGGCCTGCTGCACGAGGGACAGCGTGCCGTCCGCCTGAACCAGCCCCTCCACGGTCACCACCGACGCGCCCGCGACGGAATCGATCGGCGTCACGCAGGAGGGGGTCGACTCGCCGTCGATGAGGACGCGGCAGGCCCCACATTGGGCAACGCCGCATCCGTATTTCGGGCCGAGCAGATCGAGATCCTCACGAAGCACCCAAAGGAGTGGCTTGCCGGCATCCGTCTCGACGCTCACCCTTGTGCCATTGACCATCAATTCAACCATGCTGTTTCTCCCGGGGTCTTACCCGCTTTGCGGGAAGTCTCTCTTCTCAAAAAGAATCGCGAAGCTTGCGGGTGCGGCCGTGGCCGCGTTCGGCGGTCATTGGCGCCGGAGCGCGACGGCGATGCGCCGGTTTGCGATCAGCATGGCGAGGCCGGTCAGGATGCCCGCGACCGGGACCGTCAACAGACCGAGAGCCAAACCATTGGGAACCTGCGCAAGCGTCGCCGCATCGCTGATCATGCCGACGATGAGAGGACCAAGCGCTGGCCCCAGAAGCCCGGAGCCGATCATCGCGAGGCTGGTCGCCATCGCCTCCTTGCCCCTGCCTGCCACCAGGTGAGCGGCGCCGAAGCACCACGGCAGCAGAAACGCGAAGGACAGCATGCCGGGCACGAACAGGAGGATGGAAAGCCACCCGACCGGTGCGAACAACGCCGCCGCCGTCGTCAGGCTTGCGATCATCAAGAGGATCGCGGGCGGTCCGAGAACCCTGCCGGTGCCGGAGCGCACCGCACGATCAAACAGGCGCCCGCCGATCAGCGTTCCGCAAATCCCCATCGCACCCTGCAGCAGTCCGAACGCCAACCCGGCCTCGCTGGCGCTGAAATCGTGGGTGCGGATTAGGAAGGGAACGGCGAAAGCGTAGAAGGGCGCTGCGGCGAAGCCGAGCGCGACCGAGCCGATGAACAGCCAACGGAATGCCGGGGACGAAAGCAACCGCAGGCTCGCCTTCAAGAACTGCTCGCTATTGGCGGCCGTGCGCTTCAGCGGCGGGGTCGGACCGACGACAACGAAGGCCAGCAGACCGATCAGCACGCCCATGGCGCCGGCTCCGGCCAGCGCGATACGCCAGCCGAGCGTATCGCCGACTGCGCCGCCAACGGCGAAACCCACCATGGTGCCGAGCGGAATGCCCATCGAGAAGATGCCGAGCGCCAGCCCGCGGCGCGCGGGCGGGATCTTGCGGGCAATGATCGCGTGGCTGGAGGGCGTCCCGCCGGCCTCGCCGAACGCGACGCCGAAGCGGGTAAAGGCGAGGAACAGGAAGCTCATGGCGAGACCGCCGAGCAATGTCATCGCGCTCCAGAGCAGGATGCAGAAGACGAGGATGAAGCGTGGCGATCCTTGATCGGCGGCGCGGGCGAGCGGCATCGACAGCAGCGTGTAGCAGACCGCGAAGGCGATACCGGTGAGCAGGCCCACCTCGGTGTCGCTCAGATCGAGGTCTTCCTTGATTGACTCGGCGAGAACGAAAGGAAGCATCCTGTCGATCTGGGAGGTCGCGCTCACCAGAAACAGCGTAATAAGCAGCACCGTTACGCGCCATCCATTGACGTGTTCATCGCCGCTCGCCTTGGATATATCGGGCAGTACATCCTGCCGATCTATTGACGACGCGGCGGTTTCTGTCATGTTTGGCGCTTCCCTGGCTGTGACTGGCATCACCAAGCTAGAGGAAGTCTCCAATGACCAAAATGCCGGATACCTCAAGAAACTTGCCTATTCCTACAAGCGGCGATATGCTGCCGACTGAAAGGCGAGTGCTGCGCTGGCCTCGAAACCAATCGGAGGTCCGCGTGTCGTCATCGCTGCTTGGCGGGCTCACCGCCTACATCGAAAGCCAGGGCGGCGGTGAGGGCCTGTTTCCGACGCAGATCGAGAGCGTCAACATCATTCGTTCCTACCAGGAGCGGATGCCCATGCGTCAGATCTACCGTCCGTCGCTCTGCGTCGTGGCCCAGGGCGCAAAGGAAATTCTCTTCGGCGAAGAGACGCTTCGCTACGGCGCCATGGAATGCTTGGTCGTCAGCATGGAAATGCCGGCCAGCGGGCGCGTCATCGAGGCGAGCGAGCAGACGCCCTATATCGGCGTCACTATCGATCTCGACGTGACGATGCTGCGAGAGGTGCTGGAACAGCTAGAGACGCCGCCCGCTCCGCCGGCCGCGCCCGGTCCGTGCGTGTTCGTCGGCAAGGTCGACGAACCGTTGGCCGAATGCGTGCTGCGCCTGATCCGGATGTCTCAGACGCCGAAGGCGATCCAGATCCTCTATCCATCCGTCATGCGCGAGATCTGCTACTGGCTTCTCACCGGTCCGCATGGCCCTGAACTCTGCAGCCTGGCCGTTCCGGAATCGAATTTCATGCGGATCGCCAAGGCGATCTATTTCCTGCGCGCCAATTTCACCGAGACGCTGCGTGTGGAGCAGATGGCCGAGGTCGCGCGCATGAGCCCGTCATCGTTCCATCAGCACTTCAAGCAGCTCACCTCGGTGACGCCGCTTCAGTTCCAGAAGCAGTTGCGCCTTCTCGAGTCGCGGCGGTTGATGGTGGCGGACGCCGCAAGCGTCGAGGAAGCGGCCTACAAGGTCGGCTACGAAAGCCCATCGCAGTTCAGCCGCGAATATTCCCGGATGTTCGGCGTCGCTCCAAAGCAGGACGCGTTGAACCACCAGCGCATGTACAGCCAGTACGCCAGCCGCAAGGCGCGCCGCGCCTAGACCCCGTGTTTCAGCAGCTCGCTTCAAGCAGCTTCTGCTGGAAGAGACCTGCCGAGACGGCGTCCGCTGGTTTCCGGCCCAAGCGCATCGTTTTCTCACCAACCTCAAGTGGGATCCGAACGACCGGCAGCCGAGCAACGCGCAAGGGATGTGGAACCGTTCGACATCCCGGTAGCCGGCGCCGGATCACGTGCCAGGCCGGACCGATCTCTACAGCATCGGCCCGAAAATCGGAATCGATTTTCGGTAAGCACGATGCGTAGATTCAATAAGTTAGAGCGTCCTTTGTGCGTCCGCTCGGACGCACGGCGCTCTAAGAGCGAAAAGGCACCCCTCGTGCCCGGTTCTTAACGCGATCGAACCCCGTCAGCCGCATGATTGTAGGATCAGGCAGATTTTTTGAGCGTTCCGGCATGGAGATTTGCCGCGGGGCAGGCATTTTGGCGATGAACACGAACAGCAGGCGCATCGAGAGGATCACCGCTCGAAGCCGCATCGAACAGCCGAGAGGCAAGGATCATTTATGACGAAGTGGACAGCCAAAGACATACCATCGCAACATGGCCGTTCGGCGGTCGTTACGGGAACCGGCGGGCTCGGCTACGAGGACGCTCTGGCCCTGGCGCGCGCCGGGGCCAGCGTCGTGATCGCCGGGCGCAATCCCCAGAAGGGCGCTGAAGCCGTCGCAGCGATCAGACAAGCTGTCCCTGGCGCGCAGGTGCGGTTCGGCAAAGTGGACCTTGCAAACCTCGCCTCGATTGCCGGGTTCGCCGCGCAGCTCGCGCAGGAGCAGGAGAGCCTCGACCTTCTCATCAACAATGCGGGCGTCATGACACCGCCTGAACGCCGCGAGACCAGTGACGGTTTCGAGCTGCAGTTCGGCACGAACTATCTCGGCCATTTCGCGCTCACCGCACACCTGCTGCCGCTCCTGAAGAATGGCAACAAGCCGCGCGTGGTCACGCTCGGCAGCGTCGCGTCGCGCGGCGGCGCGATCGACTTCGAGGACCTGCAGGCCGAGCGGGGCTACAAGCCGTTTCCGGTCTACAGCCAGTCGAAGCTTGCCTGCACCATGTTCGCCTTCGAGCTTAGCCGACGCAGCAAGGCGGCCGGGTGGGGCGTCGAGAGCATCGCGGCGCATCCCGGCGTCACGCGTACCGATCTCATCCCGAACGGCGCGGGCCGGTGGAGCGCGGCCGGGATAATGCGGCGTTTCCTGCCGTTCCTGTTCCAGCCCGCGTGGCAGGGGGCACTGCCCACGCTCTATGCGGCGACCGATCCCGCCGCGCGGGACGGTCGCTATTATGGGCCTGATCGGCTGGGCGGGATGCGTGGCTATCCGACCGAGGAAAAGCCTCCCCAGCAGGCGCTGGATACAGCCGTTGCGGCCCGCCTCTGGGAGACCGCCCTGCAACTCACGAACGTGACCTTCACGTGAGACGTCCGAGACGGGCACACCCTTGAACTGGTCCCGCGAGGCGGCTAGCGGGTGCCGGCTGGAAAGTAGTTTGCGTGCCTGATGTCCGTCAGCAGATCGGGCCCTTCGGGGCTCCATCCGAGAAGGCTTCGCGTCCGATCACTGGAGGTAGGCTGATCTATGGACGCGAAGCCGAAAAAACCAGTTGAAGTGTCCACGCGCTTCTTCCTCAGAGAGCGACACACAGGGAATGTCGAGGCCGGTGGCAATGGCTTCGGCGATCTTCCGGAACGGAATGCCCTGTTCGGCGACCGCGTGGTAGGTCTCGGCGCTGGGGCCGCGTTCGACAGCGAGGCGAAAGACACGGGCGGCATCCTGGACATGCACCGCCGGCCAGGCGTTTTCGCCGTCTCCAATGTAGGCCGAGACGCCATGCCGCCGGGCAATGTCGATCAGCATCGGGACAAAGCCATGGTCGCCCATGCCGTGCACGGACGGAGGCAGACGCATGACGCCTGTCGGGATGCCGCGATCGGAGAGAGCCCTCGCGGCCGCATCGGATGCCCTCGGATAGGCGTCGGACGGCGGAAAAGCCGGATCGGCTTCCATCGCCAGAGAACCTGCTGCATCGAGAAATGCAAGGCCGGCTGTGACGATCAGCGGCTTTTGCGTGTTTTCGATCGCTTCGCCGAGCGTCTCGATCGCGGTCCGGTCTATCGCGCAGGCTTCGGCAAATCGCGAGAAGTCGTGGATGAAGCCGGTATGGATGATCGCGTCGGCAATCACTGCGCCCTGTCGGAGTGTTTCGGGCGCCTCGAGGTCACCGCGAAGGACCTCCGCGCCGAGCTTGCCGAGCTCATTCTCGCCGCGCTCGGAACGGGCAAGTCCCAGAACCTGGTGCCCGTGCGCCAGAAGTTCCCGGACAACGGCTGCGCCGACAAATCCTGTCGCGCCGGTAACAAACACTTTCATGGTCGAACTCCTTCTTGTTCAGGAGGAGAATATCTGCGAAGATTTATCCAGTTAAAGACGTGAGTTTATAGTGGTATAATGACTGACAGGCTCGATGTGATCGACAGTGCCAACCGCCTCGGAGTGTTTCTGAGGGACCGCCGGCAGCGGCTCGATCCTGCCGCGCTCGGTTTCGGAGGACGTCGGCGGACGCCCGGGCTGAGGCGCGAGGAGGTCGCTCAACGAGCGCACATCAGCGCGACCTGGTACACCTGGCTCGAACAGGGACGCGGCGGTGCGCCATCGCCGCGCGTGCTCGACAGTCTCGCCGAGGCGCTCATGATGACCGAAGCGGAGCGGGAGCATCTTTTCCTGGTCGCCATCGGCCGCCCACCCAAATCGCGTGCCGCCGGGCGTGACGGCATTTCGCGGCGGCTGCAGCGGTTTCTGGACGCCATGCCGGTAATCCCGGCGACGATCGCAACCTCGACCTGGGACATCATCGGCTGGAACCGTGCGGCACAGCTTGCTCTCACCGACTATGCAGCGCTGCCGCCTGGCGAGCGGAACATATTGAGACGGATGTTTCTCGATCCCACGACCCGCGCCGCCCAGATCGACTGGGAATCCGTCGCGCGCTTTCTGGTGGCGACCTTCCGGGCGGAAACCGCCCGCGCGGGCGAGGCCGATCGGGCCGCCGAACTCGTCACCGAGCTCACCGGGAAAAGCGACGATTTCGCCCGCATGTGGATAGAAAATGACGTGCATACGACCGGCGAAGGGGCGAAGACCATCCGCCACGCGGTTGTCGGCGAAATTACCTTCGAGTTCTCTTCCTTTGCGATCGACGGCCGGCCGGACCTCAAGATGATGATCTATAATCCGGCAGGCGATCGCGATCTGGAAAAGATGCGTCAGCTCTGCGGCTCCGCTTGAGGACCTGCGATTGGGTTGCCAGTCTCGATCAGCGGACGCCTTTCATCACGTCTATAAAGGCACGAAGGGTCGCGGGCACATGACGATGGCTCGAATAGTAAAGCCGCAGTCCTCCGACTGCGGGAGACCAGTCTTCCAAGAGCGCGATCAATCGTCCGGTTTCCAGCCATGGCCGCGCTGCCATCTCGGGCACATAGGCAATACCAAGGCCGTCGGCTGCCGCCTCGATCATGAGCGTCGTATGGTTAAGCGTCATTGCTCCGGCGACGTCGATCGCAATCTCCTGCCCATGTCGTTCAAATTCCCACCGGTATAACTTGCCGCTCGGAAGGCGCTGTCGAATGCATTGGTGATGCCGGAGATCGTCCGGTGTGAGCAGTTGACCGGCGCCCGCCAGGTAGCTCGGAGACGCGACAGCCAGAAAGCGGAAATCCTTGCCCAGCGGAACCGCTATCATGTCCTGCGGCACCGCTTCGGCAAGCCGGAGGCCGGCGTCGAAGCCCTGTTCCACGATGTCGACCAGGCGGCCATCCGTCATCAGGTCGAGGGAGACATGCGGATAACGTTCCAGGAAGACAGGAACGACCAGCCTGAGGAGCTGACGCATGGCCTCCTCGCCGCCATTGATGCGCAGCGTGCCGCTGGGATGCCCCCCGTCGTCGGCAACCGCGTCGATCGCCTGATCAAGATCTTGAAGCACCGGTGTCAGTCGCCGAAGAAGGCGCTCTCCTGCTTCGGTTGGCGCGACGCTTCGGGTCGTCCGGTGAAGGAGCCGAACGCCAAGGTTGCGCTCAAGCGCCGCGATCGCGTGGCTGAGCGAAGAGCGCGAAACGCCCAGCACGTCAGCCGCCTTTCGGAAGCTCCGGTGCTCTGCGACTGCCACAAGGGCGGCCAGATCCGTCAGCGTCGGCCTCGCCATTGGTCATCCATGTTCACCAGCTCATGTAGATTAGAGCGCATTATCGCAACAAAGGGAAGTCGCTATGTTGGCATCAACCAAATGAGGATCGCGACATGACGAAAACCTGGCTTATCACGGGGACTTCCTCCGGACTTGGACGCATCATGACGGAGAAGCTGCTCGACCGCGGCGACCGCGTCATCGGAACCGCACGCCGCCCCGACGCGCTGTCGGATCTCGCGAGCGCCCACGCTGATCGTCTGTACGTGGTCACGCTGGACCTGATGGATACAGCGGCGGTCCGCGCAGCCATCGACCTGGCGTTCGAACGTGTCGGCCGGATCGACGTGGTGGTCAGCAACGCCGGCTATGGTTTATTCGGCGCCGGAGAGGAACTTAGCGACGAACAGATCGATCGTCAGCTTGCGACGAACCTCATCGGCTCGATCCAACTGATACGCGCCAGCCTACCGCACCTGCGGTCTCAGGGCGGCGGACGGATCGTCCAGGTTTCCTCCGAGGGTGGGCAGATCGCGTATCCGGGCTTCAGCCTTTATCATGCCAGCAAGTGGGGCATCGAAGGCTTTGTCGAGGCCGTCGCTCAGGAAGTCGCGCCATTCGGGATCGACTTCATCATCGCCGAGCCGGGCCCTACCGGCACAAATTTCGGAGCGGCTCTCGATCATGCGGAACCTTCCGAGATTTACGAAGAAACACCTGCAGGCGAGGTTCGCCGTCTCATCGCCGGCGGTGAGTTCGTGATCCGCGGCGACGCGGCCAACACGGTCGACGCGTTGATCGAGGCGGCCGACTCGAACCATCCGCCACTCCGGCTCGCGCTGGGCAGCACTGCCTATGAGAACATCCATGGCGCGCTCACGAAGCGACTGAAGGCGCTCGAAGCCCAGCGCGATATCGCCTTTTCGGCTGATAGACAGGAAAATTGAAATGATCGGGCCGAGAGCCTCTCTCGGCCTCCACCCCGTCGCGGAAATCCCGTTCCGCTCTTGCTCTTTCTCCGGGGCATCTGCGGATGGCCAGCGGAGAGCCGTATCGCTTAAGAAGCAGAAGGTGTAGCCGCCAAAGGCGGGTGCGCCGCTTTTGGCGCTTGCGGGGCGTCAGGGTTTTGCGAAGCGTCGGACGGCGGTTGCCGCACAATCCTATATCGAGCATTTCGGGGCGCCATCGCATCCGTGGGAACTGGCGCAGCACCGCTGTATCGGCTGGCGTCCCGCCTCCCACGCCGCGCCATATCGCTGGGAGTTCGGCGAATATGGTCGCGAGTATGACGTCGCCGTCAATCCTCAGATCACCACCAATGATATCTGGCTGATGATCCGCACGGCTTGCGAAGGCGGAGGCATAACGTTCGGCACGAGGTTGTCACCCATGTCTTAGGAACAAACTGTTACCTATGTCTCCGGGTCGGACAATGGGGAAACTGGAGCGGGCGAAGGGATTCGAACCCTCGACCCCAACCTTGGCAAGGTTGTGCTCTACCCCTGAGCTACACCCGCTCATCAATCTATCGGTCCGGGGTAGTTCGCTGGACCGAAGGCCGCGGCTCGTTGCCGGCGACGGGCGCTATATGGCCCAGACTTTTTTCAAATGCAACAGGGAAATGACGATTGGCGGCAAGAAAAATTTCGGCTCCGCCAGACTCCTGTGGGGCCGCCGGTCCCGGTATGGGGTCCGGCGGCCGCCTTGCCTCAGGAGGCGGGACAGGCCGCCCCGGTATCCACCCAGGCGCGGATCAGTTCGCCGAACTCGGCCTGCGTGCCCGGCACCGGCTCGCGGCCCGCGCCCGGGTTCCAGCCCCAACCGACCAGTTCGTCATGGGCCATGTGCTCGACCAGCTCGTCCATGGTCATGTCGCCGTTGCGCGCCGGATCCTTGATCTGCTGACAGATCTGGCCGAGCGTCTTGCCTTCCCAGGCCATTTCGATCGGCGCGAGGTGCCAGGCGGGATTGCCCGGAATGCTCTTGACCGTATCGGCTTGCCCCACGACCGGGATGTTTTCGGCACTGTGGCAGGTGGTGCATTGCATGCCGGGAAGCCCCATGCCGCCGTCGCCGCGGAAGACCGGCGGCTGGTGCGGATGCATCGAGGCCCCCTGCAGAGGGCGGTCGGTCGCGGGATGACAGTTGACGCAGCGCGGATGCTGGATGACCTTCCCGGCTTCCGTGAAGAGCGCAACGGAGCGTTCCTGCTCATTGGCGATCGACTGGAAAGAGGCGGCGGGCCTCAGCGTCCTGGCGTCGGCATTGGCATCCTGCGCCACCGAGGCGGGTGAAAGTGCCGTCCCGGCTGTCACGAAAAGACAGGCTGCGGCGATCCCGGTGAGAGCCGGGCCGGCAAATGCGAGTTTGAACTTCATCAGTCGTTGATCCTCATCCTGAGTCGCTAGGCCGAAACGATGTTGACGATCGGAAGCTGCCTTACCGGAGCGCCGGTCAGGCTTCGCCAGGCATTGGCGACCGCCGGGCCGACGGGCGGCACGCCGGGCTCGCCTACACCGGTCGGCTTTTCGGCCGACTTGATGATCTCCACCTCGACGTCCGGCATCTCGTTGATGCGGATCGACCGGTAGTCGTGGAAGTTCGACTGAATGATCCTGCCGCCCTTGCCGAGCGTCACCGCATCGAAGAGGACCGCGCCGAGGCCGTAGCCTATGCCGCCTTCCATCTGCGCCTTGATGACGTTGGGATTGATCGCAATACCGCAGTCGACCGCGCACCAGACCTTGTGGACGCGCGGCGCCCCATCCGGGCCGACCGAGACTTCGACGACCTGGCCGACATAGCTGCTGAAGCTTTCCACAACGGCGACGCCGCGGGCGCGGCCTTCCGGAACTTGTCCGCCCCAGTCCGCCATCTCGGCGGCTTTCCGCAGGACACCCGCATGGCGCGGCTTTTCCGTCAGCAGCGCGAGGCGGCCTTCCACGGGATCGCGGCCGATCTTCTGGAAGAGCTCGTCGACGAAGGTCTCGACCGCAAAACCCGTATGGGTATGGCCGACCGAGCGCCACCAGAGCGGCGGCACGACGAGCGGGACGTTGTGCGAGGTCACCTTCAGGTTCGGGATCGCGTAAGGCAGGTTCGACGCTCCCTCGACCGAAGTCTCGTCGAGATCGGCCTTGCCCATGATCGACTGGCCGACGATCACCTGCTCCCAGGCCGTGATCTGGCCCTCGGCATTGATGGCGCCGCGCATCCTGTGAGCATACATCGGACGGTAGTAACCGCCGCGGATGTCGTCCTCGCGGGTCCACATGTGCTTCAGCGGACGGTTTGCGCCGCTGGCCGCATAGACGGCCGCAGCTTCCTGCATGTAGGGCGAACCGAACTGCGCCTTGCGGCCGAAGCTGCCGCCGGCGAGCTGGGTGTTTACCCGTACCTTCGTTTCGTCCAGACCGAGAATCTGGGCCGCAACCGTCTGGTCCATGCCGGGGAACTGCGCGCCGTTATAGATGTCGACGGATCCGTCCGCCGCCTTGATGAAGACGGCATCGAGCGGCTCCATCGGCGCATGGGCCAGGAAGGGGAAGACGATTTCGGCTTCCACCGTCTGCAGGCCGGGCGCCTTGAAGGCTTCGTCGACATTGCCGTTGTTGGCCGCTTCCAGCCCGGGCTCGCGGAAAAGCCGCACATAGTCGGCGGCGAGTTCCTCCGATGAACGGGTTTCGGCCTTGGAAAGGTCCCATTCGATGCTCAGCGCATCGCGTCCCTTCAGCGCGGCAAAGGTATTGTCCGCATAGACGGCGACGCCCTGCGGCACCTGCTTCACGTCGACGACGCCCTGCACCTTGCGGGCTTCGGCATCGTCGAAGCTCTTCACGGTCGCGCCGAAATGTTCCGGATGAGCGACGACCGCGATCAGCAGGTCGTCCGGCGTGATGTCGAGCGTGAAGATCGCCGTGCCGTTGGTCTTGCCGTGGGTGTCGAGCTTCGGCAGTTCCGTGCCGATCAGCACGAAATCCTCAGGGCTCTTGAGCCTGGGCTCGGCAGGTGGCGTCTGGCGGGCGGCCCTTTCGGCAAACGCGCCGAAACCGCTCTCCCGGTTGGAGGCGGCATGCTTGATGCGGCCCTTTTCGACGGTGATTTCGGCAGCCGGCACACCCCATTCCTCCGCGGCTGCGGCGACCAGCATGGCGCGGGCCGTCGCGCCGGCCTTGCGCATCTGCTCGTAGGCATTGGCGATCGAGCTCGAGCCGCCCGTGCCCTGCAGGCCGAAGGAAAGATTGGCATAGACCTTGTTGTCGGTCGGCGAGTGCAGGGCGCGCATCTGGCCCCAGTCGGCGTCGAGCTCCTCGGCGACCAGCGTCGCCAGCCCGGTGAACGGGCCCTGGCCGAATTCGATGTGCTTCGAGAGCACGGTCACCGTATCGTCGGTGCCGATCTTCACGAAGGCGTTCATCGGGGTCAGCGCCGCATCGCCGCCGGCCTGTACGCCCGTCGGGGCGGCGGCCAGCATTTTCGGTGCGATCGCGACGCCGATGACGAGACCCGAGCCGGCAAGAAAGCCGCGCCGGGTGGCAGTGATATCATGCAGCGTCATGGCTCAGCCCTCCATCGAACTGGCGGCATTGTGGATCGCCGCGCGGATGCGATGGTAGGTGGCGCATCGACAGATATTCCCGGCCATCGCGCCGTCGATATCCGCGTCGGTCGGCTTCGGCACCATCTGGAGGAGTGCGACCGCCGACATCACCTGCCCGGACTGACAATAGCCGCATTGGGGTACGTCGAGACCGGCCCAGGCGGTCTTCACCGCATCGGCTTCCTTACCGGAAACGCCTTCGATGGTGACGACTTCCGAGCCTTCGACCATCGAGATCGGGGTGATGCAGGAGCGGCGCGGCATGCCGTCGAGATGCACCGTGCAGGCGCCGCACTGCGCGACGCCGCAGCCGTATTTGGTGCCCGTGAGCTTTTCGAAATCGCGCACGACCCAGAGAAGCGGGGTATCGGGGTCGCCGTCGAACGTTCGTTCCTGTCCGTTGAGCGTGAAGGTGACCATGGCCAGACCTTTCGTGTGAGAAGCCGGACGCTGCGCCGGCAGTGGGATTGAGCAACTGCTGTCGGCCGGAGCCGGTACAAGGACGCGATAAGGCTGCGCCGAAATCAGATGAAAAATTGAGACTGCTT
Source organism: Xaviernesmea oryzae (assembly GCF_900177415.1). Classification (GTDB taxonomy): domain Bacteria; phylum Pseudomonadota; class Alphaproteobacteria; order Rhizobiales; family Rhizobiaceae; genus Neorhizobium; species Neorhizobium oryzae_A. Next base: position 237,208 of record NZ_FXAF01000001.1, on the reverse strand, counting down.
ATTCTTTGTGATCGTTGCGGAAGCCGCTCCAATCGGATGGGCCTCCGTTTAGTAATCTGGTCGACCGTCGCACAGTGGTCAAGCGCTTCACGCGATCGTGTGCGCTTCGCTTGGCCCGGAGGAACATTGCGGCTATAGTCCCGCCGCCCACCAACAGAGCCCCTTCATCGAGAATGACCGACACTGCACCGAAAACCGCCGAGGACCTTTTCCGCTTCCTCGACAGCCTCGATATTTCCCATTCGACCAAGAACCATCCGCCGGTCTTCACCGTTTCGGAATCGGAAAGCCTGCGCGACGAAATCCCGGGCGGCCACACGAAAAACCTCTTCGTGAAGGACAAGAAGGACCGGTACTTCGTCCTGACGGTGGAAGAGCGGGCGAGCGTCGATCTGAAAACGGTCCACAAGGTCATCGGCGCCGCAAGCCGCGTCTCCTTCGGCAGGCCGGAAAAGCTGATGGAATATCTCGGCGTCATCCCGGGATCGGTGACGGTATTCGGCGCTTTCAATGACACGGGCCGGAATGTTACCTTCGTGCTCGACGAAGACCTGATGAGGCACGACATCATCAACGGCCATCCGCTGTCGAACGATGCCACGACATCCATCGGCCGTGACGATCTCGTCCGTTTTCTGGAGGCGACGGGCCATACGCCGCTTGTCTTGAAAGTGACGGACTGACATACGATCTTTGCGAGCGAGACAGACAGTATAGAAAGCGTTCCCGGGAGAACATTCATGAGCGGCAGCGACAATCCCTATGGGGGTTCTTACGGCGGACAGATGACCGCTTCGGCAAATTACGCAGCGGCACCGGCCGCGCCACCCGCAGACGGTTCCCACATCAAGGATACCAGCACGGCCGGCTTCACGAAGGACGTGTTGGAAGAATCCCGCCGCCAGCCGGTTCTCGTGGATTTCTGGGCGCCCTGGTGCGGCCCCTGCAAACAGCTCACGCCCGTTCTCGAAAAGGTCGTCAACGAGGGCCAGGGACGGGTGAAGCTCGTCAAGATGAACATCGACGATCACCCGTCGATCCCGGGCCAGCTCGGCATCCAGTCTATCCCCGCCGTCATCGCCTTCGTGGACGGCCGCCCCGTCGACGGCTTCATGGGTGCTGTTCCGGAAAGCCAGGTGCGCCAGTTCATCGACCGGCTCGCGGGACCGCCCGGTGCCGATCAGGCTGCCGAGATCGAATCGGTGCTGGCCGAAGCCGAGACCCTGCTTGCCGGTGGCGATATCCAGGGTGCCGCGCAGCTTTACGGCGCCGTGCTGCAGGCCGATCCGGAAAACGCCAAGGCCGCGGCCGGCATGATGCAGTGCCTGATCGCCATGGGCGAAACGGCCCGCGCCAGCCAGATGCTCGCTTCCCTGCCGGAGGAGCTTGCCAAGGATCCGGCGATCCAGCCGGTCGTCAAGAAGCTCGAGCAGATCGAGGAAGCCCGCAAGCTCGGCGATCCGGTGGCGCTGGAAAACCAGCTCGCCGCCAATCCGGACGATCACGAAGCGCGCCTGAAACTCGCCAAGATCCTGAACGTCCAGGGCGATCGTGAACAGGCGGCCGATCACCTGCTGACGATCATGCGCAAGGATCGAACGTTCGACGACGACGGTGCGCGCCGCCAACTGCTGCAGTTCTTCGAGGTCTGGGGACCCAAGGACCCCGCGACGATCGCAGCACGCCGCCGGCTGTCCTCCATCCTCTTTTCATAGCCGGCCCTAATCCTGCGGGACGGTCTTGCGTTCTCGCAGGAGCGCCCCACATTATCTGCGCAATCAATCTTATTCGGTGGTCTGGACCGGTGGCCTGGGAGGTGTCGGACCCATGCATGTGGGAAATGCGAGATATGTGAAGCGGGAGGATCTGCCGGAGACGGTCCCCGTTTTTCCTCTCACCGGTGCGCTGCTTCTGCCAGGCGGGCAATTGCCACTCAATATCTTCGAGCCGCGTTATCTCGCCATGTTCGATGCGGCACTTGCCGGCGACCGGTTGATCGGCATCGTTCAACCGTCGCTCCTGGAAGCCGGCGAGCCGGCGGAAGGTCCTCGTCTTCCGCTGTCCACCGTCGGCTGCATCGGCCGCATCACCTCGTTCGCCGAAACGGGCGACGGCCGTTACATCACCTCCATCAGCGGGGTCTGCCGCTTCCGGCTGCTCAACGAAATAGGGCAGGGACATCCCTATCGCACGTTCAAGATCGCGCCGTTCATGGCCGATCTCTCCGCAGAGGATGACGAGAGCGCGGTGGATCGCGTCGAGCTCCTGCGCGTCTTCCGGGCCTATCTGGATGCAAACAAGCTGGAGGCGGATTGGGAGAGCGTCGAGCGCGCCGGCAACCGGACGCTGGTGAACTCGCTCTCGATGATGTCGCCCTTCGGTCCGGCTGAAAAACAGGCCCTGCTCGAGGCGCCGGACCTCAAGACGCGCGCAGAGACGCTGATCGCCATCACCGAAATCCTGCTGGCGCGGGATTTCGGCGATTCCGACACCATTCTCCAGTGAGGCCAGGGCATGGACGAGAGGCTCAGCAAGGTCGATCCGAAACTTCTCGAGCTGCTCGTCTGCCCGCTGACCAAGGGCCGGCTTTCCTTCAACCGGGAAACCAACGAGCTGATCTCGCACAGCGCCCAGCTCGCCTATCCGATCCGCGACGGCATCCCGATCATGCTGGTTTCCGAAGCCCGCAAGATCGAGGATTGAGGCCGTTTCTCGTTGCTATGCCCCTCATCCGCCTGCCGGCACCTTCTCCCCGTTTTGACGGGAGAAGTCGCAATTGATCTGCTCGTCGCTGAGTTCCTCCCCGGCGCCGAATAAGGGCTCACCTCATCGGTGCTGTTGATTGACGAAACCGGTGCGGCACATCTCCTTCGCCCCGCGTGCGGGGAGAAGGTGCCGGCAGGCGGATGAGGGGCAAATCCCGAAACAGCAGCTCAGATCGCCTGACCGGCGAGCAGCTTCGGCCCGTCCTCGCCGGACTTTCCCGCGGCCTGGTCGATAAAGAACTCCTTGAGCTTCGGCAGGCGGTCGACGATGCCGAGCCCGAAATCGCGGGCGATGCGGATCGGCGTGATGTCGTTCGAGAACAGCCGGTTCAAAACATCCGTCGTCACCCCCATGCGGAACGTGTCGAAACGCCGCCAGGACTGATAGCGCTCCAGCACGTTGAGCGCGCCGATGTCGAGCCCGAGGCGATCGGCCTCCACCACCGTTTCCGCCAGGGCGGCGACATCCTTGAAGCCGAGATTGAGGCCCTGGCCGGAGATCGGATGGATGCCGTGCGCCGCGTCGCCGGCAAGCGCGAAGCGCGGCGCCACGAAGGCGCGTGCGAGCGTCAGGCCGAGCGGGAAGGCGCGCCGGCCGCCGACCACCCGCAGCTCGCCGAGCTTATGGCCGAAGCGGCGCTGCAGCTCCTCCTCGAAGACCAGATCGTCGGAGGCGACCAGCCGGTCGGCTTCCGGCGTCCGTTCCGTCCAGACGAGCGAGGAGCGGTTGTCGGTGAGCGGCAGGATGGCGAAGGGGCCGGAGGGGAGGAAATGCTCCTCCGCCACGCCTTCGTGCGGCCGCTCGTGGGCAACGGTCGCGACGATGCCCGACTGGCCGTAGTTCCAGGTGACGGTCCTGATGCCGGCCATGTCGCGGAGTTTCGAACGCACGCCGTCGCAGGCGACCAGCAGACGCGTCTCGATGACGGAGTCGTCGGAGAGCGAAACGGCGCAGCGGGTGCCGCTCATCTCGAAGGCGGTAGCTGAGACCCCTTCGCGGATCGCGATGCCGAGCCGTTCGGCAGCGCCGCGCAACGCCCTCACCATGACGACGTTCGGTATCATATGGGCGAAGGGACGGCCTTCCTCGACTTCGCCGTCGAAGGTGAGGAAGACCGGCCTGACCGGGTCGGACGTGCGGCTGTCCGTGACGATCATCCGGTTGATCGGCTGGGCTTCGGGCGCGATCGCGTCCCACACGCCGAAGACCTCCAGCATGCGCGTCGCCGCGGCGATGACGGCGGAGGCGCGCTCGTCCTTTTCCCAGGCACCGGCGGGGGCGGCCTCGATCACCTCGATCTTCAGATGTGGCGCCGCCTGCTTGACCGCGACCGCGGCAGCGAGACCCACATAACCGCCCCCTGCAACCAGCATGTCCAGCATCGGCTTAAGCTCCCGTGAGACTTGAGAATATCATGCCATGCATATAGACCATCGGGCAGCCGCTTCCTATCGTCGGAGTCCGTCATAATGTCGCGCCAGACCACCTCCCTCTCCGCCATGGAGCAGCTGATCGCGACGCTCGACCTCGAAAAGATCGAGGAAAATCTCTATCGCGGCGTGAGCCCGGACATAGGCTGGCAACGGGTATTCGGCGGCCAGGTCATCGCGCAGGCGCTGATGGCCGGCCAGCGCACCGTCGATGCCGATCGCTTCGTCCATTCCCTGCATGCCTATTTCATGCGCCCCGGCGATCCTTCCGTGCCGATCCTCTATCAGGTGGAGCGCATCCGCGACGGGTCAAGTTTCACCACGAGGCGGGTCGTGGCGGTGCAGCACGGCAAGGCGATCTTTTCCATGTCCGCCTCCTTCCAGATCGAGGAGGAGGGCTATGAGCACCAGATCGACATGCCGGCCGTCACCCAGCCGGAAGACCTGATGGCCGAGAAGGAATTCAAGGAACTCTTCCTCAAGCATGCGCCGGAGCCTGTCCGGCGTTACTGGGCCCGGGAGCGGCCGATCGAGATCCGGCCGACGTCGCTCGCGCACTACCTGACCCGGGACAAGCTCGAACCGCGCCAGGATATCTGGGTGCGCACCGTCGGCGCGGTGCCGGCGGATCGTCACTACCAGGCGGCCGTGCTCGCCTGGCTTTCCGACATGACCCTGCTCGACGCCTCGCTCTATCCGCACGGCACGTCCATCTTCGATCCGGCGCTGCAGGCGGCGAGCCTCGACCATGCCATGTGGTTCCACAGGCCCTTCGCATTCGAGGACTGGCTGCTTTATACGCAGGACAGCCCCAGCGCATCCGGTGCGCGCGGCATGACCCGCGGCAGCATTTACAGCCGTTCCGGCACCCTGATTGCCTCGGTGGCGCAGGAAGGACTGATTCGGAAAAAGGCAAATGAATAGTTTTTGTGCATTTTTTTAAATTTGCACAAGGTTTAGTCGCCTTTGCGCCACTCAAATGCCCTTTTCTTGGCATCGCTTTTATAAGTATTTATATTTCAATAACTTATATCCCCGTTCGAATCTGGCACGCCCCTTGAATGTAATCTGCCAGTCGCTGTCATGATCTGTCGGCGATGAGGAGAGTCGGCCTTATGCCGAGGACAACCAAAGGATGGGAAGCCAGATGAAAATCGTGATGGCCATTATCAAGCCGTTCAAGCTGGATGAGGTGCGCGAAGCCCTCACGGCTGTCGGTATCCAGGGCCTGACCGTCACCGAAGTCAAAGGTTACGGACGCCAGAAGGGACATACCGAAATCTATCGCGGCACGGAATATGCCGTAAGTTTTCTGCCGAAACTGAAGATCGAGATCGCCGTCCCCTCCGACCTCGTCGACAAGGCCGTGGAAGCGATCGCCTCGGCTGCCAAGACCGGCCAGATCGGCGATGGCAAAATTTTCGTCTATTCGATCGAGCAGGCCGTGCGCATCCGTACCGGCGAAACCAACACAGAAGCGCTGTAAAGCACGGGCTGACAGGGGAGTTTTCAAGCTATGCAATTCAACAGGATTTCTACATTCGGCCGGCTGGGGGCTGCCGCCGCGGCTCTTCTCGCGCCGGTCGTCGCCTTCGCGCAGGACGCTGCCGCTCCGGCCGCCGAGGCTGCCGCCGCGGCTCCGGTTCCGGACAAGGGCGACACTGCCTTCATGTTCATCGCCACTCTTCTCGTGCTGTTCATGCTGATGCCGGGCATCGCGCTCTTCTACGGCGGCCTGGTGCGCGCCAAGAACATGCTGTCCGTGCTCATGCAGTGCACCGTCGCCGGGTCGGCCATCATGCTCGCCTGGGTCATCTACGGCTATTCCTTCGCCTTCGGCGGCGGCACGTCGCCGTTCTGGGGCGGCACGGCCAAGCTGTTCCTTTCCGGCGTGACGATGGATTCCACGGCAGCGACGTTCTCCGACGGCGTCGTCATTCCGGAATTCATCTTCGTGATGTTCCAGATGACGTTCGCGGCCCTGACGCCCGCCCTGATCGTCGGCGCCTTCGCGGAGCGCATCAAGTTCTCGGCTTCGATCCTGTTCTGCCTGCTCTGGGTCACCTTCGTCTATTTCCCGATCGCGCACATGGTCTGGGACGCGAACGGCCTGATCTTCGGCTGGGGCGCGCTTGACTTCGCCGGCGGCACGGTCGTCCACATCAATGCCGGTCTCGCCGGTCTGATCGGTGCGATCATGGTCGGCAAGCGTACGGGTTACGGCAAGGACATGATGGCGCCGCACTCCATGACGCTGACGCTCGTCGGCGCGGCCATGCTGTGGGTCGGCTGGTTCGGCTTCAACGCCGGCTCCAACCTCGAGGCTTCCGGCGGCGCAATGCTCGCGACCGTCAACACCTTCGTCGCCACGGCTGCCGCCGTTCTTTCCTGGTGCGTCGTCGAAACCTTCGCCCGCGGCAAGGCTTCCCTGCTCGGTGCCGTTTCCGGCATGATCGCCGGTCTGGTCGCCATCACCCCGGCTGCCGGCATTGCCGGTCCGATGGGCGCGATCGTCATGGGCCTTCTCGTTTCGCCGATTTGCTACTTCTTCATCTCGGTCATCAAGAACAAGTTCGGTTATGACGATACGGCCGACGTGTTCGGCGTTCACGGCGTCGGCGGTTTCTTCGGCGCGCTGGCGACCGGCATCTTTGCCTCGTCTTCGCTGGGCGGCATCGGCTACGCGGAAGGCGTGACGATGGGCGGCCAGTTCATGACGCAGCTCTATGCGGTCATCGTCACCATCGTCTGGTGCGGCATCGGCTCGGTCATCCTCTACAAGATCGTCGATCTGATCGTCGGCCTGCGCGTCACCGTCGAAGCCGAGCGCGAAGGCCTCGACCTCTCGACCCACGGCGAAGCCGCCTATCACTCCTAATCCGGAGTTCGCGGTGGCGGGGCGACCGCCGCCGCTTCGGATCCCGTCGCAGCTTGCCTATGAAGCTGCATTGGCCCGGACCTCGGTCCGGGCTTTTTCATGTTTTTCAGGCCTCCCGCCGCTCATCGTGGTTAAAGGCGCATTAACCACCGCGACGCTATTCTCCGCTGGAATTGCGTGAATCGGCCGGCGGCTTGCCGATTCGCGGGAAGAGTTGCGTTTCAAAAACAGCGGGCAGGTACGATGGGCAGAAGCAGTTCGGCGGCTATGGCAAACCGGTCCACCCGCTTGGCGCTGACCGCCTTCGTATTGAGGCAGGCGCTGGCGCTCGCCGGCTTCGGCATCGTCTTCGCGCTGGGCCTGGCGGTCGCCGCGCTCGCCACCTGGAATGTCGCGGATCCGAGCTTCTCCTACGCGACGGACAACGCGCCCACCAATATCCTCGGCTTTGCCGGTGCGGTCTTCGCGGACCTGATGATGCAGTTCCTCGGCCTTGCGAGCATCGTGGCGCTGCTGCCGGTGCTGGCCCTTGCGCTGGCGTTGATCTCTGGCCGCAAATACGACCGCATTCCCGCCCGGCTTGCGGCCTGGGGCGGCGGCACGCTGCTTGCGTCCGCGACGCTCGGCTGCTTTCCCGCACCGCTCACCTGGCCGATCCCGAACGGCATCGGCGGCGTGATCGGCGACATGATCCTCAGGTTCCCCGCGCTTTTCGTCGGCGCCTATCCGACCGGCATGGTGGCGATCGTGCTCGGCTGCATCTTCACCGTCCCCTGCGTCTGGCTCATGCTCTTCGCCTCCGGCCTGGTGGGCGAGGCTTTCGAGGAAGAGGCCGAGGATGACGATCAGCCGGTCGCTGCGGCCAAGGTCCGCTCGAAGCGCGACGAGATCGAAGAAGAAGACGAGGAGGACGGCTTTGCCGGCTTTCTGGCCTTCGGCGCGCTCGCGCATTACTGGTATATTGCCCAGGCCCGGCTGCGCCGGCTCGCCGGCATCAAGCCGCGGGCGCGCATGGGTTTCGATCAGCCCTATGACTTCAACGAGGACGAATTCGGCACGCTGAACGAGCCCGTCCGCGCCAAGACGGCTCCGGCGGCTGCCGGCCGCCGCATGGAGCCTTCGCTCGACGGCCCGGTGGAGCGCGTCGCCGGTTCCCGGCGCGTCGTGGCGGTGCCGCCGATCTCCGCCCATGACGACGATGACTATGACGACGATCCGCCGTTCGACATGGACGACATGCCGCCGCGCCCGGCCGGCATTCTCGCCGACGATGACGACGACGCGCCTTTCGTATCTTCCCGTACGCCGCAGCCCGTCGGCGGCCGTGCCCAGCCGCGGGTCGTGCCGGCCGCCGCGCCGCCCAAGCCCAGCGCCCGCGTCGCCCGCGATGCCCAGACCTCGTTCATCTCGCCGGCCGGCTTCCAGCTCCCCTCCGTCCATCTTCTGAACGAGCCGAAGGCCGTCGCCCGCGACGCCTCGCTTTCCGCCGATGCGCTGGAGCAGAATGCCCGCCTGCTGGAAGGCGTTCTGGAAGATTTCGGCGTCAAGGGCGAGATCATCCATGTCCGCCCCGGCCCGGTCGTCACACTTTACGAACTGGAGCCCGCGCCCGGCATCAAGTCCTCGCGTGTCATCGGCCTTGCGGACGATATCGCCCGTTCGATGAGCGCCATCGCCGCCCGCGTCGCCGTCGTCCCCGGCCGCAATGCGATCGGCATCGAGCTGCCGAACCGCATCCGCGAGACCGTCTATCTCAAGGAAATGATCGGCAGCAAGGATTTCGAGGCGAGCAAGGCGAAGCTCGCCATGGCGCTCGGCAAGACGATCGGCGGCGAGCCGGTCGTGGCCGACCTCGCCAAGATGCCGCACCTCCTCGTCGCCGGTACGACGGGCTCGGGCAAGTCGGTCGCCATCAACACGATGATCCTCTCGCTTCTCTACCGCTATACGCCGGAGAAGTGCCGCCTCATCATGATCGATCCGAAGATGCTCGAACTCTCCGTCTATGACGGAATCCCGCACCTTCTGTCGCCGGTCGTCACCGATCCGAAGAAAGCCGTCGTCGCGCTCAAGTGGACCGTCCGCGAGATGGAAGAGCGCTATAAGAAGATGTCGAAGATCGGCGTGCGCAATATCGACGGCTTCAATACCCGCGTCGAGCAGGCTCTCGAAAAGGGTGAGGTGCTGACCCGCACCGTCCAGACCGGTTTCGACCGCCAGACGGGCGAGGCGGTCTACGAGACGGAGGAATTCGATCTCGAGCCGATGCCCTATATCGTCGTCATCATCGACGAAATGGCCGACCTGATGATGGTGGCGGGCAAGGATATCGAAGGTGCGGTCCAGCGCCTGGCGCAGATGGCGCGCGCCGCCGGCATCCATGTCATCATGGCGACGCAGCGCCCGTCGGTCGACGTCATCACCGGCACGATCAAAGCGAACTTCCCGACCCGCATCTCCTTCCAGGTGACGTCGAAGATCGACAGCCGCACGATCCTTGGAGAGCAGGGCGCCGAACAGCTCCTCGGCATGGGCGACATGCTCTATATGGCAGGCGGCGGCCGCATCCAGCGCGTCCACGGCCCGTTCGTGTCGGATACGGAGGTCGAGGAGATCGTCTCCTACTTGAAAACGCAGGGCGCGCCCCAATATCTCGATGCGATCACGGCCGATGACGACGAGGACGGCGACGGCGGCGGCCCGGCCGGCACCGCGAACCTCTCGGATTCGGACGACCCGTACGACCAGGCGGTGGCGATCGTGCTGCGCGACGGCAAGGCTTCGACGTCCTATATCCAGCGCCGCCTCGGCATCGGCTACAACCGGGCCGCCTCACTCATCGAGCGGATGGAGCAGGAAGGGTTGATCGGGCCGGCAAACCATGCCGGCAAGCGCGAGATCCTGGTGCCGACGGAGGGCGACGTCCTCGACCGGTAAGGCTTTCGTGATCGCCATCAAGCCGCCGCCTTTCGCGCCCAGAAGTTCAAGGAAGGAGACCAGAATGAAGAACGAAAAATCCATCCTTTCCGGCACGTTCGGCCGCAGACAGTTTTCGCTGGGGCTTGCGGGATTGGCGGCGGCGGCCTTCGCGCCGGGCATCAGCTTTGCTCAGGGTGCCAGCGGGGCGGCCGCGCAGAAGATCGCCGACCATTTCTCGTCGGTCAAAACCATGATGGGCGAGTTCGTGCAGTTCGGCCCGCGCGGCGAGCAGACCGGCGGCAAGTTCTATATCGAGCGGCCCGGCAAGCTGCGCTTCAACTTCGAGGACCCGTCGCCGATCCGCGTCATCGCCGACGGCAGGAATGTCGTGATCGGCAACCTGAAGCTCAAGACCTGGGATATCTACCCGCTCTCCAAGACGCCGCTGAGCCTGCTGCTTGCCAACCGCATCGATCTCGGCAACCAGATGGTGCGCGACGTCAAGCAGGAATCCGACCTCACCACGATCGTGCTCGGCAACAAGACCGTCTTCGGCGATTCGACCATCACGATGATGTTCGATTCGAAGACCTTCGACCTGCGCCAGTGGACGATCACCGACGCCCAGAACAAGGACACGTCGGTGATGATCTACAATGTCCAGAACGGCGTGAACTTCGACGAGAAGGTCTTCACCATTCCCTATGACGACGTGAGAAAGATGTAATCGCGATCGCTTGCCGAATGGAGAGGCTGCGCGCCGGCGCGGCCTTTTTTGCTTCTCAGGGCCGAGGAAATTTCCTAAACCTCCCGGCGACACGTCGGGGTTCGATCAATGACATTTTCCATCGCCACCTGGAACATCAACTCGGTGCGCCTGCGCATGCCGATCGTCGAGCAGTTCCTCGTCCGCCACAAGCCGGACATCCTCTGCCTGCAGGAAATCAAATGCCGGGAGCCGGAGTTTCCGCTCCAGCCGCTGAAGGACCTCGGCTACCAGCACATCATCATCCACGGCCAGAAGGGCTATCACGGCGTCGCCATCGCCTCGAAGATTCCGCTTCTCGAAGACCACCGCCAGAATTACTGCGGCGTCGGGGATGCGCGACATATCTCGGCGATCTTCGAGCGGGGCTCGCGGCGCATCCGGATCCACAATTTCTATGTGCCGGCCGGCGGCGACGAACCGGACCGGACGATCAATCCGAAATTCGGCCACAAGCTCGATTTCGTCGAGGAGATGAAGGCCCTGCGGGCCGATGCCATGCCCGGGATCTCCTCCATCCTCGTCGGCGACCTCAACATCGCGCCGCTGGAAAACGATGTCTGGTCGCACAAGCAGCTTTTGAAGATCGTCAGCCATACGCCCGTCGAGACGGAAGGCCTGACCGAGGTAATGAACCGGGGCGGCTGGCTCGATCTGATGCGCCATCACACGCCGGAACCGACGAAAATCTATACTTGGTGGAGCTATCGCGCCAAGGACTGGGAGGCGGCCGACAAGGGCCGCCGGCTCGACCACATCTGGTCCTCGCCCGACCTCGGACCGTTCCTGGACCGGATCGAGGTGCTGAAGGAAGCACGCGGCTGGAACCAGCCTTCCGACCACGTGCCGGTAACGGCGGTGTTCAAGTTCTGACGCTGACGGGTTTGTCCATTCAGGTGAGCTGCGAGATCGCGGCCCCCTCATCCGCCCTCCGGGCACCTTCTCCCCGAGGGGAGAAGGGAAGGATGCCGTGACCTCCCCGTTTCTCCTCTCCCCCTGGGGGGCCGGAGGACGGGACGGGGCCGTCGACCCGGCCGAGCGAAGCGGAGGCCGGGTGAGGGGGCTGCCCGGCACAAGGCTCAATACAGTTCTCAAGCGAACCTGTGACCCATCGCCGCCGCAGCCTTGGCAAGGCCGGTGATGTTGTCGCGGATGCGGCCTTCGATCACCCGGCCGACATCGGGATATTCCTCCAGCAGGCGGTGGAAGAGGCAGCGGCTGATCTTCAGCGCCTCGGCTTCCTCGATCGCCATGGCGGTGAACTTCCGTTCCACCATCGTGATCAGCGCGAGTTCAGAAAGCAGTGTTCCGGGGCCGACCGTCGCTTCCGCTCTCACCTCGCCGTTGCGGCCGGCGACCAGCAGTTCGAAACGGCCCTTCGATACGATGAAGGCCGATTCCGCCGGCGACCGCTCCCGGAACAGCTCCTGGCCCGGAGACACCTGCCGCCGTTCCGCGCCGAAGGCGATCAGGCGCAACTGGTCGCCGTTCATCTCCCGGAAGAGCGGAACCCCTGAAAGCAGCCGGATATCTTCGGTGAGAGACATGGTTCAAATCACGGGACGATCTTGTAGCCACCGTTTTCGGTGACCAGGATTTCCGCGCTGGAAGGATCGCGCTCGATCTTCTGGCGCAGCCGGTAGACGTGGGTTTCCAGCGTGTGGGTGGTGACGCCGGAATTGTAACCCCAGACCTCTTCCAGGAGCACGTCGCGGGTCACGACCTTCTGGCCGGCGCGGTAGAGATAGCGGATGATCGCCGCTTCCTTTTCGGTCAGCCGGATCTTCTTGCCGTCCTCGGTGGTGAGCAGCTTCTGGCTCGGCTTGAAGAGATAGGGGCCGACGGTGAAGGTCGCGTCCTCGCTCTGCTCGTACTGGCGAAGCTGCGCACGGATGCGGGCGAGCAGCACGGCGAAGCGGAAGGGTTTCGTCACGTAGTCGTTGGCGCCGGCTTCCAGCCCGAGAATCGTGTCGGAATCGGTATCATGGCCGGTCAGCATGATGATCGGCGCCTTGAAGCCGTTCTTGCGCAGAAGCTTCACCGCCTCGCGGCCGTCCATGTCCGGCAGGCCGACATCCATGATCAGGAGGTCGATCTGGGTGCTCTTGGCGGTCTGCAGCGCCTTGGCGGCATTCGCCTCCTGGAGGATCGAGAACTCGTCATAGAATGACAACTGTTCCACCAGGGTCTCGCGCAGGTCGTCGTCGTCATCCACCAGAAGTATCGTACGCGCTGCCATGCTTCCTGCCTTTCGTCTCGCCGGTCGTTTCGGAAGCCGAAAATTTCGGCCTTCCAAAGCCTGATCAGGGCCTTCGATCTAAATCCCATCGTGCTATGAATTCAAACGAAATCATATTCAAAGCAAAAACTTGTGAGAAAAATGCAGCGTTTTCGCGATGGCTCGTGTTCCAGACCGAATGTCGTCACCGTCCGGAGGGCGCCGCGCAACCCTCAGCGCGCGATCGTCTCCTTCAGCGGCATCACCGTGCCGGCCGCGCTCGGACGGTCCGGAACCACGGCCTTCAAGCGGGAAGGAGACGGTGCCACGCCGATCGCGGCAATGCGCCTTCTTCACGGCTTCTTCCGCGGGGAGAGGGTGCGCCTGCCTCCCACGGCCCTGCCGGTCAAGCGCATCGCCAAGGACATGCTGTGGTGCGACCAGCCGGAGCATCCCTCCTACAATCGCCTGGTCAGGGCACCCTTCCGGCCGAGCCATGAGGACATGCTGCGGGCCGACGGTCTCTACGACATCTGCCTCGTGCTCGACTGGAACATCACTTCGCGGCGGCGGCATCGCGGCTCGGCGATCTTCTTCCACCTCATCAAGCCCGGCTACCAGCCGACCGCCGGCTGCATCGCGGTCAGCCTTCCCGATATGAAGCGGCTTCTGCGCTTCATGCGGAGGGGCACGGTCGTGCGCGTCCTCTGATATCGTGGCGCTGCCGCGGCGGTTGTCGTATTGCCGTAATAACGGAACCCTAAAGTTTAGAACGGCTCGAAACTAGACGCCGTTATTCAACTTTGGAGGCAGTGAGATGACCGAACATCTTTCCCAGAAGATATTCCCGACGACCCAGCTGGAAGATGCGGATGGCGAAGGCCATAATTCCAGCATCAACCCGACGATGGGCGAGATCATCGGCAAGCGCTTCTCGCGCCGCAACTTCCTTCAGGGTTCCCTGGCCGTTTCCGCGATTGCCGCAACCGTCAGCCCCGTGGCTTTGATGACCGCCGAGAAGGCGCGCGCCGCCGGCGTGTCGGCTTTCTCCTTCTCCGAAATCGAGGCCGGCGTGGATGCCAACCACCATGTCGCCGAAGGCTATAGCGCGGACGTCCTGCTGCGTTGGGGCGATGCGATCTTCGCGGATTCCCCGGCATTCGACCCCACCAGGCAGACGGCTGCCGCACAGGTCCGCCAGTTCGGCTACAACAACGACTATGTCGGCTATATCCCGCTGGAAGGTTCGGCCGAACACGGCCTTCTCGTCGTCAACCACGAATATACCAACCCGCACCTGATGTTCCCGGGGCTGGTGACGATCGCCGACGGAAAGATCAAGCAGGGGCCGCTCAGCAAGGAGCATGTCGATATCGAGATGGCCGCGCATGGCGGCACGATCGTCGAGATCCGCAAGGTGGACGGCAAATGGCGGGTCGTGCCCGAAGGCCGTTATAACCGCCGCATCACCTCGGCCACGGAAATGCAGCTCACCGGGCCCGTCGCCGGCAACGACCGCGTGAAGACCTCCGCCGATCCGACCGGAACCCGCGTCATCGGCACGCTCAACAACTGTGCGGGCGGCGTCACGCCCTGGGGCACCTACATCATGGCCGAGGAGAATTTCCACGGCTACTTCTCCGGCGAGCTGCCGGCCGGCCACAAGGAAGCCGCCAATTACAAGCGCTACGGCGTTCCGGAAGGCGGTTACGAATGGGCGAATTTCTACGACCGCTACGACCTCGCCAAGGAGCCGAACGAGCCGAACCGTTTCGGCTGGATCGTCGAGGTGGACGCCATGGATCCGGCCTCCACGCCGAAAAAGCGGACGGCTCTCGGCCGCACCAAGCATGAAGGCGCGGAATCGATCATCGCCGAAAACGGCAAGGTCGTCTTCTATCTCGGCGACGACGAGCGTTTCGACTATGTCTACAAGTTCGTGACCGACGGCACCTACAATGCCGACGACCGGGCCGCGAACCTGAACCTTCTCGACGCCGGCACGCTCTATGTCGCCAAGTTCGAGGAGGACGGCTCGATGCAGTGGCTGCCGCTGGTTCACGGCCAGGGGCCGCTGACGGCGGAAAACGGCTTTGCAAGCCAGGCCGACGTCCTCATCGAGACGCGTCGCGCCGGAGACCTTCTCGGCGCCACCAAGATGGACCGCCCGGAGGACGTGCAGCCGAACGGCGTCAACGGCAAGGTCTATGTCATGCTCACCAACAACACCCGCCGCAAGGCGGAGCAGGTGGATGCTGCCAATCCGCGCGCCGAAAACGCTTTCGGCCACATCATCGAGATCACCGAGGACGGCGGCGATTTCACCGCCACGTCCGGCAAGTGGGAAGTGCTCCTGAAGTGCGGCGATCCTTCGGTCGCGGCGGTCGGCGCGACCTTCTCCACCGAGACGACGAAGAACGGCTGGTTCGGCATGCCGGACAACTGTGCGGTCGATTCCGCCGGCCGCCTCTGGGTCGCGACCGACGGCAACAACAACAAGGCGACCGGCCGCACGGACGGTCTCTGGGCCGTCGATACGGAAGGGGATGCCCGGGCGACGTCCAAGCTCTTCTTCCGCGTGCCGGTCGGTGCGGAAATGTGCGGCCCGCTCTTCACGCCGGACGACGAGACCGCCTTCGTCGCCGTCCAGCATCCGGGCGACGGCGGCGACGATTGGGAAGGCCACGGCCGCCCGTCCTATTACGAGGACCTCTCGACCCGCTGGCCGGACTTCAAGGACGACATGCCGGTGCGTCCGGCGGTGCTCGCCATCACCAAGATCGGCGGCGGCAAGATCGCCGTCTGACGCGCCGCTTGCGACGACAACAGGGCCCCGCTGCAATCGGCGGGGCTTTGGACTGCCGATAAAGGTGAGATCGTCTCTTCCGTCGTCATGCCCGGGCCTGTCCCGCGCATCTGCCAACCATTGATGTTTGTCGATCCTCGGCACAAGGCCGAGGATGGCGCCGGGTAAGACGGGAGGTTTGTCAACGAACTGGGCCCAGCTGTCGGCAGCAGGCTTTCATATGGTCGGGCCCACCGTTTATTTCCGTCACTCAAGGGAACGCGGGGTGACGAACCGTTCCAGGCGGCCGGAGCCTTCATGGATCCCCTGCCAGTCCGCGGCGCCGAAATCGATCACGGCAAGCCCGGCCGTCGGAAATTTCTCCGCCAGCCGCCGCCGGGTGTCGGCATTTTCCGCATCGGTCAGCAGCAATGCGAGTTCCTGAAGGCCGGGATTGTGCCCTAGGATCAGGACACTGCGGTAAGTGGGCTCGATCCGGACCAGGACGTCGAGAATTTTCATCGCGGATACTTCGTAGATCCCGGCGTGCTCGCGCAGCTCTACCTGTCCGGGCAGTCTCTTCCGAACCAGCGTCCAGGTCTCCTGCGTCCGCCGTGCGGGGGATATGAGAGCAAGGTCGGGATGAAGCCCTTCGCGGGCCATATAGTTGCCGATCAGCGGGGCCGCCTTCTCGCCGCGCGCCGCAAGCGGCCGGTCCTTATCCGCCACGCCCTCGGGCCAGGCGGATTTCGCATGCCGCAGCAGCATCAGCCTGCGGCCGGTTTTATCCGATGTCTTTTGCGGTCGCTTGGACATGGGAGCCATTATGATGCCAAAGCGGCCGCTTGTCTCCTGTCGCGCCTGCTTGCCGCATCAAACAAAAATGCCGCCCTCGAAGGGCGGCATGGTTTTCGGCGATCCCGCCAGTTGGATCACTTCCACTCGCGGATGTCGACGAAATGGCCGGCGATCGCGGCTGCGGCGGCCATGGCCGGCGAGACGAGATGGGTGCGGCCCTTGTAGCCCTGGCGACCCTCGAAATTGCGGTTCGAGGTGGAGGCGCAGCGCTCGCCCGGCTTCAGCCGGTCGTCGTTCATCGCAAGGCACATGGAGCAGCCCGGCTCGCGCCATTCGAAGCCGGCATCCTTGAAGATCCTGTCGAGGCCCTCGGCTTCGGCCTGCTCCTTCACGATGCCCGAGCCCGGGACGATCATGGCGGAAACGGTCGAAGCCACCTTCCTGCCTTCGACGACCTTGGCGGCTGCGCGCAGGTCCTCGATGCGGCCGTTGGTGCAGGAGCCGATGAAGACGCGGTCGACCGCGATATCGGTGATCTTGGTGCCCGGCTTCAGGCCCATGTAGTCGAGCGCGCGCCACTTGGAAGCGCGCTTCGTCTCGTCCTGGATGTCGTCCGGATTCGGAACGGTGCCCTGAACGGAAACCACATCTTCCGGCGAGGAGCCCCAGGAGACGATCGGCGGCAGGTTGGCGGCGTCGAGCACCACGACCTTGTCGAAATGCGCGCCTTCTTCCGTGTGCAGCGTCTTCCAGTAGTCGAGCGCCATGTCCCAGGCCTTGCCCTTCGGCGCGCGTGGCTTGTCCTTGATATAGGCGAACGTCGTCTCGTCCGGCGCGATCAGGCCGGCGCGGGCGCCGCCTTCGATCGTCATGTTGCAGACGGTCATGCGGCCTTCCATGGAGAGCGAGCGGATCGCTTCGCCGGCGAATTCGATGACATGGCCGGTGCCGCCGGCGGTGCCGATCTCGCCGATGATGGCGAGGATGATGTCCTTGGCGGTGACGCCCGGCGGGAGCTGGCCGTCGACGCGCACCAGCATGTTCTTCGCTTTCTTCTGCACCAGCGTCTGGGTGGCGAGGACGTGCTCCACTTCGGACGTGCCGATGCCATGCGCCAAGGCGCCGAAAGCGCCGTGGGTGGAGGTGTGGCTGTCGCCGCAGACGATCGTCATGCCGGGCAGCGTGAAACCCTGTTCGGGGCCGACGATATGGACGATGCCCTGGCGGACGTCCTTCTCGGAATAATATTCGACGCCGAAATCCCTGGCGTTCTGGGCGAGCGCCTCGACCTGGATGCGGCTTTCCTCGTTCTTGATGCCTTCGTGGCGGTCGGCGGTCGTGGGTACGTTATGGTCGACGACGGCCAGCGTCTTTTCCGGCGCGCGGACCTTGCGGCCGGCCATGCGCAGGCCTTCGAAAGCCTGCGGCGACGTCACTTCGTGCACGAGGTGACGGTCGATATAGAGGAGACAGGTGCCGTTTTCGTCTTCGGAGACGACGTGGTCGTCCCAAATCTTGTCGTAAAGGGTCCGAGGGGCAATGCGCTGTGCGCTCATGGCTGCTATCCGTAAAGCTGAATGGAACGAGGGATGTCTGTGCGGCAGCTGCCGGCTGCCTGAAGCTGAGAAGATCAGCTAAGTCGGTCGCAAAGCGCCCCGGATACGCGCGCGAAGAAGCGTGCCGGCAGGCGCTTGTGGTCCTGCAGCACGATGAACTGGTTCGCGAGGCATCCGAATTTCGATCCCATGGCCTCGCCATAACAGTTTTCCGCAAAATCGGCAATCGGTTTGCATCGGCGGAGACCTGTCGCATCGCTGTCATAAAGTTTTCGCGGAAACGTGCTTGATCTCGTCTTCAGAACGGAGGGATGCTCACGATGTCCGAACCCATGGAAGACCAGCTCAGCCGCATCAAGGACGAGATCGCCGACAGCTTCGATGAAGAGCTGGAGATGCAGATGGAGGAGGACCGGCTGGACGAGCTGGTGGCGGAAGGCATGTCGGAGCCCGCCGAACCGACGCTCGACCGCCGGATCTATTTCCGCGAGCTCTTCCGTCTCCAGCACGAGCTCGTCCGCCTGCAGGACTGGGTCCAGTACAAGAAGCTGAAAATGGTCGTGCTCTTCGAGGGCCGCGACTCGGCCGGCAAGGGCGGCGCCATCAAGCGCGTCACCCAGCGCCTCAATCCGCGCGTCTGCCGCGTCGTGGCGCTTCCGGCGCCGACCGAGCGGGAGCGGAACCAGTGGTATTTCCAGCGTTATACGCCGCATCTCCCGACGGCCGGCGAAATGGTGCTGTTCGACCGCTCCTGGTACAATCGCGCCGGCGTCGAGCGCGTCATGGGCTTCTGCACCAAGGACGAGCTCGAAGAATTCTTCCGCTCCGTGCCGGAATTCGAGCGCATGCTGGTGCGCTCCGGCATCATCCTCGTCAAATACTGGTTCTCGATCACCGACGAAGAGCAGGAATTCCGCTTCAAGATGCGCATCCACGATCCGCTGAAGCAGTGGAAGCTGTCACCCATGGACCTCGAAAGCCGCGTTCACTGGGAGGAATATACCAAGGCCAAGGAGGAGATGCTGGAGCGCACCCATATTCCGGAAGCGCCCTGGTGGGTCGTGCAGGCCGTCGACAAGAAGAAGGCGCGGCTCAACATGATCGCTCACCTTCTTTCGCAGGTGCCCTACGAGACCGTTCCGAAGGAACAGATCGTGCTGCCCGAGCGCGTCCGCCACGACGACTACATCCGCCATCCGGTGCGGCCGGACATGTACGTGCCGGACGTCTATTGAACCTGATGGAGACGGCGGCGCTTCCGACGCCGTCTCCGGTCATCGCTCGATCCGCCTGCGCATCCGGCGCTCGATGCCGCGCAATGCCAGCGACAGGCCGATCGTCAGCAGCAGGTAGATATAGGTGACGATCGAATAGGTCTCGAAGAAGCGGAAGGAGCCGGCGGCATAGACCTTGGCCATCTGGGTGATGTCGGCGACCCCGAGCACCGAGACGAGCGAACTGTCCTTCACCATCGCGACGAAGTCGTTGGAAAGCGGCGGGAAGATCATCCGCATCGCCTGCGGGAAGACGATCAGCCGGAAGCGCTGGAAGCGCGTGAAGCCGAGCGCCTTGGCCGCCTCGATCTGCCCTTCGTCGACCGACTGGAACCCGGCGCGAAAAATCTCGGCGATGAAGGCGGCGTAACCGATCATCAGCGCGATCACCGCGCGCCAGAGCAGCGAGACATCGCGTACGAGCAGGGCCTCCATCCAGCCGCGCTCGATCAGCGGGCCTAGCGCCCAGTTCCAGACTGCCACGAAACCCGGCGCGCCGACGAAGGCGATATAGAAAAGCAGGACGAGGATCGGAATGCCGCGGATGAGCTCGACATAGAAGCGGGCAATCTGTCTGAGAACGATGCTGCCCGACAATCCGGCGAGCGCGATCGCAAGGCCCAGCACCGTCGCCAGCGAAAAGGCTGCGAGCGTCACGCCGATGGTGATGCCGATGCCTTTGGCGACGACGCCGAAGACCTGTGCGTAGAGATCGTTGAACGCGATGACGGCCGCGAGCCCGAGGCAGAGCACACCGAAGGCGGCCAGCCACCAGGGAAAATCTCCCGGCTCTTCGGTTTTCCGGCGCGGAGGCGCCATGCCTTACTGGCCCATCGTGTAATCGAGGAACCACTTCTTGTTCAGCGCATCGAGCGTGCCGTCGGCCTTCAGCGCCGCGATCGCCGCATTGACCGGCTGGACGAGGTCCGACCCCTTCTTGAAGATGAAGCCGAAATCCTCCGCGCCGAGCGGCTCGCCGATGATTTTCAGCGAACCGCCGGAAGCCTTCACATAGCCTTCGCCGGCGGTGCTGTCCGTCAGAACGAGATCGACGTCGCCCGCCTTCAGCGCCTGCACCGTCGCTCCGAAGGTCTCGAAGAGCCTGATGCGCGGGTTCTGCTCGTTGCCGTCGAGGACCCCGTAGACCGCCGTGTAGAACGGGCTCGTTCCGGGCTGCGCGCCGATCAGGCCGTTTTTCAGGGCGGCAAAGCTTTCGGCATCGGTGAAACGCGTCTCGTCGCCGCGCACCAGCATGAGCTGCTGCGAGCGCATGTAAGGGTCGGAGAAGTCCACCTTTTCCTTGCGGTCGTCCTTGATGGTGATGCCGGTCATGCCGATGTCGTACTGGCCGTCGGAGACCGCCTGGATCATCGCGTCCCAGCTCGTGTTCCGGTACTCTGCCTTGAAGTTCAGCCGCCTGGCGATCTCGTTCATCGCGTCATATTCCCAGCCGATCGCGCTGCCGGATTTCGGATCGACGAATTGCAGCGGCGGATAGGCGTTTTCCGTCACCACCACGATGGCACGTCCCTTGAGGTCCGGCAGCCCGTCGGCGGCGCCGACCGCCGGGGCAAGAGCGAGCGCGGCAAGGCAGGCGAGAAAAGCGCGTCGGGCAAGCATCGGAAACTCCCTCAAGGATCGATCGGCCCGAAAATCTCACATTTCAAAAGCGGATGGCAAGGAGCGTCATTCTGCAACGGTTCCGCGAAAACAAAAAAGGCGACCCGAGAGCCGCCTTTTTTCGAAAAAGATCGTCCGAGGCTTATTCGGCAGATGCTTCCGCAGCCTTGGCTGCTTCGGCAGCTTCCGCCGCGGCCTTTGCTTCTGCGGCTTCCGCTGCTGCCTTTTCGGCGGCGAGAGCCTGAGCGGCTGCGACCTTCTCGGCTTCGATGCGTGCCTTCTCGTCGGCAACGGCCTGGCGCTCGGCTTCATTCAGCTTGCGGGCGCGGGCGCCGGTGTTCTCGACGATACGGGCCGACTTGCCGCGGCGATCGCGCAGGTAGTAGAGCTTGGCGCGGCGGACCTTACCGCGGCGGACGACTTCGACGCTCTCGACGAGCGGAGAATAGACCGGGAATACGCGCTCGACGCCTTCGCCGTAGGAGATCTTGCGAACGGTGAAGCTCTCGTTGAGGCCGCCGCCGGAACGGGCGATGCAGACGCCTTCATAGGCCTGCACGCGGGTACGGCTGCCTTCCGTCACGCGGACGTTGACGCGGACGGTGTCGCCCGGGGAGAATTCGGGAAGCGTGCGCTTGGCTTCGATCTTGGCGACCTGTTCGGCCTCAAGCTGCTGAATGATGTTCATCTCTCAAACCTTCGGTTCTTCTGAAACAGCCAGAGCGCTCGATATACCTTTGGTCAAAGCCTCGGGATTTGCCTTGGCGGCAGAGCGGATTCGCCATTCTTTGTTGCTGGTCGACGGGAGGATTTCCCATTTCCGCGTGCGCCAATACACGAAACAAACCCGCTTGTCATCCCGTCGATTGCGATTTTGTGACGAAACGCCGCCTGTTGCCGCTCCATCCCGAAGCAGATATGTCACGCACGAGGGATGAGGAAACACCATGACAATCACGATGATGGCGCTGCTCGCCGCCGCGGGCTTTCTGTCGGGCGCGGTGAACGCGATCGCCGGCGGCGGCACGTTCCTGACATTCGGAGCCATGACGCTTGCTGGCATTCCGCCGATCTCCGCCAACGCGACCTCATCGATCGTGCAGTTCCCGGGCTATGTCACGTCGACCATCGCCTATTGGGACGAGATTTCCCACCGCTGGCGAAGCGCCCTCCTGCTGGCGGCCGTTTCGGTCGCCGGCGCTTTCGGTGGCGCGTTCCTGCTGCTCTCGCTCGACAATCCGTCCTTTCGTCAGATCGTGCCCTGGCTGCTTGCGGCGGCGACGGCGGTCTTCGCCGCCGGCCCCTGGCTTAGGCCGAAGGCATCGGCCGAGCGTTCCGCCAATTCGCCCGCCTGCGTCATCGGCCAGTTCCTGACCTCGATCTATGGCGGCTTCTTCGGTGCCGGCATGGGGATCATGATGCTCGCCGTCCTCGGGGTCACCACCGGCGGCAGCTATCATCATCTCAACGCGCTGAAGAACCTGCTGGCGGTGCTGATCGCCGCGGTCGCGATCATCGTCTTCGTCGGCGGCGGGGTGATCGCCTGGCCCGAGGCGCTCGTCATGATCCCGGCCGGCGCGCTCGGCGGCTATGCGGGCGTCTGGATGGCCAGGCGCGTGCCGCAGGCGGTGCTGCGCTGGAGCGTCGTGGCCGTCGGGGTGGGGCTGACGATCTACTATTTCGTGACGGGGTGAGCACAGAGCGGCGCACTGCCCCTCATCCGGCTGCCGCCACCTTCTCCCCGCTTGCGGGGAGAAGGTGATTTGCCGCGCCGGTTTCCTCCGCCTGTGACGCTGCGTATGGCATGTCCCCTCTCCCCGCAAGCGGGGAGAGGGTCAGGGTGAGGGGCAAACGCTGATGGTAAGCGTAAGGACCAAATTCACCGGCTATCCGGCGGCCCAGCAAGCAGATCCGGCCGCCGCTCCGCCGTCAGCTTCTTCGCTTCTTCGAGCCGCCATTTCTCGATCGCGGCATGATTTCCGGAAGTCAGTATCGCCGGGATCTCGTGCCCCTCGAAGACTTGCGGCCGGGTGTATTGCGGATGTTCCAGCAGTCCGTTCTCGAAGCTTTCGTGCGTGCCCGAGAGCGCATTGCCCATGACGCCCGGCAGGATGCGGACGACGGCGTCGAGCAGCGTCAGCGCCGCCGGCTCGCCGCCGGAAAGGATGTAGTCGCCGATCGAGACCTCTTCGAGGCGGCGCGCGTCGATCACCCGCTGGTCGACGCCCTCGAACCGCCCGCAGACGATCACCACGCCCTCGCCGGCGGCAAGTTCGCGCACCCTTTCCTGCGTCAGCGGTTTGCCCCGCGGGCTCATCAGCAGGCGCGGGCGATTATCTTCCCGGGAGACATGGTCGATCGCCTTTGCGAGAATATCCGGCTTCAGCACCATGCCGGCGCCGCCGCCGGCCGGCGTGTCGTCCACCGTGCGGTGCCTGTCTTCGGCGAAATCGCGGATCTGCACCGTATCGAGCGACCACTGGCCGCGTTCGAGCGCCTTGCCGGCCAGCGAGAAGGCCAGATGCCCCGGAAACATTTCCGGGTAGAGCGTCAGGATCGTCGCGCGAAAGGTCATTATTTGCCCTTGCGTGGAAAGCCCGTTCCAGGTCCGTCTTCGTCCGGGGTTTCGGTCAGCCCCGCCGCCTGCGGGTCGATGAGGATCCTGCCGCCTTCGAGATCGATTTCAAGAACCGCCGCTTCCGAAAAGGGGATGAGCGCCGGACGGCGGCCGGGGCCTTTGAGCTCCAGCAGGTCGCCGGCGCCGAAATCGTAGACGGCGCTCACGGTGCCATAGCTCTTGCCGTCCCGGTCGACCGCTTCCAGGCCTTCGAGATCGGCGTAGTAGAACTCGTCGTCCTCCAGTTCCTCGTCCGGCAGGTTGTCCCGTTCGATGAAGAGTTCGAGGCCGTTCAGAGCTTCGGCGGCGTTGCGGTCGTTGATGCCGCGGAAGCGGACGATCGCGACATTCTTCGCCTCGCGGATTTCGAGGATTTCGAAAGTCCGGCCGTCCTCGCTGTGCAGATTGCCGTAATCGCCGAGAGCGGTCGGATCGGCCGTGTAGGATCGCACGCGCACCTCGCCCCTCAGGCCTTGAGCGGCGCCGATAGTCGCCATCAGAATGGGGTTTTCCAGTTTGGACATGCGGTCGTGATCTCGGTTACGTCGGGCTCCATTTAAGCGCAACGTCAAGAAATGCAAACAGCAAAACGGGCAGCGCGTCGCCGCGCTGCCCGTCGCCATGAAGAATGGTCGCGAAAGCTTACGCTTCGGCTGCTGCTTCCGTGTCGGCAGCCTTCTGGGCGCGCTCTGCAGCGCGTTCCTGAGCCTTCTTGCCCGGCTTTGCCTTTTCCGGGTTGTTGCGGGCGTCGCGCTTGGCGATGCCGGCTTCAGCGAGGAAGCGCAGAACGCGGTCGGTCGGCTGGGCGCCCTGGGCAAGCCAGTGCTGGATGCGGTCGGCGGTCAGTTCGACGCGCTTGGCATCGTCCTTGGCGAGCATCGGGTTCCAGGAGCCGAGCTTTTCGAGGAAGCGGCCGTCACGCGGCGAACGGGCGTCGGCGACGACGATGTGGTAATACGGACGCTTCTTGGAACCGCCGCGGGCGAGACGAATTTTCAGGGACATTGCGTTTACTCCTTAGGTTTTCTCCGGGCCGCCGTCCGGCGGGCGGGGACTTTTCTTGAGGCCGCCGTCAGGCGGGCCGGTTTATGCGGTTTCTTTCGTGCCGCCGTGTTCGGCGGCAATGGCTTCATGATGCCGGATGACTTCCTTGATGACGAAGTTCAGAAACTTCTCGGCGAAATCCGGGTCCAGATGCGCTTCCTTCGCCAGGCGGCGAAGACGCTCGATCTGGTATTCCTCGCGCGCCGGGTCGGCCGGCGGCAATTCGTACTGGGCTTTCAGGACGCCCACTTCCTTGGTGCAGCGGAAACGTTCCGCCAGCATGTGCACGAGCGCCGCGTCGATGTTGTCGATCGACTGGCGATAGCTCGCGAGCCTGGCCTTCACTTCGGGATCAACCACGAACTTCCTCCCTCACTTCTTCTTCGGCAGGCCGGGAAGGCCCGGAAAACCGCCACCCAGACCCGGCAAGCCGCCGGGCAGCTTGGCGCCGCCGCCGAGACCCGGCAGACCACCCGGAAGGCCGCCGCCCGGCATGCCCGGCATCGAGCCCGGCTTCAGGCCCGCGGCCTCGGCCTGCTTCTGCAGCGCCTCGAGCTGTTTCGGATCGAGCTTGGAAAGGTCGGGCATGCCGCCCATTCCGCCGAGCCCCATCTTGCTGGCCAGGCCGCCCATCATCTGCTTCATCATGCCGCCCTTGCCCTTGCCGCCCATCATTTTCATCATGTCGGCCATCTGGCGGTGCATTTTCAGAAGCTTGTTGATATCGGAGGCGTCGGTGCCGGAACCGGCGGCGATGCGCTTCTTGCGGCTGTGCTTCAGGATATCCGGGTTGGCGCGCTCGGCTTTGGTCATCGACTGGATGATGGCGATCTGGCGGTCGAACACCTTGTCGTTCATGCCGGCCGCGGCAAGCTTGTCCTTCATGCCGGCCATGCCCGGCATCAGGCCCATGATGCCGCCCATGCCGCCGAGCGATTTCATCTGGCGGAGCTGGTCGGCGAGGTCGTTCAGGTCGAACTTGCCCTTGGCCATCTTCTCGGCCATGGCGCGCGCCTTTTCGGCGTCGATATTTTCCGCAGCCTTCTCGACCAGCGAGACGATGTCGCCCATGCCGAGGATGCGGTCGGCGATGCGGCGGGGATGGAATTCCTCCATTTCCGTCATCTTCTCGCCGGTACCGATCAGCTTGATCGGCTTGCCGGTGACGGCGCGCATCGAAAGCGCCGCGCCGCCGCGGCCGTCGCCGTCCATGCGGGTCAGCACGAGGCCGGTGATGCCGACGCGCTCGTCGAAATTGCGGGCGAGGTTGACGGCGTCCTGACCGGTGAGGCTGTCGGCGACGAGCAGGATTTCATGCGGATTGGACTTCCGCTTGATCTCCGCCATCTCCTGCATCAGCGGCTCGTCGATATGGGTGCGGCCGGCGGTGTCGAGGATGACGACGTCGTGGCCGCCGAGCTTTGCCGCCTGCACGGCGCGCGCGGCGATATCGGTCGGCGACTGGCCGGCGATGATCGGCAGCGTGTCGACGCCGGTCTGGACGCCGAGCTGGCGGAGCTGTTCCTGGGCTGCCGGGCGGCGCGTGTCGAGCGACGCCATCAGCACCTTCTTCTTCTCGCGGTCGGTCAGCCGCTTGGCGATCTTGCCGGTCGTGGTAGTCTTGCCCGAGCCCTGCAGGCCGACCATCATGATGACGACCGGGGCGACCGCATGCAGATCGATGCCGACGCCTTCGGAGCCCAGCATCTCGACCAGTTCGTCATGGACGATCTTGACGACCATCTGGCCGGGCTTGATCGACTTCAGGACTTCCGCGCCGACGGCCTTTTCGCGCACCCGGTCGGTGAAGGAGCGGACGACTTCCAGCGCCACGTCCGCTTCCAGAAGCGCACGGCGAACCTCACGCAGAGCAGCGGAAACATCCGCTTCGCTCAATGCGCCACGGCCGGTCAGTCCACTCAAGATGGAGCCAAGACGGTCCTGGAGGCTTTCGAACATCGTTTCTTCCTTCTCGCGTTTCCGGGGATTTCCAGAAACGTCGGGTCTTTCCGCGACAAAAACAAGGCCAAAGCCAAAAAGCACCCGAGGGCGCAACGCGCTGTCGGATGTTGACCTCCGGGCTCGGTTAAGTCGGCCCCGGTCGGTGGCTCCAAGCTTGAAACTTGTCAGCAGATCGGCGGGCTTAAACAGGAAAAGAGGCGGGGAGTCAAGGTGCGGGGCGGTTTTGGACGATAGGCAGCGGTTTCAAATGAAGTTATCTTACCGATATGAATCGTCGCAAATTTCTCAAATGGTCGGGTGTTGCAGCGATCGCCGCACTGTTCGGTGGCGTCGCCGCGCGAGGAGCCATGGCTGCCAACAAGTATTATTCCGGTCCCGTCTCCGATCATTTCGACGGAGCAGCGTTCTTCAATCCGGGTGGGGTGGAACCGCGTGGCGGTTTCGATCTCCTGCGCTGGAAGCTCGGCGGCGGCAATATCGCCTGGCCGGAGAGTTTTCCGAGCCCCTTTCCCCAGGCGGTGCCGGAAACCCGCATTTGGGACGGCCGGCTTGTCGTCACCATGGTCGGACATGCCTCGATGCTTATCCAGGTCGCCGGCCTCAACATTCTGACGGACCCGGTCTGGAGCGAGCGGACCAGCCCGTTTTCCTTCATCGGTCCGAAACGGGTGAATCCGCCGGGCATCCGAATGGGGGACCTGCCGCCGGTCGATCTCGTCATCGTCACCCATAACCACTACGACCATCTGGACTTCGAAACGCTCCGGGCGCTGCAGAGCCGCGACAGACCGCATTTCGTCACGCCGCTCGGCAACGACACGATCATCCGGACGCGGGTGCCGGACGCGCGGATCACCGTTATGGACTGGGGTGGGCGCGAGGAAGCCGCGCCCGGCATCGCGCTTCATTGCGAACCCTGCCATCACTGGTCGGCGCGCGGCATGGGCGACCGGCGGATGGCGCTCTGGGCTGCCTTCGTTGTGGAGACGCCGGCCGGCAAGATCTACCATGTCGGCGATACCGGCTTTCACGACGGCATCAACTACCGGGCGGCGAGAGAGAAGCATGGAGGCTTCCGTCTCGCCAACCTGCCGTTCGGCGCCTATGAGCCGCGCTGGTTCATGAAGGCGCAGCACCAGAACCCGGGAGAGGCGGTGGAAGGCATGCTGCTCTCCAACGCCGCCTTTGTCGCCGGCCATCACTGGGCACGTTCAAGCTGACGGACGAGGGCATCGAACAGCCGCTCGAGGCGCTGCATGCGGCGCTCGACAAACGCGGCATCGCTCGCGAACGTTTCCGGCCGATGCGGCCCGGCGAAGCCTTCGAGGTGCCTCCCGTCTCCGCTTGAGCCGCAAAACCGTTGCGCAAATGCGACAGCCTGCCCTCCCCTTCTCCCCGCTGGGGAGACGGGGGCGCAAGCCGAACTGGCTCGGTTCCTCCATATGCGATTGCCCCCGCTCGTGAAGGAGATCCCAAGCAGCGGCTCTCCCCTTCTCCCCAGCGGGGAGAAGGTGCCCGGCAGGGCGGATGAGGGGGGCGAAGCCAAAATCCAGCACGGCGTTTGCCGCATGTACACCCCCTCATCGCCTCGCTTTGCTCGGCACTTCTCCCCGCTGGGGAGAAGAGGGCGCAAGCCGATCCCGCTCCGTTCCCCCGTATGCGTATGCGGTATGCCGAATAGCGGCGCTTGTCGTTTGGGGAAACCGCCGCCCCCATCCGATCTCCCCCCTTGAGGGGGAGATGCCCGGCAGGGCAGAGGGGGGTGCGGCGGCAGGCATCCACCGGCTCTGATGGATAAAACGCAAACCCGCCTCAGCTCTATCAATCACTTGACCCCTTTCTCATCCCCGCTCCTTCACTCCATGCCTACAATCACCCCGTCCCGCATCGGATACACCGGAAGGCGTTCCGGCGAGGCGGGGCCGGCGCGGGTGTTGAGGGGAAGACGCAAAGCCTCACCATCCGGGTTCGCGGAAAATGGTCTCCCTCCGGCGACACGGGGAGAGGTGACGGGCAGCGGACCGGCCCATCGTCTCTTGATGCCCGAAAGAGCGCGCCGGGCGTGCCTGTGCGGCACACAGGGTGGCCGAACGGATGGTTTCGCCGGACTTTTCTGTCCGTCCGCGTAAAGCGGAGAGTCCGGCGGCGGCGTCATGGATCGTTGGCGATAACTCGGTTCGCCCGGGGTCCATGAAGCCAGACGAACACCGTCCGGGAAGGCCAAGGCAGAGGGACCGAAGTCGCGGATAAAAACCGCCGAACGGGGCGCTGAGAGGTGTCACCTATTAAACTAACCTAAGAGGCAGCTTTCAGCGCCCCGTCCGACTTGAAAATCTCAAGATCGCCAAGGGAGGATTCTGTCTTTCGTCACCCTTGGGCTTGACCCGAGGGCAAGGGAGGCCACGTCCATCTCTGGCCCACTGGTAATTCCCGCGCAATTCCGCCATATACGGCCGGGAAGCAGGCATTTCGCCCGCAATGGAATGGCGTCATGACGGAACTGGTCGAATTCGCGAAGATGAACGGGCTTGGCAACAAGATCCTGGTCGTCGACATGCGCGGCCGCGCCGACAGGGTGACGCCCGAGGCCGCGATTGCGCTGAACGGCGATCCGGCCACCCGGTTCGACCAGATCATGGCGATCCACGATCCGAAGGCTCAGGGCACCGACGCCTTCATCGACATCCTGAATTCCGACGGCTCCAAGGCGCAGGCCTGCGGCAACGGCACGCGCTGCGTCGTGCAGGCGCTCGCCGCCGAGACCGGCCGCAAGGCCTTCACCTTCCAGACGGTCGCC
This sequence comes from Xaviernesmea oryzae, assembly GCF_900177415.1. Taxonomy (GTDB): domain Bacteria; phylum Pseudomonadota; class Alphaproteobacteria; order Rhizobiales; family Rhizobiaceae; genus Neorhizobium; species Neorhizobium oryzae_A. Next base: position 207,778 of record NZ_FXAF01000001.1, on the reverse strand, counting down.
GGCATCCTGAACGCCGTCGAGCACGAGGACGGCACGATCTCGGTCGACATGGGCAGGCCGGTCTTCGAATGGAACAGGATCCCGCTCTCGGAAGAGTTCTTCGACACGAGCCGTATCGAGCTGCAGATCGGCCCGATCGACGCGCCGGTGCTGCATTCGCCGTCGGCCATGTCGATGGGCAATCCGCATGCGATCTTCTGGGTCGACCGCGATCCGATGAGCTTCGATCTCGAACGCTTCGGCCCGCTCCTTGAAAACCATCCGATGTTCCCGGAAAAGGCGAATATCACGCTGGCGCAGGTCACTTCCGACACCTCGCTGCGCACCCGCACCTGGGAGCGCGGCGCGGGCCTGACGCTCGCCTGCGGTTCGGCCGCCTGCGCCGCCGCCGTCTCCGCCGCGCGTACCGGCAGAACCGGCCGCACCGTGACGATCGACGTCGCCTCCAGCCCGGTCCGCCAGCCGCTCGTCATCGAATGGCGGGACGACGACCATGTTGTGATGACCGGCCCCGCCGAATGGGAATGGTCCGGCAAGGTGAACCCCACGACCGGCAGCTTCACGCGCGACGAAGAGCCCCATGATGGCGAGCCGGAGGCTCTGGTCCATTGAGCGGCGTCGAGGTCATCACCTTCGGCTGCCGCCTCAACACCTATGAATCGGAAGTGATGCGGGCCGAGGCCGAAAAGGCGGGGCTCAACAACGCCATCCTCGTCAATACCTGCGCCGTCACCGGCGAGGCCGTCCGCCAGGCCCGCCAGGCGATCCGCCGCGCCCGGCGCGAAAACCCGCATGCCCGCATCATCGTCACCGGCTGCGCCGCCCAGACCGAGAAGCGGACCTTCGCCGACATGGCGGAAGTCGATGCCGTGCTCGGCAACGAGGAGAAGCTGAAAAGCGCCTCCTATCGCGGGCTGCCGGATTTCGGCGTCTCGGCGGAAGAGAAGCTGCGCGTCAACGACATCATGAGCGTCAGGGCCACCGCCCCGCAGATGGTGAAGCATATCGACGGCCATGTGCGCGCCTTCATCCAGGTGCAGAATGGCTGCGACCATCGCTGCACCTTCTGCATCATTCCCTACGGCCGCGGCAATTCCCGTTCGGTGCCGATGGGCGCCGTGGCCGATCAGGCTCGAAAGCTCGTTGAAGGCGGCTATCGCGAGATCGTGCTGACCGGCGTCGACGCCACCAGCTACGGCGCCGATCTCCCCGGCCAGCCGTCGCTCGGATATCTGGCGAAGACCCTGTTGAAGCAAGTGCCGGAAATCCTCCGCCTGCGCCTGTCGTCGATCGACGGCATCGAGGCGGACCGGCACCTTTGGGACCTGATCGCCGACGAGCCGCGTTTCATGCCGCATCTGCACCTCTCCCTGCAGCATGGCGACGACCTGATCCTGAAGCGCATGAAGCGGCGGCATTCCCGCGCCGAGGCACTCGCCTTCACCGAACAGGCCCGGCGGCTGCGCCCCGAGATCGCCTTCGGCGCCGACATGATCGCCGGCTTTCCGACGGAGACGGAAGAGATGTTCGAAAATGCCGCGATGCTGGCGGAAGAGGCTGGCATTTCCTTCCTGCACGTCTTCCCCTACAGCCCGCGGCCCGGCACGCCGGCGGCGCGCATGCCGCAGGTCGATCGCGGGCTCGTCAAGGACCGGGCGGCGCGGCTGCGTGCCCGGGGCGAGGCGCTGCACCGCGCCCATCTCGACCGCATGGTCGGCACCGAACAGTCGGTCATCGTCGAGATGAACGGCATGGCGCATACGGAAAACTTTTCGCTGGTTGCGGCGCCCGGCCTTGCTCCCCGCGACCTCAAGCGCGTTATGATTACCGGCCATAACGGCAGACATCTGGACATGCAGGTGATGCCGGCCTCCGTGGCGAGCAGGGCGGCATAACCGGAACGGATTTCTCATGGCATTGGGCTTCATCAAACGAGTCTTCACCTTCGGCAAGCCCGCCGAGGAACAGGCGCCGGAGGCTGAAAAGCCGGAAAACGTCGCGGCCGTGGAAGCGGAGCTGGAACCCAAATCCCGCGCCGAGAACCTGCCGGTCTCGCCGGTCGATCCGGTGGCACCGGCCGAGATCGAGACCGCCGGCGGGCCTGCGGCGGATGTGGCGGCTGAGGGCGAGGACCGGTCGGCCGATGCCGCGGATGAGAATATCGAGCCGGAACCTTCGGAAGAAGGAACACCTCCGATCCTTCCTAATGCTGAAAACGTCTCCGATATCGGCGTGGTGCCGTTGTCTCTGCTGGAGGCGGAAGCCGAGGCTGAAGAAGGTGTAGCTTCTGCGGAAACACCCCCCTCTGTCCTGCCGGACATCTCCCCCACAAGGGGGGAGATCACGGATGTACCGTCGTCTCCTACATCTGACTATAGTGACGCCTCAACGGGTTTAGAATCTGCGTTAGAGCAGGGAGCGAGCCACGATTCGATCTCCCCCCTTGTGGGGGAGATGTCCGGCAGGACAGAGGGGGGTGAGGAGCGGTCTGCGGAGCAGAGCAATCGATCCGGTGAATCGATTGCAGCGACGAACGCCCTGAGCCAAAGCGAAGGGCTGGACCGTTCTATTGAAACAACCCGCGCAGAACCCATCCTCCCCAAAGGCTTCTCCACCTCCCGCCCGGAGCCCGCTCCCACCTTCGCCGCTTCCGCCTCGAAACTCTCCTGGTTCCAGCGTCTTCGCGCCGGCCTCGCGCGGACGTCGTCGCAGCTCACCGGCCAGATCACCGCGCTCTTCACCAAGCGCAAGCTGGACGAGGATACGCTCGAAGAACTCGAAGACCTGCTGATCCAGGCCGATCTCGGCGTCGAGACGGCCATGCGCATCACCGGGGCGCTGTCTTCCGAGCGCTACGGAAAGGATGTGACAGGTGAGGATGTCTCGCGCATCATGGCCGGCGAGATCACGAAGGTGCTCGCGCCGGTCGCGAAACCCCTGCAGCTCGATCTTTCCCACAAACCGCATGTCATCCTCGTGGTCGGCGTCAACGGCACCGGCAAGACGACGACGATCGGCAAGCTCGCGGCAAAGCTCTCCGGCGCCGGCCTCAAGGTCATGCTCGCCGCCGGCGACACCTTTCGCGCGGCGGCGATCGAGCAGCTGAAGATCTGGGCGGACCGCACCGGCTCGGAATTCATCGGCACCAGGCTCGGCGCCGATGCGGCGGGCTTGGCTTACGACGCCTACGAGCAGGCGCGGGCCAACGAATCGGATGTCCTCATCATCGACACCGCCGGCCGGCTGCAGAACCGCACCGAGCTGATGGCGGAACTGGAAAAGATCGTCCGCGTGCTCGGCAAGCTCGATCCCGACGCGCCGCATACCGTGCTGCAGACGCTCGACGCCACGACCGGCCAGAACGCCATGCAGCAGGTCGAGATATTCCGCAACGTCGCGGGCGTCAGCGGCCTCATCATGACCAAGCTCGACGGCACGGCGCGCGGCGGCATCCTCGTCGCCATCGCCGCCAAGCACAAGCTGCCGGTCTATTTCATCGGCGTCGGCGAGGGCGTCGACGATCTCGAACCGTTCGAAGCGCAGGATTTTGCAAGCGCCATTGCCGGTTTGACGCATTGATGACACAGAAAGACGATTTGGCTTCGCCCACACAAGCTTCAAAGTTGGGACTCATGCAGACGATCGAAAGCGACACCACGCCGACCAAGGAAGAAAAGCAGCATCCGATGCTGAAGCTGGCGCTGGAGATCGGGCCGCTCCTGGTCTTCTTCTTCGGCAACCTGCGCGGCGAATGGCTGGTCGAGAAGCTTCCGGCGCTTTCGGCGATCGGCGGTCCGCTGCTCGTCGCCACTGCGCTCTTCATGGTCGCGACCGTCATCTCGCTGGTCATCTCGAAGATCGTCTTCCATCACCTGCCGGTCATGCCCTTCGTCTCGGGCGTCGTGGTGCTGGTGTTCGGGTCGCTGTCGATCTGGCTGCAGGACGAGACGTTCATCAAGATGAAGCCCACCATCGTCAACACGCTGTTCGGCGCGGCGCTGCTCGGCGGCCTCCTTTTCGGCAAATCGCTGCTCGGCTACGTCTTCAACGCGGCGTTCCAGCTCGATGAGGCGGGCTGGAAGAAGCTGACGCTGCGCTGGGGGATCTTCTTCTTTTTCCTCGCCGTGCTGAACGAAGTGGTCTGGCGCAATTTCTCCGATACGGTCTGGGTCAACTTCAAGGTCTGGGGCACGATGCCGATCACCATCGCCTTCACGCTTGCCCAGATGCCGCTCATCATGCGGCACACCATCCCCGATCCGGCTGCGGAAACGGAAAAGTGACGGCTACCGACCTTTCCAATCCCGGTTCGTCCGCGAAGCGCTGGCTTCTCGCCGCGCTCGTCCTTTTTCTTCTGCAGATCGTCGTCCTCTATGCCATGGGCCGCATCCCGATCTGCGAATGCGGCTATGTGAAGCTCTGGGAAGGCGGGGTGAACACCAGCGGCAATTCCCAGCACCTCTCCGACTGGTACACGCCGTCCCACATCATCCACGGCTTCCTGTTCTACGGCCTCGGCTGGCTGATCCTGCGCCGCGCGCCGATGGCCGCACGGCTCTCGCTCGCGGTGTTCATCGAGGCGGCGTGGGAGTTGCTGGAAAACTCGCCTTTGATCATCGACCGCTACCGCACGGCGACCATGGCGCTCGGCTATTCCGGCGACAGCATCATCAATTCGGCGATGGATACGGTCTTCATGGTGCTCGGCTTCTTCGCGGCCGCGCGCCTGCCGGTCTGGCTGACGGTGGCGATCGCCATCTTCTTCGAGCTGCTGACCGGCTACATCATCCGCGACAACCTGACCCTCAACGTGCTGATGCTCGTCTGGCCGGTGGATGCGGTCCGGGAATGGCAGTCGGCGCTGCCCTGAACAACTGATCAGCTTGCGGCGGCAGCCTTCTCGATCGCCGGCAGAAGTTCCTGCGTCAGGCTGCGCTCGTCGAAGGGGCCGACCTTCTTGTAGAGGATCGTGCCGTCCGGGCCGACCAGATAGCTTTCCGGAATGCCGTAGACGCCCCAGTCGATCGCCGCCTTGCCGTTGGTATCGACGCCGATCGCCTTGTAAGGATTGCCGAGTTCGCCGAGGAAACGCAGCGCGTTGTCGTTGCGGTCCTTGTAGTTGATCCCGACGATGTTCAGCCGGCTGTCGTCCGCCAGGGCCTTCAGGAACGGGTGCTCCTGCCGGCAGGGCACGCACCAGGAGGCGAAGACGTTGACGAGCGTCAGCTTACCGGTGATCGCCGCGTCGGTCAGCGCCGTCGTGTTCGAGCCTTCGAGCGGCGGCAGCGCCAGCGAGGGGGCTTGTCTGCCGATCAGCGCGGAGGGAATGGCGGAGACATCGAGGCCGTTGACGTCCTGGTCGTAGAGCATCTTGCCGGCGACCCCGGCAAAGCCGATGAAGACGACGAGCGGGATCAGCGCCAGAGCGTAGCGGGCGAAACCCTTGCGTTCGGCCGGCCGGTTTTCAGTTTCCGCGCTCATGCCCTGTCTCCGGCCGTCTGCGATGAACGGCGGCGAATGCCGGAGGCCTCCAGCTCGGCCAGTTCCCTCTGGCGGGCGCGGCCGTCGAGCCACACCCAGCCGATGAGACAGAGCGTGACGAGAGCGGTCACGGCATAGGACATGGCGATGTAGAACGTGTGGGTCATGTCATGCCTCCCGTCCGCCGGCCATGCGGGCGGCCATCCGGCGCTGCGCCGTGACGCGGCGGCGCCAGATCTCGTTGCGCATCGCCATCACGTGCAGGGTGAAGAAGAGCAGCGTGAAGGCGATCGCCATGATCAGCAGCGGCCAGAGGAATTCCGGATCGATGGTCGGGCCGTCCATGCGCATCACGCTCGCCGGCTGATGCAGCGTGTTCCACCAGTCGACCGAGAATTTTATGATCGGGATGTTGACGAAGCCGACGAGGATCAGCACGGCGGAGACGCGGGCGGCGCGTGACGGATCGTCCATGGCGCGGTTCAGCGCGATGAGCCCGAGATACATGAGGAAGAGCACGAAGACGGAGGTCAGCCGCGCGTCCCAGACCCACCAGGTGCCCCACATGGGCTTGCCCCAGAGCGAGCCGGTGGCGAGCGCGATCAGCGTGAAGCCGGCGCCGAGCGGGGCTGCGGCCTTGTGGGAGACGTCGGCCAGCGGATGGCGCCAGACCAGCGTGCCGATCGCCGAGATCGCCATGACCGTGTAGCACATCATCGACAGCCAGGCGGCCGGCACGTGCACATACATGATGCGCACCGTCTGGCCCTGCTGGTAGTCGCCTTCGGTCGTGAAGCTCAGATAGAGGCCGATCGCGAAGAGGATCGCCGTGATCGCCGCCATGAAGGGCAGGATGCGCGCCGCCAGCGCCAGGAATCGCGTCGGATTGGCTAGGTCGCTGAATTTGGTGATGGCGAGGCTTTCGGGCATGGAATCTTTCTAAAGTGCGGTGGCGCCTGTCATGTTGATCCTAGTCAATCAGCGGCATTCTTCAACGCCAGCGCAGCGCCGAGCGGGCCGAGTACGGTAAAAAACATCGTGATAGCCACCAAAATCAAGAAAGGCGGCATAAACGGGGCAGGATCCTCGACCGCCGCGTAGGAGGCGCTGACGCCGAAGATCAGCACGGGGATCGCGAGCGGCAGGACGAGGATCGAGACCAGCAGCCCGCCGCGCGGCAGCGCAACCGCCACCGCCGCGCCGACCGCGCCGATGAAGGTGAGGGCAGGCGTACCTACGAGAAGCGTCAGCATGGTGGCGCCGATCGCCACCTCGTCCATGTTCATGAAGAGGCCGAGGAGCGGCGAGGCGATGACCAGCGGCAAGCCGTTGCCGAGCCAGTGCGCCAGGCATTTGACGAGCACGGTGAGGACCAGCGGATGCTCCTGCATCAGCAGAAGGTCCAGCGAACCGTCCTCCCGGTCCGTCTGGAACATCCGGTCGAGGCCGAGGAGCGCCGAGAGCAGCGCCCCGATCCAGACGATCGCCGGCCCGATGCGCGACAGAAGATTGAGGTCCGGCCCGACGCCGAAGGGAATGACCGCCACCACCGTCATGAAGAACAAGACGCCGATCAGCGCCCCGCCGCCGGCGCGCACCGAAAGTCTGAGGTCGCGGAGGAGGAGGGCAGTCACTTATGCAGCCCCCCTTGTCGGGCGTTACCCCCCTCTGCCCTGCCGGGCATCTCCCCCTCAAGGGGGGAGATCGGAAAGACGCGCCAATTTCCCACATCATCAACGATACATCTCGACGCGACTATTATGTCCGGAACCATTTCGGCAATTCGGAACTCATGGGGGAGGCGAGACTTTGCTGCTATCCGATCTCCCCCCTTGAGGGGGAGATGCCCGGCAGGGCAGAGGGGGGTATCGATGGGCAGGATGCTCACCATCTCTCCTCCCCAACACCCGCAAAACCCGTCATCCGCAATTCCTTCGCATTCTCCAGCCCAAGCGGCTGGTGGGTCGCGGCGAGCACGATACCGCCTCCAGCGAGATGCGCCTTGATGAGGGCCGTGAGGACGCCTTCCGCGTTCACGTCGAGCGCCGCGGTCGGTTCGTCGAGGATCCAGACCGGACGCCGGGAGACGAGCAGTTTGGCGAACGCCATGCGGCGCTGCTGGCCGGCGGAGAGGTAGCCGAAGGGGAGATGCGTGATGCCGCCGAGGCCGACGACCTCCGCCGCCTCGCCAACCGAAATCCCTTTGCCGCCCCGGACATCGCCGAAAAAGTCTTTCCAGAAGGAAAGGTTTTCGGAGACCGAAAGCTCCGCCTTCATCGCGTTGCGGTGGCCGAGATAGTGGCAGGCTTCGGCGGCGCGCATGCCCGATTCGGCCGCGTCGGAATGCCACGTCACCCGGCCGGTCTCCGGACGCAGCAATCCGGCCACGACACGCAGCAGCGTCGATTTTCCGGAGCCGTTGCGGCCGGTCAGGACAAGCGCTTCGCCCTTTCCGAGATCGAAGGAGATGTCCTTGAAAATCAGGTCTTCGCCGCGCCTTGCGCTCAGGGTTTCGGCCGTCAGCCGCATGCTCGGGACCTTCATCAAGGGTTTCGTGCCCCCGACCCAAAAAATTGTTCGAGAAGGGGCTTCAAGTGTCTGGAACCCTTCTTAGAAATTATCTATAAGCACTGCAACCACGCCAGCGGCCGGCGTGATTTCCATCTTGCGCCGAACCTGAAGACATCAAAAATCTTCTCGTGCGGACAGCGGAAATGGTCGCACCCGCATCCTGATGTGCATGAAGTGCATAGGCGTCCGCACGCGCGTGTTGGCTCTCAGAATCAGCGGGGTTACTTTCCGTGGCAAAATCTCTCGACAGCTTCAATTGTCGTTCCGTCCTGACCGTGGACGGCAAGGACTACGTCTATTACAGCCTGCCCAAGGCAGAGCAGAACGGTCTTCCGGGCGTTTCGAAGCTTCCCTTTTCCATGAAGGTCCTTCTGGAGAATCTGCTCCGTTTCGAAGACGGCCAGTCTGTCACCAAGGAGCAGATTCTGTCCGTCGCCGAATGGCTGAACAACAAGGGCCTCACCGAAGCCGAAATCGCCTATCGCCCGGCGCGCGTGCTGATGCAGGACTTCACCGGCGTTCCGGCGGTCGTCGACCTTGCCGCGATGCGTGACGGCATCAAGGCGCTCGGCGGCGATCCGGAAAAGATCAACCCGCTCGTGCCCGTCGATCTCGTCATCGACCACTCCGTCATCGTCGACGAATTCGGCACGCCGCAGGCATTTGCCAAGAACGTCGAGCTTGAATACCAGCGCAACGGCGAACGCTACCGCTTCCTGAAATGGGGCCAGCAGGCGTTCAAGAACTTCCGCGTCGTTCCGCCCGGCACCGGCATCTGTCACCAGGTCAACCTCGAATATCTCGGCCAGACCGTCTGGACCAACGAGGAAGACGGCGAAACCGTCGCCTATCCGGACACCTGCGTCGGCACCGATTCGCACACCACGATGATCAACGGCCTCGGCGTTCTCGGCTGGGGCGTCGGCGGCATCGAAGCGGAAGCCTCGATGCTCGGCCAACCGGTCTCCATGCTGCTGCCCGAGGTCATCGGCTTCAAGCTGACCGGCAAGCTGAAGGAAGGCGTCACCGCGACCGACCTCGTGCTTACCGTCGTGCAGATGCTGCGCAAGAAGGGCGTCGTTTCGAAGTTCGTCGAGTTCTTCGGCCCGGGCATGGACAACATGCCGCTCGCCGACCGTGCGACGATCGGCAACATGGGTCCGGAATACGGCGCCACCTGCGGCTTCTTCCCGGTCGACGGCGAAACCATCAACTACCTCACCATGTCCGGCCGCACACATGAGCGCATCGCGCTGGTCGAAGCCTATTCGAAGGCTCAAGGGATGTGGCGCGAAGGCGACGGTTCCGATCTCGTCTTCACCGACACGCTGGAACTCGACCTTGGCGACGTCGTTCCCTCGATGGCCGGTCCGAAGCGTCCGGAAGGCCGCATCGCGCTCGAAAACATCGCTTCCGGTTTCGCGACGTCGCTGGAAGGCGAATACAAGAAGCCCGGTCAGCTCAACAATCGCTATGCGGTCGAAGGCACCGACTTCGACCTCGGCCATGGTGACGTTGCGATTGCCGCCATCACGTCCTGCACCAACACGTCCAACCCGTCGGTGCTGATCGCGGCCGGCCTTCTCGCCCGCAACGCCGTCGCCAAGGGCCTGAAGTCCAAGCCATGGGTCAAGACCTCGCTCGCCCCGGGATCCCAGGTCGTCGGCGAATACCTTGCCAAGTCCGGCCTGCAGAAGGACCTCGACGCCCTCGGCTTCAACCTGGTCGGTTTCGGCTGCACGACCTGCATCGGCAATTCCGGTCCGCTGCCGGCGCCGATCTCCAAGACGATCAACGACAAGGGCCTCATCGTTTCCGGCGTGCTCTCGGGCAACCGCAACTTCGAAGGCCGCATCTCGCCGGACGTCCAGGCCAACTACCTCGCTTCGCCGCCGCTCGTCGTCGCTTACGCGCTCGCCGGCACGGTGCAGAAGGACCTGACCAAGGAGCCGATCGGCGAGGACAAGGACGGCAAACCGGTCTACCTCAAGGATATCTGGCCGACCTCGCACGAAGTGCAGGAGTTCATTCAGAAATACGTCACCCGCGAACTCTACGAGACCAAGTATGCGGACGTCTTCAAGGGCGACAAGTACTGGCAGGCGGTCAACGCTCCGGCCGGCCAGACCTATGCCTGGGACGACCAGTCGACCTATGTGCAGAACCCGCCCTACTTCGTCGGCATGGGCAAGAAGGGCGCCGGGATCAAGGACATCAAGGGCGCCCGCGTCCTCGGCCTCTTCGGCGACAAGATCACCACCGACCACATCTCGCCGGCCGGTTCGATCAAGGCGGCTTCGCCCGCCGGCGCCTATCTCACCGAGCATGGCGTGGGCGTTGCCGACTTCAACCAGTACGGCACGCGCCGCGGCAACCATGAGGTCATGATGCGCGGCACCTTCGCCAACATCCGCATCCGCAACCACATGCTCGGCCCGAATGGCAAGGAAGGTGGCTACACCATCCACTATCCGTCGAAGGAAGAGATGTCGATCTACGACGCGGCGATGAAATACAAGGAAGAGGGCGTTCCGCTCGTCATCTTCGCCGGCGTCGAATACGGCAACGGCTCGTCGCGCGACTGGGCCGCGAAGGGCACCAACCTGCTCGGCGTCAAGGCCGTCATCGCCCAGTCCTTCGAGCGCATCCACCGCTCGAACCTGGTCGGCATGGGCGTCGTTCCGTTCGTCTTCGAAGAGGGCACGACCTGGGCGAGCCTCAACCTCAAGGGCGACGAGACCGTCACCATCGAGGGTCTCGAAGGCGACATCAAGCCACGCGAGTGGAAGAAGGCCAAGATCACCTATGGCGACGGCACGGTGAAGGAAATCAACATCCTCTGCCGCATAGATACGCTCGACGAGGTCATCTACATGAACAACGGCGGCATCCTGCAGACCGTTCTGCGCGATCTCGCCGCCTGATGATAACAGCCACCCGCCGGCCTGGCCGGCGGGTCACTGATTTTCCACGTGAGTTAGGCTGCCCCTCACCCTGGCCCTCTTCCCGCATGCGGGGAGAGGGGACTTAAAAGTTTGCGGCCCGCGCCCTTCTCCCCGTCCCGGTGGGAGAAGGTGCCGGCAGGCGGATGAGGGCAGCTCCAAATACCTAAGGTCTCGTGCCCTTGACCGTCGTCATCCTCATCGGAATGGCCGTCACCGTCTTCCTGACATCGCTGCTCTCGGGCATCTTCGGCATGGCAGGCGGGCTGATCCTGCTCTGGATCCTGCTCTTCCTCTACCCGGTCGGGACGGCCATCGCCATCCATGGCGTCATCCAGATGGTGTCGAACGGCTCGCGCGCCTGGTTTTCCCGCGCCTATATCGACTACAGGATTCTCGCCATCCTGGGCCTCGGCCTCGTCATTTCGAGCATCGTCCTGCTGATCGTCGACTACCAGCCGGACATTGTCGTGGTGTCGATCGCGATCGGCCTGATGCCGATCCTCGTCTGGCTGCCGGTCTCGAAGCTGCAACTCGACGCGTCCAAGCCTCACCATGCCCTCGTCTGCGGGCTGATCGCGGGCGCGCTGACGGTGGGCGTCGGCGTTTCCGGCCCGACGATCGACATCTTCTTCATCCGCACGATGATGGACCGGCGTAAGGTGATCGCCACCAAGGCTGCGGTGCAGGTGGCCTCGCACGCCACCAAAGTGGTGTTCTACTGGAACGCGGCGACCGCGCTGCCGCCGGCCGACTGGGCCTCCATCCTGATCGCCGCGCCGATCGCCATTCTCGGAGCAAGGGCCGGAAACGACATCCTGCAGAAGATGACGGACGCCAATTTCCGCGCCTGGACGCGCTGGATCGTCACCGGCGTCGGCGCCGTTTATTTCACGCAGGGCATGCTGAAGCTGATTTGACGAAGTCCGGCGGAGAGCGGGATGCGGCCAAGGGAATGTGTCAGGAAGGTGATCAATTATCCGGTCCTCACCCCTTCGTGACTTTCTCTTGAGGCGGCGGGATGGTTACTTTCCGCCAGCCCGAGCGTTAGCCGTTGATCGCCCTTGATTGCCGCGGGCAATCGTGGATAACAGTTACCCTGATGAAGAGGTCAGCCACCTATGCCGTTTCGTTTCCGCTCCGTAATCCTTCTTGCGGGCCTGCTTTACGCGGGCGTCGCGCTGGCGGGGGAGGTACGGGCGCCAAAGGGAGTGGTCGAGCTCTTCACCTCCCAGGGCTGCTCGTCCTGCCCGCCTGCCGATGCGACGCTCGGGAACCTGGCGGCGCAGGGCGATGTGGTGGCGCTCTCCTATCACGTGGATTACTGGAACTATCTCGGCTGGACTGACACTCTGAGCTCCAGGGAGAATACCGAGCGGCAGTACGGCTATGCCAAGACGCTCGGCCGCAGCGGCGTCTACACGCCGCAGGCGATCATCAACGGCCGCGATCATGTGAAGGGAACGGATATTTCCGTCATCAACAGCAAGATCATGGAACTCGGCGCGGCAGGCAAGGGACTGATCGTGCCGGTGACTGCGGCCATGCGCGGCGACCAGATCGAGATCGAGATCGGCGCCGGCAAGGGGCAGGCGGATGTCGTGGTCGCCTATTTCACCAAGCACCAGCAGGTGGAAGTGACCAAGGGCGAGAACAGCGGCAAGAACATGGAATACTGGCACGCCGTCTATGACGTGCAGTCCGTTGGCACGTGGGACGGCCAGAGCATGAAGCTGACCCTGCCGGGCAAGCTGATGGGCAAATCCAAGAAAGACGGCTGCGCGATCCTGCTGCAGGCCTCCGGTCCCGGCGGCGAGCCGGCCGCGATCCTCGGCGCCACGATCCTGATGGCCGGGCGCAAGAAATACTGACCCAAGCCCCTGCGCGGGGCCGTCTCGTTCTTCGGGTTCAGGTGAGGTGTCGGCGGCCCGATCCAGAAACATTGGGGGGCTGGGGGTAAGGGTCAATGTACCAGACCGGGCCATATGGCGCGAGAACCGCGCCAACCAACGCAAGCAATCTCGCTTCGAAATCGGGCACTGTTTTGTTCGAAATGGGGCAAGAATAAAAACGTGCGGGCCGTCCACAGGGGAGGCGCCGGGGTTGCTTTTTCGCGACTCTCGGGCACACTGTCACACCTCTGACATTTGACGAGTTGGGAGCCTTGATGACCGATCAGCCGGAATTGCCGGGGGGCGAAAGACCCCGGGACACAGCCGTCGTCGTCAACCTCAGTGAATATCGGCAGAGCCGCGATCCCGTTCCGGTAACCTTCCACCGGCGCGAACTCGACGCGATTCTCAGAATCTACGGCCGGATGGTCGGCGAAGGGGAGTGGAAGGATTACGCGATCGACCACCTCAAGGACCGGGCGGTGTTTTCCGTCTTCAAGCGGTCGGGCGAAATGCCGCTCTTCCGGATCGAGAAGAATCCGAAGCTCGCCAACAAACAGGGGGCCTATAGCGTGCTCAACACGCACGGCACGATCCTCAAGCGCGGCCATGAGCTGCCGCAGGTGCTCAAGGTCTTCGACAAGGTGTTGAAACTGATCGACTGATCGACCTCACCTTCGATTGATCGCACCCGCATCCCCCCGCCTTTCGGGCAGCTCGCTTTATTCGGCAAACAGCGAGCCGGGATAGGTGTTCGGATCGGGGCTCGTGGCGGTGCCCTCGCCGAGGCTGATCTGCATCAGGACCGTGTCCAGCCATTTTCCGTGCTTGAAGCCGGTGCCTTTCAGCGTGCCGGTCATCTCGAAGCCGAGGCTGCGATGAAGCGAGACGGAAGCAGCGCTCGCGCCGCCGATGACCGCGATCATCTGCCGGAAGCCGAGCGCTTCGCAGCGGACGAGCAATTCCTTCAAAAGCGCCTTTCCGACGCCTCGGCCGCGCGCTTCCGGTGCGAGGTAGATCGAATCCTCGACCAGCCAGCGATAGGCGGGACGGGTGCGGAATGCAGAGGCATAGGCATAGCCGAGGAACGTGCCGCCTTCGCCCTCGGCGGCGATATAGGGATAGCCCTTGCTCCTGATCCCCTCGAACCGGCTCGTCATCTCCGCCTGGTCCGGCGGGGTGATCTCGTAGCTCGCGGTGCCGTTCAGCACGCTGTCGCGGTAGATTTCGGTAATGGCGGGAAGATCGGCTGGGCTGGCGTCGCGGAGGTGGAAGGTCATCGGGAAAGGGCGGTTGGTTGGGGCAGGTCGCTGGTGAGAACGGCCGAGCCTATGCCGCGTTTCGGTGGCAGGCAACAAAAAAGGCGGCCCGAAAGCCGCCTTCTTCGTATTCATTGTCCGGTGCCGTTATTCGTTGCGATTGCCGAGGAACTGCAGCAGGAACATGAAGAGGTTGATGAAGTCGAGGTAGAGCGTCAGAGCGCCCATGATCGCCTTGCGGCCCATGACGGCCACGTCGTCGCCATCGAAGTACATTTCCTTGATCTTCTGCGTGTCGTAGGCGGTGAGGCCTGCGAAGATCAGCACGCCGATCACGGAGATGGCAAAGCCGAGGGCAGACGAAGCCAGGAAGATGTTGACGATGGACGCGATGATCAGGCCGAAGAGGCCCATGATCAGGAACGAACCCATCGCGGACAGGTCCTTCTTGGTCGTGTAGCCATAGAGCGACAGCGCGCCGAAGGAGGCGGCCGTGACGAAGAAGGTCTGCACGATGCTCTGGCCGGTGAAGACCAGGAAGATCGAGGACAGCGACAGGCCTATCAGGGCGGCATAGATCCAGAAGGTCGTCTGCGCGGCGGCGACGCTCATCGAGTTGATGCGGAAGCTCAGGAAGAAGACCATCGCCAGCGGAGCCAGCATGACCACCCACTTGAGCGGGCTGGCATACAGCATCTGGCCGAAAGCCGTAAGCTGGCCGTCGGCAACCGCCATCTGCCATGTCAGGAAGGCCGCAACGCCGGTGATCGCAAGCCCGAGTGCCATCAGGTTGTAAACCTTCAGCATATAGGTACGGAGGCCTTCGTCGATCATCGCACCGGATTGCGCGCGAGTCTGCGCCATCCGATTCTGGTAGTTGTTGAAGTCAGCCATTGTTTCCTCTTTAAGCTCCGAAGTTAGTCACGGTGTCGGGCCCCCTTTGTCAGACCCAGGCGCCGCTGCGGAGCTTCAGCAAGCCTGCCGTCAAATATGATGCGAGATTGTTTCACATACAAGGGTGTCGCCAGCGAAAAACGCAAGCCGCAGGCGCGATTTAGCAACCTATGGGACGTTCATGCGGGATTTTGTCCCGAGAGTTGGCGCAAAACGCCACCTACGGGCGAGTCACAGTTCGCGGAGCACCGGCGCGGCCTTCTGGCCGAGGATCCGCCAGGTGCCGGCAAGACCGATCCCGACGGTCAGCACCAGCGAAACGGCGAGGGTGAGGAGTGCAACGTCCGGCAGGAAAGCGGACGGCATCCGCATGATCCGGCTGACCACGAACCAGGCGGAGACGCCGCCCGCGAGAAGGGCGAAGACGGCGGTCGCCGCACCGAGGATCATGTATTCGTAGGAGAAGGCGCGCATCAGCATCCGCCTCGTGCCGCCGAGGGTCTTGAGGATGACGGCGTCGTGGGTGCGGGCGCGGTTGCCGGCGGCGAGCGCGCCGGCGAGGACGAGGACGGAGGCGATGAGCGCTACGGCCGCCGCGGCACGGATCGCCGTCGCGAGCTGGCCGACGAGCTGGTCGACAATGTCGATCGCATCCTTCACCCGCACGCTGGTGATGGTCGGATAGGCGTTGGTGACCGCGCGCAGGATGGAAGCCTCCTCCTGGGCGGTGGCGGAAGGGTCGGTCAGCGTGGCGAGCCAGGCATGCGGCGCGCCGCGGAAGGTATTGGGCGAAAAGACCATCACGAAATTGATGGAGAGCGATTCCCACTCGACATTGCGGAAATTGGCGATGCGGGCGGTGATGTTGCGGCCGAGCACGTTGACCGTGACCGTATCGCCGAGCTTCAGGCCGAGCTCGCCGGCCTCTTCCGCCGCGAAGGAGACGAGCGGCTCGCCGGAATAGTCGGCGGGCCACCATTCGCCCGCCGTCAGCGTCGAATTTTCCGGCAGCGTCTCCTCATAGGTGATGCCGCGATCGCCGCGCAGGACCCAGCGGCCGGCAGGCGGCACGTTCATCTGCGTCACGTCCTCGCCGTTGAAGGCGAGAATCCGGCCGCGCAACATGGGTACCTGAGTGACGGTTCCCTCGGGCGCCTGCTGCTTCAGGACGTCCAGGAAGCCTTCGCGCTCCGATCCCTGGATGTCCACGAAGAAGAAGTTCGGCGCCTGCTCGGCGATCCGGCCGGTGAGCTGCCGTCTCATGTTGCCGTCGATCAGCGCCAGGGTCACCAGCAGGGCGAGGCCGAGCCCGAGCGAAAGCACGACGGAGGGGGTGAGGGCGCCCGGCCGATGGATGTTGCCGATCGCCAGCCGCAGTGCGGGCGAGTTGACCCGCGGGCTTCTTCTCGCCAGCGCGGCGATGAGAGCGGCAACGAGCCGCAGCAGGACGAAAGCACCGGCAACCGCCGCCAGGAAGACCGACGCGACGAAGCGATCCTCGGCGGCGGCGATCGAAAGGGCGGCGAGAGCGGCAAGCGCCACGCCTGCGACGAGAAGATAGGGCCAGGACGGCAGGCGGGCATCGTCGAACGACTGCTCGCGGAAGAGCGCCGTCGCCGGCACTTCGCGCGCGTGGCCGAGCGGCAGGATCGCGAAGGCGAAGGTGATCAGGAGGCCGAAGAGTGCGGCGAGCATCAGCGCCGACGGATAGAAGGTCACTTCCTTCGGAACCGGCAGGACGCCTTCCAGGAACTGCAGCGCCAGGAAGGGCGCGACCGCGCCGACGACGAGGCCGATGGCGATCCCGACGGCGGCGAGCACCATGATCTGGATGAGATAGATCAGGGTGACGACCGAAGCCGGAGCGCCGAGACATTTGAAGGTGGCGATCGTGGTGCGCTTGGCATCGAGAAACGCCCGCACGGCATTCGCCACGCCGACGCCGCCGACGATGAGCGCCGTCAGGCCGACCAGGGTCAGGAACTGCGAGAACCGATCGACGTTTTCGGTGAGCGAGGGAGCAGCGCGGTCGCTGGTGCGGATCGACCAGCCCGCGCTCGGAAACTCGCGGTTGGCGCGGGCGGCGAGCGTCGAACGGATCGCCGGATCGTCGAGCCGCACCTTGTAGGCCGTCTCGACGAGACTGCCGGTGGTGATCAGGCCCGAAGCAGTCAGGGCATCGCGGCTGACGAGGAGGCGCGGCGCGAAACCGAAGCCGTCGGAAAGGGCGTCGGGTTCGGCGGTGATCGTGCCTCTCAGGGTCAGCCGGGCATTGCCGAGCAGGAGCTGGTCGCCCTCCTTGAGGCCGAGGCGTTCGAGAAGCAGGGGAGCAGCGAGTGCGCCGAAGGTCTCGCCGTTTCCGGCGAGCAGATCGGAAAGCGGCGCGGAGGGTTCGGAGCCGAACGTGCCATAGAGGGGATAGGCGCCGTCGACCGCCTTCACTTCCACCAGCGCCTGTTCGGAACCGTCCGGCTTGCGCGCCATGGAACGCAGGCCGGTCGAGACGGAAACCTGGCCGAGGCCGTCGAGGAAGGCGCGTTCCTCACCCGTGGCTTCCCGGTTGTTGAGCTCGAAGCGGATGTCGCCCGCGAGAATCTCCTGGCCCTGGCTGGCGATGGCGCCGGTGATCGCGCGCGAAACGGAATTGACGGCGGCGATGGCGCCGGTGCCGAGCGCGATGCAGGCGAGAAAGATGTAGAAGCCGGCAAGGCCGCCGCGCATTTCCCGCAGCGCCAGGCGGAACGCGATCGAAAGACGGGGGAGCGCTCGCTTCATGCGGAGACCGCCTGGGCCGGGACATCGCCGGTGCCGGGGACGATGCTGTCGCCGACGATTTCGCCGGAGCGGACGCGGATCTGCCGCGAGCAGCGGGCGGCAAGCGCATTGTCGTGGGTGACGAGCAGCATGGTCATGCCCCGCTCGGCCTGCTTGGCGAACAGGAGATCGGCGATCTGCCGCCCCGTCTCGGTGTCGAGATTGCCGGTCGGTTCGTCGGCGATCAGCACGGAAGGCGAGGGCGCGAGCGCCCGGGCGATCGCCACCCGCTGTTGTTCGCCGCCGGAAAGCTGGCCGGGATAGTGGTTGAGCCGTTCGCCAAGTCCCACCGCGACGAGCTCCCGCCTGGCAATGTCGAACGGGTTCTTGACGTTGGCGAGCTCGAGCGGGACGGCGACGTTTTCCAGCGCCGTCATATTGGCGATCAGGTGGAAGGACTGGAAGACGATGCCGATATTGCGGCCGCGGAAATCGGCCAGCGCGTCCTCGGAAAGCGTGTGAAGCGGGGCGCCGTCGATGACGATCTCGCCGCTGTCGAGACGTTCGAGGCCGGCCAGAACCATCAGAAGCGTCGATTTGCCGGAGCCCGAGGGGCCGACGATGCCGACGGCTTCCCCGGCGCGGATTTCGAGATCGATCTGCTTCAGCACATGCACGGAGGCTGCAGCACTGCCCAAGGTCAGGTCGGCCTTCGTCAGCGTGATAATGGTTTTAGTCAAATCGAACCGTCCTATATAGCGTGAAGCCTCAACCCGAATGCCGCGCCGCGGCAGCGCCCAATCTAGGAGACGGATCGTGAGTTTTAAAGCAAGCCTCCTTCACTTCATCGTCATGTCCGCGCTTGCATTCCCAGCGTTTGCGGCGGCCGCGCAGGACACCGGAAGCCGGGGCGGGGCGATTGAGCTCGTCGGATTCGGAGACAGCCTGATGGCGGGCTACCAGCTTGCACCTTCCGAATCCTATACGGCGCAGCTCGAGATGGCCTTGAAGGAGAAGGGGCACAACGTCACCGTCACCAATGCCGGCGTCTCCGGCGATACGACGGCCGGCGGGCTTTCCCGGATCGACTGGTCGGTGCCGGACGGCACGGATGGCGTGATCCTGGAGCTCGGCGCCAATGACGCCCTTCGCGGCATCTCGCCCGAGCAGTCGGAGAAGAATCTCGACGCCATGCTTTCGCGTCTCAAGGAACGGAACATTCCGGTCCTGCTCGTCGGCATGCTGGCGCCGCCGAACATGGGGGGCGACTATGCCGAGCGGTTCAATCCGATCTATCAGCGTCTGGCGGAAAAATACGGCGTGCCGCTCTACCCGTTCTTCCTCGACGGCGTCGCGACCGTCGAGGGCATGCAGCTCGAGGACGGCATGCATCCGAACGCCAAAGGCGTGGCGGTGATGGTCGAAAAGACGCTTCCCTCCGTCGAACGCTTCCTGGGGGCCATCGGGGCCAAAGAAAAATAAAGGCTTGCGCGGAACTTGGTTGCGTGATTCGCTGTTAGCGTCTGCAAAAGATTCGAGGAGGTCCCCATGCCGAGACTTTTCACCGCCCTCGAAGTTCCGCGCAATGTGGCCATGAGCCTTTCACTTCTGCGCGGCGGGCTTCCCGGAGCCCGATGGATCGACGTCGAGAACTACCACATCACCTTGCGTTTCATCGGCGATGTCGACGGCCGCACCGCCGACGAAATCGTCGACCGGCTGGACCGGATCGACCGGCCGGAGTTCCAGGCAACGCTGACGGGGATCGGTTCTTTCGGGTCGAAAAAGCCGCATTCGGTGTGGGCAGGGGTGGCTCCCTCTCCGGAGATGTACGCGCTGCAAGCGGAAATCGAGCGGATCTGCCAAAGGATCGGCCTGCCGCCCGATCCGCGCAAGTTCACGCCGCATGTGACGCTTGCCCGGCTGAAGAACTGCCGCCTGGACGACGTCGTGCACTATCTCGCCGGCCGCGGCAATTTCTACACGGCGCCCTTCACGGTTTCCCGCTTCGTATTGCTGTCGTCCAAGGAATCGGTCGGCGGCGGGCCATACCTCACGGAAGAGGTCTTCCCGCTGCAGGACGTGAGCTACGGCCATTCCCATGCAGCCGACCGGGAACCGGTAAAGGGCCTTCTCTAACAGGAAGGCCTTGCCTGAGCGGCTGGACTCCGCGCTCGCCCGGGCATTCTCCCGCCGCAATTGAACTCCATTCTCGACAAACCCATATTGGGGCACATTGGGATGTGCGGCGTGAAAGGACGTCGGGCAAGACGGAGCGACCATGGACGACGTGAAGATCGGCGAGATTCTTCTGCCGGGCGACGAGGAGACGCAGGACCGCCGGGAGCGGCAGGTGCGCGCCAGGTTCTGGCCGACGCTGAAGCGCGCGGTGCGGCAGGTCCCCTTCAGCCGCGACCTGATCGCCGCCTATTACTGTGCGGTCGATCCCGCGACGCCGATACGGGTACGCGGCACGCTTCTTGCGGCGCTCGCCTATTTCGTCCTCCCTATCGATCTCGTGCCGGATGTCTTCGCATTCGTCGGCTTCACCGACGACATCGCGGTGCTGGCCGCCGCCTTCCGGATGATCCAGGGCCATATCGCCGACCGCCATTACGAAGCCGCCGATCTCTCGCTGGCGGACAATCCGGACATCGCTTCCGGCATGCGCGGCAAATAGTCGCAGGCTGCCTGAGATCGCTCTCTCGACCTGTTTTTCCTAAGCCGGCTCCTCGAGCGCCCTCCTCAGGCGTTCGAAGGCGAGCCTGATGCGCGACTTCACGGTGCCGAGCGGCAAGCCCCTGGACGAGGCGATCTCCGAATGGGTCTGGCCGAGGAAGAAGGCTGCCCTGACCAGTTCCATCTGCTCGTCGGGGATCTGCGCCAGAGCGTCGCGCACGCGCGCATCCCGTTCCTCGCTTTCAACCAGGGCATCGGCGCCCGGCGCCTCGGTCGCGAAGAAGGAGGGCTCGTGCGCCTCCCGCCGATGCCTGGCGCGGCGCTCCGCATCGATCCGGCGGTTGCGGGCGATGCGGAAAAGCCAGGTGGAGAGGGAGGAGCGGGCAGGATCGTAAAGGTGCGCGCGATGCCAGAGAACGGTCATCACTTCCTGCACCAGTTCCTCCGCTTCGTCGGGGGTCATGGACCGCCTGACGAGCCAGGATTTCAGACGCGGCGCGAAATGATCGAAGAGCATGGCGAAAGCCATCTGGTCGCGCTCATCGGCCACTCTCTTCACCAAGCCGGCGAAGCGGTCTTTGTCCTCTGAATTCATTTATTTCCGCGCAAACCTTACGATGAGATTCGTTTCATATTCGGCCATTCTAATGTCCATTGGAAGGCCCGGGTGGGAGGACAAACTCTTGCCCCAATCCTTGTGTCACTGATTGCCGAACCGCATGAGATTTCCCTGCCGAATGGGTCCTGCCGACCTGCGAGGAGAACGGCTCCGCGCATGACGGCGGCAGGTGGGATTTCATCGGATTCAAACGGCATAGTTGACGGTTTGGTAACCAGGATTAAGTCAAAATGAACCGAATCAGCATCATGCTTGGCAAGGCCCTGTCCGCGCGGGCCGCTGGAATAGACAAAACCGGCAGGAGATCATGTCTGTAAGAATAATCGCAACCGCATTGGCGCTCACACTCGCGAGCGCCGGCGTCGTTTCCGCCCAGACGCCGACCCGTATCCAGCAATTCAAGGCATGGGGTGCTTACTCGTACAAGTCGGGCAACAGCACGGTCTGCTACGTGCTTTCCGTCCCGACCACGAAGGAACCGGCGGCTGTCGACCACGGCGATATCTTCTTCATCGTTTCCCAGCGTCCGGGCCAGAACATCTCCTATGAGCCGCAGGCGATGATGGGTTATCCCCTGCAGGCCAATTCCAAGGTCACGGTCACCATCGACGGCAAGAGCTTCGTGATGTTCACCAAGGACAAGGCCGCCTGGGTCGAGAACGCGGCGGAGGAGCCTGCCATGGTGGCCGCCATGAAGGGCGGCACCAATATGAGCGTCAGCGCGGTGTCGGGCCGTGGCACCAAGACCTCGTATTCCTACTCGTTGTCGGGCATTTCAGCTGCGCTGAAGCAGATCGAGACCTGCAAATAAACGGGGTTCTGCGCCGCGTTCGATGAAGGCCGGTCCCCGACCGGCCTTTTGCGTTTCGGGAAGAATAGTGACGCGGCGGCGATTTGATGATAAAGCCCCGCCTCAACGACGGTCCGGCGCTTCAAGCGTCCTGAGGACCGAGACAGGTTTCACACACAGACATGCCCTTGTCCACGCGCCGGAACGTGCGGGAACGGGCCATGTGTTCGATGGGATAGACAATGTCGGTTTCCGAGGCAATCGCCGCCCCTCTCAAGACGCCGCTCGTGCCGCGGCCGGACCTGATGTCCGGCAAGCCGTCGCTGATCGGGCTCACGCGCGAGGCGATGGCGGAGGCACTGAAAGAAAAGGGCGTGCCCGAGCGGCAGGTGAAGATGCGCGTCAGCCAGCTCTGGCACTGGCTCTATGTGCGCGGCATTTCCGATTTCGACGCCATGACCAATGTGGCGAAGGACATGCGCGAGATGCTCAGGACGCATTTCACCATTTCCCGTCCGGAGGTCGTGGAAGAGCAGATCTCCAACGACGGCACGCGCAAATGGCTGCTGCGTTTCCCGCCGCGCGGCGCCGGCCGGCCGGTGGAGGTCGAGACGGTCTATATTCCGGAGGAGGGCCGCGGCACGCTCTGCATATCGAGCCAGGTCGGCTGTTCGCTCACCTGTTCCTTCTGTCACACCGGCACGCAGCGGCTGGTGCGCAACCTGACGGCGGAGGAAATCCTCGGCCAGCTTCTGCTCGCGCGCGACCGGCTGGGCGATTTCCCCGGCCTCGATGCGCCGGCAAACGCCTTCGTGCCGGGCGGCGACCGCAAGATCACCAATATCGTCATGATGGGCATGGGCGAGCCGCTCTACAATTTCGAGAACGTCAAGACGGCGCTGCTGATCGCCTCCGACGGCGACGGGCTCTCTCTTTCCAAGCGTCGCATCACGCTGTCGACCTCGGGCGTCGTGCCGGAAATCTACCGCACCGGCGAGGAGATCGGCGTCATGCTGGCGATCTCGCTGCATGCGGTGCGCGACGAGCTGCGCGACATGCTGGTGCCGATCAACAAGAAATATCCCCTGAAGGAGCTGCTGGAAGCCTGCCGCAAGTATCCGAGCCTGTCGAATGCCCGCCGCATCACCTTCGAATACGTGATGCTGAAGGACGTCAACGACAGCCTAGAGGACGCCAAGCTGCTGGTGCAGCTCCTGAAGGGCATTCCGGCCAAGATCAACCTCATCCCGTTCAATCCCTGGCCGGGCACCAACTACCAGTGCTCGGACTGGGCGCAGATCGAGAAATTCGCCGATTTCATCAACCAGGCCGGTTACGCCTCACCGATCCGCACGCCGCGCGGCCGCGACATCCTCGCCGCGTGCGGCCAGTTGAAGTCGGAATCGGAACGCATGCGCAAGACCGAACGGCTCGCCTTCGAGGCGATGATGATCGCCGGCCACGGCGAGGACGATTGAGACTTCCGATAAAAATTTTCCTGGGCATGTCGATCCGCTTGCATCCCGTTCGTTATCGGTCACCATCGCAATAGGGCGATTGGTTACCGAGGAGACGGACAAATGAAATACATGGCTCTGATCTATGTGAATCCCGACACGCTTACGCCGCCGGATTCGCCGGAATTCGGCCGGATGATGGGCGGCTATCAGATTGCCAACGAAACCTACAAGAGGGACGGTGTCTGGGTTGCCGGCGACGCGTTGCAGCCGGCGACCACGGCAACGACGGTGCGCGTGCGCAACGGCAGGACCGAGACCATGGACGGCCCCTTTGCGGAGACAAAGGAGCAGCTCGGCGGTTTCTACATCTTTGATTGCGCTGATCTTGATGAGGCGATCAAATATGCCGCGATGATCCCGCATGCAGCCACGGGCTGCGTCGAAGTGCGGCCCATTATGGTCTTCGATCGCTGATGAGCGCGAGCCCGGCAGGGGCTCCGGTTGCCGAGGCGATCGACAGGATCGCCCGGCAAGACGGCGGACGCCTCCTTTCCAATCTTGTCGGGTCGCTGCGAGATCTCCAGCTTGCTGAAGACAGCTTGCAGGATGCGCTCGAATCCGCACTCGTCCATTGGAACAGGAATGGCCTGCCGGCTGCGCCAGCTGCCTGGCTGATGCAGGTCGCCCGTCGGAAGGCGATCGACCGGCTGCGGCGCTCCGCCAATTTCCGGGCGAAATCAGCGGAGATCGCCCACCTCATCGAAATGGAAAAGCAATCCGCCGCAGCGGATGAACCGGACCAGATCGGCGATGAGCGACTCAAACTGATTTTCGCGTGCTGTCATCCGGCGCTCGACCGGAAGACCTGCGTGGCTCTCACGCTGCGCTCCGTCTGCGGGCTCAAGACCGAGGAGATAGCGGATGCCTTCCTCGACGCTCATGAGGCTATGGCCCAGCGGCTGGTGCGCGCCCGTCACAAGATCGCCAAGGCGGGCATTGCCTACGAGGTCCCGGGGCAGGACGGCTGGGCAACGCGCCTGGAAAGCGTGCTCGCCGTCATCTACCTGATCTTCAACGAAGGATACGCGTCCGCGGGCGACCGGCATATCCGCGCCGATCTCTGCGACGAAGCGATCAGGCTGGGCCGGCTGTTGACCGAGCTTCAACCGGGCGAACCGGAGATCGAGGGGCTGTTGTCGCTGATGCTGCTGCATCATGCGCGGCGGGCTGCGCGGATCGGCGCCGCCGGCGAGATACTGACGCTTGAGACGCAGGACCGGAGCCTCTGGGACAGGGCCGGGATTCGGGAGGGAGTTGCGTTGGTCGAACGGGCACTGCAGCGCGGCCGTCCCGGAGCCTACCAATTGCAGGCAGCGATCATCGCCGTGCATGCGGAGACGCCGAGTTTCGCAGAAACGGACTGGCAACAGATCGCCTTGCTGTATGGAGAACTCGCCCGCACCGCAGACAATCCCGTCTACGAACTCAACCGCATCGTCGCGCTTTCCTATGTGGAAGGGCCGGTCGCGGCGCTGGCTCGCCTCAGGCCCATCGCCATGGCCCTGGTGCAGTATCAGCCTTTCTACGCCGTGCAGGCGGATCTGTTTGCCCGCGCCGGTCAGCCGGATCAGGCAAGGCTTGCCTACCGCCGGGCCATAGACCTCTCGCAATCCGATTCAGAAAGACGGTTTCTCTCAGGTTGCCTGGAGGCGCTTCCGGGCCGGCCGGCCGGAACGTGATCCCTATCGCGCCTGCGTGAAGAAGATCTTCGCGGCGAAGATCGAGAAGACGCCGGCGAAGGTGTAGTCGATGCCGCGCAGGACCTTGGGGTTGGCCTGCAGCCAGCCGGCGAGCCAATCGGCGGCGAGCACGACGATGAGGTTTACCGGCATGCCGATGACGATGAAATAGATGCCGAAGAAGATGAGCTTCCCGGTGACGGCCGGATCGCCGGCGGTGACGAACTGCGGCAGGAAGGTCATGAAGAAGATGATGACCTTGGGGTTCAGGATGTTCACCCAGAAGCCCGTGGAGATATTGGCGAGCGGGCTGCTCGTCGTCCGCTCCATCTTCTCGACGGAAAAACTGGAACCGAAGCGGATCGCCTGGATGGCGAGCCAGAGCAGATAGGCCGCACCGCCCGTCTTCAGGATGAAGAAGGCCGTCGGCGACGCGGTGATCAGAGCCGAGATGCCGAACGCCACCAGCAGCGTATGGCAGACGATGCCGAGACTGGTGCCGACCACGACGAAGAGCGCCGGACGCCGCCCCTGCGCCAGCGCGCGGCTGATCGACAGCGTCATGTCCGGTCCCGGCGTCAGCGCCAGAAGCAGGCCCGCGGCGGTGAAGGCGAGGAGGGTCGGAAGGCTCGGCAGGAAATCCATGGGCGTGCTCGAAAAGCCGGATAAGGGATGTCCCATTTACCCGGCTTTCGAAGCGATGCCAATTCGTTCGATCAGCGTTTGGCGATGAATTCCTTCGACGCCTCGGCAAAATCGGGATGCCAGCGCGACAGCGGCGGCCGGTTCTCGACGATGTCTCCCGCCGCCCAGAGGATGCGGCGTTCGTCGGTCGAGCGGTCCACTTCGTTGTCCGGGCACAGGATATAGAAGTCGCCGCGCTCGAGGCTCGTCAGCATGAATTCGACGGTCTGTTCCGCCGTCCAGGCGCCCGCCGGCTTTTCCGCGCGGTCGCGCCTGGTGATCCCGGTGTAGACGAAGCCGGGGATCAGAAGATGCGCCGTGACGCTGCAATTCGGCGTATTGCGCAGCTCGTGCTGCAGCGCCTCGGTAAAGGCCTTCACGCCGGCTTTCGCGACATTGTAGGCCGGATCGCCGGGCGGCGTGGTGATGCCTTGCTTGGAGCCGGTGTTGATGATGAGCGAAGGTTCGCCATGGGCGATCATGCCCGGTCCGAAGATACGGCTGCCGTGGATCACGCCGAGAAGATTGACGGCGAAGACATTGTCCCAATTGGACTGAGGGCCGAACAGGGCGCTGCCCGGCTGGATGCCGGCATTGTTCATCAGTACGTGCACGCGGCCGAAACGCTGCAGGACGGCGCGTTCCAGGGCGGCGATCTCATCCGGCCTCGACACGTCCGTGCCGATCGCGGCGACGTCCGTCTCGCCGTTTTCGGCAAGGGCTGCGACTTCGCGGCAGGCATCCGAAAGGCGGTCGCCTTCGAGATCGGCAAGGACGACCGTAAGCCCCATGCGGGCGAATTCCTTCGCGGCGGCCAGGCCGATGCCGGAAGCGGCACCGGTGACGACGGCGACATTTTCCTTCTTCAGAGCGGGATGAGTAACGGCCATAAAAGTCTCCTCTATGACGCTGCTGTTCAAAGGTGCGGCGGGATATGGTACCCTGATCAAAACCTGTCAACATGACAAGGGCGTCACATGGAGCCGGTTTATGGGCAAGATGACATCGATCACGGTGGATGAGGAACTGACGGCTTTCATCGCTAAGCAGGTGAGCGACGGCAACTATAGTTCCGCAGATGAAGTCGTGGAAGCAGCACTGCGGCTTTTGCGCGACAGCGAGGATGGGCTTGAAGCCATCCGGGCCGCCATCGACGAGGGCGAAGCATCAGGCGAGCCGGAACCTTTCGATTTTGATGAATTCATTGCGAGGAAACGGGCTTTGCGCGCCGAGCAATGAAAACCCTCATCTTTGCGCCCAAGGCCATTGCGGATATCGACCGCATATACGACTACACTGAGGAAAAATGGGGCAGTGATCAAGCTGAGGACTATACTTTTGGCATCCGCGATTTTTGCAACGGGCTCGCGGCGGGCGAGAAGGCCGGAAGAAGTATCGAGGCGATAAAGAGCGGGTATCGGTCGCTACCCTACAAATCTCACTTCATCATCTTTCGCCAGACTGCTGCTCGTGTGATCATAGTCCGCATCCTGCATCAGCGGATGAACATTGCCCGCCATCTCTGACCGGCTTTACCCGGTTTTTCTTGCGCGCCCCGAGAAACTCGCTAAAAGTGCCGCAATTCCCGATCCGGCAGGTTCTTCAGGCCCGCCGCCACCCGCAGACGGACGTAATCGACATGGCACTCCCGAAAGACGTAAAGAAAGTCGTTCTCGCCTATTCCGGCGGCCTCGACACCTCGATCATCCTGAAATGGCTGCAGACCGAACTCGGCGCCGAAGTGGTGACCTTCACCGCCGATCTCGGCCAGGGAGAGGAGCTGGAGCCGGCCCG
The DNA here is from genome assembly GCF_900177415.1 of Xaviernesmea oryzae. Taxonomy (GTDB): domain Bacteria; phylum Pseudomonadota; class Alphaproteobacteria; order Rhizobiales; family Rhizobiaceae; genus Neorhizobium; species Neorhizobium oryzae_A. The sequence goes on along the minus strand of NZ_FXAF01000001.1, from coordinate 180,220 downwards.
CAAGAAGGCGGAAATGCTCGGCATCAAGGAGATCTATATCGAGGACGTGCGCGAGGAATTCGTGCGCGATTTCGTCTTCCCGATGTTCCGCGCGAATGCCGTCTACGAAGGCGTCTATCTGCTCGGCACGTCGATCGCTCGCCCGCTGATCTCCAAGCATCTCATCGATATCGCCCGCAAGACCGGCGCCGATGCGATCGCCCACGGGGCGACCGGCAAGGGCAACGACCAGGTGCGTTTCGAGCTTTCGGCCTATGCGCTGAACCCGGACATCAAGATTATCGCGCCGTGGCGTGACTGGTCGTTCAAGAGCCGCACCGACCTGCTTGAGTTCGCCGAAAAGAACCAAATTCCGGTGGCCAAGGACAAGAAGGGCGAAGCGCCTTTCTCCGTCGATGCCAACCTGCTGCACTCCTCGTCCGAAGGCAAGGTTCTCGAAGACCCGGCGCAGGAGGCTCCGGAATACGTGCACATGCGCACGATCTCCCCGGAAGCCGCGCCGGACAAGGCGACCGTCATCAAGGTCGGCTTCAAACGGGGTGATGCGGTTTCCATCAACGGCGTCGCCATGTCGCCGGCGACCCTGCTCGCCACGCTCAACAATTACGGCCGCGACAACGGCATCGGTCGTCTCGACCTCGTCGAGAACCGTTTCGTCGGCATGAAGTCGCGCGGGGTCTACGAGACCCCCGGCGGCACGATCTTGCTCGCTGCCCACCGCGCGATCGAGTCGATTACGCTCGATCGCGGCGCTGCCCATCTCAAGGACGAGCTGATGCCGCGCTATGCGGAGCTCATCTATTACGGCTTCTGGTTCTCGCCGGAACGGGAGATGCTGCAGGCGCTCATCGACAAGAGCCAGGAGCATGTGGAAGGCGAAGTGACGCTGAAGCTCTATAAGGGCAATGTCATGGTCATCGGCCGCGAGAGCGGGAAGTCGCTCTATTCCGACAAGCTCGTCACGTTCGAGGACGACCAGGGCGCCTACGATCAGAAGGATGCGGCGGGCTTCATCAAGCTCAATGCGCTGCGGCTGCGCACGCTCGCCAAGCGCAACCTCGCCAAGTAAGCCGCGAACCTACCGGATCACGGAAGCCCGCTCCCGGAAACGGAGGCGGGCTTTTTCATGTCCCCGACGCCGGGCGGCTGGTGATCCGGAAGCCGATGTAGCCGAGAACGGCGATGATATGCATGGCCGGGATGATGATGCCGAAGGCCAGCAGCGGCGAGCCGATCGAGGCGGCTGCGACACCGCCCAGGAAACCGGCGCCCATCTGAATGAAGCCCATCATCGCCGAAGCCGAGCCGGCGATATGCGGAAAAGGAATGAGGCCGGCTGCGGTCATGTAGGGCGAGACGAAGGCAATGCCGAAGGCGCAGAGCGCCACAGGCCCCATGACGGACAGGAAGGTCGGGCTTAAGAAAAAGACCGAAAACGCCATGATGATGCCGCCGGCGCCGCTGAACATCAGCCCGACGACGGGCGCGCGTTCGGCCGGCAGCCATTTGGAGATGACCCGGAGACAGACGGATCCCATCAGGAAGAAGCCGGATTGCATCAGCATGCTCATGCCAAACTGGGTCGGCGTGAGCCCGACCTTCTCGATCAGGATGAAAGGCAGGACGGCCGCTTGCGCATACATCGAGCCGACGGCGCCGGCGAGAACGAGCGCCGTGAAGAGGAAGCGCGGCAGCGCGACGATTTCCGCATAGGCCTCAAGAAGGCGAAGCGGCTTCAGCCGGCTTCTGTCCGGTACCGTCGTCTCCTTGAGGCAGACGGTCGACAGAAAAATCAGGAGCGCGCCGAAGCCGACCATCAGCAGGAAGACCGATCGCCAGCCGAAGGCGGCCAGAGCGAGGCCGCCGACCGTCGGTCCAAGCGACGGGCCGATCGCCAGGATGATGCCCATCGTGTTGATGATGCGGGCCGCGTCTCCGCCGTTGAACTGGTCGCGAACGATGGCGCGCGACACGGTGATGCCGACCGAGGCGCCAATCCCCTGGATGAGGCGGCCGGCGAGAACCCATTCCACCGTCGGGGCGAAGGCGGCGAGCAGCGAACCCGCAAGATAGATCAGCAAGAAGCTCAGCGATGCCGTCTTGCGGCCGAAGGCGTCCGATACGGGACCGGCGACGAGCTGCGCCAGCGCGAAGCCCGCGAAATAGAGCGACAGCGACATCTTGATCGCCGCTTCGGTGGTGGCGAAGGCATGCACCAGTTCGGGCATGGCCGGCGTATAGATCGCCATGGAGATGGGGCCGATCGCCGTCAGCAAAGCGCCGATGATCGTGGTGCGGCGCTCGCTCATCAGCGCGGGTGTGCGGGGCATGCTGTCAGCCTTCATCGGATGCTGTCTGGGCTATTTGGGAAAGGCTGAGGGCCTGAAGATTGGTGTTGAACGCGGCCAGCGTTTCCCGCAGGGCACGGTTGTTTTCCTCGCTCAGGCCCTCGGTCGCCTGGACGAGGATGACGTTGAGCTCCTTCCGGACCGATGCGATCATCTCTTCGGACGTCTCCGTGAGGGTTATCCGCTTGGCGCGGCGGTCGAGAGAGCATTGCTGCCTCTCGATCAGCCCCAGTGACTGGAGCTTGTCCAGATAGGCGCAGAGCGTCATGGGTTCGACGCCCATGCGGGCGGCGATGTCGAGCTGGCGGCTGCCGTCCACGGCGGCGATGTTCAGGAGCGCGCGCGCCTCGCCGGGCGTCAGACCGAGACCGGCTTGCGCTATGCGCCGTTCGAAGGCCGTGCGGAGAAGGCGTGCGCTGTCGACGATCAGAAAACCCAATGTGTCCATATCCGGTCCGGCACTCACTCTTCGGCGGAGCGTTTCATAAGGCACCCTTACTATCTTTCCGATGGGAGGCAAACGGAAAACAGGCACAGGGTTTGCATTGACAGCGGCAAAACCCGCGGCGAGATTGTCGCAGCCTTTCCGATGGAGCAAATCATGTCGTCCTCGCTGCTTGCCGGCGCCTTTCTCGCGGCGCTCGCCTACACGCTCATTCCTGGTCCTGCCTTCCTGGCGCTTCTCGGCATCGGAACGGGGCAGGGGCGGCAGGCCGGGGCCCTGTTCATGGGCGGGCATCTGGCCGGAGACATCCTCTGGTCCTCGCTGGCGCTGGTGGCGATCATCGGCGCGAAGACGATCGGCACCACCTTCTTTGACGTGCTCGGCGTCATCTGCGGTCTCTATCTCGGCTGGATCGGCTGGAGCGCGCTCAGGGCAAGGCCGAAGGGGGACGGCGGTTCTTTGGTGACGGTCGAGAAGCCGCTCCGCCGCGGGCTGATCTTCGGGCTCACCAACCCGAAAGGCTATCCGGTGGCGCTCGCGACATTCACGGCGCTGCTCGCCGGCTCGTCGGATGCGCTCGATTTTTCCGGGCTGCCGATCCTGCTCGCCGTCTCACTGCTGGGATTCCTGACGGCGGATATCGTGCTTATCGGCATCATCGGCGCAGGTATCGTGCGCCGCTTCTACCGGAAACATGAGAGAGTGATCGTCCGGCTTTCTGGACTGCTTTTCATCGGCTTTGCCGTGCAGGCGCTCTGGCATTCGGCACCGGGCCTCATCGGCTACCGGCGCGCCTGAACGAACGGACCGGCGGTTCAGATTTCCAGGAAAGCCATGACCGAGCGCAGGACATCGGCACGATGCGCATCGCCAAGGGACATGGCGATATCGAGCTGATTGCGGTAATAGTCGTGGAAGTCGAAGCCGGTCTCGTCGGTGACCTGCGAAAGATCGATCACCTGTCCCTGGGCATCGACCGCATGGTGCGGGAGTTCTTCCGACAGCGTGATATAGGTTTCCTGGTCGATCTTGCCGGCCTGATAGTTCTCAAGGGCCAGCGCGCGAAGGTCCCGCGGCGAGATCGCCGAGAAATCGACCGGCGATTCATCCGTTTCGGGCACCTGGAAGATAATCTGGCCGTGCCGGTTTTCCTGTTGCTCAGGTTTCTCGATCCTGTTGTTGTTTCGAGAATTTTCCCGTTGCAGCAAGTTGGCAGACCAGCGCAAGGAAGTGATTTCCATGGCTATATCCCGAGTCACCGGATACTACGGGAAAAGTACCTGCGGATGCTGCACCGCGTCAAATGGTTAATGACCGTTAATTGTTGTGCATGATTTCTTGCCGGAAATCGAAATGACCGAGCGCATACCCATTCCCGCCGCCTTCTCCTATATGAAATGAGACGCATCGTTCTGAAGGATATCTGCATGTCTTCCAATCTTCCGCTGAACCCCGCCCTCGTGGAATGGAACGGCCATCATGGACTGCCGCGTTTCGATCAGGTGAAGGACGAGGATTTCGCGCCCGGCTTCGATGCCGCGCTCGCCGCCCACGAGGCGGAGATCGATGCGATCGCCAACAACCCGCAGGAGCCGACATTCGAAAACACCGTCACGGCGCTGGAGATCGCCGGCGACGGGCTTTCGCGGGTTTCGGCGCTCTTCTGGGGCAAGGCCGGCGCTCATACGAACGAGACCATCCAGGCACTGGAGCGGGAGATCGCGCCGAAATTATCCCGCCATTATTCGAAGATCGGCACGAATGCCGCGCTTTTTTCGCGCATCGACACGCTGTGGGGGAAGCGCGGCGAGCTCGGCCTTACGGTCGAGCAGGAACGGGTGCTGGAGCGCCACTGGAAGGGCTTCGTGCGTGCCGGCGCCAAGCTCGAAAAGGCGGATCAGGAGCGGCTCGCGGATATCAACGAAAAGCTCGCGGGCCTCGGCGCGAAGTTCGGGCAGAACGTTCTCGGCGACGAGAAGAGCTGGTCGCTGAAGCTTTCAGAGGAAGCCGAGCTCGACGGCCTTCCGCCGTTCCTGCGCGACGCCATGGCGGCAGCCGCGCGCGAGCGGGGCGAGGCGGACGGTTATGTGGTGACGCTGTCGCGCTCGATCATCGAGCCTTTCCTGACCTTCTCCACGAGACGGGACCTGCGCGAGCAGGCTTTCAAGGCCTGGGCGGCGCGTGGGGAGAACTCCGGAGACACGAACAATCTCGGCATCGTCCGTGAGACGCTGGTGCTGCGCGCAGAGAAGGCGAAGCTGCTCGGATACGAGAATTTCGCGGCCTACAAGCTCGACAACACGATGGCCAAGACATCGGAAGCGGTCAACACGCTGCTCCGTCAGGTCTGGGAAAAGGCCCGCTCCAAGGCGCTGGAGGAGGAAACGAGCCTCGGCGGCCTCATCGCCGAAGAAGGCAGGAACCACCCGGTCATGCCCTGGGACTGGCGTCACTATGCGGAAAAGCTTCGCGAGCGGCTGTTCAACTTCTCCGAATCCGAATTGAAGCCCTATCTGCAGCTCGAAAAGGTGATCGAAGCCTGCTTCGACGTGGCCGGCCGGCTGTTCGGCATCACGGCCGTCGAGGTGAAGGGCGTTGCCGCCTATCATCCGGACGTGCGGGTCTTCGAAATCCGCGACAAGGACGGCGCGCTGAAGGCGCTCTTCCTCGGCGATTATTTCGCCCGGTCGTCCAAGCGGTCCGGCGCCTGGATGAGTTCCTTCCAGTCGCAGCACAAGCTGGCGCTGAAGAGCGGCGCGAAGGGCGAGCTGCCGATCATCTACAACGTCTGCAATTTCGCCAAACCGGCCGAAGGCAAGCCGGCGCTGCTTTCGCTCGACGACGCCCGCACGCTGTTCCACGAATTCGGCCATGCGCTGCACGGCATGCTGTCGGACGTGACCTATCCCTCGGTTTCCGGAACTGGCGTCGCGCGCGACTTCGTCGAACTGCCCTCGCAGCTCTACGAGCACTGGCTGACCGTGCCGGAGATCCTCGAAAAATACGCCGTGCATTACGAGACCGGCGAGCCGATGCCGAAGGCGCTGCTCGACAAGGTGCTCGCCGCCCGCACCTTCAACGCCGGCTTCGCGACGGTGGAGTTCACCTCGTCCGCGCTGGTCGATATGGCCTTCCATACGCGCGGAGCGGTGGACGATCCGATGGCGGTGCAGAAGGAAGTGCTCGACGAGATCGGCATGCCGGCCTCGATCGTCATGCGCCACGCCACGCCGCATTTCCAGCATGTGTTCTCCGGCGACGGATACTCGGCCGGCTATTATTCCTACATGTGGTCGGAAGTGCTGGACGCGGACGCCTTCTCCGCCTTCGAGGAGACCGGCAACGCCTTCGATCCGGTCATGGCCCGCAAGCTCAAGAACAATATCTATTCCGTCGGCGGGTCGATCGATCCGGAGGAGACCTACAAGGCCTTCCGCGGCAAGCTTCCGGACCCTCAGGCCATGCTCAAGAAAAAGGGTCTGGCGATGGTGGAAGAGCTTGCCGGCAGCGACGCCTAGTTGAGTGGGTTTTCGGAAAGCCTGGGCCTGCTCTACCGATGGATGCGACAGGTTGTCGTCTCCCGTGTGAGCCCCGCCGGGCCTGTCACATGACTGTCACGGAACCTTAATAAGCAACCGGCATCGCCCCTCACCGATGCCGGTTCTTCCATGACGCCTCAGCCTCCAGCGACCGATGCCGCCGTCTCGACGGCCGGGGTGGAATTGCATTACGGCGCGACGCCGGTGCTGAAGGGCATCGACATATCGCTTGTCCGAGGCAAGACGCTGGCGCTGCTCGGGCCTTCCGGCTGCGGCAAGACCACGTTGCTGCGGCTCATCGCGGGGTTGCTGGCGCCGACCAGGGGGTCCGTCTCGATCGCCGGCCAGGTGGTCGCCGATGCCGCGACCGGCGCTTTCGCGCCGCCGGAGAAGCGCAATCTGGGCATGGTCTTCCAGGATTACGCGCTCTGGCCGCATCTGACGGTCGGGGGCAACGTCTCCTTTCCACTTGAAATGCGCAGGCTGGGGAAAGCCGAACGCCAGAGCCGGACGATGCGGGCGCTGGAACGCGTCGGTCTCGCCGCCTATGCGGACCGACGCCCCAGCGATCTTTCCGGCGGCCAGCAGCAGCGCGTGGCGATCGCCCGCGCCATCGTCGCGGAGCCGCAGCTCATCCTCTTCGACGAACCGCTCTCCAATCTCGACCGGGAGCTGCGCGAAAACATGGTCGGCGAACTGGCCGAGCTGATCGCGACGCTCGGGTTGACGGCGATCTACGTCACCCACGACCACAGCGAGGCCCTGACGCTGGCCGACGATGTCGCCGTGATGCGCGGCGGACTGATCGAACAGCTCGCCTCTCCCGACGAGCTCATCGAGCGGCCCGCGACGCCGGAAGTGGCGGATTTCCTGCGGCTCGGCGGGATTGCCGACCTCGAACACCGCGACGGGCTCTGGGTCTTCAAAGGCAGCGACGTGGCGCTGCTGCGGGGAAGCGGCCATGTCGGCGCAACCGCGCGCGTCCTCATTCCCGTAGCCTCGATCACGCCCGGCGAGATTTCGCCCGGACGGCTCGCGGCAACGGTGCTGCGCTCGCAATTCCGCGGCGATGGGCATCTGGCAACCGTCTCGCTCGTCGGACCCGCAGATATCGAGCTGCAGGTGCTCAGCCATACGAAGCTTCGGCCGGGCGAGGGCATCGGCCTTTCGATCGATCCGAAGCGGATCCGCTGGTTCGGCACACAAGTTCATTCATCCAAAGAGGAGAGTTTGGAACATGCTTAAATCATTGAAGAGCATTACTTTCGGTGTTTTCGCCGCTGCCCTGATGGCGGGTGTCGCGCATGCCGACATCACCGTCTATACCGCCGGTCCGCAGAGCCTGATCGACAAGCTCTCGGCCGGCTTCACCAAGGAGACCGGCATCAAGGTCAACGTCTTCCAGGCGACCACGGGCAAGGTCATGGCCCGTATCGAAGCGGAAGCTTCAAACCCGGTCGTCGACGTTCTCGTCTCCGCTTCCTGGGATACCGCAACCGATTTTGCCAAGCGCGGCTGGCTCGTTTCCTACACCAGCCCGAATGCCGCTAAGGTGCCGGATTTCCTGAAGACGGAGACAGCCGTCGCGCAGGGCATTTCGGCGCTCGGCATCGCCTGGAACACCAAGAGCGGCACGCCGAAGCCGGCCGAATGGGCCGACCTCACGAAGCCGGAATACAAGGACCTCGTCAACATTCCGGACCCGGCCCAGTCCGGCTCGTCCTTCGAACTGACCGCCGCGCTCGCCGGCCAGGATAATTTCAAGGTCTTCAACGACCTGAAGGCCAACGGCGCGATCATCGCCGGCGCCAATGCCGAAGCGCTGAACCCGGTCCTGCAAGGCGCCAAGGCCGCCGTCTTCGGCGCCGTGGACTACATCACGCTCAATTCCAAGGCCAAGGGCGAGAATATCGACGTCATCTTCCCGGCTTCCGGCACGGTCATCGCGCCGCGCCCGGCGATGATCCTCAACTGGTCGAAGAACCAGGACGAGGCCAAGAAGTTCATCGACTACATGCTTTCCGACGAAGGCCAGAAGGCCGTCGCCGGCGAAATGCTGATGCCGGCCCGCACCGACATTCCGGCCAACCGCCCGCTGATCAGCGATCTGAAACTGCTGAAGTACGACACCGCCGCCGTCTACGGCAAGCGCAAGGAAACGCTGGCCGAGATCACCAAGATCTACGGCGGCAAGTAAGGACGGGTGAAATGAAGGCGAACGGTATCGGCGGTGCGGCCCCGGCCGCCTGGCTCGCGATCGCGGGACTGACCGTCGTCGTTGCCGTTCCCTTCGTCGCCGTGGTGCTGCAAGGCATCTTCCCCGATCTCGGACAGGGCTCGTTTTCGGGCCCTTTCTCCTCGTTCCTTTCGACGCTCGGCGACAGCGCACTGATCGGCATGGCGGGCAATACGATCCTGCTCGGCGGCTGCGTCGTGCTCGCTTCAGCCTTCGTCGCGGTGCCGCTCGGTGTCTTCCGGGCGCTCTACCGAATTCCCTTCGCGCCGGTCTGGGACGTCCTGCTGCTCGTCCCTTTCATGATCCCGCCCTATATCGCGACGCTCGGCTGGATCATGACGCTGCAGCCGCGCGGCTATCTGCAGCAGGTCGCGGGCTTCAATCTCGCACCCTTCCTCTTTTCCCTGTTCGGCATGACGCTCGTCATGGCGTTCAACACGTTTCCGGTAGTCTATTTCGCCGTCTCCCGCACCGTCGAGGCCGTCGGTGCCCGCTATGCGGATGTCGGCCGGGTGTTCGGCGCCACACCGGCGCGCGCCTTCTGGCGGATCACCCTGCCGCTTTCCGCCCCCGGTCTCGCCGCGAGCCTGATGCTCGTCTTCGCGGCGGCGATAGAGGAATACGGCACGCCGGCGGCACTCGGCCGCCGCGCCGGGTTCCAGGTGCTGGTCACCGGCATCGACCTGCGCATCACCGACTGGCCGATCGATCTTCCCGGTGCGGCGATCCTGTCGATCCTGCTGGTAGCAATGTCGCTGGTCACGTTCCTCGCGCAACGGTGGATCCTGTCGCGGCGGTCGTATCAGACGGTCGGCGGCAAGCCGACGGACAAGGACAAACGGCCGCTCGGTGCGCTGAAGATGCCGGTGATGATCGCCTTTGCCGTCGTTTCCTTCCTGGCGACGGGCGTGCCGCTTCTGGCGATCCTCGCGACCGCTCTGTCGCGGACGATTTCCGGCGGGCTGGCGCTCGACAATATCGGTTTCGCCAATTTCATCGCCGTCTTCAGCAACAGCGCCGGCGCGCTCTCGGCGCTCGTCAACAGTTTCTCGCTCGGCATCGGCACGGCGCTGATCACCGGTCTGATCGGCGTGATGGCCGCCTACACGGTTGTGAAGACGAAAATCCGCGGCCGCATGGCGATCGACGTCATGACCATATTGCCGAACGCGCTGCCAGGCATCGTCGTGGCGGTGGGCCTGATCCTCGCCTGGAACATGCCGTGGCTGCCGGTGACGCCCTACAATACGGCCCTCATCCTGCTGCTTGCCTATTGCTGCATCCTGCTGCCCCAGCCGGTTCGCTACACGACCGCAGCCTTCCAGCAGATCGGCGACAATCTGGAGGCGGCGGCGCGGGTGTTCGGCGCGAGCGGCCTGACGGCCTTCCGGCGCATTCTTCTGCCGCTGGTCTTTCCGAGCCTTGCATCGGCCATGCTGCTCGTCTTCGCGCTCGCCTCGCGCGAACTGGTCGCCTCGGTGGTCATCGCGCCCGTCGGCATGCAGACGATCGCGACCTTCATCTGGCGGCAGTTCGAGCAGGGTTCGATCGGCCTCGGCATGGCCATGGCCTTCATCGCAATCCTCATCACCACGCTTCTGCCGCTGGCGCTCTTGATGCTCCTGCGACGCAGCGGCCTCGTGGCGGAATAGAACGTGTCGGCCGCTCGATTGCAATTATGGCGGCATCCCCTTTCGCAATTGCGAAAAAAAGGATATGAGCGCGCCAACGAAATATGGCGCGTCCTCCCGTTCATCGCGCCGCAGCCTCAGAGATCTTGAATATGGCACTTCGCAACATCGCGATTATCGCGCACGTTGACCATGGGAAAACGACCCTTGTCGACGAACTCCTGAAACAGTCCGGTTCGTTCCGCGAGAACCAGCGCGTCATGGAACGCGTGATGGACTCGAACGACATCGAAAAAGAGCGCGGCATCACCATCCTGGCCAAGGCGACTTCCATCGAGTGGAAGGACACGCGCATCAACATCGTCGACACGCCCGGCCACGCCGACTTCGGCGGCGAAGTCGAGCGCATCCTTTCGATGGTGGACGGCGCGATCGTTCTGGTCGACGCCGCCGAAGGCCCGATGCCGCAGACCAAGTTCGTGGTCAGCAAGGCGCTGAAGGTCGGCCTGCGCCCGATCGTGGCGATCAACAAGATCGACCGTCCGGATGCCCGCGCCGACGAAGTCGTCAACGAGGTGTTCGACCTCTTTGCCGCGCTCGACGCCACCGACGAGCAGCTCGACTTTCCGATCCTCTACGGTTCCGGCCGTGCCGGTTGGATGAATTTCGATCCGGCGGGCCCGACCGACGAAGGCCTGGCGCCGCTCCTCGACCTGGTGGTCAAGCACGTTCCGGAGCCGAAGGTCGAAGAAGGTCCGTTCCGGATGATCGGCACGATCCTCGAAGCCAACAACTTCCTGGGCCGCATCATCACCGGCCGCATCGCCTCCGGTTCGATCAAGCCGAACCAGAGCGTCAAGGTTCTCGGCCAGGACGGCAAGCTGATCGAGCAGGGCCGCATTTCCAAGATCCTCGCCTTCCGCGGCATCGAGCGCCAGCCGATCGAAGAAGCGCATGCGGGCGACATCGTCGCGATCGCCGGCCTTTCCAAGGGCACGGTCGCCGATACGTTCTGCGACCCGTCCGTGACGGAAGCCATGCAGGCGCAGCCGATCGACCCGCCGACCGTCACCATGTCCTTCATCGTCAACGACAGCCCGCTCGCCGGTACCGAAGGCGACAAGGTGACCAGCCGCGTCATCCGCGACCGCCTGCTCAAGGAGGCCGAAGGCAATGTCGCGCTGAAGATCGAGGAAAGCGCCGACAAGGATTCGTTCTTCGTGTCCGGCCGCGGCGAACTTCAGCTCGCGGTGCTGATCGAGAACATGCGCCGCGAAGGCTTCGAGCTTGCCGTTTCGCGTCCGCGCGTCGTCATGCACAAGGACGAGACCGGCCAGCTCCTGGAGCCGGTCGAGGAAGTGCTGATCGACGTCGACGAGGAATATTCCGGCACGGTCGTGCAGAAGATGTCCGAGCGCAAGGCCGAGATGGTCGAGCTGCGTCCGTCGGGCGGCAATCGCGTCCGCCTCGTCTTCTACGCGCCGACCCGCGGCCTGATCGGCTACCAGTCCGAGCTTCTGACCGATACGCGCGGCACGGCGATCATGAACCGCCTGTTCCACAGCTACCAACCCTACAAGGGCGAGATCGGCGGCCGCGTCAACGGCGTGCTGCTCGCCAACGAAGCCGGCGAAGCGGTGGCCTACGCGCTGTTCAACCTGGAAGACCGCGGCCCGATGATCATCGATGCCGGCGAGAAGGTCTATATGGGCATGATCATCGGCATCCATTCCCGTGACAACGACCTCGAAGTCAATGTGCTCAAGGGCAAGAAGCTGACGAACATCCGCGCGGCCGGCAAGGACGAGGCGGTGAAGCTGACGCCGCCGATCAGGATGACGCTGGAACGGGCGCTTTCCTGGATCCAGGACGACGAGCTCGTCGAGGTGACGCCGAAATCCATCCGCCTGCGCAAGATCTATCTCGATGCGAACGACCGCAAGCGCTACGAGAAGTCGAAGATCGCCGTAGGCTGATCCAGGCAGCATTTCAGCTCTCGAAAACCCCGGCAGCGATGCCGGGGTTTTTTCTTGTGCCTTGGCAAGGCGCGGACTTGTGGCAAAGGTTAAAAAGGCGTTAACGTCCTCTCAGTCGTCCACATTAGAAGTCTGTGGGCAATCTGCCCTACCCCGAAAGGGGGAATGGCGGATCGGCCACGGCAGGACCTAAAGTAGCGTTATGAAGACGTTGTCGATCGATGTCCGCCGGGCGGAACCGGAAGATGCGCGAGCCATCTCGGAAGCGCACCGGGAGGCGTGGACCCAGGCCTATGCCGGGCTCATTCCTTACAAGCCGCTGACGCAGATGCTGGAGCGCCGGGGCGAGGCCTGGTGGCGGAAGGCGACGCGCGGCCCGGCGACATTGCTGGTTCTGGATGTCGCGGGCGAGATCGCCGGCTATGCGACGATCGGCCTGAACCGCGCCCGCGCCCTGCCGCAGGACGGAGAGATCTACGAGATCTATCTCCGTCCCGAATTCCAGGGCATCGGGCTCGGCCGGCGCCTGTTCGGCGAAAGCCGCCGGCTTCTAAAGTCGCTCGGCTGCGACGGGCTCGTCGTCTGGTGCCTCGAAGACAGCGAGCACGCGACGCGCTTCTTCCGCCGGCATGGCGGCGTGGATCTCGCCGAAGGCATGGAGGATTTCGGCGGCATGCAGCTCAGGAAGGTCGGCTTCGTCTGGCCTTGACCGAAAGGTCGCCCGAGATGGCGAGGCCTGGTCGCCTTCTCATTTTGCAGCGCCGCGGGCGGGCTAACATTCAGCCCAAAGCCTTGTTGCTTTGCAGCATGATTCCCGCTATCCGACGCATAACTTTGTCGAACTGATCGAGGAAAAGAATGCGTATCGATGCGATTTCCGTTGGCAAGAATCCGCCTGATGACGTCAACGTCATCGTCGAAGTACCGGTCGGCGGTCATCCGATCAAGTACGAGATGGACAAGGAAGCAGGCGCGCTCGTCGTCGACCGCTTCCTCTACACGCCGATGACCTATCCGGGCAACTACGGCTTCGTGCCGCACACGCTGTCGGAAGACGGCGACCCGATCGACGTCCTCATCTGCAACACCCGCCCGCTCGTTCCGGGCTGCGTCATCAACGTCCGCCCGATCGGCGTGATGGTCATGGAGGACGACGGGGGTAAGGACGAAAAGATCCTTGCCGTGCCGGTGCCGAAGCTGACGCGCCGCTATGACAAGATCGCGAACTATTCCGACCTGCCGGAAATCACGCTGAAGCAGATCGAGCATTTCTTCGAGCACTACAAGGATCTGGAACCCGGCAAGTGGGTGAAGATCGGCGGCTGGCAGGATGTCACCGTGGCGAAGAAGCTGATCCTCGAAGCCGTCGAGCGCTACAAGACGCAGAAGTAGGCTTCAGTCCTTCGAGAGGGCCGTCAATTTTGCTTCCAGATCCTCCGGGTCGCCATCGATCCGGAGGATTTTTTTGCGCGCCGTTTCGCCGGAAACGATCGAGATGGAGGACTTGGGAAGACGAAGCGTTCCGGCGAGCAGCAGGATCAGCGCCTTGTTGGCCTTGCCGTCCTCCGGAACCGCCGTGACCCGCGCCTTCAGGAAGGTCTCGCCGTCGGCCGCAGTCTCCATGCCGTCGACGCTATTGCGGCCCGCGTTCGGCGTCAGCCGGACCGCGAGCCGCACATGATCGGAGTGCCTGCTATGCGGGGCGCTCAAGCGAACAGCGGGTAGATCGACGTCCACATCAGCGAACGGACGAAGAAGATGATCAGGAGGAGGATCACCGGCGAGATGTCGATGCCGCCGAGGTCCGGCATGAAGCGGCGGATGGGGCGAAGCGCCGGCTCGGTCACGTTGTAGAGGAAGCGCCCGATCGCGTCCACGAACTGGTTGCGCGAATTGATGACGTTGAAGGCATAGAGCCACGAAAAGATGGCGCTGGCGATCAGCACCCAGGTGTAAAGGTTCAAGGCCAAATCGATGGTCTGAAACAGGGCGAGCATTCACGTCTCCATTTCTTTGTTGACAGACATGTAGACATTGGCGAACTAACGGGCAAGTGCCGCCCACCGGCCTCGTCCGAATCATGTTTAACGTGCGGCGGGCGCGATGCCGCTTCCGGGCCGGCTTCCGGCTTCGCTGAAAGTTGCTGTCCCATGTCCATTCCTGCCTCGGGCGATCGTTTCGCCGCCTTCCGGCATACATCCTATACGCGTTTCTTCTTCGCCCGTTTCCTTTCCGCCTTTTCGATCCAGATCATCAGCGTCTCAGTCGGCTGGCAGATGTACGACGAGACGCGCAACCCGCTCTATCTCGGCCTGATCGGGCTTTTCCAGTTCCTGCCGTCGCTGCTCCTGATCCTCGTCACCGGATCGGTCGCCGACCGCTATAACCGCCGTGCCATCATGGCGATCTGCATGGTGGTCGGCGCGCTCTGTGCCGCTGCGCTTTTGTTGCTTACCGTCACGCATTCCTTCACGCCGTGGCTGGTCTTCGCGATCCTCATCGTCTTCGGCATCGAGCGTGCCTTCATGGGGCCGGCCGTGCAGTCGCTCGGGCCGAACCTCGTGCCGGAACAGGACCTGCCGAATGCGATCGCCTGGAATTCGTCGTCCTGGCAGACGGCGGCGATCCTCGGTCCGGTGGTCGGCGGCCTGCTTTATGGGGTCAGCGCCGTCGCCGCTTACATGGTCGCGTTCGTCTTCCTGGTGCTGGCCGGCCTTCTGGTCTTCATGATCCCGAAACCGGTGCAGAGGAATGCGGCCAACAAGGTGAGCTGGGGAGAAATCCTGGCCGGTTTCCGCTTCATCTCCGGCGAGAAGGTCGTGCTCGGCGCGATCTCGCTCGATCTGTTCGCGGTGCTGCTCGGCGGCGCCGTCGCGCTGATGCCGATCTTCGCGCGCGATATCCTGGATCTCGGACCATGGGGTCTCGGCATGCTGCGTGCGGCTCCCGGTGTCGGCGCGATCGCGGTGGCGATCTATCTTGCCTTCCACCCGATCCGTCATCATGCGGGATTGGCGATGTTCATCGGCGTGGCGCTCTTCGGGGCCGGCACGCTGATCTTCGGCCTGTCGGCCACCCCGTGGCTTTCCATTTCGGCGCTGATGCTGATGGGCGCTTCCGACATGATCTCGGTCTATGTGCGCGAGACGCTGATCGCGCTCTGGACGCCGGACGAAGTGCGCGGCCGCGTCAATGCGGTCAACATGGTCTTCGTCGGCGCGTCGAACGAGCTCGGCGAATTCCGCGCCGGCACCATGGCCTCGATCTTCGGCGCCGTGCCGGCGGTCGTCATCGGCGGGGTCGGCACGCTGGCGGTGGCGGTCATCTGGTCGCTCGGGTTCCCGAAGCTGCGCCGGATCGACAGCCTCGATGCGCCCGACCGCTGACGCCGGCGGTCAGCCGGCCTGAAGAGCCTGTTGGCGCCGCGTTTCGGTCTTTGCCAGCACGGTTTCCGGGCGTTCGAAGACGATGTCGAGGAAATTCCAGAGCCAGTCCTTCAACGGCGCATCGAAGATCATCCGGCCTTCGAGATGCTCGCGGCCTTTCTGGGCGTTCGGCATGATGAAGCGGTGTTCGCCGTGCACGACCCAGCGCTGCATCATGGCGCGCGTCAGCTCCGCATGGAACTGCAGGCCCCAGGCATTGTCGCCGCAGCGGATCGCCTGGTTCGGATAGGCATCGCCTTCGGCCAGAAGCTGGACCCCGCGAGGCGCGTCGAAACCTTCCTTGTGAAAATGGTAGACCATCTTCGGCCAGTGCATCAGCAGCCGGCCATGCTCCGTCGGGCGCAGGGGATACCAGCCGATCTCGGTGAGGCCGTCCTTGTCCGGCGCAACGGTGCCGCCGAGATGCCGCACCATCATCTGCGCGCCGAGGCAGATGCCGAGAAAGGGCTTGTTCTCCTTGAGCGGAATGCCGATCCAGTCGATCTCCGCCTTCACGAAGGGATCCGGATCGTTGGCGCTCATCGGTCCGCCGAAGATGACGGCGCCGGAGTGGCCCGCCATGGTTTCCGGGAGCGGATCGCCCAGGACGGGACGGCGGATATCGAGGGGGAAACCCTTGTCGATGAGCATCTGGCCGACGCGGCCGGGCGAGGAGCGCTCCTGGTGCAGCACGATCAGCACGGGAAGCTTCTTGGTACGTCGGGAAGGAAGCATCAGCATTCTAAATCCTCAGTCTCCTCCCTGATCTCCTCCCGTTGCACGCGCCGCCGCCTGCTGGCGCTGCAGAACCCTGTCGCGCGCCGAGACGCCCAGAAGATCGGCGATCCTCCAGATCACGTGATCTTCGATCTCGTTCCGCTGGCCGTCCGCATAGACGATGTCCCAGAGGATGCCGAGAAGTTCGATTCGATCCTCTTCGTTGACGAGATGCTTTCTAAGATCGGAAGTAAAACGGTAATAGTCAACCGCCTCGCTGCCGGCCTGGTGGCCGACCTCGATCAGAGCCTTCAGGCGGTCCTCGCCGAGATCGTAGCGCTCCCGCAGCAGATCGCGGAATTTTCGCTGCTCTTCTTCGGAGACGTTGCCGTCAGCCTCCATGACCTGGAAACAGAGCGCCACGAAGGCGACGCGCGGATCGTCCGGCGCGAACTCCTTCGAATGATGCGATGACGCAAGCGTATGGAGGAAGGCCTGAATGCGGTCGAGCATGTTGAGCGAGGCCTTCTCCGTCTCAGAAGAGCCGGAGCCTCGTCGGAGACTGCGCGGCATCGGGATCTTTCACACCCGGATCATCCGGCGGACGGCCGAAAAATGGAACCGGCTCCTCCTCACTTTCCGTCGTTTTTTCCGTCCCTGACTTCACATTCGCGGGTGCTGGTGTTTTTGCTGCAACAGCTAAGTCCTTCTTTGCGGGCTTTGCCGCTTCAGGCGAGGGGACGGCCTCGACGATGATCGGCCGCGGCGGTTCATCCGTCTTTGCTTCGTCGACCGGCGGCAGGCTGGCGATCGCCTCCTCGGCGGCGAGCGAACCTTCCTCGACCGGACCTTCCAGCTGGCCGAAGGGGGCCTTCCATTCGAAGGCATCGAGCCTTCCGGTGACCGGCGAAAGCGACAGCCACTTTTCCGAAACGAACCCGTCTGCAACCCAGGCCGGGTCGCGCGGGGCGCGCAGCGCCTGCGCCATCCAGTGGCGGACGCGGCCCTGGTCCCCGGTTTCTCCCTCCTCGATGTCGGCCAGCAGAAGATAGGCGCTCTCGCGCGGTTCGATGCGGGCAGCGGCTTCCGCCTTGGCGCGCGCCTTCCTGAATTCCTGCGCATCGAGCGCGGCCTGCGCGACGGCCAGCAGCGATTCGACATTGTTCGGGCGTAGCGCTTCGAGTTTCTCGGCGCGCTTCAAACGATCGATCGTGCTGTCGCCGCTGCGGGCACGGACATAGGTGCGGGCGATCTCCGGATGCGGTCCGAGCTTCCAGACGCCCTCCAAGGTCGAGGCCGCCTTGCGGACATTGTCCTCGCGCAGCCAGGCCTTGGCAGCGATGACGGCGGCGGGCACCAGATCCTTGGCAAGCTTCAGCGCCGCCATGGCATCGTCGCGGGCGCCCTTCGGATCGCCTTCCAGCCGGTCGCCGGCCTTGGCGGTCAGAAGCACGGCCTTCAAGCGGTCCGCCTTGGCCTTGTCGAGGACGTTGGCCATGCGCTGCTGGTCGAGCAGGCGGATCGCATCGTCCCAGCGGCCGGCCTGGCTGCGGGATTCGAGCGTCGCCTGGGCGGCCCAGGGCAGGTAGGGGGCATGCTCGACGGCCTTTTCCGCATATTGCCGGGCCGCCTCGTTGGCTCCAAGCCGGCGCGCCTCCATGTAGAGGCCGCGCAGGCCGAGTTCGCGCGTTTCCGGATCCTCGATCATCTGCTCGAATTTCTGGCGCGCTTCATCGTGCCTGCCTTCGATGAGCGCCGTCTGGGCTTCGAGCAGGTGGATCAACGGCTCCTGGTCGGCGCTCAAGAGACCGCGGGTGCGCAGGCTCATCTTGCGGGCGAGCAGCGAATTGCCGGCGCCGGCGGCGATGAGGCCGGTCGAAAGCGCCTGATAGCCGCGGTCGCGCTTGCGGGCACGGAAGTAGCGGCGGACCGAATAGGGCGAGGTCCAGATCACGCCTGCGATCCACCAGAGGATCATCGCCACCGCCACCAGGGCGACCACGATCGTGGCGGCGACCATGATGCTCGTCTCGATGAGATGGTCCTGCCAGGTGATGGAGATGAGGCCGGGGCGATCGGCAAGCCAGGAGAAGCCCCAGCCGAGAGCCAGAACGACGACAAGGAAAAAGAAAAGTCTGATCATCCGGTTCCGTGGTCCTCAGCCTTGAGTGCCGGCGACGGCGCGCGTCAGCGTTCCGCCCACGAGATTTTCCACCTGAATGCGGGCATCGAGCTTCTGCCTGAAATCGCGCGAGACCGCCTTGGCGGGTTCCGGCAACGCGTCCCATTCGCGGGCGGCCGTCTGGAGGTCGCCTTTCTTCAGGCCTTCCTCCATGCGTGCCACGACGGCTTCCGGCGTATCGCCCTCGACATCGCCGACGCGGCGCACCTTGACGACGGACATGGCGGACGACAAAAGCCGTCCGGCAATGCCCTGGTTGGGATCCGGCCGGACGGTGACGGCTTCCAGCATCGCATCGGCGACCCGCGGGAATTCCCGCTGCAGTTCGGCGCCGGAAGGCACGCCGGCCGCGCCGAATTTCTGCAGCTCGGCGATGGCCGGGTCATCGCCGGCGACGCTTGCGAAGGTCTGAAGCTCCGTCTCGAACGGTCCGCCGCGATCGATCGCCGCCTTCAGCGCGGCGGCAGCGACGGCGCGTGCCACCTGCTGTTCCGGCCCGCGGTCGTTGAGCTTTGCTTCGGCCGCACCGACGCGTTCCTCGAGCTGGACATTGTTGCCCGCGGTCGATTCGACGGCCGAGCGGAGGAGTGCTACGTCGTCTTTCAGGGCGGCAAGCGCCTGCTCACTGGACGTATCCGGGGCTTTGGCCGAGGCTTCCAGCGCTGCGACGCGGTCGGCGAGAGCGGTATCCGGCGAGGCAGGCCGGTTTCTCAACGTCTCCAATTCCTGCCGCAGCGTCGCGATTTCGGAGGAAAGGGCGGATGTATCCGAAGCCGGGGCCGGGGCCGGCGTGGCGCCGGGAAGATAGCCTGCATATTGCATGCTGCCTGCGAGCAGCAATGCGACGATGCCGCCGAAAATGCCCGAAGCGACAAGCGTGGAGGTCGCGGGGCCGATGCGCTGGCGTCGCGCCGGCGTCGGCTCCGGTTCGGGGGCAACCGTCGCGGGTTCGGGCCGCCTCGGAGTTTCGGCCGCGGTTTCCGTGTCGAACGGCGGCTCCTCGGGCGCGGAGGGTTCCGGGACGGGTTCGTCAGTGGCGGAGGCCTCTTGCACAGGCTCCTCGGCAGGCTCGGCTTTTGCGGGCTCCTCGACGGTTTCCGAAGCTTCCGCCGCCTGCTCGTCCGGCGTTATCGGCTCGTCCGTGTCGTTGCTGCGGACCGGCTCCGCGACGGCATCCGATTCCTCGGCCGTGAGGTCGATCGTCACGGGTTCCTTCTCTGCCTTCGACCGGCGGGGCGGTTTTTCAGATACCATCTCGACCTCTTCTTGCATGCGCTCACGGAAAACTAGTCGGTGGGTGGTTGGAAGAAAAGGGGCGGGCGGGATTTTGCCGCGGCCCATGGGCTAAAGAAGGGCGAAAAGCCCGTCTTCGTCAGGGCGATCGGCGATCTTGATATTTCCATGAAAATCCTGCGGCACGGCATCCGCCACGTTGCCGCTGAGGCAAAGGAACCGCGTAGAGGCGAGAGCGGAGGCATGCGGTGCGGCAAGATCGGAAAAGAGCCTCGCGCTTTCCCGGGAATAGAGAAGCACCGCATCCGGCGGCGGGCGGAGCAAGATCCGGCGGACGGTGGTCCCATCATAGGCAACCGGCGCCATCTCATAGATTTCCGCCGTCTCGAAAGGCACTTTCCCGGCCCGCAGCCCGTCTTCGAATGCCGCAGAGCGCGGCGTTCCGGTGAGATAGAGCAGGGGAGCCGCAAGCGCAGGCGCCTCGCCTACGATGAGTTCGGCAAGCTCTGAGCCCGTGCCGGGCCCGGTTCGGACGCGAAGAAAGCCACTTTCCCTGGCGGCTTTCGCCGTCGCATCGCCAACCGCGTAGATTGTCTTGCCAAGATGCTGTGCAAGCTTTTCACCAAGGGAGGCAAGAACCCGCATCGCCTCGGAGCTGGTGACGGCCAGCGCGGCATGCGGCTGTTTCAGCGCCAGTTCCGCGGCTTGCGGATGATGGACGGCCCTGGTGAGCGGCAACAGAACCGGCTCGTGACCGAGGCCCCGCAGCCGTTCGGCCGTCCGGCGGGCGGAGTTTTCCGGGCGGGTGACGAGGACCCGCAAGGGCTCAGCTCCAGCTTTCGAAGAAGCCGGGGCCGGCGGCGGCCCGCACGGCTTCGCCCGCCTGGCGGCCGAGCGTCTCGGCCTCGATGCGCTTCCCCTCCACCTCGATCGAATGTTCCTTCCGCCCGTCGGGCGTCAGGATCAGACCCGAGAATTTCAGGCGGTCGCCTTCGCAGACGGCGTAACCGCCGATCGGCGTGCGACAGGAGCCGTCGAGGGCCGCAAGGAAAGCGCGCTCGCAGGAAACCGCGTCATGGGTCGGCCGGTCGTTGATCGGGTCGAGCAGGGTATCGATCCCGGCGTCGCCGATGCGGCTTTCGACGCAGATCGCGCCTTGTGCCGGGGCGGGTGGGAAGTCGGCGGGATCGAGAAGTTCGGTGACGACGTCTTCCTTGGAGAGGCGTTTCAGGCCGGCATAGGCGAGCAGGGTGGCGTCCACGTGGCCCTCGTTCAGTTTGCGGAGCCGGGTATCGACGAGCCCGCGGAAGGTGATGACGTTGATATCCGGGCGGATGCGGCGGATCAGCGCCTGGCGGCGGAGAGAGGACGATCCCACGGTGGCGCCGTCGGGAAGGGCCGTCAGCGTCGGCGCGGTGCGACCGATGAAAGCGTCGCGAAAATCCTCGCGCGGCAGATAGGCGGTCAATTTCAGTCCGTCGGGAAGCCTGGTCGGCATGTCCTTGGAGGAATGCACGGCGAAGTCGAGATCGCCGGAGAGAAGTCCCTCCTCGAGTTCCTGGGTGAAAAGGCCCTTGCCGCCAAGTTCGCTCAAAGAGCGATCGGTGATGCGGTCGCCGGTCGTCGACAGGACGACGATTTCGAACATTTCCTCCGGCAAACCATGCGCGGCCATCAGCCGGGCGCGCGTTTCGGAAGCCTGGGCGAGCGCCAGCGGGCTCCCCCGCGTGCCGATCCGAAAAGGTTTTGTTTGCATCCGCGTCATTCCATTGTTACCGGAGGCTTCGTAGACCGGATTATCCGGCATCGCAATCAACGAAGTCGGACCCATTGTCCCATGGCGACCTTTCTTCGCATCCTCGGCATCGAAACCAGCTGCGACGAGACCGCGGCGGCGGTCGTCGCGCGCCATGAGGACGGCCGCGGCGAAATTCTCTCCGACGTGGTGCTGTCGCAGCTCGACGAGCATAGCATGTATGGCGGCGTCGTGCCGGAGATCGCCGCACGCGCCCATGTGGAGGCGCTGGACGGGCTGGTGGAGGAGGCGCTTCACCGCGCGGACGTTTCGCTCGACGAGATCGATGCGGTGGCGGCGACGTCCGGGCCTGGCCTGATCGGCGGTCTGATCGTCGGACTGATGACGGCGAAGGCGATCGCGCGCGCCGCCGGCAAGCCGCTGCTGGCCATCAACCATCTCGAAGGCCATGCGCTGACGGCGCGGCTGACGGACGGTCTTTCCTTCCCCTATCTGATGCTGCTCGTTTCCGGCGGGCATACGCAGCTCGTGCTGGTGCGCGGCGTCGGCGAATACGAGCGCTGGGGGACGACGATCGACGACGCGCTGGGCGAAGCCTTCGACAAGACGGCGAAGCTGCTCGGCCTGCCTTATCCCGGCGGCCCGGCCGTCGAGAAGGCGGCGCAGACCGGCAATCCGGACCGGTTCTCCTTCCCGCGGCCGCTGGTCGGGGAGGCGCGGCTCGACTTTTCCTTTTCGGGTCTGAAGACGGCAGTCCGCCAGGCCGCGACAGAGATCGCGCCGCTTTCCGATCAGGATGTCGCCGATATCTGCGCCTCGTTCCAGAAGGCGATTTCCCGCACCTTGCGCGACCGGATCGGCCGCGGGCTGGTGCGGTTCAAACAGGAATTCGCCAATCTCGACGTCGATCCGGCGCTTGTCGTGGCGGGAGGCGTCGCCGCCAACCAGGAAATCCGCCGGACGCTGCAGGAACTCTGCCTGGAGCATGGTTTCCGGTTCATCGCGCCGCCGCTCAGGCTCTGCACGGACAACGCGGCGATGATCGCCTGGGCTGGGCTCGAACGCCTTGCCGAGGATTTTCCGGCCGATCCGCTCGAAGTCGCGCCGCGTTCCCGCTGGCCGCTCGATAAGGATGCCCAAGCCCTGCTCGGCTCCGGCAAGCGGGGTGCCAAGGCATGAGCGGTCAGGAACGTATCGTGGTCATCGGCGCCGGTGCTTTCGGCACGGCGCTTGCGGCCGTCATTGCGCTGGAAGGCCGGCATCCGGTGACACTGGTCGGCCGCGACCCCTCCCTGATGAGCGACCTGCGCGACGACCGGGTGCACAACGCCTCGCTGCCGGGCGTGCCCCTGCCGGATGCGCTTGAGTTTTCCGCCGAGCCGGACGCGATCGGCGAGGCGAGCCTCGTGCTCTTTGCCATGCCCTCGCAGGCGCAGGCGGATGCGGCAAGACACTACGGTCCTTACCTGGCTAAGGACGCGGTCGTCGTCACCTGTGCCAAGGGGATCGACAAGTCCTCCGGCCGGCTGCTGACGGAGGTGCTGGAGGCGGACCTGCCGCATCACCCGGTTGCCGTTCTTTCCGGTCCCGGCTTTGCGGCTGATATCGCGCGGGGGCTGCCGACCGCGATGGCGCTCGCCGCTCCGGATCAGGCTCTGGCCGAGCGGCTCGCCAATGCGCTCTCCGGCCGGACCTTCCGCCTCTACGCCTCGACCGACCGGATCGGCGTGCAGCTCGGCGGCGCATTGAAGAACGTGCTGGCGATCGCCTGCGGCATCGTCGAGGGGGCAGGGCTCGGGGACTCGGCGCGGGCCGCGCTGATCTCGCGCGGGCTTGCGGAAATGTCGCGGCTGGTCGAAGCGATGGGTGGCAGGGCCGATACGGTGCGCGGGCTTTCCGGCCTAGGGGACCTCGTGCTCACCGGCACCAGCCATCAGTCGCGCAACCTCCGTTTCGGCATTTCATTGGGCCATGGCGAACCGGCCGATACGGTGGGCGGGCCGCTGGTCGAAGGGGCTTTCGCGGCGTCCGTCGCGGCGCAGCTTGGCCAGAAATTGTCCGTCGAACTGCCGATCACCGATGCGGTGGCGGCGATCATCGACGGCAGGCTCGACATCCGCTCGGCCATGGAACGGCTGATGACCCGGCCGATCACCACGGAATAACGATAGTTTAGTTAATCGCGCATCTTGTCCGAAAACCGCCTCACACTTTTCGGGATGCGCTCTTAGGAGAGACCGATGCTGTTTGCCTTCCTCTGCACCGACAAGCCAGGACATCTGAATGTCCGCATGGAAATCCGTCCGACGCATGTGGAGCATCTCAATAAGCTCAATGCCGAGGGTACGCTGAAGTTCGCGGGTCCCTTCCTCGACGACGAAGGCAAGCCGAACGGCAGCCTTGTCGTGGTGGAAGCCGCAGACATGGCCGCCGCCCGGGCGATCGCCGAAGCAGATCCCTATTACCTTGCCGGCCTGTTCGAGAAGGTCGAGGTCAAGGCCTGGAACTGGGTCTTCAACAAGCCGGCGGAGTGAGGCGACAGATGGCGTACTGGCTTTACAAATCCGAGCCTTCCTCCTGGTCCTGGGAACAGCAGAAGGCCGCCGGGAGCAAGGGCACCGAATGGACCGGCGTGCGCAACTATCTGGCGCGCAACAACATGCGGGCCATGAAGATCGGCGACAAGGGCTTCTTCTATCATTCGAACGACGGGCTGGAGATTGTCGGCATCGTCGAGGTCTGCGCGCTGTCGCATCCCGATTCGACCGCCAAGGACGATCCGCGCTGGGACTGCGTCGATATCCGCGCCGTGACGGACATGCCGAAGCCGGTGACGCTGAAGGACATCAAGGCCAATCCGAAATTCGAGAAGATGTCGCTGGTAACGTCGATGCGGCTTTCCGTGCAGCCGGTGACGGACGAGGAATATTTCGAGATCTGCAGGCTCGGCGGTCTCGACAATCCGCCGCGTTCTCCGGACTGAGGAAGCCTTGAAGACCGATCCGCGGACCTTCATCCTCGAAAACACCGATCTCATGCGGCCGCCGCACGTGCCGGAAATCCGGCTGCATCTCGCGAGCGAGGCGCATGAACTCTGGCTGAAGACGGAAGAGGATCTGGAAGAGCTCGGTCTGCCGCCGCCCTTCTGGGCGTTCGCCTGGGCGGGCGGGCAGGGGCTCGCCCGCTACATTCTCGACCATCCGGAAACGGTCGTCGGGAAACGGGTGCTGGATTTCGCCAGCGGTTCCGGACTGGTGGCGATCGCGGCGAAGCTTGCGGGCGCAGCGGATGTGCTGGCGGCGGATATCGACCCGTGGACGGAGAGCGCCGTCGCGATGAATACGGCGGAGAACGGCGTCAATATTCGGTTCACCGCGGAGAATCAGATCGGCAGGGCCGTCGAGGCGGATGTCGTTCTTGCCGGGGATGTCTTTTACGACCATGCGTTTGCCGATGCTATCGTGCCGTGGTTCGAGCGGCTTGCCGGCGAGGGGAAGCTGGTACTCGTCGGTGATCCGGGGCGGAGCTATTGTCCGAAGAGCCGGCTGGAACAGCTTGCCGTCTATGAAGTGCCGGTGACGCGGGCGCTGGAGGACAGCGAGGTCAAAAGGACGACGGTCTGGCGGTTTATGTAGGGGAGCGTGCGGCGTTTCGGGTGGCTAAGGCGTGCCGTGTCAGCCCCCCTCTGGCCTGCCGGCCATCTCCCCCACGGGTGGGGAGATCACAAGCGGCACGGGTTTCCCACCTCATTCTGTATCTACCGGGCAGCAACGTCTGTTATTTGGGGAAGCGGGCGCGCCCATCCAATCTCCCCACCTGTGGGGAGATGGCCGGCAGGCCAGAGGGGGGCGGGCCGGATGCGAGCGTTTACCTGTGAACGCTTCCTGGAGCAAACGCCTACGAAATCTAATTCCCGCCGCGGATGACGCAGACGCCGGCTTCGAAAGCGCAGGCTTGTGAGGCGAAGGCGTTGCCGCCCATTTGCTGTTCGACGTCGATGATCTTGGCCTTGGGTGCGAGAGTGACCCGGCTCCGTTCGCGCAGCGGCCAGTAATACTCGGCATCGCGCAGGAAATAGATTCCGTTGCCGCGAACCGGATAGGCTTCGATGGCGCCGCCGTAAAATCCGCCGAGCTGACGGAGGTGGCGGATCGAGCGAGTGTTGACGCCGGCCATGCGGTCGATTTCCGCCGGCCGGTTCCAGCGGCCGTCGCCCTGGCGGTCCCAGCGGTTGTTCTCCACCCGATGATGTCGGTGGCCGCGATCATGATGCCAGCGGTCGCGGGCTTCGGCCATCGTGGCGAATGCCGCGACGAGGACAAGGGCGGCAAGAACAGGCTTCATGCGATTCGCTATCATGGCGAACTCCGGCAAAATCGTTAACGAAAGGTTAACACGAAATGGCGCGCGGCGTCCCCGAGGCAACGAATTCTTTGTAAATCATGGTTAACGTGCCCGCCGGGTTTGAGCCGCGGCGGCCTTGAGAAAGACACAATCGATTAAATTCGAAATCCGCTGGAATTGTTCTTGTCGTCGGACATCCGTGCGATTAAACCACGCCAATGATGCAATGCACATTTCTTCGGCATTGCGGGGCGCCCGCCCTTGATACCGCATACGACGCCGCGAGGTTCTGATGGCGAATGTGACAAACAACCGGCCCCTGTCGCCGCATCTTCAAGTCTACAAGTTTATTCCCACCATGGCGATGTCGATCGTCCACCGCATTACCGGCGGAGCGCTCTACTTCGGCACGCTGCTGGTCGCCGCCTGGCTGATCTCGGCCGCCTCCGGCGAGGAATATTTCAATTGGGTCAACTGGCTGTTCGGCTCGATCGTCGGCCAGCTCGTGCTGTTCGGCTATACCTGGGCCCTCATCCACCATCTGCTCGGTGGCCTGCGCCACATCATGTGGGACCTCGGCTACGGCTTCGAGAAGGAATTCTCGACGAAGCTCGCCAAGGCCAATCTCGTCGCTTCCATTCTTCTGACCGTCCTCGTCTGGGCGATCGTGCTCATCGTCCGCTGAGGAGATAGATCATGGATATGCGTACTCCTCTCGGAAAAGTCCGAGGCCTCGGTTCGGCCAAGAGCGGCACCGAGCATTTCTGGCGGGTGCGGACCACGTCCGTGGCCCTCGTTCCGCTGCTCGTCTTCTACATCGTCTTCCTGATCGTCTATGCCGGCAAGCCCTATGCCGAAGTGGTCGGCGCGCTCGCCAATCCCTTCGTCGCCACGATCAACGGGCTGACCGTCATCGCCAGCATCATCCACATGCGTCTCGGCATGGAAGAGATCATTCAGGACTACGTCCATTCCGAAGGCATGAAGATCGCTCTTCTCATCCTCAACGCTTTCTTCTCCCTCCTGGTGGGCGGCCTCTGTCTTTTCGCCGTCCTGAAAATCGCATTTGCAGGATAACCCCGTCATGGCATCTGTCACTCCCATCGCCCAGAACGGCAAGGCCTATACCTATGTCGACCATTCCTATGACGTGATCGTCGTGGGCGCCGGCGGGGCCGGCCTTCGCGCCACGCTCGGCATGGCCGAACAGGGTTTCCGCACCGCCTGCATCACCAAGGTCTTCCCGACCCGCTCCCACACGGTCGCGGCCCAAGGGGGCATCGCGGCTTCGCTGCAGAACATGACACCGGACTCGTGGCAATGGCACCTCTACGACACCGTCAAGGGCTCCGACTGGCTCGGCGATGTCGACGCCATGCAGTACATGGTCATGGAAGCGCCGAAGGCGGTCTACGAGCTCGAACATTACGGCGTGCCCTTCTCACGCAACGAGGAAGGCAAGATCTACCAGCGTCCGTTCGGCGGCCACATGCAGAATTTCGGCGCCGGCCCGCCGGTGCAGCGCACCTGCGCCGCCGCAGACCGTACCGGCCACGCCATCCTGCACACGCTCTACGGTCAGTCGCTCAGGAACAACGCGGAATTCTTCATCGAATATTTCGCGATCGACCTGATCATGTCGGATGACGGCAGCCGCTGCACCGGCGTCGTCGCCTGGAACCTCGATGACGGCACGATCCATCGCTTCGCCGCCAAGATGGTGGTGCTGGCGACCGGCGGTTACGGCCGCGCCTATTTCTCGGCAACGTCCGCCCATACCTGCACCGGCGACGGTGGCGGCATGGTGGCCCGCGCCGGCCTGCCGCTGCAGGATATGGAATTCGTGCAGTTCCATCCGACCGGCATCTACGGTTCGGGCTGTCTGATCACCGAAGGCGCGCGCGGCGAAGGCGGCTACCTCGTCAATTCCGAGGGCGAACGCTTCATGGAGCGTTATGCGCCTTCGGCCAAGGACCTCGCCTCGCGCGACGTCGTCTCGCGCTGCATGACGCTGGAGATCCGCGAGGGCCGCGGCGTCGGCAAGAACAAGGACCACATCTTCCTGCATCTCGACCATCTCGATCCGGCCGTTCTGCACGAGCGTCTTCCCGGTATTTCGGAAAGTGCCAAGATCTTCGCCGGCGTCGACGTGACCCGCGAGCCGATCCCGGTCCTGCCGACGGTCCACTACAACATGGGCGGCATCCCGACCAATTTCTGGGGTGAAGTGCTCAACGCCGACAGCGCCAATCCGGAACGCATCCTGCCCGGCCTCATGGCCGTCGGCGAAGCGGGCTGTGCCTCCGTCCACGGTGCGAACCGCCTCGGCTCCAACTCGCTGATCGACCTCGTGGTCTTCGGCCGCGCCGCGGCGATCCGCGCGGGCCAGGTGATCAACCGCGACGAGCCCATCCCGGCGCTCAACACGGCGGCCTGCGACAGGATCATGGACCGCTTCGACGGCCTGCGGAACGCCAAGGGCGGCACGCCGACCGCCGTGCTGCGCGACAAGATGCAGCGCGCCATGCAGGAAGACGCGGCCGTGTTCCGCACCCAGGAATCGCTCGAATCCGGCTGCAAGCGGCTTTCGGAAATCTGGGGCGAGATGAAGGATATCAAGGTCACCGACCGTTCGATGATCTGGAACTCCGATCTCGTCGAGACGCTGGAGCTGCAGAACCTGATGGCGAACGCGATCACCACGGTCTACGGCGCGGAAGCCCGCAAGGAAAGCCGCGGCTCGCATGCCCGCGAAGACTTTACGTCCGGCCCGTTCGGCGGCCGCGACGACGAGAACTGGCGCAAGCACACACTCGCCTGGGTGAACGAGGCGGGCGACGTCAAGCTCGACTACCGCCCGGTCCATACCGAGCTCATCGCCGACGGCATCGATCCGCACAAGATCGAGCCGAAGGCACGCGTCTACTGATCTCAAGGGACCTGGACCATGGTTGAACTCGCCCTCCCCAAGAACTCCCAGATGACCGAAGGCAAGGTCTGGCCGAAGCCGGAAGGTGCCAAGAACGTCCGGGAATACCGCGTCTACCGCTGGAATCCGGATGACGGCCAGAACCCGCGGATCGATACCTACTACATCGATCTCGACGATTGCGGCCCGATGGTTCTCGACGGTCTGCTCTACATCAAGAACAAGATCGACCCGACCTTGACGCTGCGTCGCTCCTGCCGCGAAGGCATCTGCGGCTCCTGCGCCATGAACATCGACGGGACGAACACGCTCGCCTGCACCAAGGGTATGGACGACATCACCGGCACCGTGAAGGTCTATCCGCTGCCGCACATGCCGGTCGTCAAGGACCTCGTTCCGGACCTGACCAACTTCTACGCCCAGCACCGCTCGATCGAGCCCTGGCTGAAGACGGTGTCGCCGCCCCCGGCCAAGGAATGGAAGCAGAGCCACGAGGACCGCCTCAAGCTCGACGGCCTCTACGAATGCATTCTCTGCGCCTGCTGCTCGACCTCCTGTCCGAGCTACTGGTGGAACGGCGACCGCTATCTCGGCCCGGCCGTCCTGCTGCAGGCCTATCGCTGGCTGATCGACTCCAGAGACGAAGCCAAGGGCGAGCGCCTCGACAATCTCGAGGACCCGTTCCGGCTCTATCGCTGCCACACGATCATGAACTGCGCGCAGACCTGCCCGAAGGGCCTGAACCCGGCCAAGGCGATCGCCGAGATCAAGAAGATGATGGTCGAGCGCCGCGTCTGACGCGCTCGATCTTCCCTTTCCGCCACTCGGCCCCCGGAAGTGTCCGGCGCCGGGTGGCGGAAGCGCCTCCGCGTGAGGATCGACGGGCTCGGGGCGCGCAAAGCCCTCTTCCTTGCCGAAATGGAACGGGGCCTTATCTAGCGCCGCATCCTCACCTGGCCGCAAATTGTTCCAGTATGACTTGATTAACCAAATCGCTTTACGGTAATTCGGTCTTAATTCAGTGGCATTAGCGGCGATACCGACTGAACGCGGGAGTTAGATGATGCAGTTTAGATATGTGGCAACAGGCCTCGTCCTTGCGGTAGCAGTTACCGGTTGCCAGCGTACTTCGTATAGTCCCTACAACGATCTGCCTTCTCAACCCGCACCGCTTCAGGCCCAGCCCGTGCCGTCCGTCCAGGGCGGCCAGTTGCCGCCGCCCGGCGCATCCAATCCGTCGCAGTTCCCGAGCGCACCGAGCGCCAACCAGAACATGGCGGCGCTCGATCCGAACGCCGCGGCGCCCGCGAGCGCCCTCGACGTCAAGAAGGAAGCCATGGTCGGCAACTGGCGCGTCTCGAATGCCGGCGCCTCCTGCGACATGTTCCTGACTCTCACCAATCTCGGCAGCGGTTCGCGCGGCGGCACCCGCGGCTGCGCCGGCGAGCTCACCACCATGGGCTCCTGGGAAGTGTCGGGCAAGATGGTCCAGTTCAAGAACCGCGCCGGCGACATCATCGGCCGGGTCTACAAGACCGCCGAGAACCGCTACGACGGTACGATGAATTCCGGTCAGCCCGTCAGCCTGAGCCGTTAAGCGGCTCATCTTCCCGAGGGCGTCCGGTTGGAACCCATTCCCGAGTACACGGCGAGCGTCGGCGAAGAGCTGAAGGCGCTGACGGCATCCGGCGCGTTGACGGCGGATGCCGCGCAGCTCGTAGTCGCGGCGAAACTCGACCATGTGCTGACCTGCCTGCGGGAAACCAAGCCGGCGAAGAAAAAGAGCGCGCTCGGCTGGCTGTTCGCCAAGGGGGGCGGCCGGCCGCGGGAAATCCGCGGGCTTTACGTGCATGGCAGCGTCGGGCGCGGCAAGACCATGCTGATGGACATGTTCTTCAAGAAGGCGCCGATCGAGAAGAAGCGCCGCGCGCATTTCCACGAATTCATGGCGGATGTGCATAACCGTATCCACGAGCAGCGGCAGAAGCTGAAGCGCGGGGAAACGAAACAGGCCGATCCCGTCCCGCCGGTCGCCGCAGCGCTTTATGCGGAGGCGGAGCTTCTCTGCTTCGACGAATTCTCCGTCACCGACATCACCGATGCGATGATCCTGGCGCGGCTTTTCACCGAGCTTTTCGAACTCGGCTGCGTGCTCGTCGCGACGTCGAACGTGGCGCCGGAGAACCTCTATAAAGACGGGCTGAACCGCGGGCTTTTCCTGCCGTTCATCGCGCTGCTCAGCAAATATGTGGATGTGGTGACGCTCGACTCGCCCACGGACTACCGCATGCAGAAGCTCGCCAGCCTGCCGGTCTATGTCACGCCGCTCGACGGGCGTGCCGATGCGGCAATTGAATCGGCATGGCATCAGGTCACCGAGGGAAAGAAGGCGGGGCCTGTCGAGATCCCGATGAAGGGCCGCAGCATCCATGTGCCTGCCGCCGCCGGCCGTGCGGCACGCTTCGATTTCGCGGATATCTGCGGCAAGCCCCTCGGAGCATCGGATTATCTGGCGATCGCCGACCGTTTCGATGCCGTTTTCGTGGAACACATTCCGCGGCTCGGACCGGAGAAGCGGAACGAGACGAAGCGGCTGATCAATCTGGTCGATGCGCTTTATGACCATACCGTGCGGCTTTACGTTTCGGCGGCGACGGCGCCGGATGACATCCTGCTGGAACGGAGAGGGACCGAGGGCTTCGAGTTCGACCGCACCGTTTCGCGCCTTTTCGAGATGCGAAGCCTCGACTACCTCGCGTTGCATCAGGAAAAGCGGCGCGGAAATTGACGGTTTGGTGACAAAAATTCTTACGTTTACGTAAGAATTTTATGATCTAACCGATTGAAAAACTTGCCTCCAAAATAATCGATTGCCAATTTCCGTGGATGGCGGTATGCGGTCTGGCACGTTGGCCGGTCCGCCATGGCCTGCCCGTGAATTCGGATCTCGAAAGGAAGCTTTTCGATGGCGCGCAAGAAGATCGCACTTATTGGTTCTGGCATGATCGGTGGCACGCTGGCGCATCTCGCCAGCCTGAAGGAACTGGGCGACATCGTCCTCTTCGACATCGCCGACGGCATCCCGCAGGGCAAGGGCCTCGACATCGCCCAGTCCGGTCCGGTCGAAGGCTTCAACGCCAAGCTTTCCGGCGCCAGCGACTATTCTGCGATCGAAGGCGCCGATGTCTGCATCGTCACCGCCGGCGTCGCCCGCAAGCCGGGCATGAGCCGCGACGACCTGCTCGGCATCAACCTCAAGGTCATGGAACAGGTCGGTGCCGGCATCAAGAAATATGCCCCGAACGCCTTCGTGATCTGCATCACCAACCCGCTCGACGCGATGGTCTGGGCGCTCCAGAAATTCTCCGGCCTGCCGAAGAACATGGTCGTCGGCATGGCCGGCGTGCTCGATAGCTCCCGTTTCCGTCTCTTCATCGCCGAAGAGTTCAACGTCTCGGTCCAGGACGTCACCGCCTTCGTTCTCGGCGGCCACGGCGACACGATGGTGCCGCTCGCCCGCTATTCCACGGTTGCCGGCGTTCCGCTGACCGATCTCGTCAAGATGGGCTGGACCACCAAGGAGCGCCTTGAGGAGATCATCCAGCGCACCCGTGACGGCGGCGCCGAAATCGTCGGCCTCCTCAAGACCGGCTCGGCCTACTACGCTCCGGCGGCTTCCGCGATCGAGATGGCCGAATCCTACCTCAAGGACAAGAAGCGCGTCCTGCCCGTCGCGGCTCACCTTTCCGGCCAGTACGGCGTGAAGGACATGTATGTCGGCGTTCCGGTCGTTCTCGGTGCCGGCGGCGTCGAGCGCGTCATCGAGGTCGAATTCAACAAGGACGAGGAAGCGGCTTTCCAGAAGTCGGTCGGCGCCGTCGCCGGCCTTTGCGAAGCCTGCATCAACATCGCTCCGGCTCTCAAGTAATTTGGCGCTGAAGTCATCCAAACAGGGACAAACCCATGAACATTCATGAATATCAGGCCAAGGCTCTCCTGAAGGGCTACGGCGCGCCGGTTGCCGAAGGCGTGGCCATCCTGAAGGTCGAAGAGGCCGAAGCCGCCGCCAAGAAGCTCCCCGGCCCGCTCTACGTGGTCAAGAGCCAGATCCATGCCGGCGGCCGCGGCAAGGGCAAGTTCAAGGAACTTCCGCCGGAAGCCAAGGGCGGCGTGCGTCTTGCCAAGTCGATCGACGAAGTGGTCGCCCATGCCAAGGAAATGCTCGGCAACACGCTGGTGACCGCTCAGACCGGCGAAGCCGGCAAGCAGGTCAACCGCCTCTATATCGAAGACGGCGCCGACATCGAGCGCGAGCTTTATTGCTCGCTGCTCGTCGATCGCTCTGTCGGCCGCGTGGCGTTCGTCGTCTCGACCGAAGGCGGCATGGACATCGAGGCCGTCGCCCACGACACGCCCGAGAAGATCCACACGATCGCCATCGACCCGGAGGCCGGCGTGACGGCCGCCGACGTAACGAAGATTTCCAAGGCCCTGGCGCTCGAGGGCGCTGCCGCCGAGGATGCCAAGTCGCTCTTCCCGGCGCTCTACAAGGCCTTCAACGAGAAGGACATGGCGCTGCTCGAAATCAATCCGCTGATCGTCATGAAGAACGGCCACCTGCGCGTGCTCGACGCCAAGGTCTCGTTCGACGGCAATGCGCTCTTCCGTCACGACGACGTCAAGGCGCTGCGCGACGAGACCGAAGAAGACACCAAGGAGATCGAGGCCTCCAAGTGGGACCTCGCCTATGTCGCGCTCGACGGCAATATCGGCTGCATGGTCAACGGCGCCGGTCTTGCCATGGCGACGATGGATATCATCAAACTCTACGGCAAGGAGCCCGCGAACTTCTGCGACGTCGGCGGCGGCGCCGGCAAGGAGAAGGTCGCTGCGGCCTTCAAGATCATCACCGCCGACCCGAAGGTCGAAGGCATTCTCGTCAACATCTTCGGCGGCATCATGCGCTGCGACGTCATCGCCGAAGGCGTTGTCGCCGCGGTACAGGAAGTCGGTCTGAAGGTGCCGCTCGTCGTGCGCCTGGAGGGCACCAATGTCGAGCTCGGCAAGAAGATCCTGAACGAGTCTGGTCTCGCCATCACGGCGGCTGACGACCTTGACGACGCGGCGAAGAAGATCGTCGCGGCGATCGAAGCCTAATCTGGAAGGACCGGAAAGAATGTCTATCCTCGTCAATAAAGACACCAAGGTCATCGTCCAGGGCCTGACCGGCAAGACCGGGACCTTCCATACGGAACAGGCGCTCGCCTATTACGGCACGAAGATGGTGGGCGGCGTTCATCCCAAGAAGGGCGGCGAATCGTGGTCGTCCGGTGTGGACGGCACCTCGCTGCCGATCTTTACCTCCGTCGCCGAAGCCAAGGAGCGCACGGGTGCCGACGCATCCGTGATCTATGTTCCTCCGGCGGGTGCGGCCGAGGCCATCATCGAGGCGATCGAGGCCGAAATCCCGTTTATCGTCTGCATCACGGAAGGCATTCCGGTGATGGACATGGTGCGCGTGAAAGCCAAGCTTGAGAAGTCCAAGTCGCGGCTGCTCGGCCCGAACTGCCCGGGCATCCTGACGCCGGAAGAATGCAAGATCGGCATCATGCCGGGCTCGATCTTCCGCAAGGGTTCGGTCGGTATCGTTTCCCGTTCCGGCACGCTGACTTACGAAGCCGTCTTCCAGACCTCCAACGAAGGCCTCGGCCAGACGACGGCGGTCGGCATCGGCGGCGACCCGGTCAAGGGCACGGAATTCATCGACGTCCTGGAAATGTTCCTGGCCGACGACGCGACGGAATCGATCATCATGATCGGCGAGATCGGCGGTTCGGCGGAAGAAGACGCGGCGCAGTTCCTGAAGGACGAAGCCAAGAAGGGCCGCAAGAAGCCGATGGCCGGCTTCATCGCTGGTCGTACGGCGCCGAAGGGCCGCACGATGGGCCATGCGGGCGCCGTGGTTTCCGGCGGCAAGGGCGACGCGGAATCGAAGATCGCCGCCATGGAATCGGCAGGCATCAAGGTGTCGCCGTCTCCGGCCCGGCTCGGCAAGACCTTGGTTGAAGTCCTCAAGGGCTGACGCCACATAAGGGACGGTCGCTGCCGGCAGATAGGCGGCGATCGGTCCGACAAGCTTCGGACAGGCGAAGCGGTGCATGCCTCGCCTGTCCTGGTTGAGTGTCCCCTTGATCAAGCTCTCGGGAACGCTTGCCGCTTCGGCGGCTCGAAATAACAGACGACAAGACAAGAAAATGCGGAAACCGGATGCTTCCGGTTCCGACCACGTCAGGAGGCGGGCGCGGCGCCCGCAAAAAACCATGGCACGGCAAGAAGCCAACGAGCAGTTCCTCATCACCTCCTTCCTCGATGGGCAGAACGCGGCCTATATCGAACAGCTCTACGCCCGGTACGAAAGCGATCCGGCTTCGGTAGCGCCGGAATGGCAGGCCTTCTTCAAGGCGCTTGCCGACAATCCGGACGATGTGAAGAAGGCCGCGAAGGGCGCTTCCTGGCAGCGCCAGAACTGGCCGGTCACCGCGAACGGCGAACTGGTCTCGGCGCTCGACGGCAATTGGCCGGCCGTGGAAAAGGCGATCGAAGGCAAGGTGAAGGCGAAGGCCGAAGCCGCCGCCGCGGCGGCCGGCAAGCCGGTCAGCGATGCGGATGTGCTGCAGGCGACGCGCGACAGCGTCCGCGCCATCATGATGATCCGCGCCTACCGCATGCGCGGCCACCTGCATGCCAAGCTCGACCCGCTCGGCCTTGCCGCCCCGGTCGAGGATTACAACGAACTGTCGCCCTCGGCGTACGGCTTCACGGAAGCCGATTACGACCGCAAGATCTTCATCGACAACGTGCTCGGCCTCGAATACGCGACCATCCGCGAGATGCTCGCGATCCTGGAGCGCACCTATTGCTCGACGATCGGCGTCGAGTTCATGCACATCTCCAACCCGGAAGAGAAGTCCTGGATCCAGGAGCGCATCGAAGGCCCCGGCAAGGGCGTCGAATTCACGCCGGAAGGCAAGAAGGCGATCCTTTCCAAGCTGGTCGAGGGCGAAGGCTACGAGCAGTTCCTCGACGTCCGGTTCAAGGGCACCAAGCGCTTCGGCCTCGACGGCGGTGAATCGCTGATTCCGGCGCTGGAACAGATCATCAAGCGCGGCGGCCAGGACGGTCTCGAAGAAGTCGTTCTCGGCATGGCCCATCGCGGCCGCCTGAACGTGCTGACCAACGTCATGGGCAAGCCGCACCGCGCCGTCTTCCACGAGTTCAAGGGCGGTTCGTTCAAGCCGGACGAAGTGGAAGGCTCGGGCGACGTGAAGTACCACCTCGGCGCTTCCTCCGACCGCGAATTCGACGGCAACAAGGTTCACCTGTCGCTGACGGCGAACCCGTCGCATCTCGAAATCGTCAACCCGGTCGTCATGGGCAAGGCGCGCGCCAAGCAGGACATGCTCGCCAAGGTCTGGGAAGGCGACATCATTCCGCTGAAGGAGCGCGCCAAGGTTCTGCCACTCCTGATCCATGGCGACGCGGCCTTCGCGGGCCAGGGCGTCGTTGCCGAAATCCTCGGTCTTTCCGGCCTGCGCGGCCATCGCGTCGCCGGCACGATGCACTTCATCATCAACAACCAGATCGGCTTCACCACCAATCCGGCCTTCTCGCGTTCGTCGCCCTATCCGTCCGACGTCGCCAAGATGATCGAAGCGCCGATCTTCCACGTCAACGGCGACGATCCGGAGGCGGTCACCTACGCCGCCAAGATCGCGACCGAGTTCCGGATGAAGTTCCACAAGCCGGTCGTGATCGACATGTTCTGCTACCGTCGCTTCGGCCATAACGAAGGCGACGAGCCGGCGTTCACGCAGCCGAAGATGTACAAGGTCATCCGCGGCCACAAGACGGTTGCGCAGCTCTATGCCGACCGCCTGATCGCCGAGGGCCTGCTGTCCGAAGGCGAATTCGAGAAGATGAAGGCCGACTGGCGTGCGCATCTCGAAGCCGAATTCGAGGCCGGCCAGAGCTACAAGCCGAACAAGGCAGACTGGCTGGACGGCCAGTGGTCGGGCCTGCGCTCGGCCGACAATGCCGACGAACAGCGCCGCGGCAAGACCGCCGTGCCGATGAAGCAGCTCAAGGAGATCGGCCGCAAGCTGTCGGTCATTCCGGAAGGCTTCAACGCCCATCGCACCATCCGGCGCTTCATGGAAAACCGCGCCCAGATGATCGAGACGGGCGAGGGCATCGACTGGGCGATGGCCGAGGCCCTTGCCTTCGGCTCGCTTGCGGTGGAAGGCACGAAGATCCGCCTTTCCGGCCAGGATTGCGAGCGCGGCACGTTTTCGCAGCGTCATTCGGTACTCTACGATCAGGATACGGAAGAGCGCTACATTCCGCTCGCCAACCTGTCGCCGACCCAGGCCCGCTACGAGGTCATCAACTCGATGCTCTCGGAAGAGGCGGTGTTGGGCTTCGAATACGGCTACTCGCTGGCACGCCCGAATGCGCTGACGCTCTGGGAGGCCCAGTTCGGCGATTTCGCCAACGGCGCGCAGGTCGTGTTCGACCAGTTCATCTCGTCGGGCGAACGCAAGTGGCTCAGAATGTCCGGCCTCGTCTGCCTGCTGCCGCACGGTTACGAAGGCCAGGGTCCGGAACACTCGTCGGCACGCCTGGAGCGCTGGCTGCAGATGTGCGCCGAAGACAACATGCAGGTCGCCAACTGCACGACGCCGTCGAACTACTTCCACATTTTGCGCCGGCAGGTGAAGCGCGATTTCCGCAAGCCGCTCATCCTGATGACGCCGAAGTCGCTGCTGCGCCACAAGCGGGCCACCTCGACGCTTGCCGAACTGGCCGGCGAATCCTCCTTCCACCGCCTCCTCTGGGACGATGCGGAGGTCATCAAGGACGGTCCGATCAAGCTGCAGAAGGACAACAAGATCCGTCGCGTCGTGCTCTGCACCGGCAAGGTCTATTACGACCTCCTGGAAGAGCGCGAAAAGCGCGGCATCGACGACATCTATCTGCTGCGCATCGAACAGCTCTATCCGTTCCCGGCCAAGGCTCTCATCAACGAGCTTTCCCGCTTCCGCAACGCGGAAATGGTCTGGTGCCAGGAAGAGCCGAAGAACATGGGCGCCTGGGCCTTCATCGATCCCTATCTGGAATGGGTCCTCGCCCATATCGATGCCAAGTATCAGCGCGTCCGCTACACGGGCCGTCCGGCTGCGGCATCTCCCGCAACCGGTCAGATGTCCAAGCACCTGGCCCAGCTCGAAGCCTTCCTCGAAGACGCGCTCGGCGGCTGATCACTTCAGCCGCCTTCCCATCCATTTTCGCAAACACCATCTGACAGAATACGGAAACAGATCATGGCCACCGAAATCCGCGTACCTACTCTCGGCGAGTCCGTCAGCGAGGCAACCGTCGGCACCTGGTTCAAGAAGGTCGGCGATACGATCAAGGCCGACGAGCCGCTCCTCGAGCTCGAAACGGACAAGGTGACCGTCGAAGTTCCGGCGCCGGCTGCCGGCGTGCTCTCCGAGATCGTCGCCAACAATGGCGAGACCGTCGGCCTCGGCGCATTGCTCGGCCAGATCGCCGAGGGCGGTGCGGGCGCTGCAGCCGCAGCTCCGGCTGCCAAGCCCGCGGAAGCCGCTCCGGCCAAGGCTGCCGAGCCGGCCGCTGCTGCTCCCGCCGCCGCTGCGGCCCCGGCTGCTGCCGCCTCTTCCATGCCCCCGGCTCCGGCCGCGGCCAAGATCGCCGCGGACAACAACGTTTCCACCGCCGACATCGAAGGTTCGGGCAAGCGCGGCCAGGTCCTCAAGGGCGATGTGATCGCCGCCGTCGCCAAGGGCATTTCCGCTCCGGCGGCCGCACCTGCTGCTCCGGCCGCCGCTCGCGGTCCCTCGACGGTCGAGGATGCCGCCCGCGAAGAACGGGTGAAGATGACGCGCCTGCGCCAGACGATCGCCCGCCGCCTCAAGGACGCGCAGAACACCGCCGCCATGCTCACCACCTATAACGAGGTGGACATGAAGGCGGTCATGGATCTCCGCAACAAGTACAAGGACATCTTCGAGAAAAAGCACGGCGTGAAGCTCGGCTTCATGGGCTTCTTCACCAAGGCCGTGACGCACGCCCTGAAGGAGCTGCCGGCCGTCAACGCCGAAATCGACGGCACCGACATCATCTACAAGAACTACTGCCATATCGGCGTCGCCGTCGGCACCGACAAGGGCCTCGTGGTTCCGGTCGTGCGCGATGCCGACCAGATGTCGATCGCCGAGATCGAGAAGGATATCGGCCGCCTGGGCAAGCTCGCCCGCGATGGTCAGCTGTCCATGGCCGACATGCAGGGCGGCACCTTCACCATCTCGAACGGCGGCGTCTACGGTTCGCTGATGTCCTCGCCGATCCTCAACGCACCGCAGTCCGGCATTCTCGGCATGCACAAGATCCAGGAACGTCCGGTCGCGATCGGCGGCCAGGTCGTGATCCGTCCGATGATGTATCTGGCGCTCTCCTATGACCATCGCATGGTGGACGGCAAGGAGGCGGTGACCTTCCTCGTCCGCGTCAAGGAAAGCCTGGAAGATCCGGAACGCCTCGTTCTCGATCTCTGATACGGAACGGAATGATGGAAACGCTCGGGGTCACGGCAACGCCTTACATGACGCTGCTCGCCCTGAGCGTGATCCTGCTCGTCTTTCAAATCCTGCTGCAGGGCATGCTTGCGACGCGCGAGCTTGGCTCGCAGTGGAATGCGGGACCGCGGGACGAGGGGCTGGAGCCGAGGGGCAGGTTCGCCGGCCGTGCCGCGCGGGCGTCGAAGAATTTCCGGGAAACCTACCCGGCCTTCGTCGGCCTTCTGCTCGGGGTCGCTTTCACCGGTGACGATGCGTCCCGCTGGGGTTTGATCGGCGGCTGGATCTGGTTCGTCGCCCGGATCGTCTACCTGCCGCTCTATCTGGCAGGCATCCCCTATTTCCGGTCCTTCGTCTGGCTGATCAGCATGATGGGTCTGCTTGCCATGACCATCGCGCTCTTCCGGTGATGCCATGAGCGCCTCCTTCAAGCCATGGCTTCTGACGCTCTATCTGGTGCCGGGAATGGCGATGGCCCAGGAACGGTGCCCGATCGAGAAGGCCGTGTTCGTCGAAGCGGATGCGGGCACGGTGCTTTCGTTCAGGCCGGTGGGTTCGGATGCGGCGGCCGTCAGCCATCTCTTCACGATTACCGGAAGCGCGGGCGGCAAGCTGAAGCTCGACGGCCACGTCATGTACAACGAGGAAGCCCGCCGTCCGGCCGGCATGGTGATGAACAACTGCCCGGAAGGCGACGCGACAGGCGCCGAACTCAGGGCCTGCACCATATGGACAGGGGTGCCCTATGCGCTTGATAAGGCGACGGGCCATATCGACATATTGGGCGCGGAAGGAACCGAGGCGCCGGATGCGGTCCTGATGCCCGGCATCGGTCCGGCGATCCGCCATTCGACGCTTTGGGAGAAAAGCGGCCTGAAGGAGGTCCCATGGGACCTCTACGAATTCAAGGAGTGCAAGGCATGATCGACGCCCCTGTTCTTCTGGTAACCGGCGGAAGCCGCGGCATCGGCGCGGCGGTGTCGATCCTTGCCGCGAGACGCGGCTGGCGCGTGGCGGTGAACTATGCCTTGAACCGTGCGGCTGCCGACAAGGTCGTTGCCGGGATCGCGGCTTCCGGCGGCGAGGCAATCGCCGTTCAGGCGGATGTCGGCAAGGCGGAAGAGATCGTATCGATGTTCGCGGCGGTCGACCGCCATTTCGGCCGGCTCGACGGACTGGTCAACAATGCCGGCATCGTGGATCTTCCGCAGCGCGTCGATGAGATGAGCGCTGAACGCATCGAGCGGATGATGCGGATCAACGTCACCGGTTCGATCCTGTGCGCCGGGGAAGGCATACGCCGCATGTCCACGAGACACGGCGGCAAGGGCGGAGCGATCGTCAACATTTCCTCCATGGCGGCCAAGCTCGGGGCGCCGGCGCAATATGTCGACTATGCGGCTTCGAAGGCGGCGATCGATGCACTGACGATCGGCCTGGCGCGCGAAGTCGCAGCCGAAGGCGTGCGCGTCAACGCCATCCGGCCGGGCATCATCGATACGGATATTCATGCGTCCGGCGGCCTTCCGGATCGGGCGCGTGAAATGACGCCCAGCATTCCGATGAAACGGCCGGGCAGCGCGGAAGAGGTGGCGGATGCCATCCTGTATCTTCTGTCGCCCCAGGCTTCTTATGTAACCGGCGCCATCCTCGACGTGAGTGGCGGACGCTAGCTGAACAGAGAAAAAGGAAAAAGAAACCATGGCTTATGATCTCGTCGTAATCGGAAGCGGTCCGGGCGGCTATGTCTGCGCGGTCAAGGCTGCCCAGCTCGGCCTCAAGGTCGCGGTCGTGGAAAAGCGCGCCACCTATGGCGGAACGTGCCTCAATGTCGGCTGCATTCCTTCGAAGGCACTGCTGCATGCTTCCGAGATGTTCCACCACGCCGGCCACGGCATGGATGCGCTCGGCGTCGAGGTCCCGGCTCCCAAGCTGAACCTTGAGAAGATGATGGCGCACAAGGACGCGACCGTGAAGTCCAACGTCGACGGCGTCGCCTTCCTCTTCAAGAAGAACAAGATCGACGGCTTCCAGGGTACGGGCAAGATCGTCTCCGCAGGCAAGGTTTCCGTAACCGGCGAGGACGGCAAGGTTCAGGAGCTCGAAACCAAGAACATCGTGATTGCTACCGGTTCCGATGTCGCCGGCATCCCCGGCGTCAATGTCGAGATCGACGAGAAGGTCATCGTTTCGTCCACCGGCGCCATCGCGCTCGAAAAGGTGCCGGAGCATCTGGTGGTGGTCGGCGGCGGCGTCATCGGCATGGAGCTCGGTTCGGTCTGGCAGCGGCTCGGTGCCAAGGTCACCGTCGTCGAATATCTCGACAAGCTGCTCGGCGGCATGGACGGCGAGGCGGCGAAGCAGTTCCAGCGCATGATGCAGAAGCAGGGCATGGATATCCGCACCGAAGCCAAGGTGACCGGCGTTGAAAAGACGGCCAAGGGTGCCAAGGTCACCTATGAGCCGGTCAAGGGCGGCGATGCCCAGACCATCGAGGCCGATGTCGTGCTGATCTCCACCGGCCGCAAGCCCTATACGGCGGGCCTCGGTCTCGAAGAGGCCGGCGTGAAGGTCGACAACCGCGGCCGCGTCGAGATCGACGGTCACTTCAAGACCAATGTCGACGGCATCTATGCGATCGGCGACGTGGTGCGCGGCCCGATGCTCGCTCACAAGGCCGAGGACGAGGGTGTGGCGCTTGCCGAAATCCTCGCCGGCCAGCACGGCCATGTGAATTACGACGTCATCCCGGGCGTCGTCTACACCCAGCCGGAAGTCGCCTCCGTCGGCAAGACCGAGGAAGAGCTGAAGGCCGCGGGCATCGCCTACAAGGTCGGCAAGTTCCCGTTCACGGCGAACGGCCGCGCCCGTGCGATGCTCGCGACCGAAGGTTTCGTGAAGATCCTCGCGGACAAGGAGACTGATCGCGTTCTCGGCGGCCATATCGTCGGCTTCGGCGCCGGCGAGATGATCCACGAGATCACCGTGCTGATGGAATTCGGCGGCTCCTCGGAAGACCTCGGCCGCACCTGCCATGCGCATCCGACCATGTCGGAAGCGGTGAAGGAAGCCGCCCTCGCGACCTTCTTCAAGCCGATCCATATGTGATCGGCCGTTTCAACGCGATGGAATCTGAAAGGCGGGATTAAATCCCGCCTTTTCTTTTGGCCTTGTTCCGGACGCGAGACAGATGCGCGAGCGGCGTCAGTTGACCGCCGTGACCGTGAAGCCCTGATCCTTCAGAAGCTGGACGAGGCCGTCCTTGCCCGGCAGATGGAGAGCGCCGACGGCGATGAAGGCCCCGCCTCCGGCGAGAATGGGGGCGGCGCGCTCGGCCATCAGATGGTTGCGCCTGGTCACCACAAGCTCCTCGAATTCAGCGTAACCGGCATCGTCGCTGCCATCGGGAGCGACCGCCTTCAGGAGCGGCATCGTCAGCCCGATATCGCCGGAGACGTAAAGGTCGGTCATCGTCTCGAAGACGTTGTCGAGCTTCGGCCCGAGCTTGATCGTCTCGACGAGCGACTTCATGTGCAGATCGATCGGAATGGCAGCCAGCGTCGAAAACTGCTCGGCAAACGTCTCCAGACCCTTCACGGGTTTGCCTGCGGCTGCGGCATCCAGCGCGATCTGCTTGTCCAGAACGTCGGTGTTCTGCGCCTTGCGGGCCATCTCGCAGGCCGGAAGGGAAACGAAGGCCATCAGCATCCACGGTTTCATGCGGGATACGGCGGAAAGCGAGATGCCGCGCTGTTTCAGGCCGGCTTCGACAACCGCGAGGTCGTCCCTGGACAGCAGCTTGTCGATGGAACTGCCGTCGGTGAACATGGTGAGTTCCGGCTTTGCCAGCATGCCGGCCATCGCCTTCTTCTCGTCCAGCACCTCGTCCGATTCGACGACGATGGTCTTCGCAGCGGCATGGGCCTCGGCCGCTCCGGAAGGCATCTTCAGTACCCGCGGATCGGAAACATGCATGGTGCCGAGGAGGTAGGAGGGCGCAATTCCGGCCTTCTCGATCTTCCAGAAGATGCCTTTGCCGTTCGGCACCTTCGCGCCCTCGGCGATCACCCGATCGTATTCCTTCGGGTTCTCGGCCTTCAGCTCATCGAGGAGATTGCTGCCATGACAAGCCGGCGCTTCGGCGCGAGCGGGCGACAGCGAAACGAGGACCAGAAGAAGGGAGGCAAGCGCGATGAGATGCGCGGCTGCCATCAGCCACAGCACGAAATCCTGGGCGCGCCTGAAAAGAGCGCTAGCGGAAAAGGCGGGAGTCATCATGTCATCCGTCCGGAATGGTTGCCGGCATATTAGCCGCACGCATTCCACAACCGCTTAACACAGGTGGTTAAAACTTTCTTCACGCACGCGGATGGGCACGGTC
The DNA here is from genome assembly GCF_900177415.1 of Xaviernesmea oryzae. Lineage (GTDB taxonomy): Bacteria > Pseudomonadota > Alphaproteobacteria > Rhizobiales > Rhizobiaceae > Neorhizobium > Neorhizobium oryzae_A. The sequence goes on along the minus strand of NZ_FXAF01000001.1, from coordinate 136,423 downwards.
GTAGACCTCCAGCAGCCGGGAAGAATCGACGCCGGTATAGACCTGGGTCGTCGACAGGCTGGCATGGCCGAGGAGCTCCTGAATGGTGCGCAGATCACCTCCGCCGGCCAGAAGATGCGTGGCGAAGGAGTGGCGCAGCGCGTGCGGCGTCGCCGTCTCGGGCAGGCCGAAGGCGCTTCTCAGCTTCTGCATCTCGCGCTGGATGATCGCCGGCTGCAGCGGTCCGCCGCGCGCGCCGCGGAAAAGCGGCTCCTCCATTTCAAGATGATAGGGGCAAAGCTTCCTGTAGGTCGCCACGGCGTCGAACACGATCGGCAGCAGCGGCACGATGCGCGTCTTGCCGCCCTTTCCGGTGATGCGGAGCGTGGTCGCGCCTGGTGTCAGGTCGGCGGGCCTGAGCCCGAGCGCTTCGGAGATGCGCAGGCCGCAGCCATAGAGCAGAGTGAGCACGGCGGCGTCGCGCGCGGCGATCCAGGGCTCCTCCTGCAATTGCGCATCCGTGGTGACGACGTTGAGCGCCTGGCGATCGGTAAGCGGCTTCGGGAGAGATTTTGGCTGTTTTGGCGCGCGGATCGCGCCGGCGGCCGCGGCATTCACCAGGCCCTTGCGTTCGAGATGGCGGAGGAACGAGCGAAGCCCCGCCAGATGGCGGCCGAGCGAGCGGGCGCCCGCCCCTTCGCGGCGGCGTGCGGCGAGGAAGGCGCGCAGGTCCGCCGGGCGCAATGTGTGGATGTCCGAAAGTCTGGCCGGACCGCCCAGATGCGCGGTCAGGAACGTCAGGAACTGCCGGGTGTCGCGCTCGTAGGCATCCAGCGTGTTCTCCGAAAGCCGACGCTCGCCCGCCAGGCTTTCCAGCCATTCGCGGCGCTTCTCGACAAGGTCGGGCGCGGCGATGATCAGCAGTTCGTTCAATCCGGCACCTGTTGAATTCTGAGAATGAGCGCCCCAGATTGCTGTGGACGGCGTTACGAAATTCCTAAGGCTGCCTTAGCAAGTAGTAATTATGTCATCGTTCGAACATACGGGGCTGCGATAGCTTGCAGGTCCTGTCTGCGGGAGTTTTCATGACGCGCCGTGCTTCTACGACCACTTTCGGTCAATTCGCTGAAACACTCGCTCTCGTTTCCCAAGGAAAACCAGGTCATATCGTCGATACGCTGATCGCCGAGCGCGGCCAGCGAATCGTCAAGAATCCGCTTTGGCCCGTCATGCGGCCGTTTCTCTATGCGCTGCTGCGCTATGGGCGGGCGATCGAATTTGCCAACGACATTTCCACTCTCAACGGCTTCCAGTGCTTCGAATACATGAGCAATCTGCTGAAGCTCGACGTGACGGTCGCCAATGCCGAGCGCATTCCCGAAAAAGGCGGTTTCATCCTCGTCAGCAACCACCCGACCGGCATTGCCGATGGCGTCGCCGTCTTCGATCTCCTGAAGTCACGCCGGCCGGACATGATGGTCTTCGCCAACCGCGATGCGGTGCGCGTCAATCCGCGCTTTGCGGAGATGATCATTCCGGTGGAGTGGCGGGAGGAATACAAGAGCAAGCTGAAGGCTCGCGAGACCCTGGTGCTCACCAACAAGACGGTCGAGGAGGGCAAGGTCATGGTGCTCTTTCCTTCCGGCCGCATCGCCTATTGGGCGGACGGACGGCTCAACGAGCGGCCCTGGAAGACGTCGGCCGTTGGGCTGGCGCGCAAATACAACATGCCCATCCTGCCGGTCCATATGCGGGCGCGCAATTCCGGCCTGTTCTACTGGTTCGCCAAATGGTCCACCGAGCTGCGCGATATGACGGTGTTCTACGAACTCCTCAACAAGAAGGGCAACCGGTTCGATTTCACCGTCGGGCAGATGATCCGGCCGGAGGAGCTGGAAGGCGATGCGGTGGAGGTCACCAAGGCGCTCGAGCAGCACACGGTCTTCGAACTCGCGGCCGACGGAGATGCGAAGTTCACGGCAGCCGGCCGGCCGCAGGCGGCGTCGGCAGCCTGACCGGCTTTCCTTTCGAACAATGTCTGGGGTAGAAATCGAGCATGCAGCTCCGCTCGATGTTCGCCGAAAACTATCGATCGCTCCGCAAGATCCGCATGGATCTCGCTGGCGTCAACCTGTTCATCGGCGAGAATGGCGTGGGCAAATCCAACCTTTACCGCGCCCTCCAGCTCGTCCAGGCGGCGGTGCGCGGCACCCTTGCGTATGAAATCGCGGCCGAGGGCGGCATGGCGTCGGCGCTCTGGTCCGGACCGCGCCGCGAGGAGAAGAACTTTCGCATAAAGCTCGAAGTCGAGGTGCTGGACGAGGAGCGGGCCGTGACGTTCCGCTATCGGGTGGAGGCGGGCTTGCGTCCGCCCATCGATGCGGCGGGCTTCGCCTTCGAGCCGCAGGTCAAGGCGGAGGAGCTTTCGATCGAGACCGGCTCGCGGCCGGTGACGATGATGAGGCGCGCCGGGCCGGGCATCATGGTGCGCGGCGAGCGCGGGCGGATGGAGGAATATCCGGAAAAGGCGATGACCTCGGAGACGGCGATCGCGCTTCTCGGCGACGCCGGCCATTATCCGGAAGTGGGTGCCTTCCGCCGCATGGTCGACGGCTGGAGGTTCTTTCACGGATTCCGCACCGACCGCGATTCGCCGCTCAGGCGGCCGTGTCTGGCGGTGACCTCGCCGCTGCTCGACCAGGACGGCAGCAACATGGCCGCCGTCTTCGCGACGCTCGTCCATACGCGTGGAGTCACGGTCGAGCTCGACCGGGCTATCGCCTCGGCGTTCGGCGGAGCAAAGCTCTCCGTGCCGGAGCCGGGAGAATATGCGGAATTCGGTCTCGTCTTCCCCGATTTCCCGCGGCGGGTTTTTCAGCCGCGCGAGCTTTCCGACGGACAGATCCGTTTCCTCGGGCTCGCCGCGGCGCTGATGTCCTATCGTCAGCCGCCGCTGATCGCGCTCAACGAGCCGGAATCGAGCCTTCATCCCGACATGCTGCCGCCGCTGGCCGACATGATCGCCGAGGCGGCCCGTTCGAGCCAGATCTGGATCGTCACCCATTCCGAACAGCTTGCCTCGGCAGTCGAGGAGCGCTGCGGGACGCGGCCAAAGCGCGTCATCCGGCAGGACGGTGCCACCTGGATCGAAGGCATGCGGCTCACTGGCGTCATGGATGACGGCGATGACTAAGCTCGTCTAGGGTTCACTTCTGTTCTCTTCCGAGGCATGGTGCGACCCGCATGAATACAGATTCCTCCGATCTCTTCGGTTCGCTGTTCGAGGCGCCGCCGTTGGTCAGCGTCGTGCCGGTCCTGGTGCCGCTGCCGGTGCCGGGCGCCTATAGCTATGCCGTGCCGGAAGGCATGCATGTGGAGCCCGGTTCGGTCGTGCAGGTGCCGGTCGGGCCGCGGCAGCTGATCGGCGTCGTCTGGGACGGCGAAAACGACGACAAGCTCGATCCGAAGAAACTGCGCCCAATCACGCTCGCCTTCGATTGTCCGCCGCTTTCGAAGGAGATGCGCGACTTCGTCGATTGGGTGGCGAGCTATACGCTCTCGCCTCCGGGGCTCGTGGCACGCATGGCGATCCGTGCACCGGCAGCTCTCGAACCCGAGCCGATGGTCGAGGGCCTGCGTTACCTGGGGGGGCAGCCGGAACGGATGACGCCGGCGCGTGCACGGGTTCTCGATCTTGCCAACGGGGAGGAGGTCCCCTGGACCCGCAGCGGGCTGGCGCATGCGGCGGGCGTTTCGCTCAGCGTCGTGGACGGGCTTTCCGCACAGGGAATATTCGAGACGGTCTTCCTGTCGCCCCCTCCGGTCGTCGCGAGGCCCGATCCGGACTATGTCGCGCCGCGCATCGAAGGGCCACAGAAGGAGGCTGCCGAGGAGATCGTCGATTCGATACGAGCTGGCGGTTTTTCCACTTCGCTGATCGACGGCGTCACCGGCTCCGGCAAGACGGAGGTCTATTTCGAGGCGATCGCCGAGACATTGAGACGCGGCAAGCAGGTGCTGATCCTGCTGCCGGAAATCGCACTGACCACGAGTTTCCTCGAACGCTTCCAGGACCGGTTCGGGGCCAAGCCGGGCGAGTGGCATTCCGATCTTTCGCCGCGCGTGCGAGAAAAGGTCTGGCGCGGCGTGGTGACGGGCGAGGTGCGGGTCGTGGCCGGCGCCCGTTCGGCGCTTTTCCTGCCCTTCGAGGAGCTCGGGCTCATCATCGTCGACGAAGAGCATGACCCCGCCTACAAGCAGGAGGATCGCGTCTTCTACAATGCCCGCGACATGGCCGTGGTGCGCGCCCGGATCGGCGACTTCCCAATCGTGCTCGTCTCGGCGACCCCTTCCGTCGAAAGCCAGGTGAACGGGCTTTCCGGCCGCTACAACACTGTGCATCTGCCGACCCGTTTCGGCGATGCGGCGCTGCCGGATCTGCATCTCGTCGACATGCGGCGGCACCCGCCGGAGCGGGGCGGCTTTCTGTCGCCGGTGCTGGTCCGCGCGATAGCGAAGACCATCGAAAAGGGTGAGCAGTCGCTGCTCTTCCTCAATCGCCGCGGCTATGCACCGCTGACGCTCTGCCGCGTCTGCGGCCATCGCTTCCAGTGCCCGCAATGTTCGAGCTGGCTGGTGGAGCATCGTTTCAAGAGCCAGATCCAGTGCCATCAATGCGGTTACTCGGAACCGACGCCGGAAGCTTGCCCGGAATGCGGCACGCTCGACCATCTCGTCGCCTGCGGGCCGGGTGTCGAGCGCATCGCCGAGGAGGTGGAGAAACATTTTCCGGAGGCGCGGACGATCGTCATGTCCTCGGATCTGCTCGGCGGCGTCAAGCGCATGCGGCTCGAACTGGAGGCGATCGCCAAGGGCGAGGCGGATATCGTCATCGGCACGCAGCTCGTCGCCAAAGGCCATAACTTCCCGCTGATGACGCTGGTCGGGATCGTCGATTCCGATCTCGGCCTCTCGAACGGAGACCCGCGCGCGGCGGAGCGGACGTTCCAGCTCCTGTCGCAGGTCACGGGGCGCGCAGGCCGAACCGGCCGCAAGAGCCACGGCCTCCTGCAGACCTTCCAGCCGCAGCATCCGGTCATGCAGGCGATCGTCTCCGGCGATGCGCAAGCCTTCTACGAGCGCGAGATCGCCGAGCGGGAAAAGGCGATCCTGCCGCCCTTCGGGCGGCTCGCCTCGCTGATCGTCTCCGCCGATACGCGCGCCGACGCGGAAAACCATGCCCGCGGCCTCAGAGCCGCTGCGCCGAAGGTTACGGGCATTTCCGTGCTCGGGCCGGCCGAGGCGCCGCTGGCGCTGGTGCGCGGCAGGCACCGCTTCCGGCTCCTGATCCACGGCCGGCGCAATTCCGACATGCAGGCTTTCCTGCGGGCGATGCTCGCCAATGGCCCGAAGCAGCGGGGATCGGTCCAGATCCAGCTCGATATCGACCCGCAGAGTTTCCTTTAAGGCGACCTTCTTTGCGACTTGTTTACCGCTTGTATTAGAATCGAGCGATTCGAACGATGCGAGGACCGGATGGAACTTTATTTCCCCACCGAACTAGGCGAGCAGCTTGCTTTTATCTGTGCCGCGGCGACGGCCCTTCTCGGGCTCTTTGCTCTCGTCTTCCCCGCTTCCATCCTGCGCCTGACGGCGTTCCAGATCGGCCAGGTTCGGCCGGAGGGTTATGCCGCCGTCCGTTCGGCCGGCGCGCATCATCTTGGGCTTGGCCTCGCCGCCATCATGCTGGCTCAGGACTGGATCTATATGGTGCTTGGCATCGCCCTCGGATTCGCCGCTCTCGGGCGTCTCGTTTCCTGCGCCTTCGACCGGGCCTTCACCCCCCGAAACATAGCATTTTTCTTACTTCAGGTTGTGCTTGCCGGAGGGCCGCTCGCCTACGTCTTCGGCACCATCTGACGCCACAATTTGAGACTGTGGGCGACAGGCGCCTGAAAATCCTTCGGCTTTCGGTATAAAATGCGGTTCAAGCCCTTGCGTCACGGGCTTTTTCCGCTATCAGGCGTGTTGCGGTGGCCTACATCCTATGCTAGACGGACCGCGAAAGTCGGAAAGGGTAGGGCGCCCGCTCTACAGGTTCTGAGAAATAATCAAACGATTTCAAGGTCTTGCTGCACCTCTCCCAAAGGGTCTGGCGCTTGGAAGGCAATACAGGGAAACTGTGCCCGTGGCTGACACGTCCCAGCTTATTTCCGGTGTAGCGGAGCGTTACGCTTCCTCGCTTTTCGAACTGGCTTTGGAAGCCGGTTCGGTCGATAAGGTCGGTGCCGATCTTGATCGTTTTCAGGCGCTGCTGGATGAAAGCGAAGACCTGCGACGTCTCGTCGCAAGCCCGGTCTTTTCCGCCGAGGAACAGCGCAACGCCGTTTCCGCCATCGCCGACAAGGCAGGCATCACAGGTGTCGTCGGCAATTTCCTGAAGGTCGTCGCCGGCAACCGCCGCCTTTTCGCTCTGCCCGGCATGATCCGCGCCTTCCGCGTGATCGCCGCGGAGCATCGCGGAGAAATCACCGCCGAAGTCACCTCGGCGCATGCGCTCACCGCGGCGCAGGAAACTGAACTCAAGTCGGCGCTGAAGGGCGTCACCGGCAAAGACGTTGCCATCGCCGTGACGGTCGATCCGTCGATCCTCGGCGGGCTGATCGTCAAGGTCGGTTCTCGTCAGATCGACACGTCCCTTCGCACCAAACTTTCCACCCTCAAGCTTGCATTGAAAGAGGTCGGCTGATGGATATCCGTGCAGCGGAAATTTCCGCAATTCTCAAGGACCAGATCAAGAATTTCGGCCAGGAAGCCGAGGTTTCCGAAGTCGGCCAGGTTCTTTCCGTCGGCGACGGTATCGCCCGCGTCTATGGTCTGGACAATGTCCAGGCCGGCGAAATGGTCGAGTTCCCGGGCGGCATCCGCGGCATGGCGCTGAACCTCGAAGCCGACAATGTCGGCGTGGTTATCTTCGGCTCGGACCGTGAGATCAAGGAAGGCGACACCGTCAAGCGGACCGGCGCCATCGTCGACGTTCCGGTCGGTCCGGAACTGCTCGGCCGCGTCGTCGACGCACTCGGCAACCCGATCGACGGCAAGGGCCCGATCAACGCGACCCGCCGCGCCCGCGTCGACGTCAAGGCTCCGGGCATCATTCCGCGCAAGTCGGTGCATGAGCCGATGTCGACCGGCCTCAAGGCCATCGACGCCCTCATCCCGGTCGGCCGCGGCCAGCGCGAGCTCGTCATCGGCGACCGCCAGACCGGCAAGACCGCCATCATCCTCGACACGATCCTGAACCAGAAGCCGATCCACGACAACGGCCCGGACAACGACAAGCTCTTCTGCGTGTATGTTGCCATCGGCCAGAAGCGTTCGACCGTCGCTCAGTTCGTGAAGGTTCTCGAAGAGCGCGGCGCCCTGCAGTATTCGATCATCGTCGCTGCGACGGCTTCCGATCCGGCTCCGATGCAGTATCTCGCTCCGTTCGCCGGTTGCGCCATGGGCGAATATTTCCGCGACAACGGCCAGCATGCCCTGATCGGCTACGACGACCTTTCCAAGCAGGCCGTCGCATACCGTCAGATGTCCCTGCTGCTCCGCCGTCCGCCGGGCCGCGAAGCCTATCCGGGCGACGTTTTCTACCTGCATTCCCGCCTGCTGGAGCGCGCTGCGAAGCTCAACGACGACCGTGGCGCCGGCTCGCTGACCGCCCTGCCGGTCATCGAAACCCAGGGCAACGACGTTTCGGCCTTCATTCCGACCAACGTGATCTCGATCACCGACGGCCAGATCTTCCTCGAAACCGACCTGTTCTACCAGGGCATCCGTCCGGCCGTTAACGTCGGTCTGTCGGTTTCCCGCGTCGGTTCCGCCGCACAGATCAAGGCGATGAAGCAGGTTGCCGGCTCGATCAAGGGCGAGCTTGCCCAGTATCGTGAAATGGCCGCCTTCGCGCAGTTCGGTTCGGACCTCGACGCCTCGACCCAGCGCCTGCTCAACCGCGGCGCCCGCCTGACCGAGCTCCTGAAGCAGCCGCAGTTCTCGCCGCTGAAGACGGAAGAGCAGGTTGCGGTGATCTTCGCAGGCGTCAACGGCTACCTCGACAAGATCGCCGTCGGCGACGTCGGCAAGTTCGAACAAGGCCTGCTGTCCTATCTTCGCAGCGAAGGCAAGGCGATCCTCGATACCATCCGTACCGAGAAGCAGCTTTCGGACGACACCCGCGCGAAGCTCAAGGCAGCTCTCGACAGCTACGCCAAGTCTTTCGCCTGAGAACGGATCAAGCCCCAAAGGGACCGATAACGGATGCCTTCACTTAAGGATCTGAAAAACCGGATCGCCTCCGTCAAGGCGACGCAGAAGATCACCAAGGCGATGAAGATGGTCGCCGCGGCGAAGCTGCGCCGTGCCCAGGAGGCGGCCGAGGCCGCCCGTCCTTACGCGGAACGGATGAACAAGGTGCTGGCCGGTCTTTCGGCCGCCAATGCCGGCAATGCCGAAGCGCCGCTCCTGCTTTCGGGCACGGGCAAGGATCAGGTCCATCTCCTGATCGTCGCGACCGGCGAGCGCGGCCTTGCGGGGGGCTTCAATTCCTCGATCATCCGGCTTGCCCGCGACCATGCGCTGAAGCTGCTTTCCCAGGGCAAGACGGTCAAGATCCTGACCGTCGGCCGCAAGGGCAACGACGTGCTGCGCCGCAGCTTCAAGGAAAACATCGTCCACTACATCACCTTCCGCGAAGTCAAGCAGCTTGGTTTCGTCCAGGCCGACGAAGTGGCGCACAAGGTGCTGGAGATGTTCAACGCCGGCGAATTCGACGTCGCGACGCTGTTCTTCGCACGCTTCCAGTCGGTGATCTCCCAGATCGCGACCGCACAGCAGATCATTCCGGCCAAGTTCGAGACCACCGAGACGGCCAACGCTTCTTCCGCGCTCTACGAATACGAGCCGGGCGAACAGGAGATCCTCGAGGACCTGCTGCCGAAGAACATCGCGGTGCAGATCTTCCGGGCACTGCTCGAAAACAACGCTTCCTTCTACGGCGCGCAGATGTCCGCGATGGACAACGCCACGCGCAATGCCGGTGAGATGATCAACAAGCTGACGCTTTCCTACAACCGCCAGCGTCAGGCGCAGATCACCAAGGAACTCATTGAAATCATTTCGGGCGCGGAAGCGCTCTGACCGTAAAGAAAGAGGGTAAGAATCATGGCTACCGCAACGGGCTCGTCCCTCGGCAAAGTGACCCAGGTTATCGGCGCCGTCGTTGACGTCGCTTTCGACGGCGACCTGCCGCCGATCCTGAACGCGCTTGAAACCGACAACAACGGCAACCGCCTCGTTCTCGAAGTCGCGCAGCACCTCGGTGAAAACTCCGTCCGCACCATCGCGATGGACTCGACCGAAGGTCTCGTCCGTGGCCAGCAGGTTACCAACACCGGCGCTCCGATCTCGGTTCCGGTCGGCGACCAGACCCTCGGCCGCATCATGAACGTCATCGGCGAGCCGGTCGACGAAGCAGGCCCGCTCAACACCGAGACGAAGCGCTCCATCCACCAGGATGCTCCTCCCTATGTCGAGCAGTCCACGGAAGCGCAGATCCTCGTCACCGGCATCAAGGTCGTCGACCTTCTCGCTCCCTACGCGAAGGGCGGCAAGATCGGCCTCTTCGGCGGCGCCGGCGTCGGCAAGACCGTCCTCATCATGGAACTCATCAACAACGTCGCGAAGGCGCACGGCGGTTACTCCGTGTTCGCGGGCGTCGGTGAGCGTACCCGTGAAGGCAACGACCTCTACCACGAAATGATCGAGTCGGGCGTCAACAAGCACGGCGGCGGCGAAGGCTCCAAGGCGGCCCTCGTTTACGGCCAGATGAACGAACCGCCGGGCGCCCGCGCCCGCGTCGCCCTGACGGGTCTGACGATCGCCGAAGACTTCCGCGACAAGGGCCAGGACGTTCTGTTCTTCGTCGACAACATCTTCCGCTTCACCCAGGCAGGTTCGGAAGTGTCCGCTCTGCTCGGCCGTATTCCTTCGGCCGTCGGTTACCAGCCGACGCTCGCGACCGACATGGGCGCGATGCAGGAGCGCATCACCACCACGACCAAGGGTTCGATCACCTCGGTTCAGGCCATCTACGTTCCGGCCGACGACTTGACCGACCCGGCGCCGGCGACCTCGTTCGCCCACCTGGACGCAACGACCGTTCTGTCGCGTTCGATCGCCGAAAAGGGCATCTACCCGGCCGTCGATCCGCTCGACTCCACCTCGCGCATGCTCGACCCGATGGTTGTTGGTGAGGAACACTACGAGGTCGCCCGTAAGGTCCAGACGACGCTGCAGCGCTACAAGTCGCTGCAGGACATCATCGCCATCCTCGGCATGGACGAATTGTCCGAAGAGGACAAGATGACGGTTGCTCGCGCCCGCAAGATCGAGCGCTTCCTGTCGCAGCCGTTCTTCGTCGCCGAAGTTTTCACCGGTTCGCCGGGCAAGCTCGTCGCGCTCGAAGACACGATCAAGGGCTTCAAGGGCCTCGTCAACGGCGAATACGACCACCTGCCAGAAGCCGCTTTCTACATGGTCGGTTCGATCGAAGAAGCGATCGAAAAGGCCAAGAAGCTGGCCGAAGCCGCCTGATCCTGAACGAGATGGCGCGCGGGATTTCCGGCGCGCCGTCTCCCGCATGAAACACGAGAGCATCTTCGGCCAAAACAGATCGCCTTCGATGCTCCGACATTTGTTTTCACGCAATTCCGAACGCAAAACCGCCATGCGCTTTTGCTGGAATTGCTCTTAGGAAGTGGACCGTCATGGCCGACGCTTTCAACTTTGAACTGGTTTCGCCCGAGCGCCTGCTCGTTTCGGAAAAGGTCACCGAAGTGGTGATCCCGGCGACGCTTGGCGAAATGACGGTGCTGGCCAATCACGCGCCGACGATGACGACCATCAAGCCGGGCGTGGTTTCCGTGAAGCTCGCTTCCGGTCAGGTCAGCAAATACGTGGTCTTCGGCGGCTTTGCCGACATCCTGCCGACCGGCTGCACGCTGCTCGCCGAATCCGCGGTTCCGGCCAGCGAATTGACCCGTGAGACGCTGCAGCGGCGGATCGAAACGACGCAGGCCGAGATCAACAAGGCGCAGAGCGACGAGCACAAGACGAAGCTGGAGCAGTTCCTGGCGGAGCTGACGCATCTCAACGGCGCCGTCATCCCGGCCTAAGCACAGACTTTCTCTCGCAGAGAAATCAAGGCGGTCCGAAAGACCGCCTTTTCTTTTGCCTTGCCGGCTGTTCGGAAAAGGATCGCCCGGGGAAACGGCGATCGTGCGGCCAATCCCGCGCCCGGGCCGGAGCGATCAAGGCAATGTGGGGCAGCCAAGCGACCCCAGAGAGCGGATGTAAAGCGTGCGTTTCATGACGGCTCGGATCAGCGACGACATATCGTCACGATCTGGGCCGCTTGTATCTCCGCCGGCAACAGTTTAGCCATCTGATGCGGAGGAACGCGATGATCGACAAGTTGGAATTCTTCATTGCGCTCGCGCGCGAGGGGCATTTCGGTCGGGCGGCCGAGGAATGCGGCATCTCGCAGCCATCGCTTTCGGCCGCGATCCGGCAGCTCGAGGAGCAGCTCGGCGTCCAGCTCGTGCTGCGCGGATCGCGCTTCCAGGGCCTGACGCCGGAAGGGCAGCGGGTGCTGGAATGGGCGCGGCGGATCGTCGGCGACGCGCGCACGATGCGCGAAGAGATGCGGGCAGCGCGCAAGGGCCTTGCCGGCCATATTCGGCTGGCGGTCATCCCGACCGCGCTCGCCATGGTGCCGCGCCTGACGGAGCCCTTCCAGGAGAGGCATCCGGACGTCACCTTTTCGGTGGTTTCCCGCAATTCGCTGCAGGTGCTCAGCCAGCTCGACAATCTGGAGATCGATGCGGGCATCACGTATCTGGACAACGAGCCGCTCGGCCGCGTCACCAGCGTGCCGCTCTATTCGGAGCGTTACAACCTCGTGACCGCGGTCGGAACGCCGTTCGCCGATCGCGAAAGTGTCACCTGGCGGGAGATGGCCGATCTTAGGCTCTGTCTATTGACGCCGGACATGCAGAACCGCCGGATCATCAACCAGCACCTCGCGGATGCCGGGATCAGTGTGCAGCCGATGCTGGAATCGAATTCCATGGTCGTGCTTCTGTCGCATGTCGGCACCGGTCGCTGGGCGAGCATCATGCCGCGCAATGTGGCGCGTTCATTCGGATTCGCCAGGCAGATCCGCACGATCCCGATCGTCGAGCCGGAAGCGAGCCATGTCGTCGGGCTTGTCGCCGCACACCGGGAGCCTTTCACGCCGCTCGTTTCGGCATTGCTCCATGAAGCCAGAAGCCTGGCGCCCGGTGCCATGGCTTGATAGTTTTTTTCTATCGCTCAACCGATCTCCTTTATTGACGCCTGCGGCATGGGTTGCGAGACTCCACAGCGTCGGCGAAGTGCGACTGTCGTACAGCTTCGCCAGCTTTCTGATCCCGCACCTTGTGCGGCGGCCCCGGCGCTGAAGCGAGGGATGTGGGATCAGCCGGGAGGCTAGAGAACATGAATATGCGCATTTCCGCCGGTGAGTTCACTGAGCGGTCGCTTCAGATCATCAGGGATCTGAAGCACCTGGAAGGCCCGATGCTGCCGATCCTGCATGCGATCCAGGCGGAATTCGGCTACGTGCCGGACGAGGTGAAGCCGATCATTGCGAGCGAGCTCAACCTGTCGCGCGCCGAAGTGCACGGCGTCGTCACCTTCTACCACGAGTTCCGGGATCATCCGGCCGGCCGGCACGTTCTGAAACTCTGTCGCGCCGAAGCCTGCCAGTCGATGGGCAGCGACCGCATTGCGGATCGCGTCCGGCAGCTTCTCGGGATCGACTTTCATCAGACGACGCTCGACGGCGCGGTGACGCTGGAGCCGGTCTACTGTCTCGGGCTCTGCGCCTGCGCGCCGGCCGCCATGCTGGACGACGAGGTCTATGGCCGGGTCGATGAGCACTGTCTGGGCGAAATCGTTGCGGAGGTGCGTCGATGACGGTCAGGATTTTCGTGCCGCGCGATGCCGCAGCGCTCGCGCTCGGAGCCGAAAAGGTGGCGAAGGCGATTACCCAAGAGATCGCAGCCCGCGGCCTCGATGCGAAAGTGGTGCGCACCGGCTCGCGCGGCATGTTCTGGCTGGAGCCGCTGGTCGAGGTCGAGACCGCCGAGGGGCGGGTGGCCTATGGTCCGGTGAAGGCCGGTGACGTGCCGGACCTCCTGGCTTCCGGTCTGCTGCAGGGTGGAACGCATGAACTCTCGCTCGGGCCGACCGAGGAAATTTCCTTCCTCAAGGAACAGACGCGGCTGACTTTCGCCCGTTGCGGCATCATCGATCCGCTGTCGATCGAGGACTATCGCAAATATCGGGGATTTGCGGGCCTGGAGAAGGCCATCGCCATGGCGCCGGCCGACATCGTCAGGCAGGTCACAGACAGCGGGCTTCGCGGCCGCGGCGGCGCCGGTTTCCCCACCGGCATCAAATGGAAGACGGTGATGGATGCGGCCGGGCCGCAGAAATACATCGTCTGCAATGCCGACGAGGGCGACAGCGCCACATTTGCCGACCGGATGATCATGGAAGGCGATCCCTTCGTGCTGATCGAAGGCATGGCCATCGCCGGCATCGCGACGGGCGCCACCAAGGGCTATATCTATACCCGCTCGGAATATCCGCATGCGATCGCCACGATGACGGAGGCGATCGAAATCGCCCGCGCGGCCGGCATTCTCGGCTCGTCCGTCATGGGGTCGGCTCATGCCTTCGATCTCGAAGTGCGCTCCGGCGCCGGCGCCTATGTCTGCGGCGAGGAGACGTCGCTGCTCAATTCGCTGGAAGGCAAGCGCGGCATCGTGCGCGCCAAGCCGCCGCTGCCGGCGTTGAAGGGCTTCCTCGGCCGGCCGACGGTGGTCAACAACGTCATCTCGCTCGCCTCCGTGCCGGTCATCATGGACCAGGGCGCCGAGCATTACAAAAACTTCGGCATGGGCCGTTCGCGCGGCACGATCCCGATCCAGATCGCCGGCAATGTCAAGCATGGCGGGCTCTACGAAGTCGCCTTCGGCCTGACGCTCGGCGAGATCGTCGACCGCATCGGCGGCGGTACGGCGACCGGCCGGCCGGTGAAGGCGGTGCAGGTGGGCGGCCCCCTCGGCGCCTATTTTCCGCGCGCTCTGTTCGATACGCCGTTCGATTACGAAGCCTTCGCGGCAAAGGACGGGCTGATCGGCCATGCCGGCATCACGGTCTTTGACGATACGGCCGACATGCTGAAGCAGGCCCGCTTTGCGATGGAGTTCTGCGCCATCGAAAGCTGCGGCAAGTGCACGCCCTGCCGCATCGGCTCGACGCGCGGCGTCGAGACCGCCGACAAGATCGCGCAGGGCATCGAGCCCGAGAAGAACAAGGCGCTGCTTGCCGATCTCTGCAACACGATGAAGTTCGGCTCGCTCTGCGCGCTCGGCGGTTTCACGCCCTATCCGGTGATGAGCGCGATGAACCATTTCCCGGAGGATTTTTCGCCGGCGCCGATGGTGGAGGCTGCGGAATGATGACGTTTACCGTGTCAGCCCCCCTCCGGCCTGCCGGCCATCTCCCCCACAGGTGGGGAGATTGGCTGGGCGTGCCGGCTTCCCCAAACAATTCACTTCGCAATTCGACGAAACGCCTGAGAGGCGGGAAGGCTTCGCCGCTTGTGATCTCCCCACCTGTGGGGGAGATGGCCGGCAGGCCAGAGGGGGGCGGTCTTGCTCCCACATCTATTCTTTCCAGCAGGGAGGCACACAATGTCCCTCGTTCATGAAATCGACTACGGCACGCCTGCCTCCCGATCCGAAGCCCAGGTGACGCTCACCATCGACGGACGCGAGATCACCGTGCCGGAAGGCACGTCGATCATGCGGGCTTCGATGGAGGCCGGCATAAAGGTGCCGAAGCTCTGCGCCACCGACATGGTGGATGCTTTCGGCTCCTGCCGCCTCTGTCTCGTGGAGATCGAAGGCCGGGCCGGCACGCCTGCCTCCTGCACCACGCCGGTCATGCCGGGCATGGTGGTCCATACCCAGACGGGCCGGTTGAAGGACATCCGCCGCGGCGTGATGGAACTCTACATTTCCGACCACCCGCTCGACTGTCTCACCTGCGCCGCCAATGGCGATTGCGAACTGCAGGACATGGCCGGCGCCGTGGGCCTCCGCGACGTGCGCTACGGCTATGACGGCGACAACCATGTCAAGGCGCGCAACAATGGCGAGATCAACGCCAAATGGATGCCGAAGGACGAGTCGAACCCTTATTTCACCTATGATCCGTCGAAATGCATCGTCTGCTCCCGCTGCGTGCGCGCCTGCGAGGAGGTTCAGGGCACGTTCGCGCTGACGATCGAAGGCCGCGGTTTCGGCTCGCGCGTCTCGCCCGGCATGCACGAACATTTCCTCGATTCCGAGTGCGTTTCCTGCGGCGCCTGCGTGCAGGCCTGCCCCACCGCGACGCTGACCGAGAAGTCGGTTATCTCAATCGGCCAGCCGGAACATTCTGCCGTCACGACCTGCGCCTATTGCGGCGTCGGCTGCTCCTTCAAGGCGGAAATGCGCGGCGAGGAACTCGTGCGCATGGTGCCTTACAAGGACGGCCAGGCGAACCGCGGCCATTCCTGCGTCAAGGGACGCTTCGCCTATGGCTACGCGACCCATAAGGACCGCATCCTCAACCCGATGATCCGCGAGAAGATCTCCGATCCCTGGCGCGAAGTGACCTGGGAAGAGGCTTTCGCGCATGTGGCATCGGAATTCCGCCGCATCCAGTACCAGTATGGCCGAGATGCGGTCGGCGGCATCACCTCGTCGCGCTGCACCAATGAAGAGACCTTCCTGGTGCAGAAGCTGATCCGCGCCGGTTTCGGCAACAACAATGTCGATACCTGCGCCCGTGTCTGCCATTCCCCGACCGGCTACGGCCTCGGCCAGGCCTTCGGCACCTCGGCCGGCACCCAGGATTTCGACTCGGTCGAGCATTCGGACGTCGTGATCGTCATCGGCGCCAATCCGACCGACGGGCACCCGGTCTTCGGCTCGCGCCTAAAGAAACGGCTGCGCCAGGGCGCCAAGCTGATCGTCATCGATCCGCGCCGCATCGATCTCGTGCGCACGCCGCATGTGGAAGCGGCCTATCACCTGCCGCTGCAGCCGGGCACGAACGTGGCGGTGCTCACCGCGCTCGCCCACGTCATCGTCACCGAAGGCCTGTTCGACGAAAAATTCATCCGCGAGCGTTGCGACTGGTCGGAGTTCGAGGATTGGGCCGCCTTCGTTTCCGAGGAGCAGCACAGCCCGGAAGCGACGGAGAAATTCACCGGCGTGCCGGCGGAGCTCGTCCGTGGCGCGGCCCGGCTTTACGCCACGGGCGGCAACGGCGCGATCTACTACGGCCTCGGCGTCACCGAGCACAGCCAGGGCTCTACGACCGTCATGGCGATCGCCAACCTTGCCATGGCGACCGGCAACATCGGCCGTCCGGGCGTCGGCGTGAACCCGCTGCGCGGCCAGAACAATGTGCAGGGCTCCTGCGACATGGGCTCGTTCCCACACGAGCTGCCGGGCTATCGCCACATCTCCGACGATGCGACCCGCGACATTTTCGAAAAACTCTGGGGTGTCACGCTCAACAACGAGCCGGGCCTGCGCATCCCGAACATGCTGGATGCGGCGGTCGAAGGCACGTTCAAGGGCATCTACATCCAGGGCGAGGACATCCTGCAGTCCGATCCGGATACGAAGCACGTTTCCGCCGGCCTGGCCGCAATGGAATGCGTCGTCGTCCACGACCTCTTCCTCAACGAGACCGCCAACTACGCGCACGTTTTCCTGCCGGGCTCGACCTTCCTCGAAAAGGACGGCACGTTCACCAATGCGGAGCGCCGCATCAACCGCGTCCGCAAGGTCATGAGCCCGAAGAACGGCTACGGCGACTGGGAGGTCACGCAGAAGCTGGCGCAGGCCATGGGTCTCAATTGGAACTACACGCATCCGTCCGAAATCATGGACGAGATCGCCGCGACGACGCCGAGCTTCGCCAGCGTTTCCTACGACTATCTCGACAAAATGGGCTCGGTTCAGTGGCCCTGCAACGAGAAGTTCCCGGAAGGCTCGCCGATCATGCACGTCAACGGCTTCGTGCGCGGCAAGGGCAAGTTCATCCGCACGGAATATGTCGCGACCGACGAACGCACCGGTCCGCGCTTCCCGCTGCTGCTCACCACCGGCCGCATCCTCAGCCAGTACAATGTCGGCGCCCAGACCCGGCGCACCGAGAACGTCGCCTGGCATGCGGAAGACCGACTGGAAATCCATCCGCACGACGCCGAGCAACGCGGCATCAAGGACGGCGACTGGATCAAGCTCGCTAGCCGTTCAGGCGATACGACGCTGCGCGCGCTGATCACCGATCGCGTGGCGCCGGGCGTGGTCTATACGACCTTCCATCATCCGGACACGCAGGCGAACGTCATCACCACCGACTTCTCCGACTGGGCGACCAACTGCCCGGAATACAAGGTGACGGCGGTGCAGGTGTCGCCCTCAAACGGCCCGACCGAATGGCAGCAGGATTATGACGAGCTGTCGCGCCGCTCGCGGCGGATTGCAGGGAAGCTGGAGGCTGCTGAGTAACGAATGACCGCTTGTGTCTGGATCGCCCCCCTCTGGCCTGCCGGCCATCTCCCCCACAGGTGGGGAGATCGGCAAGATGCGCCGGCTTCCCCAAGCAAGGGGCGGGACCACGCAGTAAAGCTTGAGCGTGTCGGGAAGGCTTCGCCGCTTGTGATCTCCCCACCTGTGGGGGAGATGGCCGGCAGGCCAGAGGGGGGCGTTTTTGCCCCGGCATTCCATGGCTGCATTTAAAACCACCGCCACAGCCCCCGAGATCGCCCGCCGCAATGGCGTGATCCGCGCCGGTTCGCGGGAGGTGCCGGAGGAGGTGCCGATCGCGTTCTCCTATGGCGGTTCCACTCATGCGGTCATGATGGGGACGCCGGCCGATCTCGAGGATTTCGCCGTCGGCTTCAGCCTGACCGAAGGCATCATCGCCTCGATGACGGAAATCGAAAAGATCACCGTCGTCGATGAAGGCAGGGGCCTCGACGTTCAGGTGACGCTCGCGGAGGAGAAGGAGGACGCATTGCGCGCCCGCCGGCGTCATATGGCCGGGCCGGTCGGCTGCGGCCTCTGCGGCATCGAGTCGATCGACCAGGCCATACGGCCGGTGCCGGACGTTTCCTCCGTATCGCTGACCCTGACGCCGAAAGACGTGGCGGGGGCGGCCGCGGCGCTCAATGGCGCGCAGCCACTTCACGCGCAAACCCATGCCGTCCATGGCGCCGGCTTCTTCGTGCCGGGGCAGGGGCTCGTCGCCGTCCGCGAGGATGTCGGCCGCCACAACGCGCTCGACAAGCTGGCCGGCGCCGTCACCCGCAAGGGCGTGAAAGGTCCGGACGGCGTGGTGGTCGTCACCAGCCGCATTTCGGTCGAGATGGTGCAGAAGGCGGCGATCCTCGGAAGCTCCGTTCTGATTGCCATTTCCGCACCGACCGCGCTCGCCATCCGCACCGCCGAGGAGGCGGGAATGACCCTTGTCGCGCTGACGCGCGGAGAGGATTTCGAGATTTTCACGCGTACCGATCGCATTACCACCGGAGTTGTCGCCGATGTCGCATGATAAGAGCCCGGAGCAGCTGGTGCTCGACAAGCTTGTCCGGATGGCGAACCAGATCGCCACCTTCTTCATGTCGCAGCCGGAGAACGTGCGCGCCGAAGGCGTCGCGACGCATATCAACAAGTTCTGGGAACCGCGCATGCGGCGGCAATTCTTCGAACATCTCGACAGGGGCGGGGCGGGGCTTATGCCGCTCGTCATCGAGGCTTCTGTCCTGATCCGCCGGCCGGAGGCCAGGGCCGGATCCGGGGTCGGCTTTGGGGAGGATGCCAAGGGTGCACCCGGCGGCAAGGGCCCCGGGGCAGGAGAATCGCTCTCCGAACCGAGCATTCCGGAGGGGGCGGCCTAGCCTCCTCGTGCGGAAGCTCGGCAGCGCCGCTTTATCGAACCTCGAGGCCGATGACCGGAAAAAGCTCGCTGCGGTTCACGCTGCGGGCTTTAGACCTATGCGTCGATTTCATAATTCAGAGCGTCCTGCCTCCGAACGGGTGCATGACGCTCTAAAAGTTTTCCCATTCCTGGGCCTTGGCCTTCAGGTTTGCATGCGCCAGGCGCAGCGGCGCCACATGGGCGTGGGCCGGGCGTGCCTCCCGCGCCGCAGGTCTGACTTCCGGCTGGCTGCCGACATCGAATTGCGAGAGCAGAACCCGCAGGCTTTCGGCTTCGCCCGCCAGCGAATGGCTCGCGGCCGTGGTTTCCTCCACCATGGCGGCGTTCTTCTGGGTCGCCTGGTCCATGTGATTGACGGCCTGGCTGATCTCCCGCAGGCTGGCGGCCTGTTCGCGCGAGGCCTCGACGATGGCCGTCACGTTGGCGTGGATTTCCGTCACCTGGTCGGCGATCTCGCGCAGCGCCGTTCCGGTCTGGCCGACAAGGGTGACGCCGCTTGAAACCTGCTGGCTCGACGTGTTGATGAGCGTCTTGATTTCCTTTGCGGCCTTGGCCGAGCGTTGCGCGAGTTCCCGCACCTCCTGCGCGACAACCGCGAAACCCTTGCCTGCCTCGCCAGCGCGTGCGGCCTCCACCCCGGCATTGAGCGCCAGGAGATTGGTCTGGAACGCGATGTCGTCGATCACCCCGATGATGCTGGTGATCTCACCGGAGGAATGGGCGATCTGATCCATGGCGGCGATCGCATCCCGGACGACGAGGCCGGATTTTTCGGCATGCTCCTTGGTGTGGGTCACGAGCCTGCCGGCTTCGTCGGCGCGGCGGCTCGAATCTCCCACCGTGCTGGTGACCTGTTCCAGTGCCGCAGCCGCTTCTTCCAGCGAGGCCGCCTGCTGCTCGGTCCGTTTGGCGAGCTCGCTGGAGGCGTCGCGCACCTCGTTCGATGCGGCGGCGATGCCGGCGGCATTCTTGCCGACGACCTGCATTGCGTCGCGCAGCTTGGCGGCGACCGTATTGAAGTCGTGGCGCACCGTTTCCATCGTCGGCACGAAAGGCGTGTCGAGGCTCTGGTCCAGCTTTCCGTCGGCCAGGTCGCGAAGGCTCCTGCCGAGCTGGCCGATGGCGCTCATGCGTGGCGTCACGTCGGTCGCGAACTTCACGACCTTGGTCACCTTGCCGCTCATGTCGCGGATCGGGTTGTAGGCCGCCTGGATCCAGATCTCCTTGCCGTGCTTGCCGTAACGCACGAACTCGTCCGCGATGAACTCGCCGCCGGCGAGCCGTTTCCAGAACGCCTTGTATTCCTCGGAGGCGGCATAGGCCGGATCGCAGAACATGCGGTGATGCTTGCCCTTGATCTCGGAAAGATCGTAGCCGAGGCCCCGGCAGAAATTTTCGTTGGCGGTGAGGATCTCGCCCTCCGGCGTGAATTCGATCACCGCCTGCGACTGCCCGATCGCCGCGAGCTTGCTGGCATCCTCGGCGGCGGCGAGCTTGGCGGCGGTGATATCGGTCGCGAACTTGATCACCTTATAGGGCTTGCCGCCGCGCAAGACCGGATTATAGGAAGCCTGGATCCAGATTTCCCTGCCGGACTTTGTGATCCGCTTGTATTCCCGCGCGTCGAATTTACCGGCGGCAAGATTGGCCCAGAACGCCCGGTATTCTTCGGAGACCGCATAATCAGGGTCGCAGAACATGCGATGATGCTTGCCCCGGATTTCCGGCAACGTATAGCCTAGCGCCTGACAGAAATTCGCGTTTGCGTTGAGTACCGTGCCGTTCAGATCGAACTCGATGATGGCCTGCGATCGCGATATGGCTTCGATCGCATGATATGCCTCGATGGTCCTGCCTATCCCCAGCATTCCCTATCTCCTTGAAAAGTATGAAACCTTGTTACCTTCTCCCGGTTTCAATCTTTCAGACCCGCCATGCACGGCGACTCTGAAAATATAAACCTTTGGCTGCATTAGTACATCGAAATATTAATAGGTAATTTAAGTAAATTCGAAATATCGGTTCTTCCGGATAAATCGGATCGAAGGGAATGCGCTGCCGCTGACACGTACGAAAAGGCCGCCGGAAAACCATCCGACGGCCCTTTGTTGTTTCAGGCCGTCATTGCGGCCTGGATAAGCAGGAAAGTTTCACGCAGCCAGCTCTTCTGCTTCGTTACCCTTGAACATCTTGGCAAGGTTGAGGAAGCAGATCATGCCGTTCTCGTTGGCGATGATGCCTTCGGAGAAGGACTTGTCGAAGGAGGCGGAGATTTCCGGAACCGGCTGAACCTGGCTGGAGGGAATGGTCAGAATATCGGAGACGCGGTCGACCAGCATTCCGATGACCATGTTGTGGACTTCGGCAACGACGATGGCGCTGCGCTCATTGGCGACCGTGCTCTTCATGCCGAGCTTGTAGGCGAGGTCGATGATCGGGATCACGGAGCCGCGCAGGTTCATGACGCCGATCACGTCGGCGGGCGCATGCGGGATCGGCGTGGACGGCGCCCAGCCGCGGATTTCGCGGATTGTCGTCGTCTTCACGCAGAATTCCTGATCGTGCAGGCGGAAGGCGATGATTTCCAGCGTTTCGCCGCCGTAGCTTGTGGAGTTGATCGTCGTAGCCATCAGAATTCTTTCCCACTATCCGGTGCCTGGGCGGGAGCGGCTGCACGGATGTGCGCACGCGGCCGTTGCCATGAGTTCGCGTGCCAGGAATGCAGCGTTATGCATCACGTTACGCTTCGACAATCCTATGCGAAGAGTGTTGCCCAAATCTGAATGAAAAATGCGGAGTTTTGCCTGTCGCGATATCACGCCGAACGCGTGGGGCGGTCGAGCACGCGCCGGCCGAAGAGGCTGGCCGTGAGTTCCACCATGATGCGGGCGCTCCTGCCGCGATCGTCCAGGAAAGGATTGAGCTCGACGAGATCGAGCGAGCAGACGAGCCCGGTGTCGTGCAGCATTTCCATGATCAGATGCGCCTCACGGAAGGTGGCGCCGCCCGGCACGGTCGTGCCGACCCCCGGCGCGATATCCGGATCGAGGAAATCGACATCGAGGCTGACATGCAGAAGGCCGTTTGCGGCGCTCACCGTTTCGATCACCTGGCGCATGATCGCGGCGATGCCGTGCTCGTCGATCGCCCGCATGTCGAAGACGTTGACGCCGTGTTCGGCAATCAGCTTGCGCTCGATCTCGTCGACGGACCGGATACCGACCTGGAAAACGTGTTTGGGGTTCACCATCGGCCGGTTCTTGTCGAGGATCGGGGCGAATTCCGCATGGCCGGTAAAGAAGGCGACCGGCATGCCGTGGATATTGCCGGAGGGCGAGGTTTCCGGCGAGTTGAAATCCGCATGCGCATCGACCCAGAGCACGAAAAGCGGCCGGCCGATTTCGGCGGCATAACGCGCCATGCCCGGCACGCTGCCCATGGAAAGGCTGTGATCGCCGCCCATGATCACCGGAATGGAGCCGGCTCTGGCCTTCTCATAGGTACGGTTTTCGAGCGCCCGCGCAAATGCGCCGACGATCGCCAGGTTCTTCGCGTCCTGCCGGTCTTCAAGATCGGTGGCCGGCTCCGGCCTCAGATCGCCGCTATCGCTGACGCGGAAGCCGAGGCCTTCCAGCGCCTTGACGATGCCCGCCAGCCGGAAGGCGGCCGGCCCCATGGCACAGCCGCCGCGGCCGGAGCCCTCTTCCAAAGGAACGCCGATCAATGTGATGTCCTTGGAGGTCATTCCATTCTCCGGAAGCAGAACAATGCGGATGCGAAATCAGTATTCGCGCTCGTAAAAGATACCGGCGGTGCCGCCTTCCGTCCCCGCGCCGGCCTTCAGCTTCACACCCCGGCCGACGTCGAGGTTGATGGTGGCCTGGGCTCCGCCGGAACCGCCCTGCTCGACCTGCAGATAGGTGCGATCGTTGAGGTAGCGGCCGACCGAAACAGTCGTCTGGCCCGTCGAATCGGTGTTGATGTCGAGGTCGTCGACGCCGAGATTGCTGCGCAGCGTTTCGAGGAGCGAGGTGGAGCCGCCGCCTGCGAGCTGGGACACGGCATCGGCGAGCTGGGCGATCTGCAGCGGCGAGAGCCGCGACATGGACTGGCCGAAGATCAGCTGCGCCAGAACCTCGTCCTGCGGCAGGGCAGGGGAGGAGGAGAAAGCTATGGTCGGATCGTTGGCTATGCCGGTGACGTTCACCGTGATCGTCGTCTGGCCGGAGGTCGTATTGGCTTCCATGTTCAGGACCGGGATCAGGCCGCCCCCGAAGGTGATGTCGCCCTCGGTGAAGTCGAGGCGTTTGGCGAGGATGACGATGCGCCCGCGGCGCATCTCGAAGCCGCCTGCGACGATCGGGTCCACCGCCGTGCCGGTGACGGTCAGCTCGCCGCCGAGTTCCGCATCGATGCCGCGGCCGCGGACGAATATGCCGTTCGGCGCGCTGATCTGCAGGTTGAGCGCGATCGGCCTCGAACTGCCAGTCGCATCTTTCGGGCGCAGTTCTTCCATCTGGCGCAATACGTCCGGCGGGGCGTTGCGGTGGCGGATGTCGATGGCGGTGAGCGAGGTCGGAAGGCGTGCCGGCACGGTGATCGCCGCCTTGGTGAGCGTTACCCGGCCGCCGAGAACCGGGCCGGAGGTCAGCGGGCCGGTGATCGTCAAGGCTCCGTCGGCCGTTGCGGCAAACAGCGTGCCGTCGGCATAGGTCGCCTGCGCGAGCGTGATCCTCAGATCGGCGGGAAAGCCGGAGCCGGGCGCGATGCCGACCGACCCCTGGACGGAAACGGTGCCGCCGCCCGAAAGTCTGCCGGAAAGCCTGGAAATATTGGCGCTGTTGCCGTCGAACGAAACGTTGGCGGCAAGATCGGTGACTGCAAGGTTTCGCCGCACATCGATGAAGCGCGCTCCGGAGGAGGAGGCCGTTCCGGTGATCGCCGGTGCGGCCGCCGTGCCCTTAATCGCAACGTCGACATTGCCGGTGCCTTCCAGCATGAAACCCTGAGCAGCGAGCTGTCCGGCCAAGATGGAGAAGGGCAATTGCCCGTTGAATTGCAGGTTGAGCGGCTTCTGGCCCGCAAGCGAAACCGAGCCGCCACCGGATAGCGAGACACCGCCTCCCCCCGAAAGGCGGGTGTCGACCGTGACCGTGCCGTTCTGGAATGTGCCGTTGGCGGTAATGTTCAATGCGGCAAGGCCCGCGGATGCGGTCTGGCTGACGCCGGCATCGGCCCAGCGAAGGTCGTAGCGGACGGCCGGCGCCTCGGGCGTACCGGTCGCGGTGACCGTGCCGGAAATCGTGCCGCGGGCGCCGAGGCTCGGCGCGAAAGCATTGATCAAGCTGGCGGGCACGGCATTGGCGCGGGCGTTGATATCGAGCGCCGGAACGCCGTTCTGAAGGATGACGCGCCCCGTTGCGGAAAGGTCGAGACCGCCCGAACCCGTCAGGCGGGTCGCATCTAGTGCGACTGTCCCGCCTGCGAAGCTTCCGCTTGCCTGAAGGCGAAACGGACTGATGCCAGCATCGCGCGTCTGGCGAAGCTGTGCATCATTCCATTCAAGATCATAGCGGATAGAAGGGGCGGACGTGGTGCCGGTCGCATTGACGGTGCCGGAAATCGTGCCCGCGGCGTTGATTGCCGGAACGAAGGCGTTGAGCAGGTTTGCGGGCAGCGCCTTGATATCGGCGGTCAGATCGAGCGCCGAGCCGGCCGTGCCGTTGACGGTGACGCTGCCGTTGCCGGTCGAGAGGGTAAGGCCGGCAAGACGCGCGCCGCCATCGGCAATGGCGATACGGGTCGGCGCGGCAAGCCGGATCGGTATGTTGCGCGGCGAAGCGGCGAAGCTTTCGATGCCGACCGAAATATCCGCTCCGGTCTGGACATCCCCCACGGCATTGAGCGGGGCGTTGTCGTACTGAGCCGTGAGATTGAAGTTCGTCCTGTTGCCGCCGTGGCTGACGCCGAGATCGATGTCGCTGACGCCGACCGAACCGGCGCCGATGCGGGCGGCGCGCACGGTGCCCTCGGCGGCGATCGCCTTGATGTCGGGGATCGCAAGGTCGACATTCGGCTGTGCGATCTCGATCGAGCCGCGGCGGAGCGCGTTGCCGGATGCCTTGATAACGGCGCCGGCCCGGCCGTCCGTATTGTTGAGCATGACCGTGCCGCGCAGATCGCCCTGCGCCAGCTGGCCGGCGAGGGCGGCCAGCAGCGAGACATCGGGAAAATCGAAGGTCAGCTGGCCTTCCGGAAGGAAATCAGGCGAGAAATTCAACGCGCCGTTCAGCCTGTTGGGACCGACCTCGACATTGATTGCCGGCGCGCTCGTGCGGCCCTCGGTCGAAGCGAGGTCGGCATTGACGCGGATCGGCTGACTGTCCAGCGATCCCGTGGCTGCCAGCTTGCCTTTGGGCGCATTCGGATCGGCCGTTCCGTCCAGCGTCAGGCTCAGATCCTGCAGCCTGCGGCCGGCCATCCGCGCATCGGCGGAATTGACGATCGCCTTGACGCCCACCGCGGTCAGCGGACCGTCGGCGGCGATATCGAAACCGGCAGCGCCCTCCGCCTCCGGCAGCCAGCGCTTCAGGTCCGGTACGCGGCCGGCAAGGCGGCCGGTGACCTTCTGGTTTTCCAGCAGGACGCTGCCGTGCGCCTCGACCGCATTGGATCGCATCACGAAGTTCTCGAGGCTCACGCGGCCGCTCGTCACCGCATTGACATAGCCTTCGGCGGAGAGCTTGCCTTCGAACTTGGAGACAAGAGCGGGCGGCAGCACGGTGGGATTGGCGAAGATGCGGAAATTGCCGGTCACCGCCTGCTTCGACATGTCGTAGGCGCCCGAAAGCGTGCCGTTGACGTTGGGGCTGTCGAAGGTTGCCGCATCGAGGCCGATTGCCGGAGGAGCAAGCCTCAGGGGCGCATCGAGCGTCACCGGCCCGCGGATGATCCGGTCGAGATCGTCGCTTGCAAAATCCGTCCGCGCCACGGTGAACCGGCTGCGGATGCTGCCCGTGCGATTGACGAGATTGAGATCCTCGCTTTCAGCCTGCAGGCGGATCTGGCCGAAACGGCCCTGGGGCAGTTCGGCAGCATTCAGCGCGGCCGTGGCATTGAAACGCGCCGCGGAAGCCGCACCCGTAAGCGTGAAGTTGATGCTTTCGAAGGAGAAGCGGCTTTCCTGGCCGCTGATCGGCCAGACGAAATCCACGGGGCCGTTGGTGCCGGTAAGGCCTGCGGTCAGGCTGTTGTCGCCGGCCGGATCCCAGGCCCCTTTTGCGGAAACCCTCACGGCGCCGGAGACGAGATCGCCGCGTTCGATGTCCACACGGCCGGACGGCGCGTAGACTGCGGCGATGTTGATATCTGTGGTGCCGTCGAACAGGGGCCGGAAGGCAGGCGGGAGCAGCGTGGCGAGCTGGCCGCCGCCGGTCACTTCGACGCGATGCCGGCCGTTGTCGACCAGCATATGCTTGCCGTCGACCGCGATCACCGGCGTGCCGCCGACGCTGCCCTGCAATTTGCCGGCCCAGTTGGAAAGCGGACCTTCGCCGTCGAGGGCCAGCTGGACGGCCGGGGCGCCCGGCAGCCGCAGGATACGGGCGAGCAGACCGCCCTGCGGCTCGGAAACCGATGCCTTCAGGGTCAGGCGGTTTTCGGAGGGCGCATAGACCACGTCGGCCGCAGCCTTCGCATCCGGTTCGTCCTTGCGGGTCGCCTGAAGGTCGAGCGAGATATCGGGACCGGTCGCGTTGATCGAGCCCTTGACCGAAAGCGAGAAGTCGCGTCCGCCCGAAAGCGCCTGGGAAAGATTGATGTCCGGCAGATCGATCTGCGCCACGCGTATGCCGACCGGCAGAGGCGATCCCGAAGATGTCGAGGTGGTCTGCGCCGGCGCCGGCGTTTTCGGCGGCCTCGGCGGACGAATGAAGTTCACCGTCTCGGCGGAAATGTGCTCGGCACGGAAAACGCCGCCGACGAGCGCGGCCGGCGACCAGTCGACCTTGATGCCGCCGATCTGGGCATAGGGGCCCGCCTCATCGGAAAGCGTGAGCGCATCGATGCGCAGATCGCCGGTCAGAAGGCCTTCGGGACGCGAGAACGTGATAGTCCGGTCCGGGGTGGAGACCATCGCCGATATGCGGTCCGCCGCCACCCGTCCGCCGACCGGCGTGAGCGCCACGAAGAGCACAACGCCCAGCGCCATGACGAACAGGATCGCGACCACGCCCAGCGCAGCCTTCAAGATCCATTTCAACAGGCCAACCATCAGCGTCATGCCCGGTCTCGTCACCCTCTCAAACTGCCTTTCAGAATGCCTGCCCTATGCCTGCATAGATACCGTACTGGCTACCGCCGTCATAACGCCGCAACGGAATTGCAACGTCCAATCGGAGCGGCCCGAAAGGCGTGGCATATCGCACGCCGACACCCGCACCAGCTCGTATATCAGAAAAATCAGGCATGATTCCGGTCGATACCGTACCGACATCTATAAAAGGTACAATGCCTATGTTTTCTGACACTTTTACCCTCACCTCGAAAGATCCCAGCGCATAGGACCGTCCGCCGGTAGCCTCATCGTCGCTGTTATAGGGCGAAATCTCCCGGTAGGAATAACCGCGCACCGATCCTCCGCCTCCGGCAAAGAATCGCCGTGTCGCAGGAATGCTTTCAAGGCCGTCACCGCCGACGAGCGTGCCGGCCGCAAGCCGCCCGGCAAGCACGACGCCATCCTCCGCCCCGAAGCCGAGATAGCCGGAGATGGAGCCTTCGAAGGAGGAGAAGACCGTGCTGTTCAGAACCTCGTAGCTCGGCTTTGCCGCCAGGGTGGCGTAATAGCCCTCCGTCGGGTCCAGCTTGTTGTCGCGGGCGTCGCGCTCAAAGCCGAGCGGCAGGCTGAGGGTGACATATTCGTTCCTGCCGAAGGCGTCGTCGGTGTGGATCCAGGCCACTTCTCCGCCGGCGGTGAGCTTGTCCCGCTCGTTCAGCTCGTAGGAAATGCCGGCCGAATAGGTGACCGACTGCGCCTCATAGACATCCGGCGTCTCGCTCTTGGCTTCCAGGCGGGATTCGAATGTCGCTTCCGGCACGAAGGCACCCGGTTTGGTGTAGATGATGCCGGCGGAATAGTCGTAGGTCGTCAGATCGGTCGTCGCTCCGATGCCGGAGACCTTCCCCTCGATGCGCAGCGATTCCGCCTCGCCGAAAAGGTTGCGGTGGCCCCAATATCCCTGAAGGCCGACGCCGTCGATCGACGAATATTCGGCGCCGAAGCCGAAATAGCGATGTTTGCCTTCCGAAACCTCGATGGTCAGCGGCAGCGAACCGTCCGGTGCCAGCTTGTCCGCCTCGCGGATCGTCACGCTCGAAAAGACGCCGAGTTCGCGAAGGCGGTCGTTGGCCTTCTTCAATTGCTCGGGCGAATAGGGGCCGCCCTTGTCGAGCCGCGAATAGCGGCCGATGAAGGCGGCGTCGACGCTTCGCGATCCCTTGACCGCCACGGCGCCGAACGGAGCCACGGGGCCGCCGACGGCGCCGAGCACCACGTCGACCGTGTCCGTGCGATGATCGGCGGTCACCTGCCTCTGGGTCAGTTTGGCGAGCGGGCGGCCCTCGTCCTTGATATCCACGAGAAGCTGTTCGCTCGCCTTGAGGATCAGTCGCGAGCCTGCCTCGCCGCCCGGGACGAGGTCGTATTTGGCCGGATCGCGGCCGGTGGCGTCACCCTCGAAACGGATCGAGCCGAGCTTGAAGACCGGGCCGGGATCGACGCGGACGGTGACGGGGACGGGACGCGAATGATCGAATGTCGGATTGGGCGGCAGGCTGTCGATATCGGTGCCGGCAACGGAGATATGGACGGTGCCGCCGTAGCGGGCCTCTTCGTAGAGGACGGCGATCAGCCGGTCGCGGTCCTCGCGTGCCTTGATGACGACGCCGAGGTCGCCTGAGACCGGCTGCTTCTCGTCGGTGATCAGAGACGCCGCCGATTCCAGGCGCTCCTTCAGATCCTTGTCCGCATTGCCCGTCTCGAGCGTCGCCTGATAGCGGACGGGATCGATGACCTCGACCGTGTCGTCGTCATCGCCGAAGAGCGTGATGCCGAAAATCTTGAAGGCATAGGCATTGCCGGCGAGCGGCGGTGCAAGCAGGAGAACACCCGCGAGCGCGGCGGCGGTGCCTGCTCCCCTCAGCTTTCGTTTTTGTCCCCGCCCCGTGTTTTCGTTCCGCATACGCAACTGACTGTCGATTCCCCTGCCGAAAGCCTCCACAGCCCCAAAAAAGAAGCCTATCTAACCGGAAAAGACAGGGTGGGGTACCCCTTTGTCCGCCTTTCGTGAGGAATTCACGTAAGAAAAAGCCCCGGAGCGATGCTCCGAGGCCACAATTTTCATCGCAACCCGAGCGGTTATCAGTAACGGCGCGGGCAATCGTCGATGTAGCGGCGGCCATAGCGGTCGCGGTAGTAGCACTGGCCGGGTTGTTCGGCGACGGAGCCGATCAATGCACCGGAAACGCCGCCGATCGCGGCGCCGACGGCCGCACCGCGGACGTTGCCGGTGGCCAGGCCGCCGATCACGGCGCCGGATGCCGCACCAATCCCCGCGCCCTGTTCTGTTGCCGTGCAGCTCGCAAGCGAAGCGCCGACCAACAATAGCACCAAGGCCTTCTTCATGAGTTCCTCCTGGGTTCGATCTTTCTTGGTTGTCTGGCTCGGTTGTCTGGATTGTCGCAGCCTTTCACAGGCTGTGGTCCCCCACAACCATCGGGGGGAACAATAGGTCGCGGAACATAAGAGTCCATATGGCGAAATTATATTTTTGCATTCGTTTGCCGATGGTTGCCGGGTCGCTTCTGTCGGGCGGTCGACCAAAATATTGCCGATTCCATAGAAAGTAGCGGTTGATCCTCTCGGTAAAAAAGCAAATGATGATGGACGTGTCCGGGAGGGACGCGAGGAGGAAAATGATGACGAAAGTGACGTTGACCGTGAACGGCCGCACGGTGAGCGGCGATTGCGAGGACCGCACGCTGCTCGTGCATTTCATCCGCGAAAAGCTGGGTCTGACGGGAACGCATGTGGGTTGCGATACGACCCAGTGCGGCGCCTGCGTCATCCATATGGACGGCTGTTCGGTGAAGAGCTGTTCCATCCTCGCTGTCCAGGCCTCCGGCTCGACGATCACGACGATCGAGGGGCTTGCCGGCCAGGGCGAGCTGCATCCGGTGCAGGCGGCTTTCAAGGAGCATCACGGTCTTCAATGCGGTTTCTGCACGCCCGGCATGGTGATGACGGCGGTCGACATGATCAACCGCGAGGGCGGCAAGCTGACGGAAGAAAAGGTGCGCGCCGGGCTCGAAGGTAACATCTGTCGGTGCACCGGCTACCACAACATCGTCAAGGCCATCCTCGCCGCCGATGCCGAAATGGCGTCGGGGCGGCAGGCGGCCGAGTGAGGCAATAGGCAGTAGCCAATAGGCAATGGCTGCGGGTATCGCCGTGGCCATACGCCCCTTCCACTACTGCCCACTGCCTATTGCCTAATTCCTGTTTCTCTGGAGGAGATGAAAATGGGTGTTGAAGGAATCGGTGCACGCGTCACCCGCAAGGAAGACAAGCGCTTCCTGACCGGCAAGGGCCGCTATACGGACGACATGATCGTTCCGGGCATGAAATATGCCTACTTCATCCGCAGCCCGCATGCGCATGCCACGATCAGGAGCATCGATGCGAGCGCGGCGAAAGCCATGCCTGGCGTCATCGACGTGCTGGACGGCAAGCAGCTCCAGGCCGACGGCATCGGCAACCTGATCTGCGGCTGGATGATCCATTCCAAGGACGGATCGCCGATGAAGATGGGCGCCTGGCGGCCGCTCGCAGCCGAAACCGTGCGTTACGTCGGGGATGCGGTCGCGATCGTGGTGGCGGATTCGGCCGGCGAGGCCCGTGATGCGGCGGAAGCCGTCGTCATCGACTATGAGCAGCTCCCCGCCGTGACGGAAGCGGTTGCCGCGCTTGCAGCCGGCGCCCCGCAGATCCATCCGGAAGCCACCGACAACCTGATTTTCGACTGGCAGCTCGGCGACCCGGAGGCAACCGACAGGGCGATCGCATCCGCCGCGCATGTCACCGAGATCGAGATCCATAACAACCGGCTTTCGCCGAACCCGATGGAGCCGCGCGCCACGCTCGGCATCTACGATTCGGCCGAGGATCATTACACCTGCTACACGACGAGCCAGAACCCGCATGTGGCGCGTCTCGTCATGAGCGCCTTCTATAATGTCGCGCCGGAAAACAAGCTGCGTGTCATCGCGCCGGATGTCGGCGGCGGCTTCGGTTCGAAGATCTACATCTATCCGGAAGAGATCGTCTGTCTCTGGGCGTCGAAGAAGACCGGCGTGCCGGTGAAATGGACGTCCGATCGCACCGAAGCCTTCCTGACCGACGCGCATGGCCGCGACCATGTCTCCAAGGTGAAGATGGCTTTCGACGCCGACAACCGCATCACGGCGCTGAAGGTCGATACGATCGCCAATCTCGGCGCCTATATGTCGCTCTTCTCCTCGGCCGTACCGACCTATCTCTACGCGACGCTGCTCTCCGGCCAGTACGCGATCCCGGCGATCCATGCGAATGTCCGGACCGTCTATACCAATACGGTGCCGGTCGACGCCTATCGCGGCGCCGGCCGTCCGGAGGCGACCTATCTGCTCGAACGCACGATCGAGACGGCGGCGCGCGAGCTCGGCGTCTCGCCGGCGGAGCTTCGGCGGAAGAATTTCATCCGCACCTTCCCGTACCAGACGCCGGTCATCATGAACTACGATGCCGGAGACTACGAGGCCTCGCTCAATGCCGCCATGCAGGCCGCCGACTGGAGCGGTTTCGCCGCCCGCAAGGCGCAGTCGGAAGCCAAGGGCAAGAAACGCGGCATCGGCATGAGCTGCTATATCGAGGCCTGCGGCATCGCGCCGTCGGCGGCGGTCGGCTCGCTCGGTGCCGGGGTCGGCCTCTGGGAATCGGCGGAAGTGCGGGTGAATGCGGTCGGCACGATCGAGGTGCTCACGGGTTCGCACAGCCACGGCCAGGGCCATGAAACGACTTTCGCGCAGATCATCGCAGGCCGCCTTGGCGTGCCGATCGAAAGCGTCAACATCGTCCATGGCGATACGGACAAGGTGCAGATGGGCATGGGCACCTACGGCTCGCGCTCCGGCGCTGTCGGCATGTCGGCCGTGGTCAAGGCGCTCGACAAGGTGGAAGCCAAGGCCAAGAAAATCGCCGCGCATCTGATGGAGGCGGACGAGCAGGACATCGTCATCGAAAACGGCGAAGTGAAAGTCGCCGGCACCGACAAGGCGCTGCCGTGGTTCCAGGTGGCGCTCGCCGCCTATACCGCGCATAACCTGCCGGCCGGCATGGAGCCGGGGTTGAAGGAGACCGCCTTTTACGATCCGGCCAATTTCACCTTCCCGGCCGGCTGCTACATCGCGGAAGTGGAGATCGATCCGGAAACCGGCGAAACGGACATCGTCCAGTTCGTCGCGGCGGACGATTTCGGCAACATCATCAATCCGATGATCGTCGAGGGCCAGGTGCATGGCGGTCTGGCGCAGGGCATCGGCCAGGCCTTGCTGGAAAACGTGCAATATGACGAGAGCGGCCAGCTTCTGACCGCGAGCTTCATGGACTATGCCATGCCGCGCGCCGACGACCTGCCGTCCTTCAAGCTGTCGCACCAGAACACGCCCTGCCCGAACAATCCGCTCGGCATCAAGGGCTGCGGCGAGGCGGGAGCGATCGGATCGCCGCCGGCCCTCATCAACGCCATCACGGATGCGATCGGCAATAACAGCCTTACCATGCCGGCGACCCCGATGAAGGTCTGGCAGGCCCTGCACGCGGCCCACTGAGGAGAAAAGACATGTACGCAACCAGCTATCATCGTGCTTCCTCTGTGGAAGATGCCGTCAGGCTCAGGGCCCGGAACGAGGAGGGCAGATATCTCTCCGGCGGCATGACGCTGATCTCGACCATGAAGCAGAGGCTTGCAGCACCGAGCGACCTGATCGATCTCCGCCACATCCCGGCGCTTCGCGGCATCTCGATCGACGGCCGCAAGGTGACGATCGGCGCTGCCACACCGCATGCGGATGTCGCCGCTTCGCGCGAGCTTCGCGCCCTCTGTCCGGCAATCTGCGAACTCGCCGGCCATATCGGCGATCCGCATGTGCGGCACATGGGCACGATCGGCGGGTCGATCGCCAACAACGATCCGGCCGCGGATTATCCGGCCGCCGTGCTCGGGCTGGGTGCCACCGTCGCCACCGACCGGCGCTCCATCGCGGCGGACGCCTTCTTCACCGGCCTCTTCGAGATCGCGCTGGAAGAAGGGGAGATGGTGACCGCCGTCACCTTCGAGGCGCCGGAGAAGGCAGGTTATGCCAAGTTCAACAACCCGGCGTCCCGCTTTGCGATGACCGGCGTGTTCGTAGCGAAAACGGCATCGGGTGTGCGCGTCGCCGTCACCGGGGCTGGGTCGGACGGCGTTTTCCGGCATGCGGGTTTCGAACAGGCGCTTGCCTCAAACTGGTCCGCCGACGCGTTGAACGGCGTTTCGGTCGACGCCTCCAGGCTCCTGTCGGACCTGCATGCGAATGCCGAATATCGCGCCAACCTCGTCAAGGTCATGGCCAAGCGGGCGGTCGCCGCAGCGGGTTGAAGGCGAATCGCAAATGGTAAGACGGGCCGGGAGAAGAGCGGGAACGATGCTCTTCTCCCGAACTCGTGATGTGAATCAATTTCCTCATTTTCGGTCCCGCTTGGGTTTTGATTGGAATAATTCAAAAAAAGAGGGCCTTTTGCCGCAGATGGGTCGGATTCACGCATCGCGGGGTTGACGAAAGGCACGGCTGAAACCAAAACCAAGGCAGGTTCTGGAGTGTGACATGGATTTCGAGGCATTTTTCAAGAGCGAACTGGACGGGCTTCACAAGGAAGGCCGTTATCGGGTGTTCGCCGATCTCGAGCGGCATCGCGGCAGTTTTCCGCGCGCCACGCGTCATACTCCCGATGGCCCGAAGGACGTGACCGTCTGGTGTTCCAACGACTATCTCGGCATGGGCCAGCATCCGGCCGTGATCGCGGCGATGAAGGAAGCCATCGATCACTGTGGCGCGGGTGCGGGAGGCACCCGGAATATTTCTGGCACGACCCATTACCACGTGATGCTCGAGCGCGAGCTTGCCGATCTGCACGGCAAGGAAGCCTCGCTGATCTTCACCTCCGGTTACGTCTCCAACTGGGCGACGCTCGGCACGCTCGGCCAGAGGATTCCCGGCCTCATCATCTTCTCGGATGCGCTGAACCATGCCTCGATGATCGAGGGCATCCGCTATGCCAAATGCGAGCGGGTGATCTGGAAGCACAACGATCTCGATGATCTCGAAGCCAAGCTCGCGGCCGCCGATCCGAACGCGCCGAAGCTGATCGCCTTCGAATCCGTCTATTCGATGGACGGCGATATCTCCCCGATCAAGGAGATCTGCGACCTCGCCGACAAATACGGCGCGATGACCTATCTCGACGAGGTGCATGCCGTCGGCATGTACGGCCCGCGCGGCGGCGGCATTGCCGAGCGCGAAGGCCTGATGGACCGGCTGACGATCATCGAAGGCACGCTCGGTAAGGCCTTCGGCGTGATGGGCGGTTATATCGCCGCCTCCGCCGCCCTTTGCGATTTCATCCGTTCATTCGCGTCGGGCTTCATCTTCACCACGGCCCTGCCGCCGGCTCTCGCTGCCGGTGCCATCGCCTCGATCCGGCACCTCAAGGCGAGCCCGTTCGAGCGCGCCCGTCACCAGGACCGCGTCCGCAAGCTGCGTGGGCTTCTCGATCAGCGCGGCATTCCGCACATGCACAACCCGAGCCACATCGTACCGGTCGTGGTCGGCGATGCGGCGAAGTGCAAGTGGATATCGGACATCCTGCTCGACACCTGCGACGTCTACGTCCAGCCGATCAACTACCCGACCGTGCCACGTAAGACCGAGCGCCTGCGCATCACCCCGACCCCGCTGCATACCGATGCCGATATCGACCACCTGGTCGGCTCGCTGCACCAACTCTGGTCGCGGTGCGCGCTGGCACGGCACGTGGCTTGATCGGTACGTCGCGTAACCCCCTCACCAACAAAATCTAGCACTTAGCCTTTGGCTAAGATGCTGATTTTGTAACCTCTCCCACCGAGGGAGAGGTAGGGCCGCGGCGACGCGGCATCCTTATCTCTCCCCTTGTGGGAGAGAAAGCAATTTCGAAATCTTAGCCAAGGGCTAAGTTTCAGAAATTGCAAGTGAGGGGATTGAGGCGGGAGCCTTTAAAAGGCCGCTTAAGCCGCCATCTCTCGCCGCGCGATAACCTCTCCGGCGCGCCTGCGTGCCTCGGCATCCGCCGCGAAGACCTCGTCCATCGTCGCCGCCGCCCCATGCCCCGCCATGTCGTCCATCACCTGCTCGGCGATGTCGGCCATGTTCAGGAAGCCGATGCGGCCGGCGCAGAAGGCGTGGAAGGCAATTTCCTCCGCCGCGTTCATCACCGCGCCCTGCACGCCGCCGCGTTCGAGCGCCGTGCGGGCAAGCCTGAGGGCCGGGAAACGGGTTTCGTCCGGGGCTTCGAAATCCAGCCGCGCGAGCCTGGCGAAATCCAGCCGCTCGACATTCAGCTTCGGCCGGTTGGGATAGGTGAGCGCATAGCCGATCGCGGTGCGCATGTCCGGACAGCCGAGCTGCGCGAGCACCGAACCGTCCGTATAGCCCACCATGGAGTGGATGACCGATTGCGGATGGACGATCACCTCGATCTGGTCGGGCCTCAAGTCGAAGAGATGTTTCGCCTCGATCATCTCCAGCGCCTTGTTGAACATCGAGGCGCTGCCGATCGAGATTTTCAGGCCCATTGACCAGTTGGGATGGGCGCGGGCGATATCCGCCGTCACGCCCGCCATCTGCTCGCGTGTCCAGGTGCGGAAGGGGCCGCCGGAGGCGGTCAGCACGACACGTTCCACCGCATGGTGCTGATCGTCTTCGAGCGACTGGAAGATGGCGCTGTGCTCGCTGTCGACCGGGATCAGCCGCCCGCCGCCCTCGGCAACCGCCTTGAGGAAAAGCTCGCCCGCGGAGACCAGGCATTCCTTGTTGGCGAGCGCGATATCGGCGCCGCGCCTGGCCGCGGCGAGCGTCGGGGCAAGCCCCGCCGTGCCGACGATCGCGGCCATCACCCAGTCGGAGTCCCGTGCGCCCGCTTCGATCAGCGCCTCCCGGCCGGCGGCGACTTCGATGCCGCTGCCCGCAAGCGCTTCCTTCAGTGCCGCGTATCGGCCGTCGTCGGCCGTGACGGCCAGTTTCGCGCCGCAGGTCTTTGCCTGTTCGGCCAGCAGCGTAATATTCGCGTTGCCGGTGATCGCAACGACATCGAACGTTTCCCGGCCGCCGAGCTGATTCACCACGTCGAGCGTGTTCACTCCGATCGAACCCGTGGAGCCCAGAATGCTGATACGACGTTTGCCGGTGCCGGCCATGATGTCTTCCAACCCGTAAAGCTGCCGTTGGTCTACAAGCGAAAGTCGCGGCTCACAAGAGCGGGCTTGAATTCCGTCCGGCTGCGACCAAGTGCGGCTTGATCCGCAAGAGTGCTTCAAGCGAAATAGGGCGATGAGCGAGATACGGGAAATCGAGACGACGTGCGTGATTGCCGGTGCCGGCCCCGCCGGCCTGATGCTCGGCTTTCTCCTGGCGCGTCAGGGCGTCGATGTCGTCGTCGTCGAAAAGCACGGCGATTTCCTGCGCGATTTCCGCGGCGATACGATCCATCCCTCCACGCTGGAGGTGATGTCCGAGCTCGGCCTGATCGACGAGTTTCTGAAATTGCCGCACACGCGGGCGCCGAAGCTCTCGGCCGAGATGGGCGGCCGGACCGTCACGATCGCCGATTTCTCCCGCCTGCCGGTGAAGAACCGTTTCATCGCCTTCATGCCGCAATGGGACTTTCTGAGCTTCCTTGCCTCTCAAGCACGGCGCTATCCGAATTTTCGGCTGATCATGCAGGCCAAGGTGACCGGGCTTCTGGAAGAGCAAGGGAAGATTGCCGGCCTTGTGGCGGAGACGCCGGAAGGCAATCTTACCATTCACGCCAGACTCGTCGCCGGTGCGGACGGCCGCAATTCGGTCGTCCGGGAAAAGGCCGGCCTTACGGTGGAAAGCTTCGGCGTTCCGAGCGAGGTCGTCTGGATGAGGCTTTCGAAGCAGCCGGGCGATCCGAACGAGGTGGTGGGCCATGGCGGCCCACGCCAGGGCTTCGTACTGATCGACCGCGGCGATTACTGGCAATGCGGCTACGTCATCCGCAAAGGCACGTTCGCGGAAATCCGCGAGAAGGGCATCGAAGCCTTTCGGCATATGGTGATCGAGGTCTCGCCGCTGCCGGCCGACCGGATGCTGGAAATTCGCTCCTTCGACGATACCAGCCTGCTCGCCGTCCGCATCGACCGGCTGAAACAGTGGTGGCGGCCGGGCCTTATCTGCATCGGCGATGCGGCGCATGCCATGTCGCCGATCGGCGGCGTTGGGGTCAATCTCGCGGTTCAGGATGCCGTGGCAACCGCCAATATCCTCGCCGCACCATTGCGGGAAAGCCGTCTTTCCGATGCCGATCTGGCAGCGGTCGAAAGGCGCCGCAGCTTCCCGACGAAAGCGACGCAGAAGCTGCAGCTGATGATGCGAAGCAGCCGCCGCGCCGATCAGGCGGACGAAGGAAAGCGAAAAGGCCCGCCCGCCTTCATCCGCGGCATCGCGCGTTTTCCGGCACTCGCCCACCTCGCCGGCCGGCTGATCGGCCTCGGCTTCCGGATGGAGCATGTGAGGCCGCGCTGAGCGGCTTGCATGCCCTATTTCTTGACGCCCATGACCTCGGCGCAGCGCGAGAAGCTGAGGCCCTCGCCGTCCGTATCGTTGGTCGCGCGCAGCATGCGGATCACCTTGTCCGGACCGGCGGTGATCTGCAGCTCGCAGAAGAGATCTTCTGTGCGGGCGGGCGAGACCATCCGCGTCACCGTCTGCTGCGGGACGCCGATCGATGAGGACCGCGTCGTGGTGGTCGTGCTGCCGTCCGAGTTCTTGCGCGTTTCCGTCGTGGTGCGCGTGATCTTGTTCGGATCGTTGACGGGTAACGTCTGGTATTGTGCCGGGATATGGCGCGTCGTCTCGCCGCCAACCCAGGTGTAGATCGTGCCGCCGTCGTTCAGCGGAAAGGTGGAAACGGGCGGTCCGTAATAGGTGAAGAACGAATCCACAGGCTGGCCGATCCATCGTGACTGAATTGCCTTGTTGGCCTCTTCCGTCGTCGTGCAGCCGACAATGCCTACGGCAAGCACGCCCAGCGCGGCGGCCCAGGAAAGACGCATTTCCATTGACTTGATACCCCCTAGTCAGGCCACTCCCCAAGTAGCAGCACGGCTTTTGTATGTTTGGTTAATTTTTCGCGCAATGCAAAGTCTTGGCCGAGGCACCGGATGTCCACAGCCGGGAAGCAACCTTTGACGTTACTTGCCCGCCGACGCGAAGTTCAGGCCGGAATCTACCCGGCGCACCCGCAGCGCACCCCGACGAGCTCGGGATGTCGATCTTCCGCTCCATTCGGTCGAACGGAAAGACACGGGATCCAGCGAATACCTATTTGACTTGCAGTCGGCCATACCGGCCGCGGGTCAGGGCTTGCCGGTGCGAAGCGACCAAACTTCCGGAGCCGCCATGACCAGTTGCGCCGTGGATATGGTCGCCGATTGCGGCCGCCGAGCGGGAACCGGTACTTCAAGCGGAAGGACGAGCTCTTCTTCTTCATCCGTCTGCGTCGCCGTTACGGCTGCAGGCGCGTTCATGTCGTTAACCGCCATCAGGGCCGGCGAAGCCGAAAGGTGGGGGGCAAAGGCCAGGATGTATTCGTCCGCCGGTTTCGGTGCAGGGGTCTGCAGCTCACCGTCGTCCCCGCGCTTTTCATAGAATGCGTTTCCGCCGGCCACGGTCACGTAGTGCATGTTGTCATAGGGAAACTTCAGTCCGGCCTGGTGGAAGAACATGGCCTCCTTCACCTCGGGGTTTCGTTCACCCCGAAGGATGGCGTCGGCGGCTGCATTGAGCTCAGGAGCCGTTTCCTCGTCCATCTTCCGCGTCATCAGGCCCGGCGCGAACTGCTTCTCCTGCGAGACCACGCCGCAAATGGTGC
The DNA here is from genome assembly GCF_900177415.1 of Xaviernesmea oryzae. Taxonomy (GTDB): domain Bacteria; phylum Pseudomonadota; class Alphaproteobacteria; order Rhizobiales; family Rhizobiaceae; genus Neorhizobium; species Neorhizobium oryzae_A. Next base: position 96,993 of record NZ_FXAF01000001.1, on the reverse strand, counting down.
CGGGATAGGCGCCGGACGTCAGCCGGTTCATGACCACGCTGCCCACGGCCATGAAACCGGCTTTGCTCGATCGCTTGGATTCGAAATACATGGCCCGTTTCAGGCATTCGCGATCGGCCGCCGTGTAGCTGTATACCTGTTTCTGCGGCACGTTGCCGATCGGCGCGACACTCGCTTTCACGTTATCTTTTGTGATGGATGAGGTCGTCTGTGACGATGTGCAGCCGGCCAGAAGGGCGACTGCGACCAGCCAGGCGGCCTTGTACAAAGGCGCGTTGTCGATCGCTGTCATGAATGTCCCCGCGATAGATTTTCACAAATCATTTCAGCTTGAAAAGAATTGCCGCAAAGAGGCCCTCGGATCAAGCAAAATCTATAGATGTCGAAAAAGTAAAGAAAATCATTCCGATGGGCGAAAAATGCAGTGCCGCGGGAAAAAATCGGAGGGCTTCGCGCCACCCGTCTTGCAATGTGGAGGGAATGGTGACGCGGTTCGATTCGAACGCGTGGCCTTCAAGGTCCTGACAGGAGAATGGTGATCCCGACGCGATTCGAACGCGTGACCCTCAGATTAGGAATCTGATGCTCTATCCTGCTGAGCTACGGGACCACTTCCCGCATCCATACAAAAGCCGTCCGGTTTAGCCAAGCCCTTTCCGCATCGTCATTCCGTCAGCCGCTGCTCGGCGAGCCGCACCCAATAGGAAATGCCGTAGGAGATCGCTTCGTCGTCGAAGTCGTAGTGGGGATTATGGAGAGGCGCCGTGTCGCCGTTGCCGATGAAGATGAAGGCGCCGGGACGCCGCTGCAGCATGAAGGCGAAATCCTCGCCCGCCATGGCAGGATCGACATTCGTCTCCACGTTGGAGGCGCCGGCCACTTCGGCCGCGACGCCGATCGCGTGCTCGGTCTCGCGGTCGTGGTTGACGGTGACCGGACACTTGCGCTCGTAGTCGATCGCCGCTTCCGCGCCGTGGGCGCTGACGATGCCTTCGACGATCTGGCGGATGCGCGTTTCGGCAAGGTCGCGGGTCTCTTCGCTGAGCGTTCTGACCGTGCCCCAGAGCGTCGCCTGATCCGGAATGATGTTGTGCGTCGTGCCGGCGTCGAAGCGGGTCACCGAGATGACGACCGAGCGGACGGGGTCGGCATTGCGGGCGGCGATCGCCTGCAGGCTGCCCACGAGCTGCGAACCGATGAAGATCGGATCGATCGTCTTGTGCGGCTGTGCCGCATGGCCGCCGCGGCCCCGGATGGTGATGGTGAACCGATCGGGAGCGGCCATGATGCCGCCCTTGCGGATCGCGAACCGGCCGACCGGAATGCCCGGCATGTTGTGCATGCCGTAGACCTCCTCGATGCCGAAGCGTTCCAGCATGCCGTCCTCGATCATCGCAAGCGCACCGGCGCCGCCCTCCTCGGCGGGCTGGAAGATGAGCGCCACGGTGCCGTTGAAGTTGCGGGTCTCGGCGAGATATTTCGCCGCACCCAGGAGCATGGACGTGTGCCCGTCATGGCCGCAGGCGTGCATCTTGCCGGGTGTTCTGGAAGCCCAGGGTTTTCCCGTGATTTCGGTGAGCGGCAGGGCGTCCATGTCGGCGCGCAGACCGATCGTGCGGCCGCTCGTGCCTTTGCCGCGGATGATGCCGACGACGCCGGTGCGGCCGATGCCGGTCACGACCTCGTCGACGCCGAATTCCTTCAGTTTCTGCGCCACGAAGGAGGCGGTGTTTTCAACGTCGTAGAGGATTTCAGGATGTTCATGGAGATGTCGTCGCCACTCGCTGACTTCGCCCTGAAGTTCGGCGGCCCGGTTCAAAATCGGCATAGTGTTCCCTGTTCTCGTTACTCACGCGGTTATGACTCGTCCTCCCCGGCGGATACTGCCCGTCATGATTGACGGAAGCAATCTTCTTTGCCATTGCTTGGCCACATAGGCCGCATATGCGCCACACTCGTTAAGCTCTACCAACGAGGGACGACCTTGCCGATTTCCCGCATCCGATCCGGGTTCTTCACCCGGCTGATCTCAACTGCCGCCGCCCTTGGCGTTCTCGCTTCCGCCGGGAGCGCCGTCGCCAACCCGAAGATGGTGGTCGATGTGAGAACGGGCCGGGTGATCGCCCATCAGGACGCCTTCCGCAAATGGTATCCGGCGTCGCTGACCAAGCTGATGACCGCCTATGTCACCTTCAAGGAGATCAAGAGCGGCAGGCTCGCGCTCGATACGCCGGTCGTCATGAGCAAGAAGGCGACCGAGCAGCCGGCCAGCAAGATGTATTTCAAGCCGGGCTCCAGGCTCACCATGGACAGCGCGCTGAAGATCCTGCTGGTGAAGTCGGCCAACGACGTGGCCGTCGCGGTCGCCGAGACGGTCAGCGGCTCCGTCGATCAGTTCGTGGCGGCGATGAATGCGCAGGCTCAGAGCCTCGGCATGACATCGACGCGTTACATCAATCCGCATGGCCTGCCCGGCAAGGGGCAGTATACGACGGCGCGCGACCTGGCGCTCCTGACGTTGCGCCTGAAACAGGATTTCCCGGAATATCAGAACTATTTCTCGCTGGAAGGCGTCGATACGGGCAAGAAGCAGTATGCGAACTTCAACACCCTGATCGGCCGTTTCGATGGCGCCGACGGCATGAAGACGGGCTTCATCTGCGCCTCGGGCTTCAACCAGATCGGCTCGGCGACGCGCGACGGGCGTTCCGTGATTTCCGTGGTCCTTGGAGCCGACAGCCTTGCCGGCCGTGCGGACGATACCGCCAACCTGCTGCAGCAGGGGCTCACGTCTTCGCCGAACGGCGGCGTGCCGCTCACCGCGCTTGCCCCTTACGGCGATACGGCCGCCGTCAACGATGTCAGCGCCGAGATATGCAATCCGAAAGCGGCCAAGGTGCGCAGCGAAACCCGCGACGATGCCGGCCGTACCATCCAGCATTCCCCTTATATTCATGAGATGACGCGGCCGCCGGTCTACAGTTTTGCGGGTGTCATGTTCGGCGGCGAGGACGAGCCGGTTCCGGCGAAAGGCAAGACCGAGAAGATCGCCACTATACCGATACCGCAGCCGCGCCCGACGTTTTAAATTGGATCAGACCATGTCTTCTGCCCGCGACCGGATTCCGGTCTCCATCCTCACCGGCTTTCTCGGTGCGGGAAAATCGACGCTGTTGAACCGTATCCTCAAGGATCCGGGCACGAGCGATACGGCCGTCATCATCAACGAATTCGGCGAAGTGGGGATCGACAATTTCCTGGTGGAAGCCTCCGGCGACGCCCTCGTGGAGCTCTCCAACGGCTGCCTCTGCTGCACCGTCCGCGGCGAACTGGTCGATTCCCTCGCATTCATGATGGACGGCATACAGACCGGCCGGCTGAAGCCGATCCGCCGCGTGGTGATCGAGACGACGGGGCTTGCCGATCCGGCGCCCGTCATGCAGTCGGTGATGGGAAATCCGGTGATCGCCCAGAATTTCGAGCTCGACGGCGTCATCACGGTGGTCGATGCGGTCAACGGGCTCTCGACGCTCGACCGCCACGGGGAAGCGGTGAAGCAGGCGGCCGTTGCCGACCGGCTCGTGATCTCGAAGCTCTCCATGGCGGTTGCGGCACAGGTCGCCGCGCTCAAGTCGCGTCTTGCGGAACTCAATCCGCGGGCGCCGATCGTCGATGGCGACAGCAAGGAGGCGGGAACGGCGTCGATCCTCGAAAACGGCCTCTACGATCCGGCGACGAAGATCGCCGACGTTGATCGCTGGCTGCGCGATGAAATTGCGAACGACCAGCACGCGCATGAACATCACGGCCACCACCATCATGACCACGATCACGGTCACGACGGTCACGATCATGAGCATCACGGGCACGGGCATCATCACCATCATCATGACGTGAACCGCCACGGCGACGATATCCGTTCCTTCTCGATCATCCACGACAAGCCGATCGATCCGATGGCGATCGAGATGTTCATCGATCTTCTCCGCTCGGCGCACGGGGAGAAGCTCCTGAGGATGAAAGCCGTGGTAGCGCTTTCCGACGACCCGGAACGGCCTTTGGTCCTGCACGGGGTCCAGAGCGTGTTCCACCCGCCGCAGCGCCTGCCGAAATGGCCGGAAGGCTCGGACCGCCGCACGCGCATGGTGCTGATTACCCAGGATCTGCCGGAAGCCTTCGTCTCGGATCTGTTCGCCGCCTTCACCGGCCAGCCGCGGGTCGATCGCCCGGACCGGGCAGCGCTGGAGGACAATCCGCTCGCCGTTCCAGGCATGCGGATGTAGTTGACCTTTTCAGAGATTTGCCCCTCACCCTAGCCACGCGGAGAGAGGGGACGTGCCAAGCGATACGTTGCGGAGCGGGAAAACGGTGCGGCATACTCCTTCTCCCCGTCAAACAGGGAGAAGATGGCGGCAGCCGGATGAGGGCGGCCAACGGCGCGATAGGCTCAACCCTTGCGGATCAGAAACCGGTGGCCGGCTTCGGTCTTTTCCGAGCGGACGAGCTCATGGCCTTCCTGGCTGCAGAAATGCGGGATATCGATGCCGGCAAGCGGGTCGGTGGTTTCGATGAGGAGTTCGGCGCCGCTTTCCATGGATTTCAATCTGCGGCGCGTCTTCAGCACGGGCAGGGGGCATTTCAGGCCTCTCAAATCGTAGAGGCCGTCAATGGCCGACGTCATTCCGTGCTCCAGAACTTCCAGAACGGCTTTTTCTTGACTTCGGTGACCTGCGCCGGCGGCGCCGCATAGGCGAGCGGGTTCTGTTCCGGAACCGGAACCGTGGTCGTCCTGCCCTCAGCCGTGGTGACGGTGGGCACCGCCGCCGGTGCCGTTGCCGAGGTGCTTGCCGTGGGCACGCGGTCCTGCGCCATGCGTTCTGCGGCGGAGGCGGCGCGCGGCGAAGGAGCGGCGGAAGCGAGCATGGTATTGGCCGGCTTGTTCTGGGCGGCCATGCGCTTTTCCATCATTTCCTTGAATTCGGCTTCGCTCATCAGCTTGCCGGCCTGAAGCGAAGTGCCTGTCGGCGCGTAGGCAAGATCGCGGCCCTTGCGCTTGTCGGCGACGACCGCCTTGCGTTCGGCCTCGCTCGGCTCGTACCAGACCTTGCCTTCAAACTTGTCGACGGCCTTCTGGTAGGCGACGTCGTAGGTCTTCTCGTAGGAGGAGAGTGCGGCCATCAGGGCCGGCGGCGTCGACATGGGCGGGCAGGCGGAAGCCGCGTTGAAAGCGCCGTTGCCGGTGAGCTGCTGGTTGAAGACGTATTTCTTCTCGCAGACGTTGACTTCCGGCGGCCGCTTGGTGACTTCGAAATTGTCGTAGCCGACCTTCAGCATCTTCCAGAAATCGAAGTTCGGATTGTCGCGGTGGCGCACCATGTTCTCCGCGGTCATGCGGAAGGGGAAGGCCTGGAGCTGGATGGCGGTCTGACCGCCCTTGAAGGCGTCGCGGGCGAAGGCGTAGATTTCCAGGACCTGTTCGTCGGTCATGGAATAGCAGCCGGACGATGAGCAGGCGCCATGGATCATCAGGTTGGAACCGGTGCGGCCGTTGGCCTGGTCGTAGCGGTTCGGGAAGCCGGTATTGATGGCGAGGTAATATTTCGAATAGGGATTCAGATGCGCCGGCGTCAGGCCGTAAAAGCCTTCGGGCGCCTGACGGTCGCCTTCCTTGACCTTCGGCCCGAGCTTTCCGGACCAGGCGCAGATGTCGTAGCTCTTGATGACTTCGAAGCGGCTGTCGGCCCTCGCCTTCCAGACTTCCAGCTTGCCCTCTTCCTTGAGGATGCGGATCATGATCGGCGAATTGCGCGGCATGTTCTTCTTCTGCATCTCCGCGATAATGCGGGAGGGCAGGGGCTGCTCGACCTTGTTCTTGACGGACTTCAGATCGACGCCGGCCGAATCCAGCGTATCATTGCAGCCCGTCAGGGCGGTCGCGACGAGAAGGGTAAGAGCGATGTGTTTCAGGCGCATCGAGACGGACCACATGGATTTCGATAAGCGACCGGGATACGGTACAGGCTTCGATCAATAAAGCGGTAAGCTTTACATCTTCTTAACCGCTTCTATCCACCTGTCCAGCAAAACCACCCCGGTTCCACTGTTCTCAGCAATGTGGCCAAATTTGGCTGTTTCGACGGCGAATGTCGAGAGGTCAGAGGTTGCGGCCGATATCGAGGAATTTCTGGCGGCGTGCAGTTCTCAATTCCTCGCCCGAAAGCTTGCCGAGATCCGCGAGCGCCGAGGCGATCACCTTTCCGGTTGCGGCGATTACGGTATCGGGCTCGCGGTGCGCGCCACCGAGCGGTTCCGGAATGATGTCGTCGATGATGCCGAGCGCCTTCAGATCGTCCGCGGTGATCTTCATGTTCGTCGCCGCTTCGCGGGCCCGGGTCGAATCGCGCCAGAGGATCGAGGCGGCGCCTTCCGGCGAAATCACCGAATAGATGGCATGTTCGAGCATATAGACCCGGTTGCCGGTGGCGATCGCGATCGCGCCGCCCGAACCGCCTTCGCCGATGACGACGGAAACCATCGGCACCTTGAGCGCCAGGCACATTTCCGTGGACCGGGCGATGGCTTCCGCCTGGCCGCGCTCCTCGGCGCCGACGCCCGGATAGGCGCCCGCCGTATCGATGAGCGAGATCACCGGCAGTCCGAAGCGGTCGGCCATTTCCATGATGCGGATCGCCTTGCGATAGCCTTCGGGGCGCGGGCTGCCGAAATTATGCTTGAGGCGCGTCTTGGTGTCGTGGCCCTTCTCCTGGCCGATGACGGCGACGGCCTGGCCATCGAAGCGGGCGAGGCCTGCCTGGATCGCGGCGTCCTCTCCGAAATTCCGGTCGCCCGCGAGCGGCGTGAAGTCGGTGAAGAGCTGTGCGGCGTAGTTGACGAAATGCGGCCGCTGCGGATGGCGCGCGACCTGCGTCTTCTCCCAGGCGCCGAGCTTGGCATAGATTTCCCGGGTCGCTTCCCTGACCCGGGTTTCGAGCCTGCCGATTTCCTCGGACGTATCGATGCTCTCGTCTTCCGAGGCGAGCTTTTTCAGCTCATGGATCTTACCCTCGAGGTCCGAGATGGGCTTTTCGAAATCGAGATAGGTCTGCATGAGATCCGGTTTCCGGTTGTTTTATCTCAGGAACACGGAGTTCCCATTTTCAGTTTGGGGCCTCTAATCCCGGTTTTTGGCCTGTTTTGCAAGAGGGTGATGCGTTTCCACCAGTTCGCGCAGCCGTTCTTCCAGCACATGCGTATAGATTTGGGTGGTGGAAATGTCCGAATGGCCAAGCAGTTCCTGCACCACGCGAAGGTCCGCTCCGTTCTGCAGAAGATGGCTTGCGAAGGCATGGCGCATCACATGCGGGGAGATTGCGGCGGTTCTCAGTCCGGCACGGGCGGCAAGGCCTTTCAGGTCGCGGGCGAAGACCTGCCGGGGAAGATAGCCTTCCTTGCCGGCCGATGGAAAAAGCCACGGACTGTCGCCGGTGTCGTCTCCCTTTCCCGCGAGCGCCGCCTTGCGCGCCTCGCCATAGGATTTCATCGCGGCGATCGCCGAACGGGAAAGCGGCACCAGCCGCTCCTTGTTGCCCTTGCCGCGGATCATCAGGAAACGGCCTTCCTGATCGAGAACCTTGACCGGCAGCGAGACGAGCTCGCTGACGCGCATGCCGGTGGCATAAAGAAGCTCGAGCAGCGCCAGCATCCTAAGGCGCGAGAGCCGGTCCGGCCCGGGTTCTGCCGCTTCCCTCCCGGCAAGCTCCAGAAGCCGCGTCACCTCGTCCTCGCTCATGGTCTTCGGCAGCGCCCGGCCTTTTTTCGGCGCGTCGAGGACCGCCGTCGGGTCGTCGCCGCGCAGCCCTTCGGCGTAGAGGAACTTGTAGAACTGGCGCATGGCGGAAAGCCGGCGCGCCTGGGAGGAAGCGGCAAAGCCCTGCCTGCCCAGGTGGTGGAGATAGGCGGAAAGATCGGCGCTTTCGGCGGAGAGCGGCGATTTTCCCTTCGGGGCGAGGAAGGCATGCAGGTCTTCGAGATCGCGCTCGTAGGATGCGAGCGTATTGCCGGCCGCGCCCCGCTCGGCGCTCATCATTTCGAGGAAAGCTTCGATATGGGCGCGGGAAAGGTCGGTCATCTCCACCTGAGGTTATCGCTGCGGGGCGGGGTTCAGCCGCTCGGAGGGAATGCGCACCGTCACGTCGCGCTCGCGCGGCTCCACCAGCACGACCAGCGCCACCATGCTTCCATAGACGATGCCCGCGATCACCGCCAGCACGAAGAGGAAACGGAAAAGGGTGGGCATCGAGGCGACCTGAATCTCTGCGAAGTTGGGGCGCAATATATCGATAAAGGTTTATATAACGGCAAGAACAAACTCTTCTCGGCAGTCTTTAACCGTTGCGACGGCTTGACGCTGCCTGAGCATTTGTCGATACCGTTTTTCGAAACGGACTCGACGATGATAGAAGCCCCGATACTCAACGAAAAGGCGCGCGCCGTGCTCGGCAGGCGCAATCTGGTCTTTGTCGGCCTGATGGGCGCCGGCAAGTCGGTGATCGGCCGCCTGGTGGCGCAGAGCCTTTCCATCCCGTTCATCGATACGGACGCGGAGATCGAGAAAGTTTCCCGCATGACCGTCAGCGAACTCTTCGCAGCCTATGGCGAAGCGGAGTTCCGTTCCCTCGAGACCCGTGTCATCGAGCGGCTCCTGAGGAGCGGCCCGCGTGTCGTCTCGACCGGCGGCGGCGCCTTCATCAACGAGAATACCCGCCAACAGATCAAGCGTGGCGGCGTCTCGGTCTGGCTGAAAGCGGATCTCGATGTTCTGTGGGAGCGCGTGAACAAACGCGACCACAGGCCGTTGCTCAAGACGGAGAACCCCAGGCAGACGCTCGAAAACCTGATGACCCAGCGCTATCCGATCTATGCGGAGGCCGATCTGACGGTGCAGTCGGAAAATGTCCGCAAGGACGTGATGGTCAACGAGGTCCTGGCTGCGCTTGTCGCCATGGGCGATCGTTCCAGCGAAGGTGAATTGCAATGAACGTGTCCTCCCGATCTCCCGAACGTCCCCTGGAGCGCGTCGTCCATGTGCCGCTCGGCGAGCGCGCCTACGACATCCTGATCGGCCCCGGCCTGATTACGCGCGCCGGCGGCGAGATCACCGCAAGGCTGAGGGGCCGCAAGGCCGCGATCGTCACCGACGAGCATGTGGCCCCGCTCTATCTGGAAGCGCTGATGGACAGCCTGCAGACGGACGGCATCGAAGCCGTCTCGCTGACGCTGCCGGCCGGCGAGAAGACCAAGAGCCTGGAGCACCTGGCGACCGTCACCGACATGGTGCTGTCGGCCCGGATCGAGCGCAACGATGCGGTCATCGCGCTCGGCGGCGGGGTGATCGGCGATCTGGCGGGCTTTGCGGCCGGCATCGTCCGGCGCGGCGTGCGCTTCGTGCAGATCCCGACCTCGCTTCTGGCGCAGGTCGATTCCTCCGTCGGCGGCAAGACGGGCATCAACACCCGCCACGGCAAGAACCTGCTCGGCGTCTTCCATCAGCCGGACCTCGTGCTTGCCGATTCGGCAGTGCTCGACACGCTCACCGAGCGGGAGTTCCGTGCCGGCTATGCGGAGGTCGCCAAGTACGGGCTCATCGACCAGCCGGATTTCTTCGCCTGGCTGGAGAAGAACTGGAGACAGGTCTTCGAAGGCGGGCCGGAGCGGATCGAGGCGATCGCGGTGAGCTGCCAGGCGAAGGCGGATGTCGTCGTCGAGGACGAGCGGGAGACGGGCCGCCGGGCGCTGCTCAATCTCGGCCATACGTTCGGCCACGCGCTGGAAGCCGCGACCGAATACGACAGCAGCCGCCTGGTGCACGGCGAAGGCGTGGCAATCGGCATGGTGCTGGCGCATCAGTTCTCCGCGCGCATGAATCTCGCGAGCCCCGACGATGCGCAGCGGGTCGCGGCCCATCTGAAGGCCGTCGGCCTGCCGACGTCGATGGGCGACATTCCGGGAAAACTGCCGTCCACCGAAAAGCTGCTCGATGCGATCGCGCAGGACAAGAAGGTCAAGGGCGGCAAGCTCACCTTCATCCTCACCCACGGCATCGGCCAGTCCTTCATCGCGAACGACGTGCCGTCGTCCGAGGTCCTGAGCTTCCTGGAGGAAAAACGGCCGAAATGACGTCGAACGGAGGCCTGCTGTCGCGCGCTGTCAACGCGGTGATCCGCGGCCTCCTGCGTTCGTCCGGCGTTTGCCTGTCGCAGGAGACGCTCGCCCTTTCCAGCCACGACGACCTGCATGCCGCGCTCGATGCCCTCCACCGCGAAGGCGATTTCGACCGGGAGGACCGCGACCGCCTGAGCGGCCTCTTCGAGCTGGAAGAGCTGGAGGTCTCCGACGTCATGAAGCACCGCACGGTGATGCGGGCGGTCAATGCCGACGACCCGCCGGACGTGGCGGTTCGCACCGTGCTTGAAAGCCCCTACACGCGCATGCCGGTGTGGCGGAATTCGACCGAGAACATCATCGGCGTGGTGCATGCCAAGGATCTGCTGCGCGCGCTTGCCGAGCCGAACGCGCAGCCGGAAAACATCGATATCGTGAAGATCGCCCAGAAGCCGTGGTTCGTGCCCGACAGCACGAGCCTCAAGGGCCAGCTCAACGCCTTCCTGCGGCGAAAAGTCCATTTCGCCGTCGTGGTCGACGAATATGGCGAGGTGCAGGGCATCGTGACGCTGGAGGACATTCTGGAAGAAATCGTCGGCGATATCGCCGACGAACACGATATCGAGATCCAGGGGGTGCGGCCCGAGGCGGACGGATCGATCGTCGTCGACGGTTCGGTGCCGATCCGCGACCTGAACCGCGCGCTCGACTGGAACCTGCCGGATACGGAGGCGACGACGATCGCCGGCCTCGTCATCCACGAATCGAAGCTCATCCCGGAGGAGCGGCAGGCTTTCACCTTCTACGGCAAGCGCTTCATCGTCATGAAGCGCGAGAAGAACCGGATCACGCGGCTGCGCATCCGCCCGGCGGAAGAAGAGACGCTGCCGGCTGAGTAGTCTTCGTCGCACCCGAGCCTTCAGGTTTTAACCCGGAAGGTTGGCGGCTTCGGTCTTAAGAGGCACTGTGCCGCTTGGAGCCACGCTTTTTAAGGCCTTGCGTGCGGGGCAAGAGAATTGGCCCTGCCACTAGTTCGCCCCTTCCTGAATGGTGATCACCTTCACATCGAAGTTGTTGCAGGCATTGTCATGGCAGATGCCGTTGACCCACACCTGACCGTTTCCGAACATGATGCCCTGGTAATTGACGGTGAGGTCTTCGTATTTCTGATCGACGACGGCCTTGGTGATTCTCGGCGTCATGATCCCGTCGTAGTGGTCGACGAAAGCCTTCGCCGATTTGATATTCGTCTCTTTCCCGTGAACCTTTACTCCGATCGGATAGCTCACAAGAGCTGCGACGCCTGCGGCATCATGAGCCGCTACCGCCTTCTGAAGCGCCTTGATGACCGTCTCGTATTTGGTGTGGTCCCCAAGGCTCTGGTCGATCGCCTGATTGACCGTCTTTTCCTGGGCCGTTGCCGCGCCGCCGGGAATGACGAGAGCCGACATCAAACAAACAATGCGAAGATTTTTGCAGTCCATTACCATTCCCTCACTTTGCCATGACGAAACGTTCCGAGTTCCGTGTTTGGAGATATGCTCTACAAACTTCATGCATAAGCATATTTCCCAGTTCCGCGAAAAGGGAAGGCTAAGCGCCGCCGGCTAAAGCGGCATCTCATGATGGTGAGGTCTTGGCCTGCCGCCCTGTCATCCCTATCTAAACCCTGCTACCAGCGTGTCGGTTCGTCGGGTGCCGCAGCCTCCACCGCGAGAGCGTGCAGGCCCGCGTCGAGCTCCGGCTTCAGCAAGGCATTCACCGTCCGATGCCGGTCGATCCGGCTCATTCCGGCAAATTTCGCAGAGACGATGCGAACCCGCATGTGGGTCTCGCCCGCTCCGGTGAATTGCGGCTGATGGCCGGCATGCTGATGGCTTTCGTCGATGACGATCAGCCGTTCGGGCAGGAGATTTTCGGTGAGCGTGGCTTCGATCCGGGCTTTGAGGGACATTTTTCGGCTCCGTTGCGATGTTCGGATCGCGGTGACGCGACGCAAAAAGGGGCATCCCAGAAACCAGTAACAAACCGCTTTGTCAATTCTTGTCGTGCCCTGCCGGCCATCCCATAATGAGGGCCTTATGAAGCTAGATTCCAAATATTTCGATCGTATCCGGACGCGCCGGAAACGGGAGCAGGAAACGGTCGCCCAGGCGCCGACCTGCCAGTGGGACGGGTGCGACAAGCCCGGCGCCCACCGCGCGCCCGTGGGCCGCAACGCGGAAGGCCAGTTCTTTCTTTTCTGTTTCGAGCACGTGAAGGAATACAACAAGGGTTACAACTACTTTTCCGGCCTCTCGGACGGAGAGATCGCCCGCTACCAGAAGGAAGCGGTCACCGGCCATCGTCCGACTTGGACGCTCGGCGTCAACAAGGCTGCGAAGCACGCGCCGCTTCATTCGACCGTCCGGTCGGGCGGCGCCACCGCACAGCGCTTCAAGGACCCGTTCGGCTTCGTTTCACAGGGACGGCCGGGCGGCGGGCGCTTCCAGACCCAGGAACGCAAGCTGAAGACGCTGGAAGCCAAGGCTTTCGATACGATGGGGTTGACTGCCAGCGCCACGTCGACCGAAATCAAGAGCCGCTACAAGGAACTGGTCAAGAAGCACCACCCGGATGCCAATGGCGGCGACCGCGGTTCGGAAGAACGTTTTCGCGCCGTGATTCAAGCATATCAGTTGTTGAAGCAGGCGGGTTTCTGCTAAGCCGTAAAAATTATGGCAGTGAGGACGACGGCCGGGCGGCGGCCCGCGCCCTGGAGAGATGATGAGTAAGATTGATTTGGATATTTCCAACCTTCCCGACACGACCGTTTCGGTCCGGGAAGTTTTCGGCATCGATACCGATATCAAGGTTCCGGCCTACAGCAACGGCGACCCCTATGTTCCGGATCTCGATCCGGACTACCTGTTCGATCGCGATACGACGCTCGCCATCCTCGCCGGCTTCGCGCATAACCGGCGCGTGATGGTGTCCGGCTTCCACGGCACCGGCAAGTCCACCCATATCGAGCAGGTCGCCGCCCGCCTCAACTGGCCGTGCGTGCGCGTCAACCTCGACAGCCATGTCAGCCGTATCGACCTCGTCGGCAAGGACGCGATCGTGCTCAAGGACGGCAAGCAGGTCACCGAATTCAAGGACGGCATCCTGCCCTGGGCCTATCAGCACAATGTTGCGCTCGTCTTCGACGAATACGATGCCGGCCGCCCGGACGTCATGTTCGTCATCCAGCGCGTCCTGGAATCCTCCGGCCGCCTGACGCTGCTCGACCAGAGCCGTGTCATCCGTCCTCACCCCGCCTTCCGCCTGTTCGCGACCGCCAACACGGTGGGCCTCGGCGATACGACCGGCCTCTATCACGGCACGCAGCAGATCAACCAGGCGCAGATGGACCGCTGGTCGATCGTCACGACGCTGAACTACCTGCCGCATGAGAAGGAAGTCGATATCGTCGCCGCCAAGGTGAAGTCGTTCGGTGCGACCGCCGAAGGCCGCGAGACGGTTTCGAAGATGGTGCGCGTCGCCGACCTCACCCGTTCGGCCTTCATCAACGGCGATCTTTCGACCGTCATGAGCCCGCGCACAGTGATCACCTGGGCGGAAAACGCCGAGATCTTCGGCGACATCGCCTTCGCCTTCCGCATCACCTTCCTCAACAAGTGCGACGAGCTGGAACGCACGCTGGTTGCCGAACAGTACCAGCGCGCCTTCGGCGTCGAGCTGAAGGAGAGCGCCGCCAACATCGTTCTCGGAGCATAATCGAAGGACGAGGTCATGGCAGGTCGCGGAGACAATTCGAAAGCCAAACCCGGCGGACCGGTCGATACCGAGCCGCTGCGCCGGGCGATCACCGGCTGTGTGCGCTCGATCGCCGGCGACGCGGAAGTCGAGGTGACGTTCGCGAACGAGCGTCCGGGCCTTGCCGGCGAGCGCATCCGCCTGCCGGAAATCTCCAAGCGGCCGACGGCGCACGAGCTCGCGGTGACTCGCGGTCTCGGCGATTCCATGGCGCTTCGGCTCGCCTGCCACGATACGAACGTCCATGCCGCCATGTCGCCGCAAGGCGCCGATGCGCGCGTCGTTTTCGATGCGGTCGAGCAGGCACGCGTCGAATCGATCGGCGCGCTGCGCATGGCCGGCATGGCCGCCAACCTCAATTCGATGCACGAGGAGAAATATTCCAAGGCGAATTTCTCCGGTATCGAACGGCAGGAAGACGCGCCGGTCGGCGAAGCCGTCGCCATGCTGGTGCGCGAGAAGCTGACGGGCCAGAAGCCGCCGGAAAGCGCCGGCAAGGTGCTCGATCTCTGGCGCCCCTTCATCGAGGAGAAGGCGGCCGGCGATCTCGACAATCTCCGCGGCGTGATCGAGGACCAGCAGGCCTTCGCCAAGCTCGTGCGTCACATGCTGACCTCCATGCAGATGGCGGAGGAATTCGCTGACGAGGACACCGAGCCGGAGGAGATGGACAACCCCAGCGAGGAAGAGCAGCCGCGCAGCGGAGAGACCGAGAACGAGGAGGTCGAGGAGGAAGCGGGTTCCGACGCCGCCCCCGCCGAGCAGAGCGAAGCCTCCGACGAAGAACTCGACGAAGGAGAGATGGACGGCGCCGAAATGTCCGACGACGACATGTCGGACGACAGCGACGAGCATTCCGAGACGCCGGGTGAAACCCGCCGGCCCCAAAGCCCCTTCGACGATTTCAATGAGAAGGTCGATTACAAGATCTTCACGCAGGAATTCGACGAAGAGGTCATGGCCGAGGAGCTCTGCGACGAGGCCGAGCTCGACCGGCTGCGCGCTTTCCTCGACAAGCAGCTCGCTCATCTCCAGGGCGCGGTCGGCCGGCTCGCCAATCGCCTGCAGCGCCGTCTCATGGCGCAGCAGAACCGCTCCTGGGATTTCGACCTGGAAGAGGGCTATCTCGACCCGGCGCGCCTCGTACGCCTCATCATCGACCCGATGCAGCCGCTCTCCTTCAAGAAGGAGCGCGACACGCAGTTCCGTGATACGGTCGTATCTCTCGTCATCGATAATTCCGGTTCGATGCGCGGCCGGCCGATCACGGTCGCCGCCACCTGCGCCGATATCCTCGCCCGCACGCTGGAGCGCTGCGGCGTGAAGGTCGAAATCCTGGGCTTCACCACCAAGGCCTGGAAGGGCGGTCAGGCGCGCGAGAAATGGCTGGCGAGCGGCAAGCCCGCGACGCCCGGACGCCTGAACGACCTGCGCCACATCGTCTACAAGTCGGCCGATGCGCCCTGGCGCCGGTCGCGCCGCAATCTCGGCCTGATGATGCGCGAGGGCCTGCTCAAGGAAAACATCGACGGCGAGGCGCTGATGTGGGCGCACCAGCGTCTCATCCATCGGCCGGAGCAGCGCAAGATCCTGATGATGATCTCGGACGGCGCGCCGGTCGACGACTCGACGCTGTCGGTCAATCCGGGCAATTATCTCGAACGGCACCTGCGCGCGGTGATCGAGCAGATCGAGACGCGATCGCCGGTCGAGCTTCTGGCTATCGGCATCGGCCACGACGTGACGCGCTACTACCGCAAGGCCGTGACGATCGTCGACGCGGACGAACTTGCCGGCGCCATGACCGAACAGCTTGCCGCTCTCTTCGAGGAAAATGCCGGCGCGCCGGCGGGCCGCCTGCGGCGGGCCGGTTGAAACCCGCGTCCTTGAAGCTTTTCCGCTTCGCGCTGTGCGCCGTTCTCTTCGGTGCGGTCGCCTTTCCCGTGGCGCCCGCCATGGAGACCATACCGGTCAGGGCGCGGGCCATCACGGAGTTCAAGCGGGGATCGGCGGAGACGCGGTTCGGCTCCCTCGAGTTCCTCGGCGGTATCGAGTTCTCCTCATCCGACAGCCGGCTGCAATCGCTCTCGGCCATACGCTTCCGCGCCGACGGGCGGAAGTTCGTTTCCGTACTCGATACCGGCAACTGGCTGACCGGCCGGATCGAGCGGGATGCGGACGGGCGCCTTTCGGGTCTTGCCGATATCTCGATCAACCCGATCCTGTTCCGGGGCGGGCGCCCCGGTTCGAAATACAATACGGATGCGGAAGGACTGGCGCTGCGCGACGGCCAGGCGATCGTCAGCTTCGAACAGCTGCACCGCGTCGAGGTCTATCCCGATCCGGGCTTCGAGACGTCCGCGCCGTTGAAGACCATCGATCTGCTCATCCCGCGCCACGAATTCCGCAGGAATGCAGGTATGGAGACGGTGGCTGCCGCGCCGAAATCCGGCCCGCTCAAGGGATCGCTGGTGGTCGTGACGGAACACAGCCTGGACGATGACGGAAATCTGCTGGCGGCAATCCTGGAAGGGCCGCTCCGGGGACAGTTTTCCGTCGTACGCCATGATCCCTACGATGCGACGGACGGCGCTTTCCTGCCCGATGGCGATCTCCTGCTGCTGGAACGCCGCTTCAGCTTCATGGGCGGGCTCGGCATGCGCATCCGCCGGATCAAGGGCGAAAGCATCCGCCCCGGCGTCACAGTGGACGGAGAAATCCTTCTCGACGCCGACATGGGTTACGCGATCGACAATATGGAAGGGCTCGACGTCGTCGTCAGGCCCGACGGCAAGCCGCATCTGATCGTGGTGTCGGACGACAACGGCAATATCCTGCAGCGCAACGTCATGCTGGAATTCCGGCTGAACCGATAATTCAGCCGGAGTGATAGTGATGCTCAGCGAGCCGGCGCCACCTGCGGCATCGGTTTCAGCACGTTCATCAGCGCGCCATAGGGCAGCAGCAGGACCACGCCCACCAGGATCTTGACGACGAGATCGCCGAGAGCCCAGGAAATCCAGCGCGGAGCTTCCGCCGCAAAGACGCCGAGGATCGGAGCCGATGCGATCGCGAAATCCTCGTTCGGCCCGATGAAGGCGAAGACGGGGGCGAAGGCGAGCGAGAAAAACAGCAGCGTGTCGAGCGCCGAACCGAGCAGGGAGCCGGCGAGCGGCGCGCGCCACCAGGTCTGGCGGCGGAGCCGGTTGAAGACGGAAATGTCGAGAAGCTGGCCGATCAGGTAGGCCGTACCGGAGGCAATGGCGATGCGCGGCGCCGAAGCCAGGAAGGACAGCGTCACGCCGACGACGAAGCCTGCGAGAACGACGCGGCGGGCGACCGAAGGCCCGAACTGCCGGTTGGCAAGGTCGGTCACCAGGAAGGCAACGGGATAGATGAAGGCGCCCCAGGTCAGAAGATCGCCGAGGGCAATGCCCCAGAACGTGCCGACGACCGGGAACTGGACCAGGAAGTTCGAGGCGACGACGACGGCCGCCATGAGCAGGGCATAAATGAGGGTAAAGCGGGTCATCTGCATTTTTTTATCCTGGGTGATGCCACCAGTTGGAGTGCTGTGAATATAAGGGCAAGAGAAAAGGCTTGTCCAGTTTTATCCGTTCAAGCCTCCTCAAAGCCGGATGATGTGGCGCGAAGCGGATTAAGCGGCTTCGGCGGTCTTCTTGACGATCTGGCGGCGCAGCAGGCGGGCGCGCATCGACAGCTCGTTCTCGTCGGACTTCAGCAGGAAGGCATCGAGGCCACCGCGATGCTCGACGGAACGCAGGGCATGCGCGGAAACGCGCAGACGGAAGCGCTGGCCGAGAGCGTCGGAGATCAACGTGACCTGGCAGAGGTTCGGCAGGAACCGGCGGCGGGTCTTGTTGTTGGCGTGGCTTACATTGTTGCCGGTCTGAACGCCCTTGCCGGTCAGTTCGCACACACGGGACATGGATACACCTTTGTTCTTCTGCAATCGGATGGGACTTCCGGACAATGCCCAGCGCGCCGATCCAACTGGTCCTGATTGGAAAGTTGCGGTTCTATAGTCAGTGAGACCCGCCGCGTCAAGCCAAAACCTCGGCCGGAGCCGGAGAGATTCCGCCTGTGCCGGGATTGTACCGCTATTTTCTTGCCATTATGCCCGGTCTATATGTCGGCAGGAAGACGCTCGAACAGGAAGAATCCGGCGTCGTCATCGTTCAGGGCGGACACATGATCCTTCGCGGCCGTTTCGTCAGTGCCTTCATGCTTATCTTCGGGCTCACGGCGGTGCCGCTCGGCTCGGCGGAAATCAAGCATGTCAGCGAATACGACATCTCGCTCGGCATCCTGCCGATCGCCACGGCCTCTTTTGCCAGCGAATTCAACAGCAGGGATTACAAGATCACCGGCAAGTTCAGGTCCTCGGGGATCGTGAACATCATCAGCCGGATATCCGCGGAAACGAACGTGATCGGGCGCATGCAGGCCGACAAGCTGCAGGCCGATCGCTACAACCTCGTCTACAGCAACGGCCGGCGCACGCGGGTCTACGATGTCGAATACCGCAACGGCGACGTCACCGAAACGACGATCAAGCCCGCGCCGAGGCGCAATCCGGAGACGTGGATTCCGGTGACGGAGAAGGATCTGCATGCCGTCCTCGATCCCCTGAGCGGCCTCATCTTTCCCGCCGACGCGAAGGTCTGCCCCAGCCGCCTGCCGATCTACGACGGCGAATCGCGCATGGACCTCGTGCTGACGCCCAAGGGCACCCGGCCGTTTTCGACGGACGGCTTCAAGGGAGAGGCGATCGTCTGCTCGATCCTCTACGTGCCGAAATCCGGTTTCAGGCGTGGCCGCAGCGACATCGAGTATCTCAAGAAGACGCCGATGGAAATCTGGTTTGCCAAGGCGCAATCGGTGAATGTATATGCTCCCGTCTACGCCCGCATCCCGACGCGGATGGGCGAGGTTTATGTGAAGGCCGTCAAATATGGCGGCTGACGCCGGTCCGTCGGCGTCAAGGGGGCACGAGTGAAAGTCCGGGGAACGTTGATCGGCTTTACGGCGATCCTGATGTGGTCGCTGCTTGCCCTGATGACTGCCGCCTCGGGCAAGATGCCGCCCTTCCAGCTCTCCGCCGTGACCTTCGCGATCGGCAGCCTGCCGGGGCTTCTCCTCTTCGCCGCAAGGCCGCAGCGCATCGCATTCCTGAAGCAGCCGGCAAAAGTCTGGATCACCGGCATCGGTGGGCTGTTCGGCTATCATTTCCTCTATTTCACGGCACTCCGGAACGCGCCGGCGGTGGAGGCGGGCCTGATCGCCTATCTCTGGCCGCTCCTCATCGTCGTCGGCTCCGCGCTGCTGCCGGGCGAGAGGTTGCGCTGGTATCACGTGGTCGGCGCGATCGCCGGCCTTTGCGGCACGATCGCCATCGTCTCGCGCAACGGCCTCTCCTTCGACGGCGCCTATACGCTCGGTTACGGCGCGGCTTTTCTCTGCGCCTTCACCTGGTCGGGCTATTCGCTGCTGACGCGGCGCTTCGACCGGGTTTCGACCGACGTGGTGACCGGCTTCTGCCTTGCGACCTCGGCTTTGTCGCTGGTCTGCCATCTGGCGCTGGAAACCACCGTCTGGCCGGCCGGTGCGGGGGAGTGGGCGGCGGTCGCCGGTCTTGGCCTTCTGCCGGTCGGGGCCGCATTCTATGCCTGGGACTATGGCGTCAAGAACGGCGATATCCAGATCATCGGGGCGGCAAGCTATGCCGCACCGCTTCTGTCGACGCTGATCCTGGTCGTCACCGGCTTTGCCGAGCCTGACTGGCGCATCCTGCTTGCCTGCCTGCTGATCACGGGCGGCGCGGTGCTTGCGGCGCGCGACATGTTCCGGCAGAAGCCGATCGCCGAGGCTGTTGCTGAATAGGCGTCTCCGAGGAACCGGAGGCGTTGGGGGGAGAAATGGCCGTCTTTTCGTCCGTCGTGCTGGCCGCGTCGCTTGCGCTCGCGCTCTTTCATTTCCGCTGGCTGGAGAGGCCGGCGAGCCATCCGCGCGCCGTGCTGAAAACCGTGCCGGTGCTGTTGCTGGTCGTTTACGCCTTCCTCGCCGGTGCACCCTTGTTGCTCGTCGTGGCGCTGGCATTGGGAGCGCTTGGCGACGCCTGCCTTGCTTTCGAGGGCGAGACGGCTTTCATCGCGGGCCTTGCGGCATTCCTTTTCTCGCATCTTGCATATGTGGGGCTGTTCTGGCCGGCGGTCGAGCCGGGACTGGTCGTCGGCAGCCCCTGGCGCTACGCCGTGGCCTGGGCCCTCGTCGTCCTGCTGGGGATGATGCTTCTGGTGCTCTGGCGGCCCGCCGGCAAGCTCGTCGTCCCCATCGCGGTCTACGCGATCGCGATCATCGCCATGGCGCTTTCGGCGCTGATGCTCAGGCCCGTCCCGCCATCGGCGGGCGCAGCGCTGTTCGTGATGTCGGATGCGGCGCTTGCCGTTCAGAAATTTCTCGTGAAACCCGGCTCTCCGGTGACGAAGCGGCTGAAATTCTTCGTCTGGGGCACCTATTACGCCGCCCAGCTCATCTTCACGCTGGCGTTCGCCGGGTTGCCGCGCTTCTAGGAAACGCTCTAGGCCGAGGGTTCCCATCCCGGCGGCGCCATTTCGAAGCTCGCAAACTCGAAGCCGGGCGCGACCGTGCATCCGACCAGCGTGAAGCGGCCGAGCGGCTCCGCGGCCTGCCAGGCATCCGCCGGCACCACGCCCTGCGGACGCTCGCCCTTCGCCAGATCGATGCCGAGCGTCACGGTTTCGACCGTCCTGCCGTCGGAAATCTTGAGAAGCAGCGGGTCGCCCGCATGAAAATGCCAGACCTCCGCCGCATCGCGCACCCGGTGCCAATGCGACCGCTCGCCTGCCTGCAGCAGGTAATAGATCGCCGTCGAGTGGGCGCGCGCGCCGTCGCGATCGTCCCGGAAGGTTTCGACATACCAGCCGCCTTCGGGGTGGCGCTGCATGCGGAGCGCTTCGATGATTTCCTCGGCTTCCATTCAGAAATTGTCCTTGCGCTTGCGGATCTCGGCGAAGACCTCTTCGTTCGTCCTGCTTTCCATCAGCAGGTTGCGGCGGATGGCGGGATCGGCGGCGCGCAGGAAGGGATTGGTTTCCTTCTCCAGGCCCATCGTCGTCGGAATGGTGAACCTACCTGCGGCGCGGGCCTCTTCGATCTCCTTCGCGCGGGCCTGCAGCCGCTCGTTGTCCGGATCGATGCTCAGCGCGAACCTTGCGTTGGAAAGCGTGTATTC
This sequence comes from Xaviernesmea oryzae, assembly GCF_900177415.1. Classification (GTDB taxonomy): domain Bacteria; phylum Pseudomonadota; class Alphaproteobacteria; order Rhizobiales; family Rhizobiaceae; genus Neorhizobium; species Neorhizobium oryzae_A. Next base: position 75,758 of record NZ_FXAF01000001.1, on the reverse strand, counting down.
GTGGCCGAAATAGACGGCCGTCTCGTCCGGAAGCACGGCGAGCTTCTGCAGCGAATGCCACATATCGGCAGCCGGGCGTTCGAAGATGCGGCCGCAGCCGAGCGCGAAGAGCGTGTCGGCCGCAAAGAGGATCTTGTCGTCCGGGAAATGGTAGCAGATGTGGCCGGCGGTATGGCCGGGCGTCTCGATGACGCGCACGAGGTGTTCGCCGAACTGGAATTCGTCTCCGTCCGCCATGGTCTTGTCGAGGCCGGGGATCGCCACCGCCTCGTTGAACGGGCCGATGATGTCCAGGCCGAATTTTTCCTTGAGCGCCAGGTTGGCTTCCACATGGTCGGTGTGGTGATGGGTCGTGAAGATATGGGTGATCTTCCAGCCGCGGCGGGCGGCGGCCTCGACGATCGGCTTTTCCTCCGGCGCGTCGATCGAAGCCGTCAGCCCGCTCTCCGGATCGTGCACGAGGACGCCGTAATTATCGCTTCGGCATGAAAAAACTTCGAGTTCCAGTGGTTTCATACGATCGCCCCTATTGCTCAAATCGCTTTGCGGGACAATGTAGAGACTGCGTTCCCGAAGTCCAACCACTGCCTGACAGCAATTTTCAGATGTCCGCCGATATCGTCGATCTCCGCGAATTCTATCACTCGCCTCTCGGCCATCTCGCCGAGCAGTCGATCGCGATGGCGCTGTCCTCGCTCTGGGCGCGGCTGCCGGAGGAGAGGCTGATGGGCCTCGGTTACGTCGTGCCTTATCTCGACCGCTTCCGTGCCGATACGGAACGCACCTTCGCCTTCATGCCGGCGGGGCAGGGGGCGGTGAACTGGCCGGTCGGCGAACTCTCTTCGACAGCCCTGGTCTTCGACGAGGAGCTGCCGCTGCCGGACAGTTCCATCGACCGCGTGCTGATGGTGCATTCGCTGGAATTCGCGGAAAACCCGCGCGAGACGCTGAAGGAGCTCTGGCGCGTGCTGGCGCCCGGCGGACGGCTCGTCATCGTGGTGCCGAACCGGCGCGGCGTCTGGGCGCGCATGGAGCACACGCCCTTCGGCTCCGGCCGGCCCTATTCGCGCGGCCAGCTCACCTCGCTTCTGCGGGAGACGAATTTCACGCCGGGTGCGAGCGCCGAAGCGCTGTTCTTCCCGCCTTCCAAGATCCGCGCCGTCCTGAAGCTGCGGCATGTCTTCGAGCGCCTGGGCCGGCGCTTCTGGCCGGTCTTTTCCGGCGTCATCGTGCTTGAAGCCCAGAAGCGCCTCTATCAGGGCCTGCCGGTCGCGGCGCGTGCCTCGCGCCGCGTCTTCGTGCCCGTGCTGGCGCCGCAGGGCGTGCCGACCACGCGGGTGCGGCCCTAACCATCCCCCGCTTGCAGGAGAGGGGCGAGGGTGAGAGGCAAACGGGTAAAGCACATACTCGACAAAGGCCGATTTCGGCTTTAATGCCACTTAAATCACCCGCCAGTCCGGCATTTCCGCAAAGGTTGATCCGATGAGCATCGTCACGAGTGAGCCCGTTCCGCGTCCAGGCATCCTGGATATCGCCGCCTATGTACCCGGCAAGGAACATGCTCCGGGCGTCGCTCGCGTCTTCAAGCTCTCCTCCAACGAAACGCCGCTCGGGCCGAGCCCGAAGGCGATCGAAGCCTTCAGGCATGGCGCCGAGCACCTTGAACTCTATCCGGACGGTCAGGCGCTGGCGCTGCGCGAGGCGATCGCATCCGTGCACGGCCTCAACGTCGCGAACATCATGTGCGGCAACGGTTCGGACGAATTGCTCGGCCTGCTCTGCCACGTCTATCTCGGCCAGGGCGACGAGGCGATCATCACCGAGCACGGTTTTCTCGTCTACAAGATCCAGATCATGGGGGCGGGTGCCGCGCCGGTCGAGGTGAAGGAGAAGGACTGCGCGGTCGATGTCGATGCGATCCTCGCCGCGGTGACGGAGAAGACCAAGATGGTCTTCATCGCCAATCCGGGCAATCCGACGGGCACCTACGTGCCGGTCGCGGATATCCGCCGCCTGCATGCCGGCCTGCCGAAGCACGTCATCCTCGTGCTCGATGCGGCCTATGCGGAATATGTCCGCAGGAACGATTACGAAGCCGGGCTCGAACTCGTCTCTTCGAACCGCAATGTCGTGATGACCCGTACCTTCTCGAAGGTCTACGGCCTTGCGGCGCTGCGCATCGGCTGGATGTACGGTCCGGCCGGCATTCTCGACGCGTTGAACCGCGTGCGCGGCCCGTTCAACATGAATGCGCCGGCGATCGCCGCGGGCGCGGCCGCGATCCGCGATCAGGCCTTCGTCGAAAAGGCGGTCGAGCACAACACGCTCTGGCTCGACAAGCTCACCCATGCCTTTCAGGCGATCGGCCTCAAGGTCACCCCGTCGGTCACCAATTTCATCCTCATCCACTTCCCGGATGTGGACGGCAAGCGCGCGCCGGAGGCGGATGCCTTTCTCACGAGCCGCGGTTACATCCTGCGCGCCGTGAAGGGCTATGGCTTCCCGAACGCGCTGCGCATGACGGTCGGTTCGGAGGAAGCCAATCGCGGCGTCATCGAGGCGCTCGGCGAATTCATGGGTAGAAGCGCATGACCAAGCCGCATTTCGACCGGATCGCGCTGATCGGCATCGGCCTCATCGGGTCGTCGATCGCGCGGGACGTCAAGGAGCTGGGGCTCGCCGGCGAGGTGGTGATTTCCACCCGCAGCCCCGAGACCTTGAAGCGCGCCGAGGAACTGGGGCTCGGCGATCGCTACGTGGCCTCCGCATCGGAAGCGGTCAGGGATGCCGATCTCGTCATCGTCTCCGTGCCGGTCGGTGCTTCGGAAGCGGTTGCCAGGCAGATCGCCGGCAACCTCAAACCCGGCGCCATCGTCACCGATGTCGGCTCGACCAAGGCATCCGTCATCGCGCAGATGGCGCCGCATATGCCGGAAAACGTGCATTTCATTCCCGGCCATCCGTTGGCGGGCACGGAGAAGTCCGGGCCGGATGCGGGCTTCGCCGGCCTCTTCCGCGACCGCTGGTGCATATTCACGCCGCTGCCGGACACCGATCAGGCCGCCCTCGACAGGCTCAAGGCCTTCTGGACGGCGCTCGGCTCGCGCATCGACGAGATGGATCCGCAGCACCACGACAAGGTGCTGGCGATCGTCTCCCACCTGCCGCATATCATCGCCTACAACATCGTCGGCACGGCGGACGACCTGGAGACGGTGACGGAATCGGAAGTCATCAAATATTCCGCCTCCGGCTTCCGCGATTTCACGCGCCTTGCGGCCTCCGATCCCACCATGTGGCGCGACGTCTGCCTGCACAACAAGGATGCGATCCTGGAAATGCTGTCACGGTTTTCGGAAGATCTCGCCTATCTGCAGCGGGCGATCCGCTGGGGCGAGGGCGACAAGCTCTTCGAGCTGTTCACGCGTACCCGCGCCGTCCGCCGCTCGATCATCGAGGCCGGGCAGGATGTCGACGCGCCGGACTTCGGGCGCCACGCGCTGGACAAGAAATAACCTATCAGATCGGCGGGATTTCGCCGATCGGAATGAAGCCGCCGGCAAGGACCTTGCCGCGGTTGATGGTGAGGTCGATCGAGGCGTTGCTGCCGCCGCCGAGCGCTGAGAGCATCCGGGCGACGGTTTCGAGCATGGGCGCGATGTCCGGGAAGGCCTCGCCCAGGCTGTTGCGCCAGGCGTCGATCTGCTCGATCCTGAGCTTCAGCTTGCCCGAGAGATAGCCCCGCTCGTCGAAGGAGAAGGGGCCCGAAACGGTGATCAGCCGGCCCTCGCCGAGATCGGCGGAGAGGCTGCGCATCTCGCCCCTGGTGCCGTAGAGAACGAGCCCGTTCGGGTCGGAGCCGTCGATCATCCCGGCGCGGCCTGCAAGCGTCACGTCGACATTGGCCGTCAGCCGGGGCAGAAGCCGCGGCATATCCCGCATCGTCATGTCGGTGCCTTCCAGCACCATGGCCGCATCGAGATCGCTGCCGTTCTGCCTGAGATGGATTTCCGTATGGTCGGCGCTGATGTCGAAGGTCTCGCCCGTCGCGGACGATGCGACGCTGGTCTTGGAGTTCTCGATGACCACCGACGTGCGCTCGACGCCCTTGAGCTTGGTGATGAGGCTCGACTGGAAATTCCCCCAGGCGGACGAGACCGTCAGGCCATGGCCGGTGCGGATCTCGACCGGCGAATCGAGTTCCCATACGATATGGCCGGGATCGTAGACCTGCGCGGCGGAACGCAGGGCGCCGAAGGTGGCGGAAATGCCGTTCACCCGGTCGTCGACGGCGACTTTCGAGCAGAACAGGCCGATCCGGAAGGGATAGCCGCGATAGTCCGCGTCGTCGCACTGGGCGGAAATGCCGTCCCGTTCGTGGCTGCCGAGCTGGGCCAGCGTCCGTTCGCGCAGCGTCGAGGCGGCATAGAACCAGCCGGCGGTGTAAAGCGCGATCACCAGCACGATGCCGACGGCGAGGAGCCATAATTTTCTTGTGACACCGCTTCGGCTTGACGCTGCCATGATGTTCTCCAATGGTGCTTCGAATTTCGAATACGACGTGGCGTGGGATATGGACGAATTTTGGGTGTTTGGCTACGGGTCGCTGATGTGGAATCCGGGTTTTGCGTTTGAGGAGAGACGACCCGCGCGCGCCTTCGGTTTTCGCCGTTCCCTCTGCGTATGGTCCTATGTGCATCGCGGCACGCCGGAACATCCCGGCCTCGTGCTCGGGCTCGACCGGGGCGGCTCCTGCCGCGGCGTCGCGTTCCGGGTGAGCGAGGAGAACCGCGAGGACGTGCTCGATTACCTGCGCCGCCGCGAACTCGTCACCAATGTCTACAAGGAGAAGATCCTGCCCGTTTCGCTCGGCGAGGGGCGGCAGGTTAGAGCGGTCGGCTACATCGTCGACCGCCAGCACGTGCAATATGCCGGCGCGCTCGGCATCGAGGACGCAGCCGAGATCGTCCGCACCTCGTCCGGCCAGTCCGGTCCGAACGACGCCTATGTCTTCAACACGCTCTCGCATCTGAAGGAGATGGGCATCCGCGATCTCTGGCTGGAGGGTGTCGGCGTGTCCGTTTCGGCACGCCTTCAGGCGGCCGTCTGAGCCTTCAATTCCGCCAGGCGCTTCACCGCCGTTGGCGGCAGCGGCAGGTGCGGGTTGGCCTCGACGGTTTCGACGAGCAGCCTGTCGCTTTCCCGCTCCATCGTTTCGACCAGATGGGCGTAGAAGGCATCCGGATCCATGCCGGGCGCGATCGGCGGCAGGATGCGCACCTTGAAATGGCCCGGATGCTTGATCAGCTTGCGCCTTCCCCAGAAGAGGCCCCAATGGGCCACGACCGGCACGACGGGCACCTGCACGTCGCGATAGATGCGGGCGATGCCGTATCGGTATTGCGGTTCGGCACCCGGCGGGCGGCGCGTGCCTTCGGGATAGATGATGAGCTGGCGCCCGTTCGCCATCTCCTCCTGGGTGCGCTGCATGACCTCGACCATGACCTTGCCGCGGGCGCCGCGGTTGACGGGGATCATCTTCTGTTTTGCGGCATACCAGCCGAACAGCGGAATCCACATCAGCTCGCGCTTCAGGATGTAGACCGGATCCCGCTGGTAGGGGAGCAGTGCGAACGTATCCCATGCGGACTGGTGCTTGGGTGCGAAGATGCAGCCGCCTTCCGGAATATTCTCCATGCCCTCGATCTCGAAGCTTGCGCCGACGATCTTCGAGACCAGCCAGTTGTTCGAGGCGGCCCAGGCCTTGGGTATCCGGTAGGCTTCCTTGCGCGGCTGCACGAAATAGATCGGGCTCAGCACGATCATGCGGACGATGAGATTCGTATAGAAAGCGACGTTGAAAAGAACCGAACGCAAGAGCAGCATGAAGCGGAATTCCTTATGGACAGGCGTTGCCTACACGAGATCGCCGCCTGAAAAAAGCGTCCGGCATGGTGGAGGCGCAAGAATTCAGGATGCGGGCCTTGCCGCCGTTTTGGTATCGTTGCCCGTGCGCAGGCCGGTGCCCCGCTCGATGCCGACCCAGTCGCGCAGGGTGGCGAGCACGACCTTTCCGTATTCGGCCAGCATGGTGCGCAGCACGTCCGGATCGGCGAACCAGGCCTTGCGGGTGAGATCGGAGTTGATCACGGGATAGGCGATGAACTCGGTCACCGGATCGGCGCGGCGCAGCTCGTGAAGGCTGCGCAGCATGTGGTAGTTGTTGGTCACGACCAGCACGGATTTGTAGCCGTGATCGTGGATCCAGCGGGTGATCTCGTTGGCATTGCCGATCGTGTCTATGGCGTCGTAGCCGATATCCACGCAGCAGGCGAAGAGGTCCGGCGAGGCCTGGGTCACCTTGCGGATCTGATTGGGCGTGGTGGAGGGATGCGCGCCGGAGATCAGCAGCCGCTGCCCGGCTCCGTCGCGCAGGAGACCGAGGGCCTGCTCGATGCGCAGATAGCCGCCGGTCAGCACGACGATCGCGTCGGCCTTCACGCCGTCCGGCGCCTTGAGCGAGGTGACGGCATTGGCGAACCACAGAAAGCCGCCGAAAAGCAGGGCGATGCAGAGAACGCCGGCCATGATGACGCGGCGCGCGATCCAGCGCAGCCGGCCCTGTCGCGAGAACAGCCCCTTGGGGGGCTGCGGCTTGCGATCCGCTCCATCGTCGGGTGTCATCTGGGCCGGTGTCATGACTGTCCATAGCCGGAGATTCGTGGCGAGAACAGGGCCAACCTATCGGGTCAAAGGGCCCGGTTCAAGAAGCGGGCAGCCCGTCCGAGCGCGTCGGATCGGCGCGGATGAGATCGATTTCGTCGATCGTGCGCATGACGGTGAAACGGGCGGTCAGCGTCGTCAGCAGCGCGATGACGATCATCGTGGCGAGGATGCCGAGATAGCCGGTGACGCCGATGGTGAAGGAGCCGAAAAGCGCGGTCGCCTGGTCGCTCTCCGGCGTCGCCAGAGAATTGGCCTGCCAGATGTTGGCGACGGCGAACAGGGCCGCCGTCAGCGCCCCCCCGGCCGCCGAACCCTTGATGCTGATCTTCAAAAAGTGCTTCTGGAATTCGCTCGCCACGAAGGAGCTCTCCGCGCCGACGAAATGCAGCACCTCGACGATATGGCGGTTGCCGGAAAGCGCGCCGCGCGTCGCGAAGATGACGGTCAGGATCATCGCGGTGAACACGAGGACCAGCACACCCGTGCCGATCAGCACCGTCGTGTGCGCCATGGAAACCAGGCGGTCCACCCAGGTGCGGTGATCGTCCAGGAAGGCCTGCGGGATTTCCGTCTTCAGGAGGTCGCGCATGGCCGCGAAATCCGGCGGGTTCTGCTCGTCGATCGTGACGATGACGAGGCGCGGCACGGGAAGATCGTCGAGGTTCAGCCCGGCGCCGAGCCAGGGTTCAAGAAGCCGGGCCGTCGCATCCTCGTCCATGATCGTGCCTTCGCGCGTGCCCACGAAGGTGAGCGCCAGATCGCGGGCCTTTCTCAGCGCCGCCTCCATGTCGAGCCCGTCGTCGGGCTTGATCTGGATGGTGATCTCGCGGGAAATCTGGCTTTGCCAGCTTGCGGCCGTCGCTCTGACCATGGTGACCGCGCCGAGCGTCAGGCAGGCGAGGAAGGCCATGATGGCGATCACCACCATCAGCGCATTGCCCTGGATGTTGGAGGGCGGCAGGATCGGCGCCGTCGGCCGCACCCGCATCTCGGCGCGGCGCTGCTGCTGGGCCGGCTCCGCCGGCTGCGGTTCAGCGCCCGCCCTCTGCCTCTTTGCCGCCTTCAGGATTTTCGGGCTGAGCTCATTCATAGATGTCGAGCCGCCCTTCGGTTAGGATCATCCGCCGGGCATCCACCTGATCCATCAACGCCAGGTCATGGGTGGCGATCACGACGGCCGTGCCGAGCCGGTTGAGTTCCAGGAAAAGGCTGAGGAGCCGCCGCGCCATCGGCGGATCGACGTTGCCGGTCGGCTCGTCGGCGAGCAGGATTTCCGGCCGGTCCATCAAGGCCCTGGCGATCGCGGCGCGCTGCTTCTCGCCGCCCGACAGGACCGGCGGCAGCACGTTGATGCGCTCGCCGAGCCCGACCCATTTCAGAAGCTCGATCACGTCGTTGCGATAGGAGCCTTCCTCCTTGCCGCGGACCCTCAGCGGCAGCGCCACGTTCTCATAGGTGGTCAGATGGTCAAGCAGGCGGAAATCCTGGAAGACGATGCCGACGCGCCGGCGCAGCATGGGCAGTTCGGCGCGCGGGATCTGCGAAAGATCGCGCCCGAACATGTGGATGATGCCGCGGGTCGGATGCAGCGACAGGAAGAGCAGGCGCAAAAGCGTCGTCTTTCCGGCGCCCGACGGTCCCGTCAGGAACTGGAACGACCGCTTCGGGATGTCGAAGGTCATGTCCCGGAGAATCTCCGGTCCCATCCCGTAGCGCAGGCCGACGTTTTCGAAATGAATCAACGGATGACCCAATCCTCACTCTTCAAACTTTTTGGTGCTCGTTATCTCTTAACGACCCGGGTAAACGAAGGGTTAAATCACGCGCGGAAATGGGCTAATTTCGGGCCGTATTTGCAAAGCGTTAACCATCTGAATTTACAACTGAGCGGGATTCGTTTCAATGCCCGCTACCCTCAACACCGGGGAAAACGGGCCGAAGAGGGCCCCATGAGCACGTTCCGCAACGAGCAGGGCAGGACGGTCATCCGCATGGACATCCTGCCGCCGGACGCTGCCGGCCGAACCAGGCGTGCCTTCCAGCCGCGCGGCGAAGTGGTCGACGCCCAGTTCGTCACCGTCCGGGAAGCCTCCCGGCGCGGATCCTCGCCGCGCTTCGGCAACGACAACCGCCGCAAGCCCAGGCCGCCGCTGGCCGCGAAACAGCCGTTCCCGGAGCGGATCGTCGCGGCCGGCGAGCGTGCCCTGGGGCGTCTTTCCGCCGATTTCTTCTCGGCGGTCGTGGCCGTCGTCTTCGTCGTGGTCTTCGGTCTCGCGGGCGGCTTCTCCTTTCTGTTCGCCGGTTCGGAAACGGCCGAGGCAGGTCCTCCCCTCGACATTACCCATGTCACGATGACCCCGCAGGACGCCAACGGCATGCGCGTGCTCCTGATCAACGGCATCGTCGAAAACCGCAGCGAAGAGAGCCTCGCCATGCCGTCGATCCGCGCGGACCTGGTGTCGGGCGAAGCGCTGGTGGCGAGCACGCTGATCTCGCCGCCGGTCTCCGCCATCGCGGGCGGCCAGAGCCGCGGTTTCTCAGCGCGCGTGCCGCATCCTGGTGGAAAACTGCCGGACCTTCGCCTTTCGCTCGCCGAGCGCGGTGCCTGAAGCTTTCTCTTTCGTGTGCGTTTGTGCTATCGGAGCGCTTTAACGGACACGGAGAACCTCATGCCCGTCGTACGCGGCAAGAACATTGAGCCGCTTTACACCGCCGAACAGATCGCCGAGCGCAACCGGGCCATGGCCGCGGACATCGCCGCCGGCCCGACCAAGGATCTGCTCGTCATTGCGATCCTCAAGGGCTCGTTCATCTTTGCCGCCGACCTGTTGCGCGCGCTGCATGACGTGGGGCTGGCGCCGGAGGTGGAGTTCATCACGCTTTCGAGCTACGGCGCCGGCACGGTCTCTCAGGGCGTGCGCATCGTCAAGGACATCGACAGCGACGTGAAGGATCGCGACGTGCTGCTGATCGACGACATCCTCGAATCCGGCCGCACGCTGAAATTCGCCAAGGAGATGCTTTACGAGCGCGGCGCCCGCCACGTCTCGATCGCCGTGCTGCTCGACAAGCGGGTGAAGCGGCAGGAAGCGCTGGAGGCGGATTACGTCGGCTTCGAATGTCCGGACTATTTCGTGGTCGGCTACGGCATGGACGTGGCTTACGCCTTCCGCGAACTGCCTTTCGTCGGCGTCGTCACCGGCGACGCCTGATCCTGCTTGAGAAGGTGTTAACCATTCCGGCCCTGCGGGGCCTGGTGTTTACTCCTCGACAAGGAAAGTCTGGTGATTTGCTCCCGATATGAAACACAACAGGGAGCGACAAGCGCCATGGCAAAGATCCTGATCACCGAAGACGAGGATTCGCTCCGCAGCTTCGTTGCACGGGCGCTCCAGCTCGACGGCCATGAGACATGCGAGGCGGGCGACGGCGCCGAAGGCCTGGAAAAACTGAGCCAGGGGCCTTTCGATCTGCTTCTTTCCGATATCCGCATGCCGGTCATGGACGGCATCGAGCTCGCCCATCAGGCTTCAGCGAAATTCCCGGGCCTCAAGATCTTGCTGATGACCGGCTATGCCGAACAGCGCGAGCGCGCCGACGACCTCTCGGCCAAGATCGTCGACGTGGTCCAGAAGCCCTTCGCGCTTCCGGATATCCGCAGGGCCGTCGCCTCGGCCTTGGCAGCCTGAGGCTGGCGCGGCGTGGGGGTAGGAATTTGGCATAGCAAAATCCCTCGGTGCTAAGTTTAACTTTCAGCTACCGCGAGGCGCCGAGAAACCATCCCTGATCGTCATGCTCGGGCTTGTCTCGAGCATCTGCAATGGGTTGCCATGATTGACGTGCGGTAGATCCTCGGCACAAGGCCGAGGATGACGTAGGAGACGATCGGCTGCTTCCCTTCTTGCCCCGGCGGAGCCAAATCATGGATTGCAGGTGAGGGGATATCGTGCAGCCTTCAACCGCCTACCGTATATCCAGCAGCCGTTCCAGATACTGCCGTTCGGCTTCGCCCGAGAGCGCGTTGCCCAGCCGTTCACGGATGGCTTCGAGGATTTCGCGGGCCCGCTGCACGTCGATTTCGTCCGGCACCTTCACCTGGTCGCCGAAATCCGGGCCTGACGTGGCGCGCGGCCGGCCGAGCGGATCGCGTCCGTTCTGGCCGCCCTGCGATGCCATGCCTTCGCCGGGACCGCGGTCCTGGCCTTGGCCCTGTTGGCCCTGCTGCATGGCCTGCATCATCTGCTGCATCATGTTCTGGGCGCCCTGGCGCAACGCGTTGAGCGCGTTGCCCTGGCCCTGTACCGCCTGCTCGCCTTGGCCTTCGCCAAGCGCCCGGCCGGCATTGCCCATTTCGCGCTGAGCCTCGCCGAAACCTTCGCCGGGCTGCATGCCGAGACCTTTCAGGCCCTGCTGCAGTTCTTCGAGCTTCTTGCCGAGACCCTCCTGCTGGGCGCGCAGGTTCCTCAGCGCCTCGCGCAACTGCTCGGCCGTCATCTGGTCGGTATTCTGCTGGCCGCCTTGCTGACCCTGTTGGCCCTGCTGCCCTTGTTGACCCTGCTGCTGCTGGCCCTGCTGCTGTTGACCCTGCTGGCCCTGATCGTAGGGCTGCTGGCTCGGATCGCCGCGCTGCATGCGGTCGCGCAGCGCCTGGTCGAGCTGGAAGGTCTGATCCATCAGCCGCTGCTGTTCCTGCATGATCTCGCCGAGCTTGTCGATCTGCTGGCGCATCTGGCTGTTCTGCTGCTGGCCCTGCTGGCCGCGCTGCATGCGGCCCGCCTGCAGGTTGTTCATCATCCGCTGCATTTCGGAGAGAAGCTGCTGGGCGGCGTCGCGATTGCCCGAGCGGGCCAGGTTTTCGATCTGGTCCATCATGTTCTGCAGGTCGCGCTGGCGGATGACGTTCTCGGCCTGCATGTTGTTCGGCGCCTGCGGAGCGTTCTGCATCCGCTGGGCGAGCTCGTTCATGAACTGCTGCATCGCGTCGCGCAGTTCCTGCATCAGCCGGGCGATCTCCTCGTCGGAGGCGTTGTTCTCCAGGGCGTCGGCCAGATTGCGCTGGGCGTCGCGCAGCCGGCGTTCGGCGAGCGACAGATCGCCGTCCTCGATGCCGAGCGCGATTTCCCAGAGATAATCGGCCGTATCCTTGAGCTGTTCCTCGGTGCGGGAAAGCTTCATGCGCTCCAGCGCCGAGCGGATCAACAGGAAATGGCTGAGGTTGGGAATGGTTTCGTCGGGACGGATCGCCAGCGCTTCGTTGAGTGCGATCGCTTTCGGCATCTGGCGGGTGTCGAGCGCGAAGACCTGGCGTTCTTCCGCGACAGCTGCGGCAAGCGGCTCGGAGAAGCCGCGCGACGGCAGCACGATCTCATGGCTCGGGCTGCGGCCCGTCTGGCCGGCGCCGTCCTTGGCGACGAGGGTGATCCTCACGCGCTTGCCGGCGAGCGGATGTTCGACGAGGTTGCGGCTCGTAAGTCCCTTGACCTCCCGGCCGTTCTGGCGCGGCAGGTCGAGCCGGTAATCCGGCGGCGGATAGAGTGGGGTGGCGCCGGCATCCTGCTGCTCCACGGGTTCGATCAGCGCATGGGCTTCGCGGATGCCGTAATCGTCCTTGCCCGTGAAGCCGATCTCGAGCGCGCCGTTGACGGAACGCCGCGGCTGGCCGTCGAAGGCGATTTCCGGCGGACGGTCGGGGATGACGTTGAAGGCCCAGGTCTGTCCGTTCACGGTCAGGCTGCCGCTCTCGGCGACGTTGAGCGCATAGGTTCGCGGTGGCAGCGGTTGATTGGCCGGCTGGTTCGGCTGCGGCGCCGCCGGCTGGGCCGGCGCCGGTTGCGCAGCCTGCCCGCCATTCTGCGGCTGCCCGTTCTGCTGCTGCTTGGCGGCCGCTTCCGCCGCCTTCTTGGCTTCCTCGGTGATCAGCGTCACCGTGTCTCCGCCGGTTTCCGGTGCGAAAACCACGTCCTCGCCGCCTTCGCCGCCGGTGACGCGCACGGTGAGCGCGGAATTCTGCGGAATGGAGACGGTGTTCGCGTTGGGATTCGCCTCACGGCCGGTCAGGAAGATCGGGGCCCGGCCGGTATAGGAAGGCGGGGTCAGCCAGGCGTCGATGCGCAGGTCCGGATTGATGCTCGGCGCAGGCGGCGCGGCGCGGAAGGCATCGGCCGGGGAACCGCCGCCGTTCGAGAATGAATAGCCGAGCGCGACGACGAAGACGAGCGCCGGGATGGCGCGCAGCGCGAAGCGGTCGTGCCTGGCGATATCGGGCTGCGGCATGCCGGCATCGAGCGCGGCGATGCGCTCGGCCATGCGGATTTGGTGTTCCTTCCACAGCGCCCGGGAGAAGGGCGTTTCGAAGGCCGGCTCGTCCTCCTGCACGGCGACAGGCTGGTGGGGCAGGTTGTTGCGGTCTTCGAGAAGCCGGTCGGCCTCTTCCGCCGCCGGCCAGCGCAGCCGGCCGAAGGGAAGGATCGAATAGACGAAGGCAAAGGCGAAGCCACCGAGCAAAACCCAGCGCACCCAGTCCGGCGCGATGCGGAAAATCCCGAACCAGGCGACCGACAGGAAGAGCGCCGCGATCCCCAGCGGAGCGAGCAGCAGCGGCAAAATCCGCTCGAAAAACAGGACGATCCGCGCGAAGGAGCGCTTCAGCGCGACTCGGCGCGCAAGCACAGGATGCGATTCGAAGGCACCTTTGCGGGTGAAGCTCATGCGGTCCGTCTCCAGTCGTGGCGGCGCAAACTCAAGCTTTTAAGATAGCAGTCTTTGTGGCGAAGACGAGGGCAAGGGGCGGATGCCCCCCATATTTTAGGCAGTTTCCCGCAAAAGTGAACGCCGCGTTAAAGGCTCACGCAAGCCATGCGGGCAGGGAATCGAGGCCGATGAGCTCCTCGTAGGTGCCGCGCGGGCGCACCACGTGGAAGTCGGCGCCCCTGACCAGAACCTCCGGCACCAGCAGGCGGGAGTTGTAGGTTCCTGCCTGGACGGCGCCATAGGCGCCGGCGGAAGCGACGGCGATCAGGTCGCCCGGCTTCGGTTCGGCCATCTCGCGGTCGAGCGCCAGGTAGTCGCCCGTTTCGCAGACCGGGCCGACCACGTCGCCCTTGATGCGCGGCGCATCGGCCGGCGGCACGACGACCGGGCGGATCATGTGATAGGCGTCGTAGAGCGTCGGGCGGATCAGGTCGTTCATCGCGCCGTCGACGATGACGAAGGCCTTTTCGCCGCCGTCCTTCACGTAGATCACCTCGGTCACCAGGATACCGGCATTGCCGACGATCAGCCGGCCGGGCTCGGTGACGATCCTGCAGTTCAGCGAGCGGAGCTGGCGCTTCACCGTCTCCGCATAGGCGTCTGGAAGCGGCGGCGGAGTGTTGTCGTCCTTGTAGGGAATACCCAGTCCCCCGCCGATATCGACGTGGTCGATGCGGTGACCGTCGGAGCGCAGCGTGTCGACCAGTTCGCGCAGCAGCCGGAAGGCGTCCTCGAAGGGCTGCAGCTCGGTAATCTGGCTGCCGATATGCATGTCGATGCCGGTTACCTCGATGCCATCAAGCGTCGCGGCATGGGCATAGACGGCGCGGGCACGCTCATAGGAAATGCCGAACTTGTTTTCCTTCTTGCCCGTGGAAATCTTGGCATGGGTGCGGGCGTCGACGTCCGGATTGATGCGGAAGGATACATGCGCCTTCTTGCCGGCCTTGACGGCGCGAAGGTTCAGGACCTCCAGCTCAGGCTCGGATTCGACGTTGAAACAGTAGATGCCGGCCTCGAGCGCCAGGTCCATTTCCTGCACCGTCTTGCCGACGCCGGAGAACATGATGCGGCTTGCCGGAATGCCGGCGGCCAGCGCGCGGCGCAGCTCGCCGCCGGACACCACGTCGACGCCGGCGCCGAGACGGCCGAGCGTCTTCAAGACCGCCTGGTTGGAATTCGCCTTCATGGCATAGCAGACCATGGCGTCCACATCGGCGAAGGCCTTCGCGAAGACCTTGTAATGGCGCTCCAGCGTCGCCGTCGAATAGACGTAGAAAGGCGTGCCGACGGCCCTGGCGATTTCCGGGATCGGCACGTTTTCGGCGTGCAGCACGCCGTCGATATAGTGAAAGTGATTCACGTCAAAAACCGAAATTACAGAAGCGGATCGAGGACGAAAGGCTTGTCGGGAACGGGCTCCTTTGCCCGCTCTGCGGCGGATCCGCTTTTGCGGATGTTCTGCTGCTCCACCGGCGTGCTCGGACGGTCGAGGTCGCCCTTGCGGCCGCAGCCCACGGCGACAATGCCGGCGAGGCTCAGCGCAAAAGTGATGCGGGCGATGTTCATCAGCGACTTCGACATGCTCTTACCTTCTCCAGCACGGCTCAAGGACCTGTCATAGCGAAGTTCCGCGCTCTTGTGCAGTATCATTCCAGCATCACCTGACCGGCATCGGTATCGTCTTCAGTTGCGGGCACGCCACCAGGCGATCTGCTTGCGCACTTCGGATGGCGCCGTGCCGCCGAAGCTCTGGCGGCTGGCGACGGAGGCGTCCACGGTCAGCACGTCGAACACCTTTTCGGTGATCGCGGCATTGATCTCCTTGAGCTCTTCCAGGGAAAGCTCGGCCAGCTCACATCCCTTGCTTTCGGCGAGCGCCACGGCGCGGCCGGTCACATGGTGGGCGTCGCGGAAGGGCAGGCCCGCCTCGCGCACCAGCCAGTCGGCGAGATCGGTCGCGGTCGAATAGCCGGAGCCGGCGGCGGCGCGCATTTTATCGGCGCGAATGGTCATGTCGCGCATCATGCCGGTCATGGCGGCGATCGCCAGCTCCAGGTTCTCGGCGGCGTCGAAGACCTGTTCCTTGTCTTCCTGCATGTCCTTGGAATAGGCGAGCGGCAGGCCCTTCATGACGGTCAGAAGTGCCACCAGCGAACCGTTGATGCGGCCGGTCTTGGCGCGCACCAGTTCGGCGGCGTCCGGGTTCTTCTTCTGCGGCATGATCGACGAGCCGGTGGAAAACGCGTCCGACAGGCGCACGAAGCCGAATTGCGGCGTCGACCAGATGACGATCTCTTCCGCAAGGCGCGACAGATGCACCGCGCAGATCGCTGCGACCGAGAGGAATTCCAGCGCGAAGTCGCGGTCTGAAACGGTGTCGATCGAGTTGCGGGTCGGCTCGCGGAAACCGAGCGCCTTGGCCGTCATATGGCGGTCGATCGGGAAGCCGGTGCCGGCGAGTGCGGCGGCGCCGATCGGGCTTTCGTTGAGATGGTCGATTGCGTGGCGCACGCGGGCGCGGTCACGGCCGAACATTTCCACATAGGCCATGCAGTGGTGGCCGAAGGTGACCGGCTGGGCAGTCTGGAGATGCGTGAAGCCGGGCATCACCGTCTCGGCATGCTCTTCCGCCCGGTCGAGGAAGGCGGCGATCAGGTCGGTCAGCATGCGCTCGGTCTTGGCAAGCTCTTCCTTGACCCAGAGGCGGAAATCGAGCGCCACCTGGTCGTTGCGGGAGCGGGCGGTATGCAGGCGCCCGGCCGCGGGGCCGATGAGGGCCGCCAGCCGTGCCTCGACGTTCATGTGGATGTCTTCGAGCTTCCGGGAGAATTCGAACTTCCCGCTTTCGATCTCTGACATGATCGTGTTCAGGCCAGACAAGATCTTGTCTTTATCTTCGCGGGAAATGATGCCTTTTTCGGCCAGCATGGTCGCATGCGCTATTGAGCCGCGGATATCCTGGGCGAAGAGCTTCTTGTCGAAACCGATCGAGGCATTTATCTCCTCCATGATCGCGTCCGGCCCCGAGGCGAAGCGTCCGCCCCACATCTGGTTGGAGGATGTCGCGTCCTTCGTGCCGTCGGCCATAGTGCCAAGTCCTGGAGTCATTGATGACGAACAAAAGACCTTTCGGCCTTCCTTCCGTCCGGTTGATCATGATTGCCGGCATTGCGGGCGTGCTCGCCGGCGCCGTGGCGGTATACGTGAGGAACACGGGGTCTGGCAATGGCGAAGCGCCGCTCCTCGCCCAATCCTCCGGGGCTTGCGAGGGAGCCATCGAAAAGGTGACGTCGGTTTCCGAATTCTCCAGGGGCCAGGTCGCCGCCATGGTCGCGGCCGAGCCGCCGCGGCCGCTCGACCTCGCCTTCAAGGGGCCGGACGGCAAGGACCTGAAGACGGCGGATTTCGCCGGCAAGACGGTGCTGCTCAATCTCTGGGCCACCTGGTGCGGCCCGTGCCGCGAGGAGATGCCGGCGCTGAACGCTCTTCAGAAGGAGATGGGCGGCGAGGATTTCGAAGTCGTGGCGGTCAATATCGATACCGGCGACGACGAGAAGCCGAAGGCCTTCCTCTCCGAATACGGCGTCGATGCGCTCGGTTATTATCGCGACAGTTCGATGGGCGTCTTCAACGCGCTGAAGAAGGAAGGCCTCGCCTTCGGCCTGCCGGTGACGCTGGTCATGGACCAAAAAGGCTGTCTGATATCGGCGATGAACGGCCCGGCCGCCTGGGACAGCCCCGACGCCAAGGCGCTGATCACGGCTGCTAAGGGGCGCTGATCCAAGGACCTTTTCCGAAGCTGGACGGCAGGCTGCTTTTCGCTATTCTTCCGGTGGTTGTGATGGTGAAAGCAGCGCGCTCTGCCAGGCGTATCGGAGAGGATGGGCCGCTCCGACCCGGCGAAGGCCTCGCCATTCAATCGGAGGGTGATCTATGTGGCTCAAGCCATTTAGCATCACGTTTATGATACGGAAAACCCGCACGAACTGGCAAGTAAGCGTGCGGGTCACCTTCTTATCCTAAACAGAGGGGCGGGCGAAAGCTCGCCTCTCACTCCATGAATATAGCCTCAGACGGCTTCGCCGGCAAGGCTACACCTGCGCGCTCATCGCGTCGGAACCGGCGTCTCGCCGCGGTAATCATAGAACCCGCGGCCGGATTTGCGGCCGAGCCAGCCGGCCTCGACATATTTCACCAGAAGCGGGCAGGGGCGGTATTTGGAATCCGCCAGGCCGTCGTGCAGCACCTGCATGATCGACAGGCAGGTGTCGAGGCCGATGAAATCGGCAAGCTGCAGCGGACCCATCGGATGATTGGCGCCGAGCTTCATCGCCGTGTCGATCGCCTCGACCGTGCCGACGCCTTCGTAGAGCGTGTAGATCGCCTCGTTGATCATCGGCAGAAGGATGCGGTTGACGATGAAGGCGGGGAAGTCTTCGGCGACCGTCACGGTCTTTTCCAGCGTAGCCACGTAGTCCTTGGCGGTCTGGAAGGTGGTCTCGTCGGTCGCGATGCCGCGCACCAGTTCCACGAGCTTCATGACCGGCACCGGGTTCATGAAATGTATGCCCATGAAATGTTCGGGGCGATCCGTGGCGGAGGCGAGGCGGGTGATGGAGAGGGACGACGTGTTGGTGGCGAGCAGGGCTTCCGGCTTCAGGACCGGACAGACAGCGGCATAGATCTTCCGCTTGACGCTCTCGTCCTCGGTCGCCGCCTCGATCACCATGTCCGCCGGAGCGAGGTCGTTCACGTCAGCCGAGCCGGAAATGCGGGAAAGCGCCGCCTTCCGATCTTCGTCGGAGAGTTTTCCGTTCGTCACCTGGCGGGCAAGGTTGCCGTTGATCGTGGCAAGCGCTGCCTCGATCCGGTCCTTGGAAAGATCGTACATCTGCACCTTGTATCCGGCGAGCGCCGAAACATGTGCGATGCCGCAGCCCATCTGGCCCGCTCCGATGACGCCGATATTCTTTATGACCGAACTCATTGCTTCGTTCCCTGGGGTTCGCTCCCGCGACGCCGAACGCTATCCCCTGCGTGCGCCGATTTTATGAAAATGCCGGACTGCATGCATGCAGTCCGGCAGATTGTTATTCCGCCAATTGACGTTTTGCCAGCATTTTTCGCGCTTGCGAAATGAACAATGTTCAAATCGGCTAGAGCGCCTTTTCAAGCTGCGGCAGGATTTCGAAGAGGTCGCCGACGATGCCGTAGTCCGCAACCTGGAAGATGGGGGCTTCCTCGTCCTTGTTGATCGCGACGATGACCTTACTGTCCTTCATGCCGGCCAGATGCTGGATGGCGCCGGAAATGCCGGCTGCGATGTAGAGGTCCGGCGCGACCACCTTGCCGGTCTGGCCGACCTGCCAGTCGTTCGGGGCGTAGCCCGCATCGACCGCGGCACGGCTTGCGCCAACGGCGGCACCCAGCTTGTCGGCCACCGGAAGGATGACTTCCTTGAACTTTTCCGACGAGCCGAGCGCCCGGCCGCCCGAGATGATGATCTTGGCCGAGGTCAGTTCCGGACGCTCCGACGACGACAGCGCGTCCGAGACGAAGCTCGACACGCCGGGGTTTTCGGCAGCGGAGACGCTTTCGACCGAAGCCGAGCCGCCTTCACCGGCCGCCTGGAAGGAGGCCGTGCGCACCGTGATGACCTTTTTTGCATCGGTCGACTGCACGGTCTGGATGGCGTTGCCGGCATAGATCGGCCGTTTGAAGGTATCCGGGCTGACAACCTCGATGATTTCCGAGACCTGGGCGACGTCGAGAAGGGCCGCCACGCGCGGCAGGATGTTCTTGGCGGACGTGGTCGCCGGGGCGATGATCACGTCATAGGACGGCGCGAGCGACAGGATCAGCGCCGACACCGGTTCGGCAAGCTTGTTGGCGAGGCTAGCATCGTCGGCGAGCAGCACCTTGGAGACGCCCGAAAGCCTGGCGGCGGCATCGGCTGCAGCCTTGGCGCCGGAGCCGGCGACCAGCACATGCACGTCGCTTCCCGAATCCTGGGCGATCTTGGAGGCGGCGGAGAGCGCCTTGGCGGTCTGGTCGGAGAGGGTCTGGTTGTCGTGTTCTGCCAGAAGAAGAATGGCCATGATAAAAGTCTCCCTATCCGTCCCTTAGAGCACGCCGGCGGTCTTGAGGCTGGCGACCAGCTCCTCGACCGACTTCACCTTGACGCCCGCCTTGCGGCCGCCAGGCTCTTCCGTCTTCAAGACCTTCAGCCGCGGTGCGGTATCGACGCCGAAATCGCCGGGCGTCTTCTTGTCGAGCGGCTTCTTCTTCGCCTTCATGATGTTCGGCAGCGAGGCATAGCGCGGCTCGTTCAGGCGCAGGTCGGTGGTGACCACCGCCGGCAGCTTCACCTCGATCGTCTGCAGGCCGCCATCGACCTCGCGGGTGACCTTCGCCGAACCGCCGGAAAGCTCGATCTTGGAGGCGAACGTCGCCTGCGCCGCGCCGAGGAGGGCCGCCAGCATCTGGCCGGTCTGGTTGGAATCGTCGTCGATCGCCTGCTTGCCGACGATGATCAGGCCCGGCTGCTCGGCTTCCACGACGCCCTTCAGGATCTTGGCGACGGCGAGCGGCTCGACGACATCGTCGGTCTCGACCAGGACCGCCCGGTCGGCGCCCATGGCGAGCGCCGTCCTCAGCGTCTCTTCCGCCTTGGCCGGGCCGATCGACACGACCACCACTTCCTCCGCCTTGCCCGCTTCCTTCAGACGCAGAGCCTCCTCGACTGATATCTCGTCGAACGGGTTCATCGACATCTTCACATTCGCAAGCTCGACACCCGTGCCGTCCGCCTTCACGCGGATCTTCACGTTGTAATCAACCACTCGCTTTACAGGCACCAGGATCTTCATGGGGTCCTTCCTTGACTATCTCCAGCCGCAAATTGCGACATTTGCCGCTTCCTCATTTGTCAGTGGGCGACATGGATACGCATTTTTCGCGCGACTGCAACGCGGATTCTGAGCGGAAGCTTGCCGTTTTCTCATAGACCTATTCTGTTGCCGCAGCGACCTGCGGAACGTCCGGCTTGCGCTCCACCGCCTTCGGCGTCACGAGCTGGCGGTCGAAAAGCGGCACGCCCCTGCGGCGCATGAAGAGGACGAGGATCGCGCCGGCGATGATGCCGCCGACATGCGCGCCCCAGGACACCATGCCGTCGGCATCGAGGACCAGCATGGCGAATTGCTGGATGATCCAGAGCGCCAGGGGGATGAAGGCGGGCAGCGGCAGCGGAATGCGGAAAAGCACCAGAACCCAGACCCTCACGCGCGGATGCAGCAGGAAATAGGCGGCGACGACACCGGAGATCGCGCCCGAGGCGCCGATCAGCGGGCCTTCCGAGGAAGGCACGACGAGGCCGTGAAGGGCGGCGCCCGCGGCGGCGCAGAGCAGGTAGAAGATCAGGAATTTCAGATGCCCCAGCGCATCCTCGACATTGTCGCCGAACACCCAGAGGAACAGCATGTTCGAGGCGAGATGCCAGAAATCCAGATGCAGGAAGGAATAGGTGATGAACGTCGCGTCGTCCGGAACGATGATGAGCGACGGATCGAGCGCTGCGTAATCGAAGATCACCGCCGGAATGAAACCGAGGCCGAGCGAGGCATGTTCGACGACTTCCGGGCTGGCGATGGTGCTGAACAGCCAGAACAGCACGTTCACGACGATGATGCCGATCGTCACGTACTGGACGCGGATATATTTCAGCTCGACGGCGTCATGCAGCGGGATGAACATCGTTTTTAACTCCCCCTGCGTCTCTCTTACCGGTTTTTCCCCGGAACCCAAAGCACATCCGCCTTGCCGCCGTCATTGGCGAAACGCGCCGCCACGAACAGGAAGTCGGAAAGCCGGTTGACGTATTTCAGTGCGGCGCCGCTCACCGCCTCGCGCCGCGAAAGCTCCACCATCAGCCTTTCGGCGCGGCGGGCGACGGTGCGCGCAAGGTGCAGATGGGCGGAAGCGGGCGAGCCGCCCGGCAGCACGAAGGATCGGAGCGGATCGAGACGGGCGTTCAGCGCGTCGATCTCGTTCTCCAGCCGCGTCGTCTGCGCTTCGACGATGCGCAGCGGTTCGTAGTCCAGCTTTTCGCCGGTATCGGGTGCCGCGAGGTCGGCCCCGAGATCGAAGAGATCGTTCTGGATGCGGGAAAGCATCGCGTCGAGCTCGGCCATGTCTGACGTATGGAGCCGGGCCAATCCCACGGTGGAGTTCGTTTCGTCGACGGTGCCGTAGGCCTCGACGCGCAGATCGTGCTTTTGGCGCCGCGGCCCGGAAACCAGCCCCGTCGTGCCGTCATCGCCGGTCCGCGTGTAGATCTTGTTGAGCTTTACCATCTGTCCCGATCTATCTAAGACCCCCTCACCAACAAAATCTAGCACTTAGCTAAAGCTAAGCTGCTGATTTTGTAACCTCTCCCACCAAGGGAGAGGTAGACCCGCGGCAGGGCGGCATTCCCATCTCTCCCCTTTGTGGGAGAGAAAGCAATTTCAGCCTTAGCATAGCTAAGTGCTGGAAATTGCAAGTGAGGGGACCTGCCGCTCAGACTCAGCTCGGCCGTCCCCCGCCCGTGATCCAGAGTGTGAGCATGATGAGGACGATTGCGATCGCCTGCAAGAGGACACGCAGCTGCATCAGCTTGTTGGATTTGTTCGCGTCGCTTCCCTTGAGCATGTTGAACAGCCCGCGGATGAGGACGAGCACGACGAGCCCCATGACGATCAGGGTCAGGACGGTGGTGAAGCTGGACATTCCGAGATTGCTTTCTGTTCAGTCGATCCGGCGCATGAGCTTATAGAAGAGCGCGGCCGGGAGTATCCTTTTCAGGAAGGCGCCCTGCTTGGCGGGCCTCGTTACCAGATAATGTGGCCTGGGGCGAGCCGCGGTCAAGGCGTGCGTCAAGACGCCGTAGACCGCTTCCGGGCCGAGCTTGTAGCGGCTGACCGGGCCTCGCCCGTCGAGGCGCTTGATCTGCCGCTTGTACTCCCGGGCGTGGACGGAGCCCTCGAGGTCGATATTCTCCCTGATCTTGGCGAGCGAATTGGCGGTGAAGCGCGAGGCGATCGGCCCCGGCTCGATGAGGCTCACCTCGATGCCGCTGCCCTCGAGCTCCATCCGCATGGTGATGGTGAGCCCTTCGAGGGCATATTTCGAGGCGGTGTAGGCACCGCGGTAGCGATAGGGCAGGATGCCCAGTATGGAGGAGCAGTTGACGATGCGGCCGCGCCCCTCGGCGCGCATCAGCGGGATCACCCGCCGGGTCAGCTCGTGCCAGCCGAAGACATTGGTCTCGAACTGTTCCCGCAGCACGTCTGTCGAGAGGTCCTCCACGGCGCCGCCCTGCCCGTAGGCGCCGTTGTTGAAGAGCGCGTCGATCCGGCCGCCGGTGCGCTCCCGCACCGCCTCCACCAGAGCGGCGATGGTTTCCGGCTTCGTGTAATCCATCAGCAGGGCCTCGATGCCGTCGGCTTCGAGCGCGGCAAGGTCGGCCGCCTTCCGCACCGTCGCGAAGACCCGCCAGCCGTCCGCCTTGAGGGCGCGGGCGCAATGGGCGCCGATGCCGGAGGAACAGCCGGTAACGATGATCGTTCTTCTTTCGTCCATGAGGAGCCCATCCCTGTACAATCGGAAGGGTTCCTCCCATATTTCGCGCCAGGCCACAACGGAGTCGCCATTGACCGAAGAGAACCGCCCCATCCGTTGGCCCAGGCTCGCCTACAAGGTGCTCTGGGATGCCTATTGCCATTTCAACGAGGACGACGGCTGGGCGATGGCGAGCCATGTGGCGCTTTCCGGCCTTCTGGCGCTTTTTCCCTTTCTGATCTTCGGCACGGCGCTGGCGGGCTTTCTCGGTGCGGGCGGGTTTTCGGAAACCGCGGTGCATCTTCTCTTCGACACCTGGCCGGCGGATATCGCGACCCCGATAGCCTCGGAAATCCAGCGGGTCCTGGAGATGCGGCGCGGCGGGCTGCTGACCATCTCGGTGCTGGCGGCCGCCTATTTCGCCTCCAATGGCGTCGAGGCGCTCCGGATTTCCCTCAATCGCGCCTATCGGGTCGCCGAAACGCGGCCCTGGTATGTGACGCGCCTCGCCAGCCTCGGCTATGTCATCGTCGCCGTCGTGGCCTTTGCCCTGATCAGCATCGTGCTGGTGGCGGTGCCGATCGCGATGCGCTTTGCCGAAACGCGCTTTCCCTGGCTGATCAGCGATCTGGCCAGGGCCGCCAACTGGGGCCTTTACGGCACGGCGCTGGTGCTGACGATCGGCCTTCTAGCCTCGCACAAATGGCTGCCGGCCGGCCGGCGCAGGCTCATCGACATCCTGCCGGGCGTCGTGCTGACGATCGCCCTCTGGACGGTGTTCGGCTTCGGTTTCGCCGCCTATCTGTCGACCTTCGCCAATTATGCCGCGACCTATGCGGGTCTCGCGTCGATCATGATCGTGCTGGTCTTCCTCTACATGGTCGGCGTGATCTTCATGCTGGGAGCGGAACTCAACGCGGCACTGATGAAATACCGGATCTACTCGGTATTCTCGCGGCTTCGAAGGATCGATGCCGGCCGCGAACCGGTTCCCTCACAGGCCGACGAACCGGCGAATGTCGCCGGCCAGGAAGCCCTGGTCGCGAAGCGCCGCGAGCCCGGTTGAGCTCTCGCTCTTCGACAGCTTCCTTCCGTCCTGTCCCATGACCAGCCGGTGGTGATGGTAGACGGGCTGCGGAAGCCCGAGCAGCTCCTGCAGAAGCCGGTGCACGGCGGTCGCCTCGAAGAGGTCGAGCCCCCGCACCACATGGGTGATCCCCTGAGCCGCATCGTCCACCGTGACCGACAGATGGTAGCTCGACGGCGCATCGGAGCGCGACAGAACCACATCGCCCCAGGCGGAGGGGTCGGCCGGGATTTCGCCGCGTTCGCCGTCGCCGGTTTCCGTCCATATCAGCGATCGGCCGACGAGCTCCATGGCCTTCCGCATGTCGAGCCGGAAGGAATGCCGCACGCCCCTTTCGATCAACGCCCCGCGCGCCGCCTTGCTTCGATGCCGGTCGTCGTCGGGATAAAGCGGCGATCCGTCCGGGTCGTGCGGCCAGATTTCTCCCTCCGCTTCATGGGCGGCGACCTTCGCCTTCACCTCACCGCGGGTCATGAAGGCCGGATAGACCAGGTCCATTTCGATCAGCCGGTCGAGGGCGGCACGATAGTCGTCGAAATGTTCCGATTGCCGCCGCACGGGCTTCTCCCAGTCGAGCCCAAGCCAGGAAAGGTCGCGATAGATCGCCTCCTCGAATTCCGGCGTGCAGCGGGTGAGGTCGATATCCTCGATCCGCAGCAGGAAACGCCCGCCATTTTCCCGGGCCATGTCGTGGTTGAGGAGCGCGGAAAGCGCGTGGCCGAGGTGCAGCAGCCCGTTCGGGCTTGGCGCGAAACGATAGACCGGTTTATCAGAGGGTGCAGCGGGCATGCTCTGTTGTGCCATGCTTTTCGACAAACGGCCATGGGAGAGGCTGAACGGCCGATGAAGATCATCCGCGATCATTCGGATATCCAGGCGGGGCTTCGGGTGCTGGCCGGGCTCGATCCCCGGCTGGTGGCCGTCGCCGATGCCGCAGGTCCGGTGCCGCTGCGTCTCAACCAGCCGGGCTTTGCGGGGCTTGCCTCGATCGTCGTGTCGCAGATGGTCTCGCGGGCGAGCGCGGAGGCGATCTGGAGACGGATTACGGCGGCCGGTCCGCTCACGCCGGAAGGCTATGCGGCGCTGGATCCGGCCGTCGTCGCGACCTTCGGCCTTTCACGGGCGAAGGCGGCGACGCTTCTCAACCTTTCCGAGGCAATTTCGCAGGGCCGTTTCGATCTCGACGCCGTCGCGGCGCTCGAAACGGCCGAGGCGATCCGGGCCATGACCGCGCTTCCCGGCATCGGTCCGTGGACGGCGGAAGTCTACCTGATGTTCTGCGGCGGGCATCCGGACATCTTTCCCGCCGGCGACGTGGCGCTGCAGGCCTCGGTCGCCCATGCTTTCGGCCTCGAAGCCCGGCCTTCGGCAAAGGATCTCACGCGCATGGCTGAAATCTGGAGCCCGTGGCGATCTGTCGCGTCGCGGCTTTTCTGGGCCTATTACGCGGCAAAAATGCGACGCAACGTCACCCCTCTCGTATAATGGCAGACTTCGAGTATCCCTCTGCATTTATTGGGCTTCACAATCCTGTAACAACGGACCTAATATAGAAGTACAGATGCCGAATCGGGTAGGAGCGTCACTTGACGATTGCAGTCTCCCCGCAGGCCCTGCCGGCGCTCGTGCTGAACGCTGACTACCGGCCGCTGAGTTATTATCCCTTGTCGCTATGGTCCTGGCAGGACGCGATCAAGGCGGTTTTCCTCGACCGGGTGAATATCATTGCCGAATACGAACAGTCGGTCTGCTCCCCCAGCTTCTCGATGAAGCTGCCGAGCGTCGTCAGCCTCAAGACCTACATCCAGCCGACCCGCAATCCGGCCTTCACCCGGTTCAACGTCTTCCTGCGCGACCGGTTCGAGTGCCAGTATTGCGGCGCCCATGACGACCTGACCTTCGATCACGTCATCCCCCGCGCGCATGGCGGGGAGACGACCTGGGAGAATGTCGTGGCGGCCTGTTCGCCCTGCAATCTGAGGAAGGGCAGCAAGCTGCCGAAGCAGGCCGGCATGTTCCCGCACCAGAAGCCCTACCAGCCGACGGTGCAGGACCTGCACAACAACGGCCGGCTCTTCCCGCCGAACTACCTGCACGAAAGCTGGATGGACTATCTCTACTGGGATACGGAACTGCAGCCCTAAATCCCCCGAGCGGGCACGATGCCGAGGCCGCTTCGGGCGGCCTGGTTTCTCGACAGAGGCCTGCAATCTTTCCTCCGCCATGCTCGGGCCTGTCCCGAGCATCTGCCTGCATCAAACGTGAGCAGATCCTCGGCACAAGGCCGAGGATGACGCCGAGTAGGGCCGGAGGTTTGTCAACGGGCTGAAAGGCCGCCTCAGGCGGCCTTTTTCGCGCCGACGAAGGCGATTGCCGCCAGGATGACGCTGGCGATGACGTTCCAGCCCGCGAAGGAGAGGCCGAGCACGCGAAGCGCCGCTTCCGTGCAGGAAGGACCGTGGACCGTGTTGAGGTCGGAAAGCAGGCTGCCGGCATTGGTAGTGACGCCGGCACCACCCCCGCAGCTTGCTGGGCCTTCCCAGAAGCTCCACTCGACGCCCGCGTGATAGACGCCCATGCCGGCGCCGACGAGCATCATCACGCCAATGACGACGAGCAACGCGCGGGTGACCCAGGCCGGCAGGCCGATCGCGGCGGCGATGACCGCCAGGATGCCGACCGGGATGCCGTAATAGTAGGGATTGCGCTGCAGCAGGCAGAGCGCGCAGGGAATGTAGCCGCCGATATACTGGAAGGCCAGCGCGCCGCCGACGGTCGCGGCCATGCCGAGGGTGACGAGAACGGCATAGCCGATACCGGTGCGGGAACGGGTGGTGGACGCTGTCAGCGCCATGCGCTTCTCCTGATATGTCTTGCGGGCCCAGGGCCGTCAGCATCACTTAGAGCAGATGGGCTCATGCTGTAAATGATCGCGGACGAGACAGATCGTCTCCAATCCGGCACTTTTCCGTGAGTTTGCGGAGGATTTGTGGTGCCCCGTGCCGGCATGTGGCCGAATACCGGTTAGCAATGACGATCTCTAGTCATGGGGCATTCGATCCACGGCGTTCCCTAGTTCATTCCCGAAGTCGACAAGGCGGTCAACATTGGGATCCCCGGCCCGGCCGACATTGGGCGGTTCCACAATCCTGTCGCCTGTGGCCGTTGTGATCCGCTCCTGGACGCGGTCGCCTGCATTGGCGCGGGCCTCCGATTGCGCCGGCGGTTGTGCCTCCGGCGCGCTTGGCGAAGGCCTGACCGCTTCTTGAGTACGCATCTGCTCCTGGTGCTCACGAATTTGATCCGCCTCGCGCTCTCCCGACACGGTGGTATTGGAGCGCGTGAGCATCTTCAAGAGCGCGCCCCAAGGGCCTGTCGTCAGAAAATCCTTGAAGCTGAATGTCCGATCCTGGTCCCCGTATTTATCCTCGGACCGGGCCGGAACTGCGATCACCAGCAATGCAAGCAATGCACAGGTAATCGTCGCCGCGTTCGCAACCTTATGCCTCTTCGTCATGCAACGTCCCCCCGGCTATGTTGCCCAAAGTGAGAGTGCATCAAAAGATTGAGGGAGTCTATCTGGGCGTTGCTTGCGGCGCAGGCCGACGGCAGGGGCTGCCTGCAGCAAAGCGCGAAGACATGGGCGGATGCGCAGACTTTTTGTCTTCGCGGAGCCTAAAAATTACAGGTATTTGAAATTGTCTGGTGCCCCGTGCCGGAATCGAACCAGCACTCCTTTCGGAACCTGATTTTGAGTCAGGCGCGTCTACCAATTCCGCCAACGGGGCACTTCGGTAACGGCAAGCGCTCTATCACGGGGCCGCGGGGAGATGCAAGGATGAAGTGCCGGCCGGCCGGTCGGAACATATCCGAACGCCGTCCCAAATCGGGATGCGACGCCACGGCTTTTATCGGTTCCTTAACGCAGGATACCCGTTATTCAGCAATTGCTGAAACATGTGGGGGACCTTGAAGTTTCGCCTCTTTGAAGCCCGGCAATGGTGCCGGGCCGAGATGAGGAGGAAATCGTGCTGAAATCATTGCGTGTTTTGTTGCTGTCGGGGTGCGTTGCGTTCCCCGTCAGCGGGGCAGCTCTCGCGCAGGGCCTTTCGGTGGGCGGCGAGAACGGTGTCAGCGTTGACGTGAATACCAGCGACGGCCTGGGCGTCGATGCTTCCGTCGGCGGGTCCGGCGGAGTCAACGCCAGCGCGAATGTCGGTGGCAGCGGCGGCGTGGCGGATGTCGATGCATCCGTCGGCGGCAGCGGTGGCGTCGATGCAAGCGCGAACGTCGGCGGTGGCGGCGGGCTCGATGCGGACGTCTCCGCCTCCGTCGGTGGAAGCGACGGCGTCAATGCGGATGTCGGCCTCGGTACCAGCGACGGGATAGACGCCAACGCCACAGCCTCGGTCGGCGGCTCTGGCGGCATCAATGCGGATGTGGACGTCGGGGTCGGCGGCTCCGGAGGAACGGGTGTCGGGGTCGATGTCGGCATCGGTGGACCGGGAGGGCCCGGAACAGGAGGGCCTGGAACGGGAGGGCCGGGCGGCAATGGCGGACCGGGGGGCGGTGGCCTCACTCCGGCTCAAAGAGAGGCGTTCAACAGTATGTCCGACGACGACCGGCGGCGCATGCTGACGCGTTGTGCCGACATCACGTCGGGCGGTGGCGACCGGGCGCTGGTGCAGCTCTGCCGCATGCTCCGGATGACGGCGTCGCGCTGACCGGCGATGTCTTTGGAAGCCCGCCATGCCGTTGGCGGGCTTCATGCCGTCTTCTGCCCTCCCTTGTCCCCCTTGTATTTCAAGTTTCGAAGATGTTAGCTGGTGCAGCATAATGAGAAGCAACGCCCATGAAACTGCCCGCCCGCGCCTCCTATGAGGATCTCCGCCGTGATTTCGTCTGGGAGATTCCGCGGCGGTTCAACATGGGGGAAGCGGTCAGCGACGCCTGGGCGGCAAAGCATCCCGGCCGCGTCTGTCTTCAGCATTTCAGCCCGGACGGCCGTCACCTCGCCCTGACCTATGGCGAGCTCTCGGCCCGTTCCGCATCGCTTGCCAATGCCTTCCTTGCCCTCGGCCTGAAGCCCGGCGACCGGATCGCGCTCCTCCTGCCGCAGAGTTTCGAGACGGTCATCGCCCATGTGGCGATCTACAAGATGGGCGCCATCGCCCTGCCACTCGCGCTGCTTTTCGGGGCCGAAGCGCTCGAATACCGGCTGAAGGCGTCGGGCGCCGCGGCGATCGTCACCAATGCCTTCGGCCTCACGCGGCTTGCCGGTCTCGGAACCAAGCTGCCGGACCTCAGGCACGTGATCGTCACGGAGGACGCTGCGGCGGGCAAGGGCCTCCTGTCGTTCGACACGCTGGTCTCCGGCCATCCGTCGCTTTTCGAGGTGGCCGGGACCGGGCCGGACGATCCGGCGCTGATGATCTTCACCTCCGGCACGACCGGTCCGCCGAAGGCGGCGCTGCACGGGCACCGGGTGCTCGCCGGCCATATTCCCGGCTTTCAGCTCGGGCACGAGTTCGCGCCGCAGCCGGGCGACAGGATCTGGACGCCCTCCGACTGGGCCTGGGCGGGCGGCCTGCTCAACGTCCTGATGCCGGCGCTGATGCTCGGCATTCCCGTCGTCTCCTCGCCGGCGCAGAAGTTCGATGCCGACATGGCCTTCCGCATCATGGCCGAGATGGATGTCCGCAATGCCTTCATCCCGCCGACGGCGCTGCGGCTGCTGAAATCCGTCGAAAAGCCGCTCGAGAAATACGACCTGAAGCTTCGGACGATCACGTCGGCCGGCGAGGCGCTGGGCCGCGAGACCTATGAATGGGCGAAATCGGCGCTCGGGCTGACGGTCAACGAGCTCTTCGGCCAGACCGAGTGCAATTTCGTCCTCGGATCGGCCGCCGGTCTCGGCGTCTCGCGCGGCGGGGCGATCGGCCGCGCCGTACCCGGCCACCACGTTGCGATCGTCGACGAGAAGGGTATCGAGGTGCCGGTGGGGAAGATGGGCCAGATCGCCATCCGCCGGCCGGATCCGGTGATGTTCCTGGGCTACTGGAACGACGCGGCTGCGACCGCGGCCAAGTTCGTCGGCGACTGGCTGATCACCGGCGACCTCGGCCGGCAGGATGCCGACGGTTACGTGGAATTCGTCGGCCGCGACGACGACGTCATCACCTCGTCAGGTTACCGCATCGGGCCGAGCGAGATCGAGGACTGTCTGACCGGCCATCCGGCGGTGAGGCTTGCGGCGGTGGTCGGCAAGCCCGATCCGGTCCGCACCGAGATCGTCAAGGCCTATATCGTCCTGGCAGCCGGCTACAGCCCGGGCGACGCGCTGGCGGTGGAGATCCGCGAATGGGTGAAGACGCGGCTTTCCATGCACGAATATCCGCGCGAGGTCGCCTTCGTCGACGATATTCCGCTGACGACGACCGGCAAGGTCATCCGCCGGCTGCTTCGGGAGAGGGCCGCCGCCGAATAGAGCAATTCCAGGAAAAGTGTCTAGCGGTCTTCCGTCAGGAATTGCGTGAAAACAAAGAACTATTCCGAGCGGCCGGCGATCGCCAGGATCTTTTCCCTCAGGATGCGGGCCATGTTGCGGGTGTTGCGGTAGAGGTGGAGCTGGGCGGCCACCTGCCGCACGTCGCGGTCGCCGTTCTGGGTGAGCCCGATCACCAGCGTGCCCATTTCCTCGCGCTCTTCCCAGAAGCGGCTCATGATCGGATGGTCCGGCACGGCGCAGCTGTCGGTGCGCATGATGTTGGCGTCTTCGAGATGCCATTCGGTCAGCTTCACCATCAGGAGCTTGCCGGGCGAATAGGGGGCGAAACCCTCGTCGTAGGCGGTCTTCCACGTGTAGGCCTCGCCGGCCATGACGAAGACGACGAGCGAGGCGATGGCGCGGCCGTCGACGTCGACGGTATGGATGCGCACCGCATCGGCCTCGGCGAGGTTGGTGATCGCCTCGCGGGCGAAGGCGGCGCGATAGCGGTCGTTGATGAGGGCGGAGCGGCGGCGGCCCTTCCAGCCCTTGGCTTCGAGCAGCAGGAATTCCTCCATGCGCAGCCTGACCTCCTCGGGCTGGCGGGCGACGGAATAGGCGACAGTCCCCCGGCTCTCCAGGTTGCGCCAGAGGCGGCGCATCTCGCGGAAATGATGCGGGGAGATCGCGTGCTTCAGGTAGGTTTCGCCGTCGGCGAGGCTTTCCAGCATCGGGCGGAGGAACGTGTCGGTGACGGTGACCGGCAGGTTGCGGCCGATCGCGACCGCCCTGGCGAGCTGCGCGAAACGGCCGTTGAGCCGCACGTCCGGCATGACGAGCACGGAGGGAAGCCGCGCTTCCCGGGAGGCGAGCGCCTCCAGAAGGTTGTCGATCGTTTCGGCGGCGTCCTCCGCATCGACGAGCGGCGTGCCGAGCGGGCCGAAAGGATTGGCCCAGGTGCGGATGATCGAGGCGCCCATGGAGAAGCCCGGCTTCTCGATCGTGAAGGGCATCAGGAGCCGCATGCGGCTGCGCATGCCGCTCTCGTCGCGGATCAGCGCGAAGCGTACCTGCTTGTCCTCCACCCGCGGCATGGCGGGTGCCAGCAGTCGGGCCGAGAAGAAGATGTTAGGCTCCATCGCGCGGTTCGAAAGGAATTCGAGCTCCTCCTGCAGGTCATAGCCCAGGGAAGCGGGATAGAGGCAGAGTTCGCGGCCCGGGCGGCCTACGGGCAGGCGCGCGTCGGCGTCGGGGCGTGCGGCCCGGAAGGCCGGGATCGCCGGAAACCGGCCGCCGCCGTCACCCTCGAAATCGCCGCTGATCGGAGGTTGGGCCATGGTCATGAAACCTTTGGAGAAGCGGAGGGCGCGGGGTCGGCGAAGGCGAAGAGCACGATGCCGAGCGTGCGGCGCACCGCGATATGCAGGAGGACCGCTTCGATCATCATTCCGGCTGCCGTCGCAAGCGCCGCGCCCGTCAGGCCGAGGCGCGGGATGAGCACGACGTAGAGGCCGATGCTGGCGGCAAGCGTTGCGGCATAGAGCAGGACGCAGAGGTTCTGGCGGCCCGCCATCGACAGCAGCACCTCGCCGGGACCGACCAAGGACTTGGCGAGGATGCCGGCAAAGAGGATCGCCATCAGCCAGTAGCCGGCGGTAAAGGCGCTGCCGAACAGCGAGAGCAGCAGTTCGCCGGCGGCAAGGGCCGCGAGGCCGACGGCGAGCGACGGCCAGAAGCTCCAGCGCGCCATCTGCCCGGCGAAGGCTGCGAGCGCCGGCATGTCCCCCTCCGCCATGATCGCGGAGAAACGGGGGCCGGCCGCGGCCTTGATCGAGAAATAGACGAACTGGACGAGCACGATGGTCTTCGCCGCGGCGTAATAGATGCCGACCTGGTCGGGAGGCAGATAGATGCCGACGACCACGACATCCGCGTTGGTCAGGAGAAAGCCGATGCCGTCGACGAGGAAGAGCGGCAGCGAATAGCGGAACCAGGCGCCGAGCTCGAAGCGTTTCGGCCCGGGGCCGTATTCGCGGCGCAGGCGCAGCGTCAGGCGCAGGAGCTGGGAGAGTGTCGTGACATAGGTCGCGGCAAGCGCCGCCTGCATGGCCGTGACCGCCGTCTGCGGGGCGCCGAGCCAGATGGCGAGAAGCATGAAGGCGAGGATCAGCGCCGGGCGGATCAGGTAGGTGGGCGAGAGCGCCGTCACCGTCCAGCCGTTGGAGCGCGCGGTGCCGTCCAGCACGTCGCCGAGCGCGATCATCGGCATGGTGAAGAAGGCGAGCGCAATCGGCACGAGGTAATAGGCCTCGACCGTATCGCCGAAGACGTAGAGGAACAGGAAGCCGAGGCCGGCGACCGCGCTTGCCGAGACGAGCGCCACGAGGCGGACGGCGAGGTTCAGGCCGCGCACGGTCGCCAGTTCGCCGCGCGCCCTGTGCTGGTGCAGGAAGCGGATGACGGAAGTGTGGAAGCCGAGGCAGGAGAGATTGCCGGCGAGCACGACCAGAACCCAGACGAAGGCGAAGATGCCGTATTCGAATTCGCCCATCAGGCGGGCGAGCACGATCTGCGAGACGAAGGCGATCGCGGCGCTGAAGATGCGGATCACGAAGGCGGTGAGCGCCCGCCTCTGGGCACGGGCGGTTTCGTCGTCGTTGGTCAGGATCGCTTCAAGCTTGCGCGTCAGCGGAGCGAGCCGGGCTTTCAGGCCAGGCGGCAGCAGTCTTTCCGCTGTTTCGATGACCGCCATGATGGGCACGCACTACTCATGAAGCCGACGGGAACAATGGCCAAAAGTGTTGCCACAGCAGGGTTAAGAAAGGGTTCGCCCGGCTGCCGAAGGATTCATGATTTGAGGGAACTGATATCCCCTCACCAACAAAATCTACGACTTAGCTTTGCTAAGATCGTGATTTTGTAACCTCTCCCACAAGGGGAGAGGTAGACTCGTGGCGGCGAGGCATCCTTATCTCTCCCCTTGTGGGAGAGAAAGCGATTTCAACATCTTAGCTTTAACTAAGTGTTAGAAATCGCAAGTGAGGGGATACTGGGGAGGGTCTCACACCTGCTCGAAGGCGCCGTGGCAATGCTTGTATTTCTTGCCCGAGCCGCAGGGGCAGGGCTCGTTGCGGCCGACCTTGCCCCAGCTTGACGGGTCTTCCGGCCGGCGGTCCTGGGGGGCGGCGATGAAGTTCTCGCCGTCCTGGCCGGTGAACTGGTCCTCGCCGGTCATCGGATCGACGTGATGCCCTTCGAAGACCGGCGGCGGTTCCGGCGGCTGCGGGTTCTGCACCAGCTCGACGCGCATGAGCTGCGCGGTGACCGCTTCGCGGAGGTTCGCGAGCAGCGCCTGGAAGAGCTCGAAGGCTTCCGCCTTGTATTCCTGCAGCGGATCGCGCTGGGCATAGCCGCGGAAGCCGATGACCGAGCGCAGGTGGTCGAGGTTGACGATGTGCTCGCGCCACAGATGGTCGAGCGTCTGGAGCAGCACGGAGCGCTCCACATAGGTCATGATGTCGGCGCCGAAGCGTTCGCGGCGGTCGGTTGCCGCCTTGTCGGCCGCCTCGGTGATCCGCTCGCGGATATCGTCCTCGCCGATGCCCTCTTCCTTGACCCAGTCCTCTACCGGCAGGTCGAGGTTCAGCAGGCGGCCGACGTCCTCGCGCAGCCCTTGCGCATTCCACTGCTCCGCATAGGCGCGTTCGGGGATATGCTTGGCGACCAGGACCTCGATCACCTCGTTGCGCATTTCCTCGACCACTTCGGAAACGTCTTCGGCATCCATCATCTCGAGACGCTGCTCGAAGATCACCTTGCGCTGGTCGTTGGTGACGTCGTCGTATTTCAGAAGGTTCTTGCGGATGTCGAAGTTGCGGGCCTCGACCTTCTTCTGCGCCCGTTCCAGCGCCTTGTTGATCCAGGGATGGACGATCGCCTCGCCTTCCTTCAGGCCCAGCTTCTGCAGCATGCCGTCCATGCGGTCGGAGCCGAAGATGCGCATCAGGTCGTCCTGGAGCGACAGGTAGAATTTCGAGCGGCCCGGGTCGCCCTGACGGCCGGAACGGCCGCGCAGCTGGTTGTCGATGCGGCGGCTTTCGTGGCGCTCGGTGGCGATGACGTAAAGGCCGCCAGCGGCGAGCGCCTGCTCCTTCAGCTGCTTCACCTCGTCGCGGATCGCGGCTTCCTTCGCCGCGCGCTCGGCCGGATCCTCGACGCCTTCGAGCTCGCGCTCGAGGCGCATCTCGATATTGCCGCCGAGCTGGATGTCGGTGCCGCGGCCGGCCATGTTGGTGGCGATCGTCACGGCGCCCGGCACGCCGGCCTGGGCGACGATATAGGCTTCCTGCTCGTGATAGCGGGCGTTCAGCACCTGGAACTGGTCGAAACCGGACTGGCGCAGCAGGTTGGCCAGCAGCTCGGACTTCTCGATCGAGGTCGTGCCGACGAGAACCGGCTGGCCGCGTTCATGGGCCGCCTTGATCTCCTCGATGATCGCCTTGAACTTCTCCTCGAAGGTCCGGTAGACCTCGTCGTCCTCGTCGATACGGGCGATCGGCAGGTTGGTCGGAACCTCGACCACTTCGAGCTTGTAGATATTGCCGAATTCTTCCGCTTCCGTCGAAGCCGTGCCGGTCATGCCGGCGAGCTTTTCGTACATGCGGAAATAGTTCTGGAAGGTGATCGAGGAGAGCGTCTGGTTCTCCGGCTGGATCTGCACCTTCTCTTTGGCTTCAAGCGCCTGGTGCTGGCCTTCCGAATACCGGCGGCCGGGCATCATGCGTCCGGTGAACTCGTCGATGATGACGATCTCGCCGTTGCGGACGATGTAGTCCTTGTCGCGGGTGAAGAGCTTGTGGGCCTTCAGCGCGTTGTTGATGTGGTGGACGATCGCGACGTTCTCGACGTCGTAGAGCGACTCGCCCTTCAGAAGGCCGGCCTCGCGCAGCAGGTTCTCGAGCTTCTCGGTGCCCTGTTCGGAGAAGTTGGCGGAACGCTGCTTCTCGTCGATTTCGTAGTCTTCCGGCGTCAGAACCGGGATGAAGGCGTCGATCGTGTTGTAGAGATCGGAGCGGTCGTCGAGCGGACCGGAGATGATCAGCGGCGTGCGCGCCTCGTCGACCAGGATCGAGTCCACTTCGTCGACGATCGCATAATTGTGGCCGCGCTGGACCATCTGGGCGCGGTCGTATTTCATGTTGTCGCGCAGATAGTCGAAGCCGAGCTCGTTGTTGGTGGCGTAGGTGATGTCGCAGGCATAGGCCGCGCGGCGCTGGTCGTCGTCGAGGCCGTGGATGATGACGCCGGTGGTGAGGCCGAGGAAGCCGTAGAGCCGGCCCATCGTGTTGGCGTCGCGCTGGGCGAGGTAGTCGTTGACGGTGACGACATGCACGCCCTTGCCGGCGAGCGCGTTCAGATAGACCGGAAGGGTCGCCACCAGCGTCTTGCCTTCGCCGGTCTTCATCTCGGCGATCGCGCCGTCGTGAAGGATCATGCCGCCCATGAGCTGCACGTCGAAAGGCCGCAGGCCCAGCACGCGGCGGGATGCTTCGCGCACCACGGCGAAAGCCGGGATCAGGATGTCGTCGAGCGTCTTGCCTTCCGCCAGCAGCTTCTTGAATTCCGCCGTCTGGGCGGCGAGCTGTTCGTCGGAGAGGGCCCTGGTCTTCTCCTCGATCGAATTGATGGCGTCTATTCTCGGCTGGTAGCCGCGCAGGCGGCGGTCGTTTGCCGAACCGAACAATTTGCGGGCGATGCCGCCAAGGCTGACCATACGAATGGTCCTTTCTGATGTCAGTCCCGTGGGATCGCGGGCAGGGGCGCGCCGTCTTCGATGACGACAAAATGACCCGCCACGCCCGGAAACTCTGCTGGACGCGAAGTTGCGTGACAGATAAGAGGGGGGTCGAATGATGTCAACGGTGGCGGCCGATACAGAATGGCCACAATCCGGTGTTTGTGAAGGTTTTTCGGCCGGAATCAGGCATTCTGAAACCGGTGGCTCTATCGAAAGGTGAATCCGATGTTGCGCCACAAATTTCTCGTCACGGCCGCGCTCGCCGCTGCGATCTTCTCCCAGGCTCCCGTCTTCGCGGCGGAAGATCCGGTCGTCGCCAAGGTCGGCAACCTGGAAATCCGGCAGTCGGAACTCGACCTCGCGGTCCAGAACCTCGACCCGCAGCTCGCCCAGCTGCCGGACGAGCAGAAGAAGGTCGCCGCCCTTTCCGGCGCCATCGACGTCAAGCTGCTGGCTTCCGGCGCGATCGCCGAAGGCGTCAGGGATACCGACGATTTCAAGAAGCGGATGGACTATATCGCCGACCGCGAGCTCCACAACGCTTTCTTCCGCAAGCACGTCATCGACGCCGTCACGCCGGAAGAGGTGAAGGCCCGCTACGACAAGGAAATCGCCGCCCTCCCGAAGCAGGAAGAGGTGCATGCCCGCCACATCCTGGTGAAGACCGAGGACGAGGCGAAGGCGGTTATCGCCGATCTCGACGCCGGCAAGGATTTCGCGGAGATCGCCAAGGAAAAGTCGCAGGATTCCAACAAGGATGAAGGCGGTGACCTCGGCTGGTTCGGTCGCGGGCGCATGGTCCCGGAATTCGAGGAAGCGGCGTTCGCGCTGAAGAAGGGCGAATACACCAAGACCCCGGTGAAATCGCAGTTCGGCTTCCACGTCATCAAGCTCGAAGATACGCGCGACGCTCCGCCGCCGGCTTTCGAGCAGGTCCAGGACCAGGTCAGGCAGCTTGTGATGCGCGACAAGTACGTGGCGCTGATCGACAAGGCCAAGGCCGAGCAGAAGGTCGAGATCGTCGACGAGGCCCTCAAGAAGGGCTATGACGAGGTCAACAAGATGCAGGATGCCGCCGGCGGCGCGGAGACTCCGGTCCCCGCTGCTCCTGCCCAGCAGTAATCTCCAGGGCCGGGCCAGCTCGTTGCACCGGTGTTGGCGGGCTCGCAACTTTTTCTTCGTCATGCTCGGGCTCGTCCCGAGCATCTAAGCCGCTAACGTTGCAGATCCTCGGGACAAGCCCGAGGATGACGCGAGAGGTGGGGCGGTTTGTCAGCAGTCTCGGGCCCGGATTTCCCGGGCCCTATCATATTTCAACAGGCCTTAGAGATGTCCGCTTCCGTTTCGCCGCTCGCTCCGAAATCCTATCCCGACATGCCTTCTCTGCGCGGTGTGCGCATGGCGACCGCCGCCGCCGGGATCAAGTACAAGAACCGCACCGACGTGCTTCTGATGGTTTTCGACAGGCCGGCGGCGGTGGCGGGCGTCTTCACCCGTTCCAAGTGCCCTTCGGCGCCCGTGGATTTCTGCCGCGCCAATCTGTCGCACGGGGTGGCGCGCGCCGTGGTCGTCAATTCCGGCAATGCCAACGCGTTCACCGGCGTCAA
This sequence comes from Xaviernesmea oryzae, assembly GCF_900177415.1. GTDB lineage: Bacteria > Pseudomonadota > Alphaproteobacteria > Rhizobiales > Rhizobiaceae > Neorhizobium > Neorhizobium oryzae_A. The sequence goes on along the minus strand of NZ_FXAF01000001.1, from coordinate 37,701 downwards.
GGGCAAGGCCGCCACGGCTCTCACCGCGAAATCGGCTGCCGAAGCGGTCGGCTGCGGCGAGAACGAAGTCTATCTCGCCTCGACCGGGGTGATCGGCGAACCGCTGGATGCGACGAAATTCGCCGGCGTGCTCGGCGACATGAACAGGACCGCCGCCGGCGACTTCTGGCAGGAAGCGGCCAAGGCGATCATGACCACCGACACCTATCCGAAGGTCGCCACCCGCACGGCCGAGATCGGCGGCGTCAAGGTGACGATCAACGGCATCGCCAAGGGCGCCGGCATGATCGCGCCCGACATGGCCACCATGCTCTCCTTCGTGGTGACCGATGCGGACATCGCCTCGCCCGTTCTCCAGACCCTGCTTGCCGCGGGCGTCGGGCCGAGCTTCAACTCGGTCACCGTCGACAGCGACACGTCCACCTCGGACACGCTGATGCTGTTTGCCACGGGTGCGGCGGTGGAAGACGGCCAGGCGCGTGTCGAAAGCCCCGACGATCCGCGGCTCTCGGGCTTCCGCGCCGCGCTCAACGATCTCCTCAAGGATCTGGCGCTGCAGGTCGTGCGCGACGGCGAGGGCGCCCGCAAGATGGTCGAGATCACCGTGACCGGCGCCGAGAGCGATGCAGCCGCCAAGAAGGTCGCGCTCTCCATCGCCAATTCGCCGCTGGTCAAGACGGCGATCGCCGGCGAGGATGCCAACTGGGGCCGCATCGTCATGGCCGTCGGCAAGTCCGGCGAGATGGCCGACCGCGACCGCCTGGCGATCTGGTTCGGCGATGTGCGCGTCGCCGTCGAGGGCGAGCGCGATCCGGGCTATTCCGAAGCCGCGACCACGGCGGTGATGCAGCGGGAAGACATTCCGGTGAAGGTCGATCTCGGCCTCGGCAGCGGCACCGCGACCGTCTGGACATGCGACCTCACCAAGGAATATGTCGCCATCAACGGCGACTATCGGAGCTGACGGAACTTGATGCGGGCATCCTTTCCCCAAAGCGACCTGCCGCTGGTGCGGCGGCTGGAGGCCGTGGGTTTCCGCGCCTGGCCGGCGGCTTCCGTCGTCTATGACGGCAGCTGGCAGGTGCGGCTGACAGGCGGCCATCCGTCCAAGCGGCTGAACTGCATCGTGCCCCTCGACCCTTCCGACCACCGGGACATGGCGGTTCGCCTCGCCAAGGCGCGCAAGCGCTTCGAGGCCTATGGCCGGCCGCTCGTCGTCCGCGAGACGCCGCTTGCGCCGCCTCCGCTTATCGAGCATCTCGCAAACGAGGGCTGGCGGGCGTTCGAGACGGTCGATGTGCTGACCGTCGATCTCACGGGGCTGGAGCTGCCCGACACGCTGGACTACCTGCCGAGCCACGATATCGGCCGTTTCATCGATGCAAGTCTTGCCGTCGAGGGAGACGACGTTTCGCTGAAGCCGGCGCTTGCCGAGATCCTTTCCGCCATCAAGCCGCCGTCGGGCTTCTTCATGAAGCACGACCCGGTGGAGGGGCCGGTCGCCGCGGCGCTCTGCGTCCAGGACAACGACCTTGCCGGCATCATGTCCTTCGCCGTGTCGAAAACCCAAAGGCGCGGGGGCATCGGCACGGAAATCCTGTCCTCGGCGCTGCGCTGGGCGCGCATCAGCGGCGCCCGTTCGGCCTGGCTGCAGGTCGTTTCCGACAACGAGCCGGCGCTGGCGCTCTACCGCAAATTCGGTTTCCGCAAGGCCTACGAATACCGCTACTGGCGGCAGGAAGGTTGAGGATGAGCAGCGAGACGCCCCGCAAGCTGGTTCTCGTCGCGGCCTGCGCGCTGATCGACGGCGACGGCCGCATCCTGCTGGCCCAGCGCCCGGAGGGCAAGACGCTCGCCGGCCTGTGGGAATTCCCGGGCGGCAAGGTGGAGCCCGGCGAGACGCCGGAGGAGACGCTGGTGCGCGAGCTTCACGAGGAGCTCGGCATCGCCACCAAGATCCCGTGCCTTGCGCCGCTCACCTTCGCCAGCCACACCTACGAGACCTTCCATCTGCTGATGCCGCTCTATATCTGCCGGCGTTTCGAAGGCATCCCGACCGGCCGCGAAGGCCAGGCGATCAAATGGGTCCGCCCGAACGCGCTGCGCGACTATCCCATGCCGCCGGCCGACGAGCCGCTCATCCCCATCCTGCAGGACCTGCTGTAGATAAAATTAGCGCAATCGAATTCACCTCGCGTTAAGGGATCGTTTAGCCGCGTGTGATAGCGTCCGGCCCATCCAAGTAAACGCGTTGACGAGATTTCGAAGATATGGACGAGGAATTCTGGAAGACTGTGCGGGTCCGGCAGCGGGCGACGTACGGGTCCGGCAAGACCGGCGCGCTCAATATCGCACTCCTGTTCGGAACGGCGGCCATCGCTTTTGCTCTGATCCTGACGCCGATGCTGGCGGAGCGCGATGACGGGCGCCGGCTGGCTGATATCCAGAAGGATTTCGACCTGATCACGACGGGCTCCATCAGGCCTGCCGAAAAGACCATCAAGGAATACTCGATACGCCGCAGCATCCTGCAGGAGACGCCGGGCTCGGTCTGTATCGTGGAGGGCTACGCCGATAGCGACTGCTGAGGCCGGGCGGTCCGGCGCCTGGGTTCATCCATTCCAGATCCAAGGACATTCATGCGCCTTTTCAGCTCCCTTCTGAGGAATAAAAGCGGTGCGACGGCCGTCGAATACGGTCTGCTCGTCGCGATCCTGGCGCTGGCGCTGTTCGCCGCGCTCGGCGACTACTACGAGATCATGAACGAGATGTTCGGCGGGCTCGCCGACACCTACGCCAACGCCACGGATTAATTTCCGGCTCTATTCCGTTCCCTTGCGCAGGGCGTCGGCTAGACGCATCTTCGCGGAGCCCGGTTTCAACGGCTGCTGCTGGCTTTCGTGCGGCGCCCATCCGGAGGCGTAGACGATCGAAAAGGTGGCGCGGATGCGACCGTCCGGATCGGAATAGCGCTCCGCATAAAGCTCGGCGGCCCGCACGAAGAAACGGCGCGTCACCGGCATTCGGCTGCGGCCGGCGAGCGGGTTGGTCATGCCCATGGCGCGCAGGTCGCGCATCAGCGGGAAGAGCGAGTCGTAGCGCACCGTATAGGTTTCGGCATCGACGACCGGCAGCGTGAAGCCGGCGCGCTGCAGGAGCCCGCCCACATCCCGCACATCCGCGAAGGGAATGACGCGCGGGCTTGCGCCACCCGTCAGCTCGGCCTCGGCCGAGAGGAGAACGTCGCGAAGCTCCGCGAGCGTGCCGGCGCCGGGGATCGCCGCCAAGAAAAGCCCGTCCGGCTTCAGCGCCCGGCGGATGCGGATCAGCGTGCCGGGCGTGTCGTTGACGAGGTGCAGGGCAAGCGGCGAAAGCACCAGGTTGACGGATTGCAGCTCCAGGGGAACGTCTTCCCAGGCGGCGGCCGCGATATTCTCGCCGGGTTCGGCGAAGGCTTCGTTCGTCTCGATGCGGCGGATGCTGCCGATCTTGCCCGTGGCCAGCGCATCTCGGGCGGCGATGCCGGTGCCGCCATGCAGTTCGACGGCCGTTTCGAAACGGCGCTCGACGACCGCGAGGCGATCCGCCAGCTCGCGGCTGGCGATCTCCAGCAGGAAGGCGGCATTGCGGCCGTGCTGCGCCAGCGCCCGTTCGCGCCGTGCCATCACCAGCCGTTCGTCGAAGAGAATTTCCATGTCCAACCACTCACATTCGCCAGTCGCAAAGGCTCCCTTCATTCGGTAAAGTCAACCCATGTCCGCAGAGCCGAGCGCCAACGCCCTACGACTTGTAACATCGTTCGCCGCAGGGTGGACGAGATGGGTCGGCGATCTCGTCTATCCGCCGGTCTGCCCCGGCTGCGGCGTGCGGACCGGAGCCCATGGCGGCTTCTGCCCCTCCTGCTGGCGAAATATCCGCTTCATCGAACGGCCCTATTGCGAGGTGCTCGGCCTGCCGTTCTCCTACGATCCGGGGCCAGGCATCTTGTCGGCCCAGGCGATCGCCGATCCGCCCGTCTTCGACCGGCTGCGCTCGGCGGCGATCTTCGAAGGGGCGGCGCGCGACCTCGTCCATTCGCTGAAATACAGGGACCGCACCGATCTCGCGCCGATGATGGCGGGCTGGATGCTGCGCGCCGCGGAAACCCATGTGGCGAACTCAGACGGCATCCTGCCGGTTCCACTGCATCGTTCGCGCTTTGCCTTCAGGAAGTTCAACCAGGCGGCCGAGCTCGGCCGGCATCTGGCGGGGAAGTCCGGCAGGCCTTTCCTTCCGTCGACGCTTATCCGCGTCAAACGGACGAGCCGGCAGGTGGGGCTTTCGGCGCGTGCCCGCGAGGACAATGTGCGGGCCGCGTTCCGGATCGCACCGGGGCACGAGGCGGACGTTTTCGGCAAGCGGCTGGTGCTGGTCGACGACGTCTACACGACCGGCGCTACCGTCTCCGCCGCCACCCGCGCCTTGCGGCAGGCGGGGGCCGCGGAGGTCACGGTTTTGACCTTTGCAATGGCTGTTTCCGGGCCTATATGACAGAAGAACAAGACAAATTTCGTGCGGCCCCACCGGCTTCCCGCCCGCTCGGCCGCACCCGGAGACGTTCATGGCAGATGTGACCATCTATACACGCGAATATTGCGGCTACTGCGCCCGCGCCAAGGCTCTGCTGGAGTCCAAGGGCGTGAAATATGTCGAGCACGACGCGACCTATTCGAAGGAGCTTCGCGAGGAAATGATCGGCAAGGCGAACGGCCGCTCGACCTTTCCGCAGATCTTCATCAACGGGCAGCATGTCGGAGGCTGCGACGACCTCCATGCGCTGGACCGGGCCGGCAAGCTGGACCCGATGTTGGCCGCGGCCTGAGGCGGGGTTTTCGAGGAGCGGATCATGGTATTCAAGGCTGCAGCGATCCAGATGTGTTCCGGCGTCGACCCGGAGAAGAACGCCGCCGACATGGCCCGGCTGGTGCGCGATGCCGCCGCACAGGGCGCGACCTACATCCAGACGCCGGAAATGACCGGCGCGCTGCAGCGCGACCGAAAGGCGATGCGGGAAGTCCTCCGCGACGAGGTAAACGACATCATCGTTGCGACCGCCCGCGGCCTTGCCAGCGAGCTCGACATCCACCTGCATATCGGCTCGACGGCGATCGCGAGGGATGACGGCAAGATCGCCAACCGCGCCTTCCTTTTCGCGCCGGACGGCCGGCAGGTCGCAACCTACGACAAGATCCACATGTTCGACGTCGATCTCGACAACGGCGAGAGCTGGCGCGAGAGCTCGGCCTACGAACCCGGAGCCGAGGCAAAGGTGGCCGCCCTGCCGTTCGGCAGGCTCGGCTTCGCGATCTGCTACGACGTGCGCTTCCCGCAGCTCTTCCGTTCGGAAGCGCTGGCCGGCGCGGAGATCCTCACCGTTCCCGCCGCCTTCACCCGGCAGACGGGCGAGGCGCATTGGGAAATCCTGCTGCGCGCCCGCGCCATCGAAAACGGCGCCTTCGTGATCGCCGCCGCGCAGGCCGGCCTGCACGAGGACGGCCGCGAGACCTTCGGCCATTCGATGATCGTCGATCCCTGGGGCAAGGTGCTGGCGTCCGCCGGCGGAACCGGCGAGGCGGTCGTGCTCGCCGAGATCGACATCGCGGCGGTGAAGGCCGCGCGCGGAAAAATCCCCAATCTCAAGAATGCCCGCGAATTCACGCTCGACACCGTGTCGGATGCGGCGGGAGGTGTTGCCGCTTGATCAAGTACACGCTGACCTGTGAAAACGCCCATACGTTCGAAGGCTGGTTTTCGGAAAGCGCCGATTTCGACCGGCAGGTCGAGAGCGGCTTCCTGACCTGCCCGGTATGCAATTCCGCCTCGATCTCCAAGTCGCTGATGGCGCCGTCCGTTTCGACCGCCCGCAAAAAGGAAGCGAAGCGCGAGATGGTGATGGACATGGCCCGCCAGGAGGCGATCGCCAAGCTCAAGCAGGCGGTCGCCGAGATCAAGGCCAATGCCGAGGACGTGGGCGAGAAGTTCCCCGAAGAGGCGCGCAAGATCCATTACGGCGAAGCGGATGCCCGCGGCATCATCGGCCAGGCGAGCCTCGGCGAAGTGCGCGACCTGCTCGAAGAGGGGATCGAGGTGGCGCCGCTGCCGGTGCTGCCGGAAGACGCGAACTGACGGTGTTTCCGCAGAAACTTCATTTCAAAGAACCCGAAGGGCTGGGCCGAATGAAATCCGCCCGGCCCTTCGTGCATGTGGGGACGAAGTGTAGCAGGGGATCGAGGGGCGGGGATGATCCCGGGGCGGAATTGCGAGAGGGACGGCCTCAGATTTCCTCATTGAGGAAGCGCAGATAGTCCCTGGCGCCGTGTATGATGCGGAGGATTCTCACTTCAGAGTTCTCTGCTCGATAGAAGATCAGGTAGGGAGCGAAGACACGCCGGCGAATTCCCGGATGGCTCGATAGCTCCAATACCTCGAAAGCATCGGGCATATGCGCAAGCTCGAAGCAAGCAGCACGCAGACCTTCCATGTAGGTGAGAGCGTGACGGGGGTTCTGATCCAGCAGATATCGGCCGATATCCCTGAGATCTCCGCGCGCTTCCCGAGTGAAAATGACCTTCATCGCGCCGGACGCTTCAGGCCGAGTTCTTCGTAGATGCTATCGAAGGCTTCCTCGATCGACATAAACCGACCAGCCTCGATATCATCGATGCCCTTCTGAAGTTCGGCATCCAACTGCTGGCGCGCGTGTTCACGCTCGAAGCGCTCGCGGAGCACGGTCTCGATGTATTCGCTGGAGGAAGCAAACGAGCCACGTGCCATCTGGTCGCGGACGAAATCCTCGATATCCGGTTCCAGCGTTACTGTGACTTTCACGGCTTCAGCCATCGGTTTTCTCCCAAGAAGGATGGCGCGCAGATTACCACGGAACCGGCAGCCTGTGGAAGCGATCACGCCGCCCGTTTGGCCAGCAGCATGTAGTTGACGTCCATGTCGGGGGAGAGGTTCCAGCGGTCCTGCAGCGGGTTGAAGAAGACGCCGGTGCGGTGGACGATCTCCAGGCCCGCCGCGTGGAGCGGCTTTTCCAGTTCCTGCGGGCGCACCAGCTTCTCGTATTGATGGGTGCCTCTCGGCAGCCAGCGCAGGATGTTTTCGGCGGCGAAGATCGCGAGCGCCCCCGCCTTGAAGGTGCGGTTGATGGTGGCGACGAACATCAGCCCGCCGGGACGGACCATTTTCGCGCAGGTGGTGATGAAGAAATCCACGTCCGCCACGTGCTCCACCACTTCCATGTTCAGGACGACGTCGAAGGTCTCGCCGGCTTCGGCAAGCTGCTCGGCGGTGACGGCGCGGTAATCGACCACCGTGCCGGTCTCGGCCGCATGGGTGGAGGCGATGCCGATATTCTTCTCGGACGGATCGGCGCCGACCACGGTGGCGCCCATGCGGGCGACCGGTTCCGAAAGCAGGCCGCCGCCGCAGCCGATATCGAGAATGCGCAGGCCGGACAGCGGCTGGTGGCTTTTCGGGTCGCGTCCGAAATTCTCGCAGATGCGGTCGCGGATATAGGCAAGCCGCACGGGATTGAACTTGTGGAGCGGCTTGAACTTGCCGGTCGGGTCCCACCACTCGGCCGCCATCTTCGAGAACCACTCCACCTGCTGCGGGTCAATGGTCGTTCTGGCGGCTTCGGTCATGGTCTTCATCCCTTCGTTTCAGCGCTTGAAGTCGGATGACAGGGATTGGAAGTCAAGAGCGCTTCTTGGGCAAGCGCCGCATTGCCGCATCCTCGGCGCAAGCCAGGACCAGATTCAATTCGGGATTGTCCGGCCTTATCTGCCGAAGGCGGTCCATGACTTTCTTGTAGATCTTGAAGACCTCCGGCTTTTGGTTTGCGATGCAGAGGGGAAGTTCGGCGCAGGCCTTGCCGCTGAGGCCGATTTCCTGCTGGGCGCGGACAGCCAATGCCTGGTGCGGCGAAGGCAGCATCGGGCCGCCGCACATGCGCAGACGACGGCAGGAGCGCAGGTGGCACAGACCATCGCTGATGCATATGAGGGACGAAGCGGCGCGGCAGAGTTCTTCGTGCTGTTCGGCCCGACGCTTTTCGTAGTCGCTGAAGTCCGGGTTATCCATGTCGTGCCTCTCTTGTTGCCGGGCGGATTCCACCCTTGGCGATCCCGATTATTCTTGTTTCGGCCGGGACACGTCGTGTGCCTCGTATTGAATTTTTATAAATGACACGCGACGTGTCCCGTTCGGTCAGTTTTTCCGCGCAACTCCGGTCCCTCTGCGGCGGTCTGGTCTTACGTCCTTGCGGATGCCAGCCGGGTTGTGTGCGACACACGCACGCCCCGCCTTGAGGCGAGAGGGGGACCATTTTCTGCGCAGCCCCCGACAACCCGCCTGCATCAACGGCAGACCGCCAGGGCACCGGTCCCGCCTCGCCGGCGATGCTTGAACCGGTGTAGCCGAAACGGAACGGGCCGATTGTAGGCACGACTATTGCGAGCGGGGATGAAGGGGGACAAGATATGGTTTATGTGTTTGAAAAGCCGAGAGGGGTGGCATGAAATCATCCCCGCTTCGGGAGCGAGGACGGCGACGGCGGGAGGAGGGGCGATGGCAATTACGGTGGCCCGGCTGAAGGAACTGCTCGCCTTCGAGGGCGTCCAGCTGGACCTGGCGGACGGCTTTTCCGAGATCCGCGACGGCTACGTTCTGGAGCACCTGCGTTTCCGCCTGCCCGACGGCGAGGAGGTTCGCGGCTTCCTGACGCGGCCGAAGGCCGGATTGACCGCGCCGGGCCCGGCGATCCTCTATGCGCATGCGCATGGCGGCCGCTGGGATATCGGCGCCTCGGAGCTTATCGAGGGGCGGCCCGCGCTCGTCGACGCGCCCGGCCCGGTCCTGGCGCGGGAAGGCTATGTGACGCTGTGCATCGACATGCCGACCTTCGGCGAGCGGGCCGGCGTGACCGAGAACGCGGCCGCCAAGGCGGCGCTCTGGCACGGCAGGACGCTGTTCGGGCAGATGCTTTCCGAACAGGCGGCGGCGCTTTCCTGGCTGGCGACCCGGCCGGACGTCGATCCGGCGCGGATCGGCGTCACGGGACTTTCGATGGGCGCGACGCTCGCCTATTTCCTCGCGGCGATCGATGGCCGGGTGAAGGCGGCGGCGCATCTCTGCTGCTACGCGGATTTCGCGACCCTGGTCGAGACCGGCGCGCACGACCTGCACGGCCACTATCTCACCGTGCCGGGCCTGCTCAGGGAGACCTCGACCGGCGAGATCGCCGGGCTCGTCGCACCGCGGGCGCAGCTCATCACCATCGGCTGGGACGATCCGCTGACGCCGCCCGCGGCGGTGGAGAAGGCCTTTGCCGAAACGGAGGCGGCCTATCTCGAAGCGGAGGCCCTGGGGGCGCTGGTGTTCCTGCCGCAGGCGGGCGTAGGCCACAAGGAGACGCCGGCCATGCGGCAGGCGGTGCTGACCTTCTTCAAGGGGTATTTGTGACCTGTGCCCCTCACCCTAACCCTCTCCCCGCATGCGGGGAGAGGGGACCTGCCACACGCAGCCTTGGCGATCGAGGAAAACGGCTCGGCATATCCCTTCTCCCCGTTTTACGGGGAGAAGGTGGCGGCAGCCGGATGAGGGGCTCAGTTGAATGTTCAGGCGCCCTTCACCCGCAGCCCATTGTCGTCGAACAGATGCAGCGGGGCGCCGGCGATGGAGAAATGGGCTTCGTCGCCGGGTGCGATCTGCTTCTGGCCGGAAACGACGGCGAGCAGTTTTTCGCCGTTCAGGTCCGCATGGATGACGGTTTCGGAGCCGAGCGCTTCGACGAGGCGCACCTTGACCGCCAGGCTGCCGGGATCGTTCGCGAGCGTGATGTGCTGCGGCCGGATGCCGACCGTCAGCTTGTCGCCGACGGAGAGCTTGTGATGGGAAATCGGCACCAGGAGGCGGTGGCCGCCGCCGATGACGAGCGTCACCGTGCCGGTTTCCGCTTCCACGACTTCGCCCTTGAGGAAATTCATGTGCGGCGCGCCGATGAAGCCGGCGACGAAGCGGTTGGCGGGCGTGTTGTAGAGGTCGAGCGGGGTGCCGACCTGCTCGATCCTGCCGGCGCGCATGACGACGATGCGGTGGGCCAGTGTCATCGCCTCCACCTGGTCGTGGGTGACGTAGATCATCGTCGAGCCGATGCGGGCATGCAGCGCGGCGATCTCGGCGCGGGTCGAGACGCGCAGTTCCGCGTCGAGGTTCGACAGCGGCTCGTCGAGCAGGAAGGCGGTCGGGCGGCGCACGATGGCGCGGCCGATCGCGACGCGCTGGCGCTGGCCGCCGGAAAGCTGGCCGGGGCGGCGCTCCAGATAGGGCTCGATCTCCAGCATGCGGGCGGCCTCAGTGATGCGCTCGGCGATCTCCTGCTTCGGCATGTTGGAGTTTTCAAGCCCGAAGGCGAGGTTCTGGCGCACGCTCATATGCGGATAGAGCGCATAGGACTGGAAGACCATGGCAAGGCCCCGGTCGGCGGCGGTGACGTCGTTGACGCGCTTGCCGTCGATCTCGATCTCGCCGCCGGTGACCTTTTCCAATCCCGCGATGGTGCGCAGCAGCGTGGACTTGCCGCAGCCGGACGGGCCGACGAAGACGACGAACTCGCCGTCCCTGATATGCAGGTCGATATCCTTCAGGACATCGACGGCGCCGAAGGATTTCTTGACATCGGTGAGTTTGATTTCGCCCATCGGTGTTCCTTACTTCAAACCGGTGCCGGCAATGCCGGTGGTGATGAAACGCTGCAGGAAGATGAAGACCAGCACCACCGGGATCATCGTCACGACGGTCATGGCCAGGATGAAATGCCACTGGACGTTCAGCTCGCCGGAATAGATGCTCAGACCCACCTGCAGGGTGTAGAGCTCGCGGCGCGACAGGACGATCAGCGGCCAGAGGAAGTCGTTCCAGCGCCAGACGACCGAGAAGATCGCCAGAACCGCGAGCGCGGGTGCGGTGAGAGGCAGGACGATGCGCCAGTAGATCTGCCATTCCGACGCCTTGTCCATGCGCGCCGCGTCGATCAGCTCGTCGGGGATGGTCAGCATGTACTGGCGCAGGATGAAGACGCCGGTGGGGGTGGCGACCGTCGGCAGGATGACGCCCCAGAGGCTGTTGAAGAGGCCGAGCGAGGAGATGATCGAATAGAGCGGCACCATGATGACCGAGAGCGGCACCATCAGCGTCGCGAGGATGATCAGCATGGCGGCGGAGCGGCCGCGGAACTCGTATTTCGACAGCGCGAAGGCGGCCATGGAATTGACGACGAGGGTGATCAGCGTCGCGACGACCGTCACGAAGACGGAGTTCCAGAGGTAGCGCAGGAAATCGAAATGCACGAAGGGTTCGGTGTAGTTCGACGTGGCGAACGAGAGGGTGCGCACCGGCGTGCGGTCGTTCATGTTGACGCGGACGATCTCGCCCGGCGCTTGCGGATCGACCATCTGGGACACGAGGCCGATGCGGCGCACCTCGGCGAGCACGCGCGTCGAGCCGTCGGGCATTTTCGCGTCGTAGAGCTGCAGAGGCTTGTCGTAGCCCTCGACGGTGGCCTGGCTGGTGACATAGGGCAGGATCGACGGCGGGAATTCGGCGAGCGCTGCCGGCGTCTTGAAGGAGGAGAAGGCGAGCCAGACGGCCGGGCCGAACATGATGATCAGGCCGCCGACCAGCCAGATCCAGGTGACGACATCCGTCCAGTGCCAGCCCCGACCGCCCTTGTTGACCCCCTGGCGGCGAAGAAGGAAACGCGCAGCCGCTCCCATCAGCGTTTCCCCTTGTTTTCCTGTTTGCGGCCGATGCCGAGCTGGAAGAGCGTCAGCACCACGAGGACCACGCCCATCAGGATCGAAGCGGCGGCGGCAAGGCCCGGATTGCGCAGCGCCGAAGCGAAGCCGGTCTCGTAAATATACTGCGTAAGGTAAAGCGTGCTGGTGCCCGGACCGCCGCCGGTCAGAACGTAAACCTCGTCGAAGATCTGCACGGCGCGGATCAGCGCCAGAACCACGACGACCAGAAGATTGGGCGCGAGCAGCGGCAGCGTGATGCGCCAGAAGACGCGGGCGGGCCTGGTGCCGTCCATTTCGGCGGCTTCGTAGAGGTCCTTCGGGATCGCCTGCAGGCCGGCGAGCAGGATCAGCGCGTAGAAGCCCATATGGGCCCAGATCGAGACGCCGATCGTGGCGGCGAAGGTCCAGTTGCGGTCGGTGAGCCAGGTATAGGGCTCGGTGCCGCCGAACTCGTAGAGGATGAAGTTCAGGAGGCCCTGGCGCTGCAGGATCCATTTCCAGATGAGGCCGACCACGACGGGAGAAAGCAGGACCGGGAAGAAGAAGACGGCGCGCCAGAAGGAGCGGGCGGCGAGATCCCGGTTGAGGATCAGCGCGGTGATCAGCGCGGTGACGATCATCAGCGCCACCTGCAGGATCACGAACCAGAAGGTGTTGCCGACGGCCGTCCAGAAGGCGTCCTCCTGGCAGGACATGGGATCGAGATAGCTGCCGCAGGTGAAGAGGCGCGCGTACTGGTCGGCGCCGACGAACTGACGCTCGGACAGGAAGAAGGCGGTGCCGCCGGTCATCGAGTAGACGAAGTTGATGACGAGCGGCAGGAGCACGAAAATGCCGAAGATCAGCATGTTCGGCGCCAGGAAGAAGGCCGCCATGCCGCCGATGCCGGTCGCCTTCTGCAGGCCGCGCACGGGGGCGTCGATCAGGCGCATGACGAAATGCACTGGCGTCATGAGGAGGGCGCCGAGGCGGGAGGGGGAAGAAGCTGTGCTCATTGGATTGAACTCCTTCCTGTCGCTGAGCTTTGGCCTTTCGCTGCAGGCAAAGCTGTCGGATATGAGGATGAGAGGCGGCGCGGCAAACTCCCGATGATCTCCCCCCTTGTGGGGGAGATGTCACCGGAGGTGACAGAGGGGGGTAGCGACGGTGCGGCAAAGCGGGAGGTTGGCGATTTGCCTAAGCCATACCCCCCTCTGCCCTGCCGGGCATCTCCCCCACAAGGGGGGAGATCGGCTGGGCGCACCGCGGCTTTCCCTTGCATCATTTTCATGCCAGTGCGCCGCCAGTTGATCACTGACCGGCGTCCTTGACCTTCTGGGCGATGTCGGCGTCGATGCGCTGGAAGGCGTCGTCGAGCTTCAGTTCGCCGGCGAGCGTCTGGCCGATGCGGGTGACGACCGCGGCGTAGACCGTGTCGGACCAGCGCCAGCCGGGCAGTTTCAGCGCGGTTTCGGACGTGGACTTGGTCGCCTCAACATATTTGGTGAGGGCGGCCTTCGCCTGTTCGTTGTCCGTCTTGAAGTCCAGGCCGCCCTTGTCGACCACGCCCTTGTGGCCGGGCAGGAAGAGGGTGCGCTCGGAGAATTCCTTGACGATGTCTTCGCGGGCGAACCAATCCATGACGGCCGCGACGTCCTTCGGGTTCTTGGTGTACTTGACCGCGACCAGAGCCGCGCCGCCGGGCATGCCGGTGCAGGCGGCCGGGCCGCAGGGGCTGCCGGTCGCGACCCAGTCGAAGCTGTTGCCGATCTTGGTGGCGAGGTTCGCCACCTGCCAGGAGCCGGAATAATAGAAGGCGAGCTGGCCGTTGATGAAGTCGTCGGCGGCGGGCCGGTAGGTGGTGCCGGCGGCCGAGACCCAGACATCCTTGGAGAAGGTGCCGTCCGCGGTCCAGTCGACGAACTTGGTCAGGAAGTCCTTGGCGCCCTTGTCGAGCGGGGCGGGCTTGCCGTCCTGGCCGACATAGTTCGCGCCGTAGGACAGCATCGGAGCGGTGATGCGGTGGCCGGAGCGGTCGATCGCCATGGCGAAGGGGACCTGCTGGCTTTCCTTGACCTTTTTGGCGGCCGCCGCCCAGTCATCCCAGGTGGCGTTCGGACCCGGAAGCGGGACGCCCGCCTGATCGAAGAGCGTCTTGTTGGCGAAGCCGCCGGTCAGCGTGATCTGCGTCATGAAGCCGGAGATCTGGTTGGAGCCGTCCGGACGCATCCAGTCGGCCTGGGCGCCGAAATTGTCGTCCCAGTATTTCGCATCCTTGACCAGCGGGCGCAGGTCGAGCCAGTGGCGGGCAAGGTCCTTGATGGCGGTGACGCGGGCGATGTCCGGGCCGTTGCCGGCTTCGAGCTGGACGGGGAGCTGTTCCTTGATGACGCTGTAGGCGACATTGTCGAGGATGACGTTGATGCCCGGGTTTTCCTTTATGAAGCGGCCGACGAGGTCCTTCATGACTTCGCCTTCGACGCCGTCCGAATACCACATGATGCGCACGTCGCCGGCGAAAGCCGCCGTCGAGGCCATGAGGGCGAGCGCTGCGCCCGCCAGGATCGATTTCAGTTTCATGCTCATTTCCTCCTCTTTATGGACGGGGCCTCCTCCCGTCCGGTTTTATTGCAGCATGCGCCTTGCCGGCAACATGCCGGTCAGGCCGGGCTCAGCATCCTTGCCTCGCCCTTCACGGTATAATCGGCGCGTGCGATCACGCGGCCTTCCGCCTCCACGCTGCCATCGGCCCGGAAGCGTACGGTACCATATTCCGGGTCTTCGATGACGAACGTGCCGTCGGATTGCTGTCTGGCGGCGAGACCGGCGAAGCGGCTTTCGACGGACGCGAGATCGCCGGCCTCGCAGACGCGGACGATCCAGCGGGTCTTCTGGCCGTTCTTCTGGCCGTACTGGCGCAGTTCCGCGCCGGCCGAAGGGCCTTCGGTCACGAACTGCAGATCGGAACCGGCCCGGAGCAGCACGGCACCGTCGCCGGCGCGGGCGAGCGCCAGGGAGCCGGAAACGCGGCTCTCGTCGAACTCCGCCCTCGGGAACCAGGCGTGGGTGAAATCGGGCTGTTCCTCGTAGGTGGTGAATTCGAGGATCGCGAGGCCGCGATACTGCTGGGCGCGGGGGATGGTGCCGCAGCCGCCCCAATAGGACGGGCGGCCGTAGCCGAACTGGATGGTCTCGCCCGGATGGTTGATCCAGATCGCCGCTTCCGGCCTGTCGCCGAGGCGCAGGTGGAGCACGGTTTCCTGATAACCCCATTCGTCCCAGCGGTAATGGACCGTCGAGCCCATGGCGAAGTTCCGGCCCTTGTAGTGATAAAGGGCGGCGAAGGAATTCTCGCCCTGGGCGAAGCGCCATTCCTGGTGCTGCCCGGCCTGATGATCGGCGATGGCAGCCAGAGAGGCCGGGATTTCGAGGCCGTGGTCGCGCAGGCACACCGCCATCTGCGGCAGGCAATGGACGCGGCGGCCATACCAGCCTTTGCCCCAGAGAAGACGGGCGACGGCGGAAAGCTCCAGCGAACGGCCGGCGCAGAGCGTGTGCTCGTAGGAGCGGCCTTGCGCTGCCGTGACCATGCCGTGATGGGCGGAGCGGGCGATGATTTCGCAGAGGCGCACGATGCCGGCCTTGGCGCGGTCGGCGATGTCCCTGTCCGGCGAGAGCGCGGCGAGCGCCGTCAGGCCCTTGAGGTCGATCGGGAAATAGGGCGCGGAGTTGAATTCCGCCATTTCCCACTTTTCGAAATGGTCGAGC
Organism: Xaviernesmea oryzae; assembly: GCF_900177415.1. Classification (GTDB taxonomy): domain Bacteria; phylum Pseudomonadota; class Alphaproteobacteria; order Rhizobiales; family Rhizobiaceae; genus Neorhizobium; species Neorhizobium oryzae_A. The sequence continues at coordinate 22,111 of NZ_FXAF01000001.1, read as the reverse complement.
CAGGCGCGGACGCGTTCGGCACCCACCTTCGACTGTTCGGAACCCTTGCGGCCGGAACGGACGAAGGTGGCGTCGGGCAGGAGGTGGCCGGCGAGATAGGCGGAGGTATGGAAGAGGAGCGCGTGGTTTTCCGAGAAATACCACTGCACGTCGTTGCCCGGCTCGTCCATCCAGTAACGATAGTTGAGGATGGCGCCGTCGATGCGGGTACGGGTCTTCTCGTTGATGTCGCTCCCCCAGACGGTGCGCGACCAGATGAGCGGGACGAGCGAGAAATCGGCGCAGTCATGGCAATCCTCGATCGAGGGGAGGATTTCCTCTATCATCGCGTCCGTATCGGGGCCGGCGCGGCCGCTGGCGAGACGGGCGAAGGCGCGGACGGTGTCGCGCTCCGAATATTCGGAGACTTCGGCCAGCGTTTCGGTGATGCGATCCGCGATGGAGGCCGGCGCCTGACCCTGGCGGGCGGCATGGCAGATTTCCACGCCGACGGAGCGGGAGGCGACGAAGCCGCCGGCATTCAGCGTCACGCGCAGGTGGCGGAAATCGGCGGGCGCCTTTTCGGAGGCGCCGACATTGAGGCTCTTGGCGCCAGCCGGCAGCGAGAAGTCGAAATCGAAGCGCTCGCGGGACATGAAGTCGCCTTCGATCGCCACGTTGACCTCAACGTCGATCGGCAGGGCTTCGGCGAAGAGAACGGTGATGTCGCCGCCGAAATAATGCTGGCGGTCGAGATGCATGCCGTCGAGCGCCGTTTCGAGACTTTCCGCGACGGAGCCTGAGACCGGAACCGGGATGGCGACGCTGGCGGCAGGGCCGGAAACGTAATCGAACTGATAGAAATAGCGGGCGTCGCGTTCGGCGAGATCGTCGAAGAACAGGACGATCTCGTTGAGGCCGGCGACGAGCGGCAGTTCGAATTCCTGCTTGGCTTCAAGATTGCGGCTGTAGGGCGCCATCCAGCCGATCTCGGCGCCGTTCAGCCAGAGGACCGCGCCACCGCAGGTGCCGAGGCGGATCTTCGCCGTGCCGGCGGTCTCCGCTTCGATATAGGTGCGGGTCCAGGTAGCGAGCCGGGTCGGGCGGAACCAGAAGCCGGAGAGATCGAGCCTGGGCGAGCCGAAGGGCAGCCACCAGCGCGCCGCCTCGAACTCGCCGCGCACGTCGGGACGTTTTCCCCGATAGGTCTCGGCGAAGCTGGTGCGGCAGGGATATTCGTGCGGGATGAAGTTCTTGACCTTGGTGAGGAAGAAGAACGGGTCCATCTCGCCCTTCATCGGGGCGTCCGGCACGTCGAACCGTTCCTGCGCCGTGCGGCCGAGCTGCCAGTAGCGGACGGCTTCGCCCGACTTCAAGGTCTTCCGCATCCAATTCGCTTCAGGGTTCATGGCAGTCTTATCTCAATTCGCTGAGGGCCACGGGAGCCACGTCGTTATATTCCTGGTTCTCGCCGGTCATGCCCCAGACGAAGGCATATTGCGCCGTGCCGGCGCCCATATGGATCGACCAGGCGGGCGAGAGCACCGCGTCGAGATTTTTCACGACGAGATGGCGCGTCTCTTCCGGCCGGCCCATCAGGTGGATGACCCTCTCCTCTTCGGGCAGGTCGAAATAGCAATAGGCTTCCATGCGGCGCTCGTGCAGGTGCGGCGGCATGGTGTTCCAGATGCTGCCCTCGGAAAGGTCGGTGATGCCGAGCAGAAGCAGGCAGGACGGCGTGACCTCCGGATGGATGTACATCCTAAGGTTCCGGAGATTGGCGCGCTTGGGATCGCCGAAGGTCAGCAGCTTGGATTCGGCCCGCTTGATGAGGCGGTGCGGGATGTCGGCGCCGGCCGGCACGGAGTTCATGTAGAAGCGGGCGGGATTATCGGCGTCGGCGCTGGCGGCCGAGATTTCGCGCGCGCCGCGGCCGATATAAAGCACGTCGCGGTTTTCCAGCGTGAAGCTCTTGCCGTCGACCACGATCGTGCCGGTGCCGCCGAGATTGGCGACGCCCATCTCGCGGGCCGAAAGCAGGAAGGGCGTGCCGATATCCTCTCCCGAGCCGAAGGCGAGCGTCTGCGAGATCGGAACCGCGCCGCCGAGGATCAGGCGGTCCACATGGGTATAGGTGAAACTGACCTTATCCTCCCGGAAGAGGTCTTCCATCAGGAACTCGGCGCGCAGGCGCGCGGTGTCATAGGTCTTGATGTCTTCGGGGCCTGCCCCGTAAAGCACTTTCATCGTCATGCCGCTTCTCCCGAATCGACGTGCCGCAGGGCTTCGGAAAGGCAGAGGATCGCAAGCGCCTGTCCATAGCCGGTCGGCTGGATCGGAATGTCCCGATAGAATTGCAGGTCGTGGCCCATGCGGGTGCCGTAGGAGACGTTCAGCACGGTGCCGGTTCCGTCGATATTGGCAAGCACGGCTTCAACGGCCTTGAGGCCGGCCACGCGCCATTCACGGGTGCCGAGGCCGAGGCGGTAGCCCTTGAGCAGGCCGTAGCCGATGCCGGCGGTGGCGGAAATCTCCTCGTAGGAAGAGGGGTCGTCGAGCAGGGTGCGCCAGGCGCCGGAGGCGGTCTGCAGCGGCAGGAGCGCGTTCACCTGCGCCACCAGCACGCCGAGGAGATAATCCTTCACCGGCCTGCCCATTTCGGCAAGATCGAAGAGGTCCAGCATGCCGGCGGTGATCCAGGCATTGCCGCGCGCCCAGCGGGCTTCGGCGAAATTGTGCCGGCCGTCGAACGTCCAGCCGTGGAACCAGAGGCCGGTCTTACGGTCCGCAAGATAACGGGTGTGGACGAGGAACTGCTTTGCCGCTTCATCGACCAGCTCGGCGCGGCCGCTCGCCTGACCGTAGGAGGCGAGGAAGAGGGCGACCATATAAAGCGTGTCGTCCCAGAGCTCGTCGTCGTTCACCTTGTCGGAGACGTGGTGTTCGAAGGCGCCTTCCTCGGTGCGGCCCATCTCGCTCATGACGCGGTCGGCCCAGGCATCGAGCACGGGCTGCCAGCGCGGGTCGCGGGTCTCGCGCCACAGGACGGAGAGACCCAGCATCGGCGCGGTGGTGTTGACATTGAGGGAGGGAAGGCCGGCCTCGATGCGGGCGGAATACCAGTTCTCGATGAGGGCCTTGAGATCGTCGCGGCCGGTGAAGAGCCAGAGGCGGATCAGGCCGTAGAGACCGACGCCCTGCGGCCATTCCCAGCTGTCGAAAGAGATGTAGTCGCCGGCGGTGCCGTCGAGATTGGGTTCGTGGAAGCGCCCATCGTGGCGAAGGCCGGTCATGCCGGCCACCAGGCGGTCGAGCTTCTCACGGAGATCCCGGGCTGAAAGGCCCATTATGCAATTCCTCCCGCGGCGCCCCGCAAGGGCGCGCAATCCTGTCGATCCCGTCTCTCCCGGACGGCGACTTCATGAAAACATCTGAAAATTGATTGCGCAATCTGAAAATTTTTTGCAGTCTGCTGGCTGATTTACGGGAGGACGGCATGGCAACCTCGATCGTTCCTGGCAAACGCGGCAAGAAGAGCCGGCGGGTGCGGCTGGAGGACATAGCGGAAAAGGTGGGGGTTTCGCTGAGCACCGTGTCGCGGGCGATCGCCGGCGAGAAAGGTGTCCGGGCCGATATCCGCCAGCGCATCCTGGAGGCGGCGAAGGACATCAACTACGCGGTGCCGACGCCGGTCGCCGGCAAGAAGGTGGTGCTCGCCGCCTCGAGCGCGGCGATGATCGACTACGTGCGCAACCAGTTCACGCTCTACGTGCTCGAAGGGTTGAGGGATAGGGCGCAGGCGCTGGGTCTCGACATCGTCACCCGCGCCGTGGCCGACGAGGCGGAGGAAAAGGTCGTGCTGGAAGAGGCACGGACCGATCCCGACGTGGCGGGGCTCCTGTTCCTCACCGTCGACGACGAGGGCATGCTGGCGGCGACCCGCGGCTTCGGCAAGCCGGTCGTGCTGATCAACGGCGACGATCCCACTATGCGGCTTTCGAGCGTGACGCCCTGCAACCGCTCGGCGGCGCATCTTGCGGCGGATTACCTGATCCGGCTCGGCCACAGCCGCATCCTTTTCCTGATGCGGCCCGGCCGGCGCACCATCGACCGACGCCGCGAGGGCTGGCAGGACGCGCTTCTCCAGCACGGGCTGCCCTGTCCGGCCGATCTGGTCGTGCCGGTGGACGACTGGCTGCCGGAGCTTGCCGCCCAGGCGATCGGCGAGCGCATCCGCACGAAAGGGCTCGATTTCACCGCCGTGCTCACCGCCGGCGACAGCCTCGCGGTCGGCGCGATGATGGGCGTGCAGCAGGCGGGCTATTCCGTGCCCGGCGACGTGTCCGTCATGGGCATGGACGACCTGCCGCAAGCCGCCTTCCTCAATCCGCCGCTGACGACGATGCACATCCCCATGCGCGAACTCGGTTCGGTGGCGCTCGATCTCCTGCGCGACGACATGTCCGGATTTTCCGTTCCGCCGCGACGGGTGGAGCTCGCCTGCCATATCGCCGAACGGCAGTCGACGGGGCCTGCGAAGCGGCGGCAGGCTTAACGCAAGCCAAACGGCTTATTCATGCGCCATTCAGAGGCCTGCTGGAACAATGCAGCCGCCTCGAACATTGATAGGTCGGCGGAAATCCGCCGGCAGATCGGAACGCCTGTTCGGACGCCAATCAAGGTTTCTCAGGAGGAAGCCCGTGAAGAAAATTCTCATGTCCGTTGCGGCTCTGTGCGCCATGTTCGTGGCGCCGTCGCTTGCGGAGGCGGCGGTGCGCGGCTTCGCCACGGCCAATGTCAACATGCGGTCCGGACCGAGCACCGGCTACCCCGCCGTCACCGTCATTCCGGTCGGGACGCCCGTCACCATCTACGGCTGCATGAGCAGCGTCAACTGGTGCGACGTGCAGTTTTTCGGCGGCCGCGGCTGGGTGTCCGGCACCTATGTCCAGGCCAGCTATCAATCCAACCGGGTCTATGTCGGGCCGCAATATTACCGTCCGCTCGGCATTCCCATGATCACCTTCGACGTCGATACCTATTGGGGCCGCTACTATCGCGACCGCGACTTCTACCGCGACCGCGACCGCTGGCGCCGCTACGACTGGGACCGGGTCGACCGCCGCCCGCCTCCGCCGCCGCCGCGCTGGGACCGCGACCCCCCGCGCTGGGACCGTGATCCTCCACGGTGGGATCGTGACCCGCCGCGCTGGGACCGGGATCGGGATCCGCCCCGCTGGGACCGCGACCGTGACCGCGACCGTGACCGGTGGGATCGGGACCGCGACCGGGGCAGGGACCGCGATCGTGACGATCGCCGCCCGCCGCCGCGCGTCGACCGCGACGACGACCGCAGGCCGCCGCCGCGCGTTGACAGGAACGACGACCGCCGCCCGCCGCCGAGAGTGGAGCGGAATGACGACCGTCGCCCGCCGCAAAGGGTGGAGCGGGGCGAGGATCGCCGTCCTCCGCAAAGGGTAAACCGGGATGGTGAGGTCTGCTGGACGCCGAGTTGCCAGAGGCCCGGAACCACCGGCGACAACTGACCAGACCCGACTACGGGGCCGCTCATCGGGCGGCCCTTTTCATGCGTGCCCCTAGCGAAGCATTTATGACGAGCGTACCGTTCGCCTATGCTCCGGCCATTGCGCCCTTTCACCCTTTTCGATAAGAGACCCCGCAACTCGACGATCCCGTCCTGAGGGAAGGGGATTTCGAGGCGTTGGAAAGGAGACGTCCGGGCGCTTCAGGCCTGGGCGAAAGAGTGGTTTTGGTCGTATGGCTCGCATCGTCATGAAGTTCGGCGGCACGTCCGTCGCCAATCTCGAACGTATCCACAACGTCGCGCGCCATGTGAAACGGGAGGTCGAGGCAGGCCACGAGGTGGCGGTCGTCGTCTCGGCAATGTCCGGCAAGACCAACGAACTGGTCGGCTGGGTCCAGGACGCGCCGAAGGTGACGGGCGCCAATTCGCCCTTCTACGATGCGCGCGAATACGACGCCGTCGTCGCTTCCGGCGAGCAGGTGACCTCCGGGCTTCTCGCGATCACGCTGCAATCCATGGGCATCAACGCCCGTTCCTGGCAGGGCTGGCAGATCCCGATCCGCACCGACAACGCCCATGGCGCGGCCCGCATCATGGAGATCGACGGTTCCGAGATCGTCAAGCGGATGGGCGAGGGACAGGTGGCGGTCGTCGCGGGTTTCCAGGGGCTCGGCCCGGACAACCGCATCGCCACCCTCGGCCGCGGCGGTTCCGACACTTCGGCCGTGGCGATCGCCGCCGCCGTAAAGGCCGACCGCTGCGACATCTACACGGACGTGGACGGCGTCTACACGACCGACCCGCGCATCGTGCCGGCCGCGCGCCGCATGAAGAAGGTCTCCTTCGAGGAAATGCTGGAAATGGCATCCCTCGGCTCGAAGGTCCTGCAGGTGCGCTCGGTCGAGCTTGCCATGGTCCACAAGGTCCGCACCTTCGTGCGCTCCAGTTTCGAGGATCCCGATGCGCCGGGCATGGGCGACCTTTTGAACCCGCCCGGCACTTTGATTTGCGACGAGGAAGAAATCGTGGAACAGGAAGTCGTCACCGGCATCGCCTATGCCAAGGATGAAGCGCAGATCTCGCTGCGGCGGCTCGCCGACCGGCCGGGCGTCTCGGCCGCGATCTTCGGGCCGCTCGCCGAAGCGCATATCAACGTCGACATGATCGTGCAGAACACGTCGGAAGACGGTTCGAAGACCGACATGACCTTCACGGTGCCTTCGGGCGACGTGCAGAAGGCGCTGAAGGTGCTCGACGACAACAAGGCCAAGATCGGCTTCGACGTCGCCCAGAGCGAATCAGGCCTCGCCAAGGTCTCGGTCATCGGCATCGGCATGCGCAGCCATGCGGGCGTCGCCGCGCACGCTTTCAAGGCACTTGCCGAAAAAGGCATCAACATCAAGGCGATCACCACGTCGGAAATCAAGATTTCCATCCTGATCGACGGCGCTTATTCTGAACTCGCAGTTCGGACTTTGCATTCCGCCTACGGTCTCGATAAGAGTTGATGGTGAGCCGGTTCGGCGCGCCGGCATTCGGGCGCGCCATCCCGGATAGGATGACCTGGGTTCGGGAGCACTGATGCCGATGAGAGACCTGTCGGCTGGTCCGCGCGTTCTTTTGAAACGGCTGCGCGAATTGATGGCGGAGCCGCTCGACCCACAGGAGCGTCTTGACCGGATCGTCCGCCAGATCGCCAGCAACATGGTGGCCGAGGTCTGCTCCGTCTACGTGCTCCGCTCCGACGGCGTTCTCGAACTCTACGCGACCGAAGGCCTCAAGAAGGAAGCCGTCCACCTTTCGCAACTGAAGATGGGCCAGGGCCTGGTCGGCACGATCGCCGCCTCCGCCCAGCCGCTCAACCTCTCCGACGCGCAGGCGCATCCGGCCTTCCGCTATCTGCCGGAGACCGGCGAAGAGATCTACCACTCCTTCCTCGGCGTGCCGATCCTGCGCGCCGGCCGCACGCTCGGCGTTCTCGTCGTGCAGAACCGGGCGAGCCGCAACTATCGCGAGGACGAGCTCGAAGCGCTCGAGACCACGGCGATGGTGATCGCCGAGATGATCGCCACCGGCGAGCTCAAGAAGATCACCCGGCCGGGGCTGGAACTCGACCTGACCCGCGCGGTGACGATCGAGGCGGACGGCTACAACGAAGGCATCGGCCTCGGCCATGTGGTGCTGCACGAGCCGCGCATCGTCGTCACCAATCTGCTCAACGAGGATTCGGAGAGGGAGATCCAGCGGCTCGCCGAAGCGCTGGGCAGCTTGCGCATCTCCATCGACGACATGCTGTCGCGCCGCGAAGTGGCGCAGGAGGGCGAGCACCGGGAGGTTCTCGAAACCTACCGCATGTTCGCGCATGACCAGGGCTGGGTCCGCCGCATGGAAGAGGCGATCCACAACGGGCTGACGGCGGAGGCGGCGGTCGAGAAGGTGCAGAGCGACACCAAGGCGCGCATGATGCGCCTCACCGACCCCTATCTGCGCGAGCGGATGCACGATTTCGACGACCTCGCCAACCGCCTGCTCAGGCAGCTCACCGGCTTTTCCGGCCGGCTTTCGGAGGAGGGGTTCCCGGCCGACGCGATCATCCTGGCGCGCGCCATGGGGGCGGCGGAGCTTCTGGATTATCCGCGCGAGCGCATGCGCGGCCTCGTGCTGGAAGACGGCGCGGTGACGAGCCATGTGGTGATCGTCGCGCGCGCCATGGGCATTCCGGTGGTGGGACAGGCGGCCGGCGTGGTGGCGCTCGCCGAAAACGGCGATGCGGTGATCATCGACGGCGACGACGGGCAAATCCACCTGCGTCCGATGGCGGACCTGCAGAAGGCCTACGAGGAGAAGGTGCGGCTGCGCGCCCGCCGCCAGGAACAGTTCCGGGCGCTGCGCTCGGTCGAGCCGCTCACCAGGGACGGCAAGCGCATCAGCCTGCAGATGAATGCCGGCCTGATGGTCGACCTGCCGCAGCTGACGGAATCCGGCGCCGACGGGATCGGCCTCTTCCGCACCGAACTGCAGTTCATGATCGCCTCCACCATGCCGAAGCTGGAGGAGCAGGAAGCGTTCTACCGCAACGTGATGAAGCAGGCGGCAGGCCGAACCGTGACCTTCCGCACGCTCGATATCGGCGGCGACAAGGTCGTCTCTTATTTCCGTGCCCACGAGGAGGAAAACCCGGCGCTCGGCTGGCGGGCGATCCGCCTTTCGCTCGACCGGCCGGGGCTGTTGCGCACCCAGCTTCGCGCGCTTCTGAGGGCGTCCGCGGGGGGCGAGCTGAGGATGATGGTGCCGATGGTGACCGAGGTCTCGGAAATCCATGCGGTGCGCGACCTGATGCAGAAGGAAGTGCAGCATCTTTCGAAATTCGGCCACAGCCTGCCGCGCAAGCTGCAGTTCGGCGCGATGCTGGAAGTGCCGGCCCTGATGTGGCAGCTCGACGAGCTGATGCAGGAAGTGGATTTCGTCTCGGTCGGCTCGAACGACCTCTTCCAGTTCGCCATGGCGGCCGACCGCGGCAATGCGCGGGTCTCCGACCGGTTCGACAACCTGGGCAAACCCTTCCTGCGCATCCTGCGCGACATCGCACGCGCCGGCGAGCGCAACAAGACGCCGGTGACGCTTTGCGGCGAAATGGCCGGCAAGCCGCTTTCGGCCATGGCGCTGATCGGCATCGGCTTCCGTTCCGTCTCGATGGCGGCGACCTCGATCGGTCCGGTCAAGGCCATGCTGCTGGGGCTCGACGCCGACCTCCTGGCCGCCGAGCTCAATGCCGCGCTCGACGACACGACCTCGAACGAGCCGATCCGGGAACTGCTTGTGCGGTTCGCCCAGGCTCACAATATTCCGGTTTGACGATTGAATGGCGGCTATTGGTCGAGCTATGTGCTCTCACCGTCATCTTCGGTCCACGGATCAAGTCCGCGGATATTCCGAGGATCCATCCACGCCGACAGGTTGGCAGATCCTCGGGACAAGCCCGAGGATGACGAACGGCATAGTTGGAGTTTTATAGTTGGCGAAGCTTCCTGTTGAAAAGATGCGCGAGCTGGAGCGCCGTTTCGGCGAGATCGAGGCGCGCATGTCGGAAGGTCCGGCCGCCGACGTCTATGTGAAGCTGGCATCGGAATATGCCGAGCTGCAGCCCGTGGTGCGGAAGATCCGCGAATACGAGAAGACGGTCGCGGAAGCGGCGGACCTTCGCGCGATGCTCGCCGACAAGGCGACCGACCGGGAGATGCGCGAGCTTGCCGAGATGGAGCTGCCGGAGGCGGAAGAGCGGATCGAGACGCTCGAAAAGGAGATGCAGATCCTGCTGCTGCCGAAGGATGCCGCCGACGAGAGAAGCGCCATCCTGGAAATCCGCGCCGGCACCGGCGGCAACGAGGCGGCGCTCTTCGCCGGCGATCTCTTCCGCATGTACGAGCGTTATGCGAGCGCGCATGGCTGGAAGGTCGAGGTGCTTTCGGCGAGCGAAGGCGAAGCGGGGGGCTACCGGGAAATCATTGCGACGGTCACCGGGCGCGGCGTCTTCTCCAAGCTGAAGTTCGAATCCGGCGTTCACCGCGTCCAGCGTGTGCCGGATACCGAAACGCAGGGACGTATCCACACCTCCGCGGCGACCGTCGCGGTCCTGCCCGAGGCGGAGGAGATCGACATCGAAATCCGTCCCGAGGACATCCGCATCGACACGATGCGTTCGTCCGGCGCGGGCGGCCAGCACGTCAACACCACCGACTCGGCGGTGCGCATCACCCATATTCCGAGCGGCATCGTCGTCACCAGCTCGGAAAAATCGCAGCACCAGAACCGGGCCAAGGCGATGCAGGTGCTGCGCTCACGGCTTTACGACATGGAGCGGCAGAGGGCGGACAGCGAACGTTCCGCCGACCGCAAGAGCCAGGTCGGTTCCGGCGACCGTTCCGAGCGCATCCGCACCTACAACTTTCCGCAGGGGCGCGTGACCGACCACCGCATCAACCTGACGCTCTACAAGCTCGACCGGATGATGGAGGGCGAGATCGACGAAGTGGTCGATGCGCTGATCGCCGACTACCAGGCCGGCCAGCTCGCGCAGCTCGGCGAGCAACAGGGATGACGACCGGGACGACGACCTTGGCCGAGGCCTTGGCGCAGGCGAGGGGCCGGCTCGCGGAAGCCGGTCTGCCGGACGCGGCGATCGAGGCGCGGCTGCTGATCGGCGGGCTTCTCGGCCTCTCCGGTACCGAGGTCTTCACGGGCGGCGACCGGGTTCTGACGGGCGACGAACAGGCCCGAATCACGAATGCCGTCGAACGGCGCTTGAAACGGGAGCCGGTCCACCGCATATTAGGGTCACGGGAATTCCACGGGATGGACCTCCTCCTCTCCAAGGAGACGCTGGAGCCCCGCCGGGACACGGAAATCCTGGTGGACAGCCTGCTTCCCCACGTGAGGCGGATTGTCGCAGCCAAAGGTGCTGCACGGCTTCTCGATCTCGGCACGGGTACCGGCGCGATCATTCTCGCGCTGCTGAAGGAAAGCCCGGGGGCCACGGGGATCGGCAGCGATATTTCGGAAGATGCCTTGCGAACGGCAGCGGGAAACGCGGCACGGACAGGATTGGCGGAGAGATTTGAAGCGATCCGAAGCGACTGGTTCGAAAATATTTCCGGACGTTTCGACATAATCGTGTCAAATCCGCCCTATATACGGAGTGACGTTATCCCCTCACTGGAACCGGAAGTTCGGGATTTCGATCCGCCGGCAGCGCTGGACGGAGGGCCCGATGGGCTTTCTCCCTATCGCGCGATTGCAGCGGGTGCAGGAGATTTCCTCGAAAAGGACGGCGTTATCGGCGTCGAAATCGGGTTCGACCAGAAGGAAGCCGTAACCGCCATTTTCCGCTCGGCCGGCTTTAAGCCGGTGCAGGCGGCGCGCGATTACGGCGGCAATGATCGAGTTCTCGTATTTACCGTAAAAGAGCCCTGATTTGCACAGCAGAAGAAAAGGCTTGGATTTCCGGAGGAAGCGGGATAGCTTGCAAAGCACGCACTGGGGCGGCTGGGAATGAACAGCGATTCGTTCGGGTTACAGGTCAACTCTTGATCCTGCTCTTTTCGAAGAGTTGCGAAGGTTGAACAAATCCCGGTGCGTGAATCAGTTAATTTGACTTTCACAAGCGGCAGGACGCTTTGGTCGGCCTGTACGTGGCACGCGAAGTCTTGTTCCGGCATGGACCGGCAGGCCGCGTGGCCCCTTATCAGCGAAGACAGAGAATTGGTGAACGATAGATGAGGCCAGGACAGCAGAACAAACGCGGTCGAGGGCGCGGCAATAACAACAATAACGGCGGCGGCGGCAACAACAACTTCAACCGCAAGGGTGGAAATCCTCTCAGCCGGACTTACGACAGCTCCGGTCCAGACGTGAAAATCCGCGGTACCGCCCAGCATATCGCCGAGAAATACGCGGCGTTGGCCCGGGATGCGCAAAGCTCCGGCGACCGCGTGATGGCGGAGAACTATCTACAGCACGCCGAGCATTACAACCGCATCATCGCCGCCGCCCAGGCGCAGATGCAGGATCGCTTCCAGCACCAGGATCGCGGCGACTATCAGGACCGCGACGGCGCGGCTCTCGACCAGGACGAGATCGAGGCCGGCGAGGCCGAGGATCTCGGCTTCGCGCAGCAGCCCGTCGTCGACGAGGCTCAGCCGCAGCAGCCGCGCCGCGAGCAGAACGGACAGGCCCAGGAGCAGCAGCCGCGCGAGAACCGCCGCGACCGCGAACAGCGCCGCGACCGACGCCAGGACCGGCAGGAACGCCGCGAGCGCGAGCAGCCGGTCGCCGCCGAACAGCCGCAGCCGGCAGCCCCCGCCATCGATGACGGTTCCGGCCCGCAGCCGGTGATCGAAGGCACTCCGGCCGAGGTGGTCGTCGAGCAGGCGGAACAGGCCGAAGCGGCCGCACCGGCCGAGCGCGCCCCGCGCCGCCGTGCCGCCAGCCGTCCGCGCCGCCAGCCGCGCAAGAGCGCCGAGGGCGATGCCGCCGGCGACGACGCCCAGCCGGCGCTGGCAGAAGCCGCCGGCGAGTAAAGCCGATCGGCGAATGAGACAGAAAAGGCCGCTCTTCGGAGCGGCCTTTTGTTTGGAGAGATCGGATGCTTTCGGGCGCGGGTCAGTTCTGTGCCGTCCGCCGCCCGCGGGAGGCGCGGGCAAGGTCTTCGAGCACCGAGACGGAGGTTTCCCAGTCGATGCAGCCGTCGGTGATGCTCTGGCCATAGACGAGCGGCTTGCCGGGGACGAGATCCTGGCGGCCGGCGACGAGATTGCTTTCGAGCATCATGCCCTTGATGGCGGTGTTGCCCGCGGCGATCTGCGCTGCGACGGACCGGACGACCAGCGGCTGGTTCATCGGGTCCTTGCCGCTGTTGGCATGGCTGGCATCGATGAGGATGCGCGGTTCCAGGCCGCGTTTCGCCGCATCCCGGCATACCGCCTCGACATCCGCCGCCTCGTAGTTCGGCTTCCGGCCGCCGCGAAGAATGACGTGGCAGTCCTCGTTGCCGGTGGTCGACGCGATCGCCGCCCGTCCGTCTTTCGTCACCGCCGGGAAATGATGCGGCTGCGAGGCGGCCAATATGGCATCGAGCGCGATGGCGGTGCCGCCGTCGGTGCCGTTCTTGAAGCCGATCGGGCAGGAGAGGCCGGAGGCGAGCTGGCGATGCACCTGGCTTTCCGTCGTGCGTGCGCCGATCGCGCCCCAGCTCACCAGGTCGGCGATATATTGCGGTGTGATCGTGTCGAGGAATTCGCAGCCGGCGGGAAGGCCCATCGCGTTGATATCGAGCAGAAGACGTCTGGCGATCCGCAAACCCTCTTCGATGCGGTAGCTGCCGTCGAGATGCGGGTCGTTCATCAGGCCCTTCCATCCGACGGTGGTGCGGGGCTTTTCGAAATAGACGCGCATGACGATTTCGAGATCGTCGCCGAGGCGGCGGCGCTGTTCTTCCAGCCTTCCCGCATAATCCCTGGCGGCGACCGGATCGTGAATGGAGCAGGGGCCGACGATCACCAGCAGGCGGTCGTCCTGGCCGTGAAGGATGCGATGGACGGTGTCGCGCGTCCGGGTGACGGTGCCGGTGACGGCGTCGTCGCGCGGGATCTCGCGAATGATGTCGGCCGGGGCGGTGAGAGGGTTGATCTCGACGATACGCAGATCGTCGATGGCATCGATGGGGGTGTTGACGGGGGTGGCATTCGGCACGGGCATGGCTCCTGTTTGGTCATACCGTGCGGAACAAAAAAGCCGCCAGGTAGACTAGCGGCTGTTCGGGTGATGTCGTCGCGTCGAAAATCAGCTACGCACGGACCCGCATCCGCTGAGGGCAGCGGTACGCATAAAATCGCGAGGCGTAAAAGGACGTGAACGACATGCTGCGTATGTAGTCGTCCGGTTTGCGAATGTCACGCGGAAATTTACAGGGCGCGCGCCGGCGTTTTTTGCTTTTCTGAACTCTTTAAACACCGGATTCCCCTTACCATATCTCAAGCCGAAGCCGGCGTGACCGGCCGGGCTCGCCTTTTGAGGGAGCTCAATCTCAATCATCGGCCTGCGCCTCGTAAGGGCAGGGCGATCACTGGAGGTGTTGTGAATGAACATCGAGAAATATTCCGAGCGCGTCCGCGGTTTCCTGCAGTCGGCGCAGACGCAGGCTCTGGCCTCGGGGCATCAGCAGTTCACGCCGGAACACGTGCTGAAGGTGCTGCTCGACGACGACCAGGGCATGGCGTCCTCGCTGATCGAGCGCGCCGGCGGCAACGCCAAGGAAGCCCGCATCGCCAATGATGCCGCACTTGCCAAGCTGCCGAAGGTTTCCGGCGGCAACGGCGAAATCTATCTCTCCCAGCCGCTCGCAAAAGTTTTCGCGACCGCCGAAGACGCCGCCAAGAAGGCCGGCGACAGCTTCGTCACGGTCGAGCGCCTGCTTCTGGCGCTTGCGATCGAAAGCTCGGCTTCCACGTCCGCAACCTTGAAGAAGGCCGGCGTGACCGCGCAGGGCCTCAACCAGGTCATCAACGACATCCGCAAGGGCCGCACGGCCGACAGCGCGAACGCCGAACAGGGTTTCGAGGCGCTGAAGAAATACGCGCGTGACCTGACGGCGGAAGCCCGCGAGGGCAAGCTCGATCCGGTGATCGGCCGCGACGACGAAATCCGCCGCACCATCCAGGTCCTTTCCCGCCGCACCAAGAACAATCCGGTGCTGATCGGCGAGCCCGGCGTCGGCAAGACGGCGATCGCCGAAGGCCTGGCGCTCAGGATCGTCAACGGCGACGTGCCGGAAAGCCTGAAGGACAAGAAGCTGATGGCGCTCGACATGGGTGCCTTGATCGCCGGCGCGAAATATCGCGGCGAGTTCGAGGAACGCCTGAAGAGCGTCTTGAACGAGGTCCAGTCGGAAAACGGTGAGATCATCCTGTTCATCGACGAGATGCATACGCTGGTCGGCGCCGGCAAGTCCGAAGGCGCGATGGATGCCTCCAACCTCCTGAAGCCGGCGCTTGCCCGTGGCGAGCTCCACTGCGTGGGTGCGACCACGCTCGACGAATACCGCAAGCACGTGGAAAAGGATCCGGCGCTCGCCCGCCGCTTCCAGCCCGTCATGGTGGACGAGCCGACGGTCGAGGATACGATCTCGATCCTGCGCGGCCTCAAGGAAAAATACGAGCAGCACCACAAGGTCCGCATCTCGGATTCGGCCCTGGTCGCGGCTGCGACGCTTTCCAACCGCTACATTACCGACAGGTTCCTGCCGGACAAGGCGATCGACCTGATGGACGAGGCCGCCTCGCGTCTTCGCATGCAGGTGGATTCCAAGCCGGAGGAGCTCGACGAGCTCGACCGGCGCATCATCCAGCTCAAGATCGAGCGGGAGGCCCTGAAGAAGGAAACCGACAGCGCCTCGGCCGACCGGCTGGCGCGGCTTGAAAGCGAGCTCGCCTCGCTGGAAGAGCAGGCGGCCGCGCTGACGGCCCGCTGGCAGGCGGAAAAGCAGAAGCTCGGCCTTGCCGCCGACCTGAAGAGGCAGCTCGACGAGGCCCGCAACGAGCTGGCGATCGCCCAGCGCCAGGGTGAATACCAGCGCGCCGGCGAGCTGGCCTACGGCGTCATTCCGAAGCTCGAGAAGGAGCTGGTCGAAGCGGAGGCCCAGGACGGCAGTGCCGCATCCATGGTGCAAGAGGTCGTCACCCCCGACAACATCGCCCATGTGGTCTCCCGCTGGACGGGCATTCCCGTGGACAAGATGCTGGAAGGCGAGCGCGAAAAGCTGCTCAGGATGGAAGACGAGCTGGCGAAGTCGGTCGTCGGCCAGGGCGATGCCGTGCAGGCGGTCTCGCGCGCGGTGCGCCGTTCGCGTGCCGGCCTGCAGGACCCGAACCGGCCGATCGGCTCGTTCATCTTCCTCGGCCCGACGGGCGTCGGCAAGACGGAGCTGACGAAATCGCTCGCCCGCTTCCTGTTCGACGACGAGACCGCGATGGTGCGCATCGACATGTCGGAATACATGGAGAAGCATTCGGTCGCGCGGCTGATCGGCGCGCCTCCCGGCTATGTCGGCTATGAGGAAGGCGGCGCGCTGACGGAAGCCGTCCGCCGCAAGCCCTATCAGGTCGTGCTGTTCGACGAGATCGAGAAGGCGCATCCCGATGTCTTCAACGTTCTCCTGCAGGTGCTCGACGACGGGCGGCTGACGGACGGGCAGGGCCGCACGGTCGACTTCAAGAACACGATCATCATCATGACCTCGAACCTCGGCGCGGAATATCTCACCAATCTGCGCGACGGCGAGGACGTGGACCAGGTCCGCGACCAGGTGATGGATGTGGTGAAGGCGTCGTTCCGCCCGGAATTCCTGAACCGCGTCGACGAGATCATCCTGTTCCACCGCCTGCGCCGCAGCGAGATGGGGGCGATCGTCGACATCCAGATGAAGCGGCTGCTGAACCTGCTCGCCGAACGCAAGATCGCGATCGATCTCGGCGAGGACGCCCGCGAATGGCTGGCCGAGAAGGGTTACGATCCCGTCTACGGCGCGCGTCCGCTGAAGCGGGTGATCCAGAAATACGTGCAGGACCCGCTCGCCGAGCAGATCCTGGGCGGCCAGATCCCCGACGGCTCGACGGTCGCGGTCAGTTCCGGCTCCGACCGGCTGCTCTTCCGCGTCAAGCGGGAGGTCAGCGAGGCCGCCTGAAACGGGCGTCCATTTGAACAGGCAAAGGGCCGCGTCGGTGACGACGCGGCTTTTTCATTTCCGACAAGAGGGGCGACAACTTCTCTTTCGTCATGCTCGGGCCTGTCCCGAGCATCCGACCACGTCGATGCTTCGGTGAGGTGGGCAGATCCTCGGCACAGGGCCGAGGATGACGCCGCGTAGGCGGCGGGAATTGACGGATCGTTGTCATCGCCGTTGTCTTCCGTCCGCTTGGATCGGAAGCGATCTCGGTGATCTCGATGCGGGCCACCGGGCTCTGACCCGGGCAGCTCGTCGGCTTACCGGCTGGCGACTTCGTCGGGCTGGTTGTTGAGCAGCGCGTCGATGCGCTTGCGCTCCTCTTCGAAGCGGGCGAGCGCCTTGCCTTCCAGCGAACTGCCGCCCGGCAGGCGCACCCTCATCGGGTCGACCTTGGTGCCGTTGACGATCAGCTCGTAATGCAGATGCGCGCCGGTCGACTGGCCGGTCGAGCCCACATAGCCGATGACCTGACCCTGGGTGATCTTCGCGCCTTCCCGAACCCCCGGGGCGATCGCGCTCTGGTGGTTATAGGAGGAGACGTAGCCGTTGGCATGGCGGATGAGCGTCTGGTTGCCGTAGCCGCCGGAATCCCAGCCGGCCTTCTCCACCACGCCGTTGCCGGTGGCGATGATCGGCGTGCCGCGCGGCGCGGCCCAGTCGGTGCCCGTATGCATGACCGACCTGCCGAGGATGGGGTGGGCGCGCATCCCGAAGCCGGAGGTCATGCGGCCGTTCGGGAGCGGGTTGCGCAGCAGGAACTGCCGGATGCTTTTTCCATCCTCGTCGAAATAATCGATCGATCCGTCGTCGGAATTCTGGAAACGGTAGAAGCGGGTGGTGGTGTCGCCGAACTGGGCGTTCACGTAAAGCAGTTCGGAATCCTTGCTCGCCTGACCCTTCTCGTCGGTCACGGAGAAGAAGGCTTCAACCCTGTCCGTCGGTTTCAACTGGGCCTGCAGGTCGACATTGCTGGCGAGCAGTTTCACCAGAAGGGACGTCATCTCCTTGCTCATGCCGTAGGAAAGGGCGGCGCGATAGATGCCGTCGTAGACGCGCGGCAGCTCGCGACCGGTCATGACCTGGGGCGGCTGCTCGCTGAAGGCGGAGGCGACGGCATCCAGCATCGGCGGGGCGTCACCGTCGATGAAGCGGCCGTGGTCGTCGACGGCGATGGTAACCTGATGCTTACCGCGCCGGTAGACGCTGGCGCGCACGACCAGCACCATGTCGCCTTCCTGGATCACGCCGATGCGCAGCACGTCGCCTGCGAGGAGATCGGCGCCGCCGAGCCGGGATTGCAGATAGCCGGAAATCTCCTGAGCCTTGCCCTCGGGATAGCCGACCTCCGTCATCGCCTGCGTGACGGTCTCCGGCTTGCGGACGGGGATGATATCGTCGGCATATTCGCGCGTATGCGACGTGATCGGTTCGGGCGCCGACACCGAGATGTTCTCCTCGACCACACGCGCCGAAAGTCCCGCGGTGATGTCGAGGTCGTCGTCCTTCGACGAAAAACGCTGCGGATCGACGTAGTAGAGCGCCGAGAGCTGGGTGTTGCCGCTTGCGAGCACCGAACCGTTCGAACGGACGTTCTCCTCCACCTCTTCGAGCGTCATGGCAGGCGCATAGGCATAGGCGCTGCCCTTGAGCGGGAAGGCGGCCGTCTGGAGGCTGACCTCGGATTCCACGTTGGAGCCGTAGATGGCGCCGGCGCGCGCGGCCGGCGGGGGCGGCGTCTCGCTGGACGAGAAGATCGTCAGCGGGTCGAAGGAGGGGTAGTCCTCCTGCGCCACGTGGTTTGCGGCAAGGTTCATCTTCACATGCGCGAATGGCCTGCGCCGGACGACTTCCTTGTTGCCTTCATGGAGGACCGTGGAGACCTCCATGATCTTCCGGTCGGTCGGCATGGCGACGATATTGCCGCCGAGCAGGCGTTTTCCGCGCGAGGCGATATCGACGTCGTCATGGGGAACAGAGGCGGAGGCCTCGGCGGGGATGGCAAGCTGCTGGCGGCCGTCCAGAGCGGCAAACAGCGCCACGCCCATCAGGATCGACGACGTGATCCCGGTCAGGAAGGTGCCGGAAAGCCAGCGAAGGGAAATCTCACGGCGATCCGGCGCCCGACGACCATCGGCGAGGATCGGCGGTTCGTTGCCGAGCGAGCGGATCATGCTGCGGGCCGTCATCATGCCAGTCTAAGCCAATCCCCCTGGTCACTCTTATAGCCGCAATCAAGCCTTCAGCCTGCCTGCGGAAGCTTGGGCGAAACATGTGCCCGTTTCGATAAGGAGAGTCAAATCGGTCAGGTTGCAAACGCGTGCAACCCTTGAATTCGGCCTTCGAATCCCCATCTAGGTCCTGGTAACCATGAGATTGTGAATTTGTCGGGGCAGTTTTGGGGCGTCATCCGGAAGGATCGCTTTTTCCACGCCCGGCTTTAAGGGTTCCGTCGTCGCCGATGAGCGGTTTTTCGCGGGCTCGGCGGAAATTTCCGTGAAAAATCAAAAAGATGTCGTTTTTCACGAAAATTCCTATTTGAGCCCTGTTGACTTGTTTGAGGGCATACGACTATAACGCCGCTCACTGACGAGGGCGGCGGCGCTGCTGGCGACGAAGTTTCTTGTTCTGGTGAAATCCTAGAGATTGGCTGGATGCTGATTGGGGCCGGGTTAAGGTTTGGCTCTGTGGGTTTTGACGTTCCGGGCTTTTTTTGAGGCTTTTGGGCGTCTGTTTTTTGACAATTGAAGAATGGAAGAAAGAGAAACGTGGTCGGCGGGGTCTCGCGGGCGGATCGGAAGGTCTGCTCACA
>NZ_FXAF01000011.1 GCF_900177415.1 Xaviernesmea oryzae | reverse complement strand
CGATGTTGTTGGCGTCGTCGAGGAAGTCGCAGCGATGAAGCTGACGCACCAGCGCCTCGTTGACCTCGCTGCTGGCGAAGTCGAAGCCGTTCAGGTCACGATAGGCTGGAAAGCGTGCGGTCTTGAGCTGATAGGCGGTCGATCGAACTTCACGTTCCGCCGTCTCGGCCTTGAGAAGCTGCGACAGGATAGGGATTGCCGCCTCGAACGCCGGCGACCCTTGCTCGGTGAGCTCGCCGACGGCCTGGGCCATGCCGTGCATCTTCAACTGCCGCAGCATGATGACGATAGCGCCGCTTGCCGGATTATGACGCATGGCCAACCTCCGTCTTTCTCAGCGCATCGTAGCGCTCGACATTGGCTTTCGGCTCATTGATGAGCGTCAGGGCCTGTGGCGCGTCGATGGTCGGTGGCGTGAAGGATTTGCCGTCGACGAGGCGATGCAGCAGATTCAGCACATGCGTCTTGGTCGGAACGCCCGACTTCAGCGCCATGTCCACGGCCGACAGCACGGCCTGTTCATCGTGCTGGAGAACGAGGGCCAGGATATCGACCATCTCACGGTCGCCCCCGGCTTCTTGAGCAGGTATTGCTGCAAGGCTCGGAACGCATCGGGCAGCTCGGCGAAGGGTGCGCCATTGCGGAGAGCGCCGGGCTTGCGCTGCACGACCGCCAGATAATGCCGCCAGTCGTAGATCGTCTGTCCCGGTCGATCATGAGAGCGATCGATGACACGGCGGTGCTCACAAATGATCTGGCCCTCCGCGGCAACCACGACACGATCCGGATAGACCCGAAGGCTCACCGGTCGATTGGCGAAGGACGCCGGCACGCTGTAGCGATTGCGCTCCAGATGGACGAGGCAGGTCGGTGTAACGCGCTTGGTATACTCGACAAACCCGTCAAACGGCCTGGAAACAGGCATGAGCGCCGATGCTTCCTCAGCCCAGATGTCGGCGATGGTGCCGCGCATCTGACCGTGTGGGGTCTGCGCCCACAATTCCTTGCAGCGCTGCTCCAGCCAGTCGTTTAATGCTTCCAGCGATGCGAAGCGCGGCGTGGGCTGCCAGAGACGATGACGGGCATCCTGAACGTTCTTCTCGACCTGCCCCTTCTCCCAGCCGGACGCTGGATTGCAGAACTCGGGTTCGAACACATAGTGGCTGGCCATCGCCAGGAAGCGGGTGTTGACGTCGCGATCCTTGCCGCGGCCGACCTTGTCGATTGCCGTGCGCATATTGTCGTAGATGCCGCGGCCGGGGATGCCGCCAAATACGCGGAACGCATGATTGTGGGCGTCAAACAGCATCTCGTGCGTCTGAAGAAGATAGGCCCGGACGATAAAGGCCCGACTGTAGCTTAGCTTCGTATGGGCGACCTGCAGTTTGGTGCGCTCATTGCCGATGATCGCCCAATCTTCCGACCAATCGAACTGGAAGGCCTCACCGGGTTCAAATGCCAAGGGCACAAACGTGCCGCGCCCGGTCGTCTGCAACTCCCTCTGCCGATCCTCTCGCCATTCCCGCGCAAACGCCGCCACGCGGTTATAGGAGCCCCCGTATCCGAGGCTCACCAGTTCGGCATGCAACTGCTTCATCGTCCGCTTCTGCTTGCGGCCTTTCTTGGATTCCGTCTTCAACCAGGCCGACAGCCTATCCGCAAATGGGTCAAGCTTGCTTGGCCGCTCCGGGACCTTGAACTTCGGCTCCACCCCGTCCAGGCGCAGGTATTTGCGGACAGTATTCCGGGATAGGCCAGTCCTGCGGCAAATCTCCCGGATCGATAGATGTTCTCGAAAATGCCAGCGTCGGATCACGCTCAATAACGCCATGTCGATCACTCCATAGCCCCCGCTGAAAACATGCGAGGGAGGGTTCAAACATGGGTCAATTCTCAATGGAAATATCAGGCTATGCCGGGTCAGTTCTCAGTGGCAATCAACACTCCTGTGGTTCTGCCGCGATGTGGATCGACTGGGTGAGCACTTGAAAAGACACAGCTGAAAACCCTCAAATGGCGATCAACACTACTCTTAAGAGACTATCGCAGTGGGAAGATGGTTGTGGCATTCGGAAGCCTAAACAGCGTGCCTCTGGCGTCCGAGATGACCGGCGATGCGGCTATCAAAACCGCAAGCGATGCGAACTTTCTATTCCCTGATTGCCGTCGTCTCTTCAACTTGCCAACATCGCATATGTGGGTCCACTGGGCCTGCCTCGAATAGATGCTACCTTCGAGCATTTCGCCTCGGGGCGAGGATGTTGGCGACCGCGACTTGGACTTCTTCGTTGTGCTGATTGAGGGTGCGCAGACGTACCTTAAGCAGACCAAGCGCGGGATTCGATCGCGATGGCCTCACCTCCAACACCTCTGTCTCGATGCGCAGAGTATCGCCTGGGTATACAGGACGCGGCCATCGGATTTCTTCTCCACCGGCGCCGATAACGCCGCCGACGATCGGAAGCCCGCCATCCACAAGCAAACGCATCGTGGCAGCGGCGGTATGCCAGCCGCTTGCCACAAGCCCACCAAAGAATGATGTTTTGGCTGCCGCTGGTTCGAGATGGAACGGTTGCGGATCGAACTCGGCAGCAAAGCGCATGATCGCGTCGGCTTCCATATGGAATGGCCCCGCTTCAAATCGCTGCCCATCGGCAAAATCTTCGAGATAAAGCTTGAACGTCATCGTAGATCCTCCGTTTAGGCCTGAACTCCCTGGGATTAGGAAATGTGCGAACTGTCCGTTGCCGCGGCCGGCACAGCGGACACGGCACCGCGCACTATGAGGCCGTGGGCGACTTCTGCGGTCAAAAGGCCGGCAAAGATCAGAACAGCTCCAACCAAACCCAGAAAGCGCGAATCAAGCACCTGGAGGACTGCCGCGCCGAGTGCACCGGAGGCCGAGACGGCGATATAGATCGCCGCTGCGTTCAAGGCGATCAGGAGGGGCGCCTTGACGGGTGCGATGCCGATGAGGCGATGCTGCTGCGGAACCAGAACGCCCCAACCGGCGAAACCCCAGATTATGAGCGTGACACTCGCGCCGATAAAGGTACCGCTCGTAACCGGCATGAGGGCAAAATCCAACGCAGCTATCGCCGCGGCGGCATTAATGATCCTACGGCTTCCGAACTTGTCCGTTAGGACCCCGGCGGCCAGATTGCCAGCTATCGCGGCAATTCCCCACATCGAGATCAGGGCTGCCAAAAGTGACCCATCACCACCAGTGGCACGCTCGAAGGCAAGGCTTACATAGTTGTAGACGGTATAAAGGCCAGATAGCACGAAGAGGGTCGTAAGCAGTGTCATCGCCACGCGGAGGTCGCCGATCGGCGCCAGCCGTTCCGCAAGTCGCAAGCGCGGAGGAGGCGCCATCTGCGGAAGAAGCAGCCGGACCCCTACTAACGCCAGCAGACCCAGCGCAGCGACAAACCACATCGTCAGCCGCCAATCGCCAAGGCTGCCGATAAGGGTTCCGATGGGCGCACCAAGCGCGGTTGCTCCGCTCAAACCCGCCATGACGATGGCCAGAGCCCGACCGCGTCGCTCAGGCGAGACAAGACCCGCCGCCATAGCGCTTGCGGCCGGAGTGAACATGGCGCCGCCTAGACCTGCTAACGCGCGGCTTAGCAGAACGAGATCGAACGTAGAGACCATTGCCGTCAGCACATTGCCGACAATGAAGACGACGAGGCCGCCCGCAAGCACAGTCCGGCGCGGCCATTGCGCCGTCAAAGTGGCCATGACAGGCGTCATCAAAGCGTAGGCGAGGGCATAGACGGTGATCATTTGCCCGGCCGCAGTCACCCCTATACCAAGTGAGTGCGAAACATCTGGCAGAATGCCTGCGACAACAAAACTGTCGGTGCCGATTGAAAAGGTGCCTAGGGCGAGCGCGAGCAGGCGTATACCCATCTTCGATCTTCCGTTCCTCTTGATGTAACCATTTTTGTTACATCTATGATTGTGAGACATCTACCCGCCGCATTGTCTTATTGGCAGGTCTAGATTCCGTTTGATCCAGGTGTCATCGAAAGCGTATCGGCGAGGACCTGCTCAATGGTCGTTCTCGCGAGATGCTGCTGGATCAGATGATCCAAAGAACCGTACACACGGCTGAGCGCAGGCTGAATTCCTCGCCCGACCGGGCAGCCTGGATTAGGTGGCGAAGCATGCAGGCCAAATGGCCCTTCCTGCTCGAGTGCCGCAGATACGTCCCGCAGCGTGATTGCGGCGGCGCTTTTGGCGAGCGTCCATCCCGCATTCACGCCGCGATGGCTTCTGACGAGGCCCGCCTTGTGCAAAAGCCCAAGAGTACGCCGGATCACGACGGGATTGGTGTTCACGCTCAGCGCGATCCGTTCCGAGGTTACAGGATCGGCGCGCTTTCGTGCCACAAGGGCCATCCACGATAAGATGTGAACGGCAACGGTAAGGCGGCTGTTAGCACTCATCCCAAAGACTCCTTGACGTAACCATACTTGTTACAACAGGAAGATGTCAACAAATATGACGCCGTCCGATGATCCGCACTATCTCCATCGCGGAAGGATGCCGGCTGACGGGGATCGTGCGCTCGGCACGGGGCGAAATCCGCCATTCGACCGGGAGCGCTTCGAACTTTTTACCGCCGATAACCGCCGGGACTACGCCCGAGCAAAGAGCGGGAGACTGCCGGCGAGCGAAGAAGCGTAGTCCCGGCGGTTATCGGCGGTAAATTTCGGTGTCGGTGCAGTGAAAATGGGAGAAATGGCGCACCCGACAGGATTCGAACCTGTGACCTTTGGAATCGGAATCCAACACTCTATCCAGCTGAGCTACGGGTGCTAACCGCAAAGGCGATGGTGACTCGCCTCGTCCGATGGCAGGTTCTTAACCCAGGATGACGGCCGCATCAATCGGCAATTTCAAGGAGCGCCGATTTCAAGGGGAATGAGCGGAACCGGGGAAAGCCCGGTTCCGCCCTGGCGCCCCCTCAACGACGGCGGATCGTAAAGAGTGGGCACCGTTCGACTTTTCCAGGCGATCACGCCACTTTCATGGCGCCCGGACCCGGCGTCGCGCCAGGCGGCACCTTGCCCAGAATGATCATGCCGAGAACCTCGTCCTTGGTGACGTCCCCGGTGCGCGCATGGCCCACCACCTTGCCGTTCTTCATCACGAAGACGCGGTCGGCGAGGTCGAAGACGTCGTGGATGTCGTGGCTGATCAGGAAGATGCCGATCCCCTCGCGCTTCAGCTGCTTGATCAGGTCGCCCACCTGGGCCGTCTCCTGCGGCCCCAGCGCCGCGGTCGGCTCGTCCATGATCAGGATGCGCGCGTCGAACAGGATCGCCCGGGCGATCGCCACCGATTGCCGCTGGCCGCCCGAAAGCGCCTTCACCGGCTCCTTGAAGCGCCTGAAATTGGGGTTGAGGCGCCCCATCACCTCGCGCGTGCTGGCCTCCATGGCGACATCGTCGAGCGTGCCCCATTTCGTCCGGAGCTCGCGGCCGAGATAAAGGTTGGCGGCGGCATCGACGTTGTCGGCGACGGCGAGCGTCTGATAGATCGTCTCGATGCCGTATTTCTTGGCGTCGCGCGGGTTGCGGATGTCGGCCGGCTCGCCATTGATCAGGATCTCGCCTTCGTCCCGCCTGTAGGCGCCCGAGAGAATCTTGATCAGCGTCGATTTGCCCGCGCCGTTATGGCCGAGAAGGGCCACCACCTCGCCGGGAAAAAGATCGACCGAGGCGTTCTCGACCGCGTGAAGCCCGCCGAAGGAGATGGAAATGTTCTTCATTTCCACGAGCGGAGTGGTGTGTTCCGTCACGATGAAAACTCCTATCTTTGCTGTCACTTGGCTCTGGCGCGGTAGACGGTATCGAGCCAGACGGCGAGCACGAGCACGGCGCCGACGACGATGCGCTGGAAGGGCGTGTCGATGCCGAGCAGCACCATGCCGGACTGCAGCGACTGCATGAGAAGCGCGCCGAGCATGGCGCCGGCGATCGTGCCGACGCCGCCGGAAAGCGAGGTGCCGCCGATGACGGCCGCGGCGATCGTATAGAGTTCGTCGAGCTCGCCTTGCGCATTGGTCGCGGCGTTCAGGCGGGCCGTCGAGATCGCCGCGGCGATGGCGCAGAGGATGCCCATCAGGGCGAAGATCTTCACCGTCACCCAGCGGGTCTTGATGCCGGCAAGCTCTGCCGCTTCCGGGTTGCCGCCGATCGCGAAGACGTAGCGTCCGAAGCGGAGCCTTGTCGCGATGAAGGTCATGACGATGCCGACGGCGATCGCCATCAGCACCGGCACGGCGATGCCGTGGGAGATGAAGAGGCCGCCTTCCGGCCAGGCAATGCCGTTGGCTTCCGCATAGCGGCGGGCGATGTTGATTGGCCAGTAATAGTCGTTGGCGATCGAGACGACGCCGAGCACGATGATGCAGCCGAGCCCCGCCAGCACGTATTCGGCCCAGATGGGCCGGCGGGGGAAGTGGAAGCGCTTGCGCTGGCGGCGGCCGTTGACGATCGCCGCGACGATCGCGAGACAGGCGAGGATGCCGACGATCCAGCTCCAGGTGGCGCCGATCGAGCCGTCGGTGCCGCCGCCCATCAGGCGGAAGTTGGCGTCCATCGGCGCGACCGTCTGGCCGCTCGTCACGAACCAGGTGGCGCCGCGCCAGACGAGCAGGCCGCCGAGCGTGACGATGAAGGAGGGGACGTTCAGGAAGGCGATGATCGCGCCTTGGAAAGCGCCGATCAGGCCGCCGACGACGAGGCCGCCGGCTAGCGCGATCGCCCAGGTGGCGGGATGGTTGAAGCCGAGCACCTGGGGCAGCAGCTGCGCCTGCAGAACGCCCATGATCATCCCGGTGAACCCGAGGATGGAGCCGACGGAAAGGTCGATGTTGCGGGTGACGATGACCAGCACCATGCCGGTCGCCATGACGGCGACGGATGCGGTCTGCACCGAGAGAAACCACAGGTTCCGGGGCGTCAGGAAAAGACCGCCGGTCAGGATGTGGAAACCGACCCAGATGACCAGCAGCGCGCCGATCATGCCGAGCAGGCGCGTGTCGATCTCGGTCGCGCGGAAGAAGCGCGCCACGAGATTGCCCTCCGCCCGTCCGGCGCCTCCCGACGTCGCGGAATTGTCCGATGTCGTGGAATTAATCGTGTCGGCCATGTGCTGCCGTTCTCCACCTTGTCTTGAGGCGCTGCGCCCGGCACTGGCCGGTCCTGCCTCCGATGACGCTTCGCCGCATTCGGCGGCCGCATCATCTTACGCCGAAAACCGACGCCGCGGCAGACATGCTGCGGCGTCGGACTGTTGTCGATCCGGAATGGCCCTTGCTCAGTTGCAGGCGGCGACCGTGCCGGCCTTGACGCCCTGGCAGGCTTCGGCCTTGCTGATCCAGCCGGCGTCGATGACCAGGTTCAGGTTGTCCTTGGTGATCGGCTGCGGCTTCAGGAAGACCGATTGCATCGCCTGCTTCTTCGGACCGCCGGTGAAGGTCTGGACGTTCGGGATCTCGCTCATCTTCTTGCCCGAGGCGAGGGCAAGCGCGATCTCGGCGGCATTCTTGCCGAGCTCACGGCTGTCCTTCCAGACGGAGACGGTCTGGGTGCCGAGCGCCACGCGGTTCAGCGCCGCCTTGTCGGCATCCTGGCCGGAGACCGGGACGGAGCCGGCCAGCCCCTGGGCGTCGAGAGCCGCAATCGCGCCGCCGGCGGTGCCGTCGTTCGAAGCCACGACCGCGTCGACCTTATTGTTGTTCTTGGTCAGGAACTGCTCCATGTTCCGCTGGGCGTTTTCCGGCTTCCAGCCGTCCGTATAGGCTTCGCCGACATTCTTGATTTTGCCGGCGTCGATCGCTGCCTTCAGCACTTCCATCTGGCCCGAGAACAGGAAGTCCGCGTTCGGGTCCGCCGAATTGCCCTTGATGAAGACGTAATTGCCTTCCGGCTTCACCTTGAACACGCCTTCGGCCTGCATGCGGCCGACTTCCTTGTTGTCGAAGGTGATGTAGAAGGCGTCCGGGTTCTCGATCAGGCGGTCGTAGCCGACGACCGGAATGCCTTCGGCGCTCGCCTTCTCGATCGCCGGGCCGATCGCATCGGAATCCTGGGCGAGCACGATCAGCGCATTGGCGCCCTGGGCGATCAGCGCCTCGACGTCGGTAAGCTGCTTGGCGGCGGAAGACTGGGCGTCGGCGGAGATATATTTGGCGCCGGCGGCTTCGAGCGCCTTCTTGATCGCAGCTTCGTCGGTCTTCCAGCGCTCTTCCTGGAAGTTCGACCAGGAGACGCCGACGACGACCTGCTGCGCCATGGCTGCGGTATGCATGGAAACGAGGATGGCCGCGCCGGCCATCAGCTTTACGAACGATCTCATAATTGTCCTCCCGAGTGACGGCGGATGGGCCACAAGCCTCCGTGCTCTCCCCCCGCCGGATGGCCTGCCGTAGAAAGCTTCCAAGCTTTTTTCTCGACAGTCGAGAAATGACATGTCAGAGATTTGAAAGGCTGTCAATCGGCACTTGTGGAGGAGAAGGCACTGCCGTATCGACAGGGGGAGCGAGGAGGAGCGGCAAGCGGAATGCTGGCGAAATCGAGCACGGAACTGGTCCGGCAGCAGAACAGTGCGCTGGTTCTGTCGGCGCTGCGCCGCCATGGCCGGCTCGCGCATACGGAAATTTCGGATGCGACGGGGCTGGCTTCGGCCACCGTCTCCGCCATCACCGCCGATCTGGAGCGCGCCCGCATCATCGAGAAGAGCGAGCAGCAGGCGGTTTCCGGCCGCGGCCGGCCGCGCGTGCTCTTCAGCCAGCGGCGCGGTTGCGGCTATCTCGTCACCATCATCATATCCTCCGATTCGATCCAGTATTCGCTGGTGGACTATGCCGGCACGCTGCTCGACCGTTTCACGGAACCGCGCGGCGAGGGGGGGACCGCGACCTTCCTCGCCGCGATCTCGGCGGCGCTGACCCGCGCCGCCACCCGTTCGCGCATCGATCCGGCCAGAGTGCTGCTCGTCTCGATCAGCAGCAAGGGGCTCGCGCACCCGGCCGCTCCGGTGCTCGTCTGGTCGCCTGTCTTCGGCGCCCAGCCGGTGGATTTTTCCCAGGCGCTGACCGACGGCTGGTCGGCCAAGGTCATCCTCAACAACGAGACGCTGCTGGTCGCCGGCGCGCTTCTCGAGCGCGAGGCGAAGAGGAAGGGCGAGGGCGAACCGGTGCTTGCGGCGCTTTCGCTCGGTCACAGCATAGGGCTCGGGATCGCCAGGCGGGGAGGCGCCGGCCTGCCGGAGATATCCGCGCCGAATTTCGGGCATATGCTGCACATGCCGGACGGCGGGCTCTGCCGCTGCGGCGCGCGCGGCTGCATCGAGGCCTATGCGGGCTTCTACGCCATTCTGCGCACCGCCTTCGAGGTGCCGATGGACACGATTCCGGCGAAATTCGTGCCGATCGCCGAGATCGACAAGATCGCCGCAGGCGCCCGGCAGGGCAACCGCATGGCGCAGCTCGCCTTCCGCCACGCGGGCGTGGCGCTCGGCAACGGATTGTCCCGGCTGCTGAGCCTGCACGGGCACATGCCGGTCTTCATCACCGGCCCCGGGACCCGGCACTACGATCTCCTGCAGGCGGGAATGGAGGAGGGGCTCTCGCAGACCCAGGTCGTGCGGCTCGGCGGCATGCCGAACCTGCTCGTCGTGCCGGACGAAGCCTCGCTGGTGTTCGAAGGCCATCTCAATCTTGCGTTTTCCATCATCGATCAGGATATTATCGCTTCGAGGCCGCATATGCAGGCGGCCGGGGAGTGACGTCATGATCGATCCGAACCATCCGTTCTACGAGCCGCTCTGGCGGCGGCTGCTGATCCCGGTCGTCTGCGCCGTCTGGGCGGTGTTCGAGCTTTATGCGGGAGAGCCGATCTGGGCGATCATCGTCGGCGCCATGGGGATCTACGCCACCTACAAGCTGTTCATGGAAAAGCGGAAGCCGCCGGTCTCGAAGCCCGCCGATGAGCAGAAGGAGTAACCGGAAGATAGCGCTTTGCCGCCACGCGTCCGTCAGCGCCAGAAAAGCCCCTTGATCGCCGTGTCGATCAGCAGGTTGGCGGTCTTCATGCGGATGTTGGCATTGTCGCGAAATTCCGGGGCCACCCCATCGGGGTGATTGGCTCTCGCGAAGCGCCGGCGTTTTTCGGCGAGCGTCGCCTCGGTGTCGGCTGCCGTGATTGCAAGCTCCTCTGCGATTTCCTCCACCGTCAGCCGAAGCAAGTGAGAGGGGATCGGAGGCGCCGCCGGCGGCTCTTCCTCGTCGGGTGAGGGTGGCTCCATCTCAGAGAGTTCGGGCAGTTCGGGCAGAAAGGCGAAATAGGCTTCGGTATCGCCGCCTATAGCGGAAGGCCCTTCATCCGTCGGCGCGACGAAACCCAGGCCAAGCCCCTTGATGCGGAAGCTCGGTTCCGTTCCTTCGGCCTCTTCCTCGCCCTGTTCTTCCCTCAGGCGCGTCAGCACCGACTGGAAGACCGATTGTCCGAACAGCATGCCTCACCTCTTGTCGTGAGGCGGAAGGAGAACATGCGGACGTGGTGCAGGGCTTGCGAGGCTGCTCCCTCTTCTCCCCAGCGGGGAGAACCGAAGGCAGATGAGGGGGGCGGAGCCAGATAGAAAGCACTGGAGCTTGCCGTCGTGTGCACCCCCTCATCGCCTCGCATTCGCTCGGCACTTCTCCCCGCTGGGGAGAAGTGGGAGCTTGCCATACCGGCTTGCCCTCATTTCCACGACTACGAAAGCTATGCTGCCTTCGATTGTTCAAGGAGAGCGCAAGTGTCTGACAAAGATAAGCCTATCGAGAGCTTTTGGGGCCTTATGAAAGGCTCCGTCCTCCACTATGAAAATCCGTTCGAACCCGCAATCGATCCCATGGAATGGGAGGCCATCAGGGAAGTTTTAGGTCTTGAGCTCCGTGAAGGTTACATCTTTGCCGGATCGCTCCTCACCCCTGAGACTGGCTCTGCTGACCTTGACTCTGTGTCTGACCCTGGCTCGGCTTCACCGTCAGCGAAACCTTGAGGTTTTCGCTCCCTCGGCCGATCCGCATGCCGGAAACGGGGGCGCAGTCGCGGTAGCAGAGCCCGGAGGCGATGCGAACATAGCGGTCGTCGGGGCAGATCTTGTTCGCCGCATCGAAACCGACCCAGCCGAGGCCGGGCAGATGGGCTTCCGCCCAGGCATGGGTCGCCACCTGTTCGGCCTTCCCCTCCGTCAGCAGGTAGCCGGAGACATAGCGGGCGGGAACATCGAGCAGCCGGGCAGCGGAAATGAAGATATGCGCATGGTCCTGGCAGACCCCGGTCTTTGCCGACAGCGCCTCTTCGGCACTCGTCTCGGTATCCGTCGTGCCGGGCGTATAGGCGACAGTCTCGTGGATAGCCTCCATCAGCGCGTGCATCTGCGCGAGTTCGCTGTCGCCTTTAAGACTTCTTGCCAGCTCCTTGATAAGCTTGCCGGGTTTCGTTCGCGAGGTCTCGCGCAGGAAGAGCCAGAGCGGGCAAAAACCCTGATGCGGGCCATAGACGCCCGCCCGGTCCTGCGTCTCCACCTCGCCGGAGGCCACGATGCGGATCGTGTGCTCGGCACCTTCCACCGAGACGAGTTCCGTGCGGTTGCCGTACTGGTCCGCATAACCCGCCTCGATCCTGGCGCCGTCTATCGCGATCGCCCAGTTCACCACCTTCTGACCCGGTCCGTCGAGCGGGGTCAGCCGCAGGCGCTGCAGCGAATAGGGCACCGGTTCGTCATAGAGATATTCCGTCGTGTGGGAAATTTTCAGCCGCATGTGCGTCTTTCTGCCAGTCTCTGGCCTACTGATAGAAACGGTAGCCTTCGGAAATCTCGATGCTGAGCTGGTTGGTGCGGCTGACGAAATCCTCCAGGAATTCGTGCAGGCCCTGGTCCATGATGTCGGCGATCGAACCGCGCCTGAGCGTGGAGTGGATGGCGTCGGCCGTCTCGTGCGCCTTCAGCCGTTCGCCGTAGGTTTCGGCGAGATAGCCCAGATTGCTGACGATCTTCTCGTAGCAATAGGCGAGCGAGCGGGGCATCTGCACCTTGAGGATCAGGAAGTCCGCGATATTGGCCGCCTGGTATTCGCCGTCATAGACCCAGCCGTAGGAGCGCTGCGCCGAAACCGAGCGGAGGATCGATTCCCACTGCATGTTGTCGAGCGTCGAGCCGACCTGGCTCACCGAAGGCAGCAGCACGTAATATTTCACGTCGAGGATGCGGCTCGTGTTGTCCGCCCGCTCGATGAAGGTGCCGATGCGCGAGAAATTGTAGAGGTCGTTCCTGAGCATCGAGCCGTGAAAGGCGCCGCGGATCAGCCCGCAGCGATGCTTGATGACGTCGATCAGTTCCGGCAGGTCGGCGGGCTTCAGCTTGCGGGCAAACCGGGCCTTCAGGTCGATCCAGGCCTCGTTGGTGGCTTCCCAGGTCTCGCGCGTCAGCGCCGTGCGCACCATGCGGGCGTTGTTGCGCCCCCATTCGATGCAGGACATGACGCTCGACGGGTTGGACCGGTCGCGCAGGAGATAATCGATCGCGTCCACCGCCGTCAGTTCGGCATGCACTTCCGAATAGGCCTCGCGCACGCCGGCGCTTTCGAGCACGCCGTGCCAGTCCTCGTCGGAGGAGCCGGCGCGGGTCAGCGAGACGCGCAGGCCGGCATCGACGAGGCGGGCGATGTTCTCGGCTCTCTCGATGTAGCGGAACATCCAGTAGAGGCCGTTTGCAGTTCTTCCGAGCATATGGTTCCGACCTCAATCAATCTTCCAGGACCCAGGTGTCCTTGGTGCCGCCGCCCTGGCTGGAATTGACCACCAGCGAGCCCTGTTTCAGCGCCACGCGGGTCAAGCCACCGGGAATGATCTTCACCTTGTCGGAAACAAGCACATAGGGCCTGAGGTCGACATGCCGCGGCGCGATGCCCTTGTTGACGAAGATCGGCACCGTGGAAAGGGCGAGCGTCGGCTGGGCGATATAGTTGCCCGGCTTGGCGGCGAGTTTTTCCGCGAAATCCGCGCGCTCCTTCTTGGTCGCGGTCGGGCCGACCAGCATGCCGTAGCCGCCGGAGCCGTGCACCTCCTTGATGACGAGCTCCTCGATGTGCTCCAGCACG
This sequence comes from Xaviernesmea oryzae, assembly GCF_900177415.1. Lineage (GTDB taxonomy): Bacteria > Pseudomonadota > Alphaproteobacteria > Rhizobiales > Rhizobiaceae > Neorhizobium > Neorhizobium oryzae_A. The sequence goes on along the minus strand of NZ_FXAF01000011.1, from coordinate 1,138,844 downwards.
TATTTGAGGCTCGCGGGTTCCGAACAGCGCCAGGTCGGCACGTTTTCGAGCAGCGCCTTGCGGCCGGTATAGAACTCGACGATCTCCGGCATGTAGGAATAGATCGCCTTGTCGTCGGAAATGCCGGTGCCGGGCGCATTTGCTATGGTGATGTTGCCGGCGCGATAGACGTCCATGATGCCGGGGATGCCGAGGGCCGAATCCGGCCGGAAGGTGAGGGGGTCGAGGAAATCGTCGTCGACGCGGCGATAGAGCACGTCGATCGCCTCGTATCCCCGCGTGGTTCGCATCTTCACGCGCCCGTCGATGACGCGCAGGTCGCCGCCTTCCACCAGTTCGACGCCCATCTGGTCTGCCAGGAACGAGTGCTCGTAATAGGCGGAATTGTAGATGCCGGGCGTCAGCACCGCGACGCGCGGCTTGCCCTTGCAGCCGGGCGGTGCCAGGGAGGCGAGCGACTGGCGCAGCAGGCGCGGATAGTCCTCGACGCGCTGCACCTTGTTCAGCGTGAAGAGTTCCGGGAACATCTGCATCATGGTTTCCCGGTTTTCCAGCATGTAGGAAACGCCGGAGGGCGTGCGGGCATTGTCCTCCAGCACGTAGAACTGGTCCTCGCCGGTTCGCACGATATCGGTGCCGACGATATGGGTGTAGACGCCGCCCGGCGGCTTGAAGCCGATCATCTCCGGCAGGAAGGCGGTATTCTTCTCGATCAGCTCGCGCGGGATGCGCCCCGCCCTGATGATCTCCTGCTTGTGGTAGATGTCGTCGAGGAAGGCGTTGAGCGCCAGAACCCGCTGTTCGATGCCTTGCGCCAGCTTGCGCCATTCGCGGCCGGAGATGATGCGGGGGATGATGTCGAAGGGGATGAGCTTTTCGGAACTGTCCGCGTGTCCGTAGACCGCGAAGGTGATGCCAGTCTTTCTGAAGATGTTTTCCGCATCCTGGGTCTTGCGGATCAGGTGGGCGGCATCCTGGCTGGTGTACCACTCGTGGTAGGTCTTGTATGGCGGTCGCGGAAAGTTTTCCGCAGTTAACATTTCATCAAATGCCAAAGGCGCGTTCCCCGGTTTTTGACCATAAGAGTACAACGCAGATAGCAATGCAAGAACCGTGCGCAGTTGCCTGAGCAGATTCCGGCATATCGGAAAATCTCCTTCCCCGGACGTAAATCCACCGCCGTCGGCGGTGCGGAGGCATTCGGCTTTCAGGCGGAGTGCGCCTCGTCGCTGCCTCCAAAACCATCAACTGCCCAAGCTCTCATCAAGCTGCGTTCAACGCAGCGATCAGTTTTTCTGCTTTGACCATCAAACCGGCTGGGCATAGAGAAGCGCGGCCTGTCTCCCGCAGAATCAGCCGGAAATCCCCTCATGCTCGATCGTCTGGCTCCGGCCCTTTTCGTCTTTCTCTGGTCTACCGGCTGGATCGTCGCGAAATATGCAGCGCCCCATGCCGATCCGATAACCTTCCTGGCCGCGCGGCATGCGCTGGCCGCGGTCGCCTTCTTCGTCGTCTGCTTGATCGTGCGGGCGAGGTGGCCGAGGAGCGGGGCGCAGATCGGTCATGCGATCATCTCCGGCGTGTTTCTCCACGGGTTTTATCTCGCCGGCGTCTGGTATGCGATCGGGCAGGGTGTGCCGGCTGGTCTCTCCGGCATCATCGCCGGGCTTCAGCCGCTGCTGACGGCCATGGTCGCACCGCTGTTCCTCGGCGAGCGTCTTCGGCCCGCGCAGAAGCTCGGCCTCGTGCTGGGGTTTGCGGGCATCCTGATCGCAATTTCGCCGCAGCTTCTTGACGTCTTCGACCGCGGCCTGGCGGGGCTCGGCTTTCCCGTGATCATCAATCTGGTGGCGATGACCTCCGTCACCTACGGAACGCTTTACCAGAAGCGCCACCTGCAGGAAGGCGATCTCTTCTCGATCGCCACACTGCAATTCGTCGGCGCGCTGATCGTCACGATCCCGCTGGCGCTCGTGCTCGAAAACCTGCGTTTCGACTGGACGCATGAGGCTTTGCTCGCCATGGCCTGGTCGGTGTTCGGCCTGTCCATGGGGGCGGTCGGCCTGCTGCTCTATCTCATCCGCCGCGGGCAGGTGTCGCGGGCCGCCTCGCTCATCTATCTCATGCCGCCGGTCGTGGCGATCGAGGCGGCGATCCTCTTCGGCGAACCGCTGACGCTGCCGATGATCGTCGGCACCGTCATCGTCGTGGCGGGCGTCTATATGGTGAACAGGAAGGCGAAAGCGGAAACGGCCGGGTAGGGGCGCTCTGCCAAGGGCTGCAAACGATAGATGGAGACCGGAATCATGCCACCATACCCGCCGCCCGATCACGGCGCGTGGTCCGCCTGGCATCCGGCCGAACTGGCACGCCGGCTGGGCACCATGTCGAAGCCCTGGTGCGTGGTCGGAGGCTGGGCTCTCGACCTCTGGCACGGGTACCAGACCCGCGAGCACGAGGACCTCGAATTCACCATCCTGCGGAGCGATTTCAGTGCCTTCCGCCGCTGCCTCGGGGGCATGCGGTTCTACACGGTCGGAAACGGCATCGTGGAATATTTGCCTGCGGATGCAGAGCCGCCGACGCATATCTCGCAGATATGGTGTCAGGACACGGTGGCAAGACGCTGGCGGGTGGATATGATGATCGAGCCGGGAACGCCGGACACCTGGATCTACAAGAGAGATGCGTCCGTTGCTCTGCCCCGTGCGGAGATGGTCGATACAACAGCCGAAGGCATTCCCTACCTCAAGCCCGCTGCGATCCTCCTGTTCAAGGCGAAGTATCAGCGTCCGAAGGACGAGGCCGATTTCGAAAATGCGTCTGCGAAGCTGACGGCGGCGGAGCGGGACTGGCTGAAAGCGTGTCTCGACGCTATCCATCCTGGCCACGACTGGGCGAAAAGGCTTTGCCGGCATTCCGAAAACGAAAACGGCCGGGTCTGACCCCGGCCGCTTCTCATCGTCGTTGATGGCCTGATTTACGCCCGGCTGCGCTTGCGGCCCTGCTGGCCACCGGAGCGATTGTCGCTGCCGAACCTCACCGGACCGCGGTTTTCACCCTGCTTCTGGCCGCTGCCATGCTGCGGACGACCCTGACCGGCATTATGCGCCTTGCGCTGGTTGCCGGCTTCGTGGGCGCCATGGGCAGCATGCTCGCGCTTGCCCCCTTGATGGCCTTGGTTTTGATGACCCTTGCCTTGGCCGCCATTGCGGTTATCAGCCTGATGCGGACGGCCTTCGCCGTTCCGGGGCCCGAACTGCTTCTTGGGACGGAAATCCGAGGCGAAGTCGAGATCGTTGTCGGCTTCGAAGCGGGGTGCCTCCTCGCCGCGGCGCTGGCCGCGAAAATCCTCGTTACGGCGGTTTTCGCGCTGCGGGCGGTCGCCGTGGCGGCGCTCGCCATGCGGACTTCCTTCACCACGATGTTCGTTGTTCCGAGGCTCCGGCCGCTGCGGCCGTTCTGCGCGGAACGGACGGTCCTGACGTTCGCCGCGTTCTTCCGGCTGCGTCGCCAGTTCGATGACGTCCGCGTCGAAGTGCTTGCGGCGGGCCGGCCGCTCGCGCCGTTCCGGACGGCCTTCGCCGTTGCCGCGACCTTCGCCACGGCCGCGGCCCTGGCCATTGCCGCCGCGGCCGCGATTGCCGCCACGGTTGCCGCCGCCGCGCGACGGACGGCTCAGCCCTTCCGGGCGCTCGCCGGAGGCGGTGGCGATCTCGATGCCCATCAGGCGTTCGATGTCGCGCAGCAGACCGGTCTCGTCAGGGGCGCAGAAGGCGATCGCGATGCCGTCGCGGCCGGCGCGCGCCGTGCGGCCGATGCGGTGGACATAGGCGTCCGGCACTTCCGGCAGGTCGTAGTTGAAGACATGCGTGACGCCCGGAATGTCGATGCCGCGGGCCGCGACGTCCGTCGCCACCAGCACGCGGATATCGCCGTCACGGAACGCCTTGAGAGCCCGCTCGCGCTGGCCCTGGCTCTTGTTGCCGTGGATCGAGGCGACCTCGAATTCGAGGTGTTCCAGATGCTTGGCGAGCTTTTCGGCGCCATGCTTGGTGCGCAGGAAGACCATCGCGCGGCCATCCGGATTCTCGGTCAGCGAGTCCTTCAGAAGCTCGGTCTTGTCGTTCTTGCCGGCGACGAAATGGACGTATTGCTCGACCTTGTCGGCAGCCTTGCCGGGCGGGGTGACCTCCACCTTCACCGGGTCGGTGAGGTAGTCGGAGGCGAGATCGGCGATCGCCTTCGGCATGGTGGCGGAGAAAAGCAGCGTCTGACGCTTGGCCGGCACCATCTTCGAGATCTTGCGCAGGTCGTGGATGAAGCCGAGGTCGAGCATCTGGTCGGCCTCGTCGAGGACGAGATGGGTCACCTGGCCGAGCGAAACGGCGCGGCGGTTGATCAGGTCGAGCAGGCGGCCGGGCGTCGCGACCAGGATGTCGGTGCCGCGTTCGAGCTGGAACTGCTGCTTGTTGATCGAGGCGCCGCCCACGACCGTGTTGATCTTCAGCGGCGTCTTGCGGATGAAGTTCTTGAGGTTGACGGCGATCTGGTTGACCAGTTCGCGTGTCGGAGCCAGCACCAGCGCACGGGTGGTGCGGTTCTCGGGGCGCTTACCCTCCTTCAGGAGCATTTCGATGATCGGGAGACCGAAGGCGGCGGTCTTGCCGGTGCCGGTCTGGGCAAGGCCGATCATGTCGCGGCCTTTGAGAAGTTCGGGGATCGCCTGCGCCTGGATCGGCGTCGGCGTTTCGTAACCAAGCTGCGAGAGGGTGGCTACGATCTGCTTGGCGAGGCCAAGCTCATGGAAATTCGTCAAGTCGAATACCTTTTCGGGGGCGCCAAAAGCCATCGCCCGGGTCAGCACCATGCTGTCCGGCTTGCCTTTGGCGTCAAGAACCCCGCGTGAAGTGGGAACTTGTAAGTTGGAAATCGCTTTCCAGCGCTGAACCCTCGGGCGAGGGCGATCTATCTGTGCGCCTTGTTCCTTCTTCGCGGTTCTATTGACGCGGGGCCAGCTCACGCGGCGGCCGGAAGGTGAAAGCTGAAGCGCATTTGGTAGGTTTCAGGGCAAAAGTCAAGTGAATGTTTCGCAACTGCGAAGCGAAGGACGACGAACAGGCTTTGTGGATTTGTGTGCGGTTTTGCTTTATCTGCACACAAAGGAGTTTCGCCATGACCGCACGCAAGGCCCGCAAGACCGTTACCTCGGCCGAGACGGATCATATTGTCCGGCCGATCTCCCGCGCGGCCGTGGTGATGGAGGACGCACGCCGTGCCGGATTGCTCGACGGCGAGGCGACGGAACACCTGAGCGTGCGCCTGCCCAAAGCACTGGTCGATGCCGCCAAGCTGGAGGCCGGCACCGACAAGCCCACCGAACTCGTCAGGATAGCGCTCGCTATGCTGGCCAAGCCCGATCCCTCCGTGAAGTTCCTTTTTGAAAATTACGGCAGGCTTGGCAAAGATCACACGCTTGACTATTGATTTCTCAGCCGGCCTCCGACGGATTAAGCCTGAGAAAAGGCGAAGCCAGTTGAGGCCCCGCCCGATGGGGGCGCTGCTTTCCGCATCGGAATATCTCGCCGATACGCCGGCGAAAATCGTGCCGGACACGAATGTCTATATACGCTTTGCCGCGGGCTCTCTTCCGTTGCCGATCCTGGCGCTCATGCTTGAAAGTCTTGCATTCCATTGTTCTGTTTGTATTTCGGAACTGGCAACAGGCGTTGCGAACGCAGACCCATATCATCCTGGTTGGCGGGAGTTTCGCGACCACTACAGCCATTTCGTCACAACCATCCCCGCCGTCCGCCTCCTCACGCCCGATCCGCAAATCTGGACCGAAGCCGGGCTGATCGCCGGCACGCTGGCGCGCACGCAAAATTTCAAACCGCATCAACGCAAGGAATGTCTGAACGACGCGCTGATCTTCCTGACGGCCGCGAAGGCGGGCCTGCCGGTGCTGACCAGCAATCGCGACGAGTTCGACCTCATCCAGCAACTCGCGCCGCACGGCCAGTTCATCCATTACTGAAATGCAAAAACCTGCCTCCGGGTTTTCGGAAGCAGGTTTTGAGATGGTTGATCAAATCAGATCAATAGCGGTCGCAAACGCGGGCGCGGTAGGCCTCGCCCCATTCGTTCTCCACCCACTCGTAATGGCAGCGCGGCACGTATTCAGCGCGGTAGTAGGTGCGGTGATAGACCGGCGGCGGCGGCGGCGGGACGTATTCGTATTCCGGTTCGACATAGACGGGCCGCTGCGATCCGGCGATGATCGCGCCGCCGATGATGCCGCCTGCGAGACCGGCTGCGACACCCGGCCAGACGTCGTGGTGGCGGTCGCGGGCCTCGGCCGCGGGGGCAGTCGCCGTCAGGGCGCCTGCGACGGACAATGCGATGAGGCCTGCCGATAGGGTCTTTTTCATTACGGACATGGTCGTGTTCCTTTCCCCTTTTGTCGATCAAGGGCACGCAGAAAGCGTCGTGCGGAAAGGCGGCGGATTGATGGAGGCCGGCAATGGCTCTGTCTGAACGGCTGTTCAGCTTGACACTGTCTAAGGTTGATTTCCGTCGAGGCAGAGCAATCGCCGATCGATATTGCGGCGGGAATGCGGCAACGGCGAGGAGGAATTTGGGCAGCCTTGAAAACATGCCCGCGTGACTTTCGGCGCGCTCGTCCACGTGCCCCGTTCTCATCGACCGGCGGCATCGGTCCGACGAGTGCGTTCCCGCAGTCCCGCGCCGAAAGTCGGATGAGTCGCCTGAATTGCGAACCTTTGCCCGGTTTCAACAACACGTTGTTAACGCCCGCCATGGTTTCATCAATTAATTGGGGGACAAAACGAATCGAAGCGGCAATCGGCCGGAGCGGTGAAGCGGGGGACTGTGGAGACGGAAAGCGAACTCTTGAAAACGGCGTGCGAGCGGATCAACGATCTCACGGAGCCTGCCTTCATCAAGGACAGCGCCCTCACTTACGTGGCGGTGAACAAGGCTTATGCGCGCCTTTTCGGCATGCAGCCGGACGAATTCGTCGGCAAGTCCAGCCGCGGTTTGTCGGGCGCGCCGGAGGATGCCGACCGCAAGGAGAAGGAGTGCCGGGCGATCGTGTTCGGCACGGACGAGACGGCGTTCTGCTTCGACCGTTCCGGCGTCATTCGCCAGGAGATCCGCATCGAGCGCTTCCTCACAGAGGACGATCACACCTATCTCTTCGGGTCCTTCGTATCGGCGTCGGACCTCGGCGTCGCTGCCGAAGCCGGCAGCGAGGCCGGGCCCGCCGTGGCTACCAAGTCGGGGCCGATCTCGCTTTTCAACAGCACTCTTCTCGATGACGCGCTCGACATGCTCGAAATGGGCATCGGCATCTACGACAAGAACAACGCGCTGCTCTACTGCAATTCGCAGCTGATCGATTATTTCTCGTCCATCTCGGTCGATCTCAAGCCCGGCATCACGCTCCGGGAAATCCTGGGGCACGCCTATGACCGGCGGCATCGCCTGTCGCCGGAAAGCTTCGGGCCTCACGTGCCGGACAAGGAAGCGTGGATCGCGCAGCGGATGAAGCCCTTCGAGCTTCCCTATTCGGAAAGCATCGACGAACTTGCCGACGGGCGATGGCTCAGGAGCGTGAACAAGCGGCTGGAAAACGGCCTGCTGATCGCCATCAGGCATGACGTGACCGAATTCAAGGAGCAGGAAACGCTCCTGCGCACGCAGATCTCGGAGACCAGGCTTCTCCGCGCGGTTCTGGAAGACCTGCCGGTGCCGGTCTTCGTCCGCAACGGCGACCGCCAGCTCACCTATGCGAATGCCGCCTACGAGGCGATGTTGGGTGCCCCGCGCGCGCAGTTCCTCGGCAAGACCGAGAGCGACATGTTCCCGGATGCGGCCGAACGCTACCGCCTTGAGAACGACCGCGTCATGGAAGGCGAGGAGATCGACAAGTCGGAGGACGTCGCCTTCCCCGACGGTTCGGTCGTGCCGGTGATCACGCGCCTGCGCCGCATCACCACAGAGGACGGCGCCCACCATCTCGTCGGATCGCGTACGGACGTCTCCCTCATCAAGGAGGCGCAGAACAAGGCGGAGAAGCTCAGCCAAGACCTCGAGACGATGCTGAATGCCATCCCGGTCGGGATAGCCATTCTCAATGCCGCGTTCGATTTCGAATACGCCAATCCGAGTTTCTATGATTTCTGGGACGCCGGCGAGCAGTTCGATCTGCCGGGCCGCTCCTATCGCGACTTCCTCAAGGTCAATTTCGAGCACGGCATCTATTCCGGCTCGGCCCGGAGCTTCGAGCAGATCTACGACGAACGCATTGCCGCGCTGAGGGAGGACATCGATCAGCCGCCGATCGAGGTGAAGAGCCGCAACGGCCGGACCCTGGTGATCTCAGGCACCCGGCTTTCCGGCGACAAGACGCTGCTCACCTATATGGACATCACCGCGATCCGCAAGCGCGAGCAGGAAGTGCACGAGGCCCGTGCCGCGCTCGAAAGCCACGGCGCGCTGATGCGCGATGCGACGAGCGCCATGTCGCAGGGGCTGCTCATCCTGCATGACGGCACGGTCATCTTCTCCAACGATGCGCTGACGGCCATGCTCGACATCCCGGCCGGGATGGTGGCGACCGGAAGCCTGTGGCGGGACATCTTCCGCCATTGCGTCGAACGCGGCGATCTCGGCACGCCCGAGGAGGCGGCGGAAACGCTGAGGGCGTGGGAGGAGAATGTCGCGGCCGGCAGGCCGGTGCACGTGTCCTTCCGCATCGACGGGCACAAATGGATCCAGGTGGAGGCGAACCTCACCGGCAGCGATCACTGGCTGGCGGTCTTCACCGACGTCACCGAGATGAAGGGCCGCGAGGAGGAGCTGACGCGGCTCCTGCAGCGCGCCGAGGCGGCCGACCGGGCGAAGTCCGAGTTCCTGGCCAACATGAGCCACGAGATCCGCACGCCGATGAACGGCGTGCTCGGCATGGCGGAACTGCTCGCCAAGTCCAATCTCGACACCCGCCAGAAGACGTTCATCGACATCATCGTCAAATCCGGCAACGCGCTGCTCACCATCATCAACGACATCCTGGACTTCTCCAAGATCGATGCCGGCCAGATGAAGCTCCGCAAGGCGCCGTTCGATCCGGTAGAGGCGATCGAGGACGTGGCGACGCTGCTTTCCTCTTCCGCCGCCGAGAAGGATATCGAGCTCATCGTCCGGGGCGACGCCTCGATCCGCGAGACGGTGATGGGCGATGCCGGCCGCTTCCGCCAGATCATCACCAATCTCGTCGGCAATGCGGTGAAGTTCACCGAAAAGGGCCATGTCTTCATCGACCTCATCTCGAAACCGACCGGTCCGGGCGAGATGATGCTGTCGGTCCGCATCGAGGATACCGGGCTCGGCATTCCGGACGAGAAGCTGAAATCGGTCTTCGAAAAATTCTCGCAGGTGGACACGTCCTCCACCCGCCGCCACGAGGGCACCGGCCTCGGGCTCGCCATCACCGCCGGGCTGACGGAGCTTTTCGGCGGCTACATCGAGGTGGAAAGCGAGCTCGGCCGCGGCTCGGTCTTCACCGTCCATCTGCCCTTCCAGGTGGTCAGCGAGCGCAACGTCCAGACGGCGCTGCCGATCAACACGAGCGGCGCGCGCATCCTTGTCGTCGACGACAACGCAGTCAACCGCCGCATCCTCACCGAACAGCTCAGCATGTGGGGTTTCGATACCGTCGCGGCGGAAAGCGGCGCGGAGGGGCTGGCGATCATCCGGGAGGCCGCCCGCATCGGCGTCGTGGTCGACGTGATCGTGCTCGACTATCATATGCCGGAAATGAACGGGCTGGATTTCGCAAGGCAGATGCGGCGCGATCCGCGCTTCGACGGCACCGGCGTCGTCTTCCTGACCTCCATGGACATGGCGGGCGACGACAGCACGTTCGCCGCCCTGAACATTCACGCCCATCTGATGAAGCCCGCCCGCGCCAATCTCCTGCGCAGCACGATCATCGACGTGGTCCGTTCGATCCGCACCAAACGGCGCGCGCTCGAAAACCTGCCGGCTGCCGCCCGGCCGCAGACGGCCGCAGCCGTTCCGGCTGCCACGCAGCTCCCGACGCCCGCTCCGGCTGCCGTTCCCGCTCCGGCGGTCTCGACGCCGATCTTTGCCGAAGAACCGTCCTCGACGCTGCCGGTCCGCCCGGCGGCGACGCTCGACGTGCTGGTCGCCGAGGACAACGAGGTCAACCAGATCGTCTTCACCCAGATCCTGCAGACGACCGGCTGGCTCTTCCAGATCGTCAAGAACGGCGCGGAAGCGGTCGACGCCTGGAAGGAACACGATCCGGCGGTGATCCTCATGGACGTCTCCATGCCGGTCATGAACGGGCATCAGGCGACCCGGAAGATCCGCGAGATGGAACAGGAAACCGGCACCCATACGCCGATCATCGGCGTCACGGCGCATGCGCTCGAAAGCGATCGGGAACTCTGCTTCCAGGCGGGCATGGACGATTATCTCTCCAAGCCGATCAGCCCCGAGGCGCTGGAAGCCAAGATCCGCACCTGGCTCGGCGGCGCGGTGGTGGTCCGGGGAGGACTCTGACCCCGGTGAGCATCACGCTGAAGCAGCTTGCGGGACGTTACGCGATCGCCCGGCAGCCACCGGACAGCCCCATTCCCGACTGGGCCGATGGTGCCGGTTTTCTCAGCATCAGCCGGACGGAGGACGAACTGTCGGTTGTTTGCCGCGAGGAGCGTGTCCCTGTCGATGTCAGGCAGGACCGAGGCTGGACGTGTTTCAAGTTCCAGGGGCCATTCGCATTCAGCGAAACGGGCATCGCGCTTGCGGTCATCCGGCCGCTTTCGGAGAAGGGCGTCGGCATTTTTCTCGTATCCACCTTCGACACGGACTATCTGCTGATCAAGACTGCGGATGTCGAGCGCTCACGGCTCTTGCTGAGCGAGGCCGGGCACGTCCTCGTCTAGTTTCCCGTGCGGGTATTCCGCGCTCGCCCCATACATGCCCGCACCTCCCGGAATCAGGCCTTATTGGGGCAAAGTCGGCTGCGGGGAAATTACTTTACTTTAACGTGACGGGGCTGGCGGCGAGCGCTAGACCTTCAAGCAGGCTGAATGCCGCCGGCGGCAATTGCCGCGACGCGACGGCTTGAGACAGCCTTTCGGAAGCCCGCTTCCGTTTTTTGAAGGAGACGCGCCATGCGCAGTTTCATCAAGACAACCGTCTTTTCCGCTCTTATGCTCTCAACATTGGTCGGCGGCGCCTTCGCGGCGAGCGGCGGCATCGACGACAGTTCCGGTGACTATTATGAAGGAATTGATCCGCATGCGGATGCGCTCAATCCCCCAATCCCGCGCATGGCTCCCATGACGACTACCATGACGACATCGAGCATCCATCGCACCATGGCCGAAAGGCCGCGGCTGACGCATGTCCTGTCGGAACTGCGCGTCGACGATCGCAGGATCAGCAGGCTGAGGCCCGTAGCGGCGAATTCGGCCAGGCACGAGGAAGCGGATATCCGCGCCCAGGCGATGGCGGTGGCCGATCGGCACGACGGGGTGATTCCGGGCCGGAACTATCAGCAATTGCAACGGGAAATCCGCAAGCTTGATCGGGATATCGTCCGGTCGAGCTGACAGAGCCGCATGAAGCCGTCGTCAAGGCTGTCGTTCATACGGCTGCCTTGACGACGGCTACAGCATCGGCCCGAAAATCGGAATCGATGTTCGGTAAGCACGATGCGTAGATTCAATAAGTTAGAGCGTCCTTTGTGCGTCCGTTCGGACGCACGGCGCTCCAAGATGTTACTCGGCCGGTTCCGGTTTTCTCCCGCACAGCATCTCGCGCTTTCCGGCAAAACCCGGCCGGCGTTCGACGGTAAAACCTGCGGCCTGGAGGTTGCGGCGCACGAAGCCGGCGGCGGCATAGGTGCCGAACGTTCCGCCCCGCACGGTTCTCCCGTAAATCGCCTGCATCAGCTCGGGCGACCACATGTCCGGATTGCGCGACGGCGCGAAGCCGTCGAGAAACCAGGCGTCGAAACCGGGTTGCGCATTCGCGACGCCTTCCGGCGCCGGGCCACAGACGACCGTCAGCCGCGTCTGCCCGTCCATCTGAAGATCGACCCTGCCGGCAGGTTCGTCCGGCCATGCGGCCGTCAGCGCCTTGCGCTCTGCCTCGATCTCCGGCCAGCGGGAGAGCGCCCGACCGATTTCATCGCCTTTCATCGGATAGAGTTCGAAAGACATGAAATGCAAAAGCGCGCCGGGCTTGCGGAAAAGCTTCCACTGCCGCCATGTCTCGCAGAAGTTCAGTCCGGTGCCGAAACCGAGTTCGCCGATCCGAAAGTCTCCGCCCAGTGACCAGCGTTCGGGCAGGCCGTTGCCGGCCAAGAAGACATGGCCGCATTCCAGCCGCCCGTCGGTGCGGCAATAAAAGTGATCGCCAAACTTTTGCGAATAGGGCATATCGCCGTCGTGCCAGTCGAGAGGCTGGCGGTCCGGCGTCCGGCCGGCGGTTGCAAGAATGTCGGGATCACGGTCGCTCATGGGACATGCGGATAATCCTGCCGACCCCCGGGGTCAATCGGGTTCTCGCGGCCAATCTCCCGCTCTTCCCGCGCGGGCCGATCTCGTCATCCTCGGCGCCGGCATCATGGGTCTCTGGGCGGCGGTGAAGGCGGAGCGCCACGGCATCGAAACGGTGCTCGTCGATGCCGGCCGGCCGGGGCAGGGGGCGAGCGGCGGGCTCTTGGGCGCGCTGATGCCGCACATGCCGGACAAGTGGAACGACAAGAAGCAGTTCCAGTTCGATGCTCTCCTGTCACTGGAAGACGAGATCGCCCATATCGAGGCGGCGACCGGCATCGCCTGCGGCTACCGCCGTTCCGGCCGGCTGATCCCGTTGCCGAAGCCGCATTTGAGGACGATCGCGCTCCGCCATTCCGCGGATGCCGAAACCCGTTGGCGGCAAGGCGATCGCCGTTTCCACTGGCATGTCATCGATCGCCCGCCGGACGATGGCTGGCCGGACGCCTCCTTCGCCGAGACTGGCCTTGTTCACGATACCTTTGCCGCCCGCGTTTCGCCCCGCAGCCTCGTTTCGGCGCTCGCCGCCTTCCTGCGTTCTGCCAGGCATGTCCGGATTGTCGAAGGCCTCGAGGCGGAGCGGATCGACCCCGCGCGCAACAGGATCGTCTTCCGGAGCGGCGAAAGCATTGCCTTCGGCCATGCCATCGTCGCGGCCGGTCATCGTTCCTTTCCGCTGCTGGAAGCCATCTCGCCGGCCCTGCCGCGTCCGATCGGCCAGCCGGTCAAGGGACAGGCGGCGCTGCTCAGGGCAGATGTCGATCCCTCGCTGCCGGTGATCTTCCTGAACGGACTTTACGTCGTCGCGCATGAGGGCGGCCACGTCGCGGTCGGCAGCACCAGCGAGGATGCGTTCGAGGATGCCTTTTCGACCGATTCCCGGCTCGACGATCTCATCGTCCGTGCCAGGGCGCTCGTGCCGGCGTTGGGGCAGGCGCCGGTCGTCGAGCGCTGGGCGGGCCTGCGCCCGAAGGCGATCGACCGCGACCCGATGGTCGGGCCGCATCCCGATCACCCGCACGTGATTGCCCTCACAGGTGGTTTCAAAGTCAGCTTCGGGCTCGCCCACAGGCTTTCGGATGCGGCGCTCGGCGCCGTAAAGTCCGGTGAAATACGGCTTCCGGCGTCATTCACGCTCGAAAATCACCTGTCTGCCGCTTCGCGTTAAGCGCGAAACGCTCAACCTTTCGTCGTCAATCTGTCACGCAAATCACTTAACCCCCTCCGCAGGGATTGTTGAGCAATGCGTAAACATCAGGGCCGGGAAAGGAAGCACGAGAAGGTGACGCATGCGCTATGCCATTCATTTCACGCCCCCGGCTCATGATCCGCTGACGCTTGCGGCGGCCCAGTGGCTCGGCCGCAACGCCTTTTCCGGCGAGGCCATGGAGCCTCCGGCGATCCGCGGCATCGGCCTCCACGACATCGCCTTCAATACCGCGCTGCCACGCCGCAACGGTTTCCATGCGACGCTGAAGGCGCCCTTCCGTCTCGCCTCCGACGTCACAGAACCCATGCTGCTGCGCCACCTGATGCGGTTTGCAGGCGCCCATGATCCGTTCGAATTGCCGAGACTCGAAGTCGTCCGGCTCGGCAATTTCTTCGGCCTTGCGCCCGTCATTCCCTGCGAGGCGATGCGTTTCCTCGCCGCCTCCGTGGTGCAGGAGTTCGACGCCTTCCGCGCGCCGCTCACGGAAGCCGAGCTGGAGCGGAGCGATACCGGCGACCTCTCCGCGCCGCAATTCGCCAATCTCCACCGCTGGGGCAACCCTTACGTGATGGACGAATTCCGCTTCCACATGACGCTGACGGGACCGCTCTCGCCCGTCGAGATGCCGCGTTTCGAACTGGCGCTCAGGGAATATTTCGATCCCTATCTGAGGAAGCCGGTCGAGGTCGCCAATCTGGCGCTTTTCGTGGAGGAGGAGCCCGGCGCGCCCTTCCAGGTGCATTCCCTGCATCCGATGGGCCGGGTGGCGGCGCGGAAGATCGCTTGAAGCCAACCCGGAAGCGGGTACGGCTTCAAGGCGACGGCAGGCGGTCACTTTTGTTCAAGAAAACAGCGCACCCGAATGCTATATCGGGGAGATGCAGAACATCTCCCAGGAACAGGCCGCCGATCACATGCCGCTGGCGCAGGCGGAAACCACCCGCTTCTGGCGCGATACGCGTTTCGGCAGCATGGAATGCCTGACGGCCACCTTCCTGACCCATGAATTCGCCCCGCACGCGCATGATACGTTCAGCATCGGCGCGATCGAAAGCGGCAGTCAGGTGGCGACGATCCGCGGCACGCGCGAGGCTTCCGGTCCCGGCGATCTCTACCTCATCAATCCCGGCGAGACCCACGACGGCGCGCCTTCGCGCGGCGGCTACCGCTACCGGATGATCTACCCGGACCTGTCGCTCTTCCGCGAGATTCTCGAGGACGTCACCGGCAAGCCCTTCCACGGCACGCCCGCTTTCGGCAGGCAGATCCTCCACGACCGGAAACTGGCCGACGCGTTTCACGAGGCGCATCGCACGCTGGAGGAGGGGGGCGGGGCGCTGGAGACGAGCCAGCCCATGTTCCTGGTGCTGGACGCCATGTTCCGCCGGCACGGCAGCTCCATCCTCGTGCCGACCGACACCGCGGAACGATCCGCCGTCCGCCGGGCGCGGGACTACCTGGTCGAGCGCTATGCCACCGATGTGGGACTGGAGGAACTCGCCGTCGTGGCGGGGCTCAGCCGCGCCCATCTCATCCGTGCCTTCCGCAGGGAATTCCACATCACGCCGCATTCCTTCCTGACCGATATCCGCATCAGGGCGGCGCGCAGGCGGCTGCGCGAAGGCGGCCTGCCGGCGGAGATCGCGCTCGAATGCGGCTTTTCCGACCAGGCGCATTTCACCCGCCATTTCAAGGCGCGCACGGGTTTGACGCCGGGGCAATACCGGGCGCGGTAGCGTTTGTCTCCGGTCGGTGGCATTTGCCGCCGCCTTGCTTGCTGGCGTCACTTTAGTTCAAGACGGCAGATACCATACGCTCTAGGCATCCCCCTCATCCGCCTGCCGGCACCTTCTCCCCGAGGGGAGAAGGGGAGTTGCCGCGGCGTCTCCGATCCTCCTCTCCCCTCGGGGGTCCGGAGGACGGGACGGGGCCGTCGACCCGTCCCCGGTTGGTGGCCGAGCGGAGCGGAGGCCGGGTGAGGGGGCGACGTGCTTGGACATGAAATCAAAGGTTTTCGACGTGAATGAGAATGCAAGACTGCTAGACTTCCTCGGCGGGATGCGGGCGATCGCGCCGCTGATCGCCGCGGTGATCCCGATCGGCCTCGTTTTCGGCGCGGTGGCGGCCACCAAGGGCCTCACGCCGGCCGAAGCGGGCCTGATGAGCGCGCTGGTCTTTGCCGGCGGCTCGCAATTCGTGGCAATGGATATCTGGACGCATCCGGCGTCCTGGACGGGCGTCGGCTTCGCTGCGCTGCTCGTCAACATCCGGCATGTCCTGATGAGCGCGTCGCTCGGTACGAGGATGCAGGCCTTCGGTCCGGGCTCGCGCTATCTCTCCATGCTCTTCCTCGCCGACGAGATATGGGCCATGGCCGAATTCCGGGCCAAGGCGGCAAGGCTGACGCCTGCCTGGTTCGCCGGCCTGGTCGCTCCCTTTTATCTCGCCTGGATTGTGTCGGGCGTCGCGGGCGCCGCCCTCGGCGCCTTTCTCGGCGATCCCGTCGTGCTCGGGCTCGACTTCGCCTTTCCGGCTGTCTTCATCGTGCTGGTCATGGGCTTCTGGAAGGGGCCGGAAACCGGCGCCGTACTCTTCGCCAGCGGTGCGGCCGCCGTCCTCACGCAGCATTTCGTGCCGGGGGTCTGGTATATCGCGGCGGGCGCCCTCGCCGGCCTTCTCGCCGCCGTCGCCGCCGGCAGCCGCCGCAGCGTGGAGGCGGCGTCATGAGCATCGACTTCGCCACGCTCGCCGCCATCCTCGCCATGGCGGCCGCCACGATGCTGACCCGCGTCGGCGGCCTCTTCCTCATCCGCTACGTCTCGCTCGAAGGCAGCCGCCGCAAGGCGATCGAATCGATCCCGCCCGCCGTCCTGATGGCCGTCGTCGCGCCGACCGCCTTCGCCACCGGCATTGCCGAAACAATCGCCTGCGCGGTGACCGCTTTTGCGGCATTCCGTCTGCCGATGCTCGTTTCCGTGGCACTCGGCGTCGCCTGCGTGGCCGTTCTCCGGGCGCTCGGCATGTAGGTCGCGTTTTGTCTCGACATCGGCGGAACGGGTGCGCTACCGTCCGGCATCATGTGTTCAAGGTGATTTGATGCAGGGACAAGACTATCCGCGCGACCTGGTCGGCTACGGCCGTTCCACCCCCGATCCCAAATGGCCGGGCGGCGCCCACGTCGCCGTCCAGTTCGTGATCAACTATGAGGAAGGTGGAGAGAGCTGCATTCTGGACGGCGATCCGGCCTCGGAATGCCTGCTGTCGGAAATCGTCGGCGCTGCGCCCTGGCCGGGGCAGCGCAACCTCAACATGGAGTCGATCTACGAATACGGCTCGCGCGCCGGCTTCTGGCGGCTCTGGCGGCTGTTCACCGGGCTGAAAGTCCAGGCGACCGTCTATGGCGTGACGCTCGCCATGGCGCGCAATCCGGAAGCGGTCGCCGCCATGAAGGAAGCCGGCTGGGAGATCGCCAGCCACGGCTATCGCTGGCTGGAATACAGGGATTTTCCGGAGGAGAAGGAACGCGAGCATATCCGCGAGGCCGTGCGGCTGCATACCGAGCTCGTCGGAGAGCGGCCCTACGGCATGTACCAGGGAAAGCCGTCCGACAATACGCTGCGCCTCGTCATGGAGGAGGGCGGTTTCCTCTATTCCTCCGACAGTTATGCGGACGATCTGCCCTATTGGGTGCCGGGCCTCGACCGCAAGCCTTTCCTGATCATCCCCTACACGCTCGAAACCAACGACATGCGGTTTGCGACGCCGCAGGGTTTCAATGCAGGTGACCAGTTCTTCAATTATCTGAAAGACGCCTTCGACACGCTCTATCAGGAGGGCAAGGAGGGCAGTCCGAAGATGATGTCGGTCGGTCTCCACTGCCGTCTCGTCGGGCGTCCGGGCCGGGTGGCGGCGCTGCGCCGCTTCATGGAATACGTGCTCTCCCACGACAAGGTCTGGGTGCCGCGCCGCATCGAGATCGCCAATCATTGGCACGAGAACCACAAGCCGGCAGGTGAGCTTTGAGCGCGCGGGGCGACTTCATCGAGAAATTCGGCGGCGTGTTCGAGCATTCGCCGTTCATCGCCGAGCGCGCCTATGACGCAGGCCTCATCCTCGTGCCGCTGACGGCAAAGGGCGTGCATGCCGCGCTGGTCTCGATCTTCCGGAAGGCGAGCCGCGAAGAACGGCTCGGCGTGCTCCGCGCCCATCCCGATCTCGCCGGCAGGCTCGCGATCGCGGGCGAGCTCACCGAAGACAGCAGGCAAGAGCAGGCCGGCGCCGGGCTCGACCGCCTCACGCCATTAGAACATGCCCGTTTCACCGAGCTCAACGCCGCCTATACGGAAAAATTCGGCTTTCCCTTCATCATCGCGGTAAAGGGGCTCGACAGGCAAGACATCCTCGCCGCCTTCGAAAAGCGCATCCATAACGGTGCCGAGGAGGAATTCGAGACCGCCACCGCCCAGGTGGAGAAAATCGCGCTTCTGCGCCTGCAATCCATACTTCCGGAGAATTGAATGACCGAGACGACCGATAACACCCTGCCATCCTTCGCAATCGGCGCGATCAACCTCGCGTCGGCGCGTCTCGGCGCCAGGGGTCTCTATGCGACCGACGAGTTCTTCGCGCCGCTCGAACGCATGCTCAACGATGCGCCGGCGAGCTTCGACCCGGACCTCTACGACGACAACGGCAAATACATGGACGGCTGGGAAAGCCGCCGCAAGCGCGTTCCCGGCCATGACTTCTCGGTAATCAAGCTCGCCATGCCGGGCCGGATCTTCGGCTTCGACGTCGATACCAGCTATTTCACCGGCAACTATCCGCCCCATTGCTCGATCGAGGCCGCGTTCGTCGAAAACGGCGATCCGACCGACGCCACCCAATGGACGGAAATCCTCGGCAAATCGGCGCTCGGACCCGGCGCGCACCACTTCTTCGAGAATGCGGGGAAGGAGAAGGTCTGGACGCATCTTCGCCTGCACATCTATCCGGACGGCGGCATAGCACGCCTGCGCGTCTACGGTTCTGCGCATTTCGACTGGGAAAAGGTCGGCCCGAGCGAGGAGATCGACCTTGCCTATATCTTCCACGGCGCCAAGGCGCTCGCCTGGTCGGACGCCCATTACGGCCATCCCGACAAGATGCTGGGGCCGGGCCGCGGCCTCAACATGGGCGACGGCTGGGAGACCAAGCGCCGCCGGGGGCCCGGCCACGACTGGGCGGTGATCCGCCTCGGCCATCCGGGCGCGATCCGGCGCGCGGTCGTGGATACCCACTTCTTCAAGGGCAATTTCCCGGATACCTGCGAGCTGCTCGGCGCCTATCTGCCGGAACTCGGCGACACGCTGACAGAGGCCGAGATCGCCGCGTCGGAGAGCTGGAAGCCGATCCTACCGCGCCAGAAGCTTGAGATGGACCATGCCCACGAATACGGCCCCGGCACCGTCGCCGATATCGGCCCCGTCACCCATGTTCGCTACGCCATGCATCCCGACGGCGGCACGATGCGGCTGCGGCTCTACGGGACGAAGGCGTGAGTTCTTTCCTCGATACGTTCCGTCGCCTATATTGGCGGCATCAGGAGTGACGCCGCGATGAAACCGTCGGAAGTCTTGGAGCAGAACCGGGAGATCATCAGGGAGATCGTCGCCCGCCGACAGGTCTCCAATCCCCGCGTCTACGGCTCCGTGCTGCGCGGGGAAGACAGGCCGGATAGTGACCTTGACATTCTGGTCGACCCGTCACCGACGACATCCCTTGTCACGCTCGGCGGGCTTCAGGGAGATCTGGAAGAGGCGCTTGGAGTGCCGGTCGATGTGAAGGTTCCGGGCGATTTCCCGCCGAAGGTACGGGAACGCATCATCGCGGAAGCCGCCGCTATATGAATGTGGAGCGCCTCGACGCCTATCTCGATCGGATGATCGTCACGGGAAGCAAGGCCATGCGCTATGTCGCAGGCATGGGCCGGGATGCATTCGTCCTTGATGAAATAAAGCAGGATGCCGTCATCGCGAACATCATGGCGATCGGCGAATGCGCCACGAAGATCATGGAGCGGTTCCCGGATTTCGTCGTCGAACATCCGGAAATTCCCTGGCGGGATATCCGGAACATGCGAAATCGCATTGCACATCAGTATTTTGAAGTCGATATTGACACCGTCTGGCGTACGGTGACGACAAATATACCGGAGTTAGTAGGTCAGCTCGCTTCGATCCGAAGCTGAGGAGGCCGCTTCTTTCCTCACCACGTTCCGTCGCTTATATTGACGGGCATCAGGAGTGACGCCGCGATGAAACCGTCGGAAGTCTTGGAGCAGAACCGGGAAGCGATCCGCGAAGCGACGAAGCGCTTCAACGCGGCGAACCCGCGCGTCTTCGGTTCGGTGGCCCGCGGCGAAGACGGCCCGGACAGCGATATCGACATTCTGGTGGACGCGCTACCCGGCGCAACCCTGTTCGACCTCGGCGGTCTGCAAGACACGTTGGAAACGCTCCTCCAGGTGAAGGTCGATCTCGTGACGTCGGGCGGTATCCGGAAATCCATGCGCGAGCGGATTCTGTCGGAAGCTACAGCCATATGAGTGCGGATCGCCTGAAGGAATATCTCGATCAGATGCGATCTGCGGCACTCCTGGCCTGCGAATTTGCGGCCGGCATGGAGCAGGATGCATTTCTCTCCGACGTACGCACGCAGATGGCTGTCGGCATGGCTCTGGTCCTGATCGGCGAGAGCGCTTCGAGGATCATGATCCAACATCCCGATTTCGCCGTCGATCATCCTGAAATCCCATGGTCGAAGATCAAGGGCATGCGCAATTTCGTCGTCCATGACTATTACGAACTGGAACTCCCGATCGTTTTGGATACGGTGAAAACCTCTCTGCCGATGTTGGTTTCCCAACTCGATTCCCTGCGCAACTGGCGTGCACAGGGCGAATGAACAAAGAGAATGACGTGACCGAATATCTTGAAATCCTGCCGTTGACCAAGCAAGCCTTCGCATCCTATGGCGATGTCATCGAGGCCGATCCTTCGACCATGCGGCTGATCAACGGCGGCACGACAGAACGCTACCACGCACTGGCGGAACCGGTCGTGACGGGCGAACCCGTGCGCCTGATCTTCAACATCTTCCGCAGCCAGCCGAGGCAATTCCCCTATGCCGTCACCATGATGGAGCGGCATCCCTTCGCAAGCCAGAGCTTTACGCCCCTGTCCGGCCGGCCGTTCCTCGCCGCCGTCTCGGACGACGAAGGAGGCATGCCCGGCAAGCCCAGGGTCTTCCTCGTCCAGCCGCACCAGGGCGTCAACTATTTTCCCGATGTCTGGCACCATCCCCTGATGGCGCTCGGTGCCGTCAGCGACTTCCTCGTGGTGGACAGGGATAACCCGCCGGAAAACTACGAAGAGTTCTTTTTCGAGAAAACCTACTTCATCGCGGAGCCCCGCCCATGACAGGCCTCACCACCCATGTCCTCGACACGGCGAGCGGCACGCCCGCGCAAGGCCTGACGATCGACCTCTACAGGCTGGCGGGCGACGGGCGCGAGAAGATCAAATCCGTCACCACCAACAGCGACGGGCGCGTCGACGGAGGCCCGATCCTGGTCGGCGAGACCTTTAGCGTCGGAGAATACGAACTGGTCTTCCATGCCGGCGATTATCTTCGCGCCCGAGGCGTCACGCTCGCGGAGCCCGCTTTCCTCGACACAATCCCGATCCGTTTCGGCATTTCGGATGTCACGGCGCATTATCATGTGCCGCTGCTCCTCTCGCCCTATGGATATTCCACTTACCGGGGGAGCTGATGCGCTTTGCCGCGATCGCAGACGTGCATGGAAACTGCGCAGCGCTGGAAGCGGTGCTGGCCGATATCGCCGCGCTCGGCATCCGCGACATCGTCAATCTCGGCGATTGCTTCGGCGGCCCTCTGGAGGCCGGCCGTACCGCCGATCTCATGCTGCTTCTCGACATGGAGGCGGCCCGGACGGTGCGCGGCAATCACGACCGCTATCTTCTCGAAATGCCCGCCGCCGCGCTCGGTGCCTCCGATGCGCATGCCCATCGGCAGCTCGCGCCGCGGCATTTCGACTGGCTGCGCAAGCTGCCCTCCAGCATGGTCTATCGCGACGACGTCTTCCTCTGCCATGCGACGCCCGCGGACGACAATCTCTATTGGCTGGAGAAGGTTTCTCCCGAAGGCCACGTATGCCTGAGGAGCCAGGAGGAAATCGAGGCCATGGCGGAGGGTATAGAGCAGCCGCTCATCCTGTGCGGGCACAGCCACATTGCGCGGGTCGTGCAGCTTTCCGACGGACGGCTGATCGTCAATCCCGGAAGCGTCGGCTGCCAGGCCTATGACGACGACCAGCCGGTCTTCCACAAGGTCGAGACCGGCCATGCGATGGCTTGCTATGCGGTGCTCGAAAAGACGGGGAGGGGTTGGGTACCCCAGTTCCGGCATGTGGCCTACGATCACATGGCGATGTCGCGGCTTGCAGCCGAAAACGGCCGACCCGATTGGGCATCGGCGCTGGCGACGGGCAGGGTTTGACAGCCTGCCTTTTCTTCGAAACCTTTCGGAAATCCTTGGGCTCGATACTTCTCCTCGATTCGACAGGAGAGATTCCCATGGCCCAATCGCGCGGAAAATCACGCTCACGACGTAAAAGCGGCAAGCGGTCGTCGGGCGGCTCCAATTCGTCGCTCCTGCCCTGGCTCGCCATACTTGGCGTGATCGGCGGGGGTATCGCGCTCTATGACAATTCAGCCGCCGCGCGCCGGTTCGTGGCGGGCCTGACGGCCGGAAAGCCGGTGCAGGTCGCCGCGAAGCCGGCATCCGCTCCCGAAAGGCCGGTTCCGCCGAAGCCCGTAGCCTCCGCCGCTCACCGCCCGGTGACGCCGAAGCCGACGATGCTGCCCGATCAGAGCCATACCGCTGCGATCATTCCCCCGGCGCCGATCGGCAAGCCGATCGCGGACGCGGTTTCCAAGCCGGCCGAAACACCGGGAGCGGATGAGAAGCTTGCCGGTGCCTACCAAGCGAAATTCTATCTCTGCGGCTCGGCCAAGCAGGATGATTGCGTCGTCGCGGCGGACCGTTTCGTCTTCCACGGCCAGAAAATTCGTCTCGTCGGCATCGAGGTGCCGAACATCAAGAAACCGGCCTGCGAGGAAGAGCGGATCAAGGCGAGCGATGCGGAACTGCGCGTGCGCGCCTTCCTCGATTCCGGGCCGTTCGAGCTCGTTACCTGGCAGGGCAACGACGCGGAAATCGACGGCCACAAGCTCAGGCAGGTGACGCGGAACGGCATCTCGCTATCGGATGTTCTCGTTCGCGAAGGTCTCGCGCGCAAACCGGGAGCGAAAGGCGGCTGGTGCTGAGCGGGCGGTTCAGACTCAGGCTGGTGAACCGGGCTCGATCTCGTGGCGTGCCATGCAGGCCGGAAAAGCCGGGGCGGCGCCGTTGTCAGCCCCAGGTCAACGGGTCCAGGCGGAGATAGAAGGCAAGGCGGTCGCGATCCGGCGCGGCGATCTCCATCGCGTCGAAGAGCATCGCGAAGGCCCGTTCCGCCTGATCCGCCGATGTCCAGTTTTCTTCGGCGTTTGCCACCATGAGCGCCAGGTCGGCATAACGATCCGCCGTTCCAAGCCGCCCGAGATCGATCAAGCCGGTGCATTGCAGGGTCTGCGGGTCCACCATGAAGTTGGGCATGCAGGGATCGCCATGGCAGACGACTTTATCGCGGGTTTCCTGAGCGAGCCGGATCGGCAGTTCACGTTCGACGCGCGCCAGAAGTTCATTCTGCGGCCTGTCCTTGTCTTCGTCCGGCAGGAAATCCGGATTGACCGCATTGCGGGAAACGACATCGGCGGCGCGGCCGAACATGAGCGGCAAGTCGCGATTGAACGGGCACTGGTCCGCCGTGAGCGCGTGAAGGATTCCAAGCTGCCGCGCCATGGAAGGCCATGCCTTGAGCAAATCGGCGCCCGATAGTTCCACGGCGGGCACCCCGGGGATCGCCGTCATCACCAGGCAAGCCGTTTCTTCCTCTGCATGCCAGTCAATGACTTCCGGGGCGGAGATACCCCGGCCGTGCAGCCATGTGAGCCGGTCTCGCTCGCCTGCCAACTCCGCGGAGCGCTTGCCTTCGGCGATTTTTGCATAGGCAAGCCCATCCTCACGGCGGAAGACGCGATCGCCGGATTCTCCCGCATGAACGGGAACCCAGTCAAAGCGCGAGTTTTCCAGGAAGGGCGGAATCGGCGTCATAGGGAACTTTCGTGTTCGGTCGAATTGGCGCTCAACTCTTCATGATGCGAGGCAGCTTGGGTCAGCCACGGCCGGTCAAAACCGCGCATCCGCAATGATCCCCCGGTCGATTGTCTGGATGTCCCGCTTGCCGCAGAGCGCCATGGTGATGTCGAGTTCGTTGCGGATGATTTCCAAGGCCGTCGTGACACCATCCTTGCCCATGGCGCCGAGGCCATAGAGGAAGGGGCGGCCGATATGGGTGCCGCGCGCGCCGAGCGCCACCGCCTTCAGCACGTCCTGGCCGGAGCGGATGCCGCCGTCCACATGCACCTCGATCCGGTCGCCGACGGCTTCGACGATCTTCGGCAGCATGCTGATCGAGGAGGGCGCGCCGTCGAGCTGCCGGCCGCCGTGGTTGGAGACGATGATCGCGTCGGCGCCGGTATCGGCCGCGGCGCGCGCATCCTCCTCATCCAGAATGCCCTTGATGATCATCTTGCCGCCCCAGAGGTCCTTGATCCAGCGGATGTCGTCCCAGGAAAGCTTCGGGTCGAACTGCTCCGCCGTCCATGCGCCCAGCGAGGAAAGGTCGGAGACGTTGCTCGCATGGCCGACGATATTGCCGAAGCCGCGGCGCTTGGTGCCGAGCATTTCCAGGCACCAGCGCGGGCGCGTAATGAGCTGCAGGGCGGCGTTCAGCGTCGGCTTCGGCGGCGCCGACAGGCCGTTGCGGATGTCCTTGTGGCGCTGGCCGAGGATCTGCAGGTCGGCGGTGACGACGAGGGCCGAGCATTTCGCGGCCTTGGCGCGGCCGATCAGCCGCTCGATGAAGCCGCGGTCCTTCATCACGTAAAGCTGGAACCAGAAGGGCTTGGTCGTCACGGCGGCGACGTCCTCGATCGAGCAGATGCTCATGGTCGAGAGCGTGAAGGGAATGCCGAATTCCTCCGCGGCCTTGGCGGCCAGCATCTCGCCGTCTGCATGCTGCATGCCGGTCATGCCGGTCGGCGCGAGCGCCACGGGCATCGAAGCCTTCTCGCCGATCATCGTGGTTTCCAACGAACGGTTGGTCATGTCGACCAGCACGCGCTGCCGCAGCTTGATCCTGGAAAAGTCTTCCTCGTTCGCCCGGTAGGTTCCTTCGGTCCAGGCGCCGCTGTCGGCATAGTCGAAGAACATTTTCGGCACACGACGCCGTGCAAGGGTCTTCAGGTCGGCAATGGTCAGCGGCTTGGACATCGTATCGTTTTCCTCCGGAATGTCGTCGGAGAACTACCACATCCAAGGCATATCGCCAGCGGATTCATCCAGTTGCATGCACGGCCGGAAATTTCAGGCGACAGATTGCTCCAGCCCGTTCTTCATCGCTTCCCCCGCCACGTAGGTCTCCACCACGGCGCGGTCGTCGCCGATGGTCTGGAGCAGGAAGAGCTCTTCCGGCAGGGTCTTCACCGTTTCCATCCTGAGCCGCATGGCCGGCGTGGCCGCGGCGTTCAGCACCGTGAGGTCGGCGTCGGTGCCGGGCTCCAGCGTGCCGATCCTGTCTGTCATGGACAGCGCCTCGGCATTGCCGCGGGTCATCAGGTAGAAACTTTCGAGCGGGTTCAGCCGCTCGCCCAAAAGCTGCTGGATCTTGTAGGCCTCGTCCATCGTCCGCAGCATCGAATAGCTGGAGCCGCCGCCGATATCGGTCGCCACCGCCACGCGCACCGGCTTTTCCCGCCGCATCAGCGCCTTCATCGGAAAGAGGCCGGAGCCCAGGAAGAGATTGGAGGTCGGGCAGTGGACCGCGACGGCGCCGGCTTCCGAGAGGACGTCCGCCTCGCGCTCGGAGAGATGGATCGCGTGGCCGAGCAGCGTCTTCGGCCCGAGCAATCCGTAATGGGCGTAGATGTCCGTGTAGTCCTTCGCCTGCGGATAGAATTCCAGCGTGTAGCGGATCTCCTCGTGGTTCTCGGAAAGATGCGTCTGGATGAAGAGGTCCGGAAACTCTTCCGCCAGCGCCTGGGCGGCCTTCATCTGCGCCGGCGTCGAGGTGATGGCGAAGCGCGGCGTGATCGCCACGTGGTTGCGCCCCTTGCCGTGCCAGTCCGCGATCACCTGGCGCGTCTCGTCATAGCCCATCTCCGGCGTATCGAGCAGGCCCTGCGGCGCGTTGCGGTCCATCATCACCTTGCCGCCGACCATGCACATGCCGCGCTTCAAGGCTTCCGTGAAGAAGGCGTCGGCGGATGCCTTGTGGACGGAGCAATAGGCAACCGCCGTCGTCGTCCCGTGGCGCAGGAGCTCGTCGTAGAAATGCGTGGCGATGCGGGCCGCATGCCCGCTTTCGACGAAACGGCATTCCTCGGGGAAGGTATAGGTGTTCAGCCATTCCAAGAGGTCGGCGGCGTAGGAGGCGATCACCTGCATCTGCGGGAAATGCAGGTGCATGTCAATGAAGCCCGGCAGGATGAGATGCGGCCTGTGATCTATCTCCTCGATCTCTTTCGGCGCCCCGGCCTTGACGGTTGCATAGTCGCCGGAGGCGGCGATCCTGCCGTCCGCCACCAGCAGCGCGCCGTCGTGCTCGTAGCTGTAGCTGTCCGTATCGGTCAGGCTAAGCGGCGCCCGCTTGAAGGAGAGCAATCGTCCCCTGATCAGCTTGTTGGGGATCAGCTTGTTGGGGATCAGTTTCTCGGTCATTCGGATATCGCGCTTTCATACCAGGCCGTGATGAGCCTGCGCTCCTCCGGCGAAATGCCGGTGACATTGCCGGGCGGCATGGCGTGGCTCAGTCCCGCCTGGATATAGATTTCCCGCGCATGCGCGGCAATCTCCCCGTCGGTCTCCAGCTTCACGGATTTCGGCGTGAAGGTGACGCCTTCATAGACGGGCTCGGCCGCGTGGCACATGGAACAGCGTGCCTGGATCACGTCCCGCGCCGCACCGAAATGGGCGTTGGAGGCGAATTTCTGCTGCATGGGCGTCATCGAGGTTTCCGTCTCGCCGGTCAGCACTTTCGGCACGGTCGAAAGCCATATGATGACGATGAAGAGGATGACCGTCGCAAGCCAGGTCCAGGTGGGCCGGCCCTTCCGCGCGTGCGTCGTGTTGAACCAGTGCCTGATCGTCACGCCCATCAGGAAGACGAGGGCTGCGATCACCCAGTTGAAATAGGTCGCGAAGGCCAGCGGGTAGTGGTTCGACAGCATGAAGAAGATGACGGGCAGCGTCAGGTAGTTGTTGTGCAGCGAGCGCTGCTTGGCGATGACGCCGTATTTCGGGTCCGGCGTGCGGCCGGCGATCAGATCCGCCACCACCACTTTCTGGTTCGGGATGATGATGAAGAAGACGTTGGCCGACATGATCGTCGCCGTGAAGGCGCCGAGGTGCAGGAAGGCGGCGCGGCCGGAAAAGACCTGCGTATAGCCCCAGGCCATGGCGACCAGCACGATATAGAGCACGATCATCAGGCCCCAGGTGTTCCGGCCGATCGGCGACTTGCAGAGCTGGTCGTAGATCACCCAGCCGAGCGCCAGCGACGCGAGCGAAATGCCGACCGCCTGCAAGGGCGTGAGATCCATCACGGTCCGGTCGATCAGGAAGAGGTCCGCGCCGCCGTAATAGACGATGCAGAGCATCAGGAAGCCGGAAATCCAGGTGAAGTAGCTCTCGTATTTGAACCAGGTGAGGTGCTCGGGCATCTCGGCCGGCGCCACCAGGTATTTCTGGACATGGTAGAAGCCGCCGCCATGCACCTGCCATTCCTCGCCATAGACGCCTGGCGGCAGGTGCGGGCGCTTCACGAGCCCGAGATCGAGCGCGATGAAATAGAAGGACGAACCGATCCAGGCTACCCCGGTGATGACATGGAACCAGCGGGCGGCGAAACTCAGCCATTCCCAGGCGACGGCATATTCATACATTCAATCTTCCCCTTTTTTGCCCCCCGACTCGTCACTCTGCGAAAAAAACCGACAAGAGGAAAGGGATTATCGCCGGGCAGATTTTTGTTCCCCCGCGGAACCGATCCTCATCCCTTCGAGTTCAACTGCCCGTGATCCTCCAATTTCACAAATGTAGAATGTGCTTACTTGTGCATTGCAACAGTTGGGGGTTAGCCGGCTAAGGCGACTCACGTATTGTGACAAATGCAAGTCAACCGGCGAAAGTCCGGGTATTGCGTGAAAAGCTCGCCGGGGATGGCATCATCAACGGAGACTAAGCTCATGCGTGGTATTCTGACAGGTGTGATGATCGCGTATGCGTCTTGCGTATCTATCGGTTCGGCCGAAGCCCATGAAGCCCACAGCCCCACTGGCGTAACATGGAAATACGATGGTTTCTGCTGCAACGGCGACAACCATAGCGGCGACTGCCAGATGATCTCGACCAAGAACGTCAAGGTCACCAAGGGCGGTTACGAAATTTCGCTTGCCCCGGGCGATCACAGGCTGATCACCCGCCCGCACCATTTCACGCTGCCTCAAAGCCAGGCGCGGCGCAGCCAGGACGAGGAATATCATCTCTGCCTTTATCCGACCGAGGATACGCTCCGCTGCTTTTATGCGCCGGACATGAGTTACTAAGGGCTGTATCGGAAACAGCCGGTCAGCTTTCCCTTCGGAAATGCGACGGATAGAAAACTGACTGTCAGTTGCCGACCGCCGGTATGGTCTTCAGCAGGAAATCGCGGAAGGCGCGAATCTTTTTGGAATTCCTTCGGGCTTCGGGATAGACGAGCCAATAATCGGTGCCGTCGTCGCTCAACAGGTCGAACGGCTGGATCAACCGCCCGAGCGCCACATCGTCGGCGTAGAACTCGGGCTTCAGGATGGCGACGCCCTGGCCGGCAACGGCCGCCGCCGCCTCGAAAGCCTGGGCGCCGAACCGGCTGCTGGGACGACCGCCGAGATCGACATCCGGCATGCCCGCGGCCGTGAACCAGATGCGCCACCAGGGATCGCCGGGATCGATGATCCGGAGCTTCAGAATATCTTCAGGCGTCTTCACCCCGCCGATCGTTGCCGCCAGGCCGGGACTGAGCATCGGCGTGAAATGGCTCTTCATCAGGAAGTGAACGCGCAGGCCCGGCCATTCTCCCTTGCCGGTGCGGATCGCCACGTCGGCTTCGGTTCTCGAAAAATCGATGACCTCCTGCGAGGTCTCAAGTCTCACCGCGATTCCCGGATTCTCCAGCTGGAACGTTCCGAGATAGCGCGCCAGCCAGCGGGAGGCGAATGTCGCCGTCGAATGGATGATCAGCGTGCTTTCCGACGTGTCGTTCAGATTGGTGACGGCTTCGTCGATGGTCGAGAAGGCTTCCGCGATCTTGGGCGCCAGCCTCTCGCCCGCTTCGGTCAATGAAACCTGCCGCGGCCGGCGCAGGAAGAGCTGTTCGCCGATCGTATCCTCCAGGAGCTTGATCTGGTAGCTCACCGCCGTCTGGGTCAGGCCCAGCTCCTCTCCGGCCCTCGTGAAACTCATCTGCCTGGCGGCGGATTCGAACACGCGCAGCGCATTCAGCGGGAACTGCCTCGACATCTTCATGGATAATCTCTCTTGATCCATAGAGACGGTAATTCGATTGGATTACCGACGTTTAAGGGCGCAAATTACCTTCATATCGATTAAATGAAAACGGGGTATCCCGAGGAGACAAGTGATGTTTTCGAACGTCAATCTCGTCGTTGACCGGCTTTTGCCGAGGCTCGCTCTTGCGGACGTGATCCGCCGGCGGCTGACGGTGCGCCGGAACGATCTCGACATCGAGGAAATGCCGGAATCCTGGCAGCGCGACATCGGCTTGATGGACGGCCGCGACCGGCGCTGCCCGGCGGAGGAGGGTGCCTTCCGCGCCGCCCGGCTCATCTGTTCGCAGCGGAATCTTTAGGTGCTAACGCCGTGCCTTACGCCGCGGGTGGTGTCTCGACCGGCCTGACGGCCTTCGTCGCCAGATCATGGGCGAGGGCATCCTCGATCCAGGCGTGGAAGGCCTTGATCTTCGGCGCGTTGCGTCGCGCCGGCTGATAGACGAGCCAATAGGTCTTGCCGTCGCCCACGCAGAGATCGAACGGCTGGACGAGCCGTCCAGACGCCAACTCGTCGCTGAAGAAAAACGGACTGAGCATGGCCACGCCATGGCCCGCGATCGCGGCCTTCGCCTCCAGTTCGAGCGCGCCGAGGGCGTTGAGGCTGGTGCGCCTGATCGGCGCGGGATCGATCCCCGCCGCTTCGAACCACTCGCGCCACCATCCTCTGGTGTCGGAAATCCAGGGCAGCCTCAAAAGGTCCGCCGGTTCGCGAAAGCCGTCCAGACTTTCGGCCAGCCGGGGCGCCAGCATGGGGGAGTATTCGAGCCGCAGGATGGGATGGCAGATCATGCCCTCCAGAGGCTCGGAGGCTATGTGGATGGCGACGTCGGGTGCCGTGCGGTGCTGGTCGGTGGCGTCCATCTGGCGCAAAAGGCGGACCGCGATCTGCGGATGCCGGGCCTGGAAGGCGAGCAGCTGCGGCGAGAGCCAATGGGAGGCGAAGGTCGGCGGCGAATGGATTTCGAGGGTTTCGTCGGCGATGCTGCGGGCCGATTGCACGGCGTCGCCGAGCAGCGTGAATGCTTCCGTCACCTTGGGCAGCAGACGACGGCCGGTTTCCGTCAGTTGCAGCGCCCGCGGCTTCCGGATGAACACCGTGTCGCCGAGATGATCCTCCAGAAGCTTGATCTGATAGCTCACCGCCGTCTGGGTCATGCCGAGCTCTTCGGCCGCGCGGGTGAAATTTTCCAGGCGTGCGACCGCCTCGAAGACCCGAAGCGCATTGAGCGGAAACCGGCGCGATAATTTCATCGATAAGCTCTCTTGATCGTGGCCGATTGTATTTGAATTGGAATTTCCCGGCAATCGGCTGCATTCATCACCGCATCCATTCAACCTTCCTGTCGATGTGGAGCGATCATGCTGTCCGCAAACGCTTTTCCCATGCCGTTGAAATCCGTCCGTCCGGGCTTCTTCCGGCGCGGGCTTCTCCGGTTTTTCCGTCTCCTCAGGCCCGCGCGGCCGCGGGTTCCGACCTTGCCGGACGATCTGCGGGGCGATCTTGGGCTCCCCGAGGCCCCGCCGGAAAGCCGCACGGAAGCCTTCTGGAAGGAAAGGCGCCGATCAGGCGCTCGGGACCTACCGCTTTGACGGCTGGTCCTGCCGCGCGGCATAGGCGGCAAGCAATTCGGCTGCGACAAGTGCGGCAATCACCGCCGGGCGCTTGTCCTTCACCGTGGAGCCGCCGATCGGCAGTACGAGGCGGGCGAGCATCGTCTCTTCGCCACCTTCACGCTTCAGCCAGCGGGCGAAGGTGGCGCGCTTGGTCGCCGAGCCGATCATGCCGACATAGGCGAGGTCGGTCCGCGCCAGCGCCCGGCCCGCGATCATGAAGTCCAGCGCGTGGTCGTGGGTGAGGACGATCGCGGCGCCGTTTGCCGGAATCTTGTCCACGAAGGCTTCCGGCATGGCGGTCAGGTGCCTTTCCGCTTCCGCAGGCAGGTCCTCAAGCGCTTCGGCACGGGTTTCGACGACGGTGACCGCGAAGGGCAGGGGGGCGAGCGCCCTTGCGAGCGCCCGGCCCACATGGCCGGCGCCGAAAAGAAAGACGGCGGGCCGATCTTCCTCTTCGCTCCTCATCCGGCTTTCCAGTTTTTCCGCGAGCGCCGGCGTCATGAGATGGAAACTCAGCAGCGTGCGTCCGCCGCAGCATTGGCCGATCTCCGGGCCAAGCGGAATGTCCATCATGCCTTCGCCGCCGCCTGCAAGCATGGCGCGGGCATTGTCGATCGCCATATATTCGAACTGCCCGCCGCCGATCGTGCCCCAGATGGCGTTTTCCGTCACCAGCATGAACGCACCGGCCTCCCGCGGGGTGGAGCCTTTCGCTTCGGTGATCTCGATGAGGATCGCGCGGGGGTGGGAGGCGAGGAAGGCTTCGATAGAGGAAGGGGACGTCATCATCTGACGGTACCCCCCTCTGCCCTGCCGGGCATCTCCCCCACAAGGGGGGAGATCGCCAAGACGCGTTGCTCTTTCTCCCGAGCTACCGTTTTCCCTTTGGGACAGGGCGATGGTTGCTTGAGGCGAAACATAGCCCCATCCGATCTCCCCCCTTGTGGGGGAGATGCCCGGCAGGGCAGAGGGGGGTATGCCGCGATCGCTGCCATCACATCGCCTTCAGCCGCTCCACCGCCATCAGAACGCGTTCCGGCGTCGCCGGCGCGTCGAGCCGCGGGCAGACCTTGTAGTCGGCCACGCTCGCGACCGCCATGGAGATCGCCTCGAAGACCGAGATCGCCAGCATGAAGGGCGGTTCACCGACCGCCTTGGAGCGGCCGATCGTCGGTTCGGCATTTTCCGACCATTCCGCCAGCTTGACGTTGAAGACCTTCGGTCGGTCGGAGGCGAGCGGGATCTTGTAGGTGGACGGCGCGTGGGTCCTGAGCCGCCCCCGGTCGTCCCACCAGAGCTCCTCCGTCGTCAGCCAGCCCATGCCCTGCACGAAGCCGCCTTCCACCTGGCCGATGTCGATCGCCGGGTTGAGCGACTTGCCGACGTCGTGGAGGATGTCGGTGCGCTCGACCAGATATTCCCCGGTCAGCGTGTCGATCGCCACTTCCGAAACCGCCGCGCCATAGGCGAAATAATAGAATGGCCGGCCGCGCCCGGCCTTACGGTCCCAATGGATCTTCGGCGTCTTGTAGAAGCCGGCGGCGGAAAGCTGCACGCGGTCGTAATAGGCGGCCCTGACGAGCGTGTCGAAGGGCACGATCTCGCCGCCGATCCTGACCCGGTTCGGCAGGAACTCCACCTTCTCGCGCGCCACCTTCCATTGCCGCACGGCGAATTCGATCAGCCGTTCCTTGATCTGGCGGGCGGCGTCGTAGGCCGCCATGCCGTTGAGGTCGGAGCCGGAGGAGGCGGCGGTCGCCGACGTGTTCGGCACCTTGCCGGTCGTCGTCGCGGTGATCTTCACCCGGTCGATATCGACCTGGAACGTATCGGCCACGACCTGCGCCACCTTGGTATAGAGGCCCTGGCCCATTTCGGTGCCGCCATGGTTCAGGTGGATCGAGCCGTCCTGATAGATGTGCACCAGCGCACCCGCCTGGTTATAGGCGGTCATGGTGAAGGAGATGCCGAATTTCACCGGGGTGAGCGCGATGCCCTTGCGGATCACCGGACTTGCGGCATTGAAGTCGAGGATCGCCCGGCGACGGGCCTGATAGTCGGACGACGCCTCCAGCTCGTCCACGATGCGGGCGACGACATTGTCCTCGACCTCCTGGTGATAGGGCGTCACCGTCCGCCCGGAGCCCCGCGGGCCGTAGAAATTCAGCCTGCGGATGTCGAGCGGGTCCTTGGCCGTCGCATAGGCGATCTCCTCGATGATCCGTTCGCCGCCCAGCATGCCCTGCGGCCCGCCGAAACCGCGGAAAGCGGTGTTGGAGACGGTATGGGTCTTCAGCGGCTGCGAGGTGAGGCGCACATGCGGATAGTAATAGCTGGAATCCGCATGGAAGAGAGCGCGGTCGGTCACCGGGCCGGAAAGGTCGGCGGAAAAGCCGCAGCGCGCCGCGAAGGTCGCATCGACCGCATGGATCAGGCCATCCTCGTCGAAGGCGACGTCGTAATCGACGCGGAAATCGTGCCGCTTGCCGGTGATCGACATATCCTCGTCGCGGTCGGGGCGGAACTTCACCGCGCGCTTCAGCTTTTTGGCGGCGACCGCCGCAAGGGCTGCGAACTGGTTGCCCTGCGTCTCCTTGCCGCCGAAGCCGCCGCCCATGCGCCGCGTCACCACCGTCACCGCATTGTTGGCGATGCCGAGCACATGCGCCACCATATGCTGCACCTCGCTCGGGTGCTGGGTGGAGGACCAGACGGTCACCTCGTCGTCCTCGCCGGGGATCGCCAGGGCGACATGGCTTTCGAGATAGAAATGCTCCTGGCCGCCGATATACATGTGGCCCTGGACCCGCAGCGGCGCCTTGTCGATCTCCGTTTCCGGCTCGCCGCGCTTCAGCGTCATCGGTTCGACGACGAAGGGGGCGCCGTTCTCGCGCGCGCCGTCGATATCGGTCCAGTGGGGCAGGTCGCGGTATTCGACATGCGCGAGTTTTGCCGCCCGGCGGGCCTGGTCGCGGGTCTCGGCGATCACGGCGAAGATCGGCTGGCCGTGGAATTGCACCTCGGTGGTGGCGAGCAGCGGCTCGTCGTGCTGGCCGGTCGAGGCGACATCGTTGAAGCCCGGAATGTCGTCCGCCGTGATGACGGCGAGAACGCCGGGCGCGGCCTTCACGGCGGAAAGGTGGAGCGAGACGATTTCCGCATGCGCCCGGTCGGAGAGGCCGAGGCCGCCGTGGAGCGTGCCGGCGGGCTCGGGAATATCGTCGATATATTCGGCTTGTCCGGTGACGTGCTTATGCGCCGAATCATGTTTCAGCGCGACATGCATCCGGCCGTCGATGACGGGTTTCGTTTCGAAGGTCGACTTGTCCATCAGAGGAGACCTCCTGCATTGCGGGTCAAAACCCCTCCCCAACCCCTCCCCACAAGGGGGAGGGGCTTGACTGCCATGCTCACCCGCAGCTTTTGCAGGAAGGTCGTGCAACGGGTTTTCTCCCCCCTTGTGGGGGAGATGGCCGGCAGGCCAGAGGGGGACTTTTTTGATATGCTGGCCATCACGCCTCCTCCAGCTCGAAGCGGCGCAGTTCGTGGCTCTGGCCGGCGGTTTCCAGGAAGAAGCGGGTCAGGAGGTTCTTGGCCGTCAGGCTGCGGTATTCCGCCGTCGCCCGCCAGTCGGTGAGCGGCGCGTAGTCCTCGTCGAAGAGATCGCGCACCGCGGAAATGACGCCCCAGCTCCAGACCTGGCCGAAAAGCGCCTCTTCCACATGCTTCGCCCGTTTCGGCGTCGCCGCCATGCCGCCGAAGGCGATGCGGATCTTCGCCACCTTGCCGTCGCCGTCGAGCGTCAGGTTGAAGGCGCCGCAGAGCGCCGAAATGTCCTCGTCTCGCCGCTTCGAGATCTTGTAGACGGCGAAATGGCTGCCTTCGGCCGGGCGCGGCACGAAGATCTTCTCGACGAATTCGCTCGGCAGCCGGTCCTGCTTGCCATAGGCGAGGAAGAAATCCTCGAGGGAAATGGTGCGCCGGCCGGAATGGGTGCGCAGCGTCAGTTCCGCGCCTAGCGCGATCAGCGGCGGCGGCGTGTCGCCGATCGGTGACCCGTTGGCGATATTGCCGCCGATCGTGCCCATGTTGCGCACCTGCTGACCGCCGATGCGGTCGATCAGCCGGCCGAGCGGCGGGATTTCCTCCGACAGCACATCGAAGGCTTGCGTGTAGCTTACCCCGGCGCCGATGGTGATGCCGGTCTCGTCCGCCGTGACGGACTGCAGTTCGGCGAGGTGGTTGATGAAGATCACCGGATCGAGCTGCCGCATCTGCTTGGTGACCCAGAGACCGACATCCGTGGCGCCGGCGACGATCGTCGCTTCGGGCTCTTCGGCCAGAATGTCGGCGAAGGCTGCGGCGGAGGCGGGCACGATCGAGCGCGCGCCGTCCTTTTCCACCACGATCGTATCGACCTCCGCATGGATGGCCCAGAGCCTCGCCATGATCTGGATGCGGTCGCGCTCCAGCGGATCGAAGAGCGAGCTCGGCCGGTTTCGGGAAACCTGCTCGGCTGCCTTCACGATCGGCTCGTAGCCGGTGCAGCGACAGAGGTTGCCCTGCAGCGCGCTCTCGATATCGGCCCGCGTCGGCTCGCCGTTCGAAAGCCACAAGCCGTAGAGCGACATGACGAAACCGGGTGTGCAGAAGCCGCATTGCGAGCCGTGGCAATCGACCATCGCCTGCTGCACCGGATGCAGTTCCCCGTCGCGCCCGGCAAGATGTTCGACCGTCACCACATGGGTGCCGTGCAGGGAACCCAGGAAGCGGATGCAGGCGTTGACGCTTTCGTAGCGCAGGCCCTGTTCCGTCAACCGCCCGACCAGCACGGTGCAGGCGCCGCAGTCGCCCTCCGCACACCCCTCCTTGGTTCCTGTCAGCCGCCGCCTCAGGCGCAGATAGTCGAGAAGGGTTTCCGTCGGCCCGAAATTTCCAAGGGTGACCTCTTCTCCGTTCAGGATGAAGCGGATGGCTTCGCTCATTTGTCTCCTTCGTCCGCCGTTTCCGGCTTCTGTTCATTCACCTTGCGGCCACCGGCCTTCATTGAGCCGTCCAGCCGCCGTCGATCGAGATATGCGTGCCGGTGATGCTTCGCGCCGCATCGCTCGCCAGGTAGATGGCGGCTGCCGCCACCTCCTCGATCGAGACGAATTCCTTCGTCGCCTGAAGCCTCAGCATCACCTCGCTCCTGACCTCGGCCTCCGAGATGCCGCGCTCGCGGGCGGTATCGGGGATCTGCTTCTCGACCAGCGGGGTCAGCACGTAACCCGGGCATATCGCGTTCACGGTAATCCCGAATTCGGCGAGTTCCAAGGCTGCCGTCTTCGTCAGGCCTAAAATACCATGTTTTGCGGCGACATAGGCGGATTTGAAGGGCGATGCCGTGAGCGCATGGGCCGACGCGACGTTGATGATGCGGCCATGACCCGCCTTCTTCATGAGAGGAATCGCGTGGCGCATCGTGTGGAAGGCGGAGGAGAGCAGGATGGCGATGAGCTGGTCCCACTTTTCCGGCGGGAATTCCTCGATCTTCGCCACGTGCTGGATGCCGGCATTGTTGACGAGCACGTCGACCGTGCCGAAATTCCTCGCCGCCGTCGCGATCAGGTCCTCGATCTCTGCTGGTTTCGTCATGTCGGCGCCGTGATAGAGCACCGTGCCGGAGCTCAAGCCGTCGAGCTCCCTGCGGGTCGCCTCGATCGCATCCGCCGGTCCGAAACCGTTGATGACGACATTGGCGCCCTCCGTCGCAAACGCCCTTGCGACGCCGAGCCCGATGCCGCTTGTGGAGCCGGTGACGACGACGGTTCTGCTCATCCGCTTATCTCCCTGAAATGCCGCCTTCTTCTGCGCCGCAGCATGTCCCGCAGGTTATGCGCAAATCAGGTGAGGTGGCAATCGGGAAGAACGGCCTGCCTTCTATTCCCGCCAATGCTCGGCAACCCAAGGGGTCGGGCGGATGTAGTGGCGCAGATAGGTCAGCGGCGATTTCTTGTCCCGCCGGTCCGCATCGAAAACCCCGAGGATATGTTCGAGAGGCGTTGCCGCCCGACCCAGTTTGCCGAATTTCCCTTCCACGGCATTCTGCGGATAGAAGCCGCGGGGAAAGAGGACGACCCGGGCGCTCGCAGGCAGCCTTGGCGCCAGGAAGTAGTTCAAAGGCACCGGCCAACGGCAATCCTGCCGGAAATGCAGGACCCAGCGCCGCGGGAAGAACTTGATGCCGCCCGGCGCGTTGCGCGTCACGAAGCGCTGTTCGAAGGAATATTTGTCGGCCACGCCCTGCGGATCGGCGCGGAACTTTTCCTGCAGGGATACGAGCTTGCCGACGGGAAACCGGAACACGGAAGTCTGACCCAGCCGTTCGAACGGCGTCGTCTGGTTGCGCGCCATCACGACGTCGTTCGCATCGCCGACCTCGAAGAAATCGTCCAGAGACCCGGTGACGACCAGGTCGAGATCGAGGAACAGGACCGGGCCCTGGAGGTTGCCGAGCTTCGGTCCCCATAGCCGCGCTTTCGGCCAGATGCCCTTGGTCTTCACCGGCATGTTCGGCACGTCGAGCGGCGGCAGGTCCTCGCACAGGATCTCCGGGTTGAGGTCGGCCCTGCTGTCCGTGAAGCAGGTGAAGGTAAAGGGGGGCGTGATGTTGCGCTTCACCATTGCGTAGAGGCGGTTGATGAAGGGCGGGCCGTATCTCGTACCCCAATTGATGCAAATCACCTGTTTTACGCCGCCGCTCGCGGCCAAAACATCTGCCATGAATTCCGTTCCTGTTGGCGTCGGTAGCGCCGGATTCGCAATCATCCGACGTCAAGAGCTGTCAGCGGCTTTGATCATCATTGTCGCGGGAGGACAACCGCTCTTTGCAAGATCATTGGAAAAAGAAAGTCAAGTGGCCCGCAAGCATGCCGATCCTGCCGGACATTCCCGTTCCGACCAATTTCGTTTGACAGGCTTTCCCGGCTTCTGCTCAAACCGTGGCCCGAGTTGCATCGCATGAGCGAGGGAGGAGCGGCATGGCGGGTTATGTTCTGGCGATCGATCAGGGGACGACCTCGACGCGAGCGATCGTCTTCGACGGTGAAATGAAGATCGCCGGCATCGGCCAGAAGGAATTCACTCAGATCTTTCCGAAGCCCGGCTGGGTGGAGCACGATCCGGAGGAGATCTGGGAAAGCGTGTTGTGGACCGTCCGCCAGGCGCTGAAGGAAGCGCGCATCGAAGCCTCCGGCATCGCCGCGATCGGCATCACCAACCAGCGCGAGACGGTCGTCGTCTGGGAGCGCGAAACGGGCAAACCGATCCACAACGCCATCGTCTGGCAGGACCGGCGCACCGCAAGCTATTGCGACAAGCTGAAGCGGCAGGGGCTCGAAAAGCTCTTCAACCGCCGTACCGGTCTGCTGCTCGATCCCTACTTCTCCGGCACGAAGCTTTCCTGGATGCTCGCCAACGTCAAAGGCGCGCGGGCGAGGGCGGCGAAGGGCGAACTCTGCTTCGGCACGATCGACACTTTCCTCATCTGGCGGCTCACCGGCGGAAAGAGCTTCGTCACCGACGCGACCAATGCGTCCCGCACGCTGATCTACAACATCGCCGACAACCGCTGGGACGAGGACCTGCTCGAAACCCTGCGCATTCCCGCCGCCATGCTGCCGGAGGTCAAGGACTGCGCCGACGATTTCGGCATCACCGACAAGAACCTGTTCGGCGCGGCGATCCCGATCCTCGGCGTCGCTGGCGACCAGCAGGCGGCGACGATCGGCCAGGCCTGCTTCGAACCCGGCATGCTGAAATCCACCTACGGCACCGGCTGCTTCGCGGTCCTCAATACCGGCAAGGACATGTGCCGTTCGAAGAACCGGCTGCTGACCACCATCGCCTACCGGCTGAACGGCGAGACGACCTATGCGCTTGAAGGGTCGATCTTCATCGCCGGCGCTGCGGTGCAATGGCTGCGCGACGGGCTCGGCATCATCGAACGAGCGTCCCAGACCGGCGAACTGGCCCGGGAAGCGGATCCCCAGCAGGAAGTCTATCTCGTGCCCGCGTTCACCGGGCTTGGCGCGCCCCATTGGGACGCGGAGGCGCGCGGCGCGATCTTCGGGCTCACCCGCGCCACGGGGCCGGCGGAATTCGCCCGCGCGGCGCTGGAGGCGGTCTGCTACCAGACCCGCGACCTGCTCGACGCCATGCGGAAGGACTGGAGGAATTCCAACGGCGAGACGGTGCTGCGCGTCGACGGCGGCATGGTCGCCTCCGACTGGACGATGCAGCGGCTTTCGGACCTGCTCGACGCGCCCGTCGACCGGCCGACGATCCTGGAGACCACGGCGCTCGGAGCTGCCTGGCTGGCGGGTTCGAAGGCGGGCGTCTGGCCCGACCGGAAGGCTTTCGCCAAGAGCTGGGCGCGGCAGCGCCGCTTCGAGCCGGAGATGGACGAAAAGACGCGCGCGGCGAAAATCCGCGGCTGGAAGGATGCCGTGAAAAGGACGCTGACCGCGGGTTGATCCTTTATTTCCGGTTAACCATCGGCCGAGAATTTGAATTAAATTCGAAAGCGCCATGTTCGCACCACCTTCCTTGCCTTATCTTCGTCGCGACTTGGAGAGGGTAGCAATGCTGAGAATTCCGCCTGTTCTGGCCTTCCTGGTGTTTTTGAACGCCTTCTTCCTGATCAGCCGGACGGCCGAGGCGGGATACGCGCACTTCATCTACGACGCGAGAAGCGGCCGGGTCCTGGCTTCGGAAAACGCCGATACGCTCAACCATCCCGCATCGCTCACCAAGATGATGACGCTCTACATGACCTTCGAGGCGCTGCGCGACGGACGGCTCGGGTGGAACCAGGAGATCGTCATGACGCCGAACGCGGCGCGCAAGATCCCCTTCAAGCTCGGCGTGCCAGCGGGGCAGACGATCACCGTGCGCGAGGCGGTGTATGCCATGGCGGTGCGCTCGGCCAACGACGCGGCGGCGGCGATGGCCGACCATCTCGGCGGTTCGGAGGAGCGCTTCGGCGCGATGATGACGAAGAAGGCGAGGGCGCTCGGCCTACGGCGGACGGTGTTCCGCAACGCTTCCGGCCTGCCCGACAAGGCACAGGTGACGACGGCCCGCGACATGGCGATGCTGGCGCTGGCGCTCATCCGCGACTTCCCGAGGGAGTACCAGCTGTTTTCGCTGCGCTCTTTCGAGTTCCGCGGCAGGAGGATATCCGGCCACAACAACCTCATGTACCGCTATCCCGGCATGGACGGCATCAAGACCGGCTATATCAACGCGTCCGGCTACAACATCGCCAGTGCCGTCGACGTGAACGGGAGACGGGTGATCGGCGTCGTCCTCGGCGGCAAGACCGCACGCAAGCGCGACGACCGGATGGCGGAGCTTCTGGATCAATACGTCCCCGGAACCGGTGCGGCGCCCGGCGGTCTCATCGCCTTCGAACAGCAGAAGCGGCCGGGCGAGGGCACGGTGCCGCTGCCGTTCACGACCCCGCGCAAGGAGATCACGCTCGCCAATCCTCCCGCCGGAACGGCGGTCGCCAGCCTCGGCCCGACGCCCCCGGAACCCGTCGGACCGCTCTGGCGCATCCAGATCGCCGCCGCCGGCAGCCGCGAGGCGGCCTCGGCCCTGCTCCAGAGGGCGCTGCCGCTGCTTTCGGAAGGTTTCGGCCCGGTCGCTCCGAGCGTCGAGAGCTACGCGGATGGCGGAAGGGAGTATTTCCGGGCGCGTTTCGTCGGCTTTGCGGACCGGGATGCGGCCACGCGCGCCTGCTCCGCCCTGCAGGCGAAGTCGATGAGCTGCTTCGTGGTGCGATAGCGCCGCGTCATTCGCCGCGTCATTCGATCGTCTCGCCGGGATAGACGCCCCAGAGCGCCCCCTGTTCGACGAAACCGCTGAGGCGTCTCTCCTGCAGCGAGGCCCGGCACCAGCTTCCATCGCAATGGATCAGGTCCAGCCGGACTTCCGGCGAGAGGCGTGCGACGATGCGGGCGCTTCGCGAAGGAGCGATGCGGAGTGGAATGGGCTGCCTCACCCATGGCCCCACCACGGCGGTGCGATTGCCCGACAGCAAGGGCGCGTACATCCATCCGGTATTGCCTTCGTGGTCGCGTACCCGCCTCCAGTTTCCGTATTCCTCGGTGATTTCGAGCGGCAGCCCGCGCGCGGAATAGACCCAGGCCGTCGGGTAATCCGTGGAAGGGCCGACGCGCATATGCGCTCTTGTGGCTTTCAGCGAGACGAAGCGGGGGATGGGAAAGCCGGTTTCCCTGCCTTTCTTCCAGCCTTCGTTGAAGGCGGGCTTGGCCTGCAGGGGCTGGCCCATGGCAACGGGAAAGAGGAAGGCAAGTGCGGCAAGCGCCGAGGGGACGAGGGTTCTGAGCTTCATTGATCCGACGAGACTGACGAGCGGCCGGGCGGTCCGGCTGGCTGCCCGGCATTGAAGTCGGCGAGGGTTGCCGGAAGCTTAATTTTCTCCGGCAACCCGCGAGGCAGCAGTCACGATGGATTGATCGCGACGTTCAACCCTTCACCGGAGCGTTCATCGCCCAGGAGACGCCGAACGGATCGCGGAGCTGGCCGTAGCGGTCGCCCCAGAACATCACCTGCAGGTCCATGGTGACGGTGAGCCCCGCATCGACGGCGCGCTTCCACCAGAAGTCGATGTCGTCGACCGGCAGCAGCATGGTGAAGGCCTGCGGTTTTTCGAGCGGATAGCCGTAGTCCGGATAGGGATCGTCCAGCATCAGCGAGCTGCCGTTGATGTAGAGATGGATGTGCATCGTCCGCCCCTGCTCGTCGAGCGGATGGAAGGATTCGATCGTCGCGCCGAAAGCGTCCTTGTAGAATTCGGCTGCCTTCATCGCGCCGTCCACCTGCAGATAGGCGACCAGTCCGCCGCGGACCGGCGTTTGCGCCTGGTTTTCGTTCGTCTGAGTTGTCGCGTTCATGGAAACGCCCTCCTTCTTCAATCGAGGTCCGGATCGAACCTCACCAAGGACGGATGCCGCGACCCAATTCCGACAGGCGCTGACGAAAAAAAACGAAGGGAATGGAAAGTATTGGTGCAGCCTGAAGCTGCCATTGAACTGTTACGTATTCCATCTATAGTCGTGAAATCCAGCTGTACTTTGGGGGGCGGGAATGGCGCGATTGGATCGACTGCGGGAGGCGCGTCTCGTCGTGCAGCGCGCCGCGGTGGAGCGTTATCAGCAGCGCACCGCCGAGCGCGAGGAAAACAAGCGGCGGATCGCCGAGAACGGGCCGGGTGCGGCAGACAGTCCCGAACGCCAGATGACGTTTCGCCGGCGCGTTTCGTGCATCAACCGGCTGCGGTCGGGTGCGGCACCTTTGCCGTTCGGCATCGAGCGCAAGATGGGGGCGACGCTGGATTTCGTCGACGTCGTGCCGAGCGACACGGCCCGCAAGGCCGGCCGGTCCGTCGCCCGGATCGCGGCCTTCGGCGGCAGCGACATCGAGCTGGAAGGGTTCGCCACGGGCTTCATCGTCGCGCCGGGCCTGCTGATGACGAACTGGCACGTGTTCCCGAGCGAGGCGGACTGCCGGAACTGCGCCGCGAACTTCCTTTACGAGAAGACGGAACGCGGCCTCGAGCGCGGCATCGTCTTCGAGATCGATGCCGACCGCTTCTATGTCACCGACCAGAAGCTCGATTTCGCCATCGTCGCCGTGAAGCCGAGGGCCATCACCGGCGAGGCGCTTGCCGATCTCGGACAGAACACGCTGATCGAGGCGACGCCGAAGATCCTCAAGGGGGACCCGGTCAACATCATCCAGCATCCGGAAGGCGGGCCGAAGCAATACGCCATTTCGCAGAACCGGCTGGTCGACATCCTCGATGCGGAAGGCTTTCTCCACTACGAGACCGATACGCTGGAAGGCTCGTCCGGCTCGCCGGCCTTCAGCGAGAACTGGGAACTGGTCGCCCTGCATCATGCCTCCATTCCGCAGATGCGCAACGGGCGCGTGGTCGCCCGCGACGGCAGCTTCTGGACCAAGAACATGGGCGACGACAAGGTCCACTGGATCGCCAACGAGGGCGCCCGCGTCAGCGCGATCGTCAGGCGGCTTTCGGCGATGGTCCTGCAGGATACCGCCAGGCAGCAGATATTGAACGGCCTCCTGGCGACCACGACCGATCCGGTCCAGGAGGCGATGGACGCCGTCGGTGGCCAGGAAACGGTTCAGACCGTCAATATCGGCGTTTCAGGAGCAGGATCGGCAGCGCAGGGGACAGCACAGGGTGTGCCACAGGGGGGAAGCATCATGGGGGGCGTGCAATTCACCTTCACCGGACCGGTGACGATCAACGTGAACGCGGGCGGCGGTCCCGTCCTCGCCGCGCCGCTTCCCGTCACGGCGCCCGAACTGCCGAAAGCGGAGGAGAAATCGATCCGCTTCGATCCCGATTACGACAGCCGCGGCGGATACGATCCGGATTTCCTCGGCAGCGGAATTTCGGTGCCGGTGCCTTCGGTTGCCGAGGAGCGCCTGCATGAAATCCTGAAAGACGAGGACGGCAAGCCGCTGGTCCTGAGATACCATCATTTCGAGCTGATGATGAACAAGCCGCGCCGGCTGCAGATGTGGTCGGCCGTCAACGTCGACTACGATCCCAGATACAAATCCGAAAAGAACCGCGAGGAGTTCGGGCGGGACCGCTGGATTCCCGATCCGCGCATTCCCGCGGCGGTGCAGATATTCGACGCGGATTTCTACAAGCCGGCCGGCAATATCGACCGCGGCCATATGGTCCGGCGCCAGGACAATGCCTGGGGCGAGACGGAGCTGGAGATCGAGTTCGCCAATTCCGACACGTTCCACTGGACGAACTGCACGCCGCAGCACGAGGCCTTCAACCAGTCCACGCCCGGTGCATACAATCGGTCCTACGCCGGAATGGAGGGACTGTGGGGCGCGCTGGAGAACCATATCCAGCAGAGCCGCAAGGACGGCGACACCAAGGCATGCATCCTGGCGGGGCCGATCCTGTCGGGCGAGGACCCTTCCGCCGATTTCGGCCGCGGCGAGATACAGTATCCGATCGAGTTCTGGAAGATCGTCTGCGTCGCGGAAGGCCCGAAGAACGCCAAGCAGCTGAAAGTCTTCGGCTTCATCCTCAGCCAGAAGACCGTGGTCGACCGGTTCGGCATCGAACGCTTCGGACCCGGCCGCTTCAAGCGCCATCAGGTGCCGCTCACGGAGATCGCATCGAAGGCGGGCGTGGTCTTCGACGGGAAACTTCTCGACCGAGACACGATGGCGGGGCAGCAGGCCG
Organism: Xaviernesmea oryzae; assembly: GCF_900177415.1. Taxonomy (GTDB): domain Bacteria; phylum Pseudomonadota; class Alphaproteobacteria; order Rhizobiales; family Rhizobiaceae; genus Neorhizobium; species Neorhizobium oryzae_A. Next base: position 1,094,255 of record NZ_FXAF01000011.1, on the reverse strand, counting down.
TCGACGTCGCGAACCTCTCGGACGTCAGAGGGCTCGGCTGATCCGCCGGATTGCGTCAGGCTCTTTCCGCGAATTCCTTCACGAGCGCCTCGTAGGTCTCGAAGGGCGGGAAGCCCTCGTAGGAATGGGCGGCAGGGGTGGCCGCCCAAGGGAGTTTTTCCGAGGTGTAGGTCTCGATGAAGGGCACGAACCAGCTTGCATCGTCGAGCATGGTCGGCCGGATATTGACGAACCAGTCCATGCCTCTGGGCTTGGTGAACATCCAGCTCTTGCAATGAGGGCAGTGATAGTGATGAGCGTCCGCGCCATGCAGGCCGCCGATCACCGGCTCGCCCTCTATGATCTCGAAGCCTGCGGCGGGGATCGCAGCGGAGAGCGAAAAAGCGCTGGCAGTCATCCTCTGGCAACCGGTGCAATGGCAGGCCATGGTGAGGATGGGGGCCGCACTGATCCTGAAGCGGACCTGTCCGCAGCGGCATCCGCCTTCCATGGGGAGCGTGGGTTTGGGCATCTGATACCTCTGTTTTCCCGAAAAGATAGGGCCGCTACGGCGTTTCGTCAGGGGCGTTTCGTCAGGGGCGTTTCGGAATGTCGAGGCCGCGCTGTACGGCGGGCCGCGCGAGCCCGCGTTCCAGCCATTGCGGCACGAGCTTCAGCTGATCGTATTCAATAAGCTCGCCGGCGCCATAGAAGCCGATCAGGTTGCGCACCCAGCCGAGCATGGAAATGTCGGCGATTGTGTATTCGTCGCCCATGATCCAGTCGCGGCCCTGAAGCCGCGTTTCGATGACGCGGATGAGGCGGTGCGATTCCTTGGCGTAGCGGTCGCGCGGGCGCTTGTCCTCGATATCCTTGCCGGCGAACTTGTGGAAGAAGCCGAGCTGGCCGAACATCGGGCCGATGCCGGCCATCTGGAAAAACACCCACTGGATCGTCTCGTAGCGCTTGGCCGGATCGGCCGGCAGCAGCTTGCCGGTCTTTTCGGCGAGATAGAGCAGGATCGCGCCGGATTCGAAAAGGCCGAGCGGCTTGCCGCCGGGGCCGTCCGGATCGATGATCGCCGGGATCTTGCCGTTCGGGTTGAGCGACAGATATTCCGGCCCCCAGGTCTCGTCGGCGCCGATATTGATGAAATGCGGCTCGTAGGGCAGGCCGATCTCCTCCAGCATGATCGACACCTTCACGCCGTTCGGCGTCGGCGTCGAATAGAGCTGCAGGACGTTCGGATCGTTGGCGGGCCATTTGGAGGCGATGGGGAAGCTTGAAAGATCGGCCATGGGATGTCCTTGGGATGACGGGATCGAAGGCGGGCGCAGACGGATCAGGATTCGTCCGCATTCCGTTTGGCGATATGTAGCAAATCCTCCGCCAGACGCACGGGTAAATCCATCCGCTCGTGCAGAATGCCGATGATGCCGATCCGTGAAGCCGCGAATTTGGGGCGGTGCGGGATATACCCCCCTCTGCCCTGCCGGGCATCTCCCCCACACGGGGGGAGATCGGCAGGATGCACCGGCTTCCGAGCCATTAAGGGAGGATTTATTTCGGCAGTCTCGAATCTTTGTCGAGGAAGAGAGCTTGCTGCTATCCGATCTCCCCCCTTGTGGGGGAGATGCCCGGCAGGGCAGAGGGGGGTGAGCCTACTTGCCAATAAATTCCCCGCTTCAGATTTTTTGATGCGTCCTGTCGGGAAGACCGCTACTCCTTCGTCTTTCACAGGAGAAGGAGACAGACATGCTTTATGCCATCCTTTGCTACGCCCATGAGGAAACCGTCTTCGCCTGGTCGAAGGAGGAGGAGGATGCCGTCATGGCCAAGCTCTACGCGGTCCAGGAGCCGATGGCGCGGGCCGGCAAGCTCGGTCCCACCGGCCGGCTGATGCCGACGACTGCCGCCACCACCGTGCGCAAGGGCAAGGACGAGCCTCTGGTGCTCGACGGTCCCTTCGCCGAGACCAAGGAAGTGCTGCTCGGCTTCTATACGGTCGATGTCGAGACGCTCGAAGAGGCGGTCGCCTTTTCGAAGGAGCTTTCCAAGGTCAATCCCGGGTCTACCTCCTACGAGATACGGCCCTTCTACGTCTTCCATCCGGGGGAAATCAAAACATGACGACGGACATTGCCTGGATCGAACTTGCGCTGACGGCGGCCCGGCCGCAGGCGCTCGGCGCGCTGTTGCGCTATTTCCGCGATCTCGACACCGCGGAGGAAGCCTTTCAGGAAGCGTGCCTGCGCGCCATCCGCACCTGGCCCGACAAGGGGCCGCCGCGCGATCCGGCCGCCTGGCTGATCTTCGTCGGCCGCAACAGCGGCATCGATGCGGTCCGCAAGCGCTCGAAGAACGATCCGCTGCCGGAAGAGGAGGTGCTCTCCGATCTTTCCGATGCCGAGACCGACATCGCCGACCGGCTCGACAATTCCAACTATCGCGACGACATCCTTCGCCTGATGTTCATCTGCTGCCATCCGGACCTGCCGAACACCCAGCAGATCGCTCTGGCGCTGCGGATCGTCTCGGGCCTCAGCGTGCCGCAGATCGCCCGCGCCTTCCTCGTCAGCGAAGCGGCGATGGAGCAGCGCATCACCCGCGCCAAGGCGCGCGTGGCGAAAGCCGGCGTGCCCTTCGAGACGCCGGGCGCGCAGGAACGGGCCGAGCGCCTCGGCATCGTCTCCTCGATGATCTATCTCATCTTCAACGAGGGCTATTCCTCCGGCATCACCAATCCGGACAATGCCGCCTTCTGCGAGGAGGCGATCAGGCTCGCGCGATTGCTTCTGCGCATCTTCCCGGCCGAGCCGGAAATCATGGGGCTCGCCGCGCTGATGCTGCTGCAGCATTCCCGGGCGAAAGCGCGTTTCGACAAGGACGGCCAGATCATTCTGCTCGAAGACCAGGACCGGAGCCTGTGGAACCGCGCACTGATCAACGAGGCGCTGGCGCTGCTCGACAAGGCGATCCGTCACCGCCGGCCCGGTCCCTACCAGGTTCAGGCGGCGATCTCGGCCCTGCATGCCCGGGCCGCGACGTCCAAGGAGACGGACTGGAGGGAGATCGACATGCTCTACGGCCTCCTGGAGCGCATCCAGCCGTCGCCGGTCGTGACGCTCAACCGGGCGGTCGCGGTCTCCAAGCTGGAAGGCCCGGAGAAGGCCCTAGAGCTGATCGCCCCGCTCGCCGAAAAGCTCGACGGCTATTTCTATTTCCACGGCGTCAGGGGAGGGCTGCTGATGCAGGGCGGCCGCAACAGGCAGGCGCGGGAGGCCTTCGACCGGGCGATCGCGCTCGCCAACTCGCCGGCCGAATGCGCCCATATCCGCCAGCAGATCGACAAGCTCGGCGCCGTCGCCTCTCCGGTGGAATGACGGGAAAAAATTCGGACCGTTGTCGCATTCGATGCCGGCCGCGCGTCCTTGGGGCAACATCGGATGAGATGTTGCTCAAAACTCAAGGGAGACAGGAAAATGATTGCCAACACCGCCACCCACTCGCTGCAGCTCGTGCGTGAGATGAACGTTCCCGCCGAAAAACTCTACAAGGCCTGGACCACGCCGGAGCGCATGGGCGAATGGTTCTGCCCGAAGCCCTGGAAGGTCACCGATGCCCGTTCCGACGTTCGTCCCGGCGGCGAGAGCTACATCCTGATGGAGGGGCCGAACGGCGAGAAGATTCCCAATTACGGCGTCTATCTGGAAGTGGTGCCGAACAGGAAACTCGTCTTCACCGATGCGTATACCGCAGGCTGGGTGCCTTCCGAAAAGCCGTTCATGACGGCGATCGTCGAGTTCGAGGATCTCGGCAACGGGCGCACGAAATATACCGCGACGGCGCTCCATTGGACGGAGGAAGACAAGAAAGCCCACGAGGACATGGGTTTCCATGAGGGCTGGGGCATCGTCGCCGGCCAGCTCGAAGAGGTCGCCAAGACGTTCTGAGGCGCATCCCAGCTGAACGTTCGAAATGCGAATCTTTCCGAGGGGATGGGGACATCTCCTCGGTTTTCGATTCAATGCGGCGCCTGTCCCGGCGGGCACGGCGCTACACGCCGAGCGCGGTGCCGAGCGCCTGCTCCAGGTCCTGTTGCTGGAACGGTTTCTGGAGAACAGGCGCCTGCTGCAGCGAGAGGGGGAGGCTGGAGGCCTCGTAGCCCGTCGAGAATACGAAAGGTATGCCTCGGCTGCTCAGGACCTCGGCGATCGGAAACGTCTTTTGTCCGTGCAGGTTGACGTCGAGGATCGCGACGTCGAAGAGCAGGGAATTGGCCTTTTCCAGGGCGTCGTCCAGCCGCGATGCCGTATCGGCGATCTCGCAGCCCATGTCGATCAGCCCTTCTTCCAGAAGCATCGTGACCAATGCCTCGTCCTCGACGACCAATACGCGCTTGCCCGTCAATCTGCTTTCCGCGGCCGGCAATTCTCTACCTCTCCCATCGATCGTCCAGGGGCCGCGGATGCGGTTTGTCGTCGCCGCCGCACAATTCCTTCAAGGGAGCGTCGATCGCGAAGACCAGCCCGTCCGGCTCGAAATGGAGTTCGACGACGCCGCCCAGATCCTGGGCAAGCCCATGCTTGATCAGGCGCGATCCGAAGCCGAGCCTGCGCGGCTGTTCGATCGGCGGTCCGTCGATCTCGCTCCATTCGAGACGAAAGAGCTGCGCATCCTCTCCTCCTCCCCAGCGAATTCTGACATGGCCGTTTTCGTTGGACAGGGCGCCGTATTTCACCGCATTGGTGGCGAGCTCGTGAAGGGCCATCGAGATCGCCAGCCCGGCCTTCGGAAGCAACCTGATGTCGTTGCCTGAAACGTCGAAGCGGCGGGGGCCGCTGCCGTTCGAATAGGCCGCCAGGGCCTCCGCGACGAGTTCGCGCAGGTTCGCGCCCTCCCAGTGCTCGCGGGTCAGCACGTTGTGCGCCCTGGAAAGCGCGATCAGACGCGCATCGAGCGACTTTCGGCCTTCCGCCATCGTCGGGGCATGCCGCAACGTCTGGTGCGCGATCGACTGGACCGTCGCGAGCGTGTTCTTGACCCGGTGATTGAGTTCGTCGAGGAGCAGGCGCAGCTGCGCCGCCCGGCGCTGCAGGGCATCTTCCGATTCCTTGCGCTCGATGAGATCTGCCGCCTGCCTCGCCAGAACGTCGAAGATCCGCAGGTCCCGTTCGGAAGGTTCATGCGGCATGCGCCAGTGCGTCGAGATCATGCCGAGCGAGTGGCCCGCGCGCCCGACGAGCGGAGTGGACTGCACCGCCCGGATGCCGGCTTTGCGGTATTGTTCCTGAGCGGGCGTACAGGCCATGAATTCGTCCGCCTCGATATCGGGAACCACGATCCGCGTCTTCGTTTTCAGGGCATGGCCGCAACTGGTCGCGTCGTCGTGTTCGATCCAGCGCCAGGTGGCTTCGGCCTCCGCGTCGAACCCCTTGTGGGCGATCAGCCGGAGCGCGTCATTCTCATGATCGAGCACCTGGATGCTCGCCATGTCCGAATGCATGACCTCGCCGGCCGCTTCGACGATCTGGGCATAGAGCGCCTCCACGTCGCCTTCCCGGATGAGGGAGGTGCTGATGCTCTGCAGGTGCCGCGCGGCGGCAAGTTCGGCGGCGAGGTTTCTCTCGGATTCCCGCAGCGCCTGGCTGATCCGCTCCCGCTCCAGGCTTTCCTGATGCCGGGAAATGATGATCGATGCCGTGTGGGCAAGGGCGGCGGCGAGTTCCCGGTCGCGGTCGGCCGCTCCGTTCGGCTCCTTGAAATACATGGCGAAGGAGCCGACGACCTTGCCCGAGGCCGTTTCGATCGGGAAGGACCAGCAGCCGCGGAAGTCGAATTCCCGTGCGAGCCACGCCCATGGTTCCCAGACGGGCTCCTCCAGGACATCGGGCATGATGACCGGTTCGCCGCGGTGGACCGCAAGGCCGCAAGGCAGCGAGCCGGGGCCGATTTTCAAGCCGTCCACGCATTTGACGTAGCCGTCCGGCATGCCGACGACATGCCGCAGTTCGGTGCCCTCGGGATTGGCGATGTAGAAGGCGCATCGGCGTTCGCTTTCCGCCTGCTTCATCGCGGTCTCGATGAGGATGCCGAGCGACTTTTCCAGCGGAGCGCCGTTCATGGCCGCCTGGAACGCCTCCTTCTGGCCGGCGAGCCAGGCCTCGTTCTGCCGCAGCCTCCGTTCGGCCTTCTTATGTTCGCTGATGTCGAGCAGCATGTTTACGGCGCCGACGAGTTCGCCGTTCTCGTCACGCAAGGGGGTGGGGAACGGCATGAAGGGAACCCGCGTTCCGTCCGGCCGCTCGGCAACAGCCTCGACGCCGCGGACGCTACGGTTCTCCGTCAGTGCTATCGCCATCGGGCATTCCGAGTGCGTGAGCGGCGTGCCGTCGGGGAGATGGAGCTTCCAGGTGACGCACCACTCGTCGGTTCCGAGAGCGGGCCTCCGCCCGGCCAGATCGGCTGCTGCCTGGTTGAAATACGTGACGAGTCCGGCAGCATCCGTCGTATAGACCGCGACCGGCAGGGCATCCAGCAGTTGACGCAGATGCTTGGCGTCGAACCCGAAATCGAGAGCGGCCAGCGGGTCGGCAACAGCAACGTGTTGAAGAGCGTCGCCGATGGCGTAGACGTCCTGTTCTTCCACCATCAGCGTGCTTTCGAAAATACTGTCATTCTTCGCGCTCTCCCCCGATGCCGCACAGCAGAGCTCCCGCGCGAAAAGCAGGAACGACAAACCGGATCTGCCGGCTATCCACCCTCACGCGCTCGGACCGAGCCGCGAGCAGAACGCCGTGCTGCGGGCATTTGTTCCGGATAAATCCTTCGCCGCATCGCTTTCCATCCAAATGTTCGATCGAAGCCTTCGAAAGATTCGCCTTTGCGTGCAGGCTGGTCACTCACTATCTCATGGGGCATCACCCCAACGGATTTTCTCACGATGGAACTCGGACTGCATACTTTCGGCGATGTGGATGCCTCGGCGCCCGACAAGGGCGCGGAAGGCGCGCGCCGCATCAAAAACCTTCTCGAGGAGATCGAGCTTGCCGATCAGGTCGGCCTCGACGTCTTCGGCCTCGGCGAGCACCATCGCCCCGACTATGTGATTTCCTCGCCCGCAACCGTGCTTGCAGCAGCCGCCGCCCGCACGAAGAACATCCGCCTGACCAGCGCCGTCTCGGTTCTGAGTTCGGACGATCCGGTGCGGGTCTTCCAGGAGTTCGCGACGCTCGACCTCATCTCGAACGGCCGGGCGGAGATCATGGCCGGCCGCGGCTCCTTCATCGAATCCTTCCCGCTGTTCGGTTACGACCTCGGCGACTACGATGAGCTTTTCGAGCAGAAGCTCGACCTGCTGCTTGCCGTCCGCGACCAGGAGATCGTCACCTGGGAAGGCGGGAAGCGCGCGCCGATCCACGGCCGCGGCGTCTATCCGCGCCCGCTGCAGGACCCGCTGCCGGTCTGGATCGCGGTCGGCGGCACGCCGCAGTCGGTGGCGCGGGCGGGGGCCTACGGCCTGCCGCTGGCAGTCGCCATCATCGGCGGCGAATATCCGCGTTTCGCGCCCTTCTTCAATCTCTATCGCGAGGCGGCGCGCCGGGCGGGCCACGATCCCGCGACGCTGAAGACCAGCATCAACGTGCACGGTTTCATAGCCGACACGACGGAGGCGGCGGCCGACCAGTTCTACGGTCCGCAGGCGGAGGTGATGAACCGCATCGGCCGCGAGCGCGGCTGGGGGCCGACCAACCGGGCGCATTTCGATCAGTCGCGCTCGGCGCTCGGCAATCTCTTCGTCGGCGAGCCGGAACTGGTGGCGGAAAAGATCGTCGCCGCCCACAAGGTGTTCGGCATGGACCGCTTCCTGCTGCAGATGGCGATCGGGCCGATGCCGCACGATCAGGTCATGCGCGGCATCGAGCTTTACGGCACGAAAGTCGCGCCCATCGTCAGAAAAGAACTCGGGACGTCAGAAAAGAATTGACGGGCCGGGCCGATGGCGCGAAACCGGCGGCTTGGCGCAATACCCACCCAAGGCTCATCATGGTCATCTCCACCGAACACGAATTGTCGAAGCTGAAAGAGATCGGCCGGCTTTGCGCGCAGGCGATGGAGGCCATGGCCAAGGCGCTGGAGCCCGGCATCACCACCCGCGAACTGGACGATATCGGCCGCAGGATACTCGAAGATAACGGCGCGCAATCGGCGCCGGAGGCCTGCTACAAGTTTCCGGCGGCCACCTGCATCAGCGTCAACGAGGAAGTGGCGCACGGCATTCCGGGCGACCGGGTCATCCAGGCGGGCGATCTCGTCAATATCGACGTTTCGGCGGTGAAGGACGGGTTCTTCGGGGATACGGGCGCATCCTATGCGGTGCCGCCGGTGAAGCGCGAGATCGAAAGGCTCTGCCGCGACGGCCGCCGGGCGCTCTGGACCGGGCTTCAGCAGGTGAAGACCGGCAGGCCCATCGCCGGCATCGGCAACGCGATCGGCGCCTTCGCCAAGAAGAACCGCTATACGCTGATCACCAATCTTTCCAGCCACGGCATCGGGCTGACGCTGCATGACGAGCCGAAGGAGATCCCGACCTGGCCGGACCGGCAGGAGACCCGGAGGATGGAGGAGGGGCTGGTGTTCACGGTCGAGCCTTTCCTTTCGCTCGGCGCCAACTGGGCCGAGGACGGCGGCAACGGCGATCCCTGGACGCTCTACAGCGACCCGAAGGCGCCGACCGTGCAATACGAGCACACCGTGGTGGCCACCCGCAACGGCCCGTTGATCCTGACGCTGGCGGCGTGAATCGCCCACCATCCGTCGACAATTCGGAATGTCTTAATGCTGTCCGGTCTATCTTCAAGGCATGGTTGAGATATCTGAAGTTTCCCGAAAAAAGCGCGAGGTCGGTGCGCATAACGAGATCATCAAACATCGTGCCGCCTGGGCGAACCAGTTGGCGACAGCCGTTGTCGTGGCGGGGTCCCTGCCGTTCATTCAGCGCGCCTTGAAAGAGGACTTGACCGGCCCTATTATCGTCAGCGGTATCTTCTGGCTTTTCTTGGGCTGGGCGATCCATATGGTAGGCTCCAACTTCTACCTCACCACATTCATGGTCGAGGACGACGAAGCCGAAGGGAAAAACGATGAGCCAGTTTGAGATCTATTATCTCGTCACGCCGCTGATCGGATTGGCCATCGTTGGCGGCATGTTCGCCTATCGCCACTTTGTTCAGCACCGCTAGAACTTGGGTTTTGCCCCCACACCGGTAGGGCTTCTCTTCGCGTCCAACCGCGCAAGTCGAGGGGCATCGCCTCGGCATGTTTCCTGCATCAGGAAAGCTGCAGACCGAAGCCTACCGAAACTGCCGTTTAGCAATGAAGATTTATCGGCTGACGGAAACTCAGCTCAGCTTGCTCTTCTCCGACACGTCATCCACACGGCGATAGAAGGCGTCGACGCGCTCGGCATGCAGCTGGCCGAGAAGCTGGCGCGTATGGACGCGGGCCGCGCTCTGCATCAATTGGGCGAAGGCGGCGTAACCCACGGCATCGGCCTTGCGCAACTGTGCGATCAGAGGATCGACAAGCACTTCCGATACGGTCAGGTCCTGTTTCATGGCTCACCTCCACCGTCCCGATGATTGGCCCGATGACGATTGGCCCGATGACGATGGAAGGGAGAGTGGCCCCCATTCGTGACAGCAGCAAGACAATTCCCATCATGCGCCGCATCAAATCGTCGCGGCACCTGCGTGAAGCGGCGTGAACGCCATGCCGGATCATCAGCGGCATTCATTGCAGCAATGACAATTCCTCATTTGTCGGCCGCATCCGCGGCTGCGATAACCGCTTCATGCTGCAGATGAACACGGACTATTCCAGCCGCCCCCTGCTGATCGGTTTTGCCGGTGCGGTCGCCATGGCCGCCGCGATGGGTTTCGGGCGCTTCTTCTACACGCCGATCCTGCCCGGCATGATGAGCGGCATACCGCTTTCGGCCGCCGATGCCGGTTACATCGCCGCCGGCAATTTCGCCGGCTATCTCGCCGGGGCCATCCTGTCGGCCTATGGCTGGGCGGCCGGGCGCGAGCGGCGGGTGGCGCTCGGCGGGCTTCTGGCGACCGCGATCCTGCTTGCCGCCATGGCGGCGACGACATCCGTCTTCGCCTTCACCGTGATCCGCTTCCTGGCGGGCATCGCGAGCGCGTTCGCCATGATTTTCACCTCGTCGATCGTGCTGCCCCATGCGGTCGGCCGGGACAATGTGAACGCGCTGCATTTCGGCGGCGTGGGAGCCGGCATCGCGCTCTCCTCGGCGCTGGTGTTTGGCGTCAACGCGATCGCCGGCGCCAATTCGCTCGGTTGGGCGCATGGCTGGCGGCTGAACTGGCTTGCCGGCGCGGCAATCGTGTTCGCCGCGCTTGCCGCCGTCGCGTGGCTCCTGCCGCGGCCGACATTCGGCACCGGCTCGGCCGTGGAGCCGCCGCTCCGATGGCGCCTGCCGATCGTGCTGCTGACGCTCTCCTACGGGCTTTTCGGCTTCGGCTACGTGATCACCGCGACCTTCCTCGTCGCCATCGCCCGTATGGGCTCGGCGGGGCCGGTCGTCGAGTTCCTGGCCTGGTTCCTGACCGGCACGGCGGCGGCCGTCTCGCTCATCTTCTGGCGCCCGGCGGTCAAACGGTTCGGGCTTGCCAAGGCCTATATCGCCGCGCTTCTGGTCGAGGCGGCGGGCGTGCTGGGCTCGGTCATGCTGCCGCCCACGGCCGGCGCGCTCGGCGGCGGGCTGCTGCTCGGAGGGACCTTCATGGTGATCACCGCCTACGGGCTGCAGATCGGCCGGGCGCTTTCGCCGGAAAGCCCGCGCCGGGCGCTCGCTTCCATGACCGCCGCTTTCGGCACCGGCCAGATCATCGGCCCGCTGGCGGCGGGCTGGGTGGCGGAGGGGAGCGGCAGTTTCACGCTGCCGACGGTGCTCGCGGCCGGCGTGCTTGCCGTCTGCGTCCTGCTGGCTCTGCCGCTTGCGCGCCGGCAGAGCTGATTTCATTACCGCGGGATAAACCCGCGGTTACAATTGCGTAACGATGAAATGCGGCCATTGCCGCCCCCTTGGAACTGCCGTAGTTTCGCGCTCTAAAGTCGTTCCCGACCTTCAGAGCTCTCGAACTCAGGAAAGCCAAAGCTCCGTGTTCCACTCCTTCTTCCCCCGACCGAAACTATTCTTCACATCGGCCGCGATCTGGACGCTCGTCTGCATCGTCGTCTGGTATACTGTCGGCCCGCAGCTCGGAGCCGCCATCGGGCTTCCGCCGCTTGCTCCGGGCGAAACGCCGCCGGTCGGGCTTGCCTATTTCTTCACGCCGGACAATCTTTGGTTCTATCTATACTTTACGATCTTCGTGCTGATCTTCGGGGGAATATGGAAGATCATCGCCAGGGATCATCCCTGGACGAACTGGTCGATCTGGGGCTCGGCCTTCATCGTCTTCATCGCCTATTTCGCGGTGCAGGTGTCGGTCGCCATCAACAACTGGCGGGGGCCGTTCTTCGACCTCTTCCAGGCGGCCTTGTCGAAGCAGGGGGGCGTGACGGCGGGGCAGCTCTATGCGCTGCAGATCAACTTCCTCGAAATCGGCATGGTCGGCGTGGCCCTCAACGTCATAACGGCATTCTTCACCAACCATTACGTCTTTCGCTGGCGCACCGCCATGAACGACTACTACATGTCCATGTGGCCGAAGCTGCGCCACATCGAGGGTGCCTCGCAGCGTGTGCAGGAAGACACGATGCGGTTTGCCAATATCCTGGAAGGGCTCGGCGTAACGCTCATCAACTCGGTCATGACGCTCGTCGTCTTCCTGCCGCTGCTCTTCCGCATGTCGGAACAGGTGGGCGACCTGCCGGTGATCGGCGCCGTTCCGCATGCGCTCTTCTGGCTGGCGATCATCTGGTCGCTGTTCGGCACCGCACTTCTGGCCGTGGCCGGCATCAAGCTGCCGGGCCTGCAGTTCCGCAATCAGCGCGTCGAGGCGGCATACCGCAAGGAGCTGGTCTATGGCGAGGACCATGCGGACCGCGCCCAGCCGATCACCGTGCGCGAGCTTTTCTCCAATGTGCGGCGCAACTATTTCCGCATGTACTGGCATTACTGCTACTTCAACATCGCGCGTTACACCTATGGCCAGGTCGACGCGATCTTCCTGAACTTCATCCTCATTCCGACCATCGTGGCCGGCCGCATCACCATGGGAACCTGGCAGCAGATCGCCACCGCCTTCGGCGAGGTCAGCAATTCGTTCCAGTATCTCGTGAACTACTGGTCGACGATCATCGAACTGCTTTCCATCCACAAGCGTCTCGTCGCCTTCGAAGCGGCGATCGACGACCAGCCGCTGCCGGAGATCGACCAGCATTATCTGGACCGCGAGGCGCAAGGCGGGGAGCTTGCGGCCGACCGGCCGTATTGATCCGTCTTTTCGAAGCAGCACCTTTGGCCGCGCCGGATCGTCACTCCGGCGCGGTTTTGCTTTGAAACGCATCGGACCTTGCGAAAACCAAGACCGATCTTCGGGCCGATGCCGCCGGGAATGGGGCAGGCGGGGTATTTCAAGGGTATTGGGTATTCAGGCTTTCCACCTGCCCCGATCGCTTCGGCGATCTTCGGAGGATTTCCAGGCCCTCGTCGATCGCTCCGCAACCATCACCGGAAACCGGGCCCTTCGAGCCAGATGAGGAGGCCGGTTCGCGAACCCGGTTTCCCTTCCGATGACGGGGAGGATTATCGCGCAGGTTTCAAGAGCGGGGATGAGAGGGGGAAGATGGAGGGGTTAACCGGTTGAAAAGCGGAGGGAGAATTTTTCGGAGCAGCGAAATTTTCCCCGGGATGACTTTTGCCCCTCATCCGCCTGCCGGCACCTTCTCCCCGTTCTGACGGGGAGAAGGGAACATGCCGCACCGTCTCCGCCACCCTCGCCGTTGCTTATGAGATATCCGCTTTTCTCCCTTGCCGGGAGAGGGGCATAAGAGCTTGCAACTCGCGTCCTTCTCCCTGCAAGCGGGGAGAAGGTGCCCGGCAGGGCGGATGAGGGGCATATTTCCGGCAAGCCGTGGGAGGGGATCACAACCCCGACGTCTCCCCGCCCTTCGCCCGATCCTTCAGCATCCGCGCCGCTTCCGAATAGCTGACGCAGGCGACGTCTTGCCTGCCGCAGACCTCCGTCACCAGCCGCTCCATGGCCCGCCAATAGGCGCCGCCGTTCATTTCGACGAAATGGAAGCCGAGCTGGAGGGGAATGCGGTCGCCCTCGTATTGCCGGTCGAAGGCCGCCCTGAAAGCCGAGTAGGCGCGCTCCTCGAACTCGGCCGAACGGCTCGGATTGTCGATGCCGGTGGAATGGCGGACGAAGAGATTGTAGTCCATGCCAATGATCGGCCGGCTGGACGGGCCTTCCGGGATGAGCGGCAGGCCGAAGCGGATCAGGCCGTTCTTCTCCTCCGGCATGGCGGGTCCCCTGGTGACGAGGCTTGCGTCGTAGAGCATGCCGGCCTTCTTCTCCGCTTCCACCATGCCGGGGCTCGTGGAGAAATAGGGTGCTCGGAAGCCGCGGATATCGTTCGCCACGAAATCCTTCCAGCCGGCAGGCTCCTGCGCTTCGGCGCCGACCGTCTTCCAGGCATTGGTCAGCACGTCATGGAAGGTGGCGAACTCGGCGCTCCAGTCGGCGGCGGTCCAGTCCTTGCCGTCGAAATGGCCGCAGGTATGGCTGGAAACGTCGTGTCCTTCGAGATGCGCCTGCCAGATATGGCCGAGCCTTTCGCGCGCCTCATCCGCGGTCTGGGCAAAACCGATATTGGATCTGCCTGGCTTCTGGTGCGGCCCCTGATAGCTCTTCGCGTTCTTCCGCTCGATCACCAGCGTGCAGGAGAGGAAATAGGTGAAATGGGCGTTGACGCGCTTTGCGGTATCCCGGCTCCTCTGCCAGAGATGGTTGGCGCCTGCTCCGTCGAAGGAGATCATCACCAGCTGCTTCGGTTTGCCGGCGGCGTTCGCCGCGACGGGGGCAAGCGAAAGACAGAGGGCGAGGGCCAGAGGGCCGAAGAACGCATGCGGACGCATCAAGAAACCTGAATCACGACAAAAGGAGCCGGTGTTGTGATGGGCGAATAAGGCGAAGCTTTGAAGAAGCTGAAATCCCTATTCCTACATTCCGCCCGTTAACAAGCTTCTCAGTTTTGCGCGAGGGGCCTTACATCTCCCGGAAAATAGGCTAGAAGGCGCTTTCCCTACGAGAATGGGCCTTACGAGAATGGGCCGCCCGGGCCGGAGACTTTGATGGCGAACAACGACGACAGTTTTATCCGCGAGGTGAACGAGGAACTCCGTTCCGACCAGGTGAAATACGTATGGACACGTTTCCGGCCGCTGATAATCGCGATCGTCGTGCTGATCGTCGGCGGTGCGATCGCCAAGGAAGGCTATGAATGGTGGGATAACAGCAATTCCTCCAGCTCGGGCGACAAGTTCCTGGCGGCCTTGCGGCTCGCCTCCGAGAACAAGCCGGACGAGGCGCTTGCCGCCTTCGAAGCGCTCGAAAAGGACGGTACGGGCTCCTACCCGCTGCTCGCCAGGCTGCGCGCCGCCTCGGTGCAGCAGGCCAGGGGCGATACGGCGGCGGCGATAGCGAGCTTCCAGGCCGCCGGCAACGACACGAGCGCGCCGCAGGCCATGCGCGATCTCGCCAAGATGCGTGCCGCCTGGCTGCTGATCGATACCGGAACCTACGAGCAGGTGGCGGCGGAGGTTCAGGCCATGACCAACCAGGGCAATCCGCTTGCCAATTCCGCGCGCGAGGCGCTGGGGCTTGCCGCCTACAAGGCCGGCAACATGGCCCAGGCCAAGCAGTGGTTCGAGCAGATCGCCAGCGATGCGGCAGCACCGCGCAACATCGCCAACCGCGCACAGATCATGCTCGACAACATCACCGCGTCCGGCAAGGCGCCCTAACTTTCCGCAGGATTTCAAGGAAACAGGATGAGCTTCACCGTCGCCATCGTCGGACGCCCGAACGTCGGCAAGTCCACGCTTTTCAACCGCCTGGTTGGGAAGAGGCTGGCGCTTGTCGACGACACGCCGGGGGTGACCCGCGACCGCCGGCCGGGCGACGCGAAGCTCGTGGACCTGAAGTTCCGCATCATCGACACCGCCGGCCTCGAAGAGGCGGGTCCCGATACGCTCGAGGGCCGCATGCGGGCGCAGACGGAAGCGGCGATCGAGGATGCCGACCTGACGCTCTTCGTGGTCGACGCCAAGTCCGGCCTCACGCCGCTCGACAAGACGTTCGGGGAGCTTCTGCGCCGCAGCGGCAAGCCGGTGGTGCTGGTCGCCAACAAGTCGGAAGCGCGCGGCTCCGACGCCGGTTTCTACGACGCCTTCACGCTGGGCCTCGGCGAACCGGTGCCGATCTCGGCCGAACACGGCGAGGGCATGCTCGACCTGCGCGACGCGATCGTCGAGGCGATCGGCGAGGAGAGGGCTTTTCCGGAACCGGACGAGGAAGCGGAGACGAATGTCGACGTATCGGAGTCCGTCGCCGGCGCCGAAGGCGAGGCGGAGGAGGACGAGACCGAGCCTGCCTATGACGAGACGAAGCCGCTGCGCGTGGCGATCGTCGGGCGCCCGAATGCCGGCAAGTCGACGCTGATCAACCGCTTCCTCGGCGAGGACCGGCTGCTGACCGGGCCGGAAGCGGGCATCACCCGCGATTCCATCTCGGTCGAATGGGACTGGCGCGGCCGCACCATCAAGATGTTCGATACGGCCGGCATGCGCCGCAAGGCGAAGGTGCAGGAGAAGCTCGAAAAGCTTTCCGTCGCCGATGCGCTGCGCGCCATCCGCTTTGCCGAGACGGTGGTGATCGTCTTCGACGCGACGATCCCCTTCGAGAAGCAGGACCTGCAGATCGTCGACCTAGTCCTGCGCGAAGGCCGGGCGGCGGTGCTCGCCTTCAACAAATGGGATCTCGTCGAGGATGCCCAGGCGGTGCTGGCGGATCTGCGCGAAAAGACCGAACGGCTCCTGCCGCAGGCGCGCGGCATCCGCGCCGTGCCGATCTCCGGCCAGACGGGCTACGGGCTCGACAAGCTGATGCAGAACATCATCGACACCGACAGGGTCTGGAACAAGCGCATCTCGACGGCGAAACTCAACCGCTGGCTCGACGGCGTGCAGATCCAGCATCCGCCGCCGGCCGTCTCCGGCCGCCGCGTCAGGCTGAAATACATGACGCAGGTGAAGGCCCGCCCGCCGGCCTTCATGATCTCCTGCACAAGGCCCGAAGCGCTGCCGGAAAGCTATGTGCGCTACCTGGTGAACGGGCTGCGCGCCGATTTCCAGATGCCGGGCGTGCCGATCCGGGTGCATTTCAAGGCCGGCGAGAACCCGTTCGAGGGGCGGAAGAAGAAGCGGTAAGGGCAGTGCTTCGCCGAATTCATTAGGTAGACTTGCTTTTCTCTCCTGCCCATGCTCGACTGCGACATTATCGCGCGGTCGGGAGTTCGCGCTTGGAGGAGAAATTCATGATCATTGCCGGCCTTCTGGCATCCGTCTGTCTTGCAATCGGCAGCATCGCCTTTTTCGTATGGCGCGACCGCCAGGCCGATTGAGGCCGGCCTTCTTTCCCGGAATTTCGAGAGCATTCCCGCTGCCTGTCAGGCGGTCGAAGGCTTCGTATTGCGCGGCCGGGGCAGCGCCGGGAGGCGGCCCTGGGCGATCAGCACGTTGTTCAGGAACTGTTTCGACGCCGCTTCCCAGGTGAAGTTGCGGGCGAGCTTGCGGGCGTTCTCGCGCGAGCATTTCAGCGCCGCAAGGCAGGCCTCGCGCAGGTCGTCGTTCAGCGCGCCGGCGCCGGACCCTTCCTCGATGATATCGACCGGGCCGGTGACCGGATAGGCGGCGACCGGAACGCCGCTGGCGAGTGCCTCCAGGATCGTGTTGCCGAACGTGTCGGTCTTCGAAGGGAAGACGAAGACGTCGGCCTGCGCATAGGCGCGGGCGAGATCCTCGCCGGTCTTCATGCCGGTGAAGAGCACGTTCGGATAGCGCTTCTGTAGCTCGGTGCGGGCGGGGCCGTCACCGACGACGACCTTGGAACCCGGCAGGTCGAGATCCAGAAAGGCGGGCAGGTTCTTTTCCACCGCCACGCGCCCGACCGTCATGAAGATCGGCCGCGGCAGGTTGAAGGGGCGCTCGTCGAGCTCCATCGGATGGAACACGGTCTGGTCGATGCCGCGGCTCCAGCGCAGCAGGTTCCTGATGCCGAGCTTCGAAAGCTCGCGCTCAAGGCTCGCCGTCGCCACCATGCAGCCGTTGCCGGCATTGTGGAACCAGCGCACGAAGGCGTGCAGCCAGCGGAGCGGGATCGGGAAGCGCGCCGCCACGTATTCCGGAAAGCGGGTGTGATAGCTGGTCGAGAACGGCACATGGTTCTTGAGGCACCAGCGGCGCGCCAGAATGCCGAGCGGGCCTTCGGTGGCGATATGCACGGCGGTCGGCTGCGAGGCTTCGATCGCGCCGGCCACCTGGCGGTAGGTCGCGACCGAGAGGCGGATTTCCGGGTAGGTGGGACAGGGGACGTTGGTG
Source organism: Xaviernesmea oryzae (assembly GCF_900177415.1). Lineage (GTDB taxonomy): Bacteria > Pseudomonadota > Alphaproteobacteria > Rhizobiales > Rhizobiaceae > Neorhizobium > Neorhizobium oryzae_A. The sequence continues at coordinate 1,076,638 of NZ_FXAF01000011.1, read as the reverse complement.
AAATCCTGCGGGGTGACCATCATCACCTCGACGCCCATCAGGGCGAGTTCCCGGTTGGTGTTCTCGATGGAGCGGACGACGCCGTTCACTTGAGGATACCAGGCATCCGTCACGATGGTGATTCTGGTCATGAATTGGCCGGACCCGGTTGCCGGTCCGCTGAGCGACTCGGCGCTCACGGACACGTTTTCGGCCCTCTATCGTAGAGGATTGTTACAGGAGGATGAAGGGGCGAAGCCTCGCCGATTGAACGGGCGCCCGATCGGTGGGATGATCGAACCTTCACGGGAGGGTGGATCATGGTCTCTTCGATCGTCGAGCTTCGCAATGTCGCCGGAACGGAAGCGGCGATGGGTTGGGCCGGCGGCCATACGATCGTGGTCGATCGTCCGGAAGGGAAGGCCGGCGGGCTCGGTCTGGGCTTCAACGGTGGCCAACTTCTGGCGCTCGCCATCGGCGGCTGCTTCTGCAACGACCTGCGCTATGTCGCTCACGAGATGGGTGCCGAGATCGACGAGATCGCCGTCCGCGTCACCTTGCAGCTTGAGGGCACACCGCTCGTCGCGACGCGCGCCGATCTGGATGTCATCTGCACGTCGAGCGACGGCACCGATACAGGCGTTCTGATCGATCGCGCGAGAAACGTGTGCACGGTCGCGAATTCCGTGACGAAGGGATTTCCTGTTTCGTTTCGGATTACCCCGGCAGCAACGCCGGGCTGATCAATGCGCCGTGATGGCCGATGACGACGGAGGCGACCGCGGCGCCATAGGCCGCAGCTTCCGCCGGCGTCGCGCCGCGCACCAGCCGCGACAGGAAGGCGCCGTTGAAGCTGTCGCCGGCACTGGTGGTGTCGACGAGCTGCGCGGTCCTGACGGCCGGGACATGCCCGGTCGCGCCGCCGAAGCTCAGGGTGATGCCTTCCTCGCCGTTCTTGACGGCGACGTTCCGGACGCCGAGCGCGTGGTAGCGGGCGACCGTATCGCCAACCGCCGCATCGCCGAAATGGGTCGTCTCGTCGTCGAAGCTCGGCAGGACGAGATTGGCGGCGCGGGCGCCGGCCTCGATCGTCTCCAGCATATATTCTTTGTCCGGCCAGAGACGCGGGCGGATGTTCGGATCGAAGGCGACCTGTTTTCCCGACGCCTTGGCGCGGCGCAGTTCGGCAAGCAGCGTCTCGACCGCCTCAGGCGCCAGGATGCCGAGCGTGATGCCGGAGAAATAGACGACGTCGGCAGCTTCGATCGCGCTGCGCAGTCGGTCGGCGTCATCGGCGAGTTTCTTCGCCGCCGCCGTATCGCGCCAGTAGCTGAAGGTGCGCTCGCCGTTCTTCAGGGTGATGAGGTAGAGGCCGGGCGTGCCTTTCTCGATACGGCGGATGAAGCCCGTGCCGATGCCGGCATCCTTCATCATCGCCAGCATTTCCGACGAGAGCGGATCGTCGCCGAGCGCCGTGAAATAATCCACCGACCATTCGGCGGGCAGGCAGGCGCGCGCATACCAGGCCGTGTTGAACGTATCGCCGGCAAAGCCCCTGCGCAGCAGGCCTTCGCCCGCCTGCGACAGTTCCACCATGCATTCGCCGATCGAAAGAAGCCGTCCGCCCATTCCGTTCCTCCGGTGCTTTTCGAAAGTCGCATAGGCCGAAGTTCGGGTTATGGCAAGAGCAGGAACAAGCCTCTGCTTTTGCGTTGTCTTTTGCGGGGGCGGCTCTAGGTTGGGCTGGAACATTCAAGAAAGGAGAAAGGACATATGGCGACGGAAGCGGTAAAGGCAGTCGATCAGAACTGGTGGCGCGGCGCGGTGATCTACCAGATTTATCCCCGCTCCTTTCAGGACACGACGGGAGACGGGCTCGGCGACATCAAGGGCATCACCCAGCGTCTGCCGCATGTCGCCTCGCTCGGCGTCGACGCGATCTGGCTTTCGCCCTTCTTCACCTCGCCGATGGCCGACATGGGTTACGACGTTTCCGATTACTGCAACGTCGATCCGATGTTCGGGACGCTCGCCGATTTCGACGAGATGATGACGGAAGCCCACCGGCTGGGCCTGAAGGTGATCATCGACCAGGTGATCAGCCATACGTCGGACCGGCATCCGTGGTTCGTGGAAAGCCGCTCCAGCCGCACCAATCCCAAGGCCGACTGGTATGTCTGGGCCAATCCCAAGCCGGACGGCACGGTGCCGACCAATTGGCTCTCCATCTTCGGCGGGCCGGGCTGGGAATGGGACGGCGTGCGCAAGCAGTATTACATGCACAACTTCCTGATTTCTCAGCCGGACCTGAACTTCCACAATCCGGAAGTCCAGGAAGCGGTGCTGGACACGGTGAAATTCTGGCTGGAGCGCGGCGTGGACGGTTTCCGGCTCGATACCGTCAACTACTATTTCCACGACAAGCAGCTCAGGAACAACCCGCCGATGGTCTACGACACCGACGGCGCGGGCATGGAGACGGATACCAATCCCTATTCCATGCAGAATCACCTCTACGACAAGACACAGCCGGAGAATATCGGCTTCCTGAAGCGGCTGCGCGCGCTGCTCGACAGCTACGAGTCCCGCGCAACGGTGGGCGAGGTGGGCGACGGGCCGCGATCGCTGTCGACGCTGGCGCTCTACACGACCGGCAACGACAAGCTGCACATGTGCTACACGTTCGACTTCCTGGGGCCGGCTTTCGATGCCGCCTATATCCGCAAGGTGATGACCACGGTTGCCGACACGGTGACCAACGGCTGGGTCTGCTGGGCCTTTTCCAACCACGACGTGGTGCGGCACGTCACCCGCTTCACCAAGGATGCCCGCGAGCAGGACCGGGTTGCGAAACTCTCTATCACGCTGATCTCGGCGCTGCGCGGTTCGATCTGCCTCTACCAGGGCGAGGAACTCGGTCTGACGGAGGCGGAACTCGCCTATGAGGACCTGCGCGATCCTTACGGCATCCGCTTCTGGCCGGCCTTCAAGGGCCGCGACGGATGCCGCACGCCGATGGTGTGGGAGGCGGCAGCGCCGCATGCGGGCTTCACGACGGGTGCCAAGACCTGGCTGCCGGTGCCGCGCGAACATGCCGCCCGCGCCGTGGACGCGCAGGAGGGGCTCAAGGATTCCGTGCTCAACCACTACCGGGCGACGCTTGCCTTCCGCAAGGCGCATCCGCCGCTGATCGAGGGCGACATGACGTTTCTCGACACCAACCAGGACCTGCTCGCCTTCGTGCGGGAGAAGGGCGGCGAAAAGCTGCTCTTCGTCTTCAATCTCACACGCGAGCCGCAGGATTTCACCCTGCCGAGGCGGCTCGGAGATTGCCTGCCGGTCTCGCTGCCGGGCTTCGAGTCGCGGCTCGAAAAAGGCGTCGTGAAGCTCGATGCGCTGGACGTGTTCTGCGCGCGGGTGTGATCAGCCTTCGGCATGACGAGCAGCTTCGGTGGGAAGCGGAGCGCTACGACACGTGATGTTGATACATCCCATGGGATGTATTATCTTTTGTTTCGATGAAGCGCGTCGTGCTCGATACAAACGTCCTGGCTGCCGGCTATCGGAGCCGAACTGGGGCATCTTTCGCCCTTCTGGAGGCCGTCGGGGCTCGGCAGATCCGGCCCCTTGTGACGGTCGCCTTGTTTATCGAGTATGAAGCGGTTCTGAAACGAGCAGAACATGTGGCTGTTCACCGGATGGCATCAGCGGAGATCGATAGAGCTCTGGCTGGTTTCCTCACCCTGGCGGAGGCGGTCGATGTTCACTATCAATGGCGGCCCAAGCTTTCGGACGCGAAGGATGAACTCGTGCTTGAGGCGGCATTAAACGGTCGTGCCGATGCTTTGGTGACCCATAATGTTCGGGATTTCGATCAGGTGAGGAAAGAGTTCAAGCTTCGCATTCTGAGGCCAAGCGAGCTGTTGGAGGAATTGAGGACATGAGCACCAATACATATCCGTTAAAACTCCCTGCCTCGATCAAGGCTGCTGCTGCGCGGCTGGCCAAGGAAGATGGCGTATCGCTTAATCAGTGGATCGCTTCGGCTGTGGCTCAGAAAATCGGCGCGGTCGAAACAGCGGCGGAATTTCTTAAAAAACGGGCCGGTGATGCGACAGCGGAAGACTTCCTGAAGTCTCTTGAAAACGTTCCCGACAATCCGCCCATGGAAGGCGACGAGCTTCCGGAAGGCTGGATGAAGGCGCCAAGCTATCGGAAATAGGCAAGCTCAGATCAGCGCGAACCGGTCCACATCCACCATTCCCCTGTCGGAAATCTTCAGGTGCGGGATGACCGGCAGCGGCAGGAAGGCGACTTGCAGAAAAGGCTCTTCGAGAGTCGTGCCAAGGGCATAGGCGGCTTTCCTCAAGTGATGCAGCGTGTCGCGGACCACTTCGTAAGGTTCGAGGCTCATGAGGCCGGCGACGGGGAGCGCGATCTCGCCCGTGACCTTGCCGTCCTCGACGACCACGAAGCCACCCTTGATCTCGCCGAGGCGGTTGGCGGCGAGCGCCATGTCGTCCTCGTCGACGCCGACGACGCAGATATTGTGGCTGTCGTGCCCGACCGTCGAGGCGATAGCGCCCTTCTTCAAGCCGAAACCCTGCACGAAACCGTTGGCATGGTTGCCGTTCCTGCCGTGCCTTTCGATCACCGCCACCTTGATGATGTCGCGGGAAAGATCGACGCCGGTCTGGTTGCCGGAGGAGGGGAGCTCGTAGCGGCGGTGTTCGGTGATGATCTTTCCCGGTATGACGCCGATCACCGGCGTTTCGCCCTCCGTCGCAGGTACGCCGAAATGGGCGGCCTCCACCTTGCGCGCCTTGACGCTGTCGAGGCCGACCGGAGCCACCGGATTGCGGGTGGCGAAGAGTCCGTCGGTGACCCTGCGGCCGGCGGAAAAGACGATCTCCGCCTTGCAGTTTTCGAGGCTGTCGATGACGGCAAGATCGGCCCGCCAGCCGGGAGCGACGAGGCCGCGATCGCGAAGCCCGAAGGCGCGTGCCGCGGAGATCGAGGCGGCGCGGTAGATGGCGAGCGGCTCGACGCCATGCGCGATGGCCGTGCGGATCATGTAGTCGAGATGGCCCTGTTCGGCGATATCGAGCGGGTTGCGGTCGTCGGTGCAGAGCGCGAGGAACGGCGACAGCCGTTCGGTGATGATCGGCATCAGGGCGTGGAGATCCTTCGAGACGGAGCCCTCGCGCACCAGGATGTGCATGCCCTTGCGGATCTTTTCGAGCGCCTCTTCGGCGGTGGTGCTTTCGTGCTCGGTGCGGATGCCGGCTGAAAGATAGCCGTTCAGGTCGAGCCCGCGCAGCAGCGGCGCATGGCCGTCGATATGGTCGCCGTAGAAGGCATCGAGCTTGGCGAGGCAGACCGGGTCCTTGTGGATGACGCCCGGGAAATTCATGAATTCGGCAAGGCCGATGACCTTCGGGTGGTCGCGGAAGGGCAGGAGCTTATCGATAGCCAGATCGGCGCCGGCCGTTTCCAGATGCGTCGCGGGAACGCAGGAGGAAAGCTGGACGCGGATGTCCATGATGGTTTCGAGCGAGGAATCGAGGAAGAATTGTATGCCCTCGGTGCCGATGACGTTGGCGATCTCGTGCGGATCGCAGATCGCCGTCGTCACGCCGTAGGGCAGCACGCAGCGGTCGAACTCATGCGGCGTCACCAGCGAGCTCTCGATATGCAAATGCGTGTCGATGAAGCCCGGCACGACGATCTTTCCCGCGACGTCGATTTCGGTCTTGCCGGCATATGTGCCGCAGGTGCCGACGATGCGGTCGCCCGAGATCGCGATGTCGGAGGCGACGAGTTCGCCGGTGACGAGGTCGAAGAATTTTCCGCCTTTCAGCACGATATCAGCCGGTTCGCGGCCGGTGCCCTGGTCTATGAGGGTTTCGAGGCGGGTCGTCATGGCAGGCTCCGATTCCGTTTTCGGCATTCTAGCGGGCGGCCCCGGGGAGGCAAAGGTGCCATTCCGCGCCCACATTCCACCGTCTCAACGGTTTCGCGCGGTTCCGTTCAGAAGCCCGCTCAGAATGAGGTCGACGCCGAAGACGAAGCGGGCGTTCTGGTCGGTTTCCAGAAGATCGGGAAGGGCGGCGGTGAGGTGAGGATAGTCCGCGGCAGAGAACGCCCTGAACTTCTCCTCCATCGGGTGGGTGCCGCCGGTGCCGCGTGACTGTTCGACGAGCGCCTGTTCCTCGATGACGAAGCCCAGAACGAAATAGAAAAGCGAGGCGATCGCTCGTGCGGCCGTTCTGGTGCCAAACCCGGCGCGCGACAGGGCCGCCAGCGCAATCTCCGCCACCTGCAGCACATTCGGACGGGCGACGAACGTTCCTGCGAAAACGCGTGCGCCATCCCGTCTCGAGAGAAGCGCCAGCCGCAGCTCGGTCGCGATGTCTATCATCACCTCCCGGCAGTCGCCTGAGACGGTGATCCTGCCGGGAATGCCGGCCACCAAAGCCTCGGCCATTTCGTCGAACAGCGCCTGCTTGCCGGGGAAATACCAATAGAGGGCCGGCGCCTGCACTTCGAGGGCATCGGCGAGCTTGCGCATCGTCAGGCCCTCCATGCCGGTTTTGTCCAGCAGCTCCAGAGCCGCATCGACGATGCGTTGACGGTCGAGGTTCATGGCGAATCTCCTTGCGGTGCCAATTTAACAGTGTTAAGTCATTTAACAACGTTAAATTGGAGGTCTCATGCGACTGGATGCAGAAAATTTCCCGATCATCTGGATGCGGGAACACGACCACAGTGACGACCATGACGATGATGCCGACCGCAAGCTGTTTCTGGAACTGCTCGCACGGGGAGAACGCTTCGTCCTCATCGCGGAGAAAATGCCGCGGCCGTCCGATCTCGCCGAAACGACGCCGGAAGGCCGCAGAGAACACGCCAGGATGTTCAAGGCTTACAAGGGCGAGATGGCGCGTCTATGCGCCGGCATGATCCTGATCGGGCAGGCTTCCGGCGTGGCTCTGCCGATCCGCAAGACGATCGAGAATGTTTCCTCGGCGATGGGGATCGGCATCCTGTTCGCCGATAGCGAGGCGACGGCCATGGAGCTTGCCAGGGAGCGCCTGGAGGGAGGGAAACCGGACAATCCGGCAAAACAAAACCGCCCGTAATCTCGTACGGGCGGTCCTCGGGTTCATTGTCGCTGTTCCGTTTTCGAGGCCCGGCGCCTCCCGCGAGAGGCGCCTGACCGATGTTACTCCGCGGCGACGATCTTGCCGTCTTCCCATTTGAAGAGGGAGAAGGCGGGCGAGGTGAGGTCGCCGGTCTCACCGTAGGTGAGCTCGCCGATCGAGGTCTTGATCGGTTCTCCGGACTTGATGGCGGCGGCGACCGCTTCGGCGTCATCGGCGCTGCCGGCCTTCTCGATGCCGGCCTTGATGACCTCGACTGCGGCATAGGCGTTTAGCGTGAAGGCTTCCGCCGGGATGTTCCTTGCGGCGAGCGCCTCGGCCGCAGCCTTGGAGTCGGGGTTCTTCGTCGCGTCGGAGGCATTGGTGAAGACGGTTCCGGCGGCGGCATTCGTGCCGATATTCCAGAACTCGCTGTTCGAGAGGCCGTCGCCGCCGATGATCGTCGCCTTGACGCCGAGATCGGAGAGCTGGCGGGCGAGCAGGCCGCCTTCGGGGTGATAGCCGCCGAAATAGACGACCTCGACATTCTCAGCCTTCAGGCGCGTGGTGAGCGCGCTGAAATCCTTGTCGCCCGGGGTGACGGCATCGTCGATCACCTCCTTGACGCCGCCCGCATTGAGCGCCGCCTTGAAGGCATCCGCCAGGCCTTTGCCGTAGGCACCCTTGTCGTTGATGATGGCGACGCGCTTGTCCTTGAACTTCTGCAGCACGTAGTTGGCGGCGACCACAGCCTGCTGGTCGTCGCGGCCGCAGGTGCGCAGCACGTTGGTGAGGCCGCGCGTGGTGAGGTCCGGCGTGGTGGCGGTTGGGGTGACCATCAGGACGCCGTTTTCGGCCAGAACGTCGGAGGCCGGCATCGCGACGCCCGAGGTCACCGGACCGACCACGAAGCGGATGCCTTCGCCGACGATCTGGTTGGCGGCCGAAACGCCCTGCTTCGGTTCGGCGGCGTCATCGGCGGCCTTGAGGACGACCTGCTCGCCCAGAATGCCGCCGTTCTTGTTGATCTCCGCGACGGCGGTCTCGGCACCGTTCCGGACCTGATCGCCGTAAGCCGCGACGGGACCCGTGAGCGGTGCGATCAGGCCGATGACGATCTCGGCATGAGCGAGCGGCGCGAAGGTGAGGGAAGCGAGGGCAGTCGCCCCCAAGAGCGTCTTGAGGTTCATGTCGGTTCTCCTTGGGTGGGGCGTTGCCGCCCGCGGTCAACGCCGCATTCTCTGCCTGCCGTCTCCGATGCCGCTCGGCATCTTTTGCCAAGGACGGAAAGGCGATGCGGTCGATGCCGAGCCGAGCCATGTTTGGCTTTCGGCGATCGGCTGACAATTCTGTAAGAATTTGTCCGAGATTCCGCAAGAAGATAACAAAACCGGCCCGATTTTTGGCGGTTTCCCGAAAAATCGGGAGGTGAAACGCGAAAATGCCTGCGGTTTCCGCGAAATCGAGGTTTCCGGCTGCCGCGCCGCAGGACCCTAGGCGTTGCGCTCCAATGCGTTTCGGAAGGCCTGGACCTGGCGGTTGAAAGCCTGGAATTCCCGGCTGCTCATGCCCGATCGTTCAATCAGCGTGTCGCCCAGGCACCTGCTCTTCTCGATCAGGGCGCGCCCGGCGCCGGTGAGCCGGACGTGAACCTGGCGCTCGTCCGTCTTGCTGCGGCGGCGCTCCACGAGGCCTGCCTGTTCCAGCCGTTTGACCGGCGGAGTGATCGTGCTCGATTCCAGAGAAAGCCGGTCGGCGATGGCGCCGATGGTGATGCCGTCGTTCTCGGCGAGCGTGCTCAGGACCAGATATTGCGGATAGGTAATGCCCATCTCGTCCAGCATCGGCTTGTACATGCGGTTGATGGCGATGTTCGCTTCGTAAAGCGAGAAGCAGAGCTGATCGTCAAGCGGGTAGACAACGTGTTCGGACACGGAATTTCTCCAGGTGGTCGCGGGTCGATGATATCCATACCACAAAAAATGATATCGCGATAAAGATTTCTGTAGACAGGCGCCGAAAGCTGCGTTAGCTTTTAATTATCGCGATAATTAATATCGAAATATTGAAATCGCGATACCTCAAAAGGTGCGGTTCATCAGAACGACATGCACCGGTAGCATGAATGCCTGGCGCGGCCTCTTCCGACCGATACGAAGCCGCACAGTCCATTCACGTCGCAATCATTCAAAGATCGCTTTCAAGAAGGACAAAGACCATGAGCAGCAATTTCATCACCACCAAGGACGGCACGCAGATCTTCTACAAGGACTGGGGTCCGAAGGATGCCCAGGCGATCGTCTTTCATCACGGCTGGCCTCTGAGCTCCGACGACTGGGACGCCCAGATGCTGTTCTTCCTGCACCAGGGCTTTCGGGTGATCGCCCATGACCGCCGCGGCCACGGCCGTTCCAGCCAGACCGAGACCGGCAACGAGATGGACACCTATGCGGCCGACGTCGCGGAACTCGCCGCGCATCTCGATCTCAGGAACGCCATCCATGTCGGCCATTCGACGGGCGGCGGCGAGGTGGCGCGCTATGTGGCTCAATATGGCGGCGGCGGCCGCGTCTCGAAAGCCGTCCTGCTCGGCGCCGTGCCGCCGATCATGGTGAAGACGGAAAGCAATCCGGGCGGCCTGCCGATCGAAGTCTTCGACGGTTTCCGTGCGGCGCTCGCCGCCAACCGCGCGCAGTTCTTCCGGGATGTCCCGGCCGGCCCGTTCTACGGCTACAACCGCCCCGGCGCTGAGGTCTCCGAAGGCGTCATCCAGAACTGGTGGCGGCAGGGCATGATGGGCGGCACCAAGGCCCATTACGATTGCATCAAGGCGTTTTCGGAAACCGACTTCACCGAAGACCTGAAGAAGATCGACGTGCCGGTGCTGGTCATGCATGGCGACGACGACCAGATCGTGCCGATCGCCGACTCGGCGCTGCTGTCGATCAAGCTTTTGAAGAACGGCACGCTGAAGGTCTATGAAGGCCTGCCGCACGGCATGGCGACAACCCATGCAGACATCGTCAACGCCGACCTGCTCGCCTTCTTCAGGAGCTGAGCGCGAAAGGTGGGGGGCTCGCCGCCATGCGGCGGGCCTCACAGCAACGGGCGGAGAAGCATCTCGGTGCCGAGGACGAGCAGCGCCACCAGAAACCAGCGGCGGAAGGCCGGCGGGCTGATCCGGTCACGGGCAATCTGGCCGGCCCACATGCCGATGAGGGCCGGGACGAGGGCAAGCGCCGAAAGCCACAGGTTTCCCGGATCATAGGCGCCCCGCAGGGCAAGGCCGGCGGCAAGCGCCACGGTCGACACGGTGAAGGACAGGCCGAGCGATTGGACGAGTTCGTCCTTTTCCAGCCCGAGCGACTGAAGATAGGGGACCGCCGGAATGACGAAAACGCCGGTTCCTCCGGTGATGAGGCCGGTCACCAGCCCGATCGCCGGCGAAAGCCATGGTTCCAGCCGCGCCGGGACCCGAAGCTGGCGGGCGAAGAGCGTATAGCAGGCATAGACGACCAGGGCGGCGCCGAGCGCGCCTGTCGTGACGGCCGTGTTGCCTTCCGTGAGCAGCGACGAACTGGCGATGGTTCCGAGCAGGATGGCGAGCATCATCGGCCAGAACCGTTTCAGCACCGTCCCGACGCGCGGTCCGGCGACGAGCTGCCAGACATTGGTCACGAAGGACGGAACGATCAGCAGGCTCGCCGCGGCGAGAGGCGAGATCAGCGCGCCGAGCACGCCCATCGCGACGGTCGGCAGCCCCATGCCGGTGACGCCCTTGACGAGGCCGGCCACGACGAAGGTGGCGGCAATCGCTGCAATGAGAAGAGGCTGGTTGTCCATGCAAGGGTCTCCGACTGCCGATCCTTAGTGCGACCGCGGCCGCCGAGCAACCGTCCGGCGGCGTCGAGTTCGTGCCGTAATGCGGCCGGTTCTCGATCGAAGCTCTCCCGCAAGGGCGCAAGGAAATCTCATGTGAGGAACCGAGCAGGTTCGGCTTGCGCCCACTTCTCCCCAGCGGGGAGAAGTGCCGAGCAAAGCGAGGCGATGAGGGGGCACACGGCAAGCACGGCGCCGGATGGTGGCTTCGCCCCCTCATCCGCCCTGCGGGCACCTTCTCCCCGCCGGGGAGAAGGGAAGCCGCTGCCGCCCCGTCATTCCATAGAAGTAACAAAAGCGGGAAAGCCGGAGGACGATGGCGATACGTCAGATGCCGCTTTTCAGGATGTCCCTCAGCTTGCCGAAGATCTCGTCGATATGGTGTTTTTCGACGATCAGCGGCGGCGACATGGCGATGATGTCGCCCGTGGTGCGGATCAGGAGGCCGTTTTCGTAAGCCTTCAGGAAGGCGGTGAATGCGCGCTTGGTCGGCTCGCCGGCGATCGGATCGAGCTCGATCGCGCCGATCAGCCCGATATTGCGGATGTCGATGACGTTGGGCAGGCCTTTCAGCGAGTGCAGGCCCTCTTCCCAGTAAGGCGCGATTTCCTTGGCGCGCTCAAACAGGCCTTCCTCCCGGTAGGTTTCGAGGGTCGCAAGACCGGCGGCGGAGGCGATCGGGTTGCCCGAATAGGTATAGCCGTGGAAGAACTCGATCAGATGTTCGGGACCGTTCATGAACGCGTCGTGGATTTCCGAGGTGACCAGCACCGCGCCCATCGGGATCACGCCGTTGGTCAAGCCCTTGGCGGTGGTGATGATGTCCGGCTTCACGTCGAAATACTGGGCGGCGAAAGGAGCGCCGAGGCGGCCGAAACCGGTGATGACCTCGTCGAAGATCAGCAGGATGCCGTGCTTCGTGCAGATTTCGCGCAGCTTCTGCAGATAGCCCTTCGGCGGGATGAGCACGCCGGTCGAGCCCGCGACCGGTTCGACGATGACGGCGGCGATGGTCGAGGCGTCATGCAGCGTGACGATGCGCTCCAGCTCGGACGCAAGATCGCCGCCATGTTCCGGCTCGCCCCTGGTGAAGGCGTTCTTGCCGGGGATATGGGTGTGCGGCATGTGATCGACGCCGGTGAGCAGCGTGCCGAACATCTTCCGGTTGGCGACGATGCCGCCGACGGAAATGCCGCCGAAATTGACGCCGTGATAGCCGCGCTCGCGGCCGATCAGGCGGAAACGGGAGCCGTTGCCCTTGGCGCGATGGTAGGCGAGCGCCACCTTCAGCGCCGTCTCTACCGATTCCGAGCCGGAATTGGTGTAGAGGACGTGGTTCAGCCCCTCCGGCGCGATGTCGACAAGACGGTTGGCAAGCTCGAAGGCTTTCGGATGGCCGAGCTGGAAGGCGGGCGCGTAATCGAGTTCACCGGCCTGTTCGCGGATCGCCTCGGTGATCTTCGGACGGCAGTGGCCGGCATTCACGCACCAGAGGCCGGCGGTCGCATCGAGCACCTGGCGGCCGTCATGGGTGGTGTAATGCATGTCCTTCGCGCTGACGAAGAGACGGGGTTCCTTCTTAAACTGGCGATTTGCCGTGAACGGCATCCAGAAGGCGCGAAGGTCGTTGGGCGTGCTGAGGCGATTGGACATGCTGTTCTCCACCGGCCGTCCCGAACAGGTTCGAGGGCCATTTCCGATCGGCGGCTTTGCGCCGGTTTTTTGACTGCATGGTCAAATTATCAGGGGGAATGGGGGCGTCAACTGCCTTTGGGGCACCGGCTCACGCCCATCCGAGCGGAACGAAGGCCTTCTTGATCGTTTCTGCAAGCGCATCGACCGCCGGGCGGGATCGATAGGCCTTCCGCTTCAGGAGCACGCGGGAGAAATCCACCGGCGGAAAGCCGTCCTCCTGCGTCAGCTCGCGGCACCCGGCCGGAATGCTGCTGCGCGACAGCGGCGCGACGCCGAGACCCGCGGAGACCGCCGACCGGAGAGCGCCGCTCGTTTCGCAGGTGAAGGCGATCCGGTAGTCGATCGCGTGCCGTTCCAGGGAGCGGATCGCGAATTCGCGGCACCAGTCCGACCGGCGGTAGACGGCAATCGGCACGGGCCGTTGCAGGTGGGCCTCATGGGCGGTCGAGGCGACCCAGACGGTGGGGTCTATCGCCAGGACCTCTCCGGATTTGTCGTTGTTCCAGTCGAAGATGATCGCGAGATCGAGCTCGCCGCTTTCGAGCGCCTGGAGCTGCTGGGACGTGTAGCCGCATTCCACCGTGACTTCCGTCGCCGGGTGCCTTTCGGCAAAAGCCGCAAGCGCGCGCGGAAGGACGGTCTGGCTGTATTCCTCCGGAATGCCGATCCTCAGCGTGCCGTCGAGCGGCGTCGCCTGCATGAGCGCCGTCGTCTCGTCCACGAGGCCGACGATGCGGCGCGCATAGGGTTCCAGACGAACACCTTCCTCCGTGAGATAGACGCCGCGCGGGCCGCGCTCGAAAAGGGGCCGTCCGACGATTTCCTCCAGGCGCTTCACCTGCATGCTGACCGCCGATTGGGTGCGGCCGAGCTTCATCGCGGCCTTGGTGACGTTGCGGGTTTCCGCAACGACGAGAAAGCTTCGCAGAAGATCGCTTTCGAGAGGGAGCGCCATAGGACCAGAAATCGATTTTACTGATGGCTGACATCGTAACTATTCATTTGTGCGATGTCTATCATGGATGATGATAGGCCTGTTACCCCTGCGGGAATATGGCCATGACTTCGATCATCACGCGCGCCGCATCCGCGATCGCCTCAGCCTGGCGCAGCCATGAACGGAAACGACTGGAGCGGCGGGCGCTGCTGACGATCATCAATCGCATGAACGATCATCTGCGCAGGGATGTCGGCCTTGCGGCCGGGGACGATTTTTTGCGGACGGAACCGGCGGAGCCGGGCACGCCTGCATCGGCTGCCGCATCGACCCGGAAACCGGAACCGGTTTCAGGAAAGCGTCACACGCAGATTCTCTAATTTTAAAGCGTCCTTTTGCGTCCGAGCGGATACGTCGCGCTCTCCGGCCGAACGCCGGCAATTTGGCGGCGGCCACAACAAAACGCCCCAGCCTCCGGCGATCCGGAGAGTGGGGTCAGGCCGTCTACGAATACACGACCTAATGCAGCGGCGACATCATGTCAGCGCTGTCATCCTCAAGCAGCAGCGGATTTCTTCTGGGCCGGCGCGCAATAAATCTGTTCCAGCGTCTCCAGGACCTTCAGGACCGACTCCGACGAGCTGGAATAATAGATGGTCTGGGCGTCGCGGCGGGTCTTCACAAGCTTCTGCGCGCGCAGCTTGGAAAGATGCTGTGAAAGAGCAGACTGGCTGAGACCGACCTGAGACGCAAGCGCGCCGACGGCAACCTCACCCTTCACCAGGCAACATAGAATCATCAACCGTTTGGGATTCGCCATCGCAGACAGCAGGTTCGCCGCTGCGGTGGAATGTTCGGATAGTGCCATCGTGTCCATAGACTACAATTCCCCCTGTACTCCAAAGCGGCCCCCCGCTTTATTTTCGCCCGTCATTCCTACAGGCGAGAATTAGCAAGGAGCAAACAGGATTGTATATCCCTAAATTTCAGGTAACCGGTTAACGTATTTTAGCTTTTCCAAAAACATAATCAAGCACCGCCTGGGGCGAGGTGGCGAGAGCCTCGAATTCGTGTCTTAGTAGAAAATCTCCCGCAATAAGGTCTATTCCGGCTCGGTCCGCGCCCGCGAATCGCCAGTTCCTCCCGTTATGCGTGTGCAGGTGGGCGGCAAATTTCTCCGCCTGGTCCGTCTTGTTCACCAAATTTTCAGAGAGATCGAGCCAGTCGGGCGTGATTCCCGGTTCGCGAATCACCAAATCATCGCCCGACAGTAAGTATGCACGGCCAAAGCCTCCGTTCAGCGATGCATTCTGCGGGGTGATTCGCACGAAACGGAAATCCCCGAAATCCGCATAGAGGGCGGCTTTCGGATGCCGGTCAAGGAAGCGCCGGCGGATGCGGGCATGTTCCGGCGTATCGCGGGCGACGCTTTCGGCAAGGCACTGGACGGTAATGCGCGGATGGGCGAGCGGATCGCCCTTGCCCGGTTCGCCGGCCAGCAGGGAGCAGCGCGGATCGGCGACGAGCCCCTTCGTGTGACCCGAAAGGCCGGAGACGAGGATCACAGGAACGCCGTCGATGTCGGTGCCGGTCAGCGCCCGGCTGACCGAGGGAAAGCCGGTCTCGGGATCGAGGACCGCGAGCGCCATGTAGCGCGCGCCGCGGACCAGCGTGCGGGCGAGGCGGCGCGCCTCGTCGTCCGTATCGCGCAGCACCTTCTGCTTATCGGTCTGTTGCGGCTTATCTGCCTGGGCCGGTTTGCCGGCCTGGGTTTCGTCGGGCTCGGGTTCGTCGGCCATCTCGTCCACTCCTGTTTCGCCGGCGGACATACCATCTGTCGCCACGGGACGAAAGCGGACCGGATGCCTCAGCTTTGGCGTCAGCCGTCGCGCCGGCGGTGGCGGGTGAGGCCGGCGATGACGTCCTCGGCAGAAATGGTGCCGACGATCGTGCCGTTGTAGACCACGCCGACCGCGCCCGGCTGGCGGGACAGCGCATCGAGAATGTCGACGAGCGGCGTATTCGAGCGGGCGGTGGCGGAAACGGCCGCCGAGCCGGCCCTGTCGTTCACGCCCGGACGCATCACGTCACCCGCCGTCAGCATGCTGATCGGGTTCATGTGCTGCACGAAATCGGCGACATACCGATTGGCCGGCGCGCGGACGATCTCCTGCGGCGTGCCGCACTGGATGATGCGGCCGCCTTCCATGATGGCGATGCGGTTGCCGATGCGGAAGGCCTCGTCGAGATCGTGGCTGACGAAGAGGATGGTCTTCTTCAGCCGCCGCTGGAATTCCAGAAGCTCGTCCTGCAGGCGGGTGCGGATCAGCGGATCGAGCGCCGAGAAGGGCTCGTCCATCAGAAGGATCGGCGCTCCGGTCGCGAAGGCGCGGGCAAGCCCGACGCGCTGCTGCATGCCGCCGGAAAGCTCGCCCACCTTGCGGTCGGCCCATTTCGTCAGGTTGACGAGTTCGAGCTGTTCGCCGACGCGGCTCTTCCGCTCGGCGTCCGGGACGCCGGCAAGCTCCAGGCCGAAGCCGACATTTTCCGAGACGGTGCGCCAGGGCAGCAGGCCGAACTGCTGGAAGACCATGGAGACGGTGTGCATGCGCAGGTCCCGCAGCGCCTTCGGGCTCGCCTTGTAAGGATCGACCGGCCCCGACGAGGTCGCGACGCGGACCGCGCCGCGCACGACTGGCGCCAGGCCGTTGACGGCCCGGAGCAGGGTGGACTTGCCGGAACCCGAAAGGCCCATCAGTACGAGGATCTCGCCCTCGTGGATCGTCAGCGAAGCGTCGGCGACGCCGAGCACGATGCCGGTCGCGGCGCTGATCTCGTCGCGGCTCTTGCCCTCGTCCACCATGGCGAGCGCCTGCGCCGGGTTGTCGCCAAAGACGATGTCGACGCGATCGAAGACCACGCAATCGGTCTTCTCAGTGGGCATCTGTTCGCTCATGCGCCGTCTCCCGTCGAGGTGCGGAACATGCGGTCGAGGATGATCGCCAGGATGACGATGCACAAGCCCGCCTCGAAGCCGCGGGCGATGTTGACCGTGTTGAGCGCGCGGACCACCGGAACGCCGAGGCCGTTGGCGCCGACCAGCGCGGCGATGACCACCATGGACAGCGACAGCATGATCGTCTGCGTGAGGCCGGCCATGATCTGCGGCATGGCGAAGGGGAGCTCCACCTTGCGCAGCACCTGCGCGGGCGTGGCGCCGAAGGCGACGGCGGCTTCCGTCAAGGCGCCGGGCGTCGAGACGATGCCGAGGCGGGTGAGCCGGATCGGTGCGGGGATGGCGAAGATGACGGTGGCAATGAGGCCCGGTACCATGCCGAGCCCGAAAAGGATCAAGGCCGGGATGAGATAGACGAAGGTCGGGATCGTCTGCATCAGGTCGAGGATCGGCCGCATGATCTCGTAGACCCAGGCGCGGCGGGCCGCGGCAATGCCGAGCGGCACGCCGACCGCCATGCTGACGGCGGTGGATGCCAGCACCAGCGCCAGCGTCTCGGTCGTTTCCTTCCAATAGCCCTGGTTATAAATGACCAGCAGCCCGAGACAGGTGAAGAGCGTGACCCCCGCCGAGCGGCGCAGCCACCAGGCGAGCGCGGTGATGAGGGCGATCAGCACGTAGGGGTTCGGCCATTGCAGCACGAAGAGCAGTGCGTCGATGACCCCCGACAGCACGGCGGACAGCCAGTCGAAGAACCAATCGGCATTGGCCGTCAGCCAGTCGACGAAATCCTTCGCCCAATTGCCGAGGCGCAACTTACCGCCGGAATCCACGAGCCATTCGGGAAGCCAATTCACGTTCGAAGCCTGTCTTGGTCGGGAGGAAATTGTGTCAGGCGGCTGTAAAGGTACAAGGCGCTTCGGCAGGCTCCCTCTGATCTCCCCCCTTGAGGGGGAGATGTCACCGTAGGTGACAGAGGGGGGTAGCCACGCTGCGGCAAACAATGAGGTCGGTGAGGTGCCGAGACATCACCCCCCTCTGCCCTGCCGGGCATCTCCCCCTCAAGGGGGGAGATCGGTCTGCCGCGCTGTCTTTTTCCCATGCGCGTTTGCCCCTGTCCGTTCAATGCTCAGAGGCCGAGTTCGGACTTCACCGCTTCGAGGCCCGGCTTGCCGTCCTTGGTGGTGACGCCGGCGAGCCAGGGTTCGACCGCCGTGCCGTTCGCCTTCAGCCACTTGGTGGCGGCGTCCTCCGGCTCGTCGCCGTCGTTCAGGATGCCGCCCATGATCTCGTTCTCCATGGAGAGCGAGAACTTCAGGTTCTTGATGAAGGCGCCGACATTCGGGCACTCTTGCGTGAAGCCCGCCCGGACGTTGGTATAGACTTCGGCGCCGCCGAAATTCGGCCCGAAGACGTCGTCGCCGCCGGAAAGATAGGTGAGCTTGAAATTGCTGTTCATCGGATGCGGCTCCCAACCGAGGAAGACCACCGGCTGGCCGGCCTTGTCGGCGCGGGCGACCTGGGCGAGCATGCCCTGTTCGGAGGATTCCACCACCTCGAAGCCGCCGAGATCGAACGTGTTCTTCTCGACCATGCCGAGGATCAGGCGGTTGCCGTCATTGCCGGGCTCGATGCCGTAGATCTTGCCCTCCAGCGCATCCTTCTGCTTGGCGATGTCCTTGAAATCCTTGATGCCGAGCTCTGCACCCTTGGCGTTGGTCGCGAGCGTGTACTTGGCGCCGACGAGGTTCGGTCCGAAGGATTCCACGGACTTGTCGTCGAGATAGGGGCGCACGTCCGCTTCCTGGGTCGGCATCCAGTTGCCGAGGAAGACGTCGATGTCCTTGTTCTTGAGCGAGCTGTAGGTGACGGGGACGGAAAGGACCTTCACGTCGGTCTCGTATCCGAGCGCCTTCAGGAGGACGCTGGCAGTCGCGGTGGTGGCGGTGATGTCGGTCCAGCCGACATCGGAGAAGCGAACCGTGCCGCAGGCTTCCGGTTCGGCTGCCATGGCGCCGGTGGCCAGCACCAGGACGGAGGCTGCGGCTGCGAGCGTGGTCTTCAGCGAGATGGTGATGCGCATGAGTTGCTCCCCTTTTTCTGGTTCCAGCCATTATCAATATATGCTGAGACGAGGCAAGCGCGCGCATTCGCGGCTATGGATCGACGCTATTTGCGACATTTTCGACTTTGCGCCGGTTGCCCCTTCGGCGCACATTCCTGTGACTATCGGCGAATGCCCGCTTCCGTCGAATCCCGTTCGGGATCAGAAGCGGGGCATGGCAAAGCTCTATTTCCATTACGCGACGATGAATGCCGGCAAGTCGACCATGCTCCTGCAGGCCTCCTACAATTACCGGGAGCGCGGCATGCGCACGGCGATCTTCATCGCCGCGCTCGACGACCGGGCCGGCAAGGGGCGCGTCGCGTCGCGGATAGGGCTTTCCTCCGATGCCATTCCCTTCGGATCGTCGGACGATCTCTATTCGACGATCGAGGCCATGCACCGCGAAGAGCCGATCGCCTGCGTCTTCGTCGACGAGGCGCAATTCCTGTCGGCCGAACAGGTCTGGCAGCTCGCGCGCGTCTGCGACCGGATCGGCATCCCCGTCATGACCTACGGGCTGCGCACCGATTTCCAGGGCAAGCTTTTTCCCGGCTCGCTGGAACTGCTCGCCATCGCCGACGAGTTGCGCGAGGTGCGCACCATCTGCTTCTGCGGACGCAAGGCGACCATGGTGGTGCGCCTCGACGCCGAGGGCAATCTCGTGCGGGAAGGCGCGCAGGTCGAGGTCGGCGGCAACGAGAAATACGTCTCGCTCTGCCGGCGGCATTGGGAGGACCGGATCCGCTGCGAGTGACGGCCGGCCCCTGGGCCTCTGATCGTCTCACGCCGATCGCCGTCATGCCGCCGTGGCAGAATTTCCCGGCGGCACTATCTCTTCCTGCGACGACAGGAGAGGGGACGTGGCGGGAGAGCAGCTTTTCGACGGCGGGATCGAACGCGCGGGCGACATGCTACGGGCGATGCGGAAAGCGTTCGAGCCGCCCGCCGCCCTGCTGGCCGAGGCTGCCGCCGATCGCGTGCTTCCGGACGAGGCGAGACTTGCCGCGGCGGAAGAGCGCCTCGGGGCGATGGCACCGGACGTGCGGACGGCCGAGGCTGCCACCGCCCGGCTCGTGGCCGGCCTTGCGGCCGAGATCGCGATCCGGAGATCGGAATTCGATACGCGCGAACGGCCGACGCGTCTCGAAAGGCTGACCGGTCATGTTTCGAAAGCCGCCATACGCCGCCGGATCGAGGCACGCTGGCGCCGCCTCGGACTGCCCGGCCATCTCGCCGAGCTTCTGAGGCGTGCCGACCTTCTCGTGGACCTCGTAAAGGCGGAGCGCGATATCCTTCTCGCGCAGCGTACCAAGAGCGAAGGCGATCTGCTGGCGTTCCTCGACGGCCGGCCGTACGTGATCGGAAAGCTGCGCAGCGAGATCGGCGGGGCGATGACCCGTGTCGAGGCCTCTCGGCACACGGAACGCGGCGTATCCGTCTTTCAAGGCTTCATCGACGCATTGAACGGGCGGGTCGGGACCTGCAATGTCTTCCTGCACAAGCTGATGGCCGATACGGAGGATCTGCTGATCCTCCATCAGGCCATTTCAGAGACCGCGCGGCAGGGCGACGAGGGGCTCAGCCCGGAGCTTTTTCCCAATCTGGCGCCCGAGATCGGGCGTTTCACGGAAGGCATGCTGACGGTGCGCGGTCTCGACCGGCGCCGGGACCATGCCGACCGGGCCTTCGCGGAGCGCTTTCCAGCAGAGGCTGCGGCGGAAGCCCGGCCGCCGAAGGCGGGCCTGCGGCTGCCGGCGTTGCCACAACCGAGGTTCCTGCGTTCGTGAGCGATATTCCCGCCGGCAAATCATTTTTGCGATTCTTTTCCAATGGTTGCGATGAAATGCTGCACCCAGTTGTGCTCTTCCGGGGGAACACATATGTGTGATGCAGCAGAGGCCGCCCAATCGGATGCCGCCTGACAGGAGACAGCGATGCTCGACCGGATTACCGCCTTCTTCCAACGGATTGGACAGGCCGTCGGCAGAGGCATCGGCCTATTGGTTGCCTGGCTCCTCTGGCCGTTCATGGCTGCGCACGGCTGGTACGGCCGGCGTCACTGGATGATTAAGGGACCGATCCTCGCCCTTCTCGTGCTCCTCCTCGGCCTCTACGGCTATTTCTTCTGGCAGACGCAGGTGTGGAGCGGCTTCAACCCGAATTTCGTCGACAGCTACCGCTGGTCCGAGCGCACTGTGCCCGCCGGACAGGAACTGCCGCCGACGACCGCCCCGGCAGGCGCCAATGCGGCGCCCGCAACGACCGCGACGAATACCGCAGCCCGGCAATGCCAGTCGTCGGCGATCGTCGACGCCGCGGCGGACCTGACCGACATGAACGTCAACCAGAACGCCTGGATTTCCTCGATGCTGCTCTACCGGCTCGGGTTCTTCGGCATCGACTGGGACCACACGCCCTTCCTCGACAACAAGGCCTCGTTCCAGCGCGGCGTGAACCAGGCCGTGCGCCGAACCTCGACCGAACTCGTCGACACGCTCGGGCGCGTGCGCGGCACGTCCGGCATCAACAGCAACCTTCAGGATGCGCGCGGAAACCTGCAGTTCGACGAATATTCCTGGTATTTCGGCCTCGATCCCTTCGGTTTCAAAACGCCGACGCCGGCCTATTACCGTACGGCAATCCAGAAGCTCAGGGCCTTCAATACCGACCTTTCGTCCTGCAACGCCACGTTCGACACCCGCGCCGACAACCTGATCCAGTTCGTCGACCGCATCGCCAACGATCTCGGCGGCACGGCCGCGATCCTGCGCGAGCGCTCGGAAAACAACAGCGCCGGCTGGTTCGACACCCGCGCCGACGACCGGTTCTGGTTCGCCTACGGCCAGCTCTACGGCTACTACGCCGTGCTTTCCGGCGCCGGCGCCGATTTTTCGCAGGTGATCCGCGAGCGCAATCTCGGGTCGCTCTGGAACGACACGCTCGCCCGGTTCAGGGCGGCGTTGCGCGTCCGCCCGGCGATCGTCTCCAACGGCCGCGAGGACGGCATGATCATGCCGAGCCATCTCGCCGTGATGGGCTTCCATACCCTGATGGTCCGTTCGAACCTGGTGGAAGTGCGGTCGGTTCTCGACCGTTGAGGCGTTTCGATCGGGAATTTCTTGCGCCGTGCAGGAGCAATTCGGCCACGGTTGCGGAGATGACGCCGCCCACCGGCTATTTCGTTCTGGCCGAACTCGACGGGATGCCGGTCGGATGCGGCGCACTGAAAGTGGCCGGATCGGGACCTCGGCTCAATCGTCCGGTTCGTCGAGGAAGAAGGTGACGCCGGGGCGCCGCTCGAAGAACTCGTAGGTGATGCCGACGACCTCGCCGGACGATCCCGGCCTGTCGCGGAACTTGCCGACGGTGCGGACGTATTTGTAATGCTCCGCATCCGACTTGATCCGATAGATATTGTGATAGGTCAGCCGGCCGGCGCTGGCGCGCTCGAAGGTTTCCATGAGCAGCGGCATGTCTTCGGGATGGATGCGGGAGCCGATCTCCACGAGGTTCATCGGGCCTTCCCGGTGCTCGATGCCGAAGATGCGGCTGACGTCCTCCGTCGCGAACAGGTGGCCGGTCTCGATATCGAAACGCCAGAAGCCGTAGAGGCGGAAGGCCGTCGCCAGTTCGACGACTTCCTCGGCGCTCAAACCTATGATTTCGTGTTGTCTGTTCGGATCTGTCCGGGCGAGTTCAAGCCAGAATGGCAATCGGTTTCTCCACGTAGGATAAGGATGCGTCGCCCCCGCGTCCTTATATTATACGATCAATTTCAATCTGATGGCTTTAGCTACCAACTGCGTGCGGTTAACGCAATCCAGTTTCTTGATGGCATTCGTCATATACGCATTCACGGTATGATCCGAGAGCGACAGGATATGACCGATCTCGACCGAGGTCTTGCCCTGCGCCGTCCAGCGGACGACTTCGAGTTCGCGGGTGGTCAGGGGGCCGGCGGCAACCGATTTGGCGCTGCGGCGGATCCTGTCGAAGACATCGAAGGCATGCAGCACGATCATGCCGATCTCGTTCAGCTCCACCTGCGTGAGGCGCGGCCGAACGCCGTCGAAGCGAAGCATGAAGCGGTCGCCGTCAATGGAATTGAGCGACATGGCGACGCTGGTCAGAATATCGTAGCGGCGCTGAAGTTCTTCCATGACCAAAGGGATCGCAAAACCGCGTATGTTCTCCGGATCGTCCAGCGACCAGCAGAAGGGAAGGGCGGATTCGGAGATGAGAGGTGCGACCGGGCAGAGCTTGAGCAGGCGCCGGCGATCGAATTCCTGGACATAGGCGGCGGGCAGCGTCGTCTCGACGATCATCCGCGACAGCAACACTTCGTCCGGCGACCTTGCGACAAATAGAGTGACGTGCCGGAAGCCGAATTCATGGGCGGTCCGCTGCAGAACGCCAAATATCTCCACCTGCGAGTCGGCGGCCGAAATTTCGCTGTTGAGTATCGATTGCCGTTCCAAGGTTATCATGCAGGTCGAGCTGATGAAATATTTATGTTAACGTTAACAAATATACAAATCTGTTTGAATAGCCAGCAAATTTTCATGCAATGCAACAGATACTCAGGAAATTTGTGATAGGCAATCACTTTTTTATCGGGAATTCAGAGGGTTATCCCGGTCCTGCCTCAAACGGGGATATATCCGGTTCCCTTAACTTCCTCCATCACCGCATAGGTATGGGTTTCGCGGACGCCGGGGAGGGGAAGAATCACCTCCGACAGGAACTGGCGGTAGGCTTCCATGCCGGCGACGCGCGCCTTCACCAGATAATCGAAGCCGCCCGCCACCATATGGCATTCCATGACGTCGTCGCTGCGTTTGACGGCGGCAGCGAATGCATCGAAAACGTCGGGTGTGGTACGATCAAGCTTCACCTGCACGAAGACGAGCAGGTTGCGGCCGAGCTTTTCCGGCGAGAGCTGGGCGCTGTAGCCGAGGATGTAACCCTCGCGGGTCAGCCGCTTGACGCGCTCGGCGGTCGCGGTCGGCGAAAGGCTGACGCGATCGGCGAGTTCTATGTTGCTCAGGCGGCCTTCCTTCTGGAGCGCCCGAAGGATCTTGCGGTCGAGACGGTCGAGTTCCTTCATTTTCGCCTGCCAAGTGGAGTGAATCTAGTTTAATATCCGGTAAGTGTCGCAGAAATCCGCCGAAATCGCCAGGGAATTCCCGCTATGTGGAGAATGAAACGGAGGCATCCATGAACCAGCAGATTCTGACCGAGCCATTCATTCCCTTCAACGTCCCCTATGCCGGCGACGACGACCGGCTGATCCGGCAATTCGCCGCCCGCACCAGTTTTTCGCAGGCGCAGGACGCGGCGATCGACCAGCGGGCGCGGCGGATGATCAGCGCCATCCGCGAGGGTTCGGGCAAGGTCGGCGGCGTCGAGGATTTCCTGCGGGAATACGGTCTTTCGACCCGCGAGGGGCTGGCGCTGATGGTGCTTGCCGAGGCGCTGCTGCGCGTGCCGGATGCGCTGACGCAGGACCGGCTGATCGAGGACAAGCTGCGCGAGGGCGGCTGGAGCACCCACGAGGCATCGGGCGAAAGCTGGTTCGTGTCGGCCTCGGCCTGGGCGCTCGCCGTCTCGGCCCGCGTCATCGGACCCGGCGAAACGCCGGAGGGGATCCTTCGCGGCCTCGTCAAGCGCGTCGGCCTGCCGACCGTGCGCAGCGCCACCAAGCAGGCGATGCGTTTCCTCGGCCACCATTTCGTGCTCGGCGAGACGATGAAGGACGCGCTTTCCCGCGCCGCCAAGAGCGAGGAGAAGGGATACCGCCATTCCTTCGACATGCTGGGCGAGGGCGCGCGGACGGCGGAGGATGCCAAGCGCTATTTCCGCTCCTATGCCGACGCGATCCAGGTGATCGGCGCCTATATGGCGAAGAACGGCAAGGGCAAGCAGCTTCCCGACCGCATGGGCATCTCGGTCAAGCTTTCGGCGCTGCATCCGCGCTACCTTGCGACCCACCGCGACCGGGTGATGAAGGAACTCGTGCCCGACCTCACCGATCTCGCGCGGATGGCGAAGGAACACCAGCTCAACTTCACCGTCGATGCGGAGGAGGCGGACCGGCTGGAACTGTCGCTCGACGTGATCGCCGCCGTCTTTTCCGATCCGTCGCTTTCCGGCTGGGACGGATTCGGGCTGGCGATCCAGGCCTATCAGAAGCGGGCGGCTCATGTAATCGACTATGTCGACCAGCTCTGCGCGACGCTCGGCCGGCGCATGATGGTGCGCCTCGTCAAGGGCGCCTATTGGGACACGGAGGTGAAGCGGGCGCAGGAACGGGGGCTGGAGGATTATCCGGTCTGGACCCGCAAGCCCGCGACGGACCTTTCCTATCTCGCCTGTGCCCAGCAGCTTCTTTCCAAGCGGGCGCGTATCTTTCCGCAGTTCGCCACCCACAACGCCCTGACGGTCTCGACCATCCTGGAGCTTGCCGGTCCGGACCGTTCCGGCTTCGAGTTCCAGCGGCTGCACGGCATGGGCGAGGCGCTTTACGACGACCTGCTCGAAAGCAACGACCGGATCGCCTGCCGCATCTATGCGCCGGTCGGCGGCTATCGCGACCTGCTCGCCTATCTCGTGCGCCGCCTGCTGGAGAACGGCGCCAACTCCTCCTTCGTGGCGGTGGCCGGCGACAGGAACGTCGCGGTAGAGAAGCTTCTGGAAAGACCGGCGGCGCGGCTCGGCCTCGACGACGGCATCAGCGCGCGGCACAAGCAGATCCCGCTGCCATCCGACATCTACGGACGCCGCAAGAACAGCGCCGGTTTCGAATTCGGCCATCGCGACAGCCTCGACCGCCTGACGCAGAGCCTGTCGAGGCCCTGGGGAGAGGTGAAGGCTGGGCCGCTGGTCGCGGGCCTCACCTCGAAAGCCGAAGAAAAGCAGGTCACGTCGCCCGCCGACCGGTCGAAGACCGTCGGTACGGTGCGTCACGCGACCGTGCAGGATGTCGACGTCGCGTTTACGGCCGCAGGCAAGGCCTTCAAGGCCTGGTCGCGCCAGCCGGTGGAGACCCGCGCCGCCTGCCTGGAGCGGATGGCCGGCCTGCTCGAAGAAAACCGCGACCGGCTGCTGGCGCTGCTTGCCGCGGAAGCCGGCAAGACGCTGGACGACGG
Organism: Xaviernesmea oryzae; assembly: GCF_900177415.1. GTDB lineage: Bacteria > Pseudomonadota > Alphaproteobacteria > Rhizobiales > Rhizobiaceae > Neorhizobium > Neorhizobium oryzae_A. Next base: position 1,050,795 of record NZ_FXAF01000011.1, on the reverse strand, counting down.
CATTGCGGAGATCCGCGAGGCGGTGGATTTCTGCCGCTACTATGCCGACAAGGGGCGCGAACTCTTCGGCGCGCCGGTGCCGATGCCCGGCCCGACCGGCGAGGACAACCGGCATTTTTGGCGCGGCCGCGGTGTGTTCGGCTGCATTTCGCCGTGGAATTTTCCGCTGGCGATCTTCCTCGGGCAGATCTCGGCGGCGCTGGTGGCCGGCAATACGGTGGTCGCCAAGCCCGCGCCGCAGACGCCGCTGATCGCCTTCGAGGCGGTGAAGCTTTTCCATCAGGCCGGCGTGCCGGCGGAGGCGCTGGCGCTCACGCCGGGCGGGCCGGAGGTGGGGGCGGCGATCACCGCGCATCCGAAGCTCGCGGGCGTGGCCTTCACCGGTTCGACGAGGACGGCCTGGGCGATCAACCGGGCGCTTGCCGCCAAGGACGGGCCGATCGTGCCACTCATCGCCGAGACCGGCGGCATCAACGCGATGATCGTCGACGCGACGGCGCTTTCCGAGCAGGTGGCGGACGACGTGGTCGTCTCGGCCTTCCGCTCGGCCGGCCAGCGCTGCTCGGCGCTGCGCCTGCTCTTCCTGCAGGAGGATGTGGCCGACGGCATGCTGAAAATGATCGAGGGGGCGGCGGCGGAACTCAACCTCGGCGATCCCATCCGGCAGAATACCGATGTCGGCCCGATCATCGACGAGAACCAGCGGCGGATGCTTTCCGACCATGTGGCGGAGATGCGGGTGAAGCAGAAGGTGCGCTATGCCGGACAGGTGCCTGAGACGGGCAATTTCTTCGCGCCGCATATCGTCGAGCTCGACAGCCCCGCGGCGCTGACCAAGGAAGTCTTCGGCCCCGTGCTGCACGTGGTGCGCTGGAAGGCGAAGGAGCTCGACAAGGTGCTTTCCGCCATCGACGCCACCGGCTACGGGCTGACGCTCGGCATCCACAGCCGCATCGAATCCACGATCCGCAAGGTGACGGAGGCGCTGGATGTCGGCAATGTCTATGTCAACCGCAACATGATCGGCGCCGTGGTCGGCACCCAGCCCTTCGGCGGCTCCGGCCTTTCCGGCACCGGCTTCAAGGCGGGCGGCCCGGCCTACCTGATGCGGTTCGCCGAGGAGCAGGTGATCTCGGTCAACACGGCCGCCGCCGGCGGCAATGCCAGCCTGATCGCGATCGGCGAGGGGTGAGACGCGACGGCCGAAGGCCGGCAAAACGCTCCGGTGGAGCGTTTTGAGCGTCGAACGCGCCGAGCCAAAGCGAGGCGCCGGCAAGGCGCGGCTTCAATCACTCCGGTGCAATGATTGCAGCGCGGAACGCTTGGAGCCCAGCCGGCATACCGAGCCCTGCGTTCCGAACGAAAAAAAGCCCGGAGCGATCCGGGCTTTTTTCGTGGAAGGAAACCTCAAAGCTTCTCCTCGTATTTTTCGGCCTTCGCCTTCGACATGATGCGTTCCAGCCAGCCGAGCATGACGGCCGAGACGACGAAGGCGAGGTGGATGATCGTGTACCACATCAGCTTCCAGTTGTCGTACTGGGCGGCGTTCAGGAAGATCTGCAGCAGGTGGATCGAGGAGATCGCCACGATCGACGAGGCCACCTTGATCTTCAGGCTGCCGGCATCGAGCTTGCCGAGAAAGGAGACGTCGGCCTCGGTCTCGTCGAAACGGCTCACGAAATTCTCGTAGCCGGAGATCATCACCATGACGATGAGGCTCGCAACGAGCGCGGCGTCGATCAGGCCCAGCATGGCGAGGATCATCTCGGCCTCTCCGAGCGAAAAGACGTCCTTGGCGACTTTCCAGAATTTCATGGCGAAGGAGAGGGCGTAGACCGCGAGGGCAGCGACCAGCCCGAGGTAGAATGCGACCAGGAGCCAGCGGCTTGAGAGGATGATCTTCTCGACCAGCAATTCCAGCGATTTCATGCGATCTCCGCGCGATTAAAAGGACGCGCTTCACATAATCGGCGATGGTGAAGGCTGCAAGACGGCGCGGAAGGCTGTTGCATTTCCGCAACGCGGCTACCCTCGCAGAAATATGATGAACAGAGTCATGTTTTAATAATTGACAATAACAGTCATGTTTTCTAATGGCATGAATAAGGCAATTTTCTGCCTCTCGCCACATTTTAGCCAGATTTGAAAACGGGCCGCCGCCTCCGGCGCGCTTTCGCGCGCCCGTGATTTCGCGTGCCTCCTCGAAAGGACAGTTATGGTCAGCCGGCGTTTGCCATCGATCCTCACCACCTGCACCGCGCTCGCGGCGCTTTCCCTTGCCGCCGAAGCCTCGGCCCAGCAGGCTCAGCAGGCACAGGAAAACGGCACGACCCTGCGGCCGATCGTGCTGAAGGGGAAGTCGTCGCGCCTGAAGAAAGGAACCGCGGCAGATACTCCCCTGGCTTCCGAAACGACGAAGGAGACGCTCGATAAGCGGGATATCGAGGACCTTGACGACCTCGGTAATACGGTAGAGCCCGGTGTCAGCTTCGTCTCTGCAACAAAAAGCGTCAACATACGCGGCCTGGAAGACGACCGTGTAGTGACGACTATCGATGGTATTCCGATTCCTTACCTTTCCGACCCTGTGCGTGGCGCGTTCGGCGGTGTCGATGCCTATGATTTCTCGGCGCTTTCGACGATCGATATCGTGCGCGGCGGCGATTCGAGCCGCGTCGGGTCTGGTGCTTTGGGCGGGGCGGTCGTCCTCAGGACTCTGGAGCCCGAAGACCTTATTCCCGAAGGCAGTAATTGGGGCGGCATTTCGAAGCTGACATACGATAGCAGCGACCGTTCCGTCATTGGTTCCGCTGCCGTCGCCAAGCGCATCGAAAATACGTCCATTCTCTTTCAGGGAAGCTACAAAAAGGGTCATGAGACGAAAACGGCGGGCTCAACCGGCGGATACGGTACCGCCCGCACGGAAGCCAATCCGATGGACTACGACAAATCGAACCTCCTCTTTAAAGTTCGACACGACCTTGACGGCGGCCATCGGATTGGATTGACCGCAGAGCGATACAACATGGATTCCACGGAAGATCTGCGACAGGAACAGGGCACTACCTACCGTATTGATGACTACGACCGGATCTCGGACTTGCGGCGGGAGCGCGTTTCGCTCGACTACAGATATGATGCAATCAGCGATGACAGCTTCATTCAGAGCGCTTGGGCTTCGATCTATTGGCAACGAATCCTGCGCCACGAGGGGCCGGACGGTTATCGTCTCACGGCCCCGGTCGGCGAGTACTATCGGCTCAGCGACAAGACGGAAAAGAGTTGGGGCGTTGTCGGTGCATTGACCGGCGTCTACGAGGCGGGCCCTCTTCTCCATGAGATAACTGTTGGCGGTGACGCTTCGATCTTCACCACGCATCAATATATCAACGGTGAAGACAGTTGCGATGTAACTTACGTCCCTGCCTGCGCATTTTATCACAATAATCAATCGGATGAGCCGGATGTCGATGGCGCGCGCATCGGTATTTATGCCGACGACAAGATCTCAATCGGCGACAGCGGATTCTCGTTGACCCCCGGTGTTCGCTTTGACTGGTTCGACTACCGTCCATCCTCGACGGAGCAATATGAAAACAACAGCGGATACACCGGTTTGCCGGACGCGGATACAGATTGGGCGATTTCGCCCAAGGTGCGGCTTGCCTATCAGTTGCACGAAGATGTCGAGTTCTATGCGCAATGGGCAATGGGCTTCAAGTCACCAAGCGTCAGCCAGCTCTACAGCAACTATGATAACGCTCCGTTCTATCGCCAGATCGGCAATCCGGACTTGGAATCCGAGACCAGCAGCGGTTTTGAAGTCGGAGCCAACTTTGGTGACGCAGCGTTCGGAGGCAGCATCAAGGGATTTTACAACAAGTACCGTAATTTCATCGATTCCGACACCGTGGCCACCCCGGGCTATATGTTGGGATCGATCCAGTTCTTCAATCGGGATCGCGTTCGTATTTATGGTATCGAAGCCAAGGCTCACAAGGCATTCGACAACGGCTTCAATGTTCGGGCTTCCGTAGCTTACGCCTATGGCGAAGACGAAAACACAGGCGAGCTTCTTGACTCGGTCCCACCGCTCAAGGCCATTTTAGGCGCGGGATATGGAGCTGAGAATTGGGGAAGTGAGCTGTCGATGGTCGCTGTGGCCGGGGTGTCTAATCTCTCCCCGTCCAGTTTCAAGGCATCGGGCTATGCAATCTTCAACCTGACGGGCTGGTGGGAGCCAGAGCAATTGAAGGGATTGCGTATCCAGGCGGGCGTCTACAATATCTTCGATCGCGAGTATTACGATGCCCTGGAAATGAAGGATTACACATCGGTCACGGCCTCGTCTTCAAACAAGGCCTTCTACTCCGAGCCGGGCCGGACGTTCAAAGTCTCGCTCACGCAGCGGTTCTAAGATCAGGAAAAAGGGGCGGGGGACGCCTCGGAGGGCGGCGCGAGGGGTTGCGCCGCCCTTTTTGCTGTTTGCACCTCGAAAGGCTGCCTTCCCGGCCATTCCCACATTACCGTTCCTTCGTTATTCATAACCGCACAAGCATATTTGAATGCCGCCAACCATGGGAACGGGGGAAGAGCGCATGACAGCCGTCAAGTCGGATATCGAGATCGCGCGTGCCGCTGCCAAGAAACCGATCGCGGAGATCGGCGCGCGGCTGGGAATCCCCCCGGAGGCGCTGGCGCCCTACGGCAACGACAAGGCGAAGGTCGGCGCCGAATTCATAGCCTCGCTTTCCGGCCGCAAGGACGGCAGGCTCATCCTCGTCACGGCGATCAATCCGACGCCGGCGGGCGAGGGCAAGACGACCACGACCGTCGGCCTCGGCGACGGATTGAACCGCATCGGCAAAAAGGCGGTGATCTGCATTCGCGAGCCTTCGCTCGGGCCCTGTTTCGGGGTGAAGGGCGGGGCGGCCGGCGGGGGGTATGCGCAGGTCGTGCCGATGGAGGACATCAACCTGCATTTCACCGGCGATTTCCACGCGATCACGGCGGCGAACAACCTGCTTTCGGCGCTCGTCGACAACCATATCTACTGGGGCAATGCCGAGAACATAGACGTGCGCCGCATCACCTGGCGGCGGGTCATGGACATGAACGACCGGGCGCTGCGGCAAGCGGTCGTCTCGCTCGGCGGCGTGGCCAACGGTTTTCCGCGCGAAAGCGGGTTCGACATCACGGTCGCTTCGGAGGTGATGGCGATCCTTTGCCTGGCGGCGGACCTCGAGGACCTCGAAAGGCGACTCGGCGGCATCGTCGTCGGCTACCGTTTCGACAGGACGCCGGTCTTTGCGCGCGACCTGAAGGCGCATCAGGCCATGACGGTGCTGCTCAAGGACGCCATGCAGCCGAACCTCGTGCAGACGCTCGAGAACAACCCGGCCTTCGTGCATGGCGGGCCATTCGCCAACATCGCGCACGGCTGCAATTCGGTCATCGCCACGAAGACGGCGCTGAAGCTCGGCGATTACGTGGTGACGGAAGCGGGGTTCGGGGCGGATCTCGGGGCGGAGAAATTCTTCGACATCAAGTGCCGCAAGGCGGGGCTGAAGCCGGATGCGGCCGTGATCGTCGCGACGGTCCGGGCGCTTAAGATGAACGGCGGCGTGCGGAAGGAGGATCTCGGCCACGAGAATGTCGAGGCGCTCTCGCGCGGCTGTTCCAATCTCGGCCGGCATATCGCCAATGTCCGCAGGTTCGGCGTTCCCGTGGTCGTCGCGATCAACCATTTCACCTCGGATACGGAGGCCGAGATCGCCGCGGTGAAGGACTACGTGGCGCGTCACGGGGCGGACGCCATCCTCTGCCGGCACTGGGCGGAGGGTTCGGCGGGCATAGAGGAACTCGCCCATAAGGTGGTGGAGCTTGCGGAAGGCGGGCAGGCGAGGTTCCAGCCGCTCTATCCCGAGCATCTGCCGCTTCTCGAAAAGATCGAGATCATCGCCTCGAAGATCTATCATGCGGGCGAGGTGACCACCGACAAGGGCGTGCGCGACCAGCTCAAGGCCTGGGAGGAGCAGGGATACGGCGACCTGCCGATCTGCATCGCCAAGACGCAATATTCCTTTTCCACCGATCCCAACCTGCGCGGCGCGCCGGAAGGCCATGTGGTGCATGTGCGCGAAGTCAGGCTTTCGGCCGGCGCCGGCTTCGTCGTCGCCATTACCGGCGAGATCATGACCATGCCCGGCCTGCCGCGCGTGCCTTCCGCCGAGCGGATTTTTTTGAATGACGAGGGATATGTGGAGGGGTTGTTCTGAAGGGGCTGGCCGACTTCCCCATTTGCTGGCCTTTGCCCCTCACCCTAACCCTCTCCCCGCTTGCGGGGAGAGGGGACGTGCCACGATCGACCTTGTTCGACGGCCGAGGGGGCGTGCCCAACGCAACGACGAAGAGTGTAGGAGAAAATCGGTGCGGCATATTTCCTTCTCCCCGTGTGCGGGGAGAAGGTGCCGGCAGGCGGATGAGGGGCAATGCTCTAACGGCAATACCGGTATCCGTTCCTCCGCTCCATGATGTCGAGATGCAGGTGGGTCTCGTGGGCGGCGTCGCTGCCCGGGGACAGGACGGTGGTGAAATGCAGGCAGGCGCCGGCGGTCGCGGTGCGCTGGAAAGCGCCTTCCAGCGTGGAATCCTCGTCGCGCGGTTTCATCTCCATCGTCTTGCCGTCGTCGAGCTTGAAGGCGGCGACGTCGAACGCGTTGCCGCGGGCGTGCTCGGAAATCTTTCCCGTCGAGGCGCCGTTGCGAAGCCGGCAGTCGTAGGTGGAACCCGGAACGAGGCCCGCGATCTTCCGCCCCAGCATGGCGATGTTCATCGCCGGCTGCACCGTATCCTTCAGCCAGTGCGCCAGGGTGAGCGCCGTCTTGCATCGCATGCGGGCGCCGCCGAGCTCGACGCCCGGCAGGACCTCCGCGACCTCGATCGGATGCTCGATCCCGCAGCCGTTGCCGTCGTCGATCGGAGCGATCGGCTGGAACTTCGCGCCGAGAGACGTGAGGTCGGCGAGACAGGCCTTCAGTTCCTCCGGGTTTTCCTTGACGAGCGGCGGCGGGGGCGGAGGAGGGGGAGCCGCGGCCTTGTCCTCTTCCTTCTCCTTGCCGTCGGGCTTGGGTCCGTCGTCCGTCGCGGGCGTCGTGGACGTGTCCTGAGCCGGTTTCGGCAGGGGCTTGGGAACCTCGGCGGCGGCGGGCGGTTCGGTTTCCGTTGGAGCTGCTGGCGCAAGGGTGCCGCCTTCCGGAGCCGGAGCCTTCGGAGCCTCGGTTTCGGGCGCCTTGGCCTCGGGTGCCGAGTCGGTCTTTTCGGCCGGTTTTTCGATCGGAACCGGGCCGGTTCCCGGCAGAGTGGCGCCTGTCAGAAAGGGCGCGCCGATCAGAAGCAATATCCAGAACCGCGGCATGCTCGTTTCCTCCCTGGGGCGGGTTTCCGGGGTGGCAACGCGTTTGCCCCGGTTTTGGTCGCATCGCAGCGGAAGAAATTCGCTTGCGCGCCGCCGCGACTGCGGCTAACAATTCCGCCCATGACGATTTCGATGAACATCGGTAACTGGTGGCCGGCACGCTTCACGCGGCCTTGACCAGTCATGTCCATCGACAGACGACACAAAGCCGCCCGAGAACCGAGGCGGCTTTTTTGTTGGCCGCAAAGGGACCGGGCAACGAGCAGTTCCGGGAAGGTTTCCCTCCGGAATTGCGCCGAAGCAAAGGATCGGAGAGGACAATGGTAACGATCATTCGGGATGACGGTTCGGAAGTTTACGAGACCCGGGGAGGGATCACCGTCAGCCGGCAGCGGCGCGCGGCCGATTATGCCAGCGCCATCTCCTCCTACGTGGACAGGCTCGACGAGCGGCGCGGCGCGGTGTTCTCCTCCAACTACGAGTATCCCGGACGCTACACCCGCTGGGACACCGCGATCGTCGATCCGCCGCTCGGCATCTCCTGCAACGGCCGAAAGGTGTGGATCGAGGCCTATAACGAACGCGGCGAGGTCCTGCTCGGCTTCGTCACGGCCAAGCTGATGACGGTCGCCGACCTGACGCTGGGGGCAAGCACCGCCCGCAGGCTGGACCTCACCGTCAACGAGCCCGCCCGCGTCTTCACGGAAGAAGAGCGGTCCAAGATGCCGACGGTCTTTTCCGTGCTGCGGGCCATCGTCGATCTCTTCCATTCGGAAGCGGATTCGGCGATCGGCCTCTTCGGCGCCTTCGGCTACGATCTCGCCTTCCAGTTCGATGCCATCAAGCTTTCCATGCAGCGGCCGGAAGATCAGCGTGACATGGTGCTCTTCCTGCCGGACGAAATCCTGGTCGTCGATCATCATGCGGCCAAGGCCTGGATCGACCGCTACGACTTTGCCAGGGATGGCGTGACGACCGAGGGCAGATCGGACGAAATCGCGCCCGAGCCCTTCCAGCGTACGACGGCTACGCCGCCGAAGGGCGATCACAAGCCCGGCGAATACGCCCAGCTCGTCACCAAGGCCAAGGAGAGTTTCCGCCGCGGCGACCTCTTCGAGGTGGTGCCTGGCCAGAAATTCATGGAGCGCTGCGATAGCAAGCCTTCGGAGATTTCCAACCGGCTGAAGGCGATCAATCCGTCGCCCTATTCCTTCTTCATCAATCTCGGGAAGCAGGAATACCTGATCGGCGCCTCGCCGGAGATGTTCGTGCGCGTTTCGGGCCGGCGGATCGAGACCTGCCCGATTTCCGGCACGATCAAGCGCGGCGAGGACGCGATCTCGGACAGCGAGCAGATCCTGAAGCTGCTCAATTCCAAGAAGGACGAATCCGAGCTCACCATGTGCTCGGATGTGGACCGCAACGACAAGTCCCGCGTCTGCGAGCCGGGTTCGGTGAAGGTGATCGGCCGGCGGCAGATCGAGATGTATTCGCGCCTCATCCACACCGTCGATCACATCGAGGGACGCCTGCGTCCGGACATGGACGCTTTCGACGGTTTTCTGTCGCATGCCTGGGCGGTGACGGTCACCGGCGCGCCGAAGCTCTGGGCCATGCGCTTCATCGAGAACCACGAGAAGAGCCCGCGGGCATGGTATGGCGGGGCGATCGGCATGGTGGGCTTCAACGGCGACATGAACACCGGGCTGACGCTGCGGACCATCCGCGTCAAGGACGGCATTGCGGAAGTGAGAGCAGGAGCGACGCTTTTGAACGACAGCGATCCCCATGAGGAAGAGGCGGAAACCGAACTGAAGGCTTCCGCCATGCTTGCCGCCATCCGCGACGCCCGGACCGGCAATACGGCCAAGGCCGGCCGTGACGTCGCGCGCGTCGGGCAGGGCGTGAAGATCCTGCTCGTCGACCATGAGGACAGTTTCGTCCACACGCTCGCCAACTATTTCCGCCAGACGGGCGCCACCGTCTCGACCGTGCGCACGCCGGTGCCGGAAGAGGTCTTCGACCGGCTCGATCCGGACCTTGTGGTGCTGTCGCCCGGTCCGGGCAATCCGAAGGATTTCGACTGCAAGGCGACGATCAAGAAGGCGAGGGCAAGGAACCTGCCGATATTCGGCGTCTGCCTCGGCCTGCAGGCGCTAGCCGAGGCCTATGGCGGCGAATTGAGGCATCTCGCGCTTCCCATGCACGGCAAGCCGTCGCGCATCCGCGTGCTGGAGCCGGGCATCGTCTTCTCCGGGCTCGCCCGGGAAGTGACGGTCGGCCGCTATCACTCGATTTTTGCCGATCCCAAGACGCTGCATCCCGACTTCACGATCACGGCGGAAAGCGAGGACGGCACGATCATGGGTATCGAACACGTCAAGGAGCCTGTCGCGGCGGTGCAGTTCCACCCCGAATCGATCATGACGCTCGGCGGCGACGCCGGCATGCGGATGATCGAGAACGTCGTGGCGCATCTTTCGCGCAAACGTGAAACGAAGGCTGCGTGATGGCGTCCGGAGCCGTCAGCATCGAGGCCATGCGGCCCGAGCATATCGAGAGCTTTCACAGGGCTCTCGATACGGTCTCGCGCGAGCGGAAATATCTGACCTTCCTGGAGGCGCCGCCGCTCGAATCCACACGCTCCTTCATTCTCGACATGATCGAAAACGGGCATCCGCAATTCGTGGCGGTCGTTGACGGCGAAGTGGTCGGCTGGTGCGATATCCGCCGGGAGGGCAGGCCGAGCCATGCACATCGCGGCTCGCTCGGCATGGGCATCATTCCGGGCTATCGCGACAAGGGATTGGGCAGGCGGCTGATCACGGCGGCTCTCGATGCCGCCCGCGAACTCGGCCTGCATCGCGTCGAACTCCATGTTCATGCGGACAATCCCAGAGCGATCGCGCTCTACGAAAAGGTCGGCTTCATGCGCGAAGGCGTGGCCCGCGACGCGGTGAGGATCGACGGACGGTATATCGACGCGATCCAGATGGCGGTGATCTTCGGGTAGACCATTCTCCTTTGACAAGCCCGCCCATCTGAGTCATACACCCGGCCAACCGAAACCGCCGAGCAACATCCGTTGCGCCGGCGGTTTCGCCGTTTTGGGGCTCCGGCCCTGCAAATCATTCGCATGCGCATAAGGACGACAATGGTGGTGAGGGATACGAATATCGTCGAACGGCTGGCCTTCTGGGGCATCCCGCTGTCGCTCGCGGTGATGGGTCTGAAGATGCTCGCCTGGTGGGTGACGGGTTCGGTCGCGCTGCTTTCGGACGGGCTCGAATCCCTCGTCAACGTCGCCGCCGCCTTCATCGCCTATTTCGTCATCCGCTATGCGCAGCGCCCGGCCGATCACGATCACCAGTTCGGGCATCACAAGGCGGAATATATCTCCGCCGTCATCGAAGGCGTGCTGATCGTCGTCGCCGCGCTGCTCATCATCCAGGAGGCGTGGGGCGCGCTTTTCGAGCCGAAACTGCTCGATGCGCCGGTTCCGGGCCTTGCGATCAACGGGCTTGCCGGCATCATCAACGGCGTCTGGGCGACGATCCTGATCAGAACCGGCAAGGCGCATCGTTCGCCGGCGATGGAGGCGGATGGCCGCCACATCATGTCCGATGTGGTGACGTCGGCCGGCGTCTTCGTCGGCCTCATCCTCGCCGTCCTGACGGGTTATGCGATCCTCGACCCGCTGCTCGCCATCCTCGTCGCCTTCAACATCCTCTGGCAGGGCTACAAGGTGATCTCCCATTCGCTCGGCGGTCTGATGGACAGGGCGCTGGAACCGGACGAGGAGGCGGCCGTGCGGGAGGCGATCACCGCCTGTTCCGGCGGTGCGCTCGGCGTGCACGACCTGAAATCCCGGCGGGCGGGGGCGGCGGCCTTCATCGATTTCCATCTCGTCGTGCCGGCGGAAATGAGCGTGGAGGAGGCGCATGGCATCTGCGACCGCTTGGAAGATGCGATCAAAGAGATTATTCCCGGCGCCACATTGGCGATCCATGTGGAGCCCGAAGGCGAGCGCGCCCATGGACAGAAGGTAGAAGTCGAAGGAACAGGCAAATGACGATGACGGATGTCAGCGGGCTCAAGCAGCTCGGATCGAATGTTGAGGCGCCGCAGAGCCCGGAGGCGGCGGTGCTGGAAAAGGTGCCGAACGGCAATCAGGGCACCGATTACGTGGTGCGCTTCACGGCGCCGGAATTCACCTCGCTCTGCCCGATGACCGGGCAGCCGGATTTCGCGCATATCGTCATCGACTACATTCCCGACGGTTTTCTGGTGGAATCGAAGTCGCTGAAGCTCTTCCTGCATTCGTTCAGGAACCACGGCGCCTTCCACGAGGATTGCTCGATCTATATCGCCAAGCGCATCGTCGACCTGCTCGCCCCGAAATGGCTTCGGATCGGTGCCTACTGGTATCCGCGCGGCGGCATCCCGATCGACGTCTTCTGGCAGACGGGCGAGGCGCCGGCCGGCGTCTGGCTGCCGGAGCAGGGGGTTGCGACGTATAGAGGGCGTGGCTGACTAGACGTCCATCGAGTCGTCGTTGCCGAGATCGCTGTTGTCGAAATCGGGCTGGTCGTCGGCGAAATCGTTGCTGCCGTAGTCGGCCCGCTGCCAGCCGTCATTGGTATCCGCATCCGCAATCGCGGCGTCATTGCCGCCGGCCTCGCGGATGGCGTCGTCGCCGTAATAGTTGTTGATGACGGTTTCCTCGGCCGGCGTAGCGTCCCCGAAGGGATTGGCCCCCTCGAAAGGCGAACCCCAGCCGAGCGAATTCATGTGACTGCCGAAAATGCCCGACAGCGAATTGGCGAGCAGCATGCCGCCGGCCACGCCTGCAGCGGTGCCCAACGCGCCTCGCAAAAAGCTGCCGCCGGCGGAGGGAGCATAGGCCTGGGCGCTCCAGGGACCGGAGGGCGGCGGAGCGCGGTAGCCGTCGCCGTCATCGCGGCCGGTCCGGTAGCTCTGCCGCGGCGCGCTGTTCCACGGGCCGGAGGCGGGAGAGCTGGATTGCGACGTGGGCGCCGGCTGGTGCGGCTGGCCGGACCCGAAAATCGAGCTCAGGAACCCGCCGCCCTGTTCGGCGCGGTGATGTTCGCTTTCACCGGCCTCGAGCTCGCGGACGCGATCCTCCAGTTCACGGATGCGGTTGGCGGCGGCTTCCAGGCCTTTTTCCTGCACGACCACGGCCTGTGCCAGATAATAGGTGGCATAGGGCTGTTCGCGGGTTGCCTGGTCGATGAAGGTTTCCGCCTCGCGATCGCGCGGCGTGGCGGATGCCGTCCGCACGCGGTCGAAAAGGGTAGTGAGGAGCTGGCGTTCTTCCGGTGACATGTCTGCCTCCTTGCGGATTGTTGCCATGCTCAAGGAGGTAGGCGGGGATTCCGGTTTTTCAAAGCCGCAATCCCCTTAAATCTCGGTAATCTTCGGTTCAGCCGAAGACCAGCGACAGGCCGAGAAGGGCGGTGGCCGCTCCGGCGATGCGGGTGACGGAGGGCGCGAAACGGGAGATGCCCAGGCCGAGCGCGATGCCGGCGACATGCAGAAGCGCCGTTGCGATTGCGAAGCCGATACCGAACTGCAGGGCACCGGCCGTACCGAGTTCGCCGCCATGCGCATGACCGTGGAAGAGGGCGAAGACGCCGACGATGGCTGCGCAAGCCGAAACGGGAAGCTTCACGGCCATCGCTACCAGCAGGCCGAGGCCGATGACGGAGGCGAGGATCGCCGGTTCGACGAAGGGGAGGCCGATGCCGGAAAGCGCCAGAAGGAAGCCGACCGCCATGGTGCCGACGAAAGCGGACGGAACGACCCAGAGAGCCCTGTTGTTCTTGTCCTCCCTGGCTATCTGCGCCGCCCAGAGGCCGACCGCGACCATGGCGAGGATGTGATCGAGGCCGAAGAGCGGATGCGAGAAGCCGGCCATGAAGGAGCCGTGCGCATCCGGATCGAGATGGGCGAAGGCGGGCGCGGTTGCGGCCGCAAGGATCGCGGCGGCGAGCGAAAGGCGTTTCAGCATTTTGGTCCCCTGAAAATTATAAGCATGCATAACGAAGCCGGAGGATAGGCGGGCGCCTTCCGCCTGTCCATCGGCAATCGCGGTGCAGCACGGCTCGTCACTACGTCATTCACCTTAGTCGTCGGAAGGTGCCGTGTTAGACTCCGCACTCCATTGTTTTACGGCCGCGAACGCATTATGTCCGGTATATGAATCTGATGCAGGAGACATTTACCGTGCTCGACGACGAAGACGACAAGGACGACAAGACGAAGGAACTGCCGCTCGGCAAGGAAACGGAGGCGAACCTTTTCAAGTCGCGTTCGATCTTCATCTACGGGCCGATCACCCAGGAACTGGCGCAGAAGGTCAACACGCAGCTCGTGGCGCTCGCCGCCGCCAGCGACGAGGACATTCGCATCTACGTGAACTCTCCCGGCGGGCATGTGGAATCGGGCGATTCGGTCCACGACATGGTCAAGTTCATCAAGCCGAAAGTCTGGATGATAGGCACGGGCTGGGTCGCTTCCGCCGGCGCGCTGATCTACGTCTCGGCCGCCAAGGAGCGTCGCATCGCGCTGCCGAACACCCGCTTCCTGCTGCACCAACCGTCCGGCGGCACCCGCGGCATGGCATCCGATATCGAGATCCAGGCGCGCGAGATCATCAAGATGAACGAGCGGCTGATCAAGATCTTCTCCAAGGCCACCGGTCAGCCGGAGGAAAAGATCGCCAAGGATATCGAGCGCGACTACTGGCTGTCCGCCGAAGAGGCCAAGGACTACGGCCTGGTGGCGCGCATCGTCACCTCCCAGAGCGAAATCTGATCGGGTTGAATTTCTGAAAAGCAAAACCCCGCCGGCGCAAACCGGCGGGGTTTTTGTTTGTGAGGCTCAGGCGACCTGCGGCCGCCAGGCGATGACGCCTTCGGTTCGGGCGCGGACGTCCGGCGGGGCAAGGCAGGTGGCGACGGCCTCGTAACCCGGCGCCCCCGGATAGGGCATCACGCGGCCTGGGGGATTGTGGTTGGCCGGGCAGAGGATGATCGCCTCGTCCGGGCCGACGGCCGCGAGATCGAGGATCGCCGAGGAGCGCGTCAGCATGAAGACCGGCCGAGCGCCTGATCCACGCCGGCGCAGATGGGCGATCACCGCCTCCTGCGTCGCCTGATCCAGCCCCTGTTCGATCATGTCGATGACGGGAATCTCGCCGGGGCCGGCCTCCAGCGCGGCGAGGAGGGCGGTGAGGCCGGGCAAAAGCGTGGCGCCATCCTCCACGAGCCAGCCCAGCGCCCGCTCGACCTGCGCTTTCAGCGCCGCATCGGCCTGCATGCGGGCTCTGGCGGCTGCAGCGTCGTCCGCGGCGCGGTCGAGGCCGACGAAGAGGGCGCCCGGCAGGTTTTCGGCAATCGCCATCGCGAGCCGCGTCTTGCCGCTGCCGAGCGGGCCGATGATATAGTTCAGCGGCTTGATATCCCTGAGCTCGAACCGCTCGCCGCCCCAGGGCCAGGGAAGGTCGAAGGCGGCCACGATCTCGGCCGCCGGGCGGACCAGCCGCGCCAGCTCCCGCATCTTCGGGGGATGGCCGTCGGCAAGGCCGGCGCGCAGATCGCGGACGGTCTCGACCTTGACCGAAAGCCCCCGGATTTCTTCTTCGAGCCGTTTCTGATGGGCGGCGAGCGCGGGCGCCAGCCCTTGCGGATCGCCTTTCAGCACCCGCGCCACCTGGGCGAGGCTGAGGCCGAGGGCCCTCAGCGCCGCGATCTCGGCGGCGCGGGCCATTTCGGCCGGGCCGTAAGTACGCCAGCCCGCAGCGGTGCGAACCGGCGACACGAGGCCGCGCTGTTCATAAAGGCGAAGCGCCTTCTGGGATATGCCGAGCCGCCCGGCGGCTTCGGATGCGTTGAGATAGTGTGCGGCAGACGTCAAGGAATCACCTCGCTGGTTGTTGACCGCCCCTCTATCGGGGCAGTCCCAGGGGCCGGGTCAATGGTTCTCCGCAAAGAAAATTCGATCGTCATGGAGGAGCATCAAGCGATCCGCATGCCCGAAATCGGCCCCGATCCCGAATGTGCCGTACTCTTTTCCCCCAATCTCGCTTGCCTTCGACGCGGGGCTTGTGCTCGATAACGGACTTCCATCCCTACGAGTCCCGCCCGCATGCTCAAGGATTTTTCCGTCTCCGCCCTGATGATGGGCCTGCTCACCGCTTTCGTCGGCTTCATCAGTTCCTTCGCCGTCATCATGCAGGGGCTGCAGGCCATGGGAGCCACGGCACCGGAAATCGCTTCCGGACTGGCCGCGCAGTCGATTTCGACCGGCGTCCTCGCGATCGTGTTTTCCGTGTGGTTCCGCATGCCGGTCAGCATGGCCTGGACGACGCCCGGCGCGGCGCTGCTCGCCGGCATCGGCGTGATCGAGGGCGGGTTTCCGGCCGCGGTCGGCGCGTTTGCCGTCTGCGGCGTGCTGATCATCCTGTCCGGCCTTTTCCGACCGCTGGGGCGGGCCATTCGAGCCATCCCGGCGCCGCTCGCCAACGCGATGCTCGCCGGCATCCTGCTCAGCCTTTGTCTCGCGCCGATCAAGGCGGTGGCGTTCAATGCGGCGCTCGGGTTGCCGATCGTGCTCACCTGGATGGTTGTGGTGTCGCGCTGGCGGCTCTGGGCGGTGCCGGCCTCGCTCGGCGCGCTGATCCTGGTGCTCGTCTTGGGAGTGGACCTGCCGCCGGATGCGATGGGGCAGATCGGCGCCGCCATCCATCCGGGCTTCACCTTCATCGAACCGGTGTTCACCCTGCATGGCGCGATCTCGGTGGCGATCCCGCTTTTCATCGTCACCATGGCCTCTCAGAATATTCCGGGCATCGCCATTCTCAAGGTCCATAATTACGAGCCGCCGCCGGGCGTGCTCTTCGCCGGGACCGGCATCTTCACCATTCTCGGCGGGCTGGTGGGGGGCGTGCCGGTCAACATGGCCGCAATCACGGCTGCCATGTGCGCCAGCGAGGATGCCCATCCGGACCCCGCGAGACGTTACTGGGCGACGATCGTCAGCGGCTTCGGCTATATCGCACTCGGGCTCGTCGCCGGCGGCACCATCGCCTTCGTGTCGCTGGCGCCGCCGATCCTGCTGCAGGCGGTCGCCGGCCTCGGCCTGATCAATGCTTTCGCCAGCTCGGCTTTCGCGGCCTACCGGGAGCCGGAAACGCGCGAAGCGGCGGCGATCACCTTCCTCGTCACCGCGTCCGGCCTTTCCTTCGCAGGCATTTCCGGCGCCTTCTGGGGGCTGATCGCCGGCGGCGTCATGATGGCGCTTACCCGTTTCATGCGGTCCGCGAAAAAGTGAACAGGGGCTTGCCTCGATTTTTTCCCGCGGTTATACATCCTGCCCATGACCATGACAGGCGCAATCATGTCCAGCCGTTCGTCCACCTGCCGCATTGCGGCCGGGGCACCGGTTTTTGCGCTTTCCTCGCTTCTTAGCCTCGACCTTACGCGCGGTTGCCGGGTCCGTTGAGGAGCGCCCGGCGGCCGAAAAGCCCTGCCGGCGTAAGAGCTCCTCTCACGAACATTCAAGACCGATAGAGAAAAGACCGCGTAAGGTCCGCACCGATCATGGCCAATCCTCCGGATGCCGCGGTGCGTAAAGAGAGACGAAGACAATGGACGCCAAAACCTATTCTCCCAAACAGGGCATGCCGCAGGCGGCGGTGAAATACCGGGCCTATCCGACGATCGACATCCCCGACCGGACCTGGCCGTCGAAAACCATCTCCAAGGCACCGATCTGGTGCTCGGTGGACCTGCGCGACGGCAACCAGTCGCTGGTCAACCCGATGGGGCATGACCGCAAGGCCCGCATGTTCAAGCTGCTGCTCGACATGGGGTTCAAGGAAATCGAGGTCGGCTTTCCTTCCGCCTCGCAGACCGACTTCGATTTCGCCCGCTGGTGCGTGGAGGAGGGCGGCGTGCCGGACGACGTCTCCATGCAGGTCCTCGTCCAGTGCCGGCCGGAACTGATCACCCGCACGTTCGAGGCGCTGGAAGGCGCCAAGCACCCGATCATCCATTTCTACAACTCCACCTCCGAGCTGCAGCGCCGCGTGGTATTCGCCAAGGATGTCCATGGCATCAAGCAGATCGCGGTCGATGCGGCGAAGATGATCACCGACATGGCCGCGAAGGCCGGCGGGGACTACCGCTTCCAGTATTCGCCTGAAAGCTTTACCGGCACCGAACTCGACGTGGCGCTGGAGATCTGCAATGCCGTGATCGAGGTGGTGAAGCCCACCGCCGACAACAAGCTGATCATCAACCTGCCGTCCACGGTCGAGATGGCGACGCCGAACGTCTATGCCGACCAGATCGAGTGGATGTGCCGGCAGATCGACAACCGCGAGAACATCATCATCTCGCTGCATCCGCATAACGACCGGGGCACCGGCATCGCCGCGACGGAACTCGGTCTGATGGCCGGCGCCGATCGCGTCGAGGGCACGCTGTTTGGCAATGGAGAGCGCACCGGCAACGTGGACGTGGTGACGCTGGCGCTCAACATGTACACGCAGGGCATCGATCCCGAACTGGACTGCTCGAACATCGAACACATCAAGGATGTCTACGAATATTCCAACGAGATGAAGATCCCGGAGCGCCATCCTTACGTGGGCGAACTGGTCTATACCGCCTTTTCGGGCTCGCACCAGGACGCGATCAACAAGGGCATGAAGGCGATCAAGGTCGCCAACCATCCGGTATGGGAAGTGCCCTATCTGCCGATCGATCCGCAGGATGTCGGACGTTCCTACGAGGCGATCATCCGCATCAACTCGCAGTCCGGCAAGGGCGGCATCGCCTATATCCTCCAGGCGGATTACGGCATCAATCTGCCGCGCAACCTGCAGGTGGAGTTCCGCGAGGACATCCAGCGCATCACCGACGAAGAGGGCAAGGAGCTTCCTTCGAAGCGTATCTATGAGCGCTTCATCGAGCGTTATGTGGAGCAGCCCGGCGCGCGGTTGAAATTCGTCGACCACCATACCTATCCGGCCGGCGGCGACCACAAGGGCATCCGCATCGTGGCGGCGGAGATCACCGATCGCGGCGAGACGAAACGCATCGAGGGCAAGGGGACCGGTCCGATCGACGGTTTCATCAACGCGCTGTCGACCTATCTGGGGATCGATCTCTCGGTGGCCGACTACTCCGAGCACTCGCTGCAGCACGGTTCCAACGCCTCGGCGATCGCCTATGTGGAGATGGAGCATCCGGGCGGAAAACTCTTCGGCGCCGGGATCAACACGAATATCGTGGCGGCTTCGCTGGAGGCGATCGTTTCCGCCGCCAACCGGGTGCTGGAGGAGCGGCAGGGCTAAGCCGGGCTGCCCCTCGGGCCTAAATCAATCCCGCGGCCTTGGCGGCGATGTCGTCGAGGTCTGCCGCGGAGGAGGGGCCGATCACCATGTAGGTGGCAAGCGGGGTGACCCAGGTGACGAGCCCGGTGTCGTTGCGGATCTCCTCGATGGAGCGGTTGCCCTCCGGCCTGGTCTTGGTGAAGGAGATGGCAATCACGTCGCCGTCTCCTTCCCCGTCGGTGCGCCGGTAGAGAAGCTGGCCGACCGGCGTGCCGCCGGCCGTGAAGAGCCGGGCGCCCTGGAAGGTCAGGCCGCTGTCTCCGAGATCGGGAATCCGGAAGCCGACCCCCGTATTGGTCGTCAGCCATTCGAGTATGTCCGCCGCCCTTTCGGCCGGTATCTCGGCAAGATGATTGGTCTGGCGCGCATAGAGCCGGTACTGGGCGATGATGTCGTCCAGCCAGTCACGGCTGCTCGCCCCAGGAGCCGAAATTGCCGTCACCTCCGGCGTGGCCGGACGGTTGCCGAGCATGTAGCCGGCCCCGCTACCCAGCGCGAAGAAAAGAAGACAGGCAGCGAGAACCCGAGGACCGGACGGCTTGAAGGCGATCGACGGGCGCGGCGCCTGCGGCAGGCGTACGGCCCGGCGCGGCAGCGGTGCGTTCCTGATGGCGCGCACGAGATCGAGCGGCACGGGTTCCTTCAGCATGTCGTCGAAGGCTTGCCGGCCGATATCGGCGCCGCGCTTCAGCGTGTCGTGCAGCGCGCGCGCCTGCGGATCGTTGACCAGCAATTCCTCGACCGAGTGCCTGTCGTGTTCGCCGGCTTGGCCGTCGACATAGGCGGAAAGCCGCAATTCCAGCGGTGACGGCTGAGCGGTGCTCATCGATCAGGCTCTCCGCTCGCTCGTTCGCACGCCGGTAGTGGCAAGATCGAGGCGGGCGGCACAGAGGCGGGTGGCGAGGAGATCGGGCTGGATGCCGAGGATGGCGGCGGCTTCTGAATAGGTGAAGCCTTCCACATCCACCAGAAGGAAAGCGCTCGCCAATCCGTCCGGCAGGGACACGACGAAATTCGACGGTTTGCGGCTTTCGGGCGCGCAGCCGGCGTCGACCAGGTCCGGGTCCATCCGCCTGCGCTTCTTCGCCTCGTCCGCCCAGGTGCTGCGCATCATGCTGAAGAGCCAGTTCTCCAGCCGGCCTTCGCCCTTCCAGTGGTGGCTCTTCTGGATCGCCCGTCCGGCCACGTCGCGCACCAGTTCGTCCGCCTCCGGCGCGCCGCCCGTCAGCGTCAGCGCGAAGCGGCGCAGGCGCGGCAGGAGGGCGACAAGATCGCGCCGGATGTCGGTCGATGCGTTCGGCTGGTTCATGGACAGGAGGCGGCTCTGCTTCTGATATGTTCCGATGACGGCAGTGGGGTTATTAGCTATGACTGGATTGTGGCGATTCCGCAACATTCGCGCCGATTAGTCTACAACATTCTGGCCGCTTCGGGAATCGACAGCGCAGCCGGCGTTTCGCCGTAGAGGAGGCGGCTGTTGTCGAGCACGACGCCGTCGCCGCTTTCCGTCAGGCCGTACCGCTCGCAGAGCAGGTTCCAGGCGCCGGGTTCGCCCGACAGCGTGAAGAGGTTGTAGGCGGCGCGCGGCTTGTGGCCGCCGGGGCCTTGCGAGGCGGAGGCTATGCCGACCACCGGAACCTGGCCCTGGTGGCTCCTCAGCCAGTAAAGCGTGTTCAGGTGGGTGTGGCCGTGCAGCACGAGCTCGGCGCCTCCGGTGGAGATCGCCGCGGCGAAACGGCGGATGCCGAGCATGCGCTTGTGGGAAGAGGTGGCGCCGCGGATCGGCGGGTGGTGGATCAGCACGACGCGAAAGAGGCCTTCATCGCCCGCCTTCTTCAACAGGTTCACCGTCTCGCGCGCCTGGCGGGGACTATAATAGCCGGACGCCGAAAAGGGGGGCGTGGCGTTGGATGTGGAGCAGCCGATGATCGCGATGGGGCCGCGGCGGCGATAGGTGGGGAAGACGTGATCGTCTTCCGGCCAGTCCTTCGGATCGTCGTCGCTGGCGATGAAGGGATACCAGGCCTTGACCGACTTGTCGTGGGCGCCCGGCACGTAGGCGTCGTGATTGCCGGGCACCACGGTGGTGTCGAGCGGACTGCCGATCGTCTCCAGCCATTCGCCGGCGAGCTTGGTCTCGATGCCGGTCGCAAGATTGACGAGATCGCCGGTGATGACGAGCTGATCGGGTTCGTGCGTCTTCAAATCGCTCAAAAGCAGGTCGAGCGTATTGACGAAAAGGTGCTTGCGCCGGTTCCGGTGCCAGTTCACAAAGCCGGTGATCCGTTTAGAGAAAAGTTCACGCAGCGTGAGCTTCGGAAGCGGTCCCAGATGGATGTCGGAAATATGCGCGAATTTGAACATGGCGCACACATAACGCATAAGCCGATAAATCGTTATCGATTTTCTGGCCCCTCCCGGAGTTATGAATGAGTGACGAAGGCATCCCGGAAATCCGGGGATTTCGGACGCGGGCGCTGGTCTGGCTGATGCACCGGTTCTTCCTCGTGAGGCGTGGCATGACGCTCGGCGTGCGCGCCGCATGCTTCGATGCGGAAGGCCGCATCTTCCTCGTCCGCCATACATACATCCCCGGCTGGTACATGCCGGGCGGCGGCATGGAGCCGCTGGAGACGGCGCTCGACGCTCTGAGGAAGGAATTGCGGGAAGAGGGCAATCTCGAGATCCGCGGCGAGGCGGAGCTTTTCCATGTCTATTACAACCGCAACGCCAGCAGGCGCGACCACGTGCTGTTCTATCGGGTGACCGTGGAGCAGACGGCACCGCGCGCACCCGACCGGGAGATCGCCGAGAGCGGTTTCTTCCCATTGGACGCCCTGCCGAAGGACACGACCAGCGCGACGCGGAGACGGCTCAAGGAACTGGGCGGGGAGGCGGAGAGGTCGGATTATTGGTGAGGCTGCTGCCTCTCATAATAGCCCTCTTTCCCTTGAGGCAGGATGAGGAACCGAGCGAGTTCGGCTTGCGCCCTCTTCTCCCCAGCGGGGAGAAGTGCCGAGCAAAGCGAGGCGATGAGGGGGTGTACACGCGGCAGACGCGGCGCTGGAGTTTGGCTTCGCCCCCCTCATCCGCCCTGTCGGGCACCTTCTCCCCGCTGGGGAGTAGGAGAGGCTGCTGCCGTCTCATCATTCCATAGAAGCATCAGCAATTGCCCTGCCGCGAGCGGGGAGAGGGGCGAGGGCGGGGATTTCAAATCAAGCCGCCTGCTTCAGCTTCTCCCGCCCGTGCGGCGCGTCGAGATCGATCGTTGGGCCGGCAGGCACGATGCCGGTCGGGTTGATGGTCAGGTGGCTCCGGTAATAGTGGTTCTTGATGTGGAGGAGGTTGCAGGTCTCGGCCACGCCCGGATGCTGATAGAGGTCGCGCAGGTAGCCTGAGAGGTTCGGGTAATCGGCGATGCGGCGGATGTTGCACTTGAAGTGACCGACATAGACGGGGTCGAAGCGCAGAAGCGTCGTGAAGAGCCGCCAGTCGGCCTCGGTCAGGCGGTCGCCGAAGAGATAGCGGCTGCCGGCAAGGCGTTTTTCCAGCATGCCGAGCGTTTCGAACAGGCGGGCGACGGCTTCCTCGTAGGCCTCCTGCGCGGTCGCGAAACCGGCCTTGTAGACGCCGTTGTTGACGGTGTCGTAGACGATTGCGTTCAGCGCATCGATGTCGCCGCGCAGTTCCGCCGGGTAATAATCGGCGGTCGATCCCGTCAGCCCGTCGAAGGCGCTGTTGAACATGCGGATGATTTCCGAGCTCTCGTTGGAGACGATCGTCTGCTGTTGCTTGTCCCAGAGGACCGGCACCGTGACGCGGCCGGAATAGTGCGGATCGGCCTTCAGATAGACCTGGTAGAGGTAATCCAGGCCGTAGAGCGTATCGCCCGTGGCGCCATCACGCTGCTTGAATTCCCAGCCGTTCTCCAGCATCAGGTAATCGACGACGGAGACGGAGATCAGGTCTTCGAGCTTCTTCAGCTTGCGGAAGATCAGCGTGCGGTGCGCCCAGGGGCAGGCATAGGAGACGTAGAGGTGGTAACGCCCGGCCTCCGCCTTGAAGCCGGCCCTTCCGGAAGGACCGGCCGAGCCGTCGGCCGTTACCCAGTTGCGAAATCGCGAGGCCGCCCGTTTGAAATGGCCTTTGCTCTCCTTCGTGTCGTACCAGACGTCGTGCCATTTTCCATCGACGAGCATGCCCATGGCGGTCTCCTTCGGGTTCCTTTCGCACAAAGATACGGCAGCCGCGGGAGATTACGAGGCGGGAATTTATGAACGCTCTGTTTTTGCATTGGACGCGGCCACATTTTCCTGCTAGGTCGCTTTCCGCAATTTGGAGGCGAACCTCTCTCATGACCGAAGCACGGGCACTGCGACGACGCTGATCTCAAGACCAGGACGCCGATGAACGGCGTCATCGAGATCACTTGTCCTGTCCGCTCTTAATTTCACGGCTTCAGTCTCTCCATGCATAAGCACAACCTCCAGCCAAAGCACGAACTCGTCTATCTCACCGAGGATGCGTCCCACGACGGCGTCATCGAACTCATCAATGCGGAAGCATTCGGTCCCGGCCGGCATGCGCGCGCCGCCGCGCGCATCCGCGAGCAGGGGCCGCATGACCGGTCGCTTTCCTTCGTCTGCACGGACGACGGCGAGACGATCGCTTCGGTCCGGATGACGCCGGTGCTGGCGGGGGGTGTGAAAGGGCATCTGCTCGGACCGCTCGCCGTCCGCCCGTCACACAAGAACCAGGGCATCGGCCGGGAGCTGGTGCGGATCGCGATCGAGGCGGCCAGACGGAAAGGGTCGGAGGCGGTGATCCTCGTCGGCGATCCGCCGTATTATTGCCCGCTCGGCTTCGAGAAGGTCGCCTACAACGCCCTGGAATTCCCGGGTCCCGTCGATCCGGCCCGCGTTCTCGTCGTACCGATTGCGGAAGACGTGCATTCCCGGCTCAAGGGAACAATCGGCTGGCGCGACTAGGACAATTCCATTAAGCCCTAGGACGGACCGGCAATGACCGCCGGCGATATTCGCCAATTCAGGGGGTGGGGCAATGACGGCGATTACCATGGACGAGGCGCTCAACCGCGCGGGGGCCGGGACTTATCAGCGGCGGTTGATGGGGATATTCGGCCTCGTCTGGACAGCGGACGCAATGCAGGTTCTGGCCGTCGGCTTCACCGCGGCATCGATCGCGGCGACCTTCGGGCTGACGGTGCCCCAGGCGCTGCAGACAGGCACGGTCTTCTTCCTCGGCATGCTGCTCGGCGCGATCGGTTTCGGCAGGCTCGCCGACAGGATCGGCCGCCGGCGCGTGCTGATCGTCACCGTCGCCTGCGACGCGCTGTTCGGCACGCTTTCGATCTTCGCGCCCGATTTCACCATCCTGCTCGTGCTCCGCTTCCTGACGGGCGCCGCCGTCGGCGGCACGCTTCCCGTCGACTACGCCATGATGGCGGAATTCCTGCCGGCCAAGAACCGCGGCCGCTGGCTGGTGCTCCTCGAAGGCTTCTGGGCGGTCGGCACACTGATCGTCGCGCTGGCCGCCTGGGCGGCGAGCCTTGCGGAAGTGGCGGATGCCTGGCGATACATCTTCGCGGTCACCGCGCTTCCCGCGATCATCGGCATCGGCCTGCGCTTCCTCGTACCCGAATCGCCGCTCTATCTGATGCGTTCCGGCCGGGGAGACGAGGCCAAGGCGATCGTCGACCGGATGCTGGTCGTCAACGGCCATGCGCAGCTTCCGGCCGGGACCAGCCTCGTCACGCCCGCGCCGGTCCGGGCGACCGGCATCTTCTCCGGCGAGCTGCGCCAGCGCAGCCTCATGATACTGGCGATATGGTTTCTCGTCTCCGTCTCCTATTACGGCGTCTTCACCTGGATGCCGGCGAGGCTCGCGGGCGACGGCTTCGGCTTCGTGCGCGGTTACGGGTTCCTGGTTCTGGTGGCGCTCGCGCAGCTTCCGGGTTATGCGCTCGCGGCCTACGGGGTCGAGAAATGGGGCCGCAAGCCGACGCTGATCGGCTTCTGCCTGCTCTCCGCCCTCGGCTGCCTGCTCTTCGTCATGGCGCCGTTTGCTCTCCTCATCGGGATTTCGCTGCTGGTCATGAGTTTTGCGCTGCTCGGCACCTGGGGCGCGCTTTATGCCTATACGCCGGAACTCTATCCGACGACGTCGCGCGCGACGGGCATGGGGGCGGCCGGCGCCATGGCGCGGCTCGGCGGGCTGCTCGCCCCGTCGCTGGTGGGCTATGTCGTGGCGCAGGGTTTCGGGCTGACGATCGGCATCTTCGCCGGCCTGCTGGTGGTCGCCGCATTCGCCGCGACCCTGATCAACGCGGAAACGCGCGAGGCTTCGCTCGCCTGATCTCCGGGGAAATTCAGAACCGCTTTTCCAGCCAGGTCACCGAATGGCCTCCCGCGAGGTCCCTCAGCCTGCCGATCTCGCGATAGCCCTGCTTCAGATAAAGCCTGAGGGCCTGCGGGTTCATCGTGTCGATATAGGCGCCGATGCAGCCGCGGGCGCGGGCCTCCGCTTCGGCCATGTCCAGCATGCGGGCGGCAAGCCCCCGGCCGCGCAACGCGTCGGGAATGTAAAGCATCGCGACATAGAGCCAGCCGCGCCCGGTATAGCCAGTCAATCCGCCGATGACCTTGCCGCCGTCATCGTAGAGCGGCACGGCGAGCTCCCGGCGGTCGCTCTGCCCGAACGTCGCGACGTTATAGGCCTTCAGGCGATTGAGGATGATTTCCTCTTCCTCGGGCGCAACGCCTTCGGTGAGTTTCAGCTCGATATCCATGCGCTCTGTCCCGTCCGGGAGTTTGAGAGCGAATGGATAGCCTAAAGCGCCTTTTTGAGGAAGGTGCGGGTGCGGCCCTTCGGAAAATCCGGCAGCTCGCCGAAGATCTCGTAGCCCTGGCGCATGTAGGCCTTGCGGGCGAGGGGGCTGAACGTATCGATCCAGGCGCCGTGGCAGCCGCGGGCGCGTGCCTCATTCTCCGCTTCCGCCAGCAGCCTGCCGGCCATGCCGCTGCCGCGCAGTGCTTCCGGGATGAAGAGCCACTGGGTGAAAAGCCAGCCCCAGGCGGTATAGCCCGACAGCCCGCCGACCACGCTTCCTTCGACATCGCGGATCAGAACGGCGAGCGGCTTGCGCTGCGAAGGTCCGACATCGGCGTCGTTGAAGGCGGAGAGGCCTTCGCCGATCACAGCCAGTTCGTCGCTCGAGGGCGAGGCGGTCACTTCCAGTCGGGACATGTTCTTACCGGCCCTCGCGCCACCACATGGCGGAGACGGCGAAGAGCAGCGCGGCGAGGCCGGCAAAGCCGGCAAACAGCGGCAGCGTGTTGATGCCGCGCAGCACGGTCTCGTCGGTGAGCCGGATGACCATGCGATCCGGATCGCTGACGCGCACCTCACCGCGCACCGGCAGGATATCCGGCAGCGATATGCCGCTTCCCGAGGCGACGCGGGTGACGAGGCCCCTGGTCTTGTCGGCATAGGGCTGCAGGGTCTCCTCGGTCGAGATCATCGCCTTGAATTCCGGCGCATCGACGGTGCCGACATGCACGAGGGTCGAGAACTCGCCGTTTGTGACCTCGAAAAGGCCGGTCTCCTCCATGCGGCGCTCCAGCCGGTATTGGCCGGGACCGGCTTCAGTCATCGGCACCGTCTCGGTGCGGCCGGACGGATAGCGGATGGTCGCGGGGCCGGGATCGTCGCCGATCGTCTGGCGGGTCGCTTCCAGCGTGCGGCCGACGGCGCGGGCGGTCAGCGCCTCTTCCTCGAGCTCCGGCTCCTTCATCAGCCAGTGGGCGATGCGGCGATAGAGCGAGACATGCGGGCCGCCGCCTTCGAAGCCGCGCGCCCAGAGCCAGCCCTGATCGGAGAGCAGCATGGCGACGCGGCCCTGGCCCTGCCGGTTGAGGACGAGGAGGGGGCGGTTGCCGTCGCCTTCCATGACGGTCTGGCCCTGCGGCGTGCCGACATCGATGGTGCGGAACCAGCGGCCCCAGGCAGGCGGATTCTGGCCCGAACCGTCGAGCCCGCGGGTGACCGGGTGCTTCTGGCCGGCTTCGGAAAGATGCGGGAAGAACGCTGCGTTGTGGACCTGGCCGGTCGGGGCGGCGGGTAGGACCTGTTCCAGCGGCGTCGATGCGATGGAATCCTCGCCCGCATGTTCGGGCCCCGCGGCGATCAGCAGCGCGCCGCCGTTCTGCACGTATTGGGCGATGTAATCGTAATAGAGGATCGGCAGGACGCCGCGGTGCTTGTAGCGGTCGAAGATGATCAGGTCGAAATCCTTGATCCTCTCGACGAATAGCTCACGGGTCGGGAAGGCGATCAGCGACAGTTCGTTGATCGGCGTGCCGTCCTGCTTTTCCGGCGGGCGCAGGATGGTGAAATGGACGAGATCGACGGAGGCGTCGGACTTCAACAGGTTGCGCCAGGCGCGCTCGCCCGCATGCGGCTCCCCGGAGACGAGCAGGACGCGCAGGTTCTGGCGGATGCCGTCGATGACATGGACGGCGCGGTTGTTGGCGGTCGTGACTTCGCCCGGAAGCTCGGCGACGGAGAATTCCATCACGTTGTTGCCGCCGCGCGCGACGGTGAAGGAAAAGGGCGTCTCGGCGCCCGGTGTCGCCTGGAGCGTGGCGATCTGCTGGCCGTTCATGCGCACCGTCACCTCGGCCGTACCGCCATTGGAGCGGCCGTCGTCGAAGACGCGCAGCGTCAGTTCCTGTGCTTCGCCGACAATCCCGAACCGGGGCGCGCGCACCACTTCGACGCGGCGGTCGAACTCGTCCGGCTGACCGGTGATGAGGCCGTGGACGGGAGCGTTGAATCCGAGGTCCTGGTTGATGCCGGGGAGGTCGTGGATCTGGCCGTCGGTCAGGAAGACCGCGCCGCCGATGCGGGCCGGCGGAACGTCGGAGATCGCCGAGCGGAGCGCGGTGAAAAGCTTGGTCGCCGGCGTATCGGTATCCCCGTCGTCATCGACCTCGACGACGCGGGTCTCGATGCGCGGGTAGCGCGAGAAACGGTCCTGGAGGCTCGCAAGCGCCTCGTCGGTCTGCTCCCGGCGTTCGGCGGTATCCTGGCTCTGGGAACGGTCGACGATGACCGGCACGATGGTCGAGAGCGGCTCGCGATCCTCCTGCGTCAGCATCGGATTGGCGAGCGCCAGAAGCAGGGCGGCGAGCGCCAGCGTGCGCAGCGTCGCACCCCGCACGCCACGCCAGAAACCGAG
The DNA here is from genome assembly GCF_900177415.1 of Xaviernesmea oryzae. Lineage (GTDB taxonomy): Bacteria > Pseudomonadota > Alphaproteobacteria > Rhizobiales > Rhizobiaceae > Neorhizobium > Neorhizobium oryzae_A. Next base: position 1,022,697 of record NZ_FXAF01000011.1, on the reverse strand, counting down.
CGCGGCGAGGATCAGCGCGAAGACGCCGAAGCCGGCAAGAAGAGGCCAGGAGAAGAAGGGTGCGAATTCTATGGTCATGAGGTTTTCCCTTCATCTGGGAGGGAAATTGCATTTGGCCGGACGGAGCGGCGTACTCCCACAGATCTCCCCCCTTGAGGGGGAGATGTCACGAGAGTGACAGAGGGGGGTAGCAACGGTGCGCCAAATAGGAAGCTTGATGATGTGCAGGCCGGCACCCCCCTCTGCCCTGCCGGGCATCTCCCCCTCAAGGGGGGAGATCGGCCAGATGCACCGCTTTCCCGCGTAAGGCATGCCGCCATGCCACTTGCCGAAGGAAGGGTTCGAAGGACGGTGCCGGATGAAGGGCGATGGACCATGCGCAACCGCCTTTCCCTACTGTCCCAGCCGCTCAAGCAGAGCCGGCACGTGCACCTGGTCGGCTTTGTAGTTGCCGGTGAGCATGTACATCATGATGTTGACGCCGGCGCGGTAGGCGTATTCGCGCTGCATCTCGTCCGGCGGCACGGTCGGCAGGACCGGCGCGCCCTGGGGATCGATCGCCCAGGCGCCGGCAAAGTCGTTGCCGGTGATGAGAAGCGGCGTCACGCCGTCGCCGGACGAGGAAAGCTGCGCGCCGGACGCCCTCGCATCCTGCCGAGCCTCGACCCAGAGCGGGCTGCCGGTATAGCGGCCGGGAAAGTTGGTCAGCAGGTAGAAGGAACGCGTGAGGACGTGATCCTCGGGTGTCGGCTCCAGCGGCGGAATGTCGATGTTGGCAAGGATCGCCTGCAGGCGTTCGCCATTCGGCGTCGTGCCGCCGCCGTCGAGCGCCGAATACTGGTCGCGAGTATCGAAGAGCACGGTGCCGCCGTTGCGCATATAGGCGTCGATGCGCGAGATCGCCGCCTGCGACGGCATGGGCGCGTTGGCGGAGATCGGCCAGTAGATGATCGGATAGAAGGAGAGCTCGTCCTTGGTGATGTCGAGGCCGACCGGCGCGCCGGGTTCGAGCGTCGTGCGATAGGTGAGGAACTGGCTCAGGCCTTCGAGACCCTGTTCGGACAGGCGATCGACATCCCCTTCGCCGGTGACGACATAGGCGAGATGGGTGGTGTCGAGCCGCTCGAGGATCTGCTCGTCGCCGGGTTTCGAGCCGGCTCTGGGCTGCATCTCCTGCGCCTGGCCCTGTCCGGGTGCGAAGGCGAAAAGGCCGAAGGCGAGGGCTGCGATCGCGGCGGTGGCGGCGCCGCGGCCGCGGCGAGGGCCACGCGGCACGCGGGAGAAGGCGCCGTTCATGAAGAGCACGACCAGGCTGTCGAGCACCAGAAGCGCGAAGGCCGCGGCGAACAGGGCAGGGCGGAGCGAGACGGCTTCGCCGCCCGCAAGACCCTCGCGGGCGATCGGCCGGCCGGCTGCCGCCGGATCGAAGGGGGCGATGACGGTGCGGGGGGCGAGCAGGTTGACGGCGGTGAAGCCGTCCTCCGTGCCGTAGAGGCCGGGCGGATGGTCGAAGCTTGCGACCGGCGTCTGACCGGCGGCGACCGCGATCGGCCGCGCGGTGCCGGTCTCGGTGGTCAGGATGCCGTCGGCCGTCAGAAGGCGATAGGGCGGCAGCGTCGCGGCGGCTGCGCCATCGGTGCCGGAGCCGGAGGAGGCCGCGCCGCCGGCGCGGGCGAGCTGGACGAGACGGCGCAGCATCTCGACGAAATTGCCGGAGAGCGGCAGGTTCGACCAGGTCGCCTCGGCGCTCGTGTGGAAGAGCACGATGCGGCCGGCCTCGACTTCCTTTTCAGTGATGAGAGGCGTGCCGTCGGCAAGGCTTGCCCAGGTGCGTTCCGCAAGGTCCGGCGTCGGTTCGGCAAGCACCTGGCGGGTGACGGTGATGTCGGCGGCGCGCGGCATGCCGGCGAAGGGACCGAAGCCGGGGAAATCGGCAAGCGACTGGGGTTCGGACCAGGACATGGCGCCGCCGAGGGCGCGTTCGCCCTGACGCAGGATGACCGGCACGAGCGGATCGTCGGCGGGTGCGGCGGCAAGGCGCGGGCCGGCGAAGCGGATCAGCGTGCCGCCACGGGAAATCCATTGCTGCAGCGGCGCGTAGGTTTCGGCCGGCAGGCGGCCGACATCGGCCATGATGATGGCGGACGGATTGCCTTCGAGGATCTGCGGGATCGAGACGGAAAGATCGGCGGTGTTCGGCTGGATGATGTCCGCATAGGGTTGCAGCGCGCGGCTGATGTAATAGAGCGGCTGGAGCAGCGGCTGGAAATCGCTGCCGCTTTCGCCGGCAATCAGCGCGACGCGGCGGCGCTTGAAGCCGTCGTCGAGAAGATGCGCGGCGCCGGCCGTCGCAAGACCCTCGACGCCGAGACGTGCGAAATCATTGCGCAGCTCGAAGGGCGACGTGATCTCTGCCGTCGCCGTCGATGCACCGGCTGCGAAGTCCAGCGTTCCGGCGGCGAGCGCGCGACCCTGCGTGTCGAGCGCGTTGACGGTCAATTGTTGCGGCGCGGCGGTCGAAAGGCGGGTCGCGGTGACCGACATGGCGCCGGCATTGTTGACCGCATCGGTGATCGCGACGGCGCTGTGCCCGTCGCCTTCGATGAGGCGCATCTCGGTCGGCGACAGGGCGGCGAGCGCCGACATGGCCTCATCGTCATCCGGGGCGGCGATACCGTCGGAGAGAATGACGAGCGTGCCGGGGCGCGTGCCGTTCATGGCTTCGCTGACGGCTTCGGCGGCGCGGGCGCGATCCGGCACGAGCGGCCTGGGGCTTGCGGCGGCGAGCTTGTCGCGGGCGGCCGCGGCAGTTCCCGGCACGGCCTCGTGGCTCGTATCGGCGGTGAAGGTGATCGAGACGGGCACGTCGGCGCTTTCGGCATCGTCGATCAGAAGGTCGGCGGTCCGGACGCGGCGTTCCCAATCGGCGGCGGTCGCCCAGCCGTTGTCCACGACGAGAACGAGCGGCCCTCCGCCGTTCAGCGAGCTGGCGCGCGGGTTCATCACCGGATCGGCGATCGCCAGGATCACGGCGGCGGCGAGCAGCATGCGCAGAAGCGTCAGCCACCAGGGGCTTTTCGACGGCGTTTCCTCGCGCTTCAGAACGCTCGCGAGGATCTTCAGGGGCGGAAAGACCTCCGCCTTCGGCCGCGGCGGCGTGAGGCGCAGGAGCCACCAGATGACCGGCAATGCGATGAGGCCGAAGAGAATGGCGGGATTTGCGAAAGCGAGCGCGCTCATCATGGCCGTTCTCCGCCCGAACGGCGCGCCGGCATGCCGGACAGATAGCTATGGACGGCAACCAGCGCCTCGGATGCGAGATGATCGGTCCGGTGGAAGACGAAGCTCCAGCCGAGCCGGCGCAGTCCTTCGCCGAGCGCCTCGCGGCGGGCGAGATAGGCGCGCTGGTAATCCTCGCGGATCGTTTCCGCGCGGCCGGAGACGAGCTTTTCGCCGGTTTCGGGATCGGTGAATTCCGTGCGTCCGGTATAGGGGAAAGTCTCCTCGGCCGGATCGGCGATCTCGACCACGTGGCCGCGCAGGCCCCGGCGTCCGAGCGGCGTGATACGATCCATCACCTGGTCGGCATCATCGAGGAAATCGCCGATCAGAACGATATCGCTGTGGCCGCGGATCATGGCGGTTTCCGGCAGGCCGGTGGTCAGCGGCGCGTGCATGATGGCGGCGGCGAGCCGCTCGGCGGCGTTGCGGGCCGAAACCGGCTCCATGATGCCGGGACATCCGATCCGCTCGCCGGAGCGGGCCAGGATTTCGGCAAGCGCCAGCATCAGCACCAGCGCGCGGCTTTCCTTCGAGACGAGGGCGAGCGTCGACTTGTACATCATCGACGGCGACATGTCGGCCCAGAGCCAGACGGTGTGAGCGGCTTCCCATTCGCGGTCGCGGACATAGGTATGGTCGTCGCGGGCGGAGCGGCGCCAGTCGATGCGCGACAGGCTCTCGCCTTCCGCATAGGGCCGGAACTGCCAGAAATTCTCGCCAATGCCGCGCTTGCGGCGTCCATGCCAGCCGGCGATCACCGTATTGGCGATGCGCTTCGCCTCCACCATGCAGTCCGGCACCAGGATGGCACGCGCCTGGGCGCGGGAGAGGACTTCGCTACTCGGTGTCTGCTCTACGATCTGGCCGATGGATGCCACGCATTGTCCTTTCTAAGCCGGCGGACGTTACCCGCGAGCCTGCTTCACCAGGCCGGCGATGACGTCGCGCACCGACATGCCTTCGGCGCGCGCCGCGAATGTGAGCGCCATGCGGTGCTCGAGAACCGGTTCGGCAAGCGCGTAGACGTCATCGAGCGAGGGGGCGAGGCGGCCTTCGTAAAGGGCGCGGGCGCGGGCGGTCAGCATCAGCGACTGTCCTGCGCGGGGGCCGGGGCCCCAGGCGACATGCTTGTCGGTGGTGGCGTTGCCGTGGCCGGGGCGGGCGGAGCGCACCAGCGACAGGATCGCGTCGACCACCTTGTCGCTTACCGGCATCTGGCGGATGAGGACCTGGATTTCCTGAAGACGCGCCGCATCGATGATCCCGCGCGTCTTCGCTTCCGAAAGGCCGGTCGTTTCCAGCAGGATCTGCCGCTCGGCGGCGAGTTCCGGATAGAGCACGTCGACCTGCAGGAGGAAGCGGTCGAGCTGGGCTTCCGGAAGCGGATAGGTGCCTTCCTGTTCCAGCGGGTTCTGGGTCGCGAGCACGTGGAAGGGGGCCGGCAGATCGTAACGCTGGCCGGCGACGGTGATGTGATATTCCTGCATGGACTGCAGGAGCGCCGACTGGGTGCGCGGCGACGCGCGGTTGATCTCGTCGGCCATCAGGAGCTGGGCGAAGACTGGCCCCTTGACGAAGCGGAAGGAGCGGCGGCCCGTCTCGTCGGTATCCATGACTTCCGAGCCGAGGATATCCGACGGCATCAGGTCCGGGGTGAACTGGATGCGGTTGGAGCCGAGGCCGAGCACCGAGCCGAGCGTCGTGACGAGCTTGGTCTTGGCGAGGCCCGGCACGCCGACGAGCAGCGCATGGCCGCCGGACAGAACGGCGAGGAGGGTGTTCTCGACCACCTTCTCCTGACCGAAAATCACCTTGGCGACTTCGGTCCGGATGGCGGCGATATCGGCAAGAGCGCTTTCGGCAGCGGCGATGATGGCCTTCTCATCGAGGACGGTTTCGGTGGAATTCATCATGCCCATGTCGCTCTCCATCATCAGAACCGGCAGGCTTTCCAGAACCGGATATCATCGTCCGGCGGCGAATCGCTGCGCTGCAGCACACGCCTCATCTGATCAAACTTATTCCCCGAAATATGGCTGACAAGCACGTTTCGAATGACTATCTCGTGAGGAACAATTGCTTGGCATGAATGATTACGGGCGAACCGGGACTGAAAGATGGCGGCGCAGACGATAAATTCGGCACCCGATGCCGCGGGGCTTGCGGCTCTGATTTCGCGCGCTTCCGAGCAGTCGGGCGCCGGAAAACGCGGGCTTCCGCCCGTCAAGACGTGGAATCCGCCCTTTTGCGGCGACATCGACATGGAAATCCGCGCCGACGGCACCTGGTTCTACATGGGCACGCCGATCGGCCGGGCGCCGCTCGTCAGGCTCTTTTCGACCGTTCTGCGCAAGGACGAGGACGGCAGGACCTATCTCGTAACGCCTGTGGAAAAAGTCGGCATAAGGGTGGCGGACGCCCCCTTCCTGGCGGTCGAGATGCAGGTCACCGAACGTGACGGCAATCCCGTCCTCACGTTCCGAACAAATGTCGGTGACGTGGTGGAGGCGGGCGCCGAGCATCCCTTGCGTTTCGAGATCGCTGGCGAGAACCGGGAGCTGAAACCCTATCTGCTCGTGCGCGGCAGGCTGGAGGCGCTGGTCTCGCGCGCCGTGATGTACGATCTCGTGGAACTCGGCGAGACGATCGTGATAGAGGGTGTGCCGATGTTTGCCGTCCGCTCCGCAACGAAGGTCTTTGCGGTGATGCCGGCAGCCGAACTGGATGCCTTGTCGCAATGAATGAATTTCCGCTTTATTCGGCCGATGATTTCCGCCGGCGGGCGCTGAACCAGAACGGCGGGCCGATCGATCACGCGTGGCGCGATCATGGCGACCATCTGCTCAATCCGACACTCGTCGATCTTGCTGCCGGGCTGAAGCTCAAGGATGCGGCCGTGCTGGTGCCGGTCGTCGATGACGGCGACGAGGCCAAGGTGATCCTGACGCAGCGGACATCGACCCTGCGCAAGCATTCCGGGCAGATCGCCTTTCCGGGTGGTGCGATCGATCCGGAGGACGTCTCGCCGGAGCAGGCGGCATTGCGGGAGGCGGAGGAGGAGATCGGCCTCGACCGCTCGTTCGTGGAGCCGCTTTCGAGGCTTCCCACCTATTATGCCGCCACGGGTTTCCGCATCACGCCGGTGCTTTCGGTGGTCAAGCGGGGGTTCGAGCTAACACCCAACCCGACCGAGGTGGACGACGTTTTCGAGGTGCCGCTTTCCTTCCTGATGAACGAGGCGAACCACCAGCGCGGCAGCCGGGAGTGGAACGGCACCGAACGGCATTTCTACCTCATGCCCTATGAGGAGCGGAACATCTGGGGTATTACGGCCGGCATCCTGCGCACGCTTTACGAAAGGCTTTACGCATGACCTCGGTTGCTGGCGAGGCCTGGTTCCAGGATCCGGCGCTGCAGCGCGTGCTCGCGCTTCTCAATGCCGACGGCGGGGAGGCGCGTGTCGCCGGCGGCGCCGTGCGCAACGCGCTGATGGGCCTGCCGGTCGCCGATATCGACGTCGCCACGACGCTCAAGCCGCAACAGGTCGTCGAGCGGGCGAGAGAGGCCGGCATCAAGGCCGTGCCGACCGGCATCGAGCATGGCACCGTGACCCTGGTCGTCGACGGCCATCCCTTCGAAGTGACGACCTTGCGCCGTGACGTGGAGACGGACGGGCGGCATGCCAAGGTTGCCTTCGGTACCGACTGGCAGGCGGACGCGGAACGCCGCGATCTGACGATCAATGCGCTCTATGCCGGTCAGGACGGCGAGGTTATCGACCTCGTCGGCGGCCTGCCGGACATCGAGACGCGCACGGTGCGGTTCATCGGCGAGGCGGCGCAGCGGATCGCCGAAGACCATCTGCGCATCCTGCGTTTCTTCCGCTTCTTTGCCCATTACGGTTCCGGCCGTCCGGATGCGGAAGGCCTGCGCGCTTCCGCGCGGGCCAAGGACAAGCTTGCGACCCTGTCTGCGGAACGCATCTGGGCCGAAACCAAGAAGCTGTTTTCCGCCGCCGATCCGTCCCGCGCGCTCCTCTGGATGCGGCAGGCGGGCGTGCTGACGGAAATCCTGCCCGAGACGGAGAAGTGGGGCATAGACGGCATCCATGGACTGATCGCGGCCGAACAGGCGCTCGGCTGGGCTCCCGATCCGATGCTGCGGCTGGCGGCGATCGTGCCGCCGGATGCGGAACGGGTGGCGGCCCTGGCGAAGCGGCTGAAGATGTCGAATGCCGAAGCAGCGAGGTTGACGGCCTGGGCGAGCGCGCCGGCGCTGCCGGACGAGGTGACCGATGTCGGCTTCGACCGGCTGCTCTATCGCCATGGTGCGGAAGGGCTGATCATCAGGCTGAAACTGGCTTTGGCATCCGCGCGCGCCGCTGCGGCGGGAGATCCGGTTGCGATGCGCAAATCCGCGCGGCTTTCGACGCTTCTGAAGCGGGCGGAAAACTATACGCGGCCGGTTTTTCCGCTGAGCGGCGGGGATGTCGTCGCAGCCGGCGTGCCGGCCGGAAAAAGGGTAGGGGAGATTCTGAAGGCGCTGGAAGACTTCTGGGTCGAGCGCAATTTCACGCCCGACCGGGCGGCGCTTGCCGCCCGGCTCGACGAGATGATCGGCAGTTCGTTCTGACCTAGGACCGCCCGTCAGGCGGCGGCTTCGGTGCCGCCTTCGTCGCGGATGCGAGCCTTGATGTTCTCCACCATGTTCTCCCGGATGATCTCCTCGCCATGGGCGGTGCGCATATGCTCCACGGCGCGGCGGACCACTTCGGCATCCTGATCGGCGCGGGTATGCCACTGGCAGCCGGGCACGAGCGTGCCGCATTCGAACAGTCGCATGGCATTTCCTCCTGCTGTCGTTGACTGGAGGCCGCAGGACGTCTTCCCTCGTCCCCGCCTCATGCCGATAACTCGGAAAGGCGGCGACCGTTCCCGCGGTTACTCCGAAAGCGCCCATGCGTGGAAAACGGAAGCCTCGTCCGCCGGCTTCTTTTGGGCCGGTTCGTCATTGGCGGCCGCGGTTTGGACGGGTTCGCCGGCAAGCTGGCGCTTGACCTGCTCGACGCAGAAGGAATGGGGAAGTTCGCCGCCGCTTCTCTGGCGCATTTCGGTGGCGAGCCGGTCGATCATGCCGGGAGTGTCGAGGGGACGGGGAGCGCCCTTGCTTTGGGACGCATGTGGGATTGGCACGCTGTTCGATGCGGTCATGGCGATCATCCTCCGGTGCAACCGGAACGAAAGCTAGCACCCGCCCTACGATTCGAATATCGCATTTGTCAAGGACGAGATGTTATGCCGCAGCGGGCTTAAAGCAACTCATCTTCGCGTGAAGAGGGATTCGATCTAAGGCCACCTTACAACCGGAGGCAGCGAGGACAGAATGGATTCGACGTTGCCGCCGGTCTTCAGGCCGAAGATCGTACCGCGGTCGTAGAGGAGGTTGAATTCCACGTAACGGCCGCGGCGGACGAGTTGCTCGTCGCGGTCTTCCTCCGTCCAGGGCTGGTTGAAATTGCCGCGCACGATCTTCGGATAGACGAGGTTGAAGGCGCGTCCGACATCCTGCACGAAAGCGAAATCGGCGTCCCAGCCGCCCTTCTCCTCTTCCGAATGCAGCCAGTCGAAGAAGATGCCGCCGATGCCGCGCGGTTCGTTGCGGTGCTTCAAAAAGAAATAGTCGTCGCACCAGGCCTTGTAGCGGCCGTAGTCGGCCACCGCGTGGCGGCCGCAGGTGATCTCCATGACCCTATGGAAGAGGGTGCTGTCGGGATCGGTCTGGGTGCGGCGGCGATCGAGCACCGGCGTCAGGTCCGCGCCGCCGCCGAACCAGTTGCTCGACGTCACCACCATGCGGGTGTTCATGTGCACGGCCGGGACATTGGGATTGACCGGGTGGGCGATCAGCGAGATGCCGGAAGCCCAGAAGCGCGGGTCCTCTTCGGCGCCGGGGATCTGGCCGCGGAAATCCGGCGAGAATTCGCCGTAAACCGTGGAGGTATGGACGCCGACCTTCTCGAAGACGCGGCCTTCCATCATCGACATCCTGCCGCCGCCGCCCGCACCGCCTTCGCGCAGCCAGTCCTTCTGCTGGAACCGGCCCGGCGCCAGATCGGAAAGGGGGCCGGAAAGCTCATCCTCCAGCGTCTCGAAGGAGGCGCAGATCGTATTGCGCAGGCTCTCGAACCAGGCCTTCGCCGTCGCCTTCTTCTCTTCGATGTCTTCGGGTAGCCCTTTCGGAAGTGCCGGCCGTTCCATATCCTGTTTCCCTCTCGCCATGCCCCAGCTGGGGGATCGGGCGCGATTCGCATTTCTTCGAGGCTCGCATTAGCAGCCGTGGCTTTCGCGAACCATTCCATCGGTTGTCCCGGCCGGTTGTCCCGGCGGAAATGAGACTCGCAAAGGGCGCTGTCTCGCACTATCTTCACTTTTCGTAAAGGTGCGGATCAGAGGCTTTCATGGCGAAATTCACACCCCCGCCGCTCGACGGGCTGAAGCGCAGGATCGAACGCCACCGCAAGGAGAAGGCCGGAGAACGTCCGGGCATGTTCGTGCGGGAAACCTTCCTGCTCTCGCGGGAAGAGGCGCGCGAGAAGGCGCGGCAGTGGTTCGACGAATTCCCGAAGGCTGCCTACTGGACCGAAGTGGAAAGCTGGCGCCAGCTCGAAGGCGACCGGATCGAGTTCACCATGCGGCGGCTGCCGAGCGCGGATTAGGCGGCATCCTCCGTCCTGGCGAGGACCGGCGTCAGTTCGAGCCCGAGCGCCTTCATCACCTTCAAGATCGTCGCGAATTCCGGATTTCCTTCGCCGCTCAGCGCCTTGTAGAGCGCCGCACGGCTTATGCCGACATCGCGCGCCAGCTTGCTATCGCTTGAGCCCTAGCAACAATGCCGAGGCATTTTGTGATAAACGCGGGATCGTCTTCCTCGAAGGCGGCGATCATGAATTCAAGTATATCCTCGTCGCTGTTCAAATGCTCTGCCACGTCGAATGGAAATGTCTTCAAAGGCTCTTTTCTCCATCGGGGCAAACTCATCTCGAGGAATTATCGGCGAAGGCATCGGCGTCTGCAACATCAGCCTCCAATAATATCGGCCCGGTACCTTTCTGCCCCAACTCATCATGAGGATTTCTCAGCGGGCAATCCTGCATGGAAAGGCAGCCGCAGCCGATGCAGCCGGTCAGCTGGTCGCGCAGTGCGGTGAGGCTGGCGATACGCTGATCGAGCTTCTTCTTCCAGGTTTCCGAAAGCCGCTGCCAGTCCTTGGCCGTCAGCGGACGGTCGTGGGGCAGGACGGATAGCGCCTCGGCGATGTCGGCGAGGGGGATGCCCGTTCGCTGTGCGACTTTGATCACCGCCACCCGGCGCAGCACCACACGGGGATAACGCCGCTGGTTGCCGCGGTTGCGCCAGCTTTTGATCAGTCCCTTGGTTTCATAAAAATGCAGCGTGGAGACCGCGACGCCGCTGCGTTCGGCCACTTCACCCACGGTCAGTTCAAGGGGGATGCGTCCATCCTGAGTTTTCTTCATTGCCGCTATTGACCTCAATATTACTTGAGGTTTTATAGCAGAGGCTCCTGTAAACGAAAACCACTCGATTGAAACTTGGGAGCCCTGTCCGATGCAGGCAAAATTCACTCTGGCGCTGGTCTATGGCAGCGCGCGCGAAGGCCGTTTCTGCGATACGGTCGTCGACTGGCTTCTGACCCAATTGCCGCAGATGCTGGCCGCCGACATCGTCATCGTCGATCCGGCGGATCTCATCGCGGAATCCCGTATCGTGAGGGCGGAGGCCGAAAACCGGATCGCACGCGACCTTGCCCGTGCCGATGCGTTTCTCATCGTGACGCCGGAATACAATCACGGCTATACGGCTGCGCTGAAGGAGCTTATCGACAGCTTCTACCGTCCCTGGTGGGGAAAGCCGGTCGCCTTCGTCTCCTACGGCGGCATTTCCGGCGGGCTTCGGGCGATCGAACAGTTGCGGCAGGTCTTTGCCGAGCTCGGCGCCGCGACGATCCGCGAAACCCTCAGCTTCACGCATGCCGTCGAGCGCTTCGACGAGAACGGCAATATCCGCGATCCGGAGCGGACGATGCGCCAGCTCGAACGCCTGGCGAAACAGCTTTCCTGGTGGGCTGTGACGCTGAAGGCCGGCCGCGAAACGGTGGTTCTCGAGGAGATGGCGTGATGTCGGCCCATACAGATACGTCTTCGGCGGCAAAGCCCGTTTCGCAGATCGGCCGCAACGTGACGCTGCTTTCGGTGAGCACGCTGACCATCATGTCGGGTGCGACCATCTCCGCCTCTCTGCCGGGCATCGCCGCGCGTTTCGCCGACATGCCGAACGTCGAATTGCTCAGCCGGCTGGTGCTGACGCTGCCCGCGCTGTTCATCGCAGCCTTTGCGCCGGTTGCTGGCCTGATCATCGATCGCTACGGCCGCAAGCCGATGCTGATCGCCACGCTGGTGCTCTTCGCGCTCGCCGGCTGCTCGGGCCTCCTTGCCGACAGCCTCCCGGGCCTGCTGATCGGCCGGGCCGTGCTCGGCATTGCGGTCGGCGGCATCATGACGACCGGCACGGCGCTGGTGGGCGATTTCTTCGCCGGACCTGCGCGCGACCGCTATATGGGGCTGCAGCAGGCCTTCGTCGGCATCGGCGGCGCGATCTTTCTCACTGGCGGCGGCTTTCTGGCCGAAGTCCACTGGCGTGCACCGTTCCTGATTTATGCGCTGGCCTTCCTGCTTCTGCCGGCAGCCCTGATCTTCATCCGCGAGTCGGTCCGGGTGGAGCCAGTGCAGGCGGCTATGCCGCAAGCGGGGCTCGGCTCGCGCGGCGGGCTGCTGCTGACGGTCCTGCTGATCGGTGCCGTCTTCAACATGATCTGCTTCTACATGATCCCGACGCAGCTTCCCTTTTTCCTCAAATCGATCGGGCTCGATGCGCCGAGCCTTGCCGGCATGGCGATCGGGCTCGGGCAGCTGGTCGGCATCGGCGCCTCGCTGGTCTTCGCCCGGTTCCGGCAGGCGCTTGGCGTGATGGGTGTCTTCGGGCTCGCCTTCGGATCGCTTGGGCTTGCCTTCGTGCTCTTATCCTTTGCAACGGATTACGTGGGCATCCTGTTCGGGATGGCCGTCTCGGGCATCGGCATGGGCACGATCATGCCGAATTTCGCCGGTGCGGCGATGATGATCGCGCTGCCGCAGCTGAGGGGCCGGATATCGGGCCTGCTGGTCGCCAGCATCTTCACCGGCCAGTTCCTGTCGCCGATCCTGTCCCAGCCGGTGATCGGCTCGGCCGGCTATGCGGCGACCTACGGCATGGCGGGCATGGCGATGCTCGTCGTCGCCTTCGCATCCCTGGCGGTGCGGCTCGGTCCGAGGATCGCGGTGAGAGCCGAGGGAGGGCGCTCATGACCCATGAGGCCCTAGCTGCGCGGCTCCGCATGACGCAGGCGGCTTTCGATCAGCTCGCCGCTGTCGTCGAGAATCGGGTGCGCGACCGAGACGATATGGGCGTTGATGCGCTTCAGGTCGCGCAGCATGTCGAGATGCAGCGAGCTGGTCTGCAGGCTCTCCATCCGGCCATCGCGCAAGCGTTCCAGATGACGCTCGGCGGAACGTTTCTCCAGCCGCCGGACGTCGACCTTGATCTCCATGAGATGGCGGGCAAGGTTGAAGTCGCCCGTCTGGAAAATGGTCTGGGCGGTCCGCAGGTTGTCGATCGTCAGGTTGAAGAGGTTTTTCAGCTCTTCGTACCCGTCGTCGGAGAACTTGAGGCCGTTCGAGATTTTCTTGCGCACCTGGTCGCAGATGCCCTTTTCGATGATGTCGCCGATATGTTCCAGGTTGATGGCGTAGTCGATGATGACAATCGAGCGGCGCGCATTTTCGGCATCGAGGCCCTCGCGGCCGAGCTTCGAAAGATAGATCTTGACCTCCTGCTGGAGGCGGTCGACGCGCCTCTCCAGCGCGGCGATTTCGAACAGCGGCGCAAGGTCGTTGTGCTTGAAGGCGTTTTCGGCGCGGATCAGCATCCGCTCGATCGCGTCGCCGACGCCGAGCACCTCGCGCGTGGCATTGGCGAGCGCCATGACCGGATTTTCGAGCGCCTGCGGATCGAGGAAGCGCGGCCCGTCCTCGACTTCCGGATCGGCCGGGACGAGGCGGGCCGCCAGATCCGACACCAGACCTGAGAAGGGCCAGACGGCCAGCGCCAGCAGGATGTTGAAGGCGAGATGCGCATCGACCGGCAGCTTTTCGGGCGAGAGCGGCAGCGCCTGCATGATCTCGGCTCCGAAACCGGCAAGCGGCATCGCGATGGCGCAGCCGATGCCCCGGACGATCAGGTTGCCGAGGGTGATGCGCCTTGCCGCGGCAGGGCCGGAAAGCGTGGCGATGACCGGCGGGACCGCGCCGCCGAGATTGGCGCCGAGAACCAGAACGATGACGAGGCCGGTCGAGAGGATGCCCGTCGAGGCGAGCGACAGGATCAGCACGATCATCGCCAGGCTGGAGGAAGAGACGAAGGCCAGGGCCGCAGAGATGACGAGCGCGACCGGCCAGGCGTTGTCGAGCAGGCCGATGAAGGCGGCGAGCGCCGGCGACTGGCGCATGGGCTCGGTGGCAAGCCCGAGCAGATGCAGCGACAGCAGCATCAAACCGACGCCGATCAATGCCGTGCCGGCACCCTGGCGGGCGCTGGAGCGGCCACGATGAAGGACGACGCCGATGAGGATGATCAGGGGAGAAAGCCATTCGATGCCGGTCGCAACCAGCCAGGCGGTGACGGCCGTGCCGACATTGGCGCCGAGCAGCACGATCTGCGCCATGCGCGGGCGGATCAGGCCGCGTTCGGCGAAGGAGGCGACGGTGAGCGCCGTCGCCGTCGAACTCTGCAGGGCGATGGTGGCCAGCAGGCCGGAGACGAAGGAACGCAAGCCGCTGCGGGTGCCGGTGGCAAGTCCGCTCCTCAGCCGAACGCCGAAAGCCCGCGTCACGCCGTCCTTCACCTGCGCCAGGCCGAAGAGCAGCAGGGCTACGGCGCCGAAAAGGTTGACGATGACGATCGTGGATTCCATGCGGGCATTCCTCATTTCCAAACGCTTGGAAATAGCGGGAGAGGGTGGCGATTTTCAGTTGCCGGCTAATAAATATAAGCTGCCTGCCTCCCTTTGCACAGGGGCGTTTGCGACAGTTTATGACAAGAAACGTTTGGATTTAGTTCCAGTTCGTTTGCCGCAAAGCCTCGCCGGCGATCATCGCCGCCGACATGGCGACGTTGATCGAACGCCGGCCCTCGACCATCGGGATCAGGATGCGGGCGTCGGCCGCCTCGTGGACGAGGTCCGGCACGCCGGCGCTCTCGCGGCCGAAGAGGAGAATGTCGTCCGGCCGGAACTCGAAACGGGCATAGGGCAGGGCGGCTTTGGTGGAGGCGAGCACGAGGCGCCGGCCGTTTTCCTGCCGCCATTCGTCGAAGCGCTGCCAGTTGACGTGGCGGCTGAGCGTGACGCTGGCGAGATAATCCATGCCGGAGCGTTTCAGATTGCGGTCGGAGATATCGAAGCCCGCCGGCTCGATAATGTCGACGGACAGGCCCAGGCAGGCGGCGAGACGCAGGATCGTGCCGGTATTGCCGGGAATATCGGGCTGATAAAGGGCGATGCGGAGCTCAGTCATGAAAGCCGCATAACGGAAGACGCGGCCGATGCTCAAGGAATTTCGTCACACGCCCAGGCTGTGACGTTCAGGCAACAGGCAAGACTTTGTCGCCCTCATTCGCTCATTTGCCCTTTTCATTTGCGGATCATGCGGGTAGAAACGCATCCGTTATCAACGCCAACTTTCGGAGGCCCACATGGATATGACCGTGCTCTCGCGCCTCCGCAGCCGGAACATTCGGTTTCCGGCCTAGGCGTTTCGCGGTTTCACGCAAACTTTCCCTTTTCTGATCCGTTACGTGGCCGCATGCGGCCGCGAATTCCTGAATGTTCGCCGCCCCGTCTATGATTCACATAGCGTGACGCAGGGCAGGACGGCAGTCCGATTTACGGAGCTTTTCCAATGTTCTCGTGGTTCGAACGGCGTATCAATCCCTATCCGGATGAGACGCCTACGTTACCGCCCTCCGGCCTTCTGGCCTTTCTGTGGCATTATACAAGGCCGGTCTGGCCATGGCTCGTCATCATGTCGACCTGCACGATGCTGATCGCGATCGGGGAAGTGGCGCTGTTCCAGTTCCTTGGCGATATCGTCGACTGGCTGTCGCATGCCGACCGCACGACCTTTCTCGAGACGGAAGGTCCGAAGCTCTTCCTGATGGCGTTCGTCGTGCTCATCGGGTTGCCGGCGGTCGCGGGCCTCAACGCGCTCATCATGCACCAGATCCTGATGGGCAATTTCCCGATGATCGCCCGCTGGCAGATGCATCGCTTCCTGCTCCGGCACTCGATGACGTTTTTCGCCAACGAGTTCGCGGGGCGCGTCTCGACCAAGGTGATGCAGACGTCGCTCGCCATCCGCGAAACGGTGATGAAGGTGCTCGACGTCTTCGTCTACGTCGTCACCTATTTCGTTTCGATGATCGCGATCGTCGCCTCGGCCGACCTTCGCCTTGCGGCACCGCTCGTCGTCTGGATCATCGTCTATTCGGTGACCGTCGCCTATTACGTGCCGCGTCTTCGCAAGATTTCGGCGGAACAGGCGGATGCGCGCTCGATGATGACCGGCCGGGTGGTGGACAGCTATACGAACATCGCCACCGTCAAGCTGTTCTCGCATGCGGGCCGCGAGGAAGCCTATGCCAAGGATGCGATGAACATCTTCCTTGAGACCGTGCACGAGCAGATGCGCAAGGTGACGAGCTTCCAGGTGCTCGTCTATTCCTACAACTGCACGGCGCTCTTCGTCGTCGGCGGCCTGTCGATCTGGTTCTGGCTCGACAGCGCCATCTCGATCGGCGCGATCGCCATCGCCATCGGCCTTGCGATGCGCATCAACGGCATGTCGCAATGGATCATGTGGGAAGTCTCGGCGCTGTTCGAAAACATCGGCACCGTCTACGACGGCATGTCGATGATGACCAAGCCGCACGACGTGGTCGACCGTAAGGATGCCGGCAAGCTTGCCGCGAAGAAGGGGCATATCCGTTACGATGCCGTCCGCTTCCACTACGGCAAGGCGAAGGGCGTCATCGACGGGCTCACCCTCGACATTCCGGCCGGTCAGAAGATCGGACTGGTCGGACGTTCCGGCGCCGGCAAGACGACGCTGATGAACCTGCTTCTGCGCTTCTACGATCTGGAGGGCGGCCGCATCACCATCGACGGACAGGACATCTCGACGGTGACGCAGGACAGCCTGCGCTCGCTGATCGGCGTGGTGACGCAGGATACCTCGCTGCTGCATCGCTCCATCCGCGACAACATCGCCTACGGCAAGCCGGAGGCGAGCGATGCGGAGATCATCGAGGCGGCGAAGCGCGCGAATGCCTGGGACTTCATCGAAGGGCTCGCCGACATGCAGGGGCGCAAAGGTCTCGACGCGCATGTGGGCGAACGCGGGGTGAAACTCTCGGGCGGTCAGAGGCAGCGCATCGCGATCGCCCGCGTCTTCCTCAAGGACGCGCCGATCCTGGTGCTCGACGAGGCGACCTCGGCACTCGACAGTGAAGTGGAAGCGGCGATCCAGGAGAACCTCTTCGCCCTCATGGAGGGCAAGACGGTGATCGCCATCGCCCACCGGCTTTCGACGCTGACCGAGATGGACAGGCTGATCGTGCTCGACCGCGGCCGGATCGTCGAGGCCGGCACGCATCAGGAGCTCGTGGCAAGCGGCGGCATCTATGCCGATCTTTGGAACCGCCAGTCCGGCGGCTTCATCGGGAACGAGGCGCTTGAAGAGGAGGCGGCGGAGTAATCCGCCGCCTCAGACTGCCGACAAAGGTTCGAAAATCTCTGATCGTCATGCTCGGGCCTGTCCCGAGCATCTGCAAACCGTTGACGTTTATAGATCCTCGGCCCAAGGCCGAGGATGACGCCGAGCAAGACGCTAGGTTTGCCATCCAGCCGAGGCGGCGGAGTGACATTAGAGCGGTTTCCGACCGACCTGAGTCAAAGGGGATTCACACGGGCGCGGTGATCTGATTCACGGTGCTGGCTGGGATGGAGACCGGCATGGATGGGCAAGCCGTTGTCGATGGACCTGCGGTCGCGAGCGTTGGCTGCGGTTGACGAGGGGATGAGTTGCCGGGCTGCGGCGCGACGGTTTGGTGTGGCGGCAGCGACGGTGATCCGCTGGCACGACCAGCGCCGCAGCACTGGTGCCTACGCTGCCAAGCCTCCCGGACGGATCGAACCGCGAGAGCGTCCTACGCGGGCGGCAAGACGTTCTAAGGCGCGCTGGCCGCCCGCTGGAGCCTCGCTGCCACCCAAGGGGCTGAGCGGGGCTCCTGACGGCTCTGGCGGGTTATAGCGGCGATGACGACCAAGGCGGTCGATCGCCCTTCACAGCAGGCCTGCGCCGATGCGGTTGTGACGACGCAGGGCATTGAAGCCCTGCGCCGCCAGCGCCACGCGCCGCGCTTCGGAAACGGAGATCTCCACCTTCAGGAGCGCGCGCCCGACACCGTCGCGATAAAGGCGCGCAGGTCGGCCAGCATCAGTTCCGGCTCTTCCAGCGCGGCGAAATGCCCGCCCCGCGGCATGTCGGTCCAATGCACGATATTGTAGGTCTTCTCCGCGAACGAGCGCGGCGGCGGCAAGAACACCGGATCGGGGAAGGCCGCAACGCCGGTCGGCACCTGGATGCGGGTGCCGGCCGGGAGCATCCGCGACTCCTCAAGCCGGCTGCCGTAGTAGATCCAGGTTGCAGTCACGAACGATGCCGGCGCGACGTAGAGCATGATGTTGGTGAGGAGTTCCTCCTCGGAAAACTTGCTCCAGATGTCCGGGTCGCCATCGGCGGTTGTCGGAAGATCGGCCCACTTGCCGAACTTTTCGAGTATCCAGCCGGCCGCTCCGACCGGGCTGTCGGCCATCGCGACGCCGAGCGTTTGCGGGCGGGTTGCCTGCTCGTGAAAGTAGGCGCTCTCCCGATCGGCAATCGCGGCCCGCTTGGCGGCGAAGGACTTCTCCTCGTCGGTCGTCGGAGCGGCATCCTCCGCACGCACGGTCATCATGTTGATATGGATGCCGAGCAGAGCGTCCGGTCGATCATGCGCTGCCCAGACCGCGAGGGCGTGGCCCCAATCGCCCCCTTGAATGAAATACGGCGCATCGCCGAACAGTTGGATCATCAGCCCATGCACGAGCGCAGCAGCCCGCCGCGGGCCGATCGGGCCCGTGATCGGGGTGGAGAACGCGAAGCCAGGAAGCGAGGGGACGACAACATCGTGCCCGTCCGCTGCGAGCGGCTCCAAGAGCCGCTCGAATTCGAGATACGAGCCCGGCCAGCCGTGGAGAAGCAGGACGGGCGGCTTGGAGCCGTCGCCCTTCACATGAACGAAGTGGATGTGCTCGCCTTCCACGTCGGCCGTGAAGTTGGGGAGTGCGTTGAGGCGCCGTTCGACCGCACGCCAGTCATAGCTGTCCCGCCAATAAGCGGCGAGCCGCTTGAGGTCATCAACCCCGACCCCCGCCGACCAGCCTCCCGCATCCGGCAGCTGGCTCCAGTCATAAGCCTCGACCTTGGCTCTGATCGTGGCGAGCCGTTCGTCAGGGATGTTGATCGTGTAGGGTGAGATCATGATGTTCTCCGCTTAAACTGGGATGCGGTTCGAGGAAGAGGGTGTCCACCAATCCGCTATTGTCGATGGATGTTCTGAGAGCCGAAGGCCACTCGGCATACTGCTCGGTACGTCGCCGAGGTTGAAATCGAACCTTCTGCCTGTTGTAATCGAACGCATGGATACCGGCACGGCCATCGCAAGACAACCACGCTGGTCGCAGGTCTGCGCATTGACCGGCATGGTCGCGCCGATGGTGCTCGGCGGGCCGATCAACGGCGACTGGTTCGAGGCCTATGTCGGTCAGGTCCTCGTGCCCGACCTCAGGCGAGGCGACATTGTCATCATGGACAATCTCTCCAGCCACAAGCGTGCCGACGTCCGTGCGCTGATCGAGGCCGCCGGTGCCCGCCTCATGTTCCTCCCGCCCTACAGCCCCGACTTCAACCCAATCGAGAAAGCCTTCTCCCGTCTCAAAGCCATGCTGCGTAAGGCCGGCGAGCGGATCGTCTCCGGTCTGTGGTCCCTTATCGGCAAGCTGGTCGACCTCTTCCTACCACAGGAGTGCGCCAACTACTTCGCCTCCTCCGGCTATGACCCAGACTGAAAGGAAACCGCTCTAAGAAAATGTAAGCCGCTTGCCGGCGGCTTTTGCTTTGCCGGAAGAGGGAATCCGCCTATATCCGGCTGATGCTGAGCTCGGTCTTCCGCACCTTCGAGAACTGGATCAAGCCATTCGACAGGCGGGACGACCTGAGGCCGCCTGCCGGGCTGATCGGCTTCATCTGGTTCTATGTGCGCCAGGCCAAGCTTCCCTTCCTCGCCATGCTGGTGCTCGGCGGTCTCGCGGCCGGCGTCGAGGCGGCGATGTTCTGGTATGTCGGCCGGCTGGTCGATATCCTCGACACGGCCAAACCTGCCGACGGCTGGTCGGGGCTCATTGCCGACCACGGGACGGAACTGATCGTCATGGCGCTGGTCGTGGGTATCGGCCGCTTCCTGATCGGGCTCTTCACCGCGCTGGTCGACCAGCAGATCATCACGCCCGGCTTCTACAATCTGGTGCGCTGGCAATCCTACATCCATGTCTCGCGCCAGTCGCTTTCCTTTTTCCAGAACGATTTCTCCGGCCGCATCGTCACCAAGGTCTGGTCGGCGGGGCAGGCGACCGGCGACGTGCTCACCTCCTTCATGGAAAGCATTTGGTTCGTCGGCATCTACTCGGTGTCGACGATCGCGCTGGTGGCCCAGCTCGACTGGCGGCTGGCGGTGGTCGTTGTTGCCTGGCTCGCGATTTTCTCCCTGCTGGCAAGACATTACGTGCCGCGCATCCGCGAGCATTCCAAGGCCTCGGCCGAGGCGGGCTCGATGATCAGCGGCCGCATGGTGGATGCCTATTCCAACATCCAGACGCTGCGGCTCTTCGGCCGCGACGAAGCGAACGACCGCTACATGCGCTCCGGTTTCGAGAGCTTCCAGGATACGATCATCGCCTTCACGCGGCTGCTGACCAGCGTGCGCGCCTCGATGGCCTTCCTCTCCGGCACGATGATCGTCACCATGGCGGCGATGAGCGTGCATCTCTGGCTTTCGGGCCTCATCAGTTCCGGCGCCGTCGCCTTCACGCTGGCGCTGATGCTCAGGCTCAATTTCCTGCTCGGCCGGCTGATGACGCAGCTCAACAGCATCATGCGCAATATCGGCACGATCCAGAATTCCGCCGAACTGATCTCGCAGCCGATCGGACTTGTTGATGCGCCGAATGCGGCCGCGCTTGTCGTCAAGCGTCCCGAAATCCGCTTCAAGAACGTCAGTTTCCACTACGGCCGGGCGAGGGGCGTGATCGACGATCTGTCGCTCACCATCCGGCCGGGCGAGAAGATCGGCATCGTCGGCCGTTCCGGGGCGGGCAAGTCGACGCTCGTCAACCTGCTTTTGCGCTTCTACGACCTCGAAGGCGGCCGCATCCTGATCGACGGGCAGGATATTGCGAAGGCCACGCAGGAATCCCTGCGCGCGCAGATCGGCATGGTGACGCAGGACACGTCGCTCCTGCACCGTTCGATTCGGGACAACATCCTGTTCGGCCGGCCGGATGCCACCGAGGCGCAGCTTGTCGAGGCGGCGCGCAAGGCGGAGGCCGACATGTTCATCGCGGCGCTCGAGGATCAGCGCGGACGCAAGGGGTTCGACGCGCATGTGGGCGAACGCGGCGTAAAACTGTCGGGCGGACAGCGCCAGCGCATCGCGATCGCCCGTGTGATGCTCAAGGATGCGCCGATCCTGGTGCTGGACGAGGCGACCTCGGCGCTCGATTCCGAGGTGGAGGCGGCGATCCAGTCCAATCTGGAACGGCTGATGCAGGGCAAGACCGTGCTGGCGATCGCCCACAGGCTCTCGACCATCGCTGCCCTGGACCGGCTCGTCGTGATGGACAAGGGGCGCATCATCGAGGAAGGCACTCACAACGAGCTCATCGCGCGCGGCGGGCTCTATGCCGAACTCTGGGCGCGGCAGTCGGGCGGTTTCCTGGCGGCGGACGCGGCGCAATAGCCGCTACTGCGCGGGGCCGGTAATGGCGATCTCGGCGATCAGCCCGTAGTGGTTCGAGCCCTGGGCGTCGGCAAGCCGGGTCACCGACTTTATCTTCAGCGGCGCACGGGCATAGACGTGGTCGATCGGCACGCCGAAGGCGCCGGCCCTGATCGGCCATGTGGCGGGTTCCCATGAACCCGTCCTCAACTGCGTCACGCGCAGGAACCGGCGCATGTTCGGCGCGAGGCTCGACGCGTTGAAATCCCCCGAGAGAAGCAGCGGTCCCGTCGTTTCGGTGATCGCCAGGGCGGCCCTGTTCAGCTCGAGCGAATGGAAATTGTCGAAATAGGGCTTCGTGGTGTGGATGCCGGCGAAATTGATCACCGTGCCGGCGATCGCGACCCTGGCAAGGATGAAGCGGTCGGGAAAGATGTCGCTGAGCGTGCGGACTGTGGGTGCGTCGATCGGCACCCTGGAAAGCATCAACTGATCGCAGTCCCGGACCACGACGCCGCAGCCGACCCGGTAGGGGTAGATCTCCGCAAGCTCTTCCATATGGACGCGCAACGGCGCCGCCTCCATGATGTTCACCAGGTCGGCGCCGGAAGACAGGATCGTGCGGGTGATATCCTCCGCATTGGCATAGTTGCTGTTGAGGATGTTGAAGGACAGAAGCCGGAAGGTCGGCGCGCCCGCATCCCCTGCGGTCGCCGGTTCTGCAAATTCGCGGCTCATCAGGACTGCGTGGCAGGTGAAGAGCAGTGCCGTGGCGAACAGCAGCCAGGTGACGAAATGGCGCTTCACGACGAGGGCCACGATCATGGCAACGACGCAGGCAGCGGCCGCATGCAGCTGCAGGCTGTAAAGCGTTGCCAGAATCCAGTGAGGGTGGATGTAGCGCGTGCCGATTGCCAAAAGGACGAGCGACACGATGACGCAGATGGCAACCGATAATGTCTGTCTCATTCGGGCCTGTCCGGATCGGTCGCCTTCTGTCCTTTGTTTCGCCTACCATGCGACCCCGCTTGTTGCAATGCGGCATGCGGCAGCGCGGTTAACGCGCAGGGCGCAAACCCCGCATTTGCGCGCTAAGGCCCGGGTTTTGCAGCGATAAACACGAGGTCTGCAGCGCTTTCACGACGCTCTGCGCAGCGTCTTTCCCGAAGCACCGGAACGCTTCGCGTTTTCCCGCGACAAACTCGCTTCCGGCACTTGCCAAGGCTGGACATATTTTGCGATCAAGCATAGAACGCGCCGGATTGCCGGGGAATCTGTGTTCTAATTGTGTTCAGATGAGATTCGTCCGGAACGGGGGTTATGCGGTTTTCGCGAATGCGTGAGAGGAAAGTTGAACCGTGAGCGAGCACGAGACACATAGCGAAACACTGGGCGAGCCTACTCGCCGTGATTTCCTTTACCTGACCACCGGCATGGCCGGCGCTGTCGGCGCGGTATCGGTCGCCTGGCCGTTCATCGATCAAATGCGGCCGGACGCCTCGACGCTGGCGCTTGCCTCGATCGAAGTGAATGTTGCCGCAGTCCAGCCGGGCATGTCGCTGACCGTCAAGTGGCGCGGCAAGCCGGTCTTCATCCGCAACCGTACGCAGCAGGAAGTGGAAGAGGCGAACGCGGTCGCTCTGGCCGATCTCAAGGACCCCGTCGCCCGCAACGCCAACCTTCCGGCGGATGCCGAGGCGACCGACATCGACCGTTCGGCGGGCGAGGGCAAGGAAAACTGGATCGTCATGATCGGCTCCTGCACGCATCTGGGCTGCGTTCCGCTCGGCCAGTCCGGCGATTTCGGCGGATGGTTCTGTCCCTGCCATGGCTCGCATTACGATACGGCCGGCCGTATCCGTAAGGGGCCGGCGCCGCAGAACCTCGCCATTCCGACTTTCACGTTTACGTCCGACACAGTGATCACGATCGGGTGAGGGGATAGATATCAATGAGCGGTCATTCCACATACCAGCCATCGACCGGCATCGAGAAGTGGATCGATTCGCGGCTTCCGCTGCCGCGCATGATCCATGACAGTTTCGTTTCCTACCCCGTTCCCCGCAACCTGAACTACGCCTACACCTTCGGCGCCATGCTGTCGGTCATGCTGGTGGTGCAGATCCTTACCGGCGTGGTGCTGGCGATGCACTACGCCGCTTCGACGGGCGTCGCCTTCAATTCCGTCGAGAAGATCATGCGCGACGTGAACCATGGCTGGCTGCTGCGCTACATGCATGCCAACGGCGCTTCGTTCTTCTTCATCGCGGTCTACCTGCACATCGCCCGCGGCCTCTATTACGGCTCCTACAAGGCGCCCCGCGAGATCCTCTGGATCCTCGGCGTCGTGATCTACCTGCTGATGATGGCGACCGGCTTCATGGGCTACGTCCTGCCCTGGGGCCAGATGTCCTTCTGGGGCGCGACCGTCATCACCGGCTTCTTCTCCGCCTTCCCGCTGGTGGGCGAGTGGATCCAGCAGTTCCTGCTCGGCGGCTTCGCCGTCGATCAGCCGACGCTCAACCGCTTCTTCTCGCTCCATTACCTGCTGCCCTTCATGATCGCCGGCGTTGTCGTCCTGCACATCTGGGCGCTGCACGTCACCGGCCAGACGAACCCGACCGGCGTCGAAGTGAAGACCAAGACGGATACCGTCGCCTTCACGCCCTATGCGACGCTGAAGGACGCGCTCGGCGTTTCGGTCTTCCTGATCGTCTATGCGTGGTTCATCTTCTACATGCCGAACTATCTCGGCCATCCGGACAACTACATTCCGGCCAATCCGCTGAAGACGCCGGCCCATATCGTTCCGGAATGGTATTACCTGCCGTTCTACGCGATGCTGCGCGCCATCACGTTCAACGTCGGTCCGATCGATTCCAAGCTCGGCGGCGTGCTGGTGATGTTCGGTTCGATCATCATCCTGTTCTTCCTGCCCTGGCTCGATACCTCGAAGGTCCGCTCTGCCGTCTACCGTCCGTGGTACAAGCTGTTCTTCTGGCTGTTCGTCGCCAACGCGATCATGCTCGGCTGGCTCGGCGCTCAGCCGGCGGAAGGCATCTACGTGATCCTGTCGCAGCTCGGTACGCTCTACTATTTCGGCTTCTTCCTGGTGATCATGCCGCTGCTCGGCCTGTTCGAGACGCCGCGGCGCATTCCGAACTCGATCACGGAAGCGGTTCTCGAAAAGAAGAACAAGTCCGACATGGAAAAACTCAAGCCTGGCCATGCCAGCGCCTGATGCCTGCCGACCGAGAGGGATTAGAAAAATGAATAAGCTTGTTGCAAGCCTCGTGTCGCTGGCCCTGGTGGCAGGCCTCGGCGCCGCTTCGGCGATGGCGCAGGAAAATCAAGGTGCTGCACCCGCCGGTGAAGAACATGCGGAAGGCGGCACGCCGCACTATCCGATCCAGCATCCGAAACATGTCGACTGGAGCTTTGCGGGTCCGTTCGGCCATTACGACAAGGGCCAGCTTCAGCGCGGCCTGAAGGTCTATACGGAAGTCTGTTCCGCCTGCCACTCGATGTCGCTCGTCTCCTTCCGCACCCTGGAAGGGCTCGGCTATTCGGAAGCGCAGGTGAAGGCCTTCGCCGCCAACTACCAGGTCCAGGACGGCCCGAACGACGACGGCGAAATGTTCGAGCGCACCGCGGTGCCTTCCGACCACTTCCCGTCGCCCTATCCGAACGAGCAGGCCGCTGCCGCGTCGAACAACGGGGCGGCTCCGCCGGACATGTCGCTGCTCGCCAAGGCGCGCGGCATTACCCGCGGTTTCCCGCAGTTCGTCTTCGACATCTTCACGCAGTATCAGGAAGGCGGCCCGGACTATATCTATTCGCTGCTGACCGGCTATCACGAGCCTCCGGCGGGCGTCGAGATTGCCGAGGGTACGCATTACAATCCTTATTTTGCCAATGCGGCGGCACTCGCCATGGCGCCGCCGATCAGCAACGATCAGGTGACCTATGACGACGGCAGTCCGCAGACGGTCGACCAGTATGCCAAGGACGTCGCTGCTTTCCTGATGTGGGCCGCCGAGCCGCATCTGGAGGAGCGCAAGCGGACCGGTTTCATGGTCATGGTCTTCCTGGTGATCTTCACCGGCCTGATCTACCTGACGAAGAAGTCGGTCTACGCCAGCAAGGAACACTGAGGCTTCGCCTCAAGAGATAAAAAGGCGGCCCGGGTGCCGCCTTTTTTGTTGGGAGAACGGGCCTGACTTGATAGGCTCCCTCTCTCCATGTTCGCCACTTTCGTCGGGGCCCCATGTCTGTCAGAACCGATCTCGCCGCCTCCGTCCGCTCCATCCCGGACTATCCGAAGCCGGGCATCATCTTTCGCGACATCACCACGCTGCTTGGGGATGCCGCGGCCTTCCGGCAGGCCGTTGACGAACTGGTGAAGCCCTATGCGGGCCTGGGGGTCGACAAGATCGCCGGTATCGAGGCGCGCGGCTTCATCCTGGGCGGGGCGCTCGCCCATCAGCTCTCGGCCGGCTTCGTGCCGATCCGCAAGAAGGGCAAGCTGCCGCACGACACGGTGCGCATCGCCTACAGCCTGGAATACGGCGTCGACGAAATGGAGATGCATGTCGATGCCGTGAAGCCCGGCGAGAAGGTGATCCTGACGGATGATCTCATCGCCACCGGCGGTACGGCGGAGGGGGCGGTGAAGCTGCTGAGGCAGCTCGGCGCCGAGATCGTCTCGGCCTGCTTCGTCATCGACCTGCCGGACCTCGGTGGGCGCAGGAAACTGGAGGCGCTCGGCGTCGAGGTGCGGACGCTGATGGAGTTTGCCGGTCACTGAGGGCGGGGCAGGGCATGTCTGCCTTCGCTTGTGAGAGCCTCGCTTTTTACTCGGCGTCATCCTCGGCCTTGTGCCGAGGATCTATAAACGTCAAAGGTTTGCAGATGCTTGGACAGGCCCGAGCATGACGATCGGAGTTTTCGAGACTTTCAGCCTGAGAGCAGGGAGAGCGCCTGCCTCACTCGAATTCGAGCACCGTACCCTCGTAACGCATCACCATGTCGCCATGCTGGTTCACGCCGTCGCAGACGGTCATGTTGATCCAGGTGCCGGGGCGGGAGGCGAGGGGCCGGCTTTCGGTCAGGGTGACGGAATAGGTGATGCTGTCGCCGGCATAGACGGGTTTCAGCCATTGCAGCTTCTTGAAGCCGGCTGAAGGCCCGAGCTTCGGTGCCGCAATGCCCTCGCTTTCGAGCCGCGCCACTTCCTGCCGCCAATAGGCGATGTAAGTCTTCATCCAGCCGGCGCAGGTGTGCCAGCCCGACGCGCAGAGCCCGCCGAAGACGTAGTTCTTCGCCGCTTCCGCATCCACATGGAAGGGCTGAGGGTCGAATTTCCTGGCGAAGCGGACGATATCCTCGGCGGTGAAGAGCAGGGTACCGGTGGTGATCTTCCTGCCGGGCGGAGAGAGTTCGATCAGTCTCATGCGGCATTCTCGCGGGCTTCGCGCAGGCGCATCATGATCGGGTTTTCGCCGCGCATCACCACTTCGCCGCGCTGGTTCTCGACCTCATGCAGGAATTTCACCAGGCCGATGCCGGGGCGGGAGCGCAGCGGGCGGGCTTCCAGCACGGTCGAGCGGCCGGACAGCGTGTCGCCGGCCAGCACCGGCTTCTTCCATTCCATGAACTCGATGCCGGGCGAACCTTCGGACGACGAGCGCGACAGCCAGCCGTCGAACATCATGCGCATGAACATGCTCGCCGTATGCCACCCGGAGGCAGACAGTCCGCCGAGGATGCTTGCCTTGCCGGCCGCCTCGTCGAGATGCATGGGCTGCGGATCGAACTCGGCGGCGAATTCGACGATTTCCTCAGCCGTGACGCGTTTCGATGCGAGCGGGAAAACCCGGCCCGGCGCGAAATCCTCGAAGCAATAGCCATTTTCCGTCATGTGGCCTCCCGCCAGAGCGTGGCGCGATGCGCCACGCTTCAGGTTCTTGTTTGCGCATGTCGTCATCGCAAAACCGCTGCACACTCTTGCGCGACATGCGTGGTTCAGGTGTTGAAGCGGAAGTGGATGACGTCGCCGTCGTTGACGACATATTCCTTGCCTTCGTCACGTGCCTTGCCTGCTTCCTTCGCCCCCGTCTCGCCGTTGTAGGCGATGAAATCGTCATAGGCGATCGTGTTGGCGCGGATGAAGCCGCGTTCGAAATCCGAATGGATGACGCCGGCCGCCTGCGGCGCCTTGGTGCCGCGCTCGATCGTCCAGGCGCGCGTTTCCTTCGGGCCGACCGTGAAATAGGTGATGAGGTCGAGCAGCTTGTAGCCGGCGCGGATCAGGCGGTCGAGGCCGGCTTCTTCCAATCCGAGCGCGGAGAGGAATTCCTTGGCCTCCTCGTCGGGGAGCTGGGCGACTTCGGATTCTATCGCGGCCGAGATGATGACCGTTTCGGCGTTCTGCTCCTTCGCCATCCTGGCGACCGCTTCGGTATATTGGTTGCCGGTCGAAGCATCGGCTTCCGCGACGTTGCAGACGTAAAGCACCGGATGGGCCGTCAGCAGGTTCAGGCCCTGCAGGATGCGGGTCTCCTCGGCGTCCAGTTTCGGCAGGAGCGTGCGGACCGGCTTGCCCTCCTGCAGGAGCTTCAGCGAGGCCTCCATGATCGGCAGCGCCGCCATCGAATCCTTGTCCTTGCCGGTGGCGCGCTTGCGCGTCTGTTCGGTGCGGCGTTCCAGGCTTTCGAGGTCGGCCAGCATCAGCTCGGTCTCGATCGTCTCGGCGTCGGCGACCGGATCGATCTTGCCTTCCACATGGGTGATGTCGTCGTCCTCGAAGCAGCGCAGCACGTGGACGATGGCGTCCACCTCGCGGATATTGGCGAGGAACTGGTTGCCGAGGCCTTCACCCTTCGAGGCACCGCGCACCAGGCCGGCAATGTCCACGAAGGAGATGCGGGTGGGGATGATCTCCTTCGATTTGGCGATATCGGCAAGCTTCTTCATGCGCGGATCGGGCACCGCCACCTCGCCGGTATTCGGCTCGATCGTGCAGAAGGGATAGTTGGCTGCCTGCGCCGCAGCCGTCTTGGTGAGCGCATTGAAGAGCGTGGACTTGCCGACATTCGGCAGGCCCACGATACCGCATTTGAAACCCATGGGTCCGGACCCTGTATCTTTGAATTTTCGTTGCTGTGGCTATGGGGGAAAGTGCCGGGGCGGTCAAGGCTTGGCGCGGTTTATGCGAACGCAAGGCTTGGGAAGTCACCGCCTTGCTGACAAGGCTGTTTGGACTTATTTTATTGGGCAAGGAGCTGACTATGACGGTTTTTACGGTGACGCCCAAGGGCGATATAACGCTCACGAAGGATGTGCTGAAGCATCTCGATATCCATCCGGGCGATCAGATCGACGTCGTCGAGCGCCCTGACGGAAAGCTGGAGCTGTCAGCCGTGAAAAGCCGGGAGTCAGCCCCGGTTAAGGGCCAGCAGCCCGGCGGATTGGAAAAGTTTTTTGGCAGCTTGAAAAACAAGCATAATATCCACTTGACCATTGATGAGATCAACGAAGAGATCAAAAAAGCCTGGGCAGGCGAGAGGTGATCGTCGCCGATACCAACCTTTTGTTGCGCGCTGTGCTCGATGATGATGTCAAGCAGTCCTATCTGGCACGGCGCTATCTCGCTCAGATCGACAGCATTGCCTTGCCGCTTCAAGCGATTTGTGAATTTGTTTGGGTTCTGTCACGAAGCTACAGACTGGACGCGGCAGATATTGCCTCTTCCCTCCGCAGCCTCGTCAATGATGGTAGGGTCTCTTGCAATCGTGAAGCCATCGAAGCCGGTCTCGCGTTCCTGGAAGCTGGCGGCGATTTCGCGGATGGCGTGATCGAGTTCGAAGGCCGCAAGCTCGGTGGTGACACCTTTGCCACCTTCGATAAGCAGGCAGCTTCGATCATCCGCGCAAAGGGCCGTGAATGCGTCCTCCTGTCGGCCGATTGGTCCGGCGTTCATATCGCGCAGTCGCTTGAAATGTTCCGGTTGCAGTGCGATATAACCGGAAAGCCCAATGTCGGACGCCGTCATCAGGAGGCGAAACGCCATGAGCGAAGACACCACCCTAAAACCGAAGACGATCACCAAGCCCAAGCTGGAGCGGCCGAAGCTCTACAAGGTCATCCTGGTGAACGACGACTATACGCCGCGCGAATTCGTCATCATGGTGCTGAAGGCCGTGTTCCGCATGAGCGAGGAGACCGGCTACCGCGTGATGATGACCGCCCACCGCATGGGCACGTCGGTGGTCGTCGTGTGCGCCAAGGATATTGCCGAGACCAAGGCCAAGGAAGCGATCGACCTCGCCAAGGAGGCCGGTTTTCCGCTGATGTTCACCACAGAGCCGGAAGAGTAGGGCGAGCCGGAGGAAGACGGCTCATCTCCTCTTCTGGTCGCTCACGCCCAGCGCTTCGGCGCCGATCCAGAAGACCGCGTCCTGCGATTCTGCCGTTTCCAGCCACATGAAGTCGAGATCGGGGAATTCCTCTTCGAGGATTTCGCGGCCGGAGCCGATCTCGCAGATCATCCCGCCGCCGGGATTGAGGTGCTTCGGCGCCTCCGCAAGCAGGCGGCGGACGATATCGAGGCCGTCCACGCCGCCGTCGAAGGCCATTGCCGGCTCCGCCTGGAACTCCTCCGGAAAGCCCTCCATCGCCTCATGGTCGACATAGGGCGGATTGGTGATGATCAGGTCGTATTTCTTCTTTCCGAGCGGGGCGAAGAGGTCGCCTTGATGAAGGGTCACCTGATCTTCGACGTCATGTTCCGCGACATTGAGCCTGGCAACTTCCAATGCATCGCGCGAAAGATCCACGGCATCGACCTCGGCATTCGGAAAGAATTTCGCGGCAAGCACCGCAAGGCACCCCGAACCCGTGCAGATGTCGACGGCGCTTTCGACGCTCAACGGGTCGGGCAAGTAGGATGAGCCGGTCTCGCCGAGATATTCCGAAAACAGGATCTCGCCGATATGCGAGCGCGGCACGATGACCCGCTCATCCACCAGGAAACGCACACCCTGAATATATGCGTGGCCGGTCAGGTAGGAGCTCGGCTTGCGGGACGTCACGCGCGCCTCGATCCGCTCTGCGAGCAACCGGCGTTCGGCCGGCAGAAGGCGCGCGTCGAGGAAGGGGTCCAGCACGTCGATCGGCAGATCGAGCGTGTCGAGGATCAGGAAAGCCGCATCGTCGCTCGCGGTCGTCGTCCCGTGGCCGTAGCTCAGGTTCGCCGCGTTGAAGCGGGAAATGGCGTAACGCCAGTAGTCGCGGAGCGTGACGAGTTCGCCGGCGATATCGTCCGTATTCAAGGCTTTGTCCATTTCGTGCTTCTGGTTCTGCTTGTCGTTCCGGCGCGGCTGCACGTCACTCTCCCTTGCCGCCGAACATCTTCTTCAGCATGTCCGCCATCGGTCCGGTGGTCGGAAGGTTCGGTTTCGCGCCGCCTCGAGCCTGATGGATGTGGGATTTTCCCGCCGGCTTCGGCGATTGGGGCTTTTGTGCTTTCGGCTCCTCCTCGTCGGGCTTGCCGCCCACGGCGAGCGCCAGCTTGTTCATGAGCTGCGAGTCCTCGGCCTTCACCAGCATTTCGGCATTGTCCGCCAGCGCATCGAGGAGAGGGGAGAGCCAGGCCTGGTCCGCCTTGGCGAAATCGCCGAGCACGTGGTTATGCACCAGTTCCTTCGCCCCGGGGTGGCTGATGCCGAGGCGGAGCCGGCGGTATTCCTTGCCGCAATGGGCGTCGAGCGACTTCACTCCGTTGTGCCCCCCGTGGCCGCCGCCGGTCTTGATGCGCGCCTTGCCTGCGGGCAGGTCGAGCTCGTCGTAGATGGCTATGATGTTTTGCGGTCCGAGCTTGTAAAAGCGCATGGCCTCGCCAACCGCTTCGCCGGAAAGGTTCATGAAGGTCTGCGGCTTCATCAGCAGCACCTTCTCGCCGGCCAGCTCGCCTTCGGAAATCTCCGCCTTGAATTTCTTCGACCAGGGCGAAAAGCCCGGCCGCCGCTGGATCGCGTCCACCGCCATGAAACCGATATTGTGGCGGTTGCCCGCATATTTCGAACCGGGATTGCCGAGACCTGCGATGATGAGCATGGAGTGATCCATTCCTGACTGCTGGCCTTCACCAACGCGAAACGCCGGCAAAGTCAACCGGTTTCATGCGTCGGACCGATGCGGAGCCGCGGAGACGCGGCAAGGCGACGCCGATGGAGGCGATATTCAGCTCGCCATGGACTTTATGCGCCAGGCCGAGAGGGCCGAGAGCAGATCGGAAATTTCCCG
The DNA here is from genome assembly GCF_900177415.1 of Xaviernesmea oryzae. Classification (GTDB taxonomy): domain Bacteria; phylum Pseudomonadota; class Alphaproteobacteria; order Rhizobiales; family Rhizobiaceae; genus Neorhizobium; species Neorhizobium oryzae_A. The sequence continues at coordinate 990,847 of NZ_FXAF01000011.1, read as the reverse complement.
GGGCTTCGAGAAAAGATAGCCTTGAGCATAATCGATGCCCATCTGCTTGAGCAGCGTGCGTTGCTCTTCGGTCTCGACGCCTTCTGCGACCACCTTGCAGTTCATCTTGTGCGAGATGGCGCTGATGCCTTCGACCAGCATCCGGTTCTTGCTGCCGATATCGTCCGCCTTGTCGGTGAGCGAACGCACGAAGGACTGGTCGATCTTGACGATATCGACCGGGAAGCGGCTCAGATAGCTCAGCGATGAATAGCCGGTGCCGAAATCATCGAGTGCGATCCGGCAGCCGAAGCGCTGGATCTCGTTGAGTATGGTGCGGATTTCGGGATTGTCGTGCATCAGCACGGCCTCGGTGATCTCCACGACGAGGCGCGACGGCTGGATGCCGTAGCGGCCGAGCAGTCCGGCCAGCCGCGTGGGCAGGCCGGGCTCGAACTGCAGCGGCGAGAAGTTCACCGCGACATAGGCCTCGGCCATGCCGGGCAGGCGGGAGACCCGGGCGAGATTGCCCATCGCGTCTTCCAGAATGAGATTGCCGATCTGGCCGATGGTGCCGGTTTCTTCGGCGACCATGACGATGCCGGCCGGCGACATCAGGCCCTTGCGGGGATGCCGCATGCGCATCAGCGCCTCGAAGCCCGAAGGAACGCCGGTCTCGATGTCGACGATCGGCTGGAAATGCGCCTCGAACCAGCTTGCCGCAATGCCGACCTCGATATCGCTTTCGATCTCGGCCCTTTCCCGCGTCTGGTCGAGGATCGCCGGATCGTAGACCTGCGCGCCGTTCTTGCCGTCGCGCTTTCGGGCATACATGGCCATGTCCGATTTCTGCAGGAGTTCGCCGGCGCTGGCCGCATGGTTCGGATAGAAGGCGAGACCGATCGAGGCGCTCAGGCGCACGCTCGTGCCCTGGACCCGGAACGGCACTTCGAACATGTCGACGATCTTCTGGGCGAGGTCGGTCGCGCGGCGCTCGGCGCCTTCGCCGGCGATCAGCATCGCGAATTCGTCGCCGCCGAGGCGCGAGGCGCTGTCGGTGTCGTGCAGCAGGGGCCTGGTCCGCTCCACGAACTGGCAGAGCACGGCGTCTCCCGCCGCATGGCCGAAATTGTCGTTGATCGCCTTGAAGCGGTCGAGATCGACGAAAAGGCAGGCGACTTCCGTCGCGCCCTTGTCCGCTTCCGTGATCGTCCGGTCAAGCATCGCTTCGAACCCCTGCCGGTTCAAGAGCCCGGTCAGATGGTCGGAGATCGCCTGCTGGTGGTTGCGCAGTTCCGACTGCCTGAGTTCGGTGACGTCGGTCATGACGCTGAGCGAACCGGGAATGCTGCCGCCCGCCGCGCCGAGCTCCGTCTCGACAATCAGCACGTCCATCATCCGGCCGTCGGCACAGAGGAAGCGCACCGTGACTTCGATCGCCGCACCGTTCGCCTTCGCCTGAGCCTTGCGCTTTCCGTAGACAGGACGGTCGGCGGGAGCCACGAGCTCGGAGAAGGGGTGGCCGATGATGTCCTCCCGGCGGTAGCCGGTCGCGAGCAGCCAATAATCGCTGACTGCGGCGATCTGATCGTTCGCGGTCAGCGAGAAGAGCATTGCAGGCGTCAGATTGTAGATATCCGTGGTCTGCTGATGCGCCCGTTTCAGTTCGCGCTCCTCCCGCTCCAGCAGCGTCTGCATTTCGTTGAAGCTCTTGGCGAGGCGTCCCATCTCGTCGTTGGAGCGCCAGTCGACATGGTGGCGGGAGCCCAGCCTGCGCGTCGCCTCGATGGCGGCGGTCAGCCGCATCAACGGCTTGATGACCATGATGCGGTTGCCGAGAATGGCCGCGCCGAAAACGGTCAGAATGGCGATGATGAAGATGGAGATGAAAGCCATTTCCATCTGGTGCAGCGCCGAGAACCAGCCGAGTTTCGGCACGTAGACGGTGATGCTGCCGATATTGCGGGTGCCTTCGGCAGATTTGTAGAAGATCGGCTCGGAAATCGCTTCCAGGCCACGGAAATCCGCCGGGTTGACGTCGACTTCCGAGATATTCAGCTTGCCCGTATTGTCGCTGATCTGCACGCCGCTGATGGCGGAGTCGGCGACGAGCATGGAGGCGATCTGGTGGATGCTGTCCCGGTCCAGCTCCCACAGCGGCTTGCCGAGCGCCCGCGAATTGGTGATCAGCACGACATTGACGTGCTCGGTGAGGTTTCTCGCCGCCTGCTGGGACGAAAGCGCCAGAAAAAGCGTGAACAGCGGAGCGACGACGACCAGCAGAGCGCCTGAAATAATCGCAATGAAACGACTCTCGACGGAATGAGTCATCCGTATCCCCGCATTCACCCTCCGGTTGTTACCGGCTCATCCTCTTACCCTGAGGCCGTGCGCATCGTTCCATCGATTCATTAAACTTCACTGAAACGGACATGCCAAGATTCGAAGGAATTGCGGACGTAGCGTTACCAAACGGCTTCCCAAGACAATAAAAAACCCGCCTTCGCAGGAAGGCGGGTCTCAAAGTCGGACGCTCTGCTATGCTTATTCGGTTTCGGAAGCGGCAGGCGTTTCTTCTGCGGCTTCTTCGACGCCGGCGGCCGGGGCAACGATCGTTGCGATCGTGAAGTCGCGATCGGTGATGACCGGACGGACGCCCTTCGGCAGGGTGACGGCAGAGATGTGGATGCTGTCGCCGATCTTGGCGCCAGCGAGGTCGACCGTGATGAATTCCGGGATGGCGTTGGCCGGGCAATGGAATTCGACCGTGTGGCGAACGATGTTCAGAACGCCGCCGATCTTGATCGCGGACTTCTCTTCGTTGATGAAGTGAACCGGAACGTCGACGGTGACGTCCGTGTCGCCGGAAACGCGCAGGAAATCCACGTGCATGGTGAAATCGCGGACCGGATCGAGCTGGTAGTCCTTCGGCAGGACCTGGATCTTCTGGCCGTCGACTTCGATCGTTGCGATGGTGGTCATGAAACCACCGGCATGGATGCGCTTCGTCACTTCGTTGGTCGAGAGTGCGATGGCGAGGGGGGCCTGCTTGTCACCATAGATGACAGCGGGAATCAAACCGTTGCGGCGAAGTTCACGGGAGGACCCCTTACCTACCCGTTCGCGCGCCTCGGCCTTGAGCTCGTAAGATGCGTGGCTCATGGCATATCCTTTCGAGGTTGTTTGGAGAGTTTTCCGCAAGCGCCGACCGCTCGCATCAAACCGAAGGGCATCATCCGATGCGCTTCATCCGCGTTGCCTCCAAGGGTGTCTGCGCGGACCGGCGGGCTATAATACAACGAGCCCGCAAGTGCAAGCATCTCAGCCCGGAAAGGCGCGAAAGCAGACTTGAAGGCGCAGCGGAGGGGCCGGTTTGCGCTGGTATATTGCATCCGAGGGCGGAAAGCCCCTCAGAGCCCACGGCAGCCATTGCGGTAGGGCAGCCCTGATCCTGTAGGACCCGGCATGCTTTCTTCGCAGAAATCGGACTTGATGTCAGGTTTTCGTTTACCATCCACGCCAACCTTTCAAACATGTTTCACTATTAAACTTTTCCGCCAAAAGGTTTGAAAAGTTACGGAAATCATGTTTCGAGTTCTCTCCTGCATATTCATAGAGCACGACCTTCGCTACATCGGCTGCGCCGTCCTTGCCTGCGTCGCAGGCGCCGTCATGACGGTCCGGCTGTTCTCCCGCGTTCGCCGGGGCGGCGGCGTGGAGAAAGTCATCTGGCTCCTTCTCGCGGGCTTTATCGGCGGGGCGACGACCTGGACCACGCATTTCCTCGCCATGCTCGGCTATCTCGGCGGCGGGCAGGCGGGTTATGAGCCGGCCCTGACGTTCTCGTCCTTCGCCGTCGCGGTGGCGACCGCGACCGCAGGCTTCGGCATCGCCGCCTATGGCGGCCGTTCGGTCATCGTCGAGGCCGGCGGCGCCGTCGTGGGCCTCGGGATCGCAGCGATGCATTACACCGGCATGGCGGCCTATCAGGCGCAGGGCGTCATCTACTGGGACCGGGGCTATGTGATCGCATCACTGGTTTTCGCAGCCTTTTTCGGCGCGCTCACGACCAACCGCGTGGTGCGCCCGACGACGCATTTCTGCAAATACTTCTCCATTCTGGCGATGATCCTCGCGATCGTCACGACGCACTTCACGGCGATGGGCGCCGTCAACGTCGTTCTCGATCCCCGTATCGTCATGCCGGACGAAATCGTTCCGCCGATCGTGCTTGGTTTCGGCGTTCTGTCCTTGATGCTGATCCTGCTGGCGCTGACTGCGGCAACCTATCTGATCGACGCGCGCACGACCAAGGCGGCCGTCGAGCAGTACCGCCGCCTGTCGCTCCACGATCCGCTGACGGGGCTTTCCAACCGCGCCGCCTTCAACGAGCAGCTTGCCGAGCTCGCCGCGCGCCCCGTGGACCTGTCGGCCCGCGTGGCGGTGCTCTCCATGGACCTCAACCGCTTCAAGGAAATCAACGACGTCCATGGCCATGCCGCCGGAGACGAGGTGTTGAGAACGATCGGCGGCAGGCTCGCGCAGGTGGCGGGAGAGGGCGAATTCATAGCCCGTGTCGGAGGCGACGAATTCGTGGCCGTAAAGCAGATGCACTTCAAGCGTTCCGATGCGCTTTCGCTCGCCAACCGGATGCTCGCCGAGATCTGCAAGCCGGTCGAGTGGAACGGCAACACTCTTTCCGTCGGGTCGAGCGTCGGGATCGCGTTCTATCCCGGCGAAGCGAAGACGGCGGACGATCTGGTGGCGCAGGCGGATGTAGCGATGTACCGCGCCAAGCAATCCGGCGACAATGCGATCTGCATCTACGATTCCTCGATGGATCAGGCCGCGCGTGAGCGCAACGCCCTGACGATGGACATGCGCTCCGGGCTCGCGGCAGGCCAGTTCGAGCTCTACTACCAGCACCAGAACGATACGTTCACCGGTCAGGTCGTCGGCTTCGAGGTGCTGCTGCGCTGGAACCACCCCACGCGCGGGCTCATTCTTCCCGGCGAATTCATTCCGATCGCGGAACGGACCGGCTTCATCAACGAACTCGGCGAATGGGTGCTCAGGACGGCCTGCGCGGAGGCTGTGACCTGGAGAAATCCGCTCGGCATCGCCGTCAACGTGGCATCCCAGCAGCTCGCCGATCCGAAATTTCCGCTGAAGGTCCGCAACATCCTGAATGAGACGGGGCTCGGCTCGGACCGGCTGGAACTGGAGATCACCGAATCCGGCATCATCGCCGATCACCAGCGCGCGTTGCAGACCATCCGGCACCTGAAGAACCTCGGCGTGAAGATCGCCATGGACGACTACGGCACCGGCTATTCGTCGCTCTCGACGCTGATGTCCTTTCCCTTCGACAAGATCAAGATCGACCGCACTTTCATCGACGGGCTTGCCATCAACGCCCAGTCGGCCGCGATCGTCCGCTCGACCCTCATCCTGGCGTCCAGCCTCGATATTCCGGTTCTTGCGGAAGGCGTGGAGACCGACGAGCATATCGCCTTCCTGCGCAAGGAAGGCTGCATGCAGGTGCAGGGCTATCTCTTCGGCAGGCCCGGCCCGCGCGAGAACATCGAGCACATCGTCAACGGCAAGATCGGCCCGGAGGTCGCCAAGGTCGCCTGATCAGCGCCGGGGTTCGCCGCCCGGCGCATAGACGCTCTTCTGCTCGAAGCGGAATTTGTGGCCGCATTGGCCGCAGCGCAGCATGTATTTGCGCGGATCGGTGGAGGCGAATTCCGTGAAGAAGCCGTGCGGCAATTCGTCGATCCGGAAATCGCGGCTTCTCTGCCGCTTGTCGTCCGACTCGGAAACCTCGGCAAATCCGGTATTGCCGCATTGGGAACATTCGAGTTTTCGGGAATAGCGGTCGCGTGCGGCCATGCGGGACTCCTTGGACGGGCGCTCTAACTAACCGAAGCTTCGCCGCAAAGCAAAACGCCGGGAACGGAATCCCGGCGTTTCGCATCGATGATTTATCGCGGCCTTGCGAATGCCGTCAGCGGCGGCACTCGCCGGGGGAAACGACCCTGAAGCCGCTGTTTGCCGCTTCGCAGGCGTTCGGGAAAGTCTGCGTCTGCGGTCCGCGCTGGCCGCAGACGGGACGGTATTCGCGCGTGCAGGCGCCGGATTGTTCGGGTCTTCCAGGACGATCCGGCCGGCCGGGACGATCAGGACGGCCGGGGCCTCCCCAATCGGGCCTGTCCGGGCGATCGGGCCGACCCGGGGGCGGGAACGGTCCAGGGCCGCGGCCGCATTCGCCCGTGCTGATGATGCGGAAGCCGCGCTCGCGGGCCTGGCAGGCATTGCCGAACGTTTCCCTGCGGCCGCCGCGCTCACCGCAGACCGGCCGGTATTCCATCGTGCACATCTGCGGCTCGGGGCGGGGCGGTCGTGGCGGCGGATAATAGCCGCCACCGCCACCAAATCCCGGTCCTGGTCCCGGCCCGCCCTCGACGCAGCCTGAAAGCAGCGGGATAAGAAGGAAGAAGGCCAATCTTTTCGGGCCGAAGGAAGAAACCATGAGCGACTCACTCCTCGTTGCGCTGAGGGGGAGCTTATCGCAAGACGTGCTGGTGAAAAAGCTCAGTCGAACAAACTGGAGACGGAGGATTCCATTGCCGTGCGGTTGATCGCCTCGCCGAGCAGGTTGGCGGTGGTGATGACGCGGATGTTGTGCGCGGACTGCACCGCGGTCGTCGGCTGGATGGAATCGGTGATCACCAGCTCGCGCAGCTTCGAGGCGGCGATGCGGGTGACGGCGCCGCCGGAAAGAACGCCGTGGGTGATGTAGGCGGTGACGCTGGTGGCGCCGTTCTTGAGCAGCGCCTCGGCGGCGTTGCAGAGCGTGCCGCCGGAATCGACGATGTCGTCGATCAGCAGGCAATCCTTGCCTTCCACTTCGCCGATGACGTTCATCACCTCGGATTCGCCGGCGCGTTCGCGGCGCTTGTCGACGATGGCGAGCTGACAGTCGATGCGCTTGGCCAGCGCGCGGGCACGGACCACGCCGCCCACGTCCGGCGAGACCACCATGACGTTGTTGAGGTCGTAGTGTTCCTTGACGTCACGGGCGAGGATCGGCACCGCGAAAAGATTGTCGGTCGGGATGTCGAAGAAGCCCTGGATCTGGCCGGCATGCAGGTCGAGGGTCAGCACGCGGTCGGCGCCGGCCTCGGTGATCAGGTTGGCGACGAGCTTTGCCGAGATCGGCGTGCGGGGACCCGCCTTGCGGTCCTGTCGGGCATAGCCGAAATAGGGGAGCACGGCCGTGATGCGCTTGGCCGAGGATCGGCGAAACGCGTCGATCATGATCAGCAGTTCCATCAGGTGATCGTTGGTCGGGAACGACGTGGACTGGATGATGAAGACATCCTCGCCGCGCACATTTTCCTGAATTTCAACGAAGATTTCCTGATCTGCAAACCGCCTGACGCTGGCTTTTCCGACTGGAACATTGAGATAGCTGCAGATCGCGTCGGCAAGGTGCCTGTTCGAATTGCCTGCGAAAACCTTCATTGCGGTCCGCCTGTTTTGAAGCTGGATGGGCGCCTTTTACCGCCGCCGCCTTCGAATGCAATAGCGTTTTGCGCCTCACCACGGTTTTTTATGAAGAAACTGTGACCGGCAGCGTCCGCGCGCAATCCTATCCCGGCCGGGTCCTTTGCCAGCTCAGATAGTCCTGGATCGTCTTCTCGGCGATCGTCTCCATGGTCGAGGCGGGCACGGCCGCCCACGGATCCTCGCCGTTTGCCGGCACGCTTTCCTGTCCCTGCATGCGATGAAGGCGGGAGCCGGAGCCGTCGAGAATATCCCAGACATAGACGATGGTGACCTTGCCGCTGTCGGCGAAAGCGGAGAAATATCCCTTCAGGATATGCTGCGTGCTGGCATCGCCCGACGGCCGGATGACGAGCCCGTTGGCGCGCGCTTCAGCGCCGAGTTCACGCGACAGGGGCGTCACCGCCTGAACGGGCGCGCCGATGATAGGCAGGAAACGGATCGTGCCGGAGCCGGATGGCGGCAATGCCGCCTGTTGGGCCGCTTGTTGGGCCGCCTGCTGGCCCGGCTGTTGGCCCGGTTGCTGGCCCGGCTGCTGGGAAGAGGCGGCGCCTGCCGCAGGCTGCTGCTCCTGACCATTCCATTGCGGCGGCGGGCCGGAAGAGGAGGGCGATACGGCGCTGCCGGATTCCAGCGCACGGGCCTGGGCTTCCAGCGTGTTCTGCGGCCCAAGCCGGTAGCCGCCCTGCTGTGCAGCGCCGCTGTTGCCATAGGTCTCCGGCTGCTGCGAACGTGCCATGCGGTCGGTATCGGCCTGGGTGACGGGCGTCGAAGATCTCGAGCCGCTCCCGACCTCCGCCTGCGGCGTCAGCGCCTCCGTCGTATTGCAGGCGGAAAGAGCGGCCGCGAGCAGGGCAACGGAAAACAACCTTCCGAAAAGCCGCATGCCTGCCTCCTTCCGTAGATTCCCAGATGCGGGAACTTAGAATTGGCTTTCGGACGCTGTCAATTGCGGTTTTGACGCGTGCTCAGCGCTGAATGAGGTCCAGGCTGTGGCGGGAAAGCGGTTGCGGGTCGCCGTCGGTCGTTAGATAGGTATGGCCGAGGGTCATGGCCGCGCCGCTGTCGGAATCCATGATGATCATGTGCACGAAGAGCGTCATGTCGCTCAAGATTTCCTGCGGATTGCCGAAATGGAACATCTGGTGCTCCATCCAGGAAGGCGAGAAGCGGGCGCCCAGCGAATAACCGCAGGCGTTGAGGCGATGGCGCGACAGGCCCCGCTCGTCGAGGATGCGGGCATGGGTGTCGAAGACGTCGCCGAAGGTATGGCCGGGACGCAGCACCTCTTCGATCGCCTGGATGGTTTCGCGGCAGGCCTTGTAGAGTTCGCGATGGCGAAGCGACGGTTCGCCGATGACGACGGTTCGCATCATCGCCGCATGATAATGTGCGGCGGCGCCGGCCCATTCCAGGGTCAGCTGGTCGGTCGCGTCGAGCTTGCGGCGGCCCGCCTTGTAGCGGCAGAGCAGGGCATCGGCGCCCGAGCCGATGATGAACTCGTTGGCGGGATAGTCGCCGCCGCCCAGAAAGACCGCGCCCTGCATAGCGGCGAGGATCTCCGCCTCGTCGCCGCCGGCCCTGATGAGGGGAAGTGCCGCATCGAGCGCGTCGTCCGCAAGCTCGGCGGCGCGTTTCGCATAGGCGATCTCGGCGGGGCTTTTGACGAGGCGCAGCATACTGACGAGATAGGAGGCGTCGCTGATCTGGCCGAAGGTGGCGAGCTGGTTGTCGATGAGGCGGGCGACGCGGCCCGTCATGCCGTGCGTGTCGTATTCGACGCCGATTTTTGCGCCGAGCAGGTCCATGTCGCTCAGGAGGTTCTTGAGGTCGAGCGTCGGATCGGCATTGACGCGGTCGACCCACACCACGATGTTCTCGACGATCGAGGTGTGGCGGGCCTGGCGCAGGTCGGCGGAGCGGGTGAGCAATGTCATCGTCCCGTCGGCCTTGACCACCAGGGTCTGAAAGAAGCAGTAGCCGAAGGTGTCGTAGCCCGTCAGCCAGTACATGCTTTCCTGGGCGAAGAGCAGGAGCGCATCGAGCTTTTCGGCGCGCATCCTCTCCGTCAGCCGCGCGAGGCGGTCGGCATATTCGCTCCTCTCGAAATGCAGGGCCATGTTATTCCTCCCTCATCGAAATCGCTGAAATCTGGCGGCCGTAATCCGGCTCCCGGGCATGGGTGGTGCGGCGGTAGGAGAAAAACCGTTCGGCGTCCGGATAGGTGTCGAGGCCGAGGTTCTCGGCCCGCACGCCCGCCGCCGTCAGCCGGCTTATCGTCAGAGACGGCAGATCGAACATGGCATGCCCCGGTTTGGGAGACGGCGTGAAGAAGGCCTCGTAGGAGGGATCGTGGCCGAGGAAGCGCTCCACGAATTCCGGGCCTACCTCGTAGCTGTCGGGACCGATCGAGGGGCCGAGGACGGCGGTGATCTTTTGGCGGACGGCGCCGAGCGAGATCATCGCCTCGACGGTGTTTTCGAGCACGCCTGTGAGCGCGCCCTTCCAGCCGGCATGGGCGGCGCCGATCACGCCGTTCTCGCCATCGGCAAACAGGATGGGGCCGCAATCGGCGGAGAGGACGCCGAGCGCCACGCCGGGAGCCTTCGTCACCATGGCGTCGACCTTCGGTCGCTCTTGGGGCCGCTCGCCGGCATAGGTCTCGTCGACCACCAGGACATCAGGAGAATGGACCTGGTGGACGGTCGCGAGCTTTTCGAGCGGCAGGTCAAACCAGGCGGCGACGCGGGTGCGGTTTTCCATCACCCTTTCACGGTCGTCGCCCGAGCCGACGCCGACATTGAGGCCGGCATAAAGGCCTTCCGAAACACCGCCCTTCCGGGTGAAGAAGCCGTGCCGGATGCGGCTGCCGGCCCTCTCGTTCAGCAGGGGGCTCTCGATCGGCGTCGGCAAGGGAATTTCCTGCATCGGCGTTATCTATCCTATTGATTTCGAGAGGTTTTATGCAAGCGCTGGAAAACTGCCGGCTGCTTCGGTCCAGCGGGAGAGTGGCGCAAGGGAAGGGCGGATGTCAATCGGTGTATGATTTGATGTCGTCATTCGCATGCCCCCCTCTGGCCTGCCGGCCATCTCCCCCACAGGTGGGGAGATCGGCTGGGCGCATTGGTTTCCCCAAGCAACCAGCGAACCCGGACGCCCGACAAGCGGTGGTTGGGCGGGAAGAGCATGCCTCTTACCGATCTCCCCCCTTGTGGGGGAGATGGCCTGCAGGCCAGAGGGGGTAATTTGCTGCGCGTTGTCAATCCAACGCCCGAAACGGCATCAAATTCAGCGCCGGGCTCGAAACCGCGATGACCTTGAAGAGTTCGCCCATCTTGCCGGCACCTTCGCCGGCCAGGCGATCGACGGCGGCGGCGATGAGCCGCTGTTCGGCGGGCTCCTTGTCCTTCGAAAGGGCCGCGGCGCGTTCGGCGAGGCCGAGGCCGTAGAGGAATTCGCCCTGGCGCAGGCCGCCGTTCAGATGCACGCCCGCGGAAAGCGCCACCTTGGCGAGGTCCTCGAAATCCACATGGCTCGTCAGGTCCGCCTCGCCCGGATGGGCAAGCGGGGTATCGAAATCATGGTTGCGCACCGCCTGCAGCGTGTCGCCGAAGCCGGTGACCATATGGCCGTAGTCGATGATGACAGCCGTGCCGCCGGAGGCCTTCAGCCGGTCGCAGAGGGTCTGCATGACCGCCTGGCGGGCGGGCGCCGTCTCGAAGATCGTGCCGTCGGGGATCGACGCCGCGGGCGAGGGCAGGAGGGCGGGATCGAGCGTCGCGACACCGGCGGCGAAGGTCAGTTCGCCGGCCGCGTCGAGGCCGACGAGGCGCTCGCGGAATCCGGTCGCTGTCTTGACGAACTGACGGATCGGGATCGCGTCGAAAAGCTCGTTGGCGGCGATCAGCGTGAACCCTTCCGGCACGTCCTCGAAACTGTCGTGCCAGGCGATCTTGGTGGAGAATGCCTCGAGCGTCACGCGCTGCACGCCGCGCAGCCGCTCGCTGGTCTCGACCAGATGGACGTTCAGTCCTTCGAAGAGCGGCAGGGCGATCCGTTTGATCACGCGCAGCATGTCGGCCATCATCGTGCCGCGGCCGGGACCGATCTCCACCAGCCGGACGGCGGAAGGCGTGCCGTGGCGCTGCCAGGCATGCACCATAAAGACGCCGACCATCTCGCCGAAGAGCTGGCTGATCTCCGGCGCGGTGATGAAATCCCCATGCCGGCCGAAGGGCTCGCGGGTGCGGTAATAGCCGTGTTCCGGATCGGCGAGGCAGAGCGCGAAATAATCCGTGACGCTGATCGGGCCATTCGCCCGGATCAGGGTCTTGATCTTGTCGGCGAGGGGCGTGCTCACGGGCTGCTCTCCGCTTACGCCTTCGCTGAGGCGGCTGACGCCGCAGCACGGGCGCGGAAAATGGCCCAGAGCCCGACGGCGATCATCGGCAGCGAAAGCACCATGCCCATGGTAAGCCAATTGGTGCCGAGCAGATAGCCGAGCTGCGCATCCGGTTCGCGGAAGAATTCCACGAAGATGCGGGCCAGCGCGTAACCGCAGACGAAAGTGCCGGAGACGGTGCCCGGAACCTTCAGCGCCTTGAAGCGGAAGATCATCAGAGCGAGCACCAGAACCAGCACGATGCCTTCGAGCCCCGCTTCGTAAAGCTGGCTCGGATGACGGGCGAACGGTCCGCCGGTCGGGAAGACGACGGACCAAGGCATCGAGCTCAGACGGCCCCAGAGCTCGCCGTTGATGAAATTGGCAATGCGGCCGAAGAACAGCCCGAAGGGCACGACGGCTGCGACCGTGTCGAACATGCTCCAGACCGGAATGCCGTTGCGCCGGGCGAAGATAACCATCGCGATCGTCGCGCCGAGGAAGCCGCCGTGGAAGGACATGCCGCCGTTCCAGATCTCGATCGCCCGGATGGGGTTTTCGGCGACGGCGGCCAGATCGTAGAAGAATATGTAGCCGATGCGCCCCCCGAGAACGATGCCGGCCGCGACCCAGACGAGGAAGTCGTCCAGATGGGCGGCGGTGATCGGCGATTGCCCGCCTTTCCAGAGCGAGCCGTTCGCCGCCAGCCGGCGCGCATAGAGCCAGCCGAGCAGGATGCCCGCGACATAGGCCAGGCCGTACCAATGGACGGCAAGCGGGCCTATGGAAAAGGCCACCGGATCGATGTCCGGAAAGGGGATCAGAGCGAAAAGGTGAAGCGCTTCGTACAAGTTACAGGTTCTCGACCTAGCTAATCGTCGCGGAACATGGCGTTGCAGCCATCCCCGGTCAAGGCGAATCTCTTTGCAGGGTCGCGCCGACAGTGGATGATGCTTGCAAGCAGCCACGGCAGGCCCTACTTCACCTTCATGGAGATTTAGCGGCCGCGCCTTCATGGACGTTTGGGCGGCCAGACATTTTTAGGAGTTGGACCATGGCAACCGGGACGAACCGCATTCTCGACGATTTCGCACGGCTGATGACCGATGCCGCCGGCGCCGCCCAGGGCGTGCGCAAGGAGGTGGAGACCGCATTCCATGCTCAGGCCGAGCGGTTCCTGAACAGCATGGATGTGGTCAAGCGCGAGGAATTCGAGGCCGTGCGCGAGATGGCCGCCCGCGCCCGCGACGAGAACGAAGCCCTCAAGGCGCGCATCGAAGCGCTGGAGGCGAAGCTTTCGGGGCAGTGACGGCCGAGATGGTTCCGGGCGCCGGCTGCGGGCAGGGGCGGTTGAATGAACAAGACGAAAGTCATCCAGGACATTTCAGCCGCTCTTCGGAACGAACCGACGGTCAGGGCGCTGTTTCTCAGCGGCAGTTACGGCGCGGGAATAGAGGATTCCTACAGCGATATCGATTTCCTAGCGGTTTCCCGGGACGGCCCGACGGATGAGTTCGCCGCCCTCTGGCGCGAAGCCGTCGGCGGGGTAGGCGAAATCGTTCTCTGGTGGGACCGGCAGGCCAAGCCGATGCTGATCAACGCGATCACGGCGGATTGGCTGCGCATCGACGTGGAAATCGTGACACCCGATCAGGTGGCCAGACGAACCGCAAGCGGTTTGAAGGCTCTGTTCGACCACGACCGGGTCCTGGAAGCATTGCCGCCGGCGCCTCAAAATGCCGGTCCGAATCCGGCGCGCATGAAGTGGCAGTTCGAAGAATTCATCCGGATCCTGGGCCTTCTGTCGCTCGCCATCGGCAGAGGGGAATATCTCAACGGGATCACCGGCATCTTCCATCTCCGGAACCTTCTCACCGAACTTCTGATCGAGGAAACGGCGGCGCCCAACAGGGGAGGCGTGCTTCATCTCAACAGGCTGATCAGCGAGGAGCAGAAGAGCCTCCTCGCTGCCTTGCCCGTTCCTTCCCCGACAAGAGAATCGGTCATTGCCGCCAACCTTGCCTATGCGGAGGCATATTTTCCGCGGGCGCGCAGGATGGCGCGGAAAATCGGCGTTGAGTGGCCGGAGCGGTTCGAAGCGGCAACGCGGGCTCACCTGCGGGAAGCTCTGGCGGTCGAGCTGCCTCCGAGCGCAACCTGAGGCTTGCTGTCAAAAAATTGATCCCCTGTGGACACTGGCAAAAAAGCCAGTGTCCAGAGTCGGTTATGACTCCCTCCTGATCCCGGTTGAGAAGAAGTTTCCAATGCGGATTGCGTAAAATCTTAAAGGAGGGGATGGCAGCCGGACTCGCTCTAGGTACACTGATTTTAAAGGATGATTCGAAACGGGTTGGTAAGGTCCAGACAGGGTGGCTGCGTTATTCTGGCGGCGTCGGACGATCATCTGCAGTGTTGTTCCCGGTTATTGTTCGCGTGTTTTGGCGTTTTATCCGCACGAATTCGCATTCATTCCGGTCAAGAAGGTGCCGCATGAGCCTTATGGAAATAGAAATCGAACGTCAGTCGAATCCGGTCGACATGATCGAGTTCGTCGCAGCCTCGAACGACTGGACGTTCGAACGATCGGGCGAGGACGAGATCGCCATGACCGTGGAGGGGCGCTGGGCCGATTACCACGTGTCCTTCTCCTGGATGGAGGAGTTCGAGGCGCTGCATCTGGCCTGCGCCTTCGACATCAAGGTTCCCGATGCCCGCGTCAACGAGGTCATCCGCCTGCTCTCGCATATCAACGGGCAGGTGCTGATGGGGCATTTCGACCTCTGGCGCCAGGAAGACGTCGTCATCTTCCGCCAGTCGCTGCTGCTTGCCGGCGGCGCCGAGCCGACCAACCAGCAGGTGGAAGTGCTGCTGTCGAGCGCGCTCGAAGCCTGCGAGGCCTATTATCAAGCCTTCCAGTTCGTCGTATGGTCTGGCATGGAGGCGAAGGCGGCCATGGATGCCGTCCTGTTCGAAACCGTGGGCGAAGCCTGATGACTTTGAGTCAGCTCGGATCGATCGTTCTCGTCGGCGCCGGCAATATGGGCGGCGCGATGCTTTCCGGCTGGCTGAAAACGGGTGTGCCCGGTGCGTCCGTCACGGTCGTCGACCCGTCGCCGTCGGAGGCGATGAAGGTGACGATCGCGGAGGCCGGCGCGCGGCACGTCTCCTCGCTGTCCGGCGGGCTTGTCCCCGACATTCTGTTCCTGGCGGTCAAGCCGCAGCTGATGGACGCGGTCCTGCCGCCGCTCAAATCCATCGTCGGAGCCAGGACGGTCGTCGTGTCCGTCGCAGCCGGCAAGACGCTTGCCTATCTGGAGAGCCATCTCGGCGACGCCGCCATGGTGCGCGCCATGCCGAACACGCCGGCCATGATCGGCCGCGGCGTGACCGGCGCCTATGCCAATCCCAAGGTCACCGATGCGCAGCGGAATGCCGTGCAATCGCTGCTGAGGGTCAGCGGGCCGGTGGAATGGGTGGCGAGCGAAGCGGATATCGATGCCGTCACCGCCGTTTCCGGCAGCGGCCCGGCTTATGTGTTCTATCTCGTCGAGTGCATGGCGGAAGCAGGCCGCAAGGCCGGCCTGCCGGCGGACCTCGCCATGCGGCTCGCGCGGGAAACTGTCTCGGGGGCTGGTGAGCTCCTGCACCAGTCCCCCGAAGACGCCTCCAGACTTCGCCAGAACGTGACTTCCCCCGGCGGCACGACGGCCGCGGCGCTTGCCGTGCTGATGGCCGGGGACGGGATGCAGCCGCTGTTCGACAAGGCGATCGCCGCCGCCCGCGAGCGGGCCGAAGAACTCGGACGTTGAGAGACAGCATGGCTGAGGAAACCGCCGAGGGCGACCGGAAGATCAGCTTCGCCGACTTCGAGAAAGTCGATATCCGCGTCGGCACGATCGTCGAGGCGGAGCCTTTCCCCGAAGCCCGCAAACCGGCGTTCAAGCTGAAGGTCGATTTCGGCCCTGAAATCGGCATCAAGAAATCTTCGGCGCAGATCACCGTGCATTACACGCCGGAAACGCTGATCGGCCGGCAGGTGCTCGGCGTCGTCAACTTTCCGCCGCGGCAGATCGGACCGGTCCGCTCCGAAGTGCTCACCCTCGGCTTCGAGGACGAGAAGGGCGCGATCGTGCTGGCTGCCGTCGAACGGCCGGTGCCGAACGGCAGGAAGCTGATGTAGGCCGTGGTAACGGTCTAGCTTGTGACGCGCGACCGTCAGTGAATGTCGCGGCTTTCGACGTCGCTGAGGCTGAAGGAGCGGAATTCGGCTTGGAAACCCTCGCGCTGGGGCGAGCAGAAGGTCATGCCGACGGAGAGTTCGGTGAAATGCTGCGGGAAATAGGCCAGCCGCGCCATGCGCCAGTCCGGCTGCGTGTCGGTATGGTATTGGACGAAAAGGGCATCGCCCATGCGGGTGACCCGGACGGACATCTGCTCGAAATCGTCCGCCAGCCGGAAAGCGGACCAGTCCGAATGGCCGTTGGTCACGACCACGCTGAAATGGCGGGCGCCGTCGGTGAATTCGATGCCGCACTTCATCCAGTGCTTCTCGTCATGGCGGATCATCAGCCCGGCCTGGTCGTAGAGCGTCTCGTAGCGGCCGACGAAGGACGTTTCGGCCGTGAAATCGCCGGAGCGGCGCCGGTAGAGGAAATGGCCGCTGTCGCGATGGAAGCCGTAATAGGTGCCCTGCCAGAAATCGGTTTCCAGGCCCGACCGGACGATCAGCCTGCCCTCCGTCTCGCGGCTTTCCGGCGGCGGGTTCAGCCAATGCATGTCGGAAAAATCGGTCGGCATCTGCTCCTCGGAAATGTCAGGCCGGCACGCGCACCACGGCGCGCAGACCGCCTTTGGGGCTGTCGGCAAGCGTCACGTTGCCGCCATGCGCGCGGGCGATGTCGCGGGCGATCGCAAGCCCGAGGCCGGTGCCGGACGCGTTCAGGTTACGGGCTTCGTCGAGCCGATAGAAGGGCTTGAAGACGTCTTCGCGCGCCTCCGGCGGGATGCCCGGACCATCGTCGTCGAGGGTCAGCGTCAGCCATTTGGCACTGTGCCTGGCATCGATATGGAGATTGTCGGCGTAGCGTTCGCTGTTGGAGACGAGATTGCCGACGAGCCGGGTAAAGGCGTTGGGGCGCACGGCGATTTCGTCATCTCCCTCGATCTCGTAGGTCATGGTCTTGCCGCTCAGCGCAAAGTCAGAGCGCAGTTTTTCCAGGAGTTCGCTCAATCTGAGTTCGCCGAAATCCTCCTCGGCCTCGCCCTTGGCGAAGGCGAGATAGCCCTCCAGCATCGACTGCATGTCCTCGACGTCCTGGCTCATGCCGGCGAGCTCCGGCTTGTCGCCGGCAAGCGCGAGCTGCAGCCTGAAGCGGGTCAGGATCGTCCGGAGATCATGGCTGATGCCGGCGAGCATGGCGGTGCGCTGCTCCATCTGCCGCTCGATGCGCTCGCGCATCTGGATGAAGGCGAGGCCGGCGCGCCGGACCTCGTCGGCGCCGCGCGGCGAGAAACCCTCCGTCCTCTGGCCCTTGCCGAAGCTTTCGGCGGCGCGGGCGAGCGCCAGGATCGGCCGGATCTGGCCGCGCAGGAAGAGGATCGAGATGCCCACCAGCACCAGGGCGGTGCCGACCATCCAGACCAGGAAGATGTGGGTGTTCGAGGCATAGGTCGAGCCGCGGCGGACAAAGACGCGCAGAACGCGGCTGTCGAGCTTGACGCGAATTTCGACGAGCCGGCTGGCGCCCACCGTATCGATCCAGAACGGCATCTGGATCTGGCGGTTGATCTGTTCGGCGAGGATGTCGTCGAGGATCGCGAAGAAGGGCCGCGGGCGCGGCGGCGGCAACTGGCCATCTTCCTCCACCGCGATGGTGAGGTTCAGCGCGTCGTTCGCGATGCGGGTGATGGCATCGTAATTGGCGTCCTGAGGATAGGTCTTGATGACCTCGACGATGGCCGCGATATCGCGCACCGTGCCTTCCGAGAGGCGTTCGGTGACCATGCGCCAGTGCCGTTCCATGAAGACGGCCGCGACCACGCTCTGCAGGAGCAGCATGGGCAGGATCACGATCAGCAGCGAGCGGATATAAAGGCCGGTCGGCAGATGTCGGCGCAGCCAGCGGACGAAGGATCGCCAGCCCGGCAGGGTGAACCGGTCCATGTCGCGTTTCAGGGTATCGAAAAGTGCCATCCTGCCTTCCGTTTTGCCCTGTCCTGCCGGGCTAATCGATGCTCAGCCGGTATCCGATGCCGCGCACCGTCTGGAGGTAGACCGGATTGGCGGGATCCTCCTCGATCTTACGCCGCAAACGGTTGATCTGCACGTCGATCGTACGCTCGCCGACCTCGGCGTCGTCGCCGATCAGCTCGTGACGGGGAATGGTGTCGCCTGCGCGCAGAGCAAAGAGCAGCATGATCTCCTGTTCGCGGTCGGTAAGCCGTATGGTTTCGGCCGCCTTGCGCAATTCCTTGCGGGGGATCGAGAAGGTGAAGGGACCGAAAATGACCTGCTCGATCTTCGGCGTATCGGGAGAGGAACTGCGGCGCAGGATGTTGTTGATGCGCAGGACCAGTTCGCGCGGATCGAAAGGCTTGGAGAGGTAGTCGTCCGCGCCGGCCTCGAGGCCGGCAATGCGCGATTCCGCTTCGGCGCGGGCCGTCAGCAGGATCACCGGAATGGTCTTCCTCTCGTAGAGCGTCTCGGTGAGGGAAAGGCCGGATTCGCCCGGCATCATCACGTCGAGGATGATCAGATCGAAATGCAGGCCTTCGAGCTTGCGGCGCGCTTCCGCCGCGTCGCCTGCGACGGTGACGCGGAAGCCCTGTTCCATCAGATAGCGGTTCAGGAGGTCGCGGATGCGGGTGTCGTCGTCGACCACGAGAAGGTGGGGCGCATCGTCCGAAAGGGGCGTTTTCGTCATCTGTTCAATCCAACCGGGGTTCAGTCCAACTCGCTTTCGATAGGCTCGAGATTCTCGTCGCGCCCGCGCATGCGGCGCAGAAATTCCTTCACCGAGGCCCGCATCTCCGGCGTCATATCCTCCATGGCGTGAGCGATACGGCGCGATTGCGGCTCGGAAAGGGCGAGTGCCAATTCGCGGCCGGCGAGCGTCGGATAAAGCCTGCGCTGGCGGCGGTCCTTGGCACCGGCCATCTGGCGAATATAGCCGGATTCGATGAGTTGTTTGAGTACGCGCGCAAGGCTCTGCTTGGTGATCTGCAGGGTGTCGAGAAGGTCGGTGACCATCATGCCCGGCTGGCGGCAGACGAAATAGACGACGCGATGATGGGCACGGCCCATGCCGATCTTGGCGAGGATCGCATCCGGATCGGACACGAAATCGCGGTAAGCGAAGAAAAGCAATTCGATGGTCTCGAAGTCGATCTGGGCTTCGTCGACCGCCGGCATCGGCGGCAGGACCTTCTTGACGGCTCTTCCCGTCGTTGCGCGCGACACTCGCGTTTCCTTTCCCTCGAGCCCTTCGGCGGCGGCCGAAGCTCTTCCAACACCGAAGCATTATTAGACGTCCGCCTGTGATAAAGCGCGAACGGTTTGAACAATCAACAGCATTTCTTGAGGGAGAGGCGGGCAGGCTGCACGCGCGGGATGAAAAGGGCGCCGGATGAGGGCGCCCTTTTCGGTGTCGTTCAATCGTAGATATGCACGATGCGGCGGGTGCCCGGATCGACGAGCACCGGCCGGTCGTTGACGACCACATAATCGTAATCGTAGTCGGGCACTTCGCGGATCACCACATCCGGCGGAAGCGTCGCGCCGACGACGACCTCGTTGCGGACGCGGATCGGCTCGGCCGGATGCTGCTCGATATACCGGATGACCGTATCCGGCGGCTCGACCATTTCGACCGAGCCGACCGGGCCGAGCAGGACGTCGCCGGGACCGGGAACCGGGGCCGACGGAGCGACGCTCGCCGTCGTCTCGTAGGTGACGGTCGGCACCTCGTAACGGCTGCGATACTCCTGGACCACGACAGGCGTGCCGTTCTCCCGGATGGTCAGGTATTCGGCGAATACCCAGCCGCGCATGCCGTTGACTTCGATGCGGCACCAGCTGCTGCCTTCGAGGCAACCGTCCATCATGGCCGGGCTGCCGCGGGTCGCGAGGCCGATTTCGGGATAATCCTCACCGGGGCCGGAGCGCACGGTGATATCCGACGCGGTCGTGGTGGCTATCTGAGCCTCGGCGGGCAGGGCGAGCGCCGAAAGGACCGCACCGAGACCGAGACATTTCAACCAAGTCGTCATGGATATTCTCCTCATGTTGACTGGCGGGGAAACCCTTCCGTGCCCCGGTGGTTCCGCGGAACAGGGGCGGTTTCTTCAAATTGTGGCGGGCGGGTCACAGGTGGGAAAACGAATGGAACTTTTGTGCCCGGCGTCCATTGATCCAGCCAAATACATCGGAGAGGACATCAATGACTGCCCAGACTTTTTCCGCGCTGCCTCCCATTGCCGCCGAGGCCAAGGCGCCGGCCAATCCCCTGAAAGGCGTGCTGATCACCGTCTTCACGCTCAAGATCGCGGTTTCCGCATTCCTGCTCGCGACCGTTTCGCTCGCGCCGCCGCTTTCCATCGACGAACGTCCTCAAGTCGCAGCCAATTGATTTTTTGGGGCTGAAATACCTTCCGTTTCCCTTTATACCCCCGGCTGACCCTATCACTTTGGCCGAGGCATCATGGGCAAGTTACAGGCCGGCATCATTCCGGTTACGCCATTCCAGCAGAATTGCACGATCCTCTTCGACGACGAGATCAAGGACGGCGTTGTCATCGATCCGGGCGGCGATGTGCCGACGATCCTTCAGGTCGTCAAGGAAAACGGCATAACGCTGAAGGAAATCTGGCTGACGCACGGGCATATCGACCACGCCGGCGGCGCGGCGGAACTCAGCGAAGCGCTCGGGGTCGAAGTGGTCGGCCCGCATGAGGCGGACCTGCCGCTGCTGCAGCGGCTGGAGACGCAGGCCGAAAAGTTCGGCGTGAAGATGGCGGCGCGCAACCTCGTGCCGGACCGCTGGCTCAACGAGGGCGATACCGTCGCGTTCGGCGACCATGTCTTCGAGGTCTTTCATTGTCCGGGTCACGCGCCCGGCCACGTGATCTTCTACAACCGCAACCAGAAATTCGCGCATCTCGGCGACGTTCTGTTCAACGGCTCGATAGGGCGGACCGATCTGCCCGGCGGCGATCACGAGACGCTGCTCGCCTCGATCCGCGACAAGGTCCTGCCGCTCGGCGACGAGGTCGGTTTCATCTGCGGCCATGGTCCGGGAAGCCGGATCGGCGACGAACGGCGGAGCAATCCTTTTCTGCGCGGCCTCTGAGAGACCGTCGCCAAGGCTCCAAAAGAAAAAAACCCGGCATGCCTGCCGGGCTTCAACTCGAATGGAAAGCCTCTAAGGGGCTTAACCGGCGATCTGCAGGTTGACGGCCTTGGGGCCTTTGCCGCGACGATCCGGTTCCGTGTCGAAGCTTACCTTCTGGTTTTCTGACAGTCCGGACAGGCCGGAAGCCTGTACGGCAGAGATATGGACAAAGATATCGGCGCCACCACTATCTGGCTTGATGAAGCCGAAGCCCTTGTCGGTATTGAAGAATTTAACGGTGCCAGTTTCGGCCATGCAGCAGGTCCTTTTCTCTCTGTCCGTGTTCAGCGGCGGACAGCATCACAGTGTTGCCCCGAAGGGCGGTGGCAGGCAGCTTTAAGAAAGGGGCCCTGTCTTTACCGCGGCGACTGGCAGGAATAGCTTTGAAAATCTCCGCCCCCAGCCTACCGCCCGAAGTCTTCGCGCCTTCGGAGCGCATCATTATAGGTCTTCCCATGCTCGTAAATTGCCCGAACTTGCACAGAGTGCTGTGTTTATCGGAAATTGGCAAGAAAAAGTTTTTTGAACCACCCCTCCCGCGGGAAAATGCGCATCGCCAAAGCGCCTGAAAATGGGGGCTTTGAGCCTTTTTGGGAGTATCCGGAAGATGAATCCTCCGCCGGCAACGTTTTCTTCACCCTATTCTGTGCCGTTTCGAGCCGGCCGGCGTGAAAAGAAAAAATTTGCCGCTCAGGCATACACGGGCACGTTGAACAGCGGATCTTTAGCCGGAAAGGCTGCGCGCCGCCGAATGTTCTATTCGTGGGTGGACCGGCGCCGGCCAAAGGCGCGGGCAGGTTTGGCAAGCGCCGGCCGGATGTGGGAGGCAAGCGGCGGCACCGCCGGATCGCCGGCGGCCGGCGAGGTCTCCATGCGCGGGAGCGGTGTGGCGCCGAGATCGGGGCGGCTTTCCGGAAAGCTCTCGTTGAATGTCGTCGGCGCGATTTCCGGCCGGGCCAGCGCATAACCCTGCATCAGCGGCACGCCGAGTTCCTCGCAGAGGTCCACTTGCCAGACCTCTTCCAGACCTTCGAAGATCGGTTCGATACCGTCGTCCAGCATCTGCCGGACGATCACGCGCAGCAGCGCGTAACCGGCGGAATTGTCGAGGAAGTCGCGAACCCAGGAGGCATCGAACTTCACGTAGTCCGGAGCGATGCGCTTCAGCCGGGCGAGGTCGGAATCTCCCGCGCCGTAATCGTCGATCGCGATGCGGAAGCCGATCGCCCGCATGTGGCCGGCGAAGGCGACGACGATATCGTCGGTCGCTCCGGACTTTTCCGAGATTTCGCAGACGATGCGGTCGGGTCCGATCCCTGCCTCATGACCGGCAAGCTTGATGCGTTCCACTTCCTGGCGCATTTCATGCGGCGTGCGGAAGAGGCCTGGATGGAACTTCACGAAGATCCTTGCGCGCGAACGGCCCAGCCGCCCGGTGTTGAGAATGTGGATCGTGCGCAGGATGCTGTCGGTATCGGCCATGTCCGAGGGCGGGACGAGAGGGAAGAAATCGCCCGGCGAGACCGGCTCCCCGTCGCGCGAGACGCGCACGAGCCCTTCGAACGCCTCGATTTCCAGTCCGGCCCCCGTCGTCGGACGGAAGATCGGCTGCAGGGCGGACTGCAGCTTGAAAGGGCCGTAGATGGTGGAGAACGCACCGTTCTCACCGCGAACCAGATTGGCGAAGATGCTTCTCGGCGCCATGCCCGTCGATTTCCGTTGTCGATCCTTGCGGTTGTATCAGCCAAGGGTTACGCGGCTGTAAAGAAGGTATCGGGCTTTTAATCAGCTTCTTTGATCGCTTTCATTCAAGCTTTGCGCTTGAAACGGCGTCATAGTTTAGACATAGAGCGTAGCGGCGGTTTCGGCGCGCGATCCCGCCTTGTTCAACAGCTCTTCAGGACGAAGATTATGGCCTTTCTTGCCGACGCTCTTTCCCGCGTAAAGCCCTCCGCCACCATCGCCGTTTCCCAGAAAGCCCGCGACCTCAAAGCAAAGGGCCGCGACGTGATCGGGCTCGGCGCAGGCGAGCCGGATTTCGACACGCCGGAAAACATCAAGAAAGCGGCCATCGACGCGATCAATCGCGGCGAGACCAAGTATCCGCCGGTCTCGGGCATCCCGCAGCTTCGTGAAGCGATCGCAAGGAAGTTCAAGCGTGAGAACAATCTCGACTACACGCCGGCCCAGACGATCGTCGGAACGGGCGGAAAGCAGATTCTTTTCAACGCGTTCATGGCGACGCTCAATCCGGGTGACGAAGTGATCATCACCGCACCCTATTGGGTCTCCTATCCGGAGATGGTGGCGATCTGCAGCGGAACGTCCGTCTTTATCGAAGCCAAGCAGGAAAACAATTTCAAGGTGACCGCGGCCGACCTCGAAAAGGCGATCACCCCGAAGACCAAGTGGTTCCTGTTCAACTCGCCGTCCAACCCCTCGGGCGCCGCCTATAGCCATGACGAACTCAAGGCCCTCACCGATGTCCTCCTCAAGCACGAACATGTCTGGGTGCTGACCGACGACATGTACGAGCATCTGACCTATGGCGATTTCAAGTTCGTCTCCCCCGCGGAAGTGGAGCCGAAGCTCTATAACCGCACGCTGACGATGAACGGCGTCTCCAAGGCCTATGCAATGACCGGCTGGCGCATCGGTTATGCGGCAGGCCCGGTCGAGCTCATCAAGGCGATGGACATGATCCAGGGCCAGCAGACGTCCGGCGCCTGCACGATCGCGCAATGGGCCGCCGTCGAGGCGCTCAACGGCCCGCAGGACTTCATTCCGGCGAACAAGAAGATCTTCGAAGCCCGCCGCGACCTCGTCGTGTCGATGCTGAACCAGGCAAAGGGTATCGTTTGCCCGTCGCCCGAAGGCGCCTTCTATGTCTATCCGTCCTGCGCCGGCCTGATCGGCAAGACCGCGCCCTCCGGCAAGGTCATCGAGACGGACGAGGATTTCGTGACCGAGCTTCTGGAAACCGAAGGCGTTGCGGTCGTTCATGGCTCGGCTTTCGGCCTCGGCCCGAACTTCCGCATCTCCTACGCGACTTCGGAAGAGCTTCTCGAAGAGGCCTGCAAGCGCATCCAGCGCTTCTGCGCCAACTGCAAGTGAAGCCATCGCCGGCATGATTTCGGAAGGCCCGCCACGCTGGCGGGCTTTTTGCATTCGCGGGCTCACATTGACGATGTGGCTGCGCGTAGCTACATTTTCCGCATGAAAACCGTCTCTATCCGCGAAGCACAGGATCGTTTCGACGAGCTTGCCCAAGATGTGGAGCAGGGCGAGACCGTGACCGTGACCCGGGACGGCAAGCCGGTATTCGACATCGTGCCGCATAAAAAGCGTGGCGGGATCGATTGGGAAGCCGGGCAGGCGTATCTGCGGGCGAGGGGCATTGCCAATCCAGTGCCTTATATCGCGGACGATTTCGATGATCCGCTCTCGGAAGACTTTCTACTCAAGCCTCTGCCGGAAAAATGAGGCTTCTCCTCGACACTCACGTCGTTCTGGCATTCCTTCGGCGGGAGTTCACTACGCAATTTCCCCAATTCTACAGGTTCTTTGCCGATGGCACGGCAGATGGTCTGGTGAGCGTCGCCAGTCTCTGGGAAGTCGCCATCAAGTCGAGATTGGGCAAGCTCGATCCAGGCATGCCCTTGGAGGATATGCCGAACGCGTTGGAAGCTGCCGATCTTGCAATCCTCCATATCGATATCCCGCACGTCATCACGGCTGCCGAGCCGGAGCCGGAAACACGCGATCCCTTCGACCGGCTTCTGCTCGCGCAGTGCCAGGCCGAAGGATTGCTGCTCGTGACGATCGACCGGGCGCTGGCAGGCCATCGCCTTGCATTCAAATTCTAGGTGAAACGGCTCCCCCGGACACCGCTTCGCCGGGCGACGCATCAGCCCTTGGTCAGCCGCAGGATCGTGGATTCGCCGCCGCCGCGCTGTTCGGTGACGGCATAGACGGCGCCGTCCGGGCCGACCTTGACGTCGCGAATGCGGGCGTCGAGCGGCACGCGCTCTTCGTAGGCGACCCTGTCGCCGTCCATGTGAACGACGACGACCCCCTGGCTGACCAGGCCGCCGACCAGGAAAGCGCCCTTCCACTCGGGAATGGCATCGGCGTCATAATAGGCCATGCCGGAAGGGGCGATGACCGGATCCCAGTAATAGACCGGTTGTTCCGTTTCCGCATTCCGGGTGATGCCCTCGCCGACGGGGCTACCGCTGTACTCTATTCCGTAGGTTACTTCCGGCCAGCCATAGTTCTTGCCCGGCTCCGGCCGGTTCAGCTCGTCGCCGCCACGCGGGCCGTGTTCGACCGTCCAAAGCCGGCCCTGACCGTCCAGCGTGGCGGATTGCAGGTTGCGGTGGCCGAGGCTCCAGATTTCCGGCTGCGCGCCGTCCTGGTCCACGAAGGGATTGTCAGGCAGGGCCTTGCCGTTCATGTCGATGCGGAAGACCTTGCCGAGACCGCTGCCGAGATCCTGTGCCTGGACGCGAGGTTCGGGATCGGAGCGCTCGCCGACGGTGACGTAGAGTTCGTTGCTCGGGCCGAAGACGAGACGCGAGCCGAAATGCTTGTTGCCATCATAGCTCGGCATCTGGCGGAAGATGACGTTGACGTTCTCCAGCCTGCCGCCCCCCTGATCGTCCGGAACGAGTTTTGCGGAGGCGACCGACGTGCCGTTGCCGTCCTCCCGATCCTCGGAGAAGGAGAAGAAGATCATGCCGGAGGTCGCGAAGTCCGGCGCGAGCGCCACGTCGAGCAGGCCGCCCTGGCCGCCGGACAGGACCTCCGGAACGCCGTCGATCTCGGGCCCGGCTTCGCCTTCCTCGGAGATGATGTGCATGACGCCCTCCTTGGCGGTCACCAGCATGCGGCCGTCCGGCAGGAACTCCATCGCCCAGAGATGCGGCAGGCCGTCGGCGACCACCTCATGGGAAATCTTCGGCATCTCGGCCGGTTGCGGCGCACGGGTCTGGCCCGTGAAAGCGGGCGTCTGGTTCTGCGCATTCGGGCGCCTGGTCTCGGCCGGCTGGCCGGCGGTCTGGGCGAGCGCGGAGCCGGCGATCAGCACGGCGGAGAGGGCCGAGCCGGCCAGGAGAAGAGTGAGGTTTTTCATCGTGAACTCCCTTCGATGAGGCGGCGCCTGCCGCAGGTCCGGAAACGCCACTCCCGCACGGAGGCGATCGAGTGCCGAATGATGGCCTTCATCTAGGGCGTTCATGCGAAATGGTCGCACACGCGTCATTCAAGAATAATTTATCGGCGCCTGCAGGGGGCGCTCAAGAAAAAGCCCGCCGGGAAGCGGGCTCAGACTGCTGATAAAGGTTGGAAAATCTCCGATTGCCATGCTCTGTGCCGAGCATCTGCAAACCATTGACGTTTATAGATCCTCGGCACAAGGCCGAGGATGACGCCGAGCAAGAAGCGAGGTTCGTCATCAAGCTGAGCCCGCCGGGAGGCGGGCTGCCAGCGGGTGCCGGCTACAGAAACTCAATCGAGGAGGTCGGCCGGAACCTTTCCGCCGTTTTCCTTGAGCCTCTTCATCAGAGCCTTGTGGAGCCATATGTTCATTTCGGGCGAACCGTTCTTTTCGCCGGTATATCCGAGCTCTTCGGCGAGCTCCTTGCGGGCGGTGAGGCTGGAATCGAGGTCGAGCGCCTTCATGAGATCGACAATCGAACGGCGCCAATCGAGTTTCTGACCGCTTTTCTTGACTGCCGCGTCAAGGATCGGCTCGATATCCACCGGGCCGGCGGATGCGGGTGCTGCTGCCGTGGGGGCTGCCGTGGCCGGAGCGGCGGAGGGTGGTGCTGCAGGGGCAGGGGTCGCCGCGGGCGTCGATGCGGCGGATGCCGACACCGGAGCCGCAGGCTTCAGAGGCTCCGCGGTGGGCTGCGGAGCGGCTTTGGCTGCGCCGCCAAAGATTGCGTTCTTGATCTTGTCGAAGATGCCCATTCTACTCTCCTCAGGTTGTCTAGGAGAGACTTGTGCAAGTTTGGAAAAAACTCAAGGGGCGGCCGCAGCAAGATCGGCTGCGGCCACCAGATTTCCGTCAGGCCGTGCCCCAGATGGTCTCGGCGGTCTTCACGACGAGCTCCAGCTTGCGCTTCTGATCGTCCTCGGTGATCGAGTTGCCTTCCTCGGTCGAGGCGAAGCCGCATTGCGGCGCGATGCCGAGCTGATCGAGATCGACATATTTGGAAGCTTCGTCGAAATGTCGGCGGAGCGAATCGAGGCTTTCCAGCTCACCGGTCTTGGTGGTGATGAAGCCCGGATAGACGCGCTGCTTCGAACCCTTCTGGAGCAGGCTCAGCGGCTGCAGGCCGCCGGCGCGATCCGTGTCGTATTCCATGAAGAACATGTCGACGCCGGTCTTGTTGAAGATCGCATCGGCCGCCGCATCGTAACCGCCTTCGGCAGCCCAGGTTGAGCGGAAGTTGCCGCGGCACATATGCATGCCGATCAGCATGTCCTTCGGACGATCCTTGATCGCCTCATGCATCGTGAGCGCGTATTTCTCGATCAGCCAGTCCGGATCGTAGCCTTCTTCACGCTTCATGGCGCGCTGCTTCTCGTCGCCGAGATAGGCGAAATAGATGTCGTCCATCTGGAGGTAGCGGCAGCCGGCTTCGTAGAACTTCTGCACCGCCTTGGCATAGGTGCGGGCGAGAGCTGCGAACAGCGCTTCCTGGTCCTGGTATTCCGGATAGGTCACGTCGGCGCGGGCCGTGCGGTAATGCGCGACGCTCGGGCCGGGGATGGAGATCTTCGGCGTCACCTTGGTGTTGGCGGCGAGGAACTTGAAGTGCTCGAGATGCGGGTGGTCGTCCGGGAAGTCGAGCCTGCCGTTGATGGTCGGAAAGGTCGGCGGCAGCTTGACGCCGTGGAAGGTGACGCCCTTGTGCGCTTCGCGCGTGACGAATTCCATGCCGTCGAGTTCGCCGAGGAAGTCGTAGTGCCAGAAATGGCGGCGGGCTTCGCCGTCGGTGACGACCTTGAGGCCGACGCTTTCCTGCAGCTTGACGAGCTCCCTGATGCCTTCGTCTTCGACGGCCTTCAGTTCATCGGCGGAAATGCTCTTCTCTTCGTAGAACTTCCTGCGGGCTTCCTTGATGGAAGCGGGACGCAGGAGCGAACCGACGTGATCGGCTCTGTAGGGCGGGGTTGGCATGGAATCCTCCATATTACTTGTACAAGCTGCCGGAACCCGGCAACGGCGAAGGCGTGTATACAGATTGGGCCTCTCCAGCCGAAACAGCATATTTCACGCACTGATTCAACGTCTTCTCAATCCGATTCCGTATGCATGTGCAACTTGTTGTTACGGAATCGCTTTTCGTCAGAGGCCGAGGACCGTCAGCATCACGAAGGTCGCGAACAGGACGAAGTGGGTCATCCCTTCGATCGCGTTCGTCTGACCGTCATTGAGGTTGATCGCCGCGGCGATCAGCGTGACCGCGACCATCACGGTCTGCACCGGCGTCATGGCCATGACGAAGGGCTGACCGCTGTAGAGCGCGATGCTTTCCATCACCGGCACGGTGAGGATGACGGTCGAGAGCGACGCTCCCATGGCGATGTTGACCACGGATTGCATGCGGTTCCTGAGGGCCGCGCGCAACGCCGTCAGGATTTCCGGCGCCGCGGAGATGGTCGCCACGACGACGGCCATCAGGGCCGGCGGGGCGCCGATGCCCTCTATTCCGGCATTCATGAAGGCCGACATGAATTCGGCGAGGAAGCCGATGACCAGGACGCCGAAGAGGATGATGCCGATGGAGATCGCGGCCGACTCTTCCTTGGCCTCCTCCCGGGGTGCCGCTCCGCCCGTTGCCGCCTTGGCGCGGGGGTAGCTGTAGCTGAAGAAATAGCTGTGCGGGCCGACCTGCATCTTGAGGAAGACCGCGTAGAGCGCGATCATCGCCGCGATGGTGAAAGCGGAATAATAGTGCCATCGGTCGGAAGGGATGAATTCCGGCACGATCATCGAAATGCCCATGGCCGTCAGGATCATCACGCTGTAGGTGCGGCTGGAATCGTCGTTGTAGGGCTGCTCGCCGTGGCGGAGGCCGCCAAGCAGGGCCGCCAGGCCCAGGATGCCGTTGATGTCCAGCATGACGGCCGCATAGATCGTGTCGCGCACCAGGGTGGGGGAGGTCGTGTTGCCCATCATGATCGCCAGGATCAGCACTTCGACGGCGACGGCCGACAGCGTCAGGATCATCGTGCCATAGGGGTCGCCGACCTTGTGGGCGAGCACCTCCGCATGATGGGCGACGCGGGTCGAGGCGAGAATGATGATGGCGATCAGGGCGACGGCAGCGATGACCGAGGCCGTCTGGCCCGCCTCCAGGACGGAATGTTCCACGGCGTAGGCGATGAAGGCGGCCCCGAGCGCAACGATGAGAAATCTTTCCTGTTTCAGAAGAGAGAGAACTCTCACCGGCCGCTCCTGATGTTCATCGGCACAATCTAACGCGGCAACCTGCGGCATCAAGGATGGGCCGGCTTCGGCTCGAGGATTTGCGACAAGCAGGCTTTGATGACATAATTCCGGAGGTGGCCTGGAACTTGCGGCGCACTTCCTGCTTTTTCAATGCTGTGCCGCGTCTGGAGACCGATCCGGAGGATCGATGCGGCCATGAAAGAAGAACAAGGAGGGAGTATGACCAAGATTGTCTACAAGGTCGTGCCGCATGATGGCGGTTGGGCTTATCGCCAGGGCGACGTCTATTCGGAAACTTTTCCTACCCATTCCGATGCCTTGCAGGCAGCGCGCATCGTCGCGGCCGAGCAACAGGTGGGCGGCGACCCGGAAGAGATCAGCTGGCAGGACGAGAAGGGCGTCTGGCACACCGAATACAGCGATGGCGGCGACCGTCCGGAAGCCGAAGTCGAGGACGGCGACCAGGGAGCGACCACGCATTGAGGTCAGCTGCGGCCATGGTCCGAGGATACCTCTGACAAGCCCGTTGAGGGCGGCCGCCGGCGCGAAGATTTGAGGTTTCGTGCACAGCGACCCCAGAGGTCGATCGACAGGTCGTCTCGCTTCCGGCCTGGAGAAAAGGGCCTCTCGTCGCGGCCCCCAGCTTGATGACAAACCTCGCGTCCTGCTCGGCGTCATCCTCGGCCTTATGCCGAGGATCTATGAACGTCAATGGTTTGCAGATGCTCGGAACAGGCCCGAGCATGACGATCGGAGATTTTCGAACCTTTGTCAGCAGTCTGAGGGCCGCCCGTCGCGGCCCCCCCTTCGGTGTCTCATCAGGCGACGGCTTCGAGCGCCGGGTAATCGGTATAACCCCTGGCGCCGCCGCCATAGAAGGTGGCCTTGTCCGGCTGGTTGAGCGGCGCGTCGTTCCTGAGGCGCTGCACGAGGTCCGGATTGGCGAGGAAGAGCTTGCCGAAGGCGACGGCATCGGCATAGCCGCTTTCGACGGCCTCGATGGCGCTCTCACGGTCGTAGCCGTTGTTGACCAGCCAGCCGCCCGTGCCTCCGGCCTTGCGGTAGATGCTCTTGAGTTCCTGGTAGTCGAAGGGCCTGTCGCCCTGGAAGAAGCTGCGGTCGCCGCCCGTGGCGCCTTCGATCACATGGATGAAGGCGAGGCCGCGCGGACCGAGCTGCTCGACCACGTAATTGAAGAGGGGCTGCGGATCGGCTTCGGTGATGCCGTTGCCGGGCGTGACCGGCGACAGGCGGATGCCGACGCGGCCGGCACCGATCTCCCCGGTGACCGCATCGACGACTTCCAGGAGGAAGCGGGTGCGGTTTTCGATCGAACCGCCGTATTCGTCGGTGCGCTTGTTGGCGCCGGATTTCAGGAACTGGTCGATCAGGTAGCCGTTGGCGCCGTGCAGTTCCACGCCATCGAAGCCGGCATCGATCGCCGCGCGGGCACCCTTGCGGAAATCATCGACGATGCCGGCGATTTCGGCATGCTCAAGCGCGCGAGGCGCAGAGGTGTCGACGAAGGCGCCGGAACCGTCAGGGTTGATGACATAGGTCTTGCTGCCGGCGGGAATGGCAGAAGGCGCGACCGGCGCGCCGCCATTCGGCTGCAGGGAGGTGTGGGAAACGCGGCCGACATGCCAGATCTGGGTGACGATCCTGCCGCCTTTCCCATGCACGGCGTCCGTCACTTTCTTCCAGCCTTCGACCGCCTGAGGCAGGTAGAGCCCGGGTACGTCGGCATAACCCTGGCCCTGCTGGGTCACCGGCGTGCCTTCGGTGATGATCAGGCCGGCCGAGGCGCGCTGTTCGTAATAGGTGACGTTGAGGTCGTTCGGAACCGCCCTCGGCGAGCGGTTGCGCGTCAGCGGCGCCATGACGATGCGATTGGCGAGATCGATATCGCCGAATTTGGTCGGATCAAAAAGGCTGGCCATCGGAAATTCCTTTATCTCTAGTTGGGGGAGGATCAGAGCGACGAACTGAGCTCGTCGAGGAAGGCCGCAATGGTTTCCTCATTGCGGCGGTAGAACGCCCATTGGCCAACGCGGTCGATCTTCAGCAACCCGGCCTTTTCGAGCGTCGAAAGATGCGCCGAGACCGTGGACTGGGAGAGGCCGCAGCGCTTTTCGAACTGGTTGGCGCAGATACCCATTTCGAGCGGATGCGCCTGATTGGAGAAATGGCGCTCGGGTTCCTTCATCCATTCCAGGAATTCGACCCGGACCGGGTGCGCCAGCGCCTTGAGAATTTCCGTCTTGTCCATGCCAGGATCCAGATATCGGATTTTGCCGATATATAGATCGTCCGGTGACGATTTAAAGGAAACCGTTTGCGCAGAAAGGAAGGCTCGTAAAAAAAATGGGCCGCCGGATTTCTCCAGGGCCCTTTCAGGTGTGAAGGTCAAAACCTCCAGAGGGGAACAGCCGACGCGGACGACGGGGGACGTCGTCAAGAGCAGCCGGCTGACATGAATATGGGGATGGGCGGCCGGTCCGACAAGGGTGCGGATGGAATATTGAACAGAAGTTTTAATGGGCGGAGGCAGGCCGAGCGTCGTACAGGCAAAAAAAAAGGGCCACCGGATCGCTCCAGGGCCCTATAAGTGTGAAGGTCAAAAAACCTCCAGAGGGGAACAGCTGCTGCGGTGGAACTGGGAGGAAAAAGCCACCATGTGCATCAGCTGTGTGCGATATGGTGGTTTTTTGTGCAGTGAACAATGGCATTTTGTGCAAGTCAGCCATGCATGACGCGCAATGCTTGGTCTTCAAGGCCCACCGACGGGAATAGCAGGCGGCCGCAGACCGCTGGAATCCTTCAGGTTTGAAGGGTTTCCAGCTCCGGCGTTCTTTCCGTTCGGGGGCCTAGAAATTCCAGTTGCGCGCCTTGCCGACGATGAAATCGCGGAAGACTTTGAGCTTCGCCGCGTTCTTCATTTCATCCGGATAGCAGAAATAGGTGTCGAAGGAGGGGATGTCGGCGTTGATCGCGAGCTGAATCAGTCCCGGGTCGCGGCCGACGATATAGTCCGGCAGGCAGGCGATCCCGATACCGAGCAGGCAGGCCCGCTTGATCGAGGTCTGGCTGTTGATCTGCAGATGCGGCGTGCGCGTGTTGTCCGAGGAGCGGCCGGCATATTCCAGCCAGTTGACGTCGAGCAGATAGTTCGGCGCCGGCTCCCCGAAGGTGATGATGCGATGGTTGTCGAGATCCTCGATCGACTGCGGTTCCCCGTAGCGGTTGATATAGGAGGGGGCCGCATAGACGTGCATATGCACGGTGAAGAGCTTGCGCTGGATGAGGTCGGACTGCTGCGGCTGCCGGAGGCGGATCGCACAATCCGCATGGCGCATGTTCACGTCCACCTCCTCGTTGTCGAGGATGAGCTGGATCGACATTTCCGGATAGAGCTGCAGGAATTCCTGCACCTTGTCGGTCAGCCAGCCCTGGCCGAGCCCGACCGTCGTCGTGACGCGCAGCTTGCCGGAGGGTTTTTCCGTCGTCTCGGTGAGCTGCACCTTCACCGTCTCGAGCTTCAAGAGCACGTCGTGGGCGGTGCGGTAAAGAAGCTCGCCCTGTTCGGTGAGGATGAGGCCGCGCGCATGGCGATGGAAGAGCTTTACGCCGACATCCTGTTCCAGCGCGCTGACCTGGCGGCTGATGGCCGACTGGGAAAGATGAAGCTTGTCCGCCGCGTGGGTGAAGGAACCCGCCTCCGCCGCCGCGTGAAAAATGCGCAATTTATCCCAGTCGAGCGGCACACCCATTGCTGAACGTTACTCCGCGGCCACGGCGACCGGCTGGATGCCGGCGAGAAAGCGTTCGGCTTCGAGCGCGGCCATGCAGCCCAGGCCGGCTGCGGTGATCGCCTGGCGGAAAGTGTCGTCGGTCACGTCGCCGGCGGCGAAGGCGCCCGGCACGTCGGTGGCGGTCGAATCCGGGGCCGTCCAGAGATAGCCGTTCGGCTTCATCTTCAGCTTGCCCTTGAAGAGTTCGGTTGCCGGTGCATGGCCGATCGCCACGAAGACGCCGTCGATCGGCCGCTCGGTGATCGCGCCCGTCTCGGTGTTGCGCAGCTTCACGCCTTCCACGGACGGCGGCAGCGGCGCTTTCGCGGGCTTGCCGGTGATCTCGGCCACTTCCGTGTTCCACAGCACGCTGACGTTCGGGCGCTGGAAGAGGCGCTCCTGCAGGATCTTTTCGGAGCGGAAACTGTCGCGGCGGTGCACGACGGTCACCGATTTGGCGATGTTGGAGAGGTAGAGCGCCTCCTCGACGGCGGAATTGCCGCCGCCGACCACGATCACGTCCTTGTTGCGGTAGAAGAAGCCGTCGCAGGTGGCGCAGGCGGAAACGCCGAAGCCCTGGAAATGCTGCTCGCTTTCGAGCCCCAGCCATTTCGCCTTGGCGCCGGTGGCGATGATCAGCGTATCGGCCATCCAGACCTGGCCGGAATCGGTGCGCACGGTGAAGGGCCGATGGTTGAGCTCGACCTCCGTCACGAGGTCGTTGACGATCTCGGCGCCCACATGGGTCGCCTGCTTGAGCATCTGCTCCATCAGCCAGGGGCCCTGGATCGGATCGCCGAAGCCCGGATAGTTCTCCACGTCTGTGGTGATCATCAGCTGGCCGCCCTGTTCGAGGCCGGCGATCAGCACCGGTTTCAGCATGGCGCGCGCGGCATAGATCGCCGCGGTATAACCGGCCGGGCCGGAACCAATGATCAGAACCTCGGTATGACGGGCGGACATATGCTGTTTCCTTTCCAAGACCGGCGGAGGCGCGTTTCTTCGCTCCTCATATAGGTGGTCGATTTCCGGTCTGCCGCTTTAAAGCGCCATGTAAGATTGATCCATGCATCAATGCAAGGGCAGCCTTGCATTAACAACAGATCAGTTGGCATGGAAGGCATGATCCTTGCGTTAAATCCCGTTTCCGCTAAAAGCCATTCCGACAAAAGGGGAAAGCCGTGTTTCGCGCCGATCTGGACGCCATCGACATTAAAATCCTCCGGGAACTCCAGCGCGACGGGCGAATGACGAATGTCGAGCTCGCGGAGCGCGTGGGGATATCCGCGCCACCATGCCTGCGCCGCGTGCGCAAGCTGGAGGAGGCCGGAATCATCGAAGGTTACCATGCAGTTCTCAACGGGACGAAACTCGGGTTTGATCTCGTCGCATTCTGCATGGTCGGGTTGAAGCGCCAGTCGGATGCGGACCTCAAGGCCTTCGCGGCCAAAGTTCAGCAATGGCCGCTGGTGCGCGAGGCCTGGATGGTCAACGGCGACAGCGATTTCCTTCTTCGTTGCGCCGCCCAGAACCTTACCGTCTTTCAGGATTTCGTCATCGAGGTCCTGACCGCCGACGAGCATGTGGACACCGTTCGCACCATGCTGACGATCCGCCCGGTCAAACAGCTTGGACTGGTGGAGATCTGAGCGGCTGCCCAATGGTCGGAAATGAGGGGCGAATGCCTAAAATTATCTATCCTTCGCCCGGAATGAAAGGCGAGTTGTGGCGCCGTTCTCCCATCGAGCGGATGTTGGCGTGGCATGGAACGAAGAGATCGAGAAAGCGTATCGGCGTATTTACCAAGGAGCGTTCGCTGCAACTCTTTTCACCGCAGCAATTTCGCCCGCTGGCCGGCCCTGACATTCCCCTGATCTTCCTTTCTCGCAACGATCAGCGCCTTCTCCCGTCGTTCCTTTCGCACTATCGCAAGCTTGGTGTGACGCGGTTCATTTGCGTGGATGATCAATCGACGGATGGGACGGCGGAATACCTGTCGTCCCAGGCGGATCTGGATCTCTGGACGTCGCGGCTTCGCTATAAGGATGCCAGGCGGGGAAAAAGCTGGCGGCAGGAGCTTTTCCAGATCTACGGATCCAATCACTGGTATCTCAACGTCGATTCCGATGAGTTTCTTATATACGATCGATGCTTCGAAATGCCTCTCGGAGCGTTGATCGGGCGTATCGAGGCGCTTTCAATCCGTAGGCTGGCAGCGCCCATGATCGATATGTATCCGTCCGGGGATATCGCTGCTGCAGAATTCACCGGTGAAAACGATCTGATGCCATGGCAGGTCGCTGATTGTTACGATCAGGACGGATATAGTGTTATAAGGAATTCCCGCTTTTTGCGGATTCGGGGAGGCGCAAGAAAGCGCCTGTTTGGGTCAGATGTCGACCTGATGAAGTATCCCTTGATATTCTGGGATGACGAGTGCTCTTTGGGCGAGAACATTCATCAGCCCCTGCCGTACCAGCGCAATTTTTCCCCGATTTTTGGCGTCCTATTGCACTTCAAGTTCTTTTCCGACTATCAGGAACGCGTTCAGGCTGCGATCGACGGCGGGCAGCATTTCGGCGGCGCCCGGGAATATGTGAAGATGATGCAACGAATTACTGCTGATAGTGAGGTCGCCTTCGCTTATCCGGGCAGCGTACGCTTCAAAGAACCTCGTCAACTTGTCGACCAGGGTTTCATCGTATCTCCTTTCGATGGCACGGAGGTGTGAACGATGCGATTGCCTTCGATGATTACTATGTGGTGCCGTGTGAAGTCTCTTTTCGTTCCCGGCAAGGTTTCCATCGGGGCACGATCGGAGATTTCCCTTCGCTCGACGATTATCTTCAAAAAAGGTGAGGTTCGCATCGGTAGGAAGATAAAAGTGCATCCCGGCGTTATTATTGATGCTCAAAAAGGCCGGATTTTAATTGGGAACAATGTTTCTCTGAATCCTTATACGATGCTGTACGGCGCTGGGAATATTACGATTGGCGATAACGTCCGAATAGCTGCGCATACCGTGATTGTGTCTTTTGATCACAACTTTAACGAGATCGATCGTCCGATCACCTTCCAGGGCATCACACGTAAACCAATCGAGATAGGCGACGATGTCTGGATCGGTGCCGGCGCGAAAATCCTGGGGGGCTCACAGATAGCGAAGGGCTGCGTTATTGGTGCGAACGCTGTCGTCAAAGGAAAGACCGAGCCCTACGGTATCTATGTTGGCAACCCGGCTAGATTGATCAAGCGTCGAGGCGAGGCCGCTTTTCCGATGCGCGAAGCCGGAGTTGAAAAGTCCTTTCGGTAAAAGAGATATTTATGAGAAAGCTCTGGCGCTCGCTAAGAAAGCGGATCCTTTACGTCGTGAATCCGAGCACAATTCGGATCGACGGCATAAGGCTCGCAGTCAGGAAAGGAGATATTCCTCCCGGCGTTCGCGCCGCCTTGTTCAGGGGGCTGTATGAGAACGCCGAACGGAATTTGCTGTTACAAGTGCTGAAACCCGGCATGAAGACTCTCGAAATCGGTACCGGCGTCGGCTTCATCAGTCTTCTGGCGACGCGGATATGCGGGGAGGGTAACGTCCTCAGCTATGAGGCAAATGGCACGCTGGAGAAGATCATCAGGCGCAATTATGAGCTCAATGGCCTTAGGCCAAATCTACGCATGCGTGCGGTGACGCCCGACGGTCAGCCGGTTACGTTTTTCAGAAACGAGAATATTATTTCTTCCAGCGTGTATGATCGTAAGACGGAAGCGGAAAAGGTTACCGTCCAAAGCGATGCATTCGCTGCCATCATTTCCGAATTTGATCCCGTCGTCCTGATTATGGATGTGGAGGGCGCTGAGATCGAGCTTTTCCAGATTAGCGATTTCCGGAATTTGCGTCACATGATTGTGGAATTGCATCCGCATATCGTCGGCCAGGATAAGATCACAGCTCTTGTGGAGCGGTTGGACAAGGCTGGCTTTGCTATGCGCGCCAAAGATCGCAAGACGGTTTATTTCCAGCGCTCCGTCTAGGTAGGAATGGCCGCCGGCAGCCTACTTTCGTGTCTCCGTTCTCGAGAGTGAGAGGGGGCGTGCCGATATGAAAGAAGGCGGTTCCGGGTTTCAGGAATGGTGAGCAAAACTTTCTGAGATCATTTTTCAACCGGAACGCGGAACAGCTTCCGACGGCTTCTGGCAATCAACTTATCTTCGAACAGGCGCTGCTGTTTGGCGAGGGCGTAATACCATTTCCTCTTGTTGGTCTTCCTGGCGCGTCCGGAGGCGGCGAGGATTTCGCTGGCGGCTTCGGTTGTCGTGACGGGAGCGGGCCAGAAGGAATAGCCGTGGCCCGCGCGCGTCAGCCAGTACCGGAAATAGTTGTCGACCGGTGCGAAAATCTTCCGGTGCTCCTCGATGAAAAGCCGGGCGCCCTCCCGAGACCAGACTATCGCGCTCGTCGTCATCGGAAAATAATGCGCCGC
Source organism: Xaviernesmea oryzae (assembly GCF_900177415.1). Lineage (GTDB taxonomy): Bacteria > Pseudomonadota > Alphaproteobacteria > Rhizobiales > Rhizobiaceae > Neorhizobium > Neorhizobium oryzae_A. Next base: position 952,793 of record NZ_FXAF01000011.1, on the reverse strand, counting down.
CACGAGTTCGCAATCATGTCCACCGATGTCGTAGCGCGCCAGCGGGGTGGCGATCTTCAGCTTGTTGTTTCCAATGTTGATCAGCCGCCAGTGCGGGTCGATCTTCTCCAGGTCAGGAAGCGCCTTTTCGAGCAGTTCGACCGGATTGCAGAGCGGCAGGGCGTCGTCCTCGAGAACCAGCGCATAGCGGGCATCGGAGCTGAGGAATTGCGCTGCCACCTTGAGATGGCTTCGATAGCAGCCGATTTCTCCGCCAACGAGGCTGCGGCCCATGTAGCGCTCGGCGCGGGCTGCCTCGTAGTCGGTCAATGCGGACAGATCGAGTTGGCGGCCATCGACTGCCGAGACCCGCTCGAAAGCGATATCGAAAGCTGCAAGTCGCTGGCTGATGGTTTGTAGACGGTCCCGGCTGCCATCCAGATTAATGACGTAGACACCAAGCGAATGCATTTTTTCCTTTCCGACGAACAGCCGCCGCGAACTCTCGTGCCGACGGCCGCTCGCTGTCGCGACCCTGCGGCGATCCGCTAACGTGGTTGAAGACATCCTTACATGCAAGTCAAGCCGTTTGAGCGGCACCGGGATTCCAAGGCGGGCAAAAGAGTTTCCTGCGGATGCTTCCACTATTACATGGAGATGACCTTGCCCATAGTTGTCGTTCGGCATACACGCAGCGGAAAGAAACGGCAGGGCAAAACCAATGCGGGTTCATCAGTATATTTTTGGCAAGGACGGCGGAGCGGAGAAGTTCTTTGTACATCTCGTTGGCGCGCTTGCCCGGAGAGGCGTGGAGCAGACTGCCGTCATGCGCTGGAACCGGCGCTGGCGTCCGGATGTCGAGGCTCATGCCCGCGTGATCCAGAGCAACTTCCGCAATCTTTCGATCGATCGCATCCTCTTGCCGATCAGGGTTCGCCTGCTGGCCGAGAAAGAAAAGCCGGACGCGATCATTTCCTGGTCCACTCGCGGCGCTCGTCTGATGCCGGCCTACAAGGGCGGCATCAAGCTCTCGCGCCTTGGCGATTACCCGACCCATCTCGGCTATTTCAAGAATTCCGACATCCTGGTCTGCAACACGCCGGGGATCGCGGACCACGTGCGCAACAATCTCGGCTGGGACCGGGGCGTCGAGGTGATTTCCAATTTTACCGACACGACGGCCGTTGCTCCCGTTTCGCGCTCGCTCGCCAATACGCCGGAAGGCGTGCCGCTGGTCATGACGATGGCGCGCTTCGTCAAGCGCAAGCGAATCCACCTGCTGATCGAAGCGATGACGGCGGTGCCGGACGCCTATCTGTGGATTGCCGGCGAGGGCGAGGAGCAGGAGGCGCTGGAGGCGGTCGTGCGGGAGCACAAGCTGGAGAGCCGCGTGCGCTTCCTCGGCTGGCAGAAGGACGCACGGCCCTATGTCGCCGCCGCCGACATGTTCATCATGCCGTCCAGCCACGAGCCGCTCGGCAACGTCATTTTCGAAGCCTGGGCGCAGAGCAAGCCAGTAATCTCCTCGCGGTCGGAAGGCCCGTCCTGGTTCATGCGGGACGGCGAAAACGGCCTGCTCGTCGATATCGACGACGTCGCAGGATTTTCTCGCGCCATCAACCAGTTGATCGCCGACAAGCAACTGGCGGCGAAGGTGGGTGAGGGCGGTCGCGCGACACTGGTCGGCCAGTTTTCCGAGGAAGCCGTCGCCGGCGCCTATATCGAGCTTTTCAAGCGGAAGCCATGATCCGGTAGAGATTGCCGAGGCGTTTTGCCTCGCCCTCGATGCTGAAATTCTCGACGGCATGGGCACGGGCGCGGGCCGATGCCGCGTTGCGCCGCGCGTCGTCGTCCATGAAGAGGGCTGCTGCTTCGGCCATGGCGTCAAGGCTGTCGCGGGCGATGATCACGCCGGTTTCCTCTTCGCCCGTCACCAGCAGCTCCGGGAAGGCGCCGACATCGGTGGCGATCACCGGCACGGCGGTCGCCATGGCTTCGAGCGGCGTCAGGCCGAACCCTTCCCAGCGCTGCGGCGCGATGAAGAGGTCGAGGGCGCGATACCATTCGTTGATATCGGTGTGCTCGCCGACGAAGAGGATGCGGTCGGCAAGGCCGGCGGCCGCCACCTTCGCCTTCAGCCCGTTTTCGAATTCCGCATGCGGACCCGTGGCGCGGCCGGCGACGATCGCGGCCCAGCCGGGACGCGCCGGCAGCAGCCGGATCATCGAATCCACGAAGAGGTCCGTGCCCTTCTGATGCCGCACGCGGCCGAAGCAGCCGACGATCTTCTTGTCCGGATCGAGCCCGCGGGCACGCTTCGCCTCGGCCTTGTCCGCCGGCGGCGAGAAACGGTCCGTATCGATGCCGTGCAGGATGACGGTATTCGGCACGGTCAGGTAATCGGCCGTCCTGCCGCTCACGGCGATCACGCCGTCCATCCTCGAAATCAGCCATTTCGTCCAGCCGGTATGGCGGCGCTGCGAGGCCGAGGTGAAGACGATCCTGAGCGGCATGCGAAGCACGTCGCGCATCAGGATCGCCGGCAGCATCTCGATGTTGCGGCGGGCATGCCAGATGCGGAAGCGCTTGCCGCGGGGAGGGCGCCAGAGCGCGGGAAGGTCGCGAAAGCGGATATGCGGCAGGTCGGCGGGAAGGCCCGGCCCAAGGGCCGCGACCTTCTGGCCGAGCGCTCTCTGGACCGGAACGAGCTGGATGATGGTGGAGGTGACGCCGGAGAGGCGCCGCTTGAAATTCGGCGCGATCACTTCGACGTCACGGATGTCGATGATGGCGGGATCGCCGTTTTCTTTCACAGGGTATCAGCCCCAGGAAACGGCAAGAATCTCGTAGCCTTTCGAGCCGCCCGGCGCGACGACTTCGATGGAATCGCCGACTTCCTTGCCGATCATGGCGCGTGCGATGGGCGAGGAGATGGAAATGCGGCCGGCCTTCACGTCGGCTTCCTGGTCGCCGACGATCTGATAGGTCTTTTCCTCGTCGGTGTCCTCGTCGACGAGTTTCACGGTCGCACCGAACTTGATCTTCGAGCCGGACATCTTGGTGAGGTCGATGACCTCGGCGCGCGCCGTCAGGTCTTCGAGCTCGGTGATGCGGCCTTCATTGTGGCTCTGGGCCTCCTTGGCGGCATGGTATTCGGCATTTTCCGAAAGGTCGCCATGGGCGCGCGCTTCAGCAATTGCCTCGATGATACGGGGACGCTCCTCCTGCTGGCGCCAGCGCAGCTCTTCCTGCAGCTTGGCGAAACCGTTCGGCGTCATCGGTACCTTATCAACCATTTCCTTGTCCTTCAGGCTCATGCCCGCGGATGCCGCGGACACAAAAAGAAACAGGTTCCGGAGCAAAACTTCGGAACCATCGCAAAATCGGAGTTTGGGTCACTATAACAGATTTTCGACAGCCGGTGCTAGGAATTTCGAAACCGTGTCGGCGTGGCCCCTCCTTCGCACATGTGAATCGAAGCCCGTTCCTTTGTCAATGACTTGACGTTCAGCGATAGAACATTTAGTGAACAAAATAATGAAGAAGTCGCTGAAAGAACGCTTGGCGATCCTTTCGGACGCCGCCAAATATGATGCCTCCTGCGCTTCCAGCGGGACCGCCGGGCGGGATTCCCTGGCTTCCGGAGGCCTTGGTTCCACGGAAGGGTCGGGGATTTGCCACGCCTATGCGCCGGATGGGCGATGCATATCGCTTTTGAAGATCCTGCTCACCAATTTTTGCATTTATGACTGCGCCTATTGCATCAACCGCTCCTCCAGCAACGTGGAGCGGGCGCGTTTCACGCCCGAGGAAGTGATCTGGCTGACGCTGGAATTCTACAGGCGCAATTATATCGAGGGCCTGTTTCTCTCCTCCGGTATCATCCGCTCCTCCGACCATACGATGGAGGAGATGGTGCGGATCGCCCGAGAACTTCGCACCAGCCATAATTTCCACGGATATATCCATCTCAAGACCATTCCCGAAGCTTCGCCATTTCTGATCGAGGAGGCGGGGCTTTATGCCGACCGCCTGTCGATCAATATCGAACTGCCGACCGATGCCGGCATCGACAGGTTCGCTCCCGAAAAACATCCCGACAATATCCGCCGGTCGATGGGCGAGCTGAGGCTGAAAATCGAGGAGATGGCCGAGCCGACGCTGCAGACCAAACGGCGCAGGACATTCGCTCCGGCGGGGCAGAGCACGCAGATGATCGTCGGTGCAGACGGAGCGGATGACGAGACGATCCTCGGCACCAGCGCCCGGCTTTACGGCAGCTACGGGCTGAAGCGCGTCTATTATTCCGCTTTCAGCCCCATACCGGACTCGTCCAAAAACCTGCCGCTCATCAAGCCGCCGCTGATGCGGGAGCATCGGCTCTACCAGGCCGACTGGCTCTATCGTTTCTACGGTTTCGAAATCGGCGAGATCACGTCTCAGCGCGCCGACGGGATGCTCGATCTGGACCTCGATCCAAAGCTTGCCTGGGCGCTTGGGCATCGCGCGCAATTTCCCGTCGACGTGAACAGGGCCGAGAGGGAAAAGCTTCTTCGTGTTCCCGGTTTCGGGACCGGGACGGTGAAGCAGATTCTTTCGGCGCGCAGGTTTCGGCGGCTCAGGCTGGATGACCTCAAGCGGCTCGGCGTATCGCTCAGGAAAATTCAACCGTTCGTCACGTGCGAGGGCTGGACGCCGCACCGGCTGGTGGACCGGCCGGACCTGAGGGCCATGTTCGAACCGAAGCCGGAGCAGCTTTCGCTTCTATGATGTACCGGTATTCCTTGAGGGGGCGGGGTGACCTGACGGAGTGGCGCGATGCGGCCCGCGCCTTCCTCGCCGCAGGGATCGTGCCCGACATCATCGACTGGCGGACGATGGACGATGCGGACGGCCTGTTCGGTTTCGACGACAACCGTCTGCCTCCGCCCCATCCGGAACATCCGCCGCTGACCGTGCCGTCGGCTTTCCTAAAGTTGGCGGGCGCGGTGATCTGTCATTCGGATCCCACCCGTTTCGCGCTGCTTTACCGGATGCTGTTCCGGCTGATGCATGGGCGGTACCTTCTGCAGATGGCTTCCGATCCGGACGTCGTCGCCGCACAGCGGATGGCCAGGTCCGTCGGCCGCGACTATCACAAGATGACGGCATTCGTGCGCTTCAAGGAACTGCCGCTCGCCGGCGGCGGGGCCGGGAGGCGCCGGTTCGTCTCCTGGTTCGAGCCGGATCATTTCATCGTGGCGCGCGTGGCGCCGTTCTTCCAGCGCCGCTTCACGGACATGGACTGGCTGATTGCGACGCCGAAGGGCTCCGCCTCCTGGGATGGCGAAACCTTGCGCACGACCGACGAGCCGGCGGAAAAGCCCGACCTGCGCGACGAGACCGACGACCTCTGGCGCACCTATTACGCCTCCATCTTCAACCCCGCGCGGCTGAAGGTGAAGATGATGACCAGGGAGATGCCGAAGAAATATTGGAAGAACCTGCCGGAAGCAGAGCTTATTCCCGGCCTGATCGCCAATGCGGAGGCCAGTGTCATCGACATGGCCGGCAAGGCGGCGAGCGATCCCTTGCCCTATCATCACCGCATCCGGGAGGCGGCCGCGAGGGCGCCGGCGCCGCCCGAACCATCGCCGGGCACGCTGGCATCCTTGAAGGAGGAGGCGCGCGTCTGCACCCGTTGCGACATTCACTGCCTGGCGACACAGACCGTATTCGGGGAGGGGCCGCCGGACGCGAAAGTGATGTTCGTGGGCGAGCAGCCGGGCGACCAGGAGGACCTTGCCGGCAAGCCGTTCGTGGGGCCGGCCGGCAAGCTGTTCAACGATACGCTCGCGGAGGCCGGGATCGACCGGCGCTCGCTCTACATCACCAATGCGGTCAAGCATTTCAAATACCAGCTGCGCGGCAAGCGGCGAATCCATCAAAAGCCGAACATGGGAGAGATCAGGCAATGCCGTTGGTGGCTGATCCGGGAGCTGGAACTGGTGAAGCCCAAGGTGATCGTGGCGATGGGCGCGACGGCCCTGTTCGCATTGACCGACATGCGCCAGAAACTGGATGACGTGCGCAGCGAGCCGATCCCCATGGAGGACGGGCGTACATTGTTCGTCACCGTTCATCCGTCGTATCTCCTGCGGATTCCGGATGAAAAAAGAAAGGCGGAGGAACTGGTGCGGTTCAGGGAGGACATGAGTCAGATCAGCCGCTTGGCCGCCTGAGCGGGGAAATCGGTTCAGGAAACGAATTGAGGATCGTTCGGCAGGTTGGGCGGCGTGTAGCCGCTGCCGTCCATGCGCGTCTTGACCGATTGATGCAGCGCTGCGCCATCCGGAATGAGGCGTCGGTCTTCCAGGGGCAGGTAGATGCCGGTCCGGTTGCCGCGCCGGCGCCAGGAGTTTTCGGGAACGCGCCGGGGCAGGAACTCGAGGATTTTCCATCCCCAGGTCATTGAATCGTGCAGGGTCGCGAGCGGATCGAGCGGCACATACCGGTTGGCGTTCTTGCCGCGTACGATGTTGTTGATCGTGCGGGTGACGTAGACGAGGCCGGTCGGCTGCGTCTCGCGGATCATCCAGTCGAGCGGGATCTTGACCTGGCCGCTCGCTTCCTCCGAGTATCCGCCCCCGACATCGCCATGGACGCCCGCGAACCAGACTTCCTTGAAATTCTGCGGCGTGACCGCCTTCGGCTTGAAAGGGCCGCCCCAATAGTCCTGGCCCGGCGTCCAGAGTTCCGGCTGAAACATGGTGCGCCGCTCGTCGATCGCCACCGCATGCCGCACCCATTCGACGCTGGGATTCCTGCGGGTGAACGGATGCGTCTTGAACTGCGGATGCCACTTCCCAGGCTCGATCACCGAAGCCACGGTGTCGAAGAGGCCGAGAAGCTTGATCGGCGGGCGGTCGTTGCGGAGCATCCGTTCGTAGAGCCGCATGCTCTGGAAGGCGGATGCCGCATCGCCGCCCTCGGCGGCGTTCTCGCCGCTCTGCTCCTGCTCGGGAATGCCCTTGTAGGTCCTGTAGGCGTAGTCGACGAGATTGAGGTGGTATCTGCTCGTCAATCCGAACGCGTGAATGAAGCCCGCCAGCACGCGCGCGGTATAGGCGCCGCGGCTGAAGCCGAAGATGTAGATGCGATCGCGATCGGGATGGCGGCCATTGGCACCGGCCGGGCCGCAGTCGTAATTCTCGACCAGGAAGCGGTAGGCTTCCTTGACGTTCTGGTCCAGCCCCCAGCCGGTGATAAGCCCCCAGACCTCGAAGGATTTCCGGTAGAACTTCGACCAGGCGTTTGCGGCGCCGAAGGTGCCGATGCCGGGATCGTAGTAGACGATCTGCTCTTCCGATCGCCTGAGCGTCCCGAACAGTCTCAGGATGTTCGTACGGTCCGCCGAAATGTCATTCGACGTGCCGTCGAACAGGATGACGATATTCTTGGACATGTCAGCCCCCGAACGCCACGCGGAGGGTAGCATTCGGATTGGCCGGCTTCAACTCTGGGTGTGGTCGTCAGGGAGACCCGCATCCGCGATGCAGGTCCCGGGGAGCTTTCGCCTCGGCTCAGAAGTAGCTCTGCAGCGGGCGGACTTCGAGGTTGCCGGCCTTCAGCGCCTTGATCGCGAGCGCGGCAGCCTCGGCGCCGGCCATGGTCGTGTAGTAGGGCACTTTCTGCATCAGCGTGGCGCGGCGGAGCGACTTCGAGTCCGAGATCGCCTTGTTGCCGTCCGTCGTGTTGATCACGAGCTGGACCTGGCGGTTGCGGATCGCGTCCTCGATATGCGGGCGGCCTTCCAGAACCTTGTTGATCTTGGTGGCCGTGATGCCGTTTTCGCCGAGGAAGCGGGCCGTGCCGCCGGTTGCGAGCACCTTGAAACCGATTTCCGTCAGGATGCGGATCGCCGGCAGCACGCGGACCTTGTCCTCGTCGCGGACGGAGACGAAGACCGTGCCGTCGCGCGGCAGTTCCACGTTGGCGCCGAGCTGCGACTTGGCGAAGGCGAGCGCGAAATCCGTGTCGAGGCCGATGACTTCGCCGGTCGAGCGCATTTCGGGCCCGAGCAACGTATCGACGCCCGGGAAGCGGGCGAATGGGAAGACGGCTTCCTTGACGGCGATATGCTTCAGCGCGCGGGGATCGGGCTTTTCACCATAGGCGGCGAAGGTCGCGTCGAGCTTCTCGCCGGCCATGACGCGGGCGGCGATCTTGGCGATCGGCGCGCCGATGGTCTTGGCGACGAAGGGCACGGTGCGCGAGGCGCGCGGGTTCACTTCCAGAACGTAGATCGTGCCGTCCTTGATGGCGAACTGCACGTTCATCAGGCCGCCGACATTGAGCGCCTTCGCCATGGCTTTCGCCTGGCGTTCCAGCTCGTCGATGGTTTCGGCAGACAGCGAGCGCGGCGGCAGCGAGCAGGCGCTGTCGCCCGAATGGATGCCGGCTTCCTCGATATGTTCCATGATGCCCGCGACATAGACGTCGGTGCCGTCCGAGAGGCAATCGACGTCGACTTCGATCGCGTTGGTCAGGTAGCTGTCGAACAGAAGCGGGTTCTTGCCGAGCAGGGTGTTGATCTGGCCGGTCTTGTCGTTCGGGTAGCGCTGCTTGATGTCTTCCGGCACGAGGCCCGGAACGGTATCCAGCAGGTAGGTCTGCAGCTGGCCTTCCGAATGGATGATCTGCATGGCGCGGCCGCCGAGCACGTAGGACGGGCGCACGACCAGCGGGAAGCCGATCTCCGCGGCGACGAGGCGGGCCTGCTCGACGGAGTAGGCGATGCCGTTGTTCGGCTGGTTGAGGTCGAGCTTCATCAGAAGCTTCTGGAAGCGGTCGCGGTCCTCGGCAAGGTCGATCGCGTCAGGCGCGGTGCCGAGGATCGGGATGCCGTTCTTTTCGAGCGCTTCGGCGAGCTTCAGCGGCGTCTGGCCGCCGAACTGGACGATGACGCCGACCACTTCGCCCTTTTCCTGTTCGGCGCGCAGGATCTCGATCACGTCTTCGGCCGTCAGCGGCTCGAAATAGAGGCGGTCGGACGTGTCGTAGTCGGTCGAGACGGTTTCCGGGTTGCAGTTGATCATGATCGCTTCATAACCGGCATCCTTCAGCGCGAAGGCAGCGTGGCAGCAGCAATAGTCGAACTCGATGCCCTGGCCGATGCGGTTCGGGCCGCCGCCGAGGATGACGACCTTCTTGCGATCCGAGACTTCCGCTTCCGAGCGCGTCGCGCCGACGAAGGGCGTCTCGTAGGTCGAGTACATGTAGGCGGTCGGCGAGGCGAATTCGGCCGCGCAGGTGTCGATGCGCTTGAAGACGGGGCGGACGCCGAGGCTGTTGCGCAGTTCGGCGACTTCCTTCGGACGCTTGCCCGTCAGGCTTGCGAGCCGGGCGTCGGAGAAGCCCATGGCCTTCAGCATGCGCAGGTTCTCGGCGTCCTGCGGCAGGCCGTGCTCGCGGATGCGCGTCTCCATGTCGATGATCGCCTTGAACTGGGCGATGAACCACGGGTCGATCTTGCAGCCCTCGTGGACTTCCGCCTCGCTCATGCCGAGGCGGAGAGCCTGGGCGACCATGCGCAGCCGGTCCGGCGTCGGCGTGCCGATCGCGGCGCGGATGGCGTTCTTGGAGTTCTCGCCGTCCTCGATGCCGGGGATTTCGATCTCGTCGAGGCCGGTCAGGCCGGTTTCGAGGCCGCGCAGGGCCTTCTGCAGCGATTCGGCAAAGGTGCGGCCGATCGCCATGACTTCGCCGACCGATTTCATCGCGGTGGTCAGGGTCGGCTCGGCGCCCGGGAATTTCTCGAAGGCGAAGCGCGGGATCTTCGTCACCACGTAATCGATCGACGGTTCGAAGGAGGCCGGCGTCGCGCCGCCGGTGATGTCGTTTTCGAGCTCGTCCAGCGTGTAGCCGACGGCGAGCTTGGCGGCCACCTTGGCGATCGGAAAGCCGGTCGCCTTCGAAGCCAGAGCCGAGGAGCGCGAGACGCGCGGGTTCATCTCGATGACGACGAGGCGGCCGTCTTTCGGATTGACGGCGAACTGCACGTTCGAGCCGCCGGTCTCCACCCCGATCTCGCGCAGCACCGCGATCGAGGCGTTGCGCATGATCTGGTATTCCTTGTCGGTCAGCGTCAGCGCCGGCGCGACGGTGATCGAATCGCCCGTGTGGACGCCCATCGGGTCGATGTTTTCGATCGAGCAGATGATGATGCAGTTGTCCGCCTTGTCGCGGATCACCTCCATCTCGTATTCCTTCCAGCCGAGCACCGACTCTTCGATCAGCACTTCGGTGGTCGGCGAGGCGTCGAGGCCGCCCGAGACGATCTCGAAGAATTCCGAGCGGTTGTAGGCGATGCCGCCGCCGGTGCCGCCGAGCGTGAAGGAGGGGCGGATGATCGCCGGAAGGCCCACATGGTCGAGCGCCTGGGCGGCGATCGCCATGGCATGGCTCATATAGCGCTGCTTGCGGTCGCTCTCGCCGAGGTTCCACTGGTTTTCGAGATCGTCCAGCGCCCTGTCGAGCTCTTTTTCTTGTCCGGGGCCCGAAAGGCTCTCGCGCAGCTTGGCGCGCTCGGCCTCATGGGTCTTGCGGTCGGCATCCTTGATGTCGGTGGCGTTCGCCAGCATCGATTTCGGCGTTTCCAGCCCGATCTTCGCCATCGCCTCGCGGAAGAGGGCGCGGTCCTCGGCCTTGTCGATCGCGGCCGGCTTGGCGCCGATCATCTCGACATTGTAGCGGTCGAGCACGCCCATTCTCTTGAGGGAGAGCGCGGTATTGAGCGCCGTCTGGCCGCCCATGGTCGGCAGCAGCGCGTCCGGCCGTTCCTTGGCGATGATTTTTGCCACGACTTCCGGCGTGATCGGCTCCACGTATGTGGCGTCCGCGAGGCCCGGATCGGTCATGATCGTCGCCGGGTTGGAGTTGACCAGGATCACCCGGTAACCTTCTTCCCGGAGCGCCTTGCAGGCCTGCGTGCCGGAATAGTCGAATTCGCATGCCTGGCCGATGACGATCGGACCCGCGCCGATGATGAGGATCGATTTGATGTCTTGGCGCTTCGGCATGGTGGTCTTTCCGCTTTTTCCTGCGCGAAAAACCGGCCAGGGCGGAAGATTGCCGGCCGGGTGCGCAGTTCATGGTCTTTTCAGGCTAGAAGCGGCTTATAGGCAAATGTTTTTGCAAACGGAACCCCATAAATCGCCAAATCGACAGAATCCTTAAAGGTGTCCGAAACGCGCCTTCGCCCTGTCCGTATTGGGCCGGCTGACGGGGATTTCGGCGCCAGCAGAAGCTTGCATCGCGCCTGATCCTGCAATAAAAATTCCTGATCCTGCAATAAAAATTCCCGAACCGTACCGCTAGCCGCATAGCTGTCATGGACAGGTGCGGCTTGCGGGATTATGTGCTGCAGAAAAGAAACTTGCAGCAACGGCCATCCGCGATGAGGACCGCTTGCGCGGAAGGAAACACCATGGCCGATGCAACCTCGAAACCCGCTGCCGCAGTCGCCGCCGAAGCGACGGTCGTGCCGATCATCCTGGCAGTCAGTTTCTGCCACATGCTGAACGACATCATGCAGTCGATGATCTCGGCGATCTATCCGATGCTGAAGACGGATTACGCCCTCGACTTCTGGCAGATCGGCATCCTGACGCTCGCCTTTCAATGCACGGCCTCGCTCCTGCAGCCGGTGATCGGCATCATCACCGACAAGAAGCCTTTCCCCTATTCGCTGCCGGTCGGCATGGGCTCGACCTTCATCGGCCTCTTCATGCTGGCGGGCTCGCACAGCTATGCCATGCTGGTCATCGCCGCTTCGCTGATCGGCATCGGCTCGGCGGTCTTTCACCCGGAGGCCTCCCGCGTCGCGCGGCTCGCTTCGGGCGGCCGCTACGGCTTCGCCCAAGCGACTTTCCAGGTCGGCGGCAATTTCGGCCAGTCGATCGGCCCGCTGCTCGCCGCCTTCATCATCGTGCCGAACGGGCAAGGCAGCGTCGCCTGGTTCTCGGTGGGCGCCATGCTCGGCATCGTCGTCCTCGCCTGGGTGGCGCGCTGGTACAGGACGCATATGCTCGCCAACAAGGGGCGCAAGCGGGTGCTGAACGCCCATAGCCTGTCGAAGCGGACGGTCGTCGTCGCCCTGGCGATCCTGACGATCCTCACCTTCTCCAAGAATGCCTACATGGCGTCGATCAGCAGCTACTACACCTTCTTCGTGATGGAGCGTTTCGACGTCACGGTCCAGCAGTCGCAGGTCATGCTGTTCATCTTCCTGGGTGCCGTGGCGCTGGGCACCGTCATCGGCGGGCCGATCGGCGACCGTTTCGGTTCCAAGGTGGTCATCTGGTTCTCGATCCTCGGCGTGCTGCCCTTCACCCTCGCCATGCCTTACGCCAACCTGCCGGTGACGATCGCGCTCTCCGCCATCATCGGCTTCATCATGGCCTCGTCCTTCCCGGCGATCGTGGTGATGGCGCAGGAACTGGTGCCGGGGAGGGTCGGCATGATCGCCGGCATCTTCTTCGGGATCGCCTTCGGCATCGGCGGCATCGCCGCGGCGGTGCTCGGGGTCTTCGCCGATCATTACGGCATCACCTTCGTCTATACGGTCTGCTCCTTCCTGCCGGTGCTCGGGCTGCTCACGGTCTTCCTGCCTGGCAAGAAGGCGCTCAGGGTCGCCTGACGGGAAATCTTGCGGTTGAGGGATCGCCGAGGCTCGCCTTTGCCGCCGCGGACGTTATATTAGCGGCAAGGCACAGGGCCGGCGAAAAGGAGAGCGCAAGATGGAGTGGAGAGGCCGCCGTCAGTCGGACAATGTCGAGGACCAGCGCGGGGCCTCCATGGGCGGCAGCCCGTTCGGGCGAGGCGGCGGTTTTCGCATTCCCGTGGGAGGCGGCGGACGCCGGGGCGGTGGCTTGGGCATCGGCGGCATCGTCGTCATCCTGATCATCTGCTGGATCACCGGCATCAATCCGCTGACGCTGCTTTCGGGCGGCGACATCGGTTTTCAGGATTCCGGCTCGCGGCAGACGACCGGCGGCGCGCCGGCGAATGACGATACGACCGCCTTCGTGCGCACCGTGCTCGCCGAGACGGAAGATACCTGGAACGGCATCTTCCAGGCGAACGGCCAGCGCTACCAGGAGCCGACGCTGGTGCTTTTCTCCGGCCAGGTGAGCTCCGCCTGCGGATTTGCCTCTTCCGCGACCGGGCCCTTCTATTGCCCGGGCGACCACAAGCTCTATCTCGACACGGATTTCTTCCGGGAGCTCGAACAGCGTTTCGATGCGGCCGGCGATTTCGCCGAGGCCTATGTGATCGCGCATGAGGTCGGCCATCACGTGCAGAACCTGCTCGGCATCCTGCCGCGCTTCAACCAGGCCCGCCAGCGCATGAGCGAGGTCGAGGCGAACCAGATGTCGGTGCGCGTCGAACTGCAGGCGGATTGCTTCGCCGGCGTCTGGGGCAAATTCACCGAGCAGAAGGGCATTCTGGAGCGGGGCGACCTTGAAGAGGCGCTGAACGCCGCCCAGCAGATCGGCGACGATACGCTCCAGAAGCGCAGCCAGGGCTATGTGGTGCCGGAAAGCTTCAACCACGGCACGTCGGCCCAGCGCATGCGCTGGTTCCAGCGCGGCTTCGACAGCGGCGACATCAAGGCCTGCGATACGTTTTCCGGAGATGTGTGAGGGCCACATTCTCGGCGTCGGCCAAAGGCCTGGAGCATTCGCGAACCAGTTTCACCCCCCTCTGCCCTGCCGGGCATCTCCCCCACAAGGGGGGAGATCACAAGCGGCATGGCTTTCCCATCTCACTTGGGGCGTACCGGGCAGAAGGCTTAATTGTTTGGGGAAGCCGGCGCCCCCATCCGATCTCCCCCCTTGTGGGGGAGATGCCCAGCAGGGCAGAGGGGGGTGTGGCCGCATCCACCGAACTGATGGATAAAATTCAAGGCCACCCAAGTCTTATCAACCGCTTAACCCCTTTCTCATCCCCGCCCTCCAAACCCATGCCTACAATCCGCTTGCTTCCGTCGCCGGAGTGTTTCGCGAGACGTTCGCGGGCAGGCGGGAGCCGGCGCTTCCATCGGAACCGTAACGTGCGGGGACGGTGGAAGAGGTGAAAGCCATGGAGAGTTCGTCGAAAGACGGGCTTTCCTATCAAGCCTCCCCCTGGTCGCCAGGCCAGGTTCGGTTGAGCCGTGCAAGTGGCGCAAATGCCACGCAGCGAGGCGAGATGATCACCTGTAGGGGCCGGAAGCCCCGAAAGAACGCCGAAGGCCACGCGAATGCGGAGCCACATACTAAAATCTACCGAGGTTCCGCATTCGCGTGGGCTCTCCGGATCGCTCTTTGAAAACCCGGCAGGATACTGCGCGGTGCGCCTTGGCGTGCCCGTGAACGCCCGTGCTGCTCGAAGAGGGGTTACTTGTACATCCCCTCGCGCAGGTTGATGCCGTATTCCACATAGGCCTTCAAAGCGCAGAGCATCTGCGACCAGCCCTGGCAGTTGCCGTAGGAGGCAGCCAGTCCGCCGGGCGTTTCCCGCCAGCCTTCCTCGGCGATCGTCACCAGCGTACGGTTGCCGTCCAGGGGTTCGAACGTCATGGTTATCGTCGTCCTGTAATTGGCAGGCGCGACGTTTTCCGGCCCCTGTTCGGCGGCATTGCCGTCCGTCGCATCCCAGCGCAGCACGATCTTCCTGTTTTTCTCCACCTCGACGACCTCAACCGGAAAGGCGCCCGGAAAATCCGCGAAGTCCCAGGTGACGGTGGTGCCGGTTTCCAGCCGCGCGCTGGCACCGCCGGTCGTGAAGTAGCCGGAGAGCTTCTTCGGATCAACGATCGCCTCGAAGACGTCCTCGACCGGTTTCGAGATCCGGCCGGATACCTTGAATTTCAGTTCCATGGTCTTCTTCTCCCTTGTTTTCCAGCTCATCATGTTATAAAAACATAACATGTCAAGCGAAAAACAAAGCGACAGGATTTTCAAGGCGTTAGCCGCGCCGATTCGCCGGGATATCCTGGACGAGCTGAAGGGTCATCCGAAGACGACGGGCGAGCTCTGCGCCCGTTTTCCGAAACTCGACCGGTGCACGGTGATGCAGCATCTGAAGGTTCTGGAGGGGGCCGACCTGGTGCTGGTCAGGCGGGAGGGCAGGGAGCGGTGGAACCACCTGAACCCGCTGCCGATCAAGGCGATCCATGACCGCTGGATCGGCGACTATGCGGCACGCGCGGTCGATATGCTCGGCCGGATGAAGCGGGATCTGGAAGGCTGAGGGTTCAGCCTGTCAGCAGCGCCGTGCCGTAAAGCCCGAGCGCGAAGACCGTATGGGCGACGAGGTTGAGGAAGCGGACCTTGTTGGGCTTCGGCGTCTTCGAGGCAGCCCAGCCGAGGCCCATGCCCGGCTGGAACAGGAACCAGCCCGCGCCGACCGTGACGATGCCGAAAATCCAGGCGGGCAGGAATGTCGGGGCGGCAAACCAGGCCGGTCCGACGATCACGGCGAAGACGGCGCCGTAGAGGGTGCCCACGGCGTAGTGGCCCGCCCAGCCGAGCGCGAGTTCGTGCTCATAGGGTTCGGCGGCGGCAATGCTCTCGTGAAAGATCTTTCCGCGGGAAAGATGCCAGAACCAGCGGCCGCCCGGCGCCCAGTTGGCTTTCGGCTGGCCGAAGACGCGGTGAAGCACGATCGCCCAGAGGTCCATGAGAACGGTCGCGCCGATGCCGATCAGGATGCCGCGCCAGAGAAGATCGATCATGAGGTGCCGCCGGAATGGAAGGAGGAAGGGGGTCCCTTATAGACCTTTTTCGCCGGCATCCGGAAGTGGTGGTTCGTGCGCCGGCGACCGATCCTGTCTTCCGCTGTCCGTCTGAGCGAGCTGTGCTCCGCAATAGCGGGCGCGGGCGGCGCCTCCAATCATGGGTCCCATCAAAAACTTTGAAATGTTCACGGATTGTTTCCGTTTTCGTTTGCCGCTATGTAGGCGCGCGGCGACCTCGATCGTCTTTCCAGAAAACGCAAAATCCTAGAGAGACATTCCGATGCTCGATCCGAAATTCGTCCGCCGCGGCCTGTTCCTCGTCTTCATGATCCTGTTTCTCGATGTCATCGGCATCGCGATCATCATGCCGGTGCTGCCGACATTCCTGCAGGAACTCACCGGCGACGACGTGAGTGCCGCCGCCGTCGACGGCGGCTGGCTGCTGCTCATCTATTCGGCCATGCAGTTCCTGTTCGCGCCGCTGCTCGGAAACCTCTCCGACCGGTTCGGCCGCCGGCCGATCCTGCTTGCATCCGTTCTGACCTTTGCGCTGGACAATCTCATCTGCGCGGCTGCGACCAGCTTCTGGATGCTGTTCGTCGGCCGCGTGCTCGCCGGCATTTCGGGCGGCAGTTTCGCGACTTGCTCGGCCTATATCGCCGATATCAGCAATGACGAGAACCGCGCCAAGAATTTCGGGCTGATCGGCATCGCCTTCGGCGTCGGCTTCACCATTGGTCCCGTGATCGGCGGTCTCCTCGGCGAACTCGGCCCGCGCGTGCCTTTCCTCGGCGCCGGCCTGCTGTCGCTCGCCAATTTCATCGCCGCCTGGTTCCTGCTGCCGGAAACGCTGGAGCGGGCGCATCGCCGCAAGTTCGAGTGGAGGCGCGCCAATCCGCTCGGCGCGCTGCGGCAGATGCGCCATTATCCGGGCATCGGCTGGATCATGCTGGTGATGTTCCTCTATTGGCTGGCGCATGCGGTCTACCCGTCCGTCTGGCCCTTCGTCTCGGCCTACCGCTATGGCTGGAGCGAGGGGCAGATCGGCCTGTCGCTCGGCCTCTTCGGCATCTGCGCCGCGCTTGTCATGGGCTTCGTGCTGCCGAAGCTGGTGCCCGTCCTCGGCGAATGGAAGACGGCGGTGCTCGGCCTGTCCTTCTCCTGCCTCGGGCTCACCGGCTATGCGCTGGCCTGGGAGGGGTGGATCGTCTACGCCGTGATCCTCGCCACGACGATCGAGAACGTCGCCGATCCGCCGCTCCGGAGTATCGCCGCCGGCAAGGTTCCGCCATCGGCGCAGGGCGAATTGCAGGGTGCGATGACGAGCCTGACCAGCCTGACGACGATCGTCGGCCCGGCGATCTTCACGCAGCTCTTCAGCGCCTTCACCGGACCGCAGGCACGGGTGGAGTTCGCAGGCGCACCCTATATCATGGCGGCGTTCTTCATGCTGATCGCGATCCTGGTGTTTTTGACCCGGATTTCACGGAAAACGCCGGCGGATTCGCTCGAAAAGCAGCTTTCTCATCAGATTTCTTGAAGAGACGGCCAAAAATTCTGCTGCTTGGCCCGTAAGTCTTGCCGCACGGATGATGCTCCTCTATGGCTGTATCATCCGCCGCTGCCCAGTTTCTGGAAGCGGCTTTTTTCGTCTGTGGAGGAAGTCCATGTCGAGCCAGGTCATGACCTTTGAAGGCAATACGGACAATTCCTGGTCCTCGCATATGCGCGCGACATTCGCTCTGGGTGTTCCGCTCGTCGGCGCCCAGCTCGCGCAGATGGCGATCCATACGACGGACGTCATCCTGGTCGGCTGGCTCGGGACGACCGAACTCGCCTCCGTCGTGCTCGCGACGCAGATGTTCTTCATCGTCTTCATTTTCGGCACCGGTTTTTCCAGCGCCGTCGTCCCGCTCGTCGCGCAGGCGATCGGCCAGAACGATCCGGTCGGCGTCCGCCGCTCGGTGCGCATGGGATTGTGGATCGTGCTGGCCTATGGCGTATTGACCGCACCGCTTCTGTGGTTCTCCGAGCCGATCCTGCTGCAGCTCGGCCAGGCGCCGGACGTCGCGGCCAACGCCCAGAGCTATCTGCGCATCGCGCAATGGGGCGTCTTTCCGGCGCTCGGGCTGATGGCGATCCGCAGTTTCGTCACCGGCCTCGAGAAGGGCGGCATCGTGCTCTACGTGACGATCGGCATGTTCCTGATGAATGCGGCGGTGGCCTATACGCTGATCTTCGGCCATTTCGGTGCGCCGGCCCTTGGCCTGCACGGCGCGGCGATCGCAGCCGTCTCGGCCAACGTCACCGGCTTTTTCATCGCGGTGGCCTATGTGGAAAGCCAGCCGAAGATGCGTGCCTATGAGATATTCGTGCGGTTCTGGCGGCCGGACTGGGGCATGGTGCGCGAGATCGCGATGCTCGGCCTGCCGATCAGCTTCACCATCCTTGCCGAAGTCAGCCTGTTTTCCGCCGCATCGCTTCTGATGGGCATGATCGGCAAACTGGAGCTTGCCGCGCACGGGATCGCCCTGCAGCTCGCCTCGATCGCCTTCATGATCCCGCTCGGCCTGGCGCAGGTGGCGACGGTGCGCGTCGGCCTTGCCAACGGTCGCGACGATCTCCTCGGCGTCAAGCGCGCGGCGGTCGCCGTTCTGGCGATCAGCATCTTCTTCACGGCGATCGGCAGCATTCTCTACGCCACCATGCCGCGCTCTCTCGGCGGCCTTTTCCTCGATACGCGTCAGGGAGACGCGGAAACGGTATTGGCGATTGCCGTGCCGTTGATCGCGATCGCCGGCGCGTTCCAGCTCGTCGACGGTCTGCAGGCGGTCGGCGCGGGGCTGCTGCGCGGCCTCAAGGACACGAGGGTGCCGATGATCCTGGCGCTGATCGCCTATTGGCCGATCGGTTTCGCCTGCGCCTGGATCTTCGCTTTTCCGCTCGGCTTTGGCGGCGAGGGGGTCTGGTTCGGCTTCGTCACCGGACTTGCGGCGGCGGCGCTGCTCCTTTGCGGCCGCTTCTGGCTTCTGGTCCGGCGTCAGACGAACGCAACCCGCTGACATCCGGCGGGTTGCCCGATCGGCGGCAGGTCAGGCGGCGAGGAGCTGCGGCAGAACGACCGGAGAATAGAAACCGACGCTTGATTCGACGCCGAGGCTCCGGCTCAGGGCCTGCCGGTCGATGCCGGCTGCCTCATCCGATCTCGCAACGGCCGCGATGATCGGCTGGAGAACGTGCTCGCCTTCCAGCTGGAGAATGGTGATGAGGTTGAACGTCTCGGTGCCCGCGTTCTGCTCCAATATCATGTCGTCGAGAAAACCCGGCTGCGCCCGGATGACTTCATGCGTCCGTTGAATGAGCTTCATGAACTCGTCGCGGGCCTCCGGCGGTACCGAGAATCTGTTGACGCGGACGACGGGTGCTTGCTGTAATCTGCTCATATGAAAAATACCCCTGCTCAGGTGAACAGGGGTATTTGTGCGACCTCAACTATGGTTGAGGTCAATAGCCGCCGGCCGATTTTTTGAAACGCCGGTATCAGCGCTCCGCGAGCGCCGGCTCGCCTTTCCGCTCGCGTACCAGGTTGAGGAAGCGGCGGAAGAGATAATGGCTGTCCTGCGGGCCGGGCGACGCTTCCGGGTGATGCTGGACGGAGAAGACCGGCTTGCCGGCGACGCGCAGACCGCAGTTCGAGCCATCGAAGAGGGAAACGTGAGTCTCTTCAACGCCCTGCGGCAGGGACTTCGAGTCTACCGCGAAGCCGTGGTTCATCGAGACGATCTCCACCTTGCCGGTCGTGTGGTCCTTGACCGGATGGTTGGCGCCGTGATGGCCCTGGTGCATCTTCTCGGTCTTCGCGCCGAGGGCAAGGCCGAGCATCTGGTGGCCGAGGCAGATGCCGAAGGTCGGGATGTCGGTCCCGATGATGTCCTTGATGACCGGCACCGCATATTCGCCGGTGGCGGCGGGATCGCCCGGGCCGTTCGACAGGAAGATGCCGTCCGGCTTGAGCGCCAGGATATCCTCAGAAGACGTCTGGGCGGGAACGACGGTCACCTTGCAGTCGAGGCCGGAGAAGAGGCGCAGGATGTTGCGCTTCACGCCATAATCGACGCAGACGATGTGGTACCTGGCATCTTCCGGCTTCAGATCGTCATAACCTTCGTTCCAGACCCAGGGCTTTTCGGACCATTGCGAGGACTGGCCGGAGGTCGCCTCCTTGGCGAGGTCGAGCCCTTCGAGGCCGCTCCAGGCCTTTGCTTCCGCCTTCAGCGCCTCGATGTCGAAGACGCCGTTCGGATCATGGGCGATCACCGCATTCGGCGCGCCGTTCTGGCGGATCCAGGCGGTCAGCGCGCGGGTGTCGATGCCGGAAAGGCCGACGATGCCGCGGGCCTTCAGCCAGGCATCGAGATGCCGGGCGGCGCGATAATTGGAGGGTTCGGTGATGTCGGCCTTGAAGATGGTGCCGACCGCACCGCGCCGGGCGGCGGGCGTCAGGTCTTCGATGTCTTCCTCGTTGGTGCCGACATTGCCGATATGGGGGAAGGTGAAGGTGACGATCTGGCCGAGATAGGAAGGATCCGTCAGGATTTCCTCGTAACCGGTCAGCGCGGTATTGAAGACCACTTCGGCCGGCACCTTGCCGGTGGCGCCGATCCCGGTTCCTTCGATCACCGTGCCGTCGGCGAGGACGAGCACTGCGGTTGGTTTCTTGGTGGTCCAAGGGGAGGTCGCGGTCATGTCTATCCTTCTGCCTTGCCTTCCCGTCCCTTGAAGAGACAGGTTGCGAGGGCCATCTATGTCGCAGAAACGGGCGCGCAGGAAAACCCGGCGCCAACCCTGAAATCTAAATCTCGTGCAGGTGCCGGAAAATAGACAAAGCGGGCGGGGCGGTCAATCTCGCAGGCTCAAGAATCCATGGGGATTGTAGCTCATGAGATTCAAGGGCTTGGGGAATTTGATTTGATCGCGGCCGACCCCTCGTCTATGACAGCGGCGTGAATGACAAGGAAAAGCCACAATTCCTGCCGTTTGCGACGGGCTTTTCCCAAGGAGAAAAACAAAGATGATGCGCGACAAGCTTTCCGAAGCGCTGAAGGAAGCCATGAGGGCCAAGGACAGCCGCCGGCTTTCGACCGTGCGGCTGATCCAGACCGCGATCAAGGACCGCGACATCGCCAACCGCGGCGCCGGCAAGGATGCCGTGAGCGACGACGATATCCTGCAGATCCTGCAGAAGATGGTGAAGCAGCGCGAAGAATCGGCCAAGATTTACGAGGATGCCGGCCGCGGCGAGCTCGCCGCGCAGGAGCGCGAGGAAATAGAAGTCATCAAGGGCTTCATGCCGGAGCAGCTTTCGGACGAGAAGGCGCGCGCGCTCATTCAGGCGGCAGTCGCGGAAACCGGCGCGCAAGGGCTGCGCGATATGGGCAAGGTCATGGCCGTGCTGAAGGAAAAATATCCGGGCCAGATGGATTTCGCCAAGGCCTCCGGCGTGGTGAAGGAACTGCTGAAATAGGCTCGCAGCCAACGTTACAGATACAAAAGGCGGGAACCCGGTAGCGGATTCCCGCCTTTTTTGCTCTTCTACGCCTCTCCCCGGCCGACCGCGAACTTGCTGCCGGTGAGAAAGGAACGGAGTGCCATGAGACGCTGCGATACGCTCCGTTCCGAAGAGCCAGGAAACTCGACATCCGGCAAGGACCTGTCCCGGGGGGCGTGAGACAGGCGCGGGCGCTCCGAATGACGGATTAAGCTAAGACCGTTCGGGCTCGCGTGGCAAATTACAAAAAGGTAATTTTCCCGGTTACGGCGCAAAGCCGCCGCGCTGTAAGTGAACCGGAAGCCGAGTTATTTTTTTTGGCGTTTTTGTTCGCGCACATAGTGCTTAAGCACTGCGTTGATGCGGGTCTGATAACCCTTTCCGGTCGACTTGAAGAAATCGATGACATCTTCATCCACCCGGATGGAGATCGATTTTTTCTGCGCAGGAACGACGATTTCGGCCTTGGACCAGTCGATGTCCTTGAACTCTTCCCAATCCGGATCGTCCGCAATGGCACGGTCGATATCCTCGTCGGTCATGGCCTCGACGCGCGCCCAGTCGGTGAGGCTCTTTTCGCCGCGTGTACGCTTCAGACGAAGCTCATCGAGGGTAACGATTGTAATAGAGTTTTTGCTCATTCTCTCTGGCCGCTCGTGCTGAGATGATCCGGCATTTTTCGCCTCTCATCGTATAAACGACTGCTATGAGCCGCCTGGTATCGGGGCAAATCGCAAGGATGCGGACTTCTCCATTTCGATCCGAGCGGAATTCGAGGCGTGGTTCCTGAAGAGCGAAGACCACATCTTCGAAATCGATCCGGTGCTTTGCTAGGTTTGTCGCGCGTTTACCATCATCCCATTCGAATATGGTAAAATTTGTTTAGTTTTGCGGCACGGGCCGTTCTCCCGCAGAGCGTTGCGGATTACCTTCGAAACGCTTGCGTTGTGAGGCCCAAGGCTAGCTTCATAAATGTATATACTTTTGTATTTTTCGGTCAAGCCTGTGAATAGCGGGCAGCATTGTCCTTGGCGGTGGCATTCCCTGCGCCCCGTGGTTATATGGACGCCGGCCCAGAGGTGAAGATGCGCTTTTCCAACAGTTTTCTCGACGAGATCCGCGATCGCGTGCCGATTTCCGCAGTGATCGGCCGCCGGGTGACGTGGGACCGCAAGAAGACCAATGTTTCACGCGGGGACTATTGGGCATGCTGCCCGTTCCACGGCGAGAAGAGCCCGAGCTTCCATTGCGAGGACCGCAAGGGACGTTATCACTGCTTCGGCTGCGGCGTTTCCGGCGATCATTTCCGTTTCCTCACCGATCTCGAAGGGCTGAATTTTCCCGAAGCCGTGCAGCAGATCGCCGACTTGGCCGGCATCGCCATGCCGCAGCCGGATCCGCAGGCCGAAAAGCGCGAGAAGGAACGCACGACGCTGCTCGACGTGATGGAGCTGGCGACGCGCTTCTTTCAGGACCAGCTCCAAAGTGCGGGCGGCGCCAGGGCGCGCGCCTACCTGCGCGACCGCGGGCTGACCGGCCGGACCATCGAGACCTTCCGGCTGGGTTATGCACCGGAGAGCCGCAATGCCCTGAAGGAGCATCTCGCGAGCAAGGGCGTGCCGAAGGAGCAGATCGAGGCCTGCGGGCTGGTGCGGCACGGTCCGGACATCCCCGTTTCCTACGACTATTTCCGCGACCGGATCATGTTCCCGATCCTGTCGTCGCGGGAAAAGGTGATCGCCTTCGGCGGCCGCGCCATGTCGCCGGACGCGCCGGCGAAATACATGAACTCGCCGGAAACCGAACTCTTCCACAAGGGGCAGGTGCTCTACAATTTCGCCCGCGCCCGGCGCGCCGCGCAGGCCGGGCCGGGCAAAAGCGAGGGCGCCGCGATCATCGCCGTCGAGGGCTATATGGACGTCATCGCGCTCAATCAGGCGGGCGTCGAGAATGCCGTGGCGCCGCTCGGCACGGCGCTCACCGAAAACCAGCTCGACCTTCTCTGGAAGGTATCGCCGACGCCGGTTCTCTGCTTCGACGGTGACGGCGCGGGCCTGCGCGCCGCAAGCCGCGCCGCCGATCTGGCGCTGCCTTTCCTGAAGCCCGGCCGATCGGTGCGGTTCGCGCTGCTTCCGGACGGCAAGGATCCGGACGATCTCGTCAAGCATGAAGGCCGCGCACCGTTCGACAAGGTTCTCGCGGAAGCAAGGCCGCTGGTCGACATGATCTGGCGGCGGGAAGCCGCTTCGGCGAATTACGACACGCCGGAAAAGCGCGCCGAGCTCGAGGCACGGCTGAAGCAGATCGTCTCGGTCATCGCCGACGAAAACGTCCGGCGCCATTACCAGCAGGAGGTCCGCGACCGGCTGAACAGCTTTTTCGCGCCGGCGCCGAGAGGCGGCAACGACCGCCGTCAGGGTTTTCAGCGGGGTGGCGGGCGCCAGGGGCCGGGATATTCCGGACAGGGCGGCGCATCGCAAGGACCGCGCGCGGCGGGCAGGGGCGTCGGCGTTTCCGAACGGCTTGCGCGTTCCGGTCTCGTCCGCGGTTATAGCGACCTGCCGGCGCTTCGGGAAAGCGTGCTGGCGCTCACCATCGTCAATCATCCGCAGCTTCTCTTAGAGGAATACGACGAGATCGCCGCGATCGATTTCGAAAACCGCGACCTGCAGCGCTTCTGGTCGGCGGTGCTGCCGGCGGCCGCCACTGCCGGCGCGAACCTTTCGCGCGAATATCTCACGCAGCGTCTGGTCGGGGAAGGTTTCGATGCGATCTTGAAATCCCTCGACCAGCAGGTGCGCAATGCGCGGCTGTGGACGGCGACGGAAGAGGCGGCGCCGGAAGACGCCCGCGAAGGCTATCGCCAGGCGCTGTCGCTCCACAAGCGCACCAAGGCGCTGCGCATCCAGAAGATCGAGCTGGAACGCGCGATCGCGGAGGCGACGGAGGCGGGGGATGCCGACGAGATCGAAGCGCTTCTGAGGGCGCTGTCGGAGGTGCAGCTCGAAATCCTGCGCATGGAAAACCAGGAAGCGATCATCGACGGTTTCGGCGTGCTTTCGGGACGGGTGAAGGGCGCTGCCGTCAGCCACGGCTGAGGGTGCGATCGCCGCCCCCGAAATTCCACCTTGCCGAATAATGTCTCCGCTCTAATCTACGCCGCGCGAATTGGAGAAGGAGATATCGATGCGGATTTCGGGAAGCTGTCATTGCGGCAGGATCGCGTTCGAAGCCGAGGGCGAGTTCAACGAAGCGTTGGAATGCAACTGTTCCTTCTGCCGGCGGCGGGGCGTGCTTCTGGCTTTCGTTCCGCGCAACAACATGCAGCTCACGACGCCCCGCGAGAACCTTTCCACATACCAGTTCAATCAACGGGTGATCGTCCACCACTTCTGCGCAAACTGCGGCGTCGCGCCCTTCAGCGAAGCGACGATGCCGAACGGCGCGGAGATGGCGGCGATCAACCTCAGATGCGTGCCGGAGATCGATCTTGCGGCATTGACGGTAACCCAGTATGACGGTGCTTCCCGCTAGACAGGGATGCCGGGATGGAGCGCGTCACCTTTCTCCCGCCGCAAACTCTTGTCTTTGGGGGCATGTTGCCTACATATCGGGTAAATCTGGTGAACGTACCCCTATTAGGCCCGTCTTGAGCGGGTTTTTCCACTTTTCCTGGGCATGAGCTTCGGAAAAGCTTGACGGAGCGTTAATTTGTGGGAATCACCATTTCAAGGCAGAACAGGCGGAGTGGGTCAATAGCACCGAACTGGACCGGTGATCTTCTGACGGGACGGTCCCGCGTCAAAAGCGACCGCCGAATGGTAATCGGGAATTAAAGGTCATTCCGTTACGTGTTGGACAGTGATTCGCGGTGAAAGCGGTAATTCCGTCTTGAGCCGGTGGCCACGAAGCGCGGCAAAAGTGGCGTTCAGGGAAAGCGACGAAATACATGGCAACAAAAGTCAAAGAAAACGAAGAAGCAGATAACGAACGCGAAGGTACGCACGACGGTCCGCTTCTCGACCTTTCTGATGATGCCGTCAAGAAGATGATCAAGGCTGCGAAGAAGCGCGGCTATGTCACCATGGACGAGTTGAATTCGGTCCTGCCGTCGGAGGAAGTCACCTCCGAGCAGATCGAGGACACGATGGCGATGCTCTCCGATATGGGCATCAACGTCATCGAGGACGAAGAGGCGGAAGAAGCTGCCGGCGGCGACGACGACGGCGACAGCGATAGCGACAACGAAGAGGGCGAAGGCGGCGAGCTCGCCACCACGCCCGGCACGGCGCTTGCGACCGCCAAGAAGAAGGAACCGACCGACCGTACCGACGACCCGGTGCGCATGTATCTGCGCGAAATGGGTTCCGTCGAGCTTCTGTCGCGCGAAGGCGAAATTGCGATCGCCAAGCGCATCGAAGCCGGCCGGGAGACGATGATCGCAGGTCTCTGCGAAAGCCCGCTCACCTTCCAGGCGCTGATCATCTGGCGCGACGAGCTGAACGAAGGCACGACGCTGCTGCGCGAGATCATCGACCTCGAAACGACCTATTCGGGTCCCGAGGCCAAGGCTGCCCCGCAGTTCCAGAGCCCGGAAAAGATCGAGGCCGACCGCAAGGCTGCCGAAGAGAAGGAAAAGAACCGCAAGGCTCGCTTCTCCGCGGCCAATGACGACGACATCACCGCCGTCGGCGGCGAGGGCATCGCCATCGAGGAGGAAGAGGAAGACGACGACGAGTCCAGCCTCTCGCTCGCGGCGATGGAAGCGGAACTGCGCCCGCAGGTCATGGAAACCCTCGACCTGATCGCCGACACCTACAAGAAGCTGCGCAAGCTGCAGGACCAGCAGGTCGAACAGAGGCTTGCCGCGACGGGTACGCTGTCGTCCGCCCAGGAGCGCCGCTACAAGGAGCTCAAGGACGAGCTGATCACCGCCGTCAAGTCGCTGTCGCTCAACCAGAACCGCATCGACTCCCTCGTCGAGCAGCTCTACGACATCAACAAGCGCCTCGTGCAGAACGAGGGCCGGCTGCGTGCGCTCGCCGAATCCTACGGCGTCTCCCGTGACAGCTTCGTGGAGCAGTATCTCGGCGCCGAGCTCGATCCGAACTGGATGAAGTCGATCAGCAATCTTTCCGGCCGTGGCTGGAAGGAGTTCGCCCGCAACGAGAACCAGAAGATCCGCGATATCCGCCAGGAAATCCAGAATCTGGCCACCGAAACCGGCATCTCGATCGGCGAATTCCGCCGTATCGTGCACATGGTGCAGAAGGGCGAGCGCGAGGCGCGTATCGCCAAGAAGGAAATGGTCGAAGCGAACCTGCGCCTCGTCATCTCCATCGCCAAGAAGTACACGAACCGCGGCCTGCAGTTCCTCGATCTCATTCAGGAAGGCAATATCGGCCTGATGAAGGCGGTCGACAAGTTCGAATACCGCCGCGGCTACAAGTTCTCGACCTATGCCACCTGGTGGATCCGGCAGGCGATCACCCGTTCGATCGCCGACCAGGCCCGCACGATCCGCATTCCGGTGCACATGATCGAGACGATCAACAAGATCGTCCGCACATCGCGCCAGATGCTGCACGAGATCGGCCGCGAGCCGACGCCGGAAGAACTGGCCGAAAAGCTCGCCATGCCGCTCGAAAAGGTGCGCAAGGTCCTGAAGATCGCCAAGGAGCCGATCTCGCTCGAAACCCCGGTGGGCGACGAAGAGGATTCGCATCTCGGCGATTTCATCGAGGACAAGAACGCGCTTCTGCCGATCGATGCCGCCATCCAGGCGAATCTCCGCGAGACGACGACCCGCGTCCTCGCCTCGCTGACGCCGCGTGAAGAGCGCGTGCTGCGCATGCGCTTCGGCATCGGCATGAACACCGACCATACGCTCGAAGAGGTCGGCCAGCAGTTCTCGGTCACCCGCGAACGTATCCGCCAGATCGAAGCGAAGGCATTGCGCAAGCTCAAGCATCCGAGCCGTTCGCGCAAGCTGCGCAGCTTCCTGGACAGCTGACGTTACGTCAGTTCGAGCATACCGAAGCCCGGCCCGCGAAAGCAGGCCGGGTTTTTCAATGCCCGACCGAGTTCGAAAACAGGTTCACCACCACGACGCCCGAAATGATCAGCCCGAGGCCGATGATGGCGGCGGTGTCGAGCGTCTGGCGGAAAAGGATGAGGCCGACGGCCGAGATCAGCACGATGCCGAGGCCGCTCCAGATCGCATAGGCGATGCCGACCGGCAGCGTGCGGAGGGTGATCGACAGGAGATAGAAGGCGGCGGCGTAGCACAGCGCCATCAGGATCGTCGGCAGGGCGCGGGTAAATTGCTGGCTCTGCTGCAAGAAAGTCGTGCCGATGACTTCCAGCACGATTGCGGCGGCGAGCGAGCCGTAGGTGAGGATGGCGGGATTCATCTTTCTGCTCTTATTTCGCAAGATTTTGAAGGTGGTCGCGAAGGCCGGCCAGCTCGTTCGCCGGAATGCCGTCCGCTTCCGTCAGATTTGCAAGCCAGATGCCGTCGGCCGCATAGCGCGCGAGTTTGAGGGCCGGGCTGCCGTCGGTCGCCGCATGGCGTGCCAGCCTTTCCCGCATCCAGTCCGACCAGAGCTCACGTAGCCGGGCGTCGGTCATGCAGGAGATCGAAAGCGCCGCCCACGGGCTCTTCGCGCCGTCGCGCGTCACCTGGAAGAAGGCGTCGATATAGGCACGCGTGAACCGGCCGTGTTCGACGGGGTCTTCGCTCATCAGGCGGTCGATTTCCTCGTCGAGTTTTCCAAGCAGATCCTTGAAGACCGCTTCGATGAGCGCCTGCTTGCTCGGGAAATGATGCAGCAATCCACCCTTGGTGACGGAGGCGGCATCGGCCACAGCCTGCAGCGTGAGGCCGGCCAATCCCTGTTCCACGCCGAAGCGCGCGGCATGATCCAAGAGGGATCGCCGCACCTGTTCCGGTTGCTTTTCACGTCTATGGGCTTCGGACATTTCTTGAACATACCATTTGGTAGGTTTGTTTTCAATGCCGAGATCTGCATGGGCGACTTGCAGGAAGGAGGTAAAGCGATGCGAGGAAGGCCGGAATTTGTTTTGTTTTGATCGATCCGGGACTCGATCCCGTCCGCTTTCCACCTTACATCGGCTTGCATGACGGATGAATCTGAGAAGCGGCGCAGCGGCATAGGATGGGGCATTCCGGCCTCGGTCCTTCTGCATGCCGTGTTCGCGGGCATCCTGTTCTTCCACCTGCCGCTCGATGTCTCCGAGCCGCAGCAGGAAGAGAGCGTGAGCGTGGAAATCGTTCCGCCGCCGGAGGAGACGCAAGAGAAGGCGGAGGAGGCGAAGCAGGAGGAGCAAAAACCACCCGAACCGCCAGCGGCGGAAGAAGCGGAGAAGCAGGAGCCACCACCACCTCCAGAGCCTCCCAAACAGGAGGAGGCCAAGGAGGAAACTCCTCCGCCACAGCCTGAACCGCAGGAAGAGGCAAAACAGCCGGAACCACCTCCGCCTCAGCAGGAGGAGGCGAAACCGGAAGAGCAGTCATTAGCGAACGAGCAGGCGAGGGGGCAGCCGATACCCATGCTGCGGCCCGTCTTCGAATTCGGCGAGAAGGATGCCGGGCCGCGGAAATCCGAGACCGGCAATGCCTCGCAGGATACCGCGACGCCGCCTGTCGAGAGCGAACCCGATGCGGAGGCCGCCGAAGAGCCGAAGCCTTCGGAAGAGGAGCCGACCGTCGCCGAAGAGCCGGGGGCCAATCCTGTGCCCGACGATATAAATGTGCCGGAGGTCGATGTCGCCTCGTCCGATCCGCAGCAGAATGGTTCTGCTTCGGAGACGTCGCCGGATGCGGTCAAGGCTGACATCGCGGCAGCGCCGCCGGCGACTGCGGCACAAGGCAAACCGCCCGAGACGCCGGCTGCCGAAAACCCCTCCGAACTGACGGAAGCAAAAACCTTGTTCTCGCAGAACGAAACCGGTGACCCCATTGCTACGGCGGCGATGGGCAACGTGCCGCGCGGCGTTCGAGCCGGACAGCTCTGCGCAACGGAAATGCAGGCGCAGTTACGTCACGCATCCCCGCCACACCGGCCGGAAATAGTGCAGGTCTACCGCCTGTCGAGCGGGACGGTGCTGGAGGTCAGGCGCGGCGCCTTTCGCGCAAGCGCGCAATGGTATGACTTGAGTTTCCGCTGCGAAGTGGATGAGAATGCCACCAAGGTTCTTTCCTTCGCATTCGATGTCGGCGCTCCGGTGCCGCGTAGCGAATGGCGCAAGCGGGGCTTTCCGGAATTCTGATCGGCGGACGACACTCGCCGCCGGCGCTCCGCCCATGCCATAGTGCCGGCTTTCATGTAAAAGCGATTCCATGCCGCTGACCGAGAATACGACCGATCTCCTGTTCGACCGCGAAGATGCGAGGAACCCGCTCGCCATCCTCAGCCAGATCTATGGTTATTCCGCTTTTCGCGGCAAACAGGCGGCCGTCGTCGATCGGGTCGTGTCGGGCGGCGATGCGGTCGTGCTGTTTCCGACGGGAGCCGGCAAGTCGCTGTGCTTTCAGATTCCCGCGCTCTGCCGGGACGGCGTCGGCATCGTGATTTCACCGCTGATCGCGCTGATGCGCGATCAGGTGGAGGCACTGAAGCAGCTCGGCATTCGTGCCGCCGCACTCAATTCCTCGCTGACGCGCGAAGAGTTCGTCCATGTCCGCCAGGCGATCGCCGGCGGCGATCTGAAGCTTCTCTATGTGACGCCCGAGCGTGTCGTCACGCCCGGTTTCCGGGAGATGATCGGCAATGCGAGGATCGCCCTGTTTGCGATCGACGAGGCGCATTGTGTCTCCCAGTGGGGACATGATTTTAGGCCGGAATATCGCGAGCTCGGTCAGCTCGCCGAGCAGTATCCAGGCGTGCCGCGCATCGCGCTGACGGCGACCGCCGATCCGCATACCCGCGACGACATCATCGACAGGCTCGCGCTCCGTTCGGCGGAAGTCTTCACGACATCGTTCGATCGTCCGAACATTGCCTATGAGATCGTCGAACGCGACCAGCCGCGCCAGCAGCTCCTGCGCTTCCTGTCGCGCCACAAGGGCTCGAGCGGCATCGTCTACTGCCTCTCGCGCGCCAAGGTCGAGGACACGGCCGAATGGCTGAACGGGCAGGGCATTCGCGCGCTTGCCTATCATGCCGGCATGGAGCGGCACGTCCGCGACGCCAACCAGGATGCATTCCTGAAAGAGGAGGATCTCTGCCTTGTCGCCACCGTTGCCTTCGGCATGGGGATCGACAAGCCGAACGTGCGGTATGTCGCGCATCTCGATCTGCCGGGTTCGGTCGAGGCCTACTACCAGGAAACCGGCCGTGCCGGTCGCGACGGCCTGCCGTCCGAGGTCTGGATGGCGTACGGCATGGCGGATGTCATCCAGCGGCGCAGGATGATCGACGAAGCCGGGTCGGCGGACGATGTGAAGCGCGTCGAGCGCGCCAAGCTCAATGCGCTTCTTGCGATATGCGAGACGCCGGGCTGCCGCCGGCAGGCGATCCTGGCGCATTTCGGCGAGACGCATCAAGGCGGATGCGGCAATTGCGACACATGCCTCAAGCCGGTCGAGACCTGGGACGGCACGGAAGCCGCGATCAAGGCGCTGGCGGCGGTCTACCGGACCGGAGAGCGCTTCGGCACCGGTCATCTGATCGACGTGCTGATCGGAACCGTCAACGAGAAGACCACCCGCTTCGGCCATGTGA
Organism: Xaviernesmea oryzae; assembly: GCF_900177415.1. GTDB lineage: Bacteria > Pseudomonadota > Alphaproteobacteria > Rhizobiales > Rhizobiaceae > Neorhizobium > Neorhizobium oryzae_A. The sequence continues at coordinate 921,757 of NZ_FXAF01000011.1, read as the reverse complement.
ACATGCCGGTTTTCGGTGCCGGCAAGGATATCCCGTCGAAGACCTGGCAATCGGTCTACCGCCAGCTTCTTGCCGCGGGCTTCGTCAGCGTCGACCACGACGCCTTCGGTGCGCTGAGACTGGAGCCGGAGGCCCGCGCCGTCTTCAAGCGCGAGCGCGAGGTTCGCTTCCGGAAGGACCGCCCGACGACAGGAAAGGCGTCGAGAAGCGCCTCGCCGAGCTCCGCGAGCGCCAAGTCCGCATTGCAGGGCTCCGATATGGAGCTTTTCGAAGCGCTCCGGGCCGCCCGGACGGCGATCGCCAAGGAACTGTCGGTGCCGCCCTATGTCGTCTTTCCGGATACGACGCTCGTCGCGTTCGCGACCGAACGTCCGAGGAGCCGCGAGGCATTGCTCGGCATTTCCGGTGTCGGTCAGTCCAAGCTGGAACGTTACGGCGATGCTTTCCTTCAGGTGATCAGGGCGCATCAGCCATAGGGACGAACATCCAGTTGATCGAGCAGCAGAGCCGACTATGCTGCGGCCATCTCTACAAGGAATGCCGTCATGAAAGCCATGTTCTACGATGCCTTTGAAAAGGCGCCGGAAATCCGCAATCTTCCCGATCCGGAGCCGACATTTGACGGCGTGGTGATCAAGGTGGGCGCGACCGGGCTCTGCCGCAGCGACTGGCATGGCTGGATGGGTCATGATCCGGATATCCGCCTGCCGCATGTGCCGGGTCATGAGCTGGCAGGCAGGATCATTGCAGCGGGCAAAGGCGTCATGCGCTTCAAGGTGGGCGACCGGGTGACGGTGCCGTTCGTCTCCGGCTGCGGGCATTGCTCCGAATGCCATTCCGGCAACCAGCAGGTCTGCCCCAACCAGTTCCAGCCGGGTTTCACCCATTGGGGCTCCTTCGCCGAATATGTGGCGATCGACTATGCCGACACGAACCTCGTGCATCTGCCGGACGAGATCGACGACGCGACGGCGGCAAGCCTCGGCTGCCGGTTCGCCACCTCCTTCCGCGCGGTCGCCGACCAGGCGCGCACCGGCCCGGGCGACTGGGTGGCGGTGCATGGCTGCGGCGGGGTCGGCCTCTCGGCGATCATGATCGCCACGGCGCTCGGCGCGAACGCGATCGGCATCGACCTTGCCGAGGACAAGCTGGCGCTTGCCCGCCAGTGCGGCGCGGTCGCGACGATCAACGCGGGCTCGGTGCCGGATGTCGTCGAAGCGGTGCGCGAGATCACCAGGGGCGGCGCGCATGTCTCGATCGACGCACTCGGCCACCCCGTCACCTGCTTCAACTCGATCAAGAACCTGCGCCGCCGCGGCCGGCACGTGCAAGTGGGGCTGATGCTCGGCGAACATGCCACGCCCGCGATCCCGATGGCGCAGGTGATCGGCCACGAGCTGGAGATCTACGGCAGCCACGGCATGCAGGCCTGGCGCTACGATGCGATGCTCGCCATGCTGACGGCGGGCAAGATGAAGCCGCAGCAGCTTATCGCCAAGAGGATCAGCCTCGAGGAGGCCGTGCCGGCGCTGATGACGCTCGACACGTCGGAAACGCCCGGCATCAGCGTGATCACCACATTCTAGGCAGGCGTCGAGCGTCCATGGTGTCCGATATTGTTTCCCGCCGGCGACCGCAGCATTCCATTCCGGCCGCTTGGTCGCTTTCCCTCATGTCCTACATCTGCGTCATGAGCCGAAACGAAAGGACACGTCATGAACGCCAGAGTGCAGAAGATTCCAGGTCCTGATCATCCGATTACCGTCGAACGCAATCCGGCGCGGGTGGTGGTGAAGCTCGGCGGCAAGGTGGTCGCCGACAGCGCCGATACGCTGACGCTGCGCGAAGCCTCCTATCCGCCGGTGCATTACATTCCCCGCAAGGATGTCGACATGTCGCTTCTCGAGCGGACCGCTCACGAAACCTATTGCCCTTACAAGGGCGAGGCTTCCTATTTCAGCATGCCCGCGGGCGGCGAGCGTTCGAAGAATGCGGTCTGGTCCTACGAACATCCCTATGACGCGGTGGCCGGCATCAAGGAGCACGTCGCCTTCTATCCGGATCGCGTCGATTCCATCGAGGAATTCGCCTGAGGCTCGCAAAAGCTTGCCCGGTCATCCGGGTTTTCCGCATCTCGCCGCTTCGCGGGTCCTGACGGCTCTCCGGAAGGCTGAAGAAAATTCGCCACCCTTGTCGGCTGCAGTCCGGCTCCCACGTCCTTGATATGTTGCAACATCAAGGAGGACCGGAAATGCCCTATGTGGATGGATTTATTCTTGCCGTGCCGACGGCCAATCTGGAACATTACAAGGAAATGGCCCGCCTTGGCGGCGAGGTGTGGATGGGATACGGCGCGCTTTCCTATGTGGAATGCATCGGCGACGACGTGCCCTATGGCGAACTCACCTCGTTTCCGCGCGCCGTGCAGGCGAAGGAGGATGAAACCGTCATCTTTGCGTGGATCACCTACGAGAGCCGTGAACGGCGCGACGAGATCAACGCCAAGGTGATGAAGGATCCCCGTTTCGCCGGCGACGAATGGCGGGAGGTTTTCGACGGCAAGCGGATGATCTTCGGAGGCTTCCGGAGCTTCCTGACAATGTAACCCGGACGATGATAGATATGCCGTCTCCTGCCGGCATATCCATCGAAAGGAATTCCGATGCCCCAGACCGTGATCTCGATCTCCACCCGCGGCCAGGGGCTCTATGAATTCACAGAGGCGGCGCAGGATTTCGTGCGCCGCCAGCAAGCCGGCGAGGGATTGCTGACGGTTTTCGTGCGCCATACGTCCTGTTCGCTGATCATTCAGGAGAATGCCGATCCGGACGTGCGCCGCGACCTGAAGACCTTTTTCTCGCGCCTCGTGCCGCCGGCGGACCATTCCGAAATGAGCTGGGTGACGCACACGACCGAAGGGCCGGACGACATGCCGGCGCATATCAAGGCGGCGCTCACCGCCGCTTCGCTCGGAATTCCGGTGACCGGCGGCCGGCTGATGCTCGGCACCTGGCAAGGCATCTATCTCTTCGAGCATCGCGACCGTCCGCATGTCCGCGAGGTCGTCCTGCATCTTTCTCCATGATCAGAACATGAACGCAGGCTGAACGGGAGGTTGGGATCGCGTTCAGATGCGACGGTCTAGGGTCGGATCAATCGCTCGGAAAGGCGAGAGAACCAACACCAAGGGCCAGGCATCCCTGACCCGGATTACGGAGAAACGCCCTCATGACCAGCCTGATCGTCAAAGCCGGTGTCGCCGCTCTCGTCGCGCTCGCCGGCCTTTCCGCCACGGCCCCGACCGCGGCGGCTGCCAGCCCGGAAATCGGCATCCAGGTCCAGTATCGCGATCATGACCGCGATCGCGACCGCCATTGGCGTCCGGACCGCCGCCCCGACCGCCGTCCGGGCTGCGCTCCGTGGCTGGCCGAGCGGAAGGCCGACCGCATGGGGCTTCGCCGCACCCGCGTCGTCGACGTTTCCCGGCGCACCGTCACGGTCGTCGGTTTCGGCCGCCGGGGCCCCGATCGGGTTGTTTTCGCCAACGTGCGCGGCTGCCCGCTGATCCGCCGCTGACGACCGATCCTTCCGTCTCCATCGCCCGTTGACGGAGGAAAGCGCCCCCGCCGGTCGCCATCGACCGGCGGGGGCGTGCGTTTTCCGTTCCTGTTTTCCGCCCCCGTTATTGTTCGAGGGCAAAGGTCATGTTGACGGTCACCCTGTAGGTGTTCTCGCCGCTTGCGATCGGAACGGCCTCGGCCGCCATATCCTTTGCCGCCGCCATGCGCATCATCGGCTGCGGCATCGGGCGGATCGCATTCTCGCTGATCTCGATGATCCGTCCGAGCTTCACGCCTGCCGCCTCCGTCAGCGTCTTGGCCTTGGCGAGCGCTTCCGCGACCGCGGCCTTGCGCGCTTCGGTGACCGCCTTATCCGGATCGTCGTTGGTGAAATCGATCTGGCCGCCCTGGTTGACGCCGAGCTTGACCGAGCGGTCGATGAGGCCGCCGAGGGCCTGAAGATCGCGCACTCTCAACGTCAGCGTGTTGGCGACCTCGTAGCCGATGATCTCCGGCGGATCGATGATGCCGTTCTTCGGCTCGGAATGGCGATATTGCGGATAGATCGAGAAGTTGCTCGTCTGGATGTCGCGGTCGGCGATGCCGTCGGTCTTGAGTGCCGCGAGCACTTCCTTCATGGCCGCGCTGTTGGCCGAAAGAGCGGCTTCGGCCGTCTTCCCGTTGCGCACGACCGAGAATGTCAGGATCGCCATATCGGGTGCGAGCGAGGCTTCGCCTTCGCCGGAAACGCTGATGACGGGCTCGCGGGAGCGGGGCTCCTGTGCCGACACCTGGCTTGCTGCTGCGGCGGCGAGCACGCCCGCGAAGAGCGTTGCCAGGACGAGACGTGACGACGAAAGCGCAAGGCGCATGGATGTTCTCCCCAATCGGTCTGGGCGGCAGGAAATGCCGATACGCAATTCCGCCGCGGTGTGTTTGCTTCCCGCGCGATGCCGACGGGAATCACTTCCCGGCATCCGCGCATCGGCAAGTTTACCTGCCGGTTGATTGTGAAGCTATTGCGGCAACGGCTTGTGGCTTGCGGGGATTTAGGTTAGAGCGGACCTCCAAGGGGAGGCGAGCCATTGCGCCTTTCCCGTCGCCTGATCGGCGGGCCTGTAGCTCAATGGTTAGAGCCGGCGGCTCATAACCGCTTGGTTGGGGGTTCGAGTCCCTCCGGGCCCACCATTTTTCTTTTTTATATTATTTTCAATGTATTATAGACGTTTTTGGTTGGCGCCGAAAATGAGTTAGCCAATTTCTGTTTTTGTTCGTTCTGATCCTGCGTGCTTGAGCTTGGTGATTGTTGCCTGTGCGAGCCGCTTTTGTTGACACGGCGCATTAGGTCTCGACCTTCCTTTGTGCCGTGCATCCGGTGATGGACATGATTCCAGCGCGCGTCTGCCGCTGTCCTACGACGGTGACCAGAGCGCCCGGGCCCGATCGATCTGCTCGTCCATCTGTTCGCGCGTGGCGCCATCGCGATAGAGGTGCCAGATCATTTCTCTTTCCAGTTCCTCGAAGCTTGCTCCGGCGATTTTCGCTTCGAGAATCAGGTCCCTCGCGTCTTCTTCGTGTTGGATGCGGAAGGAAGCATCTGCATGACCCAAGCATCCCGGCACCTTCGACTTCCAACTCATCGCTCAGTCCTCCCAAAGAACGCATGCCTATAAAATAGCAACGGGTGTAGGAGCGCGCCATGCAAAATGTATTCGTGCATGGCTGCGAAGCCACTCGATTGCCGTGATGACGCGGGCGAGTGGCGGTCCCGCCGTCGTCAGGGGCGCGCAAATCCTGCCAGCGAGGCGTAGCCGCGCACCACGCTCTCGCGTTCCTCGTATGACGCGACTTTGTCGATATCGTCGAAACCATCCGGTGCGCGGGCTTCGATCATGTCGATGACGCCTTCGGGACCGCCCTTGCGATTGGCCAGGACGATGGCGGAGGTCGCCGGCCGGCGCTCGGCGTCGTAGCGGGAGAGGGCGGCCTCGATCCCGTCCCCCGATCGCAGGTGCGTCGCCAGGGATTGGGCGTCGAGAATGGCCTGGCTCGCGCCGTTGGAACCTACGGGATACATGGGATGGGCGGCGTCGCCGAGCAGCGTTACGCGTCCGAACGACCAGCGCGGCAGCGGCTCGCGATCGCAATTCGGATATTCATAGAAGGTCTCCGTGGCGCGGATGATGGCTGCGGGATCGACGAAGTCGAGATGGAAGCGGTCGCGGACGAAAGGCAGGACCTCCTCCATGACGCCCGACCGGCTCCAATCCTCCCGCCGCAGGGGCGGCGCGCCGGCTTCGCCGACTTTCGCCATCACCGCCCAGTTCGTCAGGCGCATTCCCGGTTCCCCCGGATCCGCCTCGATCGGGTAGTAGACGAATTTTGCAAAATTGCCTCCGGCGATCGCCATCGTGCGGCCGTCGCGCCATTTGGGCCAGTGCGTGGCGCCGCGCCACAGCATGATGCCGCTCCAGATCGACGGTCCTTCATCGGGGTAGAGTGCCGCACGAACGGCGGAGCGTATCCCGTCCGCTCCGATCAGGAGATCGCCGCGGGCTTCGCCACGCGATCCGTCGCCTCTTGCGAAACGGACCGAGACGGTATTGCCGGTCTCCCCGAAACCGTCGACGCGGCAGCCGAGATTTATGGCGTCGCGGCCGAGGCGGTCGATCACGGCCCTGTAGATCACTCCCAGCAGCTTGCCGCGATGGATGCTGATCTGCGGTACGTCATGCCCGGCATCCAGGCCGCGCAGCTCCTGCCACACGATCTGGCCGAAGCGGTTGGTGTAGATCAGCTCCCTCGTGCGGATGCCCGCGGCGTCGAGGTCAGCCATCAATCCGATATCCGCCAGCTGTTTAACTGCGTGAGGCAGCATGTTGATGCCGACGCCGAGTTCCCGAACCTCGTCGGCGCGCTCGAATATCTCGACCTCGATTCCGGCTTCGTGCAGGAAAAGAGCGGTGGTGAGGCCTCCGATACCGGCCCCCGCGATCAGCGCTTTCATGATTGGCTTCCTCCTCCCGTTCTGCGAGACGATCGGTCTGATCCGAAAGCATGACCCATTCAGGGGGCAGCGCGTCTCGGGTATTCGAGCTGCATGGCGACGAAGTCGGCCGTGCGTGTGCGGTAGCGATCGCCGATCGCTGCAAGCGTTTCGTCCAGCGCCCTTGCAGGCCGGCTGTTCAATATTGTCTCGGGCAGCCGCTCGGCCGCCCACCGTGCGGTGACTTCGTCCGGAACGATGCGGATGCCGTTGCGGCTGGGTCGTGCGCCCCCATCCGCGGCAAATGTCACCGCGCGGGATCGATAGGTCCGGGACCAGGCATCCGCGACGAGCGCGAGCGACACTTCGTCCATGCCGGGCGAAAGTTCGATGCCGAGCGTCTCCCGGTTCCAGAAGGCAAGCGTGTTGGCAATGGCCGTCAGCGCGAACGGGCGGGTGAATTTGAACGCACCGCTGTCGTGCCGCGCATCCCAATCGCCAAGCCCGAGCTCGCGGGCGACCTGCTCGGCCTTTTCCCGGCCGGCAATCGCTTCGATAAGCGTGAGCGACATCGGCATCGAGGCGCTGATCCCCGTCGTCGTCGCAACACCCCTGTCCACTACCAGCCGCCGGTCCGCGACATGACGGATCGCGGGATGCCGCTCGCGCAGCTGATCGAGATAGTACCAATGGGTGGTGGCCCGGCGGTCGTCCAGCAGGCCTGCAGCGGCGACGACCTTGGCGCCGGCACAGACGCCGATGACGATCGCGCCCTTGGCCACCTGGCTTCTGATCCATTCAAGTGCTGCCGGATCGTCGTCGCGGTGCATGGCCGGGACGATCACATAATCGGCGCCTTCGGGATAACGCGCATCGAAGTCGATGATCGTGGCCTGCGGCTCGACCTTGAGTGCCGGATAAAGGGTCACCGGCCCCGGGTTCGTTGCCAGAGCCATGACCTCGGCGACATCGGCGCGCCGGAGGATGCCATAGGGCATGAGATAATCGGTGGTTTCCGTTCCGTCGTTGGCGGCGATCACCGCCACCACCGGGCGCTGGCGTTTCGGCGGTTTCAGCGCCGCGATCGTTGCATCCGCCTCCTCCTTCGGGACGGGCCGGGCTGCTGCTGCGGCCGTTGCAGGCGGCAGCGAGACAATCCAGCCGGCACCAAGCACCAGGAAGACCGCCGCGAGACCCAAGCCGCTCCAAAGCATAAGCCGCCAATTCATGACATCTGCCCCGATTTTCCTCCCGCATCGATGGCTTGAAGCGAAGACTACCGCCGCTATCTCCTGTCCGAAACGACATAAATCAGGCAAAAGCTGCCATGATCCGAACAGTTGCCGTCGTCATCTTTCCCGGCTTCCAGATACTGGATGCAGCCGGCCCCGCCGCGGCTTTCGAAATCGCGGAGCGATTCAGCCCCGGAAGCTACGACCTGGTGCTGATGGCACCCGGCGGCGGCGAGATCGAGAGTTCGTCGGGGCTGAAGCTTTCCGCAAGGCCGCTGGAGGAGGGCGCGCTCGACACGGTCGTCATGTCGGGCGGCGATATCATCCGTTCGCGGGAGGCGTTGCAGGAAATCCTGGCCTGGCTCAGGCGGGTGGAGCCGCGGCGGATGACGAGCGTCTGTTCGGGTGCATATCTTCTCGCCGAGGCCGGGTTGCTCGATGGCCGCAGCGCCACGACGCATTGGGCCAATTCGGACGATTTCTCCCGCCGTTACCCGAAGATCAGGCTGGATGCCGAACGCATCTTCATCCGGGACGGCGACATCTGGACCTCGGCCGGCATCTCCTCCGGGATAGACCTGGCGCTTGCCTTGATCGAGGACGACCTCGGCCAGGAGATCGCGCGACGGACGGCGCATCAGCTCGTCATCCACCAACGGCGGCCCGGCGGCCAATCGCAGTTTTCAGCGCTCGTGGAGCTGGGCGGGCGCACGGGCCGCTTCTCCGGCCTGATCGCGTGGATGCGCGAGCATCTCGCAGAACCTCTGACCGTCGAACGGCTTGCCGATCATGTCGCCATGAGCCCCCGCAATTTTGCCCGGACATTTGCGGCGGAGACGGGGACGACGCCGGCAAAAGCCGTGGAACGCCTGCGGCTCGAGGCGGCGCGAGCGGCAATCGAGACCGGTCATACGCCGCTAGAGCACATTGCCGAAGCGGCTGGTTTCGGTGATCCGGGGCGGATGCGCCGCGCTTTCCTGCGCAATTTCGGGCAGCCGCCCCAGGCGCTTCGGCGGGCAGCCCGGCCTCAGCAGAGCCGCCCCGCGTAGAACTCAGCCTCCGAGGCTGTTGCGCCAGATAGCCCTGTAGCGCCGCATATCCCACGACGGCATCGGAGCGGGAGATCCCGGCTTTGTTTTCGGCGAAACTCCGGCGAGCAAGGCCGCACCCTGGCTCGTTCCCGTCGAACCCGGAAGAGCGATCACGTCTTGTCGAAGGAGAGAGCGCATCGCCTGCAGATAGGCCGGATTGGAGGAGAAGGGGCCTTCCACCAGAACCGGTCCTTTTGCACCGATCAGTTCCAGGCACGTTTCGGTCATGAGCGCGAGGTATAGGCAGGCGGCGGCCCAGCGCTCGCCGGACGAAGCGTCGGCATCGTTGATCCATTGCCGCTCACGGGCGGGGAAGGGGCCGGAACCGGTCGCGATGTTCGGCAGCAGCATGACCTGCTTCTCGAGGACCTTCGGCATGGCGGCGAGCGCTGCCGAGGGATCAAGTCTGCCGAGTTCCGCGATCAGGATCTCGAACTCGCGGCCGCCCATGAAGCGGGACGAGGGCACGGCGCGGCCATAGGCATCGACATTGGCGAGCGTGTCGCGTTCCGGGTCCAGATGATCCAGATCGCCACCGACCGCGAAATTCACGACCCAGGTCCCGGTCGAGACGACGGCGAACGGCGGTTCGCGGCCGATCAGATGGGCAAGCAGCGAGGCGTTGGAATCGTGGATGCCGCAATGGACCTGCACGGGGCTCGTGAGGCCGATCCTTTGCGCGATCTCCGGCAGGACCGGGCCGAGCGCATCGAAGGCGGAGCGGACAGGCGCCATCAGATCGCGAATGCCGAGCTTGTCGACCAGCGAGGAATATGAGCCGTCGCGCGGCCGCCAGAGATCCGTGTGGCAACCGAGCGAGGTCACTTCGTTCGCCGCGACGCCGGTCAGCCGGAATGCCCAATATTGCGGATAGGTCAGGATCGCCCGCACTCGGGCGAACTCATCCGGAAAGGCCGTCTTCTGGTAATGAAGCTGCGCCCCGACATTCAGCCCGCCGGAAAGGGCAGGCGAGAAGGTTTCGGAGAATTGCGGACGGAGTGCAGCATAGGCCTTCTGGATATCTTCCGGATATCGATGCTCGTAGTCGAGGACCGGCAATGCCGGCGCTCCGTCGGTGCCGAGCAGTACGGCGGAAGCCCCGTGCGTGGTGATGGAGATCGCGTCGAAGCCGGGTTCCCTGGCGAACCCGGCCAAGGCGTCCAGAGCAAACTCCCATAGGCTCTCGATATCGTAATGCGGGTAAGGCGGACCGGGGAGAACGCGGTTCGGCGTCCTCCTCTCGGCAATCTCTCCGCCAGTCATGCAATCGAGCACGACGACCTTGGCATTGGTCTTGCCGATATCGAGGACGGCGATCTTTTCCGGCATCGTCATGGCAGATGGAAGACCGTCACGAGATCGGTCGCGACCGGCGAATTGTCCGGATTGGTTTCCATGATGTCGGCCATATGCGCCCACCATTTCTTCATCACCGGATGGTCCGGCAGGTTTTCCATCGTATGGTTCCGCGGTCGCGTCAGCACGCCGAACAGGATGTTCGTCTCGCGGTCGAGATGGATCGAATAGTCACTGACGCCGGCTTTGCGCAGCAGGTCGGCCAGGTCAGGCCAGATCTCGTCATGGCGCTTCTTATACTCAGCCTCCATGCCCGGATTGAGCTTCATCTTGAAGGCATATTTCTCCGAACTCATCGGCTCATTTCCTTGATGCGTCGGGCGACGATTGGCACGGCGATGGTGATGATCAAAAGCAGACCGACGAAGATCGACATGACGATGCCGGGGACGTTCAGAAGACCGAGGCCGAAGGTGACCAGGCCCATGACGAACGCCGCGATGACGACGCCGGCGATCGTGCCGGCGCCGCCGAGGATGGAGACGCCGCCGAGCACGACCATGGTGACCACTTCCAGTTCCCACCCTTGAGCGATCGACGGCCGGGTCGATCCGAGCCGCGAGGTGAGGCAGACGCTCGCCACGCCCGCCATCAGACCGGTCAGCAGGAAGAGGATGAACTTCACCCGCTCCACCGGAATGCCGGAGAAGCGTGCGGCGAACTCGTTGTTGCCGATCACATAGACCTGCCGGCCGAAATTGGTCGCATGCAGCAGTACCGCGAAGGCGATCGCAAGTACGATGAACAGCACGAATTCGAAGGAGAAGACCCAGGCGACATAGCCCTGGCCGAAATAGGCGAAACTTTCCGGATATTTGCCATAGGCCTGGTCGCCGAGCACGATGTAGGAAATGCCGCGGAAGAGGCTCATCGTGCCGATCGTCACGACGATCGAGGGCAGCCGCAGTCCGGCGACGAGCAGGCCGTTGAAGGCGCCGCAGGCAAGCCCGACGCCGATCCCGATCGCCACGAGGCCGGGCGTGCCGATGCCGGCCTGCGCTGCCGCACCCATGGCGGTCGAGGCGAGCGCGATGATCGCCGCCACCGAAAGATCGATCTCGCCGGCAATCACCAGAAGCGCCATGGCGAAGGCGATCATCGCCTTTTCGGTGAAGTTGAAGGTCGCGTCGGAGAGGTTCCAGGCGTTCAGGAAATAGGGCGAGGCAAAGGAGTTGAAGACGAAGATCAGCACCGCCACGCCGAAAAGCAGCACTTCCCAGCTTGAAAGGATGCGCGAGGTTTTCGTGCCGATCCGATCCGGGATCACGCGTTTCGAGGCAACGACGTCGCTCATGCGGAGACCTCCCCGGTATTCCGGTCCTGGGCTGCGCGATCGCGCAGGATGATGCGGCCGGCCTTCTTCTCGGCGCGGGCGTTGAAGACGACGGCGAGCACGATGACGATGCCGGAGATCGCCATCTGCGCGAAAGGCGAGATGCCGATGACTGGAAGGGCATTCTTGATGACCCCGAGGAAGAGCGAACCGAGCACGGCGCCCGCCACCGTGCCGATGCCGCCGGCGATCGAGATGCCGCCGATGACGCAGGCCGCGACGGTATCGAGTTCGAAGCCGATCGCGATGTCCACGTAGGCGACCGCATAGCGCGATACCCAGAGATAACCGCAGAGGCCGGCGAGCGCGCCCGATGTCACGAAGGCGAGGAAGCGCGTCCAGCCGATGTCGACGCCGGCATAGACGGCCGCCGTCGGATTGCCGCCGGAGGCATAGGCCGCGCGGCCGAAGGGCAGGCGGGTCAGCACGAACCATGCGCCGAGCACGATGAGAACCGCGATCCAGGAAAGGATCGGCAGGCCGAGCACGGACATGCGCGGGATGTTGAGGAAGGAGGGCGTCATCTGGTGCGCGTTCACCCAGCCGCCGCCGGACAGCACGAAGGCCATGCCGCGATAGATGGTCAGCGTGCCGAGGGTTACGACGATCGGCGGGATCTGCAGCGCCCAGACAAGGAAGCCGTTGATCGCGCCGAGGAAGGCGCCGATGCCGATGGCCATGACGATCAGGAGCGCCAGCGGCAGGTCGGGATAGGCCGCATTGGCCATCGCCACCGCCATGCCGGTGAAGGAAAGGTTGGCGGCGACCGAGAGATCGATCGACTTCGTCAGGATCACCGTCATCTGGCCGAGCGCCAGGATGATCAGGATCGATGTGTCATTGAAGATGTTGGCGAGATTGCCAGGCGAAGCAAAACCCTGCGCACGGGTGGAAAAGCCGATCACCATGATCGCGATGATGGCGAGCAGCAGGATTTCGCGGTTCTTCAGGAGGCGGTTCATGGCTTTCCTCACTGATTGCCGGTCGCGGCGCGCACGAGGACTTCGGCGCTCAGGCGATCACGTTCAAAAATCCCGGCCGATAGGCCTTCGCGCATCACCATTACCCGGTCTGACATGCCGAGGATTTCCGGAAGCTCGGAGGAGACCATGATGATCGAGAGGCCCTCGGCGGCGAGTTCGCTGATAAAGCCGTGCACCGCCGCCTTGGAGCCGATATCGATGCCCTTGGTCGGCTCGTCGAGGATGATCACCTTCGGCCGGGTCGCCAGCCACTTGCCGATCACCACCTTCTGCTGATTGCCGCCGGAGAGCGTGCCGACGGGCACGGAGAGGGCGGCGGCGCGCAGGTCGAGCCGTTCCGCGTATTTGCGGGCAAGCGCCAGTTCGTTCGCAGCCTTCAGGAAGCCGGAGCGGGAGGTCTTCCTCAAAGACGGGAGCGACATGTTCTGGAAGATCGGCATGGGTAAAGCCAGACCGTGACGGCCTCGTTCTTCCGGCACATAGACGATGCCGGCGCGGATCGCGTCGCTGGACGAGCGGATGCCGATCGGCCGGCCTTCCAGCGTCAGCCGGCCGGAGGAGGGGCGGGTGATGCCGAACAGCGACTGGCAGAGTTCGGAACGGCCGGCGCCGATCAGGCCGTAGATGCCGAGGATCTCGCCGCGGCGGAGTTCGAAGGAGATGTCGCGGAATTCGGTCGGGTGGCTATAGCCTTCAACGGCAAGCACCGGAGCGCCGATCTCGACCTTCACTTTGGGGAAGACGTCCTGGACGTCACGGCCGACCATCAGCCGGACGATCTCGTCCTGCGGCGTGTCCTTGAGCTTGCCCTGGCCGACGGCGCGCCCGTCGCGGAAGACGACGAAGTTTTCGGCGATCTCGTAGACCTCGTCGAACTTGTGGCTGATGAAGAGGATCGCCTTCCCCTGCCGCTTCAAGCCTTCGACGATGCGGAAGAGGTCGTCGATCTCCTTGCGGGAAAGGGCGGCGGTCGGCTCGTCCATGATGACGATGCGCGCCTCGACCGAAAGCGCCCGGGCGATCGCGACCAGATGGCGCTGGGCGATCGAGAGGTCGCGCAGGCGGACCGTCGGGTCGATCTCGCTTTCGAGTTCACGCATGAGCGCTTTTGAGCGATCGTTGATCTGCCGCCAGTCGATCGTACCGAAGCGCGTGCGCGGCGCATGGCCGAGAAAGATGTTCTCGCCGACCGTCAGTTCGTCGAAAAGCACGGTTTCCTGATGGATGGCCGTGACGCCGGCATCGATCGCGGCCTGTGCGCTATGGAACGCAATCGGCCGGCCGTCGATGAACATCTCGCCTTCGTTGGGGCGATAGATACCGGTCAATATCTTGACGAGCGTCGACTTGCCGGCGCCGTTCTCGCCGATCAGCGCGGTCACCTGGCCTGGATAGAGTTTGATGCTGACGCCGTCGAGGGCCTTCACCCCGGGGAATATCTGGCTGATGCCGCGCATTTCCAGGATCGGAGCAGCCTTCGTCATCGCCGTCGGGTGAGGGGATCGATCTTGAATTTTCGTAACGCCGTTCATCAGGACATTTCCGACGAGTCTGTAACCACGTCTGACTGTTTTTCAGCTGCAAAAATCGTTGGCGTCGTGCCGTTGGCCCCTCACCCGGCCTCCGCTACGCTCGGCCACCAACCAGGGCCGGGTCGGCGGCCCCGTCCCGTCCTCCGGACCCCGAGGGGAGAGGAGGACGGAGGCGTTGCGGCAATTTCCCTTCTCCCCAGCGGGGAGAAGGTGCCGGCAGGCGAATGAGGGGGCCACACGCACCTGCTGGCAGATAGCACTCAAGGCTCAGAAAATCTTCGAGAACTCGTCGATGTTGGAAGCGTTGTAGACGAACGGGTCGGCCATCGCGGCCTCGCCGTTGTCTCCCACCTTGATCTTGCCCATGCGGCCGGCTTCGATTTCCGAGCCCGGCTTGGCATCCGTGTCGCCCTTGACGATGTGATAGGCGATCTGGGTCGCGGAATAGCCGAGGTCGATCGGGTTCCAGATGGCGAATTCCTTGGTCGCGCCGGACTTGATGGCGCCGGCCATTTCGGACGGCAGGCCGAGGCCGGTGACGTAGACCTGGCCGATCTTGCCGGCATCCTTGACCGCCTGCGAGGCGGCGAGCACGCCGACGGTGGTCGGAGCGACGATGACCTTCACGTTCGGCTGCGAGGTGAGCAGGCCTTGCGCTTCACGATAGGACTTGTCGGCGAGGTCGTCGCCATAGACGGTCGTGGCGAGATTGAGGCCCGGGAAGTCCTTGAGCTGCTTCTTCATCTCCGCGATCCAGGTGTTCTGGTTCGTCGAGGTCGTCGTGGCCGACAGGATCGCGAAATCACCCTTGCCGCCTTCCAGATGGTTTGCCGCGAGCGTCAGGCACATCTTGCCGATGAGCTCGTTGGACGACGGGTTCAGGTGCATGATGCGGCCTTCCGGGGCGACGGCGGAATCCCAGGAGATCACCTTGATGCCGCGCTGGGCGGCCTTCTTCAGTGCCGGAATGACGGCGTCCGGATCGTTGGCGGAGATGGCGATCGCATCCACGCCTTGCGCGATCAGCGAATTGATGACTTCGATCTGGCCTTCGGCGGTCGTGGTCGTCGGACCGGTATAGATGATCTCGACGCCGCCGAGCTCCTTTGCCGCTTCCTGTGCACCCTTGTTGGCGGCTTCGAAGAAGCCGTTGCCGAGCGATTTCACGACGAGCGCGATCTTCATGTCGGCGGCACCTGCGGCCGTCGTCATGGCAGCGAAGGCAAGCGCCACGCCGATAGCCAATTTCCTTGCAAGTTTCATGGTCAGTCCTCCCAGTTGATAGTCCGATTTTCCTCCTGCCGACGGCACGTCACGCCGCCGACGTGGAATCCTCTTCAGCGATTTCCGCCGCGGCGGAGCCGGCGACGATGAGCCTTATGCCGGCGTCCTCGATCATCCGTGTGGCTTCTTCGGTAATGCCGTCATCGGTGATGATCGCCGTCACGCGTTCCAGCGGGCAGAGAATGAGGCTCGAGCGGCGGTGGAATTTCGACGAATCCACCATCACGATCAGTTCTTCGGCCTGCTGCATGAGCTTCTGCTCGCTCTGGATCACCAGCGCATCGGCCTCCATGACGCCGAGCGGGCCGACGCCTTGCGCGCCGATGAACATGCGACGGGCATAGAAATTGCGGATCGCGTCGTTTTCGAAGGGCGACAGGATCAGGCTCTGTTCGCGGTAGATCGCGCCGCCCGGAACCGTCACGGTGCTTTTCGAGTGCTTGACCAGATGTTCGGCGATCGCGAACGAATTGGTCATCACCTGCAGGCGCCGCGCCGACATGAAATGCACCATCTGGAAGGTGGTCGTGCCGCCGTTGATGATGACGGAATCGCCTTCCTCACAGAGTTCGACGGCCCGGCGGGCAATCGCGCGCTTCTTGTCGATATTGACCGATTCCGACACCCGGAAGGAACGGGCCGCTAGCTGGCCGATCTGCGGCGGGTGGACCGCCTCGGCACCGCCGCGCACGCGCCGGAGCTTGCCCTGGACATGCAACGAGGCGATGTCGCGCCGGATCGTGGCCTCGGAAGCCTCGGTCAGCTCGGCGATATCCTGTACCGTGATGACGGGCTTTTCCTGGATCGCGCTCAAAATGATGCGGTGGCGTTCACGTTCGTGCATCGGGTTCCTCCTGAGGCTCAACTATTGCTGGAAAATTCGTATTGTCAATCACAAACGATCAAAATCGATTTTATTGCGCTGCACAATGAAAGTTTATGATCGTTTTTGATTGACATGTGGCGAAACAATGCGCGATATCCCGCTGCATGGATATGGCGGCGCAAGCTCGCCATGAGCCGCAAACATGTTGGGAGGAAAGCGATGCCGGGCCAACCACGCCTTCTCGAAAACCGCTGGGATGATTCCCATGCCGCCAAGCTCGACGAGCCGGGCAAGCTGCTCTACCGCTCCAATCTTCTCGGCGCCGACAAGCGCATCACCAATTACGGCGGCGGCAACACTTCGGCCAAGGTCATGGAGACCGATCCGCTGACCGGCGAGAAGGTGCGCGTCATGTGGGTGAAGGGCTCCGGCGGCGATGTCGGCACGATCAAGCTCGACGGCTTCGCGACCCTCTACATGGACAAGCTGGAAGCGCTGAAGGGCCTTTACAAGGGCGTCGAGGACGAGGACCGGATGGTCGGCTTCCTGCCGCACTGCACCTTCAATCTCAATCCGCGGGCGGCTTCGATCGACACGCCGCTGCATGGTTTCGTGCCTTATACGCATGTCGACCACATGCACCCGGATGCGATCATCGCGATCGCCGCGTCGAAGAACTCGAAGGAACTGACGAAGCAGATTTTCGGCGGCGAGATCGGCTGGCTGCCCTGGCGGCGGCCGGGTTTCCAACTCGGGCTCGACCTAGAAGCCTTCGTGAAGGCCAATCCGAATGCCAAGGGCGTCGTGCTGGAAAGCCACGGCCTGTTCACCTGGGCGAACGAAGCCAAGGCCTGCTACGAGCTGACGCTCGAAATCATCAACAAGGCGATCGAATGGTTCGCCCATCAGACCGAAGGCAAGACGATCTTCGGCGGTACTGCGGCGCAAAGCCTGCCGGAGCCGGAACGGCGCGCGATCGCCGCCAGGCTCATGCCGGAAATCCGCGGCCGCATCGGCAAGGCGGAGCGCAAGCTCGGCCATTTCGACGACCAGGATGCCGTGCTCGAATTCGTCAATTCGAAGAACCTGAAGCCTCTCGGCGCACTCGGCACGTCTTGCCCGGACCATTTCCTGCGCACGAAAATCCGGCCGCTGATCCTCGATTTCGATCCGGCCAAGCCCGATGTGGATGCGGTGATTGCCGTGCTCGACAGGGCGCTGGAGGATTATAGGGCCGACTACAGCCGCTATTACGAGACCTGCAAGCACGCCAATTCGCCGAGGATGCGCGACCCGAACCCGGTCATCTTCCTGGTGCCCGGCGTCGGCATGCTGTCATTCGCCCGGGACAAGGCGACCGCCCGCATCGCCGGCGAGTTCTATGTCAACGCGATCAACGTGATGCGCGGCGCTTCCACCGTCTCGGAATATCAGGGGCTGCCGGAGCAGGAGGCTTTCGACATCGAATACTGGCTGCTCGAGGAGGCCAAGCTGCAGCGCATGCCGAAACCGAAGAGCCTTGCCGGACAGGTGGCCTTCGTCACCGGCGGCGCCGGCGGCATCGGGCGCGCAACGGCCGCGCGGCTGATGGGCGAGGGAGCCTGCGTGGTGCTCGCCGATATCGACGGCGGCACGCTCGCTGAGACCAGGGCGGATTTCGAAAAGTCGTTCGGCAAGGATGCGGTGCGCGGCGTCGTGCTGGACGTCACGAAGGAAGACGCCGTCATCTCAGCCTTCGCGGAAGCCTGCGTCGAATTCGGCGGCGTCGACATCCTCGTCTCCAATGCGGGGATCGCTTCCTCGGCGCCGGTCGAGGAAACCACGCTCGCCATGTGGAACAAGAATATCGACATCCTGACGACCGGCTATTTCCTCGTTTCGCGCGAGGCCTTCAAGCTCTTCCGGAGCCAGAAACTCGGCGGCAACGTGGTCTTCGTCGCATCGAAGAACGGGCTTGCCTCTTCGCCGAACGCGTCGGCCTATTGCACCGCCAAGGCTGCCGAAATCCATCTCGCCCGCTGCCTGGCGCTCGAAGGCGCGGAAGCCGGCATCCGCGTCAACACGGT
The DNA here is from genome assembly GCF_900177415.1 of Xaviernesmea oryzae. Classification (GTDB taxonomy): domain Bacteria; phylum Pseudomonadota; class Alphaproteobacteria; order Rhizobiales; family Rhizobiaceae; genus Neorhizobium; species Neorhizobium oryzae_A. Next base: position 903,508 of record NZ_FXAF01000011.1, on the reverse strand, counting down.
CAATCCCGATGCGGTGCTGCGCGGCTCCAAGATCTGGAGCGGCGAGTGGCGCGAGCAGCGTGCGGCATCCTCGAAGATCGAAGTCTCCGACCTGGAGGAACATTACCGCAAGCGTTCGCTGCTGAAGCTGAACGTCTTCCCGGAGGACATCGCCGAGGCAATCTACTTCCTTGCGTCGGACGCGTCGTCGAAATCGACCGGCAACATCATCAACGTGGATGCCGGCAACGCTCAGAGTTTTACGCGCTGAGTGGTTTTGCCCCTCACCCTAACCCTCTCCCCGCCAGGCCGGGAGAGGGATCGTGCCTTGATCGAGGCCGATGGGAAGGAGAGGCTGCAGCGAATCTCCTTCGCCCCGTTTGCGGGGAGAAGGTGCCCGGCAGGGCGGATGAGGGGCAAATAAGGAGGAGAGCATGGCTGAGCTGAAAATCGCAGCGGATGTGATTGCCGCGGAAAACGAGAGACGCGCATCAGCGCTCAAATCCGATTACCAGGCGCTCGGGGAAAGCCTGTCGCGCCGGGGTATCGATATCGAAGCAGTCACGAAGAAGGTTTCGGAATTCTTCGTTGCCGTGCCTTCCTGGGGTGTGGGCACGGGTGGCACGCGTTTCGCTCGCTTTCCGGGTGAGGGGGAGCCGCGCGGCATCTTCGACAAGCTCGACGATTGTTCGGTGATCCACCAGCTGACCCGGGCGACACCAACCGTCTCGCTGCATATTCCGTGGGACAAGACGGATGCCAGGGAGCTGAAAGCCAAGGGCGATGCGCTGGACCTCGGTTTCGATGCGATGAACTCCAACACGTTTTCCGATGCGCCGGGGCAGGTTCATTCCTACAAATACGGTTCGCTCAGTCATACGGACGCCGCAACCCGGCGGCAGGCGATCGAGCACAATCTCGAATGCATCGAGATCGGCAAGGCGATCGGCTCCAAGGCGCTGACGGTCTGGATCGGCGACGGCTCGAATTTTCCGGGCCAGAGCCATTTCACCAGGAGCTTCGAACGGTATCTCGCCGCCATGGCGGAGATCTATAAGGCGCTGCCGGACGACTGGCGGCTGTTCTCCGAGCACAAGATGTATGAGCCCGCCTTCTATTCGACGGTGGTGCAGGACTGGGGCACGAACTACCTGATCGCCAACACACTCGGGGAGAAGGCCTTCTGCCTCGTCGACCTCGGCCATCATGCGCCGAATACCAATATCGAGATGATCGTCGCCAGGCTCATCCAGTTCGGCAAGCTCGGCGGCTTCCATTTCAACGATTCGAAATACGGCGACGACGATCTGGACGCCGGCGCCATCGAGCCTTACCGGCTCTTCCTCGTCTTCAACGAACTGGTCGATGCGGAACATCGCGGCGTCAAAGGCTTCCATCCGGCCCATATGATCGATCAGTCGCATAACGTGACCGATCCGATCGAGAGCCTGATTTCCAGCGCCAACGAAATCCGCCGCGCCTATGCCCAAGCGCTGCTCGTCGATCGCGGGGCGCTCGACGGGTTCCAAGAGGAGAACGACGCCCTAATGGCGTCGGAAATCCTGAAGCGCGCCTACCGCACCGATGTCGAGCCGATCCTGGCCGAAGCCCGCCGCCGGGCGGGCGGGGCTATCGACCCGATCGCGGCCTATCGCGCCAGCGCATACCGGAGAAAGGTCGCCGCCGAGCGCCCGGCCTCCACCGCCGGAGGCGGCGGGATCGTCTGACGGGTCTCTTCATCCGGCAGACGCACAGGCGCGCCTAGCTCTTCCACGTCCAGTTCCGCACTTCGGGCATATCCTCGCCATGCTCGCGGACATAGCGATGATGCTCATCGAGCTTGCCGCGCAGTGTTTCGACGACATGCGCGGCCTTCTCCTTCAGCCCCGGCACGCGCTCGATCGCCTCGATGGCAAGATGGAAGCGGTCGAGTTCGTTCAGCACCGTCATGTCGAAGGGAGTGGTGGTCGTACCCTCCTCGATGAAGCCGCGGACATGGATGTTGCGGTGGTTGGTCCGCTTGTAGGTCAGCCGATGGATCAAATAGGGATAGCCGTGATAGGCGAAGATCACCGGCCGGTCGGCGGTGAAGAGCCGGTCGAATTGTGCATCTTCCAGCCCATGCGGATGATGTTCCTTCGACTGCAGCGCCATCAGGTCCACGACATTCACGACGCGGACCGTGAGGTCGGGCAGAGCTTCGCGCAGGAGCGTGACCGCGGCCAGCGTCTCCATGGTCGGAACGTCGCCGGCGCAGGCCATGACGACATCCGGTTCCGCCGCCTTTTCTTCATTGCCCGCCCATTCCCAGATGCCGATGCCGGCCTCGCAATGCTTCACGGCCTCTTCCATCGTCAGCCACTGCGGCTCCGGCTGCTTGCCTGCGACGATGACGTTGATGCGATCGTAGGTTCTCAGGCAATGGTCGCCCACCCATAGCAGCGTGTTGGCATCCGGAGGCAGGTAGATGCGGACGATATCGGCCTTCTTGTTCGCCACGAGGTCGACGAAGCCCGGGTCCTGATGGGAGAAGCCGTTGTGATCCTGCCGCCAGACATGGGACGTCAGGAGATAGTTCAGCGACGATATGGGTTCGCGCCATTCCAGCTCGCGCGAAACCTTGAGCCATTTGGCGTGCTGGTTGAACATGGAATCGACGATGTGGATGAAGGCCTCGTAGCAGGAGAAGAGACCGTGCCGGCCGGTCAGCAGATAGCCTTCGAGCCAGCCCTGGCAGAGGTGTTCGCTGAGGACTTCCATGACGCGGCCGTCCTGCGACAGGTGGACGTCGTAGGGTTCGATCTTTTCCATCCAGACGCGGTCGGTCGCTTCGAAGACGCTGCCCAGCCTGTTGGACTCGGTCTCGTCGGGGCCGAAGACGCGGAAATTCTTCTGCTGCGCATTCAGCGTCAGGGTGTCCCGCAGATAGCGGCCGAATATCTCCGTCGACTGGACCTGACGGCTGCCACGCTCGGCGATCTCGACCTCATAACCGCCGATCGAAGGGACGATCAGTTCTTGTCGCAGCCGGCCGCCGTTCGCGTGCGGATTGGCACCCATCCTCCGTTCGCCTTCGGGCGCCAGCGCCCTCAGCTCCGGCTTCAGGCGGCCATCGGCGTCGAAGAGATCCTGCGGGTCGTAGCTGCGCATCCAGGTTTCGAGAATCTGCCGGTGGCCGTCGTCGTCACGGCAATTGGAGACCGGAACCTGATGCGAACGCCAGAAGCCCTCGACCTTCTTTCCGTCGACCTCCTTGGGACCGGTCCAGCCCTTGGGGCTTCTCAGCACGATCATCGGCCACCGAGGCATTCCTGGTGACGGAACTCCGTCGCGTGCGTTCCGCTGGATCGCCCCGATGAGGCCGAACGCCTGATCGAAGGCCGCGGCCATCTTCCGGTGCATGTCCGCGGGCTTGTCGCCTTCGACGAAGAGGGGTTCGTAACCATAGCCGATGAACAGGTTTCTGAGATCGTCGTCGCTCGCACGTCCGAGGATGGTCGGGTTGGCGATCTTGTAGCCGTTGAGGTGCAGGATCGGCAGGACGGCGCCGTCCCGCGCAGGGTTCAGAAACTTGTTCGAATGCCAGCCGGCAGCGAGCGGGCCGGTCTCGGCCTCGCCGTCGCCGATCACGCAGGCGACGGTCAGGTCGGGATTGTCGAAGGCCGCTCCGAAGGCATGCACCAGCGCATAACCGAGTTCGCCGCCTTCGTGGATCGAACCGGGCGTTTCCGGTGCGGCATGGCTCGGAATGCCGCCGGGAAAGGAGAACTGCCTGAAGAGCCTGCGCATGCCGTCCGCGGTTTCAGGCACGTCCGGATAGATCTCGCTGTAGCTGCCTTCGAGATAGGTGTTCGCCACCATGCCGGGCCCGCCGTGACCAGGGCCACAGATGTATATGACATCGAGACCGTGCGCCTTGATCATCCTGTTGAGGTGCGCATAGATGAAATTCAGCCCCGGCGTCGTGCCCCAATGGCCGAGCAGGCGCGGCTTGATATGCTCCGACCTCAAAGGCTCCGACAGCAGCGGGTTGTCGAGAAGATAGATCTGTCCGACGGAGAGATAGTTCGCGGCACGCCAATAGCGGTCGATCAGTTGCAGTTCGGTATCGGTAAGAACGGTTTCCGCACTGTTGTCCATCTCCGTCTCCTTCAGCCTGGATTGCCAAGAAAGAGCAGGGCTTCGTTTGCAAGCACCTGTTCCTCGTCCGTGGGAATGATGAATGCCTTGATCCTGCTCAATGGAGTGCCGATCACCGTCTCGCCGGCCCCATTGCGGGCTTCGTCCAGTTCCAGCCCCGTCCATTTGAGATGAGCACAGACGCGCCGCCGCACCTCCGGCTGGTTCTCGCCGATGCCCGCCGTGAAGACCACGGCATCGAGACCGCCGAGGGTCACGGCCATGCGGCCGATTTCGCCGGCGATGCGGAAGCAGAAGAGATCGATCGCTTCCTTCGCTTCCGGGGCCGCGCTTTGCAGAAGCTCGCGCGTGTCGCCGCTGATGCCGGAAACGCCGAGAAGGCCGCATCGATAGTAGAGGAAATTCTCTATCTCGCCGACCTCCGGCGTGCGTTCGCGCAGAAGATAGAGGATGGCGCCCGGATCGAGCCAGCCGGGCCGCGTCGCCATCGGAATGCCGTCGAGAGCCGAAAAGCCCATGCTGCAATCGCGGCTGGCACCGCCCTCCATGGCGCAGAGACTGGCGCCGCTTCCGAGATGTGCGGCGACCACTTTCGCGGCTGCGACCTTAGGATCGATTTCCTCAAGCTTTCCGGCGATGAATTTGTAGGAAAGGCCGTGAAAGCCGTAACGGCGCAGGCCGGCATCGTGCAGGTCCCGCGGGATGGCTAGGCGGCGGACGATATCCTGTTGCGTCGCGTGGAACGCGGTATCGAACGAGGCCGTCTGCAGGAGATCGGGCCGAAGCTCCCGCAGGGCATGGATCACCTTCAGGGCCTGCGGCTGATGCAGCGGAGCCAGGGGAACCATGTCTTCGATCTGCCGGACGACGTCGCCGTCCAGACGGGCGGCACCCCGGAAGCGCAGCCCTCCATGGACGACGCGATGAGCGGCGATTTCCAGCGTCGCGCCTGCGAGGCGCGGAAGCAGGCTGTCGAGCGTTTCTTCCACGACTTCGCCGAAGCCCAATTCGTGATCACCGGACAGTTTGCGCTCGAACGCCTCGCTGCCGATCGCATAGCGAAGCGCGACACCGGCTTCTCCGAAATCGATCTTGCCTTTGCCGATCGGCCTTGCCCGGCCGCCTCCGATATCGAAGACGCCGATCTTGAGCGTTGACGATCCGGCGTTGAATGTCAGGCAGACCTGATCGGCAGTCATGCTCGCTCCACGATGCGTATCCGCGCTGGCGCCGATCTCCCGGCCTCTGGTCATCTAGGGCCGTTCGCTTCCGCGTAAACCCGGCTCGGCGGTGTCGGTGCGTCATTCGTCGTCGGATTTCGTGCTTCCCGGGATGAAGTGCGCGATAATGCGAACCACCGTCACGATGATTGCGCCCAGCGCGACCCCCACGATCAACAGGAAGGTCTGGCCGGCGCCTGCCGCGATCCCTATCGCTGCGGCGAGCCAGATATTCGCGGCGGATGTCAGGTTGTGAACGTTGCCCTTGGAAAAGAAGATCGCGCCGGCGGCTATGAAGCCGACCGCCTGCGCCAGGCCTTGGACAACCCGCAGCGGATCGACATTCGTCGCGCCGCGCAGGCTGAGATCGTCATAGATCATCATCGCGGAGACGGTGATCACCGCCGCGCTGAGCGCGACGAGAGCATGGGTCCTTATACCGGCGGCGATACCGCGCATCTCGCGGTCGAGGCCGAGCAGCGTGCCGGCAAGGCTGGCGATACCCAATCGAAAAACGATGTCTTCAGGTGACATTTCTCTCCCCTTTTCCAATTATAGCGTCATGGCGGCCGCCGCCATGCATCCCTGGTGCCGGGGGGCGCCGCGACTTTTGGCAATAACCATCGAACCTTGATCTGCTATTTTGGTTTCAGGGAATAGGATCCAGTTCGGTGCCCAGTATGATTATCCAGCGTATCAGCTTCTATGTGCTTCTGATTCTGGTGACCCTCGCGTTCATCGCCGTCATCCTGCCCTTCTATTCGGCGATATTCTGGGCCATCGTTTTCGCGATCATCTTCTTTCCTCTTCACGCCAGGCTGGAAGCGGGCCTGCATGGGCGCCGGAATATCGCCGCGGCGCTCTCCGTCCTGATCTGCCTCTGCCTCGTCATCATTCCGGGGCTGATCGTCCTCAGCTCGCTCATCCAGGAGGGCAATCATCTCTATCAGCGCATCGACAACGGTGAGATCGACGTCCGGCGGCTTCTCCAGCAGTTGCAGGCTGCCCTGCCGCTGTTCCTGCAGGAAAGGCTTCAGGCGCTGGAGCTGAACGGCTTCCAGGAGTTGCGGGACCGCATCTCGTCGTCGCTCGTGCAAGGCGGCGGCTTCTTCGCCGGTCGCGCACTGAGCTTCGGCCAGAACACGCTTCAGTTCTTCGTCACGTTCGGCGTCATGCTCTACCTGTTGTTTTTCCTGTTCCGGGACGGGCGCTTCCTGGCGCGGATCGTCCGAAACGCCCTGCCGTTGAGCGATGCCCACACGCTCCAGTTCACGTCCAAATTCACCTCGGTCGTTCGAGCCACGGTCAGGGGCAACATCATCATCGCGATCCTACAGGGATCAATCGGCGGCGTCGCCTTCTGGGCCCTCGGCGTGGGGCCTGCTCTGCTCTGGGGCGTCCTCATGAGCTTCCTGTCGCTGCTGCCGGCGGTGGGGGCCGCGCTGATCTGGGTGCCTACCGCAATCTACCTCGCGCTCACCGGCTTCTGGATCAAGGCGCTCATTCTCGTGGCGATCGGCGTTCTGGTCATCGGCCTTGTCGACAACCTGCTCAGGCCGCCCCTCGTTGGGAAGGAAACCAGGCTGCCCGACTATGTCGTCCTCATCTCGACGATCGGCGGCATTTCGCTCATCGGAATCAACGGTTTCGTCATCGGGCCGCTGATCGCGGCCCTCTTCATGGCGGCGTGGGGCATCTTTGTCGAAGAGCAGGGCAGCGCCGGGCCGACGGATCCCGGCTGAAATACCCCCGGGAACGGTGGAACCAAGGCCCGGCTGCTCAGTTCGAGGGATACACGAAACATGATCATGGAGGTGAAGCCATGAGTGCTTCGGGTCTTGCCGTCTTCGATAAGACGCTGCAAATCACCAACATCTGGCTGGACGATCTGATGGAGGACCACGGGCCCGATCGCCAGCTCGCATGGCGCATGCTGAGCGCTGTCCTGCACACCCTTCGCGACCGGCTGCCGGTGGATCTGGCCGCGCATCTTTCGGCGCAGCTGCCGTTGTTGATCCGAGGGACCTATTACGACCAGTACGATCCCTCCAAGCAGCCGTCGCGCATCCGGTCGCTGGATGCTTTCCTGGAGCAGGTCAACGAGGAGCTCTCGTCCGCAAGGCCCGTGGACGTGAACGAGGCCGTGCGATCGGTTTTCCGGGTCCTTTCCCACTACCTCGACCCCGGTGAGGCGCGGAAGGTGCGGGAAGGCCTGCCGAAGGAGATCCGGGAACTCTGGCCGGATCCCGCCAAGCTGCATTGAGACCTGACCGGCGGCATCGGGTTGCGGACAGCGAAAACGGAGGACATGGACATGGGCATGACGTTGATGAGTCCGGCGTTTGCCGAAGGCGAGGCAATTCCGGAGAAATACACCCGGCTTGGCGAAAACCTGATGCCCCCGCTGAAATGGGGCGGCATTCCTCAGGAAGCGAAGAGCCTCGCATTGATCGTCGAGGATCCCGATGCTCCGAGCGGCACCTTCCGCCATTGCGGAGTGTTCAACATTCCCGTCGGCTGGAGCGAGCTTTCCGAGAGCGCCGACACGGCGCCGGGCGGCGGCCCGCGGTTTTCCCGCAATGACTTCGGCAATGCCCGGTATGACGGGCCGCAACCCCCAAGGGGTCATGGAACCCATCACTACCATTTCCGGCTGGCCGCGCTCGACGTTCCGAAACTCACCGTGCCGGATTCCGCCGGCATCGAAACCATGTGGCAGGAGGCGCGCAGGCACGCACTGTCGGAAACATCGCTGACCGGCACCTTCGAAGTGCATTGAAACATCCGAAACGTCCGGCACAGCAAAGGAGGATGAACCATGAAAGTATCGGAGATCATGTCGCGCGACGTGCAGATTGCCAACCCTCAGCAGACCATTGCGGAGATCGCCAGGAAAATGGCCGATCAGGAAATCGGCTTCATGCCGGTCGGCGACGGCGATCGCTTGGTCGGGTTCATCACGGACAGGGATATGGTGGTGCGGGGATTGGCGGATGGCCTGGCAGGCGACGCCAAGGTTCGCGAGGTGATGACGCGCGACGTCAAGTATTGTTTCGAGGACGACGACGTCGATGATGTCGCCCGCAACATGGGGCAGGTCCAGGTTCGCCGGCTTCCCGTCGTCAACCGCGACAAGCGTCTGACGGGCGTGATCTCGCTCGGCGACGCGGCGCTTGCCGAAGCCGCAGCCGCCGGTGCGGGGCTCAAGAAAATCGCCCGCCCCGGTGGCACCCACGCGCAATAAAAGCGAGTGCGGAATCAGGAATGAAGCCGGCGGCCACTGCCGGCTCCATTCGTAACGGGCATCCTCTTCGACCTCCGCTTTCCAACCTTCCTGCCCGATACAGCAGCGGGCTCCCGCAGGTGCGACCTTTTGGCCCGGGGCAGACCCGAAAGATCTCGGAACCATCGCCCGGCTCCTCAGTTGACGTTTAGAAAGTGAAAGAAAAACAGAGAAAAACAATGCAACAACCGCCCACCGACCCCGTTCCGAATCCGCCGCCGCCCGTGCCTCCGCCGGCAACCCCGATCCCGCCGATCGAGGAGCCGGAGCCGGACCGGCTGCCCGACGAGGAACCCAATCCCAATCCCGACGAAACCGACGAACCGGCCAAGTATACGCGCCATGAACTCGCAACGACTTACGGCATCAGCGAGCAGGAAGCGGCGCGGCTGATCGACAGGTTCGGCGCTTCCTCCGCCGAACTGGACCTTATCCTCGCGGCAAAGGGGCGAACGAAAAACCATCGGCGGCAGGATATTGCCCGTACGGCGGAGGAAATCGCGTTCGGGTAAGCCAGGTGCAATCGACATGACGAAGTTATCTGTAAAGGCGGCAGGAGCACTGTTTGCGACGGCATCGCTGATGGCCGCATTTCTTCCCGTGGAAGATGCGGCGGCCCAAGCTCCGTCGCCACAGAAATGCGCCGCCCCTGCCGAGCCGGAAAACCGTCAGCAGGAAGCGCCCGAAACCGGCGACCGGAACCTTTCCAAGAAGCTCGACGACTGCAATGGCGTGCTGAAGGCACCGGGTGTGGGCGACAGCGAGATGGTCGAACCCGCTCCGGACACCGGCAGGTCGCGCGTGATCCAGCCCGACACGCTTCCGCCTGACGCGAATCCCTCGAACGGATCGGGCGGTTGATCCTTCCCGCTTCTGGCGTTGTTCGGGCTTCGGCTAGAGACCGAAAGGATAGGTCTCCGGCGCGCCTTCCTGCATATGTTCCGACAGCAGCGGCGCAACCGCGTTCGTCCTGTCGAACCAGACGAAGGCGTCGAACTGTCGCGGCAGCGAAGCATACATATAGTGGCTGAGGCGTTCCGTCTCGGGGCGGTATATCACGCCGATGAAGCGTTCGAGCCGCGGCTCCAATAGCCGTTGTTCCACCGGCGGATGTCTCGTCATGTCGAGGAGGAAACGGTCCGAATCCGCCTGATGCATGAGCTGCTCGTAACTGCCGTCCAACGCCGGGCGTACGGTCTTCACCTGCATCTCGCCATCCCAATCGTCTGCGGCGGCGACCTCTCCCTCATGGGTACCGAAACCGATCGATGCAGCCTTGTCGCCGAAGCGCTCGCGGCAGAGCTGGCCGATGTTGATCTCCTCGCGCGCGGTGCCCATGTCCGTATGCCGGGCGTCGCCGATATGGGAGTTATGCGCCCAGACGACCGCTTTGGAACCTGGTCCGCGAGCTTTCAGAAGTTGCTCCAGCGTTTCGAACATATGGGTATCGCGGAGATTCCAGGATTGCGAACCGCCGTAATACATGATGCGGTAGTAGCGTTCGGCCGATGCCACCAGCCGTGCATTTTGGGCGGCGTCGAACAGCTCGTCGCCATCCCGAAGCGAGCGGTCGAGCTGACGTGCCAGCAGATCCCGGCATTGGGCGACGGCCGCCTTTTCGCATTTTCCGTAGCCCTCCGTCAGCACGGCGCGTCCATAGGTGGAAGGTTCGTTCTGCCAGGGCGTCAGGCAGCCGTACCGTTGCCGTGCGACCGCTGCGGCGTCCGGATCGGCCTCGTCGAGATAGGCAAGTACCGCGGCGATCGAGCCGCTCATGTTGTAGATATCGAGCCCGTAAAAGCCGGCTCTCTTTTCTGCCTCCGAAACGTCCTGGTTGTGCTCGCGCAGCCAGCCGATGAAACCGGAAACCTCCTTGTTGCGCCACATCCAGGTGGGAAACCGCTGGAAAGGAGCCTCGAGCAGCTTCCCGGGTCGATCGCGCACGTAACGGTCGACGGCGGCTGCATCGGGCCAATCGGCCTCGACGGCGACGATATTGAAACCGTGCCGCTCGATGAGGCGCCGCGTGATCGCCGCGCGAGCCCGATAGAATTCCGACGTGCCGTGGCTTGCCTCCCCGAGCAGCACGACCCGTCGGCCTGCGAACCGGTCGAAGAGCTGTCCGAAGTCCGGGTCTTCGAAGGCGGGAAGCGGTTCCGCCGCTTCGGCGATCAGTTCGGGCAAGCTTCGCTCGCGCGGTCTCGCCGTATGGCGCGGTTCGTGCCAGCCTTGCTCGCCGATCAGGGGCACGAAGCGAACACCTCCAAGATCCTCTTCCTCGAATGTCGTTGCATTCGTGCGCGTGACGCGGATGAGCCGCTGCTCGCCTTCCGATCCGACCGGAATGATGAGATGCCCTCCGAGATCGAGCTGTTCCTTGAGCGCCTGCGGAACGGAAGGCCCTCCGGCCGCAACCAGGATCGCATCGAACGGAGCGGCCTCCGGCCAGCCCTTCGTGCCATCGCCGATCCGGACGGCGATATTGTCGAAACCCAGCTTCCCGAACCGCTTCCGGGCCTGGTCGCCAAGGCTGCGATACCGTTCGACCGTGTAGACATGTGCGGCAAGCCGGCTCATCACGGCGGCCGCATATCCGGAACCGGTGCCTATTTCCAGGACGGCATCGCCAAGTTCGATCTCCGCCTTGTCGATCATGAATGCGACGATATAGGGCTGTGAAATGGTCTGCCCTTCGCCGATCGCAAGCGGCGAATCCTCGTAGGCAAATTCCTCGAAGCCCGGTTCCACGAAAGCCTCGCGCGGCACTTCGCGCAATGCCCGGAGAAGCTTCGGATCCCTGAGCCCACGTCGAGCCACATGGGCCTCGATCATCCGGTCGCGTGCATAAGCGAAATCGAACATGACGGTCGTTCCGTTCGATGATCAGTCCAACGGGCGCTCGACTGAAAAGTTTCACCGAGATGCAGGGGGATATTGCTGATTTCGGGAGAAATCAGTTCACGTCTTCGCCAAGTTCGCGCGCCAGATGGAGGCGTGCGCGGTTGACCCTGCTTTTCATCGTGCCGAGCGGGCAATGGCACCGTGCGGCGGCATTCTCGTAACTCACACCTTGAATGAACACCAGTTCGATGGCGCTGCGATAGTGATCCGGCAGGCGGACGAGCGCCTCTTCCAGTTCGCGGCCGCGCAGGGACCATTCCTGCAGGGGCTGAACGGCCGGGCGATTGGCGAGGCTATCTTCAATTCCGATATGTTCCCGCTTCGAAAGGCTGAACCTGGTGCAAAAGGAATTGCGCATGATGGTGAAGAGCCAGGATTTCAGGCGTGTTCCTTCCTCGAACTTTTCGAGGTTTGCGATGGCCTTCAAAAGCGTCTCCTGGACGAGATCGTCGATGTCGCTCGGTGCGCGGTAGAAACGCGCGGCAAATCGTCGAAGTGCGGGAATCAACTCCACCACTTCGATTTCCAGCCGGCGACGTGAGGGGGCTACTGGCATGCGTTTCCTCCGCGCAGTTGAGAAGAGTTTGGACGGGCTTCTTCATGGGCCGAACAAGCCGTCTCTGATTTCGTTCCCGACGGGCGGATGCGGCGGCAGCGGCGGTTGTTCTTCTTCGCTTTAGGACGGAACTCCGCGCAACCGCCCGCAGTTCGGTTGCCGCAAATGTCCCGCGCGCAAGGAGTTCCCCTTGAACCTCAGCACCTTCCTGTTCGGCCGCCGCCTTTCCAACCGGGAACAGGAGGACAAGAAGATAGGCTGGGTCGAGGCCGTTCCCGCCATGGGGCTGGATGGGCTCGGTTCTTCCTCCTATGGACCGGAAGCGGCGCTCACGGTGCTCATCCCCCTGGGCGCCGCGGGGCTTTTTTACGCAGGCCCGGTAATCGCCTGTATCGTCCTGGTGCTGGCGATCCTCTATTTTTCCTACCGTCAGACGCTCGCAGCCTATCCCACCAGCGGCGGCGCCTATGTCGTGGCAAGAGAAAATCTCGGCGAATATCCAAGCCTTCTGGCCGCGGCCGCGCTGATGATCGACTATGTGCTGAATGTCGCCGTGGGTGTTTCGGCGGGCGTCGGCGCGCTCGTCTCCGCTCTGCCGGCCCTTCATCCCTACATATTGCCGCTCTGCATCGGGATCGTCGCAATCGTCACGCTTGCCAATCTGCGGGGAACGGGAGAGGCGGGCTGGCTCTTTGCGTTGCCGACCTATCTTTTCATCTGCTGTTTCCTCGGCGTGATAGGCTACGGAGTGATCAGGATCGTGCTGGAGGGCGAGCCTGCTCCGGTGGTCGCTCCACCGCCGCTGCCTCCGGTCTCAGGGGAGGCGACCGTCTGGCTGCTGATGCACGCCTTTGCGAGCGGCTGTACGGCGATGACGGGGGTGGAAGCGGTCTCCAACGGCGTAGGGTCCTTCCGAAAGCCCGTTCTTCGCAACGCCTATGTCACACTGACCATCATCGTCGCCGTTCTCGGAATGCTTCTCGCCGGCATCGCGACCGTCGCGAGCGTTTTCGGCATCGGCGCCATGGATCAGACCGAAACGGGCTATCAGAGCGTTCTTTCCCAACTGATCGGCGCGGTATCGGGTTACAACGCCTTCTACTACGTCGCGATGGCGAGCCTGCTTTCCATCCTCTGCCTTTCCGCCAATACGAGCTTCGTGGGGTTTCCGCGCCTTTGCCGGATGGTTGCCGGAGACGAATATCTTCCGAAGGTCTTCGCCCAGCCGGGGCGGCGGCTGGTCTTCACGGCGGGCATCCTGTTCCTTTGCGGCTTTGCAGCCCTGCTGCTTGTCTCGTTCGGCGGCATCACGGAAAGGCTGATACCGCTATTCGCGGTAGGGGCTTTCCTGACCTTCACGATCTCGCAGGCCGGCATGGTCGTGCACTGGCGCAGGCAGTCGGAGCGCCATCCCGGAAAGCTCGCGATGAATGCGATAGGCGCCTGTTCAACAGGTGCCGCGCTTCTCGTCATTCTCGTCGCGAAGTTCGCGGAAGGCGCCTGGATAACGCTGATCGCGATGCCATTGACCATCGTGCTCCTCAAGGCGATCAAAGGTTACTACGTTTCGCTCGAGGCGGAGTTGCGAAACCCCGGTCCGATCGTGATCGAAGACATCGAGCCGCCGACCGTCCTCATCGTGACGGAGGGATGGAACCGCCTGAGCGAACGGGCGATCAAGTTCGCCCTGACGATCTCGCCCGATGTCGTGGCCGTGCATGTCGTGCGCCTGGGAGGACCGGACTCCGACGAGAACGAGAAGGCACTGCATGACCAATGGAAGGCCGAAGTCGAGGAGCCGGCCGCCGCACAGGGGCTGAACCCTCCGCGATTGATCCTGGTCCCGTCGCCTTACCGGCAACTTCATGAACCATTGCTGCGCTTGATCGAGAAATTGGATGCCGATGCGCCCGAACGAGCGGTCACCGTACTTATTCCCGAAACGGTCAAGGAGAAGTGGTGGCAGAGGCTGCTCCACATGAACAGGGCAGGGCGGCTTCGCTCACGGCTTCTGAGGTCTGGCAATCCGCGGCTGACCGTCGCCACCGTACCCTGGCGGCTGTCGGGAAATGGACAGAACGGCGAAAGGCGAAAGGCCGGGTAAGGGGCGTTCCGTCTAATCCTGTCTGCCGTAGATCCGGTCGATGACGCCGGCGACGTCGACAAGCCTTTCGCAGGCCGGGTCGTAGGTCGCGCTCCGCGCAAGCCGTGCTGCCCAGGCGGTGGCGGCGCGGCCGCCCCATGCGTCGGGCGGCTCGGTCAGGAGCTCGCGCGAGGTGCCCCGGAAACGCTCTGCGGTGAAATCATAGAAGGACCCGTTCACGTTGCGCACCGATGCGCCGCCGTCCGTGCCGAAGAAGTCCGCTTCGATCACGGCATCGCAGCCGGCCTGCAGCCGCCAGGAGCAGGCGATACGGACCACCGCACCGTTGCCAAGGGTCAATGTGGCGACGCCGTAATCCTCGACCCGCTCGGCTCCGGCGGTGACCGTCCTGCCGGCGCTCATGAGATGGCTCGTAACGTCGACGACCTTCGGGAAGTCGAGAGTCCACAGCGCAAGATCGATAAGGTGCACGCCAAGGTCCATCACGCACCCGCCGCCGGAGAGCGCCTTGTCGTAGAACCAGGCCTTGCCGGGGCCATAGGCATTGTGGAAGGTGAGGTCGGCGGCAAATATTTTTCCCAGTTCTCCCGAGCGGATGATCTGCCTGATCCGCTGCATGGCCTCGGTCCGGCGATAGGAGAGATCGACGCCGAGCAATCGGTCTGCGGCCTTTGCCGCTTCGACCACCGCCGTGACTTCTTCGGCGGTGCGGCCGAGCGGCTTCTGGCAGAAGACCGCGAAACCGGCCTTCAGCGCCCTTATCGACTGTTCGGCATGTTGAGCGCTCGGCGTCGCGATCACCACGCCGTCCAGATCTTCCGCGAGCATTTCGTCGAGGCTCCTCGCCACGCGGGCTTCCGGGGCTAGCTTGCGGGCCTCTTCCGCCATGGCCGGGGAGGGATCGGCGATCGCCACCGCCTGCGCCAGGCCGTCATCCAGGATCGCGTTCATGCGGTGACGTCCGATCCAGCCGACGCCCAGAAATCCAAGCCGTGCAGGTTTGGCAGCAGTTCGAAGCTTCTGTTCGGAAATTACTTCGTTCATGGATACATCACCAATGCCTTGAGGAAATTTCCTGGGCGATCGCGCGTATCGTTCAGGGCCTTGTCGAGCCGATCGAGCGGATAGCTGTGCGTGTAAAGAGACGATGGATCGAGGCGGCCGTCGGCGACCGCGTCGATCGCCTCGCGAATGCCCCGGATATAAAGGGCCGGGTCACGCTCGTGGGCGTTGATGACATCGAGCCCCCGCCAGTTCCACAATTGCATGTTGACCTGCCGCGGACCGTCCTGGTGATAGCCGGCGATGACGAGCCTGCCGCGTTCTCGTGTGAGTTCGCCGGCGAGGTCGAGCGGCCACTGCTTGCCGACCGCCTCGATCACCCGGTCGCAGAAACGGCCATCGGTCAGCGTTCGCACCTCTTCGATGATGCGCCGGTGATCGTCGAGCGGAATGGTTTCGGCAGCGCCCATCCGCCTTGCCAGTTCCAGCGAGTGGGGGCGCCGGGAGATCGCGATCACCCGTGCGCCGCATCGGGCGGCAAGCTGCGTCAGCAGCGCGCCGAGGAAGCCGATGCCGATGACTGCCACAATCTGGCCGGCCTGAATGTCGGCGCGTTCGAAAATGTTCATGGCGCAACCTAGCGGCTCGCCCGGAAACGGCTGGCCGTCCAGGGCCTCCGGCAAGCGGACCACCATGCCGGAAGGAGCGATGTCGTGAGTGGCATAGGCGTGATAGCTGAGGGCGGCGACACGATCGCCGATCGCGACGCCGTCGACGTCGGGGCCGACCGCATCGACACGGCCCCAGCCTTCGTGACCAAGTCCCCCCGGTTCGGTCGGGAATTTCATCCATTCCGGTCCTGCCCAGGGCACGAGATTGGAGGCGCAGACGCCGCAGCCCTCCAATCGGATCCGCACCTCACCAGGGCCCGGCTCGGGCAGGGGCAAGGATTCCAGCCTGATCCGGCCGGGACCGGCAATGACCGCAGCCTTCATCAAGCCCGCCGGGGCCTTCGCCATGATATTCATGCTCCGCCTCTCTGCTGGATGTCGGCTCACACGACCGACGCGGGTTGGAACTACAAACCACGCCGAGAGTTCCGGAAGAGGATGATGTTGCCGGATTCGACCGGCCTTATGCCTTGCTATCTCTTCTCCGCCAGTTCCGGCGGGCCGATCTTCTGCAGAGCGAGACGGCAGCCGGTATCGGAGAGCCTCATTCAGCGGGGAAGATCATTGATGAAGTCATAGAAGACAAAGATGTCATTGATGAAGGAACTTTTGTTCCCGAGCCCTGTTCGGCGGCCATAGTCACCTTCATTCCTCTAGTCCCGAGGCAGTCAATGGCAACAATTCTTGTTACTGGCGGTTGCGGCTTTATCGGCCGTCATGTGGTGGAAGAACTTCTCGAACAAGGCAACGGCGTACGCATTCTCGACGCTCTTATCGACCAGGTTCATGGCGATGCGGAAGCCATGGTCCCGGAAGCGGCGGAGGTCGTCCGCGGCGACATGCGGGACAAGGCAGCCGTCGAAGAGGCGCTGGACGGCGTCGACGCCGTCATTCATCTCGCCGCCGAAGTCGGCGTCGGTCAGTCGATGTACGAGATCGCCCGCTACGTGGGCGGCAACGATCTCGGAACGGCCGTCCTTCTCGAAACCATGATCGGCCGGCCCGTCAGGCGGATCGTCGTCGCCTCGTCGATGAGCGTTTATGGCGAGGGCCGCTACCTGACGTCCGGAGGTGAGCAGCTCGGTTTCGTCCGACGCAGGAGCGAACACATCAAGGCGGGCCAATGGGACCCGCTTGGTCCGGACGGCGAAGTTCTCACGCCGGTTGCGACCGACGAGGAGAAGCCGGTCGACCTCGCCTCGATTTACGCTCTGACGAAATATGCGCAGGAAAAACAGGTGCTGATCTTCGGCGAAGCCTATGGTGTCGAAGCGGTGGCGCTGCGCCTCTTCAACGTGTTCGGCGCCGGTCAGGCGCTCTCCAATCCCTATACCGGCGTGCTCGCCAACTTCGCTTCCAGGCTTGCGAACAGCCAGGCGCCGATGATCTTCGAGGACGGCAGGCAGCGGCGCGACTTCGTGCATGTCCGGGACGTTGCGCGCGCGTTCCGTCTGGCGCTCGAAAAGCCTGATGCGGCCGGACATGTGATCAATATCGGCAGCGGTCAGGCCTATACGATCGCCGAGGTGGCGGCCCTGCTCGCCGAGGCGATGGGGGTTCCGCATATCGCGCCGGAGATCCTGAACAAGGCCCGCTCGGGCGATATCCGCAATTGCTTCGCCGATATTTCGAAGGCCCGTGAGCTTCTCGGCTTCGAGCCGAGATACCGGCTCGAGAATGCGCTGGAGCCTTTTGCCGAATGGGTGAGAAGCACCGGCGCCATCGATCGGGGCGCGGAAATGAAGCGGCAGCTCGAAGAGCGGGGGCTGGTATCATGAGCATGGCGACGAAGCCGGCGGCGCCGAATGTCGCGAAGGGCGCCTTACCCGTGGTGGTCACGGGCGGCAGCGGCTTCATCGGCTCCAATCTCGCGGACAGCCTCCTGCGGGATGGGGACGATGTCGTCATTCTCGACAATCTCTCCCGGCCGGGCGTCGAGCAGAACCTTGCATGGCTCACGGAGCGGCATGGCGCGCGCGTCCATCCGGTTCTCGCAGACGTCCGGGACTTCCGCGATATTGAAGCTGCCTTTGCCGATGCCAAGGCGGTCTTCCATCTCGCCGCGCAAACGGCGGTGACCACCAGCCTCGTCCATCCGGTCGATGACTTCGAGGCGAATGCGCGCGGCACCCTCAACGTGCTCGAAGCCGTCCGCAAAGCGGGGAAAAAGGCGCCGGTGATCTTTGCCAGCACCAACAAGGTCTATGGCGCTCTCGAAGACATCGGGATGCTCGAACTCGACGACCGCTATGTGCCCGCCGACGAAAACATGCGGGCAGACGGTATCGGCGAGGGTCGGCCCCTGGATTTCTGCACGCCCTACGGCTGCTCCAAGGGCGTCGCCGATCAATATGTCCTCGATTATGCGAAGTCCTACGGCATTCCCACCGCCGTCCTGCGCATGAGCTGCATCTATGGACCGCGCCAGTTCGGCACGGAAGATCAGGGATGGGTGGCGCATTTCC
This sequence comes from Xaviernesmea oryzae, assembly GCF_900177415.1. GTDB lineage: Bacteria > Pseudomonadota > Alphaproteobacteria > Rhizobiales > Rhizobiaceae > Neorhizobium > Neorhizobium oryzae_A. Next base: position 885,187 of record NZ_FXAF01000011.1, on the reverse strand, counting down.
TGATCCGCGCGCTCGGCGGAGAGCCGATCTCCATCTATGGCGACGGAAAACAGGTGCGCGACATCCTTCACGTCGACGATGCCGTTTCCGCCTATCGAGCGGTGCTTGCCAATATCGCCGCCATCAAGGGCAGGGCGTTCAACCTCGGGGGTGGGCCGCGCAATGCGGTCAGCATCCTGGCGGTGCTGGGCGAGATCGAAGCGCTTGTCGGTCACCCGGTGGAGACATCATTCGGGGAATGGCGAGCCGGCGACCAGTATTTCTTCGTCGCCGACACCCGAAAGCTGGAAGAGGAACTCGGCTGGCAGGCGCGCGTGCGCTGGCGCAGCGGCCTCAGGCATCTGGCGGAGTGGCTGGTGGACAACCGCTTCGGAGGAGGTCCGCTGCTGCAGGAAAAGCGGAAGGTACGGGCATGATACGGCAGGCACAGACGCGATCCCCGCGAGTGCTGATGACCGTCGATGCGGTCGGCGGCGTCTGGCGCTATGCGATGGATCTGGCCGGGGGGCTGAAGCATCACGGCGTGCGGATCTGCTTTGCCGGTTTCGGCCCAAGGCCGTCGCGGGAGCAGATAATCGAAGCCGAGGCTCTTGGTGAACTCGTCTGGTTCGATGCGCCGCTCGACTGGATGGTGGATGGCGAAGCCGCGCTGAAAGAGGTGCCGCGCCTTCTGTCCAGCCTTGCACGGCAGAAGAACGTCGATCTCCTGCATCTCAATCTGCCGTCGCAGGCAGCAGGGCTCGACGTGCCGATGCCGGTCGTGGTCGTCTCCCATTCCTGCGTCGTCACGTGGTTTGCCGGCGTAAGGGGTTCTGCGGTTCCGGAGGGCTGGCGCTGGCAGCAGCGCGTGAACCGTGAGGGTTTCGAACGGGCGGACGTGGTGCTCGCCCCGAGCCACAGCCATGCCGCCATGATGGAGGCGGCTTACGGGCCTATCTCGAACCTGAAGGTCATCTACAATGCCAGTCGTCTCGAAAACGTGGCCGGACCCAAACAGGAATTCGTCTTCGCCGCCGCCCGCTGGTGGGACGACGGCAAGAATGGCGCGATGCTCGATGCGGCCGCGGCAAGCGTTCGCTGGCCGGTCGTCATGGCCGGCGCGAACCGTGGCCCGAACGGACAATATCTGGCGCTCCGAAACGTGGACTATCGCGGGGAGCTTTCCCATCGCCGCGCAATGGTCCTGATGCGGCAGGCGGCCGTCGTCGCGTCTCCTTCCGTCTACGAGCCTTTCGGGCTTGCTCCGCTGGAAGCCGCCAGAGCAGGGGCGGCATTGGCATTGTCCGATATCCCGACCTATCGCGAGCTCTGGGAGGGCGCGGCTCTCTTTGCCGATCCTCACGATCCGGGGGCTTTTGCGGATGCTCTCAACCTTCTGGCGGACGATGACGGCCAACGGGCCGTGCTGGCCGTCAAAGCCTACGAGCGATCGAAGATGTTCGGCGTCGAGGTTCAGGCCGCGGCGGTCAATCATATCTATTCCGGCCTTCTTCATCAGGGCCACACCCTGACAGCAGCGGAGTGATCATGAGATTTGTCTTCTACACGCATTCGTTGATTTCCGACTGGAACCACGGCAACGCGCATTTCCTGCGCGGCGTCATGCGCGACCTGATCCGCCGTGGCCATGAGGCGCTGGCGCTGGAGCCGGAGGGCTCCTGGAGCCGCGCGAACCTTCTGAAGGATCAGGGAGCGGTCGCCATCCAGAAGTTCCGCGAGACGTTTCCCGAACTGCGGTCGCAGATCTACGGCAAGGGGTTCGATCACGAGGCCGCCGTTGCCGATGCCGATGTCGTGGTGGTCCATGAATGGACAGAGCCGAAACTCGTGGAACGGATCGGCCGGGCGCGGGCCGCCGGCGGCAGGTTCACGCTGCTCTTTCACGACACGCATCACCGGGCCGTGTCGGCGGAAAGCGATATCGCAGGGTTGAAACTGGACGACTATGACGGCGTTCTTGCCTTCGGCGAAACGCTGCGCCAACGGTATCTCCGCGCCGGCTGGGGCAGGGCCGTCTATACCTGGCACGAGGCGGCCGACGACCGGCTTTTCCGGCCGAGACCTCAGATCGCAAGGACCGGCGATGTCATCTGGATCGGCAATTGGGGCGACGACGAGCGCTCCAGCGAGATCATGGAATTTCTGGTGCGGCCGGTGAGGAAGCTCGGCCTCGATGCGACGGTTCGAGGGGTGCGCTATCCCGACCATGCGCTGGAGGCCCTTCGGGAAGCCGGCATCGCCTACGGCGGTTGGATCGCCAACGCGGAGGCGCCGCTTGCCTTCGCCCGTCACAAGGTGACGGTGCACATACCGCGGCGGCCTTATGTCGAAAACCTTCCCGGCATTCCGACCATCCGCGTTTTCGAGGCCCTGGCCTGCGGCATACCGCTGATCTCCGCTCCCTGGAACGACGGCGAAAATCTCTTCAGGGCGGGGGAGGATTATCTCGTTGCCCGCAACGGCGAGGAGATGGAGCGCCTGCTGCGGCAGGTTCTCTCCGACGAAGGTCTGGCTGCGCATCTTATCGAATCCGGCCTCGAAACCATCCGCACCCGGCACACGTGCCGCCATCGGGTCGATGAACTGCTTTCCATTCTCGCGGCGTGCGGCACGGCTCGCGTCACCGGAAAGCTTGCCGTCAGGGAGGCCGCCGAATGAAGATCGCGTTCTATGGCTCAAGCCTCGTGTCTGCCTATTGGAATGGCGCTGCTACCTATTACCGGGGTCTCCTGCGTGCTTTGGCGGCCAAGGGATATGACATCACCTTCTACGAACCGGATGTCTATGACCGCCAGAAGAACCGCGACATCGATCCGCCGGACTGGTGCAAGGTGGTCGTCTACGACGGCACGGTCGAGGCCTTGAAGGCTGTGACCGCTGATGCCGGGCAGGCGGACATCGTCGTGAAGGCGAGCGGAGTGGGCTTCGAGGATGATCTTCTCCTTGAAGAGGTTCTGCGCGCGGCAAAGCCAGGGGCGCTCAAGATATTCTGGGATGTGGATGCGCCGGCAACGCTTGCCGAACTGCGCGCCGCGCCGGAACATCCGCTGCGCAAGGCCCTTGCGGATATCGATATGGTGCTGACATACGGCGGCGGCGATCCCGTCGTGAACGCCTACCGGTCCATCGGCGCGGCGGATTGCACTCCGATCTACAACGCCCTCGACCCCGAGACCCATCATCCGGTCGCCAAGGATCTTCGCTTTGCCGCCGACCTCGGCTTTCTCGGTAACCGGCTGCCGGACCGAGAGGCACGCGTCGAACGCTTCTTTCTGGAACCGGCCTCGCGGCTTCGAGAGCAGACCTTTTTGCTCGGCGGATCCGGCTGGCAGGACAAGTCCATGTCGCCGAATGTGAATTACATCGGTCATGTTTCCACCCGCGACCACAATGCCTTCAACATCACGCCGAAGGCGGTGCTCAACATTTCCCGGGCCAGCATGGCGGAAAACGGCTTCTCGCCGGCGACCCGCGTCTTCGAGGCGGCGGGCGCAGGCGCCTGCCTGATCACCGACTACTGGAAGGGCATAGAGCTATTCCTGAAGCCGGACGAGGAGGTTCTGGTCGCACGCGACGGGCAGGACGTCGTCGACCTTCTCGCCGAACTGACGCCCGAGCGAGCGAAAACGATGGGCGAGAAGGCGCTTGCCCGCGTGCTTGCGGAGCACACCTATGCGCATCGCGCCGAAAAGGTGGATGCGATCTTTCGGGCTCGTTTGGGCTCCCGGATGGAGGCTGCGGAATGAAAGAGCGCCTCGATATCGTCATCCTCGGCCTCTCGCTTTCCTCCTCCTGGGGGAATGGCCATGCGACGACCTTCCGCGCTCTGATCCGGGGGCTGAAGGCGGACGGGCACGACGTGCTGTTTCTGGAGCGGGACGTTCCCTGGTATGCCGACCAGCGCGATCTTCCCGATCCGGACTTCTGCGACCTCGCCTATTATTCCGATCTCAACGAACTGACCGGGATCCATGCGGATCGTCTCCGAGCGGCCGATGCCGTAATCGTCGGCTCCTATGTGCCGGAGGGCGCGGCAGTGATCGACAAGGTCGCGGCGCTTCACCCGAAGCGGCTCTGCTTTTACGATATCGACACGCCGGTGACGCTCGCGAAGCTTGACCGGGGAGACGAGGAATATCTGGCGCGACGCCAGGTTCCGCTCTTCGATGCCTATTTCTCCTTTTCCGGCGGAGAGGTGCTGGAAAGGCTTAAGAAGCGTTACGGCGCGCGCAAGGCGATGGCGTTGTATTGCTCGGTCGATGCGGATCGCTACGACGGCACCGGAGAGGCGGTCCGGTGGGATCTCGGCTATCTCGGAACCTATAGCCCCGATCGTCAGCCGACACTCGAAAGGCTTCTTCTGGAGCCGGCTCGGCGGCTGCCGGAGCTTCGTTTCGTGGTGGCGGGTCCCCAATATCCGCCGGAGATCGATTGGCCGGCCAATGTCGAGCGGATCGAGCATCTGCCGCCTTCCGGACATCCGAGCTTCTATAGTCGCCAGCGCTTCACGCTGAACGTCACCCGCGCCGACATGATCGCAGCCGGCTGGTCTCCCAGCGTGCGCCTGTTCGAGGCCGCCGCCTGCGGGACGCCGATCATCAGCGATTTCTGGCGAGGCCTCGACGATCTGCTGCCCGACGGCGAGGCGGTCGTCATAGCGCGGCGGACCCTGGATGTGATCGATGCCCTTACGGAGGTGAGCGAGAAAGACCGCAGGTCGATCGCGCTGGCCGCGAGGGCGAGGGTGTTGCGAGGCCATACGGGTCTTGCGCGGGCCCGCGAACTGACGGCTGCCCTGGAAGAATTGCCGGTGCGCGAGCAACCGAAGACGTCAACGCTTGTGTGTGTTTCAGCCTAAGGAGATCGTAATGCTGCAAAGGACCCGAAACGAAAAAGGCAAGACTATCCTCGTCGCTGGCGGTGCCGGTTTCGTCGGCTCGCATCTCTGTGACGCGCTTCTTGCCCGAGGCGATCGGGTGATCTGCGTAGACAGCTATATCACCGGATCGAAAGACAATGTCCGGCCGCTCAGGAACCATCCGCGCTTCCGCCTCATCGAAAAGGATATCTGCGACCTGGCGGAGGTCGATGAAACCCTGGACCAGATCTACAATCTCGCCTGTGCCGCTTCGCCGCCGCAGTATCAGGCCGATCCGGTCCATACGATGATGACCTGCGTGGCCGGCACGGGAAACCTGCTTTCGCTTGCCGAGCGGCACGCAGCCTCGTTCCTGCAGGCCTCGACGAGCGAAGTCTATGGCGACCCGATCGAGCATCCCCAGCGCGAGGATTATCGCGGCAACGTCAGCTGCATCGGGCCGCGGGCCTGCTATGACGAAGGCAAACGTGCGGCCGAGACGCTCTGCTTCGACATGCTGCGCACCGGCAAGGTCGATGCCCGCGTCGCCCGAATTTTCAACACCTATGGGCCCCGCATGCAGCCGAACGACGGGCGCATCATTTCCAATCTCCTGGTGCAGGCGATCCAGGGCAGGCCGCTCACCATCTACGGGACGGGCAAGCAGACTCGCTCGTTCTGCTTCGTGAGCGATCTCGTCGCCGGCCTGATAGCGCTGATGGATGTGGATCCCAATCCGGAAGCGCCCGTCAACCTTGGCAATCCGGGGGAGTTCACGATCAACGAGCTTGCCGAAATGGTGCTCGCAATGGTCCCGACGGCATCGAAGGCCGTCCGCAAGCCCTTGCCGCAGGACGATCCGCAGCGGCGCCGGCCGGATATATCGCGCGCCAAGGAACTTCTGAAATGGGAACCGAAAGTGCCTCTTTCGGAAGGCTTGCGGCATACCGCGGACTGGTTCACGGCGGCCCTCGGCGACGGCAAGGCTCTGCGGCGGCGGTCCCGCGTGCGGCGTCCGATCAGTTCCTCTGAAATATCTGTCGGAGCCTGACGGCATGGATGCACGAAGGAACAGCACGAAAGAGGAGCTGAAGGAAAGGATCGCCGAGCTTGGCCCGTGGTTCCAGAACATGGAGATCCAGGGGATCAAGACAGCTCCCGATCATTTCCTCGGCGACTATCCGACCTTCAAGTGGAAAGGCTTCCGGCATGCCGTGCCGGAGGATCTCGAAGGACGCAGCGTTCTCGATGTGGGTTGCAACGCAGGCTTTTATTCCTTCGAGATGAAGCGCCGCAATGCGGGCCGCGTGCTCGGCATCGATTCCGACCCGCATTATCTCCGGCAGGCCCGCTTTGTGGCGGAGCAGTGCGGGCTGGACGTCGAATTCCGGGAGATGTCGGTCTATGAGGTCGGCCGGTTGAAGGAGAAGTTCGACCTCGTGATCTTCATGGGTGTGCTCTACCACTTGCGCCACCCGCTGCTGGCGCTCGATCTTCTCCATGATCACGTGGTGGGCGACCGGATGCTCTTCCAATGCCTCCAAAGGGGAGAGGAGCGCATTTGCGACCTGAAGGATGACTACGACTTTTCGGAATGGGATATCTTCGAACGTCGGGGCTATCCCAGGCTCTATTTCGTCGAAGAGCGATACGCGTCCGATCCGACCAACTGGTTCATCCCCAACAAGGCGGCGGTGGAGGCGATGCTGCGAAGCTCGGGTTTCGTGATCGAGGACAATCCCGAAAGGGAGGTCTATCTCTGCCGCCGCGGCGAACGGCACTATGCCGCCGATCCGCCTCCACATCTCTGAAACGCCGTAGCGCTTCGCCAAAACCTGGTTTCGTGATAGCGTGGAACCAACGATCGATCTGCCAGTTCACCGGACACCCATCTTGAACGCAGGAGGATCCCATGCCCGAAGGCGAGGAACAGGGCGTCAAGCTCCAGGTCGCCAATACCAGACCTCAGGATGCGGGGCATGGCGTGGCGCGCTTCAGCTCACAGGCTTTGACCGCACTCAACATCCAGGAAGGGCAGATCGTCGAGATCCTGGGCAAGCGGCACACCGCGGCGGTCGCCGTGCGCGCCTATCCGGAGGACGAAGGGCTGAACCTTGTGCGGCTCGACGGCCTGCAGCGCGTCAATGCGGGCGTGACGAGCGGCGATTTCGTCGAGATACGCAAGGCCGATGCCCGCCCGGCCACCCGGATCGTCCTGGCGCCGGCGCAAAAGAACCTGCGCCTTGAAGGCTCCGGAGACGCGCTTCGCCGCACCTTCCTGCATCGGCCGATGGCGGCCGGCGATGTGATCTCCACGTCCGTGCATCAGCGGGTTCGCTCCAGCCCCCGTGAAGAGATGCTGCGCGGCATGCTGGATCTCCCGGCTTACGGCCTGCAGGAAATCAGGCTCGTCGTCGTTTCCACTCAGCCCCGCGGCATCGTGCAGGTCGGCGAAGGAACGACGATCGAACTGCGCCCGCAGTTCGAGGAGCCGAAGGAGGCCCGGCGAGCGGATGTCACCTATGACGATATCGGCGGCCTCGGCTCGTCGGTGGATCAGGTCCGGGAAATGGTGGAACTGCCGCTGCGTCATCCCGAACTCTTCCAGAGGCTGGGGATCGAGCCGCCGAAGGGCGTTCTGCTGCACGGCCCGCCCGGGACCGGCAAGACCCTGCTTGCACGGGCCGTCGCCAATGAGACGGAAGCGAACTTCTTCCATATCGCCGGTCCGGAAATCATGGGCAGCCGCTATGGTGAATCCGAAGAGAGATTGAGGCAGGTATTCCAGGAGGCGTCGCAGAGCGCACCCGCGATCATCTTCATCGACGAGATCGATTCCATCGCTCCGAAGCGGGAGCAGGTCACCGGCGAGGTCGAGCGGAGGATCGTCGCCCAGCTCCTGACGCTCATGGACGGTCTGGAGCCGCGCCAGAACATCGTCGTCATCGGTGCGACCAACAGGCGGGATGCGATCGATGAAGCTTTGCGGCGGCCGGGACGTTTCGACCGGGAAATCATCATCGGCGTGCCGGACCAGGAAGGTCGCCATGAAATCCTGGCAATCCACACCCGCGGCATGCCGCTTGCCGAGGACGTCAATCTCGACGAGATCGCCCGGACCACCTACGGCTTCGTGGGGGCCGACCTTGGGGCGCTCTCGCGGGAGGCCGCGATGGACTCGCTGCGGCGGCTCCTGCCCGGTCTCAACCTGCGCGAAGGCATCCCGGCGGAGGTGCTCGAGAATCTGAGCGTGAAGCAGGACGATTTCCTGAGCGCGATGAAGCGCATTCAACCGAGCGCGCTGCGCGAGATCATGATCCAGGTGCCGGATGTCGGCTGGGATGATATCGGCGGATTGGACGAGGCGCAGATGCGTCTGCGCGAAGGGGTGGAGCTTCCGCTCAAGTCGCCGCAGTCGTTCCGCCGGATCGGCATCCGGCCGGCGAAAGGCTTCCTCCTCTTCGGACCGCCAGGCACCGGCAAGACCCTGCTTGCCAAGGCGGTCGCGCGGGAGGCGGAGGCGAATTTCGTGGCTACCAAATCCTCCGACCTGCTCTCCAAATGGTACGGCGAATCCGAGCAGCAGGTTTCCCGGCTGTTCGAGCGCGCCCGGCAGGTGGCGCCCACCGTCATCTTCATCGACGAGATCGATTCCCTTGCTCCTGCCCGCGGCGGCGGACTGGGAGAGCCGGCCGTGACGGAACGCGTCGTCAATACGATCCTTGCGGAAATGGACGGATTGGAAGAGCTGCAGGGCGTGGTGGTGATGGCCGCCACGAACCGTCCGAACCTCCTCGATCCTGCTCTTCTTCGGCCGGGCCGCTTCGACGAACTCGTCTACGTTCCCGTGCCGGATGCGAAGGGCCGACGGAAGATACTGGCGATCCACACCAAGAACATGCCGCTTGCCGAGGATGTCAACCTCGATCAGCTCGCGGAACGGACGGAGCGATATACCGGCGCCGACCTGGAGGATCTGACCCGCCGGGCCGGGCTTCTGGCGCTGCGGGAGGCGCTGGACGCCGACAAGATAAATTCGGGACATTTCGAACGTGCCCTGGCGGAGACGAGGCCGTCCGTCACGCCTGAAATGGAGCGCGAATACGAGGAAATGCTCCGCACCCTCAAGCAGCAGGGCCCCAGCCATCAGGCGATCGGCTTCGTTCCGCTCCGGCAGGCGGCAGAGTGACAATTCAATGCCTGCCGCTCGGCAGGACCGCGCTGAGGACCTGCCGAACGGTGCCTCGGATGACGCCGGCTTCGTTGGGATCGCCCTTGGCGAGCGATGCCGTCATGTTCCTGATCTGCTTGAAGGTGAAATGGGGCGGCAGCGGCGGCACTTCGGATCGGCCTTCACCTCAAGCACGACCGGACGGTCGGTGGCCAGGGCCTCATCCCAGGCGGAGCCCAGGTCTTCGGGCGTGTCAACGTACAGGCCCTTGAGGCCGATGAGTTCCGTGAAACGGTGATAGGGGACGTCGGGGACACTTTGGGAACCCGACGCAGGCTTGGCGCTTTCGACTTCATCGGAAACAGAAAGGTGAAGCGGTGAAACACAAACTTCTGGCAAGCGACGCGGGCGAACGGACCTTCATCCTGGTTCTGGACGAGGGAGACGAGGCCTTTTCCAGCATTTCGGCCTTTGCGGAAAAGAACGGTATCAGCGCTGCGTCGGTAACGGCGATCGGCGCGTTCAGCCGCGCCACGATCGCTTTCTTCGAGTTCGAGAAGAAGAGCTACAAGAAGATTCCCGTACCGGAGCAATCGGAGGTCTTGAGCGCGATCGGCGACATCGCGGTAAGCGACGAAGGTAAGGCGAGCCTGCATCTCCATGCGGTTCTCGGCCTTTCCGACGGCAGCACCAAGGGCGGTCATTTCATGGAAGGCCATGTGCGCCCCACGCTCGAGGTCGTCGTCCGCGAGACGCCTGCGCATCTGAGGCGCCGGGAACAGCCGGGTCTCGGAATAGCGCTGATCGATCTGGCAAACTCGGATTGACGGACAGCGGCCGCTTAGTGCATTCCGCCGCCGCCTCCGGATTTCAAGGCGATATTGCGCAGGATGAGCGCCAGCGGGATTGCGCATGCGGAGATGATCGCGAGGACGTAGAAGACGTCGATATAGGCGAGATAGCTTGCCTGCATTCGCACCTGTTCGCCGATGAGGCGCATCGCCTGGTTCTGCGCATCCGCCATCGTCGAGCCGCGCTCTGCGAAGAAATGCTGCAGATTTCGCATCGTCTCGACGTAAGTGGGGTCGGAGGGCACGATATGTTCGACCAGCCGGCTCTGGTGCCATTGTTCGCGGTCGGCCAACACGTTGGAGGCGACCGAAACGCCGATCGAGCCGCCCGTATTGCGCGCCGCGTTGATGAGCGCTGACGCCTGATCTATCTGGTCGGGACGAAGCCCGTCATAGGAGGCCGCGATGATCGGTATGAAGATCAGCGGCAGGCCGAGGCCGAGATAAAGCCGCGACCAGACGAAGAAGCCGAAGTTCAGGTCGGGGTTCACGCGGGTCATGTCGTACATGGAGAAGGCGATGATCCCCGCTCCGATGGCGATCAGATATTTCGGCTGGATCTTCGAGGTGAGCCGGCCCGCGACGAACATCATCACCATGGTCACCAATCCTCCGGGCGAGAGTGCCATTCCTGCCCAGGTGGCGGTGTAGCCATAGTTCTCCTGCAACACCTGCGGCACGAATTGCGTCGTGGCGATCAGGATCGCTCCGATCGCCAGCATGACGACGACACAGGAGCCGAATTGCCGGGTCGCGAGCAGCCGTATGTCGACCGCCGGGTTTCTGGCGGTCAGCAGCCACGGGATCGAGGCGAGCAGCGCGACGACGCAGATCGCGGTCGCCACGATGATGAACGTGGAGTCGAACCAGTCCTCCACCTGGCCGCGATCGAGCACCAGTTCCAGGGCGCCGAGGAAGGTCGCCACCAGAAGAAATCCGGTCACGTCGAAGCGGATGCCTTTCCTGCGCATCTCCTCGCGCTTCCTGCGGAGCGCTTCCGGCTCCTGCACGAGGAAATAGACGAGCGCGAAGGCGAAGGCGCCGACCGGACCGTTGATCAGGAAACACCAGTGCCAGGAAAAATTGTCGGAGATGTAGCCGCCGAGCGTCGGGCCGACCACCGGAGCGACGACCACGGCGATGCCGAAGACCGCAAAAGCCTGGCCGCGTTTTTCCGGCGGGAAGGAATCCGTCAGGATCGACTGCGAGACGGGCACCATGCCGCCGCCGGCAAAGCCCTGTATCATCCGGAAGATCAGGAGCGAGGGCAGGTTCCAGGCGAGCCCGCACAGAATGGAGGCGACGGTGAAGAGCGCCAGGCAGACGAGGTAGAAGCGCTTGCGGCCATAGCGCTGGGCGATGAAGCTCGAGGCGATCAGCGCCACGGCGTTGGAAACGAGATAGGTGGTGACGACCCAGGAGGCTTCGTCGGAACTGATCGCCAGGCCGCCGGAAATATAACGGAGCGCGACGTTGGCGATCGTGGTGTCCAGCACTTCCATGAAGACGGCCAGCGCCACGACCACCGCCACCAGCCAAGGATTGGTGCTCCGGCCGCTGTCGACCGGCTTGGCGCCGCCTATTGCTCCTGCGGTTGCCACGTCAGCTCCTCGGTCTCACCGTAACCGTCGGCACGACTGACATGCCGGGGCCGATCGCGACGTCCGTCGGCCATTGGTCGACGACGATCTTCACGGGCACGCGCTGGGTTACCTTCACATAGTTGCCGGTCGCGTTTTCCGCCGGCAGCAGCGAAAAGGCCGTGCCCGACCCGGGCTGGACCGAGTCGACCCTGCCGTGCAGAACATGGTCCGGATAGGCGTCAATCGTCAGGTCGACCGGCTGGCCGGGCCGCATGTCGGCGAGTTGCGTCTCCTTGAAATTCGCGGTCACCCAAACCTCGTCCGGAACGAACATGGCGATCGCCTGGCCGGCTTCGACGAACTGGCCCTTGGAGCCGCTCAGCCTCACGACCCTGCCGGGCTGGGCTGCGGTCAGCGTCGTGTAGCCCAGGTTCTGTTCGGCGCCTTCGCGTTGCGCCTCCGCCTGCTTGAGGCTTGCTGCCGCGCTGTTGCGCTGGGCTTCGGCCGCCGTCCTGTTCTTCATCGCCGACGTGACGCTCGCCTGCGCCTGGTTATAGGCGGCCTGAGCCTGTCTGAGGTTCGATTCCGCCTGCTGCGAGGTCTGCAGGCTGCCGGCGCCGCCCTGGAGGAGTTGCCGTTGGCGGGCCGCTTCGTCCTTGGCGAACTGCAGCACTGCGAGCGTGGAGGCCTCCTGTGCGCGGGCCTCGTCCACGGCGGCAGTTGCGACCTCGATCTGTGCGGCCGCATTGGCGATCGCCGCATTTGCGGATTCAACCTGCGCCTCGGCCTGGCCCACGGCAATCTGGTAGTCGCGCGGGGCGATCCTGGCGATCACCGCTCCCGCAGCGACGTGCTGGTTGTCGGTGACCGCCACCTCGTCGATATAACCGGAAACCTTGGCTGCCAGCGAGAAGCTGCGGGCGTCGACGAAGGCGTCGTCCGTCGTCTCGTAAGGGTGGAAATAGATCGACCAGACGAAATAGGCCGCAACCGCCAGAGCGATCAGGACGATGGCGGCAAGGGCGGTCCAGACCGGGTGTCGCCGGACCAGCGACCGCTTCTCTTCATCTTGCTTATGGGCGGATGCCTGCGGTTCCTCGGTCCGGTCCTTGTCTTCAGGATCGGCCGGGCGGTTCGCCTCGTCATCGGGAACGGTGCGCTGAACTTGGGCCACGATATGCCTCTGAGAATTGGCTGTGGAAGCATTCGAAACGCCGGAAGCCCACTTAGGTTCCTGGAGGGAACAGTAACGTTACTGCGGCGCAGCAAGCTTTTTCCGGGCTGGAACCTTCCGCTGCGAACGGTGTTTTGTACCTTCGTGTGGAAGGGGTTCTTCTGTTGGCACAGATCTTCACGGCGTCCGCTGATATGCGTCTTCGTGCGATCCTGCTGGGGATCCTCATCCTTCTCGTCTGTCTTGCAACTTTCGTGGGCGGCTATGCGGAGTCGAGCTACGGCACGCTGGTCGGCTGGGTGCAGGACCAGCCGGTGCCCTTCAGTCACGAGCATCATGTCGCCGGTCTCGGCATAGACTGCCGTTACTGCCATACGTCCGTGGAGACGAGTGCGAAGGCCGGCCTGCCGGCCACCCACATCTGCATGAGCTGTCATTCGCAGATATGGACGGGTGCTGCGATGCTCGCTCCGGTGCGGCAGAGCCTTGCCGAGAGCAAGCCGCTCGAATGGAACCGCGTCGCGCGGCTGCCGGACTACGTCTATTTCGACCATTCCATCCACGTGACCAAAGGCGTCCCGTGCGTGAGCTGCCATGGCCGCGTCGACCAGATGCCGCTGATGTCGCGTGCAAAGCCCTTTCAGATGAAGTTCTGCCTCGATTGCCATAGGGATCCGGCGCCGAATCTCAGGCCCCCGGACGAGATGACCCGGATGGACTGGACAGACTGGGATCGCGATCCCGGTGCTCACAAGGAATACGGCGCGCTGATGGCGAAGACCTACGGGATCGAGCCCGCCAAGCTCACCCAATGCAACATATGTCACCGGTGAGGGATCATGTCGGCCGTTTCCTCCAATGCCATCGAGACGATGCAAGCGAAGCTCAAGGGCAGGACCGGCCGGCAGTTCTGGCGCAGCCTGGAGGAGCTTACGGGGACAGCCGAGTTCCGGAACTTCATGGAGGAGCGCCTTCCTTCCCTCGCGGTAAGGGAGATCGACCGGCGCACGCTCCTGAAGGTCATGGGGGCCTCGCTTGCCCTGGCGGGGCTTTCCGCATGCAAGGGAGAGGCCGATGAAAAGGCCTATCCTTACGTCAACATGCCGGAAGGCATGACGCTGGGTGAGGCGCGTTGGTATGCCACCGCGGTCGGCTTCGCGGGCTACGCCCAGCCTGTGCTCGGCAAGACTTTTGCGGGGCGGCCGGTGAAGCTCGAAGGCAATCCGGACCACCCGGCCAGCCGCGGCGCGACGGACGCCTTCACGCAGGCAGCGCTGCTCGGGCTTTACGATCCCGGCCGATCGCAGGCGCCGCGTCATTTCGACAAGCCGGCGGACTGGAACGCCTTCGACGCCGCCATGGCGCAGCAGGCCGGAAATCTCGACGCGGTGCAGGGTGATCGATTCCGGCTGCTGACCGGCCCTACGAGTTCGCCGACCCTCTTGCGCCGGATCGCCCTGCTGATGGAGCGATGGCCGAAAGCGCGCTGGCATATCTGCGATCCTGTCCCGGCCGACGGCCGGACGGCGGCAACGGAGATGATATTCGGCCGGCCAATGGAAATGCATGCCGCATTCGAAAGGGCCGAGGTCATCGTCAGCTTCGACGACGACTTTCTGGGGCCGGGCCCATCTCAGACAAGGAATGCCGGGCTCTTTGCCGACCGGCGGCGGATGCGTCAGCAAGGGCAGGGGCCATCTCGGTTGATGGTGGCGGAGCCCGTCCTGTCGATCACCGGTTCAAGTGCCGACAGACGAGTGGCTGCTTCGGTGGACGAGATTTCGACGCTGCTTCAGGCGCTCGGGGCGGAGTTCGGGATCGGCAGCCCGCCGGACAGCCTTTCGGATCGGCATCGAAACTGGCTGAGCCAGGTTGCAACCGCGTTGCGCGGCGCAGGTGGACGATCGCTGGTGCTGGCCGGCTCCTGCCATTCCCCTGACCTGCAGGCCCTGGCGCTGCTGATCAACGAGAGGCTCGGCAGTCTCGGCGGCACATTAAGCTTCTCCGATCCGATCCCGGCCTCGGCGCCGGACGGTGCGCGATCGCTCGACGTGCTGGCCGAAGACATGCGGGCTGGCCGCGTGACGGTCCTTGCCGTGCTCGGCGCCAATCCGGTCCATGCCGCACCGGGCGATCTGGATTTTGCCAAGGCGATGGACAGAGTCGGGCTGCGCATCCATGCCGGTCTCTACGATGACGAGACCGCGGCGCTCTGCCATTGGCACGTGCCGCTGCAGCACGATCTGGAAAGCTGGAGCGACGCCCGTGCCGTCGATGGATCGATCGTCCTGATCCAGCCGCTGGTGCGGCCGTTCTTCGACGTGCGCTCGCCGCATGTGGTGCTGGAGAACTTGCTCGGCCGGCAGGCGAACGATCGTGAACTCGTCCAGGCGACATGGCGGCAGGCATGGAGTGCCGATTTCGACGATCGCTGGCGCGCGAGCCTCGACAAGGGGTTTGTCGAAGGCAGCGCCTTGCCGCTTTCCGTGCCTCCGATCGTCGATCGCGCCGTATCCGCGCCGCCCGTTCCAGCGAGCGGGATGGTTCTGCATATCCGTCCCGACGCCGGTGTCTGGGATGGAGCGCTGGCCGACAATGCCTGGGCGCAGGAAACGCCGCGGCCGATCAGCAAGATCACCTGGGGCAATGTCGTCGGCGTGAGTCCCGATTTCGCCCGAGACCGCGGGCTGGCCAATGGCGACGAGGTGAGAGTGTCCGTTGCCGGCCAATCGATCCTCGGCGCCATCTGGATCATACCGGGGCAGGCGGCGGAGACCATCTCGCTGACGCTCGGCTATGGCCGGTCGCATCGGGATTCGATCGCGGCCGGGCTCGGCTACAATGCCAATATCCTTCGGAGCACCCGCTCTCCCTGGCACATCGCCGGTGCCGAAATCGAAAAGACCGGTGAACGGCAGCCCATCGCGACGACGCAGGCCCATCAGGCCATGGACGGCTTCGATTTCGTGCGGACGGTGGAGGCCGAGGATGTGCAGGTCGCTTCCGCGGGAGAGTTGCCGTCCTTCTATCCCAGGCGGCCCATGGAAGACCCCTCATGGGGCATGTCGATCGACCTCGACCTCTGCATCGGCTGCAATGCCTGCGTCACCGCCTGCCAGGCGGAGAACAACATTCCGGTCGTTGGAAAGGAGCTCGTCGCCCAGGGCCGCGAAATGCACTGGCTGCGCATCGACCATTATTTCGAAGGCGAAGCCGACGCTCCGAAATCCTATCACCAGCCGGTGACCTGCATGCATTGCGAACAGGCGCCCTGCGAGATGGGCTGCCCCGTCAACGCCGCGGTGCATTCGATCGATGGGCTGAACCTGCAGGTCTACAACCGCTGCATCGGCACGCGCACCTGTTCCTCCTACTGCCCCTACAAGGTGCGGCGTTTCAACTGGTTCGATTTCACCGGCGACGACCCGCCTTCCATCCAGGCGATGCGCAATCCGGATGTCACGGTGCGCAGCCGCGGCGTCATGGAGAAATGCACCTACTGCGTCCAGCGGATCGCGGAAGCCAGGATTGCGGCCGACAAGGAGGGCCGGCCGATCCGCGACGGTGAAGTCGTCACGGCCTGCCAGCAGGCCTGTCCGGCCCAGGCAATCACGTTCGGCAATGTCGCCGATCCCAATTCCACCGTCAGCCGCCGCAAGGCCGAGGCGCGGGACTATGCCCTGCTGGAGGAGGTCAATACCCGCCCGCGCACGACCTATCTGGCGCGGATAGAGGCGAGCGGGACATCCGGGGAGGATGCCGGATGAGCGACATCGTGGCAGACGCGCGCATCACCGACGAGATCACCCGCATTCCGCTGCGCTATCCCCACCCGCGCATCTGGTGGGCTTTCTTCGCCGTCTCGCTTCTTCTGCTGCTCTGCTTTGCAGTCTCCGCCGCGGTGCTCCTCATCTACGGTGTCGGCATGTGGGGCAACAACATCCCCGTCAACTGGGGGCTGGCGATCTCCAACTACATCTGGTTCCTCGGGATCGGCCATGCCGGTACGCTGATCTCGGCCCTGCTCCTGCTGCTCGGTGCCCATTGGCGCAATTCGCTCAACCGTTTCGCCGAGGCGATGACGCTCTTTGCCGTCGTCTGCGCCGGCCTTTATCCTATCCTGCATCTCGGCAGGCCCTGGTACTTCTACTGGATGGCGCCCTATCCCAACACGATGACCATCTCGCCGCAGTTCAAGAGCCCGCTTTCCTGGGATTTCTTCGCGGTGCTGACCTATCTCACGGTTTCGGTGCTCTTCTGGTACATCGGCATCATTCCCGACCTGGCCTCGGTGCGCGACCGGGCGAAGAAGCGCGGGCAGCAGGTCTTCTACGGGTTGCTGTCGCTCGGCTGGCGCGGCTCCGCGCGGCATTGGGTCCGCTGGAACCAGGCCTATCGGATGACGGCTGCGATCGCCGTGCCTCTGGTCGTCTCCGTGCATTCCGAGATTTCGCTTCTCTTTGCCGCCGGGCCGATCCCCGGCTGGAACTCAACTGTCTTTCCGCCTTATTTCGTGCTGGGAGCCGCCTTTTCCGGCTTTGCGGTCGTGCTGATGATCGCGGTTGCTCTGCGGCATGCGCTCGGGCTTGCGGACCTCGTGACCGGCCGGCATCTCGATCTCCTCGGCCGCTTCCTGCTCGCGACCGGGCTGATGACCGCCTACGGCTACTGGGCCGAGATCTACGACACGCTCTATAGTGGCGAGCAGCAGGATTTGGCGACGCTGACGGACCGGCTCGCGGGCACTTATGCCTACAGCTACTGGAGCGCGGTGATCCTCAACTTCCTGCCGCTGCAACTGTTGTGGTTCGCAGGCATCCGCAAGAAGCCGGTCGCGCTCTTCCTGATCGGGCTCTCGGTGACGGTCGGCATGTGGTACGAGCGCTACATGCTGCTGACGACGTCGCTCTATCGCGACTATCTCGTCTCCTCCTGGGGCGAATACCATCCGAGCATATGGGAATGGGGTCTCTACCTCGGCATGCTCGGCGTCTTCTTCACGCCTTTCCTGCTCTTTATCCGTTTCCTGCCGGTCATCTTCGCCTTCGAAGTAAAGGAAGCGCTGCGCGAGACAGGAGACCTCGAACATGCGTGAGCCGTCTCCTGAAACGGAAGTCTTCGGCGTGCTTGCCGAGTTCGAACGGCCGGAGCAACTGGTCGAAGCGGTGAGAATGACGCGCCGTTCGGGGATCCGGGCCTTCGATGCCTATTCGCCCTATCCGGTCGAGGAGATGGCTGAGGCGATCGGCTTTGACGAGAACAGGCTTCCCTGGCTGACCTTTGCCGGAGGATGTCTCGGGGCGGTGACGGCTTTCGGCCTGCAGGTCTGGACGAACCATGCCTATCCGATCGAGATCGGCGGCCGGCCGATCATCGCCTGGCAGCCGTTCATGCTGATCACCTTCGAGCTCACGGTGCTGTTCGCGGTGCTCGCGGCCGTATTCGGCATGCTGATCCTCAACCGGCTGCCGCGGCTGCATCATCCCGTCTTCGACGTGGACGAGTTCCACCTCGCCAGTTCCGACAAGTTTTTCCTGGTCGTCTTCAGCAATGACGAGCACTTCGACAAGGCCAAAACGCAGCGGTTTCTTGAAGGCCTCTCGCCGGTGCGGATTACCGTCGTGGAACACACGGAGGAGCCGGCATGAAGTCTCTGCCTGCGCTTCTCCCTCTGATCTTGCTGCTGGGCTCCTGCGACGACATGAGCCATCAGCCGCGTTACGATTCCTACGAGAAAAGCCCGCTATTTGCCGACGGCAAGGCGCTGCAGGTCCCGCCTGAAAAAACCGTGGCGCGTGGCGATCCGGCGCGCGAGCGGGAGCTTGCCGAAAGGCCGGAGATGAGCATGGCTCTCATGGAACGCGGCCGCGAGCGGTTCGGCATCTATTGCACGCCCTGCCATGACGAGGCCGGCACCGGGCGGGGCCGTGTCCCGGCGCGGGGTTTTCCGGCGCCGCCGAGTTTCCATATCGAGCGGCTCCGCGATGCTCCGAGCCGCTATTTTGTCGATGTCATCACTCGGGGACATGGCGTCATGTACTCCTATGCGGACCGGGTCGAGCCCCGAGACCGCTGGGCGATCGCCGCTTATGTCCGGGCGTTGCAGTTGTCGCAGGATGCGCCTGCCTCGGCACTTTCCGAAGACGAAAGGCGGAAACTCGAAGGGAGCGGATCATGACGGTCGAGGACCGCAGGATAGCCGGTCTTTCCGGCGCGGTCGGGGCGCTGCTCTGCCTTATCGCGCTTGCGATGGCGAGCATGGATGCCCACGCAGCTCTCATCGGCTGGCTCGCGGCTTTCGCGTTCGTCAGTGCGCTGCCGCTCGGGAGCCTGTGCCTGGCGCTGACGCTCCGGACCATTCCCGGTCAGTGGCGTGAGATGCTCCAGCCGCAGACGGACCTTGTGGCTCTGGGCTTCCCGCTGCTGATCGTGCTCGTTCTGCCGGTCCTGTTCGGGCTGCCGGATATCTATCCCTGGGCCGGAGGCGCCGAGCTTTCGGGCTTCAAGGCCGCCTATCTGGCACCGGCATTCTTTGCCGTCCGAACCCTTGTCATCCTTTGCGGCGCGTCGCTGCTCGTCATTGCGCTGCGCAGGCAGCCGCCCGGCCGGGCGGCGCTTTCGGTCTTCGGCCTCGTCGCCTTCGTGCCCCTGCACGGCGTGCTTTCCGTCGATTGGCTGATGTCGCTCGATCCAAAATTCCATTCGTCCGGCTTCGGGCTCTATATTCTCGCCGGTCAGGTGCTGACGGTGTTTTCGGCGCTGATCGTCTTCCGGTTGCCCGGCAGAGGGGAGAAGCAGATCGCGGTGCTCGGCCCCTTGCTGCTGACCCTGCTCCTGCTGTGGGCCTATGTCGCCTTCATGCAATATTTCATCCTGTGGTCAGGCAACCTGCCGCCGGGCGTCGCGTGGTACCGGCAGCGAGGCGAGGGCGGCTGGGCGATCGTCGAATATCTGATGGCGGCATCACGTCTGCTGCCGGCTTTCCTGCTGTTCTTTCCGCCTATCCGGGGGAACCGGCGTTTTTTGATCGCGCTTTCCGTGATCGTGCTTTTCGGCAGCCTGCTGGAATGCGCCTGGCTGGTCCTGCCGTCTGCGGGAGCCGGAATGGGCCTTGCAACAGCCTCTTTCGGCTTGGCGCTGATCGGGATGCTGCTGCTCTATCCCTCGGCCATTTTCCTGGGGGCGGCAGCCGTCGCGGCAAAGGCAAGAAGGAGGAGGAGCGCATGAGCGAGGCTTCCGGTTTCGAGCGGAAAGATGCCTCGGCCCGGCATGTGGTGCTGGCGCTTGTCGGCCTGTTCCTGCTCGTCGCCGTGTTCTTCGGGATCGTCGCGCTCATCGTTTCCGGCATTTCACCGGAGGAGGCGCCGCCACCGTCGCAATTCGGGGCTGAAAACCTTCGTGCCGGACCACGGCTGGAGGTGAACCCCGCCGACGATCAGCGACGGGCCGAAGAGGCAATCTGGGCCAGGCTGCAGGGATATGGCTGGGCCGATCGGAACACAGGGCGCGCGAGAATCCCGATCGAACGGGCGATGGAAATCATCGCAACGCAAGGCTGGCCGGATCGGGATCGAAGGAAGGGAGGGCCATGAGATATCTTATGTTTCTATGGCTTCTGCTGCTGCCATCGGCAGCATTCGCCCTAAACCCGTTCGAGGCGACCGGGATCGATCAGAGACCAGGCGTCCAGGTGCCGTTCGATCTGCCGTTCACGGACGAGAACGGCCGTGCCATCACGTTGGGGCAGCTTTCAAAGGGCAAGCCGATCCTGCTCGCGCCCGTGCTGCACGATTGCCCGAATATCTGCGGCGTAACGCTTTCCGGTCTCATGGAGGCGGTGCAGGCACAAAGCTTCCAGCCGGGGCGGGATTTCACGATCATCGCCTTCGGCATCGATCCGAAGGAGGGACGGCAGGAAGCGGCGAATTCGCTCACGGAACTGCGCAAACGCTTTTCGCAAACCGCCTCCTCCGGGATCCATGCGCTCACCGGCACGGAGAAGAATATCCGCGCCGTTACCGATGCGCTCGGCTACCGCTACGCCTGGGACGACACGATCCAGCAATATGCCCATCTCGCGGCGGTTGCGGTCCTCACGCCGGAGGGCAGGCTGAACCGCTGGCTCTACGGCTTGGCGCCCGCGGCCAACGACCTCAAGCTGGCGCTGACCGAAGCGGGGCAGGGCCGGACCGGAAGCTGGGGCGACCGGCTTCTGCTGCTCTGCTATCGCTACGATCCGGCAACGGGGCGATATTCCTCGATCGTTTGGACGGCGCTGCGGATCGGCGGAAGCGGCACGGCGCTTGTGGGAGCCGGTGCCATCGCGGTCGCCCTGTTAAGGGAGCGGCGTCGCGCAAGGGAGGGGCGGACATGAGCGGCCCGCTATCCCTCTGGCCCGAGCAGGCCTCCGGCTATGGCGGCGAGATCGATCTGTTCGTCATCGCCTTCACGGTGCTGATCGCGGCGCTCTCGGCGCCGGTCTTCGTCGTGATCGTCCTCTTCGCTGCGAAATATCGCCGTGGCAGGCCGGCCGACCGGGAGCATCCGCAGGACCGCAATGTCTGGCTCGAGGTTTCCTGGTCGATCATTCCGTTCTTCGCGCTGATCGGTTTCTTCGTCTGGTCCACCGACCTCTTTGCCAGGCTCTACCATCCGCCGAAGGATGCTCTGGAAATCGATGTTGTCGCCAGGCAATGGATGTGGAAGTTCCAGCACCCCGAAGGGCAGAGCGAGATCAACGAATTGCATGTGCCGACGGGCGAGCCGGTGAAACTCGTCATGGCCTCGCAGGACGTCATCCACAGCCTCTACATCCCGGCACTGAGGCTGAAACAGGACGTGGTGCCGGGCCGCTATACCGTGCTCTGGTTCAATGCCGACAAGCCCGGTACCTACCGGCTTGCCTGCGCGGAATTCTGCGGCACCGACCATTCCGTCATGGGCGGCAGCTTCGTCGTCCAGACGCCGGCCGAATATGCCCGCTGGCTGCAGCAGTCGACGGTCGACCGTTCTCTGGCCGCCCAGGGCGGAGCGCTCTTTCGCGGCCGCGGCTGCAGCGGTTGCCACGGACCGGCCTCCACCGTGAAAGCGCCGCCGCTCGAAGGGCTGTTCGGCAAGCCCGTGGCTCTCGAAGGCGGCGCCACCATCATCGCCGACGAACAATATATCCGCGACAGCATTCTCCTGCCGCAGAAGCAGGTCGCTGCCGGTTACCCGGCGATCATGCCGACCTTTGAGAACGTGCTGTCCGAAGAAGACGTGCTGAAGATCGTCGCCTATATCAAATCGCTGGGGCCTGGAGACCTGACGCAATGACGGCGCTGCAAGAGCGGCCGGAGCAGGCCGATCGGCATGATAGAGGGTTGTCGGAGACGGATACCGAGCGGCAGAGCTATCTGCGTGCCGGTCACAGTCTCGGGTCCTGGTTCTTCACGCGCGACCACAAGCGGATCGCGATCCTCTATCTCTTCGCCATCACCGCATTCTTCATGATCGGCGGTGCCGCCGCAGCGCTGATGCGTCTCGATCTGCTGACGTCCGCGGGCGATCTCCTGACCAACGAGGGCTACAACCGCGCCTTCACCATCCATGGCGTGATCATGGTCTGGTTCTTCCTGATCCCGTCGATCCCCAACACGTTCGGCAATTTCCTGGTCCCGCTGATGATCGGCGCGCGCGACCTCGCCTTTCCGAGACTGAACCTGCTGAGCTGGTACATCTTCGTTCTTGCCGGTGGCTTCACGCTCTTCGTACTGATCGCCGGCGGGGTCGACACGGGCTGGACCTTCTATACGCCGCTTTCGTCGATGTTCTCTCACGGCAACGTGGTGCTGGCTGCCGTCGCTGTCTTCATCGCCGGGTTCTCATCCATCCTTACCGGCCTCAATTTCATCGTCACGGTTCACAAGCTGCGCTGCCCGGGCATGACGTGGGACAGGCTGCCGCTCTTCGTCTGGGCGATTTACGCAACGTCGCTGATCCTCGTGCTTGCGACGCCGGTGCTTTCCATCACGCTTGTGCTGATCGCGGCGGAGCGGCTGTTCGGCCTCGGCATCTTCGATCCGAAACTCGGCGGCGACCCGCTGCTCTACCAGCATCTTTTCTGGTTCTACAGCCATCCGGCAGTCTACATCATGGTGCTGCCGGCGCTCGGCGTCGTCAGCGAGCTCGTCGCTGCAGCGGCCCGCAAGCCGGTCTTCGGTTACAAGTTCGTCGCCGGCTCCTCGATCGCCATCGCCGTGATCGGCTTCTTCGTCTGGGGGCATCACATGTTCGTGGCGGGTCAGTCCATGTATGCGAGTGCCGTCTTTTCCTTCCTCAGCCTCGCGGTGGCGGTGCCCTCCGGCATCAAGGTCTACAACTGGGCGGCGACGCTCTATAAGGGGCATATCTCGCTCGATCCGCCCTTTCTTTACGGCATGACCTTTATCGGCCTTTTCGTCGTCGGCGGTCTGACGGGACTGATGCTTGCGATGCTGGCGGTGGACGTGCATGTCCACGATACCTATTTCGTGGTGGCGCATTTCCATTACATCATGGTCGGCGGCACCGTTTCGGCCTTCTTCGGCGCGCTGCATTACTGGTGGCCGAAGATCGTCGGCCGCACCTATCCGCTCGTCTGGGGACGGTTGGCGGCGATCTTCATCTTTCTCGGCTTCAATCTCACCTTTTTCCCGCAGTTCCTGCTCGGCTATCTCGGCATGCCGCGGCGCTACCACGTCTATGCGCCGGAATTCCAGATGCTGCATGTGCTGTCGTCCGCCGGTGCCAGCCTCCTCGGGCTCGCTTATCTGATGCCGCTCGTCTATCTCACGTGGTCGATGCGCTACGGCGCACCGGCCGGCGACAATCCCTGGGATGCGACGGGGCTCGAATGGACGACACCGTCGCCGCCGCCGAAGCATAACTTCGATGAAATCCCGGTGGTCGACCGGCCGCCTTACGACTACGAGATCGAGATGGAGGGCGAGGATGGCTGAGACGAGGTCCGTCGCCGAGCCCTATCGGGATGCCCGCCAGCAACGCGATGCGGCGATGCTGGGCATGTACGTCTTTCTTGGCAGCGAAATCATGCTGTTCGGCGGCCTCTTCGCCGTCGCAGCGGTGATGCGGCTTCTGCATCCTGCAGAGGTGGTGGAGGCTTCGAAGGCGCTGCATGTCTGGATCGGCGCGGTCAACACCGCGGTATTGCTGACCTCCAGCCTCTTCGTGGCGCTCGCGGTGGACTGTGCGAAGGGTGGCCGCAGGCGCGGCACCGGCGCGTGGCTTTTCTCCGCAGCTTCGCTCGGGGCCGTCTTCCTAGCCATCAAAGTCTATGAATATTCCCTGGAACATGCGGAGGGCCTGCTGCCCGGTCTGGGCGCCCCGTTGAAGGTCTCTACCCCGGTCCAGCGGGCGTTCATGGACCTCTATCTCGTGGCGACCGGTCTGCATGCCCTCCATCTTCTGATCGGCATCCTCCTGCTTCTGGTGATCGCGATCCGCGCCGCCTCCGGCAGACTGCTGCTGCCCGAGCGCGCGATCGTACCGGTGACGGCCGGGCTCTACTGGCATCTGGTCGATGTGATCTGGGTCTTCCTCTATCCCATCCTCTATCTGGCGCGGTGACGGCATGCAGAAAACCGTTTCATTCGTCTTCGTCTGGTTCGCGCTCGTACTGCTGTTGGCCGCGACGGTGACGGCGAGTTTCATGTTGAAGGGACCTGCCGGCCTGGCCGTCAGCCTCGGCATCGCCTTTGGCAAGTCCGGCCTGATCTACTGGCACTATATGCATCTCAACGAGGAAGAAGGATTGCAGCGGATCGCCGCGCTCGGCGCCGGCGCCTGGCTGCTCATCCTCTTCGCCTTCGTCTGCGCCGATTATCTGACACGCTGAGGGGGCGCATCGTGCTCTATGCCGCTTTGCTATATCTGAAAGCAAATCAGCGAAACTAGTAATATCTCCCTGTGGTGATACCGTGAAGATGCGACGGGGGAGATAGATCGCCGCTGTCGCATCGGGAGAGCTTCAGACCCAGGAAATCTTAGGCGGATGCGGCGGGGGCGCGGCGTCGGTGCATGGTCACCGACCGCCATGCTCGGCGTGTGGAGGATTTGATGACATCATCGCGGAGTTGGAGAGTAAGTTTGGCGGGCGAATGCATGGTGTGCCGTCCGTTCAACATGCACGAGGAGCCGGAGTTCCTGCGGGTCTGGGAGCTGCTGAAAGATGCCGACGTCACCTACGGCCATCTGGAAATGAACTTTGCCGAATATGACGAGCTCAAGTGGCCGGCGCGGGGGCAGGGTATCGGCAGCTTCATGATGGCCGATCCGGAGGTCGCCAAGGATCTCAAATGGGCCGGCTTCGACATCATGTCGACGGCCCATAATCACAGTTTCGACTTCGGTCCCGAAGGGCTTTTCGCGACCAAGAAGCACATGAAGTCGGCCGGCATCGTCACCGCCGGCACGGGCGCCGATCTGGAGCTTGCGAGCGAGCCCGGTTATGTCGACAAGAAGAACGGTCGTGTCGCGCTCGTCTCGACGAGCTCCGGCAACCAGCACTTCATGTGGGCGGGCCAGCCCAAGGGCGCATTGCGCGGCCGGCCCGGCGTCAATCCCCAGCGGCTCACCTTCGAGTTCATGGTCGACGAGCAGACGGCCAGGAACCTCAAGGATTTCGGCGAGAAGCTGAACGTTATGAAGAAGCCGAAGCACGGACGCGAGGGTTCGTTCGGCATCCAGCTGCCGGGCGCGCAGCAATGGGGCGATCCGGACTCCTTCTTCGTCGGCGATCATTTCGAGATCATCAGCCGCTGCCACAAGCGCGATCTGGAACGCAATCTGCGCTCCGTCGACGAGGCGCGTGCGATGGCCGACCTGGTGCTCGTGGCGCACCATTTCAGCGTCTCGGACGGACCGCGCGGCGACACGCCTCCGGGATTCGTGAAGGAATTCGCCCATGCGGTCATCGACGGCGGCGCCGACATCTATGTCGGGCATGGCTGGCACCGCACGCTCGGCATCGAAATCTACAAGGGCAAGCCGATCATCTACGGTATCGGCAATTTCTTCGCCCAGTCGGAATTCATCCAGCGCGTACCCTACGACAGCTATGACGCCTGGGGGCATGACGTGGACCGACTGCCGATGCTGACGCCCGCCGCCCATCCGCTGCATCCCGGTCTCGACACGCCGTCGGATACCTGGTGGAGCTCGGCGGTCATCCAGCTCGAGATGGAAGACCGCAAGCTGAAGCGTATCCGCCTGCACCCGGTGGAAATGGGCCGCGAATCCACACCCGAGGCGGGCCAGACCCGCCGGACGGGCAACGGCGAGCATCCTTTCACGGAAGGGCGCCCGATGCTGGCCAAGGGGGAAGACGCCGTCCGCATCCTCGATCGCTACCGCCGCCTGTCCGAACCGTTCGGAACCAGGGTGGTCATCGAGAACGGTGTCGGGATCGTCGACCTCTAGTAAGAAGGCGTGAACCGGTGGCGGAGGAGGATATCGCCACAGGTTCAGCGCAGATAACGATGGCCGGAGTTTTTATCGAAATCCGGCCGTCGAGCGAAAGGGAGGTAACGCATGCAACAGGCCAGCCAGCGCGTTGACGGCGGGCAGCCGGTCGCCTTGTCCGCGAACGGCGTGCCACTGCTGGATGTCCGCGATCTGACGGTGAGCTTTCCTGCCGGAGCGGGCAGCACGCACATCGTCCGGGGATTGAGCTATTCGATCGCCCGGGGCGAAACCCTAGGCATTGTCGGCGAGAGCGGTTGCGGCAAGACGATGACCTCGCTCGCCCTGCTGGGTCTCATTCCCGCCAACGGGACGATCGGCGGCGAGATCAATTTCGGCGGCCGAAATCTCGTTTCGATGACCCAGCGGCAGCAGCGGCATATCCGTGGCCGGGAGATCGCGATGATCTTCCAGGAGCCTATGACGGCCATGAACCCGGTGATGACCGTCGGGCGTCAGATCGCCGAGGTGCTGGTCAGGCACGAGGGGCTTTCGAAAAAGGAGGCGGGCAAACGCGCCGTCGATCTGCTTGCGCAGGTCGGCATCCCGTCTCCGGCGCGGCGGGCGGAGGACTATCCGCACCAGCTTTCCGGCGGCATGCGCCAGCGCGCCATGATCGCCATGGCGCTCGCCTGCCGGCCGCAGCTTCTGATCGCCGACGAGCCGACGACCGCCCTGGATGTGACCATCCAGGCCCAGATCCTCGACCTGATGCTGACGCTTCAGGACGAGGCGCAGATGTCGATCCAGTTCATCAGCCATAATCTCGCGGTCGTCTCCGAGGTCGCCCATTCGATCATGGTCATGTATGCGGGCAAGGCGGTCGAATACGCGCCGGCCGAGGAACTGTTCTCCAATCCGCTGCATCCCTATACGCAAGGGCTGATCAAGACGCTTCCCGATCCCGACAGGCAGGTAAAGCGGCTCTATGTGATACCGGGCCGGGTGGTTTCGGACATTAGCGCCGGATGCCGTTTCGCCCGCCGCTGTCCGCTCGCCGACGACGGATGCCGAAAGGTCGAACCGGAACTCGTGGAGGTTGCTCCCGGTCACCAGGTCGCTTGCCTCAAGGTGGCGTCATGACCGAGCTTCTGAGACTGGACAATATCAGCGTGAACATTCCCCTCGGGGGCGGCTTTCTGAAGCCCAAGGTCTGGCTTCAGGCGGTGAACGACGTCTCGCTGACGGTTCTTCGGGGCGAAACGCTGGCGCTCGTCGGCGAAAGCGGCAGCGGCAAGAGCACGCTGGGCTACGTCGTGGCCGGCCTGCGCAGGCAAAGCGAGGGTACGGTCAGCTTCCACGGCGCTCCCGTCGACGGCGAGGACGGCAAGCGTCCCGTGCAGGTGATCTTCCAGGATCCGTTTTCGGCGCTCGACCCGCGCATGGTGGTCGGCGAGATCGTCGCCGAACCGTTGAGGCTCAAGGGCGTGCCGTCGGAACAGCGACTGGCGCGGGCGACGGAGGTGCTGGGGCAGGTGGGATTGCCGCCGGAAGCGGCGCGCCGCTACCCCCATCAGTTTTCCGGCGGGCAGCGGCAGCGCATCGCGATCGCCCGCGCGCTGATCGCCGAGCCGGAGATGATCGTTGCCGACGAGCCGCTTTCGGCGCTCGACGTCTCGATCCAGAGTCAGGTGCTCAATCTCCTCGACGACATCAAGCAGGAGCACGGCATCAGCTATATCTTCATCAGCCACGATCTCGGCGTCGTCCGGCATCTCGCGGACAGGGTCGCGGTTCTCTATCTCGGACGGCTGATGGAAGTGGCGAGCCGCGACGATCTCTTCGTCACGCCCAGCCACCCGTACACCCAGGCGCTGCTTGCCGCCGTGCCCCGCATCGGCAAGGGACGGCGCAAGAAGGAGCAGATCCTCAAGGGCGAGATCCCGTCGCCGCTTTCGCCGCCGTCCGGCTGCGTCTTCCACACGCGCTGCCCGCGGGCGGAGGACATATGCCGCAGGGAAAGGCCAGCGCTTCTGCCGGCCCCCGGACGGCCAACGCAGCTTTCCGCCTGTCATTTCAAGGATTGAGCCGATGTTGAGATACACGATATCGCGCCTTCTCCAAGCGGTTCTCGTCATCCTGGTCATGTCGCTCCTGCTCTTCATGCTGATCGGGCTGATGCCGGGCGATCCGGTGGAGAACATGCTGGAGGGAAACCCGGCGCTGACGCCTGAGACGATGGCGCAGATGCGGGCGCTCTACGGTGTCGACCAGCCGCTCTATACGCGCTACGGACATTGGCTCACTTCGGCGCTCCATGGCGATCTCGGCTATTCCAGCGTCTATTTCCGGCCCGTGCTCGACGTTCTCGGACCGGCGATCGTCCAGACGGCCAAGCTTCTGGTCCTGACGGAACTGATCAGCATCCCGCTCGCAATGCTTCTCGGCGCGCTTGCCGCCCGCAAACCCGGCGGCTGGACGGACAGCATCATCAGCCTGCTGGCATTCGCGAGCATCTCGCTTCCGGGCTTCTGGACCTCGCTCATCCTGATCATCGTCTTCTCCGTCAAGCTCGGCTGGCTGCCGGCCAGCGGCACGCCGCTTCTCAGCGATGCGTCCATGTCGGAACAGCTCGTCCACATGATCCTGCCGGTGACGGTGCTGACGTTCTTCCATGTCGGGCCGCTGGTGCGATACGTGCGCGCCTCGATGATCGAGACGCTGAATTCGGATTTCGTCCGCACCGCCCGGGCGAAGGGATTGTCGGAGGTGACGGTGGTCATGCGCCATGCGCTCCGCAATGCGCTGATCCCGATGGTGACCGTGCTGGCCCTCGGCTTCGGCTCGCTGTTTTCCGGGGCGCTCGTCGTGGAGACGATCTTTGGCATGCTCGGCATGGGCAAGATCATCTACGACGCCATCAGCAATATCGATTTCAACCTGGCTCTGGTCGGGCTCCTGCTCGCGACGATCGTCACCCTGCTGTCGAGCCTGCTTGCCGACCTCGCCTATGCCTGGCTCGATCCGAGGATTACCCTGAAATGAGCACCGTCACCGCCGACAAAGCGCCGGCAGAGGCCGGCAGGAATTCAGTCTGGAGCAAGCGCTGGGAGCGTTTCCGGCACAACAAGCTGGCGATGATCTCGCTCGTCTTCCTGGCACTCATGGCGATCGCCTGCGCAATGGCCGGTCCGATCGAACATTTCACCGGCATCGATGCGAACGCGACGAACCTTCTGCGGCGTTTCCGGCCGCCGTCGGCCCAGCACTGGCTCGGAACCGACGATCTCGGCCGCGACGTTCTGCTGCGGCTGCTGCACGGCGGCCAGGTGTCGATCGCCGTCGGCCTTCTCGCAACCGTCATCACGGCGGTGATCGGCATAGCGATCGGCGTCACGGCCGGTTACATCGGCGGGCAGTTCGACAATATCCTCATGCGGATGACGGACTGCATCATCGCGCTGCCGCTCATCCCGGTCCTCATCGTGCTCGGCGCGGTCGATCTGACGAAGATCGGCTTGAGCCCGGAGGCAGCCAGCTCGCCGGCCGTCGTTTTCCTGAGGATCGTGATCATTATCGCGCTGGTGGACTGGACGACGATCGCCAGGATCGCCCGCGCCGGCACGATCACCGTGCGCGACGTCGACTATGTGCGGGCGGCGACCGTGAGCGGCGCGAAGGGACCGTACAATGTCTTCGTGCACGTGCTGCCGAATATCGCGACCCCTCTGATCGTCGCCATGACGCTGTCGGTCGGGCGCATCATCCTGTTCGAATCGACCCTCAGCTTCCTCGGCTTCGGCATCGTTCCGCCCACTCCCACCTGGGGCAACATGCTGACCAACGCCCAGCAGCTGATCATTTCCGCGCCCTTGCTCGCGGTTTATCCGGGCCTTCTGATCTTCACGACGGTGATGGCGGTGAATTTCGTCGGCGACGGGGTGCGGTCCGCATTCGACCCGCGCTCGGAGGCGGGCTCGCGGTCGCATTGAGACATGCCTGAAAACAGAAGTCTTATGGAGGAGAAAATGACGTCTGTAGGGTTGAAATTCAAAACATTCGCCAAGGTCGCGCTGGCGGGGGCCGCAATCGCGGTTCTGGCTTCGTCGACGACGATGGCCCAGCCGAGCAAGGATCAGCTCGTCGTAGGCCAGATCCAGTTCCTGACCAATTTCCATCCGCTGATCCAGGTCAACAACACCAAGCGGCTGACGATCAACTATTCCCTGAGGCCGATCACCGCCTTCGACGAAAACGTCGTCAATCAGTGCATTCTGTGCGAGACGCTGCCGACGATCGAGAACGGGCTCGCCAAGATCGTCGACCTGCCCGACGGCAAGAAGGGCATGCAGGTGACGCTCACCTTGAGAAAAGGGCTCGCCTGGGGAGACGGCGTACCGGTCACGTCCAAGGACATCGAGTTCACCTGGAAGATGGCGCGCGATCCGAAGATCGGATTTTCCAACTACAATTCCTGGGATCGCGCCACGGACCTGAAGATCGTCGACGACCGCACCGTCGTCCTGACCCTGCCGCAGGTCCTCTCCAGCTATAATTCATGGGATCAGATCCTGCCGGAGCACCTGGAAGGGCCGGTCTATGCCGCCAATCCGACGCTCGATACCTATGTCAAGCAATCGCTCTACAATACCCAGCCGACCAATCCCGGTCTCTGGAACGGCGCCTTTCTTCTAAGCGACTACCAGATCGGCACGCGCATCGTCTTCCAGCCCAATCCCCATTGGCCGGGCACCAAGCCGCACCTGCAGCGCATCATCTTCAGTTATCGCGACAATTCGTCGGCACTGCTTCAGAACCTTCTGGCCGGCGCGGTGGATGCGGTGCCGGTCAGCCCCGGCGGCATCAGCTTTTCGCAGATGCTCGACCTGCGCGGCCAGCAGCCGACCAAGTTCAAATACTATATCGACTACGGCACTAACGTGGAGCGCATCGCGGTCAATTTCGACAATCCGATCCTGCAGGACAAATCAGTGCGGCAGGCGCTTCTCTATGCGATCGACCGGCAGGCGATCAGCGACGAGCTGTTCGGCGGATTGCAGCCGGTGGCCAACGGCATCCTCAGCGACGAGAACGCCTATTACAACAAGAACATGACGATCTACAAATATGATGCGGAGAAGGCCCAGGAGCTGCTGGCGAGCGCCGGCTGGAAGCCGGGTCCGGACGGCATCTGCGTGAACGACAAGGGCGAGCGTCTTTCGCTCGAACTGGTGTCGACCGCCGGCAACCAGACCCGCGAGCAGATCGCCCAGGTCGTCCAAAGCCAGATGAAGGACGTCTGCGTCGAGATCAAGAACAACTTCGTGCCGCTCCAGGAATTCAACGGCGAGATGGCGCGCAAGCGGAGGTTCAAGGCGCTCATGATGTCCTCGATCGACTTCTCGCCGTCGGTATCCCCGCGCATCGCGCTCGGTTCGGATTCCATTCCGAAGGCGGAGAACAACGGCGTCGGCAATAATTTCTCCGGCTATGCGAACCCGGCCATGGACGAGGCGATTTCCGAACTGGAAGTGGCTCTCGACCCGAAAACCACCAAGGAGAAATGGGCGGAAGTCCAGAAGATTTTCGCCGACGACCTGCCGATGCTGCCGCTCTATTTCTATCCGCGCGCCTATGTGGCGGTGCCCGACCTGGTGAATTTCCGGCAGGGCACGCTCGATCCCCTGGCGATATGGGCGGAGGAATGGGATCGGAAATAATCCGGTCGCCGTGATTGCCAGCTTGTCGAGACACCACGAAGCACGGGATTTCCGATGACGATGAACATCGCCGTTCTGGACGATTATATCGGCATTTCACAGAAGATCGCCGATTGGGAGCCGTTGAAATCCCGTGCCAACGTGGTCGTGTTCGACAGGCCGCTTGCCGTACCGGACGAGGCGGCGAGGGAACTCGCCGACTTCGACGTCATCTGCACGCTCCGGGAACGGATGCCGATCCCGGCCGCGCTGATCGGGCGGCTGCCGCGGCTGAAATATATCGTCGTGACGGGTAAGCGTTACGACACGGTGGATGTCGCAGCTGCTGCGGCCCGCGGCATCCTCGTCTCCAACACGCCGGTCTCCGGTGCCGGCGCGGGCGGGGTCGCGGAGCTCGTCTGGGGGCTGATCCTGTCGGCCACCCGGCACATAGCCTCCGAGGATCGGATGATGCGGCAGGGCGGCTGGCAGCATCACGCGGGAACGACTATCGGCGGCAAGACACTCGGCATTCTCGGACTTGGCGGGCTCGGCCGCCGCGTTGCCGAGATCGGCCAGGTCTTCGGCATGAACCTGCAGGCCTGGAGCCAGAACATGACGGACGAGCAGGCGGAGGCCGCCGGCGCTCGCCGCGTGTCGAAGGAAGAGCTCTTCGCCACCAGCGATATCGTCACCATCCATCTCGCTCTCAGCGACCGGACCCGCGGCATCGTCGGGGCGCCGGAACTGCAGGCGATGAAGAAAAGCGCCTTCCTCGTCAATACGGCGAGGGGCGCGATTATCGACGAACAAGCCCTTATCGATGCTTTGAGAAGCGGTTCGATCGCCGGGGCGGGCCTCGACGTCTATGAAAGAGAGCCGCTGCCGGCGGATCATCCGTTCCGCAGCATGCCGAATGTGGCGATCACGCCGCATCTCGGCTATTTTACGCGGGAGATGCTCGGCACCTATTACGGCGATGCCGTCCGCCTGATCGAGGCTTTTCTGGACGGCAGGCCCGAGCGGGTCGTCAACATGATGGCCGCCGATACCTGAGGCATCGCTGCATCTGCAGATGCTACGCCTGCGCGTCCTTGAGGAGCTGCAGGCTCAGATCCCTGAGAATCCGGAAGGCGGCCTCATGAAGCCTGTTGTTGAGCCTGCGGGCCGGCTGGACGAGCTCGACGGAGAGAACGAGTTCCGGCCCGACGATCTTCCGCGTGGCAAGGCCCGAGCCGGCACCTTTGGATTTCAGCGTCCGCATCGACGCGACCGTGAAACCATAACCGTCACGCACCAGGTCGAACATCGTTTCAAGCGGATCGAGCTCGAACACGATATTCGGTTTCTGACCCATGCGCGCCAGTTCCGACTCCACGATCACCCTCGTGCTGTTGGGGCGGCAGGCTATGACCATGGGCAGGGACGCCAAGGCTTCCAAAGGCACGGGGTCCGGGTCGTCGAAAGCATCTTCCGAGCCGATCAGATAGAGGTTCTCGTCGACCAGATCATGAATTTCCAGCATGGGCGAGGAGGGGGCGTTGTACATGATCGCCATGTCGATGCGGCCCGAGAGCAGCCATTCCTGCAACTGGCTGGAGCGGCCGTGGATGAGCGTCACCTGGGCGTCCGACAGTTCCTCCCGCAGGCGGCGGATCAGTGCGGTGGCGATGGCGATGGAAATCGTGGCGGGCAGGCCGATCGCGACCTTTCCCGATTTGCCGGTGCGCGCATTGTCGATGTCCTCATAGGTCCGTTCGACCATCCGAAGAATGCCGCGGGCGTTGCTGAGCAGCCGCTCGCCCGCCTCGGTCACTTCCACGCCGCGGCCGTTGCGGACGAGCAGCCTTTCCTTGAGTTCGATCTCGAGGTTCCGCACCTGTCTGCTGAGCGCGGGCTGCGCGACATGCAGAAATGCCGAAGCGCGGCTGAAACTGCCGAGTTCCGCCACGCGCACGAAATATCCAAGCTGCCGAATGTCCATTCTTTCCTCCCATTCGAGTTATGCCGGTTTGTTATGTCTGATAGTGAGGCTTAACATCTGGTGATAGGCCACCATGTGGCGTAGCGTTTCCTGGGTCAATTTCATTCTGGAGGAGAGTGGTGGCGACGTCGGAAAATGTGGCGGACCGAAACGGCTTGAAAATCTGGGAATGCGTGCTTTGCGGCTATCGCTATGACGAGGCGCTCGGCGACCCCGATGGCGGCGTGCCGCCCGGTACACGCTGGGAAGACGTGCCGGACGACTGGATATGTCCGGATTGCGGGGCCAGCAAGCATCAGTTCGACATGAAGGTCGTCGGCTGACAGCGGATCAGCCGCCGCAGGGGATGGCAAGTTTGTCAACGAGAGGAGGAACAACATGCAGGCCGCGTCGTATTCAGAGAAGGAACCGAGCCGCTTTCGCCGCGGCCAATCCTGGAAAATCAACCTGTTCGGCAAGAATTCCGATGTCGCGACGCCGGAGCCCCAGGCGTTCCGCCTCGATCTCAATGCCCATCAGAAGCTCGATTCGCATTTCCATATCGTCGATCAGTTCCAGGTCTTCATCGCCGGGAGCGGCACGATCGGCCGGGACGAAGTGCGTCTCGTGACGGTCCACTATGCCGACCATCATACCGGTTACGGGCCGCTGATCGCCGGCGCCCAGGGCCTCTCCTATCTCACCCTGCGCAGCAAGACGGACGCCGGCCTCGTCTATCTGACCACTCCGGATATCCGCGAGAAACTGCGGCCGACCAAGCGGCGTCACCGCGTTTCCGAGCCGGTGACGCTTTCCATCGATCCTGTTCTGCGCGATCGCACGGAGGTTTCCGTCGAGACGGTGATCGAGGAGCAGCCGGACGATGACGGAATGAACGTCAAGGTCATCCGCCTCGGTCCGTCGATGACAACGCGGGCGCCCGATCCGAGCGCGTCCGGCGGCCAATTTCTCATCGTCCTGAACGGCAGCCTGATCTTCGAAGGTGCGATTTACACGCCGTTTTCGCTGATCTTCGTCCGTTCCAGCGATGACGCGCCCATGCTCCAGGCCGGCGAGAGCGGACTGGAGCTCATGGTGACCCAGTATCCGCGCGAGGACGACTGGATGAAATCGATCCAGGCGCCCTGAAAACAATCGGGAGGAAAATCTTGCGGCAGTTCGATCTCGATGCGGTCCGGAAGGAGATCGCGCCTTCCGGTACATTGAAATGCGCGCTCAATCACGGGAACGTCGTCCTTGTTCGCCGCGGGCCGACAGAAGACAGCCCGAGCGGTGTTTCCGTCGATCTGGCGAGGGCGCTGGCCGACCGGCTGAAGCTTCCGATCGCCTTCCGGCATTACGACAGGGCCGGCGCGGTTTCCGGCAGCGTCGATACAGGCGAATGGGACGTCTGCTTTCTGGCGATCGACCCTGAGCGCGCCGAGCGGATCGCCTATAGCGAACCCTATGTGCTGATCGAAGGAGCGTATCTTGTCCGCGCCGATGGCAAGGCGAAAACGCCGGGAGACGTGGACCGGCTTCAGCTGCGGATCGGGGCTGTCAAGGGCAGCGCTTACGAATTCCACCTGTCGCGGAGCGGCAAAGGCGGCCGGCTCACGCGCTTCGACAGTTTCGCCGAAGCAACCGCAGCTCTCGATGCCGGTCAGCTCGACGGCCTTGCCGGCGTTCGGCAGGCGATGCGGAAGGTGGCGGCCGATCACCCCGCGTTCGATGTGATGGTCACGCCCTTCATGACCATTCCGCAAGCCGTCGGCGTCAGTTCGACAAGACCCCTTGCGGCACAGTTCGTCGCGGCATTCGTCGCGGAGATGAAGGCCGGCGGCCTTGTCCGTCAATCCCTGGCCGGCAGCGGCCATTCAGACGTGATCGTGCCGACGTGATCATGCCCGGCACCTGAGCCCCGTACCTCCTTGCTCGTTCATTAGCGTCGTTGAATTCAAAC
Organism: Xaviernesmea oryzae; assembly: GCF_900177415.1. Lineage (GTDB taxonomy): Bacteria > Pseudomonadota > Alphaproteobacteria > Rhizobiales > Rhizobiaceae > Neorhizobium > Neorhizobium oryzae_A. The sequence goes on along the minus strand of NZ_FXAF01000011.1, from coordinate 849,485 downwards.
CAAGGACCGTTGAAGGGGACTCGCACATTCCGCGAGCCGCCCTACATAGACGGAGGTTTTTCATTTGTTCTCGTTTTGAATCTATGCGAGCATATGCCCGCAATCTGGAGGAAGTCCTGTTATGTCTCTAAAAACGAAGCTGCTGGGCATTGCTTTTGCGCTCGGTGTTTCGGCCACCATGGCCAATGCCCAGGTCGTCGTCTCTTCCAAGATCGATACCGAAGGCGGCGTGCTCGGCAATATCATCCTCGCCATGCTGAAGGCCAACAACATCGAGGCGACCGACCGTATCCAGCTCGGCGCGACGCCGGTGGTCCGCAAGGCGATCACCGCCGGCGAGATCGACATCTATCCGGAATATACAGGCAACGGGGCCTTCTTCTTCGAAAAGGGCGACGATCCGGCCTGGAAAAATCCGGAGCAGGCCTATGAAGCGGTCAAGAAGCTCGACTATGACGCCAACAAGATCGTCTGGTTGACGCCGTCCTCCGCCAACAACACCTGGGCGATCGCGCTGCGCAAGGATGTCGCGGAGGCCAACAACCTGAAGACGCTTACGGATTTCGGCAAATATGTTGCGGGCGGCGGCAAGATCGTGCTCGCGGCCTCTTCCGAATTCGTCAATTCCGCCGCGGCACTGCCGGCCTTCCAGACCACATACGGCTTTCAGCTGAAGCCGGAGCAGCTGATCACGCTGTCGGGCGGCGATACGGCCGCGACGATCGCGGCGGCCGCCAACCAGACCAACGGTGCGAATGCGGCCATGGTCTACGGCACCGACGGCGGCATCGCGCCTTCCGGTCTCGTGGTTCTGGAAGACGACAAGGGCGTACAGCCCGTCTACCAGCCCGCGCCCATCATCCGCGAGGAGGCGCTCAAGAAAAATCCGAATATCGAAAGCCTGCTGAAGCCGGTCTTCGAAAAGCTCGATCTCGTGACATTGCAGGATCTCAACGGCCGCGTCCAGGTGGGCGGCGAGCCGGCCAAGGCGGTCGCCGAGGATTTCCTCAAGAAGAACGGCTTCCTGAAGTAGTTCCGTTTCGGGCGGCTTTCATGCCAAACTGAGCCGGGTGCCTCGAAGCATCCGGCTTTTTCATCGAGACTTGGACACCGCGAGGCAGGGGAGCGGTTTGAGGATAAAGTTCGACAAGCTCGGCATCGTCATCGCCCTGATCGCGGCCTACGGGACTTTCTGGGCGGCCTTTGCAACGCTCAAGCCCAATCGCATATTGCAGGGAGAGGCGAGGACGATCCTCGACGCCTTGCCGGGATGGGCGGGTTTCGGCCTGCTCGCTATCCTGTTCATGGCCGCAATCGCAGCACTCTTTCGAACTTCCCCATGGCTGAAGCTGATCGCGGCGGCCGCTGCACTGGCGGCCTTGACGCTTTCGATCGGTCTCGCCGCAGGCTTTCTGACACCTGACGGCAACAGCTATGCCCGCGTCTCTCCGGCCTCGGGCTTCTGGCTCCTGCTGTTTGCATCCGCGTTGCTGGCCGCCGATGCGATCACGCGGCTTGCGCCGCCGCCCTGGATGCGCGTCTTGTTCCTGATCCTTGCGGCGATTGGGGTCGAAGCGATCCTGATGTCGGGAAGCTGGGACGGGCTGTCGATCATGAAGGAATATGCCGGCCGCGCCGACGTCTTCTGGATCGAGGCGGGCCGGCACGTGACGCTGGCGCTCGGCTCGCTGTTCGCCGCCGTCGTGGTGGGATTGCCGCTCGGTATCCTCTGTCACCGGGTTGAACCGCTCCGGGCAGCGGTGCTCAATACATTGAACCTCATCCAGACGATCCCGTCGATCGCGCTGTTCGGCATCCTGATCGGGCCGCTGGCATGGATTTCTGCCACCGTGCCGGGTGCGGCAGCGATCGGCATTCACGGCATCGGCGTCGCGCCGGCTTTCGTAGCGCTCTTCCTCTACTCGCTTCTGCCGGTGGTCGCCAACACGGTCGTCGGTCTTGCCGGCGTGCCGCGCGAGGCAAACGACGCAGCCCGCGGCATCGGCTTGACCGATCGGCAGCGGCTCTTCCAGATCGAGTTTCCGCTGGCGCTGCCGGTCATCCTGACAGGCATACGCATCGTGCTCGTTCAGAACATCGGCATGGCGACGATCGCGGCGCTGATCGGCGGCGGGGGCTTTGGAGTCTTCGTCTTCCAGGGCATCGGGCAGACCGCCATGGATCTCGTGCTGCTCGGCGCCGTGCCGACCGTGGCGCTCGCCTTTGCCGCGGCTGTCGTGCTGGATGCCCTGGTCGAAATGAACACGCGCGGACCGAACGGAGCGAGCAGCAGATGATCGAGATCGACGGCATCACCAAGCGCTATGACGGCATAACCGTGGTCGACGATGTTTCGATGGTGATCGAGCCGCGGACGGTCACCGTGATTGTCGGCACGTCCGGCTCGGGCAAGACGACGCTCATCCGGATGATCAACCGGCTGGTGGAGCCGAGCGAGGGATCGATCAGGCTCGACGGCGAGGACAACCGTTCGATCCCCGGTTATGAACTGCGTCGCCGGATCGGTTACGCCATCCAGGGGCACGGGCTTTTCCCGCATCGAACGGTGGCGCAGAACATCGCCACCGTTCCAGGCTTGCTCGGCTGGCAGAAATCGCGCGTCGACGCCAAGGTCGAGGAGCTTTTGACGCTTTTCCAACTCGACCCGAAGACCTTCGGGTCGCGTTATCCGCACGAGCTTTCCGGCGGTCAGCAGCAGCGCGTCGGCGTCGCCCGGGCGCTTGCCGCCGAACCGAACGTGCTTTTGATGGACGAGCCTTTCGGAGCGCTCGACCCGATCATCCGCGCCAAGGCGCAGGAAGACCTGTTGGCGATCCAGAAGCATTTCGGCACGACGATCGTGCTCGTCACGCATGACATGAACGAAGCGTTCCATCTCGCTGATAATATTGCGGTTATGGACAAGGGGAAGGTGTTGCAATACGGTCCGCCCGCAGAACTCGTGCGGGCTCCGGCCACACCTTTCGTCGAGACGCTGATCGGCGATGGCGAGCGGCCGTTCCGCCTGCTTTCGATTGCCAGGACCGGAGCGGCCGCAGAGCCCGGCGAGGCGGAGGGCGAGCCGATCCGCGAGGACAGGAGCCAGCAGGAGGCGCTCGCCGACCTGATCTGGACCGGGCGGAAGGCGTTGCCGGTCATCTCGGCCAGCGGCGCACCCATGGGGCGGGTCACCCTCGAAACACTTCTCAAGCGCGGCGCGAGGCGCCGATGAAGGTCTGGGCGCCGACGATCCTTCGCGGCTTGCTGCTCCTCCTGCTGGTTGCTTTTCTGGTGTCGCCGGGGAGTTTCGAGCCGCTGCTGAAGCCGTTGGTGCAGCCGAACGCACCGGCCATCTACAATCAGGGAAGCCTTCTCGGTTTGACGCTCCAGCATTTAAGGACGGTCTTCATCGCAACTTTGGCCGCGACGATCATCGCTGTGCTGCTGGCGATCCTCGTCACAAGGCCGTTCGGCGCGGAATTCCTGGCGCTTTCCCGCAGCCTCGTGAATATCGGCCAGACCTTTCCGCCCGTTGCGGTGCTGGCGCTCGCCGTGCCGGCCGTGGGCTTCGGCGAGAAGCCGACGCTGATAGCGCTTTTCCTCTATGGCCTGCTGCCGATCTTCGAGAATACGCTGACGGCGCTTACCAACTTGCCGCGCTCCGTGATGGAAGCGGCGCGCGGTTCCGGCATGACGCCGCTGCAGCGTCTCGTCCAGGTCGAACTGCCGCTTTCGCTGCCGGTGATCGTTGCCGGCATCCGGCTTTCCGTGGTCATCAGCCTTGCGACGGCGACGATCGGTTCGACGGTGGCGGCAAGGACGCTCGGCGAGGTGATCATCGCCGGGCTGCAATCGAACAATCTCGCCTTCATCCTGCAGGGCGGCCTGATCGTCGGCGCGCTCGCGGTGCTGATCTATGACGGACTGTCAGCGATCGAAGCGATGCTGACCCGCAGGGTCCGGACCTGATCAGCCGTGGCTCGAATCGGTCGGGATCGTGGGCTCCGCGTCCTGTTTCAGGTTGCCGCGATGGAAGATGAACAGACCGGCCAGCACGATGATCGCGGCGCCGGTCAATGTCTGGGCATCGGGAAAATCGCCGAAGAACACCCAGCCGAGAACGATCGCCCAGAGCAGCAGCGTATATTGCAGCGGCGCCAGCACCGAGGCCGGCGCAAGCTTCAGCGAGCGAGTGATCAGCAGATGCGCGGCACAGGATACGACGCCGAGCAGGAGCAGGGCCAGGAGTTCGCCGGTGTCGAAGGGGCTCCAGTTGCCGATCGTGAGGAACGCTCCGGCAATCAGGCAGGCGAGTGTCTGCCAGGTGACGAGCGTCGCGTCCGGCGTCGAGCGGAGCATGCGGTTGAGCACCAGCGTGAGCGCGAAGGACAGGCTGCCGACGAGGCCGAAAATCGACGGCCAGGACAGCATTTCGGAAGAGGGACGCAGCGCGATGACGACGCCGATGAAGCCGATCAGGACCGCGAGCCAGCGCCGCCAGCCGATGCGTTCACCGAGCAGGAAATGGGATAGCGCCGCGACATAGATCGGCCCGGCCATGTAGAAGGTCATGACATCGGCGAGCGGCAGATAGACGACGGCCGCGTAGAAGAGCCCGGTATCGGCTGTCGCGAGGATCACGCGCAGCATATGAAGCTGGGGCTTTTCGACCCTGTACAGCGCCGAAGCCGGCTGGCGGCTAAGCATTGGCCCGAGCACAAAAAAGGCGCCGATCGAGCGGATGAGCAGGACCTGGCCAACGGAAAAACTCGCTACCAGCCATTTGCCCATGGCGTCGTTCAGCGCGAACATGAAGTCGCCGAGCAGCATCAGGAGGACGCCAACCAGGACTGCATTGCCGCCCGCGGCGTAGGCCGCTCTTTTGTTCATGATGTTCGAGCGCTCCCGACTCTCTGCATTGAAAGCAGCGGCTTACCCTGCGAGCCGGCCGCCTTGCAAGGGCCTTGGTGCGCCGGTGGTTGTCGGAAAGCTGATCGGCAGGCCCCGCAGCACGCGGACGGCGAGAAAGGCGAAGCACTCGGCTTCCACCGCATCGCCCCGCCAGCCGAATTCATCGGCGGAAACCGCCTTCGTGCCGGCCCGGCTTTCGAGCATCGCCATGATCGTCGGGTTATGCCTCCCGCCGCCGGCGACGATCAGCCGCTTCGGCCTGTGCGGCAAGAGGTCGAGCGCCTTGCCGACGGCCGATGCCGTGAAGGCGGAGAGGGTTGCGGCACCCGTAGCGTCGTCGAGGCCGTCGGCCATGGCGGCGGTGAAATCGAAGCGATCGAGCGATTTCGGATAGGGCGCGGTCAGGTAGGGATGCCGGAGCAGTGTGGCGAGGCGTTCTTCGTCGACCTTGCCGGAAGCGCCAAGCGCGCCGTTAATATCCATGTCGCCGAGGCCACGTGCCTTCATGAAGTCGTTGAGCGGCGCATTGGCGGGGCCGGTATCGAAGGCGATCACGAGCTCCTTGCCGTCCCACCAGGTGATGTTGGCGACGCCGCCGAGATTGAGCACCGCCGTATCGCCGGACGTGTCGAGACCGCGCAGCAGCGCGGCATGGTAGGCGGCGGCGAGCGGTGCGCCCTGACCGCCGGCGCGCACGTCCGCCGAGCGGAAGTCGTAGGCGACCTTGCAGCCGAGGATCGAAGCCATGAGTTTGCCGTCGCCGAGTTGGCGGGTGTCGCCGAGCCTTTCCCTGGTCGGAGCGCGGTGCAATATCGTCTGGCCGTGGAAGCCGACGATGCCGACATCGGCCATGGTCAGCCCGCAGCTCTCGACGAGGTCCTTCACTGCCTGCGATTGGGCGCGGGTCAGCGCCTCTTCGGCTTCGCGAAAGATTGCCGGATCGGGGCCTTCGAAATTCCAGGCGCGGGCCTGTTTCAGCGTTTCCTCCAGAAGCGCGCGGATTTCCGGCGGATAAGGGGCCAGCGTATAGGCGCCGAAGGTATCGATTGTCTCGCCGTCGGTCTTCAGGAGCGCCACGTCGATATTGCCGTCGAGAACGGTTCCGGTCATCAGGCCGACGGCCCAGATTGGCTCCATCGTGAATTTCCTCAACTTTGATTGACGAGATCGCCGATCGCCTGGCGCAGCGCAAGGATGCCGCTGTCGAAATGGCGGGTCGGGTGAATGCGGTTGGTGAGTAGCGTCCAGGCGCGGGCCTTGTCGAAATCGATCCAGAGAGCGGTGCCGGTGAAGCCCGTATGGCCGATCGTGCCAGGGCTGCAGGCGTTGCCGCCCCACCAGTCCGGATAGGGCTGCTCCCAGCCATGGGTGCGTTTGCCGGAAAGCGGCGTGCGCATCAGCGTGACGGCTTCCTTGGAGGCTCCCGTGCCGTCGAGCAGGCTTTCGGCGAAATCGAGAACCGAGGTCACGGTGCCGAACAGGCCCGCATGGCCCGAGCCTTGCAGCGCCGAGCAGTTGTCGTCATGCACCTCGCCCGACAGAACGCGGTGTCGCCAGGTGCAGTCCTCCGTCGCGGCGGAGTTTTCCGGATCGGCAGACCAGGCGAAACCGGGGCCGGGATCGAGGTCCCGCAGCGTCTTGCCGGTCAGCCGTTCCAGGGCGAAACCGAGCAGGATAAAGTTGATATCGGAATAGACCGGAGGACCGGCGCGCCATTCCCGCTGCAGGATGAAGGCACGCAAGAGCTCTGGATCGCGGCCATAGGTATAGATCGGCGCGACGGCCGGGAAAGGCGTCTGGTGGCCCAGGCATTGGCGGAAGGTGACTTTCCGCTCCCAGGCATCGGCATCGTACTGACGCAGGTCCGGCAGGAGCGTGATGAGAGGCGCATCCAGGTCGATCACGCCTTCATCCGCCAGTCTCAGGATGCGCGTCGTGGTGAAGATCACCTTGGTCAGCGAGGCGAGGTCGAACCATGTGTCGAGCGCCATCGGCCGGATGATCGGAGTGACCTGCGCCGCTCCGGTCGCGCGCGTCATGCGGCCGCGTTTCAGGTCGACGATGCCGAACACGCCGCCCGGGATACGCTTGTCCGCCACGGATTTCTGCAGCGGTGCGAACGCCCGCTCGAAGGTGGCGGTCAGCTCGGCATCGGCGGTGGTTCGGGTCCGGTCGTCCATGGTCCTGTTCCTCAGGCCTCCGCCCGCGCCCGGTGATCCGGTCCGAAATCCCGCCACTGCGGCTCCGGCGGTTCAAAACCGGGCGGGCGGACGAGGGACGGAACCTGGCGCGTATCGAGCTCGAAATGCTGGTTGCGGCGATCGATGCTCGGCACGGCGGAAATCAACCGCTTTGTATAGGAATGCTGCGGATTGGAAAGTACCGAAGCGGCATCGCCGATTTCGACGATCTGTCCCGCATAAAGCACGGCGATGCGATGGGCGATGCGCTCCACGACCGCCATGTCATGGGACACGAAGAGATAGGCGAGACCGTATTCCTTCTGCAGATCGACCAGCAGTTCCAGCACTTTCGCCTGGACCGAGACGTCGAGAGCCGAGACCGCCTCGTCGAGGACGACGACCGACGGATTGAGCATCAGCGCACGGGCGATGCAGAGGCGCTGCCGCTGGCCGCCGGAGAACTGGTGCGGGTAGCGCTCCAGGCTATCCTCCGGCAGGCCGACTCGCTTCAAGAGCGCCTTCATCTTCTCGCGGGTTTCGGTAGTGATCCGGCCACCGGCGGCGATGACGGGCTCGGCAAGTATGCTGTCGATCCGAAGCCGCGGATTGAGCGAGGCGTAGGGGTTCTGAAACACCATTTGCGTGGCTGGATCGGTCGCATCCGCGACGCTGCCGGCCCTCTCCGTTAAACCATGGGCCGAGAACCTGCCGCGGGTCGGGCGCACAAGACCAAGGATCGCGCGCGCCGTGGTGGATTTGCCCGAGCCGCTTTCGCCGACGATCGCCAGCGTCTCGCCCGGCATCAGGTCGAAGCCGACGTTTTCCACGGCATGGACCGAGCCTGGCGAACGGCCGAGCAGCCCGCCCGAAACCTTGAAGCGCACCGTCAGGCCGTCGACGGTCAGGGCAGGGGGCTTGGCCTTCTCCCGCCGGAAATCGGCGCGGGCGGCGCGGCCGGATTCGAAATGCGGCACGGCGCTCAACAGGTGACGGGTATATGAATGCTGCGGCCGGTCGAGGACCTGGTCAAGCTGCCCCTGCTCCACCGCTTCGCCGGCCTGCATGACCATGATTTTGTCGGCAATGCCGGCGACGAGGCCGATGTCATGGGTGATGAAGATCATCGCCATGCCGGTCTCGTGCTTCAGTTCGCCGAGCAATGCCATGATCTGCGCCTGAACGGTGACATCGAGGGCGGTGGTCGGTTCGTCCGCGATCAAAAGGCGCGGGTTGCAGGCGAGAGCGGTCGCGATCATCACCCGCTGGAGCATGCCGCCGGAGAGTTGGTTCGGGCAGTATTTCAGTCGCCGCGCCGCATCGGGAATGCGCACGCGATCCAGCGCATCCCTGGCGGCGGCGGTCGCCTGCCGGCCGGTCAGGCCCCGGTGCAGGCGGAAGGATTCCTCGATCTGTGTACCGATGGTGAGCACCGGGTTGAGCGAGGTCATCGGCTCCTGGAAGATCATGCCGATTTCCGAGCCACGGATCTTTTCGAGCACCGGTTCGCCCGCTTGAGCGAGATCGAGGATACTACCGTCGCGGCGCTTGAAGTCGATCGAGCCGCCGATGATGCGGCCGCCGCCGAAATCGACGAGGCGATTGATGGAAAGCGCGGTCACGGACTTGCCGGAACCGCTTTCGCCGACGATCGCCAGCGTTTCGCCGGCTGCGAGATCGAAGCTGACGCCTTTGACGATCTCGTTCTTCGACGGGTCTCGTCCGAAGCCGACGCACAAATCGGAGACGGATAGAAGCGGAGTGGTCATGCCGGCCGGCTCCTCGTCTTAGGATCGAGGATGTCGCGCAGCGCGTCACCAAGCAGGTTGAAGCCAAGGATGCTGATCATGATCGCCAGCGCCGGGAAGATCAGCAGCCAGGGCGCCGTCTCCATCAGGTTGCGGCTGTCCGCCAGCATCAGGCCGAGCGAAGAGGCCGGCGGCTGAGTGCCGAGGCCGAGGAAGGAGAGGCCGGCTTCCGTCAGCAGCGACCAGGCGAGCGCCAGCGTCACCTGGACGGTCAGCGGCGCGACAAGATTGAGAAGCAGGTGGCGGGTCAGGATATAGCGCCGGCTCGAACCGAAGGTGCGGGCGGCATCGACGAATTCGCGCGACTTGATGGAGAGCGCCGGGCCGCGCACCACCCGCGTGAAGATCGGCGTGTAGACGATCGCGATCGCAGCCACGCTCGTCCAGGTGCCCGGACCGGCGGCGGCGATGATGAGGAGCGCCAGCAGGATCGCCGGGAAGGCCAGCAGCACGTCCATGACGCGCATCACCAGCCCATCCCAGGCTCTGCCGAACCAGGCGGCGGTCAGGCCCAGCACCGTGCCGGCGGTCGTGGCTAGCGCGACGGCGCAGAAGCCGACCAGGAAGGACTGGCCGATGCCTTTCATCAGGCGGCTTGCGACGTCGCGGCCGAAGAGGTCGGTGCCCATCCAATAGGTCGCATTCGGCGCATGCAGCCGGTCGATGCGAAACTGCTGGAGCGGATTGTGCGGGGTGATGTCGAACATGCCGAGCAGGGCGATGATGATATAGACCACGACGATCGTACCGCCGATCCTGCCGCTGGCATGGGAAAAGATCGCACGCAGCATCGACATCAGCCGCCTTCTCCGAGACGGATGCGCGGGTCGAGCGCGGCATAAGCGAGGTCGACGAGCAGATTGACCACCATGAAGTTGAAGGCGATGAAGAGGACGCAGCCCTGCACGAGCGCATAGTCGCGCTGCAGGATGGCGTCGAGGACGAGACGGCCGAGGCCCGGCAGGGCATAGATCTGTTCCACCAGAACCGCGCCGCCGAGCAGGTAGCCGAATTCCACGCCGCTCAAGGTGACGACCGGGATCAACGCATTGGGAAGCGCATGACGCCAGATGACGCTGCGTTTCGAGGCGCCTTTGGAGCGGGCGGTGCGGACATAGTCGTCGCTCAGCACGTCCAGCATGGCGGAGCGTGATATGCGGGTGACGGAGGCGGCGAAGGCAAAACCGAGCGTGATGGCCGGCAGGATCATCTGGCCGAGATTGCGTAGCGGATCCTCGAAGAACGGCGTGAATTCCCCCATGACCGGCAGGATGCCGAAGCCCGCCGACAGGGCGTAGATGATCAGCAGGCCGACGACGAAATTCGGGGTCGACTGGCCGATCATCGCGAAGATCCGGACGCCGAGGTCGGACATCTTCTCGTTACGGGTGGCGGCGAAGACGCCGGCCGGCAGGCCGACGAGAAGCGCGACGCACATGGACATCAGGGCAAGCTGAAGCGTCAGCGGGAAACGTTCCAGGATGACGCCGAGCACCGGCCGGCCGTAAGTGACGGAAATGCCGAGATCGCCCTGGAAGACGCCGGCGAGCCAGCGCCAGTATTGCACCAGAATCGGCTGATCGATGCCGAAATAGCCCGCCAGCGCATCCCTTTGTGCCGGCGTCAGGAGACCGGCTTCGGTTCCGAGCATCGCGGTAATCGCATCGCCCGGCACCATGCGGATCGTCACGAAGACGAGGATGGAAACCCCGAGCATGACGAGCGGAAAGGTCAACAGCCGTCGCGTCAGGTAACTCATGGATCAACCAACCTCGTATCCGTTACGTCACGCGATCGTCACTGCTGGATGCTGACGCTGCTCAATCCGAACAGGGAGCCTTCCGGCGTCGGTACGAAGCCCTGAACGGTCTTCTGCTGGGCCGTATAGCTGTAGGACGTATAGAGCCAAACCCAGGGCGACACCTCGACGAGATGTTTCTCGAAATCGGCGAAGATCGCCTTGCGCTTGGCGGGATCGGTTTCCTCGCGGCCCTTCTGCATCAGGCTGTCGAGCGTATCGTCGATATAGTTCGCGACCTTCTGCAGGTTGCCGGCCTTGGTCCAGTAGCGGTTGTACATGGAATAAGGATCGGCGCGGCCGCCGTTCAGGGCAACGGCCATGTCGAAATCGCCCTTCAGCCAGGCGTCGACATAGACGTTCAGTTCCATCATTTTGATGTCGAGCTTGACGCCGATTTCCGCAAGCTGTGACTGGATGACCTGCGCTTCGGCAGCAGCGGTCGCCGGTTCGCCGTTGGCGGCGATGACGGTTGCCGAGAAGCCGTCTGCAAAGCCCGCATCGGCCATCAGCTTCTTGGCCTTCTCCACGTCACGCTTGTAGCAGAAAAGGGTGCTGGCGTCGGTCGTGTAGCCCGGCATGGTCAGCGGGCCTGTCACCTTGCCTTCGCCGACGGACGCCGTGTCGAGAACGTCCTGACGGTCGATGGCGCAGGAGATCGCCTGTCGCACGGCGAGATTGTCCATCGGCTTGCGGGCAGGGTTCAGCTGCAGGACATGATAGGCGAGAACCGGCGTGCGGTTCAGGATCAGGTTGGTCTCCTTCGGCACGAGGGTTGCGACCAGCGGATCATTGAGCAGCGCGAAGTCGATCTGCTTCGTGCGCAGGGACGCAAGGATGGCGGTCTCGTCGGGCAGGACACTGATGTCGATGCCATCGACACCAATCTTGCCGCCGGCCCAATCCTTGTTGGCGGTCAGAACTTCCTTAGAATTCGGATCCCATTTTTCCAGCTTGAACGGGCCGGAGCCGAGCGCCTTCGTCCCGACCGAGCCGGCCGTGATTTCCGCTGCCGGCACGATCGCTGCATTGATGCTGGCCATGGCCGTCAGCAGCGGCACGTCAGGCCGGGAGAGCTTGAAGGTAACGGTCGTCTGGTCCGGGGTTTCGATGCTGGCGATCGAGCCGAAATTGGCGCGTGCGGCAGCTGCCGTCTTCTCGTCGAGGATGCGTTCGAAGGACGCCTTCACGTCCGCCGGGGTTACGGGCTTGCCGTCCTGGAACTTGGCGTTGGGATTAAGTTTGAAGGTAAGCTGGGTCCCGTCAGCGGAGAATTCCCAGGAGGATGCGACCGCCGGGACGATCTGCAGGTCCTTGTCGAGACGCACCAGCGGCTCGTAAATCAGCTCCAGCAGGCGGATCGAGGAAAACGCGGTCTGCTTGTGAGGGTCGAGACCCGTCGCATCCTGCGACCAGGCCATGCGCAGCGTTGCAGCCGAGGCGGGGCCGGCCGCGACCGCGGCCCCGAGGGCAACGGCCAGCGCCAGGCCGGAAACGAGCCCGGAAACCTGCTTTGCCGAAAAATTCCTTCCCATTTTCAATTCTCCCTCTCTTCGAGATTCGTTGCTTTTTAGCCCGACCATCCAAGCGGTCCGGGCGGTCGTTCAGCAGCTTTACGCTGTCTTCCCATTTATCGCCTTCCGAAGGAAGCCTCCGGCATCGTCAAGCGCGGTGCGCGCCGCATCCACATCCATTCCGGTGAGCTGGATCAAGATCGCGGGCTTGACGTCGTTGCCGGTGAGGTCCAGCGCGCGGCGCGCTTCTTCCGCCGTGCAGCCCGTCGCCTGCATGACGATGCGTGCGGCCCGGGCGACAAGCTTCTGGTTGCTGGCGTGCAGATCGACCATCAGGTTCTGGTAGCTCTTGCCGATGCGGATCATGCTTGCCGTCGTCAGCATGTTGAGCACGAGTTTCTGCGCGGTGCCGGATTTCAATCGCGTCGAACCGGTGAGGATTTCCGGGCCGACGACCGGAGAAATGGCGATGTCGGCAATCGCGGCGATCACCGAATCGGGGTTGCAGGAGAGGGCGACCGTACCGGCTCCAAGCGATTTCGCGTAGTCGAGGGCGCCGATGACGTAAGGTGTACGGCCGCTGACTGCGATGCCGACGACGACGTCATCCGCCGTCAGGCCGATATCGACAAGCGCCTGCCGGCCCTCTTTCGGATCGTCCTCGGCGCCTTCGACTGCGTGCTGCAGAGCGTAAGGCCCCCCGGCGATCAGGCCGACGACCATGCCTTCCGGCACGCTGAAGGTCGGCGGGCATTCGGACGCATCGAGCACGCCGAGCCGGCCGCTGGTGCCGGCCCCGATATAGACCAGCCGGCCACCTTTCTGGAACGCCTTGACGATTTTGTCGACCGCCTCCGCGATCTGGGGGATCACCTTTTCGACGGCTGCCGGGACGCCCTTGTCCTCCTCGTTGATCTCGCGCAGCACGTCGGCGGTCGGCAGAAGATCGATATCCATGGAACGCGGATTGCGGTCTTCGGAAACCAGTCTTTCCAGTTCGGATATCAGCCGCGCATCGCTCATGATTCTGCTTTCGAACTCAGGCCGAGGGACTGCTTTCCGCAAGATCTGCGTCATGCCGCGCCTTCTCGTTCGCTCGTTACGTTTTGTTAAGAAATTAGGATTTTCCATTCCTTCAGTCAATCGATGATTGGAATATTTTATTCCAACTTTGGCAAGTTTTCACACATGCCAAATCCGCGGATCAGTGAACTTGGGCGGCCTTGCGGGCGAGGATGATGGCGCCGGAGACGGCATCGCCGTCGGCTGGCTTGAGGCGGCGGCGGACATCCGGCGCCAGCCAGGGTTCGAGCGGCGTGGAAAGTCCGCCGAGAAGCGTCACGCGCGGGGCTCCGAGGTCGAAAAGGGTGCGTACCAGCGTGTCGATCTGCTCGGCAGCGCTCTGGACGATGCGGCGGCCGGCGGAATCGCCCTGATCGGCATGGCGCATGACCATGGGGGCGAGTGCCGCGTAATCGGTTGCCGTGGCGCGATCCATCCAGGCAACCGCTTCCATCGGATCGTTCTGGAACCGCTGCATGACCTCCGTCAGCAAGGCCGTCTTTTCCAGCCTGCCGTCATTGGCTCGCAGCGCCAGCCGGATCGCCTTGAGGCCCAGATCGGCGCCGCTGCCCTCGTCGGAAATCGGAAAGCCATAGCCTCCGACCCGCAGGCTGCGGCCTTCCACGAAGCCGAGCCCGATGGAGCCGGTACCGGCGATGACGATCGCGCCGTCACGGCCGGAATGCGCGCCGAGGCAGGCGCCCATCCCGTCGCTCGTGAAGTCGATGCCGGCGAAGGGATGGGGGATCGCCTGCAGGGCTTCCAGCGCACCCTTGCGGCCGATCCCGGCAAGGCCGATGCCGACATGGGTGCGGGCGACCTCATCCGGCCCAAGCCCTGCCTCATCCAGAGCCGCGTTGAAGGCGCGGGAAATGGAGGCCCATGCTTCCTCGATGCCCAAACGGGTCGTGGCCGGGCCGGAAAGGCCCTGTCCCAGCACGGCGCCGGAACCGTCCTCGACACGGGCGCGGCAGCCGGTGCCGCCGCCATCGACGCCCAGGAAGTAATGTTCCGCTCCCGCCGTCATGCGCTCAGCCGTTCGATATCGGCGCCGCAGAGCCGGAGTTTGCGATCGAGCTGTTCGTAGCCGCGATCGAGATGGTAGACGCGGTTGACGATCGTTTCACCCTTGGACACGAGGCCAGCCAGGACGAGGGAAACGGAGGCGCGAAGGTCGGTCGCCATCACCTGCGCGCCCTTGAGCGGAGCGCCGCCGCGCACCAGCGCCGTCGTGCCCTGCAGAGAGACGTTGGCTCCCAGCCGCATCAGTTCCGGCACGTGCATGAAACGGCTTTCGAACACGGTTTCGCGGATCAGCGAGGCGCCTTCTGCGCACGCAGCCAGCGCCATGAACTGCGCCTGCAGATCGGTCGGGAAGCCGGGATAGGGCTCGGTGGTGATGTCGGCGGCCTTCAGCGGGCCTTCGCGCGAGACGACGAGGCCGCGGTCGCTCGGCCAGACGCTGACGCCCATCGCTTCCAATACCTGCACGGCGGATGCTATGTTCTCGAGCCGGGCATTGATGAGTTCCAGCATGCCGCCGGTGATCGCCGCCGCCACCGCATAGGTGCCTGCCTCGATCCGGTCCGGGATGCCGTGGTGTTTCGCCGGCTGCCAGGAAGTCGAGCCTTCGACGAGAATCCGGTGAGTGCCGGCGCCTTCGATCCTGGCGCCCATGGCGATCAGGCAGGCGGCAAGATCGGCGACTTCCGGCTCGCGCGCGGCATTGAGGATTTCCGTCTCGCCCTTGGCCGCCGTGGCCGCCATCATCGCCGTTTCGGTGGCACCGACGGAAGGCGAGGCGAGCACGATGCGCGCTCCCTTCAAGCCCCCGGGCGCTGCGGCGACGATCAGCCCGCTTTCGATGCCGATATCGGCGCCGAGCGCCGCGAGCGCCTTGATGTGCATATCGACCGGTCGCGCACCGATGGCGCAGCCGCCGGGCATGGAGACGCGCGCATGGCCGAAGCGGGCGAGAAGGGGCGCCAGCACCAGCACCGTCGCGCGCATCCTGCGCACGGTGTCGTAGGAAGTTTCCTTGGAGACGATCGCTTTGGCGTCGATGATCGTGGAATGGGCGGCACGCGTTACCTCGGCTCCGTGCAGGCCGACGACGCCGAGCATGTTTTCCACGTCGCTGACCTGCGGGAGGTTGGTAAGCTCGACCGGGTAGGGGCTTAACAGTGCCGCCGCGATCTGCGGCAGTGCGGCATTCTTCGCGCCGGCAATGGTGACGGCGCCCTGGAGCCGATGACCGCCGACGATGCGCAATCTGTCCATGACGAAACCTGCCGAATGAGGGGCGGACCTGCTCGCCCGCACGCCAGCCGACACTAAACCTACCGGCTACCGTGTCAATCGTTCGGAATTTTTTATTCCGCTATGTAACATAACTTGTGGTAGATCATGAGAGTTGAGGCGCGGAAACGTGTTGCAGGTCTCCGCTGCGATGATATCTTTCGTAAACTGGTGGGCGGGTATCGCGAGGCTTCCAAAGGAACGCATGTCAGTCTTAAAGAAGATCAACGCGCAGCTCGAGGACATGGCGCCGGCGGACCGCGAGATCGGCCAGTTCATCCTCGACAATCCGGATCAGATGCTGCGGCTTTCCTCCGCGGCGCTTGCCGCCGAGACCGGCCGCAGCCAGTCGAGCGTCGTCAAATTCAGCCAGAAGCTGGGCTTTGCGGGATACCAGGACCTGAAGCTCGCGGTCAGCGAGGCGAAGGCGCAGGAATGGCACGCGCCTCCCGGCATGATTCACGGCACGATCGAGGTCGGTGACAGCTATCTGACCATTTTGCAGAAGCTGATCGGCAGCAAGATGCTCTCGATGCAGCAGACGCTTGCCGTCAACAGCGAACAGGAGATCGAGCGGGCGCTGATGGCGCTGAACGATGCGCGCCGCATCCACATGGCAGGCGTCGGCGCTTCCTCATTGGTGGCACGCGACTTTTCCTACAAGCTCATGAAGCTTGGCCGCAACGTGCTGCATGACAGCGACAGCCATGTGCAGATGGCCAATGTCTCTACGCTTGCCCGAGGGGATGTGCTGTTCGCGCTTTCCTATTCGGGCGCCAGTATCGAAACGCTCAGGATCGCCGAACTGGCGCGTGAGCGCGGCGCCACTGTCATCGCCGTGACGGGTCTCAACGGCGGCCCTCTTCTGCAGGTGGCGAATATCCGGCTTTATACGGTCGCCGACGAGGAACGCGTCCGTTCGTCGTCCATCACCGCGCGCGACGCGCAGCTCATGCTGACGGACCTGTTGTTCATCCTGCTCGTCCAGCGTCAGGCGGATGCCAACGAATATGTCCATAACAGCGAGCTTGCAGTCTCGGTGCTGAAGGCAAAGTAGTTTTTTCCTCAATGGCCGGCGAGCTGCCTCAGCCGCATGACCTTGAAGAAGCCGTTGGGGAAGACACGGCGGATATCCGCCACCTCGAAATCGCCGCGGCGTTCGACCCATTCGGCAATCCGGGCGATGCGGAAAGCCGAGCTCCACCCCACCTTGTGCACCAGCGGCGCCACGGCCTCTTCGATCGCGCCCTGCAGGCCGCGTCCATCACCGAGCTTGCTGGCGATGATGATCTCGCCGCCCGGCCTCAGCACGCGGGCGCATTCGTCGAGCGCCCGTTCCGGGTCGGGGATCAGGGTGATGACAAAAGGCAGGCAGACCGCATCGAACGATCGGTCTGCGAACTGGAGGCGGTGGGCATCCATGACCTGGAGCGCCCGGACGTGAAAGAGCCGGTTCCGGGCTACCTTTTCCCGCGCCTTGGCGATCATGTGTTCGGAGAGATCGATGCCGGTAACGCTGCACTGCTTCGGATAGTAGGGCAGGACCAGCCCCGTGCCGACGCCGACTTCGAGAATCTCCCGGCCCGCTTCGGAGGCCAGCCGCGCGACGGTACGGTGCCCGTCTTTCAACAAGCCGCGATAGACCCGATCATAGACCGGAGCCCAGCGTTCATACACCTTCTGCTGATGTTCGGAGCTGTTGCGGATCGCCGCCAAGATCGTCTCCCCCTCGATTGTCCCACTGCCGGTTGTAACTCGGGACTAAGACGATAGTTCCGCTTGGCGAATGTTTTGCGACGGGTTGAGAGCTATGGAGGCTCAGGCGGCGCGCATGGCCTCGATGAATTTCCGGGCCTTCTCGGCGATCGAGGCGAGATCGGCTCCGGGTTTATAGAGCGAGGAACCGATGCCGAAGCCGGCAGCGCCCGCCTGGGCGTAGGCGGTCATGTTTTCCGGCGTCACGCCGCCGACCGCAAGCACGGGGATCTCCCTCGGCAAGACCGCTTTCCAGGCCTTGATGACGATCGGCGGGATGGCTTCCGCCGGAAACGCCTTGATGCCGGTGGCGCCTGCCTCGACCGCCGCGAAGGCTTCGGTCGGCGTGGCGACGCCCGGCAGGCTCACCATGCCCGCGGCGCGCGAGGCCTTGATGACAGCCGGGTTGGCGTTCGGCGAGATGATCACTTTGGCGCCGGTCGCGGCGACATCGGCGACCTGGGCGAGCGTCAGGACCGTGCCTGCGCCGATCAGGGCCTTTTCGCCGAAGCGCTTGACGAGTTTTTCGATGCTTTTCAGCGGTTCGGGAGAATTGAGCGGCACTTCGATGATCCGCCAGCCGGCCTCGACCAGCACTTCGCCGACGCTTTCAGCTTCCTCCGGCTTGATGCCGCGCAGGATGGCGACGAGATTGCATGCCTTGAGCGCCTCTTCGAAGGTCATCTCGGACTCCTTGTTACTTGGCGGCTGCGGCCGCGATCAGCAGAATGCCGCGCTTGGCGGCGTTGTCGGGGCCGGGCTCGACCGTCAGGCCGAAAAGCGGCGCGATGCGGCCGTAACGGCTGTTCAGCGCATTGTTGCCGACAATACCGATCGTATCGCCGGATCTGAACCAGCCGGCGGCGCGCGCCTGGCGGAATTCCGAGCCGATCACGAGGCCGGAGACGTAATCGAGGATGTTTTCCGGCTTCAGCCTGCCGTCGAGAATGCCGGTGCGGGCGCTGAAGATCGCCGAGAGGAAGGAATCGGCGGAGGCGGATGTGCTTGCGGCGAATTCCGCGCCGCGATCGAAGCTCTGCCAGTCCGGCTCGGCGCCGGGCGCAGGTTCCTGAGCCTTGGCGATGAAGGAATGCTTGGTCAGCAGCGCAAAAACCTCGCCAGTCGCATAGGTCTGAAAACCGGCTATGAGGCCACCCTTGATCCGCGCCCATTTGCTGTGGGTACCAGGAAGCACGAGCGTACGGTCTCGTTCGAGCCCGTAACCGACGATCTGGGTCTCTTCTCCGCGCATCACATCGGGGAACGGCTTTGAGGCGGGATCACGCATGCCGGGCAGGAAGGTGATGACCGCGCCATTTAGAAGCGTCAGCGTTTTCGTACCGGCGGCAAGCTCTGCAGTACCGGCCGGCGTATCGACATACGCCACTTCGACCCAGCCGTTGCGGCTGGTGATCATGCCGCTCGCCAGCACCGGCAGCGGACCATGGACGGAAAACCATTCGCCGACCGCTTGCATCAGCGCCGCTTCAAAGGCGCCGTCCTTGACGAACTGGATGCCGCCGCTTGCGGATTCGCGGGTGTCCAGCGTTTCCCCCGCCTCCGACACCAGCATGGCGCGCAGCGAACTCGTGCCCCAATCGAGGATGATCGAGGTCGGTTTTGGCATTATCACAGTCCTCCGGAAGCAGATGTTGCTCCTTCGATAGCCCGCGTCGCATCCTCCTGTCGAGAGGCGATCCGGCGGAAACCGGCGGCAATGTCCGGTGTCACGAGCGTTGCTGCGATACCGGACAAATCGAGCGCGATCTTGTAACGCTCGGCAAGCGCCGTGTGGCCGACGATATGGATTTTCTCCGGTTTGTCCGTGCCGATGGCCTCGCAGACCTCCGCACCGATCATCAGGCCGGCGAGATAGTCGGCGATTTCCTCCGACGCCAGCCGGTCGAACAGGACAAGGCTGCGGGCTGAGAAGATGCGCGCCAGAAGGCGGCCGGGCAGGGTGCCCTGCTCGTAGGCGGTTAAGGCACCGCGGCGGAAAGCCTCCGGCCGTTCCTCGTATGAGGCCGGTATGAGCCGCGAGACGAGCGAATCCTTTTTGAGGAGATTGAGGATTTCGCCAGACATATAGGTGGTGATGGCGGCAATGCGGTCATCTACCATCGTCACCCATTTGGCGTGCGGGCCGGGAAGGACGAAAAGGCCATCGGTCTCCTTCAAGCCGAAGAGCGACATCTCCTCGCCGCGCATGACGTCGGGAAGTGGTTTCGTCTGGGCGATACCGGGCAGGAAGACGAGCGGCGGCAGACCATCGACACGATGGATGACCGCTTGGGTCGCGAGGTCTCCAGGGCCGGCGGGGACGGGTGCGAACGGGCTCTCGATCCAGCCGTTGCGGCTGGTGATCATGCCGGAAAACAGGATCTTTTCAGCTTTCCCGGCCCACTCTCCGAGCTCTTCGCGGAGCGCTGCTTCGAAAGCGCCGTTCGCGACCCTGGTCGTGCCGCGGTCGCTCTTCTTCTCGCCGAATACCTTTTCGTCATCCAGAAGCAGGGCGCGAAAGGCGGCGGAAGTCCATTCGATGGCTATATACATGAGAAATAATCCTGGTGGCGGGCTGGAGGTCAGTAGGCAGGTTTCACCGGGAACCAGTCCCTGCGCTCCGTATCGAGATAGGCGCCGGCGATGCCGGTGACGCGGTATTTCTCGAACTGTTCGATATCGATCTCGACGCCGAGGCCAGGGCCCTCCGGCACCTGGAAACGACCGTCCTTCAGGACTGGCGAATTCGGCGAAATGTCGCCCCCGAGATAGGCGCGCTCGGTATCGATGGCGATCGACATGTTCGGGAGCGAGGCTGCAAGATGGATATAGGCGGATTGCGACAGCGCCAGTTCGGCGCCGGAATGCAGTGTCACCGCGATGCCGACCGATTCGCAGATCGCCGCCGCCTTGATCGTCTGCCAGAGCCCGCCCGCCTCGTGAGGATCGAGCAGGACGACATCGGCCGCATTGGCGCGGACGATATTGCCGACATCGGCAAGCGTGTAGGCGCTTTCGTCGAGCGCGATCGGCACGGACGAACTGGCTACGAGGGCTGCATGGCCGGCGAGATCGTCGAGCTCCAGCGGCTGCTCCACATAGGCGGGATCGAAGGTCTTCAGCTTTTCGAGCTGGCGTTTGGCCGTCGCAGGGTTCCAGGCGCCATTGACGTCGAGACGCAGCGGATGATCGCCGATCACCTTTCGGGAGGTCTCGGCCAGCGTGATATCGCTCCGTTCGTCGAAGCCGATCTTCACCTTGAAGGTCGTATAGCCGAGATCGAGGAAACGCTTCAGCCGTTCCGACAGGCCTTGCGGGTCGTTGGTGAAAAGATAGGCGGCCGCTTCCACATCCTTGCGCCAGCGTCCGCCCCATAGCGCGTAAAGCGGCAGGCCGGCCTGTTTGCCGAGCGCATCCCACATGGCCATTTCCATGGCGCAGATCGCCATCACCGCGGCGCGCTTGTGATGATAGAAGCCGGCGCCGAGAACATGCCGGTGAAAGCGCTCGGCATCCGCGACGGGATAACCGATGGCGAGCGGCGCGACGATGTCCTCAAACACTGCCGGCACATTGGCGATCAGGGAGATCGTCTCGCCCCAGCCGATGATCCCGGCATCCGTCTCTATCCTGCAGATCAGCCGGGTCGTGCCGATCCTGCGCCCGGATCCCCACAGAATATCCTCGGTAAAGGGCATACGGACCAGCCAATGGTCCACTTTGGTAATGCGCAAGATGTCCTCCCATACGCGGCCGTCGAAAGGGCCGTTTCAGTTTCGCTGTTGACATGGAACTTAGTTCCAAGATAACTCTCTTGGCAAGAGCAAGGCGGCGTGCTGTGGGAGCAGGGACAAAAAACGCCGCTCGGGAGAGGTTATGGCCAAGGTTCAACTGGAAGCGATCGACAAGGAAGCGGCGAACGACACGCATGGCGTGCCGGGCGTCCAGGCGCTGACGCGCGGCATCCAGATCGTCGATGCCGTGGCGGCCGAAGCCCGGGGGCTGCGCTTCACCGAACTGCTCGACCAGACGCAGCTGCCGAAGGGCACGCTGCATCGCCTCCTGCAGGCGCTGGTGGATGAGCGGCTGCTCGCCTTCGATACGCGCGATCAGGTCTACAGATTGGCGCCGCGGCTTTTCCAATGGGCCCACAAGGTCTGGGACAATTTCGACCTGCGCGGCGCGGCTGAACCGGAACTGGCGCGGCTACGCGACCTGACCGGCGAAGCGATCCGCCTTGGCGTGCTGGATGGCGACAGCGTGCTTTATATCGACCAGCGCGAAGTTCCGCAGCCGCTTCGGCTCAACAATGGCGTCGGTTCGCGCGCCGTGCCGCATGCCAGCGGCCTCGGCAAGGCGATCCTGGCGCATCTGTCGCTCGAAAAACGCCGTGCGCTGCTCGACGGCATTGAGCTCGAACGCTTGACGCCGAACACGATCGTCAATCCGGAAGAACTCAGCCGCCAGCTCGATCTCACCAAGGCGCGCGGTTATGCCGTCTCCGTCGATGAGCAGCATATCGGCATTTCCTCGGTTGCCGCGCCCGTCCTCAACCATCGCGGCGAGCCGATCGGCGCGATCGGCATCATCGGTCCGTCCTTCCGGCTGCCGGTCGACCGGCTGCACGCTTTCGGGCGCGATGTCATCGAGGCGGCGCGCCGCACATCCGGCAATTTTGGAGAATTCGCCATGTCGCTTGCGGTCAAGCCGCGTCCCCTCGGCCCCGATCGCGCCGATGTGCGCTGCGTCATTCCGGCAAGCACCTTTCTGGGCGAGGGGCCGCACTGGTCGCCGGAGCACAAGAAACTCTATTTCGTCGATATCCTGGCGCCGGCCGTGCACACGGGCGATCCGGTCAAGGGCACCTACACATCCATGCAGGTGCCGGAGCTGATCGGTTTCGTGATCCCGCGCTCGCGGGGCGGCTTCGTCGCCGCCATGCATGGGGAAATCCGCGGCATCGATCTTGCGACCGGCGATATCACGACGATCGCCCGGCCTGAAGCGGACCGGCCGAACAACCGTTTCAACGACGGCAAATGCGACCGCCGCGGAAGGCTCTGGGCGGGCACGCTGGCGATCGACACGACGCCGGACCAGGGGCGGCTGTGGCGGATCGATCCGGATGGCCGGACGAGAGAGATGGATCGCGGCTTCCACGTCTCGAACGGGCTCGGCTGGAGCCCGGACGACCGCACCATGTATTTCACCGACACCAACCGCCAGACCATCTATGCCTATGATTTCGATATCGAAAGCGGCGAGATCGCCAACCGGCGGCCATTTGTTGTGGTGCCGGAAGCGGAAGGCAAGCCGGATGGCATGACCGTCGATGCGGAAGGCTTCCTCTGGATCGCCCATTGGGACGGCTGGTGCGTCACCCGCTACGATCCCGACGGCAAGGTGGAGAGGGTCGTGCATCTGCCGGTACCTCGGCCGACGAGCTGCGTCTTCGGCGGCCTGGACCTGCAGACCCTGTTCGTCACGTCCGCGCGCATCCGGCTTTCGGCAGCGCAGCTTTCCGAAGCGCCGCTTTCCGGCAGCGTTTTCTCCATCGATACCGGCATCAAGGGCCAGGCCGCGCAGATGTTCGCGGGCTGAAAGGGAAGAGGAGCCCCGAGAGGAGCCAATGGCCAAGCTTGAACTCAAAGACATCCGCAAATCCTTCGGCTCGGCCGAAGTGCTGAAGGGCATCGACCTGACGGTCGAGGACGGCGAATTCGTCGCCTTCGTGGGGCCCTCCGGCTGCGGAAAATCCACGCTTCTCAGGCTCATCTGCGGCCTCGACGAGATCTCGTCCGGACAGATGGCGATCGATGGAGAGCTGGTGAACGACGTGCCGCCGGCCAAGCGCGGGATCGCCATGGTCTTCCAGTCCTATGCGCTTTACCCGCATATGACGGTCGCGGAAAACATGGGCTATGCGCTGCGGCTTGCAGGTACGCCGAAGCAGGAGATATCCGCCCGCGTCGTCAAAGCCGCAGAGAAACTTCGCATCGATGCCTATCTGGAGCGCAAGCCGCGCCAGCTTTCGGGCGGCCAGCGTCAGCGCGTCGCGATCGGCCGCGCCATCGTGCGTGAACCGCGCATCTTCCTGTTCGACGAACCGCTCTCCAACCTCGATGCGGCGTTGCGCGTCGAGATGCGGATCGAGATCGCCCGCATGAAGGAAACGCTCGGCACGACGATGATCTACGTCACCCACGACCAGATCGAGGCGATGACGCTCGCGGACAAGATCGTCGTGCTGAATGCCGGCCGGGTGGAGCAGATCGGTTCGCCGCTCGATCTTTACAACAAGCCCGTCAACCGTTTCGTCGCGGGCTTCATCGGCTCGCCGAAGATGAATTTCCTGAAGCTCGGGTCCAGGAAAGGCGAGGGCGTCTTCACCGTGCCGGGTGGCGAGGTGCGGCTGCCGCGCAATCTCGCGTCCGCCCCGGCCGAGATCGGCATTCGGCCGGAGCATGTGGAACTGGTCAATCGCGGTGCGCCGGATTCGCTCGCCGGGACGGTGACGATTACCGAGCATCTCGGCAGCGACACTTATGCCTATGTCGCGCTCGATGGTTCGGAAGAGATGGTCGTCGTCCGGCTTTCCGGCGACCGCGCCGTCAAGCGCAACGAACCGATCGGCGTTCATGTCGATCCGGCGATGATCCATGTCTTTTCCGCCGATGGCTTGTCGCTCGCGTCTGCGCGCCCCGTCGCCCTGGAGGCTGCATGACCATCCATCCGGAACTCGTCGAGAAAGTCCATGTCGAGGCCGCGAAATATCCGAGCCTCAAGGGAAAGGGCGTGCTGATTACCGGCGGCGGTTCCGGCATCGGCGCGTCGCTGGTCGAGCATTTTTGCGCACAAGGCTGCAGGGTCGGTTTTATCGAACTCAACGCCAATGTGGCGGATGAGACGGCGGAGGCCATCGGCAAGAAGACCGGTAACAAGCCGTTCTATCGGGCTGTCGACCTGCGCGACATCGATGCGCTGAAGGCCGGTATCGCGGCACTGCGGTCGGAGATCGGGCCGATCCGTATACTGGTCAACAATGCCGGCAACGACGACCGCAGGCCGATCGAAGAGGTCACGCCGGAATACTGGGACGAGCGGTTCCAGACGAACCTGCGGCACCAGTTCTTTGCAGTCCAGGCCGTCGTGCCCGAAATGGCGGAAGCCGGCGGCGGCGCGATCATCAATATGGGCTCGATTTCCTGGATGCGCGGGGCGGCGGGTCTGATTTTCTATACGACCGCGAAGTCCGCCGTCATGGGCATGACCAAGTCGCTCGCCCGCGAACTTGGAGAGCGCAACATCCGGGTCAACTCGATTGCGCCCGGCTGGGTGTTGACCGAACGTCAGGTGGAGCGGGCGAAACGCATCTACCAGGGCAAGTTTTCCGAATATCTTGAGGTCCAGTGCCTCAAGGAGCATCTGCTGCCGCCCGATATCGCCCGCATGGCGCTTTTCCTGGCGGCGGACGATTCCCGCCTCATCACGGCGCAGACATTCATCGTGGACGGGGGCGTTGTCTGAGGGCAGGCGGATTGGCGCTCGCCGCTTGTCTCTTTTTAGATTGAAACAGAGTTCCATCATCGTTTCATTGGGAGGATCTGATGAACTGCATAACCAGACTGGTCGGAACCGCGGCGATCGCCTGCTCTCTTGGAGCAGGTGCCGCGAACGCAGCCGATTTGAGCTTCATGAGCTTCACTTATGCGGAAGAAGCCAACAAGGCGATCGTCCAGACGACGCTCGACGACTTCAAGAAAGCCGAGAACCTGGCGGTCGAGCCGCTCGGATTCGCCTGGGGCGACATGCAGAAGAACATTTTCCTGCGCGCCCGGTCGAAAACCCTGCCGGACATTGCCCAGCTCTCCGAGCGCTGGCTGCCGACCTTCGCGAGCCTCGACAACCTCGTCGACCTGAACACTGTCTATGGCAAGGACAAGCTCGAAGCCGCCTTCGCACCGGATGCGCTCGCGATGGGCAATATCAACGGCAAGCAGCTTGCGCTGCCGCTGCTCTCCGGCTCGATCGGCATGGTCGCAAACAAGGAGGTCCTTGCCAAGGCCGGTATCAACGACGCTCCGAAGACGCTTGATGAGTTCAAGGCTGCTCTGGTTGCGGTGCGCGACAAGGTGCCGAATTCGGTGCCCTATACGATGGCAACGAAGAACAACGGGTCGATCCTGATCGACTTCATGGTCTGGAACTGGGTCCATGGCGGCCGCATCATCGACGATAGCGGTAAGGTGGTGGTCGACAGCCAGCAGAGCCGCGACGCGCTTACCTTCATGGTCGGCCTGATGAAGGACCGGCTTGCCGCACCGGAAATCGACCGTCCGGACGGCCGCCGCCTGATGGGACAGGGCGCTTCCGCCTTCTATTTCGATGCGCCGCAGACTCGTACCTTCCTGCGCGACTTTTCCGGCAAGGGCGAGGCTTTCGACGTCAACGTGCTGCCGATGCCGACGCCGGTTCTGAAGGCCGAGGACAAGCCGGTCTCCGTACAGTGGGGACACCTGCTCGTACAGTTCGCCGATGGCGGCAAGGCCAAGGCGGATGACCCGGCCGACAAGTTCCTGACCTATCTCACCTCCGACAAGGTGCAGACGGACTTTCCGCTGAAGATGAGCGCGCTGCCGGTCACCAAGTCCGCCCGGGATGCCGTTGCCGGCGACGCCTATCTGAAGAACTGGTCCGCTGCGACAGGCGATGCCCGCCGCAACGAGGTCGGTATCTGGTCGAATGCCGCCGAGCTCACCAATGTCATCGGTGAGGAAGTGCAGGGTGCGCTGCTCGGCCAGAAGTCTGCCGACGATGCCGTCAAATCCATGCAGGCGCGGCTTACGGCCAGCATGGAAAAGGCGAAGAAGTCGGAGTAGGGGCGGGGCGCCCCCTCATCCGCCTGCCGGCACCTTCTCCCCGAGGGGAGAAGGGATTTGCCGAGCGGTCGCCATTCCTCCTCTCTCCTTGGGGGGCGGGGGACGTAACGGGTCGATCCGTCCCCGGCTGGTGGCCTAGCGAAGCGGAGGCCGGGTGAGGGGGCTGCCTCTAAAAGCGGACTGCCTTCAATACCAAACAGGAAATGATCTCATGGCCGTGATCGAAAACAATGTCGGAGCCTATCCGGTCTCGCCGCATGCGAACCGGGGCGGGTTGAAGGCCGGGCAGAGCCGCATGGGTCTTCTGCTGCTCCTGCCGGCCGCGATCGCCTTTTCCGCGGTCATCCTTTATCCGTTTCTATCCGCACTCGGCCTGTCGCTTTTCGAATACACGGTCGAGATGATGGAGCCGCGTTACATCGGCTTCGAGAATTTCGCGAAGATCGCTTCCGACCCGGATGTCTGGGCGGCGTTCTGGACCACTGCGGTCTATGTGACCTTGACGACGCTTGGCACGCTGGTCGCGGGGCTCGGCTGGGCGCTGATCATGAACCAGCCCTTTGCCGGGCGCGGGGTGCTGCGTTCGCTCTCGCTGCTTCCCTGGGTGCTGCCGTCGACGGTGAGCGCCTTCATCTGGGGCTGGATCTTCAACTCCCGTTACGGTGTGCTGAACGCCTTCCTGATGGAATTCGGGATCATCGATTTCCCGCGAGCCTGGCTCTCGACACCTGAGGGCGCCATGCTCGCGGTGGTGCTCACCAAGATCTGGCTGTCGATCCCGCTCTTCATGTCCTTCTTCCTGGCCGGCCTGCAGAACCTCGACAAGGAGCAGATCGATGCCGCCCGCGTCGATGGCGCCGGCAACTGGGCGGTGCTGCGCGACCATATCCTGCCGCATCTGCGTCCCGTCCTGATCATCGTGGTGGTGCTGGGCGTGATCGGCAATCTGCAGCAGTTCGATACGATCTATGCGCTGACCGGCGGCGGTCCGGTGCGGGCGACGACGGTGCTCTCCGTCGAAGTCTATCGCCGCGCCTTCGAGCAATGGGACATCGGTTTTGCGTCGGCGGTCGGCGTGCTCTGGGTCGCTTCGCTTCTGCCGCCCGCCTTCCTCTATCTGCGCATGCTGGTGAAAGGAAACTGATATGTTCGACCTTTCCTCCCGCCAGGCGAAGTTCGTCTTCTTCCTCGCGCTGATCGTGATCGGGTTCTTCTTGTTCTTTCCGCTCTATTGGCTGGTGATCTCCTCGCTGAAGGCGAATGCCGAGCTCTATCAGGTCGTGCCGACGCCGTTCCCGACCATGCCGAGCCTGCAGCATTTCGTGACTGCGCTGACCACCGGCAAGCTGCCGATGTACCTGACCAATAGCCTGATCACCTCGACATGCAGCGCGGCACTTGTGACGCTGCTGGCTCTCTATGCCGGCTTCAGCTTCGCCAAGTATCGTTATATCGGCCGCCAGCCGGTGATGCTCTTCATGCTGTCGGCGCAGATGTTCCCGTTCGGCCTGCTCTTGATCTCCATCTATCCGCTGATGAGCGAAATCGGCCTGCTCGACACCCGGCCGGGGCTGATCCTGAGCTACATCGTCTTCGCGCTGCCCGTCTCGACCTACATGCTCTACAGCTACTTCTCCCAGGTGCCGGACGAGCTGATCGATGCGGCGCGGGCGGACGGCGCCAGCGATCTGCGCATCTTCCACACGATCGTCATCCCGATCTCGATCCCGCCGATCGTCACCGTCTTCCTCTATTCCTTCATGTGGTCCTGGAACGATCTTCTCTATTCGATGACGCTGATCGTCTCGGAGGACAAGCGCACGATCGGGCCGGGCCTGCTTCTCACCTATCTCAACGAGGTCAATTCCGACTGGGGCGGCGCCATGGCGGCATCGCTGATCGCATCCGCGCCCATCGTCGTGGCCTTCATGTTCCTCCAACGTTACTTCATTCAGGGCGTCACCGCCGGAGCAGTCAAATGACCAAACCTTTAGCCGGAGCTTTTCCCGTTCTTCCGACCCCCTTCCGCGACGACGGCTCGATCGACGAGGCGGATTTCATCTCCATTATCGACTTCGCGCTGGAGAGCCGGGTGGACGGCGTCGTCTATCCGGGGGTCGCGAGCGAAGTGGACACGCTGACGCCGGAGGAACGCCAACGGCAGGTGGAACTGCTCGCCGAGCGGATCGGCGGGCGCATACCGATCATCATCGGAGCCAGCGATCCGGACCCGAAAGCAGCAGCGCGGCACGTCGCACAGGCGGCGGAGATCGGGGCGGGGGCTGCCATGGTGATGGCGCCGCTCTCGCTCGGCAACGACATCGCCGCCCAGACGGCCTATTTCAGGCAAGTCGCCGCGAATGCCGGCGTGCCGATCATGCTGCAGAACCAGCCGAAGCCGATCGGTGCGGGGCTGACGCCGGAAGAGGTGGCGGCGATCGCCAATGCCGTTCCGGAAATCCGCTACGTCAAGGAAGAGACCGCGCCCTGCGGCCAGCATCTGACCCGCATCAAGGCGGCGGCCAACGGCTCGCTGGACGCGATCTTCGGCGGCGCCGGCGGTCGCTATATCACCGATGAGCTGGCGCGAGGTGCCGCGGGCACCATGCCGGCCGCCGAACTCGCCGACATCCATGCGCAGATGATCCATGCCTGGCAGAAGGGCGATGTCGCGACGACGCGAAAGCTCTACAACGTCTCGCTGCCGCTTTTGAACTTCCAGGCGATCTTCCGCATGCACATGACCAAGGAAGTGCTGCGCCGCCGCGGCGTCATCAGGAATACGTTCGTGCGCGGCAAGGGACCGAAATTCGACGAGGGCGACCGCAAGGAATTGGCGCTGCTTCTGGCGGAGGCCGATTTGCCCTATACCAATCACAAGCCGAACTGAGCCGGGACCCATGCCGAGATCTAGGCCGAAAAACGTTGTTGATGCGATCGTCGCGGTGGAGACGTTCATCATCTCCATTCCGCGGGAGGTGCCCTATCTCGGGCCGCTGAAGGAGGGCGAGGCGATCAATGAGCGCGGTTACCTGATCCGCAAGGGCAACCGCACCATCTATCCCTCGACCGACATGACGCTGCTCATCAAGGTGACGGGCGAAAGCGGCAAGGTGGGCTGGGGCGAGTGCTACGGCATCGTGGCGCCAGAAGCGACCAAGGCGATCATCGACGACGTGCTCGGCCCGGTCATCATCGGCCGGGATCCCGGCGATGCGGCGGTCATCCACGAAGACCTCTACGACCTGATGCGGGTGCGCGGCTTCTTCGGCGGCTACTATCTCGATGCGCTGGCGGGCGTCGATATTGCGCTCTGGGATATCGCCGGCAAGAACCTCGGCGTGCCGGTCTCGACGCTGCTCGGCGGGCGGCGGCACGATACGATCCGAGCCTATGTCTCCGGCCTGCCGAAAGCGACGCTGAAGGAGCGCTGCGATCTCGCCGCCTACTGGGTCGGCAAGGGCTACAAGGGCATCAAGTTCGCGGCTGTCGTTTCCGAGGAGGATATCATCAAGGAAATGGCGGCGCTGCGCGAAGCCGTCGGGCCCGATATCGACCTGATGGTCGATCTGCACTGGAAGTTCGAGGCGGGCGAGGCGATCCGCATCATCCGGCGGCTGGAGCCCTATAATCTCTATTTCGCGGAAGCCCCGGTGCAGCCGGAAAACCTCGAAGGCCAGGCGCGGGTTGCGGCCGGCATCGGCGTGCCGCTCGCTCTCGGCGAGGAACTGCGCACGACCTACGAATACAGGCCGCGCTTCGAAGCACGGGCGATGAGCATCGTCCAGCCGGAAATGGGCCATACGGGAATTACGGAATTCATCCGCATCGGCCAGATGGCGCAGGCCTTCCACATGAATATCATGCCGCATGCTTCGATCAGCGTCGGCATCTTCATGGCGGCGAGCCTGCAGGCGTCGTCGGCGCTGCAGAACGTGCCCTATCACGAATACCAGCACTCGATCTTCGACCGGAATCTCACCTATACCAGGGGCGACATGGCTTCGGGCGAGGGGGCCTATGTGGTGCCGACCGGCGCCGGCCTCGGCGTGGAACCCAAGGAAGAGGTGTTCGAATTCGCCATCCGGCGGTGACGGGCTGGCTGATCGTCATTGAATTTCCGTCCGCGGAGCGCCATTTTAGGGCAAATCCCAAACCGAAGGAGGAAAGCATGACGACGACTACCGAACGGGCCGTCTTGGCGGGCGGTTGTTTCTGGGGCATGCAGGACCTGATCCGCCGTTTTCCGGGCGTGATCTCCACCCGCGTCGGCTATAGCGGCGGCGATGTTCCGAACGCCACCTACCGCAATCACGGCACCCATGCCGAAGCCATCGAAGTCATCTTCGACCCTGCGAAGATGAGCTATCGCGACCTTCTGGAGTTCTTCTTCCAGATCCACGATCCCACCACCAAGAACCGACAGGGCAACGATATCGGCATGAGCTACCGCTCGGCGATCTATTACGAAAACGACGAGCAGAAGCGCGTCGCCGAAGACACGATCGCCGATGTGAACGCCTCCGGCCTGTGGCCGGGCAGGGTGGTGACGGAAGTTGAACCGGTCGGAGACTTCTGGGAAGCGGAACCGGAGCACCAGGATTATCTGGAGCGCTATCCGAATGGCTATACCTGCCATTTCCCGCGTCCGAACTGGACGCTGCCGAAACGCTCCAGTGTTGCGGCCGCCGAATGAACGATCATAGCTGAATGAAAAAGGGCGCTGCCATCGTCAACGGCAGCGCCCTTTTGTTTGCGCCGGTTTTGTCAGGGCTGCGTGTAGGCGGTCTTCACCACGGTGAAGAACTCGGCGGCATATTTGCCCTGTTCGCGCGGGCCGAAGGACGAAGCCTTGCGGCCGCCGAAGGGCACATGGAAGTCGACGCCCGCCGTCGGCAGGTTGACCATCACCATGCCGGCCTCCGAATTGCGCTTGAAATGGGTGGCGTATTTCAGGCTCGTGGTGGCGATGCCGGCCGAAAGACCGAAGGGCGTGTCGTTCGCGACGGCCAGCGCTTCCTCGTAATTCTTCACGCGGATGACCGACGCGACCGGCCCGAAGATTTCTTCTTGGCTGATGCGCATCTGATTGGTGGCTTCGGTGAAGAGCGTCGGCTGCAGGTAGAAGCCGGGCGTGTCGCGCTTCAGGAGCTCGCCGCCATAAGCAAGCTTCGCTCCTTCCTGTTTGCCGATCTCGATATAATCGGTGTCCTGCTTCAACTGCTTTTCGTCGACGACAGGGCCGATATGCGTGCCCTGCTTCAAGGCGTTGTCCACCGTCAGCGACTTGAGCTTCTCGGTCAGCGCCGCGACGAACCTGTCGTGGATGCCTTCCGTGACGATCAGGCGGGAGGAGGCGGTGCAGCGCTGGCCGGTCGAGAAGAAGCCTGAATTGGCGGCGGCCTCGACGGCGACGGCGAGGTCGGCATCGTCGAGCACGACCATCGGGTTCTTGCCGCCCATTTCCAGCTGGAACTTGCGGTTATGCTCGATCGAGGCGAGAGCCACGCGCTTGCCGGTGCCGGTCGAGCCGGTGAAGGTGATGCCGGCAAGATCCGGGCTGTCGAGCATGGCCTGCCCGACGACGGAGCCGCGGCCCATGACGAGGTTCAGGACGCCCTTCGGGAGACCGGCTCGGTTCAGGATATCCACGATCGCCCAGGCGCAGCCGGGCACGAGATCGGCCGGCTTGAAGACCACGGTATTGCCGTAGCAGAGCGCCGGCGCGATCTTCCAGGCCGGAATGGCGATCGGGAAATTCCAGGGCGTGATGATGCCGATGACGCCGAGCGGTTCGCGGGTGATCTCGACGCCGATCCCCGGACGGGCGGAAGGAACCATTTCTCCCGTCAGGCGCAGCGCCTCGCCGGCGAAGAAATCGAAGATCTGCGCGGCGCGGGTGACTTCGCCGATCGCTTCCGGCAGCGTCTTGCCTTCTTCGCGCGCCAGCAGTTTTCCGAGTTCTTCCTTGCGCGCAAGAATCTCGTCGGAAGTCTTCCTCAGCACCGCATGGCGCTCCAGGATGCCGGAGCGCGACCAGGCCGGAAAGGCAGCCTTGGCCGCTGCAATCGCCTGTCTGCCGTCTTCGGCGCTGCCTTGGGCATACAGGCCGACGACGTCGTTGGTGTCGGAAGGGTTGATGTTTTTCGAAGCGTCAGCGCCGACCCATTCGCCGGCGATCAGGTTCTGGTAGATGGTCATGGACCTCTCCTTTCATGTGAAAGGTCCCGCGTGGCGGGACCGGCAGGAAGATGATGCGTGCCGTTTCTATCTGAAGAGACTCGGCAGCCAGAGCGAGAGAGCTGGAATGTACGTTACCGCCATCAGTACGGCGATGCTGGCGCCAAAGAAAGGCCATATCGTGCGCATCGCCTCCCGGATCGATATGCCGCCGACTGCACAGCCGACAAAGAGCACGGTGCCGACCGGCGGCGTGTTCAAGCCGATGCCGGCATTGAGGATCATGACGACGCCGAAATGCACCGGATCGATGCCGAACGCCTTGACGACCGGCAGCAGAATGGGGGTCGAGATGATCACCATGGGCGCCATGTCCATGAAGGTGCCGAGGATCAGCAGGATGATGTTGATCATGAGCAGGACGATGATCGGATTGTCCGAGACGGCGCCGATCGCGCTGATGATCAGTGTCTGTACCTGGAGGAAAGCCATCAGCCAGCCGAACGACGCAGCCGTGCCGATGACCAGCAGAACCATGGCGGTGGTGCGGACCGCGCCCATGACCGCTTCGACGAAGCCTTCCCAGTTCAGCTCGCGATAGACCAGCATGGCGATGAGGAAGGCATAGAGGACGGCGATGCAGGAGCTTTCGGTTGCGGTGAACACGCCGGAGCGGACGCCGCCGAAGATGATGCCGATCAGCAGGATGCCCGGCAGCGAGGCAAGCAGGTAATAGCCTACGCGCGCCAAGCCCGGAAAAGGCTCCGCCGGATAACCGCGCTTGCGGGCAACCCACCATGCCGTGAACATCAGCGCCACTGCCAAAAGCAGGCCGGGAATGATGCCGGCCGTGAAGAGGTCGGCCACCGAGACGTTGCCGCCAGCCGCGATCGAATAGAGGATCATGTTGTGCGACGGCGGGATCATCAGGGCGATGATCGCCGCGTTCACCGTCACGTTGACGGCATAGTCCTTGTCATAGCCGCGCTTCGCCATTTGCGGGATCATCAAGCCGCCGACGGCGGAAGCGTCCGCCACCGCGGAGCCGGAGATGCCGCCGAACAGGGTCGAGGCGACGACGTTCACCTGACCGAGCCCGCCGCGCATATGGCCCACGAGACCGGCTGCGAAGCGGATCAGCCGGTGCGCGATGCCGCCGCGCACCATCAGATCGCCGGCAAAGATGAAGAACGGGATTGCCATCATGGCAAAGACGTTCATGCCCGAATTCAACTGCTGGAAGACGACGATCGGCGGAAGGCCCATGTAGAGCACGGTGGCGAGCGAGGCGATGCCGAGGCAGAAGGCGATCGGCGTGCCGATCAGCATGAGAAGCGTGAAGGTGCCGAAAAGGATGGTATAGGCCATTATGCCGCCTCCTGGACCAGGACATCCGCGGCGATTTCCTCGCCGATGGCGACGTCAACGAAGCGTTCGAGGGAAAAAAGAGCGATCATGACGCCCCCGGCGATCATGGGAAAGAAGTCGGTGCCGCCCGGCCAGCCGAGAACCGGGATGGTGGCCGACCACGTGCCGATGGCAAGCAATGTGGAATAATAAGCCATGCCGATGCCGAACAGCACGATCAGGCCGAGGCTCACGAGGTCCATGGCCTTCTGGATTGCCGGGGGCATGACATAGCGTACGATGTCGAGGCCGAGATGGACGCTTTCACGGACACCCACCGCGGCCCCGAGCATGATGAACCAGGACATGAGGTAAAGGGAAAGCGGTTCCGACCATGTCGGTGAATCGTTCAGCACATATCGGCCGAAAACCTGCCACCCGACAATGAGCGTCATGGCGACGATGCCGATGCCGGCGATATAGAGCGATATCCGGCTGAGACCGCCCAGTATCGGTCTCACGGCCAGCATGAAATTCCTCATGGTTCTTGTCCTCCTCGCCGAAACATGACGACAACCGGCCCTTTAAAGCCCGACCCTCGCTCGAGGACCGGGCTGCTGTTTCAACTTACTGCACGTCCTGAATGCGCTTCAAAAGATCCTTCAGCTTGGCATCGGTGACGAAGCGGTCGTAGACCGGCTTCATCGCCGCGGCGAATTCATCCTTGTTGACGGTGACAACGTTGACGCCTCCGGCGCGGACCTTCTCTTCAGAGCTCTTTTCGCGGGCCGCCCACAATTCCCGCATCTTGCCGACCGATTCCTTGGCCGCTTCGCGAACGATCTTCTGGTCGTCCGGGGTAAGCTTGTCCCAGGATATCTTGGACATGACGAGAATTTCCGGCGTCATGGAATGCTGGGTGAGAGAGTAGTTCTTGGCAACTTCGTAATGGCGCGCCGATTCGTAGGATGGCCAGTTGTTTTCCGCGCCGTCCACCACGCCGGTTTCCAGCGAGGAATAAACTTCGCCCATCGGCATCGGCGTCGGGTTGGCGCCGAAGGCCTGCATCATGGCGATCCACATGTCGGACTGCTGGACGCGGATCTTCATGCCCTTGAGGTCGGCAAGCTTCTCGACCGGCTTCTTGGTCGTATAGAACGAGCGCGCGCCGGAGTCGTAATAGGCAAGGCCGATCAGCCCATGAGGTTCAAAGGCCTTGAGAACTTCATCGCCGATCGGGCCATCGACGACCTTGTGCATGTGGTCCGGCGAACGGAAAAGGAAGGGGAGACCGAGAACGGCCGTCTCGGGCACGAGATTGTTGAACGGCGCCGCATTGACGCGGTTCATGTCGATGACGCCGAAGCGGGTCTGCTCGATCGTATCCTTTTCCTGGCCGAGAACCGAATTGTTCATGACCTGGATCTTGATGCGGCCGTTGGTGCGTTGCGACACCAGTTCGCCCATATATTTGACGGCATCGACCGTCGGATAGCCGTCCGGATGGATGTCGGCGGAGCGCAGCGTGATCTCCTGCGCGTGAACCGTGGTTGCACCGAGCGCCAGGCCCAATGCGAGGCCGATCATCGTGGTGATTTTCATGTCTTCCTCCTCTGGTTAAAATCCGGAGCCTCCTCGCTCCGGTTATCGTTCGTCACTTCCCTCCGGCTTCCCACTCGGGAAGGCCGTAAAGCTCTTCGGGATTTTTCACGAGCGCGCGATGGCGCGCGGCTTCGTCCGGCAGCCAGCCAAGCACGGTGTCGGTGAGCGCGGCGTCATCCGGATAGTCGGCCTGTTCGCGGGCGAGATTGTGCGGCCAATTGGTGCCCCAGACGATGCGTTCCGGCGCGTATTTCGCGATCTCGCGGGAAAAGGCGGCGACATCGGCATAGTCCGGTCCGCCGGCTTTCGAGGATTCGTAGACGCCGGCGAACTTGAACCAGCAGCGCCCGGCATCGATCAGCCTTTTGACGGCCGCGATCTGCGGGCTCTCCGGCGTGACACCGGCAAAGAACTTGCCATGGTGATCGAGGACCCAGCGTGACTTCAGCTTGGCGAGCCGCGCTTCGTGATCCAGGATATCGCTGCCGTCGAACTGGACCGCCAGCATCCAGCCATGGGCCGCCGCCTTCGCATCGACCGCCTCGAGCTCGCCGAGATTTACGGCGCCGCCGGGCAGATCCATGATCCGCGCGCCGACGATCCCGGCTGCGGAAAGACGCTCCATCTCGGCGTCGGAAGTGGTCGCGTCGATGACGCCGACACCGCGGGCGATATCACCCATTTCGGCAAGGCAGGCGACAAGGTTGGAATTGTCCCTCTGGTGGGCATTGCCCTGGGTGATGACGACCCGGTCGATGCCGAGCCAGCGCATGAGCTGCCGGTACTGGTCCGCATCCGGCAGAGCGCCGACCGGCAGCGCCGGTCCACCGGGGAGGGAGGGATAGCCCGGCAGGTACATGTGCATCTGAGTGTCGACCGTGCCCTTCGGCAGCTTGGTCTTGAGAGGGGTGCCGGAAAGGGTACGGACGAGCATCAGATATCTCCCATGCGGAATTCGGCGAGCGCATCGCGGTTGATTTCGATCCCGAGGCCGGGGCCGTTCGGGATCTGAACCACGCCGCGCTCGTGTTCGATCGGCGTTTTGATCACCGCCTGACGGAACGGATTGTGGGTGCGGTCGAATTCGAGGATCGGTTCGATCGGGTTGACCCGAACGGGGCTTGGCACCATCGCGGCCATGAATTGCAAGGCGGCGGCGATATGGACAGCCGTGCCCCAGACATGCGGTACGACGCGTATGCCATGCAGCGCCGCAAGGTCGGCAACCCGCTTGGCTTCGGTAAAACCGCCGACCCCGGCAAGGTCGGGCTGCAGGATATCGACGGCGCGGGTTTCCACCGGCTCGCGCATGCCCCAGCGGCTATGCCAGGTCTCGCCGCCGGCGACCGGGATCGGCTGGCGGGCACGCACCTCACGATAGGCGGCGAGCTGTTCGGGCACGACCGGCTCCTCGAACCAGACGATACCGTATTCGGCAGCCGCGTTTCCGAGCCTGATCGCCTCGACGGCGTCATAACCGTGATTGGCGTCGATCATCAGCCGCATGTCGGGGCCGGCGGCATCGCGCACGGCGCGAATGACCGCCAGGTCCTCCTCGACACCGAAGCCGATCTTGATCTTGGTGGCGTGAAAACCCTGCTCGCGGTAACGGGCGACATCCGCCGCATTGTCCTCGGCGCGATCGACGCCGTCGCGCTTGAAACTGCCCGTCGCATAGGCCCTGACGGATTCACGGAAACGACCCCCGAGCAGGATCGAAACCGGTACGCCGAAATGCTTGCCCTTGATATCCCAGAGCGCGATGTCGATGCCGGAGAGAGCGGTGACGGCGAGGCCGCGCTGGCCCTGGTCGCGCAGCGTGTTATAAAGCCGCGCCCAGATCTTCTCCGTCTCCAGCGGGTTCTCGCCGATCATCCAGTTCGCGTAGGTCGCGACGACCGCAGCATTCGGGCGGGCAGGGCCGAGGCATTCGCCCCACCCGATCGTACCGTCGTCGCATTCGATTTCGACGAGCACGTGCGCGCGGCGATCGAAGCGCATGGATGCGCTTTCGAAGGCGACGTCTAGCTTGTGTTCGAGGAGGTGGGTGCGGACGGAGGCGATCTTCATCGGATTACCGCCTGTGAGAGCCGATAAGCTTGAGGAGCATGTCCTCCTCTTCCGCGGTCAGGTCGTCGAGCGGCGGCCGCACCTTTCCGGCATCGAAGCCCTGCAGGCGCACACCGGCCTTGATGGCCGCGACGGCATACCCCTTGCGGCGGCTGCGCAGCGCCATGAAGGGATAGAAGAAATCCCTCAGGATTTCCTCGCAACGGGTGCGGTTGCCCGCACGCAGCGCCTTGTAGAATTCGACCGCGAGGCCGGGCACGAAATTGAAGACCGCCGAGGAATAGGTGGTGAAGCCGGCGCCGAGATAGGCTTCCGCGAAGAGCTCCGCCGTCGGCATGCCGCCGAGATACATCAGACGGTCGCCCATGGTGGCGGTGATCTGCCGCACAAGGCCGATATCGCCGGTGCCGTCCTTGAAGGCGATCAGGTTCGGGCATTCGTCGCAGAGCCGCTTCAACGTGTCCACGCCGAGAACCGAATTGTCTCGGTTGTAGACCATGACGCCGATGCCGACCGACTGGCAGATGCGCTTCACATGCTGATAGAGGCCTTCCTGCGGGGCATCGATCAGATAATGGGGCAGGAGCAGGATGCCGTCGGCACCGGCCTTTTCGACCGCCCGGGCCAGTTCGACGCCGACATGCGTGCCGAAGCCGCAGCCCGAGACGATCGCCGTCTTGCCGGAAGCCTCCTTGGCGGCGGCGACGATGCCTGGAATTTCATTCGGGGACAGCGAGAAGAATTCGCCCGTGCCGCCAGCCGCGAACAGAACAGGGGCCTCGAAACCGGACAGCCATTCGACGTGGCGGCGGTAGCTTTCCGGCTCAAACTGACCTTGCTTGTCGAAGTGAGTTACGGGAAAGGACAGCAGGCCAGCGCCAAGCGCAGCCTTGATCTCTTCTGGCGCCATAATGGACTTCCTCTGTAGCGTCTCCTCCAGACAGAATTGTCGTACAGGTCGGCCCGACTTGTGTCAACAAGTCATCTTACAGATTCCCTGAGCTCCCTGAGAAGCGACCGATAGCGCAACTGGCTGCCGCGCAGGTGGCTGCGCATGGCCTCGCGAGCGGCTTCCTCGTCGCCGTCCGAGATCGCCGCCACGATCGCCTCATGCTCCTCGTCGAGAAGCTTGATATAGGCGGTCTGGTCGGTCTCCGAGTCGTCCGGGCGAAGGGCGGCGCGCGGAATGAGGCTGCGGCCGATCATCGTCAGGAACTCGCGGAAGCGAGGATTGTTGGTCGCTTCGGCGATGGCGAGATGCAGGGCGAAATCGGCCTCGCTGGTCGGCCGCGACGCCTCCAGGCAGGCTCTCACCGCATAATGCCGCTCGAGGATGACCTCCTCCTGTGCAGGCGACCGGCGCAGTGCAGCAAGACCTGCCGCTTCGACCTCGACCGCTGTCCGCAGCTCCAGGAGTTCGATCATCGAGGAGACACGCGCGAGATCGATGCTGGGAAACGACAGCATGGACGATGGCGTGGAAGAGGGCGGCTCCAGCACGAAGACGCCGGCGCCCTGGCGAGCCTCCACGAGGCGGTCGGCGCGGAGAGCGGCGATCGCCTCGCGCACGACGGTGCGGCTGACGCCATGGGTTTCGGTCAGCTGTGCTTCGCTCGGCAGGCGCGAGCCCGGCGGAAACTGGCCGGTCACGATCGCATGGCGGAGCGTATCGCCCAGTTTTGAAACAAGCGTCCCCGATCCTTTTCCGGTATCGAGTTTCGTCTCAACGCTCATTTCCTTCCTCCATGCTCAGGGCGTGCCGCGATGTGGCGCCAACTCATATATCAAGTGAGCCTCGGCGCCAAACCGGGTCAGCTCGTTATTCGAGTTCTCAAACATGTATGACAAGTAGCGGCGCTTGTCACGAACAAGTTGGATTCACTCCTCTCCCATACTCCGAAGAAACATTCGCAAGAGACTTCAATACCGGATAAAAACTTGATAGATCGAATCCGCTTTATCTGTGGGATCGCCATACCCGCACGAAAGGACAATCGATGACAAGCCAGGAACTCACCGCCGAGACTGTGATCCGGCACCAGGCGGCGGCGGTCGCGGTCCGCGGGATGTGCCGGGACCACGAGGACCATCGGCTTCCGGTCGAGCGCGGAAACGAATGGCGGTTCCGCATGCATTACGGTTCTGTGATCCTGGAGCTGGACGATCAGGACCTGAAGATCAGGGTTTCCGCGGCGGATGAGACCGATCTTTCCTATATGAGGATGATCGTTGCCGGCCATGTGCGGGAATATCTCGACTCCGCCGTGGCCATCCGCTGGTCGGGCGATGGCGGCACGTCATCGATCCCTGTGTTCTTCCGTGAGATCACGGTGATGTCGTCCGAGCGGATTTCACCGCATATGCAGCGGTTGCGTTTCTCCGCGAGGGATATCGGCCGCTTTGCGTCCGGTGGCATTCATCTCCGGCTGCTGATCCCGCCGCGGGGACGGAAACCTGTCTGGCCGACGATCGGCGAGGACGGGCTTCTCGTCTGGCCGCAGGGCGAGGATGCGCTTACCGTGCGGATCTATACGATCCAGGCGATCGACGTGGAAAAAGGCTTTGTCGATATCGATTTCGTGCTGCATCCGGGCCTGGAAACGCCGGCCGCGAAGTTCGCGCAGACGGCGAAACCGGGTGACGTGATCGGCATGATCGGCCCCGGCGGCGAACATGTTCCAGATGGCGGGCACCTGATCCTGCTCGGCGACGACACAGCCATCCCGGCGATCTCCCGCATTCTCAGGGAGCTGCCTGAGGGCAGGACCGCCGATGTGTGGATCGAGGTGGATGGCCCGGGCGATATCCTGCCGCTCAAGGCCGAAACCGCATCGGTGCGGTGGCTCTTCCGCAAAGGCCGTCCGGCTGGGACCACCGGGCTTCTGACGGACGCGGTGCGGAAGATCGATCCGAAAACCTTACCGGAAGACATCTTCGTCTGGTCCGGTTCGGAGTTCACCGACTTCAAGGAAATCCGCCGGATCGTTCGCAAGGAGTGGGGACTGGCGAAGGACAGGCAGCTCATCGTCGCCTATTGGCGCCGCGGTGCGCAGGGCGACGATGCCCGCAGCGAAGCGGCGTGAAGTCACGCCGCTCCTAAAAAATCAGGCGACAGCATTTTCCGGCTTTGCCGCCGTTGCGATCGCCGGCGCGGCGCCGACCGCAAGAGCGGCCGCGCAGCCGAAGAAGATGCCGTAGCCGAAAGCATTGGCGACCTGGCCGGCCAGCATGCCGCCGATGATGCTCACAAGCGCATCCATGCACTGGAAGAGCGTGAAATCGACGCCGGCCTGCTTCGGGTCGGACCAGCGCATGAATTGTGCGTAGAGCGCCACGAAGCCGAAGGCCATGATGCCGGAAGAGCTGCCGATCGCGGCAATCACCAGCAGGCTTTCTGGCAGAAGTCTCGTGAAGGCGGCAAAGGAGAACAGGGCAAGAAAGGCGGCCTGGATCAACAGGGACAGGACCAGCACGGCGCGGACACCCCAGAGCCTGACGCAAAGTCCGCCGAGGAGTGCTGCGCCAAGTCCGACGAAAATGCTGCCGAGACCGTTCAAAAGCCCGATCGTCGCCACATCGAAGCCGGCATCGACCAGGAACGGTCCGATCATGCCCATCGCCGTCTTCTGTGCGACGACGAAGACCGCCGAAACGAGCAAACCCCGGCGGAGTTCGAGACGCTTCAATGCAGCCCCGAGCGAGGGCACGTGCTGGCGGGCCTCTTCCGGCAGGTTGCGGGCGGCCCCCAGCAGGAAGGGCAGGCCGAGCAGGACGAGAACGGCGGTCATGGTCCAGGCTGCCCAGGACCAGCCGAAGATGCCCACGAGGAAGAGGAACAGACCGCCGCCGATCGCCGAGCCGAGATAAGCGCCGCCGACCTGTGCCGCGTTGCCCCAGCCGTGCTCGGCCTTCGCCAGGCTCTGCACCGCAAAGCCGTCGCAAGCGATATCGACCGTGGAAGCGGCGAAAGCGACGATCGTCAGACAACCGAGCAGCGGCATCGCTTCGCCGGGCGAAAGATTGCCGGCCAGAAACAGGCCGACGACGCAGATCAGCCCGCCGATCGCCACGATCTCAGCCGAGCGGTTTTTTCCGGCCGGGGGCAGGCGATAACGTTCCACCCACGGCGACCATAGAAATTTCAGCGCCCAAGGCAGCGCGATCAGCGACACGTAGCCGATCTGGTCGAGGGGCACGCCCTCCGAGCGCATGATCGCCGGCAGGCCCGTCCAGGTGATGCCGCCGATGACGCTCTGCGCCACATAAAGTCCGCCGATCCCCGAAAGCACGAGGAGCGGCGAGACCTTTCCGGTTTGCACGGCCTCAGACATCAGAAGCGGTACCGCAGGCTGCCATAGACGGCGCGGCCTTCATCCCAGTAGCAATTGCCGGCAGAGCAGATAGGCTTGACCGTATCGAACAGGTTCTTGGCATTAACCTGCAGCGTAAGCCCCTTCAGATCGGGGTTCTGATAGCCGAAATCATAGGAGACGGCGGCATCGACGAGCGTCCGAGCCTCGTTCTTGAAGGTGTTCCCGTCATCGCCATAGCTTTTACCGATGTAGCGGACGCCGGCGCCTATTCCCAGACCCGCCAGCGGACCGTCTTCGAAGAGATAATGACCCCAGAGAGATGCGATGTGGTTAGGCGTTGCGGAAAGCTGGTTGCCGACGGTTCCAGGCAGGCCTTCGTCGATTTCCATCCGCATATACGTATAGGATGCAATCAGGCTGAAGCCATTGTCGAAGGAGGCGTTCGCTTCAAGTTCGACGCCGCGCGAATGCAGGTCGAGCTGGCGCTGGACCTGGTTGCCGTCCGTATCGAACGTGCCGTCGAAAATCACGCCATCGGTTTGCTTGATGTCGAAATAGTTGGCAGTGAGCACTGCGTTCGTGTCCGGAATCTCGTATTTGACACCAACCTCGACCTGGTCGGCCAAGGTAGGCTTGGCAACCGAGCGGGTGTTGGAGGCATCGTAGACGAAGCCGACATTGGGCGAGAAAGACCGGGAATAATTCGCATAGGGTATTACGCCCCAATCCGTTCTATAGGACAGGCCGACACGGCCGGAGAAAGCGCTGTCGGTGCTGTCCACCTCCGTACCCGTGGAGGGAACACTCTTGGACATGGCCCAGTCTTGCCGGCCGCTCAGGAAGAGCGTCCAGTTGTCCCATTCCATCTGATCGTGGACGTACAAGCCATACTGGTCCATTTCCTGGCTTCCGGCCGGATTGAAGGGAAGTCCTTTCAGATCGTCGATGGAAATTGCCGAGCCCTTGGCACGCGTGGAGTAGTCCCACCAGCTGTAGTTGAAGCCAACCACGGCCGTATGGCTCACCGGTCCGGTGTCGAACTCGAACTGCGCCATGTTGTCGACGCCGAAATTCTTCACGCGCTCCTTGTAATGGGCCCAGGAGCGGGCCGGCGGTGAGGGATTGAATCCGCTATATTGGAGATCGACATCCACATCATGGTAACGCAGGTTTTGACGTAACGTCACAACGTCGTTCAGACGATGCTCGAACTCGTAGCCGATCCGGCCTTGCCTTGTCGTCAGGTCGTTCCAGTCGGGGTCGCCGCTATAGATGTCGGAGACCTCGCCAACGGAAGGATTGTAGAAGTAGGCGGTGCTGCCGGTGACCGAACGGGAATATTCGCCGAGCAGCGTAAATTTGGTATCCTCGTCGGGCTTCCAGGTGAAGGCGGGGGCGATGTAGGCCGTGTCGTCCCGATAGCCTTCGATGTGCGTGTCGCTTTTCCGGCCGAGCCCGGTCAGGCGATAGAGGAACGTGCCTTCCTCATCGACCGGGCCGGAGAAATCGAAGGCCGCCTGGTAGCGGTTGTCCTGGCCGATCAGCGTTTCGACTTCATGGAACGGCTCGTCCTTGGGCCGCTTGGTCACCAAATTGACGATGCCGCCCGGGCCGCTGACGCCGTAGAGCGAGGATGCCGGCCCTTTGAGGACCGTGATTCCTTCGAGGCCGTAGGGTTCGGTGCGGAACCAGGCGGAGGGGCCGTTGAACTGCTTGAGCCCATCACGGAACATGCCGGTATAATAGACGGGGAAGCCTCGCAGGTAGAAGGCGTCATAGCGCGAATCGTAGCCGAAGCTGTTGGGGTTGGCGCCTGCCGTATAGGTCAGCGATTCGTTGAGGGTGCGCGGCTTCTGATCCTCGATCTGGTCCTGGGTCACGACCGAGACGGCTTGGGGAATCTGGACGATCGGCGTGTCCACCTTGGTGCCGATTCGGTCGGATTTCGCGACGTAGCCGTCCTGGACAAGAATGTCGTCGCTTTCCGATTCCAGCACAATCGGTGCCAGGGTCGTGTCGGCGTCGGGAGCCTGCGCGAAGGCCGGACCGAAGGATATTATGGCAATGCCGGCCGCTAGCAGTCCGATACGGTATTTTAGAATCATAACTTGTCTCCACCGCTCATGATTTTTGGGGACTCACAAATATGACATAGATTGTCAAGTATTCGTGAGCCGACCGGACGGAGACAATTCGAGCTCTATCGGCGGGTGCATCCTGCGGGCATCATTTTGCCGGTGCCTCGCTCCTTCATCTTAGTCCGAGAGCGGCGGTGCAGAGTTTCGGGTCCTTGTTTCGCGCTCTTACGCCCACCACA
Source organism: Xaviernesmea oryzae (assembly GCF_900177415.1). Lineage (GTDB taxonomy): Bacteria > Pseudomonadota > Alphaproteobacteria > Rhizobiales > Rhizobiaceae > Neorhizobium > Neorhizobium oryzae_A. The sequence goes on along the minus strand of NZ_FXAF01000011.1, from coordinate 805,451 downwards.
TCAGCTTCTTCTTTCTCCCTTCCTCTTCCGAAGGGTGATTTTCCGGAGTTCTTGTCATGGGATTTATCGATACCAATCCTCCGGTCCCCGAGGATGGCGCCCTCATTGACGCCTATTCGGAGACCGTTGCCGGCGCCGTCGATCGCGTCGGCCCCGCCGTCAGCCGCATCGAACGGCTCGGCGACAGCGGACATGGATCGGGCTTTGCCATCTCGCCCGACGGCCTGATCATTACCAACCATCACGTGGTCGCCGACGCCAAGACCGTCCGTATCCGCAGCGCGAATGGTGCTGTCGGACACGGCAGCGTGCTCGGGCGCGATGCTGATACGGATATCGCGCTGGTGCGCGCCGACATGGACGTCCAGGCCTGGGCGCGGCTCGGAGATTCCAAGAAGCTGAGGCGCGGCCACATCGCCATCGCGATCGGCAATCCGCTCGGCTTCGACTGGTCGGTCACCGCTGGAGTCGTCTCGGCGCTCGGGCGCTCCATGCGCGCCTCCACCGGCCGGCTCATCGACGACGTGGTGCAGACGGATGCGGCGCTCAACCCCGGCAATTCCGGCGGACCGCTGGTTTCCGCGTCGGGCGAGGTCGTCGGCGTCAACACGGCCGTCATCCACGGCGCGCAGGGGATCGCCTTCGCCGTTGCGTCCAACACCGCGAACTTCGTCGTGTCGGAACTCCTGCGCTTCGGCCATGTGCGCCGCGCCTTCATCGGCATCGTCGTCGACACCACGGCGCTGCCGCGCCGCGTCGCGCTGAAAGCGGGGATGGTGCAGGAAACGACGGTGCGCATCCGCCGCATCGATCCGGGCAGCCCGGCCGACAGAGCGGGCCTGAAGGAAGGCGATTTCATCCTGGCGATCGACGGCCATCCCGTTGCCGGCGCAGACGACCTGATCCGTCTGCTCGACGGGACCCGCATCGGCAAGGAGACGCCGATTTCCGTCTACGATCTCGATTCTCAGATCGTCGACCGGGTTCTGGTTCCCGCAGCGCGCCCGAAGAGCTGAGCTTTCCGTCCGCGCCTGTCGACTTCGCGGAGAATGCTTCGTTTCGACGATTGCAACCATCTCCTTCCACTTTTAGTTTCGTCCTCCGGCGCGCATCTGGAGGCAGGACGTGAGAAGAGGCATTGGAATCTGGTGGCAGGCAGCCTGTCTCGCGCTCATGCCTCTTCCTGCGGCCGCTCAGATGCAATGGCGGGCCACCGAGCAGGTGCAGACCTATGCGATCACCGGCACGTCCGGCATAGAACTCTATGCCTCGATCGGCGAACGCGGTCCGAAGATCGGCCGAGAGGTGCGCACCATCGCCCACACCAATTTCAAGCTCACCTGGACGCGGAAATACGAGCCGCAGCCGAACGGCGCCTGCACGCTGGTTTCTGCCCTGCCGCGGCTCGTCATCACCTATGTGCTGCCGAAGCCGGTTTCGGCCCTGTCGCCGGATCTCAAGAAGAAGTGGGACGTTTTCATCGCCGGTGTCCGCAGGCACGAAGAGGTGCATGGAGTGATGATCACCGACATGGTGAAGGAGATCGAGCGGGTGAGCGTCGGGCTCAGCGTCCCCGATGACCCGAAATGCGCGAAGGTCAGGACCGAGCTACAGGCGAAGCTCGGCGAAATTTCACGGGCGCAGCGGCAACGGAGCAGCGATTTCGACCGCATGGAGATGAGCGACGGCGGCAACGTCCATCAGCTCATCCTCAATCTGGTCAATGGGAAATAATCGGCTCTATCTTTTCCGCATCAGGTTGACGACCAGGACGCCGAGAATGGCCATGACCCCTCCGATTGCGCCGATCAGCGTCGGGACTTCGCCCAGCCAGACGAAGCCGATAAGCGTTGCGGTCGGCGGAACGCCGTAGAGGAAATTGGCCGCCCGGGCAGCGGAAAGCCGTTTCAATGCGATTGCCCAGGTGACGTAGCCGATGGCCGTCGGGAAAAGCACCAGATAGGCAACGCCCCAATTCACCTCGGCTGGCGCGGCGGCGAGCGCCTGAACGGTCGCCGGGACGGCCGGCAGCAATGGAATGGCGCCGATCAGCAGCAGCCAGGCCGTGACGGCCAGCGCCGGCATGCGGCCGAGGATCGGCTTCTGCAGCACGCTCGCAATGGCGGAGCAGAGGGCAGCGCCGAGGATGAGGACCGCGTTCGGATCGAGATCGAAGCCCTCGTCGCTCGAAGCGGCGATCAGCGTCACGCCGGCGAAGGAGATCGCCGTTCCGACCCAGCCCCAGCGCCCGAATTTCTCGCCGAGCGCGAAGGTGGCGATAAGGGCGGTGAAGACCGGCATGGTGTTGATGATGAAGCTTGCCGGGCCTGCCGCCACGGTGCGTTCGCCCATGTTCAAGAGAACGGCATAGGCCGCGATGAAGAGCACGCCGGCGACTGTGAGGCGCAGAAGATCGCGCCTTGCGGGAAGCGCCGGCCGGACGGCGGCGAGATAGACGGCGGCAATCAGCGCGGCTCCCACGTAACGCGCTGCCGCGAGTTCGACCGGCGTCAGCGGGCCGAGGCAGATGCGGATCACCACGAAGGATGACGCCCAGAAGACGATGGTCACCAGGATCGCCAGGAAAGCGATCGCATCAAATCCCTGTCTTTCGTTCCCGGCACTTTCGTTCATCGAAACCGCGCTCATGTCCGCTCCATCCATGTTTGTGCTCGCCGGCTTACGCTCTTGATCCGTGCTTGAAAAGCATCGAGATCGATGATCATATGTGCTTATGGTTCACAGCTCGCAGACCTTGCCGCCGCTCGACACGCTCGAAACCTTTGCGCGCGCCGCCAGGCTTGGCTCGTTCTCCGCCGCAGCGGAAGAGGGCGGCGTCACTCATGGCGCCGTCTCGCGGCAGGTAGCGCGCCTGGAGCGCTGGATGGGCGTGCGGCTTTTCTCGCGCGAGGCGCGGGGCGTGACGCTGACGCCGGAGGGCGCGCGCTTTTTTGCACGGGCGGAGGAAGCGCTGGCACTGCTCGGCGATTCCGACGAACGCTGGCGGCCTCGCCGCAGCAAGACGGTGGTCAGGCTTTCGGTGACGCCCTCGGTCGCCTCGCTTTGGCTGTTTTCGCGCCTGCCGATGCTGGAGGCAAACGACATCCATCTCGACATGATCCTGGAGCATCGCCTGGCGGATTTCAGCGAAGGGATCGATCTGGCGATCCGCTGCGGCAAGGGGCCTTGGGCCGGCGTGCGCAGCCTGCCGCTCTGGCAGGAGAAGCTTTTCCCGATTGCATCGCCTGCGCTGGCCGACCGGCTGGGGTCATGCCCGGACGCCAAGGCATTGCTCGAGCTGCCGATCCTGCACGATTCCAACATCGAGGGCTGGCGTCGCTGGCTGGCGGCCGAAGGGGTGGAGTACGTGCCGCGGGGTCAGGACCGGCGCTTCGAGGACTATAATCTGGTGATCGATGCCTGCGCGCAAGGTATCGGGATCGCGCTTGCCCGCCCGCCGCTTGTCGATGCGGCTTTGGCATCCGGTCGGCTTGTTGCGGTTTCGGAGAGGACGATCGATCATCATCTGGCGTTTCATCTGATCCGCCCCAACGACGCGCTGAAAGGTTCGGCGGCCGAATTCGCGCGCCGGTTCCTGGAGGCTGCCGGTCACGACGAGACCTCGATCGCCGCCTTCCTTGCCCCCGGCCGGGGCAGGGGATAACGGCGGGCAGGCTTTGCGCTTTCAGATGTCTGAAGGCGTCTTCTGAGGGGCGATACTTGCCTGTTCGTGTCGCGGTTCTACTTGCTCCGGCAAACCAAGACGGAGGAGCATTCCATGAACAACAAGGCAACGATCGCGAGAATCTGGCGGGGTCGGACGCCCGCAAAGACCGCAGACGAATATGAAGCATATTTGCGAGAGGTGGGCATTCCGCCGCTCGTGAAAACCGCACTTGCCGTCCAGCTCTTCCGCGAGGAGCTGGGTGAGGAGACGGAGTTCGTGACCACCTCCTATTGGCCCGATTTCGAGTCCATGGCGGCGTTCACCGGCGGCGATCCCGACAAAGTGCATCACCTCGACCGGGATCCCGAATTTCTCGTCGCGCTGCCCGAGCGGGTGGCGATCATGCGCATCCTGATCGACCGACAACATTGAGCTGCCGGTGGGGGTGCCGTCGGCGATCATCGGATTACGGTCGTATTGCGCCCCCGGTTAGCCGGCTTTGCCCTGAAGATAGCTGACCACCGCATCGGCGATCATTCCCTTGTGCCGCTCCATCGTCGCCGCTTCGGAGAGATCGCGGCGGAAGATGGTGCTGAAGGTGTAGCGGTTCGAGACGCGGAAGAAGCAGAAGGCGCTGATCAGCATATGGATGTCGATCGGATCCGCCTTGCGGGTGAACACGCCTTCGGCGGCGCCGCGTTCCAGGATAGCGGCGATCGTCTCGATAACCGAGACGTTCAAGTCGCGGATCGCCTCCGAACGCAGCATGTGGGCGGCGTGATGGATGTTCTCGATGCTGACGAGGCGGACGAAATCCGGATTTGTTTCATCGTGCTCGAACGTCGTCGAGATCAGCACGCGCAGCGCCTGCTCCGGCGGCAGGTTGGAAAGCTGGAGATCCGCTTCCAACGTGCGGATCTTGCGATAGGCACGTTCCAGGACTGCCAGGTAGAGCCCTTCCTTGCTGCCGAAATAATAGTAGATCATCCGCTTCGAGGTGCGGGTCTTTTCCGCGATCGCGTCGACGCGACCGCCGGCGAGGCCGTGGGTGGAAAACTCCTCCGTCGCGACTTCCAGGATGTCCTCCTGGGTGCGCTGCGGATCATTCTTCCTGCCGTTTTCGCGTCTTGCTGCCATCTCCGAAGCCGCTTTCTCCACCCTTGTTCACCTGTCTTGCGGAAGCGCGTCCCGGCTTCCCAATTATCCACACCCGTTTTTCCGCATTTTTTCCAAAGTCATAGCGGGGCGGGGCGCAGCTTTCAATAGATCGCGCTTGACATACTCACTAGTTCGTACATTTTACGAGCCATGCCAGTCGATCCCTGAGGAGGTGGTTCTGGCAAAGGCACTTGTCAAAGCGCGTGATCGGGTCGCTGCTTGAGCGGTCACGCCTGTCACCATTCGATGGCAGGGCCTTGGGAGGACTGGAAAATGACACGGATCATCGATTTTTACTTCTTCGTACTGAAGATCATCATCGCGCTGCTTCTGGCGGGCATGGTCGTGCTGGTCTTCGGCAACGTCGTGCTGCGCTACGCTTTCAATCAGGGCATCACGATTTCGGAAGAGCTGTCGCGCGTCTTCTTCATTTGGCTGACATTCCTCGGGGCCGTCGTCGCCATGCGCGAGCATGGCCATCTCGGGGTCGATTCGTTGCTGAAGCGCCTGCCGCCGGCCGGAGCCAGGATCGCGGTTCTGCTGGGGCAGGGCCTGATGCTTGTCGCAACCTGGCTAATGATCAGCGGAAGCTGGACGCAGACGCTCATCAACCTGCCGGCCTCGATGCCGGCGACGGGCATTTCCATGGGCTGGTTCTACGGCGCGGGTCTCGCCTTCGGTGTGCCGACCTTCCTCATCATCCTCTGGGATGCATTCCAGGTGGCGGCCGGCCGCATCGACATCGCGACCGCGCAGCTCGTGCGCGACAGCGAGGAAGAGGTCGCTCTCGACGATCATCCCGAAGCGGCGGCGACCGCCGCCGGCGGCACCAAGGTCTGAGGAGACGGATCATGACGCTTACCGTTTTCCTTGGCGCGCTTCTCGGCCCCATGGCGCTCGGCGTGCCGATCGCCTTTGCCCTGATCCTCAGCGGCGTCGCGCTGATGATGTACATGGACATTTTCGACGCTCAGATCGTCGCGCAGAACGTCCTGAACGGAGCCGACAGCTTTCCGCTGATGGCGGTCCCTTTCTTCCTGCTTGCCGGCGAGGTCATGAACACCGGCGGATTGTCGAAGCGTATCGTCAATCTCGCCATGGCCATGGTCGGCCATATTCGCGGCGGCCTCGGCTTCGTGGCGATCTTCGCGGCCTGCATCCTTTCGAGCCTTTCCGGTTCTGCCGTGGCGGATGCGGCGGCGCTCGGGGCGCTGCTTTTCCCGATGATGATCAAGTCCGGCCATGATCCGGCCCGCACGGGCGGTCTGCTCGCCTCCGCTTCGATCATCGGCCCGATCATCCCGCCGTCGATCGGCTTCATCCTCTACGGCGTCATCGGCGGCGTCTCGATCACCAAGCTTTTCCTTGCCGGCATCGTTCCCGGCCTGCTGATCGCGTTCGCGCTCTGCATCACCTGGCTGATCGTCGCGCGCAAGGAACAGTTCGAACTGCCGAGGCGACAGAGCGGCGAGGTGCGCCTCAAGGCTTTCCTCGACAGCATCTGGGCGCTGATGCTGCCGGTCATCATCATCGTCGGCCTGAAATTCGGCGTCTTCACGCCGACCGAGGCAGGCGTCGTTGCGGCGGTTTACTCACTCTTCGTCTCGATGGTGGTCTATCGCGAACTGCCGCCCTCGCGGCTCTTCGAGGTCTTCGTCGCGGCCGCCAAGATTACCGCCGTCGTGATGTTCCTGGTCGCATGTGCGGCGGTCTCCGCCTGGCTGATCACCGTTGCCGACGTGCCGGGCGACCTCGTGAAGCTGATCGAGCCGCTGATGGACAACCAGACGCTGCTGCTCATTGCGATCATGGTGCTGGTCGTCGTCGTCGGCACGGCCATGGACATGACGCCGACCATTCTCGTGATGACGCCGGTCTTGATGCCGATCATCAAGCAGGCGGGCATCGATCCGGTCTATTTCGGCGTGCTGTTCATCATCAACAATTCGATCGGCCTCATCACGCCGCCCGTCGGCACCGTGCTCAACGTCATCTGCGGCGTCTCGAAGCTGTCGATGGAAGACCTCATGAAAGGCGTCATGCCCTTCATGATCGCCGAACTGATCGTCCTTTTCCTTCTCGTCCTCTTCCCGCAGCTGGTGACCGTGCCGGTTGCCTGGTTCGGGCATTGAGGCCGGAAGGTCCTTAGCAGTGCAATATCAACCGGCCGTGGAGGATCGCGGCCATCAGAGGGAGGAAAGCATGTTCAACAAGGTGATGAAACTGGCGCTCGGGATTGCCATTCCGGCGCTTCTCTTCGCGGGCACGGCATCCGCCGAGATCCGTGCGCATACGCTGAAATTCGCGGCCGCCAACAACAAGGGCCACCCGCAAGTCACCGGCATGGAGAAATTCGCGGAGATCGTCAAGGAGAAGAGCGGCGGCAAGATCGACGTGAGGCTTTTCCCGGGCGGCGTGCTTGGCGGCGACGTTCAGACCGTCTCCGCGCTGCAGGGCGGTGTGGTCGAGATGCTGGTTCTCAACGCCGGCATCCTTGCCAGCAACGTGAAGGACTTCGGCGCGGTCGATCTGCCGTTCCTCTTCAACAGCGGTGAAGAGGCAGACAAGGTGATGGACGGTCCCTTCGGCAAGAGTCTCACCGACAAGCTGCCGGCGACCGGCCTCGTGGGCCTTGCCTATTGGGAGCTCGGTTTCCGCAATCTCACCAACAACCGCCATCCGGTTGCCAAGCTTGAGGACATCAAGGGCCTGAAGATCCGTACGCTCCAGTCGCCGATCCCGATCGAGCTCTTCAACAGCCTCGGCGCAAACGCGGTGCCGCTGCCCTATACCGAACTCTATACCGCGCTCGAAACCGGCACGGTCGACGGCCAGGAAAATCCCTTCGCGAACATCATCAACGCCAAGTTCTACGAAGTGCAGAAATACCTGACGGTCACACGCCACCAGTACAATCCGCAGATCGTCCTGATCAGCAAGAAGTTCTGGGACGGCCTCAACGACGAGGAGAAGGCGATCCTGCAATCGGCCGCCGTCGAGGCCCGGGACTTCCAGCGCAAGGTTTCGCGGGAAGCGGATGCCAAGGCGCTCGAAGAGATCAAGTCGACCGGCATGCAGGTGACCGAACTCAGCCCGGAAGAGACGCAGAAGCTGCGTGATGCGGTGAAGCCGCTGATCGACAAGTTCAGCGCCAATATCGGCGCCGACACGGTATCGCTGCTCTTCAAGGAGCTGGACGCGGTTCGCAAGCAGTAAGACCTCGCCGGCCCGCTTTGCCGGCGGGCCGGCTTCATCATGCAGACGGGGCTAGAGCGCTATGGCCGAGACATTGCTGAAACCTTTGAAGGCCGGGCTGATCGGCTCCGGCATACAGGCATCACTGACGCCTTCCATGCATATGAAGGAAGGCGACGCACAGGGTTTCCGCTATGAATACGAGCTGATCGATCTCGCCCAGCTGGGGCTGACGACCGACAGTCTGCCGGATCTGCTCAAGGATGCGGAAGAGAGGGGTTTGAGCGGTCTCAACATCACCCATCCCTGCAAGCAACTCGTCATCTCCTATCTCGACGAACTTTCCGAAGAGGCGCGAGCGCTCGGCGCCGTCAACACGGTGGTGCTGAAGGATGGCAGGCGGTTTGGGCACAACACGGACTGGTGGGGCTTTGCCGAGAGCTTTCGGCGCGGCCTGCCGGGGGCAGATCTCACCGCCGCGGTCCAGATCGGCGCGGGCGGAGCGGGTGTCGCCACCGCCTATGCCGTCCTTTCTCTCGGCCTGAAGGCGCTGACGGTCTTCGATCGGGAGCAGGAGAGAGCCGAGCAGTTGGCAGAGACGATGTCATCGCTCTTTCCGGAAGCAACCATCCGGGCATCGGGCGACATAACCTCCGCCGTGGAGGCCGCATCCGGGCTTATCCACGCCACGCCGACAGGCATGGTGAAATATCCCGGCATACCGCTGCCGCCTGGACTGCTCCAGCCCCATCACTGGGTGGCGGAGATCGTCTATTTTCCTCTGGAAACCGAGCTCCTGAAGCAGGCGAAAAGACGCGGCTGCCAGGTTCTGGATGGCGGCGGCATGGCGGTCTTCCAGGCGGTGGGCGCCTTCCAGCTCATCACCGGCCGTGAGCCGGATGCCGCCCGCATGATGCGGCATTTCCAGAGCATGACGGCGTAGAACCGTTTCAGGCCTTGCCGGTCACGTAGTCGCGCATGACATGGCCGAGCTTGGCGAGATTGGCTTTCAGCTCGTCGTAGCCGGTGGTCTTCTCCCGGCTGACCTCGTCCATATAGAGCTTGCGGTTGAGCTCGATCTGGATGCTGTGGCGGTTCCTTGCCGGCGCAGAATAGGCGGAAACCAGTTCGGCGCCACGGAAGGGAATGTTGAGCGAGACCGAATAGCCGAAGGCTTCCAGCGTCTCGACAACCAGCCTGACGAAATCCGGTTCGCTTGCCTGTCCGTCGTAATCTCCGACGACGACGTCCTTGCGCACCGTTCCGGCCGGATCCGGCGAGAGCACATGGCCGACCGCCGGCATGGAATGGCAGTTGACGTGGTAGACCTTGCCGAAGGCCGCATATGTCTCATCCAGCAGCCGGACGATCTCGCGGTGATAGGGCCGCCAATAGGTATCGATGCGGTCTTCCAGTTCCTTCGCGGTGAACCTGCGTCCATACATCGGCGTGTCGCCCCAGGCATAACGCCAGGTGAGCCCCATGCCGCGGCGGGCAGACGCGCTGTCGCGTACCGGATGCGGCCATTCGCCTTCCACCATTTCCAGGTCGACGTCCTTCAGCGAACGGTTCAAATCGAGGAAACTGCGCGGAAAGTGCGCGATCAACAGCGGCGCGCCGATCGACGGCGCGAAGCCGAAGAGGTCGTCCACATAGGTGTCGGCTGCGACACGTACCAACTCGTCCGGAACGATCCGTTCGAAATCCGGGATCACCAGCCCGCTATGGGGCGAGTCGAAGACCAGCGGAACCGCCGGTGCGGTCGGCGGAATGATCTTGAGAACGCCGTCGATATCGACGGGAGCGAAGGTCAGGTCGGTCATGGAAGCCCCATTCAGGCTGTAGCGGCGTAGGCGGCCGGATAGGTGATGTCGGGCATGCCGACGAAGGCTCCGCCGCGCCGGCCCACCATGCCGGGCGCGGCGAAGGGACGGGGATAGACGACCGCGGCAGCCGGCTTCACCCTGGCGATCTTTTCGAGCGCCTCGATCTGGTCGGCCGGCATGTCGACATTGAAGATGACGTCGCTATGCGGGCCCGTCGTCATGCGCGGCAGGTTCATCGCCTCCTCGATATCGAGGCCGGCATGCAGGATCATGCCGGTGAGCTGCGCGAGCGCGGGGACGATCTGGTTGCCGCCGGCGGCACCATAGGCCGCGAAGGGACCGTTCTCGTCGGTGATCGCGACGGGGCACATGTTGCTCGGCGCATAGGCGTTAGGCTTCAGCGAGTTTGCGCGGCCCGGGGTCGGGTCGAACCACGACATGCCGTTGTTCAGGAGGATGCCTGTCGAGGGTGAGAGCGCGCGGGCGCCAAAACGGTTGAGCAGCGTGAAGGTGATCGCCACCATGCGGCCTTCGGAATCCACGGCGTTGACCTGGGTCGTGCTGGTCTTGCCGTTCGTCTCGGCCGGGTTGAGGCGCTTGCGGTGGGCGCCGAAGCTTTCCCAGAGGGCTTCGGCCATGGTGGTAAAGAAGCCGGCATCGACCGGGCCTTTGCCGCGCTTCCTGTCGAAGTGATCGAGCGCGTCGAAGAGCCGCTGGCCGGCGCTGGTTTCTCCCGCCACATGCACGGTCTTGCCCTGCAACGGCATGGTCCGGGACGGATAGAGGAGCGGCGCATAGTTCGCCATGTCCTCCAGCGTGATCGAACTGCCGCCGGCATTCAGGTCGGCAACGAGCCTTTCGCCGATCGCGCCGCCATAGAGGGCATCCGGACCTTCTCCTGCGAGCTGCTCCAGGGTTCCGGCGAGTTGGGACAAGGGCAGCGTGGCGCCGGGCTCGGGCGCGTGGCCGTCCGGGAGGAAGATCGACCGTGTCCCCGGATCCATGGCGAGATCGCCCTCGGCGATCGCGATCGCCAGCGTCGTGTGCCAGTCCACATACATGCCCTTGCGGGCACGCTCGATGGCCGGCGTCAGCGCCCGGTCGAAGCCGATCGTGCCGTAGCGTTTCAGGGCCTCGGCGAAGCCGCGCACGCAGCCCGGCACGACGGCAGCGGTGAAGCCGCGAACATTGCGGTTGTCGATCGAGGCCGGATGGCCGATGAAGGTCTTGATCGTGGGATCGGGTTTATAAAATTCCTCATCGAAATAGGAAGGAACCCGGCCGGTGAATTCCACGACCTCGACCTTGCCGTCCGGCTGGGCGACCAGCATGTAGCCGCAGGCGGCGAGGCTGGTCATCCACGGTTCGACGGTCTGGAGCGTGAAGGCGGCGGTCACCGCGGCATCGACGGCATTGCCGCCCGCCGCAAGAACCGCGGCGCCTGCCTCGGCCGCCGCGTAATGCTGCGAGGTGACGACGCCGCGTTCGCTGACCCCCGCTACCTTGCGATAGATGCCGCGCTCGACGCGCAGGTGGTTGTATTGCGGATTTTCCATCACTTCTGCTCCAGCGCGGCGGCAATGAGGCGGCTTGCACCCGAGAGGTCGCCGAGCTTTTCCCCGGCCGCGACCTTGTCCTTGTTGCGGCCGGCGCGGGCCTGCCGCATCATCGCCTCTTCGACCACTTCTTCGGCCTCGTCGACCGGGATCACCACGATGCCGCTCGCATCGGCGACGACGACATCGCCTGGCAATACCGGAACGTTGCCGCAGGAGACCGGCAGGTTCAGCGCGCCGCCGAGGTCGTTAAGCCTTGTCGTGATGCCCGAGACGCCGCGGCACCAGAGCGGCATGCCGAGCTCGACGATCTCCTCCACGTCCGTGCAGGGACCATCGATCGCGACGCCGATCGCACCCGCCGTCCTGATCGCGAAGGCGACACCGCCGCCGATGCAGGCGTGCCGGTCGTCGCCGAGCCGGTCGACGAACAGGAAGTCGCCGGGACGCAGAAAGCCGATCGCGTGATGCAGCAGCGTGGAATCGGTGCCGGGGATCGCCACCGTCACCGCCGTGCCGACCAGGGTCTTTTTCGGCTCGACCACCGGCGTGATCGAATGGCGCACGAAACCGCGATGACGGAAATGGCCGATCGTCGCCACCTCGACGCTCTCGAACTTGCGGACGAGTTCGGCATCGACCTGTTTCGGCACGGAGCCGATCTGGTATTTCTTCATGGTGCTTCCTTCCGGAGCTTTGGCTCTCCGGCCTCGTTTTCGCTCGCGTGGTGCTGCCAGCTCTTGCCGGGCACGGCGGCGAGCAGTTCTTTCGTGTAGGCTTCCTTAGGCGCGCCGAAGAGCGATGCAGGATCGCCCCGTTCGACGATCCTGCCGTTCTTCATCACCGCGATGTTGTCGCAGATCTGGCTCGCGACGCGCAGGTCATGGGTGATGAAGAGGATGCCGAAGCCGAGCCGCGCCTGCATGTCGGCCAAGAGTTTCAGGACCTGTGCCTGGACCGAGACATCGAGCGCGGAAACGCTCTCGTCGGCAATCAGGAGCTCCGGCTCGACGGCAAGCGCCCGGGCGATGCAGATGCGCTGCCGCTGACCGCCGGAGAATTCATGCGGGAAACGGTTCGCGGAAGCGCGGTCGAGACCGCAGGCTTCCAGCAGATCGAGTGCGCGCGCCATGGCCGCCTTGCGGTCGAGCCCGTGGATGATCGGTCCTTCCGCGATGGAGTCGCCGACCTTCTGGCGCGGGTCGAGGGCGGTATAGGGATCCTGGAAGACGATCTGCACCTTGCGGCGCGCTTCGCGCAGCGCCTTGCCGGAAAGGCCGGCGAAATCGCCGCCTGAGATGAGGATATCGCCGCTTTCCGGCTGCACCAGACGGATGACGCACTGCGCCAGCGTCGATTTGCCGGAGCCGGATTCGCCGACGAGCCCGAGCGTTTCGCCGCGGCGGATGGTGATGTCGACATCGTCCACCGCCTTCACCGTGCGACCGCTGCCGAACAGTCCCGAACGGGTAAAGGTTTTCACGATGTTCCTTGCGACAAGAACCGGATTGCCGAGGCCCTTGCGTTCCTTGCGGGGCGTCAGCGTCGGCACGGCGGCAAGCAGCCGGCGGGTGTAATCTTCCCTGGGGTGGTTGAGGATTTCGTCGCGCGTGCCGATCTCGACCAGCCTGCCCATCTGCATGACGGCGACGCGGTCGGCGATCTCGGCCACCACACCGAAATCGTGGGTGATGAAGATGATGCCCGTGTCGTGTTTGGCGCGCAGTTCGAGCATCAGCTTGAGGATTTGTGCCTGGGTGGTGACATCGAGCGCGGTCGTCGGTTCGTCGGCAATGAGAACGGACGGATCGAGCGCGAGAGCGGTGGCGATCATCACGCGCTGGCACTGGCCGCCGGAAAGCTGGTGCGGATAGGAGTGGTAGATCTGTTCGGGGTTCGGGAGCTGTACCTCCCGGAAAAGGTCGATCACCTTCCGGCGGATCTCCGCCTGCGAGAGCGATGTGTGGATACGGAACGTCTCCGACACCTGTTCGCCGACCCGGAAGATCGGGTTGAGGGCTGCCATCGGCTCCTGAAAGATCATCGCGATGCGCCTGCCGGTGATGCTGCGGCGGGTGGCGTCGTCGATCGTCAGCAGATCCTGGCCTTCGAACATCACCCTGCCGACGGGATTGCCGAGGTTGCGTGGCAGGAGACCCATCGTTGCCAGCGCCGTCAGCGATTTTCCGGAACCGGATTCGCCGACGATGCAGAGGATTTCACCTTTGCTCACCGTCAGCGACAGGTCCTCGACCGCGAAACGCCGGTCTGCGCCCAGCGGCAGGGGCACGTTCAGATGCTCGATCGAAAGCCGCTCGCTGCTCATGAGATCGCCCTTGTTTCTTCCGGCGTGAAGGCTGTCACCGAACGCATGTCGCAACGGCGCATATGCTCGACGAAACGGGCGCAGAAGCCCACAAGATGCTCGACCATTTTCGCGCCCTTCTCGGCACTGGCGAGTGACGGATCGCCGCCCAGCATGCCGTCGGCATTCACCTCATGGCAGTCGAGCGGCACATGCACGGGCATGCCCTCGAACTGGACATTGTTGACGCCGCCGGTCGGCAGCCCGAAGGTTTTGGCGCGAACCGAAGGCCTGGCAAGATCCATGCGCATCAGTTCGGGGAAGAGATGCAGATAGATGGAGGTCAGCGGATCGCCGCCATGGCCGCGGGCCGCTGCGACCGAAGGGCCGTGCAATTCCTTCCAGAGCGCATCGGGGATCGACTGCCAGAGATTGATGAAAGGAACGGAGACGCCGCGTTCGGCGCGGATGCGCCTCAGCGTCTGGTCGAAGAGCGACGCATTGCTCGTATGGCCGTTCAGGACGAGGATGTGTTCGATGCCGTGGTCGAGGAACGCCGTGACGGTATCCTCCACGACCGCGGAAAAGGTCGAAGGCCGAAACTGGATGCCCCCGGGGATGGTCCTGAAGAAATCCGCCCAGCCGAACGGTATGGTCGGCGCGACGATCGCATCGGCGGCTTCCGCCACCTTTGCCGCAACCGCCTCGGTCAGCATGAAATCGCCCATCGGGGCGTGCGGTCCCTGTTCTTCCTGGCTGCCGAACGGCAGCAGGATGACGGGCTTTTCGGAAAGACGTTCGCGGAATTCCGCGAACGTCATGTCCTTCAGCGCATGCTTGCGTGTAGCGGTCATCATACGAACTTGAAGTAGTCGCCGTAGATGCGCATTTCGCCGTTCGGCTTGAACTTGAATTCAATGCCGGCGCGGTGGGCGCAGTTGTAGACGCTCTTCCAGAGATAATAACCGGGCGTTACGCGTTGCCATTCGTCCGAAAGCGCCAGATAGGCCTTTTTGCGCTCCTCGAATTCGGTGGCGGCATCGAATTTCTTGCCGAGTTCGATGAATTCCGGCGTGGGATCCCATGTCTTCCAGTTGGCGGTCGAGCGGGATGCCGTCGGGCCCCAGTCCAGCCAGAGCGGCTGGTAGGGATCGCCGGGGATGAAGTCCGAACTCATCGACATGTTCATCAGATGGAACGGCCGGCGATAGACGAGCTCGAAATTGTCGAGGACGACCGCATCGACGTTGACGCCGATCTCGCGCCATTGTTCGACCATGATCTCGGCGGCCGCTTCATAGTTGGGATAGAACTGGCGGGTAATGTGCCAGCGCAACCTTTCGCCCTTGTACTTAGTCTTGGCGACAAGCGCCTTGGCGGCCTCCACGTCGTAGGGCAGCTTCACCGGCAGGTTCGGATCGTAGAACTTGCCGTATTCCTTGAAGTTGAAGGGGACGGCCGGATGTTCGGTCGTGCCGTTGAAGAGAGCCTGAACGATCGAGTTCATGTCGATCGCCTGAACCATGGCGTAACGCAGATTGGCGTCGACGAGCGGATTGTCTTCCGGATCGGGACGGGTGTTGAAGGCGAAGGCGGGGT
Organism: Xaviernesmea oryzae; assembly: GCF_900177415.1. GTDB lineage: Bacteria > Pseudomonadota > Alphaproteobacteria > Rhizobiales > Rhizobiaceae > Neorhizobium > Neorhizobium oryzae_A. The sequence continues at coordinate 790,145 of NZ_FXAF01000011.1, read as the reverse complement.
AGTTGTCGGCCAGCACCCGTTTCAGCGTGACGCCCTCGTAACCTTCGAGCGTCGCTTCCTGGTCGGTCGGGATGTTGACGATGAAGTCGAATTCCTTCGAAACGAGGCCCGCCATGCGGGCGGCGAATTCCGGCACGATCTTCCAGGAAATCTGCTTGACCGGCGGCGGACCGTCCCAATAGTCGTCGAAGGCTTCGAGCACCATGATCTCGCCGGAGCGGAAGGTCGTCACCTTGTAGGGCCCGGTGCCGATCGGCTTCTGGCCGAAACCGTCGACGCCCACTTCCAGGTAATATTTCTTCGGCACGACGAAGCCGATATAGCCGGTGAGCTTGCTCGGAATGTTCGGATCCGGCCGCTCGGTCTCGATCTCGAACGTGTATTTGCCGGTCGCCTCGACGCGCTTGAAGCCGGCGGTAAACGTCTTGCCGCGTGGCTCGAACGGCTTCGGACCCCACAGGCGCTCCGGCGACAGCGTGAAGACGGCGTCTTCCGCCGTCATTTCCGTGCCGTCGTGGAATTTCACGCCTTCACGCAGCGTGAAGCTCCAGACGTTGCCGTTCTGTTCCCATTTGGTCGCGAGCTTCGGCGCGAAGATCAGGCCGTTCTCGTCGTTGATATAGTCGCGGTCCACGAGATTGTCGTAGAAATTGGGAAAGATGCGGCGCGATGTGGTCGAGATGCCGTTGATCGTCGCCATGTTGGCCCAGAGATTGTCGACCGCGATCGTCAGCGACGGCCGGTCCTGTTGTGCATAGGCCTTCGGCAGCCTGCCCGCCAGGGAAACGGCCCCGGCTCCCAGTATGAGACTTCCAACTTCACGTCTTGTAAACATGGCTCTACCTTCCCTTGCTCCTGTTGTGTTCAAGCCGTTTCCAGAGCCCAGCCCCCTCAGGCGGTTCTGGCACGCAGCATCGGGTCGAGCCGGTCACGCAACCAGTCGCCGACGATGCTCATCGAAAGAGTGACGAGAAAAATGACCAGGCCCGGCCAGACCGAAATCCACCAGGCGGTCGAAAGGTAGTCGCGGCCATCTCCGAGGATCTGGCCGAGGCTGGTTTGCGGGGCCTGAATGCCGAGGCCCAGGAAACTGAGCGAGGTTTCCAGAAGAATGATCTGCGGGAACGTGAGCGTGACCTGGACGATCAGGGCGCTCGCCACGTTCGGCAGCACATGCTTCAAGTAGAGGCGGCCGTTTCCGGCGCCGAGCGCGACGATCGCCTTGGCATAAGGCTGGTTGATCGCCGAAAGGACTACGCCCCGGGCGAGGCGCGCGTATTTTTCCCAGCCGAACAGTCCCATCAGGATGACAAAGAGCGTCATGCTGTTGCCGAAGAAGGCAAGCAGCGTCAGCGTGATGAGGATGAAGGGGAGGGAGGCCTGGAAGTCGACGAGCATCATCAGCGCCTCGCTGACCCAGCCGCGGAAATGCGCGGCGATGAAGCCGACCAATGAGCCGAAGACCGCGCCGATGATCGTGCCGGCGATCGCGACCGAGAGCGACATCTGCAGGCCGGCGATCAGTCTGGCGACCATGTCGCGGCCGATGCGGTCGGTGCCAAGCGGAAAGTTCGGATTGCCGCCGGTCATGAAAGCCGGTGGCTTCAGGCGCGCGAGCAGGTTCTGCTGCGACATGCCGTAGGGCGTGAAGACATTTCCGACGATCGCGACGAGGACCGCGACCGCAAGAACGATGACAGCAAAAACGAGAATGGGGGAGACGCGCTTCATCCGCCTGCCCTCAGTTCTGCACGCGGATGCGCGGGTCGAGCAGGCCGTAGAGCAGGTCGACTACGAGGTTGGCCAGAACCATGGTGACGGCCATGATGAGGACCAGGCCCTGCACGACCGCGAGATCGCGCGAGGAAACGGCGGTCACCAGAAGACGACCGATGCCCGGCCAGGCAAACACCGTCTCGACCACGATCGCCCCGCCGATCAGTTCGCCGAGATTGAGGCCGATGATGGTGACGAGGGGAATGCTGGCATTGGGAAGCGCATGCAGGATGACGCGTTTCCAATAGCCGACGCCCTTGGCCGCCGCGGCCCGGATATAAAGCTTGTCGAGCACTTCCAGCATGGCCGACCTGGTAAAGCGGGCAAGCGTGCCGGCCGTGAAGGTCGCCAAAGTGACCGCCGGCATGATGAGGTGCCAGACGGTGCCCGTACCGGAACTCGGCAGCCATTGCAGGCTCAGCGAAAAGAGCAGTATCATGAGAATGCCGAGGAAGAAGTTCGGCAGCGCGAAGCCGAAGACGGCGGTCGCCATGATCAGGTTGTCGAAAGTCGAGCCGCGCTTGATGGCGGCGACGATGCCGGCCGGCACGCCGATCAGGATCGCGCCGATATAGGAGAACAGGCCGAGCATGAGCGTCCACGGCACGCGTTCCGCGATGATGTCGATCACTTCGCGGCCGTCGCGGTAGGAGATGCCGAACTGGCCCGTCGCCATCTGCATGACGTAACGGACGTACTGGACCCAGAGCGGGTCATCGAGACGCCAGAGCGCGCGGAACTGCTCGATTTCCTCCGGCGTGGCGTCGGCGCCGACAAGTGCTACCACCGGATCGCCCGACGTTCTCAGAACCACGAATGTGAAAGTCACCACAAACCAGAGCGTAGGCGCGGTCCGCAGGATCTTCAGCAACCAGAAACGCGTCATGAACGCCCCGTTTCAGGGCCGGCAGGCCCAGCTGTTCCAATTTTTATGTCGTTTTTTTGAAAGCTAATCACGGGAATAAATTGTAATCTATTACAAAATCGCTGGAGCATTGATATGTTGCAGATATGAAATACGGCATTGAATTTCGTCATCTCCATTATTTCGCCTGCGTTGCGGAAGAGCTGCATTTCAGCCGCGCGGCAGACAAGCTCGGCATGGCGCAGGCTCCGCTCAGCCAGCAGATCCGCCAGCTCGAGGAGAGGCTGGGCACCAGACTTTTCCGTCGCACCACGCGTCGCGTGAAGCTCACGCCCGCCGGCGAGATCTTCCTGCGTCACGCGCAGGAGATCCTAGGGGGTATCGACCGGGCGGTCACGCATACCCGTTCCATTTCCGGCGAGGACAGCGGAACGATTTACGTCAGCGGCGTGCATGTGGCGCTATCGCACGTCCTGCCGCCGGTCATTTCGCAGTTCCGGAAACGCTACCCGGCGATGACCGTCGACGTGCAGGTGCTCGGCACCGCCCAGCAGCTCGAGCTCCTGCAAAGCGGCAAGATACAGGTGGCGTTCATCCGCCCGACCAATCCGGCGGGTTTCCTGAAGACCGAGCATATTCTCAAGGAAGGCTTCGTCGCGGTTCTGCCGAGGGATCACCGGCTAGTCGGGAAAAGCGATCTGACGGTGAAGGATTTTGCCGGCGAACCGATCATCACCTATGCGCCGACCGTGGGAGCCAGTTATTACCACGCGATCATGGATGCGCTGCGCCGTGCCGGCGTCTACCCGGTCATTGCGCAGGAAGTCTCGCATACGCTGGCGATAGGAACGCTTGTCGCGGCAGGCGTCGGCATCGCGGTCGCGCCCTCATGGCTGGCGCACAATCCTAGCCCCTATCTCGTCTACCGGCCGCTTCCGGATATCCCGGCGGAAGTCGAGCTGCTGGTCGCCTGGCAGGCGGAGGAGAAGTCCAAGATCGTGCTCGATTTCCTGGAAACGACGCGGCGGGTGATGGCGGAGGCCGGCAATAGCCTCATCCGCAGCAGTCACTTCGAGCCCGTCTGAAAACACGGCGCGGAGCGGCGGTGCTGGCGAAAATTCCCCGCCTTTGCGCGATGCGGCGTATCAGGCAGCCTGGTTTTCTGGCATAGGCTGATGCGAATCGATACCAGTGGATGTTGTGAATCGGAAGGAGAATCCATGCTGACGATCAAGCGTTTGAGCCTTGAGGATGCGCGCGTGCTGATAGCGGGCGCCCGCGCCAAGGCGGAGGAGATCGGCGTGCCGATGTGCATTGCGGTGACCGACGAATCCGGCCAGCTCATCGCCTTCGAACGCATGGACGGCGGCAAGATCACCAGCTCGATCATCGCCCAGGACAAGGCCTATACGGCCGCCGGCGCGAAACGCACGACGGAAAGCTATGGCGTCGCCAGCCAGCCGGGCAGCCCGGCCTACGGCATCAATTCCGCGATCGGCGGCCGCCTTCTCGTCGTTGCAGGCGGTTTGCCGGTGATCGTCGACGGCGAGGTCGTGGGCGGCATCGGCCTCAGCTCCGGCACGCCGGCGCAGGACGCCGAATGCGCCCAGGCCGGCATCGATTTCTTCCTGAAATCTCTCTGATTCGGGGCGACGGGTGCCGCCTCCTCAGAGCCAGGGAAATTTCCCCTGATTCCCACGCAGCAGGTATGGCGATCCTTGCCCGGCTCACTATAGTGGCCGGGCCGCCCCCCCTGCGGCATCCTCTTCGCCCGCCCGAACATGTCCAAGGTTATTTCCCATGACGCTTGCCGTTTCCGCCAACGATATCGACGCCAAGGCTCTCATCGAGGAGCTGAAGCGCTGGGTCGAGATCGAGACCCCGACGCTGGATGCCGCCGCCGTCAACCGGCTTGCCGACCGTGTCGAGGTTCTGGGCAGGGAGGCGGGTCTTGAGACGGAACGTTTGCCGGGCACGCTCGGTTTCGGCGATATCCTGGCGCTGCGTTCGCCGCGCCCGGCCGGCAGCAATGAGAAGACCGCGCTGATCCTCGCGCATCTCGATACGGTGCATGCGGTCGGCGTCATCAACGATCGGCTTCAGCTGCGGCAGGAAGGCGACAAGCTCTATGGTCCCGGCATATACGACATGAAGTCCGGCGCGCTGATGGCGCTCGAAGCGATGAAACTTGCCGTCAGGCGGGGCACCAGGATGCCGATCGACCTGATCTTCGTGCCGGACGAGGAGATGGGCAGCCTTTCCTCGCGCGCCTTCATGGAAGCGGCGGCGAAGAATGCAGGCTACACGCTGGTGGTCGAACCCGCCCGCGATGGCGGCAAGGTCGTCACCGCCCGCAAGGGTGTCGCCATGTACGACGTCACGGTTCGGGGACGTGCGGCGCATGCGGGCGCAAGGCCGCAGGACGGACGCAGCGCCATCCGCGCCGCCGCCCGCCTGGTGCTGGAGCTGGAGGCGCTCAACGATACCGAGCGCGGCGTCACCGTCACGGTCGGCACTATCCAGGGCGGCACCGGCCGCAATACGGTGCCTGCGGAATGCCGGCTGCAGGTCGATGTGCGCGTGCCGGACGACAAGATCGCCACCGAGATCACCGGCAGGATCGAAGCGATGAGGCCGGTCGATCCGGACATCACCTTCGAGATCGTCGGCCAGATGAACCGCCCGCCTTTCGCGCAATCGGAAGAGGGCAAACGTTTGTTCGATGCGGCAGCGGAGATAGCGGCGGGTCTCGGCATCGCGCTCGAAGGCATGGCGACCGGCGGCGGATCGGACGGCAATTTCACGGCGGCGCTCGGCGTGCCGACGCTCGATGGACTGGGAGCGGACGGCGCCGGACCGCATACCTTCAACGAGCATGTCTTCTTGAGCAGCATCGCACCGCGCACGGCGCTTCTCGCCAACCTCATGATCTCGCTGGAAGCAAGATAGCTCAGACCGGCAGCTTCACATCCAGCGAGTTGCGGATGCGGCTCTTGCCGACGTCGATGACGTGACGCATCGCCGCGATTGCCTTCTGCGGATCGCGCGAGGCGATCGCATGCGTGATCCTGAGGTGGTTGGAGGCGACTTCCTCGATCTTTTCGGGCGAAGCCGCCGGCGAGGAGAGCTGGAAGGAGATTGCCAGCGCCGCCTCGATCAGCGCGCTTGCCGAGCGCATGAAGGGATTGCCTGACATGCGCGCGATGGCGAGGTGGAATTCCAGGTCCACCTTGGCGATGGTTTCCGGCGTGTGCGAGAGATCGTCGAACCTTGCGGCGATCGCATAAAGCGCGACGATGTCGTCGCTGGTGGCCCGTATTGCCGCCGCCGCCGCCGCCGCCGGCTCCAATGCCATGCGCATCTCGGCGAGATGTTCGATGAACTCGAAGTCGAGGCCGGATTCGAATCGCCAGCCGAGCACATCGGAATCGAAGAAGTTCCAGCTCGCCTTGTCCAGCACGCGGGTGCCGACTTTCGCTTTGGGCTCGACCAGCCGTTTGGCGGCAAGCGTCTTCATCGACTCGCGCAAGACCGTTCGGGAGACGCCGAAACGGGCCGAAAGCTCCGCATCGCCAGGCAGCAGCGAGCCTTCGGGTATCTTGCCGGACACGATCCCGCGGCCGAGCTCGGCGACCACATGCGCGTGGTTGCTGCGGCGCTTTCGTCCACTGATCGTCGTCTCCAGAAGACCCAATCAAACCTCCTTCAGCCGGCCCTCGGCCAATTTCCTGTTTGAATACCAGATGATGCCGCGCTGCAATACGATGAAGACGAAGAGCAGGATGCCGATGACGATTTTTGTCCACCAGGACGACAACGTGCCGTCGAAGACGATGTAGGTCTGGATCAGCCCCTGGATCAGGATGCCAACGAACGTACCGGCGACGAGGCCGACTCCGCCGGTGAGCAAGGTGCCGCCGATGACGACGGCGGCGATCGCATCGAGCTCGACGCCGACGGTCGCAAGCGAATAACCGGACGAGGTGTAGAGCGTATAGGCGATGCCGGCGAGGCCGGACAGGAAGCCGGACAGCGCATAGATGCCGACGGTCGTGGAGCCGACCGGGACGCCCATCAATTCGGCGGATTGCTGGTTGCCGCCGATCGCATAGACATTGGCCCCGAAGCGGGTGCGGCCGGCGACGAAGGCGCCGACGATGAAGACCAGCAGCATCAGCATGGCGAGCGCCGTCAGCCGGCCGCCGCCGGGAAAGCGGAAATAGAAGCCCTGGATCGCATCGATCATCGGGTGGGAGATCGGCACGGATTCGGTGGAGATCAGGTAAGCGGCGCCGCGGGCGAGGAACATGCCGGCAAGCGTCACCACGAAAGGCGGGATGCCGAGATAGCGGATCATCGCTCCCATCATGCAGCCGAAGAGCGTCGAAATGACGAGAACGGCGGCAAACGCGATGAGAGGGTGGACGCCGAGCGTGCCGACCATGACCGCCACGAAAACGCTGGTGAAGGCAATCACGGACCCGATCGACAGGTCGATGCCGCCCGAGAGGATCACGAAGGTCATGCCGACTGCGGCTATGCCGAGAAAGGCGTTGTCGGTGAGCAGATTGCCGATCACCCGGGTCGACAGCATGTTCGGGAACTGCAGCACGCAGAGCGCATAGGCGATGATCAGGATAGCGAGCGTCGTTACGAATGGCAGGTTGCGGCTGTGGATCATCGCGCCGTTCCTTCCGCCTTTTTGGTCACGGTTTCCGGCCGTCGGCTGGCCGGTTTGAGGAAATGGAACAGCGAGAAAATCGCCGGCGACTGGAGCGTCAACACAATGATGATGATGCCCGCCTTGATGATGAGATTGAATTCCGGCGGGAAACCGGAAACCAGGATGCCGGTATTGATCGACTGGATGATCAGCGCGCCGATCAGCGAGGCTGCGATCGAAAAGCGTCCGCCGTTCAGCGACGTGCCGCCGATCACCACCGCGAGGATGGCGTCGAGCTCCAGCCAGAGGCCCGCATTGTTGGCGTCGGCGCCGCGGATGTCGGCGGTGACGATCAGGCCGGCGATGGCGGCGCAGATGCCGGAGACCGCGTAGACGAAGAAGAGAAGGAAACGGGCGCGAACGCCGGCGAGCGTCGCGGCGCGGCGGTTTATCCCGGTCGCCTCGATGAGGAAGCCGAGCGCCGAGCGGCGCACCAGCAACCCGACGGCCAGGCCGGCGCCGGCCCAGAGATAGATCGGGACCGGAATGCCCGCGAACGAGCCGGAGCCAAGGGCCGCGAACGTATCGTCGTTGAAGGTGAGGATGACCCCTTCGGTGATGAGCTGCGCGATGCCGCGGCCGGCCACCATCAGGATCAGTGTGGCGATGATCGGCTGAATGTCGAGAATCGCCACCAGCACGCCGTTCCAGAGCCCGCATAGGAGACCGACGCCAAGCGAGATCAGGATGACGGCCGATAACGGGTAATCCTTGCTGATCAGCGTTGCGGCAACTGCGCCGCAAATGGCGATCACAGCGCCGATCGAGAGGTCGATGCCGCGCGTGGCGATCACCAGCGTCATGCCGATGGTCAGCAAGGCGACAGGTGCGGCACGCACCAGAATATCGATCAGGCTGCCGTAAAGACGGCCATTCTGGACGGAGACCGTCAGGAAGCCCGGCGCGATGGCGGTGATCAGCGCCAGGATGATGGCGAGCGCGATGAGCTGGGGCGCGAGGCGCTTGAGGCGGCGGGTAATGCGGTTCATCACGCGGCCTCCGTGCGGGCGGATGCGGCGATCGCCTGCATGATATTGTCGGCCGTCACCTGATCGCCTGACAGTTCCGCGACGTGGCGGCGGTCGGAAAGCACGATCACCCGATGGGCGACGGCCGTGAGTTCCTCCAACTCGGAGGAGATGACGACCAGCGACATGCCCTCGGTGCAGAGACGCTCGATCATCTTCAGGATTTCCGCATGCGCGCCGATGTCGATGCCGCGAGTGGGTTCGTCAAGGATCAGAAGCCGAGGTTCGGTCGCCAGCCAGCGGGCGAGGATCGCCTTCTGCTGATTGCCGCCGGAGAGGAACTTGATCGGCCGCTCGGTATCAGCTGGACGGATGTCGAGCGACTTGATGAAGTTTTCGGCCAGCGTCCGCTTTTCGCGCGAGGAGATCGGTTTCGCCCAGCCCTGGCGTGCCTGCAGCGCGAGCGCGATGTTGTCGGCGACCGAGAAGTCGCCGATGATGCCGTCCGTCTTGCGCTCTTCCGGACAGAAGCCGAAACCCTTGGCGATCGCCGCCTCCGGCGAAGAAAGGGCAATGTCCTGATTGTCGACGCTGGCGGTTCCGCTGTCGGCCCGGTCGATGCCGAAGAGGAGGAAGGCGGTTTCCGTGCGGCCAGAGCCGAGCAGGCCGGCAATGCCGACCACCTCTCCGGGGCGGATGTCGAGATCGAAAGGAGCGACGCTGCCGCGTTTGCCGTAGCCCGCGAAACGGATCGGCGCCTCGGCGGTGTCGGCCACCGTCTCCTCCTGGGCCTGATGTTCCCGGGTGATGTGCTGCAACTCGCGGCCGAGCATCATCGAGATCAGTTCCAGACGGGGCAGTTCAGAGAGCCTTCGCGTGCCGACGAGCCTGCCGTTGCGCAGGACCGTGACGCGATCGGCGACGGCATAGACCTGATTGAGGAAGTGGGTGATGATGATGATGCCGAGACCGTCCTCACGCAGCCGCCGCAATACGGAGAACAGCATCTCCACTTCGTGCGTATCGAGGCTGGCGGTCGGTTCGTCGAGTACCAGCACCTTGCCGGAGAGGTCGACCGCGCGGGCGATCGCGACGATCTGGCGGATGGCGACGGAGTATGATGAGAGCAGGGCGTCGACATCGATGTCGAGGCCGTAGCGGGCAAGCAGGGCCTTCGAACGCCGCCGCATCTCGCGGCGGTCGATCAGGCCCAACTTGCGCGGCTGGCGGCCGAGGAAGAGGTTTTCCGCCACCGTCAGGTTTTCCAGCAGGTTGACCTCCTGGTAGACCGTGCCGATCCCGAGTGCCTGGGCTTCCGCCACGCTGGCCGGGGTGACCTCGACGCCGTCGAGGCGCATCGTTCCGTGATCGCGGGTGTAGACGCCGGTCAGGATCTTGATCAGCGTCGACTTGCCTGCGCCGTTTTCACCGAGCAGCGCATGGATTTCGCCGCGTTCCAGCGTGAAATCGACATTGTCCAGCGCGGTGATGCCGAGGAAGGCCTTGCCGATGCCCCGGGCTTCCAGGAGTGAGGTGGAATCCGTCATGTTCAATCCCGCATCTGTCGAAGAACCGGAGCGGCAAGGGGGCTCCGCTCCGGTTGCTGAGTTTGCCCGGCCGAGTTGAGGAGCGGCCGGGCGGCGGGAGGTCAGTAGCCGAGGCCCTTCTTGGCTTCGTAGACCTTCATCGGGTCATCGGCAGCCGTGTAGAGCTTGGATTCGGTCTGGATCCACTTCGGCGGTTCCTTCTTGTCCTTGAGGTAAGCTTCAAGCACATCGAAGGCGGGGCCGGCCATGTTGGGGGTCAGTTCCACCGTTGCATTGGCTTCGCCCTTGGCCATTGCCTGGAAGATGTCCGGCACGGCGTCGATCGAGACGATCTTGATGTCGGTGCCGGGCTTCAGGCCGGCTTCCTTGATCGCCTGGATGGCTCCGACGGCCATGTCGTCGTTATGGGCGTAGACCGCACAGATGTCCTTGCCGCCGCCCTCCGCCTTGATGAAGCTTTCCATGACTTCCTTGCCCTTGGTGCGGGTGAAGTCGCCGGTCTGCGAGCGGGCGATCTTGATGTTGGGATGCGAGGCGATCGCCTGCTCGAAGCCCTTCTTGCGGTTGATGGCGGGCGAGGAACCGGTCGTGCCCTGAAGCTCCATCACCTTGCAGTCCTTCGAGCCGATCTCCTTGACCAGCCAGTCGCCCGCGACCTTGCCTTCGAAGACCTGATCGGAGGTGACGGCCGTCAGATAGAGGTCCTTCGGCGATTCGATCTCGCGATCGAGCAGGATGACCGGAATATTCTCTTCCTTGGCTTCCTTCAGAACCGCATCCCAGCCGGTGGCGACAACCGGCGCCACGAGGATCGCATCGACGCCCTGCGCGATGAAGCCGCGGATCGCCTTGATCTGGTTTTCCTGCTTCTGCTGCGCATCGGCGAATTTCAGGTTCACGCCGCGCTTTTCCGCCTCCTGCTTGGTGACGGTCGTTTCGGCGGCGCGCCAGCCGGATTCGGAACCGATTTGCGAAAAACCGACCGTAAGCGATTGAGCGGAAACGCCTGAAGCCAGGGATACGGCAAAAGCAACCGTTGCCGCCGCGAGTGTTCTTTTCATCTTAAATCCTCCCAGAGATGAGAAAACGAACTGACACCGGCAGGATTGGCATATAATAATACTTTTTCAAGCGATAATTTCGGCGAAGCCCAAAAATACACGTGGCCATCGAGTCTTTCACGCAAATAATGTAATTAATGCAATGTGTTGGGCGATGTCGCAAACGGTGTCGATCCCCTTGGAGAGGCTGTTTTCTCGTTCTTGACAAGCATGATCGCAATCCAATAGTCGTATTAATGCCGCGTCGAACTTGAATGGTTCCGACGGGAGGAGCTGTGTGGCTGCGCAGTGCGCCATATGGATACGGAAGCATTTGGATGACGATGTCGATGTTGCGAATTCTTCAGGTTAGGGACGATGCCGGCCGGTTGCAGGTCGTTGCGTGGGATGGGGAAAACCCGGCACGCGCGGTGAATGGCGTTTCTTCCACCTATGACCTTGCCAAACAAGCGATCGCGGCCGGTCAGACCCTGGCTCAGCGGATCGAAGCGGCAGGCCTCGGCGATCCGGTCGATCTCGAAAAGGCTGCGGACGAGGGACGTCTCCTTTTGCCGATCACCCATCCGGACGTGGCGCATTTTATCGTTGCCGGCACGGGGCTTACCCATCTCGGTTCGGCCGACGGTCGCGACAAGATGCATAAGGCAGCTCAGGCCGCCGAGAAGCCGACCGATTCCATGCGCATGTTCCTGATGGGCGTCGAAGGCGGCAAGCCGAAACCGGGCGAGGCCGGCGTCCAGCCGGAATGGTTCTATAAAGGCAATGGCTCGCAGCTTCGCGCGACCGGCGAAGACCTCGTGTCGCCGGCCTTTGCGCTCGATGGCGGCGAGGAGCCGGAACTGGCGGCGATCTATCTCATCGGTCCTGACGGCACGCCTTTCCGGCTCGGCTTCTGTCTTGCCAATGAATTCTCCGACCATGTGACGGAGAAGGGCAATTATCTCTGGCTCGCCCACTCGAAGCTCCGCCAGGCATCGCTGGGTCCCGAGCTCCTGGTCGGCGACCTGCCGGACCATGTTGAGGGCACCTCCCGGGTGCGTCGCGGCGACAGGGTGATCTTCGAAAAACCCTTCCTGTCCGGCGAGGCGAACATGTCGCACACCATCGCCAACCTGGAGCATCACAATTTCAAGTACGAGCTATTCCGCCAGCCCGGGGATTTGCACGTGCATTTCTTCGGCACGGCGACGCTTTCCTTCTCCGAAGGCGTCAAGACGGAAGCGGGCGATGTCTTCGAGATTTCCGCGGCGCCCTTCAAGCTGCCTCTCGTCAACCGGCTGACCGTCGCGGCGGACAAGCCCGTGACGATCAAGAAGCTCTGAGGCGGTCATGGCTCCTATCCGTCTCGCCATCGTCGGGCTTGGAAAGATCGCCAGGGATCAGCATCTCGGCGCGATCGAGGCGACCGAGGGTATCGATCTCGTGGCGGTCGCAAGCCGCCATGCGAAGCTCGACGGCGTCCGCTGTTTCCATGAGATCGGCGACCTGCTGGCATCCGATGTGGAGATCGACGCCGTTTCGCTCTGTACGCCTCCGCAGGGCCGGTTCGAACAGGCCAAGGCAGCGCTCGATGCCGGCAAGCATGTGATGCTCGAAAAGCCGCCGGGCGCGACATTGTCGGAAGTCTACGCGCTTGAGGCGCTCGCCAAGGAGAAGGGCCTCACGCTTTTTGCGACCTGGCATTCGCGGGCTGCGGCCGCCGTCGAGCCGGCGCGGGCGCTGCTCGCGAAACGGAAAATCCGCAGCGTTGCGGTCGAGTGGAAGGAAGACGTGCGCCACTGGCATCCGGGGCAGGCGTGGATTTGGGAGCCAGGCGGTCTCGGCGTCTTCGATCCGGGTATCAACGCGCTGTCGATCGTCACCCGGATCCTGCCGGAAAAGTTTCATCTCACGCGTTCCGAACTGACCTTTCCAGCCAACCGGGCCGCACCGATCGCTGCCAGCCTCGCCTTCGAGACGGATGGCGGCGTACCGGTTTCCGCCGAATTTGACTGGCGCCAGACCGGTCCGCAGACATGGGACATCCGCGTCGAAACGGACGAAGGCCCGGTCGTGCTCACCCATGGCGGCAGCCGGCTTGTCGTCGACGGCGTGCAAAGGATCGTCGAAGAGGATCGGGAATACCGCACTCTCTACCGCGATTTCGTGGCGCTGGTTGCGGACCGCCGCAGCGATGCCGATTTTTCGCCGCTGGTTCATGTCGCCGACGCTTTCATGCTGGGCCGGCGCATTCAAACAGATGCTTTTGAGGACTGACGATGAGCAATTCCGAGAACGCTCCATCCAATGAGATCGCCAAAACGGATCATCGCCGGCAGGAGGTCAGAAAGCTCCGCTCCCGCGCCTGGTTCGACAATCCGGCGAATGTGGACATGACGGCGCTCTATCTCGAACGCTACATGAATTTCGGCCTCAGCCAGGCGGAACTGCAGTCGGATCGGCCGATCATCGGCATCGCCCAGACCGGCTCGGACCTTTCTCCCTGCAACCGTCACCATCTGGAGCTTGCCAAGCGCCTTCGCGAGGGCATTCGCGAGGCGGGCGGCATTGCGATCGAATTTCCCGTCCATCCGATCCAGGAAACCGGCAAGCGTCCCACCGCCGGCCTTGACCGCAACCTTGCCTATCTCGGTCTCGTCGAAGTCCTCTACGGTTACCCGCTCGACGGCGTGGTGCTGACGATCGGCTGCGACAAGACCACGCCTGCCTGTCTCATGGCCGCGGCGACGGTCAATATCCCGTCGATCGCGCTCTCGGTCGGGCCGATGCTGAACGGCTGGTTCCGCGGCGAGCGCACGGGGTCCGGCACGATCGTCTGGAAGGCGCGCGAACTGCTGGCCAAGGGCGAAATCGACTATGCCGGCTTCGTGAAGCTCGTCGCATCCTCCGCTCCGTCGACCGGCTACTGCAACACGATGGGCACGGCGACGACGATGAACTCGCTTGCCGAAGCGCTCGGCATGCAGCTTCCCGGTTCCGCGGCCATCCCTGCACCGTACCGCGACCGTCAGGAAGTGGCCTATCTCACGGGTCTGCGCATCGTCGAGATGATCAAGGAGGACCTGAAGCCTTCCGACATCCTGACGAAGGAGGCGTTCATCAACGCGATCCGCGTCAACTCCGCGATCGGCGGCTCCACCAATGCGCCGATCCATCTGAACGCGCTGGCGCGTCATATCGGCGTGGAGCTCACCGTCGACGATTGGCAGACCTATGGCGAAGAAGTGCCGCTGCTCGTCAACCTGCAGCCGGCCGGCGAATATCTCGGCGAGGATTATTACCACGCAGGCGGCGTGCCCGCCGTCGTCAACCAGCTCATGCGCCAGGGCCTCATCCATGAGGACGTCATGACGGTGAACGGCAAGACGATCGGCGAGAACTGCCGCGGCGCGATCATCGAGGACGAGAAGGTCATCCGCCGCTATGAGGAGCCGTTGAAGGAACATGCCGGCTTCCGGGTGCTGCGCGGCAATCTTTTCTCCTCGGCGATCATGAAGACCAGCGTCATCTCGAAGGAATTCCGCGAGCGTTACCTGTCCAATCCCGCCGATCCGGAAGCCTTCGAGGGCAGGGCGGTCGTGTTCGACGGACCGGAGGATTATCACCACCGGATCGATGATCCGTCGCTCGAAATCGACGAGCATACGATCCTCTTCATGCGCGGCGCCGGTCCGATCGGCTATCCGGGCGCGGCGGAAGTCGTGAACATGCGCGCGCCGGACTACCTGCTGAAGCGGGGGATTACCTCGCTCGCCTGTATCGGCGACGGCCGTCAGTCGGGCACGTCGGGCAGTCCGTCGATCCTCAATGCCTCACCGGAAGCGGCGGCAGGCGGCGGCCTCGCGCTCCTGAAGACCGGCGACCGGGTCCGCATCGATCTCGGCCGCGGCGAGGCCAACATCCTGCTCTCGGACGAGGAACTGGCGGAGCGCCGCAAGGCCTTCGAGGCGAATGGCGGTTACCATTACCCCAAGCACCAGACGCCCTGGCAGGAAATCCAGCGCGGCATCGTCGGCCAAATGGAGACCGGCGCGGTGCTGGAGCCGGCCGTCAAATATCAGCGGATCGCCCAGACAGCCGGGCTGCCGCGCGACAATCACTGACGTCATCATGCCGGGGGCGGGAGGGCTGCCCTCGGAGGTAAACTCGGCGGCTCGAAGGGAGACCGCCCCAAAGGAGGAGTAGTCATGCGAATCTTCAAATATCTGACCACCGCCGCGATGCTGGCAGGGCTGGCCTTCGCGGCGCCGGCCGGCGCCCAGGAAAAGGGTCTTGTCGGCGTCGCCATGCCGACCAAGTCCTCGGCCCGCTGGATCGCCGACGGCGACAACATGGTGAAGGTCCTTCAGGAACGCGGGTACAAGACGGACCTGCAATATGCCGAGGACGACATTCCGAACCAGCTTTCGCAGATCGAGAACATGATCACCAAGGGCGCCAAGGTGCTCGTCATCGCTTCGATCGACGGTACGACGCTGTCGGACGTGCTGCAGCAGGCCGCCGACCAGAAGATCAAGGTCATCGCCTATGACCGCCTGATCCGCGACACGCCGAATGTCGATTATTACGCGACCTTCGACAACTTCCAGGTCGGTGTCCAGCAGGCGACTTCGCTCGTGAAGGGGCTCAAGGCGGACACCGAGGCGGGGCCGTTCTATATCGAACTCTTCGGCGGCTCGCCGGACGACAACAACGCCTTCTTCTTCTACAACGGCGCCATGAGCGTGCTGCAGCCGCTGATCGACAAGGGCACGCTGATCGTCGGCAGCGGTCAGACCGGCATGGACAAGGTTGCGACGCTGCGCTGGGACGGCGCTACCGCTCAGGCCCGCATGGACGCGATCCTGTCTTCCACCTATGCGGACAAGAAGCTGAATGGCGTGCTTTCGCCCTATGACGGCATCTCGATCGGCATTCTCTCCTCGCTCAAGGGCGTCGGCTACGGCAGCGGCGACATGCCGATGCCGGTCGTCACCGGCCAGGACGCGGAAGTGCCGTCCGTCAAGTCGATCCTCGCCGGCGAGCAGTATTCGACAATCTTCAAGGACACGCGCGATCTCGCCAAGGTGACCGTCGACATGGTCGATGCCGTGATGAGCGGCAAGGAGCCGACCGTCAACGACACCAAGACCTATGAGAACGGCAAGAAGGTCGTGCCGTCCTATCTCCTGAAGCCGGTCATCGTCGACAAGTCGAACTGGAAACAGGTCCTGGTCGACAGCGGTTACTATCAGGAATCGCAGATCCAGTAAGCTGTCTCGAAGCCGCGCGACAGGTTCGCCTGCCGCGCGGCCTTTATCGTTTCGGAGTCGTCATGCTTGATCCTGTCTCTCTTCCCGAGAAACCGCCCATTCTCGAGATGCGCGGCATTTCGAAGAGCTTTGGTGCCGTGAAGGCGCTTTCGGATGTCAGCTTCACCGTCAGAGAGGGCGAGATCCATGCGCTGGTCGGCGAGAACGGCGCCGGCAAATCGACCTTGATGAAGGTGCTGTCGGGCGTCTATCCGCATGGTTCCTATGAAGGTTCGATCCTCTTCGACGGAGAGGAACGGCACTTCCACAACATCAACAATTCCGAAGCGCTCGGCATCATCATCATCCACCAGGAGCTGGCGCTGATCCCGCTGATGTCGATCGCGGAAAACATCTTCCTCACCCATCCGCCGGCGCGTCACGGCATCATCGATCGCGGCGAACGGCATAGGCGCACCCAGGCACTGCTCGCCAAGGTGGGGCTCAGCGAACAGCCGGACACGCTGATTACCAATATCGGCGTGGGCAAGCAGCAGCTGGTCGAGATCGCCAAGGCGCTGTCGAAGGACGTGCGACTCCTGATCCTCGACGAGCCGACCGCCTCGCTCAACGAGACGGACAGTGCGGCGCTTCTGGAACTGCTCAAGGAGTTCCGGTCGCACGGCATCACCTCGATCCTGATCTCCCACAAGCTCAACGAGATTTCCGAAGTCGCGGACCGCATCACCGTGCTGCGCGACGGCCGCACGGTCGGCACGCTCGATTGCCATGCCGGCCCCGTGGACGAGGACGAGATCGTGCGGCGCATGGTCGACCGCGACCTAGAAAGCCGCTACCCGAAGCGCGAGCCGAAGATCGGCGACGTCATTTTCGAAGTCGAGAACTGGTCCGCCTATCATCCGATGCATTCCGACCGGCAGGTCGTCAAGAATGTCTCGCTCAAAGTGCGTGCCGGCGAGATCGTCGGCATATCCGGGCTGATGGGCGCCGGGCGCACCGAATTCGCCATGAGCCTGTTCGGCCGGTCCTGGGGCCGCCACATCACGGGTACCGCCAAGCTGCACGGCAAGGAACTCGATCTTTCCGACGTCCACAAGGCCATCAAGGCGGGCCTTGCCTATGTGACCGAGGACCGCAAGCAGCTTGGCCTCATCCTGCCGGAAGACATCCGCAAGAACGTCTCGCTCGCCCATCTCGGCGGCGTTTCCTCGCGCGGCGTGATCGACGACATCGCGGAAATGAAGGTGGCGCAGGAGTTCCGTGGCCGCATGCGCATCCGCAGCCACAACGTCTACCAGGAAACCGGCAAACTTTCGGGCGGCAACCAGCAGAAAGTGGTATTGTCGAAATGGCTGTTCACGGGCCCCGAAGTGCTGATCCTGGACGAGCCGACGCGCGGCATCGATGTCGGCGCAAAATATGAAATCTACATGATCATCAACGAACTCGCCGATGCCGGCAAGGCGGTGATCGTGATCTCGTCGGAAATGCCCGAGCTGATCGGCATCTGCGACCGTATCGTGGTCATGCACGAAGGTGCGTTCGTCGGCGAAGTGTCCGGCGAGGGAGCCACGCAGGAAAATATCATGCGCGCCATCATGCGGCGCAAAGGGAGAGAAGAATGAGCACGCCCCAGGAAGCAATTACCGCGCCGCAGAGCGCGGCCGGTTTTCTGAAGGACAATCTACGTGACTTCGGCATGCTGATCTCGCTGGTCGCGATCGTCATCTTCTTTCAGATCGCCACGGGCGGCGTTCTCCTGAAGCCGCTCAACGTCACCAATATCGTGCTGCAGAACAGCTATATCGTCATCATGGCGCTCGGCATGCTGATGGTGATCGTCACAGGCCATATCGATTTGTCGGTGGGTTCGGTCGCAGGCTTCATCGGCGGTCTCGCCGGGCTGATGATGGTCAAGCTGGGCATGAATTTCGCCGTGGTCATCGTTGCCTGCCTGGCGGTCGGCGCCCTGATCGGCGCGATCCAGGGCTATTTCGTCGCCTATTTCAAGATACCCTCGTTCATCGTGACGCTCGCGGGCATGCTGGTCTTCCGCGGCCTGATGATCGCCATTCTCGGCAGCCAGGCGATCGGACCCTTTCCGCCGATATTCCAGAAGCTTTCGTCCGGTTATGTCGTCGAGCTCATCTCGTCGGCCGGCGGCCTCTACATCACCTCTTTCCTGCTCGGACTGGTGCTTGCGATCATCCTTATCATGCAGAACCTCGCGGGCCGCAAACGGCGCATTTCGCATGGCGTCGAGACGGAGCCGTTCGGTTTCTTCGTCGCCAAGAACCTGCTGATTCTCGCAGGCGTCGGCTACATCGCCTTCCTGATCTCGTCGCATCGCGGCATGCCGAACGTACTGATCATCATGGCGGTGCTGATCGCCGCCTATAGTTTCCTGACCACCCGCACCGTGATCGGCAGGCAGATCTACGCGGTCGGCGGCAATGCCCGTGCGGCCGAGCTCTCCGGCATCAAGACGACGCGGCTGGTCTTCTTCACCTTCGTCAACATGGGCGTGCTTGCAGCCCTCGGCGGGCTCGTGGTAGCCGCGCGTCTCAATAGCGCCACGCCGAAGGCTGGCGCTGGCTTCGAGTTGGACGTCATCGCCGCCTGTTTCATCGGCGGCGCCTCCGCCTATGGCGGCGTCGGCAAGGTGACCGGCGCGGTGATCGGCGCATTCCTGATGGGCGTGATGAACAACGGCATGTCGATCCTCGGCATCGGCATCGACTACCAGCAGGTCATCAAGGGCCTCGTGCTGCTCGGCGCCGTCTGCGTCGACGTCTACAACCAGCGGCGCTGAGGCGCTCCCTGGGAGGTTCTGATGAGCCTCGCCCCCCTACTCGAATGTCATCCTCGGCCTTGTGCCGAGGATCTGCTAGCGCTTAGTTTTGATCAATGTTTTGTGGATCCTCGGCACAAGGCCGAGGATGACGTCGGAGCGAGTTTTCAGGCTTCCGAGTCACGTCGCCGAATCCGTAACCGCTTCCTCAAGCACATCCTCGGGAATGTCGTCGAAGGACGCGTAGTTGAGGTTGTAGAGTTTCGAATAGAGCTTGCCGTTCTTCATCAGCTCGCGATGATTGCCGCTTTCGATCAGCTCGCCGTTCTGCAGCACGATGATGCGGTCGGCTTCGCGGATCGTCGCAAGGCGATGGGCGATCACGAGACCGGTGCGGCCTTCGAGCAGCTTCACCAGCGCTTTCTGGATCAGCATTTCCGTATAGCTGTCGATATTGGCGGTCGCCTCGTCCAGCACGAGGATTTTCGCGTCCGCCACCAGCGCACGGGCGAAGCTGATGAGCTGCCGCTGGCCGAGGGAAAGATTGCCGCCGCGCTGGCCGAGGATGCTCTCGTAACCTTCGGGCAGGCGCATGATGAAATCATGGGCGCCGACGGCCTTGGCCGCTTCGATCACCTGTTCGCGCGTCGCGTCCGTCTTGTGGTAGCGGATGTTCTCGAACACCGTTCCGGTGAAGAGGAAGGGCTCCTGCAGCACCATGGCGATCTGGCGGCCGAGCGAATCCTGCGTGAGGTCGCGCACATCGTGGCCGCCGACCAGGACCTGGCCGCCCTGAACCTCGTAGAAACGATGGATCAGCGACATGCAGCTCGACTTGCCGGAGCCCGTCGGGCCGACGAGCGCAACCGTTTCGCCGGGGTTCACCTTGAAGCTCACGTGCTTCAATACCGGATGCTTCGGATTGTAGCCGAAGACGACGTCGCGGAACTCCACCGAACCGTCCATGTCGGGTGAAAGCACCTTGGCGTCGGGCGCGTCCTTGATGTCGACCGGCACGTCCAGCACGTCCGTCAGCCGCTGGCCCGAGGCCATGGCGCGCTGCATGACCGAATATTGCAGGGTCAGCGAACGGATCGGGTCGAAGAAGCGCTGGATATAGAAGAGGAAGGCGACCATGACGCCGACGTCGAGCGCCTGGTTCAGCACGCGCGCGCCGCCGACCACGATCACGAGCGCCATGGCAAGGCCGGTCAGCGAATCCACGATCGGCACCATGACCTGCGCATATTTCGCGGCCGTCAGATGGGTCTTCAGATTGGCGCGCGCCTTGTCGTCGTAGAGCATGAAATTGACGCGCTCGCGGTCCATGCTCTGCACGGCACGGACGCCGTGGATCGCTTCGGCCAAAGCCCCGTTCGCCACCGAATTCGTCTCATGCGCCGCCATGAAGGATTTTCGCGCGCGCGGCAGCCAGAAGATGCGGACGATGAACAGCACAGGGAGCGCCGAGAGCGTCAGCAGGCCGAGCTTGAAGTCGAGAGTGAGCATCACGAAAACGATGCCGAAAAGCAGCGCGATATCGCCGACCGAAAGCACCGAGGTTTCGAGGAATTCCTGCATCGAGTTCACATCGCCCTGCAGGCGGGACATCAGGCGGCCGACTTCCGTCTTGTCCATCCAGGAGAGCGAGACGCGCTGGAGATGCGTGAACATCGCCTTGCGGATGTCGAAGAGCACGTCCTCGGCGACATTGCCGACGAGGGTTTCCTGCACGTAGCTGGCGCCGAAATTGATCAGGATCGCGACCAGGAAGGCAATGATCGACCAGGTGAGCACGCTGTGATCGACGCTGCCCGGCTGCATGCCGTGGTCGATCGCGTAACGGATGATCAGCGGGATCATGAGCTGCATCGCGGTGAAGGTCAGCACTGCCAAAACGGCCCAGTAGATCTTCACCTTGTAGGGGCGTACGAAGGCCCAGATGCGCTTGACGATGTTGCCGTCGAAGACCTTGCCGAAGATCTCCTCTTCGATGCGGTGCGAACCGACGACCGCGCGGGGCGGGCGCCTGCCGTCGTCGCGGATGTCGGAGCGTTCGGTTTCCAGTTCCTCGGCCATGTATCTATTCCTTCCTCAGGCCGTCAGCACTTCGTCGCCAGGGCGGACCTGCAGGTCGTAAAGCGCCTTGTAGCGGCCGCCGAGCGCCAGCAATTCCTCATGGGTGCCGCTCTCGACGACCCTGCCGTTTTCCATGAACAGGATCCGGTCGGCGTGCATGAGCGAGCTCAGGCGATGGGCGACGATGATCGTCACGCGGTCGGCGGCATACCTGCGCATGGCGCTGCGGATGCGCTGCTCGGTGCCGGCGTCGATCGCGGCGGTCGAGTCGTCGAAGACCATCACGGCGGGCCTGAGCATCAACGCGCGGGCGATCGACAGGCGCTGACGCTGGCCGCCCGAGAGGGAAACGCCGCGCTCGCCGACAACCGTGCCATAGCCGGTCGGCAGGCCGAGCACGTAATTGTGGAGCTGGGCGCTTTCGCTGGCGCGCTCGATGCGGGCTTCCTTGGCCCAGGGGTCGCCATAGGCGATGTTGTTCTCGATCGTCGTGGTGAACAGGAACGAATCCTGCTGCACGACCGCGACCGAGCGGCGCAGCGACTGCAGCGTCGCGTGGCGGATGTCCTGCCCGTCGATGGTGATCTTTCCGCCAGTGACGTCGTAGAAGCGGGGGATCAGGTGGGCGAGGGTGGACTTGCCGCTGCCGGGCGGACCGACGATGCCGATCGTCTCGCCGCGCCTGGCTTCGAATGTGATGTCCGTCAGCACCTGATGCTTTTCGGCACTCGGATAGGCGAAGTTCACGTGTTCGAAGCGCAGCGTGCCGTCGGTGACCTTCAGCTCCCTGGCGTCCTTCTCGTCCTTGATGGCGAGGTCGAGGTCGAGCAGCTCGAAAAGGCGGGCGCCGCAGGTGGAGGCGCGGGCAAACGCGTTCACCATCAGCCCAAGCTGGCGTACCGGCATCTGCAGGATGGTCATGAAGGTGAGGAAGGAGGTAAGCGTGCCCACCGTCATCTCGCCGGCCATCACCTTGCCGCCGCCGACCCAGAGCACGAGGCCCATCGCCGCGAAGAAGGAGAAGGTCATGGCGCTGGTATTGGCGACGCGGATGCCGACGCGCCGATGCGCCAGCGATACGGCACTCTTGGACGCGGTTTCGAACTTGTCGAGCTCGTGTTCCTGGGCGGCAAAGGCGCGCACGACACGGATGCCGCCGAGATTCTCTTCCATGACGCGGGTCAGAACCGAAAGCCGCTCCTGGAGGTCGAGCCAGGTGGCGCGCAGGCGAAGCTGCGTGACGGACGAGCGCCAGCCGACGAAAGGCACGAAGCTCAACGCCAGCAGGCCGAGCACGAGATCGGTCGAGAGCAGCAGATAGGCGCCGATGCCGATCAGCATGGTGAGCAGCACCATGCGTACCAGGGCTGTCGAGAAATACATGCGCACGCCTTCGAGGTCGAGCAGACCGACCGTGATCAGGTCGCCCGAATGCATGCTGTCGTGGAAGCTGAAGGAAAGACGCTGGATCTTTTCGTAACAGGCGAGCCTCAGCCGATAGCCCATGTGGTGGCCGACCGCCTCGCTGTAATAGTTCTGGATGAGCGTGAAGATACCGCGCAGCACGCTTGCGCCGAGCAGAAGGAGGGCGGTGGTCAGCAACGCATCCTGCGCCGCCTGGCCTGCATCGCCGCCCGTCAAAAACACCTGAGTATGATCGACCGCCTGTCCCAGAAGCTGCGGGATCATGAGCTGGAAAGTGGAGGCGACGAGGGTCGCGCCGATCGCGAAGCCAGATTGCCAGGGGTGGCGGAAGGCCATGACGGTGATGCGGGTCAGGATCGAGAGGCCCTTGCCCCAGCCTGCTGCCTTCACCAGCGCAAGCGAAGCCGAAGGCTTCGCGGCGCGAACTGTCGCATCGCTGCTCACGGTTTTATTCCAAAAATGAATCACTGGCCCGGATAAAGCTTATCCGGGAACACGGCGGTTATGAGATGAAGATTCGTGCGCCATCTAGCGTGCACAACGAAGGTGATCAGTCAACAGATTTGGGTCAAAAACGCGGCAATCGCTGCCTCTTTTTCAGGCCGGTGTGACGATGGAATTTCTACCATCGGCGCGTGTTCAGCATATCCGTGCTTGAGGAATTTTCCCGACTGGGCGAAAAGGCAGAGCCGGCAGGCATTTTCGTTTGCGCCGGCGGGTTTTCCGATCGCGACATGGCGATCGGATGTATTTTGCTCGTGCCGGAGTTGGAATGGTGACAGTCAGTCAACCGGACATCGCTACGCCGGTTTTCCGCCCTCGCTTGATCGTCGTCGCATTGAAGGCTGTCGAAACGGTTCTCGGCACGCTTGCGGCGCTTATCCTTGCGGTGCTGTTGGCTGTCGTTCTGGTGAACGTGCTGCTGCGCTATGTCTTCAATACGGGCCTGATCGGTTCCGAAGACCTCGGCATCTGGCTGCATGTGGCGCTGATTTCGCTCGCCGCTCCGCTCAGCCTGAACAGCGCGCTGGCGATGCGGCTTGACGTCTTCGTGCGCCTGCTGCCTGCGCAGCTGGTGCCGGCGGCGCAGGTGCTGGCGGATGTCTTCACGGTCGTCGCGGCGCTGATCCTGGTCTTCGGCGGGGCGGAGATCATGACCATGCTCGGCGGCGTCTCGCCGACATTGGGCGTGCCGGAATGGATCCGCTTCGGCCTTCTCGGGGCGGGCGGCGGGCTGATCCTCCTGGTTCTGCTGCTGCAGCGGATCGCCGACGGCAGGACCCTAGGCATCGCGGTTTCCCTGGCGATCGGCGCGGCGGTTTATTTCGGCGTGCCGGACATCTTCGTCGACAGCGAACTGCCGCCGAGCCTGTTCCTGGCGCTGACGGCGGCGCTCGGCCTGGTCCTGGCCGCACCGCTGGCGCATGCCTTCCTGGCCGCCGCCTATGTGGCGATCGCCTTCGGCAGCAGCCTGCCAGAGCCGGCGATCGTCTCGACCACCGTCACCGGCATGTCGAAGTTCCTGCTGCTTGCCATCCCCTTCTTCCTGCTCGCCGGCGGGCTTCTGACCTCTTCCGGCGTCGCCAACCAGCTCGTGCGCTTCGCAGCCTCGATGGTCGGCCATCGCCGCGCCGGGCTGGCGCAGACGACGCTGCTCACCAGCGTGCTCTTCTCCGGCGCGTCCGGATCGTCCGTCGCCAATGCCGCCTTCGGAGCCTCGACCTTCCAGCCGGAGCTCGTCAGGCACGGCTATCCGCCTGCCCGGGCGGGCGCGATCATCGCCGCGACATCGGTGCTCGACAACGTCATTCCCCCCTCGATCGCCTTCCTGATCCTGGCTGCCGCCACCAATCTATCGGTCGGTTCGCTGCTGGTCGGCGGCTTCTTCGCCGGCGGGCTGATGGCGGTCTGCCTGGCGGTCGCCATCCACCTGACGGTGCGGGAACAGGCGACCGAGCCGCGCGCGACGGCGGCGCACCGCTGGCAAGCGGCCGTCTCCGCCATTCCTGCTTTCGGCCTCGGCATCATCGTGGTGATCGGCATCCGCATCGGCATCGTCACGACGACGGAGGCGGCCGCGAGCGCGGCGCTCTACACGCTTTTGCTGGGGGCCTGGGCGCGGCTCGGCTTCGGTTCGCTGCTCGCCTCCTTCCGGCAGGCGGCGACGGAGGCTGCGGCGATCGGCCTGCTGATCGGTACGGCGGGTCCCTTCGCCTTCCTGCTCGCGGTCGACGACGTCTCAGGCCTCGTCTCGGACTTCGTGACCGTGCTCGGCGGCAGCGCGCTTGCGGTTCTCGTTCTCTCGAACGTCATCCTGCTGGTCGTCGGCCTGGTGCTCGATATCGGCGCGGCGATCCTGCTGTTCGGGCCGATACTGCTGCCGGCCGCCGTTTCCGCCGGCATCGACCCGATCCATTTCGGGGTCATCCTCGTCGTCAACCTGATGATCCACGGGCTGACGCCGCCGCTCGGCATGCTGATCTTCGTCGTCAGCGGCGTCACCCGCGTTCCGGTAACCGCGCTCTTCCGCGCCGTCGTGCCCTACCTTTTCGCTTTGCTCGTTTCCCTGGCGATCCTCTGCGCCTGGGCTGTCATCTTCTAACGCTTCTTGTTTCGGGGACCTTGGACATGCAAAACCTCAACCGTCGCACGCTTTTGAAGACCGCCGCCGCAACCGGTGCCGCTCTTGCGACACCCGCGTTCGTTCGCACCGCAGCTGCCCGCACCACGACGATCACCGTCGCCTCGCTGCTCGGCGACGAAAAGCCGGAGACCAGGGTCTGGGTGAAGATCGGCGAGCTGGTGGAGGCCAGATTGCCCGGCCAGTTCAGGTTCAACATCGTCAGGAACGGCGCGCTCGGCGGCGAGAAGGAAGTCGCCGAAGGCGCGCGCCTCGGCTCGATCCACGCCAGCCTCTCCACCGTCTCGTCGCTGTCCGGCTGGGTGCCGGAGCTGCAACTCCTCGACCTGCCGTTCCTGTTTCGCGATGGCGACCATGTCCGCAAGACGGTCGACGGCGATATCGGCGCCGACCTGAAGCAGAAGCTCGCCGCGCAGAATTTCGTGGTCGGGGACTTCATCAACTATGGCGCCCGGCATCTGCTCACCAAGGAGCCGGTCACCCGTCCCGAGCAGCTCAACGGCAAGAAGATCCGGGTCATCCAAAGCCCGTTGCACACCAAGCTGTGGAGCGCTTTCGGCACCGCCCCGGTCGGCATCCCGATCACCGAGACCTACAATGCGCTGTCGACCGGCGTGGCCGACGCGATGGACCTCACCAAGTCGGCCTATGCGGGCTTCAAGCTTTACGAGGTCGTGCCCTACATGACGGAGACGGGTCATATCTGGGCGTCCGGCGTGATCTTCTACGCCGCCGGTTTCTGGAACCAGCTCGACGACGGGCAGAAAGCCGTGTTCCTCGACGCCTCCCGCGAAGGTGCCGCCTATTTCAACCAGCTCATCGTCGAGGACGAAGCGAAGTCCGTCGAGCAGTCGCTCAAGAACGGTGGTAAGCTCCTGAAGCCGGAAGCCTTCGAGGAATGGCAGAAGGGCGCGCAGGGGGTCTGGCAGGACTTCGCCCCGATCGTCGGCGGCATCGAGCGCATCAAAACCGTCCAGGCGGCTTAGGAGATATCTTCATGACGAGCGGCCTGCACCACATCACCGCCATTACCCGCAAGATCCAGGCGAACGTGGATTTCTATGCCGGTTTCCTGGGGCTGAGGCTGGTCAAGCGGACGGCGGGGTTCGAGGACGCCCGCCAGCTCCACCTGTTCTACGGCGACGGTGCGGCCTCGCCGGGTTCTCTGGTGACTTTCCTTGCCTGGGAGGATGGGTCGCTGGGGCGGGTCGGGCATGGCGCGCCGAGCGAGATCAGCTTTTCGATCGCGCCGGAGGCGATCGGCTTCTGGCTGACACGGGCGTTGCAGTTCAACGTCAAGCTCAGCGGTCCGGTTCAGGAGTTCGGGGAAACGGTGCTGAGATTGACCGATCCGGACGGCATCATCGTCAAGCTGGTCGGGGTCGAGGAGACGGCACCCTGGGTCTGGTGGCAGGGCGGCGGGATTGCGGAGGCGGATGCAATCAGAAGGCTGCGCGGCGCAACGGTCCTTTCCGAGAAACCGGACGAGACCGCGGACTTCCTGACCCGCCACATGGGGCTCACGCCCGGGCCAAAGGAGGGCAATATCCAGCGGCTGATCTCCGAAGCGCGGGATATCGTCGACATCCGCGATGCCGGCGGGTTCTGGACCGCCGCGCCGGGCACCGGGACGATCGACCATATCGCCTTCCGGGCCCCCGACCAGGCCCATGTGGAGGCGGTGCATGTCGCTCTTCAGACGGAAGATCGCGGCGAGATCAACATACACGACCGGCATTATTTCTACTCGCTTTATGTGCGTGAGCCGGCCGGCACGCTGATAGAGCTTGCGACCGACGGCCCCGGTTTTACGATCGACGAGCCGCTGGAGACACTCGGCAGCAAGCTTTTCATCCCCGCGCATTTCAAGGAGGATCACGACGTTCTCCGGGTCATGCTACCGCAATTCGGCCTGCCGGGCGAGGAGCGCATCACCTATCGCGACCTGCCTTTCGTGCATCGCATCCACATGCCGGACGAATGGGACGGTTCGACGCTGGTCCTGTTGCACGGCTCAGGCGGCAACGAGACGACCATGCTGCCGTTCGGGCGCAAGGCTGCGCCCAACGCGATGCTGATCGGCGCCCGGGGACGGTCCACGGACGAGGGGCATCCACGCTACTTCCGCCGTTTCACCGAGATGACGTTCGACCAGAAGGAGATTGTTTCCGAAGCGGAAGCCTTCGCCGCCTTCGTGGAGGATATTGGCCCGGCCTACGGCGTCGATCCGGACCGGACGGCTTTCGTCGGCTGGTCGAACGGCGGCAACATGATCGCCGCGGTCATGCAGCTTCACCCCGGAATGATCCGCAAGGCCGTGCTGCTGCGCTCCATGAACTGCCTGGAGGCAAGGCCGCAGGTCGATCTTTCCGATGCCAAGGTCCTGTCGCTCAGCGCGACCGACGATTTCTACGGGTCTCTCGCGGCCGACCTGGAAGACCGGCTTCGCGCGGCGGGCGCGGAGGTTACGGCGCGAAAGCTCGATGCGAACCACGGCATCGGTCCCGAGGACGAGGCCATCGCCCGCGACTGGCTGATCGGGAAAGCCTTTTAGAGCGCCGTGCGTCCGAACGGACGCACAAAGGACGCTCTAACTTATTGAATCTACGCATCGTGCTTACCGAAAATCGATTCCGATTTTCGGGCCGATGCTGTAGTCAGTCGCCGTAGTGGAGGGCGATGGCATCGACAGCTGCGGCGATATCCGCTTTGAAGCCGAGTCTTCTCAGACCCATTCCGAAGGCAATCACATTGCCGAGCACGCTGTCGAAGCGGGCGCGCCGGCCGGTATGGTTCAGCCGGACCAGCCGTTCGGCACCCGGTCCGATGCCGGCGGAAAGCTCCATGACGCGCGGGGCAACGGCGAGGAGCGCGGTCATATCGGCTCCGGCCGGAAGTCCGGCGGTCGTCACCAGGTTCGAGGCCTTGGTGGAGTCCACCCACAACTCGGCACCCAAGGCGGCCAGTGCGGCGCGTGTCGCCCTCGCGGCGCGAACATGCCGGGCGACAATCTGATCTACGCCTTCCGCCTCGACCCGATCCAGGGCCGCTTCGAGCGCGAAGAATTCCAGCGGCGCGGTGGTTCCCGGCAACACGCCGCGCCCGGTGTCGAGCCAGGCCCTCTGGTCGATAAGCGAGAGAATGGAATCTCTTGGGCCGCCTTGCCTGGAAATCAGCTCCCAGGCGGCCGGGCTGACGGAAATGGCCGAAAGTCCGGCGGGACCAGCCAGCGCCTTCTGCGGGCCGATGACGGCGATGTCGATGCCGAGTTCATCGACATTAAGCGCATGGCCGCCGACCGAAGCCACCGCATCGACCACCGTCACGATGCCGCGGGCCCGCGCAAGCGTCGCGATCTCTTCCAGGGGATTGCGGATGCCGCTTGCCGATTCGGCGTGCACAAGGGCAAGAACGCTCACGTCCGGATGGGCATTGAGCGCCGCCTCGACCGCGTCAAGTTCTATGGGACGCGCCGGCTCGGCCGCGAGACTGACGACATCGGCACCGCCTCGCCGCAGCCAGTTGCCGAACCAGCCGCCGTAGAGGCTGGTGACGATGTTGACCGCCTTCAGGCCCGGCCGCGCGAGGCTCGCGGCGACTGCTTCCAGCGCCACGACCGCTTCCGACTGGATCAGCAGCACGTCGTTGCGTGTCTTCAAGATCCTGCCGATCCTGTCGGCGACCGAGGCGTAGCGGGCGGCGGGAAAGGCGGGCACGTCGTTCAGCGGATGCCAGCGGTCAAGCGTCATGAGTCGTGTCCTTCCGAAATTCCGGCAGATGTCCCGGTAGCAAAGCGCGGCACGGCGGCGATCAGCGCCCGCGCTGCCGAGGATTGCGGATTGTCGATCACCTGGCGAGCGGTTCCGGTTTCCACCAGGCGCCCGGCATCCATGACGGCGATCCGGTGCGAGACGGCGCGCAGCACGGCGAGATCATGCGAGACGAAGAGATAGGCGATACCGCGCTCCTCTTGCAACTCGACGAGCAGTTCGAGGATCTTTCCCCGGATCGAGACATCGAGCGCCGAGACGGCTTCGTCGAGGACGATCAGCAACGGCCGGGTGGCGATGGCGCGGGCGATCGCGATCCGCTGCCTCTGGCCGCCGGAGACTTCACGGATGGAGCGTTCCGCATAGCTCGCCGACAGACCGACGCGGTCGAGCAGCGTGGCGATCTCCTTCGGTCTTTCGTTTTTCGGCACGATGCCGTGGATGCGCAGCGGATCGTCCAGCACGGACGCGACCGTGGCGCGCGGGTTGAAGGCGCCGAGCACGTCCTGGAACACCATCTGCATTTTCGCACGCCGGCGACGCAGTTCAGGTCCGGTAAGCGCAAGCCAGTCTTCGCCGTCGAAGCGGATCCTCCCAGCATCGGCGGGGATCAGCCGCATGAGGATGCGGGCAAGGGTCGATTTTCCGCTACCGGAGGCGCCGACGAGCCCGAGCGTCTCCCCTGCCGCAAGCATGAAGGAGACATCGTGGAGCGCTGCGACCTGGCGACCGCCCGAGGAAAAACGCTTGGAGAGATTTTCGACCGACAGCAGCGTCATGATGCCACCTCACGGACAAGGGGCGGCGTTGAGAGATCGCGATGATTGGCGATCAGCGCTTTCGTATAGGCTTCCTGGGGCGTCGCCAGGACGGCGCCCATCGGGCCGGATTCGACCAGGCGGCCATCCTTGAAGATCGCCACCCGATCGGCGAAGCCCGACGCAAGCGCGATGTCGTGCGTGATGAAAAGCAGGGTCATCCCGGCTTCGCGGACGAGCTCGTCGAGCAGCGAGACGATCTCGGCTTGAACCACCATGTCGAGCGCGCTGGTCGCCTCGTCGGCGATGAGGAAGCCGGGTTTTGCCGCAAGTGCGGCCGCGATCGCAACCCGCTGGCGCTGGCCGCCCGAAAGCTGATGCGGAAACGCCTTGAGTGCCTTGTCGGGCTCAGGAATATGGACCCGTTCCAGCATGTCCAGCGCCCGGGAATAGGCCCTGTTCCATGAAAGCCCGAGATGCCGGCGGGCGCCTTCGGCGACCTGTTCGCCGATCGTCAGCACCGGATTGAGGCTGGCGGACGGGTCCTGGAAGACGAAGCCGAGATCGCGTCCGGGCTGAAGCGGATGACCAGACGACCAGCGCATTCCGCCGCTCGTCACCGAGCCGGATGGCAAGAGCCCCGCAACGGCACGGGCCAACGTGCTTTTGCCGGAGCCGCTTTCGCCAATGATCGCCAGGCGCTCCCCGGCAATGACGTCAAGGTCGATGCCTTTCAGCGCCGGTATCTTCTGGCCGCGATAGGTGACCGAAAGGTTTCTGATTTCGCAAAGCACGCTCATGCTTCGCTCCTTCGTCCGGCAAGCGCATTGGTGAGGCCTTCGCTGAAGAGATAGACGCCGACGACCGTCACCACCAGCGCAATGCCGGGAAAGATCGACAGCGACGGCGAAGAGCGCAGGATGTTGCGGCCCTCCGCGATCATCGAACCCCAGGTGACCACATTCGGATCGCCGAGGCCTAGGAAGGAGAGGGCCGCCTCGGTGAGGATCGCAGCCGCGACGATGATGGCGGAGAGCGCCAGAACGGGCGGCAGCGCGTTCGGCAGGATTTCCTTGAAGGCGATCTCCACCGGATGCATGCCGATCACCCGCGCCGACGCGATATAATCCCGTTCGCGGATCGAGAGCACCTGGGCGCGTGTCAGCCGCGCCGGATCGGCCCATGCACCGAGCGCGATCGCAAGCACGACGACGGGCACCGAGGCGCCGATGACGCTGACGAAGGCGAGCGCCAGCAGAAAGCTCGGGACGATCTGGAAAGCATCGACCACACGCATCAGCGCTTCGTCGACCAGCCCTCCGGCAAAGCCGGCCGCCAGCCCGACGCAGAGGCCGATTGCGATCGCGGCGAGCGCCGCTGCGATCCCGACCGCAAGCGAGGTGCGTGTGCCGTGGATGATGCCGGCAAGCACGTCGCGGCCGAGACGATCTGTGCCAAGCGGGAAATTGACGTCGGTGAAGGGTGGGAGCAGCGGGCGCGCGGCAATCTTCAGCGGGTCGCCGGGAGAGAGCGCGGGTGCCAAGAGGGCGATCAGCACCAGCAGAGCCAAAATGCCAAGCCCGATCGCGCCTTCCGGCGTTCTGATGAGATTTCGAATCAACCTCATCCGCCGCTCTCCGAGGCGCCGACGCGCGGGTCGAGCGCGGCATAAACGATGTCGACCACCAGGTTGACGCAGATGACGAGCACGGCGCTGACGACGATGATGCCCATCAGGAGCGGCGCGTCGCGGCCGCTGACGGCCTCCTGCGCCAGACGGCCGAAGCCTGGGATGGCAAAAATGCTTTCGATGACGACGCTGCCGCCGAGCATGGCGGCCGATTGCAGGCCGAGCATGGTCACGAGCGGCAGCAATGCATTGCGCGCCACGTGGCGCAGCACGATGCGGGCGCGGGAAAGCCCCTTCGAGCGCGCGAAGAGCACGAAATCGAGCCGCCAGACCTCCGCCATGCCGGCACGCGTGACGCGCAGGAAGAGCGCCATGTAGATGAGGGCAAGTGCTGCGACCGGCAGCACGAGATGTGCGGCGATGTCTGCAGCGCGGGTGAGGCCGGTTTTTCCCGACGCGATGGTTTCGATGCCGGAGGTGGGAAGCCAGCGAAGCTGTACCGCAAAGATGATGCTGAGCACCAGGCCGAGCCAGAAGCTCGGGATCGCGTAAAGGATCAGGGAAACGGTCGAGAGCGCTCGGTCCCGCAGGCTCTCCGGTTTCGCGCCGGCGAGAATGCCGAGCGCCGAGCCGAGCCCGAACGAGAGTGCCGTGGCGCTGCCCATCAGCAGCAATGTGTTCGGCAGGCGTTCGAGGATCAGGTCAAGCACCGGCCGGCCGAAGGTGACCGACCAGCCGAGATCGAGCTTCGCCAGCGACGAGACATAAAGCCAGAGCCGCGCGGGCATGGACTGGTCAAGGCCGTAAGCCTGCCGCAGCGATTGCGCGACCGTAGCGTCTCCGCCGCCGATCGAGAGCAGATAGGCGTCGACCGCATCGCCGGAGGCCGATTCGAGCAGCAGAAAGGTGAGAACGATGACGATCAGCAGCACGGGAATGCTGCTGATCGCGCGGCGCCGGATCAATCGAAGGGCACGGTTCACGCTGCTTGAGGCCTCGGGACTCGGTTGCTGGAGAGCGACCCTATCACGATTGCAGCGCGGTATCCGCCCAGTTCGATACCGCCCAGCGCGGATTGTTGGAGACGTTCAGCACCGTGTCGCGTGCCACCGTGATGAAGCCCCATTCGGCGACGTTGATCAGCGGCAGGTCGGCCGCGACAAGCTTCTGGAACTGACGGTAAAGGTCCGTGCGCGCCGCCGTATCGACGGTCTCGGCTGCTTTGGCGATGATATCGTCCAGCTCCTTGTTCGCATACCCGCCCTGGTTCGAAAAAGGGACGCCGGCGGGCGTTCCGGATTTTACAAGGATGGTGGTCGAAATCGCCGGATCGCCGCGGAAGACGGGCGGTGCGACCGCCAGGTCGAAATCGTGATCCGTATAGACCGCCTTCTGATGCGCGGCGGAATCCGCATTCACCAACTGGGCGTCGATGCCGACGGCGGCCAGCGCCTGGCGCAGGTAGTCTCCGAACTGCTTCGTTTCGTTGAAATAGGGAGCGGGGCGAAGCTTCAGCGAAAAGCGGGTGCCGTTGGCGCCCTTCTTGTAGCCGGCCTCGTCGAGCAGGGCGTTGGCCTTGGCGATGTCGAAATCATAGGTGGGTACGTCGGCGTCGTAGAATTCCGGTGCATTCTTCGGCACGGGACCGGTGGAGGCGGCGGCGTAGCCGAGGAAGATCGTGTCGACGACGAATTTCCTGTCGATCGCATGGGCGATCGCCTGGCGTACCTTGAGGTCGGCCAGCTCCTTGCGGCGATGGTTGATCTCCACCACGAGCTGGTAGGTGAGGGCCTCGTAGCCCTTCGAAATCACCTTGATGCCCGGCACCTTCGAAATGCGGTCGAGATCGGTGAGCGGCACGGCGGAGAAGGCGGCAAGCTGGATTTCCTCCGCCTCCAGCGCGGCGCCGGCCCCGGCACGATCCGGCAGCACGCGGAAGATGACCTCGTCCAGCTTCGGCTCACCCTCCGCCCAATAATCCTCGTTCCTGGTTAGGCGGTAATATTCGCCCGGCTTGTACTCGGTGAACTTGAACGGGCCGGTGCCGACAAGCTTCACATTGGCCGGATTGGCGCCGATGTCGGTGCCTTCATAGACGTGCTTCGGTACGACGCTGCTGACGACCGGCAGCGCGTTGCGGATGAGCTGCAGCGGCGTCGGCTTGGAGAAGCGGAAGACCGCCGTCGTTTCATCCGGCGTGTCGACGGCTTCGAGATTGGCGAAGACGAGGCGGCCGAGATTCTGCAGCGGCTTCCAGATGCTGAGGGCGGAGAAGGCGACGTCGGCGGAGGTAAAGGGCTTGCCGTCGTGCCATTTCACGCCTTCGCGCAGCTTGAAGGTGACGGACTTGCCGTCCGCAGAGCCTTCCCAGGAGGTCGCCAGACGCGGAGAAAGACCGTCCTTGCCCTCGAACGAGGCTTCGGCGAGCGGCTCGACCACCTTGCTGGCGACGAAGAAAACGCCGTTGGAGGCAACGATCGCCGGATTGAGGTTCTTCGGCTCGGAATCGGCGGCGACGATGAGGCGGCCACCGGAAGGCGCATTCTGGGCGCGGGCGAAAGTGGGGAGCGCCGTCGAGGCGAGCAGGGCGGCGCCCGCCTGTAAAAGAGTGCGTCGGGATAGGTCGGCGATCGTCATGGCTCTCTCCTGCGTCCAGCTTTTCGAACAGGATATTGCCAGCGAAATCGTCCGCCGCACAGGCAGGAAATTTCACTTCCATGCCTCCGGGAACAAATTCTCGTCGACCGGGCGGGCGGAAGCGCATTTCCTTTGCGATAGAAAGGTTTAGGTCGTGGTGGGGATTACCTTATGCGCGATGCGGACGGTGTGTCGCCAACCGCGCGGGCGACACACCGTCTCTTCCATCCAGAGAGGATGTTTTTAGGATCGCCCGACCTTATGGATAGATCTTCTTGGCAAGATCCATCATCGGACCGTATTCGTCCAGTTCGCGGGTGCCGAGCAGCTTTGCGCTGGCGAAGCGCTTGGATTCGGGGTCCAGCTGATCTTCCACGCCTTTCACCACCGGCAGCATCCAGGCCTTGGCGTAGGTGACCTGCGATTCCATCTCGAGGAAATGGTTGATGAAGAGCCTGGCCGCGTTCGGATGCGGCGCGTTCTTCATGATCGCGAAGTGGATCGAGACATAGGGAACGCCTTCCTCCGGCACCACGACCTTGATCGGCAGACCCTGCAGATCGTTGGCGAAGGCGAACATCTGCGGGATGTAGATCGGATATTCGCCGCGGGCCACGCGGCGCGCGTCGTTGCGCAGGTCGCGGCTGAAGACCGGCTTGTTTTCGGCGAGCTTTTCGTTGAACGCCTGGCCGAAGGACTTGTTGAAGACCACGAACATGGTGCCGCCGGAGCCGAGCGGACGCATGTCGTCGGAAAGGATCTTGCCTTTCCATTTCGGGTCGGCAAGGTCTTTCCAGCTCTTCGGCTCGTCCTCCGGCTTCACGAGGCCGGTATTCACCAGAATGCCATAGGCCTGCAGAAAACCCGGCACATGATCGTCGGACACTTCCTTCTTCATGTCGTCGCGGATATTGGCGACGTTCGGGATATTGCCGAGCGGTTCGACGGCAATGCCCTGAGCCTTGCCCGTTTCGATCGAATTCGCCGAGTGCATCTGGATGTCGGCGAGGTAGCGGCCGGCGGTCTGTTCGGAGCGCAGGCGTTCGGTGAGTTCGCTTGCGCGCACGTCCAGCGACTCGACCTTGATGCCATATTTCTCCTGAAAGGACTCGATGACGGCGACGAAATTCGGCGCGCCGAGCTGCGAGTTGTAGACGGTGACCGTTCCTTCTTTCTTGGCGGCTTCCACCACCTTGTCCCAGCCGGCATCCTGCGCAAGCGCAGGTGCAGCGAGCATTGCGCCGAGCGCGAATGCGGTCAATTTCCGGATAAACGACATTTTCTCCTCCCTGGAGTGCTCGCTTGATGGACGTTCAGATCTCCACGACCACGTAGTCTTCATCGATGGAGACCGGAAAGGTTTCGGCCTGATAGGGACCTTCCACGAGCGCTCCGCCGCTGGCGACGGAGACGTCGAAGCTTTTCACCCGCGTGCGCGCCGGGTCGCACCAGGATTTGCCGGTGCGGATGTCGAATTCCCAGCCGTGCCAGGGGCAGCGAACGAGCTCGCCGTGCCGCGTCATGCGGTACTGGCCCGGTTCGTCGGATTCGGCGAGCCCCACCATCTGGCCCCGGCAGAGGTCGGCGCCCTCATGCGGGCAACGGTTGGCGATGGCGAAGAACTCGCCTTTGACGTTGAAGAGGGCGATGTCGCGGCCTGCGACCTTCACCAGTTTCGATTTGCCGATATCGAGTTCATCGACCTTGGCGACGACGTGACGAGCCATTCTCAGTTCAATCCATAGAAGTTGACAGCGTTTCCGGCGAAGATCGCCGCTTTTTCTGCCGCGGTGAGCGGCACCTTGAAGGCATAGCGGGGATCGTCGAAATCCCAGTGCGGATAGTCGGTCGAGAACATCAGCCGGTCCGCGCCGATCCAGTTCAGCGTATCGGTGAGGTTCCTGGCCGGGTTCGGCTCCTCCATCGGCTGGGTCGTGAACCAGACGTTCTGTCTGAGGTATTCGGACGGCGGCCGCTTCACATGCGGAACCTCGTCGCGCATGGCCGCCCAGGCCTTGTCCATGCGCCAGCCATAGGCCGGTACCCAGGAGAAGCCGCCCTCGACGAAGGAGACCTTGAGGTCCGGAAATTGCTCGAAGACGCCTTCGAAGATCAGGCTGGCGATGATCGCCTGCATGGTCTGCACCTGGCTGTGGTGCTCCTCGATGTAGTAGGAAGGCCAGCCGGCGCCGGTGGCCTGGTGGCCGCCGATGCCCCCCACATGCATCGAGATCGGCAGGTTATGGCTGAGCGCGGCCTCGAAGATCGGCCAGTGACGGCGCTTGCCGAGCGGTTCGATGGAGCGCGGCGGCAGGAGGATCTGCAGAAAGCGCCTGTCGGAGGCGCGGCGGTTGATTTCTGCCACGGCATTGGCCGGATCTTCCTGTGTGGCGATGATCGAGCCGCGCAGCCGCGGTTCCGGTTCCAGGAATTTGCCGACCTGCCAGTCATTGATGGCTGTGGCGATCGCGGCGGCAAAGTCCGGATGGCGCTGGCCGCTGGCGTTGAAGCGCAGCGGCACAAGCACGCCGATGTCGATGCCGAGCCCGTCGAGATGCTGTTCGCGCAGGAAGGGCAGGTCGGAGCCCGGCGGTCCGCCGGCCGGCGGCCAGGAATCGACGCGCGAGACTTCCGGCACCATGCGCGGATGGGAGAGCGTTTCGGCAAGCCCCTGCCGGGTATGGCCGCCATAGGTGGCCAGATGATCCCGCCAGCGCTGCGACAGATACGGATGCATTTCCGCCGGCGTCTTCATCGACGGATGGATGTCGCAATCGATCAGATTGTATTTGGCCTTTGCCCCGACCGGGCGTTCGAGTGTCTGTGCTTCCGTCATTTCGAGACCTCCTTTCCGAAATCCGCGGCGATCCGCGGATAGGTGGCGAGCGGATTGTCGATCATGATCTTGCGGGCGAGCGTTTCCCCGAGCGCGGCGGGAAGTGCGTTCAGTCCTTCGAACTGGGCATGCGGATAGTCGGTCGAGAACAGCAGGATGTCGTCGCAGTCGATGTGGGCCAGCGTTCGAACGAGAGCGTCGGTCTCCAGCGGGGCCTCGACCGGCTGCAGCGTGAAGCGCACGTGCCGCTTGACGATGTCGCTCGGCTGCTCCGTGACCCAGGGCGTTTCGGCGCGGACGCCGCGCCAGGTCTTGTCGGCCCGCCAGAAGAAGGAGGGAAGCCAGGTGAAGCCGCTCTCGGCGAAGACCACCTTGAGCTCCGGTATCTTGTGGAAGACGCCCTCAGCGACCAGGCTGAGCAACTGGCTCTCGAAGATCGAACCCTGCGCCACATAGGCTTCCACGAAGAAGCTCGGCCAGCCGGTTGCGGTCGGCGCATGGCGGTTGCTGCCGCCGGCATGAATACAGACGGGCAGCTTGTTGCGGGCTGCCGCCTCGTAGATCGGCCAATAGCGGCGGCGGCCGAGCGGTTCGTCGTTCTGGGCGAGGATCAGCACCTGCACGAAACGATTGTCGTCGGCGCGCTTCTCGATCTCGGCGACGGCAAGCTCGGCATTCTGGGCGGAGACGGCGATCGATCCGCGCAAGCGCGGTTCCTTGCCGAGCCATTCCCGCGCCAGCCATTCGTTGACCGCGCCGCAAAGGGCTGCAGCCATGTCGTCGGAATGCATGATCATCGAGCCGTGCAGGACGTTGCAGATCGCAAGCCGCGTGCCGAAAGGATCGAGCGCCTGTGAACGGACCGTCTCCAGCGTGTCGCCGGCGAAACCGCTCTTCGCCCTCCAGTCGGCGCGGACGTTGATCGGTGCGTGGGCTGGCGAAGACGTCATCGCCAGACTCAGCCGGTCGACGCCGCGCATGACAAAGGTCTCGCGCCAATAGTCGTCGAGATAAGGGAGCAGCGTCGTCGTTGCCGGCGAGGCCGGATGCAGGTCGCAGTCTATGCCGCCGACCGTCGAAAGCCTCGATTCCTTGCCTAACGATCTGATCATTTCATTCATGCGGGGCGCTCCGGGTCAGGGCAGGCGGTAGACGGCTTTTGCGTTTTCGCGAAAAATCTGCGTGCGTTCGTTCGGTGACAGCGGCACCTTGAAGGCGTAGCGCGGATCGTCGAAATCCCAATGCGGATAGTCGGTCGAAAACATCAGCCGGTCCGTGCCGACCCACCGCAGCGTATCCAGCAGATGGCGGTTGTTCTCTGGCTCCTCAATCGGCTGCGTCGTGAACCAGACGTTTTCGCGGAGATATTCCGATGGCGGCCGTTTCACATGCGGAACCTCCGAACGCATCCGTTCCCATTGTTTGTCGAGCCGCCACATCAGCGGTGCGGCCCAGGCGAAGCCGCCTTCGACGACGACGAGCTTCAGCTTCGGGAAGCGCTCGAAAACGCCTTCGAAGATCATGCTCGTCACGACGCTCTGCAGGCTGTGCGAGAACGCGTAATGTTCCTCGATGTAGAAGGACAGCCAGCCGGCGCCGCTATTGGTATGCTGGCCATAGGCGGCGGAATGCATGCCGATCGGCAGATCGTAGTGTTCGGCCGCTTCGTAGATCGGCCAGTAGCGCCGCCGTCCGGCCGGTTCGATCGTGCGCGGCGGAATGGCGATCTGCACGAAGCGCGTGTCGCCGACGCGCGCTTCGATTTCGGCGAGCGCGGAGGGGACGTCCTCCTGCGTGACGCAGATCGATCCCTTGAGGCGCGGTTCGGGGGCCATCCATTTGTCGATCTGCCAGTCGTTGACGGCGACGCACATGGCTGCACCGAGCTCCTGGTTCAGCGTCGAGGAACCGGCCGCGAGCGGCTGCAGTACGCCGTATTCAATACCAAGCGGATCGAGAAGCTGCTCGCGCAGATAGGCGAGGTCGGAGGCCGGCGGCCCGCCGTTCGGAGGCCAGGCATCGCGGCGCATGCCGTTGCCGGGCGTCATGCGCGGATAGGGAAGGGTGCCGACGACCGGGTTGGCGCTGCGCTGTCCATAGTCCGCCAGATGATCGCGCCAGCGTGCGGGCAGGAATTTCGCAAGCTCGCCCGGCGTGCCGAGCGCCGGATGGATGTCGCAATCGACGATGCCGAGCTTGGCTTCGGCTTTGGTGTCCTTTTCGAGAATGGCCTGATTCATGGCTTAGCCCTCCAGCCGCGGATAGGTGGCGAGCGCGTTCTCCCGGACCAGCCGGTCGATCAGGCGTTCCGGGAAGCCCGCGGGAATGGCGGCGTCGCCCTCGAACTGCGCATGCGGATAGTCGGTGGAGAAGAGCAGCATGTCGTCGGCATCGAGATGCTCGATGATGCGCTCCAGCTCCTTCGGGTCCCGCGGGGCGTCGAAAGGCTGCGTGGTCATGCGGATCTGGCGGCGGATCAGCGATGCCGGCGGCTCCTTCACCCAGGGCACCTCGATGCGGGCGCCGCGCCAGTCCTTGCTCATCCGCCACATCTGGCCGGGCAGCCACGAGACGCCGGATTCGATCAGCACGATCTTCATGCCGGGGAACTTGCCGAGCACCCCTTCGGCGACGAAGCTGCCGACCTGGGCGGCAAAGCCCTGGATCTGGTGGACGTAATCCTCCGCCAGGTAGGAGAGGAAGCCGCTCTGGCTCGGCGCGTGGCGATAGGCGCTGCCGGCATGCACGCCGAGCGTGAAACCGTGACGTTGCGCGGCCTCGTAAACCGGCCAGTAGAGGCGGCGGCCGAGGGGCATTTCGCCCATGCAAAGCGCCAGAACCTGCACGAAGCGCTTGTCGTCGGCAAACCGCTCGATCTCCTCGACGGCCGCTTCGGGGTTCTGCATCGGCAGAACGAGCGAGGCGCGCAGGCGCGGATCCCGGTCCAGCCATTCCGCCTTCAGCCAGTCATTGGTGGCCCGGCAAATCGCCGTCGCGAGATAGGGATCATAGATCGCGTGAACGCCGGTGACGCAGTTGAGAATCGCGTATTTCAGGCCGAACGGATCGAGCAGGTTCTTGCGGAGCTTCTCGACCCCTTTTCCTTCCGTCGCCTTCCAGTCCTCGCGGAAGAAGGGCTTGCTGCGGGTCGGGAAATTGGTGAGTTCCAGCCGGTCG
The DNA here is from genome assembly GCF_900177415.1 of Xaviernesmea oryzae. GTDB lineage: Bacteria > Pseudomonadota > Alphaproteobacteria > Rhizobiales > Rhizobiaceae > Neorhizobium > Neorhizobium oryzae_A. The sequence continues at coordinate 750,209 of NZ_FXAF01000011.1, read as the reverse complement.
ACATCGCGGGAGACCATGATCTCCTGCCAGTAATCGTCGAAATAGGGCATCAGATCCGCACGCTGCGGCGCATCGGGGTGAACGTCACAATCAATCGCGCCCAATTGCGAAAGCACCGGGTTCCGCTGCATCACAGCAGTATCCACCGCGCAAACCTCCCTGTCTGTTCGGCCGCCGCGTCCTCAGCGGCAGGCAGAAGCCTTACTCCCGAGCGGTGCCCTTCAGGCGGCTGCCGCTCACCGCATCAGCGATGCGTTTCCTCGATTTGGGAGGGTAAGGGGCGGTCGAGCGAGTGAGAATACTCTTTTTCGTCCGAGCGGCTTTCGCAAAACGAGAAAGCTGAACGGCCTTTGCTTTTTCTCCTAAAGCAAAGATGCGGCGTCGCGGCCGGGCCTGTCGCCGCTTACCAGCGAGGCATGCATATGGACTTTCAGCCAGTCCATCACCGCCCGGACACTGGGCTTGCGGGCCTGGGTCTGGGGAATCAGCGCCTTCAGCCAGAGTTCCGCCACCGGATAGTCCGGCATGAGTTCGATCAGCTTGCCGGTTCGGATGGATTCCTCGGCGACATAGCTTGCTACCATGGCGATGCCGCGGCCGCGCAAGGCCAAGTCGTGCAATATCTGCGTATCGTTGGCGCTGAAGGCGGAACGCACCTCGACATCGATCGGTCCCCCGGGGCTCAGGAAAGACCAGGTCGAGCCCGTCGCATGAAATGTCAGGCAGATGTGATTGACGAGATCGCGGGGATGTTTTGGGATGCCGCGGCTTTCGAGATAGGACGGGGCGGCGCAGAGCTTCCGCGGATAGGGACAGAGCGGTTCGTCGATGACGTTGGAATAGGAGGCGGGGAGCGCCCCAAGCGCGATGTCATATCCCTCTTCCGCAGGGTTGACGGATCGGTCCACCAGGGCGAGGTCCATGGTGACGTTGGGATTTTCCTGCTGGAAGTCGCTAAGGATGCGGGCGAGGAAAGCGATCGTCACCGTCGTCGGCGCCTTGATGCGCAGATGTCCCTCGATGCGCTGGGCAACCGCGGCGGCGCCGCTGATCGCATCATCTATCTCCTTCACCAGTGACTGGTAGCGCGGCAGGTAACGTTCGCCGACTTCCGTCAGGATGAGCTGGCGGGTCGAGCGGACGAAGAGCTTCACCCGCATTTCGTCCTCCAGGCGGCTGATGCGCTTCGTCACGACGGACGGCGCGACACCGAGATGACGGCCGGCCGCCGAGAAGCTGCCGGATCTGGCAACCGCCAGAAACGTACGAATATTGATGAGCGTATCCAATGCTTTAAGTCTCCCAAGCCGCCCGAAAGGGCGGTCCTCCGCAGGAAAGCTACCACAATTCATCTTTCTATTTTCGAGAAAAGTGAATGTAAAAAAATGGTGCTTTTCCACTGCAAGGGAAAAGGTCAATCTAGCAATGGAGGAAATTCCGGTGCCCTGCGCCGCCGTTCCGGTGGCGGAAAAGACAGGTGTTGGGTCGGAATTCGGAATTAGGGAGTTTCAATTGGCAGATGCCGATCTTGCCCGAACGGAAAGCTTTTCGTGCCGTATCGCGCGGTACGTATCAGGGAGCTTGTCACTGCGGGTGCGCGAGATCGACCTGGTCCAGGCCGGAACGGTAGACACTGACAGGACGTAAATCCCGCCATGGCCTTTCAGGCGGGCGGAGGCGACGGCATCGTCCGGGAAAACGGTGCCGTCAAGTGGAGAAGGACATTGCGGCAGGGTGGCCGCAGGCAGTTTCGGCGTCGATGTCGTAATTCGCCATCGCGCCCCATCGTCGGTTCCAGGGAGGAGAGATACGTGACGAGAACGACATTCAGGACTTCGGCCATTCGCAATTGGTCGCGCCGGTTTTTTCTGACGGCCGCAGGCAGCATTGCCATCGCGGCGGCGGCAGGCCTGCCGGTTCACGCGCAGGATGCCGAATGGCAGAAAGTGATCGAAGCGGGCAAGAAGGAGGGCACGCTCGTCCTCTATACCGCCCTTGTAGGCCAGCCGAGCACCAAGGCGATCGCCGAGGCCTTCACAAAGGAATACGGCATCGGCGTCGAGATCCTTGAGGCGCGCGCCAGCGAAATCCGCGAGCGTGTCCGCGTCGAGCAGGCGGCCGGTCGTTTCGCGGCCGACGTGATGTTTACCAGCGAAGGGCAGACGATGCTCTACGACAAGGAGGACAAGTCGGTCGATCCCCTGCCGGTGACGCCGAATTCCCAGAAGATCAACGACAGGTTCAAGCTCAAGGTGCCGATGGCTTCGGTGATGACCATTCCTTACGGCATCATGGTCAATACCGGCCTCGTCAAGCCGGAGGACGAGCCGAAGAGCTGGAAGGACCTTGCCGATCCGAAATGGCAGGGCAAGATTCTCTCCGATGATCCGCGTGCGATCGGGGCCGGCTATCTCTGGTTCTTCTCGACCCATGATCGGATCGGCGAGGACTATGTCAGGAAGGTCGCGGCCCAGAAGCTCTCCTTCACCCGCGACCAGCGCGAGTCGCAGCGGCGCACCGCCCGCGGCGAATATTCGATCTACATGCCGGTCATCCTGACCGATTTTTCGGATCTCAAGGGCCTCCCGGTCAAGTTCATCATTCCGGAAGAGGGCGTGCCGTATGTCCTTTACGGCAACGTGCTGCTCAAGAAGGCGCCGCATCCGAACGCCGCGAAGCTCTATCTCGACTTCCTGCAGGGGCCGGTCGTGCAGAAGATCTACGCAAGCCTCGGCTACGGCCCCGTGCTTGACGGCATGACCGAGGGCCTGCCGGCGGACGTCAAGGCGATTTCCGAAGCCAAGCTCTACGGCACGACGGATACGACCCGCCAGAACGAGATGCTCGCGAAGTCGAAGGACATCTTCAAGTGACATCATAGCGCCTCCGCCGGGATACGATCCGGCGGAGGCGCTTTCCCATGACATCGGAGCAGCGAGGATCCTAATGACGATTATCCATAATCGCTCCCTGGACGATATCAACGACACCACGCCGGTTCTCGGCGGCAATGCCATTACGCGCGCTTTTTCGGGCGGCTCGCTGACGCGCCTGATCGGCATGCTGTTGCTGATCTTAATCCTCGGCTTCCTGACGATCTATCCGCTCTCCATGCTGCTTTACGGCAGCCTGCATTCGACGCCTCCCGGGATGGCCGGCGAGTTCAACCTCAACGGATACCGCTCGATCATGACGACCCAGAACCTCATCGTTCTGGTCAATACGGTCGGCATTTCGCTTGCGAAAACCATTCCGTCGCTGACGATCGCGGTGTTTCTCGCCTGGATCGTCGCCCGCACCGACACGCCGTTCCGCGGAACGCTGGAGGTGCTGATCACGCTGCCCTTCTTCATCCCGCCGATCCTGACGGCGATGGCCTGGGGCATGCTTGCCAATCCGCAGGTCGGCGTCATCAACATGGCGTGGCGCTGGCTCACCGGCGCACAGGATCCGCTGATCAACATCTATTCCTATGGCGGGGTCATCTGGCACATGTGCCAGTATTCGATCCCGTTCCTTTTCCTGTTCATGGTCGACGCATTCCGGGCGATGGACCCGTCGCTCGAGGAATCGAGCCGCATGTGCGGCGCCTCGCGCTGGACGACCTTCCGCAAGATCACGCTGCTGCTGATGCTGCCGGTGCTGACAAGCTCCTTCATGCTGAGCTTCATCAAGGGCATCGAGACTTTCGAGTCCGCGCTGTTCTTCGGCCTGCCGGCGGGCATCAAGGTGATCACCACGGACATCTACGAGGCGATCAACCACCGCGCGACGCCGGATTACCAGTACGCGACGTCGCTTTCCTTCGCGATCATGGGCCTGATGTTCCTGCTGGTCATCGCGCAATGGGCTATCCTGCGCGGCAAGAGTTTCCAGACAGTCACCGGCAAGGGGTTCCGTCCGAACGTGATGGAGCTCGGTCCCTGGCGTTGGGTGACTTTCGCGGTCTGCGTCCTCTTCTTCCTCGTCACCGTCGTACTGCCGGTCGGCCAGCTTCTGCTCGGCTCCTTCTTCCGCTTCTTCGGTTTCTACACCTATGACATGCTGACGCTGGAGCACTACAGGGCGGTCTTCTCGAATTCCGAGTTCTGGCGGGCGGTGCGCAACACGATGATGCTCGGCCTGCTCGGCGCGACCGCGACCATGGCGCTCGGTGCCGTGGTGGCCTATATCTCGGTGCGTACCAAGTGGCGGGGCCGCAGCCTGATCGACGGGATGGCGTGGCTTCCCTGGATGATGCCGGGCATGGTTCTCGGCGTCGGCTTCCTCTGGGCCTTCGCCATGCTGCCGGGACCGATCCCGATCTACGGCACCATCTGGGCGCTGCTGCTTGCCTATATCGCGCTCGGAACCCCGGTCGCCGTGCGCGTCATGACGGGCTCCTACCACCAGCTTTCCTACGATCTGGAAGAATGCTCCCGCGTTCACGGCGCAAGCTGGCTGCAGACCCTCTGGCGCATCCTCGTGGCGCTCGCCTGGCCCGCTTTCGCGGTCGGCTGGGTGCTCACCTTCTTCGGCATCATGCGCGAGCTGTCCGCATCGATCCTGCTCTATTCGGTCGGTTCGGAGACCTTGGCCGTCGTGCTCCTGAAACTGTGGGCGAACGGCAATGCCGAACAGGTGAGCGTCATCGGTCTGATGATGATGTTGCTCGTCATCCTGTTCCGCTGGGTGCAGCTTCGCTTCATCAAGGCCCGCATCAGCAAGCTTTGAACCCGATCCGGCGGCTGCGGCCGCCGGCACCAATCGATTTTTCAGTCAGCGGATTTCCAAATCCGCGCTCGGCAAGGAAGAGAAATATGGCTTCGGTAACGCTCGAAAACGTGACCCGCATGTATGGCGCGATCACGGCCGTGGATCACGTGAACCTGAAGATCAAGAGCGGCGAGTTCGTCACGCTGCTCGGGCCGTCGGGTTGCGGCAAGACGACGACGCTGCGCATGGTGGCGGGGCTCGAAAAGAACACCGGCGGGCGCATCTCGATCGGAGACAATGTCGTCTCGGATGCGGACAAGGGCTATTTCGTGCCCTCCGAGCGGCGGCGCCTCGGGATGGTTTTTCAGTCCTATGCGATCTGGCCGCACATGACGGTGTTCGACAACGTCGCCTATCCGCTGCGCATCCGCCGCCGCCCGGACAAGGAAATCCAGGATCGGGTCATGAACGCGTTGCGGCTCGTCGAGATGGAGCAATATGCGGAACGCCCGTCGCCGGCACTTTCGGGCGGTCAGCAGCAGCGCGTGGCGATTGCCCGCGCCCTCGTTTTCGAGCCGGAGGTGCTGCTTCTCGACGAACCGCTCTCCAACCTCGACGCACGGCTGCGCACCCAGATGGGCGACGAGTTCCGCCAGCTCCAGCAGCGGCTGAAGATCACCGCGCTCTACGTGACCCACGATCAGTCGGAGGCCATGGCGCTCTCCGACCGGGTCGTCGTCATGCATGGCGGCAAGATCCTGCAGGTGGGCGCGCCGGAAGACATCTACCGCAGGCCGGAAAACCGACAGGTGGCGGCCTTTTTCGGCACCCCGAACCTGCTCGATGCGAAGGTCAGGGATTGTCGCCCGAACGGCGGCCAGTATTACAAGCTGGATGTCGAAGGGCAGGGGTGGTCCGGCGAATGTCATGCGGCGAGCGAAATGCCGAAGGGTGCTGACGTCACCGTCATGGTGCGGCCGGAAAACCTGCAGATCCGGGAGACCGGCACGGTGAACGGCGGTCTTTCCTGGTCGGGCGAGATTTCACAGGCGATCTTCCGGGGCCCGCACCGTTCGATCATGGTCAAGACTCCGGCCCAGACGCTGCATGTGGAAACGCCCTCGCTTGCCGATGTCGGCATCGGCCGGCCGGTCACGGTCGCGGCACCTTCGGACGCGGCCTGGGCGGTCCGTAATTAAGGCTCCTTCATCCGTTGTGTGTACACGTCCGTTATCGGCCGGCGCGAGTTGCAAGGAAATTATGACCTTCATCCATTTCTAATTGGCTGTCGGCTCGTTTATGTATACATAGATGGTCTCGATGAATTGCTCCGGGCGACGGTGGACTTGCGCCCGGGACCACAGGCACAATCGAGTGAGGAGGAGAAATGCTCAAGAATCTGACTCAGATCCTTAAAGAGAAGGGCAATACCGTCGAGATGCTGCGCAATTCGCGCATCGGCATGTACATCTATCCGGTCGTCGCCCCGGAATTTTCCAACTGGCGCACCGAACAGGTCGCATGGCGCCAGTCTGCCGTTCTTTTCGATCAGTCGCATCACATGGACGAGCTGATCGTCGAAGGTCCGGATGCCACCAAGTTTCTCGAAAGCCTGGCGATCAACAGCTTTGCCAATTTCGACACCAACCGCGCCAAGCATTACGTCCCGGTGACGCCGGCCGGCCATGTCATCGGCGACATGATCATCTTCCGCGAGACCGAACAGAAGTTCGTACTCGTCGGCCGTGCGCCGACCGCCAACTGGCTGCGCTACAACGCCTCGCTCGGCAAGCACAACGTCAAGCTCACCCATGACCCGCGGTCTCCGTCGCGTCCGGACGGCAAGCTCGTCACCCGCGTCCATTACCGCTTCCAGATCCAGGGTCCGGATGCGCCGAAAGTCTTCGAAAAGATGAACGGCGGCCCCATTCCGGAGATCAAGTTCTTCCACGTCGACTGGATCAACGTCGCAGGCCGCAAGGTTCAGGCCCTGCGCCACGGCATGGCCGGCGCCCCGGGTCTCGAAATCTGGGGTCCCTATGCCGAGAAGGACGAGGTGCGCGACATCATCGTCAAGGCGGCCAAGGATGCGGGCGTCGAACTCTATCTCGTCGGTGCGCGCGCCTATTCCACCAACACGCTCGAATCCGGCTGGATCCCATCGCCGCTGCCGGCCATCTATACCGGCGAGGAGCTCAAGGGCTACCGCGACTGGCTGACGGAAGACAGCTATGAAGCGACCGGCTCCATCGGCGGCAGCCTCGTCTCCGACAATATCGAGGACTATTACGTCAACCCGTACGAGCTGGGTTACGGCATCTACATCAAGTTCGACCATGACTTCGTCGGCCGTGCCGCTCTCGAAGCGATGAAGGGCAAGCCGCAGCGCAAGAAGGTCACCTTCGAGTGGAATGCCGAGGACGTGATGAAGGTCATCGCCTCGAACTTTGTGCCGGGCGGTGAGGCCTACAAGTGGATCGACCTGCCGCAGCCGAACTACGCCTCCTCCAGCGCCGACCGGATCATGCATGGCGACAAGGTCGTCGGCATGTCGATGTTCAACGGCTACAGCTACAACGAGCGTTGCATGCTGTCGCTCGGCGTCGTCGATCCGGATATCCAGGAAGGCGATGTGCTGACGCTCATCTGGGGCGAGCCGAATGGCGGCACCGACAAGACCTCGATCGAGAAGGGGCACAAGCAGGCGGAGATCCGCGTCCGCGTTTCGCCGACGCCCTATGCCCGCGAAGCCCGCGAGAACTACGCCGAAAGCTGGCGCACCAAAAAGGTCTAACTGCCTCCCAAGGCCAATACGGGAACGGCGCCTTCGGGCGCCGTTTTTCGTTTCACCCGGCGTCCCCCATTTTGCCGGGATTCATGATGCCCAGCGGATCGAGCGCGGCCTTGATTTTCTTCATCACGTCGACCGCCTTGCCGTGTTCCCGGCGCATGAATTTCAGCTTCGCCATGCCGATGCCGTGCTCGCCGCTCGCCGTGCCGCCGACCGCAAGCGCACGCTCGACGAGCCTGTCAGACATTTCCTCCGCTTCCTGAAGATGCGTGGGGTTGTCCGGATCGATCAGATAGGCGGTGTGGAAGTTGCCGTCGCCCACATGGCCGATGATCTGGCCTTTCAGGGGCGAGGCGTCGATATCGGCGCGTGCCGCGACGATGCTTTCCGCAAGCCGCGAAATCGGCACGCAGATATCGCCGGTATAAAGATCGTAGCCGGGGATGATCGCCTTCGTCGCCCAATAGAGGTCGTGGCGGGCCTGCCAGAGTTTCGTGCGTTCGTCGGCATCCGCGGTCCAGCGGAAGGAGATCGCGTCGTGGCTCCCGGTGATCTCCTCGACGAGGCGTGCCTGCTCTTCGACCCAGGCCTGGGTGCCGTGGAACTCGAAGAAGAGCGTGGGCGCGACGGGAAGAGTGAGCTTCGAATAGTTGTTGACGCCGGCGATCGCCACCTCGTCCAGGAACTCGACGCGCGCGACGGGAATGCCGTACTGGACGGCTTCGATCACGGCTTCCACGGCATTCGCGACCGTCGGGAAGGAGCAGATCGCCGATGACACCGCTTCCGGAATCGGATGCAGGCGAACGGTAAGCTCGGTGATGACGCCGAGCGTGCCTTCGGCGCCGACGAAGAGATGTGTGAGGTCGTAGCCGGTCGAGGATTTTCGCGCCCGCGAGCCGGTCTGGATCGCCGTTCCGTCCGGTGTCACCACCCGGAGAGCCAGAACGTTTTCCCGCATCGTGCCATAGCGCACGGCGGTGGTTCCGCTGCCGCGGGTCGAGGCCATGCCGCCGATGGAGGCATCCGCGCCGGGATCGACCGAGAACATCAGGCCGGTCTCGCGCAGTTCTACATTGAGCTGCTTGCGCGTGACGCCCGGCTGGACGACGGCGAGCAGATCTTCCGGACGGATTTCGACGATCCGGTTCATCTCGCGGGTATCGAGCGAGATGCCGCCGCGGATCGGGATCGTATGGCCTTCCATCGAGGAGCCGGCGCCGAACGGCACGACCGGCACCCCATGTGCGGCACAGGCCGAGACGATCGCCTGCACTTCCTCTTCGGTGCGCGGAAAGGCCACCGCATCGGGAAGGCGAGGCTTCAGGCGCGACGTGTCGTGGCTGTGGTGGTCGCGAACCGAGGCCGATGTCACCAGCCGGTCTCCGAGAACGGTCTTGAGCTCGGCAATGGCCCTGCCGGCGGGCGTGATGAGATCATCCATGTTCTGTCTTCCTCCCTGATCTCCGCACCGATGAAGCGAAGCGTGCCGCTCCGGATGTCGTGATGCGGTCATGCAATTCCAACCGGCCGCACAGGCGGTCGAGCCACGTCTCCCTGGGCGCGGCGCCTCCCGTCGCGCGACATTCCTCCCGCCAGCTCCCATGTATGCACGAGCGTCGTACTGTATCATTCTAAACAGTTTGAACCGGGGGTGAAGAGCCCCTCGGAAAAATCTCAGGATGCCTGATTTTTGCATCCCGAACCCAAATGACAACTTGTCGTTTCCGCTGCAATGTGTTGAAATTCGAATGCTCGAACAGGCGATATCGAGGGAGAACGGATCGTCTTGGTAAACCGGGCATGGGAGGAAATCGATGTATACACGACTGGTCATCACAGTTGCGTCTGCCATGCCTATGGCAAGTTCGGTTTCGGGCACCAGATCGATGTCCGCTTGCAGCCTTCTTCCCTAACGAGAGGGTGCGAACAGCTCATCGACCGGACGGGGAGGGAGCCCCGCCGACTTCATTTTCAACGGGAGGAGAAACGCATGAAACTGAAGGCATTGCTCGCTTCGGCCTGCCTCGCAGCGCTGGCCGCCACGGCGCCGGTCACAGCTGCACGGGCCGCCGAAGTGGAACTGACCTTGTCGCATTGGGTGCCCGCCACCCATGCCCTGCAGCCCGGCGGCATGGAGCCCTGGGCGAAATCGATCAGCGAGGCGTCCGGCGGACGCATCAGCATCACCATCTATCCGGCCTCGCAGCTCGGTGCGGCGCCCGACCATTACGATATGGCGCGTGACGGTATCGTCGATATCGGCTTCATCAACCCGGGCTATCAGCCGGGCCGTTTCCCCATCCTCGCCGCGGGCGAGATTCCGTTCCTGATCTCCAATGCCAAAGGGGGCTCGCGGGCGCTCGACGAATGGTATCGCCAGTATTCCGGCAAGGAGATGAGCGACGTCTATGTCTGCATGGTGCATATCCATGACCCCGGCACGCTGCACGGCACCAAGGGGCCGATCCAGGTCCCGGCCGATCTCAAGGGCAAGAACATCCGCCCGGCGCATGCCACGATGGCCCGTCTGGTCAACTCGCTGGGGGCAGCCTCCGTGCAGGTGCCGGCCGGCGAGATGCGCGAACTGATCTCCAAGGGAGCGGCCGACATGACCGCATCGCCGTGGAACTCGATCTACACGTTCGGGCTGCAGGACGTGACGACGCACCATCTCGACATGCCCTTCTACGTCACGACCTTCGCCTTCGTGATGAACAAGGACAAGATCGACGGGCTCGAGCCGCAGGACCGCAAGGTGATCGACGATCACTGCACGCCCGAATGGGCGGAGAAGATGGCGAGCAAATGGGCGGATGCGGAAGCGGCCGGCCGCCAGAAGATGCTCGATGCGGGCGGCCACACGTTCTACAAGCCGACGCCCGATGAGGTGGAGCTTTGGAAGAAGGCGACCGCATCGCTCCAGGGCGAATGGGAAGCGGCCGCGACCAAGGCCGGGATCGATGCCAAGGCCGCCTGGACGAGCCTCGAAGAGACGCTCAAGAAGTACAATGCGGACGTGAAGTAAACGTCCGGCAGGCCGACCGGGACAGGCGCCGTTGCGGTGCCCGTCCTTCCCCTCATTCATATTTCGAGCTTGTGCCATGAACCGATATCTCGAACGCTTCAGCGAAGCTGTCGATATGATCGCCGGTCTTCTGCTGGGCCTGTGCACGATCCTGATCGTCGCCTCCACAGTCGGCCGCTACGTCTTCTCCTGGGCGATACCGGATTCCTTCGACCTTTCCCGTTACCTGATCGGGGCCTGCATGATGTGGGGTTTCGCCTCGCTTGGATATCGCGGCGGGCATATCGCGGTGGACCTGCTCTACGAGCCGCTTGGCCCGAGGGGGCGCCGCGTCCTGGATTTCATCGCCTGGGCCTCGCTGCTCGCGTTCACGGCGATGCTCGCCTACATGATGTTCTTCCGCCTGACGAGCGCCTATCGCAGCAACGAAGCAACCTTTGATCTCCGCATTCCGGTATGGCCACTCATCGGCCTGATATGGCTCGGCTGCGCATCGGCCGTCATCACGACGGCCGTGGTGCCGTTCCTGCGCCGCAAATCCGAGGAACCCAATCCGCTCGAGGGCCATGGCGTATGAACACCGCTGATCTCGTTGCCATCGGCGGCTTCGTCGCCATGTTCGTGCTCATGGGGCTGCGCGTGCCGCTCGGTGTCGCCATGGGGCTCGTCGGGGTCTTCGGCTTTGCTTCCATGCGCGGCATTGCCCCGGCGCTCAATCTTCTCACCACATCGCCGATCCGCGTCATCACCGATTTCAACCTGACGCTGGTGCCGTTCTTCATCCTGATGGGCGTGTTCGCCACCAATTCCGGCATGTCGCGGGAATTGTTCAGGACCGGCAATGCCTGGCTCGGGCAGTTCCGGGGTGGCCTTGCGCTTTCGACGATCGCCGCCTGCGCCGGGTTTGCGGCGATCTGCGGCAGTTCGATCGCCACCGCCGCGACCATGACCCGTATCGCGCTGCCCGAAATGCGCAAGGCCGGTTATGAGGATGCCACGTCCACCGGTGTCATCGCCGCCGGCGGCACGCTCGGCATCCTCATCCCGCCGTCGGTGATGATGGTCGTCTATGCCTTTCTGACCGAGACGGATATCGGTCAATTGCTGATGGCGGGCATCGTTCCGGGCATCATGGCGACGCTCATGTATATGGCCACCGTGCTGATCGCGCACGGCAAGCGACTGCCGCCCGGCAAGACCTTCGACCTGAAGGAGGCGATCGCCTCGCTCCGCGACGTCTGGGCCGTGCTGCTTCTCTTCATCGCGGTGATCGGCGTCATCTATCTGGGCGTCGCCACCGCGACCGAGGCGGCGGCGGTCGGCGCGTTGCTGACCATGGTGATCGGCATATTACGCGGGCGGCTCAACACCAAGCTCATCATGGCGAGCCTGGTGGAATCGCTCCGCACCTCCGTCTCGCTGTTCAGCGTGCTGATCGGCGCCATCCTGTTCGGTTATTTCCTGGCAATCACCCAGTCGCCCCAGAAGCTGACGGCGTTCCTGGTGGCCATGGATCTCGGGCCTTATGGTACGCTGGCGCTGATCCTCCTGATCTTTTTCATCGCCGGTGCCCTGATGGACGAGATGGCGATGATCATCCTGCTCGTGCCGATCGTCTTTCCGGTCATAGTCCATCTCGGTTTCGATCCGATCTGGTTCGGCGTTATCATCGTCGTCGCCTGCGAACTCGGGATGATCACGCCGCCGGTCGGCATCAACGTCTTCGTCATCAATTCGATAGCCAAGGATGTGAAGATCACGACGATCTATGGCGGGGTGATGCCTTTCATTCTGACGGATATCATCCGCCTCATCCTGCTCGTGATCTTCCCGATGATCGCGCTCTGGCTGCCGACAACAATGCGATAGGAGGAGATGATGCAGGCTCCCGGCCTCAGACCGCTTTGCGAAATCCGTGCCGACCTCGGCCCGCCGATCGAGAAGGGAGGCGGCCCGGGCGGTCGCTGGCGGATCATCCCGATCATCGGCGGAACCGTGGAAGGGGAGCGCCTGTCGGGTCGCATCCTCGATCTCGGCGCGGATTGGCAGAACGTCTACGATGCGGGCTATGCGGAGCTCGATACCCGTTATGTCATCGAGACCCATGACGGCGCGATGATCGACATCCGCAATTTCGGTTTCCGGCACGGGCCGCCGGAGGTGCTTGCGCGGCTCGCGGCAGGAGAGACGGTCGATCCGGCGCTCTATTACATGCGCACCAATCCGCGCTTCCAGACGGGCGACCCGCGTTATGCCTGGCTCAACCACACCATGTTCGTCGGTACCGGCGAGCGCTTGGCCAATTCCGTAAGGATTTTCATCTTCGAAGTGCTCTGATCAACGATCCACCGGAGTACCGAGGGGGAAAAGGCCGCCGGATTTCATCCCGGCGGCCTTTTTATCTCATGCAATAGGATAGATCACCCTCAGGCCATGTGGATCGTCTTGACCTCGAAATAGTTTTCGAGACCCTCTGGCCCGCCTTCGCGGCCCATGCCCGACTGCTTGAAGCCACCGAAGGGATGATGGATGTCGACGATCATGCCGTTCACCGTCACGCTGCCGGTGCGCATTCTGCGGGCGAAGGCGTAGCCGCGTTCGGGATCGGCGGTGAAGACCGCGCCGGAGAGGCCGTACATGGTATCGTTGGCGATCTTCGCGGCCTCGTCCTCGTCCTTGTAGCTGATGATCGACACGACCGGGCCGAAGATTTCCTCCTGCGCTATCTTCATGTCCATCGTCACGTCGGTGAAGACGGTCGGCTCGATGAAGTAGCCCTTGTCGAGACCGGCCGGACGGCCGCCGCCGCAGGCGATCTTCGCGCCGCCTTCACGGCCGGCGGCGATATAGCCTTCGACGCGGGCGAGCTGACGGGCCATGGTGAGCGGTCCCATATGGGTGGTCGGATCGGCCGGATCGCCCACCTTGATGTTCTTCACCGCGCCGACGAACATGTCGGTGAATTCTCGGCTGCGGGATTCCGGCACCAGGATGCGGGTCAGCGAGAAGCAGACCTGACCGGTGATCGGCATGGAATAGACCATCAGGCTCGGCAGCGCCTTGGCGAAATCGGCGTCATCCAGGAGCACGGCTGCGGATTTGCCGCCGAGTTCCAGACTGTAGCGGGCGAGGCGCTCGGAGCAGGCGGCCGCGATCGCCCGGCCGGCAATCGTCGAGCCGGTGAACGAGACCTTGTCGATGCCTTTGTGGCGGACGAGATAATCGCCGCCTTCGCGGCCGGCCGGCACGAGGTTGAAGACGCCCTTCGGCAGGCCTGCCTGTTCGATGCATTCGGCCAGGATATAGGCTTCCAGCGGGGTTTCCGGCGAAGGCTTGGCGACGATGGTGCAGCCTGCGGCGAGTGCCGCCGAGACCTTGTAGTTCAGAAGCACCATCGGGGCATTCCACGGCGTGATCGCCGCGCAGACGCCGACCGGCTCGCGTACGACGCGGACTTCGCCGCCGTCGGCGCGCTTACGGTGACTGACGAAGTCGTCCTTCTCGATCAGGTCGGCATAGAAGGTGAAGAGGCCCGGGTTCTGGCCGACGAGCTTCTTGGTCAGGAAGATCGGTGCGCCGACCTGGGTCGTCCAGGCATTGGCGATCTCGTCCAGGCGGGCGGTGAGCAGTTCGGCCACCTTGCGCAGATAGCCGGCACGCTCCTTGTTGCTCAGGCGCGGCCAGGGGCCGTTGTCGAAGGCGTCGCGGGCGGCCGCCACGGCCTTGTCGATATCGGCATTGCTCGCTTCCGGATAACTCAGCAGCAGTTCCTCGGTGACGGGCGAAATGACATCCAGCTTGCCGGTTCCGGATGGGGTCACCCATTCGCCATTGATGAAGAATTTCTCCGGGGTCTTCAGGACTTTCTCGTTTCTGACAGCGACATTCATTTCAGTCTCCTCCTCTGATAGAATGACTTCCAAAAGGCGCGGCCCCTTCATCTCGAGAAGGGACCGCAGGCACGATGCCAGTTCTTCTCCCTCGTCGCAGCGAACGGCCTTGCAGCCCTGCGCCTCCGCGACCTTCACAAAATCCATGTGGCCGATGTCGACGCCGTCGATGCGGCCGGACCCGGTCTTCTCGGCAATGGCCTTCAGGACCTTGTAGCCGCCGTTGTTCAGGATGACGATCAGCAGGTTCGCGTCATATTCGACGGCCGACCAGATCGACTGTATCGAATAGAGGCTCGACCCGTCGCCGATCACCGCGATGACCGGCTGTTCCGGTTTCGTCAGCGCGGCGCCGACGGAGCCGGGCAGGGCATAACCCAGGCCGCCGCTGGCGGTGGCGAAAAAGCCGCCCGGCCGCTCGATCGGAAAGAAGTCGTGCAGCGCGTCGCGGCCGCCCGGCGCCTCCTCGAAGACGATGCTCTCTGGCGAGCGGACATCGGCGAGCGTCTGGTAGAAGAATTCCTGGGTGATGCCCTTCGGCTGCTTCAGCCGGGGAATGATGCGCGCCGGCCCGTCGGTGCGACGCGGCCGGCACCGCAAGCGGTAGACGAGACCTTCGGCGGCGGCGCGAAGGTTCGAGACCATGGCATTGCCGGCGATGGCGTTTGCCGCCTGCGCCGGGTCGTCGGTGATGAGCCGGAGCTCGGCACCTTCCGGAACATCCGGGCCGGATCCGGCGAAGTGATAGGTGAAGGCCGGCGCGCCGAGGACCAGCACGAGGTCGGCATTGCCGAGACATTGCGCGAGTTTCGGCTGAAAGGCCGGCAGGAAACCGGCAAAGAGCGGATGCCGCTCCGGAAAACTGCAGCGCGAGGAAAGGGGGCTCACCCAGACTTTGGCCTGCAGGATTTCCGCAAGCCGGACCGCCGAATCCCAGGCATCGTCGAGATCGACACCGGGGCCGACGACGAGCACCGGCTCCTTCGCCTCGTTCAGTTCCCGGGCGAGCCTGTCCAGCGCTTCTGCCGGTGCGCTGATTACCGTCTCCACGTCGCGGATGGCGATCGGCCGGGCTTCCGCCTGCCAGTCGCTCAACGGGACGGAGACCATGACCGGGCCGCGCGGCGCCTGCATCGCCATATGGTAGGCCCGGGCGATCGCCGCCGGCACATCCTCGGCGCGGGCGGGCTCGCAGGCCCATTTCACATAGGGTTTCGGGAAATCGGTCGGGCTCTCGGCAAACAGGAAGGGGTCGTGCGGCAGGAGTTCGCGGCTCTGCTGGCCGGTGGTAATGATCAGCGGCGCGCGGTTGCGGTAGGCCGTATAGATATTGCCGAGCGCATGGCCGAGGCCGGCGGCCGAATGCAGGTTGACGAAGGCCGGTTTGCGGCTCACCTGCGCATAGGCGTCCGCCATGGCGACGACGATCGATTCCTGCAGGCCGAGCACATAGGAAAAATCTTCCGGAATGTTCATGAACATCGGCAGCTCGGTGGAACCAGGATTGCCGAATATCCGGTCGATGCCCTTCTGCCTCAGAAAATCGAAAACCGCTTCGCTGACCGTCTGCCCGCGCATCTTCGTGCTGCCGGACAGGAAATCCCGCGTCATCTTGTTCATGCTTGAGGCCTCCTCCCGGCCTTCAGGAATGCATCCTGAGCGCGTATCGTGCCCTATCAATGTCGCAGAAGGCGCCTTGTCTTGGAATTGAAGAATCTCCAAAAATCCATTACATAAAGGCATGACTTTGGATGTTCGATCAGCCCAGATCGTACTCGAATGCGCACGCCGTGGAAGCCTCGGCGCGGCCGCTTCCGCATTGAACATGACCCAGCCGGCGATCACCCGGATGCTGAAGCGTCTCGAAGAAAGCTATGGAGTGCCGCTCTTCGAGCGCACGACCCGCGGCGTCGTGCCGACCGTCTTCGGCGAGGCGCTGCTTCCCTATGCGAAACTGGTGGTGTCGGAGATCGGCAATGCCACCGACGTGATCCGGCAGATGCGGGGTGCGAGCCGCGGCGTGGTCCGGATCGGCGGGGTTGCGAGCGTCGTCAGCGGCTTCGTCATCGCCGTCATCCGCGAGATGCGCAAGGAGCATCCGGAGGTGCAATATCAGATCATCGAGGATCTCGAAGACCGGGTATTGGAAGGATTGAAGGGCGGGATGATCGACATCGCCATTTCCCCGGAGCCCTATCTGGACGACGATATCGTCATCGCGACGCCGGACATCATGCACGACACCGTCTCCGTCTTCGCACGCGCCGACCATCCGATCATCGGGCGGCAGCATGTGACGCTCGCCGAGGCTGCCGGATTCGATTGGGCCCTGCCGCCGCCGGGAACGCCGACCGTGCGCGAATGGCAGCGCCGTTTCCACGACAATGCGCTGGAGCCGAATGCGCCGTCGATCATCTCCCGTTCGGTTCCGGTGCTGAAGGCGGCCGTTCTGTCGGAAGCGCTGTTCTGCTGGATGCCGCTGCCGCTGGTGCGCGAGGAAGTCGAACGCGGCGACATGGCGCGGGTCAACGTGCCCGAACTCGACTGGCAAAGGACGTTCCGCGTCTACCGCCGCAAGAAAGGCCTGATGACGCCGCCGACCGCCAACCTGCTGCAGGCCATCCGCCGGATCAGCGAGACGTGGCGAGGGCAGACCATCTGACATAGCTCGCCTATGCAACGACCGGCCGGCGAGCGCGCAGGATGCGCAGACTGCTCGACGAGAGCAGGTCTGGCCGTGGCCGCTGATCCGTCAGGAAACCATGGCCTTCGGTTCCTCCATGAGATTGACGACGCCTTCCGACAATCTTTCGATCCGCCTCATGCAAAGTTCGCCTGTCAGTTTCCCGTTGCGCGTTTCGATCGCGGCGACGATGGCGTGGAGCTCCTGTAGCCGTTCCTGATAGGGAATGTTCTGGAAGGTCGAAAGCTGCTTCAGGATCATCACGCGGCCGTCGAGCTGGCGGGCGAAATCGGCGGCGACATGGTTGCCGCAATGGTCCCGCATGATCGCAAAGAACTGCTGCTCGGCAGCGAAGGCATCGCGCGGCTGCCTGCTTCGCATCGACTGGAGATGGGCCTTGAGTTTCTTGATCTGCACGGCGGTTGCGTTGTCGGCAAAGCCGCTGCCGATCAGGCCTTCGAGTGCCTTGCGGACCGCGTAGATCTCGGCGGCTTCCTGCCGGCCGATGCTGATCACCGTGCGGCCGCGCCGGGAGCGGTTGACGATCAGTCCCTCCGCTTCCAGATGCTGCAAGGCTTCGCGAAGGACGGTGCGGCTGATGCCGAGTTCGCCGCAGATTTCCCGTTCCACCAGTTTTTGTCCGGGTGCCAGGTTCCCGGCAGCGATCGAGGCGCGAATGGCTTCGGTGACCTTCTCGCGGAGCAAAGGTTCCGGCACGATATTCATTCCAAGGATGGTCATAGGTCTCCGGCTCCCTCGTATCCCGTATTGGCGGGAATATCCACTCGATATATTCGAGTGGATATATCGTCAAGCGCAACTTTGAGAAAGCGGTCGGGCCGCGGGGAAGGGTAGTCGATTTCTTTCGCGGCGGTGCGGAAAGACCCGATGTCGAAATGACCATGAAAACAGAAACGGCGCCATGAGGCGCCGTCAGACTGCTGACAAAGGTTCGAAAATCTCCGATCGTCATGCTCGGGCCTGTCCCGAGCATCTGCAAACCATTGACGTTTATAGATCCTCGGCACAAGGCCGAGGATGACGCCGAACAAGAGGCGAGTTTGTCATCAAATTGACGGCGCCATGAGGCGCCGTTTAAAGTTTTGGGGCGAATGACCGTCTTACTGCTGCGGAATGTTGGCGATCTTGACGTAATCGGCCCAGGCTGCGACCTCTTTCTTGAGATATTCCTGGCCTTCTTCCGGCGTGCTGACGAAGATGTCGCCGCCCTGGTCGGTCACGAACTTCTTGACCTCGTCCTGCCCGAGGACTTCCTTCGTCCAGCCGTTGATCTTGGCGACGACTTCCTTCGGTGTCTCTGATGGAACCATCATCGCGAACCAGCCAACCTGGTCCATCGGATAGCCTTCCTCGGTCATCGTCGGAACTTCGGGGGCGCCGGGAATGCGCTTGCCGGAGCTGACCGCCAGCAGGCGATAGCGGCCTTCGCGAAGCTGGGCGAGAGAGAAAACCGGATCCTGGGCGGCAAACGCCATCGCGCCGCTCATCACGTCGTTCATCGAATCGGCGCTGCTCTTATAGGAGACCTCGACCGTTTCCAGGCCGGCTTCCTGCTTGTAGATGGCGGCCAGAACCTTGCCCGACGTGTTGTTGACGGCGTAGCTGGCGTTCGAGCCTTCCTTCTTCAGGTATTCGGTCAGTTCCTTCATGTTCTTGATCGGGCTCGAGACCGGAACGGCGATCATGTGCGGCTGCTTGTTGATCGTCGCGGCGACCTGAAGGTCCTTCACGACATCGATCGGCGGCTTCTTGAACATGTGCATGTTGCCGGCAATGGCGCTGCCGGTATGGAAGAAGATCGTGTAGCCGTCCGGCTTGGCGCGGGCGACATATTCGGCGGCAATATTGCCGCTGGCGCCGGGCTTGTTCTCGACGATGATGGTCGCGCCCGAAAGCTTGGAGATCTTCTCGGCGAAAAAGCGGACGATGACATCGGCACCGCTGCCTGCCGGAAAAGCGCAGATCATGCTGATGGTCTGGCTCGGATAATCCGCCTGCGCCGCGGCCGGCGAAAGGCCGAAGGCGGTGCCCGCAAGGGCTACCGAAGCCGCAAGCATGAAACGACGTGTAATGTTCTGCATAAAGTCCCTCCCTGTGAATGACCGGACGTCGCATCGAGCCGGTCGGTCGCGTCTCCCAATGCAACCTGATGCAACATTGTATAATTATATTTGATTTAATCAACTGTTCTGGATAGAAAACACGGCACGCAGAAAACGCGTTTTCGGGAGAGGACAGAATGACCGTCAACACCACAACCAAATCCGCCGCCGCGCTCGATCTTGACCGGTTTCGGCTGAGGAATTTCGTCGACGCGCTGGGTGCCGACGAGCTGGAGATCCGGGAGGAGAAGGTCGATCTGGCCGATGTGGCGGCTATCCTGCAGAACAATCCGAAGGCGGTCCTCTTCAAGAATGTCGGGCCGGAAGGCCAGCAACTGGTCGGCAATGTCGTCGGCAGCCGGTCGCGTCTCGCCAGGGCCTTCGGCGTGTCCGCGGGCGAGGTCGCTCTCGAAATGCGCCGCCGGCTATCGCTGAAGCCGGAACTCGTCAAGCTTTCGAAGGACGAGGCCCCGGTGCAGCAGGTCGTGCTGACCGGCGCGGATGCCGACCTCCTCAAGCTGCCGGTTCACGTGCAGCATGCGCTTGACGGCGCGCCCTATATCTCCGCGACGATCGACTACACGATCGATCCGAAGGATGGCCGCTACAATTGCGGCATGCGCCGCCTGATGCTGCGCGGTCCCCAGGAAGCGGGCGTCGATCTGATCGCCCCGAGCGACCTGCGCGTCATGTACATGGCGGCCTCGGGACGCGGGGAGCGCCTCAATGTCGCCTATGTGGTCGGCTGCCATCCGATCGACATGGTTTCCGCGACGATGAAGGAGCCGGTCGACGAGCTCGAGCTGATCTCCTCGCTTCGCGCCGCGCCGCTGCCGGTCGTCAAGTGCGTGACGAACGACATCATGGTTCCGGCCGATGCGGAAATGATCATCGAGGGTTATTTCGACGAGCGCGGGTATGTCGAGAAGGAAGGTCCCTACGGCGAATATCTGGGATACTATGGTGTGGTGAAGACCAATCCGGTCTTCCACGTCACGGCCATCACCCACCGCAAGGACGCGCTCTTCCAGACCGCGACGATTTCCGGCAACCGCATGGACTTCACCGATACGTCCAATCTCGAAGCGCTGCGCATGGAGATGAACGTCTGGAAGATCCTCGGCGAGGTCGTGCGTCAGCCGGTCGCCGTCTACGCCCCGGTCGCAGCCGGCGGCTCGATGAGCATGCGCTTCTCCATCCGCCAGACCTATCCGGGCGAGGCCCGTTCGGCGCTTTATGCGGTGCTCGGCGCCGTCGGCGTCAAGAATGTCTTCGTCGTCGATCCGGATATCGACATCTTCGACGACAGCCAGATGGAATGGGCCTTCGGTACCCGTTTCCAGGCCGATCGCGACCTCGTCATCGCGACGGGCGTGCGCTTGTCGCCGCTCGATCCGTCGCTGCACGGCGCGCGCTCCGGCGCCAAGGCCGGTTACGATCTCACCTGGCCGGTGCAGCATGCCCAGAGCTGGGAACTCGTCACCCCCCAGGCGCCCTCCTATCCGGGCAAACGCTTCCCGTCGCTGGAGGCGGCGCTGAAGGATGGCCCGAAGCATTTCGAGGAACTGATGGCCGCGGTCGGCAGCCGCGACGGCCGCGAAGTGGTCCGCGAACTCGACACCTTCCGTTCAAACGGTCTGGAGCGCGACGAACGCGGCCGCTACTATCTTCCGAAGTAAGGCCCGATCGACTGGGATGCGGCATCTCGCCGATATCGCCTTCCGGATGTCCGTCCGGAAGGTTTTCTCTTGATTTCAATTGTCAATGAATGCCGAAGCCTTATAACCTGATGCCGCATTGCATCGGGGGCGGCGCATGTTCCGAGTGACGGAGCTTTCCACCATAGACCTGGAGCAGTTGTTCAATCTCTCGCCCAATCCCTACGTCATTCTTGACCGGGAGTTGCGGCTCGTCGGGATGAACGATGCCTATCTTGCCGTCACGGGGCGCAGCCGTGAGGAGCTTCTCGGCCGCAACATGTTCGATGCTTTCCCGAGCGATCCCGATTCGGCTTCGGGCAGGCTGCTGCGCCAATCCTTCGCCAAGGTGCTTTCGACAGGGGAGGTGGATCACCTGTCCCTCATCCCCTATCCGATCACCGGTTCCGACGGGGAATTGGAGGATCGCTATTGGAGCGCCACCCATACGGCGATCAAGGACGAGAACGGCGAGATCACCTTCATCCTGCAGCATACGGTGGATGTGACGGAGTTGCATCTGCTGCGCAGCTGGCTGGCCGGCGACGGTTCGCTGCAGGTGCACACGGACCTGATGCGCCGCGCCGATGCGGTTCAGGGAGAGAATATAGCACTTGGCGAGGAACGCGAATATCTGCGCATGCTGTTCGAGCAGGCGCCGGGTTTCATGGCGGTGCTGCGCGAGCCGGAACATGTCTTCAACATCGTCAACGGGGCATACCGGGCTCTGGTCGGGCGCGAGGATCTGGTCGGCAAGACCGTGCGCGAAGCCCTTCCGGACATCGCCGGCCAGGGCTTTTACGAGCTGCTCGATCAGGTCTATCGGAGCGGTACGCCCTATAGTGCCCACGCCGCCCGCGTCGTTCTGCAGCCGCCGGGCAACGACGCGCCGGAGGAGCGTTTCCTCGACTTCGTCTATCAGCCGATCCGCGATCGGGACGGTGCCGTGAGCGGCATTTTCGTCCAGGGACACGACGTGACCCAGCTTCGTCGCGCGCAGGAGGCGGCGCGAGAGAACGAGGACCGTTTCCGGACGCTGGCGCAGTCCTTGCCGACGCATGTCTGGACCGCGACGCCGGACGGCCGGATGCAATGGTGCAACGACCAGATATTCGCCTATAGCGGATCGGAGTCCTTCTATTTCGACAGGGACAAGCGCTCCGACATACTGCACCCGGACGATTCGGCGGGGATCGCTGCGGCCTGGGGCGAAGCGCTGCGCACGGGAAACAAGCTGGAGACGGAGATCAGGGTGCGTCGCCACGACGGCGTCTACCGCTGGTTCATCACCCGCGCCGTGCCGATCAGGAACGACGCCGGCGAGATAACGCTCTGGGTCGCCACCAATACCGACATCGACGAGCAGAAACAGACGGAGACACAGCTTTCGGACCTGGCGGCCACACTTGGCCACCGCGTGGAGGAAAGGACGATCGAGCTCGAACGGACGCAGGAGGTGCTTCGCCAGAGCCAGAAGATGGAAGCGATCGGCAACCTGGCCGGAGGCATTGCCCATGACTTCAACAATCTGCTGCAGGTCATCACGGGCAACCTCCAGCTTCTCGGCCGTGAAGTCGCCGGCAACGAGATCGCCGAAAAGCGGCTGAACAGTGCGCTGGCCAGCGCTTCGCGCGGCGCACGGCTGGCCTCGCAGCTTCTCTCCTTCGGCCGGCGACAACCGCTTTCGCCCAAGGTCATCAACCTGAGCCGCCTGATCCGCGAGATGGATCATCTCCTGCGGCGCAGTCTCGGCGAGGCGATAGAGATCGACACGATCGTCGGCGGCGGGCTCTGGAACACGCTGGTCGACCCAAGCAACGTGGAGAACGCGCTTCTCAACCTTGCGATCAACGCCCGCGATGCGATGAACGGGCAGGGCAAGCTGACCATCGAGCTCGGCAACGCCTTCCTGGACGATGAATATGCGCGCCATGCTTTCGATGTGAAGGCGGGGCAATATGTAATGCTTGCCGTGACCGATACCGGTGCGGGCATGACGCCCGACGTCCTGGAAAAGGTCTTCGATCCCTTCTTCACCACCAAGCCGGAAGGCAGAGGGACAGGCCTCGGCCTTTCCATGGTCTACGGTTTCGTCAAGCAGTCCGGCGGCCATATCAAGATCTACAGCGAGCCGGGAAACGGAACCACTGTACGCATCTATCTTCCGCGATCGATGGAGGAGGAGGATCTGGTCGCCGAGAACTCGGCGGGCACCGCTTCCGGCGGAAACGAGACCGTTCTGGTGGTCGAGGACGACGAGGCGGTGCGGGAGATCACCGTGAGCCTGCTCACCGAGCTCGGCTACCGGGTCCTGAGAGCCAAGGATGCCGATAGCGGGCTGGCGATCATCGAGAGCGGCGTGCCGATCGATGTTCTCTTCACCGACGTGGTAATGCCCGGCCGCCTGAAGAGCCGCGATCTCGCCAAAAAGGCCAAGGAACGGCTGCCGCATCTCGGCGTCCTGTTCACCTCGGGCTACACGGAAAACTCGATCGTCCATGGCGGGCGGCTCGATCCCGGCGTCAACCTGCTCAGCAAGCCTTACACGCGCGAGGCGCTGGCGCGAAAGATCAGGCAGGTGATCGAACAGGGCCGGGAAGGAGCGCCGCCGCGCGCGCCGGAGCGTTCTCCGACGCCTGCCGCGGCTCCCGTCGTGGAGCAGCCTGCCGTTCGGGATCTGCCGATCACCGTGCTGCTGGTCGAGGACGAGGCGCTGATCCGTATTTCGACGGCGGACTTCCTGCAGGATTCCGGCATGAACGTCGTGGAGGCCGGATCGGCCAGGGAAGCGCTTGACGCGGTGGGCAGCCATCCGGTCGACATTCTCGTCACCGACGTGCATCTGCCGGAAATGAGCGGGCTTGATCTCGCATTGAAGGTGCGGGAAGCGCTGCCGCATCTGCCGGTGATCTTCGCGACCGGCGACCGGAGCGTGCCGGGAGCCGAAGCACTCGGGCAGACCGCGCTGATCACCAAGCCTTACGACTACGATCTGCTCGCCACCCATATCCGCACCATGGTGACGCCCCGCACGGGGACGTGACCGGCCTTCGCTTTCAAGCCGCAGACGGGACTTGCGGCAATGCGCTCAGATGCGGCCGTCGGCGTCGACGATGATCTTGGTCAGGCTGCCGGTTGCCGGAAAAAGCGGGATGAGGCAGGCCTGCAGCGCGTGGTAGATATCGCCCTTCCCGGGAAAGAGCGTATGCGCCGGAACGAGGTCTTTGGTCAGCTCCTCGTGCCAGCCGCCGTTCTTGTGGTCGATGAAGCGGTTGGCGATCGCGCCCCAGATGAGGCGATAGCTGTCCTCGTAGAAACGGTCCGCGGGCAGATGCTCGTTCAGGAAATGCGCGGCCGCGGCCCCTTCGCACATCGGCCACCAGAGCTTGTTGGTCTTGGCCGGCTTGTCCTGCCAGTCGAGCGTATAGAAGAAGCCGCCTTTCTCCTTGTCCCAGCCCAGTGACATGGACTGGACGAAGAGGGATTTCGCCGCATCGGGCATCCAGGCATGCTTCCTGCCGCCAAGCACCCAGAGCTGGAGCACGAGGCGCGCCCATTCCAGCCAGTGGCCGGGCGTCGTGCCGGCCGGGCGGAACATCTCGTCCGGATGGTAATAGTCCTTGTCGATCGTCCATTCCGTGTCGAAATGCTCGGCGACGCGGAAGCCGACGCTGCCCGCCGCGCGGCGGATGACCAGGTCTGCGATGCTTTCGGCCTTCTGAAGA
Organism: Xaviernesmea oryzae; assembly: GCF_900177415.1. Classification (GTDB taxonomy): domain Bacteria; phylum Pseudomonadota; class Alphaproteobacteria; order Rhizobiales; family Rhizobiaceae; genus Neorhizobium; species Neorhizobium oryzae_A. The sequence goes on along the minus strand of NZ_FXAF01000011.1, from coordinate 725,577 downwards.
TAAGCCGTCTCGCCGGTCGCCTCGAAAGCCGCCATCAGCGCTTCGGTGAGATGCATGTTGGAGTTCTGTCCGCGATAGCTTCCCCTTTCGATCGGCGACCAGTCGCGGTTGAATTCCTCGGCGATGGCGCCGTGGCGGGCTTCCCAGAATTTCGTGTCCAGGATTTCGGTGATGTCGGCCAGCAGGCGGTCGGCGAGAGGGTGGCCGGCCACTTTGGCCGAGGAGGCGGCAAGCAGCACGAAAGCATGGCCGTAACCCTGCTTGGCGGAATCGACGGCGCCGTCATCGTTTACCTGCCAGAAATAACCGCCATGCTGCGTATCGCGATGCCGCTCCCAGAGATAGCGCATGCCGTGATCGATGATGTCGCCGGCGCCGGGACGGCCGAGCAGGTAGCCGATCGAGAAGCAGTGCACCATGCGGGCCGAGGCGTGAATGCCGCGGGTCGGATTGGCGCCGCCGATCGGCGAGCCCTGATCGTCGAGATCGAAAAAGCCCCCGTTCGGATTCATGGCCCGGTATTGGAAGAAATCGAAGAGGCCGTCGGCCTGATCCAGAAGCCAGCGCCGATGATAGGGAAGGCTCGCCCAGCTGGCGGCTGTCTGACCGTTGTCACTCATGGAGACCTCTAAAATCGCTGAATGGGTACGTTCTCCAACGCCTATAGCGCCCGGCCGGTTTCCTGTCATCGGCTATTCGATGTGCGATCTCTTATGCCAGAAGCTGCTTCAGTTATATATTGACATAAAGATATGTTTATGCGGTTATTGAGTTATCTCGAAGCATGAGGATGTGCGATGTTCGATGAACTCTTCGGCCCCGAAGCCTCCCGCCGCGATGGCGCGGAAATCCTGGCGGCGCTCAAGGCTGCGGCGCGGGAGCGCATCCTGATCATCGACGGCGCCATGGGCACCGAGATCCAGGGGCTTGGTTTCAACGAGGATCACTTCCGCGGCGATCGGTTCGCCGGCTGCGCCTGCCATCAGCAGGGCAACAACGACCTTCTGATCCTCTCGCAGCCGCAGGCGATCGAGGAAATCCATTACCGCTATGCCAAGGCGGGCGCGGACATTATCGAGACCAACACCTTCTCCTCGACCCGCATCGCCCAGGCCGACTATCAGATGGAGAATGCGGTCTACGATCTCAACCGCGACGGCGCGCGGCTGGCGCGGCGCGCGGCACTCCGGGCGGAGAAGGAGGATGGCCGCCGCCGCTTCGTGGCCGGTGCGATCGGCCCGACCAACCGCACCGCCTCCATTTCTCCCGACGTCAACAATCCCGGTTACCGGGCGGTGACATTCGACGACCTCAGGCTCGCCTATGGAGAGCAGCTCGACGGCCTCATCGATGGCGGCGCGGATATCATCCTGATCGAAACGATCTTCGATACGCTGAACGCCAAGGCCGCGATCTTCGCTTGCGCCGAACGTTTCGCGGAAAAAGGCATCCACCTGCCGGTGATGATCTCCGGCACGATCACCGACCTTTCCGGCCGCACGCTCTCCGGCCAGACGCCGTCCGCCTTCTGGTATTCGGTGCGCCATGCGAAGCCCTTTACCATAGGCCTGAACTGCGCACTCGGCGCCGATGCGATGCGCCCGCATCTGCAGGAACTCTCGGCCGTCGCCGACACGTTCATCTCGGCCTATCCGAATGCCGGCCTGCCGAACGAATTCGGCCGCTACGACGAGACGCCCGACGACATGGCCCGCCAGATCCGCGGCTTTGCCGAGGAAGGTCTTGTCAACGTCGTCGGCGGCTGCTGCGGCTCGACGCCGGAACATATCCGCGCTATCGCGGATGCCGTCGCGTCCTTCAGGCCGCGCGAGGTGCCCGAGCACAAGCCGTTCATGGCGCTCTCCGGTCTCGAACCCTTCGTCTTCACCAAGGACGTGCCCTTCGTGAACGTCGGTGAGCGCACCAACGTCACCGGCTCGGCGAAATTCCGCAAGCTCATCACCGCCGGCGATTTCACGTCCGCGCTCGCGGTCGCCCGCGACCAGGTGGAGAACGGGGCCGCGGTCATCGACATCAATATGGACGAAGGCCTGATCGATTCCGAAAAGGCAATGGTCGAGTTCGTGAACCTTATCGCCGCCGAGCCGGATATCGCCCGCGTGCCGCTGATGCTCGACAGCTCCAAGTTCGAGATTATGGAGGCCGGCCTGAAATGCGTGCAGGGCAAGCCGGTCGTCAACTCGATCTCCATGAAGGAAGGCGAGGAAAAGTTCATCGCCCAGGCGAAGCTCTTGCGCAATTATGGCGCCGCGGTCGTCGTCATGGCCTTCGACGAGCAGGGGCAGGCCGATACGTTCGAGCGCAAGGTTTCGATTGCCGAACGCGCCTACAAGCTCCTGACCGAGGAGGCGGATTTCCCGCCGGAAGACATCATCTTCGACCCGAACATCTTTGCGGTGGCGACGGGCATCGAGGAGCACAACAATTATGGCCTCGCCTTCATCCAGGCGACCAAGGCGATCCGCGAGCGCATGCCGCTCGTGCATGTCTCGGGCGGCGTTTCGAACCTTTCCTTCTCCTTCCGCGGCAACGAGCCGGTGCGTGAGGCGATGCACGCCGTGTTCCTCTACCACGCCATTCAGGGGGGCATGGATATGGGTATCGTCAATGCCGGCCAGCTTGCCATCTACGAGAACATTGAGCCGGAGCTGCGCGAGGCCTGCGAGGACGTGGTGCTGAACCGCCGCGACGATGCGACGGAGCGTATGCTCGAGATTGCCGAACGCTATCGCGGCGCCGGAGCCAAGGAAGCCAAGGCGCAGGACCTTGCCTGGCGTGAATGGCCGGTCGAGAAGCGTCTGTCGCACGCGCTGGTCAACGGCATCACCGATTTCATCGATGAGGATACGGAAGAGGCCCGGCAAAATGCGGACCGGCCGCTGAGCGTCATCGAAGGCCCGCTGATGGCCGGCATGAACGTCGTCGGCGATCTCTTCGGCTCCGGCAAGATGTTCCTGCCGCAGGTGGTGAAGTCCGCCCGCGTCATGAAGCAGGCGGTTGCGGTGCTGCTGCCCTACATGGAGGAGGAAAAACGCCTCAACGGCGGCGACCAGAAGAGGTCCGCCGGCAAGGTGCTGATGGCGACCGTGAAGGGCGACGTGCATGACATCGGCAAGAACATCGTCGGCGTCGTGCTCGCCTGCAACAACTACGAGATCATCGACCTCGGCGTCATGGTGCCCTCGACGAAGATCCTCGAAACGGCGATTGCCGAGAAAGTCGACATCATCGGGCTTTCCGGCCTCATCACGCCGTCGCTCGACGAAATGGTGCACGTGGCTTCCGAGATGGAACGGCAGGGTTTCGACATTCCGCTGCTGATCGGCGGCGCCACCACCAGCCGCGTGCATACGGCGGTCAAGATCCATCCGCGCTATGATCGCGGGCAGGCGGTTTATGTCAACGATGCCAGCCGCGCCGTCGGTGTCGTTTCCTCGCTCCTTTCGCCGGATGCGAAGGCGAACTATGTCAGCACGATCCAGGCGGAATATGCGAAGGTGGCGGCGGCGCATGCCCGTTCCGAGGCCGAGAAGACCCGCCTTTCGATCACCCGCGCCCGCGACAACGCCGAAAAGCTCGACTGGTCGGACTACAAACCGACCAAGCCGCAGTTCCTCGGCACCAAGGTCTTCGAGACCTACGATCTTGCCGAACTCGCGAAATATATCGACTGGACGCCCTTCTTCCAGACCTGGGAACTGAAGGGACGCTTCCCGGCGATCCTGGAGGACGAGAAACAGGGCGAGGCGGCGCGTCAGCTCTATGCGGATGCCCAGGCCATGCTCGAAAAGATCATCGCCGAAAAATGGTTCCGGCCGCGGGCGGTGATCGGCTTCTGGCGGGCCAATGCTGTCGGCGACGATATCCGTCTCTTTGAGGACGACAGCCGAAACAAGGAACTTGCGACCTTCTTCACGTTGCGTCAGCAGCTTTCGAAGCGGGACGGCCGGCCGAACGTGGCGCTTGCGGATTTCGTCGCGCCGCGGGCGACCGGGCTTGAAGACTATGTCGGCGGCTTCGTGGTGACGGCGGGTATCGAAGAAGTCGCGATAGCGGAACGCTTCGAGCGCGCGAACGACGACTATTCGTCGATCCTCGTCAAGGCGCTGGCCGACCGTTTCGCGGAAGCCTTCGCGGAATGCATGCATGAGCGGGTCCGCAAGGAGTTCTGGGGTTATGCGCCGGACGAGGACCTTTCGTCCGAAGAACTGATCACAGAAGCCTATGGCGGCATTCGCCCGGCGCCCGGCTATCCGGCGCAGCCCGACCATACGGAAAAGGCGACGCTCTTCCGCCTGCTCGACGCGACGGCCGCGACGGGCGTGGAGCTGACCGAAAGCTACGCCATGTGGCCCGGCTCTTCCGTTTCCGGTCTCTATATCGGCCACCCGGCGTCCTATTATTTCGGCGTGGCGAAGGTCGAGCGCGATCAGGTCGAGGACTATGCCAAGCGCAAGGGCATGGCGGTGGAGGAAGTCGAGCGGTGGCTCGGGCCGGTGCTCAACTACACGCCGGCATCCGAGCGGGATGCGGTGGACGACGCGGCTTGACCCTTGGCGCCGTCGTCCTCGGGCTCGGAGCGAGGATGACGGGCGAGCGTTCCAGGCTCCGTCAGAATCAATCCCGGACGATCAGGAAGTCGCTGGCGTTGAAGCGTAGCGTCACGGTTTCGCCCGCCTGCGGTATGACCGCATCCGGCGCATTGAACATGTCGAAGGAAATCCGGTTGCCGCCGACATCGATTTTGGTGCGGATGACCGAACCGAGGAAATGCGAGGAGACCACCTTGCCGGTGAGCGAGGTATCGCCCTTGGCGTTTTCGGAAAGCGAGCCGGCCTCCGGGCGCAGCGCGATCGACAGCTTGTCGCCGGCCCTCAGCGCGCCGACCGATTCGCGCAGCCTGACGACATTGTCGCCAACGTTTACCGTATTGGCTGCGGGATCGGCCACGGTCGCCTCGATCATGTTGAGCGTGCCGACGAATGAGGCGACGAAACGGGTAGCCGGGTGATTGTAGATCTCCGACGGCGTGCCGATCTGGTCGGCGCGCCCGGCGTTCATGACGACGATGCGGTCGGAGATCGACAGCGCCTCTTCCTGGTCATGGGTGACGAAGACGGTGGTGATGCCGAGCTGGCTCTGGATCTGGCGGATTTCCTCGCGCAGCGAGACGCGGATCTTGGCATCGAGCGCCGAAAGCGGCTCGTCGAGCAATAGCACCTGCGGTTTGGGGGCAAGCGCGCGGGCGAGCGCCACGCGCTGCTGCTGTCCGCCCGACAACTGATAGGGATAGCGATCGGCGAGATGATCAAGGCGGATCAGCGACAGCATCTCCTTCACGCGCGCTTCGATCTCCGCCTTGGGCTTTCCGGCGACCTTGAGGCCGAAGGCGACGTTGTCGAAGACGTTCATGTTCGGAAACAGCGCATAGGCCTGGAAGACCATGCCGATATTGCGCTGGCTGGTCTTCAGCCGGCTCTGGTCCTTTCCGTTGATGCTGATCCTGCCGCCGCTTGGGGTCTCAAAGCCCGCGATCATGCGCAGCACCGTCGTCTTGCCGCAGCCGGATGGGCCGAGAAAGGAGACGAATTCACCCTTCTCGATCGACATGTCGAAATCCTTGACGACCTGCGTCTGCCCAAAACTCTTCTTGATATTTTCAAGGACGAGGAACGACATTGAGAAAATTCCTTAGGGCCGGGAGGGCGTCAATTTGCTGAAACGGGTCACGAGCTGGAGCAGGCCCATCGAAAGCCAGGTGATCGCAAACGCTATGATGGCGAGCGCCGAAGGCTCATAGGCCTTGTTGGCACCGACGAGCTGCAGATAGGGACCGAATGCCGGCCGGTTGAGAAGCGCTGCCATCGTGAATTCGCCCATGACGATCGCGAAGGTGATGAAGGCTCCCGACAATACGCCCGACATGACGTTCGGGAAGATGCAGCGGAACATGATGGTCGGCCATTTGGCGCCGAGGATTTCGGCGGCCTCCGTCAGCGTCCGTACGTCGATCGCACGCATGGCGGTATCCACCGCGCGGTACATGTAGGGCAGCGACAGCGTCATGTAGGAGAGCACGAGCAGAGTGTTGGTGCCGCCGACCGAGCCGGTGAACGGCAGCCAGGATGACGAATTGTAGAGCCGCAGATAGCCGAAGACGATGACGATCGCCGGGATCACCAGCGGCAGCAGCGTGATGAATTCGATCACCGGACGCACCTGCGGCAGGCGCAGCCGCACCCAATAGGCGGTCGGCACGACGAGCAGCATGCCGAAGATGATGGTGAAGAGCGCCATCAGCATCGAAAAGCCGAAGGTCTGCTGGAACTGGATATCCGAGAAGACCGACTGATAGGCGTCGAAGGAATATTCGCCGCGCCGCATGCGCAGCGAGAATTCGAACGTGCCGATCAGGGGCACGAAGAAATAGATGGCGCCGATGGCGATGGCAATCCAGGCAAGGATCTTGCTCGTCTTCATTTCTGCCCCCTCACTTCTGCCAGCGTTCGGCGCGCATGCGCAGGAGGATGTAGAGGATGTTGGAAACGCCTGTGATGACGATCATGCCGAGCGCCAGCGCATAGCCGAGATTGGGGTTGTGCAGCACGTCGCCGCGGATCTGGGCGTAGAGCAGGATCGGCACGATGTTGAGCGAGGAGCCGGTCAGCGCATAGGCCGTGGCGATCGCGCCGAAGGCATTGGCGAAGAGCAGCAGCGTCGTGCCCATCAGGCTCGGCCACAGGATCGGCAGCGCGACCATGCGCCAGTATTGCCAGGTCGAGGCGCCGAGGATTTCGGAGGCCTCGCGCCATTCCTTCTTCATGCCGTCGAGCGCCGGCGTCAGGATCAGCACCATCAGCGGGATCTGGAAGAACATGTATGTGATGGTCAGCCCGAAGAAGGAGAGGATGTTGAAGCCGGTCGAATAGAGATTGAAGCCGATCCAGTCGCGCAGCAGCACCGTCACCAGGCCGGTACGTCCGAGGGTTGCCAGGAAGGCGAAGGCGAGCGGCACGCCCGCGAAGTTGGAGGCGACGCCGGAAAAGGTGAGCAGGCCGGAGCGCACCCAGGCGGGAACGCCGCCGAGCACGATCGCCCAGGCGAGAAAGAAGCCGATCAGCGCGCCGCCGAGCGCGGACGCCACCGAGACCTTGATGCTGATCCAGTAGGCGCTCATGATCGATGGCGTGAAGAGATCGGCGATGTTCTTGAAGGTGAACGAACCGTCCGGCGTGAAGAAGGCGCCCGTCACCAGATAGAGGGTCGGGACGATCAGGAACATCAGCGCGAAGATCATGAACGGCGCGATGCCGAGCCAATCGACGACGGTGCGGCGATCGATGAGGGACATGGTAGCGGTGCTCATGGGCGCTGGCTTCTGCCGGAGGAGGAAGAAGTCTCCCCGCGAGATGGCGGGGAGACTTTTTCGGGATATTACTGGACGTTGGCGCCGACGACGCTGTCCCATTTGGTCGTGATCGCGGTCTTGCCTGCTTCCTGCTCGGCGAGCGTCGGGAAGACGGCCTTTTCGTAAGCGGCTGCCGGCGGCAGCGCGTCGAGCAGTTCCTTCGGGATCTTGTTGTTCTTGGCAAGATCGTTGAAGCGGATCGGGTGGCAATAGCCCTTCAGCCAGCCGAGCTGGCCTTCGTCCGAATAGAGGAACTCCATCCAAAGCTTGGCGGCGTTCGGGTGCGGAGCGAAAGCGGAGATCGCCTGGACATAGACGCCGGCGACGACGCCGGAGGCGGGGACTACGACTTCGAGGGGCGGATTGCCTTTCAGGCTGTCGCGCCAGGAAAGACCATTATAGTCCCACGCGATCACGATCGGGGTCGAGCCTTGGGCGAGCGAGGCGGACTTGCCGATCACCGGAACGAAATTGCCGGCCTTGTTGACGCCAGCGAAGAAGGAGAGGCCTGCTTCGCCGGCCTTCGCAGCATCTTTCTCGCCGGCGGCGAGACCGGCGGCATAGACGGCCTGGACGGCCTGGTTGGAAGCGCGCGGGTCGCCGGCGAGCGCTACGGCATTGGCGAATTCCGGCTTCTTCAGGTCGGCCCAGTCCTTCGGCAGTTCCTTCACGATATCGGTGTTCACCACGAAGGAGAGCACCCCGTAATAGTCGCCGTACCAATGGCCCTCGGGATCCTTGGCGGTGTCCGGGATCGTATCCCAGGTGGAAACCTTGTAGGGCATCAGAAGGCCTTCGGCCTTGGCGGACGGACCGAAGGAGAGGCCGACGTCGATGACATCGGGGGCCTGCGGGCCGGTATTGCCCTTGTTGGCCTTGATCGCTTCGATTTCGTCGCCCGAGCCGGCATCCGGGTTCAGTTCGTTGACTTCGATGCCGTATTTGGCCTTGAAGGCGGCGATCAGGTCGCCATAGCCGCACCAGTTGTGGGGCAGGGCGATCGTGGTCAGCGTGCCTTCCTTCTTGGCGGCTGCGATCAGTTCGGCGCTCGGCTCGGCGGCCGCGAGGCTCGCGGAAGCGATGACGATGGCGGTCGTCATCGAAAGAAGACGTTGGGTCCTGTTGAGCACGATATCCTCCTAGGGTTCAGGTCGTGTGGTTCGGATCGTTCGGGCGCGACTCGTAGAGCCAGTTCATGTATCGTATATGACAGCCCGGATCGTGAGCATTTGCTCATAAGCTCCCGATTTTCCGGGGTATTCCTGCGCCCTCGATGGTTAGTCGGGGCGCGTCTGACGGCCCGGGCGGCGGAAGAGGCGGCTCCGCTCGAACAGGCCTTCGAGAGAGTTCATGCGTTCGCGGGTTTCCTCCCATGTGGCGCTCTGTACCGCCTCGATCAGCGCTTCGACGACAAAGAGGGTGATCACCGAGGAGTCCCAGGCGGAGGGCGCTTCGATGCGCATTTTGAACATGTGCCGGGCGTGTTGTGCGACAGGCGAAGCCCAGACGTCGGTGAACAAGACGATGACGACGCCGTTCGCCTTTGCAGTCTCTGCCAGCGTCGCCATCTCCTGCTCGTAACGGCGGATGTCGAAGATCACCAGCACGTCGCCCGCACTCATGTTGAGCACGTGCTGCGGCCAGGAGCTGGAATTGTTGGAGATCAGTGTCGTCTTCGGACGGATGACCTGCATGTGGGTGAAGAAATATTCCGCGAGCGCCCCGGTGATGCGGCCTCCGACGAAATAGATGTTGCGGCTGCGGTCACGCAAAAGTGCGGCCGCGCCCTCGAATGTCGTCGTGTCGAGATCCGAAAGCGTGTCGCGCAGATTGGCTGTAATGGCATCGGCGAAACGGTTCAGGATATGCGTTCCCGGTGCGTTGGAAGCCCAGCGGTCGTGCTTGGCGATGGGATTGGAGATCGTCGCTTCGAGTTCCTGATGCAGGTGCGACTGGAATTCCGGATAGCCCTTGTAGCCCAGCTTCTGGACCATGCGCGCGACGGTCGGCGTGGAGACGCCGGCATTCTCCGCGATGACAGTGATGCTGCCGAGCCCCGACACCGGATAGTTCTCCAATAGGCTGTCCGCCAACTGTTTTTCCGCGCGCGTCAGGCTGTCGTAACGAACACGAATGACATCCGATACGGTGCGTGCTGTTGTTGGCACGAAAGCTGTTCCCTCCGGTCTGCGCCGGTTTACCGCGGAAGATTAACATTCGTTTCTCCGGAGAAGTCAACGGTGGACTTGAAGAGAATTTTTCAGATTCACGTTGACGGCGATCGAAAAGTGAAGAATTCTCTTCTTAATTCAAAATTAGTCATTCCTTGGAACGCGGTCATGCTGGTTCAGTCGGAGTTTTTCACGGAGGCGGACGGTGAACCCGTCGCCGTGGAAAACGCCAGGGGCAGGGGCGAGGTGCTTCTCGTCTGCGAGCATGCCTCGCGGCGGCTGCCGGAGCGCTACGGTGATCTCGGGCTTTCGGAGGAGGCGCTCGCCTCGCATATCGCCTGGGACCCCGGGGCCCTGGCGGTCGCCAGGCTGATGTCGAAGAGCCTCGATGCGACGCTGATCTACCAGCGGTTCTCCCGTCTCATATACGATTGCAACCGGCCGCCGGAATCGCCGGCCGCGATACGGGATGTCTCCGAAGTCTTTCGTATTCCCGGCAACGAGAACCTGTCCGAGGCCGAGCGTTCGCGGCGCACCACCGCGCTTTACATGCCCTTCCGCGACCGTATCCGCGAGGAGATCGAAGCGCGGCGGAGGCGGGGACAGAGGACGGTGTTCGTCACCGTCCACAGTTTCACGCCGGTCTATTTCGGCAGAGAGCGGCCGGTCGAGATCGGCATCCTGCACGATACCGACAGCCGCCTCGCGGACCGCATGCTGGAAGCCGCGGCCGATACGCATCTCTATCGCGTCGAGCGCAACGAACCTTATGGTCCGGCGGACGGCGTCACCCATACGCTGGAAGCCCATGCCCTGCCGGCCGGGCTTCTGAACGTGATGATCGAGATCAGGAACGACCTGATAGCGGACGAAACCGGCCAGGGGGTCGCGGCCGATTTTCTGACAGGACTGCTGCGGGAAAGCCTCGCAGACGTTCAAGGATAAGACCCCGAAAAGGGGACAGAGGGAGCAGTAAAAGCTGCGAGGCGCCGACACCGACAAAAAAGCGGGCGGCGTCAGGACATGTCGACTGGGGTGGGGCTGGCCAGAACGGCCGGCCGCCCGTTTTCTTGATCAGGAGAGAAGGGCATGGAAAGTTCATCTGCGGGCGTCAGCTACAAGAAGGCGGACGCATCCTATTTCGAAAAGCGCGGGCTCTCCCGCTATGCAGGGGTCTGGTCGCTCTGGGCGCTTGGCGTCGGGGCGGTCATTTCCGGCCATTTTTCCGGCTGGAATTTCGGTTTCTCGACGGGCGGCTGGGGCGGCATGCTGGTCGCCGGCATCATCATCGCCATCATGTATCTCGGTCTCACGTTCTCGATCGCCGAGATGAGCCCGGCATTGCCGCATACGGGCGCGGCCTATTCCTTCGCCCGCACCGCCATGGGGCCGTGGGGCGGCTTCATCACCGGGCTTTGCGAGAATGTCGAATACGTGCTGACACCGGCGGTGATCGTCACCTTCATCACGGCCTACGTCAATTCGATCTTCGGACTCGACGCGGCCTATTCGCCACTCATCTGGATCGTCTTCTATGCGATCTTCCTGGCATTGAACGTCTTCGGCCTGGAGCTCTCGTTCAAGGTGACGCTGGTCATCACCATCCTCTCGCTGGCGGTTCTGGTGTTCTTCTGGATCAGCGCGATCCCCAGCATGGACTTCTCCCGCTGGGCGCTGAATATCGGGGCCGGGCCGGATGGCGCGGCGGTCGAATTGCCGGAAGGCAACGGCTCGTGGTTCCCGTTCGGCTTCTCGGGCGTGCTCGCGACGCTGCCGTTCGCCGTCTGGCTGTTCCTGGCGATCGAACAGCTTCCGCTGGCGGCGGAGGAATCCGTCGATCCGAAGCGCGACATGCCGAAGGGGATCATCCTCGGAATGGTGACGCTGATGGTCTCGGCCTTCATGATCGTTCTGCTCAACCCGTCCGTGCCGGGCGTCGGTTCCTTCCATCTCGGCTCATCGCTGGAGCCGCTGCTCGACGGCTTCAAGGCGGTCTATGGCGACGGCGGCGTCGTGGTTCTCGGCCTTGTGGCGTTGACCGGCCTCATCGCCAGCTTCCACACGATCCTCTATGCGCAGGGCCGGCAGGTCTATTCGCTGTCGCGTGCCGGCTATTTTCCGACTGCGCTTTCGGTGACGCATTCGACCTACAGGACGCCCTACATCGCGATGATCACCGGTTCCCTGGTCGGCCTGGCGGTCATGCTGGTGATCTGGTTCTCGCTCGGCGCGGAGCAGGGCGGCAGCGTCATCGGCAGCGTGCTCCTCAACATGGCGGTCTTCGGCGCGATGTTCTCCTACATCATGCAGGCGATCTCCTTCATCATCCTGCGCAAGAAGCTGCCGAACATCGAGCGGCCCTTCCGTTCGCCGCTCGGCATTCCCGGCGCCGTCTTGACGATCGTCATCGCGGTGGTCACGCTGCTCTACCAGATCCAGGATCCGAACTTCACCAGGGGCGTGCTGTGGGTCATCGTCTGGTTCGCCGTCGCGATCGCCTATTTCGCGATCGTCGGCCGCCACCGCCTGATCCTCTCGCCGGAAGAGGAATTCGCGATGGAGCACAAGCAGGCGGCATCGCTCGTCTGAGATTTTCCGGCGCGGCCGCAAGGCCGCGCCTCCCTATTTTCAAAGGAACGGATGCAGGGCATGGCCGCCAGTTATTCTTTCGACGATCTGAAGCTCGATGTCGCCGCGGGGCGTATCGACACGGTCATTGCCGCCCAGGTGGACATGCAGGGGCGGCTGATGGGCAAACGCTTCCAGGCGGAATATTTCGTCGAGAGCGCCTACAAGGAGACCCATAGCTGCAACTACCTGCTCGCCACGGACATGGAGATGGAGACGGTCTCCGGATACAAGGCGACGAGCTGGGAAAAGGGCTATGGCGACTACACGATGAAACCGGACCTCTCGACGCTCAGGAAGCTGCCCTGGCTCGAAGGCACGGCACTCGTCATCTGCGACGTGCTCGACCATCATACCCATGAGGAAGTGCCGCATTCCCCCCGCGCCATCCTGAAGAAGCAGGTGAAGCGGCTTGAGGCCATGGGCATGACGGCCTTCATGGCGACCGAGCTGGAGTTCTTCCTGTTCGATCAGACCTATGACAGCGCCCGCGAAGGCGGGTATCGCGATCTCAAGCTCGCCAGCGCCTATAACGAGGACTATCACATCTTCCAGACGACCAAGGAAGAGGACGTGATGCGGGCGATCCGCACCGGCCTGCAGGGCGCGGGCATCCCGGTCGAGAACTCCAAGGGCGAGGCATCGGCCGGCCAGGAGGAGATCAACGTCCGCTACGCCGACGCGCTCGCCATGGCCGACCGCCATGCCATCATCAAGAATGCCTGCAAGGAGATCGCCTGGCAAAAGGGCAAGGCCGTGACCTTTCTCGCCAAGTGGAATTACGGTGCCGCCGGCAGTTCCTCGCACATCCATCAGTCTCTCTGGAGCGCAGACGGCGCGACGCCGCTTTTCTTTGACGAAGCCGGCGAGCACGGCATGTCCGAGACCATGAAGCATTACATGGCCGGGCTGCTCACCCATGCGGGCGAGATCACCTATTTCCTGGCACCCTACATCAATTCCTACAAGCGCTTCATGGCCGGCACCTTCGCTCCGACCAAGGCCATCTGGTCCAAGGACAACCGCACGGCCGGTTACCGCCTCTGCGGCGAAGCTACCCGAGGCATCCGCGTCGAATGCCGCGTCGGCGGCTCCGACCTCAATCCCTATCTCGCCATGGCGGCGCTGATCGCGGCCGGTATCGACGGCATCGAAAAGAAGATGGAGCTGGAGCCCGCCTTCGTCGGTGACGCCTATGGCGGCAAGGGTGTGCGGGAGATCCCGCGGACGCTGCGAGACGCGATCGGCATCCTGAACGGCTCCGAAATGTTGCGCTCGGCCTTCGGCACCGACGTCATCGACCACTATGTCCGGGCCGGCCTCTGGGAACAGGAGGAATACGACCGCCGCGTGACGGATTGGGAAGTGGCGAGGGGTTTCGAAAGGGCGTGATGTTGCGATTTTGTTGCGTTTTTGATATGGAAATTCGCAACACGGTGGGATTTCCTAACGTGTTGGACGGAGGCTCGACTCATGGCGCAAAAATATCCGATCGATACGGACTGGTTTCTTGGACAGCTTGAAAAGCGAAATATGAATCAGAGTGATTTGGCGCGTCACCTCAATCGTCACCGAAGCGCAGTTACCCATCTGTTGAGAGGTAACCGTCGCATGACTGCCGCGGAGCAGGACGAGATCGCGCGCATCTTCGGTGTAAGCGTTGAAGAGGTAGCAGCGCATCGTGGCCACCCGACTGCCGGTTTTGAGGAGCGAAAGCAGAAAGCGTACTCGACCGGGTTCGGCTCCCCGGCCAAGGATGTCCCGGTGGAGGATCTTCCCGACCATCCCATCTTTGGCTGCATGGCAGGCACGATTACCGTCATGCCCGGGGTCGATCTTACCGAGCCGATGGATTTCGAATGGGGCGAGAAGCTCTATAATGAATAGCGGCTACCTGATCGACACATGCGGAGTAATCTGGCTCACTCAAAAACAGCCGTTAGCGCAAGAAGCCAGATTTGCACTTCGCCGTGCCTGGCATGAGAATATACCCGTGTTCGTTTCGGCGGTTACCGCATGGGAGATGGGGATGCTCGTTGCACGGGGGCGCATTTCGGAAACGAAGTCCGCGTTGAAATGGTATCGGGACTTTCTATCCGGTGCTCACGTTGGGGAACAGGATGTTTCGGCTGAGATATTCATTGCCTCCTCCGTTCTGCCCCAACTGGCCCACAAAGACCCTATCGACCGTATCCTGATCGCAACTGCGCGGGAGCATGACCTGACTATCATTACGCGCGATCGCGCGATCCTTGCTTATGGCGCGGCGGGGCATGTCCGCACGCTGGCCTGTTGATCTGCTGGAGTAGGTTTACATGACGATGATCCAATGTATCTCGCCGGTCGACGGCTCGGTCTATGCCGAACGTCCGGCAATGCCGCTGGAAGATGCGGTAGAGGCCGTGGGCCGCGCCCGCAGGGCGCAGAAAGCCTGGGCCAGGCGGCCGCTCGAAGAGCGCGTCCAGCTCGTGCTGAAGGGCGTCGCCCGTCTCAACGAGATGGCGGACGAGGTCGTGCCGGAGCTTGCCTGGATGATGGGCCGGCCGGTGCGTTACGGCGGCGAGTTCAAGGGGTTCAACGAGCGCTCCAACTATGTCGCGTCGATCGCCGCGGAGGCGCTCGCGCCGATCCGGATCGAAGACAGCGCCACGTTCGAGCGTCGCATCGAGCGCGAGCCGCATGGGGTCGTCTTCGTCATCGCGCCCTGGAACTACCCGTACATGACGGCCATCAACACGGTCGCGCCGGCACTGATGGCCGGCAATGCGGTCGTCATCAAGCACGCGTCCCAGACGTTGCTCGTGGGCGAGCGCCTTGTGCGCGCCTTTGTGGAGGCCGGCGTTCCCGAAGATGTCTTCCAGAACCTCTTCCTCGACCACGAGACGACGGCGAAGCTCATTTCGCAGGGGCTTTTCAACTTCATCAACTTCACCGGTTCGGTCGAGGGCGGCCGGTCGATCGAGCGGGCTGCCGCCGGCACCTTCATCGGCATTGGCCTCGAACTCGGCGGCAAGGATCCCGGCTACGTGACGGAGGATGCCGATCTCGACGCGGCTGTCGACGTGCTGATGGACGGTGCGACCTACAATTCCGGGCAGTGCTGCTGCGGCATCGAGCGCATCTATGTGCACGAGTCGCTCTATGACGATTTCGTCGAGAAGTCGGTCGCCTGGGTGTCGAACTACAAGCTCGGCAATCCGCTCGACAAGGACACGACGCTCGGGCCGATGGCCAACAAGCGGTTTGCCAAGGTGGTGCGCGAGCAGATCGCCGAGGCCGTCGCGAAGGGCGCCAGGGCGCTCATCGATCCGAAACTTTTCCCGGCCGATGACGGCGGCGCCTATCTCGCGCCGCAGATCCTCGTCGATGTCGATCATTCCATGCCGTTCATGCGCGAGGAGACCTTCGGGCCTGCGGTCGGCATCATGAAGGTGAAGGACGACGGCGAGGCGATCGGCCTGATGAACGACAGCCGGTATGGTCTTACCGTCTCGCTCTGGACGAAGGATGCGGATCGGGCGGCGAAGATCGGGCGTGAGCTCGAGACCGGTACGGTCTTCATGAACCGCGCCGATTATCTCGATCCCGCGCTCGTCTGGACCGGCGTCAAGGAGACCGGGCGAGGTGGCTCGCTCTCCGTCCTCGGCTTCCACAGCCTGACCCGCCCGAAATCCTATCACCTGAAGAAGGTCACGAAATGAATATCGTCGCGAACTGGAGCTATCCGACCGCCGTCAAGCTGGGCAGGGGGCGCATCAAGGAACTGGCGGATGCCTGCAAGACGCTGGGCCTGAAGAAGCCGCTGCTCGTCACCGACCGGGGACTGGCCTCGATGGCGATCACCGCCCATGCGCTCGACGTCCTCGCCGATGCCGGTCTCGGCCGCGCCATCTTCTCCGACGTCGATCCGAATCCGAACGAGAAGAATCTCGAAGCCGGCGTCAGGGCTTACAAAGAGGGCGGCCATGACGGTGTCGTGGCTTTCGGCGGGGGCTCCGGCCTCGACCTCGGCAAGCTGATCGCCTTCATGGCAGGCCAGACGCGGCCGGTCTGGGATTTCGAGGATATCGGCGACTGGTGGACACGGGCGGACGCTTCGAAGATCGCGCCGATCATTGCGGTGCCGACTACCGCAGGAACCGGCTCGGAGGTCGGCCGGGCAGGGGTGCTCACCAATTCCGAGACGCATGTGAAGAAGATCATCTTCCATCCGAAGATGCTGCCGGGCGTCGTCATCTGCGATCCGGAACTCACCATGGGCATGCCGAAGACGATCACAGCCGGCACCGGCATGGACGCGTTCGCCCATTGCCTGGAAGCCTATTCTTCGCCCTTCTATCATCCGATGTCGGGCGGCATCGCGCTCGAAGGCATGCGGCTGGTCAAGGAGTTCCTGCCCCGGGCCTACAGGGACGGCGCGGATCTCGAAGCGCGCACCAACATGATGTCGGCAGCCGCCATGGGGGCGGTCGCCTTCCAGAAGGGGCTCGGCGCTATCCACTCGCTCTCGCATCCGATCGGCGCGGTCTACAACACCCATCACGGCATGACCAACGCGGTCGTCATGCCGCCGGTGCTGCGCTTCAACCGGCCGGCGATCGAGGAGAAGATCGCGCGTGCGGCCGCCTATCTCGGAATTCCGGGCGGCTTCGACGGTTTCTATGACTACGTGCTTTCGCTGCGATCGGAACTCGGCGTGCCGGAGAACCTCACGGCCATGGGTATCCAACCGGATCGAATCGACGAACTGACGGCCATGGCGATCGAAGATCCGAGCTGCGGCGGCAATCCCGTCCCGATGACATTGGAGAACACGAAAGCGCTTTTCCTCGACTGCTTCTGAATTCAGGTGAGTTTGCATCGACGAAGACCAGGAGGAAAAACTCCTGGTCTTTCCGTATCTTGAAGGTGGAAGCTAAATCTCCTTGCTGATTTTCACGATATTCAAATTAACAATTCGTTAACCATGTTTGGCGAAGGATGGCCTTCCTGACACCATGCCTCCGGTGTCCTTCGAGCGATGCGGCTCGCGACCCTTCGAGGACCGAAAATGCCTGTAATCTCCTTTGCCAATGCCAAGGGTGGCGCCGGAAAGACCACGGCGGCACTCCTGCTCGCCACCGAACTTGCCCATCAGGGCTTTCGTGTGACCGTCATCGATGCCGATCCGCAGCGCTGGATCAGCCAATGGTGCGAAATCTCCGGTCCCGTCCGCAATATCGACGTCGTTTCCGAGGTCACGGTCGCATCGCTCCAGTGTCATCTGCGCGAGCTGGCGCCGCGCACCGATTATTTCATCATCGACCTTGCCGGAGCCCGCGACGCGATCGTCACGACCGCGATCGGCCTCTCCGATCATGTGATGATCCCGGTTCAGGGTTCCGCCATGGATGCCAAGGGGGCAGCGCAGATCCTCGATCTCCTTTCCTTCCTCAAGGACAAGGCCAATCTCGATATCGCCCATTCTGTCGTTCTGACGCGGGTGACTTCCATGGTCACCACCAAGGCCCTGCTGACCATCAAGGGCCTGCTTGCCGCACGTGGCGTCAATGTACTGGACACGCCGATCGGCGAACGCATCGCCTTCAAGGAGCTTTTCGAGACCGGCGGCACACTTCATACGCTCGACCCGGCGAAGGTCAGCAATCTCGACAAGGCGAGAGAGAATGCCGGCGCCTTTGCGAAAGAGGTTTTGGGCCTGATGCCGGTCAAGATCACCCGGTCCGCCGCATCCCGCCTCTTCGGATTGGGGCGCAACGCCGCTTGAGGCGGATCATCCAAATCCTGTTCAGCCCAGGATTTTCCTGCGCGGCCGGCTCGAAAGTACCGGCCGCGTTTGCTTTGGGGAAACAAGCGCGCTGGGTGCAGTCGGCGAGGTTCGCGAAACGCCGCGCCTATTCGACGAATTCGACGGTCGTGCCCGGCTTCACCATCTTGGCAAGTTCCGTCGCATCCCAGTTGGTCAGGCGCACGCAGCCGTGGCTGTTCGTCTTGCCGATCTTGGACGGCTCCGGCGTGCCGTGGATGCCGTAGGTCGGCTTGGAAAGCGCGATCCAGACGTTGCCCACCGGACCGTTCGGGCCCGGCGGAATCTGCAGGATCTGGTCGTTGTTGCCCTGCTTGAAGTTGATCTTGGGATTGTAGGTATAGCCCGGATCGAGCGCGATGCGTTCGACGGCATGTGTTCCGGTCGGCGAAGGCGTGTCGGTCGAGCCGATCGTCGCCGGATAGGCGGCGATGAGGTGACCGTCGGCGCCGTAAGCGAAGACCTGCTTCTTGCTCTTGTCGGCGACGATACGGGTTACCTCTCCCTTCTTCGGCTGGCCCGGGTTGATGACCTTGATGATCGTGCCGGGGATCGTGAAGTCCGCATTCGGATTGAGCGCCTTCAGATAGTTCTCGTCCATGTGGAACTGCTCGGCGAGCTTTTCGGTCACCGATGTGTAGGACATGGCAGGCAGTTGCGCCTTGTGGGCATAGTCTTCCGGGATGGCCGCGACATAGGGGCCGGCGGCATCGGCCGCCGTGATCGTGTAATCTATGATCGGCAGGCCGCCGGAATAGGTCAGGCGCTGCATGATGTCTTCGGAATTGTTGGGATCGAGCGTCTCGCCGGTCATTTCCTGCCAGGCGGCGATCGCCTTGTTGACGTTGTCGCCGAGATGCCCGTCGATCACGCCCGGCGAGATGCCTTCGCGATCCAGAAAGACCTGGAGCGCCGCGATCTCGGCCCGCGGCTTCTTGGTCACCGCGATGATCGGCTTCTCCGGCTGCAGCGGCTCCTGCAACCGCTGATCGGGCTCGATCGATGCTTCCTGCGGATAGCCGGAATCCATGCCGGGCATCGGCTGATCGTCGAGCGGCATGCGGGTCACCGAACCCTCTCCGGGAATCGCGCCGGTAACGGCGCCCGGTTCGCCCGGCCGGTATTCGCGGTAGTCCCGATAGCCGTAGCCGTCCCGGTAGCCGCCCGCATCGCGGAAATTGCGGTATCCGCCGGGAGCCGGAGGATATTCGTCGGCTCGGGCCGGCCGGTAGGTTTCCTGCCGGATCTCCGTCGCCACGACATTGCCATAGCGATCGATGAATACTCGTCTGCCCATGCCGTCGCGGCTGATGACCACGTTGCGGTCGGGGATGTAATCGAGAATGGCCCCGTCGGGCGCGACGAGGATCGTTTCGGAGGGATAACGGTCGTACCGGCTTTGCGCTTCCGCAGGAGTGATGCCCTGGGCCGCGGTTGCAACGACGAGGCTGACGCTTGCGAAAATTAGGCGCTTCACGATCTCACCGACTTCCTTGTTTCTCTTACACGTAATCGGGAAATCGGCTCTTCGTTCCCGCCCCGTGTGCCTATCGCCACAGACAAAGTAAATTTGACGGTAGTGTGGAAAAAGTGAATTCGTAATGAACCTATCGTTAAATTCGCATCACGATCGGGTAAAAGCGCTGACGAAACCGTGAAGGGAATGATTATGAAGGCGTTTTCCGCTGCCAACGGTCCGAAGCTTTTCCTCGACGAGACTTCCGTACTCGATATCGGCGGCTGTTTCGTCGGCGATACGGACCTCTCTCCCGGCCGGGCTATCCCCGACGACGGCGATCCGCGAATCGATCATTCGCTCGAAGGGTTTCTTTTCACCTGCGGTCCGGATCATATCCGCCATCCCGAACCGATCGAGGCGAGGCACGACGGCAGGAAATATCCGCTGCACGGCTCCTTCTCGTCGCATCCCGCCGAAATCCTTTTCTGGGATGCGCAGGGGGATGATGCCGAATGCCGCGCCCGCGTGCGGGTCACCATGGCGACCGGCGAGCCTGCGCTGCTCGAGCGCCATTGGCGCATCGACGGCGAGACTGGCGAGGTGAGCCTTTCGGACAAGGTGATCAATACGGGCAGGAAGCCGTTCGCGCCCGTGCATATGTACCATATGAATATCGGCGCCTGGCTGTTCGACGATCATGTCCGGCTCACCGGAAAGATGCTGGAGGGCGGGGGCTTTCCTTGGACCTTCGGCAAGGATCCCGGCGGCGTCTTCTGCGTCCCGGCGGCAGGGGCCGGCGAGCCGTGGGCGGAAATCGCGCTCGGCCCGATCGCCGCCATCGGCGGGCTGACGCTGAAGGTGAAATTCAGGGCGGACACGCTGCCGCACCTCCAGATCTGGCGCAACCAGAAAGCGCCGGCGCATGTGCTCGGCATCGAGCCGGTTTCGCATCGCGGCGCCAGCCGATACGAGCTTGCGGAAAAGGGCGAGCTCGGTTTGCTGAAACCCGGCGAAAGCATCGAATACGGCCTGCGCTTCAGCTTCGGCTGATCTCCCGCCATCCCCGTGATTGACGCCCTTGCGGCGCCATCGTAATGCTTGCCCCTCAATGAACGGAGGTTGCACCATGGATATCCGACAGATCAACGACGAATATTCCGTCACCGGTCAGATCACCGTCGAGGACCTCGACCAGATCAAGGCCATGGGCTTCAAGTCCATCGTCTGCCATCGCCCCGACGACGAAGAGCCGGGCCAGCCGCATTATGCCGAAATCGCCGCGCGGGCCGAGGAACTCGGCCTCGACATCCGCCATATCCCGGTCGGCCGCATGGGCGTCGATGCCGAGGGCGTGCAGGCCATGGTCGACGCGCTCGACGAGTTCCCGCGCCCGATGCTGGGCTTCTGCCGCTCCGGCGCCCGCTCGACGGCGATCTACGAAAAGAGCCAGCACATCCGCGGCTGAGATTTTTCGCCGCCTCGTGCCTTCGAGCATGGGGCCTCTTTCCGCAGCTCATTTCATTTCAGGAGCATTTCCATGAGCATCAAGCGCATCGAGCCGGGCGCCCGCATGAGCGGCGCCGTCATCCACGGCAACACGGTCTATCTCGCCGGTCAGGTCGGCGAGGGGGAGACCGTCACCGAGCAGGCGAAGGACGCGCTGGCCGAAGTCGACCGCCTGCTTGCCGCCGCCGGCACCAACAAGACGAAGATCCTGCAGACCATCATCTATCTCTCGGACATCGCCTATTTCGGCGAGATGAATGCCGTATGGGAAGCCTGGATCGACCCAGCTAACCCGCCGGCCCGCGCCACCAGCGAAGCCAAGCTTGCCGCGCCGAAATATAAGGTCGAGTTCATCGTCACCGCGGCACTCTGACGTGACGTCAGCCAAATCAAGAAAGCCGGTCATCGTTCTGACAGGCCGGCTTTTTGTTTTCTTAAGTCTTATTCCGGATCTGCGTCAGCGTCCGTGTCGGGGTGATCGCTTCCGGATCGAGCCTCACCTCGATGATCGAGGGCTTGCCGCTGGCGCGGGCGCGCAGATAGGCAGGGCCGAAATCCTCCGTCCTCTCCACCAGTTCGCCATATCCGCCGAAAGCTTGCGCATAGGCGACGAAATCCGGATTGATGAGGTCGGTCGCGCTGACGCGTCCCGGATATTCGCGCTCCTGATGCATGCGGATCGTGCCGTAGATGCCGTTGTTCACGAGAACGGTGATGATCGGCAGTCCGTAGCGCACGGCGGTTATGAATTCCTGCCCGTGCATCATGAAGCAGCCGTCACCCGCGAAGCATACGACCTCGCGCTCGGGGAAAAGCTGCTTGGCGGCAACCGCCGCCGGCAGGCCGTAGCCCATCGAGCCGGAAGTCGGGGCGGACTGGGTATTGTATTTCCGGAAACGATGGAAGCGGTGCAGCCAGGTGGCGTAGTTGCCGGCGCCGTTGGTGAAGATCGCGTCGTCCGGCACGTTCTCCTCGATCCACGTCATGATCGGCCCCATCTTCACGGGCCCCGGACCGTCTTCCGGCGGCTTCGACCATTTGAGGTAGGACTCGTGCATGGCGCCCGTGCGCTCGCTCCAGGCCGGCGAGGCGGGTGCTTCCAGCTCCTTCAGGGCGGCGACGAATTCCGCCGGCGCCGCGCAGATCGCGAGATCCGGGCGGTAGAGGCGGCCGAGTTCCTCCGGATCGGGGAAGATATGGACCAGCTTCTGCTTCGGGTAGGGGATGTCGATCAGCGTGTAGCTCGACGACGGCATTTCCGACATGCGGCTGCCGAGCAGTACGAGAAGATCCGCCTCCTTGATCTCCCTGGCGAGCGCCGGATTGATGCCGATCCCGACATCGCCGGCATAGGAAGGATGAAGGTGGTCGAACAGCATCTGACGGCGGAAGGAACAGCCGACCGGCACCCGGAAGCGGGCGGCGAAGTCGGCAAAGTCCCTATGTGCCTCTTCGCTCCAGCGAGTGCCGCCGACGATGAACATCGGCCGTCTGGCTTCCTTCAGCGCCCTTTCGAAGGCAGCGATCTGGCTTTTGCCGGGATGGCTTTCGATCCGTGTATACGGCTGGGCTTCCGGTGCTTCCACCTCCTCGACCAGCATGTCTTCCGGCAGGGTCAGCACGACCGGGCCGGGACGGCCGGAAGTGGCGACCGCAAACGCGCGGGTGACGAATTCCGGAATGCGGCGGGCGTCGTCGATCTCGCCCACCCATTTGGCGAATTCCGTGAAGGCGCGGCGATATTCGACTTCCTGGAAGGCTTCCCTCTCGCGCATGTCGCGGGCGACCTGACCGACGAAGAGGATCATCGGGATAGAATCCTGTCGGGCGACGTGCAGGCCGGCCGAGGCATTGGTCGCGCCGGGGCCGCGGGTCACCATGCAGATGCCGGGTTCGCCGGTCAGCCGGCCCCAGCTGTCGGCCATCATCGCCGCGCCGCCTTCCTGGCGGCAGACGAGCACGCCGATGCCGCTCTCGTAAAGCGCGTCGAGCACGGCGAGATAGCTTTCGCCGGGAACGCAGGAAATGCGTTTGACGCCGTTCGCCTTCAGCGCCTCGACGATGAGTTGCCCTCCGGTTTTCGTGACGCTCTTCATGTCTGCTTCCCCCTCGTTTCGATATTTTCCAGTTCCGCCAGCACGTCCGCCGTATGTTCCCCAAGCGCCGGGCTCGGCCGACGATAGGTGAGCGGCGTCTCGGACAACACGATCGGGCTGCGAACGCCGGGGATGACCGTGCCGTCCGCCGCTTCCAGGTCGATCCTGAGCCCGCGGGCCTTGACCTGGCGGTCGTCGAACATTTCCGCGATCGAGTTGATCGGCCCGGCCGGTACGGCGTTCTCGCCGCAGGCCGCGAGCAGTTCGGCCTTTTTCCATTTCGCGGTCTGCGCAAGGATCAGCCGGCGAACCTCGCCGCGATTGGCGACGCGCGCCTTGTTGGTCGCGAAACGCTCGTCGTCGGCGATTGCCTCCATGCCGAGGATGCGGCAGAACCGCCGGAACTGCCCGTCATTGCCGACCGCGAGGATCAGGTGACCGTCCTGCGTCGATATGACCTCGTAGGGCGAGATGTTCGGATGCGCGTTGCCGAGCTTTTCCGGTGCGATACCCGAGATCAGGTAGTTCATGTTCTGATTGGCGAGGATGCCGGCCTGGACGTCGAGCAGTGCCATGTCGATGTGCTGCCCTTCGCCGGACTTCATGGCATGGATCAACGCGGCCTGGATCGCCGTCACGGCATAGATGCCGGTAAAGATGTCGGCGATGGCGACGCCCGCCTTCATCGGCTCGCCGTCAGGTTCCCCGGTGATCGACATGAAGCCGGACATGCCCTGGACGATGTAATCGTAGCCGGCCAGATTGGCATAGGGGCCATCCTGGCCGAAGCCGGTGATCGAGCAATAGATCAGCTTCGGATTGATCTTTCGAAGGCTCTCGTAGTCGAGCCCGTATTTCGTCAGGCCGCCGAGCTTGAAGTTCTCGATCAGCACATCGGCAGTGGCCGCGAGGCGGCGGACGATCTCCTTGCCCTCTTCGGTCTTCAGGTCGACGGCGATCGATCGCTTGCCGCGGTTTGTGGAGTGGTAATAGGCGGCCGAGAGGTTCTCGCCGTTCTTCCCCTCGACAAAGGGCGGTCCCCAGGCGCGGGTGTCGTCGCCGCCGTCCGGATTCTCCACCTTGATCACGTCGGCCCCCATGTCCGCCAGCATCTGCCCTGCCCATGGGCCGGCGAGCACGCGGGCAAGCTCGATGACGCGGATGCCGGAAAGCGGCGGTTTCTTGCTCGTTTGGTTCATGTCATGGAGCCACGGTTGACTTGGCGGTGCCGGTCACGGGCTTCGACGAAGCCGCGCGGCGTTCCCGCCAGATGATGTAAAGGCCGGAGCCGATGATGATCGAAATGCCGAGCCATTTCATGGGGTCGGGAAAATCGCCGAAGACCAGCCAGCTGAACAGCGTTGCCGAGACGATTTCGAAATACTGCATGGGCGCAATGACGGAGGCCGGGGCAGCACGGTAGGCATAGACGGCGAGGATGCCGGAGAGGGCGGCGAATGCGCCGACGCAGACGAGCCAGGTGAGCGTCAGCCCGTCCGGCATGGAAGGCGCCAGGAAAGCCATGCCGGTCCGGTCGCCGATCAGAAGCAGCAGGCCGGAGATCGGAATGCCCCAGAGCGCCATCTGGAATTGCATCGACCACGGGTCCTCCCGAAGCGCCAGCGCCCGGGTCAGCAGCGCGAAGATTGCGACACCGAAGGCGGTGACGATCGGCAGTATCGCCACATAGCCGATTTCTTCGAAGCTCGGGCGGATGACGACCAATGCGCCTAGAAAGCCGACGGCACAGGCCGTGTAGCGGCGCCAGCCGATGGTTTCCTTGAGAAAGATGCTGGAAAGCACCGTCAGGATGATCGGTTCGACGAAGAAAATCGCGACCGCATCGGCAACCTCCATCACGGCGAGCGTCGCGACGAAGCAGATCATGGAGAGCGTGATCACCGCTGCGCGGATCATGTGATAGAAGCTCAGCCGCCACGAAAAGACGCGCCACAATCCGTTCCACAGCACGATCGGCAGCATGAACAGTGCCTGGAAGACAAAGCGGCCGGCGGTGATGAATGTGGGGGAGGCGGTGTCCGTCGCGAGCTTGGAAAAGATGTCGATGAAAGGCGCCACCAGCATGGCGAGGACCATCAGGCCGAGACCGTGGACGATTCGGGTCTCGGCGGGCTGGGCGGCAAGGCTTGCAGGCGGCGAACTCATGGATTTTCTATAGCGGCGCGGCGGGCCGGAAGCACTTGAATAAATGTCATGAACTCATTCCCTTTCCGATTGGGCCCTTTCCGATTGGCTCCTTTCCGATTGGCTCCTTTCCGATTGAGCGGTTTCCGGTGCAGCGGCCGGCGGCGGGGAGAGGGCGGTTTTCGCCCAGGCGGCGAATTCGGCGGTGGCGCGGGCGCGCACCGTGTCGTTCAGCGTCTCGTGTCGCGTGGCGGGCCAGACCTTGGCCGTCACATCTGAGAAGCCGTTCTTTCTGAAATGTTCGGAGAGCCAGAGGATTTCGCGGCCGCCGTTGGTCGCCGGGTCTTCGGCGCCGCCGATCAGATGGATCGGCAGGTTCTTTCGCAGCCGGCCGATCAGCTTTGGAGCACGGAAGGTCAGTTCGAAAAGGTCGAGCCAGAGCGAGACGCTGGCGTTAAAACCGCAGAGCGGGTCGGCTATATAGGCGTCGACGACATCGCGGTCGTGGCTCAGCCAGTCGAATTCCGTACGGTGGCCGGGGATGGATTTGCCCCAGGCGCCGAAGGTGAGCTTCGGCAGGAGGCCGCTCGGCACGTCGGAACCCTTCAACGCTTTTTCCGCCAGCAGAATCGCCTGCGCCGCGCGACCGGCCAGGCCTGGATGGAAGTTCGAGTTCCAGACCGCGATCGCATCGAAACCGTCGGGAAAGTCGACGGCAGCGTTAAGAGCGATCAATCCGCCCATGGAGTGTCCGAAGAGCAGGACCGGCAGGCCGGGAGAAGCCTCCGCCGCCATGTCGCGGATCGCTTTCACGTCCTCCAGAACCAGCCGTATGCCGTCGCGCCTGGCGAAACGGCCGATCGGCGCGTCCGGCGCCGTCGTTTCCCCGTGGCCGCGATGGTCGAACGCATAGACATGAAAGCCGTGCCCGGCCATCTTCTCCGCAAAGGCCTCGTAGCGTCGGGAATGTTCCGCGAGCCCGTGGGAAATCACGAGGATGCCGCGCTGCGGCTCCTGAGCCCGCTGATAGTGATAGGCGAGGCTGGCGCCCGTCGGGTTTTCCAGCCGCCTCGTTTCGCCAAACATTCTGTCCTCCCGACCCTCTCGCATCCACTTATGCGCAATTTTCTTGGCTTCCCATCGGATTTTTCCGAAAAGCGCTTCACACTTTTCGGTTCGATGCACTACATAGCGGCAAACGGAAGATCCCCCGCGGAGCAGTTTATCCAATGGCACGTCAATTCATTTATCACATGGCCGGCCTCAACAAGGCCTACGGCAACAAGAAGGTTTTGGAAAACATCCATCTTTCCTTCTATCCCGATGCGAAGATCGGCATCCTCGGTCCGAACGGCGCCGGTAAGTCGACCGTGCTGCGCATCATGGCCGGGCTCGACAAGGAATTCACCGGCGAAGCCTGGCTCGCCGAAGGCGCCACCCTCGGCTACCTGCCGCAGGAACCGCAGCTCGATGCGTCGAAGGACGTCATGGGCAACGTCATGGAAGGCGTCGCCGACAAGAAGGCGATCCTCGACCGCTACAACGAGCTGATGATGAACTATTCCGACGAGACGGCGGAAGAGGGCGCCAAGCTGCAGGACGTCATCGACAGCCAGAACCTCTGGGATCTCGAAAGCCAGGTCGAGATGGCGATGGACGCGTTGCGCTGCCCGCCGGGCGACGCTTCAGTGGACAATCTTTCGGGCGGCGAGAAGCGCCGCGTGGCCCTCTGCAAGCTGCTTCTGTCGCAGCCGGACCTGCTGCTGCTCGACGAACCGACCAACCACCTCGACGCCGAAACCATTGCCTGGCTCGAAAAGCACCTGCGCGAATATCCCGGCGCCGTGCTGATGATCACCCACGACCGCTACTTCCTCGACAACGTCACGGGCTGGATCCTCGAACTCGACCGTGGCCGCGGTATCCCTTACGAAGGCAATTACTCGGCCTATCTGCAGGCGAAGGCCAAGCGCATGGCCCAGGAAGGCCGTGAGGAGGCCGCCCGCCAGAAGGCGCTTTCCCGCGAGCAGGAATGGATCGCATCGAGCCCGAAGGCCCGCCAGGCGAAGTCGAAGGCCCGTATCCGCGCCTATGACGAGCTGGTCAAGGCCGCCGAGGACCGGCGTCCCGGCGAAGCCCAGATCATCATCCCCGTCGGCGAGCGTCTCGGCCAGGTGGTGATCGAAGCCGAGAACATCTCGAAGAGCTACGGCGACCGGGTGCTCTTCGAAAACCTCACCTTCAAGCTGCCGCCCGGCGGCATCGTCGGCGTCATCGGCCCGAACGGCGCCGGCAAGACGACGCTTTTCCGCCTGATCACCGGCCAGGAAAAGCCGGATAGCGGCGATATCCGCATCGGCGACACCGTTCATCTCGGCTATGTCGACCAGAGCCGCGATTCGCTCGAGGGCAACAAGACCGTGTGGGAGGAGATCTCCGGCGGCAACGACATCATCAAGCTTGGCAAGCACGAGATGAATTCGCGCGCCTATTGCGGCGCCTTCAACTTCAAGGGCGGCGACCAGCAGCAAAAGGTCGGCACGCTGTCCGGCGGCCAACGGAACCGCGTGCATCTCGCCAAGATGCTGAAAGCCGGCGGCAACGTCATCCTGCTCGACGAACCGACCAACGACCTCGATACGGAAACGCTGTCGGCGCTCGAGGATGCGCTGGAGAACTTTGCGGGCTGCGCGGTCATCATCAGCCACGACCGCATGTTCCTCGACCGTCTTGCCACGCATATCCTCGCCTTCGAGGGCGACAGCCATGTCGAATGGTTCGAAGGCAATTTCGAGGATTACGAGGCCGACAAGATCCGCCGCCTCGGCGCGGATTCGGTCAATCCGAAGCGGGTCACCTACAAGCGCCTTACCCGCTGATTTCTTCAGTCTCGCCTGAACAAAACCCCGGCTCGGCGCCGGGGTTTTGCATTTTGAAGGGGTAAGCAAAGGGTAAATCTTCGACCCCCAGGAATTGCGGGGGATTCTTTCTTGTCAGGGGGCAAGACATTCGCAAAGGTTCTTGCGTAGTTCTGCCTCGGGGAGGTCCATGTCTTGTCGGGCCTTCGACGCGTCATGAAGACGGACTTATTTTGAGGATCGATTCATGCTGCGTTTGATTGAACGCTTGCCTTTCCGTACATCGCTGACGCTTCTTGCCGTCATACCCACCGCCGCGACGATCGTGCTGGGTGTGGGTCTCGGGTTGAATGCCTATGAGAAATACAAGCAATTCGACAAGGCGCGGATTCTTGCGGATTTGGTGGCGCCGGCCGGCAGCATGATGAATGCGATTTCCGCCGAAAGCTACGCCGGGCCTGCCGAACGTGGCGCGGCGCGCGCCCGCGTGGATGCGGTCGAGAAGATGCTGGTCGACAATCACGCGAACATCAAGGCCCAGGGTCTGGCCGATCGCGGCCTCGACGAGGCGATCGCCGGACTGGAAGACCGGTTCAGCCGCATGGCGGAATTCCGTGCGAAGATCGATGCCGGCGACAAGAACCCGCTTTTGACCGCGCAATATCTTACGCCTCTGTCGCAGCAGACGCTCGATACCGTGGCCCGCGTCGCCAACATGACGGCGGACCGCGGCCTGGCGCGCGCCATCGACGGCATTCATGCGCTGGTGCAGATCAACAACGGCTATGCGATCGTGACGCGCATGGGGCAGCAGTTCGCCAGGAACGGCACTTTGACGCCCGAGGAAATCGCCCGCTACGTCCAGGGCCGCCAGCAGGTGCGTATCTACGAGAAGCACATGCGTTCTTCGCTGACACCGACGGTGCTGGCGAAGCTCGATAGCTTCTGGAGCACTCCCGAGGGCGCTTTCGCAACCAACCTCCTGAAGACCTTCGATGCGCTGCAATCCTATACTCCTGCCGACACGGACCATGATCGCTGGATCGACGCGATGGAAAAGCGCCGGCTGTTTGCTGCCGACCGCGTCGATGAGGCTTCCGGCGAACTGGTGCGTCTCGCCAACAGCCAGGCCACGGCCGCTTCCAACGACCTCTGGACGATCAGCGGTCTGCTCCTGGGCTTGATTGCCATCGTCGCCTGCTTCGGCTTCCTTGTCGTCCGCGGCCTCTCGAAATCGATCCGCGGCATCGGCGATCGCATGGCGAGCCTTGCCGGCGGCAATACCGAAGAGGCCATTCCCTATGCCGACCGGACGGACGGTATTGGCGACATGGCCCGCTCCGTCGAGGTCTTCCGCGAGGCTGCCATCCGCAACAACGAGCTCGAAGCGGAGGCGGAAGCCAATCGCCGCCGCTCGGAGATCGAGCGGCTCGAACTGCAGCGCCAGGCGGAGGCGGAAGCCGAGGCGCGTCTCAACCAGGCGACCGGAGCGCTCGCCGCAAGCCTGCGCCGTCTCGCCGACGGCGACATGCTCTGCGAGGTTCACGAAGCCTTCGCGCCGCAGTTCGAGGGCCTCCGCCACGACTTCAACACCTCGGTTCGCCAGCTTCGCGACGCGCTTCTGAGCGTCGGCAGCTCCGTCGCGACCGTCAACAGCGGCTCGCGGGAGATCTCCGATGCTTCGGACGATCTTTCCAAGCGTACCGAACAGCAGGCGGCCTCCCTGGAGGAGACGGCTGCAGCGCTCGAAGAGATCACCGCAAACGTGGTTGCGACCTCCAAGCGCACCTCGGAAGCCCGCGATATCGTCCGCGACGCCCGCACACGCGCCGATCAGTCGGGTGAGGTGGTCCGCAACGCGGTCGTTGCCATGGAGCGCATCGAGAAGTCTTCCCAGCAGATCGGCCAGATCATCGGCGTGATCGACGAGATCGCCTTCCAGACCAACCTCCTTGCCCTCAATGCGGGCGTCGAGGCGGCCCGCGCCGGGGAGGCAGGCAAGGGCTTCGCCGTCGTCGCGCAGGAAGTCCGGGAACTCGCCCAGCGCTCGGCAAACGCCGCCAAGGAGATCAAGGGCCTGATCTCCAACTCGGCAGTCGCCGTCTCGGAAGGCGTCAAGCTCGTCAGCGACACGGGCGAAGGCCTGGGCGTCATC
This sequence comes from Xaviernesmea oryzae, assembly GCF_900177415.1. GTDB lineage: Bacteria > Pseudomonadota > Alphaproteobacteria > Rhizobiales > Rhizobiaceae > Neorhizobium > Neorhizobium oryzae_A. The sequence continues at coordinate 695,324 of NZ_FXAF01000011.1, read as the reverse complement.
GAACAGCTCGTGCAGACGGTCAACGGTCATATGGATGCGATCGCGACGGCGGCGCAGGAACAATCGGTCGGTCTCGCGCAGGTCAATACCGCCGTCAACCATATGGACCAGTCGACCCAGCAGAATGCCGCGATGGTGGAGGAGATGAACGCCGCCGGTGCGGGGCTCGCCCAGGAGAGCGCCAAGCTCAGCGATCTGCTGTCGCATTTCCAGCTGGGGAACAGCCCGTCGGGCCAGCTCCGCGAAACCGCCGCGCGCATGCGTGCTCCGGCAGCGCCGGCGCCGGTGTCCCGACCGGCCGCCGCGGCTCCGGCGAGCCGTCCAGCTCCGTCGCGCCCGCCGGTCGCGCATAGCAACGCCGCTGTTGCCCAGTCCGCGGACGAGTGGGAAGAATTCTGATCCGGACGGTTCAATTGGCAAGGATGACGGTGAGGGCGGCTTTGGCCGCCCTCTTTGTTTATCCCATGCCGCTCAAACAGTTATTGCTTGCACGGCTTCGCGAAATCATATAAACATATCTTTATATCTTGATTGGATAAGGATATGGCTTCATGGGTCTGGCGCTCGATACCCTGGTGGATGTTCTGAAGACTGCGGGCGAGCCGACGCGTTTCCGTCTGCTTGCCCTGCTCGGCGCCAGCGACCTCACCGTCACCGATCTTACGGAAATCCTGGGACAATCGCAGCCCCGCATTTCACGGCATCTGAAGCTTCTGGGGGAGGAGGCCCTCATCGACCGGTACCAGGAAGGTGCCTGGGCCTATTTCCGCCTGAAGCATGAAGGAAAGGCGGCGACCCTCGTCCGGACGCTGCTTGCCGCCGCCTCCGAGGATGATCCGGTGCTCCTGCGCGACAGCGAACGGCTCTCGACGGTCAAGCGCCTGCGGGCGGAGCGTGCCCAGGCCTATTTCAGCCGCAATGCCGCCGAATGGGATGCGCTGCGCCTGCATGTCAGCGACGCGGCCGTCGAGGCTGCCCTGCTCAAGCTGGTCGGCACGACGCCGATCGACACGCTTCTCGACCTCGGTACGGGCACGGGCTGGATTCTTCAGCTTCTCTCCAACCATTACCGGCACGCCATCGGCATCGATGCGAGCCGCGATATGTTGGCGGTCGCACGTGCCAATCTCGACAAATCGGGCATCGTCAAGGCCTCGGTCCGCCATGGCGATATCCTCAACCTGCCGCTCGAAGGTCAGGATTTCGACCTCGTCACCATTCACCAGGTGCTGCACTTCCTGGATCAGCCGGAACTGGCGATCGCGGAGGCCGCGCGCGTGCTGCGTCCGGGCGGTCGCCTGCTGATCGTCGATCTGGCGCCGCATACGCTCGAATACCTGCGCGACGAACACGCCCATGTGCGCCTTGGCTTTTCCCACCAGGTGATGGCGGAATGGCTTGAGAAGGTCGGTCTCGAAGTCGAGCAGGCGATCGATCTCGGCTCCGGCAAGGAGGGTGCACTGACGGCCACAGTCTGGCTTGCCCGCGACCGCCGGCTGCTCATCGCCAATCCGACCTCCGCAGAATTCCAAACCGTCCTCTAAGGGAGCTGGACCAATGACCGCCCTCCGCGAACCTTTCAGCGTTTCCTTCGAATATTTTCCGCCGAAGTCGGACGAGATGGAACGGCAGCTCTGGGAGACCGTCGAACAGCTTTCGGTCTGGGAACCGGACTTCATCACCATGACCTACGGCGCGGGCGGTTCCACCAAGGAGCCGACGCTTGCCGCCGTCAAGCGGATGATCGGCGAGATGGATCTGCCGACGGCGGCGCACCTCACCTGCGTCGACGCCTCCCGTGAGGAGGTCCGCGCGGTCATCGAGGATTTCCGTGCCGCCGGCGTTCGCCGCATCGTCGCGCTGCGCGGCGACCCGACGACCGGCGTCGGCACGGCCTATGCGCCGCATCCGCAAGGATATTCCCGCACCGCCGATCTGGTGCGCGGCCTCGTCGAATACGGTGATTTCGATATCTCGGTCTCGGCCTATCCGGAAAAGCACCCGGAAAGCCCGGATATCGCAGCCGATATCGAAACCTTGAAGAGCAAGGCCGATGCCGGGGCGCACCGGGCGCTCACGCAGTTCTTTTTCGACAACGACGTCTTCGAACGGTACCTGGAAAAGGTGCGGGCAGCCGGAATCACCATCCCGATCGTGCCGGGCATCATGCCGATCCAGAATCTCGCCCAGCTGAAGCGTTTCGCGCGGCGCTGCGGGGCATCCGTCCCGGCATTCCTGGATGCGCGCCTCGATGGACTGGATGAAAAGCCCGAGGAGCGTGCCGAAGTGGCTGCGGATATCGTTGCCGAACAGATCGAGGACCTGATCCGGCGCGGCATCCACGATTTCCATATCTATACGATGAACCGCGCACCGCTCGTCTCGGCCGTGCTGCAGCGTCTTGGACGCGGCGAGTTCCGCGGCGCGCGGACGGCCGCTGCCTGAGGTGCCCCCAGACATTAAAAAACGCATGCTCAAAAGTGAGCATGCGTCTTATTGGAAGTGCTGATTATCAAACGGTCACGGATGCCAGATCACGACCTGTAGTAAGGGAAAGCGCGGTGCTCAGATGAAGAGCATTGACACCACGAACACGAACGCCGCACCGACTATCAGGACATTGAGAGAGTATGTACGTCCCATGTCTGCCTCCTTGCGTTGACCGTTAAAGTGTATGTCGCTTTTGTGTCGCTTGGAAAGCGGATTTTATGCTGCAGCGCCGTCCAACACGACGTCAACTTCGCTTCATCTTTTTATAAGATATTGATTATACGAAATAATTCTATCGTTAACGATAAGGCTCGAAGCGTTAAAAAGTGATGTATGATTGTTAATTTCAGTCATATTCCGTGAGGGTGCTGTTCATCTATGAGACTTTTTCGGGCCGATTGCTGCGGGTGCGAAGAAGCCTTCCGTCGAGCAGGACGAGCCCGAGACCGATGAGCAGCATGCCTGCCAGATCGGTCGATTCCAGCCGCTCGCCGAGGAAGAGCGCGCCCAGAAGAATGGCGCTCGGAGGAACGACGAGCGTCACGAGAGAGGCATTGGTGGCGCCCGCCATGGCCAGGATGCGGAAGAAGAGCAGATAGGCGAAGGCGGTCGATAGCAGCGCCAGTGCCAGGATCGCCAGCACCGCATGGAGGGACGGCGCAGGCAGCGTCCAGGGCTGATCGGCGATCAGCGAGACGGGCAGCATCATCAGGGTCGAGGCGGTCAGCTGTCCGGTTGCCGACACCGGCGCCGGCAGATGGCGGAAGCGTTTGCCATAGGTCCCGGAAATGCCGTAGGAGACGGCCGCAAGGACCGGCAGGACGAGCGCCCAGAGCGGTGCGGATGCGGCCGACGTAACGCTTGGCCCTATCAGCACAGCTGTGCCCGCCAGTCCGAACAAGCAGCCGGCGAGCTTGGCGGCCGACAGCTTTTCGTCCGCCGTCCAGCGATTGGCGATGAGCACGGTCCAGACCGGCGTCGTTGCATTGAGGATCGAGGCCAGGCCGGCGCCGATTTCCGTCTGGCCGAAGAAGATCAGCGTGTGGGGCAGGGCGTTGTTGACGAAGCCCATGACCATGAAGGGCCGCCAATGTGCGGCAAGCGAATCATAAAGTCCCTGGCGCCCGTGAAGATAGATGTGCAGGGCAAGCGCTGCGAGGAAGAGGCGCAGGAAAACCAGCGTGAAGGGCGGCACTTCCAGCACGGCTATGCGTGCGAAGAAGAACGATCCGCCCCAGATCAGCCCGAGCAGCAGAATGAGCGCCCAGGCCGTGGCGCTGGGTTTCGGATTGATGGCGGCCGTCATGCGGATTCTCCCTCACATCGGAAACGGGTATCCGCAAAGGAGGCGAGTCGCCACCCGAAACTTGTGGAGGCAGCGGACCCGCTCAGAGAGCGGAGAGAAGCGCCTGGGTCGGCCAGCCGTCCGCCGGCAGGCCAAGGCGTGCCTGTTCCTTCTGGACAGCCTGGCGCGTGCCGGAGCCGAGAATGCCGTCGATCTTTCCGACATTGTGGCCGAGGGCCTCGAGCTTGGCCTGCAGCGCCTTCATGCCGCCGTCGTCGAGGCCAGCTTCAGGCGTGCCCTTCAGATAGGGCGGAGCGCCGGAAAGCCGGGTGGCGAAATAGGCTGCCGACGTCGTGTAGATGAAGGACTGGTTCCACTCGAGATAGATGCCGAAATTCGGGTAGGTGAGGAAGGTGGGCCCCTTGCGGCCCTGAGGCATGATGAGGGCGGCCGGCAGGTCGCCGAAATTCGTGTTGCCGTCGCGCGGGGTGACGCCCAGCTTGAACCATTCGCCGGCGGGCATCTCGTTGCCGAGGCCGGACCTCTCCCACGGCAGGTTATCCGGCAGCGTCACTTCCTGAATCCAGGGCTGGCCGGCCTTGAAGCCCAGGCTCTGGATGAATTTCGCCGCCGTTAGAATGGCGTCCGGCGCGCTGCTCTTGACGTTGATGTGACCATCGCCGTCGCCGTCCACCCCATAGGCGATGATGTCTTCCGGCAGCATCTGCACCTGACCGATCTCGCCGGCCCAGGCCCCCGTATTCGTCGAGGGGTTCAGGTCCCCGTGCTGGACCATCTCGATCAGCGCGATGAGCTGCGGGCGGAAGAGTTCCGGACGGCGGCAATCGTGGGAGAGCGTCACCAGGGCGTTGCGCGTGTTGAAATCGCCCTGGACGGCGCCGAAATCCGTTTCCATGGCCCAGAAGGCGGTGATGACGCCGGGTGCCACGCCGAATTCGCGCTCGGCGCGGTCGAAGACTTCGGCAAATTGCTTCAGCTTCTGGCGGCCGATATCGAGGCGCGCCTGGCTGACGGTACGCTGCGAGAATTCCAGGAAGGTCTGGCGGAAGACGCCCTGGGCGCGGTCGCGGGAAAGGACCTTCTGGTCGATCTCAGCGCCGGCCAGCGCTTCCTCGGCGGCGCTTGCGGGAATGCCCCTGGCAACGGCTTCGGCCTTCACGCCTTCGAGAAAGGCACCGAGGTCGCCGCCGCAGCTTGGCGCGGGCGTCTGGGCGAGGGCGGTGGAGGCGAGGCAGCCGGTGATGACGGAGGCAAGGGCAAGGCGACGGGCAAGAGCAGCGGACATTCGACGGTTCCAGTGTGAATAAAAGCGTCGCCCATGTCCGAAAGATTTGTGACCGAAACGTGGGCGATGATGCGGCTGGCGCAGTTTTTATCGCAACCCGCAACGCGGCGCCAGATAGCTACTCGGCAGAGGCGACGGTCTTATTGTCGCTGGCGCCCGCGAGCCAGCTCTTCCAGGTCTTGGCGGTGCCCGCGAAGACATTGATGTCGGTCTCGCCCCTGATGCCCGGCACCACGCCGGTCGACGTATATTGCCAGAAGGCCCAGCGGCGGCCGGCATAGATTTCGCCCGGATGGGCGGCAACCGAGCGTAGCCAGAAATGATAGTTGTCGAAGGCGCCGACCAGATTGTCCCGGTGGAAGTCGACAGACGTATAGATGATCGGCCGCCTGCCGTAATGGGCTTCGATGCGGTCCATGAAGCGCTGCATGAGGGCACGCACCGTTGCAGGATCCGGCCGCAGCTTGCAGGTCGGGGAGGCATGGTTCCATTCCATGTCCAGCACCGGCGGTAGCATGTTCGCTTCCTTGGGCACGTTGGCGATGAACCAGTCCGCCTGGTCTTCCGGTGTCGAGCAGAAATAATAGAAATGGTAGGCGGAGTGAGGGATGCCGGCGGCTGCGGCATTGCGCCAGTGCTTTTCGAAGGCCGGGTCGATGCGGTCCTTGCCTTCGGTCCCCTTGATGAAGACGAAGGCGATGCCGGACTTTTTCACGGTTGCCCAGTCGATGCCGTCGCCGTTCCATTTGGAAACGTCGATGCCGTGGACCTCATGGCGGCCCGGATGGTTCCTGCCGAAATCCTGCGGATCGGTATCCTTGAAACGCATCCCCTTGACCGAGGCCGTCTCCATCAGGTCGTAATCAGTGGACGTGCAGCCCGTGGCGAGCATGGCGGTCGCAAGGAGGGCTAGAAGGAGCCGAGGCATGGATGTCCCGTGTTGATGCCGATACAGGAAGCCTCTTGCCCGCGGACGCTGAACGACGGAGGCACGAACTCCATGTTCACCATAACGTCGTAAAAAATCGGTTAGGGCAAGAGGGTTCATGCTCGGAATGCGAGGGCCGGCCGGTTCAGCCGCGCCGGCGGATGACCGCATGCCAGGCATAACCCCGACCGATCTCCTCGAAGATCATGTCGGCGTCCGCCGCCGCAAGTTTGCCCTCCAGCACTTCATGCAGGTCGGGCCGGGGTGTGACATGGAAGCGCGTGAGCCATGCCTTCAGCAGCCGTCCGAACCAGCGGGGCAACCGTTCCTGCTGGCCGAAATCGACGATGTGCAGCGAACCGTTCGGTGCGAGTGCCGCAAGCGCGGCATCCACCGCCTTTTCCCAATCGGGAATCATCGACAGCGCATAGGAGATCAGGATGCGGTCGAAGCCCCCGACGCCGAAATCCTCAGCCTTGAAGTCGGTGGCATCGGCCACCTGGAAATCCGGCGTGACCGGCTTGGCACGGAAATTCGCCCGGGCGCTTTCCAGCATCTCGGCGGAGATGTCGAGGCCGAAGAGCTTTGCCGTCGGATAGTGCCGGTGGGCGAGAAGCAGATTGCGGCCCGTGCCGCAGCCGACTTCGAGCAGCGTCGCGCCGGGCGGCACATGCAGCCCTGAAATCGCCCGGTCGCGGCCGAAAAGGTAATATTTGCGGGTGATGTCGTAGATATGGCGCTGGTACCGGTACATCCGGTCCATGCGTTCGGCATGATCGCCGGGGAGGGAAGCGCTGGCCATATCCGCCGCCATCAGGCTTTTCTCACATAGATGTGGAAGCCGCCGTAGATCGCCGAGCGGTCCTGAAGATTGAGCTCGCTGGAACGCTCTTTGAGATAGGTCCACTGGTCGAGCTGGGCCGGCGAAAGGCGGCCGTCGAGCACGCTCTTTTCGGCGGCGGTGCGGAAGATCACGCGCGCACCCGGAGCGGCCGTCCGCGTGATTTCCGACCAGAGGTCGTTGAGCTGCTGATCCGTCATCCAGTCCTGCGCGTCGAGCAGCACATAGCGGTCCACGGCCGCGGCCGGTTTCTGCGCCAGAAGCTCGGTGAAGCTTGCATGATGGACCGTGACGCGTTCGGCATTGTCGCGGATGGCGCGGTAGTTCTCCGCCTTCAAATAGGTCGGCAGCGTGCCTTCCTCCGGCTTCGGATAGCGGCGTACGAAAGCCTGCCAGGCGAAATAGTTGTCGCGCAGCGGGAAGTGGCAGGCGAGTTTTTCAAGTCGCTGCCGCAGGACCGGCGCGATCGAGCCGTCGGAAGCGAGGCTTGCCAGCTCGTCATATTGCTGCGGCGGGATGCCGAGGCCGAAGAGCGAGCTCTTGCGGCTGGTGACCCAGCGGATCAGCGGCTTGTCGAAAAGCGGCGCGACGCGGTCGTCGAAGAACTGTCGCTGTTCGCGCAGCGAACGGGCATTCGCCATCTCGGTGAGGTCGAGACCGTGCAGCCGGGCGATCAGATGCCCGGCGCCGATGAAGCGGCCGAGCAGGCCGGTCTTGTAGATGTTGCGGTCGAAGACCTCGATCCGGCGTCGGCCGGAGATCGACCGCCTTTCCCAATAGGCGCGCGTCGCGGCATCGAGGTTCGGCGCGATGAACGTGTCGTAGCTCCTGCTGTTGGAGCCTATCCCGTCCATTCCGAAGTGGCGCACGACATCGCCATGGCCCGGCAAATGGCGGAAGGCGGCCAGCTTGAGGCGGTTCAGCGCCACGTGATGCGGGTTGAGATCGACGACGTCGATCCTCTTCGGCGAGCGGGAGAGATAGGCGAGCATATTGCAGCCGCCGGAGCCGATCGTCACGATCGAGTGACCGCCTGTGAGCTCCATCGCCGCCATATCGACATCCGGGTCCTCCCAGATCTGCGGATAGACGAGGCCGGAGAACAAGAGGCCGAAAAGCCTTTCCGAAAAACCTTGCCGCGATAGTGCTTTATGCTGCAGAAGCGCATCCTTCAGCTTCTGGTTTTTCCGAAAACCGGCTTCCTGTGCAATATCCGCCATGGTCGAATCCCGCCTGTCCAGAGTTTCAGGGCGTGTAAACCCCTCGTGCTACAGATTGATGACGCAGCCTGTGGCCGGTCCGTAGATTGCGCCGCAGATCACCGAAGCCCCTTCCGCCGGGCAGAGAATCCTGATTGCATGCGGCCGCGAAACGGGAGACGGGCATGCGGCTGTTGATGCGGATTGTGAAGATCGTTTTCGGCGTCATTGCCATTGGCCTGATCGGGCTTTTCATCTGGCTCTACACATCACCCCCGGAATTGCTCCGGGTCGGCAGCGGCTATGCCGCCAAGATCGTCTGCTCCAACGTCTTCATCGCGGGGCGCGATAGCGAGGAGGTGCTGGCGGTCGACGTCCAGGCGCCGGGTCATCCGCTTCTGCGTCTGATGGATGTCTCCGTAAACGAGGCGGAAAAGCGGGTGCATGCGGCGCTGCTCGGCTTCATCGCCGGCAATGACGCGGTCTACCATGAGGGCCTGGGCTGCTCCGTGACGCCGGACGGCAACACGCCGGCTCCGTTGAATGTGGCGCATTCCGCTCCGGTCGCGATCGATGAAACCGTCCTCTGGCCCGAAGGCGGAAAAATCGAGTCCGATCCGAAGGTTGCGGCTCTTCTTTCAGACGCTGCCCTTACCGGTCCCGGCATGCGGGCGGTCGTCGCCGTCAAGGGCGGGCGGATCGTCGGCGAGACCTATGGAGGGGGCTTTTCGAAGGATACGCCGCTTCTCGGCTGGTCGATGACCAAGACGGTGACGGCGATGATCATCGGCACGCTGGTTCGTGACGGAAAGGTGTCTCTCGAAGACAAGGGCCTGTTCCCGCAATGGCGGAACGACCAGCGCAACGACATCCGGCTTGCCGACCTGCTTGCGATGGAAAGCGGGCTTGCCTTCAACGAAAATTACGGCACGGTCGCGGATGTCACCCGCATGCTCTATCTCGAGCCGGACATGGCGAATTTCGCCGCAGACCAGCCCCTCGAAGCCGATCCCGGTACGCGCTTCAACTATTCCTCCGGTGTCGGCGTGATGCTGTCGAAGATCTGGATGGACCGGATCGGCGGCAAGCCGGCCGCGCTCGCCTATCCGGGCAATGTGCTGTTCGGCCCCCTCGGCATGACGAGCGCGGTGATGGAGACGGATGCCGTCGGCACGTTGGTCGGCAGCTCCTACATGTATGCCACGGCGCGCGACTGGGCGCGGCTCGGCCTGTTTCTGGCGCATGACGGCGTGTGGAACGGCAACCGCATCCTTCCGGAAGGTTTTGTCGCCGAGATGCACGAGCCGAACCGGACGTCGAGCGGGCGTTATTCGAAGATGCAGACCTGGCTGCCGGTCCGCAGCGGCGAGATTCCCGCCGACGCGTTTTTCCTCGACGGGCATGACGGCCAGAACGTCATCGTCGTGCCGTCGCTCGATCTCGTCGTGGTGCGGCTCGGACTGACGCCTGGCTGGGAGCGCTACAGCCCCCTGCAGCTTGTTGCGGAAATCGCCAAAGCAACAGCGGCACCCTGAGGCACCGTTGTTCGGCTTCCTTATTTTTCAAGGACGTGCAGCATGTCCTTGCGCTTGGCGTCGTAATAATAGCCGCGCGCGTAGAGCTTGATGGCGTTGTCGTTCTTGTTGTCCGCGACGAGCCAGGCGCCGCGCAGATATTTGATCGCGTATTTGAGATTGGTTTCGGCGTCGAGCAGACCCTTCGGCGGGCCTTCGTAGCCCATCGACTTGGCGGTCGCATACTTGATCTGCATGAGGCCCCAATAGCCGTCCTTGTGATAGGCCTTGGGATCGTAGCGGCTCTCGCGGTGCACGACGCGATGGACGAGGGATTCCGGCACGCCGTACAAGCCCGCGTAGCGATGGATCAGCTTCTTCAATTCCGGCGGCGCATCGGCTGCGGTGGCCGGCAGCGGGTCGCCGGGTGCCGGCGGGAAGTCCATGCGGCTGTCGATCGCCGAGACGGCGGCGACCGCCTTCGGCTGGGCGGCATAGGCAAGCGTCGAAGTGTCCGGCCGTGGCGTCGGAACGACCGACTGCAGCGCCACCATGTCGGGCGTCAGCTCCGGTTCGTCGAGCGCGATCGCCTGGGCTGCATCCGGCTGGATCCTGCCTGCCGTCACGGCAGGCGCGACCACCGGAGAGGTGAGACGGCCGCCCTTGGAGGCGGCAAGAATCGTGGATGTCGCAGGCGCAGGCGAGGGCGGTGCCACGTTGGTGGATGTCGCGGGTGCCGCCGGCCGGGCGGGGAAGGCCACCGAAGCCGGTGCGGGCGCGAAGGCGACGAGCGGCGCCATGGTCGGAGATGCCATCGCGGCCGTCTGGATCGAAGCGGCTTCCGCGGCCGGCGGAACGGGGACCGGAAGCCGTGCGGTTTTTGCAAGCGCGACCGTCGGCTGCGTGCCGGAAGCCGGCTGAGTTCCTGCGATCTGGCCCGCGGCAGGTGCCGGCTGAGCGCCCTGGGGCTGCTGGTTGCCTGGAAGATTGGAATTGTACTGGATGATCAGCTGCCCATCGGCGGAGGCTGTCTGGGTGGGCGCCGCTTGCCCCGCCGGAGCCGCGGTCTGCGTCGCCGCAAGCTTCTGCTCGGGATCGACGCTCGAACATCCGACGAGAGCGGAGGAAACGGCACAGGCTACCGCGGTCCCGCGGCCGAGGAGTCGGATTATCGCCATTGGGTCGCTTTCATGAAAAAATGGTTACCCCAGTCCGCCCAAACGTCACCGAAAGAGAATTTTCATTAACCCATTGGACAACGTCCGGCAAGACGGTGCGGACCTGCCGAAAGGTCAGGCGGCGATCCGGCGATAACCGGCCGTGACCGCGCGCCGCGAGATGAATCGCGTTTGAGGCTTGCGCGAGGCTGGGTTGAGGGCGGCGGCGCGGCGTTTGCGGCCGAGCACGCGGCGGGGGAAGAAGACGTGAACACCGGCGGCGAGCACCGTGCAGACGAGGAATGTGGCCTGCATTTCAAGAAGCTGCGGCAGAAGCGGAAGCCCGGGGTCGATGAACTGGGCCGCCACGGCGGCAAGCACGACCGGATAGCGCGTACCGAAGGCGGATTTGCCGAAGAGACATCCGAAAATCCGTGCCGTCCGGCATTCGGGGAGATTGTCGTTGTCGGCGATCGGGCCGGAAATGCGCGGATCCTGATAGGACCACAGCACGTAGAGCATCAGATAGGCGAGACCCGCCCAGGATATGGTTTCCAGCAGTCCGGGCAGATAGAGGGCCGCCAGCGCAAGCGGAACGATTGCCGCGATCAAGGCGACGGACAATCCGGCGGCAAGCCCCGGAACTGTGGCGACCGCCGTGCGGCGGCCGCGCTGAAGCGAGAAGCTGGCGGTCAGGCAGGCAAGCGGACTGGGCAGAAGGACGAGAACGAACGCGGTCGCGGCAAAAGCGAGCCAGATTTCAGCCGTCATCCCATTTCCTCCCGAACGCCGCCGGCGCGTCCGTCATTTTCCCGTCTTACGCTGTTTCGAAGGTCTGGCCGATATGGTCCATCACCTCGCCGAACCATCTTGCCGTCAGATCGAAATGTTTTCCACCCTTGATTCTCGGAAATTCGATCGTCCGCAGTTTTCCGTTCTGGTCTTCGTCATGACCCGTCACGCCCGAAACCTTGTTCAGGGCACTCTCGACGGCAAGGTCGACCATGCTGTGGATCAGGCGCAGGTCGTCGCCGTTGGCCGGGGCGGAACGGGCGAAATAGCCGGATTTCTGGACCATGGAGCGTTCGGCGCCGAGAAGGGCGGCGAACTGCTTCTGGAACCAGTTGCCGACATTGATCGTGTCGATCTTCACGTGGCCGAAAGCGTCGCGCTTGATCGTCTCGCCCGCGGCTTCCCGCTCGGCGACGATGGCGTCGAGGCAGGCCCCTTCCGAGACGAAGAGCGTCACGAAGCCGCGCTTGTCCATCACATCCTTGAGGCGGGCGGCCTCCCTGTCGAGATCGAAGGCCATCTCCGGCAGATAAAGGCCGTCGATGTTCTTCATCGCCGTGTTCATCATGAAGCCTTCGACATATTCGTTGTTCCTGGTCTTCTGGATATAGGCACGCGCGGTCGCGGCGGTAAGCCAGCCGCAGTGACGTCCCATCACTTCGTGAATCACAAGTGTGCGAGGTGCGGCACTCTGCTCGTTCGAGACGTTGTCGAAGAAATAGGCCCCGACTTCCGCCGCGGTCCATGCGCCGAGCGACTGGCGGATCGGCACGACGTCGTTGTCGACCGTCTTCGGCAGGCCGACGACCGTCAGGTCGTAGCCATTGGCGCCGAGATAGGCGGCAAGGTCGGCGGCGGTCGTGTTGGTGTCGTCGCCGCCGATCGTGTGGAGAATGGTGATCCCGTCGGCCGCAAGCCGTTCGGCCGCGATCCGGAGCGGGTTTTCGCCCTCCTTGACGAGGCCGCGCTTCACGCAGTCGGCGGCATTGGTGAGCTTGACGCGGCTGTTGCCGATCGGCGAGCCGCCGTAACGATGCAGGAGATAGGCCTTCTCACGCATGTCTTGCGTGATCTCGATGCGGTCGCCGAGCAAAACGCCCTGGTAGCCGGAACGGTAGGCGACCATCTCGATCTCCGGCGCGATATCGTTATAGCGCTCGATCAGGCCGCCGACGGCGGACGACAGGCAGGGCGCAAGGCCTCCGGCGGTGAGCATTGCTACTTTCTGTTTGGCCATCGATCCTCCTTGACGCATACGCGTGCAGTTCAAAACCGTGGGAATGGATGCGACAGAGATGACCGCCTGTAAAGTGAATTTCTCAAGAAAAACCGGAACTTCGCCTCGGAGCCTCCAGACGGGGGAATATAATCGATTCAACCGGGCGACGGCCGTGCCCGGCCTGTGGAAAGACGGGGATGGCGGGCAGGGCAGATTGTGCCGGATAGGGAGGTAACTCGTTGGTGAACGGCGGTGATTGTTCGGAAAACATGAACATAGTTTAATCCGAGATGGACCGTCCGCCACCTTGCAATCCCCCGGATAATCTGGTCCATTGCGGTAATGATTTTCGACTTCGCCTGTCTCCAATTTTCCTCCCTCTGGGAACGACTGCTCGGCGCGATCGGCGACGCGGCTGGAAACACGCTCGGCCGCGTGGTGGAGGCGATCCGCACGTTGTTCGAAGGCGATCCGGAAACGCGCCGGAAAGTATCCTTTTCGGTGGCGATCATCGCCCTTTCCGCCAAGATGGCGAAGGCCGACGGCATCGTGACGGAAACCGAAGTCAGGGCTTTCCAGCAGATCTTCGATTTCCCGGACGAGGAGGCGCGCAACGTGGCGCGGCTCTACAACCTCGCGCGCCAGGACGTCGCGGGTTACGAGGCCTATGCGATGAAGCTCGCGGGTCTCTGCGGTTCCGGCGCTTCCCAAAACTGCCCTATGCTGGAAAACGTGGTCGACGGCCTGTTCCACATCGCCAAGGCGGACGGGCTGGTGCACGAGAAGGAGCTCGGCTTCCTCGCCCGCATCGCAGAGATCTTCCGGATCGACGAGGCGCATTTCCGCCGCATCATGGCGCGTCATGTGCATCTCGACGGAGCGGATCCCTATCTTGTGCTCGGCGTGTCGCCCGAAGACGATTTTGCGAAGATCCGCAAGCAATACCGGCTGCTGGTCTCCGAGCATCATCCGGACAGGCTGATCGCCCGCGGCGTGCCGGTCGCGCTGCATGCCGCCGCCAACGAACGCATGGCGGCCCTCAACGCCGCTTATGCGGCGATTGCGAAAGAGCGCCGCGCCGCATGACAGTCTTTGCCGCCGACTATGCCGGCGCATCGGTAAGACCTTCCCCCAATCATGGCGAACGTGCCGGCGGGCGAAAGCCGGACATGATCATCCTGCATTATACGGGCATGGGAACCGCGGACGGTGCGCTCTCCTGGCTCTGTCGCGAGGAAAGCCAGGTTTCCAGCCACTATTTCGTCCATGAGGATGGGCGCGTGGTGCAGCTCGTGCCGGAAGAGCGCCGGGCCTGGCACGCGGGAAAGAGCTCCTGGGCAGGCGAGACGGACATCAACTCCTGTTCCATCGGCATTGAGATCGCCAATCCCGGCCATCCCGGGGGCCTGCCGGATTTTCCCGACAAGCAGATCGAGGCGGTCGCCGAATTGTGTCGCGATTGCGGCGCAAGGTGGAATATCCCGCCGGAGAGAGTGCTCGGGCACTCCGATGTGGCGCCGATCCGCAAGGTCGATCCGGGGGAGAATTTCCCCTGGGAAAAACTGCATGCCGGCGAGGTCGGTCATTGGATCGATCCGACCCCGATCAGCGGCGGCCGCTTCTTCCAGCTCGGAGAGAGCGGCCAGCCCATCGAAGCGCTGCAGTCGATGCTGTCTCTCTATGGTTATAACATTGAGATAACAGGGATTTTCTGTGAGCGAACGAAAGGCGTGGTGGAGGCCTTCCAGCGCCATTTCCGGCCGCAACTGGTCGATGGGATCGCCGACTTCTCGACCATCGACACATTGCACCGGCTGCTGAAGGCGCTGCCGAAATACAGCTAGGTCGAACGTACCTCTTCGCCCCTTGATTTCGCCATAAAATCAGAAAATTTTTCCGTGCCACATCCTGTCCTTATTATCTCGTTCTAAAGAACTTGGTTAACGCAGCCGCCAGTGTGGACGGGGGTTGCAGAGATAAACGATCAGGTTCGGTGAACGCCGCGCCGTCCATCCGGCGGTGCGGTGAGAGGATGTTTGCGTGTGAATGTCCGCGGACCTGCTAGTCCGGAGACATTCCTATTCAATGAAAAAATTGGCTGTTGCTGTCACGGCGGGTCTTGCCTTGCTCGCCGCGAATACCGAACGCGTGCGCGCTCAGGACGATACCGTCAGAACTTATACCAAACCGCTGATCACGCCATGGGAAACGCGCGAGACCAGTTTTGCTGCACCCACGGATGCCGCCAAGCGCCTGCTTCGCCAGGTTCATTATGCGGATCTGATCGAGAAATATGCCGATGAATACGGCGTGCCGGTCGAGCTCGCCAATGCGGTGGTCCAGATCGAGAGCAATTTCCGCCCAACGGTGAAAGGCAAGGCCGGTGAGATCGGCCTCATGCAGATCAAGCCAGCAACGGCCCGCCTGATGGGATATGAAGGGCCGGATTACGGTCTCTACGATCCGGAAACGAATATCCGCTACGGGATGAAATATCTGGCAGGCGCCCACGAACGGGGCGGCGGCAAGACCTGCGGCACCATATTGCGATACAATGCCGGCCACGGCGCGACGCGGATGAACCCGATCTCCAGGCGCTATTGCAATCGGGTGGAAGCGATCCTGAAGGATACGCAACGTCCCGCCGAGCAGCCCGCGGAACAGACCGCGTCGCTTTCGCCCGCGGCATCCTGATTCCGGAAAACGGCTGGAAGTGCATCGTGGAAACGGGCATTTTCGAGCCGACGGAATCAAGAGGGCAGGCATGACGGCACGGTTCAGATATATCGTTATCGGCAGGGGCATGATGGGTGCGGCCGCGGCCCGCCACCTCTCCAAATGGACCGAAGGCGTGGCGCTGATCGGCCCCGGGGAGCCGGCGGACTACGCGCGGCATGAAGGCGTCTTCGCCAGTCATTACGACGAGGCGCGCATCACCAGGACGATCGATCCTGATCCCGTCTGGGCACGCCTCGCCAACCGGTCCATTGCGCGATACGGCGAGATCGCCGCCGAAAGCGGCATCGATTTCTACTCCGAATCCGGCTGCCTGCTGGTGGGGCCGAGACGGACGGGCGGCGCTCCGTCCTATGTCGGCAACGTTCTCGATGCGGCGGGCAGGCTCGGGGTCGCGACCGAGACGCTGGCGGACGCCGACCTGACAGACCGGTTTCCCTTCTTCTCCTTCCCTGACGGCAGCGAGGGGGTGTGGGAGCCGAAGGATGCCGGCCATATCAACCCGCGCCGGCTGGTGAAGGCGCAGGCGCAGCTTGCCGGGCGGCAAGGCGCGGCGATCATTCCGGAGACCGTTTCCTCCGTGCGCCAGGAAGGCGATGCCGTCACGGTCACGACCGCCGAAGGCAACATCTATTCGGGCGAGAAGGTCCTGGTCGCCGCCGGCGGTTTTTCCATCAACGAGAATCTCTTGCCGCGGCGTCTTGATCTCAAGGTTTATGCCCGCACCGTGGCCTTCTTCGAGGTGGACGAGGCCGCGATGGATGTCTGGGGCAGGGTGCCGTCGCTGATCTGGAAGTGGCGTGAAGGCGAGGACGGCATCTACCTTCTGCCGCCGGTGCGTTACCCCGACGGCAGGATCTATCTCAAGATCGGCGGGGATCCGGACGATCTGCTGCTGCCGACGGAGCCGGAGGTGCGTGCGTGGTTCCGTTCCGGCGGGCGCGAAAGCACGAAACGGCGGCTCACCGAGATCATGACCCGGTTGATGCCGACGCTCGATCTTTCCCGTTCGTCCATGGCGGCCTGCGTCACCTCGTTCACGCCGACCGGCTACCCGGCGATCGCCATGACCGAGGCGGACCGTATCGGCGTCTTGAGCGGCGGCTGTGGCGCGGCGGCCAAGAGTTCCGACGAGATCGGCAGGCTGGGTGCGGAGCTGATTTTCCACGGCCGGATCGTGGACGACGCCTATTCTGCGGATTTTTCGGCAAATTACCTGTAGACTCTGGCCTTCAACGCCCATGTCGGTTATGGACCGCATGCCAGTTGGCCGGGCAGCCGCGCTTCACCAGTGCCGAAAGGCGGTGAGGTGAGGAAAGTCCGGGCTCCACGGAAACACGGTGCCGGATAACATCCGGCGGGGGCGACCCCAGGGAAAGTGCCACAGAAAGGAAACCGCCCCGCTTTTTCTACCGCTTGGAAACCTCAAGCGGCTGAAATGGCGGGGTAAGGGTGAAAGGGTGGGGTAAGAGCCCACCGCGCCGCTGGCAACAGGGGCGGCAGGGTAAACCCCACCGGGAGCAAGACCGAATAGGGATGACGCGGGTCCAAGCGAAAGCGCGGGCTACAGCCGGTTTCCGGGCCAGTCATCCGGGTGGGTTGCGTGAGGCGGTGCGCAAGCATCGTCCCAGATGAATGGCTGCCACGTTCCGGTGCCTGCACCGGAGCCATACAGAACCCGGCTTACAGGCCAACTGGCGTTTTTCTATATCGGCCCCCGGGAGGGGCTGGGCCTAAATCTCTCCGGCTGCGCGAATGGCGCATTCCGGGGCGTCGTTTCCGGTCGCTCCTTCCTTGCCTTAGTCCTGAAATTCCTTTTATTGCAGCGTCTTGAGAGGCCCGCGCGATTCACTTGCGGCGGTCTGCGGAGCCGGTTTCTCCGCTTGCGCCAATAACCCTTTGTTAAACTTAACGGCTTATAAATAAATCCGGTTTGGGAGCGGCAAGCGGGGCTTCTCCCATTGACGCCCATATGGTCCCATGGTATCCCAAAACTGCACTGCACAAGGGCGAATAAGCGCCCTCCAATCCCCGAGTATCGGCCGCAGGGCCGGGTGGGTTTTCGTCCATCCGGAAGGCGAAGCCGTATTCGGTGCGGCGTGTGTAGGCGGGCTGGGTCCCGTCTTGAACTGCAACGGGGCGGATGTTTGGCGTGATGAGCCGCTTCCTGTCGAATGCGACGAACAGGATCGATGCGAAGGGACGGGTCTCCGTGCCGGCGAGCTTCCGTTCGGTTCTTTCGGAGCGGGGAATCCAGGAGCTATACTGTCTCCAGGATTTCATCTATCCGGCGATCAGCGTCGGAGGGCCGGATCTGCTCGATCGCTACGAGCGGCAGATCGCTTCCGTGGATCCTTTTTCGCCGGAGGCGAACCGGATGTCGCTGCTCGTGCATGGCGGCGGCGTCTTCATGAGGCTCGATGCGGAGGGCCGGCTGATGGTCACGGATTTCATCCGCGACTTCACGGGAATCGGCTCGGAAGTGACCTTCGTCGGGCGCTCGGATCATTTTCAGTTGTGGCAGCCGCAGGCGTTTCACGAGGCGCAGGCGGCGGCGAGAGAGGGGCGTTCGGGTTTGCGCCCTTCATGAAACAGAGGAGCGGGATGGTGGCGAATCCAGGCGACGGAACAACCGAGCCCGAAGGCGGACCGGTTCGCCACATCCCGGTTCTCCTCGAAGAGGTCGTCCGGGCGCTGGAACCCCGGCCCGGCAGGCTCATCCTCGACGGCACGTTCGGTGCGGGCGGCTATGCGTCCGCTCTTCTTGCTGCCGGCGCCGACGTGATCGCGCTCGATCGCGATCCGACGGCGATCGCGGCCGGCCGGGCTCTGGCCGATGCTTCCGGGGGGCGGCTCAAACTTATCCATTCGCAGTTCTCGCGGCTTGCCGACCATGCGCCCGAGGGGGGGCTCGACGGCGTGGTATTCGATATCGGCGTTTCCTCCATGCAGATCGACGAGGCGGAGCGGGGCTTCTCCTTCCAGAAGAACGGGCCGCTCGACATGCGCATGTCGAAGGACGGCGTTTCGGCCGCCGATGTCGTCAACCGCGCCAAGGCGAGCGATCTCACCCGTATCTTCGGGTTCCTCGGAGAGGAAAAGCAGGCGGGTCGCATCGCCCGCGCCATCGAGAAGCGCCGCGCCTCCCAGCCTTTCGCCACCACGCGCGACCTCGCGAACCTCATCGAGACGGTCAATCCCCGCAAGGCCAAGGACAAGATCCATCCGGCGACGCGCGTCTTCCAGGCGCTGCGCATCTTCGTAAACGACGAGCTCGGCGAACTCGCCGAGGCGCTGTTTGCGGCCGAACGGGTTCTGAAGCCCGGCGGACGGCTGGTCGTCGTCACCTTCCATTCGCTCGAAGACCGGATCGTCAAGCAGTTCTTCGCCGATCGCTCCGGCAAGGTTTCCGGTTCTCGCCACCTGCCGATGGTCGAGGCCAAGCCCGTGATCTTCGAGGCGCTCGGCAAGCCGATGATCGCGGCGAGCGACGAGGAGGCGGAAGCCAATCCGCGCGCCCGTTCCGCGAAGCTGCGGGCAGGCATCCGCACCGCCGCACCGCCGCGGGCCGCCGACATGTCCATTTTCGATCTGCCCGATCTCGCCAGCCTCGCAAAGATGGGAGCGTAAGGAATGCTCAGAAGCTTCGATCTCGTTCTGATCGGCATCATGACGGCAGCCGCCGTCGTCACCTACACGATCAAGCATCGCGCCGACGAGAAGCTCGCGGAAGTCCGGCGGCTGGAGTCGGAAATCAAGCTGGAAAAGGACACGATCGAGCTCCTGAGGGCGGACTGGGCCCTGTTGACCCAACCGAACCGCCTGCACCGGCTCGTCAATGTCTACAATTCCGAACTGTCTCTCGCGCCGACCGAGCCCACCCAGCTCGCCATGCCGAAGGAACTGCCGATGATGAGGTCGGCGCTGCCGCAGCCGGAGACGACGATCGAGGATATCATCGCCGGCAAGGACAGCGAGGTTGCGGCGGCTCTGAAGGGCGTTGCCGCCGCCAAGGCGAAGCCCGCCCCCAAAATCCCGGTCCCGCTGCCGCGCGGTTCCATTGAAGCTATCTCCACAGGATCGGTGAACCGCTGATGTCTTTTCTGTCCCGCATCATGGTCTTGAAGAGCCGGGCGCATTTCTCCTCCGGCAGCCGCGGCCGCGTTTCGGAAGCGGCGTCTTTCGAAGGCACCCGCAAGCGCAAGTCGGCGCAGGCCAGGAACCGCGTCGGTCTGCTGATCGCCGGTTTCGCCGTCTTCTACTGCGTCATCGGCGGCCGCCTCGTGCAATACGGCGTGGCGCAGCCGCTGACGACGTCGAGCATCCTGCCGGCCGACCGGCTGATGGCTTCGCGGCCCGATCTCGTCGACCGCAACGGGGAATTGCTGGCGACCGATATCCGCACGGTTTCGCTCTTCGCGGAGCCGCATAAGATCGTTGACGCCGACGAAGTCATCGAGAAGCTCTCGACCGTGCTTCACGATCTCGACGTGAGATCGACCTATTCGAAGCTCAAGTCCAACTCCCGTTTCCAGTGGCTGCGCCGCCAGCTCACGCCGAAGCAGCAGAGCCAGATTCTCGCGCTCGGCATTCCGGGCATCGGTTTCCGGCCTGAAAAGCGCCGCTTCTATCCGGGCGGTCCGACCGCGGCGCATGTCGTCGGCTACGTCAATATCGACAATCGCGGCGTCGCCGGCATGGAGCGTTACGTCGACAGCCAGGGTCTTGCGGACCTCGCGGCCGTCGGCATGACGTCGAGCCAGCCGCTGGAGCCGGTCAAGCTGTCGATCGATCTGCGCGTCCAGTCGATCGTCCGCGACGTGGTGGCCGAATCGATGATCAAGTATCGCTCCATCGGAGCCGGCGCGGTCGTGCTCGACGTCCACACCGGCGAGATACTGGGCATGGCGTCCGCACCGGATTTCGACCCCAACAATCCGGCCGCCGGCGGCGAGGAGGGGTGGTTCAACCGCATGTCGAACGGCACGTTCGAAATGGGCTCGACCTTCAAGTCCTTCACCATCGCCATGGGGCTCGATTCCGGCAAGATGAACCTGCAGAGCACGTTCGACGCGCGTTACCCGATCCGCATCGGCGGCTTCACCATCAAGGATTTCCACGGCAAGGGACGCGTGCTCAGCGTTCCCGAAATCTTCCAGTATTCCTCCAATATCGGCACCGCGAAGATCGCCGATACCGTCGGCATCGAAGGCCACAAGGATTTCCTCACCAAGCTCGGTCTCCTGACGAAGATGCAGACCGAGCTTCCGGAAGTGGCGCAGCCGAGCCAGCCCCGCGAGTGGAAGAAGATCAATTCGATCACCATCTCCTTCGGCCATGGCGTCTCGACGACGCCGCTGCAGACCGCCGTCGCGGGGGCGGCCCTCGTCAACGGCGGCAAGCTGATCGAGCCGACTTTCCTGCCGCGCACGCGTGAAGAGGCCGACAAGGTGGCGGCCCAGGTGCTCAAGCCTTCGACCAGCAAGGACATGCGTTTCCTGTTCGACTGGAACGGCATCAACGGGTCCGGCAGGAATGCGCGCGTTGCCGGTTTCGACGTCGGCGGCAAGACGGGCACGGCCGACAAGGTGGTCAACGGGCGCTACGCGCACGACAAGAACTTCAACGCGTTCCTGGCGGCCTTTCCGATGGACAATCCGCAATATGTCGTCCTGACGTTCTCGGATGAGCCGAAGACCGACAAGGGCAACGGCGCGGCGCTCGCGGCCACCTCCGCCGCGCCGATGGTGAAGGAAATCATCAGCCGCGCGGCGCCTATTCTCGGTGTAAAGCCGAAATTCGGCAATGACGGCTCTGCCCTGCTTGTGTCTTATTGAGCGATAACAACTTGAGCGGACGATTCGTGGGGACGACGGGACGACGCTCAGAATGGACAATCAGTCGATGAAATTGCGAGACCTTGCCGGTCAGGACTTTCCGGAAATAGCCGAGCTGATGGCGGGGCCGGCGGGCGATCTCGATGTGACAGGCCTTTCCTCCGACAGCCGCAAGGTGAAGCCCGGCATGCTGTTTGCCGCGCTTGCAGGCTCGAAGGCCGACGGTTCGGCCTATATCGGCGATGCCGCCGCGCGCGGTGCGGTCGCGGCAATCGCCGCCCATTCTGCCGAAACAGGCATTCCGGTTCTCGCGGTTTCCAATCCGCGCCGGCTTCTTGCGCTCGCCGCCGCCCGGTTCTACGGCGACCAGCCGGAAACCATGGTTGCGGTGACGGGAACGGCGGGCAAGACCTCCGTCGCCTCCTTCACCCGCCAGATATGGGCGCATGCCGGTCATGCCGCGGCGCAGATCGGCACGACCGGCGTCGTTTCGCCGGCCCGCAACGATTACGGCTCGCTGACGACGCCCGATCCGGTGGAACTCCAGAAACTTCTTGCGGAACTGGCTGCGGAAGGCGTCACCCATGCGGCGATGGAAGCCTCAAGCCACGGTCTCGACCAGAGCCGGCTCGACGGCGTGCGGCTGTCGGCCGCCGGTTTCACCAATCTCGGCCGCGACCATATGGACTACCATCCGACGGTCGAGAGCTACATGGCTGCCAAGATGCGGCTTTTCGATACGCTGCTGCCGAAGAGCGCGCCGGCCGTGATCTTCGCCGACGATGCCTGGTCCGACGAAGCCGTCCGGGCGGCGACCGCGGCGGGTCTCGATGTGCGCACCGTCGGGCGGCGCGGCGATTATCTTTCTCTCAAGCGCGTCGAGCATTTCCGCCACCGGCAGATGGCCGAGGTGCATTTCGGCGACGAGATATTCGAGGTCGACATTCCGCTCGCCGGCGATTTCCAGGTGGCCAACGCTCTCGTCGCGGCCGGTCTTGCCATGTCGACCGGCGTTCCGGCTTCCGTCGCGATGGCGGCGCTGGAGAAGCTCACGGGCGCCTCCGGCCGCCTCGAACTCGTCGGCCAGACGAAGGACGGCGCGCCTGCTTATGTCGACTATGCCCACAAGCCGGATGCGCTGGAAAACGTCCTGACCTCCGTCCGCCCCTTCACGACGGGGCGCGTGATCGTGGTTTTCGGCTGCGGCGGCGATCGCGACAAGGGCAAGCGGCCGATCATGGGCGAGGTGGCGACGCGGCTTGCCGATGTCGTCATCGTCACCGACGACAATCCGCGTTCCGAGGTGCCGGAAGTGATCCGCGCCGAAATCATGGCGGCGGCACCCGGCGCGATCGAAATCGGCGACCGGGCGCAGGCGATCGGCGAGGCGGTCAGGATGCTGCATTCCGGCGACACGCTGATCGTCGCCGGCAAGGGCCATGAGGAAGGCCAGACGATCGGCACGACGGTCCTGCCGTTTTCCGACCATGTGGAAGTACGCAAGGCGCTGGAGGAGCTGAAGCCATGAGCTTTCTGTGGACCTCTGAGGACATGACGGCCGTAATAGGCGGCCGGCCGATCGGCACGCTGCCGGAAGGCATTACGGGCATTTCGATCGACAGCCGGTCGATCGGCGAAGGCGAGGCCTTCTTCGCCATCAAGGGCGATCGCGTCGACGGCCACGACTTCGCCAGCATGGCGGTGGCGAACGGCGCCTCGCTCATCGTCGTCAGCGAGGCGAAGCTTCCGGCGCTAGGGCGGCTGATCGCGCCGATGATCGTCGTCGACGATGTGCTGGCAGCGCTTGGCCGGCTCGCGGTGGCGTCGCGCGAGCGGAGCAATGCCCGGATCGTCGCCGTCACCGGTTCGGTCGGCAAGACGACGACGAAGGAGATGCTGCGGCACGTGCTGGCGCCCTCCGGCAAGGTGCATGCGGCCGTCGCGTCCTTTAACAATCACTGGGGCGTGCCGCTGACGCTGGCGCGCATGCCGGCGGATGCCGAGTTCGGCGTCTTCGAGATCGGCATGAACCATCCGGACGAGATCCGGCCCCTGGTGAAGATGGTGCGGCCGCATGTGGCGATGATCACCACGATCGCCGCCGCCCATCTCGGCCATTTCAAGGACCTCGAGGAGATCGCCGCGGCCAAGGCCGAGATTTTCGAAGGCGTCGAGCCGGGCGGCGCGGCGATCCTCAACCGCGATATCGGGCAATTCGGCTTTCTGGAGCAGAAGGCTCAGGAGGCGGGGATTGCGCGCGTCTATACTTTCGGCCAGCACGCCAAGGCGGATTTTCGTCTGGCGGATTTCGAGGGCAATGCGGAGAGCTCGACCGTCTGGGCCGTGCTGAGCGGCGAGACGTCGGAAATCCATATCGGCGCGCCCGGCCGGCATATCGCCGAAAACGCCATGGCGGCGCTCGGCGCCTGCCTGCTCGTCGGGGCGGACATGGCGAGGGCAATGGAGGCGCTTGCCGCGCTGAAGCCGGTGAAAGGCAGGGGCGAGCGCCACCTGCTCGGCATCGGTGAAGGCCACCTGACCTTGATCGACGAAAGCTACAATGCCAATCCGGCTTCCATGCGCGCGGCGATCGCGCTGCTTGCGTCCGCGACGCCGGAACTGACCGGCCGGCGAATCGCCGTGCTCGGCGACATGCTCGAGATGGGCGAATTCTCCGCCAGGGTGCACGAGGAACTGGCAGGCCCGCTGCTCGCCGCCGGCATCGAACACGTCTGGCTTGCCGGTCCGGAGATGGCGGCGCTGCGCGACGCACTGCCGGACAGCGTCCAGGTGGAATACCGCGAGAAGACCTCGGAGCTTGCCGATTTCGTCGTGCGCTCGGTCATGCCCGGCGACGTGGTGATGGTGAAGTCGTCGCTCGGGCTCGGTTTCGGCAAGATCGTCGCCGCACTTCTTGACAACTATCCGGCGTTTTCCGACACGGGGCGCCAATCTTGATAAGACGCGGCTTGAGAAAGGGCCCTGAATGCTGATCTGGCTTGTGGAACTGGCGGATAAACTTCAATTTTTCAATCTGTTCCGATACATCACCTTCCGGACCGGTGCCGCCCTCTTCACCTCGGCCCTGATCGTCTTCCTCTTCGGTCCCATGATCATCGACTCGCTTCGCGTCCGTCAGGGCAAGGGTCAGCCGATCCGCGCCGACGGGCCACAGACCCATTTCAAGAAGGCCGGCACGCCGACCATGGGCGGCCTGATGATCCTCGCCGGCATCGTCGGCGGCTCGCTTCTCTGGGCCGACCTTTCCAACATCTACGTCGTCGCCACGCTTTTGGTGACGCTCGGTTTCGGTGCGATCGGTTTTTACGACGACTACCTCAAGGTCACGAAGCAGACGGACAAGGGCTTTTCCGGCAAGGCCCGCCTCGCCATCGAATTCGTGATCGCCGGCATCGCCGTCTTCTTCATGATGCGCATGGCGGTCGCCACCGGCTCGTCGACCAATCCGACGCTCGGCACCTCGGTCGCCTTTCCCTTCTTCAAGGACCTGTTCATCAATCTCGGCATCTTCTTCGTGCTGTTCGGCGGCTTCGTGATCGTCGCGGCCGGCAATGCGGTGAACCTGACCGACGGTCTCGACGGGCTCGCCATCGTGCCGGTGATGATCGCAGCCGCGTCGTTTGGCGTGATCGCCTATCTCGCGGGCAACGCGGTTTTCGCGAACTATCTGCAGATCAATTTCGTTCCCGGCACCGGCGAGCTTGCCGTCATCCTGGGCGCGGTGATCGGCGCGGGCCTCGGTTTTCTCTGGTTCAACGCGCCGCCGGCCGCGATCTTCATGGGCGATACCGGTTCGCTGGCGCTCGGCGGCCTGATCGGCTCCGTCGCCGTCGCCACCAAGCACGAGATCGTCATGGCGATCATCGGCGGCCTCTTCGTGATGGAGACCCTCTCGGTCATCATCCAGGTCGGCTTCTTCAAGATGACCGGCCGGCGCGTCTTCCTGATGGCGCCGATCCATCACCATTTCGAAAAGCTCGGCTGGACGGAGAGCCAGGTGGTGATCCGCTTCTGGATCATCGCCGTCGGGCTGGCGATGCTCGGCCTTTCGACGCTCAAGCTGCGGTGACGCCACGATGATCCCCGTCACCACATTCCGGGACAAGCAGGTCGCGCTCTTCGGGCTCGGCGGCTCGGGCCTTGCGACGGCAAAAGCGCTCGTCGCCGGTGGCGCGAGGGTCGTCGCCTGGGACGACAATCCGGACAGCGTCGCGAAGGCGGCGGGCGAGGGGATCGCGACCGCGGACCTGCGCACCATCGACTGGCCGGCGCAGGCCGCCTTCGTGCTGTCACCCGGCGTGCCGCTCACCCATCCGAAGCCCCATTGGAGCGTCGATCTCGCCCGGGCGGCCGGTGTCGAGATCATCGGCGATGTCGAGCTTTTCGTCCGCGAGCGGCGCGCGCATGCGCCGGATTGCCCGTTCATCGCCATCACCGGCACCAACGGCAAGTCGACCACCACGGCACTGATCGCCCATATCCTGACATCGAGCGGACGCGATACGCAGCTCGGCGGCAATATCGGCACCGCGATCCTGACGCTCGATCCGCCGAAGTCGGAGCGCTACTTCGTCGTCGAGTGCTCGTCCTACCAGATCGATCTTGCGCCGACGCTCGATCCGACCGCCGGCATCCTCCTGAATCTCACGCCCGACCATCTCGATCGCCACGGCACGATGCAGCACTATGCCGACGTGAAGGAGCGGCTGGTCGCCGGCAGCCGGACGGCGGTGATCGGCGTCGACGATTCCTACAGCGCCCTGATCGCCGACCGCGTCGAGCGTGCCGGCGTCGCCGTCAGGCGGATTTCCAAGCGCAGCGTCGTCGCCGATGGCCTCTATGCCGAAGGCGCCCGGATCGTCGAAGCGCATGGCGGAGCGTCGTCGACGCTCGTCGATCTCGGCGGCATCCAGACGCTGAAGGGCAGCCACAACGCCCAGAACGCCGCTGCGGCGATCGCCGCATGCCTCGCCGTCGGCGTATCCAGGGAGGACATCCGCGCGGGCCTCAAATCCTTCCCCGGCCTCAAGCATCGCATGCAGCCGGTCGGCCGGTTGACGAACCAGGGGGGCGGCCAGGTCGTCTTCGTCAACGATTCGAAGGCCACCAATGCGGATGCGGCCGCCCCGGCGCTTTCCAGCTACGACCGCATCTACTGGATCGCGGGCGGTCTGCCGAAAGAGGGCGGGATCGTAAGCCTTGCTCCACTTTTCGGGCGTATTGTCAAAGCCTACCTGATCGGAGAGGCGGCGCCGGCCTTCGCGGCGACACTCGGAGAGGCGGTGCCTTATGAAATATCGGGCACGCTGGAAAGGGCCGTCGCCCACGCCGCCGAAGACGCGAGCGCCGACGCCACGCCGTCCGCGGTGATGTTGTCGCCCGCCTGCGCCAGCTTCGATCAGTTCAAGAATTTCGAGGTCCGCGGCGATGCCTTCGTCGGCCATGTCGCAGCACTCGACGGCGTTACGATGTTGATCGACCTCGGTTGATCGGGACGGAAGGGGAAGCTGACAGATGGTAAGCCGCGCAGATCGTGGGCCGCTCGCAGACTGGTTCTGGACGATCGACCGTTTCTTCCTTGCTGCCTTCGTGCTCCTCATGGGCCTCGGCTTCATGCTTTCCTTCGCCGCTTCGCCGGCGGTGGCCGAGCGCATCGGTCTCGACAGCTTCCATTTCGTCGAACGCCACGCGATTTTCCTGCTGCCGTCGCTGGCGGTGATGATCGGACTGTCCTTCCTGACGCCGAGACAGGTGCGCCGCACCGCGATCGTGCTGCTGGTCATATCCGTGGCGATGATGGTGCTGGCGCTGTTTTTCGGCGTCGAAGTCAAGGGATCGCGCCGCTGGCTCGGCATCGGCAGCTTCTCCATCCAGCCATCGGAATTCATGAAGCCGGCCTTCGTCGTGGTTTGCGCCTGGCTCTTTGCCGAACACGCGCGCCAGCCGGAAATTCCCGGCAATCTTTTCGCCATCATCCTGTTCGGCATCGTTGCGGCGCTGCTCGTCGCCCAGCCGGACTTCGGCCAGACCATTCTGACCAGCGTCGTCTGGGGCGGCATGTTCTTCATGGCCGGCATGCCGTGGCTCTGGATTTTCCTGCTCGGCGGCGTAGGCGCCGGGGGCATCGTCGCGGCCTATTACATGCTGCCGCACGTAACGGCGCGTTTCGACAAGTTCCTGACTGGAGAGGGGGACCGCTTCCAGATCGAGACCGCCCATGAGGCCATTCTCCAGGGCGGCTGGTTCGGCCAGGGACCGGGCGAAGGCATCGTCAAGCGCATCCTGCCGGACAGCCACACGGACTTCATCTTCTCCGTTGCCGCGGAGGAATTCGGCATTATCTTCTGCATGGCGCTGGTGGCGATCTTCGCCTTCGTCGTGCTGCGCGGCCTCAACCACGCTTTCAAGGAGCGCAACGACTTCAACCGTTTTGCGGTCGCGGGCCTGGTGCTGCAGATCGGCATGCAGTCGCTGATCAATATCGGCGTCAACCTCGAACTGATGCCGGCCAAGGGGATGACGCTGCCTTTGATCTCCTATGGCGGCTCATCGATGATCGCGATCTGTGTCACGGCCGGCTTCGTTCTGGCGCTGACGCGCCACCGTCCCGAGAAGCGGGCGCAGGAGAGAAGCCTGTTCCGGGTCGCCTCGGGCGTGCCGGCGGAGTGATAAATATGATTCAAGTTAACCCCCCTCTGCCCTGCCGGGCGTCTCCCCCTCAAGGGGGGAGATCGGCAAATGGCCAGTGCGGCATCCTCCCTTTGATCTCCCCCCTTGAGGGGGAGATGTCACGAAGTGACAGAGGGGGGTGTAGGGTGGAGGCATCTCGATGACCAAAGGCATCATCCTGCTTGCCGCAGGGGGAACCGGCGGCCATGTGTTTCCCGCCGAGGCGCTTGGCTACGAGCTCCGCGAGCGCGGTTATTCCGTCCATCTCGTCACCGACAGCAGGGCCGAGCGGTTCGCCGGCACGTTTCCGGCCGAGGAAATCCATGTGGTGCCCTCCGCGACCCTGGGTTCCAAGAACCCGGTTGCCGTCATCCGCACCGGCTGGAAGCTCTGGACCGGGCTCAGAGCCGCGCGCCGCCTGATCGGCAGGCTGAAGCCGCTCGCCGTCGTCGGTTTCGGCGGCTATCCCACCGTGCCGCCGCTGATGGCTGCGACCTCGATGGGCGTGCCGTCGATGATCCACGAGCAGAATGCCGTGATGGGCCGCGCCAACAAGGCCCTGGCGGCCAAGGTCCAGGCGATCGCAGGCGGCTTCCTGCCCGAGAGCGACGGCCCCTATGCGGACAAGACGGTCACGACCGGCAACCCGGTGCGTCCCGCAGTGCTCGCCGCTTCGAACATTCCCTACGTCGCCTCCCGCGGCAGTGATCCGTTCCGCCTCGTGGTCTTCGGCGGCAGCCAGGGTGCGCAGTTCTTTTCCTCCGCCGTACCGACGGCGTTGAGCCTGCTCGACAAGGCCGAGCGCGACCGCCTCGCCGTCACCCAGCAGGCGCGTCCCGAGGACAAGGATCGCGTCACCTCCTGCTTTGCGAAACTCGGGGCGCCGGCCGATATCTCCTCGTTCTTCTCGGACATGGCGGAACGGCTTGCGACGGCGCATCTCGTCGTCTGCCGCTCCGGCGCCTCGACCGTTTCGGAAATCGCGGTGATCGGCCGCCCGGCCATTCTCGTGCCTTACCCGCATGCTCTGGATCACGATCAGGCGGCCAACGCGGCGGCGCTCGTCGCGACGGGCGGTGCGCAGGTCGTGCCGCAATCGGAGCTTTCCCCGGAGAAGCTTGCTTCCCTCATTTCGGCGGCGATGAAGGAGCCGGACCGGCTGGAGAAAATGGCCGCGGCGGCGAAAACGGCAGGGCATCCGAACGCTGCGAGCTTGCTTGCGGACATGGTCGTCGCTATTGCCGAGCGCAGATCGGTTACGGAATTCAAGACATCGGCAGACACGATGTTGCAGGACAGGGGAGTGCGGGCATGAAGATGCCGAAGGCCATCGGGCTCGTTCATTTCATCGGCATCGGCGGGATCGGCATGAGCGGCATCGCCGAGGTGCTCCACAATCTCGGCCACAAGGTGCAGGGCTCGGATCAGGCCGATGGCGCCAACGTCCAGCGCCTGCGCGACAAGGGCATCCCGGTCTTCGTCGGCCACCAGCCGGAAAATCTGGGCGATGCGGAAGTCGTCGTCGTGTCGACCGCCATCAAGAAGAACAATCCGGAGCTCGTCGCGGCGCGCGAAAGGTCGCTGCCGATCGTCCGCCGCGCCGAGATGCTCGCCGAACTGATGCGCTTCCGCAATGCGATCGCGATCGGCGGCACGCACGGCAAGACGACGACCACGTCGATGGTCGCCACCCTTCTGGAAGCCGGCGGGCTCGATCCGACCGTCATCAATGGCGGCATCATCAACGCCTACGGCACCAATGCCCGCATGGGCGAGGGCGAATGGATGGTGGTGGAGGCCGACGAATCGGACGGCACATTCCTCAAACTTCCCGCCGATGTCGCGGTCGTCACCAATATCGATCCGGAACATCTCGATCACTACGGCAATTTCGACGCGGTGCGGGCGGCCTTCCGGCAGTTCGTCGAGAACGTGCCCTTTTACGGCTTCGGCGTGCTCTGCCTCGATCATCCGGAAGTGCAGGCCCTCGTCGGCCGCATCGAGGACCGCAAGATCGTCACCTATGGCGAGAACCCGCAGGCCGACGCCCGCTTCTTCAACGTCCGCATGGAGGGCACCAAGTCCGTCTTCGATGTGGAAATCCGTCGCCGCCGGACCGGACGGGTCTTCAGTTTCAAGGATCTGACGCTGCCGATGCCCGGCCGCCACAATATCTCGAACGCCACCGCCGCGATCGCCGTCGCCAACCGGCTCGGCATTTCGGAGAAGGACATCCGCAAGGGGCTGGCCGCCTTCGGCGGCGTCAAACGCCGCTTCACGCTCACCGGCACCTGGAACGGCGTGTCCGTCTTCGACGACTACGGCCACCATCCGGTGGAGATCAAGGCGGTGCTGAAGGCGGCGCGCGAGGCATGCCAGGGCCGCATCATCGCCGTGCACCAGCCGCACCGCTATAGCCGTCTTTCGAGCCTGTTCGAGGATTTCGCCAATTGCTTCAACGATGCCGACAGCATCATCCTCGCACCGGTCTATGCGGCGGGAGAAGAGCCGATCGAAGGCGTCAATTCCGAGGCGCTGGTGGCCCGCATCCGCTCCGGCGGCCATCGCGACGCGCGGTACATGGCGTCGCCCACGGAACTCGCTTCGATTGTGTCGGGCATTGCTAAACCGGGTGATTTCGTGGTTCTTCTGGGGGCTGGCAATATTACGCAGTGGGCGGCCGCATTGCCGAAGGAACTGGAAAGCATATCGGGACGATAGGAAATGAAACAGGTGAATGGGGAAAAGCTTCTGGCGTCGTTGGGGGTTGGCGTCGAAAAACTGCGCGGGCGCCTCACGCCGGACGCGCCGATGGATCGCGTCACCTGGTTTCAGGCAGGCGGCCTTGCCGAGCTCATGTTCCAGCCCCACGACATCGACGACCTCGTCACCTTCCTGCAGATCCTGCCGGAGGAGGTGCCGCTGACGGTGGTCGGCGTCGGTTCGAACCTGCTCGTGCGTGACGGCGGCATTCCGGGCGTCGTATTGCGCCTCTCGGCCAAGGGGTTCGGCGGCCTCGACCTCGTCGGCGAGAACCGCATCCAGGCCGGCGCCATCTGCCCGGACAAGCATATCGCCGCCATGGCCATGGACAACGGGATCGGCGGCTTCGCCTTCTATTACGGCATTCCGGGCTCGATCGGCGGCGCGCTTCGCATGAATGCCGGAGCCAACGGCACCGAGACTGCCGACCGGGTCGCCGAGGTTCATGCCGTCGACCGCAAGGGCAACAAGCACGTGTTCTCGAAGGCGGAGATGGGCTACAGCTACCGCCATTCGGCCGCCCCGGCGGACCTGATCTTCACGCATGCCGTCTTCGAAGGTTACCCCGAGGATCGCGCCAAGATCCGCGCCGAGATGGATGCGGTCCGCCAGCATCGCGAGACCGTGCAGCCGATCAAGGAGAAGACCGGCGGCTCGACCTTCAAGAATCCCGAGGGCCATTCGGCCTGGAAGCTGATCGACGAGGCGGGCGGCCGCGGCCTGATGAGCGGCGGCGCGCAGATGTCGTCGCTCCACTGCAACTTCATGATCAATATCGGCCATGCGACCGGCTACGACCTGGAATATCTCGGCGAGACGGTCCGCCAGCGGGTCTTCGAACACGCCGGCATCAAGCTCGAATGGGAGATCAAGCGACTCGGCATCTTCATGCCCGGCCGCGAAGTGAAGCCGTTTCAGGGCGCGACGAACGAATGACGGAATCTACGGCGGACGCTTCCGACAAAGAAGAACGTCGGCTTGTCCTTGTGAATAACGAACGTCGCAAACTCATCGCCGGCGCATTGGATCGCCTTTCGACGGCATTTGTGGCTGTGGGTGTTCTCGGACAAGTGCTGTCGCTCAGTCCCGCTTCCGCCAGCGTGAGTCAGGCAGTCATCATGGCAGGTTGGATTTTGGGTGCTGTTATACTACATTGGATAGCACAGCGTGCCCTTGGAGGGCTGAAGGTATGACCTCGCAGGAATTCTTCTGGTATGTATTTCCATGGATCGTTTCCGCGATCGGAGGCGCTTGGCTGGTCTACGACTATTACAAGAACCCTCACCATAGGCTTTAATATTCGAATTATACCTTAAAAAAGCCCGCGAAACCATTCGGTTCGTGGGCTTTTTTGTCAGTTTGATTTCGGATAGGTCAGACTTCGTCCTTGCCCGAAAGCAGGATGCAGACGAGCGTCACCACGGCCGAAAGGCCCATATAGTAGCCCACATAGGTCATGCCGTAATTCGCCTGGAGCCATGTGGCGATATAGGGGGCGAGCGAGGCCCCGAAAATGCCGGCGAAATTGAAGGTGATGGACGAGCCGGTATAGCGGACGGCGGTCGGGAAGGGCGCTGCGAGCGCCGTGCCGATCAGTCCGTAGGTCATGCCCATCAGCACCATCGCAATCGTGACGAACACAAAGATCGACGCTTCGCCGCCGGTCATCAGTCCGGGCAGGAAGAAGGAGAAGATGCCGATCAGCACGGTCGTCAGGATCAGCATTTCCCGCCGGCCGAAGCGGTCGCCCAGTTTGCCGATGATCGGGATGAAGATGCCGAAGACGACGGAGCCGAGCAGTTGCACTTCCAGCGCTTCGATGAACGGCATCTGCAGCACCTTGATGTTGTAGGAGAGCAGGTAGGCCGAGCCGATATAGAAGAGCACGAAGGTGGCGAGCGCCACGAAAGTGCCGAGCACCAGGCTGCGCTTGTGATTGCGGAAGAGCTCCGCGACCGGCACCTCGACGCGCTCATGCTTGTCGATCGCCTTCTGGAAGTCGGGGGTCTCGGTGATCGAGAGGCGCACCCAGAGGCCGATGGCGATCAGCACGATCGAGGCGAGGAACGGTACGCGCCAGCCCCAGCTCAGGAGCGATTCCTGCGAGATGAAGTGCAGCAGGATCCAGAACACGCCGGAGGACAGGAACAGGCCGACCGGCGCGCCGAGCTGCGGGAACATGCCGTACCAGCTCCGCTTGCCTTCCGGCGCATTTTCGGTGGCGAGCAGCACCGCGCCGCCCCATTCTCCGCCGAGACCGAAGCCCTGTCCGAAACGGCAAAGCGCAAGCAGCAGCGGAGCGGCGACGCCGATCGTGTCGTAGGACGGCAGGAGTCCGATCACCACGGTCGAAATGCCCATCGTCAACAGGGCTGCGACCAGCGTCGTCTTGCGTCCGATACGGTCGCCGAAGTGACCGAACACCACGGCGCCGAGCGGGCGGGCGAAGAAGGCGATCGAAAAGGTGGCAAAGGATGCAAGAAGCGCGGTCGTGGGGTCGCTGTTCGGGAAGAACAGGGCCGGGAAGACCAGGACCGCGGCGGTCGCGTAAACATAGAAATCGAAAAATTCGATTGTCGTGCCGACCAGACTGGCCGTCAGGACTCGTGCAGGGGAATTCGATGCAACAGGCTCTAACGGCTCAGCGGACGGCGATACGGAAGGTATCGCGTTTGTCATGCTGATTCCATTCAAAGAAGGTTTCTTTCAGGGCTCATAGGGAGGCCGGGGAGGGCCATAGCGTAATTTTCTGGCCGCTGAAACCGAAAATCCGCAATGATCGGCAAAAAAGCTGCTTTCCTGCCTCATGAAATGCTGCCGCGGGAAAACGATCAACGGTCTGCGTCACGCGCTTTCGTCCAGGGAGACAGGGTTTCGCGTTAACCTTTTCCGATTCGATTTTTCCTTTGTTTTCATGCTGTTGGTTTCTTGGATTAATCAAAGTAAACGATTTGTTAACTATATTCGGGCACTAATGCAGGCATGCCTTATATCCGGCGGGAATCGCCTGCGGAAACAAGGTTGGCGCAAGGCGCCGAGGCGTAGAGTGAAATCTTTTTCGGGAGTGATCGATGAGCGACAAGCACGTGGCTGTTCTGATGGGAGGGTTTTCCTCCGAGCGGCCTGTCAGCCTGTCCTCGGGCAATGCCTGTGCCGATGCCCTTGAGGGCGAAGGCTATCGCGTCACCCGCGTCGATGTCGGCCGGGACGTCGCGGCCGTGCTTGCCGAACTCAAGCCGGATGTCGCCTTCAACGCACTGCACGGGCCTTTCGGCGAGGACGGCACGATCCAGGGCATCCTCGAATACCTGGAAATTCCGTATACCCATTCCGGCGTGCTGGCCTCCGCGCTTGCCATGGACAAGCATCAGGCAAAACATGTCGCCAGGGCCGCCGGTATTCCGGTCGCCGAGGCGAAGGTGATGAGCCGGTTCGAGATCGGAAACCTCCACCCCATCAAGCCGCCCTATGTGGTGAAGCCGGTCCGTGAGGGGTCGTCCTTCGGTGTGGTGATCGTTCAGGAGAATCAGTCCCATCCGCCGCAGGTCATCGGCTCTTCCGAGTGGCGCTACGGCGAGCAGGTGCTTGTCGAGCGCTATATCTATGGGCGTGAGCTCACCTGCGGCGTCATGGGCGGCGTGGCGCTCGGCGTGACGGAAGTCGTGCCCGTCAGTCATGCCTTCTACGACTACGACGCGAAATATGCCGAAGGTGGTTCGAAACACGTCATTCCGGCGCAGATTTCACCGAATATTTACCAAAAGATTCAAACACTGGCACTCAAGGCGCATCAGGCGATGGGCTGCCGGGGCGTCAGTCGCTCAGACTTCCGCTACGACGACCGCTTCTCCGAGGACGGCGAGGTTATCTGGCTCGAGATCAACACGCAGCCGGGAATGACCCCGACATCGCTGGTGCCCGAAATGGCCGCGCATGCCGGCCACTCGTTTGGTGAGCTCGTCCGTTGGATGGTGGAGGACGCTACGTGTTTGCGTTGATCGGCAATAGAGCGGGTGGACCGCGCGGCCGTTCCGAGGCTTCCTATGTCGGTATGGAAGAACGCCGTGTTCTTCCGCGGCCGCTTCGGCGGGCTGTGCGCTTCTGCGTCAGCCTTGCGACCGGCCGCATCCACATTCCGCCGCACACGGGCACCGTGTCGGCGTTCGGTTTCTTCGCGGCGGTCGGGCTCTACGGCATGTCGCTCGGCGGTCACGGCCATGAGGTCGCCCAGGCGACGACGGCGGCCGTCGGCTTCGCGATCGAGGATGTGCGCGTCTCCGGCAACGAGCAGACGTCCGAAATCGATATCCTCCAGCTTCTCGGCCTCGACGGAACGACCTCGCTCGTGGCGCTCGATATCGACGCCGCCCGCCGCAAGCTCTCCCAGCTTCCCTGGGTTGAATATGCGGAGGTTCGCAAGGTCTATCCGAGGACGATCGAGGTCATGCTGAAAGAGCGCCAGGCGTTCGGCATCTGGCAGCATGGGGCCGAACTTTCCCTGATCGAGAAGAACGGCAGCGTGATCGCGCCGCTGCGCGACAACAAGTTCGCCTCGCTTCCGCTCTTCGTCGGCCGCGACGCCGAAACCGCCGCCGCCTCCTTCGAGGACGAGATGTCCGCGTGGCCCGAGCTGAAGAGCCGGGTAAAGGCCTATGTGCGTGTCGCCGGCCGCCGCTGGGATCTGCATCTCGACAACGGCATCGTGCTAAAGCTGCCCGAGGCCAATATCGGCAAGGCGCTCACGGTGCTTGCCCGCCTCGAACAGGATCAGAGCGTCCTGCAGCGCGATGTCGCCGCGATCGACCTGCGTCTGGAGGACCGCACGACCATACGGCTCACCCCTGAGGCCGTCGAGCGCCGCCGGCAGGCGCTGGAGGCGCGTACCAAGGCCCTGAAGAAGCTGGGAGAGCAGTCGTGAGCGTTTTTGGTTCCTCCCATTTCGGCCTGCCGCGCATGAAGCCGCTCTCTTCCAAGCGTTCGCATGTGGTGTCCGTCCTGGACATCGGATCGACCAAGGTGGTCTGCATGATCGCCCGGCTGACGCCGCGCCAGGAAAGTGAGGTCCTGCCAGGCCGCACCCATAATATCGAGATCATCGGCATTGGCCATCAGCGGTCGCGCGGCGTGAAATCCGGCGTGATCGGTGATCTCGATGCGGCGGAAAGCGTCGTGCGGCTTGCGGTGGATGCCGCCGAGCGCATGGCGGGCCTCACCGTCGACA
The DNA here is from genome assembly GCF_900177415.1 of Xaviernesmea oryzae. Taxonomy (GTDB): domain Bacteria; phylum Pseudomonadota; class Alphaproteobacteria; order Rhizobiales; family Rhizobiaceae; genus Neorhizobium; species Neorhizobium oryzae_A. The sequence goes on along the minus strand of NZ_FXAF01000011.1, from coordinate 659,346 downwards.
GCCTGATCGTCAACGTTTCCGCCGGGCGGCTTGCCAGCGACGTCTATACCGCGACGATCGATCTCGGCGGCCAGGAAGTGGAAGCGGCGGACCTGAAGAAGGTTCTGGTCACGGCGAGCCAGCAGTCGCTGCGCCAGGATCGGGCGATCCTGCATTCGTTGCCGACCGGTTTCTCGCTCGACGGCGAACGCGGCATTCGCGATCCGCTGGCGATGTTCGGCGACGAGCTGGGCGTCGACATGCATGTGGTGACCGCCGAGCGGGCGACGCTCAAGAATCTCGAGCTCTGTGTCAATCGTGCGCATCTTTCGGTCGAAGGCGTGGTTGCGACGCCTTATGCCAGCGGCCTTGCGGCTCTCGTCGATGATGAGGTGGAGCTCGGCTGTGCGGCGATCGACATGGGCGGCGGCACCACGACGATCTCGGTCTTCGCCGAAGGCAAGCTCGTCCATACGGACGCCATCAGCCTCGGCGGCCATCATGTGACGACCGACCTCGCGCGCGGCCTCTCGACGCGTATCGAGGATGCGGAGCGCATGAAGGTCGTGCACGGCTCGGCGATCGGCAACAGTGCCGACGAGCGCGACGTGATTGCGGTTCCGCCGATCGGCGAGGACGATCGCGATCAGCCGATCCAGGTGCCGCGTTCGCTGGTCACCCGAATCGTTCGGGCCCGCATCGAAGAGACGCTGGAGCTGATTCGGGACCGTATCCAGAAATCGGGTTTCAGTCCGATCGTCGGAAAACGCGTCGTGCTGACGGGCGGCGCAAGCCAGCTCACCGGCCTTCCGGAAACCGCCCGCCGCATCCTGGCGCGCAATGTCCGGATCGGCCGTCCGATGGGCGTCTCCGGTCTTCCGGCGGCGGCCAAGGGTCCGGCCTTTTCGACGGCGGTCGGCCTGATGATCTATCCGCAGGTCGCGGACATGGAAACGCATGCCTCGCAGGGCGGGCTGATGGCTTCGTTCGGCAGCGGCAACGGTCGGCTGGCCCGTGTGGGCCAGTGGCTGAAGGAGAGTTTTTGATGCGGGGGCCTGTGCCCACCGCTTCAGAGAAGAGTTGCAATGAATTGGCCGGCGGCGATGCGGCCAGAAAAAGAAGGAACGGGTGCAATGACCATCAAGCTGCAGAAGCCTGATATTACCGAGCTGAAGCCTCGGATTACCGTGTTCGGCGTCGGCGGGGGCGGCGGCAACGCCGTCAACAACATGATCACGGCCGGGCTCGAAGGCGTCGATTTCGTTGTCGCCAATACGGATGCCCAGGCGCTCACCATGACCAAGGCTGACCGGATCATCCAGATGGGTGTTCAGGTCACCGAGGGTCTCGGCGCCGGCTCCCAGCCGGAAGTCGGCCGCGCCGCCGCCGAAGAATGCCTCGACGAGATCTCCGATCATCTCGCCGGCACGCATATGTGCTTCGTCACCGCCGGCATGGGCGGCGGCACCGGCACGGGTGCCGCCCCGGTCGTGGCGCAGGCTGCCCGTTCCAAGGGTATCCTGACCGTCGGCGTCGTCACCAAGCCCTTCCATTTCGAAGGCCAGCGCCGCATGCGGCTTGCCGAATCGGGCATCCAGGAGCTGCAGAAGTCCGTCGACACGCTGATCGTCATCCCGAACCAGAACCTGTTCCGCATCGCCAACGACAAGACGACCTTCGCCGACGCGTTCGCCATGGCGGACCAGGTGCTCTATTCGGGCGTTGCCTGCATCACCGACCTCATGGTGAAGGAGGGCCTGATCAACCTCGACTTCGCCGACGTCCGCTCGGTGATGCGCGAGATGGGCCGCGCGATGATGGGCACCGGCGAAGCCTCCGGTCCGGGCCGTGCGATGCAGGCCGCGGAAGCGGCGATCGCCAACCCGCTGCTCGACGAGACGTCGATGAAGGGTGCGCAGGGCCTCCTGATCTCCATCACCGGCGGCCGCGACCTGACCCTCTTCGAAGTGGACGAAGCGGCGACCCGCATCCGCGAGGAAGTCGATCCGGACGCCAACATCATCCTCGGCGCGACCTTCGACGAAGCGCTCGAAGGCCTGATCCGCGTGTCGGTCGTCGCGACCGGCATCGATCGCGGTGCGGCCTCGGTCGATATCCGTGCCGCCGAAATGCGCGCCGCCGCCAAGCCGGTCGTCCGTCCCTCGGCCGCCATTCCTCCGGCGCAGCCGGTCGTCCAGCAGTCCGCTCCGGTCATGCAGGCCGCCCCGGCACCCGTCCTGAAGCCGGCCGTCGACCCGATCGCCGAGACGATCCGCATGGCGGAAGCCGAGATGGAACGCGAGCTCGCCATCGCCGAACCGCCGCGCATCGCTCCGGCACCCCAGCCGGCCGCTCCGCAGCCGCTGCAGGAGGAGTTCCGCCCGCAGAGCCGCATTTTCGCGGCCGCTCCGGCCGAAGCTCCGGCGCCGGTTGCAAGCCGTCCTGCTCCGGCCCCGCAGCCGGCTCCGGTCCAGGCTCATGCGTATCAGGCCCCGGCGATGAGCCAGCCCGCTCCGCGCATGGCGCAGCCGGCGCATCACGAGCCGCTTTCTCCGGTCGTGGAGCCGGTGCGCATGCCGAAGGTCGAGGACTTTCCGCCGGTCGTGAAGGCGGAGCTCGATCGTCGCTCCCAGCCGGTCCAGCATGTGCAGGAAGAGCGCGGTCCGATGGGGCTCCTGAAGCGGATCACCAATTCGCTCGGGCGCCGGGAGGAAGAAGAGCCGGTCAGCTCCGATATGACCGCTCCCGCGCCTGCTCAGGCTTCGCAGCAGCGCCGTCCGCTGTCGCCGGAAGCAAGCCTCTACGCACCGCGTCGCGGCAACCTCGATGACCATGGCCGCGCCATTCCGCAGGCTCACCACGAGGAAGACCAGCTCGAAATTCCGGCCTTCCTGCGGCGCCAGTCCAGCTGAGTTAACTGCGGTCACGAAACGTGAAGACGGCCCGGATCACCGATCCGGGCCGTTGCGCGTTTTATCAATCAAGACGCGGAGTTAACAACGTAACAATCCGAAACGAACAGTGATTTGGATTGTGCCGGATGGCTGCGTATGAAGGACGCTGAAAGACGCCCGAAGGGACCACCGATTCACGTGATCGGCCGATTGAAGAGGCGTCAGGAATTCCGGATCCCGGTACTTTGAGGATCCGGCGATAAGAAGGCAATAAGAATGACCATTGGATTGCTCGGTTTCCAGACCACCATCGCCGCCCCGGTGACCATGAAGGGTATCGGCGTTCATTCCGGAGCACCCGTTTCCATAACCTTCCAGCCTGCCGAAGCCGGCACCGGCGTGGTCTTCACGCGCCTTTTCGAGGACGGCAGCTCGGTCGAGTATCGCGCCGTTTCCTCGCAGGTCGGACCGACCGACCTCTGCACCGTTCTCGGCAGTTCGCCGGCCAAGTGGGTTGCCACGATCGAGCATGTCATGGCCGCGCTCTATGCGCTCGGCATCGACAATGTCATGGTCGAGGTCGACGGCGGCGAAATGCCGATCATGGACGGCAGCTCCTATCCCTTCATCGAAGCGATCGAACAGGCCGGCATCGTCAACCTCGGCATCAAGCGGCGCTATATCCGCGTCGTGAAGCCGGTGCGCATCGATTCCGGCGCTTCCTGGGCGGAATTCCGCCCCTATGACGGAACCCGTTTCGAGGTCGAGATCGACTTTTCCTCGCCGATGATCGGCCGGCAGAAGTGGGAAGGCAATCTGACGGCGGAGACGTTCAAGCGGGAGCTTTCGCGGGCCCGCACCTTCGGCTTCATGCGCGATGTGGAGCGGCTCTGGGCTGCCGGTTACGCGCTCGGCTCCTCGCTCGAGAATTCGGTCGTCATCTCCGACGACGACACGGTGGTGAATGTCGAGGGCCTGCGCTACACGGATGAATTCGTCCGTCACAAGACGCTCGACGCCGTCGGCGATCTGGCGCTCGCCGGCGCGCAGTTCATCGGCTGCTACCGTTCCTATCGCGGCGGCCACAAGATGAACGCCAATGCCCTGAAAGCGCTGATGAGCGATCCGACGGCCTACGAAGTCGTCGAAGCGCCGTCGTCGCGTGCGGCGCGCGTGCGGGCAGGGGAATTCGTTCCGGTCAGCATGCCGGAACTGACGCCCTGGTTCGCCTGAGTAAATTTGACCCGGTAGACTTGGCCGCTTCCTTCGGAGGCGGCCTTTTCTTTTGGAGATAACACCGGTCGATGCCACAAAAATGCATTATTGAGCCATCATTGCGTTGCTCTCCTTTTGCTTTTATGGCTAGAACGGCCTCATCGGGGCAGGGGCTTCAGTGCGCGGGACGATCAGGAACTCTCGAATGAACCATGTAAGGTCTGTTGGAATGCGCAAGACGGCACGGATGGCGCTGGTCTCGCTGGTACTTGTCGGCGCCGGTTTTGGAATCACCGCCTGCCAATCGGACCGGGATATCGACATCACCAAGCTCGGCATGGAGACCGATCCGCCGGAAACGCTCTACAATCAGGGCCTTGCGAACATGAAGGCCGGCAACCTGACCGAGGCGAGCCGCAAGTTCGACGCGATCGACAAGCAGAACCCGTTCACAGAATGGGGCCGCAAGGCGCTCGTCATGAGCACCTTCACCAAATACCGTCTCGGCCGCAGCGAGGAGGCGATCACCACCGGCAACCGCTATATGAGCCAGTATCCGCGTTCGGCGGATTCGGCCTATGTGCAGTATCTCGTCGGCCTTTCCTACGCGCGCCAGATCGCCGATGTGACGCAGGACCAGCGCGCGGCCGTCCGCACGATCGACGCGATGAACAAGGTCATCAACGACTATCCGGATTCGGAATATGTCGAGGATGCGCAGGCCAAGATCCGGTTTGCCCGCGACCAGCTCGCCGGCAAGGAGATGCAGATCGGCCGCTATTATCTGGAGCGCAAGGAATATCTTGCGGCGATCCGGCGCTTCCGCAACGTGGTCGAGCAATATTCCAACACCAACCAGGTGGAAGAGGCTCTGGCGCGCCTGACGGAATCCTATTACGCCATGGGTATCGTCGAGGAGGCGCAGACCGCCGCTGCCGTCCTCGGCCGGAACTATCCCGACAGCCAGTGGTATGCGGATTCCTACAAGCTGCTGCAGACGGGCGGTGTCGAACCCCGCGAGAATCGCGGTTCGTGGATTTCTCGCGCCGGGGCCAAGCTCATCGGCGCATAAGGTCTGAGGCATGCTGATCCAGTTGTCGATCCGCGATATCGTTCTGATCGAGCGGCTGGATCTTGCCTTCGAGACTGGCCTGTCGGTGCTGACCGGCGAGACGGGGGCGGGCAAATCCATCCTTCTCGACAGCCTTTCGCTGGCGCTCGGCGGCCGCGGCGACGGCGGCCTTGTGCGTCACGGCGAGGAGAAGGGGCAGGTGACCGCGGTCTTCGACGTGTCCGGCAGCCACGCCGCCCGCCGGCTCCTGCGCGACAACGGCATCGATGACGACGGCGACCTGATCTTCCGCCGCGTCCAATCCGCCGACGGACGCACCCGCGCGTCGATCAACGATCAGCCCGTCAGCGTGCAGCTGATGCGCCAGGCGGGGCAGCTTCTCGTGGAAATCCATGGGCAGCACGACGACCGGGCGCTGATCGATACGGACGCCCACCGCACGCTGCTCGACGCCTTCGCGGGCCTGAGCGATGAAGCGCTGCAGCTTTCTGGCCTCTATCGGACCTGGAAGGACGCCGAACGCGCCTTCAGGACGCACAGGGCCAAGGTGGAGGCCGCCGCGCGCGAGGCCGATTACATCCGCGCCTCGGTCGAGGAACTGGAAGCACTGGCGCCCCGCGACGGCGAGGAGGACGAGCTCGCGGAAGAGCGTTCCCGCATGCAGAAGGCCGAACGGATCGCCGGCGACATTTCCGAAGCTTCCGAATTCCTGAACGGCAATGCCTCGCCCGTGCCGCTGATCGCCTCGCTGGTGCGGCGGCTGGAGCGCAAGAGCCACGAGGCGCCCGGTCTTCTGGAAGAGACGGTGGAGCTTCTGGACGCCGCGCTCAACCATCTCTCCAACGCGCAGATGGAGGTCGAGGCCGCGCTTCGGAAAACCGAATTCGATCCGCGCGAACTGGAGCGGGTCGAGGAGCGGCTTTTCGCGCTGCGTGCCGCCGGCCGCAAATATTCCGTCGCCGTCGCCGACCTGCCGGCGCTTGCCGAAAAAATGGTCGCGGACCTCGCCGATCTGGATGCCGGCGAGGAGAAGCTTGCCGAGCTCGAAAAGCTGACGGCAGCCGCAAAGGCGGATTACGACCAGGCTGCGGCCGCGCTTTCCGAAAAGCGCCGCCGCGGCGCCGAGGCGCTGGCGGATGCGGTGATGGCCGAGCTGCCGGCCCTGAAGCTCGAGCGCGCCCGGTTCATGGTCGAGGTCGCAACCGATCCGGAAACCGCCACCGCCGAAGGCATCGATACCGTCGAATTCCACGTCCAGACCAATCCCGGCACGCGCCCGGGGCCGATCATGAAGGTCGCCTCCGGCGGCGAGCTGTCGCGATTCCTGCTGGCGCTCAAGGTGGCGCTTGCCGACCGCGGCTCGGCTCCGACGCTGGTCTTCGACGAGATCGACACGGGCGTCGGCGGCGCGGTCGCGGATGCGATCGGCCAGCGGCTGAAACGGCTTTCCGACAAGGTGCAGGTGCTGTCCGTCACCCACGCGCCGCAGGTGGCCGCGCGCGCGGCCACACATCTCCTCATCTCCAAGGGACCGGCGGCGGAAGGCTCGGAAAAGATCGCCACGCGTGTTGCGACCATGGCCCCCGAGCACCGCACCGAAGAGATCGCCCGCATGCTCGCCGGCGCCTCGGTGACCGACGAGGCGCGCGCGGCTGCCAAGCGGCTGCTGGCGGGGAACGGGTAGGGCTCCGGTTTCTAATAGATGTCGTGCCGATCCGGCCCCCCTCTGGCCTGCCGGCCATCTCCCCCACAGGGGGGAGATCACAAGCGGCATGGCCTTCCCGCCTCACATCACCCAGCGGCTGCTGCGCCGTGTCTTGCGGCTGTCGATGACACGTTCATTGTTTGAGGAAACCGACGCGCCCAGCCGATCTCCCCACCTGTGGGGGAGATGGCCGGCAGGCCAGAGGGGGGGCGGACACGGCACGCCCTCTCCAGTTCCTTCCACCCTTCCCATCCACAAAAATTGCTCTACAAAACGAATCCTCTACCCGAGGAGTGGACCCGCATGCCTGCCGAAAAAACGCCCGTCGAAGACCTGACCGAGGAACAGGCAGCCGCCGAGCTTGCCTATCTGGCGGCGGAGATCGCCAAAAACGACGAGCTCTATCACGGCCATGACGCGCCGGCGATTTCGGATGCGGAATACGATGCGCTGAAGCGGCGCAACGATGCGATCGAGAAGCGGTTCCCGCAGCTCATCCGCGCCGACAGTCCCTCGATCCGCGTCGGCGCCGCGCCTTTGCCGACCTTCGCGCCGATCACCCATTCGAGGCCCATGCTGTCGCTCGACAACACGTTTTCGGACGAGGACGTGCGTGACTTCGTCAACTCCGTCTATCGCTTCCTCGGCCTGCCTCCGGACGGTTCGATCGCGTTCACCGCCGAGCCGAAGATCGACGGGCTGTCCATGTCGATCCGCTACGAGAACGGACGGCTGGTGAATGCCGCCACCCGCGGCGACGGCACGACCGGCGAGAACGTCACCGAGAACATCAAGACCATCAGGGAAATTCCGAATCGCCTGCCCGCGGGCGTGCCCGATGTCGTCGAGGTGCGCGGCGAAGTCTACATGACGAAGAGCGAATTCCTGGCGCTCAACGAGAAGATGGCGGCGGAAGGCAAGCAGACCTATGTCAATCCGCGCAACACGGCGGCCGGGTCGCTGCGCCAGCTCGACGCCAGGGTCACCGCCAGCCGCAACCTGAGATTTTTCGCCTATGCCTGGGGCGACATGTCGGAAATGCCGGCGGACACGCAGATGGGCATGGTCGAAAAGTTCAGGGAATGGGGCTTCCCGGTCAATCCTCTGATGAAGCGGCTCTTCGCGGTCGAGGACATCATCGCCCATTACAAGGATATCGGGCTGAAGCGGCCGGACCTCGATTACGAGATCGACGGCGTGGTCTACAAGGTCGACCGGCTGGACCTGCAGGCGCGCCTCGGCTTCCGGTCGCGCAGCCCGCGCTGGGCGACCGCGCACAAGTTTCCCGCCGAACAGGCCTTCACCCATGTGGAGAGGATCGACATCCAGGTCGGCCGCACCGGCGCGCTGACGCCGGTCGCGCGCCTGACGCCCGTGACGGTCGGTGGTGTCGTGGTCACCAATGCGACGCTCCACAACGAGGATTACATCAAGGGCATCGGCAATTCCGGCGAGCGCATCCGCGAGGACGAGCACGACATCCGCATCGGCGACACGGTCATCGTGCAGCGGGCAGGGGACGTCATCCCGCAGGTGCTCGACGTCGTCATGGAAAAGCGGCCGGCGGACGCCGTGCCTTACGAGTTCCCCAAGAAATGTCCGGTCTGCGGCAGCCATGCCGTGCGCGAGAAGAACGAAAAGACCGGCAAGCTCGATTCGGTCACCCGCTGCACCGGCGGCTTCGTCTGCCGCGCCCAGGCGGTCGAGCATCTCAAGCATTTCGTGTCGCGCAACGCGTTCGATATCGAAGGGCTCGGCGCCAAGCAGATCGATTTCTTCTTCGAGAGCGAGGACCCGGCGCTGCAGATCCGCACCGCACCGGACATTTTCACGCTGAAGAAGCGGCAGGAGGAATCACCGCTCACCAAGCTCGAGAATATCGAGGGTTTCGGCAAGGTGAGCGTCAGGAAGCTGTTCGATGCGATCGACGAGCGGCGGAACATCGCGCTCCACCGCCTCATCTACGCGCTCGGCATCCGGCATGTGGGGGAGACGAACGCGAAGCTTCTGGCGCGCGCCTACGGCACCTATGAAGCCTTCGAAGCGGCGATGAAGGAGGCTGCAAACCTTTCCGGCGAGGCATGGCAGGACCTCAACAACATCGAAGGTATCGGTGAAGTGGTGGCCCGCGCCATCGTCGAGTTCTTCAAGGAGCCGCGCAATGTCGAGGTGATCGACAGGCTCCTGAAGGAAGTGACGCCGCAAGCCGCCGAGCAGATTGCCGCAAGCAGCAGCCCGGTGGCCGGCAAGACGGTCGTCTTTACCGGCTCGCTCGAAAAGTTCACGCGCGACGAAGCCAAGGCAAGGGCCGAAAGCCTTGGCGCCAAGGTGGCCGGGTCGGTCTCCAAGAAGACCGATTTCGTCGTAGCGGGTCCGGGCGCCGGCTCCAAGCTCGACAAGGCGAGGGAACTCGGCGTCCAGGTGATGGACGAGGACGAATGGCTGGCCTTCATCGCCGGGTAAGGCTCACGTCCTCAGCCGTGCCATGGAATAGGCATCGACATAATGGCCGTCGCGGAAGGCGAAGGCCTTGAGATGTCCCTCCACCTCGAAGCCGAATTTCCGATAGAGCGCCAGCGCGGGTTCGTTGTCGGTATAGACCGTCAGCTCGATGCGCTTCAGGTTCAGCCAGCGGTCGGCGATGGCAAGGATTTCGCCGATGAGCGCGCTGCCGATGCCGCGGCCGTGGTAGGCGTCGTGGACCCCCATGCCGATGCTGCCGGCATGGGCCCGGCGGTGATTGGCGAAGCGGGTCAGTCCGCAATCGCCGACGATCCTGCCATCCTGCTCGGCAACGAGGCTGAAGGAGTTGCTCGACTGATTCTCGATCCCCTTGCGGATCTCGTCCGGCGTGTGGTGGGGCGTGCGCAGCGTTCCGTAGCGGTAGCCGGGCAGATTGTGCAAGGCGGCGATCGCAGCGGCATCGGCGGGCGTGCGGGCGCGGATCGACAAGCCGTCTGGCCATCGCGCGTCCGGATCAAGAGGCGGCGGGATATCGAAATCTTGCATGAATGCTCTCCTTGGTCTTCAGGCCGAGGCAGAGCGGAAACACCGAACCCTGCCTAAGCTCCGGCAGGGTTGGTGGACGGATGACCGGCTAACGCGCCAAAACCGCCACGCACCCTGCGGGGTGAATGGTCACGGTAAGATGCATGCGGGCGGCGGAACTGGTCATGCGCAGCATGAAGCCAGAGGCACGGCTTGGCGTCAAGGGACGGGATGCCATCCGTCTTTGCCGAATCGGATTGCGGACTATAGAAGTTGGTCCATCTCTGTTCGGAATTAGCCCTTGAAGACCATCGCCATCGATTTCGAAACCGCCAACGAGCAGCGCGGCAGCGCCTGTTCGGTCGGACTTGCCTGGCTCGAAGGCGACGAGGTCGTGCGGGTGGAGGAGCGGCTGATCCGTCCGAAGGACATGCGCTTTTCCTCTTTCAACGTCGCCATACACGGCATCCGGCCGGAAGATGTCGAGGATGCGGGGGAGTTTCCCGAAGTCATGGACGAGTTCGCGGACGATTTCCGCGGGGCGACGATGATCGCCCATAACGCCGCCTTCGATTTCAGCGTCTGGCGCGCCTGCCTCGATCTCTACAGGCAGAGCTATCCGGAGCTTTCCTATCTCTGCAGCGTGAAGATGGCGCAGAAGGCATGGCCGCATCTCGGCTCGCACAAGCTCAATGTGCTCGCGGCGCATCTCGGCCTCCGCTTCGCCCATCACAATGCGGCGGAGGATGCCGCGATCTGCGCGAGGGCGACGGTCGCCATCGCCAAATCCCTGCAGGTGCCGCATGTCCGCGACATTCCGGCGGCGATCGGCATGAAGGTCGGCCGGCTGTTCTCCGGCGGCTATGCGCCCTGCACCTGCCGCCTCAAGTGAGGCTTCCGGCCGCTTCGGCTTCCGACCCGGCTTGCAACTGCGCCGGCGCGTCTTATCTCAGATCACGGATCGTTTACCGGAGCCCAAGCCCATGAACCGCCTCACCAGCCTCGCATCCGCCGCCGTCTTGTCGCTCGGCCTTCTGTCCATTCCCGCCGCCGCGCAGGTAGTCGGCAAGGTCGGCGTGGACTGGATCGGCAACGACATCGTCGTGGAGGCGATCACCGATCCGGAAATCAAAGGCGTGACCTGCCACGTCAGCTATTTCGACCGTTCGATCATCGATCGTCTGAAGCAGGGCAACTGGTTCGAGGACCCGTCCAACAGCGCGATATCCTGCAGCCAGACCGGGCCGATCGAGATCGGCGAGATAGACCTGTCCAGGGGCGGCGAGGAGGTCTTTCGCGAGGGCCGTTCGCTGATCTGGAAGGATCTTCTCGTGAAGCGCATCTACGACAAGGCGAACGACACCCTCATCTATCTCGCCCATTCGCGGCAGGTCGTCGAAGGCTCCGCCAAGATGGCGATCTCCACCGTCCCGCTCTACGGTCAGCAGGTGACCTGGACGAAGGGCAAGCCTCAGTAAGAGGTCGGTCGCGGCGATGCGGCTCCGGTTCCCGAACGAAATCGGCCAAGCCGGCACTCGACAATGGGCATGAAAAAACCGGGTCCGACTGGCGAACCCGGTTTTGAAGCATTCGTGAAGGTCCGGTCAGCGGACGTAGACGATCCTGCTGCCGTCGGCGGCAGTGTCGATGGCAACGACATTGTTGAGTTCGACATCCTGCTTGACGAGCGCGGCATGCAGCGCCGGATCCTGGCGGATCTCCGCCTGGGCCTTCCGGATCATCGGCTGGCTCGGATGAAGGATGGTGTCGGGGATGTCCAGCTGGCGGGCGACGTCGGGCGTTTCAGGATCGGTATAGACGATGGCGACGTCGGTGGCGGGCTTTACCGCCATCCCCATTTCACGGGCATGGGCGCTTCCCATCGCTGCGGCGGACATCATGACTGCGAGAGCAAAAGCCTTGTTCATGGTCATTCTCCTATCTTCGAAAACCAGCCGAAGAGTTTTGGATCGGTTCGGTTGGGCGTTTTGCGACGGAAGAACTCGCATGCCGGCACGGCGGTTCCGTGGCGGAATTCTTAAATTTATGTAATAATTACATGGATTTAATCTTCCGCTACGCTGGCGTGTAGCGGAAGATCGCGAGTATCTTTTTGCGCTGCAAGATCAGGCGGCTTCGCGGGCCAGTTCGTCGGCGATGACGGTATCGAGGTTCAGGAAGCAGACCATGGTCTTTTCCAGCGCCACGATGCCGCGGCAGAAGGCGCGCTGGGCTTCCGGAATGATTTCCGGCGCCGGCTGCAGGTCTTCGCCGCGAATGGTCATCATGTCGGATACCTGTTCGACCAGCAGGCCGACCAGCTTGCCGGCGATGTCGGTGACGATGATCGCCGAACGCTCGGAAGGCTCCGTCATCTTCATGCCGAGGCGGCAGGCCATGTCGATGACCGGGATCACCGCGCCGCGCAGGTTGATCAGGCCGAGAACGTAGGGCGGGGTGTGCGGCATCGGGGTCACCGGCGCCCAGCCGCGGATTTCGCGGATCGCCATGATGTCGATGCAGAATTCCTGGTCTCCGAGATGAAAGGAGACGATTTCGAGATAGGCGCCGGATTGCTTGATGGCGTTCGTCATATCAGAATTCTTTCCATTTGTCTGAGGATCCGCGTCCGCCGCATCGCCAGGTTCCTCCGGCCGATCGCGGTGTCGATCTCTGTCAGTCCGGTCGATCGTTCGCGCGCAGACAATGAAGTTCGCGTGAACGTGATCGCTGATTGTCAGCGCGTCCTTCCCGGCGCATATCGATGAGCCGGTCTCGGCGACGTCATGTCTTTCGTGGTTCCGCCTCGCCGGCTTGTCGCGGATGCCGCCGGCGCGCTGCCTCGGCATTCCCGATCGCCGGATCGATTCATCGAACCAGTTTCGCTCCTTCCAGCGTCTCAGAGAGAGATTAATCTTCCGCTAATTGCGCCCGGGATCGCAGGCTCTTCCGGAAAGGACGGATTGGCCTTAGAATGGCGCCATGAGCCGGAGCATCGTCACAAGCCAGCGCCTGCCGCTGATCGCAGCCGTCAGCCTGTTCCTGCTGGGCATTGCCGGCGTTGCCTTCTATGGCTGGCTGCTGCACGGCTCCTCCATCCTGCTGGCGCTCGGCGAGCGCGGCCTTTCCTGGTGCTTCTGAGGAATGCCCGCCCCGTGGGACAAATCAGCGCGACGTTCTTCGAGAACGGCTTCTTGAATTGCATCTCGGCCTCTTCGGGTCTATCGCTCGTGGAACAATGTGAGGCCTGATCGCCGAAAAGGCGTGAACGTGAAGAGAATTCCGATGAAGACCTTTCGTGCCGCCCTCTGGGCTGCGGTCGTCGTGCTTGCCGGCGTGCTTGTCTGGCTGACGACGGAAGTGACGCGCTCGAAGCAGGAGCTTGCCGAGGGGCCGTTCGGCGTGCCGTTCGAGCTCGTCGCCCAGAACGGCCAGCCGATCACCGAAAAGGCGTTTCAGGAAAAGCCGACCGCGCTCTTCTTCGGCTTCACCCATTGCCCGGAAGTCTGCCCCACCACGCTTTTCGAGCTCAATGGCTGGCTGCACAAGGTCGATCCGGACGGCACCAGGCTCAACGGCTTCTTCGTCAGCGTCGATCCGGAACGCGACACGCCGGAGCTGCTCGGCCAGTATATTTCGAATGTCACCGACCGGGTGAAGGGCATTTCCGGTCCGCCGGAAAAGGTCAACGAAATGATCAAGGGCTTCAAGGTCTATGCCAAGAAGGTTCCGGTCAACGAGAAGGACCCGAACGGCGATTACACGATGGATCACACGGCGTCCGTCTTCCTGCTCGACGACGGCGGACGTTTCGCCGGCACGATCGCCTATGGCGAAAATCCCGATGTCGCCGTCCAAAAGCTCGAAAATCTGATCAAGGGCTGACACCTTTGGCGGTTGAAGCCGAAGGCCCTTCTGTGGCAATCCTCTCGGCCATCCGTCGATAGCTGAGAGAACATTCCCTTGAGCGAAATCCGCCTTTACGTCACGTCCACCGAAAAGGGGGCAGCGCAGATCCTCGACATCCTGTCGGAAGTGTTCGGCGAGGAGGATTACGCCATCGCCACCACCGAAGTGGATGAGAAGAAGGATATCTGGGAAGCCTCCGTCTATCTGATGAGGGACGAGGAAGAGGTCGTCCGCGACAGGATGGCGGCGGGCATCCGCCACGCCTTTCCGGATGCGGCGATCGAGAGGGAAGTGATTCCGGATATCGACTGGATCGCCAAATCGCTCGAAGGCCTGAAGCCGGTGAGGGCAGGGCGTTTCCTCGTCCACGGCTCGCATGACCGCGGCAAGGTGAAGGCGAACGATATCGCCATCGAGATCGATGCGGGCCAGGCCTTCGGCACCGGCCATCACGGCACGACGGCCGGCTGCCTGGAAATGATCGAGGAGGTCTTGCGCGCCCGTCCGGTCCGCAACGCACTCGATCTCGGGACGGGAAGCGGCGTGCTGGCGATCGCCGTGCGCAAGCTCAGGCCTGTTCCGGTGCTCGCAACCGATATCGATCCGGTCGCCGTGCGGGTGGCGAAGGAGAACGTGCGCCGCAACGGAATTGCCTCGGGCATCCGGCTCGAGACGGCGCCCGGCTTCCATTCGCCCGCTTTCCGTCAGGAAGGACCGTTCGACCTCATCATCGCCAATATCCTGGCACGGCCGCTGATGAAGATGGCGCCGCAGCTCGCGGCCCACCTGGCGCCGGGCGGCTCGGTCATCCTCTCAGGCATCCTGGCCGAGCAGCGCTGGAAGGTGCTGGCCGCCTATAACGGGGCGAGTCTCCGCCATGTGCGGACCATCTGGCGCAACGGCTGGGTGACGATACACTTGCGTCATGGTTGAGATATTGTGCGCCGCAACAAGGAAGCGGCTTTCGGATTTTGGGCGACGGACAGCAAAAAGGCGACACCAAAGGTGTCGCCTTGCCGATCAATCTTGCGATTGATCGTGCCCGCGAGCCGGGAGGAGGATGCTCAAGCAGGCCCCGTATCCTGAAAGCCGGTGCGAGTGAGGGAGGAGGAGAACCGCCCCGGCCCTTGCTCAGAATACGTAGTTTGCAGCGCCCTTGCGGCGCAGTTCTTCACGGCTGGTGCCGAGGCCCTTCAGCGTTTCGTCGTCGAGGTTGAGAAGCGCGCCGTTGACATAGCGGGCGACCTGACGCTCACGAGCTTCGACCATGCGGTTCAAGGCATTGCGGAAGAAAGAGGAGGCCATGTTGACGTGTCCTTTTGGAATGGGCCTTGTTCGGCGCCCGTTCGATGCTTGTTATATAATCTTTGCTGCACCGCACAGTGAGAGGGCTTCGCTCAAAGGTGGTATGCGTTCCGCGCATGGGACGCCGCTTTTCGATCCATAGCAGGGCGGCAATTGCACAATCGGCCGGCACTTGCCGCTACCGCTGGCCTAGTCCGATCAACATCGGCTAACATGCGGCGACCTTCTCGGAATCAGAGCCTTCTCGGAATAAAGACAAAGTCCGGATCATCAGCCCATGTTTCAGTCTTTCGAAGTGAAATCCGCCCCGCAGTTCGGCCGCGACCGCGTCAATGCGCTCCGGGCAAAATTCGATGAGCTCGGCATCGACGGTTTCCTGGTGCCCCGGGCCGACGAATACCAGGGCGAGTACGTGCCGGCCTGCGCCGAGCGGCTCGCATGGTTGACCGGTTTCACCGGCTCGGCGGGCATTGCGCTCATCACGCGGCGTGAGGCGGTGGTTTTCGTCGATGGACGTTACGTGACCCAGTTTGCCGAACAGGTGGACGGCACGGTCTTCACCGGCGGCGATCTCGTCAACGAGCCGCCGCATGTCTGGCTGCCGCGCCATGCGTCGAAGGGTTTCCGGCTCGGCATCGATCCCTGGCTGCACGCGGGCGCGGAAGTGCGTCGGCTCGAGAAGGCGCTTGCCGAAATCGGCGGCTCGCTCGTCCTGCTGCCCTCCAACCCGCTGGACAAAATCTGGACAGACCGCCCCGCCGAGCCGCTTGGCTCCGTCTCGATCCAGAAGCTGGACCATGCCGGCACGCTCGCCAGCGAGAAGATTGCCGCAATTTCCGCGCAGGTGAAGGAAAAGGGCGCTGCCGCGGTCGTCATCGCCGATCCCACATCCGTCGCCTGGATCTTCAACATCCGCGGCGACGACGTGCCGCACACGCCGCATCCGCTTTCCCGCGCGATCATTCCGGCCGAGGGCAAGGCGGAAATCTTCCTCGACAAGCGCAAGACGGGCATCGAACAGGAAGCCTATCTGGCGCAGCTCGCCGTCCAGCGGCCGCCGTCGGAATTCCTGGCCCGGCTTTCGGCCTTCTCGAAGGACGGCGCGAAGATCCTGGTCGATCCGGATCTGACGCCGCTCGCACTCACCAGGGCGATCGATGCCGCCGGGGGGCAGGTGGTCGAGGCGGGCGATCCGGCAAAGCTGCCGCGCGCCTGCAAGAACAAGGCGGAACTCGACGGCTCGGCGAAGGCGCATCTGCAGGACGGTGCTGCCATGGTCGAATTCCTGCACTGGCTCGACGTTCAGGCACCCGGCACGATCACCGAGATCGACGCGGTGAAGGCGCTGGAGGCTGCCCGGGCCCGGGTCGGCCAGAGCATGCAGAACCCGCTGAAGGACATTTCCTTCGACACGATCTCGGGTGCCGGCGAGCACGGCGCCGTGATCCATTACCGGGTGACGACCCAGACGAACCGCAAGCTGGAAGCCGGCGAGCTGTTCCTCATCGATTCCGGAGCGCAATATATCAACGGCACGACCGACATCACCCGCACGGTCGCGGTCGGCGCCGTGCCGGAGGATCGCAGGCGTTTCTTCACGCTGGTCCTGAAAGGCATGATCGCCATCAGCACGGCGCGTTTCCCGAAGGGCACGCGCGGCTGCGATCTCGATCCGCTCGCCCGCATCGCGCTCTGGAAGGCGGGCGGCGACTATGCGCATGGAACGGGCCACGGCGTCGGCTCCTATCTCTCCGTGCATGAGGGACCGCAGCGCATCTCGCGGCTCTCGACCCAGGAACTGCTGCCCGGCATGATCCTCTCCAACGAGCCCGGCTATTACCGCCCCGGCTCCTTCGGTATCCGCATCGAGAACCTGATCTACGTGAAGGCGGCGGAGGAGATCGAGGGCGGCGACCAGCCGATGCTCTCCTTCGAGACCCTGACCTGGTGCCCGATCGACCGGCGGCTCGTCTTGCCGGCGCTGCTGACGGCGGAAGAGCTCTTGTGGCTCGATGCCTATCACGCGGCGGTGCGCGAGAAGCTGATGCCGCTCATCGACGACGCATCCGTCAGGGATTGGCTGGTGAAGGCGACCGAGCCGCTCGCCTGATATCAGAAGCCCAGGAGGTGGCGGCAGATCATCGCCGCTGCCCAGCCGGCCACCAGCATCAGCAGGCCCGGATATCTGAGGCTGACGACGAGCGCCACCAGCATGGCGATCTTCACGTCCCAGCCGCCGTCGAAGAAGGCGGGGGCGACCAGCGTGGTCAGGACCGCAGCCGGCACGGCATTCAGCGCCTGTTCCATCCGCGGCGGGATGGTCTTCATCCTGTTGATCAGCACATAGCCGCCGATGCGGGTCAGGAAGGTCGCAACCGCCGCGGCCAAGATCAGGAACGCCATGTCCATCGAGATCGGTTCGGCCATGTCAGGTCTCCACCTCGCTGGCGGCGGTCACCGGCACGCGCTCCTTCGGCAGCGGCAGCAGTGCCGCCACGACGACCCCGACGGCCGCGCCGATGCTGACATGCCAGGGCGAACCCACGAAATGGTATCCGAAGACGGAGCCAAGCGCGCTTGCCGCCACAACCGGATGGAAGCCTGGCTTGCGGCGGAAGCCGACCACCAGGCCGAGGAAATAGACCGGCAGCAGGACGTCGATCGCGATTGCGCGCGGATCGCCCATCATCTTGCCGAAGAAGGCGCCGACGACGCTGAAGAAGAGCCAGGGAAAATACACCGCGACGCCGAAGCCGATATACCACGGAAAGCTGACGCCCCGGCCGCTTTCGCCGCGCTTGACGCTTTCGGCGAATTGCGGGTCCGTCAAAAGGAAGAGGGTGAAGAATTTCTGGACCGGCGTGAAATGGCCGATGAAGCGGGCGATGGCCGCCGAATAGAGGACATGGCGGAAATTGACCGCGAAGACGGACAGCACGATCAGCCAGGCGGCGACATGATGGCCGAAGAGCTCGATGCCCACCAGCTGGCTCGCGCCGGCGAAGATCGTGGCGCTCATGAGTGCCGCTTCCAGCACCGAAATTCCGTTGTCGACCGCAATGGCGCCAAACAATATCCCGAAAGGCGCCGAGGAGAGCGCGACAACGATGCCGCCCTTCAGGCCCGCGTAAAATTCACTGCTGTTCATACGAGAAATCCTTCCGCCCCGGCTTTAGAACCGTGCGGCGGGCGGCGCAATTAAATTGGGCTGATGGAACGATCGATTCCGCTGAACTGTCGGCGGCTGCCGTTTGCTCGGCCGGTCAGTCCGCGAGGATGGCCCTGCTCTTGACGATGCCGATGCCTTTCGCCTTCATCTCGGCAATGGCGCTCTTCACGCCCTTGGGATCGATGCCCCGGCTGGCATCCTCGATGAAGCGCACCTTCACCTCCGGCAGCATCTCGACGGCGTCGAGCGCGGAGAATTTTACGCAATAGTCCGTCGCAAGCCCGCAGATGTCGAGCTCGGCCACCTGCTGCGCCCTCAGATAGCCCGCGAGCCCCGTCAGCGCCGCCTGGTCGTTGTCCCGGAAGGCCGAATAGCTGTCGACCGCCGGGTTGTCGCCCTTCTGCTGGATGTAGTCGAACGCCTCGACATTCAGGTCCGGGTGAAATTCGGCGTCCGGCGTGCCCTGCATGCAATGGTCCGGCCACATGACCTGCGGCTTGCCGCAAAGCTCGCCCATCTCGAAAGGCTTCTTGCCGGGATGCTGCGAGGCAAAGCTGCCGTGGTTTTCCGGGTGCCAGTCCTGGGAGGCGACGATCAGATCGTAGCCGCCGTCGTCGATCAGCCGGTTAACGACCGGCACGATCTCGTCGCCATGCGCGACCGGCAGATTGCCGCCGGGGCAGAAGCCGTTTTGGATGTCGATCAGGAGCAGAGCTTTCATCGGTCTTCCTCCGAGCCTTGGCCGAAATAAAATGCCAATCATGGGCGGAGGGATCAAGCTCGAAGAGCTTGGGCCCTTTAGCCGTCAGGCCTGCGCCAGCCGCTCGGTCGAGGAAATCGTTGCCGAAATGAGGCGGTGAGGCAACACGGGCCGGAATCCTGGCCGTCGCTCGCCGTTCTTCTCTTGACTGTCACCCTTTCGCATATCACAAACACGTTAACGCCATATTTCGGCTTAACTTCCGGCGGCATGCGCTTTTATGCGCACCACCGAAATCAAATCGGGGCGGCGTAAAGACATTGGTTACCATAATCGTTCATCCTCACCTGCAGTCCTTCGGCGGCAGTGAGCAGATTCCCTCTCTGCGCGCACTTCGCCGGGGTTGTGTTGGCGGCTTCGCGCAAGCGGTTTCCGCCGGTGTATGTAACGGTTCGGGTAACGAGTGATGGCGCGTACGGTCCAGGCTTCCGCGAATGGCAAACAGGCACGTAAGGCACCGCCTCGCCGAAAGAAATCCCGCTCTCTCCTGACGAATGTCGCCCTCGGTATCGGTCTCACCGTATCCGCCCTGGTGGGCGCTTCCGTGGTCACCATGGCGACGGCCGTCAAATCCGCCTCCGACGTCGAATTCGAAACGGCGCTGGCCCGGCCGATCGCCCCCGCCGCCCCGATCGTCTCCAATGATCGCGAGATCGAGGTCTCGAAATTCTCCCGTCTGCCCGGCAGCACGCCGGCCGATCCCAAGGGCGGGCGCCTTTCCGGGGCCGACGTGGCGGCGCTCGAGGCGCGCAAGCCGGATCGATCGAGCGTCCGGCAGATGCTCGATGCCGCTCTGGCCATGGCCGCCCGCCGTGCCGAGAACGAGCAGCAGTTCGCCTCGCTCGCGAAAATCCGTCCGGATGCGGATGCCATCCGCGCCGTGCTCGCTCCGGCGATGCAAAACCTCGTCGTCGTCGCGCCGCGCGGCAACGAGGTCATGCCCGATCTCATCCAGGATGCCGCGCCGGCCACCACGGTCGCCGAACTGAAGGACATGAAGCCGGTCGAGATGGCGGCGCTCGAAGAGACCGCCGTCGAGGACGATGCCGGCGAAGAGGAAGCCGTCGCGATCGTCGAAGCGCCCGTGCCGGGTTACGACCTGCCGAAGGCCGGCCCCCTGCCGGTTATCCGTCCCTCGACGGCGACGGCGGATGCGAAGCCGGCGAAACCGAATGCGCTGGCCGCGATCGCCGCCGTTGCGCCGCAGAAGCCGGGCAGGGCCGGCGACGACGACAAGCCGACCGCACTCGCCTTCGCCAAACCCGACAATCCGATGCGCGAGACGCCGGCTGCGCCTGCGCCGTCCGCGCCGAGCTGGCCGGGCATCGGCGCCAAGGTGGCGGTCTACGACATCAGCAACGCCGTCGTCCACCTGCCGAACGGCACCAGGCTCGAAGCCCATTCCGGCATCGGCAGCATGCGCGACAACCCGAAATTCACGCATGTGAAGATGCGCGGCCCGACGCCGCCCGGCACCTACAAGCTCTCCATGCGCGAAAAGCTGTTCCATGGCGTGGCCGCCATCCGCCTGACGCCGGTGGACGGCAAGGCGCCGCAGGGACGCACCGGCCTCCTCGCCCACAGCTTTCTGCTGCGCGTGCGGGGCGATTCGCACGGCTGCGTCGCCTTTGCCGAATACGACCGCTTCCTGAAAGCCTTCCAGCGCGGCGAGATCACCCATATGGTGATCGTGCCGAAATGGGACGGCAGGCGCCCGGGTCGCGGCGGCGGCGGCGACAATTTCCTCGCCAAGCTCTTCAAGGGCAAGGACGCCTGATCGGGTTCCGGCGGGAGCTCCCGCCGCCACCGTTTCCCCATTCCACCGGGTGAGGGGCTTCATATCTCCCACGTGTAGATCCTCGGGCTTGTCCTGAAGATCCAAGCCTAAGCATATCGCAGTTGGGGTGACGACCTGCCTCTGACGTCGGCAGGCACCGTGCCCCATCTCGTCACCCCAGGATATCCCTGGCGACGCGCGCAAAAATCCGCGTGCCGATCGGGATCAGGTCGTCCGGAAAATCGTAGTTCGGATTGTGCAGGTTCGGCATGTCCTCGCCGGCGCCGAGGAAGAACATCGCCGATTTCGAGACCGAGCCGAAGCGGCCGAAATCCTCCGAGCCGCGCATCGTCTCGCCCGGTTCGTGCGGAACGCCTTCCGCCTCCATCGCGGCACGCAGCAGCGCGGCGGCCTCCGGATCGTTTTCGGAATGCACGAAGATGTCGTGATATTCCAGGGCATGTTCGAGCCGGGCTTCCGCAGCGATCTCGCTCACCAGCGTCTCGGCGGCGGTGACCAGCGCCTCCATTTCGCCGTCGGTCATGGCGCGGAGCGTCACCCAGACCTCCGCATGGCCCGGGGCGATGCCGAAGGCCGGCTCGCCGATCGCGGCATGCGTGACCGTTGCGAGCACCAGGTCCTCCGCCGCGATGCTGCCTTTGCTCAGGGCCGTCAGCGCCGGCATCAGCCTTGCCACGGCGGGCACCGGCGAGATGCCGGTTTCCGGCATGGAGGCATGCGCGGTCCGGCCCGAAAGCACGATCTTCAGTCCGCGCGAGGCGCAGTTGGCGATGCCGTCCTTCAGCCAGGCATGGCCGAGCGGCAGGCCGGGCATGTTGTGCAGCGAGAAACTGTAGTCCGGCGTCAGGTCCGCGAATTTCCCGTCGGCGATGACGGCGGCGGCACCCGCGCCGGTCTCCTCCGCCGGCTGGAAGAGCAGGATGGCGCGACCGCGTTTCGGTCTTTCGCGGCTGAACTGCCGGCCGAGGGCGGCGAGCATGGTCATGTGGCCGTCATGGCCGCACATGTGGCCCTTTCCGGGAATTTGCGAGCGGTGCTCCGGCGTGCCGGTTTCCTCGATCGGCAGCGCGTCGAGCTCGGCGCGGAACATCACCGTCGGACCGGGCGCGCCGCTGTCGTAGACCACGGCGATGCCGGTGCCGCCGAGGCCGGAGATCACCCGGTCCGGCCCGGTATCCGCCAGAAAGCCCTGGACTTCTGCGGCGGTTGCGATCTCCTCGCCGGAAACCTCCGGCATGGCATGCAATTTCCGCCGCCATGCGGTGAGTTCGATCACGTCCTGGTTGGAAAGAAACATGCGGCCGCTCCCTTGTTCCGGGTGTAGCCCAAGCGGTAGACGGGGCAGGGGTTTTCGGCAAGGAAAACCTCCGCCCGGCCCGTCACCACTCGATGCCGATCTTGCCGAAGTGGCCGCCGCCCATCTCGTAGCGGAAGGCGTCGGCCAGCTTTTCCAGCGGAAACACCCTGTCGATCACCGGCTTGAAGAGGCCGGTATCGAGGGCGCGGACGAAATCCTGCTGCTGCCGGCGGCTGCCGACGATGAGGCCTGAAAGGGTGATCTGCTTGCCCGCAAGGGCTGCGGTGGGCACTTCGCCGCGCGCACCGGTCAGCACGCCGATCATGGTGATGCTGCCGGCCATGCGAGCCGCCTGGATCGACTGGCCGAGCGTGCCCGGACCGCCCACTTCCACCACGTGGTCGACGCCGCGGCCGCCGGTCCATTCGAGCACGTTCCCGGCCCATTCGGGATGGGTCCGGTAGTTGACCGTGAAATCCGCGCCGAGGGCTTTCGCCCGCTCCAGCTTCTCGTCGGAGGAGGAGGTGATCGCCACCTGCGCGCCCATCGCCTTTGCCAGCTGCAGCGCATAGATCGAGACGCCGCCGGTGCCGAGCGCCAGCACCGTGTCGCCGGCCTTCAGCCTGCCGATCTCGACCAGCGCCCGCCATGCGGTCAGGCCTGCGGTGGTGATCGTCGCCGCCTCCACATGGCTGAACCCTTTCGGCGCCAGCGTGAAGGCGGTCGCCGGCCGTACCGCATATTCAGCCGCGAAGCCGTCGATACCGTCACCCGGGACACGCGAAAATCCGCCGGGCAGGGGCGGACCGTCCTGCCAGTCGGGAAAGAAGCAGGAGACGACACGGTCGCCCGGCTTGAACTCCGTCACCCCTTCGCCGACTTCCTCGACCACGCCCGCACCATCCGCCATCAAAATCCGGCCATCGGTCGGCGTCCTGCCGCTCGCGACGCCGAGGTCGTGATAGTTGAGCGAGCTGCCATGCAGCGCGACGCGGATTTCTCCGGGTCCGGGCTTGCCGGGGTCCGGCAGGTCGACAAGCTTCAGGGCATCCAGTCCGCCGGGTGCTGTGACGATAGCTTTCATGAATTCCTCCCTCGGATCCCAAACGATCTCCATGCGTGAGGTAATGGGTGACAGGAGCCCTGACAAGATAGGGTTTGCCCGGCCACGCAGTCCGACAAACTTTCGTCATCGGCTTGCCGACGCCGGCCGAGGGCATATCTAAGGCGCATTCCCGACAATTGAAGGCCCGGGTATGAAGGCGGGCCGGTGAGCCGGCTTGCGGGAAAGAATAATCCGGTACGCCGTCGATGGCGGGCTGACCATGCGGTGAGGGGAGGTGCCGATGTTTCCGGTGCGCACGTCTATTCTGTCGCGCATACTCGCGGCGGTGATCGCCGTTTCGGCATGGGTCGGCATCCTGATCGAGCTGAATACGGTCATGTCGAACGGCGCGACCTTGTTGCCCGCAATCTGGGCGATCTTCGGCTATTTCACCATCATCACGAATTTCCTGGTCGCCTTGCTGTTTACGCATGTCGCCATCGCTGGCTTGCGTCCCGGCCATGCCTGGGCGGCCGGCGGGCTGGCCTTGAGCATCATGCTGGTAGGCATCGTCTTCGCCCTTCTGCTGCAGGGACTGCGCGAACTCAGCGGCGCCGGGGCTCTCGCGAATTTCCTGCTTCACAGGCTCAATCCGGTCTTTGTTCCGCTGTTCTGGTTGTCTCTCGTCCCGAAGAACACGCTGTCTTTCCGTGCCCCGTTCCAGTGGATGCTCTATCCGGTTCTCTATTTCGTCTACGCAGCCATTCGCGGCACCATCGAGGGGCGATATGCCTATCCGTTCCTCGATGCGGGCAATCTCGGCTGGACACAGGTCTTCCTCAACGCCGCCGCGATCGCCATCGGCTATCTCGTCGTGGGCGCGGGAATGGTCTGGCTCGACAGGAGGTTCGTGCGGCCGGTCGCGCGCGAATGACGTTCGGTTTGGCGGAGAGGTATGTTTATTTAATGCTGATGATAAGATAGCTTTTTAGTCGACCGTTTTTACTTTCAAAGGTTAGCGCCTCGAATTCTATTTCCGCTTGGGAGTCAAATCGGTCAATCGCGTTGGATGAAAGGCTTCGTACTATCTTTGAGATATTTCTCGGCGTTCTTGAAGTTTCTGACAGTGTAAATGGAACTGGACGTCCTTCTTCTTCTACGTATATACGCCCCTTAAATGTGTTTGTATTATAGCTGGAAACCTTCCCAGTTCGATGGATAGGCCTGTCGGATAAACGCGTTACGTTAATATATTCGTATGTTTCGATGTTGAGGGTAGGGCCAGTTTTTCTTGTTATCTTGCCGCCCTGGCTTAATCCTATGGTTCCGGTTTCTGCGGTTCTTGATTGAGAAATTGGTCGATGTAGGTCCTTGAGAGAGTTTTCGTTTTTTTCGATAAGTGCCTGAATTTTACCCTCATCTAAGCCTTTGGGAATTACATCGGTTTGCCGTCTGTATTCCTCTAGTTGCTCACCAAGTGCTTTGTTGAAATCAACATGAAAGCCGAGCGCTTCGTTTAATACATAGTCGTAGGCGGAGGTAAAAATGTGGCCCAAAACGGAATCTCTTGATGCAACTGCTCCAGACAGCATTAGCGTTCCCGCGACGACAGCAACTGCTTTCCAACTTCCTGGTTCAATAGGGTATGATAAGATCTGTGCTCCCTTAAGTGCGGGAGCTTGAGTTATAATTTCCCCATTTATTACTAGATGTGCTGTTAGAGCTAATGTTCTTTGAAATGCCGAGAAGGCGGCCGCAGCGTCATAAAAATCTAGCAAGTTGTTGTCTGCAGACGCCCCCTCAAACGACAGCGCAAATTCTAAAGCCACGAATCCCTCACCAGAATACCACCCCAGCGAGTATATTATTTTGGTATTTTACTGAAAATCAATCTAAATTCTCTCCACGAACCCTTCCAGCACCCGCTTCTGACCCGCCCGGTCGAAATCGATCGTCAGCTTGTTGCCTTCGATCGCCGAAATATTGCCGTTGCCGAACTTGATGTGGAACACCCGGTCGCCGATGGAGAATTGCGAGGGCGTGTCGGCCACGGATTTCGCCACCAGCTCGCCCTCGATCGTGCGGCCGCGCGGGCCGCTTTCGCCATAGCCGATGCGCTCCACGGCGTAGCCCGAGCGCGTGCCCCAGTTGTCGCGCGTGGCGTCCGTCTGGTTGGCTTGGGCGCGTTTCCAGCCGGGCGTGGAATAGGAATTGGCGAAGGGATCGGCCTTGTCGAAACGCGACTGGCCGTAGCCGCCCCTCCCGCCATAGCCGCCGTAATTGCTCTCGGATACGGCGACATCCACATGCGCCTGCGGCAGTTCGTCGAGGAAGCGCGACGGCATGGTGGATTGCCACAGCCCGTGGATGCGGCGGTTGGAGACGAACCAGATGTGGCAGCGCCGCTTGGCGCGGGTGATGCCCACATAGGCGAGGCGGCGTTCCTCTTCGAGGCCTGCGCGGCCGCCTTCGTCGAGCGCCCGCTGGTGCGGAAAGAGGCCTTCCTCCCAGCCGGGTAAAAAGACGGTATCGAATTCCAGGCCCTTGGCGGAATGCAGCGTCATGATCGAGACGGCATCCATGTCCTCGTTCTGCTCGGCATCCATGACCAGCGAGACGTGTTCCAGGAAGCCGCGCATGCTCTCGAAGGCTTCCATCGAGCGAATGAGCTCTTTCAGGTTTTCCAGCCGGCCGGGCGCTTCCGCCGATTTGTCGGCCTTCCACATGTCCGTATAGCCGGATTCTTCGAGGATCTGTTCGGCAAGCTCGGTATGCGGGGTCGTCTCCAGCCGCTGCTGCCAGTTCCTGAAACTCTGCACCACGTCGAACAGCGCCTTGCGCGCCTTGGGCTTCAGCTCGTCCGTCTCGATGATCTCGGCGGATGCCGCGAGCATGGGCACGTCGCGGGCGCGGGCATAGTCGTGCAGGTAGCGTACCGTCGTGTCGCCCAGGCCCCGCTTCGGGGTGTTGATGATCCGCTCGAAAGCGAGGTCGTCGGCCGGCTGGCAGACGAGCCGGAAATAGGCCATCGCGTCGCGGATCTCCAGCCGCTCGTAGAAGCGGGGGCCGCCGATGACGCGGTAGTTGAGGCCGAGCGTCACGAAGCGGTCTTCGAACTCGCGCATCTGGAAGGAGGCGCGCACCAGGATCGCCATGTCGTTCAGCGCATGCCGCTTGCCGTCGGCATCGCCGCGCTGCAGACGCTCGATCTCCTCGCCGACGGCGCGGGCCTCTTCCTCGCTGTCCCAGGCGGCATGCACCATCACCTTCTCGTCGTCGGGGTCGACCCGGTCGGTGAAGAGCGTCTTTCCAAGCCGCCCCTCGTTATGGGCGATGAGATGGCCGGCGGCGCCGAGAATATGTTCGGTGGAGCGGTAGTTGCGCTCCAGCTTGATCACCTTCGCGCCCGGAAAATCCTTCTCGAAGCGCAGGATATTGTCCACTTCCGCGCCGCGCCAGCCGTAGATGGACTGGTCGTCGTCGCCGACGCAGCAGACGTTCTGCGGCGTTCCCTTCGGCCGCTGCGCGAGCAGCCTGAGCCACATGTATTGCGCCGTGTTGGTGTCCTGGTACTCGTCGACCAGGATGTAGCGGAACCTGCCGTGATAGTCCTTCAGGATATCCGGGTTCTGGCGGAAGATCGCGATCGGATGAAGCAGAAGGTCGCCGAAATCGCAGGCGTTCAGCGTCTTCAGCCGCGCCTGGTAGGCGGCGTAGAGCTCGCGGCCTTTTCCATTCGCGAAGGCGCGGGCGTCGCCTTCCGGGATATCGGCCGGCAGTAGGCCCTTGTTCTTCCAGGTGTCGATCATGCCGGCGAACTGGCGGGCCGGCCAGCGCTTGTCGTCCAGTCCCTCCGCCTGGATGAGCTGCTTGATCAGCCGGATCACGTCGTCGGTGTCGAGAATGGTGAAATCGGAGCGGAGTCCCGCCAGTTCGGCATGGCGGCGCAGAAGCTTCACGCCGATCGAATGGAAGGTGCCGAGCCAGGGCATGCCTTCGACCGCGCCGCCGACCAGCACGCCGATGCGCTCCTTCATCTCGCGCGCCGCCTTGTTGGTGAAGGTGACGGCGAGGATCTGGCTGGGGAAGGCCCGGCCGGTCGCCAGAATATGGGCGATGCGCGTCGTCAGCACCCGCGTCTTGCCGGTGCCGGCACCCGCGAGCACGAGGACGGGGCCGTCCAGCGTCTCGACCGCCTCGCGCTGCTCCGGGTTGAGGCCGGTGAGATAGTCCGGGGCGCGGTGCTGGTCGCGGGCGGCCATGGCGCGCGCCGCAATCCCGAGGCCGCCGCCTGCGCCGGGCGGGGTCGGGGCGGGGCCTTTGCGCGGCGCCGGCTGCGGCTCCTCGTCGAAGAACGGGATGTCGTCGAAACTGTTACTCATGCGGCCAATGTAATGATTCGGACCCGAAAGACCAGAAAATGTTCCTCTTTTATTCCCAGTCTCTCCACAAGGGGAGGCTAAATTGTGGTAAGTTGATGCAGATCGCCCAGGAAAGGACCGGGTTCTGCCCTCCCGATAGGCAGACGGAGGCGGTCGGGGCAGTCAAAAAGTCTACAAAATCTTGTGAAATTACAATTTCGTAAGAATGCCGATCAGCCATTGCTTGTACATCGGCAAAAAAGGATACTCCTTCGCAAATAGGCCCGCGCGTGCCTCAACCGGAGAAGTGAATGCGGATTTGGAAACAGCTTCTGCTCAGTATCGTGGTTCTGGCTGCAGGGCTTAGTCTCTGGGTCTTCATGGTGCCGAGCGCCGGTGAGACGCTTGCCAAGATGGGCGTGCCGGGAGAGGTGATCGCCGCCATCCGTTCCGAACAGGCCCAGCAGGCGGCTATAGGCACGGCCGGCAACACCAATGCCGCGGCGCGGCAGCAGGGCCAGGGCCAGGGCCAGGGCCAAGGCCAGGGCGGCGCCGGCCAGGGTGGCCAGCGGGGCCAGGGCGGCGGCAATCGCGCGACGCTCGTCGTGGTGGAACCCGTCGCGACCGGCACGGTCAACGACCGTCTGACGGCGATCGGCAGCGGCGAGGCTATCCAGTCCGTCGTCGTCATGCCGCAGGCGGCCGGCACGATCCACGAGATCATGGTCAGTTCCGGCGAAAAGGTGGTGAAGGGCCAAGTGCTTGCCCGCCTCGACGACGACGAGCAGATCATCGAGCGCGACAAGGCGCAGGTGTCGCTGAAGAGCGCCCAGGAGAAATCCGCCTCCTACAAGAACCTGCAGTCCGTTTCGCGCCTCGACGTGCTCGATGCGCAGATCGCCGAACAGGCTGCGAAGCTGGCGCTCTCCACCGCCGAGCTCAACCTCAGGCGCCGCGACATCGTCGCGCCCATCGACGGCATCGCCGGCATCGTCGCGGTCAATATCGGCGACAACGTCACGACCCAGACCAGCATCGTCACCATAGACGACCGTTCGGCGATCCTCGTCGATTTCTGGGCGCCCGAGCGCTTCGCCGTCGCCATCGAACCCGGCCAGGCGGTCGAGGCGAGTTCCGTCGCCCGCCCGGGCCAGGTCTTTACGGGCAAGGTGGAGGCGATCGACAACCGCGTCGATCCGGCAAGCCGCACCATGCGCATCCGCGCCCGCGTCGAAAATCCCGACGACGTCCTGCGCGCCGGCATGGCCTTCAACGTCGGCATGCGCTTTGAGGGCGAGAAATACCCGTCCGTCGATCCGCTCGCCGTGCAGTGGGACGGCGAGGGCTCCTATGTCTGGCTGGTCCAGGACAACAAGTCGGTCAAGACCCGGGTGCGCGTCGTGCAGCGCAATCCGGATGCGGTCCTCGTCGAGGCGGGGCTCAACGAGGGCGACCGGGTGGTGACCGAAGGCCTGCAGCGCGTGAGGGAAGGGGCGCCCGTGCGCATCTTCGGCGCGCCGGATAAGGCAGAGGTAGCGAGCCAATGAAGATCGACCTTCCGGGCTTCGGCCATGGCGGCGCCGGCCAAGAAAAACCAGAGCACGGCGGTGGCGGGGAGAAATCCGGCCAGAGCTTCACCGCGCTCTTCGTCCGCCGGCCGATCCTTGCCGCGGTTCTGAACACGCTGCTCGTCGTCGCGGGCCTTGCCGCCCTTGCGGGCGTCGAGGTGCGCGAGCTTCCCGACGTCGACCAGCCGGTCATCACGGTCCGCACCAATTACGACGGCGCCTCGCCGCAGACGATGGACCAGGAGGTCACCCAGGTCATCGAGGGCGCGGTCGCGCGCGTCTCCGGCCTCAAGGCGCTGTCTTCCCAGTCGCAGTTCGGCTCCAGCCGCGTGACGATGGAGTTCTCCGATTCCGTCGATCTCTCGGAAGCCGCCAACGACGTGCGCGATGCGGTCGGCCGCGTCGTCAACCAGCTGCCGGACGATGCCGACGAGCCCCGCATCGTCAAGGCGGACGCCGATTCCGATGCCATCATGCGTCTGGCGGTCACGTCCTCGACGCTCTCGATGGAGGACCTCACCCAGCTCGTCAACAACGAGATCGTCGACCGTCTGGCGGCCGTCGAAGGCGTGGCCGACGTCGAGCTTTACGGCGATCAGGACAAGGTGTTCCGCGTCGACGTGAACCAGGCGGCTCTTGCCGGCCGGGGCCTCACCGTCGCCGATGTCGACAAGGCGCTGCAAAGCGCGGCGCTCGACGTGCCGGCCGGTTCGCTGAAAAGCACCAGCCAGGATATCGTCGTGCGCGCCACCGCCAACCTGACGACGCCGCGCGATTTCGAGAACGTGCTGGTCGCGCCGAACGTGCGCGTCCGCGACGTCGCCACCGTCTCGCTCGGCCCGGACGACGGCAGCACGGTGCTGCGCGCCAACGGCGTGCAGGGCGTCGGCCTCGGCATCATCCGCCAGGCGCAGTCGAACACGCTCAACATTTCCGACGGCGTCAAGGCGGCCGTGGACGAGATGCAGAAGACGCTGCCCGAAGGCACGCGCATCGCGATCACCGGCGACGACGCCATCTTCATCCAGGGCGCGCTGCACGAGGTGGAGATCGCGCTCATCCTGTCGGCCTCGGTCGTGCTCGTCGTCATCTTCCTCTTCCTGCGCGACTGGCGGGCGACGCTCATTCCGGGCCTCACCATGCCGGTGGCGCTGATCGGCACGCTGGTGGCGATCTACCTCGTCGGCTTCTCGATCAACATCCTGACGCTGCTCGCGATCGTTCTGGCGACCGGTCTGGTGGTGGACGACGCGATCGTCGTGCTCGAAAACATCGTCCGGCGACGGGCGGAAGGCATGGGGCCGCGCGCCGCCGCCGTGCTCGGCACGCAGGAAGTCTTCTTCGCCGTCATCGCCACGACCGCGACGCTCGCGGCCGTCTTCATCCCGCTTTCCTTCCTGCCCGGCCAGATCGGCGGTCTGTTCAAGGAATTCGGCTTCGTGCTCGCCTTCTCGGTGGCCCTGTCGTCGATTACCGCCCTGACGCTCTGCCCGATGCTCGCCTCGCGCATGCTGACCAAGCCGATCAAGGAGCATCACGGGCTGCTCGGCGCCTTCGGCAGCGCCTTTGCCCGCGTCTATGCGATCACGCTGCGGTACTGCCTCAACGCGCCGCTCGTCGTCATCGTCTTTTCGGTGATCTTCGCGATCGCCGCCTACAACGTCTTCGGCCTCGTCAAGAACGAGCTGACGCCGCGCGAGGACCGCGCGACCGTCATGCTGCGCCTCACGGCGCCGCAGGGCGTCAGCCTCGACTACACGCGCGACCAGATGCAGCGGGTCGAGGAGAACCTGAAGCCGCTGCGCGATTCCGGCGAAATCCGCAACATCTTCTCGATCTCCGGCTTCGGCAGCAACACCAACAGCGGCTTCATGGTCCTGACGCTGGCGCCCTGGGACGAGCGCACCCGCAGCCAGGACGAGATCGCCGCGGACGTGAACGCCGCGGCACAGCGCGTGCCGGCGCTCCGCGGCTTCGCCATGCAGTCGAACAGCCTGAAGATCCGCGGCGCCGGCAACGGCCTGCAGATGGCGCTGGTCGGCAACGATTACGACGTCCTGACCTCGACCGCCCAGAAGCTCGTCTCGGAAATGGAGAAGAGCCCGCTCTTCGACACGCCCCGCCTCACCAACGAGCCGACCCAGACGCAGCTCTCCGTCGCGATCGACCGCGAACGCGCCTCCGACCTCGGCATCGACATCACGGGCCTGTCGACCGCCATGCAGTCGCTGCTGGAGGGCCGTTCGGTGGTCGACGTCTTCGTCGCCGGCGACGCGCTGCCGGTGAAGCTCACCTCGACGACGCGGCCGATCGACGATCCGACCGATCTCGAAAACATCTTCCTGAAGGCCGGCGACGGCAAGATCGTGCCGATGTCGACCATCGCGACCTTGAAGGAAGGGGCCGTCGCGCCGCAGCTCAACCGCGAGGAGCGCCTTGCGTCCGTGTCGATCTCGTCCAGCCTTCGCGACGGCGTCGCGCTCGGCGACGCGGTCCGGGAAATGACGGCGCTCGCCCAGCCGCTGCTTCCGGCCGGCGTGCGGCTCATTCCGATGGCGGAAGCAAAGACGCTCGGCGAGAATTCCAACGCCATGCTGCTGACCTTCGGCTTTGCGATCGCCATCATCTTCCTGGTGCTCGCCGCGCAGTTCGAAAGCGTGCTGTCGTCGCTCATCATCATGTCCACCGTGCCGCTCGGGCTTGCCTGCGCGGCCATCGCTCTGGTGCTCACGGGCTCGAGCCTCAACGTCTACAGCCAGATCGGCCTCGTGCTGCTCGTCGGCGTCATGGCGAAGAACGGCATCCTGATCGTCGAGTTCGCCAACCAGCTCCGTGACCGCGGGGCGGAGGTGCGGGAGGCGATCGAGACCGCCTGCGCCATGCGCCTTCGCCCGGTCATGATGACGATGATCGCCACCATCATCGGCGGTGTGCCTCTGGTTCTCGCCAAGGGCGCCGGCGCGGAAGCCCGCATCGCGCTCGGCTGGGTCATCGTCGGCGGCCTCGGCTTTGCCGTGCTCGTGACCCTCTTCATCACGCCGGTCGCCTATCTCCTGATCGCCCGCTTCGCCAAGCCGCATGTGCACGAGGAACAGCGCCTGCATCAGGAACTCGCGCATGCCTCGCGCCGCAAGGCGGAGAACTCGGATACGGAAGAGAAGGGCAAGGAAGAACCGCTGCTCGCCGCGGAGTAGCGGGCAATTGACCAGCGAACCGATTGCAGCGACGAGTGCCTGAAGCTGACGAGGCGGCGGCGCGCTCTCCCCTTCTCCCCAGCGGGGAGAAGGTGGTCCGAAGGACCGGATGAGGGGGGCGAAGCCAAAATACAGCGATGCCGCGCCTGCCGCGTGTACACCCCCTCATCGCCTCGCTTTGCTCGGCACTTCTCCCCGCTGGGGAGAAGAGGGAGAAAGCCGAACTGGCTCGGTTCTCATATGCGATTGCCCCCGCTCGTGAAGGAGATCCCAAGCAGCGGCTCTCCCCTTCTCCCCAGCGGGGAGAAGGTGCCCGGCAGGGCGGATGAGGGGGGCGAAGCCAAAATCCAGCACGGCGTTTGCCGCATGTACACCCCCTCATCGCCTCGCTTTGCTCGGCACTTCTCCCCGCTGGGGAGAAGAGGGCGCAAGCCGA
This sequence comes from Xaviernesmea oryzae, assembly GCF_900177415.1. Classification (GTDB taxonomy): domain Bacteria; phylum Pseudomonadota; class Alphaproteobacteria; order Rhizobiales; family Rhizobiaceae; genus Neorhizobium; species Neorhizobium oryzae_A. The sequence goes on along the minus strand of NZ_FXAF01000011.1, from coordinate 626,651 downwards.
TCCCGCTCCGTTCCCCCGTATGCGTATGCGGTATGCCGAATAGCGGCGCTTGTCGTTTGGGGAAACCGCCGCCCCCATCCGATCTCCCCCCTTGAGGGGGAGATGCCCGGCAGGGCAGAGGGGGGTGCGGCGGCAGGCATCCACCGGCTCTGATGGATAAAACGCAAACCCGCCTCAGCTCTATCAATCACTTGACCCCTTTCTCATCCCCGCTCCTTCACTCCATGCCTACAATCACCCCGTCCCGCAGCGGATACACCGGAAGGCGTTCCGGCGAGGCGGGGCCGGCGCGGGTGTTGAGGGGAAGACGCAAAGCCTCAACCTCCGGGTTCGCGGAAAATGGTCTCCCTCCGGCGACACGGGGAGAGATGACGGGCAACGGACCGGCCCATCGTCTCTTGATGCCCGAAAGAGCGCGCCGGGCGTGCCTGTGCGGCACACAGGGTGGCCGAACGGATGGTTTCGCCGGACTTTTCTGTCCGTCTGCGTAAAGCGGATAGTCCGGCGGCGGCGTCATGGATCGTTGGCGATAACTCGGTTCGCCCGGGGTCCATGCGGCATTCTCGGGTTTAACCCGAGGAGAACACCGTCCGGGAAGGCCAAGGCAGAGGGACCGAAGTCGCGGATAAAAACCGCCGAACGGGGCGCTGAGAGGTGTCACCTGTTAAACTAACCTAAGAGGCAGCTTTCAGCGCCCCGTCCGACTTGAAAATCTCAAGATCGCCAAGGGAGGATTCTGTCTCTCGTCACCCTTGGGCTTGACCCGAGGGCAAAGGGCGGTGTCCGTACCGAGGTCGAACCCGGGGCTGTCGTTATTTCTGGACAAAGCCGGACCCGTCGCCTAACCAATTTCCGCAGTATCATGAGGAGAATGGTGATGGCAGTCAGGGACGTGAAGACGGGCCTTCGCAACGAAGAGGGCATCAGGACGGTTCTGGGCATCCTGAAACAGTCCTTCGGCGAGCGTTTCCAGACCGGCCAGGCCTTTCGCGAGCAGCACGCGCATACGACCACCTATCTGCCGGCCCAGCTTCCGGACGGCGTCGTTTTCGCCGAAAGCACGGATGATGTGAAGGCGGTCGTGAAGGCCTGCGCCGCCCACCGCGTGCCGGTCATTCCCTTCGGGACCGGATCCTCGCTGGAAGGCCAGGTCAACGCGCCGTCGGGCGGAATCTCCATCGATTTCAGCCGCATGAACAAGGTGCTTCGCGTCAGCCCCGCCGATCTTGACGTTACGGTGGAGCCGGGCATCACCCGCGAGGAGCTGAACCGGGAGCTGCGCGACACCGGCCTGTTCTTCCCGATCGACCCGGGCGCCAATGCCTCGATCGGCGGCATGACGGCGACGCGGGCCTCCGGCACCAATGCGGTGCGCTACGGCACGATGAAGGACAATGTCTTGTCGCTCACCGTCGTCACCGCCGACGGCGAGGAGATCCGCACCGCGCGGCGCGCCAAGAAGTCCTCGGCCGGCTACGATCTCACCCGGCTCTTCGTCGGCTCGGAAGGCACGCTCGGCGTCATCACCTCGATCACGCTGCGCCTCCAGGGCATCCCGGAGAAGATCGGCGGCGGGGTCTGCGCCTTCCCGACGATCAAGGCCGCCTGCGACGCCGTCATCATGACCATCCAGATGGGCATTCCCGTCGCCCGCATCGAACTCCTCGACGACGTTCAGATGCGCGCCTGCAACGCCTATTCGAAGCTCTCCTATCCGGAAAAGCCGACGCTCTTTCTGGAGTTCCACGGCACGGAGGAGACGGTGGCGCTGCAATCGGCGCAGTTTTCCGAAATCGCCGCCGAATGCGGCGGCGACGAATTCCTCTGGACCGCCAACGCGGAGGAGCGCGCCAAGCTCTGGAACGCCCGGCACAATGCCTATTGGGCGAGCCGGGCGCTGGCGCCGGAGCTCGACGGGCTTTCGACCGATGTCTGCGTGCCGATCTCAAGGCTTGCCGAATGCGTCGCCGAGACCCAGGCCGATATCGTCGCGGAGGGACTGCTCGCGCCGATCGTCGGGCACGCGGGCGACGGCAATTTCCACGTACTGGTGCTTTTCGACGGCAAGGATCCGGATTCGGTCGGCAGGGTCGAGGCCTTCATCGGGCGCCTCAACCGGCGGGCGCTTGCCATGGACGGCACCTGCACCGGCGAACACGGTATCGGCCAGGGCAAGATGGCGTTCCTGGAGGAGGAGCTCGGCGGCGCGGTCGATCTGATGCGCGCCGTCAAGAAGAGCTTCGATCCCGACGGTATCTTCAATCCGGGCAAGATCTTCCGGAGCGCCGAATGAGACGCTCCCCGAAGCTTGACTTGCCTCGGAGCCCGATGGAACTAGTCTCTTAGCGGGATCCAGGGAGACGAAACGGTGCTTGGACGCATCCTGGTGGCATTCGGCGGATTGGTGGTTGTGGCGCTGTTCACGGCGCTGCTCGCGCCGTTCTTCGTCGACTGGTCCAATTTCCGCGTCGGCTTCGAGGACCAGGCAAGCCGCATCCTCGGCAAGAAAGTTTCCGTCCACGGTGCCGTCGATGCGCGTATACTGCCGTTTCCCTCCGTCACGCTGCACGACGTGAGGGTCGGTACGGATACCGACGGCCAGCCGCTGGTGCAGGTGGCGCGCTTCTCCATGGATATGGAGCTCGCGCCTTTCCTCTCCGGCGAGGCCCGGATCTTCGACATGCGCATCGAGGAGCCGAAGGCGCGCCTGCGGGTGCTGCCGGACGGCACGCTCGACTGGATGCGCGGCAGCCGTGCGGCGATCCCCGCCCGCACGGTGGTCATCGAGGACATCCATGTCAGCGGCGGCGAGATCGACCTGATCGACGAACAGTCCGGCCAGTCGCGGCAGATCACCGGCCTTTCGGCCGATTTCTCCGCCGCGTCGCTGCGCGGTCCCTGGCGGGGCGAGGGCAATGCGACGCTCGACGGCTACGAGGCGAGGTTCAGCCTCGCGAGCGGCACGGCCGACAGTGAAGCCAGGCGCATGCCGTTGCGGCTGAGGCTCTGGCCGGACGCGCAGCCGGTCGAACTCAATCTCGACGGCGAGCTGACGCTAGCCGACAACAAGCCGGCCTATAACGGCAACTTCTCCCTCGCTATCCTGCAGGAGGAGGACGAGACCGAGCCGGTCACGCCGCCGCCTCCCGGACCGCGGATGAAGGGCGGTTTCGAACTCACCAACGAACGCATCCGCATACCTGAATACCGGCTGGAGATCGGAGCGGCCGACAATCCCTATGTCGTGACCGGCGAGGCGACGCTGGATACCGGCGAGAAGCCGGAATTCCTGCTGACGGCCGACGGCCAGCAGATCGACGTGAACCAGATCGGCGAGGGCGTCCAGACCAAGACCGGTCGCGATCCCGCCGTATCTGCGCAGCGCCGCATCAACAATTTCATCCAGATGGCCGCATCGATCCCGATCCCGCAGGTGCCGGGCCGCGCCAGCCTGAAACTGCCGGCGATCGTGGTGAACGACACGACCATACGCGACATCCGGCTCGACGTCCGCCCCGCCGGGCGCGGCTGGACGGTCGACAACGTCGTGGCGACCCTGCCGGGCCGCACGCAGCTAGAAGCCAAGGGCAGCCTCGTGCTGCGCGACCGGTTCTCCTTCGTCGGCGATATGCTGGTCGCCTCCAACCAGCCGTCCGGGCTTGCGGACTGGCTGTCGGGAAGCGTCGCGCCCGAAATCCGCCAGCTCCGCTCCGCCGGCTTTTCGGCCAAGGTCAACCTGACGCCGGAGCTGCAGCGTTTCGAAACGCTCGAACTGGCGATCGGGCCGGCGACGCTGAGGGGCAGGCTGGAGCGCCAGTCGCAGCAAGGGCACGTGCCGGACCTTTCGGTGAGCCTTGCCGGCAACGAGATCGATATCGACGCCATGAGGGCGCTGGCTTCGCTGTTCACGGGCGATGATGCGGGGCAGGACGTGCTCGATCATCGGGTTGCGGCGACGCTGAAGGCCGACCGGTTCACGGCCTTCGGGGTCGCCGCCGACAATGTCGATACGGCCTTCACAATGGCCGGCGGCGTGCTCTCGCTGGAGCGGCTGGCGGTCGGCGATGTGGAGGGGGCGACGATCGCCGCGAAGGGCAGGGTGGAAGGCTCGCTGCTTTCCTATGCCGGCAACGGCACCTTGAGCTTCCGCTCCGCCGATCCGGCGGCATTCCTCGCCATGCTGCGCGACCGGCTGCCGCCCCATCCGGTGCTGCGGCGGCTTGCCGGAAACGCCGCGTGGTTTGCCGATACCGACCTGACCGCCGACCTTTCGGTCGACGGGGATACCGGCGGGGTGGAGGTCGCGCTGAAGGGCAAGTCCAACGGCAGCACGGTGAACGGCGACCTCAAGCTCCCCGGTCTGCTCGACCTGACGGGCGGCACCGGCATGACGCTCGACGCATCGCTTGAGAATCCCGAGGCGCGGGTTCTCCTCGGCCAGGCGGGGCTCGATCCGCTGCCATTCGACGGAGACGGGGCGGGACGGCTCGCGCTCAACATCGAGCAGGGTTCCGAAGGAGCGGCGAAAGCCGGGATCTCATTTGCGACCGGCCGGACCTCCTTCGATGCGAAGGGCGAGGTGAACCTCCGGAACGAGGGTTTTGGCGAGGGCAGCGGCCACGTGACGCTGAAGAGCGCCGATCTGGAGCCCTATCTGCTGATGAACGGCATCGGTCTGCCGCAGTTCGGAACGGGCCTGCCGGTCACGCTCGACGCGGATATCGCCATGACGGCCGATGCGGTCAGGGTCGCGGGGCTCAAGGGCGCCGTGGCGGACAACGATTTCGGCGGCGAGATCGCCATCGACCGGAAGGCGCCGGGCCTGCCGGCCTCGGGTTCGCTCAAGGTCGATACGCTCGACCTCGCCTGGCTTGGCGAGGCGGTCTTCGGCGCCACCAGCGATCCTGCGACCGGCGCCTTTTCCTCAAAACCGTTCGGCTCGCCGATCTTCGGCGATACGGATGTCGCCCTCGACGTCGATGCGGGCCTCTTCCGCACCGGCGCGTTCGGGGACGTGGCGGATTTCTCCGCAAAAATTACCCATCGCAGCGGCGGGATCACCATCGAGAATGCCGGAGGCAGCTGGCAGGGCGGACGACTGACCGGCCGCGTCATGATGTCGAACGGCGACGGCAGCGGGCTTCTGCAGACGCGGCTCTCGGCGGAAGATGCCGATCTCGCGCCGCTCGTCTGGAAGGCTCAAGGCAAGCCGGTCGCCGGCGGAAAGCTGGATTTCGACCTTTCCGCCGAATCGACCGGCCGGAATCTCGCCGAGCTTCTCGGCGCGGCCAGCGGTTCGGCCGAGCTGCGGCTGAAGGGGCTGACCGTCAGCGGCATCAATGCCGACGCGCTGAAGCCGCTGATGGCCGAGGTGGACAAGCTCGGCGGCGAGGTGACGGAAAACAAGGTCCGGCCGCTCGTCGCCAGCCTCGTGCATCGGGGCGGCGTCGACATCGGCGACGTGACCATTCCCTTCACCATCACGGCGGGCGAGGCCCGGGCCCAGAATATCGCCGCTTCGGCCGGTACCACGAGGTTTCTGGGGGAGGGCCGCTTCGATCTCCTGGAAGACGGCATGAGCGCCGGTCTCGCCATCACCTACGATGCCGGGGAGGAAGGGCTTGCGGGCGGCGATCCGACCGTGAGGCTCGACTATTCGGGGGATCTCGCCGCACCCGCAAAACACATCGACATCGCGGCCATGACCAATTTCCTGTCGCAGCGCGCCTTCGAGCAGGAGCGGCGGCGCGTCGAGACGCTGCAGGCGAGCGTCCTGGAAAAACAGCGCCTGCGTCGCGAAGCGGCGCTCTACAATTTTCAGGCCGCCGAACGGCAGGCGGCGCGCGAGAAGGCGGAGGCCGAGGAACGGACCCGGCAGGCGGCGGCGGAGGCCGAACGCCAGCGGCAGCAGGCCGCGGCCCGCGCGGCGCAGGAGGAGCGCCAGCGGCAGAACAACAGCGAACCGCAGCTGATCGTGCCGCCCACCGAAGGCGCCCTGCGCCAGACCTTGCCGGAAATCCTTCCGCCGGAGGTACCGAACCTGCCGGGCGTCCAGCGCTGACTTGCCGGCATGCCGGCCCGAAGGCTCAAGCCGCCTTCTTCTTGAGCCAGATCAGCACATGGACGCGCAGCGCCGAGGAAAGATTGCTGTCCGGTCCGCGCTGATCGTCGATTTCCGCGATCAGGTTTGCGAGGCTGATCCCGCGTTGAACGGCGATCGCCTTCAGTTCGAACCAGAATTCGTCTTCGAGGGAAAAGCTGGTGCGATGACCATGAAGCGTCGCGGAATGTTTACGAATCAACAAGCTCTCCGGCCGTCGGGAACAAATGCGCGCTTATTCAAACCGCCGCGCCTTCGCCGTCAAGCTGGCCGGTCCGGGCTTGGCTAACAGAGGGTTAACGGGTGTCCGGACGTCATTCCTTGTGGGGATTTTCGAGCCGGCCCTGATCGAGCGCCTTGTCGGCCTTCTCGTTGCGCGCCTTGGTGAGCGACTTTTCCGCCTTGCTGCGGCCGAAGGTGATTCGGTTCTGCTCCGCGTCCTTTTCCTTTTCGAGCCGGGTCTTGCTCTTGCGGAACTGACGCAGGTTGACGATCTCGGCGCTCATGGGGATAGCGCCTCCGCGCTACTGCTTCTTGCGGAAGGAATCGAGGGAAACCACCGATCCGGGCTTCTTTTCCTCGTCGGTCTTGGTCTTGGCTTCGGCTTCCGCGGGCTTCGAGACGGCCTCGACCGGAATGGCGGTGATCTCGGCGGAGGTGCTGTCGTCCTCCTCCGACAGCGGCACTTCGAATTCGAGCTCGAAATTCACCGAGGGATCGTAGAAGCCGCGGATCGTGTTGAAAGGCACGACCAGACGTTCCGGCGTGTCGGAGAAGGAGAGGCCGACCTCGAACTGCGTCTCGGTGACCTTGAGGTCCCAGAACTGGTGCTGGATGACGATGGTCATCTGTTCGGGATATTTCGCCTTCAGGTGCTGCGAGATGCGCACGCCGGGGGCGCCGGTCAGGAAAGTGATGAAGAAATGGTGGTCGCCGGGCAGGCGGCCGGTCGCCGCGACCTCGGACAAAACCTTACGGATGACGCCGCGCAGCGCGTCCTGCGCCAGAATATCGTAACGGATATGATCCTGCCCCATACGGTCCTGTCTTTCCCATTCTCTCGTCTTTTAGTCAGACGCGTTATGCCATGCCGACCGGATGCGGGAAAGCCCCGCTCACGATCCGAGTCAGTTCCATAGTATTCGACTGGGGAGCGAAGGTGAAGGCTTCTGTTGCCAGGTGCCTTCGGACCCCGCCTCAAGGTGCTAACCGAGAGGACTTCAGAGCGGAATTCCCGCACCGCCATTAGGCAGCGAGAGCGTATTCCTTAGCGTTGTTGTCGTTTGCAACTACACTTTTTGACCCGATAACGGCGGTATCATGCCGAGCAAAAGTTCGATCTTTACACCCTTGTCGATCCTATTTCGCCCCCATCAGAAGCCGGTCCTGGGTGACCGGTTTTTGGTGGAGGCGCCGGGTACCGCCCCCGGGTCCAATAGGTTTATTGCACCGACCGTTTATTGCCATAGCCGGACGGGTGTCCGGCATCCCCCATATAGGATTTTCCCTCGCGTATGAAAAGGGGTTGCGTAACATTCGCAATCGCTTCTACAACAACATTTGTTAGGGGTCTCTGAAATGGGCGCCTTTTTAGAGGAGAGGGACATGAGCGAATATTTTGATGATGTGAAGAAGTATGACAGCGCTGCCGACGAGGCGGTGGTGGGCAAGATCGTCAAGCATCTCGGCATCGCGCTGCGCAACCGGGATTCTTCGCTCGTCTCGGCGAGCGACGAGAAGGAGCTCGAACGGGTCAAGGCCAACTGGTGCGGCAAGAAGCTCGGCGTCAACGGCGAAGCGGCCGACAAGGCGGTCAACGCCGCCGCCAAGGCCATGGCCGCCGACCGGACCAAATCGCGCGTGACCTTCTACTATCTGGTCGCCAAGGAGCTCGGCAAGCTCGACACGCTCTGAGCGTTTCCGGTAAAATCTCGGGGAAAGCCGAGGGAGGAGATTGGTCGGGCCGTCCTGTGCTATTATGTAATTCCGTGATTATGGAATCGGCGGCCTGACCCATGAAACAATATCTCGACCTTCTCCGGCATGTGATGGAAACCGGTATCGACCGCGGCGATCGCACCGGCAAGGGCACGCGGTCGGTTTTCGGCTACCAGATGCGCTTCGACCTGAACGAGGGCTTTCCGGTCCTCACGACCAAGAAGTTGCATCTGAAATCGATCATCCACGAGCTGCTCTGGTTCCTGAAAGGCGATACCAACATCGCCTATCTCAAGGAAAACGGCGTCTCGATCTGGGACGAATGGGCCGACGAGAACGGCGATCTCGGCCCCGTCTACGGCGCCCAGTGGCGCTCCTGGCCGGCGCCGGACGGCCGCCATGTCGACCAGATCGCCCAATTGATCGAGGGATTGAAGGTCAATCCCAATTCCCGACGGCATATCGTTTCGGCCTGGAACCCGGCGCTTGTCGACGAGATGGCGCTGCCGCCCTGCCATTGCCTGTTCCAGTTCTACGTGGCCGACGGCAAACTCTCCTGCCAGCTCTACCAGCGCTCCGGCGACGTCTTTCTCGGCGTGCCCTTCAACATCGCGTCCTATGCGCTGCTCACCATGATGGTGGCGCAGGTGACCGGGCTGAAGCTCGGCGACTTCGTCCATACGCTCGGCGACACGCATATCTATTCCGACCATTTCGAGCAGGCGCGGCTGCAGCTCACCCGCACGCCGAAACCTTTGCCGACGATGCGCATCAATCCGGCCGTGAAGGACATCTTCTCCTTCGTCTATGAGGATTTTTCGCTCGAAGGCTATCAGGCCGACGCGCATATCAAGGCCCCGGTGGCGATTTGAGCAAGCCGAAACTCGTCATCATCGCCGCGGTCTCGCAAAACGGCGTCATCGGCCGGGAAGGCGACATGCCCTGGAGGCTTTCGACCGATCTCCGGCGTTTCAAGGCGCTGACGCTCGGCAAGCCGGTCATCGTCGGGCGCAAGACCTTCGACAGTTTCGGTGGGAAGCCGCTGCCGGGGCGTCCGCACGTGATCGTCACCCGCAATTCCGATTTCGCCTACGAGGGCGTCGACGTGGCTGCGTCGCTTACCGAGGCCATGGAGATCGCAAGGCTGAAGGCGGCCGGGAACGGCGCCGACGAGATCTATGTGCTCGGCGGCGGCGAGATCTACGCCCAGGCGATCAAGATCGCCGACATGCTGCGCATCACCCATGTCGAGACCGAGATTTCCGACGGCGACACCTTCTTTCCGGCGATCGATCCCGCCGTCTTCGAGAAGACCGAGGAAGTCGCCGTCCCGGCGGGCGAGAAGGACAGCTATCCGACCCGTTTTGCCACTTATGTCCGCAGAGCTGCGGCAAACTGAAACATTTCGTTACCGAACAACGGGAAGTTATTGAAGCTGCGTTGAAAGCAGGCCTCCTCATACCTATAACGGGCAATGGCCGGACAGCCGACACACGGCAAGGTCGAGGCCTGGGAGCGATACGAACAAAGAGGTTTTGATGCCCTGGAGCAATCAGAATGGTGGCGGCGGCGGCCCTTGGGGCGGCGGTGGCGGTAACAATCAGGGACCCTGGGGGCAGGGACCGAACCGCCCGCGCGGCGGCGGAGGCAGCGGCAGCGGCGGCCCGCCTGATCTCGAAGACATCATCCGGCGCAGCCAGGACCGGCTGCGCGGCGTCATGCCCGGCGGCTTCAACGGCGGCGCCTTCGTGATCGTGCTCGTCGTGATCCTGGCATTCCTGGCCTTCCAGTCGATCTATACCGTGCAGCCGGACGAACGCGGCGTCGAACTGCGCTTCGGCCGCCCGAAGGAGGAAATCTCCATGCCGGGCCTGCATTTCCACTTCTGGCCGTTCGAAACCGTCGAGATCGTCAAGGTCACGGAGCAGCAGCAGAATATCGGCGCGGCGCGGGGTTCGAGCTCCAATGCCGGCTGGATGCTGACCGGCGACCAGAACATCGTCAACGTGCAATTCTCGGTGCTGTTCACCGTCACCGATCCGAAGGCCTATCTCTTCAACCTGGAAAGCCCGGCCTCGACGCTGCAGCAGGTCTCCGAAAGCGCCATGCGCGAGGTCGTCGGCCGCCGTCCGGCCCAGGACATCTTCCGCGACAACCGCGAAGGCATCTCGACCGAGGTGCGCAGCATCATCCAGGGCACGATGGACACCTACGGTTCCGGCATTTCCATCAACGCCGTGCCGATCGAGGACGCCGCGCCGCCGCGTGAAGTGGCCGACGCCTTCGAAGAGGTGCAGCGCGCCGAACAGGACGAAGACCGCTTCGTCGAGGAGGCGAACCAGTACGCCAACCAGAAACTCGGCCAGGCGCGCGGCCAAGCTGCCCAGATCCGCGAAGAGGCTTCCGCCTACAAGGACCGGGTCGTCAACGAGGCGCAGGGTGAGGCGCAACGTTTCGTCTCCATCTATAACGAATATGCCAATGCGCCCGAGGTCACGCGCCGGCGCATCTTCCTCGAAACCATGGAAGCGGTGCTGAAGAACTCCAACAAGATCATCCTGGATGACAAGCAGGGCGTGGTTCCCTACCTGCCGCTCAACGAGATCAACCGGCAGCAGACGATCCAGCAGGGAGGAGCCGCACGATGAACTCCAATCGACTTCCGGCCATCCTCATCGGCCTCGCCGTCGTCCTTCTGCTCATCTATTCCTCGGTCTTCGTGGTCAACGAGCGCGAGCAGGCGATCGTCGTCCGCTTCGGCCAGATCCAGGACGTGAAGCGCGAGCCGGGCATCTATTTGAAGCTGCCCTTCGGCTTCATGGACGCAGACCGGGTCCAGTATGTCGAGGACCGGGCGCTGCGCTTCGATCTCGACAACATCCGCGTGCAGGTGCGTGGCGGCGCCTTCTACGAGGTCGATGCCTTCGTCGTCTATTCGATCAGCGATCCGCGGCGTTTTCGCGAAACCGTATCGGGTGACCGCGAGGCGGCGGAATCGCGTCTTCGCACCCGTCTCGATGCGGCGCTGCGCCGGGTCTACGGTCTCAGGAACTTCGCCGCGGCGCTTTCCGACGAACGCTCCTCGATGATGCAGGAAGTGCATGCGGACCTGAACGCGGCAGCCGAGACGCTGGGCCTGACGATCCGCGACGTGCGCATCCGCCGGACCGATCTGACGCAGGAAGTCTCGGCGCAGACCTTCCAGCGCATGCGGGCCGAACGTCTTGCGGAAGCGGAGCTGATCCGTGCCCGAGGTAACGAAGAAGGCCAGCGGCGCCGCGCCGTGGCGGACCGCCAGGTGGTCGAGTTCGTCTCCGAAGCGCAGCGGGATTCCGAAATCCTGCGCGGTGAGGGCGATGCCGAGCGCAACAGGATCTTCGGCGAGGCCTTCCAGCGCGATCCGGCCTTCTTCGAGTTCTATCGGTCGATGCGGGCCTATGTCGCCTCGCTTTCGGACACCGGCACGACCATGGTGCTGACGCCGGATTCGGAATTCTTCCGTTTCTTCAATTCGTCGGGTGGAGCGCCGGCTCCCCAGGGGGCTGCCCCTGCCGCGCCGCCGGCTGCGCCCGCGGCGCCCGCAAACTGACCGACACGGACCGGGGGCGGTGAAAAAGCCGCCCCCGCCATTTTGGGGATCACGCATTACCGGGCCGAAGGGCTGCGCGATCTCACGAAAAGGTAATTTCCCCCGTTCTCATTCCGCCTTATGCTCTGCCGAAACTCCGCCCGATTCAAAGGCTCCAATAACCTGCCCGGGTGAGCGCCGCTCCCTGGCGACGGAAAATCCAACAGCGAGGATGCCAGATGGCTCATTCGGTTCGATCGTCCCTCAAGCGCTCCGTCGTGCTGACGGCGGCCTTGGCCGTGTTGGCGGGACCCTTGCAGGCGATCGCCCAGACCCCGGCACCGCCCGCTCCCGGTCAGGGCGCCAATCCGCCCGCCGCCAATCCAGGCGCCATGCTGCCGGTGCCGCCGACCCCGTCTCCGAACATCAACCCGCCGCCGGCACCCGGCCCGATAACTCCCGCAGGGCCGGCCTCCATCGCCGATCTCGCAGAGGGCCTGCTCGATGCGGTGGTCAACATTTCCACGTCGCAGAGCGTCAAGGACCAGGGCGCCGGTCCGCAGCCGCAGATCCAGGAAGGCTCGCCCTTCCAGGAATTCTTCGAGGATTTCTTCGACAGCCCCGGCAACCAGAACGGCAACCAGAAGGTTTCCTCGCTCGGTTCCGGCTTCGTGATCGATCCCTCGGGTTTCGTCGTCACCAACAATCACGTCATCGAAGGCGCCGACGACATCGAGGTGGTCTTCCCGAACGGCTCGAAGCTCAAGGCGACGCTGGTCGGCACCGACACCAAGACGGATCTTTCCGTGCTGAAGGTGGAGCCGAAGACGCCGCTGAAAGCCGTGCGGTTCGGCGATTCCCGCCGCATGCGCATCGGCGACTGGGTGATGGCGATCGGCAATCCGTTCGGGCTCGGCGGATCGGTGACGCTCGGCATCATCTCGGCGCGGGGCCGCAACATCAATGCCGGTCCCTATGACAACTTCATCCAGACGGATGCAGCGATCAACAAGGGCAATTCCGGCGGTCCGCTGTTCAACATGCGTGGCGAGGTCATCGGCATCAACACGGCGATCATCTCGCCCTCGGGCGGCTCGATCGGCATCGGTTTCGCCGTGCCGACGGAGCTTGCCGAGAATATCGTGCACCAGTTGATCGAATTCGGCGAGACGCGCCGCGGCTGGCTCGGCGTGCGCATCCAGCCCGTGACCGACGACGTGGCGGCGAGCCTCGGCCTCGACCGGGCGCGCGGCGCCCTGGTTTCCGGCGTGGTGACCGAAGGTCCGATCAAGAACGGCGAGATCAAGGCCGGCGACGTGATCCTGAATTTCGACGGCCAGCCGGTCAACGAAATGCGCGACCTGCCGCGCATCGTGGCGGAAAGCCCGGTCGGCAAGGAGGTCGACGTGGTGATCCTGCGCGACGGCAAGGAGCAGACCGTCAAGGTGCCGCTCGGCCGGCTCGAAGACAGCGCCGAGCCGCAGGAGGATGCCGGTCAGCCGGTGCTGCCGGAGGACCAGGGCAACGACATGACGGCGCCGGACAACGGTGCGCCCGGCGATCAGCAGGGCCAGACGGATCAAGGGGCGGACCAGGGGCCGGCCGTGACTTTCGGCATGACGCTCGCCGCGCTCGATGAGGAGCGCCGCAAGAGCTTCGGCATCGCCGAGAGCGTCGAGGGCGTGGTGATCACCGCCGTGGAGCCCAATTCGCCCGCCGCCCAGAAGGGCCTGAAGGTCGGCGAAGTCGTCGTCGAGGTGGCGCAGGATTTCGTCGAAAACCCCGAGGACGTGGTGAAGCGGATCAACATGCTGAAGTCTGAAGGCCGCCGCAACGCGCATGTGATGATCGCGGACCCCGCCGGCAATCTGCGCTTCGTGGCACTGCCGCTGGAGTAACGCTATCCGCTGCGCCCGGCTTTCTGTTTCTGGCGCAGCCATTCGTCCCGCGTCACGGCGTAGACGACATGGGGCTTCAGATGCGGATGCGTGTCGGGGACGCGCGGATGGTCGAAGTCGAGGCTCGCGACCCGATGCAGGCCGAGCCGCTTCATGACCGCCGTCGAGCGGTGGTTGTCGGTGACCGCGAAGGAGACCACCGCGTCGAGATGTTTTTCGCCGAAGGCGAAGTCGAGGAGGGCGCGGGCGGCTTCCGTCACGTAGCCGTTGCCCCAGAAGCGGGTGGCGAGCCGCCAGCCGATCTCCACCGTCTCGGGCGGAAAGACATCCGGCATATTGGCGAGCGACAGGCCGCAGAAGCCCATGGGCTCCCGCGTCTGCTTGAGCTCCAGCGCGTAGAAGCCGAGCCCCGTCTCGATGATCGTGTCGTTCAGCCTCGCCAGAAAGGCGTCCGCTTCCTCATGGGTCCGCCGGAACGGAAAGAATTCCATCACCTTCGGATCGGAATTGATCTCCCGAAACAGGTCGCGGTCGCTGTCGAGCCAGTCACGGAGCCGCAGGCGCTCGGTTTCGAGGATGATCATGGGGGACATGGATGCCACCTTCAGGCGGATTTCTTTTCCTGTCGAGCGACGTGACGACGCAGCACGCTGTTTATCTCCGTCTGGTAGACTCCGTCCGGAGCATGTTCCCTGAACCATTCGATGACATCGGCATCCAACCGGATCGTGACGGATTTCTTGAGCGGGCGATAGAGATTGCCGCGCTTGGCAAGCCGCCACTGCTCCTCAGAGATTTCCGCTATATCGCTGGTGTCGATTGCCTCATCGGAAAGCTTCTCCAGGGCTTCGAGTTCCTGCCGTTCTTCTTCGTTAAGACGCTTCCTCTTCATAGCGTTTCCTTTCATGGGGTGTGGCCCTTCGGGCGCTTATGATCCGGATGACTTCACCGACGTCATCGCCGCGATAGACATGGGCTGCGACCAGAACGGTAACGGGACCGATGGAGCCGACCGCCAGCCAGCGTTCCTCACCTTCATAGACTGTATCCGGAATGATCACATGCAACGGATCATCCCAGATATGCTGCGCCAGCTCGAATGAGACCTTATGTTTGTCCTTGTTCGTCCTTGCCTTTTGCGCATCCCATTCGAATCTCGGCATGCTCTCTCCATTGTACATACAGAGTCGTAAATATCAATGCAGGCTTGGTTAGCTGGCCGTCACGAAATCCGTCTTGCGGTAGCCCTGGATGTAGAGGAGTGCGGTGAGGTCGCCGTGGTCGATGCGCATCTTGGCCTGCGCCGCCACTGTCGGCTTGGCGTGCAGTGCGACGCCCGAGCCGGCGATGCCTAGCATGCCGAGATCGTTGGCGCCATCGCCGACGGCGATCGCATCCTCCGGCGAGATGCCGAGCTTTTCGGCGATCGCGAGAAGCGCATCCACCTTGGCCTGCTTGCCGAGAATGGGCTCGGCCACCTCGCCGGTCAGGATGCCGTCCTTTTCGATCAGGATGTTCGCCTGGTTCTCGTCGAAACCCAGTCTTTCGGCGATGCGGCTGGTGAAGACCGTGAAGCCGCCCGAGACGAGGGCGGTGTAGTCACCCCTGGCCTTCATGGTGGCGATCAGTTCCGGGCCGCCGGAGGTCAGCGTGATGCGCTTGGCGATGACGTCGTCGACCACGGTGATCGGCAGGCCTCTCAGCAGCGCCACGCGCTCCCTGAGCGCCGGCTCGAAGGCGATCTCGCCGTTCATCGCGCGCGCCGTGATCGCCGCGACCTTGTCTTTCAAACCCACGACATCGGCCAGCTCGTCGATGCATTCCTGGCCGATCATGGTCGAATCCATGTCGGCGATCAGGAATTTCTTCCGCCGCGTTTCCGCGTCCTGCACCACGAGATCGATCGGCGCACCGGCAATGACGGCGCCGAGATTGGCTTCGGCAGCCCTGATATCCGCATCGTCGCGCAGTGCGATATCGCAGGCGATGCCGTCGGCCAGCCAGTAGAGGCCGGAGGCTTTTACGGCCTCCGCCGCTTGTTCTCCGAGCCTCGCGTTCAGAACAGGATTTGACGGATGGGCAATGAGCGTGGCAACGAAAGCCATATGATGACCGACCTTATCGACGATGTGGACGCGATCCTGATAACCGGGCCGACGGCGAGCGGCAAGTCGGCGCTTGCGCTTCGTCTGGCGCGGGAGAAAAATGGCGTCGTCGTCAATGCGGACAGCATGCAGGTCTACGATACGCTGCGGGTCCTGACGGCGCGGCCTTCGGATGACGAAATGGAAGGCGTGCCGCATCTTCTTTACGGCCACGTGTCGGCAACGCGCGCCTATTCGACCGGCGAATGGTTGCGGGACGTCCAGGACCTGTTGCCGAGGCTTCGTGCGGAAGGCCGCCTCCCGGTCTTCGTCGGCGGAACGGGGCTTTATTTCAAGGCGCTCACCGGCGGCCTGTCCGACATGCCGGAGATTTCGCAGGATATCCGGTGCCGGGTGCGGCTGCGGCTACAGGAAGAGGGGCCGGAGGCACTGCATGCGGAGCTTTTCCGGCGCGATGCGCCGGTTGCCGGAAGCCTCGAGCCGAAAGACGGGCAGCGGATTGTCCGGGCGCTGGAGGTGCTTGAAGAGACGGGACGCTCGATCGCCGACTTTCAAGGCAGGCAGGGGCCGATGGTGATCGATTCTGCGCGTGCGAAAAAGCTTGTCGTCCTGCCGGAGCGGAAAATCCTGCACGAACGTATCGACCGGCGTTTCGAAAAGATGCTGGTGAGCGGCGCGGTGGACGAGGTGAGGGCGCTTCTTGCATTGCGCCCGGCACCCGATGTTCCGGCGATGAAGGCGATCGGCGTGGCGCAGATCGCCGACATGCTGGAAGGCCGCATGAGCCGGGAAGAGGTCGTCGAGCGCGGTTCGGCGCTGACCCGTCAATATGCCAAGCGGCAGATGACATGGTTTCGCAACCAGATGGACGAGAGCTGGGAGCGCGTCGGCTGACGCGTCCGTCATTCCTTGTCGTAAAGGCTGCCGAGCGGTTTCTTCAGCAGGCTGTCGCGGAGTGAACCTTCGCGGCGGAGCAGGGAGCCGGGACGTGGCGCCCCTTCGGGGAAGGATGGACGCTGGAAGGCCGGCTGCGGGGTGTCGGCCGTTCTTTCCCGGCGCAGGTCCGCGAACCGGTCCGGGCGCGGCGGCAGCAGAGATTCGGAAATCGGCGGGCGCGGCAGCATGTCCGGCCGATAGGGTTCCGGTTGCGCGTTCTGCCGTGCGGGCGCCGGATTCGCCGTCACATGGCCGTTCGCGCGGAGTTCGCGCTCCCACCGTTCGAGTTCCGTATCGCTTGCCGGCGGGAATTCGTCGTCCGTCTCTTCCCCCACAAGGGAATTGTCGGAAAAGGCCGGATTGGCGGCGCTATAGCTCTGCTGGAAGGCGGAAATATCCGGTCCGCTGACGGCCCGCATGCGCGCCACGACGGTACGCAGATCGACCGTATCCGGCGTGTCTTCCGAGCCTTTGGCGGCAGTGCCGTTGGCTTTCGGCAGATATTTCCTCTCGACGCGGGCGAATTTCATGCGCATCGGTACCGCGATCGCTTCGCCGAACGCGATCGCTTCGCCGTTGCCGATCGAGGAGAGGAAGCTGGTGGTCGAGATCGACGAATTCGGGATCGCCGACTTGATGATTTCCTGGTCGCGGTCGTTGGAAAGCCGCATGGCGAACAGGGTCGAGCATTGCGAGAGGATCGTCTGGTCGAGTTCGCCCGGGCGCTGGGTGATGACGCCGAGCGAGACCCCGTATTTGCGGCCTTCCTTGGCGATGCGCGAAATTGCCTGGCGGGTCGGGAAGAAGCCGAGATTGTGATCGGCGGGCACGTAGCGGTGCGCCTCTTCGCAAACCACCAGCGTGTGAATGGCGCCGTTGCTCCAGAGCGCCAGTTCGAAGGCCATGCGGCAGAGGATCGAAGCGATCGAATTGACCACTTCCGACGGGATGCCGGCGAGCTGGAACGTGGAAATCGGCCTGTCGCCGCCGGGAATGCGGAAGATATGCGCGATCGTCTCGGTGATCGTGTCGGTGATCGTATTGTTGGAGAACATGAAGTGATAGCGCGGGTCGTTGATGGCCGACGTGATGCGCATCTTCAGCGAGCGAAGGAAAGGTTTGTCGCTGCGGCCTTCCAGGCGGCCGATGCGTTCGTCGATCGATGCAAGCAGATCCGCCATGCGATAGGGCACCGGCGTATCGGCCGTTATCGAACTCTTTTCGGTCGCGCGCCGCATCAGGGACGAATCGCCGCCGCGGAAGGCGCGCTTCGCCTCCGGGATGAGGTCGCGCAGGATATCCAGTTCCTCCGACGCGGCCGGGCGGCCGCGGAAGACGACTTCGGCGAATTCCTCGAGCCGCATCAGCCAGAAGGGCAGGTCGAGCGTATCGGTGTCGATGACGACGGCATGTTCCGGAAAGGCGGCGGCAAATTCGTTGTGCGGATCGAGGATCAGCACGCGCAGCTTCGGATCTGCCTCGATGGCCTTGTGCAGCAGCAGTGAGACGGCAGTCGACTTGCCGACGCCCGTGGAGCCGACGATGGCGAAATGCTTCGACAGCATTGAGGGAATGTGAATGGTCGCGTCGATGGCTTCGTCCTGGGTCAACTTGCCGATGACGCAGGTATCGCTCTTGCCGGTATCGTAGATGCGCAGCAGATCGGCGGCGCGGATGCGGTGCGCGACGGCGCCGAGATAGGGATAGCGCGAGATGCCGCGGGAGAATTCGTCGCGGCCGTCCGGACCTTTTCGAACTTCGCCGAGCAGTTCCACCTCGATATGGAAGCCGGTGTTCTCGCCTTCGCCCCAGTTGCCGTCGCCGGTCTTCATCGCATAGGCGAGCGCAACGACGCGGTTTTCGCCGACGCTGATCGAGATCAGGCGGCCGACGGACCAGAGTTCCGTCAGGTCGGTCTCGCCGTTTTCGGCAACCGCGGAAATGGTCGCGTGGGAACCGTTGCAGGCAACGACCCGTCCCAGCATGCGGTTGCCGGGTTTGTGGAGATCACGGCGATCCTGCTCTCCGGCGGAGACGGAGCGATGGAGGTCATTGTTCAGCAAGCTTCAAGCCCCTGTCATTGGGGTGGCGGATCGGGTCATGGCTCATCCGTCAGGTCGCTACCCTCCAAACGGGGAGACTATAGCCGCGGGGGCTTAACAACTCGTGTAAGGGAGGCGGCGGTTCCGGGGGGTACAGCACTGCAAAATCAGGCGGATGGCATTTTTTGGTGCAGAGCGGCGTTGACGAATGGCATTTGTCCGGCTAACACTTCGCGCCATGAAAATCTCGATCGCTCTTATTGTGGTGGGAACGCGCATGGGCAGGATGGTGTAACCATCCGGCGACAGCCACCCATGCGCGGAAAGACAGGCTCCTCAAAAGGGGCCTTTTTTTATGCCTTCAATCCGGCTCGGAGGAGCCGCCGGTAAAAATCCAGCAGCGAAATGGACCAAGACAATGACGGACAGCAACAACGAGACGGCAGATAACCAGATGCCAGATAACCGGATGACCGGCGCGGAGATCGTTCTGAAGGCGCTGAGGGACAATGGCGTCGAGCACATCTTCGGATATCCGGGCGGCGCGGTTCTGCCGATCTACGACGAGATTTTCCAGCAGGACGAGATCCAGCACATCCTCGTCCGCCACGAGCAGGGCGCCGGCCATGCGGCCGAAGGCTATGCCCGCTCCACCGGCAAGGTCGGCGTCATGCTGGTGACGTCGGGACCAGGCGCCACCAATGCCGTCACGCCGCTGCAGGACGCGCTGATGGATTCCATTCCGCTGGTCTGCATCTCGGGCCAGGTTCCCACCACGCTGATCGGTTCCGACGCCTTCCAGGAATGCGACACCGTCGGCATCACCCGGCCCTGCACCAAGCACAACTGGCTGGTCAAGGACGTGAACGAGCTCGCTGCGATCATCCACGAAGCCTTCCGCATCGCCCAGACCGGCCGCCCGGGCCCTGTCGTCGTCGACATTCCGAAGGACATCCAGTTCGCGACCGGCACCTATACGCCGAAGCCGGAGATCGCTGCCAACATCAGCTACCAGCCGAAGATGCAGGGCGATCTCGGCGCCATCCAGGCGGCCGTCGAGCTGATGGCCTCGGCCCGCCGGCCGATCCTCTATACCGGCGGCGGCGTCGTCAATTCCGGTCCGGAAGCCTCACGCCTGTTGCGCGAGCTGGTCCAGCTCACCGGTTTTCCGATCACCTCGACGCTGATGGGCCTCGGCGCCTATCCGGCCTCGGGCAAGAACTGGCTCGGCATGCTCGGCATGCACGGCTCCTACGAGGCGAACATGGCGATGCACGATTGCGACGTGATGGTCTGCATCGGCGCCCGCTTCGACGACCGTATTACGGGCCGCATCAACGCGTTCTCGCCGAACTCGCGGAAAATCCACATCGACATCGATCCGTCCTCGATCAACAAGAACGTCCATGTGGATATTCCGATCCTCGGCGATGTCGGGAGCGTTTTGGAAGACATGGTCCGCCTGTGGCGGGCGCTGCCGCACAAGCCGGCCAAGGATCAGGCCGCCGACTGGTGGCAGGAGATCGCCCGCTGGCGGGCGCGCAAATCCTTCTCCTACAAGAATTCCAACGACGTCATCATGCCGCAATATGCGCTGCAGCGCCTCTATGAACTGACCAAGGGCCGCGATACCTACATCACGACCGAAGTCGGCCAGCATCAGATGTGGGCGGCACAGTTCATCGAATTCGAGGAGCCGAACCGCTGGATGACGTCCGGCGGCCTCGGCACCATGGGCTACGGCTTCCCGGCGGCGATCGGCGTTCAGGTCGCGCATCCGGATTCGCTCGTCATCGACGTCGCCGGCGATGCCTCGATCCAGATGTGCATCCAGGAAATGTCGACGGCGATCCAGTACAATCTGCCGGTCAAGATCTTCATCCTCAACAACCAGTACATGGGCATGGTCCGCCAGTGGCAGCAGCTTCTGCACGGCAACCGGTTGTCGAATTCCTATACGGAGGCGATGCCGGATTTCGTCAAGCTCGCGGAAGCCTACGGCGCGGTCGGCATGTATTGCGACGATCCGAAGGAACTCGACCAGAAGATCGAGGAGATGATCGCGGTGAAGAAGCCGGTGATCTTCGACTGCCGCGTGGCGAACCTCGCCAACTGCTTCCCGATGATCCCCTCGGGCAAGGCGCATAACGAGATGCTGCTGCCGGACGAGGCGACCGACGAGGCGGTTGCCAGCGCGATCGACGCAAAGGGGCGGCAGCTCGTTTGAGAAACGAAGGGGATACGGTAGACTGATCGCATCCCTTTCGGAGGCAGGAGCCATGGCCAGAGCAAAAATGAAGGATGGCGCCATCGTTATTCCGCAGTCCGTGCGCAACGCGCATGGGCTAGTGGATGGCTCTGAATTCGAGGTGATCGACGGTGGTGAGGAGATCAGATTGAGACTTGTGGGACAGCACCAGGCTGCCGATCCGTCGAGAAGAAAGCTGACGGTCCAAGAGTTTCTCGACGGTATCCCAGAATATGACGGGCCACCGGTCGATCTGTCGACCGAGGCAATCCGTGAAGCAATCGATCGAGCGGCGATCGAAGATTGGGAACGACTGGAGCGGCAATGGAATGAAGACAAGGACCGTTGACACAAATATCCTTGTCCGCTTGCTACTGAAAGACGGAAGCGAGCAATGGGCGAAAGTCGCTGAACTTGCAGCCGAGTTTTACTTCATAGTCGCGCCTACCGTGCTTCTCGAAACCGAGTGGGTTCTTCGCAGCAGATACAACTTCCATCGCGATAACATTCTTGATCTCTTTCACCGCTTGGCGGATTCGGAAGGGATCATCCTCATCGAGGAACCGCGGATGATGAAGGCTCTGGACGCCTTTTCCAAAGGTATGGATTTCGCCGATGCAATGCATGTCTGCCTGAAGGCCGAGGATTCGGTTTTCATCACGTTCGATCGCGACCTGGTAAAGCTCGCGAAGAAACATCTGCCGGAGGCCAATGTCGAGTTGGCATTTTAACTGAAATTCTGAGGAAACGGACTTAAGACCATGAATGCGCATCAGCAACCGACGGGATCGGCCTATTTCATCGCCCCGGAGACGGCGAAAGCCGAAAGCCATACGCTTTCGGTTCTCGTCAACAACGAGCCGGGCGTTCTCGCCCGTGTGATCGGCCTGTTTTCCGGCCGCGGCTACAATATCGAAAGCCTGACGGTTTCGGAGACGGAGCACGAGGCGCACCTATCCCGCATCACCATCGTGACCAATGGTACGCCGACGGTGCTCGAGCAGATCAAGGCGCAGCTCGAGCGGATCGTGCCAGTCCATCGGGTCCTGGACTTGACCGTGCGGGCCCGCGAACTCGGGCAGGAGCGCCCGATCGAGCGCGAGGTGGCGCTGGTGAAGGTGGTCGGCCAGGGCGAGCGTCGTGCCGAGACGCTGCGCCTGGCGGACGCCTTTCATGCCAAGGTGGTCGATGCGACGGTCGAACATTTCATCTTCGAAATCACCGGGAAATCCTCCAAGATCGACCAGTTCGTGGCAATCATGAAACCGCTGGGGCTGATCGAGGTCTGCCGCACGGGGATTGCCGCGATGAACCGCGGCCAGCAGGGAATGTAGGATCCTTCGGGACCGGCGCATCGGTTGGCGAGGCTAGGACACGCTTGACGAAAGATTGGTACCCTCCCGCCGGCATGCGCCTCGGCGCCACCCATTACGTTACGCGATCGGCGCCCTGGCTGAAGCATTATTTCGGGCTTCGCGACCTGGAATCCGCTTTCGCGCCGGGGATCAAGGGGATCGTTTTCTGGGGCGGGCGATCCACCGCCAAGCTGGCGCGGCGGATAGCCTGGTTCCGAAGGCTGCCCTACTGGTATCTCGAAGACGGCTATTTGCGGTCGGTCGGTCTCGGCAAGGAGAATACCCTGCCGATTTCCATCATCGTCGACGATCTCGGCATGCCCGTCGATGCGTCGAAAGCCTCCCGGCTGGAGGGATTGATAGCCGGCTCGGTCGAGATGGACGTGGCCGGGCTCGGAGCGAATATCCGCGAGGCGCTCGTCGCAAACAGGCTCTCGAAATACAACAACCTGCCGCATCGCGAGCCCAGGCTCGAGCGCACCACGCGGCGGCGTGTTCTCCTCGTCGACCAGGTGTTCGGCGACGTCTCCGTGCCCATGTCGGGCGGGTCGCCCGAGAGTTTTGCGCGGATGCTCGAGGATGCGGTCGCGAGCGGTATCCAGTGCGTGGTGCGCACCCATCCGGACGTGATGGCCGGCTTCCGCAAGGGATATCTCACCGAGAAGGCGGCCGGGGCGCCCGGGGTGATCCTGCTCGCGGATGCCGTCTCGGCGGCCTCGGTTCTGGACGCGGTGGACGAGGTCTGGACCGTATCGAGCCAATTCGGCCTCGATGCGCTGCTCAGGGGTATTCCCGTGCGCTGTTACGGCGCGCCCTTCTATGCGGGCTGGGGTCTGACCGACGACCGGCTGGGCGAGGCGTCGAGAGAGGCTTTGCCGAGGAGGCTGGCGCGGCCGAGCGTCGATCATCTCGCCGCGGCGACGTTCAGCCTTTATCCCTCCTACCGCGATACCGCCACCTGGGAAGAAATCGACGTCTTCCGGGCGATCGATACGCTCGTTGCGGAGCGCAACCGGCTCGCTCTCGATTAGAGCATGTCCAACGGACGTTTTTGCGCCGGCGGAGGGAAGGCGGCGTCCAGGGCTTTCCAGTCCTCCTCGCTCAGGTCCAGATCGGCCGCTTCGGCATTCTCCGCGACGCGATCCGGATTGGCGGATTTCGGAATGGCGACGACGCCGTCGCGTTCCAGAAGGAAGGCCAATGCCACCTGCGCCGGGGTCGCCTGATAGGCCTTGGCGATGCGGATCAGGTCTGCATTCCTCAGAAGCCGGCCCTGCTCGATCGGCGAATAGGCCATGACGGCGATGCCGTGTTCCTGGCACCAAGGGAGAAGATCGTATTCGACGCCGCGGCGGGAGAGATTGTAGAGCACCTGGTTGGCCGCGCAGTTCCTCCCCTCCGGCACGGCCATCAGTTCTTCCATGTCGTCGAGATCGAAATTCGACACGCCCCAGGCGGCGATCTTGCCGGCGCGGCGCAATTCCTCGAAGCCGGCTACGGTTTCGGCAAGCGGGTGCTGACCGCGCCAGTGGAGGAGGTAGAGGTCCAGCCGATCGGTCTTCAGCCGGTTCAGGCTGCGCTCGCAGGCCTCGACCACGCCCTTGCGGCCGGCGTTCCAGGGATAGACCTTGCTGACCAGAAACACCTCGTCGCGACGGCCGGCGATGGCCTCGGCCGTAATCTTTTCGGCGCCGCCTTCGGCGTACATTTCCGCCGTATCGATCAGCGTCATGCCGAGGTCGAGGCCGCGCTTCAGGCTTTCGATCTCGATGCCTGCCTTTCGGCTCTCCTCGCCCATGTTCCACGTGCCGAGGCCGAGCGCCGGGACGGAAACGCCGGAGGGCAGGGTAACGGTAGGAATATCGGGCATCGGAAAACCTCGACCTGTCGCTTGGGGGAAGCTTCATACTACCGGGATATGGCCTCGCGCCAAGCTTTCAGTTCCTCTTGCGGATCGTCGGCAACGATCCTATCACCGGCATTCAGCCGCCCGCAAAAGAGGCGACAGAGAGATTCGGGGTCCGTTTGGCGCTTGGGGAGACATCATGTCGCTGGAAACCTTTCTGGCTCTCGTTCTATTCGCCTTCACGACCTCGATCACGCCGGGGCCGAACAATATGATGCTTTTCGCATCCGGCGTGAATTTCGGGTTCACCCGGACTGTTCCGCACATGCTCGGCATCGGCGCGGGTTTCCTGTCGCTGCTGATTGCGGTCGGTCTCGGGCTTGGTGCGCTGCTGCAGACCTTGCCGGCTGTCTATACGGCGCTGAAATTCGCCGGCGGCGCGTATCTGGTCTGGATCGCCTGGAAGATCGGCACGTCGCGTAATCTCTCGGACGGCAAGGCAGGCGCGCGGCCGATGACCTTTCTCGGAGCGGCCGCCTTCCAGTGGGTCAATCCCAAGGCCTGGGTCATGGCGGTGACGGCGATGGCCACCTATACCGATCCGGACTATTATCTGCGGACCGTGCTGCTGGTCGGCATCGCATTCGCCGCCGTCAACGTGCCGAGCGTTTCCACCTGGGCCGGCTTCGGCTCGGCACTGCGGGAGTGGCTTTCCGTTCCGGCGAGGCTCAAGTGGTTCAACATCACCATGGCGGTCTTGCTTGTCGCGAGCCTCTGGCCGATGTTGAAGTGAAGGAGATCGTCATGTCCGCGGACCATCATCATCACGATCACGACCACAATCACGGGCACCACCACGACAACCGCTACACCGACATGCAGGCGCGGGTGAGGGCGCTGGAGACGGTGCTGACGGAAAAGGGCCTGATCGATCCGGCGGCGATCGACGCCATCGTCGAAACCTATGAGACGAAGATCGGCCCGCGCAACGGCGCCCATGTGGTGGCCAAAGCCTGGAGCGATCCGGATTTTTCCGGCTGGCTCAAGCGGGACGCGACGGCGGCGATCGCGAGCCTCGGCTATGCCGGGCGGCAGGGTGAGCATATGCGCGCCGTCTTCAACACGCCGGACACGCATAATCTCGTCGTCTGCACGCTCTGCTCCTGCTATCCCTGGTCGGTGCTCGGCCTGCCGCCGGTCTGGTACAAGGCGCCGGCCTATCGCTCGCGCGCCGTCATCGATCCGCGCGGCGTGCTTGCCGAATTCGGGCTGACGCTGCCGGAGACCAAGAAGATCCGCGTCTGGGATTCGACTGCCGAACTGCGCTACCTCGTCATTCCCGAACGTCCGGAGGGGACGGAGGGTATGAGCGAGGACGAACTCGCCAAGCTCGTCAGCCGCGACGCGATGATCGGCACGGCGATTGCGAGGGCCGAATCCGGGAAGAAAAGGCCATGAACGGACCTCACGATCTCGGCGGTCAGATGGGTTTCGGACTGGTTTCTCCCGAAAAGGACGAGCCCTATTTTCACGCCGAATGGGAGAAGCGGGCGCTCGGGCTCACGCTTTCCTGCGGTGCCTTCGGCGCGTGGTCGATCGACGAAAGCCGGCACGCCCGCGAAAACGTGCCCCCGGCGGATTATCTCGCGGCGAGCTACTACGAGATATGGACGCGGGCGCTGGAAGTGCTGCTGGAGCGGCATGGGTTCGCGACGCGCGCGGAGATCGATGCCGGCCATAAGCAGATCGAGCCCGCAAAGCCGAAGCGCATCCTGACGGCGGACATGGTCCCGGGCGTGCTTGCCGGAGGCGGGCCGTGCGACAGACCGGTGGAAACGGAACCGCTCTTCCAGCCTGGCGACAAGGTGCGGACGAAGAACTTCAACCCCGCCACCCACACGCGGCTGCCCCGCTACGCCCGCGCCAGGACGGGCGTCGTGGAGGAGGTCCAAGGATCTTACGTTTTTCCCGACGACAACGCCCATGGCAAAGGCGAGAACCCGCAATGGGTCTATACCGTCGTCTTCGACGGCGGCGAGATCTGGGGCGAGGGTGCCGATCCGACGCTCACCGTCTCGATCGATGCCTGGGAGAGCTATCTTGAGCACGTGTGACGTTCCGTCCGGGCTTGCGCAGTCTGCGGGGCTCCCGAAGTCACCGGAAGGCGACCCGGTCTTTCCCGAACCCTGGGCGGCGGAGGCCTTCGCCATGGCCGTGCACCTGCACGAAAAGGGCCTGTTCACCTGGGGCGAATGGGCCGAGGCACTTTCGGTCGAGGTGCGCAGGCAGGGCCGTGCCGAAGACGGCAGCGACTATTTCGATTGCTGGGTCGCGGCGCTCTCCGGTCTCCTGGTGACGAAAGGCGTCGCCGACGCCGGGACCATTCTAGCTCTGCAACAGAGCTGGCAGCGGGCGGCGGAGGCGACGCCGCACGGCAAGCCGATCGAGCTTGCCAACGATCCGCTGCGGTAAAGGTTCTGCAGCCTCAGGACGGAAACTGCCGATAGCATTCCTCGGCGATCTTCTGGAGCATATCGCGGGAAATCTCGCCGGTAACCGCATATCCGAGTTCGCCGTCGATCCAGTAAAAGGTCTCGACATCATTGGCGGAGGCGAAGCGGAAGCTCGTCGTCCGGTTTTCCCTGTTGCGGCCGACGAGGACCGTCACGCGCTGGCCGGTCTGATTCTCGTACATGAACATCGCGCCCGGCTTGCCGCCGACGGGCAGAAGCCGGCCTCCCACCAGCTTGAAACCCAGCGGCTGCAGGTTCGGGACCTTGAGATCGGCGATGGAAAGCCGCTTGCCGAGCCAGTTGGCAAGATGCGTCTCCTCGTCGGCAAACACCTCGACTGGATGGCGGACTTCGTTCGCATAGACGAGGAAGGCATTGCGGGCTTCCCGCGGCAGGACTTCCGTATAGGCGAGACGGATTTCGGGACGCTCGAAGAGCCGCGGTCCATAATGGCCGCCGAGCGCGCCAAGCGCGAAGACAAGGACGGCCGCGGCAGCCAGAGCGAAGCGCCGCCCGGGCGGGGCCGCCGGCCTGGCAAAGCCGACGGAAAGCAGCCGGATATCGAAGGATTTGGATTTTTCGTAAGGCGCAAAGGCGGCGCGCAATTCGTCGCTCTGTGCCTGCCAGTCGGCGATCATTTCCGCCGCTTCCGGATTGTCTGCCAGGAAACGTTCGACGCGGGCGCGGCCGGCCTCGTCGAGGAAGCCGTCGGCATAGGCGTGCAGGTCCGCCTCGGTTACGGATCGGGCTTCGGTCATCGGGGTCTCCGCAATTGAATGACGTTCTCCTCCCGCATTTTTTCGCGCAAGGCCTGGCGCGCCCGCGAGAGGCGCGACATGACGGTGCCGACAGGGATTTCGAGCATGTTGGCGACTTCCTGGTAGGCGTAACCCTCGACGACCACGAGCATCAGGATGGCGCGCGCCTCCTTCGGCAGCGTTTCGAGCGCCTGGACGAGGCGGTTCCTTTCCAGCGGATCATCCACGCCGGGGCTTGCCGCCAGGCCCTCCGCATCCTCGATCCCCACGGACGGCCGCCGCGCATTCAGGCGTCGCGCGTTGAGGTGAAGATTGGTCATGATCCTGTAGACCCAGGATTTGAAATTCGAGCCGCGCCATTGCGTCCGGTTGACGAGCGCCTTTTCGATGCAGTCCTGCAGCAGGTCCTCGCTCTCCGTGTCCGATCGCGTCAGGCTGCGCGAATAGCGCCGGAGCTGCGGCAGGAGAGCGAGGATCTGTGCCTCGAAGGAGAGCGGCGCGGGAGCCTGTGCCTCCCGCGCCTTCATCTCCCCTTGGCCCGAAGAGGAGCCGGGATGATCAGGGTTTTGCGACATCCCAAACGCCGTTCACGCCGTCGCCGGTGACATCGCCTTCCTTGGTGTCCTTGACCCAGTAGTAAAGCGGCATGCCGTCCTTGGCCCATTGCTTGGACCCGTCCTTGCGGGTCACGATCGAATATGCCCCATCGGCCTTCGCATCGGAAGCGGCCATGACCGGCGGCCAGTTCTGGGCGCATTTGTCGTAGCAGTTGGAGGTGCCGGGCTTGTCGTTCCTGAACGTGTAGAGCGTCATGCCCTTTTCGCCGGCAAGCACGTCGCCCTTGGCGCTGCTGACGGTCTTGAACGGACCGGCGGCCAAGGCTGCCGTGGCCAGCGCTGCGAAAGCGAAAGGCGCAAGGATGAAGGTCTTCATGGGGGTCTCCTGGTTTGGAACGGCGGGTTTTCTCGGCCGCCAATGCCAAGACACCGCAACGCATGCATTTATTCCGTCCAGCCTTCGGATCTTCCAAGATTTTCACACTTAGCCATTGAGCTAAGTTTTTAAAAATGATACTTAGCCTTATGGAAAACCATTCAAAACAGCTGGACGATCTCTTCCAGGCCCTCGCCGACCCGACCCGAAGGGCGGTGCTTGGACGATTGGGTCATGGCCCGGCAAGCATCGGCGATCTTGCCGCGCCCTTCGACATGGCGCTGCCGTCCTTCATGAAGCATATCCGCTTCCTGGAGGAGCGCGGCCTTATCCGCACGCGCAAGGAGGGGCGGGTGCGCACCTGCATGCTGGAAAGGGCGCAGTTCGCGATGCTGGAGCATTGGCTTTCCGAGCAGCGGGCGATCTGGGAAGCCCGCACCGACCGGCTGGAGCAGCTGGTTCTGGCGAAACAGGAATTCCTCCGCACGCAGCAAAAAGAGGAGCAAGGCCGAAGGCGATAATTTCGGGCGCTTCCCGGCCTCGATTCATCTTTCGTTCTTTTTCGGTTGCGATTTCCCTTCGAATCCTGCCAAGTCCTCGCCATGCAATTCGCACCGCAACAGGACGAGGCCCTCAAGGCCGTTTCACAATGGCTGAAGGAGGGACGCAGCCAGGTTTTCCGGCTGTTCGGCTATGCGGGCACCGGCAAGACGACGCTTGCCAAATATTTCGCCGAGCATGTCGATGGCGACGTTCTCTTCGCGGCCTTCACCGGCAAGGCGGCGCAGGTGCTGCGCTCGCGCGGAGCCCGCAACGCCAAGACCATCCATTCGCTGATCTACCGGCCGCGCGGCGAGGAGGCGGTGGAGGACGAGGAAACCGGCAAGACCTCCATCTCGCCGATGTTTTCCATCAATCGCCAGAGCCCCGTCGCCAAGGCGGCGCTGATCATCATCGACGAATGCTCGATGGTGGACGAGGCGCTCGGCAAGGATCTGATGAGCTTCGGCACGCCGATCCTGGTGCTCGGCGATCCGGGCCAGTTGCCGCCCGTTTCCGGCGGGGGCTTCTTCACCGAACAGGAGCCGGACTACCTGCTCACGGAAATCCATCGCCAGGCCCGCGACAACCCGATCATCCGGCTCGCGATGGACGTTCGCGAGGGCAAGGAGATCATGTATGGCGACTACGGCACCGCCAAGGTGATCTCCCGCAACGAGGTGACGCAGCCCTTGGTGCTGGAGGCGGACCAGGTGCTGGTCGGCACCAACAGGACCCGCAAGCGCTACAACCAGCGGCTCCGGGAATTGAAGGGTTTTACCGCGGAATATCCGCAATCCGGCGACAAGCTCGTCTGCCTCCGGAACGATCCGGCCAAGGGCCTGCTCAACGGCTCGCTCTGGCAGGTGATGAGTTCGTCGCGGGAGACGGTGAAGCCCGGCATCAACCTGATGATCCGTCCGGAAGACGACGACATGGACCGGGGTGCGGCCAAGATCAAGCTCCTGAAGCAGGCCTTCGAGAGCGAGGAGGAAATCCCCTGGTCGACCCGCAAGCGCTATGACGAGTTCGACTACGGGTATGCGCTGACCGTGCACAAGGCTCAGGGATCGCAGTGGAACAATGTCGTGCTGTTCGACGAGAGCTTCGCCTTCCGCGACACGCGCGAGCGCTGGCTTTACACCGCGATCACCCGCGCCGCCGAAACGCTGACCGTGGTGCGCTGATCAGTTCTGCACGATGCCGAGCAGGAGCGCCTTGGCGACCGCCTGGTAGCGGTTGGTCGCCTGGAGTTTTTCGATGATGCCGTCCTCCATCTCTCTGAGCGTCTCGAATTCGAGGTTGAGAGCGCGGGCGATGCGCGGTGCGGAATAACCTTCCGCCATCAGCGCGAGGCACCGCTTTTCCATGTCGGTCAGCGACGGCGGAGCGGGCCTGGAGGTTCCCGGCGCCTCTTCCTCGCCGCTCAGCAGGGTTTCGATCTGCTGCATCTGGCGGTGGATGTTGGATATATCCGCCGTCAGCTCGCGCTTGCGGCGCGCCAGGGCGCTCTGGAAGATATCATCGGCTTCGGCCTGCGAGGTCGCGGCGGCCAGTTCCTCCATCAGCTCCTGGATCACCGCCACCGGAATGCCGATCTCCCGGCAGGCATTGATGACGGCCATGCGCCGGATATCTGCGGCGCCGTAAACGCGCATGGTGCCGGAGCGCCTTGCGGCGAGCAGGCCTTTCTCCTCGTAGAAATGCAAGGTGCGATGGGTGACGCCGAACAGGTCCGCCATTTCGGCGATCGCCACCGGCTTTCCGGGCGTTTCGAACGGGAGGGATATCTGCGGCAGAAAACCGGCATGGCCGGAAGCGGCCGAGATGCCGTCTTCGGGTCCGAGCCCATCGGTGTCGCTGCGTATAGGGCGCTCTTCCTGCGGAATGGCTTCCTTGGTCAATTTGCCTCCTTCGGTGCGCCTCCGCGCCAGGCCCGGCGGGCCAATCCGGCAAATTCCATTAGCAATACGTTACTTAGAATTTCGGAAAATGATAGTCCCGGCCATCGGCGATTTCCGCCTATGAAAACTCTTGATGGATGCAATTGCCCAAATCCGGTGGCCATCTGCCGGCGCATGGCCTAAAAGCGGGGCGATTTCTGAAGACGGGATATCGCCATGCCGACCAAGCTTTCCGTGAACCTCAATGCCGTCGCGATGCTGCGCAACCGCCGCGATCTGCCCTGGCCGAGCGTCGAGGGACTGGGACGCATCGCGCTCCAGGCGGGCGCTGCGGGACTGACCGTGCACCCGCGCCCCGACCAGCGGCATATCCGCTTTTCCGACCTGCCGGTCATCCGCGCGCTGATCGACGACGAGTTCCCCGAGGCGGAGTTCAACATCGAAGGCTATCCGAGCGAGGATTTCCTGGCGCTTTGCGAGCGGATCGAGCCGGAGCAGGTGACGCTGGTGCCGGACGATCCGACCCAGGCGACCTCCGACCATGGCTTCGATTTCCGAGCGCAGGGGGAGCTTTTAAAGCCGATCGTCGCGCGGCTGAAAAAGAAAGGCATGCGCGTGTCGCTGTTTGCCGACGGCGACGGCGATGTCGAGGCGGTGAAGCTGGCGCGAGCGACCGGGGCGGACCGGATCGAGCTTTATACGGGACCCTACGGCGGCTGCTACGACAATCCGGAGCGCGGCGCGGATATCCTTCAAAAGCTCGGCCAGACGGCGGACGCCGCCTTGGCGGAAGGGCTCGCCGTCAATGCGGGCCACGACCTGACGGTGGCCAACCTGCCGGCGCTCGTCAAACGCATCCCGAAGCTTGCCGAGGTTTCCATCGGCCATGGACTGACGGCGGATGCGCTGGAATACGGCATGGCGGAAACCGTACGCCGCTTCCGCCGCGCCTGCGGGCAGACGATCTAAGCGGCTGAAAGTTTCGCCTCGGCGAGGTCAAGCTCCCAGGTCTGGCCGTTGCATTCCGGACCGAACATCGCATGTCTCTCCTCGGAGACAAGCTTGAAACCCGTCTTTTCGTAGATATGGATCGCCGCCGTCAGGATGTCGTTGGTCCAGAGCGACAGCTTCCTGTAGCCGGCCAGGGTGGAGAACTTGATGCATTGTTCGACCAGCGCCCGGCCGAGCCCGAGGCCGCGGACGGACGGGTCGAGATAGAGAAGGCGCAGTTTCGCCGTATCGCCGCCGCCATCCGCCACAAGCACGGAGCCAACTCTTCGTCCGTCGCGTTCGGCGATCCAGCAGCGCTCGCGTTCGGGATTGAAATTGGCAATGAACTTGCCGGCGATTTCCGCGACCAGCGCCTCGAATTTTTCGTTCAGGCCGTATTCCCTGGCATAGGCCGTGGCCTGCGCCTCGATGAGCCAGCCCATGTCGCCGATGCGGTAGGGCCGCATGATGACGGGCGCGGGCGGGGTTGCCGTGGAGGGATCGAGGGTCGCCCGGATCGCCTGCATTGCGTCGATCAGCCTTGCCTGCCCGGTTTCGTCGACGTTCCGGAGGTCGTCGGCGATCTGCTGCCGGGAGCGTTCGCCGAGCGTCTCATAGATCTCCCGTCCCTTGTCGGTGATATTGAGGATCTGGCTGCGTTTATCGGAGGGATCGGGTTCGCTCTCGATGAAGCCCGCCTCGCGGAACTTCTTCAGGATGCGGCTCAGATAGGCAGGGTCCAGCCCGAGATCGCGGTTGAGTTCCGTTGCGGAGACGCGCTCGCGGGCGCCCATCTCATAGAGAATGCGCCCCTCGGTGAGGGTGTAGGGTGTCGCCAGATAATCCCTGGCGAGCACGCCGATCTTGTTCGTGTAGAAGCGGTTGAAGGCGCGAATGGTCTCGATGGTTTCGGGCGCGGTCATGGGCAGAATCTCCTGTCTAGGAGACTCTGTCCAATATTTATTGGACTGCGTCAAATAAATTAAGCAGCGACCTGATCGATCGTGTTTTCGCCCAGCGCGAAATCCACGGCCGCCCGGGCGTGAATCGCCGTGGAATCGGCGCAGGGAAGCGGCAGGTTTTCCGGGTCGAGCAGAAGGCAGATTTCCGTGCAGCCGAGAATGATGCTGTCGGCACCTTCGGCCTTTGCCCTCTCGATCATGGCGATCGCCCGCAGGCGCGACGCATCGAGCACCGTGCCGGCGCAGAGTTCGCCAAAGATGATGTTGTGGATGTCGGTGCGGTCGTCGGCATCCGGCACCATGACGTCGATGCCGAGCGTCTTCATCCGCTCGGTATAAAAGCCGTGCTCCATCGTATAGCGGGTGGCGAGCAGGAGCGGGCGCTTCAGTCCCCGGGATTTCAGTGCCTTGGCCGTCTCGTCGATGATGTGGACGAGGGGAATGTCGACGGCGGCCTGGACCTCGGAGGCGACGAGGTGCATGGTGTTGGTGCAGATCAGCACGCATTCGGCGCCGGCGGCCTCGAGGCTCACAGCGCTTCTGGCGAGATGCCTGGCCGCCTTGTCCCACCGGCCGGCCTTCTGCATCTCGACCACTTCGGCGAAGTTGACGGAGTGGAGGAGAAGATCGGCGGAGGCGAGACCGCCAAGGCGATCCCGCACCATTTCGTTGATCAGGCGGTAGTAGACGGAAGTGCTTTCGAAACTCATCCCACCGATCAGGCCGATCTTGCGCATCATTTTCTCCGATATGGATCAAAATTAGATTATTGATCTAATTACATCGGATTATTTAGATTTGCAATCCTGGTCACCATGCGTCAGGCGGTCAATGCCGCTTTCTGTGCCTCGAAGTAAGCGGCCAAGTCCTGCGGTTTTGCGCCTGTCAATTGTTCGAAGTCGTCCGTCACCAGGTCGAAGTTGCCGGCGCGGATGTTGGCATCGGCCGAAACCAGCATTTTGACCACGAAATCCGGCAGGCCCGCGCCGGTCAGGCCGTGGGTGAGCTGCTCGTCGGTGACATGCACCACGTCGAGCGGCTTGCCGGTAGCCTTGGAGGCGCGTGCGGCGATTTCCTCCGCGGCGAGCGATTCCGGACCCGTCAGGGTGAGTATCCGGCTGCCGGCCGGCGGATCGGCGAGGGCCGCCGCAGCCGCGCGGGCGCAGTCGTCGCGCGTGATATTGGCAACCTTGCCGCTCCCCGTGGCCGTATACCAGGTGCCGGCCTGCAGATTGTGCGGCATCGACATCAGGTAATTGTCGTCGTACCAGGAGTTGCGCAGGATCGTATAGGAAATGCCGCTCGCCTTGATTGCTTCCTCGGTGCCGAGATGGTCCGGAGCGAAGCTGACCAGCGATCTGTCCGGGTTCGGCATGGATGTGTAGACGATGTGCCCGACACCGGCTTTGGCCGCCGCGGAAACAGCCGTCCTATGCTGCGTGAGGCGCTTGCCGGGAGTTGCCAGCTCGTCCGTCGAGACGATCAGCACGCGATCGACGCCGGTGAACGCCTTCACCAGGCCGGCCTCGTCATCGAAATGGGCAGCGCGTGTCTCGATGCCCTTGTCCGCGAATTCCGAAAGCTTTTCAGGATTGCGGCTGACCGCAACGATGTTCCCCGGCGCGACCTTCGACGTCTCCAGAAGGTGATGCAGAACCGCGCGGCCGAGTTGCCCCGCGGCGCCGGTGACGAGAAGTTTGGTCATGAGCATTTCCTTTCTACCAATGGGCCGGCACTATCGGCGCGGTGCTGAATATTGGTCTCAAAAAGAGACTAGCGCTAGAATAGGAATTGACTTCACCCTGTAAAGGGGGCAGTTTTTAGGGAGATCGTTACTTCGAGGGAACCACCCATGGACCTGCATGCGGCAGAGAAGCCTCACCTCAATGGAAAGGAATGCGGCACGAGCGGTTGGGACGCGGGAAATTGCCCGGTTCGCGACGTGATCGACCGGATCGCCGGCAAATGGTCGACCCTGCTTCTGGAGGCTCTGGCGCGCCAGCCCTATCGCTTCGGCGAGCTGCGCCGGCTGGTACCGGACATTTCCCAGCGGATGCTGACGCAGACGCTGCGCGACCTGCAGCGCGACGGCTATATCGACAGGCAAGTCTTTCCGACCAAGCCGCCGAGCGTCGAATACCGGATGACGGCGCTCGGCCATTCGCTTTTCGAGCCGCTTTCCAAGGTTCTGCAATGGGCCGGCGACAAACATCCGGCCGTGAAGGCCGCGCGTCAAAAGTTCGACGAGGGCGAGCTCTCGTGATGTGAAGCGGCGGTCCGGAGGATTGCTCAGAAACTCTTCGCGAGAGAATGGAGCGCGGTTGCAAATTCGCCAGGAGCTTCCTGCGGCAGGTTATGGCCCACACCGGCAACGATCCGCCGCTCATATGAAGCAGTGAAATGCTCCGCATCGTGATCGACGGGAGTGGGCGGATCGACCCCGTCATCGGCGCCCTGCATGATGATAGCCGGTATTGCAATACGCGGCTGCTTTGCCAGACCGGCCTCTATCGCCTGTAAGGCGGGGTCCCCGGGAATGCCCCCAAAGCGATGGCGATAGGAATGAATGACGATCTCGACAAAGTCGGGATTATCGAAAGCCGCGGCGGTGCGATCAAAGGTTTCGCTCTCAAAGGCCCATGTCGGAGACCACAGTTTCCAAATGAAATGGCAGAGATCGAGGCGATTTTGCCGTAATGCCTTTCTGCCGCGCTCCGAGTGGAAATAATATTGGTATCAATATCGAGCCTCTTCCTCCGGCGAGACCGGGTTTCCCGCCCGCGCGATATTCTGGATATTGTAACCGGTGCCGCAACTGACCAGGCCGCGTACGCGCTCCGGCCAGAGAGCGGCGACGATGCAGGCGGCGCGGCCGCCCCAGTCATATCCTCCAAGAACGGCGTTTCCGATCGAAAGTGCATCCATCAGTGCGAGTAGATCCGCGCCTAGAGCCGCTTGCTCACCGGAGCGGGGAGTTTCGGCCGAAAGGAAGCGTGTCGGTCCAAAGCCTCTGAGAAAGGGGACAATGCATCTATGGCCCAGGGATGCCAGGCGTTCGGCAACGTCGTCATACGCATGGGCATCATAGGGAAATCCATGAAGCAGAATGGTCGGCAATCCATTCCCGTGCCCTGTTTCAAAGTATGCGACTTCCAGAACGCCGGCAGTTACCGTTTTCATAGCCGATCTCGCTTCTCCTCGATGACGATGAAAGTGACTGTTGGCAGGATCGCAAAACCGGACTTTTGCGGCAATCGAATTCGACAGGTTCCCGAAAGAAGAGAGCCGCTTGCAACGGGTTCCTGCAAGCGGCTCCTCCACATTTCAGCCGGGACGGCCTATCGAGCCGATCATCGAACCCGACAGGCTCTTGCGGCCGGCGATGACGGAAAAGGCATGCACGGGTACGGCATGTTCGGGAATGCCCACCAGGACCATCGCCCGGCGTTGTGCTTCTCTCGCCGACCTGTTACAGCGGGCGCAAGCTGGCCTCGCCATTTTTCGGAAAGTTCGGAACCATGGGACCCAAACAGTCAGACCGTTAAGCCGCAGCGACGCCCTTTGTTGTTGCGGCTGTCTGTCCGGTCCCAGTCTCATCTTCGCGCAGACAAGCCGTCAAATGTCATCTTCATTTGAACGGATGCTTCGTCATGCCTACCCGAAACCCACATGCGTGGACCTATAATCTGCCTGCTGCACTCATGCTTCTGGCGCCTTTCAACCTGCTTGCCTCGCTCGGCATGGATATCTACCTGCCGGTCGTTCCGGCGATGCCCGGCATCCTCGGGACAACGCCGACGGTGATCCAGTTGACGTTGACCCTTTATATGATCGTGCTCGGCGTCGGCCAGCTTCTGTTCGGACCTCTGTCCGATCGCCTCGGCCGTCGCCCGGTTCTGCTTGCCGGCGCCCTCATCTTTGCAATCGCGTCCCTTGCTCTTGCGGCGACCTCATCCGGAGTTCCGTTTCTGGCGCTGCGGCTGCTGCAGGCGATCGGTGCATCGGCTATGCTGGTCGCGTTGTTCGCCACGATCCGCGACGTCTATGCGGAAAAGCCGGAGAGCGTCGTCATCTATAGCCTCATGAATGCGATGCTCGCCTTCGTGCCGGCGCTCGGTCCCATCGCCGGCGCGGTGATCGCCCAGGAATTCGGGTGGCGGGGCGTGTTTCTTGCTCTCGGCATACCTGCCCTGGCCATGCTCCCGATCGTCCTGTCGTGCTGGCACGAGACACGCGTGCTCCGGCCCGGCGCTCACGGCACCGCATTCGGGCCGATCCTGAAGAACCCGGCCTTCCGGGCTTATACTCTCGGCTTCGGAACGGCCATGGGCTCGTTCTTCGTGTTCTTCTCGACGGCGCCGCGGGTTCTGATGGAAAATGCCGGCTTTTCAGGGCTGGAATTCAGCCTGGCCTTCGCAACCGTCGCAGCGGCGATGATCGTGACGACGCGTTTCGCAAAGCAACTCGTCAAACGGTGGGGGATCGGCGGCAGCGCATTGAGAGGCATGGTGCTGCTGATCTGCGGTGCGGTCCTGCTGTTCCTCGGGCAGATTTGCCTTGGGCCTTCGTTCTGGTCGTTCATCCCGCCGATGTGGGTTTGCGCAGCCGGGATCGTCGTCACGACCTCGGTCACCGCCAATGGCGCGCTGCGGGATTTCCACGATGCCGCCGGTTCGGCGGTCGCCCTGCATTTCTGCCTACAGAGCATTATCGTTGGCGTCGCCGGAACGGCATTCGTGGTCATGCTCGACGGCGACACGGGGTGGCCGCTGATCGCCTACACGTTCAGCATGGCCAGCGTGACGGTTCTGGCGCTGCTCCGTGTCAAGGCCTCTGTGCCGGGTCTCCGCAGGGCATGACTGCATCGCACGGCAGCCGTCGGGAGACGCTGCCGTGCGAGACCCGCCGGCCGTCAGGCCGCAAGCGAGGCCATGTCGATGACGAAGCGGTAGCGGACGTCGCTCTTCAGGACGCGCTCATAGGCTTCGTTGACGTCCTGGATGGCGATCTTCTCGATTTCGGACACGATGTCGTGCTTGCCGCAGAAATCCAGCATTTCCTGGGTTTCCTTGATCGAGCCGATCATCGACCCGGACAGGCTCTTGCGGCCTGGAATAAGCGAGAAGCCGTGAACGGGGATAGCGTTTTCCGGAATGCCGACGACAACCATCGTTCCATCGACCTTCAGCAAGCCCAGATAGGCATTCCAATCGATCTCCGCGGAGACCGTGCAGATGATCAGGTCGAACGTGCCGGCGAGTTTCTTGAAGGTATCTGCGTCGCTGGTGGCGTAATACTCCTTGGCGCCGAGTTTCAGTCCGTCCTCCTTTTTCGACAGGCTCTGGGAAAGGACCGTGATATCCGCGCCCATGGCTGCGCCGAGCTTGACGCCCATGTGGCCGAGGCCGCCCATGCCGACGATCGCGACCTTCTTGCCGGGACCGGCATTCCAGTGGCGCAGTGGCGAATAAAGCGTAATGCCGGCGCAGAGCAGGGGTGCTGCGGCATCGAGCGGCAGGTTGTCCGGGATGGACATGACGTAGCCCTCCTTGACGACGATATGGTCGGAGTAACCGCCCTGGGTCCGCGTCTTGCCGTCGACTTCGAAGTCGTTGTAGGTCTGGACGAGGCCCGGCATGTAATGCTCGTTGTCGAGGTCTCGGGTGGCGCAGCCGACGCAGCTGTTCACGAAGCAGCCGACGCCGACGCGGTCGCCGACCTTGAACTTCGTCACGGCCGAACCGACGGTGGAAACGATGCCGGCGATCTCGTGACCAGGAACGATCGGATAGACCGCATTTTTCCATTCGTTGCGGACGGTATGGATGTCCGAATGGCAGATGCCGGCGAACTTGATGTCGATGACCACGTCGTCGGCATTCGGTTCGCGGCGCTCGAAGGTAAAGGGCGTCAGAGGTTTCGACGCGTCGGTTGCTGCATAGCCTCTTGCAATAGCCATGGAGAGCTCCATTCATCTGTTGGTTCGGGAGGGAATTGGACGAGGCGGACTATGCCTCCGCGACGGGCAAGAGCGTTAGATCGATCCTGCTATCTTCTTGCACGATCCTGCAAAAGTGAGCGGGACGGCTATTTGCGGAGGGGCAAAGGCATTTTAGATAGCAGCAGCATCAAGCCGTGCCACCTGGAAAGAAGAGGTTTCCCATGACCTTGCCGTTCACACCCTATCAGGAAATAGCGTCGATCGCAGCCCGCTTCACGTCCGGCGACGGCGAGTACCAGACGGCTATCGAAGGCCTCGCGATCAGCCGCCGCTCCACGCCGAGCGTGCCTTGCCATGGCAGCTACCGTCCCTGCCTGGCCATGGTCATCCAGGGTGCGAAAAGCGTGGAGCTGGGAACGGATATGATCAATTACGGACCGGGCCACTACCTCCTGACATCGCTTGACCTTCCCGTCGTCTGGCGCGTCGTGGAGGCGAGCCCGGAGACGCCGCATTTCTGCCTGACGCTCGCCGTCAATAG
The DNA here is from genome assembly GCF_900177415.1 of Xaviernesmea oryzae. Taxonomy (GTDB): domain Bacteria; phylum Pseudomonadota; class Alphaproteobacteria; order Rhizobiales; family Rhizobiaceae; genus Neorhizobium; species Neorhizobium oryzae_A. The sequence continues at coordinate 587,533 of NZ_FXAF01000011.1, read as the reverse complement.
CGAAAGGCTGCTCAATCTGCTCAGTCTTGCCGATATGGAACGGCCGCCCGCGCCTGCCGGAGGCCAGCGCGGGATCGTCGTCAACCATGCGACGCCAGAGCTTCTCGACGCGGCGGTGCGGTTGCTGCGTTTGCTCGATAATCCGAGAGACATCGCGGCGATGGCGCCGCTGATCGAGCAGGAAATCCTCTACCGCATCCTCACCGGGCCGGCGGGAGGTCAGCTGATCAACATCGCCGTCGCCGACAACCAGGGCAACAGGATCGCCCGCGCCATCGCGTGGCTTCGGGAAAATTTCGCGCGGCCGCTGCGTATCGAGGATCTTGCGGAACAGGTCGGCATGAGCGCGTCGTCCTTCCATCATCACTTCAAGACGATCACCGCCATGACACCGGTTCAGTACCAGAAGCGCCTCAGGCTTCACGAAGCCCGCCGCCTGATGCTGGTGGAAAGGCTCGATGCCGGCAATGCCGGCCACCGCGTCGGCTATCAGAGCCCCTCGCAGTTCAGCCGGGAATACAGCCGCCTCTATGGTCTGTCGCCTGCGCGGGACACGGAAGCGATCCGCGACAGCGTCGCTGCGGAATAACGCTCGCTCTTCCCGTAAACCTATTCACATTCGCTGAAGATAAAGCGGCGCGTCAAAACAGGCTTGACGGCGGCGCCGAATGCTTTATACGGGCAGAACCGTACCGTACGGTACGCAAAGAGGATGTTTGCAGTGAGACCCGATTCCGCCGAGATGCCCGAATTTTCGCCCCGCCAGAACGCCGTTCTGGAACAGGCGCTTCGGCTGCTCGTGCAGGGCGGGGAAAAGGCGCTGACGACGTCGGGCCTGGCGCGCGCCGCCAACTGCTCCAAGGAGAGCCTCTACAAGTGGTTCGGCGACCGCGACGGCCTTTTGTCCGCCATGATCGCCTATCAGGCGAGCAAGGTGCGCACCCATGAGCGCCCCGGCGAGCGGCTGACGGCGGATCTGCTGCGCGACCATCTCGAACTTTTCGCCCGCGACCTCCTCGAGGTTCTGGCGGGCGACGTATCGCTGGCGCTCAACCGGCTGGCGGTGGGCCAATCGAGCCGCGACGGCTCGAAGCTCGGCAAGCTGCTGCTGGAGCACGGGCGCCGCCAGATCGACCGCCGCGCAATCGCACTGATCGAGCAGGGCAAGCGGGCAGGGCTCCTGCGTTTCGACAATGCGGATGCCGCCTATCACACGCTTTACGGCCTGATCGTCTCCGACCTGCATGTGCGCATGCTGCTCGGGGAGCCCGGCCTCAAGGACAATGCGCGCCAGGCGCAGAAGGCCGTGGATGCCTTCCTGACGCTGCATGGCACGCAGAAGCAATCGGCGGATGCGCTCAGCGCTTTCGCTGGACGGTGAAAAACACCAACCGACACACGCATAGGGAAGGAAAAACGATGCGCGTTTATTATGATCGGGATGCCGACATCAACCTCATCAAGGCGAAGAACGTCGCCATCATCGGCTACGGCTCGCAGGGCCGCGCGCATGCGCTGAACCTGAAGGATTCCGGCGCCAAGAATGTCGCGATCGCGCTGAAGGCCGGGTCCGCGACCGCCAAGAAGGCGGAAGCAGACGGCTTCAAGGTGCTGACCGTCGCCGAAGCCGCCAAGTGGGCCGACCTGATGATGATGGCGACCCCGGACGAGCTGCAAGCCGACATCTACAAGGCCGAAATCGCTCCGAACATCCGTGACGGTGCAGCGATCGCCTTCGCGCACGGCCTCAACGTCCATTTCGGCCTGATCGAGCCGAAGGCGTCCGTCGACGTGGTGATGATCGCCCCGAAGGGCCCCGGCCACACGGTGCGCGGCGAATACCAGAAGGGCGGCGGCGTTCCCTGCCTCGTCGCCGTCCACCAGAATGCATCCGGCAACGCGCTCGAACTGGCGCTCTCCTATGCCTGCGGCGTCGGCGGCGGCCGTTCGGGCATCATCGAGACCAACTTCAAGGAAGAGTGCGAAACCGACCTCTTCGGCGAACAGGTCGTTCTCTGCGGCGGTCTCGTCGAGCTCATCCGAGCCGGTTTCGAAACGCTGGTGGAAGCCGGCTACGCACCGGAAATGGCCTATTTCGAATGCCTGCACGAAGTGAAGCTGATCGTCGACCTGATCTATGAAGGCGGCATCGCCAACATGAACTACTCGATCTCCAACACGGCCGAGTGGGGCGAGTACGTCACCGGTCCGCGCATCATCACGGAAGAGACCAAGGCCGAGATGAAGCGCGTGCTGAAGGACATCCAGACCGGCCGCTTCACTTCCGAGTGGATGCAGGAATACCGCTCCGGCATGGCCCGCTTCAAGGGCATCCGCCGCAGCAACGACGCCCACCAGATCGAGGAAGTCGGCTCCAAGCTGCGCGCCATGATGCCCTGGATCGGCAAGAACAAGCTCGTCGACAAGACCGTCAACTAAGGTTTTCGACATAGCGCAATTCCGGGAGGCCGGGGCGTATGCTCCGGCCTTCATTCGTTTGCTTTCCGACTGAGAACTGACTAGATTGCTGGCTAGTCAGATGGAGGTCCAGATGCGTCAATGGCCGGTTCAGGATGCGAAGGCTCGCTTCAGCGAAATGCTTGATGCCTCACTGGAAGAGGGGCCTCAACTGGTGTCGAAGCGGGGCGAGCCAAAGGCGGTTCTCGTTTCCCTCGATGAGTGGGAGAGTCTCAAAAAGAGAGCCAAACCGGATTTGAAGGAATTGCTTCTCGGACCGGGGCCGCGCTTTGATCTTGAGTTGCCGGAGCGCGGCCATTGGAAACGTCGGCCCGCTCCGAACTTCGACGACTGATCTCCATGTTCATCTTGGACACCAACATTCTATCCGAATTCCGGCGGCGCGAACCTCATGGCGCCGTCCTGTCCTGGCTTGCTTCCGTGCCGAGTTCATCCCTGCATTTTGCCGCCATTTCCGCGGGAGAAATTCAGGCCGGCACTGAAATGACACGAAAGAATGATCCTCAAAAGGCCGCAGAGATAGAGCATTGGCTGGAGACGATCATGGCGTCGGTCACATGTCTTGATGCAAACGCCGATATTTTGAGAGAATGGGCGCGTCTCATGCACGGTCGTTCGGATCACATGATTGAGGATTGTCTGATTGCCGCCACCGCCATCGTTCATCGGATGACGGTTGTCACACGCAATGTCCGGGATTTTGAGCGATTGGCGGTGCCGGTTCTCAATCCCTTCGAACACAAAACGTGATCGAAAAATATGCCGCAGACCAATAGGTCAGTATTGCTGACCTGTCGATCATTCTGTAAAGATCGGACATAGAAAATTGAAATAAGAGGAAACATCCCGTGCTTGATTGGGAACATATCTTCGCGACGCGCTCCGGCCGGATGCGCGCCTCCGAAATCCGCGAACTCCTGAAGCTGCTCGAGCGGCCGGACATCATTTCGTTCGCCGGCGGCATTCCCGATCCGGCGCTCTTTCCGGACCAGGCCTTCAAGGAGGCCTATTCGGACATTTTTTCCGGCGCGCAGGTGAATTCGGCGCTGCAATATTCGGTGAGCGAGGGCTACAAGCCGCTGCGCGAATGGATCCGCGGCGAGATCGTCAAGATCGGCATCCCGTGCGAGGTCGAGAACGTCTTCATCACCTCCGGTTCGCAGCAGGCGCTCGATTATCTCGGCAAGCTCTTCCTGTCGCCGAAGGATACTGCGCTCGTCACCTGGCCGACCTATCTCGGCGCGCTGCAGGCCTTCAACGCCTATGAGCCGAATTACGACCAGCTCTCCTTCGGCAACCGCACGCCGGATGCCTATCGCGAGACGGCGGCAAAGGCCGGCGGCGCCGTGAAATTCGCCTATCTTTCGGCCGATTTCGCCAATCCGACCGGCGAGACGGTCGATCGGGCCGGCCGTGAAAAGCTGCTCGACCTTGCCGACGAACTCGATATCGCGATCCTCGAAGACGCGGCCTATCAGCACCTGCGCTACGACGGCGAGGCGGTCCCGCCGATCCTGGCGCTCGACATCGCCCGCAAGGGCGGCATCGAAAACACCCGCACGATCTACAGCGGCAGCTTCTCGAAGACGCTGGCGCCGGGTCTGCGCGTCGGTTTCGTGGTCGCGGCCATGCCGGTCATCCGCAAGCTCGTGCTGATGAAGCAGGCGGCCGACCTGCATTCCTCGACGATCAACCAGATCGCCATCGAACATGTCGCATCGCGCGGCTTCGACGCGCAGGTCGAAAAGATCCGGGCCGTCTACAGCAAACGTCGCAATGCAATGCTCGCGGCCATGGACAAGTACATGCCGAAGAACACGGCCTGGACACGGCCGGAGGGCGGCATGTTCGTCTGGGTGACGCTGCCGGAAGGCATCGACGGCGCCGAGCTGCTCGCCAAGTCGATCGCCACCGAGAAGGTCGCCTTCGTGCCGGGCAAGGCATTCTATGCGGATGGCAGCAACGCCAATACGCTGCGGATGAGCTTCTCCTGCGCCGACGAGGCGATGATCGAGGAAGGCATCAAGCGGCTCGGCCGGCTGATCGCCAATGCCGTTCCGGCTGCGGCCTGACCGTCAGGGAGCTGGTTTCGAAGCCCTGTCTCCAGCCGGAGACAGGGTTTTTCGTCTCTTCGGAAGAGCGCCTGTGGAGAGGCTTGCGCTGTCATATACCTGTTAGGTGACTGTGTTTAAGCGGACCATACGTTCTCGAAAGGACATCCCATGAAGAACCTTCTCTCCGCTTTCACGGCCCTCGTGGCCTTCGGCATGATCGCCGGCGCCGCCGAAGCCGCCGACCTCGTCCTCTATACAAGCCAGCCGAACGAGGATGCGCAGGCCACGGTGGACGGCTTCAAGGCCCTCAATCCCGGCCTCGACGTGCAGTGGGTTCGTGACGGGACGCCGCAGATCATGGCCAAGCTGAACGCGGAGATCCAGGCGGGCAATCCGGTCGCCGACGTTCTTCTGATCGCCGATACGGTGACGCTGGAGCGGATGAAGCAGGCCGGTCAGCTCCTGGCCTACAAGTCGCCGGAAGCCGCCAGTTTCGACGCCGCGCTCTATGACGCCGACGGCTATTACTACTCCACCAAGCTGATCACCACCGGCATCATGTACAACACCCAGGCGGCGATGAAGCCGACGAGCTGGGCGGACCTCGCCAAGCCGGAAGCCAAGGGTCTCATCACCATGCCGAGCCCGCTCGCTTCGGGCGCGGCGCTCATCCATGCCCAGACGCTCGCAGGCGTTTCAAGCCTCGGCTGGGATTACTACAAGAACCTGAAGGCCAATGGTGCGGTCGCTTCCGGCGGCAACGGCGCCGTGCTGAAAGCCGTCGCCTCGGGCGAAAAGGCCTACGGCGTGGTCGTCGACTACATGCCGCTCCGCGAAAAGGCCAAGGGTGCGCCCGTCGAGTTCGTCTTCCCGACGGAAGGCGTCTCCGCCGTCACCGAGCCGGCCGCGATCCTCGCCTCCACCAAGCATGCGGACAACGCCAGGAAGTTCATCGACTATCTGCTGTCCGAGAACGGCCAGAAAGTCGCGGCAAAACTCGGCTACATCCCGGCCCGCAAGGGCATCGACCTGCCGGCCGGCTATCCGGCTCGCGACCAGATCAAGGTCCTGCCGATCAATGCTTCGGAAGCGCTCAAGAGTTCCGAAAAGGACGTCAAGACCTTCGCGGATATCTTCGGCATCAAAGGCTGATATAAGCGCCTCATGGCACAATCCGGGAATCGGGGAAACAGCCAGCCACGCTGGCTGTTTCCCTTTGTCGTAACGGCGATCTTTTGTCTGAGCGTGCTGCCTCTGGGGCGGCTTGCGGCGACCGGCATCGCGTCGGCCATGCAGGGCGGCGCGCGCCAGCTCCTCTCCGATCCGGCGCTCTGGCAGGCGGTTTACGACACGCTGACCACGTCCTTCTTCGGCATGATCGCTGCGGTCCTGCTCGGCGGCGGCTTCGCGCTGCTGCTGACGCTGTTCGACATCCGCGGCAAGGCGGTGCTGGGCTTCCTGTTCATGCTGCCGACGATGATCCCGCCGCAGGTGACGGCGCTTGCCTGGATCGGCATGACCGGTCCGTCGAGCGCGCTCTTAAAGGCATTAGGACTTGCACCGCCGTTGGGATCGCCCCAGCCCCTTTATTCCGTCGGCGGCATAGCGCTGCTCTACGGCGTGCAGAACGCGGCACTCGTCTACCTCTCGCTCAGGGCCGGGCTCTTGGCGCTGCCGCGCGACGCGGTGGAGGCGGCACGGCTTTCCGGCGCCTCGTCGTGGCAGGTATTGAAGGATGTCGTCCTGCCGCTCTCTCTGCCAGGCCTTGCCGCGGGTGCGGCGATCGCCTTCGTCTCCTGCGTCGGCAATTTCGGCATTCCGGCGATATTGGGCATTCCCGCATCGATCTACACGCTGCCGACGCTGATCTATTCGAAATTCGCCGCCTTCGGTCCCGGCACCTTTGCGGATGTCTCGCTTCTCTCGGGGATGATCGCCATTCTCTCGGTCGTGGGGCTCAGCGTGGAGGAGCGCGTCCTGCGCGGCCGCGACTATCGCGTCATCGGGCTCTCGGGGCAGGTGGCGGTGTTCCGGCTGGGCGGGTTGCGGTATCCGGTAGAGATGGCGCTCTGGCTGACGATCTTCGTGATCCTCGTCATGCCGCTTACCGCCCTTGTCGCAAGCTCGCTGGCGCCGGCCTACGGCGTGCCGCTCAGTCCGGCGACCGTGACGATCAAGGCTTACGAGGAAATCCTTTTCCGGCAGGCGGTGACGCGGACAGCCTTCACCAATTCCATCACGCTGTCGCTCGCCACCGCCTTCGGTCTCCTGGTGGTGACCGTGCTGACCGGCTATTTCCTGGTGCGCGGCAGGAGCCGGTTTGCGCCGGTTCTCTCGGCGCTTGCCGAGATCCCTTACGCGCTCCCCGGCATCGTGCTGGCGGTGGCCTTCATCCTGCTCTTCGCGGCACCCATCCCCATCGTCGGCATCTCGATCTACGGGACGATCTGGATCATCCTGATCGCCTATTTTTCCAGTTTCTTCGCCGTCAGCCTGAAGCCGGTGGTCAGCGCCTTCCGGCAACTCGATCCGTCGCTCGAAGAGGCGGCCAGGCTTTCCGGCGCAGGGTTCGGCCGGCGGCTTGCGGATATTCTCGTGCCGCTGGTGGCGCCGGCCGCGGGCGCCTCGGTGATCCTCGTCTTCCTGATCGCCTGCAACGAGCTCACCGTTTCGGCGCTCCTCTGGTCGGCCGGCACCCAGACGCTCGGGGTGGCGATCTACAATCTCGACGACAGTGGCAGTTTCAACCTCGCCGCGGCCCTTTCCGTGCTCGTCGTCATCATGGTCGTGGTGATGATGCTGGCGCTGGAGCTGATGGCGAAACGACTGCCGAAAGGTGTGGTGCCGTGGCGAAGCTGATCCTCAACCGCTTATCCAAGACGTTCGATCTCGGCGGCAGGCCGGCGGTCAACGATGTGTCGCTGACGGTACGGGAAGGCGGCTTCCTGGCTCTGCTCGGACCTTCCGGCTGCGGCAAGACGACGGTGCTCAGGATGATCGCCGGTTTCGAGCAGCCGACGGACGGTTCGATCCTGCTCGGCGAACGGCTGCTTGCCGACGCGAGCGACATGGTGCCGCCGGAACACCGCAACATGGCGATGGTCTTCCAGTCCTACGCGCTCTGGCCGCATATGAGCGTTGCCGAGAATGTCGGCTATCCGCTCAAGGTGCGCGGCATTTCCGGCGAGAAGCGGCAGCGGAAGGTGAAGGGGGCTCTTTCTGCCGTGAGGCTCGAAAGTTTCGCCGACCGGCGACCCGCCGATCTTTCCGGCGGGCAGCGCCAGCGCGTGGCGCTCGCCCGCTGCCTCGTCACCGAGCCGGACGTCGTGCTGCTCGACGAACCGCTCGCCAATCTCGACCGGCATCTGCGCCAGGAGATGGAGGAGACCTTTCGCGAGTTCCATGCCCGCTCGGGCGCGACGATGATCTACGTCACGCACGACCAGGCGGAGGCAATGGCGCTCGCGACCGACGTTGCCGTGATGTCGGAAGGCCGGCTGCTGCAGGTCGCGACGCCGGAGGAGATCTATGCGCGTCCGGAAGGTCGCCTCGTCGGCGGGCTAGTCGGGCAGGGAGCAATCCTCTCGCTTCCGTCACCGGAGGGTGACAGGAGGCATCTCGACTGGCCGGCGGTACAGAGGCTGCTGACTGCGGAGGGAGATGCACCGCGCGCCGATATCCTCGTGCGCCCGCAGGACGTGGAGATCGCGGCCGAAGGCGCGGCCGTCACCGTTCTTTCCGTTCTGTTCGAGGGCGAGCGTTACGCGCTGCGGCTTTCGCTTCCGGACGGGCAGGCGCTTCGCGCCTTCAGCCGCCGGCCGGTCAAGGTCGGAGAGGCGCTTTCGATCGTCATCCGCTCCGCCTGGAGATTGTAGCCACGCTGCCGCGTGCCGGTTATGGTGCCGACCAAAATAGGGAAACGTCGAATGCCGCTGCGCCTTGCCACCTTCAACATCGAAAACCTGATGACGCGTTTCGATTTCTCCGGCTGGCGCAACCAACTCCGGCAGGATCGTGTGCTGAGGCTTTACGACGTTCAGGACAAGGCGATCTACCAGCAGCTCGAACAGGCCCGCCTGATTGCAGAGACCGACGATACCAGGCAGCTTTCGGCGCTTGCCATCGCGGAAGCCGACGCCGACATCCTCTGCCTGCAGGAGGTCGACAACATGCCGGCGCTGGAGGCCTTCGAATACGGTTATCTCTACCGCATGGTCGGCAACGGTTACCGGCAGAAATATCTCGTCGAGGGCAATGATTCCCGCGGCATCGACGTGGCGGTGCTGATGCGCGAGGAGACCCGCAGCGGCGAGAGGATCGAGGTGCTGGACGTGCGCAGCCACGCCATGCTGACCTACCAGGACCTCGGCCTGTTCAACGAGGAGCTGGCGCTGACCAGCCAGCCGCATGACAAGATCTTCAAGCGCGATTGCCTGGAGATCGACCTGAAGATTGGCGGCAGGCCGTTCTCGCTCTATGTCGTGCATTTCAAGTCGATGACCAACGGCCGCGAGGGCGGCGATGGCCGGACCGGCACGATGGCGATCCGGATCGCGGAGGCGAAGGCGGTGCGGCACATCATCGAGCGCCGGTTCGGCAAGGGCCGGACGGCGGACAAGAATTTCGCCATCTGCGGCGACATGAACGACTATCAGGAAAAGGTGCAGGTGATCGGCACCCGGCGCGAAGGCTATCGCTTCGAGCCGAGGCGGGAAGAGGCGAGCGCGCTGGACGTGTTTTCGCACGACGGATTTGTCGTGAACCCGATCGGGCGCCGTGACGTGATGGACCGCTGGACGCTCTACCACGCCCGCGGGCCCGAGGAGCAGCATCTTTGCCAGCTCGATTACATCTGGCTCTCCCCAGCGCTCGCCGAGCGCAATCCGGACAGCGTTCCGGAGATCGTCCGGGGCGGGCAGCCGTACCGGACCGTCTTCCCGCCGGGGCAGGAGGTCGAGCGGTTTCCGCGGATCGGCTGGGACCGGCCGAAGGCGTCGGATCACTGCCCCGTCGTCATGTCGCTGGAGCTGAAATGACCGTCGAACTTTCGGAGGATTTTTCCGGCTGGCCGACGGAGAAGACCGTCTTTCACGTCGACCGGGTGAAGATGCGCATCCTGCCGGGCGAACATCCGCTCCATCTGGCCGAACGGGAGGCCATCGCCGCGAACTGGAGGGAGGAGATTGCCGCCAATCCTGCCCTGTTCGACGGCCGGATGATCCTCCAGAGGCGGATCGGCCTCGGTCGGGACGGAATCTTCAGCGAGGGCCATGTCATTCCCTTTTCCACCTTCCTGTGGTGGCGCAAGCAGCCGGAGCGGCAGGGCGGGTTGCACATCTATGCCTATCCCGTTCTCGAATCTCGCGACGGGGCCTTGGTGGCGATCCGGATGGGAGAACACACGGCCAATGCGGGCATGGTCTATTTCGCCTGCGGTTCCTTCGAACCCGAGGATGTTGTCGACGGCCATTGCGACCCCGAACGCAACATGCGGCGCGAAGTGCTGGAGGAGACGGGGATAGACCTGCGCGACGCAACAGCTGGCGAGGGCTATTACGTCGCCCATTACAGGCGGGCCGTGACGCTCTTTCGTCTCTTCCGGTTCGATCTGACGGCGGAAGAGATGATCGCCCGGATCGAACGGCATATGCTAGTGGCGGAAGACAAGGAGATCGCCGGTGCGGTGGCGATCCGCTCGGCCGATCACGCCGCTTATCCCTACAATGTCGGCATGCTGCCCGTTCTGGACTGGTATTTCGGCGAGGGACAAAAACCGCGATGAACGGGGTTGCGCCAGGCGGGCCGCTCGGGCAGTTTGGCGCCATCGAAATTAAGGGGGAGGTGCCGTTGGCCCGTCGCTACTGCATCTATGATGTCTTCACCGACAAAAAACTTTCCGGCAACCCGCTGGCGGTGATCTTCGACGGTGACAGCCTTGCCGATGAGGCCATGCAGGAAATCGCGAGAGAGATGAACCTCTCCGAGACGGTTTTTATCCAGCCTTCCACGAACGCGGCCTATGCGGCGCGGCTGCGCATCTTCACGCCGGGCAGGGAACTGCCCTTTGCCGGCCATCCGACGGTCGGCACGGCCGTGGCGCTCGCGGAACGCGACTACGGCGCCCGTGAAGCGAATATGGACCTGGTCTGCGTGCTGGAGGAGAATGTCGGGCCGGTGCGCTGCGCTGTGCGGCTTCGCAAAGGCGAGGCAGGGTTTGCCGAATTCGACCTGCCGAGGAAGCCGGCGCGGATCGATCTTCCCCTCGACCGGCAGGGTATCGCCGATGCGTTGAGCGTCAAGGCGAGCCATATCGGTTTCGAGAATCACGTGGCGTCGATCTGGAGCGCCGGCGTGCCTTTCCTGATGATTCCGCTGCACAACCTGGCAACCGTGCAGAACCTGGAATTCGATCCCAGCCTGTGGGTGAAGGCGGCGCCGTTCGTGGAGGGCTCGCTGGCTTCGGCTTACGTCTATTGCCGCGGGGGCGTGCATCATCAGGCGAAGTTCCATGCGCGCATGTTCTCTCCGGACATGGGGATTTCCGAAGACCCGGCAACGGGTGCCGCGGTCGCGGCGCTTTCCGGCGCGATCCGGCATTTTGATGCGCTGCCGGACGGCCATCATCCGGTCCTCGTGGAGCAGGGCGTCGAGATCGGGCGGTCGTCCTTCATCTACCTGCATATCGACGTGAAGGATGCGGAGATCGCGAGGGCCCGCATCGGCGGGCAGGCGGTCAAGCTTGCGGAAGGCACGCTCGATCTCTAAGTCCGCCCCTCCAGGATTGCGGTATTGTGACGCATTAAGCCGTTGAAACCACGATCCTTTGCGTCTCGCGGGCGGATGGCGCCCAAATCGTGCGGCCGCGCAATTTGCCTTGGCGGATTTTTTGACCGGAGAGGCAAATAATTTTCGCCGAGCCGCTGGACAAGCCGGACGATCCCCTTTATACGCCCCTCACACCGCTGGCGAGCACGCCTCGCCGAGACGGTTCTTGGGTGATTAGCTCAGTTGGTAGAGCAGCTGACTCTTAATCAGCGGGTCGTAGGTTCGAGCCCTACATCACCCACCATCTTTCCTTCCGCTACCATACGCCGCTCGAGACGGATATCGGGCTGCAACCATTCGTGATCGCGAGCCGGACGGTTTCATCTCTTCGCCGGGAACTGCGGTGGCATCATCGGCATTTGACTGCGAAATGCGGAGCGTGTCGTGAAGCCTGTCCTTCTGCTTTTGGCAAGCCTTGTACTGGTGGTGCTGGTCTTCTTGAGCGGCGTCATCATCACCGCCAATGTGATTGCCGAACCGGAACCGCACCGCCTTGCCAACATGGATACGCCGGACCTCTGGACATCCAGGCCGAAGCCGGTCGATACGTCCAAACAGCGCTACGAGCGGGTTGCGCCGTCGACGCCTTCGGGTTCCGTCCCGGACGCCGACAAGAAGCCCGATGTTCAGGTGCCCGGGCAGGCTCCCGCTCAGCAGAGTGCTGCCGCGGCGCCGAATGCAGGGAATGCGGCAATCGACGACATTGTGACGGGTTCGGTCAATCCGAAGCCCGCGGCGGACATGGACCCGAGGACAGCCGGTTTCCGCAATCCGCCGCAGCCTGCTCCCATGGTGAGTCCCGCCCATGCCGAGTGGTGTTATGCCCGCTATCGTTCCTATCGGGTGGAGGACAACAGCTATCAGCCTTATAGCGGGGCGCGCCGCCAATGCCGGCCGCCCGGTGCGCGGCCGGGTATAGCCGCAGTTTCACCGGACGATCCGCGGCAAGAACCGATGCGGCATGACGAATTGCAGCCGGTTCCGGACGAGACGGTGCCAGCCGACGACGTCGCCGATTATACCGATCCGCAAATGATCGAAAGCGATACGCCCGTCGGAGCGCATGAGGAATGGTGCTTTGCCCGTTACCGCTCCTACCGCGTCGAGGACAACAGCTATCAACCTTTTGACGGAAGTTCGCGCCGTCAGTGTCGATCGCCCTACGGCTGATGCTTTCATGCGGCGTGGACGAGCTTCTTCGGCATCATCATGTGGACGCCTTTGCAGCCGTTGACCGTCTGGGTGATCCTGAGGTCGCCCGCCAGGCTGCACAGCGTATAGGCATCCTCCCGCGACAGGCCGCCCTTTTCGCCGAGCAGCACGATCATATCGCGCAGAGCCATGACAGCGCATTGATCGAGGTCCGGGTCCATGCCCATGGTGATGTAGTGTGCGGGCGTCTCGGCGCGGGGATAGACGAAATCGAGATCCTCGCGCACCGTGAGCTGGAACGTGCCGCGCAACGCCGTCTCGATCGCGGTGATGCAGACCTCGCCGTCGCCCTGGGCGCCGTGACCGTCGCCGCAGGAGAAGAGCGCGCCTTCGTTGAAGATCGGCAGATAAAGCGTCGTGCCGGCGACGAGTTCCTTGTTGTCGATATTGCCGGCATGGGCACGCGGCATGATCGAGGTGATGCGGCCCCAGTTCGGCGGGGGCGCGACACCCATGACGCCGAAGAAGGGCGCGAGCGGCAGATCGAGTCCCCAGGGCAGGCGGCCGACATTCCTCTCCTTGTCGAGCGGGATGGTCAACAGCCGCGTATCCTCGAAATCATAGGGCAGGGTGCCGGCCAGCGGACGGATGACGTTGTAGCCCCAGTCCTGGCGCAGCTCGATATCGAGGATCTTGACCTCGAGCACCTGGCCGGGCTTGGCGCCGCGCACCGCAACCGGGCCGGTCAGGATATGGCCCTGCATGATCGGCCGGCAATTCTCGTGGATTTCGAGATGTTCGGGAAGGATGGAGAAGCCTTCCCCGGGCAGCACCTCCGGCGGACCCGAGACGGTCTCGATCACCACCGTATCGCCGCTCTCGATGGTCAGTACGGGCTCCCGGGCGGGATCGAAGTACCCCCAGGCGCAGGTTTTCGACGAAGCGGCGACGTGATGTTTCATGATCTGCTTCCCCTTGTTTGGCCAGGGGGAGACTAACGGATTTTGCAGCGCAAGCCAGCCTGTCTCATGCCGTCCTGGGACGCGCCGCGGCGATCCGGCGTTCCGTCTGGCGCAGGAGGAGCGCCAGCACGAAGCCAAGCCCGGTCGCGCCGGCGATGTAATAGGGAGCGCCCTGCCAGCCGAAGGCGGCCACGATCGAGGCGAGCAGCATCGGCCCGAAGACCTGGCCTATGTTGGAACCCTGCATGACGAAGCCGCTGAACGTGCCGACAAGGTCGCGTCGCGGCGCATAGACCGGCAGCGAACCCATGATGGTCGCCGGCAGGACGCCGCCGGAGACGGCATAGAGCACCGATGCGGCGTAGCGCATCCAGAGCGGAAAGCCGTGACCGAAGACGACGAAGGCCGTCAGCGCCAGCATCACGCAGGGGCCGGCGATCAGAATCCAGCGCGGAGCGCCCCAGCGGGCGAAAACGCCGCCGAACACGTTTCCGACGCCATTCGCCAGCACCGCAAGCGCGGTCATGATGGAGGCGGCCGTCAGACCGATCCCCATCTCTTCGATCAGCAGCGTCGGCAGGAAGCCGAAGACGGACATGAAGCTCGCGCTGTAGGCGACGAAAATGCCCGAGAGGATCCAGGAAACGGGGCGGGATGCGGTGAGCTTGACGGAGGCCGGCAGGGATGCCGGAGGCTGCCCCGCGGGCTGCGGCTGCGCCGGTTTCATCGCCATCAGCGCGAGCATGGGGATGAGGCTCAGGACGGCGGCGAAAACCCAGGAGCCCTGCCAGCCGAACCCCGGCAGGAGGAAAGGCGAAAACATCATCATGACCGCAACGCCGACCGGCATCCACACGCCCCAGAGCGCCAGTGCGAGGCCTGTGTCGCGCGGATCGATCGAGGAGGCGATCAGGCCGGGTGCGGCAACGGAAACCATGATGAGCCCGACGCTTTCCAGGACGCGGCTTGCGAAAAGCAGCAGTTCGGAGAGCGTCGCGGCCCCGATCAGACTGCCGGCGATGAGAAGCGCCAGGCCGAGGATCATCGAGCGGCGATGGGTCAGGTAGTCGGTGAAGCGGCCGATGACGAAGCCGCAGGCCGCGCCCAGCGCGCTCACCAGCCCCATCAGCCAGCCGGCGGCCACCAGATCCATGCCGAGTTCGGAGCGCAGCAGGGGAATGGCGGGCGGTACCTTGCCGACATGCAGAGCGGCTGCGATGCCGCCCAGTACGGCGATTGCGACATGTCCCCAACGCGTCATGCTCAGACTATTCCAATTACAAAATTCCCGAAGAAGGCTTTATCACCCCGGAACGAGTCGAGGCATAAATTCCTGGGTAGGACGCATGATTTCTCGGCCGCGGCTTAACGTCAGCTCGCCTTGCGGATCTGCTCGCGATTGTCCTCGACCTTCAAATTCTGCACGAGCTTGGCAAGCCAGTCGACGAAGACGCGGACCTTGTTGCTCAAATGCCGGGTCTGCGGATAGACGATGTAGAGGGGCAGGGATTCGCAATGCCAGTCGGGAAGCACCTCGACGAGATCGCCTTTCTCCACCGCTTCCCGCACCATGAAGCGCGGCGACTGCACGATGCCCATGCCGGAGACCGCCGCGTTCACATAGGATCGGGCATCATTGACGGAGACGATATAACGCGGCGTAATCTCCAGCTCCTCATCGCCGCGGCGGAATTCCAGCGTCCTCACGCGCCCTGATTGGGCGTTCAGGTAACCGACGGAGAAATGATCCCCTTCCAGGTCCTTCGGATGTTCCGGTATTCCTACGTTGCGGACGTAGAGAGGGGCCGCGTAGGCCTGCATGCCGAGCTCGCCGACCTTGCGGGCGATCAGCGACTGGTCGGTCGGCGTCCCCGCCCGCAGCGCGCAATCGACGTTTTCGGCGATGTAATCGACCAGCCGGTCGCCGACGCCGATATCCAGCCTGATCTGCGGATAGCGTTGGTGGAAGTCGCAAAGCGACGGGACGACCAGCAGGTCCGCGAAGGCGCCGGCCATTTCCACCCGCAGCCGTCCGGACGGCTGCGTCTGCGAATTCGACATGCTGCCGTCGAGCTCATCGAGTTCGGAGAGGATTTGCGTCGCCCGCTCGTAATAGAGCGCGCCGTCGGTCGTCACCATCACTCGGCGGGTCGTGCGGTTGAGCAGTGTCGTGCGCAAATGCCCTTCGAGGCTCTGAACGAGATTGGTGACCGTCGTCTTCGGCATATTGAGCGTCGCTGCGGCGCGGGTGAAGTTGCCAGTCTCCACCACGCGGACGAAAACGCGCATCGCTGAAAGCTGATCCATCTGAGCTTCCTCGCTGCATTGCAGCATTGTTTCTGAATTTGGAATAGTGTTGCCGAATTCCGTGAACTTGTGGGAATTCTCTCGAACAATAATATCAGGTTCAAGATTGACGGCAAGCACCTCCTCTTCAATAGGGGTGCCGCACGGGATTTTTCAATGACGGCGCAGTGGGAAAATATCGCTTTTGACAGGTCGGTGAAGCCGCCTGTACCCATGCGTCTTTATGAAGGCGCCGTTGCGGGCAAGGTACCGCCGCTGGTACTCTACCTGCGTGGCGGTGCATTTCTGGACGAAGGCCGGAGCGAAAGCGAGCGGCCGATCGGAAAGGCGCTTGCGGAAACGGGGGCCGTGGTCCTCGAAGCGGACTATAGCAGCGTTTCGCACAACGTGTTTCCGCAGGCGATGGAATGTGCTTTCACGGCGCTCAATTGTCTCGCCAGCCGTCGCAAGCAGTTCGGCAGCGCGAAATCGCGGCTTTTCATCGCCGGCGACGAGGCGGGCGGCAATATCGCCGCCGGGGTGGCGCTCAAGGCGCGCGACCAGATGCCGGGCGAGCTCAGCGGCCAGATCCTGTTGTCGCCGATGATCGACCCGATGATGGCGACGACGTCTTTCCGCAAGGCCGACGAGATCGGCATGCGGGAGCGCTGGTCGGACGGCTGGAGCCATTACCTGCGTACGGCCTGCGTGTTCCAGCACCCCTATGCCGCGCCGTGTCTCTGTTCGCGGCTTTCGGGTGTCGCGCCGGCACTCGTCGTGACATCGGAGGACGATCCGCTGCGCGACGAGACGATCGGTTACGCCGAACGGCTCGCAGCCGCGGGCGTGTCGGTCAGAAAGAAGGTTTTCCCGGCGAGCTGCGGCTGGACGGGCATATACAAGGACGGCGACGGGAAATGGATGAGGACGCTCTGCGCCGAATTCACCGGCTTCGTCCAGGAATTAAGTGCGTAACATATTGTATTTAAAGGAAGCTAACGGCCTCCTCCCAAGGCCGTAAGGAGAGTATCGATGACATCGAAGATCAGGAACTGGGCCCTGTGGGGCACCGGACTGGGCACGGCTGCGCTGATCGCAGGCGCCTCGGTCTATCTCGATCTGCCGCAGGGCGCCAATGCGGCGCCGGCAGCGGCAGCCGCGGCTCCGGCCGTTCCCGTGACGGTCGCCACCGTCGAGCCGCGCAACGTCACCACCTGGCAGGAGTTCTCCGGCCGGCTGGAAGCCGTCGATCGCGTGCAGATCCGCCCGCGGGTCGCCGGCACCATTCAATCGGTGCATTTCCGCGAGGGCGGGCTGGTGAAGCAGGGCGACCTGCTCGTCACCATCGATCCCGAGCCCTACCAGGCGGCGGTGGCGCAGGCCGAAGGCCAGGTGGCCTCCGCCGAAGCCAGGGTCGAGCTTGCCGCGACCGAACTCGAGCGCGGCAAGAATCTCGCGGCCAAGAACACCATCTCGCAGAGTGATCTCGCCCAGCGCCAGAGCACCCGCAGCGAGGCGCTCGCCAATCTCCAGTCCGCCCAGGCGGCGCTGAAGGTGGCGCAGCTCAATCTCGGCTACACGCAGATCCGCGCGCCGATTTCGGGCCGGACCGGCAGGCTGGAGATCACCGTCGGCAATCTCGTGGCGGCAGGTTCGGAGTCCGCCGTTCTGACGACGCTGGTTTCCTCCGACCCGATCTATGCGAGCTTCGATGCCAGCGAAGAGCTGGTGGCCCGCACGCTCGCCGATCTTCCCGTCGAGAACGGCGTTCCGGCGATCGAACGGGTGCCTGTCGAGGTGAATACGCTTGCCGACAACGGCACGCCGATCCGCGGCAAGCTGCAGCTCATCGACAACGAGGTGAATGCCTCCAGCGGCACGATCCGCGTCCGCGCCGTCTTCGACAATCCCGGCGGTCGTCTGATCCCTGGCCAGTTCGTGCGGGTGCGCATGGGCCAGCCGAAGGCTCAGGACCATCTGATGGTCAGCGAGCGCGCCGTCGGCACCGATCAGGACAAGAAGTTCGTCTTCGTGGTCGATGCCAACAATACCGTCGCCTACCGGCAGGTGGAGCTGGGCCTGGCAGTCGACGGCCAGCGGATCGTCGAAAAGGGCCTGAACCCGGGCGACCGCATCGTCGTCAACGGCCTGCAGCGCATCCGTCCCGGTGCGGTGGTGGAGCCGCAGGACGAAGCCAAGGTGGCAACGAAGTAACCCGCTGGCCGGCACTGCCGGCCAGCTCTCGCAAGACATCAATCGCCTTTGTCGCCTGCAGCCGCCCGGCTGCGGGACGGGCGCTTTCCGTTTCTTGTTCAACCCCGGAGAGAGGGCTTTGACATGAATATTTCCAGGTTTTTCGTCGACAGGCCCGTCTTTGCGGCCGTGTTGTCGATCCTCATCGTGGTGGCGGGCCTCATCGGCATGCGCGCACTGCCGATTTCCGAATATCCCGAGGTCGTGCCGCCGTCGATCGTCGTGCGCGCCACCTATCCCGGCGCAAACCCGACCGTGATTGCCGAAACGGTGGCGACGCCACTGGAAGAGCAGATCAACGGCGTCGAAGACATGCTCTACATGTCCAGCCAGGCGACGTCCGACGGCGTGCTGAACGTAACCGTCACGTTCAAGCTCGGCACCGACCCGGACAAGGCCCAGCAACTCGTGCAGAACCGCGTCTCCCAGGCCGAGCCGCGCCTGCCGGCGGAGGTCCGCGCCCTCGGTATCACCACCGTCAAGAGCTCGCCGGACTTCATCATGGTGGTGAACCTCGTGTCGGAGGCCGACAACTACGACATCACCTATCTGCGCAACTACGCGACGCTGAACGTCAAGGACCGGCTCGCCCGCATCGAGGGTGTCGGCCAGGTCCAGGTCTTCGGCGCCGGCGACTATTCGATGCGCGTCTGGATCGACCCGCAGAAGGCGGCCGAGCACTCGCTTGCCGCCAGCGACATCTCGAACGCGATCCGGTCACAGAACGTCCAGGCCGCAGCCGGCATCATCGGCGCATCGCCGAGCCAGCCGGGCGTCGACCTGCAGCTCAACGTGAACGCGCAGGGCCGCCTGCGGACGTCGGAGGAATTCGGCAACATCATCGTCAAGAGCGGTCAGAACGGCGAGATCACCAGGCTGCGTGACGTCGCCCGCATCGAGCTCGGCGCTGCCGACTACACGCTGCGCTCGCTGCTCGACGGTCGTCCGGCGGTCGCCGTGGCGGTTCTCCAGGCACCGGGTTCCAACGCGATCGAGATCGCCGACAACGTCCGCGCCACCATGGATCAACTGCAGCTGGCGATGCCCCAGGGCGTCAAGTACGAGATCGTCTACGACACGACCAAGTTCGTGCGCTCCTCGATCGAGAAGGTCGTCGATACCTTGCTCGAAGCGATCGCGCTCGTGGTTCTCGTCGTCATTCTCTTCCTGCAGACCTGGCGCGCCTCGATCATCCCGCTGATCGCCGTTCCGGTATCGATCATCGGCACGTTCGCGGTCATGTATGCCTTCGGCTTCTCGATCAATGCACTGACGCTCTTCGGCCTGGTGCTGGCGATCGGCATCGTCGTCGACGACGCGATCGTCGTGGTGGAGAATGTCGAGCGCAACATCGAGAACGGGCTTAGTCCGCGCGACGCGACCTATCGCGCCATGAAGGAAGTCTCCGGCCCGATCATCGCGATCGCGCTGGTGCTTGTCGCGGTCTTCGTGCCGCTCGCCTTCATCTCCGGCCTGTCCGGTCAGTTCTACCGGCAATTCGCACTGACGATCGCGATCTCGACCGTCATCTCGGCGATCAACTCGCTAACGCTTTCCCCGGCGCTCGCCGCCCTTCTTCTGAAGGACCATCACGCGCCGAAGGACTGGCTGACGCGGTTCATGGACGCGGTCTTCGGCTGGTTCTTCCGCGGCTTCAACTGGGCCTTCGGAGCCGCTTCCAACGGCTACGGCCGGACGATCGGCGGATTGCTCTCCCGAAAGAGCTTGGTGATGATCATCTACCTGGCGCTGGTCGGTGCGACCTACAGCATGTTCAATGCGGTGCCGGGCGGTTTCGTGCCGGCGCAGGACAAGCAGTACCTGATCGGCTTTGCCCAGCTTCCCGACGGCGCCACGCTCGACCGCACGGAAGAGGTGATCAAGCAGATGAGCGACATCGCCATGGAGCAGCCGGGCGTCGAACATGCGATCGCCTTCCCCGGCCTGTCGATCAACGGCTTCACGATCGGCTCCAATGCCGGCATCGTCTTCGCCGTTCTCGACGATTTCGAGGAGCGCGAGACGCCGGAGCTTTCGGGCGGCGCCATCGCCATGGCGCTGAACCAGAAATATGCCGGCATCCAGGATGCGTTCATCGCCATGTTCCCGCCGCCGCCGGTCAACGGCCTCGGCCAGACGGGCGGGTTCAAGCTGCAGATCGAGGATCGGGCCGGCCTCGGCAACCAGGCGCTCGACGAAGCGGCCAAGGCGGTTCTCGCCAAGGCGTATCAGACGCCGGAACTCGCCGGCATCTTCTCGAGCTTCCAGATCAACGTGCCGCAGCTCTATGCCGACCTCGACCGCGCCAAGGCCGAACAGCTCGGCGTCTCGGTGACGGACGTCTTCGAAACGCTGCAGATCTATCTCGGCTCGCTCTATGTCAACGACTTCAATGCCTTCGGCCGCACCTACAGCGTCCGGGTGCAGGCGGATGCGAAGTTCCGCGCCAAGCCGGAGGATATCGGCCAGCTGAAGGTCCGTTCGCAGTCCGGCCAGATGATCCCGCTTTCCGCCCTGCTGAAGGTGGATGCGCAGACCGGGCCGGAACGCACAACGCGCTACAACGGCTTCCTGTCCGCCGACATCAACGGCGGGCCGGCACCGGGCTTCTCGTCCGGCCAGGCACAGGCGGCGATCGAGAAGATCCTCAACGAGACGCTGCCTTCCGGCATCGACTTCGAGTGGACGGACCTGACCTACCAGCAGATCCTCGCCGGCAATTCGAGCATCGTCGTCTTCCCGCTGGCGCTGCTGCTCGTCTATCTCGTGCTCGCGGCCCAATACGAGAGCCTGACACTGCCGCTGGCGATCATCATGATCGTGCCGATGGGCGTGCTCGCCGCCTTGACGGGCGTCTGGCTGACAGGTGGAGACAACAACATCTTCACCCAGATCGGGCTCGTGGTGCTGGTGGGGCTATCGGCGAAGAACGCGATCCTGATCGTGGAATTCGCCCGCGAGCTGGAGTTCGAAGGCCGGACGCCGTTCCAGGCGGCGGTCGAAGCGAGCCGGCTGCGCCTGCGTCCGATCCTAATGACGTCGATGGCCTTCATCATGGGTGTCGTGCCGCTCGTCGTCTCGACGGGGGCCGGTGCCGAGATGCGCGTCGCCATGGGCATCGCGGTCTTCTCCGGCATGATCGGGGTAACCTTCTTCGGCATCTTCATGACGCCGGTCTTCTACATGCTGGCACGTTTGCTTACCGGCAGCCGCCCCCTGCGGCAGCACGGCACGGAGGCGGCGCCCGCTCTCTCTCCAGCGGAGTAAGCTGGCCTCCAGGCCGCGCGGGTTCTTTCCACCGGGGACCCGCGCGGCAACTCCGTTTCCGTCGCTTTGTTTTACGCAATTCCGGACGGAAAACCGCTACACACTTTTCCTGGAATTGCTTTAGAGCGCTCCGCCGTCTATGACGACCGTCTGGGCCGTCATGGCGGCGGAGGCGTTCGAGGCGAGGAACAGACAGGGGCCGACAAGGTCCTCGGCCACCAGCACCCGCTTCAGGCACTGACGGGCGATCATCGCTGCGATATCCTCTTCCTTCAGCCACAACGTCTTCTGGCGTTCGGTGACGATCATGCCGGGCAGGATGGCGTTGACGCGGATGTTTTCCGGCCCGAGCTTTCCCGCGAGGCTTTTGGTCAATCCGACGATGCCGGCCTTGGCGGTCGTGTAGGCGGGCATTTCCCCCATGTTGAGCAGATAGGCGATCGAAGAGAAATTGACGATCGCGCCACCGCCGGTCTTGCGCAGATGCGGGACGGCGGCCTGCGAGACGAAGAACATCTGTTTCAGGTTGATCGCCTGGGATTGGTCCCAATACTCCTCCGTCACGGCCTCCAGATCGTGCCGGTCGTCCCAGCCGGCATTGTTGACCAGCACGGACAACGAACCGAGTATCTCGGCTGCGCGATCGACCGCCGCTTTCGCCGCGGCGACATCGCTGAGATCGGCTTTCAGGTAATGAACGGGATGGCAGGCTTTTTCCGAAACGCGTGCCGCAAGACCGCGGCTGGCATCATCGGCAATGTCGATGAAGGCGACCCTGGCGCCTTGCGCGGCAAAGCCTTCCACAAGCGCTGCACCAATGCCCGATCCGCCGCCGGTGATCAGCACGCCGCGATCGGCAAGATCCGTATGACGAGCAGAGACTTCGGCCAAGACCACCTCCCTTGTTGGCGTCGGTCGCCATTTCTACCGCGTCGATACACGAACACAAGAATGCCTGCCAAAGTCTCGCCATCGGTTGGCGTCATCATCAGGCCATGACCATAGCGACGGGAATAGCCGTGGGCGTCGGGCTTGGTACGGTGCTCGGTACAGCCATCTTCGACAATATCGGAATCGGCATTGCGGTCGGCATCGCGATCGGCGTTGCCGTTTCGCAGTTCATGCATTCGCGATTTAAATAGCTGCGCCAGCGCGGGCTTCGATGAGCCAATCCATGTGCGGGGATTTGCCTTTCAACGCTACAGCAATTACTCGGAGAGACGCAGTTTTTCCGACCGATTTTCCGCGTCGGAGCCCGACGACAAAGGAATTTTCCATGCCCTCCCGCGCCACCGCACTTTCTCTTCCCGAAAAGACCTATGCCGCCTTCCTGTTCGACATGGACGGAACGATCCTGAACTCGATCGCCGCCGCCGAAAGGGTCTGGGGCCGCTGGGCCGCCGCGATGGGGCTCGACGTGGAAAAATTCCTGCCGACCATGCACGGCAAGCGCGGCATCGACACGATCAGTGGATTGAACCTGCCGGGGATCGATCCGGTGGCCGAAGCGGAACTCGTCCTGCGCGGCGAGATCGAGGATGTGGACGGCGTCGTGCCGATCCCGGGCGCGGTGGAGTTCCTCTCCGCGCTTCCGCCGGAGCGCTGGGCGATCGTCACGTCCTCGCCGATCGAACTGGCGAAACGCCGGCTCGGCGCCGCGGGCATTCCCGAGCCCCGCTACATGGTGACGGCCGAAGACGTCACCGTCGGAAAGCCCAATCCGCAAGGCTATATCCTGGGCTCCGAAAGGCTCGGCGTCAGCCCGTCGGACGTGCTGGTCTTCGAGGACGTGCTCGCCGGCATTCAGGCGGGCGAGGCGGCCGGGGCGGACGTGATGGTGATCACCGCGACCCATTCCCATCCGATCGAAACCGGGCATCCGAGGATACCCGGCTATCTCGACGTCATGCCGCATATCTCCGAAGACGGACGGCTGTCGGTTCGCCTCAAGGCCTGATTGCTCAAGCCGTCTGGTTTGCTGCGCGCATGATGCCGATCGTCGCGAACCAGAGTACGACGCCGAGGCCGATGAGGCAGGCGGCGATCACGTACTGGATCGGATCGCGGCCGGTCCAGGGACCGGCGAGGAAGGCGCAGGAGATGGCGCCCAGCACCGGCAAAACGGTCGGCGTGCGGAAATGCCTGTGCTCGACCCTGTCCTTGCGAAGTACCAGCACCGCGATGTTGACGATCGTGAAGACGCAGAGCAGGAGAAGCGCCGTCGTGCCGCCGAGGGCCGGTACCCCGCCGGCAAACAGGATGAGGGCGACCGCGAGCAGCGACGTGAAGAAGATCGCCACATGGGGCGTGCGGCGGCTCGCATGCACTTTGCCGAGAGCTCCCGGCAGAACGCCTTCGCGGCTCATCCCGTAGATCAGCCGGCTCGCCATCATCATGTTGATCAGCGCCGAATTGGCGACCGCGAACATGGTGATGACGGCGAAGATGCCGATCGGGAAGCCCGGCGCTCCGGCCTGGATCACCTTGAGCAGCGGCGTTTCGCCCTCGCCGAGCTCGTTGGCCGGTACAAGCGTGATGGCGGAGATCGCCACCAGCACGTAGATCACCCCGGTAATCGCAAGACCCGTCAGCAGCACTTTCGGAAACATGCGGCTCGGTTCCTTGGATTCCTCGGCCATGTTGACCGAATCCTCGAAGCCGACCATGGCGAAGAAGGCGAGCGTGGTGGCCGCAATCACCGGCCAGAATACGCCGCTCCCTTCCGGCGTCGCAAAGGTCCAGGCGCGTGATACGTCGCCCTGGCCGCCGGCGATCGCCCAAAAGCCGATGCCGATGATGATCAAGAGACCGGTCAGCTCAACGACGGTCAGCAGCACGTTCATCTTCACGCTCTCGCCGACGCCGCGGAAATTGATCGCGCCGACCAGCACGATGAAGCCGATGGCAAGCAAGGGCACGCCCCAGGTGCCGACGTCCATGCCGAGCGAGGTCGCGAAATTGGCGGCGAAGGCGCGCGACGCCGTGGCCGCCGAGGTGATCCCCGACGACATGATCGCGAAGGCCACCAGGAAGGTGACGAAGTGGATGCCGAAGGCCTTGTGCGTATAGAGGGCGGCACCTGCGGCGCGGGGATATTTGGTGACGAGTTCGAGATAGCTGCAGGCGGTCAGCAGCGCCACGACGAAGGCGATGAAGAAGGGTAGCCACACGACGCCGCCCACCTGCGCGGCCACCTGACCGGTCAGGGCGTAGATGCCCGTGCCGAGAATATCGCCCACGATGAAGAGGAGCAGCAGGCCCGGTCCCATGACCCGGTTGAGTTCCGTCTCCTGTTCGCCCAGTTCCGCGACCGGTTCTTTCATCAGACTCCTCCTGAAATGATTTTCGCCCCGCAATTCCTTCAATGAAAACAGAGGCCGGGAGTTCCCTCGACAAAGATGATGATGCCTGATTGCTGCAGCGGCTGTCTTCGGAGGCACATTTTCGTGATAATGTTGCACTCGATGCAATAATTCACTAAGTACAGCCTCATTGCTGCTGCGCCGGCAAAATATTGCACCCAGGCGGGCCATTTTTCAAAACGGAGGTTGTTTATGCCTTGGAATTGCCACGCAGGCTGTCAAGCTCGGCGGAATACTCGATCGCATTTTCAAAATGGTGAGTCTCTGACCATGACAGCCGACGCCGCCTTCTCCGATTTCTTGCATTTCTTCCGTTCCTGGATCAGCAATCCCCTGCGTGTTGCCGCCGTCGCCCCCTCCGGCGATTCCCTTGCGCGTCTCATGACCCAGGAGATCGCCCCGGTCGACGGGCCGATCATCGAGCTCGGGCCGGGGACAGGCGTCTTCACCCGCGCATTGCTTGCCCGCGGCATTGCCGAATCCGATCTGACGCTGATCGAATACGGCGCGGAATTCGTCCCCGGCCTTCAGCGGCGTTTCCCGCAGGCGCGGGTGCTGCAGATGGATGCCGCGAAGCTCGGCCATGCCGATCTCTTCGAGGGCGAACCGGTGGGGGCGGTGATCAGCGGTCTGCCGCTGCTTTCCATGTCGCCGCGCAAGATAACCGCGATCCTCGGCGGCGCCTTCACCTATATTCGCCCGGGCGGCGCCTTCTACCAGTTCACCTACGGGCCGCGCTGCCCGGTGCCGCGGCCGATCCTCGACCGGCTCGGCCTCAAGGCAACGCATATCGGTCACACGGTGCGCAATATTCCGCCGGCCGCCGTCTACAGGATTTCCCGCCGCAAACCGCTCGACCTGACACGCGAGCGTCCCAAATATGGCGGCGGAGCGGAGGCGGGCCCGATTCCGGATGCCGGCCAGACGGGTGAGTGAGCGAACACGGGTGGAATGACGAAAGCACGAATTACGGAGACCGAGGGCAGGCGCGAACGAAAACGCCGGCAGACCCGCGAGCGCATCGAACAGGCGGCGATGGGGCTGTTCCTCGAACGGGGGTTCGACGCGACGACGATCGAGGACATCGCCGCACGAGCGGATGTCTCCAAGCGCAGCTTCTTCGATTATTTCCCTTCCAAGGAAGACGTCGTCTTTGCCTGGCAGGACGGGTTTGCGGATCGGATGATGGAGGCGATAGCCTCGCGGCCGGCCGACGAGCCGGCGGTCCAGGCGGTGCAGTACGGGTTGGTGA
Source organism: Xaviernesmea oryzae (assembly GCF_900177415.1). Taxonomy (GTDB): domain Bacteria; phylum Pseudomonadota; class Alphaproteobacteria; order Rhizobiales; family Rhizobiaceae; genus Neorhizobium; species Neorhizobium oryzae_A. Next base: position 561,642 of record NZ_FXAF01000011.1, on the reverse strand, counting down.
GCGCCGTCGTGTCGGCCGCCGACGAAAGGGCACTGAAGCTCGGCGAGCTGATCCGGTGTACGCCGGCGCTGAGGGCCAGGGACCAGCTCAAATACGCCAAGCTGGAAGCGAAGCTCACCGAGGCGCTGAAGGCCCGCAGCCGCAGCGACGAGGAGCGGGAGCGCATGCGGCTTCTGGCGGCGGTCGTGATGGGTGCCTTGCGGGTGGGCGGCGAGCGCTGGGCCGAGCAGCCGCCGGGCGTCTCGCTCGAAACCTTCGCACACCGTTTCTTTGCCGATTTCTGGAAGACGCTCGGCGATTTCGGCGGCGAAGGCAGCGGCATCAGAACAGACTGAGCGTGGCGGCGGCCAGCACCAGATAACGTATTCCCTTGCCGATGAAGACGAGAACGAGGAAGGTCGGCAGCGGCTCCCTGAGAACGCCGGCCGCCACAGTGACGCCGTCGCCGCCGATCGGCAGCCAGCTCAATAGCAGGGACCATTTCCCGTATTTCTGGTACCAGACCTGGGCCTTTTCGAGCTTTTCCGGTGTCACCGGAAACCAGCGCCTGTCGCGGAACCGTTCGATGCCGCGGCCGATGAACCAGTTGACGGCGGCGCCCAGCGTGTTTCCCACCGTGGCGACCAGAAGCAATCCGGCGAGCGAATATTTTCCGGTGAGGATCAGGCCGACAAGGATCGCCTCCGATTGCATCGGGAAAATCGTCGCGGCGATGAAGGCTGCGGAAAAGAGCCCCGCATAGGCGGCGAAATCGAGCATGGCTGGACCTGGGCGAGGCGAAACAAAAGGGCGGACTTTCCGTCCGCCCTTCCGGAATCTTGGGGTATCGGCGATCAGGCCCGGCTGGCGCGCTCGCCCTCGTCGATGACGGTTTCGTCGGCAGCCTCGGCCTGATGCGCCTTCCGGCGCGTACGCCAGTCGCCCAGGAAGAGCAGGATCGGCGCAGCGATGAAGACGGAGGAGGAGGCCGCGATGACGATGCCGAATACCATCGGGATCGCGAAGCTTTCCACCGCGCTGCCGCCCCAGATCGCCATCGGCAGCATGGCGAGGAAGGCCGTGCAGGACGTGTAGAGGCTTCGGGCAAGCGTCTCGTTGATCGACCGGTCGATCAGCTCCCGCAGCGGCATCTTCTTGTAGAGCCGCATGTTTTCGCGCATGCGGTCGTAGACGACCACCTTGTCGTTGACCGAGTAGCCGACCAGCGTCAGGAGCGCCGCGATGGCGGTCAGGTTGAAGTCGAGGCCGGTCAGCGCGAAGAAGCCGATCGTCTTCGTCACGTCGAGGACGAGGGTCGCGATCGCGCCGACGGCGAAGGGCCATTCGAACCGCGCCCAGATATAGACGAGCATGGCGAGCGAGGCGAGCACGACGGCAAGGATGCCGGCGGTGGCAAGCTCGCCGCTGACCTTCGGACCGACGACTTCGGTACGCTCCACCTTGGCGCTCGGGTCGATCTTAACCACTTCCGCCTTCAGCCTCTCGACCGCCGCCGTCTGGGCTTCTTCGCCGCCCGGCTGGCGTTCGACGCGCACCAGGAGGCGGTTGTTGCCGCCGAATTCCTGCAACGCGACTTCGCCCATGCCGAGTTCGCCGAGGCCGGAGCGGAAGGCCGCGAGATCGGCTTCCTGCTGGGTGACGACTTCCATCTGGATGCCGCCGCGGAAATCGACGCCGTAGTTCAGGCCGGGGGTGATGAAGAGGACGATCGAGGCGAGCGACAGCACGATCGACACGCCGATACCGATGAAGCGACCCTTCATGAACTGGATCTGGGTACCGTCGGGTATGAGGTTGATCGGCAGGAGCGGCTTGATATCGATCTTCTTCAGCTTCTGCCGGGCGGCGATGTAGATCATCACCACGCGGACGATCGAGACGGCCGTGAACATGGAAATCCCGATGCCGAGACCCATCGTGACGGCGAAGCCGCGGACCGGACCCGTACCGAACCAGAAGAGCAGCACGGTTGCGATAAGCGCCGTTACGTTACTGTCGACGATGGTGGAATAGGCGCGCTTGAAGCCCGCATCGATCGCGGCGAAGGCGCTGCGGCCCTTTCGCGTTTCCTCCTTGATGCGTTCGTTGATGAGAACGTTGGCATCCACCGCAAGACCGATGCCGAGCACGATACCGGCGATACCGGGCAGCGTGAGCGTCGAACCGATCAGGGTCAGGCCCGCAAAGGTCAGGATGACGTTGATCAGGAGCGCGACATTGGCAAGGATGCCCCATGCGCCGTAGAGGAAGAACATGAAGGCGACGACCAAGCCGAAACCGATGAGGCCGGTGAAAATGCCCATCTCGATGGCGTCGGCTCCGAGATCGGCGCCGACGGTGCGTTCCTCGATGACGGTCAGCTTGGCGGGCAGGGCGCCGGCACGCAGGAGCGCTGCAAGCGTATTGGCTTCCTCGACCGTGAAGCCGCCGGAAATCTGACCGGAGCCGCCGGTGATCGGCGTGCGGATGACGGGGGCGCTCAGCACCTTGTTGTCGAGCACGATCGCGAAGGGCCGGCCGACATTCTGCTGGGTGATCTGGGCGAAGCGGTTGGCGCCGGCGCTGTCGAAACGGAAGTTGACGACCGGCTCGTTGGTCTGCTGGTCGAAGGCGGCGCGGGCATCCGTCAGCCGGTCGCCGGAGAGCTCGACCCGGTCAAGCACGGGATATTGGTTGCCGCCCTCGTCGGCGAGCATGGTGACGCCGGGCTGGCCCTGCTGGCCGAGCAGATGGAAGCTCATTTTCGCGGTCGAACCGAGAAGCTGGCGAAGGCGCGACGGATCCTGCTCGCCGGGGAGCTGGACGAGGACACGGTCGGAGCCGACGCGCTGGATCGTCGGTTCGGCGACGCCCACCTGGTCGACGCGCTGGCGGATGATCTCGAGGCTCTGCTCGACGGCCGCGGTAATATGCGAATTGATGCCTGCATCCGTCTGCGCGATCGAGATCGTGTTGTTGGTGGGCGTGGTGATCGAAAGATCGCTGCCACCCACGGTCGTGCCGAAGCCGACCGGATTGGCGAGCGTCTGCAGCTCGGTCACGGCGGCGGCGCGCTGGGCCGGATCGCGGAGTGCGACCGTGATCGCATCGCCGGAGCGGCGGATCGCCGACGTGTTGATGTTCTTGTCGCGGAGAACGCGGCGCGCATCCTGAAGCAGGCTCTGGACGCGTTCGTTGATCAGATCTGCACGATCCACTTCCAGCACGAGGTGCGAACCGCCGCGCAGGTCGAGACCGAGCGAAACGCGGCTATGCGGCAACCAGGAGGGAAGACGGTCGAGCGCCGACTGCGGGATGACGTTCGGCAACGCCACCAGGATGCCGATCAAGATGATGAGAGCATAGCTCGCCACCAACCACGGGGAATTTCTCATGTTTCTAATCCTGCTGAGCCCGCGTCGCGCTTCCAGGCGGTCAGGGGCGGTATGCATTTATTCGTGAAAGCGCCGAAGCGCGCCGTCCTCAGGCGCCAGCGGGCGGTGCGCGCGGCAGCGATCCCGGCCAGAAAGACAAGGCGGCGGGATCGGAAGACGGTCTCGGCGCAACGACCGAGGCGTAATGCGGAAAGGCGATTTCGAAGGAGCGAGGCGCGAGGGCGCCGTTGCCAGCCTGCCAATGAGCGCCGGCCGCATCCTTGCGATCGGCGGAGACGACGGCCCTCAGCGGCTCCCGCTTGGAGAGGTGCGGCGCGTCCGTGCTCTTGTCGGCAGACTGGACGCCGCGCGGGAACTGCACGTCCTTCACGACGCCGGAGAGCAAACCGAAGAGCGCGGCGATCAGCAGGGCTGCGGCAAAGACCGGCCACCGCGACAGGAGATGATCCCCGCCACGTTCGCTTCTCGTCCGCCTATCCTGCGGAAACGGCGCCATCCGCATCAGCTCCGGAGCGTTAAAATTCCCGAAGCATCTGCTTCGGAACGGAATGCCGCCTTCTAAAGGAGAGCCTGGAGGCGGTCAATCTCCAGTCGGTGCGAACCTAATTCCGGATTGCGGCGGCATTGCCGACGCTCACGGAATTCCGGCCGAAAATCGGCATGCCTGCCGCCGCAAGCCATTGTCCGCAGTCTCTGGCCGTCACTTGTGAATCGGGTCCTTCCACAGAACCTCTTCCGGCTTTTCGACCGGCTCGATGTCGAGGTTCACCACGACCGGCTCCTGGCCGGAGCGCACCAGCACGCATTCGAGCGTCTCGTCGCGGCTGGCGTTGATCTCCTGGTGCGGCACATAGGGCGGCACGTAGATGAAATCACCGGGACCGGCTTCCGCAACGAATTCCAGATTGTCGCCCCAGCGCATGCGCGCCTTGCCCTTCACCACGTAGATGATGCTCTCGAGGTCGCCGTGGTGATGGGCGCCGGTCTTGGCGTTCGCATGGATCGTCACGGTGCCCGCCCAGATCTTCTCGGCGCCCGCCCGCGCATTGTTGATCGCGGTCGCGCGGTTCATGCCGGGCGTCTGGGCCGTGTTCGGATCGAGCGAATTGCCGGGAATGACCTTGACGCCGTGCTCGCGCCAGTCGACGTGGACGTGATCGTCATGATCGTGATGATGGTCGTCGTGACTATGGCTCAAGGTCTGCTCTCATTGATTAGGACGGGGCTCACCAACTCTCTCGAGAAGGGGGTCCGCGAGCCCCTGACCGGCATCATGCCGGCTGGGAGCCCACGTAGCTTTGCTCGGCGAACATGTTCAATGGGAACCCGCCAAAAGTCAAAGTCTTGGTGACGAAAGCCTGACGGCTCCGTCCCGATTCGGTGCAGCGGTCAGGCGCCGATCGCAGTCTTCACCCTCTCCCGCGTCAGCGGCAGGTCGAAGAGCCGCTTACCGATCGCGTTGCGGACCGCGTTGGCGACCGCCGCCGATGTCGGGCCTTGCGCCGCCTCGCCGGTTCCCAGGAACGGCGTGCCGGGCCGGTCGATGATGTGCACCTCGACCGTATCGGGCACGCTTGCGAAGCGCATGATCGGATAGCTCGACCAGTCGGTGCTGGTGATGCGGGTCCGGTCGAAGGTCACCGCCTCGTAGAGCGTCCAGCTGATCGATTGCAGGATGCCGCCTTCCGTCTGGTTCCTGATGCCGTCCGGATTGACCGCCTGGCCGCTGTCGATCGCCGAGACCGCGCGGATGACCCGAACGCGGCCCGTCTCCTGTTCGACCTCCAGCTCCAATGCGATCGCCAGATAGGCCGCGTGGTTCTTGTAGCGGGCGAAGGCGAAACCGACGCCGTGGCCGCGCGGAACCTCGTTCCTGCCCCAGCCGAATTTCTCCGCCGCAAGCTTCACGACGTCGGCGGCCCGGTTGTCGGTGAGATGCTTCAGCCGGAATTCGACCGGATCGGTCTTCGCGGCGATCGCCAGCTCGTCCATCGTGCTTTCGATCGAGAAGACGTTCGGCTGTGCGCCGAGGCCGCGAAGCGCCGAAACGCGGAGCGGCATGTCCGGCAGGAAGTGCCAGAGGATCCGGCGGTTCGGGATCGCATAGAGCGGATCGGCATTGCGGTCGCCGTTGCCGTTCGGGTTGATGCTGAGCTTCGGCAGCTTGAGCGGCGTCGCATTGCCTTTGGTCCGTCCCGCCAGCAGCGAGCCCGCGTCGCCGGGGCGCGTGCCGTGGGAGTTGCTCCAGAGGTCATAGGCCCAGTTGTCGATCTTGCCGTCGGGCCCGACCGACGCCTTGATCTTCGTGACCATGCCGGGGCCATAGGGTTCCCACATGTGCTCCTGCTCGCGCATCCACTGGACGCGGATCGGACGGCCCGGAACCTTGGCGGCGATCAGCGCCGCATCCGCTGCGGCATCGTCGGCGCCGTTGTGGCCGTAGCAGCCGGAGCCTTCCACGTGGATGACCCGTACCCTGTCTTCCGGCAGGCCGAGCATCTGGGCGATCGCCTCGCGGTCCGGAAAGACGCCCTGCGTATGCGACCAGACGTCCATCGTGCCGTCGGGTTTCATGATCGCGATGCCGCAGGAGGGACCGATCGAACCGTGCATGATATAGGGGCGCGTAAACGTCGCCTCGAAGGTCGGGCCGTTGGGGAAGGCCGGCGCGCCCGATTCCGCGACCGTGCCGATATCGCCTTCCATGGCGACCAGCTCGGCGGGAAGGATCGCCTGATCCGGCAGGTTGGCCGGCTCGTCCCATTCGGCCGCCTGTTCCAGGGCGCGCATCGCCTTGATCGCCTGATATTCCTTCTCGGCGACGACCGCGAGGAAGTTGCCGTCGCGGACGACCGAGATGACGCCCGGCATCGCCTCGATAGTGGAAGCGTCGAGGTTCTTCAGCGTAGCGCTGTAGCTCGGCGGACGCACGACGCGGGCGTGCACCATGCCGTCTAGCCTCAGATCCTGGATGTAGGCGACACCGCCCGTGACCTTGCCGGGAATGTCGACGCGCTGCAGATCGCGGCCGATGACGCTGAACTGGTCGGGCGTCTTCAGCCTGGATTGCGGTTGCGCTTCGACATGCAGGAACTCACCCGCGACGAGTTCGCCATAGCCGATCGAGCGGCCGTCCGGCGAGACGATCGTCTTCTTCTCGGCCTTGAGCTGGTCCGCCGGCAGGTTCCATCGGGTGGCGGCCTGACCGATCAGCAGTTCGCGCACCTGGGCTGCGGCATTGCGGATCGCCGTGCCGCTGTTCTGCATCGACTGGCTGCCGGCGGTAAAACCCTCGTCCGGCGTGCGGGCGGTATCGGCGGTGATGAGCTCGATATCGCCGGGTTCCACGTTCAGTTCCTCGGCCGCAACCTGGATCAGCGGCGTGCGGATGCCCTGGCCGAGTTCCACCTTGCCGGTGAAGACGGTGATCTTGCCGTCGGCGTCGATGCGGATCCAGCTGTCGAGGAAACGATCGGTGTTCAGGCTGCCGGGCAGCGCCGGCGGTTTGGCGGGGGCAGGGGCTGCCGGAGGCTGCGCCGGCTGCTGCGCCAGCGCGTTTGCCACCGAGAAGCTGACGACGAGGGCGCCGGTGCCTGCGAGCAGACCGCGGCGGGTGATTTCGGCCTTGTTGAACGTGTCCATCAGCCGGCACTCCTGTTCGTGGCAGCCGGAACGGCCGCCTGTTCCATCAGTTCGCTGGCGCGCTTGATGGCGGCCATGATTCGCATATGGGTGCCGCAACGACAGAGATTGGTGCGCAACGCCGAGCGGATGTCGTCGTCGCTCGGTTTGGGGTTGTGCTTCAGAAGGGCTGCCGCGCTCATCATCATGCCGGCGATGCAATAGCCGCACTGCGCGGACTGCTTTTCGATGAAGGCCTGCTGGATCGGGCCCGGGTTTTCGATCGTGCCGAGGCCTTCGACCGTGGTGATCTCGCGCCCCTCGGCAACCAGCAACGGGGTGACGCAGGAGAGCGCCGCCTTGCCGTCGATCATGATCGTACAGGCGCCGCACTGGCCGAGGCCGCAGCCGTATTTCGCGGCATTCAGCTCGAGATCGTCGCGCAGCACGTAGAGGAGCGGCGTATCCGGCTCCGCATCGACCTGATGGTTCTGTCCGTTGACGTTAAGCGTGATGGTCATGTCTACTCCTTCGCGCCGACATTCTTCGGCGCTCTTTCAATGCCGTCGGAGGCCAGCACGGTGACTGGATATTCGCCGGAGCGGGTTTTGGCGACGAGATCGGTCAGTCCGGTCCAGGCGGGCTGATCGGAGAAGCGGGCGCGCAGATAGCCGAGGAGGTCGGCGACCTGCCGGTCGTTGAGCGTATTGCCGAAAGCCGGCATCACGGCGCTGGGCTGGCCGTCTCCCGGCGGCAGGCCGAACATCACGACATTGACGATGTTCTGCGGGTTCGGCGCGTTGACGGCGGTGGAGAGCGCGAAGTTCAGGCCGCCATAGGGCTGAGGTCTGCCGCTCTCATGACAGGTGGCGCAGGCCGCGCCGTAGATCGCGGCTCCAGGATGTCCGGAGAGGTCGGCGGAGGCCTTGTTCTCGTCGAGCGCCGCCGTGGTGATGTTGGCGCCGCCATTGCCGAAGCTCCGGGTCAGGCGCTCGCCCTTCTCCTTGCGCTCGGGCGAGGGCTCGCCCATGACGGAGGCGACATAGGTCGCAATCGCGCGGATATCGCTGTCGGGCAGAAGGCCGAGATTGCCCGTGACTTCCGCCATGGGGCCGCGTGAGACGCCGTGCAGTTCATGCCAGCCGTTGCGCAGGTAGAAGGCGATGCTGTCCACCGTCCACGGGACCGGCGAATGAGAGCTGGCGTTGATCGCATAGGCCTGCCAGCCTTCCGCTTCCCCGCCTCCGAAATGATGGTTTCTGTCTTCGGCCCCGAATGCGTTTCGGGGCGTATGACAGGCGCCGCAGTGCCCAAGCCCTTCGGCGAGATAGCGGCCGCGGTTCCACTCCTCGCTCTGCGACGTATCCGGCTGCATGCCTCCTTCGCGGAGGAAGAGCAGGTTCCAGCCGACGAGAAGCGGGCGGAACTGCAGCGGGAAGACGAGGTCGTTGGCGGGCGCGGTCGCCTTGACCGGCTCACGCGTCATCAGGAAGGCGTAGAGGGCCTTGTTGTCCTCGCCCGTCACCCAGGTGAAATGGTCGTAGGGGAAGGCCGGATAGAGATGGTTGCCTTCGCGGTCGACCCCTTCGCGCATGGCGCGGACGAAGGCAGCCTCGCTCCAGCGGCCTATCCCGGTTTCCGGATCCGGCGTGATGTTCGTCGAATAGAGCGTGCCGAATGGCGTCGGAACCGGGAGCCCGCCGGCGAACGCTTCCTGGCCGGGCTCGGTATGACAGGCGATGCAGTTTCCGACCGCGGCGAGCTGCGCGCCCTTGGCGACCAGATCGGGAGGATATTGGGCGTTCGCTGCCTGATTATCCGGAGGGATCTCCGAACGCCATCCGATGAGAAGAAACCCGACGGCGGCGATCACCGCCAATGTCAGAAGAATAGAAATTGCTCGAAGAAATCGCATGCCAGACTCAACCTCGGTCTATCGTATGACAGTCTGATGGTATTCACCTCTCTTTCTTGATCAAAAGCAAGTTTTTTCAGCAAAAATAGAAAGCCCTGCCTGTGCGATCGGCACGGGCAGGGCCTGGATGGAGCTTTTGCGTAGGTTCGAAGAGATCAGGCGCCCTGGATGAGCGGCAGGACCTCGAAAATGCCGTGGTATATCATGGTGGCCGCGACGTAGACGATGACCGCGAGGCCAAGATAGGCGATCCAGCGGAAGCGGGCGAGGAGCTTGGCGACGAAGTTGGCGGCGACCCCCATCAGCGCGATCGAGATGACGAGGCCGATGATGAGCACGGTCGAATGCTCCTGCGCGGCGCCGGCAACGGCCAGCACGTTGTCGAGCGACATGGAGACGTCGGCGACGACGATCTGAGTCGCGGCCTGAAAGAACGTCTTTTGCGGCGTGTTTTCAGCGGCTTCCGCTGCGCCGGCATGGGCTGCGTCAGCGTCGTTTTCACGAAGCTCGCTCCACATCTTCCAGCAGACCCAGGCGAGCAGCACGCCGCCGAGGAGCTGGAGGCCGACGATGCCGAGCAGGTAGGAGGTGATGGCTGCGAAGACGATGCGCAGCACGGTCGCGGCGGAGATGCCGAAGAGGATAGCCTTCTTGCGCAGCGCAGGCGGAAGGCCGGCAGCGGCAAGGCCGATGACGATGGCATTGTCGCCCGAGAGGACGAGGTTGATGGCAATGACCTCGAGAAGGGCCGCAAAACCGGCCGCGGTGAAGAGTTCCATCATGAAGGCAAACCTGAGTAGACGTTGGATGGCGGGCCTGGAATTCGCTTCCAGTCACATTTTCGTGGGGCATTGGTACAGGATATTTCAGCGGCCTTGGCAAGCGAAAAATTGCGCTCTGTCAAATGCCATTATCCATTGTGCAACAGGCTGAGGCGACCGGTACGCGCAGCAGATATCAGCAATGGCCCGGGTTTGCCTCCGTTCACTTCCGCTTGCCGCAATCCCGCCACTCTCCTATATGGCCGTTCGACGAAGGCAGGCCGGTTCTTCCCGATACCGTCAGGCGCGATCTGCAAGGAGATGTCCATGCCGCAAAAGGCCGTTGTGCTCATCGTCGAAGATGAGCCGCTGATCCGCTTCACCACGCTCGACGCGCTGGAGGAAGTCGGGCATGTGGTGCTGGAAGCCGCCAATGCGGACGAGGCGATGGTGCTGTTCCGCAACCGGCCCGATATCGATATCGTCTTCACGGATGTCAACATGGCCGGCTCCATGGACGGTATCCAGCTCGCCCGGCGCATCCGCGCCATACGCCCGAGTGTGGGAATCATCATCACGTCCGGCGTGGTCAACCTCGATCCCATGCTTCTGCCCGCCAATACCGTCTTCCTGCCGAAGCCCTATCAGCACGAGAAGCTGCTGACCTCCATCCACGAACTTCTGCCTTGATCCTGAAGGGAACCGGCGGAACCAAGCGCCGAGGTTTCCGGTTATCCTCTCCGGTCAAACGGAGGAGTTTTCGAGATGGCTGCGAGGTCCGCCACGCTTTCCGCCGTGGTTCCGCCACCCCGTATTTGCACAGCGGCAGGCCTCCATCCGGAATGCCAGCGCCGGATGAGGCGGAAAACATCTTTACTCTATGTCAATCTCTAGTAACCTGATCGAGATTGAAGCGACCACCGCAAACGGGTTCGAACCGCTTGCGGGCTTCCAAGACGACCCTTTCGCCCAACCTTCAAAAAACGGACGGGGAGTGTGTGCTTGATGACCTATGACGTCGCCATCGTCGGTTCCGGTTTTTCCGCAATCGCCCTCACCATCAACCTCCTGCGCTTCCTGCCGTCGTCCGCCTCCATCGCCGTGATCGGCGACGATCCGGGCTTCGGACGGGGCACGGCCTACCGTACCGAATTCTATCTGCATCGCCTCAACGTACCTGCGGCGCGCATGAGCGTGTTTCCGGACCGTCCGGACGATTTCGTCGAATGGCTGCGCCGTCAGGGCAGGGCGGCCTTCGCCGAGGATTTCGCCTCGCGCGGCGACTACGGGCTCTATCTGCGCGACACGCTGGCTTCGCTTCTGAGGCCGCGCGAGCGGCGGGCGCGGGTGGATTTCGTCAAGGCGAAGGCAACCGCGTGTGTTCAGTGCGAGAGCGACGGCCTCGTCTTCTGCCTCGACAATACCGGCGAACTGAAGGCCCGCAACGTCATCCTGGCGCTCGGTGTGGGCAATGCCGATCTGCCCTTGCCCAAGGATCGCGTCGATGAGGCGGCTCGTCCGCGCATCATCGAAAATCCCTGGCGGCTCGGCTGGCTTTCGCGGGTCGGGCGGACCGACGAGATCTGTATCTTCGGCTCCGGCCTGACGATGATCGACCAGGTGCTGTCGCTGCGTGCCCAGGGGCATCGCGGCCGTATCCACGTCCTGTCGCGTCGCGGGCTGGTGCCGCATCCGCATTCCGCCCGGCGTGCCGCACCGGTGCCGCCTGAACTGCCGGAAAGCCGCGAGATCAGCACTCTCCTTCGCGCTCTGCGCCGGCAGGTCGACAAGGGCGCCGATTGGCGGGCGGTGATCGACGGCCTGAGGCCGCAGACGCAGGCGCTCTGGCAAAGCCTCGGCACGGAGCAGCGCGGCCGCTTCCTGCGTCATGCGCTTGCCTGGTGGAACATCCACCGCCACCGGATCGCGCCGGAGGTTTTCACCCGTTTCGACGCGCTTATGAAGGACGGCACGGTGACGGTGCATGCGGGCTATCTGCGATCGATCGAAAAGGAGGGCAGCGGCGCAAGCGTTCACTACCGCAGGAGAGGCAGGCAGGACATCGCCGCATTCCATGCGGACTGGGTCGTCAATTGCACGGGCATGGAGCGCGCCGGCATCGGCCATTCGCCATTGCTCACGGCGATGCGCGACCGCCGGATGATCGCCATGGACGACTTGGGGCTTGGCATTTCCGTCGACCCGCAGTCCCGCGTTCTCGATCCGCAGGGGCGACCGCAGCCCGGTCTTTTCGCCGCAGGCGCGCTCACGGCGGGCCAATTCTGGGAGATCACGGCGGTGCCGGATATCCGCGTCCAGGCCAAGGCGCTTGCCGAAACGGTCGCCGCCGAGATCGCCCGGAGGGCGCCCCCCTACGCCCGCATCGCGTGATCGGGCGGGGCTTTAGCATTATTTTCTCCTGGCCGCGCATCTCAGGCAGGTTCCTTGCTTTCATGTCGGGGCGCCGGCGCTAATCTCAGTCAAGTCATTGCGCGGAAAGGAACTTGCATGGCCTTCAAACTCGTCGGGCTCGCGGGCAGCTACAATCGTCCCTCCAAGACCTTTGCGCTGGTCAACCATATCGCGGCGATCGCTGCCGAGCGCTATGGCTTCGAGACGCAGGTCCATGACCTGACCGATGTGGGGCCGTCGCTCGGCCTGGCGCAGCGCCAGAACGATCTCGACAGCAATGCCGCAAGGGTGCTGGAAGACGTCGTCGAAGCCGATTTCCTGATCGTCGGCTCGCCGACCTACAAGGGCAGTTATCCCGGGCTCTTCAAGCATTTCATCGATCTGATCGACCCCGAACAGCTCCGTGCCAAACCGATCCTGATCACGGCCACCGGCGGCGGCGACCGCCACGCGCTGATGGTCGAGCACCAGCTGCGGCCGCTTTTCGGTTTCTTCACGGCCCATACCTTGCCGACCGCCGTCTATGCCTCCGACCGGGATTTTTCCGATTATCGCGTCGTTTCCGAAGCGCTGCAGCAGCGGATCGGTTTTGCCGTCGACGAGCTCGCGGCCTTCTTCCCCCAGCAGGCGCTTGCCGCCGCCGAATAGGCGGCAGAACTTTACTTTCGCCTTCTTTGCCGTCATCAATGCCCGCGCTGTTGTAAGCGAGGAATGACGAGCATGGCCATCGAACAGGATATCGGGCGCATCGCCGAGCAGGAGAAGGCGCTCGTCTTCGACCGCTTCGATCTCACCACCGCCTGGGAGCTCGGATCGCTGCTTCGCCAGATGGCGACGGAGCGCGGGCTCGGTGTGGCGATCGACGTGCGGCTGCATTCCATGCCTGCCTTCTATGCGGCCCTGCCGGGTTCCACCGCCGACAATGAGGGCTGGGTGCGCCGCAAGCGCAATCTCGTGCTGCGCTTCTTCCAGTCGAGCTATGCGATCGGCCGCAAGCTTGCCCAGCAGGATACGACCCTGGAGGCGAAATTCGGGCTATCCTCCTCCGATTATGCCGCGCATGGAGGCAGTTTCCCGATCACCGTGGCGGGTGTCAGCTGCATCGGCGCGGTAACCGTGTCCGGCCTGCCGCAGCGGGAAGATCACAATCTGGTCGTGGAGGCGCTTGCCTGCATGCTCGGAATGGATATTTCCAAGCTCCGCCTCGACTGAGGAGATGCCCATGGTTCAAGCAGACGTCAAAACGCCGGAAGAAGTGTTTTCCTTCTGGTTCAAGGAGCTGACCCGCAAGGACTGGTTCGAGAAGAACGAGGCATTGGACGAGGCCATGCGCAAGCACTTCGCGGCCACGCATCTTTCGCTTGCGCGCGGCGAACTCGACGCCTGGCGGACGTCGCCCGCAAACCGGCTTGCCGCCGTCATCATGCTCGACCAGTTTTCGCGCAACATCTATCGCGGCACGCCGCTCGCGTTCGCGACCGACTGGCTGGCGTTAAGGGAGGCGAAGCTCGCCATCGAGGCCGGGGCCGACATGGCTGTTCCGGCAGAGCAGCGCTGTTTCTTCTATCTGCCCTTCGAGCATTCGGAAAACCTTGCCGAGCAGGACCGTTCGGTCGAGCTCTTCACGATGCTCGGGGATCCGGAATATCTGGATTATGCAGAACGTCACCGGGCGGTGATCCGCGAATTCGGGCGCTTTCCGCACCGGAATGCCATCCTGGGACGGGAATCGACCGCCGCCGAGCTGGAGTATCTTTCCAGGCCCGGCGCCGGTTTCTGAGGACGCGCTAGCGCCGGATCATCCGGCCGACCGCGATCAGGATGCAGGCGCCGATGAAGCCGGCGATGAGATAGCCGATCCATCCGCCGAGCACGACGCCGAAAAGGCCGAGAATGGCATTGGCGATGATGGCTCCGACAATGCCGAGAAGGATGTTCATGAGGATGCCCATATTGCTCTTCATGAACTGTTCCGCGAGCCAGCCCGCGATACCCCCGATAATGATGGCTGCGATCCAGCCTACCCCTGCACCTTCCATGATTTGCTCTCCTGTCTGATATTGGCAAAAGGTAACGCGGGGGAAATGTTCCAGGTTCCGTCGATTGTTCCAATTCGTGCGATCCGAGTGAGACCTTCCTTTTCTTCGCCCAGAAGTCGCTCTACCTTCGCCGGCGAATCCGATCGAAAGACAAAGAGCAGAAACTTGGCAGAAACTTTCACGACCGGCCCCTCCATCGTTCGGCGCTTCGCCCGTGCGTTCATTGCGGCTTTCCTGATCGCGGTCCTCGCCGCCCCGCTTCTCCATCCGACATCCGCCGCCGCGCAGGCGCAGCCGCAGGCCGCTTCCGACGTAACGGTCGATTCCATCAATGCGGATATGCGCAACAAGATCGATGCGATCCGCCAGCAGCTCAATACTTTCCGCGGCCGTGTGGAAAGCGATGCACAGGACGATGCGCGTCTTGCCGAGCTGAGGGTCCAGGCCGAGGAGATCGTCGGCGCGATGCAGGCCATCGCCGATGCGATGAAGACGCGTGTCGAGCAGATCCAGTCGCGGCTTACGAGCCTCGGCGACGCGCCGGCCGCCGGGCAGCCGCCCGAGGCGCCGGCCGTGGCGGAAGAACGCAGCCGGCTTCTCAACGAACGTTCGGAGCTCAACCTCATCGTCGAGGATGCCAACAATCTGTCGAACAGCGCCACGCAGCTTGCCAATACGATCACCAATCTGCGCCGCACGCTGTTTGCCCAGACGCTCTTCCGACATACGGAACTCTCGGGCGATCTGTTCGCCGAGGCCGGCGATGCCATAACCACGGAAGTACGCAATTTCGGCTCGACCTTCGGGAGCTGGATCGGTTTCGTCTGGAAATTCAAGAAGCTGCAACTGCTCGGCGCGATCGCCCTGTCGCTCGGCGCGGCGATGCTGTTCCTGTCGGGCGGCTACCGGCTGTTCGGCCGCTTCATCCGCCGCTACGAGCAGGAGACGCCGTCCTATATCCGAAGACTTTCCGTGGCGTTCTGGTCGACGGTCATTCAGACGGTGTCGCTTGCGGCTTTCCTCGTCGCCTCCTTCCTCTTCCTCGACGGCTTCAACGTGCTGCGGCCCGACGTGGCGCCGATCATCGCCACCTTCTTCGGCTTCGTCTGGTTCGTCTATTTCGTCTGGAAGCTCACCTATGGCGTTCTCGCTCCCGGCGAACCGGAATGGCGGCTGGTGCGAATCACCAATCGGGGCGCGCGTTTCCTGACGGTTGCCGTGCTCGCCATGGCGGTCGTCAACGGGCTCGACTATCTGCTCGGCGCCATCAGCGAGGCGCTCGATTCGCCGCTGGTCCTGACCATCGTCAAGAGCCTGCTCGCCTCCGTCATCGTGGGGCTGATCCTCATCGCGATCTCCTTCGTCCGGCCCCGGCTTGTCGAAGACGAGAACCCCGACGCGCCGGGAGGCGCCTGGCCCCGGTTCTTTTCGCTGCTGCTTCGCGTCATGGGCGGCCTGCTCATCCTTGCGGTGCTGACCGGCTATGTGGGCCTGGCGCGCTTCGCCTCGACCCAGATCGTGCTGACCGGCGCCGCCATCGTCCTCATCTATGTCGGGCTTCTCTCCGGCAAGGCGATCTCCAAACAGGGGGCCTTTACCGACACGGCTGCCGGGCGAAGGCTTGCCGAGCGCTTCAATTTCAAGGAAGTGGCGCTCGACCAGGCGGGGCTCGTCGCAGGGCTCGGCATCTATGCTTTCGCATTGCTCTTCGGCATCCCGCTAATCCTGCTCACCTGGGGCTTCCAGATCGCCGATATTGAGGCCTGGATCTACAACTTCTTCACCGAGATCCGCATCGGCAACATCTCGATCTCGCTCGTCGGCATCCTGGGCGGCCTGCTTCTCTTCGGCATCGGTTTCATCGTCACCCGCTGGGTGCAGAAATGGATCGACGGCAACGTGCTCGCGCGCAGCCAGGTGGATCTGGGCGTGCGCAATTCGGTCAGGACCGGCATCGGCTATCTCGGCGTCGGTCTTGCTGTGATCGTCGGCGTTTCGGCCGCCGGCATCGATCTGTCGAGCTTTGCACTCGTCGCTTCGGCTCTTTCGGTCGGCATCGGTTTCGGCCTGCAGAATATCGTGTCGAACTTCGTCTCTGGTCTGATCCTGCTCGTCGAGCGGCCGTTCAAGGTGGGCGATCACGTGGTGACCGGGGCGACGGAAGGCATCGTCAAGCGCATCTCGGTCCGCGCCACCGAGATCGAGACCTTCCGCAAGCAGTCGATCATCGTGCCGAATTCCGATCTCATCAATTCGCCGGTCGGCAACTGGACGCACCGCAACAAGATCGGGCGTTCGGAAATTCCCGTTTCTGTCAGCTACGATACCGAGCCGCAGAAGGTGATCGACATCCTGCTCGAACTGGTCGACCAGGTGCCGGAAGTGCTGCGCAACCCCGAGCCGCATGTGGAATTCATGAGCTTCGGACCTTCGTCGCTGAATTTCGAACTGCGCTTCCATCTTGCCGACATGGGCGAGGGATTGAGGATCCGCAACGGTCTCAGGATCGCCATTCTCAAGCGGTTCCGGGAGGAGGGGATCGATATTCCGTTCCCGCAGCAGGAGATCGTCTTCCACCGCGGCAAGCCGGTCCTGCCGGAGGAGGGCGACATGCGGGGAGGCGCATAGGAGCCCTCTCCGGACCCATCGACGCCCCCGTCGCGGGCTGGATGGCGCTATGTCGTAATCAGGCGTTTGGGCTGCCTGCCGGAATTGCATAGTCGCCGAAATTGTTCGACGCGGCGAAGCGAAGCCGAAGAGGGGTTCATTCCATGAAGACACATGCACGGGCGGTGGTGATCGGCGGCGGCGTGGTCGGCGTTTCGACGCTCTATCACCTGGCGAAGAAGGGCTGGAGCGACGCGGTCCTGATCGAGCGCAAGGAACTGACCTCCGGCTCGACCTGGCATGCGGCGGGCCTCCTGCCGCTCTTCAACCTCTCCTATTCGGTGGGGCAGCTTCATAAGTATTCGGTGCGGTTCTATCAGGAACTGCAGGAGGAAACCGGCATGAATGTCGGTTTTTCGAAGGTCTCGAACATCCGCCTCGCCCGCACCAAGGACCGCTGGGACGAGTTCATGTATTATGCCGGCATCGCCGAGACGATCGGCGTGAAGGTCAATATCCTGACGCCGGATGAGGTGAAGGAGGTCTGGCCGCTCTGCGAGACCGACGGCATCCTGGGTGCCATCCAGCATCCGGACGACGGCTACATCCAGCCGGCCGATCTCACCCAGGCGCTCGCCAAGGGAGCGCGCGACCGCGGCGCCACGATCTACCGCAACACGACGGTCACAGCGATCGAACAGCAGCCGGACGGCCTCTGGAAGGTGACGACCGACAAGGGAGAGATCACCGCCGAACACGTGATCTCCTGTACCGGCAACTTCGCCCGCAAGACCGGCGAGATGGTCGGCATCAACATCCCGGTCATTCCGGTCGAGCACCAGTATATCGTCACCGAACCCCATCCGGCGGTGCAGGAGCGCAAGGCGAAGGGCCTGCCGGAAATGGGCGTGCTGCGTGAGTCGGACTCCTCCTGGTACATGCGCGAGGAAAACGGCGGGCTGCTGCTCGGTCCCTACGAAGTCGGCGCGCCCGTCTGCTATGTCGACGGGCCTTCCGACGAGAGCGAATACGAGCTCTTCCAGGAGGATCTCGACCGGCTGATGCCCTATATCGAAACCGCGATCGCGCGCGTGCCCGCTTTCGGCGAAGTCGGCATCAAGAAGGTCTATAACGGCGCCATCGCCTATACGCCGGACGGATCGCCGATCGTCGGCCCGGCGCCGGGCCTCAGGAATTTCTGGCTCAACGAGGGCCATTCCTTCGGCATCACCGCCGCAGGCGGCGCCGGCTGGCAACTCGCGGAATGGATCGTCGATGGCGAGCCGACCGTGGACATGATGGGCGTCGATCCCCGCCGCTTCGGGCCTTACGCAACGGAAGGCTATCTCATCGAGAAGAACGAAGAAGCCTATGCCAATGTTTTCACGATGCATTATCCCGACGAGGAGCGTGCCGCCGCACGTCCCCTGAAGACTACCCCCGTGTATGATCGCCTGAAGAAGCTCGGCGGCGTTTTCGGCTCCGTCTATGGCTGGGAGCGTGCCAACTGGTTCGTGCCGGAAGGCTACGAGGTGCCGAAGGAGGAACTCGGCGTCGGGGCCGACGTCATCACCAGCCACAACCATGCGCCGCCGCTGGACGATGGCCGGATCGTCGAAAAATGGTCGTTCCGCCGTTCCAACTATTTCGACCATGTCGGCAACGAGATCAAGAACGTGCACGAGAACGTCGGCGTCCTCGACATGTCTGCCTTCGCCAAGATGGAGGTTTCCGGTCCCGGTGCGCGTGCTTTCCTCGACTCGATCCTCGCCAACGCGATCCCCAAGAAGCGCGGCCGCATTGCGCTCTGCCATCTGCTCACCAAGGACGGCGGGGTGCGTTCCGAGTTCACCGTCTACGAATGGGCGCCGGATCGCTTCTACCTCGTTTCCGCCGGCGCCTATGAGGCGCATGACCACGACTATCTGCGCAAGCTTGCCCCGACCGACGGATCGGTGAAGCTGACCCAGATCACCCAGAAGTTCGGCGTCCTGGTTCTTGCCGGTCCGAAATCCCGCGCGGTGCTGAAGAAGCTCACCCGCACGAGCCTGGAGAACAAGGATTTCCCCTGGCTTTCCGGCAAGGAGATTTCTGTCGGCGCGGCCAGCGCCCATGCGCTGCGTGTCAATTTCGTCGGCGAGCTCGGGTGGGAACTGCATCACCCGATCGAGATGCAGAACTACATCTTCGACAAGCTGATGGAGGCGGGCGCCGAGTTCGGCATCAAGCCTTTCGGCATCCGCGCCATGCTGGCGATGTCGGTCGAGAAATCCTACAGGCTCATCCCGCGCGAGATGTCGATCGAATACAACGCCTATGAATCCGGGCTCGACCGATTCATCAAGACGGACAAGGATTTCCTCGGCAGGCAGGGCCTTCTTTCCTACAAGGAGAACGGCCTCAAGTGGAACTTCTGCACGCTCGCCGTCGAAGGGGCCAACGACGTCGACGCCCGCGGATCGGAAGCGATCTACAACGAGGCCGGCGAGCTGATCGGCCGCGCCACCAACGGCGCCTATGGCTGGCGCATCGGCAAGTCGCTGGCGCTCGCCATGGTCAGGCCGGGCTATGCCGAGACCGGCACGAGGCTCAAGATCAAGATCCTCGGCACGCTCTACAACGCGAGCGTCATTCCCGAGAGCCCGTTCGATCCTGACAATGCGGCGCTCAGGGCCTAGACGCGTTAAAAGTAAGAAATCATTGACGTTAGCGGGCGGCTTTCGGGCCGCCCGTACCGTTTTTCAGGCCGATCGGTGCTCGGATTAACGGTTCTGCAAATCGTTTTCAGTAAGGGTTTTGGAGAGGGGACAATATTTTATTGATAGGGGCACCATGACATTCCTCGGCATTTCCGGGATGCAGTATTCCGGCCAATCCCTGGCAAATTCCCGCATCCTGCTTGCGGAGGATTCCAACGTCTTCACTTCGATGATCGGCACCCGGCTCAAGGAGCTTTTCGGCATCGAGACCGAAGTCTGCCGCAATTTCGAGGAATTGCAGCTCGCCTACGACCGCTCCACCGAGCCGGTGACGCTCGCGATCTCCAACATCAACCTGCCGGGCGCCGAGAACGGCGAGGCCCTTGAATATCTGATCGACCTGTCGATCCCGACCATCGTCTTCACGGGAACGTTCCACGAGGAGACCCGCGACAAGCTGCTCACCAAGGACATCGTCGACTACATCCTGAAGGACAACGTCTTCGCGGTCGAGATGCTGGCGGAATCGGTCTGCCGGTTCCTGACCAACCATCGCCACCACGTATTGATCGTCGACGACAGCCCGACCGCGCGGGCTCTGCTGTCGAGCCGCCTGAAACGCTACAATTTCCGCGTCAGCACGGCCGAGAGCGGCGCCAAGGCGCTGGAGATTCTCAAGAAGAACCCGGATATTGGCCTCGTCGTCACCGATTACAACATGCCGGACATCGACGGTTTCGAGCTTACCCGCCGCATCCGCTCGGTGCGCGGGTCCCACGAGCTCAGGATCATCGGCGTTTCGTCCTCCTCGAACCGGCTGCTGTCGGCCCGGTTCCTGAAGGCCGGTGGCAACGACTTCATGCTGCGGCCGTTCATCGACGAGGAATTCTATTGCCGCGTCAATCAGAACCTCGACACGCTGATCCAGATCTGGTCGATGCAGTCGAAGGGCAAGGAGCCGGCGGTCAAGAGCGTCGCCTGACCGTAAGGAACTTCGCATGCCCTATATTCAGAGCCAGCATTTCCGGGAGACGGAGCGCCTGACTTACGGCTGGTCGGCGCCTTCGCCGGCGCGGGCGGACGCGGCCGCCCTGACAGCCGATCCCTTGACGGGCCTTCCGACCCTCACGGAATTCTACCGCCTCGGCGAGCCGCTGGTCGAGGAAAGCCTCTCGCAGGGGGTATCCTGCGCTGCCGCCATCGTCGACATCGACCATTTCCGGCGTCTGGAAACTGCACATGACGAGGAAACCATCGCCCGCGTCCTGAAAGCGCTTGCCGCAAGGCTCGAAGCCGCCTGCATCGGCAGCCGGCATCTCGTGGCACGCCTGGGCGACGAGGAATTCGGCCTGCTTCTGGTCGGCCTCGACAGCGCCGCGGCGATGGATTTCTGCGAAAAGATCCGGCTTGAAATCGCGGCCATGCGGTTCGAAGCCGGCGCGGCGGATTTCTCGATCACCGTTTCGATCGGGCTGGCAAAAATCCGCGGCCCCGAAACCTTCGACAATTATCTCAACGCGGCCGAGCAGTTCCTGTTCATGGCCAAGAATCACGGCCGCAACCGGGTCTTTTCGGATCGCACGGTGGCGCTGCAGGCAGCCGGCTGACCGGCCGCCACCCGTTTGACGGTCAAACCACCACGCCGGTGCGCGACGTATTCATGTTGAGCTTGCGCTCGGCACGCTCCTGCTGGGGCGAGCGGTTATAGACCTCGCGGTAGCATTTCGAAAAATGCGAGGCGGACACGAAACCGCAGGCGACGGCCACTTCCACGACCGGCATGGAGGACTGCACCAGTAGGTGCCGGGCGCGGTCGAGCCTGATCTCCAGGTAATAGCGCGCCGGGGAACGGCCCATTTCCTGCCGGAAGAGGCGTTCGATCTGGCGGCGGGAAAGGCCGGCATCGTCGGCGATTTCCACCAGTGAGAGCGGCTCGGAGAGGTTGTTTTCCATAAGTTCGATGATCGAGAGCACCTTGGCGTTCTGGACGCCGAGGCGGGCACGCAGCGGCAAGCGCTGGCGGTCATGCGGATTGCGCACCCGATCGGTCAATTGCTGTTCGCAGACTCGGTTGACGAGATTTTCCCCGAAATCCTGGCCGATCAGGTTCAGCATCATGTCGAGAGACGCCGTGCCGCCGGCGCATGTGTAAAGGTTCGAATCGACCTCGTAGAGGTCCGCGTAGACCTCGGCCTGCGGGAAGGCCTCGGCGAAGCCCGGCAGGTTTTCCCAATGGATGGCGCAGCGCTTGCCGTTCAGCAAACCCGCCTGGGCGAGCACGTGGGCGCCGGTGCAGAGGCTGCCGACCGCTATGCCGCGGTTATAGGTCTCGCGCAGCCAGGCGTTCACCGACTTGTTGTTGAATTCCTCGACATAAATGCCGGAGCAGACGATCACCATGTTGGGACGGTTTTCCCCGGAAAGGTAACGCCGCTCGTCGGCGAGCGAGGAATTGACCTCGATGCCGATACCGCTCGACGAAGAGACCTTCTCGCCGTCGGCGGAACAGAGCCGCCAGGTATAGGCTGAATAGCCGAGCATGCGGTTGGCGATCCGGAGCGTCTCGATCGCCGCCGAAAAGGGCAGCATGGTAAAATGCGGTACGAGGAAAAAGACGAGAGAACGCTTCTTCGCCGGGTATGTGCTGGTGATATCCATGTCCGTCTTCCCCTTGCCGTGGGCCGTGCGTTGCGGCCCGCTTTTACTTCAAAAGCGACATTGGCATGGAAGAAAGTAACGGAGAAGGGCTTTTGACGACAAGCCGGTAATATTTTTGCGACATGGCCGTGTCGCAGCGGCGGTCGGTTCAGGCCGCTTGCCGTAGGCGCGGCGCGGGAAGCGGTACGGCCCGCTTTCCTCTATCGAAAGCGGGCCGTGCCGGGAGGCTTATCGGCGGTTGGCTGGGGCATTGGGCGTCGGCCATCCGATGTCCTTGCGAATCTCCGCCGGAAGGCTTTCCAGCATCTTTTCGGTCTTGCGGCGGCTCCATTCGTCACGCAGCTTCAGCGCGATCAGCAGGGCCGGGCGGATGGTCGAGACGAACGATGACGGACGAACCCGCGAGCGCTCGCTCCCCTGATAGGTGATCATGGTCATAACGGTTCTCCTTGGGTGTTCATGGGACAGCGCCGATCGGGAGCATGGGCGCCGTCAATCCATCAATCAATCGGATGCAAGTTATGCGTCTCATGAAATTCTGTTCTGTATCGACGCTTGCTTCCGATGATTTGGAGTATGCTCCGCGTTTGACATTCAATCAAACGAAATGATATGGTCTTTAAGTTCAGTTTTTTTGAATGGAGTCCGCGATGACCGTCCCCTTCCGCCCACCGCTTCCGTTGCTCGACAATGACGTGCTGCGCACTTTCGTGGCGATTGCCGAGACGGGCAATTTCTCTACCGCGGCCGATGCGGTGCTGCGCACGCCGTCTGCCGTCTCGATGCAGATCAAGAAGCTCGAGGAGCAGCTCAAGACGACGCTTTTCCTGCGCGATGCCCGCTCCGTGACGCTGACGCAGCATGGCGAAATGCTGCTCTCTTATGCGCGGCGCATGCTGGCGCTTTCCAACGAGGCCGTTTCCCGCTTCGTGATGCCGGAGCTTTCCGGCGTGGTCCGCCTCGGGGCGCCGGACGATATCGCCGAGCGCATCCTGCCGCGGGTACTCAAGCATTTCGGCGAGGCATTTCCAGGCATCATGGTGGATGTCATGGTCGACCAGAGCATCCAGCTTCGCAAGCGCATCGAGGAGCAGCGGCTCGACCTGACCCTCATCAATTGCGCGACGCGGCCGTTCCCGACGATCGGCGAGGTGATCCATACCGAAAAGCTGGTCTGGGCCGGCGCCAAGTGCGGCACGGCTTACCTGCGCGACCCGCTGCCGATCTCCGTCTGGGAAGACGGTTGCGTCTGGCGGCAGGATGCGATTTCGCAACTGGAGAAGCACAAGCGGCCTTATCGTGTCGCCTATGCGAGCGCGCATACCATGGCGCAGCGGGCGGCGGTCGTCTCCGACCTTGCGATCGCGCCTTTCCCGCTGTCCTATGTGACCGAGGACATGCAGATCCTCGGCCCCAAGGAAGGCCTGCCGGAACTCATCAGCTTCGATATCCGCCTGCTGACCGCGCCGCAGCTTTCCCACCCCGCCAAGGCGGTGGCCGAAAGCATTCGCGAAGCCTTCGGCTCCTTCGTCGCCGCGGCGGCCTGATCCTTCAATCGCGGGATCGGCGGCGCCTGCGGGCGCCGCCTTCGCCGGCCGCATCCGCCAGCACCTTGCGCTCCGGCAGCGTCACCACGGCCGAAAGGTTGGGGAAGGGATCGATCTTGTTCGGCAGCGCCATGGCGGCGACGAA
The DNA here is from genome assembly GCF_900177415.1 of Xaviernesmea oryzae. Classification (GTDB taxonomy): domain Bacteria; phylum Pseudomonadota; class Alphaproteobacteria; order Rhizobiales; family Rhizobiaceae; genus Neorhizobium; species Neorhizobium oryzae_A. Next base: position 537,864 of record NZ_FXAF01000011.1, on the reverse strand, counting down.
ATGCTCCTGGAATCTCGGTTCCAGAGCGGTTTCTATCTTGTCGATTCTCCGGACGGTTTCCTCGATTTCGCGGCGATAGCCGCGATTGAGCAGGCACATGCGGGCGCCCGTGCCGGCCGCATTACCGACCGCCTTGACCTTCGAAAGATCGCAATCGGGGATGAGGCCGAGAACCATCGCATATTTCGGATCGATAAACGTCCCGAAAGCGCCCGCCAGTCCGATCCGGTCGACCTCGGTGACGCCCTGCTTGTCCATCAAAAGCTTCACGCCGGCATAAAGCGCCGCCTTGGCGAGCTGGATGGCGCGCACGTCGTTCTGCGTCACCGTGATCAGCGGCTCGCCGTCGTGCAGCAGATAAGAGAAGGTGCGGCCGTTCGGCAGGATGCGTGGGCTGCGCCCGGCAAGCGTGCCGTCCACCACGCCGTCTTCGGAAATGATCCCGGCGAGATACATCTCGGCGATCACCTCGATGATGCCGGAGCCGCAGATGCCGGTGACGCCGGTCGCAGCCGCCGCTTCGGCAAAACCCGGCTCGTTCGACCAGGGCTCCACGCCGATCACCCGGAAACGCGGTTCGAGCGTCACGGGATCGATGCGGACGCGTTCGATGGCGCCCGGCGCCGCGCGCTGACCGGACGAAATCTCCGCGCCCTCGAAGGCGGGGCCAGTCGGCGAGGAGGCGGCGAGGACACGGGTCCTGTTGCCGAGCACGATTTCCGCATTGGTGCCGATATCGACCAGCAGCATCATTTCATCCTGACGGTGCGGACCTTCGGAAAGCGTCGCAGCCGCCGCATCCGCCCCCACGTGACCGGCGATACAGGGAAGCACATAGGTGCGGGTGCCCTCGTTCATCGACAGACCGATCTCGGACGATTTCACCTTTACGGCGCCGGAGACGGCAAGCGCGAAGGGCGCGCCGCCGAGCTCGGTCGGATCGATGCCGAGGAAAAGATGATGCATGATCGGATTGCCGACGAAGACGCTGTCGAGAATGTCCGTCCGCGACACGCCGCCTTCGATGCAGACCTGGTCGATCAGTCCGTTCAGGGCTTCCCGTACCGCCGCCGTCATCGCCTCGCGGCCGTCCGGATTCATCATCACGTAGGAGACGCGGCTCATCAGGTCTTCGCCGAAGCGGATCTGCGGGTTGGACGTGCCGGCGGATGCCACGGTGCGTCCCGAGAGCAGCGACGACAGATGCATGGCGATCGTGGTCGAACCGATGTCGCAGGCGATCCCGTAGGCCTCGTTCTTGAGGCCCGGATAGAGCGCGATCAGGCGAGGGCGGTCGTCCTCGCCGTCCTTGTGGATCCCCGCCGTGACCTTCCATTCCCCCTTGCGCAGAATCGACTGAACCCTGGGGATCAGGTGGAAGTCCACGTCGAGTTCATCGAAATGCCAGTCGGCTGCAAGCGCCGCCTTCAGCCGGTCGAGATCGCCGAGCGGCTTTTCCATGTCCGGCTCTTCGACCTCGACGTAGCACATGCGGATCGCCGCATTGCGGTCGAAGACGCGCTCGTCGGCGGCCTTGCGCACCACCTGCGCATTGATCACCGTATCCTGCGGCACATCGATGACGAGGTCGCCCTGGATCAGAGCGGAACAGGAGAGGCGGCGGCCTTCCGGCAGACCGCGGACGCGGTCGTAGCGCTCCTCCTTGGGGCCGATCGCCGACAGGTGATCGTCGGACGATGTGATCCCGTGCTTGGCGAAGTTGCCTTCCTGCACCGAGACCTGACAGCGCCCGCAGGTCGCCCGTCCGCCGCACACGCTCTCCACATAGACGCCGAGCTGGCGCGCGGCATCCAGCACCGGCGTGCCGACCGGAAACCGGCCGCGCTTGCCGGACGGCATGAAGAGGACGAGAGGGTGGATGCGGGTATCGTTCATTTGGTCACTTCACGCGGTTTGGATCGCGTTCTACTCCATCCGTGCTGCAGCGCCAGCCCTCGCCGCACGCCCGCCACGCCGGCTGCCATTGACCAGGGCAGGGGCGGATGCCGCAGCGCCGTTTTCGGCCGGCTTGTAGTCGCGATAGGTCATGATCCACGTGCCGCAGTTCTGGTCCGTGCCATTCAGCACGTTTGCGGCGCGGACGGCCTCCATTTCCTGCGGCCGGCAGGGGTTCATGATCGCCGAGGTCATGCCCGCGCCGATCACCATCGGGATGAAGCCGGCATTGATGCCATGCCGGTGCGGCAGGCCGAAGGAGATGTTGGAAAGCCCGCAGGTCGTGTTGACCTTCAACTCTTCGCGGAGCCGCCGCAGCAGCGCGAAGACCTGCAGGCCCGCCGAACCCAGCGCGCCGATCGGCATGACCAGCGGATCGACGACGATGTCATGCGCCTTGATGCCGTGATCGGCGGCGCGTTCGACGATCTTCTTCGCGACGGCGAAACGCACGTCCGGATCCATGGAAATACCCGTCTCGTCGTTGGAGATCGCCACCACCGGCACGTCGTATTTCCTGCAGAGCGGCAGGATCGCTTCGAGCTTCTCCTCCTCGCCGGTCACGGAGTTGACGAGCGGCCGGCCTTTGGCGACCTTCAGCGCCGCCTCGATCGCCGCCGTGACGGAGGAGTCGATGGAGAGAGGGACGTCGACAAGGTTCTGGACGATCTCCAGCGTCTGGACGAGGAGCGGCGGTTCGGTCTCGTTCGGGTTGACGGCGGTCACGCCGGCATTGACGTCGAGCATGGTAGCCCCGGCGGCGACCTGTTCCAGGGCATCCTTGATGACCGTGTCGAAATTGCCTTCCACCATTTCCGCCGCCAGCTTCTTGCGGCCGGTCGGGTTGATGCGCTCGCCGATCACGCAGAAAGGCTGGTCGAAGCCGATCACGACCTCGCGGGTTGCGGATGCGACGATGGTGCGGGTCATCTAATTCCTGGCTCCTGGTCCTTTGGGCGCTTTTCTGGGGCCCGAGATGATTGTTCTCAAAGTTTGCGTCAGGCGCTCTCGCGGCCGCCGGCTTTCACCAGCGCGACGAGCCGTTCCCTGTCATAGGCCGCCTCCAGTTCGACCGCCGCCCTGTCGGCCTCGGCCTCCAGATCGTCGGAGACAGGCACCGGATCCGCCTTGCGCCATTCCGCGAGGTAGTCGTCGGTCTCGGAAGCCCCGGTCCGCATGGCGCACATGTCGATCGCCTCGGTGAAGCGCAGCGAAAGTTCCCGCTTGGCGGTCTGGCGGCCCTTTTTGACGATCACCTGCGCCGGAATGTCCCGCCAGTAGACGATGATGCGGTCGGCCATGACTTGCTCCCTTGTTGACGCGCAGCATGCACGGGCCGAGCGCTCGGGACTGCGCTTGCCACGACGTCGCACAGAGCAAAAAACGACGCGTCTACCAGATGCCCTTGGTGATGCCGTGATAGAGCCAGGTCCAGATCGGCGGCGGGAAGCGCAAGCGCGAGGCGCCTTGAGGCTGGTAGGGCTTCAAGGTGCTGGTGACCGCATCCTCGAGCGACTGGACGCTGATATCGATGCATGCGGCCGTCATCAGCAGCGGATAGGTGGCAAGGCTGTCAGCCCGCGAGGGCGTCAGCCGCTTTTCGTAGAGCGTGCCGCCCGTGTCGATCCCCTTGTCGACCAGGTGCACGGTCGCGCCGAAATTCTTCTCGTCACGCTCGACGAGTGACCAGTAGCCGCCCATCTGGCCGCGATACATGGGGTTGATGCCGGCGTGGAAATTGATGACCGGGCAGGGGATGGCGGCAAGCGTCGCCGGCGACAGGATGCGGCAGGAAATGGTGAAGACCGCAGCAGGTTGCAGCTTTGTCACCGTTGCGTGACAGGCCGGATCGTTGAGGGACGGCACATGGAAGACGGGGATCGCCGGGTCCGGGTCGGCGGACAGGCCATGGTCGCGGACGATCTCTTGCGTGCGCTTTGCGGCGACGCTCTTGCCGAGCCTGGAGGCGACCATGGTTGCCAGCTGCCCGAAGGCGGTGAGCCAGCCGAAGCGTTTGGCCCGGCGCTTGAGCAGCGTCCCCTTCGATTCCGGTTCTTCCTCGATGACGTGCAGGTCGGGAAAATGTTTCGCGAGCGCATTGATCATTACCTGCGGGTTGATCCCGCCGGCCGTCATCACCACGATCCGAGAAGAGTTCCGCTCCTGCATGTGCCACCCCGCTTAAGCGCAGGGCCGCACTCTTTGCCGGAAGCCGAAAAGAAACGGTTAAGCCGACCGTAACGCTTGCGTGAGGTCGCCGTAGCCGGTGAAGCGATATTCGTAGTCGAGGCCGAGATAGGCCGCCGCCGCCCGGGCCTTTTCCTGCAGGGCCTCGTCCTCTTCCTGGCTGAGATAGACAAGCTTGCGGTAATTGCCGAAATAGAGGGCCTTCAGCTCTGGGTGCCTGTCGAGGCCCAAGGGTTCGATCACGAAGGCCTCGAACTGGCGGGCCAGGAAATCGGTCAGGAAGAAGGAAAAGAGGTCCTCGTCGGCCCTATCCGCGAAGGCCTCGTTGCCGGCGAAGAAGGAATAGCAATGCGGCCCTTCGATGCGGGCGATGCCTTCGCGTTCGCAAAGCCGGTCGATATCGCCGCCGGTGCCGCAATCCGCATAGGCGAAGAAGATCTTCTCGAAGCCGTTTTCCCGGGCCTCGGCCACCGCCTTTTCCAGCCCCGGCACGATCTTTTGCGGATAGGCATGCCAGATGGCCGGCAGGCAATTGAGGTCGATATGGTCGAGGCCGTGCTGGCGGCAGACGGCGAGAATCTCCCGCGCGATCGCTCCGCACGCGATCACGTGAACTTTTTCGCGATTTGAACGTTCCTTCGCCGGAAATCCGCTTTCCACCGGAGGTTCACCTTCCGGAACAATCCGATCCATATCCATGGGAGTATTCTATCATGACGGCCAAGACAGTCACGGTGATCGCCGCTCTTTTCGCGACGATGGTTTCGCTTTCCTCCTGCGGCAACACGATCCGCGGCATGGGGCAGGATACGGCGAATGCCGTGGACGCCACCCAGGACGCCGGCCGCCGCGTCGATCGCGCCGCCCGCTGATGGACGGATGACCAGCTTCGCTGCCAGGGGTCAGGCTCCGGCGGCGAGGCTGTTGTGCCTGCGGCGGATGAAGTCCTTCGCCGTTTCGACGGTGACCGCGGCATCGCGGCAATAGGCGTCGGCGCCGACCGCCTTGCCGAATTCCTCGTTGAGCGGCGCGCCGCCGACCAGAACGATATAGTCGTCCCGGATGCCCTTTTCCTTCATCGTGTCGATGACGACCTTCATGTAGGGCATGGTCGTGGTGAGCAGCGCCGACATGCCGATGATGTCCGGCTTTTCCCGTTCGATCGCATCGAGATAGTTTTCGACCGGGTTGTTGATGCCGAGGTCGATCACGTCGAAGCCGGCGCCCTCCATCATCATCCCGACCAGGTTCTTGCCGATGTCGTGAATGTCGCCCTTCACCGTGCCGATCACCATCTTGCCGAGCTTCGGCGCACCGGTTTCGGCAAGCAGCGGGCGGAGAATCGCCATGCCGGCCTTCATCGCATTGGCCGACAGCAGCACCTCCGGCACGAAGAGGATGCCGTCGCGGAAATCGATACCGACGATGCGCATGCCTTCGACCAGTGCCTGTGTCAGGATGTCGTAGGGCGTCCAGCCACGTTCGAGCAGGATGTTGGTCGCCTCCTCGATCTCCTCCTTCAATCCGTCATAGAGGTCGTCGTGCATCTGCTGCACGAGTTCCTCGTCGGAAAGTTCCGAAAGGATGATTTCGTCGTCGGACATGGAATGCTTCCCTTCACGTTCGCGGGGATCGGCAAATCAGACGCTCACCGTCTTCGAATATCTGTACCTGCAAATTGTTTCGCGATTTCCTTCGTATGCGACAGCGGCGCGTCGGAAAAACGACGGTGCGGCCTGAGCTTGGCTGAGTTTGCCGGAGCTTGCCGGAGCTTGAATGTCTGTCCTGCGCAAACCCGTGACGCAGAGAGGCAGGGTTCGGCTTGCGCATGAGCCTAGCATGGCGCATCAGAGAAATGCCCACAGGGCTGCGTGAAGGCGAGGAGCATCATGGACGATTTGACCCGAGAAACGGAACCGGCAGGCGGCGCGGGACGACGGGGACGCGGCGAACGGGGCGCTGCAGGCCGCCGCGCGGCGCGCGCGGGCAGCGGCCCCGGTCCGTCGCTGCCCTACATCACCCGCAAGATCGGCGTCTATGAAGTGCTCGACGAGGAGGGCCTGCAGCTCATCGAGCGCAATGCCGATCTCATCCTTGAGGAAATCGGCATCGAGTTCCGCGACGACGACGAAGCGCTCGACCTCTGGAAAAAGGCCGGTGCGGACGTCCAGGGCCACCGGGTGCATTTCCCGAAAGGCCTTTGCCGCGAGCTCCTGAAGACCGCGCCCAGGGAATTCACATGGCACGCCCGCAATCCCGAGCGTAACGTCCATATCGGCGGCAACGCCACCGTCTTCGCGCCGGTCTACGGCCCGCCCTTCGTGCGCGACCTCGACGGCAACCGCCGCTATGCGACGATCGAGGATTTCCGCAATTTCGTGAAGCTCGCCTACATGGCGCCGTCCATGCACTCGTCCGGCGGCACGGTCTGCGAACCGGTCGACGTGCCGGTCAACAAGCGGCATCTCGATATGGTCTACAGCCATATCAGATATTCCGACAAACCCTTCATGGGTTCGGTCACCGCGCCGGAACGGGCCGAGGATACGGTCGCCATGGCGAAGATCGTCTTCGGCGACGAGTTCGTCGAGAACAATTGCGTGACGCTGAACCTCATCAACGCGAACTCGCCGATGGTCTTCGACGGCACCATGCTCGGCGCGCTCAAGGTCTATGCGCGGCACAACCAGGCTTCGGTCGTCTCGCCCTTCATCCTGTCGGGCGCCATGAGCCCGGTCACCGTTGCGGGAACGTTGTCGCAGATCCTCGCCGAGGTGCTGGCCGGCGCTTCCCTGACGCAGCTTATCCGCAAGGGTTCGCCGGTTCTCTTCGGCACCTTTGCCGCATCGATTTCCATGCAGTCGGGCGCGCCGACCTTCGGTACGCCCGAACCGTCGCTGGTCTCCTACGGCGCCGCGCAGCTGGCGCGCCGTCTCGGCCTGCCGTTCCGCACCGGCGGTTCGCTCTGCGGCTCGAAAGTGCCGGATGCGCAGGCCGCGCATGAATCCTCCAATACGCTCAACACGACGCTGCTCGCCGGCACGAATTTCGTGTTGCACGCGGCCGGCTGGCTGGAGGGCGGTCTTGTGTCGTCCTACGAGAAATTCATGATCGACCAGGACCAGCTCGGCATGATGCAGAAGATGGCGCAGGGCGTCGATCTTTCCGAAGAAGGGCAAGCGCTCGATGCGATCCGCGAAGTCGGGCCCGGCAGCCACTATCTCGGCTGCACCCATACGCAGGCGCATTTCCAGACCGCCTTCTACCGCTCGCCGCTCGCCGACAACAATTCGTTCGAGCAGTGGGAGATCGAGGGCGAAAAGCGTATCGAGCAGCGCGCCAACGCGCTCTGCCGTGCCTGGCTCGACTCGTACGAGGCCCCGCCGCTCGATCCGGCGATCGACGAGGCGCTTCTGGCCTTCATCAGGGACCGCAAGGATTCCATGCCCGACGCCTTCACCTGAAGAGAGCCCGAGGCCGCCAGGGAGCAAGGCGGCGCCAGGCTGGTCGCCGATTTCATCCAAGAAGGGGTCTGGCGGCCGCATTACAAATACGAGGGGCCTCGTTGAAGAACCCTGGGAGCGGCCTCTCGACCATCCTGCGGCGGATTTCGGCGGCGCTCGAACCGCACGGCATCCATGCCCGCGGGGTCGTCAACTTCCCGGCTGGCGGGGGACCTTTGCAGCCGGACGGCTCCCGCGCCTGGTCCGTCGTCCTGCTCGGCAATGTCGGCGGCTCGATCTGGCCTGCCTTCACGCGATGGCAGAAGACATATGACGGTCCCGATCCGCTCGATACCTGGTCGAAGCAGTTGATCCGGCCGGTTGCGGAGACGCTCGGTGCGGCCGCCTATTTCCCGTCCGATCCGCCCTGGCAGCCGTTCCAGGGGTGGGCGATGCAGGCGGAAGGCCTGAAGCCGTCGCCGCTCGGCATTCTCATCCATCCCGAATACGGGCTCTGGCACGGCTATCGGGGGGCGCTGGCCTTTCCGTTCGCGGTCGGGAAGCCGATCAGGAAGGGCACTCATCCCTGCGATCGCTGCTTAGATAAACCCTGCTTGACGGCCTGTCCCGTCGGCGCGATCGGCCTGAGCGGCTTCGACCTTCCGGCCTGCCGGACCTATCTCGCGAGCGAGAGCGGCGGGAAGACCTGCATGATCTCCGGCTGCCTGGCGCGCAATGCCTGTCCGGTCGGGGAGAAATTCCGCTACCCGCCGGAGCAGTTGAGATTTCACATGGCGGCGCTGGCGTCCTAGATGCTTGCCTTGGGATAGGCGCGTTCCAGCCCGCCGGACTTCGCCAGCCCCTCGCGGAAGGCGAGATAGGCGGAATGCTGGCTGGATTTCGCCGCTTCCATCAGCCGGATCTGCAGTCGGGCAGGGGCGGTATTGCCGATCCATTCCCCGCATTTCTGCAGTTTCAGCGAATTGAGGAACCGCGCTTCCGATGCCTGGTCGAGGTAGAGATGAAGGCCGTCGAGCAGCAGATCGTCGGAGGCCGGATTTTCCATCAGAAGCGCCAGCCAGCCCTGGTGTTCGGAAGAAAGCCCGGCAAGGCTTTCCGCCACCGTCTCGCGGCTGCCGATCGGGGAAATGCTCGCCATGTCGTCGTCCTCGGCTTCAGCCTCGCCGGCGGCGTCTTTCCCGACCGGAATCGCCGCCCGATTCACTGGCGGTCTTATTGCGCAGCGGGCCGATCTTGTCGACGATTTCCTCGATCGTCGGGCGTGGTCCGGGCGTGTAGTCGTCGAGCGCCTTGCGCATGGCTGCAAGATGCTCGCAGGACGTGCCGCAGCAGCCGCCGATGATCCTCGCGCCGGCATCCCGGGCTAACCTCGCATATTCGGCCATCAGCGGCGGCGTGCCGGAGTAGAAGATCTCGGCTCCGCGATATTCCGGAATGCCGCAATTGCCCTTGACGATGGTGATGGCATCCGGATCGGCAGCCGTCATGTCGAGGAGGCTCGACAGGATATCCGAAGCGCCGACGCCGCAATTGGCGCCCACCGCGGCCGGTCCGCTGCCGACATCCCTCGCCACGCCGTGGATATCCTTGGGGTCGAGACCCATCATCGTGCGGCCGGCGGTATCGAAGGAGCCGGTATAGGTATAGGGCAGGCCGACCATGACGGCTGCTTCCGCCGCCGCGCGGATTTCATCGGGAGACGACATGGTCTCGATCCACGCCACATCGGCGCCGCCGGCCTTCAGGCCTTCGATCTGTTCGGCGAAAGCCGCGACCGCATCCTCGTAGGAAAGCGCGCCGAGCGGGATGAGCAGTTCGCCCGTCGGGCCGACGGACCCCGCGACGATCACCTTGCGGCCGGCTCCATCCGCCACTTTGCGGGCGATCTCGGCGGCGTGCCTGTTGAGTTCGTGCACCCGGCCTTCCGCCTTGTGCAGCTTCAGCCGATGGCGCGTGCCGCCGAAGGAATTGGTGAGGATGATATCGGCGCCCGCATCGACGAAATCCTGATGCAGTTTCTCGATCTTGTCCGGCGCCGCCTCGTTCCAGAGCTCCGGCGCTTCGCCGGCTTCGAGCCCCATGGCGAAGAGATTGGTGCCGGTCGCGCCGTCGGCCAGCAGCACGCCTTTTTCGCGGAGAAGTTCGGTCAGTGCGTCGGCGGTCGGCATTCACGCGCTCCTTAGGGTGTAAGTCAATCATATAAAGATTGCTTTATATGATTTCAACTTGCGATCATCCGCTTGCGCGCGACACACATGTCTCTTATTCCGCCGCCATCTTCTCCGTCTCATGGCCGGCCGGCGTGACCATTGCGGCGATGATCGTCGGAAGGTCGAGGGTGCCGACCGGCGCGCCGTCTTCATCCGTGACGACCGCGCGGGATTGCCCCGCTTCGGTCATCCGCTTGGCGGCGCTCTCCAGCGTCGCGCTTCCGGCAAGCCGCAGCCCGTCTGGTGCGCCTTCGAGCGGCCGCATCACGGTTTTCGCCCGGATGACGCGGCCGCGGTTCACCTCCTTGACGAAGGCGGTGATGTAGTCGTCGGCCGGGGACAGCACGATCTCCTGGCCGGTGCCCTGCTGCACGACCTGGCCGTCGCGCAAGATGGCGATCTTGTCGCCCAGCCTCAGCGCCTCGTCGAGATCGTGGGTGATGAAGACGACGGTCTTCTTCAGTTCCGCCTGCAGGTCGAGCAGCACGGTCTGCATGTCGACGCGGATCAGGGGGTCGAGCGCCGAATAGGCCTCGTCCATCAGAAGGATGTCGGCATCGTTGGCGAGAGCCCGGGCAAGCCCGACGCGCTGCTGCATGCCGCCGGAAAGCTGGTTCGGATAGTGCTTCTCGAAACCGGCAAGCCCGACGCGTTCGATCCAGTACTGGCCGCGCTTGACGCTGTCGGCGCGCGGCACGCCCTGGATGTCGAGGCCGTAGACCGTGTTCTCGATGACCGTGCGATGCGGCAGAAGAGCGAATTTCTGAAACACCATCGCCGTCTTGTGCCGCCGGAATTCGCGCAGGTCCTTTTCGTTCATCCGGCAGATGTCTGCGCCGTCATAGACGATCTCGCCAACGGTCGGCTCGATCAGGCGGTTGATGTGGCGGATCAGTGTTGACTTTCCCGAGCCGGAAAGCCCCATCACCACCGTGATGCCGCCGGCCGGCATGGAGATGTTGATGTCCTTCAACCCGAGCACGTGGCCGTGCTTCTCGTTGAGCTCCGCCTTGGTCATGCCGGCCTTGACCGCGTCCACGTAGTCGCGCGCGCGGTTGCCGAAAATCTTGTAGAGGCCTTTGATCTCGATGCCTTGACTAGCCATGGATCACCTCCGGATGTCTGCGCGGGCGCTGACCGGAACGTCATGGAAGACATCCGGCACCAAGCTGCAATTCGCCATGGTTTCCCCTTTGTTGTTTCTGGTTCATCGCCCTTGCCCGGCATGGCTTTCCGGGCGCGAGAGGCAAATCCTAGCAGAATCCGCGTCAGAAGTATCGCGTAGCGGCAGACGGGCTACGCCACCTCGGGCGACATACGGGGGGCGCAGCTGCGACACGGAGGGGCAAGCTGGCCCCCAGGCTGTGTTTCAGAGCGACGCCTTGATCTTTTCGGCGACGTCCGGCGTAACCCAGGGGGTCCAGATGTCCGGCATGGTCTTCAGGAAATGCCGGGCGGCATCCTCGTTCGTGCCCTTGTTCTCCGTCTGCCAGGCAAGGATCTTGTTGACCGTCGCATTGGTCCACTTGCGCTTCTTGATATAGTCCATCGCCACCTCCGCCTTCTCGGCGAACTCCCTGGTGACGAGCGTGAAGGCCTGCGAGGTCGGATAGGAATTGACCTTCGGGTTCGGGCAGTCCGGCACGGCGGTGCAGGCGTCCCAATCGGCCCTGTCGTGAGGCACGTCGAAGGAGAGTTTCACCATCTCGTATTTGCCGAGGATGGCGGTCGGCGCCCAGTAATAACCGAGCCAGCCGGTCTTCTTTTCAAAAGCCCCGGCGATCGAGCCGTCGAGACCGGCGGCCGTGCCCGTGTCGACAAGCTCGAAATTCTTCTCCTCAGCCCCCAGCGCCCTGTAGAGATTGGCGGTCGAAACCTGGCAGCTCCAGCCTGTCGGGCAGTTGTAGATGGCGCCTTTGGAAGGATTGTCGGGGGCCGGGAAGAGCTCGGGACGGGCGAGGGCCTGCTGCACCGTCTTGATGTCCCGGTGGGCGTCGGTCACGAATTTCGGAATCCACCAGCCCTCGATCGCGCCGTCGGCGAGGATCTCGGCCCCAACGATCAGCCGGCCTGCCGAGACGGCCCTGTCGAGCAGCGTGCGCACGGAATTGACCCAGAATTCCGGTGCGACGTCCGGCTGGCCCTTCTGGTTCATGGAAAGGAAGGTCGGCATCGTATCGCCCGCGACGAGGGCGACGGTGCAGCCGTAGCCGTTTTCGAGGACGATCTTGTCCACATGGGCGGCGATGCCTGCCGACGCCCAGTTCATTTCCGCAACGGAGACGGAGCCGCAATCGGCCTGCGCGGAGCCTGCGAAGGTGTAAAGACCGGCTGCGAAGGCTGCGGAAGCGAGGAGTTTTTTCATTTTAAGACCTCCCAGTCTCATCGTTGCGGCGCCCACCTCGGCAGATGTCCGCTCGGTCGTCCGTAACGAAGGCGCGGCGCGTCTTTTCGCGTCTGCGAAACCCTTGTCACGGATACCGCGCATTTATGTGTCAGCCTGAGCGGCAGGGTACGATTTCGCCGACAGAAATCAATCTGCCGGCGCCGGCAAACGCGCGGTGCGGGCAGTTCCAGCTCTTTTTGCAGCATGCTTCGCCGGTTCGTCTTATCGGCAGCCTCAATGCGCTACAACGTGCGGGAGAGCCTGGCCGCATCGTCGGCGAGATCTGGCGGTCGGATGCGGTATCCTGCAACCGTTCCGTCCCGTTCCGGCATCGCGGAATTCTCGAAAAACATGAAAAGAGAGAAATTCGCGTGACTTACGGCGCGCAATAACCATCCGGTAAGAATGTCGCGCTATTGATTTCCGTGCGGGCGGTCAGCTCGCCCTCGGCACCGGATTAGGTAGTGCGTACCGGTTGCCCTTGCGTCCGATGGCGGGCCCCGATGTTCCGGCCCGGGACGGTTTCACCTTCCGATTGCCGTCGATTCGCGCTGCAGCAGCTGGCGCCGCAAGGGATGTCGGGCTGCGGCGCGGCGCGTACCGATTGACTCTCGCCTGCAAAGCCTGCACCATTTCCAGGCAATGCGAATCCAGAGCCATCATCAACAGGGCCGGACGCCTCTCTTGTCTACGAATCGTCCGGTCCCCTCTGGAGCAGGCCTCCTCCTTTCATGACACGCTCCGGTCATCTCACGCTCGTCCTCGGCGGTGCCCGTTCGGGCAAATCCGGGTTTTCGGAAAATCTTGCGAGGGAAAGCGGCCTGGAACGGCATTACATCGCGACCGGCCGCGCCTATGATGACGAGATGCGTGAGCGCATCGCCCGCCACCGGGCCGATCGCGGCGAGGGGTGGGTGACGCATGAGGTGCCGCTCGATCTCGCGGCGCATCTCACCGAAACGGATGCGCCGGGCAGGGTCGTACTGGTCGATTGCCTGACGCTGTGGATCACCAATCTGATGATGGAGGGGCGTGACGTCGATGCCGAGGGCGCTGCGCTTGTGAAGGCGTCCGGCGCTCTCTCCGGCCGTCTCATCCTCGTCTCAAACGAGGTCGGGCTCGGCATCGTGCCGGAAAACAGGATGGCGCGGGAATTCCGCGACCATGCGGGCCGGCTGCATCAGCGCATAGCGGCAGTCGCCGACGAGGTTTTCTTCGTCGCCGCAGGCCTGCCCCTGAAAATGAAGGGTTAGAAGCCGAGCCAGACGCGCACCGGATGGGACGGATCGGCGATCAGTTTCAGGGCAAGCGCAAGGCAGGAGACGACGAGCAGCGGCTTGATCAGCTTCGCGCCGTTCCGCATCGCCATGCGCGAGCCGACCTGGGCGCCGAGAAACTGGCCGACACCCATCAAGAGGCCGATCTTCCAGAGGATCGAACCGGTCGCCGCGAAAACCAGAAAGGAGCCGAAGTTCGAGCCCAAATTGATGAGCTTGGTATGCGCCGTCGCCTTCAGCATGCCGAAGCCTGCGAGCAGGACGAAGCCGAGCATATAGAAGGACCCGGCGCCCGGACCGAACATGCCGTCATAGAGCCCGACCAGCGGCACCGCCGTCAGCCCGAAGACGAAGGGCGTCACCCTTTGGTGACTGTCCATGTCGTCGAGGTTCGGCTTCACCGCGAAGAAGACGGCGATTGCGACGAGCAGGAAAGGGATTGCCGCAGCCAGCCAGTCGGCCGGCACCAGAGAGGCCAGCGTGGCGCCGACCGCGCCTCCGACCAGCGACATGGCCGCCATCGGCAGCTGTTTTCTGAGATTCACATGGCCACGCCTGGCATAGGCGATCGTCGCCGAAGCCGAGCCGAATTGCGACTGCAGCTTGTTGGTCGCGATCGATTCGAGCGGCGGAATGCCGGCGATCAGCATGGCCGGAATGGTGATGAGCCCGCCGCCGCCGGCGATCGAATCGACGAAGCCGGCGAAGAAGGCAGCCAGGAAAAGCAGCAGGACGAGATGGGAAGCGAGGTCGTTCAAAGGGGAAACCCGGTCAGCGAAAGGACGCCCGGGGAGGGGCGGGCGCTTCTCGCATCGAACGGGCGGCGATGCAACCCGCGTTCTCCCTGAGGCAGTCATGTCCCGGCGGGGATTGCGCTCCGACCGTTTGCCGCTATTGTGCGCGACCTTGAAAACCGTCGAACACGGGGACGAAGCACATGCACAAGGTCATTTTCGATACGGATCCCGGCGTCGACGACGCCATGGCGCTGCTCTTCCTGCACCGGCATCCGGAAATCGATCTTCTCGGCGTGACGACCGTCTTCGGCAATGTCGGCGTCGATCTGACGACCCGGAATGCCCAGTTTCTGCATAAGGAATGGGGTATTTCCGCACCGATCGCGAAAGGCGCCGCGCAGACCATCGATCCGTCCCGCCGTGACGACCGTGCGGCCTCGGTGGTGCATGGCGCCGACGGACTCGGAAACATCGGCGTACCGGAGACGGTGGACCTGCCGCTCGATCCGCGACCGGCCTACCAGTTCATCATCGATACGGTACGCGCCAATCCCGGCGAGGTGACGCTCGTCGCCGTCGGCCGCATGACCAACCTGGCGCTGGCGCTTCGGGCCGATCCGGAGATCGCCGGCCTGGTCAAGGAAGTCGTCGTCATGGGCGGCGCCTTCGACGTCATCGGCAACGTGACGCCGGCCGCCGAGGCCAACATCCACGGCGACCCGGAAGCTGCCGACATCATCTTCACGACCCCCTGGAAGGTGACGATCGTCGGCCTCGACGTGACGATGAAGACGATCATGACGGCGGAATATCTCGATGTGATGGTGAAATCGGGCGACCGGTCCGTGAAGCTTCTGTCCGACCTGTCGCAATATTACATCGACTTCTACAAAAGCCGGGTCGGCATCGCCGGCATGGCCGTGCACGACAGCACGGCCTGCGTCTATCTGGTGCGGCCGGACCTCTTCACCCTGCGCGGCGGCGCCGTGCGTGTCGTCTGCGGCGGCATCGCGGACGGCGCGACGATCCAGGCGCCCGACCAGGGCCGCAAATTCACCGGCAGCCCGTGGGACGGACAGCCGAGCCAGTGGGTGTGCACGGACGTCCGCTCGGAGGAGGTGCTGGAAGCCATCCGCGCGGCGCTGGTGGACGGCCGCCATTCTGTTGCCTGATCGGGCAATTGCTGTTTAGGCAACAGTTCCAACGCAAATTTTCACGCGGGAAAACGAGGCCATTGGCATTTGGGATCGATTTCCCTATGTGGAACTTTGATTTCTTATTCTTCAGAGGACATGGGCGTGACTGCTACATTCGACAAAGTTGCCGACATTATCGCTGAGACCAGCGAAATCGATCGCGAAACGATCACGCCGGAAAGCCACACGATCGATGACCTGGGCATCGACAGCCTCGACTTTCTGGATATCGTCTTCGCCATCGACAAGGAATTCGGCATCAAGATTCCGCTGGAACAGTGGACGCAGGAAGTGAACGAGGGCAAGGTTTCGACCGAGGAATATTTCGTCCTCAAGAATCTCTGTGCCAAGATCGACGAGCTGAAGGCGGCAAAGGGCTGATCGTCACCGATCTTCCCGGGCCGGCAATCTCATGCTGCTCGAATATTTCCAGATGATCGACCGCGTCGAAGCGGTCGATCTCAAGGCGAAAACCCTCAAGGCGCGCTCGGTCGTGCCGGCGAAAAGCCCGGTCTTCGAGGGGCATTTTCCCGGAATGCCGCTGGTGCCGGGCGTCCTGCTGATCGAAACCATGGCGCAGGCCTCAGGCTTCCTGGTGCTCGCCGCCACGGATTTCGCCGCCATGCCTTTCCTGATGTCGGTCGACGGCGCCAAGATGCGCACTTTCGTCGAACCGGATGCCGTGCTCGACATCGAGGCGTTTCTGGAGCACGAGGGGTCCGGCTACGCCGTCACCAAGGCGAAGATTTCGAGCGCCGGCAAACGGGTCTGCGATGCGCAGCTCAAGCTGCGTACCATGAATTTCAGCGAGATCCCGCTGGCGCCGGTCGTCCGCACGCGTGCGGAAGAGGTCGGCCTCATGGACGCGCTCGCCGCAAGCGTCTAAATCTGACGCAGCTCCGGACGGAAAACCGGCTCGCGCTTTTCCTGGAATTGCCCGAGAGCTTTCTCATCCGGGCCGATGGGCAAAGAGGATATGATGAAGTCTGACAATGATGTCGTGATTACCGGGGTCGGGATCGTCACCTGCCAGGGCGTGGGCAAGGAACCGCATGCGGCTCTCCTGTCGTCTGCGGATGTGGGGGCGCCGAAGGTCGAGACCGAGCGTTTCGCGCCCTATCCGGTCCATCCCATGCCGGAAATCGACTGGTCGGCGCAGATCGCAAAGCGCGGCGACCAGCGCCAGATGGAGAACTGGCAGAGGCTCGGCGTGTTTTCCGCCGGCCTGGCGCTCGACGATGCGGGCCTCAAGACCGATGCGGAAGCCTGCGCTTCCATGGACATGATCGTCGCGGCCGGCGGCGGCGAGCGCGACATCAAGGTCGATTCCCTGATCGTCGACGAGGCGCTGAAGCGCAACGACCGCGAGATGCTCCTGAACGAGAAGCTGACGACCGAGCTCAGGCCCACGCTGTTCCTGGCGCAGCTTTCCAACCTGGTGGCCGGCAACATATCGATCGTCCATAAGGTCACGGGTTCGTCCCGCACCTTCATGGGCGAGGAGTCGGCCGGCATTTCCGCGGTCGAGACGGCTTTCCACCGGATAAAAGCCGGTCAGTCGACCCATTGCCTGGTCGGCGGCGCCTTTGTCGCCGAGCGTGCCGACATTCTCCTGCTCGTCGAAGGCATCCGGGCGCATGCGACCGGCGACTGGCATCCGCTCTGGTCGCGCTCGGCCGATGACGGCGGGGGCATGATCATGGGTTCGGTCGGCGCCTTCCTGGTGCTCGAATCGCGCGCGCATGCCGAGGCCCGCGGCGCGCATGTCTACGCCGTGATCGACGCGATCGAAGGCGATCGCGGCACTCGCGAGGACGGCCGGCTCGAAAAGCGCCTGACCCGTCTCGCCGGCCATGCTTCCGGCCTCCCGAAAGACGACACGGTCGTCTTCTCGGGCGCGAGCGGGCTTGTGGAGCTCGCATCGCGCGAAAAGGCGGTTCTGGAGCAGGCGTTCGCCGGCGCACTGATCCGCGGTTACGGCGGCGTCACCGGCCACGGCATGGAGGCGCAGTTCCCGCTCGGTCTTGCGCTCGCGGCACTCAGCTTGGATGGCACGGCCCGCGTTCCCACATTCGATGCCCGGAACGAAAAGCCGATGGCGGCTCCCGCGAAGCATGCGGTGGTGACGACGGTCGGTTATACGCGCGGCGAGGGCCTCGCGGTCCTCTCTGCGGCGTAAAGGAGCAATCATGAGCGACAATCGCTTCAAGGATCATCTCGGCCGCCCGATCGTCGCGGTCACCGGCATGGGCGTCATCACGTCGCTGGGACAGGGGCTTGCCGACAATTGGGCAGCGCTGACGTCGGGCACGTCCGGCATCCACAAGGTCAGCCGCTTTCCGACCGAAGGGCTTTCCACCAGAATCAGCGGAACGGTCGATTTCATCAAGGTGCCGGCGGAGAATTCCGTCGAACGCTCCTTCGCCTTCGCGCGGGAAACGACAGCCGAGGCTCTGGCCCAGGCAGGGCTTTCCGGCGATTTCGACGGCCCGCTCTTCCTGGCCGCGCCGCCGGTGGAGCCCGAGTGGAGCGATCGTTTTGCGCTTGCCGACCGCGCCCCGCCGTCCAGGGCGGAGGGCGACGCCTATGACCGCTTTTTGACCGCCATGCGTGAGCGCCCCGATCCGGTTTTCCTCGAAGCCGTGCAGTTCGGCTCAATCTCGGAGCGTCTGGCCGATACGTTCGGCACGCGCGGACTTCCCGTGACCCTGTCGACGGCCTGCGCGTCGGGCGCCACCGCGATCCAGCTCGGCGTCGAGGCGATCCGCCAGGGCCGCACCGACCGCGCGCTGACGGTGGCGACGGACGGTTCGGTCAGCGCCGAGGCGCTCATTCGCTTCTCGCTGCTCTCCGCACTCTCCACCCAGAACGATCCGCCGGAAAAGGCGTCCAAGCCCTTCAGCAAGGATCGCGACGGCTTCGTCATCGCCGAAGGGGCCGCGACGCTGGTGCTCGAATCGCTGGAGTCCGCGATCGCCCGCGGGGCCAAGGTCCTCGGCATCCTGAAAGGGTGCGGCGAGAAGGCCGACCATTTCCACCGCACCCGGTCTTCGCCGGACGGCGGGCCGGCGATCGCCACGATCCGTGCCGCACTCACGGATGCCGGAATGGACGAAAGCGGCATCGGCTATATCAACGCGCATGGCACGTCGACGCCGGAAAACGACAAGATGGAATACGGCTCCATGCTCGCCGTTTTCGGCGACAGCCTGAAGGACATCCCCGTCTCGTCGAACAAGTCGATGATCGGCCATACGCTGACGGCGGCCGGCGCCGTGGAAGCCGTCTTCTCGATCCAGACCATGCTCACCGGCACGCTGCCGCCGACGATCAACTACACCAATCCCGATCCGACGATCGTGCTCGATGTGGTGCCGAACGAGAAGCGGAACGGGCAACCGAAAGCGGTGCTTTCCAACTCCTTCGGCTTCGGCGGCCAGAACGCCAGCCTTGTCATGGCGCTGGAACCGGTCTAAGGCCAGCGCCATAAATCGGGACGTCGTCCTCGGCCTTGTGCCGAGGATCTACCAACGTCAGCAAAATGAAGGTTAGCAGATGCTCGGGACAAGCCCGAGCATGACGACGGGTATGCGGCAAAGTCCTCGGCAGTCTGGTGGATCTGAAAGGAATAAAGTCATGCGCGCTCTGCAACTGATCGACGACCGCAAGCTCGAGGCCGTGGACATTCCCGAGCCCGAGGCTCCCGGCCCCGGCGAGGTGACGCTCCGCGTGAAGGCGGTCGCGCTCAACCATATCGACGTCTGGGGCTGGCGCGGCATGGCGTTCGCCAAGCGCAAGATGCCGCTGACGATCGGCGCGGAAGCCTCCGGCGTGGTGGAAGCGATCGGCCCGGGCGTATCGAACGTTCTCCCCGGACAGCTCGTGTCGATCTACGGCGCGCGCACCTGCGGTCTCTGCAAGCCCTGCCGGGAGAAGCGCGACAATCTGTGCGAAAACGTCTCCGGCGTACACGGCTTCCACCTCGACGGTTTCGCGCAGGAGAAGGCCAACCTGCCGGCGCGCCTTCTCGTGCCGGCACCTCCCGGCGTCGATGCGGTCGGCGCAGCGCTCGCACCGGTGACCTTCGGCACCGTGGAGCACATGCTGTTCGACAACGCCAAGCTCCAGCCGGGCGAAACGATCCTCGTGCATGCGGGCGGCTCGGGCATCGGCACGGCGGCGATCCAGCTCGCCAGGAAGATGGGCTGCACGGTCATCACCACGGTCGGTTCCGACGACAAGATCGAGCGCGCCAGGGCGCTCGGCGCCGATCACGTCATCAACTACCGCACCGACCGCTTCGAAGGCGTCGTCCGCAAGCTCACGAAGAAGAAGGGCGTCGACGTCGTCTTCGAACATGTCGGCAAGGATACCTGGGCGGGCTCGATGCTCTGCCTCAAGCGCGGCGGGCGCCTCGTCACCTGCGGCTCGACCTCCGGCGTCTCGACCGAGATGAACCTGATGATGCTCTTCCAGCAGCAATTGAAGCTGCTCGGTTCCTTCGGCTGCCGCATGGAGAACATGGCGGACGCCATGCAGAGGATGGCACAAGGGATCGTCCATCCGGTCATCGACACGGAAGTCACCTTCGACGAGATCGACAAGGCGCTGGAGCGCATGGAAACCCGCCAGGTCTTCGGCAAGATCGTGCTCAGGATGGATTGAGGCGCTTGCCCGTGAAGATGTTCATCGTCCGGATCGCGATCGCGCTGAGAAACTTCCAACAATGGCTGGTGGCGCAGATCGCATTCGGCTTTCTCAATCTTCTCAAGGTCTTTCCCGCCGATCCGGCGATCCGGTTCGCCGACCGGCTGGCGCGCCGCATCGGTCCGAAGCTCGGCCGCCATAAGCTGATGCTGGTCAACCTGCGCAATGCCTATCCCGAAAAGACCGACGGAGAGCTTCAAGAGATTGCCATCGCGAGCTGGGGCCATATGGGCCGGCTTGCCGCCGAATACGTCTTCCTCGACCGCCTGTTCGACTTCGATCCCGACCAGGAAAAGCCGGGCAGGGTGGAAGTGTCGGGCATACCGATCTTCCTCGACCTGCGCGACAATCCGCGCCCCTTCATCGTCTTCACCGCCCATACGGGCAATTTCGAGCTTCTGCCGGTCGCAGGCAAGGCGTTCGGCCTGGAAGTGATGGTGCTCTTCCGGCCGCCCAACAACCCTTATATCGCCGAGAAGGTGTTCGACTTCCGGGCAAGCCGCATGGGTCAGCTGGTGCCGTCGCATGCCGGCTCGTCTTTCGCGCTCGCCCGCCGGCTGGAAGCGGGCGGCGGCGTCGGTGTCCTGGTCGACCAGAAATTCCGGAAAGGGCTCAAGACGACGTTCTTCGGTCGGCCGGTGCAGACCAATCCGCTGCTCGCCAAGCTCGTGCGGCAATTCAATGCGGACGTATATCCGGCACGCTGCATCCGCCTGCCGGACAATCGCTACCGGCTGGAGATCGAACCGAAGATCGAGCTGCCCCGGGATGCGAACGGAAACCTCGACGTTCAGGGCACCGCGCAGGTGCTGAACGACAAGGTGGAGAGCTGGGTGCGGGAATATCCCGAACAGTGGCTCTGGTATCACGATCGCTGGCACATCAAGGGACGGCTGTAATCTGCGGATGTGCAGAATCTGATTACATCTCCGGATTGCGTGACCAGTTATTCTGCATTAAGTCATCGGCCACAAATGGGGTCTGATTTTGAGAAAAAAATTAATGTGAATCGCATCAAATGACGGAGACATCGATCTCGGGGGAGGTCGGCGTTATCTCCGGACAAGGAGAGGGGTGGTTCTTTGCAGGCCTTGATCGATCTTTTCTGGTTCAAATATGCCGATCTTCGGCAGGCGATCGAACATAACGACACACAGGCGACCGCCGCGCTCGACCGCGAGCTTGATCCGCTCCTGCTGGCGATCTTTTCGAGCCAGGGGAAGGATGCGACCAGCATCCAGGCGCAGTTCCGGTTCGCCCTCGATCTGCTGAACGAGGAGGCGGACGACGGCGGCTGCGTGCGCCGCAACGGGCATCTGCTGCAGATGCTGGTCGAGCGTTACGTGGTTCCCGAGACCGGCCTTTCGCTCAACCGCCGGCCGGCGCCGGAACCGACGGAAACCTCGGTGATCGCCGATGCCACGGCCGACGGCTTTCTCGACGACGCGCTCCTCAACCGTATTTCCGACCGCATCGTGGTGATCGCGCCGGGCTACCGCATCTTCTATTCAAACGAAACGAATGCCCGCCGTCTCGATTTGCCGCGCGATGCGCTGATCGGCCGGCATATCGCCGAATTCGTCGGCATCCACCGCTTCCAGAACGAGTTCAAGCCGGCTCTCGACCGCTGTTTCGAGGGCGAAAGCATCTCGCTCACCTATGCGGACCAGATCGACGGGCGGACCGTCGTGATCCGCTGCCGCATGTCGCCCTGCGTTTCAAGGTCGTCGCAGCTCATCGGCGCGCTTCTGGTCATGCAGGAGACGGCCGACCGCAGGCGGCGTCCAGCGGCATGATCCCTATTTATCCGACCAGACGGCGAGCTCATATCCTTCCGGGTCGGTGAACTGGAACCGGCGCCCGCCGGGGAAGGCGAATATCGGCTTGACGATCCTGCCGCCGGCTTCCTCGACCTTTGCCTGGATGGCTTCGAGATCATCCGCGAAGAGGATGACCAGCGCGCCGCCTTTGGCGCTCACATTCCCGGATTTCGCAAAGCCGCCGGTCAGCCGCCCGTCCTGGAATTCGCAATAGTCCGGTCCGTAATCGGTGAAGGTCCAGCCGAAGGCCGCGCCGTAGAACGCCTTGGCTCTTTCGATGTCGCCGACATTGAATTCTATATAGTCGATCTTGCGATCCGCTCCTCTGGCTCCCATGAGTTGCCTCCTATCCCTTCCGTTCCATGAGTTCTTTCAGCGTCCTCAGGTCCTTGAGAACATGAGCGGCGTCCGATTCGAAAGCCGCGTCGTCGAGATCCGGGCGCTGCAGCAGCGTGAACATGATTTCCGCGCCGTCGCCGTTTCGCATCACCCGCAGCGGATTTTCCACGACGAGGCCGTTTTCCATCGTCACCGTATGGTCGAGGATGCCGAAGGGGTTGCCGGGAGTGAACCGCACGCGAACCTTGCCGAGCGGCCCGCCGTCGCCGATCCAGTCGTCGCCATCGCGGTCGAGGCCGGCGGACAGTCCCGAGGCCCAGAGCGGCATGTTCTCGGGGTTGGACGCGAAGGCGTAGACCTCCTGCCAGGGCCTTTCGATGCTTATGTGGATGATACGGGCGGGCATGGTCGTCATGGTCGTTCCTCCATTTCCCGCAGGCTTATAGGAAAAGGACCGCCGTTTCTTGAAGAAAACGGACAATCAGGCGGAGAGCTGCCGGCGAATGTCCTGCGGCGTCAGCGTCGTAAGTTCCTTCACGTCCCGGCTCATGTGAGCCTGATCGGCATAGCCCGCCTCGTAGGCCAGAATAGCCAGATTGTCCGATGCAGGTTTTTGCAGAAGGCCGAGGAGACGCTGGAGGCGGAGAACGCGCTCGAGCGTCTTCGGCCCGTAACCGAAATGGTCGCGGCTTCGCCTCCGCAGGGTGCGCTCGCCGAGTGCCGCACCTGCGGAGAAGTCGTGCAGCGTCCCGCCGCTCAGGCGGTTGAAGAGCGCTTCCATGTCGCCTTGCGGATCAATCGCGGCGGCTGCCTCTCCGCCTGCCCAGGCGCAAAGACGTGCCAGCCTTCGTCCCGCGTCGCTTTCGTCTGCGAGCTGTTCCTCGATCGCTCCGACATCGCCTCGCACGTCCCGCAGCGGCACCGACCGCCCAACGAGCTCGCTCAGCGGAACGTCGAGCCAGCGCAAGGCGGCGCCTGGCCTGAAGCGCAGGCCGAGGACCGTCTCTCCGGCGGGCAGGGCCGGGAACGCGGCGATGCGGTCGGGGCCGATCACCATCAATCGGCCGCCCGTCCATATCAGGTCCGAACAGCCGTCAGGCACGACTGCCGTCCCTCCTGCGGAATGCTCAGGCAGCCTGTGCGACCAGACGCGGCGGAAGAGCCTTGCGAGCCGGCCGGTCGCCGGCTGCTCGCGATAGGTGCCAGCGCACATGGCCAGCACCGGCATATCTGTCTTGTCTGTCTTGTCTGTCTTGGCGGCGGCACTCATGACGATCCTTGTCGCATCCGATATGGGCACAGGCAAGGCATCGTTTCGGCAAGGCCGGACGGCATGCCCCGTCATCCGTGGGAAGACGCAGTGTCATCGAAATTTAATCGTTTAATGTCGCCTCAGCCTTGCCGTCGAACTATATGAGTGCGACAACACCCTCGAATCTTCAAATGGAGGCACATCCGTGGAACAGGCAGAAATCGGCCTTATCGGGCTCGGCGTCATGGGCTCGAATCTTTCGCTCAACATCGCCGAAAAAGGCAACAGGATCGCCGTCTTCAACCGTACTCCGGAAGCGACCCGCAAGTTCTATGCCGAGGCCGGCGAACTGCAGGGCCAGCTCGTGCCCTGCGAGACTTTGGAAGAATTCGTTGCCGCCATCCGCCCGCCGCGGCCGATCATCATCATGATCAAGGCCGGCGATCCGGTCGACCAGCAGATGGAGCTCCTGAAGCCCTATCTTTCGCCCGGCGACATCATGATCGATGCCGGCAACGCGAATTTCCGCGACACGATGCGCCGTTTCGACAATCTGAAGGACAGCGGCCTGACCTTCATCGGCATGGGCGTTTCCGGCGGTGAAGAGGGTGCCCGTCACGGCCCGTCGATCATGGTCGGCGGCACGGAAGAGAGCTGGAAGCGCGTCGAGAAAGTGCTGACCTCGATTTCCGCCAAGTTCAACGGCGAACCCTGCGTCGCCTGGCTCGGCGAAAACGGCGCCGGCCATTTCGTCAAGACCATCCATAACGGCATCGAATATGCCGACATGCAGATGATCGCCGAGATCTACGGCATCCTGCGCGACGGCCTCGGCATGAGCGCGTCCGAGATCGGCAATGTCTTCGGCCGCTGGAATACCGGCCGCCTCAATTCCTACCTGATCGAGATCACCGAGAAGGTTCTGAAGGCGACCGATCCGATTTCCGGCAAGCCGATGGTCGACGTCATCGTCGACAGCGCCGGCCAGAAGGGCACCGGCAAATGGTCGGTCATCGAGGCGCAGAACCTCGGCGTCGCCGCGACCGCGATCGAAGCAGCCGTCGCCGGCCGCATCCTTTCGTCGCAGCGCGAAGAGCGCGCCGCCGCCGAGAAGATATTCGGCCTGCCGAAGGTCGCGGAGAGGCCGAAAGACGGCATGGCCTTCCTCGCCGATCTCGAAAACGCGCTGCTGGCCGCCAAGATCGGCGCCTATGCGCAGGGGTTCGCGGTCATGGCCGCCGCTTCCGCCGAATACAACTGGAACCTGCCGATGCCGACGATCGCCAAGATCTGGCGCGCCGGCTGCATCATCCGCTCGCAGTTCCTCGACGAGATCACCTCCGCCTTCACCAAGGATCCGCATGTGGCGAACCTCATCGTCACGCCGGCCTTCGCGAAGATGGTCAAGGAAACCGATGGCGCGCTGCGCCGCGTGGTCTCCTATGCAACGCTTTCCGGCCTGCCGGTTCCGGCGCTCGCCTCGGCACTTTCCTATTTCGACGCCTACCGCCGCGGCCGCGGCACGGCGAACCTGATCCAGGCGCAGCGCGATTTCTTCGGCGCCCATGGCTTCGACCGTCTCGACGGCGTGGACAGGCATCATGGCCCGTGGGGCAGCGGTCTCGGCAACAACGCCTGATCTTCGATCCTTCGTGAAAAGAATACGCCCGCCTCTCCGGCGGGCGTCTCGTTTCAGCCCTGAGCCGTTCAGTCCGCGGGCGCCATCTTCGACCAGACCGGCTGGCTGATGCTCTGCAGGAGCTCGGGCGCGACGCCGTCTATGCGGGCCATCACCGCCTTGGCAAGTTCGCGGCCGGCCTGGCGGACATCCTCGTTGACGGTATAAATTTCCGGCCGGATCCAGTTGAGGAACTCGGCCGACTGTTTCGACACGAGGTCGACATCGACGCCGAGCCTCTTGCCAGCCGCCTCGAGGCCAGCCACGAGCGCGATCGTTGCTGAGCCGCTGATCGAAATGATCCCGTCCGGCGGCTCCGCCGAGCGCATCAGCCGCTCCGCATAGGCGCGGGTCTCCTCGAACGGCGTTTCGCTCGTCACGCGCCCCATCGGCACTTCCGTCGCGCCGAAATCCGCAAGGCCGCGCTCGAAGCCGATGCGGCTGTGGATGTAGAAGGAGAAGCGGCTTTGCGGCGACAGGAACGCGATGCGCCGGCGGCCCTTCTCGACCAGCTTGCGGACGGCCTGGTAGGCGTAAGCCTCGTTGTCGTAGTCGTGGTAGGGATGCTCGATGCCCATGTCCGTGCGGCCATGCGTGGCAAAGGGGAGGTTCCGTTCCGTCATCAGCCGTACCCGCGCATCCTCGGGCTCGATGCGTGAGATGATCACGCCGTCCGCCGAACCGGTGTCGAGGATGTAGCGCACCGGCACCATCGGGTCCTTTTCGAAGGAGTGCGGCGTCACCACCAGGTGATATTGCGTGCCGCCCAGCACTTCCGTAATGCCGTGCACCATCTGGCTGGTGAAGCCCATCAGCTCCTCGTCGATGCTCAGGACCAGGGCGATGACATTGGTCTTGCCGGTGCGCAGGCGCACGCCGGCGCGGTTCGGCTGATAACCGAGCTGGTTGGCGACCAGCCGGACACGTTCCTTGGTCTCCGCGCCGATATCCGGCGCATCCTTCAAGGCCCGCGAGACGGTGGTGATGCCAAGCCCCGTCATATAGGCGATCGTCTTCAAGGTGGGACGCGCCCGACCTGCGCCCTGGATTGATGCGCCTGTCCTTGATCTTCCACTGTCGTCCATTCGTCACCACCGCCCGAGTCAGGCCGTCACTATAGTGAGCCGAAGCTTGCCTGAAAACGGCGCGATTCCTCCCGATATCTCTCCAGAGGGTATTTACTGTAACGATAGAGGTAAAATGTCGAGGGGAATTTCGGATTTTTGAAAAATGCATTTTCCAGAAGTTGTACAACGCAGATGCGAAATCGAATTTTGCAATTGCGAATGCAGGGAAGCCATATATGGGCAATGCATTCGATAAATCGCGTATTTTGAGACCTTGTGCGTTTGTCGCAATTTCTTCCGGTGGGTCATGTATTCTCCCATTGATTGTATTTTCTCGGATCACGAATTTTTTCCGATAAAACGGGTTGCACGTTTTTTGCGATTGGCCTACGTTTTTACGGCAACGTTTCAGTGAGGGAGGAGAACTCATGGATTTCCGTGCAATGGCGGCCGCCTTGGCCGCGACGGTCGCGCTGCCTTTCGGCCTCGCGAATGCGACTGATCTGGAAGTGACGCATTGGTGGACGTCCGGAGGCGAGGCCGCAGCCGTCGCGGAACTTGCCAAGGCATTCGATGCGACCGGCAACAAATGGATCGACGGCGCGATCGCCGGTGCCGGCAGCACCGCGCGGCCGATCATGATCAGCCGCATCACGGGGGGCGACCCGATGGGTGCGACGCAGTTCAACCACGGCCGGCAGGCCGAGGAACTGGTGCAGGAAGGCCTGATGCGCGACCTCACCGAGGTGGCGGAAAAGGGCAAGTGGAAGGAAGTCATCCGTCCGATCAGCCTGCTCAATTCCTGCACCATCGACGGCAAGATCTACTGCGCGCCGATCAACATCCATTCCTGGCAGTGGCTGTGGCTTTCGAACGACGCGTTCAAGGCGGCCGGCGTCCCCGTGCCGAAGAACTGGAATGAATTCGTCGCCGCCGCGCCGGCGCTGCAGAAGGCAGGCATCCAGCCGCTTGCGCTGGGTGGCCAGCCCTGGCAGGCGAACGGCCTCTTCGACACCCTGACCATCTCGATCGGCGGCAAGGAGCTTTACGAGAAGGTCTACAAGGACAAGGACGAGGAGGTCGCCGCCGGTCCCGAGATGGCGAAGATATTCGCCGCCGCGGACCAGGCCCGCCAGATGGCCAAAGGCAGCAATGTCCAGGATTGGAACCAGGCGACCAACATGGTGATCACCGGCAAGGCCGGTGGCCAGATCATGGGCGATTGGGCGCAGGGCGAGTTCCAGGTCGCGGGAAAGACGGCCGGAACCGATTACAGCTGCCTGCCGGGCCTCGGCCTCAACCAATATCTGACGACCGGCGGCGATGCCTTCTATTTCCCGGTCCTGAAGGATGAGGCGAAATCCAAGGCGCAGGATATCCTGGCCGAAACCATCGTCGATCCCAAGGTGCAGGTTGCCTTCAACCTGAAGAAGGGTTCGGTCCCCATCCGGGGTGACGTCGATATCGCCGCTGCCAACGACTGCATGAAGAAGGGGCTGGATATCATCGCCAAGGGAAACATCGTGACCAGCACGGATCAGCTGCTGTCGCAGGATACGCAGAAGCAGAAGGAGGACCTGATGTCCGAGTTCTTCGCCAGTGCCTCGATCACGCCGGAAGACGCGCAGAAGCGCTTCGCGGACATCATCGGCTCTGCCGATTGATCTCTCCCGTCGTGCGGGGGCGGCCGTCAGCATGACGGCTGCCCCATAGCCGGCGGCGGCCGGCTCCTTCCAAGCTTCTTTCTTCAACGGAGGATGGCCCAGCATGGTCAAACAGGCAGCGGCCGGGCGGCCGAACCATCTGTTCCGCAATCTCAATTCCAAGATCGCGTCCATTCCGATGATCCTGGTCGCCAGCGTGATCTTTCTCGGCGGCACGCTCTGGACGGTGATCTATTCCTTCACCAATTCGAGGCTCCTGCCGCGGCTGAATTTCGTCGGCCTGGACCAGTATGAGCGGCTCTGGGCCTCTTCCCGCTGGATCATCTCGATCCAGAATCTGGCGATCTACGGCATTCTCTCGCTGATCTTCAGCCTGGTCATCGGCTTCGTGCTGGCGGCCCTGATGGACCAGAAGATCCGCTTCGAAAACACCTTCCGGACCATCTTCCTCTATCCCTTCGCGCTCTCCTTCATCGTCACCGGCCTCGTCTGGCAATGGGTTCTTAATCCGGAGTTCGGCATCCAGTCTGTGGTCCGCTCGCTCGGCTGGACCGGCTTCAGCTTCGATCCGCTCTATGACCCCGACATCGTCATCTACGGCATCCTGATCGCCGCGCTCTGGCAGGGCACGGGCCTCGTCATGTGCCTGATGCTGGCGGGCCTGCGCGGCATCGACGAGGACATCTGGAAGGCCGCGCGGGTCGACGGCATCCCGATGTGGAAGACCTACCTCCTCATCGTCATTCCGATGATGCGCCCGGTTTTCATCACCACGCTCGTCATCATCGCGAGCGGCATCGTGAAGGTCTACGACCTCGTCGTCGCCCAGACGAGCGGCGGTCCCGGCAATGCATCCGAAGTGCCGGCGAAATACGTCTACGACTACATGTTCCAGGCGCAGAATCTCGGCCAGGGGTTCGCGGCCTCGACGATGATGCTGCTGACCGTCGCGATCATCATCGTTCCGTGGGCCTATCTGGAGTTCGGAGGGCGCAAGCGTGGCTAACATTTCCACCCTCAACACGACCGTGGCAGGCATCGATGCCGTCTCATCGCGCCTTGCTTCCGGCCCCCGCGGCCGCAAGCCGCGGCGGGTCCTGTCGCGCCGCAACGTCATGCTCTACGGCACGCTGATCGTGGCGGCCCTTTATTATCTCCTGCCGCTCTACGTGATGGTCGTCACATCGCTCAAAGGGATGCCGGAAATCCGGCTCGGCAACATCTTCTCGCCGCCGCTGGAGATCACCTTCGAGCCCTGGGTCAAGGCCTGGGCCGAGGCCTGCACGGGGCTCAATTGCGACGGACTCTCGCGCGGCTTCTGGAATTCGGTGCGCATCCTCGTGCCGTCGGTCGTCGTGTCGATCGCGGTGGCGTCGGTGAGCGGCTATGCGCTCGCCAACTGGCGGTTCAAGGGCGCCGAACTCTTCTTCTCGATCCTCATCGTCGGCGCCTTCATTCCCTATCAGGTGATGATCTACCCGATCGTCATCGTGTTGCGGGAAATGGGCATCTACGGCACGCTCACCGGGCTGGTCGTCGTGCATACCATCTTCGGCATGCCGATCCTGACGCTGCTCTTCCGCAATTATTTCGCCTCGCTTCCGGTCGAACTCTTCAAGGCGGCGCGCATCGACGGAGCGGGTTTCTGGCAGATCTATTTCCGGATCATGCTGCCCATGTCGCTGCCGATCTTCGTGGTGGCGATGATCCTGCAGGTGACCGGCATCTGGAACGACTTCCTGTTCGGCGTCGTGTTCACCCGGCCGGATACCTATCCGATGACCGTTCAGCTCAACAACATCGTCAATTCGGTCCAGGGCGTGAAGGAATACAACGTCAACATGGCGGCCACGCTGCTGACGGGCGCGGTTCCCCTGATCGTCTATTTCATTTCCGGCCGGCTTTTCGTCCGCGGCATCGCCGCCGGCGCAGTCAAAGGGTAAAGCCTGATGCACGACACTGTTTCCCTCCGCCCGAAGAGCAGCGTTTCCATCCGCGAACTGTCGCTTTCATTCGGCTCGGTGAAGGTGCTGGAAAACCTGAACCTCGACATCCGCGACGGCGAATTCCTGGTGCTGCTCGGCTCGTCCGGCTGCGGCAAGTCCACGCTGCTCAACTGCATCGCCGGCCTCCTAGAGCCGACCGAGGGCCAGATCTTCATCAAGGACAGGAACGTCACCTGGGAAGAGCCCAAGGACCGCGGCATTGGCATGGTCTTCCAGTCCTATGCGCTCTATCCGCAGATGACGGTCGAGAAGAACCTTTCCTTCGGCCTGCGCGTCGCCAAGATGGCGAGGGAGGAGATCGACCGCCGGGTGGCGCGTGCCGCCGGCATCCTGCAGATCGAACCGCTGTTGAAGCGAAAGCCTGCCGAACTTTCCGGCGGCCAGCGCCAGCGCGTCGCGATCGGCCGCGCGCTGGTCCGCGACGTGGACGTCTTCCTGTTCGACGAGCCGCTCTCGAACCTCGACGCCAAGCTGCGTTCGGAACTGCGCGTCGAGATCAAGCGGCTGCACCAGGCGCTCAGGAACACGATGATCTATGTCACCCACGACCAGATCGAGGCGCTGACGCTCGCCGACCGCATCGCCATCATGAAGAGCGGCGTCATCCAGCAGCTCGACGATCCGGTGACGATCTACAACCGGCCGAAGAACCGGTTCGTCGCAGGCTTCATCGGCTCGCCGTCGATGAATTTCCTGACGGGCGAACTGGCGGAGGAGGGCGGTCGCCCGGTCTTCAGGACCAATGGCACCAGCTTCTCGCTCGACGGCTACGACGCCGCGCAGCCGCTCGCCCCGGGACGCAAGGTCATCCTCGGCGTCCGGCCGGAGCATATCAAGGTGGACGGCGACATTTCCGGCGGCGAGGTGCACGAGGCGGTGGTCGATATCGAGGAGCCGATGGGCGCCGACAACCTCATCTGGCTCAAGCATGCCGGCCATACCCTGTCGGTGCGCATCGGCGGCGCCCGGCGCTATGCGGTCGGCGCCAAGGTCCGCCTCGCCTTCGACATGACCATGGCCTCGCTTTTCGATGCCGAGACGGAAGAGCGGATTTGATGCCTGTCGGAGCCTGCCAGCCCCCCTCTGGCCTGCCGGCCATCTCCCCCACAAGGGGGGAGATCACGAGCTGCATAGCTTTCCCGCTTCTTTGGCGTTTCGTCGGACTGCAAGGAAAGTTGTTCGAGGAAGCCGGTGCGCCCAGCCGATCTCCCCACCCGTGGGGGAGATGGCCGGCAGGCCAGAGGGGGGCGGACACGGCACGCCATAGCTTTCCCGGACAGATCCAATGACATCCATCGACCTCTCCGGCACATGGCAGCTTACCTCCTTAAACGGAACCCATTGCACCGAAATTCCCATCCCCGGCGACGTGCACAGTGCGCTGAAATCGGCCGGCATCATCCCCGACCCTTATTTCGGCCGCAACGAGAACGAGGTGCAATGGGTCGCTCGCGAGGACTGGACGGTCGAGCGGCAGTTCACGCTCGATGATCCGGACGGGTCCTGGTATCTCGACATCACCTATCTCGACACCGTTGCGACCGTCTTCGTCAACGGCGTCGCGGTTCTGGAAGCCGACAACTGCTTCCGCCGCTACCGGCCGGACGTGTCGAAGGCACTGAAGCCCGGCAGGAATACGATCCGCATCCTCTTCCGCTCCAGCATTACGGCAGGGGGGGAGCGCCAGGCGCGGCAGCCCTTCTACATTCCCTATTCCACCGCAAATTGCCCGATTCCCAACGGAAACATGCTGCGCAAGCCGCAATGCCATTTCGGCTGGGACTGGAATATCGCGCTGGCGCCGCTCGGCCTCTATGGCGAGATTGCGCTGAAGAAGCTCGAAACCGCCCGCATCGAACATGTCGTCACCAGTCAGCGACATGACGGCGGTGCGGTCGACCTCCATGTGACCGTGACGTTCCATGCCGAGGAGCCCGGGATCCTGCCGGTTCACCTCTCGTTCGGCGGCGAGCGCGTCAGACTCGACTGTGGCGTAGGCCCAGGCGAAACGGTGATCACTCACGTCTTCCATATCGAAGAGCCGAAACTCTGGTGG
Organism: Xaviernesmea oryzae; assembly: GCF_900177415.1. Classification (GTDB taxonomy): domain Bacteria; phylum Pseudomonadota; class Alphaproteobacteria; order Rhizobiales; family Rhizobiaceae; genus Neorhizobium; species Neorhizobium oryzae_A. The sequence goes on along the minus strand of NZ_FXAF01000011.1, from coordinate 505,862 downwards.
CCGGCGGGTAGCGGCGACCAGACGCTGTATCGGCTGGAGGTCGATATCCCATCCGAGACGATCGTCCGCCAGGTCGGTCTGCGCAGCGTCGAACTCCTGACCGATCCGGACGAGGCCGGCAGCCGCTTCGCGTTCCGCGTCAACGGCCGCGAAATCTTCTGCCGCGGCGCCAACTGGATCCCGGCCGACGCGCTCTTCTCGCTGGCGAGCCCGGAAAAGACCGAGGACCTGCTGCGCTCCGCCGTCGACGCGAACATGAACATGATCCGCGTCTGGGGCGGAGGCTTTTACGAGGCGGACTGGTTCTACGACCTCTGCGACCGGCTCGGCCTGATGGTCTGGCAGGATTTCCAGTTCGCCTGCAATCTCTATCCCTCGACGCCGGATTTCCTCGAAAACGTCGAGGCGGAGGTGGACTACCAGGTCCGCCGGCTGAGCTCGCATCCCTCGATCGTCCTCTGGTGCGGCGACAACGAACTGGTCGGCGCGCTCAACTGGTTTCCGGATTCTCGCGAGAACCGCGACCGCTATCTCGTCAACTACGACCGGCTGAACCGCACGATCGAACAGGCTGTGAAGAAGGCCGCGCCCGGTGCGATCTGGTGGCCGTCGAGCCCGGCCTCCGGCTATCTCGACTATGGCGATGCCTGGCATGCGGACGGTTCCGGCGACATGCATTACTGGTCGGTCTGGCACGAGAACAAGCCGTTCGACGATTACCGCTCGGTCCGGCCGCGCTTCTGCTCGGAATTCGGTTTCCAGTCCTATACCTCGCTGCCGGTGATCGAGACCTACGCGGCGGCGAAGGACATGAACATCGCCTCGCCGGTGATGGAGCATCACCAGAAGAATGCCGGCGGCAACGAGCGCATCGCCGGCACGATGTTCCGCAATTTCCGCTTTCCCAGGGATTTTCCGAATTTCGTCTATTTGAGCCAGGTGCAGCAGGGGATCGCGATCAAGACGGCCGTCGACTACTGGCGCTCGCTGAAACCCCATTGCATGGGCACGCTCTACTGGCAGCTCAACGACACCTGGCCTGTCGCCTCCTGGTCGAGCCTCGATTACGGCGGAAGCTGGAAGGTGCTGCATTACATGGCGCGGCGCTTCTTCCAGCCGGTCGCCGTGGCGGCCATCCCGTCGGAGGATGGACGGGAAATCCGCCTGTCACTGGTCAATGACACGCCCGCGGACGTCACGGTCACCATCAATCTCTCGCTGCTCACGCTCAAGGGCGACCGCACGCGGCTGCGAAGCGTCGAAGCCGTCTGCACGCCGGATGCCGCGGTGACCGTCCTGACCTTGCCGGCCTCGGACATTCCTGCCGCCTCGATCCTTGCCTGGAGCTTCACCGCTTCCGACGGTACGGGCGGCGAGGGGCATTATGTCCACGGCACCTACAAGGCGCTGGAACTCGAACCTGCCGGTCTCGAACTTTCCGTGTCGCCCGCAGGTGACGGCGCTTTCGACCTGCTCGTGCAGGCGAAGGGACTGGCGCTCTTCGTGCTGATCGAGAGCGCCACGCCCGGCCGCTATTCCGACAACGCTTTCGATCTGGCCGCCGGCAAGAGCCGGCGCATCACCTTCACTCCCGCCGTGCCGGGCGGCACGGCCCCGCAATTCCGCATCTACGACCTCTATTCCTGCCAGGCGGCAGGCTAAAGGTCCATTTCGAGGAGAAGCCTATGACGAAGCTCGGTTTTCAGCTCTATTGCGCCCGCAATTTCCCGCCGCTTTCCGACATCCTGAAACTCGTCGCCCGCGCCGGCTATTCGGAAGTCGAAGGTTACGGCGGCATCTACGCGACGCTGGACGAGGCCGGCCTGAAAGCGCTGCGCGCCGAGCTCGATGCCAACGGGCTGGCCATGCCGACCGGGCATTTCGGCCTCGACCTCCTCGAAAAGGAGCCGGAACAGGCTCTGCGGATCGCGAAAATCCTCGGCATCGAGGCGATCTATTGCCCATTCCTCATGCCGGACCAGCGGCCGGGCGACGCCGCCGGCTGGTTCGCCTTCGGCCGGCGGCTGCAGGAAGCCGGCAAGCGGTATCAGGACGCCGGCTATACGTTCGGCTGGCACAACCACGATTTCGAGTTCAAGGCGCTTGCCGACGGTTCGACGCCGCAGGAGCAGATCCTGGCCGGCGGCCCCGATCTCGCCTGGGAGGCGGATATCGCCTGGCTCATCCGGGGCGGCGCCGATCCCTATGCGTGGATCGAGAGCTACGGCAAGCGCATCTCGGCCGTGCATGTGAAGGACATCGCGCCGGCCGGCGAGAATGCCGACGAGGACGGCTGGGCGGATGTCGGCCACGGCACGGTGCCGTGGAGGGACCTGATGGCGGCGCTGAGAAAAACGCCGGCCAGGCATTACGTGCTCGAACACGACAATCCGAAGGATGTCGAGCGGTTGCTGACGCGCTCGATCGCCTCCTTCAAGACCTATTGATCAGAAGCTTCCGGAGTTTTTCATGTCCAGGGAACTTGGCGTCGGCATCATCGGATGCGGCAATATTTCCACCACCTATTTCAAGCTGGCGCCCCTCTTCAAGGGGCTGAAAGTGCTTGCCTGCGCCGACCTCAACAAGGAGGCGGCCGAGATGCGCGCCGAGGAATACGACGTCAAGGCGCAGTCGATCGCCGAGTTGCTCGACAATGACGAGCTCGACGTGATCGTCAACCTGACGATCCCGGCGGCGCATTTCTCCGTCTCCAGGGCGATCCTAGAAGCGGGAAAGCACGTCTACTCGGAAAAGCCGCTGACGATCACGCTCGAAGAGGGCAAGGCGCTGCAGAAGCTCGCGAAGGAGAAGGGGCTTTCCGTCGGCTGCGCCCCCGATACCTTCCTCGGCGGCGCCCATCAGCTCGCCCGCAAATATATCGACGAGGGAAGCGTGGGCCGCATCACCTCCGGCACCTGCCATGTCATGAGCCCCGGCATGGAGATGTGGCATCCGAACCCCGGTTTCTTCTTCCTGGAGGGCGGCGGGCCGATCCTCGACCTCGGGCCCTACTACATCGCCAACCTCATCAACTTCCTCGGGCCGGTGAAGCGGGTGGCGGCGCTCACATCCATGGCGAACAAGACCCGCACCGTTACCAGCGAGCCGCTCAAGGGGCAGGTGATCCCCGTCGAGACGCCGACCAATATCCACGCCCTGCTCGAATTCGCGAACGGCGCCACCATCACGCTGTCGGCAAGCTGGGATGTCTGGTCGCATCGCCATGCGAATATGGAGCTCTACGGCACCGAAGGCTCGCTCTTCGTGCCGGACCCGAACTTCTTCGGCGGCGTGGTGGAGGCGAGCGGCCGCAACAAGACCATCGAGCCGCTCGAACCCTGGGACCACCCCTTCGGCATCCTCAACCAGGAAAGCCCGCAGGGGCCGCGCGCCAATTACCGCACGGCCGGTCTGGCGGACATGGCGATGGCGCTGATCGAGAGGCGCGATGCCCGCTGCTCGCTGGAGCGCACGCTGCACGGCGTGGATGTCATGACCTCGATCCTGAAATCCGGCGAGGAACACCGGTTCGTGGAGCTCACGACCACCTGCACCCAGCCCGCCGCGCTCGGCATAGACGAGGCGCTGGCGCTGCTGCGCTGACTGCCGAACGGGAAAACCGGTTCCCACCTTGCCCGGAATTGCTCTATGAATGCGGCGCGCTTTTCCGCGCCGCATTTCATCCGGAGGACTTCGATCATGACCTGGCAACCGGCGGCAAACCGCTACGAAACCATGAAATACAACCGCTGCGGCCGTTCGGGGCTCAAGCTTCCGGCGATCTCGCTCGGCCTCTGGCACAATTTCGGCGACGACACGCCCCATGAGCGCAAGGTCGCGATCGCCCGCAAGGCGTTCGATCTCGGCATCACCCATTTCGACCTCGCCAACAATTACGGTCCCAGGCCCGGCAGCGCCGAACTCGCCTTCGGCCAGATCCTGCGCGAGGATTTTCGCGGGTACCGCGACGAGCTGATCATCTCTTCCAAGGCCGGCTACAATATGTGGCCCGGTCCTTACGGCGAGTGGGGCAGCCGCAAATATCTGATCGCCTCCTGCGACCAGAGCCTCAAGCGCATGGGCCTCGACTATGTCGACATCTTCTATTCGCACCGTTTCGACCCGGAGACGCCGCTCGAAGAGACCTGCGGCGCGCTCGACCACATCGTCAGGTCGGGCAGGGCGCTCTATGTCGGCATCTCGTCCTACAATTCGAAACGCACCCGCGAAGCTGCGGCGATCCTCAAGGAACTCGGCACGCCGATCCTCATCCATCAGCCGAGCTATTCGATGATCAACCGCTGGGTCGAGGAGGACGGCCTTCTCGACACGCTCGACGATCTCGGCATCGGTTCGATCGTCTTCTCGCCGCTGGCGCAGGGCATGCTGACCTCCAAGTATCTCGGCGGCATCCCGCAGGACAGCCGCGCGGCGCAGGGCAAGTCTCTGCGCACGGCCTTCCTCAACGAAAAGAACATCGCCAACCTCAATGCGCTCAACGCGATCGCGGAAAAGCGCGGCCAGACGCTGGCGCAGATGGCGATCGCCTGGGTTCTGCGCGGCGGCCGGGTGACGACCGCGCTGATCGGCGCCAGCCGGCCGGAACAGGTGGAGGATTGCGTGAAGGCACTCGACAGGCTCGATTTCACCCCGGAAGAGCTTGCCGAAATCGACACCTATGCGAAAGACGCCGACATCAACCTCTGGGCCGCCTCGGCCGAGCGAAAGGGGCCACAGCGGTAAGCGGTAAACGGGCTTGCCCCTCATACCCTGCAGCGACCTTCTCCCCGTTATGACGGGGAGAAGGATGGATAGCACGCCCTTCGCTTTCGATACTCGGGAGGGCGAATCGCCTCGCCTCGGCCGCTTCGTTGACGGTGCGTTAAAGCAGCGGTGCCTCGCTTCAAAAAATTAACGGAACGTCATAATTTCATTACAGAAATGTAATTCCGCGGTTCAGATACGGTTCATCATTCGGGGCCTAGTTTCCGGGCGTGGTCAACACGAGGAGACACCCGATGAAAAAGTTCTTTGCCATCCTTCTTTCCGCAACCGTTCTTGCCGCTCCCATGGCGCAGGCGCAGGACTGGCGCCACGGCCCCGACCGCTCCCGGCACGTGGAAAAGCGGGTCGACAAGCGTGTCCATGTCCAGAAGAAGGTCGTCGTCCACAAGCATCGCTGGGTGAAGGGTCACCGCATGAGCCCGGCCGAACGGCGCCGCATGGCCGAGATCCGCGACTACCGCCGCTATCGCCTGTCGGCGCCGCCGCGCGGCTACCACTGGGTCAAGGTCGACAACGACTTCCTGCTGGTCGGCATCGCCACCGGTGTGATCTCCAGCATCATCGCTTCCCGCTAAGGGCAAGTCTGTCTGCGGGCGCTGCCTTCAAGCGCCCGCAAGACTCGCATCGATCGCCGCCATGCGGCCGGCCGGCGTTTCCTGCCGGTTCACGTTCCCTGAGACAGGCAATCCTTCATCGAGCTTGCGAGCCCGCGCATCAGCTCGAAATAGAGGTCCGGACCTTCCTTCAGCGTCGCCGCCTCCGGGTCGAGCGTTGCCGAGCGGGCCGGCGTTCCTTCCGTCACCACGGCCACCAGTTTCGGCTCGAACTGCGGTTCGGCGAAGACGCAAGTCGCGCCGAGCTCCGTCACCTTCCTGTGGATCTGGCTGATCCGGTCGGCGCCGGGCATGGTTTCCGGGCTGACCGTGACCGAGCCCGCCACGCTCACGCCGTAGCGCTTTTCGAAATACTGGTAGGCATCGTGGAAGACGATGAAGGGCTTGTCCTTGACCGGCTCCACGGTCGCCTTCAATTCGGTGTCCAAAGCGTCGATCTTCTGCATCAGCGCCGCCGCATTGGCCTGGTAGGCCGCGGCATTCGCCGGGTCGGCGGAGACCAGCGTCTTCTCGATCTCGGCGACGATCGCCTTGGCGTTCATCGGATCGAGCCAGAGATGCGTGTCGAAGGCGCCGTGTTCATGTTCGTGCTCATGGCCCTCATGCTCGTGACCTTCGCCTTCGGCATGTTCCTCATCGTGGCCGCCATGTTCATGTGCCGCCTCGCCCTCATGGCCGTGGTCATGCGCCTCGAAGGCACCGCCTTCGCGGAAAGGAAGTTTTTCCAGGCCGGGCGCATCCTCGAGTTCCACCACCGTGGCCCTGGAGCCCAGGGCCTCCAGGGGCTTTTCGAGGAAGGCTTCCATGCCTGGCCCGACCCAGAAGACGATATCGGCGCTCTCGATCGTCGCAGCGTTGGAAGGCTTGAGGGAGAACGTATGGGGCGAGGCGGCTCCCGCGACGATCAGCTTCGGCTCGCCGACGCCCTGCATGATGGAGGCCACCAGCGAATGGATCGGCTTGATGGAGACCACGACGTCGGGCGCCGCGAAAGCAGCGCCCGCGCCGGCGAAAAGGGTGGTGGCGGACAAAAGGGAAAGAGCAGGGAGATTCATGCCGTGTCCTTGCATTGATCTGTAATGTTATTACATCAATTGCGTTATGCTATAACGTGTGTCATAGCCAGTGACAACAGGGATTCCGGAAAAACATGCTGATGACCAACAGGGCCGCGGCCCTTCGGAGCGAAAGCCAGTTCGTGTCGCTCGAAAATGCCGGCATCCGACGCGATGGCCGCTGGCTGGTGCGCGGTCTCGATTTTTCGATCCGCCGCGGCGAAGTGGTGACGCTGATCGGGCCGAACGGGGCCGGCAAATCGACGACCGCGAAGCTGGCGATCGGCGTGCTGCGGCCGGACGAGGGTGCGGTCACCAGGGCCTCCGGCATGCGTATCGGCTATGTGCCGCAGAAGCTCGCGATCGACTGGACCATGCCGCTGTCCGTGCGGCGGCTGATGCGGCTCACCGGTCCACTTCCCGACGGGGAGCTGACGGATGCGCTTAAGGCCACCGGCATACCGCATCTCATCGACGCGGAGGTGCGGCACCTGTCCGGCGGCGAGTTCCAGCGTGCCCTGCTTGCCCGCGCGATCGCCCGCAAGCCGGACCTCATGGTGCTCGACGAGCCGGTGCAGGGCGTCGATTTCGCCGGCGAGAGCGCGCTCTACGACCTCATCCGCTCGATCCGCAACTCGACCGGCTGCGGCATCCTGATGATCTCGCACGACCTGCACATGGTCATGGCCGGCACGGATACCGTCATCTGCCTCAACGGCCATATCTGCTGCCGCGGCACGCCGGAAACCGTCAGCCAGAGCGCCGACTACCTGAAGCTCTTCGGCAACACGCGCTCGCTTGCCGTCTACAGCCATCACCACGACCACACCCATCTGCCGGACGGCCGGGTCCTGCACGGCGACGGCTCGATCACCGATCATTGCCATCCCGGCGACGGACATCATCCCCAGGACGGGCACCGTCCTCACGACCATCACGATCATTCGCATCACTCGCACGATCACCACCATCCTCACGAGCACAAAGGCCACGCCCATCATGCGGCAGGCCCAGGCAGGGAGGACGATCGTGCTTGACGATTTCTTCACCCGCGCCCTCATCGCCGGGGTCGGCGTGGCGCTGACGGCGGGTCCGCTCGGCTGTTTCGTCGTCTGGCGACGGATGGCCTATTTCGGCGACACCATAGCCCATTCGGCCCTGCTCGGCGTGGCGCTGTCGCTCTTCTTCGAGATCAATCTCCTGATTTCCGTCTTCGGCGTCGCGGTGGCCGTATCCCTGCTGCTCCTGATGCTGCAGCGGCGGCAGTCGCTTTCGGCGGACGCGCTGCTCGGCATCCTCTCCCATTCGGCGCTGGCGATCGGCCTCGTGCTGGTCGCCTTCATGACCTGGGTGCGCATCGATCTCGTCGCCTTCCTGTTCGGCGACATCCTTGCCGTCACCCGCACCGACATCGCGCTCATCTGGGGCGGCGGCGTGCTGGTGATCGCAGCACTCGCCTTTCTCTGGCGTCCGCTGATCGCGTCCACCGTCAGCGAGGACGTGGCGGAAGCCGAAGGCATGAAGCCGGCGCAGGCGCGGCTCCTCTTCATGCTCCTGATGGCGCTCGTCATCGCGATCGCCATGAAGATCGTCGGCATCATGCTGATCACCGCGCTGCTGATCATTCCGGCCGCCACGGCGCGGCGCTTTTCCGCCAGCCCCGAGATCATGGCCGTCGCCGCCTCGCTGATCGGCGCCGTCGCCGTCATCGGCGGCCTGTTCGGCTCGCTCACCTACGATACGCCGTCCGGCCCTTCCATCGTGGTCGCGGCGCTCTTACTTTTCATTCTGAGCCTCATCCCGACAGCGGGAAAAAACACGGCCGACAGGGCCGGCAACACAGGAGTGCGATGATGAACGCACCAGTATCTTCACCGGCGCTCACCAAGAACCAGTCGCTCGTCTTCGACGTGCTGACCCGTTCGGATGCGCCGATGAGCGCCTATACGATCCTCGACAAACTCCGCGACCACGGTTTCCGGGCGCCGCTGCAGGTCTATCGGGCGCTCGACAAGCTGCTCGAATTCGGCATGGTGCATCGGCTGGAGAGCCTGAACGCCTTCGTCGCCTGCGCCCATCCCGAAAGCGACTGCTGCGCCAAGGGGCACGGCCACGGCACGGTCGCGTTTGCGATCTGCGAGAGCTGCGGCCACGTGTTCGAATTCCACGATCACGCCGTCGACCATCGCCTCGGCGACTGGGCGAAAGGCAAGGGCTTCAAGCCGGCCAAGACGACGATCGAGATTCGCGGGATCTGCAGCTCCTGTGCCGCCTGAACCTGGGGCCGCTTAAAGCAGCCGGAGATCGCGGGCGAACCGTTTCCAGTTCTCGACGTAACGCACCGCCGACTGCCTCAGCTTCTCGACCGCCTCCTCGTCCAGCGTGCGGATGGCCCTGGCGGGCGAGCCGACGATCAGCGAATTGTCGGGAAATTCCTTGCCTTCGGTGACCAGCGCATTGGCGCCGACCAGGCAGTTGCTGCCGATCCTGGCGCCGTTCAGGATCGTCGCGCCCATGCCGACCAGCGAATTGTCGCCGATGATGCAGCCATGGATGATGGCGTGGTGGCCGATGGTGCAATCCCTGCCGATCCTGACCGGATAGCGCGGGTCGGTGTGGATCATCACGCCTTCCTGGATGTTCGAGCCGGCGCCGACGGTGATCGGCTCGTTGTCGCCGCGCAGCACCGAGCCGAACCAGATGCCGACATCCTCGCCGAGCTCCACCTTGCCGATGACGGTGGCATCCGGCGCCACCCAGTAGCGGTCGGGAGCCGGGAGTTTGGGTTCGAATTCTCCCAGAGCGTAAAGCGGCATGGTTTCCTCCCAAATCCGAGGTCAGGCGACCGTCAGCGACAGTTTTCCGACACCCTCGATGCCGCAGGCGACCTTGTCGCCCTTGACGACCGGGCCGACGCCGGCCGGCGTGCCGGTCATGATGACATCGCCCGGCGCCAGCACGAAGAGCTTCGACAGTTCGGCGATGATTTCCGGCAGCTTCCAGATGAGCTGGTTGAGATCGCCGGACTGCTTGCGCTGGCCGTTGACGTCGAGCCAGACGCCGCCCGCCTGCGGGTGGCCGATCTTCGAGGCCGGGACGAGGGCGGAGACGGGCGCCGACTTCTCGAAGGCTTTTGCCGCTTCCCACGGACGGCTCATCTTCTTGGCCACATCCTGCAGGTCGCGGCGGGTGAAATCGATGCCGACCGCATAGCCGTAGACCTTGGAAAGCGCGTCCCCGACCGCTATATCCGCGCCACCGGCCGACAGCGCCACGACCAGTTCCACCTCGTGATGGACGCTGCTCGAAAGCGGCGGATAGGGGAAAGTCTTGCCGTTATAGAGATTGTCGGCATTCTTCTGGAAGAAGAAGGGCGGTTCGCGCGACGGATCGCCGCCCATTTCGAGCGCGTGGTCGGCGTAGTTGCGGCCGACGCAATAGACCCGCCGCACCGGAAACCGCTCCTTTGCGCCCTCCACGTCGAGAAGCACGGTTTCGGGAGCGGGGATGACGGTCGCGAGCATGGGAGGCATCCTAAGAAGGTGAATGAAGACAGGGATGTCTTTGTCTCTCAATTCGCCCCTCAATCCTAGCCCCAATCCTTTCGCCAGGCGGAAACTGGCAAAAAACTTGTCACCATTGTATGAGAACCACTCAACAGAGGCATTCGAATGTACGCAGACGCGCTGAGGCACGGTGAGAAGATTTTCGCAGTCGCTCCGATGATCGACTGGACGGACCGGCATTGCCGCTTCCTGCACCGGCAGCTTTCGAAAGAGGCGGTGCTCTATACCGAGATGATCGTGGCGGATGCGATCATCCACGGGCCGCGCGAGAGACTGCTTGCCTATTCGGCTCAGGAACATCCGGTGGCGCTGCAGCTCGGCGGATCGGACGCGGGCAAGCTTGCCGAAGCGATCCGGATCGCCGCCGATTACGGTTACGACGAGATCAACCTCAATGTCGGCTGCCCGTCGGACCGGGTGCAGTCCGGCACGTTCGGGGCCTGCCTGATGCGCGGTGCCGGACATGTCGCCGATCTGGTGAGTGCGATGAAGAAGGTTTCGACCGTGCCGGTGACGGTGAAGTGCCGCATCGGCGTGGACGAGCAGGAACCGGCCGAGGTGCTGCCGGATTTCCTCGCCCGGATGATCGGGGCCGGGGCCGACGCGATCTGGATCCATGCGCGAAAAGCCTGGCTGCAGGGGCTTTCGCCGAAGGAGAACCGCGAGATCCCGCCGCTCGACTACGAGCTCGTCTACCGAATGAAGCGCGAGAACCCTAGCGTCTTCCTCGGCATCAACGGCGGCATTGCCGATCTCGACCAGGCCACAGGTCACCTCAAGGTGATGGACGGGGTGATGCTCGGCCGCGCCGCCTATCAGAATGCCGGGTTGCTGGCCGGGGTGGATGAGTTGGTCGAGGGTGGTAGTCCCGGAGGGACCCAAACCCCTTACGTCGACTGGCTGGCGCTGCGCGACACGATGATGGCCTATGCGGACGAGGTGATCGCGTCCGGCGGAAGGCTGCATCACGTCACCCGCCACATGGTCGGGCTCTTCCAGGGTTTTGCCGGCGCCCGCCGGTTCCGCCAGATCCTCTCCGCCGAGGCGACCCGTCCGGGGGCAGGCGTCGAGGTGATTGCCGCAGCCTTTGCAGCGGTTGATATCGATGGCGGGGCGAAGAGGCTGGCGGGGTAGGGGCAAGCGTTCCCTCATCGACAAAGCCTATGATTTCAAGACACACTTTTCCCTTGGCGATCTTGGGATTTTCAAGTCGGACGGGGCGCTGAAAGCTGCCTCTTATGTTAGTTTATAGGTGACACCTCTCAGCGCCCCGTTCGGCGGTTTTTATCCGCGACTTCGGTCCCTCTGCCTTGGCCTTCCCGGACGGTGTTCGTCTGGCTTCATGGACCCCGGGCGAACCGAGTTATCGCCAACGATCCATGACGCCGCCGCCGGACTCTCCGCTTTACGCGGACGGACAGAAAAGTCCGGCGAAACCATCCGTTCGGCCACCCTGTGTGCCGCACAGGCACGCCCGGCGCGCTCTTTCGGGCATCAAGAGACGATGGGCCGGTCCGCTGCCCGTCACCTCTCCCCGTGTCGCCGGAGGGAGACCATTTTCCGCGAACCCGGATGGTGAGGCTTTGCGTCTTCCCCTCAACACCCGCGCCGGCCCCGCCTCGCCGGAACGCCTTCCGGTGTATCCGATGCGGGACGGGGTGATTGTAGGCATGGAGTGAAGGAGCGGGGATGAGAAAGGGGTCAAGTGATTGATAGAGCTGAGGCGGGTTTGCGTTTTATCCATCAGAGCCGGTGGATGCCTGCCGCCGCACCCCCCTCTGCCCTGCCGGGCATCTCCCCCTCAAGGGGGGAGATCGGATGGGGGCGGCGGTTTCCCCAAACGACAAGCGCCGCTATTCGGCATACCGCATACGCATACGGGGGAACGGAGCGGGATCGGCTTGCGCCCTCTTCTCCCCAGCGGGGAGAAGTGCCGAGCAAAGCGAGGCGATGAGGGGGTGTACATGCGGCAAACGCCGTGCTGGATTTTGGCTTCGCCCCCCTCATCCGCCCTGCCGGGCACCTTCTCCCCGCTGGGGAGAAGGAAGAGCGCGCTGCTGCCTCGGCATTCCACAGAAGCTTCAGCATATCTTGCTGATATGCAATTGCCCTTCCCTTGAGGAGGAAGAGGGCCGGCGGGGTGGGGGGCTGGATCGGCACGAACTCCTTCGTCCCACCCGCGGGGAGAAACTCCTCCGCGGAAGGGTGATCGATCCGAACGCGCTTACTCGTTGATTTCCGGCTCGACGAGCCTTGCCAGGTTTTTCAGCGATTCCTGCCAGCCGAGATAACAGGCCTCGGCGGGGATGAGGTCCGGCACGCCTGCCTGCGTGATATCCATCTCGGTCCCGACCGAGACTTTCTTCAACGTCACGGTGACTTCCATTTCGCCAGGCAGGTTGGGGTCGTCGAACCTGTCCGTGTAGCGCAGGCGCTCGCCGGGAACGAGTTCGAGATATTCGCCGCCGAACGAATGGCTGTTGCCGGTGGTAAAGTTGCGGAAGGACATTTTGAACTTGCCGCCGACCGTCGATTCAAAGTGATGCACGGTGCAGGTGAAGCCGTTCGGGGGAAGCCATTTGGCGAGCGCGTCGGCCTCGATGAACGCGCGATAGACCTTTTCCGGGCTGGCCGCCAGGACGCGGTGCAGGCGTATGGTGCTGGGCATGGTCGTGATCCTTCTGAATTGGTGGAGCGTACGACGCTAAGGACGGACGGGACATTGCCCATCCGACAGAGCCCATGAAATTTTCAATCGCCGATCCTCAGCCAACGAGCCAGGAGAGGCCGCCGCCGATGACGATGAAGACGAGGATCAGCAGGACGAAGCGGCCCGTGCCGGTGATCGAATCCGTGTCGAACACCTTGTTCCAGAGAGAATTGCCGTTCGGGTGCTCTTCCATCACCGATCCTTCCTATCTTGTCCGCGGGCACGAAAAGCCATTTATCACATCCGTCCCGTCTTGCACCCTTCTCCCCGTCGGGGCGGAGAGAAGGGTGCGAAGGATGAGCCGGGTGAGACCGATGCCGCTATTCGGCCGCCTCGGCATAAGCCTCCATCGGCGGGCAGGTGCAGACGAGGTTGCGGTCGCCATAGACGTTGTCGATGCGGTTGACCGGCGACCAGTATTTGTCGATGCGGAAGGCGCCGGGCGGGAAGCAGGCCTGTTCGCGGGAATAGGGGCGGTCCCATTCGCCGACCAGGTCTTCCACCGTGTGCGGGGCGTTCTTCAACGGGTTGTTCGCCTTGTCCATGCGGCCCTCCTCGATCAAGCGGGCTTCCTCGCGGATCGCCAGCATGGCATCGCAGAAACGGTCGATCTCCGCCTTCGTCTCGCTTTCTGTCGGCTCGATCATCAGCGTGCCGGGGACCGGCCAGCTCATGGTCGGCGCATGGAAGCCGCAGTCGATCAGGCGCTTGGCGATGTCGTCGACGGTGACGCCGGCCGTGGCATTCAGCGGGCGCGTGTCGATGATGCATTCATGCGCGACGCGGCCGGCCTCCGACTTGTAGAGCACGTCATAGGCGCCCTTCAGTCTTGCCGCGATATAGTTGGCGTTGAGGATCGCCACCTTGGTCGCCTGCGTCAGGCCTTCGCCGCCCATCATCAGGCAGTAGGACCAGGAGATCGGCAGGATGGACGGCGAACCGAACGGGGCGGCCGAGACCGCGCCCTCGCGACCGTCGCTCTCCGGATGGCCGGGCAGATGCGGGGCGAGATGCGCCTTGACGCCGATCGGGCCCATGCCGGGGCCGCCGCCGCCATGCGGAATGCAGAAGGTCTTGTGGAGGTTCAGGTGGGAAACGTCGGAGCCGATGTCGCCGGGACGGGCAAGCCCGACCATGGCGTTCATGTTGGCGCCGTCGAGATAGACCTGACCACCGTGTCTGTGGGTGATCTCGCAAATCTCCCGCACCGTCTCCTCGAAGACGCCGTGCGTCGAGGGATAGGTGATCATGCACGCGGACAAGGTTTCCGCGTATTGCTCGGCCTTCAGGCGGAAATCGTCGAGGTCGACGTCGCCGTTATCCCTGGCCTTGACCGGCACGACCTTCATGCCGGCCATCTGCGCGGAAGCCGGGTTGGTGCCGTGCGCGGAGGTCGGGATGAGGCAGACGTCGCGGTGCGCGTCGCCGTTGGCGATGTGGTAGTTGCGGATGGTCAGGAGGCCCGCATATTCCCCTTGAGCGCCGGAATTCGGCTGCATGGAGAAGGCGTCGTAGCCGGTGATCTGGCAGAGTTTCTGGGAAAGATCGTCGATCATCTCCCTGTAGCCGAGCGCCTGATCGGCGGGGGCGAAGGGGTGGATGTCGGAAAATTCCGGCCAGGTGATCGGCAGCATTTCCGCCGTGGCGTTGAGCTTCATCGTGCAGGAGCCGAGCGGGATCATAGCCCGGTCGAGCGCGAGATCCCGGTCCGAGAGCCGGCGGATATAGCGGGTCATCTCGCTTTCGGCGCGGTTCATGTGGAAGATCGGATGCGTCATGTAGGCCGATTTGCGCAGGAGCGCGTTCGGCAGGCGGTATTCCGGCTCGAAATCGGAAACCTTGAAATCGCCGCCGAAGGCGCGCCAGACGGCTTCCAGCGTCGCGGGGCGGGTGCGCTCGTCGAGCGACATGCCGATCTTCGTTTCGCCGATCTTGCGCAGGTTCACGCCCTCGGCGACGGCGGCGCGCAGGACGAGGCCCTGCATATGGCCGACCTCGACGGTGATCGTGTCGAAGAACGTGTCCGGCTCGATCCGGTAGCCGAGCTTTTCGAGGCCCTTCGCCATCAGCACGGCCTTCTTGTGAACCTGCTGGGCGATCGCCTTCAGCCCGTCGGGGCCGTGGAAGACGCCGTACATGGAGGCCATGACGGCGAGCAGGACCTGGGCGGTGCAGATGTTCGAGGTCGCCTTTTCGCGGCGGATATGCTGTTCGCGGGTCTGCAGCGACAGGCGGTAGGCGCGGTTGCCGCGGGCATCGATCGAGACGCCGACGAGGCGGCCGGGCATGGCGCGCTTGTGCGCGTCCTTGACGGCCATGTAGGCCGCATGCGGGCCGCCGTAGCCGACCGGCACGCCGAAGCGCTGCGAGGAGCCGATGGCGATGTCGGCGCCCATCTCGCCGGGCGATTTCAGAAGCGTCAGGGCCAGAAGGTCGGCGGCGACGGCCGCGACCGCGCCGGTCTGGTGCAGACGGGCGATCAGGCCCGAGAAATCGCGGACATGGCCGTGCGTGCCGGGATACTGAAAGATCGCGCCGAAGACGTCGACCGGGTCGAGATCGGTCATCGGGTCTCCGACGACGACCGTCCAGCCGAGCGGTGCGGCGCGGGTCTCGATCAGCGCGATCGTCTGCGGATGGCAGGCGGCATCGACGAAGAAGGCGGTCGCCTTCGACTTCGCCTGGCGCTGGCAGAGCGCCATGGCTTCGGCGGCGGCGGTCGCCTCGTCGAGCAGCGAGGCGTTGGCCACATCGAGGCCGGTGAGGTCGCAGACCATGGTCTGGAAGTTGAGGAGCGCTTCGAGACGGCCCTGGCTGATTTCCGGCTGGTAGGGCGTATAGGCCGTGTACCAGGCGGGATTTTCGAGGATGTTGCGCTGGATGACCGGCGGCGTGATCGTGCCGTAATAACCCTGGCCGATCAGCGAGACGAGCGCCTTGTTCCTGTTGGCCGTATCGCGCAGCTTGTCGAGCGCCTCGCGTTCGGTGAGCGCGGGGCCCCAGGCGAGCGGCACTTCCTGGCGGATGGAGGCCGGAACGGTGGCGTCGATCAGCTTGTCGAGGGTCGGATAGCCGACGACCTTCAGCATTTCCGCCATTTCGGCCGGCGAAGGACCGATATGGCGGCGGTTGGCGAAGTCGTAGGGCTGGTAGTCGGTGAAATGGAAATCGGACTGGTCGCTCATGCGATGAGCTCCTTGTAGGCGGCCTCGTCGAGCAGCGCGTCGGCGTCGGAGGCGTTCTTGAGCTTCAGCCTGAAGAACCAGCCGGCTCCTTGAGGGTCCGAGTTGACGAGGGAAGGATCGTCGACGATCGCCTGGTTGATTTCGGTGACTTCGCCATCCAGCGGACAATAGACGTCTGAGGCAGCCTTGACGCTCTCTACCGTCGCGGCATTGCCGTCCTTGGCGAGCTCGGCGCCCACTTCCGGCAATTCGACGAAGACGAGGTCGCCGAGCTGTTCGGCGGCATGCGCCGTGATTCCGACGGTCGCGACATCGCCGTCGAGTTTCAGCCATTCGTGTTCGGCGGTGAATTTCAGCATGGTTCTCTCCGGAGGATTTTAGCGTTTGTAGGTCGGGGTGATGAAGGGAAGGGCGGTGACGACGAGGGGCAGATACTTGCCGCGCACCTCGGCGAAGACCCGGGTCCCCGGTTCGGCAAGCGATGCGGGGACGTAGCCCATGGCGACAGGGCCTTCGGTGCTCGGCCCGAACGTGCCCGAGGTGATTTCACCGATCGGCGACTCCGGCGAATCCTCCGCAAACAGTCCGGCATGGGCGCGCACGGGCGCCTTTCCTTCGGGCTTGAGGCCCACCCGACGCCGGACCGGACCTTTCTCCAGATCCTCTTCGATGCGGGCAGCACCCGGATAGCCGCCGGCGCGGGCGCCGCCGGGGCGCCTCGCCTTCCGGATCGCCCATTCGAGCCCGGCTTCGACCGGCGATGTGGTCGTGTCGATGTCGTTGCCATAAAGGCAGAGGCCGGCTTCGAGGCGGAGCGAATCCCGGGCGCCGAGGCCGATGGGCATACAGTGGGGATCTTCGAGCAGGGCTTTGGCGATCTGTTCGGCCTGGTCTGCCGGAACCGAAATCTCGAAACCGTCCTCTCCGGAGTAGCCGGAGCGGGAGACGATGCAGGGCGCATCGTGGAGGAGAGCGTCGCGTACGTCCATGAACTTCATGTCCGTCACGTCCGGCCACAGAGCCGCCAGGACCCCTTCGGCGCGCGGGCCCTGAAGGGCGAGGAGAGCGCGATCTTCCAGAAGGGAGACGTCGCAACCGGCAAGACGTGCCCGCATGTGGGCGATGTCCGCCTCCTTGCAGGACGCGTTGACCACGACGAAAAGATGATCGCCGCGATTGGTGATCATCAGGTCGTCGAGGATGCCGCCGTTTTCGCCGGTGAAGAAGCCGTAGCGCTGGCGGCCCGGCTTCAGGCCGAGGATATCGACCGGCACGAGGCTTTCGAGCGCCAGAGCCGCATCTTCATAAGTGCCGGTTTTCGCGCGGACGATCACCTGGCCCATATGGGAGACATCGAAAAGACCGGCGGCAGCGCGGGTATGCAGGTGTTCCTTCAACACGCCGGCGGGATATTGCACCGGCATGTCGTAGCCGGCGAAGGGCACCATCCTGGCGCCGAGCGACAGATGAAGGGCGTGCAGCGGGGTTTGCTTGAGAATCTGATCGTCCAAGGACGCCTCCAGGTCTGGCGCTTGACCGGCGCCGGCTCAGTGTCAGACGCGTCGCCGCGCCGGTTCATGAGCCCCCTCTGTCCTTGTCGCCTGAGATTGTTATCCCTTCGGCGAGCCTTGCTCGAAGCAAAGCTTCTCTCCAGAGTTCCTGT
This sequence comes from Xaviernesmea oryzae, assembly GCF_900177415.1. Taxonomy (GTDB): domain Bacteria; phylum Pseudomonadota; class Alphaproteobacteria; order Rhizobiales; family Rhizobiaceae; genus Neorhizobium; species Neorhizobium oryzae_A. Next base: position 488,284 of record NZ_FXAF01000011.1, on the reverse strand, counting down.
CGGTGCCCGCTGGTCCTTTTGCCTGAGAGTTTCCGGGGCGGTTGCTCCTTCGGCACCGCATCGAAGCGGCTTCTCCCAGCGAGTCTGGCCGTCATTATCGGCCTCATTGACGGTTTGGCAAGCCCCCCATGTCGCGGAGGACACGATTTCTGTCGCAGCGCAGCAAATGCGATTTGACCTAATGCAACGGGCAACGGCGCCGGTGCTCCGGCGCGCGACAAAACGCTTTTGCGCTTTGTCTCCATTTGCGTTATTCGAGTGCCGTCAAGACAGGCGAGACAACGATGGCGAGGCTTTCGACAGCGGCGAAACTGGTGCGCATCTTCTGCGCCGCGCTGCTCTTCGGGCTGGGCTTCGCACACCAGCCGGTCCAGGCGGCGGCACCGCCCGATTCCTACAGCGAAGCCTACCGGCTGCCGGACGGCACGTTCGCGGATATCTGCTCCGACGGCGACCACGGGCGCGAAACACCGGCGGCAAGGCCGCTTTGCGAAGTCTGCCTGCTGGCCGCCTCGGTGATCCTGCCGCCGCCGGACGACGCAGCCTGGCTTTCCGGCGAACGCGCCTCGCTCGCCAATCCGCTCCGGGAATTCTCCGAACTGCTCGGCACGACCGCCGTCGCCCGGCCGAAATCCCGCGCTCCGCCGCTTTCGATCTGATCCTCTCATTCATCCAAGAGATCAATCGCATCCCGGTCGATACAGCCAAGCATGCTGTCACCGGAAGGGGACACTCCATGAAGACCATCACCAAACTTGCGCTTTCCGGCCTTTTCGCCGCTGCGGGCATCACGCAGGCGCATGCACATGTCACATTCGTCAACGGCAGCGTGGCTGAGGAAAGCACCTCGGTGATCTCGCTGCAGGTACCGCATGGCTGCGACGGCAAGGCGACGACGGAATTCCGGGTCAAACTGCCGGAGGGCTTCGTTCTTGCCAAGCCGCAGCCGAAGCCCGGCTGGGAGCTCGAAATCATCCAGGGCGACTATGCCAAATCCTATGACGACCACGGCACCAAGGTGACCTCGGGTCCGGTGGAAATCCGCTGGAAGAACGGCAACCTGGCCGACGCCTATTACGACACGTTCAACATCCAGGGCAAAGTCTCCGGCATCGCGGCGGGCAAGACGCTGGCCTTTCCCGCGACGCAGCTTTGCGGCACCGACGGCAAGGTCGCGTGGGACCAGGTCGCGGCAGAGGGTGCCGATCCGCATTCGCTCAAGAGCCCGGCGCCGGTGCTCGCGGTGACCGCGAAAACGGCAGGCGGCCACGACGAGCATGCCGGCATGGACATGGGCGGCGCGGCGGCAAGCCATGACGCTGTCGTCAAGGTCGGCGATCTCGACGTGACCGGCGCCTTTACGAAGGCGATGCTGCCGGGCCAGCCGGTCGGCGGCGGCTATTTCACCGTGAAGAACAACGGCAAGGCCGACGACATGCTGGTTTCGGTCTCTTCGCCGGTCGCCGGCACGGTGGAACTGCACGAGATGGCCATGCAGGGCCAGGTGATGAGAATGCGCAAGCTTGACGGCGGCATTGCCATTCCCGCCGGCAAGACGGTGGAACTGACGCCCGGCGGGCTGCACCTCATGTTCATGAAGGTCAAGGAGCCCTTCAAGGAGGGCGGAACCGTGCCGGTGACGCTGACCTTCGAGAAGGCCGGTTCGGTGGACATCACGCTGCCGGTCGAGGCGGCGGGGCCTGCCGGCCACCGGCACAATTGAACGCGATCGGGGCCGTTCGACGAGCAGCCCTTTTGCGTTCTACCGCAGCAGTTTCAGGCTGCCGGTCAGCGACTTTACCCATTTGGACGGGCCGGCGAGGCCCAGGCCGTCGATCGCCTCCTGGGAGAGATCCCGGCCGGGGAAGGCGGCTTCGTAATCCTTGTAGTCGTGCAGCGACCGGGCGAAGGCCGGGAAGGGAACGATGGCGCGCTCTTGCGGCTGGTCGAAGGCTCGCAACAGAAGCGACCGGATCACATCGGTCTCCGCCTGCAGGATCGGCACGGGCCGGTTGGAGGAAATATCGATGGTGCGCCTGCCGCGGTCGGTCAGCTGCCGGGCGCCAAGCTGCGGCAGTCTGGCCCCGAGGCCGATCGATATGGCACCGACCGTATTGGCGATGAGGCCCAGCGGCAAAGCGGGATTGACGATGATGGCGATGCGGATTTCGTCGGTCATGTCTCGGAGGAGGCTCGTGAGAAAGATGCCGGGAGATTATTCCGGATCGGCAGGTCGATCTTACCTTTTCCTTTCAATTTTCGGGCCGCTTTGGTAGAAGCTACCTCTTTATCCTGAAGAGCGGGTAGACTTTTATGGCTGAGATGATCGAGCCGGCGGATGTGCGAATCCTCGAAGCCCTGCAGACAGACGGCCGCCTGACCAATCAGGCGCTTGCCGAGAAAGTCGGGCTCTCCACATCGCCGAGCTGGCGCCGGGTGCGGCATCTGGAAGAGACGGGCGTCATCCAGGGCTACAAGGCGGTGCTGGACCGCAAGGCGATCGGTCTCGGCGTGCTCGCCTTCATCCGCGTGAAGATCGACAGCCACAGCGCCGCGGAGGCGGAGGCTTTTGCCGCCGAGGTCATCGGCCTCGACGAAGTGGTCGCCTGCTACAGCATCGCGGGCGACGCCGATTTCCTGCTGCAGGTCGTCTCGCCCGATCTCGACAGCTATGCGGATTTCGCCATGTCGACGCTGCGGCGGCTGCCGCGCATCAAGGAGATGCAGACGACCTTCGTCTTGAAGGAGATCAAGGGTTTCGACGGTTTTCCGCTGCGTTTCACCGGCGGCAGGCCTTAACCGGATTTCGCCCGGAAATAGGCGTCGAGATTGGAAGGTGCCGCCCATTTCCGGCTCTTCAGGAAATCGATGAAGGCCCGGAGTTTCGGCGCCACATGGCGGCGGTCGGCGAAATAGATATGGAAGCCGGCAAGCGGCGGACTCCAGTCCTCCAGCAGTCGGACAAGCTTTCCCTGTTTGAGCAGGTCGTCGATATGGCCATTGATCAGATAGCTCACGCCGAGCCCGTCCAGCGCGCCCTGGGTGAGCGCCGCAAGGTCGTTGCAGGTCAGCCGTCCGGTGCCCGGCAGGACGAGCTTTTCGCCATCCCTTTCGAACTCCCACTTCTCCACTTGGCCGGTATTGGTCGGCCGGAAGGCGATCAGCCGGTGCTGCAGCAGGTCGCGCGGATGCCGCGGTGTGCCGAAGCGGGCCAGGTAGTCCGGCGACGCGACGACAAAGGCCGAGATCGGCGGGCCGACCGGCACGGCGATCATGTCCTTCTGGATGAGGTCACCGAAGCGGATGCCGGCGTCGTAACCGCCCTCGACGATATCGGCCCTGGCGCCGTCGACGACGACGTCGATATCGACTGCCGGGTAGCGTTCCAGAAATTCCGTGAGGATCGGCTGCAGCACGATCATATAGGCCGAGCGGGGCACGTTGAGCCTGAGCAGGCCGGACGGTTCGGCGGCATTCTCGCCGATCACCGCCGCCGCGGCAGTCAGTTCCTGCAAGGCAGGCCCGACGCGGGCCAGGTAAGCCTCGCCGGCCTCGGTCAGGCTGACGCTGCGCGTCGTGCGATGGAAGAGAGCGACGCCAAGCCGGCGTTCCAGCGTCCGCACCGCCTGGCTGACGGCCGACGGCGACATGGAAAGCCTTGTGGCGGCGGCCGAAAAGCTCCGCAGGCGAGCCACGGTGACGAAGGCTTCGAGACCCTCCAGCGGAGCTTCGGACATGTCAGGCCTCCTGAAAATCGGTCGAGGCGGAGACGTCCTTCCAAGCCTCGATCTCGGCGTTCAGGCTTGCGAGCTTGTCGCGGACCAAGCGGAGCGCATCGCTGCCGAGCAGGAGGTGCGCAGGCGGATTTTCCGACCGGACGAGTTCCAGCACCGCCTTGCCGAGCCTAGCGGGATCGCCCGCCTGCCTGCCGCTATAACCCTGCCGGCGTTCGCGGACCGGATCGAAGATGGCGTCGTAGTCGGCGATGCTGCGGCCGGCCCGGACCATGGAGCGACCGGCCCAGTCGGTGCGGAAACCGCCGGGCTCCACGGCTGTTACGAAAATGCCGAGCTCGCGGACCTCCTTGCCGAGCGATTCCCCGATGCCCTCCAGCGCGAACTTGCTGCCGTGATAGAAAGAGATGCCGGGCATGGTGATGATGCCGCCCATCGAGGTGACGTTGACGATGCGGCCGGCGCGGCGCGCACGCATATAGGGAAGCACGGCCTGCATGAAGGCGACCGGTGCGAAGGTGTTGACCTCGAACTGATGTCGAAGTTCGGCCATGGTCGACTCCTCAAGCACGCCTTCGTGGCCATAGCCGGCATTGTTGACGAGAACGTCGATCGGGCCGATCTCCTTCTCGATTTTCGCGACCGCCGGCACGATCGAGCCCGTGTCGGTCACGTCGAGACGGATGGCCATGGCGCGGCCCGGTGCGGTGGCTTCGAAGGCGGCGGCGTCTTCCTGCCGGCGGACGGTGCCGACGACCTTGTGGCCGGCATCAAGGGCCGTGCCTGCGATTGCCTTGCCGAGCCCCGAGCTGACGCCGGTGACGAGGAAGAGAAGGGGTGTTTTCTGCGAGGTTGCCTGTGGGATTTCCTGTGGGATTTCCTGTGACATTTCCTGTGTCATGGGGGATGCTCCGTTGAAAGACAGGCTACCACATAAGCGAGAAGATTATGCAGGATTAGACAGGTAAATCTGCATGATGTCTGAAGCTGTACTTCAAAATCCAAAGATCGCATATCTCCGCCCTGTCGTCACGTGGCGACGGTCCGGGTTTCAGGGTCTGCTTCGATACAACCTGATCGAGTTGCAGCAAGAAATCTTAACAGAAATCCGCGATGACTGAGGCACGACCCTTCATCAAAGGTTTCGGCAATGGAACTGCGGCGTTCTCGCGTGATTGCGGCGGCCATCCTCCTGGGCCTCCTCGGTGCGATCGTTCCGATTGCCGCCATGGCCTATATTTCGTGGACGATCGCGGTCGAGAAACAGCAGGACAATCTCGAACGGGTGGCCGAGCAGACGATCATGCGCGCCGGCAGGACTTTCGAGGACGCCAAGCTGGCGCTCGATTCGCTCGCCTATCCGCGCCTGGCGCCCTGTTCGCCTCAGCATATCGCCCGCATGCGGGTGATCGCCTTCAATACGCCCTCGGTCGCGGAAGTCGGCTATATCGAGAACGGACGCCTGAAATGCACCTCCTGGGGCGTGGAGGAGGGCGAGGTCGACAAGGCGCCGATCGATTACGTGACGCCGGACGGTCTGGAAGTGACGACGCACGTGCAGCCTGCCGCCAGCATGGGCAACCCTGTGATGGCGCTGCATTACGGCGGCTACAGCGTGCTCATGGACCCCGCCCGGTTCGTCGACATCCTCGTGGAGGACGACATTTCGCTGGCGCTTGCAAACCAGGACGGCCTGCTGATCAGCAAGCTCAACTCGCCCGATCCGGCGCTCGTCGAAACGCTGAGCAGCGGCGAGCCGCGGAAGGGCATGACCTCTTCCTCGTTCTATGCGGTCGCGCGAGACAGAGGGCTGATCGCGATCGCCATGGAGCCGCGTGCCAACCTTGCCGCCAAGCTGCGCGAGGAACAGTTCCTTCTGCTGCCGGTCGGCGCGTTCATCGCGATCTTCATCGTCGGGATCGTGGCGTGGCTGTCGCGAAAGAGATTGTCGCCGCTCGGCGAACTCTCGATCGCGGTGCGCAAGCGCGAGTTCATCGTCCACTACCAGCCGATCGTCGAGCTGAAGACGGGGACCTGCATCGGCGCCGAAGCGCTGGTGCGGTGGCAGCGGCCGGACGGATCGCTGGTCAGGCCCGACCTCTTCATTCCGCTGGCGGAAGAGAGCGGGCTCATCCTGCCGATCACCGATCAGGTGATCGAGGCGATCATCGCCGAACTCGGTGCGCTGCTCAGAATGGACCGCTCGCTGCATGTGGCCGTCAATCTCTCCGCCGCCGACGTGACGTCGGGGCGCGCGCTCGACGTTCTCGAAGACAGGCTCGCCGGAACGGAGATCGAGTCCCGGCAGATCTGGCTCGAGGCGACCGAACGCGGCTTCATCGATATCGACGCCGCCCGCGCAACCCTGGCCCGGGCTCGCGAGAGAGGCCATGCGGTGGCGATCGACGATTTCGGCACGGGCTATTCCAGCCTGCAATATCTGCAGGGCCTGCCGATGGATGCGCTGAAGATCGACAAATCCTTCATCGATACGATCGGCCGCAACAGCGCGACGAGTTCGGTCACCTCACACATCATCGAGATGGCCAAGACGCTCGATCTGCATATCGTCGCGGAAGGGGTGGAGACCGAAGAGCAGGCGGACTACCTGAAGGCACGCGACGTGAACTTCGGCCAGGGCTGGCTGTTTTCCAAGCCGTTGCCGGCTCCGGATTTCATCCGCTACTACCGCAACGCAAAAGCCAGCCGGGAAGACGGGCGGGGGAATATCCGGGGCGTGGCGGCCTGAGAAGGGCGACCTTCAGTCGTCGAGATCGCGATAGGCGGATTGCGCCTGATCGAGCGTCGCCTGCTGGCGCGGCTGCTGGCCGGTGGCCAGAAGGTCCAGGGAGACCGTCGGGGCGGGAGACATGCGTTCGACATCACCGGGCTCGGCGGCATTTTCGGCGCGGCGTGCGTTACGGTCCGCATCGGCCTTGATATCGGCGACGTGGTCCTTGGCCGAAATGCGCCGGCCGGGCTTCAGGGCCTCGATGGCCATGGCTGCGGTATTCGCCGATATGCTGACCACCAGTGTCATGTCGCGTGTCGCCACTCCTCGTCTATAGAAAAGACGTAAGCAGAACCCGATTTGTTCCCCTTTAAACAAAAGCGCGGCATTTTATCGATTTGACGATTTTTCCGGCCGTATTACACAGGTGCCCATGATCAACATGCTTATCGTCGCCGTCGGCGGGGCGGCCGGCTCCGTTCTCCGCTATCTCGTCGGCGTCTGGACGCTGCGCCAGTTCGGTCCGAATTTCCCGTGGGGCACGCTCACGGTCAATGTCGTCGGTTCGTTCGCGATCGGCTTCCTGGCGGAACTCATCGCCCGCCGGCTCAACGCTTCCCCGGAAATGCGGCTCTTGATCGTCACCGGCTTCCTCGGCGGCTTCACGACGTTCTCGGCCTTTTCGCTGGATGTCGTGGCGCTGTTCGAGCGCGGCGCCGGGTTCACCGCCGCGACCTATATCGTCGCCAGCGTGGCGGTCTCGCTCGGCGCGGTCTTTGCCGGGCTGGCGCTCGGGCGGGCAATGCTCTAAAGGGCAGGGCTGACCCTAGGGAATTACGAAAGACACTTGATGGCAGGCATCGAGCATATCCGCGTCGAGGCGGACGAGGCGGGCATGCGTCTCGACCGCTGGTTCAAGGTCCATTATCCGGGCCTCGGCTTCGGCGCGCTGCAGAAACTGTTGCGTTCCGGCCAGGTGCGCGTCGATGGCGGCCGGGTGAAATCCGACACTCGCGTGCAGCCGGGCCAGATGGTGCGCATTCCGCCGATGGAGACGGATGCCAGGAAAACCGGCCCGATCGCTTCGAAGGAGCTCAAGCATTCGGGCGATGCGGAGCTTCTGGCGCGCATGCTGCTGCATGAGGACGACAAGGTCTTCGTGCTGAACAAGCCGGCGGGGCTTGCCGTGCAGGGCGGTTCCGGCGTTTCCCGCCATATCGACAAGATGCTCGACGCCTGGGTGAACCAGAAGGGCGAGAAGCCGCGGCTGGTCCACCGTCTCGACCGCGACACCTCCGGCGTGCTGGTCATCGCCCGCACCCGCGGCGCGGCGCAGAAGCTGACCGCCGCTTTCCGCGAGCGCGACACCAAGAAGACCTACTGGTCATTGGTGAAGGGCGTGCCGCGCAAGCACGAGGACAAGATCTCCACCTGGCTCGTCAAGGAGCAGACGCCCGACGGCGACCGGATGCGGATCGCCAAGCACGGCGAGGAGGGCGCCGACCATGCGGTTTCCTATTACCGCGTGATCGATACGGCCGCGCAGCGGCTCGCCTGGCTGGAAATGGAGCCCTATACCGGCCGCACCCACCAGCTTCGCGTCCACGCGCTGCATATGGGACATCCGATCATCGGCGACCCGAAATACTTCATCGACGATCCGAACTGGGATTTTCCGGGCGGCATCCAGAAGCGGCTGCATCTGCATGCCCGGCATATCGACATTCCGCATCCTTCCGGCGGGCGCCTGAAGGTCACCGCGCCGCTGCCGCCGCATATGGTGCAGAGCTGGAACCTGCTCGGCTTCGATCAGGCCGACGGCGACAAGGGCGACGAAGAATGAAACTGGTCCTGTTCGATTGCGACGGCACGCTGATCGACAGCGCCGGCCTCATCCACGAAACCATGAGCCGGACCTTCGCGCAGTTCGCCAAGCCCGAACCGACATTCGCCGACACGAAGGCGATCATCGGCCTGACGCTCGACATCGCGATCGCCCGCATGCAGGGCAAGGAGCATGCGGACGGGGAGGATGTCGAGATGATGGCCTATTACAAATCGCTGTTCGCGGTCGTCCGCAAGGACCTGGATTTCAAGGAACCGCTGTTTCCCGGCATCCGCGAGCTGATCGACGAAATCGGCCCGCGGGACAGTTTGCTGATCGGGGCGGTGACCGGCAAGTCGCGACGCGGCCTCAATCTCGTCATGGAGACGCACGGCTTCGACAGATATTTCGTCGTCGGTCGCACCGCGGACGACTGCCCCTCCAAGCCGCATCCGGCAATGGTCACGGAATGCTGCGACGAGACGGGCATGAAGCCGGCCGACACCCTTGTCATCGGCGATGCGATCTACGATATGCAGATGGCAAAGGCGGCCGGCGCCAAGGCGCTCGGCGTTTCCTGGGGTTATGCCTCGGTGGACGAATTGAAACAGGCGGGAGCCGACGCCGTCGTCCATCATCCGAGCGAGATTCTCGCCCATATCGGCTGAGGTTTTTCATGCGTGAGATTTTTCCAGATCTTTCCGAAGCGATGAGCCATGCCGACCCGACGCGGCGGGCGCAGATCCAGATGCAGAAGCCGCTGCCGAAACGCTTCTACAAGGAAGTCTCGGTTTCGGAAGGCGAGGGCGGTCACGCCATCCATCTGGACGGACGGCCGGTGAAGACGCCGGCGAAAAACGGGCTTGTCGCTCCGAATGCCAGGCTTGCCGAGCTGCTGCGCGACGAATGGGCGAGCCAGGTGGAGGTCATCGATCCGCGCACCATGCCCGTGACGCGTCTCGTCAACACGGCGATCGACGGCATCGCCGCCGACAGCCAAGCCGTGTTCGAGGACATCCTGCGCTTCTCGGCAAGCGACATGCTCTGCTACCGTGCCGAGGGGCCGGAAAATCTGGTCATCCGGCAGAACGAGCGATGGGACCCGATCATCGACTGGGCGGCGAACGAGCTCGGCGCTCGCTTCATCCTGATCGAGGGCGTCATGCCGCAGGAGCAGCCGAAGGAGGCGATCGCCGCCTTCGCCGTGACGCTCCGGAAATACGACACGCCGATCGAGCTTGCCGTCATCCATACGGTCACGTCGCTGACCGGCTCGGCGCTTCTGGCGCTCGCCTTCGCGGAAGGCCGGATCACGGCCGAGGAGGCCTGGGCGCTCGCCCATCTCGACGAGGACTGGACCAACGAGCATTGGGGGACGGACGCGGAAGCGGAACATCGCCGCGCCAAGCGGCTCGAGGAGATGCAGGCGGCGGCGGCAGTTTTTCTCGCATTGCGCGGCCCGGCTTAAGGCTTCCCTAACCGTAACCGGCGCAACATCGCGAAGCACCGTTTTCCCCGGGTTTCTCGATGGTCCGCCGCGTCTTCCGCCTTGCTTTTATCGTGCTCGCCGCCTTGCCGCTGATGGCGTTCCGCATGCCGGATTCAGGCGAAGCGCGCGAAAAACTGCTCTATGACGTGCGCGGCGCCTTCGTCACCGCGCGGCCCGACGTGCCGCGGGCGCTGGTGATCGCCACCGACATGCTGGTCGACGAGGCGATCCGCGCGACCGTGCGGGCGACCATGCTGCCGCGGACGATCATCGCCGTGCGTATCGACAGGGCGTCGCATATGCCGCTCCTGATCGGCAGCCGGCACGAGGCGACGGTCACGGTCCAGGCGATCTCCGTTTCCAGCGGCGAGCCGATCGCCGAAGGGACGTTCAAGACCTCCGTTTTCCTGCTCGATGCGGAGGAGGCGGACCGGCAGCTCGCCGAAAGGATCGCCGACCGCATCGCCGGCGAATTCCGCCTCGACGGCCCGCGCAGGCCGACGATCGCGAACGCGCTGTTTCCGTGAGGATCAGGAAACGTATTTGTGCAGGATCGAATTGATCAGAGTTTGATAGGGCATGCCTTCTTCGAGAGCCTTTGCTTTCAGGCGTGCCAGATCCCTTTCGGGGATCGAGATCGATATACGCTGGCGTTTGCCCTCGATCGTGTTACGCGCGGCTTCCTGCCAGAATCGCCTGCGTCCATCAAGATCACCGACCGGTGCCCATCCATCGGTTTCCGACAGCGCGATGATTTCGTCTTCGCTCAACTCTTCGGCCATCTTGTTCTTGCTCACGGGGCCTCACCTTTCAGGTAATCGCGGGTGGCCTTGCGGCTGGGGAAGAAGGTCTTCAGGAAAATCCCGTCTTCCGTTTCGACATAAGGGACGACGAAGGCATAGGCTTCGATCTCTATGATCAGTTGCCGCTGATGCGGGTAACGTTCCTCGTTGACATGGTGGCGATCACTCAACAGTTTCCCGTCGCTCAACGCTATGATGATCCTTTCAAAGCCGAAACCGAATTTCAGCTTAAGAAGATCATTCTTCTCGTCCGACCACCGAATGTCCATGCATATACAATATATATTGCCTGGTAACGAAACTCAACTGTTCAACCTAGCCGTTCCGCATGCCAGCGGAGGTGATCGTCCATGAAGGTCGAGATGAAGTAATAGGAATGGTCGTAGCGTTCGTGCATCCTGAGCGTCAGACCGATATCCGTTCCCTTCACCGCCTCCTCGAACAGCCAGGGCCGCAGGCCGTTTTCCAGAAATCCGTCCGCCTTGCCCTGGTCGATCAGGAATTCCGGGAAGCGGGCGCCGTCCTCCACCAGCGCGCAGGCGTCGTATTGCCGCCATGCAGCCTTGTCCGAGCCCAGATATTTCTCGAAAGCGGGAGCCGACCAATCGGCGGTCGACGGTTGAACGATGGGGGCGAAGGCCGAACAGCTTCTGAAACGGTCCGGGTGCTTCAGCGCGATGGTCATGGCGCCATGGCCGCCCATGGAATGGCCGAAAATGCCCTGGCGGCTCATGTCCATGCGGAAATGGCGGCTGACGAAATCCGGCAGCTCTTCCGTGACGTAAGTGTACATCCGGTAGTGTTCGGCCCAGGGCTTTTCGGTGGCGTCGAGATAGAAACCGGCGCCTTTGCCCATCTGCCAGTTGGTGAGTTCGTCGGGTACGTCGTTGCCGCGCGGGCTCGTATCCGGGCAGACGATGATGAGACCGAGTTCGGCGGCAAGCCGGCGGTATTCGCCCTTTTCCATGACGTTTGCGTGGGTGCAGGTCAGTCCCGAGAGATACCAGAGGACCGGGCAGGGCTCATGGATCGCCTTCGGCGGCACGAAGACCGCGAAGGTCATCTCGCATTTGCAGGCCTCGGAATCATGCGCGAAGACGCCCTGCATTCCGCCGAAGGCGGTATTCTGGGACAGGACTTTCATATGGGATCTCCCTGAAGCTCAGCCGGCGAGCGAAACCACGGTGTTGACCGCGGCGGCCACGAGCACGGTGTTGAAGAAGAAGGATATGACCGCATGCACCAGATTGATCTTGCGCATCTCGGTGGTGGTGATGGCGGTATCGGATGTCTGGGCGGTCATGCCGATGATGAAGGAGAAATAGAGGAAATCGTAGGCGCCGGGCTCGTCCGTTTCGGGAAAATCCAGGCCGCCGCGCTTCGCCTCGCTCTTGCGCCGCTGTTCGTCCGGCCGCCAGTAGAGATGGGCATAGTGAAGGGCGAACATGGTGTGGATGGTCAGCCATCCGAGAACCACCGAAGCGAAGGCCAGGGAGATTTCCGCGAGGCCTGCCGGGCGATCCCGATTGAGCACCCCGAAGAGCGAGACCACGGCGACGGCGACGGCAAGCAGCGTCACGGCAAGGATGACCGGCGCCGGCTCATCCGTGTTCTGGCCCTTCTGCCTCAGCATGGGACCGTCGAGCTTCGGGATACGCGCGGCCATCATGCCGAGATAGATGAGGAAAAAGACGATCGCGGCGATCCCGGGAGCGAGATTCGGCACGTAAAACAGCAGGAAGGGCAGGCAGACGAGCGATATGACGGCGCCGGCGAAGAACGGACCATGCCGCTGGTGCTTCAATCTGTGCCAGGGGTTCGGCATGGTGAGCTTCCGCTTTCCTACGGACCTGATCTGGCGCGGCGGCAGAGCCGGTCCAGCGTTTCGAGGAATTTCGACCGGTCGCGGGGGGAGAAGGCGGCATTATAGCCCTTGCTCTCACCGGTTTCGCGAAGATGCGCGCCGAGATCGCGCATGGCGCTCGCCATGCCGATATTGGTTTCGTCGAATACCCGGCCGGCGGGACCCGTCACCAGCGCGCCCTTCGAGACGCAGCGGCCGGCGAGCGGCACGTCGGCGGTGACGACGATGTCGCCCGGCCCGGCATGCTCTGCGATCCAGTCGTCCGCTGCGTCGAAGGCGCCGGAAACGATGACGTTATGCACCATCGGATCGCGCGATGGACGCAGGCCGGAATTGGCCACGAAGGTCACTTCGAGGCCGTGGCGCTCCGCGACCTTCAGGATCTCCGGCTTCACCGGGCAGGCATCGGCATCGACGTAGATTTGGGGCATGGGATCAGTCATCAAAATAGCGATGATAGTCTCTAGCCGCATGCAGGAGACGGATCAATTCGATACCGGAGCCGTCGGGCAAAGGATCGTAAATGATAATGTACTTGCGAAACGGAAACATCCGCATGCCGGGATAATTCGGGAAGCGTTGAACGCCGAGAAACGGCTTCTCGGAAAGCATCAGATAGCGCTTTTCAAGTTCCAGAACGAAGGCATCCGCATGGCGCTCGCTGTCACGAGCGATAAAATCCCAGACATTGCGGAGGTCTTCAATGAATTGGGGACGGCGGATGATAAGCCCCACCGGCGTTACTTCCGGCCGCGAAAGGCGGCCAGCAGCTCCTCGGCAGGCTCCATCGGCAATGCGTCACCACTTCCGAGGCCTTTTTCGATCTCCGCTTCAAGGCCGGCGATGAACCTGGAGGCTTCTCTCTCGCGCTCCTCCAGCAGGCGAAGGCCGGAGGCGACGACGTCATTTGCGCCATTGAAACGTCCCGAACGGACAAGCCGATCGACAAGGTCCTGCTGTTCTTGGGTCAGAGAAACGGTCGATGCCTGCGCCATGACGGCTCCTGCGAACGATGACGAGACGCAAGTTTATCAATGATGGAGCAAAGAAACCAGAGCGGAACCTAAAGCCCCGCTCCGGCTCAGGGATCAATAGATCACCACACTGCGGATGCTTTCGCCGCCGTGCATCAGTTCAAAACCCTTGTTGATGTCTTCGAGCGGCATGGTGTGGGTGATCATCGGGTCGATCTCGATCTTGCCCTCCATGTACCAGTCGACGATCTTCGGCACGTCGGTGCGGCCGCGGGCGCCGCCGAAGGCGGTGCCCATCCAGGTGCGGCCGGTGACGAGCTGGAAGGGACGGGTGGAGATCTCCTGGCCGGCGCCGGCGACCCCGATGACGACCGACTTGCCCCAGCCGCGATGGGATGATTCCAGCGCCTGGCGCATCACTTTCGTGTTGCCGGTGCAGTCGAACGTGTAGTCGGCGCCGCCGATCTGGTCCGCGCCGCGCTTCGTCATGTTGACGAGATAGGGCACGATGTCGCCTTCGACTTCCTTCGGATTGACGAAATGGGTCATGCCGAAACGTTCGCCCCAGGCCTTCTTGTCGTTGTTCAAATCGACGCCGATGATCATGTCGGCGCCCGCAAGGCGGAGCCCCTGGATGACGTTGAGGCCGATGCCTCCGAGGCCGAAGACGATGGCGGTCGAGCCCATCTCCACTTTCGCGGTATTGACGACGGCGCCGATCCCCGTCGTGACGCCGCAGCCGATGTAGCAGACCTTGTCGAAAGGTGCGTCCGGATTGATCTTGGCTACCGCGATCTCCGGCAGGACCGTGTAGTTCGCGAAGGTCGAGCAGCCCATGTAATGGTGGATCTTGTCCTTGCCGATCGAGAAACGCGAGGTGCCGTCCGGCATCAGGCCCTGTCCCTGCGTGGAGCGGATCGCGGTGCAGAGGTTGGTCTTGCGCGACAGGCAGGAGGGGCATTCGCGGCATTCCGGCGTGTAGAGCGGAATGACGTGGTCGCCCTTCTTCACCGACGTGACGCCGGGGCCGACATCGACGACGATGCCGGCGCCTTCGTGGCCGAGGATGGCCGGGAAGAGGCCTTCCGGATCGGCGCCCGACAGGGTGAAATCGTCGGTGTGGCAGATGCCGGTCGCCTTCACTTCGATCAGCACCTCGCCGGCCTTCGGGCCTTCGAGCTGCACGGTCATCACTTCAAGCGGTTTTCCTGCCTGGACGGCGACGGCGGCACGGACATCCATCTTGTCTCTCCCTTGGTATTTTCGAATCCGGACGGACCTTCGCACGGCGAGGTGCTGCGGCTCAAGCCGGAACCGGACGCCGCAAGTCGCAAAAAACACGAGAGGCTTACGGCTCGATGAGAGGTATTTGCGTCGAGGCGCTCTTCGGCAGCAGGCCGGTGAGGCGCGGATCGTCGAGAATTTCCACCATCGTAGCGTAAGGCTTGAAGCCGGAACGCTGATAGAACTGCAACGCCTGAGGGGAATCGAGATGGCAGGTATGCACCCAGAAGCGGCGGATCGGTCCGGCCCAGGCTTTCTCTATCGCCTTGTTCATCAGGAACCGGCCGGCGCCCTTGCCGATCGCATCGGAAACGAGGCCGAAATACACGAGTTCGCATTCGCCATCCTGCCGGAAGTCGAGTTCCAGCAGGCCGACGGGACGCCCGCGATCCGTCAGGGCATGGATCTCGACCTTGGGATCGTTGAGGATTGCCGCGAGGTTCTCGTCCGCCATGGCAAGGCGCGACACCCACATCCAGTTCTCGCCCACGGCGCGGAACAGCGCGCGATAGCTTTCGATATCGGGCGACTGCCAGTGTTCCAGCGCCAGGGACGGATCCGCTGCAGGCGCGGGTTTCGCGGGCGGCGGCGCAAACATCTCCAGGCAGGTCACGACGGTGGCGAGCTTGCCGGGCGGAACGGCGGAATAGCCCAGGGGAAGGAGGGGGTTATCGGTCTTCATGCGGCCTTTGAGCCGGTTTCCGCCGCGATGTCAACGGCATAGGCGCAACCGATGGCGGCGGAAGCCGTTCCGCCCCGCCTTCCGCCCATCTTCGACCTCAGGCGGCAAGACCTTCATCCACAGAAAGCCGCCCCTCGGAAAGGAGCCAGCGCTCCGAGCGCAACGCTTCCCGTGGCTGGTCGGGAGTGACGATCGCCTCCATCATCTCCCGCCAGGCCGGATGGTGGGCGGAGGGAGCGGCAAGCTCATCGATCCCGCGCAGCACCTGCGTCTCGAGCGGCGAGAGCATCAGCCGGCCTCGGTCCAATGCGCCGCGCAGCACCCGCCAGACATAGGCAAGATCGTGAGCGGTGATGCCTTCGGCCGCCGGCCGGCTCGCGTGATAGGCCCCGCGCGCGTCCGGGTCGAGAGCCAGGCGGATCTGATCGAGCGCGAAGGCGGAGAGGCTTTCCGGCACCTCCGATGCGACTTCCATGGCATGCAGCAAAAATTCCAGCTCGGGAGCCGAGCGGACGGCGCCGTCGGCCGCGATCGTGCGCATCAGCCAGCCGGCTTTCGCCTCGTCGATAACACCCGCAGGTTCGGTGCCGTGGACGAGATAGGCCGTCAGGCTCTCGACGAAATAGGCCGTCCATTCGGGGCTGCGCTCGGGAGAGGATTCGTGGATCGCAAACAGGGTCAGCACGTCTTCGCAGGAGCGGATGCCGTCCGGGAACGCATATCTGCGCAGCATGAAAATATCGTCGGCCACGATCCGACCCTTCCCGGCGACGACACATGCCGGAAAAGAAAAGCGGAATCCGCTCATCTTCCATCTCCGTTTCATCATGAAACTCTGATGTGGGTCTTACCGGAGAGAAGTTGAGGGTCGGAAAAGAAGCGGCGTTAACCCGCGGCCAAGGAAACCGTTAAACCGCTTCGGCCTGCCTCGATTTGAGACGTTCGCGCCAGATGATGAAAAGGCCGGAGGCGACGATGATGACGATCCCGAGCCATTTGGAAGCCGTGGGGAAATCGCCGAAAAGGGCATATCCCAATACCGTGGCCGAGATGATCTCGAAATACTGGAAGGGTGCCAGCAGCGAGAGCGGCGCCAGGCGGAAGGCGCGGACGACAAGCAGGTGCATGTAGCCGGAGATCGAGCCGAGCAGGATCAGCAGGAAGAGCCCGAGAAAGGAGGCCGGAAGCGAGGGCGTGAAGTCCGTGGCGCCCATGCCGTCTCCGATGCCGAGCGCCGCCGCTATGAAAAGCGTGCCGCCGACGCCCGCCATGGTCTGCATGACCAGCGGCGAATCGGCTTCGCCGATCGCTCGGTTCAGAAAGAGGTAGAGGGTGTAAAGGAAGGCGCAGGCGACCGGCAGCAGCGCGGTCCAGCCGAAGATCGCGTAACTCGGCTGGATGACGATCATGGCGCCGCCGAAACCGACGACGATCGCCAGCCACCGCCGCCAGCCGACCTTATCGCCGAGAAAGACCGCCGACATCATGGTCAGCATAAAGGGTTCGACGAAATAGATCGCAAAGACGTCGGCAAGCGGCATGTATTTGACCGCAACGAAGAACATCAGGCTCGCCGCCGCGTGCAGCATGCCGCGGAAGAGGTTCATCCACGGGCGCTTCGCCCTGAAGACGGCCGTACCCGTGAAGAACACCAGGGGCAGGATGCAGACGAGCTGGAAGAAGAAGCGGTAGAAAGTCACCTGTCCGGGCGACATGGCTTCGAAAGTCGCCATGTATTTGGCGATCGCGTCCATCAGCGGCAGAACGACCATGCAGGTGGCCATGATGGCCATGCCCTTGAGCGGGTTTTCAGGTGTGGAAGGAGGCATGCCGGCGCGCTTTCGAGGAACGGCGTTTTCAACCACAGGCATCGACGTTCTTCAAGCGGGATATCCGGGCCGCGGCATCATCGAGGTCCGGACAACAAAAAACCCGCCGAAGCGGGTTTCTTTTGGTGCGGTCGAGAAGACTCGAACTTCCACGGGTTGCCCCACAGCGACCTCAACGCTGCGCGTCTACCAATTCCGCCACGACCGCATCGTGGTAGGTGCCGATTTGCGCCGGCGGGGCAGCATGTAGCAAAACGATTTCCCGGGCACAAGTGTGCCGTGACAGATTTTTGAAGGATAAAAATCCGAAAGCGAAATACCTATATGGAAGCGGCCGGAAAGCCCGCCTCTTGCCGCCTTCCATCGTTTTTGCCAGAAGAATTCCCATGCTGACACGCACCGATATTACCCTTGCCATGCTGCCGAAGCCCGGTTCTGCGCCGGTGCGCTGGCGGATTTCCGACGGGCTCGTGCCTTACGAGCAGGCGGTCGCCGAAATGGAACGCGAAGTCGCGGCGATCGCCGACGGCGACGCGGACGAACTGGTCTGGCTGCTCGAACACCCGCCGCTCTACACCGCCGGCACGAGCGCCGACGCTGCCGACCTTATCGAGCCCGACCGATTCCCGGTGTTTTCCACAGGCCGCGGCGGCGAATATACCTATCACGGTCCGGGCCAGCGGGTCGCCTATGTGATGCTGGACCTCAAACGCCGGCGGCAGGACGTGCGCGCCTATGTGGCGGCGCTGGAAGAACTCGTCATCCGCACGCTCGACATGATGAACGTGCGCGGCGAACGGCGCGAGGACCGCGTCGGCGTCTGGGTGCGCCGGCCGGAAAAGCCGCTTCTGCCGGACGGTTCCATGGCCGAGGACAAGGTGGCCGCGCTCGGCATAAGGCTGCGGCGCTGGGTGAGCTTCCACGGCCTGTCGCTCAATGTCGATCCCGACCTTTCGCATTTTTCCGGCATCGTGCCCTGCGGCATCAGCGCTTATGGCGTGACGAGCCTCGTCGATCTCGGCCTGCCGGTGATGATGGCGGATGTGGATATCAGGCTGCGCGAGGCTTTCGAAGAGATATTCGGGCCAACCGTTTCGGAAGGATAAGGGGCGATTCCATGGTGGAACTGAAAGTGAAGACGCGTCCGATCGGTGCGACGGCGGTGGTCGGCCGCCTCGGTCACCCGCAGGTGACAAGCGAGACGAACGGCCAGGTGGACGTGGTGACGGGCGCCTCGGAGCAGGGCTTCAATCCGCTCGATCTGATGTTTTCCTCGCTCGCGGCCTGCCTCGTGCTCAGCGGCCGGATCGCCGCGAGCAAGCTCGGCATTCTCGACAGGCTTGCAGAGGTGAGGGCGCATGTCACGGGCGAGAAGGCTGAGGGCGGGCCATCCCGGATTACGCGTTTCATCGTGAAGCTGACGGTCGAAGGCGATCTCAGTCCCCTGGAAAAGACGGAGATCGCCCATATGGCGGAAGACATCTGCACCGTCAGCAATACGCTGAAGGGCTCGCCCGAATTCTCCGTCGAAATCGGCTAGTCGTCGTCGGGAATGCGGCTGTCGACGCCGGCAAGCCGGAGATTGTTGATCACCACACGCACGCCCGGGACGTCCTGAACCTGCCGAACGATCTTGCGGGAGGCGGCGGCATCGTCCACGACGCCCTCGATCGTCACCTTGTCGCCGTCGACATGCACGTCGATCGCATCCATGGGGACGACGTCCAGGTTCTCGATCGCATCGGTGATGCGCTCCTCCAGGTCGTCGGATTCCTCGAGCCCGTCCGTGCCGGGAAAGGCACTGTCGACCACGCGCTCTTCCAATCCGTCGAAATCCGCTTCGTCGACGCGATAGCCGCGGTTGCGCTCGCTGTCGAAATTGGCGGCGGGTTCGCCGTAGGCAGCGTTGTCTACCGGCCGCGCACCGGCGCCCGAGGCATCGTCATAGGGCCAGCCTTCGTCGATATTGCGGTCGTCGTAGTCGCGGAAATCCTCCTCGCGGGAAATGTCGTCAACCTTTCGCTTGGCTGGCATGGTCGTCTCCTCATTTCAGCCGGCTCCCGGCGCACCGGCGATGCGCCGGGCAATGTTTTCTTCAATGGCTCGCGGATGGGCCATCCTTGCTTCCCGTAAGGGTCAGATGGCTTTCGACGTCATGGACGCCATCCACGGTTTCCGCGCTCAAGACCGCCTTGCGGGCGGAGAACACGGTATCGACAGAACCTTCGAGAATGACCTTGGTTCCCTCGGCATGCGGTTCGATATGGGAGGCATCCACGTCCGGCAATTCTGCCAGGCGTTCGGATACTTTTCGCTCCAGTTCGGCTGCGGTCTTGTCTGCGGTTGCATTCATGGTCGTAGCTCCTCCTTGCGACGACCGATGAACGGTTGAAACCGATTTTGGTTCAGCGCCGAGGACCTATTTTCCCTTCTCCCATTTGCGGATCAGGCGGTCGCGCCTGAGCCGGGAAAGCCGCTTCAGCCAGAAGACGCCGTCGAGCTGGTCGATCTCGTGCTGCATGCAGACGGCATAAAAACCTTCCGCGTCCTCCTCGTGAAAGGCGCCTCCGAAATCCTGGTAGCGGAAGCGGATCTTTCGCGGCCGCTCGACCTCCTCGGTTGCTCCCGGCATGGAGACGCTGCCCTCCATATGCCGCATGGTCTCTGCCGAGAACGAGAGGATTTCGGGGTTCGCGTAGAAGCGCGGCCCAGTCTCCTTCGAGAGCTCCAGCACCACGAGGCGCGTGAAGACGCCGATATGGGCGGCGGTGATCCCGACGCCCGGCGCCGCCCGCATCGTATCGAGGAGATCGTGGGCGAGGGTGCCGAGGGCGGCGTCGAAAGCCTCGACCGGTCCGCAAGGTTCGGAGAGACCCGGATCGGGATATTTCAGGATGGTGCGGACGGTCATTTTCGAACTTCCTCCGGTCTTTTGCACTTGGATTTTCCAGGGATTTTCCAGGGATTTTCCAGGCCATTTCAGGGTGCGGGCTGGACCCGCAACGCCAATTGTTCTAGCAGGAAAACCGGCGTCACGGGCAATAGCGCCGGATTGAGCTATCCGGTTGTTGACAATATGCTTTTTGCCGCCATCTTCCTTTTGTCGGATGCAAGCAGCGAGGGCGGCAGATGAGCGATATCGGCGAAGACGACCGCCTGCGCACCAAGACCGACGAAGCCGGCGACGACATCTATTCCGAGGACGGGTCGATCCGCGCCGATTTCCTGGCGATGGTGGGGGCGGCGATCGCCGACCGGGACGTTCTCTTCCTGCGCCAGCATGTCGCCCGGCTGCACGAATCCGAGCTCGGCGACCTTCTGGAAGCGATCCTGCCCGACCAGCGCCTGGCGCTCGTCAAACTGCTCGGCGACGACTTCGACCTGACGGCGCTTACCGAGGTCGACGAAGCGATCCGCATGGAAATCGTCGACCAGATGCCGAACGCGCAGATCGCCGCGGCGATCGGCGATCTCGATTCGGACGACGCCGTCTACATTCTCGAAGACCTCGACCAGGAGGACCGGGAAGAAATCCTCGCGCAGCTGCCGTTCACCGAGCGGGTGCGGCTGCGCCGCGCGCTCGACTATCCGGAGCAGTCGGCCGGCCGCCGCATGCAGACGGAATTCGTCGCAGTGCCGCCGTTCTGGACCGTCGGCCAGACGATCGACTACATGCGCGACGAGGAGGACCTGCCGGAGAGCTTCACGCAGATCTTCGTCATCGACCCGACCTTCAAGCTGCTCGGCGTCGTGGACCTCGACAGGATCCTGCGCACCAAGCGGCAGGTGAAGATCGAGACGATCATGCGGGAGACGAACTATCCGATCCCCGCCGACATGGACCAGGAGGAGGCCGCCCAGCTTTTCGAGCAATACGACCTCCTGTCCGCCGCCGTCGTGGACGAGAACGGCCGGCTCGTCGGCGTGCTGACGATCGACGACGTGGTCGACGTCATCCAGGAGGAGGCGGAAGAGGACATCATGCGGCTCTCGGGCGTCGGCGATGAAGAATTGTCCGATTCCGTGACCGAAACCTCGCGTTCGCGCGTGCCCTGGCTGCTGATCAATCTCTTCACCGCCTTCATCTCCGCCTCGGTGATATCGCTCTTCGAGGCGACGATCGAAGAGGTGGTGGCGCTGGCGATCCTCATGCCGATCGTCGCCGGCATGGGCGGCAACGCCGGCTCGCAGACGATGACCGTGACCGTGCGCGCGCTCGCCACCCGCAATCTCGACATCCATAACGCCTGGCGCGTCGCGCGACGCGAGGCCGGCGTCGGCCTCATCAACGGCGTGGTGATCGGCTGCCTCGTCGGGACGGTGGCAGGCCTGTGGTTCCACGACATCCATATCGGCGGGCTGATCGCCACCGCCATGCTGATCAACATGTTCGCGGCGGCGATGGCGGGCATCATGATCCCGCTGCTGCTCGACCGGGCCGGCGCCGATCCGGCCGTGTCTTCCGCCGTCTTCGTCACGGCGATCACCGATACGACCGGTTTCTTCTCGTTTCTGGGGCTCGCGACGCTCTGGCTCCTGAACTGAACGGATGCCAAACGGGCAAAATTGACTGTTACGTAAAAGTCAATTATTTTGGCTTCAGGTAGCAGGACATGGTCGTGAACAAATATTATAGCATCACCGAGCTGACGCGGGAATTCGGGGTTTCTACCCGCACGCTTCGCTTCTACGAGGACGAAGGGCTCATCCATCCGGAGCGCCGGGGCCGCACGCGGCTTTTCCGGGCAGCCGACAGGAGGCTCATCCAGGAGATCCTGCGCGGCCGCAGGATCGGCTTCACGATCGCCGAGATCCGCGAGATCATCCAGGTCTACAAGGAGCCGCCGGGCGAGATGGGCCAGCTCAAGCTCCTGATGAAGCGAATCGACGAGAAGCGCGA
The DNA here is from genome assembly GCF_900177415.1 of Xaviernesmea oryzae. GTDB lineage: Bacteria > Pseudomonadota > Alphaproteobacteria > Rhizobiales > Rhizobiaceae > Neorhizobium > Neorhizobium oryzae_A. The sequence continues at coordinate 466,169 of NZ_FXAF01000011.1, read as the reverse complement.
CGACCTGCGCCAGAAGCGCAAGGATATCGACGATACGCTGGCCGAGCTCGACAATGTCGAGGAAGCCTGCCTGACGCGGCTCGCCGAAATCGGCGTCGGGACCTAACCGTCAATTTCCGTCGGAGAGTTGCGCGCCGATCGAGCATTCCTCGGCGATCGCCTGCACACGGTCGTCCTGCGGCGCGATCGTGCCGGTCTGCAACGGTACGATCAGCGACTGGGCGATCAGCCTGTCGGCCGTGCAGCCGCAGAAGCGCCGGCAAAGGCCCGGATCGTTCGTCTGTCCGTTGCAGCCGGCTTCGCAGCTCAGGGTGTAGCTCACCCGCGGGTCCGGCGGCGGGGCCGGGTAGACGAGCGAGAAGAGATAGACCAGCGCGATCAGCACCGGCTGGTGGACGAGGTAGACGATCAGGCTATGGCGACCGGCCCTGGAGAGAAGGTTCGGTTTCGTCTGGACGGCCGCAAGCTGCGGCAGCCAGTTGCGCGCAATCGCGAGCCTAGCGACGGCGATACCTGCCAGCAGGGCGGCAATCCACGGAAAGAGCGGCACGTAGTCGTTGGAACGCGGCGGGATTTCGGCAAAGCCGAGCCAGCTCATCCAGCGGGTGTTGAAAACCGCCGAATCCAGCGCTCCGGGCATGAGGACATAGTCGAGGACCATCGCGGCGGCGATCAGCAGAACGACTGCCCCGGTCACAAAGGCGGGCAGGCGCAGGAAGGCAAGCCCGACCAGGCTCGACACCGCGATATTGTGCAGGATGCCGAAATAGATCCACTCGTTGCGGAAGCCGATGAAGGTCGCGATGCTGATCGCCGCGGCCGCGCCGGCAACGATGGCGAAACGCTTCCAGAAGGAATGCCAACGGATATGCGGGACATGCGCCAGCACGAGGCTGACGCCGGCGAGAAACAGGAAGGAACTGGCAATCGACCGGGCATAGATGCGGAAGAAGCCTTGCGTTGCCGTGCCGGGATCGAGGTAGCCGAAGAATTCCAGATCCCAGGTGAAGTGATAGGTCGCCATGGCGACGAGCGCCACGCCGCGCAGGGTATCGATGAGCGTGATGCGGGGCGTCCGCAAAGCGGGATTTTGATTTTCGGCAACGGTCACAATCGGTCTTTCTGGCAATCTTTCCGGCAGTCTTTCTGCATTACGGAACGTCACGATCCATGAGCGCCAGCCTTGCCTCGGAAAAATACTGGCGGCGGACGAGCACGAAGATAACGAACAGGGTCATGGCCATGAACATATAGGGCCCGGCGAACCAACCGAGATAGCCGACGGACAGAAAGAGCGCCCTGAGGCCGGCGTTGAAGTGCTGGGCGGCTATGCTGTTCATCCGCACGACCTGATCCGCGGCCCGTTCAGCGGCGGCGCGATCGAGGTTGGTGTCGTGCATCATCGGCAGCGCCCCGAAGAGGATGGTGCAGTAGTTGAAGAGCCGGTAGGACCAGCCGAACTTGAAGAAGGCGTAGCCGAACAGGAAGGTAAGGCCGGCCACCTTGATCTCGAAGGCGGTGCGGCCGCCATAGGCGACCATCGGCAGGTTGCTGAAGACGGCCTCCACCTTTTCCGTCGCGCCGAGAAGGGCGAAACAGCCGCCGATCGCGAAGATCGACGTCGAGGCGAAGAAGGCCGTGCCGTTCTGCAAGCCGGCCAGAATCTGAGTATCGATCATCTTCAAGTCGCGGCGGAGCGAATTGTAGATCCACAGCCTGCGGCGCTCCGCCATCGCCCGGTTCAGGCTGGCGCGGGGAAAGAAGCGCGCACCCGAGCCGGCCGTCACCCAGGAGTAGCCGGCCCAGAGCAGGGCGAAGAGGGCAAGCGCTATGTAGTCTGCGATCGTCATGGCTTCACCGGGGACTCAAGGGTCGACGTTCGTTTCGTCATGCTTTGTTTCGGCTGCCGCGGCAAGTCCTCCCGGACCGGCAGGAACCCTGGCGCGGGCCGGCCGTTAACAAATATGGCCGGCTTGCGATCCCGGGCCATGGTTCCGCCGTTTTTGCATTGCGGGGAACGCGGAATTTTAATAGACCGTTATCCACGACAGTCCGAAGCGGACGTTTATTCATGCGACAAGAACCCGGAGACAACATGGAAAGCACTGCCCAGAAATCCTGCTGGAGCGTCACCTTCAAGGCGCTGGCGGGATTTGCCGGCGCCATGGCACTAGCCTATCTCTTCGGCGCCTTCTGATTTTAGCGGTTGAATTCCTGAAATTCTTCCTTGCGGCGTGGTATTCGTACCGCGCCGTTTCTATTTTAGGGTCATGTCGCGGCCGTCAAACCGGATGTCGGGCAACCGCCTGAACCTGCGGGCCGCCTGGCATAGCCTTGCGATCATCCTGTTTGTTCTTGCGGATTCCCATGTTCCTGTCCGTCTTCGATGTCTTCAAGATCGGTATCGGCCCTTCCAGCTCGCACACGATGGGGCCGATGTCGGCCGCCAACCGCTTCCTGGCGCTGATCCTCTCTGCCGAATGGCCGCGGCCGGCCGGCGCGCATGTCGCGGCGCTGAAGGTGAGCCTGCACGGTTCGCTCGCCTTCACCGGGATCGGCCACGGAACGGGCAGGGCGGTGATCCTGGGGCTGATGGGCGAGGAGCCGGCAAGCGTCGATCCCGACAGGATGGACGCCATCATCGACGAGGTGGAGCGGACCGGCCGTGTGACGCCGCCCGGCCATCCCCCTTACGAGTTCCAGCCGAAGACCGACCTCATCTTCGACAAGAAGCAGCCGCTGCCGGGCCATGCCAACGGCATGAGCTTCTCCGCCTTCGACCGGGACGGACGGCTGCTTCTTAAGCGCATCTATTATTCGATCGGCGGCGGTTTCGTGGTGACGGACACCGAGCTCGAAGCCATGCGCATGCCGAAGAAATCGTCGAGCGACTCGCGCGTGCCTTATCCGTTCTCGACCGCCAAGCAGATGCTCGACATGTCCCGCGGCTCCGGCCTGACGATCGCCCAGATGAAGCGCGCGAACGAGGAGACCAGGATGAGCGCGGCCGAACTGGATGCCGGTCTCGACCGCATCTGGGAGGCGATGAGGAGCTGTATCGATCGCGGCCTCAAGGTCGACGGCATCATGCCCGGCGGGCTGAAGGTGAAGCGCCGCGCGAAGGCGATCCACGACAAGCTCAACGAGGAATGGCGCAGCAACCGGCTGAACCCGCTGCTCGCCAACGACTGGCTCTCCGTCTATGCCATGGCCGTCAACGAGGAGAACGCCGGCGGCGGGCGCGTGGTCACCGCACCGACCAACGGGGCGGCGGGCGTCATCCCGGCGGCGATCCGCTACTACCTGCATTTCCACGAGGATGCCACCGATGAGGACATCCGCAACTTCCTGCTGACGGCGGCGGCGGTCGGCGGGATCATCAAGCACAACGCCTCGATCTCCGGCGCCGAGGTCGGCTGTCAGGGCGAGGTGGGTTCGGCCGCCGCCATGGCCGCGGCGGGACTCGCGGCCGTGATGGGCGGTTCGCCGGAGCAGATCGAGAACGCCGCCGAGATCGCGCTCGAACACCATCTCGGCATGACCTGCGATCCGATCGCCGGCCTCGTCCAGGTGCCCTGCATCGAGCGGAACGCGCTCGGCGCGGTCAAGGCGGTGACTGCCGCCTCTCTTGCCATCAAGGGCGACGGCACGCATTTCGTGCCGCTCGACGCCTGTATCGAGACCATGCGCCAGACCGGCAACGACATGAGCGAAAAGTACAAGGAGACCTCGACCGGGGGCCTCGCCGTCAACGTCGTCGAATGCTGACCCTGTGGAGCAAGGAAGCAGGGACTTGACGCGCGGCCCGGTTGGGTCTTGAACCAGAAGATGGCTCTACATCTGATCAAACTCTGCGTCGGCGCGGACTCGATCCAGGACCTCCGGGACTGGGTTGCCGAGCGCTCGCTCAACGCGATTGCCGCCGGCCTCGAACCGCACAGCACGCATACCACCCGCATGGTGCCGAAGCGCGTCGACGAACTTCTGGAAAACGGTTCGCTCTACTGGGTGATCAAGGGCCAGGTCATGGCGCGCCAGAAGCTTCTGAATATCGAGACGTTCACGGGCGGCGACGGAATTCAGCGCTGCCATCTGGTCCTCGGGCCGGAAGTCATCGAGACCGCGCCGCAGCCGAAGCGGCCGTTTCAGGGATGGCGCTACCTGAAGGACGAGGAGGCGCCGCGCGACCTCGGCAAACTCGGAGAAGGCGTTGCGGCGCTGCCGGAAGAGCTTCGGCGCGAACTCGCCGAGCTCGGGTTGCTGTAGGGCATTTCAAAGCGAGTTTGAAACAATCCCGATCAGCGAAGCTTGAGGCGGACCGGCGCGCGGCCGGAACGGATGCCGATATGCAGGTGGATATGCGCTTCCGGCTGGGAATGGCGCCAGGCGCGGGCGCCGTGGCTGAGCAGCATGGCGACCAGATCGCGCGTCTTTTCCTTGGAGCGGCTGAGCCCCAGGCCGGCGAGCCGCATGGCCGCTTCATGAAGCGGATTGAGAGCAACACCCTTGGCCCTGCTTTTCGGCATGGCCGTCAAGGTGAAGTCCACACTGTTTTCATTCACTGCCATCGGAAACCCCGTCTACGCGTTACTTTCGAGATTCCACCGCGCCGGCGAACCGGCGCAGATATTTTCGTATCGAGCGCTCCCCGCCGCTCACTGGAGCGAGGCCCAGCAGCTGATGCCCTTCTTCTTGAGAGCGTTGCAGGCATCCACGGCCGTCTTCTGGTCGTCGAAGCCGCCGAAGCGGGCGCGGTAAATCTGTTCGCCATTGTTGTTGAAGGCGACGGTGAAGGGTTTGGCGGAACGCAGTACCTTGCCGCCCTTGTCCTGCGCATTCTGCAGGAGATCCTGAGCCATTTTCGGATTGGGCGAGACGCCGATCTGGATCACCCAGCCGCTCGGCGTCACCGAAGCCGCCGCCCTGGTCGAGGCCGTGGTGACGTCATCGACGGTCGATCTGCCGGTACGGCGGGCGACGACGTTTTCCGTGCGCTCCGGGATATACTCGGGCGCGGGGGTCGGCACGGCTGCGACACCGGCCATCGCCGTGTTCATGGCCTGGGTAATGACTTTCTTCTGAGCCGGCTCGGCGGCATAGGCGGAGGCGACTGCCGGAGCAGGTGCAGCGGCCGCAGCGGTCGGCTGTTCGCCATAGCGTGCGCCGGGCATCGGGCCGCTGTTCGGCAGGTCGAGAGCGGCCATCTGGCGCGCATCGGACTGTGCAGCCGCGACAGCCGGAGCGGACCTGACCGGCGCTGCCGGAACGGGCGCTGCAGCAGCCGGAGCCTGGGCGATCAGGTTGCCGCTGCCGCCGCGCGAAGCCTTCGGCAGATATTCGGCGACGAGCTTGCGCATCGTGGCGTCGCGGGCGGCGCTGGAGCGTCCGCCAAGCACGATGGCGACGATCGAACGTCCATCGAGCTGGGCGGAGGTCGCGAGATTGCTGCCGGCGGCACGGGTATAGCCCGTCTTGATGCCATCGACGCCCTTCACGTTGCCGACCAGACGATTGTGATTGCCGATCACCTGCTTGCCGAAGTTGAAGCTGCGGATGCCGAAATAACCATAATATTGCGGAAAGTGCTGACGAAGCGCCATGCCAAGCCGGGCCTGGTCACGGGCCGTCGTCATCTGGGCGGTATTCGGCAGGCCGTGGGCATTGCGGTAGGTGGTCCGCGTCATGCCGAGCGCCCGGGCCTTGCGGGTCATGATCTGGGCGAAACGGTCCTCGGAACCGCCGAGGAATTCGCCGAGCGCGGTGGCGATATCGTTGGCGGAACGGGTGACGAGCGCGCGGATCGCCTGGTCGACCGTCACGGAACCGCCGGCGCGGACGCCCAATTTCGAGGGCGGTTCGGCAGCGGCATTGCCGGACACCGGCACTTTCGTATCGAGACCGATACGACCCGCCTCAAGCGCCTCGAAAGTGAGGTAAAGCGTCATCATCTTGGTGAGCGATGCGGGATAGCGCAGGCCGTCCGCGTCTTCGGCATAGAGGACCTTGCCGGTACTGGCGTCGACCACGATCCCGGCATATTTCGGGGCAGCCTCCGCAGGCGCCGAGAAGATGGAAACCGCCAGAACCAGGGTGAAGAGATAACCGAGAAAACGTCCCGGAACCGTTGTGCCATCCTTGGAAAAGGAGGCGAGTAACATCGTTTTCGACACTGCCGCACTCATCGCTTGCATCACATTTACCACGCCCGGACGCGCCCCCGTCACGGCCGCAGTCTCAAATCTAGGGGAATAGCGTTACCAAGAGGTTTATGATGAACAGCAGCTTGCTTGGATATGCTGCATTTTAAGCATCAGCCTAGACATCAACCCGACCCGTCCGTGGCGGCTATTTCGCCAGCCGGGTTTCGACAAAAAGCCGAACTGCGGCATCAATATGTTGCCAGTCCTTCAGAAGCGCGCTGGAAAAGCGGTAGAGTACCGTCAGGTCCTGACCGATATGGATGTCGCGCTGGCAATCTCCGCTGGTCGGTTTCCCGCCGGGGCCGGGAAGAAGGCAGCGCACGACATAGTCCGGGGCGTCCGGCCTCGATGCAGTCAACACGATCTCGTTACCGTAGCCGGAATCGGGCCGCAGCCGGTGCAGCGTCAGCCCGAAATTCACCGGCTGCGGCCCGCCCTCGAAGAGCTTGGAATAGATGGGTTCCAGACGGCCGGACATGTCCCGCGACATCGTGCTTTGCGATAACTGCAGGAAAATCAACGCGGAGGATTGCGCGATATCGTCGAACCGCGGACGCATTTCGGCACTGTAGCCCTTGAGTTCCGGCCAGGTGAGGTAGAGGTCGACGCGTTCGGCGACGCCGCTTTGGCGCTGGTCGCGGAAGCGGATCGTGTTGGCCGGGAGGCTGAGCTTGTCCTGGCCGATCTGGATCAGCAATTCCTCGATACCATCCGTATGGCCCGCGAGCGCGATGCGCTGCCCAAACCATTGGCCGCCGACGCCGATCGCGACGGTCAGGACGACGAGAACAGCGATGACCGCCGTCATCCGGTAAAGGAACCGACTGGAGACCAGCGGGGCCTCTTCGGCTACCGACGGGGCGGGGGCTGGACCTGCCATGACGCGCGCTCCATGTTCTTACGCTCGGAAAGCTTCGCCGTGCCCGAAATAGAACAGGAACGGGATACGGAACGCGGGCGAGCGATAAGCGGCAATCTGGCGGGTTATCGTTAACGCTTCGTAAACGGCGCCGGCCCGACGGCGGATTGCGCAGGGAGGAAGAGGTGCAGCTTTTCCATGGAATCAACGTGGTGTCGATTTCCGTCACCGATCTCGAGCGGGCGCGGCTCTTCTACCGGGACACGCTCGGCCTCGGCGAACCGCTTTACGATCTGCCCGACGCCGGGTGGATCGAATTCTCGACGGGAGGCGATGCCAATCTGGCGGTGACGCTGGCAGGGCCGGATTGGGAACCTTCGACGGGAACGACGGTGGTCCTCAACGTCAAGGATTGCCATGCGGCGGTGGACGAACTCCGATGCAGGGGCGTGGCATGCGGGGAACCGGTCGTATTCGACGGTTACGTCGTGTTCGCAAGTTTCCACGACCCCTTCGGCAACCGTCTGCAGATGTGCAGCCCGGCATCTTAGGAGCGGAGACCGGTCGCCGGTTCCCGCTCCTTTGGGGGTTATTGACCGACGGAGCCGACTGCGGTCGCGCGGCCGTCCTGAAGCTTTACCCAGCGGGCCGGATTGTCGCTCGCCTGACGCTTCAGGTAGGTATATTCCGTGTCCGACCACAGCATGACCTTGTTGCGCATGTTGTCCAGCACGAAGTCGCCGCGGTCGCTGCGCACGGTCAGGACCGCATGGCCCTCGCCATTCGGCTGCAGCACGACGGTGATGAGCAGGTCGGACGGATGAAAGCCCTTCTTCATCAGCATCTTGCGCTTCAGAAGGACGAAGTCCTCGCAATCGCCGACGGTGCGGGGATAGGCCCAGCGCTCCTCGACACCGTAAATCTCCTGATCGGTCATGGGGGTGATCGAGGAATTGACGGTGTAGTTGACGTCCAGCAGCGTCCGCCACTTGTCCTCCGTCAGCGTCATCGGGCCCGCATCCTTATAGGTCGCGGCGCATTCGCTCACATAGGTCTGGCAGAACTCGTAATGGCCGAGCGGCGGGTTGGCCTGGCCGATGACGCGCATGGCGCCAGGCGGCATGGCGAAGGCCTGTCCGGCAGAAAAGATCGCCATGACGGCGGTGACGGCAGCGAGGCCCAGTCCCTTGAGGCAGTTCATTTTCTTGTCTCCCCGTTATGGGAAGAACTGTGCCATGAAGGGCTTGAGCGACCGCAAAATCTCGCAGTAAAATCAATATCTTATTTGAATTCAATTTGCCTAAAAAGCAGCTAGAATACGCTTTGAATTTTCGTCAAAATCGAACCGAATTCGAGTTTAACTTTCATAAAATGCAAGCTATTCGCCCTGGCCGGCGATCCGAAATTTCATTTATCCCACTGGAAATAAACGCTTTTCAGAGAGCGCCCAAAACCGGTTTGGAGTTCGGCGGATACCTCCTCTTGGCGGTGCCGAGCAGGGATTATCTCGAAAAGGAGCGCCTCAGCCTGTCTGCGGACAGGGGGCAAAACGGCGGTTCGGGGCGATTTCGGCATCGGAAAAAAGTGCCGAAAGAGCACAAATTTTTTTGAAAAAAGTCCGTTTTGGTACAGGCGAGGGGCATCCGGGGCCTGTCCGATACTGAAACGGCGGCAAGGAACAGGCCTTGCCGCGCAGGCGACGATGCCGGGACAGGGTATTTTCCTAAAGGAATTCCGTCAGCGCTTCACGCGACTGAACCGAGTTGAACTCGATCGCGACGCCTTCCATGAAGTGCCGCACGACGCGGCCGCGCATATTGCCCAGACGGACGGAGGTGCCGATCGCCGGACGGATGTCGATATCGATCGCCGCACCGGAAAGCGAAAGGTCCATGATGCGGCAGGCATAACGCCGGCCGTCGTCGAGCGCGATCTCGCAGCGGGTGTTGCGCGGCGTCAGGCGATCGTGGCGGCGATCCTCGGGCAGGCCGAGTTCATGCTTGTTGGCGATCCAGGTGAGCTGGGCCGCAAGCTTTTCATGCTTGCGCTCCGTCGCGGCGATCGCCATCGCAAAGCCGTTGTTCGACAGGCCGGTCGCGGCGCCTTCCAGCCGCCCGATATGATCGAGATAGGCGATCACCCGCTCGCCGACGGCAGGGCGGCCGACACAGGCGAACGTGACGTCGCCCGGGGACATGTCCAGCACCGTGCAGGGAAATTCCTCATGGCTCGCCAGCATGAGCCGGCCGGCGATATTGACCGATACCCTCTGGAATGTGCGCTGGGCGGGAATGGTCTGCGTCGACTGAGGCTGGGCCGGCTGAAACGAATACATTTGAGAGGGGCTTTTTCTCTTTGGAAATCCAGCCGAAGAGATAACCCATCGCAGTTAACAAAGATTTTTCGCCGCGGCACGGAAGCGGTTTATCGAGGCCTTTCAGGATGCCTTGCTCTCGGGGAAGAAACGGGCCGGCAGGAGACGCCGCAGCATCTCGGCAACGCCGTGGCGGTCACCCGTGAGAGACGCTCCGAAAGGTGCGCCATGCCCTTCGAGGAAGGACCAGTTCTCCAGGGACAGGCCGGCGGCGGGGATCCGGGTCGCCGGATATGGCGCATCGTGCGGCAGAAGAGCGCCGAGAACACGGTCGCTTCCGGCCTCTTCGGCAGAGCGGACCGGCAGCAGCAGCATCTCGTAATCGTGCCGGACGTCGCCGTCCGATATGCCGACATCGAGCAGCGCCGGCTGCTCGTGGCGGATCACGTCATGGACGATCCCGATAGGGGACCGGCGGTCGTCTTCGAGCCACGCCTCGGCGAAGGCCGCGCCGCGGAATTCCCGGGCGAAGAGATCGCAGATGCGGGTGCCGGCCAGCCGAAAGACGGGACGGCCATCCGTATCGATCGTCGCGATGAAGAGATGCGGAAGAAGATGGCGCAGCGCCGCAGGATCGATTTCGGTGCGCAGCGGCGCCGCACGATTCCCCCTCAGATCGGTCCAATAGTCGAAAATTCTCCGGCTTGCCTCATTCCGCATTACGTCATCACCTGTCACATTTTGATGCAGGCCGCGCCTCATGCACGACCGTTTCCCGGTTCTCAGCGAAATCCATGCCACGGACGGCGGCTTAGAGTTAAGAAATCCTTAACCGTAAGAGGCCCGTTACACACCACCGTGCGATGCTTTCCTTCGGCGGGCCACTCCTATATGGCTGTCGGAACATTCCGGACGAGGGATGGGAAACGTAAAGGAACGGGCATGGACCGCGAGCCGGACAAGGCGGATGAACGGGAGGAAACGGAGGAGAACGGCAGGTCTTCCCAGCCGGTGTTCAACCTGCCGCAGAGCCTGGTGGTGACGCTGGCGCTGCTTGCCGGCATCTATGTCATCCAGGAGTACCTGCTCGACGAGGATGCGCGGGCGTATTTCGTCGTGAATCTCGCCTTCGCGCCGCTGCGATATGCCTATCCGCTGGAAGAGCAGGGCTTTGCCTGGCTCTGGACGCCGGTCACCTATTCGCTCCTGCACGGCAGCATCGAACATCTCCTCTTCAATGCGCTCTGGCTGATGGCTTTCGGAGCGCCGGTCGTCCGGCGCATCGGGACCTTTCGCTACGTGCTGTTCTGGATCCTGTCCGCCGTCGCATCCGCCTTTTTCCATGCCCTGATCAACTGGGGCAACGAAACGCTGCTGATCGGCGCGTCGGGCGTCGTTTCCGCGCTGATGGGCGCCGCCTGCCGCTTCGCCTTTCCGGCACGCCGAGGCTACGACCGGACGCACGGCCATCTCTATCCGCGCCAATCCATCCTCGGCTCCTTCAGGAACCGCACCGTGGTCATCTTCACGGCGATGTGGTTCATCGGCAATCTTTTGATCGCCTTCGGCGTGACGCTGTTCGGGGCGGATATGGGGCCGATCGCCTGGGATGCCCATATCGGCGGCTTCCTGTTCGGCTTCCTGCTCTTCGGCTTCTTCGATCCCGTTCCGCCGAGCCGCATGCCGCTTACACAACCTTGATCTGTTTTTGACCTCGCCCTATCCTTCAAAAGGAGCAGGAAACAATTCCTGCGCGAGGGAACCGCGGCCTTGGGAGGAGGAGCGGCGCCCGAGCCAAGCTTGGTTGCGAGGAGAGAGCCATGGCAATAGTCGTCAAGAACATGCTCGATGCGAAGGGGCGCAATGTGGTGACCGTCGATCCGGACAAGACATTGCTGGATGTCGCAGCGATCCTGAACCAGAACAAGATCGGTGCGGTCGTGGTCACGGGAGCGGAAGGCCGGATCGCCGGCATCTTCACCGAGCGCGACCTGGTGCGGGCGATCGCGGGCAAAGGCCCCGGCGTGCTCGGTCAGCCGGTCAGGTCGGCCATGACCACCAACGTGCAGCGCTGCAAGGAAGAAACGACCGTCGACGAACTGATGGGCATGATGAGCGGCGGGCGCTTCCGCCACGTGCCGGTCGAAAAGGACGGGAAGCTCGCCGGCATCGTTTCGATCGGCGACGTGGTGAAGTCGCGCATCCGCGAGATCGAACTCGAGGCCGAACAGATCAAGGCCTATATCGCCGGCTGATCGTTCGAGGAAGCCTCTCCAACAGGCAAAATCGCCCGCAAAAAATCAGCGGGCGAACACTTCCTGCACGCGTTTCAGCGCGGCGATCTGAGACATGGTCTCGTCGTAGCCGCGGTCGATCGCCTCGCCGGCGCGATGGAATTCCGAGAGGCCGATATCGCTCAGGCGCGGATGCAGCGCCAGGTCCGGCGGGTCGCCGGCAAGCCGGGCCCGCGAGATGCGCTCCTGGATGATGTTGAAGGCCTGCACCATCGTGCCGGTGACCCCGACATGCATCCCGTCCTTGCGGCGGCCGTTATCTACCGGCTGGACGCTGGCATTGTGCTTGACCACCGCCGAGCGGCCGAAGATGTCGTAATTCAGGTTGACCGCGACGACGAGCGGCTGCTCGTAGGCGCGGCAGACGGAGGTCGGCACGGGATTGACGAGCGCACCGTCGACCAGCGTGCGGTTGTTGCAGTTGACCGGTTCGAAAATGCCGGGCAGGGCGTAGGACGCGCGCAGCGCCGTGATCAGCGAACCGCTCGAGATCCAGACCTCATGGCCCGTATGGAGCTCGGTCGCAACGGAGACGAAGGGGCGGTCGAGATCCTCGATCGTCAGGCCTTCCAGATGCTCCTGCATCCGCTTGGTGAGCCGCATGCCGCCGAGGAGGCCGCCGCCGCCGATCGTCAGATCCAGAAGGCCGGCGATGCGGCGCATGGTGAGCGAACGGGCGAAATTTTCGAGCGCATCGAGCTTGCCGGCGAGATAGCAGCCGCCGACAAGGGCGCCGATGGACGTGCCGGCGATCATGCCGACCTCGATGCCGGCTTCGTCCAGCGCGCGGAGCACGCCGATATGGGCCCACCCGCGCGCGGCACCGCCGCCGAGGGCGAGGGCAAGTTTTGCCTTGCGGGGGGCTTCGACGATCTGTGGAGGGATGGGGGCCAGAACCTGCGTTCCGCCGGCCTCAGCAGGCGCCGCCTGCGGATCGCGACGATTCCAACTCCAGTTCAGCATCGACAAAAACCTCCAAAGCTGAACAACCCCTGGTTCTGCGGATTAAGCCACCGACAGGTTTCGAAATCGTTTATCCGACGCTTGCGTGTCGAAAAACGGGGCAGTTCTTATTTGGTTCCCCCGTCCGAATAGACGGCATCAGGATCGAAATGGCGTTCGTTGTCGGTGATTTCAAGGACAGCATCGCTGTCACGTTTTCTTACGACCCGATAAAAACAGGAGCGGCGGCCGGTATGGCAGGCGGCATCGTGCCCGGCGACGGAAACCTTCAGCCAGACGGCATCCTGGTCGCAGTCGCTGCGCAGCTCGTGGACGGTCTGGAGATTGCCGGAGGTTTCCCCCTTCTTCCAGATCTTGCGGCGCGAACGGCTGTAGTAATGGGCAATCCCGGTCTCGATGGTCAGCGCCAATGCCTCGGCGTCCATATGCGCCACCATCAGCAATTCGCCGTCACGGATATCCGTGACGACGGCCGTGACCAGTCCGTTCGCATCGAAGCGGGGCGTGAAGGCACCCGCGCCCTCCAGCTCCGCCTTGTCGGCGGAGGGCTTTTCAAAGGTGAGCGGCATTTGAAACTCCGCCGGTCAGCGGTTGCGGACGAGCGTGAAGAAGCGCGCCTGTTCGGCCGCGTTCGTCTTGAATTCGCCGGAGAACGTCGTCGTCATCGTCTGCGAACCCCGCTTCTGGACGCCGCGCATTTCCATGCACATGTGCTCCGCCTCGATCATCACGGCGACGCCGCGCGGCTTCAAGGTTTCCTCGATGGCATTGGCGATCTGCGCCGTCAGGTTTTCCTGGGTCTGGAGACGGCGGCCGAAAATCTCCACGACGCGGGCGATCTTGGAAAGTCCGAGGACGCGGCCTTTCGGCAGATAGGCGACATGCGCCTTGCCGATGATCGGCAGCATGTGGTGTTCGCAATGGGAGAAGAACGGGATGTCGCGCACAAGCACGATATCGTCATAGCCCGAAACTTCCTCGAAGGTGCGGCCGAGGACCTCTTCCGGCGACTGCTCGTAACCGGCAAACAGTTCGCGGTAGGCAGCGGCGACACGTTTCGGCGTATCGAGCAGGCCTTCGCGGGCGGGGTCGTCGCCTGCCCAGCGGAGCAGGACGCGGACGGCTTCCTCGGCCTCCTGCAGCGTGGGACGGGCCTGCTTCTCCTTCGAAGCCGGGAAATTCTTCACAATGGCATCCATCTATCGTCTCCTGATGCGGTTCAAGGCCGCATCCGACTGGCTCTACTCACTGACTGACCAGCACACGGGCAGCCGCGGCTGATTTTTAGGCAATCCGGCGTTATCTGATCCTCGGCGGAGGTTTTTACAAGATATCCTATTCCGATTTCGAGAGGATTTCGTGAAAACATCCTTTCTTGATGATCCGGCCTCCAGATCACATATAATGTCAGGAACCTTTTTATGGTAGCCCGCCGGACGTGACGCTATGTTCAAACGACGACGGGGCTTAAAGCGCGAGCCGCCATGGACGATATCTACAACAGCAAGATCCTCGAATTCGCCGGCAACATAACCCACGCGGGAAATCTGCCGGATGCGGATGCGAGTTCGGAAAAACATTCGAAGCTCTGCGGCTCCAAGGTACGCGTCTATCTGAAGATGGAGGGCGACACCGTGACCGATTTCGCGCATGAGGTGCGTGCCTGCGCGCTCGGGCAGGCTTCGTCCTCGATCATGGCGCGGCATGTGATCGGCGCCACGGCCGCCGAAATCCGCAAGGCCCGCGAGGACATGCTCGCCATGCTGAAGGAAGACGGCGAGGGGCCGGACGGCCGCTTCGAAGACATGCGCTACCTGAAGCCGGTCAAGGATTACAAGGCCCGCCATCCCTCCACCATGCTGACCTTCGAGGCGGTAGTCGATGCGATCGACCAGATCGAAGCGAAGCAGCTGGCGAAAGTCGGATGAGCAATCAGCCTATGCATACCCCCCTCTGCCCTGCCGGCCATCTCCCCCACAAGGGGGGAGATCACATGGGGAGCCGGCTTCTCTTCGCCTCTTACGTTTCATCCCCAGCAGGGCGCGCCGCCGGCGATAAGGCAAAAGCGATGCGGCTATCCGATCTCCCCCCTTGTGGGGGAGATGCCCGGCAGGGCAGAGGGGGGCCGGATCGGCACGTCGTAAGGGATCGACTGTCATCATCAACAGCGGAGCAAGCGTAATGTGCGACGCTCCGGACTGCGGGCATTCTCAAAGTCAACCAGGCGCCAATCGTTCGCGCAACTGGCCGGGACCGTTTCGCAAGACGCCCGGACGGCTCCTCGGCGTGGGGCTGATCAGGTTCTATCAACTGACGCTCTCGGGTTTCATCGGCAATGCCTGCCGGCATATCCCGACCTGTTCCGAATACGGCTACGAGGCGGTCGCGCGGCACGGGCTCTGGCCCGGCGGGTGGATGACGTTCTTCCGCGTCGCGCGTTGTGGGCCGGGCGGCACCGGCGGCCTCGATCCCGTGCCGGAGATGTTGGTTGCCCGTCAGCACTGGTGGACACCCTGGCGCTACTGGCGGCATCACCCGTAGCCTGCAAGCTTTACTAATCGTCCGAAACACACTATCACGCAGCCCGTTTCGCAACCGGTCAATTCGACCACTTGACCGGCCATTTCGTCACCACCCGCATTCGTTGGCGGGACTGGACAGGAGAAAGACATGTCCCAATCCGTTTCCCTTACATTTCCCGATGGTTCCGTCCGCGCATTCGACGCCGGAACGACCGGCCGTGACGTTGCCGAGAGCATTTCCAAGTCGCTCGCCAAGAAGGCGGTCGCGGTATCCATCAACGGTACCGTGCAGGACCTCGCCGATCCGGTAGCCACGGGGTCGATCGAAATCGTCACCCGCACCGATCCGCGCGCGCTGGAATTGATTCGCCACGACGCCGCCCACGTGATGGCGGAAGCCGTGCAGGAGCTCTGGCCGGGAACGCAGGTCACCATCGGGCCTGTGATCGAGAACGGATTCTATTACGATTTCAAGCGCGTCCATCCCGACACCCGGGAGGACTGGCCCTTCACGCCCGAGGATCTGCCGAGGATCGAGGCGAGGATGAAGGAGATCGTCGCCCGCAACAAGCCGTTCACCAAAGAAGTCTGGCCGCGCGAAAAAGCCCGCAACGTCTTCGCCGACATGGGCGAGGGCTACAAGGTCGAGCTCGTGGACGCGATCCCGGAAGGCCAGGACGTCAAGATCTACCACCAGGGCGACTGGTTCGACCTCTGCCGCGGGCCACACATGGCGTCGACCGGCCAGATCGGCACGGCCTTCAAGCTGATGAAGGTGGCCGGCGCCTATTGGCGCGGCGATTCGAACAACGCCATGCTGACCCGCATCTACGGCACGGCCTGGGCGAGCCAGGAAGAACTCGACCAGTATCTGCACGTGCTGGCGGAGGCGGAAAAGCGCGACCACCGCAAACTCGGCCGGGAAATGGACCTCTACCATTTCCAGGAAGAAGGGCCGGGCGTCGTCTTCTGGCACGGCAAGGGCTGGCGCATGTTCCAGACGCTGACTGCCTATATGCGCCGCCGGCTCGCCGGAACCTATGAGGAAGTCAACGCGCCGCAGGTGCTCGACAAATCGCTGTGGGAGACGTCCGGCCACTGGGGCTGGTACAACGAGAACATGTTCGCGGTGAAATCCGCCCATGCCTTCGTCCATCCGGACGACGAGGAAGCGGACCAGCGCGTCTTTGCCTTGAAGCCGATGAACTGCCCGGGGCACGTGCAGATCTTCAAGCACGGTCTCAAGTCTTACCGAGAACTGCCCATAAGACTTGCGGAATTCGGCCTTGTGCATCGCTACGAGCCGTCTGGCGCCCTGCATGGCCTGATGCGCGTGCGCGGCTTCACGCAGGACGACGCCCATATCTTCTGCACCGATGAGCAGATGGCTGCCGAGTGCCTTCGGATCAACGAGCTCATCCTGTCGGTCTACAAGGATTTCGGCTTCGAGGAGATCACCATCAAGCTTTCGACCAGGCCGGACAAGCGCGTCGGAACGGACGAGCTCTGGGACCGTGCCGAAAGCGTGATGACGGATGTGCTGAAGACGATCCAGTCGCAGTCGAACAACATCAAGACCGGCATCCTGCCGGGCGAGGGCGCGTTCTACGGGCCGAAGTTCGAATATACGCTGAAGGACGCGATCGGCCGCGAATGGCAGTGCGGCACGACGCAGGTGGATTTCAACCTGCCGGAACGGTTCGGCGCGTTCTACATCGACCAGAATTCGGAGAAGCGCCAGCCGGTGATGATCCACCGGGCCATCTGCGGCTCGATGGAGCGTTTCCTCGGCATCCTGATCGAGAACTTCGCCGGCCATATGCCGCTCTGGTTCGCGCCGCTGCAGGTCGTGGTGGCGACGATCACCTCGGATGCGGACGACTACGGCCGCGAGGTGGCGGAGGCTCTTCGCGAGGCGGGCATGATCGTCGAGACCGACTTCCGCAACGAGAAGATCAACTACAAGATCCGCGAGCACTCGGTCACCAAGGTGCCGGTCATCATCGTCTGCGGCAAAAAGGAAGCCGAGGAGCGTTCGGTCAACATCCGCCGTCTCGGCTCGCAGGCGCAGACTTCGATGAAGCTCGAGGAAGCCGTCACTTCGCTTGCCCATGAAGCGACGCCGCCGGACATCCTGCGCCGGCTCGAAGCCAAGAAGGCTGCCGCCTGACAATCCTCGACAGCGCCTGTCTTCGCACGGGCGCTGTCTCCCCGGCCATCGGGTCAATCAGGCAGGATGCCGGATATCGGCTAGTTCCTGTCGCTCAGCGCTTTCGCGGAACCGGCCATCTGCGGCGTCTCGCGCATCAGCACCTCGACCTCGATATTGCGGCCTGCCTTGACCGTAAATTCGCGCTGGTAGATCTTGTTCTTGTTACGGGCGACAGCGAGATATTCGCCCTCCGCCAGAACCATGGTGGAGAAGGCGCTGACGCTTTCGTTGACGATGTCGCCGGCCGCGGTCAGGACCGACCAGGCGGTATCGGCGATGGCTTCGCCGCCCGGCTGGGAGACGAGCTTGAGCGCGATCTGCGCCGCCCGGTGCTGCAGGACCGCCTGGGTGAGCTTGCCGGCCTCCACCTGGATGTCGGCCCGGACGACCGCGTTGACGTCGCCATATTCCGAAACGACGTGATAGGTGCCCGCATTGAGCCGGACGACGGTGTTCGGCTTGACGTCGGACATCACCAGCGCCCGGTCGCCGTTTTCCCTGACCTCCGACGAATAGATGGAAAAGCTCAGCTCGTTGGGCGGAATGCGCTGGTCGGCGCCGGCCACGGCATTCAGCACGAAGCCGCCTGCGTCGAGCACCAGCGTCTGCTTCGGAACGCTGCCGTCCGCGGGGACGGTAAGCTTCTTGGTGACGCCGGCGCGGCCGAAGGCGCAATTGACGAAATAGTCGCCGGGCATGAGCTGGAAGGCCGCCGAGCCTCCCTCGGAACTGGCAACCAGGGGCAGCTTGCCGTCATCGCCGGCAATCGGGCTGAAGACGCGCCAGGCGAGGCCTTCCTGCATCACCTCGCCGTCGGCAGTCAGCCTGGCGTCGAACAGCACGTCCTTGGCAGCCGTGCCGGCGGGACCGGCCGGTACGGCGGAAAAGGCATTGAGCTTCGGCATCTTTCCGGTGCTGTCGAGCTGGCGGAAGCTCTTGAAGGCGTCTTCCTGGGCAAACGCGCTGAAGGCAGAGCCAAGAATCAGCGCTCCTGCCAAGGTCCAGCGTAGCCCAAAGGAAGTGCCTGACATCTGTTCTGTACCGGTTGACTCTTCTTTTTCGAGACTGCACTTGAAGACCAATGCCAAGGCAATTTCAAGACCTCGCCACCGCACAAGCCCCAAATGAAAGTTTTGACCATGCAAAATGATGTTAAACTCACCGATTTTCTGCGCGACAGGCATTCCACACCGGTTGCCCAGATCAAGGAGCCGGGGCCGTCGCAGGAGGAGCTGGAGGCGATTCTGACCTTCGCGACACGCGTTCCGGACCACGGCAAGCTGGCGCCCTGGCGTCTGGTTGTCTATCGCGGCGCAGTGCGGAAGCGGCTCGGCGAGCAATTCCTGGCGCTGGCGCTGAAGAAGACGCTCGACATGGCGGAAGCCGCCAGGGAAGCGGAGCTGACGCGGTTTTCGCGTGCGCCGCTGGTGGTGGCAGTCGTCAGCACCGCTGCGCCGCACGTCAAAATTCCCGAATGGGAACAGGTGCTTTCCGCCGGCGCGCTCTGCTTCAACATGCTGATGGCGGCGAACGCCCACGGCTATGTCGCCAACTGGCGTACCGAATGGGTCGCCTATGACGACGAGGCACTCGCTCTGCTCGGCATCAAGCCCGGCGAGAAGGTCGCAGGCTTCATTCATATCGGTTCGAGCGATTTCCCGACGCCCGACCGTCCGCGGCCGGTGCTTTCCGAGATCGTCACCTACGCGGGCGAAGCGTGATGTTCTACACGACCGACACCAACCAGCACGGGCTGAGGCACGACCCCTTCAAGGCGATCGTCGCGCCGCGGCCGATCGGCTGGATCGGCACGAAGGGCAGGGACGGGTCGCTGAATCTCTCGCCCTATTCCTTCTTCAACGCCGTCTCCGACCGGCCGAAGCTGGTGATGTTCTCCTCCAGCGGACGCAAGCACAGCCTGAAGAACGCGGAGGAGACCGGCGTCTTCACGGCCAGCCTTGCAAGCCGTCACCTCGCCGAAAAGGTGAACGCCTCCTCGGCGGCGGTCGCCTATGGGGTCAGCGAATTCGACCTGGCGAGACTGACGGCGAAGATGGCCGAGCTGATCGACGCGCCCTATGTCGCAGAAGCCTATACGGCGCTCGAGTGCCGGGTCACCGAAATAATCCAGCCGAAGGGTCTGGACGGCGAGGAGGCCGAGGCCTTCATAGTATTCGGGCAGGTAATCGGCATCCATATCAGCGAGGAAATCCTTCGCAACGGCCGGATCGACATGAGCCTTGCCCGGCCGATCGCACGCATGGGCTATCGGGACTATGCCGACGGAGGTTCCGACGTCTTCGAAATGGTGCGGCCGACGGGCGCAGAAGCCTGATCTGCAAAAACATGATTAATGATCGGAATTTGGCGGCTTTGCCGGCTGAGCTTGCCGGCAAAGCCGTTTTCGCGCGCGGCAAGGCACTCGGACCGGAAGGCGGCATCGTCGCCGGTCGGTGAAACGGCATCCAGGGCCACGACGCCGGCGGCGGATGCGGCGAGCCTGATCGTGGCGCGGGCGAGGCGGGCAGTATCCGACAGCGGACCGCCCTGGGCTTCCCACCCGATGCCCCGGAGGCGCCTGCTGCAGCGCTCGAAGCTGGCAGCCGCAAGCATGCCTGCGGCATTGGCGAGTGCGACAATCGCCGTGCCGCCCGGGGCATCGCCACCCCGTATCTCCTCGACCCGGAGGATCACATCCAACCTCTGAACCTCGGCACCACTGCGCGCTCCGGACAGAAAGACCGAGACCGCGCCCGCCCGAACTGCGTTCCCGGCAGCGGTTTCTGTTCGTCCGGAGAGGAAGGGAGGCAAAAGGAACGAGAGCGGCTGGTCCGGCTCCATATCCGACCACGCTTTGGAAAATTCCGAAACCGCCTGCCACGACACGGACGAGCCGGTGAGATCGAGCAGGATCCTGTCCGCGCCGGCCGACTGGACCGCTGCCGGTTCGGCCGACGGTTCGACGATCAGCCAGGAACGTGATTTCAAAGACTTCGGCATGATTAACAAACGTGGTGAACCAATCTTAAACTTTTCTGCCCTAGTGTAGGCCTCAACCGGTCAGGTGTTTACTGGCATGTGTTATCGGGGCTGGGTGTGATCGTACAAGCATTTCTTCGTTGGGCGGAAACCGCAAGGGTAGCCGACAGGGCCAAGGCTGCCAATGCACTGGGGCGAGCCTATCTCCACTCGCCGATGGCGGGAGAGCAGCACCGGGCCGCTGCGCTCGCGATGACCTATCTGCTCGACGATCCTTCGCCGCGCGTGCGGCTGGCTCTCGCCGAAGCGCTTGCCGATTCGCCCGATGCGCCGCGCGCGGTCATCGTCTCGCTTGCCGAGGATCAGCCGGAAATCGCCTGCACCGTGATCACCCGCTCGCCTGTGCTGACCGAAAGCGACCTCGTGGATCTCGCCGGGCGGGGCGACAACCTGACCCGCGGACTGATCGCCGCGCGGCCCCTTCTTTCCCGCGGCGTCGCCGCGGCGATCGCCGAGATCGGCGACCAGGCGGAGGTGGCCATCCTGCTCGAAAACGAAACCGCTTCGATCACCCGCGTTTCGCTGCGGCGGATCGCCGAGCGGTTCGGGGATCGCAGCGACATCCGCAACCTGCTGCTGGAGCAGGAGAACCTGCCTGCGGATGCTCGCCATATGCTCGTCAGCCATATCACGGCGGCGCTGGCGAATTCCGGTCTGGTACGCACCATCATGGCGCCGGCGCGGATCGACCGGGTGACCCGCGAAGCCGGCGAGGCGGCCACCGTCGCGATCGCCGGCACGGTGCCACAGGAGGAGATTGCCGGGCTGGTCGAGCATCTGCGGACGGCGGGGCGTCTCACCCCCGCTTTCCTGATCCACGCGCTCTGCACCGGCAAGGTGGATTTCTTCGCCGGTGCGATGGTATCGCTCTCCGGTCTCGACGACCGCCGCGTGCGGGCGATCCTTGCCACCGGCCGCATGCATGCGGTGCGGGCGCTCTTCGAAGCCACGGGCCTTGGCCGCGATATCGCCGTCGTCTTCGTCGAAGCGGTTCTCCTCTGGAGAAAGGCTGCGGCAAGCGGCGTACCCGGCGGCATATCGGCCCGGCTCCTTGAAAGATATCACCGGCCGGGCATGCCGCTCTCGCCGGTTTCCGAGCTTCTCGACATGGTCGAGAAACTGCACCGGATGGAAGTGCGGTTCAGCGCGCGGTCTTACGCGAGCGACCTCTTCCTGGCGGCGTGAGCCGGTTCAGCGCTGGAGTTTCCTGGCGACCCAGGAGTAGCTATCCTCTACGAGACGCACCGGCTTGACCATGAGCGTCTTCACGCCTTCCGTCGTCGGCAGAACGGCCTTGACGCGGTGGATCGCGCGCTCCGCCAAAGTTTCCTTTTCCTGCGGCGTGACCTCAAGCGTGACAGGGGCCGCTTGCGGAGCGGGCCCGGG
Source organism: Xaviernesmea oryzae (assembly GCF_900177415.1). GTDB lineage: Bacteria > Pseudomonadota > Alphaproteobacteria > Rhizobiales > Rhizobiaceae > Neorhizobium > Neorhizobium oryzae_A. The sequence goes on along the minus strand of NZ_FXAF01000011.1, from coordinate 444,380 downwards.
CGCAGGCGCGTCGGGCTTTGCCTGCGGCACCGGTGCGTTTGCGACCTCCGTCGTTTCCGGCTTCTGGCAGACGGCGATGATCATCGGGTAGGGCTGGTTCACATAGCCGGCAAGCTGATCTTCGGAAACCGCATCGCACATTTCGATGGTCGGCCAGCGGTTCTCGGCGGTCGCTATATAGTGGCAATCGGTTCCGGCGTCGTCGCAGCCGAGAATGGTCATGACGATGAGTGCGGCGTTCATGTCGTCCCCTGGATGATGGTGATCGACTTAGAATGTGCAATCTTGGCCCGATCAAGGCGGTTTCAAACGCGTTCTTCGTCCTGTAATCGGGTAGCCAACATGCCAGAGCAAGGAGAATGCCGATGACCGTGACGATCGCGCTCGAGCCGCCTCGCCAGCCTGAGGTGCTGAGGCTTCTCAAACTCTCGGACGCCTACGCGGCTTCGCTCTATCCGGCTGAAAGCAACCATATGGTGGATGTTTCGAGCCTGGAGGAGCCGGGCGTCTCTTTCTTCGTTGCGCGGAGCAGCGCTGTGGTGCTCGGCTGTTGTGCGCTGGTCAAAGCGGACGACGGCACGGCGGAAATCAAACGCATGTTCGTCGACGAGGCGGCGCGGGGCTTGAAGCTTGGCAGACGGCTGATGGACGCGATCGTGAAACGGAGCCACGAACTCGGCCTTTCAGCGATCCGGCTGGAGACCGGCATCCGCCAACCGGAAGCGATCGGCCTCTATCGCGCCTACGGATTTACGGAGATCGGGCCGTTCGGAAACTACCGGCCCGATCCGCTCAGCATCTTCATGGAGAAGAAGCTTTCCTGACCACCGGAACCTCGGGGGGAAGATCCTGGACGGCCGGACCTTTGGCGAGATCGGCCGATTCCACGTCGGTGCTTTCGGCCATCTTCACCTCACGGATCCACTCGCGCCAGATCGAGACCAAGAGGGCCATCAGCACCGGACCGATGAAGAGGCCGAGGAAGCCCATGGTGCTGACGCCGCCGACCAGGCCGAAGAAGGTCGGCAGGAAAGGCAGCTTGATCGGCCCGCCGACCAGGCGCGGCCTCAGCGTCTTGTCGACGATGAAGAGCTCCACCGAGCCCCACAAGAACAGGCCGGCACCCGCGAAGTAAGAACCGTTCGCCACGAGATAGAACGAGATCAACGTGAAGGAGAGCGGCGCACCGCCCGGAATGAGAGCCATGACGCCGGTGATCACGCCGAGGGTCACGGGCGAGGGGACGCCGGCGATGTAATAGGCGATGCCGAGCACGATGCCTTCGCCGATGGCAATCAGCGTCTGGCCCGTCACCGTGGAACTGATCGTGGCGGGGACGACGCGTGAGATGCGCCCCCAGCGGGCCGGCAGGATGCGCTCGCCGAGCAGGTCGATCTGCTCGCTGAAGGCTCCGCCGTCGCGATAGACGAAGAACAGCGCGATCAGCATGAACAGCAGCGTCAGGACGAGATGGAAGGCACCGTCGCCGGCCGCAACGATGGCGCGATAGATGTTGCCGATATTGGCGCCGCTGACGATCTGGATGAGTTCGCCGATCGCGCCGGGGGCGCCGACATGCTGAACCCACTGGATGCCGAGCCATTCGCCAATCCATGGAAGGCCGGTGATCCAGGCCGGCGGCGGCGCGCCGAAACGGTTCACCTCGGCCGCCCAGACGATCCACTGGCGCACCTCGCCGATCGTGTAGGAGATCGCAATGCCGATCGGCACGATGAGGAACGTCAGGATGAAGATGATGGCGAGCGTGGCGCCAAGCGTCGTGTTGCCGCCGATGCGGCGCAGCAATTCGCGGTAGAGGGGCCAGCTCGCAAAACCGATGACGAGCGCGGCGAGCACGGGGACGACGAAGCCGTGGAAGAAATAGATGCCTGCGATGGCGACGAGTACGAGGAGCCAGCGCGCTGCGGAAATGGGCGGAATGAGCGCAACCCTGCTCGGCGCCACCGGTCCAAGCCAGCGCGGCTCCTTCGGTCCTTTGCGATCGTTATTTCCGCTCACCACTGATCCTTTTCCGTTTCCGCCATCATATGGCTTATGAGGCTTCCCGGCACAAGAGTAAGCGCCAGCCTTTAAAGGGAAGCTTACGACCTAGACGGCAGATGCGATAGAAATATGAAATCTTCCTCCGGTTAAAACCGGAAGTAGATGCAAACGTTCCTGATGAGGCCCTTTGAGGGCCCAAGGGGGATGGAAAGGGCTGGCGCTACCCCGAACGACCGGTTCAGATATCCAGGTTTTCGGCGAAGGCCGCGCGCTCCTGGATGAAGCGGAAGCGGGCATCCGCCTTGGTGCCCATCAGGTTGTCGACCGCCTCGCGGGTGCCTTCGAAATCCACGTCGTCGATCTCGACGCGCAGGAGCGTGCGCTTCGCCGGATCCATGGTGGTTTCCTTGAGCTGCGCCGGAAGCATTTCGCCGAGACCTTTGAAGCGGCTGATCTCCACCTTGCCTCGACCCTTGAATTCGGTCTCCATCAGCTCGATGCGGTGCGCATCGTCGCGGGCATAGATGGTCTTCGATCCCTGCGTGATCTTGTAGAGGGGCGGGACCGCCAGGTAGAGGTGGTTGCCGCGGATCAGCTCCGGCATTTCCTGATAGAAAAAGGTGATGAGCAGGGACGCGATATGCGCGCCGTCGACGTCCGCGTCGGTCATGATGATGACGCGCTCGTAGCGGAGGTCTTCCTCGCGGTATTTCGTCCGCGTGCCGCAGCCGAGCGCCTGGATCAGGTCGGCGATCTGCTGGTTGGCGGAGAGTTTTTCGCGGCTGGCGCTGCCGACATTGAGGATTTTGCCGCGCAGCGGCAGGATCGCCTGGTTGGCGCGGTTGCGGCCCTGCTTGGCCGAGCCGCCTGCCGAGTCACCCTCGACGATGAAGAGTTCGGCGCCTTCGGCCGTATTCTGCGAGCAATCGGCAAGCTTGCCCGGCAGGCGCAGCTTGCGCACCGCCGTCTTGCGGTTGACTTCCTTTTCCTTGCGGCGGCGCAGGCGCTCTTCGGCGCGCTCGATGACCCAGTCGAGAAGCTTCGCGGCTTCCGCCGGATTGCCGGCGAGATAGTGGTCGAAGGGATCGCGAAGCGCGTTCTCGACGATGCGCTGGGCTTCGACGGTGGCGAGCTTGTCCTTGGTCTGGCCGACGAATTCCGGTTCGCGGATGAAGACCGACAGCATGCCGACCGCCGATATCATCACGTCGTCGGTGGTGATTTCCCTGGCGCGCTTGTTCTGCGTCAGTTCGGCATAGTTCTTGAGGCCCTTGGTGAGGGCGATGCGCAGCCCCGCCTCATGCGTTCCGCCTTCGGGTGTGGGAATGGTATTGCAATAGGAATGGACCTGCGGATCGCCGCCATACCAGGTGATCGCCCATTCGAGCGCACCGTGGCCGCCGGTCTTTTCCGTGCGGCCGGCGAAGATTTCGCGGGTGACGGTAAATTCCTTGCCGAGCGTGGCGGAAAGATAATCCTTCAGGCCGCCCGGAAAATGGAAGACGGCCTTTTCGGGGATTTCGCCGCCGGCGGGCACGACGCCCGCATCGCAGCTCCAGCGGATCTCGACGCCGCCGAAGAGATAGGCCTTGGAGCGCGCCATGCGGAAGATGCGCCCGGCATCGAATTTCGCGTGCTCGCCGAAGATCTGCGGGTCGGGATGGAAGCGGACCTTGGTGCCGCGCCGGTTCTGCACGTCGCCGAGCTGTTCCAGCCCGCCCTGAGGAACGCCACGGGAGAAGCGCTGGCGGTAGAGCTTGCGGTTGCGGGCGACCTCGACTTCCAGAAGGTCCGACAGCGCGTTGACGACCGAAACGCCGACGCCGTGCAGGCCGCCGGAGGTCTCGTATGCCTTGCCGTCGAACTTGCCGCCCGCATGCAGCTTCGTCATGATGACTTCGAGGGTCGACTTGCCCGGCACCTGCGGGTGGTTCTCGACCGGAATGCCGCGGCCGTTGTCCGTGACGGTCAGGAAGCCTTCGGCATCGAGATGCACCTCGATGAAGTCCGCGTGGCCCGCGACCGCCTCGTCCATCGAGTTGTCGATGACTTCCGCGAAGAGGTGATGCAGGGCCTTTTCGTCCGTGCCGCCGATATACATGCCCGGGCGCATGCGCACCGGTTCGAGGCCTTCCAGAACGCGGATCGAGGAGGCGCCATAGTCGTCACCGGACGATTGCGACGGGGCAGGGCGCTGCGCCGGAGGCTCGGCCCGGGCGGCGGGCGCGGGTTCGACGGCGACCGGCTTCGACGTCAGAGGCAGGTCTGCGAAAAGGTCGTTATTGTCATCCATCGGCTCAGTCGATACTACCTGTCGGGGTGCGGAGGAGGAAGCCATATCCATCCCATGCTGTTTCGAATCACTCGCGATTCTGCCAGAAAGCGGGCTTTTTCGCGATGCCGCAAGGAAACGGCCGTTTTTCAGCAATGCTTTGCCGGTATCGCAATAGCAAGATTCAACGGCCGTGGAAGACCGATGAAAGAAATCATGTCCACAATTCATTTCGTCTCCGGTGCGGTTCTTGCAGGTCTGGTTACACTCGCCGGGCTGCCTGCAGCCGCTCAAGAAGGTCCGATCAAGCCGTTCAAGGACGACCTGTTTTCCCGTCAGACGGTGCTGAAATCTGCCGACGGCGGCGCCTATGAGGTGATCGATTATCAGGAGATGCGCGACATCAACGGCCGCGACCGGGAACCGGAGCGGCGCGTCAAGGACGCCTATGTCTCGCCCGGCGTGCGGCGCCACCAGGAGAACGAGACGCTCGATCTTTCCGGCCGGAGGCTCGATGTCACCAGGGTGGGACAGGCGAAAGGCGCCGCCTTCACCGTGATCTTCATCCATGGCCGCGGGGGGGACCGGCGGCTCGGTGTCAACGACTACACGTTCGGGGGCAATTTCAACCGGCTGAAGAACCTCGCCGTCGCCGGTGGCGGCAACTACTATTCGCCGAGCGTCACGTCCTTTGGTGAAAAAGGTGTGGCCGACATCGCGGCGCTCATCCATTATGCCCGTGAACAGTCCGGAGGAGGGCCGGTCATCCTCGCCTGCGCCTCGATGGGCGGACTGATCTGCGAAGGGATCAGCCGTGACGGTCAGGCGGTGCGCGATCTCAAAGGCATGGTCCTGCTCGGCGGCCCGCCGGATCCCGGCCTGCCCGGAAGCGCCCTGGCAAGGCGCACGGTGCCGATCTATTTCGCCCATGGCAGCGCCGACAGCGTCTACAAGGCAGGAGAGCAGGAGGCCGTCTATCGCAAGCTGAAGGGTAGCGGCTATCCCACCCGCTTCACGCTCTTCGAGACCGGCAGCCACGGCACGCCGATCCGCATGGTCGACTGGCGGAAGGTGCTGAATTTCCTGCTTTCCGCCGGCTGACGAGGCAGCCGTTAACCAAAGTCTTGAACCAAGACCCGTCTTTTGCGTACCAATTTGGGCTGGATGCGTCTAAACAGGTTCCCGTATATGTGGAGGTCCGGTTTTTCGACGGTAAAAACCGAATAGAGAGAGGACATATCTGCCGATGACGCCCGACGTTCGCCCGCTCGTTGCCGGAAACTGGAAGATGAACGGCACCCGCGAGTCCCTGACCGAAATCAAGGCCATGGCCGAAGGCGTCCAGGGCGCATTGTCCGAAAAGGTCGACGCGCTGATATGCCCGCCCGCGACGCTCATCTATGTCGCGACCGCGCTTGCGACCGACAGTCCGCTGATGATCGGCGGCCAGGACTGCCACCAGAGCGTTTCCGGCGCCCATACGGGCGACATTTCGGCAGAGATGATCGCCGATTGCTTCGGCACCCATGTCATCGTCGGTCATTCGGAGCGCCGCGCCGACCATGCCGAGACCGATCACCTTGTCCGCGCCAAGGCCGAAGCCGCCTACGGAGCGGACCTGACGGCAATCATCTGCGTCGGCGAAACCGCGGACGAACGCGACGCCTACCAGACACTCGACGTCCTGAAGCGCCAGATCTTCAATTCGGTGCCGGAAGCGGCGACGGCGACCAATACCGTGATCGCCTACGAGCCCGTCTGGGCGATCGGCACGGGCGTCACGCCGACCGTCGAGGACGTCAAGATCGCTCACGCCTTCATGCGGGCCGAGCTCGTCATGCGTTTCGGCGAAGAGGGCAAGCGCATGCGAATCCTCTATGGGGGCTCGGTCAAGCCGGGAAATGCACGGGAGCTGATGGGTGTCGAGAACGTGGACGGCGCCCTCATCGGCGGCGCGAGCTTGAAAGCCGTCGATTTCCTCGCCATCTACCGGGTCTATGAAGAGCTGATTGCCTAAAGCTTTCAGAAGGGCTTGGAATGCGCGCGGCTCTCATGTAAAGAGCCGCCAACCTCATTGTTGCTTCCCGTCGCGGAGGCATGGATTTTGATATGCAGACCGTTCTGATCGTCATTCACCTCATGATCGTGCTCGCGCTTGTCGGCGTGGTGCTGATCCAGCGTTCCGAAGGCGGCGGGCTCGGCATCGGCGGCGGCTCCGGCTTCATGTCGGCACGCGGCACCGCCAATGCGCTGACCCGCACCACAGCGATCCTCGCGACGCTCTTCTTCATAACCTCGCTGGCCCTCGGCATCCTGGCACGCTACGAAAGCCGCCCGAGCGACATCCTGAACCGCATCCCGCAGGGACAGCAGGGTCAGGGCGGCGGCATTCTCGACCAGCTCGGTCCGGCGCCGGCACAGACCCCCGCACCTTCCGACAACGGCGTTCCGTCCGGTGCCGGCGCGGCAGCTCCGGCTCCCGCAGCGCCTGCGGCCGGTAATGCTCCGGCAGCGGGTGCGACGCCGGCGGCACCTTCGGAGCCTGCCGCTCCGGCCGCGCCTTCGGGTGTCCCGACCGGCCAGTAAGGCCCGGGTCAAAGCTTCACGCTCCGGCAGGCCAAAAGCCTGCCGGTTTTATTTTGAGAAGATTCCACAGCCGTTTTTTTAGAAGCGGATAATTTGTGCTGGCGGAATCACGAATGAAAAGGTATCCGGTGACTCCCATGGCGCGATATGTATTCATCACTGGCGGCGTGGTTTCCTCGCTCGGAAAAGGAATTGCGGCCGCGGCACTTGGAGCACTGCTGCAAGCCCGGGGCTACCGGGTGCGGCTCAGAAAACTCGACCCCTATCTGAACGTCGATCCGGGCACGATGAGCCCGACGCAGCACGGCGAGGTGTTCGTGACCGACGACGGGGCGGAGACGGACCTCGATCTCGGCCATTACGAGCGCTTTACCGGGCGTTCGGCGACCAAGACCGACAACATCACCACCGGCCGCATCTACAAGAACATCATCGACAAGGAACGCCGCGGCGACTATCTCGGCGCGACCGTCCAGGTGATCCCGCATGTCACCAACGAGATCAAGGATTTCGTCACCGAAGGCAACGAGGACTACGATTTCGTCATCTGCGAGATCGGCGGCACCGTCGGCGATATCGAGGCGATGCCTTTCCTCGAAGCGATCCGCCAGCTTGGCAACGACCTGCCGCGCGGCACCGCGGTCTATCTGCACCTGACCCTGATGCCCTACATTCCGGCGGCCGGCGAGCTCAAGACCAAGCCGACGCAGCATTCGGTCAAGGAATTGCAGGCGCTCGGCATCGCTCCGGACATCCTGCTGGTGCGCGCCGACCGGGAAATCCCGGAGGCGGAGCGCCGCAAGCTTTCGCTCTTCTGCAACGTGCGTCCGTCCGCCGTCATCCAGGCGCTCGACGTCGCCAATATCTACGACGTGCCGATGGCCTATCACAAGGAAGGTCTCGACAACGAGGTGCTGGCCGCGTTCGGCATCGAGCCGGCGCCGAAGCCGCGCCTCGAGCCCTGGGAAGAGGTCTGCAACCGCATCCGCACGCCGGAAGGCGAAGTGACGATCGCGATCGTCGGCAAGTACACGGGCCTCAAGGACGCCTACAAGTCGCTGATCGAGGCACTGCATCACGGCGGCATCGCCAATCACGTCAAGGTCAAGCTCGAATGGATCGAGTCGGAAATCTTCGAGAAGGAAGATCCGGCGCCCTATCTGGAAAAGGTCAACGGCATTCTCGTGCCGGGCGGTTTCGGCGAGCGCGGCTCGCAGGGCAAGATCAACGCGGCGCGCTATGCGCGCGAAAAGAAAGTGCCGTATTTCGGCATCTGCTTCGGCATGCAGATGGCGGTGATCGAGGCCGCGCGCAATCTCGCCGGCATCGAGAAGGCCTCGTCGACCGAATTCGGCCCGTCCAAGGAGCCGGTCGTCGGCCTGATGACCGAATGGGTGAAGGGCAACGAGCTGGAGAAGCGCAGCGCTTCCGGCGATCTCGGCGGCACGATGCGCCTCGGCGCCTATAAGGCGGCGCTGAAGAAGGACACCAAGATCGCCGACATCTACGGCTCGACCGACATTTCCGAACGTCACCGCCACCGCTACGAGGTCAATATCGACTACAAGGACCGGCTGGAAAGCTGCGGCCTCGTGTTCTCCGGCATGTCGCCGGACGGCCTGCTGCCGGAGACGATCGAATATCCGGACCATCCCTGGTTCATCGGCGTCCAATACCATCCCGAACTGAAGAGCCGGCCGCTCGACCCGCATCCGCTCTTTGCGAGCTTCATCGAAGCGGCGCTGGAGCAGAGCCGTCTGGTATAACCGGCCGGCCGCTGAGGCGGCTCTTCCATCCATGTTTTTGCGGCGATTTCTCCGCGCCTGATAAGGGCGCGGCATGGCTTGCATTCCCGCCGGTGACGTGCTCGGATCGCGGCATTTCATCGGGCGGGTTTGATATGAGCATTTTCAACAGGTTTTCCCTGGACGGACGGGTCGCTCTGGTCACGGGCGGCGGGAGAGGGCTCGGGTTCGAGATGGCGCGGGCTCTCGCCGAAGCGGGCGCCCACGTGGTTCTCACGGGACGAACTGCCGGAACGCTCGATAAGGCCGTTGCCGCGATCGCGAAAACCGGAGGCAAGTCGGAGGCGGCAGCCTTCGACGTGGCGGATATCGATGCGGGGCGGGCCGTCGTCGCGGATATCCGCAAAACGCATAGCCGGCTCGATATCCTGATCAACAATGTCGGCGCCCGCGATAGACGTCCGCTCGCCGCGTTCGACGACCGTGAAATCCTGGACCTCATCCGGACGGATCTCCTCTCGGCGATCTCGCTGTCGCGCGATGCCGCGGAAATCATGAAGGAGCGGGGTCATGGCCGGCTGATCGCGGTCACCTCGATCATCGGCGACATGGCGATGCCCGGCGACGCGGTCTATCCGGTCGCCAAGCAGGGCATGACCGGCCTGGTGCGCAGTCTCGCCGTCGAATACGGCGCATTCGGTGTGACGAGCAATGCAATCGCGCCGGGCATGTTCGCGACCGAGACCAACGCCGCCCTTTCCGAAAACCCGGACATGATCGCTTTCGCGCGCCGGCGTGTGCCCCTTGAGCGATGGGGCCGGCCGGAGGAGATCGCAGGTGCTGCACTTTTCCTCGCGAGCGACGCCGCCTCCTTCGTCAACGGCCATGTGCTGACCGTCGACGGTGGGATGTCGGTCCGGATGTAATCGGCCTCTCTACGCCGCCTGGTGCATCGGTCCCACATAGACCGAGCGGGGACGGATCAGCCGTCCCTCGAGCGACTGTTCGCGGGCATGCGCGATCCAGCCGACCGTGCGGCCGATCGCGAAGACGCCGGTGAAAGCCTCGCGCGGGAATTTCAGCGCATCGAGCAGCAGGGCCGTGTAGAACTCGACATTGACGTCGAGGGGGCGGTCCGGCTTGCGTTCCCTCAGGATGGCAAGTGCCGCCTGCTCGACGGCTTCCGCAAGCCGGATGCGATCCCGGTCGACCTGGCCGGTTGCGGTCAGCGGCTTCAGGGCGCCTTTCAGCGCATCTGCGCGGGGATCGCGCACGCGATAGACCCGATGGCCAAAGCCCATCAGCCGCTCGCCGCGATCCAGCGCACGGGCGAGCCAGACTTTTGCGTCGGCTTCCGTACCGACGGCCTCCAGCATGTCGAGCACCGGTCCCGGCGCACCGCCGTGCAGCGGTCCCTTGAGCGCGCCGATCGCCGCGAGCACGGAGGAGGTAAGGCCGGCCCTGGTGGAGGCGACGACGCGCGAAGCGAAGGTCGAGGCGTTGAGCCCGTGGTCGGAAATCGTCACCAGATAGGCATCCAGCGCCGCCACCTGCTCCCTGGAGGGAAGGCCTGCATTCAGCATGGCGAGAATGTCGGCGGACTGGGAGAGGGCTGGTGTAGGGGCTACCGGCGCCTCGCCCTTCTGCAGCCTCAGCACGGCCGGCAGGAAGACGGCAGGTGCCACGAGCAGCCGGAGCGCCGTCTCGAAATCCTCGCCATCGGGCAGCCTCGCGATCAGAGCCCGCATGGCATCGACCGGCGGCAGTTTCGACAGCGCTTCGTCCATCGCCTGTATATGGGCGAAAACCTCGGCGCGCATGCGGCCGAGACGCGCCTTCAGGTCGCTCACCGTGACGGGCCGGTCCAGCAGGCCGTCGAGCAGCAGGGCGGCCGTATCCTCATAGGTCGCGCGCCCGACGAGCCGGTCCAGGGATATGCCGCGAATGATCAGGCGGCCGGCTTCTCCATCCACGTCCGACAGCCGGGTTTCGGCGGCGACGATGTCTTCAAGTCCGTTATTCATGAGGGTTTCTCCTTTACGGGAGAGATGATCGGCCCTAGTCTTATTGACGTCAATCTTGATGCAATCGATCAACATGAACACGCTCTGGATCACCGCCGAACAGGCGCTCGCCCTTCTTGGGACCAAATCGCAGACGCTCTACGCCAATGTCAGCCGCGGGCGCATTCGTGCGAAGCCCGATCCGGCCGACCCAAGGCGAAGCCTCTATCAGGCCGACGACGTGAAACGGCTGGCGGAGCGCCACGCCGGGCGGCGGCAATCGGCGGCGGTGGCGGCCGAAGCGATCCGCTGGGGCGATCCTGTGCTGCCCACATCCATCTCGACGATCTCGGATGGGAAACTGTTCTATCGCGGCCGCGATGCGGTCGAGCTTGCCGGACATGCGACGCTGGAGGAGATCGCCGCGCTTCTCTGGGACACCGGAGAGGTCCGTGTCGGCGTGGTCGAAGGGAAGGGTGGTGTATCGCGCATGGCGGCAGCCTTGATGGGGCTTGCCGCGCGCGTGACGACCGACCTGCCGGCGCTCGGCCGAAGCGCTGCCGTTCTCAAGGCCGAGGCCGCCGGCGTGCTGTCGACCGTCGCAGCAGGACTTGCGCCTTGGCGCGGCGATCCCCTGCCGCTGCACCAGCGGCTGGCATCGGGCTGGCAGCGGCCGGAGGCGGCCGAGCCGATCCGCAAGGCGCTAGTGCTGGCAGCCGAGCACGAACTGAATGTTTCCGCCTTTGCGGCCCGGGTGACCGCTTCGTCGGGTGCCGCCCTTTCCGCAGCGACGCTTTCGGGACTGGCCGCGTTGACAGGCCCCAGGCATGGCGGCGCGTGGCTGAGCGTGACGCGGCTCACCGAACAGGCGGCATCGCTCGGGGCGCGCGAGGTTATCCGCGCAACCCTTTCCTCGGAGGGAGCGGTCAGGGCCTTCGGTCACCGGCTCTATCCCCAGGGCGATCCGCGCGCGCGAGCCCTCATGGCAAGTTTCGACGCGCCGGCGATCTACGGCTCGCTCGCGGAGGCCGGAGAGGAGCTGCTCGGCGAACCGGCCAATATCGATTTCGCGCTGGCGACGCTTGCCGCCACGTTCACGCTTCCCGAAGAGGCGCCGCTCGTCATCTTCGCGCTATCGCGCACCACCGGGTGGCTCGCCCACGCCATGGAACAGATCGAAGGCGGTCACCTGATCCGGCCGCGAGCGCGCTATACCCAGACGACCGGCCTTTCCGGAGCCTCGGACCTGTAGGGCTGCCCGCGGCAGAGAGAGAATCGCCGCCTGAGAGCCCGCACTTTCTTGGCTTACGAGCGGCCGGCCTTCAGCGTCTTCGTCCACCAGGCGAGATCGTCCAGCATGAGGGTCGCCTGCTGCTTCAGCACCTCGAAATCCGAAAGCGTCTTTTCACCCTGCAAGACGGCCGCGAACTGATCGCGCGAGATATGCACCGCCGCGCGGAGCGCCGCCATCTGCAGCTCGATGCAGATCAGGCGGAGCTGTTCGACCGCACGGGCGCCGCCGACACCGCCATAGGCCACAAAGGTCGCCGGCTTACGGACAAATTCCGGATAGACGTAATCGAGCGCGTTCTTCAACACGCCGGAAATGCTGTGGTTATATTCCGCGGTGATGAAGATGTAGCCGTCCAGCGAGGCGATCTTCGCCGCCCATTTCTGGGCAACCGGATGAGAGGAAGGGGTTCTGGCCGGCGAGACCGGCTCCTCGAAGAACGGCATCGGATAGTCGCGCAGATCGACCACCTCGAAATCGAGGCCGCTGCGCTCCCCCGTGAGCGCCGTCAGCCATTCGACCGGTTTGTCGGCGAAGCGGGTGGGGCGGGTGGTGCCGACGATGATGCCGATTTTCGGGTTGGACATGTAAAACCTCCTGACAGTTTACGGATATGAATTTCGGATATGAGCTTGGAGCGCAGCCAACGAGACGGATTTGGTGGGCGTGAAGTTCCGGCGAGACGAGATCGAAGGTTTAGCGGCTGCGGTCGCGCGCTCCTAGCCCATCGAATCGATAGGTGGCCATCGAATATCCGGATAGGCGCACCTTCAGGGCCGAAGCAGCAATATGGGGCAGGGGGAGCCGGCGGGCAGTTCCGGCGCGTGCGGCGGGCGGATGATGAGGCCGTCGGAATGAGCAAAGATCTTCATCATCGACGAATCCTGCTTCTGAAAGGCCTCGGCCACCAGATTGCCGTCGCGATCCTTCGAGAGCCGGGCGCGGAGATAGTCCTGGCGCTGATCGTTGGCGGTGAGCGCCTTGGCGGTGACGCCCTGCACCTGGCGGTGTTTCTCCGGAAGGCGGGCGAGCTTTCTCACCAGCGGTTCGAGGAAGAGCATGCCGGTGACGAGGCTTGCGACCGGATTGCCGGGCAGGCCGAGAACCTGCATGCGGCCGAGCCGGCCGACCATCAGCGGCTTTCCCGGCCGCATGGCGATCCGCCAGAAATCGAGTTCCATGCCAGCCCCCTTCAACGTCGCCTGGACGAGGTCGTGGTCGCCCACCGAAGCGCCGCCGAGCGTCACGAGAACATCGGCCTCGGCGGCGCGGGCCTTTTCGATCGCGGCCGCGATATCCGCCTGGCGGTCCCTGACGATGCCGAGGTCGAGAACCTCGCCGCCATTGTCGCGCACCAGGGCCGCAATGCCGAACGTATTGGAGGCGATGATCTGCGCCGCGCCGGGCGTGCCGCCGGGCTGGATCAGTTCATCGCCGGTCGCAAGGATGGCAACGCGCGGACGTCGATAGACGGAAAGCTCCGGGTGGTTCATCGCGGCCGCGACCGTCAGGTGCGAGAAATCCAGCACCGTGCCCGCGGACAACACCGCCTCGCCCTCGGCGAAATCCTGGCCGCGCGGGCGCACATGCCGGCCCTTGACGACTTCGAACTTCGTACGGATGCGATCGCCCTCGAGCCGTTCGGCATCCTCCTGGATGAGGATGGAATCGGCTCCCTGCGGCAGCGGCGCGCCGGTGAAGATGCGCACTGCTTCACCCCTGCCGAGCGTGCCTTCGAAGGCATGGCCCGCGGCAGCGCTGCCGATGACCGTCAGCTCCGAGCCGACAGCCGGCGCATCGGCGGCATTCAGCGCATAACCATCCATGGCGGAAGCATCGAACGGCGGCTGGGTGAGGCGCGCTTCGACATCGGCTGCCAGTACCAGGCCATTCGCCTCGCCGAGCGGCACGGCCTCGGCCGCTTCGATCGGATCCGCCTTGTCGAGCAGGCGGCTTTTTGCTTCTGCGACGGGCAGCAATGCCATGGCTCAGCCCTCCAATCGGTCTTCCGCGCGATAGGTGCCGGATTTGCCGCCGGTCTTTTCGAGGAGACGGATGCCGCCGATTTCCATGCCCTTGTCGGCGGCCTTGGCCATGTCGTAGATCGTCAGGCACGCGACGGAAACGGCGGTCAGCGCCTCCATCTCGACGCCGGTCTTGCCGGTGAGCCTTGCCGTCGCGGTTACGCGCAGGCCTGGAAGCGTCTCATCCTCGGCAATCTCGACCGAAACCTTCGTCAGCATCAGCGGATGGCAGAGCGGGATGAGATCCGACGTCTTCTTGGCGGCCATGATGCCGGCGAGCCGCGCCGTGCCGATGACGTCGCCTTTCTTAGCATTGCCTTCGCGGATGAGCGCCAGCGTTTGCGGCAGCATGCGGACATAGCCCTCGGCCGTCGCCGCTCGGCTCGTCTCGGCCTTGTCGCCGACATCGACCATATGCGCCTCGCCGGAGGCGCCGATATGGGTGAGGCCCGACATCATTCCGCCGCCAGGGTGGCGGCCTCGCCGGTCAGAAGCAGGCGGGTCGCCGCAGCCACGTCGTCCTTGCGCATCAGGCTTTCGCCGACGAGGAACGTGTTGATGCCGACTTGTTTCAAACGCCGGCAATCCTCATGGGTGAAGATGCCGCTTTCGCCGACGAGCAAACGGTCGGCCGGCACCATGGGCGCCAGCTTCTCGCTGGTCTCCAGGCTGAGCTCGAAGGTGCGCAGATTGCGGTTGTTGATGCCGATCAGCGGCGAAGGGAGTTTCAGCGCGCGCTCCATCTCCTCTTCGTCATGCACCTCGATCAGTGCGTCCATGCCGAGTTCGGCCGCAACGTCGTAGAGCTCGCGCGCCTCGCCGTCCGACAGCGATGCCATGATGAGAAGGATGCAGTCGGCACCCCAAGCACGGGCCTCGTAGACCTGATAGGTCTCGAACATGAAATCCTTGCGCAGCGCCGGCAGCGAGCAGGCGTTGCGGGCGGCCGTCAGAAATTCCGGTGCGCCCTGGAAGCTCGGCTTGTCGGTGAGCACCGAAAGACAGGCGGCGCCGCCGGCTTCATAGGCAGCAGCGAGCGCCGGCGGATCAAAATCGGGGCGGATCAGGCCCTTGGACGGGCTGGCCTTCTTGATCTCGGCGATCAGCCCGAAAGTACCGGCTTCCTGTTTGGCTTTCAATGCACGGTGAAAACCCCGCGGCGCGGACTGATCGGCGGCACGCGCCTTCAACTCGGCAAGCGGCAGGCTTGCCTTGGCGGCGGCGATCTCCTCGCGCTTATAGGCTTCTATCTTCTTGAGGATATCCGTCATGACCTCAATCCTTGTCGTTCGAGACGGCGACCAGGCGGTCGAGTGCGGCCGCCGCTTCGCCGCTTTCGAGCGAGCGGGTGGCGAGCCGCATGCCGTCGGCGATCGTCTCAGCCTTGCCGGCGACCACGAGCGAGGCGGCCGCATTGCAGAGCGAGATGTCGCGATAGGCATTCTTCGCACCACCGAGCACCGCACGCAAGGCTGCAGCATTCGCTACGCCATCGCCACCCTTGAGTTCGGCGAGCGTCGCAGGCTGCACGCCAAAATCCATCGGCGTCAGCTCGAAGGAACGGATCTTGCCGTTTTCCAATGCGGTGACCTGCGTGACGCCGGTCGTGGTGATCTCGTCCATGCCGTCGCCATGCACGACCCAGACGGTCTCCGAGCCGAGATCGCGCAGCACTTCGGCGATCGGTTCCAGCCATTTCGGGGCGAAGACGCCGAGAAGCTGGCGCCTGGCGCCGGCCGGGTTGGATAGGGGCCCAAGGAGATTGAAGATCGTGCGCGTACCAAGCTCGACGCGGCTCGGGCCGACATGGCGCATCGCGGCATGATGCATGGAGGCGAACATGAAGCCGATGCCGGCTTCCCTGATGCAGCGGGAGATCAGGTCGGGGCCGATCTCCAGGTCGACGCCCAGTACCGACAGGGTATCGGCCGTGCCCGATTTCGAGCTCTGGGCCCGGTTGCCGTGCTTGGCGACCGGGACGCGGCAGCCGGCGACGATCAGCGAGGCGAGGGTAGAGATGTTATAGGTGCCGAGCCCGTCCCCGCCGGTGCCGACGATATCGATCGCGTCGGCGGGAGCCTCGACGGGCAGCATCTTGGCGCGCATGGTGGTGACGGCGCCGGCGATTTCCGCCACCGTCTCGCCGCGCACGCGCAAGGCCATCAAAAAGCCGCCGATCTGCGACGGCGTCGCCTCGCCGGACATCAGGATATCGAAGGCGTCGCGCGCCTCCTCGCGGCTCAGGCTCTCGCCGTTGGCGACCTTGGCGATAAGAGGTTTCAGCTCAGGCATACGCGGCTCATCCTTACCCGTCACTGGAGCATGACCTGATTGACGACTGCCTGGTTGATGGAGACGCCGTAGCTGTCCTTCAGGCTGTTGACCATCTGGTCGAGCATGTCGTCGCCGGCAGCATCGGCCATGCGCTGCAACTGCTCGTCGCCGGACAGGGCATCGGTCGTCGCCTGATCGACGGCGGTCACCTTCATCAGCAGGCGGCTTTCGCCATCCGCACCGAGCGCAGTGGCGGTGGTGTCGACCGGGCCGGCGAAGGCCGCGGTGATCGCCTCGTTGCCGAAGATCGCGTCCTCGGCGCCGCGACGCAGACCCTGCTTGTTCTCGACGGCAAGGCCGAGCTCGCCGCCGATCGCCGCCAGCGTCTCGCCCTTGTCCAGGCGGCCCTTGAGCTCGTTCGCCTTGGCGGCCAGCGCCTGGCGCTGCTGGTCGGCGGTCCAATCGGCGACGGCCTTGTCGCGCACGTCGGCCAGCGGACGGTCGCGTTCGGGCACGATGTTGCGGACCTCGAACCAGACATAGCCGTCATTGCCGAGGTTCACCGGAATGGTATCGGCGCCGGGCTCGGTGCGGAAGACCTCGCCCAGGAGCTGGTTGGAGGCGGGAAGGTCGGTGATCCGCTGCTCCTGCTCGTTGTTGCCTGAAGCGTCGGCCGTGACGGTGACGGCCTTGAGGTTCAGGGCCTTGGCGGTGTCCTCAAGCGTGGTGCCGCCGCTGCGCATGTCCTCAAACCGGTCGTGAACGCTCAGGACCTCCTGGGACGCGGCGGAAACCGCAAGCCGCTGGCGGATGTCCTCTTTCACCTCGTCGAAGGAACGGACCGTCTCCGGGCGGATATTGGTGACGCGCAGGATGACCGGACCGAACGCACCGTCGACGACCGGCGTGGTGCCACCGTTCGCCGCCACCTTGAAGGCGGCATCCGCGAAAGCCGGATCGGGAAGGTTTTCCCTGGTGAAATCGCCGAGCAGCACGTCCGAGGCGGTCTTGCCCTGATCGGTGACGAGCTGGTCGAAGGTCGCCGTGCCGTCCTTCAGCTGGGTTGCGGCCGCTTCGGCCATTTCCTTGTCGGGGAAGGGAAGCTGCTCGATCGTGCGGGTCTCGTGGGTCTTGTAGCTGTCCTTGCTCTTCTCATACTCGGCGCGCACCTGGTCGTCGGTGACGGCGGACGCATCGGCGATGTCGGCGGGCTGCAGCTTCACATAGGCGAAGGTGCGGTATTCCGGCGCGCGATAGCGTGTCTTCACGCCTTCGAACCAGGCCGCGAGCACGTCATCGGCCGGCGCCTTGACCGGATCGATATTGGCGTTGGAGAGCAGGAGATAATCGACCGTGCGGCTTTCGTCGCGATAGGTCTTCAATGCGTCGACAAGCACCTGCGGCGGCTTGAAGCCGTCGGAAACCGCCTCGACGATCTGGCTGCGGACCGCGACCTTGCTGCGCTCCTTGATATAGTCATCCTCCCGAATGCCGGCATTGCGCAGCCTGGAGGTGAAGAGGTTGCGGTCGAACTGGCCGTTGACGCCCCGGAAGGCCGGATCCTCGGCGATCAGATTGGCGAGCCGGTCCTCCGAGAGGCCGAGGTTCATGTCGTCTGAAAGCTGATCGAGCGCGGCACCGGCGGCAAGCTGGGCGAAGACCTCGTTCTCGACGCCGAAGGCGCGGGCCTGTTCCGCCGTGAGCTGCGTGCCGAACTGGCGGCTGAGATTGGCGACCTGGCGCTGATAGGCGAGGCGGAATTCCTCAGTCGATATCTGCTGATCCCCGACGGTCATCACGGTGTTGCTGTTCGTCGTCAACACCGTGTGGGAAACACCCCAGACGCCGAAGGAAACGACCAGAAGCAGAAGCAGCGCCTTGGCGACCCAGGAGCGGGCGGCGTCTCTGAGGGAATCGAGCATGGATCAACACACCTTGCAAACAGTCTTGCGCAAACAGTCTTGCCGCCTTCAAGCGGCGGATCGAAGGACTGTCTCTAAATCAAACCGAGACGGAAATGAAGGCATGCCCGCGGAAAAGCGAATGATGATGTTTCAGGCGCGCCTGGCGGGTTTTGCGGCCGACGAAGCAGGGCCGGCATCCAGGCGGTTCGCGAGGGCTTCGGCGTCCCGCGGGGCGCGAACCTTCACGTCATTGTCGAAATAGACATAGACATCCCGCCCGTGGGCGCGCGGCGGGGAGGGAGGGCCGACACGTAGCGCTTCCCTCGGATCGCGGCCCCTGACCCATTGCCGGATCAGATGCGCCCAATCGTCGAGCGCCTTGTCGTCGTAACCGCTCACATAGAGTTGTTCGGAACCGTGCAGCCGGCAATAGACGAAGTCGGCCGTGAGATCCATGAGAAGCGGCCATTCGACGGTGTCGGCCACGACCAGCCCCACCCGGTATTCCCGCAGCAGGTCGACGAACTCCTGAGAACGAAAGCTGTCATGGCGGATTTCCAGCGCATGGCGCATCGGCCGTTTCGCATCGGTCTCGACATAGGCGCGATCATCGAGACGCGAATCGTGTTTCCGCGCCAGTTCCGCAGCTTCCTCGGTGTCCTTCGGCAGCAGTTTCAGAAAGGCCTCGAAACGGTCCCGATCGAACGCCATCCGCGGCGGAAACTGCCAGAGAACGGGACCGAGCTTCTTGCCGAGGCGGAGGATGCCGGAAGCCAGAAAATTGGCAAGCGGCGTTTCGATATCGACGAGGCGGCGCATGTGGGTGATGTATCGCGAGGCCTTGATCGCGAAAACGAAATCGTCCGGCGTCGCGTCGTGCCAGGCGGCAAAGCTTTTCGGACGCTGAAGACCGTAGAACGTGCCGTTGATCTCGATCGAGCGGAAGTGCTGGGCCGCATAGGTCAGTTCCTGCTTCTGCGGCAGGCCTTCGGGATAGAACACGCCGCGCCAGGGCTTGTAGGTCCAGCCCGAAATGCCGATCCGGATATTGCCCGCATGTTTCTTCATCGCACCACCTGAGACCACGACGATCCGAACGTCCCGATGGCGCGGTGGTTCCCGGGAGCGGCTATTTGGTGAAGATGAAGAAAGCGCCGAGCGCGATGAAGCCGAAGCCGACTATCTGCTTCCAGTGGATCGTTTCACCGAGATAAAGCACGGAAAAGATCACGAAGACCGAAAGCGTGATGATCTCCTGGATGGTCTTCAGCTGCGCGGCATTGAAATAGCCGTAGCCGATGCGATTGGCCGGCACCTGCATGCAATATTCGAAGAAGGCGATGCCCCAGCTGACCAGAATGACGAGATAGAGCGGCTTGTTCTCGAACTTGAGGTGCCCGTACCAGGCAAATGTCATGAATACGTTCGAAAGGATCAGGAAGCCGATCGTGAGGAAGGGGATGGCGGTGGTGGGCATGGGCGCGAATCCGTGGGGAGGGGAGATGTCCTACCGCAATCACGTTCGGCCCGGAAATACAAGCGGCCGGTCCGCCGGCAGAGGGGAACGGGATATCCGTGCGCCGGCGGCGGAGCCGGCAAAACGGCAATGCTGCCTGAGTGGGCATTCTCCGCAGAGCGGATTGTCGAAGCGGCAGGAAAGCTGCCCGAGACGCTTGCTGAGGACATGGAATTCCGACAGCTCGAATGCCGTCCAATCCGGCACCGCGGCCATGACCGCGTGATAAGCGGCCGCAATGTCGGCACGCGGGCCGACCACGCCGAAGCGGGCCAGCACGCGCAGCACATGGGTATCGACGACGAAGGCCGGCATGGCGAGCGTCGAAAAATTCAGCGTCGAGGCGGCAACCTTCGGACCGACGCCGGGCAGGGTCTGCAGCCAGGCCAGGGCCTCCGGAACGGAAAGCTCTTTCAGGAAAGACAGATCGAAATCCGGATGGTCTCTCGCGATCAGGCCGAGCGTCTCCTTGACATAAAAGGCCTTGTCCTTCGCATGCGTGACGTCATTGATCGCCCGCTCGATGTCGGGGACCGGAGCGCCGGCAAGCTCGCTCCACCGCGGATAACATTCGACCAGCCTCCGATAGGCCTTCAGCGAAACCTCGTCCTTCGTGCGGCTGCTGATCATCGACTTGATCAGCTGGCCGATCGGCTCACGGATGTTATGAGGCCGATAGCCGGCAAAGGCCGAACGCAGTCCTGCACGCATCAGCGCGATATCCGTGGGAGCTCCGAAGTCGAAGGCGATTTGCATGGCTCATGATAGAACAAAATGAGAACAATGCAAATCCCTATTCCCGATTCGATTGACCGGAAAAAGCAGACATCGGCCGCGGATATCGGTCAGTCATGAGGCTCACGTTACGGAACCTAACGCTAGGTCAATGCACGGTGTCGAGCCTGATCTCGTCCTCGAGCGTGCGGAAGGCTTCGTAAAGCGCCTCGACCAGGATGTCGGTCAGCCTGTCAGGGTCGTTTTCCTGCAGGAACAGCGCGATCGCCTGTTCGGAAGGCTGGGTTATCGGAGTGGTTTCATTCGACATATCATTGTCTCCAATCGTTACCGGATCATTCCGGACGACGGGACGATAGGAATGTTCGCTTGCGCCGAGCTTGATGGACGCCGTCAGTCGCTGCAGCCGGGCTCATCGCCGGTCCCGGCCGGCCGCGCTCGTTCGAGACCTGAACCGGCGCAAAGCGACCCTGCGAAGCGATCACCGGCGCGCGCGATCTGCAGGGGCCGCATCGATAAAGGCCGGCGGGGAGGGCTCATCCCCGCATATTGGCGGGTGGCGCCTTCTCTCAAGTGCCTGCGACAAGTCCGTAGACGACAACGAAGAGATAGACGGCGAATGCCGCAGCGGCCACGCCCGCGATGAACAGGGCAAGTCCCCGGCCGGCGCGCATCTTCCTTCTCTTCTGCGCGGGATGATCGGCCGAGGGCGACAGGCCCGTCGGGGTTTCGGTATCTTTCATGGGTTGCGCTCCTGAACGTCATTCATGTCGCAACCTGCCTTTCAGGCGATAGTTCCAAGCCGCCGGTCACAGGAGGTAGAGCAGACTCGCCGCCATGCCGCCGGCCGATTCTCTTTAAGGCCATTCAGCGAACGTTCATTTAGCGGATGCCAATTCGGAATCGCCGCATCGCCTTGCGGCGGAGACCCGGCGCGTGGATCAAGCGAGACACGGGTCGGGTCTCTCTCAGACGGAAATGAGGGCGCAGCGCGAATGATGGCGATCCTGAAACGACTATTGTTCTTCTGGAAGAAGCGCGGAAGGTCTACCGAAATCGATTATACCGCCGGATATCGCGAGCCTTGGATCGAACAATCCATTCGTGATTTCGAGAAGCGTCTGAAAGACTAGTTGCCATTATGGATCGCGCCAGAAATGGCGGGCCGAGACGAAGAAACGGAGAACTACGTCTACGCTATAGCCCGATTGGGGCGCGAGCGAATGGCTACAATGGGGCGTAAAGCGGACGGTCAGTTTCCGGCGGTGAAATGCAGAAAGCTGACCACCCCCGAAGATGGACATGCAGGTGGCCAGAACGAGCAAGGTTCATGTCGCCTTGCCCAGTTCACGAACTGGGAGGCGGCTGATGCTGTGTCCTGTGGCTGCTTCAGCCGCGCGACGCAGCCTGGCCGGGTCGGACACTCCCTGATGGTCGAGCCGCGGCGTATAGGAAGCCTCCAGCCTTGCCGCCTCGTCGTCGGTGAGGCTGATCGATAGGGAGGCCACGGCGTCGTCAATATGTTCTGCTTTCAGCGCCCCCACGATCGGAGCCGCCACAACGGGATTGCGGCGCAACCAAGCAAGCGCGATCATGGACCGGCCGACGCCCCGTTCTTCCGCGATGGCTCCCACCGCATCGACAATCAGCTTGTCGCTGTCGGCAGTGGCTGCACCCAGATTGTAGACCGCTTCGGTTTCCGCCCTTGCAGTGATCGCTCCCCAAGGCCGGGCCAGCCGGCCTCGGTTGAGAGGGCTATAGACAATGGTCTGCACCCCTTCATCGATGCAAAGCGCATGCATCTCGCGCTCTTCCTCGCGGTCGAGGAGATTGTAGGTGTCCTGCATCGACACGAAGCGGGTCCAGCCATTGGATTTCTGCAAATATAGCGTTTTGCCGAATTCCCAGGCCATCATGGACGATGCGCCGAGATACCGGACCTTGCCCGCCTTGACGACATCGTTCAGGGCCTCGAGCGTTTCTTCCCAGGGGGTAGTGCGATCACGACGATGGATCTGGTAGAGGTCGATATAGTCCGTACCCAGGCGCCTGAGGCTCATATCCACCTCGGTCATGATCGCCTTGCGCGATAGTCCTATACTATTGGGTCCGTCGCGCATGGGTGCGCTGATTTTGGTGGCGATCACAACGTTTTCGCGGTGCGCGAAGTCCTTCAGTGACCGCCCGAGGATCTCCTCGCTGGAACCGTTTGAATACAAATTGGCGGTGTCGAAGAAATTGATGCCCGCCTCAAGTGCGTGGCGAATGAGGCGCCGGCTTGCGTCCTCGTCGAGCGACCAGGAAGGGTAACCGCGCGAGGGGTCCCCGAACCCCATGCAGCCGATACAGATAGGCGAAATATCGAGGCCCGTCCGGCCGAGCTTGGCATATTGCATGTCCATCTCCACATTCGCTATATTCGGACAAGTGTCCGCTTGCTGCTACGTAACGGACAATTGTCCGTTTAGTCAAGAGGCGATATGGCTGCAGAAGAGGATGGATTGCGGGCAGACGCCCGCGCAAACCGTGATCGCATACTTGCGGTGGCACGGGAGGCCCTGACCGCCGATCCCGAAACCCCGCTCAGCGCCATCGGCAAGGCAGCCGGAGTTGGGCAAGGCACACTCTATCGCCACTTCCCGACGCGGGAAGCTCTGGCCCTGGCCATTTATCGCAAGGAGATCAGCGCCCTTGCGGCTCTCGCATCGACACTTTTGCAAGAGCATCCTCCGCTTGAGGCGTTCCGTCTATGGTGTGCCCAGCTAGCCGATTCCAGCGCAATGAAACGCGGAGTGGCAAAACTTCTGCAAGGGGCCACTTCTGAGGATGATCAACGCAAGGCCTATCAGCAGATGGTGTCGGCGGTGGGCTCACTCATAGCTGCATGTGAGGCCGCGGGTACGATCGATCGCGGTGCAAATGCCGACGATGTCTTGATGCTTCTCGGCGTACTGTGGCAAATTCCATCCCATCCCGGGAGGGATGCTCAGGCGGCGAGGATAATAGCACTCATCTTCAGGGGGTTGGGAGCCAAAGACGCGCTGGGCGGCCTTACGGGACCATGAAGCTCGTTCTGTGCTGGAGCGTTTGTCGGGAGTGACCGGTTCGATGCGGCGATAGGCGGCAATATTACGCCATAGAGGGCAATCGGCGGCAAATGGCGGACCGCGAACGATGAAACGGAGAACTCCGTCTACGCTATAGCCCTCCAAAAGTAAGGCACGGACGGTCAGCTATTGCAAGGAAGAGTGCCAAACCGGACGAGCGTGACCACGTTCTGCTTCTCGGCATGAACAGTGATCCGAAGGCAAGATGCGACGACGGGCAGCGGCAATCTTGCGGCATGCCTGAACTCCGTGGAAGCAAGCGGGCTCCATCGGGGCGCCGCGTACTCCCGATCAATCAGGCTGCCGCGGCGCTATCGAGCTTCGGAATGACGGCGTCTATGAACGTGTCCATCGTTGCTTCACCCATATCCACGGCCTTGGCACCTTCGCCATGGATAACCCTCACGTCGGTGATGCCGAGGACGTTGAGAATGGCCTTGAGGTATCGCGGGGCAAAATTGAGGTGGTCGATGGGCGAGGCCTCGCCATAGATGCCGCCGGACGCCAGCACTACGGTGGCTTTCTTGCCGACCAGCAGCCCCTTGCCGTCGAAGCCAAGCGTTACGCCCTTGCGCACGATGTGATCGATCCAGGCTTTGAGGCTGGCCGGGATATTGTAGTTGTAGACCGGCGTGGCGATGACAAGCTCGTCCGCTGCCAGCAATTCGGCAACCAGCGCGTCCGAGAGACGCAATTGCTCGGCCATGTCCGCGGTATGGGCATGCGGTGGCGTGAAATAGGCCGACAACCACGGCATGGTCACGTGCGGCAGCGCATCCACGGCCAGGTCGCGCCGCACGACTGCGCCATCCGGATGCACCTCGAGCCAATTGGCGACAAGGCGTTTGGTCAGCTGACGGGAAATCGAAGCCTCGCCGCGCGCGCTGGTTTCGACAACGAGAAGGTTGGGCATGGCGTCCTCAAGGTTTTGGGCTAAACAGCCGTGACAGATGCAGACGATATAAGGCTTTCCATCTAGCGGCGGGAGCGATAATAAAGTGATTATCTCTATCGGCTAGTGTGATGGATTATGATCGGCAGCCTCAGCCTCGACCAATTGCGCGTCCTGGTGACCATTGCTGATACCGGCAGCTTTTCGGCGGCCGGGCGGCAATTGCGCCGTGCGCAATCGGCAATCAGCCAGTCGGTGGCGACATTGGAAGCCGCTCAGGGCGTCCAACTCTTTGACCGCAGCACCCATCGCCCCCGCCTGACTGAAACGGGCCGGGTTCTAGTCGATCAGGCCCGGCTGGTGCTTTCGAGCGCGGCACGCTTCGAGGCCGTCGCGACCGGGGCGCGAGGCGGGGTCGAGCCCGAGCTTGCCCTGGCCATAGATCCGCTGGTGCCCACCGCTCCGCTCATCGAAAGCCTGCGCGCGCTGCACCAGGCCTATCCGCATCTTGCCGTCAGCTTCTCGACCGAGGGCCTGGGCGGGGCGCTGCGTCGTTTGCGCAGCGGCGACGTCGCATTGGCCGTTTGCCTGCTGCTGCCGGTGGTGCCCGAGGACGTCGTGGCTTCGCCACTGCTGCGCGTGGCGCTGACGCCCGTGGTTAGCGCCGAACACCCATTGGCAGCGCTTGGTCGTCCGGCAACCCGCAACGACCTGGAGCGCCATATCCAGCTGGTCCTGTCCGATCCCGTCGATCGGGAAGCGAACAATTACGGCCTGGCCAGCGCCACGCGGTGGCGCTTTGTCGACCTCGGCCGCAGACTCGATTTCCTGCTGGCCGGATTCGGCTGGTGCCGGATGCCGGAGCATCTGATTGCCGATCATCTCGCAGCCGGGGATCTGGTTCGGCTCGAGCTGGCCGAAGATGCCCGTGACCCGGCAGACGCCCTGACCATCTACGCCGCCCGCATGGCGGACCATGAACCTGGCCCGGCCGGCCGGTGGCTCCTTAACGATTTGCAGGTCCGGCTGTCGCTCTGATCCGGTCAAACACTTGTCGTCAGTATCGCCTAATCTCTGAGAAATACCGGAAAAGCCGCGATGAACACGGTCAAAGTCGGCTCTTCGATGTTACTCGCACTGTCGCCAACGTCCGCAATGGGTCGGTTGCAGTCCTTGCCAATCTTCAAGATATATAGGACTGTAACGTGGAATCGGCGGTTGTCAGCACCGCCTGTAGCGATGCGGTGATTGGCGGAAGAGGTGGGATTCGAACCCACGGTACGGTTTCCCGCACGCCGGTTTTCAAGACCGGTTCCTTAAACCACTCGGACACTCTTCCTGCTCGGCTGTGGCTTTATAGCCGGCCGCATTTCGGCGTCAACCAAAGGAGATCATTTCGCTTCAAAATCCTCATCTCGGCTCCACCGAGAGGCTGAGATAGGTCGGATCGAATTCCGCGACCTCCTTCAATCGCTCCCAATCAAGGATCGTGACGATCTGGTTGACCCACGAAATCAGACCTTCGCGCCGAAGCATCTGGATGACGCGGTTCATGTGCACGAGCGACAGCCCCAGAACATCCGCCATCTCGCCCTGGGAAAGAGGCAGATAGAAGCTCCAGCCGCTGACGCGATGAACCACCTGGAGCCGGACGTAAAGTTCGCAGATGATATGGGCGAGATGGGAAGCCTTGGAACGCCTGCCCATGGCGACGATCCAGGCCCGGTGGATCGAGCCGTGGACGAGCGTGTCGAGCCAGAGCATGCGGGTCAGATGCGGATGGCGTTCGGTCACCAGCTTGAGTTCGGCGTGATCGGCAAAGGCGACATGACAGGCGGACAGCGCGACGACGCCGTGATCCATGGTCTTGAGAAGGAAGGCATGCAGGTCGACGAAATCGCCGGCGACATGGATCGCCGTGATCTGCCGCGTCCCCTCCGCCGTCAGCTTGTAACGGGCCGCGAAGCCATCGATGAGCAGACTGCTGTGGCCCGGTCTGGACCCCTCGACCACCAGATCCTCGCCCGCCGGAAACCGTCGCTCCCGGCCAATGATGTGTCCGAGTACATCCCGCTCCCCGTCAGTCAAAACGTCGTGCTGTCCGAGATTGAGAAGCAGGGATTCGATCACGTTCTTCCTCGGTTGAGTTCAGGTGCCGACAAGGTTTGGGGAAAGATCATATAGAGCTATCAAACCGGGAGACCACCGGAGGAGGAACAAAATCCCGGGCCGGCAATTCGGTGCGTTGCATGAAGCGGGAAGAACGGCATGGCGCGATATTTCTTCGATCTCGTCAACGGCAGCGGCCTCGTTCGCGACGAGCAGGGCCTGGACGTATCCACTCGCGAGGAAATCACCCGGGAAGTGAGCCGGATCCTCGTGGATATCGCCTCGGAAGAGTTGCCGGGCACAGCAGAAGGGGCGATTACCGTCACGGTGCGCGACGAACAGGGCCGGCCGGTGCTTACCGGCAACCTGTCGTTCGAGACCCGCTGGCATGATGACGCGGAAGCCGATTCCAAATAATGGCGGGTAGGGACCTCCAAACCGCTTGCCGCCCGCCGGCATGAACCGATGGTTAACCATAATCCGTAGAAGTTTATCTATCCGCCCGATTTCGTTCGCATTGTTGCCATTTTGCCGGCAAAACTCAAACCCTGTTGAGTTCGGCGGCATAGGGGTATGTCCCGAACCGGTTCAATGGCTGCGAAAAGCGGGACAGTAACGAGGACTGTCGACTGCTCGTCGCAGCGAAAGCGGCATGGGACGGACGAGTTTGGGTTTGAGTGGCGGCAAGCTTTCGCTGGGTGCGAAATGGCTCGGAATAACGATGGTCTGCATGGGGATGGCGTCTTGCGCCACGACCGAGGCTCCGAAGAAGAAGCCCCGCAGCAAGGAATATTTCTCCGAAAAGGAATATGGCGTTAAGGCCAGCCCGCGGGTTGTCCGCGAAGGTCAGGCGGTGCCGAAGGGCGGCGGCCGCTTCATGGTCGGCCAGCCCTACGAGGTGAAGGGCAAGACCTACGTTCCGAAGGAGGATCCGAACTACAACAAGAACGGCCTCGCCTCCTGGTACGGCTCGGCCTTCCACGGGCGGCTCACCGCCAATGGGGAAGTCTACGACAGCGACCATCTGTCGGCTGCTCATCCGACCTTTCCACTGCCGAGCTATGCGCGCGTCACCAATCTGGACACCGGTTCGTCGGTCATCGTCCGCGTCAACGATCGCGGGCCCTATCATCCGGGCCGCATCATCGACGTCTCCAGCAAGACAGCCGACCTGCTCGACATCAAGCGGACCGGGACGGCGCGTGTCAACGTGCAGTATGCCGGCCGCGCACGCATGGATGGCAGGGACATGCCGTTCCTGATGGCATCCTATATCCGCAAGGGCGACCGCCTGCCGTCGTTCCGGCCGGAAGGGCAGATCGCGACCGGCGTCATGGTCGCCTCGAACCAGCCGCTCGGCGATCAGCTTCAGAGCTACGGTTCCGCCGTGCCGACGCCGGTCGCGCTTGCCGGACGCACGCCGAGCGGTCCGGCGCAGGCGCAGGCGCAGGCGCCGGCTGCGACACAGGCATTCCAGGCTCTCGAGCAGTTCGCGCTGCTGCCGCAGGTCGGTCCTATGCCGATCGAACGCCCGATGGGCAACGAGGTCCGTCAGCAGACCAGGACCGTCGCGGCGGTCTACTCCTCCGAACCGCAGGCGAGGGCGGTCCAGTCACCGACGCGGAACACCGCCACCGGATATGTCGCGGAACCCCAGCCGCGAGCCCCGCAGGTCATGTTCGGCAACATGATCCTCGAAGCTCCGAGACCCGCTCAAAAGCCCGTGCGTTGAGCCTCGTGCCGATTGCCGCCCGCAATCGGCACTGCTACGCAGGGGAATGAAACGGTCTGTGGTGATGATGCGACGCCTTCTGTTCTTCCTTTGCCTGGCTATCCTTGCAGCCGCCCGGCTCTCCGGAGCCACGAATGCGCAGGAGCCTTCGCCTGGTTTCGTCACCAAGGCCAAACAGGTCTACATGGTGGAGGCGAAGACCGGCACGGTGCTGCTCGCTTCCAATGAAAACCAGACCTTTCCGCCCGCATCGCTTGCCAAGCTGATGACGATGGAGGTCGTCTTCAGCGCCATCAAAAAAGGCGAGATCAGCCCGGACACGGTCTATCCCGTCAGCGAACATGCCTGGCGGACGGGCGGGGCGCCTTCCGGCACGACCACCATGTTCGCGGCGCTGAAATCGCAGGTTCGCGTCGAGGACCTCGTCAAGGGCGTCATCATCCAGAACGCCAACGACGCCTGCATCGTGCTGGCCGAGGGCATTTCCCGTTCCGACGCGGAATTCGCCGCCCGCATGACGGCACGCGCCAAGGATCTCGGCCTTGCCCGTTCCGTCTTCGGCAATTCCACCGGACTGCCGGATGCCGAGAGCCACACGACCGCGCGCGACCTGGTCGAGCTCGCACGCCACATCCATCGGGAATATCCGGAGTTCTATCCGCTCTATGCGCAACCGGATTTCGAATGGAACAGGATTTTCCAGCGCAACAAGAACCCGCTCATGGCGCTCAATATCGGCATCGACGGCCTGGGCGCCGGCTTTGCGGAGGGTTCCGGTTACGCACTGGTCGCCTCGGTGGAGCGCGACGGCACACGGCTCTTCCTGGCGATGGGCGGCCTTGCGAGCGACAAGGAGAGATTAGAGGAAGCACGCAGGGTGCTGGAATGGGGGCTTTCCTCATTCGAGACCAAGGTGCTCTTCCGCCAGGGTGAGGTGATCGGTCAGGCGAGCGTCTACGGCGGCACGTCGCGTTATGTCGATCTCGTCGCCAAAGAACCCGTCGATATCTATATGCCGACCAACAATCCCGCGCGACTGAGCGGGCGGATCGTCTATCGCTGGCCGCTGAGGGCGCCGGTCGCCGAAGGGCAGGATGTCGGCGTATTGAGAATTTCCGCAGGAGACCGGGTGGTGCGGGAAGTGCCGCTGGTGACGGCGCAACCGGTCGGGCAGGGCGGCCTTACCAGCCAGGCGACCGATGCTCTCCTGGAACTGATGTTCTTCTGGCTTTAGCATGGAGACGTTGTTTCGCAGCGCACCCTTATGCGTTATAAGCCGATAAAGAAGTGAATGCGGAAACACGCGTGGCAGAACATTCCGGATTGTTCGTGACTTTCGAAGGCGGCGAGGGGGCTGGCAAATCCACCCAGATTCGCCGGCTGGCGGACCAGTTGCGCCGGCGCGGCCATGATGTGCTGATGACCCGCGAGCCGGGCGGCTCGCCGGGGGCGGAGGCCGTGCGTCACGTCCTTCTCTCCGGCGCGGCGGAGGAATTCGGGGTGCGCATGGAAGCCATCCTGTTTGCCGCCGCGCGCAACGATCACGTCGAAGAGGTGATCCGGCCGGCGCTCGAAAGCGGCGCGATCGTGCTCTGCGACCGCTTCATCGATTCCTCGCGCGTCTATCAGGGCGTTACCGGCAACCTGGAGCCGGATTTCATCGAGGCGCTGCAGCGCATCGCGATCAACGGCGTGATGCCGGATTGCACGCTGATCCTCGATCTGCCGGCCGAAGTGGGGCTGAAGCGCGCCCGCAAGCGCAGTGCCGAGAACGCCCCGGACCGGTTCGAGCGTGAAGAGATCGAGACCCACGAGAAGCGCCGGGAGGCCTATCTGGAGATCGCGGAGGCCGAGCCGGAGCGCTGCCGCGTGGTGAATGCCGAGCGCCCGGAAGAGGAGATCGCTCAGGAGATTTTCGCGATCGTCGAACCGTTGGTGCGCGAACTCCCCTCCGCCCGGGCGGCCAGCACGGAAACCGTCGGATGAGCGAGGAAACCCCGGGCATTCTCGACGGCGCCGTGCCGCCGGCACGCAATCCGCATCTCTACGGCCATCGGGCCGCCGAGGATTTCCTTGCCCGCAGCTACCGCTCCGGCAAGGGCCACCACGCGATCCTGATCGAAGGCCCGGAAGGGATCGGCAAAGCGACGCTCGCCTTCCGCTTCGCCAATCATGTGCTCACCCATCCGGATCCCGCGACAGCGCCCGATCATATCGCCGATCCGGATCCGGATTCGCCGGTCAGCCGGCAGATCGCCTCCGGTGCCTCGCACAATCTCCTGCATCTGGCCCGGCCGGTGGACGAGAAGACCGGCAAGACAAAAACAGCGATCACCGTCGACGAGGTGCGCAGGGCGGGGCACTTCTTCTCCCAGACCTCCGGCACGGGCAACTGGCGGATCGTCATCATCGATCCCGCCGACGATCTCAACCGCAACGCGGCCAATGCCATCCTGAAAATCCTCGAGGAGCCGCCGCGGCGGGCGCTCTTCCTGGTCCTGTCCCATGCGCCTGGAAAACTCCTGCCGACGATCCGTTCCCGCTGCCAGCCGCTGAAGCTGTCACCGCTGAGTGACGGCGATCTTGCGAAGGCGCTGGCCGGACTTGGAATGCTCCTCGACGGCGGCAAGACCGAGGAAATGGTGCTCTCGATGGGGAAGGGCAGCGTCTCGCAGGCGCTGAAGCTCCTGAATTACGGCGGTACGGAGATCATCGCCGCCTTCGACGAGGTGATCGCCGCGGAAGGCCCAACGGCCCGCAAGGCCATGCACCGGCTGGCCGACGTGCTGTCCGGCAAGGAGAGCGACGTGATCTTCGGGTTCTTCCTGGAGCATCTGAGCGACCACCTCGTCGCCCGGGCCCGCGCGGCAGCGCTCGGCGGCGATCTTGCGACCGCCGACCGGCAGGCAAAGCTCGTCAGCGACATAGGCGAGAAGATCACCATCGCGCAGGCTTACAACCTCGACCGCAAGCAGACGATCCTCTCGATCCTTGAAGCCGCCCGACGCTAGGCGGGGGAACCCATCGAGGAACTTTGTGTTTCGCATCCGCGAAACATGCGCTAAGAGCGGCATGAACAAATCAAGTGCCCGAGTGCCCCATGTCCGACAAGACGCCCTATTACATCACTACCGCGATTTCCTATCCGAACGGCAAGCCGCATATCGGCCATGCCTACGAGCTGATCGCGACGGATGCCATGGCGCGCTTCCAGCGCCTCGACGGCAAGGATGTCTTCTTCCTGACCGGTACCGACGAGCACGGCCAGAAGATGCAGCAGACCGCGCGTGCGGAAGGGGTCACGCCGGAGGAGCTCGCCGCGCGCAACTCCGCCGAATTCCGCGGCATGGGCCGGCTGCTGAACGCGTCGAACGACGATTTCATCCGCACGACCGAAGCGCGCCATCACGAGGCTTCCAGGGACATCTGGAACCTCATGGCCGATAACGGCGACATCTATAAGGATACCTATGCGGGCTGGTATTCGGTGCGCGATGAGGCCTATTACGCCGAGAACGAAACCGAGGTGCGCGACGGCGTGCGCTACGGGCCGCAGGGCACGCCGGTGGAATGGGTGGAGGAGTCGAGCTATTTCTTCAGGCTCTCGGCTTACGGCGACAAGCTGCTCAAGCACTACGAGGAAAATCCGGACTTCATCGGCCCGAACGAGCGCCGAAACGAAGTGATCTCCTTCGTCAAATCCGGCCTCAGGGATCTGTCCGTTTCCCGCACCACCTTCGACTGGGGTATCAAGGTACCGAACGACCCCGCGCACGTCATGTACGTGTGGGTCGATGCGCTGACCAACTATCTCACCGCCACCGGCTATCTGGAGGACCCGAAAGGCCCGCGCGCCAAATACTGGCCGGCGGATGTGCACATCATCGGCAAGGACATCATCCGCTTCCACGCCGTCTATTGGCCGGCCTTCCTGATGTCGGCCAAGCTGCCGCTGCCGAAACGCGTCTATGCGCACGGCTTCGTGCTGAACGCCGGCGAGAAGATGTCGAAATCGCTCGGCAACGTCGTCGATCCGTTCGAGCTTCTGGAAAAGTTCGGGCTCGACTACGTGCGCTATTATCTCTGCCGGGAGATTTCCTTTGGGCAGGACGGCAATTGCAACGAGCAGCTCATCGCGGCCCGTGTCAATGCGGATCTCGCCAACGGTATCGGCAATCTCGCCAGCCGTTCGCTGTCGATGATCGTCAAGAACTGCGACGGCCGCATTCCCGAGCCCGGCGAACTTACCGACGCGGACAAGGAACTGCTCGCCGCCGCTGACGGGCTCATCGCCATCTGCCGTGAGGAAATGAGCAAGCAGGCCATCCACCGGGCGCTCGCGGCCATCATCGGCGTCGTTTCCGACACGGACCGCTACTTCGCCGCCCAGGCGCCCTGGGTGCTGAGGAAAACCGACCCGGCCCGCATGGGCACGGTGCTCTATGTGACGGCCGAAGTGGTGCGCCAGATCGCCATCCTGCTGCAGCCCTTCATGCCGGAATCGTCTGCCAAGCTGCTCGATCTGGTCGCCGTGCCGGCCGACAGCCGGGACTTTGCGGCGCTTGGCCAAGCCGGCCGCCTGAAGCCGGGCACGGCTCTCGAAGCACCGCAGCCGGTCTTCCCGCGTTACGTGGCGCCCGAAACGACCTCGTAGGCTTTTTCATGCTGATCGATACCCATTGCCATCTGGATTTTGCCGATTTCGCAGACGAGCGCGACGCGATCATCACGCGTGCCCACGAGGCCGGCGTGACGCAGATGGTGACCATTTCGACCCGGGTGCGCAAACTCGACGGCCTTCTGGCGATCACCGAGAAATATCCGTCGGTTTTCTGCTCCGTCGGCACGCATCCGAACAATGCCGGCGACGAGCTGGACGTCCAGACGGAAGACTTGGTGCGTCTTGCCAACCGGCATGAAAAGATCGTCGCGATCGGCGAAGCCGGGCTCGACTATTTCTACGATACGCAAACGCCCGCCGACCAGAAGACCGGGTTCGTCCGTCATATCGCAGCGGCACGCGAGACCCAATTGCCGCTCGTCATCCACAGCCGCAGCGCCGACGAGGACATGATCGAGATCCTGACCACGGAAAGCGGGAAGGGGGCCTTCCCCTTCATTCTGCACTGCTTTTCGTCCGGTCCCGAGCTTGCCCGCACCGGCGTCGAGCTCGGCGGCTATATCTCCTTCTCCGGCATTCTGACCTTTCCGAAATCCGAGGATCTGCGGGACATAGCCAAAACCGTGCCCATGGATCGGCTGTTGGTCGAGACCGATGCGCCGTATCTGGCGCCGAAGCGCTGGCGCGGCAAGCGCAACGAGCCTTCCTACGTGATCAATACGGCCGAGGTGCTCGCCGAATGCAAGGGCGTTGCTTATCAAGAGATCGCCCGGATCACCACGGAGAATGCGTTCCGCATCTTCTCCAGAATGCCGAGGCTTTGACCGGTGGCGCGGTATCGGCGGCGCTTCACCATTCTTGGCTGCTCGTCGTCGCCCGGCGTGCCGCGACCGAACGGCGATTGGGGTGCCTGCGATCCGGGCAATCCGAAAAATTACCGGACCCGCGCGGCTTTCATGGTCGAGCAAATCGGGCCTGATGGCGGCAGCACGGTGGTCGTGGTCGATACAGGACCGGATTTCCGCCAGCAGATGGTCGCCGCCAACGTGCAGCGGGTCGATGCGGTGCTTTATACCCATGCGCATGCGGATCACCTGCACGGCATCGACGACCTGCGGACCTATTTCATGCTGCAGCGGCATCGCATTCCGATCCACGCCGATCCGTTCACGATGGAGCGTATCCGCCAAGGCTTCGGCTATTGCCTCGAAACGCCGCCGGGCGGCAATTATCCGCCGATCGTTCGGCCGTTCCTGATCGAGAGCATGGACGAGCCGATCATCGTTGACGGGCCGGGCGGGCCGATCCGCTTCCTGCCTTACCGGCAGTCGCATGGCGACATCTATTCGCTGGGGTTCCGGATCGGCGGCGTGGCCTATAGCAGCGACGTCAGCGACTTTCCTCAGGAGACCATTGCCAGGCTCGGTGGATTGGACGTGCTGATTATCGACGCGTTGCAATACAAATACCATCCGAGCCATCTTTCGCTCGAACAGGCGCTCGACTGGATCGCGCGGCTTTCACCCAAACATGCGATCCTGACGCATATGCACATTCCGCTCGATTACGATATCGTCATGGCCGAGACTCCGGCCCATGTGGAGCCGGCCTATGACGGAATGGCCTTCGAGGTCGAAGTCTTGGAAGGCGAGCTTTAGTTTCGACGCTGACGGGAGATGCAGTGCCAAGCCATTGATCCATCCAAGCCATTGATCCATCTGCCACACATCCGAGTTCCATAATCTATCTTATGTGATTTGCCGATATGTTCCGAAGCGCTGCCATGAGCATTGACGGCTTTGCTCCAGTGTCTCTCCCTCCCTCAGCTTCCGGCGAAGTTTTTCAACGCATCGCCGGTCAGCCGGTAACGGATCCACTCGTTCATCGGTTCGGCGCCGATCGCCTCGTAGACGCGGATCGCGGGTTCGTTCCAGTCGAGCACGCTCCACTCGAAACGGCCGCAGCCATTTTCAAGCGCGATCCCGGCCAGCCGCTTCAGCATGGCCTTGCCGGCGCCGAGCCCGCGCGCCTTCGGCGTCACATACAGGTCTTCGAGATAAAGCCCGTTTTTTGCCTGCCAGGTCGAATAGCTGAAGAACCAGATCGCCATGCCGACCGGCTCGCCGTTCCGTTCACAGATCAGGGCCTGCGTCACCGAATTCCTGCCGAAGATCGACTCTCCGATCGTTTCGACCGTCGCCGCGACCTCATGCTCGGCTTTTTCATAGATCGCCAGTTCGCGGATGAATCCGAGAAGC
Organism: Xaviernesmea oryzae; assembly: GCF_900177415.1. GTDB lineage: Bacteria > Pseudomonadota > Alphaproteobacteria > Rhizobiales > Rhizobiaceae > Neorhizobium > Neorhizobium oryzae_A. The sequence goes on along the minus strand of NZ_FXAF01000011.1, from coordinate 409,307 downwards.
GTCGCCGCATCGTCACGGGCGGCCTCACGTATGGTCAATACCATGAAAAACCCTTTGGAATAAACGAGTTGTATGGGTAACTTGAAGCGATTTCGGCGTCAGGACGGGTTTGGACGATAGCACTTACTCGGCGGCGGTCTTGATCTCGGGCACTTCGACTTCGTAGGAATATCCGTCCAGCATTCCATAGGCCTGTTCGATGTTTCCGATCTCGGCCTCAGCCTTGCCGATCGCCTCGCTTATCGCCTCGCAACGCGATCTGAGCATGCGCCCCAGAACATCCGTTTCAGGCTTCCTGCCGATGCGGTCCATATGGTGGCGAATGCGGGCCCGGTGGCGCTCCATTTCCAGGATATGGAAGCGCGCGTTGACGATCCTGTCGGTGAGCTTGCGGCGTATGGCGGCGACCGGGTCGAAACTGCCCGGTTCCCGCTCGTCGAGAATGACCTCGTTGACCAGCGTTTCGAGGATCACCAGACCTTGCAGATCCTTGGGATCGGCGAGTTCCGGATCATAGCCGGTATCGTCATAGACCTTGCGGCGCACAGGATCGGAGAGCAGCTCATAGGACGTCTTAAGCTTGCGGAACAGGTCGACGTCGCCGCCGGCGTCCGGATGGGCCGTCTTCGCGCGCCTGCGATAGGCCGACTTGATGGCTGCGCCATCCGCCTCGCGGGAAACACCAAGCATCTCATAAGGGTCGATCACAGTGTCACCTGTTTTCGGCAAGTCAGTTTCATTGTCGTAACGGCTATGGCCCGCGGGCTCAACCCATTATGCATTCTTATGGCCAATTAGGGGCAGACCGCACCCCTGCCCGATTTCCCACAGCTAACCACGGCGAGAAAGCGAAGAAAGGCGTCGGCCTTCCGCCACCGGGGCCATCAGGAAGCTGACCAGCACGCAAGGCAGCAGGACCAGAAAGGTCGCGACAAGACTGACATGCTCCGCGATGAAACCGAGCAGTGGCGGAATGCCGATGGTGGAAAGCATGAGGGTCAGCGCCAGCGCCGCGAGGTTTTCCGACGGCTGCCCTTTGCCGAGCGTGATCGTCGTCGAGACGGCCAGCGGGAAAGCGAGCGCCACGCCGCACCCGATCAGGAAAAGCGCGAGGCCGGCGAGCATCAGCCCGGGCGTCGTCACGAGAAGCACGATGCCGGCGGCGACCGAAACGGCCGAGGCGCGCACCAGGACCACCGGCCCGAAACTGTCGCGCAGCATGTCGCCGGAAAGCCGGGTCAGCCCCATGCCGACGGTGAAAACGGCATAGAGCACACCGGCGATCGCCGGATCGGCCTCAAGTTCCTCGCGCAGGAAGAAGATGCCCCAGTCGTAGATCGCGCCCTCGACGATACACAGGCCGAAGACCATGACGCAGATCAGGATGATCGTGCGGTCCGGGAGGACATAGGCCGGACGCTTGCGATCCGGTTGCGGTTCCGGCGCAACGTCCTTCGGCGTCATCCAGAACACGAGCAGGCAGGCTGCGATGACGAAACCGGCGGCCATGACCTGCTGGGAAAAGGGCGCAACCGCCCTCTCCGCCAGGAAACCGGAACATAGCGACCCGACCAGAAGACCTACCGACCAGAAGCCGTGACTGCGGGCGAGAACCTTCGTACCCGTGCGCTGCTCGATGCCGGCGGAGATCATGTTGGCGGCAACGTCGAAGATCGTCCGGAAAAAGCCGAAGAGGAAGAAGCAGACGGCGAAGCCGCCGACCGGAAGAACGGTCAAGGCCGGGCTCAGCGCCGCGCAGACCGGCAGCGTGACCAATGCCGTCAGCCGCGGCGTGAACCGGTCGGTAATCCTTCCGGCGAGCGGCAGGGCGACAAACGTGCCGACGGGCGCACTCAGGAGCGCGAGACCGAGAGCCGCTTTGTCTATGCCCATGGAGGCCTGGATGGCCGGCAGGCGCGTGAACAGCGAAACGAACAGGATGGCATTGCTGAAATAAAGCAAGGCCGGCGGCAGAAGGGTTTTCATCGAAATGGCAGTCCGGGCGAATCAAGGCTCCCGGCTGCATTCCTGCCAGCGTGAGGCGTCACGGGCAAGCGATGATAACGGGACCCTGCCCTGCGCCGCCGCAGGAGGAAAATTCACGGAAAAGTGCGCGTTTCGGCCTCTCGGCGGCCGACATGTCATCATCCTGTAATCATTCAGATTCGCTGTCCATATAAACGGCATTGCCGGAAAATTCGCATCGAGCCATCTTCTCCTTTGCCGGAAAGGCGCTAGCCTCTTGGTGCCCGTTCCTGGAGAACCCCGATGCCCGTTCGATTTCCTTATGTCGTTCTGAGTTTCGTTCTCTTTTCCTTCGCCGCTGCAAAGGCCGAAGATCCGGTCGCAGAGGCCCAGGCCGTCATTTCCGGCCAGATCGCCGCGCTGCTGCGCAACGATGCGGAAAAGGCCTACTCCTTCGCCTCGCCAAGCATCCGCAGCCTTTATCCGAGCAAGGATCAGTTTCTGGACATGGTGCGCAAGAGCTACGAACCGGTCTATCACGCCGGCAACTACGCCTTCGGCCGTTCGAAACTGATCGGCGGCGGCGAACTGGTGCTGCAGGAAGTGATGATCAGCGCCCGCGAAGGCAAGGACTGGACCGCCATCTACCAGATGCGGCTGATGGATGACGGAAGCTACAAGGTCGACGGTGTCCGGATGATCCGCAACACCGCCAGCACCGGCATCTAGTTACCACCCCTGCCCTCAGACCGGGTCGATGTCGCCCTTGGCCCACATTTCCTGGGTCTCGGCGTAGAAATCCGCAAAACGGCCCTCGGCGATCGCCTCGCGGATGCCCTTCATCAGGTCCTGGTAATAGTGCAGATTGTTCCAGGAGAGCAGCATGCCCCCGAGCGCCTCGTCCGAGCGGACCAGGTGATGCAGATAGGCGCGCGAGTAATCTAGCGCCGCCGGGCATGCAGATTCTTCGTCGAGCGGCCGCAAATCCTCCGCATGGCGGGCATTGCGGATGTTGACCTTGCCGCGGCGGGTGAAGGCCAGACCATGGCGGCCGGAGCGGGTCGGCATGACGCAGTCGAACATGTCTATCCCGCGGGCGACCGATTTCAGGATATCGTCCGGGGTGCCGACGCCCATCAGGTAGCGCGGCTTTTCGGACGGCAGGACCGGGAGCGTCGTTTCCAGCATCTGCAACATCACCTGTTGCGGCTCGCCGACGGCGAGGCCACCGACCGCATAGCCTTTGAGGTCGAGTTCCCTCAGGCCTTCGGCGGAGCGGATGCGCAGGTCCGGCTGGTCGCCCCCCTGGACGATGCCGAACATCGCCTTGCCGGGCTGATCCCCGAAAGCGATCTTGCAGCGCTCGGCCCAACGCAGGGACAATTCCATGGCGCGCTCGATTTCCTTGGGCTCGGCGGGAAGCGCCACGCATTCGTCGAGCTGCATCTGGATATCGGAGCCGAGCAGGCCCTGGATCTCGATCGAGCGTTCCGGCGACATGTGGTGCAGGCTGCCGTCCACATGGCTCTTGAAGGTGACGCCCTTCTCGTCGAGTTTGCGCAGACCCGACAGCGACATGACCTGGAAGCCCCCGCTATCGGTGAGGATCGGATGCGGCCAGCGGATGAGGTTGTGAAGCCCGCCGAGGCGCGCGACGCGTTCCGCCCCGGGACGAAGCATCAGGTGATAGGTGTTGCCGAGAATGATGTCGGCGCCGGTATCGCGCACCTGGTCGAGATACATCGCCTTGACGGTGCCGACCGTGCCGACCGGCATGAAGGCGGGCGTGCGGATCGTTCCGCGCGGCATGCTGACCTCGCCAAGGCGCGCGCCGCCGTCGGTCTTCTTGAGATTGAACTGGAAGGTTTCGGTCATTTGTCGGTCCGGAAAAGGAGACTGGAATCTCCGTAGGAATAGAAGCGGTAGCCGGCTTCGATCGCGTGGGCGTAAGCCGAGCGCATCGTCTCAAGCCCTGAAAACGCCGAAACGAGCATGAACAGCGTCGAGCGCGGCAGATGGAAATTGGTCATCAGCATGTCCACCGCCTTGAAGCGGTAGCCGGGCGTGATGAAGATACCGGTGGCGCCGCTCCAGGGTTTTATCGTTCCGTCCTCGGCGGCAGCGCTTTCGATCAGCCGCAGCGAGGTCGTGCCGACCGAAACGATGCGCCCGCCCCTCCGCCTCACGGCATTCAGCCGCGCGGCCGTCTCGGCGCTGACATAGCCGATCTCCTGATGCATCTTGTGATCTTCGGTGTCGTCGGCCTTCACCGGCAGGAAGGTGCCTGCTCCGACATGCAGCGTGACGAAATGCCGTTCGATGCCGGCTGCGTCGAGCGCAGCGAACAGTTCAGGCGTGAAATGCAGCCCGGCCGTCGGGGCCGCGACGGCGCCCTCCTCGCGCGCATAGATGGTCTGGTAATCCTTGCGGTCCTGGTCGTCTTCCGGCCGCTTGGCGGCAATATAGGGCGGCAGCGGGATATGGCCGACCGCCATGATCGCCTCGTCGAGCGCCGGGCCGGACAGGTCGAAGCGCAGCGTCACCTCGCCGCCCTCGCCTTTCTCCTCGACGGTCGCGGCAAGCGAGCCGAGGAGGCAGGCGTTCCCGCCGTGGCCGAACTCGATGCGGTCGCCGATCTTGATGCGCTTTCCCGGCCTGGCGAAGGCCTTCCAGATATCGGGCGCGGCGCGCATGTGGAGCGTCGCGGAGACCTGCTGGCCGCCCGCCCCTTCCCGGTGGCGGATTCCTTCAAGCTGGGCGGGAATGACCTTGGTATCGTTGAAGACCAGAGCATCGCCCGATTTCAGAAAGCCGGGCAGTTCCGACACGCGATGATCGGAAAGAACAGGCTCCCCATCGGGACGGACGACAAGCAGCCGGGCGCTGTCGCGCGGGCTTGCAGGCCTCAGCGCAATGCTTTCCTCCGGCAGATCGAAATCGAACAGATCGACGCGCATTCGGGCTTGAACTTCCAGAAAAGCGAAACCCGCCCCGCCGAAAGCGGAGCGGGCCATGAATTCAGATCGGGTCAGACGTCGGCTGCGACACGCAGCGAAACGATCGAGTCCGGATCCTTGACCGGCTCACCCTTCTTGATCTGGTCGATATTGTCCATGCCTTCGATGACCTGGCCCCAGACCGTGTACTGCTTGTTCAGCCACGGGGCATCCGTGAAGCAGATGAAGAACTGCGAATTGGCAGAGTTCGGGTTCTGCGAGCGGGCCATGGAGCAGGTGCCGCGCACATGCGGAACGGCGGAGAACTCGGCCTTCAGGTCCGGCTTGTCCGAGCCGCCCATGCCTGCGCGGGCCGGATTGAAGCTTTCGGCGCCCTGCTTGCCGAACTTCACATCGCCCGTCTGGGCCATGAAATCGGCGATGACGCGGTGGAAAACGACGCCGTCATAGGCCTTCTCGCGGGCAAGCTCCTTGATGCGCGCGACGTGGCCCGGCGCCAGGTCCGGCAGGAGCGAGATGACGACCTTGCCCTTGCTGGTTTCCATGATGAGGGTGTTTTCCGGATCCTTGATCTCGGCCATTTGCTTCTCCTTTCGAGGCGGCGGACACGTCGTCCGACTGAGCGCCTTGGTTCATTACTTCTTGCCGACAGAGACCTTGATCATCTTGTCGGGGTTGGTCACTTCGCCGTTACCGCCCTGGCCGCGCTTGATCTTGTCGACGAACTCCATGCCCGACACGACCTTGCCGACGACCGTATATTGGCCGTTCAGGAAAGCCCCCTCATCGAACATGATGAAGAACTGCGAATTAGCGGAATTCGGATCCTGGGCGCGGGCCATGCCGACCGTGCCGCGCTCGAACGGCACTTTCGAGAATTCCGCAGGCAGGTCCGGAAGATCGGAGCCGCCCGTGCCGGCGCGGGCCGGATTGTAGTTCGGGCCGCCTTCCTTGCCGAACTGAACGTCACCGGTTTGAGCCATGAAGCCGTCGATGACGCGATGGAAGACGACGTTGTCGTAAGCGCCCTTGGCGGCGAGCGCCTCGATCTGCGCCACATGCTTCGGCGCCACGTCCGGCATGAGTTCGATCACCACCGGACCATCCTTCAGCTGAATGGTGAGCGTGTCGGCCGAAGCGATGGAGGGCAGGATCATCGAAGCGAAGACAAAAGCGCCGGCAGCGGCGAGACGAAACAGTTTCATGCGGAACTCCGGGGTTCGGAAACGATCAGCGTTTCAGCTTGTTGTTGAGGGCCTTGAGGACCGCGCCGGGCACGAAAGCGCTGACATCGCCGCCCATGGCAGCGATCTGCCGGACCAATGTGCCGGTAATGGGGCGAGTGGCGACGCCCGCCGGCAGGAAGACGGTCTGGATATCGGGCGCCATCTGCCGGTTCATGCCCGCCATCTGCATTTCATAGTCAAGATCGGTGCCGTCGCGTAAGCCGCGGATCAGCAGCGTGGCACCGCTCTCGCGGGCCGCGTCGACGACAAGCCTGTCGAAGGCGACGACGGAAAGGCTGTCCGCGCGTCCGGGCAATACCTCTTCGAGCGAAGCACGGATCAAATCCGCCCTTTCCTCGAACGAGAACATCGGCGCCTTGCCGGGATGAATGCCGATCGCAACGATGAGTTCGTCGGCGACATTCAGCGCCTGCACGAGCACGTCCAGATGACCGTTCGTCATCGGATCGAAAGAGCCGGGGTAAAAAGCAGTCGTCATGCCGGGTCCGGACCTGTTGCAGCTAAAATTTTCTGCGCCTTTTGTCACGGAAGTTCCGCCGCCGCAAGGCTCCCTATTCTGAACGAGAGATGAACGGCCCGTTCAAGGGCGTTTCAGCGGCACTATGGTTTCATAGGCATCGTGGCGGGCACGAAGACCCGTCCGTATCGCGGGAGAACAACAGGAAGATGCTGGCCGTGGTGGTGATAGGCGCTGTTGCCTTGTCGCTTTTCATCGAGGTCGTGCTTTTCTTCCTCACTCCGGACGAGCCGTGAAACGGTTCGAATTCTGAACGCCAGATGAACGAAGCATTCAAGGACGCTTCAGAGCAATCCGGATAAGTCTCTCTCAAAATGCGGTGGAACCTGTTTGCGCGACGCGCGTTCAGGCAAACAAGAAGGACAGACGGAGATGATCGCGAAAAGGAAAACGATTATGCCGGACAAGATCACCATGATCAATCTGGTGTGGACGGCAATGATCGCTGTGATGCTGACGGCAACAGTAACCCTTTATCAAGATAAATCCGAGTTGACAGATCTGAATTATCCGCAGGTGACGGGTCGTTATACCGATCTTTCCTATTACTGAGGCGGATACGGACAAGAAAGGATGACTATGTTCGTGACGTTGACTGTACTGGCAAGTTTGATCAGCATCATGTTCGTGGCATCCGTGGCCTCGACGATTTCCGAGCTTCGCCGCGAGCGCGAAGACATGAAGGATTTCAGAGATTTCGCGCGCCGCCACAGCGCATTCTGACGATTTTACGGTAGCGGACCGGTTCGCAGATTCCCGTCGCGCCCGGTTCAAACAGAAGCCGGAGGACTTTCGTCCTCCGGCTTTTCAGTTCGTTCATCTGTCGAAAGAGGTGCGGCTTATTCAGCCGCACCCTCGTCATTCGTCCCCTCTTCCGGAGCAGCACCCAGATCGCCGGTCTCGGCCGTGATCTCTTCCGGCAGGCCATTGCCGTTTTCCTCGTCGCCTTCCGGCTCGCTGATGCGCTCGACCGAGACGACCTTCTCGTCCTTGGCAGTGGAGAAGATCGTGACCCCCTTGGTCGCGCGGCTGGCGATGCGTATCCCGTTGACCGGTACGCGGATCAGCACGCCGCCATCGGAGACGAGCATGATCTGATCGTTCTCTTCGACCGGGAAGGCCGCCACCAGTTCGCCGATCTCCGCCGTCTTGGACGTATCGGTGGCGCGGATGCCCTTGCCGCCGCGGCCCGAGGTGCGGAAGTCGTAGGAGGACGAACGCTTTCCAAAACCCTTTTCCGAGACAGTCAGCACGAACTGTTCGCGTGCCTTCAGTTCCTCGTAGCGTTCGTCGGAGAGCTGTCCCCCTTCGGTGACTTCCTCGCCGACCAGCGAGATATCCTCCTCGTCGACGCCCGCGGCGCGCCGTTCCGCCGCCGAGCGCTTGAGATAGGCTGCACGCTCCCACGGCTCCGCATCCACATGGCCGACGATGGTCATGGAGATGATGCGGTCGCCCTCGCCGAGCGTGATGCCGCGCACGCCGATCGAATTGCGGCCGGCGAAAACGCGGACGTCATCGACAGGGAAACGGATGCACTGGCCGAGCGCCGTCGTCAGAAGCACGTCGTCGCCCGGCTCGCTGAGGTCGAGGTTCGGCCCCTTGCAGGTCTCGACGGAGAGGATCTCGTCGCCCTCCTCCTCGAGCTTCATGGCGATCTTGCCGTTGCGGTTCACCTGCACGAAGTCCGACAGCTTGTTGCGGCGGACGGTGCCGCGCGTCGTCGAGAACATGACGTCCAGGTTATCCCAGGTCGCTTCGTCCTCAGGCAGCGGCATGATCGTGGTGATGCGCTCGCCGGCCTCCAGCGGCAGCATGTTGATCAGCGCCTTGCCGCGCGATTGCGGCGTGCCGATCGGCAGGCGCCAGACCTTCTCCTTGTAGACGATGCCGCGCGAGGAGAAGAACAGCACCGGCGTGTGGGTGTTGGCTACGAACAGGCGCGTGACGAAATCCTCGTCGCGCGTCGCCATGCCGGACCGCCCCTTGCCGCCGCGGCGCTGGGCCCGGTAGGTGCCGAGCGGGACGCGCTTGATATAGCCGAGATGCGATACGGTGACGACCATGTCCTCGCGGGCGATAAGATCCTCGTCGTCCATATCCGGACCGCCTTCGAGGATTTCCGTGCGGCGCGGCGTGCCGAACTCGTCGCGTACGGCGGCAAGCTCGTCCTTGACGATCGTCAGAATGCGCAGGCGCGACGACAGGATATCGAGGTAATCGCTGATCTCGGCGCCGATCTTGTTGAGCTCGTCGCCGATTTCGTCGCGGCCGAGCGCCGTCAGACGGGCAAGACGCAATTCGAGGATCGCGCGGGCCTGCTCTTCCGACAGGTTGTAGGTGCCGTCCTCGTTGATCTTGTGGCGGGGATCGTCGATCAGGCGGATCAGCGCCTCGACATCCTGAGCCGGCCAACGGCGGGTCATCAACTGTTCGCGCGCCGTCTGCGGATCGGGCGCGCGACGGATCAGCAGGATGATCTCATCGATGTTTGCGACGGCGATCGCCAGCCCCACCAGGACGTGAGCGCGCTCGCGCGCCTTGCGCAGCAGGTATTTCGTGCGCCGGCTCACCACGTCCTCGCGGAAGGACACGAAGGCCTTCAGCATGTCGATCAGCGTAAGCTGTTCCGGCTTGCCGCCGTTCAGAGCCACGATGTTGCAGCCGAAGGAGGTCTGCAGCGGCGTATAACGGTAAAGCTGATTGAGGATCACTTCCGCATTGGCGTCGCGCTTCAGTTCGATCACGACACGATAACCCTGGCGGTCGCTTTCATCGCGCAGGTCGGAAATACCCTCGATGCGCTTCTCGCGCACCAGTTCGCCGATCTTCTCAACCATCGCGGCCTTGTTCACCTGATAGGGAACCTCGGTGACGATGATCTGCTCCCGGTCGCCGCGCATCGGCTCGATGGTCGCCCGTCCCCGCATGATGATCGAGCCGCGGCCCGTCTCGTAGGCCGATCGGATGCCGGAACGTCCGAGGATCAGGGCGCCGGTCGGGAAATCCGGACCTGGGATGATCTGCATCAGCTCGGGCAGCTCGATCGCCGGGTTGTCGATCATGGCGATGCAGCCGTCGATGACCTCAGTCAGGTTGTGCGGCGGAATGTTGGTCGCCATGCCGACCGCGATGCCGCCCGCACCGTTGACGAGCAGGTTCGGAAACTTCGCCGGCAGCACGACGGGCTCGGAGAGCGTGCCGTCATAGTTGTCGCGGAAATCGACGGTTTCCTTGTCGAGATCGTCGAGCAGCGAATGGGCCGCCTTTTCAAGGCGACATTCGGTATAACGCTCGGCCGCCGGAGGATCCCCGTCGATCGAGCCGAAATTGCCCTGGCCGTCGATCAAAGGCAGACGGAGCGACCAGTCCTGCGCCATGCGGGCGAGCGCGTCGTAGATCGCCAGGTTGCCGTGAGGATGGTATTTACCCATCACGTCCCCGGTGACGCGGGCGCATTTGACGTATTTCTTGTTCCAGTCGATGCCGAGTTCCGACATACCGTAAAGGATGCGCCGATGGACAGGCTTCAATCCGTCGCGGACGTCCGGAAGGGCGCGGCTCACGATAACGCTCATGGCATAATCGAGATAGGACCGCTGCATCTCTTCCATGATGGAAATGGGTTCGATGCCGGGAGGCAGCTTTCCGCCGCCGGGTGTGCTTTGCTCAGTCAAATCGGATCACGATCTCTGTTCGGAATCAGTTGGTTGTTTTATAGCGGAAAGCGGTTCCGAGCGCCAATTTCCACCATGGTTTTGAACAGTTTTTGCGGTGTTTTCCAGGCATCTTTGGCAGGATGACGCCTTATTTTCAAAAGCCCGTTGCAGGCTTCCCTAAACCGCGCGCCTGTCCTAACAATCTTCGCACGAGACTGCAAGAATTGCAGCCAGACGGGGGAAGATATGGCAACGCCTGACATGCTGATCAATGCGCTCACGACGATGCTCGTGACACTCGATCCGCCGGGGCTCGCCCCGGTCTTCCTCGGCCTCACCGTCGGCATGACGGCGCCTCAGCGCCGCCAGGTCGCTTTCCGCGGCTCGCTGATCGCCTTCGGCATACTGGCCGTCTTCGCGCTCTTCGGCTCGAGCGTGCTCGGGCTTCTCGGCATCTCGATCGGCGCCTTCCGCATCGCCGGCGGCATGCTGCTCTTCTGGATCTCCTTCGAAATGGTCTTCGAACGGCGCCAGGAACGGAAGGAAAAGACCTCCCAGACGGCAATCACCATCGACCATATCCACAATATCGCGGTCTTTCCGCTCGCCCTGCCGCTGATCGCCGGGCCGGGCGCGATCTCCGCCACGGTGCTGCTCGCCGGCACTTTCCCCGGCCCCGCCGACCGGGCGCTGCTGATCGGCGTCATCGCGCTGATCATGGCGCTCGTCTACGTCACCCTCCTGGTCGCCGAACGGCTCGACCGGTTCCTCGGCGTCACCGGCCGGGCCATCCTCACCCGCCTGCTCGGGGTCATTCTCGCCGCCCTCTCGGTCCAGTTCGTGGTCGACGGCGTGCGCTCGGCGTTCAATCTGTGAAAGCTGCAAGAACCGCATGACGGATCGGCGTTTTCTGCTAAAAGCCGGCGCACCGAACGGAATCAAAGGTTTTGCATCAATGCGACATATGTTGCAGCGGCTTCTGCCCGACACCATGCCCGTCAGTCCCAGGGAAAGGTTGCGTGCCGCCCTCGGCGCCCTGATAGGCATCCTGGCGACCGGACTGGCGGGGAGCCTCGCTTTGCGGGCCGATGCGTCGCTTCCGGCCCTGATCGCGCCGATGGGCGCCTCGGCCGTCCTGCTGTTCGCCGTTCCTTCGAGCCCGCTCGCGCAGCCCTGGTCGATCCTTTGCGGCAATATCGTCTCGGCTCTCGTCGGGGTCACCGTAGCGCTCGTCGTCGGCGATCCGTTCCTCGCCTCGGCCGTAGCGATCAGCGTGGCGATTGCGGCGATGATGACGTTCCGCTGCCTGCATCCGCCGAGCGGCGCGATCGCGCTCACCGCCGTGCTCGGCGGGCCGGCCATCCATGAACTGGGTTACGGTTTCGTGCTGTGGCCGGTCGCCGGCAATTCGCTCGCTCTCGTCGTGCTGGCTCTGATCTTCAACAACCTGACCGGCCGCAGCTATCCGCACGCGGTGAGATTGTCGACCGACCACGGCACCAAGGATCCTGCCCCCCTTCAGCGCATCGGTTTCACCTCTGCGGACCTGGACGACGTGCTGAAGGAATATGACGAGTTCCTCGATATCGACCGCGACGATCTCGAAACGATCCTGCGGCGCACGGAACTGCGATCCTATCGCCGCCGCGCCGGCTATTTCGACTGCGCCAGCATCATGTCGCGCGACGTGGTGGCCGTGGCGCCCGACAACACGCTGAAGGAAGCGCACGACCTGATGCGCGCCCACCATTTCAAGGCCCTGCCGGTGACCAACGACCGCGCCGAAGTCGTCGGCATCGTCACCCAGACGGATTTTCTCGACAAGGCGCACTGGGTCAACGGGCGGCCGAGAATCGGCTTCGGCCAGCGACTGCGGCTTGTTCTATCGGGCGCGAGCGCTCCGAACGATACGGTGAAGGACATCATGACGACGCCGGTGAAAACCGTCCGCCCCAATACGCCGGTCGCCGACGCGATGATCATCTTCGCCGAGCAAGGCCTGCATTACCTGCCGGTGACGCGGGAGAACAACAAGCTGGTCGGCATCCTGTCGCAATCCGACGTGATGGTGTCCATGCTGGCCGACAAGGCAGCCGCCTGAACGCATTCGGGGAAAGCGCGAACGCTTTCCCCGAATATCGAAACGCAATGGATGCCCGACGGCAGACCGGGCGCCTGGGATCAGAACGGAATGTCGTCGTCGAGATCGCGCGAGAAATTGCCGCCGGCCGGCGGCTGATTGCCACCGCCGCCACGGTTCGCCCCGCCGGCCGGCCGGCGGTCGTAGTCGTTTCCGCCACCATAACCGCCACCGAAATCGTCGCCGCCGCCGAAATCACTGCCGACGCGACCGCCACCGCCGCCGTAACCACCACGATCGCCACCGCCTTCGCCACGACCATCCAGCATGGTCAGGGTCGAGTTGAAGCCCTGCAGCACCACTTCCGTCGTGTAGCGGTCGTTGCCGCTCTGGTCCTGCCACTTGCGGGTCTGCAACTGGCCCTCGACATAGAGCTTGGCGCCCTTCTTCACATACTGCTCCACGACCTTGCAGAGCCCTTCGTTGAAGACGACGACGTTGTGCCACTCGGTCTTTTCACGGCGCTCGCCCGAATTGCGGTCACGCCAGGTCTCGGAGGTCGCAATTCGCAGGTTGGCGATCGGCCGGCCGTCCTGGGTGCGGCGGATTTCCGGATCGGCTCCGACATTTCCCACCAGGATGACCTTGTTCACGCTACCAGCCATAATTTTCACCTTGTCCGCCGCATTCCGCGGCCCTAAACCAATCCCTGCACTTTAACCCATCGGTCCGATCCGGTGGGTGCCGATGATTTTTAATCCACAGGCAAATTTGTTCTTTATTTGTTCTAATTTATTCCTATAGTGCTGTCAACCGACTCGGAACGGCGCTGCATCGCAGCAGTTTCGTCTCGACACGCGCGCATCAATCACTACATAAGGACCTTCGATCCTCCCCCCGATGAGTATGACGATGAGTGAACTGAAGACCATTTCCATACGTGGTGCGCGCGAGCACAATTTGAAGGGCATCGATCTCGATCTGCCGCGCAATTCGCTGATCGTCATGACGGGCCTTTCCGGCTCGGGCAAATCGTCGCTCGCCTTCGACACGATCTATGCCGAGGGGCAGCGCCGCTACGTGGAAAGCCTCTCGGCCTACGCAAGGCAGTTTCTGGAGATGATGCAGAAGCCGGACGTCGACCAGATCGACGGGCTTTCTCCGGCAATTTCGATCGAGCAGAAGACGACTTCGCGCAACCCGCGTTCGACCGTCGGCACCGTCACCGAAATCTACGACTACATGCGCCTGCTTTTCGCCCGCGTCGGCGTGCCCTATTCGCCGGCGACGGGCCTGCCGATCGAAAGCCAGACGGTGAGCCAGATGGTCGACCGCGTGCTTTCCTTCGATGAGGGGACGCGCCTTTATATCCTCGCGCCGATGATCCGCGGCCGCAAGGGCGAGTACAAGAAGGAACTCGCCGACCTGATGAAAAAGGGGTTTCAGCGCGTCAAGGTCGACGGCCAGTTCTACGAGATCGCCGACGTTCCGGCGCTCGACAAGAAATACAAGCACGATATCGACGTGGTGGTGGACCGTCTCGTGGTGCGGCCCGATATCGGCGCGCGCCTTGCGGACAGTCTCGAAACCTCGCTGAAGCTCGCCGACGGGCTGGCGGTCGCGGAATTCGCCGACAAGCCGCTGCCGCCTGAGGAGACCGCAGCCGGCGGCTCGGCCAACAAGTCGCTCAACGAGACGCATGAACGCGTGCTGTTTTCGGAAAAATTCGCCTGCCCGGTTTCAGGCTTCACCATTCCGGAAATCGAGCCGCGGCTCTTCTCGTTCAACAACCCCTTCGGCGCCTGCCCGACCTGCGACGGCCTCGGCTCGCAGCAGAAGGTCGATGAGGCGCTGATCGTGCCGGAACCTGCCCGCACGCTGCGCGACGGGGCGATCTCGCCATGGGCGAAATCCACATCGCCCTATTACAACCAGACCCTGGAGGCGCTCGGCAAGACCTTCGGCTTCAAGCTCTCGAACCGCTGGAACGAGCTTTCCGAGGAGGCGCAGAAGGCGATCCTGCACGGGACCGAGGAAAAGATCGAGTTCCATTACGCCGATGGCGCCCGCTCCTACAAGACGGTGAAGAACTTCGAAGGCATCGTGCCGAACCTCGAACGCCGCTGGAAGGAAACGGATTCCGCCTGGGCGCGCGAGGATATCGAACGCTACATGTCGGCGGCCCCCTGCCCGGCCTGCAACGGCTATCGCCTGAAGCCGGAAGCGCTGGCGGTCAAGATCAACAAGCTGCATATCGGCGAAGTCACCGACATGTCGATCAAGGCGGCGCGCGACTGGTTCGAAGTGCTGCCTGCCGAGCTGAATGCCAAGCAGAACGAGATTGCAGTGCGCATTCTGAAGGAAATTCGCGAGCGCCTGCGGTTCCTGAACGATGTCGGCCTCGATTACCTGAGCCTGTCCCGGAATTCCGGCACGCTTTCCGGCGGCGAGAGCCAGCGCATCCGGCTCGCCTCGCAAATCGGCTCGGGCCTCACGGGCGTGCTCTACGTGCTCGACGAGCCTTCTATCGGCCTGCACCAGCGCGACAATGCCCGGCTGCTCGACACGCTGAAGCACCTGCGCGATATCGGCAATACGGTGATCGTCGTCGAGCACGACGAGGACGCGATCCTGACGGCTGACTATGTCGTCGATATCGGACCGGCCGCCGGCATTCATGGCGGCACCGTCGTCGCGCAGGGTTCGCCGAACGAGGTTATGGCCAATCCGAAGTCGCTGACCGGCAAATATCTCTCGGGCGAGCTCGGCGTGCCGGTGCCGGCCGAACGCCGCAAGCCGAAGAAGGGCAAGGAGATCAAGGTTTTCGGCGCGCGCGGAAACAATCTGAAGAATGTCACGGCATCCGTGCCGCTCGGCGTCTTCACGGCGGTGACCGGGGTTTCCGGCGGCGGCAAGTCCACCTTCCTGATCGAGACGCTTTACAAAGCGGCCGCGCGTCGGGTCATGGGCGCGCGGGAAATTCCGGCCGAACACGACAAGATCGACGGCTTCGAGTTCATCGACAAGGTGATCGACATCGACCAGTCGCCGATCGGCCGCACGCCGCGTTCCAACCCGGCGACCTATACCGGCGCCTTCACGCCGATCCGCGACTGGTTCGCGGGGCTCCCGGAGGCCAAGGCGCGTGGCTATCAGCCCGGCCGGTTCTCCTTCAACGTCAAGGGCGGACGCTGCGAGGCCTGCCAGGGCGACGGCGTCATCAAGATCGAGATGCACTTCCTGCCGGACGTCTACGTCACCTGTGACGTCTGCCACGGCAAGCGCTACAATCGCGAGACGCTGGACGTCACCTTCAAGGGCAAGTCGATTGCCGACGTGCTGGACATGACGGTGGAGGAAGGCGTCGAGTTCTTCTCCGCGGTGCCGGCGGTGCGCGACAAGCTGCAGTCGCTCTTCGACGTGGGTCTCGGCTATATCAAGGTCGGCCAGCAGGCCAACACGCTTTCGGGTGGCGAGGCGCAGCGCGTCAAGCTAGCCAAGGAACTGTCGAAACGTTCGACCGGCCGCACGCTCTATATCCTCGACGAGCCGACGACCGGCCTGCACTTCCATGACGTCGCCAAGCTCCTGGAAATGCTGCACGAGCTGGTGAACCAGGGCAATTCCGTCGTGGTGATCGAGCACAATCTCGAAGTCATCAAGACGGCCGACTGGATCATCGACATCGGTCCGGAAGGCGGCACGGGCGGCGGCGAGATCGTCGCGGCAGGCACGCCGGAGCAGATCGTCAAGGAAAAGCGGTCCTATACCGGCCAGTTCCTGAAAGAGCTGCTGGAGCGCCGGCCGGCAAAAAAGGTGGAAGCGGCGGAATAGTCATCCGCATCGGGAGGAGTTTATGACCAAAGCCGGCACTATTCGGACGGGCATCGGCGGCTGGACCTTCGAGCCGTGGGAAGGCACGTTCTATCCGGAAAAACTGCCGAAGAAGAAGCAGCTCGAATATGCCGCGAGCAAGCTCAAGGTCATCGAGGTCAACGGCACCTATTACGGTTCGCAGAAGCCCGAAACCTTCGCGAAATGGGCGGCCGACGTGCCGGAAGGTTTCATATTTTCGCTGAAGGCGAGCCGTTTCACCACCAACCGCAAGGTTCTGGCGGAGGCGGGGGAATCGATCGAGAAGTTCCTAGGCCAGGGCCTGACGGAGCTTGGCGACCATCTCGGTCCGCTGCTCTGGCAGTTCGCGCCGACCAAGAAATTCGAGCCGGACGATTTCGAAGCCTTTCTGAAACTGCTGCCGAACAGGCTGGACGGACTGAAGCTGACCCATGTGGTGGAAGTGCGTCACGACAGTTTCAAGGTGCCAGAATTCGTCGCGCTGCTTTCCAAATACAGTATCGCACCGGTCTGTGCCGATCATTTCGAGTATCCGATGGTCGCCGACGTGACGGCGGATTTCGTCTATGCCCGTCTGCAGAAGGGTTCGGACGACATCAAGACCTGCTATCCGGAAAAAGATATGAAGGCCTGGGCGAAGCGGCTCGAAACCTGGGCCGAGGGTGGCGTGCCGGACGACCTGCCGCTGATCGATGCAGCCCGCAAGGTCGAGAAGAAGCCGCGCGATGTCTTTGCCTTCTTCATCCATGAAGGGAAGGTGAACGCGCCTTACGGCGCGATCGCGATGCGCGAACTGCTGGAAGGCAAGGACTAGGCGTCGATCCCGACGCCCGCATGGGCGGCAAGATCTTCGGCCGTCATTCCCCTGCCCGCCCGCCTGGCCGCCTCGCCATGCAGATAGACGCCCGCCGCGGCCGCCTCGAAAGCCGGCATGCCTTGGGCGAGCAGCGCGCCGATCATGCCGGAGAGCACGTCTCCGGAGCCGGCCGTCGCAAGCCAGGGCGGGCCGTTGGCATTGATGCAGGCGCGGCCGTCGGGGCTCGCGATCACCGTGTCGGCGCCTTTGTAGACGATCGCGGCGTGGGCGCGTTCTGCGGCTTTTGCCGCCTTCTCCACCTTGCTCAGGTTTTCGTCCGCGGCGAGATCGGGAAAGAGCCGGGAAAACTCGCCCTCATGCGGCGTCAGCACCAGACGGGTTTCGCCGCCTGCGAAAGCATCGAACAGTTGCTGCGGATTGTCCTTGAAAGATGTGATGCCGTCGGCGTCGAGCACCAGAGGCCGGTCCTTCAGCGCCAGCGCGAACTTCCGGGCCTTTTCTCCGATGCCGAAGCCCGGCCCGAGCACGAAGGCGGCAAGTTTCGCGGTCCCCAGCCAGCTTTCGAGATCTCCGTCCGTATCGACCTGATGCAGCATGACCGCGGTGAGCGAAGAGGCGTTGACGGGCATGGCATCGCCGGGGGAAACGACGGTCACGAGCCCCGCCCCGGCCTTCAAACCCGCCATTGCCGAAAGCCGTGCGGCTCCCGTCCTGCCTGCCGGCCCGGAAAAGACCGCCAGATGTCCGCGCCGGTACTTGTGAGTGTCCCCTGCCGGCTCCGGCAGGAGGCCCTGCCACAGCGCCGGCGCATTCTCTCTTATCTTGCCGGCGACGGATTGGACGATGCGGGCCGGAATGCCGATATCGAAAACTTCGACATAGCCGCACAGCGCCCGGCCCGGCAGCAGAAGATGACCGGGCTTGCGGGTCATGAACGTGATCGTGTGCCTCGCCCGGAAGGCCACGCCGAGCGGCACGCCCCGCCGTCCGCAGAGGCCGGAAGGAAGATCGACGGCAAGGACGGGGATATCCAGATCATCGGCCGCGCGAATCACACCAGAGACGATATCGGGCACGGCGCGCGTCAGACCGGCGCCGAAGAGGGCATCGACGATCACATCGCCGGTTTGCGGCCGGTAGTTCTCCAGCGGTTCGGATGGCAGCCGGCAAAGGTCGCGCGCCTGTTCGGCATCGCCCTTCAGCTTTCCCGGATCGCCCATATGAAAGATGGCGACGGATGCACCGGCTTCGGCAAGCACTCGTGCTGCGACGTAGCCATCGCCGCCATTGTTGCCCGGGCCGCAAAGCACGACGAAGCGGAGCGCACCGGGGAAATGCTTGAGCGCGGCGGCTGCGACCGCCTGCCCCGCCCGCTCCATCAGGTCGAAGGACGGGATGCCGGACCGGGCCGACGCGACGTCCGCTGAGGCCATTTCTTCGGGCGTCAAAAGGATATGGTCGAGCGAAAGGTTCATCCCGCTATTGAACGGAAAGAATGATCGGAAAACAAGCGTCCTTCCGGTGCGCAATCAGATTAAAATTTAAGCAAATGATTAAATTTGCACCACTACGCTATCCGGATTTACCTCCGCTCAACTTTCGGAAAATCGACAAGAAAATCCGATTTTTGGACTTCGGCGCACAATATCCGGGCAAAGCGGAAACATTTTTGCCACGAGCCCCTCGCTTATGCGGGGAATTGGTGCAAAATCGCATTATCTTTTTGAATGTGGCGCCGGAGTTTGGCACGATATCTGCATTGGCATGGCCGAGCGGGTAGAGGCCTGCTTCAAGGGAGAAGCGGAGAGATAGTTTCTCATGAAAAAGATCGAAGCGATCATCAAGCCTTTCAAGCTCGACGAGGTGAAGGAAGCCCTTCAGGAAGTCGGCTTGCAGGGGATCACCGTGACCGAGGCCAAGGGTTTTGGCCGCCAGAAGGGCCACACGGAGCTCTATCGCGGCGCGGAATATGTCGTCGACTTTCTGCCGAAGGTGAAGGTCGAGGTCGTCCTGGCGGACGAGAATGCCGATGCGGTCATCGAGGCTATCCGGAATGCCGCGCAGACTGGACGGATCGGAGACGGCAAGATATTCGTCTCCAACGTGGAGGAAGTCATCCGCATCCGCACCGGTGAAACCGGCATAGACGCCATCTAATCCGCCTCAGGCCGCCGGCCCGGGCCTCACAATCGTCATCTTACATCGAGGAAGGTCATATGACGAGCGCAAGCGAAATCATGAAACAAATCAAGGAAAACGACGTCAAGTTCGTGGACCTGCGCTTCACCGACCCGCGCGGCAAGCTGCAGCACGTCACCATGGACATTTCAGCCGTCGACGAGGACATGTTCGCCGACGGCGTCATGTTCGACGGTTCCTCGATTGCCGGCTGGAAGGCCATCAACGAGTCGGACATGGTGCTGATGCCGGATCCGGCGACGGTTCACATGGACCCGTTCTTCGCCCAGTCGACCATGGTCATCTTCTGCGACATCCTCGATCCGATTTCGGGCGAAGCCTACAACCGCGATCCGCGCGGCACCGCCAAGAAAGCCGAAGCCTATCTGAAGGCTTCCGGCATCGGCGACACCGTCTTTGTCGGCCCCGAGCCGGAGTTCTTCGTCTTCGACGACGTCAAGTACAAGGCCGACCCGTACAATACCGGCTTCAAGCTCGACTCTTCCGAACTGCCCTCCAACGACGACACCGATTACGAGACCGGCAATCTCGGTCACCGTCCGCGCGTCAAGGGCGGCTATTTCCCGGTTCCTCCGGTGGACAGCCTGCAGGACATGCGCTCCGAAATGCTGACCGTGCTCTCCGAAATGGGCGTGGTCGTGGAAAAGCACCATCATGAAGTGGCGGCAGCCCAGCACGAGCTCGGCGTCAAGTTCGACACGCTGGTGCGCAACGCCGACAAGATCCAGATCTACAAGTATGTCGTTCACCAGGTCGCCAATGCCTACGGCAAGACCGCGACCTTCATGCCGAAGCCGATCTTCGGCGACAACGGCTCGGGCATGCATGTGCATCAGTCGATCTGGAAGGACGGCAAGCCGACCTTCGCCGGCGACGAATATGCGGGCCTTTCCGAGAGCTGCCTCTATTACATCGGCGGCATCATCAAGCATGCAAAGGCGATCAACGCCTTCACCAACCCGACGACGAATTCCTACAAGCGCCTCGTTCCGGGTTACGAAGCGCCGGTTCTCCTGGCCTATTCGGCCCGCAACCGTTCGGCGTCGTGCCGCATTCCATTCGGCTCCGGCCCGAAGTCGAAGCGCGTGGAAGTCCGCTTCCCCGACCCGCTGGCAAACCCCTATCTGGGCTTCGCCGCCATGCTGATGGCCGGCCTCGACGGCATCAAGAACAAGATCCATCCCGGCAAGGCCATGGACAAGGATCTCTACGACCTGCCGCCGAAGGAGTTGAAGAAGATCCCGACCGTTTCCGGCTCGCTGCGCGAGGCGCTCGAAAACCTCGATCGCGACCGCAAGTTCCTGACGGCCGGCGGCGTCTTCGACGACGATCAGATCGATGCCTATATCGAGCTCAAGATGACGGAGGTCATGCGCTTCGAAATGACCCCGCATCCGGTCGAATTCGACATGTATTATTCGGCCTGATCCGATCAGGCGCGGTCGCCGCGCCTCCTTCTCTGGAACGGCGGGTTCGAAAGCCCGCCGTTCGCCATTTTGGGGCCCTGCCTCTTCCACGTCCTCCGGTGCCCCATGCCCTCGCCGAACACGCCGCAGCCGCGCGCCCTCGACTGGCTGATCTTCGCGCTTGTCCCCGTCTTCTTTTCGAGCAACCTCATTTTCGGACGCGGGGTGATCGGAGAAATCGGCCCCTTCATCACCGCCTTCATCCGCTGGGCCGGATCGGCGCTGATCATGGTGCCGGTGCTTTATCTCGATTGGCCGGCCGCCTGGAATTTCGTGCGGAGACATACCTGGCTCTGGCTGTGGCTCGGGTTCTTAAGCATCAGCATCTGCAGCGGCTTCGTCTACTGGGCGCTGACATTGACCACGGCCTCCAATGCGACGCTGATCTACACGACGTCGTCGCTGTTCATCATCCTGTTCGAATGGCTGTTTTCCGGGCGCAGGATCGGCAGCCGCGAGCTTTCGGGCATGGCGGTCGCCTTCGCCGGCGTTACCGCGATCGTCCTGCGCGGCGATTTCGCGGCCCTCACCCATATGGAGTTCAATCTCGGCGATCTCGGGATTCTGGTGGCGGCGATCGCCTTTGCGATCTACTCGGTCCTCTTGCGCCGGCCCGCCGCGCAGGCGATCCGGCCGTTCTCGCTCTTCGGCCTCATCGCCTTTTCCGGCTCTCTGCTCCTGCTGCCGCCGGCCCTATGGGAATTCCTTCACGGCGGGCTGCTGCCGAAAACGGCATCGGCCTGGTCGAAGATCGCCGGCATCATTCTTTTCGCATCGCTTGCCGCCTTCTTCTGCTTCCAGCACACGGTGCGCATCTTCGGACCCGCGACGGCCGGTATCACGCTCTATATGATGCCGCCGGTCTCGATCGTCATGGCGGTCATCTTTCTCGGCGAAAAATTCGAGTATTACCATGCGCTCGGCATCGTCCTCGTTCTCGGCGGCGTGATACTTGCCACCGCAAGACCGCGAAAGCTCAGAAATCCTTAAGTCTATCCGGTGGAACGATGGGCGTCCGCCCGCATTACTCTCTTGATGTC
This sequence comes from Xaviernesmea oryzae, assembly GCF_900177415.1. Lineage (GTDB taxonomy): Bacteria > Pseudomonadota > Alphaproteobacteria > Rhizobiales > Rhizobiaceae > Neorhizobium > Neorhizobium oryzae_A. Next base: position 387,505 of record NZ_FXAF01000011.1, on the reverse strand, counting down.
GGAGAATTTTGTTCCCACATTAGGATGCGAAAGGACATCGCACCATGAAACAGCGCAACGCTAAATTTACCATCGGAGAAGTGGTCCGCCACAAAGTCTTTCCGTTTCGGGGCGTCGTGTTCGATGTGGATCCGGAATACGCCAATACCGAAGAATGGTGGAATGCCATTCCCGCCGAAATCCGGCCGAGCAAGGACCAGCCCTTCTACCATCTCCTCGCGGAGAATGACGAAACGGAATATGTCGCCTATGTTTCGGAGCAGAACCTGGAACACGACGAGAGCGACGCACCGCTGCGCAACCCGCAGGTCTATCAGATCTTCGATCGCGGTCCGTCCGGCCAGCTGAAGCCCAAGATCATCCTGGCCCACTGATACGATCCATCGGAAGCTTCAGAAGCGCCGGCATTCCAGCCGGCGCTTTTTTGTATCCGGAATCAAAAAGCCCGGCACGAGGCCGGGCTTCGGTTTTGGGTTCACGCCCCGAATCACTGACCCTGCTTGGCGGCGTTCTGGGCGTCTTCCAGCTTCTTGCGCGTCTCTTCCGCCTTGCGCTGCATGCCCTCTTCCAGGCTCCGCTGGCTCTGGGCGATCTGCTCCTGCGGCATGGCCGGACCGTCGAAAGCACCCGTGAAGCCCGAGAGCGAAATCTTGATCGGGTTCGGCGCGCGACGGAAGTTGATCGAGGTGAAGATCACTTCGTTGCCCTTCTTGAGGCTCGCGATCATCGCATCGGTCAGCGGCACTTCCGCCGTGCACTTGTCCGGAAGGCAGACGACGTAGTCGAGCTTCTGTCCTTTGCCGCCATCGATCTGCATGACGATGCCGGGCGGCACGAGGCGCGCGGTCGGCACGGAAACCTGCAGGATCTTGCGGTTGACCTTGCCTTCGACGGTGATCAGGCCAACGGCCGTGATCAGCTGGCCGTTCTGGGCTGCAGTGATGTTCTGCACGACGCAGAGATCGCTGTCGTCCTGCTTGGTGCAGGTCTTGAACCAGCCGAGCGGAGCGCTCGGAGCACCGGCGGCCGGAGCCGCGGCATCCTGTGCAAGGGCTGCAACCGGCAGCGTGCTCGCGCCGATCGAGAGAGCGAGAACGGACATCGCCGTCCGCAGAACTTGGGTTGCCTTGAACATCATAACGAAATCCGTCTCCTGAAATCCGTTGGGTGCGGCCGACGCCGGTCAAATCCCTCGGGGTGTCATTCCTGCCCGTCACCTGTCGGTCAAATGAGGCATTTGAATGACCCGCCCGTCCGGTCACCCTGTTACATCGGGCACGCGTCGATATCCAGCCCTCCTTTCGCATTTTTGACAAGACGTTAACGCCGGCGGTCGCTCTTTTGCGCATTGCTGCGGTTGGTGGCCCTGCCGGCATGCGCTATTTTGCGGGCGAATCAGTGAGGATTCCACCACCATGAGCCCCATGCGACGCTTCGTTCCCGTCATCGCCGCACTCCTGATGAGCACGCCCGCAATCGCCGAACCGCTGCGCGCGATCGCCATGCACGGCAGTCCCGCGCTTGCCCCGGACTACCAGCATTTCCCCTATGTGAACCCGGACGTGAAGAAGGGCGGCAGGGTGACCTATGGCGTGGTCGGAACGTTCGACAGTCTCAATCCCTTCATCCTGAAAAGCATGGGCACGACTGCCCGAGGGGTGTGGGACACGATTTTCGGAAACCTCATCTATGAACCGCTGATGGTGCGCTCGGCCGACGAACCCTTCTCGCTTTACGGCCTCCTGGCGGAAAGCGTGGAATGGGATGAGGACCGCACCTTCGTTCAGTTCAATCTCAATCCCGATGCCAAATGGTCGGATGGCCAGGCGGTGACCCCCGACGACGTGATTTTCTCGTTCGAGCTTCTGCGCGACAAGGGCCGCATCCCATTTTCGAACCGGCTGGCGGCCGTCGAGAAGATGGAAAAGGTCGGCGAACACGGCGTCCGCTTCACCTTCAGCGAGAAAGCAGATCGGGAAACCCCGCTGATTCTCGCAACGGCTACGCCGATCCTGCCCAAGCACGTCATCGACCCGGCCACGTTCGACCAGTCGACCTTGAAACCGCCCGTCGGTTCCGGTCCCTATCGCGTAAAATCCGTCTCGCCCGGCGAGCGCATCGTCTACGAACGCAACCCGGATTATTGGGGGAAGGATATTCCCTCCAAAATCGGCTTCGACAACTACGATCAGATCACGGTCGAATATTTCCTGCAGGAAAACACGCTGTTCGAGGCCTTCAAGAAGGGCGAGATCGACATCTATCTGGAAGGGAGCCCGACCCATTGGGCGCGGGCCTATGATTTTCCGGCGGTCCGGAACGGCGACGTGGTGAAGGATGCCTTCAAGCCGCAACTGCCGACTGGCATGCTCGGCTTCGTCTTCAACACCCGCCGGCCGGTCTTTGCCGACGTGAACGTACGGGCCGGCCTGTCGCTCGCCTTCGATTTCGAATGGGCCAACAGGAACCTGTTCGAAGGCGCTTACACCCGTACCGAGAGCATCTGGCAGAATTCCCCCCTCACCTCGCTCGGCAAGCCGGCCGACGATCGGGAACTGAAGATCCTTGGCCCGGCCAAGGCCCGGATCGAACCTGCCGTACTCAACGGAACCTATCGCCTGCCGAAGACCGACGGCTCCGGTGCCGACCGCAAGGTCCTGCGCGAGGCGGTCGATCTTCTGCGGAAAGGCGGTTATACGATCAAGAACGGCAGGATGTCGGACGCGGCGGGCAGGCCGCTCGCCTTCGAGGTCATGACCCAGACCATAGACCAGGAGAAGCTGGCGATCGCCTATCAGCGAACGCTCAGGATGATCGGTGTCGACATGTCGATCCGCACCGTCGACGATGCGCAGTACCAGGCGCGATCCTTCAAGTTCGACTACGACATGATCATGAAATCCTATCCGGCGTCGCTTTCGCCGGGCATCGAACAGCTGGGGCGCTGGGGATCCGCCGCGCGCGATGCACAGGGCAGCTTCAATTTCGCCGGTACGGCGGATCCCGACCTCGACAGGCTGATAGACGCGATGCTGGCGGCGCGCGGCGAGGAGGATTTCGAGGCGGCGGTGCGAGCCTATGACCGGATGCTGATTTCCGGCCATTACATGGTACCGCTCTACCATATCCCGGAACAATGGGTGGCGCGGCGCAGCTATATCGGCTATCCCGAGACACTGCCGCTTTACGGCTACCAGCTCAACACCTGGTGGGATAAACGCGCGCAATAACTCCTCTCTCTTTCGGGTCTACCGAAGAAAGGACGCCGCCATGGAGCGCGTAACCATCGACATAGTCTCGGATATCGTCTGCCCCTGGTGCTATCTCGGCAAGGCGCGTCTCGAACTCGCCGTCGCCGACGTGCAGGATGAGGTTGGCGTCGACATCAACTGGCGGCCATACCGGCTCAATCCCGACCATCCGCCGGAGGGCGTCGATCATCAGGCCGACCTTGCCGCCAAGCTCGGCGGCAAGGATGCGGTCGAACGCGCCCATGCGATGTTAAGAAAGCTCGGGGAAGAGGTCGGCATCCGCTACAATTTCGAGGCGATCAAGGTCGGTCCCAATACGCTCGACGCGCACCGCCTGCTGCATTGGGCAATGATGGAAGGCCGCGAGGTCCAGGACAAGGTCGCGACTGCGCTCTTCAAAGCGAATTTCGAGGAAGGCCGCAATGTCGGCGACCATACGGTCCTCGCCGATATCGCCGAAAACGCAGGGATGGACCGCAAGGTCGTCGAGAACCTTCTGAAGACCGACGCCGACAAGGACACGGTGCTTTCCGAGATCGACGCCGCGCAGAAGATGGGCGTCACCGGCGTGCCCTTCTTCATCATCGACGGACAATATGCGGTGAGCGGCGCGCAGACGCCGGACGTCTTTGCGAACGCGCTGCGCGAAATCGCCAAGCTGAAGGCCGAGGCCCGCAAGGGCATGATCTGATCATGATCGAACCGAAAGGGGCCGACCAGGCTTTCAAGGGCGTGATGCTCGCCTTCGCGGCCTTTGCCGCCTATGCCTTCAGCGATGCCAGCGTGAAGATGATCCATGGCGCGCTCAGCCCCTATCAATCGTCTTTCATCGGCGCCGTCTTCGGCCTTGCGGGATTTCCGTTCCTGATGAAGCCGGGCGACCGTATCACGGATGCGTTCCGCACCTCGAACCGCGCGCTATGGCTGCTTCGTTTCGTCGCCCAGGCCGCCGGCACGATCGGCAGCGTCGTCGCCTTCACCCATCTGTCGATGGCGGAAGCCTTCGTCCTGATCTTCCTGCTGCCCTGTTTCGTGACGATCATGTCGGTCGTCTTCCTGAAGGAACAGGTCGGCATCAAGCGCTGGAGCGCGGTGGTCATCGGCTTCGTCGGTACGCTGATCGTCCTGAGGCCCGGCTTTCGCGAACTGTCGATCGGCCATCTGGGCGCCGTGTTCGGCGGTCTGAGCGGCGCCATCTCGATCATCTGCTATCGCGCCATCGGCCCGACCGAAAAGAACATCTCGATGTACAGCGCCGGCGTTTTGGGCGTCCTCGTCATCTGCGGCGTGCTGATGGTTGCGGATTTCCGCATCCCCACTTCGGAACAGTGGCTGTATCTTGCAGGCTTCGGACTGCTGGCGGCGCTTGCCGCCATTCTCCTGATGAAGGCTGCAAACTATGCGCCGGCCGCGATGATCGGCCCGACGCAATACAGCCAGATGATCTGGGCCGTGCTGTTCGGCTATCTGGTCTTCGGCGACCATGTCGATCTTCCGATGCTCCTTGGCATCCTGCTGATATGCGGCTCCGGCCTGCTGACGCTTCAGCGGGAGCGGGTCCGCAATGTCCCGCTGCCCGTCGCGGTCGCGCCGGACGCACAGGCGTCCGCCGTGATTGCGCCCGAAGCATCCGATCAGCCAAAGGCGTGATCACGTCTTCGCCAGTTCCGCGAACTGCGTCATCACCTGGGCGGCGGCGGTAAGCCGCTTTTCAGGCGACGGCAGGTCGCGGGTCAAAAACACGCTCTGGTCCGGCCGGATCTTCGCAAGCGTTCCCTGCTTGGCGATGTAGCCGACAAGCGCCGCCGGGTTCGGGAACTGCTTGTCACGGAAGGAAACGACGATCCCCTTCGGGCCTGCATCGAGCTTCTCGACATTCGCCTTGCGGCAGAGCGACTTGATGTAGACGACCTTCAGCAGGTTTTGAACCTCCGGCGGCATGGGGCCGAACCGGTCGACCATTTCCGCACCGAAGCCGTCGATTTCCGGAAGCTCGGAAAGCTCGCCGAGGCGGCGATAGAGACCCATGCGCAGATGCAGGTCGGGCACGTAGGTTTCCGGGATCATCACGGTGATGCCGACGGAGATCTGCGGCGACCAGCCGGTATCGGTGATCTCGTCGTCACCCTTCACCTCCGCGACTGCCTCCTCCAGCATCTGCTGGTAGAGCTCGAAGCCCACCTCCTTGATATGGCCGGACTGTTCCTCGCCCAGCAGGTTGCCGGCGCCGCGGATGTCGAGGTCGTGGCTTGCGAGCTGGAAACCGGCACCGAGCGTGTCGAGCGACTGCAGCACCTTGAGCCGGCGTTCGGCCGTCGCCGTCAGCGGCTTGTTGACCGGCAGCGTGAAGAGCGCGAAGGCGCGCACCTTGGAACGGCCGACGCGGCCGCGGAGCTGATACAGCTGCGCGAGGCCGAACATGTCGGCGCGGTGGACGATCAGGGTGTTGGCGGTCGGCACGTCGAGGCCGGATTCGACGATCGTGGTCGACAGAAGCACGTCATACTTGCCGTCGTAGAAGGCGTTCATGATGTCTTCGAGTTCGCCCGCCGGCATCTGGCCGTGAGCGACCGCGACCTTCAGCTCCGGCACGTCGGATTGCAGGAAGGCCTGGATTTCCGGCAGATCGGCGACGCGGGGGCAGACATAGAAACTCTGGCCGCCGCGATAGTGCTCACGCATCAGCGTCTCACGGATGACGAGCGGATCGAAGGGCGAGATGAAGGTGCGGACCGCCATGCGGTCGACAGGGGGCGTGGTGATCAGCGACAATTCCCGAACACCCGTCATGGCGAGCTGCAGCGTGCGCGGGATCGGCGTCGCCGACAGCGTCAGGACGTGAACGTCGCTCTTCAGTTCCTTCAGCCGCTCCTTGTGCTTGACGCCGAAATGCTGCTCCTCGTCGATGATGAGCAGGCTCAGGTTCGCGAACTTGATGCCGGCGCCGAGCAGCGCATGGGTGCCGACGACGATATCAACCTTGCCTTCGGCGAGGTCCTTCTTGGTCTGGGCAAGCTCTTTGGCGGAAACCAGGCGGGAAGCCTGGGCGATAGTGATCGGCAGGCCGCGGAAACGTTCCTTGAAGGTCTTGTAGTGCTGGCGGGCGAGCAGCGTGGTGGGCACGACGACCGCGACCTGGGCGCCGTTCATCGCCGCGAAGAAGGCGGCGCGCAACGCCACTTCCGTCTTGCCGAAACCGACGTCGCCGCAGACGAGCCGGTCCATCGGCCGGCCGGCGCCGAGATCATCGCGCACCGCATCGATGGCGTTCGCCTGATCCTCGGTCTCGTCATAGGGGAAACGGGCCGCGAATTCGTCATAGAGCCCTTCCGGCGTCGTCAGCATCGGCGCGCGGCGCGTCATGCGGGTCGCGGCGATGCGGATCAGGTCGTCCGCCATGTCGAGAAGCCGCTTCTTGAGCTTGGCCTTGCGGGCCTGCCAGGCGCCGCCGCCGAGCCTGTCGAGCTGGGCTTCTGCCGCGTCCGAGCCGTAGCGGGACAGAAGATCGATGTTTTCGACCGGCAGGAAGAGTTTTGCCTGGTCGGCATAGTGCAGCTCAAGACAGGCGCGCGGCGCGCCGGCCGCCTCGATGGTCACGAGGCCGACGAAACGGCCGATGCCGTGTTCGGCATGGACGACCAGTGAACCTTCGTCGAGGCCGGCGACCTCGGTCAGGAAATCCGCGCCGCGCTTGCGGCGCTTGCCGCGGCGTACCATGCGGTCGCCCAAAATATCCTGCTCGCCGATGACGGCGACATTGCCGGTTTCGAAGCCGGCTTCGAGGCTCAGAACCGCCGAAGCCGCCTCGCCTTTTTCCAGCATCTCCAGATCGGCCAGTTTCTCGATCGGCCTGATGCGTTTCAGGCCGCGCTCGTCGAGCACCTGCAGCAGCCGATCGAGCGAGCCGGCCGACCAGCCGGTGACGAGGACCTTGGTGCCTTCCGCGCGTTTGTCGGCAATGTGCTTGACGACGAGATCGAAGACGTTGACGCGCTCGTCACGATCCTTCTCCTCGGCCTGGGTTTTGGCCCAGCGCGGGCCGGCATGCGCCTCCAAGGTCACCACCCGGCGACCTTCGGCATCCATCTCGTTGAAAGGCGTCAGGCGGAGCGCGTTGACGGCATCGAGCGTCGAGGCGAAGGCCTTGCCGTCGAGATAAAGCTGACCCGGCGAGATCGGCTTGTAGGGTGCGGCCTGTGCCGCGGCACCTTTTCCCTGGCTGCCCGAATCCCGCCGCGCCTCGTAATAATCAAGGACCAGCTTGGAGCGCTCGTTCGCCGCCTCGCGGGCGGTATGGTCGGTGACGATCCGGAAGCCTTCGAGATAGTCGAAGGCGGTTTCCAGCCTGTCGTAGAAAAGCGGCAGCCAATGCTCCATTCCCGCATACCGGCGGCCTTCGGAGACGGCCTGATAAAGCGTGTCGTCGCGGGTCGCGGCGCCGAAAAGCGACAGGTAGTTCTTGCGGAAACGGCTGATCGTGTCGGGCGTCAGCGTCACCTCGCTCATCGGGTTGAGATCGAGGGAGCGCGCCTGTCCGGTCGTCCTCTGGCTGGCCGGGTCGAAGGAGCGGATCGATTCCAGCGTGTCTCCGAAGAAGTCCAGCCGCACCGGCTCCTCCGTGCCCGGCACGAAGACATCGAGAATGCCGCCGCGTACGGCGAATTCGCCCACCTCGCGCACGGTCGCCACCCGTTCGAAGCCGTTCCTTTCCAGCCGCACGGCGATGTCGTCCATGCGCACCTGGTTGCCGGGCCTGGCCGAGAAGGCAAGGCTCTCGATAATGTCGGCCGGAGCGATCTTCTGCAGCATGGCATTGACCGTGACGAGCACGATCGCCGCATGCGGCTTCCTGGCATGCGAGATCAGGCCGGAAAGCGCCGCCAGTCTCCTGGCGGAGACATCCGCACTCGGCGAGACACGGTCATACGGCAGGCAGTCCCAGGCAGGCAGCGTCAGTACCGGGATTTCAGGCGCGACGAAGGAGAGCATCTGTTCGAGATCCGGCATGCTCTGGCCGTCGGACATGACATAGGCGACCGGCTGACCGGCGCGCGCCAGTTCCGCCAGCAGCAGCGGCTCCATGCCGGGTGGCACGTTGCCTATGGTCAGCGGGCTTTGAGTGCCCCCCACCTTCTTCGCCTCAAATCCGGGGATTATCGGAATGGAATTCATCGGGTATTTCCAAGCCTCGCTTCGAGGGAGGCCTTGGTCACCGGGTCGAAATCCGGCGTATAGGCGGCGACGCGCGCGAAAAGCGGCGTCCGAAGGTGTTCCGGCAGCGGCTTAGCTCCAGTGATCCAGGCATGCAGATCGTTATCGTCCTCGCCCATGATCGCTTCGAACTCGTCGAGTTCCGCATCCGAAAGGCGGCCGATCTCCGCTTCGGCAAAGCTGCCGAATACGAGGTCCATCTCGCGGATGCCGCGATGCCAGCAGCGATAGAGAATGCGCCTGCGGCGCGGGTCGAGATCCGCGCTCGTGCGCGCTAGTCCTGTCATGTCGATGTCCTTGTTTGCGGTTCATATAAGACGCTTTTCCGTCCCCGTCACCTTGCCAAGTGGGCAAAACTTGACGCAATTTGCGCCTCATGCGTCCCGCCATCCTCGATCCGCTGTTTTCGCCCGTCGCCTCGCTTGCCGGCGTCGGGCCGAAGCTTGCCGAGCTGATCGCCCGCGTCACCGGGCGCGAAGATCCGGACGACTGCCGCGTCGTCGACCTGCTCTTCCACGCCCCCTATTCGTTGATCGACCGGCGCAATCGTCCCGGCATCGCGCTGGCACCGCAGGGCGCGATCGTCACGATCGAGGGCCGCGTCGGCGGGCACCAGCCGCCGCCGCGCGGCAAGTCCAACATGCCCTATCGCGTCTTCCTGCACGACGATACGGGCGAACTGGCGCTCACCTTCTTCCACGCCAAGGGCAATTGGCTTGAGAAATCCCTGCCGATCGACGAGATGGTGATGGTGAGCGGCAAGGTCGACTGGTTCAACGGCCGCCCCTCCATGGTGCATCCGGATTTCATCGTGAAGTCCTCGGAAGCGGAAAACCTGCCGCTGATCGAGCCCGTCTATGCGCTGACGGCAGGTCTTTCACCCAAGGTGTTGCGAAAGGCGATCGACGGCGCCGTCGCGCGATTGCCAGATCTGCCGGAATGGGCGGATGCCAATCTGACGTCACGTCAAGACTTTCCTTCCGTAACGGAAGCTTTCCAGCGGCTGCACGATCCGCGCGACGAGACGGATATCGATCCGCAATCTCCGGCACGCCGCCGGCTCGCCTATGACGAGTTCCTGGCCGGCCAGGTATCGCTGTCGCTGGTCAGGCAGCGTCTTCGCAAGGTACCCGGCCAGCCAATCCGGGTGAAGGGCGATATCGCGGCAAAGATCATCGCGGGACTGCCCTTCTCGCTGACGCCTAGCCAACGAGCCGCAGTGGACGACATCCTGAAGGACATGGCCGGCGACGAACGCATGCTGCGGCTGCTGCAAGGCGATGTCGGTGCCGGCAAGACGCTCGTCGCACTGCTCGCGATGGCGGCTGCCGTGGAAGCCGGCGGCCAGGCCGTGCTGATGGCGCCGACGGAAATCCTCGCCCGCCAGCATTTTTCGACGATTTCGAAACTCGCAGCTTCCGCCGGCGTCACGGTGGAAGTGCTGACAGGCCGTACCAAGGGGCGCGAACGCGACCAGATCGTCGAGCGGATCGCTTCCGGCGAGGCACAGATCGTCATCGGCACCCATGCGCTGTTCCAGGATACGATCAACTATCACAATCTCATGCTCGCCGTCGTGGACGAACAGCATCGCTTCGGCGTGCACCAGCGCCTGCGGCTCACTGCCAAGGGCATTTCGCCGCATATGCTCGTCATGACCGCGACGCCAATCCCGCGCACTCTGGTTCTTGCAGCCTTCGGCGACATGGACGTCTCCAAGCTCACGGAAAAACCGGCGGGCCGCAAGCCGATCCAGACCGTGACGATCCCCACCGAAAGGATCGGCGAAATCGTTTCCCGGCTCCGGAGCGCGATCGATGAAGGAAAAAAAGCCTATTGGATCTGCCCGCTGGTCGAGGAATCGGATGTCTCCGATCTCATGTCGGCGGAGGAGCGCCATGCGGTGCTCGCCAGGGAACTCGGCCGCGCCAATGTGGGGCTCATACACGGCCGGATGAGCGGGCCGGACAAGGACGCCGTCATGACCGCGTTCAAGAACGGCGAGCTGCGGTTGCTGGTCGCGACCACCGTCGTGGAAGTGGGCGTCGACGTGCCGGATGCGACGATCATGGTGATCGAACATGCGGAACGCTTCGGGCTCGCCCAGCTGCACCAGCTGCGGGGCCGTGTCGGACGCGGCGACGAGGCTTCCACCTGCATCCTGCTCTACAAGGGCCCCTTGAGCGAGACCGGAAGGGCGCGGCTTTCCATCTTGCGCGACAGCGAGGACGGCTTCCTGATCGCCGAGGAGGATCTGAAACTGCGCGGCGAAGGGGAATTGCTCGGCACCCGCCAGTCCGGCACGCCGGGCTTCCGGATCGCCAGCCTCGAAGCACATGCCGACCTGTTGGAAATTGCCCGCAAGGACGCCGCCTATCTGCTCGAACGCGATCCGGAACTCACCGGCGAGCGCGGCCGGAACATGCGCGTACTCCTTTACCTCCACCGCCGCGACGAGGCGATCCGGTTTCTCCGGGCGGGGTGATCAGCCCGGAACGACGGGCGGAGGCAGGACCGCGGTCGGGGCACCCGCAGCCGGCTTGTATTCCGGAGCGATGAGGCCGCCCGAGATCAGGAGCTTTGCCCCCTCCTCCGGCGTCATGTCGAGCATGACGATCTTGCTTCTCGGCACGAACATCAGGAATCCGGCCGTCGGAACGGGCGTCGGCGGCATGAAGACGGCGACCATTTCCTCGCCTTCGGCATTGAGCCTTGCCGCGATCTCGCCCTGAGCATCGCCGGAAATGAAGACCAGCGCCCACATGCCGGGGCTCGGGAACTCGATCAGCCCGCATTTCTTGAAGGAGGTGGACTGCTCCTTCAGGACCGTCTCGAGGATCTGCTTGACGCTTCTGTAGATCGTCCGGATCAATGGCATCCGGTGCAGGATGGACTCGCCGAAATTGACGATCGACCGGCCGATCAGGTTCTTGCCGAGAAAGCCGACGATGGTGATGAACACGACAGCAATCACCAGTCCTGTGCCGGGAATGGTGATGTTAAAATAATATTGCGGATCGTAGCGCTGCGGGATGTAGGGCGTGACCCAGCTGTCGGCCCAGTCGATGAAGGTGAAGGTCAGCCATATGGTGATGGCCAAGGGCGCGCAGATGATCAGCCCGGTTAGGAAGTTATTCCTGAGGCGGCCGGCCAGCGATATTCGCTCTGGACTGTCGCTCATTCCACTTCCCTAAACTACCTGAGTATTGCCGCATCCATTCGATGCGACAATGCCGGATGCGATACTGCGTTGCAAGAAAAAGCGGAGCGTCCTCACTCCACAGTGACGGATTTCGCGAGGTTACGCGGCTGGTCGACGTCGGTTCCCATGAAGACGGCCGTGTGATAGGCGAGAAGCTGGATCGGCAGCGAGAAGATCATCGGCGCGATGATCTCGTCGACATTCGGCAACGCGATGGTCGCCATGGTCGGAAGTTTCGAGGCGGCCACCCCTTTTTCGTCGGTGATGAAGATGATTTTTCCGCCGCGGGCCGCCACTTCCTGCATGTTGGAGACCGTCTTTTCGAAGAAGCGATCATGCGGCGCGATGACGATCACCGGCATGTTCTCGTCGATCAGCGCGATCGGCCCGTGTTTCAGCTCGCCGGCGGCATAGCCTTCCGCATGGATATAGGAAATCTCCTTGAGCTTCAGCGCCCCCTCCATGGCAAGGGGAAAGCTCGTGCCGCGGCCGAGATAAAGCACATCCTTGAAGCGGGAGAGTTCGCGCGACAGCGCCTCGATCTCGGGCTGCACGTCGTTCAGAACCCGGCTCATGATCCGCGGCATTTCGGCCAGATGTCTGACCATCGCCTTCTCGTCTTCCGCCGACACCGTGCCGCGGGCGCGGCCGGCGCCGATCGCCAACGCCGCAAGCACAGCGAGCTGGCAGGTGAATGCTTTGGTCGAAGCGACGCCGATTTCCGGTCCGGCGAGGATCGGGAAGATCGCATCCGACTCACGGGCGATCGTCGATTCCTTCACGTTCACGACGGCGCCGATCTTCAGCCCCTGATCCTTGCAATAGCGCAGCGAAGCGAGCGTGTCGGCGGTTTCGCCGGACTGGGAGATGAAGAGAGCCGCCTGCGAGGGCGAGAGCGGCAATTCGCGGTAACGGAACTCGGAGGCCACGTCGATCTCGACCGGCAGGCGCGCATAGCGCTCGAACCAGTATTTGCCGATCAGACCGGAAAGATAGGCCGTGCCGCAGGCGGCGATCGCCAGACCCGACGCCTTGCCGAAGTCGATCGCCGTATCGTTCGCCTTCACCGTGTGGGCGGCGAAATCGATATAGTGGCCGAGCGCATGGGAGATGATTTCCGGCTGCTCGTAGATCTCCTTTTCCATGAAGTGCCGGTGGTTGCCCTTATCGACCAGGAAAGCGGCCGCCTGAGACACCTGGCTCCGGCGCTTTACCGGCTTGCCGGAATAATCGACGATCTCGACGCCTTTGCGGGTCATGATCGCGCAGTCGCCATCGACGAGATAGGTGATCTCGCTGGTGAAGGGCGACAATGCGATCGCATCCGACCCCAGAAACATCTCGCCGCGGCCGTGGCCGATCGCGAGCGGCGGCCCGAAGCGGGCGGCCATGATCGTCCCCGGATCGTCTTCGAACATCACGACGAGGGCATAGGCGCCCGAAACGCGGTTCAGCATGGCAAGCATGGCGGCCCGGTGATCGAGGCCCTGGCGCGTATGTTTTGCGAGCAGATGCGCGACGACCTCGGTGTCCGTCTGGCTTTCGAAAACCGCGCCGTCGGCGAGCAGCTCGTCCTTCAGCTCGGAGAAATTCTCGATGATGCCGTTGTGGACGACTGCGACGCCGTCCACGAAATGCGGATGGGCGTTCGTTTCGTTCGGTACGCCATGTGTCGCCCAACGGGTGTGTGCGATGCCGATCGTGCCGGGCAACGGTTCCGCATCCAGCCTCTTCTCGAGATTGAAAAGCTTCCCCTCGGCGCGGCGGCGCTCCATCTTCCCGCCGTGGATGGTGGCAACGCCGGCGGAATCATAACCGCGATATTCGAGCCGCCGCAGCGCGTCGACCAGTCGCGACGCCACCGGTTCCGTGCCGACGATACCGACAATCCCGCACATGAAAGACCCTCTCCGCTTCGTTGAACCCGGGCGGATTCCTAGCCGATTGCAAGCTTTCCGCAATCGGCCCGCCGGTCACTTTCGATGTCTGAAAGTAACGGTCGCCGGTTAAGACGCGGTTGTTTATTTACCCGCTTTTTTAGCGGCCTTGAAAGCAAGTGCCCGTTCCCGGATCACTTTGGCACGTTCGGGCTTCACTTCCTGACGCGCGCGGCCAAGCGCAAGCGCGTCAGCCGGCACGTCCTCGGTGATGACGCTGCCCGATGCGATATAGGCGCCGTCGCCGATCGAAACCGGGGCGACCAGCGAGGAATTCGAACCGATGAACGAGTTGGCGCCGATCCGCGTCACGTGCTTGTTCACCCCGTCGTAGTTGCAGGTGATCGTGCCTGCGCCGATATTCGCGCGGGGTCCGACGAAGGAGTCGCCGATATAGGTCAGATGGTTGACCTTGGCGCCCTCGCCGATTTCGGAATTCTTGACCTCGCAGAAATTGCCGACCTTCGCATGCACGAGCAGCTTCGCGCCAGGACGCAGGCGTGCGAACGGGCCGATCTCCGCGTCGGCGCCAATATGGGCGCCTTCGATATGGGAAAAGGAATGGATGACCGCGCCGCTCTCGACCGTCACGTGAGGTCCGAAAAAGACGTTCGGCTCGATCACGGCGTCCTGGGCGATCTCGGTATCATAGGAAAGGAAAACGGTTTCGGGCGCGATCATCGTGACGCCGGAGAGCATCAATTCTTGGCGGCGGCGCTCCTGCCAGTGTCTCTCGAGGACCGCGAGCTCGGCCCGGTTGTTGCAGCCGGCAACTTCCGTCTCGGGCGCATCGACAACCATCACCCTGCCGCCGGCCGCGCGGGCGATCTCGACAATGTCGGTAAGGTAATACTCGCCCTTGGCGTTGTCGTTGCGGATCCTTTCGAGCAGCGACAGCGCCTTGCGGCCGTCGATCGCCATCAGCCCGCTGTTGCACCAGGTGATCCTGCGTTCTTCGTCCGTCGCGTCCTTCTCCTCTCGAATGGCGATGAGCTCGCCGTCTTCGACCAGCAGGCGGCCGTATCCGTTCGGATTGTCCGTGTGGAAACCGATGACCACGACATCCGCGCCTTGAGCCAGCTTTTCACGCGCCGCGGCGAAAGGCGCCGGGGTGACCAGCGGAACATCGCCATAGGCGACGAGGACATCATCGTATCCGCGGGCGATCGCGTCCTTGGCGGCCAGAACCGCGTGGCCCGTTCCCAGCCGTTCCGTCTGCTGGAAAGCCTCCACCGAAACGCCGTCCAGGGAGCCCGCCTTGACGACCGCCTCCGCATCACGCCCCACCACGAGCGCTGCGTCGGAAACGCCGGTCGAGGCGACCGCCGCCATCACATGCGCAATCATCGGCCGGCCGGCCACCTTGTGCAGCACCTTCGACATCGACGATTTCATGCGCGTGCTGTCGCCGGCGGCGAGGATGACGGCAAGGCAGGAACGGCTCATGGGGAATCTCCTTCTCGGCATTGGCCGCTTCATATCAGCAACTTCCTTGAAGCGCGATAAACGGGTTGTGTGCAACCGAAACAAAAAGGGCGCCGACCGGCGCCCTCCTCGCTTCAGTTCCATCAAAGCTTATTGGGGCAGCTTGTCATCCACGCCTTCGACATAGAAGTTCATGCCGAGGAGGACGCCGTCCTGCGGCTTCTCGCCGGCGGCGAGCCAAGGCGTGCCGTCCTGCCTGTTGATCGGGCCGGTGAAGGGATGCAGTTCGCCCGACTTGATCTTGGCTTCGGTTTCTTCCGCCATCGCCTTCACGTCGTCCGGCATGTTGGTATAGGGCGCCATGGTCAGGATGCCGTCCTTCAGGCCGTCCCAGATCTGCTCGGATTTCCACGTTCCGTCGAGCAGCGCCTGGGTCCGCTTGATGTAATAGGCACCCCAGGTGTCGACGATCGCGGTCAACTGCGTCTTCGGACCGGCGGCGATCATGTCGGAAGCCTGGCCGAAAGCGAGGATGCCGCGTTCGGCTGCGACCTGCATTGGCGCGGTCGTATCGGTGTGCTGGGTCAGGATATCGACGCCTTGGTCGATCAGCGCCTTCGCGGCGTCGGCTTCCTTGCCCGGATCGAACCAGGTATTGGCCCAGACGACCTTCAGCTTGAAATCCGGGTTGACCGACTTGGCGCCGAGTTCGAAAGCGTTGATGCCCATCACCACTTCCGGGATCGGGAAGGAGGCGATGTAACCGGCCACGCCCTTCTTCGACATTTTCGCGGCGATCTGGCCCTGGATGTAACGGCCTTCGTAGAAGCGCGAATTGTAGGTGGCAACATTCGGCGCGGCCTTGAAACCGGTCGCGTGCTCGAACTTCACGTCCGGAAATTTCTGGGCGACCTTGATGGTGGCATCCATGAAGCCGAAAGAGGTGGTGAAGACGAGCGCGCAGCCGGAACGGGCCATGCGCTCGATCGCGCGTTCCGCATCGGGGCCTTCCGGCACGTTTTCCAGGAAAGGCGTCTCGATCTTGGCATCGAGCGCCTTCTGAAGCTCCTGGCGGCCGATCTCATGCGCCTGCGTCCAGCCGCCATCCGTGCGGGAACCGACGTAAATGAAACAGACCTTCGTCTTTTCCTGTGCCTCGGCGCCGGTCACGAACCCGCCAAGCAAGGCGGCCGATGCGGCAAGGGCGATAATCAATTTCTTCATTTCCTGACCTCTATTGTCTTGAAGACGGTTTTGTTGTGGTGCCGCGGTCACCGATCGGGGACAAAGGGTTTCCCGAGCGACGCCGGCGTGTTGATGAGCGTCGTGCGGCGATTATGCGAAATGATGATCAGCACGACAATAGTAGCCGCATATGGAAGTGCGGACAGGAATTGCGAGGGGATGACGATGCCGAGGTTCTGCGCCAGTATCTGCGCATGCAGCTGGCCGATGCCGACCGCTCCGAAAAGATAACCGCCGGCAAGCACCCGCCACGGCCGCCAGGAGGCGAAGACCACGAGGGCAAGCGCGATCCAGCCGCGGCCGGCCGACATGTTCTCCACCCATTGCGGCGTATAGACCAGCGAAAGCTGGGCGCCGGCAAGCCCGGCACAGGCGCCTCCGAACATCACCGCCAGATACCGGGCGCCGATAACGTTGATGCCGAGCGCGTGGGCGGAGGCATGGTTGTCGCCGATCGCCCGGATCTTCAAACCCCTGCGGCTCCTGAACAGGAACCAGTTGATGCCGACGACGAGCGCCACGGACAGGTAGAAGATCAGGTCCTGGCTGAACAGGACGCGACCGAAGAACGGGATGTCGGAGAGCAGCGGGATGACGATCGGCTGCAGCTTGATGCCCGGCAGACCCACGAAAGCCTCGCCGAGCTGGCCCGAAAGACCAAGCCCCAGAATGGTGAGCGCGAGACCGGTCGCCACCTGGTTGGCGACCAATGTCAGGGTCAGGAAACCGAAAAGCAGAGAAAACAGCCCCCCGCCGACGATGCCGGCAAGGATGCCGATATAAGGCGAGCCGGAGAGCTGAGCTGCCGCGAAGGCGCAGACCGCACCCATGATCATCATGCCTTCGACGCCGAGGTTCAGCACGCCGGCGCGTTCCGCCACCAGCTCGCCGAGGGCTGCGATGACCAGCGGCGTCGATGCGGTGATGACGGTCAGGAGGATCGCCTCGAACATCAGCCAGTCACCTCCGCCGGTTTCGTTCGTGCGAAGACCAATCTGATCCTGTAGTGGATCAGCGTGTCGCAGGAGAGCACGAAGAAGAGCAGCAGCCCCTGGAAGACGCGGCTCACCTTGTCGGAAATGCCGATCGAAAGCTGCGCCGCCTCGCCGCCGAGATAGGTGAGCGCCAGCACGAGGCCGGAGGCAATGATGCCGAGCGGGTTCAATCGGCCGAGAAAGGCGACGATGATCGCCGTGAATCCGTAGCCGGGGGAAATCACCGGCTGCACGTGGCCGATGGAGCCCGAGACTTCGGAAATGCCGGCCAATCCCGCGAGCGCGCCGGAAAGCAGCATCGAGAACCACACCATGCGCCGCGCCGAGAAGCCGGCAAAGCGCCCTGCCCGCTCCGACTGGCCGAGCACGGAAACCTCGAACCCTTTCAGCATGAAGCGCATCATGAACCACAGGGCCACGGCGGCGGCGATCGCGAAGACGAAGGCCCAATGGGCGCGGCCGGAGGACAGGATTTCCGGCAGCACCGCCTCGATCTGGAAGCTCTTGGTCTGCGGGAAATTGTACCCCTGCGGATCACGCCAGGGACCGCGCACCAGCCAGTCGAGGAAAAGCCCGGCGATATAGACCAGCATCAGGCTCGTCAGGATCTCGTTGGTGTTGAACCTCGTCTTCAGAAGCGCCGGGATTCCGGCATAAAGCGCGCCGCCCGCCATGCCCATGACCAGCATCAGCGGCAGGATCATCGGCGAGTGCCATTCCGGATAGAGCACCGGCAGGATCGAGCCGGTGATCGCCCCGATGGTGAACTGGCCTTCCGCGCCGATATTCCAGTTGTTGGAGCGGTAGCAGACGGAGAGGCCTACCGCGATCAGGATGAGAGGCGCCGCCTTGATCGCAAGCTCGTGCAGCGACCAGATTTCAAGCAGCGGTTCGACGAAATAGACATAGAGCGCGTTGAGCGGGCTTTTTCCCAGCAGCCAGAACATGATGGCGCCGAAGACGAGCGTCAGCACCAGCGCCAGCAGCGGCGAGAGAAGCGAAAACAGCGTCGAGACACGGGCGCGCTTTTCGAGCTCAATGCGCATAGGTGCCCTCCGGCCTGGAAGGCGCCGCCTCCGATATCGAATGGCTTTCGTGAATGCCGCCCATCATCAGGCCTATGCGCTCCAGCGTCAGCGTGCCGGCCGGATGAGGTTCGGAAAGCCTGCCTTCCGAAATCACCGCGATATTGGTCGCCACTTCGAAAATCTCGTCGAGGTCCTGGCTGATCACCACCACCGCCGAACCCGCCTTGGCAAGATCGATCAGCGCCTGGCGGATGCGGCTTGCCGCGCCTGCGTCGACGCCCCAGGTGGGCTGGTTGACGACAAGGACCGCAGGCTGGCGGTCGAGCTCGCGTCCGACGATGAATTTCTGGAGATTGCCGCCGGAAAGCGAACCGGCGAGCGGGTCTTCGCCGCTCTTGCGGACATCCATCGCCTCGCAGATGCGGCGGGTCGCGGAACGGACCGCGTCGTGGCGGATGATCGAAGCAAAACCGCCTGCCAGAAATGCCCGCTTGTCCGACTGGCTGCGGGCCAGCAGGAGGTTGTCCGAAAGCACCATGGCGGAAACTGCCGCATGGCCATGACGCTCTTCCGGCACGAAGCCCGCGCCGAGCAGCCGGCGGCCGCTGATGCCTATGCGGCCGACCGCCTTGCCGCGGATGCGGATCGCTTCGTCCTCGGAGACCGGATATTCGCCCGACAACGCATCGAAGAGCTCGCCCTGCCCGTTGCCCGCCACACCCGCGACCGCCAGCACCTCGCCGGCGCGGACCTTCATGGAAATGTTCTTGAGCGAGACGGCAAAGGGCGTGCGGGCCGGCACCGAAAGGTTGCTGACCTCGATGCGGATATCGCCAAGTGCAGCACCGTCGTCCCGATGCACCTCCGCGACATCCGAGCCGACCATCATGCGTGCGAGCGAGGCGGGCGTTTCCAGCTTCGGGTCGCAGGCGCCTGTGACCTTGCCGTGGCGCAGAACGGTGGCGCGGTCGCAGATGCGCCGCACCTCCTCCAGCCGATGGCTGATATAGAGAACCGAGCGGCCCTCGGCCTTGAGCTTGAACAGCGTTTCGAACAGCCGGTCGGCCTCTTGCGGCGTCAGCACCGAGGTCGGCTCGTCGAGAATGATGAGCCTGGGGTTCTGGAGCAGCGCCCGGACGATCTCGATGCGCTGGCGCTCGCCGACGGAAAGATCGGCCACATGCGCCTTCGGATCGAGCGGCAGACCGTAGGCCCGGGAAAGCGATGCGGCTTCCTCGGAAATCCTCGACAGCGAAATCATCGGATCGAGCGACAGCGCAATGTTTTCCGCGACCGTCAGCGCCTCGAACAGGGAGAAATGCTGAAAGACCATGCCGATGCCAAGCTGCCGGGCCCCGCCTGGCGAGGCGATCGTCACCGGCATGCCTTCCCAGAGGATCTGTCCGGCGCTCGGCTGCAGGACGCCGAAAAGCATTTTCACCAGCGTCGACTTGCCGGCGCCGTTTTCACCCAAAAGCGCATGGATTTCACCCGGCGCGATATCGAGATCGATCGCGTTGCACGCGGCAAAGCTGCCGAAAAGCTTGGTCAAACCTCGAACCGACAAGAGCGGAACGGCCGCCGGGTCATCGGATAACGTCACAGAACCCCCTGTTTGCCGCCTTTGCCCCCACCTTCTCACGAGGCTCCGCGGGCATGGCAGCGCATTGTTTTTCCGAACGCTTCCCAAGACTTAAAGCCTCAGCGCGCCTCTGTCATATTGATACCGTTTTTGTTGCTTCGCACAACATGAAAGACGAGGGAGAAAAACAAGGTCCAACTATTTTCCGAGATTGGGAAAGAGCTGCAGCACGCCGCCGATGCAATACAGATAGATCCCGCTGGCGACCACGCCCCAGATGACCCAGCCGGGTGTGGCGAAATGCAGAAGAAGCGAATAGCCGCCCAGCGCGCACCAGATGAGACATATGGCGAGGTTGAGCGGCCGCAGCCGCTTGACCCGGACCGGATGCAGGAAATTGATCGGCAGGAACGTGAGCACGACCGAGACGGATACGAGGATCATCGCGGTCGTTGCACTGGCATCGATGACGAAGAGCGTGAAGATCACCATGTTCCAGACCACGGGAAAGCCGGAGAAGAAATATTCCTCCGTCTTCATGCCCATGTCCGCATAATAGACCGCGCTGGAGACGACGATCGCTCCGGCGGCCAGGAAGGACCAGGGCTCGCCGATCATGCCGCTCTGGTAGAGAGCGAAGGCCGGCAACAGAACATAGGTGACATAGTCGATGATGTTGTCGAGCGTGTCGCCGGACCAGTTCGGCAGGACTTCCTTGACCCGCACCTTGCGGGCGATCGGCCCGTCTATGCCGTCGACGAGCAACGCCAGGCCGAGCCACCAGAACATGTCGACGAAACGATGCTCGGCCGCCGCGACAACGCCGAGGAAGGCAAGGAAGGAACCCGAAGCCGTCAGGAGATGAACGGAGAAGGCGCGGATTTCCGCATAGGGAACGTTCCGGTAGTTGAAGATTCGCCTGATCACGCGTCAGTCCCGCCTTTCGCTCATCCCCGACGTATGCGGCCAATCCGCATGCTTTGCAACCGGCTTGCCCCCTTCCATCCGCCTAAAGCGTTGCTTTTTCTATGCTGCGCCGCGATGCCCCATGGATATGCGCGCGCGGAAGTTCTAGTTAATCCGTCACGGACATTCGCAAGCAGGACGACGGACATGCAGCATTTCGAAATCGCCGTGGTGGGCGCAGGACTGGCCGGATCGGTCGCGGCCCTGGCGCTTGCGCGCGCCGGCCGCAAGGTGGCGCTCATCGCTCCCGCATCCGAAAAGGCCGACGAGCGCACCACGGCGCTGATGGACCAGTCGATCCGGTTCCTGGAGCGGCTCGGCCTATGGGAAGACATAGCGCCCTCGGCGGCGCCCCTTTCCATCATGCAGATCATCGACGGCACCAAGCGGCTGTTGCGCGCGCCGGCGGCCCAGTTCCGCGCCATGGATGTCGGGCTCTACGCCTTCGGCTACAACATCCCCAACCGGGCCCTTTCCGGAACGCTGGATGCCGCCGTCTCGGCCGAACCCAACATCATCAAACTGGAGCACAGCGTCGGGACGCTGGATTATAACGACGAACGGGCGGCCATCACGCTTTCGGATGGATCGACGATTACCGCCGACTTCGTCATCGGTGCCGACGGCCGGAAATCGAAGACCCGCGAGGCTGCCGGGATCGGCGTGCGCCGCTGGTCCTATCCGCAGTCGGCGCTGGTGCTCAACTTTGCCCACACGCTGCCGCACGGCAATGTCTCGACCGAATTCCACACCGAAACGGGGCCCTTCACGCAGGTTCCCCTGCCCGGTTCGCGCTCCAGCCTCGTCTGGGTGGTCAAGCCGCAGGAGGCGCAGCGCCTTGTCGAACTGCCTGCCGAGGAGTTGTCCCGGGCTGTCGAAGACCGGATGCAATCGATGCTCGGCAAGGTGACCGTCGAGGGGGCGCCGCAAGTCTGGCCGCTTTCCAGTCTGATGGCCGACCGGTTCGGCAAGGGGCGGCTGGCGGTGATCGGGGAAGCCGCGCATGCCTTTCCGCCGATCGGCGCGCAGGGCCTCAACCTTTCGCTGCGCGACATCATCGCGCTCACGGAACTGCTGGCCGCCACGGGCGACCGGCCGATCCCGGCGGATGCGGGCGAGCGCTTCAATCGCCGACGCCGTCCGGACGTCATGAGCCGCACCTTCGGCGTCGATCTCCTGAACCGCTCGCTGCTTTCGGATTTCCTGCCCGTGCAGATGTTGCGGGCCGCAGGCCTGCACATTCTCACCAGTGCGCCGCCGCTCCGCAACCTGCTGATGCGCGAGGGGATCGAGCCGGGCCGCGGCTTCCGCGCCGTCATCGACGCCCTGCGCCTACGGAACGAGGTCCGGCGGTAGCATCCCGGAATGGATGAGGTAGAGCAGAACCGGTAGCGTCAGTACCGAGGCCGCAGTGATGATCAGGATGCTGGCCGAGGCCCTTTCCTGCCAGATGCCGTATTGCTGGCTGATGACGAAGACATTGGTTGCCGTCGGCAGCGCCGAAAGCAGCATCGCCGAATAGATCCAGACCGGATCGAAATTGCCGATCACCGAAAGCACCGTATAGGTGGTCATCGGCAGGACGATCAGTTTGAAGACGGCGATATAGCCGATCTCCGCCGGCACGCGCCTGATCGGTCGAAGCGCAAGCGTGACGCCCATGGCGAAGAGCGCGCAGGGCGCTGCGGCCTGGGCGAGATAATCGACCAGCCGCTGAAAGGCCTCGGGCGGCTGGACCGAGAAGGCGGCGAAGCAGAAGCCGAGCGCCGTCGAGATGATGAAGGGGTGCAGCGCCACTTTCCGGGCGATATCGGTAACGACCTGCAAAAGCGGGCGCTTGTCGCCGCCCGCCATCGCCATCATCGCCGGCGCGACGATGAAATGCGCCGCGTTCTCGAAGCAGACGATCAGCGCCACCGGCACTGCCGCCGCTTCGCCGAAGGCGAGCAGCGCAAGGCCTGGTCCCATATAGCCGATATTGCCGTAGGCTCCCGCGAAGGACTGGATGGTGCAGTCGGCAAACGAGTTGCGGCGAATGAAGAAGCCGATCAGGAAGAGCACGAGGAAGATCAGATAGGTCGCGCCGATTTCCCCGAAGATGAAATCGGCCCGCGTCAGCTGCTCCACCGGCGTGCGCGACACGAGCTTGAAGAAAAGTGCCGGAAGGGCCGCGTAGATGATGAAGGTATTCATCCAGCCGAGCGCCTCGGCCGGCTGTTTGATGACCTTTGCGGCGAGATAACCAATGAAGATCAGCCCGAAGAAGGGCAGCAGCAATGCGACGATATCGGCCATCATTCCCCTGCCCGAAGCCGGGCCGTGTTGGAAGGAGCCTTCCCGTTAGCCGATTTGCATCAGGATTGGAAAGGTCTGCTGGAACCAGATCGCGGCGGAACTGACGAAACCGAAGATGAAGGCGAGGCCGGTCAGGATCAGGAAAACGCCCATGACCTTCTCGACCATGCCGAGATGGCGGCGGAAACGGGCAAGGAACCGCATGAAGGCACCGGAAAAGCCGGCGGCGATCCAGAAGGGCACGGCGAGCCCCAACGAATAGATGGCGAGTAGCGTCGCCCCCTCGCCCACCGTGTCGCGCGAAGCAGCCACACCGAGGATAGCTCCAAGCACCGGACCGATGCAGGGCGTCCAACCGAAGGCGAAGGCAAGCCCCATGATGTAGGCTCCGGAAAGCGTCGCGGGCTGCCCGCCCCCTTGAAAGCGTGCCTCGCGCGCCAGAAGGCCGATACGGAACACGCCCAGAAAATTCAGACCCATGACGATGATGATCAGGCCGCCGATCTTGGAGAGAAGATCGAGATGCTGGCGAAGCAGCACGCCGATCGTCGAGGCTCCGGCGCCGAGCGCCACGAAGACCGTCGCAAAGCCGAGCGTGAAGAAGAGCGCCGACATCAGCACCGCCTTGCGCGTGCCGTTCCCCGAATCGACGACCGCCGCACCGCCACCGCCGCGGAACTGATCCACTGAAATGCCCGCCATATAACAGAGATAAGGGGGCACGAGCGGCAGAACGCAGGGGGAGAGGAACGACAGGGCGCCGGCAAGAAGCGCGCTCAGGAGGGATATTTCGGCAATCGACACGTGTGGCTCCGACTGACGGGCTTTTCGGCGCCCGCGGCTGTGCCTCAGGTAATAGCCCAACGCCCCGAATGCCAATCACCTTTTCGCTCGGGGCGGGGAAAAGCGTCAAGACGCCGCATTTTTGCTGTTTTTGCGGGTTGACCACAAGGTGTCGCCTGCATATGTTCCGCGCACTTTCAGGGACGCGCTCCGGCGCGGCCACGGGAGAGCGTAGCTCAGCCGGTAGAGCAACTGACTTTTAATCAGTAGGTCCTGGGTTCGAATCCCAGCGTTCTCACCACCTTAAAAATCCTTCATCTTTCCCGCGAAGCGACATTGTTACAGATAAGTCAGGTTCCTGCCGGGCAATCTGGGGGTGCACGGCGTCGAGTGCGAATGACCTAACCTTTTGAAGATATGGAATGTTCTTCCTCAAGCTTGCAGCCTGAGGGTTAAGATTGGGACGGAAATTCGGCAAACCGCGGCGTTGGAACCTTATTTATTGTTAAGCTGACTGCTGCGGATCGAGAGCGTAATTTCACATCGAGGCTGAATACCGCCGGTGGCAGGGACGTGCCGCGACGCGACGGTATGAGACAGCCTGCCGAAACCTCTCAGATCACAGTCGGAGGCGCGCCGTGCGCTCGTTTGTTCCAATAAGCCATCGACCGACAGAATCGCCACGGCATTCGCCCGGATAAAGCCGACCTTCGACGGGCAAGCCGCGCTCGCTCCTCGCCCGCCAATCTCAACCGATTACCCACCGGCTGCGGAGGCTCTCCGCGGTCCCGATCCCTCTTGCCCGCAACGCCGCCTCCCGGCGCAGCGGGCACCGGCAGATGAAAGGAGATCATCATGTCCAATATCCTCCGCAAACATCGTATCGCAGCACTTCTCGGAGCCGCAATCGTCGCCGTTCCGCTTGCGATGCCCGTCGTCCTGGGCACCAGCGCCGCCCATGCCGCAACCGATACGCCGCCCATCTCCGGCATCGTCGCCCCAGGCGGCTCCTTCGCTCCGATCGTTTCGGCCGACAAGCCTGCCGTCGTCACCATCACCACCACGATGAAGGCGCAGAATGTCAGCTCCGACGAGAGTTCGCCCTTCGGAGACGATTCGCCCTTCGACGAGCAGTTCCGGCAGTTCTTCGGCCAGCAGGGTATTCCGATCCCGCGCCAGATGCCGCAACGGCCGACAGAACGCGCCGAAGCCCTCGGCTCCGGCTTCGTCATCACCCCGGACGGCTATATCGTCACCAACAACCACGTGATCGACAATGCGACGAGCATCAAGGTAACCCTCGACGACGGCACGGAACTGCCCGCGAAACTCGTCGGCGCCGATGCCAAATCCGATCTTGCGGTGGTCAAGATCGACGCGCCCAAGCCGCTTGCCACCATTGTCTGGGGCGATTCCGACAAACTCAATGCCGGCGACCAGATCCTTGCGATCGGCAATCCTTTCGGCATCGGCACGACCGTCACGGCGGGCATCGTGTCCGCCCGCGGCCGCGACCTGCACAGCGGCCCCTATGACGATTTCATCCAGATCGATGCGCCGATCAATCACGGCAATTCGGGCGGCCCGCTGGTCGATCTTCAAGGCAAGGTGGTCGGTATCAACACCGCGATCTATTCGCCGAACGGCGGCAGCGTCGGCGTCGGTTTTGCCATTCCCTCCGACCAGGCCCAGAAGGTCGTCGCCAAGCTGATGAAGGACGGCTCGATCGCACATGGCTTCATCGGCGTGCAAATCCAGCCGGTGACCGCCGATGTCGCAAGCGCGATCGGCCTCGGCAGGCCGGAAGGGGCGCTGGTCGCCAAGGTGAGCGAGGATACGCCCGCCGCCCGTGCGGGTATCGAGACGGGGGACGTCATCACGGCGCTCGGCGGTCAGGCGGTCAAGTCGCCGAGGGACCTGTCGCGCATGGTCGCCGACCTCGCGCCCGGCTCCAGGGAAGGCCTCACCGTCTGGCGTCAGGGGCACAGCAAGGAGCTGAACATCACCGTCGGCGGCAATCAGGACGACCAGAAGCAAGCTTCCGCCGGCAGCGGCGACAAGTCGAGCCCGGCCGCGCAGCGTGTCCCGACGATCGGCGTCGGCCTTGCCGATCTCACGCCCGATATCCGCCAGGCGCTCAATCTGCCGCGCCGGGAAAGCGGTGCGGTGATCGAAAGCGTGGCTCCCGACAAGCCGGCGGCGGATGCGGGCCTGCAGCCCGGAGACGTCATCGTCTCCGTCAATCAGCGGCCCGTCAAATCCGCCGGCGAAGCCAAGACCGCCGTCGCGGAAGCCGGCAGGGCCGGCAGGAAATCGGTCCTGCTTCTCATCCAACGCGGCGACAACCAGACCTTCGTGGCGGTTCCCTTCTCCGTCGGCTGAGCGGTCTGGACAGTCTTTCCGCATCGGCGCTGCCGGTTTTCGGCTCAGACAGCGCCGATGCGGATGCTCCAACAAAGGAGAGCCGGCAAGCGCAGAAGCAATACCTGCCGAAAAACTTAAGCCGCACGATTTCTTCTAAAGCAACCTGCACCGGAACCTTCGACTATCCGCACCGTTATTATGGCCGAAGGAGTTCTTGATGCGAATTATTTTTGTCATTCTCGTTTTCTCGGTGCTCAGCATCCTGGCATTCAAATACAAGGATCAGTCGCTCGGTGAGGTCGACATCCTCGCTTCGCCGGCGGAGCTTTCGGCGAAGAACTAGGTCAGTATCCGCGATCGGAGATACCGGCCGCCGGCCTGCCGCAGCCTCTTCGCCGGCTTGACCATTCCCATCCTGCAACCATATTCCCCAGCGCCACCTCCAAGATCATTTTCCGAAAACGAGAGATTTCATGGCCAAGCCCAAGATTGCGATCATCATCACCAGCACGCGCGATGTCCGCTTCGGCGAAAAGCCGGCCAGGTGGATCTACGATACGGCGTCGCAGCGCGACGACATGGAGTTCGAGATCGTCGACCTCCGCGATTTTCCGCTGCCGTTCTTCAACGAAAAGGCTTCCAACGCCTGGGTTCCGACCGAGAACGAAACGGGCCGGCGCTGGCAGAAGAAAGTCGCGGAATTCGACGGCTACATCTTCATCGTCGCCGAATACAATCGCTCGATCACGGCGGTGCTGAAAAACGCCCTCGACTATTCCTACAACGAATGGAACCGCAAGCCGGCGGCGGCCGTCGGTTACGGCAGCGTCGGCGGCGCGCGGGCCGTGGAGCACCTCCGCAACATCGCCGTGGAACTGCAGATGGTCCCGACCCGCCCGGGCGTCCACATCCAGGGCGCCGACTTCTTCGCGGTGTGGCAGCAGGAAAAGAACCTGACCGATCTCACCCATCTCGAACCGGGCGTGAAAACCATGCTGGACGATCTTTCCTGGTGGGCGACAGCCCTGAAAACGGCGCGCGAAAAGACCTGAGCGCTCTTCACGAGAGATTGATCCGAAGGTTCAGGTCCCCGGCCGGAACCTTCGGATTCCCTGGAACGTTTCATGGCGATAAGGAGTGATTGCCATGAACTTCCGAAACGCCCTGATCGCCTTGGGATCGGCGATCGCGGGCGGCCTCGTGGTCGCCCTTCTTATGCATCCGGCAAACCCGACCACGGCCGCAAAAACCGACCGGCTCAGCGGACCGCCGTCGGAAACCGCCTTCCTGCCGGAACGCTTCGGCGTTCCGAGCTCGACGCAATAGATCAGCGTTGAGAAACCTGGCGAAAGCCGGCGCCTTCCAATGCGCCGGCTTTTTTTCAATGGACGGACTTGCCGCCTTCTTCCTCTTCGAACGAGACCGCCACATCGCCGTCGGCCGAGAGCCGTACCGTGTCCCCTTCGATATCCGCGACGAGATCGAGCGGGACGAAGTGATGGTGGCCCTTGTGGCTGCCTTCGCCGCTATCCTTCCGCGTCAGCTTGATCCGGCCACCCTCGATACGGTCGACGGTTCCTACATGAACTCCATCGGCACCGATGACCTCGGCATGTTCCTTGATTCTTTCAGCATCGATCATGGGAAATCTCCTTCCTTGCGCTGCGACAACGCATGAGCCGAGATATCGATGCATACCGGCAGGTATGATCGCACCGCCCTTGCCACCTCGGGCTTCGGCACCACCTTACCGATATTTAAGTATCCCCTACACGCATTTCATGTCATTGGGACCATAGGGAAATCCGCGATGACCATGCTTCCGTCGGATTTGCGCCGCATGACGGCGAAGTGGCGGTGGAGCCTCCAGTTGATCATCATCAAGAGAAGGACATGACCTTGAACGTGCAGAAGACACCGGACCCGGCAGCAAAGACGAGCGCCACGCCGGATCTTGCCGCGATCCTGGCGGCCTCAGGCCGGCGCGACAAGCGCCGCTGGTTCTTCTGGCCGATTCTGGTCGTCGTTCTCCCGATCGCCGCCGTCGGCGGCTATTCCTATTTCGGCAATAACGGGCCGCGCTACGATTATACCACACAGCCGGTGAAGCAGGGCGGTCTTTCGGTCATCGTCACCGCAACCGGCTCGGTTCAGCCGACCGACCAGGTGGATATATCGAGCGAGCTGTCCGGCACGGTGCGCAAGGTCAACGTGAGCTATAACAGCGCGGTCAAGCAGGGCGACGTGCTGGCCGAACTCGATACCAACAAGCAGGAGGCCGACGTCCAGAGCGCGCGGGCTCAGCTTGCCTCCGCAAGGGCCAACGTGCTCAAGGCGGAAGCGGAAGCCGCTTCGGCAAAGAACACGCTCGACCGGCTGACGGGCCTCGTCAGCAACCGCATTTCCAGCCAGCAGGAACTCGACGCGGCGAAATACGCCTACGATTCGGCGCTTGCCACCACGGCCATCAACGAGGCCTCGGTGCTTTCCGCCGAAGCCAACCTGCGGCTCGCCGAAGTCAATCTGTCGAAATTGAAGATCGTCTCGCCGATCGAAGGCATCGTGCTGACCCGCGACGTCGATCCCGGCGCAACGGTCGCCTCCTCGCTCAACGCGCCGGTGCTCTTCACCATTGCCGGCGACCTGAGGCGCATGGAGCTGCAGGTCGCCGTCGACGAGGCGGATGTCGGCCAGGTGCGGGAAGGCCAGACGGCGAAATTCTCCGTTGACGCCTATCCGGAACGCAGCTTCCCCGCCACCATAGAGGCCGTACGATTCGCTTCCGAGACTGTGTCCAACGTGGTCACGTACAAGGCGATCCTGACTGTCGACAACGCAGACCTTCTCCTGCGTCCCGGCATGACGGCGACGGCCGACATTACGGTGCAATCCGTCTCCGATTCGCTTCTCGTGCCGAATGCGGCGCTCCGCTATTCGCCGCCGACGACCGCGCGCGGCCGCGGCAATCTTCTGAGCCGCCTCTTTTCGCCGCCCCGCCCGCGCGGCAATCGCGGCGGCAACGAGGCCTCGGCTGCCGGCCGCGCCGTCTGGGTGCTGCGCAACGGCGTTCCGGAGCGCGTGCAGGTCGAGACCGGTCCGACCGACGGGCAGTTCACGGTGCTGAAATCCGGAGAGATCAAGGAAGGCGATCTGCTGATCACGGATGCCGTCGCGCGGGCCAATTGAGAGGAGACGCCATGACGCTCCCTCCCCTCATCACGTTCAGGCAGGTCTCGAAATTCTACGGGCGCGGGGAAGCGACGATCCGGGCGCTCGACCATATCGACCTCTCCATCTCGCGGGGAGAATTCGTGTCGATCATGGGGCCGTCGGGATCCGGCAAATCGACCGCCATGAACATCATCGGCGGTCTCGACGTGCCCTCCTCGGGCGAATACCTGTTCCAGGGCATTCCGACCAGCAGCTTCGACCGCTCGCAGCTCACCCTGCTGCGCCGGCATATGCTGGGCTTCGTCTTCCAGGGATTCAACCTGCTCGCCCGCACCTCCGCCGTCGAGAACGTGGAACTGCCGCTCGTCTATCGCGGCATGGACCACAAGGAGCGCCGCCAGCGTGCGCTCGCAGCCCTCGAACAGGTGGGGCTGAAGGGCCGTGAGGGTCATACGACGCAGGAACTTTCCGGCGGCCAGCAGCAGCGCGTGGCGATCGCCCGCGCCATCGTCACCGACCCCGCCGTGCTGCTTGCCGACGAACCGACCGGCAATCTCGACACCAGGACCAGCATCGAGATCATGGAGCTGATCACCAGGCTCAACCGCGAGAACGGCATCACCGTCATCATGGTAACCCACGAGGAGGATATCGCCGCCTATGGCAAACGCCTGCTACGTTTCGTCGACGGCCGCCTCGCTTCCGACCAGGCCCAAGTGAAGGAGCCGGACCGTGTTTCTTGAAACGGCAAAACTCGCCTGGCGTGCCATCAGCCGCAACATGCTGCGCTCCTTCCTGACCGTGCTCGGCGTCGTCATCGGCGTCGCGGCGGTGATCGCCATGGTGACCGTCGGCAACGGCACGACGGCCCGCGTCCAGTCGGAGCTTTCCCGCCTCGGCACCAACACGCTTTTCGTACGCCCCGGCCAGTGGGGTCCCGGACGGGCGAGCACGGAAGCGAAACGCTTCACCGACAGCGACATTCTGGCGATCCAGGAGCAGGTAAGCGGCCTCAGGGCCGTGGCCCCGGTGAACCGCGGCACGGCCACCGTCATCGCCGGGGGAGCCAATCACTCCACCAGCGTGATCGGCACGACCAACGACTATCTGATCGCCCAGGATTGGGACCTGTCGCTCGGCCGCAGCTTCCTGCCGAACGAGGACCGCGGCAGCCAGGCCGCATGCGTCATCGGGGAAACGGTACGCCGCGAACTCTTCGGCTCCGCCAATCCGGTCGGCCAGAACATCCGCGTCAGCAATGTCGCCTGCCCGGTCGTCGGCGTACTCGCCGTCAAGGGGCAATCGGGAATGGGCGACGACCAGGACGACACGGTCATCATGCCGCTGAAACTGCACCAGCGGCGGATCGGCGGCACGAAGACGATCAGCAGCATCATTCTTTCGGCACAAGACGGCGTCTCGACGGCCAAGGTGCAGTCGGACGTGGAAAGCCTGCTGCGCGAACGCCGCCGCATCGCGATCGGCCGCGAGGACGATTTCTCGGTCAACGACATGTCGCAGATCGCCGCCGCCATGACGGGCACCACCGTCCTGCTCACCGGCCTGCTCGGTGCCGTCGCGGCCGTCAGCCTGCTCGTCGGCGGCATAGGCATCATGAACATCATGCTGGTGTCGGTGACCGAGCGCACGCGCGAGATCGGCATCCGGCTGGCGATCGGCGCGCTGGAGCGCCAGGTGCTGACCCAGTTCCTCGTCGAGGCCGTGATGCTGTCGATCTTCGGCGGCGTGACCGGCATTGTCGCCGGGCTTACGCTCGCATTCGGCGTGGTCAGCTACCTGCAGGTGC
Organism: Xaviernesmea oryzae; assembly: GCF_900177415.1. GTDB lineage: Bacteria > Pseudomonadota > Alphaproteobacteria > Rhizobiales > Rhizobiaceae > Neorhizobium > Neorhizobium oryzae_A. Next base: position 356,243 of record NZ_FXAF01000011.1, on the reverse strand, counting down.
CCTTCGTGGCGAGCCCGACGATCATCCTGCTGGCCTTCGCCTTCTCAGCGGCGATCGGCATGGTCTTCGGCTATTTTCCCGCCCGCCGCGCAGCACAGCTCAACCCGATCGAAGCGCTTCGGCACGAGTGAGTAAGTAGGCGGGACGAGAAGGCCCATTTGGTACGCCCTCCTCGGGCTTGCCCCTAGGACCCGCAAAGGCCTAATATATTGAATAGCTTAGATCCTCGGACAAGTCCGAGGATGACGGACGAACCAGCGCATCAGACGCGTGCTTCCGCTTCGCGCTGTTTGGCAAGCGCTGCGAGGTCCGCCGGCTTCAGCTCCACCGATTCGCCGCAGCCGCAGGCCGATGTCTGGTTCGGGTTCACGAAGGTGAAGCCGGAGCGCATCCTGGTGACTTCGAAATCCATCTGAGTGCCGAGGAGATAAAGCACGGCAGAAGGCTCGACCCAGACCCGCGCGCCCTCGCGTTCAATCAAATCGTCCTTGGCGTTCGGTTCGGTGACGAGATCGATCGTGTATTCCATGCCGGCGCAACCGCCCTTCTTGATCCCGACGCGGATGCCCTTGGCGTCCGGTCCGGAATTGGCCACGATCTGCTTGACGCGCGTCGCGGCGGCATCGGTCATCGTCATAATTGCGAAGCCCATGGGCTCATTCTCCTTTCACAGCCGGGTTCAAGGCCCGGTGTTATCGGAATCAATGTAGTACCGGCCAATTAACCGATCAATACCAGCTAGCCACATGATCTCATCTGAAAAGTCTGCAGCTTTTCAGGATCATGCTAGTACCAGCCGACGGCGACCTGAGCCTCTTCCGACATGCGGTCAGGGGTCCAGGGCGGATCGAACGTCATCTCCACCTCGACGCCGGAAACGCCTTCGACGGCGCCGACGGCGTTTTCCACCCAGCCGGGCATTTCGCCGGCGACCGGGCAGCCCGGAGCGGTCAGCGTCATGACGATCTTCACCATGCGGTCGTCTTCGATATCGATCTTGTAGACGAGGCCGAGTTCGAAGATGTCGGCCGGGATTTCCGGATCGTAGACCGTCTTCAGCGCCGCGACGATGTCGTCGCTCAAACGGGCCAGTTCATCGGCCGGAATGGCGGATTGGATGATCCCTTCGCGGGCGTCCCATTTCGGTTCCGTTTCATCGACAGCCATCACAAGCTTCCTCAGGCAAAGAAATTGCGCGCATATTCCAGCGCATCCGCAAGCGCGTCCACTTCGGCGTGGGTATTGTACATGCCGAAGGATGCCCGGCATGTGGAGGTCACGCCGAAGCGTTTCAAGAGCGGCATGGCGCAATGCGTGCCGGCGCGGACCGCGACCCCCTTGCGGTCGATCACCATCGAGACGTCATGGGCATGGATACCGGCGAGCTCGAAGGAGAAGATGCCGCCCTTGCCGGGCGCATTGCCGATCATGCGCAGCGAATTGATCGCCCTGAGCCGCTCGGCCGCATAGGCCGCAAGGTCCGCTTCATGGCGGGCAATCGCCGCCCGGCCGATCTTGTCCATATAGTCCAAAGCATAACCCAGCCCGATCGCCTGGACGATCGGCGGCGTGCCGGCTTCGAAACGATGGGGCGGATCGTTGTAGGTGACGTTATCCTCCGCCACCTCGAAAATCATCTCGCCGCCGCCCTGGAACGGCCGCATCTCCTTCAGGCGATCCATCTTGCCGTACAGCACGCCGATGCCCGAAGGGCCGTAGAGCTTGTGGCCGGTCATCACGTACCAGTCGCAATCGATGTCGCGGACATCGACCGGCATGTGCACGGCGCCCTGGCTGCCGTCGATCAGAACCGGAATGCCGCGCTCATGCGCAATGCGGCAGACCTCTTTCACCGGGACGATCGTGCCGAGCGCATTCGACATATGGGTGATCGCCACGAGCTTCGTCTTCTCGGTCAGGGACTTCTCGAAATCCTCGATATGGAAGGCGCCCTCGTCGTCGACCGGTACCCAGACGAGCTTCGCTCCCTGCCGTTCGCGGATGAAATGCCAGGGCACGATATTGGAGTGATGCTCCATGATCGTCACGACGATCTCGTCGTCCGCCCCGATCTTCGGCATGCCCCAGCCATAGGCGACCGTGTTGATCGCTTCCGTCGAATTCTTGGTGAAGACGATCTCGTCGACCGAGCCGGCATTCAGGAAACGGCGCACCTTTTCGCGCGCCGCCTCGTAAGCCTCGGTCGCGGCATTCGACAGGAAATGCAGGCCGCGATGCACATTCGCATATTCGCTCGAATAGGCGTGGCTGATCGCGTCGATCACCACCTGCGGCTTCTGCGCCGAGGCGCCATTGTCCAGGTACACCAGCGGCTTGCCATGCACCACGGTCGACAGGATCGGAAAATCCCGCCTTATGGCGTCAACGTCATAGGCGGTCACTGGTGTCGTCTGGTCCATGTCAGACCCTTTCCTATCGTTGCAGCCGTATCAACCGTCGTGGATGCTCGGCACAAGGCCGAGCATGACGATGGAAAGATCGGTCGCTCTCGTCAGCGACCTCAGGCGTGCTTCTCGAGCCAGGCCGAGATGACGCCTTCCAGCGCCTCGACCAGCTTTTCGTCTTCCAGCTCCTCGACGATCTCCGCCACGAAGGCATTGACCAGCATCGCACGCGCCTTGTTCTCCGGAACGCCGCGCGCCATCATGTAGAAGAGATGGTTGCGATCGATATCGGCAACCGTGGCGCCGTGGCCGCAGACGACGTCGTCGGCGAAGATTTCGAGTTCGGGCTTGGCCGAGAAATCGCCGTCATCGGTGAGCAGCAGCGTGTTGCACGACATCTTCGCATCGGTCTTCTGGGCATCGGGCGCGACCCGGATCATGCCCTGGAAGACGCCGCTGGCTTTGTCGAACACCACGTTGCGGATGATCTCCGTCGAATTGGTGTGCGGCACGTTATGGCCGAGCACCAGTGTCACGTCCGTATGGCTTTCGCCCCCGAGCAGGTTGACGCCGCGCAGCGTCAGTTCGGCGCCCTCGCCTTCCACGTTGATGCGCAGCTCCTGACGCACCAGCTTGCCGCCGGCATTGACGACGAAGAGCCTGAGCTTTGCATTGGCGCCGAGTTCGACGCGTATCTGGCCGAGATGGGTGTCGGCCGCGCCCTGCTGCTGCAGGATGATCCAGGTGACTTCCGCACCGTCTTCCAGCGCGATGTCACTGATCGAGGACACCAGCGCGGCGCCTTCGGTCACCGCGCAGTGACGCTCAATGATCGTCGCCTTGGACGATGCGCCGAAAGAGACCGGAAAACGCGTGTGGATCTGGCCGGCGCCATGCAGCGCCTGGAGCTCGACCGGCTCTTCCAGTTCCGTATTGGCGGGAACCGTGATCGCAAAGCCGTCGCGCACGAAGCTGCCGTTGATGCGACCGATCGCATCGTCCCTGTCGAGCGCCGTCAGGGCGGCGGCGGCCGAACCGTCGGCGAGCTTTTCCTTGAAGGCCGCGATGTCCAGGCTTTCAATCGAAGGCTTGGCAGCGGCTTCGCCCTGCAGGACAGAAAGAACCTGCGAACCCTCCACGACGGGCCCGATGGGATCGAGCGCCGGTACCGAGACCGCATCCGGAACGGTGCGCAGCAGGTTCTTGAGGTCCGTATAGTGCCAGGATTCGATGCGGCGGGTCGGAAGACCGGCCTTCTTCAAATCGTCCAGAAGCCGGTCACGCTTGCCCGCAACCGCGCCGTCGCCCGGCAGTTCGCCGAACTGGGCGCCGAAGGCTTCGACCAAAGCGGTCTCGGCGGCCGTCAGGCGCATTGTCGTCTGCATGTTCATGACAACATCCTTCCTCGGCGCTTACGCCGCTTCCCCGATGATGTCGGCATAGCCGTTCTCTTCCAGCTCGAGCGCCAGCGCCTTGTCGCCGGAGCGGATGATCCGCCCCTTGTAGAGAACGTGAACGGTGTCCGGCACGATGTAATCGAGCAGGCGCTGGTAATGGGTGATGACGATCGTGGCGCGGTCCGGCGACTTCAGCGCGTTGACGCCGTCGGCGACGATCTTCAGCGCGTCGATGTCGAGGCCGGAATCGGTTTCGTCGAGCACGCAAAGCTTCGGCTCAAGCAACGCCATCTGCAGGATCTCGGCGCGCTTCTTTTCGCCGCCGGAGAAACCGACGTTCAGCGGGCGACGCAGCATGGCCTGGTCGATCTTCAGCTTTTCGGCGGCATCCTTGACGCGGCGCATGAAGTCCGGCGTCGTCAGTTCCGCCTCGCCGCGCGCCTTGCGCTGCTCGTTCATCGCCACCTTGAGGAACTGCATGGTGGCCACACCCGGGATTTCCACCGGATACTGGAAGGCGAGGAAGATGCCCTTGGCGGCGCGCTCGGCCGGATCGAGTTCCAGAATGCTCTCGCCGTTATAAAGGATGTCACCCTCGGTGACTTCGTAATCCTCGCGGCCGGAGAGGATATAGGAAAGCGTCGACTTGCCGGAGCCGTTCGGGCCCATGATCGCGGCAATCTCGCCGGGCTTCACGGTAAGGTTCAGGCCGCGGATGATCTCGGTGCCGTCCTCGGCGATACGTGCGTGCAGGTTCTTGATCTCAAGCATAATTCTTATCCTTCCGGATTTATTCGGTGACGCGTCAGAGCGCGATATTCGGACAGCGGGCCATCAGCCCACGGAACCTTCGAGCGAAATGCCGATCAGCTTCTGGGCTTCGACGGCGAATTCCATCGGCAGTTCCTGGATGACTTCCTTGACGAAGCCGTTGACGATGAGCGCGATCGCTTCCTCTTCCGGAATGCCGCGCTGCATGACGTAGAACTTCTGGTCGTCGGAAATCTTCGATGTGGTCGCCTCGTGCTCCACCTTGCCCGACGCGTTCTTCACGTCGATGTAAGGCACCGTATGCGCGCCGCACTTGTCGCCGATCAGCAGCGAGTCGCAGTTCGTGAAGTTGCGGGCATTCTCGGCACGGCGATGGATCGATACCTGGCCGCGATAGGTGTTGTTCGAGCGGCCGGCGGAAATGCCCTTGGAGATGATGCGGCTCGACGTGTTCTTGCCGAGATGGATCATCTTGGTGCCGCTGTCTACCTGCTGATGGCCGTTGGACACGGCGATCGAGTAGAACTCGCCGCGGCTGTCGTCCCCACGCAGGATGCAGCTCGGATATTTCCAGGTGATCGCCGAACCGGTCTCTACCTGGGTCCAGGAGATCTTCGAACGGGCGCCGCGGCAATCGCCACGCTTGGTGACGAAGTTGTAGATGCCGCCCTTGCCTTCCTTGTCGCCCGGGAACCAGTTCTGGACGGTCGAATACTTGATCTCGGCGTCATCGAGCGCCACGAGTTCGACGACCGCCGCATGAAGCTGGTTCTCGTCGCGCTGGGGCGCCGTGCAGCCTTCGAGATAGGAGACGTAGGCGCCTTCCTCGGCGATGATCAGCGTGCGCTCGAACTGGCCGGTATTCTTCTCGTTGATGCGGAAATAGGTGGACAGCTCCATCGGGCACCGCACGCCTTTCGGCACGAAGACGAAGGAACCATCGGTGAATACGGCGGAGTTCAGCGTCGCATAGAAATTGTCGGAAGCCGGAACGACCGAACCGAGATACTTCTTCACGAGTTCCGGATGTTCGCGGATGGCCTCGGAGATCGACATGAAGATCACGCCGGCCTTCTTCAGCTCTTCCTTGAAGGTCGTCACGACCGAGACCGAATCGAAGACCGCGTCGACGGCGACCTTCGACTTCTGCACGCCGGACAGGATTTCCTGTTCCTTCAGCGGAATGCCGAGCTTCTCATAGGTCTTCAGAAGCTCCGGATCGACCTCGTCGAGGGATTTTGGGCCGGTGACGTTCTTCGGAGCGGCGTAATAATAGATGTCGTTGAAGTCGATCTTCGGATAGTCGACGCGCGCCCAGGTCGGCTCTTCCATGGTGAGCCAACGACGATAGGCCTCCAGGCGCCACTCCAGCATCCATTCCGGCTCCTGTTTCTTGGCCGAAATGAAGCGAATGATCTCTTCGGAGAGACCTTTGGGAGCCTTGTCCACTTCGATGACGGTTTCGAAACCGTATTTGTACTGATCGATATCGATCCCACGGACCTGATCGATTGTTTCCTGGACAGCAGGCATGCTCATTCTCCAAATCTTGCCGGTTCAAATTCCGGCAATTCTGTCATCTTGTCAGGGGGACAACTGCCACCCTTATGTAGGCGCCAGAAGGCGGTTTTCACACCTTTTGGCAAGCGGAAATTTGCGCTTCCGCAATTTTTACCGGCCGCTCATGCGGCCTCGCCCGCCGGTCTTCGGCGAGTGGCAATCTTGCTAAAGGCGGCGAGCGCCCGCGAAATATCCTCTTGCGTCGTGTCGGGACCGAGCGAAATCCGAAGCGCTCCGAGCTTCGGATCGTGTCCCATGGCCGTCAAAACATGGCTTTCGCCCACTTTGCCCGAGGAGCAGGCGGAGCCGGCCGACAGCGCGACGCCTTCGAGATCGAAGGCGATCTGTCCGGTTTCCGACTTCAGGCCCGGCAAGGTGAAGAAGCAGGTATTCCCCACGCGCGGAACTGCCGTGCCATGAATGACGACATCCGGCGCGGCCCGGCGCATGCCTTCTTCCAGCCGGTCGCGCAGCACGCCGATGGCGGCATTGCGCTCCGCAAGGCCTTCAAGCGCCGCTTCCGCCGCCGCGCCGAAGCCGACCACGGCATGGAAATTCTCGGTGCCGGAACGATGTCCCTTTTCCTGTCCGCCGCCGCGGATCAGCGGCTTCGGCATCAAGGCTTCGCCGCGGGAGACGAGCGCGCCGACGCCCTTCGGCCCTCCGATCTTGTGGGACGAGAGGATCAGGAAATCCGCATCGAGCGCGTTGATGTCGACCGGAAGGCGACCCGCCGCCTGAACCGCATCCACCACCATCAAGCCGCCATGGGCATGAGCCAGCGCAGCGGCTTCCGCCACGGGCTGGACAATGCCCGTCTCGTTGTTGACCAGCATGACGGCCACCATTGGGAGGCCGGCATTGCGATCATGGCCGTCCAGCAGGTTTTCGAGCGCCGCCAGATCGATGATTCCGTCGCGGGTGACGGGCACTTCCGTTACGTCAGCCGTATCGAAGCGACCGCCCTCGCGAATCGCCGGATGCTCGATTGCCGAGACGTAAAGCCGGCTGATCGTCAGCGGCGCCCGGCCCATGCGGAACTCCGGCGTCAGCACATGGTTCGCCGCTTCCGTCGCGCCGCTCGTGAACGTCACATGCGCCGGCTCGGCCCCGACGAGCGCGGCCACCTGCCGGCGGGCCTTGTCGACGGCGGCGCGGGCCGCTCTGCCTTCACCATGCACGGACGAGGCGTTACCCGGCAATTCAAGCGCATCCAGCATGGCGGCGCGCGCCGGCGCAGCCAGAGGCGCCGTCGCGTTCCAATCCAGATATATGCGGTTGATCGCCATTGCCTGTTTCAGTTCCGTTCCTAGATAGAAGTCGAGTTCCACGTCTGCAGGCGGGAGGCCCGCATTTTCCTTGAAATTTCCTTGAGCCTTGCCTTATGAGACATCGCATCGGGTGCCGCTTGCAGGGCGCCCACAATTTCGAATGGTTCTAAACTGTGTTTTAGAAAAGCTGAGCGGCTTCGTCAAGTCAAACTCGACGCGATCGGCCGGTTTGGAACCTGAGCACGTTGACCGGAGTACAGATGCCCGAAGTCATTTTCAACGGCCCCGCCGGCCGCCTGGAAGGTCGTTACCAGCCCTCCAAGGAAAAAAGCGCCCCGATCGCCATCATCCTGCACCCGCATCCGCAATTCGGCGGAACGATGAACAACCAGATCGTCTACCAGCTCTTCTACATGTTCCAGAAGCGCGGCTTCACGACGCTCCGGTTCAATTTCCGCGGCATCGGGCGCAGCCAGGGCGAGTTCGATCACGGCGCCGGAGAATTGTCGGATGCCGCCTCCGCGCTCGACTGGGTGCAGAGCCTGCATCCCGATTCCAAGAGCTGTTGGGTCGCGGGCTATTCCTTTGGCGCCTGGATCGGCATGCAGCTTCTGATGCGCCGTCCGGAGATCGAAGGCTTCATGTCGATCGCGCCCCAACCCAACATCTACGACTTCTCCTTCCTCGCCCCCTGCCCGTCTTCGGGCCTCATCATCAACGGTGATGCCGACAAGGTCGCGCCCGAGAAGGACGTCAACGCGCTCGTCGAAAAGCTGAAGACGCAGAAAGGCATCCTGATCACCCATCGCATGGTCGAAGGCGCCAACCATTTCTTCAACGGCCATGTGGAGACGCTGATGGCCGAATGCGAGGATTATCTCGACCGCCGCCTGAACGGCGAGCTGGTGCCGGAACCGGCCGCCAAGCGCATTCGCTGAGCGAAACCCGAAAAGACCAGTCCAGACGGCCGCTTTTGCGGCCGTTTCATTTCACGGCCTTGATCGCTGCGGGTTCCAGCACCCCCTGCCGGCGTGCCTGTTTGACGCAGTTGCGGCCGGAGCGCTTGGCTTCGTAGAGCGCGGCATCGGCATCGCGCATGGCGGAGGCGAGGTCATTTCCTGGAGCGAGTTCAGCCACGCCGAAGCTTGCCGTCACGGTGAAGGAGGACGGAAGCGCGCTCACCGCTATCCCCATCGTCCCACCCCTCAATGCCTGCGCAAACAGCGCCGCCATCTCCGGTGTCGTGCTCGGCATGAAGACCGCAAACTCCTCGCCGCCGACACGGCCGACCACAGCGCTCTTGGCGGCGCTCGCCCGCAGGAGATCGCCGAAAGCCTGTATGACCAGATCGCCGCCGTGATGACCGTAGGTATCGTTGATCTTCTTGAAACGGTCGAGATCGCAGAGGATCAGCGCGTGCCGGTCGTTGGGTGCGAACGTGAGCGCCGCCTTCACGCCGTTCTCGAAACCGCGGCGGTTGGCGAGGCCGGAAAGGGAGTCCTTTTCCGAATTGCTGCGCTCGTCCGCCATGATCTCCAGAACGAGCACGGACAGCAGCGTCAATCCCACGGCGACCATGAGCACGGCGGTCGCGCTTTGCGAGATCAGCGCATAGTTCGTGTGGATATAATCCTTGGCGGTCGTCCCCGCTCCTGCAACGACCGCAAGGCCGGCCTTGGCGAAAAAATGCAGCCCGGTCACCAGAAGCAGGCAGCCGAGCGCCCGATCGATCGTCAGCCGGCGCGTGGACGAAAAGACGGCAGCGGCGCTCGTCAAGATAACGAACGCGAAAGGCGTCTGATAGGGAAAGGCATGCAGGGCGGTGCCGCGCGGCAGGTCATAGATCAGCATATCGAGGAGGATGCCAGCCAACAGGAAGCCGACCGCCTTCCTCAGGTCGATTTTGCGGCCGTAAAGCTCGCCGATGCCGCCCCTCAGCAGGATCATGCCGGCAAGCACGGTCGCGAAAGCTCCGATCGCCCAGAATTTGGGGATGTCCGTGTAGGCGACCAGCAGTTCGCAGAGTGCCGAAAGCGAGGCAACGGCAAAACCTGCCGCAAACCAGAGGGCGGCGCTCCGCGAACGGCTGCGGGTCGAGACCACCGCAAAGACCAGCGAAAAGGAAATGGCGATGATGAAATTCACCGCCAGGAAAAAGGCCGCCCCGTTCATCACCCACCGGTGCAGGAATCCTGCACGCCACCCCTGGTTACCGCGTCCGGACCGGATGTTAAAAGCGCATGAACAAGAAAACGTTAATGCCTAAAATATCAATGCCGTCAGGGACGTCGCGTCCCGCCAGACCGACAGGAGACCGAGAGGCGACGCCCTTTCATTCAAAGCGCTGATTCCTCCCAGCATCACTTTTGAAGTGATTGCCGGCAAAAACAGTGCTAGAGGCGCGGCCATATCCATAAAACACACATCCCGCAGAGATAGGTCATGTCCAGGTTCAAGTCCGATTTCCTTCGCACGCTCGACGAGCGTGGCTTCATCCACCAGATCTCCGACGAGGCCGGTCTCGATGAACTGTTTTCGAAGGAAACCGTAACGGGCTATATCGGCTTCGACCCGACGGCGCCGAGCCTGCATGTCGGCAGCTTGATCCAGATCATGATGCTGCATTGGATGCAGCAGACCGGCCACCGGCCGATTTCCCTGATGGGCGGCGGCACCGGCATGGTGGGCGACCCTTCTTTCAAGGATGAAGCACGCCAGCTCATGACCATCGACACGATCGAGAGCAACATAGGCTCGATCAAGCGCGTCTTCTCCAATTACCTCGCATACGGCGACGGCCCGAAGGACGCGCTGATGATCAACAATGCCGATTGGCTTCGCGGGCTGAACTATCTCGAGTTCCTGCGCGATGTCGGCCGGCATTTCTCGGTCAACCGGATGCTTTCCTTCGAGAGCGTCAAGACCCGTCTCGACCGGGAGCAGTCGCTGTCGTTCCTGGAGTTCAACTACATGATCCTCCAGGCCTACGACTTCGTGGAACTCGCCAAGCGGTACGATTGCCGGCTGCAGATGGGCGGCTCGGATCAATGGGGCAATATCGTCAACGGCATCGATCTCGGTCACCGCATGGGGACGCCGCAGCTCTTCGCCCTCACCTCGCCGCTGCTGACCACGTCGTCGGGCGCCAAGATGGGCAAGTCCGCGACCGGGGCGGTCTGGCTGAATCCGGAGATGCTGTCGGCCTACGATTTCTGGCAGTACTGGCGCAATACCGAGGATGCGGATGTGCCGCGCTTCCTGAAGCTCTACACGACGCTGCCGATGGACGAGATCGCCCGGCTTTCGGCGCTCGGCGGCGCCGAGGTGAACGAGGTCAAGAAGCTCCTTGCGACCGAGGTGACGGCAACCCTGCATGGCCGTTCCGCAGCCGAGGAAGCCGCCGAGACGGCCCGCAAGACGTTCGAGGAAGGCGGACTTTCCGAGAACCTGCCGTCGGTCGAGGTGCCCTCTGCCGAGCTCGATGCCGGCATCGGCCTCCTGACGCTCATCGTGCGTGCCGGGCTTGCCGGGTCCAACGGCGAAGCCCGTCGCCACGTCCAGGGCGGCGCGGTGCGCATCAACGACCAGCCGGTGAGCGACGAGCGAAAAGTGATCGGAACCGGCGAAGTCACCAGCGACGGCGTCATCAAGCTTTCGCTCGGCAAGAAGAAGCACATTCTGGTGCGTCCGGCCTGATCCGGCAACACGTTGAGGAAGATCGGAATGGGCCGCTTCTGCGGCCCTTTTCATTGGAATTCGAAGATCTGGCGGAAGATGCCGGGGGCGATCAGCGACAGCGGATTGACGGTCAAGCGCGGCTTGTCGAAGGCCCCCTCCAGTTTGAAGGTGATGCCGAGCAGGCCGCGGTCGCGACCGTTGCCGAGTATGGCGCCGATCAGCGGCAGCTCTCCGAACAGGCGGTTCAGCCCGTAAGCCGGCATGAAGGTACCGGTCATGTTCATGTTGCCCTTGCCGTCCCGCACAAGGCCCTGGAACGTGGCGCCGATCTGCTCGCCGCGCACCACGCCGTTTTCCACGGCAAGGCTTCCGCCGCGGTAGAGAAGGCTCGCGAAACCACGCTGGAATTTGGCGGAGGTCACGTCGATATTCCGCCTCGTCGCCGAACTCAGGCTGCGCCCCTCCTGGTCCGGCGTCGAGACCAGCGACTGGAGTTTTTGCTCGTTGACGAGCGAAAAGCTGCGCAGATCGATGGAACCTGCCCAGGCGTCCCCTTGCGCCTTCAGCCTCAGGTTCAGGAGGCCGCCGCGCATGTTGTCGTAAAGGTCCGCGAAGCGGATCACCGCCCCTGCATCGCCGCTGGTGACGGAGATCGTATCGCCGCGGTTCATCTGGCTGACGACCGCCTGCCCGCTATCCGTCACGCCGGAGAAATCGGCGGTCGCGATATCGCCGTTGCGGCTGGAAAACAGAAGCGAGACGTTCGAAAGCGTCTGATCGTTGAAGCCGATCACGCGACCCAGCTTGGCGCGTACGCTCGCGTCGCCGTCGTCGCTGCTTCTGCCTCCGCTTCCGCCCTTTCCGCCTGCCCGCAGCCTGGTGATGATCGGCCGCATATCCATGACCGAGCCGGTGATCGAGACGGCAAAACTGCCTTTGGCGCGCTTGACGGCAACGGCATAATTGTCGGCCGGCGAAAGCTGTACATTGGAGAATTCGGCAGACGTCAATTCATCGCCGTTGAGCGAGAGGCTGCCTTTTACCCCGAAACCGTCGCCCGACAGTTCGAAATTGCGGATATCGCTGCGCCCCCCGTCCTCCGAAAGCTCGAACTGGGCCTTTGCCGGAATGCCGCTCCCCTTGGTCCAGCCGAGCCACGGCACAGAAAGCGCCGCACGGCTCAGGTCGAGCGAGACCGCCTGCCGGCTTGCGTCAATGCGCGTCAGCTGCGCCGTCACAGTTCCGTCGATCATGTCGGAAAGGCCAGGCGCCAGCTTTTCGCGCTGATCGTTGTTGAGGACCGCTTTGATGACCCGCTCGGGCTTCGTCGCGGATGCGGCATCGACCGGTTCGACTAGGGTAATGTCGGCCGGAACGTCATCGATCCTGCCCTTGGCCACGAGCCTCGCCGTCTGGGTATCGATGTCCAGGGTGCCGTCCAGCGCGCTGATCTTGCGGCCGGAGAATTCAGGACCGAGATTGACGTGGTCGAGCTCGGCATGGGCGTTCCAGGTCGGCTTCGGCGGGTTATGGGCATTGATCAGGCCCATGCGCGCGGTAAGGTCGACGCGGGCATTTCCCGAAAAATCCTCCGGCTTGAACTCGGTTCCCTTCAGCGCATTGATCGGCTGGAAATTCGCCAGTTCCGTCACCGCGTCCGCAGGTCCCGCAAGTTTCAGCGAAAGATCCGCCATCAGGGGCTTGGCATAGGTCGAGGGAATGGAAAAACGGCCACCTTCCACCGCGACGAACCGGCCGGACGGGAAGAAGGAGGCGGCGCGGGCGACATCGACCTGCAGCAGTTGTCCGTTCAATGTGAACCGGCCGTCGATGTCGCGAAGCGGAGGGATGTCGCCGGGGAGATTCATTCGCGCATTCGCGAGATCGAAGCCGATCTGCAGCTCGTTCTCATCGAGCTCCAGCGGAATGCCGGGTCCCTTCATGCGGCCCGCGGGAATGAAGACCGCGATCGAGCCGTTGGTCACGGTGCCGCCGAACATGTTGTCCATGACCCATTCGCGCGGTTTTCGCGCCATCCAGAACGGCCACAGCTGTTTGACGCCGGTCACCTCCATATGCGGCAATTGCGCGCCGAAGCTGATCTCGGGCGAGTCGCTGCCGAAACGGACCTTCAGCGATCCGGCCATTCTCCCGAGCGGACTGGACACGCCCATTTCGTCGAATTGCAGCTCCCGTTCGACCGAAAGATAGCGGCCGGTCGCCTTGAGATCGAACCGTGCCGGCTGCTCGCTTTCCGTGGCGCCCGTGGCGGTGCCGCCGCTGATCAGGAGGTCGAGGCCGAAACCGAGACGCGCGTCATTCGGATCGAGCCTGCTGAGATCGATCACTGCGCCGGTGAACGGCAGGACGGTCGGCCCGAAGCGGGCTTCCGATTGCAGGAGCTCGATCGAGTTCTTGGCGAAATCATAGGAAATGTTGATCTCGGCGCCGGTGAAGACCTGCTGGAGCCCGTCGAAATAGAAGTGACCGGGAGATTGGCGGAGCGTTGCGGTGATCGCGGGCTTCGTCGTCTCCCTTGCGCGGACGGCGGCAAGGTCGAGATCGAGCGAGCCCTCGATCCCTTCGCGCGGCGCGCCGTCTTCCGTGCGCTGCAACAGGAAAGGTGTCACCTCCAGACCGGTGAGCTTCGCCGACAGCGATGTCGTAACGCCTTCCACGGTCTTCGACGCAGCCGTCAGCACGGCCTTGCGGCCGTTCAGGCTGATCGCCCCGTTGATCTCCACCTCGCCTTCGGCGCTGCGGGTCAGGTTGAGATCGTCCACGACGAGAGTGGTCGGCGTCCGTCCGGGTGCCGCCGGCAGCAGGATTTCGATGCCTGAAATGCTGACCGAGCCGGTGCCGGTGCGTTCAATGAGGCCTCGCGCCTCGTCGAGACGCTGGAATGCCTGTTCCAGCAGCGCGGGCATGGCATCGATGCGGACTTCCGAGAGCGGCAGCGGATCGCCGGAGGGGAGTTGCGCCGTATCGAGCCGGATATGTTCCGCCTCCATGTGTTTGATGGATATGCGGCCGGCCAGAAGCGCCAGGGGATCGATGGCCATGCGCATGGCGCCGGTCCGGCTCAGATGCCTGCCGGTCGCCTGCTCGACGATATCGACGTCGCGGGCCTCCAGCGCCAGGCGAAAACCCGAATCGAAACGGATCGCGGTCGAACCGACCGACGCTGCGTAACGCGGGCCGATCGCATCGTTGAGCGCGCTCTGGGCGCGTGCGGAAAGCGTTCCGTCAGCCACGCCGCTTTCGATGGCGAAGACGGCGCTGCCGATCGCGAGGATTACCAGCATGAAGAACAGCACGACCGTCTTGCCGAACCGCTTCACCCGCGAACGCGGCGGCGGACAATGGACGATGATCGGATCTTCCGTCTTTGCAGAGGGAAGTTCGTGCAGCGGAACAATGTCTTTCCGGCTGAAACTGACCCTTTCTCCGCGAATTTCCGCCATCAGGTTGAAACTATCTTTCCATATTCGGGAGTGATCTGGACGTCGCGCGGGCCAGTATATACCGATTGCGGCGACAATCACTCAAGATACCGGCAAAAGAAAGGAAATCCATGCCTCATTTGGCGATCGGAGACACCGCTCCCGACTTCGAACTCCCCCGCGACGGCGGCGGCCGCGTGTCCCTGAAACAATTTTCCGGCAAACCGGTCGTTCTCTATTTCTATCCCAAGGACGATACCGAGGCCTGCACCAAGGAGGCGATCTCGTTCACCGGCCTCCTCCCGGAATTCGAAAAAGCGGGAGCTGCCGTCATCGGGGTATCCCCGGACACGGTCAAGAAACACGACAAGTTCGCCCAGAAACACGGGCTCTCGATCATCCTCGCTTCCGACGAGGACACGGCCCTTGCCAATCTTTACGGCGTCTGGAAGGAGAAGATGATGTATGGGCGCACCTATATGGGTGTGGAGCGAACGACCTTCCTGATCGGCGCAGACGGGCGAATCGCTGGGATCTGGCCGAAGGTGAAGGTCGCAGGCCATGCCGAGGAAGTTCTGGAAAGCCTCAAGGCGTTGTGAACGGGAACACGTATATCCTGATGCCGGACGAATTTTCGATCACCTCGTTGAGGGGCGGCGCAACCACGGCGATTCTCTCAGCCGATCTCAACATCAAGACGCGGCTGGCGCAGGAAACCGCCACCCGCTGGTTCGAGCGCCGCCTGTCGCTGCGCTCGCCGCTCGATCCGCCGTTGCCCGAGCGGCCCGGCCGTCCGGAAAAGCCGGAACTCGTGCCGCCGAAGGCAGTCGGGAAGCGTTCGCTCCACACGGTCAACGGCCGCATCGCAACCCTGCATGCGATCGCCCATATCGAGCTCAATGCCGTCGATCTGGCGCTCGACATCGTCGCCCGTTTCGCAACCCAGCCGGTGCCGAACTCCTTCTTCGACGGCTGGATGCAGGTCGCCTTCGAGGAGGCCAAGCATTTCCGCATGGTCCGAGCCCGGTTGAACGAGATGGGCGCCGACTACGGCGACATGCCCGCCCATGACGGACTATGGCAGGCCGCCCATTCGACCCGCAACGATCTGACCGCCAGGCTTGCCGTCGTGCCTCTCATTCTCGAAGCGCGCGGGCTCGACGTGACGCCGTCCCTGCAGGCGAAGATGCGCGAGAGCGGCGATCTCGAAACCGCCGCAATCCTCGACGTCATCTACAACGACGAAAAGGGTCATGTGGCGATCGGGGCGAAGTGGTTCCGCTTTCTTTGCGCCCGCGAGCGCAAGGACCCGGCCGCCACCTTCCAGCAGCTCGTACGCGCCAACTTCCGCGGCTCCCTGAAGGCGCCTTTCAACGATATCGCTCGCGCCGAGGCGGGGCTGACGCCCTCTTTCTACCGTTCGCTCACCTCCACCAGCAATGCCTGACCCGTCCAAGTAAAGCATTGGTTAACCATAACCGTGTGTAATCCCGGCCATGGGTCAGCGACGTCAGGAGTCGCATCTCAGGGGGCAGCACGTGGCGAAGGGAACCGAAAACCGGGTGTTTGGGAAACGTGCGCCTCGCCACGTTCTCATCCTCGCCAGCGGCGAGAAGATCCGCCACATGACCATCCGGCCTTGGATGGCGGCCCTTATCTTTTGCTTCTTCGGCGTCTTTGCGATCGGTTATCTCGCGGCCACGTCCTATCTCGTCATCCGCGACGACCTGATCGGCGCGACCATGGCGCGCCAGGCGCGGATGCAGCACGACTACGAGGACCGGATTGCGGCGCTGCGCGCCCAGCTCGACCGGATCACGTCCCGCCAGCTCCTCGACCAGCAGGTTGTCGAGCAGAAGGTCGAAAAGCTCCTCGAACAGCAGAACACCCTCTTCGACCGGCACGGCAAGCTCGGATCGCTTCTGAACCGCGCAGAGGAATCCGGCCTCAAGTCACCTGAGACAATCGCTCCCACCGCCCTGCAGCCGGCATCCGGAGAACGCCAGGCATCACTTTCCGGCGGCAGCGGAATCCAGGCGATCGAAAAACTTCTTTCGAGCAAGAATTCCGCGGCGCCTCTCGATGCGACGAGTGCCCTCGGTTATGCGCCGCTGCGCGAAAACATGGCCGACCGGACCGATCGCGTCTTCTCCAAAGTGACGCTGTCCCTGAAGTACATCGAGAAGCAGCAGCTCGCAAAAATCGCCGACCTGACGACGGGAGCCGCGCAGACAGCGGACGCGATCGCCACCATCCTAAAGCGGACGGGAGTGGATGTGGCCTCCGAGGCGAATGCCGGCGCTAGCGCCGGCGAAGGCGTCGGCGGCCCCTATGTCGAGCCGCAAACGGATACCAACGCCTTCGACGCCTCTCTCGACGAGCTTGACGCCGCGCTCACCCGGCTGGAGAGCGTGCGCGAGACCGCGCGAGACCTTCCCTTCGGCAATCCTGCCCCCGGCCATGCGGTCACCAGCCGCTTCGGCAACCGCATCGATCCCTTCCTCGGCCGTCTGGCGTTGCATGCCGGCATCGATTTTCAGGCCGAAACCGGTCAGGCGGTGAAGGCGACCGGCGCCGGCAAGGTAACGATAGCCGGTCTTTCGGCCGGTTACGGCAATCTGGTCGAGATCGATCATGGCCAGGGCATCGCCACCCGCTACGGCCATATGTCGAAAATCCTCGTCAAGGAGGGCGATATGGTCTCCGCCGGCGATGTCATAGGCCGGGCAGGCTCAACCGGCCGCTCCACCGGCCCGCATGTGCATTATGAAGTGCGCCGCGATGGAAACCCCGTCGATCCCAGCCGTTTTCTCAATGCCGGCATGAAGCTCACGACCTATCTCAACTGAAGAGATTGCCCTCGCATCGGACAATTCTTTGCCACTGAAGAATAGCCGGCTTCGACCTTTACCGTCTTCGTTCACCAATCCTAAGCCCAATCGCCCTGTTTTCCTTGACTTTCAGGCTTTTTGGTCCTATGTCGCGGCCAGTCGTCGGCCTGTCCTGTGCCGACTTGCATAGTGTTCGCATAGAACCGGAACGGAAACAGAATTCCCTTTGACCACATTCGCTGATCTTGGCCTGAGCCAGAAAGTCCTCTCCGCGGTCGCCGACGCGGGTTACTCGACCCCTACGCCGATCCAGGTAGGGGCAATCCCGCATGCGCTGCAGCGCCGCGATATCTGCGGCATCGCCCAGACCGGAACGGGCAAGACCGCCTCCTTCGTCCTGCCGATGCTGACGCTTCTGGAGAAGGGCCGCGCCCGTGCCCGCATGCCGCGCACGCTGATCCTGGAGCCGACCCGCGAGCTCGCCGCGCAGGTCGCTGAAAATTTCGACAAATACGGCAAGAACCACAAGCTCAACGTCGCGCTGCTGATCGGCGGCGTCTCCTTCGAGGACCAGGATCGCAAGCTGGAGCGCGGCGCAGACGTGCTGATCGCGACGCCCGGCCGCCTTCTCGACCATTGCGAGCGCGGCAAGCTCCTGATGACCGGCGTCGAGATCCTCGTCATCGACGAGGCCGACCGCATGCTCGACATGGGCTTCATCCCGGATATCGAGCGGATCGCCAAGATGATCCCCTTCACCCGGCAGACGCTGTTCTTCTCGGCCACCATGCCGCCGGAGATCCAGAAGCTTGCCGACCGCTTCCTGCAGAATCCGGAACGCGTCGAAGTCGCAAAGCCCTCCTCGACCGCCAAGACCGTGACGCAGCGCCTCGTCGCCTCCCATAACAAGGATTACGAGAAGCGCGCCGTGCTGCGGGATCTCATCAAGGCGCAGGACGAGCTCAAGAACGCGATCATCTTCTGCAACCGCAAGAAGGACGTCTCCGAACTCTTCCGTTCGCTCGAGCGCCACGGCTTCTCCGTCGGCGCGCTGCATGGCGACATGGATCAACGCTCGCGCATGACCATGCTTGCGAACTTCAAGGACGGCAATATCAAGTTGCTGGTTGCTTCCGACGTCGCCGCACGCGGGCTCGATATCCCGGATGTCAGCCATGTCTTCAACTTCGACGTGCCGATCCATGCGGAAGACTATGTCCACCGCATCGGCCGCACGGGCCGCGCCGGCCGTTCGGGCCGCGCCTTCACCATCGTCACCCGCGCCGATACGAAGTATCTCGATGCGATCGAGAAGCTGATCGGCGAAAAGGTCGAATGGCAGAACGGCGATCTCTCTGCGCTCCCGGCGCCCATGGAAAGCCACGACAACGAGCGTGGCCGCAAGGGCCGCGATCGTGATAAGGAGCGCGGCCGCGGCAAGCGCGGTGATTCGGGGCGCAGTGATTCGGGGCGCGGCAATTCGGGTCACAGGGCTGACACGAAAAGTCAGGATAATCAGATCGAGGCCGAAGAGGCATTCGTGGAGTCGAGAGTGGAAAACGTGAAACCGGAGCGCAGGGCAGACAGGAAGCCGCACAACAATGGCGGCAACCGCAACACGCGGCCGAACCCTGCCAATGACGACAATCGCGAGCGTCGCGCCCGTTACCACCGCGATCACGACGACGGCCCGACCCCTGTCGGCTTCGGCGACGACATTCCCGCCTTCATGCTGATCGTCGCCAACGCCAAGGGCTGATCCCAAGGTCGCTCGCATGTCTGCAAAACCCGGCATAGATTTTCCCGGCGTCGGTGCCGGGCTGGCGATCCTGCGCGAAGACGGCAGAGTTTTGCTCTGCCGCCGCCTGAAGGCGCCGGAAGCCGGGTTCTGGAGCATTGTCGGCGGCAAGGTCGACCTGATGGAGCCCTCCTCCGAGGCGGCGCGCCGCGAAGCGGAAGAGGAAAGCGGCCTCAGGATCGGCAAGGTCGATTATCTCTGCACGGTCGAGGAGATCGTCGAGGCCGACCGGCAGCACTGGATCTCATTGATCTACATCACGCGCGATTTTTCCGGCGAACCGACGCTTGCCGAACCCGACAAATTGTCGGAAATCGGCTGGTTCGATCTCAGCGACCTGCCGCAGCCGCTGTCTGCCTTTGCGGCAAAAGCTTTCGCGCATCTTTTGAAATGAGTGAAAACGAAAGCCGCCCCGGCAAACCGAAGCGGCTATCTTCATGAAATTATTTTGTTCTTATTCCCGGACGCTACCCGGTCGAGAGATTCGACACCCACGTCCCCACTACGAAGCAATAATAAGCTTCCCTTAGTTTCCGGATCAAGCCGCTAGATTTCGCACTGCAGCGATGATTCGTGCTGCAGTCAGGACTTCGAGTTCGCCCTTACTGCCGCTTCGAAGGCAAGCCGCACCCATTTCCGCATTTCGTCCGGATCGTCGAAGGCTGCCTCCGGCACCGACCAGTAGGGCATCGGAACCGGCGTGCCCTTCTTGTTCTCGTAGGTCCATTGACGAGCTCCGGCCGCTTCGAATTCGGGCGCGCTCACGTCATCCGCCTTCAGCATGATCTCGTCGCGCAGATCGATCGCGACGATCAGGCCCTGATGATAGATGCCCTTGCCGCCGAACATGCGGCGGATCGAAACGGGACCGAGCCCTTCGAACATCTCCTCGATGCCGGCATTGTCCATGAGCTACCCTCTCAGCACGCCGCCCGCAGCCGTCACCGCCTCGGGCGTATCGACATCGAGATGGGCCGCCGGGCCGATATCGACATCGATGACCGACAGACCGGAATTTTCAATGATGGCGCGCGCACCGACATCGCCTTCGAGTCGAAGCACGGCATCATAGGCGACACGCGGCAGAATGATCGGATTGCCGCGCTTGCCTTCCGATACCGAGCGGACCACCACACCGCCGCCCGCCTCGCGGAAAGCGCCGATCAGCATGTTCACATGATCCGTCGTGACACCCGGCATATCCGCCAGCATGACGAGGATACCATCCTTTTCGGCCAGTTCCGGCGCCGAAAAGCCGGTCACCAGCGAACCCGCCATGCCCGAGGCGTAGCCGGAATTGAAATGCAGAGGGATATCGAGACCGGCGAGAGCCGCTTCGATCTCCTCGCGGCGATGTCCGGTGACGGCGACGACAGGCGATGCCTGCGAGGCCGACAGGACCTCGGCGCTGCGTCGCACGAGCGGCACGCCGCCGAACTCGGCAAGCAGCTTGTGCGGTCCCTCCTTGCCCATGCGCCGCGCCTGGCCGGCCGCAAGCAGCAACGCTCCGACCGACAATGTCACCTTCTTCTCCGCCGTCGCATCGCGCGGTCGCGGCCGGGTCGGAATTTCCATCAGCAGCCCTCCCACGCCCATGCCGGTGATATCGAAGGAGGTCGGCGTCTCGCCCGCCATCAGCCGGTTCAGCACCCAATCGAACCCGTTTTCCTTCGGTGACCTGGCGCACCCCGGCGCGCCGAGTACGGGGACCTCGCCAATCCGGCCGAGCACCAGCAGATTGCCAGGATCGACCGGCATGCCGACCTGCTCCACCTCACCGCCCGCACGCCTGATGGCGGCCGGAATCACATCGTCCGCATCGGCCACCGCAGAAGCGCCGAAGACGATAACCATAGCCGGCTCATCAATTTCCCGAGACTTAAGCTCTCGCAGAACCTCGGTCAGACGATCGGCGGAATGCGGGATTCGGATTTCTTTTATGAGCCGGCTACCGGATGGCGCGAGCCGTTGCTCCAGCAGCCGGGCCGTGCGGTCCATGACCGAGGCTTTCAGCGACGGAAGCTCGGTCGCGACCAGCGTCACCGCACGGGGACGGAAGGTTTTCACCTCGAAAGCAACCGCTTCCGACAGAAGCGAGACGGCTTGCGCGACCTTGTCGCCGCCGACCGCCAGCGGAATGATCTTGACGGTCGCCACCATGTCACCCGCGCGCACCGCGACATGATCCGCGAGACAGGCAAGCGTGATCGCCGGATCGATGCGGTTCAGCGCGTCCACCACCGCCCTGTCGGCAACAAAAAGACCGTCGACCCTGGCATAGATGTTGACCCGGCCAGTCGTCGCCTCGGAGAAGCGCAGGTTGTCGGGCGCGATCGCACCGGCGATCGTCGCTGCCGCTTCGTCCTCCAGCATGTCGCCCGGGTCGAGCCGGACAGCCACCACCGAGACGACGCCTTCCTCCGACAGCCGGGCGATATCGTCTTGCGACAGCACCTGCCCTTTCGGCACCCGGCCGGACGGCAAGCGGATGCTGTGGGCCAGTACCGTGCCCTCCGCTTCGCCGAGCTCAAATGTTCCGTATCGCATCGCGGTCACCCGGCAGTGACGAGGTCGCGCCGGCGGAACGCCTGGACGATCTGGGCTAGCGTCGCGAGCGCGATCTCCGCGGGGCTTGCGGCGCCGATATCAAGCCCGATCGGAGCGGCGATGCGGCCGATCTCGTTGTCGGTGCGGCCCAGCTCTTTAAGACGCTCGATGCGTTTTGCATGGGTCTTGCGGCTGCCGAGCGCGCCGACATAGAAGCAGCCCGCCCTGAGCGCCTCCGACAGCGGAAAATCGTCGATCTTCGGATCATGGGTCACGGCCGCAAGCGCGGTATAGGCATCGAGCGGACGATCCTTCAGCACGTCCTCCGGCCAATCAGCGATGAGTTCGACGCCTTCGAAGCGTTCCTCGGTCGCAAAGGCCGTACGCGGATCGATGATCGTCAGGTCGTAACCCGCGACCGGCGCCAGCTGTGCCAGTGCCTGGCTGATATGCACCGCACCGATCACCACGATGCGCGGCGGCGGCAGGTGCACGTTGAGAAAGAGCGGTTGCCCTTCCACATCGACCGTGCCGGCCTTGCCGCTGCGGAAAGCCTTTACGGCCTCCTCACCGAGCGGACCGGGCACCGCATCGCCTTCGAGGATGACCTGCACCTTGTCATCGGAAAGATCCGTCACGACGACAGCGGCCTTGCGGTCGCGCCGGGCGGCGTTCAATTTCACCAGTGCTTTGAGCTGCATCAGCCGAGCCTTTCCACATAGACGCGGATGCGGCCGCCACAGGACAGGCCGACGCGCCAGGCCGTTTCGTCGGCAACGCCGAATTCCAGCATCTTCGGCGCGCCGGAAGCGATCACGTCGAGGGCTTCGGTGATGACCGCACCTTCGACGCAGCCGCCGGAGACCGATCCCTCGAAATTACCTTCGCCGTCGATGACGAGATGGCTGCCGGCCGGCCGCGGCGCCGAGCCCCAAGTGTCGATCACGGTGGCGATCGCCACCTCGCGACCGGCTTCCTTCCAGCTCTGCGCGGTGGTCAACGGATCCAATATTCCGGAAACAGTCATGCAACCCTCCTCATATCCAGATAGCGCCACGGGTCCGCAGCTTTTGTATGATCATCCGACAATGCAATCGCAAGATCGGCAAGCGACTGCAGATTGTGGACGGCGCGAAATTCGTCCACATGCGGCAGCATGGCGCGCACGCCGCGGGCTCTCGCCTCGAAGCCGTCGAATCTCAGCAGCGGGTTCAGCCAGATCAGCCGTCGGCAGGAGCGGTGCAGCCGGTCCATTTCCTTTTCCAGTTCCTCGACGTCTTCGCGTTCCAGCCCGTCGGTGATCAGCAGCACCACGGCGCCCTGCCCCAGCACGCGGCGCGACCAGAGCCGGTTGAACTCGGCAAGCGTAGCGCCGATCCGCGTGCCGCCGGACCAGTCGCGCACGGCGTCCGTGCAGCCGGTCAGCGCCTCGTCCGGATCGCGCCGGCGCATCTGCCGGGTCACGTTGGTGAGCCGCGTGCCGAACAGGAAGGTATGCACCCGCGTCCGTTTTTCCGTCAGCGCGTGGAGGAAATGCAGGAAGATGCGCGTGTACTGGCTCATGGAGCCGGAAATATCCGCGAGCACGACCAGCGGCGGCGGCGCCATCTTGCGCTGCCGGAAACGCGGCAGGATGAGATCGCCGCCGCTTCGCATGGCTTGCCGCATGGTTGCCCGCGGATCGATCCTCGGCGGACGACCCGATGGCCGGAACCGGCGGGTCGTCACCTGATCGAGCGGCAGCGCCAGCTTCCGGAGCTCGCGTCTCGCCTGAGCCAGTTCCGCCACCGTCATCTGGGCGAAGTCCATGCGCTTCAACACCTCGCTGGCGGACGTCGTGAAGCGCGAATCCACTTCAATCTCGGGCGGTTTGCGCCCGGGATTTTCGGGCCGGTCGGCGGTGAGCGCATCGCTGACGCGGGTGGCGCCGGCCCTCTGCCTTTCCCGTTCGCGATTGTCGGCAGCCTTGGGCGACATCATCGCGATCATCTTGCCGACGAGGTCGCGCGAACGCCAGAACAGCTTGAAGGCCTCATCGAAGACCGGCTGATCCTCGTGGCGCTTGACGAAGACGGCCGAGAGCGCTGCGTAGAATTCCTCGCGGGAACCGATGCCGATCGCATCGACGGCGGCGATCGCATCCGCTGCGGTGGCCGGCCCGGTCTTCAAGCCGGCGCGCCGGAGCACGCGGGAAAAATAGACGAGATTATCCGCAAGCCGCCCGTCACCGGCCGAAACCATCGCTCCATCCTCGTCAAACCCTGCAGCCATCGTCTCACCCAGCAGCCAGCAGTTCCGCCCTGACTTCGTTCAGCACCCGTTCGCCCTCGCCGCCTTTGATGCGGGCGACATCGTCCTGGTATTTCAGAAGCGTGCCGAGCGTGTCTGCGATCGTTTCCGGATCGAGCGCGATCCGGTCGAGTTCCGTGAGGGCCGTCGCCCAGTCGATCGTCTCCGCCACGCCGGGATTCTTGAAGAGGTCGAGCGTCCTGAGCCTTTGGACATAGGCCACGACCTGCCGCGACAGCGTCTCGGCGCATTGCGGTACCTTGCGGCGGATGATCTCCAATTCCTGCGCCGCATCCGGATAGTCGACCCAATGGTAGAGGCAGCGACGCTTCAGAGCGTCGTGGATCTCGCGGGTGCGGTTCGTGGTGATGACGACGATGGGCGGCTCGGCCGCCTTGATCGTGCCGAGTTCGGGGATCGTCACCTGGAAATCCGACAACACTTCCAGAAGGAAGGCCTCGAAAGCCTCGTCGGTGCGGTCGAGTTCGTCGATCAGAAAGACCGGTGCCGGGCCGCCCTTCTCCCCCAGCGCCTGCAGCACCGGGCGGCGGATCAGATGCCGCTCGGAAAAAAGGTCGGCTTCCAGCGCCTTGCGGTCCTTGACACCCGTCGCTTCGGCAAGCCGGATGTCGAGCATCTGTGCCGGATAGTTCCATTCGTAGACGGCAGAGGAAATATCGAGGCCTTCGTAGCATTGCAGGCGGATCAAAGGCCTGCCGAGCGCCCTGGCAAGGGTCTTGGCGATCTCCGTCTTGCCGACCCCCGCCTCGCCTTCCAGGAAGAGAGGCCGCTTCATCTTCAGCGCCAGAAAGATCACCGTCGCCAGCGATCGGCCGGCAAGATAATCCTTATCCCCCAGAAGCGCGATCGTCTCGTCGATCGATCCGGGCAGCGGGATTGTGTTTCTTTCGTCCGGCATATGACACCTTCTTCAAACGGCGTTCTACAGTGTGCGAAAACCGCGGTCCAGATAGATGAGCGAGGGGCGTGCCTCACCGAAATGTATCGCCTTTACCTCGCCGAACATCACGAAATGCGTCGAGACCTGCTTGATGTCGGTCAGTCTGCAATCGAAACTCACGACCGCGTCGGCCAGCACCGGCGCGCCGGTTGCAAGCGTCGTCCAGGTGCCGAGCGTAAAACGCTCTTCGGCCGGCACTCCGCTCAGGCCCGCAAAGGCGGTCGCCAGGGCTTCATGATGCGCCGCGAGCGAGTTCAGCGCGAAGATGCCGCTTTTTCCGAAGATCGCGTTATTTGCATTGCTGCTGTTCAGGCAGGCCAGCAGGGTCGGCGGATTGTCCGAGACGGAGCAGGCCGCCGTCACCGTGACGCCGCGCCTAACCCCTTCGAATTCCGTCGTCACCACCTGGACATGGCCGGCATAGCGCGCCATGCCGTCGCGGTAGAGGGCGGGATCGAGAAAGGGATGGTCCGGCAAAGGCATCTCGTCAAGGGGCGTCACGGGCATGCGGGACCATGTCAGCCCCATATTCCTATTGGAGATATGGTGGCAAAGAGGCTTGATGTCCACGTCGGTTGCGGCTTTTTACATCCCATGGCCGATTCTCTTTGACGCTCGCGGCAGGAGGGCTAAATGTGGCCTGAGCCAAGACTTTCAGGAAAAGCATGACAGCACGACGTTTCATCATCGCCGGTTTGCTGGCTTCGTTTCTCGCGTGCGGAACGGCATCGGCGGCGGTGATCGGCGTCGTGGCGCCCCGTTCCGGCCCTTACGCATCCCTCGGCGCCCAGGTCTTCCAGGGCGCGCGCGCGGCAGCGGAGGCGGCCGGCGATACGATCGTCGAGATCGATGAGAACTGCGAAGAAAGCGGTGGCGCCGCCGTCGCCAGGAATCTCATGGATGCAAAGGCAGTCGTTGCGATCGGCTTCCTCTGCGTCGAGACCTTGTCCACGGCGCTGCCGCAACTGAAGGCCGCGCAGATTCCGGCCGTCAGCATTTCCGTCCGCTCCAGGATCCTGATGGAGGATGCGCTGCGCAACGGCTGGCCCTTCTACCGCATGGCGCCCGTGGATGGCGACGAGGCGGAAAAGCTCTCCGAAGCCATCCTGAGCGCCTGGAAGGCGGAGCCGATCGCGCTTGTCGAGGACGGCACGATCTACGGCCGCGAACTTGCGAACGCCATCCGCCAGCATCTGGAGCCGGCGGGCATCACCCCTGTTTTCACCGACACGTTCCGGCCCGGCCAGGAGCAGCAGGTGGCGCTGGTGCGCCGGCTTGCGAAGGCGGGTGCGACGCATGTCTTCGTCGGCGGCGACCGCAACGACATGGCGATCATCGCCCGCGACGCGGCTTCGGAAAGCATTCCCCTGACGCTCATCGGCGGCGATGCGATGCGGGCGGCCAACCGTCCCGTGCCGCTGCGCGACGGCGTACTCGCCGTCGCACTTCCGGACTATGCGGCCCTGCCCGCGGCCGCGGCGGCGGTCGCGGCGCTGCGTGCGAAGAATATCGACCCCGACGGATACATGCTGCAGGCCCATGCCGCCGCCGAACTCGCGCATCAGGCGATCCTGGCCTCCGGCCGCCGGCCTGTGGCTGAAGCCATCGGCAGCGGTTCCTTCAACACCGCCATCGGCTCGATCGCTTTCGACGAGCACCACGAATTGAGGGAAAACCCGTTCCGCCTGCTCGAATGGCGCGGATCGGCTTTTTCCCTGTCCCACCCGGCGACCGAGTGACGATTGTTCCCGCAAAGCGGGAATGCTAGAGACGCGGATCAAACCGGAGACTTTTCGAGCCATGACCCTGCCCATCCGCATCGCCCCGTCCATTCTTGCCGCCGACTTCTCGAAGCTCGGCCAGGAAGTGCGCGATGCCGTGGAAGCGGGTGCGGACTGGGTGCATCTCGACGTCATGGACGGTCATTTCGTGCCCAACATCTCCTTCGGACCCGATGTCATCAAGTCGCTCCGTCCCCATACGACGGCCTTCTTTGACTGCCACCTGATGATCTCGCCTGCCGATCCTTATCTCGAAGCCTTCGCGAAAGCGGGCTGCGACAGCATTACCGTGCATGTCGAGGCGGGCCCCCATCTGCACCGCTCGCTGCAGACGATCCGGTCGCTCGGCAAGAAGGTCGGCGTCACGCTCAATCCTGCGACACCGCTTTCGGCGATCGAGAATGTCCTGGACGACGTGGATCTCATCCTGATCATGAGTGTCAATCCGGGCTTCGGCGGACAGAAATTCATTCCGGCGATGCTGGAGAAGATCCGCGCCGCCAAGGCGATGATCGGCGCCCGGCCGATCGAGCTCGAGGTGGACGGCGGCATCACGGCGGAGACGATCGGCGCAGCCGCCGCGGCGGGCGCGAATGTCTTCGTCGCCGGCTCTGCGGTTTACAAGGGCGAAGGAATCGCGGCCTATCGGAACAATATCGCGGCACTGAGAGCCCCGGCGGAAATCGCACGGCTCAAAACCGCCGCCAAGGACGGGCGCAGATGATGTCGAGCTTGCGATCTTCGGTTCCGGCATGTGCGGCGATGCTCTTTGCCGGTTCTGCGTCCGGAGCCGATATCGCCAGCATCCGTCCGATCGGATTTTCCGCCGACGGGCAGGTCTTCGCCTACGAGGAATACGGCATCCAGGACGGCTCCGGTTTCCCCTACGCCAATATCTACGCGCTCGACCTTGCCAAGGATACCTACCTGCCCGGAACACCGTTCCGGGTCCGGCTCGAAGAAGACGGTGCGACGATCGCCAAGGCGCGCTGGCAGGTCCAGAACGACGCGGAAACGGTGATCGAAACCCGGGAGCTTGCCAATCATCCGGGCGAATTCGTGGCCTTCAATCCGGTCACCGAAGTGGACAGCGATCCGCACAAGCTGCGTTACCGCAGCGTGCCCGTCCTGCCGCCGGTCGGCGAACCCGATACGCTGGTGCTCGAGGAGGTTCCGCAGGCGCTCGATCCGCGCTGCGAAGGCATGGTCGAGAAGATGGTTTCCTTCCGCCTGCGCTTCACCGAGCGGGACGGAAAGCCCGCCGATGACGTGGTCCATGAAGATCAGCGCATCCCGTCCTCGCGAGGCTGCGTCGCGGGTTACCGGCTCGGCGGCATCGTCAGCGGCACGGCCATGGGAGGTGCGACGGTCGAGGTCGCGCTCGTCATGGTCCTGAGCGCCGGGTTCGAGGGACAGGACGGCCGCTGGATCGCCATCCCGATCAAGACCGCACCCTGATCGCCTTTCGCCATTCCAAAACTTGAGCTTGGTGCCGCTTCTTGCTACAGCGGCCCCGACACTCTTTGAGAAAGCCGAAAGCCAATGATCCCCCGCTATTCCCGGCCCGAAATGGTCGCCATCTGGTCGCCCGAGACCAAGTTCCGCATCTGGTTCGAGATCGAGGCGCATGCCTGCGATGCGCTTGCGGCAATCGGCGTGATCCCCAAGTCGGCGGCGGAAACCATCTGGGAAAAGGGCGGCAAGGCCGAGTTCAACGTCGCGCGCATCGACGAGATCGAGGCCGTCACCAAGCACGACGTCATCGCCTTTTTGACCCACCTTGCAGAATTCGTCGGCCCCGACAGCCGGTTCGTTCACCAGGGCATGACCTCGTCCGACGTGCTCGACACGTGTTTCAACGTGCAGCTCGTGCGCGCCACGGACCTTCTGCTTGCCGACATAGACAAGCTGCTCGAGGCCTTGAAGCGCCGTGCCTTCGAGCACAAGGATACGGTCACGATCGGCCGCAGCCACGGCATCCATGCGGAACCGACCACCTTCGGCGTGAAGCTCGCCCAGGCCTATGCGGAATTCGACCGCAACAAGACACGCCTGCTCGAAGCCCGGGAAGAAATCGCGACCTGCGCGATTTCCGGCGCGGTCGGGACCTTCGCCAATATCGATCCGCGCGTCGAGGAACATGTCGCCGCCGCCATGGGGCTGAAGCCGGAACCGGTCTCGACGCAGGTCATCCCGCGCGACCGGCACGCCATGTTCTTCGCGATCCTCGGCGTCATCGCCTCGTCGATCGAGCGGCTGGCGATCGAGATCCGCCACCTGCAGCGCACCGAGGTTCTGGAGGCCGAAGAATATTTCTCGCCGGGCCAGAAGGGCTCGTCGGCCATGCCGCACAAGCGCAACCCGGTGCTGACCGAAAACCTGACGGGCCTTGCCCGTATGGTTCGCTCCTATGCGATGCCGGCGATGGAAAACGTCGCTCTCTGGCATGAGCGGGACATTTCCCATTCCTCCGTCGAACGCATGATCGGTCCGGACGCGACCGTGACGCTCGATTTCGCGCTGGCGCGCCTGACGAGCGTCATCGACAAACTGCTCGTCTATCCTGAAAACATGATGAAGAATATGAACAAGTTCCGTGGACTTGTTCATTCGCAGCGCGTGCTGCTTGCCCTTACGCAAGCCGGCGTCTCGCGCGAGGACGCCTATCGCCTCGTGCAGCGCAACGCCATGAAAGTCTGGGAAGAGGGCAAGGATTTCCTGGAAGAACTGCTCGGCGACCAGGAGGTCCGCGCGGCGCTTTCCGAGGAGGATATCCGCGAAAAATTCGACCTCGGCTATCACACCAAGCATGTCGACACGATCTTCAAGCGCGTCTTCGGTGAAGCTTGATGTTACAGGCCAGCGAACACAGATAGGCGGCATGAAAGCTTCCGAAGCCGATATCCTGATCATCCCCGGCTACACCAATTCCGGACCGAACCACTGGCAGACACGGTGGCAATCGAAGCTTGCCACCGCCCGCCGCGTGGAGCAGGCGGAGTGGTCGAAACCTGTCCGGGAGGATTGGGTGGCGCGGGTCGCCGAGGAAGTGAATGCCTCCATCCGCCCGGTGGTGCTGATCGCCCATTCCCTCGGCATCCCTTCCGCGATCCATGCCATTCCGCTGTTCAGGAAACGGGTCGCCGGCGCTTTCTTCGTGGCTCCGCCGGAACTGGACAACCCCAAAATCCGGCCGAAACACCTGATGACCTTCGGCCCCTACCCGCGCGATCCCCTGCCCTTTCCCTCGCTGACCGTCGCCAGCCGCAACGACCCTTTCGGCTCCTTCGAGCATGCCGACGACATCACGGCCGCCTGGGGCTCGCTGCTCGTCGATGCGGGAGAAGCGGGGCACATCAACGCCGAATCCGGCCATGGCCCCTGGCCGGAAGGCACGATGGTCTTCGCCCGGTTCCTGAGTCGGCTGAAACCCTGAAGACGCATGAAAACGGCTTTCCCCGTATTTTCGGGGTGCCGCAATTTGAACTGCAATTTTAAGCCGAGCTTAATGGGCACCTGCTAATGTCCGCACTCGTTTTGCGGTGAGCTTAGTCGTGCCGATGCCGTCCAATGTCCTCTCACGCCCGTCAGAGCCCGTAACCGGGGGCATGATCAGCGTGCTGGAGGCGGTTTTCGAGGCGGTTCCCCTGCCTCTGGCGGCAATCGATCACGCCGGCACCCTGCTGCTCGCCAACGAGACCTTTCGGCGCGATTGGACCGATCGTCTCCCCTCCCTGTTTCCCGGCCTGCTTCATCCCGACGACATCGCGGCGTTCGATGAAAGGCTCGACGCCCTGAATGCCGGCTCCCTGACGGAACGGCTGGAACTGCGTCTCGTCGATCCCGGCGGATTCCCGCGATGGGCGCTCGTTTCCATCGTGCCGCTCGGCCATGGCATGGAAGGCCAGCTCCTTTTCTGTCTGCACTTTGCCGACATCACCGCGCAGAAGAGACAAATCGAGGAGCTTGCCGAGCGCGAGAGCCGCTGGAACAATGCGCTGGTCAGCTCCGCCTCGGGCGTCTGGGACCATAATTACGCGACCGGCCAGAAATACTATTCGCCGGTATGGCGTCAGATCCGTGGAATGTCGCCGGAGGATCCGCTCGCTTCCAGCACGCAGGAATGGCTGGACCTCGTCCATCCCGACGACCGGGACCGGGTCGTCCATGCGATGGAGCGCCAGAATGCCGGCGATCCGGCCTATGCGGTCTTCGAGTACCGCGAGCGCCACAAACACGGCCACTGGATCTGGATCGAATGCCGTGGCGCCTGCATCGAATGGGACGGCAACGGCAAAGCCACGCGCGTCGTCGGTACCGATACGGACATCAGCGCCCGCAAGGCGGCGGAAGAAGCCATGGCGAAGATGTCGCGGCGGCTCGACATGGCGCTCGAGATCTCCGGGATCGGCGTCTACGAATCCGACTTCGACACCGGCGAAGTGGACTGGGACGAGCGGATGTTCCGCATCTACGGCCTGCAGAAAAGCGAGGAAGTCGTCATCGGCGGCCTGTGGGAAAACTTCCTGCACCCCGACGACGCGGCGCGCGTCCAGGCCAACGTCCAGGCGCATATCCGCGATGGCGAACGTTTCTCCGACGAATATCGTGTCATCCTGCGGGACGGTTCGGAGCGAATCGTGCGCACGCGCACCATGTCCTTCACGGACGGCAACGGCCATCGGAAGATGGTCGGCGCAAACTGGGACGTCACGGCCGACGTGATGCTGCATCGCGAGCTCGAACGGGCCAAGACCCTTGCGGAGGCGCGCAACCGCGAGCTCGAAGCCGCCCGCAGCCGCATCGAACACAATGCGATGCACGACCATCTCACCGATCTGCCGAACCGGCGTTACCTCGACGAGATGCTGGACCGTGTTGCGGCCGAATGCGTCCGCGACGGACAGGGCATCGCCATCCTCCACGTGGACCTCGACCGCTTCAAGCAGATCAACGATACGCTCGGTCACAGCGCCGGCGACATGATGCTCAAGCACGTGGCCAAGATCCTCAAGGGGACCATCCGCAAGGGTGATTTCGTAGCCCGGGTCGGCGGCGACGAATTCGTGATCCTTTCGAAATTCCAGGGGTCGCCGCGCAAACTCTCCAATCTCGCCGAGCGGATCATCAGGGAGTTGCGAAAGCCGGTCTCCTACGAAGGGCACGACTGCCGTTTCGGCGCCAGCATCGGCATCGCCTGCGAGGCGGCGGCGGATGCCGATGCGCGCCAGCTCCTCCTGAATGCCGATATCGCGCTCTACCGCGCCAAGAACAACGGCCGCAACCGGCACGAATTCTTCTCGGCCGACACCCAGAAGGAGATCATCAGCACCAGGCGCATGTCGGACGAGATATTGCTCGGCCTGGAGCGCAACGAATTCGTTCCCTTCTATCAGCTTCAGTTCGACGCCCGGACGCTTGAGATCGTCGGCGTCGAAACGCTGGCCCGCTGGGTACACCCCGAACACGGCCTGCTCTCACCCGTGAAATTCCTGGAAACCGCGGAGGAACTGGACGTCGTCCCGGCAATCGACGGCATGATCCTCGACAAGGCGCTCGCGGATTTCCGCGAATGGCGGCGGCAAGGCCTCTCGATCCCGAAACTCTCGGTCAACGTCTCCTACCGGCGGCTGCGCGATGCGTCGCTGCCGCGGAAGCTCAGGAAGCTGGGGATCGAGCCGGGTACGATCGCCTTCGAGCTTCTGGAATCGATCTTCTTCGACGACTGCGACGAGGAGGTGATGAAGACCCTGGCGCGGATCAGGAGGCTCGGCATCGACATCGAGATCGACGATTTCGGCACCGGCCATGCCTCGATCATCAGCCTGCTGCGGCTCAATCCTCGAGCACTCAAGATAGACCGGGAACTCGTCCGTCTCGTCAGCCAATCCCAGAAGCAGCGAAAACTGGTCGGAACCATCATCGAGATCGGCAGGTCCCTGAATATCCGGGTCATTGCCGAAGGCGTCGAAACCGCGGAGCAAATCCGCATCCTGCGCGATCTCGGCTGCGACGTGCTGCAGGGCTATGCGCTCGCAAGACCGATGCCCCGGTCCAGCCTCCCGGACTTCATCCGTTCGGGCCGCTGGCGTCTTGCCAGAATTGGGCGGCTCCAGGCCGGGGAAGGCTCCGAGCCGCGGCCAGCACATTCCCGCGGCCCAAAGGAAAAGCCGCGCCCTGCCGGACGCGGCCCGTCATGAAAAGCAGGGATGCCGCTTACTGGTTCTCGATCTGGGTGACCGCCTCGGCCAGCAGTTCGACCATCCTGGTGCGGATATCCTGATCGGAGACCGAAACGCCGGCGGCATCGAAATCCTTGCGGAGCTTGCGGAAGACATCCTCCTCGCCGGCCTCTTCGAAATCGGCGACGACGACCTCCTTCGCATAGGCTTCGACATCCGCCTTGCCGAGCAGACCGGCCGCCCAGAGGCCGACAAGCTTGTTGCGGCGGGCGAGCGCCTTGAACTTCAACTCCTGGTCCAGGGCGAACTTGTTTTCGAAGGCTTTTTCGCGATCGTTGATGCCGCTCATCTCGGGTCTCCCAAAAGTGACTTTGCCTGGACCCCTTAATCAAAAGATAAGCGAAGCGCAATCGGCATGCCGCCGATTGCGGCGCTTGCAGAAGCGAAATCTCTCACGGAATTGATGGATGCCAAGATCCCTGGGACGCGGATCGCCCACCCCGGATTCCGGCCGGCGGTCCGCGATCGAAAACGGCGGCGCCGGCCACGCCGAAATCATGACGCAATTTGGTGGCTATGTCGCGGGAAACCTTGCCGGTGAGACTGGAAATCACCAGATATTCGGCATGGCTGGCGGCAATTGGCAATGCGCGGTCCGACGCATCGTCGGCCTGCTGCGCGGGAACCGTGCCTGGATTGAAGGGCCGACCGTGGCGGATTTGTCTCTGCGGGCTCCACCCGGTCACAAAGAGCGGAATATCATGGTCCCCTGCTTTTCTTGTTCATTACTGTCCCTTCCGACAGGACACCGCCGTTGCCGGAGCAAAAACTTCAAGAATCCGTGTAATCTGATGTCGAATGATTCCTGTTCGCTTTCGTCAGGAGTTCTCGCTGGGTCAAGGTTTTGGAGGCCTGCATTGTGAAACCCGTTCTTTTCCGATAAGGGACCGCTCGAACATCATCCATTGCGCCTGCAAGGGGCGCCAACAAACGAGACAAGAAATCATGAACCGTCGCCGCCGTATCTACGAAGGCAAGGCCAAGATCCTGTATGAGGGCCCGGAGCCAGGCACGCTGATCCAGTTCTTCAAGGACGACGCCACCGCCTTCAACAAGAAGAAACATGACGTCATCGACGGCAAGGGCGTTCTCAACAACCGCATCTCCGAATACCTCTTCACCCATCTCAACAAGATCGGCATTCCGACGCATTTCATCCGCCGGCTGAACATGCGCGAGCAGCTGATCAAGGAAGTGGAGATGATTCCGCTGGAGATCGTCGTGCGCAATGTCGCCGCCGGTTCGCTCTCGACCCGCCTCGGCATCGAAGAGGGCATGGTCCTGCCGCGCTCGATCATCGAGTTCTACTACAAGTCCGACGCGCTTGCCGATCCGATGGTCTCCGAGGAGCACATCACCGCCTTCGGCTGGGCGAACCCGGCCGAGCTCGACGACATCATGGCGCTCGCCATCCGCGTCAACGACTTCCTGTCCGGCCTCTTCCTCGGCGTCGGCATCCAGCTCGTCGATTTCAAGATCGAATGCGGCCGTCTGTTCGAAGGCGACATGATGCGCATCATCCTCGCCGACGAGATTTCTCCGGACAGCTGCCGCCTCTGGGACATCGAAACCCGGGAAAAGATGGACAAGGACCGGTTCCGGCGTGATATGGGCGGCCTTCTGGAAGCCTATTCGGAAGTGGCGCGCCGTCTCGGCATCATCAATGAGAACGAGCCGATCCGGGGCACCGGACCAGTTCTCGTCAAGTAATCCAAGGGGTGGATCAGTGATCAAGGCACGCGTGACGGTCACGCTCAAGAACGGCGTTCTCGATCCTCAGGGCAAGGCCATCGAAGGGGCGCTCGGCAGCCTCGGCTTTTCCGGCGTCGGGCATGTGCGCCAGGGCAAGGTATTCGACATCGAGCTCGAAAGCGCCGACAAGGCCAAGGCCGAAGAAGACCTGAAGGCGATGTGCGAGAAGCTTCTGGCAAACACGGTGATCGAGAACTATACTATCGCTCTCGACTGACGGTTGCGGAGTAGGAAATGGTCGAGATCACGAGTGAATTGATGTATGAGCTCTTGAAGAAGCTTCATCAGCGCTTCGACAAGGTCGATCTTGCGATCAGCGAATTGCGCGCCGACCACATGACCTTGAGAGGACAACTTCACGTGCTGCAGGGGGGCGTCAACAATTTGCGCGTCACCGTTGGGCACATTGAAAATCGTCTCGACCGTATCGAAAACCGCCTCGAATTGCGCGAGCTTGCCGAGGCACAGGCAAGGTTTGAACCGCATCCATGAAATCCGCCGTCGTTCAGCTTCCCGGGCTCAACCGCGATCGCGACATGATCGCCGCGCTCACCAAGATTTCCGGCAACGCGCCGGTTACCGTCTGGCAGACCGAGACCGTTATCCCGGATGACGTCGATCTCATCGTCATTCCGGGCGGCTTCTCATACGGCGACTATCTGCGCTGCGGCGCGATCGCGGCGCGCATGCCGGTCATGCAGGCGATCAAGGAGAAGGCCGACAGGGGCGTGAAGGTGCTCGGCGTCTGCAACGGCTTTCAGATCCTGGTCGAAGCCGGCATGCTGCCGGGCGTCCTGATGCGCAATTCCTCGCTGAAATTCGTCTGCAAGGAAGTGAAGCTCGAAGTGGTCAACGCCGAGACGGACTTCACCCGGGCCTACGAAAAAGGCCAGATCATCCGCTGCCCGGTCGCCCACCACGACGGCAACTATTTCGTCGATGCGGACACCCTGGCTTCCATGGAAGACAGCGGCCAGATCGTCTTCCGCTATGCCGAGGGCACCAATCCGAACGGCTCCCTGAACGACATTGCCGGCGTCATGAACAGAAGCGGCAACGTGCTCGGCATGATGCCGCATCCGGAAAACCTGATCGAGGCAGCCCATGGCGGCAACGACGGGCGCGGCCTCTTCGCCTCCGCGCTCGATGTGGTCGCCGCATCCGCTTAAGTCGGCCGCCCTGCCTTAATCCTGCGGAAACCAGATCAGGACGCTTTGATGCCGTTTACTCCTCGCCTGCCCGCCGTCCTCTCCGTTGCCGTTGCGGGCCTGATCCTTTCGGCCTGCCAATCGGGACGCGAAGCGCCGGCGCAGAATCGCGCTGCGCTGCCGACCATGGAGCGCGTGGCGCTCGCCGCCAACACATGCTGGTTCAAATCGCAGGATGCGGCCTTCAAACCCTATCGGCTGGCGCCCGAGCTCAACTCCTTTTCCGGGCGTCCGCGCATCCTCGCCGTTCCGCGCAACAGTCCTGAATCGCGCCCCGTCCTGGTGGTGCAGGCGGAAGGCAATCCCGCCCGCCTGGACGCCTTTGGTCCTTTGATGAATGGCGCGGAAGGCGAGCGGATCAGGCGCGACGTCCTGCGCTGGGCGGGCGGCGCCAGCGGCTGCTGACGGCGCGGCAGGAAAGACGATCCCGGCGCGTGCCGGCGGATGCATCCCGCAGCTGTTGAATATGCCACCTGATACAGCTTAAGCGAGGCATGGACAGCAGCGCTCTTCCCATCCTACCAATCATTGATGATCGCCAGGCGATTCGGTGAGGTGGGCACATGCTGATGAAATCCCGTTGCCGTCGTGTTTTCCTTTCGTCCGCACTGACCGCAGCGCTCTTCTCCGCGACATTCAATTCGGCAGCCGCACAGGAACCGATATTCGATGAGGCCCGCTTCGGCGTGCTTGCCTCGATCGATGAGGGGCATCATGAAGACGGCGTGTTTGCGACGGGCATGCTCTTCTTCGATCCCTGGAGCCATGACGAAGCGCAAGGCATCGACAAGCTCCTGCGCCCGCGAATTCATGTGGGCGGAAGTCTGAGCACCGCCGGCGAGACCAGCCAGGTCTATGCCGGTTTATCGTGGACCGCCGACCTCACCGATCGGCTGTTTCTCGAAGTGGGTGTCGGCGGAGCAATTCACGACGGCGATCTCGATGATGACGGCGGATCAGGTCCGGCACTCGGCTGCCGCCTGCTCTTTCACGAATACGCGGCAGCGGGCTTCAAGCTCACCGACAACTGGCGCATCGCCGCGCAG
Source organism: Xaviernesmea oryzae (assembly GCF_900177415.1). Taxonomy (GTDB): domain Bacteria; phylum Pseudomonadota; class Alphaproteobacteria; order Rhizobiales; family Rhizobiaceae; genus Neorhizobium; species Neorhizobium oryzae_A. The sequence continues at coordinate 319,263 of NZ_FXAF01000011.1, read as the reverse complement.
GTCGAGCACTCCTCCCATGCGGAGCTCTGCGATGGCCCGAACGACGGCCTGAGCCATGCCGGTGTCATGCTGGGCTACAAATTCTGAACGCCTCCTGTGAGGAAATCGCCAGATGTCGAGGGCGCAGGCATTTTCCTGTCGCGCCCCTGCCTCACATGCGTTAAAGAGCGGCCAAGCTCGGCCCTTCAATCCAGAGAAGATCATGACCATTCCGAACAGCATCGCGATCACTCCCGAACTCGTCGCCTCGCATGGCCTGAAGCCCGACGAATATCAGCGGATTCTCGATCTGATCGGCCGTGAGCCGACGTTCACGGAACTCGGCATCTTCTCAGCCATGTGGAACGAGCATTGTTCCTACAAGTCCTCGAAGAAGTGGCTGCGCACGCTGCCGACGAAAGGACCGCGCGTCATCCAGGGACCGGGCGAAAACGCCGGCGTCGTCGATATCGATGACGGCGACTGCGTCGTCTTCAAGATGGAGAGCCATAACCACCCCTCCTATATCGAGCCTTATCAGGGTGCTGCGACAGGTGTCGGCGGCATCCTGCGCGACGTCTTCACCATGGGCGCGCGCCCGGTCGCTGCGATGAACGCCCTGCGTTTCGGCGCGCCGGACCATCCGAAGACCAAGCACCTCGTCTCCGGCGTCGTCGCGGGTGTCGGCGGCTACGGCAATTCCTTCGGCGTGCCGACGGTCGGCGGCGAAGTGGAATTCGATCCGCGCTACAACGGCAACATTCTCGTCAACGCCTTTGCGGCGGGCCTCGCCCGCACCGATGCGATCTTCTATTCGAAGGCCGAGGGCGTCGGCCTGCCCGTCGTCTATCTCGGCGCCAAGACCGGCCGCGACGGCGTCGGCGGCGCCACCATGGCGTCCGCCGAATTCGACGAGTCGATCGAGGAGAAGCGTCCCACCGTGCAGGTCGGCGACCCCTTCACCGAAAAATGCCTGCTCGAAGCCTGCCTCGAACTGATGGCGACCGGCGCGGTCATCGCGATCCAGGACATGGGTGCCGCCGGCCTCACCTGCTCTGCCGTCGAAATGGGCGCCAAGGGCGATCTCGGCATCGAACTCGACCTCGACAAGGTGCCGGTGCGCGAGGACCGCATGAGCGCCTACGAGATGATGCTTTCGGAAAGCCAGGAGCGGATGCTCATGGTGCTGAAGCCGGAAAAGGAAGAGGAAGCCAAGGCGATCTTCGTCAAATGGGGCCTCGATTTCGCAATCGTCGGCAAGACGACCGACGATCTCCGCTTCCGCGTCCTGCACCAGGGCGAAGAAGTCGCCGACCTGCCGATCAAGGAACTCGGCGACCAGGCTCCAGAATACGACCGGCCCTGGATGCAGGCGAGCGGCCGCGCTCCGCTGCCCGCCTCTCAGGTCGCCGCTCCCGCGGATTACAACGAAGCATTGCTGAAGCTGGTGGGCTCCCCGAACCAGTCGAGCCGCCGCTGGGTGTGGGAACAATACGACACGCTGATCCAGGGCAATTCGCTGCAGCGTCCGGGCGGAGACGCCGGGGTCGTGCGCGTCGACAGCCATCCGACCAAGGCGCTCGCCTTCTCTTCCGACGTGACGCCGCGCTACGTTGAAGCCGATCCGTTCGAAGGGGGCAAGCAGGCGGTCGCCGAATGCTGGCGCAATCTTGTCGCCACCGGCGCCGAGCCGCTTGCGGCTACGGACAACCTCAATTTCGGCAATCCGGAAAAGCCGGAGATCATGGGCCAGCTCGTCGGCGCCATCAAAGGCATCGGCGAGGCCTGCAAGGCCCTCGATTTCCCGATCGTCTCCGGCAACGTCTCGCTCTACAACGAGACCAACGGCGTCGCGATCCTGCCGACCCCGACGATCGCCGGCGTCGGCCTCCTGCCCGATTGGCAGAATATGGCAAAGATCGGCTCGGCACGAGAAGGCGACAGGCTGATCATGATCGGCACGGACGGCAGCCATCTCGGCTCCTCGATCTATCTGCGCGACATCCTAGACACGATCGACGGCCCGCCGCCGCCGGTCGATCTCGCCGCCGAGCGTCGCAACGGCAATTTCGTCCGTTCGATCATCCGCAACGGTCAGGTAAGCGCCTGCCACGATATTTCGTCGGGTGGCCTTGCGGTCGCGCTTGCGGAAATGGCCATGGCCTCCAACAAGGGCATGAATGTGAGCCTCAACGAGCAGCGCGGTCCCGCGCATGCCCTGCTCTTCGGGGAAGACCAGGCCCGCTACGTGATCGCCGTTCCCGCCGACCTTGCCGATTTCGTGCAGGCGAGCGCCGAAAGCGCCGGCGTGCCTTTCCGCCCGCTCGGAACCGTTTCCGGGGGCAGGCTGGTGATCGACGATCTCGTCGACGTGCCGGTCACCGATCTTGCCAATGCGCATGAAAGCTGGTTCCCGGCTTTCATGGCCTGACCGAAAGCAAACAGTCGAAAGCTGTGCGATCCCGCTTTGACCACAGAGCGGCTTTGAGGCACTCTGTCGAAAACAAGGGTTCCGCGGTTTCGATTCCGCGGCGGAGAAAAGGGAAGACACCATGGCTATGAGACCCGGCGAAATCGAAGATCTGATCAAGGCGGGCATTCCCGGCGCCAGGGTCACCATCCGGGATCTTGCCGGTGACGGTGATCACTATGCCGCCGAAGTGGTGGCGGAACAGTTTCGCGGCAAAAGCCGCGTGCAGCAGCACCAGATGGTCTACGAGGCGCTGAAGGGCAATATGGGCGGCGTTCTGCATGCGCTGGCATTGCAGACATCGGCTCCTTCGGATTGATACGGCATGCCCAGCCTGATTAACGAACTCGTCACCGGCATCGTAGAGACCGCCATGAAGGAACTTCTGAAGAAGTCCCATGGCCGCACGGCCACCAAACGGAAGAAGCGGCAGACGCGCTCGGCGACATCGGGACGCTTCGTGAAGACCCGCACCCGTGCGGCAAAACCCGCCAGGAAGCAGGTTAGCCGCCGGCGGACGACTGCAAGCCGCAGCAGGCAGCGCAGCCGCTGATCCGCCTCCGAGGAAAACCGCTGCGATGTCGGGCGACAACCGCGGGCGTCGGACTATTCTGCTGGAATTCCGGGAGACAGGTTGCTATCTAAGGGGAATAACGCAGCGCAGCGGTCCTTGAAACCGCATGTGAAAGGATAGGATATGAGCGGAGTTCACGATTTCATCGACAACGAAGTGAAGACGAACGATGTGGTTCTCTTCATGAAGGGCACTCCCCAGTTCCCGCAGTGTGGGTTCTCGGGCCAGGTCGTCCAGATTCTCGATTATCTGGGCATCGACTACAAGGGCGTGAACGTGCTCGCCGACGCCGAAATCCGCCAGGGCATCAAGGATTATTCCAACTGGCCGACCATTCCCCAGCTTTACGTGAAGGGCGAGTTCGTCGGCGGTTGCGATATCGTCCGCGAAATGTTCCAATCGGGCGAGCTGCAGACTCACCTGCAGGAACAGGGAATCGCCGTCCGCGGCGCGGCCTGAAACATCCCGGACCAAGGGCCGGGCTCAAAATCGAAGACATTTTCAAGGCGCCGCTCCCAACGGCGCCTTTGCCATTGTTTAGGAAATCGCTGTGACAAATCCTTCACAAACGACCGCACCCCGACTGCGTGAAATGGGCCGGGCCGAATTCATCGCAATGATGGCGATGCTGATGGCGCTCAACGCGCTCGCGATCGACATCATGCTTCCGGGACTGCAGGAAATCGGCGCATCGCTCGGCATCGAGAACGAAAACCACCGGCAGTACGTCGTCTCCTCCTATGTCTTCGGTCTGGGCATCGCCCAGCTCTTGTACGGGCCGCTCTCGGATCGCTTCGGCCGCCGCAAACCCATGCTGTTCGGCATCGGCATCTACATTATCTGCTCGATCGGCATCGTCGTCGTCCCCTCCTTCGGCGCCCTGCTCGCGCTCCGCTTCATCCAGGGTGCCGGCGCGGCAGCGACCCGCGTCATCACCGTCTCGATCGTCCGCGACGTCTATGGCGGACGCGCCATGGCGGAAGTCATGTCGTTGATCATGATGGTCTTCATGATCGTGCCGATCATCGCGCCCGGCACCGGCCAGCTCATCATGTTCGCCGGCAACTGGCACCTGATCTTCCTCTTCATTGCCATCGTGTCGCTCGCGATCGGCTTCTGGACATATGCCCGCCTGCCCGAGACGCTCGATCCGGCCGATGTGCGCCCGTTCACCGTGTCGTCGATCCTCGACGCCTTCCGGATCGTCCTCACCAACCGGATTGCGCTCTGTTATACGATCGCCAGCACCTTCATCTTCGGGGCGCTGTTCGGCTTCATCAATTCGGCGCAGCAGATCTATGTCGGCATCTATGAGCTCGGCATATGGTTTCCAGTCGCCTTCGCGGCCGTCGCGGTCTTCATGTCGACCGCATCCTTCCTGAACGCCCGCTTTGTCGGACGCTTCGGAATGCGGCGCCTGTCGCACGGCTCGCTCATGGGGTTCATCCTCGTCACCTTCCTGTGGCTGCTGGTGCAGGTCTTCGGACCGCAGCCCATGCCCGTCCTGCTGTTCCTCGCCTTCTTTTCGCTTGCCATGTTCCAGTTCGGCTGGATCGGCGCGAATTTCAATTCGCTCGCCATGGAACCGCTCGGCCATGTGGCCGGGACCGCCTCCTCCGTGCTCGGGTTCATGAGCACGGTCGGCGGCTCGATCATCGGTGTCGTGATCGGCCAGGCCTTCAACGGCACAGCCCTGCCGCTGGTCGCCGGCTTCTTCGCCGTGTCCATCATCGGCCTGATCTTCGTGCTGATCGGCGAAAAGGGTGAACTCTTCCAGCCGCACAATCCGCGGATATGAAATCCTGCCCTCCGCGGAACGGGACGCGTCCGCGGAGGTGATCGGCCGGACAGTCTTTGAGCGCGACGCCGCGTTCTTCCGGTCGACCGTGTCTACCTGCCGTATCCTGTTTTCCGGAAGAGCACTCTAGCCGATGATCTCCCGGCGAAGCATCTGCCAGCTTTCCCTGTCGGTCGCGAGCAGAAGCCCGCCATCGACATGGCTCGGCCGGTACGGCGAGCCGTCGAACCGCGCCGCGTAACCGCCTGCCTCGACCGCGATCAGCGTGCCGGCCAGATGATCCCAGGGCATCAGCTTGTTGTAGAGCACGAACTGCACATGACCGCCCGCGAAGGTGCGGTATTCATGCGCCGAGCAGCGATAGTTCGCAAAGAAACGGACCTTTGCCAGATTGCCGAGAATGCGCTCGCGCACGTCGCCGAAGAAATATGCCGGCGAAGCCATGCCGACCATGGCTTCGAGCGGCGCGGAGCGGGCGACGGAAAGGCGGATCGCTTCGCCGTCCGGTCGTCTGAGGAAGGCGCCGGCGCCCCTTTCCGCCATGACCCAGTCGTCGCCCATCGGATCGTAGATGATGCCTGCCACCACCTCGCCTTTCCAGACGACGGACGCCATGACGCCGAAGGCAGGAATGCCGGAGGCGAAGTTGAACGTGCCGTCCACCGGATCGACCACCACGGCGAAATCCGCATCCGCAAGCTTGCCGAGCAGCGCCGGATCGGCGGCCACCGATTCCTCGCCGACGAAGAGCGCGCCCGGCGCCATTGCCTCGACCTCGCGCCGGATCAACCGTTCCGCAGCCTCATCCGCTTCGGTGACCAGATCGACCGGCTCGCTCTTTGCACGGACGTCGCCGTCTGCGAGCCTGCGGAAGCGCGGCAGAATTTCGGATTTGGCGGCAAGGCGCAAAAGGTCGGCGAACTTCGTCACGTCGAGCGGAAGGGTCATCTTGGAAAGTCTCAAGTTCTGGAGGTGGCTTCGAGGCCGGAAAAATCGAAAAGTTTCGGATCGAGAAGATGGGATGGATTCACATGCGCAAGCGCGCGCAGCATGGCATCCTTGCGCCCCGGCATACGCGCTTCGATCCCGGCCAGCATCTCTTTCATCGCATTTCGCTGCAGGCCGTCTTGGGAACCGCAGAGATCGCAGGGAATGATCGGGAACTGCATGGCGGCGGCGAACTTCGCGAGATCGTCCTCGGCGCAGTAGGCCAGCGGACGCAGCACCATCAGATCGCCCTCGTCGTTCAGCAGCTTCGCCGGCATGCCGGCAAGCCGCCCGCCATGGAAGAAATTCATGAAGAAGGTTTCCAGGATATCCTCGCGGTGGTGGCCGAGTACCAGCGCATCGCACCCCTCCTCCCGGGCAATGCGATAGAGATTGCCGCGCCGAAGCCTCGAACAGAGCGAGCAATAGGTGGCGCCTTCCGGCACCTTTTCCTTCACGATGGAATAGGTGTCGCGATATTCGATGCGGTGCTTCACGCCTATGGAGGCAAGATAATCGGGCAGGATGTGTTTCGGGAAATTCGGCTGACCCTGATCGAGATTGCAGGCGATCAGCTCGACCGGCAGCAGCCCGCGCCATTGCAGGTCGAGCAGCACGGCGAGCAGCGAATAGGAATCCTTGCCGCCGGAAAGCCCCACCAGCCAGCGCTTCTGCCCTTTCAGCATCCCGAAATCGTCGAAGGCCTGACGCACCTGCCGGAGCAGGCGCTTGCGCAGCTTGTTGAACGAGACGGAACCGGGCGCATCGCGGAACAGCGCCGGCACGAGACCATCGACGGCCTCGTCCAGCTCATCCTCAAACCTGGCATTCATGCCCATTCGTCTTCCTCGAAAACCGAGAAGCGGGCTGCACGCCCGCTCCTCCGATCAATCGTCAGGCACCGAGCGCGACCGCCACCGCCTCCAGCGCCTCGTCGGCTTTCGCGCCATCGGGACCGCCGGCCTGGGCCATGTCCGGCCGGCCGCCGCCGCCCTTGCCGCCCAGCGCCACGGAGGCGACGCGCACCAGATCCACGGCGCTGAACCGGCCGGTCAGATCCGGCGTCACGGCGACGACCGCGCTCGCCTTGCCATCTTCCGAAACGCCGATCAGGGTCACCACGCCTGAGCCGAGGCTTGCCTTGCCTTCGTCGGCAAGTCCCTTCAGGTCCTTGGCGTCGATGCCGGTCAGCGCCTTGCCCATGAACTTGACGCCGGCAACTTCACGGACATCTCCGGCCGGGCCGCGCTCACCGCCGCCCATGGCAAGCCGCCGCTTGGCATCCGCCAGCTCTCTCTCGAGCTTGCGACGCTCGTCGATCAGTGCCTCGACGCGCGACACCACCTCGCCTGGCTGCACCTTCAGTGCGCCGGCAAGCGTCTTCACACGCTCGTCCTGCTCAGCGAGATAGGCGCGCGCCGCTTCGCCCGTCACCGCTTCGACGCGGCGGACGCCGGCGCCGACGGCGCTTTCTCCGAGGATGCGGACCAGGCCGATATCGCCCGTGGCGTTCACATGCGTGCCGCCGCAGAGTTCGACCGAATAGGGCTTGCCGGCCTTCGGCCCTTCGATCGCCCTGCCCATGGAGACCACACGGACCTCGTCGCCGTATTTCTCGCCGAACAGAGCCATCGCGCCTTCCGCAATCGCATCGTCGACGCTCATCAGGCGCGTGTTGACCGGCGCGTTCTGCAGGACGATGGCATTCGCCATATCCTCGACCTTCTGCAGCTCCTCCGCCGTCATCGGCTTCGGATGCGAGACGTCGAAGCGTAGGCGCTCGGGCGCGACCAGCGATCCCTTCTGCGCGACATGCGTGCCGAGAACCTCGCGCAGCGCCTCATGCAGGAGATGGGTGGCGGAATGGTTCGACCGCAGGCGCGAGCGGCGCTCGTGATCGACCGTCAGCGCCACGGCGTCGCCGACCTTCAGCGTACCCTCGGCGACCTTCGCGGTATGGACGAACAGGCCCTCGCCCTTTTTCTGCGTGTCCGTGACGTTGAGCTTCGCATCGTCGGTGGCGATCACGCCGGTATCGCCCATCTGACCGCCGGATTCGCCGTAGAACGGCGTCTGGTTGACGACGATCTGCACCTGATCGCCGGCCGAAGCGCTGTCGACCGCCTTGCCCTCGCGCACGATCGCCTGCACGACGCCTTCGGCCGTTTCCGTGTCATAGCCCAGGAATTCGGTTGCGCCGAACTTCTCCTTGAGCTCGAACCAGATGGTTTCGGTCGCCTTGTCGCCGGAGCCTGCCCAGTGCGAACGGGCCTCCGCCTTCTGGCGCTCCATGGCATCGGTGAAGCCGGCCAGGTCGACGCCGATCTCGCGGGCGCGCAACGCATCCTGCGTCAGGTCGAGCGGGAAGCCGTAGGTGTCGTAGAGCTTGAAGGCCGTCTCGCCATCCAGCATGTCGCCCTTGCCGAGCGTGTTCGTCGCGTCGGAGAGAAGCGAAAGGCCGCGTTCGAGCGTCTTGCGGAAGCGCGTCTCTTCCAGCCTCAGCGTTTCGGAGATCAGCGCCTCGGCGCGGACCAGTTCCGGATAGGCCCGGCCCATTTCCTGCACCAGCGCCGGCAGGAGCCTGTACATGACCGGCTCCTTGGCGCCCAGCAACTGCGCATGGCGCATGGCGCGGCGCATGATGCGGCGCAGAACATAGCCGCGCCCTTCGTTCGAAGGCAGAACGCCATCGGCGATCAGGAAAGCCGAGGAGCGCAGATGATCGGCAATGACGCGATGGCTGGCGCTGCCTTCCGCCTTGACGCCCATGACATCCTCGATGGTCCCGGTCAGCGTGCGGAACAGGTCGGTATCGAACACGCTCTGGACACCCTGAAGAATGCAGGCCATGCGCTCGAGGCCCATGCCCGTGTCGATCGACGGGCGCGGCAGGAGCGTACGCTCACCCGGCGCCGTCTGGTCGAACTGCATGAAAACGAGGTTCCAGAATTCGAGGAAACGGTCACCATCCTCTTCCGGCGAGCCGGGCGGGCCGCCCCAGACGTTCTCGCCTTGATCTATGAAGATTTCCGAACAGGGGCCGCAAGGGCCGGTATCGCCCATTTGCCAGAAATTGTCGGAGGTCGGAATGCGGATGATCTTGTCGTCGGAGAAACCGGCGATCTTCTTCCAGAGCACGGCCGCTTCTTCATCCTCGGAATAGACCGTCACCAGCAGCCGGTGCTTGGGAAGATCGAAACCTTCGGTCACCAGTTTCCAGGCCAGTTCGATCGCCCGTTCCTTGAAATAATCTCCGAACGAGAAATTGCCGAGCATCTCGAAGAAGGTGAGATGGCGGGCCGTATAGCCGACATTGTCGAGATCGTTGTGTTTGCCGCCGGCGCGAACGCATTTCTGCGAGGTCGTCGCAGTCGAATAGGAGCGGGTCTCCAGACCCGTGAAGACGTTCTTGAACTGCACCATGCCGGCATTGGTGAACATCAGCGTCGGGTCGTTGCGCGGCACCAGCGGACTGGAGGCCACGACCTCGTGTCCGTTCTTTCGGAAATAGTCGAGAAAGGTCGACCGGATTTCATTCACGCCGCTCATGCTACGCCCTTTTTACCGCCGGATGCGGTCCTGTTATTCGAAAACCAAAGGCTTGTATCGCCCGCGCTCCCGGCTGTCCAGACGAACGAGAAACCGGCCGCTCATCTTTCGATGGGCAGCCGGCTCGAAAAGCAAGCGGCCGGAGAAGCTCCGAGTGCGGCGGAACCGCTTACATTTCGGCAGCCGCGTCGCCGTCGTCGGCGTCCGGACCGCCGTTCTGCAGGAAGCGGTCGGCAATGAGGCCGGCATTCTGGCGAAGCGACATTTCGATCTCGCGGGCGAGCTCCGGATTGTCGCGCAGGAAGAGCTTTGCGTTTTCGCGGCCCTGGCCAAGGCGCTGGCTGTTATAGGAGAACCAGGCGCCGGACTTTTCGACGATACCCGCCTTGACGCCGAGATCGATCAATTCGCCGGTCTTGGAGACGCCCTCGCCATACATGATGTCGAATTCGACCTGCTTGAAGGGAGGAGCCATCTTGTTCTTGACGACCTTGACGCGGGTCTGGTTGCCGACCACCTCCTCGCGCTCCTTGACCTGGCCGATACGGCGGATGTCGAGGCGGACCGAGGCATAAAACTTCAGCGCGTTGCCGCCCGTCGTGGTTTCCGGCGAACCGAACATGACGCCGATCTTCATGCGGATCTGGTTGATGAAGATGACCATGCAGTTGGAGCGCGAGATGGAGGCGGTCAGCTTGCGCAGCGCCTGGCTCATCAGGCGGGCCTGCATGCCCGGCAGATTATCGCCCATCTCGCCTTCGATTTCGGCGCGCGGCGTCAGCGCCGCGACCGAGTCGACGACCAGCACGTCGATCGCGCCGGAGCGGACCAGCGTATCGGTGATCTCAAGCGCCTGCTCGCCGGTATCCGGCTGGGAAATCAGAAGGTTCTGGAGGTCGACGCCAAGCTTGCGCGCATAGACCGGATCGAGCGCATGTTCGGCGTCGACGAAGGCGCAGATGCCTCCCCTCTTCTGGGATTCGGCAATCGTCTGCAGCGCGAGCGTCGTCTTGCCCGAGCTTTCCGGACCGTAGATCTCAACGATGCGCCCCTTCGGAAGGCCGCCGATGCCGAGCGCAATATCGAGGCTGAGAGAACCCGTGGGGACCGTCTCGATCTCGACGATATTCTCGTTCGAGCCGAGCTTCATGATCGATCCTTTTCCGAAGGATCGTTCGATCTGCGACAGTGCCGCTTCCAGCGCCTTGCTCTTGTCCACCGCTTTATCCTCTACGAGCCGCAAACTATTCTGTGCCATGTGATCCCACCTTTAGGTTATTGCCGCCGCGCAAGCAATGAAGCAGCCGATAAAGGTGATGTACCCTGTTTGTTCTCATTTGACAATGCCTGACCAACAGATTGACTTAAAATAATTATTCCGATTTCGTTCCGGTGATGTTCACGCTTTGCCACATGTGGAAAATCCGCTAAGGAAAACAATGCGTAGCGGCAATTCCGAGACGAATCGCAACGGCTTGGGAAATCCGGCGAAACGCGCGGCCCTCAGTCCGAATCGAGCATCTCGCGGACGGCCACGGCGAGTTGCTTCAGCGAGAACGGCTTCGGCAGGAAGCCGAACTTGGCGTCGGCCGGCAGGTTGCGGGCAAAAGCATCCTCCGCATAGCCCGAGACGAAGATGAATTTCAGATCCGGATAGGATTTCCGCAGCTCGGTGAGCAGCGTCGGTCCGTCCATCTCAGGCATGACGACATCGGAAACGACGATGTCGACCTTGCCTTCAAGCTCCTCCATGATCTCCAGGGCTTCGGTGCCCGAACCCGCCTCATGTACCGTATAGCCTCGCGTTTCCAGCATGCGCTTGCCGCCGCGCCGGACCGCCTCCTCGTCTTCCACCAGCAGGACGACCGCCGATTTGCCGGTCAGATCGAGGTCTTCGGCGGGCGGCCGGGAAACGACCGGCGGCGGGGCGGCCTGTTCGGTCGAAGAACCGGCCGCGGGAGCGGCCTCCTGCACCACCGCCGGCGTTTCCTGAACATAACGCGGCAGGAAGATGCGGAAGCTCGTTCCGCGGCCGACTTCCGATTCCGGATAGATATAGCCCCCAGACTGCTTGACGATGCCATAGACCATGGAAAGGCCGAGGCCCGTCCCCTTGCCCACTTCCTTCGTCGTGAAGAAGGGCTCGAAGATCTTGTCCATGATTTCGGACGAAATGCCCGTGCCGGTGTCGGAAACCTCCACCATGACGAAATCCTCGGCCGGCAGGTCCGCCTGATGGAAACCGGCCGCTTCGCCGGCCGAGACATTGCGGGTCTTGATGAGGATCGTGCCGCCTTGGGGCATGGCGTCGCGCGCGTTGACGCAAAGGTTGATCAGCACCTGCTCGAATTGCGAAAGGTCGGTGCGGACGGGCCAGAGGTCGCGGCCGTAATCCACTTCCAGCTTCACATTCGTGCCGGAGATCAGCCGGTCGACCAGCATGCGCAGGTCGCCCACGACATCGGTGAGGTTCAATACCGCCGGACGCATGGTCTGCTTGCGCGAGAAGGCGAGAAGCTGACGCACCAGCACCGCCGCGCGATTGGCGTTGCGCTTGATCTCCATCAGATCGGCAAAGCTCGCATCGGAAGGGCGCGCCTGCAAAAGAAGATGATCCGAGGAGAGCAGGATCGCCGTCAGCACGTTGTTGAAATCGTGTGCGATGCCGCCTGCCAGTGTGCCGACCGCGTTGAGCTTCTGGGTCTGCGCCATCTGGGTCTCGAGCGCCTTCTGCTCGGTCGTCTCGACGGCATAGACGATCGCCGCCTCTTCCGGAGCCTCGTCGCTCTCGTCGATGACGGCATTGACGTAGAAGCGCACGTAACGGTTCTCGTCGCCGGGGTGACGCGAATCGATCGGGGCTATGTCGCCCTGCCGGTCCTTGGCGGCGGCGAGCGCCTGCATCAGCTGCTGGCGGGAATTCTCGTGCACGATGCGTTCGAGATCGGCGCCCGCCTCCACCTCGTCGCGGGACACGACCCCGGCAAACAGTTTCAGGAACGGCGCGTTGATGCGCAGGATTTTTCCGCCGCCGTCGACCGAGGCGATCGCCATCGGCGTATTGTTGAAGAAGCGGGTGAAGCGCATGGCGGAGGCCGACTGGTCGCCCTCGCCGCCCTTCGGCCGCGCCAGCACGATCGTGCGGCTTTCGCCGGGCGCACCGTCACGGGTGGCGCTGACGCTGTGCACCAGCCGCACCGGCAGGCTCTGGCCGTTGGCGCGGCGCAGATCGAGATCAAGCGTTTCGGTGCGATCGAGACCCGGCGCCGCCTGCACGGACTGGATGAGCGCCATGCCCTCGCCCGCCACGAGATCGGCGATCGTCGTGGAACGCGGCACGAATTTGGTGAGGTCGATGCCGAGCCACTCGGCCAGCGTGGCGTTCAGATAGAAGATCTCGCCCTTCTTGCCGGCGGAGAAGAACCCTGCAGGGGCATGATCGAGATAGTCGATGGCATTCTGCAATTCGCGGAAAAACCGCTCCTGGTCCTCCCGCTCCGATGTGATGTCGGTAATCTGCCAGATATCGAGCTGACCTTTTCCGGCAGGCCCCAGCAGCCGCGCTTTCAGGCGATACCAGTGGGCGCCGGAACCATTGCCGGTCGCACGGCCGAGCGGCTGCAGAAGCCGGAATTCCTCGTGGCCTTCGCGGCCTTCGCGCAGCGCCGCGGTCAGCCGGTAGAGCGCTTCGGTCGATTCGCGGGTCTTCGACAGCAGCGCTTCGAGGGACTGCACGTTGCTCGCCCTGGTCGCACCGGTCAGGCGGCCGTAGGCGGCATTGGCGTAAAGAATGCGGCCCCGTGGATCGGTGATCAGGATGCCGTCGGGATGATTGGCGAGAAAGCCGCGCGCGAGCTCGTCGGAGCGGGACTGCGGCATCACCTCGACAAAGCCGATGATGGAGGAAACCAGGAAGAAGATGCCCACCATCGCGAGGATGCCGAGAAGGCCGAGCACGACTTCGTTGTCGAGCGCGTGCTGGAACAGCACGAAACCCGCGGCCACGCCGCAGAGCACAAGCGCCAGGAGAATGATCCGGATGATGGTGCCGCCGCGCGAACCGCGATCCACCAGGGGCGCTTCGTAGTTGCCGCCTTGCTGCAACTTCGTCATCAATTCCTCGCATTTCGGCCGGCGCCCCGGCCATGGATATTCCCGGGAACGAAAATCCCGCGATTCCTTCTTAGCAAGTTGCAGATGAAGCAAAAAGCTCCGCAAGTCCATAAAACCCGGGACAGTTTGCCGGCGTGACCTATCTTTGCCATTCCGTTCTGTATTTTCAGCTCTGCAGAATGACGACCGGCGGCTTGCCTCGGCGGGAAAAAAGTCGTCTTTTACGGCAGCGTTCACATGAGGAGTGGCAAAAATGTTCGAAGATCTGTTGAGCGCCTATGGCAGCCGCCTCGTGATCGCCATTGTCGGCGTCGGCGTCGGCCTCCTCCTGCTGATCGGCGTTCTGTGGATGATCCGCGGCCGCAACGGCCCCTCGCCTTTCGTGCGCGGCGGCAAGAACCGTCAGCCGAGGCTGCAGGTGCTGGATGCCGCTGCGGTCGATACGCGCCGCCGCCTCGTTCTCGTGCGCCGCGACAATGTCGAACACCTCATCATGATCGGCGGACCGACCGATATCGTCATCGAGAGCGGGATTTCGACCGCCACGAGCGGTACGCGGGCCGCATCGGCGTCCGCCGCAAGCCGTTCGGAGGTTTCGGAATCCCAGGATATCGTTCCTTTCTCCGCCATGCCGGCTGCCGGACCGCGAACCGCTCCGGCCCAGCGTCCGGCGCCACCGGAACGCCGCATCGAGCCGGCAGCGGAAAGCCTTGCCGCACGGGAGGCTCCTCGTCCCGCTTCGGCCGCTACGGCTCCCGTTCCCGGCGTGGTGCAGCCGGCGAGCGCGCCTGCACCCTCCAGGCCTCTTCCGCCGGCGCCGGCTTCAGAACCGCTATCCGCGTCCAGGTCCGACGTCCCCGTTTCCCAGACGCCCGACGTAAGGCCCGAACCGCTGCGGCCGATCGCAGCCCTGGCGGCCGCCAATGCCGCCGCCCATTCGCTCGACAACGCCGCCGAGGTGCTCGATGCAGCCCGGGGCCGTGTCTTTCAGGAGGAGCCGGAGCCGCGCGTGGTGCCCATCAACCCCGCAACCGTGCCCCCCGCGTTACAGACCGCCGCGGAGAAGCCGAAACAGCTCGGCAGCGACTTCGAGAAAATCCTCGAACAGGAAATGGCCAACAACCTCGCCGCCCGCGAGGCCGCGGCCTCCGGACAGGCGAACCGCCAGACGCTGCCGCGCGATCCTTCGGTGCCGCCGGTTACCGGGGCAACGCCCGAACCCTCCCTGCAGGCGGAAGTCGCCCGCATTTTCGGCGAGATGTCCGTCACCCGCGACAAGTGAGCGAGGCGGCGTGTTCCTCCTCATCCGACCAATAAAAAAGGCACAGGGAGACCCCGTGCCTTCTGAATTGGTTTTGGGCAGTTGCGAGATTATTCGTCCCTATAGACCTTTTCGCGGCGCTCGTGGCGTTCCTGCGCTTCGATCGACAGGGTTGCGATCGGGCGGGCGTCGAGGCGTTTGAGGCCGATCGGCTCGCCGGTCTCCTCGCAGTAACCGTAGGTGCCGTCTTCGATGCGCTGGAGGGCGGCGTCGATCTTGGCAATCAGCTTGCGCTGGCGGTCGCGGGCGCGAAGTTCGATAGCTCTGTCGGTTTCGGAGGAGGCCCGGTCGGCGAGATCGGGATGATTTGCGCTTTCTTCTGCCAGGTGATCCAGCGTTTCGCGCGCTTCTCTCAGGATGTCATTTTTCCAAGCGATCAATTTGGCCCGGAAATACGCCTTTTGATTTGCATTCATGAACTCGTCGTCTTCCGAGAGCACATAATTGCTAAGATCGATCTTCTCACTCAACGCGATTCTCCTGAAGAACATCTCATGCGGCGCCTCTATATCCCATGTGCCCCAGGCGGTTCAAGCCTTGCGGGCCAGCATTAAAGCATTTTTAAAACTGTCACAGAAATCATCTAAACGGCTATTTTTTAAGCTTTTATTTGTAGCCGACATAGTCGTTCCGTCTAATGTCACGGGCTTGTGCGGGATTATTCCGGGACATCGGGGGCAGTTGACGAGGCCCCGTCCGACAGGTACCCATCCTTTCGAATTTCCAAGTTTCGGCGCCGGGCATGACGACGATTACGCCTCCTCCTTCCCGCATCTACCTGCTGCGTCATGCCAGATCGGGCTGGGCGGAGCCGGGACAGCACGATTTCGACCGCACGCTCGACAATCAGGGCTTTGCGGAAGCGGAGATCGTCGCCGACAAGGCGGCCGACCGGAACTACCGCCCCGACCTCCTCGTCAGCTCGACGGCAATCCGCTGCCGCCAGACGGCCGAAGCGGTCCGCCGCGCCGTCAGCGAGACGATCGAGCCGGTCTATATCGACGAACTCTACAACGGCTCGCTCGCCACCTACCTCGCCGTCCTCGACGGGCAGAAGGACAGCCGCTCGGTCATGCTGGTCGGTCACAATCCGACCATGGAAGAGGTGCTGGAAGCGCTCATCGGGGCCGACCGCATGGTGGCGGCGATCCCGGGCGGCTATCCGCCCGCCGGACTGGCGGTGCTGGACTACCGCGGCTTCGTCGCAGGCTCGGATGCGGTTTGGGTGCTCACCGATTTCCTGACGGTCTGAGACGATCCCCGCCTTTGCGGCGGCGGCTGCCCATCCTATATAGCTGAAAACACTGGATCCGGAACGACGCCTTGCCGCCTTCGCTTACCAGCTTCACCGACGACGCCCGCATCGCGCTGGACAATATCGCCGACCGCGCTTCGGGTCTCGTGCATCCCGCGATCAGACTGGGCGTGACGGGCCTGTCGCGAGCGGGCAAGACGGTGTTCATCTCCTCGCTCGTCCACAATCTTCTGAACGGCGGCCGCCTGCCGCTCTTCGAGGCGTTGCGTTCCGGCCGGGTCTCGGCCGTACGGCTCGAACCGCAGCCGGACGACGCGATCCCGCGCTTCCAGTACGAGGATCACATCCAGGCGCTGGTGCGCGACCGGGTCTGGCCGGATTCCACCCGCGCCATTTCCGAATTGCGCATCACCCTCGACTATCAGAGCGCCAGCGGCTGGAACCGGATGTTTTCACGCGGCCGGCTTTCCATCGATATCGTCGACTATCCGGGCGAATGGCTGCTCGACCTGCCGCTTCTGGCACAGGATTTTCGGGCATTCAGCGAAAATACCGCAGCGCTCGCCGAAACGGGCATACGCAGGGAATTGTCGCGGGAATGGCTGGCGCTCGCTTCTAGCATCGACATGGATGCGCCGGCAGACGAGATGACCGCCAGGCGGCTTTCCGAAAGCTTCGCTGCCTATCTCAGGGCCTGCAAGGACGACGAGCGCTCGCTGTCCACCCTGCCGCCCGGCCGCTTCCTGATGCCCGGGGATCTGGAGGGCTCGCCGGCGCTCACCTTCGCGCCGCTGCCGAACATTCCGGACGCGAAAGCGCCCAAAGGCTCGCTGCGGGCGATGATGGAGCGCCGCTACGACGCCTACAAGAACGTCGTCGTCAAACCCTTCTTCCGCGAGCATTTCGCCCGGCTCGACCGGCAGATCGTGCTGATCGACGCGCTGCAGGCGATCAATCGCGGTCCGGAAGCGGTGCAGGACCTGGAACGGGCGCTGACGGACGTGCTCGCCTGTTTCCGCCCCGGCCACAACAGCTTCTTCTCCGCCCTCCTCGGGCGCAGGATCGACAAGGTCCTGGTTGCCGCGACCAAGGCCGACCACCTGCACCACGAAAGCCACGACCGGCTGGAGAGACTGACGGGCCGCCTCGTGGACCGCGCCATCCAGCGCATCGGCATGGCCGGCGCCGGCATCGAGGTCATGGCGATCGCGTCCGTCCGCGCCACCCGCGAGGCGACGGTGAAGGAGGGCAACCAGCTCCTGCCGGTCATCGTCGGCACGCCGATGGCAGGCGAGACGATCGATGGTGAGCGCTTCGACGGGGAAAGGAAAACCGCCATATTTCCCGGCGACTTGCCGGAAGATCCTGAAGCGTTCTTTCAAAAGCTCGATGCGCCGAAGGCGGAGCTTCCGGAGATCAACGTGGTGCGTTTCCGCCCGCCGGCGCTGGAAGAAACCAATGGGGGCCTGAAACTCTCGGTGCCGCATATCCGGCTCGACCGCGCCATGCAGTTCCTGTTCGGAGACCGACTCGCATGAGAGAGCCCGAAAATCCCCCGAACGGCAAGCGTCGCCCAGCCTCCTTTACCGTGGAAGACGAAACAACCAGGTACGAGACGCCTGTTCCGGCGCGCCGCAGCCCACGCAGCTTCGAGGATGGCGTCGTCGTCACGCCGGACGAAGAGGACCCCTTCGTGACGCCGCCTGAACTCGCCTCCGAAGCCATTCCGGTCGCAGAGCCCCGGGCGCGGAAAAAATTCTCCTTCGTCAATCTCGCGATCGCCGCCTTCGGCACCTTCCTGTCGCTCGCCTTCGGGCTCTGGGCCGACCGGGTGATCCGCGATCTCTTTTCCCGCGCCGACTGGCTCGGCTATGCCGCGCTGGCCGCGCTCGGGCTCGGGCTCCTCGCGCTCGCCGTCATCGTCGGGCGGGAAATCTTCGGCATGATGCGGCTTGCCACCGTCCAGACGCTGAAATCCGAAGCCGAAGAAGCAGCGCTCTCCCCCCGCCCGGCCGCGGCACGCAGCGTCGTCGCGACGCTCACAAAGCTTCTCAGCCACCGCGCGGAGACCGCCAGGGGCCGCGCTTCGCTCGATGCAACGAAAGACGAGATCATCGACGGCCCGCAGCTCCTGGAACTGGCCGAACGGGAGCTGCTGGCGCCTCTCGACCGAAAGGCCCGTTCGCTTATCCTCGGTTCGGCGAAGCGGGTCTCGGTCGTCACAGCCGTCAGTCCCCGCGCCATCGTCGATCTCGCCTATGTGCTCTTCGAGGTGACCCGGCTCATCCGCGCGATGGCGGATCTCTATGGCGGGCGGCCGGGCACGCTGGGCCTTCTCAGATTGATGCGGGACGTCATCGCCCATCTTGCGGTCACAGGCTCGATTGCCGTCGGCGACAGCCTTGCGCAGCAGGTGCTCGGCCATGGACTTGCCTCAAAACTGTCGAGCCGGCTCGGCGAAGGGGTGATCAACGGTCTGCTGACGGCGCGAATCGGGATCGCCGCCATGGATCTCTGCCGGCCGCTGCCCTTCCGGGCGGTCAAACGCCCTGGAATAGGCGATTTCATTTCCGATATCGCGGCGGTCGGCGGGCGCAAGGACGAGCCGTAAACCGGTCCGACCGTCTCAAACCTGGATATCGTCACCAGTCGTTAACCATTCCCGCCTAGATTGGGCGGCACTTAACGTTGCTTGCGTGCCAAGGAAAAGCCCATGTACCCGCGCCTCTTTTCGCTTCTCGGCGGGCTCGCCGTCCTGACCATTGCGGCCACGTCGGCCATGGCTCCGCAAGCCGAAGCCGCCCCCCGCGACAAGGCATTCTTCCAGTCGGTCGCCGGCGTCTGGAAAGGTCCAGGCGAAATCGTCGCCGGCAAATACAAGGGTACGAAATTCAGCTGCAACCTGACCGGCGCGCCGGCTCCGGACGGCAATGTCGGCATCAAGCTCGATGGCACCTGCCGCGTCGGCGTCTTCCAGCAGCCGATGTCCGCCGTCATCACCCAGAGCGGCCGCGGCTATAGCGGCAAATTCCTGGACGGCGCCGAAGGCAAGGGCCTCGACATCATTTCCGGCTCTGTCAGCGGCGACAAGGTCGTGATGGGAATCAACCGCGCCAAGCTCAACGGCGCGATGGTCGCGAGCCTGCGCGGCGAAAACAAGATGAACATCACCATCTCGGTGAAGGTCGAGGATCAGATGGTTCCGGTCATCGGGCTCAGCCTCGACCGCGATCTCGATTCGATCGCCGTCGGTTCGATCGAACAGTAATGCCCCCCGTGCGGGCTTACCGAGCCCGCCACCAGTCCTGGTCACCTGCGACCTTGATGCCGCCGGTATCCGCCTCTTCAAGCCAGTCGCGCACCTTTCTTCCCTTGACCGGAAGGTCCGGCGCGATGTCGGCAAGCGGCTTCATCACGAAACCGCGCTCGGTCATGCGGGGATGCGGTACTTCCAGCTTCTCGGTCTTCTGCTCGCGCGTCCCATAGGTCAGCACGTCGATATCGATGGTGCGCGGCCCCCAGCGCTCCAGGCGCACCCGCTTCATGCCCCGCTCGATCGACAAGCAGACATCGAGCAAGGCTTCCGGCTCCAGCGACGTTTCCACCAGTGCGCAGCAGTTGAAGAAATCCGCCTGATCCGTTTTTCCCCAGGGCGGGGTCGAATAAAGTTTCGAAACGGCGGTGACGCGGCAGTCATCACGCCGATCGAGCTGCCGCAAGGCTTCGGCCATGGCAGCCGGCGGATCGCCGATATTGCCGCCGAGCCCCAGCGCCGCGACCTCGAAAACCTTGTCAGGCGAAATGCTCAACGCGCACCTCCGCATAGTCCAGAATGCCCCGGATCGGCACGCTCGGCTTGCGCACGGTGATATCGGCACGCCTGATCCTCGGCGACCAGGCGCAAAGCGCCTTGGCGATGTCCTTGGCGAGCGCCTCGATCAGGTTGCGGCGATGCTCGGTCACGGCCTTTTCGACGATCTCGTAGGCGATGCCGTAATGAACCGTGCTTCCGACATCGTCGTTCTCGAGCGCCTCGTCCGCCTCGACCTCCATGACGACATCGACGAAAAAACGCTGCCCCAGAGAGACTTCCTGCTCGAACGCCCCATGATTGGCATAGAAGGCACAGTTCTTCAGCGTGATCGTATAGGTGCCCATCAGGAGCCTCTCTTTGCGGCATGGGCCTCGGCGGCGGCGAGTACGGCATCGGCCATGGCGAGCGCATCGCGGTTGACGGCGACGTTGTGGACCCGGAAGATCGCCGCACCCGCAAGCCGCAATATCACGGTCGTGGCCGCCGTGCCGACATCGCGTTCGTCGGGCTTCTCGCGGCCCGTCACGCTGCCGGTGAAGCGCTTGCGGGACGTGCCGGCAAGCAGCGGAAAGCCCAGCCGGTGCAGTTCGGCGAACCGGGCCATCAGTTCCACGTCCTCGTCACGGTTCTTGGCGAAGCCGAAGCCCGGATCGAGGATCACGGCCTCCTCGGGAATTCCGGCGGCGCGGGCGATCTTCAGCGATTCCGTCAGAAAAAACTCCTGATCGGCAACCAGGTCGGCCCGCTTTTCCTGTTCGCGGCCCCGGCCGGTATGCATGATGCAGACCCCTGCCCCCGTTCGGGCCACGACATTCGCGATCTCCGGCTCCCGCTGCAGGCCGTGCACGTCGTTGACGATGTGAGCGCCGGCCGCGACGGCCAATCTCGCCGTTTCGGCGCGGTAAGTATCGATGGAGATCAGTGCGTCGGTCTCGGCCGCAAGCCTCTCGATCACCGGCAGGACGCGATCCTGCTCTTCCGCCGCCGAGACCTCGACGGCGCCCGGTCTCGTCGATTCGCCGCCGATGTCGACGATCGCGGCGCCGTCACGAATACAGGACATGGCATGCGCAATCGCCGTCTCGACGCTTCCGGAGTAGCGTCCGCCGTCCGAAAAAGAATCCGGCGTGACGTTGACGATTGCCATGATATGGCCCTGCGGGCCGACTTCGATGGCCCGACCTCGCCCGACACGCCACGTGCTGTTGCATCGCGATGTCACCGGCTGTCCATCTTTCGAAGGGTAACGCAAAATTTCATGCCTTTGTGTTGCGCTCCAGTTGGCTATGCCCCAAGCTCCAACCAAGTTCAACGTCGCAGGCCTGATAATGTTCTTTATGCGCAGAGTCCGCCGATTTTTCGGTGCAATTCTTCTCCTCTGCGTGATCCCGGCAACGGCTTCGGCCGAGCCCGTCATCACCAAGACCTATTCGTATTTCCGCATCGGCGGCCGCACGGCCGAAGATCTCGACAGGGAGCTGGAAAAGCACGGGCCGATGACCCGCGCGACCGGCCATCGCCATCCCGGCGCGACCGAGATCAAGTTCGGCGGCGACGTCACCTACATGGAGCGGGGCGGACGCTGCTCCATCGGCGGGGCGCGCGTCACGCTGCGGACGCACCTCATCCTGCCGCGCTGGAACAACCGTAGCCGCGCGTCGGCGGATCTCCGCTTCATCTGGGACACGCTGTCCACCGATATCAAGCGGCATGAGGAGCGGCATGCGGAGATCGCCCGCAACCATGCCCGCCAGCTCGAGCGGGCATTGCTTGCGCTCGGCTCCAGCAAGAGCTGCGACGCGCTTGAAAAACAGGTCTCAGAAACGACGCGCCGGATCCTTGAAAACCACGATCGCGAGCAATTGCGCTTCGATCAGATCGAAGCGACGAATTTCGACGCCCGCATGATGCGGCTCCTGCAATACCGCATGGGCCGCAGGGGCTCCTGACCGCTTCTCCACAGGAAGAGACGCCCGGCTGCCGCCTTATGAAGGTCGGGCATTGTCCCGCCTATCGCCGATGGTTTATGGTTAGAGTCTAAAATATGATTCTCGGATAAAAGCTAAGACGGCTTGGCTGCAGACGCTCCGAGAGATGGGGCGGAAGAGACGGATGGCCGAGGGTCGGCGCGCCTTTCCAGCTCCGGCCGATGCGTCGCACGCAGCCGCTTCCGCGGATACTTGAGTATTTCGTGCGTTCCCAAGTTCTCCTGGCGCGTCCTCAAGCCGCAGGTGTCTCCTCCCTCGCCTGACGGTGATGCGCCCGCCTCGCCTCGCTTCCCGCTCGGGCAGCGAGGCACTTTTTTGCTGCAACCCGATTAAGGATCAGGCCTGCCGCTCGGGAACGTTGACCACCAGCCCGTCGAGTTCGGGCTTCACCTTGATCTGACAGGAAAGGCGCGAATTCGGCTTCACCTCGAAGGCGAAGTCGAGCATGTCCTCTTCCATGGGCGCCGGGGGACCGACTTTCTCGGTCCAGGCCTCGTCGACATAGACGTGACAGGTGGCACAGGCGCAGGCGCCGCCGCATTCGGCCTCGATGCCGGGTACGGAATTGCGAACCGCGTTCTCCATCACGGTGGAGCCGGGCTCGGCCTCGATATCGAAGCGCGTTCCGTCGAAGGCAACGATGGTCAGTTTCGTCATGATTTTGGAAATCCGGGATGTTGAAGGGTTACGGCTTATTTAAGCGCGCTGTCTTCCAATAAAACCCCGGCACAGTCAACATTTTCAGGCGCCGCAGACTGTTCCGCGAGCGCCTCGGGCCAAAAACTAATGCCTTTAGCGGCAGAGCTTATTGATGAAGTTTTCCGCTTCGATGACGGCGGCGTTGACGGCGGCGCGCAATGCGGCGTCCCCGCCATCGGATTCGAGACGCTCGGCGGCGGCCGAAACCTTGAAAGCGCCGACCGCACCGGCCGCGCCTTTCAGCCTGTGGGCGGCCGCGGCGGCCGTGGCGATATCGGCGCCGGCGATATCCTGCAGGGCGCGGCGTGCCTGGCGGGCAAACATCTGAAGCACCTCGATTTCCAGCCCCTTGTCTCCCATGGTCTGGGAGGCCAGGTGGACGAGATCGATCGGGCGGGATTGGGAGGGACAAGCGCCCCGGGAGTTTTCTGGAGCTTCGAACGCGATACTGACCGCTGCCATTGCCATGAACCTGTTTTTCCCTATCGTTATGTGTCCCGAATTGTGCGGGGCAGCCCCAGCTATCCCGTTAAATTCCGGCACAATCGGGGCCGGAATCTTCCCATATGGTTAATTTCTGCTAAGCTCCCGGGATTTTAGGACTTTTGCACCTTCGCATGGTTTAAATTCTGTTAACAACATTTCGCGCTGCCGATCGCAAGGGGGCGTTTTAATTGTACGGGGTGGCCGAATGTGCCACTACAGTACGACTAAGGTGGCGAGGAATATTCTCCTTTTGCCACGGATGGCAGGTTGGTAAGTTTTCATTATCATCCGTTTGAAAGAACGGCGTCCGACCTGAAAGTGAATGGGAAATTCCGAATTCCGGTATGGAAGGCGGATTTTCGGCAGGCAGTGTCCCGTCTTTCGATCTGCAGGCGGCAGATGTCGGATGGGATATGGCCGGGCGAGTATGTAACGAGGCGTAACCGCATGGCGAAGAAAACCACCAGCGAGTCTATCGACGAAACGGCTTTCCAGGCGTTGGAAGATGCTCTGAAGATCGATTTCAACGATGAGCCGCCGCGTCCCAGATCCGTGCCCCATGCCTCGGAGGCGAGAGTGTCAGACACATCCCAGCCGCGTCAAACTCCCGCGCAGCCTCAGGACAATTCAGCCGAATCCCAAAGATCGGCCGCGTCCGAGAGCGCCGCAAGGACGCAGGCGTTCCAGCCCGCCAACGACGCCGGCCGGCGTTCGACCACCGCCATGCTGCGGACGCTGGAGGGCGGCACGATGCGGTCGGCCATCCGCAACGCCGTCATTATCTCCATTCTCTGGGCCATCG
The DNA here is from genome assembly GCF_900177415.1 of Xaviernesmea oryzae. GTDB lineage: Bacteria > Pseudomonadota > Alphaproteobacteria > Rhizobiales > Rhizobiaceae > Neorhizobium > Neorhizobium oryzae_A. Next base: position 295,428 of record NZ_FXAF01000011.1, on the reverse strand, counting down.
CAGGCGTAGGGCTCGGGCAGCTCATCTACGGCAACCGGCTCTGGCAGATCACCTCGGTCGAAGGGGTGCTTGCGGCTCCCGGCATCGTGGCGCTCGCGGTCGGCATTCTCGTGCCGATCATGCTGTTCTTCGCCTTCGCGATCATGATGGCCCGCGCCCAGGACCTCAGGAACGCAGCCCGCTCCATGGCGGAGGTGGCGCTTCGCCTTTCCGAGCCGGAAACCATCGCGTCCGAGCGGATCATGAGCGTCGGCCAGGCCGTGCGCCGCGAAGTCTCCGCCATGAACGAAGGCATCGAACGGACCATCGCGCGCGCCGCCGAACTCGAAACGCTCGTGCATTCGGAAGTCAATGCGCTCGAGCGCAGCTTCACCGACAACGAATTGCGCGTTCGCGGCCTGGTGCAGGAACTCGGCTCCGAGCGCGACGCGATCGTCAACCATGCCGAGCGCATCCGCTCCTCGATCGTCGGCGCCCATGACCAGCTCAAGGAAGAACTGTCGCTGGCGACCGAGGAGATCTCCGTCCGGCTGGCGACCTCCGGCGAAGCCTTCGCCTCGATGATCGAGACCCGTGCCGCTACGCTGATGGAGAAATCCAACGCCGCGGGCGAAGCGCTCGGCTCGCTCCTGACCGCCAAGTCGGAAAACCTGCTGCAGACCCTGAATTCCGCCGGCTTCGCCCTCGCCCACGAGTTCGACGAGCGGATGGACACGATCACCTCGGTCCTCTCGCAACGCGGCGAGGCGCTCCTCAACGAGTTCCAGACCCGCGCCTCCACGCTCGACGCCAATACCGAAAAGCTGAACGCGGCACTTGCGGACCGCACCCGTCAGCTCAACGAGACGCTGCTTGCCCGCACGCGCGAAATCACCGAAGGCCTCACCAACAGCGAAAGAACCCTCACCGGCTCGCTTGACGGCATCCTCGCGGCCCTCAACAGTTCGCTGGAGGACAAGAGCTCGTCGTTCCGACAGAGCCTGCAGACCACCGTCGACGACGTGGTCATGGATCTCGACATGCGCTCCGGCTTCTTCGAGGAGCGCCTCCAGGCAACGGTAGGCCAGCTCAGCACCACATTCGACGACAGCATTTCGCAGTTCACGTCGGCGTTCGACCAGCGGGCCGGCACGCTCGACAGCAAGCTGATGGACAGCCTTGCCCGCATCAACGAGACCGTCGCGAGCGGGTCGGAATCGATCGAGAACATCCTCAGCTCCAGCATCGAGCGCATCAGCTCCTCGCTGACCGACCAGTCGCTTTCGCTGGCGACGACACTCGGGACCGGCCAGGAGGTGCTCGATTCGATGCTCGAAAGCCGCTCGCAGGAGTTTTCCAATGCGCTGGCGGCCCGCAGCGGCGAAATCCAGGACGCGCTCGCATTCCGTGCCGCCGAGATCCAGGATGTTCTCGCGTCCCGTACCAGCGAGCTGCACGATGGGCTGGCGGACGCCCACCGCAAGATCAGCGGCACGCTCGCCGAGCACAACAGCGAGCTTCACGAGGGTCTCGCAAACGCCCACCGCAAGATCAGCGACACGCTCACCGAACACGGCAGCGGCCTGATCGGCACGCTTTCGGAAAGCCAGACCCAGTTCGAACAGGGACTGGCGATCCGCTCCGGCGCCATCATCTCCGCGCTTTCCAGCAGCCACGATCACCTGACCGAGGTGCTCAGCCAGAAGACGGCGGCACTCGACGCGCTGATGTCCAACGTGCCGGAACGCCTGGCCGGCGTCTTCGACGAAAGGTCGGAGCGCATCGCCAAGACGCTGTCGGACGGCGAGCAGCGCATCAACAGCGATCTTGGCCGGCATGTCTCGGACATGCAGGCCTCGCTTGAAGCCAATCGCGAGCGGATTTCCGAAGTCCTGCAAGACAAGTCCATGGAGCTTGCAACCTCCTTCGCGCTCGGCGAGGACCGCCTCACCGGCATGCTGGACGAGAAGGCGGAAGCCATCACGCGGGCGCTTTCGGAGACCGAACAGCATATCAGCGGCGATCTCGGCCGCCGGACGTCGGAAATCCACGAAGCACTGAATGCCAACCGCGACAAGCTGGCGGAAATCCTCGACGACAAGTCGATGGAAATCGCAACAACCTTCGCGCTCAGCGAAGACCGGCTCTCCGGCATGCTGGACGAGAAAGCGGCGGCGATCGCCAATACCCTTTCGGATGCGGACAGCCGCATCGAACAATCCTTTGCGGCGCGGGCGGAAGCCATCCGCAGCGCCTATGCCGACAACCAGCTCAACCTCGACCTTTCCCTGGAGAACCGCACCGCCGAACTTTCACGCATTCTCGAAAGCGGCGGCGAGCGCCTGGAACAGGCCGTCGGCGGCGCGGCCGGCCGGATCGAAACCGCGCTTTCGGACGGTACGCAGCGTTTCGAAACCGGGTTGACCGACGGTCTGGAGCGGATGGAAACCGTACTCAGCTCCAGCCAGGAACGCATCGCCGCAACGATCGGCCTCGGCCACCAGCAGATGGAAACCACGCTGGGATCCGGTTACGAGCAGATTCGCGACACGCTCGAAGAGCGCACCGGCAAGATCGCCGAGACGCTCAGCGAGGCACACAGTCAGATCGACAACCTGATGCAGGATCAGGCGACATCGCTCGGCACCACCATCGCCGCAAGCGCCGGCATGCTGGAAATGTCGCTGGAAAATCAGCAGAGCGCATTGCGCGGCGCCATCGATTCCGCCGGCCAGTCGCTGGAAGAGCGCCTGCGGGAGAATGTCGGGACGCTCGCCACCCAGCTTTCCGATGCAGCCGGCGAAATCGGCCGCTCGGCCGACACCTTCTCCAATCGCATCAAGGAAACCGTGGGCGGCGTCCAGGGAGCGCTCGAAGAGACCGGCAGCCGGATCGAATCGACGTTCGGCGGGCTGGAAGGCCGCATCCGGGACGAGATTCTCGACGCCACCCAGCTTGTCAACGAAGCCGGCGCCAATCTCTCCAGCACCCTCGGTGACCGCACCGCGGAGTTGGAACGCGTCGCAGGCGAAGCCTCCGACCGCATCGCCGAGACCATGGACAGCCGCACGGCCCGGATCGAGGAGCGGCTCGGCACGATCGATCGCGCGCTGACGATCGGCCTCGACAACGTCACCAAGACCATGGAAGGAAAGGCCGTCGGCCTCGCCACGACGCTGCGCGAAGCCGTCAGCGCCGCGGCCCAGAACATGGACAGCGAGGCCACCCGCTCTGCGGAAGTGCTTGCCCGTGCCGGTGCCGAATTCACGCAGGAACTCGCCAACCGCAACAGCGAATTCGCCAAGGCGATCGAGGAACGTTCCACCCAGATCGTCGGCCGGATTTCGGAAACGCAGAACCGGCTCGCCGGCCAGGCGGCAACCGTAGCGCAGGCCTTCTCCGAGGCGGGCAATGCTATCGTCAAGAAGGTGGCGGAGGCCGACAGCCTCGTGAAGCAGCAGGTGACGGCGATTTCCGAAGCGCTCGAAGACGCGCAGAAGGCACTCGGCGCCCGTAGCGACGATATCCGCACCACGCTTTCCGACACGGCAAACCAGCTCGACAGTGCGATGGACGCCGTCGACCGTGCTCTCGCCGCGCGCGGCGAGGCCATCCGTTCGGCCCTCGACAGCCGCGCCCGCGACCTGAATTCCGTGCTCGCCAGCCGTTCGGCGGAACTGTCCCGCCTTCTCGACGAAAAGGCGAAGCCGATCATCGAGGAATATGCCGAAACCGGCCGCATTGCCGTCGAACAGATCACGACCGCCGCGCAGCAGGGTGCCGAACGGCTCTCCGCCACCGCGGATGAAACGAGCGCGCGCATCCGCGACGAGAATTCGGCCCTCATCGATGCGATCGCCGCCCGCACGAACGATACGCTCGCTGCGATCAGCCAGAGGACCGAAAATGCGGCCGGCACGATGCGCTATGTCGAGCAGGGCCTGTCCGTTGCGGTAAACAGCCTTATCGACAAGCTGGCGGAAAGCAATTCCAACATCGCGTCGCTGGTCGAGCAATCGGCGCGGGAGATCGGCAGCACCGCCGATACCGTCGCGGAGCATCTGGCAGAAGCCGACCGCAAGCTCGGCGCCACCGCCAACCGCTTTGCGCAATCGGCCACGCATGCGGCCGATATCGTCTCCGGCTCGACCCGGGTCCTCGAGAGCAATATCGACCGGATGTCGGATGTCTTCAGCCAGACGCTCGACCAGGTCGGCGGCATCGTCGGCCGCTTCGACGAGCACTCCAGGGTGCTTGCGGAGGCTTCCGACCTCCTGGGCGCCGCCCAGTCCAACCTGGCAAGCACGCTGGACGAACGGCAGAGCGCATTGCGCAATCTCTCCGCCGGTCTGGTCAGCCGCTCCGAGGAAATCGAAGCGACCATGCGCAGCCTGACGAGCCTTGTCGACGGCGCGTTCGAACGGGCCGAGGAACGCTCCCTGCAGGTCGGTTCGCGCCTGCGCGAAAGCCTGCACGCTTCCTTCGCCGATATCGGCCGGACGCTCGGGGAAACCCAGCACCGTGCCGAGGCCACTGCGGATGCGATGCGCAGTGCGCTTATCGGCGCGGGCGGCGACGCCAACAAGGCCATCGAAACGACGCTCTCGGAAGCCGAGAAGCGCACCCGCGAAATTTCCGAACGCATGCGCGGCAGCATCGCCGCCTCGCTCGGAGACGTCGAACGGGTGCTGTCGGATGCCGCCAACCGCTCCGGCAGCGCGGCCGACCAGCTTCGCGAGACGCTGCGCGAATCGGTCGACGAGGCCATCAACCGCTTCTCGGGCGCGACCGAGGAGATCCGCCGCTCCGCGCAGGATATCCGCCGGGAACTCGATACGACCCGTTCCGAACTCAAGCGCGGTGCCTTCGACCTGCCGGAAGAGGCAAAAGAAAGTGCCGCCGCCATGCGCCGCGCCGTCGCCGAGCAGATCAGGGCGCTCCAGGATATTTCCGCCCTGGTCGGCCGCTCGACGCAGAACTTCGAGGTCTCCGAAGCATCGGCCAGCCGCCCCGCTCCGGCGGCCCAGCCGGCCCCTGCCCGTCCGCAGCCTTCCGCTGCCGCAGCAATTCCGCAGCAGCCGGCTCCGGCCGCCCCGCGCAACGATCCTTACGCAAGCGGCTCGCTGCGGGGCACGCTTCCGCTGGATCGGCAGGGTTCGGCACCGGCACCGCGTGCTCAGCAGCCGGCGCCCCGCGGCGGCAATGCCGGCGATGACGGCTGGATCAGCAATCTCCTGCGCGGGGCTTCCCGCGACGAACTCGGCAACGCTCCGGCAGCCCGCCAGCAGCAGCCGGCCCGTCCTGCCGAACCGGCCCCCGCGCCGCGCAGCAACGGCGACAATCGCAATCCGCGCCACATGGTGGAATCGCTGAACTCTCTGTCGGTCGATATCGCCCGCGCCATCGATCACGACGCGTCGGTCGATCTGTGGCGCCGCTACCAGCGCGGCGAGCGTGACGTCTTCACCCGCCGTCTCTATACGCTGAAGGGCCAGCAGACCTTCGACGAGATCAAGCGCAAATACGACCGCGAGCCGGAATTCCGCACCGCCGTCGACCGCTACATCGCCGATTTCGAAAAGCTGCTCGCCGACGTCGCCCGCACCGACCGCGACAAGACGGTGACGCAGAGCTACCTCACCTCGGATACGGGCAAGGTCTATACGATGCTCGCCCACGCCGCTGGCCGGTTCAGCTGAGACGGATAGACACCAAACAGAAAGGCCGCCCTTCGAGGCGGCCTTTTTTGTTTCGAGCGGAGCTTGCCCCGTCTCCAAGAAAACGCGATCACATCGACTTCAAAGCCCAGTCGACGATCTCGGCGCCGACCTTGGCGAAGGCTCTGTCCAGCGCCTCGATGAAATTGCGGTTCTCCGCGCCGGAGACCTGCGCCGTCGCCTTGAAGACGCCCTGGGCGCGCACGGTGCCGTTGCGGTCGTTCAAGAGCTTTGCCGATATCTCCACGGTCGCCACCCGCGGGCTGCCGGCGCTCACCTCGAAGGCGCGGATGTCCGTCACCACCTGATAGTCGATCGCAAGGCCCTGCCCCGGCTTGCCGACGCCGCCGAGACGGCCGGAATTCTCGAAGGCCTCCACGAGCTTCGACTGGACGAGCGCCGGCAGGCGGTCGCCCCAGCGGGAATTGGCGAGATACTGGATTTCCGAGGGCGACACGCGCACGACGACCTGCTCGCTGTTCAGCAGTTTGAGCGCCGTCGGTTCGGGCACCAGAATCTGACGGTTGCGGGCGGAAGGCCCTTCTCCGGAAGGCGTCAGCGACAGATCGAACGTGTCGTTGTTCGCCTTGCTGCCGCAACCGCTCACAAGTGCTGCGACAAGCGGCAGCGCGAGCAGAAACGGACGGCGGGTCGCACGCCGCACCAAGAACTCCGAACCGGTCATCAAGCCCCCATTTTCCAAAACCGAACGCCCCGTTTACCGCCGTGTCCTGCCATCATATTCCTTCACCGTCTCGCCGCCGAAGATCAGCCGCTGCGGGTTCTGGTCGAAATTGTTGATCGTCTGGTCGAGCGACTGCACGGTGCGCCGCGCATCGTTGACCAGCGTCTGGATGTCTCTCAGCCCGCTCGCCGAGAAGCGCGACAGGTTGTCCGCGATCGGGCCGACGCGCGCGTTGATGTTGTCGGCGACGGTCCGGAAGGATTCCAGCGTCCGGCGCGCTTCGGCAAACAAGCCTTGAGAATCGTCGCTCGAGACCAGACCGTCGACCTTGGCGAGAATGCCGTCGACGCGGCTGGAGGCCTCGTTCAGCTTCCTCGCCAGTTCCGTGAAGTCGCCTATCGCACGGTCGATGTCTTCCTTGCGATGCGCGAAGTTGTCCACCACGCTGCGAGCGGAGCTGATGGTCTGGCGGGCATCCTCCGACGCCGCGGTGATGTTGCCGATGGTCGTCCGGACTTGATCCGGGTTGACGGAATTCATCACCGTATCGACTCGGCCCAGAACGCTTTGCGCCTGCGCGCCGACCCGCTCGAAATTGGCGGCGGCGTTCTTCACGTTCGTCACCAGTTCGTCGAAATTGTCCGAGGCATTGGCGATGTTGCGGGTGGCGCGCTCCGTATTGGCGACGACGGCATTGATCTTTTCCGCATCGATCGCGCTGACCAACCGCTCGGCTGCCGCAAGCGTGGAATTCAGCGTTTCGGAGACGCGGTCGATGGTCCCCGAAAGCGTCGAGAGGCTGTTTAGGAACCGGTCGATGCTGTCGGAATTCTGCGCCAGCGCGGAGGTGAAGGTCTCGACATTGCGGATCGTCTGGGTCAGCGGCCCGCGCGCATCCGCGACGAAACCCTGTATATCGCCGATCGCATCGTCCGCGCGCTGGAGGATCTTGTCGGCGGTCGCAAGCAGGTTCGTCACACTCGACTGTTCGGCAATCAGCACTGCCGGCCGGCCGGTTTCGAGCGATTTCTGGAGGATGTTCTCCTCACCCTTGGCGCCACCGGAGAGCTCGACATAGGCAGCTCCCGTCAGGCCCTGCACTTCCAGCCTCGCCTGGGTGGACTGGTAGACGGGGGCATCGGCCCTCACTTCGGTGAACGCGATCGAATAGCGCGGGTCGTCCGGGTCGATGGTGAGGCTGCGCACCGAGCCGACGGCAATGCCGTTGAAACGCACCGGCGAGCCGACCGACAGTCCGTTCGCCGAACCCGGGATACGGATCGCCAGTTCGGCCGTCGGCCCGCCGCGGCCCGATTGCGCCATCCAGTAAACGAAGCCGAAGGCAGCCGCGATCACCAGCAGCGTGAAGAAACCGACAAGGGCGTAGTTGGCTCTGGTTTCCATGGATTACGTCTTCTCTACTTCTGCCGCCGGCTGCTTTTCTGGGAGAACGACCGATCGAGCCCGCTTGCCGCGGAAATAGGACTGAACCCATGGATCGTCACAGGCGAACATATCGTCAAGGGTGCCTTCCACCAATACCCGTTTCTGGCCAAGCACGGCAATACGGTCACAGACCGAAAAAAGGCTGTCGAGATCATGTGTTACCATATAGACCGTCAGGCCCAGCGTATCGCGCAGCTTCGCGATCAGGGCATCGAAGTCGGCGGCGCCGATCGGATCGAGGCCGGATGTCGGCTCGTCCAGGAAAACCAGGTCGGGATCGAGCGCCAGCGCGCGCGCCAGGGCCGCACGCTTGATCATGCCGCCGGAAAGCTCGGAGGGATATTTGTCGGCGGCGTCCGGCGGCAGGCCGACCATCTCGATCTTGAGATAGGCAAGCTCGTCCATCAGGGCCTGCGGCAGATCGAGATATTCGCGCATCGGAAGCTGGATGTTTTCCTTGACCGTGAGCGCCGAAAACAGGGCGCCGTGCTGGAAAAGCACGCCGAGCCGCGTGTCGAGCTCCATCCGTTCCCCTTCCGACACCTTGTCGTAATCGGCGCCAAGAATATGGATCGTGCCGGACCGGTGCGGCAGGAGACCCAGAACGGTGCGCATCAGCACCGACTTGCCGGTGCCGGAGGCGCCGACGAAGCCCAGGATCTCGCCGCGATAGACATCGAGGTTCAGCCGGTCGAGCACCAGATTGTCGCCGAAGCCGACGGTGAGGTCGCGCACCGAGAGCACGATCTGCCGACCGTTTTCCTTGTCCTCGACCTCGACCCGTTCAGTCTCTGCCAAACCGTTCTCCATCAGAAATCGATCGCGGAATAGAAGATGGCGAAAAGCGCATCCATGAGGATGACGACGAAGATCGACTTCACCACCGAGGTCGTGACGTGCTGGCCGAGCGATTCGGCGCTGCCGCCGACCTTCATGCCTTCGACGGCCGCGACGATGCCGATGCACAGCGCCATGAACGGAGCCTTGATCATGCCGGACGCAACGGAAGTGTGGTCGATCGCCTCATGCAGGCGCGAGAGATAGGTCTCGAAGGTGATGCCCGAATAGGCCCAGGCGACGACCGCCGCTCCGGCGAGCGCCGCGAAATTGGCGACGATTGTGAGCAGCGGCAGCGCAACCGTCAGCGCCACGAGACGCGGGAAGATCAGCACGCCCACGGGATTGAGGCCGATGACGGTCAGCGCGTCGATCTCCTCGCGCATCTTCATCGAGCCGATCTCGGCGGTGATCGCGCTGCCCGACCGGCCGGCGATCATGATCGCGGTCAAAAGCACGCCGATCTCACGCAATTGTAGGATGCCGACGAGGTCGACGACGAAGATTTCCGCGCCGAAATAACGGAGCTGGAAAGCGCCCTGCTGCGCGATGATCGCGCCGATCAGGAAGGACATCAGCACGATGATCGGAACGGCCCGCACGCCCATGCGGTCGATATGGGTGACCACCGAAGCCGGCGAGACACCCGCGCCGCGGCCGAGCTTCATCTGCGCGCCGCGCACCGCCGAACCGAGGATGTGCATGGCCGCGTAGAAATCGCCGCCGAGCCCCACCATGACCTTGCCGACCGGTGTGAAAAGCCGTTCGAACCGCGTGCCCTTCGCGCCGCCGTCTTCGGGCGGCGCCGGAGCCTTTTCCGGCAGCACGCCGACCAGTTCCTGGATAGGCCCATCGCCGCCCACCAGCACCGGCTCGCGACCCTGCTCGCTCTTGGTGGTCAGAAGCCTGCGGATCAGCCAGGCGCCGGCGGTATCGATTCCCGCTATGCCCGAGAGATCGATCTCCAGCCTGCCTTGTCCCCGTGCCCGTTCAAGCCGCTCGAAATCCTTGAGGATCGGGGAAATCGTCGAGCCCCGCCAGTCGCCGGCCAGCACAAAGCGCTCGCCGCTGCCGCCCGGCATGTTCTCGGCTGTGATCTGGGCTGACTTCGACGCCACGGTTTTCTTTCGCGCTTACAATTTCAATGCGATGCGGTTGATCGTGTTTTTCGAGACCGGCAATATAGCCGCCTCATAGGGATTTGCCACAACGGGACGCGTAAAAGCATGGTCCGTCACCTCGAAGCCACAATAGAAACATTCCCGATCGCCGGCACGTTCACGATTTCGCGCGGTTCCAAGACGGAAGCGGAGGTCATCACCTGCACGATCGGTGAAAACGGCATCTCCGGCCGCGGCGAATGCGTGCCTTACAGTCGCTACGGCGAAACCATGGACGGCGTCCTTGCGGACATCCGCTCTGTTTCCGACGCGATTCGCGACGGTCTGACACGCGAAGAGCTGCAGGCGCGGATGAAGCCGGGCGCCGCCCGGAACGCCGTCGATTGCGCGCTGTGGGATCTCGAAGCCAAGCGCAGCGGCCGCCCCGTTGCCGATGCCATCGGCGCGACCAGCCTCAAGCCCTTCGTCACGGCGTTTACGCTGTCGCTCGCAGAACCGGAGGCCATGGCGGCCGAAGCCCGCAGGAATGCGCAGCGCCCGCTTCTCAAGATCAAGCTCGGCACGGGCGACGACGAAGCCCGCCTGCGCGCCGTCCGCGAAGCTGCTCCGGATTGCCGCCTTATCGTCGATGCCAATGAGGGATGGACCGAGGACAATCTCGCCCGGCACATGGCCGTCGCGGCGGAAACCAACGTGTCGCTGATCGAACAGCCGCTGCCGGCCGGCAAAGATGCCGCGCTTGCCGGCATCCGGCGCCTGGTCTCGATCTGCGCCGACGAAAGCGTGCACGCCACCAAGGATCTGGCCAGCCTTCGCGACCGCTACGATGCGGTCAACATCAAGCTCGACAAGACCGGGGGCCTCACGGAGGCGCTCGCGATGAAGGCGGAAGCGCAGCGGCTCGGGTTTGCCGTGATGATCGGCTGCATGGTCGGCTCCTCGCTTGCCATGGCGCCGGCCGTGCTGCTGGCACAGGACGCGGATTATGCGGATCTCGACGGACCGCTTCTGCTTGCCCGCGACCGGCCGGGCGGCCTTCATTACGAAGGTTCGCTCGTCCATCCGCCGGCGCCCGGCCTCTGGGGCTGAAGCCTGGCCGCAAGCGCGATGATCGCCAGCGCCAGCAGGGACAGGCCAGACATGACGACATAGCTTTCCGGCCCGAACTGTCGGTAAAGGAAGCCGGAGAGTACGGTCGAAAGCGCCAGGAACACGCCGTTATAGAAGACGTAGGCGCCCTGCATGGAGGATTCCTGCTCCTCGTTCACCGACTCGACCAGCCGGTGCTGCAACCCGATATGCACGAAGGCGAAGGTGAAGGCGTGGGTGAACTGCAGCACCAGATAACCCCAGAAGCCGAGCGGCATCGGAAACAGCGTCCAGCGGACCATCGCAACCGCGCAGCCGATGCGCATCAGCGTCCAGGCGGGCACCTTTCGCGCCAGCCAGCCGGCCGCGAAGAAGACGGTGACTTCCGCGACGATCGCCGCACTCCACAATACGCCGATCGAGCCGCTCGAAAAGCCGACCTGCTGCCAATGGATCGTGCCGAAGGTGTAGAACATGCCGTGCGCCGCCTGGGCCAGCGAAGCGCCGATCATCAGCACATGCAGGTCGAACCGCTTGAGGGAGCTCGGGCTGAGCGCCTTGTCGGCCGACGGTCCCACCGGCGCCCGCCCCAGCCGCGGCGTAACGAAGGCGGCGGCGATCGTCAGAAGGAAACCGGCCGCCATCATTCCGGGAATGGTATTGATGCCCCAGATACCTCGCAACTCGCCCGCCAGCAGAGCGAACCCCATGAAGGCGATGGAACCCCAGACGCGCATGGAACCGTACTGGAAGCCCCAGCGCCGGACGCCCGTCACGGCAATTGATTCGACGATCGGGGCATAGGGCGCGAAAACCGCCGCCTGGATGCTGACGATCAGCAGCGCCGGCCAGAAACCGTGGGTGAAGAACATCACCAGCGCCGTCAGCAGCGTCAGGCCGCCGGACCAGGCGAGCACCATCGTCCGCTCCGGCAGGCGGTCGGCGACATAACCGGAGACCGGCGCCGCCAGAAGCCGGAGAAGAAGCTGCATCGCCAGGACGATGCCGATCTCGACTTCGGTCAGGGCAAGCCCCTCCAGCCAGATCGGCAGATAAGGCAGGATGACGCCGTTCACCCCCAACGGCGCGCCATAAGCGAGCGCGCAGCGCAATTGAAAGAACCGGGGCGCGGAAGGCGCCGCATGTGGAGGAATCACGATTTCACGGGTAGGCTGCTGGAACTTTCAGCTTACCTAACACAGGAGCCGGGCCCTGCCTATGGCAAGAAATAGCCTTCGAGCAGGGTGACCGCCGAACCTGCACAGCCGCTTGTCAGGCGGCCTGCATATCCTCGACGTTCTGCGGCTTCGGCAGTGCCTTGATCTCCGCGGTGGCGTTTATCCGCTGCCAGGAGATCATCTCGAGCGTCCCGTCATGGTGTTCTGCGATCGCCGTGCAGCTTTCCACCCAGTCGCCCGTGTTGACGTAGTGGATGCCGTCCATGTCCTCCATCACGGCGTGGTGGATATGGCCGCAGATCACGCCGTCGACGTCGTTGCGGCGAGCCTCTTCGGCGACGACGCGCTGGAACTCGCCGATGAAGTTGACCGCATGCTTGACCTGCAGCTTCGCCCAGGCGGAGAAGGACCAATAGGGCATGCCGAGGCGCCGGCGGATGGCGGCAAGGCCGACATTGATGACGATCGCGGCATCGTAAGCCCAATCCCCGAGATAGGCGAGCAGACGGGCGTTGCGCACCACAACGTCGAACTCGTCGCCGTGCAGGATCAGGTATTTCTTGCCGTCGGCCATTTCGTAAATGGCGCGTTCGGCCACTTCGATGCCACCGAAATGCGTGCCCGGGAAGGAACGCAGGAATTCGTCGTGATTGCCGGGAATATAAACGATCCGGGTGCCCTTGCGCGCCTTGCGCAGGAGCTTCTGGACGACGTCGTTGCAGCCCTGCGGCCAGTACCAGTTGCGCTTCAGGCGCCAGCCGTCGACGATATCGCCGACCAGGAACATGGTTTCGGCTTCGTGATAGCGCAGGAAGTCCAGAAGGAAGTCGGTTCGGGCGGCTTTGGAGCCCAGATGCACGTCCGAAATGAAGAGCGTCCTGAAATGCCTTGTTTCCACTTGACCGGTCACGAAGTCGTCCTTTCGCTGCCGCTTCTGCGGTTTCCAAAACCAGACTCGTGTTTCAGGATGATGACAGGCTCCGGCAAAAGCCGCCGCCGCGACCATTCGCCATGCCCCAATTTCCGCCACGACCGCAAATTAGCTGCTGTCGCATCCGGTCGATTGATGTAATGAGGGACGCTCGCCTTTCGACCCAGCAAGACAGAAAAGAAGTGCCAGGAGGGACCATGAACGCCCAGGAAAAACCGAAATCGTCCGCCGTGCCGGTGAGCGGCGATCTCGACGAACAGGCGCTGTTCTTCCATCGCTATCCGCGTCCGGGCAAGCTCGAAATCCAGGCCACCAAGCCGCTCGGCAACCAGCGCGACCTGGCGCTCGCCTATTCGCCGGGCGTCGCAGCCCCCTGTCTGGCGATCCGCGACAATCCGGATACTGCTGCCGATTTCACCGGGCGGGCCAATCTCGTTGCCGTCATCTCCAACGGCACCGCCGTCCTCGGCCTCGGCAATATCGGTCCGCTGGCTTCCAAGCCCGTCATGGAAGGCAAGGCCGTCCTCTTCAAGAAATTCGCCGGCATCGACGTCTTCGACATCGAGATCGACGCCAACAGCATCGATACGATGGTCTCGACCGTCTCGGCGCTCGAACCGACCTTCGGCGGCATCAACCTGGAGGACATCAAGGCGCCGGAATGTTTCGAGGTCGAACGCCGGCTGCGCGAGAAAATGAACATCCCGGTCTTCCACGACGATCAGCACGGCACCGCGATCATCGTCGCCGCGGCGATCCTGAACGGGCTGGAGCTTGCCGGCAAGAACATCGCCGACGTGAAGATCGTCACGTCGGGTGCGGGTGCGGCGGCGCTCGCCTGCCTGCATCTCCTCGTCTCGCTCGGCGCTAGACAGGAGAATATCTGGGTCCACGACATCGAGGGTCTCGTCTATGAGGGCCGCACCGAACTCATGGACGAATGGAAGGCCATCTACGCCCAGAAGAGCGACAAGCGGGTGCTTGCCGACAGCATCGGCGGCGCCGACGTCTTCCTCGGTCTGTCCGCCGCCGGCGTCCTGAAGCCCGAGCTGCTCGCCCAGATGGCGGAAAAGCCGCTGATCATGGCGCTCGCCAACCCGACGCCCGAAATCATGCCCGAGCTTGCCCGAGCCGCCCGACCCGACGCGATGATCTGCACCGGCCGCTCGGATTTCCCGAACCAGGTCAACAACGTGCTGTGCTTCCCTTACATCTTCCGCGGCGCGCTCGATTGCGGCGCCCGGACGATCAACGAGGACATGAAGATGGCGGCCGTGAAGGCGATCGCGGCGCTCGCCCGCGAAGAAGTCTCGGACGTCGCCGCGCGCGCCTATTCGGGCGACACGCCGGTCTTCGGACCGGACTATCTCATCCCCTCGCCGTTCGACCCCCGTCTCATCCTGCGCATCGCCCCCGCCGTCGCCAAGGCTGCCGCCGAGACCGGCGTCGCTTCCCGGCCGATCCACGATTTCGACGCCTATCTCGATCAGCTGAGCCGCTTCGTCTGGCGTTCCGGCTTCGTCATGAAGCCGATCTTCAACGCCGCCAAGAGCGCCGAGAAGAACCGCGTCATCTTTGCGGAAGGCGAAGACGAACGGGTGCTGCGCGCAGCCCAGGTTCTGCTCGAAGAGAAGACCGCCACCCCGATCCTGATCGGCCGTCCCTCGGTCATCGAAGCGCGCCTGAAACGCTTCGGCATCCGCATCCGTCCGAATGTCGATTTCGCCGTGGTCAATCCGGAAGACGACCCGCGTTACCGCGACTATGTGGACGACTATTTCGCGCTGGTCGGCCGCGAAGGCGTCAACCCGGAAGCGGCGCGCACCATCGTGCGCACCAACAACACGGTCATCGGCGCGCTCTCGGTCAAGCGCGGCGAAGCGGATGCGCTGATCTGCGGCGTCGAGGGCCGCTACGACAAGCATCTGAGCGACGTGGAGCAGATCATCGGCAGGCGCGCGGGCGTCTGCGCCTTCTCCACCCTCAGCCTGATCATCTCGCAGCGCGGCACGATCTTCTTCACCGACACGTTCGTCAACTACAATCCGAGCGCGCAGGAGATCGCGGAGATCACCGTTCTCGCAGCGGAGGAAATCCGCCGGTTCGGCATCGTTCCGAAAGCGGCGCTGATCTGCCATTCGAATTTCGGCTCGCGGGATTCGGAAAGCGCCCAGAAGATGCGCTCTGCGCTCAAGCTGGTGCGCGAACGGGCGCCGGACCTGGAGGTGGACGGCGAAATGCAGGGCGGCTCGGCTCTTTCGGAAGTGTTGCGCAAGCGCGCCATGCCGAACAGCTCGCTCACCGGCGAGGCCAATCTCCTCGTCTTCCCGAACCTCGATGCCGCCAATATCTCGCTCGGCATCGTCCGCAACATGACCGACGCGCTGCATGTGGGACCGATCCTGCTCGGCGCGGCAATGCCGGCGCATATCCTTTCGCCGTCGGTCACGTCGCGCGGTGTCGTCAACATGGCGGCGCTTGCGGTGGCGGAGGCATCGCAGCCCAATCTCGACGTGCAGCCGTAGATCGATGTTCCGGGGCAAGGCGGCAGGGCTCTCCTGCTGGAGTTTCGACGGGTCGCCAGGCGCGCCTTATGATATTGTCAACCGGCGTGCTCCATGATCGGGTCTCCCGCCGATTGGAGAGAATGCCGGACACAATGCCCATGCGCCTTCGCGGCCTCTTGATCGCCCCGCTCCTGCTCGTTCCCGCAGCGGCCTCTGCGCGGGACATCGCGGCCTGCGCGGCGCTTTACCGGCAGCTCAACAACACCCGCCAGGTGATCGGCAACACCGCCGAAATGCGGCGTTACGCGCAGCAGCTCAGCCGCCAGAACAGCGTCATCCGGCAGTTGCGCATCGAGATGCGCAGCGCCGGCTGCGGCACCGGGAGCGTCATCACCCTCGGCGATGCGGACAGCGAGATCTGCCAGGAAATCCGCGATCAGCTCCAGCAGGCGGAAGCGAACCGCGACGCCATAACGGACGAGCGAAACAATGCGCGGCAACTGGTGCAGTCCTCCGACGAACGCACCGCCATCCTGGCGGCGATCCACTCGAACAGCTGCATCCCGTCCGACGTGGAAGAGGACCAGAAGGAGCGGATGAAGGTGCAGGGTATCGAACTGCCGAAGGAAGAACCCTATTCCGGCATCACCAATCTGCGCACCACGCCGCCGGAACAGCCGCAGGCAGCGGCCGTGCAGCCGAACCTGCCCGGTCCGGAGCGTCCCTATGATCCGAACAGGAAGGTGCGGATGGTCGGCCCGCAATTCCTGCCCGAGGAAAACATCGATCTCGCCCATCCGAAATCGAGCGGGCCGCAGCCGCAGCAGTGATCAGCGGCTCTCCCATTTCTCCATGAAGATCAGCTCTTCGAGCGGCAGGCGCTGGCGCCAGCCTCTGACCGCCAGTTCCGGCTCGGCATAAAGCCGGTCGACGTAACCCAGGCAGAGCCAGGCGACGATCTCGATGCGCTCGGGAATGCCGAGCAGAGCGCGCACGTCCTTGTCGCGGAAGATGCTCACCCAGCCGACGCCGACGCCTTCGGCGCGCGCCGCAAGCCAGAGGTTCTGCACGGCGCAGACGGTCGAATAGACATCCATGCGCGGATTGTGCGTACGCCCCAGAACGACCGGCCCTGCCCTGTCCGGATCGCAGGTCACGCAGATCGAGAGCGGAGCCTTGCAGATGCCTTCGAGCTTCAGGCTGCGATAGAGATCGCGCCGTTCTTCGGGGAACATGTCCGCAGCCTCCTCATTGGCGCGCGAAAAGGCGGCGAAAGCCGCTTCCCGCACCGCCGGATCGCGGATCAGGACGAAGTTCCAGGGCTGCATGAAGCCGACCGACGGCGCAGCATGGGCAGCGGCAAGCAGCCGCATCACGAGGTTGTCCGGCAACGGGTCGGGCAGGAACTGGTCGCGCACGTCGCGGCGCGTCCCGATCGCCCTGTAGACGGCCGCCCGCTCGGCTTCGGAAAATTCGCCGGCAGTAACGAGGCCGGGGTCGAAAAGGTCAGGTCGCATCGTTTTCCCCAACAATGCAGCACCCCATGCCTGCGGCACAAGGAGAGCTTCGAAACCTGCCGCCGTCCGCGCGGATCGGTCTATCCCGTCAGGCCGGTCTTCTGACTTGGCTTCATTCGCCTGCGCCGCTGCCTTCCCGGAAAACTCCAGTGGCGTAGATCTCGCGGCCAAGCGTCGGCCTCACAGCGTTGGGCACGTTCCGGCATCTCACCGGATTCCCGATTCTCCCGCAAAAGCGGGCACCTGACGAAAGCTTTATGCCCGGAAGACCACAGCCGTTCAAGCCGCCGATGCGACGGGGAAATACCGCACATAGGCGAATTCGTCGCCGTTCGGTCCCCAGTTGGGCGAGTTCATCGTGCCCTGCCCGCCGAAAAGATCGAACAGCGTCTCGACATTGCCGCCGTCCATATCCATCAGCCGGACCCTGACATTCCGGTCGCGCGGGTGGTCGAAGACATCGGTGTCGTAGGAGACGAAGACGATCTTGTCACCCCTTGGTGACGGATGCGGAAACCAGTCGCCGTAATTGCTGTTTGTGATCCGCTCGGCCGGACCACCCTCGGCCGGCACGCGCCAGATCTGCATCAGGCCGGTGCGGCTGGAGTTGAAATAGATCCACTTTCCATCCGGCGAATAGTCCGGACCGTCATTGCGGCCTTCGCCGAAGGTGAGCCGCGTCTCCTCGCCGCCTTCGATACCGATCGTATAGATGTCGAAGACCTGGTCCCGGATGCCGCAATAGGCGAATGCCTTCCCGTCGGGCGACCAGCCGTGCCAGTAGGACGGCAGGTTCTTCGTCACCAGTCTCGGCACGCCGCCTTCCGCCGGCAGAACGTAGATCGCCGACTTGCCGAATTCCACCTTATCCGAGACGGCAATCAGGGCGCCGTCCGGCGAGATGCCGTGGTCGTTGTTGCATTGCCGGGCAAAGCCCGTGTCCACCAGTTCGGGCTCGCCGTCGCCATCCGGTGACAGGCGGTAGATCGATCCCTCGCTGTTCAGCATCAGATAGCGTCCGTCCGGCGACCAGTTCGGCGCCTCGAACAGCTCTTTCGTCTGCCAGACCACGCGGTTCCGGCGGGTGCGGATGTCGAAGACCTCGACCGAGCTGCGCAGCGCCATGGCCGGCTCCCCTACCGGTCCCTGAACCGGTTGGTGATCGGATAGCGCCGGTCGCGGCCGAAATTCTTCTTGGTGATCTTCACGCCCGGCGCCGATTGCCGCCGCTTGTATTCGGCGAGATAGAGCAAGTGCTCGATCCGGTGCACGGTCGCGGCGTCGTGGCCTCGGGCGACGATCTCCTCCGTGCCCATTTCCATCTCGACGAGGCATTCGAGAATGTCGTCCAGCGCCGGATAGGGCGGTAGGGAATCCTGATCCGTCTGGTTGGGCCTCAGTTCCGCCGACGGTGCCTTGGAAAGGATGTTCTTCGGGATCACCTCGCCCGTCGGCCCGAGCGCGGTCGGCGGCAGGTGCCGGTTGCGCCAGGCGGAGAGCGCATAGACCTGCATCTTGTAGAGATCCTTGATCGGATTGAAGCCGCCGTTCATGTCGCCGTAAAGGGTTGCGTAGCCCACCGACATTTCCGACTTGTTGCCGGTCGTCACCACCATCGAGCCGAACTTGTTGGAGATCGCCATGAGAATGGTGCCGCGGGCGCGGCTCTGCAGGTTCTCCTCGGTAATGCCCTCGTCCGTCCCTTCGAAGAGTTCCGACAGCGCCGACGAGAAACCGTCGACGGGCTCGGCGATCGGCACGATGTCGTAACGGCAGCCAAGCGCTTTGGCACAGTCGGCCGCGTCCTTCAGCGAATCCTCGGACGTGTAACGATAAGGCAGCATGACGGTGCGCACCCGCTCCTCGCCGAGCGCGTCGACGGCGATCGCCGCGCAAAGCGCGGAGTCGATGCCGCCGGAGAGGCCGAGCACGACCGACTTGAAACCGTTCTTGTTGACGTAGTCGCGGAAGCCGAGCAGGCAGGCGCGGTAGTCCGCCTCCTCCTTCTCCGGAATGCGCGCCATCGGCCCGCGCGTGCAGCGCCACGTGTCGCCGGCCCTCTTCCATTCCGTGACCGTGATCGCCGGCTCGAACTGGCTCATCTGGAAGGCAAGCGTCTTGTCCGCATTGAAGGCGAAGCTCGCGCCGTCGAAGACCAGTTCGTCCTGGCCGCCGAGCTGGGCGGCATAGATCATCGGCAGCCCGGTCTCGATGACCTGTTTCAGCACCACCTGATGGCGGATATCGACCTTGCCGCGGTAATAGGGCGAGCCGTTCGGCACGAGCAGGATTTCGGCCCCGCTTTCGGAGAGCGTCTCGCAGACGCCGAGTTCGCCCCAGATATCCTCGCAGATCGGAATGCCTATCCTCACGCCGCGGAAATTGACCGGCCCCGGCATCTCACCCGCGACGAAGACGCGCTTCTCGTCGAACTCGCCATAGTTCGGCAGGTCGATCTTGTCGCGGATGGCAATCACCTTGCCGCCGTCGAGGACCGCAACCGAGTTGTGCCGGCCCTCCTTGCCCTGGCGGGGAAAACCGACGATGACGCCCGGCCCGCCATCGGCGGTATCGGCGGCAAGCTGCTCCACCGCCTTGAGGCAGGCAGCCAGAAAGGCCGGCTTCAGGACGAGATCTTCGGGCGGATAGCCGGAGAGAAAAAGCTCCGTGAAGAGAACGAGGTCGGCCTCCTCCCGCGCGGCATCCCGGCGCGCCTCGCGCGCGAGGGCCAGATTGCCGGCGACATCGCCGACGGTCGGGTTGAGCTGAGCGACAGCAATGCGAAGGGTCTGGCTGATGTCCTGGGTCATGAGATGGATTTAGCGTTCCCTGTGGAAGGCCGCAACGTTGTTCCAGGAGTTTTTTGCGAACCGCCGCCGTGATCCGCGAAGCTGCGCTGACTGCGCCGGCCCGTCTTCGAGGGAAGAGAACTTGGTTCCCTCGATTTCGCGCCCCTCGTCCTGCCCCTGCCATCTCTGTCATTCGGGGGTACGCAGCCTTAAATTACGTTTCCATTTTCTAATGCAATTTATGATGAAGCGTTAATCGGCCATTAGCACCTGTCGATTATTATATTCTAAAATACTTATTTAGCGGGAGAGAATAAATATGAGACGTCTCCTATCGCTGATGAAATGCCGGTCGGGAGGGTCGGCGGTTGAGTTTGCCATCGTGGCGCCCATCCTCTTCCTCACGCTCTTCAGCCTGATCGGCTACGGCATCTACCTGAGCGCCGCCCATGCGGTGCAGCAGATCGCCGCCGACGCCGCCCGCACGGCCGTGGCCGGGCTGAACCCGGCCGAACGCGAACAGCTCGTGCGGAACTATTTCACCATGTCGACCATGAATCATGCCCTGCTGGACATGAGGAACTTCACCCTTCAGGTGCGGGACGACCCGCAGAACCCCAATCAATTCACCGTCTCGGTCGATTACGACGCCAGCGAGCTGCCGATCTTCAGCCTCTACAGCTACGCCATGCCGGACCCGCATATCCGGCGCTTCTCGACGATGCGGATCGGAGGTATCTGACATGCGCAGGTTCGTTCAAGCTCTTCGTCGCGACACATCGGGCAATGTGGCCATATCGGCCGCCCTCACGCTGCCGCTCGTCATCGGCGCCCTGGCGCTCGGCGTGGATTACGGCTACCTGACCCTGCAGCAGCGACAGCTCCAGAGTTCCGCCGACCTTGCCGCCATTGCCGCGACCGGGCAGTTGAGCGACCCCGAAAAGGCGGCGCTCGATTATTTCACGCTCAACAACCAGAATTTTGCCGTGCGGACGGATACCGGGCTGCTGACGGCCCAGGGAAAAATTCCATTCGACCCCGAACACCTCTTCGAGAGTTACGACGCCTATGCCGAACTGACGAAAGGCCGCTATGTGGCCGATCCGTCGCGTCCGGTGGAGACCCGTTTCGAGGCCGGCGCAACGCCTTACGATGCCGTCCGCGTGACCATGCACCAGAAGAGCCGGATCTTCTTCGCAAACAGCTTCGCCGAAGCCCCCCTGCTTGCGGCCACCGGCACGGCTTCTGCCGACAAGCTCGCCGCCTTCTCGGTCGGCTCACGCCTTGCCAGCCTCAACGAAGGCATCGTCAACGCCCTGCTCGGCCAGCTTCTCGGCACGACCGTCTCGCTGAAAGTCATGGACTATCAGGCGTTGATCGATGCCGACGTCAACCTCCTTCACGTTCTCGACGGACTGGCGATCGATCTCGGGCTCACCGCCGGCACCTATTCCGAGGTGCTCAAGACCGAGATCACCTACGGGCAGTTTCTGCAGGCGCTCGGCAAGGCGACCGGTCTCACGCCGTCCGTCCGCGCCATCCTCAACACACTCGAAAAGACGGTCAACCGCACGCAGGTCAAGCTCAGGCTGGAAGAAATCCTGGCGCTGGGACCATTGTCCGAAAGGCTGGTCGGACAGGGTGACGGTCTCGCCGTGAAGGCGGCCCTGATGGACGTCATTACGGCGGCTGCGGTGGCCGGCAACGGCGGCAAGCAGATCGGCGTCGACCTCAATGTCAGCATTCCCGGCCTCAGCAAGGTGACGCTCACAATCGCCATCGGCGAGCCGCCGGTCGGCACGCCGCCGAACGCCGTGGGAGGCCCCGGCACCATCGTCCGCACCGCGCAGACGCGGCTTGCCCTCAACGTCGTCGTCGATGGCCTTGCTGCAATCGCCGGACTGAAGGTGGAAGTGCCGCTCTATCTCGAGGTCGCGCATGCCGAGGCACGGCTTGCCGATATCCGCTGCTATGGCGGCACTCACGGCAATGGCAGCGTCGACGTCGAGGTCGTGCCGGGCGTCGCGGCGATCGGGCTCGGCAACGTCAATCAGGCCGCGTTCGAAAACTTCGGCACCACGCCGCGCGTCACCAAGGCGAATATCCTCTCCACGGTGCTGCTCAGCATCACGGGAAAGGCCGACATCAACGCCGGCAATCTCACCAAGAAGACGCTGACCTTCTCGGCCAACGACATCACCTCCGGCAAGGTCATGAACGTCTCCACCAGGGACACTCTGACGAGCCTCGTCACCTCGCTCCTGAAACGGCTGGAACTGGAGATCAAGCTCGGGCCGCTGGCGATCGGCACGCCGACGCTCATCCAGGCCGCGCTCGCCGATACATTGGCGACGCTCACGAAGCCTCTCGATACCCTGGTCTACAATCTGCTCCTGACGCTCGGCGTGCGCATCGGCGAAGCCGATGTCCGGGTGACGGGCCTCAGTTGCCGCAATCCCGTTCTCGTCCAGTAAGTTCAGCCCTGGACGAGAAAATGAAGAAGGCCGGCGCTCCCCCTCGCCGGCCTTCTTTCATTTGCAACTGTCGAGAACCGCGCCGAACGGCTCAGCCGTTGGCGACCATCCGCTTCTCGTCGCGGCCGCTCTTCATCCGCTCGGCGAGCAGGAAAGCGAGTTCCAGCGCCTGGTCGGCGTTGAGACGGGGATCGCAATGGGTGTGATAACGGTCGTGCAGGTCCTCGGCGCTGACGGCGCGGGCGCCGCCGGTGCACTCGGTCACATCCTTGCCGGTCATCTCCACATGGATGCCGCCCGGATGGGTGCCTTCGGCGCGGTGGATCTGGAAGAAGCTTTCGACTTCCGAGAGAATCCGCTCGAACGGACGGGTCTTGTAGCTGTTCAGCGTGATCGTGTTGCCGTGCATCGGATCGCAAGACCAGACGACTTGCCTGCCTTCACGCTCGACGGCGCGGATGAGCTTCGGCAGGCAGTCGGCGACCTTGTCGTAGCCGAAACGGCAGATCAGCGTCAGGCGGCCGGCCTCGTTGGTCGGGTTCAGGGCATCGATCAGCTCGATCAGGTTGTCCGCCTGCAGCGAGGGGCCGCATTTCAGGCCGATCGGGTTCTTGATGCCGCGGAAATACTCCACATGCGCATGGTCGAGCTGGCGGGTGCGGTCGCCGATCCAGATCATGTGGCCGGAGGTCGCGTACCAATCGCCGGAGGTGGAGTCGACACGGGTCAGCGCCTCCTCGTAGCCGAGCAGCAGCGCCTCGTGGCTGGTGAAGAAATCGGTCTCGCGCAGGCTCGGATTGTTTTCCGAGGTGATGCCGATCGCCTGCATGAAATCCATCGTCTCGCCGATGCGGTCGGCGAGCTTGCGGTAGCGCTCGCCCTGCGGGCTATCCTTCACGAAGCCGAGCATCCACTTGTGGACGTTTTCGAGATTGGCGTAGCCGCCCATCGCGAAGGCGCGCAGCAGGTTCAGCGTCGCGGCCGACTGGCGGTAGGCATCGAGCTGCCGTTCCGGATTGGGCGTGCGCGCTTCCTCGGTGAAATCCGTGCCGTTGACGATGTCGCCTCGATAGGTGAGCAGCGTCTTGCCGTCCTGCGTCTCGTGGGAGTTGCTGCGCGGCTTGGCGAACTGGCCGGCGATGCGGCCGACCTTGACCACCGGCAGTTGGGCGCCATAGGTCAGCACGACGGCCATCTGCAGGAACGAGCGGAAGAAGTCGCGGATATTGTCGGCGCCATGTTCCGCGAAGCTCTCGGCGCAGTCGCCGCCCTGGAGCAGGAAGGCGTTGCCTTCCGCGACATTGGCGAGCTGTTTCTTCAGGCGGCGTGCCTCGCCGGCAAAGACGAGCGGCGGAAAGGTCGCGAGCTGGGCTTCCGTCGCTGCCAGCGCGGCCTGGTCCGGATAGTCCGGGACCTGCTGGATCGGTTTGTTCCGCCAACTGCTCGGGGTCCAATTCTGTGCCATTTCACTCACCTGCTCTCGCCGCGGCGATCGCCCCTTTGGCGACTGTCTGCCGGGCATCCGTCCTCAAAATTGAGGCGGCTTATAAACCTTAACACGAGCCTTGCATAGCCGCATTGTCCGACAAAGACGCCGCGGGTTTCGTGCCTGATTTGCGGTGAGCCAAGCCCGGTTGCGGATGCTTCAGACGCGCTCGCCGTTCCTGACGCGGTAGCTCGGATTGTACATGGTGACGAGCTCCTCCGCCGCCGTCGGATGGACGGCCATGGTGCGGTCGAAATCGTCCTTGGTGACGCCGGCCTTCAGGGAAATGCCGAGAAGCTGCGCCATCTCGCCCGCGTCGTGGCCGAGAACATGGGCGCCGAGGACCTTCCGGCTTGCGGCATCGACGATGAGCTTCATGATCATCTTCTCCGCGCGACCCGACAGCGTCGCCTTCATCGGCCGGAATTCGGCGCGGTAGATTTCGAGCTCCTGATAGCGCTTGGCCGCCTCTTCTTCCGAAAGGCCGACGGTGCCGATCTCCGGCTGCGAGAAGACGGCGGTCGGGATCAGCTGGTGGTCCGGGGCGGTCGGGTTGTCCCTGAAGGCGGTTTCGATGAAGCACATGGCCTCATGGATCGCCACCGGCGTCAATTGTACCCGGTCGGTGACGTCGCCGAGCGCATAGATATGCGGCACGCTGGTGCGGGAATATTCGTCGACGACGATCGCGCCGCGCTCGTTCACCTCGACGCCCGCCGCCTCCAGGCCCAGTCCGTTCGTGTTCGGATCCCGGCCGAGCGCCAGCATGATCGTGTCGACGGCGATCGTCTCCCCGCAAAGGGTACGGGCGACAAGCCCGCCGGCCGGCGCCTTCGTCACTTCCTCGATCACGTCGGTCAGGACGATCCGGATGCCCTTTTCCACCATCGCCTTGTGGAGCCCCTGGCGCATGTCCTGATCGAACCGCGAGAGGATTTCCTTGCCGCGATAGATGAGCGTCGTATCGACGCCGAGGCCGTGGAAGATATTGGCGAATTCGACCGCGATATAGCCGCCGCCGGCGATCAGGATCGAGCGCGGCAGTTCCGGCAGGTCGAAGGCCTCGTTGGAGGAGATGCAGAGCTCGTGGCCGGGCAGCGCCGCATGCGGATTGGGCGATCCGCCGGTCGCGATGACGATCTTCTCGGCCGTCACCGTCTTGCCGGTCTTCGTCAGCCGGATCGTATGGGCATCGACCAGCTCCGCGCGGGTTTCGAGGATTTCGGCGCCGTTGTTCTCCAGTCCGCGGCGGTAGAGGCCTTCGAGGCGGGCGATCTCCTTGTCCTTGGCGGCGATCAGCTTCTTCCAGTCGAAGGTGCTTTCCCCAACCTGCCAGCCATAACCCACGGCATCCTCGAAATGCTCGGCATATTGCGAGGCATAGACGAACAGCTTCTTCGGGACGCAGCCGCGGATCACGCAGGTGCCGCCGAACCGGTATTCCTCGGCGATCGCGACGCGCTTGCCGAGCGAGGCGGCGACGCGGCCCGCCCTCACCCCGCCCGATCCGCCGCCAATCACAAAGAGATCGTAGTCATAGGCGGCCATCAAAATTCTCCTTCGGACGAGGCAGCGGGATCGCCTTCATATAGTGTTCCGATGCGAAAAAGGGAAAGCCCGGAGCGATCCGGGCTTTCACAAAATTCGCTGGGGCCGGTATCCGGTCAGGGCTTCGGCGCCGGGGTCGGAGCAGGCTTGGCGGGTGCGGCTGCAGCCGGGGCTTCTGCCGAACCGGTATCGACCACCGGAGCCTGGATCGGTGTCGCGTCGATCACGCCGCGCAGCTTCTCGGTGCTCTGGTTGGTGAGGTCGCGGGAAATGCCGTTCGCCCAGATCTCGGCCGCCTTCACCAGCTCGCGGCTGACGAGCGGCTGGTTGGTGAGCAACTTCTTGCCGGTATCGGTGTTGAAGAAGGTGGAGATCGCCTTCAATTCGTCGACCGAGAAGCTCTTGGCGTAGATGGTCGCGGCTTCCTTCTCGAGGTCGGCGCGGCGCGAGGCAAGCGCCAGCGCCTGCTCGTCGACCACGCTGGAGATCTGCTCCTGGAAATTCGGAGAGGCCTGGATGAACTGCGCCTTCAGGCGTTCCGCAAGGTTGGGCAGGATGTTGTCGTAACGATCGGTGACGTTCAGCGCAGCAATCGCTTCCCGCGCGGCGGCAAGCTGGGCGTCCGAGACTTCCTGAGCGCGAGCCGATACCGTGAAGGCGCCGGAGAAGAGAATGGCCAGGGCGGCGGCACGGCCGAGAACCGCGAATCTGATCATGAGTTGTTGCTCCTAATTTTACTTCTTCTCGAGCGTCCGCGCTCCAGCCTCGCCGGCAATGATCGCAAAGGACGCCATGTGGATGAACAGCCCGTGTTCGACGACACCGGGAATGGAATTCAGCTCCCGCGAGAGAGCCTCTGCATCAGGAATGCGGCCAAAAGATGCGTCGAAAATGTGGTGGCCGCCATCCGTGGTGAAGACATCGTCACCGGATTTGCGCAGCTTCAGCTCGCCGTTCAACCCCAGCCTCGCCGCAACTTTTTCGATCGCGATCCGCGTCGCCGTCTGGCCGAAGGGATTGACCTCGATCGGCAGCGGGAAGGCTCCGAGCGTCGCGACAAGCTTGCTTTCGTCGGCGATCACGATCATGCGGCTCGACGCGGCCGCGACGATCTTCTCCCTCAGCAGCGCACCGCCACCGCCCTTGATGAGGGTCAGGTCGGCATCGACCTCGTCGGCGCCGTCGATCGTCAGATCGAGTTCGGGAAGCTCCTCGAGCGACTTCAGCGGAATGCCGAGTTCGACGCAGAGCCTCGCGGTACGCTCGGACGTCGGCACGCCCTCGACCCGCAAGCCCTCGTGAACCTTTTCGGCCAGCAGCCTTACGAATTCCTCCGCCGTCGAACCGGTGCCGATGCCGAGCCTCATGCCGTCTTCGACATATGCCAATGCAGCCTCGGCCGCCTTGACCTTCATTTCCCGGGCGTCCATCCGCCAAAAGCTCCCCGCTGTTTCGCCGAACCGCTGTTTACACGCCTCCTCCGGCAAACGAAAGTCCCCCGGTCGGTTTTGGAGCGGGGTTTTGAGCCGGGTTTTGCCGGAAGCGCGAATCTTGCATATTTGCATTTCACGGCAGCATTGCTTAATCGGGGAGATATCCCGACAGACCTTCGCGAGGTTTCATTGACCGCTCCCCTCGTCATTTTCGATCTCGACGGCACTCTGATCGATACCGCACCGGACCTGATCGACAGCCTCAATCACACGATCGAGGCCGCAAGCCTCGCCCCCGTCACCTTCGATGACCTCACCCATCTCGTCGGCCAGGGCGTGCGCGTCATGATCCGCCGCGCCTTCGAGCTGAGGAAGACGCCGCTCGACGAGCCGACGGCCGAGCGCCTGTTCGGCCGCTTCATGGAGCACTACGAGGCGCATATGCCGGGCAAGAGCCGCCCCTACGCGGGCGTCGTCGAATGCCTCGATCGCCTGTCGTCTGCCGGCATGCGGTTCGCCATCTGCACCAACAAGGCCGAGCAGCTCGCCTTTCCGCTGATCGAAAAGCTCGGCCTTTCGGATCGTTTCGCGGCGATCACCTGCGGCGATACGTTTTCGGTCCGCAAGCCTGATGCGCGCCACATATTCGGGACGATCGAACGGGCGGGCGGCGATCCCGCCGCAAGCCTCATGGTCGGCGACAGCGTCAACGACATTCTCGCCGCCCGCAATGCCGGCATTCCTTCGATCGCCGTCAGCTTCGGCTATTCGGACGTCCCGGTGGACAAGCTCGATCCGGATCACGTCATTGGCGGCTATGGCGAACTGACGGCGGATCTGGTGGAAAAGCTGATGTCCCGTGAAGCCAGGCTCACAGCCGCGGCCAAATAGGAAGGCGGCTCGCGGCCGCCTTCTGTCTCAATCGAAAATCCGGACTCAGCTATGGGCGGCGCGAACCTTGGTGGTCGCGTCGAAAGCCTTCATCATCGCCGCGTCGCGGCCATAGATGTCGTCGAAATACTCCACCTTGCCGTCCTTGTTCGGCCAGGCGGTGAAATAGGAGACGTAGACGGGAATCTTCGCCGTCACCCTGGCGGCGACGTTCTTGCCCGCAGCGATCCGCGCATTGACGTCCTCGACGGTCGTGCCGAGCACCGCGGCCGCCATCTTGCGCGGCTCGGCAAGCCGGACGCAGCCATGGCTCAGCGCCCGCATGTCACGCTGGAAGAAGCTCTTCGAGGGCGTGTCGTGCATATAGATCGCGTGGCTGTTCGGGAACAGGATCTTCAGGTCGCCCAGCGCATTGTCGCTGGAGGGCGGCTGGCGTACCGCGATGTTCTGCGTCGAGCCGTACCAGTTGACGCTGCTGGACGAGACGGCGCGGCCGTTGACCGAGACCTCGTAACCCAGCCGGTCGAGATAGCTCGGGTCCCGGCGCAGATGCGGCAGCATCTCGTTGATGATGATCGACTGCGGCACGCCCCAATAGGGATTGAATTCGACTGTCTCGATCTCATCCTGGAAGAAATAGGTCTGGTTCGACTTGGAGCCGACGACCACCCGCATGGAGAACTGCTCGGCGCCGTGGTCGTGGTAATAGACCATGAAGGCCGGCTGGTTGATGAAGACGTAGCGGCCTCCGAGATCGTCGGGCAGCCAGCGCGCCTGCTCCATGGCGACGACCAGCTTGGCGATCTTGTCCTGCGACGTATGGCCGACCATCTTGCGGACGGTGGCCGCACCGATCACGCCGTCCGGCTTCAATCCGGCTTCCGCCTGGAAGGATTTCACCACCTCGACGAGTTCCGGCGTGTATTCCGGCGTCTGCTGGTAGGCGGCGAGCGTTGCCGCATGCTTGGTCTTCAGCTCTTCCGAGCCGGCCCTCTCGATCGCCGCGATGACATTGGCCATGTCGGGGCTGCTTCTGCCGGGCTTCAGCAGGAGGTCGCCCGGCAGGGAGATGCCCAAACCGTCGCCCTCGGCCTCGGCACGTAGCTTGGCAAGCTCGGCCTTCAGCGCCTGGAAATGCGCGCTTTGCGGCGCGAGGCCCTCCAGATAGGCCGCGGCATCCGCTCCGTTCTTCGCGAAGGGCAGGACCAGCGAGAGCTTCACGTCCTTGCGCTTGAAATCGTGATAGCCGGAAACCCTGTTCGGATCGATGCGGCCGCGCAGCATGTCCTGCGCGAACGTCAGCACCTTTTCCGACAGCGCCAGCTCGAACTGCATCAGCTCCCGGTCGTGGGAATCCGCGGGAGATGCCGAAACGGTCGTCGCGGCGAGATCGACCTGCGCATCGGCATCGACCTCGGCGGCCGTGTCCGCAGGCAGAGCGACGCTTGCCGTCGTCAGCGACGGAACGGGCAGCAGGTAATCGGCCGGATCGAGACCGTATTCGCCGGCGCGCTCGAAGAGCGCCAGGACACCCTTCCCCTTTTCGTTCACGTCGCCTTCGGAAATCCAGAGCGGCGCGACCGTCTTGCCGTAGAAGGCTTCGAGAGCCGCCGCGATCTCCGCCGGCGCGGAAATCTTGGCCGCGGCGAGGAACCGTGCGCCGTCGGTTGCGGCGGCCGCGGCGAAACCGGCGGTCTTCACCAGACGCTCTGCATCCGGCTTATAGGTGTAGTAGCGTGGTCCGGAGACCTTCGGCAGCGGTTCCGGATCGGCGAGCGCCCGCTCGCTCGGCATGCCCCTGCGGCCCGTGTCGACGCCCGGCAGGCGATTGTCCGCCTGCCGTGCCCTGTCGGCGCCTGGCCCGCCGCGCAGGAGGTCCATCAGGGTTATCGCATGGGCAGGAGCGGCCGCTCCGGTGAAGATGGAAACTCCCGACACGAACGCCAGTGCGATCGAAGTTTTCTTGTGTTTGTGCTGCAATGTCGTCCCCGTCACCTGCATCCGCGACTTGTCCGCGGGCCCGAATATCATCACGCCATCTAACCGATCGCGTAAGGGATGGAAAGAAACGCACGAGCATCCCGACCGGCTCGCGCCCTGCCGGGAAAGAGCGCCGGTGCGCGGGCAGAAGGTTAAGAAAATATTCGTTAAATTTTTACTGACGCCGGGCGGCTGCGGCAACAAGCGAGAAAGGAAAATGCTGCACAATTCCGCGTCCCGTGTCATAAAAGGCACGCCGGAAACGTACCAAAAAGCCTGCTTTCCCGTCTTGCGGACGCATGCCAATCGTATAGTAATGCCGCCGCCGGCGTCCCCGCGCGGTAACGCGTTGTTGAAGACCCGAGGCCGGCAGGCGACCACGAGAAAGCAGAGGCAGCGAAGATGGCATCGACCCGCACCGAAACCGATACGTTTGGCCCGATCGAAGTGGCAGGCGACCGTTATTGGGGGGCTCAGGCGCAGCGCTCGCTCGGCAACTTCAAGATCGGCTGGGAGAAGCAGCCGCTCGCCGTCGTCCGTGCGCTGGGCATCGTCAAGCAGGCGGCGGCCCGCGCCAACATGGCGCTCGGTGGCCTCGATCCCGCGCTCGGCAAGGCGATCGTGGAAGCGGCCCAGGAAGTCATCGACGGCAAGCTCAACGACCATTTCCCGCTCGTCGTCTGGCAGACCGGCTCCGGCACGCAGTCGAACATGAACGCCAACGAGGTGATCTCCAACCGCGCGATCGAAATGCTCGGCGGCGTGATGGGCTCCAAGAAGCCCGTCCACCCGAACGACCACGTCAACATGAGCCAGTCGTCGAACGACACCTATCCGACGGCCATGCACATCGCCTGCGTCGAGCAGATCGTCCACCATCTCGTCCCGTCGCTGAAGCACCTGCACGAGGCGCTCGAAGCGAAGGTCAAGGCCTTCGCCCACATCATCAAGATCGGCCGCACCCATACGCAGGATGCCACGCCGCTGACCCTCGGTCAGGAATTCTCCGGCTATGCCGCGCAGGTCGCCTCGGCGATCGCCAATATCGAGCTGACGCTCCCCGCTCTCAGCAAGCTCGCCCAGGGCGGCACGGCCGTCGGCACGGGCCTCAACGCTCCGGTCGGCTTCGCGGAAAAGGTGGCCGAGGAAATCTCGAAGATCACCGGCCTGCCCTTCGTGACGGCACCGAACAAATTCGAAGCGCTCGCCTCACACGACTCTATGGTCTTCGCGCATGGCGCGATCAACGCGGCAGCCGCGGCCCTCTTCAAGATCGCCAACGACATCCGCTTTCTCGGCTCCGGCCCGCGCGCCGGCCTCGGCGAACTGTCGCTGCCGGAAAACGAGCCCGGCTCGTCGATCATGCCGGGCAAGGTCAATCCGACCCAGTCGGAGGCGCTCACCCAGGTCTGCGCCCATATCTTCGGCAACCATGCAGCCCTCACCTTCGCAGGCAGCCAGGGCCATTTCGAGCTCAACGTCTACAACCCGATGATGGCCTACAACTTCCTGCAGTCGGTCCAGCTTCTCGGCGACGCTGCCGTCTCCTTCACCGACAACTGCGTCGTCGGCATCGAAGCCCGCGAGGACAATATCAAGCGCGGCGTCGAGAACTCGCTGATGCTGGTCACCGCGCTCAACGGCAGGCTCGGTTACGACATCTGCGCCAAGATCGCCAAGACCGCCCACAAGAACGGCACGACGCTGCGCGAAGAAGCGGTCGGCGGCGGATACCTGACGAACGAGGAATTCGACCAGTATGTTCGGCCGGAAAACATGATCGGTCCAAAATAAAGGACCTGACCGGCGTACGGAACGAAAGAAGCCCCGCGTCTCGACTGACTGCGGGGCTTTTACATCCGCTCGATGTTTAACGTTTTGTAGGTGAGACGGCTTCCGTGCGGCGTCCCGCAAGCTTTTCCTTTCAAAACGGATTTGGTTAACGCCTGATGGCGAAATAAATTAAGAACAAGCTCTTCAGAGCGGACCCTTAATTCTTTTCCAATATTTTTCATATATTAAATCTGGTCATTACAGACGGGCGGAATCAGTGGGGATCGTCGATGACGACGGCAACGGCGCCGAAGGCGCAATCTGGCGATCTGATCGGTCAGATCATCTATGCGGTGCGATCGATGGGCGTTGCGCCCATCCCCCGCAACTATCAACTGTTCTATGAGGCCTATATCAGCTCGAACCCCGACCTGACCCGGGAGCTTGCAGCGCTCGGCAGCCGAGCAACGCAGGAAGATCTCGACCTTCTCTCGCATCGCTATCTCGGAACCGGGCAGGTGGAGGTCGTCGAGAACGCGCACACCAAACTTCTCGGGGAGCTCGATTCCCTTCTGAAGCTCCTGCGTCAGGAGCAGAACTCGCTGGAAAGCTACAGCAGGCTGCTCGGAGAGACCGCGCAGCGGATCAACTCCAAGACCAATTTCTCGACCGAACTCCTGAGCAATGCCATCTCGCTGCTCAACGAAGCGACCGGCACCACGATCGCGCATGGGGAAAAGACGGTCGGCGGTGTCGCTGAGCGGTCGCAGGAAATGGACCAGGTCCGCAAGGAACTCGACGAATACAAGCGCATCGCCAATACGGATTCGCTGACCCGCATCGCCAATCGCCGCGCCTTCGACGAACGTCTCGCATCGATCTACAACAATTCCGCCGTCCTGCCCGTCGTGGCGCTCGTGCTCGCGGACATCGACAACTTCAAGAAGATCAACGACAGCTTCGGGCATCCGGTCGGAGACAAGATCCTCGCGAGCGTCGCCTCCGTGATCCGTTCCAACGTCCGCAAGGACGTCTTCGTCGCCCGTTCCGGCGGCGAGGAGTTCGCCATGATCGTCGAAGGCAATACGCCCGAAGAGGTCATGATCCTCTGCGAGCGGGTTCGCCGCGCGCTGGAGACCCGCACCTTCCGCAATTCCCGCTCGGGCGTCGATTACGGCCCGGTCACCCTCTCCCTCGGCTTCGCCATGGGTTCGCAGGCGGGCGATCCCGGCGAGCTCTATGCCGATGCCGATACCGCGCTCTATCATGCCAAGAACGGCGGCCGGAACCGCAGCGTCCTCTTCGAGGAAGGCATGAAGAAGGATTATGTCGGCAAGAACTGGCTGATCTACAGGACGTAGATTTCAGGCGACCCGAATGCGGACCGGCTCTTCGATCGCCGCCTACCACATGGTCCTGGCGGCGCGCTCCGGCCATTCGCGGTCGTAGGTTTCCTTGTCGAAATCCGCCTTGGCGGCCTTCAGCAGGGTACCTGGCGTCGGCAGGCTCTTCGGATCGACGAAATGCTCCGGGTTCCAGAGATCCGCCCGCATCAGCGCCCGGGCGCACTGGAAATAGACCTCGTTGATGGTGATGACGGTCACGCTGCGCGGATGCCTACCGTCCATCTCGAAGCTTTCCAGCAGCGCGGGCTCCACCGAGACGACGGCCTGGCCGTTGATGCGCATGGCCGTATTGGAGCCCGGCACCAGGAACATCAGCGCCACGCGCGGATCGTGGACGATGTTGAGAAGCGAATCGATGCGGTTGTTGCCGCGCCAGTCGGGAAGAAGCAGCGTCGCCTCGTCCTGGATCCGCACGGCGCCGCCCAGGTCACCGCGCGGTGAGCAGTCGAGGCCTTCCGGCCCGACGGTCGCGAGCGCCACGAAGGGAGAGGCCTCGATCATCTGCCGGTATTCCGGCGTCAGCACCCTGGTCACCTTGGCGAGCGAAGCCTCGGATACGCCATCGTAGATGGCCTTCAGTTCCTCGACGGATGAGATGATGGTCATGGATCGTCCCCGCAATCGTTCCGGCCTTAGCCGGCGCGGGTGACAGTATGATGACAGGTTTCGGGGATCAAGCGGCCGCGCCGCTTCCGGCGGGCTCATGAACCGGTGGCATATCCTTCGACAGGAATGCGCCGATCGTTTCGATGACGCCGCGATCGCTGACGATGCGCCGGTGGCCGAGACCGTTCGCCCAGTGGAGCTGCGCCGTCGCAAGATCGCCGAAGCGGCGGGCATGGTGGGATGCGACCTCCTTGTCGTCCTCCGCATGCACGACCAGCACGGGCTTGCCGAGCCGCGCGGCGGCGGCAACCGTGTCGAAATCGTCGAGCGAGGCTCCCGCCACCTGCTCCGCATGCCGGATCAGCAATGCCTTGACGCGCGGCGCCAGTCCGGCCATCCGCGAAAAATCGTCGAACAGCCAATGGATATGGCTGGGCGATCCGATCACGGCGAGTTTCGAAGGCGAAATGGCGCCCGCCCCCTTCATCACGCCGCCGGCCGCGAGCATCAAAGCAGCACCGCCGAAGGAATGACCGACCGCCGCGTCGAAACGGCCGAAGCGCCGTTCGGCCTCCACAATGGTCTCCACCGCCTGGCGCATGTTGAGGCTGCGGCCGCTCGAAAGGCCGTGGCCCGGAAAATCGAGCACCACGACCTCGGCTCCGGTTTCCGCGAGCCCCGCCGGCAGGGCGGAAATATAGGCCGCATTCGAACCCCAGCCGTGCACGACCAGATGGCGCGGCCGCCGGGGCCTGCCGTCGCCGTTGAAGCGATAGGCCATGACGGTGGATTTCCCGACCGGAAACGGGATCTTCTCAGCGCCTGAAAGCCTCTCCCGGCCCTCCGCCTCCATTATCCTGGCCTTCTCGCCTTTCGGGCGGCGCGACGGCGTGCGGCAGAAAAGCGCAAAGGCGAGCTTTGCCGCGGTTTGAGGAAACAACCCTCCCAACACGGCGAAGGCGAGACGGATGACCTTGAGTGCAAAGTTTGGCATAGTGGGGGAAATCCCATAATGTTCAATGTTGAACAATAAAGTACAAGCATGAACAAAAATCAATCCCTCCCCTGGGATCATCCGCGTTTTAAGAGCTGGGTCGCCGTGGCACGGGCCTGCCAGCTCATGCAGACCGTGCTGACGCGCGAGCTTTCCGGCCTCGACATCAAGCCGCCGCATCTCGACATCCTCGTCAACCTCTACCGGTTCGAAGGGATCTCGCAGCAGGAACTGGCCCGCAAGCTGCTGGTCGGCCGCTCCAACATGAGCATGACGCTGCCGCAGATGGAAAAGCGCGGCCTCGTCGAACGCCGCGGCGACCAGAAGGACAAGCGCGTGCTGCGCCTCCATCTCACGCAGGAAGGCCGTGCCGTCGCCGAGGAGGCGATGGCGATCCAGACGGCGCTGATCGAGCGGACGCTTTCCTCGACGCCGATCGAGCAGTGCCATGCCATGGCCGAGTCGATGGAAAGAATCATCCTGGCGCTGCAGGCGGAAAACGCCGAGGAGACCGAGCAGGCCTGACCGGCGCCTACGAGGGCTGCTCCTTCAGTTCCGCCTGCTCCGCCGCGCGTCTTTCGCGCTCCTGCGCGGTTCTTGCGGCCACGAGATCGGCCGGGCTTGCATTGCCCCGGATCAGCGAACGTCCCGCATAGATGCCGCCGACCAGTTCGAGCGCGAAGCGCTCCTGATCGACGGAGCGGAACTCCTCGACCAGCTGGTCGGCCATTTCGGGTTCCTCCCCGAGGACATGCAGGACTTCCCTGCCGAAAGTCAGGGCCGATTCATAGGTCTCGCGGATCTGGTAATCGACGCCGGCGTGAATGAGGTCGATGGCATGGCCCCTGTCATAGGCGCGTGCCAGCAGCGGAACGAGCGGAAACTCCTCCTTGATGATTTCCGCCGTTTTGATCGCGGCCTCCTTGTCATCCACCATGAGCAGGATCGCTTTGGCGGTATCCGCGCCCGCGGCGTGAAGGATATCGATCCTCGACCCGTCGCCATAGAAGACCTTGAAGCCGAAATCGCCCGCGTCGCGTATGAATTCCACATCCTTGTCGATGATCGAAAGCGTGTAGCCCCGCGCCAGCAGCGGCTGGCTGACGATCTGTCCGAAGCGGCCGAAGCCGATCATCAGGACCGAGCCTTCGACATTTTCCGGCAGGGCGAGCCCCTCCGTATCGGGCTCCTGTTCCGGCGTCATGCGATCGTGCAGGATCACCATCAGCGGCGTCAGGACCATCGATATGATGACGGTTGCCGTCAGGATCGCATTGGTCTCCGCGTCGATGACCCCCTCGGACATCGCCGCGGCATAGAGGACGAAGGCGAATTCCCCGCCCTGCGCCATCAGGACGGCGCGCTCGAAGCTTTCGCTGTGACAGGTTCGCAGCAGCCGTGCGACGACATAGATGATCAGCGCCTTGAGGATCATGTAGCAGACGACGCCGGCGACCACGATCTGCCAGTTGGCGGCGATGACGGCAAGATCGATCGCCATGCCGACGCCTAAAAAGAAGAGGCCGAGCAGGATGCCGCGGAAAGGTTCGATATCGGCCTCGAGCTGATGGCGGAACGACGACTCCGACAGGAGCACGCCGGCCAGGAACGCTCCCATCGCCATGGAAAGGCCGCTCATCTGCATGGCGAGCGCCGAACCCAGGACCACCAGGAGGGCCGCCGCCGTCATGACCTCCCGCGCGCCGGAGGCCGCGAGAAGCCGGAAGAACGGATTGAGCAGGTAGCGTCCGGCGAGAATCAGGGCGGCGACCGCCGCGATCGCGATGCCGATCGACGTCCAGCGTTCCATGGGCGTCGTGGTCGCCTCTCCCGTGGAGACCAGCGTCACGAGGGCCAGAAGCGGCACGATCGCCAGATCCTCGAAGAGCAGGATGGCGACGATGCGCTGGCCCTTGAGCGTCGAGAGCGCGTTCCGCTCCTGCAGCATCTGCATGACGATCGCCGTCGAGGTCAGGACGAAACCGGTGCCGGCAACGAAGGAAGGACCGAACGGAAAGCCGAAGGCGAGGCCGATCCCCGTCAGCCCGGCGATGCAGGCGATCACCTGAAAGGCGCCGAGGCCGAAGATGTCCTTGCGCATGCCCCAGAGCCTGGACGGCTGCATTTCGAGGCCGATGATGAAGAGGAACATCACGACGCCGAGTTCGGCCACGTGCAGGATGGCTTGCGGATCGGAGAAGACGCCGAGGCCGAAGGGACCTATCGCCAGTCCGGCGGCGAGATAACCCAGCACGGACCCGAGCCCCGCACGCTTGAAGAGCGGCGCGGCGACGACGCCCGCGCCCAGCAGGACGACGACCTGCGCGAGATCGCTCGAATATGCTTCAGCCGCCAATGTTCAAATCTCCTGGATCGTTTCCCGGCCTAAGCATCGCGGCTCAGGCCCTTTTCGGCAAGCTCGCGCTCGTAATCCGCAAACAGGGCCGCCCCATCTTCCCCGAGCTCGCGCAGATAGGACCAGGTGAAGATGCCGCTGTCATGGCCGTCGTCGAAGGCGATGCGGACCG
Source organism: Xaviernesmea oryzae (assembly GCF_900177415.1). Lineage (GTDB taxonomy): Bacteria > Pseudomonadota > Alphaproteobacteria > Rhizobiales > Rhizobiaceae > Neorhizobium > Neorhizobium oryzae_A. Next base: position 258,513 of record NZ_FXAF01000011.1, on the reverse strand, counting down.
CGTAGTTCCCGGTCGGCGTGATCGCCGCGATCGTGACGTTCCGCTTGCCCGGCACCGTCACCTTCTGGCCCGGGCCATGGCCCTGCACTTCCGCCGAGGGAGAAAGAACCCGCATCGTCTCGGCAGGCACCGGAAAGGTGCGGCCGTCGTTGAACGTGACGCTGAGCGTGCGGCGGTCTTTCGAAACCCTGAGTTCGGTCGGCCAGATCTCGCTCATGGTGGAGCTCCCGATTGTCATGTACCTGCCGGAGGATTATGAGTTCGTCCGCTCCGCCGCAAGCTGTTTTGCACTCGCCCCTGTTCTCATCGGGCCGATTGTCATACACTTGAAGCAGAGGCTCGAAGTCCCCACCTGTGGGGTAAGGGAGATTATCGCGTGAACAGTTTCGCAGGACCGATCGGAGGCGCAGCGCCAATCATCGCCGAGAAGGCGCCGATGATCGATCCGTTCGGCCGTGCGGTCACCTATCTGCGCGTCTCGGTGACCGACCGCTGCGATTTCCGCTGTACCTACTGCATGGCGGAAAACATGACGTTTCTGCCGAAGAAGGACCTGCTCACGCTCGAAGAGCTGAACCGGCTCTGTTCCGCCTTCATCGCCAAGGGTGTCCGCAAGCTGCGCCTGACGGGCGGTGAGCCGCTAGTGCGCAAGAACATCATGTTCCTGGTGCGCGAACTCGGCCGCCATGTCCAGTCCGGCGCGCTCGACGAGCTGACGCTGACGACCAACGGCTCCCAGCTCGCCCGTTACGCAGACGAACTCTACGACTGCGGCGTGCGGCGCATCAACGTCTCGCTCGACACGCTCGATCCCGAAAAGTTCAAGACGATCACCCGCTGGGGCGATTTCCACAAGGTCATGGAAGGCGTCGAGGCCGCCCGGAAGGCGGGCCTCAAGGTCAAGCTCAATGCGGTGGCGCTCAAGGACTTCAACCAGTTCGAAATCCCCGAGATGATCCGTTTCGCGCATGGGCGCGGCATGGACCTGACGGTGATCGAGACCATGCCGATGGGCGAGATCGACGAGGACCGCACCGATCAATACCTGCCGCTCTCCGAGCTTCGGGCCGATCTCGAACAGCAGTTCACGCTCACGGACATTCCCTACAAGACCGGCGGCCCTGCCCGATACGTCGAGGTGAAGGAGACCGGCGGACGGCTCGGCTTCATCACGCCGATGACCCATAATTTCTGCGAAAGCTGCAACCGCGTGCGGCTCACCTGCACCGGGACGCTCTACATGTGCCTCGGCCAGAACGATGCGGCCGACCTGCGCACGGCGCTCCGCGCCTCGGAGAGCGACGACTACCTCTCTGCGGCGATCGACGAGGCGATCGGCCGCAAGCCGAAGGGCCACGACTTCATCATCGACCGCCAGCACAGGAAGCCGGCCGTCGCCCGCCACATGAGCGTCACCGGCGGCTGAGGCGGTGGACGGCTTGGCCGCTCTTTGGTAGCCTTGCTCACAGGATAAAACCATCGCGAAGGCGCCCATGGCGACGTCACTCAAAATCGATGACGATCTCGAAGACCGGGTCCAGCAGCTCGCCGTCTCGCGGCAGCAATCCACGCAGGGCCTCATGCGTGAAGCCATCGAACAATATGTCGAACGAGAGGAAGCCCGCGAGAACTTCAAGCAGGAGGCGCTCGCTTCCTGGGAAGACTACAAGGAGACCGGGCTCCATCTCACCGGAGATGAGCTTCGCGCCTGGATGAAGACATGGGGCACCGAGGCTGAAACGGAAGCGCCTGAGTGCCACAAGTAATCGTCACCCGTGGCGCGATACTCGGGATCGAACGCTGCCGGACTTTCCTGAAGAAGGCCGGCGTGCAGGTCTCTCGCCGTGCTTCGGACGCGATAAGCCGACAGTTTGCACTTTTGGAAACGTCGCCGGAAATCGGCCGGCCCTTTCAGCATAATGCCGAACTGCGTGAACTGCTCATCCCCTTCGGGGCTTCCGGCTATATCGCCCTCTATCGCTATGAACCTGACGGTGACGCCGTTATGTTCTGGCCTTCCGCCATCAGAGGGAAGTCCGCTATTAGGCGGCGCAGAGCCGATTGCAACCTGCTCCGCGCCGCGTTTCTCACGTCCGGCTGATCGAGACGCCGCCGTCGGCGAGCATCGAGGAACCTGTCACGAAGCTCGCCATGTCCGAACCCAGGAACAGCGCGGCTTTGGCGATTTCCTCGGGCTTGGCAACACGTTTCAGCGCGTGCAATCCGCGGATGAAGCCGATCGTCTCGGGAAGCGCGCCCGGAAAATTGATCGGATTGGCGTCCGTGTCGACCCCGCCCGGCAGCAGGGCATTGACCCGTATCCTGTGCGGTCCGAGTTCCGCCGCCAGCACCTGCACCAGGCCCGTGAGCCCGGCTTTGGCGGCCGCATAGGCGCCCATGCCCGGCATGCCGGCGCTATGTCCGACGAAGGTGGACGTGAAGACGATCGATCCGCCGCCGCGGGCAATCATCGCCGGCGCCTGGTATTTCGCGGCAAGGAACCCGCTGGTGAGGTTGAGATCCAGCGTGGCGCGCCAGTCGTCCGCGGAAGTTTCGGTCACCGGTCCATAGGCGACAGTGCCGCCGGCATTGTTGAAGGCGATGTCGAGACCGCCGAAACGTTCCACCGCCGTTTCCACCAGCCGCCGATGCAGGTCCTCGCCGCGAATGTCTCCCGCAAGCGCCGTGGCCTTGCCTCCGCTGGCCTCGATCTCCTCGACCAGCGCGTCCAGCAGTTCGGCCCGTCTTGCCGTGACCACCAGGCTTGCGCCCTCGCCGGCGAAAAGCTTCGCCGCAGCCCGGCCGATGCCGGCGCTCGCACCGGTGACGATTGCGATCTTTCCTTCAAGGATTCTCATGGATGTCTCCGCTTTGCTGTTTTCATCAAATGCGGGATCCAAATTCCAGATCGGGGTGCTGCCGGCCACCCGTTTCCTGCCTTTCGCGGATCAGCGCGATGCCCGCCGATAGACATCCGGGCTGCAGGGCGAGCGGCCCGACCGGTCGCAGAAAGTCTGCCGGACCGATCCGGTCTTCACGAACCCCTCCAGCATCGGCCGGGTGAACATGCCGTCGCCTGCACCGGCGGCCCGATGGCAGGTGGCGCATGAGGGGCCGGGCCGGAAGGCCTTGAGGTCTTCGCCGGGCCTGACCGAACCATAGGTCCAGCGGCCCCCTTCGCGGCGCTTGACGAAGACGGACGTCAGGCTGCCGCCGGAAAAGCTCTCCATCAGGATGGTCATCGTCTCCGCCGGCCTGCCCTGGCGCAGTGCCGCAAGCGAGACGTCGTCGACCAGCATGTTGCGATAGGTCCCATCCGGCCGGTCGACCCGGGCGTAACGCGTGAACCCGCCGCTGTGATTGTCCGCGACGACCGCGTAAGCGGCCATCGCGCCGAAGATCAGGGCAATGATCGCCAATGACGCGACCATGCACCGCTCCACCAAATGACCGTCGGGTTTCGGCACTGTTTCATGCCCTTTCGTTGACCTTGGAAGAACAAGAGCCCTTGCTTCGAAAGAAGATAAGGATCACCCTGATCAGGTTCCAATCGGAATATCATGATCTGTGATAGGCAATCTTTATCAGGAGCTTCGATGGATATCCGGTCCATGGCGTGTTTCGTCGCCGTCGCGGAAGAGCTGCATTTCCGCCGGGCGGCCGAACGGCTGCATCTCACCCAGCCCTCGCTCAGCCAGCGTATCCGTGCCCTGGAATTCGAGATCGGCACGGACCTCTTTGTCCGGGACCGGCGCAGCGTCGCCCTGACGCCTGCCGGCAAGGCGTTTCTCGAACCGGCGCGGCGGGCGATCGAGAATGCCGATGCGGCCAAGGAACAGGCCCTGAGGGCGATGCGGGGCGAGGCCGGCCGGCTGCGGCTCGGCTTCACCGCGATCGCCTTCTACGGCGTCCTGCCGGAGGCCGTGCAGGCCTATCGCCGGCGATATCCCGGCGTGGACGTCGAGCTTTCCGAAATGAATTCACCGTCGCTCGAAACGGCTCTGACGATGGGCGCGATCGATCTCGCCATCCTGCATCCGCCGCTCGCCAATCCGCATCTTGCCGTCCGCGACCTGCCGGACGAGCCGTTCGTGCTCGCCCTGCCCTCCAGCCATCCGCTCGTCTCCCGGGCCGAAATCCGGATTGCCGATCTTGCCGGCGAGCCCTTGCTGATTGCTCCGCGCAGCGTCGGACCCAGCATCCACGACCGCTTCATCGCCCTCTTTCAGGAAGAGGGCATCAGCCCGCGCATCGTCCAGGAAGTGACGCCGATGACGACGCTCGTCGGGCTTGTCGCGGCGGGCGTCGGCATGGGTTTCGTCACCGCGGGCCTGTCGCACCATCCCCGGCCCGGCGTCAGCTACCGTTCCGTCACGCCAACGCCGCCATCGTTGCCGATGGCGGCGTCCTGGCTGCAACCGGAGCTGCCGGCAAGCGGGCAACGTTTCCTCGAAACGGTCGCCGCTCTGATCCCTTGAAATCTCAGGCTGCGTCGCTGCGCAGCATGTCCGCACGCCGTTCATAGGCGCCGGCATGGAAATTCGTGCCCGGATCGCGGGTCTTGAACCGCTCGATCTTCTCCGACAGCATTTCCACACGCTTGCGCAGGCCGTGGATTTCGGCGTTGTTCTCCTCGACCATGGCGGCGTTGCGCTGGGTGATGAGCTCCACTTCCTGAACGGCCTTGGTCACCTCGTTGATGCCGGTCGACTGCTCGCCGGTCGCGGCCGAAATCTGGGCGACCAGCTTGCGGACGTCGGTGATGTGGCCGATGATCTCGGTCAGCGCCGTACCGGTCTCCTCGACAAGCTGGACGCCGTTGCTGACCTGGGTCGAGCTTGCGGAGATGAGCCCCTTGATCTCGCGGGCCGCACCGGCGCAGCGCTGCGCCAGTTCGCGCACTTCCTGGGCGACGACCGCAAAACCGCGTCCCGCCTCGCCCGCACGCGCCGCCTCGACGCCGGCATTGAGTGCCAGAAGGTTGGTCTGGAAGGCGATCTCGTCGATCACGCCGATGATCGTCGCGATCTTGTCGGAGGAGCGGCTGATCTCGCCCATGGCGTCGACCGCGCGGGACACGACCTCGCCGGAGCGGACGGCGAATTCCTCCGTCTCGTTGACAGAGACCGAAGTCTGCTTGGCGCTTTCGGCGGTCGAGCGGACGATGTCGCTCAGATGCCGGAGCGCCCGCGAGCTCTCTTCAAGCGCCGCGGCCTGCTGTTCGGTGCGGCGGGCAAGATCGTCGGCGGACGAAGCGAGGTTGCCGGTGCCGCCGTCGATCTCCTCTGCCGTGGAGCGGACGTCGGCCAGCGTCGCCCGGAGCGCCTCGACGGCCTGGTTGTAGGTGCGCGCCATCTCGATGAAGTCTTCCGGAAGGTTCTCGTCCATGCTGCGCTCCAGATCGCCCTCGGCGAGCTTGCCGAGCACGTCGGAGAGAGCGGTGAGCGCCTGGCGCTGCTCGGCGGCGATGCGGGCACGTTCCGCGGCACGGCGCTCGGACTCCGCGTTGGAAAGCTCGCGCGCTGCGGCAGCCTCTTCCTCCAGACGGACATTCTCCAGTGCCGCATCGCGGAAGACGGTGACGGAACGGACCATGTCGCCGATCTCGTCGCCCCGCTCGCGGCCCTCGATCTTGACTTCGAGGTCGCCGGCGGCAAGCCGCTTCATCACTTCGGTGACGCGGCGCAGCGGGCCGCGCAGCGTTTCGACCAGCATCAGGCCACCGACGACGGCAAGCAGCGTGCCGACCACCATGGCAACGATCGAGAGCTGGGCCGAGCGCTCGCTGTCTTCCTTGCCGACCTCCTGGGCCTGGGCGACGAAGTTCTTGAGGCCGGCCATGCCGGCCGTCAGGGTCCCGGTCGCGGTGGCGCGGGCCGTCTTCCACTCTTCGGCGATCGACAGAAGCTTGGCCGTATCCTCCTCGATCGACTTCAGCCGCGGCTGCAGCATGGGCCCGAATTCACGCATGGCCGGATTGCGCGCGAGCTCGGAGACCTCGGCGCTTGCCGTGTTCAACTGGGCCATGACGTCGAGGACGATCTTGCGGGCCTCTTCCGTCTGGGTGGCGCGCAGGCGCTCGATATAAAGCTGCATGGCATCGATCAGACGCAGCGACTCGGCGCTGCGGTCGAGAAGCGTGCGAAGGCTCGCGACCTCCCCTTCGATGCTGGCGAAACGCGAGGCGGCATTGCCCGCCTTGTTGGCGACCTCGGCTTCCATCTCGGACTGATGTTTCATGAAGGCACTCGCCGCAAGGCGGATCGCCTGGGCTTTTTCCGAAACGGGCCGATCGCTCTTGATGAGATCGCCCATGCCGTCGATCGCATCGCGGATGGGCTTCAACTGCTTGGCACCGTTCGGCGTCAGGAAGGACTGCACCTCTTCGAACGTCTTGGCGAGAATGCCGAGATACATGTCCGCCGTGCTGATCGCGCCGTCATCCGTGCCCGTCTCGCGGACGGAATTGCGAAGCTCGCCGATCTGCTCGGCGATCGCCTTGTAGGCATAGGCTTCCAGCACCATGCCCTTGGCGAATTTCTCCTTCCCGTCGAACTGCTTGCGGACATTGGCGACCTGATCCGCCACCCCCGTCGCGATGACGCGGATGTCGTCGACGTTGTAATCCAGAGCCTTGGCGTTATCGTCCCGCCTCTGCTTGATCGCCCAGAGGGCATCCGTATCGGCCCGCAGCTTCGGCGCAAGACCGGTCACGACGGCGATGCGCTCCCTGTCGCCGTCGGTCACGAGCAGGCCTTCGAGCACCTCCACGCCGTTTTCCTGCCGGTCGATCCCCTCTCTGAGGGCGGCAAGGGAGGCATCGTCGGGCTTGCTGGCGAACTCCTGGAGAACGGACTGGAGATTCTCGAAATCGCCGATGTTCTCGATCGTCGCGCGCGTCACGGTCATGTGACCGTTCAGCATGCTCGCCGTGTAGTAGCCGGCAAGGCCGACGCCGGCGATCAGCAGGACCAGCGGCACGACGAAAAGCAGAACCTTTGTGACGATCCGGCGGCTTTGAAGAAGACGATCGATGAAAGACATTTTTCCCCCAACTGCAATCAGGTACCGGCTTCGCGTCAGCGGCATTCGCGAAACGGCAACGGCACGATTCCAGCCTCATGCGGGAATGATTGCGCCAACAGTCTCCAATTTCGGTTGAACAAGGGTTAATTCGACACCCTGACAATTCGCTTTCCTACACTCTGTCGCATTAGACTTCCGTTCACCTCTACCCGAGAGCGTACCGTCCCTGTCGCAATCGCACTGGCGGTACGTAAGCCGTTGCTTTAAGAGACCTCCGGTACCGGAGGAATCGGGATGGCATCGTCGGAAAATTCGCGGGGCGCGCTCTTCATGTCGCTCGCCATGGCGGCTTTCACCTGCAACGATGCTCTGGTCAAATCCGTCACCTCCGAGCTCGGCATCGCGCAGATCATGGCGGTGCGCGGCGTCATGGCGACCGTCCTCATCTATGGCGTCGCGCGCTATCTCGGCGTGACGCTGTCTCTCAAGGCCGTCATGCATCCGCTGGTGCTGCTGCGCACCGCCTTCGAGATCGGCGCCACCCTCACCTTCCTTTCCGCGCTCGCCCATATCGAATTCGCGGCCGCCTCCTCGATCATGCAGTCGCTCCCGCTTGCCGTTACGTTAGGCGCTGCACTTTTCCTGGGCGAGCCGGTCGGCTGGCGGCGCTGGGCGGCGATCGCCGTCGGCTTCGTCGGCGTGCTGCTCATCATCCGTCCGGGGCCGGAAGGTTTTACGCCTGCCGCGCTGTTCGCCGTTGCCACCTGTTTCTTCACGGCAAGCCGCGATCTGACGACAAGACGGATCACCGCCGACATCCCGACGCTGACCGTGACGCTGTTCACCTCGCTGACCAACACCCTCGTCGGGGCGGCCCTCATCGTGCCGATGGGCGGCTGGCAGCCAGTCAGCCCCGAAGCGCTCGGCCATCTGGCGCTCGCCGCGGTCCTGGTCTTCGGCGGATATCAGGCGGTCATCAAATCCATGCGCCTTGGCGAAATCTCCTTCATCGCGCCCTTCCGCTACACCGGCCTGCTCTGGGCGCTGGCGATCGCCGTCTTGCTGTTCGGCGAACGCCCCAACGCCTATATGCTCACAGGTGCTGCCATCGTCATCGGTTCCGGTCTCTATACCTTCTATCGCGAACGCAAGCGGCAGGGCGCCACGATCGAGAAGGCAAGTGCCGCTCCGCCGGCCTGACGAAACGTCGCAAGGCAGAGCAGAAAGGAATAAGACGTGCAGCAGATCCGGTTTCTCGACAGACGGACCCCGCCCCATATCATGACGCTGGTGGTCTGTGCCGGACTTGCAGCCCTTTCGCTCAACGTCTTCCTGCCCTCGCTGTCGGCCATGGCGGTCCATTTCGGCACCGATTATGCCGTGATGCAGCTCGCCGTCTCCGGCTATATCGCCGGCACGGCCCTGCTGCAGCTCGTGCTGGGGCCTCTCTCGGACATCTTCGGACGCCGCAGGGTGATGATCGGCAGCATCCTCATCCTGCTCGTCGGCACGGTGATCTGCATCACGGCACCCAACGTCACCGTCTTCATGTTCGGACGGCTCCTGCAGACGGCGGTCGTCGCGGGCTTCGTGCTGCCGCGCGCCATCATCCGCGATACGGTGCCGATGGAAGGCGCCGCCTCGATGATCGCCTATGTCACCATGGGCATGTCGCTGGTGCCGATGATCGCGCCGACCGTCGGCGGCACGCTCAACGACCTGTTCGGCTGGGAGGCGAATTTCGCCCTCATCCTGGGACTGGGCCTTTTCGCCCTGATGCTGGTCTCCGCCGATCTCGGCGAGACGAACCGCGCGCCGGCGGCGAGCTTTACCGCGCAATTCAAAAGCTGGCCCGAGCTTTTCCAATCCCGCCGCTTCTGGGGCTATACGCTCACCTCGACCTTTTCCTCCGGCGTCTTCTTCGCCTTTCTCGGCGGCGCGCCCTTCGTCGGCACGGCCATCTATCATCTGACACCGACCGTGCTCGGCATGCAGTTCTTCCTGATCGCCGCGGGCTATATGGTCGGCAATTTCATCTCGGGCCGGTATACCCGCCGCTTCGGCACCATGACCATGATGCTCTCGGGCAGCATCGTCAGCCTGATCGGCGTCGCCGTCACCACCGCCATCCTTCTCGGTGACGTGGCGTCGGCGACCGCCTTCTTCGCGCCGCTGGCGCTGACCGGCGTGGGCAACGGCCTCACGCTGCCGAGCTCGAATGCCGGCATCGTCAGCGTGCGGCCGCATCTCGCGGGCTCCGCCTCCGGCCTCGGCGGCGCGATCACGGTGGGTGGCGGCGCGGCCATGTCGACGCTGGCGGCGGCGGTGCTGAAGGAGGAAGGCGGCGCCATGCCGCTGCTCGTCGTGATGGGCATTTCCACGCTGCTGGCGCTCGCCGCCACCGAATATGTCCGACAGATCGACCGCCGCGAAGGCGCGATCGCAACCCGGGACATCGACGGATGACCGGCGCCGTGCTCCCTCCTGGGCTCCCTCCCGGCCTGATCCTTGCCGGCGGCAAGTCGAGCCGCATGGGAACGGCGAAGGCGTTCCTCACGATCGGCGGCGACACCCTTCTCGGCCATATCGTGCGGCGGCTCTCGCCCCAGGTTTGCGCCATCACGCTCAATGCGCCCGAAGACTTTTCAAATCCGCTCGGCCTGCCTCTCCTGCCCGACCGGCTCGGCGGCCAGGCCGGCCCGCTTGCCGGCGTGCTCTCGGGCCTGCGCGACATGCAGGACCGCGGCACCGCCGCCAGCCGCCTTCTCACCGTCCCCTCCGACAGCCCCTTCCTGCCGGCCGATCTCGTCGCGCGCCTTCGGGCCGGGACGGCTGATCCGGACACGATCGTCATCGCCGCGTCGGCGGGGCGCAACCACCCCGTCTTCGGCCTCTGGCCGGTCTCGATCGCCGGCGATCTCGAAGCCTGGCTTGCCGATCCCGACAACCGGCGCATCACCGCCTTCCTCCGGCGTCACCGCACGGTGATCGTGGAGTTCCCGACGATCGGGACGTCCCGCGGGCCGCTTGATCCCTTCTTCAACATCAACACGCCGGAAGAGCTCGAAGAGGCCTGCCGCTTTGCGGAGGAACTCGCATGAGCCTTCCCCGCGTCTTCGGCATTTCAGGCTGGAAGAATTCCGGCAAGACGGGCCTGACAGTAAAGCTCGTCGCCGAGCTCACCCGCCGCGGCTACCGGATCTCCACCATCAAGCACGCCCACCACGATTTCGACATCGACAAGCCGGGCGCCGATTCCTTCCGCCACCGGCAAGCCGGCGCAAGCGAAGTGGCGATCGTCTCCGACACACGCTTCGCCATCATGCGCGAACTGCGCGGCGAGCAGGAACCGCGTCTTGCCGACATCCTCGCCCGCCTTCACCCTTGCGACCTCGTGCTCATCGAGGGCTACAAGCGGGAGCCGGTCCCGAAGATCGAGACCCGGCGCCTCGACGCCAGAAGCCGCGAGCCGCTCGCACCGAACGATCCGCATATCGTCGCCATCGCCGCCGACCATCCGGTGACGGATACGGCGCTCCCGGTCTTCAACCTCGACGACACGGCGGCAATCGCCGATTTCATCGAGAAGGTGATCGGTCTTTCCAAGACGTAAAAAGCCGCCGGATCGCTCCGGCGGCTGTCTTTTCGGTGGCTCGCAACGCGTTACTGGTTCGAGGCGACCGGCTTCACCAGCGGCGTGATGCGGCGCACGGTGACGCGGCGGTTCTCCTGTTCCGGCCCGTCCGTGCGGACCTTGAGGTAACGTTCGCCATAGCCCTGCGTGGCGAGGTTTTCCGGGGGAACGTTGAAGGCGTCCGTCAGAACGCGGGCGACCGATTCCGCCCTCTCGTCGGACAGGATCAGGTTGTCCTCGTCCGAGCCCACCGCGTCCGTATGGCCTTCGATCAGAAAGGTCTCGGAGGGATCGTCGTCCAGAACCTTGTTGATCGCCTCGGCCACCTTGCGCAGCGACTTTGCCTGGTCCATCGGGATTTCCGCACTGCCGGTCTCGAAGGTGATCGTATCGAGGTCGATGCGCGGCACCTTGTCACGGATGCGGGCGGAATACCGCACTTCGTCCAGCGAATAGACGCGCTCGACCCGCTCGACCGGCGGCTGCTCCAGGAATTCGTAGTAATCCCGATCCGGCTCGCTCGACGTGTCGATGATATAGTCCTCGACCGGCACGGTGAGGCGCATCGGCGGCAGATCGGCGCCGGGATCGCGCCAGACATAGTCGCGGTCGCGGCGCTCATCCATCAGCTCAGGCGCATAATAGAGGACGTATTCGTCGCCGCCATCCACGATGCGCGAGCGCTGGACGATCTCGCCGTAGCGGTTGCGGACGGTGACGACCCGCGTGCCGTCGTCGCGCACGATGACCTCGCGGACCCGGCCGTCGCGCAGGCGCTCGTATTCCGGCTCCCGGCCGTCGACATAGAAGCGGCGGCTGTCGTCGTGACGCACGAAAGTCTGGTTGTCGATCGAGATGATCGTGCGGGCGCCGTCACGGTCCCGCTCGCGATCCCGGTCGCGGCGGACCTCTTCGCGGAACTCCCAGCCGCGCGGCCGGTCGAATTGCGGACGCCCGTCCAGCCGTTCGCCGCGTTCGTCGATCATGGCGCGAACCTGCTCCTGCTGTTCGCGGCTGAGCCGGGTGTTCGCCTGGGCCTCCGCATCGGATCGCGGACGCTCGGCCGGCTGCTGCTCGACCTGCTCCCTCTGCTGGCGGCGCGGGCGCTCCCGGTCGCCGGACAGACGGACCGACGGCTCCTCCTTGGCGCTGTCGAGCACGGCGGCGCCATTCTCGACCGGCAGCACGACCTGTTCGCCCTCCCGGGCCGAAGCCGGATCGCGGGCGATCTCGCGGGCGCGTTCGACTTCTTCGGGCGTGCGCGGCGGACGAGCCTGTTCCCGGGTCTGCTGCTCACGTGAAGGCCGACCCTCGGTCGCCTGCTCGCGTGCCGGCTGTCCCGGAACCGGCTGCGGCTCCTGGCCCTCGGTCGTCCGCCTGCGGGGCTCTTCGCCCTGGCGTTCGCCCTCCTGCGTCGCACGGCCTTCGGCCGGCGGCTGCCGCCTGCGGTCGTCCTGAGCCGTGCCGGCATCCTGGCTTCTCTGTTCACCTTCGGCATTGCGGCGAGCAGGCGATTCCGGAGCGGTTTCCGGCATTGCGGCGCGGTCGGTCGCGCGCGGCCGGGGTGTCGGCGTCTCGGCCTGGTTTTCCGTCGGTGCCTCGCGGCGTTCCTGGGCATTGCGGCGCTGCTGGCGCTCGTTGTCTTCCGGGGCGGCGTCACGCGGGCGCTCCGCCTCGCGGGTGGCGGGCTGCTCAGCCTCGGGAGCGGCCTGCTCGCGCTGGCGTTCACGACGCTGCTCGCGCTCGCCACCACCCTGATCCTGATCCGCCTGCTGGCGGCGAAGCAGACGCTCGGCGCCTCCCTCACCCTGATCGGCCTGTTGCTGGCGGCGCTGCTGGCGCTCGCCGCCACCCTGATCCTGATCTGCCTGCTGCTGGCGGCGCTGCTGACGCTCGCCGCCGCCCTGATCCTGATCGGCCTGCTGGCGGCGCTGCTGGCGCTCGCCACCTCCCTCACCCTGATCTGCCTGCTGCTGGCGACGCTGCTGACGCTCGCCGCCACCCTCACCCTGGTCGGCCTGCTGGCGGCGCTGCTGGCGCTCGCCGCCACCCTGATCCTGGTCGGCTTGCTGGCGGCGCTGCTGACGTTCGCCACCGCCCTGTTCCTGACCTTCGCCCTGCTCGCGGCGGGGACGACGCTCACGCCCCTCGCCTTCGCCTCCCTGGCCGTCCGGCAGGATGAGCTGTTGCTGAACCTGAACGAGACCCGGCATCCCGCCCGCCTCGAGGGCGGGCTTCGGCGGGGTTGCGCTGGCCGGCTGAATCATCAGCGGCAGCGAAACGAGCGGCGCTGCGACGCTGGCGAACAGTCTGAAATTCCTGGACATGGATATTTCCTCTTCACGGGTGTCATCCCTTTCGTGCGCGTCCTTTATTGCCCCACGGGAGGCGGACTTACGCGCCGGCTGAACTTTATTCGGCCGGAATGGTTCCCTCGGAGGGTGTCGCCGCCCACCTGAACCGCGCGTGAATGCATCGTTCATGTTTCATAGCCGGCCCATCGGCGGTTAGGCAGCACAGACGTGCACGTAAAATGCCGTTGCAATTTCGCCCGGCCGGTATCTATAAATCCGTAATGGGGCGGCAGCGCCCCTCTTCCCCATGGGCGAGAAAAAACCAACACGCCGCAGGGGTCGCCAACAGAGAGGATCATCATGAACATCTCCGCCCGTCTCCTTGCCGCCGCCTCGATTGCGGCATTGTCGCTCTTCGCCGGTTCGGCCGCAGCTCAGGAAAAGCTCGTGATCGGCACGGAAGGCGCCTATCCGCCGTTCAACAACCTCGAGGCCAACGGCGAGCTCACCGGCTTCGACGTCGATATCGCCAAGGCGCTCTGCGAAGAAATGAAAGTCACCTGCACCTTCGTCACCAACGATTGGGACGGCATGATCCCGGCGCTGCAGTCGAAGAAGTTCGACGCGATCGTCGCCTCGATGTCGATCACGCCGGAGCGCCTGGAACAGGTCGACTTCACCAATAAATACTACAACACGCCGGCAGCGATCGCCGTGCCGAAGGACTCTCCCATCACGGAAGCCACGCCCGAGGCCCTCAAGGGCAAGACGATCGGCGCGCAGGGCTCCACCACGCATGCGAACTATGCCGAGAAGCACATGCCGGATTCCGAGCTGAAGCTTTACCCGACCGCTGACGAATACAAGCTCGACATCGCCAACGGCCGCATCGACGCCGCCATCGACGACGTCGTCGTGCTGTCGGAATGGGTGAAGTCGGATGCGGGCTCCTGCTGCAAGATCCTCGGCACGCTGCCCGGCGACGTCGATATCTACGGTCCGGGCCTCGGGATCGCCATCCGCAAAGGCGAGTCGGCGCTGGTCGCGAAATTCAACGACGCCATCGCGGCGATCCGCGCCAACGGCAAGTACAAGGAAATCAACGACAAGTATTTCGATTTCGACGTCTACGGCGACTGATTGCGCCGGATGCTCGCCACGGCCCGGCGGAAGGCTTGCCCTTCCGCCGTTTTTCTTTTTAATGAGACCGACATAACATCGGCGGCACGGCATAAGCCGCAGGGGAAAACGACCTTATGAGCGGATTCTTTTCCGCCCTCTTCACAGCACTCGATCCGCTTTGCGGTCCTGTCGGCCTTTTTACGCTCATCGGCTCCGGAACGCTCGTTTCCTGCGGCGAGACCGGCTGGGGCGACGAGATCGCCTTCGGCGTCAAGGTCACCATCTCGCTGGCGCTCGCCACGCTTCCCGTCGGGCTCGTGATCGGTTTCCTGATCGCGCTCGCCGCGCAATCGGAGGAGAAGCTGCTGAGGCTCGCGGCCGGCATCTACACCACGATCTTCCGCGGCCTGCCGGAGCTCCTCACCCTCTTCATCGTCTATTACGGCCTGCAGATCCTCATCCAGTCGGTGCTGGCCTGGTTCGGCTACGAAGGGCGGATCGAGATCAACGCCTTTCTCGCGGGCATGGCGGCGCTCGCCGTCGTCTTCTCCTCCTATTCGTCCGAAGTGCTGCTGTCCGCCTTCAGGGCGATCCCCCGGGGCCAATACGAGGCGGGGGATTCGCTCGGCCTTCACCGCTGGCGCACCATGCGGCTCGTCATCTTGCCGCAGCTCATCCGCATCGCCCTGCCCGGTCTCACCAACCTCTGGCTGATCCTGCTCAAGGACACGTCCTATGTCTCGGTCATCGGCCTTGCCGATATCCTGCGCCAGACCGGCATTGCGGCGCGCGTCAGCAAGGAGGCTTTCTTCTTCTATGGCATTGCCTGCCTGCTCTACCTGGTTCTCGCGATGATCTCGTCCTTCGGGCTCGGCTTCGTCGAACGCTGGGCCAGGCGCTCGGAGGTACGCCGATGACCGCCGTGAACGAGCTCATTCCGCCGCGCCCGGCACCGGTCGCCGCCCGACGCACCATCACCGGCGCAAGGATCGCCGGCATCGCCGTCCTTGCCCTGTGGGTTCTTCTGGCGATCGCGCTGGCCGCCATGGTCATCAATGGCTGGGACCAGGACAAATTCCTGCGCTACGGCCCGCGCTATCTCTCCGGCCTCTGGGTCACGATCTCGCTCGTCGGCCTTGCCGTCGTGTTCGGCGCTCTCCTGTCGGTGCCGATCGCTTTCGCGCGCATGTCGAGCAACCGGATCCTCAACGGCATCGCCTACGCGTATGTCTATCTCTTCCGCAGCACGCCGCTATTGGCCCAGCTCTTCCTGATCTATTACGGGCTCGGCAGTTTCCGGCCGCAGCTCGAAGCCGTCGGCCTCTGGTGGTTCTTCCGCGATGCCTGGTATTGCGGCCTGTTCTCGTTCGTGCTCAACACCGCCGCCTATCAGGCGGAGATCCTGCGCGGCGCCATCGAAAGCGTGCCGCGCGGCCAGCATGAAGGCGCCGCGGCCCTCGGCCTCCCGAAATACGTCGCCTTTCGCAAGATCATCCTGCCGCAGGCGCTGATCGTCGCCCTTCGCCCCTACGGCAACGAGATCGTGCTGATGATGAAGGGATCGGCGGTCGTCGCCATCGTCACGGTCTACGACCTGATGGGCGAGACGCGCTACGCCTTCTCGCGCACCTTCGATTACCAGACCTATCTCTGGGCGGCGATCTTCTACCTCGCCATCGTCGAAACGCTGAGGCACGTCTGGGCCTTCCTGGAAGCCCGGCTGACCCGACACCTGAAGCGGTAGCAGCACTCGCCCACGCTGCTAACACACTGAAAAATTAGCGAATATGCCTCTACAGGGCAATTGTAAAGCTTCCGTTAAGCATGGCATGCTCCCATATCGAGGTGACGCAACGACGTCAACTCGAACAACGAATGGGAACTGCTGATGTCTGACATGGAAATGATGCTGAAAGGCTATGGCCTCACCACGGCCCAGATCTTCTACCGCCTGCCCGACCACCCGTTGCTGCTGCAGAGCTATGTCTGGCAGGATTACGACCTCGCCCCGGATTTCCCCGAGATGAAGGGGTTTCTGAAATTCTGGCAGGAAAAGCTCGATGGCCCGCTGCATTCCGTCCGCTATGTCCATCGCAAGCTGATCTCGGCCGGCGAATGGCGTGCGGTGAAGGGCGAGATCATCCTGCACTGATCCGCCCGCCTCCGTTCGCAGGACGACGTTCCGCGCCGCGGCGATTGCCAAATGCGGCCCTTGGGCTTAAAGCCGCCTGCGAAACGAAGGATGCAGGCGATGAAGAAGATCGACGAGGAAGCGCTGGCCGAGGCCTATAACCGCGCGTTGGCGCTGGAAAAGGCGGGCGACATAGACGCCGCCGTGAAGGCCTATGAAGAGGTGCTGGCGATCGATCCCGAGGATCACGGCGGTGCTGCCGTCCGCATCGCAGCGCTCGGCCGCGGCGAAACGCCGCCCAAGGCGCCGGACGCCTATGTCGAGACCCTCTTCGACCAGCATGCGGAAAGTTTCGAGGACATCCTCGTCGAACAGCTCGGCTATGCGGTGCCGGTCATGGTGCGCCAGCGCCTTCAGGCGCTGCAACTCGGTCCCTTCAGGCGCATGCTCGACCTCGGATGCGGCACGGGCCTTACCGGCGGCACGTTGCGCGATATGGCCGACGATATAACCGGAATCGACATCTCCGAAAACATGGTTGAAATCGCTCACGAAAAGGATCTTTACGAGACGCTTTACGTGGCGGAAGCCGAGGATTTTCTCGAAGACAATGACGACGATCCCTTCGACCTCGTCACCGCCACCGACGTGCTGCCCTATCTCGGCGCGCTCGAGCCGCTTTTCTTCGGCGCGGCGGAGAACATGGTGCCCGGCGGTATCTTCGTCTTTTCGTCGGAGACGCTCTCCGGCGACGATGGCCGGCCCTATATGGTCGGCCCGCACCAGCGCTTCATCCATTCGGAAGCCTATATCCGCAGCCGGCTTGCCGATACCGGTTTCGAAATTCTCGAAATCTCCGAGATCAACGTGCGCATGCAGGACGGCCGCCCGAGCCCCGGCCATCTGGTCATCGCGCGGCTGAAAGGCTAAACCTCCTCCCAACGGAGGATTCGATGACCCCGCAGCGCTATCTGCTCGCCCAGGCCTATAACAATGCCTGGGCCAACCACCGGCTTCTCAAGGCCTGCGGCCGGCTTTCGTCGGCGGAGCTTGCCGCACCGCGCGTCAGCTTCTTTCCGTCGATCATCCATACGCTGAACCATATCCTGACCGTCGACTGGCTCTACATCACCGCGCTCGAAGGCGATTGCATGGGCGCCGCAGCCTTCGATCCGGAAATCCCCTTCCCCGTTTTCGCCGACCTGGAGCGCGAGCAGCGTGCGGCCGACCGGCGCCTCATCGATCACTGTCGCGGCTTGGATACCGAAACGCTGACCGGAGAAGTCCGCATTCCGCGCGAAACCCACGTGCAGGTGGAAACCGCCGACCGCGTGCTTCTCCACCTCTTCCAGCACCAGATCCATCATCGCGGCCAGGTCCATGCCATGCTGTCGGGAACGTCCGTCCCGCCGCCGCAGCTCGACGAATTCTTTCCCGCCGATTCGGCCGAACAGGCGTTGCGCAAACAGGATTTTGCCGAACTCGGTTTCAGCGAAGCCATGATCTGGAGTTGATTTATGCTTTATTTCGTCATCAAGGCCCTGCATGTCCTTTCCGACTTCCTGCTGATCGGCGGCATGCTGATCAACGCCTTCGTCATCGGCATGGTGCCGCCGGCGATCCGCGTGGGCGTGATCGCGGCGCTCAGGAAATACGACCGCACGGTCACCACCGCGGCACTCGCCGGCGCCTGGATCTTCGGCCTCTGGCTCATCTTCGGCTATGTCGGCTTCTCGGACGGCTGGCTGCACGCCAAACTGCTGCTCGTTATCCTGCTCTCGGCCCTGCACGGCATGCAGGGCGGCTGGATGCGCCGCATGCAGGCCGATCCGAAGCTCGATCCGCCCGCCTTCGTGCGCGCCGGCATGCCGATCATTCTCGTCTCCGTCGTGCTGGTTGTCGCGCTTGCGGTCATCAAGCCGTTCTGACCAAGCAATGCCTCTTCCCTCACCGTGATCAGAACCGATCGCCTCGCCCTGCGCCCGACCTCTTGCGCGGACGCGGATCGCGCGTTCGAAATCCAGTCGGACTGGGAGGTCACGCGCATGCTGCGCATGGCCACGTTCCCCCCGGGCCGGGAAGCGATCCGGGAACGGTTCGCCGGCCACCCGAACGAAATCTGCGCTTTTCGCCCGATCCGGCTTTTCCCGCCGGCCGCTTTGCTCTAATCCTTCGCCTGCAAAATTCAGGAGGTTCAGCATGGCGAAGGTGGCATTCATCGGTCTTGGGGTTATGGGTTTCCCGATGGCGGGACATCTTAGGGAAAAGGGCGGCCACGACGTCACCGTCTATAACCGCACCGCCTCCAAGGCTGCGGAATGGGCGAAGAAGTACGGCGGCCAGACCGGCGCCACGCCCGCGGAGGCCGCGAAGGACGCCGAATTCGTCTTCACCTGCGTCGGCAATGACGACGACCTGCGCTCGGTGACGATCGCCGACACCGGCGTGCTCGCCGGCATGAAACCCGGCTCGATCCTGATCGACAACACGACCGCCAGCGCCGAAGTCGCGCGCGAGCTCGAAGCCGCCGCAAAGGCGAAGGGTGTCGGCTTCATCGATGCTCCGGTTTCCGGCGGCCAGGCCGGTGCGGAAAACGGCGTGCTCACCGTCATGTGCGGAGGCGATCCGGCGACCTTCGAAAGGGCCAGGCCCGTCATCGACGCCTATGCGCGCATGGTCGGCCTCATGGGTCCGGCGGGCGCCGGCCAGCTTACCAAGATGATGAACCAGATCTGCATCGCCGGCGTCGTCCAGGGGCTTGCGGAAGCGATCCATTTCGGCAAGCAGTCCGGCCTCGACATCGAGAACGTGATCGAAGTCATCTCCAAGGGGGCGGCCGGCTCCTGGCAGATGGAGAACCGCTACAAGACCATGAATGCCGGCAAATACGATTTCGGCTTCGCGGTCGACTGGATGCGCAAGGATCTCGACATCGTGCTCACGGAAGCCCGCCGCAACGGGGCAAAACTGCCGCTCACCGCGCTCGTCGACCAGTTCTACGGCGACGTGCAGGCGATGGGCGGCAATCGCTGGGACACGTCCTCGCTGCTCGCAAGGCTCGACAAAAAATGATCGGCCCTTCCTCCGGCGCCGCGGAGATCGTCGCGCATCTCGAGACGCTGCGCTCGGAGGAAAATGTTGCCGGCATGGCCCGCTTCGGCATCGCCACCGAGACGGCGCTCGGCATTTCCAATCCGGATATGCAGAAGATCGCGCGCCTCGTGAAGCGCGATCATGGCCGGGCACTCGATCTCTGGCGCAGCGGCGTGCGCGAGGCGCGCATGCTCGCCATCTATACCGCCGATCCTGACACTCTGACGCCGGCCGAAGCGCGCGGCTGGGCGGAGGATTTCGCCTCCTGGGAAATCGTCGACACCGCCGCCGACCTCTTCACGGCGACACCCTTCTGGAAGGAGTTGATCGCCGAATTCGCCGCGGACGAGCGGGAGTTCGTCCGCCGCGCCGCGTTCGCGATGATCGCCGGCGCGGCCGTTCATCGAAAACAGGAACCGGATGCGACCTTCATCGCCTGTCTGCCGCTGATCGAAACCCATTCCGCCGATCCGCGCAATTTCGTGAAAAAGGCGGTCAACTGGGCGCTCCGCAATATCGGCAAGCGCAACCGCACCTGCCATGCCCCTGCCCTCGACCTGTCGGAAAAGCTCGCGGCCTCGGTCGACAGGACCGCCCGATGGATCGGCAAGGACGCGGCGAAAGAGCTTTCGAGCGAAAAGATTCTGGCGCGGCTGAAGGGCTAGCTGCCTGCGGACAGAACGCTTTCAAGCGGAATGTTCAGGCCGGCCGCAACGCAGGAAGCGACGCGGCGGTCGAACCGTTCATGGCTGTTCAAACCATTGGCAACAATCCGGCCGTCTTCGATTTCCAGTAATTCGCGATATCCATCAGAGCTGCTGTTGTCATAAATGACGATGGCTTCGTTAAGCTCAAGATAGTGGGTAATTGGACGAAAGCTACGTTAACTTACTCCTCTCCCGACTTCTGGTTGTCGAGCACCATGTAGTCGAGCGGCAGTTCCGTCGTGTATTTGATCTGCTCCATCGCAAAAGCCGAGGAGACGTCGCGGATTTCGATCTTGGCGATCAGCCGCTTGTAGAAGGCGTCATAGGCGCCGATATCGGGCACGACGACGCGCAGGAGATAATCCACGTCGCCGCTCATGCGGTAGAACTCCACGACTTCCGGGAAATCCACCACCACTTCCGAGAAGCGCTTCAGCCATTCGATCGAATGGCTGGCGGTGCGGATCGAGACGAAAACCGTGACCTTGGTATTGACCTTGCCCGGATCGAGCAGCGCCACCCGGCGGCGGATGACGCCGTCCTCTTCCATCTTCTGGATGCGCCGCCAGCAGGGCGTGGTGGACAGGCCCACCTTCTTCGCGAGATCCGCGACGGCGAGAGTGGAGTCTTCCTGCAGTATGCGCAGGATCTTGCGGTCAAGGCGGTCCATTAACGTCCCTTTCGAAATGATTTTTCGTTATACACGTAATTCATAGGAGTTAACCGAAATTTGTTCCCCGGATCAAGCTATCCACATTCTGGCGCAGCACCGGCAGCACATCCGCCTCGAACCAGGGATTCTTCCTGAGCCAGCCGGTATTGCGCCAGCTCGGATGCGGCAGCACGAGAACGCGCGGCCCCTGATTGACGAAAAAATATTCGCGCCAGTTCACGACTGTTTCCGTCATGCCCTTTTTGCGGCGGCTTCCCAGATGCCAGGCATGCGCGTAACCGCCGACGGCCAGGATCAGCTCGATCTGCGGCATGGCGGCGAGCGCCCTGGCACGCCAGAGCGGCGCGCATTCCTTCCTTGGCGGCAGGTCGCCGCCCTTCTCGTCATAGCCCGGAAAACAGAAGCCCATCGGCACGATCGCGAACCGGCCGGGATCGTAGAATTCCTCGCGGGAGACGGCCATCCAGTCGCGCAGGCGATTGCCGGAGGCGTCGTTGAAGGGTAGGCCGCTTTCATGGACGCGCAGCCCCGGCGCCTGCCCGGCGATCAGCACCCGTGCGGTTGTCGAAAGCACCGCCACCGGCCGCGGCTCGTGCGGCAAACGGTCGCCCTCGCCCTTCGCCGGCGCGTCGCGACAGAGGCGGCAGCCTTTGATCGCCTGCCTCAACGTTTCGATTTCCCCGTCGCAGCCCGCAAACCTGTCCGCGCTCATTCCCGATCCACCATTCCCCTCAGCCAGTCCATGAAGGCGTCCAGGGAGTTCGGATCGTCCGTCATGTCGCGGCTGGCGCGCCAGTCGCGCGGGCTTTCGAAATCCCCCGCCCAGAGCCCCTGCCGCTCGCGCCGGGCCGCCACCTGCTCCTCGGCGTAACGGCCGGAGGCGATCGCCAGTCCGCGCCGCACCAGGGCGGCATTGATGTTTTCCGGGCCCGCGTGGCAGCGCACCAGAAGCCGGCGATAGCGATCGCGGTCGCGGCCGAGGCATTCGGTCCGTGCGTCGGCGGTGAGGCGCGCCAGCAGCCGCCGCGATTCCTTTCCGCATTCCCAGCGCCCGCCGCGCTCGTCCTCGCAGGTCTGGTCGAGCTCCGGTGCGTCGATCCCCAGGAGCCGCAACCGCTCGCCGCCCGCCGAAAGCGTATCGCCGTCGATCGCATAGAAGGGACCACGGATCACCCGGTCGGCCGACTGATCCAGTTTCGCAGCGATCAGCACCAGAAGGATGAGGAGAGCGACCAGAACGACGCCGTCTCGAACGAACCTGAATATACGCGCCACAATCCGGCCTTATTGGAAAACGGAAACTTCAGGGAAATGGCAAACAAAACCTTTCCCGGCAGGACTCTCTTAAGGTTTTGGCCCTAGTCTCTCAACACCCGGGTAAGCAATCCAGCGGCCATGAGTAACGGCGTCAGTACCTCGACCGACAAGATCATCGTGGACAAATCGCGCAGCCATCGCAACAAGGCTGTGTCGAAAACCGTTCGCGCGACCCGGGAACGGCTTCAATCCAGCGCCAACGGCAACGACCTCTTCGACCGCGACATGCTGACCATGCATGTCAATGCCGTGCTGCAGGGCGCATCCGTCATGCCGCTCTTCATCGTGCTGGTGACGGCGATCGGCGTCTATCTGAACCCGGATGCCAGCCTCTTCGGCTGGGCGCTGATGATGCTCAGCCTCCATGCGGTCAACGTGCTCCTGGCGCGGCGCGCAAGCCGCAAGGAAATCGCCGCGATCGACATCCGGAAATGGCGCAGGCGGCTGCTCGTCGCACAGGTCCTGGTCGGCTGCGGCTGGGCGATCTTCGCGCTCCAGAGCTGCGACACCTGCTCCGGCGACGGCTACTATTTCTACAAGGGCGCGGTGCTGCTCTTCGCGATCTCGATCACGGCAATGAGCAGCTTCATGCTGCGCCTCGGCGTGCTCTTCGGCTTCCTGCCGATGATCGCGGCGCTGCTTGCCACCGCCGTCCTTTCGCGTCATGCGCTCGACATCGGCATGACGGGCATGTGCGCGACCGCCGTGGTCTTCTTCCACTATATCGCCGACCGGCTCTACCGCTCCAACCTGACGCTGATGTCCTATCAGTCGGAAAAGGACGACCTGATCGCCGAGCTGGAAGTGGCGAAATCCATGTCGGATGAGGCGCGCCGCCGCGCCGAGGAAGCGAACCTCGCCAAATCCCGCTTCCTCGCCTCCATGTCGCACGAGCTTCGCACGCCGCTCAACGCCATCCTCGGCTTTTCCGAGGTGATGAATTCCGAAGTGCTCGGACCGCTTTCGAACCCGACCTACAAGGAATATGCCGGCGACATCCATCGCTCCGGCCAGCATCTCCTCAACCTGATCAACGAGATCCTCGACCTGTCGCGCATCGAGGCCGGCCGCTACGACCTCAGCGAAGAGGCGCTGTCGCTCTTGGAAGTCGCGGAAGATTGCATCGGCATGGTGCAGCTTCGCGCGAGCGGCAAGAACATCGCCATCCGCGAACAGTTCGAACAGCATCTGCCGCAGGTCTGGGCAGACGAGAAGTCCCTCCGCCAGGTCTTGCTGAACCTGCTCTCCAATGCGGTCAAGTTCACGCCGCAGGGCGGCGAAGTCACCGTCAAGGTCGGCTGGACGGCCGGCGGCGGACAGTATGTGGCGATCAAGGACAATGGTCCCGGCATTCCGGAGGAGGAAATCCCCGTCGTGCTTTCGGCCTTCGGCCAGGGCTCCATCGCCATCAAGAGCGCCGAACAGGGCACCGGTCTCGGCCTGCCGATCGTTCAGGCGATCCTCGCCAAGCACGACGGCCAGTTCATCCTCCGCTCGAAGCTGCGCGAAGGCACGGAAGCGATCGCCATCCTGCCGGCGACCCGGGTATTGCAGAGCGTCCCGGCCGTCGCCGACGCGCCGGCGGTCGAACGCCGCCGCCGGAGTTTTGCCTGAGGGATTCGACCGCGGTCGGGCCTTTTGTGGATGCACTTATTCGTGCATAATGCCCGCATGACAAAACTTCTCGACCGCGCCATCGAAGCCGCTAAGGAACTTCCTGCCGAAATGCAGGATGAGATTGCCGGTATTCTCCTGAGATTGATCGGCGACGATGGGGGCGAAGTCTACCAGCTTACACCGGAGGAAGAGGCCGATCTCGATGAGGCCGACCGGGAGATCGAACGCGGAGAAATTGCCACCGAAGAGGAAGTTCGGGCAATGTGGGCCAGGTATGGCCTGTGAAACTCCGTTATACGGCTCAAGCACTTCGTGAAATCGACAGCGCGATCTCCTACATTGGTCAGAGATCTCCGGATGGCGCCCGAAATGTGGCTAAACGCTTTCAGGAGATACTGACATTCCTGGAAGAACGGCCGTATGCCGGAGTCGCCACCGGGAAAAAGAACACGCGGCGTTTCTTTCTCAAGCCTTATCCCTACATTGTCTATTATCGCATTCACACGGATGAAGTCATAATCCAGCGGTTCCGTCATACGTCCCGCAAAGGCCGGTGAGTCTCAGCCAGTTACAGCCAAACGCTCCGCACCACCACATACAGCGTGAAAAACCCGTTGGCGCAAAGCAGGCAGAAGACCGCGAAAGAACCCAGGTCCTTCGCATGCCGGCCGACGGTGGAGATTTCCGGCGAGATGCGGTCGACAAGCTCCTCGATCGCCGTATTCAGCGATTCCACACCGAACAGCACCAGCATCAAGATGACATAGATGAGGTAGTCGGCCGGTCCGGCGCCGACGATCACGAAGAGGACGAGCCCGGCCGCAAAGGCGATCACCTCGTGCCGGAATGCCTCCTCCCGCCACAGTCTCGCAAGCCCCTGCATCGAATAGCGTGTCGCGGCGATGATCCGGCGGATGCCGCTCGCCCTTTCGATATCGCTGTCGAGCGGGGTCTTTTCCATGGCGTCAATGGCTCTCGCCGGAGCTCTTGTTGCTGACGCCCGCCTGCTCGAAGGTCGCCATGCCGGAATGGCAGGCTGCAGCCGCCTTGACGATGCCGGCGGCGAGCGCCGCGCCCGTTCCCTCGCCGAGCCGCATGCCGAGCGCCAGAAGCGGCGTCTTGCCGAGCTTCTCGATGGCGCGCAGATGCCCCGGCTCGCCGGAGACATGGCCGATCAGGCAATGGTCGAGCGCTGCCGGATTGGCGGCTTTCAGGATCGAGGCGGCGGCCGTCACCACGTAGCCGTCGAGCAATACCGGAATCTTCTCCACGCGGGCGGCGAGAATGGCGCCGGCGATCGCCGCGACCTCGCGGCCGCCGAGGCGGCGCAGCACTTCCAGAGGATCGGACAGATGGTCCTTGTGGAATTCGACCGCCTGCTTGACGACTGCGATCTTGCGCTCCAGAAGCTCGCCATGCGAGCCGGTGCCGGGGCCGACCCAATCCTCTGCCTCGCCGCCATAGAGCGCGAGGTTGATCGCCGCGGCGACCGTCGTGTTGCCGATCCCCATCTCGCCGATGCACAGAAGGTCGGTGCCGCCGGCGATCGCCTCCATGCCGAAGGCCATGGTCGCGGCGCAGTCGCGCTCGGAAAGCGCCGCCTCCGTCGCGATATCCCCGGTCGGATAGTCGAGCGCCAGGTCGAAGATCTTCAAGCCCAGGTCGTGGGTCACGCAGATCTGGTTGATCGCCGCCCCGCCGGCTGCGAAATTCTCCACCATCTGCTGTGTCACCGAGGAGGGATAAGGCGTGATGCCGTGCCGCGTCACGCCGTGATTGCCGGCGAAGATCGCCACGAGCGGCCGGTTGACGGCCGGCGCCCTTCCCGTCCAGGCGGCGAGCCAGAAGGCGATCTCCTCCAGCCGTCCCAGCGCGCCCGGCGGCTTGGTGAGCTGCGCGTCGCGCTCGCGCGCCGCCACCAGCGCCCGCGCATCCGGTCCCGGAAGATTTTGCAGCAGAACACGGAAATCGTCGAAAGGCAGGCCGCTCACGCTCATCTGAAGTCTCTCTATGTCTCGATCGGAAAACTTGTGTTTCCCGGCAAATCGCGCTTCTGTGCGCTTCTCATAGTCGGGTCAGCACGGAGGGACAACTGCCAAACGCGACGGAATTCATTGCGGACCTCGCCCGCTCGGTCGGTTTCCTGAGCCGCCTGCCGGTGCCGGACCGGTTCTTCCGCGGCCATGACGGCACGATCTCGCGCGCCGTGCGCGCCTTTCCGGTCGCCGGGCTGATCATCGCGATCGTCCCCGCCCTCCTGATGCTCCTGCTGCAATCCGGCGATCCCCTGGTCGCGAGCCTGATCGCGCTCTCGCTCATGACGCTGCTTACCGGCGGGCTGCACGAGGACGGACTGGCGGATGCGGCCGACGGGCTCGGCGGCGGGCGCGACAGCGAGCACGCGCTGACGATCATGAAGGACAGCCGGATCGGCAGCTACGGCGTCGTGGCGCTCATCCTCTCCTTCGGGCTTCGGGCCAGCTCCCTTGCCGCCCTCGCGCGCCAAGAGCCCGCAGCCGCCGCCCTTGCCCTGCTTGCCGCGGCCGCCTTCAGCCGCGCCGTCATGGTCGCCCATTGGCATGCGCTTCCCTCCGCCCGGGAAAGCGGCGTGGCTGCCGGCGCCGGCCTGCCGGAGGAAAGCGCCCGCAACCTGGCGCTCCTCATCGGCGTTGCCGCGGCCGCCGTCCTCGCCGTGCCGGTCCTTGGCGTGCCCAAGGTGCTGCTGTCGCTCATCGCCGCGGCGGCCGCCGGTTTCGGCTTCACTCGCCTCGTCCGGAGAAAGCTCGGCGGCCATACGGGCGATACGATCGGCGCTACACAACAGATAAGCGAGATCGTGATGCTCGCCAGTCTTGCTCTCGTCGCCTAGAATCTCGATATATTCCTTCATGATCTCGCCCTGCATCCTCGTCTGCTCCATCGACACGAAGACCGGCTACTGTTTCGGCTGTGGACGCACGCGCGAGGAAATCGCCGCCTGGACGGATTATTCCGACATGGAGCGCCGCGAACTCATGGACATCCTGCCGGCCCGTCTCGAAACGGTGGAGCGCCGGCCCCGGCGCGAAACGCGCCGGTCGCGCATGGCTCGGGAGCGGGCCCGGGAGCAGAACGACGCATGAACGCGCTCACCATCATCCTCGCCGTTCTCGGCATCGGGCTCCTGCTCCTCATCTTCAACCACGACACCGGCCAGACCTTCGGCATCGCCAACGACGATTTCGGCCGGATCATCTATCTCCTGCCGATCGCCGGCCTGCTTTCGGCCGGCATTCTCGCCGGCCGCCGCGGCAATGCCGGACAGGTGCTGCGCAATGTCGCCATCTGGCTGCTGATCGCGCTCGGCCTCGTCGCCGCCTATCTCTACCGCGACGACGCCCGCAATGTCGGTGCCCGCATGGTGGCGGGCCTGCTGCCCGGCACCGCGGTCGTCGTGACGACGAGCGAAGGCCGCGACGAGGTGATCATCCACAAGACGCGCGGCAGCCATTTCCAGACCAATGTCCGCATCGACGGCAAGGTGCTGCCGATGCTGGTCGATACCGGCGCCAGCACCGTCGTGCTCTCCTATGACGACGCCCGCGCCGTCGGCATCGATCCGCAGGACCTGAACTACACCGTCAGCGTCATGACCGCCAACGGCCGAGCCATGGCCGCGCCGGTCCGCCTCGAAGAGGTCGCCATCGGCCCGATCGTGCGGCGGGGCATCCGCGCCATGGTGGCGCAGGAAGGCCAGTTGGAAGAAAGCCTGCTCGGCATGAGCTTTCTCTCCACGCTCGGCTCGCTGCAGATGCAGACGGACGAGTTGAGGCTTCGCGACTGACGTTCAGCCGAAATCCATGACCGCTTCGGCCGGGCTCTCGCTCTTCTTCCGGAATTGGCTGGGCGGCGCGCCGATAATGCGCTTGAAGGCGCGGCTGAAGGAAGCTTCGGCATCATAGCCCAGCCGCTCGGCGACGACGGAAACCCGCATTCCGTCCTTCAGCCATTGCCGCGCCTGGTGCATGCGCACCCGCGCCACGTAGCGCGCCGGCGTCTCGCCCACCACCCGGAGAAACCGTTCGGCAAAGCCCGAGCGGGAAACGCCCATGATCCGCGCCAGCGCCGCGACGCTCCAGTCCCGGTCCGGCTCGAGGTGGATCGCAGCCAGCACGCGGCCGACATCCGGGTTGCGCACCGCGGCGATCCAGCCCGTCGTGTCGCCGCAGCCGTGTTCGACCCAGGTGCGGATGAGCGTCGCCGTCAGCACATCCGCCAGACGGGCCAGGATGCCGCCCGCTCCGACCCGGTCCAGCTCCACCTCGCGCGCCATCGCGTCCAGCAGATGCGGAATGGCCGGCTCGTTCTTGGAAAGCGCGCTGGTCAGCATCGCCTCCGGCATCATCTGCAGGAGCGGATGCAGCTTGTCCATGTTGAACCGCATGGACGCGGTGAAGGCGAGCGCCCCGCCCACGACATCGGCGCACTGCACGTCGAAAACGTCCTGGCACACTTCCTTGCGCCCGAACCGCGCGAACGGCGTCGGGGTCACGCCCGGCGTGCTCGCAAGCACATGGGCGTCGCCGCGCGGCAGAAGCACGGCGTCGCCGGCCTGCAGCGGCAGCCATTCGCCCGACGGCATCTGAACCCAGCAGCTGCCGCAGCCGATGAAGTGGAAACGCGCCGCCTCCTGCGCCGGAAAGGATGTCGCCCAGGGTTCGGCAAGCCGGCAGCGGCCATATTCGACGCCGTCGAGCCTCAGGCCCCGCAGCATCTCGCTGAGCGGATCGGAAAAATCTTCCGGTTCTTTTTTGGACGATCTGTCAAGCATGTCGGATTTTCTAGCATAGAAACTACAGGCTGTCACGCCTAACTCTATGCCTCCTCCCAACATAGGAAACGACCATGACAGATTACACCCTGGAACAGGAAAGTCCGTCGTCCGACGCCAAGGGCAAGGCCGCATGGGATGCGGTCGTCTCTCTGACGCTCGGCGTCTTCGGCCTCGTCACCGCGGAGTTCCTGCCGGCGAGCCTGCTCACCCCCATCTCCGCCGATCTCGGCATCAGTTCGGGCACGGCGGGGCAAACCGTCACGGTGACTGCCGTCGTGGCGGCCTTCGCCGGTCCCGGCATCGTCATCGCCACACGCAGCCTCAACCGACGCTGGACGCTCTTCGGGCTGACGGCGCTGCTCATCATCTCCAGCGCATTGGCGGCGATCGCCAACGGCCTCCCCCTGCTTCTCCTGTCGCGCGTCCTGCTCGGCATCGGGCTCGGCGGCTTCTGGGCCATGTCGGGTGCGCTTGCCATGCGGCTGGTGCCCATGGACCTGCTGCCGCGGGCGATGGCGATCATCTTCACCGGCGTGTCGGTCGCAACCGTCACCGCCGCCCCGCTCGGCGCCTATATCGGCTCCACCCTCGGCTGGAGGGCCGCCTTCGCGCTGGCGGCCGCGGTCGGCGTGCTGGCGCTGCTGGCGCAGGCCGTCACCGTACCCTCGCTGCCGCCTGCCGGACATGCGGGCCTCGGCACGCTGGCCGCCGTCCTGAAGCGCCCGAAGATCCGCATCGGCCTCTTCGCCACGCTGTTCATCGTCGCAGGCCATTTCGCGGGCTTCACCTATATCCGTCCCTATCTGGAGGGAATCCCGCGGCTCGATGTCGAGATGATCTCTCTCGTCCTGCTCGCCTTCGGCATCGGCGGCTTCTTCGGCAACATCGTCGGCGGCATGATCACGGAGCGCAGCGCCACCCTCGGCGTCGTGTTCGCCTCGAGCCTGATTGCGGTCGCCGCCGTCATCCTCGCCACGCTCGGGGCATCCGGCATGGCTTCGGCAGCGGCGGTCGCGCTATGGGGCTTCGCCTTCGGCGCATTGCCGGTCAGCATCCAGAGCTACATCACCCGCGCGGCCCCGGACGAGGCGGAAAGCGCCGGTGCCCTGCTGCTCACGACGTTCCAGATCGCCATTTCCAGCGGCGCCGTGCTCGGCGGCGTCCTGATCGATCTGCAGGGACCCATCGGCGTGATGTCCTTCCTCGGCGTCGCAAGCCTTCTGGGCGCCTCGGTCATGGTCGCCCGCGGTGGCCGCCAGGTGCAGCTCAGCCAAGGCTGACGGGACGCAATACCGGCTGCGGTCAGTTCCGCAGCCGGTAGCCGGTCTTGAAGATCCAGCCGAGGATCGACAGGCAGATCGCCAGGAACAGTCCGATCATGCCGAGGCTGATCAGCGGATTGACGTCGGCGATCTCGTAAAAGCTCCAGCGGAAGCCGCTGACGAGATAGAGCACCGGATTGAAATGGCTGACCGCCTGCCAGAAGGGCGGCAGCATGTCGATCGAATAGAAGCTGCCGCCGAGGAAAGTCAGCGGCGGCACGACCAGCATCGGCACGATGTTGAGCTGCTCGAAATTCTTTGCCCAGATGCCGATGATGAAGCCGAACAGGCTGAAGGTCACCGCCGTCAGCACCAGGAAGACGATCATCATGAACGGATGGGCGATCGAGATATCGACGAAGAAGGAGGCGGTCGCGAGAATGATGAGGCCGATGATCAGCCCCTTGCTCGCCGCCGCTCCCACATAACCGATCAGGATTTCCGTCATGGCGACCGGCGCCGAAAGGATCTCGTAGATCGTGCCGGTGAATTTCGGGAAATAGATGCCGATCGAACCGTTGGCGATGCATTGCGTCAGGAGCGTCAGCATGATCAGCCCGGGCGTGATGAAGGAGCCGTAGGAGACGCCCTCGATCGTGTCGATACGCGAACCGATCGCCGTGCCGAAGACGATGAAATAGAGCGAGGTGGTGATGACCGGCGAGATGACGCTCTGCAGGAGCGTGCGCCGCATGCGGGCCATCTCGAAGAAATAGATCGACTTGATCGCCTCGAAATTCATGCCTTTTCTCCCGCTTTTTCCCCGACGAGCGCGACGAAAATGTCCTCGAGCGAGCTCTGCCGCGTGGAGAGGTCGCGGAAATGGATGTCCTCGGCGGCAAGCGCTGCAAGAAGCGAGGCGATGCTGCCCTGCCCTTCCTCGCCCTGATATTCGTGGATGAGCGCCGTGCCCTCGTCGGAAAGCGTCAGATTGTAGAGCGCCAGATTTTCCGGCAGCGCCTTCAGCGGTTCGGAGAGTTCGAGCCGAAGCTGCTTGCGTCCGAGCTTCTGCATCAGCGCCGTCTTCTCTTCGAGCAGCAGCAGCTTGCCGCCGTTGATGACGCCCACCCGGTCGGCGATCTCCTCCGCCTCCTCGATGTAATGGGTGGTGAGGATGATGGTAACGCCGTTTGCGCGCAGCTTCTCGACCACCTGCCACATCTCGCGGCGCAGGTTCACGTCGACGCCGGCGGTCGGTTCGTCCAGGAAGAGGATCTTCGGCTCATGCGCCAGCGCCTTGGCGATCAGCACGCGCCGCTTCATGCCGCCGGAAAGCTCGCGCAGCATGTTGTCCTTCTTCGACCAGAGCGAGAGATCCTTCAAAATGCCCTCGATCAGCGCCGGGTTGGGCTTCTTGCCGTGGACGCCGCGGGAAAAGCCCACCGTATTCCAGACGGTCTCGAACATGTCGGTCGTCAGTTCCTGCGGCACGAGGCCGATCATCTCGCGCGTCTTGCGGAAATCCTTGACCACGTCATGGTCCGCCACGAGCACCTTGCCGCCCGTCGGGTTCACCAGTCCGCAGATGATCGAGATCAGCGTCGTCTTGCCGGCGCCGTTCGGCCCGAGCAGCGCCAGGATCTCGCCTTCCTCGATGTCGAGGTCGACGCCCTTCAGCGCCTGGAACCCGTTCTCATAGGTCTTGGTGAGGTTTTTGATGGAAACGATGGGAGCCATGCTGAGCGGGTCTTTTCGTGGAATCGATTTGCCGAATTCGCCGCCAATATAGGTGTCGCAACCCGCCAGACCATCCCCGCAGGAAGAATATTGCGTTCGCTTTTCCTGACCAATCCGTTTCGGAGAGGAACCGGATGGGGCGCTCAGATCGGCCGAGCCCGGCCGGAGCCATCGGTCTCTCCGCGGCAGCAGCCGGAAAAAGAAAGCGGGGAGCGTCGCCGCGCCTGTCATCTTTCCGTGACGTTCATGCAGCATTGTTCCCGCCAGGCAAGCAACGGTCACGCCCCTACGCCGCACGCAACCTTCGCGCGACCGTCCATGACCAGAGCGTTTCAGATCCTCTCATTTCCGCTTGCCGCGTATGCATCGATTTTGAGTATGAGTTCTCGTTTTCGGAGGCACGGCTTCTCCCCGCGAACCCGTCTCCGCCCTTGCCGGCCTCCGCGCCGGCTTTTCTTTTTTATCTATGCCGCTTGCTCTTTCCCGAATTCGGCACCGCATGCCGCCATGCCGTCTCCAGCGCATCCCTGAGATCGGCTTCTTCCAGTCGGGAAAGGATGGCCGTCGTCCAGCCCTGCCGGCCCCAGGCGTTCGGAACCGGAAAGAAGGCGTCCGGCAGCATCATGCATTTGAACTGCTGCTCGTCGGGCGCGAACTTGAAATTCGCCGTCAGGCCGTCGGCGGCAAGCGTCACGTAGATGCGCTTCACCTTGAAGGCCGCCCGGTCGAAATGCGGTGCCTCTGCGGTTCCTTCGAGCGAAAGGGCCAGGCGGCGCAGCATGTCGGCGGTGGCCATGGTCGAACCTCAGCTGCAGTAGCGCCGGCCGGATTTGCGCGAGCGCAGGTCGAAGTGGAAGTGGTTCCAGTGCTCCGCATTGCTGCCCGGGCCAAGCACGGTATTGAAATATTTGCAGCTGTCGCTGCGCACCGCCTTCAGGAGCCCGCCCTCGCGGAAGGAG
Organism: Xaviernesmea oryzae; assembly: GCF_900177415.1. Lineage (GTDB taxonomy): Bacteria > Pseudomonadota > Alphaproteobacteria > Rhizobiales > Rhizobiaceae > Neorhizobium > Neorhizobium oryzae_A. Next base: position 226,128 of record NZ_FXAF01000011.1, on the reverse strand, counting down.
AACAGGCCCTTCTTGCGTACGGAGATCGCGTGGCCGTCCTTCAGCACGATCTGCCCGATGTCGATCGCATTGCCCTTGGCGTGCTCGGACATCGGGTTGTAACGCTGGCGGCTGTTGTTCATGCGCCGGCAGGAATAGCCGCCCATGGGGACGATCCTCTTCACGCCGGTAAGATAACGCAGGCGGGCCGACGGCGCGAGTTCGTTCTTCACCCATCTGGCGAAGGCGAGCGTCGTCTGGCAGTTGAGCGTCACGGCCGGCTTGACGTCGATATTGCCCGAAAGGCCGGAAAGCTTGACGGGATAGTCGATGCCGCAGCTCGGACCCTGGGAAATGCGCGGCCGGTCCTCGAACTCGACACCGAGGCGGCGCAGTTCGGCGCGGCAGCTCACTTCGGATCTGGGCATGGCGCCCCGGAGCCAGGGCTGTTCGCGCTGGCTCATCGGGCCGCTGTCGTCGATGGGGCCGCGGTCGTTGACGGGATTGTCAGGCCGCAGCATCGCCACCTGCTGCGTGCCGGCAGGCGCGCGGCTTGGCGGAACGACGCGCGAGCCGTCGCCCCAAGTCATGCCCGGAGGGGTCGCACCTTGAGCGGCCATGCCGCCATTCCTGATGTCGCCCTGCAGGCCGGCGCCCTGCCGCTTCGGCCGCACGACGACGCGACCGTCATCGGCCATGGGTTCGGAGATCGGCTGGCGGCGCGGCTGGAGGGCGACCGGATTGTCCGTGCCGATGCCGTCGACCACCGGCTGGTCGCCGACGCCCTCGGCGATATCGGAATCCTCTTCCTCGGCAAGCCCGGTGACATCACTCTCGTCGGGACCGAAACCGAATTCGGCGTCCATGTTGACGCCCTCTTCCGGGATCGTCATCGGCCCGGCACCTGCCCCCGCCTGGTTCGCGGAGCCCTGCCGCGCCGACAGCCGCATCGCCTCGTCGCTGTCGATCATCGGCAGACGGCCCTGGCGCGCGCCCTCACCCGTCTGCGGAACCGACGCCTGTTGCGAAGACGGCGCATCGAGCGGCGCGGACTGCACGGCCTCCGGCGCCCTCAGATAATGGCCGCCGTCATCGGGATAGCCGGAGCCGGCGGGGTTCGGCGCGTTCCTGTAATCGACGCCGCTCGCCTGCGAAACGGGCGCAGAGCTCATCCGGTAGGCCTGCTGCGAAACCGGCTCGGGCGGAACGTCCCGCATGGGCTCGATCGCCCCGACGCGCATGCCGTTGTCGATCGGCGCGGGCGGCACGAGATCCCCCGCGGAACAGGCAACCAGCATCGTCGAGACCATCAGCCAGGCCACGGCCCGCCGAGAAAGGGAAGCATACGCCATACCAGTTGCCACTCTTCCGGTGCCGAAATGACACAATCCAGGATTTTAGGGAAAGCCGGTAAACGAAAGCTTGCGCAAACAAGGCCTTTTCTGGGCCTTTTCGAGAGGCGTGATTGCTCCAAAACGGCATGGCCGTCGCCTCGCGTCCCGGCAAAGAAAAACCCGCCGGGACCCATGGCTCCGGCGGGTCTTGTCTTTAGCCTCGACCGTCAGGCGGCGCGGGGGCGGGACGCGGTACCGTAGGCGGCCCCGTTGCCGTCGTTGGCGAGCCGGAACGCCGAAAGCAGGCCCTGCAGCTGCAGGCTCTGCTCGGCGAGCGTCTGGCTCGCCGCCGTGGTTTCCTCCACCATCGCGGCGTTCTGCTGGGTCATCTGGTCCATGTGGTTGACGGAGGAGTTGATCTCCTGCAGGCCCGTCGCCTGCTCGCGGGCGGCGGTGGCGATCGTCTCCACATGCGCGTTGACCCGCTCGACCAGCGTGGCGATCTCGACCAGTGCGTCGCCGGTGGAGCGTACCAGCGCGACGCCGCCTTCCACCTCGCGGGCGGAATTGCCGATCAGTTCCTTGATCTCCTTGGCGGCGTTGGCGGAGCGCTGTGCGAGCTCCCGCACCTCCTGCGCCACGACCGCGAAACCCCGGCCCGCCTCGCCGGCGCGCGCCGCCTCGACGCCGGCATTCAGCGCCAGAAGGTTCGTCTGGAAGGCGATCTCGTCGATCACCGAGATGATCTGGTTGATGCGGTTCGAACTCTCCTCGATGCGGCCCATGGCGTCGATCGCGTTGCGGACGATCTGGCCCGAACGGCCGGCGCTCTCCTTCGTCTCGTTGACCATGGCGCGCGCCTCATGCGCCCGCTCCGACGCAGTGCGGACGGTGGCGGTGATCTCGTCGAGCGCTGCGGCGGTCTCCTCGAGCGAAGCCGCCTGCTGCTCGGTGCGCCTCGAAAGATTGCCCGTCGCGCCGGAAATGTCGGAGGCGCTGTCGCGCACCACCAGGCTCGTTTCGGCGATCGCACCGATCGCCCGGTGCAGCGAACCGACGGCCGCGTTGAAGTCGTGGCGAAGCTTCGCGTAATCCTCGCCGATATCGGCAAGCGTGACGGAAAGGTCGCCGTCCGCCAGGGCCTCCAGCGCCCGGCCGAGTTCGCCCATCGCCCGGGCCTGGCGTTCGGCCGCGGCCGCCATCGTCCGTTCGTTGCCGGAACGCTCGTCCGCCAGCGCGCGGGCCTGCTCGGCCTCGCGGGTCTGCAGTTCGGCGCGTTCCTCGACGCTGTCGCGCAGCACGACGAGCGCCCGCGCCATCTCGCCCATCTCGTTCTTCTGATCCGTGCAGGGCACGGCAACGCCCGCCTCGCCCGAGGCGATCGACTGCAGCACCTGCCTGATCTTGCCGATCGGACCCGTGACGCTTCTCACCACGAAGGCCGCGCCGCCGATCAGCACCAGGGCGCCGACGCCGAAGATCGAGGCGAAGTTGATCGCGTCGCGGCGGAACATGGCATGCAGGTCGTCCACATAGACGCCGGTGCCGACGATCCAGCCCCAGGGCGCGAAGCCCGCCACATGCGAATATTTCTCGACCGGCTGTTCGGCGCCCGGCTTCGGCCAGTAGTAGTCGACGAAGCCCTTGCCGCTCGCGCTCGCCTTAACGGTGTTGACGAATTCCACGAACAGGAACTTGCCGTTCGGGTCCTTGTCGCCGGAAAGATCCTTGCCGTTCATCTCCGGCTTGATCGGATGCATGACCATGCGCGGCAGCATGTCGTTGATCCAGAAATAGCCGGTGCCGTCGCCGTAGCGCATCACGGAGATGACCGCCTTGGCTTCGGCCTGCGCCGCATCGCGGGTCATGGCGCCGGAGGCCTCCATCGCCTGGTATTTCTTCAGCACCGTCAGCGCGGCATCGTTCATCTGCGCAAGGCCCGCCTTGCGTTCCCGCTCCGACGAGGCATAGCTCTGGATCAGGCTGAAGATCATCGCGCCGCCCAGGATGACGAGCGACAGAAGCACAAGGCAATAAAGACGCCAGGAAATGGTGAAGCGTTGCATGGTTACCCCCCTTGTTCGTATTCGCCTCAAATTCTAGCGATCGAAGGTTACCAGGTAGTGAAGTACCGCACCGGTCGCGCATAACGCGCATTAGTCCTGCCTAAACTTTTGACGGAAAACACTTTCTCCAGGAGAGTTTTCTTCTCTTCCCGGCACCGCTAGAGCGTTTCCTTGTTAGATTGAAGCATTCTGTTGGCTCAAACGGAGTCGGATGGTCGACCGGCTGGCGCAGGTCGTAGCCCAGCCCTACAGCCGAGCCAGCCGGTCGATCAGGCGGCCCGTTTCAGCCAACCCGCAGGGCCGGGCATCTTTCCGCCGGGATCAAAGGCGATCGGCTCGGACGTACCAACGGGTATGCCCTTCGCCAATCGCCTTTGCCCCAACGAAAACCTGCTCCGGCAGAATGCTTCAATCTAACAAGGAAACGCTCTAGTCTCTTGCCGGGAGGAATCGCCCCGGAAACCGCCGAAGCAAGAGGGATAGCCATGACCGAAACCAAGAAGCCGACCGGCGAGCTGACGCTCCGCACGCTTGCCATGCCGGCGGATGCCAATGCGGCCGGAGACATCTTTGGCGGCTGGGTCATGGCCCAGATGGACCTCGCGAGCGGCATCCGCGCCGCCGAGCGCGCCCGCGGCCGCGTGGTGACGGCGGCGGTCAAGGAAATGGCCTTCGAGCTGCCGGTGAAGATCGGCGACACGCTCAACGTCTATACGGAGATCACCCGCGTCGGGCGCACGTCGATCACGCTTTCCGTCGAGGCCTGGGCGCACCGCGCCCGCTACCGGATCCTGGAAAAGGTCACCGCCGCGACCTTCATCATGGTGGCGCTCGACGAGGACGGCAAGCCGATGCCGGTCCCCGCGGAGGAATAAGGGAATGGACGCTCCGACCGCCGCGGAAACCTTCACCCATATCCGCATCGTGATGGGCATGGTGGTCAGCCTCAGCCTCGCGCGGCTCCTGAACGGGCTTGCCGGCATCGTGCAGCACCCCAACGCCGCCCGCATCTACGCCGTCCATCTCGGCTGGGTAGCGTTCATGTTTCTCTTCCTGGTGCATTTCTGGTGGTGGGAATACCGGCTGCACGGCCTGCCGGTCATCGAGTTCACCACCTATCTGTTCCTGATCCTCTTCTGCGCGCTGTTCTTCTTCCTCTGCGCCCTCATCTTTCCCACCTCCATGCAGGATTATGACGGCTACGAGCATTACTTCATGTCGCGCCGGAAATGGTTCTTCGGCTTCCTGGCGGGAATGCTCGTTACCGACTTCGTCGATACCGCGCTGAAGGGCCGCGACTATTTCCTGTCGCTCGGCCCCGAATATCCGGCGCGCACCGCGCTCTATATCGTTCTCAGCCTGATCGCCGTGATGACCGCCAACCGGCGCTATCATGCGGTCTTCGTGATCTTCGCGCTCGCCTACCAGTTCTACTGGATTTTCAGGGTCTACGACATCATGACCTGAGGCCGTCGCCACGACCCGTATCAGGCTCACCCTCTCAGATAGATCGACGACTTGTCGAAGGTGAGGCCCGGAAAGACCTTGGCGGTGAGATCGTCGGGATCGACGCCGAACTGCCGGTAGAGCATGGCGGCGGCGACCTCGCGCACGTCGCCGGTCGGCATCAGGTCGCGCCGGTCGAGCAGCCTGTCGTCGGCAAGGCCGGGCCACGTCCCCAAAACCTTGCCGCCCGGGATGGCGCCGCCGGCCAGAACCGCAAGCCCGCCGGTCCCGTGGTCGGTGCCGTTGGTGCCGTTCTCGCGGGCTGTCCGGCCGAACTCCGTCATCGCCAGCACCACGGTCTTTCTCCAGACGTCCTCGCCCATCGCGTCCTTCAGCGTGGTGATGGCGGCCGCCAGTCCATTCACCGCCTTTGCGAACTGCACCTTCTGGCCCACATGCGTGTCCCAGCCGTTGATCGAGAAGCTGGCGATCCTGTAGTCCTCGCGCAGCATGCCGCCGGCGAGCCGCGCCATGTCGGCAATGCCCGCCCCGCGCTTTTCGTCGCCATAGAGGGAATCGGCGGACATGTCCGTCTTCTTCGCCTCGGCCATGGCTCTCGCGAAGGCCTCGTCTCCGGCATAGAGCCGGTCGAGGAAGGCGATCTCGTCGTCGGCGAGCGCGAAATTGTTCTGGCTCGACCAGGAATCCGCCTCGTTCGGGCCGCTGAGGATCAGTTCCATCGACGTGTTGATGTCGATCGCCTTGCGGGCGTCGGAGCGAGGGATGACCGCGAGCGTCCGGTTGAGCCAGCCCGTGCGTTCGCTCTTGTCGTTACCGCCGGTCTCCAGCATGTCCTGCCCGTCGAAATGGCTGCGCTGGTCGCGATAGGGCGTGGAGACCGCGTGCACGAAGGAGAGCTCGCCCGCCCGCCACAGCGGCATCAGCGCCGACGCCGCCGGATTGAGGCCGAAGAATCCGTCGAGATCGAGGAGGCCCGCGTCGGGCGTCAGCCCCAGCCTGGGCCGAAGCGCCGCATAGGCCGGATCGCCATAGGGCTGCACCAGGTCGAGCCCGTCCATGGCGCCGCGCAGGATGATCGTGACGAAACGGTTGTCGCCCGGCATGGCGGCGAAGGTCACCGGCGTGAGAACGGGCGCGGCGGCCGCGCAGCAGGCGCCCGCCAGGAAGCCGCGGCGGGACAACAGGAAGCTCTCTCGAAAAGTCATCGGGTCATCTCCTGTTGAATTCGGGGGATGCAAGAACCATGGTGATGCCGTGCACCTTGCTGGGTGCCTGCGCGACGATCTGGCGGGTCTCCGGCCGGGCGGCATCGCCGAGCGCCGCCTCCAGAAATGCGGAGGGCTCCGTCTTCTGCCCGAAGGTTCGGGCGATCATGCGCGACCAGGCGATCCGTTCGCTGAGCTGGCTTGCCGACAGCCAGACGCTCACCTCGTCGGCGAAACCCGCCGGGCTCGGCGGCTGCCAGACCGGCTGCCCCATCCGCTGCAGGGCGCCGAGCGTCAGGGCATTCGCCCGCCTCGCCTTTCGCCGCGCCTCTTCCCGTGTCGCGGCGGCGCCGGCCATTTCCATGGCCTTGCCCACCGGCCCCTCGTCCTCGTCGTCCAGGTCGCTCACCAGATTGGCGAAATTCTTTTCCGGCAGGCCGAGAGCCCTGAAGCCGGATACGACGAATTCGAAGGGCTGCTTGATCTTCCGGCCCGGCTCCGCCCAGGCGCGCGGATGGGAAAGCATGGTCCGGTAGACCTCCGTGAGGTTGCCCTGGCTTCTCATCCAGGCTTCGACCATCGGCTCCACCATGTCGTCCGGAGGATCGTCGGCGATGAAATGCCGGACGAGCTTGCGGGAGACGTGCCGGGCGGTCTTCGGGCTGCCGGCCAGATCCTCCAGCATCAGGACATGATCCTGGCCGTCGCCTTCGTCGTCCTCGTAGGTGCGTCCGAGCAGCGTGATCGGCCCGCCCTCCGCGAGCTGCGGCTGATAGACCACTTCGAGCGTGCGGTTGTCGACCGTAAGCCCGGTCAGGACGAGTGCGGCGGCGCGCACGTCGTCCTGCGTATAGCCGCTGCCGGCGCCGAGCGTGTGGAGTTCCAGGAGCTCGCGGCCGAGATTCTCGTTGAGGCCGCGGCGGTTCCTGCGCCCCGCGGGCGAATCTGGCCCGACGCTCTGGTTCTGGTCGAGATAGATCAGCATGGCCGGATGCAGGATCGCCGCCGAAAGAAGTTTCGAGAAGGAGCCGCCGATATTCGGCCGGATCGCCTGCGCCTCGTAAAGCGGCACGATCATGCGCATCGGCAGGGCCTTCAGGACGCTGGTCGAGAAGTGATCGACCCAGAAACCTGCAAGGCGTTCGTAAAATCCGAGCGGCGAGTGTATCGCATTGGCCATCCGCGCCATGGCGTCCAGGCGGTAGGTGCGTTGCACCTCCCGCTGCGTTTCCCGGCGGATGCCCTCGTTGGGATTGCCGGCCCTGCGGGCTTTCGCCTCGGCGGCGAGCACCGAAAGAACGCGCGTCGCATTCTCCAGCCGGCCGGCCGCTCCCTCGCGGGGAAAACCGGGCTTTTCCGACACGCCCTCCTCGATCTGTGCCAGCAGCGCTTCGGCATCGGCGGGCGGTTCTTCGCCGGGGCGAAGACCGTAGCCGAAGCGGATTGCGGCCAAGGTCGGGTGTGAAAGAGCCATGCAGTCAGTCCTCGTCTGGCATCCCTGTCCGGGAGCATCTTCAAGGTCCGCGACAATTGTGGTGGAAACGGTCGAAAATTGCGGCCATTTCGCGACATGGACATTTTGTAATCCCGTTGCGGACCGCCTGCGCATGTCCCTGCTTACAACTGCGAAATCGCCTTAGAGTTGCATGCGATAAGTTTTCAATCAGAAACACTTGTGCCTTTATGTATTGCGTGAGGGGACAAGAAACATGCCCGGAATTCTTCATGTAGTCATAAGCATGGCTGCAGTAACGGCAGCTCTGGCCGGCTGTACTCCGTCGATCGCCGGAGGGCCGAATCTCGCCCAATACGATAGCGTCACGACGGCTTACTTTGCCGGCGGATATGCGCCTTCCCGGATGGAGGCCTATCATACTGCCACCAGCGAGATCGACAGAAGGGCGCTGCGGAATTCGATCGTGCTCAGCGCCATGGGCTCGATCGACATCCAGTATGCGAAGTTTTCCGCGGAGTTGACGCAGGAAAGTCAGGGCGTCCCCTTCATCGCCACGCTGACGAGCCTGTCACTCAGCGGCGCGGGAACGCTTGCCGCCACCAAGACCGCCAAGACCGTGCTCGCCACGGTCGATCCGGCATCAAGGGCGCGCATGCGGCCTACGACAAAAGCATTCTTTCGGAAAAGACGATCCAGTTCCTGCAGAAGCAGATGCGCGCGAACAGGAACGGCGTGCGTTCGTCGATCCTCGACAAGCTGGCGCTGGACACGGCCGCATATCCGCTCGAACTCGCCTTGATGGACGTCAACGACTATGCGTCGGCGGGCACGATCACCGCCGGCCTGATCGGCATCGACGAGCAGACCTCGCAATTGCTCGCCCGGACCGAGGAAACCAGAACCGAGGCCATCTACACCTATGCGGCCGACGAGGCGTCCGGCCTCATCCTCGACTATCTCCGGAGCGGCGACGCAGCCCGGCAGGCGGTGCTCGAATGGCTCCGCCGGAACGACATCGACACCGACCTCACGCAGTTTGTGCATGCCCCGCAGTTCGCAACCGCGCGACGCCGGTTCGTGGAGGCTCGCGGGCTGAAGAAACCGGGCTGAGGCCGATGCGCCGATGCCGAACTCTCGACCAAGACCGTCACCGAGGAGGGATCCATGACGATCACCGGGGTAACCGAAGCAGGCCTGGCCGACGTGCTCTTCACCATTCGCCTCAGCGGCATGACGGTGACGTCGATCGAGAAGGCCGGCGACGGCACCTACACCGTCGTGTACGGCCCGGGCACCGGCGCGGCTTCGACCCGCCAGCCCAATCCGGAAGTGCCCAGGCCGCCGACCCAGCCGCCCGTCCCCAATATGGACGACCCGACACCGCCGCCCGCCGGATCGGCGGGCGAATTCGTGCATGCCCGCCCCATCGCGCCGAGGACGATCCTTTACGTCGACGCGCAGGGTCGCGAACAGATCCGCGAAGGCGGATCGAGATCGTGGCGCAACTGCAATCCGGGCAATATCAGGAAGGGAGACTTCTCGATCAATTGCGGCGCGATCGGCAATGACGGCAGCTTCGCGGTATTTCCCGACGAGGCGACCGGCATGGCCGCGATCGTCTCGCTTCTCAAGACCGCGGCCTATTCCCGGCTGACGCTCAAGGACGCCATCTTCCGCTACGCGCCGCCCGGCGACGGGAACAATTCGCAGGAATATGCCGATTTCATTCACCGTGAGACGGGCATCGCGCTCGCAACGGTGCTGTCGACCTTGAGCGAACGGGATCGCAGGAAGGTGGCGCAGACGATCCAGAAGATCGAAGGCTGGACGAAAGGCACGGTGCGGCCGAACGCGCCGCCGGCCCCGCTGATCGGCCGGACGCCGGACGTTCTTTCCTCCGCCGCCTCCGCCTCGAACGGCTGGATGGCGATCGCGCGGAGAGAGGCGGCCCTGCCCGCGCAGGAAAGGAGCGAGTGGAGCGACCCGGGCGAAAATCCCCGCATCCTTCTTTACTTCGAGGTCGCCGCCCCCTGGTTCGACCCCGTCGGTGGCGACGAGGTGGACTGGTGCGCGGCCTTCATCAACTATTGCCTCGTCACCAGCGGCCAGATGGGGACCAACCATCCCGGCGCCCGCTCCTTCTTCTGGAACAAGAACAACCAGTTCAAGCTGCTGCCCGCTCCCGCTTTCGGCGCGATCGGCGTTCGCCGCTATGCGCCGTTCGACGATGCCTCCTGGTCGGCCGGATCGGGACATGTCGGCTTCGTGACGGGGTGGACGCCGAACAGCGTGACCCTGCTCGGCGGCAATCAATCCAACACCGTGAGGGAGATGACCTTTCCGCTGGTGGAGAAGGATTCCTCCGGCGCCGTGGTCTCGGAATTCGTCGCCTGGATGATGCCTGTCATCGTCTGACCGGCGTCCGGACAGGCCCGCGGCCTGCGATGTCGTCCTCGCCGCCTCATTCCGGTCCGGCGAAAATCCGTTTCCCTTTTGTACTTGTTTTGTGACCTCGCCCCTTTCCTTTCGCGATGACTCTCGCCATATTCGGCGCATGGCCAGATCACCGAAAAAATCCTCCACCTCGACCCCCGGTTTTGAGGAAGCCCCGCAATCGTCCTTCGAAGGCGCACCGCTTTCCAGCCCCCTGGCCGGCTCCGTCGCCGACTGGGTGAAGCAGCTCGAGGCGGAAGCGGAAGCCTCCTCCGTCGAGACGCAGCGCGAGATCGCCTCCAAGGCCGGAAAGCACCGCAAGAGGGTGGAGATCGAAGCCTCGAAGACATCGGGCAAGATCGACAGGAAGGCGGTCGCCGGCAAGACCGCCCGCGGCGTCTCCATGGGCGGCTCCTCGGACCCGAAAACGCGCGCCCGCGCCGGCCTCAACCCGGTCGCCGGCCTCGACGTGTCGCTCGAAGACGCGCAGTCGCTCGCGCCGTCTCTGGCCCCCGGCGCCGTCACCGCCACGGTTGAGGCGCTTTCGAAACTCATCGAGAGCGGCAATCCGCTGTTCAAGGACGGCAAGCTGTGGACGCCGCACCGGCCGGAACGCCCGCAGAAATCCGAGGGCGGCATTCCGATCGAGATGGTCACCGAATACAAGCCCTCCGGCGACCAGCCGACCGCCATCCGCGACCTCGTCGAAGGCATCAATTCCGGCGACCGCTCCCAGGTCCTGCTCGGCGTCACCGGCTCGGGCAAGACCTTCACCATGGCCAAGGTGATCGAGGAGACGCAGCGCCCCGCCGTCATCCTCGCCCCCAACAAGACGCTCGCCGCGCAGCTCTATTCGGAGTTCAAGAACTTCTTCCCGAACAACGCGGTCGAATATTTCGTCTCCTATTACGACTACTACCAGCCGGAAGCCTACGTGCCGCGCTCCGACACCTATATCGAGAAGGAATCCTCGATCAACGAGCAGATCGACCGGATGCGCCACGCCGCCACCCGCGCCATCCTGGAGCGCGACGACTGCATCATCGTCGCCTCGGTGTCCTGCATCTACGGTATCGGCTCGGTCGAGACCTATACGGCGATGACCTTCCAGATGACGGTCGGCGACCGGCTCGACCAGCGCCAGCTCCTGGCCGACCTCGTCGCCCAGCAGTACAAGCGCCAGGACATCAATTTCGTGCGCGGCTCATTCCGCGTCCGCGGCGACACGATCGAGATCTTCCCGGCCCACCTTGAGGATGCCGCCTGGCGCATCTCGATGTTCGGCGACGAGATCGACGCGATCACCGAGTTCGATCCCCTCACCGGCCAGAAGACCGGCGACCTGAAAAGCGTGAAAATCTACGCCAACTCGCACTACGTGACGCCGCGCCCCACCCTCAACGCCGCCATCAAGGCGATCAAGGAGGAGCTGAAGCTCCGCCTCGCGGAGCTGGAAAAGGCCGGCCGCCTGCTCGAAGCCCAGCGGCTGGAACAGCGCACCCGCTACGACCTCGAAATGATGGAGGCGACAGGCTCCTGCGCCGGCATCGAGAACTATTCGCGCTACCTCACCGGCCGCAAGCCCGGCGAGCCGCCGCCGACGCTGTTCGAATATATCCCGGACAACGCGCTGATCTTCATCGACGAGAGCCACGTCACCGTGCCGCAGATCGGCGGCATGTATCGCGGCGACTTCCGCCGCAAGGCCACCCTCGCCGAATACGGCTTCCGCCTGCCGTCCTGCATGGACAACCGGCCGCTGCGCTTCGAGGAATGGGACGCCATGCGGCCGCAGACCGTCTCCGTCTCGGCCACCCCCGGCGGCTGGGAGATGGAACAGTCCGGCGGCGTTTTTGCCGAACAGGTCATCCGCCCGACCGGCCTCATCGACCCGCCCGTCGAGGTCCGCCCCGCCCGCAGCCAGGTGGACGACGTGCTCGGCGAGATTCGCGAGACCGCCGCCAAGGGCTACCGCACCCTCGTCACCGTGCTCACCAAGCGCATGGCGGAAGACCTCACCGAATACCTGCACGAACAGGGTATTCGCGTGCGGTACATGCATTCGGACATCGACACGCTGGAGCGCATCGAGATCATCCGCGATCTCCGCCTCGGCGCCTTCGACGTGCTGGTCGGCATCAACCTGCTGCGCGAGGGCCTCGACATTCCCGAATGCGGTTTCGTCGCCATCCTCGACGCCGACAAGGAAGGTTTCCTGCGCTCCGAAACCTCGCTCATCCAGACGATCGGCCGCGCCGCGCGTAACGTCGACGGCAAGGTCATCCTCTATGCCGACAATATCACCGGCTCGATGCAGCGCGCCATGGACGAGACCGCGCGCCGCCGCGAAAAGCAGATGGCCTACAATATCGAGAACGGCATCACGCCGGAATCGGTGAAGGCGAAGATTTCCGACATCCTCGACTCGGTCTACGAGCGCGATCACGTCCGCGCCGACATTTCCGGCGTCTCCGGCAAGGGTTTCGCCGACGGCGGCCACCTCGTCGGCAACAATCTGCAGGCGCATCTCAACGCGCTGGAAAAGAGCATGCGCGACGCCGCCGCCGACCTCGACTTCGAAAAGGCCGCCCGTCTCCGCGACGAGATCAAACGCCTCAAGGCCGCCGAGCTCGCGGTCATGGACGACCCGATGGCGAAAGAGGAAGCCCGCGACCAGGAACGCCGGTCAAAAGGCGGGAAAGCCGCGCCTCCTTCGATCTCCCCCCTTGAGGGGGAGATGTCCGGCAGGACAGAGGGGGGTGGTTCGACGCCCTCGACCTCACTTTTCCAAAAACCCTCCCTCGACGACATGGGCCCGGGCACCGACACGGCGACGCCGCTCTTCCGCAAGCCGCAGCTCGACGAAATGGGCCGCGACATCGCCGAGCCCGCCAAGGGCAGCCTCTTCCGCAGGAACACGCTGGACGAAATGACCGTCGGCCGCACGGAAAAGCCGGTCGACAAGAGGCGTGGAGCGCCGGAGGCGCGGCAGGGAGCAGAGGAAGGCAAAGTCCCGCCGAAGCCGCCGGAAACCGAACCCGGCAAGCGCTTCTCGCCGCTTCTGAAGGGGCAGCCGGAGCGCGACGACGGCGTGCGCCCCATCGTCCGCGGCAAGATCGGCACCGGCTCCTACGAGGACGGCGGCGAACAGAAGCGCAAGGGGCGCACCAAGGGCAAAACCGGCCGGCCGGGACAGTAGTCACGAGTCTCTTCTCCCCTCGGGGAAAGATGCCGGCAGGCAGATGAGGGCAACGCCCGCCCTCACCCGAACCTCTCGTCGATATGCTGCACCTGGTCGGAGATCACGTTGTCGATCACCACATGCGAGAGCAGTTTCGGGCCGACCGCCCAGAGCGCGCGCATATGGTCGGTATCCTCGTGGCGGCGATGCGCCTCCTCGCCGGTGAAGGCTTCCGCCAGCAGGATCCTGTCCGGATCGTCCGGCATGGGCACGAGCTCGATGTAGAAACAGTCCGGATCGAGCCGGCTCTTCTCAAGATGATCCCGCGCCGCCTCCAGATATTCCGCCCGCTTTCCGGGCTTGGTCGTAAAGAACCCGACGATGACCTTCATTCCGCCCTCCCTGGTTCGAAGCCTCGAAGAAAGTGGAGCGGATTTGACGTGCGGACAAGCGGGGGTCTCGGACGACCATGGTCGCATATTTGCCAAGGCGTTCCGGCGATCCGGAGGGCGGGCCGGTGCGATCGTGAAGGGAGAACGCGAAATCTCGCCTCCGCAAAAGCCGGTCCTCTTCGCCTCCACCCGTTCGCGGCCTCGGCCCCGCACATTAAGCCTCCCTCAACCTCCGCATGGCATTGGCATATCGGCCACGCAACAGAAGGAGAGACGTATGGCGCTGATCGGCTTCAAGAACACCCACAATCAGCCCGTCTACGTCAACCCCGCGCAGGTGGCCTATGTCACGACCTTCGAAGAGGACGTGACGATCATCGCGCTCGCCCTCACCGGCACGGGCGGCAAGCCCGTCGCGCTTTATGTCCGCGGCCATGTCGATGCCGTCCAGCAGAAGCTCGGCGGCACCGTCCCGCGCTAGACGGCAAACCGCTCCCATCACCGCCCTTCTCCACTCCAGGGCGAGGCCAATTGCCTGTGAGCAAAATCTGCTGGTGCTTCTGTGGACTGACAAGGCAGCAGCGCGCTCTCCCCTTCTCCCCAGCGGGGAGAAGGTGGTCCGCAGGACCGGATGAGGGAGCGAAGCCACCATCGGGTGATGCCGCGCCTGCCGCGTGTGCACCCCCTCATCGCCTCGCTTTGCTCGGCACTTCTCCCCGCTGGGGAGAAGAGGGCGCAAGCCGAACTGGCTCGGTTCTCATATGCGATTGCCCCCGCCCATGAAGGAGATCCCAAGCAGCGCGCTCTTCCCTTCTCCCCAGCGGGGAGAAGGTGGTCCGAAGGACCGGATGAGGGGGGCGAAGCCACCATCCAGCGCCGGGTTTGCCGCATGTGCACCCCCTCATCGCCTCGCTTTGCTCGGCACTTCTCCCCGCTGGGGAGAAGAGGGAGAAAGCAGAACCTGCTCGGTTCCTCCATATGCGTATGCGGCATGCCGAATAGCGGCGCTTGTTCTTTTGGGAAAACCGTCGCCCCCATCCGATCTCCCCCCTTGTGGGGGAGATGCCCGGCAGGGCAGAGGGGGGTGCGGCGGCAGGCATTCACCGGCTCTGATGGATAAAACGCAAACCCGCCTCAGCTCTATCAATCACTTGACCCCTTTCTCATCCCCGCTCCTTCACTCCATGCCTACAATCACCCCGTCCCGCATCGGATACACCGGAAGGCGTTCCGGCGAGGCGGGGCCGGCGCGGGTGTTGAGGGGAAGACGCAAAGCCTCACCATCCGGGTTCGCGGAAAATGGTCTCCCTCCGGCGACACGGGGAGAGATGACGGGCAACGGACCGGCCCATCGTCTCTTGATGCCCGAAAGAGCGCGCCGGGCGTGCCTGTGCGGCACACAGGGTGGCCGAACGGATGGTTTCGCCGGACTTTTCTGTCCGTCTGCGTAAAGCGGAGAGTCCGGCGGCGGCGTCATGGATCGTTGGCGATAACTCGGTTCGCCCGGGGTCCATGCGGCCAGACGAACACCGTCCGGGAAGGCCAAGGCAGAGGGACCGAAGTCGCGGACAAAAACCGCCGAACGGGGCGCTGAGAGGTGTCACCTATAAACTAACATAAGAGGCAGCTTTCAGCGCCCCGTCCGAAACCATGGCAAACCACGGATCAGAAGGATCGCGTGAACGATGACCTATGCCCTCCGCCCCCGCGGAAAAGTGCCCGAAGGCGGATGAGGGATAGTCCGCCCGATGACCGATTGGACGGATCGGGTTTGCCGATCCCATATCAAAGGAGAAAACAATGCCTTACGAAAAACGGCCCATGGATACCGGGCTCGCCGCCCGCACAGCCGAGATTCTCGCCGTGCCCCACATGGTCTGCCGCCGGCGCGACTGCCGCCGCCGGAATGCCTGCCGCTGGCATTTCAAGTCCAACCGCGAACCCTGCTGCCTGCGGAACCTGACCGCCGAGCACCGCCAGGTCTTCGATGCGGTTTACGAGGAGGCGCGGTTCGCGGAAGGCTTTCTCGGCTCCGGCAGCCATTTTTTCGAGGCACGCGACGGCGAGCGGCGGATGCTCGACGACCTCGCGATCGAGATCGCCCGCACGTCACCCAGCCGATGGAGACCCGAGATCTGGGATGCCGCCCGCCGCAAGCGGGAAAAGCTGCTCTCTTCCGGGGATTAGCCGACGAATGCTCTTTCGATGACGAATTCGCCCGGCTTGTTGTTGGCGCCCTCTTCGAGGCCCGCCTTTTCGAGCAGCGCCTTGGTGTCCTTCAGCATGTCCGCCGAGCCGCAGATCATGCCGCGGTCGACGGCCGGATCGAGCGGCGGCACGCCGAGATCGGCAAAGAGCTTGCCGCTCTCGATCAGGTCGGTGATGCGGCCCTTGTGCGAAAAATCCTCGCGGGTGACGGTCGGGTAATGCTTCAGCTTCTCCCCGACGATCTCCGCCAGGAATTCGTGGTTCCTGATCTCCTCGATCAGGTCGAAGCCGTATTTCAGCTCCGCCACCTCGCGGCAGGTATGCGTCAGGATCACCTCGTCGAACTTCTCGTAGGTCTCCGGATCGCGGATGAGGCTGGCGAAGGGGGCGATGCCGGTGCCGGTCGAGAACATGTAGAGCCGCTTGCCCGGGGTGAGCGCGTCGAGCACCAGCGTGCCGGTCGGCTTCTTGCGCATCAGCACCGTGTCGCCCGGCTTGATCTTCTGCAGATGCGAGGTGAGCGGCCCGTCCGGCACCTTGATCGAGAAGAATTCCAGCTCCTCGTCCCAGGCGGGGCTCGCGACCGAATAGGCGCGGTAGACCGGCTTTTCGCCGACCATCAGGCCGATCATGGCGAATTCGCCCGAGCGGAAGCGGAAGGCGGCCGGCCGCGTCATGCGGAAGCGGAACAGGCGGTCCGTGTAATGCTCGACGTCGAGCACCGTCTCGGCATAGACGCCGTCGGGGATTTTCGCCGGGTTCTGGACCGCAAATTCTTCTGTCTTCGCTGGAGCGTTCATCTTCGTCTCAGTCTCGTCGTTCTTCGCAGAAGCGAAATATACCAAACAGCCGCCGTTTTGAAGGCATCCGCGAACCTTTGTCGCGGGTGTTCAAGAAAATATGTGCCGGGAAGTCACCTTTTGATGCGCATCGACCCGAGCTCAGGCCGGAACGGTGCGGCGGCGCCAGCTGTAGCCGCCGGACTTTTCCGCGTGCCGCGCCGTCGGCTGGTAGTGGACGGGGATGCCGGGCAGCCTGCCCTCCTCCAGCCGCTTCAGCGCCGTGGCGTTCTTCACGGAAAAACTGTCGATGCCGACCCGCAGCATCAGCGGGATCTGGTCGATCAGCACGTCGCCGACGGCGCGCAGCTCGTTCTTGTAGGCGAGCCGTTCGCGCAGCAGCGAGGCATGCGAAAAGGCCCGCCCATCGTTGAAGGCCGGGAAGTCCACCGCGACGATCTCGAGGCGGTAGAGATAGGGCTCCAGCCTGCGCACGTCGTCCGCCGGCCGGATCACCACGCCGAGGCCGACGTCGTTGCTCGCCTCCGCCTTCTCGATCAGCTCGTCGAGCGGCAGAAGCGCCTTCTGGCTTTCGGTTGCCTTCACCTCTTCGGTCTCGACCACCCAGGGGTCGTTCTCGACGAAGCCGGTCTCTCTCCAGATTCTGGTCATATTTCCCGCTCTCCCTCAGGCCGCTTCCGCCGTCGCGCCGCCATAGAGCGCATCCTTGAACGGCTGCGGTCCGACGCGGCGATAGGCTTCGAGGAAGGTCTCCTCCTTCGAGAGCCGCAGGGCCAGATAGGTGTCGACGATCGTCTCGACGGCGTCCGTCACCTTGCTCGGCTCGAAGCCGCGGCCGATGATCTCGCCGATCGAGGTGTTTTCGTCGGCCGAGCCGCCCAGCGTGATCTGGTAGAGCTCGGCGCCCTTCTTCTCGACCCCCAGAAGACCGATATGGCCGACATGGTGATGGCCACAGGCATTGATGCAGCCGGAGATCTTGATCTTCAGCTCGCCGATCTCCGCCTGCCGCTCCGGCGAACCGAAACGGGTGGAGATTTCCTGCGCCACCGGGATCGAGCGGGCGTTCGCCAGCGCGCAATAGTCCAGCCCCGGACAGGCGATGATGTCGGTGATCAGGCCGGCATTGGCGGTTGCGAGGTTCTGGGCGAGAAGCGCGCGATAGAGCGGTTCCAGGTCGGCCAGCGCCACATGCGGGAAGATGACGTTCTGCTCGTGGCTGATGCGGATCTCGCCGGAGGCGAATTCCTCCGCCAGATCGGCGATCAGGTCCATCTGCTCGTGCGAGGCATCGCCCGGAATGCCGCCGATCGGCTTCAGGGAGATCGTCACCGTGCCGTAATCGGGATGCTTGTGGGGCTGCACGTTCTGGCTCACCCAGCGGGAAAAGCCCTCGTCCTGCTTCTTCCAGCCGGCAAGCTGCGCCCAGCCCTCGGCCCGGTCGGCGAGCGCCGGCGGGGCGAAATAGGCGCCGATCGCCTGGAGGTCCGCCTCCGGCAGTTTCAGCTCGCTGCCCTGGAGATGCGCGAACTCCTCTTCCACCCGGCGGGTGATTTCCTCGACGCCCGTTTCATGGACGAGGATCTTGATGCGCGCCTTGAACTTGTTGTCGCGGCGGCCGAAGAGATTGTAAACGCGCACGATGGCGGTCGTGTAAGAAAGCAGGTCCTCTTCCGGCAGGAAGTCGCGGATCTTCTTGGCGATCAGGGGCGTGCGCCCCTGCCCGCCGCCGACATAGACGGCAAAGCCCAGTTCGCCCCGATCGTTCCTCTTCAGATGCAGGCCGATGTCATGCACCTGGATCGCGGCGCGATCGCGCTCGGCGCCCGTCACGGCAATCTTGAACTTGCGCGGCAGATAGGAGAATTCCGGATGGACGGAAGACCACTGGCGGAGGATTTCCGCATAGGGACGCGGATCGGCCACTTCGTCGGCGGCGGCACCGGCAAAATGGTCGGCGGTCACGTTGCGGATGCAGTTGCCGGAAGTCTGCAGCGCATGCATCTCGACGGTCGCGAGCTCCGCCAGGATATCCGGAATGTCCGCGAGCTTCGGCCAGTTGAACTGGATGTTCTGGCGCGTGGTGAAATGGCCGTAGCCGCGGTCGTACTTGCGCGCGATATGCGCCAGCATCCGCATCTGCCTGGAATTCAGCGTGCCGTAGGGGATCGCGATGCGCAGCATGTAGGCGTGCAGCTGCAGATAGACGCCGTTCATCAGCCGCAGCGGCTTGAAGACGTCATCCGCCAGCTCGCCGGAAAGGCGGCGCGCGACCTGATCGCGGAACTGCTCCACGCGGCTCGTGACAAATGCGTGGTCGAATTCGTCGTAACGGTACATGACTTCCTCAGACTGCGATAAACTTCGGGTCGGCGGGGCGATAGCCGGCGGCATATTCCATGGTCGGCCCCTGGGCGCGAATGCGTTCGCGAAGACGGATCGGCCAGAGCTTGCCGTCCGTTTCCTGCACGTCGATGACGTCCACGTCAACGACCAGGTTCTGCGCGAAATCGCGCTTGCCGATCGCCTCCAGCGAAGCCACGGCTTCGGCATGGCGCGCCACAAGCGCATCCTGCAGGTTTTCCACCCACTGGCCGTTCGCATCGAGCCATACGGCGATACCGTCCACCAGCCGGTTGGCGGTCAGAACCTTGTCGGTCATCTTGTCTGTTCCATTTCCTGGCGAACCGCGGCCCTGCGGGCAGAAAGCGGCTCGGACTTTTCGAAATTCGCACCGGCGACGGCCTCGCCGATGATCACCATGACCGGGCCTGCGAGATCGTCGCGGGCTTCCAGATCCGGCAGTTCCTTCAAGACGCCGTGGAAGAGCCGGCGGTCGGCGCGGCTTGCGTTCTCGATCACGGCGACGGTCGTATCCGCAGCCAGGCCGGCGCCCATCAGCCGTTCGGCAACGGAAGCCGCGACCGTGCGGCCCATATAGACGGCGATCGTCGCGCCTGAAACGGCAAGGCTCGCCCAGTCCGGCAGCACGTCGCCCGTGAGGTCGTGGCCGGTCGTGAAGATCAGCGACGAGGCGACGCCGCGCAGCGTCAGCGGCAGGTCGAAATCGGCGGCGGCGGCAAAGGCCGAGGTGATGCCCGGCACGATCTCGTAGGAGATGCCGGCCTCGCGAAGTGCGGCCATCTCCTCGCCGGCGCGGCCGTAGACGAGCGGGTCGCCGGATTTCAGGCGCACCACGCGCTTGCCCTGGCGACCGAGCTCGACCAGCAGGCGGTTGATCTCGTCCTGAGACTTGGAATGGCAATTCTTACGCTTGCCGACCGGCAGACGCTCGGCGTCGCGGCGCCCCATGTCGACGATCGCCTGCGGCACGAGCGCGTCGTAGACGATCGCATCGGCCTCCATCAGCACGCGCTGGGCACGCAGGGTCAGCAGGTCCTCGGCGCCCGGGCCGGCGCCGACCAGCCAGATATGCCCCTCGGCACGCCCCGTCGTCGAAAGCAGCGCATTGGCGGAACGGCGGGCGGCGGCGGTGTCGTTTGCATCGACCGCGTCGGCGACATCGCCCGAGAAGAAACGGCGCCAGAAGATGCGGCGCGAGACGCCGCGCGGCACGAGCCGTTCGGCGGCATCCCGGTATTCGGCGGCAAGCCGCGCCAGCCGGCCGAGCGACGGCGACAGCATCTGGTCGATGCGGGCACGGATCATCTGGGCGAGAACGGGACCCGCCCCTTCCGTACCGATCGCGACGGCGACGGGGGCGCGGTTGACGATGGCCGGCGTGTAGAAATCGCAGAATTCCGGCTGGTCGACGGCATTGGCCGGAATCTTCTCCGCCCTGGCGGCCGTCACGATTTCCCGGTCCCGAGCGGCATTGCCGGTCGCGGCAAAAACCAGTGCGGCACCCCTGACCTGCGCGGGCGAAAATTCCGCGCGGACGATCTCGATGCCTTGCGCGACGAGATATGCGGCGTAATCCTCTTCCGGCGACGGCGCATAGGCGACGATGCGGGCATCGGTATTGCCGAGCAGCCGGACCTTGGCAAAGGCCTCGTCGCCATTGCCGAATACGAGAACGCTCCTTCCGCTCACGCGGAAGAAGGCCGGAAAGACCGACAGACGCTCTGTATCCCTGGACATGCGGGTATCCTGAATCATATCAGGGCAATATCCGCAATAGCCGGATAAAATTGAAGGAATGGATATGCTAAGAGACTGCGCCTGCGGTATTTTCCTTCTCGCAATATGCCGATCTGGAGTAAAAGCCACCGCACTGCGAAAAGAATGCAGTTTTCCACTAATTTACTAGCAAATTCCAGACCTTGACCATCCACAATACCGCCGCCCGCCGATAGACTGCGGCACGAAAATCCGGATAGTGACAATCATGACCATCGCAGCCCGCCTCCTCGACGTCATCGAACACGACATCCTGCCGCTGACGGAAAAGGGCGTCGCTGCCGGCAACAAGGTGTTCGGCGCGGCGATCCTCAGAAAATCCGACCTCTCGCTGGTGATCGCCGAGACCAACAACGAGCTCGAAAATCCGCTCTGGCATGGCGAGGTCCACACCCTCAAGCGCTTTTATGAAAGAACTTCAGGGATCTCCACCAAGGATCTGATTTTTCTCTCGACTCACGAACCGTGCACGATGTGCATGTCGGCGATCACCTGGGCGGGTTTCGACAATTTCTATTCGTTTTTCAGCCACGAGGATTCGCGCGACGCCTTCGCCATACCGCACGACCTCAAGATCCTGAAAGAGGTGTTCGGGCTGGAGCCCGGCGGCTACCGGCGCAGCAACGCCTTCTGGAATTCCTATTTCATCGCCGATCTCGTGGAAAGCGAGCACGAGCCGCTGCGCGCCGAACTCCGCGCACAGACCGCCCGCGTCAAGGCAGCCTATCAGCGGCTCTCGAACAGCTATCAATCCGGCAAAGCCGAGAACAACATACCGCTCGCTTGAGCGGCAAGGAAAATTCCCATGGAACCATCGAAGGATATTTCGCGGCTGATCGAGATAATGGCTGCACTGCGCACGCCCGGCACCGGCTGCCCCTGGGATCTCGAGCAGAATTTTTCGACCATCAAACCCTACACGATCGAGGAGGCCTACGAAGTGGCCGACGCGATCGAACGCAACGACATGGACGATCTCTGCGAGGAATTGGGGGACCTCCTGCTGCAGGTGGTTTTCCATGCGCGCATGGCGGAGGAAGCCGGCGAATTCGCCTTCGGCGACGTGGTCGAGGCGATCACCAAAAAGATGATCCGCCGGCATCCGCATGTTTTCGCGCGCTCGGACGCCGATACGCCCGATGCGGTGAAGCTGCAATGGGACGAGATCAAGGGGGCGGAAAAGCGCGAGCGCGCCGAGCGACGCGCCAGACGCGGAATAACCGAGGATTTCAAACAGGGTTATCTCGGCGCGGTGCATCGCGCCCAGCCGGCCCTGACGGAGGCTCTGAAGCTGCAACAGCGTGCCGCCAAGGTGGGATTCGACTGGTCGGAGGCCGAACCGATCCTCGACAAGATCGAGGAGGAGATCGGCGAATTGCGCGACGCACTGCGCGGCGGCCGGCAGGACAAGGTGGCGGACGAACTCGGCGACCTCATCTTCGCGCTCGTCAATATCGGCCGGCATGTGAAGGCCGACCCGGAAGATGCCCTGCGGGGTACGAACACCAAATTCCGGCGCCGCTTCAACTATATAGAAACATCTCTTCAACAATCGAACGAGAATTTGGAAGCCGCCACGCTGGAACGCATGGAAGAGCTCTGGCAGGCGGCCAAGGCGATCGAGCGGCAGGTCGCAACCTCATGAGCCACAACGTCCGGGCCGTGGGGACGGAAAGGCCTATACGGTCCGCTCTCTGGTGACGCGTTTCGCCAGATGGTTCTGGAAGAAACGATTGAGCGTCCTTCTGGCGGGTTTCTCGACGAGATAGAAGCTCGCCAACGCGGCCAGCAGGGCAGCGAGGATCAACAGAGCGGTCGGAGCCGTTTCGGCCCGGTAAAGCTTGTAGAAGGGCTGCTGCCACAAATAGAGCGAATAGGACCACAGCCCCGCATAGGTCAGCATCCGGGTCGACAGGATCTTCCGGAACACGGGCGTCGCGTGGTCGATCGTGGTGATGGAAAGCGCGAGCATGGTCGTCGACAGACCGAAGGAGAGGGTGTGATCGGGCAGCCCTTTCGCCACGACCGCGACCAGCAGCGCCGCCGGGGAAAGCCACCACGGGGCCTGGCGCCGGCGGAGGAACAGCCAAAGACCGCCGGCGAGGAATATCCCTGCGACGGAGACGTCGCTGCGCCAATGGGTATACAGGACGCTTGCGCCGAGCTCGGTGCGGACGATGCCGTTCAGCATCGCGGCAAGGCCAAGCGCGACTATCACGGCGCCCACCGGCAACAGCCTGCGGCGGGACAGGAACGCGATGCCCGCCAGGAGAATATAGGCGTGCTCCTCGACGCAGAGCGACCAGAGGTGATCGAACAAAGCCACGGGATGGGTATAGACCATGGCGTAGTTGATCGTGAACGTCAAAGCAAGCAACGCCGCCACGGGGCCGTGCGACAGCTCCGTCCCCTGGAAGAAAAGCGTGGTGATGACAACAAACGCGAGGAGAGCGGGGTAGATTCGCGAAAAGCGCCTGAAGAAGAAGGTGGGCAATTCCGCCCGCTTGACGAACAGGATTTCCGACATCAACCGGCCCGACAGGACGAAAAACAGGTCGACCCCGAACGTGCTGACGCCGGGCTTTATGTCGTCCAGCCAGAAATGGCCGAGAATTACGAAGATAACGGCGATGCCGCGCCAACCATCCAGATAGGCCAGATGCGTTCCGGTTTCTTCGCGCGGCTGATTTTGCATCATTACGAAAACCATTCCTGCCGGCCCCGCAACGATACTGCAAAATTCCCGGCCGTCGTCAACGGATCATTTTGCACTGCAAAAAACCGGCAACATGATGGCGCTGCACACGACAAGGCTGCCGTTGTGCGTTCCCTCCCGGGGTTATTTTCTCTGCTCAATGGGGACGTTGCGAAACAGGAACGGATAATCCCCTCACTTGCGATTTCCAACACTTAGCTGAAGCTAAGATGTTGAAATCGCTTTCTCTCCCATAAAGGGAGAGATACCGGCGCCGCACTCTCGGCGTTCTGCCTCTCCCCTTGTGGGAGAGGTTACAAAATCACGATCTTAGCAAAGCCAAGTCGTAGATTTTGCTGGTGAGGGGGCAGAATCCTACCGCTCCCAGTCTTCCTTGACCGGCTTCGGGCCGTTGCCGAGCCGGCGTTCCAGTTCGGCGGCCTGGCGTTCGGTCAGGCGCACGTCGAGCGTCACCGAGCCGTCCTCGTTGTCCTTCCGCTCGTCCACCACGGCATTGCCGTAGACCCAGGAAACCAGCGCCAGCTTGTCCGGCGGAATGGTGATCGTGGTTTCGGTGAGAACGCCGGAAAGGCGTTTCGCGACCTCGTCCATGAGGACATCGATGCCCTCGCCGGTCATCGCCGAGACAGCCATGACGTTCTCGCGGCCGGCGGCGCGTTCGGCCATGGCGTCATGGGCTTCGGCATCGAGCCGGTCGATCTTGTTCCAGACCTCGATGATGCGCTCGGCACCTTCCTTCTCGCCGATGCCGAGATCGGCGAGGATGCGCAAGACGTCGTTGGCCTGCGCCGCGTTGTCCGGATCGGACATGTCGCGCACATGCAGGATCAGGTCCGCCTCCAACACCTCTTCCAGCGTGGCGCGGAAGGCGGCGACGAGATGGGTCGGCAGGTCGGAGATGAAGCCGACCGTATCCGACAGGATGACCGTGCGGCCATGCGGCAGCTTCATGCGGCGCAGCGTCGGGTCCAGCGTCGCGAAGAGCATGTCCTCGGCCAGCACCCCCGCCCCGGTGATGCGGTTGAAGAGCGTCGACTTGCCGGCGTTGGTATACCCCACCAGCGCGACGATCGGATGCGGCACCTTGCGGCGCTTGGCGCGGTGAAGCTGGCGGGTGCGCACCACCTGTTCGAGCTCGCGCTCCAGCCGGACGATGCGCTCCTGCAGGAGCCGGCGGTCGGCTTCGATCTGGGTTTCGCCCGGGCCGCCCATGAAGCCCGCGCCGCCGCGCTGGCGCTCGAGGTGGGTCCAGCTTCGGACCAGCCGGCCCTTCTGGTAGTTCAGGTGCGCGAGATCGACCTGCAGCGTGCCCTCCTTGGTGGAGGCACGGCGGCCGAAGATTTCGAGGATGAGGCCCGTCCGGTCGATGACCTTGGCGTTCCATTCCTTTTCGAGATTGCGCTGCTGCACCGGGGTCAAAGGATGATCGACGATGACGAGGCCGGCATCCTTCTCGTCGAGCAGCGCCTTGATCTCCTCGATCTTGCCCGTGCCGATCAGGGTCGCGGGGCGCGGCTGGCCGACGGGCACGATGAGGCCCTCGACGATCGTCAGGTCGATCGCCTTGGCAAGGCCTACCGCCTCTTCGAGGCGCGCTTCGTTGGAGCGTTGCGGCGCAGGCAAAGCGGGCGATTCGCCCTGCCCCGCCCTATGCCCCCCTTTGGGCCTGGCCTGCTTCAGGACCGGCACGACGACGGCCGCGCGCATATCGTCCCGGCGCTTGTCGGCTTCCGGGACAAGGGATTCGTTCGAGGTGTCGCGGTTTGAAATCTGCTCTCGTCCTTAAGCGGCGTTCTCTTCGCTTTCGAACATCTGCATGGGCTGGCCCGGCATGATGGTCGAGATCGCGTGCTTATACACGAGCTGGGAGTGGCCGTCACGACGAAGAAGGACGCAGAAGTTGTCGAAAGAGGTGACGACGCCCGTCAGCTTGACCCCGTTGATGAGGAATATCGTCAGGGAAATCTTCTGCTTGCGAACGGTGTTGAGAAATAAATCCTGCAGGTTCTGAGAACGTTCCGCCATAGCGCCGCTTCTTTCTTTTTTGCCGGCCAACGTGCCGGGAGATGATCAAGCTTTCATGAGACGACCGGGAAACGCCCTCGTGCTTCCCTTCCCCTTACGTCTGGTTATCAAATCGCCGTCTTTTCCGCAATGTCGAAAAAGGTGTCACGAATGCCCGCCGAGGTGGTGCCCGGATGGCCGTTGGCGACGGGTTTTCCGTCGATTTCGACGATCGGCACGCATATGCCGGTGGCCGAGGTGAAAAAGACCTCGCGGGCCGCCATCATCTCTTCCGTCCCGAATTCGCGCTCGACGACCTTCAGGCCGAGCTTTTCCGCCACGTCGATCAGCGTCGTGCGGGTGATTCCCCGGAGAATCCCATGCTCGGCCGGCCGGGTGACCAGCTCGCCTTCCGGCGTGACGATCCAGACGTTGGAGGAAGCGCCTTCCATGACGATGCCGTTCCGGTCGACGAAGATCGCGTCCTGGGCGCCCGCCTCCTTCGCCTGCTGCTTGGCGAGCACGTTCGGCAGGAGGCCGACGGTCTTGATGTCGACCCGGTCCCAGCGATTCTCCGGCACGGTGATGACCTTGATGCCGTTGGCATATTTCCTGGCGGCGACGGACGGGTCGGTGCTCTTCGCGGTAATCGTCAGCGTCGGCGGCGTATCGTCGGAGGGGAAGTAATGGTCGCGGCGGGCCGCACCGCGCGTCACCTGCAGATAGAAGATGCCGTTCCGCACGCGGTTGCGGCGGAGCACTTCGCGGATGACGAAGGTGAGCGCCGCTCGGCCCATGGGAGACGCCATCTTCAATTCGCGGAGCGAGCGTTCGAGACGGTCGAGATGCCGCGTCAGGTCGACGATGAAACCGTGGCGCACCTCGCAGACCTCGTAGACGCCGTCGGCGAACTGGAAGCCCCGGTCCTCCACATGCACGGCGGCTTCGGAATGGCGGACATATTGTCCGTTCACATAGGCGATTCTCGACATCGAATGTCCCCTGACCTCAGAAATACTGGATGGATACGCGGAAGAGCTGCTCCACGTCGCGGACCGCCTCGGCGGTGGCGAAGAGCACGACCCGGTCTCGCGCCTTGATCTTCGTATCGCCGCTTGGGCGGATGACCGTGTCGCCGCGATAGATGGCGCCGATGCGGATGCCGTCCGGAAGCTCGAGTTCGCGGAACGGCCGGCCGACCAGCGGCGAGGTTTCGAGCGCTTCCGCCTCGATCACCTCCGCCGCGCCGTGCTGGACGGCATAGACGGAGCGGATGCGGCCCTTGCGGACGTGCTGCAGCACGCGGGAAATGGTGACCGCCCGCGGATTGATCTGCGCGTCGATGCCGACCGAATCGGTGATCTGATGAAGCGAGGTGGAATTGATCAGCACGAGGTTCGACTTGCAGCCGAGGGATTTTCCAAGCACCGCGCCCAGGATGTTGATCTGGTCGCTATTGGTCAGCGTCACCATCAGGTCGGTATCCTGGATATCCGCCTGGTTGAGGATATGCTGGTCGAGCGCCGAACCGTGCAGCACGATGGTGTTGCGGAGCTTTTCCGATATCGCCAGGGCCTTTTCACGGTCGCTCTCGATGATCTTCAGCCGCATCCTCGGCTGATGCTCCTCGATCGTGCGGGCGACGTAGTAACCGATATTGCCGCCGCCGGCGATGATGATGCGGCGCGCCTCCTCCTCCTCATGCCCGAACAGGCCGAGCGTGCGGCGGATATGGTCGCATTGGCAGATGACATAGGCGAGATCGCCGACTTCGAGCTGATCGGCGGAGCGGGCGACGGTGAGCCGGCCGCCCCTGACGATACCCACCACCGTCGCCCGGAGATCCGGGAAGAGATCGGAGAGCTGATGCAGCGGGGTTGCGACGACCGGGCAATCCTCCATGCATTCGATCGCCACCATGGCGATGTTGTCGTCCGCGAAACGCACGACGTCCATGGCGCCGGGAAAGGAGATGCGCCGAAGCACCATCTTGCCGACCTCCACCTCGGGAGAGATGGTCACGTCGATCGACATGTTCTGGCGGCTGAAGAGATCGGCATATTCCGGCTTCAGATAGCTCTGGGCGCGGATGCGGGCGATCTTGGTCGGCACCGAGAAGAGCGCATGCGCCACTTCGCAGGCGACGATATTGACCTCGTCGTAGAGCGTCACGGCGATGATCATGTCGGCGTCTTCGGCGCCGGCCTTTTCCAGCACGTCGGGATGGGCGCCGTGGCCGACATAGCCCTTCACGTCGAGGGTCTCGGTGATCGCAGCGATCAGCGTGGCGGAGGTGTCGATGACGGAGACGTCGTTGTCCTCCTGCGACAGCCGTTCGGCGATGCCGTAGCCTACCTGCCCCGCGCCGCAAATGATGACTTTCATCGATCAGCTTTCATGGATTTCAAGGAGACTTCCGATCAGACGCCGAGCGACTTGAGCTTGCGGTGCAGCGCCGAACGCTCCATGCCGACGAATTCCGCCGTGCGGGAGATGTTCCCGCCGAAACGGTTGATCTGGGCAATCAGGTAATCGCGCTCGAACATTTCGCGCGCTTCACGCAGCGGCAGCGTCATGATGTGGTAGTCGCCCTTGGAGGAGACCTTCGGCAGCATGTCGCCGAGATCGGTCGGCAGCATGTCGGCGGAGATCGGCGCTTCCGGGCCGTCGGAACGGGCAAGGATCATCAGCCGCTCGATATTGTTGCGGAGCTGGCGGATGTTGCCCGGCCAGTCATGCGCCTGCAGGACCGCCATGGCATCCTCGCCGATCCTGCGCGGACGGATGCCGGCCTGTTCGGAAATCTGCCGCATGAACATGTCGATGAGGAAGGGAATATCCTCGCGGCGCTCGGCGAGCGCCGGCACCTTGACCGGCACTACCGCCAGGCGATGGTAGAGATCCTCGCGGAACGAACCTTCGGAAATCAGGCTTTCCAGGTTGTAGGCGGTGGACGAGATGATGCGGACGTCCACCTTGACGCGCTTCGAGCCGCCGACGCGCTCGAACTGCTGGTCGACCAGCACCCGCAGGATCTTGTTCTGCGTCTCGCGCGGCATCTCGCCGACTTCGTCCAGATAGAGAATGCCGCGATGGGCCTCTTCCAGCGCGCCGATCTTGCGCTGCTGGCCGGGACCGCCTTCGGTGCCGAACAGCGCAACCTCCATGCGATCCGGGGTGATCGTCGCGGCATTGAGCGCCACGAACGGCCCGCCGGAACGGGCCGACTTCTTGTGGATCATGCGCGCCACGAGTTCCTTGCCGGAACCGGAAGGGCCGAGGATCATGATGCGGCTGTTGGTCGGCGCCACCTTCTCGATGTTCTGGCGGAGCTGCGAGACCGCGACGGAGGTGCCGACCAGTTCGGCGGCATCGCCGGCGCGCTTCTTGAGCTCGGTCACCTCGCGCTTCAGCTTGGAGTTTTCGAGCGCCCGCTCGGCGATCAGGATCAGCCGGTCGGCCTTGAAGGGCTTTTCGATGAAATCGAAGGCGCCGCGCTTGATGGCGGAAACGGCCGTCTCGATATTGCCGTGGCCGGAGATCATCACCACCGGCAGATCGGGATGCCGGCTCTTGATCTCGTCGAGCAGCGCCAGGCCGTCGAGCTTCGAACCCTGCATCCAGATATCCAGAAAGACGAGCCGCGGCACGCGGTCGGAAATCGCCGCAAGCGCGCTGTCGCTGTCATGCGCGGTGCGGGTCTCGTGCCCTTCATCGGACAGAATACCCGAAACGATCTCGCGGATATCCGCCTCGTCATCCACGACCAGAATATCAGACGCCATAAGCCAGTTCCTTGTTATTGCCGGTTCCGGGCACCACCACCTTCTGCACATGCGGCAGCAGAACCCTGATCATGGCGCCCCTGCCATGATCGAAATCCGCCGGCGCATCGTGCAGTTCGAGCTGCCCGCCGTGTTCTTCGATGATCTTCTTGACGATCGCCAGCCCGAGCCCCGTGCCTTTCTCGCGCATGGTCATGTAGGGCTCGAGAATGCGGTGGCGGTTTTCCGTCGGCAGACCGCTGCCGTTGTCGACGACATCGACGACATAGACATCGTGGGCCGCGTCGAAGACCGAGCGCACCTTGATCTTGCGGCCGTCGCGCTCCTGATCGCTCGGCACCGCCTCGATCGCCTCGACCGCGTTCTTGATGAGATTGCCGAAGGCCTGACCGAGCATGCGCGCATCGAACATGCCCCTGAGAGGCTCCTCGCCGAGCTCGCGGATGAATTCCACATGCGGCGTCCCCATCTCGCGCAGGAAGATCGCGTCGCGCAGGATGTCGCGCAGATCCGCCTCCTCCTTGGTGGGTTTCGGCATGCGGGCAAAGGACGAGAACTCGTCGACCATGCGGCCGATATCGCCCACCTGCCGCACGATCGTATCGGTGCACTGGTCGAAGACGGCACGGTCGTCCTCGGCGATCTGCTTGCCGTAGCGGCGCTTCAGGCGTTCGGCGGAAAGCTGGATCGGCGTCAGCGGGTTCTTGATCTCATGGGCGATGCGGCGTGCCACATCCGCCCAGGCGGTCGAGCGCTGGGCGATGACGAGATCGGTGATGTCGTCGAGCGTGACGACGTAGGATTCCTGCGCCGCCCGCTGCTCCTCGCGGGTGACCTGGACCGACAGCGTCCGCTCCTTGCCGCCGCGCATCAGGTTCACCTGCTTGCGGAAATCGCCGCGGGCGCGCGTGCGCGCCTCCGTCAGCACCTGGTCGACCTCGGGCGCGACATCCTGGAGTTTCTCGCCGATCAGCTTTTCGGCGGGGACGCCGAGGAACTCCTCGGCGGACGGATTGACGATGGTGATGCGGCGGTCCTCCTCGACGCCGATCACCGCCGCGGTGACGCCCGAAAGCACGGCCTCGATGAAACGGCGGCGGTCGTCCACCTCGTCCTTCGCCTCGAGAATCTCGTCGCGCTGGCTGCGGATTTCCGAAATCATCTTGTTGAAGGTGCGCGACAGGTTGCCCACGTCGCCATCGGCCGCCCGCACCGGCACCACGACGGCGAGATTGCCGGTCGCGACGCTGTCGGCCGCGCTGATCAGCAGGCGGATCGGCCGGACGATGCGGTCGGCGACGGCGATCGCCGTCCAGATCGCCGCGAGCAGGACGATCAGGGCGAAGCCGAGATAGAGCACCGCGAAGGCGATCTGCAGGGATGTGCGGCCGGCCTCCATCGCCTGGTACTCGGCGGTGTTCTCCTCCATGAGATGCATGGCCGCGATGACCTTCGGATCGACGGCGCGGATCGTGTAGAGGAAGGAGCCCGGAAGCCCGTCGAGCTTGATGACGGCGCCGACGAGATTGGTGACACCCGGCGGAATGAGCGTCGGCTGGCCGGCAGCCGCCGTCTTCAACGCATCCTCCGGAATGGCCGGCAGCGGTTTCTCGGTCTTGATGTCGGCCTGCGCCATCGCCTGGCCGTCCTCGCGCACGAGGAAGGCGCCCAGCATGCCGCGGCCCCTCGCCTGACGGGTCATCAGCTCCACGAAACCGGTTCGGTCGAGATAGAACATCGGCCGGTTCCGTTCCAGGTCGTTCGCCATCGACACCGTCTGGCCCTGGAGATAGCTCGCGTTTTCAAGCATGTAGGCGCGCGCGACATCCTGCGAGGACTGCACGATCGACTGGGTGCGCAGCGAGAACCAGCGATCCAGGCCGACATTCAGCGTGAGGCTGGCGAAGATCGCCACCAGGACCGCAGGCGTGATCGCGACGATCGAGAAAAGCACGACGATGCGCACATGCAGGCGGGCCGCCGCGCGGCCGCGGTTGCGCGCCCTCAGGAGCCGAACGACCTCCCGCCCGATCAGATACATCAGGCCGATGATGAAAAGAGAATTGACGACCGCAGAGGCGATCACGACGTTCGTCGTCGGCGCAATCGGCGTGAGGCCGAGCAGGACGAAAAGCGTGAGGCCCGCGCAGATCAAGGCGCCGCCGGCGAGCAGAAGGCCGGGGAGCGCGAAGGACGCGCGCCGGTCCTGCACGGACACGGCGGGCTCGCTTACGGGCGGCTCACCCTCGGCCACCGGCGCTGTGTCGCCTTCCGTCATCGATCCACTCCGATCCCCAAATTCCCCGCGGGAGATCGTTTCAACCCGGTGAAACCCAAGCGAAGCGACAGCAACTTCCCGGAAAAGACCTGGCTAAATCCCCTCAACGGCCGCCACTCCGTCGAGCATTCGCCAAGCTCTGCGTGACCTTTAAGCAACGCATTGTGGCGAAAATGCAACGATGTATCGAGGGTGTCAAGAAGTCTGGAACAAAGTTCCCGACCGGCGATCAGGAATCAGGCGCTGCGGGAGCTGCGATAGACCGAGACGCCCAGTTCGCGGATCTTCTTGCGCAGCGTGTTGCGGTTGAGGCCCAGCAGATCGGCCGCCTTGATCTGGTTGCCGCGGGTGGCGGTGAGTGCCGCGAGAATCAGCGGATACTCCATTTCGGTGAGCACCCGGTCATAGAGGCCAGGCGGCGGCAGGTTGTCGCCGAAGCTCGCGAAATAGGTCCGCATGTTCTCCTCGACGGCCTGCGCGATGGTGAGCGAACCCGGACGCGCCCCCATCTTGTCGATCGGACTGTCCGGGACATCGGAGCGGAGCTCCGCCTCGATGATCTCGCGGGTGATGACGTCCTGCGGATAGAGCGCCATCAGGCGGCGGACGAGGTTTTCCAGCTCGCGGACGTTGCCCGGCCAGGCATAGGCCTTCATGAGGTCCAGCGCCTCGTTGTCGAAGCGCTTGGAATCGAGGCCTTCCTTTTCGGCCATCTGCATGAAATGGCGGACGAGATCGGGAATGTCCTCGGCCCGGTCGCGCAGCGGCGGCAGACGCAGCGGCACGACGTTCAGGCGGTAATAGAGGTCCTCGCGGAAGAGACCCTGGTTGATGAGCTGTTTCAGGTCCTTGTTGGTCGCCGCGACGATGCGCACGTCCGTACGGATGGGCGTGCGGCCGCCGACGGTCGTGTATTCGCCCTGCTGCAGGACGCGCAGGAGGCGCGTCTGGGCGTCCATCGGCATGTCGCCGATCTCGTCGAGGAAGAGCGTGCCGCCTTCGGCCTGCTCGAAACGGCCGGTGGAACGGCTCTGCGCACCGGTGAAGGCGCCCTTCTCGTGACCGAAGAGTTCCGATTCGATGAGATCGCGCGGGATCGCGGCCATGTTGATCGCCACGAACGGGCCGTTGCGGCGCTTGCCGTAATCGTGCAGCGCGCGGGCGACGAGCTCCTTGCCCGTTCCCGATTCGCCCGTGATCATCAGCGTCAGGTCCGTCTGCATGAGGCGGGCGAGCACCCGGTAGATTTCCTGCATGGCGGCGGAGCGGCCGACGAGCGGCATGCCGTCCTGCATGTCGTCGTCGAGGCGGGCCGGCTTGCGCTTCGGTTCGGCAAGCGCCCGGCCGATAATGGCGATGAGCTCGGTCAGATCGAACGGCTTCGGCAGGTAGTCGTAGGCGCCCTTTTCCGACGCCTTGATCGCCGTCATAAAGGTGTTCTGGGCGCTCATGACGAGGACAGGAAGCTCCGGCCGGGCCTTCTTGATGCGCGGCAGGAGATCGAAGGCGTTCTCGTCCGGCATCACTACGTCGGTAACGACGAGATCCCCGTCCCCGGCCGAAATCCAGCGCCAGAGGGTAGCCGCATTGGAGGTGATGCGTACCTCATAGCCCGCCCTGGTCAAAGCCTGGTTCAATACGGTGCGGATGGCCGCGTCGTCGTCGGCGACAAGGATCGTGGCAGTCATTTTTCACTTCCTGTGGAGTTCAAGGCGCGGCCGTCGCCGGTCTCTTCCTTGTGCATGGGCATCAGAACACGGAACGTGGTGCGGCGTGACTGGCTGTCGCATTCGACGATACCGCCATGGGCGCCGATAATCTTGGCCACCAGCGCAAGGCCCAAACCGGAGCCGTTGGTCTTGGTGGTGATGAAGGGATCGAAGAGGTGCGGCACGAGATCGGCCGGCACGCCTGGACCGTTGTCGATGACGCAGAATTCGAGCGGCAGCGAAATCTTCTCGCGCGTGCCGGCGACCGAGAGCCTGATGCCGGGACGATAGGCGGTCGTCAGCATGATCTCGCCGTCCGGCTGGTCGCCGATCGCCTCGGCGGCGTTCTTGATGAGGTTCAGGAAGACCTGCACGAGCTGGTCGCGGTTGGCATAGACCGGCGGCAGCGAAGGGTCGTACAATTCCGAAATCTTGATGTTGCGGGCGAAACCCGCCTTGGCGATCGCCTTCACATGATCCAGCACGGAATGGATGTTGAGGGCGATGCGATCCACCGGGCGCTCGTCGGAGAAGACTTCCATACGGTCGACCAGGGAGACGATGCGGTCGGTCTCGTCGCAGATGAGCCGCGTCAGGGCGCGGTCCTCGTCCGGCACGGAAGTTTCGAGAAGCTGGGCGGCGCCGCGGATGCCCGAAAGCGGGTTCTTGATCTCATGCGCCAGCATGGAGGCAAGGCCGGTGACCGAGCGGGCGGCGGCGCGATGGGTGAGCTGGCGGTCGATCTTGTCCGCCATGGAGCGCTCCTGAAAGACGACCACGACCGAACCCGGCTCGCTGACGACCGGCGCGACATAGAGATCGACCAGCTTGTCCTGGCCGAGACGCGGCGAAGAGAGATCGACGCGGTATTCGTTGACGGGCGCCTTGCGCTCGCGCACCTGGTCGATCAGCGCCAGAAGCGGGCTGCCGAAGGGGATGAAGGTGGAAATCCTGTTCTTCGCAAGATGGGCGGCGCTGGCGCCGAAAAAGGCCTCCGCCTCCCAATTCGCGAAGGCGACCCTGCCGGCCGCATCGACCAGGATCACCGGGTTCTGCACCGAATTGAGAACGGCCATGGCGAGCACATTGCCGCTCGCGGCCTCCTGCCCGCCATTTGATCCCGGCGACTTCGTCATGCGGCCTCCTTGCGCGTGGCCGCTGCTTCTCCGGTCAGCGCGTCCGTCATCCGGCGCGAAACCTCGGCCGGGTCCTTCGAGATCATGATGGCAGCCTTTTCTTCCACGGGCAGGTCCGGCGCGAAGCGGTCAAGATACCAGCCGAGATGCTTTCTGGCGTGGCGCAGCCCCGGCTCGCGGCCGTAAAGCTCCAGCATCGCCTCGTAATGTTCGACGACGAGGCCGGCGATCTTTGCCCGGGACGGCGCGGCATGGCCGGCAAGCCAGCCGATATGCCAGGGACGGCCTTGCGCGCCGCGGCCGACCATGACCGCATCGGCGCCCGAGCGCTTCAGGATTTCCGCGGCGTCCTCCGGCGATTCGACGTCGCCATTGGCGACCAGCGGGATGGAGACGGCATCGCGCACCAGGCGGATCGCATCCCAATCCGCCCTGCCCTCGTAGAACTGCATGCGGGTGCGGCCATGGATGGTGACGAGCCGGATGCCGGCATTTTCCGCCCGGCGGGCGATCTCCGGCGCGTTGATGGAATTCCCGTCCCAGCCGAGCCGCATCTTGAGCGTCACGGGGACGGAAACGGCATTCACGGTCGCCTCGATCAGCGACAGCGCGTGATCGGGATCGCGCATCAGCGCAGAGCCGGAATAACCGCCCGTCACCTTCTTGGCCGGGCAACCCATGTTGATGTCGATGATGTCGGCGCCGTTATCGGCGGCGATCTTCGCGGCCTCCGCCATCCAGTGGGCCTCGCGGCCGGCAAGCTGGACCATATGCGGCGAGATACCCGCGCCCTTCAGCCGCGCCCATGATTCGCCGCGGTTCAGGACGAGTTCCCGGCTTGCGACCATTTCCGTCACGACGAGCCCGGCGCCGAAACGCCAGGCAAGCCGTCTGAACGGCAGATCGGTGACGCCGGACATCGGGGCCAGGACGACGCGATTTCTTATGGCGACCGGTCCGATCTGGAAGGGCGTGGCAAGATCCTGGAAACGCAAATGGTGATCTTTCGGGCACATGAGGTAATTGCACTATTTTTATTCAGGTCTCGGGCATTTGCCAAGAGCAATTCCGGAACTGCGTTATTTTTGAGCGGCCTGCTGGAAATCAGGCTTTTCATTCTATAGTTCTCCGCCTGTCAATCCTTTCAGCGGTCGCAGCAGCGGTTAAGGCCTATGGACGACAGAACCATGACAATCGGTATCGTCATTGTCGCCGCCGGCCGCGGCGAACGGGCCGGATCGCCGGACGACGGCCCGAAGCAATACAGGCGGATCGGCGGGCGGCCGGTCATCGCCCATACGCTCCGGCAATTCCTCACCTGGCCCCGCAGCGGACCGATCGTGGTGGTCATCCACCCCGACGACGAGGCTCTGTTTGCGGCAGCGACCGGCGCGCTTCCGGGTATCGAAAGGGTCGTCACCACATTCGGCGGCGAAACGCGGCAGCGCTCGGTCTACGAGGGCCTCAAGGCGCTTTCCGCCGCCGAGGCGACCCACGTGATGATCCACGACGCGGCGCGGCCCTTCGTCGATCACGGGATCCTCGACCGCATCGCCACGGCTCTCGATCAGGGACAGGAGGGCGTGCTGCCGGCCATGCCCGTCACCGATACGCTGAAGCGCGGCGGCGCCGACGGACTGGTGCACGAGACGGTACCGCGCGCCGGCCTCTATGCGGCCCAGACGCCGCAAAGCTTCGTTCTTTCGGCGATCCGCACGGCGCATGAAAAGGCGGCGGCGCTGCGCCGCGAGGATTTCACCGACGATGCCTCGATCGCCGAATGGGCCGGTCTGGCCGTGACGCTGGTCGAAGGCTCGGTCGACAATATCAAGCTCACCGTGAAGCGGGACATCGCCATGGCCGACGAAAAACTTTCGCTTAACACGTTGCCCGACGTCAGGACCGGCAACGGCTACGACGTGCACCAACTCGAAGCCGGTGACGGGGTGACGCTCTGCGGCGTGTTCATTCCGCACGACCAGAAGCTCAGCGGCCATTCGGATGCGGATGTAGCCCTGCATGCGCTGACCGACGCGCTGCTCGCCACCTGCGGCGCCGGCGACATCGGCGATCACTTTCCCCCGTCCGACATGCAGTGGCGGGGTACGCCTTCGAAGATCTTCCTCGACCACGCGGCAAAGGTGGTGCGCGAGCGCGGCGGCACGATCATGAATGCGGATATCTCGCTGATCGCCGAGGCGCCGAAGATCGCGCCGCACCGGCAGGCGATGCGCGAGAACCTGGCGGACATCCTCGGCATTTCCGTCGACCGCTGCTCCGTCAAGGCGACCACCAACGAGAAGATCGGCTTCGTCGGGCGACGCGAAGGGATCGCGGCGATCGCGACCGCGACGGTCGTCTACCGCGGAGATGCGGCATGAGCCTGTTTCCCGCCGATATCGAAGAGCAGGCCCGGCGGATCGTTTCGGACTTCTCCGCCCGTGGACTGATGGTCGCCACGGCCGAATCCTGCACCGGTGGACTGATCGCCGGCGCGCTCACGGAGATTTCCGGCTCGTCGGCCGTCGTCGACCGCGGCTTCGTCACCTATACGAACCAGGCGAAGACGGACCTGCTGGGCGTCACGGAAGCGACGCTCGCCACGCATGGCGCCGTCTCGAAGGAAACGGCGCTGCAGATGGTGCATGGCGCGCTGTTCCGGTCGCGGGCGTGGGCGGCGGTCGCGGTGACGGGCATTGCCGGTCCCGGCGGAGGCTCGGCGGACAAGCCGGTCGGCCTCGTGCATCTCGCCGCCCGGAGCCGGTCGGGCACGATCCTGCACCGGGAGATGCGCTATGGCGATATCGGCCGGACCGAAGTGCGGCTTGCGACCGTCCGGACGGCGCTTCAGATGCTGGTGGAAGCCGCTCAGGCGTAGATCTTGTCGGCCCGCGCCTCGAAGGCCTCGGCGAACATGCGGAAGGCGCGGTCGAACATCGAGCCCATCAGAGCGCCCAAAATCATGCTCTTGAACTCGTAGTCGATGAAGAAATGCACGACGCAGGCATCCGGAGAGCCGCTCGCGGACGGCTCGAAGCGCCAGCGGTTTTCCAGATACTTGAACGGTCCCTCGATATATTTCACGTCGATCGCCTGTTCGGCCGGGTTGAGCAGGACCTGGGTGGTGAAGGTCTCGCGGATCGCCTTGTAGCCCACCGTCATGTCCGCCACGAGGAGCGTCTTGCCGTCGCGCTCCTTTCGGGAGCGGATCGCCAGCGCTTCGCAGAGCGGCAGGAATTGCGGATACTTCTCGATATCGGCGACGAGCGCGTACATCTCTTCGGCGCTGTGCTTCACGGGACGGCGGATTTCGAACTTCGGCATAATGCGGAGTTAAGCGCCCGCTCCGACAAGATCAAGGAGATCGCGCACCTGGCGGCGCGATTTCAACACCAGAACCGGCTTGTCGCCGGCATATTTCTCAAGCCCCGCAAGGACACGTGGTCCATAGACCCTCTCCCAGGTCCAGACGAACCGGAAGAAATCGAAATCTATCTTCTCGGGGCAACCGGGCGCCATCTCCGGGCGGGTTCCGCCCCGGTTCCTTGCCCAGCGGCTCAAAATGCCCCAGACGCAGAGTAAGCGCGGCATGTGCACCCAGATGACGAGATCGCTGCGCGGCACGCGGATATCGAAGGTCGAGGTATTGGTGCCATCCATGATCCAGCGATCTTGAGCTATCAGTTCCCTGATGAGGCGGAACTGTTCGCCCTTTTCCCGCTGCACCCAGCCCGGCAGCCACAGAACGTCCCGGTCGATCGAGATATAGCCGAGACCGAAACGGCGGGCGATCTTCTGCGACAGCGTCGATTTTCCGCCGCCCGAACAGCCGATCACCAGAATTCTATCCGCGTGCCGGAGCTTGTCGGCCGCCTCCCGAATTCCTACGTACTGGATCGCATTCGAGCCAGATTTGATGTCCATCGTGGTTCCCCCGAGAATCAGGCTCCGATCCGCCGCCGATGGCCGTAACCACTCTTGATGACAGGAGGATTTCAATCTTGCGAAGAGGGTATTATAGAGGTCCGCCGAATGCGTCGCGACAGGAAGGTTCGAATGGCTGCCGTCATCGCCGGCCATTTGCCGGTGCCGGGCGGCATTCGGATTAACAGGATTTAATGTAGGATTCATCCGGTTGTAATGATCCATTGCCGCAAACGGGCATAGAATGGCACGTTCAACCACCAGCAGAACCGGCGCACCGGAAAGAAGCATCCATGGACGATTTTTCGCAGATGATAAAGCTGCTCGAATCCGCAAAGCAGCTCGCCGACATGAACCAACTGCCGATGCTCGCCTATCTCATCGAGATGGCAAAGGGGGAAGCGCGCGGACACCGCTTCACGCTGCGGGAGAGACGGCGCGGCCAGAACAAAAACGAGAAGGTCGAGGCGGCCGAATAAGCGGCCGGGAATGCTGCCGCCTTATTCGGCGGCAGCCAGAAGCTTCTTCTCCCGCGCAGCCTTGAGGCGCGCGAAATCGTCGCCGGCATGATGCGACGACCGGGTCAGCGGGCTCGACGACACCATCAGGAAACCCTTGGTATAGGCAACCGTCTCGTAGGACTTGAATTCCTCCGGCGTGACGAAGCGCTCGACCTTGTGGTGCTTGCGGGTCGGCTGGAGATACTGGCCGATCGTCAGGAAATCGACATCGGCGGTTCTGAGGTCGTCCATCAGCTGCAGTACCTCGTTGCGCTCCTCGCCGAGCCCAACCATGATGCCCGACTTGGTGAACATGGTCGGATCGAGCTCCTTCACCCGCTGCAGCAGGCGGATGGAATGGAAATAGCGGGCGCCGGGGCGGACCGTGAGGTAATTGCCGGCCACCGTTTCCATGTTGTGGTTGAAGACGTCGGGCTTTGCGGCCACGACGCGCTCCAAGGCTCCGGGCTTCTTCAGGAAGTCGGGCGTCAGGATCTCGATCGTCGTCATCGGAGACGCCGCGCGGATCGCCCAGATCACCTTCTCGAAATGCTCGGCGCCGCCATCCTCCAGATCGTCACGATCGACGGAGGTGATGACGACATGGGAAAGTCCCATCTGCTTCACGGCCTTGGCGACGTTTTCCGGCTCGTCCATGTCGAGGGCGTTCGGCCGACCGGTCGCGACGTTGCAGAAGGCGCAGGCGCGGGTGCAGATCTCGCCCATGATCATGAAGGTGGCGTGCTTCTTGTCCCAGCACTCGCCGATGTTGGGGCAGCCCGCTTCCTCGCAGACCGTCACCAGCTTGTTTTCCTTCACGATCGAGCGGGTTTCCATATAGCCCTTGGAGACCGGCGCGCGCACGCGGATCCATTCGGGCTTGCGCAGCACTTCCGTATCCGGGCGATGCGCCTTTTCCGGATGGCGGACGCGCTTTTCGTCGCCGAGCGTCGTCCTGTCGAGAATGGTGACCATAAAAACCTGCTTTCAACCGCCTGCTTTTCAAGTTCTGCAGCGGAGTTTCGTCAGTTCCTGACGAGTTTGGCAACGAATAGCAAAATGCAGGAGCCCACGAAACCCTGCACCAGGTAACCCAGCCATCCGCTGGCGACATGGATATCGGCACTTTCGAAGATGGCATTGGCAAGAACCGCGCCGACAATGCCGATCACGATGTTCATCAAAACGCCGAAGCGGAGGCCCATCAGAATGCCGGCGAGCCAACCCGCCAGACCGCCGATGATGATCGCTGCAATCCAACCCACACCCATGTCATGCTCCCGTCCAAAACCAGTCTGAAAGATATGGGCGGTGGGCCGCCCGTCTGCAATACATCGAGAATGCCCCTCATCCGGCTGCCGCCACCTTCTCCCCGTTTCGACGGGGAGAAGGACGCAAGCTGCGAACTCCAGCCCCTCTCCCTGTCAGAACGGGGAGAGGGCTAGGGTGAGGGGCGAATCCCAAATCAAGCGTTCAGTGCCCGGCCGTAAGCGTCGAGCACGCTTTCCTTCATCGTTTCCGAAATGGTCGGATGCGGGAAGATCGTGTGCATCAGCTCCTCTTCCGTCGTCTCCAGGTTCATGGCGACGACGAAGCCCTGGATGAGTTCGGTGACCTCGGCGCCGACCATATGGGCGCCCAGGAGCTCGCCGGTCTTCCTGTCGAAGACCGTCTTGACGAGGCCCTGGTCCTCGCCGAGCGCGATCGCCTTGCCGTTGGCGACGAAGGGGAAGCGGCCGACGCGGATGTCGCGGCCCTGCTCTTTCGCCTTGGCTTCCGTGAGGCCGACCGAAGCCACCTGCGGGTTGCAGTAGGTGCAGCCCGGGATCTTCAGCTTGTCCATCGGATGGACGTTCGGCAGGCCGGCGATCTTCTCGACGCAAATGACCGCCTCGTGTTCGGCCTTGTGGGCGAGCAGCGGCGGGCCGGCGACATCGCCGATCGCATAGATGCCCGGCACGTTGGTCTTGCCGTAACCGTCGATGACGATGAAGCCGCGGTCGGTCTTCACGCCGGCGGCCTCAAGGCCGATGCCTTCGATATTGGCCTGCACGCCGACGGCGGAGATCATCCGGTCGGCGGTGATCTTCTCGGTCGAACCGTCCTTCTTCTCGATCGTGGCGGTGATCGAATTGGCGCCCTTCTCCACCCTGGCGACCTTCGCCTCCAGATGGATCTTCATCCCCTGGCGCTCGAACTGCTTTTTGGCGAGCGCGGAGATTTCCGCATCCTCGACCGGCATGACCTGGCTCATGATCTCCACGACCGTCACGTCGACGCCCATGGTGCGATAGAAGCTCGCGAATTCGATGCCGATCGCGCCCGACCCCATGACGAGCAGCGATTTGGGCATTTCCTCCGGCTTCATCGCCTCGAAATAGGTCCAGATCAGCTTGCCGTCCGGCTCGATGCCCGGCAGGGCGCGGGGACGGGCGCCGGTCGCGACGATGATGTGCTTGGCGGTATAGGTGCCCTCGCCCAGCGTGTTCTTCGGGACCGGACCGACCGGCTCGACCGGCTTCTTCGCCGTCTTGACGACGACGATCTCGCCAGGCTTGGTGATCTTCGCCTCGCCCCAGATGATGTCGACCTTGTTCTTCTTGAACAGGAAGCCGACGCCGTTGTTCATGCGGTGCGCGATGCCGCGCGAGCGGGCGACGATCGCCTTGATGTCCGGCTTGATCGAGCCTTCCAGCGTCAGGCCGTAATCCTTGCCGTGCTGGGCAGTGTGCAGCACGTCGGCGGAACGCAGCAGCGCCTTGGTCGGAATGCAGCCCCAGTTGGAGCAGATGCCGGCAAGATGCTCGCGTTCGACGACCGCGACCTTCATTCCAAGCTGGGCGGCGCGGATGGCGGCGATATAACCGCCCGGACCGGAACCGATAACGATGACGTCGTAGGATTGAGCCATTGCTTTCCTGCCTTTTCAACGGGCAACCGGCATCAGGCGGCTGCCTCGGGAATTCCTGAACTAGAGTCCGAGCATCATGCGGACGATGGGCTCGACGCCCCGGCCGATGGCGCGGGTATTTTCCGCATCGAGATGGATGCCGTCGATCGGCGTCGTTTTGGCAACAGAACCCGCATCGAAGAAGCCGCAGCCCATTTCATCGGCGAGATCACGGTAGAGCGAGGCAAGCATAGCCGACTCCTCCATGCTTCCCCTGTATAAGGCGCCGGTCAGCGGATTGGCCGTTTCGCAGAGTCTCGGCGGCGACACGACGAGGATTTCCGGCGGCTCGCATTCCTGTGCCCAATCATGGAAGCGGACAAGGCTGACGAGTTTCTTGATCCCCTGCCGCGCACCGATCGCCGTGCCGTGGATGATCGGCTTCATGTCGTTGGTGCCGAGCATGATGATCACAAGTTCCAGCGGTCCGTGGGTATGCAGGATCGTCGGCAGCAACCGCGCGCCGTTGCGGTCGCAATCCCCGAGCACGTCGTCATAGGCGGTGGTGCGGCCACCGAGCCCCTCGGCCACGACATTGACAGAAGGGCCAAGAGCGGCCTGCAGCACGCTCGGCCAGCGATCCTCGAAAGCATGGCGGCCGCCGGTCGCGGCATCCGTGCCCCAGGTCAGAGAATCGCCATAGCAGAGAACGGTCTTCATGCGGCCGCCCTCCAGCTCAGACGAGCATCGCCATGGGGTTTTCGATGTAGCGCTTGAAGGCCGAAGCAAGCTCGGCACCGAGCGCGCCGTCGATGACGCGGTGGTCGAAGGCGAACGTCGCCGTCATCACCGTGCCCACCTTGATCTCGCCGTTCTTGACGACCGGCTTCTCGATGCCTGCGCCGATCGAGACGATCGAGGCGTGCGGCGGGTTGATGATCGAGGTGAAGCTGGAGACGCCGAACATGCCGAGGTTCGAAACGGCCGTCGTGCCGCCCTGGTACTCGTCCGGCTTCAGCTTCTTGTCACGGGCACGCCTGGCCAGGTCCTTCATCTCGTTGGAAATGACGGACAGCGTCTTTTCCTCGGCCTTGCGGATGATCGGCGTGATCAGGCCGTCGGGGATCGCCACCGCGACGCCGACATCCGAATGCTTGTGCTTGACGCGGGCGGTCGAGGTCCAGGAGGCGTTCGCCATCGGCACGTCGCGCAGGGCCAAAGCCATCGCCTTGATGACGAAGTCGTTGACCGACAGCTTGAAGGCCGGAACCTCGCCCTTTTCCGTCTTCGTCACCGGCGCGGACTTGTTGATCTCGGCGCGCAGCTTCAGGAGCGCGTCGATCTCGCAATCCATCGAGACGAAATAGGCGGGCACCGTCTGGTGCGACTCGGTGAGACGCGCGGCAATCGTGCGGCGCATGCCGTCATGCGGCAGAAGCTCGTAGGAGCCTTCCTCGAAGAGTTTCAGGACGGCATCGTCCGACGGGCCCTTGGCGAGCGCCGGAGCCGGAGCGCCGGCAGGCTGCGGGGCTGCCGCCGGAGCAGCCTTGCCGGTGCCGGAGGCGACGGCCTTCTCGATGTCGGCCTTCACGACGCGGCCGTGCGGACCGGAACCGGTGACGGCGGAGATATCGATACCGGCTTCCTTCGCGAGGCGGCGGGCGAGCGGTGACGAGAAGAGACCGTTTCCAACGCCAGTGCCGCTTTGAGCCGAGGCTGGGGCGGCAACGGGTGCCTGTGCCGGTGCGGGTGCGGGCTCGGAAGCCTTCGGAGCCGGCGCGGCTTCCGCCTTCGGCGCAGGGGCCGCCTCGGCCTTGGGAGCCGGAGCGCCACCGCCGGAGGCAGCGGCAGAAACATCCTCGCCATCGGCGGCGAGGATCGCGATCAGGGCATTGACCTTGACCGCTTCGGTGCCGGCCGGCACGACGATCTTCGCGACCGTGCCTTCATCGACGGCTTCCACTTCCATGGTCGCCTTGTCGGTTTCGATCTCGGCGATCACATCGCCGGACTTGACCTGGTCGCCTTCCTTGACGAGCCACTTCGAAAGGTTGCCCTCTTCCATGGTCGGCGAAAGGGCAGGCATGGTGATGTTGATCGGCATCGAAACAACCTCCCCTTATTTGTAGCAGACGGTTTTGACCGCCTGGACGACTTCGCCGACATTCGGCAGAGCCAGCTTTTCAAGGTTCGCCGCGTAAGGCATCGGAACGTCCTTGCCGGCGATCGTCAGGATCGGCGCATCGAGATAGTCGAAGGCCTGCTGCATGACGCGGGTGGCGATTTCCGTGCCGACCGAGTTCTGCGGATAACCTTCCTCGACGGTGACGAGGCGACCGGTCTTCTTGACCGATTCGATGACGGTCGGCAGATCCATCGGGCGAAGGGTGCGCAGGTCGATCAGCTCGACGTCGATGCCTTCCTTGGAAAGCTCCTCGACCGCCTTCGTCGCATAGGTCATGCCGATGCCGAAGGAGACGATCGTGGCGTCCTTGCCGGTCTTGTGGATGCGCGCCTTGCCGATCGGGAGCACGAAATCATCGAGCTTCGGCACTTCGAAGGAGTGGCCGTAGAGGATTTCGTTTTCCAGGAAGATGACCGGATTCGGATCGCGGATCGCAGCCTTGAGCAGCCCCTTGGCGT
This sequence comes from Xaviernesmea oryzae, assembly GCF_900177415.1. GTDB lineage: Bacteria > Pseudomonadota > Alphaproteobacteria > Rhizobiales > Rhizobiaceae > Neorhizobium > Neorhizobium oryzae_A. The sequence goes on along the minus strand of NZ_FXAF01000011.1, from coordinate 181,882 downwards.
CGGCTGCCGTATAGGGCACGACGACCTTGAGGCCCGGAATGCTCGAATACCAGGCGGAATAATCCTGGCTGTGCTGGGCGGCAACGCGGGCGGCGGCACCGTTCGGACCGCGGAACACCATCGGCGCGCCCATCTGGCCGCCGGACATGTAGAGCGTCTTGGCCGCGGAGTTGATGATCTGGTCGATCGCCTGCATGGCGAAGTTGAAGGTCATGAACTCGACGATCGGCTTCAGGCCCGCCATGGCGGCGCCGACGCCGACGCCGGCAAAGCCGTGTTCGGTGATCGGCGTGTCGACCACACGGCGCGGACCGAATTCCTGCAGCAGGCCTTGCGTGATCTTGTAGGCGCCCTGGTATTCGGCAACCTCCTCGCCCATGACGAAAACGTCCTCGTCGCGGCGCATCTCTTCCGCCATCGCGTCGCGGAGCGCTTCGCGCACCGTCATGGTCACCATTTCGGTGCCGGCCGGGATATCCGGATCGGAAGCAATCTCAACCTTCGGCTGGGCCGGGACCTTGGTATCTGCGGCAGCCGTCGGCTCCTCCGCCGACTGGCGGGCCTTGCCGCCGGCGGCATCGGAGGCGGCGGCCGGGGTATCGGCATCGGCCTTCGGGGCGGCCTGCGCGGAAGAACCGATGGAATCGGCGCTTTCGCCTTCGGCGAGCAGTACGGCGATCTTGGTATTGACCTTGACGTTTTCGGTGCCGGCCGGAACGAGCAGCTTGCCGATGACGCCTTCGTCGACGGCTTCCACTTCCATGGTCGCCTTGTCGGTTTCGATCTCGGCGATCACGTCGCCGGAGGTGACCTTGTCACCTTCGTTTTTCAGCCATTTGCTGAGCGTGCCTTCCTCCATGGTCGGGGAAAGGGCGGGCATAAGGATATCGATAGGCATGAGTTCCCTCCCCTCGATCAAAGCAGGATATCGGTGTAGAGCTCGGACGCATCCGGCTCCGGATCGGCCTGGGCGAAATCGGCCGAGTCGGCGACGATGTCGCGGACGTCCTTGTCGATCGCCTTCAGCTCGTCCTCGCTCGCCCAGCCCTTTTCGAGAAGACGGGCGCGTACCTGCTCGATCGGATCGTGCTCGGAGCGCATCTTCTGCACTTCGTCCTTGGAGCGATACTTCGCCGGGTCGGACATGGAGTGGCCGCGATAGCGGTAGGTCAGCATTTCGAGGATGATCGGCCCCTTGCCGGAGCGGCACCATTCGATCGCCTCGTCGGCGGCCGCCTTCACGGCGCGCACGTCCATGCCGTCGACCTGGTAGCCCGGGATGCCGAAAGAGGCGCCGCGCTGCGAGAAATCGGCCTGTGCGGTGGCGCGGGCGGTGGAAGTGCCCATGGCGTAGCGGTTGTTCTCAATCACGTAGACGACCGGCAGCTTCCACAGGTTGGCCATGTTGAAGCTTTCGTAGACCTGGCCCTGGTTGGCGGCGCCGTCACCGAAATAGGCGGTGCTGACGGCATTGTTGCCGCGATACCTGTTGGCGAAGGCCAGACCGGTGCCGAGCGACACCTGCGCGCCGACGATGCCGTGGCCGCCGTAGAAATTCTTTTCCTTGGAGAACATGTGCATGGAGCCGCCCTTCCCCTTGGAATAGCCGCCCCGGCGCCCCGTGAGCTCGGCCATGACGCCGCGCGCGCTCATGCCGGTCGCCAGCATGTGGCCGTGGTCGCGATAGCCGGTGATGACCTGGTCGCCTTCCTTCAGCGCCATCTGCATGCCGATAACGACAGCTTCCTGGCCGATATAGAGGTGACAGAAGCCGCCGATGAAGCCCATGCCGTAAAGCTGGCCTGCCTTTTCCTCGAAGCGGCGGATCAGCAGCATGTCGCGGAAGGCCTTGAGTTCCTCTTCCTTGCTGAACTCGGCGAAGGTGCCGCCGTTGAAATCCTTCTTGGCCGGCTTGGATGCCGTCCGGGTAGCAGACTTTGCCGCGGATTTGCGGCCGGATACAGACGCGGTCTTGGTCGGCGCCATTCATCCCTCCCTGTATGCTGCGTTGAAAGCGGTCGGATGTCCCGGCGCATCATCCTGCCGGAAACCCGCTCTGGTTCGGGGCGTACCATAGGGAAGAAACCATGCCCCAGCAATGCCATAAATGCATGGCTCACATTCCGCACAACACACTGAAAATACATGCGAAATGTGAAGTTAACCGGATTTCGGTTAATTCAGAAATAGTTATTGAAGATGACGATTTCGTCGGGGCGCGACACGTTGAGCTGGTAACGGGCGATCTCGTCGAGCATGTCCCTTTCCAGCGAACCGTCGCTCATCAGCTGCACCTGCCGCTCCAGGGCCTCCCGCCTGGCGGTCAACCGGGCGAGATCCTCCGCCCGCGCCTGCCGCTGGCGTTCGAATTCCTCCGTGGCGATCAGGCCAAGATCACCATGCACGGAATGATAGCCAAAGTATGAAAGAAAGGCGACGGTGATGGCAGGAAGGACGAAACGGCCGAATTTTCTTTTCTTGTGATGCTTGGTCCACATGCCAAATCTACGCCTAGCCACGCTTTTTACGGAGATCGCACAAATCGATCCGGAAGAATTTCAAGTTCGCAGAACTTGATTAAGCAATCGCTAACTAGAATCGAGTCCATGCCGACCTCATGGCGCGGTGGCTTCATGGACAAAGCGCCAATTGCGGAGCACGCCTCCTCTTCTCCCCAGCAGGGAGAAGTGCCGAGCAAAGCGAGGCGATGAGGGGGTGCGCATACGGCAAACTCTTCGCCACCGGTTTGGCTTCGCCCCCCTCATCCGGTCCTTCGGACCACCTTCTCCCCGTCGGGGAGAAGGTGGGAGCAAGCAGCCTGCTCCCGGCTCCTGATGTAAAACTCAAGCCTTCAGGATCGAGCGGCCGGCATAGGCTGCCTGCGGGCCCAGCATTTCCTCGATGCGGATGAGCTGGTTGTACTTGGCCGTACGGTCGGAGCGCGACAGCGAGCCGGTCTTGATCTGACCGCAATTGGTGGCGACCGCGAGGTCGGCGATCGTCGAATCCTCCGTTTCGCCCGAGCGGTGCGACATGACGGCCGTGTAGGCCGCCTTGTGGGCGGTCTCGACGGCGTCGAGCGTTTCGGTCAGCGAGCCGATCTGGTTGACCTTCACCAGGATGGAGTTGGCGACGCCCATTCTGATGCCGTCGCGCAGGCGGGCCGAATTGGTGACGAAGAGATCGTCGCCGACGAGCTGAACCTTGGAGCCGATCTTGTCGGTCAGGAGCTTCCAGCCATCCCAGTCGTCTTCCGCCATGCCGTCTTCGATCGAGATGATCGGATATTTGGCGACGAGCTCGGCCAGGTATTCGGCCATGGCGCCCGATTCCAGCGTGCGGCCTTCGCCTTCCATCTCGTACTTGCCGTTCTTGAAGAACTCGGTGGAGGCGCAATCGAGGCCGAGATAGATGTCCTCGCCCGGACGGTAACCGGCCTTCTCGATGGACTTCATGATGAAATCGAGCGCTTCGGGCGCGCTCTTCAGGTTGGGTGCGAAACCGCCTTCGTCGCCGACATTGGTGTTGTGGCCGCCGGCATGCAGCTCCTTCTTCAGCGTGTGGAAGATTTCCGAACCCATGCGCACCGCATCGCGCAGCGTCTCGGCGCCGACCGGCATGATCATGAATTCCTGGAAGTCGATCGGGTTGTCGGCATGGGCGCCGCCGTTGATGATGTTCATCATCGGGACCGGCAGGAGATGAGCGCCCGCGCCGCCGACATAACGGTAAAGCGGCAGGCCGGCGGATTCGGCGGCAGCCTTGGCGACGGCGAGCGAGACGCCGAGGATGGCGTTGGCGCCGAGGCGCGACTTGTTCGGCGTGCCGTCGAGCGCGATCATCGTCCGGTCGACATGGATCTGGCTTTCGGCATCGAAGCCGCCGATCGCATCGAAGATTTCCGTGTTGACGGCCTCGACGGCCTTTTCGACGCCCTTGCCGAGATAGCGCTTGCCGCCGTCGCGCAATTCGACCGCCTCATGCGCGCCGGTCGACGCGCCCGACGGAACGGCCGCGCGGCCCATGGAACCGTCTTCGAGGTAGACATCCACTTCGACGGTGGGGTTACCGCGGCTGTCGAGGATTTCGCGGGCGATGATATCGGTGATGGCGGTCAAAAGACTCTCCCTGGCTTGAACGTCGGGTCTATGTGGTTCGGGGTCACTGAAAATGTCTCATAGTCAATGACACGAAAATTACAATGCGGCCGCTTTTCGCGCTTTTTCAGGCGGCGTGTCAGGGCGCCTTGGCGACAGCATCCAGCGCGAGCAGCTTTTCGAGCAGCCGCGGCATGTCCTTCAGATGCACCATGTTCGGACCGTCGGACGGCGCGTTGTCCGGGTCCTCATGCGTCTCGATGAAGACGCCCGCGACGCCGACGGCGACGGCTGCCCGTGCCAGGGTCTCGACGAATTCCCGCTGCCCGCCGGACGAAGCGCCCTGGCCGCCCGGCTGCTGCACGGAATGGGTGGCATCGAAGATGACCGGCGCGCCCAGCGCCGCCATGATCGGCAGCGAGCGCATGTCGGAGACCAGCGTATTGTAGCCGAAGGAAGCGCCGCGCTCGCACAGCAGCACGTTCGGATTGCCGCTCTGGGTGAACTTGGCGAGCACATTCTTCATGTCCCACGGCGCCAGGAACTGGCCCTTCTTGACGTTGATGACGCGGCCGGTCCTGGCGGCGGCGACCAGCAGGTCCGTCTGGCGGGAGAGGAAGGCCGGAATCTGCAGGATATCGACCGTCTTCGCGACGATCGCGCACTGCTCTTCCGTATGGATGTCGGTCAGCACCGGAAAGCCGAACTCCTTCTTCAGATCGGCGAAAATCTCCATGGCGCTTTCGAGCCCGATGCCGCGCTTGCCGGAAATCGAGGTGCGGTTCGCCTTGTCGAAGGACGATTTGTAGACGAGCCCGATGCCGAGCCTGCCGCAGAGCTCCTTCAGCGCGCCCGCCATCATGAAGGCATGGTCGCGGCTTTCCATCTGGCAGGGACCGGCGATCAGCGACAGGCGCGCATCCTGCGCGAACAGCACCCTGCCCTCCCCTTCGCCGACGGAAACACGCGGATTGGCGGACACTTCCATGAGACTATTCCTCGAAACCGAACATGGCGCCCTGGCCGGGCGCCGCCTGCACCAGGACACGGCCTTCCCGGCGGACGAATGCCACGTCATTAGCAGCAAGGATGATCTCTGTCACGGCAAGATCGGCCGTCTTGAAGATGACCGCGCGGCCCCGGAGTCCCCCGGCATCCGGGATCGGCGCGAGCGCGAATTCCGCTTCGATATCCTGATCCCGCGCGATCCGGATGCGGGCATTGGCGGCGGCAAGCCTGACGAGGTGCGGTTCGATCTCCGCCTCCGTCATCAGCACCTGCTCCATCAGCGGAGCGAACTCGCCGGGCGCCGGGGCGGAAAGAACGACCTCGCTCAAACCCGTGACCGCATTGGCGTGGCGCTCCAGTTCGCCGCGATCGGCCGGCAGCGGATTGACGCGCTGACAGGAGAAGAGGAAGAAATCCGGCGCCCGCTCATCGCCCGCAAAGGCCAGCCGGAAGCTTGCCTCGGTCTTAGAACCGTCCGGCATCTTCACGCCGCGGGAAAACTCCAGGATATCGCCCGCCGAAACGCCCCTGAGCTTGAAGCGCTCATGATCGGCAGCGGCATCGACCGTGGCGACCACGAGCGCGGAAAGGCCCTGGCTCATCTTCGCCTTGCGGAAGGCAAGGTCGCGCGCGGTGAAGACATTGCCGCGCTTGGCCGCCGCAGACGCATGACGCCGGTTGGCGATCGCCAGCGGCTCCAGATAGGTGCCGTCCGGGAGGAACACGCAGGCATTGGCCGTGCCGAACGGGTGGAACGCGTCGGGCGCCACGGTAAACCCAAGTTCGGACAGCCGCGAGCGCGCGAGCGCAAGCTCCGCGACCGGCAGAACGAGATGATCGATCGGTCTTGCATTCACGCGATGGCCCCCAGGATCCAGTACCGCAAAATTACATTGGCAGCGGACGGGTTCCGCGCAAGTGGAGATGAGAGAGATATGTGGCGCGCTTCCATGAAGAAAAAATCACCATACTTCACTAAAATTTAGGGACTTGCGGAACACATATGGAACATATAGTGTCCGTTCTGGATTTGTTTCCGACTCTCAGGGTGCCAAAACATGCTCACGCGCAAACAGCAGGAATTGCTTCTGTTCATTCACGAACGCATGAAGGAATCCGGTGTGCCGCCTTCCTTCGACGAGATGAAGGATGCGCTCGACCTCGCATCGAAGTCCGGCATCCACCGGCTGATCACGGCACTCGAAGAGCGCGGCTTCATCCGCCGCCTGCCGAACCGGGCGCGGGCGCTGGAAGTCATCAAGCTGCCGGAAGCCTATCAGCCGAGCCTGCAGCCCCGCCGCGGCTTCTCGCCGAGCGTCATCGAAGGCAGCCTCGGCAAGCCGCAGCCTGTCGCCGCACTCCCTGCAAAACCCGCGGCGAACGACGATGCGTCCAATGCCACCACGGTTCCCGTCATGGGCCGCATCGCGGCGGGCGTGCCGATCTCGGCGATCCAGAACAACACGCACGACATCGCCGTGCCGGCCGAAATGCTCGGTTCCGGCGAACATTACGCGCTTGAGGTCAAGGGCGATTCGATGATCGAGGCCGGTATTCTCGACGGCGACACCGTGATCATCCGCAACAGCAATACGGCCAATCCCGGCGATATCGTCGTGGCTCTCGTGGACGACGAGGAAGCGACGCTGAAGCGCTTCCGCCGCCGCGGCGCCTCGATCGCGCTCGAAGCCGCAAACCAGGCTTACGAAACCCGCATTTTCGGCCCCGACCGGGTGAAGATCCAGGGCAAGCTCGTCGGCCTCATCCGCCGCTATCACTGATCAGCGGCCGGAGCGCTTCCGGCAGCATCGGGTTGAATGTCTTGTTCCGCCAGTCGTAATTGCGGTGTCGGGTCCACGGACGATCCTGACCGGCTATGGCAGTGTGGATCCGCCATTGACGGATGTCTGTGGCGCCGTTGAGAAATATTTCAATGGCGCCGGTCTTGCGCAGCGTATCGCCGTTGACCATCAGCGCGCCGGAACGGCAGCGGTCGAAACGGGCGCGCGGCGCGATGACGAAATTGGCGGCGTCGCAGGCCGCACCCGCATAACGGCCGTCCTCCACGGCAGCGACGATGACGCCTTCGGCGGTCCTCGCGGCGCACCAGGCGCGGGGCGTGCAGATGAAACGGCCGGCGGGGGCCCGCCTGATGCCGGCTCGGGCGGCTTCGGCCTCCTCCGAGGTCAGATCGCGGCGTTCATTTGCGCCGGCACCTGCGGATTTCGGTCCGGGCGATTTCGTATCGGGCGGCCTGTCTCTCGGCGGCGACATTTCCGGTTTTACAGGATCGCCGATGAGCAGCGCGCGCTTCCACTGACCGTAGACGAAATTCGGCGGACGGCTGCGGTTCGTCGCAACGCCCTCCCCGCCCGGCAAAGCGACCATTGTTCCATCCTCCGAGACCAGCAGATCGGCCAAGGGTTTCGAGCGCTCTTGCCAGGAGAGCAGCAAGGCCGCGGCAAGGAGCGGAATACCGAGAAGCCGGAGCCTGGTTCGCAAGAGTGTCAGCAGCAGGAAGCCCGCGGTCGCCACGGTCAGGAACCAGGCATGCTGGCGGCCGATACCGACATCGCCGCCCCAGTCTGCCACGTGCCTGGCGATGGCGATCACCGCCTCCAGGCCGAGCCCCATGAGTTTCAGGAAGGGTGCATCGAGCCCGAAGGGCATCAGCAGCATGCCGATCAGACCCGCCGGCATGACCACGAAGGAGATGACCGGCATGGCGGCGAGATTGGCCGCCAGCCCGTAGGTCGTCAGGCGATGAAAGTGCTCGACGGAAAAGATCGCCGTGGAGATGCCGCCGATCAGCGAGGTCACGAAGATTCCGGCGACGAAATTCCATGAGGCCAGGACGGGGGTCACCACGGGGTGACGGAACGGCAGCGGTTCGGGATCGCGCTTTTCCGCCCGGTGCTTCCAAAGCGCGTAGCCTGCCACCAGGGCTGCGGTCGCGGCAAAGGACATCTGGAAGCTAGGGCCCAGGATTTCCGAGGGCGAGATGGCGATGATGATGAGGGCGGAGAGCGCCACGTTGCGCAGGCTGATCGACGGCCGGTCGAAGAAGACCGCGACGAGCATCACCGCCATCATGATATAGGCGCGCTCCGCCGACACCCCGAAACCGGAGATCAGGTAATAGGCGGTCGCCATGAGAAGCGCGCCGAGTGCGGCGATCTTCTTGACCGGATAGGCTTGCGCAAAGCCGGTGAAGAACGAAAGCGCCGTGCGGACCCCGACGAAGAAGATGCCGGCCGCGAGCGCCATGTTGAGCCCCGAGATCGCGACGATATGGGCAAGTCCCGAAAGCCGCAGCGCCTCGGTCGTCTCTTCCGAGATCGCCCGGCGCTCGTCGGTCACGATCGCGGCGGCGAACGCGCCGGCATCGCCCGGCACTCTTTCGCGGATATGGCTCGCGATCGCGCTGCGCAGGTCGAAAAGCCGTCTTTCGAGTTCCGCATGCCGGGCCCACGGCGCTGCCGGGCCCGCCTCCTGTTTCGGCGCGCCGTAGAAGAACCCGATGGCGCCTATGCCGTCGAAATAGGAGGAGAAGGCGAAATCGTTGAGCCCCGGCAGCGCCGGCCCGGAAGGCGGCGAGATGCGCACCCGGCCGCTGATCGTCTCGCCGGTTTCGACCGGCGCGTGGCGCGCCCTCGCCAGCAGCGACATCCGCTCCGGCGGGCGCCTGACCTCGGGACCGGTCGTCCGCTCGACGCGGACCATATACCGCCAGCGTCCGTCCGCATCGACCTCGCGCCTTTCGACCACGCCCGCCAGCTTAGTCGTCACCGGTGAATCGAGAACGACCGTGTCCCGCCGCCAGGCCTCGAGCTCGGCCAGCATCATGCCGCCGAGAAAAAGGGCCATGCCGAGCGGAAGGATGCGCACCCAGCCGGCACGGTGCCGCGTGACGATCGCAAGCGCGGCAAACGTGCAGAACGCCAGAAAGAACGGCCAGAAGGGCGGGCTTTGCGGCAAAGCGAACCAGCACGCGGCGCCGGCCCCGACAACGACAGGGACGAAGAGAAAAGCATGCCCGTGCGCGGCCTCTTCCGCAAGCATGGCCGGGCTATCACGCCAGACGCGGCGCAAACGGCCGAGCCCCCGACGCAAGGCACTTCCCTGCGTGTGGACCACAGCCGGCCTCTCCCCGAACGGAACAGGCGCGGGATCACGAAGCGCGTCCGAGTCGGAGGCGCCTCCGTTCCGCAGCCGATCGGGCGACGCGGAAGCCGGCCTCCGCACCCTGATCAGTTTCGGAAACGCAGTGTCTTCCGACATGAAACGCCCAGCCGCCCAGTCGCCAAAAACTTGCGACGGTGCAACCTGCGCGCTTCCCGGCATGCCGTCAACTGTCCGGGAAATCTCGGCAATCCAGGCAGGTCCAATCGCCCTGCAACAGCAAGTTGGATATCCAAGCAAAAGTCGTTGGCCGAGATATTTTCGCGCTGCACAAAATGCCGCCAGGACAGCTTGGCATCAGCTTTAGGATCATATAGCAAGGCATGGGACGCTTAATTCTTGTGGCGCTTTTTAGGCGCCACGCCGCCAAAAGGTTGGAGGATCAGCATGACGGATAAAAGCGCAAACGTGGTACTGGGCGACAAGAAAGTCGAGCTTCAGGTAAGGTCGGGTTCCATCGGTCCGGACGTGATCGATATCGGCTCGCTCTACAAGCAGACCGGTGCCTTCACCTACGACCCGGGCTTCACCTCGACGGCCTCCTGCGAATCCAAGATCACCTATATCGACGGCGACGAAGGCATCCTGCTGCATCGCGGCTACCCGATCGAACAGCTCGCCGAGCACGGCGATTTCCTGGAAACCTGCTATTTGCTCCTCTACGGCGAACTGCCGACGGCCGCACAGAAGAAGGACTTCGACTACCGCGTCACGCACCATACCATGGTGCACGAGCAGATGAGCCGCTTCTTCACCGGCTTCCGCCGCGACGCCCATCCGATGGCCGTCATGGTCGGAACGGTCGGTGCACTCTCGGCCTTTTACCACGACTCGACCGACATCACCGACCCGCATCAGCGCATGGTCGCTTCGCTGCGCATGATCGCCAAGATGCCGACCATCGCCGCGATGGCCTACAAGTACCACATCGGCCAGCCGTTCGTTTATCCGCAGAACAACCTCGACTACGCGTCCAACTTCCTGCGCATGTGCTTTGCCGTTCCGTGCGAGGAATACGTGGTCAATCCGGTTCTCGCGCGTGCCATGGACCGCATCTTCATCCTGCATGCCGACCATGAGCAGAACGCGTCCACCTCGACCGTCCGCCTCGCCGGCTCCTCCGGCGCCAATCCGTTCGCCTGCATCGCGGCCGGCATCGCCTGCCTCTGGGGCCCGGCACATGGCGGCGCCAACGAAGCGGCACTCAACATGCTGCAGGAAATCGGCTCGGTCGACCGCATTCCGGAATATATCGCCCGCGCCAAGGACAAGAACGATCCGTTCCGCCTCATGGGCTTCGGCCACCGCGTCTACAAGAACTACGACCCGCGCGCCAAGATCATGCAGAAGACCACGCATGAGGTTCTCGGCGAGCTCGGCCACAAGGACGATCCGCTGCTGCAGGTCGCCATGGAGCTGGAGCGCATCGCGCTCACCGACGAGTATTTCATCGAGAAGAAGCTCTACCCGAACATCGACTTCTATTCGGGCATCACGCTGAAGGCGATGGGCTTCCCCACCACCATGTTCACCGTGCTCTTCGCGCTCGCCCGCACCGTCGGCTGGATCGCCCAGTGGGCCGAGATGATCGAGGATCCGGAACAGCGCATCGGCCGTCCGCGCCAGCTCTATACCGGCGAGCCGAAGCGCGACTACCTGCCGATCTCCAAGCGCTGATCGACGCTTGATCGACATGGAAACCCGGTCAGCGATGACCGGGGTCAGACTACTGACAAACCTTTCGGCATATCCGGCGTCATCCTCGGCCTTGTGCCGAGGATCTGCTCGCCTTGCCAAGGGATTGGCTTCATGGGGATAACTTCCAAGGCTTGACGTGGTCAGATGCTCGGGACAAGCCCGAGCATGACGAAAGAGAAGTTGTCGCCCTTCAGCAAGATGAACCCGGTCAGCGATGACCGGGTTTTTTCTTGTCCAGAATTTCGAGAACCGTCCCTGCGGCGGCCTCGCCCGGCGGCACCGGCACCTGCAGCCGCTGCCAGGTGAGATCGAAGCCTTCGATCATGGCGCGCCGCTGCGGCGTATCCGATGAAAGGCGTTCGGCCCAGCGGCACAGGCTGCCCGCCCGCACCACTTCATTGATATATTCCGGGACCACGGGATAGTCCGCGATCAGGTTCGGGAGCGCGCCCGACCAGATCTTGATCCGCTTCGACATGAGCGTGATCAACCAGTCCGCCTTATAGGCCGAGACGACCGGCACGTTCGACAAGGCCAGTTCGAGGATGACGGTTCCGGAGGCTGCGATCGCCGCATCGGCTTCCGCGAAGGCTGCCCATTTGCTCTCTGCGCCGACGGTGATTTCCGGCTGGACCGGCAGGCCTGCCGCCATTTCGCGCACCAGCCTTTCCTGGCGCGGCACGGTCGGCAGCAGGAAGCGGGCCGGCCCGTTGCGCGAGACGAACTCGCGCGCCGCCTCGCCGAAGATCGGCAGGAGCGCCCTGATCTCGGCCGATCGCGAGCCCGGCAGAAGCAGGATGGTCTTCTCGTCGCCTTGCACCCTCACCGGCCGTTCGGCGCGGATGCCGCGAACCTTGAGGAGCGTCGGATCGTCGGTCAGCCGGTGGCCGACGAACGTGGTCTCCGGCCCGCCGAGCCGCTTCATCGCCTCCGGCTCGAAGGGCAGAACGGCAAGCACGTGATCGACATAGGCGAGCATCGCCGTCGCGCGATATTCCTTCCAGGCCCAGACGCTCGGGCAGACATAGTCTACGATCGGCAGGTCGGGCAGAGCCACCCGCACCTTCTTCGCGACGCGATGGGTGAAATCCGGGCTGTCGATGATGACGAGCACGTCCGGCCTTGCGGCAACGATCGCCGCCGCCGTCTGGTTGATCCGCCGGATCAGGTTCGGCAGACGGGCGAGCACCTGCGTCAATCCCATGATCGACAGTTCGGAAAAGTCGAAGAGCGATGCCAGACCCTGTGCTTCCAGGGCTTCGCCGCCGACGCCGATCAGTTCGACCGGTCCGTCATGGGCAGCCTTCAGCGCCGCAATCAAATCGCCGCCCAGGAGGTCGCCCGAGACTTCGCCGGCGATGACGCCGACCTTCAAGGTCCTGCTCATGACAATCCTCCGCCAGGCAATTCTCCGTCAGGCAATCCTCCGTTCGGCAAACCCGGATCGATACCGCAGACGAAGATGCCGGCGGCATCCGCAGCGGCGATCATCTTCTCCTCTTCCAGCACCAAAGCGCGTCCAGCCTCGATGGCGACACCGGCGAGCCCGGCCTTCACGGCGTTCGCGACGGTCGACGGGCCGACGGCCGGGAGGTCGGCGCGCATATCCTGCTGCGGTTTGCAGAGCTTGACCAGCACGCCCTTGCGGCGGGCCGAGATGCGCCCCTCGACGCGCAGGGCGGCGACGCGTTCCAGCATGCGATCGGTCCCTTCCACGCCTTCCAGAGCCACGATCCGGCCGCCGACGCTCACCGCTCCCTGGCCGATATCGAGTTCGCCCAGACGTCTTGCGGCTTCGGATGCCTTTTCGATATCGCGGCGGTCTTCGTCCGAGGGGGAATGGGCGCCGAGCGGTCCCGTCCTCGCCAGCAGTCCGGGTGCGATTTCATGCGCGCCGATCACGCGGCAGCCCTGGGCCTCGATGATGCCGATCGCCACCTGCAGCAGCGCGTCGTCGCCGCCGGAAACGAGCGTGCGAACCAGCAAGGGCAGCTTGCGCAGCGCCTTCCAGTTCGGACGGATGTCCCGCCAGTCGGGCCTTCGGGTGACGCCGCCGGAAAGCACGACCCGATCGATGCGCTTCTCGCGGAAAAGCCGGTCGAACCCGGCAATGTCGGCAATGCTCGCGCTTGCGGTCTCGAAGCCTTCGAACCGCTGATCGGATTCGTTGCGCAGCGGGATGATGAAAGGGTTCTCGCCGGCCGCGCGCGCGGCCTCCGCCAGATGGACCGGCAGCGATCCGTTTCCGGCGATGATCGCCAGCCGGCCCTTCGGCTCAAGGCTTGAGAGGCCGCCGGTCACGAGGGATCAGCCCTTGCCGCGGAACGGCGAAGAAAGCGCCCGATCGCTGTCGGCGGCGATGAAATCGAGAATTTCCATCACTTCCTTGCAGTCGGCGTAATCGTCACGGATGGCCGCCGCATTGTTGCGGATATTCCCCTCGCCCTCGAAAATCTGCTTGAAGGCGCGCCGCACGGTATGGATCGTCGAGCGTTCGATGCCGGCGCGCGTCATGCCGACCACGTTTAGCCCGCCCAGGACTCCCGGGTTGCCGTTCAGCATGCCATAGGGAATGACGTCGTAATTGACGGCCGAAAGCCCGCCGATGAAGGCCTGGCGACCGATGCGGGTGAACTGGTGCACCGCGCAGCCGCCGCCCAAAATCGCCCGGTCCGCCACATGCACATGGCCGGCCAGCATGACATTGTTCGACATGATGATGCCGTCGCCGAGCCGGCAATCGTGCGCCACATGGGAATTCGCCAGGAACAGGCAGTTGCTGCCGACGACGGTCTTGCCGCCGCCGCCCACCGTGCCGCTGTTCATCGTGACGCCTTCGCGGATGGTGCAGTTGTCGCCGACCACCAGCGATGAATCCTCGCCGGCCTCGTGAAGGCTCTGGGAGACGCCGCCGATCACCGCCATCGGAAAGATGCGGCAATTGCGGCCGATCTGCGTATTGCCCGTCACCACCGCATGCGACATCAGCTCGACGCCGTCCTTCAGCACGACACGCGGACCGACATGCGAAAAAGGGCCGACGACGACATTCTCGCCGATAACGGCACCATCTTCGACAACCGCAAGCGGATGGATGCGTGCGCTGGCTGCAATCCTATTCATTCACTTCCCTTGCGCATCATCGCGCCGATATCCGCTTCCGCAACCAGTACGCCATCCACCTTGGCGTCGCAATGGAACTTCCAGATATTGCCGCGCTGCTTCTGCTTGGTGACGTGGTATTCGACCCGGTCGCCCGGAACGACCGGCTTGCGGAAACGGGCGTTGTCGATGGTCATGAAATAGACCAGGTATCCGCCCTCGCCTTCCTTGCGCGCACAGATTGCGCCTGCCGTCTGGGCCATGCCTTCGATCAGAAGAACGCCCGGCATGATCGGACGGTCCGGAAAATGGCCCGAGAAATGCGGCTCGCTGGCCGTTACGTTCTTGATGCCGATCGCGGAATTGTCGCCGTCGATCTCGACGATCTTGTCGACCAGCAAAAAGGGGTAACGGTGAGGCAGCAGCTTCATGATTTCCTGAATATCGGCCGCACCGAGCTCCGGCTTGGTCTCATCAGTCATTTTTCTTCTCTCCTTTACGCTTCGCCCGCTCGTCCGACCGCGCCATGATTTCAGCCATGTCGCGCAGGAAATCCTGCAGCGGACGGGCCGGAATCCCACCGTACCGGGCTCCGGCCGGAATATCTGCCACCACGCCGCTCATGGCCGCAATCTGCACGCCGTCGCCAATGGAGATGTGTCCATTGATACCGGTGGCGCCGCCGATCATCACGCCGTTGCCGATCTTCGCCGAACCGGCAATCCCCACCCCAGCGACGATGCCGCAATGGCGGCCGATGCGGACGTTATGCCCGACCTGGACCTGATTGTCGATTTTCGTGCCCTCGCCGATCACCGTATCGTCCATCGTGCCGCGGTCGATCGTCGTGTTGGCGCCGATCTCGACATTGTCCTGGATGATGACGCGGCCGACCTGCACGATCTTCAGCATGCCCTTCGGGCCGGGCGCATAACCGAAACCGTCCTGGCCGATGCGGGCGCCGTTGTGGACGATAACGCCGTTGCCGATAAGCGAGGCCAGGATGCTCGCGCCTGCGGCTATCGTGCAATCGCGGCCTATCTTGACATCGGCGCCGATAACGGCGCCGGCGCCGATGCGGGTGCCGCTGCCTATCTCCGCCCGCGCGCCGATCACGGCCATGGGCTCGACCTCCACGCCCGGCTCGAGCCTTGCGGTCGGATCGACGAAGGCCGCCGGCGAGATGCCCGCGGGCGAGGACGTGACCGGTGCGGGCCGCAAGGCGACCGGATGCAGGATCGCTCCGGCCTGGGCAAAGGCGGTATGCGGCGTCTTCGTCAGCAGGACCGGAATATGCTCCGGAACGATCGGCCGGATCGAGGCGTCACACAGGATGGCGGACGCCTTGCAGCTTTCGAGCTCCTGCCGGTTCTTGCGGGAAAGAATGTAACAGATCTGCCCCTCGCCGGCACGCGTCACCGGCGCCACGGACCGGATCAACCGGTCGCCGGCGTCTGCGTCAAGCAGTTCTGCCCCAAGACGGGTGGCCAACTCGCGCAGGCTCACGCCTTCATGGGGCGGAAAGAATTCATTGGGGTCCATAAAGCCCGAACTCCAGAACAGATTTCCGCTCGCCGTCGCGAGCGGAAACGATCAGAACTGGTTCGCCATGCTGAACCGGAATTCCTGGGTCTCGTCGAAGTCTTCCTTGACGATCGGCTGGGCGTAGTCGAACCGGATGTTGCCGAACGGCGATGCCCACATGATGCCGGCGCCCACCGAAGCGCGCCACGACATGCCCGTACCCTCGACCCCAGTGGTGCCCGGGTTGACGTCGTTGCCGTAAAGCGTACCGGCATCGGCGAAGAAAGCAGCACGCAGGCCGAAATCTTCCGGGAAAGCCGGCATCGGCATGGATACTTCGGCGGAGGCCGTGAAGTATGTGGTGCCGCCCAGGGAATCGCCGTGCTCGGTCGTCCGCGGGCCGATACCGTCGTTCTCGAAGCCGCGAATCTGGCGGCCGCCGATGGTGAACTGGTCGAAGACGTTCAGATCACCGCCGGTGGAGAAGACGTGACCGGCACCCACAGCGATGGAGCCGATGAGGTCAGCCTCGGTCGAAAGCGTCTGGAAATAACGTGCACGTGCCGAAATCTTGTAGAATTCGGAGTCCCCGCCAAGGCCGGCATATTCATGCGTGAACGTCGCGTAGATGCCTTCACGCGGCAGCGTCTGGCTGTCGAGCGTGTTGTAGGTGAGGGTCTGCGAGACTGAGGACTGGACCCACGGCGATCCGTCGATCAGATCGATGTAGGGGTCGGACACCCGGTTGTCCGCAGTGGTCGCCGGATCGCCGTCGGCGCCGAAAGCGCCGTCGTTCTCGTACTTGATTTCCTTATAGGTATAGCGGAACGTCGTCGCCAGATCCTCGGTGATCGGCGCCGTCACGCGCAACGTGACGCCCTGTTCCTCATAGTCGTAATAGTCGTTCGAAGACGTCGAACTCTTGAAGAGGTCGAAGCCGGCCGCCAGGCGGTAACCGAGGAAATAAGGCTCGGTGAACGAAATGTTGTAGCTGCGGGCATCGTCAAGACCGCCGCCGACCGCGACGCGAATGAACTGGCCGCGACCCAGGAAGTTCTTCTCTTCAATCGACGCTTCCAGAATGAAGCCGTCGCCGCCGGCCGAGTAACCGGCACCGATACCGAACGAACCGGTCGGCTGGTCTTCCACATCCACCACGACGACGACGCGATCCGGCGCGCTGCCCTGGGCGGTCGAGATGTTGACCGTCGTGAAATAGCCGAGCGCTTCAAGGCGGCGCTTGGCGCGCGAAATCATTTCCTGATTGAACGCATCGCCTTCGCTGAAATCGAATTCGCGACGGACGACATAGTCGCGCGTGCGGGTATTGCCGCGGATCTCGATGCGCTCGACATAGGCGCGCTCGCCCTGGTCGACGAGATAGGAGACGCCGATCGTATGGTTTTCCATGTTGCGGTCGCCGCGCGGCGTGACGCGGGCGAACGGATAGCCGGCGGCGGCGACACGCTTGGAGATCGCCTCCATCGTCTTCTGGATCTCGCGGGCGTCATAGGTATTGCCGGCGCGGGTCTGGACGAGCCCCTGAAGGTCCTCGCTGCTGATGCCCTCCACCGTCGATTCGACACCGATGGCGCCATACTGGTAGCGCTGGCCTTCCTCGACCGTGAAGGTGATGTTGTACTTGTTGTCGGCCTCGTCGAGAACGGCTTCCGACGAGATCACCCGGAAGTCCGGATAACCGTGATTGTAATAGAACTGGCGCAGCGCATCCTCGTCGGCGCGCAGCTTGTCCTCGCTGTAGACGTCCTTGCGGGTTAGGAAGGACAGCGGGCCGGATTCCTTGGTGATGATCACGGATTTCAGGCGGCCGTCGCCATAGGCCTGGTTGCCGACGAAATTGATGTCGGCGATCTTCGTGCGATCGCCTTCGTTGATGACGAAGGCGAGGTTGACGCGGCCCTGGCCGACCGGAGCGGTCTGGGTGGTGATCTCCACGTCGCTGCGGCCGATCGCACGATAGGCTTCGCGCAGACGCTCGATATCCGCGTTGATCATGGTCTGGCTGTAGGGGCCGAGCGGCTGGGTCTGCACCGCAGCCTGCAGCTTCTCGTCGGTGATCTTGCGGTTGCCGTTGAACACGACCTGGTTGACGAGCTCGTTTTCACTCACCGTCACGACCAGCGTGCTGCCGGAAACGCTGATGCGGACATCGGAAAAGTAGCCGGTCGAATAGAGCCGGCGTACGGATTCATCGATATCGTTGTTCGAAAAGCTGACACCCGGGCGGATGGTCAGATTGGAACGAACGGCTTCTTCGCCTGCCCTCTGAGCGCCGCGAACCTGTACATTCCGGATCACCGCCGCTTCGGCAGAAGGTGCAGAAGCAAGTACCAGTACACCTGCGCCCGATGCAACAACACTAGCAGACAGCGCAAACGCCGACACTGCGTTCAAAAACTTTGAACCAGCCTTCATTTTCAATTCTTACCTTTTCCCGTTGTCCCTCGGCGGGTGGAGCCCGACTCCGGCCACGTGTGTCGTTTTACCTTCTTTTGCCCTACAAGCAAGCTATCGTGTTAATTTCTGTTTACTTCCTTCTCATGCGTGACCCAATGGCCACGCAACTGTTATGAATATGGTGAATAAACAGTTTCCTTCATAATTTGAAGGACATCAACCGATCAGGTTGCTGATGTCGTTGAAGGTCGCGAAGACCATCAGGCTCAAAACCATCGCAAGGCCGATGCGGAAGGCGATCTCCTGCGCACCCGCTCCGAGCGGCCTGCCCCGCACCGCCTCGATCGCATAGAAGACGAGATGCCCGCCGTCGAGAACCGGCACCGGCATCAGGTTCAAAAGCCCGATCGAGACCGACAGAACGGCGGCAAGCTGCACCACCGCGGCAAAACCTAGCGTCGCCATCTGGCCCGAAGCTTGCGCGACGCGCACCGGTCCGCCGAGCTGGTCGGCCTTCATGCGGCCGGTCACGAGATTGCCGATATAGCGGAACGTGCCGGTGATGATGTGGCCCGTTTCGCGGATGCCTTCGCCCACCGCCTGCAGCGGCGTGAAGCTCTCGACCCGGAAATTGCCCCTCTGCTCGTTGGTGACGATGCCGATCAGGCCGAGCTCGACCTTGTTGCCGAACTGGTCGGTGATCTCGCTCCGCTTCGGGACCATCGGCAGATCGATATTTTGGCCGTCGCGTTCGACCGTCACGACGATCGGCGTTTCCGGACGGATGCTGACGT
This sequence comes from Xaviernesmea oryzae, assembly GCF_900177415.1. GTDB lineage: Bacteria > Pseudomonadota > Alphaproteobacteria > Rhizobiales > Rhizobiaceae > Neorhizobium > Neorhizobium oryzae_A. The sequence goes on along the minus strand of NZ_FXAF01000011.1, from coordinate 163,059 downwards.
AGCGCCGCACGTCGTCGAAGGTCGAGATGCGCGAACCGTCGAGCGCCACGAGCCGGTCGCCCGGCTGCACGCCGGCGGCCAGCGCGGCACTGTCGGGCTGCACCTCGGCGACGACCGGATCGGCGACGACCTTGCCGTAGACGCTGAACAGGACCGCGAAGATCGCGATCGCGAGAATGAAATTGGCGATCGGCCCGGCTGCCACGGTCGCGGCGCGCTTCCACAATCTGGCGCCGGCAAGTGTCTGCGCCTTCTCTTCCTCGCTCATGCCTTGAAGTCCGCTCGCATCCGGCAGGCTGGCCGCGTCCTCGTCGCCGAAGAACTTCACGTAGCCGCCGAGCGGGATTGCGGAAAGCTTCCAGCGCGTGCCGTGGCGATCGGTGAAGCCGAAGAGTTCCGGACCGAAACCCACCGAGAAGGCGGTAACCCGGATGCCGCACCAGCGCCCGACGAGATAATGTCCCATCTCGTGCACGAAGACGAGCAGCGAGAGCACGAGGATGAAGGGAATTATGTAGCCGGTGACGAAGCTGAGTATGGCCATCAAATTTTCCGTTTCAACAAGACATCGGTCGCGGCAACTTCAAAATCCGAAGAGGAAGCCTGCAACAGACGTATCAAGATGGCCCGTCGAGGCCGAGTAAACAAGAGTTAGCAGGAACGCCGCGAAACAGGCAAAAACGAGGCCGTCGACCCGATCCATGACGCCGCCGTGTCCCGGAATGAGGTGGCTCGAATCCTTCACCCCGAAACGGCGCTTGATGAAGGACTCGAAAAGATCGCCGACCTGGCTCGCGACGGACAGCAGGAAGGCGATCGCCACCGTCCAGAAGGACAGCCGCGAAAAGACGGCGAGCGTCAGCGCCGAACTCGCGATCACCCCCGAAACGGCCCCGCCGATCGCGCCCGACCAGGTCTTGCCGGGCGATATCCTCGGCGCCAGTTTCGGCCCCTGCAACGCCCGGCCGACGAAATAGGCGAGAATGTCGGTCGCCCAGACGACCGCGAAGATGAAGAGCGTGGCGACGAAGCCCGCCTGATCCTCGCCACGGATCGCCGCAAGCGAAATCCCGCTCAGCCCCGCATAGACGATGCCGCCCGGCAGCCACCAGCTTCCCCTGCGCCAGAGGACGAGGAGAACGGCCGTGATGGCCGAGCCGCCGAGAAGCGGAACCGCCAGATCGCTTTCGCCGAAGACGATATTGTAGGCGATCAGCAGGATTGCGACCCAGCCGAAGGCATTTGCCCGGAAGTCGCGCTCGGCGAGCCGTGTCACCGTCGACCATTCGTAATATATCAGGACGGCAATGGCCGCGGCGACGATGCGGAACGAAAAGCCGCCATACCAGGTGGCGGCGAGCACGGCCACCGCCAGAACGAGGCCCGATATGATCCGGCGCTTGAGCTCCGGGCTCATCAACCGCCCACCGCGGCGGTCTTGGCCGACAGGCCGCCGAAACGCCGGTCGCGCGAGGCGAAGATCTTCAGGGCATCGAAGAAGAGATTGCGGTCGAAATCCGGCCAGTAGTCCGGCAGGAAGACAAGCTCGGAATAGGCCGCCTGCCACAGAAGGAAGTTGGAGAGCCGCTCCTCGCCGCTGGTGCGGATGATGAGGTCGGGGTCGGGAATGTCGGCGGTATCGAGGCTCCGGCTGATCTTCTCGGCATCGATATCCGACGCCTTCAGAAGGCCCGCCTCGACATCGCGGGCAAGCTTCGCCACCGCGCGGGCGATCTCGTTTCTGGCGCCGTAGTTGAAGGCGATCACGAGCGTGAGGGCGGTGTTGTGCCGCGTCGTCTCCTCCGCCTCCACCAGGAGCGGCAGAATGTCGCTGCGCAGGTTTTCGCGCTCGCCGATCACCCGGATGCGGACGTTCTCGCGGTGGAGTTCGGCAAGGTCGCGGCGGATGAAGCGGCGCAGGAGGCCGAGCAGATCGTTCACCTCCGATTCGGGACGGCTCCAGTTTTCCGAGGAAAAGGCGAAGAGCGTCAGATACCTGACACCCGCTTCCCCTGCCGCTCGGACTGTTTCCCGGACCGCTTCGACGCCCTTGTTGTGTCCGACCGTGCGGGGAAGCCCGCGCTTGTTGGCCCAGCGTCCGTTGCCATCCATGATAATAGCAACGTGCTGAGGAATGATCGCAAGTTCGGGATTCGCCATATTCTGCGCGGTTCCTTTGGCGGCCAAGACAAGACGCAATATAAACGCCTCTTAGACCTGCATGATTTCCTTTTCTTTGTCCGCAAGCAAGCGGTCGACTTCGGAAATCGTATCATCCGTCATCTTCTGCACCTTCTCCGATTGCGAGCGGCTGTCGTCCTGGCCGATAACCCCGTCCTTTTCGGCTTTTTTCAGGCCGTCCATGCCATCGCGCCGCACATGGCGAATCGCGACCTTGGCTTTTTCGGCATAGTCGTGGGCGACCTTGACCAGCGACTTGCGGCGCTCTTCGTTGAGTTCGGGAAGCGGGATGCGGAGGTTCTGGCCGTCGACGATCGGGTTCAGGCCGAGATGCGATTCGCGGATCGCGCGATCCACCGCGCCGACCATCGACTTGTCCCAGACCGAGACGGAGAGCATGCGCGGCTCCGGCACGGTGATGTTGGCGACCTGGTTCAGCGGCATGCGCGAACCGTAGGCTTCCACCGTCACCGGATCGAGAATGTTGGCCGAGGCGCGGCCGGTGCGCAGCGATGCGATATCGCTCTTGAAAGCGTTGATGGCGCCGTCCATACGGCGCTTGAGGTCGTTGAGATCGATAGCTCCACTCATCTCCATATACTCCCTTATCGTTATCCGGGCTGCCGAAGGGCGCCCGTCAATTGTCGGCTACGATGGTCTTGCGACCGCCGCCGGTCAAGATTTGCGCGAAGCCGCCCTTTTCGTGGATCGAGAACACGATGATCGGGATCGCATTCTCGCGGGCGAGCGCGACCGCCGCCACATCCATCACCGCCAGGCCCTTTTCCAGCACTTCGCCGTGGGTCAGCGTCTCGAAACGGGTCGCCGCCGGATCCTTCTTCGGGTCGGCCGAATAGATGCCGTCGACCTGCGTGCCCTTGAAGATCGCCTCGGCGCCGATCTCGGCGGCGCGCAGAGCCGCAGCCGAATCGGTCGTGAAGAACGGGTTGCCCGTGCCGCCGGCGAAGATCACCACCCTGCCCTGTCCGAGGTGATGCAGCGTGCGAAGCTGCGTGAAGCTTTCGCAGATTTCCGGCATCGAGATCGCCGAAAGCACCACCGTATCGACATTCAGCTTGCGCAGCGAGGTGGCGAGCGCCAGCGCGTTGATCACCGTGCCGAGCATGCCCATGTGGTCGCCGGTCACCCGGTCGCCGCCCTTCGACGCGACCGCCACGCCGCGGAAGATATTGCCGCCGCCCACGACCACGCCCACTTCGACGCCCATGGCGCGCGCCTCCGCGATATCGGAGGCGATCCGGTCGGCCACGGCAACGTCGATGCCGAAACCCTGGCTGCCCATCAGGGCTTCGCCGGAGGCCTTGAGCAAGACACGCTTGTAGAGGGGCTGAGGCGACATGAGGGCTCCTTGAAATCAAAACTGCCAACGGACAAGTCAAACGGCTTGCGGATACACGAAGGGCACCGGCTTGTCACCCGGTGCCCTTCGGTTTTGTAGGCTTTTGCTAATAAGCCGTATCAGCCCTTGACGGCAGCCGCGACTTCCGCCGCGAAATCCGTCTCTTCCTTCTCGATGCCTTCGCCGAGGAGAAGACGCGCCATGCCGGTCACTTCGATCGGCGCGCCGACTTCCTTTTCGGCGGCCTTGATGGCAGCACCGACGGTCAGGTCGGGATTGATGACGAAAGCCTGCGAGAGAAGTGCGACTTCCTCGAAGAACTTGCGCATGCGGCCTTCGACCATCTTCTCGATGATGGCGTCCGGCTTGCCGGAGGCGCGGGACTGTTCGATGAAGACGTTGCGCTCACGCTCGGCAACGGCTGCGTCGACCTCTTCGGCACGGATCGCGAGCGGGGCGGTCGCGGCGATATGCATGGCGACCTGCTTGCCGATCGCGGCGAGCGCGTCCTTGTTGCCAGTCGACTTCAGCGCGACGAGAACGCCGAGCTTGCCGAGGCTGTCGGCAACCGCATTGTGGATGTAGGTCGCAACGACGCCGTCCTCGACCGAGAGAAGGGCTGCGCGGCGCAGGTTCATGTTCTCGCCGATCGTCGCGACCGCGTCCTTGATCGTGTCGGTCACGGACTTGCCGGACGCCGGATAGGTGGCGGCGCCGATCGCATCGACGGAACCGTCGGTCGAAAGGGCGACCTCGGCCACGCCACGGACGAGGCCCTGGAAGGCATCGTTGCGGGCGACGAAGTCGGTTTCGGAATTGATTTCGACGGCAACGGCCTTGGTGCCGGCGCTGGCGATACCGATCAGGCCTTCGGCGGCGGTGCGGCCGGACTTCTTGTCGGCCTTGGCAATGCCCTTGGCGCGCAGCCAGTCGATCGCCGCTTCCATGTCGCCATTGGTTTCAGCAAGCGCCTTCTTGCAGTCCATCATGCCTGCGCCGGTCTTTTCGCGCAGTTCCTTCACCATTGCAGCGGTGATTTCAGCCATTTTCGTGCCTCTTGTCGGTTCAGTTGCGTGCCGCCGGAAAAAACATCGGCGGACTCGGAAGTTTGGGGACGAATGTACCCGGAAGTATGACAGCGTGATGAAGACATCACCGAAGCGACCGCCTCGACCTCCGGCCCGATCGCCTTAAACGACCAAGGCCAGGGATAGCGGTATCTCTGGCCTCGATCGGATTTTCGGCAAAGAGGAGCGGCAAGCCGCTCCAACCGCACCTTAGGCTTCTGCTTCGCCTTCGAGCGCCGGCTCGATCGGAGCTTCGGCGGACGCGCCGATGTCGCGGCCGGAAGCGCCCTGCTGGCGGGCGATGCCGTCGATGGCGGCGCGGGCGATCAGATCGCAATAAAGAGCGATGGCGCGCGATGCGTCGTCATTGCCCGGGATCGGATAATCGATCAGGTCCGGATCGCAGTTCGAGTCGATGATGGCCACGACCGGGATGCCCAGGCGCTTGGCTTCATCGATGGCGATCTTTTCCTTGTTGGTGTCGATGATGAACATCAGGTCCGGCACGCCACCCATGTCGCGGATACCGCCGAGAGCCTTTTCCAGCTTCTCGCGCTCGCGCTCGAGGTTCAGGCGTTCCTTCTTCGAATAGCCCGAAGCTTCCGAGGCAAGGATCTCGTCGAGCTTGCGCAGACGCTGGATCGAGTTCGAGATCGTCTTCCAGTTCGTCATCATGCCGCCGAGCCAGCGGGAGTTGACGTAATACTGGGCCGAACGCTTGGCGGAATCAGCGATGAGTTCCGAAGCCTGGCGCTTGGTGCCGACGAAGAGAACGCGGCCGCCGCGCGAGACGGTGTCGGACACGACCTGCAGGGCGCGCGACAGCATCGGAACGGTCTGCGCGAGGTCGATGATGTGGATGTTGTTGCGGTCGCCGAAGATATACGGCTTCATCTTCGGGTTCCAGCGATGGGTCTGGTGGCCGAAGTGAACACCAGCTTCCAGAAGCTGGCGCATGCTGAAATCAGGCAATGCCATGCCTTTTTCTCCTTTTCCGGTTGAACCTCCGCAAGGCGAACAGCAATCCTCTTCGAGGAATGCCACCGGCGGAACAGCCCGGATTTCTCCCGGACGATCCCATGCCTTACGTGTGGAATGCGGCTGCCCATACATTCGATCGGACGCAAAAGCAAGGGCAACCGCGAAAAAGAGCGATCTGCCGCGGCCGCGAAGGGAGGAAAGGTCAGTTTCCGGTCCTTAGAGCGTTTTCTTGTTAGATTGAAGCATTCTGTTGGCTCAAACGGAGTCGGATGGTCGACCGGCTGGCGCAGGTCGTAGCCCCGCCCTACGGCCGAGCCAGCCGGTCGATCAGGCGGCCCGTTTCAGCCAACCCGCAGGGCCGGGCATCTTTCCGCCGGGATCAAAGGCGATCGGCTCGGACGTACCAAGGGGTATGCCCTTCGCCGATCGCCCTTGCCCCAACGAAAACCTGCTCCGGCAGAATGCTTCAATCTAACAAGGAAACGCTCTAAATGCCGAAAGCAATCGATCATAGGTCGGCGCGAGCCGGCGCAACAGAGCTGCTGCGATCGCGTTATCCCCGACAGCAACAGGGTATTGAAGCGATCCGACGATCCGCGCCTGCTCTGCCATGACCGCCGCCGCCTCGGCGAAACCGATCCGTCTCAGGCAAGTCGCCCCGTCAGCCAGCCGCCGGACGCCGACACGGATCGCGAAATGCATCAGATGACCGCGCAAATCGTCACTGCATCCCGCTTCGAGCAGCCCCGCCAGTTTTTCCGCCGCTGCGCCGTTTCCAAGGGTGGCTTCCGGCACATCGGGATCGTCATCCATGGAAAGCCAGTGAATCGCGACCGGAATCGACGCTGCAATGACCTCCTCTTCAGAAACCTCTCTCAACTGCTCGAAGCCGGTGCGCATGGTATAGGGTTGGCCGTAGTCGAGGGTCTTCGCGCTCCAGGCCTCCATGAAATCGACCACCGGCAATGATACATAAGGATGGCCATGCGGATCATGCAGCAGCACCCTGCCCTCGGCCATCTCCAACGCCACGACATAGTGGTCGGCACCGATCGGCCCGCTCATACCGGGCTGATGGCGCAAATGCCCCATCTCAACCGGCCCGATCCAGACGGGTCCCTCCTCCAGCGCCGCCTGCAGACGGTGAAGTGCATCCTCGGCGGAACCGCCTTTGCTGACCGCGGAGGACCAACCAAGCGATCGCAAGGCATCATCGAAGCCCTTTTCCGGATTCCAGCCATAGGGACCGAAGAAAGGCAGCGCGCCTCTGATCAACTGCATACCGAACGGGCTGCCGGTCGCAAACTCGATGACGGTGACGGAGGGCGCGGACTTCCCAAGCATCATCGCGAATGAATTCGCATAGCAATAAGGGCCGGAGCCAATATAGGGAAAATGAAGCACGTCCCGTCTCCTCGAATGTCTGGAGACAGAACAAAGGCGAAAAATTCCGCTAAATTGTCAAGGGTTACAAACCGGCCCCAAAGGCTATTTCGTGTTGGAACAGTCGTCCGGCTTGGCGAGCATTTCGAGTTTCGAGAGGGTGCCCGTCAACGTGAAATCCCCGTAATCCATGGTCAGGTCGCGGGTGATGCCGTTCTCGTAGAGCTTGAAGGACATGTTGTAGACCGGCATGGGATCGCCCTGCGCGGCCTCGTTGAAATAGGCGATCGTCACCGGCCAGAAGGGCGTCCTGGAAAACTCGCCGGCCTTGTCGGCATCCGCATCGTCCTTCTGCGGTTCCTGCTGCTTGCCGATGACAGTCGTCGTCAGCAGCGCCTGGTCGCCGTTCTCGGAGCCGTCGAAGACGCGCGCCTCGAAGAAATGCTTGCCTTCCTTGGCGTTGTTGATCACGTCCAGCATATGGCCGGTCGGGAATTCGCTGGCCGGCAGGTCGATCTCGCGGCCGTCCGGCTGGGTGATCTCCACCTTGACGCCGCTCTCCGCCTTGCTCGCATCGCCGCTCACCTGCCTGTCGAGCTGCTCGTCGGTGAAGGACTTCGTCTCGAAATGGAACTGGCGGGCGGACATGTCTTCGAAAGTCGTGGTCTGCTGATCGCTGAGCCGCGTCTCCTCGCCGGTATCGATCTTGGTGACCAGACGGAAATTCGTCGAAAACCCGGTACAGGCCGATCCCGTGAACTCGTAGACCATGCGGCCGAACATGCCCTCGATGCCGGAACGTTCGGACGCATCCTTGAGCTTCAGGTCGTAAATGGCGCGATGCGGCACGAGGGCCCGAGCGGCGCTGTCGGTGTTCGCGCTGGCGCAGGTGGCGGCCATGAGGCTCGCGCTACCGGCAAGGATCACCCCGAGACTCATGCGCAACATTCACATTCTCCTGTTGGACTCAGTAGGCGGTGTTATAAGAACGCCATCTGACCAAGCTAAGGCCTTGATGCAGGATTTTTGAAGAATTTACAACAAAACGGGAGTCGAAAATGACCGAAGCCATCGATGGCCGCCTGAAGGAACTGGGGATCGTCCTCCCCGTCGCCGCAGCGCCTGCCGCCAATTACGTGCCGTACACGATCAGCGGCACGACGCTCTATCTTTCCGGCCAGCTTCCGATCGAAGACGGCAAGGTCGCGGTGACCGGCCTCGTCGGCCGGGATGTGGACGTACCCACCGCACAGCGTGCCGCCGAACTCTGCGCCATCAACATTCTCGCCCAGGCGAAGGCCGCGCTCGGCGGCGATCTCGGCAGGATCCGCCGCATCCTGAAGCTCAACGGCTTCATCGCGTCCACGCCCGATTTCACCGAACAGCACCTGGTGATGAACGGCGCCTCCAACCTCATCGCCAATGTGCTCGGCGATGCCGGCAAGCATGCCCGCGCCGCCGTCGGCATGGCCTCCCTTCCGCTCAACGCCGCCGTCGAAGTCGACGCCATCATCGAGATCGACGCATGACCTCCGCATCCTGGATCAAGGATCTCCCGGTCGCACACCGCGGCTATCACGACATGAACCATCAGGTCTGGGAGAACACGCTTTCGGCTTTCGCCCGCGCGGCGGAAGCGGGCTTTGCGATCGAATGCGACGTGCAGCTCGCCGCCGACAGCGTTCCGGTGATCTTTCACGACGACGACCTCGAAAGGCTTTGCGGCATCAAGGGCGACATCCGGGAAAAGACCTCCGCCGAGCTCGGCCTGCTCGCCGTCGGCGGCACAAAGGACAAGGTGCCGACGCTGAAGCAGATGCTCGGCCTCGTCGCCGGCAGGGTGCCGCTCGTCATCGAGCTCAAGGGGCGGACAGGCGAAGGCGAGGACGACGGCTTTGCCGAAACGGTGCTCGAAACCCTCGAAGGCTACCAGGGCAAGGTGGCGCTGATGAGCTTCGACCACCATATCCTGCGCGACCTGAAAAAGGCCGGTTCCCCCTATCCTCTGGGCCTGACCGCCATGGGCGACAAGCCGGAGGAGTTCTTCGCCCACGACGAAGCCATGCAACTTGGCCTCGATTTCATTTCCTACCACTACCCCCATCTGCCGAACAGCTTCATCACGGCTCAGAGAGCAGCCGGAATTCCGGTCATTACCTGGACCGTGAGGGATGCAAACGGGCGCGAACATACCTATAAATATGCAGACCAGATGACCTTCGAAGGTTTCGACCCACGGGAGGCTCCCTCCTCCTCCCAGTAAAGCAGAGTATGACCGGCAATCTTACGATCCGCATCGAAAAGTCCTTCTGCGCGATCAGCCAGACAAGCTGGTCGCGTCTTTCGGGCACCTCAAAGGCCTCGTCGTCCGTAGAGGTCCCCTACAATCCCTTCCTCTCGCATGCCTTCCTCTCGGCGCTGGAGGAGTCCGGCTCGGCGACCGCGAAAACCGGCTGGCTGGGGCACCATCTGCTTCTCGAAGACGACCGGGGCGCACTGATCGGCGCCGTCCCGGGTTATCTGAAGAGCCACAGCCAGGGCGAATATGTGTTCGACCACGGCTGGGCGGACGCTTTCGAGCGCGCCGGCGGACGCTACTATCCGAAGCTGCAGTGCTCCGTGCCCTTCACGCCGGCAACCGGGCCTCGCCTGCTCGTCTCCTCAGGCTATGACAAGGAGGCGACCGAGCTGACGCTTGCCGCAGGTCTCCAGGAGGTGACACGCCAGCTCGGCGTTTCCTCCGCGCATGTGACCTTCGTCGCCGAGGATCAGCTCGCGGCCTTCGAAGAGGCCGATTACCTGCATCGCACCGACAAGCAGTTCCATTTCATCAACGAGGGCTATGCGAACCACGACGCCTTCCTCGAAACGCTCGCCTCGCGCAAGCGCAAGGCGCTGAAGAAGGAGCGGCGCACGGCAGTCGAGCACGACATCACCATCGACTGGCTCACGGGCAGCGATCTGACCGAGAATATCTGGGACCAGTTCTTCGAATTCTACATGGACACCGGCAGCCGCAAATGGGGCCGCCCCTATCTCACCCGGACATTCTATTCGCTGATCGGCGAGCGGATGCCCGAGGATATCCTGCTCGTCATGGCGAAGCGCGACGGCAAATACATCGCCGGCGCGATCAACTTCATCGGCGGGGATGCGCTCTTCGGCCGGCACTGGGGCTGCATCGAGGATCACCCCTTCCTGCATTTCGAGGTCTGCTACCACCAGGCGATCGATTTCGCGCTGGCAAAGGGCCTGAAGCGGGTCGAGGCGGGCGCGCAGGGAGAACACAAGCTGGCGCGCGGCTACCTGCCTGTCACAACGCATTCCATGCACTATATCGCCCATCCGGGGCTTCGTCGCGCGGTCGCCGATTATCTGGAACGCGAGCGGCAGGAAGTCGAATATATGAACGAGTATCTTTCCGAGCACAGCCCTTTCCGCAAGGGCGAGCGCCAGCAGGAAGACTGATCGAGAATATCCTAGGAGAGGACATATCCATGAGCGGCCAGGCCTACGACCCCAACAATATTTTCGGAAAAATCCTGCGCGGCGAGATCCCCTGCCACCGGGTCTACGAGGATGCCGATACGCTGGCCTTCATGGATGTCATGCCGCAGTCGCCGGGCCACCTGCTGGTGATCCCGAAAGTGCCGTCGCGCAACATCCTCGACGCCGATCCGGCGGTGCTCTCCAAGCTCATCCCGGTGGTGCAGAAACTCGCCAAGGCCGCCAAGGAAGCCTTCGAGGCCGACGGCGTCACGGTCATCCAGTTCAACGAACCGGCGTCCGGCCAGACCGTCTATCACCTGCATTTCCACGTCATCCCGCGCTATGAGGGCCTGGCGCTGAAACCCCATTCCGGCCAGATGGAAGACAACAACGTACTCGCCGCCCATGCCGAAAAGCTGATCGGGGTGCTGGGGAATTAAAAGCCAATCCACCAGAGGCCGGCCACGAGGATGGCCATCGGGACGGCGACACCGACCGCAACCTTGCGGCCGGTCGCCAGGAAAACGGCGAAGCCGATGCCGGCAGCACCCAGCCGCAGCCAGAGCGGCGTGTCGGCCAGCGTGCCGTTCGGGAAAACGATCAGCTTCGCGGTGACCGCCATGACGAGCGCGGTCGCCACCGCCCTCACCCAGTAGAGCGCCTCGGACTCCTCGTTCAGCCGGTTGCCCGCCACCACGCCCAGCCAGCGCCAGATATCGGTGGCCAGGAAGCCGGCGACGGCAATCACGATGAAGGTCCAATATTCCGCAATCATCGTGCGGCTCCCTTGACCATGCGCTTTTTCCTCCGCCGCGACCGATCGATCAGATAGGCGATCGTGCCGCCGCCGATGCCGGCGTAAAGCACGTCGAATTCCGGCGTGACCAGCGCCAGGAGCGGGCCGAGCGCGACACCCATGACGAAGGCGAGCTTCACCACCGGCTGACGCGCGCTCGCCCAGATCGACGCGATGAAATAAACGGGCGTCAGGAAGAAGAGGACGCCCGCGACGACCGGCGGAAAACTCGACGCGATGCCGTAGAAGACTGCCACCACCAGCGTGCCGGTGAGCGTCAGCGTCACCCCGAACCCGGCGAAATAGATTGCCCGATGCTGGCGCGGCACGTTGCGCATCGTGGTGATGGCAAAGACCCAGGAGGTAATCGCGATGAAATGCGACAGGATGAGCAAAGCCCAGATCGGTGTCCGCTTCGTCCGCATTTCCGGGATGATCGAGGCCACCATCGGCGTCATGCGGATCGAGGAAAGCGTAACCGCCAGAAAACAGGCGGCAATATTGGCGCCGCTCGCCATGCTGCCGATCAGGATGACCTGAGCCGGCAGCGCCCAGATCGCCAGCGACATGAAAACGGCTTCGGCCCGCGTCAGCCCGGATTCCAGCGCGAAGGCGCTGAAACCGACGATTGACGTCAGCAGGATAAGGGCCGGCAGCGAAACGAGGCCCCGCATGCCGGTGAAGAACCAGGATAAGGCGCTGCGGTCGTCACTGTCTGGAGACATGGGTCATTCGGCGGGTCGTCGGCGGGAATCATACTTTAGAGCGTTTCCTTGTTGGATTGAAGCATTCTGCCGGAGCAGGTTTTCGTTGGGGCAAGGGCGATCGGCGAAGGGCATACCCGTTGGTACGTCCGAGCCGATCGCCTTTGATCCCGGCGGAAAGATGCCCGGCCCTGCGGGTTGGCTGAACCGGGCCGCCTGATCGACCGGCTGGCTCGGCCGTAGGGCTGGACTACGACCTGCGCCAGCCGGTCGACCATCCGACTCCGTTTGAGCCTACAGAATGCTTCAATCCAACAAGGAAACGCTCTAAAAACGACGATGCCGGGACGAGCCCGGCATCGCAACGGCTTTTTGGAACAGCCCTACTTGCTCTTCGGTACGCGCGGCACGGTCGTGCCCTTGCGGGGCGCGGTCCTAGGCGCCTCGTCCGAGGCGATCACGTCCGCATCGACCATGGCGCGGGAGCGCGCGGGACCGTTGTCCTTGTCCTTCGGCGAGGACTTCCTCGACGCCTTCGGCTTCGATGTCTTGGCCACGGCCTCCTCGGCAGCCTCTTCCACCTCGGCCTCCGGCTTCGGCTTCACAGGTGTCGCCTCGGGGATGGCATCGAGGATCAGCTTGTCCTTGCCGTCCTCGTCCTTGCCGACGGTGACGCGCACCACGCCGCCCTTGCGAAGCTTTCCGAAGAGGATCTCGTTCGCCAGCGGCTTCTTGATATGCTCCTGGATGACGCGGGAGAGCGGGCGGGCGCCCATTCTCTCGTCGTAACCCTTGTCGGCCAGCCAGGCGACGGCATCCTCGTGCAGGTCGAAGGTGACGTTGCGTTCCGAGAGCTGCGTCTCGAGCTGCATGACGAATTTCTGCACGACCTGATGGATGACTTCCGTCGGCAGAGGCGCGAACGGGATCACCGCATCGAGGCGGTTGCGGAATTCCGGCGTGAACAGGCGGTTCAGCGCCTCCTCGTCCTCGCCGGTACGCTTGGACGAACCGAAGCCGATGGCGGCCTTGGCCATTTCCGAAGCGCCCGCATTGGTCGTCATGATCAGGATGACGTTGCGGAAGTCGATCTTCTTGCCGTTGTGGTCGGTCAGCGAACCGTGGTCCATGACCTGCAGCAGGATATTGTAGATATCCGGATGCGCCTTCTCGATCTCATCGAGCAGGACCACGCTGTGCGGATGCTGGTCGACGCTGTCGGTCAGGAGACCGCCCTGATCGAAGCCGACATAGCCGGGAGGTGCGCCGAGCAGCCTGGAGACCGTGTGGCGCTCCATATATTCCGACATGTCGAACCGCAGCAGCTCGACGCCGAGCGAGGAGGCAAGCTGCTTGGCGACTTCCGTCTTGCCGACGCCGGTCGGGCCGGAAAAGACGTAAGCGCCGATCGGCTTGTTCGGCTCGCGCAGGCCCGCGCGGGCGAGCTTGATCGAGGTTGCCAGGGCATCGATCGCCTTGTCCTGGCCGTAGACCACCGAACGCAGTTCCTTTTCCAGGTTGGCGAGAATCATCTCGTCGTCCTTGGAAACGGTCTTCGGAGGGATGCGGGCCATGGTGGCGATCGTCGCCTCGATCTCCTTCTCGGTGATCAGCTTGCGGCGCTTGGAGGCCGGCAGCAGCATCTGCGCCGCACCGGTCTCGTCGATCACGTCGATCGCCTTGTCCGGCAGCTTGCGGTCGGAGATGTAGCGGGCCGAGAGCTCGACAGCCGACTTGATCGCCTCGTTGGTGTAACGCAGCTTGTGGTACTCTTCGAAATAGGGCTTCAGGCCCTTCATGATCTCGATCGCATCGTCGATCGACGGCTCGTTGACGTCGATCTTCTGGAAGCGGCGGACGAGCGCCCGGTCCTTTTCGAAGAACTGGCGGTATTCCTTGTAGGTGGTCGAACCGATGCAGCGGATCGCGCCCGAGGAGAGCGCCGGCTTCAGGAGGTTCGAGGCATCCATCGCGCCGCCGGAGGTGGCGCCGGCGCCGATCACCGTGTGGATCTCGTCTATGAAGAGAACCGCACCCGGATATTCCTCCAGTTCCTTGACGACCTGCTTCAGGCGCTCCTCGAAATCGCCCCGATAACGGGTGCCGGCCAGCAGCGTGCCCATGTCGAGCGAGAAGATGGTGGCGTCGGCGAGAGCCTCCGGCACCTTGCCTTCGATGATCCGCTTGGCGAGCCCCTCGGCGATCGCCGTCTTGCCGACGCCGGGATCACCCACATAGAGCGGGTTGTTCTTGGAGCGGCGGCACAGGACCTGGATCGTCCGGTTGACCTCGGCGTTGCGGCCGATCAGCGGGTCGATGCGGCCTTCGCGGGCCTTTTCGTTCAGGTTGACGCAATAGGCTTTCAGCGCGTCCTGCGGCTTCTTGGCCGACCCTTCCTCCTGATCGCGGGACGAGGGCTTGGCGTCGGAATCCGCCTCTTCGGCGCCGCGCGGCGTGCGGGTCTGGGAGGAACCCGGACGCTTGCCGATGCCGTGAGAAATGTAGTTGACCGCATCGTAGCGGGTCATTTCCTGCTCCTGCAGGAAGAAGGCCGCATGGCTTTCCCGTTCCGCGAAGATCGCGACGAGAACGTTGGCGCCGGTGACTTCCTCGCGGCCCGAGGACTGGACGTGGATGACCGCGCGCTGGATGACGCGCTGGAAGCCGGAGGTCGGCTTTGAATCCTCGTCGTAACCGGTGATCAGGTTGGCAAGCTCGTTGTCGACATAATCCGTGACGGTCTTGCGCAGAGATTCCAAATTGACGTTACAAGCGCCCATGACCGCCGCCGCATCGGCGTCGTCGATCAACGCCAGAAGCAGGTGTTCGAGCGTGGCATATTCGTGATGCCGCTCGTTCGCGAAGGTCAGTGCCTGATGCAGCGCCTTTTCAAGACTAGGCGAAAATGTTGGCACGTCGGGTTCCTCACTTCTTTTCCATAACACATTGCAGCGGATGCTGGTGCTGCCGGGCGAAGTCCATGACCTGGGACACCTTGGTTTCCGCTACCTCGTAGGTATATATTCCGCACTCCCCCACGCCATGGTTGTGCACGTGGAGCATGATGCGCGTCGCGGCCTCCCGGTCCTTCTGGAAGAAACGCTCCAGAATGTGGATGACGAATTCCATCGGGGTATAGTCGTCATTCAACAGGAGTA
Source organism: Xaviernesmea oryzae (assembly GCF_900177415.1). Lineage (GTDB taxonomy): Bacteria > Pseudomonadota > Alphaproteobacteria > Rhizobiales > Rhizobiaceae > Neorhizobium > Neorhizobium oryzae_A. Next base: position 147,940 of record NZ_FXAF01000011.1, on the reverse strand, counting down.
CGCGATAGAGATTGGGCCGTTTGGTCTTCGGTTTCGTTCGGGTGATGACCGAGGTTCCGCGGCCCGCGTTGTCTCCGTCGCCACTCTTTTCGCGTTGCATCAAGATCGGCAGTGCGATCATCTTCATTCATTCCCCAGTCGTCCGACGACCGTACACCGAATGGCCGATCGGCCGGACTTCAGTCTTCCTAACTTAGTTCATTGGAGGCGGATTTTAAGCCCCCTTTCGGCCCGCGCAATCACTATTCCGCTAGAGAGACGACCGAACCTGCGGAAAATCGGAGTTTTCCGCACCGGCCGGAATCAAAAAGGCCGGCAGCACCGAGCGCCGCCGGCCTTCTGTGATGAAGGCGCCGTTCGAAGAACCCGCTCGCGCCGTTACGCGGCGTTTGCGGTCGCCACGGCTGTCGACTTGGCAACCGGCACCTCGTAGGGCTTGTAGACCGACCTGGCGAGATCGGCATACATGTCGCTCATCTTCATCGCCTCGGCTACGAAGCCTTCATAGGCGGACTTGATGTAACTGGTCTGCAGCTCGTAGGCGGCCTCGACGCTGCGCGTCGCCGCCAGCGCCTCCATGAAGGAGGTCATCTCCTGGAAGGACTTCTTCGAGTAATCGCCGGTTTCCGTGGCGATCGCCTGGAAACCCTTGGCAACCTCGGAATAGCTCTTCAGCATTCCGTCCATCGCTTCCTTGCTCTTCTTGCTGGCATCATCGAAATTGAACATAGCGCGGTCCCCTGTTCTATTCGGATGCACTGATAGAACGGGGGCATCCGGCAAAAGTCAAGGCTGATTTGTGCGCCGCAAAACCACCATCAGTTGTGGTTCCACATATGCAGATGCATAGATGGAATGAGCTTCCTGATTTTGCAGAGATATCTCAGGCGGCCACAACCAAAGCGGAAATCGGCGCCTGTTTTTTGTCGCGCGGAGACTGCAACCGAAAAGCGGGCCGAAAAGGCCCGCTTGGAATTTTTCCGGATCGGCCGATCAGAGATCGACGTCCAGGCGATCGATCAAAGATCGACGTCCAGGATCGCCATGGAGAAGTTGTAGGAGCGGTCGCCGTCCTCGTCATCGACGTAGATGACGCCGAGGAACTCGTCGCCCAGATAAACTTCCGCGGAGTCGTCCTTGCGCGGACGCGCCTTGACGACGACCTGCGGGTTGAGCAGGCGTTTGAAATAGGCGTCGAGCTTCTTGATTTCGTCCGGTTTCACAATTCTCTCCGTCAGCGGTTCCGAGTTGCGGCGCTTTTGGCACGGGACAAAGGCGAAAGTAAAGCCGCCAGACACCGCCCGCCGCTCTTTACCTCCACCGAAAAGCAGGCGGCGAGTTCAATCCTCGGCGTTCAGAAGCTGGTCCATCAGGCGTGCGGGTTCCGAACACCCGGCGCTCCCCACTACCTTGGCCGGCACGCCGGCGACGGTCGATTTGGGCGGAACCGGCTTCAGCACCACGGAGCCTGCGGCCACGCGCGAGCAGGAGCCGACTTCGATATTGCCGAGGATCTTGGCGCCCGCGCCGATCAGCACGCCGTTGCCGATCTTCGGGTGACGGTCGGCTCCCTCCTTGCCGGTACCGCCGAGCGTGACCCCGTGCAGGATCGAGACGTTGTCGCCGATGACCGCCGTCTCGCCGACCACGAGACCGGTGGCGTGATCCAGGAAAATGCCCTTGCCGATGCGGGCGGCCGGGTTGATGTCCGTCTGGAAGACGCTGGACGAGCGGCTCTGCAGATAGAGCGCGAGATCGCGGCGGCCCCGGTTCAGGAGCCAATGCGCCAGGCGATGCGTCTGGATCGCGTGGAACCCCTTGAAATAGAGCACCGGCTCCAGGAACCGCAGGCAGGCGGGATCGCGATCGTAGACGGCCTGGATGTCGACGCGCAGGACCGCGCCCCATTCCGGCCAGTCAGCCAGCATTTCCATAAAAGTCTGGCGCAGAAGCACTGCCTGCAAATCCGCATGGTCGAGGCGCTCGCAGATACGATGCACGACGCATTCCTCGAGCGAACGATGGTTCAGCACCGTGGAATAAAGGAATGCGGCGAGCAGCGGATCCTGCTCGGCTGCCGCGCGGGCTTCCTGGCGCAGCGTGTCCCAGATGGGATCGACCGTTGCCACGGGCTCCTGGCGGATTTCAGTTCTTGCGGCCATAGCCGTCTCCTTTTGCCGTACGGCAGGATATATAGAATAAGTTTACGACAAGGCCAACGGTTGCAAAATCGCATTCCGTTGATCGTTAAGATGAAGAAACTTACGGCCTTGCCGCCAGTTCCCCGTAGAAATCGAGAACCGCTTTCTTAAAGACCCTGTCGCCGACGGCCAGCATATGGTCCCGGCCCGGAATGTCGAGAGCGACCGCATGCGGCATAAGGGCGGCGAGCTCCTGCGGCGAGCCCGCTATGTCGTCCTTCGTTCCGACCCCGATCAGCGTCGGCGCATCGATGCGGCCCATGTCCGCCCGGGAGACGAGGTCTCGGGAGCCGCGGATACAGGCGGCAAGCGCCGGCTTGTCGCTCTTCGTCTGATCCGCGAAGGCCCGGAACATGCGCCCGCGGGCATGGCTGACATCGTCGAGCGAAGGGGCGAGCAAGGCGTCGGCGATCGGGTCCCAATCCCCTACCCCGTCGGTCATGCCGATGCCCAAGCCGCCCAGCACCAGCGAGCGCACCCGATCGGGATGGGCGAGAGCGGCGAAAACCGAGATGCGGGCGCCCATGGAATAACCGAAGAGATGCGCTTCCGGTATCCTCAGATGATCGAGAAGAGCGATCGCGTCCTCCGCCATCACCCAGGGCCTGTAAGCTTCCGGATCGAGCGGCTTGTCGCTCGCGCCATGGCCGCGATTGTCCATGGCGATCACCCGGTAACCGGCATCGCCCAGGGTCTTCAGCCAGCCGGGATGCACCCAGTTGACGAGCGCGCTCGATGCGAAGCCGTGGATAAGCAGCACCGGATCGCCGGCCGGATCGCCTTCGTCGAAATAGGCAAGGTTCAGGCCGTCGTGGGAAAAAGACGAAAAGGTGGGGGCATTAAGGTTCATCGATCGTCCTGTGGGGTCGTCCTGCGGGCATCTTTCGGCGGACCATAGGCGATCCGCTGTTCCGTTTGAACCCGCAGGGAACACGAAATCGGCCGGCCTGCGACGGTTTTCCCACTACACAATCAGGGAGAGGGACGATAATGTCCGCCGCAAATCAGAAGCATGGAGACCATCATGGCCGGGCACAGCATTCCTCATTTCCAGAACGACGGCGGATATCCGGTGATCCAGATCGGCGTGAGGGAATTCATGTGCACCGGCGCATCCGTGCCGTTCGACCATCCGCATATCTTCATCGACCTCGGCGACGACGTGGAAAAGGTCTGTTCCTATTGCTCGACGCTCTACCGCTACAATCCGTCGCTGAAGCCCGAGCAGACCGATCCGCCGGGCTGCGTCTTCCACGTCAAGGCCGCGTGACGATTTCCCCCGAACGGCCAATAAGATGCCTATCGAAAGAGTAGCGATCATCGGCGCCGGCATGGCGGGGCTGACGGCTGCGCTCTCCTTCGCCCGGCACGGGATCGCCTGCGACATTTTCGAGGAAGCGGACGCCCTGGTCGAAGTCGGCGCCGGCCTGCAGGTCTCGCCGAATGCCTCGCGCGTGCTTTCCACGCTCGGCGTCCTCGGCCGGCTCGAAGCCGTCTGGACGGAGCCCGAACGTATCGCGCTCGTCTCCGGCATGTCGCTGAGGCCGCTTGCCCATGTCCCGGCCGGCCGCTTTGCCCGCGAGCGCTGGCGCGCGCCTTACGGCGTTCTGCACCGCGCGACGCTGCAGAAGGCGCTGCTTTCGGCGGTCGAGCAAGACCCTCTCTGCACACTGCATCTCGACACGCCGGTCCGGGAGGACGCTCAGGGCAGCCTCCCCCGGATCACCGGCAAGACCTATCCGCTGATCGTCGGCGCCGACGGCGTCTGGTCCAGTCTGCGCGCCAGCATACCGCACAGTCCGAAGCCGGACTTTTCGCGCAACGTCGCATGGCGCTTCACGATCGACCAGAGCGCTGCTCCGTCCTGGCTCGCCGCCAACCAGGTGACGGCCTTTCTCGGCCCCTCCACCCATGTGGTCGCCTATCCCCTGAAAGAGGTCGGCGGCTTCAACATCGTGGCGATCGCCTCCGGCATCAGCCCGGGCGAAACGTGGGACGCCGAGGCCAGCGAGGCGCAGCGGGCCATGCTGCTTTCCCAGTTCCATCGCTGGGACCGGCGCATCGCCGATCTGCTGGCAAAGGCCGAGCGGCCGACCTTCTGGCCGCTCTACGAGGTGAGCACAGGCCGCTGGCACAACGGCCGGGACCGGGTGCTGATCGGCGATGCGGCGCATGCGATGATGCCGTTCGCGGCCCAGGGCGCGTCGATGGCGATCGAAGACGCCTTCATGCTCGCCAACCGCGTCGCAGGTTCCCTGCCCCTCGCCCAGGCGCTTTCCGCCTTCGAAAGCGAACGGACGGGGCGGATCGCCAGGGTCCGCGCCCGGGGCCTCTTCAACCGCTTCGCCTATCACGCCCGCGGCCCGCTCAGGTTCGGGCGCGATATCGTGCTGTCACTGCGTCCGCCGCAATCGCTGGCGGCGGACCTTGACTGGCTCTACGGCTTCAGGCCCGAGTGATCGCGCGCTTCGATCACGCCTCGGCCGCGGCCGCGAAGCCGGCTTCCAGGTCCTTCCTGAGATCGGCAGCGTCTTCGAGGCCGATCTGCAGGCGGATGACCGGCCCTTCCGGCGGCGCCTTGCGGATTGTGCGGTCCGACAGGTTGACGTTCACCGCGAGGCTTTCATAGCCGCCCCAGGAATAACCGAGGCCGAAGAAGGACAGCGCATCCAGGAAGGCGTGCGCCTTCGCCCTTGCCTTGCCGTCTTCCGCCTTCAGCACGAAGGAGAAGATGCCGCTCGCGCCCTTGAAGTCGCGCTTCCAGATCTCATGGCCTGGGAAGCTCGGCAGCGCCGGATGCAGGACGCGGGCGACATCGTCGCGGGTCTCCAGCCATCTGGCGATCTCGAGTGCGCTCTTCTGGTGATGTTCGAGCCGCACGCCCATGGTGCGCAGGCCGCGCAGGATGAGATAGGAATCGTCCGGCGCGCCGCAGATGCCGAGCGTGATGCGGGATTCTTCAAGCCGGGGCCAGTGCTTGGCGTTCGCCGAGACGGACCCCATGATGATGTCGGAATGACCGGACGGATATTTGGTCGTCGCATGGATCGACACGTCGACGCCGAAATCGAGCGGCCGGAAATAGAGCGGTGTCGCCCAGGTATTGTCCATGGTGACGACGCAGTCGTGCCTGTGCGCCACGTCGGCGATCGCCCTTATATCCTGCATCTCGAAGGTGTTGGAGCCCGGCGCCTCGGTATGGACGAGCCTGGTGTTCGGCTTGATCAGCGCCTCGATGCCGGCGCCGATCTCCGGATCGTAATAGTCCACCTCCACGCCCAGCCGCGTCAGCATCGTGTTGCAGAAATTGCGGCACGGCGTGTAGACGGAATCGACGATCAGCGCATGGTCGCCGGCCGAAAGATAGGCGAGAAACGGCACCGTGATCGCCGCAAGCCCGGACGGAACGAGAATGGTGCCCGCGGAGCCTTCCAGCTCGTCGAAGGCATTGCAGAGCGCCTCCGTGGTCGGCGTCGCGCGCGTGCCGTAGGTATATTTCTGGGCCCGCTTCTCCATGGTTTCGGAATCGGGGAACAGCACCGTCGAAGCGTGCACGACCGGCGGATTGACGAAGCCGTGGTAACCGGAAGGGTCATGGCCCATATGGGCAAGGCGCGTGTTCGGACCGGCGCCGGCGAACAGGGATTCGTTCTTCTTCTTCATATCGGGGAAAGCTTTCATTGGCAGTGGTGGACAGGAGTTTTGCCGTCCCGATGCCTCCCGGTCAACCCCGGCGGCGCGCCGCTACGGCAAAGACATCAGGCGACCTTCTATCCTGCGGAAAAAGCTGATGTTTTGATCACGACCTGCCCAAACTTTAGGTGCCTGATGAATTTCCGGGCTGTGACGAGGAATTTACCTCATTTTTGACGCAATTCGAAAACGCGACACTTGACCCTGCGTTGTTTTGCGAATGAGATAGCACGTACCCGCACCGGGAGGGTTGGCGGGCGACCGGCCGTATTCAGAGAAAACAGGGGAGCGGCCCGGTGTCATCAAATCACACAAAACCAAGAGATAAGGTTGGGAAAATGAAAAAGACGCTTCTGTCAGCCGCGATTGGCGCAGCGGTTCTGGGGTTTGCATCGGCTGCATCGGCTGCCACTCTGGACAACGTGAAGTCCAAAGGTTTCGTCCAGTGCGGCGTCAACACGGGTCTTGCCGGCTTTGCCGCACCGGATTCGGGTGGCAACTGGACCGGCTTCGACGTCGATTATTGCCGCGCGGTCGCTGCCGCCATCTTCGGCGATCCGAGCAAGGTGAAGTACACGCCGACCACCGCGCAGGTCCGCTTCACGGCGCTGCAGTCGGGTGAAATCGACCTGCTCGCCCGCAACACGACCTGGACGATCAGCCGCGACACGGCTCTCGGCCTGAACTTCCGTTACGTCAACTATTACGACGGCCAGGGCTTCATGGTTCCGAAGAGCCTCAACGTCAATTCGGCTCTCGAACTCTCGGGCGCCGCCGTCTGCGTCCAGTCCGGCACCACGACCGAGCTCAACCTCGCCGACTACTTCAAGGCGAACAACCTGCAGTACAACCCGGTCGTCTTCGAAAAGCTCGAAGAAGTGAACGCCGCCTACCAGGCCGGCCGCTGCGACGTCTACACGACCGACCAGTCGGGCCTCTATTCGCTGCGCCTGTCGCTTTCCAACCCGGACGAACATATCATCCTTCCGGAAATCATCTCCAAGGAGCCGCTCGGCCCGGCCGTCCGCCAGGGCGACGACCAGTGGTTCGACATCGTCACGTGGGCGGGCTATGCCCTCGTCCAGGCCGAAGAATTCGGCATCACCCAGGCCAATGTCGACGAGATGAAGAACTCGACCAACCCGGACATCCGCCGCTTCCTGGGCGTCGAAGCCGACACCAAGATCGGCACGGACCTCGGCCTCACCAATGACTGGGCCTACAACATCGTCAAGGGCGTCGGCAATTACGGCGAAGTGTTCGAGCGCAATATCGGCGCCAACACGCCCCTCAAGATCCAGCGCGGCCTGAACGCCCTGTGGTCCAAGGGCGGCCTGCAATACGCACCGCCGGTCCGCTGATCGGCACGGCCGAGACCAGATAAGGCGGCATAAGCCGCCTTATCTCCCATAAAAACAAAAACCCATAAAAAGAAGAAGACCTTAAAAACAAGGTCACGGGGAAAGGCCAGCATGACAGATCACGCTGCAATGGCGCCTTCCGAGGCACGGACCCTCAGGTCCTACGTTTACGACCCCAGATACCGGGGTATTTTTTTCCAGGTTCTCACGCTCCTCATCGTCGTCGTCCTCGGCTGGTGGATCTTCGACAACACCGCTGAAAACCTCGCCCGTTCCGGCACCGCTTCCGGCTACGGTTTCTTGAGAGGGCGCGCCGGTTTCGATATCGGCCAGTCGCTCATTTCCTATACCAGCGACTCCACCTATGGCCGCGCCATCGTCGTCGGCTTCATCAATACGGTCCTGGTCGCGGTTCTCGGCATCATCACGGCCACCATCGTCGGGTTCGTCGTCGGCATCGGCCGCCTTTCGAAGAACTGGCTGATCGCCAAGCTCTGCACCCTCTATGTGGAGATCTTCCGCAACATTCCGGTGCTGCTCATCATCTTCTTCTGGTACAAGGGCGTGCTCGACTCCCTTCCCCAGGTCCGGGATTCGCTTGCGCTTCCGTTCAACGTCTTCTTGAACAATCGCGGTCTCGCCTTTCCGAAACCGATCTGGGGCGAAGGCGCCTGGCTCATTCCGGCGGCCTTCCTCGTCGGCATCATCGTCACCATCGGTGTGGCCCGGTGGGCGAAACAGCGGCAGGCGGCGACAGGCAAGCAGTTCCACACGATCTGGACCGGCATAGGCCTCATCGTCGGCCTTCCCATCCTCGCCTTCTTCGTGGCGGGCTCGCCTCTCACCTTCGATTATCCGATCGCGGGACGCTTCAATCTGACGGGCGGCGCGCGCATCCTTCCCGAATTCGTGGCGCTCTATCTCGCGCTTTCGCTTTACACGGCCTCCTTCATCGCCGAAGTCATCCGCGCCGGCATACGCGGCGTTCCGAAGGGCCAGTCGGAAGCCTCCTTCGCTCTCGGCATGCAGCCTGCCCAGACAACCCGGCTCGTGGTGGTGCCGCAGGCGATGCGCATCATCATTCCGCCGCTCACCAGCCAGTATCTCAACCTGACGAAGAATTCCTCGCTCGGCGTTGCGATCGGTTTTCCCGAGCTCTTTTCCACGACCAGCACGACGCTGAACCAGACCGGCCAGGCGGTGGAGGCGATCTCCATCATGCTGACCGTCTATCTGGCGATCAGCATCGCGACATCGCTATTCATGAACTGGTTCAACGCCAAGATGGCGCTGGTGGAAAGGTAAGGTCCCATGGATACGAAAAACCTCGCCTATGTCCGCACCGAGATGCTGGCGCCGGCGCCAGCCCCGCTCAGCACCAGCACCGTCTCCGGCTGGGTTCGCGCCAATCTGCTCGCGACGCCGAAGGACACGGCCCTGACGATCATCGCCATCGCCCTCCTTCTCTGGACGGTGCCGGGCATGCTGCAATGGCTGTTCTTCGACGCCGTCTGGTCCGGCGCCGACCGCTCCGCCTGCACGACCATCGCGCAGGGCGGCGTGCAGCCCGACGGTTGGAAAGGCGCCTGCTGGGCCTTTATCGGCGACCGCTTCCAGCAGTTCATGTTCGGCCGCTATCCGCTGGACGAACGCTGGCGGCCGATCCTCGTCGCGATCCTGTTCGTGGCATTGCTCGCACCGCTGCTGATCCCGAAAGTGCCGCGCAAGGGCCTCAACGCCCTGCTCTTCTTCGTCGTCTTCCCGGTCGTCGCCTTCTTCCTGCTGCATGGCGGCGCCTTCGGCCTCGACGAAGTGGAAACGCCGCTCTGGGGCGGACTGATGGTGACCCTCGTCCTCTCCTTCGTCGGCATCGCCGTGTCGCTTCCCGTCGGCATCCTACTCGCGCTCGGGCGCCGATCGCATATGCCGGTGATCCGCACGCTCTGCGTCGGCTTCATCGAGATCATCCGCGGCGTGCCGCTGATCAGCGTCCTCTTCATGGCGAACGTGATGCTGCCGCTCTTCCTGCCGACCGGCTGGACGATCGACAACTTCCTGCGCGCGCTGGTCGGGGTGGCGATCTTCGCGTCCGCCTATATGGCGGAAGTCATCCGCGGCGGCCTGCAGGCGATCCCGAAAGGCCAGTCCGAGGGCGCCGATTCCCTCGGCCTGAGCTACTGGCAGAAGATGCGGCTGATCATACTGCCGCAGGCGATCAAGCTCGTCATTCCGGGCATCGTCAACACCTTCATCGGCCTCTTCAAGGACACGTCGCTCGTTTCGATCATCGGCATGTTCGACCTGCTCGGCATCGTGCGGCTCAATTTCACCGACACGACCTGGATCACGCCGGTGACGCCGATCACCGGCCTGATCTTCGCGGGCTTCATCTTCTGGCTTTTCTGCTTCGGCATGTCGCGCTATTCCACGTTCATGGAACGGCATCTCGACACTGCCCAGAAGCGATAACGGCCACAAACAACAAACAAGGGGATAGAATATGGCTGACGCCCAACCCAAGAAAATGACGGTCTCCGCCACCGACGTCGCCGTCGAGATCGTCGGCATGAACAAGTGGTACGGCGATTTCCACGTGCTGCGCGACATCAATCTCAAGGTCATGCGCGGCGAACGCATCGTCATCGCCGGCCCGTCCGGCTCCGGCAAGTCGACGATGATCCGCTGCATCAACCGTCTGGAAGAACATCAGTCCGGCTCGATCATCGTCGACGGCATCGAGCTCACCAACGACCTGAAGAAGATCGATGAAGTGCGCCGCGAAGTCGGCATGGTGTTCCAGCACTTCAACCTCTTCCCGCACCTGACCATCCTGGAAAACTGCACGCTGGCGCCGATCTGGGTCCGCAAGATGCCGAAGAAGCAGGCGGAAGAGATCGCCATGCATTATCTCGCCCGCGTCAAGATCCCGGAGCAGGCCCACAAATACCCGGGCCAGCTCTCCGGCGGTCAGCAGCAGCGCGTGGCGATCGCCCGCTCGCTCTGCATGCGGCCGAAGATCATGCTGTTCGACGAGCCGACCTCGGCGCTCGACCCGGAAATGGTCAAGGAAGTGTTGGATACGATGGTGAGTCTCGCGGAAGAAGGCATGACCATGCTCTGCGTCACCCACGAAATGGGCTTTGCCCGGCAGGTAGCCCATCGCGTCATCTTCATGGACCAGGGGCAGATCGTCGAGCAGAATTCGCCGGCGGAATTCTTCGACAATCCGCAGCACGAGCGCACGAAACTCTTCCTCAGCCAGATCCTGCACTGAGGAGACGATCCGAAACGACGATGACGGGGTGCTTCGGCACCCCGTTCCCGTTTCACCACTTGAAGGAATAACGCGCCTTCACGCCCGCTATCGGATCGGGCGAGCCCGATGTCTTGTCGAGCGCGCCGCTGATGGTCAGGTTCCTGCCGAAATTCTTCTCGACCCCCAGCCCGGCGCCGACCACCTTGAACCCGTTGCCGCCGGAGGCGCGTGCGATCACGGCCGTGCGGCTCGGCGAATGCGACAGGCGGATCGATTGGGTGGTGTCGACGCCACACCAGTCGCCGGCCGTACCATCGTAGCGCATCACGTAACTGCTCCGCCTCTCGATATCGATCGTCGGCGTGGCGACATGCTTTTCGTAATAGTTCATCGTAATGGCGGCATTGCCGTTGTTGCCGTCGAGATCGAAACCGATATCGCGGTTCGCCTCATAGGCCGGCGTCTGTATCTTCGTGGCGGTGAAGCTGCTCCAGAATTTGATGGGCGTGTCGACCGGCGTACCGCTTTTCGTCGTGTTCACGCCCATGGAGACGCCCGCCTCCGGCTCGAGCCGTGTCGGCAGCTTCAGGCCGAGCTTGACGGAATAGCTGGTGTCGGAGCCTTTGGAAGGCTGCCAGATCAGCGGCTTGTCGTCCGCGAGCACGGGCTGGGCGTTCAGCAGGACCGTGACGGTCAACGCCGCGAAACCTGCGGCAAAAGTCTTGATGTTCATGGATAATCCCCGCTCAGGCCAATAAGCATTTTGGTACGCTTGGGATGCAGGCATATGGCTGCCTGTCACTTAAAATATATGGAAGCAGCTCCGGCTGCATGAATCGCCGCCTCGAATGCGTTCCGAAGCGAACATGAATAGTATATGAACGAATGCGGCACATCCAAAGCCGCAATACGAAAAATTTGCGGATATCGCCTTCGCTTGCTCGCTTTCTGACGCAATGCAGCAACAGTTGCCCATGCCGGCCGAAGGCAGGAGCAAAGCGGTACGATGGTAAGGGTCGGACAAAAGTGAGAGTGGCGACCCCTGTAGGACTCGAACCTACGACCTGCTGCTTAGAAGGCAGCTGCTCTATCCAGTTGAGCTAAGGGGCCGGGTGCAGCGCCCGGCATACTTGCGCCGGGCCGCGGAAAATCGATGTCTTCAATGCGTCCAGGGCTGGATGCGGTTGAAGCGGAAATTGTCCGTATAGGAGACGACCTGGCGCGCCGATTCCTTCGGCTCGATCACCCGGTACTCGATGCCCTCGCGCTTGGCATAGGCCTCCGCCTGCTCCCGGGTCTCAAAGGTCAACCGAAGCTGCTGCTTCATGTCGCCGGAAGAGGTATAGCCGAGGATCGGGTCGATGCGGCGCGGCTGTTCCTGGTCGAACTCCAGCACCCAGAGATGGGTCTTGGCCTTGCCGGACTGCATGGCGGTCTTTGCGGGACGATAGATCTTCGCGGGCATTCCTGTAACGCTCCATGGAATGGAACGTCCGTATAGCTTTTCCTGGAAAGCGTGGTCGGAGTGGAGAGATTCGAACTCCCGACCCTCTGGTCCCAAACCAGATGCGCTACCAGACTGCGCTACACTCCGTTCCTACGTCGGTTGCGAGATACACGGTTCCTTTTTGTGCCGCAACTCCAAAATGGCGACCTTTCGGCCTCTCACCCAAAAGAAATCCGGGACAGCTACCGATTGCCGATCCGTTTGCCGATCACCTTGTCGCCCACCCCGATGCCGAGCGCCTTCGCCCTGCCGGCATTGATCTCCAGCACGAATTTCACCGGCCCTTGCGAATCGATGATGTCCCGCGAGAAAGGCACCGCGTTCTCCCTGATATGGGAAATCGTGCCGTCGGCCTGGATGAACAGCATGTCGAGGGGCAGGACGGTGTTTTCCATCCACATGGAAACCCGGCGCACGTCCCCGAAATCGAACAGCATGCCGTGATCCGGCGCCATCTCCTTGCGGTACATCAGACCCTGCTGCCGCTGGGCGTCGGTCAGCGCCAGCTCGATCGAGAACCTGTGGGTCTCGCCGCCGGCGGTCCTGATCGAAAGCTCGTCGCGCGGGAAGATCACCTGCTGCTGCGCCCCCGCGGCACCGGCCAGAAGCAGAAAAAGCGCCGCAAGGGCGCTTTTGACAACCATCGAGAACGAGATGCGCATCAGTGCGACCGGCTCACGGGATTGGGGCTGTCGGGATGGATCTCCGCGGCCATCAGCCCCTTCTCACCGGGTCCGTAACGGACCAGCACGACCTGGCCGGGGCGCAGTTCGGTGAGGCCGAAACGCCGCAGCGTCTCCATATGCACGAAGATGTCCTCGGTCCCCTCACCCCGCGTCAGGAAACCGAAGCCCTTGGTGCGGTTGAACCATTTCACCAGGGCCCGTTCCAGGCCGCTGGTGGCGGTCACTTGTACGTGAGTGCGCACCGGCGGAAGCTGCGACGGATGGACGGCGGTCGACTGATCCATGGAAAGGATACGGAAAGCCTGGTAACCGCGATCCCGCTTCTGCACCACGGCCACGATCCGCGTGCCTTCGAGAATAGTCTGGTAGCCGTCGCGGCGCAGGCAGGTCACATGCAGAAGAACGTCCTGCATGCCGTTGTCGGGCACGATGAAGCCGAAACCTTTCGCCACATCGAACCATTTAACGACGCCGGTAATCTCAATCAGCTCAACCGGTTCGCCCGAGAGCTCCTCGAAACTGGCAACGCCCTTCGATGACATCCTGTCTGCCATATCCTGCCGGCCCCTCGATTACGCGTTACGACGTGACGGTTCAACTGATTCCCAGAGGATAGATTAACATCCCGCTAACCGTCCAGCGCAAGTCCCCGCTTTGGCTTTATCCACCTTCATCTCTATCTGAGGTAGCTTGCTCCAAGCTGGCGTCTGCGCCATATCCGAACCGGTATCCACCGGAGGGAGACATCACAATGCGTTATCTTCATACCATGGTCCGGGTGAAAGACCTGGACGCGTCGCTTCATTTCTACACCACCGTTTTCGGGCTCGAGGAAATCCGCCGCAGCGAAAACGAGAAGGGCCGCTTCACGCTGGTCTTCCTCGCCGCCCGCGACGACCTCAAGGCCGCACGCGAAAACCTCGCTCCCTGCGTCGAGCTCACCTACAACTGGGACACGGAGGATTATACGGGCGGACGCAATTTCGGTCACCTTGCCTATGAGGTCGACAACATCTACGACTTTTGTCAGCATCTTCAGGACAACGGCATCACCATCAACCGTCCGCCGCGCGAGGGCCGCATGGCCTTCATCAAATCTCCCGACGGCATTTCGATCGAACTCCTCCAGAAGGGCGAGAACCTGCCGGTCGCCGAACCCTGGGCTTCCATGCCGAATACCGGCTCCTGGTAAAATCCTCCGTGCGGCGGCCCGAGGTCGCCGCACCCGCTTCGGCGCAAGCTTGCCCCAGGCTGGCGTCACCGAGGATCCGCAGGCATCGGCAGCTTGTCCCCACCGTTCTCCCGCGAGATGCTTTCAGCATGATTCGCGGCATGACGCCGGCGATACGAGCTGACGGGGCATCCCTTGCCGAAAACGCTTTCTCATCCGTCCAACATCCGCCTGACGCTGGCGATCGCCTGCCTTTCCGCCGTGATGCTCTGCGGCTGCAGCACGACCAGGAAAACCGCGGACGCCGCGGCCGAAGCGGCGCCGTCGCAGACTGCGAAGCCGGCAAGCGCCAGGGGCATTCTCGCCAAGGGCGGGACGACCGCCTCCAATCGCTATGTCGATCCGGTCATCTCGAAAGCCTCCGAACCGCGGCTGGCGCAGGCGCCGGCTGCCAACTCTCCGCCGCCCGCGGACGCTTTTCCGCCCGCGCCCGAGCAGCCGGCTTCCATCGCCGGGCTGGCGACCCAGCCGACCAATGTCCGCGCCGGCAGCGGCAGCATCTTTTCGGCCGCCCTGCCGGCGGCCGCCGAACCTTCCGGGATCGCGCCGGCCTCCGCCGAGCTGCCCAGGCGGAATTTCAACGCCACGGCCGCCAGCGTCTTCAGCACGCGGCAGGCAATGCCGGCCGCCGCTTGCGGCAACAGCCAGCAAGGCACTCCGATAAGCTGCTGATTCGGCGCGATTTTCCTTTCGAAACCCGGCTGCGGAACGCCTGTCATTTTTTTGCAAAAAAGATGGTTTTGACGCTTGCGGGAAAGAAATCACCTCTCTATAAGATCGCTCACCGCACGCGCCCTTCGTCTATCGGTTAGGACGCCAGATTTTCATTCTGGAAAGAGGGGTTCGATTCCCCTAGGGCGTGCCACCCTCCCTCTCCAAGCTTTTGTTTTTGCTGCTCTATCCGCTCCCGCAGGACTTTATTCGCGGACGCGAATTTTTTGCGTTCGCGAAGAGAAAAAAGTGCGTTTTTGCGCTTGCGGGAAATCATCGCCCTCACTATAAGGGCGCTCACCGCACGCGCCCTTCGTCTATCGGTTAGGACGCCAGATTTTCATTCTGGAAAGAGGGGTTCGATTCCCCTAGGGCGTGCCATTCATCCCTTTTGGCATTCCATGTTTTTCATAGTATGGTGCTGATCGTCGGCAGCAGGCGCCCATCGTCTAGCGGTCAGGACGCCGCCCTCTCACGGCGGTAACACGGGTTCGAGTCCCGTTGGGCGTACCACTTCCCTCTCGAACAGGAATCGACGACCTCAGGCCGCTTTTGCCGCATCGAGAAGGCGGAGCTGGATTCGCCTGCTTCCCTGCCAATGGTCGGCGCTGAGGCAACCGGCGGCGTGGATCTGCGCGCCCCTCGAATTCAGCAGCATGTTTCCAAGCGGGGTTTCCGCCGCGCGGAAGGCGATCCCGTCCAGCCGCGAACCGTCGGCCGCTTCCAGCGTCACCTTGATATGCGCAGTGCCGACAAGCCGGGCATCCTTCAGCCGGTGGGCGGGGATGGCGAAGACCGGCTGGGCGTGGCCGGAACCGTAGGGACCCGCCTGTTCGAGCTGATCGAAGAGCTCCAGCGTCGCGCCGGAGGCGGAGAGCGCGCCGTCGATCTTCAGCACGTGATTGGCGACCAGGTCCGGTACGGTTTCACCGGCCGTTTCCTCGAAGAAAGCCCGCAGGCGGCCGAGATTGGCGCGCTCCACCGTCAGACCGGCCGCCATGGCATGGCCGCCGCCCTTGACGAGCAGGCCGGCCTCGACGGCGGCCCGCACCATGCGGCCCATATCGAAACCGTTGATCGAGCGGCCTGATCCGGTGCCCTTGCCGGAAGGATCGAAGGCGATCGCGAAAGCCGGCCGCTTGAACTTCTCCTTGATCCGGGCGGCGATCAGTCCGACGATGCCGGGATGCCAGTTGTCGCGGGCCGTGACGATCACCGAAGCCCCCTCGCCCGTGCCGTACTCGGCCAGCACCTCGGCTTCCGCTTCGGCAAGCATGGCGGCTTCCATCGCCTGCCGCTCGCGATTGAGCTCGTCGAGCCGGCCGGCTATCTCCTCCGCCTCGACCGGGTCATCCAGCGTCAGCAGCCGGCTGCCCAGCGCCGCATCGCCGATGCGACCGCCCGCATTGATGCGCGGGCCGATGAGGAAACCGAAATGATAAGGCGTCACCGGCCCGCCCAGCCCCGCCTTCCGGAAGAGCGCCGCAAGGCCGGCATTGCCCATGTGGCGTGCGGCAAGCAAGCCCTTCACCACATAGGCCCGATTGAGACCCTTGAGCGGCACGACATCGCAGACGGTCGCGAGCGCCACGAGGTCGAGCCAAGCCAGCAGGTCGAGCGATTTGGCGCGCGGGTCGCCCGTCTGGCGCAGATGACGCGTGGCCGCGACGAGCACCATGAAAACCACGCCGGCCGCACAGAGATGACCCTGTCCGGACAGGTCGTCCTCGCGATTGGGATTGACGAGCGCCAGGCATGGCGGCAATTCGTGCCCGAGCTGGTGATGGTCGATGACGACCACGTCGCGGCCTTCATCGCGGGCGGCCGCTAGCGCATCGAAGCTGGTCGAACCGCAATCGACCGTGACGATCAGACCGGCGCCGTTGGCGATCAACTGGCGGATGGCCGCCGGATTGGGGCCGTATCCCTCGAAAATGCGGTCGGGAATGTAGATTTCCGCTTCGACGCCGAAATGCCGGAGGAAGCGACAAAGCAAGGCCGAGGACGCCGCCCCGTCGACGTCGTAATCGCCGAAGATCGCCACCTTCTCGCGCCTCGCGATGGCATCGGCCAGCCGGTTCACCGCCTTCTCGCAATCGGTGAGCGTGAAGGGCTCCGGCATCAGCGAGCGGATCGTCGGATCGAGGAAGGCCGGCGCGTCGTCCAGCGAAACGCCGCGGCCGGCCAGTACGCGGGCGACGAGATCGGGGATGCCATGCACCTGGGCGATCGCCAGCGCACGGTTCTGCGCCGCCTGATCGAGACGCGAGACCCAGCGTTGATCGCCTGCGGAGCGCTCAACATTCAGGAATGCGCGCGGGACGGGATCAACCGCCTCCGCCGCCGAAAGCGCGGAGATCATTCTGGTCATCGACCGCTTTTAGCGGATTCGAAGCGAAACCGGAATCCATCCTGCGGGATACCCACCGGAAATTCCGCATCCTCAGGGCTTTTGCGTTCGGTTAGAAAAGAGACCAGACGGCTGCCGAGCTGCTCAGCCCCGCCACCGCCAATGCGAACAGGACGAGCATGAACGTCCAGTTCCGCCGTCCTTCGAAATCGTCGCCGTTTTCCTGATCGTTCGCATGAACCAGATGCAAAGTCCGCGGCCCCAATGACTTGCCGGCGGTTCCGCCGAGTTCCAGCCGATAGGCCTTTTTCCCCGTATTCATGGTGATCACGAAAGCGCCTCCCCTCGCTGTGGTGATTACACCGGTCAGTCTATGCCGGACGATCCCGCGCGGCTAGTCACGAAATCTTCATGATGGCTTTTTCCAGAATGCGCCATTCCGACCGCCAAAACGAAAAAGGCCGGCGGGGAGCCGGCCGGAGGCTGCCGGCAAACCGCCATCAAGTTCTCGCGTCATCCTCGGCCCTGTGCCGAGGATCTGCTCACGTTCGATGTAGGCAGATGCTCGGGACAGGCCCGAGCACGACGAAGAAAAGGTGGCGGAGCTTCGTCAACAAGCTGAGGCCGGCGGGGAGCCGGCCGTTTTCTCGATGAACCTAGAAAGCCTTGGGCCGCTCGATGCGGATCACCTGCGGTTCGCCAACGAGATAGCTTTCCTGCTTTATCGCATCGACCGCCTTGCGGACGGAATCCTCGGTCGTCGCATGGGTGACGAGAATGATCGTCTTTGCCGTGTCCCCCGCGTCCGGCTTGGCGCGCTGTACGATCGATTCGAGCGAGATCGCGTTTTCCGCCATCCGCGCGGCGATGCTGGCGAAGACGCCGGTACGGTCGGCCACCGTCAGGCGGATGAAATAACCGCCTTCGTGGCTCTGCATGCGGGCGCGCTTGTAGGGCGCAAGCGCTGCGGCCGGCGTTCCGAGAACGGGTACGCGCTGGGCGCCCGGACGGCTCTTGGCGATGTCGGCGATGTCGCCAAGCACGGCAGACGCGGTCGCATCGCCGCCGGCACCCGGGCCGACCATCAGGAGCTCGCCGAGAATATCGGATTCGATCGCCACCGCATTGGTGACGCCGTCGACCTGGGCAATCACGGAATCATGCGGCACCATGGTCGGATGCACGCGCTGCTCGATGCCGCTGTCGGTCTGCTGGGCGACGCCCAGAAGCTTGATGCGGTATCCGAGATCGGCCGCCGCATGGATGTCCTCGATCGAGATATTGGTGATGCCTTCGAGATAGATCTCGTCGGCGGCGATCTCCGTGCCGAAGGCGAGCGTCGTCAGGATGGCGAGCTTGTGGGCCGTGTCGTTGCCCTCGATATCGAAGGCCGGATCGGCTTCGGCATAACCGAGGCGTTGCGCCTCCTTCAGGCAATCGGCGAAGGACAGGCCTTCCTTCTCCATCCGGGTGAGGATGTAGTTGCAGGTGCCGTTCATGATGCCGTAGACGCGCGACACCGTGTTGCCGGTCAGGGACTCGCGGAGCGCCTTGATGACCGGAATGCCGCCGGCGACCGCGGCTTCGAAATTGAGGAGCGCGCCCTTTTCCTCGGCGATCCCGGCAAGCTCGACGCCGGAAGCGGCCAGCAGCGCCTTGTTGGCGGTCACCACATGGAGACCGCGGGTGAGCGCGGCACGCACGGAGTCGGCAGCGGCACCCTCGGCGCCGCCCATCAGCTCCACGAAGACGTCGATATCGGCTTCCGCCGCCAGCTTCTCCGGCGAGTCGAACCAGGTCGCGCGGGAAATGTCGATGCCGCGATCGCGGTTCCTGTCGCGTGCCGTGACCGCCGTGATCTCGATCGCCCGGCCGCAGGTTACGGTCAGTTCGTTCGCGCGGGTCTGGATGATCCGGACGAGCGAGGCACCCACGGTGCCGAGACCCGCAATGCCGACTTTGAGGGCGTCTGCCATGCTATTCTTCCTGGTCTTCTGAAAAGCGGCGGCCCGGCCGGGCCGCCCGAAATATGATCCGGTCAGCGGTGCGCGTTGAGCGAGATCACGTTGTGCATCGTGTCGTCGGCCGTCGAAAGGAACTTCTTGATGCTGCGGGCCGCCTGGCGGATGCGGTGCTCGTTTTCGACGAGCGCCAGACGGACGTAGTCATCGCCCATTTCCCCGAAGCCGATACCCGGCGCCACGGCGACATCGGCCTTCTCGACGAGCAGCTTGGAAAATTCGAGCGAGCCGAGGTGGCGGAACTTTTCCGGGATCTTCGCCCAGGCGAACATGGTCGCGGCCGGCGGCGGCACCTCGAAACCGGCCTTGCCGAAGCTCTCGACCATGACGTCGCGGCGGCGCTTATAAATATTGCGGACCTCCGCGATATCGGAACCGTCGCCGTTCAGCGCATGGGTGGCGGCCACCTGGATCGGCGTGAAGGCGCCGTAATCCAGGTAGGATTTCACACGCGTCAAAGCCGAGATCAGCCGTTCGTTGCCGACCGCAAAGCCCATGCGCCAGCCGGGCATGGAGAAGGTCTTCGACATGGAGGTGAATTCGACGGCGACGTCGATCGCGCCCGGCACCTGCAGCACGGACGGCGGCGGATCGCCTTCGAAATAGATTTCCGAATAGGCGAGGTCCGACAGCACGATGATGTCGTGCTTGCGGGCGAAGTTCACGACGTCCTTGTAGAAATCCAGAGAGGCGACATGCGCCGTCGGATTGGACGGGTAGTTGAGGATCAGCGCCAGCGGCTTCGGGATCGAGTGCTTCACCGCGCGCTCGAGCGGCGGAAAGAAGCTCTCGTCGGGCTCGACGGACATGGAGCGGATCACGCCGCCCGCCATCAGGAAGCCGAAGGCGTGAATCGGATAGGTCGGGTTCGGGCAGAGAATAACGTCGCCCGGCGCGGTGATCGCCTGCGCCATGTTGGCGAAGCCTTCCTTGGAGCCGAGGGTCGCGACGACCTGCGTCTCGGGATTGAGCTTCACGCCGAACCGGCGGGCATAATAGGCGGCCTGCGCGCGGCGCAGCCCCGGTATGCCCTTAGAGGACGAATAGCGGTGGGTGCGCGGGTCCTGCACCACTTCGCACAGCTTGTCGACGATCGCCTTCGGCGTCGGAAGGTCGGGATTGCCCATGCCGAGATCGATAATGTCGGCGCCACCCGCTCGCGCGCTCGCCTTCAAACGGTTGACCTGTTCGAAAACGTAGGGCGGCAGACGCCGGACTTTATGAAACTCTTCCATGGCTCCCTCGAAAAATAGATGCGAAGCACACGTGATTGCGCTGCTTCGTGGCGCATCTTAGGCGATTTGTGCTTTGCGACCAAACGGGCCGAAACGCAAGCGCTATTTGACGTCTTTATCTGGCGATGTCGGCCAAAGCGTCGTTGCCGTGCTCGGCGGCAAGCCTGCGGTATTCGGCGACACGGCGCTGATACTCGGCTTCCGAGATCGAGCCCGTCTGCCTGGCGCGGGCGAGTGCCGCAAGCCGCGGCTCCGTCTTCTGATAATCCTGGTCCTCGATCTGCTCGGCGGCGGCCGTCAGCGTCGGGTCGAAGGTCGGGTAGGCGCCTGTCTTGCGGATCGCCAGCGGGCCGGGCGGCGGCGCGGCCCTGGACTGCACGACGACGGCCGGCGGAGGCGTGCTCGGGATGCCGTCGTCCAGCGCGAAGCTGCTGCTGTTGCAGCCGGTCAACAGAGGCAACGCGCCGAAAGCGGTGAAAAACGCCAAGCTGCCGATCCGATGCCTCAGTTTTTCCATTTCCGTAACCCAGTTTCCGCGCCGGCGCATTCACCTTAAAGCGCCGGTCGCTGGCACTTGTATTCGCTTTCGGGCACAATGTACAAACGAAAACAGACGACAGTTCACCGACAACTCATTGGGAGACCGCGCGTGGCGGACAAGACCGAAGACAAGGGGCAGACCGGGGAAGGTTTTCCGGGCTTCGACCCCACATCGGTCGAGGCCTACATGGTCAGGGACCCGCAGGCGCTCGCCATGAACTTCGCCCGCGCGCTCGAGAATCTCGGCAAGGCGGCTTCCGAATGGATCGGCCCCCGCGAGCGCGGCGAGATCGCCGATTCGGTCGCCGATCCGATGGTCGATCTCGTGAAGACGCTCTCGAAGGTCACCGAATACTGGATTTCCGATCCGAAGCGGACGCTGGAAGCGCAGACGCTGCTCTTCTCCAGCTATATGGGCATCTGGGCCCGCAGCCTGAGCCGGTTCTCCGGCCAACCGGTGGAGCCGGAGCAGGAAACCGCGCCGAAGGACAAGCGTTTTTCAGACGAGGACTGGGTGAAGAACCCGTTCTTCGCTTTTCTGAAACAGGTCTATTTCGTCACCGCCTCCTGGGCCGAGAGGCTCGTCAACGACGCCGAAGGGCTCGACGAACACACCAGGCACAAGGCGGCCTTCTACGTAAAGCAGATCACGGCGGCTCTTTCGCCCGTCAATTTCGCGATCACCAACCCGGAAGTCTATCGCGAGACGGTCGCCACTCACGGCGCCAATCTGGTCGCGGGCATGAAGATGCTCGCCGAGGACATCGTCGCCGGCGGCGGCGAACTGCGGCTGCGCCACACCGACGCGACCAAGTTCGCGATCGGCCGCAATCTTGCGCTGACGCCCGGCAAGGTGATCGCCCAGAGCGAGGTCTGCGAGGTCATCCAATACGAGCCCTCCACCGAGACGGTGCTCAAACGGCCGCTGATGATCGTCCCGCCGTGGATCAACAAGTTCTACATCCTCGACCTCAACCCGCAGAAAAGCTTCATCAAGTGGTGTGTCGACCAGGGCCATACGGTCTTCGTCATCTCCTGGGTCAATCCCGACGAGCGGCATGCAAAAAAGGATTGGGAATCCTACATGCGCGAGGGGATAGACTTCGCGCTGACGACGATCGAAAAAGCGACGGGCGAGAGCCAGGTCAACGCGATCGGATACTGCGTCGGCGGCACGCTGCTTGCGGCCACCCTCGCCTATCACGCCAAGGAAAAGAACCGCCGCATCGCGTCCGCCACCTTCCTCACCACCCAGGTGGATTTCACCCATGCCGGAGACCTCAAGGTCTTCGTCGACGAGGAGCAGATCGCGGCGATCGAAAAGCAGATGAACGCGGCCGGTTATCTCGAAGGCTCGAAGATGGCGATGGCCTTCAACATGCTGCGCGCCTCGGAGCTCATCTGGCCCTATGTGGTCAATAACTACCTCAGGGGCCAGGAGCCGCCGCCCTTCGACCTGCTCTACTGGAACTCCGACTCGACGCGCATGGCGGCGGCCAACCACGCCTATTATCTGCGCAACTGCTATCTCAACAACAATCTCAGCAAGGGCGAGATGCAGCTCGGCGACAAGACGATCTCGCTGAAAGACATCAAGATCCCCGTCTACAATCTCGCCACCCGCGAGGACCATATCGCGCCGCCGAAATCCGTCTTCCTCGGCTCTTCGCTGTTCGGCGGGCCGGTGGATTTCGTACTGACCGGGTCCGGCCATATCGCCGGCGTCGTCAACCCGCCCGACAAGCAGAAATACCAGTACTGGACCGGCGGCAAGGCCAAGGGCCAGTTCGAGGACTGGATGGAGAAAGCCGAGGAGGCCAAAGGCTCCTGGTGGCCGCATTGGCATGCCTGGATCGAGGCGAAGGGCGACGAACGCGTATCGGCCCGCAAGCCCGGCGGCTCGGCGCTGAACGCGATTGCCGACGCGCCCGGCACCTACGTGCTTACCCGCGTTTGAACTTCAACCGATGCGTTTCGATCCGCCGCTCGTTCCCGCAACCCTTTTGCAGCGCTACAAGCGCTTCCTGTTCGACGCGGTCGCGGCTGACGGCACACCCTTCACCGGCTCGTGCCCCAATACCGGCTCGATGCGCGGGCTGACCGCCCCCGGCTCGAGGATATGGGTGTCTCTGCACGATAGCCCGACCCGCAAATACCGGCACATGTTCGAGATGATCGAGGTGGACGGCGAGATGGTCGGGATCAATACCGGCCTGCCGAACCGGCTTGCAGAGGAAGCGATCCGCGCCGGATTGATCCCGAGCCTCACCGGCTACGACACCATCCTGCGCGAGCAGCGCTACGGCCGCAATTCCCGCATCGACTTTCTGCTTTCGGGCAGAGGTCTGCCTGATGCCTATGTGGAAGTGAAGAACGTGCATTTCATGCGCGAAGCCGGATTGGCCGAGTTTCCCGATACGGTCACGAAGCGCGGCGCCAAGCATCTGGAAGAACTCGGAGACATGGTAGAAGCCGGTCACCGGGCGGTGACGATCTATCTCATCCAGCGGCACGACTGCTCGCATTTCAGGATCTGCGCCGATCTCGATCCGCTTTATGCGCTCGCCTTCGAGCGTGCGAAAACCCGCGGCGTCGAGGCCTATGCCGTCCGCTGCCGCGTTTCGCCGGAGGAAATCGCCCCTTCGGGGCTAGTTACGATGGACGAACCGGGGCTGCCTGCTTTATGAACGGAGGAATTGCGAGAGAAGAACCATGGTCAACTATATCGAGGCGGTTTCCGCCCCTGCGAAGAATACGGGCGCGATCCGGCTCTACACTCAGGAAGACTTTGCAGGCATGCGCAAGGCCAGCCTGCTCACGGCACGCTGCCTCGACGAGCTGGCGGCGATCGTGAAGCCCGGCATTACGACCAATGCCATCGACCGCTTCGTCTTCGAATTCGGCATGGATCACGGCGCGCTGCCTGCGACGCTCAACTATCGCGGCTATACGAAATCCACCTGCACCTCGATCAACCATGTCGTGTGCCACGGCATTCCGGACGACAAGCCGCTTCGCGAAGGCGATATCGTCAATATCGACGTGACCTACATCCTCGATGGCTGGCATGGGGATTCGAGCCGCATGTACCCCGTCGGCCAGATCAAGCGCGCTGCCGAACGTCTGCTCGAAGTGACCTATGAATGCCTGTTGCGCGGCATCGCCGCCGTGAAGCCGGGCGCCCGCACCGGCGCCATCGGCGAAGCGATCCAGACCTATGCGGAAGCCGAGCGCTGCTCGGTGGTGCGCGATTTCTGCGGCCATGGCGTCGGCCGGCTCTTCCACGATTCCCCGAACATCCTGCATTACGGCCGCGCCGACGAAGGCCCGGAGATGAAGGAAGGCATGATCTTCACGATCGAGCCGATGATCAATCTCGGCAAGCCGCATGTGAAGGTTCTCTCCGACGGCTGGACCGCGGTCACCCGCGACCGCTCGCTTTCGGCGCAATACGAGCATGCCGTCGGCGTCACGGCGACGGGCTGCGAGGTTTTCACCCTTTCGCCCGGCGGCCTCGACCGGCCCGGCCTGCCGCCGCTTTCGAGGTAACATGACCAAGCGTCCAGCCCCGCCGCCGGACGAACAAGCCTCCCTTCTGGAGGACGAGCGCGGCTTTTTCGCCGAACAACTCTCCAAGCCGAAAGCCATCCAGAAATCCGCACCTCCCGCAAAGGAGGATCAGGCGGCCCATTATCACGGCCATCGCGAGCGGCTCAGGACCAAATACCGCGATCACGGCGACACCGGGCTTGCCGACTACGAGATCCTTGAACTGCTGCTCTTCCGGCTGATCCCGCGCCGCGACACGAAGCCGATCGCCAAGGCTCTGCTCGATCGCTTCGGGACGCTTGCAGGCGTGTTCGGCGCGCCGGCTGGGCTGCTGCAGGAGGTGAAGGGCGTCGGCGAGACCGTCGCGCTCGACCTGAAGCTCGTCGCCACCGTCGGCCAGCGGATGCTCAAAAGCGAGCTGCGGGGCAAGCAGGTGCTCTCTTCCTGGTCGTCCGTGATCGACTACTGCCACGCGGCCATGGCCTACGAATCCCGCGAGCAGTTCCGTATCCTTTTCCTGGACAAGCGCAACGCGCTGATCGCCGACGAGGTGCAGGGCCACGGCACCGTCGATCACACGCCAGTCTATCCGCGCGAGGTGGTGCGCCGGGCGCTGGAGCTTTCCGCCACGGCGATTATCTTGGTGCACAATCACCCAAGTGGCGACCCGACACCGTCGCGCGCCGATATCGACATGACGAAAACGATCATCGACACCGCCAAGCCGCTCGGCATCACGGTGCACGACCACATCATCATCGGCAAGGACGGGCATGTCAGTATGAAGGGCCTCAAGCTGATCTGATTTCGGAGCAGCGTCATCGATGCTGCCCCTCATCCCCCTGCCGGGACCTTCTCCCCGCAAGCGGGGAGAAGGGTACGCCGCACTGCCTCCGTTCCCATCCCGTCAAGCGGGGCACCTTCCCTCTCCCCGTTTACGGGGAGAGGGTGAAGGACAATTCCACATGAGATTGTTCTCCGGAAGATCAGGCCACCTGCACCAGGTGCCCTTCCGAAACCTCGCGATATTCCCGCTTCGGCGGCCGGTAATCCATCGGCCGGACCGGGCTCTTCAGCTCGTCGTTCGAGATGCCCCGGCGGATGCCGCGGCGCGCAGGATCCGGCACGGGAACGGCGGCCATCAGCTTCTTCGTGTAGGGATGCTGCGGATTGTCGAAGACCGCCGCCCGCGGGCCGATCTCGACGATTTCGCCGAGATACATGACCGCGACGCGGTGGCTCACACGCTCCACCACGGCCATGTCATGGCTGATGAACAGGAAGGCGAGATTGAGGCTCTGCTGCAGGTCGAGAAGCAGGTTGCAGACCTGCGCCTTGATCGACACGTCGAGCGCCGAGACGCTTTCGTCGGCGACAATGACTTTGGGATCGAGCGAGAGCGCCCGGGCGATCGCGATGCGCTGCCTCTGGCCGCCGGAGAATTCGTGCGGATAACGGCTCGCCATGTCCGGAGAGAGGCCCACCTTGCGCAAGAGATCGGCGGTCTTTTCCTTTGCTTCCTTCGCGGTGCCGAGCTTGTGCTTGATGAAGGGTTCGGAGATCGCGGCTCCGACGGTCATGCGCGGGTTGAGCGAAGAAAACGGGTCCTGGAAGATCATCTGGATGGTCTTGCGCATGTTGCGCAACCCGACCTGATCGAGACGCAGCACGTCGTAGCCGTCAAGCGCGACCTCGCCGCCGCTCGGTTCGATCAGCCGCATGATCGAGCGACCGGTGGTCGACTTGCCGCAGCCGGATTCACCGACCAGTGACAGGGTCTCGCCCTGGAAGAGGTCGAAGGAAATGTCCTCCACCGCATGCACCGCGCCGGTCTGCCGGGCGAAGAGGCCGGAGCGGACCGGGAAGCGGGTGACGAGGTTCTTCACCGCCAGGACCGGCGTCCTGCCGCTCGCCACCGTGCCGGCGACTTCCTGCGGTTCCGCCGCCTCGCCGGTCTTCATGTCGACGACCGCGAACCGGGTCGGCCATCTGCGATTTTGCATCGAGCCGAGCTTCGGCACGGCGGAAAGAAGCGCCCGCGTGTAGGGATGCTTGCCGCGATGGAAAATCTCCTCGGTCGGGCCGCTTTCGACCGCCTCGCCGCGATACATCACGATGGTGCGGTCGGCGATTTCGGCGACCACGCCCATGTCATGGGTGATGAAGAGCACCGACATGCCCTCCTCCTCCTGCAGCACCTTGATGAGATCGAGGATCTGTCCCTGAATGGTGACATCGAGCGCGGTGGTGGGCTCGTCGGCGATGAGAAGCTTCGGCTTGGAAGCCAGGGCCATGGCGATCATGACGCGCTGGCGCATGCCGCCCGAGAACTGGTGCGGGTAGTCGTCGAAGCGAGAAGAGGCGTTCGGTATGCGCACCTTTTCCAGAAGCCGTACCGTCTCGGCGCGTGCCTCCTGCTTCGAGAGCCCTCTGTGGCGCGTCAGCACCTCGGAAATCTGCCGGCCGATGGTGAAGATCGGGTTCAGCGAGGTCATCGGCTCCTGAAAGATCATCGAGGCGTCGTTGCCGCGCACGCCCCGCATCTCCTTTTCGGACAGCGCCAGAAGCTCCTTGCCGTTGAGAACGATCTTTCCTTCGATGCGGCTGGAGCCCGGCGCCAGGAGCCTCATGATCGACAGCGACGTGACGCTCTTGCCCGAACCGCTCTCGCCGACGATCGCGACCGTTTCGCCGGGGCGCACGTCGAAGGAGACGTCGCGCACGACGCTCTTCCATTCACCCTCGACCAGGAAGGAGGTCGTGAGGTCTCTGACGGAAAGGACGGGGGCTTCGCTCATGACGGCTTCCCTCATTTAAGGCTTCCACGGGGTTGCGAAGGAGGCCGAGGGACGGCCTTCCGCTTCGCGGGCGGCTTCCAGCGCGGCGATCTTCCCGTCGATGACGCGGCGGTCGATCATGCCGTGCGGGTTTTCGCGTGTCGGCATGGTCTCGGCGACGTGCAGGTACCGCTCCTGCGCCACCGCATAAAGCCGGCGCAGCTCCTTAAGCGGATCGGCATGGTCGTCCGCGTGAATGCGCAACCAGGCGTAATCCTGGTCGCGATAAAGGACGAGTGCCGCGGACTGCTTGCCGCGCTTGTCGCCGCCGGCCGCTTCTCCCGCATCCATGGCGTCGAGCAGACGTTCGGCAAGCGGCGCGCCGGCCGAAGCCCTCTCCTTATAGACACGCAGGGTTTCGGCAATCACCTCGGGGCCGGCGAGCATATTGCCGGCGACCGAGACATTTTTGTCCACCAGATGCCCGGCCCAATCGACGCAGATTTCGCCGGTATAGGCGGCATTGCGGCCCTCAGCATCGATCAGGTGGAACTGGCGCTGCCTGCGCCCGTCGTCGCGGGCCGTCAGCGTTTCGATGATCTCTTCCGGCGACCTGCCCTCTTCGAGCAGCTTCAGCCCGTCCGTGCCGTAGAGCGGGCTGACGAAGGCCTGCGTGGCGACGGCCCCCACCCTGCCCTTGACATGCGGCACGGCGGCGCCGACCGCGAAGAAGCGGCTGGCGACGGCAATCCCGAAATGGCCGGTCTCAGGATCGCGTGCGACGATCGACCAGGTCATGGCTATCTCCCCACCGCATAGGCCTGCATGAGGCGCGGCGTCGCTGCCGCCCGCATCAGTCCGTCGACATCGCGGCGCGCAGCCGTCAGGCGGCCGACGCTCCACGGATCGGCCACGGTCACCTGATGGCCGCGGCGGCGAAGCTCGGCCAGAACCTCCGGCCCGACATTGCTTTCCACCATGATATTGCCCGGCTCGCGGGTGCGCGGGTAGAACGAGCCCGGAAAATGGGTCGTGTGGAAGAGCGGCATGTCGATCGCCGCCTGCAGGTTCTTTTTGTGGTGCACGTAGCGCAGGAAGAAGGGAAGCTGCCACTGGTCCTGCTGGTCGCCGCCGGGCGTGCCGAAAACCAGCGTCGGGCGGCCCTGGTGCAGCGCAAGCGACGGCGTCAGCGTCGTGCGCGGACGCTTTCCCGGTTCCAGCGAGGTCGGCAGGCCCGGCTTCAGCCAGAACATCTGCGCACGCGAGTTCAGCGCGAAGCCGAGACCCGGCACGATCGGCGAAGACTGCAGCCAGCCGCCCGACGGCGTGGTCGAGACCATGTTGCCCCAGCGGTCGATGACGTCGATATGGACGGTGTCGCCGCGCTTCTCGGTGAGATGCGACATGGTCGGCTCGTAGACCGCGCCCTTGCCGCTCACCTCGCCCAGCATCGCCATGGTTAGATCGAGCTGATGGTCGTAACCCGGCACGCGGCCGGGGCGAAGATCCAGCGAGGCTTGCCCGCCGATCAGCTTGCGGCGCTCGGCATTGTAACCTTCCGACAGCAGATATTCGGTCGGGATCTGTGCGAAATCCGGGTCGCCGTAATAGACCTCCCGGTCGGCATAGGCGAGCTTCATGGCCTCCACGACGACATGCACGAAGTCGGCGCCGGACGGGTCCATGGACGAAAGATCGAAGCCTTTCAGCAGCGCCAGAGACTGCAGGAGCACCGGCCCCTGCCCCCAGGCCGGCGTCTTGGCGACGGTCCAGTCGTGATAGTCGTAGGTCTGCGGCGCCTCGACCGTCGCTTGCCAGCTCGCCATGTCCTGCGCCGTCAGCACGCCCCTGTGGCGGGAGCCGCTGGCGTCCATGACCTCGGCGGTGCGGACATAGGCGTCGATCGCCTCGGCGACGAAGCCGCGGTAGAAGGCATCGCGTGCGGCCTCGATCTGGTTTTCGCGGCCGCTCTTCGCCTCGGCCTCCGCGACGACGCGCTTCCAGGTTTCGGCCAGAACCGGGTTCTTGAAGTTGGAGAGCGGCTCCGGAGCGGTTCCGCCCGGAAGCCAGGTCGCGTAGGAGGTCGGCCATTCCTTCTCGAAGAAGCCCGCGAGCCCCTTGATGGTGGCCGAGACGCGGGCGAGCACGGGATGGCCGTTCTCGGCGTAATAGATCGCCGGCTCCAGCACGTCGCGGACGCTCATCGTGCCGTAGTCGCGCAGCATCAGCATCCAGCCGTCGAAGGCGCCGGGGATGACGGTCGCGAGCAGGCCGTCGCCTGGGATCATCGCCAGGCCCTCGGAAGTGTAGTGCTCGATAGTCGCGCCCGCCGGCGCCGGGCCTTGCGCGCAGATGACTTCGACGTTGTCCTTTTTCTTCGAATAGAAAATGGCCGGCATGTCGCCGCCCGGGCCGCAAAGATGCGGCTCGACGATCTGCAGCACGAAGCCGGTCGCGACCGCCGCATCGAAGGCATTGCCGCCCTTTTCGAGGATCGACATGCCGACCGCCGACGCGATCCAGTGGGTCGACGTCACGACCCCGAACGTGCCGAGGATTTCGGGCCTTGTGGTGAATTCAGTCATTCTCGGAAATCCTTTTTGAAACCCATGCTTCGCCCGGTCACTACGCCTCGCGGGGATCCAGCGCGTCGCGCAGGCCGTCGCCCAGAAGATTGAAGCCTATGACGACGAGGAAGATTGCGATACCCGGCCACAGCGCCATCCACGGCGCCTGGCTCAGGAAATTCTTGGCGACGTTGAGCATCGATCCCCAGGACGGCGCCGGCGGCTGCTGGCCGAGGCCGAGGAAGGAAAGGCTCGCCTCGGCGATGATGGCGGTGGCGATCGTCAGCGTCGCCTGCACGATGATCGGCGCCACGACATTCGGCAGGATGTAGCGGACCATGATCTCCACATGGTTCAGCCCGACGGCACGCGCTCCCTCGACGTAATCTTCCGTCTTGACCGCCAGCACCTGACCGCGCGTCAGCCGCACGAAGATCGGCATGGCGGAGAGCCCGATCGCGATCATGGCGTTCATCAGGCTCGGCCCGAGGAAAGCCGCCAGCGCGATCGCCATGATGAGAAAAGGCATGGCGAGCAGCGCCTCGGTGATGCGCGAGATCACCATGTCCACCCAGCCGCCGAAATAGCCGGAGACGAGGCCGAAGGGCACGCCGATGCAGACCGCGATGGCGACGGAGAAGACGCCCGCCATCAGCGAGGCCTGCGCTCCCCAGATCATGCGCGAGAGAATGTCGCGGCCGAGATCGTCGGTGCCGAGCCAGTGCACGGCGGACGGCGCCTTGCGGATCGCCGACCAGCTCGTGGCGACGGGGTCGATGATCGGCAGGACGGGTGCCGCGACCGCCAGGACCGTGAAGAACAGGACGATCACGGCGCCGACGAGCGCCGACTTGTTGCGCTTCATCTTGCGCCAGGCGCGGCTCTGCTCCCGCTTCGCCGCCACGGAGGGCACGGCTTGGTCCATCGTGGTCATAGGGTCGCCCTCAGACGCGGATTGAGCAGGACATAGAGCACGTCCGCTATCAGATTCATGAGAATGAAGCCGACCGCCGTGCAGAGCACCACGCCCTGCACCACCGCATAATCGCGGTTGAAGACGGCATCGACGATCAGCTTGCCGAAGCCCGGAATGGTGAAGATCTGCTCCGTCAGCACGGCGCCGGCGAGCAGCTCGCCGAAGAGCAGCGCCGACAGCGTGACGACCGGCAGCAGCGCGTTGCGGAAGCTGTGGCTCAGCACCACCTCGCGCGGCGAAAGCCCCTTGGCGCGGGCGGTGCGGATATAATCGGCGCTGAGCACGCCCACCATGGCCGAGCGGGTGTGGCGCATCAAGGTCGCGGCGAGCGCGTTGCCGAGCACGAAGGCCGGCATGATCATGGTCTGAAGCGAGCGGACGGGATCGACGAAGATCGATTCGTAGCCCGAGGCCGGCAGCCAGCCGAGCTGCACGGAAATCAGCAGGATCAGCATGATGCCGAGCCAGAAATTCGGGATAGAGAGGCCCGAGAGCGCGACGATATTGGCGATGTAATCGATCGCCGTGTTCTTCTTGACGGCCGCCAGGATGCCGATCGGAATGCCGATCAGCATGGCGAAGAACATCGCCATGACGGCGAGCTGGATCGTCACCGGCAGCTTCTGCAGGATCAGCTCCAGGACCGGCTGGTTGGTGCGCAGCGAGATGCCGAAATCGCCGGTGAGCACGCCGCCCAGCCAGTAGAAATATTGCACGACGACGGGATCGTTCAGCCGGTACTTGTCGCGCAGGAATTCGATGACCGCGGGATCACGCTCCTCGCCGGCCATGGCCAGGATCGGATCGCCCGGCAGCAGCTTCTGCAGCGAAAAGACGAAGACGGAGATGATCAGCAGGGTCGGGATCGCGACCAGGAGACGCTTTCCGATGTAAACGGGCATGGTGCCGCCCCCGTATTTGCAAACGCGTTTCAAAGTGCCTGGGAAAAGTGCCGCATGGGAAAAAACCCACGCGGCACAAGCGGTCAGCCTTTCTTGACGCCCTGCAGGCGGATCATGCCGTCAGGAGAAGGCACGAAACCTGTGACGCTCTTCTTGTAAGCCCAGATCCACGACTGGTGGCCGAGATAGATGACCGGCAGCTCGTCGTTGAGGATCGCCGAAGCGGCATCGTATTTCTGCTTGCGGACCGCATCGTCGGTCGAGGCGCGTGCTTCGTTCAGCAGCTTGTCGACTTCCGGGTTGCAATATTTGGTATCGTTGATGCCGCCCTTGCAGGTGATGAACTGGTGGATATTGCCGTCCGGATCGACACGGCCGGACCAGTCGGAGCGGCTGAGCTGATAGTTGCCGCGGGTCTGCTCGTCGAGAAGCGTGGCGAATTCCGTCGATTTGAGGCTGACGTCGAAACCGGCTTCGGCGACCATCGACTGGACGATCTGCATCATCTGCTGCGCGACGGGATTGTTCGGGATCTGCATTTCGATCGGAACGCGGTCGAAACCGGCTTCCTTGATCAGCGCCTTGGCCTTCTCCACGTCGCGGGCCGGCACGGGCAGCGCCTTGTTGAACCACGGGCTGTTCGGCGGGAACGGCTGGCTGCCGCCGACGGCGGTGCCTTCGTAGACGATCTGGTTCAGCGCGTCACGATCGATCGCCAGCGAGAAGGCCTGGCGCAGGCGCTTGTCCTTGCCGAACGGGTTGTCGGCGCGCGGGCCGTTGCCGATATTCGCATAGAGCGCCATGTAGCCGATGTTGACGACGGAATCGAAACCGAGGTTCGCGTCGGACTTGACGGCGGCCACGTCCGTCGGCGCCAGGCGCTCCATGAAGTCGAGATCGCCGGACCGAAGGTTGGCGAGACGGACGGTGGTATCCGGGATCGGCAGGTAGGTGACCTTGTCGATGAAGATCTTGTCCTTGTCCCAGTAGTCGGCGAACTTTTCGAGCACGATACGGTCCTGCTGGACCCGCTCGACGAACTTGAACGGGCCGGCGCAGACGGGCTTGGAGCCGAAATTGGCGCCGAGCTCCTTGGCGGCCGCCGGCGAGACGATCATGCCGGCGCGGTCCGAAAGCTGCGCCAGCAGCGTGACGTCAGGCGCCTTCAACGTGAACTTGACTTCCAGCGGACCGGTCGCCTCGACCTTGGCGACGGAGGCGAGCTCGCTCTTGCGGCGGGATTCCGGCAGGTTGATGTTGCGCTCGATCGTCGCGACCACGGCTGCCGCATCCAGCGCCGTGCCGTCGTGGAACTTGACGCCGTCGCGGATCTTCATGGTGAGTTCCTTGGCGTCGGCGGACCAATTCCACTCGGTCGCAAGCTGCGGAACGATCTTCAGGTCCGGAGAAACGTCGACCAGCTTGTCGCACAACGCCGTATAGACGATGCGGCCCACGAAGGTGCGGGACTGGGCCGGATCGAGAACGTCGGCATCGTCCTGGAGGCCAATGCGAAGCTCCGCGGACATGGCCGGAAAGGCGAACAGCGCGCCGGCAAGCAGCGCGGTCGTCAACTTGGTAAGTCGCTTCATTGTGATCATTCCTCTCTTGGTTTCAGACTGTCTTCTGTCTCGGCCGGTTTACCGGCTTCTCACGCGGTCGCGTTCTGCGCCCGGAATCCTTCCGGATCATCCTCGGTGTCGGCATTTGGAATGGTGTGATCGTGCTCCATGGAGGTCGCCCGGATGAGCCGCTCCTGCAGGGTCAGCATGTGTTCGCGCATCGCCTCGCCGGCACGCGCCGGATCGCGTGCGGCAATCGCCTCGATGATGTTCTTGTGCTGCGCGTAGGAGACCTCGAACGCATTCTTCCCCGAGCGGGCGCGCTCGCGGACCGCCCGCCATGCCTCGTCCTGCCGCACGCGGTTGATCACGTCGAAAATGGACAGGAACAGCCGGTTGCCGGCGCTCTGGGCGATCAGCCGGTGCAATGCGCCGTCCCAGAGTTCGCGGGCGTCCGCATCGCTGCTTTCGATGATCTTCCGGGCAAGCTCCCGCATCTTTTCCACATCACGCGGCCTGGCGCGCATGGCGGCAAGCTGGGCGAGCTGCGGCTCGATCCTGAGGCGAACCTCCATCAGCTCCATGAAATCGGTGCCGGCGACGATATCGCCAAGATGTTCGCTGAAACGGTCGGGACGTTCGCCGACAAACGTACCCGACCCCTGGCGGCGCCAGATCAGGCCTTCCGCCTCAAGCACTTCCAATGCGCGGCGCACCACCCGGCGGCTTATCCCGAGCATCTCGGCCAATGCCCGTTCCGTCGGCAGGCGCCCTTCCGAACCGAGTTCCCCCGCCCCAAGGAGCTCCCTCAGGCGGTCGAGCGCATAGTTCGAGTTGTCGTGAGCCTCGCCTGTTTTCCCCTGTACCATTTTCTGGACCAATTTTTAATTGGTTCCAATGGATGGCATTTCCGGCCCTGCGTCAAGGCAATTTTTCGGCAATTTCCGCGATGCACAAAATCTATGCAGAACGACCGGAATCGAGGCTTGAATGCACCGCAATCAAAACTTTAGAATAGGCGGCTACAAGAGAAGCGAGAGCGCGGCCGCATTGCGGCGGCGGGCATTTTCGAAGCGGAGCATTTCATGAACCAATACGACCTCATCGTCGTCGGCAGCGGACCGGCCGGTCGCCGGGCAGCCATTCAGGCGGCCAAACTCGGCAAGAAGGTCCTGGTCGTCGAACAGGGCAAAAGGGTCGGCGGCGTCTCCGTGCATACCGGCACGATCCCGTCGAAGACGCTGCGCGAGACCGCTCTCAACCTTTCCGGCTGGCGCGAGCGCGGCTTCTACGGCCGGGCCTATCGCGTCAAGCAAGAGATCAGCGCGGAAGACCTGCGCCGCCGCCTCATCATCACCCTCGATCACGAGGTCGAGGTGCTCGAGCACCAGTTCGCCCGCAATCGGGTTCAAAGCATTCGCGGCAAGGCCACTTTCGTCACGCCCGATACGCTGGCGATCGCCAAGGACGACGGGGAGATCCTGCACGCCACGAGCAAATCGATCCTGCTTGCCGTCGGTACCAAGCCCTTTCGCCCGGACTACATGCCCTTCGACGGCAAGACGGTCGTCGACAGCGACGAACTGCTGGAAATCGAGGAACTTCCCCGTTCCATGGTCGTCATCGGCGCCGGCGTCATCGGCATCGAATATGCGACCATCTTCTCGGCGCTCGACACCGCGGTCACCGTCATCGATCCGAAGCCGACCATGCTCGACTTCATCGACAAGGAGATCGTCGAGGATTTCACCTATCAGCTGCGCGACCGGAACATGAAGCTGCTGCTCGGCCAGAAGGCCGAGAAGGTCGAGCGGCTTCCCGACGGCAAGGTTTCGGTTCAGGTCGACAGCGGCCGCCGTATCGTCACCGACATGGTGCTCTTCGCCGCCGGCCGCATGGGCGCCACCGACACGCTGAATCTCGCCGCAGCCGGCCTCGAAGCCGACAGCCGCGGCCGTCTCAAGGTCAATCCGGAAACCTTCGAGACCTCGGTTCCCGGCATCTACGCCGCCGGCGATGTCGTCGGCTTCCCGAGCCTTGCTTCGACCTCGATGGAACAGGGCCGCATCGCCGCCCGCGTCGCCGTGGGCGCAATCGCCAAGGAGCCGCAGAAATATTTCCCCTACGGCATCTATGCCGTGCCGGAAATCTCCACCTGCGGCCTGACGGAGGAGGAGATGAAGGAGCGCGGCATTCCCTACGAATGCGGCATCGCCCGCTTCCGCGAGACTTCGCGCGGCCATATCATGGGCCTCGACACCGGCCTCCTGAAACTGATCTTCTCGCTGAAGACCCGCCGCCTGCTCGGGGTGCATATCGTCGGCGAAGGGGCGACCGAACTCGTCCACATCGGCCAGGCCGTCCTCAACCTCAAGGGCACGGTCGAATATTTCGTCGAGAATACGTTCAACTATCCCACGCTTGCCGAAGCCTACAAGATCGCCGGTCTCGACGCCTGGAACCGCATGGGCGAGCTGCCGAAGGAAGCCCCGGTCGCGACCGCCCAGCCGCTCGACACCACCGCGACCACGACCGTCACGGCGGACGAGAAAAAAGCCGCCTCGAAGTGAGGCGGCTTTCCGGTCTTTCCATATGAAAATGGCCCCTTCCGGGGCCATTTTCCTGCGGTTAACGCGAATAGAATTCGACGACCAGCTGCGGTTCCATGACGACGGCGTAAGGCACGTCGGACAGGCTCGGAACGCGAGCAAAGGTGGCAACCATCTTGTTGTGGTCGACTTCGATATAGTCCGGAACGTCGCGCTCTGCGAGCTGGACGGCTTCCAGTACCGAAACGAGCTGCTTCGACTTCTGGCGGACTTCGATCACGTCGCCGGCCTTGCAACGGTAGGAACCGATGTTGACCCGAACGCCGTTGACGGTCACGTGGCCGTGGTTGACGAACTGACGGGCGGCAAAGACCGTCGGCACGAACTTGGCGCGATAGACGATCGCGTCGAGGCGCGATTCCAGGAGGCCGATCAGGTTCTCCGACGTGTCGCCCTTGCGGCGGTTGGCTTCGTCATAGATCGCGCGGAACTGCTTTTCGCGCAGATCGCCGTAATAGCCCTTCAGCTTCTGCTTGGCGCGCAGCTGCACGCCGAAGTCGGAGAGCTTGCCCTTGCGGCGCTGGCCGTGCTGGCCCGGGCCGTATTCACGACGGTTGACCGGGGACTTCGGACGGCCCCAGATGTTTTCGCCCATACGGCGGTCAATTTTGTACTTGGACGATTCGCGCTTGCTCATCGCATTTCCTTCTCAAACGGTTGCACCGGTTTGTTGCCAAACCGGATCAAGGAAACACGCCCTCCTCTGAACCCCGATTTAGAGGCTCTGACAGGTTTCTCACGAAAGCGATCGGAGAGAACCACGGGACATGTCAAATGAAACACCGGGCGTTGAAGCCCGGCGTTGGCGGGGTCTTTAGGCCGCGGATGAAAAAATGTCAACCGGCTCTTGAACCGGCCGGCTGGAACAACGATCTAGCGGACTGGGTTCCGGGCCCCTCTGGCGTATTCCGGACATACGCGATGTCGGACCCTCTATAAAGCCAACCTCGTCCGGATAAGGTTGACTGATGGACTTCCTGTTTTTGGATTTTCTCGGTACGCCCGCATGGATGTGGGCGCTCTTCCTCTCGCTCGTCCTCGCATTGCTCGCTCTCGACCTCGGCGTCCTTCACAAGGAATCGAAGGAAATCGGCGTCAGGGAAAGCATGTGGATGTCTGCTTTCTACATCGCGATAGGTCTCGCCTTCGGCGGCTGGATATGGTTCCAGTCCGGCCAGCAGCCCGCGGTCGAATATCTCACCGGCTTCGTCGTTGAGAAAAGCCTGGCGATGGACAACATCTTCATCATCGCCATGATCTTCTCCTATTTCGGCATACCGCGACAGTACCAGCATCGCGTGCTGCTCTACGGCATCCTCGGCGTGATCGTGCTTCGCGGTATCATGATCGCCGGCGGTGCCGCGATCGTGGAGAACTTCCACTGGGTTCTCTACCTCTTCGCCGCCTTCCTGCTCTTCACCGGCATCAAGATGCTGATCTCCTCCGACCACAGCGAGGAGGATATCGGCAACAACGCGGTGCTGAAATTCCTGCGCAGGCGCCTGCCTGTCACGCAGGGCCTGCGCGGAGAGAGCTTCTTCGTACGCGAAAAGGACAAGACCGGCAGGCTGAAGACCTTCGTGACGCCGCTCTTCCTGGCGCTCGTCATGGTGGAGCTGGCGGACCTCGTCTTCGCGGTCGACTCCATCCCGGCGATCTTCGCGATCACCACGGACCCGTTCCTGGTCTACACCTCGAACATCTTCGCGATCCTCGGTCTGCGCGCGCTCTATTTCGCGCTTGCAGCCCTGATGCACCGCTTCGCCTATCTCAAATACTCGCTGGCGGCGGTGCTGATCTTCGTCGGTTCCAAGATTTTCGTGGCCGACATGCTGGGGATCGCGAAAATCCCGCCGTCCATCTCCCTCAGCGTCACGGTTTCGATCCTGGCGGCCGGCATTCTCGGCTCGCTCTGGGCGACCCGCAAGGAAAACGAAGTGACCTGACGTGAAGCCGGCTCTCCCGCCCCCCACCTGGCGGGGGAGCTATTCGGCAGCCGCCCTCGCCTCGCCCTCGTCCGGCGCATCCGCATTGCCGGGCGCGGTCTCGGCCTGCAAATCCGGGAAGGCGACGATGCGCTTGCCGGCAAAATCCGCATGCACGACGATCAGGCCCTGCTCCTCGAAATAGCCGAGCAGACGCCGCGCGCGCCTTGCCGAATGCGTGCCGTAGGCGCGCGCAATGCGGGCGTCCGAAGGGCACTCCTCACCGGCAATCGCGGCCTTCGCCATCATCAGGAACACGCCCTGGAGATCGTCCGAAACGCCGGACGAAAGCGAAAGCGCCGTCTGCCACGCCTCGCCGGCTGCGGTCTCCGCATCCACGCCGGACCGGGCGATCGCCACGCGGCGGCGGAACTCGGAGAGCGAGAGCGGCGGCCCGGGCAGGCGACGCATGCGGGCGCGGACCAGAAAATCCTGATAGAGAACGGAATCCGTCCGGTAGGCCGATTGCGGATCGTCGAGAATTTCCGAGAGCACGGCGGAAAGCCGCTCCTCCCGCTCCTCCGGCGAAAGTTCCGGCTGCGGCGCGCGCGCTTCTTGCGGTGCGGGCGCAGCCGCCGGCGTCGAGCGCGAGAGTTCCGCGAGGATATCGGTGGTGGGGCGCGGCTGCGGCGGCGCGCGGCGGACGACCGGCCGGTTGAATTCCTCCGGATCGGGCGTGAAGATCAGGTCCTCGACATCCTGCGGCGCATCCGGCAGCGGCATCAGCTTGGGGCTCGACGAACGCGCGGAGGTTTCGACCGAGCCGATGACGATCGGCAGCGGACGGCGCGACAGGGCCGGGCCGAGAGCGACGAAATTGCCGCGCTTCAGGTCGCGGAACATTTCCGCCTGGCGGCGGTCCATGCCGAGCAGGTCGGCGGCGCGGGCCATGTCGATATCGAGGAAGGTGCGGCCCATCAGGAAGTTCGAAGCCTCCGCCGCGACGTTCTTGGCGAGCTTCGCCAGCCGCTGGGTGGCGATGACGCCGGCAAGACCGCGCTTGCGGCCGCGGCACATCAGATTGGTCATAGCACCGAGCGACATCTTCCGGGCATCCTCGGAAACATCGCCGCCGACGGAGGGCGCGAACATCTGCGCCTCGTCCACCACCACCAGCACCGGATACCAGAATTCGCGGTCGGCATCGAAGAGGCCGTTGAGGAAGGCGCCGGCAGCCCGCATCTGTTCCTCGATATCGAGACCTTCGAGCGTCAGAACGCAGGATACGCGGTTCTTCCGAATGCGGTTGGCGATGCCGGCAAGCTCGGCTTCGGTGCGCTCTCCGTCGACGACCACATGGCCATACTTGTCCGAAAGGGTGACGAAATCGCCTTCCGGATCGATGACGACCTGCTGCACCCACGGAGCGGACTGTTCGAGCAGGCGCCGCAGAAGGTGCGACTTTCCCGAACCGGAATTGCCCTGCACGAGCAGGCGGGTGGCCAGAAGCTCCTCGATATCGAGCTTGGCGGGATCGCCCCCGGCCACAGTTCCCATATCGATGCCGACCTGCAATGCAATTCCCTCGTCTGCCGTCTCTTCGCGGTGACTCACCGGCCCCGCGACTCTGCTGCCATAACAGAGACCGGGATTCGTTTCGCCGGGCAAGAGCGAAAATGCACAGGCTTTGGAGCTACTCGAAATTGAGCTGCCAGGAGATGCCGAAGCGGTCGTTCAGCCAGCAGAATTTCCGGCTGAACCCATAATTGTCGATCGGCATAAGGAATGCCCCGCCTTCTGCGAGAGCGCCGGCCAGCCGCCCGAGCTCCTCCTCCGTGCCG
Source organism: Xaviernesmea oryzae (assembly GCF_900177415.1). Lineage (GTDB taxonomy): Bacteria > Pseudomonadota > Alphaproteobacteria > Rhizobiales > Rhizobiaceae > Neorhizobium > Neorhizobium oryzae_A. The sequence continues at coordinate 108,440 of NZ_FXAF01000011.1, read as the reverse complement.
CATTCCACGAAGAAGGAAAAGGACGGCGTGAAGTCGAAGGCGTGCTTGACCGGACTGTCGATGCAGTCCACCTGCTGGCCCGCAAGCTCGAAGGTCGCGCGGAACACGCTGCCTTCCGCTCCCATCTCGCCCGGTCCGTAGCGCTTGATATCGGCGATCTGGCTTTCCGGCAGCACGGAGGTATAGAAGGTGATCGCCTCCTCGCAGCGGCCGCCCTGGAACATCAGGAACGGCCTTACCGATTTCACCGGATTCGGCATGACGTCCTCCCTTTGATCGGCTTTTAACCGGCGGCCCTTCGATAGAAGGCCAGAGACCCCGCGAGCGCCAGAAGCGCCCCGCCGCAGAGCCTGTCGAGCCAGAGCGCGCCCTTCTTCTTCAAAAGATGCACGGCCCGCGAGCCGAGCAGCGCATAGGCGAACATGACAGCGAAATCGACCAGCGCGAAGACGATCGCGAGGATCGCGTATTGCGGCGCCTGCGGCGCATCGGCCGCAATGAACTGGGGCAGGAAGGCCGAGAAGAACAGGTAGCCCTTGGGATTGGTCACCGCCACCAGAAAGCTTTTCAGGAAGACCGATCTCGCAGAGCCCGAGCCTGACGTCACGGAACCTTCCGTAACGTCAAGCGATCCTTTGGAGCGGATAAGCATGATGCCGAGGAAGGCGAGATAGCCGGCACCCAGCCATTTGACGACAGAGAACCAGAATTCGGAAGCCGCAAGCAGCGCGCCGAGGCCCAACGCCACGGCACCGATCAGCACGAAATCGGAGAGCATGGCACCTGCCATGCCCGGCAGCGCCCGTTTGAGCCCGTAACGCGAACCGTTGGTCAGCGCCAGAAGCACGGTCGGCCCCGGCGTCGCAATGCCGATGAAAGCGACGATCGCAAAGGCAAGCAGGGTCACTTCGTTCATAAGCCTTCTCCTACCAGAGGTTTCTGCCGTCGATGACCGTATGCGGCCATTCCTCGGCATCGAAATCATCGAACAGCCTTGCATTCACGCCGAAGCGGCGCGTCTTGCCGTCCCATGTCCCGTCCAGCTGGAAATCCGGGCTGTCGCTGTAGGTCGTGCAGCCGCAGGTGCCGCAGAAATGATGCGCCACCAGTTTGGAGTTCCAGCGGTAGACCCGGTCGCTGGCGGGGTCCGCCTTCACATGCACCCGCTTCGGCTCGTAATAGGCGTAAAGTGTGCCCCGCCTCGAGCAGAAGGTACAGGTGCAGCGGGTGAGCGCCTGCGGCAGCTCGCCGTCGATCTCGAAAATCGTTTCGCCGCAATGGCAACGTCCCGTCAGCATCTGCTCCTCCTCCCAGATGAAAGCTTATGCGGTGGCGCGCTTCAAACCGATCGAAAGCAGGCCGGCGCCGATCATCAGCGAACCGCCGGTGCGGTTGACGATCCTCTGGACCTTCGGCTTGCGGATCTGGTTGCGCGCCAGCGCTGCCAAGAGACCATAGAGCGTCGCGTTCAACGTCGCGAGCGTCAGGAAGGTGATCTCGAAGATCGCCATCTGCAGGAAGAGCGGCTTCGAAAGATCGAGGAACTGCGGCAGGAAGGCGACGAAGAAGACGATGCTCTTCGGATTGAGCGCCGTCACCGCATAGGCATGCAGGAAGACGCGGAAAGGCTTGGCCGACTGCGTCTCCGCCTCGTCGACCTCGGCCGTCCTTTCGGACACCGGAGCGCGCCAGAGCTTGATGCCGAGATAGATGAGATAGGCCGCACCCACCCATTTCAGCACCGTGAAGAGCGCCGCGGAGGTCGCAAGCAGCGCGCCGAGGCCGAGCATCGAAGCGGTCATCGCGGTGAAGTCGCCGAGCGCGACGCCGGCGACCGTCGCGGTGGCGACCCTGCGGCCGTGGCTCAGCGCATAGGAGATGACCAGCAGGATCGTCGGTCCGGGTATCGCGAGCAGGACGGACGACGCGGCGACGAAGGCAAGCCAGTGTTCAAGCGACATTTTCGAAATTCCTCCAGAGAAGGAGGCGAGCAAGCCACCGAATTTCAAGCTTGGCAAGGGGTGTTTTGAGGAGCCGCCGCCCCTTCCCTGATCCCGACCGCCTGCTATGCCCTCAACCCGAAACCCTGCATCAGCCGCCGGGTCGCGAAATCCGGGCTGCCGGAGATGAAGACGGCGAAATCGTAATTGTCGGGATGCTCAGCGCCGTCGACGAGCGGCACCTTGCGGCGCGCCTGCCTCGCGATCGCCTCGGCCGGATCGAGCCAGTCGACCGGCCAGGGCGCGAGCCGCCGGAAGACATTCGCCATGAAGGGATAATGCGTGCAGGCGAGCACGACGATGTCGGTCTTTTTCCCGTCCTTGTCGATGAAGCACGGCTCGATCTCCGCCATGACGGCCTCGTCGGAGATCGCCTCGCCGCGGATATAGGCTTCGGCCATGCGCGCGAGATTTTCCGAGCCGACGAGCCGCACATGGCATTGGGTCGCGAAGGACTGGATGAGATCGCGGGTATAGGCGCGCTTCACCGTCCCCGGCGTCGCGAGCACGGAAACGAGACCGGAGCGGGTGCGCTCGGCGGCCGGCTTGATCGCCGGCACCGTGCCGACAAAGGCCATCCCGGGGAATTTTTCCCGCAGATCCGCGCCGGCCAGCGTGAAGGCCGTGTTGCAGGCGATCACGCAGACTTCCGGATCGTATTCCTTCAGCAGCTTTTCGAAGAGGGAGAGAATGCGCTCCTTGAGCGCCGGCTCTTCCCAGCCGCCATAAGGAAAACCCGCATCATCGGCGATATAGATGAAGCCGCGTTCCGGCATCAGGACGCGCGCCTCGCGCAGCACCGTCAGTCCGCCGATGCCGGAATCGAACATCAGCACCGGCTTCAGTTCACTCGTCTGCGTCATTCCCCGTATTCTCCCCGATATCCCCGTGGGGATCGCCCGCCTTCTCCTGCTTCGGCCATCGCCGCGGGAAACGGTCGAGCGAACTGATGACGCCCCGGAACACGCTGATCTCCTGTTCCGTAAAACCCCGCCGCGAGATGACGGCACGCAGGTTGTCGATCATTTTTGGCTTTTTCGCGGGCGGATGAAAATAGTTGCGTGCGTCGAGCGCCTCTTCCAGATGCTCGAACAGGCCGAACAGCTGTTCCTTGGTGGAGGGCCGCTGCCCGACGGCCTGGAAAGGCGTCTCGCCGAGGTCCTCCATTCCCGATTTCATCCATTCGTAGGACATCAGAAGCACGGCCTGGGCGATGTTGAGCGAAGCGAAGGCGGGATTGACGGGAAACGTGACGATCTCGTCGGCGAGCGCCACCTCCCCGTTGGTGAGGCCCCAGCGCTCGCGGCCGAAGAGAATGCCGGTCTTTTCGCCTGCCCGGAATTTCGTCTGCAACGTCGTGGCCGCTATCACCGGCGACCGCACCGGCTTGAAGCCGTAGCGCTCGCGCGCCGTGGTGGCATAGACGAAGTTCAGGTCGCTGATCGCCTCTTCCAGCGTTTCGTAGACCTTGGTCGCGTCGATCACGTGGTCGGCCTTGGAGGCCGCAGCGCGCGCCTTCTCGCTCGGCCAGCCGTCGCGCGGATTGACGAGCCTCAGTTCGGCAAGGCCGAAATTGGCCATGGCGCGCGCCACCATGCCGATATTCTCGCCAAGCTGAGGCTCCACCAGCACGATCGCCGGCCCTTCCGCAATCAGTTCGCGCTCGCTGTTCGTCCCTGACATCTTTTGCTTCCGTCTCAAAATTCGCGCCCGCAATAGCGGTGCAGGCGGCAATCGGCAAGTCTCACGCGGCTGCGGGATAAAGCCTGCTCAGCATCGACCCGATCATTTCGACGCCTATACGGGTGCCGTGCTTGAAGATCGGCAGATGCCGGCCGGCGGCGCTGCCGAGATCGCGTTTGACCGAAAAACATTCCGAGCCGCGCGGGGCGAGCGCATCGACGGTCCGGAGCGCTTCTTCGAGCGAGGCCAGCACCTCTCCCTCCGGCTTGCGCCCCGCCTGCACCGCGTTATGGGCGAAGATGCGCGCCCAATAGGTGGCGCCGAGGAAAATCGCCAGCGTCTGACGCACCTGGCCGGGCCGCGTCACCACCGACCAGGAGGTGCCGAGCGGACGCGCGGCGACCGTCACCTCGCGATAGGCGGCGTCGAGCTTTCGCGACAGCTCGATCACCTCGAAACCGCCCTTTCCCTCCTCGACCGCCGCCAGAAGCTGCCGCAGCCCGTCGAACCAGCGCCCGAGCGCCTGATCGAGCGTCGAGCGGGTCGGCGCCGGAAAAACGAGAAAGGCGACCACCGTGCCGGCTATCGCGCCGATCAGCGTCTCCTCGATCCTCAGCCACAGGAGATCGAGGGTCAGCGAGCCGATCAGCCCGTAGATCAGGCAGAGCACGATCGAGATGAAGAAGGTCATCGCCGCATAGGAGACCTGCAGGAAATAGAAGCCCAGGAAGATGCAGAGCGCCACGAGAGGCACCGAAAGGACCGGCTGGGGACCGATCAGCGTCGCCAGCACCAGGCCGCTGGCGATGCCGGCGAGCGTGCCGATCGACCGCTGCAGCGCCCGGATCGCCGCGTCGCCGCGCGACTTCGTGTTGGTGAAGATCAGGAAGGCGGTCAGCACCGCCCAGAACCAGCGGTCGCGAGACAGCATGAGGCCGAAGCCCATCGCGACGGCCGAGGCCACCGTGATCTGGATCGCGGCGCGGATCTGCGGGTTCCCGAGGGAAAAATCCGGCTTGGCCGCGGGCGGCGGCACGGCACCGTCGATCGTCTCGAACCGGTTTCGGCGCCCCTCCTCTATCGCGTCCGTAAGCGCCATCCTCGCCTTCTGCAGCCAGACGAGCGCGCGGGCGCTTTCCGATACCCGCTCGTCGCCGGCGACCGCCGGGCTTGCGGCGATCTTCTCCGCCATATCCAGGTCTTCTTCGATCAGCGCGTGGACGAGCACGAAGGGCGGCGGCGCTTCGAGCGAGAGCACGATCGCGCTTTCGGCGGCGAGATGCACGTCGAAGATCGTCATGGCGAGCCCCGTGACCGGCTCGTTTTCCGGCTCGATCGAGCCCTCCGGCGGCCGCGGCAGGAATCCTTCCGCCATCAGCACCACGTCCTTCAGCCGTTCCTCCAACTGGCGCAGCTCGCGCCGGTCCGCGTCGGTCGAGGACCGGGCGCCCGAAAGGACGGCAAGCCGCATCAGGATGTCGCCCACCCTGCCCTGGATCGCCACGAGGGACTGGAGCAGGTCGCGCCGCCAGTCGTCCGGCAGCACGTAGGTGCGCACCAGATGGCCGGTGACGACCGCGAGCGCCGGGCCGATCGCGCCGAGCGGCAGGTCGGCGAGGCCCGGCCTCAGATAAGCGCCCATGAAATAGGAGGTGAAGGCGAACATGCCGACCGCGAAGCCGCGCGGCCCGTAGACGCGGCCGACGGTGGCGCAGAGGATGACCACCAGGAACATCGGATCGGAAATATAGCGCCAGTCCTCCAGCGCCGCGGCGAGCCCGACGCACAAGAGGCTCACCACGCCGCCGATCAGCCGCGTCTTCAACTGCTCGGCCGGCAGCCGGTCGCGCACCGCCACGCCGCCTTCGATCGAGAGGATGATGGCAAGCCCGTAGGCGATCGAAGGCAGCGCCAGGCCGGCCAGATGGATCGCCGCCAGGCAGGCGACGGTCGCCACGACCGTCAGCGTCACGCGTCCGGCCATGCGGAAGCGCGACAGCGCCGGATCGTTGGCCAGCAGCCAGTCCCTGATCTTGGTGGCAAACCTCATCAACCACCCCAGGCGGGCGACGGCGCCCGCTCACCGGAATGGAATATATCCCCGCGGATGGATTCGGCGAGCCTGCTCATGCGTTCCGGAAGGACGGTCATTCGCCCTTGGCGATCGACTGCATCTCCTCGATCACCGAATCCCGCTCGCCGTCGGCGACGCGGTGGATATCGTCGATCACCGGCTTGCCGTCCTCGTCGATCACGTCGAAATGCACTTCGCTGACGCTGTCCTTGACATCCGCCTCGTCGACGCAGGTCCACATCTTGAAGGTGACGGTCACGTCCGTCATGCCGCCCGCGCCCGCGCCCGAGTTCATCTTGACCTCCTGCAGCGGACAGCCGTCCTGCGAGCTGGTGATGACGTCGTAGCCGAAGGGGTCGCCGGGCTGGTTGTTCTCGGTCTCGTAGGCCGGATGTTTCGCGGCTTCCGCGTAGGCGGCCTGGAACCTCTTGCTGAAAAGGCGGGCCAGCGGGTCGGGATCGAAGATGTACTTCCATTCGCTGTCGACGGTGTTCCAGTTGTCCTCGGTGATCTTCATCACCTGCCTGACGGGATCGGTGGCGTCGGCCGCCGCGGCGAAGGTGGAGAGCAGCGAAAAGGCGATGGCGAGCGGCAGGGTCCGCATGGGGAGAATCCGGTTGTTCGAATGAGATGCCCCGGACATTAAACCCGGTTTGCGGTTTGACAAGGGCAATCCTCGGGCAATCCTCCGGGCAATCGCCGAGGTCCCGCGGATGCGCCGCGATTTCTCTCCCGAAAAGCCGCATAGGACGGCCGAATGCCTTTGCGTTCCGGCCCGGCGGTGCTATAGCGCACCCACTGGCGTCCACCCGTCGGGGCGCAAAAGGTCCACTCACGTCCAAGAGGAATTCCATGCAAAAGATCAAGGTAGCAAACCCGATCGTCGATCTCGACGGCGACGAGATGACCCGCATCATCTGGCAGCTCATCAAGGACAAGCTGATCCTTCCCTATCTCGATCTGGACATCGAATATTACGACCTCTCGGTCGAGAACCGCGACGCGACCAACGACCAGGTGACGATCGACGCCGCCAACGCCATCAAGAAGCACGGCGTCGGCATCAAGTGCGCGACGATCACCCCGGACGAGGCCCGCGTGAAGGAATTCGGGCTCAAGGAAATGTGGAAGAGCCCGAACGGCACGATCCGCAACATCCTGGGCGGCGTCATCTTCCGCGAGCCGATCATCTGCAAGAACGTTCCCCGCCTCGTTCCGGGCTGGACGCAGCCGATCGTCGTCGGCCGCCACGCCTTCGGCGACCAGTACCGCGCCACCGACTTCAAGTTCCCGGGCAAGGGCAAGCTGACCATCAAGTTCGTCGGCGAAGACGGCACGGTGATCGAGAAGGACGTCTTCAACGCTCCGGGCGCCGGCGTCACCATGGCCATGTACAACCTCGACGATTCGATCCGCGAGTTCGCGCGCGCCTCGATGATGTACGGCCTGATGCGCAAGTGGCCGGTCTACCTCTCCACCAAGAACACCATCCTCAAGGCCTATGACGGTCGCTTCAAGGACATCTTCGAAGAGGTCTACCAGACCGAGTTCAAGGCGAAGTTCGACGAAGCCGGCATCACCTACGAACACCGCCTGATCGACGACATGGTCGCGGCTGCGCTGAAGTGGTCCGGCGGCTACGTCTGGGCCTGCAAGAACTACGACGGCGACGTGCAGTCCGACACGGTCGCGCAGGGCTTCGGCTCGCTCGGCCTGATGACCTCGGTCCTGCTCACCCCGGACGGCAAGACGGTCGAAGCGGAAGCCGCGCACGGCACGGTCACCCGCCACTACCGCCAGCACCAGAAGGGCCAGGAAACCTCGACCAACTCGATCGCCTCGATCTTCGCCTGGACCCGCGGCCTCGCGCACCGCGCCAAGCTCGACGACAATGCCGAGCTCGCGAAATTCGCCTCCACGCTCGAAACCGTCTGCGTCGCGACCGTCGAATCCGGCTTCATGACCAAGGACCTCGCGCTTCTCATCGGTCCCGATCAGCCGTGGCTTTCGACGACGGCCTTCCTCGACAAGATCGACGAGAACCTCAAGAAGGCCATGGCTGCCTGAGCCCGAAAAATCGGCTAAGAACATGCGGCGGAGAGAAATCTCCGCCGTTTTCTTTTGAGGAGCCCGCCTATGCCCGTCACCGTCCGCCCGCTCGAACCGTCCGACCGACCCGCCTGGGGTCCGCTCTTCGAAGCCTATCTTCGCTTCTACGAAACGGTGCTGCCGAAGGAGCAATACGACCTCACCTGGAACCGGCTTCTCGATCCCGAAGAGCCGATGCACGGCCTCGGCGCCTTCGATGAAAACGGGCGGCTCGTCGGCATCGCGCATGCGGTCTTCCACCGCTCCTGTTGGCTGCCGGACTGGACCTGCTACCTGCAGGATCTCTATGTGGAGCTTTCCCAGCGCGGCAAGGGCACCGGCGAGGCGCTGATCGATGCCGTCGCCGAACTTGCCCGGAAGAACAAGGCCGGCCGGCTCTACTGGCTGACGCATGAAAGCAACGCCACAGCGCGGCGGCTCTACGACCGCGTCGCGCAGAACGCCGGCTTCATTCAGTACCGCAAGCCGCTCTGACCACCGGAGATTTCCGGCCGGTCTTGATTCCGTAACATCCGCGCCCTAGAACATAAAGAGAACAATGGAGGAGAGGATGATGACCGAAGAATTGGTGCTCTATACGAACCCCCTGTCGCGCGGCCGCATCGCCCGCTGGATGCTGGAGGAAGTGGGCGTGCCCTACCGGACCGAAATTCTCGGCTTCGGCACGACGATGAAGGCCGACGGCTACAAGGCGGTCAACCCGATGGGCAAGGTGCCGACGATCGTGCACGGCAACGACGTCGTGACGGAATGCGCCGCGATCTGCGCCTATCTGGCGGATGCCTTCCCCGAAGCCGGCCTCGCTCCGCCGCCCGCCGAACGCGCGAATTATTACCGCTGGCTCTTCTTCGCGGCCGGGCCGGTCGAGGCATCCGTCAGCAACAGGGCGCTCGGTTTCGAGGTCCCGAAGGATCGCGAGCGGATGATCGGCTACGGCACCTATGCCGACGTGATCAACACGCTTGAAAAGGCGGTGGAGGCGAACCCCTATATCGCCGGGGACAGGTTCACGGCGGCCGACGTCTATGTCGGCGCCCAGCTCGGCTGGGGCATGCAGTTCGGCACGATCGAGAAGCGTCCCGCTTTCGAGCGGTATTTCGGGCGGCTCGCCTCCCGCGCGGCCGCCATCCGGGCCAACGAGAAGGACAATGCCGCCGCCGCGGAGCTGCAGAGCGCAGGGTAAGCACGCACGCCGCCTCATCCGCGATCGGCGGAAAGCATATCTGCAGCAGCCCGCGACGCCGGTCTTTCCGGGCACGGCGCCGAAGGATAGCAGGCCCACCGGAAGCGGCGGGCCTACGATCTTGTGATCGGCGATTAGTTTGAAGGAGCGGGCGTCGTCGGTGCCGGCGCGGGTGTCGTCGGCGCAGGCGTGGTCGGCGCAGGTGTGGTCGGCGCGGTCCCCGTGCCGCCAGGCGTGTTGGTGGTGGATCCGGGCCACAGGAAGATCGCAATCAGGATAATGACTATGACCACGATGATGCCGATGACGGCGTTTCTGCTCATGGGGTACTCCCTCCCTCTCGAGACGACAGGCGGCCGATGGAACAATCGCGATCGACCGCTGTTGCAATAGTATGGAACGCAAATCGCGTTTGGGAAGGGGTTAGGAACTCGATTAGCGACGCCCGACGACAGGTCCCCCTGGCAATTCGGGTCATATGCAACGTTGATTTTCACCCCGTGGCGGGATCCCCGCGGCGGTCCGTCCGTCGCGAAAAGCGCCTAGCCGCTCGATACCTGCTCGGCTTTTTCCCTGGATTGGCCTTCAGCTGCGTCACGCACGAAAGCACCTTGAGCGCGCAGGGTCGACTGCAACTCCGCGATGTCGACATTGCGCGGCGCCACGCCGCGGTTTGCCGCGATGCCGGCCGCGGCTCCCGCAGCCTGCCCCGTCAGCCAGCACTGCGGAATTTCCCGCATGAAGCCGTGGCTGTTCGCATCGCAGGAGATGTGACGCCCGGCGGCCAGCAATCCGTTCAGCCTGGCCGGCACGAGCGCCCCGTAGGGCACGGAAAGCACCGGAAACTTCGGCGACACCGAAGGACTGACGCCGATCTCGTCGGGCTGGATCGCACCGCTTGCCCACTGGCCGCGGTCGATCCGGCCGGCGCCCGCCAGACGTCTCGTATGCCGAACGCCGAGCTGCGGCGCGCTCAAGAGCATGTAAGCCTCCTTGAAGCCCGGCGCATATTTGCGGAAGAACTCGCAATGCGCCTGCATGAACCGATGGGAGCGGATCTCGACTTCCGTGATGTCGTCCACATTGAGCGCCGAGAGGCCCGATTGCCGGGGCCCCAGGAAGAGCGCGATGTCGTTGCGCCAGGAGACGTAGGGCGTCTGGAAGAAACCGAGCTGCTCTCGCCCCATCGCGTTGAAGTCCGCGAAAGCCTGTTCTTCCGTCGCCCGGAAGGTCAGCCACGTCTCCATGTCCACGCCGCCCAGCATGAACCCGGTATTCATGGAGTGATGGACGTCGCCTTCCTCGATATCGGCCTCGAAGCCTGCGCCGGCGCGGGCAAAGATGTCGCCATCGCCGGTACAATCCACGACGACCTTGGCGAGGATCCCCTGGCGTCCCTCCTTGCTTTCGAAGATGACCCCCTGGACGGCGCCGTCTTCAACCACCGGGGTCGCCGCCCAGGAGTGGAAAACGATCCTGACGCCTGCCTCGATCAGCATTTCCTGCGAGGTCAGTTTCAGCCTCTCGGGGTCGATCGTCGGCGCCCAGGTGACGATGCCGTGGAAGGCGGATGTGCGCAGCCGCCAGTATTTCGCAAGTTCCGGGTCGCGCACGCCCCAAAGCGTCCTGTCCGGCCCGGCTATGGCATCCGTCGGAAGGCGGCCGATCACCTCCTCGGCAAAACCGCGGATGACCTGGCGTCCGTCCCAGTCGGTCATCCGGTCGATCCAGATCACCACGCCCCCCGTGGAAAGCCCGCCGAGATGATTGTAGCGCTCCAGGACCACGACCTCCGCCCCGGTCCGCGCCGCAGCGAGCGCCGCGGCGGTTCCCGATGGCCCGCCGCCGACGACCAGGACATCGCAGCGATGATAGACGGGGATGTCGCGGGCCTCTTCTCTCAGGACACCCTCGCCGTTGCGACGCGGGAAAACATGCTGCCCCGATTCGAAAATGTCGGAACTCAGAAAGCGGTTCTCGGTCTGACGTATCTCCTTCACCGACACGTTCCGTTCGTTCATGGCATCCTCCCTCATCTCTCCCAGCCCGAAGGGCCTGGCGGGATTAAGCCAAGGAAACGAAGTCCGGAAAAGACATCAATAAGCCGATAGAGCTTTCTCGAATCACGATAGATGACGAAGCGGAACCCCTCGGCACAGGTTCTGGACATCTCCCCGGCAGGCGGCAGATCGCAGCGGCGCGGCCCCCATTCCGCATCCGCCGTAAACCCTTCTCCGTTTGGGAAGCCGGCACGCCCAGCCGATCTCCCCCTTGAGGGGGAGATGCCCGGCAGGGCAGAGGGGGGTGCCGCAAGGCAAATCAAGGCCTTGTCGGAAATCGGCAGCAAAAATCGCTCTTTCTCATCCCCGCCCTCCAAACCCATGCCTACAATCCGCTTGCTTCCGTCGCCGGAGTGTTTCGCGAGACGTTCGCGGGCAGGCGGGGGCCGGCGCTTCCATCGGAACTGTAACGTGCGGGGACGGTGGAAGAGGTGAAAGCCATGGAGAGCGTGTCGAAAGACGGGCTTTCCTATCAAGCCTCCCCCTGGTCGCCAGGCCAGGTTCGGTTGAGCCGTGCAAGTGGTCTGAAAAGGCCACGCAGCGAGGCGAGATGATCACCTGTAGGGGCCGGAAGCCCCGAGAGAACGCCGAAGGCCACGCGAATGCGGAGCCACTTTATACAAATACAATGAGGTTCCGCATTCGTGTGGGCTCTCCGATCTTTGAAACCACGGCAGGACACTGCGCGGGGACAGTGTCGTTGAAACCCTCAGCCAGGAAGCCCCTATCTGCCCCTGCGTTCGGCCACCCCCCTCTGCCCTGCCGGGCATCTCCCCCACAGGTGGGGAGATCACAAGCGGCAAGCTCTTCCCATCTCACTGAGGACTTGCCGGGTAGAAAGCTTAGTTATTTGGGGAAGCCGGTGCGCCCAGCCGATCTCCCCACCTGTGGGGGAGATGCCCGGCAGGGCAGAGGGGGGCGGAAACGGCACGCCCTCACGCAACCAAACCTCCGATCAACTCCGCAGACCCGGCGCCTCGTATCCTGTGCGCTCGACATATTCGGTATAGCCGCCGTCATAGCGGTGGATGCCGTCGGGCGTCAGTTCGAGCACGCGGTTGGAAAGCTCGGCCAGGAAATGCCGGTCGTGGCTGACGAAGAGCATGGTGCCCTCGTATTCCGAAAGCGCTCCGATCAGCATTTCCTTGGTGTCGAGGTCGAGATGGTTGGTCGGCTCGTCGAGGACCAGGAAATTCGGCGGATCGAAGAGCATCGCCGCCATGACGAGGCGGGCCTTTTCGCCGCCCGACAGAACCCGGCACTTCTTCTCGACATCGTCGCCGGAAAAGCCGAAGCAGCCGGCGAGCGTGCGCAGCGCCCCCTGGCCCGCCCGCGGAAACTCCGCCTCCAGCCATCCGAAGACGGTGAGGTCGCCGTCGAGCAGGTCCATGGCGTGCTGGGCGAAATAGCCCATCCTGACGCTGGCGCCGAGCGTCACGCTGCCCGCGTCCGGCTCGGTCGCCCCCGCCACAAGCTTCAGGAGCGTCGACTTGCCGGCGCCGTTGATGCCCATGATGCACCAGCGCTCCTTGCGGCGGATCATGAAATCCAGCCCCTCGTAGATCGAACGGCTGCCGTATTTCTTGTGAACGCCCCTCAGGTTCACGACGTCCTCGCCGGAACGCGGCGCCGGCTGGAATTCGAAGGCCACTGACTGGCGGCGGCGCGGCGGCTCGACGCGTTCGATCTTGTCGAGCTTCTTCACCCGGCTCTGCACCTGCGCGGCATGGCTGGCGCGCGCCTTGAAGCGCTCGATGAACTTGATCTCCTTGGCGAGCATGGCCTGCTGGCGCTCGAATTGTGCCTGCTGCTGCTTCTCGTTCTGCGCCCGCTGCTGTTCGTAGAATCCGTAATCGCCGGAATAGGTGGTGAGCGATCCGGCATCGATCTCGATGATCTTGTTGACGATGCGGTTCATGAACTCGCGGTCGTGCGAGGTCATCAGCAGCGCGCCGTCATAACCTTTGAGGAATTGCTCCAGCCAGATCAGGCTTTCGAGGTCGAGATGGTTCGACGGCTCGTCGAGCAGCATCACGTCCGGGCGCATCAAAAGGATGCGGGCGAGCGCCACGCGCATCTTCCAGCCGCCGGAAAGCTTGCCGACATCGCCGTCCATCATCTCCTGCGTGAAGCTCAAGCCCGCCAGCACCTCGCGCGCCCTGCCCTCCAGGCCGTAACCGTCGAGCTCCTCGTAACGGGCCTGCACCTCGCCGTAACGCTCGATGATCTGATCCATCTCGTCCATCCGGTCGGGATCGACCATCGCCGCTTCGAGTTCGCGCAGTTCCGCCGCCACCTCGCTTACAGGCCCCGCCCCATCCATCACCTCGGCGACGGCGCTGCGGCCTGCCATCTCGCCGACGTCCTGGTTGAAATAACCGATCGTGACGTTCTTTTCCGTGGCGACCTGCCCCTCGTCCGGCACTTCAGCGCCGGTGATCATCCGGAAGAGCGTCGTCTTGCCGGCGCCGTTCGGGCCGACGAGGCCGATCTTCTCGCCGCGGTTCAGCGCCGCCGAGGCCTCGATGTAGAGAATGCGGTGGCTGTTCGACTTGCTGATGTTTTCGATGCGGATCATGGGCGGAAATCTTCGAGGGCGATGGCAACAAAAAAGCCGGATCGTCGCCGACCCGGCCTTTCTATCTCTTGAGCGTGAAGCTTATTCGGCGCTGTCTTCAGCGGCCTTCTTCTTCGGAGCAGCCTTCTTCTTCGGTGCGGCTTCCTCGCCTTCACCGGCGTCGGCAGCTTCGGCCTTGGCGGCAGCCTTCTTCGGAGCGGCCTTCTTCTTGGCCGGCTTCTCGGCGGCTTCCGCGCCGTCTTCGTCTTCGGCCATCAGCTCTTCCTTCGTCACGGTCTTGTCGGTGACCTTGATCTCGGAGAGCAGCTTGTCGACGACCTTCTCCTCGAAGATCGGCGCGCGCAGCGAAGCGGAAGCGCCCGGCGTGTTGCGGAAGAAATCGAGGATTTCCTTCTGCTGGCCCGGGAACTGCTGGAGCTGCGCGTAAAGCGCGCGCTGCATTTCCTCTTCGGTCACTTCGACGCCGGCCTTCTCGCCGATCTCGGAAAGGACGAGGCCGAGACGGACGCGGCGCTCGGCGAGCTTGCGGTAGTCGGCGCGGGCGTCTTCCTCGGTCGTGCCTTCATCCTCGAAGGTCTTGCCGGACTGCTGGAGATCGGTGTTGATCTGGCGCCAGATGTTCTCGAATTCCGCGTCGACCAGCCCCTGCGGGCTCTCGAACTGGTACATTTCGTCGAGCTGGTCGAGGATCTGACGCTTGACCTTCTGACGGGTGACGTTGCCGTACTGGCTTTCGATCTGGCCGCGGACGATCTCCTTCAGGCGATCGACGGATTCGATGCCGAGCTTGGTGGCAAGCTCGTCGTTGATCTCGAGAGCGGCGGGAGCTGCAACGTCCTTGACGGTGATGTCGAAGGTGGCTTCCTTGCCGGCGAGGTTGGCAGCCGGATAATCGGCCGGGAAGGTCACCGTGATCTGCTTTTCGTCACCGGCCTTGACGCCGACGAGCTGGTCTTCGAAGCCGGGGATGAAACGGCCGGAACCGAGAACCAGTTCGGCATCCTCGGCAGCGCCGCCGTCGAAGGCTTCGCCGTCGACCTTGCCGAGATAGTTCATGGTGACGCGGTCGCCTTCGGCGGCCTTGCCCTTCTTGGTCTCGAAGGTGCGGGCGCTTTCGGCGATCTTCTCGATCTGCTCGTTGACCTCGTCTTCCGAGACTTCGACGACTTCGCGCACGACGGAGATGTTGTCGGTCGACTTCAGGTCAATCTGCGGGATCACTTCATAGGAGAGCGTGAATTCGAAATCGGCCTGGGCGTTCAGGATCTTCTCGGCTTCGGCCTCATCCTCGGTCATCGCGATCGACGGCTGGGTCGCCGACTTCTCGCCGCGTTCGGAAAGGATCTGGCCCGGACGCTCGCGGACGATCTCGTTGACGAGGTCGGCCATGATCGACTTGCCGTACATCTTCCTCAGATGCGCGACCGGTACCTTGCCCGGACGGAAACCGTTGATGCGGACCTTGTCCTTGGCGTCGGCGAGGCGCACGTTGAGCTGCGCTTCCATATCCTGCTTCGGGATAACGACCTTGATTTCGCGCTTCAGCCCTTCAGCGAGCGTTTCGGTAACCTGCATTTTCATACCTTCATATCGTGGCGGCGGTGCTCAGACAGCCGTTGGTTTCAATGAGCACATCGCCGGAACTTTTCAGAGACCGGCCGCGGCTTCTAGGAGCGCCGATCCCTCAAACCGAAACCGGCTCGGACCGCACTCCCGGCGGTTCTGGTGCGGGTAGAGAGACTTGAACTCCCACGCCTTGCGGCACCAGAACCTAAATCTGGCGTGTCTACCAATTTCACCATACCCGCGCCCCAACCGCGTCGAAAATCCTCGTGGCCAGAGGCCTT
Organism: Xaviernesmea oryzae; assembly: GCF_900177415.1. GTDB lineage: Bacteria > Pseudomonadota > Alphaproteobacteria > Rhizobiales > Rhizobiaceae > Neorhizobium > Neorhizobium oryzae_A. Next base: position 92,906 of record NZ_FXAF01000011.1, on the reverse strand, counting down.
CCGGAGCGCGCGTCTCTATATCACCCGTTTCAGCGCACGCAAAGGGAAAATGACGCTTTTTCGGCACTTCACAGAAACCGCGGGAAATACCGATTATCCAGCAGGATTGACCGCGCATCGGCCTCCCGGACCCGCTTAGCGTTTTATTAAATACTAATGCATAGACTGTATTCGGCTGGGCGATGGAGCCATGCGCGGACCGCATGCCATCCATTCATATATTGCACTGCACAATAACCCTCCAGTTTCATAGTATGCAGTCACGGAGATTGATTGGAACCGTTTTCGACCTCTCCGGTTCGGGCGGGGTGGCAAGCCGCACGGAAATGAAATGCCCTCGGGAGCTTCTCGAGAACAGGAATTCGGGCCGCGCACTCCTCCTCCCAGCGAAGGCCCGATGGGACTGGCGATCCTCCTCCTCCCAAATCGCCGGTCATTACAAATGACGCCCACCGGACCTCCTCCCCCGGTGGGCGTTATTTTTTGATCCGAGCGTCTGCCGATGCCCGCAAATCTGCCTAGCATTTGGCCACCCCTCGCGTAGTAAACAATCTCGTAATGCAGCAAACGCATAGGTGGCATACCGAAAGGGCGCTTTTTCTTTTCGCAGCGCAGCATATATTCGCGGTCATGAGATTGAAGTCAGCGCCGCAGGGGCTGCTGGCAAGGACCTGAAGGGACAAGATCATGAACATCGCACAGAAGCTCAACACCTGGCGCAAGTACCGCGAAACCGTTAGCGAACTCGGCCGCATGACCGACCGTGAACTCAGCGACCTCGGCATCGGCCGCGCCGACATCCGCCGCGTCGCCCGCACGGCCGTCGGCTACTAAGCCATTCAAATACAGACGCAATGACCTCCAGAAACGCCTCCCCTCGGGAGGCGTTTTCTTTTTGTTTGCATAAAGCTTCCTATTCAAGTCTGCCGATTTTTCAGGCTCAGCTACAAAATTCATCAACCTCCTGCACATTTGCATGGCAGTCGCATATTTTTTGCACTGCACTTCTTTATTATGCGGTTGTATAAGACGGCCATCGCTGATGACGACAGAGCATCAGGACAATTCTTGAGGAAACAACCATGAACCCGATCCGTATCGCTAAGAACTGGATCAGCTACCGCCGCACGATGAACGAGCTTGGCAACCTTTCCAACCAGGCCCTCAACGACATCGGTCTGACCCGCTACGACATCCGCAACATCGCGGCCCGTTCCTTCCGCTAATCCGCTCTCGCAGCGGACCGCGCGGCATGAAACCGCTGCAGTCGGCAGGATGAGGACATCCAAGGACGTATCAAAGGCACCTTTTCAGGTGCCTTTTTGATTCCAGGCCATTTTTGATTCCTAGCCATTTTTGCTTCCGGCCCATTTTTGATTCCGGTTCCGCGAGCAGCGTGATAATGAGCCGGCCATGAGCAACAACCCCCTCTCTCCCATCCATGTCGTCGGCGGCGGGCTCGCCGGTTCGGAAGCCGCCTGGCAGATCGCTTCGGCCGGCGTCCCGGTGATCCTGCATGAAATGCGCGGCGTGCGGGGCACCGACGCCCACAAGACCGACGGGCTTGCCGAACTCGTCTGCTCCAATTCCTTCCGGTCCGACGATGCGACGGCGAATGCGGTCGGCGTCATCCATGCCGAGATGCGGCTCGCCGGTTCGCTGATCATGGCTTCCGCGGACCGCAACCAGGTGCCGGCCGGCGGCGCGCTTGCGGTCGACCGCGACGGCTTTTCCGACGCCGTCACCGAAGCGATCGAGAAGCATCCGCTGATCACCGTGGTGCGCGAGGAGATCCAGGGCCTGCCGCCGAAGGATTGGGATCTGGCGATCATCGCCACCGGCCCCCTCACCTCGCCGTCGCTCGCAGCCGCGATCCAGGCAGAGACCGGCGAGGATTCGCTCGCCTTCTTCGACGCGATCGCGCCGATCGTGCATCGCGATTCGATCGACATGGGCATCTGCTGGTACCAGTCGCGCTACGACAAGGTCGGTCCCGGCGGCACCGGCAAGGATTATATCAACTGCCCGATGGACGAAGCGCAGTACAATGCCTTCGTCGACGCGCTGATCGCCGGCGACACGGTCGGCTTCAAGGAATGGGAGGGCACGCCCTATTTCGACGGCTGCCTGCCGATCGAGGTGATGGCGGAGCGGGGCCGCGAGACGCTGAGGCACGGGCCTATGAAGCCGATGGGCCTCACCAACGCCCATAACCCGACGGTCAAGCCCTATGCGGTCGTGCAGCTGCGCCAGGACAACGCGCTCGGCACGCTCTACAACATGGTCGGTTTCCAGACGAAGCTGAAATACGGCACGCAAGCGGAAATCTTCCGGATGATCCCGGGCCTGCAGAATGCGGAATTCGCCCGGCTCGGCGGCCTGCACCGCAACACCTATATCCATTCACCGGTCCTGCTCGACAGGACGCTGACGCTCAAAAGCCGGCCGGGCCTGCGTTTCGCCGGCCAGATCACCGGCTGCGAAGGTTATGTGGAAAGTGCCGCGATCGGGCTGCTTGCCGGCCGCTTCGCCGCCGCAGAGCGCAAGGGCGAGCCGCTCATCGCCCCGCCCGCCACGACCGCTTTCGGCTCGCTGCTCGGGCATATCACCGGCGGCCATCTCGTTTCTGAAGACGAGCCGGGCAAGCGCTCCTTTCAGCCGATGAACGTCAATTTCGGACTGTTTCCCGAACTGGAGCCGGGCTCGATCGTCAAACCGGAAGGCGTCAAGCGCTTCCGCGGCAAGGACAAGTCGGTGATGAAGCGGCAGCTGCTCGCCGCCCGGGCGCTCGGTGATTGCGCTAGGTGGCTCGGTCGGGAGTGATCCCGTCGGAGAAGGTCTCCGCCTTGTGCTCGTCAACTTCGCGATCGGCGACGTTGACGTAGTTGTCGAGCAGCCAGAGGGAAACTTCGGCGGCCTCCTTCTCGGTCGCGAAGACGAAGGTGCCGTTCTGGCTGGGGGCATCCAGAAACTCGACGGAAAAACCCCTGGCATTCGGCAGAGGCATGACGCGCACGCGGCCCGGTTCGATCAGATGGCAGGCGTAATGGTTGCGATGGCTGCGCATGAAGCCGGCCTTGTTATCGTGCAGGCGAACAAAGATCGCCTCGCCGTCGGCCGTGGTATGCAGGCTGCGGATCGCCTCTTCCGGAAAGGCGCGGCCGAATTCCAGGATGGCAAGTCCCGTATCGTGACGGTTGCCTCCCTGGTCCTTGCCGGCCAGCCGTGTGACGTAATAGGCGAGCACCACGAGGAGCCCCAAGATAATCGACCAGACGATGACGGGGCTCACACCGCTTCTCCTTTGATGCGCCTGCCTCTGCCTGTGGCGTTCTAGCCGACGAGCCTTGCGCGAATTTGGCGTCCGTCAAAAACGGCGGATGACGGCGGCCTTCAGGAGCCTCAGTTGACGCCGCCATTGCGGCGGTTGAAGGGCCGTATCGAGTACCGCGGCGCCCGCTCGCGCGGCACGGCGCAGCACCGGTTCGGCAAGTGCCGCCGGCAGGAAGGCCGGGAAGACGGCCGCCGGGACGGAGCCCGTCCTGCGCGCCTTGGCGAGATGTTCGAGCCCAAGCCCGGCGAAGGCTTCGATCGCCGCGGAAATGCGCGGCTTATCCTCTCCCTTGAGAAATGCGTCGCGGTCGAGGCCGGTTGCGGAGAGGATATCGAGCGGCAGGTAGAGCTGGTGGCGGCGGCGGTGGATCGGCATCAAAAGCAGGAAACCGGCGATCGCCTGTGCCACGCCTGCGTGGCCGGCCGCCTCCGCTGAACGAGCGGCATCCCCGGCATCGAGGATCAGGCTCGCGAGCTGGATCAGCGCCGATGCGGTTTCGCCGGCATAGCCCTCCAGCGCGTTGCGGTCGGCAAGCGGATCGTCATAAAGATCGAAGATCCGTGCTTCGGTCATGTCGACGAGCGTCTGGCGGGGAAGCCGATAAGTCTCGACCGCGTTCAGCAGGCCGGCGGCGATCGGGTTGCCCGAACCGTCGCCACGGGCGTTGCCTTCCAGCAGATCGCGCCACCACTGCAGGCGGATTTCGCCGGGCAGCGGCTCGCGCACCACGTCGCGCACCCGGGCGATTTCGGCATTGAACGCATAGAGGGCGGCGAGCGCGCCGCGCTTGTCGGCCGGCGACAGCAGGCAGGCGAGATAGCGGTCGCGGTCGGTCTCCCTCAGCGTCGCGAGGCAGATATCGCCGGTGTCCTGCAGGGTATCGGACATGTCAAACCGCGATGAGGGCGGCCGCGACGGCGCGCGATTCGGCAAGCATGATGTTGAAGGTGCGCACCGCAGCTCCCGTGCCCATCGGATCGGAAGCTATCCCCCTCGCCTTCAGCGCCGCTTTCAGATCGGCCGGGATCGGCTTCAGATTGGCGCCGGTGCCGACCAGCAGCACCTCGATCTCTCCCGCCTCGGCGAGTACCTTGGAAAAGGCCGCGACCGTCAGCGGATCGCCTTCCTGCATGTCCCAGCCATGGATGCCGGAGGGCAGGCAGAGCAGCGAGCCGCGATGCGACATGTCGGCGAAACGGAAGCCGCCATTGCCATAGGCATCGATCGGCGCGCGACCGGGAAAATGGGCTTCGCGGATTTCGATGCCTTTCGCCATGATCGCTCGCTCTCTTGAAAAAGTTTCGGGCCGGACGATCCGGCCCTCCAAAGATCTAACGGGGCCACGCCTGGCGTGTTCCCGCGTGTCGATCAGGCTTCGGTCTTGACCGGTTCGCCCTTGACGCGGACTTCCGCGATATAGGCGCGCATGGCGCGGATCTTCACGCCTTCGGCGATCTCGACCTCCAGTTCGGCGTCGTCGACCACCTTCGTGACCTTGCCGGTGATGCCGCCGCCGAGCACGACCTGGTCGCCGCGGCGGATATTGGCAAGCGTCTCGGCACGCTTCTTCTGCTGGGCGCGCTGCGGCCGGATCAGGAAGAAGTACCAGACCACCATGAGGGGTGCGAAGAGGAAAAGCATCTCGAGGCCGGAGCCGAATGCGGAGGCTCCGGGTGCGGCGCCTTCGGCCTGGGCGAATGCTTCAGTAATGAACATCGACAACTCCTAAGATTAGCGGAGACGTCGAAGCCCCCGTTTCAAGCCGCCGGAATATAGTTGTGATAGGCCGGAATGCAACAGAAACACGTGCCTCCCGTACCAAATCCACGGTTCTCAGGCTTTTGATACGCAAACGAGCATGTTACCGCACCGGAAAACGGCTCCAGACGGGCCGAAAGGACCGGAGAAACACCATGAGCGACGATTTCAACACCCAGATCCTGGCAGAGGTCCGCAGGCTCGCGGACGCGCTCGAACGCCTCGCCGGCCCGCCGCCTGCGGTCAACGACTGGGGTGCGGCGGACTGTTTCGTGTGGGTGCCGGCAAACCGGCATCTTGCGCCCGTGCCGCGCCCGAACCGCGTCGCGCTCAAACTGATCCGCGGCGTCGACCACGTGCGCGACATCCTGCAGGAGAACACGCAACGCTTCGCGGAAGGCTTCCCTGCCAACAACGTGCTTCTGTGGGGTGCCCGCGGCATGGGCAAGTCCTCGCTCGTCAAGGCGGTGCATGAGGACGTGCGTGCCGCAACCGGCGTCTTGCTGAAACTCGTCGAGGTGCATCGCGAGGACATCTCCTCGCTGCCCGACCTCCTCGACATCCTGAAGGCGTCCGGCCACCGGGTCATCGTCTTCTGCGACGACCTCTCCTTCGACCATGACGACACCGCCTACAAATCGCTGAAGGCCGCACTCGACGGCGGCATCGAGGGCCGGCCGGACAACGTGCTCTTCTATGCGACGTCCAACCGGCGCCACCTCCTGCCGCGCAACATGATCGAGAACGAGCAGTCGACGGCGATCAATCCGTCGGAGGCAGTCGAGGAGAAGGTGTCGCTGTCCGACCGATTCGGGCTCTGGCTCGGCTTCCACAAATGCGGCCAGGAGGACTACCTGACGATGATCGACGGTTATGCCGATCACTTCGATCTCGGCCTCGCCAGCGGGATAGATCGGGAGACGTTGCACCGCGAAGCGCTCGAATGGGCGACGACGCGCGGGGGGCGTTCGGGCCGCGTCGCCTGGCAGTATATCCAGGACCTCGCCGGCCGGCTCAGGAAGCCGCTCGACAAGGACTAGAACCAAAAGAAGAAGGATGCAAAAAAGCCCGGCAATGCCGGGCTTTTTCGTCGTCCCCTTGAAAACGCACTACTCTATTCAAGGAAGGTGATCGGGTTGACCGGGGTCGCGTCCTTGCGGACCTCGAAATGGACCTGCGGGCGCTTGGCGTCGCCGCTCATGCCGGACGAGGCGAGCGTCTGACCGCGCGTGACCTTCTGGCCGCGGGTGACGTTGATGCTGCCCGCATGGCCGTAGACGGTGACCTTGCCGTCGTCGTGACGGACCAGAACCGTATTGCCGAGCTGCTTCAGGCCGTTGCCGGCATAGATGACCACGCCGTTCTCGGCGGCCTTGATCGGCGTGCCTTCCGGAACCGAGATGTCGATGCCGTCGTTGCGGTTGCCGTCGACGTTCTGACCGTAGCCCGCGATGACCGCACCGTTGACGGGCCAGCGATATTTGCCGATGCCGGTGGACTGCGGCGCCACGGCGGCAACGTCCGCCTTCTTCTCGACTTCCGAGATGGAGGCCGTTTCGGCGGCGACTTTCGCGGCCGCGGGAGCGGAGGCCTGAACAACCGGGGCCGCGGCAGATGCAGCGGGCTTCGGCGTCGCGGCCGGCTTCTCGACCGGCTGCTGCGGAATGGAGGCGGTCTTGACCGTATCAGCGGGGGCGGCACCGCCCTTCGCGACCTTCAGCGTCTGGCCCACACGAATGCCGCCGCTCGTCAGGTTGTTGGCCGCCTTGAGCTGGTCGACGGACGTGCCGGTTTCGCGGGCGATCTTGGTGAGCGTGTCGCCGGGCTTGACCGTATAAGTGTCGCCGAGCGGCTTGCCGCCCGCAGGCGGCGTGATCCTGGCGGGTTCGGCAAGCGCCTTGTCACGCGCAGGCGTCGGCAGGACTGCGACCTTCTGCTCGGGCTCGCGGGCGGGCGCCGGAACCTTGTTCTGCAGATCGATGTCGCCGGCCGCAGTCTTTGCGGAGTTGCGGGCAGGACCGAAAGTCGGGATCACGACGGACTGGCCGGCCGCGATCGCGCCGCCGTTTGCCTTGAGGATTTCCTTTTCCGGAACGCCGTAACGCTTCGAAAGCGTCGAAGCCGTCTCACCCGGCCTCAGCGTCACCCTCGGCGCGTTGACCGTCGACCAGCCGGACATCGGCGCCGCCTGGGGCGCCTGGGACCTGACCGTGCCGGTGACGACGTCGTCGCCCGCGGTCCGCGGGGCGGACGGAGCCGAAAGCGTGGATCCGCCCTGGCGGCCCGGGAACGGCTGGGCAAGCGCTTCACGCCGGGTCGCAGGGTCGCCACCCATCGACGGCGCGCTGCGCGAGGCGCTCATGCCGGACGGTGCTGCGAGTTCTGAACGCTGGACGGAGACGGGTGCGGAGGCGGCGCGGGCGGGCGATGCGTAACCGCCGGAATTGGCGGCGGGATAAGGCTGAGCCATCGCGGCGCCGCGCGAGCCGTAGTCGTTCTGCGGGATCGGAGGCAGGGCCTGACCGTTGCCGAGGTCGGCTTGCGGCGTCGGCGCCTGGCCGTAAGCACCACTTCCCTGGCGCTGCGGGATCGAGGCCGTCGTGATATTGTCGGAACTGGAGAAGAGGCCCGAAAAGCGCGTCGCATCCGAACTGCACCCCGTCGCAACGCTTGCGAGAAGTGCCGCCACAGCGAGCTTGGCAACAGATTTTCCAGACTTGGAGAGACTCTTCATACGCATGACTCGACCTACAGATACGCAACCATCGTGTGAGTCATTAAAACGCGTTAGTCTTACCGCCCGGTTAAAGCGGCTGCATTGCTCCGAATTTTTTGGCAAATTGATAACCATGACTCGCGGGAAAGCCCGCGAGATAGGGAACAAAGGCCCTATAACGCCGCGGCGATATGCGGGACGATCGGCAGATAGGGAACGGTGAAGAGGTCTTCGCGCTCGAATCGGCTGCCGGTCTTCGTCAGCCGCACCATCATGCAGGTCTCTTCCTCGATCATCAGCGGCGCCACCATCGAACCGCCATGGGTCAGCTGCTCGGCATAGAAGCGCGGCAGGGACGGAAAGGCCGCCGTCACGAAAATGCGGTCGAACGTTCCCTCACCCGGCATGCCGTTGCTGCCGTCCGCCTGACGCACGACGACATTGCGAAGCCCGAGGGCATCGACGCGGTTCTGGGCGGCGGCGACGAGCGTGCGGTAGCGCTCGACGGTCAATACCCGCTCTGCGATTCGGGCGATGACGGCGCCGGTAAAGCCGCTGCCCGTGCCGATCTCCAGCACCCGGTGACCGGGCTTCACCTGAAGGCGATGAAGCAGCCGCACGGCAAGATCGGCACCCTCCATGAAGGACCCGCAATCGATCGGCACGGTGCGGCTGGAATAGGCCTCCTCGGCGAGCGGTGCGGGCACGAATTGCGAGCGCGGGGTCTGCTCGACGGCCGTCAAAAGGTCGAGGTCGGAAATGCCTTCCGACCGGAGCCGCAGCACCAGCGCCGCAAAACCTTCCTTTTCGACCATGCCCGATTTCAATCGGCCGCTCCGAATCCCAGTGCCTTCGCCACCCGATCCTGAACCGAATAGTCGGTCAGGTCCAGCTTCAACGGAGTCACCGAGATCTTGTTTTCCTTCATCGCCCGGATGTCCGTGCCATCGCGGAAGTGCCCTTTTCGGTCACCGAAGCGGAGCCAGTAATAGGGACGGCCGCGGCCGTCCTCGCGGGCGTCGATCGTCAGGCCGAAATCGAGCTTGCCTTGCGAGGTCACTTCCACGCCCTGCACGTCTTTCGGCTCGCAACTCGGGAAATTGAGGTTGAGGAACGTGCCGTCCGGCAATTCCACGTCGCTCAGCTTGCGAATCAGATCGGGCGCGTAGGTCTCGGCGACTTCCCAGGGCGCGTAGCGGGCGCCGTTTTCACGACGGACGGCCTGGCTCAGCGCAAAGGACCGGACACCCTGGATAGTGCCTTCGATCGCGCCGGCAATCGTGCCGGAATAGGTGACGTCGTCGGCCATGTTGGCGCCGTCGTTGACGCCCGAAAGCACGAGATCCGGCTTTTCCGGCAGGATTTCACGGATGCCCATGATGACGCAGTCGGTCGGCGTGCCGCGCAGCGCGAAATGCTTGTCGCCGACCTGGCGGAGCCGAAGCGGCTCGGAAAGGGTCAGCGAATGGGCAAGGCCGCTCTGGTCGGTCTCCGGCGCGACGATCCAGACATCGTCCGAAAGCGCCCTGGCGATGCGTTCCAGCACTGCGAGGCCTTCGGCGTGGATGCCGTCGTCATTGGTCAGCAATATTCTCATCAGGCGGCCCGCTCAATTTTCGTGAGACCGCCCATATACGGCAGGAGCGCGTCCGGAATTGTGACCGAACCGTCTTCATTCAGGTAGTTTTCCATGATCGCGATGAGGCAGCGGCCGACCGCGACGCCCGAACCGTTCAGCGTGTGGACGAATTTCAGGTTCTTGTCGTCCTTGACGCGATAGCGCGCATTCATGCGGCGCGCCTGGAAATCGCCGCAGACGGAGCAGGACGAGATTTCGCGATAGGTATCCTGCCCCGGCAGCCAGACCTCGATGTCGTAAGTCTTGCGCGCGCCAAAACCCATGTCGCCGGTCGAGAGTGTCATGGTGCGGAAATGCAGGCCGAGGCGCTTCAAAACGTTCTCGGCGCATTCGGTCATCCGCTCGTGCTCGGCAATCGACGTCTCCTGATCGGTGATCGACACGAGTTCGCATTTCCAGAACTGGTGCTGGCGCAGCATGCCGCGCGTGTCGCGGCCGGCCGACCCCGCCTCCGAGCGGAAAGACGGCGTAAGCGCGGTGAAGCGCAGAGGCAGCTTTTCCTGCTCAAGCACCTCTCCGGCAACGAGATTGGTAAGCGTCACTTCGGCCGTCGGGATCAGCCAGCGGCCATCCGTCGTGCGGAACAGGTCCTCGGCGAATTTCGGCAGCTGGCCGGTGCCGTACATGGCCTCGTCGCGTACCATCAGCGGCGACGAGACCTCCGTATAGCCGTGCTCGGTCGTGTGCATGTCGAGCATGAACTGGCCGAGCGCGCGTTCGAGCCTGGCGAGCTGACCGGTCAAGACCGTGAAGCGAGCGCCGGAAAGCTTTGCGGCGCGCTCGAAATCCATAAGCCCGAGCGCTTCGCCGATCTCGAAATGCTCCTTCGCGGCATGATTCCAGCGCGGCTTTTCACCGACGACGTGTTTCACAACGTTGTCGTGCTCGTCCTTGCCGACCGGCACGTCATCCAACGGAATGTTCGGGATGCGCGACAGGGCATCATCGAGCGCGGCGACAGCCTCGCGCTCCTCCTGCTCGGCGGCGGGCAGCGTGTCCTTGATCCGGGCGACCTCGGCCTTCAGCTTCTCGGCGAGCTCGCTGTTCTTCTGGGCCATGGCCGCGCCGATCTCCTTGGAGGCGGCGTTGCGGCGGGACTGCATGTCCTGGAGCTTCTGGATGACAGAGCGGCGCTTGTCGTCCAGCGCCACGAGGGTTGCCGCCATGGGCTCGGCGCCACGCTTCTTCAGCGCTTCGTCGAGAGCCCCTTCGTTTTCACGTATCCACTTGATATCGAGCATTGTTTCCTCGCCTTTGAGCGGAATACCGCATACCCGGCGAGAGACGGAAGCTCAAGCCTTCTCCGTCTCTGCAACGCTCGAAGAGGCCTGCTCCTGGAGAGCATCTTCAGCACGTCTGCGCTCGACGAGTCGTGCGGCGTAGATGGAAATCTCGTAGAGAAGGATGGTGGGCAGCGCAAGGCCGATCTGGGACATGGGATCGGGCGGCGTCAGCACCGCGGCGACCACGAAGGCGATGACGATCGCGAACTTGCGCTTCTGCCTCAGCCAGTCGCTGGTGAGCAGCCCGACACGGGCGAGCAGCGTGGTGACCACCGGGAGCTGGAAGACCAGGCCGAAGGACAGGACGAGTGTCATGATCAGGCTCAGATATTCCGAGACGCGCGGCAGAAGCGAAATGCCGAGTTCGCCTTCGGTCGGCGCCTGCTGCATGGCCAGGAAGAACCACATGACCATGGGCGTGAAGAAGAAATAGACGAGCGCGCCGCCCATCAGGAACAGGATCGGCGAGGCGATCAGGAAGGGCAGGAAGGCCGCCCGCTCGTTCTTGTAGAGGCCGGGCGCCACGAACTTGTAAAGCTGCGAGGCGATCACCGGAAAAGCGATCACCAGCGCGCCGAACATCGCCACCTTCACCTGCGTGAAGAAGAATTCCTGCGGCGCGGTGTAGATCAGCTCGGACTTCGTCAGATCGAGCCCGGCCCAGATGACGGCCCATTTGTAAGGAATGACCAGCAGGTTGAAGAGCTGCTTGGCGAAGAAGAAGCAGACGACGAAGGCGACGAAAAACGCCCCGATCGACCAGATCAGCCTCGTGCGCAGCTCCATCAGGTGTTCGATGAGCGGCTGCGGCTTGTCTTCGTAATCACCGCTCATGCGTCATCCTTCGGCGTATCGGTCTTCTTCGGCGCGCGCTTGCGGGCCGGCGCCTTCGCGGCCGCCTCGGCCACGGTTTTCGCAGCGGGTGCGGGCTTCGCCGCGCGGCTGCGCTTCGGCTTTTCCGCGGGTGCGACCGCTGCCTCTGCAGCGGGCTTCGCCCTGGCGGGCGCCTTGCGAACAGGCTTCGGTTTTTCAGCGACTGCAACCGGCGCGGCGGCGGCCACGGGTTGCGCCGCAGCGGGAGCCGGGGCCGATACCTGTGGCGGGGTCGAAGGCAGCGTGACGGACGGCGACGGGAAGTTCGCAGGAACCTCCGGCACGGGCTCCTCGGACTGCGTACCCTCGACAGCCTGCTGCGCCTCCGCATCGGCCTGGGCCACCGCCGGCGTCGGAACCTGCGTGGCCTTCTGCAGGTCCGCCTTGATCTCCTGCCCCATCTGCCGCAGCGGATTGATCGCATCGCGCAGCGCGTTGGTCGGATTCAACCGCTGCGCATCCGAGATCGTCTTGCGCACGTCATCCAACTCGGATTCCCGCAACGCCTCGTCGAACTGCGTACGGAAATCGCCGGCCATCTTGCGCAGATTGGCCGTCATCTTGCCGAACGCCCTGAGCATAGGCGGCAGGTCCTTCGGGCCAACGACGACGATAAGCACGATCGCGATGACGAGCAGCTCGGTCCAGCCGATATCAAACATTCAAGGAGGCTCCCGAAACCCTGGGGCCGATCTTAGGACCGGCCGGTTTCCTTGACCTCTTCAGGCTTGTGATCGACGGTCTTGGCCGTGTTCGCTTCCTGGGCTTCGTCGTCGGTCATGCCCTTCTTGAAGCTCTTGATGCCCTTTGCGACGTCGCCCATCAATTCCGGAATCTTGCCGCGTCCGAAGAGAACGAGCACGATGACCAGAACGATCAGCCAATGCCACACACTGAAAGAACCCATAGTCCAACTCCATTAAACCGTTTTACCGATGTAAGCCCTTTAGGATGCTTTTTCAAACACCAAAATATCCTCAGGGATTACCGTTATAGAGACGTCGTTAACCCCCGGCGGCAGGCGGTCGGCACGAACGCGCGACCGCACCGGCTCGCGGGCTCCCGGAACAGCAAGCGTCAGGAATTCCGCCTCGCCCAGGAACCGCCGCGACAGGATGCGCGCCGCGATCGCCCCGCCTGCCGGCGCCACGCCGACATCCGACAGCCGGACCGCAACGGAAACCGCACGCCCCTCGCCGATGCCACCCGCCGGCGCATTTCCGAGCGGCGTCGCCACCATGCCGTCTTTCACCACGCCGCCGAATTCGTTGATTTCCGAGAAGAAACCGGCGGCGAACAGGCTGGATGGCCGTCGATAGAGATCATCCGGCGTGCCCATCTGCACCAGACGGCCGTCTTTCAGAAGAGCGATCCGATCGGCCATCCGCATCGCCTCCTCGGCATCGTGCGTGACGATGATCGCGGTCGCCCGGCTCTCCTTCAGGATCGCCAGCGTATCGGCGCGAACCGTATCCTTTAGCCGGGAATCGAGGCCGGAAAAGGGCTCGTCCATCAAAAGCACGCCCGGCCGCGGGGCGAGCGCACGGGCAAGCGCGACGCGCTGCTGCTCGCCGCCCGAGAGCGCGTGCGGGTATTTTTCCGCATGGTGCGACAAGCCGACGCGCTCCAGCGCCGCGGCGGCTTCGGCGACCGTTCCTTTCGCCGGGAGTGCGGCCAGTCCGAAACGGACGTTCTCCATCACCGTCATATGCGGAAAGAGCGCGAAATCCTGGAACATCAGCCCGACGCCGCGTTTCTCCGGCGGAAGAAAACCTTTCGGGCCGGCCACTTCACGTCCATCGATGACGACGCGGCCGCGGCTCTGCGCCTCCAGCCCGGCAGCGATCCGAAGCAGCGTCGTCTTGCCCGAACCCGACGGGCCGAGCAGGCAGAGAACCTCGCCCGGCTCGGCCGTCAGCGAAATGCCGCGGATCGTCTCCCTGCCGTGATAGGAATGGTGGATATCTTCGAAGGCCAGCCGCGAGGAAAAGGCGCCGGCGTGCGCATATCCCGTCTCATCCGTGGCCGACTGTGCCGGTCTCATCATGTCCCTGCCCGCTCGCACCCGCAAAGCCGGGCTTTTCAGAGGAATATCCCGCTATTCCTCCGCATCGCCGCCAGGTGTCAAGAGGCCGAGTTCCTCAAGGTCGAGCTGGGTGATCGGGTCCTCGTCCTCGGAAAGCTCGTCAACATTCTGCGGAATAGGGATTGCGAAGCCCGGCGGGATGCGGCCGGAAAGCAATCCCGCGCCCTTCAATTCTTCGAGACCGGGCAGGTCGCGCAGCTCTTCGAGGCCGAAATGGTCGAGGAAATCCGGCGTCGTGCCGAGCGTCACCGGCCGGCCCGGCGTGCGGCGGCGGCCACGGAAGCGCACCCAGCCCGACTCCATCAGCACGTCGAGCGTACCCTTGGAGGTCTGGACGCCGCGGATCTCCTCGATCTCGGCACGGGTCACAGGCTGGTGATAGGCAATGATAGCCAGCACTTCGAGTGCGGCGCGCGACAGTTTCTTCGCCTCGGTGTCGTCCTTGCGGATGACGAAGGAAAGATCGGCCGCGGTACGGAAGGCCCATCGGTCGCCGGTCCTGATGAGATTGACGCCACGCGGCGCATAAATCTCCATCAGCCGCTGCATGACGGCGCCGATATCGGTGCCGCGCGGCAGGCGTTCGGCCAGAAAGGCTTCCGAAACCGGTTCCGCAGAGGCGAAAACCAGCGCTTCGGCGATCCGCTCGACTTCGGCCAGCGAGAAGGATTGACGCTCGGCCCCCTCCTCCGCCGCGACCGGCAGCTCGTCGTCTTCCTGCCGGGTCAATCCACGCCTCCCGTGGCCACGTCTTCCTTGGCGGCTTGCGGTACGGCCGGCACGCGCGGCGCCTGGCCCTTGCGCAGATAGATCGGCTGGAAGGCGCCTTCCTGGCGGATTTCGAGCTTGCCCTCCCGCACCAGCTCCAGCGAGGCGGCGAAGGCGCTGGCGGTCGCCGTCACCCGATCCTCCGGCGGGAGGTAGGGCAGCAGATAGTGCTGCAGCGCCGTCCAGTCGGCGATCTCGCCCAGCATGCGGGTCAGGAGATCTCGGGCGTCGACCAGCGACCAGACCTTGCGCTTCTCGATCGTCACCTGCGTCACCGCATTGCGCTGGCGCAGGTTCGCGTAAGCCGAGAGAAGATCGTAAAGCGACGCGTCGTAGGCAGACTGGACCCGGTGCGGGATATGTTCCGGCGCACCGCGGGCGAAAACGTCGCGGCCGAGGCGGTTGCGATTGACGAGCCGGGTCGCCGCCTCGCGCATCGCCTCCAGGCGCTTCAGGCGGAAGGCGAGCGTCGCGGCCATTTCCTCGCCGCTCGGGCCATCGTCACCCTTGGCCTGCTGCGGGATGAGGAGCTTCGATTTCAGATAGGCGAGCCAGGCCGCCATCACGAGATAGTCGGCCGCGAGCTCGATGCGCACCCTGCGGGCGCTCTCGATGAACTTCAGATACTGTTCGGCCAGTGCCAGGACGGAGATGCGGGAAAGATCGACCTTCTGATTGCGGGCGAGATGAAGAAGCAGGTCGAGCGGACCTTCGAAACCGCCGACATCGATCACCAGCGCCGGGTCGTCCGTCGCCCGATCGGCGGCGTCCTGCCAGAGCTTGTCCATCGGAATGGCATCCTGCGATATGTTCATGGCCATTCCCAACCTCGTCCTGCCGCCGGCCGTCACGAGACGGCGAGCAATCCGTGAAATTCGGCGCGGATCGCCTCCTCATCGGCGCCGTCGCCCGGTCCGAAGGCTGCTTCCACCGCCTTTGCGCGCCTCAGCGCTTCGCCTGCAAGCGGGATCGCCTCCTTTACCACGGCCTTCATTTCGTCCATGACGCCGTTGCAATGCAAGATGATATCGCATCCGCCCCCAACTATCCTCGCCGCGCGCTCGCCGATCGTGCCCTTCAGCGCGTTCATCGAGGTGTCGTCGGACATCAGCAGGCCGTCGAAGCCGATATGGCCGCGGATGATCTCGTCGATCACCTTGGCTGAGATGGTCGCCGGCTCTTCGGGATCGATCGCGGTAAAGACGATATGGGCGCTCATCGCCATCAGCTCGTCCCTCAGGGCGACGAACGGCAAGAAATCATGCGCTTCGAGTTCGGCGCGCGAGGCGGTGACGACCGGCAGTTCATGATGGGAATCGGCCATGCCGCGGCCGTGGCCCGGCATGTGCTTCATCACCGGCAGCATGCCGCCGGCCTTCAGCCCTTCCGCCGCCGCCCTGCCCATGTCGGCCACCGCCTTCGGATCGAAGCCGTAGGCGCGGTCGCCGATGACATTGCTGGCGCCTTCGACCGGCACGTCGAGGACCGGGAGGCAATCGACGTTGATGCCGAACTTCATGAGGTCGAAGGCGTGCAGGCGCGACATCAGCCAGGCGGCCCGCAGGCCCTTCCGGCGGTCCTGCCGGTAGAGTTCGCCGAGCACCGCGGCGGAGGGATAGCGCTCGATCATCGGCGGGCGGATGCGCTGCACGCGGCCGCCCTCCTGGTCGATCAGCACGGGCGCATCCGGCCGGCCGATCGCGTCGCGCATCGCCGCCACGAGATCGGCGATCTGTGCCGGCTCGACGCAATTGCGGGCAAAGAGGATGAAGCCCCAGGGCCGCTCGTGCCTGTACAGCGCGATTTCATCCGGAGTGAGGGTCGGGCCGCTCGAGCCCAGGATCATTGCTTTTGATTCGCTCATGAGATCATCTTAGTCGATTGAACGCGCAATAAAAAACGGGGCGACAAAGGCCCCGTTTTCATCTCTTCCGTTGCAGGCTCTCTTACCGGGCGACCAGGCAGCTTCCGCCGGCGGCGCGATAACGTTCGCAAAGCGCCACGGCGTCGTTCTTGCTGCCGGCCGGGATGCGGACGCGATAGAACGTGCCCTTGCCGGCAATCTCCGCGGCCTTGATGTCCACGCCGCGGCCACCGATCACGCTGCCGAACTTGGTGGACAGGTTCTGGTAGGACTTCCGGGCATCGGCCTCGGACGGCAGCGAGGCGATCTGGATCACGTAACCACCCTCGCCGAGCGAGGCGGTCTGTGTCGCGGCAGGCTGCGGGCTCGGAGCAGCCGGCTGGTTCGAAGCACGGACATTGCCCTGATCCGTCACGGCCGCGACGACGTTGACCGGCTGTTCGGAAGGCCGGGCGATCGGAACTGGAGCCCTCACCGCGGGCGCGGGAGCGGCCGCCTCGGCCGGAGCCGCGGGTGCGGCGGCGGTCTCGACCGGAGGCAGCGCGATCTCCGGCGCGACCGGATCGAACGGCTCGGATCCAGTTGCCGGGGCGGAGACAGGAGCAGCGCCGGCGCTCGGAGCGGGCTGAACCGGCTGGGTCTGAGCCGGGGCAGCGGGAGCCGAAACCGGCGCCTGCGGCGAAGCGGCAGCGACTTCCGCCAGCTTCGCGCCGGATGCGGGCACCTTGGCGGGTTCCGGTGCGGCAAGCGCGGGAGCGGAAACCTCCTGCTCCACCAGCGTTCCATCCGGACGGACGATCATCGTCTTGACCTTGCGCGGCATGACGGTGACCGGCTGCTGCTCGGCAGACGCGGCCGCCTGCTCGGGCTGATCCTGAGGCAGAAGGCGCGCGTCCGCGGTCTCGCCCACATCGGTCGGCTCGATATCGTTCTCGCCCTCCAGCGGCAGCGTATCGGGCATCAGGGTCTTCTGGACGACGTCGACCGGCTCCTCATTGGAGGAAATCAGCATCTCCTGCTTGGGGTCCTGCGACGAGAGGCCGGCCACCCGATCGTAAACCGCCTTGTCCTGGTTCGGGACGGTCTTGCCGCCCGGATTTTCGGGCGCGACCTTCACAGGCTCGGTATCGGCGGCGATGATCACCGGCTCGCCGCTTCCGACGCCCGGCACGCCATTGCCAAGCCAGGCATAGGCGCCGACGCCACCCAGGATGACGACGCCGGCCAGAACAACCGGCACGGCCCAGCTTCGAGCGGAACTGCGCGCCTTTTCCACGGTCGCGAGATAATCGGCCTCGGCATAATGCAGATCTTCATTTTCCGACGGCGGCAAGGGAGCGGCGAGACTGCGCCGGAAATCTTCCTCCAGTGCGCGTTCGAAATCGTCGAGATCGGTGTAGTTCGGCGTGCGGCCGGCCTGAACGGGGCGATCGGCGGCACCCTGCGCCGCGGAAGCGATGGCGATCTCGGGCTTGCGTGCCGGGGCCGAATCGGCGGCCTTTTCCGGCGTCATCAGGAGCGTCGCGAGTTCGGCGTCGATGTCGAGATCGTAATCGGGACGATAGACCGGCGGCTGTTCCGGTTCTTCCGCCGGCAGCGCAGGCACGTCGAGCTCGGCGATGGCCTCCACCTGGTCTTCGGAATCGGCAATCTGAGCCGGATCGAAAGGCAGCTCGGCGACGGCTTCAACGTCATCCTTCGCCTCGGCTGCCGCCATTACCGCCGGCGCGGCAGCCACAACGGGCGCCGGAGGAACGACCGGCATCGCGGGCTTGGCAGGGGCGGTTTCGATTTTTGCAGCCGGCGCGGTCGCAGGCGCGGCCTCTTCCGGTTGCTTCGGAGCTTCCTCCGCGACAAGGTCGGCAAGGTCCAGTTCGAGATCGCCCAGCGCAAGCTCGAACTCCTCGTCGGAGAATGGATCCTTTTCTTCGACCGCCTGAGCCTTCGCCGCCGGAGCTTCGGGAGCCGGAGCCTGGGCGACCGGCACTACCGGCTCGGCGGCCGCTGTCACGAGAGGTTCTGACGGAGCCGGTTCGGGCGTCTTGGAGAAAGCGGCCGCAGGCGAGCCCGCCTTGTCGGCAGACATCGCGTAACGCTGGACATCGTAGATCAGTTCATCCAGTGCGGAGAACCGATTTTCAGCCGGCACCGGCTCAACGGCAGCCGGAGGAGCGACGGGCGCCGCAGAAGCAGCTGCCTGCAGGTCAGCAGGCGCAGCCGGGACGGATGCCGGCACTTCGGCAATGAAATCCGGCTTCGACGTCAGGGCCGGAAGGTCATCCAGGACCGGCAGATCGAAGACCTGTCCGGCCGGTTCGGGCACAATCGGCTCCTGCTGCGGAACGGATGCCGAGGCGGGGGCAAAATTGGCGAGCGGCATCCGGAAACCCGGAACGTAACCCTTGCCCTTCGGCTCGGGCTTCACCTCCGGCTGACCTTCGATCGCGGGCTCCGCGCCGATCGAGCTTTCCAGCTCGGCGGCAAGATCGAATTCCTGGGCAGATTGCTCACTCGGCTGCGAGAACGAGGCCTGCGGAACGGCCGATATCTCGCCCATGACCGGAAGGTCCGGCAGATCGACGATCGGATCGACATGACCGGTTTCCTGCGCCAGCTCGACCGCCGGCTCATCCTGGATGGGCTCAGCTTGCGCTTGCGCGGGTTCCGCCTCGATCCTGACGCTCTCGACGGCGGCATCGAACGCGGCCGGCGCTTCCTCGTCGCCGAAATCCAGATCGCCGTGAACGAACGCTTCGCGATCGGACGGTAAAAAGGCCGGCAGTTCCACGGCGCTCGCCTCGGCTGGAATGAAGTCCAGCTCTTCCGGCTCGATCGGCTGTGCGGGAGCGGATGGCGCGGCTTCGACAGGCGCCTGCGGCGCTTCGTCGAGCGTTATGTCATGAACCGGATCGAGACGGGGCGCGTCGTAGCGTTCGAACTCGCGAAGCAATTCGTCTTCGAGATTGAGCGCCGGCTCACGCCTGGGCTCGGGTGCGGCGGCGCCCAACGGCGCCGCAGGGGTTGCGACGGGCCGATCCTCATAACCTACAATGCGGGCGAGTTCTGCCAGCGGGTCGTCATCGGCAAAGAAAACCGGCAAATCATTCCGGCTACGCGCAAGGTTGTTATCTGCCATTACCTCGTCCACTCACCTACATTACAACGCATATGCCAGTGCAATGTGGGGAAATGGTGGCTTTTCTACCGCATTTCTTCCGGAGCCGCTGTGCCTGTAATTGCAAGTCCTGACTTCAAAACGGAGGCGACAGCATGCACCAGCCCAAGCCTGGCAACGCTTAATTGTCGGTTTTTATCGTTAACAAAGCGTAAGTCGGCATTTTCGGAGCCTTTACTCCAAAGACCATGGAATGAACTTGCCAGATCATAGAGGTAAAAAGCAAGCCGATGCGGCTCCTGCGCCTGGGCCGCAGCCTCAATAACCCGTGGATATTCCGCAAGCTTCGCGACCAGCCTCAATTCTTGCTCGTCCGAGATCAGGCCGACATGGGCTTGAAGGTCGAGCGATTCGACATCCATATCCGGAAATGCCTTCTGCGCCTGCCGGAAGACCGAAGCGCAGCGCGCATGCGCATACTGCACGTAAAAGACCGGATTATCCTTCGACTGCTCCGTTACCTTGGCGAAATCGAAGTCGAGCGGTTCGGAGCTCTTGCGATAGAGCATCATGAAACGCACCGCATCGCGCCCGACTTCATCGACCACATCGCGCAGCGTGACGAAGTTGCCGGCGCGCTTCGACATCTTCACCGGCTCTCCATTCCGGAACAGCTTGACGAGCTGGCAGAGAAGCACGGTGAGCTTCGCCTTCCCCCCCGATACGGCACGCGCCAGCGCTTCCAGACGCTTCACGTAGCCGCCGTGGTCGGCGCCGAGCACGTAGATCATCTCGTCGTAGCCGCGGTCGTACTTGTCCTTGAAGTAAGCAACGTCGGCCGCGAAATAGGTATAACTGCCGTCCGACTTGATCAGCGGCCGGTCCATGTCGTCGCCCACTTCCGTCGACCGGAACAGGGTCTGCTCGCGATCCTCCCAATCTTCCGGCAGTTGACCCTTCGGCGGCGGCAGCGTGCCCTTGTAGACATGCCCCTTGAAGGTCAGGTCGTTGATCGCCTGCCGGATGCGCTGCGCCCCGTTGGCGTGCAGCGTGCGTTCGGAGAAAAAGATGTCGTGATGGACGTTCAGCGCGTCGAGGTCGTCGCGGATCATCGCCATCATGGCATCGATCGCCTTGTCCTTGACGATCGGCAGCCAGTCCTCTTCCGGCATGTTATGCAGCCGCGGGCCGTATTCGGCCGCAAGTTCCCGGCCAACCGGCACGAGATAATCGCCCGGATAAAGGCCCGACGGAATTTCGCCGATATTTTCCCCGAGCGCCTCGCGATAGCGCAGGAAGACGGACCGGGCGAGCACATCGATCTGGCTGCCGGCGTCGTTGATGTAATATTCCTTGGTGACGTCGTAGCCGGCGAATTCCAGGAGATTCGCCAGCGCATCACCGACGACCGCGCCGCGGCAATGGCCGACATGCATCGGGCCGGTCGGATTGGCCGAGACATATTCGACATTGGCCTTCCTGCCCTTGCCGAGGGTCGAGCGGCCGTAGCCGAGGCCAGCGCCGATCATCGACGACAACAGGTTCTGCCAGTAGCCGGTCGAAAGCCGGATGTTGATGAAGCCGGGGCCGGCCACCGAAACTTCGTCGATATCCGCATCCGAACGCAATGCCTCGGCGATGATATCGGCAAGCACACGCGGATTGGTGCCGAGCGGCTTTGCCAGAACCATGGCGGCATTGGTGGCGACATCGCCATGGCTCGGATCGCGCGGCGGTTCCACGGCGACACGTCCGAAATCGACTTCGCTTCGCTTTTCCTTGATGATATCAAGGCTTTCCAAAGCGTTCTTAATTCTTGTTTCGAAGTCGGCGAATAGGTTCATGTCACTCATCCGGGCGTGCCGGCCCCACGTGGGGCTTGAAGCCGTTAATATTTGCGGGGTGCCTAGCGCAAATCGGGAGTCTGGTCAAACAGCTCGCCATGCGCCCTGATCGCATAGGTGTCCGTCATCCCAGCGAGATAATCCCCCACGTGGCGGGCCCTCGCCGCCTCGCCGAGACCGGAGATGTGGTTGACCCAGTAATGGCTGCGCATCAAGGACGGGTCATCCATATAGGCCCTGAAGAGATCCTGGACGATCTGCGTCGCGCCGGCGCGGATGCGCATGATGTCCGGATGGCGGTAGATGCGCGAGAACAGAAGCTTCTTGATGCAGCGGTCGGTCTCTGCCATGTCGGCCGAAAACGTTGAGATCACGTGGTCGGCGGCGCGGATGTCGCCGGCGCTTTCGGGCTTCAGCTTCCTGAGATTGTCCTGCGACACGCCGATCACGTCTTCGACCATGCGGGTGATCTGCCGGCGCGTGACCTCGTAGGCAAAGCGGCTTGCTTCGAGATGCGGATAGCGTGCCCTCACATCCGCCATCAGGCCCGCCAGGAACGGCACTTCCTCCAGCATCTCGAAGGTCAGCAGACCGGAACGCAGACCGTCGTCGATATCGTGGGTATTGTAGGCGATGTCATCGGCGATCGCCGCGACCTGCGCCTCGAGACTGGCATAGCTTGCGAGTTCCAGGTCGTGAAGCTGGCAATAGTCGAGGATCGGCTGCGGAACGGGGCCGCGCGTGCCCTCACCCGTTTTCGTCAGAAGCGGTCCGTTGTGCTTGACCAGCCCTTCCAGGCTTTCCCAGGTGAGGTTCAGCCCGTCGAACTCCGCATAACGCCGTTCCAGCTTGGTGACGACGCGCAGCGACTGGGCATTGTGGTCGAAGCCGCCATAGGGCTTCAGCATCTCGTCCAGCGCGTCCTCGCCGGTATGGCCGAAAGGCGTATGGCCGAAATCGTGCACCAGCGCCACGCCCTCGGCGAGATCCTCGTCGAGCTTCAGGGCACGCGCCAGGGCACGGGCGATCTGCGCCACCTCAATCGTATGGGTGAGCCGCGTGCGATAATGATCGCCGTCGGGGCTGATGAAGACCTGCGTCTTGTGCTTCAGCCGCCGGAAGGCCGTCGTATGGACGATGCGGTCGCGATCACGCTGGAATTCGGAACGCGTCAGGCTGCCCGTCTCCGGAAACATCCGGCCACGCGACGCCCACGGATTGGCCGCATAGACCGCGCGCTCGCCGCTGCCGAAACCAAGCACCCCGGTATCGATCGTCATGCCTTCACCTGTTTCCTCATACGCAACCCACCCATTGACGCGCGGTTCCCGTCTTCATACCTATAGTGAAACCGTGCGCAATGCCGGTGACAGTTATTCGAGCGTATCCTCCGGGCCTTGCCCGGTACCCACGTGTCAGGACCACCGGGCCTTGAACCCGGCAGGAGACGGAAATGAATGCAAATGTAACCCTCTCGGATGCGGCGGCAAAGCGTATCGCCGAAATTGTCGGAAGCGAGGCCGGCAAGCAGGCGCTGCGCGTCTCGGTCGAAGGCGGCGGCTGTTCCGGCTTTTCCTACAAGTTCGACCTTGCCGAGGCACCCGAAGCCGACGATGTCGTCGTCGCCAACGGCGACGCCAAGGTGCTGATCGACAGCCTCTCGCTCGTCTACATGGCGGGTTCGGAGATCGATTTCGTCGATAACCTGCTCGGCCAGTCCTTCCAGATCAAGAATCCCAACGCCGTCGCGAGCTGCGGCTGCGGCACCAGCTTCTCCATCTGACGACGGTCTTGGGCTGATGCCGGTCCTGGGCTGATATCGGCCGCTCCGCTTCACTTCGCCCTTC
This sequence comes from Xaviernesmea oryzae, assembly GCF_900177415.1. Classification (GTDB taxonomy): domain Bacteria; phylum Pseudomonadota; class Alphaproteobacteria; order Rhizobiales; family Rhizobiaceae; genus Neorhizobium; species Neorhizobium oryzae_A. The sequence goes on along the minus strand of NZ_FXAF01000011.1, from coordinate 69,779 downwards.
CCAACGCTTCCTCTTTCGCTAAAAGAGGAAGCGAACAGACGGAGGGACCGGCATGAAGATCGCCACCTGGAACATCAACGGCGTCAAGGCGCGCATCGACAACCTGCGCCAGTGGCTGACCGATTCCCAGCCCGACATCGTCTGCCTGCAGGAAATCAAATCCGTCGACGAGACTTTCCCGCGGCTGGAGATCGAGGCGCTCGGCTATCACGTCGAAACCCACGGCCAGAAAGGTTTCAACGGCGTGGCGCTTCTCTCGAAGACCAGGCCGGACGAGGTGCTGCGCGGGCTGCCGGGCGGCGAAGGCCCGGATGGTCAGGTGGACGAGCAGTCCCGCTATATCGAGGGCGTCTTCTCCGTGCCGGGCGGCGCGATTCGCGTCGCCTCCATCTACCTGCCGAACGGCAATCCGGCCGACGATCCCGTGAAATATCCCTATAAGCTCTCCTGGATGGAGCGGCTGCGCCAGCACGCGCAAAATTGCCTCCTCCTCGAAGAACCGCTCATTCTCGCCGGCGACTACAATGTCATTCCCGAGCCGCATGACTGCTTCGATCCGGCCGTCTGGGCAACGGACGCGCTTTTCCTGCCCGAGACGCGCGCCGCCTTCCGCCGCCTCGAAAACATCGGGCTCGTCGATGCGGTGCGTGCGACGACCGACGCGACCAAGCTCTATTCCTTCTGGGATTATCAGGCCGGCGCCTGGCAGAAGAACAACGGCATCCGCATCGACCATCTGCTCCTCTCGGCGGAGGCAGCCGATCGCTTGAAATCGACCGCGATCGAGAAGCATGTGCGGGCATGGGAAAAGCCGTCCGACCACGTGCCGGTCGTCGGGATTTTCGATTTCAACTAAGCGGAAACGTCAATCGGCGCCGTTGGCGAATTGCTGCGACAGCGCAATCGCGCCGCGGCGATCCTCTTCGCCGGCCACGGAAAACGCCTGTTCCTGCAATTGTTGCATCCAGATGCAATCCTTCTGGGTGCAGCGGTCGAGCGCTGCCGTCATGAAGGCAAGCCCCCGCACCGTCTGCCCTTCCTGGAAGAGCACGTTGCCGAACACGGCCATGGCGCCCGCATGCCCGTTCCTGCGGGCCTGGTTCAGCCATTTCTTGGCCTGCTGAATACTGGCGCCGCCGCCCTCGCCCGCCAGCATCATCTTCGCGAGTTGGAACTGCGCTTCGGCGACGCCGAAGGTGGAAGCGACCTGGAAATAGATCTGCCGCGCCTGCGAAAGATCGGGCTTGATCGGGCTGCCCGGAATGCCGCGGCGGTAATAGTTGGCGAGCGACAGGAGCGCGTTGATGAAGAAGCCCGTATCCTCCGAACCGGGCTCGACGCCCTGGGCGGCGATCTCGTTGTAGATCTTGAAGGCCTCGAAATCGTCCTTGGCCACGCCGTCGCCATAGGCATACATGTTGGCAAGCGCCCAGCGCGAGCCCGTGTGGCCTTTCTCAGCGGCATAACGATAGGCCTCGACCGCATCTTCCTTCTGACCGTTCTTGTAGGCCTTGAAGCCGAACTTGAAGAGATCGAACGGTCCCGATTCCTTGGTGACCCCCGATTTGATGTCGAAAGCCGCCGCCGATCCCGCCAGAACCGAGGCGAGCGACATTCCAAGAAGCAATACTCTCATGGATCCTATGTCAGACTTCGGCATGGTTCAGTTTCTTTCACTCCGCACGCAGCTTCCTGCCGCAGCCCGAGCTTCTCGGGCTGCCGGAAAAAGGTTCATCCGGGTGTATCCGGTGCCTGCTCCTCCCGAGAGAGGGATGAAACTGTAACTGCCGTTTTCGGCAAGACTAGGACCCATTGCGGCAGCATCAGCCGCATGAGAGGACGGCATCAAAATCCGTCCGCCGGCGCGTGAAAGACCCGGCTTTTCATAAAGAAACCCGCCCATGATACTCCAAAAGACGCGCCCCGCCCCCGCGGTCCGCTACCGTTACCCCTCTACCGCTGCGCCCTGTTTGTGGCGGGAAATGGACAGAGACAATCCCTCTCAAGGCACCTGACAATAGTCCCTCAAAAGTGTTGCCAAATCGTCACAAGAATATTGCCGCAGCACGCCAAAAAAAATCTCCGGAGCGAATGGAAGCTCCGGAGATCCTCCGCCGGCAAAACCGGCACCGGCTGAAGACGGCTGAGCCGCCTCATCCGACGCCGGCTTCCGGCCGCATTCAGAACTTGATGGTATAGTTGGCCGTCAGGGCATAGGCCCAGTCGCCATCCGCCGTGGCGTCGAAGGTAGCGCCGTCGCCAAGAGACTGGCTGCCGGAGGTCAGATAGCTGACGGCGCCGCCGAGCCGAAGCTGACCCGGTCCGCAATCGATGGCGGCGCCCGCACCGACGGTCCAGGTATCGGTCATGATGTCGGCACCGGTTCCGACGCCCCGGTCCCAGCGGATGTTGACCGTACCGGCGATCTTGTCGATGAACTGGTGACCGACGCCGGCCATGATCGTCCAGCCGTCGCGCCAGTTATAGACGTCCTGGCGGTCACCGAGGATGTCGATGTTATAATTCAGCGTCTGCAGAACGCTCCAGTCCGTCCATTCCACCGAGCCGTAGACCAGCCAGCCCGGCGCGACGCCGCTCTGCAGGCTGAGCTTCAGCGACTGGGGCAAAGAACCGTGGCCGCTTGCATCGAGAACCGCCGGCAGGCCGAGCAGCGGATTGGTCGTGAAATCGCCGTCCGCCTCATGCTTGACTTCCGACCGATACATGAGCTGCGCGCGCAACGCATACTCAGGAATATCGTAGCCTACGCCCAGGCGGTAACCGAAGGCCGAATCGTCCTCGAGCCTCAGGGTTCCGATGTTTGCGACCGCCTCGTAATCGAAGTCCTGCATGAAGCCGCCGCCGATGAAGTGCAGCCGGCCCTTGCCGAGTTCGAAGCTGACGTCGCAGGTCGCACCGTACTCGTTGGTGTGGAACTTCTTGCTGCTGTAGGATGTCGGAGGGCTCGAAATCAAATCCGCCGTCTGCGCCTGAGGGCCGTATTCCGAATCACCGCCAAACGGCCGCGTGTAGGTGAACGCACAGGCGAACATGTCCGAGAGGCGCCCCATGATGGCGACATCCGGGATGAAATAGTCCTGCGAGAAACGGCTGTCGGAAGAGCTTACGCCGCTGATCGTATCGAATTTCCGGTGCGGACTCACATAGATCACGCCGGCTTCCGCCGCCGCGTTGCCCCGTTCGTAGAGAATATCCGTGCTGGCCTCCCCCCACGAAAAACCACCGGCGTGGGCCTGAGGCTGCCAAAGTCCGACTGCCCCGAGAACCAAAAATCCCCTGGTAATGTGTCTGCTTATCATAATTGCTCCCACTCCCAGATAAGTGACCGGAATCACTTGTAGATGGTTCGTTCCGAATGACAACTTTCCGGTGTTGCTATTGCAGCTCTGCAAAAGCTTGCCTGATTTACGTAAAAAAATCGGGAACACAGTCCCCGAGCGCGATTCACGCACAATTTTACTACTGCTACGCGCCGCGCCGCGGGAATGTTAGAATTTTATCGTTTCACACCGGCGGACTGTGTTCATACCGCAACAGTTCGGCTTTCTGCCTGTGAGCAGGCGCACACTCCGGGACACGGCCCGCCATCGCGGCGCGCGAAAAGAAAAATGCCGCGGCCGTTTCCGGCGCGGCATCCTTCGACCATCTGTCGGGAACGGATCAGCCGGCTTCGCTGATTCTCAGCAATGCGGTTTTGAGATTCGCAAGCTGCACTTCGAGTTCCGCGAGGCGCTCGCGCTCGGCCGCGACCACTTCCGGATCGGCATTGGCGACGAACTTCTCGTTCGCCAGCTTCTTGGCCGTCCGGTCCATTTCGCTCTCCGTCTTGGCGACCGCCTTCTCGATACGTGCCTTTTCTGCCGAAAGGTCGATCAGGTTGCCGAGCGGCAGGCAGGCGGTCGCCTCGCCGACCACGATCTGAGCCGCTCCCTTCGGAGCAACATCGGCAAGTTCGATGGCGTCGACACGGGAGAGGCGCTTGATCGCCGCCTCGTGACGCTTGAGACGCGCCTGGCTGGTTTCATTGGCGCCGACCACGATCAGCGGCGCGACGGCCGACGGCGGCACGTTCATCTCGGCGCGTGCCGAGCGCAGGCCGGAGACGAGATCGACCAGCCAGTTGATCTCTTCGGCTGCCGCCGGATCGGAAAATTCCGGCGCCGGCCATTCCGCGTGGCAGAGCAGGCCGTCGCGCGTATCGTTATGGGCCCAGAGCTCCTCCGTCATGAACGGCATGAAGGGGTGGAGCAGCTTATAGGTTTGCTGCAGCACATAAGCCGCACAGGCCTGCGCCTCCGCCTTGGCCTTCTCGTCTTCGCTGGCGAAAACGGGCTTCAGGAATTCCAGATACCAGTCGCAGACCTGGTTCCAGACGAAACGGTAGAGCGAGCCCGCCGCCTCGTTGAAGCGCTGGGTTTCGATCGCCTCGGTGACGTCGCGGATCGTCGCGGAAAGCTCCGTCAGGATCCAGCGGTTGATGGTGAGCGTGGCGGTTTCCGGAATGAATTTCGGATCGGCCTTGACGCCGTTCATCTCGGCGAAACGGGTGGCGTTCCAGAGTTTCGTGCCGAAATTGCGGTAACCGGCGATGCGGGCCGGATCGAGCTTCACGTCGCGGCCCTGCGCCGCCATGATCGCCAGCGTGAAACGCAGCGCGTCGGCGCCGTATTCGTCGATGAGGTTCAGCGGATCGATGACGTTGCCTTTCGACTTCGACATCTTCTGACCGTTCTTGTCGCGGACCAGCGCATGGACATAGACGGTGTGGAAGGGCTCGACCGGATTGCCCTCCTCGTCCTTCATGAAGTGAAGGCCCATCATCATCATGCGGGCGACCCAGAAGAAGATGATGTCGAAGCCCGTGACCAGAACGCTGGTCGGGTAATATTTTTCCAGCTCTTTCGTCTTGTCCGGCCAGCCGAGCGTCGAGAAGGGCCAAAGGGCCGAGGAGAACCAGGTATCGAGCACGTCCTCGTCGCGGGTCAGGATTTCGCCCGGCTTGAAGTTCTCCAGCAGGTCCTCGACATAGGCCTTCATCGGCCCTTCATGGGACAGATAATGCTGGATCGCGGCCTGAAGCGCCTCTTCCTCCGTCTTTTCGACGAAGACCTGTCCATCGGGACCGTACCAGGCCGGAATCTGATGGCCCCACCAGAGCTGACGCGAAATGCACCAGGGCTGGATGTTCTCCATCCACTCGAAATAGGTTTTTTCCCAATTCTTCGGCACGAATTTGGTTCGGCCTTCACGGACCGAAGCAATCGCCGGCTGAGCGAGCGTATGGGCATCGACATACCATTGCTCGGTCAGGCGCGGCTCGATCGGCACGCCGCCGCGGTCGCCATGCGGAACCATGTGCTTGTGCGGCTCGATCCTGTCGAGCAGACCGGCTTCCTCGAATATCTCGACGATGACCTTGCGGGCATAGAAGCGGTCCTGCCCCTCCAGCCGGTCCCAGGCGCCATGAAGTGCTGCCGGATGATCGAGCCCTTCGAGAAAATCCTCGTTGTCCTTGATGGTGATCGTGCCGTCGACATTCATGATGTTGATGGCGCGCAGGCCCGCACGCCTGCCGACTTCGAAGTCGTTGAAGTCGTGCGCCGGCGTGATCTTGACGGCACCGGTTCCGGCGGTCGGATCGGCGTAGCTGTCAGCGACGATCGGGATGCGGCGGCCGACGATCGGCAGGATCACATGCTTGCCGATGAGCGCCCTGTAACGGTCGTCGTCCGGGTTTACCGCAACGCCGGTATCGCCGAGCATCGTTTCCGGCCGGGTGGTGGCGACGACGAGATAGTCCCGCGTTTCGAATTCGGTCGGTTTGCCGTCTTCGTCGAAAGCGACCGGATGCTGGTAGGTGACGCCCGGCTCCAGCGGATAACGCAGATGCCAGAGATTGCCGTTGATCTCGTGCTGCTCGACTTCAAGGTCGGAAATGGCGGTGAGCAGCTTCGGGTCCCAGTTGACCAGACGCTTGTCCTTATAGATCAGGCCCTGCTTGTAGAGCGTGACGAAGACTTCGAGGACGGCCTTCGACAGCCCCTCGTCCATGGTGAAGCGTTCGCGCGACCAGTCGCAGGAAGCGCCGAGGCGCTTCAACTGATTGAAGATCAGGCCGCCCGATTCCGCCTTCCATTCCCAGACCTTCTCGACGAAGGCCTCGCGGCCCATCTCGCGGCGGCCCGGAAGCTGGCGCTCCATCAACTGGCGCTCGACGACCATCTGCGTGGCGATGCCCGCATGGTCCATGCCCGGCTGCCACAACACGTCCTTGCCGCGCATGCGCTCGAAGCGGACCATGACGTCCTGCAGCGTGTTGTTGAGCGCATGACCCATGTGCAGCGAACCGGTGACGTTCGGCGGCGGGATCACGATCGTGAAGGTTTCCGCTCCGGGCTTCGCATTGACGCCGGCGCGGAAAGCGTCCGCCTCGTCCCAGGCTTTTGCGATCTTCGGTTCTACGGCTGCGGAATCATAGGTCTTTTCGAGCATTTCCTGACCCGTTTTGGTCTTTGAAGATATCGGCGTGTAAATAGGATGGGGTGTTCCAAGTCAATAAAAAAGCCGCCCCGACACCGGAGCGGCCATTTGACCGTCGATCGTAGCCGGCGGATCGGCTACGACGGCCCGGAACCAGCTATGCCAGCCCGGGGACCAGCTATACTGGCCCTTGGACCGGCTGCGCCGACCACTGGATCGGCGGCGCCGACCACCGGATCAGCGGCGCGGACCGCGGGCCACGCGCTCGATCTCCTCGCGCACCAGGCGCTCGACGAGCGTCGGCAGGTTATCGTCCAGCCATTCCTGAAGCATCGGGCGCAGCATGTCCTGCGCCATCTCCTCCAGAGAACGGCGCTCGATGCCGTTGAACACGGCGGCGAGATCGCTGAAGGATTTCGCGACCTGCGCGCCCGCTTCCGCGGACAGAAGACTTGCAGCCTCTTCGATCTTGGCCGGCAGGCTCTGCGGTTCGGGAGCGGCGGCAAGCTCATGCAAAGCGAGCGCTTCCGCCCTTGCGGCTGCCGGCTGCGGCGGCTCGAAAGCCGGAGGCACCGCGCGATCAACGGGTTCGGACTGCGGCAAGACCGGCTGAACGGCCGGAGCAGCCGACGGCCCGCGGAATTCAGACAGGCGGGGCACTTCGGGCATGCGCGGGCTCTGAGAACGCAACGGAACCTGCTCCTCCGGGAGGGCTGCCGGAGCCGCTGGGGCCGGAACAGCGGCAGCCGGAGCGGTCGCGGTCACAGCGGGCCGCACGTTGCCGGCTTCCTGCTGGCGCGCGGAAGCCGCGCGCACCCGCGCGGCGACGTCGGCCAGAGACAGGGAACGCTCCGGTTGAGCCGGCTGACTCGCCGCTACCGGTGCCGGCGCCTGGTTCATCGCTTCGTTGCGCGTGGGCAGGCCGGGATCATTGGCAGCCGCATCCGGACCAAAATCCGCTTCTTCGGCTTCATCGATTTCATCCTCATAGGCCGGAGGCAGCGGACGGAGGGACGCGTTCTCGGCGTTCGGCTCATTGCTTTCAATGATCCGGCGAATGGACGCCAAGATTTCTTCCATGGAGGGTTCACGCGCTACACTTGGCTGAGCCATTTTCATCCCCTGTTACCGGCACCCCGATTCGGCCCCTGAAAAGGCGCTTTCGAATCGCCGTCAGTTTAAGGTGTCGGGGGAGCCGGAAACAATGACAAGTGCCTCATGCGGCGGGCCGATGCACAGTTTTGTTGGCGAGGTGAATCCCGGATGTCACACCTCGACGGAACGGAGAATCATATCCGTCCGGAACGAAAAAGGGCCTCGTCGCAGGCCCTTTTCGATGCATCAGGATCCGCCTGCAGCAATCAGAAGACGAATTCCTTGGCCTTGCGGAACCCCGGCAGAGGCTTCACCGAGGCATTGAAATGCGCGCCTTCGGAAATCACGCCCTGCTCGCGCACGAGCACCTTCGCCTGGGCGGCATTGCCATAGCCCACGACAGCCACGAGACGGCCGCCTTCACGGAGCTGCTCCAGCAAAGCGGCAGGTACTTCCTCGACGGCACCGTTGACGAAGATGAGGTCATACGGCGCTTCGTCCGCATATCCTTGTTCCAGCGCACCGGTGACCACCGCCACATTGTCGCAGCCGAGCGAGGAAAGCGCCTCCGCAGCCTGGGCCGCCAGGGCCTCGTCCACTTCCAGCGAGACCACCGAGCCCGCAAGCAGCGACAGGATGGCGGACGCATAACCGCTGCCGGTCCCCACTTCGAGCACGACATCGTCCTTGGTGATGGCGGCAAGCTGCAGGAGCTTGGCCAGCGGCGAAGCCTCCATCAGATAGCGGCCCGGCGCCACCTCGATGTCCGTGTCGATATAGGCGAGCGATTTGGCCTTGGCCGGCACGAAGGCTTCGCGCGGGACGGTGTAGAAGGCCCGCAGAACCGAATGCGACGTGACATCGGTGGTGCGTATCTGATTTTCGACCATCTTTGTCCGTGCTGCTTCGAAATCCATCATCTCAGTCGTCCTAAAAACACCCGGCAAGAAGCCGGTCCAATGCGTTCCGTCTTACTGACGCTGCGGCACGCTTTCAAGACGCTGCTCCACTTCCAGGCAAAAAAGCGGAGAAGATAGCGGAAACGTTCGTCGCGGTTCCGAGGAATCCGGCGGATCAGGCGTAGGCCGGGGGCGCCACGTCGAGCTTTCGGACAGCGAGATAGTCCCGTCCGTAGGAGGTGCGCAGGCCGTGATCCCTGTCGAAGGCCAGTTGCTCTGCGGAGGTCAGCGGGAAAATTCCGTCGGCGAAAGTGCCGGTCCCCTCGACCTCGTTGGCCGGCTGGCGCTGTACGGTGATTGTCCTGGTGATCATGCCGCTTCCCTCCGTTCCGCCCATAAAGCCATGAACAGGCCTTTCCGTTCCCAGGCTAGGATGAGAAAGTTAAAAATTAACCATATTACGGCGCATGCCCGGGCGCAGGCTCATTCGACGGAGAGCAAAGGGTTTCGAGGAGAAGTCTCACGTGTCAGCCCGGCCAGCGAGCAACCGCGCCATAATTTGGAGCAACTCTCGACGAGATGACCGGAATATCTAGGCTTATCCCGTCGGCTTACTGCACGTTGGAAGGGTAATATTGCGCGCCCAGCGCATCTCCGGCCGACAGATCCACCATGACCTTCGCATGAAACAAGATATTCATCAACGTCGTGTCTGGGGAAATCCCGGCAATCTCCGATACTCTCATCGCGTATTGCGACAGGATGACGCTCACGGTATCGTCGGAAATATTGATTGCCTGGCCGTCAATCATTGCATGGAGGAAGGCTTCGGATATATCTTCCGGATCGTCGCCCAGCGTATCTATAAATGCACGCATCTTTGCAAATGCTGTAAGCTTGCACATGTGGCATCTTCCCCCGAGCACCTCAATACATCAGCCGACGGAGCGGGGCTTTGTCAATACCCAAATACCACATCATAAGAATAAACATGGTTAAATTATCCGCGGCCGATTGTTCTTGATCGCAGGAGCGATCCCACCTGTCGCACCAGACCTCGAAAACGCCTGGAGACCAAAAGCAACACGCCCTTTTCACGGCGGGGTTGCCGCTTTGGAGAACCACTCCTATCTCACTTTGGCCGCTATCGAAGCCGCGGCAGAAGCGGATAAAAACAGGGCGGTGATGCCGGGATGATCGAGGTTTCGAACAATCCGGCAGAGCCGGGGTCAATGCAGGAGCCGGCGCATCGATGAAGGCGCCGTGGCAGAAACTGGATTGGGAGCCTATGAGGATCGCGCGGTTGACGGGGGTCCGTGGTCTCATCGCAGGAAGTCTGGCCTTGTCCGCCGCAGCGGCCTGCCCGGACGGAGCCTATTCCGCAGACGGAGAGGCCAAGGCCGGCGGCTGTCTCTATGAGCGCGCCGGAAAGGATGAGGCCGAGGCCCTATGCATCCGGCGCGAAAGCTACAATCGCGACCTCTGCCATGTGATGGAACGTGTCGCCGCCGCCAATGCGCTGCCGCCTGAATTCTTCGCGCGCCTGATCTGGCGGGAGAGCCTGTTCCAAGCCGAGGCGGTGAGCCCCAAAGGCGCAGAGGGCATCGCGCAATTCATGCCGGGAACAGCGCGGCTTCGCGGACTTTCCAACAGTTTCGACGTGATAGAGGCGCTTGCCGCGTCTTCGCGATACCTGAGCGACCTGCGCGGCCGCTATGGAAATCTCGGCCTTGCCGCAGCCGCCTACAATGCCGGCGAAACGGGCCTGGAAACCTTTCTCAAGGCGGGGCGGTTGCCGATCGAGACGCGCGACTACGTGTTCGCCATCACGGGATATCCGGTCGAGATCTGGAAGGACAAGCCGCCGGAAACCGCGGCCCCTCCCCTCAATGCATCCAAACCTTTCATGGATGGCTGCGTGGAGCTTGCGAGCACGCGCCGCCTCAGGGAACCGGTCCTGGTCGGCTCCGCCGATTGGGCTCCCTGGGGCGTGCAACTCGCCGCCCATTATGATCCGACCGTGGCCGGCCGGCTCTTCACAAATACCGTCAGCCGGCTTCCGGAGCCGCTCAATTCCGAAAGGGCCCTCATGGTTCGCCAGCGAGGCGGAAATTTCGGTTCTCGGCCGCGTTATGCGGCAAGGATCGGGCGGGAAACACGGGCGGAGGCGACGCAGCTCTGCAACGAGATCAAGGCCGCGGGAGGGGCCTGCACCGTGTTCAGGAACTGATGGCGTAGCATGGAGTGAGATTGGAGGCCTCGCCGAGAATCGAACTCGGGTGCAAGGATTTGCAGTCCTCTGCGTCACCACTCCGCCACGAGGCCGTCGCAATAGTCATTTCTTGAGCGGTGGCAGCGGATTAGACGTAAACTTAGAATGATGCAAGAGAGGATTTCTGAAAATCGATCCTCTGCGATTTCTGAAAAGCTGTTTCCACAACGTTCGCCCACGCCTTCCCCGAAGATGAAGCTGCGCTATCCTCTTCGGCATGAAAGATATCCCTCCCCCGCCTCCGCCCGACGACGAGAACCGTCACCTGCTCTGCCAGATGGCGGTCGAGTTACCGTTGCAGGATCTGATCGAAGAAGCGGTCCAGGCCGGCTGGGACGAAACGGAAGTCCTGGCGGCTATCATCGAGGTCGCGGACAACCTCATGCTGGCGAACGTCAACAATGCCGAACTGGACGCGCTGGCTTGGCCCGACAAGTCGTTGTGTGGTGCCGTTCACGTCCTTTGCCGAACCGGACCCGGCAAGGCAGGTGCCGGGAGGCCGCGTTCCGAATGCCTGGTTCGCAGCCAGCGAAGATCGCCCGCTGATGTTCTTCGCCGGGTTCTGGACGCCGTGGAGAGGCATTCGAAAGGTCCGGGATGGAGAACAGGAATTCGAGCTGTTCGGCTTCCTGACGACATCACCGAACGAAATCGTTGAGCCGATACATCAGAAGGCCATGCCGGCGATCCTGACGACACCGGAAGAGGTTGACCTGTGGCTGACCGCGCCATGGGAAGAAGCCCAGCACCTGCAGCGTCCGTTGCCCGGCAACATGCTGGTCATCGTCGATCCACCGGCAAAACCTTTGGACGATATCAAGGAACCGAAGTTGCTATGAGCATGAGCCCCGAGAGCCGCACAGACAATCCCGCCGCCAGCATTCACGAGAACCATTGGTGCGAACATCCCGGCTGCAGCAAGTGGGGCTGCTATGGCTTCGCCAGGTCGAAAGCAGAAAAGCCGACATGGCATTGCAGCGAGCATTACCCGCATAAGCCGTTCGGCCGGTGAGCGACATGCGCCGGTTTTCTAACCTGGCCCTGATCGCGTTCATCGCCGCGCTGATCGTGTTTCAGGCCGTCAGTTTGGTAATGCAGTTCTTGTGATCAGCCGGGCAGGCTGAAACCGCCCTTGAGCATGAACGCCACGATACCGGCCACGATGCCGCCGATGAACAGCCACATGAGACGGGAGAGGTTCGTATCGATCCGGTTGAGGCGCTTGCCCATCTCTTCGAAGCGAACGTCGAGCTTCGCTCCCGAAATTTCCGTCTGCTGCTTCCAAACCTCGAGCGCGGTCAAACGTTGCCGATCTTCGGTCCTGCCGTGCTCAAGTGCCACCACTCTGGTACGGATATCGGCTGCATCCATTTCATCGTTCCCTATCATCAGTCCCCATGCCCTTTCAGATGCGTATGCGAGAAGAAAGCGCCGCCGCTCACCAGAACCACGACGCGATAGTGATCAGCACAAAGGCCGCGATGCAGAGCACCGCGAACGGCTGAGTGTGAAGGAAGCACATGGGCCGCCCCTATTTTAGATGTGCGAAAAGTTGCATAACCACCGAACGCAACCGGAACCTATAAGGAACCGGCAGTCCCGGATGATGTCAGGGCGATGGGTTACCAGCCGCGATCGGTAATGATGTCGGCGGGCCCCTGCATAAGATAGTTCATTCCATCGCTGGTCAGATGCGTTTCATCCACCTGGAGAAGGCTCGGCGGTATCTGTCCGGCCGCCACCGCAGCATCGTCGCCCGGAGACGTGGCGTGCGCAGCCAACAAAGCCTGCCCGTCCACCGTGTTGTTCGGATAGGCCGCCAGCAAAGCATTGCTCAAGGCGAGCGTGGCCGCATTTGCCTCCGTGGTCTTGTTGGCCCGTTGCATCGGGGGCACGATGATGAAGCGGTTATGCCCGATGGCCTCGATCATGTCAGCATACAGGCCCATGTCCGTTTCGAGTGAACCGTACCCGTTGTTGTCGCCGTCGATATGCACGAAGACGCCACGGTAAAGCTCGGGGTTCGCCTGTACGCGGGCAACTTGCTGCGCAAGGGTGGACCCGCCGGAAGCCGTCACGAACACCGGTTTCCCAAGAATGGTTGAGAGAGATCCGGCGCCAGAAACGCCGTTCGCACCAGCCGGGTAGCTGTCCCCTTCCATCGAAATCGCGTTCGTGGGGACATGCTCGCCAGCCCATACGGTGACGCGCTCAATGGTGCCGGTCCATGTCTGCCCGGTTGAGGATCGGCCGATGTATATTATACCGATGCCGGGCATCGTTCCCACCGTGTCACCGACGATACCGCCATCGTCCAGCCGGGCCATGAAACGATTGGTCGCGTTCGAAATCTCCAGAACGTGCGATGCCCCAAGCGATACGACGCCCATATCCAGAGATGCCGCAGCCGAATTGCCGAAGGTGACGGTGACGATCAGATGATTGTCGGAGGCCCGCAGGTTGGCGGTGATCTTGTTGCGAACCGTCGCGGACTTGGAGTTGCCACAGCCTTCGAATACGGCTTGATCACCCGCAAGGCTTGCCGGTGTCGTGAACGCGATGCGAGCGGCCAGGGAAGCGGGCGTGAAACCATCGAATGGGATGCACTCGTAGCAGAAGAATGGCCCGCAAATCGCCGTTCCGGTCGCTCCATTGGCCCCGATCCGAAGGCCTATGTTGGAGGTGGTTCCTTCCGCGCCGAAAGTGTTATCTCCTGTGACATCCGACGACGTATTGTTGGTCACGGTCGCGCCGTTTGCCGTCGATGGATTGGCGATCGTCGCCAGGACGATGACGCCCGATCCGGTAGTGCCGCGACGGTAGGTTCCGCCGTATCGATAAGCGTGACTGAGTTCGGTCGTGACGGCATGGTAGCCGGTGGGATTGTTCCCGCCGTTGCCATCCAAGACAAGTTCGCCATCAACTGCCGAGAGAAGCGCGCTGTTCTGCGCCGTCCAGCCCGTGAGGTCAGCAACAGGATCACCATTCGTCAGCAGGTTCCCGCTGATGTCGAATGGCCCGACCGTGCGCGCTATGCCGCTTACGCTGATGCCGGCGGCGGTGTTGAAGGCAGCCTCATTGTCATATGCCTGCCCGTCGAAAATGAACCGGCTGTTGGCATAGTCCGCATCAAAGGCGGAGCTTGTCCACCAAGAGCCGCCCCCACCGCCCTTGTTCAGGTTGAGAATGCTCGTGAGGGACAGATCGAGGGACAAGCGCATCAGCGGGTCTCACTTGCGGCAGCCGGAATCGCGCCGGCACTGATCATTGTTGGACGAGATCGCCGGGCCTGCCGTCGCATCCTGCGAAGCTGCTCGGGCGGTAGCCGGATCAGAGAATCGCACGAACTGATAACCGGAGCCATCAGTCGCACCCTTGCTCTGGCAAGCCACTATCACGCATGAACACAAGGCAACGGTCGCGATCCGATAGAGCACGGAAGTTCGCATTGTTCTTCTCCAGGGTTTGAATTCGCTCGAGGGCGTTCTTTGCTTCCTCGATCTTCGCGGCTTGGCGCTCGGCGCTCTTGCCGTAAAGATAGGCGGGCGTTGCCATCAGGGCGGCGCCGACGATAGCCCCTGCCCCGAGCTTGAGGTAATCGAGGATGCCGAACATCAGCCCATTCCCCCCACCTGCTTCGCCACCGCCTTCTGATCACGACGGCGCAGGAAGAGAAGCACGGCAACCAACGCGACCACACCCGCGACCAACAGCAGCGCCAAATTCTCGAAGGGGATGCCGCCGAACTTCTCAAAGAATGTCCCGATGCCGCCGAAGATGCCGCCGGTCAGGACAGGCCCGACGACTTCCTTGGATTGCCACCACGGCTTTTCGAGGCTGGGAGGGGTGACGGGAACTGGAACCGGCTTCTCAACCGGAACCTCGATCTTCTCGATCGGCTGCCCCTCTGCATGTCGGCGCTTCACTTCGGCCAAGACAGAGCGAACCTTGAGCGTCGTCACAGCGGCATGCTGGCCGCCGTAATGGCCCTTTCCGGCCGTCGTCGGCAGGCTCGCCCATTCCTTCGCGAGGTTGTCGATCAGCGTGTCCTCGCTCAGCCGGCCGGCGAGATACTTGTCGATCCCGCGCTGCCCGAGCAGGTAGCAGGCCATCTCGTCCTGACAATCCTTGTCGAACTTGCGCGTAGTAGGATACCGATCGGGCAAGTCCTTCCGGATGTTGCGCGCCGTGGTGCGGACGATCTGGTACCGGCCGCAGGCTGACGAATTCAGCGCGTTCTTCGGATGCTTCAGCATCTTCGTCTGCAGCGCGTCGAGCTCGGCGAGCGTCATCGAGACGAGGTCAACGTCTCCCCCGGTATAGGCGCCATAGGCCAACGTCTCGTTATAGCCGTCGCCCTTGTCCGTACCTTCGGTGAAGCCGATGAGATCGAGCATTGGGCGGTAGACGTAGTATTTATCCATTGGGGCCCCTCCTTTGGGCACGGGAAGGCGCCGCCGCATTGATGCGTCGTGCCTGGTTTCTCCGATGTTGAAAGGAACTGCGCGGTCACGCCCGGATTGAATTTGCGTGACCTAAACGCGTAAAGCGAGGTAGCGACCTGTCTTCCATACCGCCGGACAGTGCGGCGGCGTCAGATTTACCAGATCAAAACTGGTGATTGCCGGAGAGGAACAAAGAAGCTAACCCTTCCAGCACCAGCAGGGGGTAGAGCATCTATGTCTTTGACGGGCAATAACGTTGCTGTCTTGAGTATTGGTATGTCATGCCAAACCTCTCATCAAATTCGTGAGCATGCTTCCCTCCTGCGAGAAGTAACAGGCGACCCGTCACTGAAGGTGAAGGCGCTCCCGTTCGACTGGCTCATCTCGCAACCAACCTCAACCCTGAGCATACTCCAAAGCGTCAAACGATTCCCTGACCTAGATGAACTTGCGATGCGCCAAGGGAAGCCATACTGGCCGCGTCATAACGTATATTTCTGGCACGCATTTAAAAATGACGAGCAGCAATTCGATATACCCGGCACCTACAACATGGTCCGCGAAACGATGCTCATGCGCTGGGAGCGCTTCTCAAACGCGGTCATAGGCCGCCGCTTGATCTTGGTCATGTCGAACACTCAGAACGACTTGGACGGTCACTGTCGCGCCGCTGGGACGATGAGTTCAATTTTCCAGATGTCGAAGCTAAACAGCATCGCCCGCGAAATCCGCCAGATTTTAGCTCCATCTGCCGAGATCGTCGTTGTGAGCCGCAGAGACAGAATGTTGGCAGATGAAGAGCCAAGAGGGATAAAGTTATTCTACCACCAGCCAGATAGTAGCCGATGGGAGGGGGACAATGCGCAGTGGGCTGAAACTTTAACTGCCGCGTGCTCCCCTGCCCTAGCCATACCTACTAAAACAGAGCACTTATTCCCAGTGGCGCTCAACAATGAACGCAGCGACCTCGAAGCCTCGGGTGCCGTTCCGGTCCCTGCGTAAGTACTCACTCCGGTGATCCACTGATCTTGTGTGCCCCCGGGGCGCTTGAATGGCAAGTATCGGCTATCCAATCCTAGATGACGGGTTTATGAAAGTGCTTCCGACAATGTTCTGCGGATCGTTCCTTGTACTACCTCAAGTTACATACTCGAATCGTCTCGGCATTTATTATTCGCGAAATCGCAAGCCGATACGGCCGTAGCCCGGGTGGTTACCTTTGGGCTTTTCTTCAGCCCATAGCGTTCATTGTGCTCATGTCGTTGATCATGGGAAGCCTAGGGCGCATGCCTGCGCTGGGAGAGAGCTTTCCTCTTTTTTACGCGACCGGCTTTCTATCCTTCAATTTATACAAGGGGATGGAAACTTATCTTGCGTCAGCCGTAAGGGCCAACAAGCCGTTGATGTCCTACCCTACCGTTGCCCCGATTGATGCGGTCGCTGGCCGCTTCATTCTGGAAGGGGCGACGTCACTCATTGTATCGATCGTCATTCTCGGCGGCGCTATGGTTTTCGTTAGACATCCAGTGCAATTGCAGTGGACCCACATTTTTGAAGCCATTGCTTTGGCCTGGACACTCGCGCTCGGCGTGGCGCTCATGAATATCGTCTTATTCTTCCGGTTCCCGCTTTATGAGAAGGCATTTGGGATCGTGATGCGCCCGCTCTTCTTGTTATCTGGCGTCTTTTATGTGCCGGGGGAAATGCCGCATCCAGCCCGCGAATTTCTCCTCGATAACCCTGTCACGCACCTGATTATGCTCTTCCGCTGGGGTTTCTATGGTGACCGTGCCGCCCAAGGGCTGGACATTTGGTTCTTGAGCGAATTCACGCTTGGAACTCTATTCGTCGGCATGTGCATCTTTACGTTTTGGCCCGTTGGCAGGGAGCGTGAGTAGCGCATCAGTGTTAGAAGCGGTGAAATGTCGGGCTAGGCAATCATACGTGACGAGGTTATGACAGGCGACGGAAAGGACCATGCCATGACTATTCACGAATTGATTGACCACCTAGCGTTTGCCAAAACCGGTGCCAAATACTTGGACCGGAGGATTGCAGAGTTAATTGGCTGGACGGTGCGCGAGGAAGTCAAGGACGATGGAACGCGTCAGCATGTCTGGTCAAATCCATCCGGAGAAGACGCGAGGGTACCGAGATTCACGACGAACCTGCAGGCAGCTTATGAACTCAGTATGCAACTCGCCCCCGGGCAAGCTATTGCCGTCTCATGGGGGCCCTCAAGTGGAAGCGCCGTCATCGACGATCAATCAAACCGTGTTGACGCAACAACCCCCGAACTAGCGCTCTGTATAGCTGCATTGCGTCACTACGCGAAAAATCAGCGAATTTGAAATTTATCTCCCTTTGGAAGACTCCAATCAATCCCTTCTATACATATGAGGCCCATAGATGAATGAAGCAGTCAGGCAATACCTGGAGAAGGATTATACTGCCCTCAAAGGGATGTCCTCTGTTGGGTCTGCCCTCGTGGCGGCTAAACTAATCGAACGTCAGTCGACGGACGGCATTGTCGGCCCGATAGCGGAAATCGGCACTTATGAAGGCCGCTATTTCATCGCCATGGCCCTGAGCGCGAAGCCAGACGACGGACTTATCGCTATCGATACCTTCCACTGGCCTGACGAAGGCGTAAAAGACAGGTTCCTGGCAAACTGCAAGAAATTCGGTATAGCTGAGAGCAGGATCACTGTGCATAAGGGCAACAGCGCCGACTTGTCGGGAAGCGCCTTGAAATCACTCATGGGCGCAGAATCTCGGTTCTGCCATGTAGACGGTGACCATACCTATGACGCTGGCCTTCACGATCTCCGAATTGCCTATGAAACAATGTCTGCCGACGGCGTTCTCTGCCTCGACGACATGCTTCACCCAATGTACCCCGAGCTCACGGTTGCAGTTGCCGATTTCCTCAAGAACCACCATGATCTTGTCGTTTTTGCCGTCATTGACCGCGACCCCGCGACAGTGGGAGCATCGAAAAAGAAGTTCTTGAGTGCCCCAAAATACCTTTGCTGCAAGCGGCCCCGTCTTCAATATTACCAGAACGCCCTCAAGGAACTCGTTCCCGACATGCTGATGACGAGGGTTTCATCCTTTAGCGGCAACAACGCCTTGATCCTTATCCCCTGACGGCCGGCATCATGAAACTAGCCATCTGCGCAATCTGCAAGAACGAGAAGCCGTACTTACTGGAGTGGGTGGCATTCCAACAAACGATCGGTTTTGACCGGATCTTCATATATGACAACGTCAGTGAGGACGGCACATCAGAGATGCTCGCGGCCCTCGATAGAGCCGGACATATCGAGCGCATTCACTGGCCCAGGCGCCCCGACGTCGCCCCGCAGCGGGACGCCTACGCCCACTTTATCCAGACGAGAGCCCAGGACTTCGATTGGGTCCTCATTTGTGACATTGACGAGTTTCTCGTGCCGCAGTCCGGAACGGTCGTGGATTTCATCAATCGAGCTACGGCGGCCAACCCAAACACGTCGGCCATCGCGATACCCTGGCTGATGTTCGGCTCAAGCGGCCACAAGCGATTCTCGGAAGACCTCGTAATCGAGAGGTTCACGAAATGCGAACCAAGCCCTTCCCCATCCGTGAAAACGCTGTTCAGACCGAAACATGCTTACAACATGAGGACACACATCTGCGACCTCATCGATGGTGAGTATGTCGATAACACGTTCGCTATCGCGGAATGGAGTAAGCGCCGCCCGATCGACTTGGCCGACCCCAAGAGAGGCCATGCCTTGATCCATCACTATTTCACCAAGTCCAGAGACGAGTGGGTTCGCCGGAGAACCATGGGGCGCGCTGATCGCGTCGAAGATCAAAAGCGGGACGTTGCAACCTTCGATCGCTACCATCGGCAAGAAGCGCAAGATATCTCCGCGCTTATACGAGCGCCAGAAGTCCGCGGTAGGATATCCTCTCTGAAAACATCCTTGGCGGAGCACTTCTCCGACATTCAAGACGGCGGAATAGCGATCCTCCTTGTCAATGGGAGCTGGATCATCGGCAGGACCGTCAACGTACCCCAAGGTACCCCTATTCGATTGGTTATCAACGAAACCGAAGAGAGGCGCACCACCAATGACAAGCGGCTCGCCGGCGGCCATCTTGGATTCTGCATCAATGTGCGGTGGCTTGGTCAGCCGATAGAGAAAATCCGCGCATCTATAGTCGGCGGTTCGACGGCCTTCATGTTGACCAAGGAGCAATTCCCGACGCGGAGCGAAACCCTGGCAAACGTCATTAAATACATGCCGTCTGCAGAGCAAATCATCTTCGATCTTGCGATCAAGATCGGCTCCGACAAGGCGCGGTTTCGCAGCCTACGGAAGGTTTCGTTTCCTAAATTCCCGAAGTTCCCAGAGTACGGGGATTTCTTGCAAGGCGTTCTTCGGTACGAAACGGACCCAGCATCATTCACCGCCTTCCTTTCCGAATACAAAACGACACATCGTGAAGCTGGCGAGGACGTTCTCAGCAAGTTCGGCAACCCAACGAATTATATCGGTGCCTTGGTGAGCGCCGCCACCCGGAGGACGCAACATGCTCTCTGAGGAAGAACTCATCCGGCGCTTGAACGAGCTTCGCGCCTCGGACGATTTTCATGAGCGGGACGCGGATGCGATCTACCTCATCATCGATTTTCTTGAGCAGCTCGGGAAACACAAAGTCGCGGACGCCCTCCGCGATGTCAATTTGCCGCCCGAGCGCCAGCGACCGGCATTGCGTTTGGTGAAGTGACCCACCTCATGAAGTTCCCGACCAAACCTCCCGTTCGCATCAGCGCCCCCATGGCCGGCCACGCTGACCCAGAGAGTAAAACGGTCGCCTTCATCGGGCGAGGAGAGGACGGAGAACCCGTGGGCGTCGAACTGTCTTACAAAGACGAGTACGAGTTTGTCGCATGGATACTGTCCCTCTTCAATCGTCCCGACCGAAATCCCGACCAGCGCATGGCAATCATGGCCGACGAGATCATTACCAGCCTCCATTACAACGAAGAAGCCAAGCAGTACTCCGCTACCTTTACCTTTCGAACCTCAGAAATGGACGTCACGTTCGGCAAGCGCTTGCCTTCTCAGTCGCGGGAGCGGGCCGCTGCTGCGGAAGCGCACCTTGACGGGCTGATGGAGGAGTTAACGAGCGCGGCGCCAATATCGAGGCAATAGGTACCTTCATGACCAATAGGCGTCTCATTCTGAAGGCCCCATTCAGCGCCCACGTTGACACCGTGGATAACAGCGCCCTCATTGTGGGGAAGGGGCCCAACAGCTCAGGAGCGGCGGTTGAATTCCAGTACGACGACAAGCAAGATTTCCTGGCATGGCTACTGGCGACTTTCGCCGATCGCGCGCATAAGTCCCCACAAGATATGGCGATCGCGGCAGATACGGTTTCGGTGGGAATACACCAAACGACACCGCCTGGCACATACGCCGCATCATTCAATTTCAAGAGCGGCGAAATGGATATCAGCTTCGCGGTTCGGCTGCCAAAAGCAAATCCAGACCGGATCGCGGCGGCGCAAGCCCATCTCAATGCGTTTATGCAAGAGCTTTCGAACCCTGACCCGGTCGTGAAACAGTGACTGCTGGAATAAGGCTTGGGGCGAGCTCTTTGGTGCCGCCCCAAGGTGATGCCGGATTCTCGACTGGATCCCAGTCGTTGGAAAGCGGTACTGAGAACCGCTCGCTTCCGCTTGCGATGGATCGCTTGTGGTGCGCATTTGTCCCCATACCAGCATCCCCTCGTATATGTTGCACTCGCGCGGATTGATCAGGAAGTCTCGGCTTGCGGCCGCTTGCCCCTCGCCGGCTTCCCCTCGATCATCTCATAGGCGCGACCGACGACAAGTGGGCCGTAGATGTTTACGATCAGGCGTTTGAGAAGCACGGCTTCTTCTGCGTCCAAATTGATCGGCCCTTTTGCGTTGTGGATGTCCATCGCCAAGGCATACTTCTTAACCGCCTCGTCAGGATCGGGACGCTTGCCGTCAGGCTGATCTTGAACCGTCATCAGAAGTGCATTTGTGGCGACGGAAGACAGCGTCAGGACTTTCCCGTCCATCTCCAGGGGACTGCCGTCGAGATTAAGGATTGGTTTAGAGAAATCGACTTTCATGGTTCACCTTTTGAGTTGTTAAGATCGCGCTGTTCGGCGGCGCATGCACGCCGATTGCTACTAAGCGAGTTGTAAGGATCATGCGTCACCTTCGAGAGATGCGCCTCCGTTCGCGATAACGTTGAAGTCGTCGGCGCGCTTCTTGATCTCCTGATGCCGGAGAACCATAGGCTTGAGGGCGAGCGCCCACATTACGCCTTCAAGAACGGCATTCACAGCCTGATCGACGGTTTCAGGGGTTACCTTCAGCCCTACGATCCGAGCAGTGCCGTCGCTCGTTATTTCAAGATAACGATCGCCATTCCCGATGCGGATTGTACCGCTCTCGATCGGATGCGGGACGCCGCAGCCGAAGACGGTGCAATTTCTCGGTTTATGCTCATGAGATGTGCTGTCACTTTCAAGCATGGTTTCTTCCTTTCTAAGCGGCTATCTTCACAGTGCCTGCGTCATTCCACAGGTCGCCGGTGGTAAGGCCAGACGCTGAGGTCGGCAGGGTCGAAAGCCTGATCCTCGCACCGCTCACCGTCACACGGTTTGTGTTGTGGTCGAACTGGATGTACCCGGCGAGGTTGGATCCGGGTCGAGCAAAGGCGATCGTTGCCACCGACGTTGCCGGCGTCAGAATGCTGATACCCGCATTCCCGTTGTTTTCGAAAATACCCTGCGAGGCGCCTGCCGCCGGGGTAATGCTGCCTGCAGAGGCGGCAAACACATGCAATGTGCCAAGCGGCAGGTTGTCGATCGGCATATTGATGCCCAAGCGGCCGGCCGAGAAGTCGCCGTTCAGGAGCGGGCTGCGCGTGTAGCGGTCTTGAATCAGAAGGCGATTGTGCAAGGTGGCGGGGATAGTGCCATCAGGACGGATGCCGGCATCCTGGCCGATTAGAACGGACCAGCTCGCGTCGAAGAAACCGCCATAGAAGCCAGCATTCGAACCAATGATGACGCTGGCGGAGCCATTCTTGTGGCTTCTGCCGGCATCCGGACCGATGTAGACATTGCCGTCACCCGTCTTATGGTTCAGACCAGCACGAACACCCAACGCGACCTGACGGTTACCAAAAAGCATCTCAAAGAGAGCATTGTTGCCGATGGCAGTGTTCTCATCTCCCTGCAATAGCAAACCCAGCGACCGGTAACCGTAAGCTGCGTCTCGAATGCCTTTGATAATGCTGTTCAGCGCGTCACGGCCAAACGCCTGCGTATATGCGAAATCGGCGGTCGAGGTCGCCCAGGGATTGGTGTTCATCCATGTTACAATGGATTGGCCGTCTTCCTCAGTGAGATTGAAAGCGTTATTGCCGATCCATGCAGGATTGAGCGTGTAGGCCCCCGGCGTGCCCAGAACAAGATTAGGGTTGGCGTTTCCGTTGTAGAACAGCGGATGATGCCAAAACTTTCCGTTCGCGTCCTGAGTAGGATTGGAGCCGCCCCAGGGCGCGACATATCCTATCCCTTCAAAACGCTCGACAAACTCCGAAAAGCGGAGTGAGCCAAAGCCCATAACGGTGACGCGGTCAGCATCGCTGAATCTCGTTAGGATAAGCGATCCAACCGCCGTTGTTCTGGCAGTGTGAGAATCGTTGGTATCCTTGATGCCCGCCCCGATGAGCGTATTGCCGTGGTTGCTGGCGGCCGGAAAATTGTCGAGGAGCCAATCCGTGTTGGTGTAAGTACGCGGGTTGGCGACGATCGAGGATCGGTCAGCCTTGTGCAGCAACAGCGCTCCATCGAGGGTCGTCCCGTTGGAAATAATCGAGCCTGGCCCGAAAATCGGCTTCGTCGGGATGGCACTGCCGAGATTGAAGGCACTTTGAGACGGCAAGAAAATGTTGTCGTTCGCCGCCTCGGCCAGGGCATAATTCGCGGCGTCATTGGTCGTCCCGTCGCCGACCGCACCATAGATCAGAGGCGAATTCGCAAGCTGCGAATTCTGCTCGATCATCGTGCCCCAAGCCCTTGCGTCCGACTTCTTGACCTTGTGCGGGCCGGACGAAGGCACACCATCCGTTTCGTAGTCGCGAAAGACATACTTTGCGTTCGGCATCTATTGCACCTTCTAGCTGATGATGAACAAGCCGGTCGGGACCGCGTTATCTGCGGGGTCGCTCGGCTTTCCGGATGGGTTGATGGCTGACAGCCAGGCGTAGTAGTTGCCGGGCGTGAGGCTGGTGACGGTGCGCAGATCCTCGGCGCTCGGCGGCCCGTATTCGGTGGCGGCAAGCGTGGCGGTCGCGAGATCGTCCACCGTGTTGATGAAGATGCGGCAGGCGAAGTAATTGGCGCTGTTGGGTGCGGTCCATTGGAAAACCGCCTGCCCCGGCGTTGAAACGTCCACGCTCACCGCCGTCACCGGTCCCGGAGGAACCGGATCAGCGGTCGCCGTCAGGAGGATGTAACCCGTCCACTCGGACGAAGTGCCGCCGCCCCACGCGCGAAGCCGGACGCGATACTGTTCGCCGTCGACCAGATATCCGGTGCGGACCTGCGACTCCCCCTCTTCGGAGAATGTCGACTGAGGCCCTGTCCCGCCGCTGGTGCGTTCGTATTCCAGTTCATAAAGCAGGGTGTCATCGACGAAGTCCCACGTGCCCAGAATGAACGCGGCCGTCGCTCCACCTGAAACCACCTCCGTCTGCACCGACGCGGCGAAGTTCTGCGGCACAGGCACGCCCGTGCTCGGCGCCGGCAGTGCGACTTCTCCCGGCTCGCCCTCTTCCGTCGCGGCATCGAAGGCGTAGAGGCTCGATGAAACGACGATCCCCGAGAACGACAGCCGCATATTGCGCAGGTCGATCGTCACGCTCGATGTGATCTCGATGACGGCATTGACCAGTCCGCGGCGCGGATAGTGAACCGTCACGAAACGGCGATACGGGATGTTCCGCAGGTTCTCGGCGGTATAATCCGCGACGATCGCCACTTTGCGCGCATTCGCACGGATGAAGGTGAGCTTCTGTTTGCGCTGGCAATGGTTGTGGCTCTGGATCGCCTGATTGTCGAAAGTCTTGGTGCGCTCGGTGCTGTCGTCGACGATTCCGTAAGGATCGCCGAAGATGGCTGCATCCTCGGTATTGTAGTCGTTCGCCGGGTTCACCCAGCGGCCGCGCACGGCAAGCACCGTGTTGGCGCGGCGCTTGTTCTTGTCGACGCGGATGCTGTAGGCGTTCGCTGCCGTGATGCGGATGTCCGGCGCGACGTATTCGCCGGCATGGACACCGATCTTCCCGTCAGCCCGCTCATAGACGACGAGCTCGGCGGCTTCATCCATGATCCGGCCAACCTCGACCGGGTCGTTATTGGCGCGGAACCAGAAACCGCCGTGGTATCGCTTTTCCGTGCCTCCGGTGCGATTGGTGACGTTCTGGTCGCAGACGTCTGCCGCGTGCGCCCAATCCGGCAGGTGCATCGCCGTGTAAGGCATCTTGCCCCCGACGGGATGGCAGAGGTGCCAGAGGCGCATCAGCGCGAGGTTGGTCGAGAACTCCCATGTGTTCGGATCCGTGAAGCGATGCGAGCCCGAGCCGCCTTGCGTGCTGTCCTTGCGAGGGTCGTAAAGGAGCGCCCCCTCACCGACTGCCGAATGCTCCGGCATCTGGTTTGGGTAGATCGTCAGAAAGTTCTTCTGCGAGACCGTACGGCATCGCATGAGGACGCTCGCAAGGCCGTCCCCGCGATGTGCGTTCGTCCAGATGGTCGGGAACGCCGCAGTCACCGCCGCATAGGCCGTGCTGGCGTTTAGGCCGAGCCGGGTGTCCAGCCGCACGTTGGCAGTGCCGTTGTAGAAGAACGGAGGCGTAATGACCGCCGTGCCGTCTAACGTGACCTTCTTGTCATGCAGGTAGTGCTGGGTGAATCGGTTGATCCGGTGAGCGGCCCAGACCATGATGTGGTAGGCCGTCCCGCCGGTCTCTTCGAGAAAGACGTAGTCGGCTCCCTTTTTCACCCGGCCAAGCACATATGCAAGCGAGGGAACCGGCTGCTTCAGGTTATAGGAACCATCTTCCGGTTTTGGCACGGCCGGCTTCTGAACGTTGAGGCTTGTGTAGACGCTATAACCGATCACACCGGCAATGGCCGCCCACGTGGCGAGATAAAGTGCATTCGCCGCCGCAACGGTCGTAGCCAAGGACGACACGATGATCGGGATGATCTCAAGACCAGTCATCTGGATTCCGTTATTTTGCGGTGATTGTCCAGGCAGCGAGAGTTCGCGCGGACATGCGGCCGAAGCCCTGTTTCTGGCGCACGATCCAGCCGCGGCCGTCATGGATGGCGCCGAACTGGTGAAGCGGGTTCACGCGCGCCCCTATGACGCCGATGTCGCCCCGCCTTGGACTGGCCGTTGGAGCGGCGGCAGATGGCAGGCACGACGCCACCAGAGGCACAACGCCTTGGTATGCCGCGATGATCGCGCGGAAGCCGTCGTCACTGTCGTAGGTGCCGCGTAGGTGCGCCGCTGGGTCTGCGTGGCTGAGCCAGATAGCCCACTCCGCCAGCGTGAGGCAGCAATCGACCTTCGAACCGGGCGACCATGGCAGCGAGCCGTACCAAGACAAAAACTCGTCCAGCCGGTCCACGGCGGTCACCAATTCGGCCATTTGACTGTCTTGTCACGCATCATCGGCACGCGCTCGCAAAAACGGTCGTCATCCGCCGACGGGTTCAACAGTTTCGCACGGGCGCGCTGGTCGACGTCGGAAAGCACCGCGCCGTTTGTCAGCGTCCGCAGCGTGAAGCGGTTCGTGATTTCAAGATTGACGCGTGAGGTGATGCCGGTATCGCTGCTCTCGTCGACCACATCGAGGTTGTCGATCTCGCCGGTGAAGACGACGATCGGCTCCTGGTCATCGAGCTGCTCGTCCTCGTCCAGAACCTTGAGCTTCACGATGAATGGCGAACCTTGAACGCTGATCGTCTCGTCATAATCCCAGATGCTATCCGCTACCGACGAAGACACGGAAATCAGCGAAAGCGCCAGCGTGTAAGCCTCGCCGTTAATGGCGGCCTCGATCTGCTGCAACGCGTCTTCAGTGAACTGCGCCGGCCGATAGATATTGCCTTCGTCGTCCACGAACGTGCCGCCGGAGCCATCCCATACGCGGATTGTGCGGTCAGGGAGAACCGCATCGCAAAGAATGCGAAGTGATTTTATGGACATGGTGGCGAGAAACCTTAGCTAGCGGCCAGGTCGGACCAATAGTCCACGGCCTCGGAGAAGGTGACCGAGCGCTGTTCGAACTCGATGCTGTTGACCCCACCGTCCATCCCCCGATCGTCAGCGAGACGGCAGAGGCAGGTCGGGTTATCGAATTCGAGATCGGCGCCGTGTGGGATGATCGCCCGCACCGTCGGGGAAACCGGCACCGTCCAGATATCGCCATCGATCGAAATCACAGGACCGGTCTCATATAGTGCGTGCTCGTATGAAAACCGGACGCCGACCATATTTGGCGCAGCCTTGATGACGCGCAGGCGCATGACCGTCGCCCCGAGCGCAGTCACGCCATCGCTCACCACCGAAATGGAACCTTGCTCATAGGGCGTTCCATCGTCGAAGGTTGTGTCATCATCATGGGTGACCAGCACCGGCGGCTCCCGTTCTCCAGATACATACGGTGCTGCGTCAAAGGACCAAGCGGGAACGGCAATCAGTCCAGCTTTCCCCCCAAGCTTCTGGCGGATCGCAATCCACGTCTGCCGCTGCTCGCGGGTGTAGACGGCGATATCATTGAGATCGATCGACCAAAAGCCGAGGTCGGTTCTGGTTGCGGTCTCTATGCCTCCGAGCGTCCTCCCTCCCGACCGGGTGAACGGCACAAGGTTCGGAAAGCAGCCCTCGGGCGTCAGGAGTTCGTGCGGCCAAACAACGATATCCGCCATCAGCGCCACTCCGCGCCGGCCTTATTCGCCTGATGCCGAGCCATGGTCGGGACGACGTTCTGGCTTGCTGCCGAAAGGATCTTCGGGGTGGCCTGGTTGATCTTCTGCCCCGAGACTTCCCCCGCGACTTCAGTCATGACCGGCACGAGGTTGCCGTTTCGGACCTCGCTTACAGTCCTCACCACGATCATACCGCCGCCCATATTCTGGTTTGCGGCCGGGCGCACGGGAGTGACTGCGCCGCCGCCCGCATAGCCTTTCGCTCGGTTGTGCATCGCGTCGAGGTTCTTCACGCCGATGCGCCTGGTTGCGGCTGCGCTGAAGACGTATTCCTGGCCGTGGACGATGCCCGCGGCTTGGGTACGCGCTCCATTTCCAGTGTATCCGCCGGACGCGAAGCCGAGCAACCCCTTCATAAGGCCGCCAAACAAACCGCCCCCAAAGAGACCACCACCGCCCTGAGCAACAGCCATTTGGTCGAGATACCGAAGCAACGCCTGCCCTGCCTGTAGCAGAGCATCTTTCCACGAGATGGACTTGTTGATGAGGCCCTGAAGAATGCCGCCGAAGTCCTGCCCAAGGGACTGCTTCGCGCTCTCGATGGCCTTCTGAGCCTGCTCCCAAGCGCGTTGCGCCTTTTTGGCGGCGGCATCGAGTGCATCGCCAGCGCCCTTTCCGGAGCCTCCCGCCTTCTTTGCCTCCGTATCCACGGACGTGAGCGAAGAAGCGAGTTCCTTGAGCTTGGCAGACGCAGCCGATGCGCCGCGGGAAATAGCCTCGCCGAAGCCGCCAACGTAATCCGTTCCCATCGCGCCGGAAATGGCCGAGCCGATGGCGGACTGTGCTTCGTTTGCCGCTCCTGCATACGGATTACCGATACGGCCAAGGCTCACAGTTCCAATCGTCCCGATGTTGACGCCCTCGCCCATGCCGAACGGGAGCGACTTCATCATGCCGTTGATGCTCTGGATGTAGCCGTTGATCGCGGACGTAACGTTGTTGATCATGTTCTCGACGCCGGCAATGACGGCGTTGGCGGTGGACATGACGATATCGCCGAGCGCGGCCGGTAGTTTCGACCATGCGGCCCTGATGCCTTCGTAACCGCCCACGAAAGCGCCGATTATGAAGTTCACCGCGTTCTTCGCATCAGCGACGATATCCCGGCCGAAAATCTGCGCCAGCTCATCGCGGAAGATCACAGCTGCTGCGACGGCTGCGGTGATCCCGAGCACGAAGGCTGCTGCCGGATTGGCGGCGGCGAAAGCAGCCGCAAGGGCAAGAGCTTGCGTTGCCAGCCGGCCGAGCAGCGCGATGAGCTGGACGACGCCCGCAATGATGGTCGGAGCATAGAGCAACGCCAGTGCGCCGGCCGCCGCCATCGCGTAAGGCGCGATCTCGTCGAGAACATTCGCCAAACCGGTCAGCGCGGATGCGGCGAGCTTCGACCAATTGACCGTCTGCAGCCCCCACGCGGCGAGCGCGACGATGCCGATGGTAACGAGCGACACAGGAGACACCACGGACAGGAACGCTTCACCGAGCGCCTTGACCGCGCCGGACGCGCCCATCGGACCCAGGACAGCGCTGATCTGTGTTCCCTGCTGCAAGGCGATCTGAAGCGGGTTCATCGCCATCGCCGCAGATACTCCAATATCCTGGAACTGCGCGGCTAGATTGCCGACGTTCATGGATGCAGCATTCATCCCTCGTACGTTCTGGTTTGCCGCCTTGGCATGGAGGTTCATGGCGCCGGCAGCTTTGGTGGCGGCGGCCGCCTCCGCATTGAGAGCTGTTGCCGTCGCACTAGCCGCCTGAGATGCCATCTGACCTGCCTTGGACGAGGACGGACCGATGCCCTCGACGGCTGCTTCCGCACGCTTCGCAGCGCCGGACAGCTTATCGAGTTTGGAAGTGGCCTGATCAACACCAGTGGTCGTCGCCTCGATGCCTAGCGTGGCAAGCTCAGCCATTTGGTTTCCCTTCGCGTTTCACCACGCGCCGCCCTTTAGCGGCAGCTCGGACAGACGCTTTTTGCCGTTCCGGATCAGCTTCGGCTTCATCCTTACGGCCGCCGGTCTTGTTGAGGATCGCGACCACAACCGTGTCCATCCGGCGGATTACGGAAAGTTCCCACCATGGGATGACCGCACCCGTCAGACGACAGAAGCTGTCGATTTCCTGATAGCTGATGGGATTGGCCGAAAAGCCGTATTGGCGGGTGTTGTGGAGATCGACGAACCAATCCCAGATGTATTCGAGATCGTCCGCAAGCTCAGGCTCCGGATCATTCTTCCGGCGCGGTAGAAAGTACGCCCTCGCGTATTCGATCAGCTCGTCTGCGAGGGCGTCATAAAACGGGCATCCTCATCGGCGCGAGCGTCGATCTGCTCGGCGATGAAGAAGAACTTCGGTTGGCTGATGATGGCCATGACGCTCTCAGGCGTGGCCGGAACCGGCTGACCGTTGTTCATCATGTTCCAGTGCGCGACGGCCGCCGCAACGATCTCGTTGGTCTTTTCCTCGACTTCCTCGACCGTGCCCGCTTTGCGCGGGTTCTTCTTGTTCGCCAGGATGGCGGCATTGCCGAGCCGTCGCTGAACACGCTTCACGGCCTCCGACCGGTAGGACCGGACGCCGACGATGAGCCCCGTTGGCTGGCCGGTCACCGGATGCATGATTTCAAGTTCGGAGATCTGCTCGAAGTCAAAAGTCTCGAAATTTGCAAGGTCGAACATGGATGCTATGCTCCTTACGGGGTGATGAGCGCCGGCTCGACAGTGAGGATTGGCGTGGAGATCCCGAGATTTGCGGTACGTCGGACAACATTGTCGCCGGCGCCAACCTGCTTGCGTACCGATTGCACCTTGGCACGGAAGTAATCGACCGAGCTCGAATAGGTTTCGTCTGGCGCGTCCTCATACTCGACCTTGAAATTGTAATCGAACTTGGTCTGCTCTGCGGCCTTTAGCGCGATCTGACCGGCATTAAGCGGGTCATCACCGAAGACGAGTGCCAGCACGCCAGCATCACGGGCACCCTTGAGGTGGCGAACGCGGCTATCGGAAAGCGACTGGAACGTCACGTCCGCGGCCTCGTCGCCGTATTCACCGCCGTCCTCGACTTCGCCGATCTCCACCCAGGTCAGGGCTTCGAAATCGTCGATCGCGTTGGCGTCGCTGGAATAGTCGATAGCTGTAGTGCCACCGATATAGTATTTCGTGCCGCTTGACGTGTTGATCGACATCGGCGGGTCTCCTTTCGGTTCTGGTTCAAAGAAAAAGGCCTCCGAAGATCGGAGGCCTTGCCTGCATCAGTCCAAATGTGCCCAACTTTTTCTTCGTTGGAGCAACGAAACATGGGCGGGGTCGATATTGAACTGCTCCGCAATTTCGCGAGCTGTTCTTCTCCCCTTCAAAGCTCTTATTTCCTGCACCTGAGAGGCAGTAAGCTTTGAGGTCGGCGATTTTTCGCCTCGGCAATCAGTCCCATGTACGAGCCGATCGGCTTGGTTCTCAGCGGGCGTTGCCCAACGAATATGCCTCTTGTTGACGCATCGGGCATTCCCGCACCAATGAGCGGCTTCATGCCTCGTATGCGACGGCGGCTCACCGTGGGTCTGTTCGCAAACAAACCGATGCGCGTAATGGCTAACGCCGTCCTTGACGAATATTCCATATCCCGCTGGCGGCCCGCTGAAAGGCCACTCAATACACGCTTCCGTGTCGAACTCTATCGCTCGCAAAAGCCATTGATAGGCAACGCCATTCGGTGTCTTCTTCGTGACGGAAGTGTCCCCGTTTCGCCGCCAACGCATGTAATGCGTGTGACACCAAGTTTTCTTCCCGCCCGCTGTCCAATGGGCATTCCCATTGCAGCCTTCTACGGAACATGCTTTGAATCGATCAGCCATTCGATGATCCTCCAGTGATCGTCGTTTCGGTTAGAGCCGGTCGGACGCGCCAACGTCTTTCCGGCTCGACTTTTATAGCTGAATCAGAGTGTTACGAAAAGACCTCGTAGGAAATTGTCACAGGCACCATGAAGGAGCCGTCCTGCGGCGGAAGCGGTGTCTGGTATGGCTTCCGGTAGATTTTCACCTTCACCCCGCTCTCATAGAGGACGAGGTCTTTGGGGAAGTGCGCGATAATCTGGTCTGCGCGCTGCATCGGAACGATGATGCCGGTCCCCGATCCGTAATGAACCGACACCTGCATGATCCCGCGGTGCTGCTGGTTTCCCGGCCCTACCGTGCGCGTCGTCGTCGGGTTGGGCAGGAAGGTGACTTCCAGATAATCCTTCGGCTTGGTCTGTCCTGCCGGTGGGAACAAGATATTCGGCGCGGCGATCGGCTGCGCTGGCGTGAAGGTCAGCGCCAGTAGCCGATCCATCAGCGCCTTGAAGATGTTTGCTTCCACGCCAGTCGGCATTCGTGTATGTCCTTATCGATGTCCGAAAAGCCGCCACTCACCGACAGCGAAGTTTATGATCGCCTGCATCAGGCGTTTCTCGGCTTGCTAGGAGCGAGCGGCGAAACCCGGCACGGCGACACAGCCATTCGAACCGCCCGCCATGTCCTGACGACGCTTCAAGCCGCTCTGCTCAAAAAGATGGACGCTACAGCCCAAGCCGATGTTTCAGATCAGCGGCCGTCCGATTGACGATGGTCTGCCACTGCTGTGCCGCCGAGCGAACGAATGCATCCGGCGGCTGACCGTTGGCACCGAACTCCCGATGCGCTGCGTAGCCGGCAGTAAAGCCGACATAGATCGTATCCGTGATATCCGCTCCCGCGATCACCGCCTCGATCTGGGCGAAGTCGAACGGGTATGCCTTACCCTCGGCGGGACCAGAGCCGGCGATGATGCGCGGCATGGCCGTGGTGGATGCCATGGCGGAAGCCCGCAAGAACCCGGTGTCTACCCGCATGCGGCCACCCTGCCCGACCGGCTTCAGCATCTCCTCCGAGACTTCCTGCACGCTCTCCTTGAAGACGGCTTCGACGGCCCCAGGAACCTTCTCCGCGAAGGCCGCCACCTGGGCAGAGAATGACAGCTTCGCCATTAAGCAGCCTCGGCACGATACCTGCGGACGACGGATCCGATGTAGTCGACCTTGTATTGAAGCCGGCAGCGGCAACCGGATATCTCGCTGATCGGCGCGTGCGGATCGCCGGGATAGCGGAGGATTGCCCCTGATGGGCTCTGGAACACCTCATCAGCGCCGACGCTCTTACCGTTCAGCACGCGGTGGGTATGGCGCACCCGATTGTCTCCGGCGGAGCGCCAGACCTTCGTCACGTCCTGGGCCTCGATCTTGCCGGCGGCGATCTGCTGGCGGATGGCGTTGTCCCGAGCGGAACCGAGAGCCATCATGGTTTCGGTGCGCGCCAGCATCTCGCCACGGAGCAAGAGATTGCGGTCATTTAGGCGACCGATGATCTTCTGCAGGATGTCCGGAGCAACCGGCCGTTCATCCCGAATGGCGGCAAGGACCGTCCTGTCAAAGCGACGGTCCCGCGTCTTCAGTTCGAGGTATTGCCGCATCAACCGTGGATCGCCCGAAGTGAGGTTCACCCTCGCCCGCTCGATGTATTCGATCTGATGGCCCGTCAAGCCGATGACGCCGCCTTCTCTCCGGCCGGTGACACGGTTCTGGCGGCCGACGACGTGAAGTGCAGTGGCCCGCGGGTTGAAACCTCTCGCGAGGCCGTATTCCAGCGCCCGGCGCACGCCCTGGCGCTGATCTTCGGTGATGTGGGTCACCATCGTCGAGGAGAGCTCGCGAAGGATCCTCTCCGCTTCCGGATTGCGGACGCCGAAGCGCCATACTACCCGAGCGCCGTCCGGCCCCTTCGTCGGCAGCTCCTCGACAAAGTTGATGCCACCGGCATTGAACGCCTCCTGAAGCGCGATCTCCAGACCGGAAAAGGCTTCCGGATCCAGTTCCATCGCTTCGACGGCGCCGAGAATGTCGCCGCGCTCAAGCCGCTCGACCACACGGGCGAGGACAATGCTCGACTTGATCGCCTCGATGCTGTCGCGGAAGGCCGCTGCAAGCCGTGGCTCGTACTGGTCGAGCAGTTCGTCGAAGGTCATGCGCTCGCCTTGGTCGTCTTCGCCTCGGCCTTCACCATGCCCTGCTTTTCGAGCGCGGCGGCCTTCTGCGGAGGAAGCGACGGCGTATCGCCGGTCATGTACCGCTCGAAGGGCATGAGCACCTTCACCTTGACGTAGCTGGCCTTCCGGTCTTGCTTACTGGTCATTGCGGAATCCTTTCCATGAAAAAGGCCCGCCGAAGCGAGCCTTTGACCGTTTATTGGCGGGGGGGGTGGAGCTTTAGCGCGGAGCCGGGCCGTCCGACCACTCGTCATCCGTTCTCAACTTGTGCTGGATGGTCCCATGATTGATGTCCGTTCGGGTCACATACGGTGAAGTCCAAACTTCCGTCTCAAGCCATTCTGGAGGCAATTCAGATCTCGGCGTCTCGCGGATGATATTCCCATCATCGTCAACTTCGATAATGGAGCCTCCGTTCATTGTGCGGGCATCAATTGTTGGCATGAAGGCCTCCTTGAGGCTTATACTACCACCGGCTGGACTCACCCGGCAATCCTTCCCTGCACGATGAAGACGACATTCGTCACGCCGTCGTAGTTGTTCGGGTCTGCATTGACGATGTGGAAATCCACCCCGCCGGCCGTTGCGATGTCACCGACCTGGGGCACGATCGCCAGCCCTAGCGATGAGATGTAAATCTGCCGGTCGCTGGTGAGGATGTTCGTCCCGTCGATGTACCGCTGGTCATAGGTCATCGGCACCAGCTTGGCCGGGTAGCTTGTTACGACGGGATCGCCACCGAAGATCGGATCGGGAGGCGTTGTGCGCTTGATGGTGCCGGACTGGCCGGACTGGCCGAACTCTTCGATGAGCTCGTGCGCAACGGCCTGCATTTCAGCATAGTCGAACGTGGCCATGCGTCAGACCCTCAGCAGATCCACAGACGCGCCGAACGCCTGGTTGAGGTATGGAGCAAGCAACCGGTCGATGATCGCGATCTGGGGCCGCACGGACGCCGCGGAAGTGGCTTGCGCATATTCCACCTCCTTCTCGATCTGGCCCACCTTCTTGCGGTCGCGGGTGACGGCCTTCGCGGCCACGTAATCCGGAGCCAGAGAACCGGGCGTGACGATCTCGCGGTAGGCAGCCTCGATGATCGCGTATTTCACCTCATCGGGAGCGTCGGCGTCGTCAAACTCGACATTCCAGCGAGCGTTATAGGTGGACGCGATGTAGTCCTGGCCGCGGCGCAAGGCTGCCGTTTTGACCGCCTCATCGCCTGTCCATGCCGACCAAGCCCGGGCCGTTGCATAGGCGTCTGCTTCGGCCACCGTGACGGCGAGCGTGGTGTAGCTCAGGCCCATACCTTTCCCTTTCCCTGCGTCTTGCAGTAGGCCTCGATCAGCCCGCGCGCGATGTTCTCGATGCCGTAGGCCTCCATTTCGATCCCTGGGCTCTTTTCGCCTATATGCTGGCAGAGGAACTGCCAGACATGCACGGCCTCATGGACGATGGTCATGATGACTTCCAAAGCGTCCCGCTGGGCGTCGGCATGGACCACAACGATGATCACCGCTTCGCCGGTTGCGTCATTCTCGAGCCACTGCGTGTGACCGCCGGCATTGGGAACATCGGGCCAAGGCGCCGAGCTGTTCAGGCGCTTCATCTCGCGATGCCACGCCTGCTCGCTCGGACAGAAACCGATTGCCACCGGCTGCCAACCGCGATCGACCCAAGTGACCTTCGACGGAGACGCCATCAGTGAACCCTCACCGTCTCGTATTCTTCGAAGACTACGGTGAACCACTCATCATCGCCGACGCGAACGACGCCAACGATCGCCGAATTGAAATCGTCGGTCTCTTCGCCGTCAGCGTCGAACATATTGGTGATCTCACAGACCAAACCATCGTCAGTGACGGCCATCATGTGGCTGCGGTTCACGGCGGCAATAACACGAGGCATCAGGTGTTACGCTCTTCTCGCGACAGGTCACGCAGCGCGCCAAGGTCGTCGAGCGGGTCGGCCGGGTCGAACTCAACTCCCATGGCCGTAAGATCGGCCTCGATCTCGCGGCGGGTGAGCCCGTTCGATGCTACTTCATCCTGTCGGGCAGCATTGAGCGCGTTGAACTGCTCGATCAGCTTGTCTCGGCCGAGCTTGTGATGCGGCTTCTTGCCGGTCGCAGTCTCGATTGCAGCGCGAAGCTGATCGTCGGAGAACTGGTCACCGCTGTCCGTGCCGATGCCCTGTTCAGTACCGTCGCTTTCGACTGCCTTGGCGCCGGGGGGAGCGAAAACCGCGTCCACGATCCGAAAGCCCTTGGCATTCAGTTCCCGCTTGCGCTCCGGCAAAACCGGGTGCGGCTCATATGCGATCTTGTCGAGAACGATCTTCGACATGGAAATCTCCATTGGTTTGAGATCAGCATCCCCGGCCGATGAGCCGGTTGCCACCCACTCTCTTGTTGGCCGCCCTAAAAACTCTGCGGTCCAGCCGCTCATCGAGCGGATACGGTCGCGATACTCTCGCCTGACCTGATGCCAGACATTGCGATGGCCTACCGCCGCTTCCCACGCTCCGCCCGAAAAGAAGTGAGGCTGGCGATCCATGGGGATGCCACAGAGAACGGCACGAGTAGCGCGGAGGTCCATCAATGCGACTTTCGCAGCGAACATGCCGGATGAACCGCTGTCGTCCTGGCGCGGGAACCGATATTCCACGGCTTGAAAGCCATTCGGGACGTGTCGGCCGATATGGCAGAAGAAGGCGCTGGCCGGCTCGTATCCGTTGGCCGTTCGCTGCTCCGACCACTCCCGCATCTTTTCCGGATGCAGCGTCACCCAGGCATCGAGGCGACCGGGCCAGACTGTGCCGGCATCATTGCAGGCGACGACGAGGCCGAATTCCCCGAGAGCTAAGGCGCCCTCGATGTCCTTATGCAAAGTGGCCGCGCCGCCGAGGCAGAGCGCGACCACCGATTTCGCCATAGTCAAGGATCAGCCCTGGCCGATCGCCATCACGCCGGCGGTGTGCTTGATGGAGCTCGCGACCTTGTCCCAGTTGGTGCCGGTCGCCAGTTCGGCGTCGGTCGGGGACTTGCCGCCGTTCGTTTCGTCCCAGGTATAGCCCTTGAGGCCGAGGCCGAAGGTGTAGTCGATCTGCAGCGTCGTCTCGATGCGTTCCTTGCCGTTGCTCGTCTCGATATTCGAGATGATGTCGCGGCTGTCATGGACGATCGCGGCATTCGCTGCGAGCGACAGAACACGGCGCTTGGCCGGCGTGGCCGGAGACGTAACCGCGGCGCTGTAGAGAGCTGGAGCGTCGGTAACCACGACCGTGCGGCCGAGGATATCGACCACGCGGACATTGCCCGCCTGGAACAGCGTGGCGCTGTTGACGAGGTTCTGGCCGATGAAGCCATGATAGGTCACACCATCCATGATCTGGGCTACCAGAAGGGTGGAGTGATCGCCGAACAGCGCGTGGCTGTCGTTGACGGCGGCGTAAAGGAAATGCCGCCAGTTCGCTTCAGCCTGGATGATGTCGGCGCTTTGATGGACGCCGAGCACGAGGCATACGAAAACTTCCTTCGCGATAGGGAGAACAGGATAGCCCGGGAAGCCGCCAAGCTCAACAAGACGACCCGCCGCCAAATGGAGAAGCTTTTCCCGCCAAACACGACCGCTGTCATTGCCGATGGCGCTCCGTTCGCGGGGATGCTGGCGCGTGTTCTCGGGCCATCCTCACGAGGCAAGGTCAAAGCTGTGATTGAAACGCTCAACGGCTTCGCAAACGTCGACGTACCTCTTGAAAATCTGCGTAGAGCGTCATAAGATTTTGCACAATTGATTTGCGCATCATCTGTGTGGCTGTTTCTGAGCGGTTATCGCCGGGCCACCGCCAAATAGGCGGTTGGAGAAATGCGTCCAAAATTCCATGTCGGAGTAGAGCGGCCCGGTAGCTCGCCAGCCTCATAAGCTGGAGGCCGGAGGTTCGAATCCTCCCTCCGCAACCAATCAGCGCCAGAACGCCCGTCGCCGGACTTGTCACCCGGTCGGCGGGCTTTCCATTTCAACCAGCAGAAAGGAAAGAGCATGCGCATGCTTCGAAGTATTGTCTGTGCCGGCCTCGCGATGATCGCGGTGGGCCTTTGCGCCTCCATGCCGGTCGTTGCGGCGGTCCCAATCGACGTCGGCGCCGTCATCCAGCCTCTCACGGCCAAGGAATACCCGGCTCCCGCCATCGCGACCGTCAGCGAGGACGTCGCGGTTCTCCCGAGTGAGGCGCCGAGCATCGAGGCCGACCACGGCGCGCGAAGTTCGACCGCCGACAGCGCATCTTCCCTTGCGTCCTCGACCTTCAATCCGCCGGCCTATCTGCATATCGACCCCGACATTACCGGCTGACCACAATAGAGGAGGCGAGGCCTACAGCGGCCCGCCTCCATCGCGGATTCTCGTTTTGTGTCATTGGATGAGGGTAAATGCCGAGAGGTCAGGACGACTGGGTTTCGTCGGAATTGAAGGTGGCAGTCGTGTATTGAACAACGATCCACTTTTCGACTGTAATGCTTTTGCCCAGTGATTTCTCTGCAATGCCCTTGATGCTCTTAAACGCTGCTACGGCTGCATCTTTGGTATCAAACTCGCCCTTGAGCGTCGTATTAGGAAGCCTATACCATTTATCGTCAGACGCCAGTATCCAAGGGTACCAGCCGCATTTTTCAGCGGCAGCTAGATATTCGTCGTGCGGATCGTTCTTGTCGTTGAGGTCGTAGCTCGCGATAAAGCTCGCCATGCGCATCTCCTGTGTTGGTTGCACCGGCAGAGGATCATGTACTCTACTGAGTCGGCAACGCGAGCGCGAAGTTAAGCCACGCTATTCACAGCCCATAAGTAGTGGTTTGAAAAACAATCAAAGGAAATTCAAATGGCACAGCGCGGCGGAAAGCGCCCTGGCGCTGGTCGTAAGCGTGGGGCTCCCAACAAGGCAACGGCTGCAAGGCAGAAGGAAGTCGCGGCAAGCGGTCTGACGCCGCTCGACTACATGCTGTCGATCATGCGGGACGAATCCATGACGACGGAGAGCCGCTTCGAAGCTGCAAAGGCCGCAGCCCCGTACGTCCACCCGAAGCTCGCCAGCGTGGATCACCAGTCGAGTGACGGCAGCATGAGCCCTAAGCCAAGCACAATCGAATTCGTCGCGCCTGAGATCGATGAAGGTTCGGATTGAGGAAATTCCGAAGATCACGCGCAACTTCGCCCGGCCGGCGAGAACGCGGGTCTTCAAGGGCGGGCGTGGCTCGGGGAAGACCAGGGGGCTTGCGCTTCGATCGGCACTCCGCGTCTACCAGCTCGCGGAGATGGGCGTCGAAGGCGTCTTCCTCGCCAGCCGCGAGCATCTGAACAGCCTTGACGAAAGCTCCATGGAGGAGATCAAGGCCGCGATCCGGTCGCAGCCCTGGTTGGCCGACTACTTCGACATCGGAGAGAAATACATCCGGACCCGCAACCGGCGCATCTCGTATGCCTTCGCAGGCTTGCGGCATAACCTCGACAGCATCAAGTCGAAGGCCCGGATCATTGGCAACTGGACCGATGAGGCGGAGAACGTCTCGGAGGTTGCATGGCGCAAGCTGATCCCGACGCTTCGCGACGAGGGCCCAGGCTGGTACGTCGAGAACTGGATCAGCTACAACCCGGAGAGCCCGGACAGCGCCACGCATAAGCGCTTCATCGTCAACAAGTCCGACGACTGCGAAGTCTCGGACGTCAATTGGTCGGATAACCCATGGTTTCCGGCAGTACTGAACCATCAGCGGCTTGAGGATAAACGTCTCCGGCCGGAGACATACGATCATGTCTGGGAAGGAGCGTTCCTCACCCTCACGGATGCGCAAATCTTCGCCGGCAAGTTCATCGTCGAGGAGTTCGATCCGCAACCGCATTGGGACGGTCCCTATCAGGGCGGTGACTTCGGCTTCAGCCAGGATCCGACCGCTGCGGTGCGCTGCTGGATCGGTGATGACCGGCTCTGGATCGAATACGAGGCGGGCAAGATCGCGCTCGAGCTAGACGACTACGCCACGTTCATCGGTGGCCGCATCCCGGATTTCGCAAGGTATGCGACCCGATGGGACAGCGCCAGGCCGGAGGGCATCAGCCACATTCGCCGCCACGGCCTGCCAAGGTCGGAGGCGGTCGAGAAGTGGAAGGGCAGCGTTGAAGACGGCATCGCCTTCATGCGCAACTTCGAAAAGATCGTGGTGCATCCGCGCTGCGAGCAGACCGCGCGAGAATTCAGGCTTTATTCGTACAAGGTCGATCGGCTGAGCGGTGACGTTCTCCCGGTCATCGTCGATGCGAACAACCATTACATGGACGCCACGCGGTACGCCCTCGGGCCGATGATCAGGCGAATGGGCAAGGCAACAGTCGTGGAATCGGGATTTTATTAATGGCCTTTGACCCGACGTTGAAGCACCCGCTCTACGAGGCGTTTTGCCCATCGTGGCGGCTTATGCGCGACTGCATGGACGGTGAAGACGCAATCAAGCAGCGCGGCGAGGTTTACCTCCCGATGAAGTCGGGGACGCGGGCGATCGAGAACCCGGAGAACCGCCAGCGTGCCTATGATGCCTATAAGCTGAGGGCAGAGTTCCCCGAGCTTGTCGCGCCGACGGTGCGAGGTTCAACGGGGACGATCCTCGATAAGCCCGCGGTGATCGAACTGCCGGCCGCTATGGAAGGGCTGAAAGAGAAGGCCACGCGGGACGGCCTGACGCTCGACGCGCTGCATCGCCGCATCGCCCTCGAGCTGCTGATCACAGGCCGATATGGTTTGCTGCCTGGCATCTCTCCGAGTGGTGATCCGTACCTTGCCGGGTACATCGCCGAAAGCGTCGTCAATTGGGACAGCGAGAGTGGCGGAGAACCTGATTATGCTGTCCTCGACGAAAGTGGCATCGTCCTCAACCGCGAAACCAACGAATGGGAAGAGCGGTGCCAGTACCGACAGTGCCTGATGGACGCCGGTCGATACGTTTCCCGGGTATGGACGCAGACCGCGTCCGGGTGGGTATCATCAGACGACGTGTTCGCCCTCGATCGCCGGCAACGGCCTCTGACTGAGTTTCCGTTCGTTTTCATCAACGCCAATGATCTTTCGGCCACGCCGGATGATGTGCCGCTGTATGGGCTTGGGAAGATCTCGGTGCGGATTTACCGGCTGGACGCCGACTATGTCTTCGCGCTCCATATGACCAGCGAGCCGACGCCCTGGGCGAATGGATTTTCCGACCCGGCCGAAGCCGTGAGGAACGGGCAAGCCCCGACGACGCTCGGTTCTTCCAAGCTCTGGCTTCTGCCTGAAGGCGCACAAGCGGGGTATCTCGAATTCACCGGCCCGGGGCTGGAAGCGCAGAAGACGGCGATACAGGATTCCCTTGCCCGGGCTGTGATGTTCGGCGCCCAGATCATTGCGGACACGTCAAAGACTGCAGAGAGCGGCGAAGCGAAGAAAACACGCCTCGGCAACCAGACATCAACGCTGAAGACGATCGCAATCAACAGCGCGGCCGGTCTCGAAAAGGCGCTGAAGAACCTCGCCAAGTGGATCGGCGAAGATCCGAACAAGGTGAAGGTTACCCCGAACCTCGACTTCTTCGACAGGACGCTAACGGCTCAGGAAATCACCGCGATCGTGACCGGTTGGCAGTCTGGCGCCTATTCGTGGCGCTCGGCGTTCGACCGGCTCCAGAAGGGCGGCATCATCCCGGATGACCGGACACCCGAAGAAGAGCTTGATCTGATCGATCAGGATGAGTTCGACCGCGACGGCTCAGAAGAGCGCGCGGCTCTCAATCTGCCGACCAAGCAGTCGGCGGAATAACCGGCCCGCGAGACGGGCTCCAAACCGAAAGGAAAGCCGATGGCGCTCAAATCCGTATACTCTGCCGCGGATGACATCCCGGCGGAACACAAAGCCTTTTACAAAGAGGACGGCGACAAGTTCGTTCTCGACATCGACGGGATCGACGATCACCCGAAGGTGCGAGGCGTCATCACCGCCAACCGCGAGAACATCCGCAAGCGCGACGAATACAAGGCAAAGGTGACCGAACTGGAAAGCAGGGTTTCCGGTCTGCCGGAAGACTTTGACGCCGACGAATGGGCACGGCTGAAAGCAGGCGAGGGTGGCAAGCCAGACGAGGCGATCCAGGCGCTCAAGGATCAGCATGCTCGCGCCATCGAGGCGCTGAAGCAGAAGCACGCCGGCGAGCTGTCGGCCAAGGATCAGCAGATCGGCGAGCGCGACAGCTATATCG
Organism: Xaviernesmea oryzae; assembly: GCF_900177415.1. Classification (GTDB taxonomy): domain Bacteria; phylum Pseudomonadota; class Alphaproteobacteria; order Rhizobiales; family Rhizobiaceae; genus Neorhizobium; species Neorhizobium oryzae_A. The sequence goes on along the minus strand of NZ_FXAF01000011.1, from coordinate 28,134 downwards.
ACCGCACCCTTGCCGACGGCGGCTTGAAGGACGCGCTTCTTGAGGTCGGAGTTGATCCGGATCTCCTTGATGGTGCGCTCGCCAGCCTTCGCCCGAACGTAAAGGTCCAGCGCAGCGATGACGGCAACCGCAAAGCCATCGTCGAAACTGACCTGGGCGAAATCGGCGTGCCGGAGTTCGTGAAGGAATGGGCCGCCGGCAAGGGTAAGGCGTATCTAGGCAAGCCTTCCGGTCCCGGTGCTGAAGGCAACAACGGCAACAGCCGTGGCAAGAATCTTCCCGCCGGCAACTTCGGCGGCGACAAGGGCGAACGCACCAAGGCGATCGCTGCGAAGTTCCCGGAGCTGGCCCAAGGCTAAGCTTCGGTCTGGCTGCCCTCGATGGGGTGCAGCATTCGGCGCGACGCGCCCACACCCGCCGACCACCGGCACCCCACATCATCAACATCACTATGAGGTAAAGCCATGTCTCTCTCGCAGATGCAGGTGTTCAACAAGTATTTCATGCCTGCTACGATCGAAACGCTCGCCCAGATGGTCGAGAAATTCAATGCAGCGTCCGGCGGCGCGATCCGCCTGACCACGGAAGGCTTCGAAGGCGACTTCCTTCAGGAATCGTTTTACGCCGCCATCCATGCCGCCCGCCGTCGTGTCGACCGCTACGCCTCCAACGGCACGGCAAACCCAACCGACCTGACGCAGCTCAAGCACTCGACGGTGAAGGTTGCAGGCGGCTTCGGCCCGGTTCGCTACGAGCCCTCGCAGATGACCTGGCTCAACAAGCCGACCGCTGAGGGCGTGGAAGTCGCTTCCCGCAACTTCGCCGAAGCGCTGCTGCAGGACCAGCTCAACACCTCGATCGCCGCGCTTGTCGCAGCCATCGGCAATCAGGGTGCTGCTACCACGGTCGATGTCTCCGCCACGAAGAAGGTGGATTACTGGCTTCAGGAGACACATGACGCCATCGATAGCCCTCACCTCCTCGAAGTTCATGCGTGGGAGGTTGACGAAGGCATACCCGACCAGCATGGGGATAGTAGGTATCTTCATTGGCGTCATCGTCATTTATGGCGGGCTCCAAGCTGCTCTTTAGCGCTGGTGTTTGACGTGCCGAGGTATTCGCCGTGCCGCTCATCGGCATGCCTCCATGATCACCTCGGCCGCCGCAGCAGCCTTCTTCGGATTACACCGGCCCATCTGGAGCCGCCGCGTCTGGTGGCACCAATCGCACATGGGTTCCGTAGTGCCGGGATTGTCTCCCGCGACACAGGCCTTGATGTATCTGGCCTTCCGGGTCTCGTAAGAGCCGCAGACGCAGCGAACGACCCAATTCTGTCCATTGGACGAGACGACCTCGGCAGCGATGCCAAGCACCGTCAGACGACCGATCTTGATGCCTTTGAGATCGATGAACGCCGGCTGGCCGAGCTCCTGCGCCGTCGGCGCGCGGGTCATAAGTGGATCGGACGAATGGATCTTGCCGGCCAGCGTCGGCACCCATTCGAAATGCTCCCCTCTCGCCGCTACCCTGCCGGCAACCTTGTCACCAGGGAGGAGCGGAGCAACTGCATCCATGTCTACGCGAGCGAGCCGGGTCATTTCGCACCTCGCATAGCCTCGATCTTCCGGACGGCATGAAGCACGGTCGTGTGATCTCGACCGCCGAACCACCGGCCGATCATCGGGAAAGATAAATCGGGTCGCTGCTGGCGAACCTCGTACATCGCCGTCTGCCGCGCGATGACAACCGGATAGGAGCGGCGAGAGCTTTTCACGTCGGCCAGCGAGATATTCGGGAAACCTTGCAGGACTTCCACGACGATCTGCTGGACCGTCTTCCGATCGGTCGAAACCATCTCGATCTCGCCGGCCTCGACCATTTCCCGGATTTTCATCGCCGTGCGGTAGGCGACGACGTGCTCATCGAACATAGTCGGTGCCAGCATCCAGCCAGGCTTTTCCGCCTTCTTCACAGGAATGAAGGTCAGCACCTTCTCGACAGGCTTGGTCTTGATGACCGGCCGGATTTTCGGATTGAAGAACTTGGCCCGCACCGCGGCGGCGCTGGCGATGCACTCGGTGCCGGTGGAGAACTCTCGAACTGCGATCATTTCAATTTCCCCAACTCTGGTTGTGGGCGATCATTTGCTTGATGCGTTGCGCCCGCTCTGCCGCGAGCTGCTCTTTCGTCTTTGGAGGTGCGGTCGACGGCGGCTTTGCCCTCGTGATCCGGGTCCACATGCGCTTGCGGAGATACTTCGCGGCCGAGCAGATCGTAGTCCGGCCGCCGCCTTTGGCAGCCTGGACATAGGCATCTGAATGCTTTCGAGCTTCGGAACGGTCAGCCTCGCTCAGTTCTCGCCATGCTGCGAAAGCATCGTCGTCGTCATCGCTCGCCGCTGATGGCCAGGAGGAAAACCAATTCGAAAATTCGTCGCGCTCGCGCGTTTCTTTTTCAATTTGATCCGAATGAAATGAGGATAGGTCATAGGTTGACGGTAACGCGCCCGTATCACTGCATTTGCTTTGCACATGCATCGCATTTGCATCAGATGTTTGCTTTTTCCCTTTGGCGTAGCGAGCCTCTGCGGCTGCGCGCCGCTTTTCGATGATCTCGTCCGCCTTGGAGAGCTCGGCGTCGATCCGCTTATGCGTCCAGCCGGGGCCAAACAGCATCGCGAGAATATCCCGGCTCTCTTCCCACTGTTCCGGTGACAGCTTGGCAATGCGGGCGATGACACGCTCGTTCGCCGGGAGGCATCCGTTCTGCCAGTAGTGCATGATCAGGAGAAGGTAGGCGCCGTGCTCGGTTGCCGTGAGGTGTCCCGTGTCGGCGAGGTAGTCGGCGATGTGCAGCGGCATCCAGGCGCGGTTGCTCATGAGCAAACCTCCACATCGATGACGACGGCGTGGCCGCCGAGATCATCGGCCCACCTGGCGCTGACCCATTCGGCAAGGCAGTCGTCTTCGACGATGCCTGCTTTCACCAAGGCGTCGGAGATGGGCTTGAGAATGTTGTCGATGTCACGGGCACGCTTTGATCGCCAATGTCTCTGTGCGGTGACGAATAGAAAGTACGGGCCGACGATGCGGCCGGCGCCCTGCGACTGGATCTCCGACACCGCAGCTTTCCGCCAGCCGGAGTATTCGTCGCTTTTGACGCTGAAGACCTTGCCCTCCTTGATGAAGCTCTTGCGGAGGCCGTTGGCTGATGGTGGCATGGCCGTTAGCGTGAGCCGCGCCCGGTCAACCGCCAATGGCTCGACGAACTGCTCTCGGTACTGCTTGGCGGACATGCGTTCGGTCATGCCGGGCACCTCGCTCTGATCTCGCGCAGCTCGCCACGGATGCGGGCGTTCTCGACGCGATCGCGGTATTTGCGATCCATCCGCTCATTGATGAGCCGGTCAGCCTCGTGCTCGGCTATGCCGAGGGCTTCGCTGATGGCGATCGTGTCGGGGCCGTGGAGGTGGTAGGCTTCGGAGAAGGTCATGTGATCCCCCTCCTCTCGCAATCCATTGCGGCGTATCCGCCGGCGATCTTGAAAGGGAAAACGTGAAAACACAGATCATAGGATGGCGCTGCGCCGCAGCGCTTTCCTTGTTGATCACCAACGTTTTCAGTGAGGTAGAAATGATCCCGAAGATGTTCGACCGACCGGTTTATCTCAAAGAGAAGAAAGGCCTTGTCCGCGAGATAACCACCCTCGATGATGCTATCGATTTTCTCGAGGATTGGCCCGAACGTGACAGGGACCTCATGCATGAGGTCACCCTCAAGACCTGCTTCATGGCCCACGATGGGCATAAGCCGCTCAATGTGGCGCGGGATGCAATACGGGCCTTCGGAAAGAAGAAGGGCATTCTCGTGAAGGCCCCGGCGGTCCAACCCTGGATGATCGGCGGAACGACTGGCGGCGGACGGATCTCCGCTTGATCGTTTCCGGAACGAGGAGAGGCTGCAATTGCGGCCTCTCTGATGACGCCACGAGGTTTTGCAAAGGGTCATTATGCCACCTCGCGTCGATGTGACATATGCTCTAGTCTGCATCCGACATTTGAAGGACAGACTTGATGCAGACGCCTTGGACTAAACCCGTCGTTGTTGCTGTCGGTGAACCTCCGGTCGAGACGACGGTCGCCACCACACAGGGCGCGTCCTGGGCTCTCATTGAGGATTGGCCGATCGAGGAAGGCCCGGCACTCTTGCGTGCCCTGGCGATGTGTACGGGCGTCCTGGAGCGCAAGAACAAGCCTGACGAGGCCAGAAGTGCATTCGTCGAGGCAGCACGAGAGGCTGGCGTGCTGGTGAGTGCATAAGCGATTCATGCTGCCACCTCACGATACGCTGCATAATCCTCGGCGCGCTCGAGTTTCTTCCGGCAAGGCGGGATCCAGACCAGCTTCGCGCCCGTGACGCCTTTGATCCAAACCAGCCAGCAATATGAAGTGGCAGTTGATCCCGTGGCAGTGAGACGCCCCTTAACCATCGGCACCCGCTCGGAGAACTGAGCGACGATGGACGGCGGATTCTTGCTGAAAAGGTTCTCATACCGACCGACGCCTTCGAGGAAGGACGTGCGAACGATCATCGCGACGCCTTCCGTTGCGATCTCGCGACCCCTGCTGATGAACTCCTCCGCCAAGCGGAACGGCGGATTAGATATGATCCAATCAACCTTCGCGTCGGCGTACCTCATGACGCGAGGAGTGAACGGCATCAAGAAGTCGTGCTGGAATGCGCCGTCGAGCCCATAGTCATGAACATCCGACGCCCAAACCTTACCAAAGAATTCCCCCAACGGGTCGACCATGTGCCCGCGATTGCAGGCGGGCTCCCAGACCGCCTTGCTCTTTAGATGGCATCCGACAAGCACATGCTCGCAAAGCGCCCTTGTCGCCCATGGCTGCGTAGGAAAGTCATCCAGACTATCGTGCGGCTCGCTGCGCTGTTGCATCACGGCGGAGGAAGTGTTCTGGCTCATGCCGCGCTCCCTGTGAGCAGTGGAGCATCATCCTCAAGGCGCTGTGCCGCCAGGTCGGCAAACTCCGGTTTGCCTTCAATGAGGATCGCGTTCCTGTCGTGGATTTTCGCCGCCAAGCCTGTCGTGCCGCTTCCCGCGAAAAGATCGAGAACGGTCCCGCCGGGTGGGCATGCATAGAGCAGTAGGGGCTCGACGATCCCGATCGGCTTCTGTGTCGGGTGTCGAGCACGTCCATGCTCTGATCGGCAGAACATGACGCTGCGCATAAGGCGAGGACCGCCATCTTCGGATCGGTAGATCGTCTCGCCGGTGGCACCTATCCATTGGGCTGGCCTGCCCTTCTTTCGAACCACACGGGCCCGAGCGTCATTGGTGAACTGCGGCTGCTTATAGACGTCGGCCCATTGCGCATCCGAGCGGTAGAAATGCAGCGCTAATTCGTGGACGCGCCGGAACCGGTCGTTGAACAGCCCCGTGCCGTTGTGCTTTTCCCAGACGACGTCATGCGAAAGGCGCCAGCCCGAGAACTCCTCGACATGATCGAAGAACATCCGTGTGCTGCCGAAAACCCACATGCTGCCGGTCTTCTTGAGAACGCGGCGGGCAAGCGCCGGCCAGCCGGGAGGCCACTTATCCCATTCCAGAGATGTTTCGCCGTACGGTGGATCAGTGACAATGCAATCAACGCTCTCATCCTCGAGGTTAGCGAGAACTCGCATGCAGTCGCCGTTGATGATTTTGATGGTCATGCTGCGGCCTCCCTCTTGGCGAGCGCCTTCAGGTACGAACCCCTGATCTCCTCGAATCGGGCGATGTCGTATTGCTTAGTGGCGATCTCGGTTTCAGGGCGCGGACGCTTGGAGCCGTGGCCGTGGTCTTCAAGCCACGTCTGGGCGCTGGCAATGCGGCGGTCGAGCCATGCGATCATTTCGGAGGGGTCGGTCATCATTGCGATACCCCATACTCAGCTTCAATTCCGGCCAACCATTCCAGACCCTTCCGGGCAACACGGCGGTGGCTCTCTTGGCAGCAGCTGTCATTCATTCTGACGGAGATGTCGGCCCAACGGCCGTGCATCATCCTGACGGCAGCGGTGAGAGCTTCCTTGAAGCTGGCGTGCTCGCCCCAAAATGGCCCACCATGGCCGCAATAGCCGCCGACGCTATCCCCGGTGCTGATGGACCAGGTTCCGTCGCTATTTGCCATGATGCCGATTTTTCCCCAGCTCCAGCCGCTCTTATCGAGGTTGGTCTGGAGCCATAGCGGTTCGTCAACGGCGGCCAATGGCGCTGGCATCATCAGATCAAACATGGAAAGCTGCTGCATCACTGCTTCCTATTCCTCTTCGACAGTTTCAGCCGAAGCCATTCCCAAAGCCGCCGGAGCGCGCTTTTCGTAAGTCGCTTCATGGTGTCCTCGCATCCCCAGGCGCTCATTCCGATAGCGGTCCGCCGCCGCTTCGTTCTTCTGGCAGGCTTCTTCGTAGGCGAGCTTAAGGCGCCGGTAGACCTCGCCAGCCACGTCCTTCATTTCCCGAGTTTTGTATTGAAGCCGGAAGAGGTAGCTCTCGGAGACGCCGATCCTGTCGGCCAAGCGACCACGAACCGACTTCTCCCTGTCGCCACGGCCCCGGAACTCTCTGTCCATGAGTTCGTCTGCCCAGCTCTTTGCTTCGTTCAACGCGATGCTACTCATGTCATCCTCGGAAACATTTTTTCCGTTTTCGGAAAACCTTTTGCCGTACATCCTTCATCCTCTGTGCGAAGCTCGGTCGTGTTGAAGGAGCCGAACGATGCACAAGAGTTCGCATTCTGAAGAAGACGAGGCGGGCACACGCTCTATTGCGGGAGCAAACTCCCGCCTCGTCTCAGGGCCGCCGCTCGGGCCAACCGTTATTCCTTTCCGCAGGGCCTCTGCCGCCGCGTGCCCTGCCGCAGCCGGTCCTCAATCCGCCGATGGACCGGCTGCCTTCGATTTCATCCCCCTGGGGAAAGCCGTTCGAGCCGTCGTGATGAGGCTGCAAGAAAGGCTTCCGAGAATTGCGCTCGCCCCGACCTGGGAGGAGGACGGCCGGGACGAGCTATGAGCGCGGGGAGAGTGACGCGCTCAGTTCGAAATCAGCGCCCGAGCAATGCAGGCGAAGAACATCGCGCCTACGAAGCAGGCACAGAATCCTTGGGCGATCTCGATCATGCCGCCGCCCTTTCCGCTCGCATTGTCCTGGGCTCGATGTCGCGCTCGCAGTTCTCGCAGTGGCGTTCAATGATCTCGGCGATCGACAGCGCGCGGCCGCACTCCGGGCAACCGGTGAAGTGCAGCCGCAGCGCGGCGCGTTGAGACTGGCGGGCCGCTTCGACCGATGCGGAGATATCAAGGGAGGAGCGGGTGATGATCATGCCGCCTCTCCCGCTTCCATCGATTTTCGGCAGGAGTAACAATGCTCGTCGATCTTGCTGCTCCCACAGGCCTGAGGACGAAGGCAGTGGGGACGAAAATCGCGAATGGTCTTCTTGGCCGGAGCGGCACTGACCGCGGCTCCGGCCTTTGCAGCGGAGGAAGTTTGCGCGGTTACATGATCGCCTCCTGCGTTGGCGGCGGCGCTGCTCGTGTCGTATGTCGGGCTTACGCGCTCGGCGCTGGGGGCTTCGGCTTCGCCTTGAGAGGCCGGAGCGGTTTCGGAATTGGGGGTGCCGGTGAGGGTCTGACCGGCTTCGTCTTCCGACACGTCGCAATGGTGCCTGCTTTCCCCTGCGACCGGGGAGCCTCCGTCGAGCACCTTCGGAGCTTCTGCCGTTTCCGGCGAATTGGTTGCCGGGGTATCGCCGCCCCGGCTCGGCCTAGTCGCATCTCCCGTCAGTGGCTGGCATCCCAAATGGCCAGAGGTTCCACCCGTTTGTTCGCCGGATGCTTTCGCTTGGAATTGGATCGCAGAGATTTCCTCGGCTTCGCTCTCTGCAGGCGTAGGGGGTACGATGGGGGTATCGTCCGAAGCTGTGAATGGAGTTGCGGTCCTCTCGGATACCGCCTCCGCCGCCTTGCGCGGGGATTGGAGAGCCTTTGCACGACCGTTGCCGAACTTCGTGGCAACTGCATCCGCAAGGGCTTTGTTCTCTGCACGAGCATCCTCGGAGATCAGGCCAGCATCGGCCATCTCGTCGATGAGAGCTTTATGGTCGTCCATGTCTTCCGACATGATCTGCCGGCGGCGCTCTTCCCGCGAGGGCCTCACCTCGTCCTGCTCGAACATCTCGAACTGAGGGATCATGCCAAGGGCTTGGAGGTAGGAATCGAGGATCATCTCCTCTTCCGTCCGCTCCTGCTCATCCTTCTTCCGGAGCGCGATGACCTTTTTCATGATCTTCGTGTCGTAGCCCATGGCTTTGGCTTCGCCGTAGACATCCTTGATGTCGTCGGCGACGGTCTTCTTTTCCTCTTCGAGGCGCTCGATGCGCTCAATGAAGGCGCGGAGTTGGTCGCGGGCTACGCCGTGTGCGTTCGTCATGCTGCAGTCTCCAGCACCGGTGCAAAATCAGATGGACGGATGTCGAGACCGCGTTCGCGAGCAGCTTCAAGAATGGCCGGGATATGCCAGTGGGGCACGACACCGCCGGTCCCGCCTTTCTCTTTCGGCATGCGCCAGCGCATGACGGTGTGCGGCTGGACGTTGGTCACCTCAGCGAGAGGCTTCAAGCCCTTGAACTTCTTGATAATCGTGTTTGCCGGTTCGCATCTCATACCGGCAATGTACGTTATTCATACAGTTTAGGCAATAGTGAATGTACGATTTTCCTAAATGCATGTTTTTCGGGCTTGTGCGAAAATTGTACAATGACTGACGCACCGACCGACATGTATCTGGATTGGATCCGGGAAGCCCTGAAACAGCCGGGCAAAACTCAGGTGGGCCTTGCCGCCCACCTCGGGATCGCGCATCCACAGATCACCCAGCTTTTGAAAGGCAAGCGGAAGCTCAAGGTCAACGAAATACCGAAGATCGCCGCTTATCTTGGCGTTGACCCGCCAGGTGGTGAGATCAAGCCTTCTTCATCGAAATGGGTGCCGGCACGAAAGGCCGGGATCGTCGCCGCCGGCCTATTCCGCGAAGTCGACGAGTTCGACCAGTCGGAGCCGGAAGAGATCACCGTTCCACGGGATGAGAATTTCCCGAATGCCAGGCAGCTTATCTTCGATGTCGAAGGCGACAGCATGAACGAGCTGAAGCCTCGCCCGATCCTGCCAGGCGACACCGTTGTCGCCACCGCCTACGAGGATATCGCCGGCCGTGTCGTGCTTCGTGATGGAATGGTGGTTGTCGTCCAGCGCACCCGCGACGGCGGACACATGCGGGAATGGTCGGTCAAGCAGATCGAGATCTACGAAGACCGGACGGAGTTTCATCCTCGATCGAGCAATCCGAAGCATAAGCCGATCATTGTGCATCGGCAGTTCGATGCTGACGACGGTGTTTCAGTCGAGGTGATCGCCGTCGTAAGGATGGTGATGAACACGATGCCGGGGCTGTGAAATGGCCGGTGATCGCCCAGCACGCTACGACATCCGCAAGGATGGGTACGATACCTGGGAGATATTCGATACGCTGACCGGTCGAACGGTATCGGTCGGCGGGAAGCCGCGCGCCGGCCTCAAACTCGACGAGGCCGACGTGCTGGTCGATATGCTGAACTCAGGTGATCAGGAGCCGGATGAGGAGACGGAACACTGAGCAATGGAAAGACGCTCGCCCGATACGATGGCGAGATAGCGGCAGCGCGGAACGTCTTATGTCCACTGGACTCCATCATCGACATAGATAAGATCGCGCCTGGTTATTGGGGGATCAACTTTAATGGCACTTTCCACACACGATGCGAAGATAGTCATTGGCATGGTGGCTCGCGGCGACGATCAGCATAATGTAGCTGCTTGGTTCGGCGAGAATCCAGGACGCGTTGCTGAAGCGCTTCAAGGCAAATATGGAACAACCGAGGCCGCACCTTCATCCGAATTGCCGCCGAGCGGACCTCCTGGCATGAAGGGTAGACGATTGCGGTTCAAGGTGAATAAAGCGATCGAGGCTCTTGAAGCTGGCGATAGCAGTACGGCCTTGTCTCTGCTTCGTGAGGGAATAGCCAACTTCAATAAGAATGAATGATTATAGATAGTCGCCCGGCCGCTCCAGGGACCGTCGGCAAGGCGGAACCCATGCGAGCCGGGATGACGCATTCCCTTTTTCCCATACAAACCACGCGTATCCTGTAGCGGTGGAAGCTTTTGCGTCCACCCTTCCCTTCACCATAGGCACTCGCTCGCTGAACTGAGCAAAAACTGTCGGCGGGCACTCTTTAAAGATGCTTTCATAGCGGCCGACACTTTCCAAGAAAACGGTCCTCGCGAGGATCGCGACCCCACTACGGGCCACAGTCATCGCACGCTGGACGAATTCTTCAGCAAGACGAAATGGCGGATTGGTGATAACCCAATCATGAGAGAGGGCTTCGTAGGGAAACGTTAGGAAGTCGCGTAGCGGGGCGAAGCCATATGGATAGGCGTCCGCGGCGTCTACTTTGCTGAAATACTCGGCAAGGGGTCTCGCCATGTAGCCACGCCCGCAGGCTGGTTCGAGACAGGAGAGCTCTCTCACCCTATTTGGACCAAGCACATGCTCAATCAAGGCTCTAGTCGCCCAAGGTGGCGTCGGGAAATCATCGGCGCTATCTTTTGGCTCGAAGCGCTGGGCCATCACCGCGTGGGAAGTATTCTGCATGTCGAATAGCGCCTCCATTCACGCAACATAGCGTGATTTGGCACTAGCTGGAATCCCTTGCCCCAAGCTACCCACACGAACGCCGAACATGCCATCGCCACTTCGTTGGTCTTGGCTCTCGGCTACGCGGCACAAGAACGCCGACCGTTCGCATCGAACTCATGGCAAGCTTGTGCGATCTCCACCATCATCCAGCGCTTCGGTTCTGCGCACATCCGGCTTATCCCCTCCCCGTCGATGAAGTTCATCACCGGCAGTACCCGGAAATCGTCTTCGTCACCGACTGGTGCAAAGGCGACCAGCTTGAAGCTGTAGCCGGGAAACCGATTGCCGAGATAATGCTCCATCCTCTCCTTTGAGTTGGTGATTTCATGCCGGCGATCGAAAGGCGGCACGATGATGAATTCCAGGACTTCCCTATCCATAACGCTTTCCTCCGCTGATCGCGAAAAGGCGGCCGATCACGCCTTCGCAGTGGCCGCAAAAGAACGGCAGGTTGTCGAGGTAGCCCTCCTCCGCCAGTGCGCACGGATCGTCCGGTAACTCGGCACCCGGCGGCGGCTCCAAGAGCCTTGAACTTTCACGCAAGCAGTTCTCGCAACGAATGTGTAGCCGCACAGGCGACTGTGATCTCGCTAATTCCAGCCCCATCGTTTGTTCTCCTTTCGTTCTTACGAAAACAGAACAGCGACGAAGAGTCGAGAGTGATTCGGCCTGAACGTTAAAGATTCTTCATTCATCACGGTATGTAAGTTTTTCATACATTCACGCTTGACTGCGATGTATGATTTGCGTACATTCTTCTCATCGGCCGCCCCGAACACCTCGCAAGAGAAGCTCCGACGGGACGGCGACAAGATGAGGACCGGCAATGCAGCACATCGAGCAAATGAACCGCACGACCGACGCGCTCCGCTTGGCTGAGCAGGATCTGTCGAACGCGATTGCATCAGTCCGTGGCGCGCATCGCCGGGGCAAGGTCGTGACGGCCCGGAATTATCTGCGCCACCTGCGCGACGTCCACGAGCTGCAAGCGAAGGCAATCGCCCTTGGCGCCGAAGGCCCTCTCGTCGAGCCGAAGCACGAAATCTGGAAGCCTACCCCAATCAACACCGGCTTCGTCGGCATCACTGCCGAAGAGCGCGCCGCCCGTGAATGGAAGCGCGTCTTCAACGGCTTCCCCTTCTGGGTCTACGCGAGCCGAGCCGGTCAAATCCCCCATCATTTTTCCATCGCTGCCGAATGAGGCCCGCCATGAAGCCCACAGAAATTTACGACGCGGCGCAGTTCGCCCGGTCGCTTTCCAAAAACCTCGACGTGGCGATGGCATTCGCCGACGCCGGTCATGATGCCGACGCCCGGTACAAGGTGCAGATCGCTCATGCGGCGTTCGCGAGCCTTGCCGATCAACTCGGCTACCGTGTCGAGAAGATCACCGCCGATCCGGCGCGCACCGTCGCCTATGTCGATGCAGGCCGTCCGGTACCGGGAGCGAGCGTCAATGGCTGACGTCAAGACCATCCCAAAAATCCAGTGCGACAACTGCGGCGCTGTCTCGGAGAAAACAGCCCACACGATGATGGGCCGTAGCACACCAGATTACAGCAAGCCGAGCTTGTGGGGATCCTGCAAGATCGAAGGCGGTCGCTCAACCGACAGCTACGGCGGCAAGAGCCGTCTCGATTTCACGGACCTGTGCACGTCCTGCGCCAACGTCGCGGTTGATGCCGCTGCTGCTGCCTTGAAGGCAGCGCGGAAGGAGGACGACGATGCGTGACTGCACCATCCGCGCCTTTGACGGCTGCTCCTGCGCTCCCGGCGAATGCCGGTCCCGCGCGATCGATCTCGGCAGGTTCCAGAAACGAGCCGAGCCGCCCTTCCCACCCTGCTCCCGGATTGCCCTCGCCTTTGTGGCTTGGTTCGCGGTGTCCGCGGCGATCCTCATCACCATCAACGAGCTGCGGGACATGGACCGGCGGCAGCAACAGGAGGCACGCATATGACCGAGAATGCTTGGTTTTGGTGGCAAGAGGCTCTTGCCGGCCGTATCGGCCCGATCCACGATGGCCACCCGCAGCAGGGATTTTACCGGACACGCTTCAAGGATAAGCCGTGGGAACCGGTCGCAATCTGGTTCGAGGATGGTGAGTGGCACGCGCTGCGCGGCGAGCGTAAGGTCGATGCTTCAGACGTTTGGACATGGTGCTGCCGGAACCCGATCACCCATGAAGCCTACACCAAGGCCATCGAAGGCGCAGGCTGGGATGATGAACCGGAGGCTCCGGCCATCGGGCACAACCTGCCGGATGATCCTTTCGAAGCTCTGCAGGTCGAGTTCGCCGCCGAGAAGGAACAAGCCGAAGCGTTCTTGAAACAGCCGATCAAGACGCAAGCCGACGCCGACCGTGCGGCGATCTGGTCCAAGCGGCTCTCCACCATCGCGAAGAAGGCGAGCGACCTGCACAAGGTGGAAAAGCAGCCGCACCTCGACGCCGGCCGCGCGGTCGATAACAAGTGGCGCGAACTCAAGGAAGAGCCGGACGCCCTGAGCAAAAAGCTCAAGCGCCACATGGACGATTACCTGCGCGAACAGCAGCGGATCGAAATGGAGCGCCAGCGCAAGGCACGTGAAGAAGCCGACCGTATCGCCCGCGAAGCCGAAGAGGCACGCCTCGCCGCCGAAAAGGCGGCTGCAAAAAAGATCGCTGACGGAATTTCGGACGCGGCGGCAATCGCAGAACACAACAACCGGATCGCGGAAGCCGAGCGCCTTGCCGAGCAGGCGGCTCAGGCCGAGCGTGACGCCCAGGCTCGGAACATGTCCGCCGGCCGGACCGGCGCGCGTGTCGCGCTGCGCACCTTCGTATCCGCCCGGATCGTCGATTACGACAAGGCTCTCCGGGCCTTGGGCAATCATCCCGAAATGAAAGCGCTTGTCGAAACGCTTGCGAACCGCGCCGTCCGGGCCGGCGTCGAAGTGGAAGGCGTCGAGCGCTTCGAGGAGCAGAGGGCTGCCTGATGACCGAAGCAACCGCACTCCTCGTCGCTGCCGTGAAGTTCAAGTGGCAGAAGGACGACAAGACCTATGACTACTTCATCCCGAATGGACTGGCGCCGCTGGTCGAGGTCGGCCGCAAGGTAGTCGTCGAGACCGCTCGCGGTGAAACCACCGTCGAGGTCGTCTCCATCAAATCCGAATCCGAAAAGGCGCAGAAGACGATCCTCCGCATCGTCGAGCCGGAAGTCGCCGATGAAGGAGAGAAGGCATGAACGCTCACGTTCCAGCACTCACCGGCGGCGGTCAGGTCATCGCCATAGTCCCTCAGACCTTCGAGGAAACGCTAAGGGTTGCGCGCGCCGTCGTCGCTTCCGGCCTTGCACCTGCCGCTCTGGTCGGGAAGCTCACCGGCGATGACGCCGCGGCGGCCGTCGCCGTCGCCATCATGTCCGGCGCCGAGCTCGGGCTCAAGCCGATGGTCAGCCTTCGGAGCTTCACGGTCATCAACGGGAAGCCGGCGCTTTACGGCGACGGCCTGATCAATGTTGTTCGCATGTCGGGCAAGGTCGCATACCTGCGTACCGGCTGCGAGGAACAAAACGGCAAGATGGTCGGGTTTTGCGAGGCCAAACGGTCCGACACCGGCGAAGAGAAGCGTGTCGAGTTCAGCCAGGACGATGCGATCCGCGCGCGCCTCTGGGATGAACGGGCCACCGTCAAAAAGCAGGTTTGGGAGAACGGGCAGAAGGTCTGGCGGGACAATGTTCCGAACGACGCGCCCTGGTACCGTTTCCCGAAGCGCATGCTGGCTTGGCGCGCGGCGGGTTACTGCCTGCGCGAACTGTTCGGCGACGTGCTCGGCGGCATCCGCGACGAGTTCGAGGCCCGCGAGATTGCGGACGTCGAAGACATGCGGGACGTAACGCCGCCGGCAGAAACCAAGACCGGACCGTCGAAACCTCCGGCTCCGCCAAAGCCGCCCGCTCCGCCTTCCGCCAAGACGATCGACGCCGAACCGGCCAAAGAAGAGCAGCCCAACGAAAGCGAGTTCGACCTCGGGAATTTCCTTGAGGAAATCGAAACTGCGCTCGCTGGCGCCAAGACTGCCGAGGACGCTGCGGAAATCTGGAACGACTTCGACGCACCGGCCACGCTGGAAAGCGCCGGCCATGCCGACATGATCGATACGGCATACGCAATCCGCGACCGTCGGCTTGCCCAGCTTGAGCCGATCAACGGAGGCTGACCATGATCAAGAAGGCCCCCGAGCACCCACCGTTTTATCTCGTCCGCGATGGTGACCGCCTCATCGGCGAAATGGAAATGGATCGCGAGATGATCCGCAAGTTCCCGGTCGGCCAGCGCATCCAGGCTGACCTTCGGACCGGTCGCGTGCCCAGCCGCCTCCGCTTCTATTTCAAGTTCCTGCGGGAAGTCGTGAAGGCGACCGAATGCGCGCCGCATCCTAAGGCGCTGCATCAGATGGTGAAACTCCGCACCGGCTACACCGATGACGTCATCATCAGCGGCTACGTGGTCAAGGTTCCGTCCTCCGTCTCTTTCGAGAGCATGGACGAGCCGACCTTCGAAGGTTTCCTCAACAACGCAATCCGCTTCATCGCATCGGAATTCGGCGTGACGCCGGAGGATGTGATGCCGGAGCGGCAGGATCGGAGGAGATCGGCATGAGCGAGGCTCCGAAACACACCCCCGGCCCTTGGGCATGGTTCGGCAACGCCGGCAGCAATCACGTCTATCTCGCCACGGTTCACCACGGCCGGCGATACGTCATGGATTTCACCCGCTGGGGCATGCGGGGCGCTCAGCCTCGCTTCCAGCCTGGGCGTGGCGTCATGGTCGATGCCAAGGATCTTCTGCAGTTCGAGGTTGGTGATCAAACTATCGTCGGCATCGAAGCCGCGAAGAAGGACGGCAGCGTCTATCGATACGACGTGCGCGGTATCGACTGCGCCGACGCTCGGTTGATAGCGGCGGCTCCTGATCTGTTGGAAGCGCTGCGGCAGATGGTCGTGAACTCTGAGGCGGACGGGAAACAATACCGCGACTGCCACAAAATAGCACTCGCAGCCATTGCTAAGGCGGAAGGCGGTGCAGCATGAAGAACCCGTTCCCGGTAAATCTTCAGACATCCGAGGATGTTCGAAAGGCTGGATGGCAGGCGGAAACCCGCGATGCTGACGGCCACCTTTGCCGAACCCATGCGCCGTTTGAGACCGACGCGGACATAATCTGGCTTGTGCGCGAGGCGCTTGAGAACGGCGAGACGGTTACAATCTGGCCTGTGAAAGGCGGCGCGGCATGATCGACTGGCAGAAAACCGCCTCTCACGTCATCAGCGAGGTTCACCGCAACCTCCCGGCCGACACCGACCTTGCGACCCGCAAGAAGGCGTTGCGCGCCGCTCGCCCCTGGGAGTTCGCCTCGACTAGCTGGGGCCGAAAGGTCTGGGCGAAGCACTCCCGCGCCTACCTCGAGAAGTTCGGCCTGCCGCCGCTCAAGGCGAAGGCAATCGAAAATCACCTTTCCCCGCTTGAACGCATGATCGCCAAGGCAAAGGCAGGTGGTGCATGAGCAACCGTCAGCAGCGCCTCGCCGCCCGCTCGATCGAGCGCAAAGGCTTGAAGGGTGATTGGGGAACTTGGCGCGTCACCGAACTTCCAGATGGCATTCCGGGCGGCTCGGGATGGTGCAAGCAGGTCCGCAGCGCCAAGGCGAACAACCTCTACGTCGTCCTGATCCGGCCGTTCTACGACATGGACGGTCATCTGACCCACCATTGCGCGATCCGGACCGCCTCGAACCTTGAGCCACCGTGGCGCGATCTCCAGAGGATCAAGAACGAACTGTTCGGAAGTGAGGCGACTGCCGTGCAGGTCATGCCGCCGGTCTCCGAACTGATCGACGAGGCCGACATGTATCACATGTGGGTTCTGTCGAGCCGCCTTCCCTTCACTTTGGCAAGGAGAGCAGCATGACAACCATCAATGACCACCTCAAGCGCTATCCCAACGCTCGCCCCTCCACCCTCGTCTATCTCGCCCGCCGCAACGAGACGACGGAAAAGCTCCGCCAGGAGATCGAAGCTCAGAAGCGGGTAAACGAGTTCCGCCACGACGTCGGACACGTCTCGTGGTTCCGGCGGATGCTTAGCATGGGGAGGCGTTGATGTCTGGCTCGTTCGGCCCGCTCTCCCAGGAGCAATTCAAAGATCTCGTCGATGCTCCATATGGGCGTGCTGGCGATACCATCAGGAAGTTTGATCCACTCTTTGGCAAAACGTCGTCAGACGGCGAGATTGTAAAGTGGCGTATCAAGCTCGTGCAGGAAGTCCGCATGGTCGGATACGTTACTGTAGAGGCTGTGAACGAAGAAGAAGCAGAGTTGGCCGCTGAAGCCATACCGGACGCCTCTGTTTCGTGGGATTTCGAGGACGCCGACTCTTCCTACTGCGTTGAAGTCAGGAGGATGTGATGGCTTGGGCTGTCAAGCGAGAACCCACGGCCTTCGCCGACACCCGCCGCGCCAAGGAAGCACAGGAGATACGCGATCCGCGGCACCTCGCCTGGATCGCCTCCCTGCCATCGGTAATTTCCGGCGCCTTCGGTTGTGAGGCCGCCCACGTCAACTTTCCCGACAAGCGGTTTGGAAAGCACATGCGCGGGAAAGGCACCAAGGCCGGCGACAACTGGACCCTACCCCTGCTCCCGGAAGAACATCGCACCGGCCCGAGCGCCCAGCATAAGACCGGGCAGGAGCAGGCATGGTGGGAAGCCCACGGCATTGACGCGAACACGCTTGCCGACCGGCTGTGGCGAGTGTCGGGCGATACGGAAGCGGCAATCAAGATCATTTTGGAGGCTCGCAAGCCATGAGCCTTCCATACTCCAACAGCACTTCCGGCCGGTCTGCCATGGACGATATCCGCAAAACCATCCAGGCTTTTGGTTGCTCCAAGTTCGCGCCGATGGAAGACTTCGACGCCGGCAAAGTCATCATTCAGTTCGAATACCGCGGTCGGATGGTCCAAGTCGAGGCCAGCGCCAAAGGTTACGCGGCTGCCTGGCTGCGTGAAAATCCTTGGAATAGCCGCATGCGGCGGTCTCCGAAGGATCACGAGGCGCAGGCGCTGCATAAGGGCCAAGTCGCCGTCTGGTCGATCCTCCGAGACTGGATCAAGGGTCAGCTTACCGCGATCGAGACCGGCATTCTTTCCTTCGAAGCCGCATTTCTCGGGCAAATCCTCTTGCCGACAGGCGAGACCGTCCACCAGCGCATTGCCTCGCAAGGCTTGCTGCCATCCCCTCAGGAGCCGAACGCATGATCACGGACAAGCAAGTCAGAGACGCACTGACGGCGTTCAACAAAGCCGTAAACGAGCCGGTCATGCTCAAATGCGAGCGCTGCGACGGTCGCGGATATCATCACGGTTTCGGGGAAAACGGCCACGATCCGGATTGGTGCGAGGTCTGTGGAGGCGGACAGTATGTTGTAGCACCGGGCGAAGAAGGGCGTGCGATGCGGCTTGCCCTCGAAGCTGCCCACCCCTCCCCATCAGCCTCAGAGGCGCAGGTACGGGTGAAGCACAAGAAGCGCGGCACCGAATACGAGGTGCTTGGCATCGGTAAGATGCAGGCGGATCATTGGTGGGAGAGAAACCCTCAGAACGGTAAGTTCGACCAGATGATCGATATGCGCGATGTCGCTATCTACCGCTCCCTCGCCGATGGCTCGATATGGGTTCGGCCGCGCGAGGAGTTCGAAGATGGACGCTTTGAAGCCCTCTCCACCCCAGAGCAGGGGGAGACAGAAGCGGGCGGATCACATTTGCTGTCTGGCATGACGGACGAAATCGTCAATCTCGTTATCGCAGCGCGCGAGGCCTTCGATTGCGGGTTTTTACCGGAAGAGGAGAGCCGGACACTGGATAAGGCGCTTGAGCCGTTCGCCAGCAAGGTCCGGTACGCCAACGAGCCGGATTACACCACGGAGGGCTCCCATGACTGACGACCTACGCCGTATCGGTGCCCATATGGCCACCGTGATGTTCAATCTCGCCCAGGGCGGCAGTTTACCCTTCGGAACCCGCGACTTGCTCCGTGACCTGCAAAGGCAATGGGACGAAGCCGTGAAGGCTTCTGACCGCTCGCCCCAGCAACAAACGGAAGGCGTCGATATCCCGCGCTTTCCGGTCGGTACGCCCGTGACCAAGGTTCTCGGCTATCCGTTTCCCGGCACGGTCGTGTCGACCTTTCACACACTGTCAGGGCAGGAACGGTTCGTGGTCGAGGCTACCGGTGAAGCCTATCGCGGCATGCTCCACATCTTCAACGGCGACCAGTTGCGAGCCACCACGGAGGGCCAACCAGTCCCGCGTCAGCACCCGGAGAGATACGATGGCATCGACTGAAAACCCATCCCCGCAAACGAGTATGACGGGTGGGCCGCGCTGCCCGGTTGTCGGCTGGCCTCCGCTCAAAAAGGCAATCTGGGATCAGCTCATCGCCGCCAATATCAACTCTGGAAAATACCTAAGCGCGTGGGAGCTGACCGACAGCATCTATGCCGCTGCCCTCGTAGCCACGAAGGAGGCCGACCGTGAAGCTTAAAGTTACGCTCGAAATCGAAGTCGCAGATCTGCCGCAGGACGTCCGCGAGGAACTTGCTGACGGCCTGAATTTCCGCGCCGACGAAGACAATTCGGTAGCTGACGATCTCGATACCGTCCCCCGGCTTTCCGAGATGTCAGCGAACGATGTCACTGACCTACCTTACACCTTCTTCGAGGGGATCGGCGATTACGAGGCGCAGGCCGAGGTATGGGCGGGAAGCGATACCTACGTCTACTTCTCCAAGGTCGAGATTAAAGACGTGATGATCGTGACCGAACCGGAGACGGCGGCATGAGCGAGATCGTAGGCGCTTGCCTTAGCCAATTCCACGACGATGCCGACAGCTTTGAACTGCTCTTGGCCTATGCAGACGGCCGCGAGGTTGGCTTTTCCGTCTCCCGCACCGTCGCACAGAAGATAGCTGCCGAGTTCGCCAACTGCCGGAATCCCATCCCCGCAAACGAGGGCCACCCCTCCATCGCCGTCACCGTCCACCCCCTCCCCGCGAAAGGAAACTGAGTGATGAGCGACCTCCTCAAACTTGCGGATCGTGTGGCCGCTGGTGAGATCAAGGCTCTCAGCATCAAGCAGCCGTACCCGCATCATATCTTCCATGACGGGAAGGATGTCGAGAACCGCGATTGGCCTACCAGAGGCCGAGGCTGGTTCATCGTGCATGCCGGCGTGTCGAAGTCCGAACTCGACAAAGACGATGACGAACAGATGGCGATGCCGCGCGGCGGCGTGGTCGGCATGGCCCGCATCGTCGATTGCGTCCGCGAGATGGAAAGCCGGTGGTTCTACGGGAAATTCGGCTTCGTCCTTCGCGATGCCTTCCCGCTCCCACTGATCCCATGCCGGGGGCAGCTCTCGTTCTTCAATCTTGAACCCGACGTAAACCAACAGGTTGCCGCCGCCATCCGTCGCCTTGCAGAGCAGGAGGGGACGGAATGAAACCGCGCCCCTATCGATGCCCTGGCTGCGATCGAGAGGCGTTCGTGCACGTCCAGCGAACAACGCTCCATTCGTTCGGCAGGAACGGGCTCGTCTATTCTATTTCATGCAGGCGCCACGATGACGAATCGTTCATCGCCGGCGGCCGGCTTCCAAACTCTTGCCTCGGCGAATGGTTTTCGGTTCGGCCGTTTACCACCGAAACCAGCGCGATCAGCGATTGGAATAACTGCATCATCGAAATGGCGGCATCCGCGCTCGGCATCACGGTTAAGCAGGCGCTCGCGATCAAGGAAGGCCGTGCCGCACTTCGCGAGGAGAAGGCCCCTGTGGACAACCGCGATGTGAATTACGGGGAAAGCGGGGATTGATGGCAAAGGAAGCTGTAATCCCGACCGGATGCTGGCCTGCTGTCCTTCGGGACGAGCTTGCGGCTGCCTATGCCGGCGAGAAGACGGTTGACGCCTTCATGAGCCGTGTGGGCGTGATCTGGCCGCGGCCATTCATTGAGACCGGAACCGGCAAAGGGAAGTTCCGCGCTTGGCGCAAGATCGATCTGGACAGGGTGATCAATCCAGAGGCCGTCGGCGGAGACCCGGAGGTCTTCTGATGGTGCCGATGACCATGCCGAAATACACCTCGTTCAAGCGGAAGCAGGGCGGATCGATCACCTTCTATTGGACTTGCCCGACCGCTTACAGGAAGGCCGGGGCCCCATTCACGTCGGTTACCCTCGGCCACGACCTCACGCAAAAAGAACTGAACGAAGCGGCCGCCACATGGAATGAGCGCCTGGACGGATGGAGGAAAGAGCGCTCGCCTATGGCTGAGCCGGACACCACGCGCCACGGAACAGTCGAGTGGCTGGTCAATTCCTATCTCCGCCACGACAGTTTTCTCGAGCGGGTGGGGGAATTCAGCCGCCCGGATTACCGGCGCATCTTCGATCGGGTCTGTGACACGCAAATAACCCGCGAATCCACGCAACAGCTTTTCCGAGTCGGGGATTTGAGGATCGCCAACATCGGCGTCAGCACGGCGGAGAAGATCTACAAGACCTTTGCCGACGAAGGCGCAGGGAGGACCTCCGAGAAGATTGTCACCTACTGCAAGGCCATGTGGAAGCGGATGAAGCCCCATCATCCCGACCTGTTCCGCCAGGATACACCGAACCCATGGGAAGGCGTCACGGTCAAGCGGCGGGCAAAAAAGGTCAAGGGGCACGTTGATCGCGAGTCGGTTTACGCCTTTGCCGAAGGCGCCATCAGATTGAAGCGACCCGAGCTTGCCGCTGCTGCGGTCCTCGCGTTCGAATTCTTCCTACGCCCGAGCAACATCGGCGCCGGCTATGCTCCATGGACCGGCTATCGCGGCGAGAGCGCTCCTGACAAGATCATATTCAGCCACAGGAAGACCGGAGAGCGCGCGGAGCATCCTCTTGAGTACATCGGCGAGGACGGAGCCGTTGTCGCGCTGTACGCGCAAGCTGAGGCGATTTTCAAACGCGTGCCAAAATACGGCACATCCATCGTCTGCCAGAAGAACGGGAAGCTGTTCGGTGACGGCACGCGCCTGTCTCAGGACGTCCGCGAAATCGCCGACAAGCTGACGGCCGAAGGCGTTCTTTCCCCCGGCTTCACCTTGGACAAGGCGCGGCATGGCGGGATGACGGAACTGGAGGAGATGGGCCTGACGGAGGGACAGGGCCGGGTACTGTCGAAGCACCGGACAAGCGCAGCCTATCGCGGCTATGCGAAAGAGACCGAAAAGCGTGTGCTTGAGGCCACCAAACGGCGGTTCGGCATTTCTGAAAACTCGGAAAACGTCAGCAAAATCAATGAGCCGAAAACAGCCGAAAAGTAGCATTTTCCGGCTCCCTTTTCAGAAACCGCATTGAAATCATTCAAACCTGTTTGGATTTGCAGTCCTCTGCGTCACCACTCCGCCACGAGGCCGTCCGAACGCATGAAGAGCGAGTGGTGTCGGGCGTTTAGAACGAATCGAATGACGGTGCAAGCGGGTTCGAGCGGATTGTCGTCTTTTTCCTGAACAAGGCGAAAGACCGTTACCGAGGGATAAAAATTCCGTCGCTACGTCCCCCGGCTATCTACAAGACGAGGTCCGGCGCCGACAGCAGCAAACTCCCCGATCTTCAGGAGATGCCCGCGGCCGATGCGGCGCTTCCGGAGTGGTTTCCGTCGAGTTCCGGAGCCCCCCGCGGGGCAGTGGAAGGCCGGAACCGGAAAAATTCATCAAAAATGATGGAACCAAACCCCGCCTTACGGGTTGTCTGCGCCGCAATGCGAGGTGTGGAAATGATGAGTGACGTAACCGAAGCAAACGAAGCCTTGTGGAGTGCCCCAGTCAGAGTACGTGTCGGATATGGTTTTCCCGAAACAATCCGCGGCCCGCGGGAGGCCCTGGAATATCTCAAATGGCGCTGGCCGGTGCGGGAAGGTACCTACTATATCAAGGCCCTGAAGGAATGCGCCGCCTGCCTGCAACGCAGGCTCCCCCTGGAAAAGGTGCGGGAAACCTTCGTCCTTGCCAGCATCGAAGCGAAAATGCTGAGCTGACCCAGGCCTTTAGGGCCGGTCCGATATGCGTCGTGCGTTCGCCGGAGATAGAACGAGCACGACTTCACGGGCAGGAACTGCTCCCTTTCCTGCCGTGCGAGCAGGTTGCCTCCTTAGAAGTGATCGAGGCGATCGCGCCGATCTTTCGCGGCGCCTGCGGCACGGATCGCGGCCTTCAGGCGGGCCAATAGATGTCGGAGCGGAAATCGGCCGGAATGTCGGTCAATCTGCCGATGGCTTCCGCCACGTAACCGATCTGCATTGCCAGGTAGCGGATCTCGCGCGGGACGGGGATGCCCGTCAGCGTCTCCCGGTTGCGCCAGCTTTCGTAGCCGGTTGCCTCAATGCGCCGTTCGGCTTCCCGAAGCACGTCTTCCAGGCTCGGAGCCGCATCGTCCGCCGGCCCGGCCGCCGCCGATGGGCGGGCCGAAAGGCCGCCCTCTATCACTCTGAACATCAATATCTGCCCTCGTCTTCAATCCCGCGAACCATCTTAACGATTCGGGACGGGGCATGCCAGAGTCCGTGCAAGAACGCTAATGTAGCGAAGCAGGCGGAACTGTGTTAGAATGATGGCGTTGTCATGGTGGGGGAGTCACCGGGCGGCGAACATGCGGTAGGAGGAACCGTCGTGGAATATCTGGAATTCATCACAACACTCAATCCGGTCGTCATCGCGATCCTCGCGATCGTGCTCGCCTGCGGCGCCTATGACTATTGGGTGCAGACGAAATAGAGCGCAAGCCGTTCAGCTCCAGATAGAGCTTCGCTCGATGCCGTGATCCGCGCATGCGGCCTCACGGCCTTTGCTCAGGTCTTTGCTCACAGGCCGAATGCTGTTATGCATCCGGCCGCTGGGGCTTTGCGGAGCGTTGATTTGAACGGAAACATCGAATTTCAGGATACCTCGGCCTCGCTCGGCGAAACGCTGCGCCAGCTTATCGACGGCATCAAGGGACAATCGGTCACGCTGCGCGAACTGATGGATGCGGTCGGGGAACAGGGCCTGCTCCTCGTCTGCGCCGTGGCCTCCCTGCCCTTCCTCATCCCCGTTTCCATTCCCGGCGTCAGCACCGTGTTCGGCGCCGCGATCATCCTGATCAGCCTGGCGATCATGGCCAACCGCCTGCCCTGGCTGCCCAAGAAGATCCTCGACCGCAAGCTCGACACCACAAAGCTGGTGCCGGCACTCGAAAAAGGCGTCAACATCGTCTCCCGCCTCGACCGCTTTCTAAAGCCGCGTCTTTCGGCGCTCACGACCGGCAGGCTCGTCAACCGGATGAACGGTCTCGCGATCGCCGTCGCCGGCGTGCTGCTGATGTTCCCGCTCGGCCTCGTGCCCTTCTCCAACACGCTGCCCGGCATCGCGATCTTGCTGCTCTCGACGGGCATGATCCAGCGCGACGGGCTCATCGTGCTCGGCGGCTACGTCTTCAACGTCATCACGGTCATCTATTTCGGCGTGCTCGCCTATGTCGCCTTCAGCGCCGGCCAGGGGCTTGCGTCGCTGTTCGGCTGAGCCTTCAGTTCTGCTCGGCCTTGCGCGCCCGGCGCCTTGCCCACCAGAGTGCGATGCGGCGCCGTTGCCGCCGCACGAGCGGCAGGTCGTGCGAGAGGACCAGGAACCCGAGCGGCAGCATCCAGAAGCCGAGAATCGGCAGGAAACCCAAGGTGCCGCCGAATATCAACACGACACCGACAATGACCCGACCGATCCGCGAACGCGGCATGGGAATCTGCAAGCTGCCGAGCGCCAGTTTGCCGCTCTGCGGGTCCATTCCGAATCTTGTCGATTTCCGCTCGCCTGCCACCGGGGATGAAACTCCTTATCCGAAAAGCCAATCTTTTCCGTGCAAATGGGGCTTCAACGGGGATAAAACAACCAAGTTGGATTTTTTTGCAAAAACCGCTTGGCAAAACGCCAAAGCATTTGTATTACCCCCCGCACACGCCGCGACCCAAGCGGTTGATCCCTGGTAGCTCAGCGGTAGAGCATTCGACTGTTAATCGACAGGTCGCCGGTTCGAATCCGGCCCGGGGAGCCAATTTCTTCAGCTAAGTAGCTGATTATATTACAGGAGTCGGTTCTTGATTGAACCGGCTCCTAATTTCTTTCCTAATGGCGAATTCTGTGGATTGCGGTTCGACTCCGCTGTTGGCTCCTATGCTATTGTTGCCAAGCCCACTCGCCACCCAGACCGCGCTCTGCCATGTGCTTATCCATAGTAGCCTTGAAGGCTCCCTCGGAGTTGCACATTACGGCCTCATCTTTCGCAAAGACCTTATCATAAGCATTGAGAATCCGTGCCCGATACTCGGAACTTTCGTCCGCCAAAATGGCGATCACATTATCTACCTTACCAGACCTCAGCTCTTCAGGGCAAAACGCCCCTTCGAAGTTTGGAAACTGGACGAAGATGTTCGCGCCGGCCTTTGATTCTGCAACCGTCTTGCGAATCTCCTCATTTACCGCCCACATCGGATTGGCGATGATCTTATCTTTTCTTTTCGCCCTGGGGACGTCGGAATCGTGAATGACGACATATGGCACCTGGAAGTGATTCAGGATCTTGGCGAACATCGGGATATTCGCCTTTCCAAGGCAGTCTATGACATGAACTTGCTTTCCCAATATCTCGGCAAGGGTGCTTACAACAACGTTCTCGGTTGGACCTTCCACGAGAATGATCTCATCAAAAAAGAAGAACTCGTTTACGAACGGGTGACAAGCGCGGACCATTGCAAGCCTTTTCCGCTCAGGCTCTTTAAACCCAACCTCATCAGTGGAGACATAGTGCCGCTGAGGAGAGCTCGCATCCACCCTGATGATTGTTGTGTGGTCCTTTGCCACATCGATGAAGACGGGTGAATGTGTCGTGGCTATCACCTGCCAGTTCGGGTTTTTGAGCGCGAAATCATAGAGAGCGTCGCGGGCCATTCGGACGGTCGGCGGATGTAGGAACGCTTCCGGTTCGTCGATCAAGAGAACGCGCGGCGGCTCATCTTCTTCGTTGGCAGCCTTCTTTTTTCCGGAGGGAAGGTCAGACATCACCGAAAGCGCTGACCACAGCAACGCACGTTGCAGACCTGTGCCTTGCAACACCAAAGAAGAACCGTTGCCGTCTGAAGTGCCGATTTTCAGATAGGAATCTGCAGCGATGATCTTTTCGTCGATCGCATCTTTCGATCGTGGAATCACCTCTATGACTGTGCCGGGGAAAACGGTCGAGACTTGTTCGGTAATCTTGTTGGAGATGTCGTTGATGGTCCCCTTTGATTCCTCATACAACTGGGCGGCCAGCTTCTCGATTTCGGCCAGAACCGCAGTAGTGCCGGAGGAATCTGCTTTCAATTTCGTCTTGATGTGATCTTTCAGCATTCCGACGATTTTGGTCTGGGTAGTGTCGACCGGATCCGTCGGGCGAATTCGCACTGGGCGTGGCACCCGGCTCTGCAGTAGCGAATCCCAGCCGCCAAGGCCACCAGCCTCATACGAGCCAGTTCCGGGCCTATACGCCTGTTTCTGGCCACGCTGTGAAGGTGCACTCCAAACCCACTTGACCTTTATACAGGATCCGTGATCCGGGTCGTCGTGCTCCCACTGCTTACCGAGTGTTTCGCGATCTTCATCAGTGAGCTTGTTGAAGACACCGATGATCTCGATCGGCCGCTTCGCATCACCATTGTGAAAATGACTTGCATCAACTTCTTTACCGCCCGACGCAAATAATTCATAAGCATCGAGGACCGTTGATTTTCCCGAGTTGTTCTGTCCGACCAAAACAACGATCTGGTCAATTTTTATTTTGCATTCGATTTCGCCCACACGGCGATAGTTTTTGATGATGAGTCCAGATAAGCGCATGCAGCCCTCCCCATGGTTGCTCATGAGATTAGAGGACTTTCGTTAAAGTTGATTTATGAACTGCCCTGCCGACAGCGGTGCAGCGCCCCCCCCGGGAAGATGCGCCCCAACAGCACGAGACCGCCCGAAGGCGAGTGTAATGGACTGCCATCGCTCCACAGGCTGATGCGACTGATGCGGGTCTCCGGCATCACTTCCTCAAATAGCTCTTCCCACCACTATCGGTGATGCAGTAGCGGCCGCCTCGCGGGCCTGTGCAGTAAGTTCCCGATCGACACGAACATTCGCCTGTCGCCGCCGGTGACATATCGCTTCCCGTGCCAAGCAGTCCGACGCCGCGAAAAGACGCCGAGCAAGATTTTTTGCTCGCGCTCACCGACCCATCGTTGCAGATGAAGGTGTCGCCCTGACAGCCTGCGATGCCGCCCTTCTTGCCACTACAAGGCGTGTTGGCACCAAACTGTGATTAGGCATGGAATAAGGACCCCGCACATGGGGTGATCGGCGTCCAAACGGGACCCCCATCTGCGATGGGGTTACAACAGCCTCCGGTTTCATCGGAGGCTTTTTATTTGGATGCTTGTTGTGGAGACAATTCTGAAGATACGGCGGCTTTCGCGTGTGCAGGGCAAGTCGATCAAGGCGATCTGCCGAGAGCTTGGCATATCGCGCAAGGTGGTGCGGAAGGTTCTGCGCAGCGATGAGACGGAGTTCAAATACGAGCGGACCCGTCAACCTCAGCCGAAGCTCGGGCCCTGGCGCGATCAGCTCGATGGTATGCTGCTCGCCAATGAGGCCAAATCCTCTCGCGAACGGCTGACACTGATCCGGATATTCGAGGACTTGCGCGACCTCGGCTACGAGGGGGGTTATGACACCGTTCGGCGCTACGCGAGGACATGGGCGAAGGAGCGCGGCTCCGTGACGGCGGAAGCCTATGTCCCGCTCTATTATGCGCCCGGCGAGGCCTACCAGTTCGACTGGAGCCACGAGATCGTCGTGCTGAACGGCGTGACGACCACAGTGAAGGTTGCCCATGTCCGGCTCTGCCACAGCCGGATGATGTATGTGAGAGCCTATCCGCGCGAGACGCAGGAGATGGTCTTCGACGCCCATGACCGGGCGTTCGCCTTCTTGGGCGGGGCCTGCACGCGCGGCATCTACGATAACATGAAGACCGCGGTGGAGACGGTCTTCGTCGGCAAGGAACGGCAATACAATCGCCGCTTCCTACAGATGTGCAGCCATTACCTGATCGAACCGGTGGCCTGCACGCCGGCGTCGGGGTGGGAGAAGGGCCAGGTCGAGAACCAGGTCAATCTGGTGAGGGAACGCTTCTTCACGCCGCGGCTGCGCTTCAAATC